>NZ_CP022736.1 GCF_002257565.1 Herbaspirillum sp. meg3 | reverse complement strand
TATCGCCACCGCACGCAATCCTCAAACAGTCATTGAGCAACTGGGCGATCACCCCAACCTGTTGGCATTGAAGCTGGACGTCACCAGCGAAGCCGATGCGATCACCGTCGCACAACAATCGATGGCGCGCTTCGGCCGCATTGACGTGCTGGTCAACAACGCCGGCTATGGCCTGCTCGGCGCGGTGGAAGAGGCCGGCGCGGACGAGGTGAAGAAACAGTTCGACACGAACGTGTTCGGCCTGCTGCACGTCACACGCGCCGTACTGCCGGTGCTGCGCGCACAGGGCAGCGGCCATGTCATCAATATATCGTCGATCGGCGGCTACGCCTCGCATCCGGGCTGGGGCGTGTATTGCGCGACCAAGTTCGCGGTCGAGGCATTGACCGAAGCGCTGGCGACCGAATTGGCACCGCTGGGTATTCGTGCCACGGTGGTGGAACCGGGCTTCTTCCGTACCGATTTTCTCAATGCCGATTCGGTCGTGTCGACCGGCAAGCGCATCGAGCAATACGCGGAAAGCGTCGGCGTCATGCGCGCGATGATGGCAGATGCCAACCACAAGCAACCTGGCGACCCGGCCAAACTGTCGCAAGCGATCCTGAAACTGGCCGACGACAGCAATCCGCCGCTGCGCCTGGCGTTGGGTTCGGATACGGTAGCGGCGATACAGAAGAAGAACAAATTCGTGGAGAACGAATTGCAGGCCTGGATGCAGGTGTCGGTGTCAACCAACCATGACGACGTGGCTGCCTGATCCACCAAATTGAGGCACGTCTGAAGAGCGATGTGATGTTGGGGATGATCGACGCCAGCCGTCGATCATCTCTTTTGGACGGCCGATATTTCAGACAGCAGAAGCCGCCAATCAGCTGGACGGCGCCACTCAACTTAAGTTTGCCGAGTTACCCTCAGTTGCCTTCGGCATAAGGCTGGACGTTGACGGCATTGCCGTCAACGTCAAACTCTTCCGCCAAGGCGACCGACTGTACGCCCAGCGTGAGCACGGCGTCGCAGGTATCGTCCAGTTCCACTTGCAAATCGCGTGCAGCATCCAGCGGCTTTTCTGCCGTGGCGACAATTGCGTCGCCGTCGCCGTACAAATTCACCCGCAACACCACGTCGCCGTCCGTGTGCACCGGGCCCATGACGGCGCGCGTCTGCGATCCAGCCACGCCGCTCTCTTGCAGGCCGTGATCCAATTCGGACATCATCTGCAGCATGAAGTATTCGGCGATGCCGCGCTCCTTGCCGCCGTGGAACAGATCCTGATACAGGAAGTGCACGTCGAAGTCGGTGGTGCGGCCGTCGGTTACCAGGCAACGCTGCACCAGCGGAACGACCTTTTCGCTCCAGGCCTGGAAGCGCTGGGCGCGCACGGCAAAGTAGGCATCCATCGCCGCTTCGTCCTTCGGAATGACGTAGAACGGATCGTCGGCTGTCTTCAGCGTAAAGCCGAGCAGGAAGCGCAATTCCACCGCCGTGTCTTCGGCGCCGAAACGATTGGCCGGCCAGGTGCTCATGCTGCGGTTGATGGCCGCTGTTTCGGTGATCTTCTTATCGGTCATGGCGGCGAAGGCATCGCGCACCATGGCTTCGAGATGGCTGTAGGTGATCGCGTCGATTTCGTCCAGATGGTAGGCATAGCTGACCAGCACAACCTTGGCGTCGGCACTTTCGAGCTGGGCTTCCTTGATGCTGGCGGTCAACTCGGTGAAGGCGTCGGCGTCGCGGAAGTTCTGCTCGGCGTCGAGACCGCCGATGGTGCGCACGAACATCGGGATGACGAAGGCGTTGACTTCATAGCTGCGCTCGTTGCGGGTGAAGAAGACGATCTCGGCGGCTTCTTCGATGATTTCGCGCAGGTAAGGATAGGCGTCGGCTTCCTGATCGCGGGCGCGTTCCAGGGCTTCATACAACACGTCGTCCTGTTGCTGGCGCAAACTCTTCCCGATCATGCGGCGCAGATCGCGTTGCTTGCCCGGCAAGTCCGGCGAGGCTTCGTCTTCCGTCGCAAGTTCAACCGCAAGGTTGGCAATCTTGTCGATCAGCGCTTCGTCGAGTTCGTATTCGCCCGGATCGGCACCGGGAGATGGTGCGTTGGAAAGAGTAGGGGCTTTGCCGGAGGCCGGACGCTTGCTTTTGGACATGATGGGAACGTAGAAAACAGAAGAGGCGGACATTGTAACAAGTCCGCCTCTTTGTGCTCTGCTCGTGCCCTGCTTATGCGCCGCGGGGTCAGGCCCTAAGCTAATCCTTCACAGCCTTCTTGCCCGAAGTACGCGCCAGGAACACCAACCCCGCTGCAATCACCGACGCCACCGCCAGCGCATACAAACCACCCTGGATCGAACCGGTCTTTTGCTCCAGATAGCCGAAGGTGGCCGGGGCAAAGAAACCGCCGAGGTTACCGATGGAATTGATCAGCGCGATCACCGCAGCGGCGATCCGCGCATCCAGATAGGCTTGCGGAATCGGCCAGAACAGCGAAGACGCCGCCTTGAAGCCGATACCGGCGAAACAGATCGCCACAAACGCAAACACCGGACCGCCCGTGGTCGAGGCGAACATGCCGGCTGCTGCGATGATCAGCGTCGCCGCCACCCAGGCTTGCTGGTGTTTGAAGCGCGTCGCCAGGCTGGCAAAGATGTACATCGCGATGATCGAGATGATCCACGGAATCGAATTGAACAGGCCGACCTGGAAGTCGTTGAAATGGCCCATCTTCTTGATGATGCTCGGCAGCCAGAAAGTCGCGCCGTAAATGGTCAGCTGGATTGCGAAGTAGATGAAGCAGAACAGCAGGATTTGCGGATCCTTCAGCAAGCTCCACGACGACACGTGCACTGGCTTGCTGGCCTGGCGTTCACGCTGCTCATGCTGGATGATGGTGGCCAGACTGTCGCGCTCGGCATCGCTGAGCCACTTGGCGTCTTTGGGCGTGGAGTCGAGGCGTTTCCAGACCACGAAACACAAGGCCACCGATGCCAGGCCTTCGATGATGAACATCCACTGCCAGCCGTGCAGGCCGCCGCCTTCGATCTGCAGCAGCGCGCCGGAGATCGGGCCGGACAAGATCGATGCGATCGCCGAGCCGCTCAGAAAGATCGCCATGGCTTTACCGCGCTCGCTATTGGGCAGCCACTGTGTGAAGTAATACACCACGCCCGGGAAGAAGCCGGCCTCGGCGACACCCAGCAAAAACCGCAGCACGTAGAACGAAGTCTCGTTGTGCACAAAGGCCATCGAGGTCGCGACCACGCCCCAGGTCAGCATGATGCGCGTGAGCCAGGCCTTGGCGCCGAACTTTTGCAACAGCATGTTGGACGGCACTTCAAAGATCGCGTAACCGATGAAGAACAAGCCCGCACCCAGCCCGAACGCCGCTGACCCGATGCCGAGGTCGGTCGCCAGATGCGAACGGACAAAACCGATGTTGACGCGGTCGATGTAGTTGGCGATGAACATGATCACAAACAGCGGCAGGATGCGCCACTTGACCTTGTCGATGGCGCTGGCCAGCGGCCCGCTTGCAGTGCCGTCCGGATTGGCGGCGTAGGCTGCTATATTTTGCTCACTCACGATTGATCTCCTTGATGTTGTTGGCGCTGCAGGCTGCCGATGCAGCCTGCGCAATCTTTTTTCTTATCGTTCTTCCATGTCGGTGCGGCAGTTCTGCAGGCTGCTCCAAGACTGCGCACGATGCCGTCGTATTAACGGACGAGGCAGGGTTTTTTATTGTCGAATTTCCAGCCCGGAATCAGGTATTGCATGGCGATGGCATCGTCCCGCGCGCCAAGTCCCTTGGACTTGTACAGCGCGTTGGCGGCCATGACCTGCTCCATGTCGATCTCGACGCCGAGGCCCGGTGCCGTTGGCACATCGACCATGCCGCCAACGATCTTGAGCGGATCGCGCGTCAGGCGCTGGCCGTCCTGCCAGATCCAGTGCGTGTCGATGGCGGTGATGTTGCCCGGCGCGGCTGCCGCAACCTGCGTGAACATCGCCAGCGAAATGTCGAAGTGGTTGTTGGAATGCGAACCCCAGGTCAGGCCCCATTCGTTGCACATCTGCGCCACCCGCACCGAACCTTGCATGGTCCAGAAATGCGGATCGGCCAGCGGAATGTCGACCGATTGCAGCTGAATCGCATGGCCCATCTCGCGCCAGTCGGTGGCGATCATGTTGGTGGCGGTCTGCAAGCCGGTAGCGCGGCGGAATTCGGCCATCACTTCGCGGCCGGAGTAGCCGTTTTCGGCGCCGCAAGGGTCTTCGGCATACGCCAGCACCCCGTGCTGATCGCGGCACAGACGGATCGCATCCTTGAGCAACCAGCCGCCGTTGGGATCCAGCGTGATGCGCGCCTGCGGGAAGCGCTCATGCAAGGCGGTGACGGCTTCGATTTCATCTTCCCCGCGCAGCACGCCGCCCTTGAGCTTGAAGTCGTTGAAACCGTAGCGCTGATAAGCCGCTTCAGCCAGCCGCACGATGGCCTTGGCGTCCATGGCTTTTTCATGACGCAGGCGCTGCCAGTCGTCGGCGGCGTCAGGTTCGCTGTGGTAGTCCAGATCGGTGGCATTGCGGTCGCCGACGTAGAACAGGTAGCCGAGCATTTCGACCTTGTCGCGCTGCTGGCCTTCGCCGAGCAAGGCGGCGACCGGCACGCCGAGGAATTTGCCCAGCAGATCGAGCAGCGCCGACTCCACCGCCGTCACGGCGTGGATGGTGATGCGCAAATCGAAAGTCTGCAGCCCGCGTCCGCCGGCGTCGCGGTCGTTGAAAAC
This sequence comes from Herbaspirillum sp. meg3, assembly GCF_002257565.1. Taxonomy (GTDB): domain Bacteria; phylum Pseudomonadota; class Gammaproteobacteria; order Burkholderiales; family Burkholderiaceae_D; genus Herbaspirillum. Next base: position 5,461,014 of record NZ_CP022736.1, on the reverse strand, counting down.
CTGGCGCATGCGGTTGAGGATGGAATGATACGTGCCGATGGATTTGCCCTCGACCAGTTCGCGCGCGTCTTCCAGGGTCTGGCGGATGCGCTCGCCGCCCGGCACTTCGCCGACGCCGGTGTTGCCGGCGCTGTCGGTGAGGATGACGATGTTGCGCGTGAAGTAAGGGCCGTGCGCGCCGCTCAGGTTTAGCAACATGCCGTCGCGCCCGGCAACCGGGATGACTTGCATTGTTGTGACGACAGGCGCGGCGGCGGCGGTGTTCTGAATTGACATGATGAGCTTCCCTGAGTTGATCCGAGGTAATTCAGGAACTGGCGCATCCGTTGAAAGCACCGATTGGTACCGCTACCAATTCCGATTGATGCTGATGGTAGCGGTACCGTTTTGACGTGTCAATCGGTTTACGAAGAGTTGATTTTCAGAAAATATTGCTTGAAGGAACTGCCGGCGATCTGAAAAACATCCAGCTAGACGCTTTCGCGCTCAATGATGGTGAAGCCGATGTCATGCACGCGATCAGCCACTTGCAGGCCGTCGGCACGATCGATGATGAACTGCGCCGCCACCTTGCCGATGCCGGTGCCGTCAATGCGCACCGTCGTCAGTTGCGGGTGCAGGTCGCGTGAAAAACTCAGGTCGCCGAAACCCATCACCGCCAGTTGCCCCGGAATGGAAATGCCGCGCACCTGCGCCTCGATCATCACCCCCATGGCGAGGATGTCCGAGCTGCAGAACACGCCATCAATGGCGGCGTCCTGGCCCAACAGATCGGATAACCCAGTACGGCCGCTGCCCAAGGTCGTCGGCGCCGGCACCATGCACAGCGGGATTTCAGTCACACCGCCGGCAGCCATGCCCAGGCGCACCGCTTCATCCGAGAACGATTTGGCACGGCGGCGGCTGCGTTCGTCCACACCGGCAATCACGGCCACGCGACGGCGGCCGGCGGCGTGCAAGTGACGTGCGACGGCGATACCGATGTTTTCATGCGAGAAGCCGACCAGCATGTCGATCGGCGTCGGCGTCAGATCCCAGGTTTCCACCACCGGGATGCCGCTGGCCAGCAAACGCTTGCGCGACTCCGGCGAGCGCATGATGCCGGTCAGCACTACGCCGTCCGGACGGCGGCCGATGATGGCTTCGAGCAAAGCGTCTTCACGCGAGTTTTCATAGCCGCTCTGACCCAGCATCAGTTGATAACCGGCCGCGGCCAGCGATTCGGTCAGCGACTGCACGGTTTCCAGAAAGATCGGCCCGACAATGGTCGGCACCACGGCGGCAACCAGGCGGCTTTTCTTCGAGGCCAGCCCACCGGCGAGGAGATTGGGAACGTAGCCGGTGCGCTCAACCGCCTCACGCACTTTTTTCAACACGGTTTCGGAAACCGCATCCGGCGTATTGAGCGCGCGCGAAGCCGTGATCGGCGCCACGCCCGCCAGCTTGGCGACATCGCGCAAGGTCAGTCCGGCGCCTTTGCGACCTTTACGCACTTTTTCAAGGACAGGCTGGGTATCCGTCATTGAGGCGTCAGGTGCGGATGCTGAAATGGCAGGAAAGGAGGGAACAGAGGGCTTCGTCATGGCGCGATTTTAGCATTGCCAAAATGGTACCGATACCACTGCGCATGTTCACCCTGACATTGCACCGTCACCAGATTCGCGTAAGCTCCCGCTTGCCTATTGATGAACCAGCCAATCGAAAGCCCCTTTGCGACCTTCTCTGCTTTGCTCACTGGTAGCACTGGTCTGGATGACCGGCAGCAATGCCGGTGCACAGACCATCGACCAACCCGACATCGATGTCCGCATGAACCGCGCCAAGGGCTATCCGCTCTTTGAAGTGACGGCAAAGATGACGGTCAACGCCAACGTGGCGCGCAGCTGGAAGGTGCTGACCGACTACAACCGGCTCGCGGAATTCGTCCCCAACCTGTCGCGCTCGCAGGTCACTTCCAGCGAAGGCAATGAGCGCGTGGTCACCCAAAATGGCTTCGCCAAATTTTTGTTCATCCGGCAAAACATCGACCTGGTGCTGCACGTCACCGAACAGCCGATGCAGGTCATCGATATACGCCTGATCAGCGGCAACATGCGCGAATACCAGGCACGCTGGGAACTACAACCTCAGCAGCCGCAGCAACCTGGAGACGACGGCCACACCCGCATCTCTTACGCAGGCATCATCGCGCCCGATTTTTATGTGCCTACGCTTTTTGGTGCAGCGCTCATGAAAAGCGATCTGCGTCACATGCTCAACGCCGTGAAGGCCGAAATAGAAAAAGGCAACGACGCTGAAAAAGAAAAGCGGCCCTGAGGCCGCTGTCATTACGATACTGCTATCGTTGAAAAATATTGATCAGCTCAGACTATTCCGAGTATCGAATACCCTCCTTCGCATACCGCGTCGTAGCAGCGTGTGCATTGCCCGCAAAACAAGTGCGAGCGTTTGACATGATGGCGACGCAAGACGAGTTGCAGCGCCACGCCCTCGCAATGCGGACAAACCTCGCGCATCGTGCCCACAGGTGTCGGATCAGGCGCAAGGAACATGCCGTTCTCAAGCAGCACGCCATCCACCACATCACGTGGATCAAGTTCCATCAAGGTAATGTCAAGACGTTCCCGGCGACGTTGCGGGCGGGGAGTAATACCGATGCCGAGGTTCCCGGCATGTGCTCTTGCAGAGCGTTCTTCCAATACAGCAGATGTAGCAGGACTCATTACTGTGCTCCTCGGGTGGACAGTTAAGTACGCTGTTTTCGCTGGCTGTGATGACTAGCTGTTCTTCTGGTGGAATACCCAATCTAGTAAAGATGAAGGGCAAGCGCAAGGAAGGATTGAGAATAGTTTGGGATAGCTTGACTGACGCACAACTATCGCAGCCGACTGGCGAAATTCGACTGCAATACTGTCATTTCGGAGAGGAAATATACGACGAGGAATATTGAATTGAGGATGTGCGGCGGGGAAGAATTCCTGCATGCAGCTTTGCCGCCCGGCATGGCTATTCCCTCGTGCGATCACCCTACCTCCTAGTCGATGAGATCCGATTGCGCGGTAGGGAACGTTTTAGATGGCTTCGTAGGACCTCACTTGCCCGAACCCAGGTGTTCTTGCAAATAGGCCAGATTGAACACCAGGGCGCGCGCGGCGACGCGATGGATGGTGTGGGTGGCGGCATCGACGCTGTTGGGATCGGTAACAGGTGCGCGCGTGGTGGGCAAAGGAGTGGTGTCGTTGGCCGCCTGTTCTTGACCTGCGTTCTCTGGGGTGACACTGTCGGGCGCGGTCAATTGCGCCATATACGCCAGCATGCGGGCGATGCCGGCTTTGGCAGCGCTGGTGTTGTTGGCCTCCAGCGCCGGGATCAGGAGCTTGAATTCGCGTTGGAGTTGCGTAAAGACCTCCGGGGCGAGCATGGTCAGGCTGTAATCATCATCACGGTACCAGGTGTTTTCGATTTCGCTCCACAACTCCCGTGTGAAGACGGTGGCATCGAAAGGCTCGGGAACCGGAAAGACCGGCGCGAGAACCGGCAGCCATCGTCCATCCGAACGTGCAATGGCGGCGATTTCCGCCTTGAGCTTAGGGTCGTCGGTGTCGATGTCGTAGCTGCCGGGGACCTGGTCGTTCTTGGCGAAGCCCTGCAACTTGGCGATGCGCACCCCCGGCAATTCAGGACGCAGGAAGGCGAAGCCTTCGGCCCAGGTGCCCGGCGGCATGCCGTAGGGAATACCTTTAGTGAAGTGTGCAAGCCAACCATAGCCGGCACTGCCATCGCCTTGCTTCAGAGAGGGGTCCCAGCTGGCAGGAGCGGGTAGATATCGGTCCCCTCCCGAGACGATGAGTTCGGCGCCAGCTCTCATACGCTTATACCACTCAGACATGGCCGCCTTGTCTTTATCCTTATCCCCGGTTTTTTTAGGAAAAGGCTCATCTTCCGGAACGACAAAGACCTGTAAAGGTACGCAACATATCCAAAAATTATTAATGTCCTGCTCAGCCTGTTTGCCATTGCTCAAGCGATAGCGGTAGACGAACTGCCGCCCCTCCTTATCGATATCGATGGTGCTGCGCATTGAAGGCGCAATCTGGTTGCGTAAGACGTAACGGAAGGTGCGGACTTCTTCGGAGTCCGGGTCGACCTCGCGGATTTCCCAGGCGTTCTGGCCGGGAAGCGGCGTGATCATGTTCTTCGGTGGTTCGGCGTCAGGCTTTGGTTGTGCGATGGCGGGCGGACACAGGAAGGCCAGAATCAAGGCATATTGTGTGGCAAGTTTCATGGGCATCATCCTTTGGTTTCCTTTTTTCCTTCTTTGTCAGCTTTCGCTTTGGCCTTCTCGTCGGCTTTTTTCATCCATCCACCTGCATCCTGACAACTTTTCTTCGGTGTGCCATTAGGGGCGGTGCCAAGCAGATAAACATGGAAATGTTCTATGTCGTGAGGCGGCCCGTCATGCCAGAGAATTTTGGTGCTGGGAAGTTGGTTGCTGAGTGCGTTGGCGTCTTGAGAATTGCATTGGCTGTCATAGACTTGCGACTTCGTGCCGAGCTCGATGTTGGCCGTACGCAAATCCACCGCAGTCCCCGCGCCATGATCGAAATGCGAGGGTCGCCAGTTACCGGAGATGTCGAAGAGCCCGCCCCAAGGCAACGCGGCGTCATTCACGCCGACCGGTTTCCAGCCGGATTTATTCATGGCTTTAATCATTACTTCTAGGTTTTTTATTGATTGTTTGGTCAAGTAATGTCGTTGCTCATGCTTTTCATTGGTGCCGCCCACCAACTGCGCCGTTCCCTCGGCGGGCTCGTACTCTGCCAGATCAGGCACCTTCACCATCACCGTTTCCTCGGCTGTGCCGCAAGTACTCTGCGCGCATTCAGCCTTGAGGCGGTGGACACCGGCAAATTCCGGAGCCGAAAAAAACAGCTTGATCTGACCTTGCGCATCGGTGACCAGCGGCGTGGTGATTTCCCCCTGTTTGTTGACAGCGAGAGCAGCTTTTTCCAGAAACAGCACGGCCAGCGGACGTTGCCCCTTGTGCTTGCGTTCGGGGTGGCCGCCGGAGTCATCTTCCACGGTCTGCACTAGCTTGACCGCTTGGCCGACGAGCGGCTTGTCGTCGCTGCCGACGACTTGCACCACGACCCGGCCTTGCCAGGGTGCGAGCTTGGCCGGATCAAGCTTGTGTTTGTTCTTGCCGTCGCGATTGAGCTGAAAGGGGGCATCAATGCCCGCCGGTTTGAGCTCCACCGGCACGCTCATGCTAATGGCTTTGGGCTTGATGCGCTGGCACCACTGTTGGTGTCGATCGTCCATCACCATCGTATAGCCAGCCTCGCAGGACTTGGCGCACTGGCGCTGCTCTACCCTGGGACGGGATGGCTCGGGAGGCCCTGCCAGTTTTTGCCCATGAGCGTCGAGTCGGGCAGGCGGCGGAAAACCGTTGTTTGGCAAGCCGCTGTTGGCCGCATTGCCAGCCGCACGGGCAGGAGGCAGGCCGGAGCTGCCATCACCGTTGTTCGACGACGGCGTATCCAGCATGGGAGCGGAGGGGCAACGGGTGGACGTAGGCTGGTAACGTTCACCCCGCTCCTCGGCCTGCGCGTGTACTGTGATTGCCCAGATCAGCGCGCAGAGCACCGTCTTCATGTGGTGTTGCATGACGTTTTGTCCTGAGTTAACGGCCTGTCTGGTCCTGAATGCGGATCGTGTATTCCGAAATGGACAGCATCAGATTGGGCTTGGAGAGTAGTGTTTTTCGATCCACTACGAGCCGCCATGTGTTGCCGTCATCTTGCTTGCGAAAAAAGGCGGCGACGCCGAGATATTGCGTCTCTTCAGATAAGGGGACGCTTAGGCGCGTTCCTGTGTTGGGGAGGACGGTCTGGCTGTCTGCGGATAGTGCGTCATAGGCCAGAGCAGCTTTGTCCTGATTTTGCAGGGCCTCGTAGGAAGCGGCGTTAAAAGCTTCGCGCCTTCTCAACTGGTAGACACGGACTACAACCGAGAGAGGTTTGCCGGTCCCATCGAGATTGGCGGTGTTGTCCGTGACGATGCCGATGTGCAGCGTGTCTTGTTTTTTTGGGAAGAGGGTTCGATAGGCATTGCTGGCGGCATCGGAGACGGTTTGCGTGATGCTGCAGCCGGCCAGAAGCATGGCGAGGGAAAGCGCGACAACGCATCGAAGCAACATAAATTCTCCAGAAAGGGAGCGGAAGGATATGGCCCGGCCTGAGCAACCATTTGAGGGGCCTCAGTTGAGCATTTACCTTGTATGTCGTCAAGGCAGGGAATGGAAGGTTGAGAAAGTTTTAACAAACCTCGCACAAATTCGAATCAACTATGAATATGTGACGGAGGATTGCAGGGCGCTTGGCCGTCGATGCCAACGCCACGACGCGGAGGCGGCGCGCTATTTGATTTGGCGCCGCCTACCGGCATTGATAAGGAAATTTTCTGGAATTTCGGCTTACACCCCTTAACGCTCGATCGTCCGATTCCAACGCGTATTCCACACCGCGCGATTCTTGTTGACCTCATCCCAGTCGACGTTGCGTGAGTTCTTCACGTAGTCGTTCAGACGCTTCTGTTCCGCCGCCGCTGCGCCGGTCACTTGTACCTTGGTGTTGGTGGGATTGAAGCTGCCGTTTTCGAGCGCCTTGCCCTGTGCTTCCGGGCTCAGCAGATACGCGGCCAACTCTTGTGCCAGTTGCGGCTCGCTGTTGTTGGCGATAACGCATTGCGCCACCATCAAGACCACGCCGCCTTCTTTCGGATGCACGTATTCGACCGGGATGCCCTTGCTCTTCAGGATCGTGACCTGGGTCGGCGTGTAGGGGAACAAGGCAGCCTCGCCGGTTTGCGCCATTTCAGAAATCTTGGCGGAGCTGGCGATATATTCGACGACGTTGGGGCCGACGGTCTTCGGCCAGGCGGTGAAGCCCGGCTCGACGTTGCTGTCGGTGCCGCCCTTCAGCTTGTTGAAGGCGAGGAAGGCGTGCAGGCCGAAGGTCGATGAGGACAGCGACTGGAACACGACCTTACCCTTGAGCTTGGGATCGGCCATGTCCAGCCACGAGGTCGGCGGCGCCCAGCCCTTGTCGGCGTAGACCTTGGTGTTGTAGGCCAGACCGGTCATGCTGATGGTGACGCCGGTAGCCATGTCGCCCTTGATGTGCGCAACCGGAAGGATGCCGGCGAGGTTGGGATTGGGTTTTTGCTTCTCGCACAGGCCCATGCCGATGGCGCGGTACATGACGCCGTCATCGAGGAACATCAGGTGCATCTGCGGCTTGTCCTTGGCGGCCTGCGCCTTGGCCAGAATGTCGGAAGAACCGCCCGGCACGACCACCACCTTGACGTTATTCTTTTGCTCGAAGGGACCGAACACGAATTGCGTGTAGGTCTTCTCCATGTTGCCGCCGTTCATGCCGATGTAGAGCGTCTTGGGATCGGCGGCCTGCGCCGCGTTGCTCATCGCCAGCAGCGAGAGTGCAGCAGCGACTGCCGTAGTACAGGTGTGACGGACGAAAGAAGATGAAAGCGAAATCATTGAATTTTCCTTTCTGGTTCGGAAGCGAGGTTGAAATCTGCAACGGGAAGAGTGGATTGAAAACGTCGGATCGAAAATGCATCGATGGGTATGTCGCTGCGGCCATGCATGACCAGATCGGCGAGCACTTCGCCCGCCGCCGGTCCGATCTGAAAACCGGCGCCGCAAAAACCGAAACCGTGGAACAGGCCGTCCTGCGTACTGCTCGCCCCGAGTATCGGCTGGCGGTCCGGCAGGTAACCTTCCACACCGCTCCAGGTGCGGATGATGTGCACGTGGCGCAAAGCCGGCAGCAAGTCGACGGCTTGCGGCAGCAATGCGAGGATGGCGTCATGCGATGAGCGCGCGCGGCTTTCGTCCTGCGCATAGCCGCGACCGCCGCCGAGCACCACGTTGCCGCGGCTGACCTGGCGGCAATAGATCGATCCGCCTTCCACCCCCAGGCTCCACGGCAGAAAGTACGGAATCGGCTCGGTCACTGCCATGTTGGGATGGCCGCTGAACATCGGCACGGCTTCATCGAAGGCTTCGGCCAGCTTACCGGCCCAGGCGCCGGCGCAGTTGATAAGCGACGCAGCGCGCACCTGCAGCGACTGGCGACCTTCGCCGGTACTCAGTTCAGCGCGTACCGAAAACGCCGTGCCATCATAACCGGCTTCGCGCACCTCGCACCGTTCGATGATGTGCGCGCCGGCACGTTGCGCCGCCTGCGCAAAGGCAGGCGACACCAGACGTGGATTGGCCTGGCCGTCTTCCGGGCAGAGCGAACCGCCCACCACCGCACCGCCGAGCCACGGGCATTGCTGGCGCAGACGTTCGCCGCTGATGAGCTCGATGCCGAGTCCGAAAGGTTTGCTGAGTTCGGCATAGGCTTCCAGCGCTTGCATGTCGGCCGCGCTGCGCGCCAGTTTGAAGTGACCGCTGCGCACGTATTCGCCGTCGATGCCGATGAGATCGCTCAGGCCTTCCCAGATGCGATGTGCGCGCTGCGCCAGTGGCAGTTGCGATACCGAGCGGCCTTGCCGGCGCACGCCGCCATAGTTGATGCCGCTGGAGCGCGAACCGCACAGGTCACGTTCGAGCAAGACGACCTTGCGTCCTGCCTTGGCGAGCGTAAGTGCGGCTGAAGTGCCGACAATGCCGCCGCCGACGATCAACACGTCAGCGGACAAACGTTTGGGGCCGGCGTTGATGTCGGTGGTGACTCTTTGTTTCATTCGTCCTCTCCCGCAGCAAGTGCAACATGGAAGACCGAAGCCGTCTGCTGCGTGGATGGCGATGCCGAGACCGGCGCAGGCGCAGATTTCAACGCGTGCATGCCGATCGGCACCGGCTTGATCGGCGCCTGTCCGCGCAAGCGGCCGACTTGCGCCAGCGGGATGCTGCAAGCCTGCGCCAGGATCTCGCCCGCCGCGCTGCTGCACATGCGCCCCTGGCAGCGGCCCATGCCGATGCGGGTGAGCGCCTTGAGGCGATTCATCTCTTGCGCGTTGTTGTCGCGTGCAGCCTGACGCAATTCTCCGGCACTGATTTGCTCACAACGGCACACGATCAGTTTGTCATCCGCCAGTCCGGCCCATTTGTGCGGGAAAGGGAAAGCGCGTTCCAGTCCTTTGCGGAATGCGCCGATGCGCGCCAAGCGGTGTTCCAGCTTGTCGGCGCGCGCGTTGTCGATCTGCACTCCACGATCTTGCAGCAGTGCCAGTGCGGCGCGTTCACCGGCCAGCTCCGCCGCATCCGCGCCCATGATGCCGGCGCCGTCGCCTGCGAGGTAGACGCCCGGCACGCTGCTGCGTCCGGCTTTGTCGCGCTCGGGCAGATGGGCACGCTGTACGGCGTCGAAGCCGAAGCGGCAACCGAGCAGATCGGCCAGCTGTGTTTCGGAGCGCAGCGCGTAACCGAACCCAAGCGCGTCACACTCGATTGTCTGCTCAGGGCCGATGACGGGTTCCTCCGCGGTCATGCTCTCGCGTCGCCAGACTACGGCGCGCACGTGCTCATCGTGTTTATTTTGTCCTTCGCCTTCGACGCGCAGCAAACGTGCGTGCGTCTTCAGCGGAATACGATGTGCCATGAGCCAGGCCATGTAGTACATGCCCTTCATCAGCAGCGCCGGCTGGCCGAGCATGTCGGGCAACGCGGCGATGCGGTCGGACAGGCTGCTGCTGTCGAGCACAGCCATCACCTGGACGCCGGCTTTGGCGTATTGATAAGCGACCAGATACAGCAGCGGTCCGGTACCGGCCAGCACCACGCGGCGGCCGATGGCGCAGCCCTGAAATTTGAGCGCGACCTGTGCCCCACCAAGGGTGTAGACCCCCGGCGTGGTCCAACCAGGCACCGGCAACACGCGATCGGTCGCGCCGGTGGCGACGATGATGTCTTGCCATGCGATGTTGTCGGCGGCCAGCGTGGTGGTGTTCATGATGTCAAGCACATCCGGCTGCGCGTTCCACACCAGTGTTTGCGGACGATAGTCGATCTGCTGCACCAGCGCGGCGAAATCCTGATGGACGCTATCGGCGCGGCCTGCTTCAAAACCGTAGAGTTTCTTTTTGCTGCGATAAAAGCCTGGCGGCGGCTGGCGATAAATCTGGCCGCCGGCGCGCGGTGCTTCGTCCAGCAAGATGGGACGCAAGCCGTGGGCGACCAGCGTCTGTGCAGCGCGTACACCGGCAGGGCCGGCGCCGACAATAATGGGACTGAGTTTGCTCATGGCTGCTCTCCCCGTTCCTCAGCTTCGGTCAGCAATTGCATACCTTCACGGACAAAGGTCGAACAAGCGCGCAGCTTTTCACCACTGACGGTTTGCACCCAGCAATCCTGGCAAGCGCCCATCATGCAAAAACCGGCGCGTGGTTTGCCGCTGAATTCATTGCGGCGTACGTGACCTGCAGTCAGCAAGATCGCCGTCAACACGGTGTCGCCTTCCAGGGCCGTCACCGGCCGGCCGTCCAGAACGAATGCAACCGGCGTGCGCGCCTGTTCGGCAACGCGGACAAACTGCGGGCGGATTGCGGTTGCCTTCATGAGCGACCCACCAATACACGATCGAGTCCGTAGACACGATCCAGAATGATCATTGCGCCTGCCGTGATCGCCACCATCAGCGCCGATACGGCAGCCATCATCGGATCGATGGACTCGGTGGCGTACATGTACATGCGCACCGGCAGCGTAACGGTCGACGGCGAGGTGACGAAGATCGACATCGTCACTTCATCAAAGCTGTTGATGAAGGCCAGCAACCAGCCGCCGGTGATGCCGGGCAAAATCATCGGCAGCGTGATGCGTAAAAACACCGTGCTCTTGCTCGCCCCCAGCGACATCGCCGCGTGCTCCGCGCTGCGGTCAAAACCAATCAGCGCCGACATCACCAGCCGCATGGTGTAGGGCGTGACCACCAAAGCGTGCGCCAGGATCAGCCAGCCGAAACTGCCGGCGCCGCCGATCAAGGTGAACAAACGCAGCAACGCCACGCCCAGCACCAGATGCGGAATGATCAGCGGTGACAGGAACAAGCCCTGCAGCACACCGCTCCAGCGGTTGGGATAGCGGATCAGCGCCATGCCGGCCGGCACCGCGATGACGGTGGCAATGGTCGCGGAAGACAGGCCCAGCCACAGACTGTTCCAGAACGAGCTGACAAAGTCGGGATACGCGAACACGGCCTTGAACCAGCGCAGCGAGAGTGCCGGGCCATGGATGGTGAGAGTGTTTTCCGGGGTGAAGGCGATCACGCACACCACCAGAATCGGCGCCAGCATGAAGCTGATCACCAGCCCATTGAACAGCAATGCAATCGGTCCGTTCTTGGTCATGTGCTTACCCCAATGCTTTCTTGTAACGACGCTCGATCATGCGATTCCAACCGAGCATGATGGCCAGGTTCGCCAGCAGCAGCAGCAAGGCGATGGCGGCCCCGAGCGGCCAGTTGAGTTCGTGCAGGTATTCGTCATAGATCAGCGTGGCCATCATCTTGAGGCGGCGTCCGCCCAGCAGGCCGGGAATCGCAAACGAACTGGCCGACAGACCGAACACGATCAGGCTGCCCGAGAGCATCCCCGGCATGATCTGCGGCAGGACAATACGGCGCAGCGCGGTGGTCGGCGAAGCATTGAGCGACAGCGCGGCGTTGACGACGCCGGGATCGATCTTTTGCAGCGAAGTCCAGACCGGAATCACCATGAACGGCAGCATCACATGCACCAGCGCGATGACGATGGCGGTCTCGGTATAGAGCATCTTGAAGGGGCCGATGCCGAATGCCGACAGCGCGCCGTTGACCAGCCCTTCCGGCCCCAGCAGCATGCTCCAGCCAAAAGCGCGTACCACCACCGAGATCATCAGCGGCGCCAGCACCACCAGCAACATGATGGACCGCCACGGCTTGCGCATGCGATTGAGGATGTACGCCTCGGGCGTGCCGACGGCGATGCAGATAAGCGTCACCAGACCCGAGATCCAGAAGGTGCGCCAGAAAATTTCGTAGTAGTACGGATCGGTCAGCACCGCACGGTAGTGTTCCAGCGTGAAGGTGCCGGCCTTGGGCCCGGTGTCGGCGTCGAAGGCATTGAAGGACAGCAGCACGGTCAGCAACAGCGGCACCAGCAGCATCACACTGCACAGCAAAATGGCCGGCGCCGACATGAACCATGGCAGGCTGCGATTGCTGATCGCCTTCTGGGCCACTGAAGATGGCGCAACGGAAGTAGTCGAAGCGGCGCTCATCAGGCAACCTCTGCCGCACTGATTGCGGTACTGCGGTTGGCCGAGACCAGTCGCAGGTTGTGATCGTTCCAGTCGATGCCGACGTTCTGTCCCGGCTCCAGCATGTCGGCGCCATCATTGGCGATCAGTACGGTGAGTTCGCCCAGCGGCGTGACGATGCTGTACATCCACTGGCTGCCGAGGAAGAAGCGCTGGCTGACCTGGCCGTCGCAACGTCCCTTGCCCGCGGCGACGCATTTGATTTTTTCCGGACGCAGGCCGAGCAACACCTGTGCGCCGGAACGCAGGCCGCTGTCGACTGCTTCCAATGTCAGCGTCATGCCGCCGGCGTCGATATCCGCGTGGTCGCCTGCCTGGCGCAACACGCTGCCTTCGAGCAAATTGGCTTTGCCGACAAAGGTCGAGATGAAACGATTGGCCGGATGCTCGTACACGCTGAGCGGACGATCGACTTGCGTGACGTGACCCGCTTCCATCACAACCACGCGGTCGCTGATGGACATCGCTTCGCTCTGGTCATGCGTCACCATGATGGTGGTGGTGCCGACCTTGCGCTGGATGTCGCGCAGCTCGAACTGCATTTCTTCGCGCAGCTTGGCGTCGAGGTTAGACAGCGGTTCGTCCAGCAACAGCACCGGCGGCTGGATCACCAGTGCGCGTGCGAGCGCGACGCGTTGACGCTGGCCGCCGGACATTTCGCGCGGATAGCGTTTGCCGTGTTTTTCCAGATGGACCAGGGCCAGCGCCTGCGCCACTTTGTCGCGGCGTTCGGCAGCAGGGATCTTGCGCATTTCCAGGCCGAAGGCGACGTTCTGCTCGACCGTCATGTGCGGGAACAAGGCATACGTCTGGAACACGATGCCGAGGCCGCGCGTGTTGGGCTTGGCGTGCGTGATGTCGCGACCATCCAGTTCGATGCGGCCGCCGCTGACGCTTTCAAAGCCGGCGATCATCTGCAAGGTGGTGGTCTTGCCGCAACCGGAGGGGCCGAGCAGCGAAATGAATTCGCCCTTCTCCACGCTCAGGTTGAAAGACGATACCGCCTGGGTATCTCCGTAAAACTTGCTGACATTGGTCAGCGTGAGGAACGACATGGCAAGTCCTTTCCAAGGAAAACGATCCTTCGTGATCCGGTATCCATCGCTTGTTTAATTACTTGCGGAGCGGGTATCCGAATTGCTTAGGTAACGCATGAGTTATTGCAATCCTTATGCAATTTCCTTGCCAATTCTGCTATCGTATTTCATCAAACAGGATATTTTTATTACTTATTCCGTTGAGTGAAATACCTTGCTCAAGACGGCAGCAACCATTCCATTTATCGACATGAGCAACGAAACCACTCTTCCCGCCAACGGCGTGCAACGCACCTTTGCGGTTTTGCGCGCACTGGCCGCTGCACCAGCACAAGGCACGCGCGTGACGCAAATCGCCAAGGACATCGGGCTGACACAAGGCACCACGCATCGCCTGCTGCAATCGCTGGTCAATGAAGGCATGGTCGAACAGGATGAGCGCAGCAAGCTGTATCGGCTTGGCATGGACCTGTTCAGCCTGGCGGCACGCGCCGGCAACGGCTGGGATTTGCGCGCACTGTGCCGGCCGGTGTTGCTGCGGCTGTGCGGCAGCCTGGGCGACACCATGTTCCTGCTGGTGCGTTCGCGCTTCGATGCCGTCTGCGTGGATCGCGTCGACGGCCCCTTCCCTATTCGCGCTTTCACCGGCGACATCGGCGGACGGGTGGCGCTGGGCGTGGGACAAGGCGCATTGGCGATTCTTGCTTTCCTGCCGGAGGCGGAACGGGATGAAGTGATTCGCTACAACTTGCCGCGTATCCGCGAGTTCGGTGTATTTGACGAAGTCTATCTGCGGACTGAAATTGAACGCGTGCGCCAGAACGGCTACGCTGCGCGCAATGCCGGCCTGCTTGACGGCATGGCCGGACTGGCGGTGCCGATCTTCGATTGCAGCGGGCAAATCGTGGCGGCGCTGAGCATCGGCACGCTGACGTCGCGTCTGAGCGATGACCGCCTGCCGACTGTGGTGCAGATTCTCAAGCGCGAAGCCGATGCCCTGAGCAAGCGCATCAATCCTTTCGATCCGGCGTTGCGGCGGCCGATGCATGTTCCGACCGTGTCGGGAGAATCTGCATGAGCGTGTCAAATAATCCCCGCCGTCCCGTGCTGCTGGTCAAATCGGGCGGCGTCGACGCGGTGGCGGAGTGGCAGAAAAATTTCGGCGAATTCGCGCCCGGCGTGGAGGTGCGCTGGTGGAATGATCCCGGCATCGACCCGCTCGCCGTGGAATATGTCCTGGTCTGGCAACCGGAAGCCGGACGCATTGCCGGCTACCCCAACCTGAAGGCGGTCATCAGCAGCGCCGCCGGCGTCGATCACATTCTGGCCGATCCGCGACTGCCTGCCACGGTGCCCGTCATCCGCATGGTGACAGACGACACGGTGCAACGCATGGCGGAGTTCACCGCGATGAGCAGCCTGATGCTGCTCAAGGATATGCCGCGCATGATCGCGCAACAGGCGCGGCGTGAATGGACCGAGTTCGCCACGCCGCGCACTGCGGTGGAAACGCGTGTGGGCATCATGGGATTGGGTGCGCTGGGCTTGGCGTGCGCGCAGATGCATGCGCAACTGGGCTTCATCACCGCAGGCTGGGCACGCTCGCCGCGCACGGCCGAACGTATCAAGTGCTACGCCGGCGAAGATCAGCTCGGCGCCTTTTTGGCGCGTACCAATATTCTGATCTGCCTGTTGCCGGATACCGAGGACACGCGCGACATCATCAACGCCGATCTGTTGCGGCAACTGCCGGCCGGTGCGGCGATCATCAACGTCGGACGCGGCACGCATGTGCAGACCGAAGACTTGCTGGCGGCGCTGGACTCGGGTCATGTTTCGTCGGCCTTGCTGGACGTCTTTGCGGTCGAGCCGCTGCCGGTGGATTCGCCCTTGTGGAATCATCCGCGCATCATCGTCACGCCGCACGGTGCGGCGACGCCGTCACGCCGCGAACGTGCGCGTCAGGCGGCAAGCGTTATCCATGCGCTGGAAAACGGCCTGCCCGCACCGCATCTGTACGATCGCGAGCGCGGATATTGATTTGCAGGATTATGACTTGACGGTGCGTTTGACCAGCAGCGAGATGCTGAAGCAGATCACGAAGTAGACCGCGCCGGCAAAGAACAGCAATTCGATGATGCGGCCATCGCGTTCGCCGATGGTGTAGGCGCGTCCGAAAAAATCGGCCAGTGCGCTGACGTAGACCAGCGACGTATCCTGAAACAAAATGATCCCTTGCGTCAGCAGCAACGGCACCATGTTGCGGAAAGCCTGCGGCAGAATGATCAGACGCATGGTCTGGATGTACGTCAGCCCGAGTGCAAACGACGCCGCCAACTGACCGCGCGCGACACTCTTGATGCCGGCACGGATGATCTCGGAATAGTAAGCCGCCTCGAACAGCGAGAACGCCACCAGCGCCGAGGTCATGCGCAAATCATTGGAGGCCGACAGCTTGAACACCTTCTGCAGCAACTGCGGCACGATCAGGAAAAACCACAGCAACACCATCACCAGCGGTATCGAGCGAAACAGATTGACGTAACCCGTCGCAAACCATTGCAGCGGCTTCGACGACGACAACCGCATCATCGCCAGCAAAGTGCCCCAGACGATGCCGAAAGCGATGGCCGTGGCGGTGATCTGCAAGGAGATCAGCATGCCTTGTCCCAGTACGTGGACGGCGGCCGGGGTGATTGCGCTGAAGTCGAATTGGTAGCTCATGCTGCGGATCCTTATTTGCTGCCGACAAAACCGGGCAAGGCGACGCGCCCTTCCAGCCAGCGCATCAAGGTCATGACCGTGATGTTGATGAGCATGTAGGTCAGCGTCACGGCGATGAAGGCTTCATACGGCTGCGCGGTGTAGTCGACCAACTGGCGCCCTTGCGCGGCCAGTTCCAGCAGACCGATGGTGGAGGCAACGGCGGAGTTCTTGAAGATGTTGAGAAACTCCGACGTCAGCGGCGGCAGAATGATGCGAAACGACATCGGCAGCAGTACATAACGATATGTCTGACCCAGCGTGAAACCCATCGCGAGACCGGCGTTCTTCTGTCCCGGCGGCAGAGCGCGAATACCGGAACGCACCTGCTCGCACACGCGCGCTGCGGTGAAAAATCCCAGGCACAGCATCGCCGTCGTGAACTGTTGCGCCAGCGGGCTCATGGACTTGATCGCTTCACCCATGCCGAACGGCAGAATCTCCGGCATGGCGAAATACCAGATGAAAATCTGCACCAGCAGCGGCACGTTGCGGAACAATTCGACATAGGTAGCCGCGATACCGCTGAGCCAGCGATTGGGCAAGGTGCGCATGATGCCGAGCAGGGTACCGAGCGTGAGCGCGATCAGCCAGGCCGACAAACCCAGCGCCAGCGTGATCGACAGGCCCGACAGAAGCCAGTCGACGTAGGTCTGGTTATCGGCAGCCTGATGGAGAAAGACGCTCCAGTTCCAGCGGTAGTCCATGATGTGTTCTCGGCTTCTCTGAAGTCAGGTAATCAAGTTTGCGGCGGCTCGGGGAAAGGCAGCGACGTCTGGCCCTCAGCGCGCATGCCGAAGACATTCAGCGTCATCGCCACCAGTGCGTAGTAACCGAGCAGGCCGATCAGGTTGACCACCACTTTCAGACCAAACAACTCCACCGCACGCGCATAGGTCGCATCGGCGACGCGTTTGTGGTGGTACAGCTCGGTGGCGAACGACCAGACCACGCGCTCGTCTTCTTTTTCAAACACGGGTGCCCGCCCGAGACGAATCTGCTCGGCAACGACCGCCGACAAACCCGCATCGACGGCGATCGGCAGATGGATGGCCCACTCCGCCTGCGATTGCCATTCGCGCGCCGTCGCCAGAATTGCCAGCTCGGACAGCCGCAGCGGCAGGCCGGTGTCGTAGCGGCAGTAAGCACCCAGCTTCTGCGCCAGCTGGCCCAGCTCCGGGCTATGAATCCAGCTCACGAACGGCCCGTTGAGATTGCCGCGCGGGCCCGACAGGATATCGTCCAGCAGCGCTTTCTGTTCCGGCGTGGCGTGGGCCGGATCGAATACCGGCAGGCGTGCTTGCGTCATGTGCTTACTCCAACTCGTTGCGGGTCTTCAGTCTAACGTTTAGCTGATCAATCCATCGGCTTGTCGCTTGGATTGGCGTAAAGCTTTTTGACGTCTTCCGGCATCGGGAAATTGAAGCTGACGTTCTTCGGCGGAATCGGGAAGGTGAACCACTTGGCGTACATGCGGTTGATCTCGCCGCTCTTCATCAGGCCGCTCAGAGTACCGTCTACCAGTTGCTTGAACTGCGGATCATCCTTGCGCACCATGAAGCCGTAGGGTTCAGCACCGAACGGTGTCCCGGTCAGCAACCAGTCATTGGGCTTTTGCGCTGTGGTGCGCGCACCGGCCAGCAGGATGTCGTCCATCACATAGGCAGCGACGCGGCCCGATTGCAGGATCAGGAAAGCTTCGCCGTAGTCCTTGGCGCTCTGGATCTGCATGTTCATCTTGCGGCGTTCATTGAGCGTGCGCAACAGCCGTTCCGATGTCGTACCGGCGTTGGTCACGACCGCCTTGTTGGCCAGATCGGGAAAGTCTTTGATACCGCTGTCCTTGCGCGTGAGGATGCGGCTGCTGGCGACAAAGAAAGTGGTGTTGAAAGAGACCTGCTGCCAGCGATCCTTGAGATTGCTGGTGACGCCGCACTCCAGATCGATGGTGCCGTTTTGCAGCAGCGGCGTACGGTTTTGCGAGGTCACCGGGATCATGCGCACTTCCAGGTTGGGCATGTTCAGCTTGGCTTTGACACTGTCGATGACCTTGTTGCAGAGGTCTTGCGAGTAGCCGACGACCTTCTGGTTTTCATCGTAATAGGAGAATGGAATCGAGCTGGTGCGATGACCGATAGCGATGACGTTGCCTTCCTTGATCTTTTGCAGCGTCGGGCCGAGGCCCGCGTCGGCGGCATTGGCGCTATTGAGTCCGGCCAATGCCGATAGCAGGGCAAACAGCGGTAGGGTGAATCGTTTCATGTCGTTTCCTCTCCTGATGTATTTGATGGATGCTGCCGGTGTGTCTGTATAAGAATGGCGTCAGGCCAATGCAGCATCGACCGCCGGCACAAGCCGTTCGACGATGCGGTCAATATCTGCTGCGGTGCTGATGAAAGGCGGCGCAATCAGGATGTGGTCGCCCTGGCGACCGTCGACGGTACCGCCCATCGGATAGACCAGCAGGCCGCGCGCCATGGCCTCGCTCTTGACGCGGCTGTGAGTGCGCTTGACCGGATCGAGCGGCTGCTTGCTGTCGCGATCGGCAACCAGCTCCACACCGACGAACAGGCCACGGCCGCGCACATCGCCGACGTGTGGATGATTGGCGAAAGCGCTGCGCAGCGTGGCGCGCAACTGCTCGCCGCGCGCCAACACGTTGGGCAGCAGCTGCTCGTCCTTGATGGTCTTTTGCACGGCGAGTGCCGCGGCACAGGCCGTGGCGTGGCCGATGTAGGTGTGACCGTGCTGAAAGAAGCCGCTGCCGCCGACCACCGCGTTGTAGATGCGGTCGCTGGAAATCATCGCGCCGATGGGCTGGTAGCCGGCGCCGAGACCTTTGGCGATGACCAGGATGTCGGGCACGATGCCGTCTTCTTCGCAGGCATACAAATAGCCGGTGCGGCCCATGCCGGACATCACTTCATCGAGGATCAGCAGCACGCCGTACTTGTCGCAGACGGCGCGGATTTTTTTGAAATAGTCGCCGACCGGCGGTACTGCACCGGCGGTGGCGCCGACGACGGTTTCAGCAACAAAAGCTGCAACCTCGTCGGCGCCAAGCTCCAGAATCTTTGCTTCCAGTTCGTCCGCCAGGCGTTGCGTGTATTGCGCATCCGATTCGCAGCTCAGTTGATCCCGATAGGCATAGCAAGGCGCGACATGATGCGACGGCACCAGCAACGGCAGGAATGCTTCGCGACGCCAGGCATTGCCGCCGATGGCGAGTGCGCCGAGCGTGTTGCCGTGATAGCTCTGGCGGCGCGCGATGAAATGGCGACGGCTCTTTTGTCCGGTTTCCACATGGTATTGGCGCGCCAGTTTGAGCGCGGCTTCAATGGCTTCCGAACCGCCGGACAGGAAGTAGACATGATTGAGATCGCCGGGCGCCGAGGCGCTCAGATTGTCGGCCAGTTCTTCCACCACGTCGGTGGTGAAGAATGAGGTGTGGGCATACGCCAGTTGATCGATCTGCGTGCGAATCGCTTCGATCACACGCGGATGGCCGTGACCAAGGCAGGATACGGCTGCGCCGCCACAAGCGTCGATGTAATGCTTGCCGTTGCTGTCGATCAGCTCCATGCCGATGCCGGCTTTAGCGACGGGCATGGTTTGTTTGGGATAACGATGGAAAACATGTGTCATGGAACTGGCCTCAGGCAAAGATTCAACGTACGAAAGTTCGACAAGCAAACGATTCGCCGCGCAGGAATTCAAGTTGGGCCAACTATAGATTGAATAAAATGCTTTTGCAACGTTTGTTGCATAAATATTTTACAGTGCATTTTTTGGTGCATTGCGGCACGTGCGCGCACCAAATCGGACAGCGAATGAATTTGCCGGGAAATACTCTGACGCCGGATGATCTGGCGGCGCTCGCGTTCATTGCAGAACGCACACCTTTCCTCTGTCATCCCAGCGTGCGCGGGGATCCAGCGTCTTGGCGAAGTACCGAATAAACGACAACCGCCACTGGGTTCCAGCGTGCGTTGGGACGACGGCGAGAAGGAAATTGAGGAGGTCTAACGTTGCAACAACTGTTGCAGAGTGATCCGGCGAGACAAGATTACTTGCTGCCGGACTTCACGTACGCGCCGCTTTGGTACAGCTCATCCTCGGCCTGCTCCAGCCGCTTGACGGCCTTGTCGTCGTCGAGGGAAATGACCAGCTCGATCAGACTTTCAGCGACTGCAACAGCGGCGGCCATGGAAGGGAAGAACGACGGGCTCTCGTGCGAAAACAGGATGGTGTGATCGGCCTGCAGCGCCACCGGTGCGACGGCACTGTCGGTCAGGGCAATGAGCTTGCTGCCGGCGCGCTTGGCGGCTTCGGCGACCTGCACGGCTTCGATGGAATACGGTGCGAAGCTGATCACGATGGTCGCATCCTGTGCCGTGACGGCGCGCAATTCCATCGCCAGCGAACCGGCGGTACCCTTGATCAGCGTCACGCTCGGACGGAACAGGCGGTACAGGTATTCCAGCATGAAGGCTACCGAATACGCTGCGCGAAAACCGGCGATATGCACATGGCGCGCCTTGGTCAGCGTCTTGGCGGCGCGCAACAATTCGTCGGCATTCTTCGGTTCGGAGGCATCGAGATTGGCGCGCTGAGCCTGGAAGATTTCAGCGATCAGGATATCGCTGTTGTTGCGCTTGACCAGGCTCTGCGCCTTGTAGGCATAGGCCTTGGGCGTAACCGCCAGACGTTCGACAAACAGCGCGCGCAGCTCGCCCCATCCCGGAAAACCCAGATATTGCGACAGCCGCACCAGCGTCGACGGTTGCACGCCAGCACGCGTGGAGACCGCCCGCATGGTCGATACCGCGACCTCGCCCGGATTGTCCAAAAGGAAGGCCGCCCCGGCCTGGAACTGCGGCCGCATGTCAGCGTAATTGGCGCGAATCAGGGCGTCCAGTTCGATAAAAGTAGTGGGTGTATCGGCGCCGGAGGCGCTGCTGACCAAAGAGTCTGTCATGGCGAATTGGTGAAGACGTTGCCGATGCCGGCAGGTTGATTCCGCTGATGAGTCGGCAAATACGTCGGGAGGTTAAGTGATGTTGCATTGTTTCACAAATTGCAGGAAGGCAGGAATCTGCAACATTGGTTTCATGCCTCGCCGGAGACCTGACAACAAGATGACAATATGAATGGGAATTGTTATCATTTGCAAATTCATCGATAAAAATAGAGAAATAATCCGACATTTTTCCACGCACCCAGCTCTCGATCTGATCGTTGCCAGGCACAGGACAACGATAACTCCGAGGGAATCCGCACATGTCTTGCCGCTCGTTCGCTCGTTCAACGCGCGGCCGACAGCCATTTCGGCTGCTGCCGCCAAGAAAACCCTGACCGGCAGCAAACCGAGACGCCCGTGCTGGAAACCCCGCAATCGCAATCTCGGCGAACCGGATTACAACGTCTATACCCGTGAACAGCACGCCATCGGCTATGCCTTTGAACATCGCTACAACGAGTCGCTGACGCTACACCAGAGCCGACGCCACATCATCACCCTGTAAAGAAATGATCCTGAACCCTGCACTCCGCTACCGTCTCGCCGTCGCCTCACGCGCAGTGGCCGCCATTGGCGGCGGCTACGCACTCTCGGCGACGGCCGCCGCCCTGCTCGCCATCTTGTTGCCGATGGCTCCTGCCGAAGCGGTGATCACTGCCACCTTACTGTCCTTCATCGTGTTTTGCTGCGCGGTGCTGTGGGTGTTTGCCGCGCGCACGGCGTGGCGCGCGTGGGCCGGCATTGTGTTGCCGGGCGCGGTACTGGGTCTGATTCTGGTAGTGATGCAGCGGAGCGTGACATGAGAGAAGGTTTTCGCCAATCGATGGCATGGTTGCATACGTGGTCCGGACTGCTGGTGTGCTGGGTATTGTTTCTGGTGTTCTGCGCCGGGACGGCATCTTATTTCCGTGAAGAGATCACGCTGTGGATGAAGCCCGAGCTGCATGCCTCACACAGCGCCGACATCGGCACCGCGCAGGCGGCACAAGTCGCGCTGACGGCCTTGCAAGCCAAAGCGCCGGAGGCATCGCGCTGGTTCATTACATTGCCGGCTGAACGCAGCACCGCCTTGCGCATCGGCTGGATCTCCCCGCCACCGAAAGATGCACCGCCGAAGACGCGCGGCAAGTTCACGTCGCAGATCATCGATCCGCTGACCGGCGACAAAATGCCGGACGTGCGCGAGACGCGCGGCGGCGAATTCCTCTATCGCCTGCATTTTGATCTGCACTACATGCCGCCGCTGTGGGCGCGCTGGATCGTCGGCTTCTGCGCGATGTTCATGCTGGTGGCGATCGTCAGCGGCGTCATCACCCACAAGCGCATCTTCAAGGACTTCTTCACCTTCCGTCCCAAGAAAGGTCAGCGCTCCTGGCTTGACGCGCATAACGCCACCGCCGTGCTGGCCCTGCCCTACCATCTGATGATCACCTACACCGGGCTGGTAACGCTGATGTTCATGTACATGCCCTGGGGCATACAAACCGCTTACAAAGGCAATCAGGACAGCTTCTTCGCGGATGTTTTCCCGAGCGCCAAGAACGGCAAGGCGGCCGGCAAGCCGATGCCGCTGACGCCGCTGCAACCGCTGCTGGCGCAGGCCGAACAACGCTGGCATGGCATGCATGCGGTGGGCATCACGATCAATCATCCCGGCGATGCCAACGCGACCATCCAGATCCGCCGTGAAGAAGAAAAAGGCTTGAATTACATCCAGCCGAGCGTGCAATACAACGGCGTCACCGGCGCACTGATCAGCGCCGACGGCGAAGACATCGGCGGCGCCAACGCGACACGCGGTGTGCTGTACGGCTTGCACATCGGCCACTTCGCCAATCCGTTGCTACGCGTATTGTTCTTTCTCTGCGGCCTGACGGGCTGCGCCATGGTGGCGACCGGTGCATTGCTGTGGGCCGTGAAGACGCGTCAGAGTCATGCAAAGAAGCTGGCGCAAGGCGGCCACATCGGAGCGGGATTTGGATTGCGACTGGTGGAAGCGCTCAACATCGGCGCCATCGCCGGTCTGCCGATCGCCTTCGCCGCCTATTTCTGGGCCAACCGCTTGTTGCCGGTGGCGATGGAAAAACGTCCCGACGCCGAAATGAACTGGTTCTTCATCGCCTGGGGCATCGCCGCGGTGCTGGCGCAGATCCGCCCCGACCGCCGCATGTGGCAATGGCAATTGTGGGTCGGCGCCCTGCTGTTCATGGGCATCCCGGTGCTGAATGTGTTCACGACTTCGTCGCATCTGGGTGTGACGCTGTTCATGGCGCAAGGCCCGTGGCCAGTCGCCGGTTTCGATCTCACGGTGCTGGCGCTTGGCATCGGCCTGGCGTTTGCGGCCTGGCATCTGGGACGCAAGAAGAAAGCGGTAAAGAAGATTGGCAAAGCGCATTCGCACAACGATGCCGACAATGCGAATGACGCCAAATTGCAGGAGGCGGCATGATGAACTTCCTCCCCCTGCCTTTTCTGGCGACACTGTCGCTTTCCTACAGCGCGTGGGTGGCGCTGAGCCAGGCGATGGATCGCCACTACGCCGACATCCACGGCCGTGGCGCCGAGCCGAGCGCACTGCTGCGCAAACGCGGCCGCTGGCTCGGCACGCTGGCGCTGACGGTCGCCTTCATCGTCTGTGTGCGCGACAGTGGTTGGGGTATCGGGCCTGTGACCTGGCTCGGCACCATGACCATCGCCGCCCTGCTCCTCGTACTGCAGCTTTGCTATGCGCCGCGTTCGGTGCTGCGGACCGGCAAGCCGGCATTGGTGCTGGCCTTGCTCCTGACGCTGGCGACGGCTTTTAGCTGATCGCTGATTTCACGCTGGTGTCGCCGTGCCCGGATCAACGGCGCGCTGCCGTCCCAGCCACAACACCTGCGCCGTCGCGCCCACCACAAACAGCAACACCAGCGCACCGGTCAGCATCTTCAGCAGCGGATCTTCGGCATTCACAAAGAACGGTGCACCGACCGGCAGGCGTGTACCCGTCTCGGTCAGCGCCGGAATGAAATGGAACAACACTGTGGCTGAATACGCCACCATCTCCACATAGACGCTGCGACGACCAAACCACGTGGTCTTGATGGCTGCCTGCGCGATGCCCAAGGTAATCAAGGTGATGATCGCGAGCACGTGCGGCCTGCCGAAACCGCCGTGCTGAAAAATACCCAACGACGTCAGGCAGGTCAGCACCGTCGCGTGCACATACAGTCGCCCCGCCCCGGTGGCGTAAAGGATGCGGTGTTCGCGTGCGAGAATGATGAGAGCGGTGACGACAGCGACCAGAGCGATGGCCGTGTGGATGATGCCGAGCGAGGTTAATCCGAGCATGTCTTTCTCCTTCTTGTCATGTGGCTAAGTGGCTGATGAAAAAATGCCGTCCATACGATCCATCTGCACGGATCAATGAAGGACGCATTCTCACTACTGGCTACAACACTACAAATCAGGACTTACAAAGACGGTGATGCTGAATGACTGTTCCATACAAGCGCTTGCCTGGGCAACGCAGCCACTCACTGACGAACGATGGGCTGCAGGAACCAATGTGTGGCAAGTACGCATCATTGAGCGAACAGCCACAGGAACCACAAGCTCCTCACCGGATTGCATTTTCAATAACACTTTAGGATGAAGTTGACACATTCCTGTGTCTCCTCATCGGTCGCAAAGACCGACTTGTCCGTTATCGCGTAATCGATGACGGACTTTTTTCGTGGGGCCGCATCTGCTTTCAACGCTGCTTGCAACGCCGCCGTCAGAATGAGCGCATGACTCTCACAGTGACGTAAGGCAGGCGCTCAGTGGCGGCGGAGGCGCGCGCGCTGTGCAGGCGATGCAAGGTGATCTGATTGACTTCCGCGTGGCTGCCGGCGATGTGGTCGGTTATGAGTCTGACAGCTTCATCTCCGGCGCGGGCGTCGATTTGCGCAAGGATAGCAGCATGTTCCTCGTAGGTCGATCCCACGCAATCGCCGTATACAAAGTCGAGCCGCCGCACGATGCGGATGCGATCGGTGAGACGGTCGAAGGCGCTGGCCATTTCCTGATTGCCGGTGGCGCGCACCAGCGTCTGATGGAAGCATTCGTCCAGTGCGGCAACCGCGCGGCCGTCGGTCAGGCGTTGTTCCGGCGGTACGCACCAGTCCGCTTTCAGCGCGTTGATCTGCGCCATGTCGATGCTGCGTTTTCCCGCTTCCGGCGACGCGCACAGTCGTGTGACGGCATGCACTTCGATCAGCTGGCGCAACTCATACAAGTCGGCGAAGCGTTTGAAATCCATCGGCACGACTTCCCAGCCGCCGCGCACATATCCCTGCATCAGGCCGTCGCTTTGCAAGCGTTGCAAAGCCTCGCGCACCGGTGTGCGCGAGACCTTGAAGTAAGCCGCGACTTCGGTCTCGGTCACCTGGTCGCCGGGCAGGAGACGCATTTCAAAAATGTCTTCACGCAAACGCGCGTAGACATACTCCGGCAAAGAGGCCTTGACCGGCTCTTCGGCGACGCTGTCGGACTGCGTCAGTGACGGATCGGGTGAGGCATGCATGAGCGGCGTGGCCTTATCAATAGGGATGGGTCTACCAGGCAGCGACGCAGCCGTCGGTGCGCGGCTCGGTACCGCCGCATAGCACACCGTTGGCATCGCGCCAGATGATCTGGCCGCGTCCGAAACCGAGCTGATTGCCCGACCAGCTGACCTGATGACCAAGACCGGCCGGACCCAAGCCGCGGAACAAATGTTCTGCCGTGGTGTGTTCGATGCTGACCTTGTTGCCGCTTTCCCATTCCCAGCGTGGTGCGTCCAGCGATGCCTGCGGATTGAGGCCGAAGTCGACCGTGTTCATCACCATCTGCACGTGGCCTTGTGGTTGCATGAAACCACCCATCACACCGAACGGACCGATGGCCTGGTTGTCCTTGGTCAGGAAGCCGGGGATGATGGTGTGATACGGACGCTTGCCCGGCGCCAGGCAATTTGGATGCGCGGCGTCGAGCGTGAAATTGTTGCCGCGGTTGTGCAGCGAAATACCGGTACCCGGCACCACCAGACCAGAGCCGAAACCCATGTAGTTGCTTTGAATGAAGGACACCATGTTGCCTTCGTTGTCGGCCGTGCACAGATACACAGTACCGCCGCGTGGCGGATCGCCTGCAACCGGCAAGGTGGCGTGCGTGCCGATCAGCTTGCGGCGCTCGTCGGCATAGGCATCCGACAGCAAGTCCTTGACCGAGACGCGCATGTGGTCGATGTCGGCAATATGCGCCAGACCGTCGGCATAGGCCAGCTTGATCGCTTCGATCTGGCGGTGATAGGTTTGCAAGGTGTCGCGTTCGCTGAAGTCGAATCCCTTCAACATGTTCAGCGCCAGCAAGGCCACCAGACCATGGCCATTTGGTGGAATTTCCCAGACGTCGTAACCGCGATAATTGGATGAGATCGGATCGACCCATTGCGGACGATAGTTGGCCAGATCCGCCACGTCCATGTAGCCGCCCGCGGCACGAATGAAGGCTGCGGTTTTCTCGGCCAGCGCGCCCTGATAGAAGCTGCGTGCGTTGTCGTCGGCAATCGATTGCAGCGTGGTGGCATGACCTTGCGAACGCCAGATTTCACCGGCCTGCGGTGCGCGGCCAAGGCTACCAGTTGCATCCCGTGCGCCAAAGGTATCGAACCACGATTTGAAATGCTCTTCCTTGAACTCGCGTGTGAAGGTCTTGTAGGCCTGTTGCCATGCAAACGCCACCACCGGAGAAATCGGGAAGCCGTCCTGCGCCAGGCTGATGGCACCGGCCATCGAACGCGACAGAGGCATGCGGCCAAAACGTTCAGCCATGGTGACCCAGGCCGACGGCGTGCCGGGCACGGTGACGGGCAGGGCACCGTACTTCGGCACTTCCTTGTGACCGGCGGCGGTCAGTTTATCGAGCGACATCGCCATCGGCGCCGGGCCGCTGGCGTTCAATCCATGCAGTTGTCCCTTGTGCCAGATCAGCGCGAACGCGTCGCCGCCGATACCGTTGGCAGTTGGCTCCACCACGGTCAATGCGGCAGCGGCGGCGATGGCCGCATCGATGGCGTTGCCGCCCGCTTGGAGCACTTGCAGACCAGCTTGTGCAGCCAGCGGCTGCGAGGTCGCGACCATGCCGCGATTGGCAAAGACCGCGCTGCGGCGCGAAGCGTAGGGATAGTGGTTGGCGTTGAAGGTTGACATAGGATGCTTTCGTATTTTCTGGTCGTGACGAATGAAAAAGTTTAACGATACAAATGACAGGCAACGTATTCGCCCGGTGCGGTTTCGACGCGGGGAGGTGTTTCAGTTTTGCAGACATCCATGCAAGACGCGCAGCGCGGATGAAAATGGCAGCCGGTCGGCGGCGACGCCGGATTGGGAATACCCCCCTTGAGCACGATGCGTTCGCGCACCTGATCGGGATGCTCACGCGGAATCGCCGACAGCAATGCCTGTGTGTACGGATGCTTGGGCGCGCTGTAGACGCTCTCGCAGCTACCGTATTCCACCATGCGGCCGAGATACATCACGCCGATGCTGTCGCTGACATGACGGATCACGGCGAGATCGTGCGAGACAAACAGGTAGGTGAGGGCGAAGTCCTTTTGCAGTGCTTGCAAGAGGTTAAGAATTTGCGCCTGAATCGATACGTCGAGCGCCGATACGGCCTCGTCGGCAACCACCAGTTTCGGCCGCGTGATGATCGCGCGCGCAATGCCGACGCGCTGACGCTGGCCGCCGGAAAACTCATGCGGATGACGGCTGGCGTAGGCCTGATTCAAACCCACGACGTCGAGAATCTCGGCGACCTTGCGCTTGCGCGTGGCGCGGTCGAACAAGCCGTGCACGATCAGCGGCTCTTCCAATACTTCGCCGATGGTCATGCGCGGATTGAGCGAGGCGAAGGGATCCTGAAACACCATCTGCATGTTGCGCCGCATGCTGCGCAGGGCAGAGGAGGGCATCGTGGAGATCTCTTCGCCCATGAAGTTGACGCTGCCGGCAGTCGGTTCGATCAGGCGCAGCACGCTGCGGCCGGTGGTCGACTTGCCGCAGCCGGATTCGCCGACCAGGCCGAGGGTCTTGCCTTCCTCAATGGAGAACGAGACATCGTCCACCGCCTTGACCGGCGGCGCGCCGCGCTTGCTGGAAGCGAAATGTTTTTTCAGTCCGGAGACCTGGAGCAGGGGAGCAGTCATCACAGCCTCTTCAATTCGGATACCAGCAACGCGCCAGATGGCCATCGCTCACTTTGTCGAGCGTCGGCGCATCGGTGACGCAGCGCTCTTGCGCCTTCGGACAACGTGCAGCAAAGCGGCAGCCGAACTCCACCGAGCCCGGCAGCGGCACCGAGCCGGGAATCGCTTCCAACGGCTCGCCGGGCGTGGCATCGAGGGCAGGGCGGGCGCGCATCAGCGCTTGCGTATAGGGATGGGCGGGCGCGTCGAACAACTCGCGCACGCTGCTTTGTTCGACTACCTGACCGGCATACATGACGACCACGCGATCGCACATCTCCGCCACGACGCCGAGATCGTGCGTGATCATCAAAATAGCCGTGCCATGCTCGCGCTTGAGCTCGCGCATGAGGTCAAGAATCTGCGCCTGTATCGTCACATCCAGCGCCGTCGTCGGCTCGTCGCAAATCAGCAGGCCCGGATTGCACAACAAAGCCATGGCGATCATCACACGCTGGCGCATGCCGCCCGACAGGCTGTGCGGGTAGTCGTTGACCAGTTGCTCAGCACGCGGCAAACCCACGCGTTGCAGCATGGCGATGACTTGCGCGTCGATCTGTTTGCGGTTGAGATCGCTATGCACGCGCAACATCTCGCGCAGCTGATCACCGATGCGATGCAAGGGGTTGAGCGAGGTCATCGGCTCCTGGAAGATCATCGCGATCTCTTTGCCGCGCATACCACGCAAGGTTGCGTCGTCGGCTTCCAGCAGATTGTTGGCGGCGATGCCGTCGTTGTAATTGATGGCGCCGCTGAGCTGCGCCTTGCTGGCCAGAGGAAACAGCCGCAGGATCGACAGTGCGGTCACGCTCTTGCCGCAGCCGGACTCACCGAGCAGGCCGACGGTTTCATTGGCTCCGACAGAAAACGAGACACCGTCAACAGGCGCGACACGCTTGCCGTTGCGGACGAATTCAACTTTGAGATTATTGACTTCCAACATGGCCGGTTCTCTTTAACGGTATAACTTTGGATCGAACACTTCACGAATGCCGTCGCCGAGCAAATTGAAACCCAGCACCACCGCAAAGATCGCCACACCCGGCCACAGGGCCAGCGTCGGATTGGTATTCAGATAGCCTTGTGCGATGTGCAGCATGGAGCCCCAGCTTGGGTCTTCCGGTTTGGCACCGAGGCCGAGATAGGACAAACCCGCTTCGGCGATGATTGCGGAACCCATGGCGAAGGTCGCCTGAATCACCAGTGGCGCCATCGCGTTCGGCAGCACATAGCGCCACATGATGCGCATGTGCCCGGCACCGACAGAGCGCGCCGCCATGACGTAATCGAGATTGCGGATGCTCAGCGCCTGACCGCGTGCAAGGCGGATGAAGGCCGGCGCAAAGCCGATGCCGACTGCCACCATGGCGTTGTAGAAACCACCGCCCAAAGCCGCTGCCAAGGCCAGTGCAAGAATCAGCGAAGGGAAGGCCTGCAGCGCGTCGACCACGCGCATCACCACCCACTCATCCCAGAAGCCGCGGAAGTAGCCGCTGGCAATGCCGATCGGTACGCCGACGCAAAACGCCAGGCCGACAGCGATCAGCGCCGCTTGCAGCGAAATGCGCGCACCGTACAGCATGCGTGAAAAGATATCGCGGCCCAGATCGTCGGTGCCCATCCAGTGCATCGCGTCCGGACCGGACAACAGGTTGCCGTAGTCCTGATCGAAGATCGGGTCATTGGTCGCCAGCAGCGGTGCGAAGATCGCAACCAGCACCAGCAGCAGGATGATGGCCGCGCCGACCACAGCCAGACGGTTGCCGGCAAAACGGCGCAAGCCGACGAAACGTTGCTGGCGCGGCAGGGCCTCGGCTGCTACACCGGCTACCGCAGCTGCACCATTTTTCTTTGCGATGGTTTGATCCATGTCTGTCCTCATTTCGCGATGCGCGGATCGATGATGCTGTACAGCACATCCACCACCAGATTGACGATCACCACCATCAGTGCCGCCGCCAGCACACCCCCCTGCACCATGACGTAGTCGCGCTGGAAGATGGCATCAACGATCATCTTGCCCATGCCGGGAATACCGAAAATGCTCTCGGTAATCACCAGTCCCCCGAGCAGACCCGACACCATCAGGCCGCTGGCCGTCACCACTGGAATCAACGCATTGCGCAACGCGTGGCCGATCACGACTTGCCAATCCCTGAGGCCTTTGGAGAAGGCGGTGCGGATGTAATCTTCATTGAGTACTTCGAGCAGGCTGCTGCGCACCATGCGCATCAGGATCGCCGATTCGCGCAAGCCGGTCGCCAGCACCGGCATGCACATCGCCGCCAGATTGCCGCGCCAGTCTTCCGTGAACGGCACATAGCCCGAGGCCGGCAGCCAGCCGAGTTTGACCGCGAACAGGATGATGAACATCATGCCCAGCCAGAAGTGCGGCACCGACATACCAAACAGCGCCACCAGCGTGCTGAAATAATTGGCGATGCCGCGCGGACGCACTGCCGCCATGATGCCGGCCGGCACCGCAATCAGAATGCCGACGGCAAAACTGCCGAGCGCCAGTTCAATCGTCACCGGCAGGCGTTGCATCAGCACGTCGATGACCGGCGTGCGGTCGATGAAAGAGCGGCCCAGATCGCCATGCAGCACGCCGCCGAGCCAGCGCCCGTATTGCATGTATAGCGGATCGTCGAGACCGAGTTGCGCGCGCAATGCCAGCGCGGCTTCGGGCGTGGCTTCCTGGCCGAGAATGGCGGTCACCGGATCGCCCGGCAGGATCGCCAGCAGGGAAAAGATCACCATGCTGACCAGCAGCAGGGTGGGGATGACCAGCAGGATGCGTTTAAGTAATGGGGACATGGGCAGCAGCGCCGTGACAAATTGGAACGTTCATTGCAAGCATCACACCGCCGTCGCCCCGACGAAAGTCAGGACAACGGCCAATGAAACATGCCTTACTTCGCCAGCGTCGCCGTGCGGATCACGCCATCCGGCACATACCGGAAACCCTTGACCGCCTTGGAGATGCCGAACAGCACGTTGTCGTGGTTCAGATAGATGTAGGGCACATCCTTCACCAGAATCTGCATTGCCTGATCATAGACTGCCTTGCGCTTGGCCTCATTGCCTTCCAGGCGGGCCTGCTGCAGCAAGTCGTCGACTTCCTTGGTGCCATACTTGGAGTAGTTCAGCGAACCGTTGGTGACGACGAAGTCGTAGACGTTCTGATCCGGATCGGGACGACCGCTCCAGCCGACGAACAAGCCTTCATAAGTGCCGGCTTTGCCCGACTCGATCTGGGTCGCCAGCTCGGCTTTTTCCAGCGTGACGGTGATGCCCGCTGGACGCAGCATGCCCTGAATCATCTGACCGACTTGCGACTCGTACGGCGTGGTCGGCAGCGTCAGCTTGAAGCTGAAACCAGCTTCTTTGCCAGCGGCCTTGAGCAAGGCCTTGGCGCGTGCAACATCGACCTTCGGCGGTGTGTCGGCATCGCCGTGCGCAAACTGCGCCTTGCTGAACGGCGAATGGCTGGCGGCGACGGCGCCGTTGTAGACAACCTTGGCAATAGCGTTGCGGTCGATCAGGATATCGACGGCCTCACGCACTTCCTTCTTGTCGAACGGCGGCTTGGACGTATTCAGATAAAAGCCGCGGAAACCCAGCGAAGGCTTGTTGATAACGGCGTACTTGGCGCCGGCTTCGATGTTGGTGATTTCCTTGTACGGAAAACGGTTGGTGATATCGACCTGGCCGCTGCGCAGATTGTTGAAGGCGACATTGACGTCGCTCATGATCTTGTAAGTCACGCCGTCGGCTTTGGGCAGACCGGCTTGCCAGTAGTGCGGGTTCTTTTCCAGCGTGATGGTGGCGCCTTTGAGTCGGCCCTTATAGATGAAGGGGCCGGTGCCGACCGGATTGTTGACGTAGTCGTCGCCGAATTTCTTCACTGCGTCCGGCGAAGACATCATGCCGGCGCGATCCGTCAGGATGGACATGAACGGCGCGAACGGTGTCGTCAGTTCCAGCTTGACGGTGGAGTCATCAACCACGGTGATCTGCTTGATGTATTTGAGCTCGTTACGACGCAGAGAGCTTTTCTCCTGGCCACGCAGCAGGTTGAATTCCACCGCCTTGGCATTAAACGGCGTGCCGTCCTGGAATTTCACGCCTTTTTGCAGATACAGCGTGTAAGTCTTCTGGTCGTCGGAAATCGTCCAGCGCTGCGCCAGCATCGGCACGATCTTGCCGTTTTCATCCAGATCGACCAGCTTGTCGAAAATGCTTTGATACACCATGCGCTCGGCAATCATCGACGATTGCGTCGGATCAAGCTTGCCCGGGTCGTCATCGAGCGAGATGTTGATGGTGGCAGCGACGGCAGCATAGGAAGTTGCAGTCAGCACACCGGCCGCAACCAGTTGCTTGAAAAGACGTTGAAGCGGGAGAAAAGACTGGGTCATCGTTGTTCCTTTAAATGTAGGCACCAATGTATACATCAAAGTAGACATGCATTTATCGTGCCATATCTTGGAAGGAAACGACATGGAAAAACGAAGACGAGACACTATTTCTGTTTTAAAAACAACGATTTAGCGAGGGTACTGTTGAGATTTTTGACCGCTGCGACGCACAAGAAAACCCTCTCAAAGAGCTGATTATCGCTTTGCAGCATGCATGATCCCGGAAAGGAAAAACCGAAAAAAGGCCCGCGCATGGTGCATCGTCTGAGTCAGCAGGAACTGGTCGACACTGAAATGGTGCGGAGCATTTTTGCATGACGGCAATACAACCGCGCGACACCGATGCTAAGGTAAGCATCCTCCGTTTTACGAAAGTCAGCGATGAACGCCCCGAAAGCCGGCAGCAACAGAACCAGCACACCTGCACATTCCGGATTTTCGGTGCGCATGCT
Organism: Herbaspirillum sp. meg3; assembly: GCF_002257565.1. Lineage (GTDB taxonomy): Bacteria > Pseudomonadota > Gammaproteobacteria > Burkholderiales > Burkholderiaceae_D > Herbaspirillum. Next base: position 5,427,744 of record NZ_CP022736.1, on the reverse strand, counting down.
GGAAGCTGAAGACATCGCCGCACTGACGCCGGTCTTGCGTGAACATGTGCGCGACCTGCACAGCGGCCAGGTGGTGGAAAGCGAAGTCAACGCCATCCGGAGCTACATGCAAGGCGCGGCAGATGAGTTTGGACGCACGCGGCGCTATCTGGTGGCATGCAATGCGGAAGGAACAGCGATCGGCTGCATGGCCCTGGCTGTGCCGGAGGAACGCATGGCGCAGCATTTCGCCGGGATAACCGCAGCGCCGGGCGCGGCCTCTGTGGAATTGCTCAACGCCTTCGTCGCCACGGCCTACCTGCGAGGCCAAGGTATCGGTCGCATGTTGCTGGAAGCGATCTGCCGCGCGGGCGCAGCAGATGGCGCTCGCACTCTGCTGATCAACAGCGGCCCGCGCTACCGCCGCAGCTGGGCGTTTTATGACCGTGTGTGCGACAGCAGCCATGGTTTTATTGATGACTATTACGGAGAGGGGCGGCATGCGAAGACGTGGAGAAAGGATTTGAGCGTCACCGCTTAGGCCTTAACCAATTCAGGCTTTCAGCCCATCACTGAGACATCTTCCTGCGCGCAAGCGCCTGCGTCGTCGCCTGCCGCCAACGCCAGCGTGAATACATGCGATTGAACAGTTGGGCGTATTCCTGTGCTTCGGCTTTATCCAGCGCGCTTGTCTGCGCCAACGCGCGGTAGCGGAGGATGACGGGGTCGGTGTGGCCGCTGCGGGATACGCGGTTCAGCTCAGTTTGCAGAAACCGGCGGAACTGCGCCATATCCGCCGATACACGTGAGACTCCCGGCACGGCCCCTGTCTGCGTCATCTTGCTCAAGCTGCCTTGCGCGCAATGGGACTTGCGAGTGCCACGCATTTGCGGGCGAGGATTTCAGTGGGATCGAGTACCGGCACCTTCTTGCCACCAACTTCGAACTTCTCGTCCTGCGCGATCAGCAGCGGCAGCTCGGTGCAGCCGAGCACGATGACGTCGGCGCCGCTGGCAACCAGATAGGCAATCGCGCGCTTGAGCTTTGTCCGTACCTCGTCGTTGACGAAGCCGGCCTTGACGCCTTGCGCGCCGTAGATGACGTCCATGACAATGGCCTGATGGTCGGCATCGGGGACGATCATGCTGAATTTGTTGTGCCCATTGCTGCGTGTGCTGTTCTGCTCAAGAGTCTGTTGATACACGCGGCTGGCGATGGTGCCGGACGTGGCCAGCAAGCCGATGCAGGTTTTGTCGCCGTGGCGCTTCTCGATGTAGTTGACAGTTTCACTGAGCATGTTGACGATCGGAATCGACAAGTACGCCTGGATGCGTTCAACGAAAGCATGCGCGGTGTTGCAAGGGATGGCGATCATGTCGGCGTTGTCGTTCTCCAGACGCTTGCAGGCGGCATAGATGGCGACGGTGGGGTCGGCGCCTTCGGCGATCAGGTTCTCGGTACGGTCGGGGATTTTGGGGTTGTGTTCAACTACCAGTTTGATGTGATCCTGATCGCGCGTAGCGGGGGTATTCCTGATCACCTTTTCGATGAAGTCGACCGTCGCTGCCGGGCCGACGCCGCCGACCACGCCGATCTTGAATGAGCGGCCGACTTGTTCGGCCTTGAAGCTCAATGCCGATTCCGCATAGATCTGGTTGGTGTCGATGATGGGAATGCCGCGCGCGCTGAGCGCTTCGGCCACGGTCGAAATCTCGGTCATGCCTGGCACGATGACTTGCGCGCCCTGATCGAGCAAATCCCTGCAGGCGCGATACAGCAGGTCGATCGATTCGCCGTCGAGGTAGCCGTTCTTGATACCGGTGGTGCCGTACACCGCGCGCATCAGGCAGGCATGCTGGATGGCGGCGGCGGGGTAGAGCAGTTGCACGTCGTCCTCATCGAAATACTTCTCGAACAAACCTTTCTTGCGCACATAGCTCGATGTCAGGATACCGATCTTTTGCAGCTTGGGCAGGCGTTGCGCCAGATGACGGCGAATGGCCGCGACCATGTCAATCACCGGGATGCTGATCTCGGCCTGCACCTCGTCTAAGAAAGTGTGGCTGATGAAGCAGGGCAGCAGGACGGCGTTGCTCTTGCGCTGCTCAAACTCGCGCAGCATGTCGAAGACGTAGAGCTTGCGTGCATTGGTCTGGGCGTTTTCAGCGCCGGCCATGTCGATGTCGTCGAAAGCCTGCTGGCCGAACTGAACCTTGATGCGCTCCAATGGCCCCGCCTTGGCGGCAACCTTGGTCATTTTGGCGTAGAGGTCTGCGCTGCCGATGGCGCCAAGACCGCCGATGACGCCGACTGACATGGCACGCTGGATTTGTTCGACTTTCATGATGGCTCTTCCGCAGATCCTGAGATGTTGTTCTATGCACTGAGGATAATCGTTACAGAAGGCGGCGCTATGCAAAGTAGTACGGTAGTTATGTCGCTGCTGCATAGTTTGTGGAAGAGACTGCCGGGCGGGACTTTTCACGCCCAGCGCTTGCTGTTATAGATGCGGTATGAATGCGCTATAGGTACGTTATTGTTTGGCATGCCAGTGCACACCGCACATCTCAGACTTGCAGCAAAGGAAAGCAGATGGATATCAAATGGATCGAGGACTTCCTCAGCCTGGCGGCGACGCGCAACTTCTCGCGCTCGGCGGATCACCGCAACGTCACCCAGCCTGCCTTCAGCCGCCGCATCCGCGCGCTGGAAGCCTGGATCGGCGCCGAACTGGTGGATCGCAGCACCTATCCGCTGACGCTGACGGTGGCCGGCAAGCTGTTCAACGACGCCGCCTCGGAAGCCATCAAACTGCTCACCGATGCGCGTAACCAGTTGCGCAGCGAACACACCGCGCACAATATGCTGCGCGTGACCGCCGGACATTCGCTGGCGCTGAGTTTCTTTCCTGAATGGCTGGACAAGCTCAACGACGCCGCCAACGAAAAACCCGCTACCCATTCCAGCTTCAGTGCCCGCATCACGGCCACCACGATCCACGACTCGGTGCTGGCGCTGACCGAGGGCGAATGCGATTTGCTGTTATGTTTTTATCATCCTCAACTGCCCATCTTGCTCAACCCCGATCAGTATGAATACGTGACCGTCGGCAGCGAACGCGTGATCCCGGTATCGGCGCCCGACAAGAGCGGCGCGCCGCAGTTTCGCTTGCCCGGCAGCAAGACCAGGCCGACCCGGCTGCTGGCTTACCCGGCAACGTCTTTCCTCGGCCGCGTGATGGAGTTGATCCTGGCCAATGCGCCGCAGGTGCCCGGCCTGCTGACCAGCTATGAGTCGGACATGGCCGAGTTGCTCAAACGCATGGCCCTCAACGGGCACGGCCTGGCTTGGCTGCCGCAGCGCTCGGTGGAGGATGAACTGGACGAAGGCAGGCTGGTGGCCGCCGGCGGCGAAGCCTGGTCGCTGGAGTTGGAGATTCGCGTGTTCCGTTCTCTGCAAAACAAACGTCCGGCGCTAACCCGATTGTGGGAGACATTACTCACATTGTCCGCGTCAACGTCGAAACCCGCGTGAGCATCCGCGCCCCCCTCTGCTGACGCCACGCTGACCGTTGAAACAGAACGTGCTTTTTCCTCAAGTCCGGCGCTCACTGATCCGTTAATATAAGGATGCGCATCGGTTCGATCCCGATCTGCCTGCCGTTCTCAACAGCCAGCCACAAGCTGCGTCTGATAATTACGATACGACGGCAAGCAACGCGGCGGACAGCGCCTAACATGAGGGATAAGACAATGAAAAATCTAAAGATTGGTACGCGGCTAGGCATCGCATTTGCAGCATTGCTCATATTGATGAGCGTCATCACCGGCATCGGCGTCTGGCGCCTGCAGTCGGTCGGCAGTCTGACCGATTACATGGTCAACAATGCCCTGGCGAAAGAACGCCTGGTGAACGCATTCTACAAATCGATTGAACTCAACGTCGGCCGTATCGTTGCCGCCGCCAAGAATACCGATCCGGTACAGCAGAAGTTCTACAAGGATCAGATCATCGCCACCATCGCCAAAAACAACGGCTACGTGAAACAGATGGAAGAGCAGATCCAGGATCCTGAAGGCAAGGCGCTCCTCAACGAGATCAACGAACATCGCAAGGTCGTCATCGCCGACAACACCGCCGTTTTCAAGGAAAAAGACGCCGGCAACGAAGACGCCGCCCGCAAGATCGTTGAAGAAAAACTGATGCCGGACAGCCAGCGCTACCTGGCCGCGATTGAAAAGCTGTCAACTCGCCAGAGCGACGCCATCACCCAGCTGACGGCCCAGGTTGACGGCGTGTTCCGCACTGCACGTACGCTGATGATCTCCCTCGGCCTCCTCGCGCTGATTGGCGGGATAGCACTGGCGATTTTCATCACGCGCTCGATCACCCGGCCGCTGGTCAAGGCGGTGGATGTCGCCAGCCGCGTGGCGCAGGGCGATCTCGGCACTCAGATCCGGGTCGAGTCGCGCGATGAAACCGGCCAGCTGATGGCCGCGCTCAAAGACATGAACGACAATCTGGTCAATATCGTCGGCCAGGTGCGTACCGGTACCGATACCATCGCCACGGCTTCGGCCGAAATCGCCAACGGCAATCTGGACTTGTCCTCGCGCACCGAGCAGCAGGCCGGTTCGCTGGAAGAAACCGCCGCCGCCATGGAGCAGCTGACTTCCACCGTCAAGCAGAATGCCGAAAATGCTCGTCAGGCGAATCAGCTGGCAGCGTCCGCGTCCGAAGTGGCAACACAAGGCGGCGCGGTGGTCGGCCAAGTGATCGACACGATGGGCTCGATCAACGATTCGTCCAAGAAGATCGTCGACATCATCAGCGTGATTGACGGCATCGCCTTCCAGACTAATATCCTCGCGCTGAATGCGGCGGTGGAAGCTGCCCGCGCCGGCGAACAGGGCCGCGGCTTTGCAGTGGTGGCCTCGGAAGTACGCAGTCTGGCGCAACGCTCGGCATCGGCCGCCAAGGAAATCAAGGAACTGATTACCGACTCGGTGCAGAAGGTCGACAGCGGCAGCAAGCTGGTCGAAAACGCCGGTGCGACCATGGGTGAGGTGGTCGCCAGCGTCAAGCGCGTGACCGACATCGTGGCTGAAATCAGCGCCGCCAGCACCGAACAGAGCACCGGCATCGAAGAAGTCAACCGCGCCATCGTGCTGATGGACGAAAGCACCCAGCAAAACGCCGCGCTGGTCGAAGAAGCCGCCGCCGCCGCACGCGCCATGCAGGATCAGGCAGCCAGCCTGGCGCAGATCGTCGGCATCTTCAAACTGCGCTAAGCCGTATTGCAGGCAACCGGTGCGGTTGCGGAAACCACGTATAAATACATTTCCGCAGCCGCCGTCTCTCTCGCTACAATGTCTGCTCCCTGTTTTTGTGCAGACTTTGAGCGGACCGTATGACCACCATCGAAGATATCCAGCGCGCAGCAGCGCGGCTGCAAGGCCAGATCCTCAATACGCCGTGCGTGGAATCGCGCACGCTGTCCGACATCGTCGGCGCGCAAGTTTTTCTCAAGTTCGAGAACCTGCAATTCACCTCATCCTTCAAGGAACGCGGCGCCTGTAACAAGATGACCGACCTCGCCGCCGGCGGTACGCGTGGCGTCATCGCGATGTCGGCGGGCAACCATGCGCAAGGCGTTGCCTATCATGCGCAGCGTCTCGGCCTGCACGCGCTGATCGTGATGCCGCGCTTCACGCCGGGCGTCAAGATCGAACGTACACGCGGCTTCGGCGCCGAAGTGGTGCTGCACGGCGACACGCTGGAAGAAGCCCGCGCGCACGCCTTCGCACTGGCGCAAGAACGCGGCCTGACCTTTGTTCACCCTTACGACGACGAAGCCATCATCGCCGGCCAGGGCACGGTCGCACTGGAAATGCTCGACGCCGTACCCGACCTCGACATGCTGGTGGTCGCCATCGGCGGCGGCGGTCTGCTGGCCGGCATGGCGGTGGCCGCACGCGCGCGCAAACCCGATATCGACATCGTGGGTGTGCAGGCCAAACGCTTCCCGTCCATGGTCAATGCGATCCAGGGCACCACGCATGCCCTCGGCACCAGCACCATCGCCGAAGGTATCGCCGTCGGCACGCCGGGTGTACTGACCCGTGAAATCATCGCGCGCGAAGTCAACGACTTGCTGCTGGTCGACGAAGGCGACATCGAGCAAGCCGTCTTGATGCTGCTGGAAATCGAAAAGACCCTGGTCGAAGGCGCAGGTGCAGCCGGTCTGGCGGCGATGATCCGTCATCCGGAACGCTTCCGCGGCAAACGCGTGGGCATGGTGCTGTCGGGCGGCAATATCGATCCGTTGCTGCTGGCCGCCATCATCGAACGCGGCATGGTGCGTGCAGGACGTCTGGCGCGCGTACGCGTGTCCGCACGCGACGTGCCGGGCGTGCTGGCGCGCATCACCGCCACCGTCGCCGAAGCCGGCGCCAACGTCGACGAAGTGCATCACCAGCGCGCCTTTACCTTGCTCGCTGCACAGAACGTCGATATCGAACTGGTGTTGCAGACGCGGGGACGCGATCATCTGGCGCAGGTGCTCAACGCCTTGCGCGAAGCAGGATTCGAAGCGGAAGAACAACACTGAGAACCCGCTACGGATCGTAAACGGGTTCCGAATAGTAAAGAGGGAAGAGACATGGGGTTTTCGCTGGAGAATTTTGAATATCTGGCCTATTCGCGCCAGCATGAAGCTGCTGCGCGCGAGCTGATGGACTTGCTGTCGGGACTGGATAGCAACTACGGCCTGCCGGGTGAAAATTTCAGCGCTCAGCCGCTGACCAGCGTCTTACCCAACGAGTTGAACGACCACGTTGTCACGCGCATTGCGGCGGCGATTTCCTGTCTGTTTGCGGATAGCGAATTCCAGTTTTCTCAGATCGGTTTCGGTCAGATGATACTGATGCATCGCTGGCTGTCGGGCCTGTTCGCGGCCAGTCCTTTCCGCAACGCCGATCATGTGGTGCGCGCCTGGAACATTCGCGGCAAAGGCAACTTGCGCGAGGTCGAAATCGGCAACCGCGACCTGATCAAATTCTGTCTGCTGTATTCACCCGAGTCCGAGATCCCGATGGATCTCGACGCCTTTTGGGCGCACGACAAGGTGCTGGTCGCCAACCTGTGTCTGGCGCTGTTGTCGCCGCGCCTGCTGGCCACGCCGGTGGCGTACGAGAAGCGCGAGCTGATCCTGCCGTGGCTGTCGAAGCGGCTGGAACAGATTGAGGATCTGGGACAACTGCCTGCGGGTATCCTGCATGATGTCTACATGCACTGCAGCTACGCGCGCCGCGCCGACAAACACGACATCAAGAAGCCGATCAACGCGCTGCTCAAACGCAGCATCGCTACCGCAGGACTGGCGCCGCTCAATACGCCGATTCAACTCAACGGCAAGGACAAACCGGTGCTGGTGGTGGTGGTTGAATGGTTCAGCGCGGCACACTCCATCTATCGCACCCACTCGCGCACGCTGGAAGCGGCGCGTGAATTGTTTCACGTCGTCGGCATGGGCTATGGCAAGACCGTGGACGAGGCCGGCCGCGCGGTGTTTGACGAGTTCATCGAGATTGACGCCGGCGAGATCCAGCAGCAGCTCGCACAGATCCGTAGCGTGGCTGAGCAAAAAGCGGTGCAGATCTTGTACATGCCAAGCGTGGGCATGTTTGCGCTGACCATGTTCCTCAGCAATCTGCGTATTGCGCCGGTGCAGGCGATGGCACTGGGTCACCCGGCCACGTCGCACTCGCAGGAGATGGATTATGTCGTGGTGGAAGACGACTACGTCGGCGACCCGGCCTGCTTCAGCGAACGGCTGTTGCGCCTGCCCAGCGACGGCATGCCTTACCGTGCTTCGGCACTGGCGAACGAACTCAATCTGCCGAACCTCATTCGCGAAGCACCGGAAGTGGTGCAGATCGTCGTGGCGTCGACGACGATGAAACTCAATCCGGATTTTTTGCTGGCGTGCCAGCGCATCCTGCACGAAGCGAAGAGCAAAATCCATTTCCACTTCCTGATCGGGCAGGCGCAGGGCATGCTGGTTTATCCGCAGGTCAAGCGCGTGATCGGCCAGTTCCTCGGCGATGCCGCGACGGTGTATCCGCATCAGCATTACAGCGCGTACATGCAGGTGATTGCGGGTTGCGACATGTTCATCAACCCTTTCCCCTTCGGCAATACCAACGGCATCATCGACACCGTCAGTGCAGGCCTGGTCGGCGTGTGCAAGACCGGGCGCGAAGTGCACGAGCACATTGATGAAGGCTTGTTCGGACGATTGAAATTTCCGCAGTGGCTGGTGACGCCAACGGTGGACGATTACGTGAAGGCGACGATCAGGCTGGCCGACGATCACGCGCTGCGCAATCAGTTGCGGCGTGAGCTGACGGGCGTGGATGCGGTGCAGACCATCTTCCACGGACGGCCGGAGATCATGGGGAAGATGCTGCTGGAAGTGTTGAAGTCGAAGGCGCCCTGAGGCAGGAAAAGTTACGGAAGTACTCGCAGTGGCAGTCGCAGCTTAGTCGCGCTTGTCCGCTTCGCGGCGGCTGCGCTTGCACAGATACATGGCCTGATCGGCACGTGCCAGCAGCGTGGCGAAATCACAGGCTTCTTCCGGCTCCAGCGTGGCGATGCCGACGCTGACGGTCACCATGCAGTTCGGCCACTGCGCCGTCGTCAGCATGGTCTGAATCCGATCCACCACCAGTTGCGCACCCGCCTGCGGCGTATTGGGCAGGATGATGGAAAACTCGTCGCCGCCGTAGCGCGCCACGAAGTCGCTGGCGCGCAGCGGCATGCGCAGCAACTCGCACAGCAGATTCAGGATGACGTCGCCGGCCGGATGGCCGTAGACATCGTTGTATTGCTTGAACTTGTCGACATCGATCATCAGCAGCGACAAGGCGGCGCCACTACGAATATGGCGCGACCATTCTTCGTGCAGGCGGCGATCAAACCCGCGGCGATTGCCGACGCCGGTCAACGCATCGGTCAGCGTCTGGCGCTGCAACTGCTGCATATCGCGATGCATTTCCAACTGTTCCATGAACTGCTGGGCCAGCAGGCGCAAGCCATCGCGCTGATGCGATGTAAGACGGCGCGGCACGCGGTCAAGTACGCATAGCGTCCCGATGAGTTCACCGTGTTGATCGCTCAGTGGGATCGCCGCATAGAAGCGCGCCTCGGGCACGGTCTTCAACATGGCCAGATCGGCGCAACGGCTGTCGAGGCGAAGGTCGCCGATTTCGGTAATACGGTCGGGTGTGGTGACGGCGGTTTCGCAGAGGCTGAAGTCGGCGGTGCTGCACACCACGCTCGACTGTCCTGCAAAACGCCACCATTGGCGGCGATGATCGACACCGCTGTCAAGGGCAACGGCAGCCGTCATCGTCAAGGCTCCGCGTTCGGAGCAATCGAATTCGCCCTGCAATTGCGAGATCATGGTGATCGGCGCATCGCAAAGCAGGCCGGCCAGCGAAGTGATGTTCCACAGCAGGCGGCCCAGACGTTCGTCGGGCTCGCTCATGGGATGTCCGGGAAGGCGTAAGGATACGGTCGCTCCCGCACCGCCGCTGAGGCCGATGCCGAAACCGTGTTTATCGCTGACGTCCGCCCGCAAAACTGTCATCGCCGCTTTTTCCCGTTGTTATTCAGCTTGTATGCCGCTTTTATCCAGCTTTTGAAATACAGCTTCCGAAATACACCCCTGAAAAATCGCCCTCAATCCGAGAATGTAAAACGATCCGGCGCAACTGTACATCCCCCAAACACGCTTCCGGCAGCTTTTATGAGAAAGCCTGAATAAAAACACAACGCATTTTGTCCCAAGCGTAATAACATCGACAACATTCGTGGCAATGTCGACAACAATCCGGCCGCAAAGCCGCATCCACACCGGTTTTCAGACTTTGCGACTCAGGCCGGAAAAGTGGTCGCGATCGACGTGTTGATCGGCGATACAGACGACGATGACTTTGCTGTGGACCTCTTATTTTCTCCCTTAGAATGACGCACCATTTACGGTCTGGAAACACCGCCTTCAGATTATTTTGCCGTTCTCACAATATCCGCCGCTGTGATCCGTCTTCACAGCATGGAACCGACGATGGCTCAAAACGATAAACACATCACCGACACCGTCCTGCGCGAGCGCGTGCGGCTGCGCAACTTCATTCGCACGCGGGTACCCGACCCGAGCGAGGCAGAGGACATTTTGCAGGATGTGTTTTTCGAACTGGTGGAAGCCTGCCGTCTGCCCGAACCGATCGAACAAGTCGGTGCGTGGCTGTTTCGAGTGGCGCGCAACCGCATCATCGATCGTTTTCGCAAGAAGAAAGAGCAAGCCCTGCCGGACGCTTCCGCCGATGCGGAAGACGACGACGATGGCTGGCTCGAACAAATGCTGCCTGACACCGACGCCGGCCCGGAAGCCGCTTATGCGCGCTCCATGCTGCTGGCCGAGTTGCAGGACGCGCTGGAAGAACTGCCGCCGGAGCAACGCGAAGTCTTTATCGCGCATGAGCTGGAGCGGCGCAGCTTTAAAGAACTGGCCGCCGAAAGCGGCGTGAGCATCAACACGCTGCTGGGGCGCAAACGCTATGCGGTACTGCATCTGCGGTCACGCCTGCAAACCCTATATGACGAGTTCAATTTGTAGTCGCGATCTGCAATTCACCATCTGCGACGGCACCTTGAATTCCATCTTTAATCTGACTCATCTGTACGGAGGAAAAAATGAACGGCCCCATGCACTGCAAACGTAAATTCTGGAAGATCCTGGTCTTCATCATCGCCGGCGTCGCCGCGCTCGGCTTTGTCGTCATGTCGTTGTGGAACTGGCTGATGCCGTCCCTGTTCTCCGGCGCACACCAGATCGACTATCTACAGGCACTGGGATTATTCGTGCTGTGCAAGATCCTGTTCGGCGGCTTCCGCGGCCGTGGCGGTTGCCATGACCGGCGTCAGCGCTGGGAGCAGATGAGTGAAGAAGAACGCAAGAAGTTCAAGGAAGGCATGCGCGGCTTTGGCCGATTCCGCGGCGGCTGGCATCGTGGCGATGTCGACACGAAAGAGGTGCCGCCCAATCCCCCGCAAACACCTGGCAGCGTCTAAGCCGCCCATATCAAATCAAAGCCGGTCGGCGGAAAGAACACCATGAACAAAAACTCAACAACGACCGGCTGCAAGCAGCCTCCCGGCATCATTGTGCCGGTGGTCAATTTAAAGCGTTGTGAAGGGAAGGGCGATTGTCCAGGGCCTGCTGCCCGTGAATTTGCGAGTGCGAACGCGCGGCAGGCGTTGACTGCCTAGGCGCAGCGACGCGTCGTAGCGGTGCTACGGCAAGGAGCTGCAACAACGGCAGGCGACGCCTGCAGCCGTTCCCGAAGGGTTCCGACCAGAAAGCGCGCTGGCGGCGTTGCATGGCTTGCAGGTGGGCCCGCCACCTGCTACGCCACGCGCCTTGCCAGCACGCTTTCTGATCGGAACGCATCTCGCAAATTCACGGGCAACAGGCCCTAGTTTGCCCTGAAAATGTCTTCACGATTCGCCGCATCGACGATGCGGACTACGAACCGCTCGGTTTGCTCAACAAACTGAAGCTGCGTGTACACGGCATGCAGGTCGCCTACACCCCCAACGCCGATGCCTGCCGCGCTTGCGGACTATGCGTGACGGCTTGTCCTGAGCAGGCGATTACGCTGGCGCGCGCGGCGGCATAAGACCAACTCCCGCACCCTCGGGCAGCGAACAAACCCTACGCATCGCCGATCGAAATCTGCGGCTCTTCCTTATGTTTTTTCAGCTTGCCTGCCGCGTCGTCATGGTGCGGCGGCCGGGTGTGATCGAGCCGGGTTTCGGTGGAGTCTTGGTATTCGTGATCGGGATCGAAGGTTTCTTCCGCAGCGGGAGATTTCGGCGGAAGAGGGGCCGTGAAGCGAAACACTGGAGTCGGGCGAACGGCATCTTGATTACGCATGATGTTCTCCTTCAGGCTTCTGGCTGCGCGCCCAGAGGGAAAGACAGGTGGACGCAGGCAGGCCTTACGAGGATCAGCTTACTCCTGTGAAGTGCGTCTGTCATGGAGCATGCGTCCATCTGCGCCCCCGCTTGCCGCAATGAAACAATCACTGCTCAGGGCTTGCCGACGGAGAGTTGCGGCTCGTCCTTGTGCTTCTGGTTCGCCGCCGTTTTGTCATGATGCGGCGGCTTGCTGTGGTCGAGTTTGCTCTCGGTGGAGTCCCCATATTCGCGGTCCGGATTGGGTGACGCGGAGGATGATGCATCGGACTTGCTCTGAGGGATTGGGGGATTAGGCATGGTGTGCTCCTTCCGTGTTGACATCCATTACTGTAGTCAAGACGCGCTGCGACCGGCATCGGACAGTGTCCCAAGCTGGCGTAGGAGGAAGAGGTTGCGGCCGGTCTTTGCTCGATAGCCGCCGCAAAAAAACAGCGGCCCGCAAGCCGCTGTCTTCTTGTCTTCTCTGCCTTACGTCGATTCTTTACGGCAGCAACGACCTCACCAGCCGTTTTGCGCAGCAGCCTTGCGGTACGCCAGACCCGCCAGCGCCACGTCTTCCAGACCGATGCCGATGGCCTTGTAGATCACGATATCGTCGTCTTTGCGCTGATAGCCGATGCTGCCGTCAACAGCCTGGCCCAGCTCCCACACGTTGGCCCAGTCGAAAGTACCCGGCGCGCATTGCACCAGATCGCCGGCTTCGGTTTGCGCCTGCGGCTTCCACTCCACCACCAGCGCTGCGGCGCGCTTGATGGCGATGTCATCCAGCTCGCGCACGTTGGCCTTGCTGGCGCCGACGGCGGCGACGAACGCGCCCGGCTTCAACAGGTCGCCCGAGAACAGCGGCGTGGTCGCGCGCGTCACGGTCACCAGCACGTCGGCCTGACGTGCGGCTTCGTCGATCTCGACCACGCGTGCGGGAATGCCGTAGGTCTTGGTGACTTCGTCTGCCAGTTCTTGCTGGCCGGAGAGACCGGCGATCAGGATTTCCTTGAACTTGCGCACCTGCAGAATCGCCGGGATATGCGAACGCGCCTGCACGCCGGTGCCGATAATGGCCAGCGTGTCGACGTCCTTGCGCGCCAGTGCGTCGCAAGCCACGGCGGTGGCGGCAGCCGTGCGCAGGCCGGTCATGGTGTCGCCTTCGATGGTCGCCAGCGGAGCACCGGTTTCGGTCGAGAACAGCGTGATCACAAACTTGAACGCGCCCTTGATCGTCGTGTAGACCTTGGCGCCGGCGATGCCTGCGTCGGGAATCACCGCGCCCATCATCGACAGCATCACGCCGTTGGAAGCACTGGTGCGCACGCGGGCCTGCTGGGCGCCGCTACCGGCGGCGGCGAAGGCTTCGCGCATGGCTTGCACGGCGTCGGCGGTGGTGACGAGTTCGCTGACTTGTTGATTGGTAATGAGCTTCACGGTGATCCTCTTCGGTCTATTTACTTGGGTGAGTTGATGCAAATTTTGTACTGACGATAGAACGCAGGATCAGCGCACAGGATTAACGTACCCCATGCGCCGCACTCAGGCAGGCCCAGATGCGATCCAGATCCGGTCGTGCGTCATCGATGCGGCGATAGACGCGGATATCCATTTCGTCGCTCCACAGGCCCGTTGCGAGGGCCTCATTGTCATTGGGTGCGACCGCCAGGGTCAGCTTGCCTTCAGCGACTTCGCGCGTGACCGCGCTGGCCGGCAACCAGGCAACGCCGTGGCCTTCCAGCACCATACTCTTCAAGCCCTCGGCCAGGTCGGATTCAAAGCGGCGGAACACATGCACCGGGCGCGGGCTGGCGCTGAGCTGCTTCTCGACGATACGGCTCAGCGACGAATAGGAAGAATAGCTCAGGAAAGGCACCGGTTCCGCAGGCGTGCCCGGCAGCGCGTACTTGGGCACGCCCTTGCGCACGGCTTTGACATACGGGCGTAGCGGCTCTTTGCCGAGCGACAGCATCGCATAGCGTTCGCTGTCCAGATCGATGCCCTGCTGCGGATGGTGATAGCAGATCAGCAGATCGCAGTTGCGCTCGACCAGTGCCATTACGGCATCGTGCACGTTGGTAGCCTGCACGGTGGTCGCCATGGAGCCGGTGGTCTTCTCGATTTCGGACAGCAGCTTGGGATACAGGGTCAGCAGCAAGGTGTGCGGCATGGCGAACTTCACCGTCGCCTGCGCACCGGCCAGCTGACCGCGCAGGATCAGGCGCGCCTGGGTCGACTGATTGAGCATCTCGCGCGCGATCGGCACAAAGGACTCGCCCGCCGGCGTCAGCGCACACGGGTACGTGGAGCGGTCAAACAGCTCCGCGCCAAGCCAGGCCTCCAGCGAACGGACGCGGCGGCCGAACGCCGGTTGCGTCACATTGCGCAGCTTCGCCGAGCGGCTGAAGTTGAGCGTCTCCACCACCGACAAGAAGTCCTCGACCCATTTGATTTCCATTGTTTCCCGCTCTTCCCTGAGGTTGGCTTAAATGCCGGTGCATTGACTGCGCGATGAAGCCGTTTGGCGACGTGGCTTTTCCGGCATATCACTATACAAATACAGCATGGGAAAGTCCCATGCCGTTTCGGCATTGCCTGTGCAACAACATGCAGGCGCGGTATCAAGCCAAAGAAAAAACCATCGCCACCTCGCCACCGTCCTGACGAAAGCCAGGATCCAGTGTCGTCTCGGCGTCCGTCACAACACGAGACCCCTGTTTGCTGAAACGACGGCTAAAGGAAACTAAACGGAATCGTTCAACGGGCGAATGCGTGCCTCTGCCGCCTGACGCAGCAGACCCGAGGCCGCGATGAAGAGTCGCCGCAGATTCTCGGCATCGGCGTTGGCGGCGCGCTCCAGCTCGCTAGCCGTGAAAATCTGGAGGCAGGCATGAATGCCGACAGCGACGTCGCGCATCATCTGCCAAAGTCGGCGGGAGGGTGCGTTACGGTCCGGGCCCGGACCACTGATCCAGCGGAAATTCCGATGCGTCGGTTGGGTAGTTGCTTGATGGGGCGTGTCGAAGTCAGGCATGTCTGCCTCCCTGTGCGGTGATTGAACCGCATCCCGCTTCCAAACGGGAGGGCGGTAAATGGCACGGTTGGAAGACCGGCGCACAAGGAACCGGCAGGCCGAAGCCTCCCCACCACTGCCGCCCATAGGACGCGAAATGGCCTCGCACCGCGCCATTGACTACGACAGTTATGTTCTCCACCGGAGTGGCTCATGCTTGTCCGGTTGCAGAGGGATGTATATATCGTGCGCCTTATTGCGGTGCAGGTCACAACGAGCACGTGCTACGTCATGTCTCCAGCCAAACGTGTTCAGCAAAGGAGTACCCCATCATGCCGCCCAGCGGAATTGGAGATAGCCCCTTGAGCTTGCTGCGATAGCCGTCCAGACTGGCCAAGAACATAGGAATGCCGATCCCGGCTTCTTCATGGATGATGGTCTGCATGTCTCCATACATCTGCTTGCGTTTGCCGACATCGATTTCAGCGCGCGCGGCAGTGAGCAGCTGGTTGAACTTCTCGCTCTTGAAGCGGGACTCGTTCCACGCGGCCTGCGACTGGAAAAACTGCATGAGCAGCACATCGGCGCTGGGGCGTGGATTGACGTTGCCAAAACCGACCGGGTTGTTGAGCCATTGGTTGGACCAGTAGCCTTCCGGGGGCATGCGCTTAAGTTCCAGTTCCAGGCCGATGCGCTGTGCGGTCTGCTGCATCACCGTGGCGATATCGACAGAATACATGGCCGCCACCGAGCAGACCATCGGCACCTTGCCAGTCACCCCGGATTTCAGCAGGTGGTACTTGGCCTTGTCCAGGTCCATCTGGCGCTGCGGCAGGCCAGCGAGATAGAAACGATTGGTCGGGTCGATCGGTTGGTCATTGCCAAGCACGGCGTGGCCGCGGGCGATGTTCTTGCGCATGACCTCACGATCCATCAGGTATTTCATGGCCAGCACGAAATCGGGATTGCTGCCGGGGCCGACATCCTTGCGCAGGATCAGGTCGGTATAGGCGCCGGACTGGGTTTCCAGCACCGCGAAGCCCGGGCTGCCCTTGACCCGCTCGATGGAGCGCGGATTGAGGTTCGCCACCAGATCCAGCTCGCCCGAGAGCAAGGCATTGACGCGCGAATTCTCGTCACCGATGCCGACGAATTCGATCTCGTCCAGATAAGGCTTGCCGGGCTTCCAGTAATTGTCGTTGCGCACCACCACCGAGCGGATGCCGGGGCTGAATTCCTTGAGCTTATACGGACCGGTGCCGATACCGGTGCTGAAGTCAGCGGTTCCGGCCTTTACGATGTGGAAGTGGAAGGTACCGACAATGACCGGCAGGTCGGCATTGGGGGCAGTCAAGGTGACGGTGACTTCATAGGGGCCGGTTTCCTTGACGCTCTCAATCTGGTCGGCCAGGGTTTTAGCCTTGGAGGCGGTGGCCGGGTCTTTGTGGCGCATCAACGAGAACACCACGTCAGCCGGCGTGAGCGCTTTGCCATCATGGAAGGTGACGCCACGACGCAGCTTGAATACCCAGATCTTGGCATCCTTGCTGCTGAAGGATTCGGCCAGCGCCGGCTGCGGCGTAAGGCTGGCGTCCAGCGAGGTCAGGCCGTTGTAGAGCATGGTGCCGCGCGAGTAATCGGTCTTGTTGGATTGCTTGGCCGGATCCAGCGTATCGCTGACGGAGGCCGTATCACCGCCCACGCGCAGCTTGCCCCCACGGCGCGGGGTCTGCGCGTAGGCGCTGGCCGCGCTACCGGCCAGGCCACCGGCCAACGTGGCTTGCATCCCGCCGGCCAGCAGGATCTTGAGGAGGTCGCGCCGGCTGGCGCCGCGTTTCAAGCAATCCATCAACCCGGCGGTGTCGCTGGCGCTGAGGAGGAGGTCGTGTTTGCTCTTGCTGTTGTGGTCCATGTTGCAGCTCCGTGGTTGGTTGCAGTGTGAGAAAACAGGCGGGCCGGGGATGGCCTGCCTGGACTCGAACAAACTGGTGCAAGCTGGCGCCGCAACGGGGCACCAGGGGATACGTGTTCTGCGACTGGCTGAGGGGTTGGCTTATTGGCCTGCTTCTACCGCATCGGCTAGTTGGGCCAGCGTGTGGAAGTGATAGTCCGGTACGGTAAGTGCGGAGGCGATGGTGCCGCCCGAGCCAGGCTTGCCATGGCGGCGTTCGATCCAGCAGGTCGTTATGCCCAGGCGCCTGGAGACGCCGATGTCGTGATACTGGCTCTGCGCGACATGCAGGTTGTCGGCCTGCCGGTAACCCCACTGACCTTCGAAGCGGCCGCGCGCGTAGGCAAAGTATTGCGGATCCGGCTTCTCGCAGAGGGCATCTTCGCAACTCAGCAGCAAGTCGAAAGGCTCACCCAGCGTACGCGCGAAGTACTGCAGGGCCCAGGTCTGGGCGTTGGTCATGGTAACCAGCTTGAAGTGCTTGCGCAGGCGCTGAAGGGCCTCGACCGAATCGGGGAAGGCCGGCCAGTCGGCCACTGAATCGCGCAGGCCACGAGCCAGCTCCGGGGTGTCAGGCAGACCCAGCTCAGGAGCGATGACGTGCCAGCAGCGTTCCAGGTCATCCGGGTACCAGCCGGTGTTGCCGTCACTACGCGCGGCGCGGTAGGCGGCGAGGAAATCCTCGTCCGCGACCCTGCTGTCGGGGATGGCCTTGCGCAGGTAGGCGAGCATGCCGGCTTCGAAATCAATGAGGGTGCCGACGACGTCAAACGTGAGTACCTTAAAGTCCTTCAGAGGCATGTCTTGCTCCAGAAAAAGGAATGGCAGTGCAAGCGGGGGCATAGCCACGAATGAAAACGCTTGAGCTATTGCCTTCAGAATACGGGCATGCGCGCTAGAGGTTACTGCGAAGTGAGCCGGTCAAACGGCACAGAATTTTTTTCTAAACGGGTTTCACAGCATATCGTCGCAACCACCATCTGATCTACCAGAGCGCCTTGTATCTCAAGCTAACACCGCCCGGACTACCTTTCCAGGGAACGGCTCCATGTGTGCGCAACGTATCGCGGTGATGGGTAGAAAGGACGAAGACGACGAGTAGGCATACGTTGGGAGAAATGACCTGGGATCAGGTGCGGCGACCGTGAATGGTCACTCTCTCGTCAGCAGCTTTTCAGTTGCCGTTGTCGAGGGCGCAATTGGCTGCTTTCATCTTTGCATTGGATGACAGTGACATCGCGAGCGCGACCTAGACAGAGCGTGATCAGCACCACCACTAAGCGAACCACTTCAGCATCGCAGGCTACGAAACCGAGAAGTGACCCCGGTCTTTTACGTAGTTGTGCAGGCGGTTTCTGATGACCTTCTCCGCCGTGAATTACAATCGCCTCTCGGCCCAACCGCCATCCCGACCACCGCAACCGAGGACTCCATGCCCGACCTCAACCAGCTCATCGACGCCACCGACCAGATCGGCGCGGCCGCCATGGCCATCCGTGCGCTGATCGTGTTCTGCTTCACGCTGATCTTCCTGCGCATCGCCGGCCGCCGCTCGTTCGGCCAGCGCAGCGCGTTTGACTTGTGCATCACGGTGCTGCTCGGCGCCATCCTCAGCCGCGCCATCGTCGGCGCCTCACCGATGCTGCCGACACTTGCCGCCGGCGCCGTGCTGGTTCTGCTGCACCGCCTGATCGGGGTACTGGTCACGCGCTGGGCATGGCTCGACGACCTCATCAGCGGCACCGAACGCCTGCTCGTCAAAGACGGCCGCAAAGACCACCACCAGATGCGCGCCGGCCTGATCAGCGACCGCGACATCGACGTCGCCCTGCGCAAGAAGGAAGACGGCGCCACGTTGGAGCACGTGGCACGCGCGGTGCTGGAGAGGAATGGGGAGATCACCATTACGTTGCATACGGATCGCAACCCGACCTCTGATGCTGATCACCGTGCCGATCCGCACAAAGCGACTTGAAAGCGGATAGCCAGGCAAGCAAGCTCACGCCCCAGCTGATTTACACGCTGATTTACAATCTCGCAAACGACGAACGGCCCTTGCGTCATATGACCGCATCGCCGACAACCAACACAAAGACACCACCTCGATGACCAGCCCGACCATCCTGCAAGCGACCGACCTGACCTTCAACTACCCCGAGCGCGAACTGTTCAACAAGCTCACGCTCGCCATCCCCGCCGGCGTCACCATCATCCGCGGCGGCGACGGCCGCGGCAAAACCAGCCTGATCCGCCTGCTGGCCGGCGAACAGAAACCGCACAGCGGCCAACTGACCATCAACGGCATCCGCCTGGACGAACAAGCCGGGCAATACAAGCAACAGGTCTACTACGTCGACCCGCGCACGGAAGCATTCGACCAAATGACGGTGCCGGAATATTTTGCATCGGTGCGAGCGCGGTTTCCCGGCTTTGACGATGCGGCGCTGCCGAAATTATTGGAAGGCTTGTCGCTGACGCCGCATGTGGAGAAGAAGCTGTTCATGCTGTCGACCGGCAGCAAGCGCAAGGTGTATCTGGCGGGAGCGTTTGCTGCGGGGGCGGTGGTGAATTTGCTGGATGATCCGTTTGCCAGCCTGGACAAGGGATCGATTAATTTTGTGTGTGAAGTGCTGGCACAGTTTGCAGAGGGTGGCGAGCAAGCCTGGATCGCAAGCTTTTATGAGACACCGCCGGAGATTGCGACAACCAGCATCATCGATCTGGGTGATTGAGTCTAGTCCTGAGCGCGCCTGAGTTCGGCAATCAGTTGTGTAAGCTCTTTCGATTCCAGCTGCCCCGCCAATAGAATCAACTCTGCCAGACGATTATTCGGCTCAAACAAAAAGCTGACCGGGACCTTAAGCGCATGCGCCATACGGATGACGGTACCAAAATGAGGCTCATGCACACCACGCTCGTACTGATTCATCCTGGCGCTGGCGGTGAACTCATCAATACCCGCAAGAACACCGAGTTGGAACTGTGATAGTTCGGCGCGCTTCCTGGCTTCCTTGAGACGGATGCAGAAGATCGACGACTGTTTGGTTTGCGCTTTCATACTAAGAGTTTCTTAATAATGGCTTGACCATGTACTAAGAGTTACTTAGTATTTATGTTTAAGACTCAGGAGAGAAGGCAATATCCTCTCGCTTGTATTTGATGGCCCCTCTCCAATTCCCTTGCACAAACAAGACCACGCCTGAAGACAGGAGTTAGTTCGCCGTGACCGAACATACAGACTTTTTCACCACTGCCTGGAAACAAATGGCAGAGCTTGATGACTTTCTTGCCGAACAGGCTGCTGAAGCAGCGCGACGCATCACCGAGAGATTTGCGTGGAAGCGAGAGCAATGTGCGACTCCTGCGGCACAAAACGATTTTCGTCTTGAAGTAATTATGCGCAAGGAGTCTGTCGTCACCATTGAACAGACTGAGTGCACCTGCGCAATGCTCAACCTGAGCTTGCTATCGGCGTCTGCGACGGCGTCCAGTGAAGCCTATTTGCATGCGGTTGAGCTACTGCGCGAAGCGACGAGTGAGGCTATGGCGCTGCAACCCGCATTGACGAGAATAGGCGTCCGGTTTCAATGGGCGCGAAAATATCGGTGTTTCGCAAACAAACCGACTCAGTTGCAATCCGGATCGAAGTAATCCTGTTCATCGGCGCCGATAACTTTTACTACCGCTGTCCGTATAACAAAACTGCCCCCCGCGCGGGCCAGTGCAATAGCGATGGCTACGACAACTGCAGCCATCGTCATCATCCTTCGCAAGCGGCATCAGCCGCTGCTGGTTGGACATGGAACAGACCTTCTTCGACCCGCTGACAGAACCGTCATTGCAAATAAAGTCAGCACCGGCGCAGTGAGAGATGCCACCCTTTTTCCCCGAACAAGGCGTGTTGGCCGCGACAGCGGATTGATGAACCGCGACAAAAGCCAGCGCGAGCAAAAGCCCAACGGTCTTCATCCCGCCTCCTCCCTTTTTTATTATTGATTACGCGCCGACTTAGGAAATACAGTCGCGTTAGCCGGGAATATTCGGCTCCACCAGATTGGCCAGCTGCGCCAGCGACTCCTGCCAGCCGAGATAACACATCTCCACCGGAATGAGCTCCGGAATCCCCGACTGCGTAATGCGCACTTCCGTGCCGGTCAAGACCGGCTTCAACTTCACCGTCACCAGCAATTCGCCAGGCAGATTCGGATCATCAAACTTGTCGGTGTAACGGATCAGTTCACCCGGCACCAGTTCTTTATATTCGCCGCCGAAAGAGTGGCCGTTGCCGCTGGTGAAGTTTGAGAACGACATGCGGAAGGTGCCGCCGACCTTGGCTTCCAGATGCTCCACCGTGCAGGTGAAGCCGTAGGGCGGAAGCCATTTGGCAAGGGCCGCCGCGTCGGTGAAGGCGCGGTAGATTTTGTCGGGGGTGGTGCGGAGGATGCGGTGGAGTTCTACGGTTCCTGCGGGCATGGTGGGTCTCCTTTGAGAAGGACATCTAGTCAACGTCCTAAGATATCTATTCCTGATATCTAAACATCAATAATATTCGCTTAAAAAACCAAATTTATTTAACGTATCAATCTAATCTACTACAATTCAGCGACTCCATTGCCCATTACAAAAACTATGGCAAATCGCTCCAAGCTTTCCTCGAATAGTAATAACGCTACTTCATTCTGGAGTAACGAAGAACTGAGGGCTGCAGTTCGAGTTTATTTAGATATGCTTGGGAAATCACAACGCGGGGAGGCGTTTTCGAAAACTCAATACTATCTCGAGCTAAGCCAGCAGTTCGGACGAACCCCAAAAGCATTTGAATATCGAATGCAGAACATTTCGTATGTGTTGTCCCTTGCCGGCCGCCAGTGGCTCAACGGCTTGAAGCCAGCGAAGAATGTTGGCGCAGGTGTAGCTGCGGAGATAGAAGAGATTATCTTCGAGCTAGAAGATCAACGATTTCTGCCAGTTGCCGCTTTCGAAACTCAGGTACGAAAGAGCTTAGACTCAGGAGACATATCTCCCCCTGCGGGAGTAAGCCGCCCTGTGAAATCGGATATCACGATCACTAGAATCGAACGTGATCCACAAGTGAAAGTCTGGATTCTACAAAACGCAGGAGATACTTGTGAGTGCTGCTCTAACGCGGCGCCGTTTGTAACTGCAGAAGGCTCGCCGTTTTTAGAGGTTCATCACTTAAAGCGATTGGCCGACCAAGGATCTGACAGAATTTCAAACGCCATCGCTGTCTGTCCTAATTGTCATCGTGAGCTACATTTCGGGGCGAATAGTGACGTACTTTTAAATCGATTGTATTCAAAAATCTCACGTCTCATTCCGGAGTAGAACTGGATATTTTCTTAGGTCTACAAACAGACTGCCAGCTTGAACAAGGCTCTACGAAGAAGAATCTGCAGAGTAGACGCGCTGACGAAACCGTAACTAGAAGTGAAGTCCGAGCGAGGTAATGAGAGATGTCACTCTGCTTTCGCGAGCAAAGTATGCCAGCCGCAAGAGAGCATTTGTCCGCTAGCCAGGAAGTCGAAAGACATAAGGTTGTTAGCACAATCCCCGCAGCTAATCTGCCGACCACATTCTCTCACTTAGCATCTGTGAGGCTGTTTCATGAAGGTTTGTTGTCAACTTGCAGTACAAGATTGCACGTTGCGTCGTCGAGTCGTTGGTCGAAACATCTGATGACAATGTTTCTATCCGAGAAAACTCGATGCAAGTGACCCGACACTCTTTGGCGCTCTCAAAACCTGCATTGTTTCTTCACATGAAGAAGGCCACGACAACTCGTCATTATTGAACCAACAAACAGCAATCTCTCGATCAATACAGAGATAGTCGGTGATCCAAGGAATCTCTTTGGGCTCAGAGGGCAAAACCAAGCATAACGAGATATTAGTGTCTATTATCTGTTTGTATCGATATCGGTATTCGTACAGCTGACTCAATCCTTTACGAATCTGATCCAAAAGACTTTCACCGCCACTTTTCATTTCAAATATAAATGAGCCATCTGTAGGTATACTGGCGAACAAATCGATATGGTCGTTTTCCCGTGTAGTTGCTCTCACTTGATTCCGCAAGTAGTCATCCATTTTACTAACCAACTCTTTGTGAGCGAGATTTCTCTTTTGTCGTTTAATTCGCGTCAGCTCAGGATCTGCAAGTTCTCGATTGCGGTTATAAGGCAATGCTTCTGGAAGGGAGCCGGTTCTTTCTCTGAATGGATATGTTTCCATGGGCTTAGGTTTGGAGTTTGTAGCCACAGGAGTTGCAATAGCGGATTCTCGGTTAGGTACGGATATCGCATTTCCTTCTCTTCTCAATTTTTGCTCGGACATGTGTGTTCCGCCGGCTAACTGCAATACACCATCTGATGTCAGATCTTTGACGATTGCAGCTGGTAGGACGCTGACTCCATCAAAATATTTATACCAAGCACCAGTCTCTATAGCGTCTTTAAGCTGTTCCCTAGTCTTGCAATTGTCAAACTCCCGAAACTCCATTGAAATTGCAGCAATAGCATTGAGCTGTCTCACTATGAGACGTTTGTCGGCCTCATTTACAGCGGCACGCAGTGTTATTCGCCCTTTTTCCGATTGAAAGAGCTCAGTATGTGTAAGCGTGTGAAACCGGCTTTCATACTTAATTGGTAGGCTAATTTTTTTTCTCCGCGTCTCCAAGAGCTTTTTCTTCACAATATTGTATGGAGGTTGTGCGTGGCGATTGATATCAGAAGTGTTCGCCAAAATGAATATTTCGTCGAAGGAAACCGAAGCGTTCTCTTGAGGAACCTGGCTAATTTCAGAGTCGACTAAAAGTGCCTGTGCGATAAGCCGCACTGGGGAAAAATGTACTCCTGCATTGATAAAACCTAACAGCCGATCCGCCGAATTTGCTTGTAGACGGATATTGTTTGTTCCTTTGTAATAAGCTACGCCCATTGCATTAGGATACTGAAACAATGGCATTTGAAGACGCAGGAACGAACCCACATCTGGTTCTTCGCACAACAAAAATCTTTTGGTAGTTTCGCTAACTTTTATTAGCCATCCTTGCGGTGATCGCTGATGGTGATATATCCCCAGGTATGCCGGATAAGCGCTAATTTCATCTCTAAATTTTGAAACATCAGCGCGATCCCCGTTTCTGACGACTGACTGAGCTACATATGCAGCTCTTGGACTAATTTCGGATAAGCGCTGTTCAATCGCATCTCTGTCATAGGGCAGACCATCAAATTCGCCAAAAATACCGGCAAGTTCGACAAGTTTGTCTGGCCAATCAGGACTGCTTGAATGAATTTTATGGCTGAAGAGATCGGTAATCATAGACTCTATTTCAAATACTCAAGATCGAGTCTTTCTATTAATTGCTCATAGTTTCTAATTGTCTTGAAACCAAAGATGTGTTTCTTGATATGCTCTGCTAAAAGAGCCGCAAATAGAGGAGGAACGGCATTCCCAACTTGCCGAATGACGTGACGGCCTGTTCCATGAAACTTCCACCAATCAGGGAAAGTTTGCATTCTGGCAGACTCTCGAGGAGAGACCTCTCGCGGAGAAAATGGATGTACATGTCCCTTACCCCCACCATTGTCTGAACCAACAATAATTGTGAAACTTGGGCGATCAGGATTCAATTTGTTGATACGTGTCTTTGGATCGCGCTCTCCAAATGCAAGATCTTCATAGCGTTGAATAATTCGGTCACTATGAGTTCTTCCAATATGATTTGAGAATTTAGACTCACTTCCCGGCTCATCCAAAAAACGCAAAGCTTCAGAAGCGGTTCTATAACGTTTCAAGCCAACTAAATCCTCGGTACCGCCGTGCGTAGGTTGCATAGGAGGAACCTCGAACCCTTCTTTCGATCCGATAAAAAATATCCTATCTCTGAATTGTGGGATACCAAAATCTGCCACTTGATAACGATGTGCGGACACCTTGTACTGCCCCCCGAGACTAAGCTCCTCTAAGATTTGCTTATATAAAGTCCCACCATGTATAGAAGTCAATCCCGCTACATTCTCAAATACAAATGCTCTAGGCTGAATCTCTCGAATAATTCTGAGATATTCCCACACTAAGTTTCCTCTAGGATCGCCAAGCCCTTTTCGCTGGCCAAAAATAGAGAATGCTTGGCAAGGAGGTCCGCCCAAAAGAATATCAATCCCTTTTTCGACATCTACATTTAGATGCGTTGCATCAGTTGTTCGAATGTCCGCTACCAGTGCCTTAGCATGTTTGTAGTATGATTTTTTCCCAGAATTTAATTCCAACGTCTTACAGGAATATGAATCTATATCACTAGAACACGCGATCTTGTAACCAGCTGCGGAGAACCCTAAATCAAGACCTCCACCGCCAGAAAACAAACCAATTGCAGTCAGTGTCCTATTTTTTTTTGTTTTTAATTCCCCCAGACTCCGAGTGCTAATTTTTTCGGCACAATGTCCCATCGACATGGGATCCTCAAATAGTTTCATGCACTTCCTCAATTCTTCCCAATAGCAATTTTCAGGGGTAGTTTTTCCAAAATCTCGCCGAGAGCCTAAACGTAAGAAGCTTGCCTGCTGTAACGAGTTTGCATTTCAAATACGCATTCCAAAAAGCTAAGTGCCAAATGACTTTCGAGCACTCACTGGACTCTGCAATATGAAAAACATACATATCAACTTACATTACACAATCATGAGGCCAAATGTAGACTCTACTTGGCTTCAATCAATATAGTCACAAATAATCAAACATCAATATTCCCAGCCTGCAGCGCATTCAACTCAATAAACGCCCTGCGCGGTTCCACGTCATCCCCCATCAGCGTCATGAAAATCTGATCCGCGGCGATCGCGTCTTCGATTTGCACTTTCAACAGACGGCGGACGGTTGGGTCCATGGTTGTTTCCCACAGCTGTTCCGGATTCATTTCACCCAGACCTTTATAGCGCTGCTTGCTGACGCCGCGTTCGGCTTCTTCGCGTAGCCATGCCATGGCCTGGTGGAAGTCGTTGATGGCGCTTTCCTTGATCTTGTCGCCGGTGCCGCGACGGATCAGTGCGCCGCGTCCGATGAGACCGCGGAAGGTTGCGGCTGCATTGGCCAACACTTGATAGTCGGGGCCGTTGACGAAGTCGGTGTCGATGGCGGTGACTTTGATGTTGCCGTGGTACATGCGCTGGATGCGCAGGATGTGCTTGTCGGTCAGCTCGTCGGAGCGGACGATGACGTCGATGCCCGGGTCGTTGATCGCGGTCTTCAGGGCGATGGCCGATTGCTCTGCTTCAGCTGCGGTGTTCAGCTGCAGGGTGACGCCGGTCATGATGGCGGACAGCGCGGTGGCGTCGATCATGCGCGTCAAGCGCATGATGATAGCGTTGGCGGTGTTGTACTGACGAACCAGTTCGGTCAGCGGTGCGCCGCTGATCGGGGCTGCGCCTTCGCTTGGGACGAGCTCTGCATCGTTCAAGGCGATCTGCATCATGTAGTGCGCTTCTTCGACGTCGTCTTTCAGATAGCGCTCGTCCTTGCCGGCCTTGACCTTGTAGAGCGGCGGTTGGGCGATGTAGATGTGGCCGCGCTCGACCAGTTGCGGCATCTGGCGATAGAACAGGGTGAGCAGCAGAGTGCGGATGTGGGCGCCGTCGACGTCCGCATCGGTCATGATGATGATGCGGTGGTAGCGCAGTTTGTCGGCGTTGAATTCGTCAGGGCCGATGCTGGTACCGAGGGTGGCGATCAGGGTGGTGATCTGCTCGGAGGAGAGCATCTTTTCGAAGCGCGCTTTTTCGACGTTGAGGACCTTACCGCGCAGTGGCAGGATGGCCTGGAATTTACGGTCGCGGCCTTGTTTGGCCGAGCCGCCCGCGGAGTCACCCTCGACGATGTAGAGTTCGCAGAGCGCTGGATCTTTCTCCTGGCAGTCGGCCAGTTTGGCGGAGAGGCCGAGGCCGTCCATGACGCCTTTGCGGCGGGTGAGTTCGCGTGCCTTGCGTGCGGCTTCGCGGGCGCGCGCGGCTTCGACGATCTTGCCGCAGATGATCTTGGCGTCGTTCGGTTTTTCTTGCAGGAAGTCGGTGAGGGTTTTGGCGACGATTTCTTCAACCGGGCCGCGGACTTCGCTCGATACCAGCTTGTCTTTGGTCTGCGAGCTGAACTTTGGCTCGGGGACTTTGACGGACAGAACGCAGGTGAGGCCTTCGCGCATGTCGTCGCCGGAGACTTCGACCTTGGCTTTTTTGGCGAAGTCGTTTTCTTCGATGTACTTGTTGATGACGCGGGTCATCGCGGCGCGCAGGCCGGTGAGGTGAGTGCCGC
Source organism: Herbaspirillum sp. meg3 (assembly GCF_002257565.1). GTDB lineage: Bacteria > Pseudomonadota > Gammaproteobacteria > Burkholderiales > Burkholderiaceae_D > Herbaspirillum. The sequence continues at coordinate 5,400,446 of NZ_CP022736.1, read as the reverse complement.
CGTCACGTTGCGGAATGTTGTTGGTGAAGCAGAGCACTTGTTCGTTGTAGGCGTCGTTCCATTGCATGGAGACGTCGACGCTGATGTTGGTGTTCTGGTCCGACATGCGTTCGCCGGTGGCCTGGAAGATGGTCGGGTTGAGAACGCTCTTGTTCTTGTTGATGTATTCAACGAAACCGCGGGTGCCGCCTTCGAAGGCGAAGTCTTCTTCTTTGCCGGTGCGCTGGTCGGTCAGCTTGATGTGTACGCCGTTGTTGAGGAAGGACAGTTCGCGAATGCGCTTGGCCAGGATTTCGTAGTGGAATTCGACATGAGTGAAGATTTGTTCGTCGGCCCAGAAGTGGACTTCGGTGCCGCGCTTGTCGGTGTCGCCGAGGACTTTGATCGGGGAGACCTGCACGCCGTCGACGATTTCGATCTGGCGGTCTTGCGGGATGCCGCGCACGAATTCCATGCCGTACATTTTGCCGTCGCGACGGATGGTCAGGCGCAGCAGTTTGGACAGGCCGTTGACGCAGGAGACGCCGACGCCGTGCAGACCGCCGGAGACCTTGTACGAGTTCTGGTCGAACTTGCCGCCGGCGTGGAGCTCGGTCATGACGATTTCGGCTGCGGAGCGTTTTGGCTCGTGCTTGTCGTCCATCTTGAGTCCGGTCGGAATGCCGCGGCCGTTGTCGGTGACGGAGATCGAGTTGTCGGAGTGGATGGTGACGTGGATTTCGGTGCAGTGACCTGCCAGGGCTTCGTCGATGGAGTTGTCCAGGACTTCGAAGACGAGGTGGTGCAGGCCGGTGCCGTCAGAGGTGTCGCCGATGTACATGCCGGGACGTTTGCGGACCGCTTCCAGACCTTCCAGAATCTGGATGGAGGAGGCTCCATATTGATTTTGTTGCGGTTGATCGGTGTTGTCTGCTGGGACTTGGGACATGGCTACCTTCTGAAAAAACTAACGGAACTGCCTGACTAAATACTAAGAAACTACAAGGAAACTGCAAGCGAACTACTAAGGAACTGCTGAAATCGGCGATGAAACCGAATTCTTAAAAGTAGCGAAGGGCCGTCTTACGCACGGCCCCTCGTCTACTTTCTACTCACTGAAATCAAATGCGCATCGGCATGACGACGTATTTGAAATCGGCATTGTCGGGAATGGTGATCAATGCGGAGGAGTTGGCGTCGCCCAGGGCGATGTTGACGTAGTCGCCCTTGAGGTTGTTCAACACGTCGAGCAGGTAGGTGACGTTGAAACCGATGTCGACGCTGTCGCCGCCGTAGTCGATTTCGAGTTCTTCAACCGCTTCTTCCTGGTCGGCATTGGTGGAACTGATCTTGAGGCTGCCTGGTGCAATCACCCAACGCACGCCCTTGAACTTGTCGCTGGTCATGATCGCTGCACGTTGCAGCGAGCGCAGCAGTTGTTCGCGGCCGATGGTGAAGTTGTTCTTGTAGCCCTTCGGCACCACGCGGGTGTAGTCGGGGAACTTGCCTTCGACCAGCTTGGAGATCAGTTCGATATCGGCGAAAGTCAGCTTGACTTGGTTGTTGGCGATTTCCAGTTGGACTGGCTCGTCGCTTTCGTCCAGCAGACGCTGCAGTTCGATGATGGTCTTGCGCGGGATGATGACTTCCTGGCGCGGGAATTCTTGCTCGGTCGCGACCTGGCAGAAAGCCAGACGGTGACCGTCGGTGGCAACGGCGATGACGTTCTTGCCTTCGACGACCAGCAGCAGGCCGTTGAGGTAGTAACGGATGTCTTGCTGCGCCATCGAGAAGTGGACCATGTTGAACAGGTGCTTCAGGGTCTTTTGCGGCAGCGTGACTTGCGCGTTGTAGTGCTCGGCCTGGGCGACGGTCGGGAATTCTTCGGCGGCCAGCGTTTGCAGAGCAAAACGCGACTTGCCGGATTGCACCGTCAGGCGCTTGTTGGACAGAGTGACCGTCACTTCGCCCGAATCGGGCAGGGCGCGCAGAATGTCGAGCAGTTTGCGCGCGGCGACGGTGGTGGCGGTGGCTTCGCTACCGGAGCCGACTTCGGCGTGCGTGGTGATCTGCACTTCGATGTCGGTCGACAGGAAAGACACTTTTTCGCCGTCCTTGCGAATGAGGATATTGGCCAGAATCGGCAATGTGTGCCGACGCTCGACAATACCACTCACTATTTGCAGTGGCCGGAGAAGCGTATCTCGTTGGGTTTTGACCAATTGCATAGTCTCTATATCCTTGGTAATTAGTGGTTTAAAGGATGCTGAAAGCCGCTTTCAAATTCTGTCTGCAATCCGGTCTGGTCCTCCGCCTGCGCTCAGTTTTGCCGTCGTTTCCGCAAAGTTACTGCAATTTGAAAAGGGCTTCGTTGCGGTAGCGCGGGCTTGCTGCTGCCTCTGTGCTGCTGCGCTACATCGTGCTGCGCGACGAATCCATCCTCGCTTACGGTATGCCCACCCCATGACATGGCGATGACGACTGGCTAACCGCCCACTGACCGCGCCATGCTTTTTTGGCAACAAATGAGTCGCCGGGACAAACCGGACCAACTCCCTCATTGTATCAAATCAACCCTTGTTGAAGGGGCAAATTAGGCTCTTTTGGAAGCCGATTCCTAACCTTTCAGGGTCTGTTCCAGGACGTGGAGTTCGTGGTTGCATTCCGGGTTTTTGGTGCGGTCGGCGGCGATCTTGCGTACCGCGTGCAGCACGGTGGTGTGGTCGCGGCCGCCGAAGAGGTCGCCGATTTCCGGCAGGCTTTTTTGCGTCAGTTCCTTGGCCAGGTACATGGCGATCTGGCGCGGACGGGCGATATTGGCCGGGCGCTTCTTGGAATACATGTCGGCGACTTTGATGTTGAAGAAGTCGGCGACGGTTTTTTGGATGTTTTCGACGGAGATCTGACGATTTTGAACGGACAAGAGATCTTTTAGCGCATCTTTGACGACGTCGATGGTGATGTCCTTGCCGTGGAATCGGGAGTACGCCAGGATCTTGCGCAAGGCGCCTTCCAGCTCGCGGACGTTGGAGCGCAGGTGCTTGGCGACGAAGAAAGCGACATCGTCGGACAACTGGACGCCTTCCAGGGTGGCCTTTTTCATCAGAATGGCGACGCGCATTTCAAGTTCGGGCGGCTCGATGGCAACGGTGAGGCCGGAATCGAAGCGCGAAATCAGGCGGTCATCCATGCCGCTGATTTCCTTGGGATAGGTGTCGCTGGTGATGATGATCTGCTTTTTGGCGGCGATCAGGGCTTCAAAGGCGTAGAAGAACTCTTCCTGGGTGCGGCTCTTGCCACCGAAGAATTGAATATCGTCGATCAGCAGCAGGTCGAGCGAGTGGTAATAGCGTTTGAAGTCGTCGAAACCCTTGCGCTGATAAGCAGTCACCACGTCACGCACGTATTGCTCGGCGTGGATGTAGCGAATCTTGGCGTTGGGGTTGTCGGCCAGCACCTGGTTGCCGATGGCGTGGATGACGTGGGTCTTGCCCAGGCCGACGCCGCCATACAGGAACAGCGGGTTGTAGGACACGCCCGGGTTGTTGGCGACCTGCGTCGCGGCGGCGCGCGCGAGCTGGTTGGCTTTACCGGTGACGAGGTTGTCGAAGGTCAGCACCGAGTTGATGCGCGACAACTCCTGACGCGGAGTCACCGGCGGGGGCACCGGCTCAACGAGGGATTGCTGGATACCGGTCGGATAGCCGTCAAGCATCGTGCCGTGGCTGTTGCCGCCATTGCTGTGCATGCCGGCGGCGCCCGCAGGCATCGGTGCGGCAGCTGCAGCACGACGGGCGGCACCGATACGCGGATCGAGGACGAACTCGACGTCGATCTGCATTTCCCAGTACTCGGAGGCAATAGTCGTGATGCGGCTGGCGAACTGGGTCTTGACCCAGTCGAGCTTGAAACGGTTGGGCGCGGCAATACGCAGGCGGCCATCTTCGTAATCAAGCGGAGCCAACGGCTTGATCCAGGCGCTATATTGCTGCGGCGTCAGTTCCTGCTCCAGCTTTGCGGAGCAAGCCTGCCAAAAATTTTCCATGAATCTTCTTATCTAAATATGAGGGGCAAATAGGCGTTGCAAATACGATATGCAATTGCGCAAAAATAGCGTGCCGAGCTGACTTGGGGAAAGCCTGACGTCAACACTGCGCATCGGGCTATTTTACTCCGATGAGGAAAAGTTATCCACAGGCAGCGACTGCTTTTGACAGAGTAAAAATGTATATCGATCGTCAGCCAAAGCATTGACGGAAATATCGAAAACCGGTGATTGCGGGGCAAAAACGGGCTGCAGAGGGCGATAGAGAGGGTGTAAACCCGCGGCCAGAGCCGTCAATACGGGGTTGTCGCGGCGCTGTGCTGCTTAGTTATTAATCAATCAAGCGAATGTGCACAACTCCTGATAACGGCGGTTACCAAGGACTTATTCACATTTATTCAGGCTTGATCCTGTTTATTCCACAACGGCGCCGTCGACAAAGACTTTGAGCTCGCCTTGCTGGAACTGGGTCCAGGTTTCGTTGGTGGTCAAAGGTTGCGTGACGATGACGGCGACGCGGTCTTTGGAGGTCGTGACTTCGGAGAAATCCACAGAAATGTCCTGATCCGACAAATGCGCCGACGCAAACGGGTGCTGGCGGATGATGTAGTACAGATTGGTGGAGCAGTGCGAAAACAGGGCGGACCCATCCGACAACAGCATGTTAAACGGACCATGTCCGGCGATATAGTGCGTAAGTTCGCGCAACTCCTGCGTCAGATCAGCCAGGGGCGGCAGGTTTTCGCCGAAACGGTTGCGCAACTGCTGCAACAGGTAGCAAAACGCCAGTTCGCTGTCGGTGGTGCCGACGGGACGATAAGGGCCATGTAAGGTCGGGGTGAAATTTTTGAGATCGCCGTTGTGGGCGAACACCCAGTAGCGCCCCCACAGTTCACGCACAAAAGGATGGCAATTGGCCAGCGAAACACGGCCTTGCGTGGCTTTGCGGATGTGGGCGATGACGTGCTGGGATTTGATCGGGCAGCTCTTGATCAACTCGGCGACCGGCGAGGTAATGGCGGATTGGTAGTCGACGAAGTGGCGCACGCCGGAGCCTTCAAAGAAGGCGATACCCCAGCCGTCGCTGTGGTGATCCGTCAATCCGCCGCGATTTGCAAAACCGGTAAAACTGAAAACGATGTCGGTGGGGGTGTTGCAATTCATCCCGAGTAACTGGCACATGATGTCGGCGAAGCGGTGAGGCTGGAGTGAGTGTTGATGGAATACAGATAAAAGCGGACAAAGCCTGCCTGCGGCGATCCGTGAAACGATCAATGAAATACAGGCAAGCCCTTACGTTATCACGCAGGCTCACGGGGAGAAAGTGGAGAACGCTGCAATGAAGGCAATTTCCTTCAATTACGGTAAAAATCGTCGGCAAATAAAAAAAAAGCCCCACGAATTAGGGCTCGTGGGGCTTAATCCTTCCTAAAGAGGGAGGAGGAGACGCGGTACGTGTTACTTGATCTTTACTCTGCTGCTCAGCGTATTTTTGTGCTTCTCGCAGCTTCTTGAGTTTTCTTATCTGTCGCTGGCGGCCAGGTTGCGCAGTTCTGCGGCAAAACTCGGCTGGGAGCGGCTGTAATCGTTGGCCATGCGGTTGAGCATCTTGACGCCATTGAAACGGTGCTGACGCACACGTTGTTCCAGCGACTTGCGCGGCACGACCAATACGATGGCGGCGCGGACGATGCCCATGACCAGCGGCTTGAAGACCATCAGCAGGGTAACCAGCACGCCTAGGCCGAGCAACGGACGCATGAATGCGACGGTTGTACCGATCAGCGATTGCGCAACCGGAATGGCGGCTTCAACTGGAAAGGCGATGGCTAAAACGGACATGATATTGATTTCCCTGATATCGAATGAATTTCTTCTCTTGTTGCATTGCAGTATATGCATCCCCGGCTCACATTGCCAATTTCATGTTTCCATATCAGATATAGAGATTGTGAATAGCGCCGTCCTGCATTATTCTCAAGACATGTAGTCATTCTTCTCGAAAGAATGTGAAAAAAACGCGGACAAAAAAATCCCCGCAAAGCCGAAGCTTGCGGGGAAATCCTTCCTAAAGAGGGAGGAGGAGACGCCGTACAGTTTCTTGTGTCGCGCAATCCATACCGCCTCAAGACGTCGGTACAGGCATCAAAACACAAGACTGAATGGGGTGTTGCGCTACAGAAGCGGTGGAAAGCGTCGTTATAGCCAGATTGCCGGCGCGTTCCGAACTACATCACCGCACTTGTAGTATTGCAAAAACTTAACAGCGACTGACTGGAATTAACCGCGGGAAGCGATGAAACGCAGTTCAGCAGCCAGGTTAGGCTGAGTCGACTCAAACTTGTTGGCCAGACGATTCATTTGCGCTGCGCCGTCAACGATGTGTTGGTCAGCAGTCAGCAGAGCAGCTTGCGATTCGTGCGCCTGGACGAAACGAACGAAGATGTTACGCAGTGCAGTACCGATCTTGCCGGCAGCAGTGCCAGTGTTCTTTGCAGAGTAATTTGCGGTCAATGTAGTCATGATGGACTCCTTGCGAAATGTGTTATGTTGCATTGCAGTGTAATGATCCATGACTCGCTTTACCAATTTCGTTTTTGGATATCAGTTATCGGTTTTGTGAATATTGTTATTTTGATGCGCCAGTCTTTCTTTTTTCCATCGTTTATTTCGTCCATGCCCTTTACGTCCTTATTTACGTCCACATTAAGGTGCGGCTGATATGAGCTTTCTGACTCTCGACCTGAATCTGTTGCGCGTTTTTGACGCGGTAATGACAGAACAAAACCTCACGCGCGCCGCCAATTTGCTGGCGATGACGCAGCCGGCGGTATCCAACGCTTTGCGCCGCCTGCGCGACACCCTGAATGACGAACTGGTGATCCGCACCGCCCACGGCGTCAAACCGACACCACGCGCCGAAGAGCTGTGGCCGACCGTGCGCCGGGCCTTGTCGGAACTGGAAGCGGTGATCACGCCGGAAACCTTTGACGTATCGCGTGCGCAGAATACTTTCCGCATGGCGATGGTGGATGCGACTGCCGCGTTATGGCTGCCGTCGCTGGTGCGTACCATCATGCGCGACGCGCCGCGCATCAAGATCCGCATGATGCCGCTGACGACCCGCGACCCGCGGGCGATGCTATTGCGCGGAGATGTCGATCTGGCGGTGGGATTTTTCCCGGGGGTAACGGCACAATTGGCCGATGGCCTGAAAACTCAGATCAGTCACGAGCGCCTGTACACCGGTCAATATGTTTGCGTGATGCACAAGAACCATCCGCTGGCCGACAAGGAATTGACGCTGGACAACTATTGTTCGGCGGATCATTTGCTGGTCAGTCTGTCAGGCAAGCCTCACGCAGTGATCGACGATGTCCTCGCCGGCATGGGACGTGAACGCAAGATTTTGCTGACAGTGAACCAGTTCTTTACGGCTGGCCGCATTGTCGCCAGTTCGGAACTCATCACCGTACTGCCGCGCCATCTGATCGCGGCGACCGGCATGACGGAAGTCCTTGTGGTAAAAGAACTTCCATTCAAAACACCGGAAGAACATGTGGACATGCTGTGGCACGAACGTGATGCCCGCAGCCCGTCGCATAAATGGTTGCGCGCACATTTAAGTGCAACAACGCATGACGAATTCGGTCGTATCAATATGAAGCGCTGACGATATCTTGATTTCCCTTGATGCGGCTGGCGCTGATCACACTCTTTAGGATGATTTATGCCACGAACATCAAGAATAATTGCAAAAACAGTCGGGCTTAGTCTCGCGGGTTTTCTGACACTCGTCATTTTGTTGATCGTCCTGATCATCAACTTTGACTGGAACCGGGCACGTCCCTGGATCAACCAGCGCGTCAGCGATGCAACAGGTCGCCACTTCGCCATTCAAGGCGACCTGATCGTCAAATGGCAACAACCCGAATCACAGCAAACCAGTTGGGCCAGATGGATTCCGTGGCCACACGTGAGTGCGGCAGACATCGTGCTCGGCAATCCGGACTGGGCGCCGGCCAACTCCAATATGGTCGCGATCAGACAGCTGAACGTGACACTCAATCCATGGCCACTGCTGCAACACAAGATCGTCTTGCCTTCGCTCGACGCAGACACGCCGCAAGTTGCTCTGCTGCGCAACAAGGACGCGGTCAATAACTGGACCTTCAAATCGGATGGCCCGTCGAGCTGGGAATTCCGCCCTGAAAAAATCGTGATTCGCAAAGGCAGCGTGCAGCTCGATGACGCCATCCAGAAGATCAACGCGAAGGCCGATATCGACACACTCGATCCCGACAAGGAAAAAATCTACGGCATCGGCTGGACCGTCAAAGGCAGTTTCAACAAAGCGGACATCCGCGGTGAAGGTAAGGCCGGCGGCGTGTTGTCGCTGCAAGATGAAAGCAAACCGTATCCTCTGGAGGCCGATGTCCGTGTCGGCAAAACCCACATCGCCGTCAAAGGCACACTGACCAAACCGCAAGAACTTGCAGCTCTCGATTTGCAGCTGAATCTGTCGGGCGACAGCATGGCGCATCTGTTTCCGCTGACCGGCGTGCTACTACCGGAGACGCCGCCGTTTTCGACTTCCGGTCATCTGATCGGCAAACTGGATCCGAAACAGAGCGACTGGATTTACGAAAAATTCAACGGCAAGGTCGGCTCCAGCGATATCGGCGGTACGCTGGAATATCAATCGAAACAACCACGGCCGCTGCTCAAGGGAGAGATCGTTTCCAATCTCTTGCAGTTTGAAGATCTTGCGCCATTGATTGGCGCCGATTCCAACGCCAAGAAGGCCGAGCGTGGCGCGGAAGAACGCCAGCCATCGAATAAGGTATTACCGGTCAAGGAATTCAATACTGACGCCTGGGATGCACTGGATGCCGATGTCAAACTCACAGCACACAAAGTGGTGAAGGAAAAGGATCTGCCGATCACCGACATCCGCGCGGATCTGCACCTGAATAACAAAGTGCTGCAGCTGACGCCGTTGAACTTTGGCATTGCGGCCGGCAATCTGACATCCAACATCAAGCTCGACGGCAGCGCGCCAAAGATGAAGTCGGAACTCAAGCTGTCGGCAAGACGCATCAAGATTCAACAGCTGTTCCCTAATCTGGATGCAGCACAAACCAGCTTTGGTGAGATCAACGGCGATGCGGCATTGAGTGCAACCGGTAATTCAGTCGCTGCCATGCTGGGTTCGTCCAACGGGGAGCTGAAGACACTGATCAATCACGGTGCCATCAGCAAACTGCTGCTGGAAGAGATGGGACTCAATATCGGTAACGTGGTGGTGTCCAAACTGTTCGGCGATAAACAGGTGAAGCTCAATTGTATGGCCAGCGATTTCGCTGTGACCAACGGCTTGATGCAGGCACGCACCTTTACGCTGGATACCGAGGACGCGATCATTAACATCACCGGCGACGTCAATCTGGCTCAGGAGCAACTTAATCTGACCATCAATCCACGCAGCAAGGGCTTACGGATTATTTCCTTGCGGTCGCCGTTGTTCGTGACCGGCCCGTTCAAAGATCCGAACATCAGCGTAGACAAAGGTGTGCTGGCGCTGAAGGCCGGCGGAGCGATATTACTGGGTGTGGTCGCACCGGTTGCCGCCATTCTTCCCTTGATCAACATCAGTGGAGAACAACAAACCGATTGCGCCAATCTGCTGCAGGAAGTCCAGAAAAAGCCTACCGCGCCGCCGCCTGGAAAAACTTACAAAGGCAAGCCGGTACAGGCCGCCAAGTGATTCCAGAGTTTTGTCGACGATCGATTTCTTAAAACCGGTTCGACAAAGCGATCTGTGGATAAGTTTGTGAATAAGTCTTGCGCGGTTTGGGGATAGTGCGAGACTTTTTCACAGCGCCAAAATCTATCCAACAACTATTCTTTGCTCATACACGTGTTGCCAAGCGTTTATCATTTTCGTAAACGCTTGATTCGATTTTGGTTTACCGGGTTATCCACAGAAAAGAGGCCCTGTTAACTACTACTACTATTTATATATATAAACATCTATATAAAAACCAGAAAACCTTTTTTCTCTTCTTTCCCGATCGAAAGCCTAAAAAAATCGAAAAAGAAAAATCGATTCGGATCCTCGGAAACCGCTCTACCCATCATTTCAACGAAATCGCATCAGGCACATCCAATACCAGGTCGGATTCTGCAACGGCGACGCAAGGCAACAGGTAGCCCTCGGCTTTTTCTTCGCGGGTGAGTCCAGGCCAATCTATCTGATAGCTGATTTGCCCGCTTTTCAACAAACACAGACAAGTCCGGCATGTTCCATTACGGCAAGAACTCGGCATGCGGATGTGCGCATGTTGTGCTGAGGTGAGCAAAGACAAAGCCGGCTTCGCGATAAATTCCAATCCTGAGGGCTCGATGAGCACCTTGTAGGCATTTTTTGGGTGTTGCTCGTCCATGGGCATCAATTGGTTTGTTTTTGCTGTGGCGACGTCTTGGAGGTCGTTCACGAGGAAACGAGGGCGCCGTGATGAAAATGGAGCCATTTCAGCATCAATCACCAGGTCAATCAGGAAATTCGATCTGAAAAAGCGACTTTCAGACCATTTTCAAGCTCACCTGTGGATAAGTCTCTGCATATCTCTTGTGCGAAATGGGGATAGGTCAACAGTTCTTCACATGTCTATTTTCTATCCAACATTTGTTCTTTTGCCATACAAGACTTGCCAAGCGGTTATGAATTTCGTAAACCGCTGATTTGATTTCGGTTTACCGGGTTATCCACAGAAAAGTGTCGCTGTTAACTACTACTACTATTTATATATATAACCTATTAATTTAAAAACCAAATCACGTCATTTTCCGAAAAACCTCAAAAAATTCCTTCAGGACAACATCTTCAAGACCAGACATCCTGCAACATGGCAAACACGGCACTGATTGCGGGTTCATTCTTACGTTTCTCAAGAGAAATAAAGGAAAGCTCTGTCGACAGATCGACTGCATCAGCAATCACCAAACCATGGGCATGCGCTTGGCTCAGGGCAATCGACTCACGTGCGAGCGACAGGCCAACACCCGATTTCACCAGATCCAGCATGGAAGATTCCTGATCGACCAGGGCGACAGCATTGGGTGTGAGCTTGTACTGAGAAAAAACCCGGTTTAGCAGACGGTGATGCGCAGACTCCGGTGGCGTCCAGATCCAGGGGAGCTGCGCCAACTCTTTCCATCCTTTGCCCGCCACCCGGCTTTTCCAACCTGCCGGTGCAATGACGTTGTAAGTAAAGTGCGTCAACGTCAGGCTGTGGAAGCCTTTGCCCGGAGAGCCGAGGAAAAAGCCGACATCCAGCTCGCCAGCTTTGACTTGCTGAAGCACTGATCCCGACATATGGTGTTGAAGACGTGTGGATAGTTGGGGATAACGCTCCACCAACAGCTTGAGGAAAGCGCCGAGACGGATGAATTCCGGATCGAGGATGGTGCCGATGGCCAAGGTGCCGGTCAGATTGCCTGCGCTGGTATGCAAGGCATTGGCATGTTGATGGAATTCTTGCAGGGTGTGCAAAACCCGTTCCGCGACCGGGAGGAGTTTGCTGCCTTCATTGGTGAGTTTCATGCCGGCGCTGGTGCGTGTGAACAGCGTCAGATCGAGTCTTTCCTGCAGCAGTTTGATTTGCAGGCTGACCGCGGGTTGCGTGACGTGGAGGGTTTCAGCCGCGCGGGTCAGATTACCTTCACGGGCAACGGCGATAAAAGCGCGTAATTGTGTGAAATCCATGTCTATGTTTCATTAAAATTACTTATCTGCTGACTTCGTTGATTTTTAATTATTTTTTAATTATCAGTTAATTTTATATTGCTGTTGATAATAACTGATTGGATTCATTTCATTCGAGCCTATATTCTTCCAAAAACAAGTAAATAGGCCAATTTCAGCAATCTCCATACCGAAATATTCATTGATCACCAAAGGGATACTTATGACTGCCGCACCATCGACCATTCAGCATTACATCAACGGCCGTATCACCCCGTCCGAAAGCGGCCGTCTACAAGACGTCTTTAACCCGGCAACCGGCGAGGTATCGGCCAAGGTGGTGCTGGCATCGACAGCCGAAGTCAATGCTGCCGTCGCCGCCGCCAGCGCCGCCGCGCCAGCCTGGGCCGAGACGGCCCCGCTGAAGCGCGCACGCGTGCTGTTCAAGTTCAAGGAGTTGATCGAGCAGCATCATGACGATCTGGCTGCCGCGATTACACGTGAACATGGCAAAGTGTTTTCCGATGCCAAGGGGGAAGTGACGCGTGGTCTGGAAATCGTTGAATTTGCCTGTGGTGTGCCGCAGTTGCTGAAGACTCAGTTCACCGACAACATCGGTGGCGGCATCGACAATTGGAATCTGCGTCAGCCGCTGGGTGTGACTGCCGGTATTACGCCGTTCAATTTTCCAGTGATGGTGCCGCTGTGGATGGCGCCACTGGCGATTGCGACCGGTAACAGCTTTATCCTCAAGCCGTCCGAACGCGATCCGTCGCCGTCGCTGATGCTGGCGGATCTGTTCAAGCGTGCCGGTTTGCCGGATGGCGTGTTCAACGTCGTTCAGGGTGACAAGGTTGCGGTCGATGCGCTGCTGCAGCATCCGGAAGTGCAGGCGATTTCGTTCGTCGGTTCAACACCGATTGCGGAATACATCTATAGCGAAGCCACCAAGCGTGCCGGTACTTATCCATTGCGCGCACAAGCCCTGGGCGGCGCCAAGAACCATCTGGTGGTGATGCCGGATGCCAATCTGGAACAAGCGGTCGATGCACTGATCGGCGCGGCTTATGGTTCTGCCGGTGAACGTTGCATGGCGATTTCGGTGGCGGTGGCAGTCGGCAGCGTGGCTGACAAGCTGATCGAGGCATTGATCCCGCGCGTGAAGGCATTGAAGATCAAGAACGGCATGGAAGCCGATGCTGAAATGGGCCCGCTGGTGACTGCAGCGCACAAAGCCAAGGTGGAAGGCTATATCGACGACGGCGTGAAGGCCGGCGCCAAGTTGCTGGTGGACGGCCGCGGCATCAGCGTGCCGGGTCATGGAAATGGTTTCTTTGTCGGCGGCACCTTGTTCGACAACGTCACGCCGGACATGAAGATCTACAAGGAAGAAATTTTCGGACCGGTGTTGTGTGTGGTGCGTGTGCCTGACTTTGCTGAAGCGGTGCGCTTGATCAATGCCCATGAATACGGCAACGGCGTATCGCTGTTCACTGCAGACGGCAATACTGCGCATGAATTTTCGCGCCGCATCCAGGTCGGCATGGTCGGCATCAATGTACCGATTCCGGTGCCGATGGCATGGCATTCGTTTGGCGGTTGGAAGCGTTCGCTGTTTGGCGATACCCATGCTTATGGCGAAGAGGGCATCAAGTTCTACACACGATATAAATCAATCATGCAGCGCTGGTCGGCTACTATCGGTAAGGGCGCGGAATTTACGATGCCGGTGGCGAAGTAATTTCATCGCATTCTCGATCAAGATAGCCGATAAAAGTATCAATAAAAACGACGGAGACAGAAGCATGGAGTCAGCAGGTAAATACGATTACATCATCGTTGGCGGCGGCACGGCTGGTTGCGTACTGGCCAACCGGCTCAGCCAGGATCGCGGCGTGAAGGTGCTGCTGATCGAGGCGGGCGCCAAGGATGATTACCTGTGGATTCATATTCCGGTCGGCTATCTGTATTGCATCAACAATCCACGCACCGATTGGCTGTATCGCACGGAAGCAGATGTCGGTCTCAATGGCCGCAGTCTGATTTATCCGCGCGGTAAAGTGCTGGGCGGTTGCTCATCGATCAACGGCATGATTTACATGCGCGGTCAGGAACGCGACTACAACGAGTGGGCGCAGCTGACCGGCGACGACAGCTGGCGCTGGGATCAGGTGCTGCCGTTGTTCAAGAAGAGCGAAGATCACTATAGAGGCGGCGATCAGTTTCACGGGGCAGGTGGCGAGTGGCGCGTGGAAAAGCAGCGTCTGTCGTGGGAAATCCTCGATGCTTTCCGCGATGCGGCGGCGGAAGTCGGCATTCCCAAAATCGATGACTTCAACCGTGGCGACAACGAAGGCAGCTCTTACTTCGATGTGAATCAAAAGCGTGGCATACGCTGGAATGCTTCCAAGGCATTTTTGAAACCGGCAATGAAAAGCGGTAATCTGGAAATCATGACCGGTTCACACGTCAAACGGCTACGCATCGAACAAGCTGAAAATGGGCCGGTCTGCGTCGGCGTTGAATTCACTGGCGGCGGCAAGGAGTGGTATGCCGAATCAGCATGTGAAACCATCCTGGCTGCCGGCGCGGTCGGCTCGCCACACATCTTGCAGTTGTCGGGCATCGGTCCGGCGAACTTGCTGCAGCAGCATCAGATTCCCGTGGTTAAAGAATTGGCCGGTGTCGGCGAGAACCTGCAGGATCATTTGCAGATCCGCACCGCGTTCAAGGTCAAGGGCGTGAAGACGCTCAACATGATGGCCAACAACTGGTTCGGCAAAATGAAGATCGGTATGGAATACGCCTTGTTCCAGAGCGGGCCGATGTCGATGGCGCCGTCGCAGCTGGGTGTGTTCGCGAAATCCGATGCATCACAAGCCAGCGCCAATCTCGAATATCACGTGCAGCCTCTGTCGCTGGAAAAGTTCGGCGATCCGCTGCATCCATTCCCGGCATTTACGGCGAGTGTTTGCAATCTGCGGCCGACCTCGCGCGGACATATTCGCCTGGGTTCCGGCGACGGCGCATTGGCGCCCAAGATCACTTTGAATTACCTCAGTACGGAGCAAGACCGCAAGGTCGCGGCGGATTCGCTCAAACTCACGCGCAAGATTGCCGCAGCGCCGGCATTGCGAAAGTATCAACCTGATGAATGCAAGCCCGGGGTGGAATACCAGTCTGAGGAAGAGTTATACAAAGCCGCCGGCGAAATCGGCACAACCATCTTCCATCCGGTCGGCACCTGCAAGATGGGGCGCGCAGATGATGCACTGGCCGTGGTCGACAGCGAATTACGCGTGCGCGGCGTCGCCGGACTGCGCGTGGTAGACGCTTCCGTGATGCCTACGATCACGTCCGGCAATACCAATTCTCCCACGGTGATGATTGCTGAAAAGACAGCAGAACTGATCAGAAAAGCTCGCAAAAATTAAATAGTTCCGGCTTTGCCCGATACGGTACTTATACGTATTGTAGTAATGGTACGACTCGGCTACTATGCGCCAGATATTAAAAAAATAAGACTCTCGCACAAGGCCTGAAGACAGGTATTCAGGCCCTAAAAAGAGTAGTTGCCGATGTCAGAAGCGTCGCGTAACTTACTAGGCGGCCATGCTGTTCTAAATACGCATGGTATTCACGGGAAGAATGAGAAGAGACACTATGACAGATGTCATTCTGGAGACAAAAAACCTGACGAAGGAATTCAAGGGTTTTACAGCAGTCAGCAAAGTCAATCTGCAAGTCCAGCGCGGGCACATCCATGCGCTGATCGGCCCGAATGGTGCCGGCAAGACGACGTGCTTCAATTTGCTGACCAAATTCCTGGTGCCGACTTCGGGCCAGATCCTGTTCAATGGCAAGGACATCACGATGGATGCGCCGGCGCAGATTGCACGCCAGGGCATCATTCGTTCCTTCCAAATTTCTGCCGTGTTTCCTCACCTGAGCGTGATGGAAAACGTGCGCATCGGTTTGCAACGCACTTTGGGTACTTCCTTCCATTTCTGGAAGAACGGCGACAGCCTGAAGCAACTCAATGATCGCGCCATGGTCTTGCTCGACGAAGTCGACCTGACCAGCTTTGCCGACACCATTACCGTCGATTTGCCCTATGGCCGCAAGCGTGCGCTGGAGATCGCGACGACCCTGGCGATGGAACCGGAACTGATGCTGCTCGATGAGCCGACTCAGGGTATGGGCCACGAAGACGTCGATCGCGTGACTGCGCTGATCAAGAAGGTCTCGGCCGGCCGCACCATTCTGATGGTCGAACACAATATGAACGTGATCTCCGGCATTTGCGACCGCATCAGCGTGTTGCAACGCGGTGCAGTGCTGGCCGAAGGCACGTATGACCAGGTATCGAAGAACCCGCAAGTGATGGAAGCCTACATGGGCACGACGTCGGGCGCGCTGGAAGGAGCTCACTGATGAACACGGCAACCATGCAACAAGGCGGTGTGGCATCTACGGGCAATACCGGCAGCGGCACACCTGCGCTGGCGATTTCCGATCTGCAAGCCTGGTATGGCGAATCGCACATCCTGCACAACGTCAACCTGACCGTGAACAAGGGTGAAGTGGTCACGCTGCTGGGCCGCAACGGCGCCGGCCGCACGACGACTTTGCGTTCCATCATGGGGCTGGTCGGGGCGCGCAAGGGTTCGATCAAGATCAACGGCAATGAAACCATCGCCATGCCGACCTACAAGATCGCGCATCAGGGTGTGGGTTATTGCCCGGAAGAGCGCGGTATCTTTTCGTCGTTGTCGGCGGAAGAAAACCTGATGCTGCCGCCATTCGTGTCGAAGACCGACAAAGGCATGTCGATCGAAGAGATCTACGACATGTTCCCCAATCTGAAAGAGCGCCGCAACAGCCAGGGCACACGCTTGTCCGGCGGCGAACAGCAAATGCTGGCAGTGGCGCGCATCCTGCGTACCGGTGCACGCCTGCTGTTGCTCGACGAGATTTCCGAAGGCCTGGCGCCGGTCATCGTGCAAGCACTTGCGCGCATGATCCTGATGCTCAAGGCCAAGGGCTACACGATCGTGATGGTGGAACAGAATTTCCGTTTTGCGGCGCCGTTGGCCGACCGTTTCTATGTGATGGAACACGGTCAGATCGTTGAGTCGTTTGCGGCTGCAGAATTGCAATCGAAGACGCAGAAGCTCAACGAATTGCTGGGCGTTTAAGTTCGGATAGTTCGGGTAGTTCGGACAATTCCGGCTTCATGTCGCTGCAACACGGATTCTGAAGAGTCGGCTTAAAGAGTCACATTAATCAGCAAGTCATAAAAAGAATGCACCATGAGTTCCATCGGTGCAAAGGGTAGTCACGTAGTCAGTGGCGCTGGTGCAATAGGCGACACAATACTTACGCAATAGCTTCAGCAACAATTTCAGGTAGCAAGCGAACGTTATAACAAAGGAGATGGAAATGAAATTGAAGACAATGTCACTCGCCGTATCGACTGCGGCAGCAGCGTTCGCTTTGGCAGCATCGGCGCCGGCTTCGGCGCAGATCTCCGGCGACGTGATCAAGATCGGTTTCATCACCGATATTTCCGGCGTCTATTCGGACATCGACGGCCAGGGCGGTGCAGAAGCGATCAAATTCGCTATCGCCGACATGGGCGGAACTATCAACGGCAAGAAGATCGAACTGGTCGTTGCCGATCACCAGAACAAGGCTGACGTTGCCGCCAGCAAATCACGCGAATGGTTCGACCAACAGGGCGTCGACGTTCTGATCGGCGGCACCAATTCCGGCACGGCGCTGGCGATGGCGAAAGTTGCCAACGAAAAGAAAAAGGTCTTCATTGAAAACGGTGCCGGTTCGGCTCGCCTGACCAATGAAGAATGCTCGCCTTACACCGTTCACTATGCTTACGACACCGTCGCACTGGCCAAGGGCACAGGCTCTGCAGTCGTCAAGCAAGGCGGCAAGAGCTGGTTCTTCCTGACCGCCGACTACGCGTTCGGTCACTCGCTGGAAAGCGACACCAGCAACGTCGTCAAGGCATCGGGCGGCACCGTCGTGGGTTCGGTCAAGCATCCGCTGGGCGCGTCCGACTTCTCGTCCTTCCTGCTGCAAGCGCAGACTTCCAAGGCACAGATCATCGGCCTGGCAAACGCCGGCGGCGACTTCATCAATTCGGTGAAGGCGGCCAACGAATTCGGTATCACCAAGACTGCCAAGCTGGCCGGTCTGCTGGTGTTCATCAACGACGTGCACTCGCTGACGCCGAAGCTGACCCAAGGCATGTACCTGACCGACAGCTGGTACTGGGATACCAACGACGAGACCCGCAAGTTCGCCAAGCGCTACTTCGAAAAGCAAAAGAAGATGCCTTCGAGCCTGCAAGCCGCCGACTACTCCGCCGCGCTGCAATACCTGCAAGCGGTGAAGGCTGCCGGTACGGATGATTCGGACAAGGTCATGGCGCAACTGCGCAAGACCAAGTTCAACGACGTCTTCCAGAAGAACGGCTATCTGCGCGCCGACGGCCGCGTGGTTCACGATATGTACTTGTACCAGGTCAAGACACCGGCCGAATCCAAGTACCCATGGGACTACTACAAGCTGGTGCAAACCATTCCTGGCGAACAGGCATGGACCACCAAGGCTGAGTCCAAGTGCTCTGCCTGGAAATAAGTCTTCAATAAATAAACGCAATTTGAGATCTGTCATTTCTGTTCAATCGGGAATGACAGATTTTTCATATTGCCCACGTTGCACTTGATAAGCCGGGCATAAGTTGAAAACGCATGGTGCGTCCAGACAGCGTCCGGTCAATCAGAATGAATGAGTTTCTATGGAATTATTCGGCATACCCCTGCAAGCCTTGTTGAGCCAGCTGCTGCTGGGCCTTGTGAACGGCTCGTTCTATGCGATGCTGTCGCTGGGACTGGCGGTCATTTTCGGCCTGCTCAACGTGATCAACTTTGCACACGGCACCTTGTACATGCTCGGCGCCTTTGCTGCATGGATCGGGCTGACCTACTTCGGGATCAATTACTGGCTGATGCTGATTCTGGCGCCGCTGATCGTGGGCCTGTTCGGTATCATCATTGAAAAGACCATGCTGCGCTGGCTCTACAAGCTGGATCACCTGTACGGTCTGTTGCTGACGTTCGGTATCACGCTGATGGTCGAAGGCATCTTCCGTTCGATCTACGGCGTGTCGGGACAGCCGTATTCGGTCCCTGACGCGTTGCAAGGCGCAACCAACCTCGGCTTCATGGTGCTGCCGAATTATCGCGCCTGGGTCGTTCTGGCGTCTGTGGTGGTGTGTTTCTCGACCTGGTTCGTGATCGAGAAGACGCGTCTGGGCGCATACCTGCGTGCCGGTACAGAGAATCCAAAGCTGGTGGAAGCCTTCGGCATCAATGTGCCGCTGATGGTTACTCTGACCTACGGCTTCGGCGTGGCATTGGCGGCGTTTGCCGGCGTGCTGGCTGCACCGGTGATCCAGGTGTCGCCGCTGATGGGTTCCAATCTGATCATCGTGGTCTTCGCGGTGGTGGTGATCGGCGGCATGGGTTCCATCCTCGGCTCCATCGTCACCGGTCTGGGCCTGGGCGTGATCGAAGGCCTGACCCGCGTGTTCTATCCTGAATTGTCGGCAACCGTTGTGTTCATCATCATGGCCATCGTCCTGATGATTCGTCCTGCCGGTCTGTTCGGTAAAGAGAAATAAGGCGACGACATGACTAATGCGATGAATAATCCAATGAGCAAGAAACTCTTTTATGCTGTGTTGCTGATCCTGGCACTGGGCGCGCCGTTCGGTCTGTATCCGGTGTTCCTGATGAAGATGCTGTGCTTTGCCTTGTTTGCCTGCGCCTTCAATCTGCTGATCGGTTACACCGGCTTGCTGTCCTTCGGCCATGCAGCCTTCTTCGGCGGCGCCGGTTATGTTGCCGGCCAGGCGATCAAGTCCTGGGGCGTGCCGACGGAAATCGGCCTGATCCTCGGCACTGCCACCGGTGCATTAATCGGTCTGGTGATGGGCTTGCTGGCGATTCGCCGTCAGGGCATCTACTTCACCATGATCACGCTGGCGCTGGCGCAGATGTTGTACTTCGTTGCGCTGCAGGCACCGTTCACCGGTGGTGAAGACGGTCTGCAAGGCATCCCGCGCGGCAAGCTGCTGGGCCTGATCGATCTGTCGAGCGACATGACCTTGTACTACGTCGTGCTGGCGATCGCGATTGCCGGTTTCGCACTGATCGTACGCACCATCAGCTCGCCGTTCGGCCAGGTGCTGAAGGCGATCAAGGAAAACGAACCGCGCGCCATCTCGCTGGGCTATGACGTGGACCGCTACAAGCTGCTGGCCTTCGTGCTGTCGGCTGCGCTGACCGGTCTGGCCGGCTCGACCAAGGCGCTGGTGCTGGGCTTCGAAACGTTGACCGACGTGCACTGGAGCATGTCCGGCCTGGTCGTGCTGATGACGCTGGTTGGCGGCCTGGGCACCATCATTGGTCCTATCGTTGGCGCCGTGATCATCATCATGCTGGAAAACAAGCTCGGCGATATCGGTAACTGGCTCGCCGGCGTGACGCATATCGAATGGTTCAATACCCTTGGCGATTCGGTGACCATCGTGACCGGCTTCATCTTCATCGTCTGCGTGCTGGCATTCCGCCGCGGCATCGTTGGCGAAATCCTGAATCTGATGGGCAAGCGTTCGCCGACTGCATCACACTAAGTTACTCAGGCCGGCTCGCCGGTCAGGTTAACTGCAATCACCGTTGTAATCACTGCCGCCGCACAGTTCAGACTGTCCGGCGGCAGTTTTCATTTCACGCCGGCCGGTTTGCTTGTACAGTGTCGCCACGCGCAATCATGCAGCAAATGTATTCCGGAGAATTGAATGGCAGTGCCCCAGACCGACGAGCAGATAGAGATTTTGAAGTGCCACGCCCAGATCGTCATGATCGAGGCGGTTGCCGGCTCGGGTAAAACCACGACGCTGGCGATGCTGGTGAAGCAGGCGCTGACAAGAGGGCTCGGTGCGCATCAGATTCAATGCCTGTGTTTTTCGGAAGGGGCAAACAAGCGCTTCCGCGAAAAACTGTACGAAGAGGGCGTCACCAGACCGGTGCCGCTGAATACCGTGGAAGCCTACGCGCGCGAGTGCCTCGCCCAGCTGGGTGAGGCATTGGCCCTGGAGCGGACGCGCTATTATTCCTCGGATGAAGAACTGCGCCCGCATCTGGTAGCGGCAGCCAACAGTGTATTGGCACGCTATGAAGGCAGAGCGGGGCGGGCCGACAACGGTTTCGATTTTTCCTTCGAAAAAAACAGTGCCAATGCCGAGGAAATGTTCTCGCTGCTATACCGCCTCAAGGCGAGTCTGGCCTCGCATCGCTTCCATGATGAAGAGCTTGATTACGACGATCTGGATCAGCTGGCGACACAGTTCGGCACCCAGATCGAAGCAGTCGAAATCGGCATCGCTTATGAACGGCAACGGCAAACCTATCCCGGTGAATACAAATGGCGCAGCGCCGCCGATCTGGTGCCGGATCTGGTTGAGTTGCTGAGCAGCCATCCGTCCGCGCTGGAGATCCTTCCGGTCAAAAGCTTGTTTCTGATCGATGAATGGCACGATATCAATGCGGCTGAATTCCGGCTGCTTCAATTGTTGCTAAGGGGAAATAAATTGGTGGCGGTCGGCGATCGTTATCAAATTATCAACTCTGCGCGTGGCGCGGATATCGTTTATTCGACTGCCGGTTTTGAGATGGCCTTCCCGAATGCACAGTATCTGCCGCTGGGGAAGTCCTATCGTTTCGGGACCTCGCTGTCCAAGCTGGCGCAGCGGCTGACCACACGCAAGTGTGCCTCGCATGAAGATCTGTATACCGAAATCAAGCGACTGACCTACGACCCGACGCAATCCGGCGATTGCGCCGCGAAGGTGACGCAGCAGGTGCAAGCCCTGGTGAAGGCGAGGGCGGACACGCGCTACTCCGATATTGCGATCATCGTGCGTGAGCCGGATCAGACTATCGAGATCGAAAACCTGCTGCTCGATCAGAACATTCCGTACTACTGCGACGACATCGAGTCTTACCTCCACCGTCCCGAAATTCTGATGCTGCGCGGCTTACTGCACATGGCGAGCAATTCGTTCGCGACACTGCAAGGCGACAAGGAAAGCATCAAGCGCATGGTCATGGGATTCTCCCTGTATCTGCCGGTGGGGGAGTCGTCCGAAAACTGGGAACGCGGTTACTTCGCCGAAGGCACCTGGTTCGAAGAAGCGCAACGGATGATTGCCGAGCAGCCGAACGCGCTCAAGGATTTTTTTGAAGCCGTACTCTGTAAGCCGCGCGATACGGACGACGACATGGTGCTGCGCTGGAAGCAGCGCTTCACGGATGTCGTGGAAGAATTACAGAAGCTGAACAAGGAGAACTCGGCCGCGGAGTTGCTCAACTTCGCCAATCGCCATCTGTCATTGGTCGACGCCACCAGCCGGGCCTTCATCAATCGCAGCCGGGCAACGTCGGCGGCCAAGTCGATCCAGACCTTCATCGCTTTTGCATCACGCCACCCGGAGATGAATGCGGCTGACTTCCTCGCTGAGCTGCATCGCCGCCAGCAAAAGGTCAGCAAGAATCGAAGCGCAATTCAGTCACGCCGGCAATTGACGCTGACGACCATCCAGGCGGCGAAAGGGCGGCAGTGGCCACATGTGTTGGTGCCATATCTGCAGCAGCATGAATTTCCACGGCTGCGCGATATCGCTGAAGAGGTGCGCCATTTTTATGTCGCCATGACCCGCGCCATCTCCAGTCTGTCCTTGTTTGAACCCGACGATGAACACGCGGAGCAACGCAGTGTTTTGATGAATCGCGTGCGCAAGTAAAGGCTTCTGCCTTGCAGCGGTTGGGCATGTTATAGGTCTGGAGAAGCGTGCTTCACAGGAGTAAAATGCTTGTCGCTCTGACAGTACCGCCGCTCGCTTTGCGGTAAATGCCGGGGCCGAACCGACAAGCTGTTCCCATCCCCCGTTTTAGCGAAAGCCTCCGATGCTGTTGTTTTTCCCGCGCTCACTCTCAGCGCAGACAGGCCGTCATGTCTGACTTCTTGCCTGGTCTCTTTTCCAATTATGTCATTCTTTGCATCGGCGCATTCGTGGCCGGCCTGGTGGATGCGGTGGTCGGTGGCGGCGGCTTGGTCCTGATCCCGACGCTATTCTCTGTCTTTCCCAATGTCGCGCCGGCGACGCTGCTCGGCACCAACAAGGTGGCCGGCGTCATGGGCACCAGTGCGGCAGCGATCAATTTTGCCCGCAAGGTTCGTATCCATTGGGCGGCCGCGGCGCCTGCAGCCCTGGCTGCATTTGCCTTGTCCTTCATTGGCGCCTATCTGGTCACGCACGTGCCGACGGACTTGATGCGCAAGGCTTTGCCTTTTGTGCTGCTGGCAGTGGCGATCTATACCCTGAAGAAGAAAGACTTCGGCCAACACCATACGCCGTTGTTGTCTGGAGGCAAGGAAAAACTCTACGCCATTCTGGTTGGCGCCGGAGTAGGGTTCTACGACGGTCTGTTCGGGCCGGGTACCGGCAGCTTCTTTGTATTTCTGTTCGTACGTATCTTTGGCTATGACTTCCTGCGCGCATCGGCGGTGTCGAAGGTGGTCAACATCGCCACCAATCTGGCGGCACTGGTTTGGTTCTCCTACAGTGGTCATGTGATCTGGCAGTTGGGTCTGTTAATGGCTGTGTTCAATATCGGCGGTTCTTTGGTTGGTACCCGGCTGGCGATGAAACATGGCAGCGGCTTTGTCCGCAAACTTTTCTTGTTCGTGGTGAGTGCGCTGATTTTGAAGACAGGGTATGACGCGTTTTTAAAATAAATCCAGAATAAATTTCTGCGATTGTTTCACGTGAAACAATCGCAGGGAGATATCAAGCGGTGAAAAGGGAAGCTAAGGCTTCCCTTTTTATTTGCTCAAAAACTATTCGACCGATCGTCGAGAGTTGCCGGTCATCTATATGGGTAATCCAAATTGTTTCACGTGAAACAAAAAACGTGATTAAAAAGGGAATAACAGGGGGTGGGTCTGATACCTACCCGAAAAAGACTTTATAATCTCGCCTCTGTTCACCGTCTCCACGAGGCGCATTATGCTATTCCCCACACAATTTGATGTCATCGTTGTCGGCGGCGGTCACGCCGGAACCGAAGCCGCATTGGCATCCGCCCGCATGGGCCAAACAACATTGCTGTTGACGCACAATATCGAGACCCTTGGTCAGATGTCCTGCAATCCTTCCATCGGCGGCATCGGTAAAGGCCATCTGGTCAAGGAAGTCGACGCCATGGGCGGGGCGATGGCAATTGCGACTGACGAGGCGGGCATTCAATTCCGCATTCTCAATTCGTCCAAAGGCCCGGCTGTCCGCGCCACGCGCGCCCAGGCTGATCGCATCCTGTACAAGCAAGCGATCCGTTCGCGCCTGGAAAATCAGCCGAATCTGTGGCTGTTCCAACAGGCCGTAGACGATCTGATGGTCGAAGGCGACCGCGTGATTGGCGCGGTGACTCAGGCCGGGATCAAGTTTGCGGGCAGGGCGGTGGTGCTGACTGCTGGTACTTTCCTCGACGGGAAGATCCACGTCGGCCTCAATAATTACTCCGCCGGCCGTGCCGGGGATCCGCCGGCGATCTCTTTGTCGGCGCGACTGAAGGAACTCAAGCTGCCGCAAGGCCGCCTGAAAACCGGTACGCCTCCACGTATCGATGGCCGCAGCATCGACTTTTCGGTGCTGGAAGAGCAGCCGGGTGACCTCGATCCGATCCCGGTGTTCTCGGTCATGGGCAATGTCGGCATGCATCCGGCACAAATGCCGTGCTGGATTACCCATACCAACACCCAGACGCACGACATCATTCGCGCGGGTCTGGATCGCAGCCCGATGTACACCGGCGTGATCGAAGGTGTCGGTCCGCGCTATTGCCCGTCGATTGAAGATAAGATCCACCGCTTCTCCGGCAAGGATTCTCACCAGATCTATCTGGAACCGGAAGGCCTGACGACCAACGAGTTCTATCCCAACGGCATCTCCACCAGCTTGCCATTCGACGTGCAACTGGCACTGGTGCGCTCGATGCGCGGCATGGAAAACGCCCACATCCTGCGTCCGGGCTACGCCATCGAATACGATTACTTCGACCCGCGCGGCCTGAAATCTTCGCTGGAAACCAAACAAATCCAGGGCTTGTTCTTCGCCGGCCAGATCAATGGCACCACCGGCTACGAAGAAGCGGCTGCGCAAGGTATGCTGGCCGGCCTCAACGCCGCGCTGCAAACACAGGGCCGCGACTCTTGGACGCCACGCCGCGACGAGGCCTATCTCGGCGTGCTGGTCGATGACCTGATTACTCAGGGTGTGCAAGAGCCTTACCGCATGTTCACCAGCCGTGCCGAATATCGCCTGAGTCTGCGTGAAGACAACGCCGACCTGCGCCTCACCGAAATCGGCCGCCAACTTGGTTGCGTCGGCGACGCCCAATGGGAAATGTTCGAGAAAAAGCGCGAAGCTGTTTCACGTGAAATGGAGCGCCTGAAATCCACCTGGGTGAATCCACGTATCCTCGCAGACGCCGAAGCTGAACGTGTGCTGGGCAAAGCCATTGAGCGCGAATACAACCTGGTCGATCTGCTGCGCCGTCCGAACGTGACCTACGACAGTCTGATGACCCTGACAGGCACTGACGGTCAGACGCTCGCCGGCCCCGGCGTCACCGATGATCCGGTCCGTGAACAGATCGAGATCCAGATCAAGTACGCCGGCTACATCGACCGTCAGGCCAAGGAAATCGGCCGTCAGGAACACAATGAAAGTCTGAAGCTGCCGGCTGATCTCGACTACATGGACGTCAAAGCCCTGTCGATCGAAGTGCGCCAGAAGCTCAACAAGCACAAGCCGGAAACCCTCGGTCAGGCGTCGCGGATTTCCGGTGTGACGCCGGCAGCGTTGTCTTTGCTGCTGGTTCACCTGAAAAAGGGCGGTCTGAAAAATGCTGCCGCTGATTCTGCTGAGACTCCAGACTCCGACAACCACAATCAGGCGGCCTGAGTATTTTGAACACGACAACGACAGACTCCAAACTGGCTGACACACTGAGCGTCGGTGCCGATGCACTCGGCCTCGCGCTCAGCGCCGGTCAGCAACAGAAACTGCTGGCATACCTCGCTCTCATGGCGAAGTGGAACCGCACCTACAATCTGACTGCGCTGCGTGATCCGGCGCAGATGATGACCCATCACCTGTTGGACTCGCTGGCCGTGGTCAAGGCTTTCGACGGCGCCACCAATGTGCTGGATGTCGGCGCCGGCGGTGGTTTGCCGGGCATTGTACTGGCTATCTGGGCGGCCGAGGCACAGCCGGCCATGCGCGTTTCCATGATCGATACGGTGCACAAGAAAACTGCTTTTCTGACGCAAGCCAAGGCGGAGTTGCAATTAAGCAACGTATCCGTCTACACGGCGCGTGTCGAACAGTTGCAGGTTGAGCAACTGTTTGATGTGATCACTTCGCGCGCCTTTGCGGAACTCAATGACTTCGTTAACTGGTCGAATCATTTGCTGCAACCCGGCGGCCATTACATCGCTCTCAAAGGCGTGATGCCGCAGGATGAAATTTCGCGTCTTCCGGAGGGATGGAAAGTCGCCCGCACTGAAGCTTTGCAGGTTCCGGGTCTGGATGCCGAACGTCATCTGATCTTCATTGAAAGGTCCTGAATGTCTACCCAGCTTGCCCGCCGTTTGTTTTCTTCTTTGACGCTGGCCTGCGCGGCTGCGCTGCCGGTGTTGCCTGTGATGATCGCGCTGCATTCCACGCAGGCGGTCGCTCAGGAAGTCGTCACCGTTCCCTCGGTGGATCTGAAGCGCTACGTCGGCAAGTGGTATGAAATCGCGCGCTTTCCCAACAGCTTCCAGAAAAAATGCATCGCCAACGTGACTGCGGAATACCGTGCACGGGCAGACGGCGATATTGACGTCGTCAATCGCTGCAAAGTGGAAGGCGGTGTGCTCGATCAGGCCAACGGCCTGGCGCGCATCACCGAGGGCAGCAACAATACCAAGCTGCAGGTGCGCTTTGCCCCGGCATGGCTGGCATGGTTCCCGCTGGTGTGGGGTGACTACTGGATCATCGATCTGGATCCTGACTATTCGGTCGCTACCGTCGGCACACCGTCGCGCGACTATCTGTGGATTCTGTCGCGCAAACCGGCACTGTCGACCGCAGAATACGAAGCCGCAGTGAACAACGCTACCAAGCAGGGGTTCGATACGTCGAAGCTGGTGAAGACACCGCAGCAGTAGTAAAGATAACGCGAAGACAACGCAGCACAAAGTAACGCAATAAAACGAGGAGACATCATGCAGGCACTCTTTCATACCATGGGCATCACCGACGTCTGGCAACTGGTTGCGGCGACCGTCGTGTTCCTGATGCTGCCGGGCCCGGGTACGTTCTGCGTGCTGACTTGTTCGGCCAAGCATGGCTTGCGCGGGGGCTTTGCGGCAATCGCCGGCCTGATGCTGGGCGATATCGTGCTGATGTTTCTGGCGGCGATCGGCGTGGCGGCATTGCTGCATGCGAACCCGGTGCTGTTCAAGGGGATGCAATACATCGGCGCGGCGTATCTTGCTTATCTCGGCGCGCGCCTGCTGTTTGCGAAAGAAGAGGGCGGATCTTCGGTGGTGCCGTTTTCGAACATGGCGGATTTTCGCCGCGGCTTTTTTGTGACCTTGATGAATCCGAAAGCGATCGTGTTTTACATGGCCTTTTTCCCGCTGTTCATCGACCCGGCAACGCAGCAGGGCACCGCGACTTTTCTCACCATGGGCGCGGTAATTTGCACTTGCACCCTGATCTATGGCAGTCTGCTGGTCCTGGTGGGAAATGCCGCCGCAAAACGCCTGGCGCACAATCGCACAATCGCCACATTGGCGTCGCGTGCGGCCGGTGTTTTCCTGATTGGCTTTGGCATCAAGCTAAGTACACACTGAGCACCAACTGAACATCAACTGAGCAGAATCTGCACCAGCATTGCATCAACCCTGAGCACCAACGGAACATTCACTAAAAAGAACCTATGGCTAAAATCTTTTGCGTTGCGAATCAAAAAGGCGGCGTCGGTAAAACCACCACAGCAGTCAATCTCGCCGCCGGTCTGGCGCAGCACAATCAGCGCGTGCTGCTTGCCGACCTTGATCCGCAAGGCAATGCGACCATGGGTTCCGGCATCAACAAGGCCGAGCTGCAGGGTTCGATCTATGAAGTATTGCTCGGCATGTCCGACATCAAGAGTGTGCGCAAGCGGTCCGAAAGCGGCAACTTCGACGTGCTGCCCGCCAATCGCGAACTGGCCGGCGCCGAAGTCGAAATGGTCGAACTCGACAACCGCGAGAAGCGTCTCAAAGATGCTTTTGCCGCCGTTGCCGACGACTACGATTTCATCCTTATCGATTGTCCACCGGCGCTGTCGCTGCTGACCCTCAATGGTCTGTGCTCGGCGCACGGCGTGGTGATCCCGATGCAGTGCGAATACTATGCGCTGGAAGGTTTGTCCGACCTCGTCAACACCATCAAGAAAGTCCATGCCAAGCTCAATCCCGATCTCAAGATCATCGGTTTGCTGCGCGTGATGTTCGACCCGCGCATGACGCTGTCGCAGCAAGTTTCCGAGCAGCTTGAGCAGCACTTCGGCGACAAGGTTTTCAAGACCGTGATCCCGCGCAATGTGCGTCTGGCGGAAGCACCATCCTACGGCATGCCGGGTGTGAATTTCGACGCCGCATCGAAGGGTGCGCAGGCTTATATCGCGTTCGGCGCCGAAATGGTGGAACGCATCAAGACGCTGTAATCGTTATAAACGATATAAATAATTTTAGTAATCAGTAATTCAGAAACAGGTAGGTAACCAAGATGGCAACCAAAAAATCAAAAGGCCTCGGCCGCGGTCTCGACGCACTGCTCGGCGGATCTTCCGACATGACCGAAGACGAGCCGGTGGTCGCTGGTTCGCCATCGGTAATGCCGGTCACGGATCTGCAAGCCGGCAAGTATCAGCCGCGCAGCCGCATGGATGAAGGCGCGCTCAACGAACTCGCCGCATCGATCAAGGAACAAGGCCTGCTGCAACCTATCCTGATTCGCTCCATCGGCCAGAACAACGGCAAGGACATCTACGAAATCATCGCCGGCGAACGCCGCTTCCGCGCCGCCAAGATTGCCGGCTTGACCGAAGTACCGGTGCTGGTAAAGAACGTCGACGATCAGACCACCGCCGCGATGGCGCTGATCGAAAACATGCAGCGCGAAGATCTCAATCCGCTGGAAGAAGCGCAGGGTATCCATCGTCTCATCACCGATTTCAACTTCACGCATGAACAGGCTGCCGTGGCCGTCGGCCGTTCGCGCAGCGCGGTGTCGAACCTGCTGCGTTTGCTGAACCTGGCCAAGCCGGTGCAGACCATGCTGATGGCCGGCGATATCGACATGGGTCATGCACGTGCCTTGCTGGCGGTTGATTCCGCCACGCAGATCAATCTGGCGAACCAGATCGTCGCCAAGCGCATGTCGGTGCGCGAAGCTGAAAAACTCGTCGTGCGTACGACGGCGGAACAAGCAGCATCGAATAAACCACGTGACGGCGGCAAAGAGAAATCGCGCGACATCGCGCGTCTGGAAGAAGAACTGTCCGACATCCTCGCCACGCAAGTGTCGATCAAGACCGGCGCCAAAAACAAGGGCCAGCTCATCATCAGTTTCGCCGGCCTCGATGCACTCGACGGCGTGATCGCGCGTCTTCGTGGAGAAGCAGTAGAGCAGTAAAGCAGAAGTAGTAAAGCGGACCGGCAGAGACGCCGGTCGCAACGGACGACAGAAAAGGAAGCGCCATGCCTTACCTGCAACTCGACGTCAACGGTACTTACCCGGCAGAGCAAAAGAAGCAGCTCGCCACGCGCATGGCAAAGACGTACGCTGAGATGATGAGCGTCGACATCCGTCGCATCAGCATTGTTGTGCGTGAATGCGGCGACGGCAGCGTCTGGCGCACCGTCGACAGCGGCGAGGTGGAACCGGTCTCGGTGCTGATGTGCGATATCCGCCGCGGCCGCACGCCGGAGTTGCGCATGGAAGTCGCCAAGGCGTTGTGCAAGGATTGCATCGACGTACTGGGCCTGCGCGAAGATCGTCTCAACGTCGAATTCACCCAGCACACCGGCGACGAAATGTACCACCCGACCCTGGGCGGCTACAGTCCGGAATGGTCCGCAGGCGAAGCCGGGCCGGACTGACCCGACCCTGATTTGCAGCGTGGCTCTTCAGTCCGGCGCTGCGGTCATCCCATCTTCAGTATTCACTTCACCTGCAAAAAATTATCACGGTACTGCTGTGCGCTGATGCCCAGCCGTCGCTGGAACACCACGCGCATGTGACTCGCATCGCGGAAGCCGCAGCGGTAAGCCACCGTTTTCAGCGGCGCCGCCGAACTCTCCAGCATCACGCGCGCCGCATCGACGCGTGCACTCTCGATGAACTCCGCCGGTGTCATGCGTGCATCACGCGCAAACACACGCGCAAAATTGCGCGGACTGCTGGAGACCACTTTCGCCAGCACGTCGACGCTGAGCTTGTCCTGCAAATGTTCGCGCACGTAATGCTGCACCTGGCCGACCAGCGACATCTCTTCGGCGTAAGGCGTGAGATAAGGACTGAACTGCGATTGTCCGCCGCTGCGCTGCATGAAGACGACCAGACGCTTGGCGACATTGAGCGCGACTTCCTGCCCCATGTCTTCCGCCAGCAACGCCAGCGACAGATCGATGCCGGCGGTCACGCCCGCCGACGTCACCAGCTTGCCGTCGCGCACATAGATACGATCCGCATCGACGTTGACGTCGGGAAAATCGCGCGCCAGTGCCGCCGCATCGTTCCAATGCGTGGTGACGCGCTTGCCGCTCAACAGCCCGGCGCGTGCCAATAGAAATGCACCGTTGCAGATCGAGCCATGGCGTCCGGCGCGATGTGCCGCTTGCACCAGCCACTCGCTCAACGCGGCGTCGTGCGCATGCTGCGGCAAGGCCGGGCCGCCGGCTACCAGCAGCAGATCGACGGCATCACGGGCTTCGCTGTAATGACGATGCGGCACGATCTGCATGCCGTTGGAGCAGGCGATGACATCGCGCGTGCTGCCGATCACCTGCAAGTGGTAGTGCTGTTGTGGCAGCAAAAAACGATTGGCCTCTGCGAACACATCCAGCGGGCCGGAAACATCCAGCGCCTGAACTCCGGGAAACACCAGCAGGGCAACAGTGGGCATGACAGTGAGGAAGAAGGTGAAGTGAAGGTAGCGCAACGAATCAACTGACGCCATCATAGCGCCGTCTTCGCTGGCGGGCAGGCATTGCCGCGTCCGTGGCAGAAAAACGCCGCAGGATGGCTGTCAACGCGTCCTCGTGGCACTGTCTTTGTCGTGCGCCGCCACCGATAATTTTCTCCATCGGGAACGTGCATGGTGTGCGTTCCTCTGCACCTTCTTCAGGAGAACACATGAACACTGCTACCACCACCGTGGCGTCCGCCGACGCCGAACGTGTCGGCCCGGCTTTTTCAGTCGACGGCATGCTCGCTGCCCGCAACAAGACGCGTCAGGCGATTCGCGATATCGCAGTGCAGGTCAAGCCGGGCATGGTGGAAGAGGATGCCGTCGCCATGGCCAAACAAGTCCTCATCGACGCCGGCCTCACGTTGAGCTGGCACCCGACCCGCGTGCGCTTCGGCCGCAATACCACCAAGCCGATGCGGCAGGCGTCGGAGCCTGGCGTGGTGTTGCAGGAGAACGATATTTTCTTCATCGATATCGCGCCGCGCCATGACGCATGGGAAGGCGATGGCGGCGCGGCCTTCGTTGTCGGTAATCAGGAGGAGTACGCACGCTGCGCGCAAGATGCCGAGGCCGTGTTTCATGCCGCACGACGCGCATGGAGCGAACAGCAATTGAGCGGCGAAGCGTTGTACGCCTTCGCAGAAAACGAAGCACGCAAGCGCGGCTGGGAATTGAATTTCGATTTGCCGGGACACCGCGTATCGGATTTCCCGCACGCCGCAATCCACACGGGATCATTGGCGGAATTTGACGGCGTGCCGTCGGCGATGCGCTGGATTCTGGAGATCCATTTGCGTCATCCTGACCATACTTACGGCGCCTTCTTCGAGGACATGCTGCTGGAAGATAGCTACTATCGTTGATCGCAGGCTATTTGCTAGGCACTGCGCAACACTACTTGGCAGGAGGTAAATTACTTGGGTGAATGCTGCTGTCGCAGGTGAAGCGATCCTGGCCGGAAGGAGTGCGCAAGAGAGGTAAAGGCTTCTCCGAGAGATACTCGTCATGCAAATCCGGCGGATACGGCTTCTCGAGATCAATGCTTGGCACAAGGGGATATTTGGTGACGGAGGTCGAGCCATTGGTTTGACTGATCTTTTTAACTAAATAAAACCCATCCTTGGCGACGAGGATGGAGTAGTTCACGGAATCGATGTGGGGAGAGCCGCTCTGCATGTATTTCTTATACTTGAACGTTCTTCCGCCATCAGTGGAATAGCCCAGATAGGCGTTGCAGCCTTTGTCGCCGCATGTCCCGCCGGGTGCTTCAGGGATAACTATGTTCAGGCCCGTCGGGTCGGCGATGCTGAGACGACCTTGATACTGGCTTAAATTGCCCCTCATAATCTCGGTACGTATGCCAGCCTTCGTATCGATGTAATAATTCTGTCCATTACAGTGATCGTAGTTTTCTATGGAGACGTAGCGATGATCGTCAATTCGATAAATGACTTGCGGAGTGACGTCGTACGACGTTGGTGCAACTGGCTTTCTATATTCACCAGCGTTGTAGTAGCTATCCTGGCTAACGCATGCCGTTACACAGATTGTCAGCAAGACAGCGCTGATCATTTTTAGTATATTCATCATCTTTTCTTTCAAAGTTGTTGTTGCCTTCATTAAGCGCCACCGTATGTTTTATTGCTCTTGATTCGTTCTTCATCGGCTCGGCGTATCTGTTCGCTGACCGTCTCAGGATCAAGGCCAGGTGGCTTGGCTGGCACGGCTAATTTTCCTTCGGCGAAGTAGTCATCCTGAAAGCTGGTCCAGTCGGCCAGACGGATAAGCCGGGCCCAATCCTGCAAGGTGTAGCTCTCGGCATAGCCGATTGGCAGGTCGTAAGCCACTACGCGCTTCATGAACTCGACGTGCATGGGCATGGTGCTGTGATTGGGCGGCATCGGATACCAGTTCGTGATGCGTTCTTGCATTTCCTCCTGCGTCTCCAGTTCTCGCTTCTTGCCGCCCGGACTGTACACGTCGTCGCGGTTCATATAGTTTTCAGCCTGATAGATGGATTTGTAAGCAGGAAAATCAGGTTCCCAATATCGCCCTGTCTTGGGATCAATTGCTCCCCACTTTCTGGCTGTATGAGGAGCCCGGTCAAAATAAACTGGCTTACTGTCATCTGTGACATCCACAGGCTTACTCATCTCCTCGGCAGTCAGTGGATTAGGTACCTTCTCGGCATTGACGGACACCATCTGATCGTTCGGCGGTTCTGACCACAGCTTGCCGAACTTGGCGATGGGCTTGTTCTTGTTCCAAAAGTCGGTGGGCATCACACCCGGTTCCGGATCGGGAATACGGGGCAGGGTGCCGAAAGGCGCCAATGCAGGTTCGTCACCGCACGACATGCCGCGTGCAAGCATGCGCTGCTTGACCACATCCTGCATGCCGAACAGCACGCCGCCGGGGATGCCTTGTCAGCCTATGCTTTGCAATGGCGTGGATCCCATGACGCGGTCGTGCGGGTCGAAATAGCTATACAAGCGCCCATGGTTGTCGCGTTCGGGTGTGCCGCAAGGGTGGACGATATCAGTTTCCTTTCACTATTTCGATCTGTACATACAGACTACGGAACACTTCGGTCACGTTTAGTCTGTGTGGACAAGACCGTGCTTGCCATCATTAGCAGGGGCAAAAACCTATTTCTTCTTGGGCAGGTTGCTGGGACGGATGCTGGCGTCGCAAGTAAAACGGTCTTGGCCGGAAGGCGTACGCAAATTGGGAAGAGGTTTTTTCGATGTAGAAAAAGTCTCACCGCTAATTCCCTCTGGATAAGGGCTGCGATTATCGAAATCAAGACCCGGGAAAAGTGGATATCTCCGTACATACGAATCAAACTTTCCTTTCGCATACTCCGATGTCTCCACCACATAAAACCCATCCTTGGCGACGAGGATGGAGTAGTTTTCGGAGTCCCTGTGGGGAGAGGCGCTTTGCATATATTTCTTATACTTGAACGTTCTTCCGCCATCGCTGGAATAGCCCAGATAGACATTGCAGCCTTTGTCTCCGCATGATCCTCCCGGTGCTTCAGGGATAACAATATTCATACCGGTCGGGTCTGCGATACTGAGGCGTCCCTGATATAGGCTCAAATTGCCGCTCATGATTTGCGTACGTATGCCCGCTTTGGTATCGATGTAGTAATTCTCCCCGTTGCAATGATCGTAGTTTTCCAGAGAAATATAACGATGATCGTCAATCCGATAGATGACCTGTGGCGGCACGTCATATGTTGGGGGCGGAGCCGGCTTCCTGTATTGATCGGAACGGTAGTAGTCATCATGATTGACGCATGCCGTCACGCTGAGCACCAGCAAGGCGGTACCGATCATTTTTAATATCTTCATCATGTTGGTTGCTTTCTTTGTCTTAGTCGTCGGAAGGAGCTTCATGCGCCATTGTGAATGCGTGCTTCATCGGCCCTGCGTTGCTGTTCGCTGACTGTCTCGGGGTCAAGGCCAGGTGGCTTGGCTGGCACGGCTAATTTTCCTTCGGCGAAGTAGTCATCCTGAAAGCTGGTCCAGTCGGCCAGACGGATAAGCCGGGCCCAATCCTGCAAGGTGTAGCTCTCGGCATAGCCGATTGGCAGGTCGTAAGCCACTACGCGCTTCATGAACTCGACGTGCATGGGCATGGTGCTGTGATTGGGCGGCATCGGATACCAGTTCGTGATGCGTTCTTGCATTTCCTCCTGCGTCTCCAGTTCTCGCTTCTTGCCGCCCGGACTGTACACGTCGTCGCGGTTCATATAGTTTTCAGCCTGATAGATGGATTTGTAAGCAGGAAAATCAGGTTCCCAATATCGCCCTGTCTTGGGATCAATTGCTCCCCACTTTCTGGCTGTATGAGGAGCCCGGTCAAAATAAACTGGCTTACTGTCATCTGTGACATCCACAGGCTTACTCATCTCCTCGGCAGTCAGTGGATTAGGCACCTTCTCGGCATTGACGGACACCATCTGATCCTGCGGCGGTTCTGACCACAGCTTGCCGAACTTGGCGATGGGCTTGTTCTTGTTCCAGAAGTCGGTAGGCATCACACCCGGTTCCGGATCGGGAATGCGGGGCAAGGTGCCGAAAGGCGTCAATGCCGGTTCGTCACCGCATGACGTGCCGCGCGCGAGCATGCGCTGCTTGACCACATCCTGCATGCCGAACAGCACGCCGCCGGGGATGCCTTGCCAGCCTATGCTTTGCAATGGCGTGGATCCCATGACACGGTCATGCGGGTTGAAATAGTTGTACAGCCGCCCATGGTTGTCGCGCTCGGGTGTGC
This sequence comes from Herbaspirillum sp. meg3, assembly GCF_002257565.1. Classification (GTDB taxonomy): domain Bacteria; phylum Pseudomonadota; class Gammaproteobacteria; order Burkholderiales; family Burkholderiaceae_D; genus Herbaspirillum. Next base: position 5,364,952 of record NZ_CP022736.1, on the reverse strand, counting down.
CGCAGGGGTGGACGATGTCGGGTTTCCAGAAATGCATTTGGCCGCACTTGGTGGCGCCCACACGCAGGCAATCGAGCCGCTTCTGATTGAAGAACTGCTGATTGGGCCGCAGCTTGTCGACGATGGCCTGCAAGGTGCGCAGCCGCGCGCCGTCGGTGGGGCGGTCACCGCCGACTGTCAGGGCGTCAGTGATCTTGTCGGTCAGGGCATAGGGCGAGTTCATGAGCATGACGGCATCGGGCGGCCGCTTCTTGCACAACAAGGTCGCCGCCAGCGCGATCATGGTGCCCTGACTGTGCGAAAGCAGTGTCACGCTATTGAGGGACTGTTCGCGGATGGTGTCGATCAGATTGGCCAATCGTTGCGCAGCATGGGCGAAATACTCGCGTGGTGGCGCATCGTTCAGTTGCCGCTCTACCTCGGTGTTCAGGTGCTGCATGTCGAAGCCCAGTACATGACGACTAAACCCCTCCTTGTTCCAGAGCTGTTGCAGGCTGTTGGTGCCGTTCTGGAAAGGGCCGCCGCCCCAGTACCAGAGGTCTTCGGCATCCTTGTTTTTAACGGGGTCGTAGGTGGCGTGGTCGAGCTGGTCGGGATTTTTTAGCGGGATGCGCCATTTGCCCTCAGATCCCTTTGGGGCGCGGTAGCCCCAGTAGAAGCGGATGACGGGGGAGCGACCGTCGTTGTCGGGATCTAGCTGACGACGGATAGGCTCTTCTGTTTTTGGATCTTGGGTAAGGTATCTATTTGTTTTGAGATCATCGCGATTGAGCCGCTCGTTCAATCCTGCGCACAAAGCTTTTTCCGCCACGTCGTACCACTCTCCTTCGGAATTGACGCCATGCACGAAGATAACAATGCCGGGCATGTTGATGGGCAGATCGGCACGCGCCCATACTTGATAGCTCTCGGGCGTTTCGAAGGATTTCCAGTTGAAGTTGCCGAAGGTATCCATGGTGCGTTCACATGGATTCATTGCGTCGGGATGTTGGTAGCCTGACTTTGCTGGCTTGCCATCGAAGCAATTTGTTTTAATGGGGTAGTTCACAATAGCCATGCTGAGTTTCCTTCGAGTAGTCATGCAACGAGATCGTTGATCTTATTTGCATTGCCTACAAAGAAAAACCCGATAGCTTCTGCTGATTTCAAAAGAAGCTATTTGCCAAAAAATTGCGACAGAATGCCTCGTATCAATTTGTGCCTCCCTTGCAATAAATCATCGCGATACTTCTACGTATAGATTTGGATGGTTGGACATAAGGTGTGTGGAGCCGCACCAATCCGATGCCATCAGGCTTCCTCGCCGAGGAAACCGCCACTCTGATGCGACCACAGGCGCGCATACAGACCGTTGTGCGCCAGCAGCTCCTGATGGCTGCCTTGCTCGACGATGCGGCCCTGATCAAGCACGATCAGCCTGTCCATCGCGGCGATGGTCGACAGCCGGTGCGCGATGGCGACGACGGTCTTGCCTTCCATGAGGCGATACAGGCTTTCCTGGATGGCCGCTTCGACTTCCGAGTCGAGCGCACTGGTGGCTTCGTCCAGCAGCAGGATAGGCGCATCCTTCAGCATCACGCGGGCGATCGCAATACGCTGGCGCTGTCCGCCGGACAGTTTCACACCACGCTCGCCGACATGCGCGTCATAGCCCTTGCGGCCATGCGCGTCAGCCAGATTGCCGATGAACTCATGCGCCTCGGCGCGGTGTGCGGCGGCGATCATGTCCTCATCGCCGGCATCAGGACGGCCATAAAGAATATTGTCGCGCACCGAGCGATGCAGCAGCGAGGTATCCTGCGTCACCATGCCGACTTGTGCGCGCAGGCTGTCCTGCGTGACGTGCGCGATATCCTGACCGTCGATCAGCACGCGGCCTTGTTCGACGTCGTAAAAGCGCAGCAGCAGATTGACGATGGTCGACTTGCCCGCGCCGGAGCGGCCGACCAGGCCGATCTTTTCGCCGGGCCGGATGTTCAGGTTCAGCTTGTCGATCACCTGGCGCGTATCCGGGCCGGTGGCGCCGTAGGCGAAGCTCACGTTTTCAAAACGCAGTTCGCCGCGCTTCACCTCCAGCGGTTGCGCGTCCGGCAAATCTTTCACCTCATGCGCACGCGACAGTGTGTTGATGCCGTCCTGCACGGTGCCGACGTGTTCGAACAGCGCCGCCATTTCCCACATCACCCAGTGCGCGATACCGTTCAGGCGCAGGGCCATCGCGGTCGCTGCAGCCACCGCGCCGATGCCGATCTGGCCCTGCGTCCACAGCCACAGTGCAACGCCGGCGGTCGACAGAATCAGCACCATGTTGAGCGAGTGATTGACGATTTCAAAGCCGCTCACCAGACGCATCTGGCGATTCACCGTGACCAGGAAATCCTGCATCGCGCTGCGTGCATAACCAGCCTCGCGACCGGCGTGCGAAAAAAGTTTGACGGTGGCGATGTTGGTGTACGCATCGGTGATGCGGCCGGTCATCAGCGAGCGTGCATCAGCCTGATTGCGCGCCACTTTGGACAGGCGCGGCACGAAGTAGCGCAGTGCCGCCATGTACAGCACCAGCCAGCCGAAGAAAGGCAGCAGCATCCACACATCGAAGCCGCCAACCACAGCGGCCATGGTGACGAAGTAGATCATCACGAACACCAGGATGTCGCCCATGATCATGCACACGTCGCGTACTGCGAGGGCCGTTTGCATCACCTTGGCGGCAACGCGGCCGGCGAATTCGTCCTGATAGAAACTCATGCTTTGGTTGAGCATCAGGCGATGAAATTTCCAGCGCAGCATCATCGGAAAAGCGCCTGCCATCGTCTGATGCTTGAAGAAGGTCTGCAGCGCAATCAGCACCGGGCTGCCGATCAGCACCACGGCCAGCCACAGCAGGCTGCTGCGTTCCTGCGTCCACAGCTGCGACGGCTCGATGTGGCTGAGCCAGTCGACGATGCGGCCCATCATCGCGAACAGCAGCGCTTCAAACGCACCGATGATCGCGGTCAGCGTCGTCATCGCAACGATGTAGCGGCGCAGACCCTTGGTACAGGCCCAGATGAACGCGGTAAAGCCGCGCGGCGGCGGTTTGGGAATAGTGTCGGGGTAGGGGTGAACCAGTTTTTCAAACCATGCGAGCATGCAATCTCCAAAGTATCGCCAAGAGGACCGGTATGCGCACATGACAACTCATGTGGACAGCGTCGGTGCGGCGAAGAACAGAGATTTTAACCCGTTCACCAAAACGGGGCGGGTAGCTTGCTGCGGGCTGACGATTACTGCCAGCTGGCGTCCGGTTGCACTTGGTTGCATTTATTCCAAAGCCGAAATCTTCCGGATTGCTTATCATCGCAGATGATCTTGCACAGAACCCTTCCGGAACTCACATGACAGCCAACAAGAAAAAAGCCTTCGACCGCCGCGCCATCTGGCAGCTCATCAAACCATACTGGATCTCCGAGGAACGATGGAAAGCCTGGGGCCTGCTCGCAGTCATCATCGCGCTGGTGCTGGTCATGGTCTATATCAACGTGCTCATCACCGACTGGAATCGCACCATGTACGATTCCATGCAAAACAAGGATTACGTCGCCTTCAAGGCACTGCTGTGGCAGTTCAGCTACTTGGCCTTTGCTTATATCGTCGTCGCCACCGCGCGCATCTATCTGACACAGTCGCTGCAGATTCGCTGGCGTAGCTGGATGACCGACAAGTACATGGAGAAATGGCTGGCGCATCACGCTTACTACCGGATGGAGCAGGGCCACATCGCCGATAACCCCGATCAGCGTATCGCCGAGGATCTGCGCTCGCTGACGTCGAACACCATCAGCCTTGTGCTGGGCTTCATCTCCAGCGCCGTCACGCTGGTATCGTTTGTCGGCATCCTGTGGGCCATCAGCGGCCCGGTGTCGTTCGCTCTGATGAATCGCGAATGGGTGATTCCCGGCTACATGGTGTGGTTTGCGATTGCTTACGCCGGCGTCGGTTCGTGGATCATCTGGTGGATCGGCAAGCCGCTGGTGGTACAGAGTTTCAATCAGGAGCGCTTCGAAGCGAACTACCGCTTCGGCCTGATCCGCATCCGCGAACATGCCGAAGCGATCGCACTGTATCGCGGCGAGCATCGCGAACGCGGCGAACTCAATCTGCGTTTCGAAGATATCCGCCAAAACTGGTGGGCCATCATGCGCACCACCAAGAGCCTGAATATCGCGACCAACTTCTACGGCCAGTTCGCGATCATTTTCCCGCTGCTGGTTGCGGCGCCGCGCTACTTCTCGGGCGCCATATCGCTGGGCGTGCTGATGCAGCTCAGCAGCGCCTTCGGCCAGGTGCAGGACGCCTTGTCATGGTTCATCAATGCCTTCACCACACTGGCCGACTGGAAGGCCAGCATCAACCGTCTGGCCGGTTTCAACCTCGCGGTTGAGCAGGCGCAGAAGCAGCCTGCCAGCATCTCGGTAGAACGCAACAACGTCGGCGCCATTCTGCTTGAAAAGGTCGATCTGGCTTTGCCTGACGGCAGCGCGTTGATCGCCGGCGTCAATGGGACGATTCATCCGGGGGAACGCATCCTCGTCAGCGGTCCGTCGGGTTGCGGCAAGTCGACACTGTTCCGCGCCATCGCTGGCATCTGGCCGTACGGCGGCGGCGACATCCAGATTCCGCACAAGTCCAAACTGATGTTCGTGCCGCAATCGAGTTACCTGCCGATCGGCACGCTGCGCACGGCGCTGGCGTATCCGGCGGACGAGGCGGCATACACCGATCTGGCCATGCGTCACTATCTCGATCTGTGCCGCTTGTCGCACTTGAAAGACCAGCTCGACGTCCACAACAACTGGGGCAACCGCCTGTCGCCCGGCGAGCAGCAGCGTCTGGCGTTTGCACGCGTGTTCCTCACGCGTCCGGAAGTGGTTTTCCTCGATGAAGCCAGCAGCGCCATGGATGGCGAAACCGAAGAGGCCTTGTACTCCCTGCTGCAGGAAGAACTGCCGCAGTCGGCCATCGTCAGCATCGCCCACCGCGAAACGGTGGCGCGCTATCACCAGGAGCGCTGGCATTTTTCCAATCGCGACAATGCGCCGGGCGACAGCGTGAGCCGCCTTAGCATTCAGCCGCTTTAATAATGTTGCATGACATTGCGCGACGCCGATGCGCGGCATCGCGCAATGCTTACTTTGCATAACGGCATGCGCGTGTCTGTGCAAGAATGTCTTTATTCCCGATACAAGCTCCGATAACTCTCTTAACAAACGCTCCCATGAACGATCCCATCGTGTACCTTAACGGCGACATGACGCCGCTCTCCGAAGCCCGCATCCCTGTGCTTGATCGCGGCTTCATATTTGGCGACGGCGTCTACGAAGTCATCCCGATGTATGCCCGCAAACCGTTCCGCGGCACGCACCACATTGCGCGCCTGTTCCGCAGCCTCGGCACCATCGGTATTACAAATCCGCATAGCGAAGCCGAATGGCTGGCGCTGATCGATCGCGTGGTGCAGGCCAACGATCTCAATGATCAGATCGTCTACATCCAGGTCACGCGCGGCGTCGCCAAGCGCGGCCATGCTTTCCCCAAGGATCCGGTCACGCCGACCGTGTTCATGATGACCAGCCCGCTGGCGGTGCCGTCGGCTGAAGTGCGCGCCAAGGGCGTGGCATGCGTGACCATGCAAGACAAGCGCTGGTTGAATTGCCAGATCAAGTCGACCTCCCTGCTGGGCAACGTGCTTGCCGCGCAATACGCCGCCGAGCACGAAGTCACCGAAGCGATCCAGTTCCGCGACGGTTTCCTCAGCGAAGCGTCGTCGTCCAACGTCTGGATCGTCAAGGACGGCAAGCTGTCGGCGCCGCCGAAAGACAACCTGATTCTGGAAGGCATCCGCTACGGCCTGATCGAAGAATTGTGCAAGTCGCAAGGCATCGTGTTCGAAGCGCGCCGCATCACGCAGGAAGAAGTTTTCGCTGCCGATGAAGTGCTGTTGTCCTCGGCCACCAAGGAAGTGTTGCCGGTAGTGACCATCGACGACAAGAGCGTCGGCAACGGCAAGCCCGGCCCGGTGTTCGCCAAGCTCTACGCGGCTTACCAGGATGCCAAAGCCGCGCTGTCATAAAGCGCTTTTGATGACTCACTGACGCATGTCCGGCCTTTTATTGTCAATTGGCAAGACATGCGCAAACCGGCTGGTGCATGGCGTAAAATAGGCGCAGTTCCTCGCAGTCCCTATTGAAAGTCGAAAGCCGTACACCATGCCAGCTCCTACCGAAGAATCCCTGATCGAATATCCGAGCGACTTTCCCATCAAAGTCGTCGGCATCATGCACGATGAGTTCGCCAATACCATCGTTGACATGATCACGGAATACGATCCCACTTTCCACGCCGGCAAGGTCGAAATGCGTCCTTCCTCGCAGGGCAAATACCTGTCGCTGACCGTCACCGTTCGCGCGACAAGCCGCGAGCAGCTCGACAACCTGTATCGCGCCTTGTCAGGGCATGAGATGGTCAAGTTCGTGCTGTAAGCCATCAGTCATTCGGCAAGACGTAAAAAAACCGGTTCGCTCTCGCAAGAGTCGAACCGGTTTTTCTTTGTGTGACGGTTTCCTGCCGGAGTGCCCGATCAGCGCGCCAGTTTGAAGATGCTGACCACCTGCGCCAGGCGGCCGGCCTGATCCTGTAGCGATTGCGCGGCAGCGGCGGCTTGCTCCACCAGTGCCGCGTTTTGTTGAGTCGCCTCATCCATGAGCGTGATCGCCTGGCCGACTTCGTTGATGCCTGCGCTTTGCTCCTGGCTGGCCGAGCTGATTTCGCTGACGATGTCGGTCACGCGTTTGACGCTGGCGACCACTTCATTCATCGTCTCACCGGCTTGCACGACGAGCTTGCTGCCGACATCGACTTTCGACACGGAGTCGTCGATCAGGGTTTTGATTTCTTTCGCGGCGGCTGAAGAACGTTGCGCCAGACTGCGCACTTCGGATGCCACCACCGCAAAGCCTCGGCCTTGTTCGCCGGCGCGCGCGGCTTCCACTGCGGCGTTCAACGCCAGGATATTGGTCTGGAAAGCGATGCCATCGATGACGCTGATGATGTCGACGATCTTGCGCGAAGAATCGTTGATCGAGCCCATGGTATCGACCACCTGACCGACTACGGTGCCGCCTTGCACCGCGACCTCCGATGCCGATACGGCGAGTTGATTTGCCTGGCGTGCATTGTCCGCATTCTGCTTCACGGTAGAGGTCAGTTCTTCCATCGCCGAAGCAGTTTCTTCCAGCGAGCCTGCCTGCTGTTCAGTGCGTGAAGACAGGTCGAGATTGCCGCTGGCGATTTCACTCGATGCGGTGCTGATGGTATCCGTGCCGGTGCGCACCTGGCTGACGATATTGAGCAGGTTGTCATTCATCGTCTTCAATGCGGTCAGCAACTGGCCGGTTTCATCTTTGCCGCTAGAGACGATGGTGGAGCTCAGGTCGCCCGATGCCACCGTCTCGGCAATGCCGACGGCCTGAGTCAGCGGACGCGTAATGCTGACCGTCAACAGCCATGCCAACACGCCGCCCAGCACCAGTTCAACCGCACCGAGGATGATCAGCATGCTGCGGCTGGAAGAGTAATAGTTGCCGACAGCTTCCGCCGAATTGGTGATCTCCTGCCGTTGCATGTCGCGGAACTTGGCGACTGCGTCGGTGTAAGAAATATACAAGGGCGTGAATTTTTCTGCGGTCATTTTCTTGACCGCATCGAGGTCGCCGGCTTTTTTCACCTTGAAAATATCGTTGCGGGCGGCCTGGTACACATCACGGATTTTGTTGATCTCGGCTAATGCCGCAATTTCTTGCGGCGCGGTATTGATCTCTTCGATCTTTTTACGCAGCGGTGCGATACGGGCAGACTCAGCAGCGATTTGCGCCTGGAAAAATTGTTGTGCGTCAGGATCTTCCGTCTTGATCACAGCCAATGTGCGGATGCCGCTTTCGCGTATCACGGCCAGCCATTCGTTCGCATTGCGTTCGTTGGTGATCGAGTCACCCGTCATAGAGACAACCGCCGCATTGATCTGCTGCAGGCGCCAGATGCTAATGCCCAGCATGACGACCATCAGCATCAGAATGATGACAAAGCCGATGCCGAGACGTACGCCGATTTTTAGATTTTTCATGTTCGATCTCCTAACGAAACTGGTGAAACTCAATGCAAAAAATACTCAGCCAGAAAATGGCCTGGATAAGGATGGGTAAGACAACAACAAACAAGCGGTGAAATCAGAGACGGCCATGCGGCAGCCGGCGCGAAGCGAGGTAGGGCAAAGCACAACCTGTCTTGCGGGTAGCAATCGGTGCTGCGCATGCAAAGAGGAGAGGGTTTTATCAGCATCTCAATTGCTGCCTGTCGCAATGGCGGTAATCCGTGCGACGCCGTCGGCAAACAAACGCGGATGCTCGTCGGCAATTATCCTTGCCGCTCTATGGACATACGATAGGGTATTTCGCTGCTTGGCTAGCAGGTGAACAGAGAGGTTTTCCCGCAGCATTTGCTTGTTTGTGCGGGATTGCAGGCGGGCAGGCGGGAAGCCGCGAGAGTGCGCCGGGCCACATTCAGTTGGAGATTGAGCCGGGCCAGCGGCTGTGTGCTTTGAAAAGTGCGATTTCTTCTTCGATCCAGGCGCGGAAATGCTGCACCTGAGGCTTCACCGCCACATCCGGCACGGTGACAAAGTAGTACGCGCGGTCGCTCAGCAGCGCGATGTCGAACAGCCGCACCAGCTCGCCGGCGGCGATTTCCTGTGACGCAATGGCATGGCGCGTCAGCGCGACACCGGCGCCATCGGCGGCGGCGCGCAATGTCAGCGACGAATCTTCCGTCACCAGTCCACCGGCCGGATCGGGCAGGTCCAGCCCGGCCAGTGCAAACCACGGCAGCCAGGATTCCTGCAGGCCATCCATGCGCAACAGCACGCAGTCGCGCAACTGCTGCGGTGAAGAGGGCAGGCGGCCCTGGCGATAGTGCGGACTGGCAACCGGGTAATAGAACTCTTCGAGAATTTTTTCCGACTTCAGGCCCGGGTAACTGCCGAGGCCAAAGCGCAGCCCGACGTCAATGCCGTCGCGGGTCAGATCGTTGAGGTGGCTGCTGGACTGCAACACCACTTCAATCCCGGGATGGCGATCGACGAATTTCCACAGTCGCGGCGCCAGCCAGCGCGAGGCAAAGGAGGGCGGCGAAGACACCACCAGACGTTGCTGCCGGTTCTGCTCCTGCAAGGCCTCTGCTGCGCTCGCGATTTCACCGAGTGACTTGCGGATGGCCGCGGCAAAACGCTGGCCGCTGTCGGTAATGGCGATGCGCTTGCCGTTGCGAGTGAACAACAGCAATCCCAGTTCTTCCTCCAGTGCGCGGATCTGATGGCTGATCGCACCCGGCGTGACGTGGATTTCTTCCGCCGCCCGCGAAAAGCTCTCATGCCGCGCCGCTGCTTCAAAAGCGCGCAGGGCAGCGAGATTGGGTAGTTTGCGAAAATCGACCATGAAGGCGCTTATTTGTGAAAAAAATTAGCAAGAATGAGGAATATATATCGTTTTGGTTTGCCCGTGGCGCTGACTAGAATAGTTTCATCGGTCAGGCATCTTATTCGCAAAGGCCCAGTAGAAACCCACTTTCAACCGATCAGCTATCCCGCAAACAGTAATCCTAAGAGGCAGCATCATGCAAAATATTTTCACTAGAAGGCAAATCCGGCTTCAAGCGGGCGACGTGACCTCGCTGCAGGTCACGCGTCCGATCTGCCTGCAAGTCGGCAGCGGCCGCGTGTGGATAACCATCGAGGGCGCCCGCACTGATTACTGGCTTTCCGGCGGGCAAAGCCTGGATATTCCCGGTCAGGGCCTGGTGGTGATCGAATCGGTCGACACCGCCAGCAAGCTGCATGTCGGCCTGTGCCGCCGCCATTGGCTCGTGCGCCTGACCAACGTGCTTAATGCACTGGCGGGCCGTTTCAGCAGCCGCAATCGTGCTGGCGGAACCGCTGCAAAAATCCCCGAAGTCCCGGGAAGCTGCAGCCAGTAAGGCTTTTAGCGAAAACTTTCCGCATGGACAATCCATGTGGCGCGGGCGGCAATCCGGGATTTTCGTTACACTTGCCGTCATGCGAACCGCTCCACAGATTATTCACCGTGGCGTCGAGGCTTACGAAACCAGCTTCAACGCCATGCGCGCCTACACCGACAGCCGCACCGCCGATTCCCCCGACCAGCTCTGGATTGTCGAACACCCGCCGGTTTTCACCCTCGGTCTGGGTGCCGACATGGCCCACGTGCTCAATCCCCACGCCATTCCCGTGATCCAGACCGACCGCGGCGGTGAAGTCACCTATCACGGCCCCGGCCAGGTGGTGATCTACCTGCTCATGGATCTGCGCCGCAATCATCCCGGTGCACGCTTGTTCGCCCGCGAATTCGTGCAAAAGATCGAGCAGGCGGTGATCGACACGCTGGCGGCGTATAATCTCGCTGGTGAGCGCAAGCAGGGCGCGCCCGGCATCTATGTCAGTTCAGGGCCGTGGCAGGGCGCCAAGATCGCTGCGCTGGGATTGAAAATCCGCAGCAACGGTTGCACCTATCACGGCGTGTCGCTCAATGTAGCGATGGATCTGGCGCCGTTTTCCTGGATCAACCCTTGCGGCTACGAAGGCCTCGCCACCGTCGACATGCAGACGCTGGACGTCGCCGCTTCGCTGAGCGACGTGCAAACGAAGCTTGCCGACAAACTCGTTGAGCATTTTGCTTTTTCGCCATCCGCGTGAGATGGCATCAGACATCACAACTATGACTACCGACATCACTTCAGCCGACACCGCGCTGCGCAATCCCACCGACAAGCAAAAGGGCGCCGGCAAGACGGCCTGGATCCCGATCAAGATCATGCCGGCGGAAAAGCTCAAGAAGCCCGACTGGATTCGCGTCAAGGCCGGCTCGCCGACCACCCGCTTCTACGAAATCAAAGACATCCTGCGCGCCAACAATCTGGTGACGGTGTGCGAAGAAGCATCCTGCCCCAACATCGGCGAATGCTTCGGCAAAGGCACGGCGACCTTCATGATCATGGGCGACAAGTGCACCCGCCGTTGCCCCTTCTGCGACGTCGGTCACGGCCGTCCCGATCCACTTGATCCGAACGAACCGGAAAACCTGGCACGCACCATCGCCCAGCTCAAGCTCAGCTACGTCGTCATCACCAGCGTCGACCGTGACGATCTGCGCGACGGCGGCGCCGGCCATTTCGCCGCCTGCATCCAGCGCGTACGTGAGCTGTCGCCAGAGACTCGTATCGAAATCCTGACCCCGGACTTCCGTGGCCGCATGGATCGCGCGTTGGAAATCCTCAAGATGGCGCCGCCGGATGTCATGAACCACAACCTCGAAACCGCACCGCGCCTGTACAAGGAAGCGCGTCCCGGTTCCGACTACGAATACTCGCTGAACCTGTTGAAGCGCTTCAAGGATCTGCATCCGAACACCCCGACCAAGTCCGGCATCATGGTCGGCCTCGGCGAGACCGACGAAGAAGTCCTGCAAGTTATGCGCGACATGCGTGCCCATAACGTCGACATGCTCACCATCGGCCAATACCTGATGCCAAGCGGCGACCACTTGCCGGTGCGCCGCTATGTGCACCCCGACACCTTCAAGATGTACGAAGAAGAAGCCTACAAGATGGGTTTCGTGCATGCTGCAGTCGGCGCGATGGTGCGTTCGAGCTACCACGCGGATCAGCAGGCGCACGGTCTGGTTGGTTAAATCATTTTCGCCGGCAATATCGGCGTAAAAAAAACGGCCTGGTTCTTCAGTGAACCAGGCCGTTTTTATTGAGCGCCGCATTTTAAATCGTATTGCTCAGTGCGAATTTCCATCCCACATCCACGCCCACAGCCCCGGCAAATGCAGCGGTTTGGAGCGATCCGTGACGGTGCGCGCCATGACTGCGCGCTGTAATGCGGAGCTGTCATCGTAGAACGGTTTGGCGGCTACAGTCAGGCCGGTTTCCTGGGCGCTGTCGAGCAGGATCTGAAGGTATTCCTGCATGTGCCGCGAGGTGTAGCGATTGAGGTCGTGGAAAGTCACTTCCACCGGGATCACGCCATCCACCGTCGGCAGCTCACCGTCGGCGATGCGCTCGCGTACTTCCGACAACTGCCGCACGATATTCGAGCGGCGGCGCAGGCTGAAGTTATAACCCCAGATCTTGCCGTCATTCAGGCTGACGTCAGTCATCAGTACGTGGAAACCATGTTGCTGATACGCAGCGAAAGTGCGTTGATCGAAATTCCAGAATGGCGGTCGCAAAAACGCCGGTGCCGTGCCGGTAACGGAAGCAATGTCGGCGCTGCCATCGGTGAGCGATTGCTCCAGCTCCTGTGGGTTCAGATGCCGGTGATTGGTGTGTCCCGGCGTGCTGGTATGGAAACCCAGGATGTGCCCTTCATCGTGTTCGCGCTGCATGATCTTGCGACCAAGTTCGCTGCCGCCGGCGCCGTGCGCGCGGGTCTGTACAAAGAACACTGCCTTGATGCCGGGTTGGATCGGATTGTTGGCAAGATCGTCGAGAATCGATTCCGTCGGATTGAAAAAGCTGGATGCGCTGGGGCCGTCGTCAAAGGTCAGCAAGAAACGAATCGGCGCCTGTACGTGCAGGCGCTGCTCGGTCAGCGGCGTCAGCGCGATCGGCGGTGCGATGCAGCCGCTCAGAGTGAGCGCGACAGCCAGTGCTGACAATACTGACAAAGTGGCGGAAATCGGTTTCAAGATGTGGACCTGTCATTTATGCATCGATGGTGTCGACAAATCCACGGAAAAGCCGCACTGAGGCGGGGCGATTATACCTGAGGATTGTTTGCGAATTGAAGAAGCATGCGCGGCTGGAAAACCTCTGTGTCTCGCCAGCTACGCCACCGTGAGTGTCGGCGCAGGCAACGTCGGCAGAGCTCGTGGACACGATTGCAGGCCAACAATTTACGGCAGAGATTCGCGCTATCTGTGTGACCGGATCTACCAGACTATTTCATCCGTCACATCGCCAGCTTAACTCTGAACGAACGCGCTCATGGATTCTCACGAGACCGTCTTACCAGGCGGCTTTTCCTTTGTCTGAGCCGCTCGCAAGCGGATTACGCGTCGCATCATCTATACTCATCGGGTCGGCCTGCCACAGGCGCATGCCGTCGACAGCATCATTCCCTTTACTTCGCCCTAGAGAGTCAGCATGCCAGTCTCTTATCTCAGAAGCCTTGCCGGACGAAATCGCACATTGACCGGCAACCGGCATCTTGCTTTCGTGCTCTCCGCGATTGCGGGGGCGATCAATGCCGGCGGCTTTCTTGTGGTCGGGCAATTTACTTCGCACATGTCCGGCATTCTGTCGCTGATGGCAGAAGATGTGGCAATCGGAGCGATCGGATTATTGATGGCGGGTGTCGCCAGTATGTTTTTCTTCATCGCCGGCGCAGCGAGTTCGGCGGTGATGATCAATTGGGCGCGCAAGCGGCATCTGGAGGCGGAATATGCCATGCCGCTGATTGCCGAGGCAATCCTGCTGCTGTTCTTCGCTCTGCTGGGCGGCAACATCACCAGCGTCGAATGGCTGTTCGTCCCGGTGACGGTGATGCTGCTGTGCTTCATCATGGGCTTGCAGAACGCCATGATCACCAAACTCTCCCGCGCAGAAATCCGCACCACGCATGTCACCGGCATGATCACCGACATCGGTATTGAGCTTGGCAAGGCCCTCTATTGGAATAGCAATCGCCATCCCGATCAGCATGTGCATGCCGACATCGCCAAGCTGAAGAATCTGTCGATGCTGGTATCGTTGTTTTTTGCCGGCGGCGTTGCCGGCGCGCTCGGCTTTCGCCACATCGGTTTCACCTTCACGCTGCCGCTGGCGCTGGCGCTGGTATTCGTGACGCTGGTGCCGGTGCTGGATGATCTGCGAAGCACTTTGAGCAGGCGGCAATAGCATGCCGGATAGTCGGTATTTATCATGCCGATAAAAAAGGCCTGCACGGATAATCCGGCAGGCCTTTTTTAATGCGGCGATTGAAGAATGTTTTAATCCGGCGCGACACCTTTATCTGCCCGACGCGACCGCAAGCGCAAGCGTTTCACGCCAACAGCGCCGAGTGCGGCGAGTCCCGCCAGCAATACCAATAGCAGTGCGACGCTGACGGCGCGATGCGTCGCTGCCCAATGCCGCGCCTTCTTCCACGCCTGCACATAGGGGAACCGTCCCGCCGCCTTGAAATCCGGCTCCACACAGTTCTGGCCGAAGTCCGCTGAAAACGGCACGGCCGCACCTTCCTTCACATAGCGGCGGTACAGCACCGGCGCCAGCTCCGCATCGTAGAAGACGAAGCTGGTGCCCTTGCACAGCACGGCGGCGAAGGCTTGCGAGCGCGGCGGCAAGGCGTCTGCCGATTTCATGATGTAGTCGGCCGCGATGTTGCGGTAGTGATAGCGCACGTTGGGTTTGCTCTCGCTGGCGGCGTAACGCTTGCGTTCGTCATCGGTGATGAACTGTCCGGGCAAGTCGGCGGCGGCGCGCTGTTCGGGTGTTTTTGCTGCAGCGGGCTTTTTGCCGGTGTCGCCGGCTGGCTCTTGCACGACATTGCGGCCGGGGCCAAAGCCCAGCATGCCGTCCATGCCGGCGTAATCGGGCGCCTGTTCATAACCCATGATTTCCAGACCACGCTGACGTGCCAGTGTCGCGGCTTCGTACCAGGCCTTGGCGCGGTTCACGTCGAACCAGGCATGGCCGGCATCGTCGAGCGCATCGCCATAGGCCTTGGCGGTCGCGCGATAGCGCCAGCTTGCGAGCGTGCTCTTGCCGTCGCTGTAGTTCTGTTCCATCGGCACGTAGCGCATGTCCTTGTCGTCGGGGAAGTAGGGCAGCGCATCGGCCGCACGTCCTTCGCGTACCAGACGGCGCGCCAGCAAGCGGCGCAGATAGTCGGAGATCTGCTGAGGATGTGCGCTCAGCCATTCGTAATATTGCTTGTCAGGCGTCGTCGGAAAGTTCTGTGGCGCTGCCGGTACCGGCGTGGCAGGTGCGTGCGCATCGACATAGGTCTTTAGCTCATCCACCGTGAGCACGCGCTCGGCTAGGTACCACGTATCACCGCTGTAGTCGCTGTAGAGCGGATGGCTGAGACTCGCACTCCTGTCTCCGCTCTGGCTCGCCTTGGTGACGGTGTACAACTGGTCAAAGGCTTCGACATATTGGCCGCGCGACAGCGTCAGCACACTTTGCTCCGCCTTGATCAGGCCGAGTGAAGCAGGTTCAACACTGGAGTCGGTTTGCGGAAAGGCCTTCGATGCCTCCGCATAGGCCTGCGCCGCTGCAGCAACGTCGCCCTTGCGCAAGGCGAGCTTGGCACGCACCCAGCTGGCCAGCGCGCTGCGCTGTTTATCCGCCAGCGTCTGCGCCAATTCATAGTAGCCGCTGCGATAAGCCAGTGCGGCCACGCGGTCGGCGTCGGCGATGCGGGCGATACCTTGTTTCTGCAACGCCGCCACCAGCGACGGCAGCAGCGGATTGACCTTGATGCCCTTGCCGCCTCGGGCGGCATCGGCATAACCGTAGCCGCCGCCGTAGATATCGTAGTCGGCCGGCTGGCTCGCGCCATCACCGCTCACATCACCCACGCGCGCCAGTGCATAGCTGACCAGCAGGCGCTGCGAGAGCGGATCGTCGATCAGCTTCTGCGCGCGTTCCGGATCGCTCAGCGCCCATGCCGCGATACTGCGCAGTGATTGCACGCCGCTGTCGGAATTGTGGGCAGCCTGTTCGGCGTACAGATGGATGGCTTGCTTGAGGTCGGCGACGGGGACATCATCAGCACATGGCGCGGCATTGACGAAGTCGGTGTAGCCGCAGAAGGCGGTGCCGGTGGCGAGAAACATGCGCGCCTGTTCGCCATAGCTGGCTACTGCCAGCCCGTTTGGATCAAGCGCGCCGGCTGCTGCCCGCGTACGCGCTATTGCATAGGCCTTGACCGCCTTTGCACGTTCGTCGGCAGGCTTGCTGCCTGCACCAAACATGGCGCCGGCATAGCCTTGTCCGAGCATGTAAGCAGCCCATACGGCACGCTTGTCGCCATCCGCTTTAGGCAGGTCGAGCACCGCCTGGAAGCGTTTCTGTGCGCGCGTACCGGTGTCGCCTGCGGCCAGATAATCCACGGCGCCGGCTGCGTACAAGCGCACCGCCGGCGGCAGATCGCCACCTTGCGCATACGCCGCGTCGCCATCTTTGAGGGCGCGTATCGTCTTGAGCTGCGTGCGTTGCGCCGGCGTCATGAACGTCGCATCGGCGGCGTCGGCTGCGGTGAGTTTGTCGGGCGGAGCGTAGGCGTTTTCATTTTCGTTGGCTTGCAGTTTGTCGCTACTCTGCGCCAGATGCGAAGCTTCATAAGCAAAGGAGTTGGCCGGTGTCGCTTTCAGCGTGCCGGGGCGGTCGTCGAGCACCTGCAGCGGAAAATCCGGGCCGCAGGCGATCACCACGGCAGCGCCGAAAGGGAGTGCCAATGCGACGGCGATACGGAGGTGTTTGATATTCACGTTAGCGTTCCACATGGAGTTGGATGTCTGGTTGCTGGCAGCGTACCCAGCCGATGTTGCGTTGGTAGCCCGCGCGCAATAATCCCTCGCGCGTGCGCCGCAGATATTTGCCTTTGGCGTCCGCTTCGAGGGCATAGCCGTTGATGCCGTCGGCGGCATTGCATGCCGCATCGATGCGCACCACCTGCGGCAGCGCGCTGTCGGCATTGCCGGTATTGCGTAGTGTGAGGTCGTGCAGGCCGGCTTGCGCACTGGGCAGCACTTCAACCGTGAGGGACGACGACAATGGCTGGCGCGCCAGTACCGCTTGCCAGGTCGTCAGGCTCCAGTTGCGCACATCGCCTTCCGTCGGCAGGCGGAACCAGACCACGCCGATCAGTCCCGGTGACGGATCCCTGTCCAATTGCGCGAGGAAAGCACTCACCGCCGTCGGCGAGGCTGCCAGTTCTTGCGACGTCTCACCGGAAGCCAGTAACGGCCGTTCGCTTTCGACCGCGCTGATGCGCCCGTTGTCGTCCCAGCTGACACGCGTGCTGTAAGACGGCAGGGCGACGCGCCAGGGATGCGTCGTCTGCTTCGCATACGCTTTCAGCCAGGCGTGCGCGCGCTCGGTATCGAACAGGCCCTGGCGCGGATTCATCACGGCATGCACCTGCAGTACGGATTCATCCGCCACGGCCAGCAGCTTGTTCAGCACAGGACTAGTGAGCCAGGTCGGCAGCGCGGTAATCGACAGCGTTGTGTCGCGATCCAGGCTTTGCCGCAAGCCGGTGAGAAAGCCGGCATAAGCAGGTAATTGCGAGGTCGGGCAGTCGTAGTCGATTTCCACCCCGGCTACCGGGACGTTCTGTTGTCGCCAGCGCGTGAGCAGGTCGGTCACACGGTTTTGCGTGGCGGCGTCGAGACTGTCAGTCTGGCCGTCCAGCCGCACTACCATCACGACGGAATGCGTGGTCGTCCTGAGTGCCTGCCAGTCGGGGGAGGCTATTTTCCATTGGCGTTGCGCGGTCAGTTCCGCCGCCAGCACCCGCCAGCCGCCGACCAGTTGATCGCTGGCTTGCATGGCGTTGACAACGGACGGGGTCCATTGGCGCTGCCAGATATACGCCTGCTGCGGCAGAACCTCCGGCACGCGTTGGCAGGCGGCGAGCAGCACACCGCACAGTGGCAGAACAAGCAAAAGAAAAACGGAGCGCAGGCGCCGGTATCGGTAGCGATGTTGCAAGCCGAATGGTGAGCAGCGCATGTGTAGTGTGTGGGATTGCCGGTTTGAAATCGGATCTGGCGAAGCGTCATCCGCAGGGATGGTTCGCTGGCTGCCATTCTAATTTATCCGTCTGACGCTGCGCTGAGCCAGGGTGGATTTATTCGCGGATGTTGCCTCGTCAATGCAGGCAAGGGGACGACAGGAAGGGAAGATAAGCCGCGTTTTCTCGCCTGATTGATCAATCAGGCGAGAAAGCGCGACGGGTATTGCGATATGGCAGAGGCTTACACCGCGCCGCGTGTGTCCACGTACACCGCATACAGCGAATGACTGCTGGCCATGAACAGGCGGTTCTTCTTCGCCCCGCCGAACACCAGGTTCGGGCAGCGTTCGGGCAGGTGGATGTGGCCGATGGCTTTGCCTTGCGGTGTAAAGACGCGCACGCCGTCCAGCTCGGATGGATTGGCGTCAAGTGCGCCGTTGCTGCCCCAGCCGCACCACAGGTTGCCGTCGACGTCGACCTTGAAGCCGTCGATGGCGCCCGGGCCGTTGGCGTCCACCGCCAGCGTGCGCGAACCCAGTTTGGTGCCGTTGTCGGTCAGTTGGTAAGCCCAGATCACGCGGTTTGGGGTAGCGCGTGATTCGACGATGTAGATGACTTTTTCATCGGGCGAGAAGGCGAGGCCGTTGGGGCCGGCCAGCGCGTCGGTGATCAGGCTCAGCTTGCCGGTCTGGCCGTCGATGCGATAGACCGCATGCGGCAGTTCAGATGCCTGCTTGTCGCCTTCCCATTCACCGGCAATACCGAACGGCGGGTCGGTGAACCAGATCGAGCCGTCCGATTTGCAGATGATGTCGTTGGGCGAGTTGAAGCGCTTGCCATTGTAGTTATCTGCCAGCACGGTGATGCGGCCATCGTATTCGGTACGGGTGATACGGCGTGTCAGATGTTCGCAAGCGATCAGCCGGCCCTGGCGGTCGCGCGCGAGACCGTTGGTGAAGTTGGCCGGATTGCGGAACACCGACGTCGTGCCGGTGACTTCATCCCAGCGCATGATGCGGTTGTTGGGGATATCGCTGAACAAGAGGTAGCGGCCATCGCCAAACCAGACCGGACCTTCAACCCAGCGGAAACCGGTCGCCAGTTGCTCGACCGTCGAGCTGTACAGGCGGTATTTCAGGAAGCTCTTGTCCAGCACCTGCACGTTGGGATCGGGATAGCGCTGGCTGGCCTTGAAATCAAAACTCTGCGCTTTTGCACTCAGGGCAGTGGTCGCCAAGGCGAGGCCACCAAGTAATGTTGTACGACGAGTTGCGTCAAAACCGGTAATTTTCTTCTTCACTTCCTGATTCATCGTTGTCTCCATGTGGGAAAGGAATGCTGATGTTTTCGTCAGCCAGGCAGGGCCCGGCAATCCTGAAAATCAGACTTGATCCATATAGGCATAGGTTGCGACGGCAATGCCGGTGCGGCATGTCGCAAAGAGGGTGATGCTGTCTCCTGGGGTGGCAGGCCTTGGCGGTTAGCTGGCCTGTCCATACTTATATGTTGTCGTACATCATATGAGTTGTTGCTAAAATTGGCAATACGAATTTTCCGCCAAGGAATAGCGCGACGGCACAGAGGGAGGGAAGAGGCTTTGCAGAAGAGCGTTGAGTTGGAAGATCAGGCTGGGTTTTCACCCTGCCGCATCAGATCCGCCATCCAGTCCACCAGCACGCGCACGCGCCGGGACAATTGCCGCTGATGCGGGTACAGGATGGACACTGCCATCGGCGCCGGGCGCAACGCCGCCATCACCTCCACCAGACGACCGTCGGCCAATTGCTGTTGCACGTGATAACGCGGCAATTGCACCAGCCCCAGGCCGCCCTCGCAGCAACGGACATAAGCCTCGGCGTGACTCACGGCAACCTGGCCGGGCAGGCTGATGCTATGGGTTTCGCCATCAGCGAGAAAGTCGAACGGCAGGATCTTGCCGCTGACCGACGAGAAATAATTGACCGCCTGATGTTGGGAAAAACTCTCTAATGAATCCGGCACACCGTGCTTTTTCAGATACGCCGGACTAGCCACTGTAACCTGCTGCAAGCGCGCCACGCGCCGGATCACCAGGCTGGAGTCGCGCGGTTCGCCGGCGCGCAGGACGCAATCGTAGCCTTCCCGCACGAGATCGACGGCGCGGTCGCCCATGCCGATTTCCAACTCGATCTGCGGATACTGTGCGCAAAACTCCGGCAGCCGCGGCAGGATGAAATGCATCGCCAGCGACTCTTGCAAGTCGATGCGCACCTTGCCGCGTGGAGTGGAGGCGGCGGCGCTGAAAGCGGATTCAGTTTCTTCCAGGTCAGCCATCAGTTGCACGCAGCGCGCGTAATAGGCGTTGCCGTCCAGCGTCGCACTGACCTGGCGCGTGGTTCGCTGCAACAGGCGCACGCCCAGACGGGCTTCCATCTGCTTGATGGTGTGGGTCACCGTGGCGCGCGGGATGTGCAGGTCGTCGGCCGCCTTGGTGAAGCTGCCCAATTCCACGATACGGGTGAACACGCGCATTGCGTCGAAACGATCCATGACCGGGCTCTCAGATTGTTGGCAATTTTTGAATAGTGATAGCAATTTAAGCATATTTATCCAAAACCAACCAGAGTCCACAATGGCCTCACTGACTCGCTGAACAGCGGTCACAAGCAAGCAAACTCATTCACTCATTTATCCACTATCAGGAGCACATCATGGAACAAGCACAACAAGTCGCCATCGTCACCGGCGCTTCACGCGGCATCGGCGCTGAAATCGCTAAACAACTCGGCAAGGAAGGCTACGCCGTCATCGTCAACTATGCGGGCAATGCCGCCGAGGCGCAAAACGTAGTCGATGCGATCACCACAGCGAGCGGCAAAGCCATCGCCGTCCAGGCCGACGTCGCCGAGTCTGCCGCCGTCAACGCCATGTTCGACCAGGCAATCGCTGCCTTCGGCCGCGTCGATGTGCTGGTCAATAACGCCGGCATCATGCCGCCGAATCTGCCGATGCTGGCCGATACCGACGACACCACCTTCGACCGCCTGATCGCCGTCAACCTCAAGGGCAGCTTCAACACCATGCGCGCCGCCGCCACACGTTTGCAACAAGGCGGCCGCATCGTCAACTTCTCGACCAGCGTGATCGGCCTCGCGATGCCCGGCTATGCGGTGTATGCCGCCACCAAGGGCGCGATCGAAGTCATGACCAACATCTTCGCCAAGGAACTGCGCGGCAAGCAGATCACCGTCAACGCTGTCGCCCCGGGACCGACGGCCACGGCGCTGTTCCTGAACGGCAAGACGCCGGAGCTGATTGATCGCTTGTCGAAAGCGGCGCCGCTCGAACGTCTGGGCTCGCCGGATGATATTGCCAAGGCGGTGGTCTTTTTGGCGGCGCCAGGTAGCTGGATTAACGGACAAACCTTGCGCGCAAACGGTGGTTTGGTTTAAGAACGCAAACCTCAAATGTCTCCCCGATTTGAAGGAAAGATCATGAACAAATTAGTCATCCTCGTCACCGGCGCTTCCGCCGGCATCGGCAACCTCACTGCGCGTTCGCTGGCACAAGCCGGGCATGCGGTCTATGCCGGCATGCGCGACATCAACGGCCGCAACGCACCCAAGTTGCGCGCGTTGCAGGACTGGAGTTTTTCGCGCGGTCTCGACGTGCGTGCCATCGAACTGGACGTGTTGTCGCAGGCATCCGCCGATAGCGCCGCCGCAAAAATCATCAGCGAGCAAGGGCGCATTGATGTCGTCGTGCATAACGCCGGTCATCTGGTCGTCGGCCCCACGGAAGCCTTCACGCCGGAAGAAATGATCAAGGTCTTCGATACCAACGTCCTCGGCGCCCAACGCGTCAACCGCGCCGCTTTGCCCCACATGCGTGAGCGTCAATCGGGTTTGCTGCTGTGGGTCAGCAGCACGACGGTACGCGGCGGGTTTCCGCCGTTCATGGGGCCGTATGCCGCCGCCAAGGCGGCGATGGATTCGCTCGCCGTCACGCAGTCGTATGAGCTGGCACGCTTCGGTATCGAGACCTCGATCATGGTGCCGGGCGCGTTCACGCATGGTACCGATCACTTTCCCAATGCCGGCAAACCTGCAGATCAGAAGACCGCCGATGCCTATGCGCGTTATGCAGGATTGATGAATCAGGTCGGTGCAAGACTGTCGGCCTTGTCGCCTGCCGATGCGGATCCACAGGCTGTCGCCGATGAAATGACGCGCATCGTCAATTTACCCGCCGGTCAGCGTCCGTTCCGCGCCGTGGTGGACTTCATCGATGATGGCGCGGGTGCGGTGACCGATGTCGCCGAGCGTGTGCGGGAAGAATTTGCACAACGCATCGGCATCGACGATTTACTGCATCCTGCAGCGATTGTCTGACTCGTTGTTTGAATCTTCGGTTGATCTATTCGTGAAGTTCGGCATACCGCTGATGGGCGCAGCGAGTTCGGTGATGAGGTGGCGGGGTCCGTGAGCGGTATAGCATCATTCCCAGCGGGAATAAGTCTTAGTCGGTCAGCCCGTCTTCTGCGCGGAGAGGCAAAAGCCAATAATGGCCTCACGCACAGAGCCTCTGTGCCTCACCAACAAGGATAGGCATCATGACAACGACATTCAACGTTCCAACCCGCAGCGAAGTCTCCCCGGCGAATCAGGCCATTTTCGACAACCTGCAAAAGATGCTCGGCTTCGTCCCTAATCTGTATGCCGGTTTCGCGCACTCCGAACATGCACTGGGCAACTACCTGGCACTGCAAAGCGGCAAGAGTTCGCTGAGCGGTAAAGAACGCGAAGTCATCAACCTGGTCGTCAGCCAGTACAACAACTGCCTGTACTGCCTCTCCGCACACACCGTCGTCGGCAAGATGCAGGGTTTCACGGATGAGCAGATCATTGCCATTCGCAAAGGCGATGCGGCGTTCGATGCCAAACTGAATGCCCTGACCAAGCTGACACTGAGCATCGCCGCCAACAAAGGCCACGCAGATGCTGCGCTGCTTGACGCGTTCTATGCCGCCGGTTACAACAAGGGCAGCCTGGTCGATGTGCTGATGGTGATCGGAGACAAGACCATCAGCAATTATCTGCACGCTGCGACCGATATCCCAGTGGATTTCCCGATCGCACCTGTCTTGTCAGCTTAATTGGCAATCTGAGAAAGCGCGCGTTGATCTCGGTATCGATATCAGCGCGCCGGCAGACACCGGCCGCGATCAAGCCTGCAACACCCGTAACGGCAAGCATCGCCGCCATGTGCACGATGACTGCCGCCAGTGCCAGCAACAGCGAGCCGGAGGCGGTGATCTCCCGCGCCGGGGAATTGCTCAGGCACAGAGGGACGAGCGCCGGCACCAGCATCAGACCGGCGCCGTGCAGCGTCGACATCATGCAAGACCAGAACGCCAATCCCGCATGCGTGGCCGGTGTCCGGCTTTGCATATCCTTGCGTCCGGACAGACGATGTGCGGAGACCAGGATCAGCATCGCCAGCAATACGCCTGCCGCGATTTTCCAGGTGACGCCATCCATCCCGACCCCAAACGCCACCGCACCAGCTACCAGCGCCACCGACGCGGCATGTCCGGCGGCAATCGGCAGCAGTGCGCGCAGCGTCTGCATCCGATTGCGTGATCGCCATCCCCATGCTGCAGCAAACATCCAGCCCGTGCAGGGATTCAATCCATGCAGGGCACCCGCGCCTGCGACTGCCAGCCATGGCCAGAGTGTCGACATGACATGCTCGGGCGGTCAGGTGCGCGCATGGCAGCATGCGCCGCCTGGTGCAGCTGGTTTAGCCGCAGTCGCCGCCGCCGGGTAGCGGTCGTGATGGCGTACCCACGCCATCCGGTGAGACGCATCGCCTTCATCACGGCCCTTGGGCATGAGATCGATCATGCTGTAGGCGCCGATCATGACCTCCACGCCGCGGCCGAAGGTGGAATAAGTGTGGAATACAGCGCCGCTGTCATCCTTGTAAAACACGCTGATGCCCGGCGCCTCGCCGGCCGGAAAGAAGCGCGTGCCGTAGTTGTAATAGACCTCGCCCTTGGCTTGTTCTTCCGGTGTGAAGCTGACCGCAAAGTCGAAGTTGAAATCGCTGTCATGCGACGATGCCCACGGAAACTGCCAGCCCATGCGTTGGCGAAAGCGTTCGATCTCGGCCAGTGGCGCGCGTGAAACGGCGACCGGCGTGATGTCGCGCTGTTTCAGATGCACGTTCATGCCGTCGGCGTGGTCCGCCATGAAAGAGCAGCTCGGGCAGCCCTGTTCCCAGCCCGGGCCGAACATGAAGTGTTGCACCAGCAACTGGCTGCGGCCGTCAAACAGTTCGGCAAGTGTGCGCTTGCCTGCTGGTGTGTCGAAGATGTAATCCTTGGTGACCCGTTCCCACGGCAATGCGCGGCGCTCACGGGCGATCTCATCGCGCAGGCGTGTCAGTTCTTTTTCGCGTGCCAGCAGTGCCTTGCGCGCACTCAGCCATTGTTCGGCAGAGACGATGGGATGGTTTTGGATAACTGCTTTGTCGACGATGGTGTTCATGATGTTCTCCCGGGCTCGAAGAGCCGTTAAGGTTGTCAGCTAAATGAAAAAAGAGATTGCAAGTGACGTGCACGATCCTGCCGCGCGGCGGATGAGATCGTTGTTGATGGATGAAATGAAAAGGGCGTCAGCAGAACATGTCTGCGCCCGGATGGCATGCGCTCAGGAGCCGCTAGCCTTCGGCCGACGCACGGCGCGCACTTTGCCGCTCAGACCGCCGCCGCAGTAGAACAGATCTGCGCCGTCCGATTCCAGTCCGCTGATGCCGGTGCCGGGCGGCATTTCCAGCCTTTCCAGCACGGTGCCGGTATCGGGATCGATGCGGCGCAGTTCGCTTTCTTCGGCTTCCCACGTGCCGTGCCACAGTTCGCCGTCAACCCAGGTCACGCCGGTGACGAAACGGTTGGAATCGATGGTGCGGATGATGGCGCCGGTGGCGGGATTGATGCGATGGATCTTGCGATCACGATGCTGGCCCACCCACAGGCTGCCTTCGGCCCAGGTCAGCCCCGAGTCGTTGCCGTGCCCGGGCGCCGGGATCGAGGCGAGCACTTCACCGGTGGCAGGATCGATCTTGTCGATACGTTGTTCGGCGATCTGGTAGAGATAGGTGCCGTCGAAGGCGGTGCCGGCATCGCAGGGATGCGTGAGTGTGCGCGTGGGTTCTCCGCTGGCGGGATCGAAGGCAATCAGGGCGGCACCGGTGGCGGCCCAGACTTGCTTGCCGTCGTGGGTTACGCCGGCCACGCGGTCGGTGCCGGGGAAGGGGCCGTATTCGCGCACAATGTCGGCAGGTTGGGTTGCTACTTCAGCTTGGCGGTTCTTCCGGGTCATCATCGGCTCCTTCAGGTTCTTGTCTGTCGTGGTATGCGGTGGTGTGCGCCGTTCATCAGCGCTGCAAAACAACGTAGGACAAACTTTATTCCATTGGCAGCGTAGCGGGGAGTAACAAGATTGTCGTGAATCCTGCCGTGGTTCCAACCAAGGGCGGCGACAACCAGCGTTGCGTGCGCGCCCGTCCGATCGAGCGCACCCGGCCTTCGACTTCCAGCTCAGCCAGTGCGCGTTGCACTGTGCGCTGGCTGGCATCAAGCGCCAGCGCCAGCGCCGATGTCGACCATGCCGCGCCATCGGACAGCAGCGCCACCAGCGATGCCTGTTCGCCATCAATCGGCGGCAGCAATACCGTCGCGGCACGGCCATCGAGCGGCTTGAGAATGAAGCCACATGGCGTTGCCTCGATCTTCGCCAGCGTCGCGACAAGCGCGCGCAGACGGCCGATCTCGACGCGCAGGCGCGCCCGGTGCGATTCATCGGGATCATGGGTGCGGAAGGCGCAGGCGATCAAGGCCTCACGCCCGATTTCTTCCGGCCACGCTTCCGCCAGCGCACGCGCCAGCGAGAATAGTATCGGCCGCCGCGCCAGCGATTGCCAGGCCGCACCAACGCCCATGCCGATACTGACTCCGGCACCGATGCCGCGACGGCAGGCGTCGACGACCAAGGTATGGGAAGCAGGGGCCAGCAGCGCGGCAACTTCGTCCAGACGCAAGGCTTGCTCGCCATCCGCGCAGAGCCGCCGGGCCGCGGGACGGTCCAGTGTGGCTTGCATATCGGCGACTTCCGCCAGCAGCGCAGGCACGCGTGCCTGGCGAGCGGCTTCCTGTGCGCGGGCAAGTGCTTGCCGTGCCCGGCCTACATGTAAGGAACGCAAGGCCAGCTCCGCGATCGTCAGTTCAGCGACGGCAGCCAGCGATGCTGACAGCCCGCGCGTATCGAGTTGCGCCAGCGCGGTTTCAGCTGCCTCCAGACGGCCCAGCAGCAACAGCCGGCGTGCCGCGATCAATCGCGCTTGCAAAGCATTGGCGCGGTCGGCATGGGCTTCCAGTGTTGCCAGCGCCGCCGTCAAGGCACGCGGCGAACCGCCGATGTCGCGCTCGGCAAGGGCGACTTCGGCTTCGGCGACGACGCAGCGGGCGCGCGCCAGTTCTTCATGTGCACCGAAGCCCCGCGCAGCGCAGCGCAACAACTCGCGTGCACGCAACAGCTCGCCTAGCTGGGCCATGGCGATGCCGCGCAAGGCCAGCGCAGGCGGGTCGTCGCGCAGGGCGACGTGTTTGAGGGCGCCAAGCGCATCGCCGGCGGCGAGCGCACGCGCAGAGGCGGCGATCAGGGAATCCATGGCGAGAGAATACACCGCGGCGTTACGCGCGCGGAGGCTTCCCCAATCCTATGGGTGCTGCATGCACCATGCACCATGCAGCATGTTTCACTGCTTGCCGAGAAAATGCGCATCCAGACGAGCGCCGGATGCTGCTCCGGCAAAACCATCGAAGCGGCCTTCTGCCAGCGTTTGCGCGGCAAGCATGAAACCTCCCCATGCTGACCGCGCCAACGCGCCCCCGACACTGACGCGGCGAACGCCCATATCGGCAATCTCTTTCAGCGTAAAAGGCGACACACTTCCGATCAGCACATTGACCGGCTTTGGCGACACGGCCGCGACCACCGCTTCTATTTGCTCACGCGTGTGAATACCGGGTGCATAAAGACAGTCGGCTCCCGCATCGGCATAAGCCTTCAGGCGCGCCAAGGTATCGTTCAGATCAGGCAGGCCAACAATAAAATTCTCGGCGCGACCAACCAGCAAGGTATCTCCACCGTTTTCATCAATAGCACGTCGTGCCGCAGCGATCCTGCTGACGGCGACATCAATCGACATCAGGGGCGCCGCAGGATCGCCGGTCGAATCCTCGATGGACAGGCCGGCAACCCCGGTGGCAATTGCCAACGTCACACTGTGCGCGACTTCATCCGGCGTTGATCCAAAACCGTTTTCAAAATCCGCATTCACCGGCAAATCGGTCGCCGCGACGATCTGCGCCAGATGCGCGAGGATATCGTCGCGCACTACATGGTTGTCCGCACGGCCGGTCGACCAGGCAAATCCGGAACTGGTTGTCGCCAGGGCCTTAAACCCAAGACTCGCCAGATAGTGTGCGCTTCCCGTATCCCAGGGATTGGGCAGGATGAAACATCCCGACGTGTGCAGGGCGCGGAAAGTGGCTCGCCGTTCGGCGATGGTTGATGGCATGGCAAGCTCCTGTCAGACAAGAAATGAACAAGAATCAAAAAATGAAACGACGACTTTTCATCCGGGAGCCGGAGCGGCATGCTCATGCGCCCTTATTTCTCTGCGCCCCAGATACGCCGTCCGGAGTGATCAAGCTCCGTGAGATAGAGGCGCAGATCGAATTCATATTGATGATAGTTCGGCTCCATATAAGAGCAAAGCTTGTAGAAAGGCTTGTCGTGCTCTTTCTCTTTACTATGTGCCAGCTCGTGGACGGCGATCATGCGCAGAAATTCAATCGGCACTTCTTTGAATAGTGTGGCGACGCGAATTTCATGTTTGGCTTTTAACTTCCCACCTTGAATACGCGAAATCGACGTATGCAAACCGAGCGCGTGATTGATCACGTGAATCTTGCTGTCGTATTCCACCTTGTTGATCGGTTCTGCGTTGCGCAAGAACTCGGTCTTCAGGTCCTGAACGTACTGATACAGCGCCTTGTCGGTACGCAGCCCATGCGCCTTCGGATAGCGTTTGAGCAGCACTTCGCCCAGGCGATTTTGCGCGAGAAGTTGCGACACTTGTTCGCGGGTTTGTTCTGAATAAGCGCTCAGGTACTTCAGCGATGACATGAAGACGGGGAATGCATCAGTAAGGGATGATCAGGGAGGCAGCTGCGCTCAGGATGGCGCGAAATATACCACAGCAGAAGTCGCCGTCAGACAGACAGGACCAGTCTGATAGCGGTTCTGCCATGCGTGTTTGTTGAGCGCACTTTGCAAAGCTCAGTGTTCATCCAACGCGTCCAGCGCGTCCGCAAACTTGCGCATGAGACGTACCAGGTCATCCATCTCGGTTTGCTCCCAGGATGCAAAAATTTTTCTGCCCATGCGCTCGCGTGCGGCATCGACCAGATCGGTCATTCCCTTGCCCTTGGCGGTGATCGACGCCATGCGGATCCGGCGATCGGCAGCGCTGCTTTCTCTGCGCACCAATCCCAGTTCTTCAAGCTTCGAGACCTGGCGGCTGACCGTGGTGTAGTCCCGTCCGACGCGATCTGCGATCTCGACCACGCCGATGGGGCCGAGCTTTTCTATCCCGACGAGCAGAGGAAACAGCGCCCGATCCAGAGGAATACCTGCCTCCCTGATCATCGCCTCATCGCGCTGAGGCCGGTTCATCGCACTGGCGATGCTGATCAACGATCCATGCAGAACCTTGAGTTGCGACGATATATGTGCATCTTGCACATTTTTATCTATTGACATACACTCTCCTAAATTATGTGCATATTACACTTATGAGGCCGATAATGCTGATGAACAATGAAACTGATGTATTGATCTGTGGAGCAGGTCCGACGGGCCTGACGCTGGCACTTGTCCTGGCGCAACGAGGTATCCCTTTCCGGATCATCGAAAAAATGGAGGCTCCCTTTCATGGCTCGCGAGGAAAAGGCTTGCAGCCTCGCACTCTGGAGATCTTTGAAGATTTGGGCATCCTTGAAGAGATCATGGCGGCAGGCGGCCCCTATCCGCCGCAGCGCGAGTACCAGGAAGACGGCAGCTGGCGCGATTCTCCGACAGCCGAGCAAAGACCGCCGACGCCTTCAGAACCCTATCTGATGCCTTGGATGGTGCCGCAGTTTCTGACCGAAGCGGCGATGCGGACCAGGCTTGGCGAACTCGGGCATCAGGTGGAATTCGGTGTCGAACTGATTGGACTTGAACAAGAAGAGCAGAGCGTCAACGCGCGAATCACCGGCAAATCCAGCGAGCAACTGCTGCGCGCACGCTATGTCGTTGCAGCGGATGGCGGGCGCAGCTTCGTGCGCAATCTGCTGGAGATCGACTTCCCCGGCAAGACGCTGGGGGCGAGAGCGATGGTCGCGGATGTGTCTTTGCAAGGTCTGAGCCGGGACGTCTGGCATCGCTTCAGTGGCGGGGCGCAAGAGCGGCAAATCGGTTTGTGCCCGCTGGCCGGGACCGATCTGTTCCAGGTGCAGGCAGCGCTGGCAGGAGACGAAGAGCCCGATCTCTCTGCCGATGGTTTGACAAGAATGGTGCAGGAACGTACCGGCCGTACGGACATCACGGTGGCCGCCGTCCGCTGGGCCTCGGCCTTCCAGATGCATGCACGACTGGCGCAACGATATCGTGCCGGCCGCATCCTGCTGGCCGGGGACGCGGCGCATGTTCACCCGCCGACTGGAGGGCAGGGCCTCAATACAAGCGTTCAGGATGCCTACAATCTCGCGTGGAAACTGGCTGCCGTGCTTAAGGGGGCAGAGGACACACTCCTCGATACCTACGAAGAAGAGCGGCGTCCGATCGCCGAATCCATGCTGGGTTTGTCGACCAGATTGCTGGAAGAAGCCAAGCGTGGAGAAATGCGTCGCGGACGGGAAGTGCAGCAACTCGACCTGGGTTATCCGTGGTCAACGCTGGCATTGGAAGCACCTGCGCGCCAGCACGGGGCGCGAGCAGTAGCAGGAGCGCGCGCACCGGACGCTCCTGTCGCAACGACCTCCGGGACGCGGCTACGTCTCTTCGAGCTATTGCGTGGCACACATTGGACGCTGATCGGATTCCATACACCGGCCATTCACCTCTCGGAGGCTAAGGATCTGCAAGTGCATCTCTTCGGGCCCGGAGGAAATCTGGTGGATTGTGACGGCCATTTCCACGATGCATATGGGCTTGAGCAAGGTGAGTGGATGCTGGTGCGACCTGATGGTTATATCGGCGCGATTGTGTCATCGGACAATCTGGAGGCACTAAGGAATTACCTCTTTCGCGTAGGCGGGTGATGTCCGGGAAGCAGGGTACCGGGATGTTCGCAAAAAACAACTGAGCCTGTGGGTACGTTGGCGTGAATGGCTTTACCGATTATAATGAGAACCATTCTCATTATTTTCTGTCGTCATGACCGACGCCGTACGTCCCCATTTCCAAGACATGGCTGGCCTCTACACCGGCCATCATCGCTGGCTGCTGGGCTGGCTGCGTCGCCGCACCGATAATCCGGAACTCGCGGCCGACCTGGCCCAGGATACCTTTGTACGGATCATGATGTCGCGCCGCGACTTCTATCTGGAAGAAGCGCGCACTCTCCTGGCGACCATTGCCCGCGGACTGATGATCGATCATTTCCGCCGGTGTGCGTTGGAAGCGGCCTTCCTCGATATGCTGGCGCAATTGCCGCCCGAGCACATCCCTTCGCCTGAAGCGCGGATGATGGTACTGGAAACGCTCAACGAAATCGATGCCATGTTGGCCGCTTTGCCGGCCAAGGTGCGCAGCGCCTTTTTGCTGTCTCAGCTGGATGGCCTTGGCTATGCCGAAATTGCCAATCGTCTGGAAGTCTCTCTGAGTTCAGTGCAGCAATACATGAAGCGCGCTTTCCTCGCTTGTTATCGCGTCCAGTATGGCGAATGATTCCCTCGCCGAGGGCGACGACGTCGTGATGGCTGCCATCGACTGGATGGTGAAGTTGCAATCCGGCGCGGCCACCGAACAAGAACGCGAAGCCTGCCGCCGCTGGCGTGCTGAAGAAGCACGCCACGAGCAGGCCTGGCAGCGGCTGCAATCGCTCAGTGACCGCATTGCGACGTTGCCTCGCGCGCTGGCCCACGGCAGCATCGGTGCAGGCGATACCCGGCACCGGCATAACCGCCGCTTCGCCCTGAAGACTTTGTGTGTAGCCATGGGCGTCGGCGTGCTGGTCGCCGGTGGCAGTGATGTCGTCCCGTGGTCGGCGTTGATGGCCGAATACTCCACCGAAGCCGGCGAGCATCGGCGCGTGGTGCTGGCCGACGGCACCGCGGTGGAACTCAATACAGCCACCGCCATCGATACGGCCTTTGACGAACAACGCCGCGTAGTGCGCTTGCACCGAGGCGAAGTGCTGATTAGCACGGCGAAGGAAAACGATCGCGGATATCGCCCCTTCGTGGTTCATACCCGCTTGGGCCAGGCGCGCGCGCTTGGTACGCGTTTCCAGGTGCGCGACAGCGAGGCCGGCATGCGGATCGCAGTGTTCGAAGGTGCGGTGGAATTCCAGCCCGCCGGTATATCCAGCGGCCACCGAGCCGTTCGCATCGACGCCGGACATCAAGGCTTGTTCAACGGACAGGGACTGATCGGTGACTTGTCGCCGGCCAATGAAGATGCCGTGGCCTGGACCGATGGCTTCATCGTGGCCGACCGCATGCCGCTGGGCGAACTGGTAGCTGAACTGGATCGCAACATGCCGGGCAAGCTGCGCTGCGATCCGGCCATCGCCAACTTGCCGATCTCGGGCGTATTTCCCCTCGACCAGCCTGCACGCATCCTGGCCGCAATCGGGCGGACTTTGCCGGTGCAAATCGACACCTTCACTGCTTACTGGATCACGTTGCGTCCACGGGACAAGACTTAAGCACGAGACTTAAAGGCGGAGAAGGTCAGAGCAAGGCCGGAAATAAGTAACTCGAAAATTTTTTCAATTTCTTCTGCAGGTTTTAGCGGCTCGTTCGGTTTACCTGGTAGCACCCTTGCCAATTACTTTAAAACCGTATGAATACCCTGACCCGTTCCCGCTTTTCAGCCCGCCTCTCATCCAGTTTTCCATCTCGCCCGACCTTGGCCCGATTGGCCGTAATGGCTGCCTTCGCCATGCCGATGGCAAGCCTGCAAGCGCAAGTCGCCGACAATCAGCGCCAGGCTTACGACATTCCAGCCGGTCCGCTGGACCGCGTCCTCAACAGCTTCGCCCGCCGCGCCGGCGTCCTGCTCTCGTTCGATCCGGCGATGACCCATGACCGTCAGACCACCGGCCTGTCCGGCCGCTATACCGTAACCGAAGGTTTCGCCACGCTGCTGACCGGTTCCGGCTTGCAAGCGGTGAAAAACACCGACGGCGGCTACGCACTGGCTGCGACGACGACAACCGGTAGCAACAGCAATGCGGTACTGCCCACCGTCACGCTCACCGAAAGCGCCGATCCCACAGCACCCTATGCCGGTGGCCTGGTCGCGCGCGGCGGTAGTCTGGGCGTGCTGGGTACCGCCAGTGTGATGGACACGCCGTTCAGCACCACCAACTACACCTCCCAAGGCATCGAAGACGTGCAGGCGCGCGCAATCGGCGACGTGATCGCCAATGACGCCTCCGTACGCAACACCAACGGCAACGGTGGCTTTGGTGACAGCTATCAGATCCGCGGCTTCACGATGTCGGCCAACGATGTGGCGTTCAATGGCTTGTACGGCATGGTGCCGCTGACCCGCATGCCTATCGCGATGGTGGAGCGCATCGAAGTACTGAAGGGGCCTGGCACGCTGATGTACGGCATGGGGCCGGCCGGCGGTGTCGGCGGGGCGGTCAATCTGGTCTCCAAGCGTGCGCACGAAGATCCGATTTCCAGCGTGACGGCGACGTACTTATCCAATTCACAGTTCGGCCTGAAGGGCGACATCGGCCGTCGTTTCGGTGAGAACCAGGAATGGGGTATCCGCGTCAATGCGCTGTACGCCGACGGTAACACCGGCCTGTCCGGCAGCAACCAGCAGCAAAGCATGGGTTCGGTGGGTCTCGACTACAACGGCAGCCGCGTGCGCTGGAGTCTGGATGCCTACACCCAGCACGAAGACACGCGTAACTTCCGTCCACAGTTCAGCCTGGGAACCGGCCTGACTTCCGTACCGGATGCACCGTCGGGCAAGACGAACCTGTATCCCGGCAACACCATGCAGTCGGACGACAAGGCAGTTGCGTCCCGTCTGGAAGTTGACATCAACGACACGCTGACCGCCTACGGCGCCGTCGGTTATCACGTGGCCCAGTCGGCACAGAACTTCCCGCGAGCGACGATCACGACAGTGCAGGGCGCTACCAGCGTGACCAACGGTTACTACGACCAGAAGGTGACCTCCACCTCAGCGGACGTCGGCCTGCGCACGCGCTTCAACACCGGCGGCATCAAGCACACGCTGATCGCGGGCGCCAACATGCTCGATCAGCAGACCGACTACTTCTATCAGATGTCGCCGACAAGCGTGACGTCGAATCTGTATACGCCGGTGTCGCTGGGCGCGATCAACTTTGCCCGTGGCACGGAAACGCCACAAAGTCAGACCCGTCTGACCAGCTTTGCGTTGACCGATACGCTGCAGATGTTCGACGACCGCTTGCGCATCAGCGCCGGCCTGCGTCGCCAGCAGGTCTATAACCACAGCCTGACGACCGCTTCACAGACTTCCAACACGACAGCCATTTCGCCGGTATTGGGTGTTGTCGTCAAACCGGTCGAAAGCCTGTCTCTGTACGCCAACTATACGGCGGCACTGACAGCCGGCGGCTTTGCCGGTGCCCAATATGCCAACGCAGGTCAGGCTTTCGCACCGTCCAAGTCCAAGCAATATGAAACCGGCGCCAAGGTCGACTGGGGGCGCGTCACGACCACTGCCGCCGTGTTCCAGATTGAGCAAAAGAACAGCTCCACCGAGGTCATCAACGGCTTGACATACGCCACTCAAAATGGCCGCGCGCGCATCCGCGGTCTGGAGTTGGCGGGCTACGGCGAGATCCTGCGAGGACTGCGTTTTAACGCCAGCGCCACTTTCTTTGATACCGTGCAATCGCACACCGCAGGCGGCGCAACCGACGGCAAGGAAGTCGGCGCGGTGCCGGGCAACAACTTCAACCTGGGCCTGGATTGGGATACGCCCTGGCTGCAAGGACTGGCGTTGAACACCCGTGTTACCCGCACCGGCTCCATGTGGTACAACAACACGAATGCACTGAAGGTACCGGGGTGGACCCGCGTTGATGCAGGTGCCCGCTACATCACCAAGACCGCCGGCCAGGTCGTGACCTATCGCGCCAACATCGAAAACCTGTTCGACAAGAACTACTGGGTGATGCAGAACGGATATGTCGGCACCTCATCCGGCCGCACTTTCGTGCTGTCAGCGCAAGTTGACTTCTGATGTCATTGACTCATTGACAGCAGCGCAAAAAAACGCCCGCGATGTTTGCGGGCGTTTTTCTTTGGAAGTATTGCTGGAACCATCACCTCTGTCAGTCCGCGTCGCTGAGACGTACTTTCCTGCCAGCAAGGCCCGGCCTGCAAGACGCCGTCCAATGTCGATTAAAATGCAGGCCTGGCAGGAAATAACGCGCCTTTCCACGACTTCCTGACGCGACAAATTGACCCTTGACGATGTACCCAATAGACAATCAAAAAATCACTACGCAGTCCTTCGGCGCCATCGCCAATGCGTCGGTCGATATGGCGCAAAAGCATCTGCACGATATCCTCAGCATTGCGATCGAGCATGCGCCCTCGCATGCTGCCGTGGTGGTATTCGATACGCGCTGCGATCTCGCGGTTGCCTTGACGGAAGCCTACCGGCGCTGTTTGCCGACAGCGCGTTTCATCGATTTTGATGCGGTCACGCCGGACACCGTGCTGGCCGCATTTGCCACGCTTGCGGCAGGCGATCTGGTGATACTGATTCAATCTACCAACTTCCGTTTGGAGGCGTTTCGCCTGCGTGTCGAGCTCTTCAAGCGCTCGCTCAAGGTTGTCGAACATCCCCATCTATCGCGCATGCCCGGACCGCAGGCCGATCACTATATCGAGTCGCTGGCCTATGACCCGGCGTATTACCGCGACGTGGGCACTGCACTGAAGGCGCGTATCGATCGCGCACGCAGCGGCGTAGTCGACAGCGGTGGCGAACGTCTGGTCTTTGGCGCTCCTTTCGAATCGGCAAAGCTGAACATCGGCGACTACAGCGAGATGAACAACGTCGGCGGCCAGTTTCCCATCGGTGAGGTGTTCACTGAATCTCAGGATCTGGAGGCGGTGAACGGGCGCGTGCGTATTTTTGTTTTCGGCGATACCTCATTCCGGGTGAACAAGCCCGAGCAAGCCATTACCCTGGTAGTGACCAAAGGCCGGGTAAGCGAGGTGATCGATTCCACGCCGGACTTCGACCAGGTGCTGGACAAGATCCGGGCCGACGAAGGAGAAGTATGGCTGCGCGAACTTGGCTTCGGCATGAACCGCGCGTTCTCGCGTGAGCGCATGGTCGACGACATCGGCACCTACGAGCGGATGTGCGGCATCCATCTCTCCCTCGGCGCCAAACACGGGGTCTATAGCAAGCCCAATATCCGACGCACGACAGCGCGCTATCACATTGACGTGTTTGCGGTGACCGAGGCGGTCTATCTTGATGACGAGCTGGTGTATCGGGATGGGGCCTGGCGGGTTTGATGAAGCTTACCGGAGGCAATCCCACGACGGTCGTTCGCGGGATTGCAGACTAAGCTTACGCATTGCAGGCATCGGTACCAGCATCGGGAGAGAACGTATTGGCCTCAATGCTGACCGGCCTTTTCTTCCAGCACAAACCGGCTCATCAACTGCGCCAGGTTGGCCGCTTGTTCCTGCATGGAGGCCGCAGCCGCAGCGGCTTGCTCCACCAAAGCGGCATTCTGCTGAGTCACTTCGTCCATCTGCGTGATGGCACGGTTAACTTCTTCGATTCCCGAGCTTTGTTCCTGGCTTGCCGCGCTGATTTCTGCGACCACGTCCGAGACTTGTTTGACGCTGGTGACGATTTCCTGCATGGTCGTACCTGCCTGCGCCACCAGTGAAGAGCCGGTATTGACCTTGTTGACGGAGTCTTCGATCAAGGCCTTGATTTCGCGCGCCGCACTTGCGCTGCGTTGCGCCAGGGTGCGTACTTCGGAGGCCACGACGGCAAATCCTCTTCCTTGTTCACCGGCGCGCGCCGCCTCGACTGCTGCGTTCAACGCCAGGATATTAGTCTGGAAAGCGATGCCATCAATGACCCCGATGATGTCGGCAATTTTGCGCGACGAGTCGTTGATTTCGGCCATGGTGCCGACCACTTTCTCAATCACCATGCCGCCGTTGCTTGCGACCCCGGATGCGGATACCGCAAGCTGGTTCGCCTGGCGCGCATTGTCGGCATTCTGACGGACGATGGAAGTGAGTTCTTCCATCGACGATGCCGTTTCTTCCAAGGCACTGGCTTGCTGTTCTGTGCGTGATGACAGGTCGAGGTTGCCGGCAGCGATTTGGCTGGAGGCGGTCGCGATGGTATCCGTGCCTGTGCGTACACCGGTAACCATCGAGGACAAGTTGTCGCGCATGGACTTGATCGATTTGAGCAGGCTGTTGCTGTCATTGCCGCGCAGACTGATTTGCACCGACAGATCCCCCTTGGAGATGCGCTCGACGATGCCCATGGCATTGGCCGGTTCACCGCCTAATTGCCTCAGGATGGAGCGCAGCATGTAGGCGGCGATGGCGGCAATCACGGACATCAGGGCCACGCCGATTAATAGCAGGATCAGGGCATTGTGATAGAAGGCCTTGTTGATGTCATCGATATACGCGCCGAAACCAACAGTCCAGTCCCACGGTTCAAACTTGACTACCGCATAGAGCTTCTGCACCTTTTCGGTCGTGTTGGGACGTGTACCCACCGCTTGCAAAATGCCGATCTCGCGACCGGCTAAAGCGGCGCGATACCTGTCGCCATCTTCCTTGGCTGTCTTGTCCTGGATGCCGACGCGCTTGGGATTGGGGTGGACGTAATTGACGTCATCCGTATAGCCTCGTACGAAGAAGTAATTCTGATCCTTGGCATAGCTGCCGATGATCAGTTTGGCCTGAGCCTGCGCCTGTTCGCGCGTCAGCTTTCCACTTTGCTCCATGCCGTAAACTTTTTCCAGCGACGCCTTCGCCAGCGTGACCAGCAACGACAGCTGCGCTTCTCGTTCATCGAGCATGGTGTTCTTCAAGGTGTTCAGCGAGACCATGGCGATGATCAAAATCCCGAGCAAGGTCGGTGCACACAGCAAGATAATTTTTGTACGTAATTTCACGAACTTCCCCTTCGATTTGAACACTTGTTCTTCTGTCGTTATTTGACTAATACGGTCTACAGAATGTACCGTAAAGTCATCGAATAAAATGCAATAAAAAGGGTATTGCTTCGATTTTTCTAATACGCCGATCGATACGCTGACGAGTGCGCCCTTGCTAATGGCGCTGTGAGGAACTAAACGGTAGATAGCCGTAACACGAACACCATCGCATGCTGATGAAACAGTGAGAGATCTCGCATATTTTTGGCTACAGTGAGTCGACGTCGTTTTGGACTCTCACGAAGCTAACCGGGCTTCAGCGAAACATCGTCCTTCAATACCAACGGCAAGCCTCTGGCCCAACGATTGGCCGACAAGGAAAAACTCAGCGCGCGCACCTGGTGATACCAGCCTGCGGGAACGTACAGCAGCTCGCCCGGCTGCATGATGCATTCAATCATGCCGGCTTGGCGAGCCAACGGAAATTGTTCGTAGTCCGGCGCTTCGGGGTTGAAGGGCGAGCCGAACAAGATAGCGTTAGCCTCGCGCGGGTAGAGGAATTCATCGTGATGCGGCGGCGACAGGAAGATGCGCTTGCTGCCCCAGATCTGCGCAAAAATATTATCGTCATAGTCGCAATGCAGCGGCGTTACCGTTCCCGACGGGCCAAGCCAGAAGCGCGGCGGTCCCATCTTTTTGAAGTAGCCCGGCCAATGGCAGAGCGTATTCAATTCGCGCATTTCCAGATTGCCGACATAAGGCGGCAAGTCCTGCACGCTGTTGGTGACGAGATCAAGATAGGTCAGCAGAGACATGTCCTGCATTGCCCGGTCGGGTGCGAAAGCGGTATTGACGTAGTCGCCGGTTCTCGCGCGCACATGCATCCCGCCAAATTTGTCGCGTAGCGTTTGCTGCGTCAGAGAAGACAACGGCCATTTGCCGACGAGCCCGGTGATGATGAATGGCAGCCCCTCCGCTGCGCGCTGCAAGAAGTCTGCAGACTTCGGCACGCTGATACGCGGTACCGCGGAAATGGCCGGCAGATTGCGACTGGCATGCTTGATTGCCTCCCGCATGTCTGGTATCGATGCAACGCCGCGAACGAGGGCATCTTTTTGCTCGCGTACTTGTTTCCGGGCGAGCGCCTCCGCAGGGGAGGCGTCTGCCGACTCCGGTCGCGGTGGTAAAGATCGCTGAGATCGCGTCATTCTTTGGCGATGGCTTGAGAACGGTCGGGCATCAAGCGATACAAGCGTTGTTCGATCACGCCGATGAGGGGAAGAAAGATCACCGCAATCGTGAGATTAAAGAGCAGATGTACGATTGCCACGACCAGGCTGGCTTCGGTCAGGCTGCCGATCAGCGATGCCACGGGCTGGATGGCCAGATAGAAAAGAACTGCGCCGACCAGATTGAACATCAGATTCGCCAGCGCCGTTTTCTTTGCGGCGCTGTTCATCGCCATGCTGGCAATCAGTGCTGTCGATGTCGATCCTACGTTGGCGCCGACAACGATGGCAATGGCGGCGATGGGCGACAAAAACCCTTGCTGAACCAAGACAATCGCAAGTCCGGTGGTCACGCTGCTGGACTGTACCAGCGCGGTAAAGAATGCGCCGATCAGCATGCCCATCAGTGGCGTTTCCGCCTTCAGCAGCATCGCTGAAAACCATGCCTGGTCTCTCAGGGGTTTGAGTTCTGTCGAAATCAGATCAAGCGCGAAGAAGATCAGGCCGAAATAAAAAATCGCTTTGCCCGCCAGCCTGATACGCCATGGCACGATGGAGATCAGGGTGCCGGCGACAATCAGGATGGGGCCGATGCCGGTCAGCTTGAACGACACCAGCCAAGCCGTGGCGGTGGTGCCGACATTTGAACCCAGCAATATGCCGAGGCTGGCGCGCAAGCTGAGCACGGACGCGTCGACCAATGTCGCCGTCAGCGAGGTAACCGCGCTGCTGGATTGCAGCAGCGCCGTGGCAAAGACGCCAATCCCGAAGCTGGTAAAGCGGTTTGCGGTCAGACGCGGCAACCATTTGCGCAGGCTGTCTCCTCCCGCCATTTGCAGCTCTTTACTGAATCCTTGCAATCCGTAGAGAAAAAGGACTACAGCGGAAATGGCCGCGAAGATGAATTGGAGATGACTCATGGGATG
The DNA here is from genome assembly GCF_002257565.1 of Herbaspirillum sp. meg3. Classification (GTDB taxonomy): domain Bacteria; phylum Pseudomonadota; class Gammaproteobacteria; order Burkholderiales; family Burkholderiaceae_D; genus Herbaspirillum. The sequence goes on along the minus strand of NZ_CP022736.1, from coordinate 5,325,446 downwards.
GTGTGAAAGGACGATGTCATGGTTTGGCGATTGAGGGCAGGATACCTTCAACTCCGTACGCTGCCCATCGCCAGATGAAGATGTCAGCTCAACTGCGCTCGCCGTCGCACACCACCGGCAGCGATTCGCTCCGCCATTTCAACATGCCGCCTGCCAGATTGGCGACCTGCGTGAAACCCGATTTGACAAGCAGTGCGCTGGCCTGTGCTGAACGCACGCCTGAGCGGCAGACCGCCACGACGGGGCGGCTTTGATCCAGTTCATTGAGGCGACTGCTCAGTTCGGACAGCGGCACCAGACGCGCCCCCGCGATGTGGCCGATGCTGTCGACGAATTCGGGTGCTTCGCGCACGTCGACGATCTGCACCTTGGCGGCGTGTTCCAGCAGGCTCATCGGTTCAATTTCCCAGATGCCGCTGAAACGCAATGTCAGTGGCGCCCATGCCGGTGTCGCGGGCGTGGGCGCATCGCCATCGGGTTTGCCGCAGCGCAGATTCGCCGGCACGGCGACATCCATCAGTTTGGGATGCGGCAGATGCAGATTGTTCATGTACCCGGCAAAGTCGCCGACATCCGCATCACCACCCAGACGAGGATTGAAGCGCCGCTCTTCGGCGACGCTGCTGACCGTAATACCGCGATAGTCATGCGCAGGGTAGAGCAGGCAATCGTCGGGCAGCGTCAGGATTTGCTCGCGCACGGAAGAGAATAATTGCTGCGGGCTGCCTTGCTGAAAATCGGTTCGGCCGCAGCCGCGAATCAGCAGACTGTCGCCGGTGAAGGCCATGCGCTGATCGTCCAGTACGTAGGTCAGGCAACCGCCAGTGTGGCCAGGCGTGGCGCGCACGCTCAGGTTCCGGCTGCCGAAGCCGATGCGATCCCCATGCGCCAGAGGCTGGCTTACCAGGGCCGTATCGGCTGCGGCTGCTGCCGACAGAGCGATACGGCTGCCGCAACGTTCATGCAAGCGCCAGGCCCCGGTGACATGGTCGGCGTGCACGTGCGTGTCGAGCGTGGCAACCAGGCGCAGGCCGAGTTCTTCCAGCAGTGCCAGATCGCGCGGTACCTGTTCGAAGACCGGATCGATCAGCAAAGCCTCGCCACTGTCGCCCAGCAGATAGGTGTAAGTACAGGAAGTCGGATCGAAAAGTTGGCGAAAAATCATTGCAGACTCAGAAAATGGATAGGTGCAGGCCGGCGTCGCACCGACGCTTCCATCATAGCAAACGCACCCGGTTGCGCGGCATCCGATCGAATGGACAGGGTGGTGGACGGCTTGATTTGCAGGTGTTGTAACGCGGATAAATTATTGATTTTCAGGCAATTCAGGCTGTCAAATCTAACAAACTGGTGAGTATAATGTTCCCAAAAGAATGCTTATCGCTGGGCCGGATACCGGTCCACGGGGGAAAGATGAATCAAATGGGAATGCCGTTGCTAGGGGTTCTGCTGTCCGCACTTTGCTTGCTGATCGTGGGACTGGGCGCGTTCGTGCGCCAAAAGTTCGCCAAGCGTCGCTTGATCCAGCTGCGCGCCGAGTACGAGGCCAAGAAATGTTGCCGGTCCGAGGCAGAAGGCCGTTGAAGTAGTGCTGTCGGCCTGCGCCAGATCACGCGGGCTCTCTCTAAACGTTCTCATCTGCCGTTTCCAGCAAAAAATCCCTTAACAGCCGTGCACTCGGGCCGACGCGTTGCGAGTGAACCCGGTAGATTTCCAGCCGCACCCCCCAGAGCATCGCCGACATTACACTTTCGGAATAAATTGCTCGTCGACCGGAATACGGTAACCATTCGCCAGCCTGTTGGTTTCGTTCGCCAGACCGACAACCGCGAGCAATTCTGCGAACATTTCGTCGGTCATGCCTTTTGCTTTTGCCGCCGCAGTGTGTGAGTGAATGCAATATTCGCAGTTGTTCGTCACGCTCACCGCGATATAAAGCATCTCTTTCGTCAGCGGATCGATGGCTCCCGGCGCCATCACCTGCTTCACGTTGGACCAGATGCGCTGGAGAGTGGCAGGGGAGCTTGCCAGGACTTTCCAGAAATTGTTTATCCAATCGGACTTGCGTGCGGCCTTGATATCATCGAACACTGCCTGCACCTCTTTTGGCGCAGCGCCATCTTCTACCATTTTCACCATTGCCATGTGCGGCTCCTTGTAAAGATCTCTGTCAAATTTCGAATGGACATCCGAGTCTGCTGATTTCATATCACCAACAACGGGACATTCTACGTGGTGCCTGAGCAAGCGTTCGTGGATGAACTTTATCCTGGCAACACCGTGGATATCCGGATCGCATTGCTAGTACGCATAGCCCTCGATAACTTTTCTTACGGTCCTGAGCGCTGTCTGCAATGCGTCGGGTTCCACCGACCCCAGCGCGAGCCGGATGGCATGCGGCACCTGTTCGCCGATTGCAAACGGCTCAGCGGTCGAGACGGAGACGTTCTCTTGCAGCAGGGCCATCGCAACCTGATCGGCGCGGACTTCTTCCGGCAGCGGCAGCCACAAAAAATAAGACGCCGGATGCGAGATGGTGGGCAAGCCCTTGAGGATCTTCCGCGCTATCGCTTGCCTGTTTCGGGCGTCTGCGCGTTTGTCCGCTTCCAGCAGGACAATGCTGCCATCCTCAAGCCAGCCGCAGGCAATCGCCGTCATGACGCCGGGCGTGTTCCAGGTAGTGGCGCGGATGGCGCGTTCGATCTTTTGCACCAGCGGCAGCGGCGCCGCGACGAAGCCGACACGCAATCCGGTCGCAACGCTTTTTGATAATCCCGACACATACACGGTGGCTTCCGGCGCCAGCGCGGCGAGTGGTGGAGGCGGATTCTCCGCGAGGAAGGCGTAAGCGGCATCCTCGATGATCAGCAATCCATAGTGCCGTGCGATCGCGACCAGTTTTTTACGCTGCTCCAGCGTCATTACCCAGCCCATCGGATTGTGCAGCGTCGGCATGGTGTACACCGCACGCACGCGCCGCTTCTTGCACAGCTTTTCCAGGGCATCCAGATCGGGGCCGTGTTCCGACAAGGGAATGGCCGCCAGCTCCAGCCGTTGCGTCTCAGCGAGTACCTTGAATCCTGAATAGGTGAGTGCATCCGTCGCCACCACATCGCCGGGATTGAGCAATGCCATCGCCGTCACCGTCAGGCCGTGCTGTGCGCCGCTGACAATCAAGACCTGCTCGGCAGCCACGGACAATCCCCGGCTCGTGAGATGGTGTGCCACGGTGGCGCGTTCATGCGGACGTCCGGCATGCGGCTGGTAGCGCAGCAGTGCCTCCAGATCGCCGGAGGACGCCAGCCGGCGCAACGCCGTGCTCAGCAGCCGGGTTTGCTCGGGCAGGGAGGGGTAGTTGAAGTTGAGATCGATCACGCCCGCCGCCACCGCGTGCAAATCGACGCCCTGATCGGGCGGCAGGGCGGTCTCGCGGACAAACGTGCCGCGTCCGGTTTCTCCGCTGACCAGTCCCATCGCCTCCAGCTCGGCATAAACCCGCGTGGCGGTGACCAGTGCCAATCCTTCTTTTGCCGCGAGCTGGCGGTGTGTCGGCAAGCGCGTGCCCGGCCTGAGCACGCCGGAGCGGATGTCTGCGGCGAAGAGATCGACCAGTTGTTTGTAGCGGGCGTGCGCCATGCTGTGGCTGTCCTATGTATCCATGACAATAATTTGATTGTACTGACTGCGGGTTCTATGATGCCTCATCACCAGCGGACTTGAACAGGAAAACCACATCATGCATATCAGCATTCTGACTTTTGACGGCTTTAACGAACTCGATTCGCTGATCGCCTTCGGCATCCTCCATCGCATCAAGAAGCCGGATTGGCGCGTATCCATCGCCGGGCCGACCACACGCCTGCGTTCCATGAACGGTCTTGACATCGCATCCCATATCACGCTGGAAGAGGCCGGACGCGCCGATGCCGTCCTCGTCGGCAGCGGCATCAAAACCCGGGAAGTGGTGGCCAGCGAAGAAATCATGGCGCGGCTGCAACTGGATACGTCGCGGCAACTGCTGGGCGCGCAATGTTCCGGCACGCTGATATTGGCCAAGCTCGGGTTGCTCGACAAGGTACCGGCGTGCACCGATCTCACCACCAAACCGTGGGTGCAGGAGGCGGGTGTGGAAGTCTTGAATCAGCCCTTCTTTGCCAGAGGCAATCTCGCCACGGCAGGCGGCTGTCTGGCGTCAAGCTATCTGGCTGCCTGGGTGATCGCGCGACTGGAAGGAATCGACGCCGCGCAAAGCGCCATTCACTATGTCGCGCCCGTGGGTGAGAAGGACGAGTACGTTGCGCGCATGATGGAGAACATCGCGCAGTTTCTGCCGGAGCCAGTGGTAGCAGCGCAAAGACAAGCATAAACACAAGCGTAAAGCAGGGCGCTCAGCCATCCCTGCTATCTCGCCTCGCGCACATCGCGCCGGATCGCCTGCGGCGGCACGCCGAATCCGCGCATGAATACTTCCCGCATGTGACGACGGTCGCGAAAGCCCGTCTCTCTGGCGATCACTTCCAGCGGATGGCGGCTTTGTTCAATCATCAGTCGTGCTGCTTCCAGGCGTAATCCTTCGATGGCTTTGGCCGGCGACTGGCCGGTTTCTTCAGTGAACACACGGCTGAACTGACGCGGACTGAGGTTGACCGATTCCGCCAACTCATCGACGGTCAACTCCTTGTTGAGATTCTTGCGCGCATAGTTCAGGGCATTCTGAATCCGATCCGACTTCGGCGACAGATCGAGAATTTCGGAATGCTGCGATTGTCCGCCTGAGCGGCGCTGATACATCACCAGCTTGTGTGCGACCGAGCGCATTGCGTCGCTGCCCAGATCCTTCTCTACCATCGCCAGCGCCAGATCCAGTCCTGCCGTCATGCCTGCCGACGTCCAGATCGGGCCGTCAACGATGTAGATCCGATCATCTTCCACCTGAATGTCCGGAAAGCGCTTCTGCATCTCGCGCGCGAAATACCAATGCGTGGTGGCGCGCCGTCCTTCCAGCAATCCCGACTCTGCCAGCACGAACCCGCCTGTGCAAATGGCGGCGACACGCCGCGCGCGCGTGGCGGCTTTTTTCAGGAAGGCTTGCTCTTGGCCCGAAGCCGGAAAACTCAGCGGATCACCGACGCCGGCGACGATCCAGGTATCCACCTGCGTCCGTGCAGTCGGCACCCGCGTTTCGACGCGCAAGCCGAGGGACGAACGCACTTCTTTTCCGGCCAAAGAATAGTTCTCGACCTCATAAAAGGGTTCGCCGGCGACCATGTTCGCGTACTCGAACACCGCCTGTGTCGCCACCGCCATGATCTGAAACCCATCCTGCAGTAAGTAGCCGACGCGATGCATGTCTGTTCCTTTGTCCGATATTGTCTGAATTCCGACCTATGTCCTAAAACATGACCATAAACGTCATTTGAGACAACGTCAAGCGTCCCTATCATGTGTCCATGCATTCAAACAAATGAGCAGTTGTCCCTAAGCCGACGCTTAGGCCAACTTATCCGACACACGACTGACACAGGAGCAACATCATGACGCAAGCACACCAAGGTACTGCCCTCATCACCGGCGCCTCTTCGGGCATCGGCGCCATCTATGCCGACCGCCTGGCCAAACGCGGTTACGACCTGATTCTGGTCGCCCGCAACCGTGACCGCCTCAATGCACTGGCTGACCGCATCACCAATGAAACCCGTCGTACCGTCGAGGTGCTGGTTGCCGACCTCAACGACAAGTCCTCGCTGGCGCAGGTAGAAGCCAAGCTGCGCAGCGATGCCAGCATCACCTTGCTGGTCAACAACGCCGGCATCGGCACCCACGCGCCGCTGCTGTCGAGCGACGTCGACAAAATGACGCAACTGATCGACCTTAACGTTACTGCGCTGACCCGCCTGACTTATGCCGCCGTACCGGGCTTCGTGGCACGCGGCGCCGGTCGCATCATCAACATCGCCTCCATCGTCGGCATCGCACCGGAAATCCTCAACGGCGTCTATGGCGGCAGCAAGGCATTCGTCTATGCCTTCAGCCAATCCCTGCATCACGAGCTGGCATCCCAAGGCGTGCGTGTACAGGCCGTATTGCCCGGCGCAACGGCAACGGAATTCTGGGATATCGGCGGACTGCCGGTGGAAAACCTCGATCCGAACATCGTCATGACTGCTGACAACATGGTCGACGCCGCACTGGTCGGTTTCGATCGCGGCGAGCTGGTCACGATTCCATCGCTGCACGACGCCGGCGCGTGGGAAGCGTATGAAGCCGCTCGTCAGGTCATGTTGCCCCGTTTGTCGAACAAAGCGGTCGCGCCGCGCTATCTCACGGCGAACTGATCATTTCAGTCCGCCTGCCTGCTTAACTATTTACTTGACGAAAGACCCATCATGAAACTCACCGACAACACCATCTTCATCACCGGCGGCGCCTCCGGCATCGGCCGCGGACTGGCCGAAGCGTTGCACGCACGCGGCAACACCGTCATCATCGGCGGCCGTCGCAAAGCATTGCTGGATGAAGTCGTCGCCGCCAATCCCGGCATGGCCTCCATCGAGATCGACATTGCCGACCCGGCCAGCATCGATGCCGCTGCAAAGACACTGACGGCGCGCTATCCGGCGCTGAACGTGCTGATCAACAATGCCGGCATCATGCCGTTCGACGACGCCGGTGCACAGATTGACGACAAGGTATCGCGCAGCATTCTCGACACCAACCTGCTCGGCCCGATCCGCCTGACCTCGGCGCTGATTGACCAGCTCAAGCGTCAGCCGCGTGCGACCATCATTCACAACACGTCCGTGCTGGCTTACATTCCGCTGGCAGCGACGGCGGTGTATTCCGCGTCCAAGGCAGCGCTGCATTCGTATGCGATGTCGCAGCGCTTCATGTTGCGCGACACCACCGTGCGCGTACAAGAGATCGCCCCGCCATGGGTAGACACGGATCTGGTCAGGAAGAGCGGCGATCCACGTGCCATGCCGCTTGACGCGTTCATCGCCGAAACCATGCTTGCGCTGGGAAGCGACGCCGAGGAAGTGATCGTCGAAGCAGTACGTCCGTTGCGCGCCAATCCAGGCCCAGGTGAACATGCCATGTTCAATGGCTTTAACCTGTCGCTGATTGAGAATCCGATTCCAGTCTGATCCAGCCAGATGCTGGTCTGACTTTGATCGGATGCGGCTGACAAATCGCCACCTGTCCAGGGGAGGCGATTTGTCATTTTTCATTGAAACTGAAACAAATCGGATATGGCTACGCCATGTGCCGATATCAGCGACAATGGCCGGACGTATTCACCACGCAAGGAAACCAAAATGACTCAACCTATCGCCGTCGTCGCCACCATTACTGCCCATCCCGGTCATCGCCATGCGGTCGTCGATGCGCTGCGTACAGCCGTTGCCGCCGTGCGCCTGGAACAAGGCTGTGAACTGTACGTCTTGCATGAGGATATGAACGAACCGAACCGGCTGATCATGATTGAGCGGTGGAGCAGCATGGCGGATCTGGACGCGCATGAGCGCGGTGCTGCATTGGCCACTCTCGGTGGCGCTTTGAAGGATCGCGCCGACCTGCACGTCAGCAAACTGATACCGGTGAGCTAAGACCTCAGACGGCGTCAGACTGCGACGCTCAGTCACTATCAGAAAAAAAACCTTCGGGATGGCATTACCGCCACGGCGCTACGTCGGCAGGACGCAGCGCCGTGGCGCTTTCTACGAACGCTTAAGAATGCACTGCGCGCAGCTCCCGGGCTGCAGCAACCATATTGGTCAGCGCAGGAATCACTTCTTCCCATGCCCTGGTCTTCAGGCCGCAATCCGGATTCACCCACAAGCGTCCGGCGGGAATGCGCTCGGCGGCCTTCTTCATCAACTGCACCATGTGCTGCTGCGTCGGAATGTTCGGCGAGTGGATGTCATAGACGCCGGGTCCGATCTCGTTGGGGTAGTTGAAGTTGTCGAAGGCATCCAGCAGCTCCATGTCGGAGCGCGAGGTCTCGATGGTGATGACGTCCGCATCCATATCGGCGATCGATTCGATGATGTCGTTGAACTCCGAATAGCACATGTGCGTGTGGATCTGCGTTTCATCCTGCGCACCGTTGGCGGTGATGCGGAAGGATTCGACCGCCCAGTCCAGATATTGCTTCCATTGCGATTGTCGCAGCGGCAGGCCTTCACGCAAGGCCGCTTCATCGATCTGGATGACGCGCACGCCGGCCTTTTCAAGGTCGAGCACTTCTTCACGAATGGCCAGCGCGAGCTGGTAGCACGACACCGAGCGCGGCTGATCATCACGCACGAACGACCAGTTCAGGATCGTGACCGGGCCGGTCAGCATGCCCTTCATGGGTTTGGCGGTGAGCGATTGCGCATACTGGCTCCATGCGACCGTCATCGCCTTCGGACGTGCAATGTCGCCGAACAGAATGGGCGGCTTCACGCAGCGCGAACCATAGGACTGCACCCAGCCAAACTGGCTGAACGCGTAGCCGTCGAGTTGTTCGCCGAAGTATTCCACCATGTCGTTGCGCTCGGCTTCGCCGTGCACCAGTACGTCCAGGCCCAGGGCTTCCTGTTCGCGCACGCTGCGGGCGATCTCGGCTTGCATGGCGACTTTGTAGTCGGCTTCGTTCAGCTTGCCGGCCTTGAACTCACTGCGTGCATGGCGGATCTCGGCGGTCTGCGGGAAAGAACCGATAGTCGTCGTCGGATATGCCGGCAACTTCAGCAAGTTGGCCTGCTTAGCGGCGCGCAAGGCATAGGCGCTCTTGCGTTCACCCATTGCCCTGGTGATGCCGGCGACGGCTGCCTTGACGGCAGGATTGTTGACGCGCGGCGATGTGCGGCGGGCATTGACGGCAGCCTGGTTGGCGTCCAGTTCTGTCTTGACGGTGTCGCGGCCCTGGTTTAATGCGGTGGCGAGTACCTTCAGTTCATCCAGCTTTTGAATCGCAAACGCCAGCCACGTACGGATCTCGCCATCCAGCTTCTGTTCGCTGTTGAGGTCGACAGGCACATGCAGCAGCGAGCACGTTGGTGCAATCCAGAGACGGTCGCCGAGTTGGCGGGCAACCGGCGCCAGCCATTCCAGCGCAGCGTTGAGATCGGACTTCCAGATATTGCGACCGTTGATCACGCCCAGCGACAGCACGCGATCCTGTGGCAATTGTGCAATCACGGTATCGACCTCGGCACGTGCGTTGATCGCATCCAGATGCAGGCCTTGTACCGGCAGTTGGCAAGCGAGCGACAGGTTGTCTTGCAACTGGCCGAAGTAAGTCGCCAGCAGCAGTTTGACCCTACCGCTATTACTGCTATTGCTGCTATTCAGCGCGGCATAAGCCGTGCTGAAAGCGTCTTGCCAATCGGCGGACAATTCGGTGACCAGAATCGGTTCATCGATCTGCACCCATTCCACGCCCTGCGCGGCGAGCTGAGCCAGCAATTCTGCATACAGCGGCAATAGATGCGGCAACAGCGCCAGCTTGTCCGAATCGTCCTTGGCCTTGCCCAGCGCCAGATAGGTCACAGGGCCGACGATCACCGGTTTGGCTTTCACGCCCGCCGCTTTGGCTTCGCTCAGTTGTTCCAGCAGGCGCGATGCGTCAAGCTTGAATGCCGTATCGGCGGTGAATTCCGGGACGATGTAATGGTAGTTGGTGTCGAACCATTTGGTCATTTCACCGGCGGCCACGCCGCCGCAGCACGCGGCGTGGTCTTCCAGACCTTTGGCCGAGCGGCCGCGTGCCACACGGAAGTAGTTATCCAGCGTGTCGCCGTGGAAATCGCGCACCCGTTCAGGCAGGTTGCCCAGCGTGAAGCTCATGTCGAGCATCTGGTCATAAAAGGCGAAGTCGCCGACCGGTGCCAAGTCCAGCTCAGCCTGATGCGCCCAATGACGCTGGCGCAGTTGCGCGCCCAGCGCTTTCAATTCGTCGCGCGACGATTCGCCTTTCCAATACGATTCGAGTGCAAATTTCAGTTCGCGCTTCGCGCCGATGCGGGGGAAGCCTAAATTGTGTGTGGTGACCATGATGTCTTCTTCATCCTACTTAAGTTGTCCGGTAGGCGAAGGTTAGTCTTCGTTATCCATGAAGTAAAATGGTGTTTTCTCATTAATCAATTAATCCTGTTCATGGATTAAAAAGGCCGCCATGCTAGAACGCATCCATCTCGCCATCATTCAGGAAGTCGATAAGCAGGGGTCCCTGACCGCAGCGGCGGACGTGTTGTTTCTCACGCAGTCGGCGCTCAGCCACGCCATCAAGAAGCTCGAACAACAGCTCGGCACCGACATCTGGCTGCGCGAAGGCCGCAGCCTGCGGCTGACGCAAGCGGGAGAATATCTGCTCGCCGTCGCCAACCGCGTGTTGCCGCAACTGGCCATGGCGGAAGAACGCATGAGTCAATACGCCTCCGGCGAGCGCGGCACCTTGCGCATCGGCATGGAATGCCACCCCTGTTATCAGTGGCTGTTGAAAGTGGTATCACCTTATCTCGCCAACTGGCCCGATGTTGACGTCGATGTGAAGCAGAAATTTCAGTTCGGCGGCATCGGCGCCTTGTTCGGCTACGAGATCGATCTGCTGGTGACGCCCGATCCGCTCTACAAGCCCGGTCTGCATTTTGAGGCGGTATTCGACTATGAACAGGTGCTGGTCGTGAGCAAAAAACACACGCTGGCGACGGCCTCGCACATCCGGCCGGCGCAACTCGGCAATGAGGTGCTCATTACCTATCCGGTCGCGATCGATCGCCTCGACATCTACAACCAGTTCCTCATGCCCGCCGGCATCACGCCGCAACGTCACAAGACCATCGAAACCACCGACATCATGTTGCAGATGGTCGAAAGCGGTCGCGGCGTCGCCGCCTTGCCGCGCTGGCTGGCGGAAGAATACGCCGAAAAGATGGATGTCGTCGCCGTGCGTCTGGGACGCCAGGGTATCGCCAAGCAAATTTTTCTGGGCGCACGCGAAGCGGATGTCGATGTCGATTACCTGAAGGCGTTTGTTGAACTGGCGCGTCGCCCGTCGGTGGTGGTTGCCGGGAAAAAGTAGGGCCGGTGTGAGAAGGCATGGAGGTTGCTTGAAGCAAATCGCGCCCGGCGATAATGCGTTCACTGTCTTTTTCGGCGCAACCCGCAGAACGGCACTTTGATTGAATGATGAATGGAGAGCAGCAATGGCAGTTGATTTTTTTAATCTCAAACGTGGAGAGCAGCCGCTGCTCATTTCCATTCCCCACATGGGTACGCACATTCCTGATGGAATTGCCGACCGCCTGACGCCGGCTGCGAATCTGCTGGCGGATACCGACTGGCATCTGGCGCAGCTTTACGATTTTGCCGACGCCATGGGTGCGACTATTCTGCAAGCGACGCACTCCCGGTATGTGATTGACCTCAATCGTCCGCCTGGTGACGAGAGTCTGTATCCAGGACAAGCGACAACATCGCTTTGCCCGACGGAGACCTTTCCCGGTGAATCGATCTATCAGGATGGTCAGGCCCCGACAAAAGAAGAAATCGCCGAGCGCCTTTCGACGTACTGGCGCCCCTACCACGACCAGTTACAGGCAGAACTTGCGCGGCTGCGCGCGCTGCATGGCGCCGTGCTGCTGTGGGACGCGCATTCCATCGCAAGCCGTCTGCCGCGTCTTTTTGACGGCAAGCTGCCCGATTTCAATTTAGGCACCAACGAAGGACGCAGCTGTGCGCCTGCGGTGCAAGACGCCGTTGGACATGCGGCATCGGCCGCCGTCGGCCAGCGCTTTACCTCGGTGTTGAACGGCCGCTTCAAAGGCGGTTACATCACGCGGCATTATGGCCAGCCGCAAGACAACATCCACGCAGTGCAATTGGAAATGTGCCAGTCCACTTACATGGACGAAACGCCACCCTTCGGCTATCGGCCTGACCTGGCACAAGAGTCCGCGCCGGTGATCCGCACCATCATGGAGGCGGCGTTGCAGGCGTTACCGCGGCCTTGACGCTGGTTGCCTCACCGCTTCATCGCACAATGAAAAAAGCCCGGCTGATGCCGGGCTTTTTGCTTGTAGTGAAAATGAATCAGTAAGTCAGCGTAACCGTCACTGTGTCCGTATAGACGCCGGCCAATGGGGTCTGTGCGCTGGCGATGCGGCCGTAGACGGTCAGGTTTTGGGTCAGGCCGTTGCCGGTGCCGGCTTGTGTGTCGGTGCCGATGGTCGAACCCCAGTTGTTGGTACGGCCCGAATCGCGATAGAGCGCGTAGTTCAGTGTGCCGCCCAGCGAGCCGGTCAGTTTGCGCACGCTGGTGGTAGCGCCGGTACCGGCGCCTGCATCCAGGCCGATGGTGTACGAAGTGCCGTTGGTGCAGAGCACCGCGATGTTGCCGGTTTGGTCAACTTGCGAGCTGGTGTAGTTGCCGAAGGCGATGGTCGAACCAACCACAGTGCAGGAAGCCAGCACGGTTGCAGTGACAACCAGGGTACCGGTTGCGGTAGCAGCCATGACCGGAGCGCCGGAAACCAGCATGGCGGCAGCGAGGGTGGCGCAGATGACACGATTTTTCTTGATGGTGAACATGGCATTCTTTCCTGATTATTTGGCGGTTTCCTTCTTGTCCCATTACAAGAATGTCGAATTCGCCGGGCACAGGTGAACTTTACGTTTTCGACATACCTCCAGATATCGGGGGAAACCTGACACGCTTGCTAATTTGATCGGGGAATTCCTGAGGGGTGTTGACGTACTGAAACAGTGGTGACGGCAAGTCTGCTGCGCAGACTCGCTCTCATGGCAGTCAGCCGGAAGCGTATTGGTGCAGAGGGCTTATGCCGAAGTGGTCGGAAGCAGGAGCGGGGGAGAAGGAGAAGGGCGCTTCAAGTCCAAGAGGGATTGAGGCGCAGCCGATGTAAAAACACATGTAGCCTGCGCCAATTACTGATGCTACAGATGAAAAAATGAGGGCCGTCAGCTTTTTGTTGCAAGGCTCTTCAGCAAATCCTCAATCTCGCTCCCGGTTTTCTCAATATGCACCCTGAGGAATTTTTCCACCTCAGCGATCTTCTTCTCCCGGCACAGCGCGAGAATCTTTTTATGATCGTCCTGCGATTGTCTCTTGTAACCGGTCTTGTTCCATAGCAGCCGCAGATACGGTTCCAGGCTGATTCTCAGCCGGTCGAGAATAGCGGTCGTGCGCGGGCGGCTGGCTTTGCCATAGAGGCATTGATGGAAAACCACGTTCAGCGCAATCAGCTCGTCGACGTCGCTGGTCTGTTCAAGCTGCCTGATTGTCGCTTCGGCCTTCTCAAAATCCTGCGCATTCAAAGACGGCATCGCCGCCTTGATCAGGCTGCCCTCAAGCGTGGCGCGCAAGTCGGTGATTTCCGCCACATCCTCCGGCGACAGTGAGTACACCACGGCACCGCGCCGTGCCGCGACCTCCACCAATCCTTCATGTTCCAGGATCCGCAAAGCCTCGCGAACCGTGACCTGGCTGACTGCGAACTGCTTCGCAATGGCGTCCTGCCGCAAAGGCTCGCCGCCCTTGAGCACACCTTTCAGGATGGCGTCGCGCAGCGCATCGGCGATCGACGCGGTGGCGGGTTGCCGTTTGGCAATGACGTCCTGTGCCAATGATTCCAATATTTTCATGTTCACCTCTCGGGCGACATTTTAACAAATTTGTTTGACATCATCGATTATCGATAATAGCATTATCAATTATCGATAATCGATTAATGAGAGGGAATCATATGAAACTAGACCTGACGCAATTCGACGCCCTGACGTTTGACGTCTACGGCACCCTGATCGACTGGGAACCGACGATCATTTCCATGTTTCACAGCACCGCCGACCAGTACGGCGTCACGCTCTCCGACGAGCAACTGCTGATGGAATTCGACAAGGCGCGGGCCGTTTTGCAGAAGCAGCGCCCCGCTTTGCTGTATCCGGACGTGCTGCGGGCGGCTTATGGACAGTTTTGCAGCAACTACGGGATTCCCGAAAACGCGCAAGAGCGCGAGGTCTACGCCAACTCCGTGATGCTGTGGCCAACCTTCGCCGACACGCGTGCCGCCATGGCGCATCTGCAACAGCACTTCAAGATCGGCTTGTTGAGCAATATCGACAACACCTCGATTCAATTTTCCGAACGCAAGCTGGGCATCAAAGCCGATGTCGTCGTCACCGCCGAAAACGTGAAGGCGTACAAACCGGATCACGCGCATTTTCATGCGGCATTTGAAAGCTTCGCCGCTCTGGGCATTCCCAAGGAAAGAATTCTGCACGTAGGCCAGAGCCTGCGCGCCGACGTCATTCCGGCAAATCAGCTTGGCTTGTCGAACGTCTGGATCAAACGTCCGGGCCGCAGCCTCGGCTCGCGCCCGGAAGACGCAGTCGGCGCCAAGCCGGATCTCAGCTTCGACACGATGCAGGAACTGGCGCTCTATCACCAGGCGCATCTGGCGCTGGCGTGAGCACGCTTGGTTTCAGATTCAATTTCCGCACTTAACTTCGCACGCAATTGATTTTTCAAACGGGAGAATGGTATGAACGGCAAGAACGCAGAATCGAAAGCCTGCAGCAAACTCGCAGGCAGTATCGCCATCATGGCCGCTTTGTTTTGCAGCGGCGTTCAGGTTCAGGCCCAGGCACAAACAGCGGACTCGACCATCGCACGCATCAAGGCAAGCAACAAAGTGAAGATCGGGGTACGCGACTTCAGCGTGCCGTTCTCTTATCTGGATGCCAATCAGAAGCCGACCGGCTATAGCGTGGAACTGTGCGAAGCTGTGGTCGAATCCTTGAAGAAGGAGTTGAATCTGCCGTCGCTGGAGGTCGTCATGCAATCGGTCGACCTCTCCACACGTATTCCCCTGATCCAGAACGCCACCATCGACATGGAATGCGGCTCCACCGTCAATACGCTGACGCGCCAGAGACAGGTGGACTTCTCGTATGTGACGGCGGTCGCTTCGGATCAGCTTCTGGTCAAGGCCTCTTCGCCCATCAAAGAGCTGGAAGACCTCGCCGGCAAAGTAGTCGCGTTGCCCAATGCTTCTACCAGCCTGACAATGCTGACAAGCATCAACAACAAAAAGCATCTGAACATGCGCCTTATGTCGGTACGTGATCAGGCAGAAGGATTCCTGGCCGTACAGACCGGCCGCGCCGATGCCTACATCACGGACAACACCATTCTCTACGGATTGCGGAAAGACGCGAAGAATCCGGCGGAATTCCGCATCACCGGCCGCCCCTTGTCCTACCTGCCTTACGGGATCATGGTCGCAAAAAACAACTCGACGCTGCTGGCCATCATCAACCGCACGATCGCCGAGAAATTCCGCAACGGCGATGGCAAAACCATGTACGACAAATGGTTCGGCCAGCTGAACATGCCGCTCTCGCCTTTGACCAAAGCGGCTTTCGACATCAACGCGATTCCAGAGTGATTGCATCACGCGGTCATGTGCCGTCCCAACTTTTGGGCGGCGCATGGCGCTTATCTAACCTTTTATCCATTGAGGCATTCCCATGCTTGCCCTGCACGCCAACCCGAGTCCGAGTATCCGGCATTCACTGCTCGGCGAAATCAAGGTGCCTGTATTTCATGATGTCGAACAGGCTGCACAACGCATCAGAGACCACATCCGCCGCACACCTTTGCTGCGTTCCCCCGTGCTTGATGAAATCGCCGGCGCACGCATCTGGCTGAAAGCAGAAAACCTGCAAGTCACCGGCTCGTTCAAGGCGCGCGGCGCATTCAATGCATTGCTGAGCATGTCGCCGGAACAACGATCCCGCGGCGTCATCGCCTACTCGACCGGCAATCACGGACAGGCGATCGCCTGGGCGGCGAAGCAGCTCAACACAAAAGCAAGCATCGTCATGCCATCCGACGCGCCGAAGAACAAAATCCTCGGCGCCTTGAAGCAGGGCGCCGAGGTCAGGCAATACGACCGCCGTCACGAAAGCCGCGAAGCAATCGGCATGCAACTACTGGCAGAAACCGGGGGTACCCTGATTCCACCGGGTGATCATCCTGACGTACTCGCCGGACAAGGCACCGTCATCCTCGAAGCAATCGCTGATCTGCAACGCGAAACGCAAGAGGGTCTTGGCAACTTCATCACACCTTGCGGTGGCGGCGGGCTCGCTGCCGGCAGCAGTCTGGTACTCAATGCCCTGTCGCCATCGACACGCATCTTTGCGGTCGAGCCGGCGGGCTTCGACGACACGGTGCGCTCGCTCGCCAGCGGCCGTCGCGAAAGCAACGCGGCCGGCAGCCAATCGATCTGCGACGCGCTGCAAGCGGTGACGCCCGCTGAATTGCCCTATGAGATCAACCGGCGCGCCCTGACCGGTGCGGTAGCCGTATGCGACGCCGAAGTCGCGGCAGCGATTCGCTTCGCTCTGGAACAACTGCACGTTCTGGTGGAGCCGGGCGGCTGCGTCGCGCTGGCGGCGATCCTTGCGGGAAAGCTGGCACTCCATGGCGGCAATACCATACTCGTTCTGTCAGGCGGCAATATCGATATGCCTGTGCTGGAAACCATGCTGCGTTAAATCCGGTATCGTTACGAACACATCGCGCAAATTTCACACTCAAGGATTCCCATGAAGTCACTCTTTCATCTCGCCTATCACGTCCACGATCTGAATGTCGCGCGCGACTTCTACTGCAAGTTATTGGGCTGTGAAGAAGGCAGAAGCACCGATACCTGGGTGGACATCGATTTTTTCGGCCATCAGCTGTCGCTGCATCTCGGCAAACCGTTCGAGGTCACGAATACCGGCAAGGTCGGATCGCACATGGTGCCGATGCCGCATCTGGGCGTCATCCTGCAAATGGACGACTGGCGCAAACTTGCCGACGCCTTGTCGGGAAGCGACAACGTGAAATTCGTCATTCCTCCCAGCATCCGCTTCGCGGGTGAAGCAGGTGAACAGGCGACCATGTTCTTCAGCGATCCATCGGGTAACCCGATTGAAGTGAAGGGGTTTGCCGACCTGGCGCAGGTCTACGAAAAATAAATCTGACGCTGTTGATCGAAAGCATCAGATTGTCTCGCGATAAGTGGGGCTGGACGGCTCGGAAAAATAAAAAAGGCCGCCATCGGCAAGATGGCGGCCTCCATATAGCTCAGGATGATGGCGTCAGCGCATCAACGAACCGACGCATCAAAGCGGCTTCGATCCCGGGTTGGACTTTTGATCGCTGCCGCCGGCCTGCTGGTTCTGGCCGCGATTTTGCTGATCCTGTTGCTTTTGTCCGGCGCCGGAGTTCTGCTGATTTTGCTGGTTGTGCTGATTGTTGCGTGTTCCCTGATCAGCGCCGCCTTGCTGCTGATTCTTGCCTTGCGAACTCTGATCTTGCTGTGCCGATTTTTGCTGGCCCGCTTGATTGGATTGGCCGGGTTGCACCTGTTGCTGATTGTCGCGCTGTTGCTTGTTGTCTTGATTGGACATCGTAATTCTCCTCAAAGGACGGCCGTGGACGTTGCTCGTTGGTGCTCATGATTCGCTGCGGGCGGCATCGCCGGAGCGCAGCTGAGCTCACCGGCGGAGTTGACCGAATGCTCCGTGGCGATTGCTTATCCTGCGCGCAACGCAGCGGCGCGCCTATCGGCGAATGGCGATAGCGCGTGTGAGGAAACAGGCCACAACGTGTAGGGGAGTGTGCACCGTTCGACCAGCGCGCATGGTGATTGCACCGTCAAGACAAACTCGACAGATAACGCCGCAGTGGCGTCAGCTTGCGCCCTAGGCCGCAGCGCTTTGAGCCAATATCGCCGCCAGCAATCCGGGAAACCGGCTCTCGATGTCTGCGCGGCGCAGCCGGTTCATATGCATGGTGCCGGTTGTTTCCGTCAGCACCAGGCCGGATTCCCGCAATACTTTGAAATGATGCGAGACCGTCGACTTGGGCCGCCCGCCGTCCAGTTCTCCGCAGCTCGCCGCTTCCACATGGGCAAGACGCCGGACAATATCCAGACGAATTGAATCGCTCAAGGCGTAGAGCACGCGCTCAAGGGCGAATTCGTCGGGGGCAGGGTGTTTATAGGGACGCATCAGCAGCATCATACACCTTGGGTTATACTTGTTCCATTGTTCGTATATATTCGAAATAACGAATGAAGCTCAATAACCGCTAACACACACTATTTCATCCCTCATTTGCAAAAAAGGTTTCCATGTCCGCTCTGTTCCAGCCCTTCAAACTCAAAGACGTCACCCTGCGCAATCGCATCGCCGTGCCGCCAATGTGCCAGTACATGGCCGTTGACGGCCTGGTCAATGACTGGCATCTGTCGCACTACGCCAGCATGGCGCGTGGCGGCGCCGGCCTGGTGATTGTTGAAGCGACGGCGGTCGCTCCGGAAGGACGTATCACGCCGGGTTGTACCGGCATCTGGTCGGATGAGCAGGCACAAGCATTCGTCCCGGTGGTCCAGGCGATCAAGGCGGCCGGTTCGGTGCCGGGCATCCAGATCGGTCACGCAGGCCGCAAAGCCAGCGCCAATCGCCCATGGGAAGGCGACGACCATATCGCGGACGGCGACGCCCGCGGCTGGCAGACCATCGCGCCATCGGCCATTGCCTACGGCGCAGGTTTGCCGAAGCAACCACGCGCCATGACGCTGGACGACATCGCCCGCGTGCGCCAGAACTTCGTCGATGCCGCTCTGCGCGCACGCGAAGCCGGTTTCGAATGGCTGGAACTGCACTTCGCCCACGGCTATCTGGCACAAAGCTTCTTCTCCGCGCATTCCAATCATCGCGACGATATCTATGGCGGCAGCGTCGAGAACCGCGGCCGTTTCCTGCTGGAGACACTCAAAGCCGTTCGCGAAGTCTGGCCTGAGAATCTGCCTCTGACCGTGCGTTTCGGCGTGATCGAATATGACGGCCGTGACGAACAGACCTTGCTCGAATCGATCGGCCTGGTGAGCCAGTTCAAGACCGCCGGCATGGACATGATCAGTGTCAGCGTCGGCTTCACGATTCCCGAGACATCGATTCCATGGGGACCTGCCTTCATGGGGCCGGTGGCAGAACGCGTGCGCCGCGAAGCAGGCGTGCCAGTATCGTCGGCCTGGGGTTTCGGCACACCGGAGATCGCCGAGCGCGTCGTCAAAGAACAGCAGCTCGACGTCGTCATGGTCGGCAGGGCGCATCTCGCCAATCCGCATTGGGCTTACTTCGCCGCCAAGGAACTGGGTATCGAGCGCGCATCGTGGACGTTGCCCGCGCCTTACGCTCACTGGCTTGAACGTTACTGATCAAGAACCAACAATCAGCGTCAAACAAAAACGGTCTGCAGCAATGCAGGCCGTTTTTTCATGCCGCAGCAATACTCTGCTTCACGGAGGAGCCCTAGTCAGGTTGAGGATGCTTGAAGCAAGCTTGGAGAATTGCGGAGAAACCCGGGACGAACAAAAAGAGGAGGCTGCTGCAGAGGAAGAGACTGACATGGTTTGTGGACAGCGTATCCGACTGCCCACAACATGTGCACCGCCAGGCGCAACGCCCGGCCGCATGACTTATTTTATGGCTTACTTGGCGGCTTCTTGCTCAGCCATTTCCAGGCCCAGCTCTTCGAGCATGCTGTTGACCAGCTTCTCGAAGAAGATACGGTAAGTCGATTCCATGTTTTTGATACGACGCAATTTGCGCATGACATTCCTTTAGTTGATTAAGAGAAATTTTTACAGCATGAGTGCCGAAGGTGCCGAAGTATATCTCAATCAGGCGGAGCGCCATGTTTGGGGCGGCGCGTGTGAGGTGCCGGCTAGTCCCATTCGCCGGTTTCTTCCACCAGCACTTTCTTGCCTTGCATGATCACCAGCGTGCCATCCTCCTGTACCTGATAGCGGGTCGCGCCGTTCCTGAACTCATAGCCGAGAAAGCGGCAGGGCGTAATGCCATCCGCGCACAACGTGTGCAGCGACTTGCCGCGCAGCTTGATGCGTTTGCCGGTCTTTTTGCTGGTGCCGACGTAAGACACGTTGTCACAGCCCACCGAACCCTCTCCGCAATGCTCCTCGATATCGATGATGAAAGACGGTGTCGTCAGCGTGCTCGCACGCGCACTGACGCTTGCCAGGCCGACGGTCAGAAGTAACAAGGGAAGGGCCAGGTATCGTCTCATGTCGCAGACTTTTGAAGTGAGTGAAGCAGGTCTCGAATAATACAGAAGCGGCGTCCGCGCAGGACAGCCTCCATGGATTGCCATAAGGAAATAAGGAACTGCCTGATAGAACTTTTGTACATCCTGATTAGTATGTTTACTTCATCAGGTCTCGTTCCATTGCAACAAAACAAGGCGCACAAATGCACGTCGCAATCACCTATTTTTCTCCTCTCGGTCCTCTGGTAACAGACATGTTGCTTTGGGGAGCAGGCTTCTTTTTAGTTTTGTGGGGAACGGTTGCGGTGCACGAGCTTGAAGTCCAGCTCATCGGCCATCAGGGAAAAACGCTGAAAACAGTCGTGAACACAGACTTCAAACCATCCGCTGGTGAAGAATGGTTCTTGGCGCCGGGGTTTGAACTCCAGCACACCACCCCCTCGCGACGTCCCCATCTGAACTTGCTGAGACACACGGCAAAATTCGCCATTTTCATCATCATCGGCATCCTCTTGTTGTTTTCCTTCGATGCACTTTCGCAGCAGCCGGTTCTGAGCGCATCGGCGAAAGTCCCTGCCATGTCGGGTTTTTTACAGTAGCAGGACTCACGTCAATCGTTTCCCGGCAATCGCCCATCTTGGCAATCTTTCAACAAGCGTGGCTTTCCAATGCGGGCGGCGAGTTCCTGATAGAGTAATGCGGCAGCCGAGATGGCAAGCTCCAGCTGATAGCTGATTCCGGCCGCATTCCGCAGTCAACCAAGGAGAAGTGACATGGATTTGCAACTCGACGGCAAGATTGCCCTCGTCAGCGGCAGCACCGCCGGCATCGGTTACGCCATCGCTCACACGCTGGCCCAAGAGGGCGCAAGCGTCATCGTCAACGGCAGGGCGCAAGCCGGCGTCGACGAGGCAGTGGAGCGAATACGCTCGGAAACAAAGGGCAAGGTCCAGGGCTATGCCGGGGACCTCAGCAAAGCGGACGCCGCGCATGAGGTCGTGCGACGCCATCCCGGCATCAGCATCCTCGTGAACAACCTCGGCATCTTCGAGCCCAAGGCCTTTGAAGATATTCCAGATGAAGACTGGTTGCGCTTCTTTGACGTCAATGTGCTGAGCGGCGTGCGTCTTGCGCGTTTGGTGCTGCCGGCGATGAAGCAGGCGAACTGGGGGCGGATCATCTTCATCTCCAGCGAAAGCGCGGTACAGATTCCCACAGAGATGATCCACTACGGCATGACCAAGACCGCCCAGCTGGCAGTTTCCCGCGGACTGGCGGAATCGGTCGCCGGCACAGGCATCACGGTCAACAGCATATTGCCCGGCCCGACCAAATCGCGTGGCGTTGGTGACTTCGTCGAAGAGATGGCGCGATCGAGTGACAAAAGCTTCCAGCAGGTCGAGGCAGAATTCTTCGAGCAGGTTCGTCCGACTTCACTCATCAAGCGCTTCGGCACGCCGCAAGAAGTCGCGTCACTTGTCGCCTATGTCGTAAGCCCTCTCGCATCGGCCACCACCGGCGCAGCGCTTCGTGTCGATGGCGGTGTGATCAAGAGTGCCTTCTGACGAAGCGAGAGGTCTCGGATACGCGTCTGTAAGAAGGGTAAGGTCTGCGACTGTTCGGTCGAGGACATCCGAATCCATCCAAGCAGCTATTACCCAAGGGCAGCGGTGCAACGGCTAGGACATTCAGAACACCAAACCGCAATCGCTACCGGCATCGCCGGCTGAAAGCCTGGTGCAGCTCAACCGGGCTGTGACGTTTGAGAAAGGAAGCGCTTTCCTTTTTCTGTGAGCGAAACCGTGCCGGCCATTCCAGCTGTCGAGTCGACGAAGCCGCTGGCGCATGCATCTTCCCATATTGTCAGTCGGGGGCATGTACTTTTCCAGACATCAAGGACTTCGGCATAAGAAGGTTTTCCTTGTTCAATCCAGTCCAGCATCTGTAACGTCAACGCATCATGTGATCGGTCCATGGGTCTCCTCGCTCAACAGAGACGGCTCCTCTCAGTATCGTCTTACGTGGGCAGATCGGCAAGCCGCCGACATTTTTTTTCAAGTCCTTGAAGCTCGTTACCGGCCGTTAGCAGGTTGCAGAAGCAAGGCCATGTATTGCGACAAGCTCACAAGCCGCGACCGCCTTTGGACCTTCCACAAAACAACCCCTTGTTCCTATTGATATTCGTTCCCGACGATACGGCACCTTATCCAGATTTACGATGTACATCAGTGCTCGCCCAGTGGTAGGAACTTCACCATTCGGAAGCACGTTTCCTTCGGCAGACAGAAACTCCGGCCAAATCATCCAAATGCCGTCAGCAACCGGGTCGTCCCCTTCATACCGAAAGTCCCACCGAGTGTGCTGATGCGGCAAAGATTTTCGTCCGCCTTCTTCGGCTGTCAGAAAACGATACGAGACTTCAAAAGGAGGCTTCCTTCGCTGTGCTAAGCAAAAACACGACACAAAATTTTTCTACTTCTGGCCAATTGCGGACTTCCTCTTCCCCTTAGCTTGAGAGCCAATCACTCAGTCTTGACTACACTGGAGGAGCCTTTTTACCGCAGAACAAATGGTGATGTTGTTTTGTATCGAAAACAGACTCAGTCGTTCTATTAAGCTCCATCGCCACGTGTCCGCAACGGAATAAATTATTCGTTCGCGAAAAACAAATAGTCGGAACTTTTATTTCACATACCAAGTGGTACTTGAATTTATTTTCCAAATATTGTGTTTCAGGCATAAAGTTGGCTCAATTTCTGACGTTGAGCTGACAGTTGCCTATTGAAATTGAGCCCCTCTACCGGATAAAAATCTTCGAGCAAAGATTGCGCAATTGCTCCGGCCGGGTAGGACTCGATGCTGAATGAAAGCCAATAGTTGGAGACTTGATGTCTATTCAAATTGCCTTACAAACAAATGCTGACTCTACCGCCACCACTAAGGTGACTGGCGACAAAAAAGCTTCGAGCAACTCTGCTGCGGGCCAAAGTACATTCGCGACCGTAGCGGCGCAAGCGGCCAAGGTAACCCTCTCCAGTCAAGGGATCGAGCTGGCTAAGTCTGCCGCCAGTGAGGGAGTTGAGCTTCCGAAATCAGTGGAAGGAACAATTACCAAGCAAAAATCGGTAGGAGTTTTGCCTCCACCTGACGTTGCGGCATTTGAGGCCGATGCAACGCTACCGCGAGGAGAGCTATATGCCAAGTATGAAAAGGCAGTAGCAAGTTTGACTTTCCGATCGCAAGCAGCGTTAGATCGCGCAAATGCGGAAGTGCCTAAGAGTGATGATCCTGCGCGGCTTGCACAAGCGAAGCAAGCGACCGCCTATGCCCTTAGCAAGGGGCCCAGCCCGTTTACTGCACTATCTCGTAACGAGCTTGCCGCGATTTACTATGACTACTCTGGCCGCTATACGTCGAACGAGCGCATTGCAGCGGCAGGCCAAATGAATGAAATGGACAAGCAGTTTTGGGGGCCACTTGTTTCCATGGCTTCAGCGACTGGCGATCAGCGCGCCGTGCTGGAGGCAGGGTTAGCAGCGTATGACGCCGCGCTTCCCATCGAACAAATGAAGTCACCAGCCAACTATAAACAATTGATGCAGCAGGAACTGACCAGCGCTAACAACAAGCAGAAAGGGCCAATCGATGAAAAGAAAAAAGAAACGCTCTTGGAAATGCTCAACGCTCTGTATCAAAAGCGCGACCAGACCAAGAGCACTGGGAATGCGTTAGAGGAGGATCAGACCAAAAATTGGTCTGAGAAGTTGGCCGAACAGGCAAGTGCACAATAAACCGATACCAGAGTAGATCATGCCGACATTAAAAGAAATAGCTGAGGCATGAGCGAGTTGAGAGGCGGAAGTCCGCTGCTGGCCGATTGCGGACCTTATGGGCGCCTATTGGACCAACGTCACAATTAACAATTCTCTTCCTTCCTTCGACGACGCGCGACCTCGAGCATTTCAGCGGAAGTGAGCTCTCGACCGTCATACTCTGCGCCAAAGTATTCGTTTGGCCAGAAAATGAGGTCGGATATCCTGTCATCACCAGTGTTCACCGCCAAGAAGCTAATCCAATATTTAAGAGTCACTTGGTCTCCACGAACTTCATAAATGGCATCCAGCAACTCCAAAAGCTCCGAATCTGTTAGGTCTTCGGGAATCGCACGCCAGTCTATCGCCAGCCGCTTCGCAAATTCACTTGCGCTTATCGAAGCGAACGCACCGAGAACATCAACTTTGCCGATGATGCGACCGAGGAATTGAGAAATCTGATTTAGCTCGTTCGTATATTGCGGTCCAGACTCATGGAGGTAAAACACTGTCTCAATCAGCGGTAACAGTTGCTGAAGTTTTTGCTGGTCAGCGGGATAATGAATTTCAGGTCTCATATATATGTCTCGTTGTGGCCGATAGCAGCCGTACACAACTTATTAGTTAGTGTATTTTTTGATAATTTAAGTTATGTTGCCGATAAGAATTTGTTGCTTTTGGGTCACCATCTTTACTTAAACTAACATCCTCCTCCGTAGGAAGAGTTCCCGCCCGTAAAATTCCGCCCGGAAATTAAATTAAAAATAAACGGGGTTTTACGGGGTGGTGTTTTGCATTGCAATAACAAAATATTTCAGCGCGTCAGCTATTGGGCGGGGCTTTTCTTCGGTGTCTTTCCAAACTCGATCCAAGCTCCGGCTGCTCACGTAGCCGAGCTCCGCGATGCACTTCGTGCGCAGGACGACGAAGCACACATTCAAACACATTGGATAGTCAAGAGTCTCACGGCCCTGGTGTTCTTGGCCAGCGCAGGAAATGTCGCGCCGGTCTTCGCGCAGACCGATGCCTCCGCTCAAGAGTTTCAGCGCCAACAGGAGCGAGAACGCCAATTGCGACGTCAGCAAGAGCAGCAGCCTGACGTCCGGCTGCCTGAAACGCAACCGGCGAGTGGCGCAGTAGGAAAAATTCCAACTGGCGAGTCTCCGTGCTTTCAGGTGACACGCATCACCCTCACCGGTGAGTCAGCTCAGCGATTTCAGTTTGCGCTGGCAGGGCTCAATGCTAGTGACGATCCTCCGATTGGCCGTTGCCTTGGTGTGCACGGCATCAACATCGTCATGGCGCGAATCCAGAACGAAATCGTTACGCGTGGGTATATCACCACCCGCGTGCTTGCCGAGCCTCAGGACATTGCCAG
Source organism: Herbaspirillum sp. meg3 (assembly GCF_002257565.1). Taxonomy (GTDB): domain Bacteria; phylum Pseudomonadota; class Gammaproteobacteria; order Burkholderiales; family Burkholderiaceae_D; genus Herbaspirillum. The sequence goes on along the minus strand of NZ_CP022736.1, from coordinate 5,300,125 downwards.
CGGCGAACTGCGCCTGACGGTGGTGCCGGGGCGAATTCGCACTATCCGTTTCGCTGCAGATGCGGATCCGCGCGCCAGTCAATGGAACGCCGTTCCTGCGTCACCGGGCGATCTACTCAACTTGCGCGACATTGAGCAAGGCTTGGAGAACTTCAAGCGTGTGCCCACCGCCGAGGCGGACATCAAGGTCGCACCCAGCGAAGGACAAGGTGCCCAAGCCGGCGACAGCGATCTGGTCATCAGCTATCGCCAGGCCATTCCCTTGCGTCTGACCGCGTCGGTCGACGACAGCGGCACCAAATCAACCGGAAAGTATCAGGGAAGCGTGACGGTCTCGTTGGACAACTGGTTGACGCTCAGCGACCTGTTTTACATCAGCTACAACCATGATCTGGGCGGCGGGGATGCCGGCATACGTGGTAGCCAAAGCCACGTGGTGCACTATTCGCTGCCCTTTGGCTACTGGGCTTTGGCGTTCACCAATAGCGCCAGCAGCTATCACCAGGCTGTGGCGGGCATCAATCAGACCTACATGTATAGCGGCGAGAGCGAAAACAACGAGCTCAAACTCTCTCGCTTGATCTATCGCGATGCCGTACGCAAGACCGCGTTCTCGTTCAAGGGCTTTTTGAAAGCATCCAGCAACTACGTGGACGACACGGAAGTGGAAGTCCAGCGTCGTCGCACCGCCGGTTGGGAGTTGGGTGTGACGCACCGTGAGTTCATCGGGGACGCCACGCTGGATCTGTCCTTGGCACACAAGCGGGGTACAGGCGCGTTTGATTCCTTGCCTGCTCCAGAAGAGGCATTCGGCGAAGGTACTTCTCGTTTTCAGATTACGACGGCAGATCTTTCTCTCAACCTCCCTTTTTCCTGGCAAGCACCGTGGGGTAAGCAGGCGCTGCGCTACTCGTTCGCCGCCCGCGCCCAATGGAATGGCACGCCGTTGACGCCTCAAGACAGGTTCTCAATCGGTGGGCGCTACACCGTGCGGGGCTTCGACGGTGAAGTGACCTTGTTGGCCGAGAACGGCTGGTTTGTCCGAAATGAGCTCTCCGCAGCGCTGGGGCAAAGCGGCCAGGAAGTCTATGTGGGTGCGGACTACGGACAAGTCGGAGGTCCTTCAGCAGTGCTGTTGACCGGCCGTCGCCTGGCCGGCGCGGTGACGGGACTGCGCGGCGCATTCGGGCGCGTCTCCTATGAAGTCTTTGCCGGCACGCCGATTTCCAAACCTGATCGTTTCCAGACTGCCCGCGTGACAGCGGGCTTCAATCTGATGTGGTCGTACTGACAGCGGCGTTGCCGCTTCCTGACGAGAAGAAAGAAGAACATGAACCAGTTGTGTTATCGCATTATCTTCAACAAAGCCCGTGGCATGCTCATGGCGGTTGCCGAAACTGTCCGTAATTGCTCTGGAAGTTCGTCACGCGATACTGAAGGTAGTCGTACTTTTGCGCTGCCCGCGGCACGTTTGAGCTGGATAGGATTGGCCGTGTTGACGCTGGTCGGCGCGACAATGACCTTGCTGCCACGGGCGCAGGCGCAAATCGTAGCTGACCCTAATGCACCCCGCAATCAGCAGCCGGTCGTCGTCAATAGCGCCAATGGCGTCCCACAGGTCAATATCCAGACGCCGAGCGCGGCGGGCGTGTCGCGCAATACCTATAGCCAGTTCGATGTCCAGCGTAACGGCGCCGTCCTGAACAACTCCCGATCCGACGTGCAGACCCAACTGGGGGGCTGGATTCAGCGCAATCCGAATCTGGCCAACGGCACTGCTCGCGTGATCCTCAATGAAGTCAATTCCAGCAATCCAAGCTATCTGCGTGGATTCGTGGAGGTTGCAGGCGACCGGGCCCAGGTCATTATTGCCAATCCGTCAGGAGTGACCTGCGATGGATGCGGCTTCATTAATTCAGCGCGTACTACTCTCACCACCGGCGAAGTCATCATGAATGGCGGCAATCTTGACGGTTATGTGGTACGTGGCGGACGAGTCAAGATCGAAGGGGCTGGACTGAACGATGTGCAGTCCGACTATACCGAGATCATTGCGCGCGCCACAGAAGTAAACGCAGGTATCTGGGCGAAGGAATTGCATGTGACCGTGGGTGCGAATCGAGTCAATGCGGATCACACACAAGTGACGCCCATCGCCGCGCAAGATGCTGCGCCGGCGTTCGGCGTCGACGTGGCACAGCTAGGTGGAATGTATGCCAACAAGATTTTCCTTGTGGGCACCGAATCCGGCGTGGGTATGCGCAATGCCGGCAATATCGGCGCCGCCATTGGTGAAGTCTCGCTGACGGCTGATGGCCGCATTGAAAATAGCGGCACCCTGAATGCCCAGGACAAGATACGCATCCAATCGGCTGGCGTGGCCGCTAGCTCCGCCCACGGTGTAATCAATACAGGCAGCATCACCGCAGCAACGTCCGACGTTACCTTGAGTACCGACGGTCGAATCGACAATGGAGGTGCGGTAACGGCCCAGACTTCCATCGGCGCCACTGGGCAGGATGTACACAACAGTGGAACGTTGAGCGCAGCAGGAAGTGCGGTCGACGTCGTCGCCAATGGAAAGGTCGACAACAGCGGCACCATTCTTGCCCAGACTGATGTTCGTCTTACAAGCACTGATGTCAACAATGCCGGCAGCATTGCGGCTGCCAACGGCGACGTTACCGTTGCCGCAAGCGGTGCTGTCGACAATAGCGGTTCGATGACTGCTCAGAGCAATATCAATATCACGGCACAATTGCAGAATCCGAATGGAATTCCTGCGTTGCACAATGACGGCACCTTGAGTGCAGTCAACGGAAGCATTGCAGTCAATACCAACGGAGGTATTGATAACGCGGGCAGCATGGTCGCGCGCAATGATGTACGTCTGGATTTGTCCGGCGCTACCGGTGCGCCAGCCAATGTGAACAACCGTGGCAGTATGAGCGCGATCCAGGGGCAGGTAAAGATTGATGCGGACGGCAGCATCGACAATGCCGGTTCCATGATTGGCCAGGCAGCGGTTGACATTGCTGCACGCCACATAGGGGCGGCTGCGGGGCAGGCAGGCCTGCGCAATGGCGGCACGATCAGCGTAGCCGGTGGTGCCATCTCCCTTGCGATTACCGGCGCTGTCGATAATGGCGGAAAAATTCTTGCCAGAGATGGCGTAGCTATACGTGTTGCAAGCGGATCGGGAAGCAATGGTATTGATGGCCGCTATGGGGTGCGCAATACGGGGGATATTGGTGCGAGCGCTGGCACCGTCCAGCTCACTGTCGACGGTGGCGTGACCAATACCGGCGCTGTGATGGGCCAGAATGGCGTGATCATTGCCGCGCGCAATGCATCCGGCCAGCCGTTCGCAGGTAGTCAATTTGATATCGACAACGGCGGCAGTATCCAGGCTGCAAACGGTCAGGCGCAATTGGGCGCTGACGGACGCGCCACCAACAGCGGTACGATCACGGCAACGCAGGCGGTAGACGTTGACGCCGCCAATCTTGCCCGCGGCACGTTTGCAGGAAGCGACGTGGCCGTAACTAACAACGGCACCATCACTGCCACGGCCGGTGCATCGACGCTGAATGCCAACGGCAGCATACGCAACAGCGGCACCATTGCCGCACAAAGCGACGTGAACCTGACTGCGCGTAACGCAGGTGCATCGCTGTACAACGATGGAAAGATCCAGGCTTCTAGCGGCACAGCATCGCTGATCGCCGATGGACAACTAAGCAACACGGGGACAGGTGCCATCACAGCGAAGACCCTGAGCATTTCTGCGCAAGATGTAGTGAACGACGGTAGCATCGGTGCCCAGGCGGCTGCTTCGTTGGCTTCTCGTAGCGGCTTCCGCCAGTCCTCGGCGGCCGCCTTCGCCGCCAACGGAAATATGGTCTTGAACCTGGCCGGCAACTATTCCAACGCCGGACAATTGCGAGCGGGAACGCTGTCATTGTCAGCAGCGCAAATCAGCAATCTCAATACGGCCGCGATCCAGGCAGATGCGATCACCATCAACGGTAGCGGTACCCTTACCAACGCTGGCGAAATCAGTTCGAGAAATCTGCTGGATATCACCGCACCAACCGTCGATAACACGGGCGTTATTCTGGGTGGCGATCTGGTCGTGCGCGCACAGACGTTGAACAATACCGGCAACAATGCTTTGCTGGGTGGCGGCAACAGCATGTCGCTGTGGGTGACGAATGCTCTTTCCAATCGCAACAATGCGGTCATTTACAGCGCCGGCAGCATGGCGATCGGTGCTAATGACCAACGTGATGCAAACGGTCTGGTAAACGGCACGGCGCAGATCACTAACGAAGATTCGATCATCGAAGCTGGCGGCAACATGGAGTTGGCAGCCGTCAATTTGCGTAATACCCGCAGCGGTGTGGGGGTGACTACGGTGCAGACGCTCGACGAGACGTACGCAATGCGAGCGCCGTCATGGTGGCACAACGGCGGCAACCAGATGTACTACAAGCCCGACTCATCGAATTTCAACGCCTATGAGATCTTGTATGTCAATCCGGCCGATGTGCTGGAGACCAAGAACATCATTACGCCGGATGGCTATGTAATTGGTCGTGCAGTCATCAGAACGCACGCCGACGACAGTGTCTTCTATAAAGGTATTTCTTCCAACTGGGCCAGCTTCGGACAGATCAGCCGTGGGAGCGCCACGGACGGTACGCGCGTAGTGTATTTCACAGCACAAAGCGGCAATGTCAGTAACCCTGACAAGGTTGCCGGAGGCGATGATCCGCGCGATGGTCGTAGCGACGTCAACTGGGAACCGATGCCCGGCTACTCGAACCAATATGGGAATTGCACCACAAACTGCATCAGGTTCGTGGCAGAGCAAGACTATACCGATCCCAACACCATCTTCCGGCGGGACACTCAACGCTATCTCGCGCAACAACATGATGCGCTGGAGCTCACCCGCAATGCGCATCACACGGCCACCGAAGACAGGCTGGCGAGCGGCGCCGGTGCCGTTGCGGAGATTCGCGCCGGTGGTAACGCGCGTATCAACATCGGCCAGTCGTTGAGCAACGAATTCAGCAATATTGTGGTGAATGGCAGCTTGTGGTTGGGCGGAGCTAACGCAAACATCTCCAATCTTGGGCAAACCTTGTATCGCAGGCACAGCTTTGACGGCACCTTCACGACGACAGGGGGCGTTGTCACTGCCTACAGCATGCCGGATATCTCCGAAGTGATTGGTACAACTCAGGGAGCGATTGTAGGCAACGGTGGCGTCACCATCGTAGCAAACAATTTCAGCAATGCCGATCTTTCCGCAGGCAGCGCTGCCAATATTCGTAACGATATTGCTCCGGCTACCGGAAGTGGTCAGTCGATCGGCGGCATGCTGGGGAGCGTTGCCACACGCCCCGGCAGCAATGCGCCAACCGGCGGCACGCTGCCTTCGGGGGCGGGCCTTCCGACGATGAGCGGATTCCCCGCTGGCGCGCTCTTCCCACAAAACGGAAATGTGCCGGTACCGATTCGGCCGGGCGTACTGTTCCGACCATCCACAAGCGCCAGTTATCTGCTAGAAACGCGTTCGCAGTTCACCGATCATCGTACCTGGTTGAGCAGCGACTATCTGCTGACCGCGCTGAATGTGGATCCAAGCACGGTGCAGAAGCGTTTGGGTGACGGCTACTATGAGCAACGCCTAGTGCGGGAGCAGATCGCACAACTTACCGGCAAGGTCACCGGTGCCGCCAGCGACGACAGTCAATATCAAAAATTACTTAGCAATGGTGTCAGTACAGCGCAAGCCTGGAACTTGCGCCCCGGCGTAGAGCTGACACCTGACCAGGTTAGTCATCTGACCAGCGATATCGTCTGGCTGGTCAGCCAAACCGTTACGTTGCCAGATGGTAGTACCCAGGATGTCCTGGTACCGCGCGTCTATCTGGCGCATCTGGACGACAGTGCGCTTCAGAACACCGGCGCCCTGGTCAGTGGTTCTAATGTCACGATCCAGGCCGCCAACATCACCAACAAGGGGGGCATGATCGACGGGCGGGCCGATGGTACGGGGCGTACAGTGCTGGTCGCCTCGAATGATCTGGCTAATCTGGGCGGTAGCATTCGTGGCGATGACATCGTCATCAGCGCGGGTGGCAGTGTCCGCAACGAAACTCTTACCGTCCAGCAGACTTATGCGAATGGCCAGACTAGCGGCAGCTTTACTTCTCTTTCAAATGCAGCCGATATTACGGCCGGAAAAAATCTGACAATCACTGCCGGAGTAGATATCAACAACGTCGGGGCTGCGCTGACAAGCGGACGATCTGGCGATGCTGGTGCAGGCGCTCTCACCTTGAACGCCGGACGTGACATCAATCTGAGCACGGTTAAGACCGGCAGTACCTATGACATCAATTTCAATGGCTATGTCGGGCACGACAAGAGCACCAATAACGTTGGCGCAACGGTAAGTGCTGGCGGCGATCTCCAGATCGTCGCACAACGAGATGTCAGTATGACTGCGGCCCAAGTCGCTATTGGCACAGATGGTAGTGGTAGCGGCTCAATCCTGGCGGGTCGTTCCGTTACGATTGGTGCTGCTCTTAATGAGTCCGAATCAGTAAGGACTCGCTCCCAATCCCGTTCTTTTGCGCAATTTGAAAGCCAAGCCATAGATGTGGTCGCTAGCCAGATAGGCGCTGCTGATGGACTCAGCATCAAGGCAGGCGTGCTGGAAAACGCAGATGTAAAAATCGCCGCTAGCAACATTAGCGCGGGCAAGGAGCTCAGCGTTGCTGCTAGCGGGAATATCAACGTCGTATCTGAGGATGCGTTCCGTAGTTATAGCGAATATGCCACGAGCTCGTCCAAGAGCTTCTTATCTAGCAGGAGTAGTACTGGCTACGGGAAACAAGCTTATTCGGATGCCGTTGGTAGCAACCTGAGTGGGGACAGTGTCGTGATTCAGGCGGGGAAAGACCTGAACATCATCGGCAGCAATATCGTATCAAACGCAGATACCACGCTCTCCGCAGTCAATAACGTGACGATTTCTGCCGCTGCCGAAAGATTCGAAGAAGTCCACCAATATAGCGAGAGAAAATCCGGTTTTGGCGCGAGTTTCGGTGCTGGTGTCGCGAGCATTGGTTACAGTAAAACTAGTGCCAACGGTGAGAGTAGTTCGGAGATGGTGACTCAGCAAGGGTCAACCATTGTCTCCCTCAATGGAAATACACAAATTCAGGCGGGTCAGCAATTGCGCGTCACTGCCTCCGATATCGGTGCCGGTAACAACCTCACGCTGATTGGAAAAAGCATCGATCTTAGTGCTGCACAAAACACCAGCGTCGAGCACAGCACGCAAGAGAGCAGCTCTAGTGGTTTCTCGGTTGGAATAACGTATAACCCTCTCGCAGCCTTCAAAAATGCCTATCAGCAAAGCGCTCGCGGCAACCCCAGCACCAGCTTCCTCGGACAGGCCACGAAACGTGCCGATGCCACGGCCGATGGTGTTTCGGCCGCTACCACGGCTGTTGTAGTGCAAGCCGGATCACGCAGCGCTAACAGCAACCAGGACTATGCCACCAGCAGCGCCAAGGTCAGCACTCTCACGGCCGGTAATAACCTGACTCTGCTTGCTACCGACGGCAGTATCACCAGCCAGGGCACTGCGATGAGTGCGGCAGGCGACGCCTTGTTGATCGCAAAAGACAACATCACGCTCGATGTCGCGCGCAGCTATGAAACTCAGGGGCAGACCAACATCGCCAAAGGCTGGAGTCTGGACAATCGCGGCACCTTGCCGGTCGGGATGTTCAACAACAATGGCAAGGGCGACGGCACCACCACTACCGTCATGGGCACCAGTCTCTCGGCTGGCCGCACTGCCTCGCTGTCGACGACCCAAGGCGACATCACCCTCACTGCCGCCAATTTGGTCGCCAATGGTGATCTCAGTATCAGCGCGGCCAAGAATCTCACCATTCAAAGCGGCCAGGATATTCTCGCCAATGCCAATCGCAGCAATAACCAGGCTATCGGCAAAGTCGTGATCTCTGACACTGAGCGCTTCTCGGGCTACCACACCGAGAAGAGTCAAGACGACAACAGCGGCGTCACCCAGGTCGCCAGCAATGTCGGTAGCTTGCTAGGTAACGTCAACCTGCGCGCCGGTGATAGCTATACCCAGACTGCCAGCAACGTTCTGGCAGCAAACAACATCGACATCAATGCCAAGGCCATCACCATCAACACGGCTGACAACACCGGCAGCAATGATCAAAACAGCGAGAGTCTCAAGATCGGCGCATTCGCACGCATCAGCTCACCGCTGATTGACCTCGCTAACAACATCGAGAATGCCAAGAAGTCTGATGGCCGCCTACAAGCCATGCAAGGCCTGGCAGCGGCGGCGAATGGGTATCAGATCGCTAGCGTTGCCAGCGCTCTCGCCGGACAAGGAGGTAGTGGCGACCTGATCAAAGGTGAAGTCGGGGTCGGTTTCGCCACCGCCAACAGCGAAGACCACACTCGCTATACGCAGGCCCAGGGAAGCACCATCCAGGGTGGTGGCAACGTCACCCTCACGAGTACTGAGGGTGATATCCACGCCACCGGAGCCAGCGTCGCCGCCGGCAGCACCCTGACCTTGGATTCAGCACGTGAAATTCTGCTCGATGCCGCTCGGAGTACTGTCGTCAGCAATGGCGACAACCACAGCGCTGGTGCCGAAATCGGCGTTGGCTTCTCGGTTGGCGCCAAAACCGGTGTTTACGCCTACATCAGCGCCAACATCGGTAACGGCCGTTACGACTACAACGCGCTCACCAACAGCAACACGCAATTGAGCGGCGATACCGTCGCTCTCAAATCGCAAGGCGACACGACGCTCAAAGGTGCCACCGTCCATGCAGATACCGTCAATGCTCTCACCGGCGGCAAGCTGACGATTGAATCAGTGCAAGACCAGATCACGCAGCATAGTGAGCAGAGTAGTATCGGCGGTCGCGTGCAGATCTCCTTCGGGACTGCCTGGGAAGCTTCCGGCAGCCTGTCGCAGTCGACAGCCAACGGTAGTAGCAGCTTTGTGAATCAACAGTCGGGTTTGTTCGCTGGCAATGGTGGTTACCACGTCACCGCGGACACCGTCGCCCTAAAAGGTGGAGCCATCGCCAGCAGTAACGCGGGTAACTCAGATCTGAGCGCCAAAGCGATCAGCTTCGAGGACATCGCTAACAAGATGGAATACTCGGCGGACACGATGAGTGTTTCGGGAAGTTTTGGTGGCAGCCTTAAAAAGGCCGATAGCACAGGCGGTACCTCTACACAAAATGCCAGTGAGGCTGGCGCAAAGTCACAGGACAGCAAGGGGGCCCCAAGTCCCAATTTGACTCCCGGCATCATGTTGCAAGATAGTGATAGTGCTAGTTCTACAACTTACGGGACCTTAACCGACGGCAAGATCATCATCGGTGGCCAAGCCACGAGCAGCGCCGCCGGTCTTGGGGCACACACCGATCTGGCGACGGCGCATACCGCAATTGAGGCCTTGCCGGACTTAAGAAACGTGATGAAGGAACAGCAGGCCATGGCTGCGGCTGCCAACACGGTGATTGCTACTAGCGCGCAAATTGCCGGTGATATGGCCACAGCTGCCACTAAGCGTGGCGACGCGGAAAGTGCGAAAAACTGGGGGCCGACTGGCGACTACACTCAGGCCCTCAAAACCGTGACGGCCTTGTTGGTCGGCGGGTTCGCGGGGCAGAGCGCGGGACAACTGGTGGCTAACGCGAGTGCTCCTTATCTTGCCAATGCTATCGGCGACTATTTCTCACAGCCTGGCAATGAGAACAAGACTGCGCAGGTATTAAGCCATGCAGTGTTGGGCGGCATCCTCGCGGCAGCGAATGGCGGTAGCGCCGGAGCCGGTGCCGTCGCTGGCGCCGTAGGAGAACTGGCTGCGCAGGCAATCAGTCGAGAGTTGTATCCGGATGCTTATGATGCCGATGGTAAATTCCATCCGGAAAAACTGACCTCCAGTCAACTCAATACAGTAATTGCCCTATCGACGGCTGCAGGGATGGTCTTGGGGGGACTCACTGGAGGGACTACGCTTGATACGGTCGTCGGTGGGAATATTGCGACAAATGCGGCGACGAACAATTATCTCAAACACATGGAAGCATTGAGATTAAATCAGCTTCAAGATAAGCGGCTACTTGGAAAATGCGATAGCTCTTGTGAGTCTGAGCTCAAATCGTTAGAAGCTCTCGATAAACAGCGCAACATTGAACTTCAAGCCTGTGAGGGAAAGAGTACCCCATCTTGCACTGTAATCTTCAATGATGTTCGCCAGGCAGCGGCGGGATATATCCGTGCAAACCTCAACGTCCAACCTGGAATCACTACGGTATATGCGAGCGAGCGAGATGAGACGCTCACTCTGGCGCAACAGACCATGGGGGACTATACGGTCTGGAATATCGGGAAAGGGGCTGCAGAAAGCGTACTGGACAGTGTCAACGCGATGGGAGGTGCGTTGTATTCTGGCTTCAAAGCACTAACGGGAGATCCAAAAGCGCAGACAGAAATTAAGCAAGCAGCTGGTGCCGCCTGGGACTTTCTGAGTGATGCGAACAATTGGCCTCAATTGTTCGGAGCAATGTCACCGATGCAACGTGAAAAATTGGCCCAAGCCTATGAGACGGGCGACGGGGCGGCAGTGGCCAAAGCGGCTGCTGAACTAGTGCTCAATATGCCGACGGGAGGCGGTGCAGGCACAATCAAGAAGATTACTCGGATATCGGATGAGATTGTAGATATTGAAAAACTAGCCAAGAATGCTAAAGTTGAGCGTGTGGTAGAAGTTCCAGCCGGTGCCAAAGGGAACTGGGATCCAGCAATAAACACGGGCACTACAGGGTCGTTAATGCCTAAAACGGCGTACGTGCTGGATAATGGACACACCTACATCACTGATGCGTCGGGCAGAGTAAGCAAGGTTGATGGTACGTTGAATCTGAATACCATGGATCGCAACTCTTACCAGCAGATTTGTGCCGGAAAGAGCGGTTGCGTGGGAGATGACGGTGGTCACTTGATCGCGTCAAGTTTGGGAGGCGCAGGAGACAGCGTCAATCTAGTACCTCAAGCGTCGACGCTTAATCGTGGCGATTGGAAGGTCATGGAAAACTTTCTTCGCGATGAATTACTGGCGGGGAAAACGGTGGCGGTAAAAATTGATGTTGGATATCCATCAAGCGGTGGTGTAAGACCAAATTACTTTGAGGTCACAATGGTTGTAAATGGAAAATCTATTATTAAAGAGTTCTCCCAATGAACAGTCATGATGATCTAAGTCGCTCGTATGAGCAAATAGCTGCAGCCGCTCTCAAGTTTCCTTCAGGTAGGAAATGGGATTCTCTGAATGCAAAGTACGGTTTGTTATCGCAGATGGTATCTGCGGAATGGTCGTTAAAATATGAAGGAAAACTTGATGAACAGGGCGAGCCTCCGCCAAAAGAAGAAAGGCGTGCATCAATGGACGCGGTCAGGTTTCTTCGGCAAGAAATTCTTCGAAAAACGGGGCAACGTATTTGGGGTCTGACATTTACGTTATATCCGAATGGAAAATTCAACGTTGAGTACGACTACAACAAACCGGAAGGATATGAGGAAACCGATGAAGTTATTACGGGAGACGATATTAACTCTTCTCTGAACTCTGTCCTCAGAGGTGATCAAGGATAATCTAAATGAGTATCGCGAACGTTCCTGAAAAAACAATTCAAGTGTGTCTGTGAGTTTAATAACTAAAAATACGGCCTGCGTATTTTGGGTTTGCCGGTGTGTGTGGGGGAGTGGTAGTAGTACTTTGTTCCTTTGCTCGCAGCATTGACCCTGTCTAACTGATCCACTTTCCATTGCCGGGCGAACGCGGCAACGCGATCATAAGAGCCTTCAAATCCCAACACACACAAGTCTGCGTGCATCTGCTTGAGACTGCGCTTTTGCTTCCTAGATTTGGTGGATTCGGTTTTAAGCCATGCGGATAGTTTGAATGTGTACACATCCAGAGCACTGGCTGAACGCCGGTCAGCGTAGGCTGGCTCTACAGTTTCAGAGCGCAGGTAACGTCTAACGGTGTTCCTGGAGATGCCAAGTCGCTTGGCGATCTCCCTTAGCGATATCTGGTCACGTAAGTGCCAGCGCCGAATAATTCCTAGTAATGCCTCGTCGATCACTCCAATCTCCTACCTGATTGCTTAGGTAGGATTGTGTCTCAAACGTGGGTCAATTTTCGATGCAAAATTCCCAGCAAAGTGGGTCACCCATTAGCCGTCCGTTGTCAAGGGTACGAACTTACCACTCGCAATCTTTCGCGATATCTCAATTTCATCAAGCCATCGCTGTCATGTTCTGCTGGCTGACTTCGTGCCCTTTGCTTCAGTGTATGGTTGCGTGAATCGCACCAGTCACCCATATGGATCAAGCGGAAGCATCACTACTCTCTTCGCCCTGGCAGTCCAACTGCCCCAGAAGCATCTCGGTACCGACCTGCGTCCAATTGTGGGACAGTTCTATGGCTTCTGCATCGCAGTTCCAGACCCTTGTGGCTCGCATGTCGGACGATTCATTTCCTTCGGAACAAACAACAATGGCAAACGGCGCGGCATCCAATCAGTTTTTGATGGCTCGAAGTCCAACCCACTTACTGGCTTACCGGCCGTTGCCAAACTTACGTAAAGCAGCGCTTAATCGAGAACTGCTCTCCCGTCTTTAACATGTGGAAGCAGGCGCGCGCCAGCTTGTGCGCTACTGCCTTAATGGCGACGATGCTGTTGCGTTTGGCTTTCTTGCGTTGATAGAATTTGCGCGCCGGCTCACAGTAACGAATCGCAAAGTTGGCAGCTTCAACGTATGCCCAGGCCAGGTAGCGATTTCCGTTCTTCGTGTTGCCTTCGCCTTTCTTTTTGCCGTTGGAGACATGGACGCTACCCACACAGCGGCAATAAGACGCATAGTTACCAACATCGGCAAATCGTTCGATGCTGCCGGTTTCGAGCAGAATGACTGTGGCAAGGATAGGCCCGATACCAGAGACAGTTTTGAGGAGCCGATATCCAGGATTACCGCGGCAGTGTGTCGATAAAGCTTTCTCGATAGCATCTATTTGCGTTTGTAGTGCCTGCATCACCGCCAGATTTGCTTTGAGTCCCATCGACTCCGCCGCGCCAAATGACATAGCGTCTACCTGTGCATCGGTTAGCTGCTTCACGTCGTTCGTGGAGAGACGTCCTCCGGTTTGCTGCGCCAAACAGGTTTCGATCGATACGATATGCGCCGTACGCTGCTGAACCAGTTGCATACGCTTGCGCGCCAGGTCACGAACTGCACGCGTAGCCTGAGGCATGATATGACCTTCAGGCAGCAATCCCAGTCGGAGAATATGCGCAAGATGGCGGGCATCTGATTCATCGCCACGATGCTTGAGACCATCGTATTGCTTGATTGCGGTAGTGTTGGCCAGGTGCAGTGGGTAGCCTGCGTCAATCAGTCCATCTACAAGCCAATACCAGTTGTAAGTCGACTCTACGACCACACCGAACAAGTTCGTTCGATACGGATCCAGCGCTGCGCAGATCTGATCCAAATTATTCGGCAGGCGCCTGGAATACAGGACCCGATCGTCATCATCGCTGATGACGACGAAACAGTTGTTTGAATGAAGGTCTATGCCACAAAATAACATCGCCGTTCTCCTGAATAAAGTGAGGTTCGCACCATGACTTTACGCTCGGCGCTTGCCGAGGGAGGACGGCTAGATGATTATCAGTTTTCGATGCATGTATGGACCCGACACCTTTTGCAAGTTCTTTTTGTAACGTTGAAACAGTTTGCGTGCATGTATCCGGCTTGCTCGTGGGCTAATGTCAAATATCTGCCCGCAGCCTTGATGAGATTCGCACACCCATTCCTTAGCAAATCTTCGGCTTGTCCCTAAAGACAGTCCGCATCGAAAGCAGGTTTGTGGGTATCGGTCTTACCAGTTTCGTCATCACTCTAAGAAGCTTCGCAAAACAAGAGATCGGTCTATTTCCTCCCCAGACCACAACAAATCGAGCTTATCAAACAGGCCTGTCCGATAAGCGATAACTATCCGGATGGCTCAACAACACTTGAATCACGCGCGCGTTCTTATTTGCTAGCGCAACGGCCGCCCGGTTATAACCTCGTCGTGCGATCAAATCTTGTAACCATCGGCTGCGCGCATCGGCTTTGCCGATCGCGTAGCGCAATACGACCCGGGCGCCATGAATCAACAGCGTTCGCAAGTACGTGTCGCCGCGCTTGCTGATTCCTTGCAGGCGAGACTTGCCGCCGGAGGAGTACTGACGCGGGACCAGACCGAGCCACGCAGACAGATGCCTGCCGTTTTTGAATTCCTTCGCATCGCCCACGGCTGCGACCATCGCCGTCGCGGTAATCGGCCCCACGCCATCGATTGCCTGAATCTTCTGGCACAACACAGAATGCTTCATGAATGCAGCGATCCATTGATTGGTACGTGCAATACGTTCTTCCAGGACACGCATTTGTTCCAGCAGCTCGATCAAAATAGCTTGGAAGGTACTCGTCATATCGCCCTCGCACTGGGCCAGCGCGACAGGTACTGCACGTTTGAATGCCGCAGGTGTCTGTGCAATGATCACGCCTCGTTCGCCGAGTAAGCCTCTGACTTGATTGATCATGGCGGTACGCTGATGCACCAGCAATTCACGTACGCGATGAACGGCTCTCATGTCTTGCTGCTCGACGGACTTTACCGGTACAAAGCGCATGGTCGGTCGGCTGGCGGCTTCAACGATGGCCGCGGCATCGTTGGCATCGTTCTTGTTGGTCTTGACGAAGGGGCTGACATATTGCGGGCTGATCAGCCTGACTTCAATACCAAGCTCCTTGAAACGCCGCCCCCAGTAATGGGCTGAACTACACGCTTCCATGGCCACAATTCGAGGTGCCAGCTTGCGCACGGTAGCCAGAAGCTCCGCGCGCATTACTTTAGCGCCGTACTTTGCAGAACCACCGCGATCCGCACCATGCAACTGGAACACCCGTTTAGCCAAGTCAATTCCGAGAATGTCTATATCCATGACACACCTCCACACTTAAATTGGATGAAACCTTAGTTTGATCCTATTGGTGGTGTCGGGTCCATCTCAGTAAATCTACACTGCGTTCGAAAGAGCATTTCCGATGGATTCATAAAATTTAGCTGCATCATCAAACATAAAATTTGATTTCCATTTCGATTGAAATTTTCTATTTTTAATAGTCCGCTTCTGGCCGCTTGCGGACATCGATTTTCAAACTGATTGCGATGAATGAGGCCGATAAAGTAGTGCGTCAGCTAGTTCATAGGAGGCCAAAGGCCCCTTCTTTACCATCTTCATTTCAAACTGTTCGGCTGGTTTCAGATACGCATATACCTCGATTGGATTTCGCGAATCGCCTTCCGTAGGAATGACGGATATCTGAAGTCGCCGGTATCCATCAGATTCGTGAATGCGCTCGAGATTGTCCATGGCTTTTAGTACGGCATCGCTTACTGAAAAAATCTGCCCCCTTACAGCCAGGCCGTCTCCCGGGCTTGCAATCATCCAGGGCGACATTCGCTCACCAATCAGGTAGAGCGGGAAACGTTCTGTGGTCACAAACTCACCTGGGTAGCGAATACCTCGATTAGTCGAGAAGTTGGGAAATCCCTCTTTCAAAGTGCCAAATACGAAAACCAGGTGGTGGTTTGTGTCCATCGCGACATCCTTCAATTTTTACTAATTTTATCTAAATGTTGTCGGCTTCTGGCCGGTTGCGGATGTAGATTGCACTTGCTAATAATTCAACCGATTGTAGATTGAGCTCTGATGCCATTCTCATCAATCCGACAACACCATTTGACGTGGCTACTCCAGCCGTCAGCTACGTTTCTGGTCACCTCGCCGTGAGCAATCAACTTATCCGCATGTCCATTGTCATCGACGCCGTCCATGTAGACAGTGATGACCATCCCCTCTGATATCTTGACTGTCCTACCCGAAGAATCCACCTTCGTGTCATGCTGAGATAGAAGTACAGTAGTGGCATCTACCATCTCATTGAAATCGACATAAAAAATCGGATGAAGCATACCTATCCTATTGTTAAACCGTGGTTGCTCGAGATGTCTGCGTCTGGCCGATTGCGGACTTATTCAGCCCAAGACGTCCTCATAATCTGATACCTTCACGTTCAGAGCCCAACTCGGCGGATATCCAATGTACGCTCGTAGCGTATCTAAGAGAACCGTGACGCGGGCCGGCGGCTGTCTTAATGCCCGTAGCGCATGAATTCCTGTGCATGCATGCGGTTGCTCTGACCATTCAGGAAAGAGCTGCAAAAGATGTCCGTCTTTGACATCAGGTCCGACTACCCAGTCTGGAAGATAACCAATCCCTAGTCCCTCCCTGGCAGCGAGGCGCATTGCCTCAAAATCATCACAGGCGAACACAGGCTGTGAACTGAATGCGCGCGCGGGCTGACCAAGCACATCAGTCCATCCAAGCAAATCCGCTCCATGCAATTTGTCGATTAAGCGATGTGATGCCAAATCAGCGAGTTCGGTCGGGCTGCCCATTTGTGCAAGGTAGGCCGGACTTGCACACAGAATGCGTGTCTGCGTCGCAATGCGAGTCCCAATCAGAGTGCTGTCAGCCATGTCGCCGATTCGGATGACCAAGTCCAACCGCTCTGCCACCGGGTCCGCAAGCCTTTCGGTGAGATCCAATTCCAACCGCAAATCAGGATACTTACGGGCTAACTCCCCCATGACTGGCATAACGTAACGCTTGCCAAACGTCGGGAAGCAGGCCACGCGAAGCGTGCCGGTCACAGCGCCCTTCATCGATGCCAACTCCTGCTGCGCGTCTTCCAGTGAGTCAAGGATTTGTCTTGCGCGAATCAATAGCGCTTCGCCCGCATCAGTGAGTGTCAACAGTCGCGTGGAGCGTAAAAACAAGGGGGTATCGAGGTATTCCTCGAGGGTGTCAATCTGACGCCCGATGGAGGATGGTGTGCGACCACGGCGTCGACCGGCACCGGAGAAGCTACCTTCCCGCGCCACATCGGCAAAGACTCCCAGGAATTCCGCGAATTTTTCTGACTGCATTTGTGCATTCCTTGCATAGCCATTGTGGGGAATAGTCATCTTATCAATAGTCCCCCGCAGTTTTAATCTTCTTCCTACGGCAAGCCCACATGTTACCGAATTCAACCAAGGAAGATAATCATGCAAAAGTATAAGTACGACCAGCTCTATCTGTTTATCAATGGCGTCTGGCTGGA
Source organism: Herbaspirillum sp. meg3 (assembly GCF_002257565.1). GTDB lineage: Bacteria > Pseudomonadota > Gammaproteobacteria > Burkholderiales > Burkholderiaceae_D > Herbaspirillum. Next base: position 5,282,746 of record NZ_CP022736.1, on the reverse strand, counting down.
GGCCGGAAACCGCGACACCTCGGCTGTCATCAATCCCGCAACGGGCGCGGCACTGGGCCGTCTGCCGCTCGCCACTGCCACAGACTTGGACCAAGCACTAACCGCAGCTAAAGCGGCTTTCGAGGTATGGCGTCATACAGTGCCCACTGAACGCGCCCACATCCTGAGAAACGCTGCCGGATTGATGCGCGAACGCGCTGAGCACATTGCCACGTTGATGACGCTGGAAGAAGGGAAGCCCCTGAGCGAGAGCCGCGATGAAGTGCTGCGTGCCGCGGAATACTTCGAATGGTTCTCCGAGGAAGCGCGCCGTATCGATGGCCGCGTAGTGCCCGCCAATCGCCCAGGCGTTCAGCAATTGGTAAAGCGTCAGGCTATCGGGCCGGTGGCTGCTTTTACGCCTTGGAACTTCCCTGCCATTACCCCTGCTCGCAAGTTGTCGGCAGCATTGGCGGCAGGCTGCAGCATCATCCTGAAACCGGGCGAAGAAAGCCCTGCCACCGCCTTGGCTCTGGCCCGCTGCCTGGATGACGCCGGTCTGCCCAAAGGCGTACTGCAAATCGTCTTCGGCGTGCCGGACATGGTCTCGGGGCGGCTGATTGCCTCACCTGTTATCCGTAAAGTCGCGTTTACCGGCTCCGTGCCTGTGGGACGCCTGCTGTCCGAGCGCGCCGCAGTCGGCGTCAAGCCCATCACACTAGAGCTGGGCGGACATGGCCCCGTGCTGGTATTTGAGGATGCCGATATCGACGCTGCAGCTGTGGGGGGTGCCGCCAACCGTTTCCGCGGCACCGGGCAAATCTGCATTTCGTCGACCCGGTTCCTGATTCAGCGCGCGGCCTACGCCCGCTTCGAGGAGCGCTTCGTCGCAGCAACGCAGAAGCTGGTCATCGGTGACGGCATGGACAACGAAACTCAAGTCGGCCCATTAGCCAATCCCCGCCAACTGGCCAAGATGGAATCGCTGGTCGCCGACGCAGTAGCGCACGGCGCCAAGGTATTAACAGGAGGCAAGCGCATTGACCGTCCGGGCTATTTCTTCGAACCGACCGTGCTAGCCGATGTACCGATGAGTGCTCGCATCATGCATGAAGAGCCGTTCGGTCCCATCGCCGTCTTGCGTCCCTTCGATACGCTGCAAGATGGTCTGGAGGAGGCTAACCGTCTTCCCTATGCACTGTCTGCCTACGCTTTCACCCGCGATGCACGCACGGCCATTGAGGTTGGGGACGGTCTTGAGGCGGGAATGATTGGCATCAATCAGTACCGTATCATCGCCACCGAACTGCCTTTCGGTGGCATGAAGGAAAGCGGTCATGGCTCAGAAGGCGGTACTGAAGGTATCGGCCATTACCTGACTAACAAATTCATCAGCCAAACCTGATTCAGAGGCGAAAGGAAACATCATGGAACCCATCGATTTCACTAGCCCTCGTGCAGCGGCTCGACACTTCACCCCCAAGCTGTCCGATTTCGTCGAGCACCCGCTGTATTCGGACGTCTGGACTGACCGGGACCTCGCGCCACGCGACCGCAGCCTCATTACCATCGCTTGCCTGATTGCGATGAACCATGCCAACGAACTGCCTGCACACTTGCGCCGCGGTATCCAGAATGGCTTAACGCAGACTGAGCTGAGTGCAGCCATCACTCATCTGGCGTTCTACGCCGGTTTCCCGGCGGCCATCACTGCGTCTGCTTACGCTAACGCAGCGTTCTCTGAAGACCAGTCCTCCTGACTAAATTCTTGTGCCGCGCAAGTCTCCGCTGCGGCCATCCAACTCTATCGCTAAGAAATAAGGAACAATCATGAAAGCTATTACCTTTGACCAATTCGGCGCAGCCGAGGTACTCAAAATCAGCGAGGTCCCGGAACCTGTCCTCCGTCCCACCGACCTGCTAGTGCGAACGCATGCAGCTGGCGTCAACCGCGCTGACCTGACCCACCGCCGCGGCGGCTACGGCTGGCCAGACTTTGGCGATTCCACCATCATGGGTCTGGAAATCGCAGGTGAGGTGGTCGCCATCGGCACCGAGGTGCAAGGTTATTCTATCGGTGACCGCGTCATGGGCATCGTCGGGGGTGGCGCATATGCCGAAGTTGCCCGCATCGACTACCGCATGGCGATGCCGATTCCAGACGGCATGGACTATATTCATGCCGCGGCAATCACCGAGGTTTTTGTGACGGCCCATGAAGCACTCATCCACTTGGGCAAGCTGCAACCTGGTGAATCCGTGCTGATTCATGCCGGCGCCGGAGGGGTCGGCGGCGCGGCTGTACAGCTAGCGCACGCTGTGGGCGCGACAGTCTTTGCCACCGCAAAGACAAGCGCCCATGACCTGGTTCGCCGCATGGGTGCGAATCATGTTATCGACTATGAGAAAGAAGACTTCGCGGAAGCAGTTGCTTCACGAACCGAAAATCGCGGCGTAAACCTCATCCTTGATTTCATCGGTGCACCTTACTTCGAACGCAATGTGAATTCGCTCGACTTCGGAGGCCGCCTGGTACAAATCGGCATCATGGGCGGCATCGAAAACGCAAATATTCCGCTGGACCGTCTGCTGTACCGTCACCTGCAAATTATGGGAACAGTCATGAAATCGCGCTCGCAAGAAATAAAGCACTCCATGTCGCGTCGTTTCAAGGAACGTTGGTTATCCCAGTTTGGCAAAGATGGATTGAATCCAATCATCGATAGCGTCTACCCCTTGGCCGAAGCAGGTACAGCGCAGAGACGTATGGAAGATGGTTTGAATGTGGGGAAAATTGTCCTGACTACCTGAGCACGTTCTTAAGTCGTGCATACCATTGCTCATCTAAAAACAGCGTGCAGAAAAAGTCAGACCTCTTCGTCTTTCTCAGGGTTCTTCAGAAAACCCTGAGAAACCGTCGCCGCTTATGCGACGCCAAAGACCGTGAAGCAACCTACTTAAGAATGTCGGTTCCGATTCTGTAGAACAATAACCAAATTCATTTGGCGCTATTTTCGTGTGGCTGCTTCTGGCCGATTGCGGACTTCGCCAGTAAGGGACAGAGCGCTCGCTGAAGCGTTTTTTGGTCGTTATTTTAATCCTCCGAAACGCACATTTTTAGCCATTGAATAGCAGGATGTTCGCCAGGAAGAACCACGTGGGCTATATCGCTCATCAAGCGAAGACCTGTATTGCTGTTGGTGAACAAAACAACGCCAGACCGCTCGGGCCGACTTCCCATCACAAATGCACGCACGCCAGATATTTTCCCCCATTGGAAGAATGTACTGCGGCTGAGCTCCAGTCCCCAGCCCAGCCCCCAACCAATGTCTCTTTCGATTTCCGTTGGTAGGCTTTCCAGATGCTCGGCAGTTCCCTTTGTCGCATTGATAGCTGGGATTAGCCATTGCTTGCTTGTTGCTTCCATCAGTCTGTCACCATTCAGGACTGCTGCAAGAAAGGCGCCATAGTCAGTTGCAGTCGTTTGGAGCGAGTAAGAAGCGCTGGCACGTGGAGGGAGATGTTTATCTAGCCGCACACCGTTCTCATGGGGCTGCGCCACATTGCCGGCGAATTGATGTTGCCATTCAAAACTGGACGATTTCATACCAAGCGGTTCGAATACAAGCCGCTTCATGTTGGTTTCCAGAGGTTCACCCGTTATCGCTTCAATAGCGCGTTGAAGATAGGAAAATCCAACGCTGGAATAGCTAAATCGCGTACCCGGCTGAAAATGAACTTGCGGAGGGTCTTTGCTCCATAAATTGGGAAGTCCTGACGTGTGAGTAAGAATATGGCGCGCCGTGATTCCCGCCGCCGCAGGCGAGTCTTCCACGATTGGCGAGACATAGGCCGACAGTGCCTCGTCCAGCTTGAGCATGCCGGCATCCACAAGCTGGAGCACCGCATAAGCCACCATAGGCTTACTGAGTGATGCCGCATCAAACACAGTTTGATTGTCGACAAGCTCACCTTTGACATTGTCTCTGACACCGACTGCAGTCATCGTCAACACGCCATCGCGAATGACAGCCATCGATGCGCCAGGCACAGAAGCTGCGGAAATTAAAGAAGGTAATAGGGTATGTGGCGTCATTTGGTTATTTCATTTTTCTATTGAGTCAGCTTCTGGCCGGTTGCGGACTTGTTGCCAAAGGTGCCTAACCAATCAAATATCCGCAAGCCGGCGAAGGGCTTTTCCTGATTGATCGAAATTCTCTGCATTCAGCCAAGAGCGAATCGAACTCCGCCTAGCAGGCCATTCGGTTATCAGCATAGAGTGCCATCTGATATCTCGTCTCTTCCCTTTGGCCACAACTGCTGACCGCCATATCCCTTCAAAGGTGAAACCGTATCGCTCAGCTGCGCGGCGAGAGGAAATATTGTCTTCAAAGCACCGCCACACAAGCCGTGCATATCCCAAGCGGTCAAACACATACTCCATCAATATAAATACTGCTTCAGTAGAGACCTGAGAGCGTTGCATGCCTGGAGAAAACCAAACACTTCCAATTTCTGCCGCAGACTCATGAGGATAGACGTCACATATTGATAGCCAGCCTTTGGCCGTATTACTGCTCCGGTCGACGACAGCCCAGAACGGTTGGTGGCTGCGACTAGCCAACTCTTGGATGACTACACGAAGGGATTCAATATCTTCGAACGGACCATAGCGGAGATATTCCCAGGAAGACTCGGCGTTCTCAGCCGCATTCCAAAGGTCATCCACATGTCGCTCCGAAAGCGGCTCAAGCCGCACATAGTTGCCCTCATGGATAATTTTTTCGGGGAAAGGCCGTGGCAATAGGCGGTCGCTTAACATTGAGTCATTGATATCAAAAATTCTTAGCGTAGTTGAGAGGTCTGTTTCTGGCTGATAAAAGTCGTTCAGAGAAATACCTACTGCAGATCTGTAGCCATACTCTCTGGAGTATTGCTTAGGCCGTTTCTCTTCGGATCGGCTGTCGTCACGGAATTGGTCAGGTAAGACGATCCCTTTTCTGGGGGAGCCGAAATCCATGATGTGAGACCAGATGCGTAGTCATTGGAAGAGGAACTTTGATTTTCTGTTTGGTTACTCGCTTGAGCGATTTGAGTCTTCAATTGCGCTTCGTAATCCTTGGGGTATGTAGATTTCTCGATTGCAGGAAGACCCTTATAGTGAGCGAGAATTTCAGAACCGACACCGTCTCCAAAAATGCTTCCCGTGCGATTGTAGGCGTCCATAGCCTTCGCTACGACCTGCTTTCTCCAATTGGATTCTTGTTCATAGGCTTCCAACAATGCCGCTTTACGCTCGTTGACTGTAAACGGGCCGTTCTCATCATATGTAATTAGAGCGAGTTGATCTCTTGACATGCCCGTGAAGGGATTGCTTCCTCTGCCGTGAACAAACGCAGTCGCTTGCTTTGCTCTAGCCAATAAACTTGGATCATCCGTCCTAGGCTCTTCTGCATCGTATCTATCTTTGTTCTCCACATACGATGTTCCGCCTAATTTTTCTCCAATAGAGAGAGCTTTTTTACCGAGCTCATCACGACTCAAGCTCGAATCGCGCCGCTCTGCTCGCTCGGCAGCTTCGTTAAGCTGTTGAGCCAAAGTTGAGACACGGATAGCCGTTGATTGCTCTGGACGACCGATGGCGGTGGCAGGGAGGTTGGAAATGCTGGCACTAGCTACGTCTTGAACGGCTGTGGAATGATATGAAGCAGCAGTATCTATTGTTGATGTGCCCGTTATCGTCATTACGTCTCCGCAAAGTAATTTTGTCTTTCTAACGATCGTGAGACGCAGATTCCCGGCCATTTTGACTTCGAGAAAAGTAGCCTGGTCAGTTGAGCGCAGCGCGAATGCATCGTTAGTCTATCGTCAGAAATGGCATCGACTTTAGGATAGCATCGCAAAAATAGGAAATTGATTCAAAGATGCGGCGAGGTATCTTGATTTTTTGAGCGTCCGCTTCTGGCCGATTGCGGACGCATAAGGCTACCGAGTAAATTCTGAATGAAGCAACGTTCCATTCTTCAGATTTATGTCGGATGTGAATCCATTCCAAGATGCGCAACGGATAGTGTTTTCATCAAGCAGCACGATATGATTCGCATATCGCATGGCTGCCGATGCCGGTAAGAGGCGCGAGCGGATTGTTAAGGCGTTAGCGTGCAATTAAGCTGCTCTCGGGTTGAAGCTTCAGGCGACAGCGTTCACGCTTGCACATCTTTGCCGCAACGCTCCAGCAATGAGCGTCCTTTTTTCTTCGGGAAGAACCAGTCTGACCACCCTGGCTGCACCAATCGAGATCGTTTTACATTTCTCGCGACTTGTCGAGATACTCTGCGAGAGCGGTCGATTGTTCACTAATAGGTCGGCTCCTGGCCGATTTTCTCGTCCAAGAAATAGCGCCCGCGAACGCCCCGACGTTTCTTTAGTCGCCGTCAGGCCATGCTCGCATCAGCATGCGAACCTCAAATTGAGGACAATGACTCAGCTACTTTTTGATGAGAACGATAATGCCGCCCGCGCCCGCATTGTCTTTGTTGACGCCCTTCAGGACGTTGTTGCTGACCTTGTTGAGCGTGTAATTGTCTGCGTTGTAATTGCCAGTGCCTGACACATACACCGGGTTACTGCCATTGATGGAGATCGTTTCTCCCTGCACAGTAATCAGCGCATCTTCCTGAATCTGCTTGGTGACGCCATTGGAGGTATACGACAGCACGATCACGCCACGGAAGACGCCATTGCCGACGGCGTTGGTGACGCGCACGGTACCGTTTGCCGAGTAGCCGCGCGCCGTGGTGTAATCCAGCGTCCACTCGCCCAGCATGGTGAACACGTTGCTATCTTGTTTCGGCGTCTTTGCATTGGCTTGTCTGTCGTTCGCCTTTATTGTGTCGCAGCCCCACGCGCGCACGATGCAGCTCGATCCACCCTGGCTTCGGCATTCGGACAGGGCCCGCTGTTGCACGACGGCGCTGGTGGCTGCACCCTGCCACCAGCCGTAGACCGTGGAGCCGGCAGCCTGATCGGCAGCAAACGCGGCACATTGGTTTTCAAAGCGTTTCACGATGCTGCAATCCGGGCCGCACTCTCTCTTTGCACGCTCATCAGCGACGCCGTACGACGGATGGTTGAAAGAGAATCCGTATTCCTTGCCTTGCAACGTATCAATCGCCAGTGAGCCCGCCGCGAATGCTGTGCCGGCGGCAATCGCCACAATCGCACCAGCCACACCGGCTGCAATCTTTATCAATCCACCGCGCATACATTTCCCCTTTTTTATTGTTGCCTTCCGTGAAGGCGGCTTTTGCATTATTTTCTGTACCGTTCTTGACTGCTGCTTGTTGCGACTGAGGTCGTCTTTGACAGCAGCACGGATCAATTTATCGGAACTGGTGCGCTAAGACAAACATTTCCGTCTGCGAAGCTCGGGTTTGCATGCCGCGGGGAAATTTTTTGTGCAGCGGGTGAAAGGGGCCGCTCTTATCAGGGCATCAATCCTGCTGCACGATAGCTGTCGAGAACTTCGTCATACACTGCGACGTTGTTCTGTCCGCGTGCCAGCAATTGCGCGCCGCCGATCGCGGCGAAGATGCCGAGCGCGCGATGGCGGATTGCCTTCTTGTGTTTGGGATCGGGGTCTTCCAGCGACAGCAGTGACGCAACCCAGTCGATATTCACTTCGTGGAACCGGTCGACTTCGACACTAACCTCGGGTGGAAGATCTTCGCGCTCGGCCGACATGATGCCGCACAGACACATGCGGTTGTCATCCACCAGCGCCGCGCGAAAGATGTCGGTGTATTTCTTCATGCACGACCGTTGATCTTTGTAGTTCGCTATCAACTCGCCTATATACGCGATGCCGTCCTCGGTATAACGGCGCGCGATCGCGGCGCCCAGATCGCCCTTAGTCGGGAAATGATAGTGGACGCTGGCGCTCTTGATGCCGACCTCGGCCGCCAGGTCTCGGAAGCTTAACGCGCTGTAGCCGTGCGCCTGCACGGTCTTGCGCGCGACGCTCATGATCTTTTCTCGGGTATCGGTCGCACTCATGGATAAATCTCTCTATCGATAGATAGTTGTTGACAGGAGTATTGTACTTCTTTATTGTCTACCTATCGATAGATAGGTGAGTGATCTGTGATTTGATTGTGTCATTCACTCATGCAATTCGATCGTGCAGTTCAACCATGTATTTCAACTGATTAGTAGATCTATAGCCCAATAAACAGGAGTTTCAACAATGAAGATTTATGACCGTCCCGGCTTTCCCAATCCCGCCCGCATCCGTATCGTCCTCGCACAGAAAGGACTGGACGCGCAGGTCACCTTCGAATCCGTGGACCTGATCGGCGCCGAACACAAGCAAGCCGCGTATCTGGCCAAAAACCCATCCGGCGTCTTGCCGCTGTTGGAGCTGGACGACGGCACGCTCATCTCCGAGAGTACCGCCATCACCGAGTATCTCGATAACCTGGACGGCAATCCGGTCCTGACAGGCCGTACGCCAAAAGAGAAGGCCATCATTCACATGATGCAGCGGCGTGCGGAAAGTGGTTTGATCGATGCCGTCGGCATCTATTTCCACCACGCCACGCCCGGACTGGGCAACGATTTGCAGAAGTACAAGAGTCCGGAATGGGCGCATCGCAAGGAATGGGGCGAGCGTGAACGCGAAAAAGCGCTGCAGGGTATGAGCTACTTTGATCAGGTGCTGCGCACCAGCAGCTTCGTCGCCGGTGAACAATTCTCGATGCCGGACATCACGGTCTTTGCCGGCCTGGCATTTGCCGACGCAGCTGGTATCCCGATTGCCGAAGAACTCACAGCGTTACATGCATGGCGTGCGAAAGTGGCAGAACTACCTGCAGTCAAAAACCGGAGCGGACAAATGTTTGTCGCCGAAGACCTACGCCGTCTCGGATTCTGACCACGTTGGCATACGGAAATCAGGAAACGCCCGATAGCCGTGAGGCGGCATGATCGATAAAGTAACACCTGACATCACGTCGTCTCCTCTCGGTCGAAAGACTGATTCGCCCGCCGTCGGCCCGCGCCGATCGCGGGCTTTTTTTTAAATTGCGGGTCAAATCAAATGAGGAATCTGGCCATCGATATATCGGCCAGGTAGTTGCCGTCCGGAAGTTTTATGCGTTTCTCAAAACGTCCTTCCTCAACAAAACCAAACCGCTGATACAGGCGCAGGGCAACAGCATTGGCTTCGCGTACCCGCAGCTCTATTTTTTTCACATGCGGATGATGAGCTGCCCAATCGAACAAGGCGGTCATCAAACGGGTACCCACACCGCGTCTGGTATATCCAGGATGGACGACGATGGTCAGCGAAAAAACATGGGACATGGACTCCAACGGCATCGGTTCAAGAAGCGCATGGCCGGCGGTGTTTCCATCGATCTCTGCGACGAGATAAATACCGGCGTCTGCCAGCCGGACAATCTTCGACCTGAAGTCAGCCTCAGAAAACTCGTGCGGCAGTGATATCAACAGGCCGGGCGTCCTGCTGGTCTCCTGTTCCGCCAGGCAAAGCACCGGTGCGTCTGCAGGCAGTGCATTTCTGACAGCGATTTCTTGATGCATATCGGATGAAAACGGGATGAAAACGGGATGAAAAATTAGGTAAGGACAATGCCCTGTATGCGACTACGTCACACGTCTGTCAAAAAGCATCATTAAAATCACACCAACCGCGCAATTCAGCATTGCACCTACCGGAGCCGGCGGTCGGGAAACATACCGGCACCACAACATCATTGCGACGTTTTGATTGTCTTCAACAACGCAGCAAAGCAGTAGCGCGGCACGGTTTGTTCAGTCGCCGGCTTTGGCAACGATCGCGCCTTCAATGCCATTCTTTGCCAGTGACGCCGCGACAAAGCCGGACGCTGCCATCTCTTCGACAAACCTGCTCAGATAAGCAGCCGCTGCGTCGCCGCGGGCTTTGGGTACGCCCATCGCCTGGCGGATGACCATAAAACGCTGCGGCAGAATCCGCATGCCGCCGACTTTTGCAGCATCTTGCTCAAGCTGTTGCCTGACACCTGCGGCCACGCTCAGATGCTGGTCGATGAAGCCTTGCACCACCGCCGGAGAGGTAGGTATGCGCACGATAGTCGCCTGGTGCAATTCTCGTGTGAGAAAAAGATCGTAGGCGCTCCCCTTGCCGACGGCGACAGTGATGCCCGGCTTGTCGACTTGCTCATTGGCGGTAATCGGCGAATCGTTGCGCACGGCGTAGAAACCCTCGATCAATACATAAGGGCCGGTGAAACTGATTTCCTGCGCGCGCTTGGGGTCGACGGCAAAAAAGCCGATATCGGCCTTGTCCTGCTCAATATTCTCCACCGAATTGCCCGCCGACTTTACCGCCACCAGTTGCAGCGGTACGCCGAGCCGTTTGGCCAACTCGGTTGCCAGATCAACGGACACGCCGACCGGCGCGCCGGTCTTGGGATCAAGGTTCGCCAATACCGGATTGCCGAGATTGATCGATGCGCGCAAAGTGCCGTGCGGCGCAAACTGTGCAACCAGAGATTGATCCGCTGGTATGGAGGAGGGCGTGGATTGCGTCATCTTGGTTCCTGAAGTTTGCGCCTGTGCGGCAGAGTTGCATGTCAGTAGAATCGCCAGCACCGACAATGCTGATGCCGCCGCTGTCCGGTTCCTTCGTGTCATGAATGTCTTCATCTTGGTGAGGCCTCGTTATACTCAGTTTTGTTTATTCGTCTTGTCTGATGCACAACTGATGATGACACAACCCTGCGAACCGCGCCGCCGCAGATCAGGAGAGGCTCAGGCAAACACGCTGCGCCACCAGGCGATCGCACGGGTCAAGAAGCTTTCTTCCTCTTCAAAGAGATAAGGCTTCTTCACGCGCAGGCGCTCCAGAATTTCCTTCTCATCTTTTTCCTTGACCGTGCCGTACGCGATGCCCAGCTTCAGCAAACTGCGCAGCGCGCCCAGTTTTTCGTGGGCGACGCTGCCGCGGGCGTGTTCGACCGCGATCTTGGCGTCATGCAGTTGTTGCGCCAGCGACGCCGCCAGCCGCCATGCCGGTGTCTTCAGTTTCTCTTCCACGTGGCCGATGCTGACCGCCGACGATTTGATCTGCGCCGCCAGGATGTCGATTTGCGACTCATCGCCCTTGGCCTGTTTGACAATGGCCGTGGCCCACGCCTTGGACGCTGCCGTCAGATCGTCTGAGCCCCAGTCCTGACGCACCGCGATATGGAAGCCGTAGTTCGACGCCTGCGAAATCAGGATCGCCACCACGTCCGGAAAATCTTTATCCAGTGCGCGCTTTGCCCACGCGTACTGTCCCGACATCATCAGATGCTGCACGGCTTCTTCGGTCAGGAAGGTCGTGTTGTCTGATAGTTTTGCCAACAAAAAATTGTCGAACGACGGCGAGACAAAACCCGAGTCGCATTTCAAGGACAGACGGATGAAGTTTTTGAACTCGCGGTCCAGCGACTCATAGACTTCATCCTTGACGTTCATGTTGATTTTTTTCATGTTCTTCTCCCGGAGTACTGCCGCGCACGTTAAGACTTTAGTTGCGAATCCTTCAATGTCAATCTCTGCGCCAGTTTGAAGCAAAGAGGCAGAGGACGGCGAAGGTTTCGTACGAAATGTTTGTTAACGGCAAGTATGGAGGAGAACTTTATCGCAGGAAATATTTTCTGCACAATAAATCAGCAATAAGCTCGCAACAAGTCAAAGAGTGATGACTAAAAATAAACGTTGGGAGGGCAACAAGGTCGTGCCGCCTGTACCCGGCAGATACACGGCGCGCATCTCCTGCACAAACGCGTCGCGGAAAGCGGCGAGACGCGTTTGCCGATCAGCGATGCGAAGAAGGGTGTGGCGAGCGACAAATCAACCTCCTCGTCCCGACGACGCAGTGCGCTTTCTCGCCGCAGCAACGTGTTCCAGAATTTCAAAGATCGCCATCCCGGCCAGCATGGCAATGGTAAAAAGCACCGGCTTCATGCTGCCCGTGGCGAGTGACGCCAGCACCGGACCGGGGCAATAACCGGCAAGTCCCCAGCCTGCACCGAACAGCAGCGCACCGGCGATGAGGCGGCGGTCAATGCGGGTGTTCGTCGGCATGCGCAGGGGCGCGCCTGTCAGCGATTGTTTTCTTTTGCCGATAAAGCGAAACACCGGAAACCCGATCAGAATTGCACCGGCCATGACGAACGCCAGTGAAGGATTCCAGTTGCCGGCGAGATCCAGAAAACCGGTTACTTTTGCAGGATCGGTCATGCCCGATACGATCAGTCCGATGCCGAAAATCAATCCGGCGATGAGCGCCGTCACGATATGCATACTGTCCTCCTCAACCGAGCAAATGGCGCACGACAAACACGGTGACGAACCCGGTTGCCATGAAGGTAATCGTCGCCGCCAGTGAACGCACGGATAACCGCGACAAGCCGCATACGCCGTGTCCACTGGTGCAGCCCGAGCCGTAGCGTGTACCTAGTCCCACCAGCAAGCCGGCGATGATCAGCGTCGGCGTGCCGGCTTCGATGGTGACCGTTGGCAAGGATGCCGCAAGACCATATGCCAGCGGCGCGCCAATCAATCCGGCGACAAACGCCACGCGCCAGAAGACATCTCCCTTCGATGGCCGCAATAGTCCGCCGAGGATGCCGCTGATACCGGCGATCCGGCCGTTGAGCAAAATCAGCAACGCCACGGCCAGCCCGATCAGCAGCCCGCCGGCAAGAGAAGTCCAAGGGGTGAAGCCCGCCCAGTTGATGGTCATGTGGTTGTCTTTCTGAATAGGGAGCGTCCGGAGAATGCAGCCCCGGCGCGACGCCGGCAGCATCATGGCATAAGTCTGATGCTGCTGAAGCGAGAAGACAAGCGCAACTTATCTGGCAGACGTTTTTGCCGGTGCGCCCATCTGCCCCAAGGTTTTCTCGTTGACCGAGTCCTGAATGGCGGCGAGGGTTTGTTCCAGATGCTGTTTGACGATCTTTTGCACCAGCCGGCCGTTCTTCTTGTTGAAGCCTTCGAGGATCATGCCGTGTTCTTCGTTGTCCACTTGCAGGATCTTGGGGTGCATGAAGATAGACAGCGAGACATAAGGCTCGGCAACGACGAGGAGATTCTTGACGATCTCGTAGAGTCGCGAATCTTCCTCGCTCATCATCAGCTTGATGTGAAATTCGCGATTCAGCGCCGACCATCGATGCGGATCGGTCGAGGCGCACATCTCTTCGTGGATGATGTTCGCTGCTTCCAGCGACTCAGGGGAAATCGAGCTCACCGCCTTCTTCGCCAGCAGCGGTTCCAGCGCAATGCGCAGTTCGTAGATTTCTGCGACGTCCTTGACGGTCAGTCCTTTGACCACCACACCCTTGTTGGCGTCGATCAGCACCAGACCTTCCGAGCGCAGGCCGCGAAAGGCTTCGCGCACCGGCGTGGTGCTTACTTCAAAACGTTTGGCGACTTCGTCCTGTCGCAGCTTGTCGCCAGGGCGGTATTTGCCGGAGAGGATGTCGTTTCTCAGCAGGCTGAGAACCTGTTGTTCGATAGTCTTGAAGGCTTTCGGCATGCGCGGTTTCTATTGGATGTCTCGGCTGGCAGGCGGTGTTTGTTCGCCTGCTCCTGGCGGCTCAATCGGTTGAGCTCTGTCGGTGTTGCTGGTACTGGTACCGCACCTGGTACCGTATTTTGTCTTGCACGGCGGGCTGGCGCAAGCACTGCACCAGCCCGCCATCATCAGAGCGATGCCGGCTTCATCGACGGCAGGATCGTGCTCAGCCACTGGCCGGTTTGCAGCAGGGCCAGGTCGCCATCCGCGCGTCCGATCAGTTGCACGCCGTACGGCAGGAAGTCCGTCGAAAATCCCGACGGCGTCGTCACCGCCGGCAAGCCGAGCAGCGTCGCCGGCGCGCAGAAAGACGCGTCGCCGGTCTTCTCCAATCCCTTCAACGCAGTCGTCGGCGAGGTGATCGTCATGATCGCATCGAGATCTTTCAACAGCGCGTCGCGACCGGCGCGCAGCACGCCGACTTGCTCGATCAAGCCAAGGTAAGTCTCTCTGGAGATCGTTGCACCGCGGCTCACCAGCTCGCGCGTGTAAGGGCCGGCCAGCGCTTCGGCATCCTTGATGTCGTCGTAGATGGCGGCGCGTGCCTCATAGGCGAGCACATCCACCACCAGCTTGTTGAGATCGCGGATATCCATACCCAGATCCGCATCAACGCATTCGACGCCCAGCGCTTCCAGGCGACGCACCACGGCGTCAAAGTTTTGCTGCACATCGCCTTCCACTTGCGCCCATTGCGAGGAGCGATAGACGCCGATCTTGCGCGGCTTCACGCCTGCCGAAAACGCCTTGGCCGACGCCGGTGCGGCAATCGCGTTATCGCGTGCGATGACGGCGTGGCAGACTGCCGCCCAGTAGAAGCTCGATGTGATAAAGCCAAGATGATCCAGCGTCGGCGCCAGCGCATGCACGCCTTCGGTCGGGATCAGTCCGAACGTCGGTTTGTAGCCCACCGCGCCGCAGTACGACGCAGGACGAATCACCGAACCGACAGTCTGCGTGCCCAGTGCGATCGGCACGATGCCGGCGCCCACGGCTGCCGCCGAACCGCTCGATGAGCCGCCGGGGCTGTGTCCTGTATTCCATGGATTGACGGTCGCACCCGGATCGCGCCAGGCGAATTCCGTGGTCACCGTTTTGCCGAAGATCACCGCACCCGCTGCGCGCAGCCTGGTGACGATCCAGGCGTCTTCCTGCGGCTGATAGCCTTGAAAAATCTTCGAGCCATACGTAGTCGGCATGTCCGCCGTGTCGATCAGATCCTTGACTGCCACCGGGATGCCGGCGAGCGGGCCTGTACCGGAGTTCACGTCGGGATAGGCGTCGGGGCGATAGGTGAATGCTTTCAGCGTATCTTCGATGCGGTCCGCCGTCGCGACCGCCGATGAGAGTGCCGCCTGGTTTGTCTCTTGCGTGTGTGATGTGCTCATGATCTGCTCTTCAGAATGTGCGGCCTGCGGGTGCGTACCGCTCGCAGGGAATGGCCAAGTTGCAGACCGGACGAACAACGCGCGCCGGTCTGCGGACTTGTGTTGCTACTCAGCGACCAATTACTTGCTTACTTTTTCGGCAAAGCTGTTGTCCACAGCGCTATCGTAAGTGACTTCGCCTGCCTTGATGTTGCCGATGGAAATCTGCAGATCAAGACCAGCCTGGAACGCCTGTTTGGAAATCGATGGCGTTGCCGGATAGATCTTCTGATCCAGCAGACGCTTCACGGCCGCTTCCACCACGGTCTTTTCCAGCGAAGGAAATTCCGCCACTGCCACACGATACGCCACTTGCGGATTGGTCTGCATCAGCTTCTCGGCGTCGGCGATGGCGCTCACAAAACTTTGCACCATTTGCGGACGCTTCTGGATCGTTGACTTCAGCGTGTCGATGGTCGAGAACGCATACACGCCGTCATACTGCTTGGCGAAGTCATAGACGATCTTGTAGCCGTTCGCCAATGCCTGTTCCACCTGTGGCTGATACAGTGTGGCAGCAGCTGCGCGGCCGGCTGTCACCGGCGAGATTTCGGTGCCGATTGAGACCGTGTTGAGCTTGACGTTGGACAAGCCCTTTTCCTTCAGCAGATTTTGCAGCAGGTAAGTGCTCGT
The DNA here is from genome assembly GCF_002257565.1 of Herbaspirillum sp. meg3. Taxonomy (GTDB): domain Bacteria; phylum Pseudomonadota; class Gammaproteobacteria; order Burkholderiales; family Burkholderiaceae_D; genus Herbaspirillum. Next base: position 5,267,080 of record NZ_CP022736.1, on the reverse strand, counting down.
CGATGGCGGCAACGCAGCCGAAATGGTTTGGTCCTTGAGATCGGCGATCGACTTGATCGGCGAATTCGGCGGCGCCACCATCCACACCGGCACACCCGACACCACCATCGCCACATTCACCAGCGATGCGCCCTTGAGGTTGGCCAGCACAGCCGTCATCGGATCCTGCAGCGAGAAATCCGCATGCCCGCCGATTACCGCCGCCACGCCTTGTGCACCGCCGCCGGCGGTTACCTTTTGCACTTCCAGTCCGTGCTTGGTGAACAGGCCTTCATTCATCGCCACATACAGCGGCAAATATTGAATCGACTGGAAGGCCTGATAGATAACCGCCTTCTCGGCGGCATTGCTGACCGGCGCGGCAACACAGGCAGCAGCAATCAGGGTGGCGCCAAGCAGACGGCGGGCATGCATGAATGTGAAACTCATTGTTCTGTTTTCCATGAAACGATCCTCTCTTCGATTAATTGGACAACCCAGGTAAGAACTGCGGCCATCAGCGTCAGAATGATGACGCCCAGCCAGACACTATTAAGATCGAACAGCGAGCCGGCGACGAACACCGCATGTCCCAATCCGTTTTCTGAAGCAATGAATTCACCCACCACCGCACCAATGAGCGCAAAGCCGATGTTGATGCGGAAGATGGAGAAAATCCACGGGATCGACGCCGGCACGATCAGCTTCTTGAAGATCATCACGCGCTGCGCCTTGAACGATTTGAAGAGGTTCAGCAAATCCTTGTCGACTTCCTGTGCCGCCGCGCAGGAAGAGATCATCGCCACCGCAAAGGTCGAGATGCCGGCCAGCCAGATCTTCGACACCATGCCCGAGCCGAACCAGATGATGATCAGCGGGCCGAGCGCGATTTTTGGAATGCTGTTGAGCAAGATGGAAAACTGCTCGACGATGTCCGAGGTGCGCGGATAAAACCACAGCACCAGCCCAAGCACGATGCCCAGGCCGCTTCCCAGCACCAGCCCGAACAGCGTTTCGAACAGCGTTACCCAGGTGTCGTACAGCAGCTGTCCCTTGGTGAAACCGATCACGGCTGAGCGATAAATACCCAGCGGCGAACCGAGCAGCTGGCCGTTGATCAGATTGGCCTGCGCCGCCATCTGCCAAAACACGACCAGCACAATCAGGATGGTGGTGACGATCATCGTCGCGCCATTGTTCTTTCTTTTCATGAGATCCCTTTCTTCACTCAGTTCGGCTTAAACGCTTGCGTGCGCGACATCGCTCGCACGCAAGGCATTCCAGATTTCCTTGTGAAACAAGGGGAACTCCGGCGCACCGCGCGCCGTCACCGCATCGCGGTCGCCATCGGTGATGCCGTCGACGGTGAGCAGGATCTTTTCTTCCCGCGTGATCTTTGCAGGACGTCCGCCGAGCACCACGATGCGATTGCTCATGGCGATGGCTTCATCGATATCGTGCGTCACCAAAATGACGCTGGTGCCTTCGGTGCGGGTGAGGCTGATGACATCGTTCTCCAGCATCAGCCGCGTCTCGTAGTCGAGCGCCGAGAAAGGTTCATCCAGCAGCACCACTGAAGGGTCCGCCAGCAGCGTGCGCGTCAGGGCGACGCGCTGTTTCATGCCACCCGACAGCGAATGCGGATAAGCGTTGGCGACCGACTCCAGGCCATAGCGGCCCAGCATTGCTTTGGCGCGTGTCCGATCGGCCTCGGTCACCGGGCGGTGCAGCTCGATACCCAGCACGGCGTTCTCAAGAATCGTGCGCCACGGCAGCAGCAAATCCTTCTGCAACATGTACGCAATGCTGCCAGGCGTGCCGTCGGCTTTTTCGCCCAGCGCGATCTTGCCGGCGCTCGGCGTCAAGAGGCCGGAGATCAGGTTGAACAGCGTGCTCTTGCCCGCACCGCTGCGACCGACGATCGCCACGATCTCGGCTTTGCCCACCGTGAAATTGAGGTTTTGGAAAATACGAATCTCTTCACCGTTGGCCTTGATGAAGGCGTGGCTCAGATTCTGGACTTCAAGACGGTTCTCCAACATTTGCTCCACAAAAAGGCGCCGGCGTCGCCGCCGGCAGATGAGTCAAAAGTGTTGCCTGATGTTTCCTGAAGATAACTATGCATAATGCATAATCTATCATGGTGAGCACGACACCAAGCAGAAGCCGTGCCAGAAAACACGCACAACTGGGCACCGGAAAATGGAACCGGCGGGAGGCGTAGAAACGGCGCGGGATCTGGCTTGCTGGCCTATCTGATGTTCAGCTTGAAAGCCGCGCGAACGGCGGCGGGTGAAGCCGGAAGAGGGCGCACACAATGCGTGCGACGACGCGGCGATTCACAAAGTTGGCGCGTGCGCTCTGGTGTGCTGCAGTGGCGTCGACGCTGTGCCGGCACTGTGCTGGCACAATCGTTTACGTCCGATCATTGCGCAGGCGGGGTGAATCAGAATTGCATCTGCACGCCCAGGCTGGCCATGTTGCGGCGGAAGTAGCCGTAGGCGATGTTGGAAGGATTGTCGATGTGCGTGTACTGCGCGCGCACCACCATATTGCGGCCGGCGTAACGGCTGATGTCCCACAGCGCCGACAGCGAGCTGACCACCTGGCGATCGGTGCGCGGCTGTGTAAACAGCGGCATGGTCTGATCGTAGTGCACGTCGGTGTAACTGAAGTTGGCGCCCAGCAGCAGGTCGGGCCGGATGCGGTATTGCAGATAGGCGCTGGGGCCGGACAGGCGGCGCGAATACACGGCAGCCTGCGCCTGCTCTCGCTGCAGCAGATACTCGCCGCCCACTTGCAGATCCGGTGTCAGCTGCGCGATGGCGCCCACGCCGCCTTGCCAGGCATCGGCGTTGCGCGTGCTGTCGGTGTGGACTGTGCGTTTGGCATAGCCGGCGGTGGCCGTCAGCGAGACGGTGTCGCTGATTGCGCGCGCGACGCGTTCCACGATGCCGGGCGTGGTTTCCTGCAGGCGTCCGTCGAGGCGGGTATAGCGCACATTGGGCTGCAGGCTGGCGGACCACGCCTGGTTGCTGTAGACCAGCGCCGCCGCCAGGGTGGTGCTGTCGTTGTTGTAGTCCTGGCGATCAAAATAGCCGGTGCCGAACCATCCGGCCTGGAACAGCAGCGAGAAACGATCGTCGAGCCGCAGCGCGTAGCTGCCGTTCAGACCCAGCGCGGCGCCGGCGGATTCGCGCGGCATGGATTCCTGCATTAGGTCGAAGGTGACCGGGATGCCGCCGATCACTGCAGGCACGCTGCGCGACACCGGTCCGGCGTTGGTGTTGTCGTCCCAGGTCAGCCCGGCATACAGTTGCACCGCCCACGGTTTGTCCTTCGAATTGAGGCTGGCCGAAACCGGATCGTTGGGACGCAGCCGCGAGGCCAGCAGGTCGAGGTCCGTACGCGCCTGGCCTTCGCTGGCGTCGGCCGCCTGTCCCAGCAATGGCGCAGCATCCCCCTGCCGGCCCATGGCCAGGTACAGCCCGGCCAGTTCGATCTTCGGCGTGGCGTCGGCCGGCACCAGCGCGATCGCGCGCCGATAGTACAGCTCGGCCTGGACGCGGTCGTGCACGGCGCTGGAGCAGCGTCCCAACAGCAGCATGCGTTCGGCTTCGGTGTCGTCCACCGGCGGCGTGTCCTTCAGCATGGCGCAGGCGAGGTCGGGGCGCCGCTCGGCGAAGGCGCGGCGGGCGAAGGCGAGTTCGGTGGCGTTTTGCTGTTCGATCGCGGTAATTTCAGCAGCCGTCTCGGCGGCATAGGTTTTCCCCCAAGCGGCAAGACACAAGACCATTGTCAGCCAGGAGAGCCGAGGAACTCTGCTGAAGTTTGCAGGAGAAGCCGCCGGCGCAGCGGCAGACGCGCTGGCGGGGCTGGAAAGGCGGAAGCGAAAACAAGCGCTCATTGGAGTCAATTCAGAGAGATGAAATCAGAAACGAAATCGCATGGCGGCATGGCAGCAGGATGGCGAGGCGTCACCTGCAGTGCAGCGACGTCATTGCTTGGCCTTGAAGGTGCCGGTTGCGCTCAGCGAGCCGCCGGTGTTTTGCATGGACCAGGCGCCCGCCAGTTGTTCCGCCGCAGGGCCGAAGAATTGCCCGTTCATGATGAAGCCGCTGACGTTTTGTCCTGCATAGGTGCCCGACATCGCGCCGCCGACGTAGCCGCCCAGCAGCGTCAGGTTGAACGAGGTGCTGCCCTGATTGCCGTTGAACGTAATGCCGCCCGCGATGCTCGGTGCACCGCTCCGGATGGTGGCAAAATTGACCGATGCCGACAGGGTTCCGCCGATGCTCGCTCCGGAATTGAGCGTGCCGTTGATCGGGCCGGTGTAGGTCGCCGACAAGGAAGACGGAATACTCACCAGCGGGGTGACCAGACCGGCCGTGACATAGTTAAAGCTCTGTTGCTGGGCGGCTGTGGCGGCAGTAGCAGCTTGCTGCTGCTGTTGCTGTTGTAGCGCGCCCTGCGTTGCCGAGGAACTGCCGTCGCTGCTCGAGACTGCGGTGGTGGCGGCCATGATGGCGGCCAGGAACCCGGCCGACATTCCGCCGGTCGATATTCCCGTGATGCCAACGGCACCGACGGTGATGCCAGGAGTGGTGCCGTCGGGCACAGGAACGGAGGATGGGCCGGCAGTAGTGGCGGTCTCGCTGCCGGTGCCTGTACCAGTGCTGGTTCCGCCGGCAGAGGATTGAGGTGCCCCGCCTTCCGGCACGGAAGCGGCGGCAGGGGCGGCGTTGGCGGTATGCACAGCACCGCTCGTGGCGGGCGGTATGGCGGCTTGCGCCTGGGCGGCGCCGTCGCCTTGGCCGGCTGCCAGATGCATCATGACTTCGCTGGTCGTAGCCGGTTTGGAGGGCGACTTGCCAGGCGATTTTTCGACGCCCGGTCTGGCGATTTCCTGCGATTGCGATTCCGGCGCGGTCGTCATCTTGCTGCCGGGCGAGGTCTTGGTCTCAGGCCCGTTCTTTGATTCGGTCTGTGTTTTGGTGCTTTCCGGGCTGATCGCAGGACTCCCCGCTGGGTTCCCTGATTGCGCCAGCATCGATTGCACGGACTGCGCGATCTGTTGCAAGAGTTGCTGCTGCTCTTGCGACGTCGACGACGATTGCCCCTGCTTTGCCGGCTGCGCCAGCGCTTGCGTCACTTTTGTGAGCGCGGTCAGGCTTTGCTCCACTTGCGCCAATTGCTGTTTTTGTTCTGCTGTAGGTCGGGGATTCTGTTGCAGTTGCTGGCGCAGCACGGTCAGCGCGGCGCTGAGCTTGCTGGCGTAGGCGAGGTTGGCGGCGGTGCCGTCGGACGACTGCTGCTTTTGCATCTGCGTCCGCTGCTGCTGTACTTGCTGCAGAGTCGTTTCCAGATCCATAGTCGCGATGTTGGCCGCGCTGATGCCCGGCAACGTCTGCGCCTGGACTGCGTTCGTGAGACCGAGCAGAGGCAGCAGCGATGCACCGATCAGTGAAGAAATGGGAAGCGCGCGGCTCCCGCGATGGCGCGGCCGGACGACCGGCGGACGAGTAAATGGCATGCTGACCCCTTGGCGCGGCGCGATGACGCGCAATGATGTTTTTTGTGCGCACCATGTTACGAGGCGGCTGTGCCGGGGTAAATACTGCATCTGCAGTATTTAGGCCTGCTGAAAATGCCGTTGCCGCGATCCGGTCTCAGGACGAAAGCAGCTTGCTGCGCAACGCGTAGGCCGTGACCTCCGCCACGTTATGCAGCGACAGCTTGCTCATGAGATTCTGGCGATGCTTGCGTACGGTCAGCACGGAGAGATTCAGGCGATCCGCAATGTCGCTGCTGGATTCGCCGTGCGCGATGAGCGCCAGGATTTCCTGTTCGCGCGCCGTGATCAGCATTGCCGCAGCCTGTGCCGGCAGGTCCGCGCCATCCACAGGTTCGGCAAAATCGCCCAGGCCCTTACTCAGATAGACGATGCCCGAGAGCACCAGAGAGATGGCGTAGAGCAGTTCCTCGGCGTTTTCGTGCTTGAGCACATAGCCGTCCGCGCCCGCTTCGAAGGCCGCCTTGACGGAAGCTGCGCCGGGGCTGGCGGTGAGGATCAGCACGCGCACTGCACGAGATGCAGTGGACGCGGCGGCGGAGGCCTTGATCCGGCGCGTCAGCTCGATGCCGTGGCAACCCGGCAGGTCGAGATCGAGCAGCAGCAGGTCGGCCTCATGCTCGCGCAGCAGCCGCTCGACATCGCCGCCGTCGCCGGTGTCGGCTACCACCTGCAGATTGGACCTGCTGGAAATGAGCAGCTTCAGGCCGTCGCGAATGATGGCGTGGTCTTCGGCGAGCACAATTTTCTTCATGCTTTTGTTGTCCCTTTATCAAGGCCTTGCACCTTTTCCCCGATCGGCGGTCAGCTTCCAACGCCGACAGTACGCCGATATTACAATAAACTGTCATTCTGCCCGGCAAGTCCGCCGGCCTCCCGACTACGGCAGTCAAAGACCGCGAACCACGCCAAACAACAATGACGCGTCTGCTTCCCACTCAAAACCAGGCGGTGTACCTGGAGCTGGTCAACACGCTCTACCGCCAGTCGCCGCCGATTTTCTTCGGCAACATCATGGTGGCCAGCCTGACCATCTTCCTGCTCTGGGGCCAGCTTGCCCATAGCGTGCTGCTGGGCTGGGCGGCATCGATTTACCTGCTCACGATATTGCGCATCATCGTGGTCTGGCGCGATCTGCGCGGCCCCGCCGGGCGCCAGCCGACTTCCCGGCGCTGCTGGCGCTATGTGGTGTGGGCGGCGGTTTCCGGTTGCCTGTGGGGCGCGATGGGATTGCTGTTTTTCGCGCCCGACAACGCGGTGGTCACGGTCTACATCTGCATCGTCTTGGCCGGGATGACCGGCGGTTCGGTCGCCTCGCTGTCTTCCTTCTGGCCGGCTTACTACGTGTATGCCTTGCCGACCGTCCTGCCGTTTGCGATCCGGTCGTTCGCGCACGGCACGCCGCTGTTCTCGGTGCTTGGCGTGCTTTCGCTGTTTTTGCTGGGCGTGAATCTGGCATACAGCCGCGTGATGCAGCGCACGGTGCGCGACGCCATCGCGCTGCGATTCGAGAACGTCGAACTGATCCGCCAACTGACCGAGGAAAAGGAGCGCGCCGAGCAAGCCAACCGCAGCAAGTCGCAGTTTCTCGCAGCGGCCAGCCATGATTTGCGCCAGCCTGCACATGCGCTCGGGCTTTACATCGCCACCCTGCGCACGGTTGCGCAGGCGCCGCGCATCGAACGCGGCACGGTCGACATGCTCGCCGGCCGGCTGCAATCGGCGCTGAGCAGCATGTCGCAATTGCTCAACGTATTGCTGGACATCTCACGCCTTGACGCCGGCGTCATCCAGACCGAAAAACGCCGCTTCGCCCTGCAGGAAATTTTCTCCGCGCTGGGCAATCAGTTCTTTCAGGCCGCCGCCGCCAAGGGGCTGACGCTCCACATCAGACCGACATCGGCCTGGACCGACACCGACCCCGTCCTGCTGCACAACATCCTGACCAACCTGCTTTCCAACGCCGTGCGGTACACCGAAAAAGGAAAAATCCTGCTGGCCTGCCGGCGCCGCCGGGATCAGGATACGCTGGACATCTGCGTATACGACACCGGGGTCGGCATCGCCGCCGATCAGTTCGAACCGATCTTTCGCGAGTTCTACCAGATCCACAACATCGCCCGCGATCGCGAGCAAGGGCTGGGCCTCGGCCTCGCCATCGTGCAGCGCACGGCCAGGCTGCTCGACACGCGCGTCAATCTGCGTTCGGCGCCGGGCAAGGGCTCTTGCTTCTATCTGCGTCTGCCGGATTGCCGCACGTCCGGACCGGCGGTCGCCGAGCCGCCGGGCTCCGGCCTGCCCGCAAGCGCCTTCGACCGGACTGAGACCGTGCTGGTGGTGGACGACGACAAGCAAGTCCTCGACAGCATGCAGATCCTGTTGCAGAGCTGGGGCTACCGGGTGCTGGCCGCACGTTCGCTGGAACAGGCGCTGGCCATGCTTGGCGACGATGCGGATCGCCCGCAACTGGTGGTGAGCGATTTCCGGCTGGCGGCCGACGTCACCGGCATCGACATCATCAGCGCCGTGCTCAGGACGCTGGACGCCGACGTGCCCGCCATCATCGTCACAGGCGACACCTCGCCGCAAGGCATCAGTCAGGCCAGCGCCAGCGGCTATCAGGTGCTGCACAAGCCGCTGGATCCCTCGCAACTGCGCGCGACCATGTCGCGGCTGCTGGCTGCAGGACATGACACATGAACTGCGTGATCAACGGGTGCCGCCTAGCGTGCCTTTGCACTGGAGAGTGTGACGCTTTCGGCCATTCCGATCGCTGCTGACTATCGATTCCCAGAAACAATCAGGGCGTCGGCGCTACCGTACAGAACGGACCAGATTCGCCGACGGGACGTGTCCATTCACGTTCCGCGTATTTGAGCGGTGGGACGGTATCGTTGGTGGCAGACGCGATCTCAAAATGGTAAGCGCAGGTTGTCAGTTCCTTGTCGATGCGGAAGACATATTGCTGTCCCTCCTGCGGCACAAAGTCAATCGTTGGAGTGCAACCCTTGTAGACCGCGGCCATCAGCAATCCGCCCACTGCACCTCCGGCCATCAATAGCTGAGCCGGCTGAAAGCCGAGATCAATGCCCACGGTAAGTACGATCCTCTTGTTTGCGGGCACGTTCACGGTGCGTTCGGTATTGGGTTTGATAGCGCCAAGTCCCTTCCGATCCGTGCATTGTTCCGGGCCGTCGTAGGTATACGCGCCCATTGTGTTTTTATAGTCGTTTACGAATTTCAGCGAACTTATCGGTCCTGAAACCGGTTCTTTGTAAGGAACAACACAACCGGTCAATGCTGTCGTGGCCATTACTGCCGTTATCGCAGTGAGAACTCTGGATACTGTCACACAACTCCCCTTTTTTATTATTGATGTTAGAACCCGCTGCCATTCTACGGGCAAAAGCACGGTTTCCAAACAAGGCCGCGACGACGATGGCATTGATGTGCTTGCTTATTCCAGCGAGTTTGCCGACCGGATATGTCGCTCAACGCAATGGCACATTGATCCCCAGCAGCACCGACGAATACCGTCCCTGGCCAACGTTCAGATTGCTGCTGTAGTCGACGATCAGCGATGTCCCGTTGGACAGCAGCAAGCGCATGCCCAGGCCGGCGGTCCAGTTGCCGGTGAAGCTGTCGTCCGAGCGGATCACATACGCCGGGCCTGACGACGCCAGGTCGGCATAGGAAATCCCAGCTTCGCCGGCGCCGGAGAACTGGCGGCGGTATTCAAGCCGGGCGCGCGGCGTCCACATGCCGAAACGGCTCAGGTACTGGCCTTCGGTGCGCAGGCCGAAGGTGCCGCTGCTGGTGCGCACGCGCTGTTTGAAATAGGTCAGCGCGTTGTTGCCGGCGGCCGCTTCGGTATATTGCGCCAGCGTGGTCGACGTCAGATCGACCTTGCCGTAGGGTGACCACATCCAGCTCTCGCCGCGGAACTCATAGCCGCTCGACAGCGCGACGAACAGTTGCTTGCCGCCGCGCTGACCGGTGGCGAAGCTGCCGTCGTCGGTGACGTAACGCGTCGAATCGAAATTGAGCGCGCCATAGCCGAGCATGCCGTCGATGAAAATATTCGGCGTCGGCCGCACACTGCCGTAGACGGTCGCGACCACGGCCTGTCCGATGGTCTTGCTGCCGTTGTCGCCGATATCGCTGCGGTCGCGGCTGTAGCCGGTGCCCACGCCGATCGTCAGTTGATCGCTCAGGCGATAGTCGGCGCCCATGCTGACGCCGTTGGTGGTGAAGCGGAATCCTTCCTGTTGACCGTTGCTGTTGCGCTGGCCGAAGTCGACCGTACCGGCGATCCACAGCGACAACTCCTGCCGGCTCTGTTCACGCCTGGATGGTAATTCAGGTAGCGCGGCAAGGTCTCTGCTGCTTTCTGCAACCGGCTTTGTCTCGGGTTTGGCCGCCTGACTCAGCAGCGGCCAACCCACTTTGCGCATGCCGGCCTGCAGCGGCGAGCCGACCACGCGATCCACTTCGTCTTCGTTCCATTGTGCCAGCAGCGGCTTGACCGGCGCCGTCGGCTGGCCGAATCCGAGGCCGAAACTGGATGGCGCCCAGCCCATACCGTGCAGGCTTTCCAGGCGGCGGCTGAAGTTGCCCAGCTGCGCGGTGGCGAAACGGCTTGCGGTCTGGCCGTGTGCGGCGACCAGTCCCTTGACCTGCGGATCGTTCGCGGCATTGGTACGGGCGCCGACGGTGATCGTGACCGTCGCGGCAGCGGACGGCCCCGAGGCATTGCTCAGCGTAAAGGTGACCGTGGCGACGCCGGAGAACGCGGCCGCCGGCGTGAAGTTCAGGCGATAGGACGGGCTGCCTGAACTGGCGGCGTTGACCATGGTGGCGGTGCCGGCGGTTGCAGGATTCACCGCGACGATGGCCGCGGCAGTGAACGGACCGCCGGTGGCGCCGGCCGTCACATCTACGGTGGCTGTGACACCCGCAGCGACGGCGACGCTCTGGTTCGATGCGACCGGCACGGCGCTGGCGCTGACGGTGGCGGTAACGAGTGCAGATACGCCGAACACGTTCGACAGCGTGTAGGTGAATTGCACATTGCCGGTGAAGCCGGCGATAGCGGTGTAGACGATATCGGTGCCATTGACCACGGCGCTGCCGGAAGCGGGCGCACCGACGATCGTCACCGCCGTGATCGGACCGTTGGCGGCGGCAGCGCCGACATGCAGCGTCACCGACTGGCCTGCCTGCACGCTGGCACTCTGCGGCGGCGAGGTCGGTACTGCCAGCGCCGTTACCGTGACGCTGACGGTGGCCGGGGACGAGGTGCCGCCCGGACCGGTGGCAGTGTAAGTAAAGCTGTCGCTGCCGAAATAATTGGTGTTGGGTGTATAGATAACACCGAGGCCGCTGACGGTGGCGCTACCGTGCAGCGGCGTGGTGACGATGGCGATGCTGGTGATCGCGCTGGTGTCATTGTTCGTGACGGGAATCGTCACCGCCTGATTGGCATTCGTGGTGGCGCTATCGGCCACGGCGACCGGTACTGCCTGGCCGACCGTCAGCGTGAAATTCTGCGACTTGGTCACCGGCGTCGGCGTGCTGCTGTCGATGGCCGAAGCGGTCAACGAGAAACTGCCGTTTTGCGTCGGCGTGCCGGAAATGGTCGCGTCGGTAGTGCTGGTGCTGTAGGTCAGGCCTGTCGGCAAGCCCGTCACCGTGATGGTGCTGTAGGGCGCGGTGCCGCCGCTCCAGGTCAGCGTCTGAGTATAACTGGTTCCCTGTGTCGCGACCCACGCCGCCGATGGTGTAATCACCACCGTCGGCGCGCCGATCGTCACGGTCACTGTTGCCACCGTCGAGGTGCCGATCGCATTGGTGGCGCTATAGCTGAAGGTATCCGTGCCGCTGTAGCCGGCCGTCGGCGTGTAAGTGAATCCCGTGATGCCGGAGGGTGTCGCCGAGCCGTGTGCCGCCGCCGTGGTAATGGTTAGCGAGGTCGGCGTGCCGCCGGTGATCGATACCGGAATAGCGTTGTTGCTGCTGCTGTAGCTGACCGTGGCACTGCTGTTGGCCGTCACAGGCTTGCCGGCGCCGACGGTGCCGGTGTAACTGACCGTCGTATTGAAGCCGAAGCTGTCGGTGGACGTTACCGAGAAGCTATATGCCCCGGCAGTCGTCGGCGTACCGCTGATCAGGCCGCCGGACGTTACGTTCAATCCACCCGGTGTCGCGCCTGCCGTTACGGTGTAGGTGTAAGGCGCGGTGCCGCCGGAAGTCGACAACTGCTGAGAGAAGCTGATGCCCACCTGAGGCTGGGTCAGCGAAGACGGCGAGATGCCCAGCGTCGGTGCGCCGATCGTCAACGTATAGGTGCGCGAAGTGGTAAAGGGAATACCCGTGCCGGTGGAGCCATCGTTGAGCACGCTGATGGTGAAGTTGAAAGTGCCGGCCTGCGCCGGCGTGCCGGACAGGACGCCGGTGCCGGCGTTGAAGGTCACGCCGGTGGGCAAGGAGCCGGTCTGGGCATAGACATAAGCCGGCACGCCGCCGCTGGCGGAGAATGTTTGCGAATACGGCGTACCGACCGCGGCGGTCAGCGCCACGGAAGCGGGTGACAGCGTCAGTGTGGGCGGACTTACCGTGATCGTCACGGTCGCCGTTCCTGATGTCCCTACCGCGTTGGTCGCGGTATAGGTGAACGAATCGGCGCCGGCATAACCGGTGGTCGGCGTATAGCTGAACGCTGAAACGCTCAGCGGGCTGACCGTGCCATGTGCCGCCGCGCCGGTTACCGTCAGCGAAGACGGCGTGCCGCCTGTTGCGGAAATGGGAATCGTGTAACTGCTGCCGCCGGCATTGTAGGCGACCGTCGCGCTGCTGGAAGAAACGATCGGTGCGCCTGCACCGACGGTGCCGACGAATCCTTGCGCGCCGGTGAAGCCATTGCCGTCGGTGGCGGTGAGCGTGAAGGAATACGCGCCGGCAGCGGAAGGCGTACCGGTAATCGCGCCCGTGGCGGGGTTCAGGTTCAGACCGGCCGGTAACGCGCCGCCGGTGACCGCATACGTGTAGGTGCCGTTGCCGCCGCTGGCAGTCGCCTGCTGGGTAACGGGGACACCACGTTGCAGCGTGGACGCACCTATCGACACGGTAATCGTCGGCGCCGTCACATTCAGCGTGTAGTTGCGCGAACCGGTGGCCGCGGTGCCGGTGGAACTGTCGGTCGCAGTGATCGTGAAAGAAAAGGTTCCTGCCTGGGTCGGCGTTCCCGACAGCGTCGCCGTGCCGGCATTGAAGCTCAGGCCGGTGGGCAAGGTGCCGGTCTGGCTGTAGGTATAAGGGCCGCTGCCGCCGCTGGCGCTGAACGACTGGCTGAATGCCGATATCGTCGTCGCACTGAGTGCGGTGCCGCTTGGCGACACCGTGATCGTCGGTGCCGTCATCGTCACGCTCACGGTTGCCGGACTGGAAGTGCCGCCGACATTGGTCGCCGTATAAGTAAATGAATCCGGGCCGTTGTAGCCGGTGGTCGGTGTGTACTTGATCGTCGTGCCGCTGACGCTTGTGGAGCCATGCAAGGGCGCAGTGCCGATAGCAACCGAGGATGCAGCACCGCCGCTGAGTGACAGCGTTACCGGGTTGAGGCTGCTGTTGTAAGCGACGGGCAGACTGACCGGGCCGGCCACCGGCGGCGGCAGGGGATCGATCGTCATGCTGTAGTTGGCCGTCGCGATTGCGGGTGTGCCGGAAGTGCTGTCAGTGACCACGATCCGGAAGGTAGCGGTGCCGGCCGTGGTTGGCGTGCCGGAAATCAGACCGGTGGAGCTGATGCTCAATGGCGTGCCGCCTCCCGGAAAGTTAGTGGTGTCCATCGCATAACTATATGGCGCAATACCGCCGCTGGCGCTCATTTGCTGGGAGTAGGCGACGGTCGCAGTGCCATTCGGCAGCGTCCCCGGCGAGATGCTCAGCGTCGCCGCGCCGACGTTCATCTGATAGGGCTTGGTGAACGTATTGGGTGTCGCCGCCGAGTCGGTGACCTTGATCGAAAAGTTATAGCCGCCGGAGGCGGTCGCCGAACCGCCAAAGGCACCGGTTGAACCATTGAAGGTGATGCCCGGTGGCAGCGAGCCTGCAACCAGCGCGTATGTATAGGGCGAAGTGCCGCCGGTAGTACTCATCTGCTGCGTGAAACTCTGGCCGACGGTCGGGTTGGCGGACGCCGCCGGAGACACCGTCAGCGGCGAAGTCGGCGCGCTGATGGTGATGTTGAAGGTGATGGTGTTGTTGCTTTCATCCTTGGCGGTGAAGGTATCCGAGAGCTGGCCGTTGCCGTTGTTGGAATAGGTGATGTACGTGTTGGTGTCGCCTGCCGTCGGATTTGCCGCGACGATGCTGCCGTTCGTGGGATTCGTCAGAATACCGTTCCATCCGGTCTGAGAGCAGGTGTCGAAATGAAGCTGAATCTGCTGGCCCGAAGCGACCGTCCCGGTGATCGTTCCGCACGCAGAAACGCCCTGCGCAGAGACAGGGTTAAACCAGCCCGCCAGCGTCATCAGCATGAGCGTCGCCACCATCGCAACGAGGCCTGATCGCACAGATCGCGCCGCGATGTGCATATGCCGCCACGGCGACATCAGTGACGATAAAAGAACGCGACTTGCGCCGCCGCTGAAGCTTGGTTGAAACATGCATCCCCCTGGATGATCGTGCGAGTGTTCTGAAGCCGGTGTTTGCAATCTGGTGTCGCTGTTGCCGGATTGCTGTCGGGTTGTTGTCGGTGAAAGCGGCATGCGTGAAAACACCGGAGAGGCGAAGCTGCACTCTCATTTGTTAATCCATTTCTGTCTTGCGCAGGTATTGCCGGACAACGCCGCGAATGTGACGGCGGTGTGACGTCACTCCCTGAAAACCCTTGCGGGTTGTGCCGTGGCGGGCTTGTCACCGTTCGCAGGCGGCCCAGTTTCCGCACGCGAGTGTAGTCCCTTTTTTTCTAAGGACTTGACCGCATGTCTCACTTTTCGAGATATCGAAAAGAAAAAAATATTCAATGGGAATTAGGCTTGACGACGCCATACGCGATCCATATGCTTGGCAAAAATTTCGGAAATCGCGGCATCAGAAAAGCAGAATGAGAACAGCAACGTCCGATGCTGCGCCGATGAATTTTTCATCCGACCGGGAAGGTTTTTCATGTGACCCGTAAATCCGGACGCGCCTCGCGGCATGTCGGCGACATTGCAATTGCACAGTTCAGGGAGAAGAAAATGGATGGCGAATACTATCTGGGGCAGATCATCACGACGGCGTTCGGTATCGTGCCGAAAGACTTTGCTCCTTGCAATGGACAACTCTTGCCCGTGAATGTCTATCAGGCATTGTTTGCGCTGCTCGGCACGCGTTACGGCGGCGACGGTATCCGTACTTTCGCCTTGCCCGATCTGCGCGGCAGAACGCCGGTCGGCGCCGGAACATCGGTCGACGCCGCGTGGCAACCGTCCCCCTATGAGATCGGCACGCTCGACGGCGCTGAAACCGTGGTGCTCAAAGCCAATCAGGTACCGGCCCACACGCATGACAGTGTCAACGCAGTCAAAACCGGCACCGGCGATCTGCGCACTCCCGTCAACAATCTGCTGGGCGTGAGTTCCGACAAGCAGATCTATGTCACCGGCACGCCTGCCACGAAAGTGAAGCTCGCCGCAAACGCCGTCAACAGCCGCGGCGGCGGTGCAGGTCACGACAACATGCAGCCGTTCCAGGTACTCAGTTTTTGCATCGCGATCAACGGCATTTTCCCGCCGCGTCCCTGATTCAGTTTCGTCCCAACCAATTTTCAGACAGGACCACCTACCATGCCTAGCCCCATGATTGGAGAAGTTCGCATGTTCGCCTTCGGCCGCGCGCCGGTCGACTGGCTCTTGTGCGACGGCAGCCTCAAACAAATCAGCGACTACGATGCCTTGTTCGCACTGATCGGCACCACTTACGGCGGCGATGGCATGAGCAACTTCGCTCTGCCGGATCTGCGTGGCCGTGTGCCTGTCCATCAGGGACAAGGCATGAGCAGATCAGGCGCAATGACTGACCGCAAGCTCGGCGTCAAAGGCGGCAGCGAAACAGTGACGCTGCAAGTCGCGCACATTCCTGCCCATACCCATGCGTTCGAAGTCAGCGGCGATCAGGCCAACAGCCTGAAACCTGATGGCGCTCTGCTGGCAAAAGCGGTCGGTGACACCATTTACGTCAAACCGGAAAACATCAAGTCTGCCGCGCCGCTTTCTACCGCCGATACGACGACGTCCGTCACCGGAGCCTCTGCACCGCATGAAAATACGATGCCGACCCTGGTGCTGTCGTATTGCATCTGCGCCAAGGGATATTTCCCTTCCCGAGCCTAAGACCTCAGACCGGCAAGACCATCAATACAGGAGCATCGCGATATGGCATTCATCGGTGAAATTCAAATTTTCGGGTTCGGCTATGCACCTCCGGGCTGGGCGCTATGTGACGGCGCATCGCTCCCGGTCAGCCGTTTTACGCAGTTGTTTTCCCTGATCGGCAACAACTACGGCGGCGACGGCGTCAGGCAGTTTCAGTTGCCCAATCTGACGGGACGTGCGGCTTGCGGCCAGGGGCAGGGCAACGGGCTGTCACAACGCCGGATCGGCGATACCTTCGGCGCCAACACGGCAGTACTGGCAGCCGAAAACGTTCCGGCGCACAGCCATGGCCTGAACTTCTTCAGCATCCCCAAGACCACCGATCCCGTGACCGGCGTTGTCACGGATCACAGGGAAAACCTACCGGCGGAGGGTTACAGTCTGGCGATACCGGAATCCAAGATCTTCTCTCACACCACCAGCGATGCCAAGATGAGCAACACGCTCGGCAAGATCGATGGAGGAACGGATGCGCACGAAAACCGCCAGCCGTTCGGTGCGCTGGCGTACTACATCATGACCCAGACTGTTGCCGGGGATGGCGTGTTTCCGGTGTTTGGTTGAATTTATCAGGCGGTTGCGGCGATATCCGGCGCGGCAACCGCCCGCCATTCCTCTGGAATGAGGACTTGGGCAGTTGCCGTCGTACGGGAAGTCCGCGTAGTGCGGAGCGGCAATCAAATAGTGCGACTTGGCCGTGACAGGACGAGAGCAATGCAGGGTGCAGCGGCTATGTGAGCCGTTATTTTGCTTACCGCAGCCGGAGATGACGCGTGGGCGTGATTTCTTCGAAATAGTGAGCGCGCGTGGCAGGATTTTGCATGACTGCCTCGTTGCCTAAAATGGTTGTGGTCAGCAAGTGCGGTACGCCGTCGTGGAAACGGCAAGCTAGTGCCGAGTTGCGGTTTCCGTGCAGATCGATCACCGTATCGGGGCCGATTAGTCCCGGTGTCGGTTGTGGCGGTAGCACAATGGCGTCGCCTGGCTCGAGCCACAGGTCTGCCAACCAGATGCGGCGCTGGTGCGGTCGCCAGCGTGCGACGCTGATCACCAATGGCAACTGGCCGTGCGAAAAAAACACATGCGCGAAGTTATGGAACTCGAGATCGGTTGGATTGCGGGGTAGCAATTCCAGACGGCGCTCGGGCTCCAGGTAGGGAGACTGATAGGCGGCCCACTGACCGTAGAGATACACGTTCATATCAAGCCCTCGGTAGGGAAATCGCACGCATTCCTTATCACGCAACAAGGTCATGCCGAAGGCGCGCACAGTTTCCCGGGTGGCCGGCAGCGGTTGGTAGACAACTTCATCGGTATGGAAATTGAAGGAACCGATTTCGTAGGCGTTCGGCTTGCCTGGGTTGATGGTCTTCGGTACACAGGTAACGTTCTCGTATTGCTGGCCCAGCATGCGATGCGGATCTGTCGGCTCGATCACGATCAGGTCGCCGCACTGCTCGGTCTTTTGTTCGCCGACGCCGCGATTGTTGTACAAGAAGGGAAGTTTTTCATCGAGCGGGGTGTTTTTTACCTCTGCGATGAAAAGGATAGGCTGGTCAAAATTTTTGACGATAGGTGTCGGCAGGGCGGTCACGAACGGCTCCCGTGTAGTGAAGGTGGTATAGGTATTGAAATGTTCAAGATGGAATGTCGTCTCGCATGCTACAGGTTGGCCGGTTGATTGCACAGGTTCAGCAATGAGTTCCATTGTGCAGCGACTTGCGGCCAGCGGTAGGCTGCGTTGTTCACGCGCGCATGGGCGGCTTTTGCCAGTTGGCGCCGTTGCTCGGGGTCATCGTAGAGTCGTTGCAAGGCATCGGCCAGGTTATCGGGATCAATCACGCGACCCTGCAGCATGATGCCGCACACCGTCGCAGCCGGTTCCATCAGCAGCGCCGCACCGTGCCAGATTTCGGCACACGCACTGTGACGGGGAACAATTTGCGCACTCATGGTGGCGCCATGCTCGCAGCTGACCAGACCCCAGCCTTCGCCGATGGCCGTGTTGACGCCAACATCGCAGGCGTTGTAGATCAGATTGAGGTGGTGAGATGAGCAGTCGGGGTGCTGGCCGTCGCGGCGAGTAAGTAACAGGCGCCTGCTGATGCCGAGGATCTCGGCATAACGCAGGATATCGATGCCGATTTCTTGCATGCCTGTATGCAGGTACAGGCGCACGTCATCGGGCTTGCCAGCAGCGAAGCGGGCGAAGCCTTCCAGCGTCAGGTCGAGACGCTTGCGCGGTTGATTGCGATTGGCGTTGAGCACCCAGAAACCGTCCCATGCTTGCAGTTCTCCGGGCAGCAGGGCGCAACGTGCGGCGCGTCGGCGGGCATGGTCAGGTTGGTCTGGGGGGCAAGGATGGAAGTCGTCCAGATCGAGTCCGTGCGGAATGACGGATATATTTTGGAATACCGCCCGGGAGGCAAGGCCGATGTGTGCGGCGGCCTTGCAGATGGCGTTTCGTCCAAACTCGGTAAACACCGCCAGTGCGTCCAAACGCAGTAATGGTGCGACCGCATCAGGATGGGCAAATTCACCGTCCACCGGGCAATAGCCGATCACCTTGCTGCGATGGCGGGCGCAGTCGAGCGCGTGGAAGTAACGTTCTATCACACCTACGTCGTTGTAAAGAACGACCGTATCGGGTTGCAAGGTATCGAGCAGTTGCTCCAGGCGCATTTCTGCGAACACGTCGTAGCCGAGCGGATTGTGATGCAAGGTCCAGCCTGCAGCCATCAGGCCGGTCTGCTGGGGATCGAAACAATCGATCCCCAGCACGTGCATGTCGCAATACGGGGCCAGATGCACCGCGATGCCGCAGGTCACGCGCGCCAGGCCGGTTCTTTGACCGGCCTGGCTGACGAGGAGAACGACTGGCTTCAAGCCTCTTCCTCTTGCAGCTCTTCGTCCGCGTCGTGGGTGCCGTCCGTTGTGCTGAGCATTTTTTTGCCGTAGATGAAGTAGCGTGAGACGGCTTCGTAGTTGGCGCGAACGCGTCCAGCCGGAACCAGCTTGAGATCTTCCTGGGCGCCGCCGCTTTGCCCACTTCTGCCGACCATGCAGTAGGAAACAAAGCCGGAATCGCTCGCGCTGTAGCCGGCCAGGAGCTTCCATTGCTCCATCTTGGCGCCGCAACTATCGAGCCAGGCTGCCAGTTTTGCTCTCGGGAAGAGCGGTGCAAATACGCCGAAGATCGACAGCGCACAATAGTATTCCTGCGCTTTTTCGTCGAACTTTGCGACTTCTGCATATAGACGATCGTACATGTCCGTGACCTGGCGGCCCATGGATTCTGCGTAGAGGGTCTTGTTGAGCAGTATCTGATGTGTGCTGGCGTCGAAAAGCACCAGTTGCGCACCAGCCATCCAAGTCTCCGAGGTCGGTGGTTTGGGCATGGTATCAAGCACTGGTACTACGCGACTGGCGAAGGAAATCGAGGTGTTGGCGTGCACCACGTAGTCGCGATCGTGCGAGGGCAGGACGATGGCCTTGGCTACGATGCCGCCATTGATATACTTTTTTAGTGCCAGGGCAACCTCATCAACCTGGTCGCCAGGGAACAGTTGCGAGATTGGCGCAAGTTTGAAATCGACGATACCCGGCTTCTGTTCCAGCGAGGCGTTCCAAGTTTTGAAGGCGTCGCCTTTCCACTGGCCGAAGGCCGGTTTGAGTGCATCAAGAATGGAGTCGTCGCCGCCCGTAGCCTGCACTGTGACGGATCGGTTTTGTTGCCACTTTTGGTCCAGCGTTTTCCAGTTGCTTTCGGATTCTGCCTTGACCGAAGAGAATGCTCCGGCGTATTCGGCAGTTACTTTCAGCTTGACTTCTTCCTCGGAGGAATAATGGCTCTTGCTGACCGAGGTGGAAAAATACAGGCGACCGCCCATGATGACCTTGTCCACGTAGTGGCTGCCGTGTTTGCGGAAGAAAGCAAAGAAAGTGTTCTGGTTCTCAGGGGTGAATTTTTTTGGCAGCTTTTTCATTTCCTTGGCGAAGCTGTCCGTCAGCATCTCTTCGGAATCATCTCGCAACGAGAGTGAGTAGGCCGTGCTGGACGTTTCGGTGAGCGCGTAAAAATAGTCCTGATTGGATTTGGATGTGTGGGAATACGAGGCTTCGATGTGCCCGGAAAAACCGAATGCAGATGCTTCAATATCCGCTTTAGTGGAAAAATGTTTCTGTACTTTTTCGCGCGAAGAAAACAGGTAGGTGTTGCCTACTTTGCCGACAGTTGGGATATGGGAGATGTTTTCCGGGACTGCATAGCTCTTGTCGCCGAGGGTGATGGATGATCCGCCTTTGTCGCCGATCTTGAATAATGCCTTGATGATGGAATTTTGATCGTAAGCCTTGAAGATGTCGAAGCCGTAGCCAACCAAGGCATAGCCGGGGATGGATTCGATAGCGTCGCCACTGTTACTTTTCTGAGTTGATTCGGTATGCATATTGCGTCCTTTTTAACGTCTTGTTGTACTTGCCCAGCCAGGAGATGTGCGGACCATGGCCGGGTCGTCGGGGAGTCAGATTTCCCTGTAGTTGGGGCCGGGGTCGCCGCCTTGATTCCAGGTTTCGTTGTTGTAGCCGACCTTGTCGAGGGTGGCCGAGGTGTACTTGGCCTGTCCGCTGGCATGCAATTCTTTCAAGGCCTGGGCGCGCGCTTTTTGGATGACCGCGCCTTGTTGTTTGTGAATCAGATCGCCTTTTGTCCGATGTTTGTAGTCGCGCTGCCAATCGGAAAATGTGCATCTCAAATGGTGCCATGCCATATCAACGTCCTCCTGTTGTGTTTGGGTGCACGAGGCCGCGGGGCTGTGTGCCGGTTGTCAGTTGGATTGTTTTCATATTCACCTGCGAGGAGAAAGAAGGGGGATACCGTGGCTGTCCGGGATGGAACGACGGTGTGGCAAGTATGTTCGGCGACCTTGAAGTGTGACAGTTCAGAGCAGTATCGCGGCGGTATCAGTTCAGCATCACATACGCACCGGAAGGTCGGGAGTATGTATAAAGAATCAAACAGGCACACACAGTCAGGCGTCCGATCGCCATGGAATCGGACTGTCAGAAAATCCGCCTCGTGCAGACAGGATGCGCTGGGCAGCGCTCTATCCAACTGCATCGGCATGCCCTCTTTTTTAGAACCGGTGTGATGTATCCGACAACTATCAACCTGCCGCCGGCAATGGACGGGCGTATCCTGCTCAATCCGTCGCTGCTCAAGGATCTGCGCAAGAGGCGTGCGCTTAGTCAGGAAGCGCTCGCCGAATTGTGTCTGAGTCGCCAGTTATGCGTTTCCGTGGCTTCTATCAAACGCGCCGAGACCGGCAAGGTTGTCCTGTACCGGACGGCACGCCATCTGGCCACAGTGTTCGACGTCAAACTTGATCAGTTGCTGGTGCCCGTTGCCGCGTCCATGTCACCCAACGAACCGGCGAGAGTCAATACGGGACGGCGCAGCAGCGACCTCGGAATCAATGCAGGTGTAATCGACGATACCGTACGTTACGTGGTCGAGCTGCACGTGGCGTTGTCGTTTGCTTATGCCGTCGATAGTCCGGCGTTGGCCGCGGTGGCGCAACTGGCGCAACAGTTCGGCGGCCAGATACAGGTGCCGTCAGAGCATGCCTTGGTAATCGTATTTGGCTATCCGCAGGCCTATCGCAGCGATGCCGAGCGTTGTCTATGCTGTGCGCTGGCCTTGCAGCGAGAAGCATTCGTCGGTCATGTGCGGGCAATGCTGATTCGCGCCGCGCGTTGGCAAGAGCAACCGTCTCGGCGGCATGACGACGCTTCTCCCCATGCGATACCGGCATGGCCGGCTGCGGGCGGGACAAACGTACCCATCTATGTCACGGATGCGTTGAGCCGGCAACTGGCGACACGCTTCGCATTTGCGGCGACGGCAAAGCTGGACGCCGCCGAGAGGCCGCGCTATTTTCTGTTCGAGCGGGTGCTGGCGCACGATGACATATTGCATCAGCCGCTTATCGGACGCCACACGGAAATTCGCCAATTCAAGGGCGTCATCAACGTTGCCGAACAATACCAGGCCGGCCATTTGCTATATCTTCGCGGCATGGCCGGACTGGGAAAAACCCGCCTGGCTACTGAATTTGCCGACATCGCTCGGCAGCAGGGCTTTGTGTGCCATCACTGCGATATTCTTGATAACGGCACCGATAACTGGCTGACGATTCTGGGACGGCTGGCTTGCAGTCTGCTGGAACTGCCGCATGGCGTTGCCGAGGCGGCAGCCGGTAGCCCGGATATCGTTGACGCGGCCCTGTCCCGGCTGGCGTTGCCGCCGGAATGGCAGATTTTTTACCGCATTCTGGCGGCGGCGCCGTTGGACGCCCGGCAACACGCCCTCTATGCCGAGATGAGTTCAGAGATGCGCAGCCTCAACCTCATCAAGGCCCTGCATGTTCTGATCTTGCATCGGGCGATACGGTGCCCTCTGTTGTTGACGATCGAAGATCTGCACTGGGGCGATACGTATATGTTCGAAGCGCTGGGGACGTTGTTGTCGCTCACGCGTGAAGCACCGGTCGTATGGGTGGTGACGGCGCGCATCGAGCGAGATCCGCTCGATGACGACTTGCGTCATCACCTGGGAGACCTGGCATTGAGCATATTCGATCTGGCGCCCTTGGGCGCTGCTGATGCCTATATCCTGGCGGAGCAGTTCGATGACGTCGATGTCGCGCATCGCCGTCGTTGTGTTGAGCGCGCGCAAGGCAACCCCCTGTTCCTGACGCAGTTGCTTGCCAGTCCCGAGGCCTCGTTATCGGATAGCTTGCGTCATCTAGTGCAATCGCGCCTCGACGATCTTGACGCCAGGCATCGGCGTGCATTGCGCATGGCCGCCGTGCTTGGCAACGATTTCGAACTGGCGCTGCTACGGCAAGTCATCGGCGATTCGCAGTATCAGCCGCACGAGGCCGGCCGCAATTGCCTGGTGCGCCGGAGCGGTGTGGGCCGCTACCGTTTTGTGCATGACCTGGTGATGCATTGCATTTACGATGCAATCGAGCCGGTGCAGCGTCAGCAGTTCCATCGCACGGTAGCGGAGTTGTTCCGCCACAGCGATCAGCGGCTGTATGCGCTGCATTTGCACCGCAGCGGCGATCCGGCTGCAGCCGAGGCGATGTTCGATGCCGTCGATAGAGCGCTGGCCGACTATCGCTTCGACGTGGCGATGGAGATGTGCGAGTTATCTGCATCGGGTCAGCCGGATAATGCCCCGCACAATGCGCGGCTGCCGACATTGCGCGCGCGTGCTGCTGTCGGCCTGGGACAAATCGAGTCGGCACGGGGCTATTATTTGCGGGCGTTGGAATTGACTGTCGAACCGCGGGAACGGCTCGCTCTGGTCACCGGTCTGGCCGCCGTGCTCAATATGCTCGATGAACTCGACGAAGAGCAGCGCCTGCTTGATATCGCCATTCCACTGGCGCGCGAGCTGCATGACGATGCCGCGCTGGCGCGGTTGTTATGCTTGAAAGGAAACATGTGTTTTCCGCGTGGCGAATTTGCTGTTGGCCGTCGCTTGCACGAAGAAGCGGCACGCTACGCGCAATCAGGCGCAGCGGTGGAAATCGAGGCGCAGGCAATGAGCGGAATTGGCGACTCCTACTACGCTCAGGGAAAAATGCATACGGCGTACCGTACGTTCAGCCGATGCCTTGCCATGTGTCGCGAGCACCGTTTTCTCAATCTGGAAGCATCCAATCGCAGCGCGCTGGCTTCGGTGCTGATCTATCTCGCTCAGCCGGTGACTGCTATGGAAAATGCGCTTAGCGCGGTGCAGCTTGCGCGCCAGGTTGGCCATCATCGCGCTCAGATGGTGGCGCACCTGACGGCCAGCTGGGTCTTGCTTGGGTTGGGGCAGGCCGAGCAGGCGGAAGAGGAGATCGAGGGGGGACTGGCCTTGAGCCGTTCGCTCGGTGCAGTACGGTTCGAACCGTTTCTGATGGAGGGGATGGCGCGCGCATTGTGGCAACAAGGCCGGCAGGATCAGGCAAAACGAACAATTATTACAGCGGCAGAAAAGATCGATCGTTTGCAGTTGCACGGCTTTATAGGGCCTTGGGTATTCGGCACGCTGGCATTACTGACCGATGACCGCGATGTACGCCGGCAAGCTTTGGTGCGTGGCGAAGCTATTCTCGGTCGAGACTGCGTGGCGCACAATGCGTTTCGTTTCCTGGTGAATGCTGCGGAAACGGCATTGCTTGATGGCGACGCTGCGGCTGCTATCCGATATGTCGACAGGCTCACACCATACACCGAACTTGAATCCTGCCCCTGGCTGGAATACCACACGTCGCTGTTGCGGCAATGCGCAAAGCGTCTGCAAAGCGACAACGAGCAAATCCGGGCCGCGTTGGTCAGCCTACGCATGCAGGGGCAGGCCTATGGCTTCTCGCATAGCACGCCGCGCCTGCATCTCCTGCTGGAGAGCTGGTAGGCTGACCGGAATGATCAGGGTCGCCTGTGCCGCTACTGCTGAGACAAGTTAGAACGGATAAGCCCGCGCCGACGTCTGCACCGTCACCCAGCGCAAATCCGTAAACGCTTCAATTCCCGCCTTGCCGCCGAAGCGGCCGATACCGCTGCTCTTGACGCCGCCGAACGGCATCTGCGGTTCGTCATGCACGGTCGCGCCGTTGATGTGGCAAATGCCGGACTCGATGCGCGCCGCTACGCGCAGGGCCCGGGCCGTGTCCTTGCTGAACACCGCCGACGACAGACCGTAGTCGTTGTCATTGGCACAGGCGATGGCGGCGTCTTCGCCCTCCACACGCACGATACCCTTGACCGGGCCGAAGGATTCTTCGCTGTAGATATCCATCGCGGGCGTCACATGATCCAGCAGCGTCGCGGGGATCAACGTCGACTCGGCCTTACCGCCGCACAACAGCTTCGCACCCTTGGCCAGCGCGTCGTCGATCAGCGCATTGCAGCGGTCGACGGTTTTTTGATCCACTACCGAGCCGAGCACCACCGGCCCCTTGCGTGGATCGCCCAACGGCAGGCTCGAAGCCTTGGCCGCCAGACGTGTGACGAAGTCGTCGGCGATCTTGTTGTCGACGATGATGCGTTCAGTCGACATGCAGATCTGGCCCGAGTTGGCGAAGGCGCCGAAGGCTACGCCGTTGACCGCGACTTCCAAGTCGGCGTCATCCAGCACCACAGCAGGCGCTTTGCCACCCAACTCCAGCACCACGGGTTTGAGATATGTCGCGCACAGCATCGCGATGATCTTGCCGACGTGCGTGGAGCCGGTGAAGTTGACGCGGCGCACAGCCTTGTGTGCGACCATTGCCTCCACTACGGCGGCGGCATCGGCCGGTGCGTTGGTGACAAAGTTGACCACGCCCTTGGGCAGGCCGGCTTCCTGCAAGGCTTCGATGATCAGGCCGTGTGTGGCCGGGCACAACTCCGATCCCTTGAGCACCACCGTATTGCCGCAAGCCAGAGGCACGGCAATCGCGCGCACGCCGAGGATGATCGGCGCATTCCACGGCGCCATGCCCAACACCACACCGGCCGGCTGGCGCACCGCCATCGCCAGGTTGCCGGGCAGGTCGGAGGGGATCACTTCGCCGCTGATCTGCGTCGTCAGCGAGGCGGCCTCCAGTAAGGTATTGGCCGCGAGATGCACGTTGAAGCCGGCCCAGATTGCCGATGCACCGGTCTCGCTCGCCATCGCCTGGACGAAGGCATCGGCCTTCGCTTCCAGCGCATGCGCCGCCTTCATCAGCAAGGCGCGCCGCTCGCCGGGGCCGGTCGCCGCCCATCCCGGGAAAGCCGCTGCCGCTGCTTCCACCGCCTGCACCGCATCGGCCACGCCGGCTGCCGGTGCGATGGTGGCGACTGCGCCATCCAGTGGATTGCGTCGCTCAAACGTTGCACCATTCTTGGCCTGGGTTTGTTCGCCGCCGATCAGCATCGCTATCTTGTTCATCGTTGTCTCCATTCAGTTATTCGTTGCATTGTTTGTTCGGACCTTGTCTATGCCACTTCCACATCAATCAGCATCGGCTTGTGCGTATCCTTGCGGCTCAATGCCATTTGCAAGGCATCACGCAAGGCCGAGGCATCGGCCACGCGCAGCGCGGTGCAACCTTGTGCTTGCGCCAGTCCGACAAAATCGATCGCCGGCAGTTCCGTACCTTGCACCACGTCCGTCGCACTGAAACCAAACACCGGCGCAAAGTCCTGCAGCGCTGCATAGCGGCCGTTGTTGAGAATCACAAAGGTGATCGGCAATTGCATTTGCGCCGCGCTCCACAGCGACTGGATCGAATACATGCTCGAGCCGTCGCCGAAGATACCGATGATGCGAGCGTCGGGCTTAGCCAACGCGACACCCAACGCCGCCGGCATGCCGTAGCCCAAGCCGCCGCTATCCATCGTAAAGAATCCCTCGCTCTGCGTGATCGGCAGATAGTTCTGCATCACCGAGCGCGCGCTCGGTGCTTCTTCCACGATGATGTCGGACGGCTTGCGCAACTCTGTCAGCGTCTGCATCACATACGCCACCGACAGTGGCGATGTTGGCTCTGCACGCGGACGAGGTACACGCGGCGCGGGTAAAGGACGTGTCGGCGGCGCTACGCGCGACAGCAGATCCAGCACGCTCAGACGGATACTGCCGACCGCCGCCGTGCCCGACGGTGTCCACGCCGCCGTGGTCGGATCATCGGTCAGCTGGCACAGCACCGCGCCCTGCGGCAGATGCGGCCCGTTGCCTTCCACGTGATACGTAAAAGCCGGTGCGCCCAGCGCAAAAATGCAATCGTGACCGTCGAGCAAGCCGACGATTTTCTCGCGCATCGCCGGGAGGAAGCCGGCAAACAAGCGATGGTCTTCCGGAAAGCTGCAACGTCCCGACATCGGCGCCGCAAACACGCGCGCGTTGTGACGCTCGGCCAGTTGCACCACTGCGTTCCAGGCATTGTCGCGATCCACCGCCGCGCCGACCACAAAGGCAGGGCGCTTGCTCGCATCCAGCATCGCGTCGATCTGATCCAATACAAAAGGCTCGGCGCGCAATTCGGTGCTCACCGTGCGCGGCGCCAGCAACTCCGCCGGCTGGTCCCAGTCATCCGCCGGAATCGACACCAGCACCGGCCCGCGCGGCGGCATCATCGCGATGTAATACGCGCGCGCAATCGCCAGCGGCACATCCGCCGCACGCGCCGGCTCCACGCTCCACTTCACGTAGGGTTTGGGCAACTCGGTCGCCTGCGCAGAAAACAGAAAAGGATCGAACGGCAGAATCGAGCGCGCCTGCTGACCCGCCGTGATCACCATCGGCGTGCGGTTCTTGAAAGCCGTGAAGATGTTGCCCATCGCATTGCCCACACCCGCCGCCGAATGCAGGTTCACCATCGCCGCATTGCGCGTGGCCTGCGCATAGCCGTCGGCCATACCGACCACCACCGCCTCCTGCAAGCCCAGCACATAGCGGAAGTCCTCCGGAAAATCGCGAAACATCGGCAGCTCGGTCGAGCCCGGATTACCGAACACCGACGTCATGCCGACTCTGCGCATGAAATCCAGCACCGCGTCGCGCACAGTGATGGTTGAAGACGGCGTGGTGGAAGAAGATGTGCTTGATGTCGCCGCAGCGGCCTGCGTGGATTGGGAAGTACTCACCCTGATTCTCCTGGTTTCAATGTAGGGATTGCGGTGTCATGAAGCGCAGTCCGGCCGCACGACAGCTGCAGCAAGTATGAAAGCCCAAGCCTTGTTTTGAAATTGCCTTTTGGGATAAAAGACATTACTCTTTCGCATGACTTTCGATCTGCGCCAGCTCACCGCTTTCACTACCATCGTCGCCACCGGCAGTCTCGGCCGCAGCGCCGATGCCCTGCACGTGACCCAGCCCGCACTGAGCCGCACCATCAAGCGTCTCGAAGAACAAGTCGGCGCACCGCTCTTTGAGCGACACTCCAAAGGCATGCAACTCACCGCCATCGGCAAGGCCCTGTTGCCGCACGCAACGCTCCTGCTGCGCGAAGCCCAGCACGCCGCTGAAGAGATCGACGCCATGCGCGGCCTCGTCAAAGGCACCATCCGCGTCGGGGCAGTCGGCAGCATCGCCAGCATGGTTCTGCCGCTCGCCATCGGCGAAGTCCTCAAGAAGCACCCAACCCTCCAAGTACAAGTCATCGAAGGCGTCTGGGATCGCCTCACCGACGCCCTCATCACCCACGAAGTCGACCTCGCTCTCGGCATGGCCGTCGACGATACGGAAGAGATTTGCGCCATCAGCGACTGCCGCTGGGAAGACACCAGCTACGTCGTCGCAGCAGCCGACCACCCGCTGCGCCAGAAGAAAAATCTCAGCCTCATCGACACCCTCTCGCAACCCTGGGCGCTGCCACCGCAAGGCACCGGCCCCTACGAGCAGATGCAACAAGTCTTCCACGACCACGGCCTGCCCATGCCCAACAGCGCCGTAGAGACGCGCTCGGTCATGGTGCTGAAGAGCCTGGTGACACGCTCAGGATTCCTGAGCTGGATGCCCGCCCCGATGTTCGAAGTGGATCGCAAGGCGCAACTGATTACTGCACTGGAGATTGAAGGTGCGACGGGGACAAGAACGCTGACCGCGTTCCGCCGGAGGCATGGGATTTTGCCGGGGCCGGCGGTGAGGTTGTTGGAGGAGTTGAGGGTGTTGACGGTGAAGGGTTAAACATCTGTGGAATATGAGCGGATGCTATATAGAGTTATGTGACAGAGAACTAGACTGATAGCTTTTCAAATTAAAAATTTTCTAATCCTAAAAAAATATAACTATGTCAATTTATCAAGCTAATCATGCAACACTCAACGAATTGCTCAAGAGCTGCAGCGAAGACGCGAATGTTCTAATTCCTAATCTTCAACGGCCCTATGTATGGACGCCAGATCAGGTAATTCGACTGGTTGACTCGATGCTTCGCGGATGGCCATTTAGCACACTGCTGCTTTGGAATCTTGGTTCGGTTAATCAACGTGACACACTGATTCCGTCTAGGCCATTTTGGCGGTTAATTGATCGAAATACGGGAGGCAAGGCAGAGCAATTTGGAACCGCAGAAAAACCAAGTGAGTTCAAGATGGTTCTTGACGGCCAACAACGTTTGCAAAGCCTTTTGTTGGTGTTTGGAGCGGAGTCAGGCGGGCTACGATTGTTGGACGCAGACTGGAAAACTTCGCTTGTGGGATCCAGTAATTTGCGAGGGCCATTGGCAAAGAAGCGCTGGACTTTAGGCCGAGTCTATTTAGACTTGACTGCATTGGCAGATAACTTGACTGAAAGTAAGTATGGGCTCCCCAATTTGCGGCAAGATGCGGATTTTACGCAAATGCTTATATGGGCATTTAATTCGGCAGATTTGATGTCTCGGTTCATCACACCAAGTAGTGCTGAATATGAACCACCTTTACCTGATGTCGCTCGAAGTTCAGGGCGGTATATCAGTATGGCAAAAATCTGGAAACATTGCGTTGGCTTAGGAAGTCAGGATCATGACAGCCAGTTCCAAATTTGCGAGACATTGCTTGAGCAGCATGGCGTATGCAAAGAGAAAATTCAGCATCTTCTCAATGGATTTGTTCAGTTCTCGCGGAAGATATCACTTGCACAAACTCAGCAAGTTAGCTTTCTCGAACTCGGTACGCTCGCATCCTCTGGATACACTGCTCAGCATGAATATAACGATGCGATCGTCAACATCTTCACACGATTAAACAGTGGGGGAAGAACTCTTACAAGAGAAGAAATTACTTTTGCTTGGATCAAAGTTTCTTGGGATGCGAAAGCTCCTTCGGAATTTGGTTCCGCTGAAAATGCGATCGCAAGACTTGCAGAAATTTGCTCTCAGGCTGATCCGGCTTTGAAGCTGGCTGCTGATGAAATTGTTAAAGTACTGTCCTTCATATGGTCCGTTTTCGGAACAGATCGTAAGGGGGCGTTGGTAAAGGATAGAGATCTTCTGGATGGAGCAACCGTCAGAGCGATGGCAAATTGGCTTTATGACGAAATGAATGTAGTTGAGGCTGCATTTGCGAAAGTATTGGAGGCACTAGCTGCTCAAGGTTTGGAATTCGGAGGGGTATATAGGTCGGTTAATGCGTTGGCGGTTCTTCTTGCATGCGGGGTAGGACACGAATTGTTACGCAAGCGATCAAAAACACTAACTACTGACGATTTGGGGTCAGATCTTGCGATGGGGTCTTTCTTGTCCTCGGTTAGTCAACCTTGGTTCGTACTATCACAATGGGCCGGAGAATGGGCAAAAGGAACCGACGAGACCATGGCGCACTACGCCAAGGCCATTGCTGAAAATTGGTCTGCGCTGAGGGAAGAGTTGGCACTTTCTACTGCACAGGAAGAGTGGTCTCATGTGCTGGATTCGAATTTTGAAACTCTCCGGCCGAAGGCATTGGCGTTCGTGCGACAGCTAGAAATTGAAGATCGTAGCCAAGTGCGCTCTTATCGTTTAGCTCTTTGGGTTTGGAATAGGCTCAGTGAAGAACGTGAAAGACACGCCAACATAGTTATGCGGGACGGTGCTAAAGGAAAGGCAAGCATAGAAGTCGACCATATAGTTTCGTGGAGCCGGTGGGAAGCCATATTTTCTGGTGATGCTGAATCCTTGAAAATTGCAAATCAATTAGGAAATTGTACGTTGCTTCATAAGACGTTTAATATTTCCAAAGGGAAAGATAGTCTTGATTCGTGGATTAGCAAGGTAGCGGATTTTCCTGCAGATGAATGGAAAGCCTCATTGAAAATTCCTCTAAAAATGTCCGCGTTGACTTTGGCGGAAGAGAAATGGAAGGAAGAGATTGTTGGAGCAATTGAGCATCGAACGATTGCAATAAAAGAAGAACTCTCTAGTTATGTCACAACGGCTGGAGCGAGTAAGGTTAAGCAGTAAATTATTGTTTTTTCGTACTTTCAATTTGTTGTTCAGCTTTGCTGAATCAGTACTCCAAATAGATATTTGGAGTACTGATGGCAGTTCGTTTAACTCAGTACTTCTTTTACGACATTATTCTTTGGTCTAACCAACCTCGGAATATGCCCCCGCACCACCAGCAACGCTCCAAACACAAACACCATCGCCGTCCCCAGCATCACCAGATAGCCATTGGCTCCCGCACCGGTGATCACGATCGCTCCCGCAAATGCACTGAGAATCGCGCCGAGCCGACCGAAGGCCAGGGCGGATGCGGTGCCGGTGGCGCGTACTCCGGTCGGGTAGATGTAGGCACACAGCGCGAACATGGTGGATTGCACGGCATTCACAAACAGGCCGTGCATGCCGAGGCCAAAGATGAAGACGCCGGTGGCGTGCGAGGCATCCACACCCAACAACAGCAATGCGCTGGCGACGCCGCCGATGCTACACAGGAGCAACGGGCCGCGTGAGCCGTAGCGCGTGATGGCGACGGCGCAGACCAGTGCGCCGATGACGCCGCCTAAATTGTAGGCAGTCAATCCGGCGCCGGCGATGGCGACGTTGAGGCCTTCGGCGGCGAGCATGGTGGGCAGCCAGCTGAAGGCGCTGTATACCGCCAGCAAACACATGAAGAAGGCGCACCAGATGGCGATGGTGTCGCGTGCGCGGCCGTCGCTGAAGAGGGCGCGGAAGCCGAGGCGTTGTTCTGCCCTCTGTTCGCTGGCATCCGTGAAGCCGGTGGCAGCGTTGACGTTGCGTGCCATGCGGGAGAGCAGCTTGCGCAGTTCGGGCCAGCGTTGCTCACGGCGGGCGAGGTAGCGTGGCGATTCAGGCAGGGCGAGGATGAGCAGTACGGCGAGCACCAGCGGCAATGCACCACCGATGAAGAACAAGCCGCGCCAGCCGTACAGCGGCATTACCACGCCGGCAAACAGGCCTGCCAGCATGCCGCCCAGCGGCACGCAGACGATGGTGGCGGTGACGGCGACGGTGCGGTGTTTGGCGGGGGTGAACTCCGCCGTCATGGTGGTGGAGCTGGGTAATGCGCCGCCGATGCCGAAACCGGCGATCAGGCGCAGGATGGCGATGGTCAGCACGTCCGGCGCGAGGCCGATGGCGCAGGTGGCCGCGCCAAAGATCAATACGCTGCCGATGATGGCCCAGCGGCGGCCGAAGCGGTCGGCGAACAAGCCGGCGCAGGCACTGCCGAGGCCCATGCCGATCAGACCGGCGGCGACCGCCGGTGCGAAGGCGCTACGGGTGATGCCCCATTCCTTGATCAACACCGGTATCGCGAAGCCGATCAACTGGCCGTCAAAACCATCCATGACGATGGACAGCGCCGCCAGACAGACCACAAACTTTTGCATCGTGGTGAAGACGCCGTCGTCGAGGGTTTTACCGATGTCGATGGAGGCGCTCATGCTGCTGCCTCTGCGCGGATTGTTTCCACTTCTATTTTGACGTGTGCTTTCACTCGGTCTTGCAGCATGGCCTTGTCTCCTTGAATTTTTTGTCGCTATTTTTATAGGTGTCTGACAGTTCGCGCGCGGATCGTGCCGGCGCGATTTTTGTGCGGCCAAGTATGGAAGAGGGTTGCCTGATTTGGAATTACCTTTTGGGGCAAAAGGCATTACCGCGATGCATGACTTGCCAGCTTAGCCTGAGTGTTGCTCTACGCCGGCCTGCGTTGTCCCGCATCGTCAGAATCTGTGCGGACAACGCACAAGCAAGTCAGATAGCCGGCCGAAGAGGGTGCTTGCTCAGCCTGAGGTAGGCGGATCGTCGTCTATTGAAACCGTTGCCCACTGCGCGGGCGCAGAGGGTGGGACAGGCAGCGTCGTGGCAACGATGCCTTGATGCTGGGCAAGATTGTGCTGGTAGTAGGCGATGAATTCTGTCGCCGGCATGGCCTTGGCATAGAGCCAGCCTTGCACGAATTCGACCTCGTGCTTGCGCAGGTAGTCGGCCTGTTCCTGCGTTTCGACGCCCTCGGCGACGATTTTCAGCTTGAGTGTTTTGGCCATGCCGATGATGTGCGGCGTCACGCTGCTGGTGGCGGAATCGGTGCCGATGGTGTCGATGAAGGACTTGTCGATCTTGAGCGAGTCCAGCGGCAGGCTCTGCAGATACGACAGGCTGGAATAGCCGGTGCCGAAGTCGTCAATGGCGACCGCGTGTCCTGCGGCGCGCGCATTGCTCAGCGTGACGCGCGCGGAGTTGACGTCCATGAAGCCGCGCTCGGTGGCTTCCAGCCAGATTTGCTGCGGTTCGATGTCGGTGTTCCTGAGCGCGGCCTGCACCGAGGCAAGCGCACGTCCGGTCTTGATGTCGTCGGCGCTGAGGTTGATGGCGATGTGCAGATGCCGCTCCGCTGCGAGCGTGGCGCGCAGGTCGGCGACCACATGTGTGATGACCTGGTCGGTGATGGGCAGAATCAGTCCGCTCTCTTCGGCCAGCGGGATGAAGAGGTCGGGCCTGACCATGCTGCCGTCGGGACGCTGCCAGCGCACCAGCGCCTCGGCGCCGATGCACAGACCGGTCTCAAGTTCGATGATGGGTTGGTAGTACACGATGAATTCGCGCTTCTTGACCGCCAGCGACAACTCGCCCAGCGGCGACAGGCGCCGCCGCACGGCCCAGATCACCACGGCGATCATCAGGGCGGCGATCAGCAGTCCGACCGGCAGCAGCATCAGTTGCTGGCGATGCATGCGGTGGAACAGAAAGCTGCGCGGCTCCAGTGCCACCGCAATCAGTCCTGGGCCTCGGGCGATGGCGATGAGGTTGTCGTCGTCGATGCTGTTGACGGGGTTGGCGATGACGTCGCGGATGAGCAGCGCATCGGGGCCGTTGAGGTCGCCCAGCACATAACCTTTGTCGGTGGCGGTCGCCAGCTGAATACCCGGTTCGACGATCACATCGGCAAAGCGCGACGGCACGGTCAGCACGTTGTGCGAGTGATAGTGGAAGGCGACCATCGTATTGCCCTGGGTGATCGCGGGCATCATGCGCAGACTTACTTGCATGCCGTCGGCGGTCACGAAATCGACGGGTGTCTGTTCGGCGTATTTTTCTGCGTGTCCCCAGGAGGTGCATTTGAGCACGCCATGCTCGAAGTAACCGATCTCTTCGATGGAGCGCGTATTGACGGTCAGCTGCCGCATGCGTGCGATGTGCTGTTCCGAACAAGGCTGCATGGTCAGCGGTTCCAGCGCGTGCAGCGCGGAGCGGATTTCGTCGAGGGATATATTGCTGCGCAGGATGGCGCGTTGCGCATAGACCGCGAGCCGGCCCTGTTCTTCGCTGACGGCGCGCTTCCATGAAAAATACAGCATGCTGGCCAGCGGCAGCGTGGCGCAAAGAATAGTCGCCAGCCCGGTGACAACAATAATGCGTGATCGGCTCAAGGCATCCTCCCTGCCGTTATTCTGTGGAAGCAATCCTGTTTTTAGAGAGAATACGCGCTTTATGCCCGGTTTTCGCGCCTTATCAGGTCTGTTGTTGCACAACCGTAGTCAGGAACTCCAGAAAAGCCCGGGTCTTGGCCGGCACATGATGGCGCGACGGGTAGAGCGCGTACAGCGGATAGCGTTCGTCCGGCCAGTCGGGAAAGAGGTCGACCATGCTGCCGTCGGCGAGGAAGCCTTGCGAGCCGATGTCCATCATCTGTGCGATGCCGTAGCCGGCCAGGCAGGTGCTCCACAGCGTGCCGGCGTCATTAAGGGTGAGCTGACCGGTGGGATGCAGCTCCAGCTTTTTGCGGCCACGGTGGAATTCCCATGAAAACGGCCGGCCGCTTTCCGGCTCACGGAACAGGATGCAGACATGGCCCTTTTCCAGATCCTGCGGTCTGGCCGGGCGGCCGTGGCGTTCCAGGTAGGACGGCGCAGCGACAGTGATGATGCGCGAGTCGAACAGCTTGCGCGCCACCAGCGTCGACGGCTTGGGATGGCCGAAGCGTAGCGCCAGGTCGAATCCGTCACCGATCATGTCGCCGAGACGGTCACGCGTGACGAGGTCGAGTTCCAGCTGGGGATGGCGTTCGAGGAAGTTGCCCAGCTGCGGCCCCAGCAACAGCCGCGAAAAGAACGGATCGATGTTGATGCGCAAGCGTCCGCGCACGGTTTTGACGCCTTCGGAGGCGCTGGTGGCGGCGTCTTCCAGCCCGGCCAGCAATGGTTGCACCTGCTCATAAAAGCGGCGGCCTTCGTCGGTCAGCATCACCGAGCGCGTAGTGCGGTCAAACAGGCGAATGCCGAGCCGCGTCTCCAGCCGGGCTACCGCGCGGCTCACGCCCGGGGGCGACATGTTGAGGATTTCGGCCGCCGCCGCAAAGCTGCCGCAATCGACGATGGCGACCAGCACGCTCATGCCGTTCAGGGTGCGTTCGTCAAAGCTCATGCGGATCCTCCTCTTTATGTCCTGTTGATGTTCGATCGCTATTGTCAGCGATGTCTGCCGATACCATTGATGACATTTCAGCACTGATGAAATGCCATTCATGCTATCGCAAAATCTGTCGCCAACGCCGAGAATCCACTCCAACCGCACTTTGCTGCGTCGTTATTTCAACGTTGAAACCATTTGGAGAAAGCCATGTTTGCCATCACAGGAATTACCGGTCAGGTCGGCGGCGTTGTCGCCCGTCAATTATTGGGTCATAAAAAATCGGTGCGCGCCGTCGTGCGTGACGCCGCCAAGGGTGCGCTGTGGGCTGCGCAGGGATGCGATCTGGCGCTTGCCACAGTAGAAGACAGCGCCTCGCTGGAGCGCGCTTTCACCGGCATGGAAGGCGTGTTCATCCTGCTGCCGCCAACCTTTGACCCCAGCGCCGGCTATCCGGAAGCACGCGCCGCCATCGCCTCCATCAAGGCGGCTTTGCTCGCAGCCAGGCCGGGCAAGGTGGTGTGCCTGTCGACCATCGGCGCGCGCGCCACACAAACCAATTTACTGAATCAGCTCGGTTTGCTGGAAGAAGCGCTGAGCGATTTGCCGATGCCGGTGGCCTTCCTGCGTGCTGGCTGGTTCATGGAAAACGCCATCTGGGATGTGGCGCCCGCACGTGAAGGCGTGATCCCCAGCTATCTGCAGCCGTTGGACAAGCCGGTCGCTATGGTCGCCACCGAGGATGTCGGCAGCGTTGCAGCGGAACTGTTGCTGGAAGAATGGACGGGCGTGCGTGTAGTCGAACTGGAAGGAGCAAAGCGTGTCACTCCGCTGGAGATCGCTGCCTGTTTCGGCAAGCTGCTCGGCCGTGATGTGAAAGCGGAAGCTGTACCGCGCTTCACCTGGGATGACGTGTTTCGCTCGCAGGGTATGCGCAATCCTTTGCCGCGCATGCAGATGCTGGATGGCTTCAACGAAGGCTGGATTGACTTTGAGTCGGGCCGCGACGGCACGCGCAAGGGCGTGGTCGGTTTGGAGACTGTCCTGCAAGGGTTGATCAAGCGCGCTGCTTAGCGCTTGATTGATGGCAGCCGATCAGGCGGGGGCTGATCGGCTGCGCGGCTTTATTTCATCTTCATTTTCCTCTCCCTCCACTGCGCTGCCCCCACGCCACGCCGATCAGGACAAGTGCACCGGCCAGCGCATGATAGGCGTGCAGCTGTTCACCCAGCAGCGCCCACGCGGCCAATGCCACCAGCAGCGGGATCAGATTGGCGAACAAGGCGCTGCGCGGCGCGCCCAGATGCTTGATCGCATTCATCCACAGGAAGGGCGCACCGATCGAGGCCAGCAGTCCGGCGTACATCACCAACGGCAGGTTTTGCACGGTCAGGGGCGAGGCCGGCGCCGCCAGCCAGAACGGCAACAGGATCAGGCTGCCGAACGCCGCCTGCACATACAGCTGTGTCCACGTCGACAGCGGCAGCGCCCAGCGTTTCAGCAGCACGCCGTAGAAGGCGTTGGATGTCACGGCAATCAGCATGAGTGCGTCGCCGATATGGACGCCGCCGTTGAACAGCCGTGACGGCTCGCCGTGTGAACTCAGCACGACCAGCCCCAGCAGCGACAACACGCCGCCGACGATGCGCGCCGTGGACAGGCGCTCACCGGCGAACAGGCTGCTCAGGCAGGCCGAGAGCAACGGCATCAGCGCCACCGTCACGCCCATGTTGATCGCCGATGTCGTGCGCGCCGCCTCATACGCCAGACCTTGATACATCGCCATGCCCAGCGCGCCGAGCAACAGCAGGCGCGGCCAGTGGGCGGCAATCACCGCACGCTGCCGCCATGCCTCGCGCCCGAGGAAAGGCGTCATTACCAGCACCGCCAGCATCCAGCGATAGAAAGCGATGGCCGCCGGTTCGATCGCTGTGGACGCAGCCTTGGTGATGATGGTGTTGCCGCTCCAGATGCAGACCGCCGCCAGCGGAAACAGATAAAAGCGGGTGCCGCCGACGCCGGCGGGCGTCGATGTCGCAGACGTGGCAGACGTTGTGGTTGCGGCAGAGTTTGACGATGGTGCAAGCGAAGAAGTGTTGTTCGACATGATGACTCCTTGAGGTGTTGCACTATCCTGCGGCATTCCAATGCGTGCATAAAGTGATATTGTTGCAGTTCATCAGTGCAATCCATGCAGTAGTCAGCGCGGCAAGCACACTGCAACAATCCTTTCACCGATACGGCAAACCATCACCCGCAGGAGCAACCGTCATGCGCGATCTCGACTTCAACATGGTGCTCGACCTGGAGGCATTGCTGCGCGAAGGCAGCGTCGTCGGCGCAGCCAAACGCCTGCATCTGAGCGCGCCGGCCATGAGCCGCCGCCTCGCCAATCTGCGCGAAGCGGTTGGCGATCCGCTGTTCGTCCCGGCAGGGCGCGGGCTGGTGCCGACCCAGCGTGCGCTGGAGCTGCGCGAAAAGATCGATGCGCTGGCCGAGCAGATGCGTAAGGTCTTCATGACCGAGGAGGTTGATCTGTCGACGGTGGAACGCACGCTGGTATTGCGCACCAACGATGGCTTCGCCGGCATCTGGGCCGCGCGACTGGCGCAGCGCGTTGCACAGGAAGCGCCGGGTATCACGCTGCGGTTTTCGCCGCGTGCCGACAAACACGTGGGCGCCTTGCGCGACGGCTTGGTCGACCTGGAGATCGGGGCCTTGCACCCGGGAGAAGACGACATGGCGGAAGAGCTGCACAACCAGGTGCTGTTCACGACACCCTTCGTCGGCGTGGTGCGGGCGGGTCATCCGCTGGCGAGCAAGAAGGTCAGTCTCGCCGGGTTCACCGCCTGGCCGCATATTGCGGCGTCACGTACCGGCAACGACAGCGGTCCGATCGACGATGCGCTGGCGGCGCGGGGCATGCAGCGCAAGGTCAGGCTGGTAGCCCCAGGGTTTCAGTCGGCGGTGATGATGGCCGCATCTTCAGACATGATCGCCGCCGCGCCCGCAAGGTTTGCGCGCTGGGCTACGGAGCATCTGGACCTGCATGTTTTTCCTTTGCCGCTGGCGACGCCTGAAGTGGAGGTCTCGCAAAGCTGGCACCCGCGCCGTCACGCCGACCCGGTGCACAAATGGGTGCGCGGGCTGGTGCGGGAGTTGTGCAGCGAAGACGATTGAGGAAGGCTCACGCCAGCGTGGTGGTGATTTCGGTCTTGACGCTGGTCATCAGTTTTTGCACCGGACATTTTTCGGCCACGGCGAGTAACTCCTGGCGCTGCGCTTCGGTGAGCTCGCCGCTCAGGCTGATGGATGCCGCCAGACGATAGGTTCCCTGACGTTCCTCGCTGTTGTCGCGGGTGATGGCAACCTGGATATCTTCCACCGGGATGTTCTTGCGCTTGGCGTACCACACCATCGTCAGCGCCTTGCAAGCGCCGAGCGCGGCATCGTACAAGTCATGCGGATTGGGGCCGGCATCGTCGCCGCCTTCTTCCACTGCGCCGTCAACCGAGATGAGGTGATTGCGCACGTGGACGACGTGACGCATGGAGAGCGACTGGTCGCGTTTAACTTCGATGGCTGGACTGGACATGAGCGTTCCTTGCAGTGGGAAAAGAACGCTCAATGTAGCGCAGTTTCACAGCCGGTGTTCAAGCTCTATAGCGGTAAGGCGCTTTCAGCAAGTCCTCGATATCCACCGGCAGATCGCGCACCCGCACGCCGGTGGCGTGATACACCGCCGCCGTGACCGCCGGTGCGATGCCGGCAATGCCGATCTCGCCGATGCCGCGCGCGCCGATTTCATCCAGCGCCTTGTCGGGATAATCGAGGAACACCACATCCATTTCCGGTGAATCGGCGTTGGTCACCATCACATAATCGGCCAGGTTGTTGTTGACCGGCTTGCCGTTGCGCGGATCGTAATGGGTTTGTTCGAACAGCGCCATGCCGATGCCCATCACCACCGCGCCTTCGATCTGGTTGCGCCCGGTACGCGGATTGATGATGCGGCCGGCGTCGATTACCGTCACCACGCGGCTCACGCGCAGACGGGCGATGTCGGGCTGCCAGCGCACTTCCACAAAATGCGCGCCATAGGAATGAATGGAAATATTCCTGGCGCCCGGATCCTCACTGCTGGGGCCCGATTTACCTTTGCCGTCGACACCGCTCACTTGCGCCGCCGCGAGGATATCGGCAAACGGCACGCCGCTTTGCGGCGACTGGTCGCGCCGATGCACCCGGCCTTGGGTGAACGCCAACGCGTCCGTCTTGACGCCGCGGAAGGGCGAGCGTTCGTGCTCGGATGCCAGCGACAACACTTGTGTCATCGCTGCACGCGCGGCCTGCGCCACTGCCGGCACCATGGAAGCAGTCGCCATCGAACCGCCCGACATCGGTCCCGGTGGCAGGCGCGTATCGCCGATGGCGACAATGATCTTCGCCATCGGTATGCCGGTCAGCTCGGCCACCATTTGCGACACCACGGTATAGGTGCCGGTGCCGATGTCCTGCACGGCGGAATAGATACGCGCCGTGCCATCGCTGCCCAGCGTGACCGACGCTTCTGCACCCAGGCGCTTGGCGATCCATGAACAGGCCGCTACACCCCAGCCGAGAATTTCGCCGTCCTGCTGCATGCTGCCGACTTGCAGATTGCGGCGTGCCCAGCCGAAACGTTCGGCGCCGGTCAGCAAAGCCTCGCGCAAATGACGCGAAGAGAAAGGCGCGCGGATGCTCTGATCAGTTGCCGGTTCGTTGAGCAGGCGCAATTGCACCGGGTCGATGTTCAGTCGCACTGCCAATTCATCCATCGCCGACTCGGTGGCAAACAGACCGGGTACTGCGCCCGGGCCGCGCATGGACGTGTTCGGTGCGATATGGCGTTTGACCGGTGCGCCGGTGATGCGCATGTTTTCGGTACCGTAGAGATAGGCCGTCGATTCGCCGCAGTGTTCGACGCTGGCTTCTTCCTGCGCGACATGGAACAGATAGTCCTGCTGCAGCGACAGCAGCTTGCCGCCACGGGTGGCCGCCAGCCGTATGCGCTGCTGGGTGTTGGTGCGATGGCCGACGTTGTGGAACATCATGTCGCGCGAGATCACCAGCTTGACCGGGCGATGCAGATTGCGCGCCGCTTGCGCCGCCAGCAGGCTGTGTCCCCACGGCCAGAGTTTGCCGCCAAAGCCGGAGCCGAGATATTCGGTGACGATGCGCATGTTCTCCTGCGGCACGCCCAGCATCTGGCTCATCACGCCGCGATGATTGACGATGGCTTGCGAGGTTTCGTACAGTGTGAAGGAT
Organism: Herbaspirillum sp. meg3; assembly: GCF_002257565.1. GTDB lineage: Bacteria > Pseudomonadota > Gammaproteobacteria > Burkholderiales > Burkholderiaceae_D > Herbaspirillum. The sequence goes on along the minus strand of NZ_CP022736.1, from coordinate 5,226,449 downwards.
TGCGTAGCGCCGTCGTAGAGCGCAACCGAGGCGTGCAGCTCGATGGGGTTATGTGTTTCGACCGGCGTGGTGTAGGTCTCGTCGAGCCGCACCGCAGCCGCTGCTGAAGCGAAGGCCTGGTCGGGATTGCCGCGCTCGGTATCGGTCTTGGGCTGGTCGCTGGTTGCCAGCAGTTTGCTGACGTCATGCGGATCGCGCCGGTAGTCGACCTTGACCGCTGCTGCCGCTGCAGTCGCCTGCTCGAAGGTGTCGGCCACCACCAGCGCCACATACTGGCCGTAGTAGCGCACGGTATTGTCTTCCAGCGGCGGGCGGCGTTCGTCGGTCTTCACGCCCGAGGCTGCATTGATGTGAAAGAACTTGCCGATGTTGTCATGCGTGTAGACGATGCGCACGCCCGGCATTGCTGCCGCCACCGAGGTGTCGATGCCGCGGATCGCGCCGCTGGCGATGGTGGCGCACACCGGCACGCCGATCAGCATGCCGGGAAAGCGATGGTCCGAGGTATAGCGTGCGCGGCCGGTGACTTTGAGCGGGCCGTCGATGCGCGACACGGCAGCGCCGACGCCGGCCTGGATGGGCGGTGTCTGCGACTGGATCGGGATAGTCGTCACAATAGTGTCAGGCATCATGCGCTCCTTTGTGCCGGCGAAACCGCTACCTTTAACGCCTGCACCAGACAGCGCTGGATCAGGTCTACTTTGAAAGCATTGTCGCGATGCGTGCGTGCATCACGCACCGATGCCGCCGCCGCGTGAGCAAATGTATCGAGGTTCGGCGCTGCGCCTTGCAGCACGGCTTCGGCTTCCGGCGAACGCCATGGCCGCGTGCCGACGCCGCCCAGCGCCACGCGTGCATGTGAGATGCGCCCGCCGCTGACGCCGATCAGCACTGCCGCCGAGGACAGTGCAAATTCATACGAGGCGCGGTCGCGCAGCTTGAGATAGGTCGAACCGGCGTTTGCCACCGGGGCGGTTAGCGATACGTGCGTCACCAGCTCACCCGGCGCGAGCACGGTTTCGCGCTGTGGCGTCGCACCCGGCAACAGATAGAAATCGTTGATGGGAATCATGCGGGCACCGCCCGCGCCCTGGACATGGATGGTCGCTTCCAGCGCCGTCAGTGCAACGTTCATGTCAGAGGGATTGGTGGCGATGCACTGATCGCTGATGCCGAGAATCGCCAGATTGCGGTGGAAACCGTCCATCGCCGCACAGCCGCTGCCGGGCTGGCGTTTATTGCAGGCCGTTGCCGTATCGCGGAAATACACACAGCGCGTGCGCTGCAACAGGTTGCCGCCGGTGGTCGCCATATTACGCAACTGCGCCGACGCGCCCGATAGCAGCGCCTGGCTCAGAACGGGATAGCGCTGCATCACCAGGGGATGATTGGCGAGATCGCTATTGCGTACCAGTGCGCCGATATTCAGGCCGCCATCAGCGGTCTGTTCCACCTGATCAAACGGCAGGCGGTTGATGTCGATGACCTGTTGCGGCTGCTCGACGTCGAGCTTCATCAAGTCCACCAGCGTGGTGCCGCCGGCGAGAAAACGAACAGGATGCGGCAAAGTTTCCGGGCTGGCCGCAGCAAGCCGCACGGCGTCGTCGGGCGTCCGTGCGCGCAGCATCTGAAAGGTGTGCATGGCGATTCCTCGGGAAGTGTGACTGATGATCAGTGATCAGGTAGCGTCGCGAACCTGCCGGATCGCCGCCACGATATTGGAGTACGCACCGCAGCGGCAGATGTTGCCGCTCATGGCTTCCTTGATGTCGGCATCGCTGCGGCCGCAAGGCTCTTTCAGCAAGGCCGTGGCCGACATGATCTGGCCGGCGGTGCAATAGCCGCACTGCAAGCCATCGTGCGCGACAAAGGCTGCCTGCATCGGATGCATCCGATCCGGCGTACCCAGTCCTTCGATGGTGGTGACGGTATCGCCGTCGTGCATCGCGACGAAGCTGAGACATGAGTTCACGCGGCGGCCATTGACGTGCACCGTACAGGCACCGCACTGGCCGTGATCGCAACCTTTCTTGGTGCCGGTCAGTTGCAGGTTTTCGCGCAGGTAATCGAGCAGGCTGGTGCGCACATCGACTTGCGCGTCGCGCACCACATCGTTGACCGTCAGGCGTACATTCACCAGGCCGGGATCCATCGTCACCGGCGCAGATGCCGCCATCGGCGCTGCAAACGCAGAGGCCGCAGCGGCAGGCAATGCTGTCGCCGCACCGCTGGAGCCGACCCACATCAAAAAGGAGCGGCGCGTCAGTTGAGGCGCTCCATTTCCGTCTGATGGAAGATTTGTGTTTTCAGCAACGTTGAAAGGGGAGTGCGGCGCGCTGTTGTCGGCATCGCTGTGGCGGTCGGCGCCCGGGAAGTCTTCTTGCTGGTTTTCTCTCATGATGGTCTCATCGAAAATTGGCTGGAAGCAGATCAGTTTGGCCGCCCGCCGACAACGAAAGTTCAATAAGAGCTGGAGAAAAGGGTGAGGAAAATCGCCGCCGGAAAAAGACGCCCCAGATCGCAAAGATCAGGAAGTTTTCCGACGGCAGGATGGCAGTTTGTCTGACTGCGGAACGTCCGGAGAGGATGTCTACTAGTCGATTAAAGCAGAAACAGTGTTCTTGAATACGGAATCAATGCGCACGCAATTCCGAGAGGAATTTTTGCGCGCGCACACTATGCGGACGCAAGAAAAAATCATCCGGCGTGCCGGTTTCCACGATACGTCCCTGATCCATGAACCACACGCGGTCGGCGACTTCGCGTGCGAATCCCATTTCGTGGGTGACGCAGATCATGGTCATGCCGTCACGGGCAAGTTGCTTCATCACTTGCAAGACTTCGCCTACCATTTCCGGGTCGAGCGCGGACGTTGGCTCGTCGAACAGCATCGCCGGTGGATCCATGGCCAACGCGCGTGCGATTGCCACGCGCTGCTGTTGTCCACCGGATAACTGGCCGGGAAAAGACTCAGCCTTGCTGGCCAGGCCGACACGTTCCAGCAATTCCAGTGCACGCACCCGCGCTTCGCTGCGTTTGCTGCCGCGCACGTTGACCGGAGCCATGACGATGTTGTCCAGCACCGACAGATGCGGGAACAGGTTGAAGCTTTGGAATACAAAGCCCACCCGGGCGCGGAAGCGATTCAGATCCAGTTTGGGGGCGTGCACATCCTGGCCGTCGAAGACGATCTTGCCCTTCTGGATTTCTTCGAGCCGGTTGACGGTGCGAATCAGCGTCGACTTGCCTGATCCGGAAGGGCCGCAGACCACGACGACTTCACCCTTGGTGACGCTGGCGTTGACGTCGGCCAGTGCGTGATAGGAGCCGTACCATTTGTTGACCTGATCGAAGCTGATCATGCTGTTTGTATCGTTTGTAGCCTGAGTCGTGGGTGTGGCGATGCCGCCGGAAGATGTTTCCATGATGTCGATTCCGTTGAAATTGATCAGGCCGCCGTGGTCGCTGCGACCGTATTGCTGTTTGGGACTACCGTTGCAACCGTACTGCGAGGGCCGCCGCTACGGCGTCTGGCGATGCGGCGTTCCAGCCAGCGGGCGAATTGCGTCAGCAGCGAGCACAGCACGAAGTAGATTAACGCCAGCATCACAAACACCGGAAAGGGTTTGGTCAGCAAGGTACTGTTGATCTGATTGGCGGCAAAGGTCAGTTCGTTGACGCTGATGACATACCCCAGCGAGGTCTCCTTGATGGTCGAGACGAATTGACTGATCATCGCCGGCAGCATGTTGTAGAGCGCCTGCGGCAACACGATCTTGAACATGGTCTGCAGATAGCTCATGCCCAGCGCACGTGAGGCTTCGACCTGGCCTTTGGGCAAGCCCTCGATGCCGGCGCGGATCACTTCAGCCAGATACGCGGCTTCATAGATCACCACCGTCACCAGCATCGTGGTGAAGCCGGAAATGGTGGTGCCGATCAGCAGCGGTACAAAGAAATAGACCCAGAAAATGAACATCACCAGCGGCACGCCGCGCACGGTGTAGATGATGGCGATGGCGGGTGCACGCAGGATCGGCAGGGGACTGACGCGTCCCAGCGCGAGCAGCACGCTGACCGGAAACGCCAGCGCCAGACCGGCGACGGACAAGATCAGTGTAATTGCCAGGCCGCCGAGCGGACCGTTGGGATACTGGCCGATCAGCAGCAGCGTCCAGTTGTCGCGCACGATGTGAAAGATGTCGGTAATCACGATATTCCTCAGCGCGTCTTGATGCGGTAACGGTTTTCCAGCATCGCGCCGCCTGCCATGATCAGCAGCGAAATGCCGAGATAGATCACGGTCGTCAGCAAGTAGGTTTCGATGGTGTGGAAGGACTGGCTTTCGATTTCACGCGTGGCGTAAGTCAGTTCAGCTACGCCGATGACCATCGCCAGGCTGGTGTTCTTGAACAGCAGCACGGTGTGGCTGACCAGCGTCGGCAGCGCGATGCGCAAGGCTTGCGGCAGAATCACCAGACGCGAGGCCCGCAGATAAGACAGGCCGAGTGCGCGCGCCGCTTCCATTTGCGAACCTGGAATGGCGCGGATGCCGCTGCGCAGACTCTCGGAGATGTAGGCCGACATGCACAGGCCAACTGCGATGATGGCAAACAGGAATTCACTGTGACGTTGATTGAACCAGAGCTGCACGCTGTCCGGCAGCAAGGTCGGTACGCCGAAATACCAGAGAAAGATTTGCACCAGCATCGGCACGTTCTGGTGATACTCGACAAACAGTGCGACAGCGCGCTCGGCCCAGCGATTGCGCGTCATGCGCAGCAGCGCCAGCAAGATGCCGACCGCCATCGCCAGTATCCAGGCATAGCCGGTCAGTTGCAGCATGGTGCTGACGCCTTCGATGATGAGGCGCGGATAGTCCTCGCGCAACAGCACCGAAAAATCCAGTTTGGTACTCATACAATTCCTTCCCCAATTGCGTTGCTGCCGCCTGGCCGGTTGAGCCGGATCAGGCGGCAGCGCGGATCGTCATCCCAGCTGTTCAATCCTTGCTATTCCCTTGCTTAACCGCTGCTTAACCCTTGATAGGTTCGATCTTGAAGCCACGTTGCAATTTGTATGCCGTGTTGGGGCCGAGCCACTTGTCGAAGACCTGTTTGGCTTCGCCGGTTTTTTCCATATTCTCAAGGACACCGTTGACGTGCTTGATCAGGCCCGATTCTTCCTTGCGCATGCCGACACCCCAGTATTCGTTCATCAGCGCCGGTTCCAGGATATCGATCGGCGAGCTGTCTTCAGTCTGCTGCTTGAACTTGACCAGCATCAGCTCGGACACGGCGAAACCTTCCACCTTGCCTTGTTGCATTGCCAGGAAAGCTGCGGGAGGATCCTGGAAGGTGGTGGTCGATGCCGTCGGCAGGGATTTGCGCACGCCCAGTTCCGACGTCGATCCCTTGGTTGCGCTGACGCGTTTGCCGGCCAGGTCGTTCAAGCTCTTGTAACCGGAAGAGCGGCGGGCGGCGACCTTTTGCAGGCTGGCGTAATAGCCGTCGCTGTAGGCGATTTGTTCAGCGCGTTCCGGTGTCCAGCCGAGATTGGCGATGACGATGTCGACGCGGTTCTGTTGCAGCTCGGGAATACGTGCCGCCACCGAGATCATCTTCAGCTCCAGCTTGACGTTGAGGCTCTTGGCGATCGCTTTGCAGAAGTCGACGTCGTAGCCCTGGATTTCACGCGTCGACGGATTAGGGAAACTGAAGGGTTCGGCGGTGCCCAGCGTGCCGCAGATCAGTGTGCCTTTTTGTTTGATGTCGGCGAGCTGGTCGGCGCTGGCGGAAAAACTGACCGTCATCAGCACTGCGGTTGTTAGCGCTGCGATGGCGGACTGCTTGAGTGTGAACATGATTTCTCCCTGATAGTAGTGAAATGACTGAGACGGCAATTGAGACGGTAAAAAAGGCGGCAACCAAAGCAGCCGCCAAGGCATGAACTAAGGCATCAACTGAGATACAGCATCGCGCAATTGCTGACAACCCGATTCAATCTGCTCGATCGAGGTCGCAAACGACATGCGCAAATAAGATGGCTGGCCATAGGATGCGCCATCAATGGTGGCGACACCGGCCTGCTCAAGAAAATACATCATCACATCGACGTCGCTGGTCAGCGTCGCGCCTTGCGGGGTGTGCTTGCCCAGCAAGCCGGCAACGTCGACAAATACATAGAACGCGCCGTCGGGCGGCAGGCAGCTCAGTCCGGGAATACTGTTGATCAGCGTCACGATGGCGTCGCGCCGTTTGCTGAACAGATCGCGTCCTTGCAGCACGCATTGCTGCGGCCCCGACAACGCCGTAACGGCAGCCGCCTGGCTGACCGCACTCGGGCAAGTGGTGCTTTGCGACATCAGCAGCGCCAGCGCTTTCATCAGCACCTGTGGGCCGGCGCCGTAGCCGATGCGCCAGCCGGTCATCGCATACGCCTTCGATACGCCGTTGACGACCAGGGTGCGTGTCTTCAGGGCAGGCGCGATTTGCAGCGGCGAGATATGTTGCGCGTCGCCATAGACGAAGTGTTCGTAAATCTCGTCGGTCATCAGCCAGACCTGCGGATGGCGCAGCAGCACGGCGCAGATGGCGTTCAGTTCGTCGGACGTGTAGACCGCGCCGCTGGGATTGTTGGGCGTGTTGAGCACCAGCCAGCGGGTGTGCGCGGTGATCGCCGATTCCAGTGCCGCAGCGGTCAGCTTGAAGCCACTGGCGGCGTCGCAGTTCACGATAACCGGCTTGCCGCCATGGATGGCGACCATGTCCGGATAGGACACCCAGTAGGGCGTCGGGATGATGACCTCGTCGCCCTCGTTGAGCGTCGCGGCGAAGGTGTTGTAGATGATGTGCTTGGCACCGTTGCCGACCACGACTTCGTCGACGCTGTAGCGCAGATGGTTTTCGCGTTCCAGCTTGGCGGCAATCGCCTTGCGCAGCGCCGGTGTGCCGGTCGAGCCGGTATAGCGCGTGTGGCCCGACTGCAGCGCATCGACCCCGGCGGCAACGATGTGCGGCGGTGTCGGGAAGTCAGGTTCGCCGATGGTGAAGTCAATGATTTTGCGGCCGGCGGCGCGCAGGGCGTCGACGCGGGCTTTGGCGGCCATGCTTGGCGAGGGTTTGACGGCAGAAAGGCGGTCTGCCAGAAGCTTGTCCAATTGCGGCTCCAGTGAAAGAAAAAAGAGAGATGAATAAAAAGACGTCGGGCAAGAAAAGCCGGCTTACAGGCCGTAAGGCTGCAAGACTTTGCTCAGCCACGCCTGCTCGACCTTGCCGTTGGCGATTTCGGCCTTGATGGCGTCTTCCATGGCGGCGGTCTGCTGCGCGGCGGCGATCAGCGCATCGGCCTGGTCGGGTGCGAAGGACACCACGCCATCTTCGTCTCCGACGATCAGATCGCCCGGACGAATCACCTGGCCACCGATGCTGACGGGCACGTTGATCTGGCCGGGGCCGTTCTTGTAAGGGCCGCGATGGCCGATGGCGCGGGCATAACAGGGAAAGTCCGCCGCATGGAAAGCAGCGCTGTCGCGCACGGCGGCGTCAATCACGAAACCGGCGCAGCCGCGTTGCTGGGCGTACAACATGATCAGTTCGCCGACCAGCGCGTTGCTGGTATCGCCACCGCCGTCCACCACCAGCACATGGCCGGGTGACATCATCATCAGGGCCTTGTAGATCAGCAGATTGTCGCCGGGACGGGTCTTGACGGTGAAGGCGGTGCCGACCAGCTTGCGCTCGGGATGCAGACGCTGCAGGCCGCGCACGCCGGACAGGCGTTGCAGGTTATCGCTCAGGTGCGACACCACCAATCCGTGCAATGCGTCCAGCGTGGCTGCCGAAGCAACTGCGGGCGCAGGATGGATGGCGATGGCATAGGGGGATGCAGACATGGTGAAAATCTCCTCAGGCTCACGTTGTGTTTGTTTTGTACCTACTCGTTAGCCCGATAATAGGAGTGCTGAAAAACTAAAAAAAGCGATATTTAATTATCAATTTGCATCTCTTTTGGGAATACAATCGGTTTGTTGCACCATCTCAATGCACCTCACTTCCGCCATCCCATGTTCTCCTTCAAACAGCTCGAAGCCTTGTACTGGATCGCCACCCTGGGCGGCTTTGCGGCGGCTGCGCGCAAGCTCAACACCACGCAGTCGGCGGTATCCAAGCGCATCAAGGAATTGGAAAGCAGTTTCGACACCGCCCTGTTCGACCGCGATCTGCGGCAGGCGCGGCTGACGGAAAAGGGGGAAGAGTTGCTGTTAGTCGCCAAGCGTCTGCTGGAACAGCGCGACGCCGCCGTCGAGCAGTTCAGCAAACCGGAAGTGGTGGAGCGCCGTTTGCGCATCGGCGTGACCGAGCTGACGGCGATGACCTGGCTACCGCGTCTGGTCAAGCAGGTGCGCGAGCACTATCCCAAGGTGGTGATCGAGCCGGATGTGGATCTGAGCGTGAGTTTGCGCGACAAGCTGCTGGCTGATGAAATCGATGCCATCATCGTTCCCGACGCCTTCGCCGAATCGCGTTTCTCGGTGCTGCCGATGGGTAAGGTCAAGAGCGTATGGATGGCCAAGCCCGGCTTGTTGCCGCGCTCGTCTTCCAGTTCTCGGGTGTTGCGCATGCATGAGCTGGCGCAGCACACCATATTGACGCAAGGCGACAAGTCGGGCACCGGCATCATCTATGACCGCTGGTTCAAGTCGCAGGTGGTGTCGCCGTCCAACTCCATCAGTTGCAGCAGCCTCGTGGCGCTGATCGGTCTGACGGTCTCAGGCATGGGGGTGAGCTACCTGCCGCATCTGTGCCTGCGCTCGCTTGTTGAGCGCGGCGCACTGGAGGTGGTCGAGACCACCCCCGCCTTGCCGGAAATCCCTTACGTCGCACTCTACCGTGGCGAGCGCAAGAGCAACTTCATCTCATCGATTCTGATGCTGGCGCAGGAATGCTGCGAGTTTTCGGATTTGTTCCAGATCGAGGACGAAGTAGCCGGCATCGGCCATGTGCATGCGGGCGCATCGCCGTTCTGAACGGATATCAACCAAACTTCACCAGATTCAGCACCGGCAGCGGACCACCGGGAAATTGCGCTGCCCGGCCTTCGTTCACGCCTCCCAGATCGACGGGCGCAAAGCCGAGCCGCGTGATCAGATCGCCGACGGTTGTTTTTGCGTCGACGTCATTGCCCGACAGGAACAACACGCGACGGCCGCCTTCCGCTTGCGGATCGCCGGCCAGCACAGCGGCAAGCAGATGATTGAATGCTTTGACCACGCGCGCGCCCGGTGCAAATTCCGCCACCACTTCGCTGGAAGCGCGTCCGCCCAGATCGACTGCCTTGAACGTGGCGCCGTCGATGGCGTTGTTGGCGTCGATCAGGATGCGCTTGTTCCATGGGCCGGCGTCTTTAAGGGCATCCGGTATGCGTCCCCAGTTCACGGCCAGGAAGACCAGGTCGGCTTGCGCCGCTTCTTTGACGCTGACGGCCTTGATGTGGGCGCCGAGTTCGTCGGTCAGTGCTCGCAGCGATTCCGGGCCGCGGCTGTTGGCGATGGAGGCGGCGATGCCGTTGCGGGCGAGTTGGCGGGCGATGGCGGTGCCGATGGAGCCGGCGCCGATGATGGCGATGTTCATGATGTTTCCTTTCAGTTTGTGAGTTCAGCGGTGTGCTGTTCCGTCCCGGTGACGGTGACCAAGGCTTTGCTGAGCTCAACTGTAGGCGTTTCATTCTTCTAGTGTTAGTAGTGATCGGATAGAATCACTTTCAATCATTACTTGAAGCTTGTCAGAAGGAAAACGTATGGAAACCCTCGCCAATCTGGAATCCTTCGTCCGCAGCGCCGAGACCGGCAGCTTTTCGTCGGCGGCGCGGCGGCTGGCGCTGACGCCGGCTGCGGTAAGCCGCAATGTCGCGCAGCTGGAGCGCAACCTCGGTGTGCGGCTGTTCCAGCGCAGCACGCGCGGACTGACGCTGAGCGAGGCGGGTGAGCGATTTTTGCAATCCGTGCAGGGCGGGTTGGACAGTATTCAGGGAGCGATTGCCGATGTCACCGTCAATGCCGGACAGCCGGCCGGTGTGCTCAAGCTCAGTACCTCCCAGGCATTGGGGATGGATTATTTGCTGCCGCTCATGCCGGCTTTCCTGAAACGCTATCCGGCGGTGACGCCCGACTGGTTTTTCGACAATCGTCCGCTGGATCTGATCGCAGGCGGGTTTGATGCGGCGATTGGCGGCGGCTTCGATCTGCCGCCCGGCATGGTCGCGCGTGAATTGGCGCAAGTGCATATTATTGCGGCGGCTTCGCCGGCATTTTTACGCGGCAAGCGTTTGCCGAAAGATCCTGCCGGGCTCGGTGATTTCGACAGCGTGGCCATGCGTTCACCCTTGAACAGCCGCGTGCGCACGATGGTCATGCGCCATCGCAACGGCGCCGAAATGGTGGCCGCGCAAAAACCTGTGATGTTGTTCAACGATCCTGATGCGGTTTGCCATGCGACTTTGCTGGGCGTGGGTATCGGCCTGGTAGGCGTGCTGCATGCCTTGCCCCATTTGCAAAGCGGCGCCTTGGTGCGCGTGCTGCCGGACTGGCACGCCGACGTCGGCCCGCTGTCACTCTACTTCGCCAGTCAGAAGCTATTGCCGGGCAAGACACGTGTTTTCGTCGATTTTGTCACCGAAGCGTTTCGCGAGCAGAAGTTGGCGCATCGTCTTTCCGCCCTGAATTTGCCGAAGTGAAGAGATGCACGTCTCAGGTCGGCAAACAGGCCGTGTAATTTTCATCGCGTAACTGATCAGCCAAATTGCCACGTCCAAAGTTCATGGGCATAATGGCCCGATCAGGCCCGAGCTAGAACAACTACAGCGCCTGCACAGTCACCATGCCGTACTGTGCGACGTCAACACCGGGCTTCGCACCAGTGTTTCCATCGGGAGAGCGCATGCGCAGGCTGAAGGGAAATCAGCACTACTTTTTGGCGCAGTTTCTGCCGTTGGCCGCCATGGTGCTGGCTGCAGCTGCTTTTCTCTATCACAGCCGCATTGACGCCGAACTGAATCGCCTCCAGCTGGAGCAGCGCGAACGCGTGGCATTGGGCGTGGCGTCATTGACCAACGACATGGATGCGCCGCTGCGCCATCTGAGCATTCTTACCGGTGAAGCGCCTATCGCACGCGGGGTGAACGATCCGACGCCGGAAAACATTGCCGCCATGGCAGAGAGTTTTTCCACGCTGATGCTGCGTAATCCCTACTATGACCAGGTGCGCTGGATCGATCAGGACGGCATGGAAAAAATCCGTGTGAACATGACCAGCACCGGGCCGATGCTGGTGGCTCAAAAATATTTGCAGAACAAGAAAGACCGGCCGTATTTCACCGACACCATGACGTTGCCGCGGGGTGAGATCCTCATCTCGCCGATGGATCTCAATGTCGAAAACGGCAAGATCGAAGTACCACACAAGCCCACTGTACGGTTGGCGGTGCCGGTGTTTACCAGTGGCGGACAATCGCGCGGGATCCTGATCATCAACCTGCTCATGGCACCGCTGTTGGACCGCTTCTCCAATCAGGTCGAGCGCGGCGTCAACCGCGCCATGCTGGTTAATGCCGAAGGATTCTGGCTCTACAGCACCAACTCTGCGGACGAATGGGCCTTCATGTTCAAGCGCGAGGAAAGCCTGAAGCGCGACTTTCCCGATGTCTGGAAGCAGATGCAGGCGAAGCCCGCCGGCAATATCATTGGTGGTGACGGCATCTGGTCGTGGCAGCGCGTCGACATTGACGGCAATACCGGCCGCTACGGGCTGCATCAGCAATCGCCGTGGACTGTCGCGCTATTTCTGCCGCAGAAGCGTGTGATGGTCGACAATTACAGAATCCTGACGCGGTTATCCGGGTTCGTCATTCTGATTCTGGCGGGGCTGGCTTTGCTGAGCTGGCAACTGGCCGTGCAACGCAGACGCCGCGAGATCGCAGTACATGACCGGGTCAAGGCCGAGACCGAACTGCTTGCCAGCGAGGAACGCGTATCCGACTTGTTGCGCCATCAGGAAACCCGTTCGGTATTGGCGTCGATCGTCGCCTCGTCGGATGACGCCATCATCGGCACCGGCCTCGACGATCTCATCAACAGCTGGAACCCAGGCGCGGAAAAGGTGTTCGGCTATCTGGCGCGCGAGATGCTCAACCAGTCGATCTATGTTCTGGTGCCGACGGAAAAAAACGAGGAAACACGCGGTATCACTGCGCAGATCATGCAGGGTGAAACGGTGGTCAATTTCGAGACCACGCGCTGGCATCGGGATGGTCGCCTGCTCGATATTTCGGTGACGATTTCGCCCATTCTCGATGGCGAGAAAAATATCATCGGCACGTCGTACATCGCGCGCGATATCACCGACCGCAAGCGTCTGGAAAAGGAATTGAGCCAGTATCGCCTGCGTCTCGAAGGCCTGGTTGAGCAGCAGACCAAGAATCTGATGGATGCCAACCGTAATCTCGAACTGGCGCTGTCGCGCGCCGAGTCGGCCACGCGCGCCAAGAGCAGTTTCCTCTCCAACATGAGCCACGAAATCCGCACGCCGATGAACGCCGTGCTCGGACTGACGTACCTGCTTGAGAAGACGGCGCTCGATGCTGACCAGCGCGATCTGGTGCGCAAGATCATTACCGCCGGCCATTCACTGCTGGGCATTATCAACGATATCCTTGACGTGTCAAAGATCGAAGCAGGGCGGCTGGATATCGAGCACGTACCGTTCCGCCTCAGTACCGTGCTGGAAAATGTCGTCAACGTCACGGCCCCCAACATCGGTGAAAAAGATGTGGAACTGGTGGTCGGCTTCAACGATGTCGGGATTGAGCATCTGTATGGCGATGCGCTGCGACTTGAGCAGATTCTCGTCAATCTCACCAGCAACGCCATCAAGTTCACGGCAAAGGGAGAGATCAGCATCCACGTGGCTGTTCTCAGCGAAGCCGGCGACCAGGTGATGTTGCGGTTTGCGGTGACAGACAGCGGCATTGGTATTCCGGCAGACCGTCAGCAAGATATCTTCCACGCTTTCACCCAGGAAGACACGTCCACCACGCGGCGCTTCGGCGGCACCGGGCTGGGCCTGACCATTTGCCGTCATCTGGTGCAGCTGATGCACGGCGATATCGGCGTCATCAGCGAACCGGGCAAGGGCAGTCAGTTCTGGTTTATGTTGCCGTTTCAGACCATGTCGCACGCAGACGAGGCGTCGCCGGTGGAAGGCCCGCTCACCGTGCTGGTAGCCGACGACAACGCGACCGCACGCGCCGTCCTGGCCGATACCATTAAGTCTATGGGATGGCAGGTCGACACGGTGGAGTCGGGCGAAGATGCCGTTTCCAAAACCATGGTGCGTTTGCGGCACAACCTGGCGTACGATATTTTTCTGCTCGACTGGCGCATGCCGGGCATGGATGGTTTGTCGGTGGCCAGGGCGATTCGCGAAGCATCGTCTTCGCAAAGTCAGCCGCCCATCGTCATCATGGTCACCGCTTACGGCCGCGACGACGTGATGAATTCACCGGATGCCGAATTGCTGGATGCGGTGATCACCAAACCGGTCACGCCGTCGACGCTCTACAACACCATCATCCATGTGCGCCAGCGGCGTAGCGGTGAGGCAGGTAACGGTAAAGTGCGAAAGTCCGGCATTGCAGGTGCTGCAGGCCAGGGCAACGCCAGTACCGGCACGGGCAGCAATGTGCGTGAAGGTCGGGATAGTCGTGACAATCGCATCGACGGCGTGCGCGTGCTGGTGGTCGACGACAGTGAAATCAATCGCGAAGTTGCCAAGCGCATCCTCGAAGCCGATGGCGCCGAAGTCGTCGCTGTCGGTGACGGCAGTGAGGCGGTCGACTGGCTGCGTGCACATCCCGACGGCGCCGATCTCGTGTTGATGGATATTCAGATGCCGGTCATGGACGGCTACACCGCTACGCATGAGATCCGCGACACCCTGCAGCTGCGCACGTTGCCCATCATTGCGCTAACCGCCGGCGCCTTCAAGGCGCAGCAGGAGGCGGCGATGACGGCGGGCATGAATGGTTTCCTTTCCAAGCCCTATAACGTCGAACAGATCATTTCGGTCGTACGTCAGCACATCGCGCATCTGTCGGCCGATGAGCTGGAGCGGCGCAACGCGGCAAAATCGGCCAAGCCTGCCTACACGTCGGCAAGTGTCGCCACGACTTTCCCGACAATCATCGAGACTGCTCCCAGCGCCACGCCGGGACTCGACGTCGATGTCGGTCTCGAGGCCTGGGGCAGCAAAGACGTCTACGCCAAATTTCTCGGCAAGTTCGCCGAGCAGTATGAAAAGACCGGCAGCGATATCCTCGCCCATATTCAAGCCGACGAACCGGCCCAGGCCAAGACACTGGCGCACAAGTTGCGCGGCAGCGCAGGCACGCTGGCGCTGACCGACGTGCATCGTCTCGCAGGCGAGCTGGAGGGCATGCTGTCCGCCGCCGATGTTTCTTCCACCTCGGCCTCCGACTGCAAGGTCAAGGCGGCAGAACTGGATGCGGCCTTGCGTATCGCCCGGCGCGCGATCGTCGATTACACAGGTAGTTGACTCCATGCAACAGTGTGTCAGGCGTTGTCCTACAAACGGCGCGCCTGGCCGCAAGGTCACGCACATCGGCTCTTAACTTTCGGTTAAGCTGACATACCGCCGGGCATGTTCTGTATTCACTCTGCATCCATTCTGTGTTCAGAATGCGTCATTGTTGCGTTCGCCTGCGGCCTGGATAAAAGATCAGACGATGATCCAAGTCGTGCTTGCCGCGGCGCAGACTCTTTCAATAACCGGCGACATGCCTGCTAACCACCGACGCAATCAGTTGGTCGGGCGACGTGCGCGAACTCGATTGATGCCATCTTTAAGTTGTATTTTTCTTGGGGGAAAGTCGGAAGTATTGGTAGGAATAAAGCCGAATGCTTCGTATTTATATTCAATCAATCGAGTATAATTTTCGCGCTTTCCCATAAGAAATATAAGAAAATTTTCTGGCGGTCATCTCACCCGATCGCCTTCTTTCCCGCATTCTTATTATTACGGAGCACGCCGTGCCAGGTTCTGCCATGCATACTGAAGGGTCATCGTCACCAAAGACGTCATCGTCGATACCGGTGCGGGAGCAGAACAGGGGGCCGCGCGGCCCGATATCGGGGCCACCGTTACCGCCGGGCCCGCTGGTCGGATTTGCCGTCGCCATCCTCGCCGTGATCCTGATTGCCGTGTTTTCCTATCGCTCGCTGCAAACACGCGAAAGTACGGCTGCACTGGTGTCGCATACGATAGAAGTCCGGGAGCAGTTGCAATTGGTGGTGTCGGCGCTGAAAGATGCGGAGACCGGACAGCGTGGCTATCTGCTGACCAACACCGAAAGCTATCTGACGCCTTACCTCAATGCCCGCGCTTCCTTGCCCGGCGAGCTGATTAAACTACGCGGCCTGGTCAGCGATAGTCCGGAACAATTGCAGCGTCTGGATGCAGTGACCTCGCTGGTCAAGATCAAGATGGACGAGCTGGCGGAAAGCATCGAACTGCGCCGCAACCAAGGTAGCGAAGCGGCGCTGGCAGTAGTACGGACCGATCGCGGCAAATTGGCGATGGATCGTCTGCGTACGCTGGTCGATCGAATGGAAACCCACGAGCGCGATCTGCTTAGCGACCGCCAGGTCGAATGGCGTACCGCCGTCAGTTTGTCCAACACCATTACCTGGGGCGGTTCGGCCTTGTTGCTGGTGCTCATCGCCATTGCAGCGGTGATGACCTCGCGTGATTACCGCGCGCGGGAATTGCAGGTCTGGATGCGCGCCGGCCAGATTGGCCTGAGCGAGCGTCTGCAAGGCGAACAAAGGCTGGATGTGCTGGGCGCCAACGCGCTGGCCTTTCTGGCGGACTATCTCAACGCCCAGGTTGGCGCCATCTATATTCAGGAAGCGGGCGGCGCATTTCAGCGTTTCGGTGGTTATGCGCTGGCAGCCGACAACCCGCACAGCCGGGTGCAGCCCGGCGACGGTTTGCTGGGTCAGGCGGCCAAGCTGAATCAATCCCTGCACGTGCGCGATGTCCCCGGCGGCTATTTGCCGGTGTCATCCAGCCTTGGCGTCTCCAAGCCGCTGGAGTTGCTCATTGTCCCGGCCAGCGTCGACGGTGGCGTGCAGGCAGTGGTGGAACTGGGCTTCTTCCGCACCTTGCACACTAATGAAGTAAATTTCCTGTCCACCATCGCCGACATGATTGCGGTCTCCGTGCGCTCTTCCAAGGATCGCACCCGTCTGGAAGAACTGCTGGAAGAAACCCAGCGCCAGTCAGAAGAATTGCAGACCCAGGAAGAAGAACTACGGGTCAACAACGAAGAGCTGGAAGAGCAAAGCAATGCGCTCAAGGCCTCGCAGGTTCGCTTGGAAACGCAACAGGCCGAGCTGGAAGAAACCAATGCCCAGCTCGAAGAACAGGCGCAGCAGCTGGAAGCGCAAAAAGACGATCTGTCCAAGGCGCAGGACATATTGCAGCAGAAAGCCAGTGAGCTGGAGCGGTCAAACCAGTACAAGAGCGAGTTCCTCGCCAACATGAGCCACGAGTTGCGCACGCCGCTCAACTCGACATTGATCCTGGCCAAACTGCTGGCCGACAACAAGGACGGCAACCTGACCGGCGAGCAGGTGCGTTTTGCCCAGACCATTTCATCGGCAGGCAACGATTTGCTGGCGCTGATCAATGACATTCTCGATCTGTCCAAGATGGAAGCGGGCAAGATCGATATCCTGCCCGAACCGGTCGCGCTGACCAAGCTGGCTGATGACATGCAGGCCAGCTTCAAGCCGACCGCGCAGCAAAAGAGCCTGGCCTTCCGCACCATCATCGAAGCCGGCGCACCCGCGCATATCGAGACCGATATCCAGCGCATCGGCCAGATCCTGAAGAACCTGCTGTCCAACGCGCTCAAGTTCACCGACAAGGGTGAAGTGACGCTGACCATTTATCCCGTCGCCGCAGGCAAGGTGGCGTTCTCGGTGCGCGACACCGGTATCGGCATTGCGCAGGATCAGCAACATTTCATCTTCGAAGCCTTCCGTCAGGCCGACGGCAGCACGCATCGCAAATATGGCGGCACCGGACTGGGCCTGTCGATTTCTCGCGATCTGGCACGTTTGCTGGGCGGCGATATTCAAGTGCAGAGCAATCCCGGCGAGGGCAGCATCTTTACCCTGATCCTGCCGGCCGTGTATTCCGCGGACGCGGTCCAGACGCGTCCGGGAGCGTTGGATGCGCCGGAGTTGCCGAAGGTGCAGTCAGGCTTGCAACCTTCTCTGCAATCCTCTCTGCAGCAGTCCGGTCTGCCGAATCTTAAGACGATACAAAAAACCGCACCGGTGTCTTTGCCGACTGCGCTTGTCGATACCTCAGCGCGCAGCATCAGCATATCGTCGCAGCCGGGCGCTGTCGACGATGACCGTAACCGGCTCGACAACACCGCACGCCGTATCCTCGTGATCGAAGACGACGTGGCGTTTTCGCTGATCCTGCGCGACCTCGCACACGAGATGGGTTATCAGTGCATCGTCGTGCATTCGGCCAATGAAGGTGTCGCTGCCGCAAGCCAGTATCATCCCAACGCCATCGTGCTTGATATGAACCTGCCGGATTTCTCCGGACTCGGCGTGCTCGACCAGATCAAGCGCAACCCGGTGACGCGGCATATTCCGGTGCACGTCGTCTCGGTCGCCGACTATTCACAGGAAGCGCTGGAGCGCGGCGCCGTCGGCTATGCCCTCAAGCCGGTACAACGCAAGGAGTTGGTCGAGGCCTTCAAGAAGCTGGAAGCCAAATTCTCACAAAGCATGCATCATGTGCTGGTGGTCGAAGACGATGCGCGTCAGCGTGAAAGCATTCGCCAGTTGCTGGGCAGTCAGGACATCAATATCGTTGGTGTCGAAAACGCCGCCGACGCATTGGCGCAATTGCAGGTGACCACCTTCGATTGCATGGTCATGGACCTGAACCTGCCCGATCTCAGCGGCTATGAGCTGCTGGAAAAAATGGCGAAGCAGGACGATGTTTCCTTTCCACCGGTGATCGTGTATACCGGCCGCTCGCTGACGACGGAAGAAGAGCAGCAACTGCGCCGCTTCTCGCGCTCCATCATCATCAAGGATGCGCGTTCGCCGGAACGCCTGCTCGACGAAGTGACCTTGTTCCTGCATCAGGTTGAAACCACCCTCCCGATGGAAAGCCAGCGCTTGCTCAAGGTGGCGCGCGACCGCGAGACCGTGTTCGAAGGCCGCCGCATCCTTGTGGTGGAAGACGACGTGCGCAACATCTTTGCGCTGTCGAGCGTGCTCGAACCCAAAGGAATGAAGATCGACATCGCCCGTAACGGCATCGAAGCACTGGCCGCGCTGGAGCGCAGCCGGACAAGCTCCGGTACGGCTATCGACCTCGTGCTGATGGACATCATGATGCCGGAAATGGATGGCATGACCGCCATGCGCGAGATCCGCAAGCGATCCGAGTGGAAGAAACTGCCGATCATCGCCTTGACCGCCAAGGCCATGAAGGACGATCAGGAAAAATGCCTGGCCGCCGGCGCCAACGACTACATCGCCAAGCCGCTCGACGTTGAAAAACTGCTGTCACTGGTACGTGTATGGATGCCCAAGTAAACACCGGTACGCGTTCGCCCAACAAGCATTTCGACATCGAGATGCAGTTGTTGCTCGACGCTATCTATCTCAAGTATCACTGCGATTTTCGCGGCTATGCCGGCGCGTCGCTGAAGCGCCGTCTGGTGACGGCGATGAACCGTTTCGGTTGCGAGACGCTGTCGCAGTTGCAGGACAAGGTGCTGCATGAACCGGAGGTATTTCCGGCGCTGATGGATTACCTGACGGTGCAGGTCAGCGAGATGTTCCGCGACCCGGCCTATTTTCTGTCGCTGCGCGAGAAGGTGATTCCCCTGCTGCGCACCTATCCTTCATTGAAGATCTGGGTAGCCGGTTGCAGCGCCGGAGAGGAAGTGTATTCCCTCGCGATCCTGCTGCGCGAAGAAGGGTTGCTGGAACGTACCCTCATCTATGCCACCGACATCAACCCGACTGCGCTGAAGAAAGCCGAGTCAGGCGTCTACAGCCTGGATCGCATCGCCGGCTTCACCAGCAACCATCAAAAGAGCGGCGCCAGGACCTCACTGTCGGACTACTACACCACCGGCTACGGCCGTGCCGTGTTCGACAAGACGCTGCGCCAGCACATCGTCTTCTCAGACCACAGTCTGGCGACCGACAGCGTGTTTGCGGAGATGCATCTGGTGTCCTGCCGCAATGTGCTGATCTATTTCAACCGCCAGTTGCAGGAGCGTGCGTTGGGCTTGTTTCGCGAATCGCTGTGCCGCAAGGGCTTTCTCGGACTTGGCTCCAAGGAGTCGCTGCGCTTTTCCAGCCATGCCGATGCCTTCGACGAGGTCGTGCGTGAAGATCGCATTTTTCAGAAAAAGAATCTTGCATGAACGATCCCGCTCATCTTGATAGCCGTATCGGCAATATCGGCGCCATCGTCATCGGTGCGTCTGCCGGTGGCGTAGAAGCCTTGTCGACGCTGTTGCCGGCGTTGCCGCAAAATGCCGTTGCCGCCACCTTTGTGGTGCTGCATTTGCCGCGTGAGCGTCCCAGCCTGCTGGTCGATATCTTTGCGCCCAAATGTGCCCAGCCGGTGCGCGAAGCGCTGGACAAAGAGCCGGTTGAGGCCGGCACGATTTATTTCGCGCCGCCGGACTATCATTTGCTGATCGACACTGGCCCGCAGCTGGCGTTATCGGCGGACGAGCCGGTCAATTTTTCGCGACCCGCGATCGACGTGCTGTTCGAATCCGCTGCTGACCAATACGGGGAGCGTTTGCTTGGCATCATTCTCACCGGCGCCAACCATGACGGCGCGGCCGGATTGCAGGCCGTGCGCAAGGCGGGCGGCATGGCTATCGTGCAGCAGCCCGACGACGCGCAATCGCCGTATATGCCGGAAGTCGCTTTGCAGCAGGGCCCCGTCGATGCCGTGCTGACGGTGCAGCAGATCGCAGCGTTGTTACGCGCCCTAGCCCGCACTTCAGCCACGACATCCGCTTCAACTGCAGGCTACAGTCCATCCCGCACTTTCTCCGGCGGAGAAAAACAATGAATAAAACAGAGGAAGAAAACATGTTGCCCCGCGTGAAATTTCTGCTTGTCGACGATCTCGACGAAAACCTGCTGGCGCTATCGGCCTTGCTCAGACGCGACGACGTCGAGTTGTTGCAGGCGCGCTCCGGCTTCGAAGCGCTGGAATATCTTCTCGTACACGATGTTGCGCTGGCGTTCATCGACGTGCAGATGCCCGACATGGACGGTTTCGAGTTGGCAGAACTGATTCGCGGCAGCGAGCGTACACGCCATGTGCCGCTGATCTTTGTCACGGCCGGTGTACGCGACGAGCGCCGTTTGTTCAAAGGCTATGAAAGCGGCGCGGTGGACTTTCTGTACAAGCCGATCGAACCGCACATTCTGCGCAACAAGGCGGAGGTCTTCTTCCAGCTGTATCGCCAGAAGCAGCAGCTCGCGCTGGAGCTGCGCGAACGTACCGAGACCTTGCGTCTCAATGAAATGTTCGTCGCCATCCTCGGTCACGATCTGCGCAATCCGCTTGGCGCCATCCTGACCGCAGCGACCTTGCTGCAACGTTCGCTGAAAGAAGAAGTCAATCAGAAGGCCACCACGCAGATCGTCAACAGCGGCAAGCGCATGGGGCGCATGATCGATGACATGCTCGACCTGGCGCGTGCGCGTCTGGCCGGCGGTATCGCGCTGGTGCGCAATGCCACCCGTTTCGACGAAGTCGTGCAACGCGTGGTGCAGGAATACCAGGCCGGCTTTCCGCATGCCCGTATTGACGTTCAGGCTGACGGCGATGCTGCCGGCGAATGGGATGCCGACCGTCTGGCGCAAGTCGTCGCCAACCTGATCGGCAACGCTGCACGCCACGGCGACGCGATCGAGCCGGTGCGCGTACGCATCGACGGCACGCGAAGTGACGCTGTGGTATTTACCGTTGCCAATGCCGGTGCGATCCCGGCAGAGATTCTGCCGGACATCTTCAATCCTTTTCGCGGCGGCCGCCGTCGCGAAGGGCACGGCGAAGGTCTCGGTCTCGGCCTGTACATCGTGGAACAGATCGTCACCGCGCATCGCGGTGACATCAGCGTACAGTCGGCCGACATGCACACCGTGTTTACCGTGACGCTTCCGCGCAGCGTTGCCGAGGGTGGCAACGCGGTCTACGGCAACTGGCCGGAAACGGGCAGCGATTCGTACAACAGTGGCTGGCAGTCGCTGAACTAGAACGGTTTTATGATGGGAATCTCATGACCTCCCTCAATGAAACTATTCTCCGCCGCCAAAAGCCGCCGCAAATCATTGTCACGAATAACAAGACAAATCGTCGCATTGGCCAGTATTTATTTCCACCAGTGATCCCGTTAGAGTGAAGCGACACTCACATCAGGATCACCATGACCGCTTCCTCCAACAGTTCCGAAGGCCACGGCCTGCCTCTGCATCATCTGGTGCGCCGCCCGGCTGCCGGCGCTATTGCCGGAGAGGGCGGCAGTGCTTGCCTGTTGTTGCTGCATGGCGTCGGCTCGAACGAAACCAATCTCGCCGGCTTTGCACAAGCCCAGGATCCGCGCCTGACCGTGATCCTGCCACGCGGGCCGCTGGCCTTCGGACCGAATCAGCATGGCTGGTTCAACGTTAATTTCACGGCGACCGGGCCGGTGATCGATCCAGCGCAGGCGGAAGCCTCGCGCAATGTGCTGGTGTCGTTCATCGAGGGTTTGCCTGCCGCGTATGGCATCGCACCCGGCAAAGTCTGGATCGCCGGCTTCAGCCAGGGTGGCATCATGAGTGCCGGCGTCGGCCTGACTCGGCCGGACAAGGCGGCGGGCTTCGGTATCCTGAGCGGACGTATCCTGCCCGAGATCGCCCCGCTGACCGCCGGCGACGATGCATTGAGAAAGAGCAGCGCCTATGTCTCGCACGGCGTGCAGGACAACAAGCTGACGGTCGAGTACGCCCGCAATGCACGGCGGCTGCTCAACGAACATCAGATCCCGACGGTCTATCGCGAATATACCGCCGGGCATGAACTCAATGCCGAGATGCAGGGCGACTTCATCGCCTGGATGACGCAGCAGCTGGATGCGGCATCAGGCTATTGAAGACACCGTTTGCGATGTCGGCTACAGCACATCGCTGACGACGATTTTCTTGGCGTCGGCAGAGGCCTCGAAAGTGAACTCCTCGACATTGCCGCCGAACACATTGCGCACGATGCTTTCAATATCGACCACCTGCACCATCTGCCCCGGGTTCGCGGTACGGATGATGTTGCAGACATAGCTGGCGCGGTTGCCGAACATCGGCAGCGGCGGGTCGATCTGTGCCGCGCCGAATTCCATGACGTTGTGCAGATCGTCGACCAGCAGTCCGAGTGTATGGCGGCCGTGGCGCACGACGACGATTTCGCTGGCGGCTTCCAGCTTCGGCGCGCCGGGATGCAGCAGTTGCCGCATGTCGATCACCGGCACGAAGGACGAGACGCTGCTGCTGTTGTCCTGATAATTCAGTACGCCGGCGATGACCGGCTTCAAGGTTGATGCGGTCAGCATGCGTTCGACTTCCAGCGATTCGACCACGCTTGAGGCGGGCATCGCAAAGACGTCGCCGTCGATCAGGATGGTGGCGTATTCGCGCGCGCTGCCGCTGTGTGGTGCGACTTCCAGTCTGGCCGCATCGGTTTGTCTGGCTGCTGCCGCGTCATCCTGCGCGCCGATCGGTACGAACACCATGGCGATGACGTCGTTGGAGTAGTTGTCCGTGTTCTTGAATTCGCGATAGCCGAATGAGGCGGTGTGGCCAGCCACCATGTAGTGCCCGTTGTGGACGCGGATGGCGGCGGAGCTGATGCCGTTGCCGGTTGTCATGACGTCGCCGTCCAGGCGCAGCATGCTGCCGGGCGGATAGTCGGCATGTGTGGAAGAGATGACGCGGCCATTGCGGTCGGTGTAGACCGCGAAGCTCTGGTCTTGCTCGGGCAGCGACGCCGACAGCATGTTGCGGAATTCCGGTTCGGCGTCGAACACGATGCCAATACCGCCGACTGCCTGTCCGGCGTGGTCCGGATGAAAAATCGCTGCGCAGTACACGTAGGTCGGGCGGTCGCCGTACAGCCAGGTCGGCTCGAACGGCGAGACGCAGTAAGCCTGGCTGTCGGCCAGTTGCAGCGTCTTGCGCACCAGAGAGTCGTCCATACTGCGGCCGGCCATGTCGGGGCCGTCACCGCGAGGATCGGACGCCGCAATGATGGCGCCGTCGGCGTCGAATACCACCAGTCTGGCGTAAGCGGTATAGAGCGCGTTGATTGACTCCAGGATCTGCGCGATGCGCGCACGATCCTGTTCGCCGCGCCGGCGGTCCGCAGTGATGCGGCGGATGTCTGGCGTCAGCGCCCACCAGCGGCAGTCGTTGGCGCGTTCGTACAAGTTGCGATCCATGATGTCGATCATCAGGCGCGAGATGAACTGCATGTCTTGTAGACTGGACGAGACCACGGTGGCGTACAAGTCCTGGATCGAATCCTTGAAAATGCTGTTGGTCTCGTCGCCGGTCTGGCTGATTTCTTGCAGGATCGCCTTGAGACGCAGCAGGTCGCGGTCTTCGCCGGCGGACATGATCTTGCCGTTCCACACCACGCGCCGCAGCGAATGATTGATCGACTCGGCCATGATGGTGACGTCATGCAGCGGCGGACAAAACGATTTGGCATGCGACATCACGCCGTTGAGCATGGCCGCGTCATAGCCGGAAAGCACATCCGTGTTCTGCTGGCGGAAAGCGGTTTCGCACGGGATCATCACGTGGCCGTACCAGCCGGGACCGCCGTAGCCCTGGTAGTCGCGCGCTGCGCAGGTGCGGGCCAGGTATTCGCGGCCGGCATAGACCACGATCTGGTAGTCGCCTTCGAGCGCCAGCGGCACCGTGCGGCCGGCGGGGATGTGCTCGGCGTCGCTGCTGGCGATGACGCAGCCGGCGTCGTCGAGCATGAGCATCACTGAGCGGTCGGCGGCTTTGCGCAGGCCGCTGAAGACATCCTTCATTTCCACTGCAATCGGAAAGCACAGGCACAGCACGCCGATGGCGTCATCGCTGTTCGGGTCGACGATCTTGTGCGAATAGATCAGTGCGCGCTCGCCGCTGTCGCGCAAGTCGGAGTGCGCGAAGGTTTCGACGTAGCGGCCCGACTTCAGCGTCTGCGCTACCAGTGGATCGAAAGAACGCGTCACCTCATTATTGCCGTCAAGGTTGGCCAGCACCCGGCCTTCGGTATCGAGGATCAGGATTTCGTCATAGACGGTGTACTTGTCGCGATAGGCGCGCAGCCGTGTCACCATGTCGTCGACGTCATGCTGATCGCGCTGGCGGTTGAGGATGAACGCGCGGATGGCGTCGTCCATCGCCAGGAAACCGACATCGGCGGTGCGTTCGAACAGGTTGCGCACCACGATGTCGATGACGACCTGGGCTTTGAAGTCGATTTCCTGAACCGACTTGGCGATGTTTTGCCGGACCAGATTGGCGATGAGGCGCTGTTCCAGGTTATTGAAGCCTTCGCGTGTGACCTTCATGGTCGGCAGGATGCTTTTGGCTTCCACCGGGCAGACCATTTTTGCGGTGGACTCGATCAGGCGCCAGGCGAAGTTGAGTTCGCGCAGGGAGCGCTCGCACAATGCCACGTCAGGCATGTAGCGCAGGAACTCTGCGGTCGGTACTATCTGTTCCATAAGACCTCAAAATTGGTTTGCATAGGGCAATGCCATTGCCGACAGCCGTCGCAGTGTGCGCCGGCGGTATCCATGTCTCCCGCAATCTTCCTGTCCGGCAGAACCCGTTCCCTTGCTGCGTTTTTATGAGGTCTTTTTTCTTGCCTGCCACAATTATTGTGGCAGAAAAATTATGTTCCACTTAACCGCCTGTCTCACTTTATCAATAAAATTTGGCGTTTTCCGGACGCGACGGCGGCTGGGACGTCATGGCGATGTTGACGAAAAGATATCGCCGCCGTGTGATGCGGATCGCCGGAAATGCTGTGGCGTCATGCCGTAAGCGCGCCGGAAAGCGCGGCAGAAGTCCGAGGCGCTGTTGAAGCCGGCGCCGTAGGCGATGTCGGCAATCGTGCATTCGGGCAGGTCGATCATGTCGGCAGCGGCTTCCCGCAAGCGGCAATTGCGGATGTATTCCACCAGGCCGCCCTCGGTTTCGAACAAACGATACAAGGTGGGGCGCGACAGCCGGAACGCCGCCTGTATGGAAGCCGGCGTCAGCCTATCCTGATCAAGCCGGTCTTTGATGTACTTGCGGATGTCGGCCAGCAGCGCATTGCGCCTGATCGCGCGCGCAGAGGAAGACGGCCCCGTGACGATAGCTTGCATTTTTATTATTCCCGTACGGCATCATGAATGAGTGAGACTCTATTGCTGCCGTCAGCGCTTGTCTGTAGCACAAACGTGTTACATGCGCCGCAGGGCGCCCGGCGTACAATGGCCGTCCCATGCCATCCATTTCCGACATTCCCGCGCTGCCCGCCATCCACGTCGCCATCGTCGAGGACGACCCTGGCTTTCGCGATGCGCTGAGCAAGGCCGTGCAGGCTTCGCCGGACATGCAACTGGCAAGCATGGCCGGCACCCGCGCGGAAGGACTTGCCATGCTGCAGGGGCCGCCGGCGGATGTGCTGTTGGTGGACCTGGGTTTGCCGGACGGTTCCGGCATTGATGTCATCGTGGCGGCGGTGGCGCAATGGCCGAGCTGCAACATCATGGTCAGTACCACCTTCGGCGATGAGACCCACGTCATGCGCTCGATCGAAGCGGGCGCCGCCGGCTATCTGCTCAAAGACAGCTCACCGGCAAAAATGATCGATGAAATCCGTAGTCTCGCCAGTGGCGGCAGCCCGATCAGTCCCATCATTGCGCGTCAGGTGCTGGCCCGGTTTCGCGGCGCGGCGGCAACGACTGCACCGGCAGCCCCTGCGCCCGGTACGGCAAGCGCGGATCAGGTCGCGATCCTGTCGGTGCGTGAAAAGGAAGTGCTGGATTACATTACCCGGGGTTTCACGGCGCAGGAGATCGCCAAGCTGATGCAGCTGTCGCCGTTCACCGTGCGCACCTTCGTGCGCCGCATCTATAGCAAGCTCAAGGTCACCTCGAAGACGGAAGCCATCTATGAAGCCAGGACGCTCGGACTGCTGCCCGACTGAGTCGCGCCCGGACGGGATTCCGGTTCTTCTCAACGAGATGGATGACAGTCCATCGTGCTCCGCATGAAAATATTCTCTTCCCGCCTGTTCGCCAATGCACTCTTCACCGTTTCCGTGCTGCTGCTGGTCGCCGTCGGCGCCTGGTATGTGCAGGGCGACGGCGAGGCGGCTTCTGCCAGCCTCCATCTGACCCAGGCCGACTGGCAGGACGCGGACGGCCATGGCTTTTCCGCACCAGTACCGGTGATGAACAGTCACGATCTGCCGTCGCGGTGGCAACATGCCTCACTGCCTTCGGCTTTGCCGCTCGCGCCATCGCTGCTGCCATCGCCCGAAAGCGCCGCTGCCGGTGAGAAGGCGGTTCGCACGACCTGGATAAAAGTGCCGGTCACCGGCGCGCTGCCGGCCGGCCCGTTGGTGTTGTACGGCATTCGCATCAAGACCGACGGCACCGTGGCCGCGTATGCCAACGGGCGACTGGCTTATCGCACGCAGCAGCGCGGTCAGTTGTGGAACAGCCTGTTCACGCCGCTGTGGTTTACGCTCGATGAGCATGACGGCGCCGGGCCGCTGAAGGAAATCCTGATCCGCGTGGAGCATGCACCCGAGACGCCGGTGGGGCTGTCGTCGCTGTGGGTGGGAACGGCGGAAGCATTGCGCGGACGCTATTACCTGCGCCAGTGGCTGCAACGCGAATTGCCGGCCACGCTCAGTGCAGCCTTCATGGTGGTGGGGATTTTTGCCTTGTTTGTCTGGTTCCGGCGCCGCCACGAGATGCGCTATCTGCTGTTCTTCAACCTCGCGGCGGTCTCCTTCGTTGGTCATCTGCACTATTACGTGAGCCTGCCCATCGTGACGGATTGGTTTGCGTGGCTGACGTCGAATGCCTTGCTATGGCTGCTGACGGTGGTTCATCTGTTTCTGCGGCAATTGCATGGACGCCCGCTGACCTGGCTGACGTGGACCCTGGTCGGCGTCACGCTGGCGGCGAGTGTGCTGTCGATACCGGCGCTGGGGATCTTGCCGGTGTATCCAAGCACTTCATTGCTGGTGCCCTTCATGTATGCGGTCACCGTTCTCATGGGGGTGCTGGTGTGCACGATGGGCGCAAAGGCGTCGTGGCGTCGCTCGCGCGAAGGCATGCTGCTGACCATCGGCGTTGGTGTCGCGGTGTTGCTCGGCATGTCCGACTGGCTGCTGCACAATAACGTCGTCAATCCGGAGGGCTGGTTCCTCGGCGCATACACCAATGCCGTCACCTTCGCGATGTTCGGCGGGCTGATGTACCGACGTTACATCGATGCCATCACTGAGGTGGAGCAGATCAACGCCAGCCTGGCTCAGCGTCTGCAGGCGCGCGAAGCGGAACTTGAGATCAGCCACCGGCTTCTGCGCGAAGCGGCGCTGCGGCAAACCATCAGTGAAGAACGTCAGCGTCTGATGCAGGACATGCACGACGGTCTCGGTTCGTCGCTCATCAGCGCCATCCGTTCGGTGGAGCACGGCGGCGTCAGCGACGCCAAGGTGTCGCAAATCCTCAAGGATTGCCTCGACGATCTCAAGCTCACCATCGATTCGATGGAACCGGTGGAAGCGGATTTGCTGCTGTTGCTGGCGACCTTGCGCTTCCGTCTCGAACCGCGATTCGAAGGCAGCAACATCACGCTGGTGTGGGACGTGCAGGAGCTGCCGACGCTGGCCTGGCTGGAACCATCCAGTGCCTTGCACATCCTGCGCATCGTGCAGGAAAGCATTGCCAACATCTTGCGCCACACCCGCGCCGACCGGATTCGCGTCAGCACTGCGCGCGACGAAGACGGCGGCGGCGTATCGGTCACCATCGAAGACAACGGTCAGGGTTTCGATATCGGCAAAGCGCTGGACAGCGCGGCAGGACGCGGCTTGCACAACCAGCAGCGGCGCGCCAAAGCGGTTGACGGCCGAGTGAGCTGGTCATCGGATGCAGGTGGTACGCGCTTCACGTTATGGCTGCCGCTTATGCGCAAGATCGCGGCAGTTTAGTCCGGCATACGAAGCAGACTACAACTGCACCGACTTCAGATCTTCCAGAAACGCCGCAACGATGGGTTCGTTCGCATTGGCGCGGTTGGTCACCACGCTGATACCGACTTCGTACGACAGCTCGGTGCGGTTGAGCGCTTTCATGGCGCCGCGGGCGACGTGCTCGCGGCCCATTTCTTCCGGCAGGTAGCCGAGGTGCTGGCCTGACAGGATCAGGATCGACATCGCTTCCATGTTGCCGGTCATGGCCATGATGTTGCGGCGGTGGATCGGCACATGGCCGGGCGGCACCGGATAGTCGCGCCAGGCCCAGGCATAGCCGGCGGCTTCTTCCGGTTCGATTTCTTCTTCCTTGTAAAACAGCGGATGCGGCGGGGCGCAGTAGGCGACCTGGCGCTCCAGCATCAACTGCGTGTATTGCAGCGCTGTCACGCGTCGCCAGAAATAGCCGATCGCCACCTGGATGCTGCCGTTGATCAGCATCTCTTCCAGTTCGCTCGGCGTGCGCACCACGATGTCCAGTCGCACCGCCTCATCGCGCTGGCGAAAGCGGCGGATGACTTCGGACAGGCGCGTGTTCTGATGCGTGGGTGTGTGGCCGATCAGACCGATGCTGAGCCGCCCGACCAGTTTCTTGTCGAGGTTGCGCGCTTCCATGCCAAATTCGGTCAGCGCTTCGATCATGCGGCGCGCCGAGTCGGCAAATTTTTCGCCTTTTGCGGTCAGGCGAAAACCGGCGCGGCCGCGTTCGCACAGGCGATAGCCGAGCCGTGTTTCCAGTGCGCTCAGTTGCGCGCTGATGGTGGACTGGCCGACATTGAGTTTGGATTGCGCAGCCGACACGCCGTGGGCATCGACTACCGTCAGGAACACCCGGATCAGTCGGATATCCAGATCGAATACGTTGTTGAGCATGGTGCACGTTCCGGCAGGGGAAAGGTCTCAGTCTATACATCGATCCGGATCGATGCAAACGTCGCGAGATACGCATATTTGTTTCCAAACTCCGTCGCTACAATGGGAAAAACCACTTCCATTTACAAGGACGCGTATCGATGGAACATGCACTGTATCAGCCCATGGGCGGCAATGTGATGCCCCGTTTTGGGGGGATTGCCACCATGATGCGGCTGCCGTATATCGAAAATCCGGCCGGTCTCGACGTCGGATTCGTCGGCGTGCCGCTGGATATCGGCACCTCCAACCGCTCCGGCACGCGCTTCGGTCCGCGCCAGATCCGCACTGAATCGGTGCTGCTGCGTCCTTACAACATGGCCACGCGCGCCGCGCCTTTCGATTCGCTCAAGGTCGCCGACATCGGTGACGTTGCGCTCAACCCATACAGCCTGCTCGACTCGGTGCGCATGATCGAGGAAGCCTACGACCGCATCTACGCCACCGGTTGCAAAACCATCAGCATGGGCGGCGACCACACCATGACGCTGCCCATCCTGCGCTCCATCCATAAGCAGTACGGCAAGGTCGGCCTGATCCACGTCGATGCGCATGCCGACGTCAACGACACCATGAACGGCGAAAAGATTGCTCACGGCACACCATTCCGCCGCGCGTTTGAGGAAGGCCTGCTGGATCCGCAGCGTGTGGTGCAGATCGGCCTGCGCGGCACCGGCTATCACGCCGACGATTTCGACTGGTGCCGCGCCCAGGGCTTTCGGGTAGTGCAGGCCGAGGAATGCTGGAACAAGTCGCTCGCGCCGCTGATGGCGGAAGTGCGCGCGCAGATGGGTGACGGCCCGGTCTACCTGACGTTTGATATCGACGGCCTTGATCCGGCGTTTGCACCCGGCACCGGTACACCGGAGATCGGCGGCCTGACCGTGCAGCAAGGCATGGAGATCATCCGTGGCGCCAAAGGCCTGAATATTGCTTCCGCCGATATCGTCGAAGTGTCGCCGCCGTATGACCAGGCCGGCACGACGGCGTTGGTGGCGGCCAATCTGGCGTATGAAATGTTGTGTGTGTTTCCCGGTGTGAAGTACCGCGCTTAGTACGCTTAGTGCGCTGTGCCGGTTCAGTCTTGTTAAAACGAAATCGAAGGATGGCATTCCATGAGTGAAACCCGGTTGTGGGGCGCGCGTTTCCGCTCCGCCCCTGACGAAGCCCTGATGAACCTGTCGCGTGGCGGCACGGCGCATTTCCGGCTGACGCATTTCGACATCGTGTCGTCGCAGGCGCACGCACGCGAATTGCTGCGCGCCAAGCTGCTGACCGAGGAGGAATGCAATGCCATCGTCGGCAAGCTCGGCGAACTTGGCGCCGCCTTCGCGCGCGGTGAGATCACGCCGTCGCCTGCCGACGAAGACGTGCACACCTTCATGGAACGCATCCTCGTGGCCGCCCTCGGCGACACCGGCGCCAAGCTGCGCGCAGGACGGTCGCGCAATGATCAGGCTGCCAACAATCTGAAGCTTTATCTGCGCGCCGAGAGCCGCGCCATCGGCGACCTGCTGCTCGACTTGCAGGATGCGTTGATGGGACAAGCCGGCCAGCATCTGCAAACGCTGGCGCCGGGCTTCACGCATTTGCAGGCAGCGCAGCCTATCGTGTTTGCGCATCAGTTGCTGGCACATGCCCAGACCTTCAGCCGTGACATGTCGCGCTTCATGGACTGGGATCGCCGCAGCGCGCGCTCGCCGCTGGGCGCGGCCGCCATGGCCGGTTCGGCGATCGCCTTGCAGGCGGAGTTGTCGGCCGCCGATCTTGGTTACGACGCGCCGTGCGAAAACTCCATCGACGCCGTCGGCAGCCGCGACCATGTCGCCGAATTCCTGTTCGTTGCTTCCATGCTGGGCGTGCATCTGTCGCGTCTGTCGGAAGAAATCACCCTGTGGGCATCGCGCCAGTTTCAGTGGATAGCTCTGGACGACAGCTTTTCCACAGGCAGTTCGATCATGCCGCAGAAAAAAAATCCCGATATCGCCGAACTCACGCGCGGCCGCGCCGCACGCCTGATCGGCATGCTCACCACCATGCTGGTGGCACTGAAGGGTTTGCCGTTTTCCTATAACCGCGATCTGGCGGAAGACAAGTTCGCCGCCTTTGAAGCGGTCGACGTACTGCACAAGGTCTTGCCGGCGATGGCCGGCATGATCCGCACTATGCGCGTCAATACCGCGAAGCTGCGCCGCGATGCGACACAGGGTTTCACACTGGCGACCGAAGTGGCCGACTGGCTGGCGCGCCGTGGCGTACCTTTTTCCGCTGCGCATGAAATCACCGGCGCCATGGTCAAACTGTGCGAAGACAAGCAGGTCGAACTGCATGAGTTGAGCGACGCCGAGATGACGGCAATCAGTCCCTTTCTGTTGCCCGAAGTGCGCAGCGTGCTCACGCCCGAAGCGGCCGTCAACGCCCGCAGCGGCTACGGCGGTACCGCACCGGCGCAAGTTGCCGCGCAATTGCAGCGGCTGCAAAAGACCGTCGCCGGCCAGCGCGTGTGGTGCGGCAATGAAGCCGGGCCGACGGCTTCTTCCGGTTCGTTCAATGCGGGTGCGGCATGACTACGCCATCTTCCTCCCCATCGTCTTCTCCATTCGCCATCGATCATCTGAAGATCGTGCCGCGCCGTTTCTACGGACGCTGGTTGTCGGCGGCATTGATCCTGCTGGTGTTCGCCTTCATCATCAACGCTTTCGCGCATGGCCAGATCGAGTGGAAAATCGTCGCGCAGTTCATGACCGCCAAGGTCATCATGCACGGCTTGCTCAACACCATCCTCATGACGATCTATGCGATGACCATCGGCATCGTGCTGGGTGTGATCTTCGCCGTGATGGTGATGTCGCCCAATCCCATGCTCAAGGCCATCGCCGGTTTCTATATCTGGTTCTTCCGCGGTACGCCGCTGCTGCTGCAGATGCTGCTGTGGTTCAACCTGGCGCTGGTGTTTCCGATGATGGGCATCCCCGGCGTGTTTGAAGCGCGCACGGTGGATCTGATCACGCCCTTCATCGCCAGTTTGCTGGGCCTGGGCATCGGTCAGGGCGCCTATACCGCCGAAGTGGTGCGCGGCGGCATCCTGTCGGTCGACAACGGCCAGACCGAGGCCGCCAAAGCCATCGGCATGACGCGCCTGACCGCGCTGCGCCGGATCATCCTGCCGCAGTCGATGCGCGTGATCATTCCGCCCATCGGCAACGAAGTCATCAGCATGGTCAAGCTGACTTCGGTCGCCAGCGTGATCCAGTTTTCGGAAATCCTGCACAACGCCCAGACCATCTACTTCGCCAATGCGCGCGTGATCGAGCTGTTGATTGTGGCGACGATCTGGTATCTGGCGGTGGTGACGGTGTTTTCCATCGGCCAGCATTTTCTGGAAAAGGCGTTTGCGCGCAATCAACGCAAGGTGGTCAAGACAGTAAAACTGAAAGCGGCGCCGGTCACAATTATCGAAGGAGCGCAACCATGACCGCCGTCCTGCAAGCGCAAGCCGCCATGCCGATGGTGGTCGCGCACGATGTTCAGAAATACTACGGCAGCTACCATGCCCTCAAGGGCATTTCGATGGAAGTCGCCAGTGGCGAAGTGATGTGCATCGTCGGTCCGTCGGGTTCCGGCAAGAGCACTTTCCTGCGCTGTATCAATCAACTGGAACGAACCGACGGCGGCGCCATCTGGCTCGGCGGCGAACTCTGCGGCTATCGCCGCAAGGGCAACGAACTGCGCGAACTCAGTGACAGCGAGATTGCGCGTCAGCGGCTTGCCAGCGGCATGGTGTTTCAGCGTTTCAATCTGTTCGGTCACATGACCGCCTTGCAAAACATCATGGAGGGCCCGGTCGTGGTGCAGCAGCGCAAGCGCGCCGAGGTGCGCGACGAGGCCGAAGCTCTGCTCGAACGCGTCGGCCTGACCGGCAAGTCGGGCGCCTATCCGGGCGAATTGTCGGGCGGCCAGCAACAGCGCGTGGCGATTGCACGCGCGCTGGCGATGCGGCCCAAGCTGATGCTGTTCGACGAACCGACGTCGGCACTCGATCCGGAACTGGTCGGCGAAGTGCTGGGCGTGATGAAAGATCTCGCGCTGTCCGGCATGACCATGATCGTGGTCACGCACGAGCTTGGGTTTGCACGCGAGGTATCGGACCGCGTGGTCTTCATGGATCAGGGGCAGGTACTGGAATGTGGCACGCCGGCCGAAGTCCTGACCCATCCGCAGCATGCGCGCACCAAGGAATTTATCGCGGCGATTTTAAGCTGATCTTGAATGACTATTTTTAAGGGGAATCACGTGCAACTGTTCAACCGTTTTCTGACCAATATGAGCCTGAATCTGAAACTGCATGGCGTCGCGCTGGCAGTCACCGCCATCACTGCAATGGGCGCATTGCCGGCACATGCTGCCGATCTTCCTCTGCCGGAGCGCATCAAGAAGGCCGGCAAGCTGGTCATCGCCACGCAAGCCAACTATCCGCCGATCGCCTACAAGAATCCGGAGACCGGCCAGCTGATGGGCCTCGACATCGAACTCGGCGAAGCCATCGCCAAGGAACTCGGCCTCAAGGTCGAGTATCAGGAAACCGCCTTCGCCCAGGTCTTCAGCTCGCTGGCCACCGGCCGCGTCGACATCGCCATGGTCGCCATCAGCGACACGGCAGAACGCCAGAAGGTCGCCGACTTCATCGACTACATGAAGACCGGCCCGCAGTTCTTTACGCTGCAAGCCAACGCCGCCAGGATCAAGGGTATCGCTGATGTCTGCGGCACCAAGGTCGGCGCCAGCCGCAACACCAACTGGCCGGTTCAGATCGCTGCCTGGAGCACCGATAATTGCGTCGCCAAGGGCAAGCCAGCCATCACCGTGATCGGCACCGAAGGTTCGGTGGACGCGCGCACCCAATTGAAGACCGGCCGTATCGACGTGGCCGTGCAAGGCAGCGAGACCCTGCCTTACTTCCAGACCATGGAAGCCAACACCTACGTCCTGCTCGGCCAGCCGCTGTTCCAGCAGGAGACCGGCATCCCTGTCTCCAAAACCGAACCCGTGTTGCGTGCCGCCGTGCTGGGGGCACTGCAAAACCTGCAACGCAACGGCACCTATGACAAGCTGCTGGCGAAGTACAAGTTGCAATCGTCGAGCATGCCGGTTGCCGTGAATCAGGGAAAATAAGCCATGACCAACCTTGCCGAAGTGACTGACAGCGCGGAATGGAATACGCGCTGCGAACTGGCGGCGCTGTACCGGCTGGCGGCGTATTTCCGCATGACCGACATGATCGATACGCATATCTCGGCGCGGTTGCCTGGGCATGAAGATCAGTTTCTGATCAACCGCTACGGCGTGCTGTTTCATGAGATGCGCGCCTCTGATCTGGTCAAGGTCGACCATGCCGGACGCGAACTCAAAACCGGCAACGGTGCACCTGCCGGGCAACGCGTCAACGCCGCCGGTTTCACGATCCATTCGGCGGTCCATCATGCGCGGCCTGATCTGCATTTCGTGATCCACACGCACACCTCGGCCGGGATCGCCGTGGCGGCGCAGGAGCAGGGCTTGCTGCCGATCAGTCAGCATGCGATGAAGTTTTACGGCAAGCTCGGCTATCACGACTACGAAGGCATCGCCCTCGACCTGGCTGAGCGCGAACGTCTGGTCGCCAACCTCGGCAACAACAAGGCGATGATTCTGCGCAATCACGGTTTGCTGGCGGCGGGTACCACGGCGGCCGAAGCCTTTCACGAAATCTATTTCCTCGAACGCGCCTGCCAGGCGCAGGTTGCCGCGCTGTCGGGCGGGCAGGCTTTGCGCTTGCCGCCGGAGGCGGTGCGCTTGCGCACGGCGCAGCAGTTCGCCGGCGACAACGCGAGCGGCATCATGGATCTCGCGTGGCAGGCGGCATTGCGTCTGATCGAAAACGATCAGCCTGATTATCGACAATGAGTTTCCGCTGAATCTCCTCCTATGACCAAGGTTGTCTTTCTCGGCGTCAGTTCCGACGTCCCCAAAATTGCGGTGCTGGCACGCGAACGTACCGGCGACATCGAGGTTTTGTTACCCGGTGATGCCGGTGCAGAAGAGGCTGAAGTCGCCGTTTGCTGGTCGCCGCCACCCGGTGCACTGGCGACGTATCCGCGGCTGCGCCTGATTCACGCAATCGCAGCCGGTGTCGACAATATCCTGTGTGACCCATACTTGCCGGCGCTTCCTTTGTGCCGTGTGGTCGCGCCTGACCTCACCGTCGCCATGACGGAATTCATCACCTGGGGCGTGCTGTATTACCACCGCGATCTGGATCGCGCCCTCGCCAATCAGCGCAACAAGATCTGGCATCGCACCGCGCCTGCTGCGGCGTCATCCCGCACGGTCGGCATCATGGGCGTGGGGCAACTCGGCGCACATGTTGCCGGTGAATTGCTGCGGACGGGATTCAAGGTGCGCGGCTGGTCGCGTCAGGAAAAGACGGTGGAGGGCATGGAGAGTTTTTACGGCGAAAATCAATTTGATGATTTCCTCGGCGGCACCGATATCCTCGTCTGCTTGCTGCCGCTGACGGCGCAAACGCAAGGCATCCTCAATCGCGCCACGCTGTCGGCATTGCCTGAGGGTGCGGCCCTGATCCACGTTGGTCGCGGCGGCCATCTGGTATCGGCCGAGGTACAAGCCATGCTGGAGAATGGTCATCTGCGTGGCGCCATTCTCGACGTATTTGAAAAAGAACCTCTGTCGGTGGACAGCCCGTTCTGGTCCATGCCCAACGTTATCGTCACGCCGCACATCGCAGCCGCTGCCAGCTACGACAGCGTGCTCGATCAGATCGAAGAAAACATTCGTCGCCTGCAACACGGCGAACCGCTGCGCAATCTGGTGGATCGCAGCAGCGGTTATTAAGCCACTAAGCCAAGGCAGGTTTGGCGTACCGCGCAGACACATTATTCACTGCGAGCGTCAATGCCAGTGCACTGACCTACGTCCGGCCGGAGGCGTCGAGTTCTGCGAACTCTTGCTCGGTCAGGCAGATGCGCGCAGCGGCGACGTTCTGTTCCAGATGTTTGACTTTCGAGGTGCCGGGAATCGGCAACATTACCGGGCTGCGCTTGAGCAGCCAGGCCAGCGCGATCTGCGCTACCGTCGCTTCGTGGCGTGCCGCGACTTTCGCCAGCGTCGACGACAAGGCGCCTTGCAGCAAGTCGCCGCCCGCGAGGGGATACCAGGGGATGAAGCCGATGCCGTGTTGCGTGCAGTAGTCGAGGACGTCTTCGCTGGCGCGGTCGGCGAGGTTGTAGCAGTTTTGCACGGTCGCGACTTTGAAATGGCGCGATGCCGCTTCAATATCGGCCACGCTGACTTCGCTCAGGCCCGCATGACGGATCACGCCGTCGTCGATCAGTTGGCGCACCGTGCCGAACTGTTCGTCCGCCGGTACGCGTGGATCAATGCGATGCAACTGCCACAGGCCGATCTGCTCCACACCGAGCCTGCGCAGGCTGGTGTGCGCCTGCTGGATCAGGTATTCGGGACGGCCCAGCGGCACCCAATGGTCGGGGCCGGTGCGCACCAGTCCGGCCTTGGTCGCGACCAGAATGCCGCCGTAGGGATGCAGCGCCGTGCGGATCAGTTCTTCGGAAACGTTGGGGCCGTAGGAGTCGGCGGTGTCGATGAAATTGACACCCAGATCCGGCAGACGGCGCAGCGTGCGGATCGCTTCGGCGCGGTCTTCCGGTTCGCCCCAGATGCCGGGGCCGGTGATGCGCATGGCGCCGAAACCGAGGCGTTGTACCGGCGTCGTGCCGTCGATCAGAAAAGTGTTGTTGCCGTCTGCCATGTCAGATTCTCCGAAAAATAAAAAGAGCAGCTATGCGTGCGTTCGCCAGCTGCATTGCCCAACTTATGCCGCTAGTGCCGCGTCTGCGTTGACTTCGTGGCTCACGTGGAAGGGATAATCGGTATAGCCGACCTCGGTGCCGCCGAAGAAAGTAGGACGATCATACGGGTTTAAGGCCCAGCCGTTGCGCAGGCGCTCCGGCAGGTCAGGATTGGCGATGAAGTCGCGGCCGAAAGCAACCAGATCGGCGTCGCCCGCTTGCAGGATCGCTTCCGCCGTATCGCCCTTGAAGCCGCCTGCCGCAATGATGAGGCCTTTGTAATGTTTGCGCATGAGCTGCGCCGCGACCGGTGCCGGGTCTTTGCTGTCGTCGTCGACATTGCCGAGCACGCGCGGTTCGATCAAGTGCAGGTAGGCCAGGTCGAGCGCGCAGAGTTGCTGCGCCACGTAAGCAAACAAGGCTTGCGGATTGCTGTCGGACATGTCGCCCCAGGTGCCACTCGGGCCGAGGCGCACGGCGACGCGTTTGCTGCCCCAGACCGAGATCAATGCGCGCGTGACGTCGAGCAGAAAGCGGCTGCGGTTTTCAAACGAGCCGCCATAGATGTCGGTACGCTTGTTGCTGCCGTCTTGCAGAAACTGGTCGAACAGGTAGCCGTTGGCGCCGTGGATTTCCACGCCGTCAAAGCCGGCTTGCACGCCGCGTTCGGCGGCTGTGCGAAAGCTCTCGACGAGGTCGCTGATTTCTGCAATCGTCAGTGCGCGCGCCGGTGTGTTGGGAACCCAGCCGGCTTCGGTGTAGGCGACGCCGCCGTGTTCCACCGCCGAGGGCGCGACCGGCTGGCCGCCGCCGGGTTGCAGCTGGCTGTTGGATTGGCGTCCTGCATGGTACAGCTGCAAGAAGATGCGGCCGCCCTTGGCGTGGACGGCGTCGGTGACCAGCTTCCAGCCGGCGATCTGGCTGTCGTTATACAGGCCGGGCGCACCGAGGTAGCCGTTGCCGTTGGCGGCGGCGATGGTGGCTTCGCCGATCAGCAGGCCGCCCTGCGAGGTGCGTTGTGCGTAGTACGCGGCCATCAGCGGGCCGGGAATCGCGCCGGATTCGGCGCGCATGCGGGTCAGCGGCGCGAGCACCACGCGGTGGGAGATTTCGTAAGGGCCGACGTTGACGGCGGTATGGAGTTTCGAGAATGGGGACATGGTTTACTCACGGTTAAGTTCGATAGGTTGTTGTCTGCAAGACGCAGTGCAGGATTCAAATGCAAATGCGGTGCAGGCAATATAGGCGCTCGACCACTTAAGAAAAATAGCCCTGATTTCTCAACATATCGGACAATAGTTCTTGAATCGTCCGCTTGATTTCCTCACGGCAAATCCCACAACAGGACTCTTTACCTTGGAACCCGATCATGGACAGCCTCAACGGCATTTCAATGTTTGTGCAGGTCGCGGAGACGCGCAGCTTTACCGAAACAGGCCGCATCCTCGGCGTGTCGTCGTCGGCGGTCGGCAAGAGCATTGCGCGCATGGAGGAGCGGCTGCGCGTGCGCTTGTTTCATCGCAGCACACGCAGCATCACGCTGACGGCTGAGGGAGCGCTGTTTCTCGAACGCTGCCGCCGCATCCTCAGCGAAGTTGATGCGGCCGAGGCCGAGTTGTCGGATGCCGCCGGCCGTCCGCGCGGGCGTTTGCGCGTGGGGGCGCCGCAGCTGGTCAATCTGCTGATGCCGATCTTCGACAGTTTCATGGCGCGCTATCCCGACATCGATCTCGACATCGACATGTCGGATCGCATGGTGGATGTGGTGGAAGAGGGTTTCGACATCGTGATCCGCACCGGCGAGCAGACCGATTCGCGCCTGGTGGCGCGCCGGCTGGGTGCTTGTCCGCACGTGCTGGTGGCTTCTCCCGGCTATCTCAAACAGCACGGAACACCGACGCATCCAAGCGAATTGACCAGGCACGCCTGCCTGCAGCATCGCTTTCCCGCGACCGGCAAGCTGGAGCGCTGGCCCCTGCGTCGCGAAGAGACCGATCCCGAGCTGGTGCTGCCGGAAACCATCACCGTCAACACCATCGAGCCGCTGGCGTATTCGGTGTTGCAGGGACGCGGTATCGCCTTCCTCCCGGCCTTCCTGGTGCGCGATGCGCTGGATCAAGGGTTGCTGCAGACGGTATTGGACGACTATCTCGACCGCACCGTAACCTTCTGGATGCTGTGGCCGGCCAGCCGGTATGCCTCGCCCAAGCTGCGCGTATTCATCGATCACATGAGCCAGCATCTGCGCATCTGAGCGGGGAGTACATACCTCCGTGAATTGCCCGTGGAAAACATCCCTTTTTCCGGCTTTCTGCCGTCGGCTGGCTTGTTACACTAAAGCGGCGTTATCACATCTCTCGCGGTTCTTTTTTATAGTTTCTTTGCGGCATTAAATTTTGCTGATGCCGGCGTCGCCGGCAATTCATTCAGGACATCATGCAATCTGCAACGACCATGGCTGCCGACGTGTTTCATCTGGATATCTGCAGATCATGAGCAGAGGCTATTCCGCCGCCGTGAGCCGGCTCATCGCCAACCAGCAGCAGCGCTACGCGTTTCCTCTGCCCGATGCCGGACTGCAGGCGTCGATGCCGCGCGTCATTCATCAGCATTTCACCGTGGCCGGCGAAATCCGCAGCTTGCAGGCGCCGGCCTGGGGAGACTATGTCGGCCGCATTCTCGATTTCCCCGTGTCGCGCGTCCAGCGCGAGTTCGGTTTCAGGGGCGAGATCGATACCTATGTCCTGAGCGACATGATTTACCTCGACAGCCGCACCGACGCCTTGTCGCAGGCCCGCACCAATGCCCGTATCTCGCGCGACAGCGTGCGTGATTACGTCTTCCACGTTGCCGTGGAAGGCATCATGGAAACCGCCATCGGCACCGTGAAGGAAAGGAAGTCGACACAGTTCGTGCCGGGCATTCTTGCGCTCGACATGGGGCAGCCCATGCACATGGTGCGGCCGACCTATTCGCGCGTGCTGGCGTTTTTTCTGCCGCGTGCGCTGGTGGAGCAAGAAATCCCCGATGCCGAATCATTGCACGGCCAGGTCGTCGGGTATACGACACCGCTGACGCGACTCATCCTTGACCGTGTGACCAGCCTGTGTGCCGCCTTGCCGACGATGTCGCAGGAGCAGGCGGAAGAATCCATTCGCGTGTGCGCGGGGCTGATCCTGGCCGCGTTCAAGAAGCAAACGCGGCGCAGCACAGGCCCTCATGCCGCGGTGCAGACGGCGACTCGCAACCAGATCCGCGAGTTCATCGAGGTCAACCTGCGCGACGGCGACCTGACGACGGAAGCGATCCTGCGGACTTTCCCGATTCCGCGGCCGACCTTGTACCGGATGTTCGAGCATGAAGGCGGGATCGGCACCTACATCCGCAACCGCCGACTGCGCGAAGCGGCAGAAGAGCTGGCCACCGCGCCGCATGTCAGCATCATGGAAATCGCCTACGGTTGGTCATTCGGCAGTCCGTCCGACTTTACGCGGGCATTTCGCCGGGCTTACGGCATGGCGCCGCAGGATTTCCGGGCGCTGGGCGTGGATCTGCTCAGGAACTGAGTGCAGGAGTACGCGTAAGAGGTGGCGTTCGCCGACCTTGTCAGTACGGCAAAATTGCCATTTTTTCATCAATCCTGCCAAAGTCGCCGACCCGGCCGCTTTTCGGCAACGGCTTCCTCAACCCCAAAAATCCAATTCGCAAGGCATTCAGGGCTGCTTCGATGTAAACTACTGGCTGATTTTGCGTTGTGCGCCGGGAAGAAAGCCCCAAAACTCGCAGTTTTGCGGAATAAACTTTCTCATATGGCAACATTTCTTCTTTGAAACTCTCTCCTCAGACTGTTTCAGCGCGCAATGAAGATTGGCGACAGGAAGCGCCAATACAATCAGGCCTTGGCAATCAAAGCTGCTGACAAAACGCCGCCGGCGGGGTTTTGTCAGCAGCTTTATGGGCTGCACTGGATAAACAACAGAGAAGCATACCGACACATCAACAGCAAGGACGTCATCATGACCACAGATAAATCCACCATCATCTATACGCTTACTGACGAGGCGCCGCTGCTGGCGACGTACTCCCTCCTGCCGATCATCCGAACCTTCACCGCACAGGTGGGCGTCGATGTCGTGGAAAGCGATATTTCGGTGGCGACGCGTATTCTGGCCGAATTCCCGGACCGTCTGACACCTGAACAGCGTGTCCCGGACAATCTGGCCGCGCTGGGCAAGCTGACGCAAGATCCAAGCGCCAACATCATCAAGCTGCCGAACATCAGCGCCTCGGTGCCGCAGTTGCAAGCCGCCGTGCGTGAACTGCAATCGCGTGGTTATGCCATCCCTGATGTGCCGGAAGATCCAAAGACCGACGAAGAAAAAGAAATCCTGAAGAGCTACTCCAAAGTGCTCGGCAGCGCCGTGAACCCGGTTCTGCGTGAAGGCAACTCCGATCGCCGCGCACCGGCATCGATCAAGCGCTTCGCACGCAAGCACCCGCACAGCATGGGCGAGTGGAGCATGGCATCGCGCTCGCACGTTGCCCACATGAAGCATGGCGACTTCTACCACGGTGAAAAATCCATGACCATCGGCGCCGCGCGCGACGTCAAGATGGAACTGGTCGGCAAGAGCGGCAAGGTCACCGTCCTGAAACCGAAGGTTTCCCTGAAGGCCGGCGAAATCATCGACAGCATGTTCATGAGCAAGAAGGCGCTGTGCGATTTCTACGAAGAGCAATTCGAAGATGCGCGCAAGACCGGCGTCATGCTGTCGCTGCACGTCAAGGCAACCATGATGAAGGTGTCGCACCCGATCGTGTTCGGCCACGCCGTCAAGATCTTCTACAAGGAAGCGTTTGCCAAGCACGGCAAGCTGTTCGACGAACTGGGCGTGAACGTCAACAACGGCCTGGTCAACCTGTACGAAAAAATCGAAACACTGCCATCGTCGAAGAAGGAAGAAATCATCCGTGACCTGCACGCTTGTCACGAGCATCGTCCATCGCTGGCGATGGTTGATTCGGCCAAGGGTATTTCCAACCTGCACGCACCGAACGACGTGATCGTCGATGCATCGATGCCGGCCATGATCCGTATCGGCGGCAAGATGTGGGATGCCAACGGCAAGCCGCAAGACACCAAGGCAGTGATCCCGGAAAGCACCTTTGCCCGTATCTACCAGGAAGTCATCAACTTCTGCAAAACCAACGGCAACTTCGATCCGACCACCATGGGCACCGTGCCTAACGTCGGTCTGATGGCGCAAAAGGCGGAAGAGTACGGTTCGCACGACAAGACATTTGAAATCGCTGAAGACGGCGTTGCCAACATCGTCGACCTGGCAACAGGCGAAGTGCTGCTGACACAAAACGTCGAGCAAGGCGACATCTGGCGCATGTGCCAGGTCAAGGACGAACCGATCCGCGACTGGGTCAAACTGGCCGTCACCCGCGCACGCAACTCCGGCATGCCGGCAGTATTCTGGCTCGACCCGTACCGTCCGCACGAAGCAGAACTGATCAAGAAGGTTGAGACTTACCTGAAGGATCACGACACCAAGGGCCTGGACATCCAGATCATGTCGCAAGTGCGCGCCATGCGTTACACGCTGGAACGCGTCATCCGCGGCCTGGACACCATCTCGGTGACCGGCAACATCCTGCGCGACTACCTGACCGACCTGTTCCCGATCATGGAACTGGGCACCAGCGCCAAGATGCTGTCGATCGTTCCGCTGATGGCTGGTGGCGGCATGTACGAAACAGGCGCAGGCGGTTCGGCGCCGAAGCACGTCAAGCAACTGGTGGAAGAAAACCATCTGCGCTGGGACTCGCTCGGTGAATTCCTGGCGTTGGCCGTGTCGCTGGAAGACATGGGCATCAAGACCGGCAACAAGAAGGCACAGGTTCTGGCCAAGGCGTTGGATGACGCCACCGGCAAACTGCTGGATAACAACCAGTCGCCATCGCCAAAGACCGGTGAGCTGGACAATCGCGGCAGCCATTTCTACCTGGCCATGTACTGGGCGCAAGAACTGGCAGCGCAAAAGGACGACGCCGAACTGGCAGCCAAGTTTGCGCCGCTGGCCAAGACACTGACAGAGAACGAAGCCAAGATCACTGCAGAACTCAAGGCAGTGCAAGGCAAGCCGGTCGACATCGGCGGCTATTTCATGGCCGACCCGAAGAAGGTCAGCGAAGTCATGCGTCCTAGCGCGACTTTCAATGCAGCACTGAGCAGCGTCAAGTAATCAGGCAACGTTCAGGCAGGCAGTTGAAGTAACGCTTGAAGTAAAGAGCAAAACGGATCTGCGCAAGCCGGCAGATCCGCAAAACAAAAAAGGCAGACCAATTCGTTGGTCTGCCTTTTTTCATTCTGCACGAACGTCACGCCTTCCCCCCGTCCGGCGTGGATGTCCCTTGCGATTTTGCTGAGATGCTTATCGATACAGCGGCACGCTTGCCGCGGGCTCAGGCACCTGAATAGAGCGTGTCGCCGTGCTGCGCAGTCTGCAATTGCTGTTGAACGTTCTTGCGGCTCAGCGACGATGGCGCTTGCGACACGACCGGATAGGTGTCGCCTTCCGAGAGGAGGCCCTGTTGTTCAGCCTGGATCAGATCCTGTTTGACCTGCGCACGCGAAACGGTCGATGTGAATGGCTTGTCGACCGGATACGGTGCTTCTGCAAAAGCGCTGGCAGCGGTGCTCAAGGTAAGGGCGGCGAGGGCGAGGTGAAATTTACGCATGGTAGTTCTCCAAATATCAGACGATGGCTGCAGTCAGCCATGCAGACAGCATGGCTAAAGAGGAAGCATTGAAGCGTTAAAGCGTTAGAAAGGGGGCTGCGTCCATCGTGAAGCACAGTGTGCGCCTCGCCGCTCAACGCCAACATGACGAACGCATGACAATTTCGTCACACTCAAGTCAGCTTTTTGCCAGCGTTTCGTCAGCGTACTTCCGATTTGCTGGCCTGATCAAAACATGTTCCTGGCTCTATGGATAGATCCAGCGCTCCTTTAGGCTGTCTCCATCGTCCTGACGCGCAGTGCGTCCGCTTTTTTCAATTCAGTCAGCTCAGGAGCTGTTCATGCAAGATTCCTTATCTTCACTTTCTTCCGGCGCCGTCGGCGTCGACTTGCTGCAAGCGTTTTCAGACGCGTGGAACCGCCATGACTTGCCGGCGCTGATGAGTTTCATGCATGAGGAGTGCGTCTTCCTCACCGCCGCCGGGCCGGAAGCGTGCGGCACGCGCCATGTCGGCCATGCCGCCGTCGGCAAAGCCTTTGCTGCGGCATGGACCAATTTTCCGGATGCGCAATGGCGCAACGGCCGCCATTGGGTCAGCGGCGAGCGCGGGGTGTCTGAATGGACGTTCACCGGCACCGCCGCCGACGGGACGCGCTCGGAATCCGATGGTGTCGATCTGTTTACTTTTCGCAACGGCAAGATTCT
The DNA here is from genome assembly GCF_002257565.1 of Herbaspirillum sp. meg3. Lineage (GTDB taxonomy): Bacteria > Pseudomonadota > Gammaproteobacteria > Burkholderiales > Burkholderiaceae_D > Herbaspirillum. The sequence continues at coordinate 5,181,768 of NZ_CP022736.1, read as the reverse complement.
GGAAAAGAACGTGTTTCGCAAAGACCGTCCGCGTCTGCCCGCTGTGGTCTGATCGATTTTTCATCATCCGCCAGATCCACAGGATTCGCCATGAACAGCCCGTATTCCGCTTTCGCCCAAGTGCCACCGCAAGCTTACGACCAGCATTTCGATCCGCTGGTGTCGGCCAGCATCGGCCGTAATACCGACTATGCACCGACCTATTGGGTCGCGACCGCAGGCGAGCCACCGCAGCATGACGGCCCCATCAGCGGCGACGTCGATGCCGACGTGGTGATCATCGGCTCCGGCTTCACAGGGCTGGCGACGGCCTTGTTTCTGGCGCAGGAGCATGGCATCCGGGCCACCGTGCTGGAAGCCAATCAGGTCGCCTGGGGTTGCACCAGCCGCAACGGCGGGCAAGGTCAAAATGCCAGTGGCCGGCTATACCGGTCGCAGTGGATAGAGCGCTGGGGTTTGAAGACGGCGTTGCGCCTGGACGAAGAAATCCGTTATGGCTTCGACACCTTCAAGAATCTGGTGGCGCAGATCGATTGCGATCCGCAGCCCGGTGGACATCTCTATATTGCGCATCGTCCCAAGAAGATGGCTTTTCTGGAGAACGAAGCGCGCGTCATGCGCGAGCAATTCGGCTACGACACGCGCATCCTCAGCAGCGATGAGGTACGGCGCGACTGGTGCGGCGACAAGGAGGCGGCCGGCGCCATGCACGAAGCGGAAGGCATCTGCGTGCATCCGCTCAAGCTGGCCTTCGGCTATCTGAAAAAAGCCCGCGCACTCGGTGCGCGGGTGCATCCGTCGAGCCCCGTCATCGGCTGGGAGACCAAAAACGGCGTGCATCATCTGCGCACGCCGGGCGGCATCGTACGTGCTCGCACCGTCGCCATTGCCACCGGCGCGTATGGTATTCCGGGGCTGACGCCGTTGCTGAAAAATCGATTGTTCCCGGTACTGTCGAACTCCATCGTCACACGTCCGCTGACGGTGGAAGAACTCAAGGCAACCAATTTTCTGACGCATCAGGCCATCACCGACACGCGAACCTTGCGCTTCTACTACCGCCTGCTGCCCGACAACCGCGTGCAGATCGGGAGTCGCAGCGCTATCGCCGGGGCCGAGGCCGGTCGCGAAACGCACTACCGTTTGCTGGTCAACGGCCTGGTGCGAAAATTCCCGGCGCTGGCCGGCATCCAGATCGATTATTCGTGGTGGGGCTGGGTCGATGTTAGCCATGACATGATGCCGCGCGTGGTGCAGCCGGATCCGAAGCAATCGGTTTTCTATGCACTCGGCTACGGTGGCAACGGCGTGTCTTTTTCTGCACATGCAGGACGGCGCATGGCCGAACGCGTTGCAGGCTTGCGCGACAAGAGCATGGATTTGCCGATCTACGACAGCCCCTTGCCGTTTCCCGATCAGGGCGAATGGGCGGCGCCGTTCCGCCGTCTTGGACAAAGCATGCTGTATCGCTGGTATTGGCTGCGCGACGAAATTCTCTGATTATTTTTCAAGCCCGTCAGCCAGCTCAAGCTGTCAGGGCCCGCCTGCGCAGCATCGGCGCCGCCAGTATCGCCAGTTCACGGATGCCGGACTCGATGCGTTCTGCCGGTATCGAGGAAAATCCCAGGCGCACGCAATTGAACTGTCCTTGCGGCGACAAGAAAAACGCCTCGCCGGACTCGATCAGAATCCCCTGTTCGGACGCCACTTTACGCAGCAAGCGCGTATCGACATCTTCTGTAAATGTTCCCCACAATGCCGAGCCGCCGTCCGGTGCGACGAACTGCATCTCCGGCAGATAGCGCCGCACGGCCTCGATCAGAATGGATGCGCGCTTGGCCAGCTCTTCGCGCATGACATGCAAAAAGCGATCGTAATGTCCATGCGAAATGAACAGCGCCGCCGCCAGCTGGTTGTTGGTGGCGGGGTGGCGGATCATCAGGCGGCGCAGTACGCGCAGTTGCGTGATCACCTCCGCCGGCGCCACGATGTAACCGATGCGCAAGCCGGGCGACAAGGTTTTCGACAGGCTGCCGATGTAGATCACACGCTGATCGTGATCGATGGCCTTGAGCGCAGGCGAGGGTTTGCCGACGTATTGCATCTCGGCGTCGTAATCGTCTTCGATCAGGATGCCGTCATGCTCGCGCGCCCAGGCCAGCAAGGCCAGCCGCCGTTCGGTGTTGAGCGTGATGCCGGTCGGGCATTGATGGCTGGGCGTGCAATACACGGTCTGCGACGACGCCAGCACGGCCGGATCGGGCAGCACGCCGTCGTGATCCAGGCCCAGTCCCTGTAGTTTGGCGCCGCGCCGCAGGAAGATGTTGCGGGCATCCATGTAGCCGGGATCTTCCACTGCGACGGTGGAGCCGGGCGGCACCAGCAGCTCGCCGACCAGATACAGCGCCTGTTGCGCGCCAACCGTCAGCAAGACTTCTTCACGCTTGGCGGCGATGCCGCGTCGCGGCAGTACGCGCCGGATCAGTTGATCGACCAGCGACGCGTTGTCGTTGTCGATGGCATCCGGAGCCCAGCCGCGGATGGCGCTGACGTCCAGCGCCTGGCGGCTGCATTCGCGCCAGTCGGCAATCGGAAACAGGCTGGGATCGAACTGACCGTAGAGAAAAGGATAGCGATAGCGTTGCCAGTCGCTGGGTTTGTCCAGCCACTTCATGGCGTCCGGCAGCGCGCTCATGCGTGCATTCCAGTTGACGCGATGGCTGTCGCGCTCTTGCATGACGGGTTTGGCCGCGCTGGCGTCGCGCACATGGCGCAGGTATTGATCGCTGACGTAGTAACCGTTGCGAGGCCGGTTTTCCAGGTAGCCGTCTTCGGTCAGTTTTTCGTAGACCAGCACTACGGTATTGCGCGAAATCGATAGCATGTCGGCCAGCTCGCGGCTCGACGGCAGGCGCATGCCGGCCATCAACCGGCCGTCCAGCACGGCGTCGACGAAGCACACGCGCAACTGGCTTTGCAGCGTCGTGCCGCGCCGGTCCGGCTCGGGGAAAATCTGATGCCACATGACCTGATGAGCGTCGCTGATGCGCACGTGCCTCTCCAAAGAACAGATGCCGGCAGTGCCAGCATCTATCGTGCCAATTGACACGATAGAAACAATCCTGATGCAGCGGCGAGCGCTTACATCTTGCCTTTCCACGGAATCAGCCGGACTTCCATCTTGCGCATGAGAACGTCGATGCCGTAAGCCAGCAAGCCGATCACGACGATGCCCATGATCACGACATCGGTGCGCAGGAAGTTGGACGCATTGAGCACCATTTGGCCGATGCCGGCTGTGGCCGCGACCATCTCGGCCGCCACCAGCGTAGTCCAGCCGAAGCCGATGGCGATGCGCATGCCGGTCAGGATTTCCGGCAGCGCCGCCGGCAAGACCACTAGCCGGATGACCTGCCAGTTGCTGGCTCCCAGCGACCGCGCGGCGTTGATCTGCTCCACCGCCACCGAGCGTACGCCGGCTTTGGAAGCCATTGCCAGCGGTGCAAAGCAGGCCAGGTAGATCAGCGTGATCTTGGCGCTTTCATCGATGCCGAGCCAGATCACGATTAATGGCAGATAGGCTAGCGGCGGCAGCGGCCGGTAAAACTCGATGAGTGGATCTGCGATGCCGCGCGCGATGCGCGAGGTACCCATGGCGATGCCGACCGGCACAGCGGTGACGACTGCCAGCAAAAATGCCGACATCACGCGCGAGATGCTGATCAGCACATGCTGAGCCAGCGGCGTGTCGCCTTGCGTCTGTCCCTGCAATGCACTGACGAAGGCCTTGAATGTTGCCGCCGGCGACGGAAGAAACAGCGGCTTGATCCAATGCATGCTCGTCGCCAACCACCACAACGCCAGCAGTGCGATGACGGTGACGCTGCTGATGACCCAGGTGCTGCCCTGGCCGAGTGCGCCATAGCTGCGTGCGCGTCGGCGGTGGGCCGCATTGGACAGCAGCGCAGGCGCGGCCTTCTTGACGATGGTGGTGCCGGTGGACATGGTCAGCTCCGCGATGGATGTGCCGGTAGGGGACGCGGCAGAGGAAGACGAGGAAGGCATGGAAGATGTGGAAGACATCAGTGCATTCCTCCCGATGAAGTTTCGTGTACCAGCGTCAGCACGCGTTCGCGCGCTGCGATGAAATCGGGGCTGGCTTTGGTGCCTCTGGCGTCGCGGGTTTCCAGGTAGCGGCGGGCGAAGGGCAATTCCATCTCATGCACCACGCGGCCCGGATGCGGCGCCATGATGATCAGCCGGGTAGCCAGGAACAACGCCTCTTCGACATCGTGCGTGATGAAGAAAAACACGCCCTTGGCCTCGTCCCACAAATTGAGCAGCAACTCCTGGATCGACTCGCGCGTGAAGGCGTCGAGCGCGCCCAGCGGTTCGTCCAGCAACATCACCGACGGCGATGACGCGATGGCGCGCGCCACGCCGACGCGTTGCTGCATGCCGCCGGACAACTCGTAGACCTGCTTGTAGGCCGACGACAGCAGGCCGACCTTGTTCAGGCATTCTAGTCCGATGCGGCGGCGCTCATGCAGCGGCATCTTGCGCAGGCGCAATCCGAACTCGACGTTCTCCACCACATTCATCCACGGCATCAGTGCGTGCTTCTGAAACACTACACCGCGCTCATAGCCCGGCCCTTCGACCGGGGCGCCGTTGAGCAGCACCTCGCCGCGGGTGGCGGGAATGAAGCCGGCGATGGTGTTGAGCAGCGTAGTCTTGCCACAGCCCGACGCACCCAGCGCCACCACGAACTCGCCCGCTGCAATCGACAGCGACACATTGTCCAGCGCGAGACTGGGCGGCCCTTTGCGCGCAGCGTACTCGATGGACACATTGTTGATTTCCAGCATGGTCGGTCTCCGTGAATGAACGTGTCTGGATTTACTTGGCGAGCGCCTTGACGTACTGGTCGGTCACGCCCACCGAGTAGTCAGGCAGGGTGCTTTGCAGCGTCTTCTGTTCCTTCAGGAAGTCGGCGGTTGCCTGCAGCGATTTCACTGCGCCTGCGTTCTTGCCCCCGGACAGCCATTTCACCGAAGCCTGTTCGGCCGGTGTCGGGAACTGGTACAGCGCCAGCGCTGCCGCCACTTCGCCAGGTTCGCCGCCGCTGATGGCTGCCACGGCCTTGCCCTGCGGTGTGCTGCCGGTCCATTGCTCTGGATGCGCGCGATACATGGCGTCGTACTTGGCGAGGATCTTGACCAGGCTCATCATGAAAGCCTGATTGTTTTGCGCCCACTCGCTGTTGACCACGAAGCCGTCAAAAGTCGCGATGCCGGTGTCGGCGGCGATCTTGCCGGAGCTGGTGATGACCTTGCCGCTGGCGGAAATTTTTGCCAGCACCGGATTCCAGACGAAGGCGGCATCGATGTCGCCGCGCTCCCAGGCTGCCGCGATTTCAGGCGGACGCATGTTGAGTACCTTGACGTCGCTCGGCGACAGGCCGGCTTTCTTGATTGCCAGCAGCGCGTGGAAATGGCTGGTCGAGACGAACGGCACACCGAGGCGCTTGCCTTTGAGTTGTGCCACGCTGGTTACGCCGGAACCGTTGCGCGCCACCATGGCTTCGGCGTCGTTGATGTTGTCGAGAATCCAGAACAGCTGAATTGGCAAGCCCTGGCTCAGACCTGCAGCCACCGGGCTGGAACCGGCTTCGCCGATTTGTACGTTGCCCGAGGCCATGGCGCGGATGACGTCGCCGCCGCCGCCGAATTTGCGGTAGCTGACCTTGTAGCCGGTTTCCTTGGCGATTTCGTCGAGCTGCTGCGCGTAACGCCACGGCACCATCATGTCCTGGAAGGCAATCGTCACTTCCTTGTCGGCGGCAAGCGTGCTGCCGGCGGCCGTCAAGAGACTGGCGGATACCAGCAACTGAGCAGACTTCCGAACCCACTTCTTCAACTGCACATTGTGGATGCTGGCGATCATGCGATACAACGCGGATGCTTTCATGTGATACCCCTCGATGAGATGTGATGTTGAGTAAGCTGCCGACACGGCGTGCCGCAACACATCTACTGTGACGCAGAATCCGGGCCAGACGATGGTGCCACGGCGAGCTTTCGATTGGACCAGCCGCATGCTTGCGGCTGGTCGGGCGATCTACATCGGTATGTACGAGACCACTCTGCGGCACTCTCCGGTCGCGAGTGCCAGCCATCCGCAAACAGTGCTCCCGGCCTGACGGCGTCTGCTCCCGATCTGTGCATGGCCTGCCACCACGGCACTGTTTTTGTGCGAGCGATGACAGGGCTTCGCTGGATCCATCGATTGCTGCGCTTGGTCTTATGCACCCGTGTTCATCAATGCAATGATTGCGCCAACTCAATCCGATAGCAGTCCACGCCATGATCTCGTTTTCCATTTTGTTGCCGCTGGCGCTGATCAGTTTGCTCGCCGGCATGGCCAAGGGCGTTACCGGATTCGGTGCGGCGATGGTGATGGCGCCTTTGTTCGGTCTGCTGCTGCCGGCGCCTGAAGCCGGCGCGTTGATTGTGCTGGTGCATTGCGCGACCTGCTTGCAAGGCGTTCGTCGATGGGGGCGTCTGGTGCAATGGAAATCGGTTGTGCCGCTGGCGCTGGTGGCGCTGATATGCACCGCGCTGGCGATGCGTTGGATCGCCTCCTCGGGTAATCCGCAATTGCACCGCGTGACCGGCTTTGCGGTGCTGGCGATCACCGTCCTGCATCTGCGCGGCTGGCGCTGGCGGCACGGCGGCGGCATGCGGCCGACGATTACCGCCGGTGTGCTCAGCGGCGCGATGACCGCACTCGGCGGCATGGGTGGTCCGCCTGCCGTGTATTACTTCAGCGGGATGAGTGCAACGGGAGAGAAGGAAGGCAGAGCGGACTCCGTCGTCTTGCGCGCCAATCTGCTAGGTTATTTTGCTGTCCTGTTCATCGGCGCGACTATTCTGCTCGCGGCCAGCCGGCAACTTCACGCGCCGTTGTTGATTTCCACCTGCTTGCTGGTGCCGGCCTTCGCCGTCGGCGTGCTGCTCGGCGAGCGTCTTTACGGCTGGCTGCCAGCCATCTGGTTCAACCGCATCGTGGTCGGATTGCTGCTGGCCTCGGGAGGCGTGGCGCTGATCGGATGATTGTGTAGGCCTGGCCGCGGGCGGTTTAGCATCGCTGGCCTGACGCCGGTGTAAGATAGACGTGGTCACGCACTAACCATGTTTCTCGGCACAGGGTGAGTCAATGATGATGAAACAACTATCTTCCGTATTTTTTATCGCAAGCGTCGCGGCAATGTCGCTGCATCAAGCCTGCGCACAAACCGCTGCGTCCACCACACCGGCGCCCGCCGCCGATCCCAGCTGCGATTGCCAGCAACCGGTTGGTGCCTGTTCCGCATCCATTGCCGTTAAACCGGTAGAAGCAACCACGCTGGGTTCGTACGCGGCGGAATTGAAATTCACCTCTTCCGCACCCGCTTGTTCCAAAGTCAATTACTACGTCGACGGCACGCCGTATTTCAATGTGCTCGTGAGTGGCAACACCGGCACCGACAGCATCTGGGGACCGAAGCAGATCGGCCGCTCCAACATCACCGAGATCAGTTGCCAGGTCTGCAAGCAGGTATCCATCACGCCCGTCCCCGAAGACAAGAAGCCGGTCAAGAGCGAACTCAAGCCGACGCTGTTCGATGGTCAATGGGCGGGAGCGGGGAATAATTCTTTCGGTTCGGCACAGCGCTGGACGCTCAGCTTCGCCACCACGGCGGCGGGGCAGGCAGCCATTACCGGCACCATGGAAGGCAGCTTCCCGACGGTGCCGATCAGCGCCAGTGGCACCGTCAGCGGCAGCACGCTGAGCTGGAAGGATCAGCAGACACTTTGTTCCGCGAGCTTGTTGACGGATGTGTCGCTGGCCTTCGAATGCCACGGCCAGGGATCGGTGCAGATGGTGATGAAGCGTCAATAATCGTTGGATGTCAGCGACGTCTTGCGTTCTTGCTCCAATAGCCGAACGGCTCTTCATGGCAATCAATGTCCAGCTCGGCGACACGGCTTTGCATCTGCTCCTGGGCATCGTGGATGGCGGCGTTGTAGATCAGCGGCCCGACTTCTTCGAGGAAGAAGTGCAGTAGCGACTCAGCCTGCAGGTTGCCTGCTTCTGCATCGAAGTTGTCGCGCAGATAGCGTTGAATCGAGGCAGTGGCTTCCTTTTGCAGTCCTTGCTCCAGCTTGATGGCCATGATGTTTGTTTCCTGTCGGTGGTGATGGTGTGTGCAGCCGGGGCGTTATTGTAGACCGGCCGACGGTATGGACTGCAAGTGTCTTTGCGTGCTCTTGCCTTCTGCAAATTCCGCTATCCTGTGATCATCGCTCATCCTCTCATTGCCATGCCGGATTCCCCTTCCTCTACTCCTCGCCCACCAGTGGGCCGCCTCCGCAAGCGCATCTGGATTGCCCTGTGTCTGTTGTTGACGCTGGTGATCACCACTGCAGGCGTGTGGACCGGCTTTGCCTTGTGGTTTCAATTGACTGCGCCGATGCAGATCAAGGTGGCCGCCATCGTGTTCCTTGCGCTGGCGATGCTGGTGGCTGTGCGTGCACCATGGCAGCGGAGGCAGCGACGCTGGAAGCCGGTGTTGTGGTTTGCGTTGTTCTTTGCCGGCGTACTCGGTTGGTGGAGCACCTTCAAGCCATCGCATGATCGGGTCTGGGCCGATGACGTGGCGCGACTGCTGCACATCGACGTCGACGGCAGCAAGGTGCGGCTGACCAATGTGCGCAACTTTGACTGGCGTAGCGAAACCGATTACACCGTGCGTTGGGAGAATCGCGAATACGATCTCGATCATCTGGTCACGGCCGATCTGGTGCTGTCGTATTGGATGGGGCCGGCGATTGCGCATACGCTGGTGTCCTTCGGTTTTGACGACGGCCGCTACCTGACGTTTTCGGTCGAGATCCGCAAGGAGAAGGGCGAGAATTTTTCGGCGCTGGGCGGATTCTTCCGCAAATTCGAAACCGTGCTGGTGGCGTCGGATGAGCGCGACATCGTCCGCGTGCGCACTAACGTACGCGGCGAGGATGTGTATTTTTATCGGCTCCAGGTCGAGCCGGCAACGCTGCGCAAATTGTTCATCGGCTACGCCGGCGAAGCGCGCAAGCTGGAGGAAGCGCCGGCCTTCTACAACACCCTCACCAGCAATTGCACCACCATCGTGTTCGATCTGGCGCGTGCCATCAATCCGCAATTGCCGCTGGATTATCGCCTGCTGGCATCGGGCTATCTGGCGGAATATGCCTACGATGTCGGCGGTCTCACGCCGGGCTTCGACTATGCCACGCTGCAGGCGCGCGGACGGATTACCGGGCGCGCACTGGCGGCCGGTAACGATCCGCGGTTTTCTGAATTGGTCAGGGCCGGCATTCCCGGTGTGTCCCCCCTAAAATAATCTTAGGTCCAGCGCGCAGCGGAACCCACCGCCGCCGGCATCGCCTCGCGCATGGTTTCGATGAAGTAGCGCAACCGCGCCGGATAGAAGCGGGCATAGGGGTAGATGATCGAGACCGGCAGCGGTGCGGCTTCCCATTCGGGCAGCAACGGCACCAGCCGGCCGTTTTCCATGTGTTCCTGCAACAGCCACGCCGAACCGAGCATCAGACCGACACCTTCCACTGCCGCGTTGGTCAGGGCATACAAACTGTCGGAGCTGAGCCGGGGCTGGAATGCCACCTCGGCGACCTCACCGGTGATGACATTTTTCAGCGTGATGTCGCGTCGATAAAACTGGGGAATCGCCAGCCACGGCATCCCTGCCAGATCGCGCGGATGTGCAGGCATCGTGTGTTGCGCCAGCAGCGAAGGGGCAATCGCCAGCATGCGCGGCACTTCCGCCAGCCGGATCGCCACTACCGAGGGATCGGTGACTTCGCCGACCTGGATCGCGCAGTCGATGCCGTGTGCGATGAAATCGGCGATGCGGTCGTACAACAGCCATTCCACCGTGATGCCGGGATGACGCCGCATGAACTCGGCCAGCGGCGCAATCAGCTGGCGTTGCCCGAAGGCATTGGGCACCACCACGCGCAGCGAACCGCCGGCTTCCACATTGGCGCCGCGTAAATCGAATTCGAAAGACTCCCACTCCGCCAGCAGGTTGAGTGCACGTTCGTAGCAACGCTCGCCATCTTCGGTCAGTTTCATTGCATGGGTGGAACGTTGCAGCAGACGCAGACCCATCGAGCGCTCCAGCAACTGTAACCGGCGGCTGATGGTCGGTTGCGTGGTGCCAAGCTGCTGCGCCGCCGCCGACAGGCTTCCCGCCTGGACGATGCGCACGAAGGTCTGGATCAGCTCGATGCGATCCGAGGCCGTTGGGGCAGGTGGATTGAAATTTTCTGGCGGGGTCATACGTCAAGCGTATAACAATTCTGCAAGCCATGCTACTACCGCAGTGCAGCATCGCGGCGCAAACTGCGATCCATCAACAAATTAAAGGGGTGCATATCATGTCTTCCATTCAACAAACGCATACAGCCGCAGGTGGTAAAACCCACGCTGCTGCTGCCACTACTATTGCGGCTCCAGCATCGGCCGGTGCCAACCTGCCGGCGTCGCTGATGCTGCTTTTGTCCGCCGGCGCCGGTCTTGCCGTCGCTTCGCTGTACTACTCGCAGCCGATGCTCGGTATTCTCGGCGCCGACATCGGTGCTTCGGATCGCGCCGTCGGCATGGTGCCGATGCTGACCCAGCTCGGTTATGCCCTCGGCATCCTGTTGCTGGCGCCGCTCGGTGATCGTTACGACCGCCGCCGCATCATCCTGATCAAGGCCGCCGTCCTCACCGGCGCATTGTTGCTGGCAGGCGCATCGTCCGGCATCACCATGCTGCTGGTGGCGAGTCTGGCCATCGGCTTGTCGGCAACGCTGGCACAAGACATCGTGCCTGCCGCCGCCACGCTGGCTTCCGAAGAACATCGCGGCAAGGTGGTCGGCACCGTAATGACAGGGTTGCTGCTCGGTATCCTGCTGTCGCGCGTCTTGAGCGGCTTCGTGGCAGAACACTTCGGCTGGCGCGTGATGTTTGTCGCGGCTTCGGTGAGCATCGCGCTGATTGGCGTCGCGGCATGGCGCGGTCTGCCCCGCTTCAAGGCGACGACGCATCTTGCCTATAGCGCATTGCTGGGTTCGTTGGGCAAGCTGGTGCACAAGCATCCTGCATTGCGCCGTGCGGCACTAGCTCAGGGTTTGCTGTCGGTCGGTTTCAGTGCTTTCTGGTCCACGCTGGCGGTGATGTTGCATGCTGCGCCATTCCATCTTGGCAGCGCCGCTGCCGGTGCTTTTGGTCTGGCAGGCGCCGCCGGTGCGCTGGCGGCACCCTTGGCCGGCCGCATCTCGGACAAGAAAGGCCCTGAACTGGTAACCCGTCTCGGGATTGGTCTGGCGATTCTGTCCTTCATCGCGATGGCCTTCGCTCCAGCCTTCTCGACCAGTGGTCAGTTGTGGTTGCTGGCATTGGCAGCAATTGGTTTCGACCTTGGCGTGCAGGCCACACTGGTGGCACATCAAACCATCGTCTACAGCATCGAACCCGGCGCCCGCAGCCGTCTGAATGCAGTTCTGTTCGTCGGCATGTTCATCGGCATGGCCGCCGGTGCTGCGCTGGGCAGCTTGTTGCTGGCGCAATGGGGCTGGATCGGTGTGGTTGCTCTGGCAACTGCGGCTTCGGTGGGGGCGCTGATTGTGCGGATGTGGCCGGGCAAGAATCGCTACGTCTGAATGTGAACTTGCGCGGAAAGAAGAAGGCTGGAACAGCTGATTGCTGTTCCAGCTTTTTTCGTTTACCAGGCACGCTCATCAATGTGATTAAAAAGACAATAATTTCATCAATACCCGCTTCCGTCCGCAAAAAGCGGCTGCCTGCACTTGAAGAACACCGAGCCTGCTACCATTTAACCTGTCTGTGCAAACTCGCATCGTACCGCGCTCGGGGGGAGCAAGCCCGTTGCATTGAGCAACAGAAAGTAATCGGCGCAAATCCGCGCGCCTGAAAGAATTGAAGCCGCGAGGTAAGATACGCGGCTGCGTCAATCAAAGACGCGTCAGGTCATCACATTAGGTTCATCATGTCGTCAACAGAAAACATCGAAACAGACGTCGTTATTCCCGAAGAAAATCTGGAATTCGTCAGCTCCTGCGCATTGCCGATGCCGTGGGCAACTTTTCAATTGCATGCCTTCGTCGATCATGTTTCCGGCAAGGAACATCTGGCGCTGGTGCTCGGCGATGTCGCCAACGGTGAACCGGTGCTGGCGCGCGTGCATTCCGAATGCCTGACCGGCGACGCCTTGTTCAGCCAGCGCTGCGACTGCGGCGCTCAACTCGAAGCCGCCTTGAAACGCATCGCCAAGGAAAAGCGCGGCGTGATTTTCTATCTGCGTCAGGAAGGTCGCGGCATCGGCTTGCTCAACAAGATCCGCGCCTATCATTTGCAAGACGGCGGCGCCGATACGGTAGAAGCCAACCTGCAACTGGGCTTCCCCGCCGACATGCGCCGCTACACCATGGTGGTGCCGATGATCGATCATCTTGGCATCAAGGGCTTGCGCCTGATGACCAACAATCCACGCAAGGTCAACGCCCTGCAGGAAAACGGCATCGAGATCCTCGAGCGCGTTCCGCTGGTGGAAAATCGCAATCCCTTCAATATCCGCTATCTGCGCACCAAGGCGACCAAGCTGGGTCACTTGCTGCCATCGCACGACAACGATTGAGTGACGAGACGCCGGCCTGCACTACCGCCGGCGCCAATTCTCCACACCTCTTCTGTGCTCCTTCCGGGCCTTTTCAGCCATGACACAAGAAACTCCCGCACTGATCCCGATTTCTCTGCTGACCGGTTTTCTCGGTAGCGGCAAAACCACCTTGCTCAACTATCTGGTGGCGCAACCCGAGCTGAAAGACACGCTTGTCATCATCAATGAATTCGGCGAGATCGGACTCGATCATTTGCTGGTGGCGCATAGTCAGGACGATGTCGTGGTGGAGATGAGCAGCGGCTGTTTGTGCTGCACGATTCGCGGCGATCTGAAAAAGACGCTCAAAGACATCACCTGGCGTTTTGCTGAAGGCGGCAAGCGCAAATTCAACCGCGTCATCATCGAGACCACCGGGTTGGCATCGCCGATTCCCATCCTGCATACCCTGATGACGGACAATTTCATCGCCTCCAAATACCGGCTCGACGGCGTCATCACGACCATCGATGCAGTCAATGGCAATCAGACGCTGGACAACCATATCGAAGCGGTGCAACAGGCTGCGGTCGCCGACCGTCTGTTGCTGACCAAGAGCGATCTCGCCGAGGCCGCGACATTGAAGGATCTGCAGGCGCGACTGGCGCAAATGAACCCCAGCGCCGAGCAGATCTTGTCGCAACAGGGGCAGGTCGCGCCACAGAAATTGCTGGACGCAGGCTTGTTCAAGACGGCGGAAAAAACGCCCGATGTCGAGCGCTGGCTGAACGAAGAATCCTACGCGCAACCTGCGCACGATCACCATGGTCATCATCACGGGCATGCGCACGGACATCATCATGACCACGGCCATGATCACGATCACGCAGCCCACAGCCACGAAGACGTCAACCGTCACGACGATCACATCCGCGCCTTTTGCTTCAGCTTCGATCATCCGATTGAGCCGCATCTCTTTGATGAATGGTTGAGTCTGTTGGTAGGTTTCAAAGGGCAGAATATCCTGCGCATCAAAGGCATCATCAACCTTGCCGGTGAAGATAAACCGACCGTGATTCATGGCGTGCAGCATATTTTCCATCCGACCGTGACCTTGCCGGCCTGGCCATCGGAAGACCGGCGTACGCGCATTGTGTTCATCACCAAGGATATTGAGCGCGCGACGATCGAACGTTCCTTTACTGCTTTCATGCAGGCGCAGGCCATCGAGCAAGAGCAAAAAACACAGCACACGCAGGACGGCGGCAAGCCATCCGGTGCGTGGTAAAAATGCCGCAGTTATCGCAATACGCGGCGTATTACTATTTCTTTCCGGACATATCGATGCGCCACACTTTGAGGCGTATGTCGGCCGCTCTTGCGCCCCGTTATGGTGAGGTGCTGCGTACAGCAAGAGTTTCCCTTGTAGGACAGCGACGCGCCGTTTTAGGGATGCCCGCTCGGCATTGCTCCTCGCGCGACGCATCAACAATTGCCTGAAATAAAGTTGGGAATAAATTAATTAATATTTTGGCGGCAGGGGTAACGGCGCGTTTATGATGGCTCTATCAGGGTCACGGAAAACGTTATCTCGGCATGTACAAAACGATCAAACGCGTGGGGTCGTCCATCTCGGTGTCTTTGACACTGATCATCGGATTTGGGGCGACAGCATTGTTGTTCCTGGGAACCAGCAAGCTGGAAGATGACGCGTTCAATAAGGATTTCGAACGGCGTGCGTCCTTGCGTGTGACTACTTTACAGCGCGGGCTGGAAGAGGCGGTGCAGGTCTTGACGGTGATCAACCGTCTGTTCGCCACTGTCGATAATCCTACCCGCGACCAGTTTCATACCTTCACCGATCCGCTGCTGCAAAAATATCCGCACGTACAGGCTTTCAGTTTTCAACGCTTCGTGATGCGTGGAGAGCGTTACGCTTTTGAAGCGGCAATGCAGCCGCGCTATCCCCAATTTGGCATCACCACGCTCGTGGAAGGCAAGACCATTCCCGCGCCATTGCGCGACCGTTATCTGGTGGTGGATTATCTGGAACCCATGCAGGGCAATCAGGCTGCGCTTGGTCTGGATCTCTCCGCCAATCAGCTGGTCATGGATACTTTGCAGCGCGCCATCGAGACCAACAGCCCCGTATCGACCGGCGCCTTGCGACTCGCACAGGCATCGACCAATGAACGCGGGTTGCTGGTATTGATGCCGGTTTACCGTCACGGCATGCCGCTGACTACGGCGGCAGAACGTCGCGCCGCCGTTATCGGCGACACCACGGCCGTATTCAATGCGCGTGTCCTGCTGGAGCGGATTTTCAATTCCTTCGGACCGATCCGGCGTGAAGGGCTGGAAGTCAGCGTCTATCTCGGCACCAGCGCCAGCCGGGAAGATCTGGTCTATCGCACCGATGACGTCCGGCGCGAGGCGATCGTGCCGGGCTTGCCGAGCTGGCTGGGATACCGTCGTCCGGTGCATGTGCGGCGCACCTTCGATATCGCCGGCCAGCCCTGGCATCTGGAGGTGAAGTCGGCGCCGATTCCACTGACATCCAATCATTCCAATTCGCTGTTGATCCTCGGCGCAGGCACCTTGCTGACTTTACTGGCAGCTGCATATCTTTATACGCTGTCGATGCGCTCGCGCCGCATTCAGCGCACCGTTGACGAACGCACCGCCGAGCTGCGGCTGACCAACGTTCTGCTCAAGGAAGATATCCACGCGCGTCAGCAGGCCGAGCGCGCCTTGCAACTGCGTCAGCGCGCCATCGAAGCCAGCGCCAACGCCATCATCATCATGCGGGCGAATGCGCCGGACTATCCGATTGAATACGTCAATCCGGCGTTCGAGCGCATTACCGGCTATAGCACCGCTGAAGTTGGCGGCCGCAGCATCCGCATGCTGGAAGGCCCGGATGTCGACAAGCAAGGTTTCATCGATATCTGGAGCGCACTGAACGAACAACGTGAGTGCAACGTCGTCCTGCGCACCAACAACAAGGATGGCGCGCTGATGTGGAACGACTTCTACATTGCGCCGGTGAAAAGCGAGGAAGGCAAGGTGACCCACTTTGTCGCCGCGCTCTACGACATCACATCGATGAAGCGTTACGAGGCCGAGCTGGAATTCCAGGCCAATCGCGACGTCCTCACCGGGCTGGTTAATCGCAACATGCTGCGCAAGGTGCTGGAAGAAGCGATGGCTTACGCAGAGCGCTACCAGCGCTCGCTGTGGGTGGTGTTCGTTGATCTGGATCGCTTCAAGTTCGTCAACGATACACTCGGTCACAAGGCCGGCGACTTGTTGTTGAAGACCGTTGCGGGACGCCTGCGCGGCGCGGTGCGCGACACCGATACGATTGCGCGCCTGGGCAGCGATGAGTTTGTCATCGTCATGTCGGAATACACCGATGTCGGTCTCGACACCCGTAACCTGCAACGCATTCAGGCTGCCATCGCCGCGCCGATGACGATCGAGGGACATACTTTCTTTCCGACGTGCAGCCTGGGTGTGGCGGCCTATCCGGACGACGGGCGCGATGCCGAGATGCTGGTCAAGCACGCCGACATCGCCATGTACCGTGCCAAGCAAAGCGGTCGTGACAACTATCAGTTCTACACACCGGCGATGAACGAGCAGGCGCTTGAACGCCTGCGCATCGAAGGCGACCTGCGCCTGGCGCTGGAACGCAACGAATTTCTGCTCCACTACCAGCCGAAGATCGACCTGCGCAGCGGCAACATCGTCGGCATGGAAGCACTGATCCGCTGGCAGCATCCGGAACTCGGGATGGTATCGCCGGTGCGTTTCATCAGCCTGGCCGAAGAGACCGGCTTGATCCTGCCGATCGGTTCCTGGGTGATCCGAACTGCCTGCGAACAGACCAAAGCCTGGCAAGACGCCGGCTGGGGCAAGCTGCGCGTGTCGGTGAATCTGTCGGTGCGCCAGTTCGTGCAAAAGGATCTGGTGTCTTCTATCGCAGCCGTGCTGAAAGACACCGGGCTTGATGCCGATCTGCTGGAGCTGGAACTGACCGAAAGCCTGGTGATGACCGATGTCGATCACGCCATCGGCATCCTGCGCCAGCTCAAGGAGTTGGGGGTGCATCTGTCCATTGACGATTTCGGTACGGGGTATTCCAGCCTGTCTTATCTCAAGCGATTCCCGATTGACGTGCTCAAGATCGACAAGTCCTTCGTGCGTGACATCACCGTTGACGCCGACGACGCCGCCATCACGGTGTCGATCATTTCACTGGCGCATAGTCTCAAGCTGCATGTCATTGCCGAAGGCGTGGAGACGCAGGAGCAGTTGTCCTATCTGCGCCGCCATGGCTGCGACGAAATGCAGGGATATCTGTTCAGCCCGCCGGTGCCGGCCGAACAGTTTGAGACACTGCTGCAGCAAAAAGTTGATCTCATGAAGAGTGCTTTGGTGAGCAGCTCTCGCTAAAAAACGTCAGATCTCCACTACCAGTTGCGGATTGAAATGCGGGTTTTCCCATTCGATTTCCGCCAATGATCGCGCCTGTCTGAGATTGAGCGCATAGCCGCGTGGGTTGGTGATGACGCGGCAGCCTTCCACTTCATAATCAAAACTGTCGTGCACGTGGCCGTGTATCCACAGATCCGCCTGCGCCAGCAAGGGCGTGAGATCGCTGATGAAACCGGGATTGAGCGGAGAACCGGCGAAGCGCGCATGGATCGATTGCGGATGCACTCCGTGATGCGTCACCACCACGGTCGGGCCGTCGAAATCCTGCGCCAGCTGTTGCGTCAGCCAGTGGCGCGATTGCCGGTGCAGCTGCAAGGCGTGCTGCGGCAGAAAAACGCCGTCCGGCATGGTGATCACGCGATGGTCGTAAAGGATTCTGCCGGCTTCTTCCATCGCCGCCTCCAGTGTCAGCGGTTCCACGCCCTCTTGCTGCAACGAATAATCGGTCCACAGACAGCAACCGAGAAAACGCACGCCGCCGATAACGTGTGCGTTATTTTCCAGATGGATGACATTGCCACCATGAGCATCGGCATGGCGGCGAATGTCCTCGACCACGAGCGGGTATTGCGCGTCGTAGGCTTCATGATTGCCATGGATATAAATCGCCGGCACCGGCCAGTCGGCGAAGGCATCGATTGCGCCGACACCATTGTGGATATCGCCGGCGATCACCAGCACATCGGCATCGGTCGGCTCGACCGCGCGATAGCCGGAAAAACCACCCATGCGTTCAAGGTGCAGGTCGGAAGCGATCTGGATTTTCATAGGCGAGTTTGGTATGAGCTCAGTGTGCAATCCAGGCGAGGATCAACGAGATCGTCACCAGTGACGTAGTGGTGGAAATCAGAATCGCGCGCGACATCAGCGCCGCTTCGCGTTGATACAGCTCCGCCAGCATGAAGGGGCCGGTGCCGATCGGCATGGCCGACAGCAGCAGCGCCGTATCCGCCCATAATTTAGGCAGCGGCAAAATCCAGTAGGCGAACACCGCCGTGATGGCCGGATGCAGCAGAAGTTTGAAGCTCACCAGCAGGCTGACCGAGCCGGCCTGTTTGTTCTGTATCGGCTGCGCGAGGAATAGTCCAAGCGACACCAGCGCGCAAGGGCTGGCGGCGGCGCCCAGCAGTTTGAACAATTGCTGCACACCGGTCGGCAGCACATAACCGCTGCTGGCCACCAGCCCGCCAAGGATGGGCGCGATCAGGATGGGATTGCGGATCAGCGAGTTGCCGGTCTTGAGCAGGCAGCGGCCGATGTGTTTTTCGGCGTGCAGGCAGATTTCCAGCAAGACAATGGCGATGGCAAACAACAGACACGCCGTCATTACCATGGCGATCACCGCCGGCGGCATGCCATCGTGGCCAAAGGCCAGCAGGCAGAGAGGAATGCCGATGAAACCGACATTGGCGTACGAAGTGCCGAGGCTGTCGATGATGATATCGGCGGCTGCCGCACCCTGGCGATACTTGATCCATACCGTCAGCAGGAACACGGCGGCGATGCCGATAGCGAACACGGCGATGAAGCGAAGATTGCTGAAGTCGGCCGGTGTCAGACGCGCAATCGAATCAAACAGCAGCGCGGGCAGGCCGAGATAGATGACGAAGCGGTTCAGCTCGCTGGCGGCATTGACGCTGAGGATATTGCGCTTGCGGCACAGGTAGCCGAGAAAGATCAGCGCGAAAATCGGAAAAACGACATTGAAGATGGCGAGCATGGGCAGCGGGTAGCAGGCAATGGGCAGGCAAAAAGCTGCGCACAATGCGCGCAAGCGTAAAAAGGGGGTATCCGAAGGCGTAACGATTTTAATGCGTTTCCTTCGGTCCGTCTTTTTACACCCGCCCATACCCACTCAGGCCGGCTGCATTTGCCCGGTGGAAATGTCGATGGCTGTATCGTCAATCGGAAAATGCAACAGCGCTGCCATCAGCCCGGCAGCAACCGTCGCACCCCACACCAGGGTGTAGGAGCCGGTCAGGTCGAACATGAATCCGCCCAGCCACGCACCGAGGAAAGAGCCGATCTGATGGCTCATGAAGCATACGCCGAACAAGGTGCCGAGATGGCGCGTACCGAACACCTTGGCGACCAATCCGCTGGTCAGCGGCACGGTACCCAGCCAGGTCAGGCCCATGACGGCCGCAAAGATCACGACAGAGGCAGTGCTGGTCGGCAGCAGCAGAAAAGCCACGATGGCGGCGCTGCGGATCAGGTAGAGCCACCCCAGTACGTGGTGCTGGCGAAAACGTCCGCCCAGCCAGCCGCAACCCCAGCTGCCGGCCATATTGAACAGGCCGATCAGCGCCAGCGCAGTCGCACCCAATCCAAGCGGCATATGGCAGAGCAGCAGATAACCCGGCAGATGGGTACCGATGAACGCCAGCTGAAAGCCGCAGGTGAAAAAGCCGATGGTCAGCAGGCGATAGCCGCGATGACGGGCCGCCAGCACCAGCACGTCCTTCAACGAGGATGCGTTTGAAGACGGCGCTGTTATGGCGTTGGTATCAGGGGAAGACGAGGGCGTGGCAGCGGCAGACTTGCGCCGGTTCCGGTCCAGCAGGATGCCGGTGGGGGCGATCAGCAGCGTCAATACTGCCAGCACGAACAGCGACATCGAGACGCCGGCGCTTTCGCGTACGGTTTGCGCCAGCGGCACCAATAGCACCTGGCCGAGCGAGCCGCCGGCGCTGGCGATGCCCATCGCCATGCTGCGTTGCTGCGGTGTGGCGACACGGCCCACGGCCGCCAGCACCACGCCGAAGCTGGTACAGCTGATGCCGATGCCGACCAGCACGCCCAGTCCCAGCACCAGCAATAATCCCGATGGCGCCACCGCGGCCAAGGCCAGGCCGCCCGCAAAGGTCGCCGCACCGAAAGCGACCACCGGCGTGGCGCCATAGCGGTCGGCCGCTGCGCCGGCAAACGGCTGGGCGAATCCCCAGACCAGATTGTGCAGGGCGATGGCGAACGCAATGATCGTCACCGGCAAACCGCGGTCGTAAGAAAATGGATTGATGAACAGGCCGAAGGTCTGGCGTATGCCCATCACGACGCTGAGCACCAGCCCGGCCGTGATGACGACGATGAGTGCGTTGCGGCTCAGCGGGTGAGATGACTGTGTTGAAGGTGCCGGCATGGTAGCTGTCCTGAATACGATGACAGCCGTCACACTAGCAGCGCGCAAGCAGCGCGACAAAGGAAAAACTGTTGACGACAGATGAGCCTGGCTCATCTATTCATCTATTCATCTATTCATCTATTCATCGATAGTTGGATGAACTGCTACGTCCGCTGGTCTTCGAAGCTGCGCGCTTCTTGCAGCAGCCAGTGTTTGAAACCGGACAGGTCGGGGCGATGCCCGGCGTCCTGCGCGCTGACCAGCCAGTAGGCGGTTTCGGCGTCAACCACTTGCGGGCTGAGTTCGACCAGCGTTCCGGCTTCCAGATCGCGGTCCACCAGCGGACGTCGTCCCAGCGCCACGCCGAGTCCGCCGGCGGCGGCTTCAAAGGCCATCTGGATGGTGTCGAAGCGCAGACCGCGCTGTGCGTCGATATCTTTGAGACCGGTATGGCTCAGCCAGGTCTGCCAGTCTTCGCTGGCCTGGCTAACGTGGATCAGCGTAGCGCGGTGCAAGTCACGGGATAGATCAATCTCGCCTTGCGCATCAAGCAGGCGGTCACGATAGGCCGGACTGCATACCGGCACCAGCTGCTCACCGAACAGCCGGGCCCAATTGGCGTCAACAACTTGCGCACGGCTCATGCGGATGGCGAAGTCAAAACCATCCGTCGACAGATTGACCTGGCGCTGCGAGGTGTCGACCGTGACATTCGTATCGGGCCAATGATCGCGGAACGCCGGCAGGCGTGGCAGCAGCCAGCGCGATGCCAGCGTCGGCGCGCAACTGACGGTGATGCTGCGCTGCAGGCCGTAGCGGTCGCCCTGACCGGGCAGGCGTTGCGTGCCGGTGGCGATCAGTGCGAAGGCTTCTGAGATATAGCGCAGGTAGTCGGCGCCTTCAGGCGTCAGGCTCAGTTTGCGCGGTTCACGCACGAACAGCGTGACCCCCAGGCTTTGTTCCAGACTGACGATGCCGTGGCTGACGGCGCTGGGCGTGACGTTCAGTTCGGCCGCCGCCAGCTTGAAACTTTGCAGCCGTCCGGCGACTTCAAAAAATCGCAAGGCAGACAGCGGAGGAAGGCGCGTGTTGGAGGAAGGGCGTTGCGGCATAAGGAATGATGGAATAGTTCCGGCAGCGATCCGGCATCGCCTTGATGTAGCAGTGGGCGGTGCCGGACAAGGCAAGCACAGTGAAAGGACAGCGTATCATATCGGCATATCGGGCAGGCCGCCGCTGTCGGCGGCAGGTCGCTCCTCTATCCCACTTTGCATGACGCCATCTTCACCGGATTATCCGCAGTTCAACGACGCTGACTTGCAGCGGCGTTGGCGCGGGCGTACGCAATTCACCATCTTGCAAAACGGTTTCGGCGACGGCGCGCAACTGCTGCAAGTCTGGTCTGCATGGCGATCAGAAACATCAGACACATCAGACACGGAGGTGCCGGGCCGCCTGCATTACCTCGTCATTGATCCGCAACCGCCCACGCGTGAACAGCTGGCGCAATGGTCATCCGCATTGCCCGAACAACTGCAGCAAGCCTGGCCGCCACAGGTGCCGGGTTATCACCGGCTGTTTCTGACACAAGGAAAAAAACAACTGGTGTTCACGCTGATCAATGGCGACCTGCTAAGCAGCCTGCCGCAATTGGAAGCGCGTATCGACTTCTTTCTCTTGCGCAGCGATCCGGCATGGAATAGTGCGCTGTTGAAATGGCTGAGTCGATTGGCAGCGCCGCAAGCGGGTTTGCTGGCGCAAGGCGAGTTGCCGTTTGCGCGTCGGGAATGGTTGCAGGCTGGTTTCATTTCCGAGAGCAAGAATGAGAACGAGGAGGGCTTTGCACCTGCGCGTTTTTCACCGCGTTGGGAGACGTCATCGATCACAAGTCATATCGACCGCAAAGCCATCGTGATTGGCGCCGGGCTGGCCGGCAGCGCCGCCTGTGAAAGCCTGGCCGCGCGCGGCTGGCAGGTGACGCTGATCGAGCAGCACGCACATGCCGCACAGGAAGCATCCGGCAATCTCGCGGGCGTCTACATGCCGGCGATTTCGCGCGATGACAATCCGACGGCGCGGCTGACGCGCGCGGCCTTTCTGTTTGCGCAGCAGGTCTGGGCGCGCAGCGGCGTATTCGACAGCGCCCGTCAGGCGGGGCAGGCATGCGGCGTGCTGCAGGTGGCGCGCGATGCCGAACAGGCCGGCGCCTTCGAGCAGGCGGCGCGCCATTGGGACTATCCCGTCGATTACGCCCAATGGTTGTCGGCGGATGAGGCCAGCGCGCGTTTGGGCATGGCAACCGGCAGTGGCTGGTTCTTCCCGACTGGCGGCTGGTTGCGGCCAGCCATCGTCTGCGAAGCAATGCTGGAGGCATGCGGTGACCACGTGCAGCGGCACTTCCTGCAAACGGCGAGTTCTTTGCGGCGTGACGGCGACACCTGGCAGGTCTGCGATGTGGATGGACAAATGATTGCGCAGGCGCCGGTCGTCATTCTGGCCAACGGCATGCAGGCCACACGATTTGCACAGGCTGATTCCTTACCCTTGCAGGCCATACGCGGGCAGGTCAGTCATTTGCCGGCATCCGTTTTGCCGGACTTGCCTTTCGTGCTGTGCGGCGACGGTTACCTTACCGGCGCGGTTGACGGTGTGATCAGCATGGGTGCCAGCTATGACCAGGACGATGATCCCGCATTGCGCATCGACAGCCATCGCGGCAATCTCGATAAGCTTGCTCAGTTGCTGCGGCAACCAGAGCTGGCGGCGACGTTGATGTCGGCCACAAATGAAATGCCTCTGTCGGGCCGGGTCGGTTTTCGTTGCGTATCGGCCGACCGCTTGCCATTGATCGGCGCCTTGCCTGATGACGCAGCGCTGGGCGGAGCGGGAGAGGTGCAACTGCGCGAGGTGCCGCGTCAGCCGCAGCTGCACGGCCTGCTGGCTTACGCATCACGCGGCCTGATCTGGGCGCCGCTGGCAGCAGAAATTCTCGCCTGCCATCTGGAGGGAGAACCGGCGCCGCTTGGTAAAGACTTGCTGGGTTTGCTGGATCCCGCAAGGTTTGCGTTGAAGGCGCATCGGCAGGGCAGGTGCTGACTATCAGCTGACCGTCATTCCGTCGCACAGAATTTGAGACTATCAAAGGAGCGTTGCATGTTGGCAGATCATCAATTCGATATTGAGACCGTAGAGAAGCTGGAGACGTTGTTCGGCCAGCCTGCGCAGGCCTCGCTGGCCAAGGAGCTCGATCACATCGACGAGTACTACCGGCAATGGATCGCCGCGTCGCCTTTTCTTGCTCTGGCGACGGTCGGGCCGGACGGTCTGGATTGTTCGCCGCGCGGCGACCCGCGTGGTTTTGTCGACGTGGTCGACGCTCACACGGTCATCCTCCCAGAGCGCCGCGGCAATAATCGTATCGACAGTCTGCGCAATCTGATCAGCGATCCGCGCGTGGCGATGCTGTTTCTGATTCCGGGTCTGGGTGAGACGCTGCGCATCAATGGTCGTGCACGCATCAGCACCGATCCGGTCTTGCTCGCACGCTACGCCATGGACGGCAAGCAACCCAGGGTGGTGCTGGTGATCAAGGTGGAGACGATTTTCTTTCAATGCTCGCGTGCGGTGGCGCGCGCCGGATTGTGGGATTCGTCACGCCATGTCGGGCGCAGCAGCCTGCCGACGCCGGGGCAGATTCTGGAGCGTGTCAGCCAGTCCGCTATTGATGGCGCAGCCTACGATGCCGCCTTGCCGGAACGCGTGAAGACGACGCTTTACTGACAGGTGTTTTTTGCGGCAAGGCTGCAGCAATTAAAAGGCCTGCATGGTAACCATGCAGGCCTTTTTGCTTTGGCGATGATCGGATGCTTCCGGATCAACGTTCCCAGCCACCGCGGTTGAAACGCCAGCCGTCCGGATCCTGATGCCAGCCCGGTGGCGCATAGCGATGGTAGCCGCGACGCACGCGTTCCCAGTGGCCGCCGACCCAGACGTGGCGATGGCCATTCCATGCCCAGTAACCCGGCGCCCAGACGTAGCCGCGGCGTGGAGGCGGTGCGCGTTCATAACGTGGAGGCGGCGGGGGCGTGCCGATGCGGATATCCACCGAGGTGCGTGCTTGCGCTTGTGCTGCCGGCGCCATCAGCACTGCCGATGCAGCGCTCGTGGCCAGCAAGACTGCCAGGACAATATTCTTGTAGGTCATGATGTACTCCCGTGTTTTTAAATGAGTCGTCGGTTCTTGCGGCTCTCTTCCGTTGCCACTCAGCCGATGACTCCAATGTAGAGCAGCTGAAATGTACAGACTGTAATTTTGTGTATCCGTTACGGCGCACTAGTGACGAAACGGAAATAGCCGGAAACAAATCTCCCGTCAGTCGGCTGTCAGAAATACGCAACTGCTGCAGCACTTTCCGTCGCCGAATACGGCACTTGTCTTGTCCCCGCCGCATCGCGCATGCGACGATAGGACTGTGGGTCAGGTGAATCAAGGTCAAGGTTCAAGAGTAGAGAGCAAAAGGGGGGATCATGAAAAAGCCATCGCAAACCGGTCTGCTGCGCGTACGCGACGGTCACGAAGCACGCGTCTCGTTCGTGGAATTATTCTTCGATCTGATCTACGTGTTTGCCGTCACCCAGCTCTCGCATCGCCTGCTGGAAAACCTCACCCTCAACGGGGCCATCGAAACTCTGGTCTTGTGGTTTGCCGTCTGGCTGGCGTGGCAATACACCTCGTGGGTCACCAACTGGTTTGATCCGGAGACCTTGCCCATCCGCATTTTGCTGTTCGCCATCATGCTGGTCGGCCTGCTGATGGCGGCGGCGATCCCCGACGCGTTTGCCGGACGCGGTCTGGTGTTTGCGATTGCCTATGCCGTCATTCAGGTCGGTCGCACGCTGTTCGTGCTGGTCTGTCTCGGATCGCGCCATGCACTCACACCCAATTTTCGCCGCATGTTCGGCTGGCTGGTGATTTCTGCGGCATTCTGGATTGCCGGCGGCATGTCGCAGGAACATCGTTTGCTGTTCTGGATCATTGCCGTCGCCTGTGAGTATTTTTCGCCGATGACGGGTTTTGCCTTGCCGGGCATGGGCCGCTCGGACACGCAGGAATGGACTATCGAAGGCGGGCACCTGGCCGAGCGCTGCCAGCTGTTCGTGATCGTCGCGCTGGGCGAAGCCCTGCTGATCACCGGCGCCACCGTCGCGCACGCGCAGGAGTGGGAAGCGCCGGTCATGGTCGCATTCATCGTCACCTTCATCGGCAGCCTGGCGATGTGGTGGCTGTACTTCGACACCAGCAGCAAGGACGGCAGCGAGGCCATCATGCTCTCCAATGATCCCGGCCGTATCGGTGCTTATTTCCACTACGTACACGTGATCATCGTCGCAGGCGTCATCGTATCGGCGGTGGCCAATGAACTGGTGATTGCGCATCCGGATCAACATATTGCTCCAACGACACTGCTGGTACTGATCGCCGGACCTGCCATGTATCTGTTCGGTAATGCGGTCTATAAAAAGGTCGTGTACCGGCGTTTTCCGCTGTCGCACATTGTCGGTTTGCTGCTGCTGGCCGTGTTGGCGATGTTCGCCCATGTCACGGATCTGCTGATGGTCGCGGGACTGACGACGGCGGTGCTGGTTTTTACGGCAGTCTGGGAAAGTTGCTCTCGTCGCAAGACCGCCTTGAGCTATCAGGACGAACACGCATCTCAGTGGTGAGGTAGTAGTAACGCTGCGGTGAAATAGCGATTCAGGGCATCCGACAAGACCCGCTTCCTGCCGAAGCGGGTTTTTTGTTGTCGTGTTGCCATCCTGCAAGCTCGTATGGAAAGCGCCGGCAGGCCGCGGTAGAGTAAAATGCCGGCTGCCCCGGAAGACTCTCTGCAGACGTGCAGCGGCGAGGCGGCAATGAATAATGGAAAGAAGTAGATGCTGCGAATTAGTGAAATACAACTCCCCCTCGAACATCCTGAAGCTGATCTGCGTGCAGCGATTCTGGCGCGCCTGGGCGTGCCCGACGCGGAGTTGTTGAGCGTGAGCCTGTTTCGCCGCAGTTACGATGCCCGCAAGAAGTCCGCGATCACGCTGAATTACACCGTCGACGTCGAAGTGAGCGACGAGGCTGCCGTATTGCGCAGGCAAAACCTCAAGGACAAGTCACCGATCGTCCCGACGCCCGACACCAACTACCATTTCGTCGCCAAGGCGCCGGCCGGACTGAGCAAGCGTCCTATCGTCATCGGTACAGGGCCGTGCGGCATTTTCGCCGGTCTGATCCTGGCCGAGATGGGTTTCAATCCGCTGATCCTGGAGCGCGGCAAGACCGTGCGTGAGCGTACCAAGGACACCTGGGGTCTGTGGCGCCAGCGCGAACTCAAGCCGGAATCCAACGTGCAATACGGCGAAGGCGGCGCCGGCACCTTCTCCGACGGCAAGCTCTATAGCCAGGTCAAAGATCCCAAGCACTACGGCCGCAAGGTGCTGACCGAGTTCGTCGCCGCCGACGCGCCACCGGAAATCATGTACGTCAGCAAGCCGCACATCGGTACTTTCCGTCTGGTGAAGATGGTGCAACTGATGCGCGAAAAGATCGTCGCGCTGGGCGGTGAATTCCGCTTCGAACAAAAGGTCGACGACATCCTCATCGAAGACGGACAAGTGCGCGGCGTCACGCTGGCCAGCGGCGAACACATCGCCGCCGATCACGTCGTGCTGGCCATCGGCCACAGCGCGCGCGATACCTTCCAGATGCTGTACGACCGCGGCGTCTATATGGAAGCCAAGCCGTTCTCCATCGGTTTCCGTGCTGAACACCCGCAATCGCTGATCGACAAATGCCGCTTCGGCCCCAGCGCCGGCCATCCCATCCTCGGCGCGGCCGACTACAAGCTGGTGCATCATGCCTCCAACGGCCGTTCGGTCTACAGCTTCTGCATGTGCCCGGGCGGTACCGTGGTCGCGGCGTCCTCCGAGCCGGAACGCGTCGTCACCAACGGCATGAGCCAGTATTCACGCAACGAGCGCAACGCCAATAGCGGCATCGTGGTCGGCATTTCGCCGGCGGATTATCCCGGTCATCCCTTGGCAGGTATCGAATTCCAGCGTCAGTGGGAGTCGCGTGCCTACGAACTGGGCGGCCGCAACTATGATGCGCCGGGCCAGCTGGTCGGCGATTTTCTGGCGAAGAAGCCGTCGACGCAACTCGGCAGTGTGATTCCTTCGTACAAGCCGGGCGTGCTGCTGGGCGACCTCGGTCCGTCCTTGCCTGACTACGCGATTGAAGCGATCCGCGAAGCTCTGCCGTTCTTCGACAAGCAGATTCGTGGTTACGCCATGCATGATGCCGTGCTGACTGGCGTGGAGACGCGCACATCGTCGCCGGTGCGTATCCGCCGCAACGACGACACCTTGCAAAGTCTCAATACCAAGGGTTTGTACCCGGCCGGCGAAGGCGCCGGTTATGCAGGTGGCATCATGTCTGCGTCCATCGACGGCATCAAGATTGCCGAAGCGGTGGCGCTGGCGATTGTCGGCAAATAATCCTGCCAATGACGGATCAGCCACCGGCTGATCGATTTGATGGGCTTGATGTGTTGGCGGCTGTCTGGGGTGCCGGGGCTGCTTAAGCAGCCTGCCGGTACAGACGCACCAGCATCAGTTCTGCAGCGCTGGCATCGATGATGCAACTCTTCTCTTCAGCGGTGAACATCACCGCATCTCCGGCATGCAGTCTGGTTTCGTCGGCCAGGCTGCAGCTGCCATTGACCACATAGATCAACACCGCGTCGCCATTCATCGGCAAGGCGGTCTGCTGTATGACGGTGATTTGCTCCACCGTGTGTGTGAAGGCGGAACGGCGCGTCATGACGTTGAAGTCCACGATGCCGCCGCCGATCAGCGTGGAATGGACGTTCGTTGCACCATCGAAGCGCAATATCGGATCGCGCGGCGTCAGTGTCTGCGAGACGCCTGCGATATCCAGCGCGATACCTTTGCCTTCCAGAATTGCCAGTGAACGGTCGATCCCCGGGAACAGCGAAAACGGGCCGCCTTGCTGTACCGTAGCGACGCTGACGCGCCAGTCGAACGATTCCAGCGAGCTGTTTTCTGGAAAACGCAGAATTTCGCACGTCATCCCACCGCCGTTTTTCCAGCGCATCAGGCGTTGCTTGGATTGTGGGATCTGCTGAGGCATGAAGATAGTATAGGACGAATGGCGGGTGTGATCCCGCAACTTACAATTTCAGACAGGTTGCAGGATCAGATGCGCCAGCCGCGCCGCCACCTTGGACGTCATGCCGTCGCGGTCGTAGACCGGATTGCATTCGGCGATGTCGGCTGCCGCCAGTTTGCCGCTGGCCTTGATGGTGGTGACCAGCCGTTCGACTTTTTCCAGCGCCATGCCATACGCAGCCGGTGCTGAGACGCCGGGGGCCTTTTCACCGGGCAAGACGTCGAGGTCGATAGTCAGGTAGACATCGTCGACCTGTTCCAGCCGCGTATGCAGTTGCGCATTGAGGGTATTGAGACTGCCGAGTGCGACGTCGGTGTCCATCACGTATTCCACATCCAGTTCGCGCGCACGCTTGAACAGCGCTGGTGTGTTGCCGAGCTGGCTGATGCCGTAGCAGAGGTAGTGGAATTCGACGTCGGCCCATTCGCACCATTCCGCCATTTGCTTGAACGGCGTGCCGGAGGTCGAACGGTCGGCTTCACGCAGGTCGAAGTGGGCGTCGAAATTGACGATCAGCAATTTGCGTTGCGCCATGGCCTTGCCGAAGTAGCGCGTGATACCGAGGAAGGTGCCGTAAGCCACTTCATGGCCGCCACCCAGGATCAGCGGGAACACGCCTTGCGATTTGACGTCGGCAATCTTGGATGCCAGGCGTTGCTGCGCCTGTTCCAGATCGCCGTCGTTGCAGTCGATATTGCCGGCGTCCGACAGCGCGTCAATCCGGTGCGCCGGCAGGTTGGCCATCATGCGGCGGATGGCGTCCGGCCCTTGCGCCGCGCCAACCCGGCCGTGATTGCGCCGCACGCCTTCATCCGAGGCGAAACCGATCAGTGCGCCGCCGTTTCTGATGCTGTTGTCGAAGGGGCGTACCAACTGATGCAGGCGGCGTGTATCGCCGGCGCTGTCATGGTCGAGACGACCGTTCCAGAGAGAGTGATCCATATTTTTCTTGTCTGTCGCTATCTTATGCGGCGGTTGATTCCGGGGCGGAGGAGTTGTTGCGCGTCAATACGGCTTGCAGGAAACCGCGCGTGCGCTCCTGCGTTGGATTGACGAAAATCTGATCTGGCTTGCCGGCCTCGACGATGCGGCCCTGATCCATCACCACGACGACGTCGGCGACTTCACGCGCGAAGCCCATTTCATGGGTGACCACGATCATGGTCATGCCTTCGTTGGCGAGCGCTTTCATCACTTGCAGCACTTCACCGACCAGTTCCGGATCGAGCGCCGAAGTAGGTTCGTCGAACAGCATGACTTTCGGTTGCATTGCCAGTGCGCGGGCAATCGCCACGCGCTGCTTTTGTCCACCTGACAGGGTGGCGGGCATGGCATCGGCTTTGGCGGCCAGGCCGACTTTCGCCAGCAGGCTGCGCGCCAGGGTTTCTGCTTCGTCCTTGGGCGTGCCGCGAATCTTGCGCGGACCGACCGTGACGTTCTCCAGCACCGACAAATGCGGGAACAGGTTGAACGACTGGAACACCATCCCGACCTGCGTGCGCAGATCGTTCAGGGCGTGGTCGGCGATCATCTTGCCGTTGACCAGCAGATCCTGATTGCAGATGGAGATGCTGCCTTCCTCGGCGACTTCCAGCCCGTTGCAGCAGCGCAGCAGCGTGCTCTTGCCCGACCCGCTGGGGCCGATGATGACGACGACTTGCGAGGCGGCGACTTCCAGATCGATGCCATGCAGGATGCGGTGGCCGGAGAAGGATTTGCCGAGTTTGGTGATGTTGATCATGGGCGATGTTGTGGACGGCTGCATCAGACTGCTCCTCCTGCGCGCAAGTGTTTCTCGACCCGTTGCAGGGCCATGCTGGTGAGGCTGGTCAGCACCAGATACACCAGCGCGACGGCGATATAGACTTCCAGCGAGCGGTAAGACACGCTGATGATTTTCTGGCCTTCGTGCATCAGGTCGGCGATGGTCAGCAGCGACACCAGTGCCGAGTTCTTGATCAGCGCAATGAATTCATTGCCCAGCGGCGGAATCATGCGCACTATGGCCTGCGGCAGGATGATGGTGCGCATCGCCTTGCCGGAAGACATACCCAGCGAGCGTGCCGCTTCCATCTGACCTTTGTCGATCGACTGGATGGCGCCGCGCACGATTTCCGACACATACGCGCCGGAGTAGATGCCCATGCCCAGCACACCGCACAGGAAGGCCGGCAGCAGGATATCGAATTGCGGCAGACCGAAGAACAGCAGGAACAACTGCACCAGCAGCGGCGTGCCGCGGATGAAGGTGACGTAAGCAGTACAGATGGCGTAGCGCAGGCGCTTGGTGCGATCCAGCCGGCCCAGGCCGACCAGCAGGCCGAGGATGCAACCCAGCACCAGCGACGCGGCGGTGATTTCCACCGTCACGATCGCGCCATGCAGCAGGTCGGGCCAGCCTTCAAGTACCGGCAAAAAATCTAAGCTCATCTGTTCTCCTTGGGGCGCCTGATAAAGAGTCTGATAAAGCGCCTCCAGCAGCGTTGCATCGCCTTCTCGTGCTTGAGTACTCACGTACTGTCTGCGGCGATGCGTCTTGCTGGCGACGTTTTCTCAGTCGCTCTTTGTTTATTTCTATAGTGTTTTAATAAATTACTTTGCCGACGACGACAGCCACTTTTGCACCAGCTTGTCGTAGCTGCCGTCAAGCTTGACCTTCTTCAGCGCGACGTTCATTTCTTCGGTCAGCTGCGGCAGATCCTTGCGCACGGCGTAGCCATACAGTTCGACGCTGACCTGCTTGTCGAGCACCTTCATGCCGGGACGAGTCTTGGCGTATTCGATGGCGGCAGGTTTGCCGGTGACGGCAGCGTCGGCGCGGCCGATTTCAACCAGGTTGAACATTTCCTGATTCTTTTCGACTTCGATGCGTTCGGCTTGCGGGTAATACTCTTTCAGGTAGTTGGCCGACTTGGTGCCGACCTGTACCGAGACTTTCTTGCCGGCCAGATCCGACGGTTGCTTGATCGAGGTATTGCTGGCCTTGGTCAGCACAACCAGGCCGCCCGGATAGTAAGGATCGGTGAAGTTGACGACACGGCGGCGTTCTTCGGTGATGTAGATTGCCGAGGATGCAACATCGAAGCGGCGTGATACCAAGCCCGGGATCAGACCCTTGAAGTCGATATCAGTCCATTCGACTTTCTTGTGCATGGTCTTGGCCAGCAGCTCGATCAGTTCGATATCGAAACCGGTGCGCTTGCCGTCCTTGAAGAATTCGAACGGTGGGAACGTCGCATCGGTGGCGACGCGGATGACGTCGACAGTCTGGGCGGAGGCCAGTGTAGGAACAGCACTGGCGGCGAAACTGAAAGCAAGGCTGACGGCGAGCATGCTGGCAAAGCGGCGGCGGTGAATCATGGTTTCTCCCTGGAGTGAATAGTTCTGATGACTGCTTGTAAAGACTGAATATGACGACTGAATGTAACTACGGAGACGACTGCAAACTGCGTGCTTAAAACAAGGCAAGACGTTCGCTGATGGTGGCCGCAGCATGAACCGTGGCGGCAATCAGCTCACGCTGTCGCTCTTCGGCCCGGATTGCGGGCGCCATCAGGGTAATTGCACCGGCTGCCTGGCCGGGTTTGTAAAACACGGGAGCACTCACACCCCACACGCCCCAGTCGACTTCGCCCTCGCTGACCGCATAACCCTGTGTACGGATGGCGGCGAGTTCTTTTTGCAGGCGGGCGATGTCTTCATCCTGTCCATGCAATTGGCGCTGCACGATGTTGTCGGCCATGGCGATGGGCAAATGGGCCAGTACCGCCTTGGCGGACGCGCCGCGCGACAGCGGATGCGAGCGGCCTTTGGAAAACGAGCAGCGCAGCGATTGTTCGCTATCGACCATGTCGAGACAGGTGACCTGATCGTTGACGGCCACCATCAGGCCGACACTTTCGCCGCATTTTTTGGCCAGTTGCAGCATTTCCGGCTGGGCGTTGCTGACCAGATAAGAGGTATGGTCAAAGCCCCAGGCCAGTTGCACGCTCAATGGGCCGGGCGCATAAAAATTGTCTTGCTCCTGTACCAGTCCCCATTTTTTCAGCGGCAGCAGATGGCGGTACAGCGTACTTTGGGGCAAGCCGGTCAGTTCTTTCAGCTTGCGTACCGCGATCGGTTTGCCATGCCGGGCGATGACCGACAACACCATGAGCGAGCGTTCGCTGGTGGCGACGACGGGTACTTGCGGAGTGCTGGCAGCTGAGTTCATGGGCGGATAATTCCTCATTTTTCTCATATTTGAAAATTGAATTCTCGTTTTGTGAGAATTTGAGTGTAAATGAGTTCCGGCCGGATGTGGTTACCTGATCGGGCAGCATCTTCTTGAAAAGGAGAAGATTTTGCGTGTACCGGCGTACTTCGATGCGGATCTAGTGAAATGCCATGAGGGCAAATTGCAGGGCGGCAATGGCCGGAAGCCGACGGCTCCGGGCGAATGCTCGAAATGCTCTATCATGAGTTATCGTTCATAAAAGGTGACGCTGATGCGCTTGCCTCGGAATCATCATGAGAGACCTGCCTCCTACCGCTACCTTGCGCGCCTTTGAGGTTGCGACCCGGCATGCTACGTTCACTTCCGCTTCGGAAGAATTGCATGTCACCCAAAGCGCAGTAAGCCATCAGTTGAAGAACCTCGAAGAGATCTGGGGATTGCAGTTGTTTCAACGCGGCAAGTCATTGAGCCTGACGCCTGCGGGAGCAGCGCTGGCGCCGATCGTGCGCGAGTTCTTCCTGAATCTGGAGACGACTCTCGCTGATCTGCGAGAGCAAAAAGGCAGGGTCCGGCTTAAAGTCAGCACGACCTATTCCTTCGCGCTGAAATGGCTGCTGCCGCGATTGCCGGGTCTGTCGCAACAGCACCCTGAGATTCTAGTCACGCTGGAAACAAGCGACAAAGCCATCCATTTCACCAGCTCGGAGCCTGACGTGGCGATCCGTTTTGGCAATGGACACTATCCCGGCCTGCACTCGGAATTTCTGTTCAGGGAACAGATTTTTCCGGTCGCCAGTCCCGATCTCCTGCAGCGTTTTGGCGCGCCGCGCGAACCAGCCGACCTGTTGCGCTATCCGCTGCTGACGCGTGACGGCGCCGATCTGGTGCCGAAATGGGCGCTTTGGTTTCAGCATGTCGGCGTAGGCGTTTCCGCACTCAGGGAAAGCGTCAGATTTGCCGACACCAACATGACCATCGAGGCGGCGCTCTTGGGACAGGGGATTGCTTTGGCGCGCAGCGGCCACGTCGAAGCTGAAATCAGCGACGGTAGCCTGGTCAGGCTGTTCGACGTGCCTTTCCCCTCTCCGGTCGCCTACTATTTTGTCTGCCCGAAAGGAATCGAATCGCAGTCCCACATCGTCAGTTTCCGCAACTGGCTCCTGGCAGAATCCGGCAAGGCCGAACAAGGTTATCGATAGGGTATGAGGATTTATTCATTCTCTGATGAGGAGACTTCGCTTTAATCACAGCGCCGGCTTGCTTAGTATGGCGCATGTCCTTTCACATCATTTCGCTCGTACTCTTCGCCGCGTTCTTGCATGCCGGCTGGAATGCACTCCTGCGCGGCGGCGCCGACAGGCTGTGGTCAATGACAGTCATGTGTCTCGCGGTAGCGATCGCCAGTGCTGTCATGGCCTTGTTCCTGCCGTCTCCCGCCAAAGCCAGCTGGATGTACGCCGTACTATCGGCGGTGTTACATGTCGGCTACAACCTGTTTCTCGTCAGGAGCTATCAGGTTGGCGAGCTCGGGCAAACCTATCCGATTTCGCGCGGTTCCTCACCTTTGCTGATCACCGTCGCCGCCTCGGCATTCGCGGGGGAGCGGGTGGGGATGGGCGCGCTGTTCGGGATTGCTCTGGTGTCGGGCGGCATCGTTTCGCTGGCGTTCAAAGGCCGCAGGCTTGCCGTGCCGAGCCTGCCCTATGCGCTGGGAACCGGATGTTTCATCGCTGCCTATAGCGTGACCGACGGCATCGGCGTGCGCCTGTCCGGCGCCCCGATGGCTTACACGGCATGGATGTGCGCCTTATGGGGCATCCTGATGCCGCCGGTCTACATCGGCCTGCGCGGTGCGCGCAGTTTATTTACCGTGCGGCCCGGACTCATCATCGCCTTCATCGGCGGGCTGGTCTCTCTTCTGGCCTACGGAATCGTCATCTACGCCATGTCCGGCGCACCCATGGGAGCGGTGTCGGCATTGCGCGAAACCAGCGTGCTGTTTGCGGCGCTGATCGGCTATTTTTTCTTGGGCGAGACCCTGACTGTCCGCAAGATGCTGGCGTGCGCGGTAATTGCCGCCGGCGTCATCATCATCGGCTGACGTCTGCATGTAAGCGCCAGGAACTCGCCCGTGCGACTCACTCATCATTT
The DNA here is from genome assembly GCF_002257565.1 of Herbaspirillum sp. meg3. Lineage (GTDB taxonomy): Bacteria > Pseudomonadota > Gammaproteobacteria > Burkholderiales > Burkholderiaceae_D > Herbaspirillum. Next base: position 5,146,832 of record NZ_CP022736.1, on the reverse strand, counting down.
CATCACAGCATGGAGGTTCATCGAATGAATACTGTCTCTCAGGCGCCGCTCATACTGATAACGGGCGGTAGCCGTGGCGTCGGCGCCGCGACTGCACGGCTTGCCGCCGCACAAGGCTACGACGTGGCGATTAGCTTCGTTTCCAACGAACCCGCCGCTCGCGCGGTGACGGTGGAGGTGGAAGCTTTCGGCCGGCGTGCCTTAAGTGTGCGCGCAGACAGTGCCGATCCGGAACAGGTCGCACAACTATTCGCCGCGATCGACCGTGAGTTCGGCCGGATCGACGTGTTGGTCAACAACGCTGCGGTGCTTGGGCTACAGTCCCGCGTGGAGTATCTCGATGTCGAGCGGGTGCGGCGCATCTTCGCCGTCAACGCGATCGGCCCCATCCTCTGTGCGCAGCAAGCGGCGAAGCGCATGTCGTATCGTCACAACGGTCGGGGCGGCTCCGTGATCAACATCTCATCGGCCTCGGCCCGGCTCGGCAGCCCCAACGAATATGTGGACTACGCCGCATCGAAAGGCGCGCTTGAGACCTTCACTACCGGCTTTGCCAAGGAGGTGGCGCGGGAAGGAATACGTGTTAATTGCATTCGCCCCGGGCACATCTACACCGATATGCATGCCAGCGGCGGAGAGCCGGGGCGGGTGGATCGCGTCAAGGATTCGATTCCCATGGGAAGAGGAGGCCAGCCCGAAGAGGTGGCACGGGCGATTCTGTGGCTGGCCGGCGCCGAGGCTTCCTTCATCACAGGTACTTTCCTCGATGTTACAGGAGGCAAGTGAACCCCGGGAGGGCGGGGCCACTCTCCGAAGCATCGCGTCCGAACACGCGATCGTCAGGCGAGATGGACGGCGAATCCCGATTGTTCAGGTGCGAGATCGGGGCGTAAGGTGAGCTGCGGAATGTCGTAGGCGCCGCCATTTTGTTTGCGGAACGGTATCGGCGCCGTGGTCGACAAGGCATCCAGACGCCGGCCGAGCGCTTCGCGAATTTCAGCAAACCGGACTTCGTCCATCTTGCCGGTCCGGTACACCACGAAAGGCGGCAAGACATCGAAGCCTGGGTAGTAAAGAATGCCGTGATGGATCGGGAACAACAGGTCGTCGATCGGCCCGTTGACGCCGCGCGGGCTGTAGTGGGACTCCCAGCCGCCCGCCGTGACCACCAGCATGGCGCGCTTTCCCGCCAGCGTGCCTTCGCCGAAGCGGTCGCCCCAATGCCTGTCGGAGTGTTCGCCAACGCCGTATGCAAAACCGTAGGCATAGACACGGTCGACCCAGCCTTTAAGAATGGCAGGCATCGCATACCACCACAGCGGAAACTGCAGAATCACGGTGTCCGCCCAAAGCAACTTTTCCTGCTCCAGCGCGACGTCGTCGCTTTGCAATCCGTTTTGGTACGCGTGCTGAGATTCCATGGGGGCATCGAAATACGCGGGATTGAGGCGCTGCTTGCTGTCGCCGGCGTCAACCTGCGCTTTCCATTGCATGGCATACAGATCGGAGACGCGCACGGTATGTCCGGCTTGCTCCAGATGCCGGATGGTGAAATCGCGCAGTGCGCCGTTGAGGGACTGCGATTCGGGGTGGGCGCAGACGAGAAGAATGTTCATGGCTGAGTTTTCGTTGAGATCAATGAAGATTGCTCAGCTTAGGTTACGCTCAGGTATATTGGAAATGAATTACTGATATACAAGGTATTAGCATGAATAATCTGCGTAAGCTGGATCTCAATCTGCTGGTGACGCTCGACGTCCTGCTGGCAGAACACAATGTGACCCGCACTGCGGAGCGCCTGAACTTCTCGCAGCCATCGATCAGCGTGCACCTTGCCAAGCTGCGCGACATTTTCGGTGACCCGCTCCTGTTGCCGGGGCCGCGCGGCATGCAGCCGACTGCGCGGGCCGAGGCTTTGCGCGAGCCGTTGCGGGAGGCGCTCGATGCGCTGGAGCGTGCGGTGGCGCCGGAAGCGCCTTTTGATCCGGCGGCTGCCGTCAACAGCTGGTGTGTTGCCGCCACCGACTACAGCGAGTCGGCCGTTCTGCTGCCGGCGCTGGGCGGTCTGAGGCAGGCGGCGCCAGGCACGCGGCTGGCGGTGGTCGAACTCGCACCTTCGCGCATTGCACGGCAGGCGGAACAAGGCGAAATCGACATAGCTTTTCACATCACCGATGAAGCGCCATCCGGCATGCGCCGGCGCGCCTTATTCACCGAGAGGTATGTGCTGGTGGGGCGGGCGGGGCACCCGATGCTGCGCAAGCGGCTGACCCCGGTGCAATTCTGCCAGCTCGAGCATGTCATCGTGTCACCCGACGGCGGCGGTTTTCGCGGCGTCACCGACACCGCGCTGGCGACCGTCGGGCTGACGCGCCGCGTCGTGATTTCGGTGCCGCATTTTCTGTTCATGAAATCGGTGCTGGCCAGTACCGATCTCGTTGCGATGCTACCTGAGCGGCTGGTGCGCGACGGCGCCGGGTTTGAAGTCGTGGAACCGCCGGTCGATGTGCCCGGCTACGAATTGTCGATGTTGTGGCATGAGCGCTCCCATCGCGATCCGGCGCATCAATGGCTGCGCGAGTACATTGCCAATGTTGTGTAAGCCGGGCAATAAAAAACGGACCGCATGTGCGATCCGTTTCAAATGGTATTGCGAGTGTACTGGGGCAGTCTGACGACTGAGCCGAAGATTGATTACTTCTTACGGCTGGTGGTCTTTTCAGCAGCTTGTGTGAATTGCTTGGCCGCGTTGCTCAGGTGGCCTTCCAGTGTTTCCACGGCTTGCTTGGTGTTCTTGGTCAGTTGCTCGTAGCTGGCGTTGGCGTTGCCGATAGCCGACTTCAGCAGGGCGACAGCGTTTTCCGAACCGGCTGGTGCGTTCTTGGCGATTTCTTCGACCAGAGCGCTGACTTTACGGCTGGTTTCAGCGACTTGCGCTTCAGTTGCCTTGGTCAGTTCAGCTTGAGTCGCCGACACGATGCTTGCCAGATGACGGCCATAAGCGGCAGCTTTTTCAGCTGTCGGTTGCGCTTGTGCTTGCGCCAATGCCAGCAGTTCTTGCGGATCCTTGATGGATGCGAATTGCTGAGCAGTAGCGGCCGACTCTTCCAGCGATGCCTTGGCAGCGCTCAGATTCAGTTCGACGATCTTTTCCAGACCTTCGAAAGTCTTGGTTGTCAGTGTATTGATCAGATCCAGTTGAGCCTGGAAGTGGGTCTTGGTTGCAGCGGAAAATTGGTCTTGATACGAAAACATGTGCTTCTCCTTTGGTTTTCAAAAACAGCTGGGGACTAGCGGCTTCGGTCTCGAAAAACTATTTTTGTGCGCCGCAACAATTACTATTTTACGCACTTAAATGGTGAGGTCAAGAACTTTTTGTGCGTTGCACAAAAAAGTGAAGAATTGCAATAATAACAACATATTTTGTTATTGCACAGCGACAATATTTCCTTCTTATTCCCAGTCACTGCTCTTTGTTCCATCCTCATATTCCATCTTCATTGCTTTAATCTTTACTGCCAGGTTCTTCCATCAGCCGGTCGCGACTTCGACCACCGCCGGCAGCTCATGCACCACAACGCCCGTATCGGAAACCTGGAACGGGCAGCCCTGGCTGACCTCAATACCACGCATGGCATCCTGATAACCCTGTTCCCAGCGCCACTGGATCGAGCCGCGCGAGAAATTGACATCCTTCGACGCCATGTTCCAGTCGCGTCCTGCATAAGGCAGGCGCACGATGTGGATGGTGCTGTCCGCGCCGAGTTCCGCCAGTTGCTTGCGATCACCGGGTTTGCGCAGGTCGGGCGGCAGACGCTCGTAGAGCTCGCGTGCGAGCTTGCGCAGCTGGTATTGCTTCAGATAGGCCTCGATGTGACGCTGTGAGCGCGAGGCGAAGGTTACATCTTTCTGGCGCGTCTGGACTTCTTCTAAAGTGCGCGGTTCGGGTCCGTCGGCGTGCCACAGATCGACCATCATGCACAGCGTATCCTGGCGCGGCTCGTCATTGAGTACGGCCTCCAGCGGCGTGTTCGAGTAGAGGCCGCCATCCCAGTAGAGATCGCCATCGACGCGTACCGGCGCAAAGCCCGGCGGCAACGCCCCGCTGGCCATCACGTGATCGGCGCTGATCGACTGATTGTCGGTGTCGAACTTGACCAGCGTGCCACAGGTAACCTTGACGGCGCTGATCGTCAGGCGGATGCCGGCGTCCTTGTTGTTGAGATAGTCGAAATCGACGTATTTGTTGAGCGTAGTACGCAGTTCTTCGGTGTTATAGAAACTGGCTTCTTCCGGCGGGACAGCCAAACCAATCGCAAACGGATTGAAGGGACGCGGTGTAAAGAATCCCGGCACGCCGCGCGCGAAGGTATCCATCGTCGTCATCCATGTCGCCAGCTGGCGGGTGGAGTCGGGCACTTGCTGCAGATTGATCAGGTCGGCGTGGGAAACGCTGTCCCAGAATTCGCGCAGGCGCTCGATCCGGAACTCGCGCTCATTGCCGGCGATGATGGCGGCGTTGATGGCGCCAATCGAGGTGCCGACCACCCAGTCCGGCGTCAGGTTGTTCTCATGCATGGCCTGGTAGACACCGGCCTGGTAGGCGCCGAGCGCGCCGCCGCCTTGCAGCACCAGGGCGATGCGGTGCTTGCGTTCAGTTGATACGGATGCCGGGGAAGGGCTTACAGCGGGTTTGCGTCGCATCTCTATCCTTGGGGTTGGAATACAACAGACTGCGCATCAGGCGAATTGTTCAATGCAGCAAATGATAAAAATCATACGCCACAAATGTGACAAGCGAGCCGCGACGCTGTCATCAGGCCAATCAGACGTTTTGACGCGTCCGCGCCTTGCGCCAGGTATCGATCAACTGGCGCGGTTCCTTGCCAACGGCGTCAAGGTCGACGGCATGCGCGTGATCGATGATCATCAACGCATAGACATCGGCCAATGCATTGACCTCGGGCGACAGCGCGCATTCCTCGCCCGTAGCAGGGCGCTGGATACGCCAGTAGTTGATCGCCTCTTCCAGTTCCGTCAGAGAAAGCGTGGTGGAAATCGTCATGTCATTCATGCGCTTTATTGTACGCCTGCCGCCGGCGTGATTGAAAACACGGTGTGAGGTGTGCGGAAGGCTGGTGCCGCGGCCTGAGAGTGGCCGGAATTGAGCGACAAGATGGATGAAAGCAGGGTCAACTGCCCGGCCGGCATCTGGCAACCATTTAGCAATCGATAAAAGTACGAAAAAAATCGGCGTCCACGCAGAGAAGCGTTGGGTCGCACGATGGAGAGATTCAAGAAAGGCGGCATTTCTTCTCTCCAGAGCCAGATTGCATTGTGTTCAGCAAGCACCAAAACTATATTTCTCTGCGCTGATCGCTCAACAAGCGCACCACATCATCGACTGCAACCACACGATTGCAGAGATGGCATCTCCATTCGACACAGCAGCCCGCTTCCTCAAGCCAGTCAGTCTTCCCGAATTGCGTTGCCGGTCCCGTCATCTGTCCAGACGAGGTCTCGCATCCGGCGATCAGTTTCGATTGTCACTTATTACCGGGATCATGAATGTCTACCTACATCAAAAGCAAGAAGCATGGCGCCGCCAGTCGTCTGCACACCTCACTATCTGCATCGTTGAGCACCTCGTTGAGCCTGTCTGTCGCCGCATCAGCACTGGCCTTTGGATTGCCGATGCAATCGCAGGCGCAGCAAGCTGGCGGCGACACGTTGCCAGCCATCGAGATCAAGGATCGCGAGAGCTCCTTCAAAACCGATAAAGTCAGCTCGCCGAAGTTCACCCAGCCCTTGGTCGACACCACGCAGACCATCACGGTCATCAACAAGGAAGTGCTGCATTCCCAGCAAGCGACCACATTGACCGAAGCGCTGCAAAACAGTGCCGGGGTCGGGACTTTCAATACGGGCGAAAACAGCAGTACGGCCACCGGCGATTCAATCTTCATGCGTGGTTTCAGTGCCGCCAGCAGCATTTTTGTGGATAACGTGCGTGATCTTGGCGGCGTCTCACGCGATCTGTTCAACATCGAGCAGGTGGAAGTCGTCAAAGGGCCGGCGGGTGCAGACAATGGGCGCGGCTCGCCGACCGGCTACATCAACATGGTCACAAAGCAGCCGACTCTGGACAATGCTTACGCCGGTACAGTGACTTATGGCACTGGCGACAACAAGCGTATTACCGCCGACCTGAACCGGCATCTCGACGGGCTGGATGGCGCAGCCTTTCGTCTTAATCTGCTGAAACAGGACAGCGGCGTGCCGGGCCGTGATCGTGTGGAAAACAATCGTTGGGGGATTGCGCCTTCATTCGCTGTCGGCCTGGGAACAGCGACACGCATGCTGTTCAACTATCTCCATATTGAACGCGACAACGTCCCGGATGCGGGTATCCCAACGATTGGCTCGCCCGGATTCTTCAACGCCACGACAGTCGGCAAGACTACGGCGCCGGTATCCCGCAGCAACTATTACGGCATGGCGGGTGACTACGATAAAAGTACCAGTGACATGTTCACGGCGATTTTTGAACATGACATCAACGCCGGTATGACGATTCGCAACGTGACGCGCTACGGCAAGACAAAGCAGAACTACCTGATCGCCAGTCCCTTCACCATCGACGGCAGCAATGCCAATCCGGCAAACTGGACAGTAAGTCGCCTTCTGCAAGTACGCGACCAGCAAAACGACATCCTCACCAATCAGACCAATGCCGTCATCAAATTCAATACAGGCGGAATAAAGCATGCCGTCACCACAGGTATTGAGTTCATCCGTGAAAAGCAGACCACCGTTCTCTATAGCGGCCCCGCACTTGCCGCCGCCAACCTTTACGCTCCCAACGCCAATGCGCCTGCGAGCGTGGCGGTTCAGCCAAGCGGAGGTCGCAGCAAAGGAAAGACTGACACCGTCGGCATGTATCTGTTCGATACGCTCGAACTGAGTCCGGCCTTCCAGGTCAATGCCGGCGTGCGACTGGATCGGTACAAGACTGACTTCGACGGCGTCGCCGTCTCTACCGCGACCAGCAATCCCGGCTTGCCTGTCGGTAGCTTGGTACGCACCAAGCTCGGCAAGAGCGACACCTTGTTGAACTGGAAAATCGGGGCACTTTACAAACCGGCTTCCAACGGCAGCATCTATGCCGGCTACGCCACTTCACAGCAACCGCCGGGCGGCGCGGCGTTCGCCTTGAGCAGCAATACCAACAGCGCAGACAATCCCAATTTCTCACCGCAAAAAACCAGCACGACGGAAGTCGGTACCAAGTGGGAAGTCATCGACAAAAAGCTGCTGTTGTCGGCTGCACTGTTTCGCACTGAGGTCAGCAACGAAATCAAGCAAGACGCGACTACCAGCAATCTCTACACGCAAACCGGCAAGAAGCGCGTGGATGGTATTGAACTGGCGGCCTCGGGAGAACTTGCGCGAGGATGGTCCGTTATCGCCAGTGCCGCACTGATGAATGCCAAGGTGACAGATGGCACCGTCAACGCCGCTGCGGCCACCAATCAGAACAACGCCGCGATGAGCTTTTCACCCAAAAAGACAATGACGCTGTGGAGTACTTATCAGTTGCCGTCAGGTTTTACTTTTGGCGGAGGCGTGCGCTATATCGATACGCTGGCGCGCACGGCAAGTACGACGATCAGCGGCGCGACCAATACACCGTATGCGCAGAGCTATTGGGTTGCCGACGCCATGGCGGCGTATCAGCTCAGCAAGAACGTCAACATTCAGCTCAATGTATATAACCTGAGCAACACACGTTACGTTGCTTCTCTCAACAACAGCGGCACGCGCTATATCCCGGGCGCGGAGCGTTCGGCCAAGCTGAGCTTGAATCTGGCGTATTGATCTTTTTATAGATCGGCCAGCAAGCTGAGGCGGGGCCCCGTGGACTGATGCGGGGCTTTGCTGTTTCGACTGGTTATATATTGTTATAAGGAGCATCGATGTTGTTGCATATTCCCCGCGTCCTCACGACAGAGCAGGTGGCGTCGCTGCGTAGCCGACTCGACAACGCCGACTGGGAGGACGGCCGGGCCACCGTCGGCTCGCAAGGGGCGCGTGTCAAACGCAACCAGCAGTTGCCGGAGCATTGCGCCATTGGGCGAGAGATGGGGCGCGAGATCATGGCCGCTCTGGCAGACAATACCACTTTCTTTGCAGCCGTTCTACCCGCGCGCACCATGCCGCCATTGTTCAATCGTTATGGGGGCGGCGAGCGCTACGGCGTACATATTGACGGTGCCGTACGGAAGACGCCGGATGCCGGCTTCCAGTTGCGTACCGATGTTTCATCCACGCTCTTTTTGAGTGATCCTGATGAATACGCCGGCGGCGAGCTGGTGGTGCACGATACCTATGGCGCGCACGAGGTCAAGCTGCCGGCCGGCGACCTGATTCTCTACCCGTCCACCAGCCGTCATGAAGTCATGCCGGTGACCGAAGGATGCCGCATCAGCGCGTTCTTCTGGACGCAAAGCATGATCCGCGACGACCATCGGCGCAGCATGCTGTTCGAACTGGACCAGGCTATTCATGCGTTGCGTCAGCGCCATGGCGACAGCAATGAAACGGTCATCCTGGCAGGGCACTATCACAACCTCTTGCGTCTCTGGGCCGAGACCTGATTGCATGACAAGGCGCCGGCTCATGCAATTTTCAAACTAAGAAATACGAAATACTTCGTTCTGCAAAAACGCGGACTTTGATTAAATGGCTGATCGTTAACCTTGCCTGCGCTTGCTGCTCTCTGTTCTTCGCAGCAAAGTGGTCAATCTCTCGGAGCCATTCCATCATGTCAGCGGTCATCGAAAAATCGATCGCGGGCGCAGCCGTCTCTACGCCCCGTGCGCCGGCGCACCGCATCCTCAGTGAACAAGAAGCAATCGATACAGCACGCAAGCTGGCGCAGGATTTCGCCGTGGACGCCGCTGAGCGAGACCGGCAACGGCGCTTGCCGCATGCCGAGATCGAGCGCTTTTCGTCCAGCGGGCTGTGGGCGATCACGGTGCCCAAGGCATACGGCGGCATCGGCGCTTCATGGGTGACACTGGCTGAAGTCGTCAAGATCATCTCCGCTGCCGACCCTTCCATCGGTCAGATCCCGCAAAATCATTTCGGCATTTTGAATGTGCTGGCGCAGACCGCGAGCGAAAGCCAGAAGCATTATTTCTATGGCGAAGTATTGAAGGGCGCGCGCTTCGGCAATGCAGGTCCCGAGCGCACCAGCAAGAACGTCCTCGATATCCGCACACGCATTACCAAAGATCCAGGCAGCCCGGACTATCTGCTCAACGGCACGCGTTTTTATTCCACCGGCGCGTTGTATGCCGACTGGGTGCCGACGCGCGCGCTGGACGACGAGGGAAAAGGCCTGTTTGTTTTTGCCGATCGCCACGCGCCGGGCTTGAGCGTGGTGGACGACTGGTCTGGCTTTGGCCAGCGCACCACGGCCAGCGGTACGGTCATTTTTGACAATGTGCGCGTATCCGCCGGTCACATCGTGCCATTGCATCAGTTGGCGGCGCAGCCCAACAACATCGGCCCGGTCGCACAATTGATCCAGGCGGCGATTGATGCCGGCATCGCCCATGCTGCAGTCGACGATGCGATTGCGTTCATCCGCCAGCGCTCACGTCCCTGGGCCGACAGCGGTGTCGAACGCGCCGGCGACGATCCATTGACCATCAACCAGATCGGCGATCTGAAGATTCGTCTGCATGCCGCTGATGCCTTGCTGGAACGTGCGGCCCGCACGCTCGACAAGCTGCCGCTGCCGATCGACTACGACCAGATGGCGCAGGCCTCGGTCGCTGTGGCGGAAGCCAAAGTGCTGACCACCGAGATTGCGCTTCACGCCAGCGAGAAACTGTTCGAACTGGCAGGCACGCAGTCGACCCTGTCCACCCACGATCTCGACCGTCACTGGCGCAATGCCCGCGTGCACACGCTGCATGATCCGGTGCGCTGGAAGTATCACGCCGTGGGCAACTACTACCTCAACGACACGCCGCCGCCACGTCATAACTGGTCCTGAGCTGGTTCCGGGCCGGTTCAGAATCGGCCAGCCATTTTCATCGAAAGCACACATCATGAGTCATCCCGCCACTGCCGTCGCATCCACCGATGCGCCATCGCGTTCCGCAGAGCAGCGTCTCGTCGCCAGAATCCGTGACGACGCCGAAGCCATCGACGTCGCGCACAAACTGGCCGCCGAACTGGCGCGCGACGCCTCCGAACGTGACCGTGAACGCCGTCTGCCCTGGGCTGAATTGGAGCGCTATGTCCGCTCGGGTTTGTGGGGTATTACCGTGCCGAAGGAATACGGCGGTGCCGGTGTCTCCAACGTCACTCTGGCACAGGTCACGGCGATCATTGCTGAGGCCGACGGTTCGCTCGGCCAGATTCCGCAGAACCATTTTTATGCCGTGGAAATCATCCGCGTCAACGGCAGCGAAGCGCAAAAACGCTTCTACTTTGACCGCGTCTTGCAAGGCGACCGTTTCGGCAATGCACTGGCGGAGATCGGCACCAAGAATTCCGCCGAGCGCAAGACACGCCTGACCAAGGACGGCGCCGACTACCGCATCAACGGCCGCAAGTTCTACGCCACCGGCGCGCTGTACGCCAACTGGGTACCGACCTCCGCCATCGGTGACGATGGCGTGCAACAGCTGGCGCTGGTGCCGCGCGATGCCGCAGGCCTGACCATCGTTGACGACTGGTCAGGCTTCGGCCAGCGCACTACCGGCAGCGGTTCGGCGATCTTCGACAATGTGCGCGTGCCTGCTGATGCCGTGTTGGGTTTCCAGGCTTCGTTCGACCGTCCGACGACGGTGGGGCCGCTCGCACAGATTCTGCACGCCGCGATTGACCTTGGCATTGCACGCGCCGCCTACAACGACCTGATCCGTTTCGTCTCGACGCGCTCGCGCCCATGGATCGACAGCGGTGTCGAATGCGCCGGTGATGATCCACTGACCATCCGCGAAGTGGGTGACCTGACTGTGCAACTGCACGCCGCTGAAGCACTGGTCGATCGCGCCGGATTGAAGGTCGATCTGGCCGCTGCCAACCCAACGGCAGATACCGTCGCCGCAGCCTCGATCGCCGTCGCCGAGGCGCGCGTGCTGACCAATAACGTGTCGCTGGCCGCCGGTAGCAAGCTGTTCGAGTTGGCGGGTACGCAATCCACACTGGCCGAAAACAATCTCGACCGCCATTGGCGCAACGCTCGCACGCATACGCTGCACGATCCGGTGCGCTGGAAGTATCACGCCATCGGCAACTACTACCTCAACGACAAGAAGCCACCACGCCACGGTGCGATCTGAGTCGTCGCCAATACCTGACTAAGCCTCGATACAACAAGAAAATACATCATGCACAATCGCTTCACGACTTCTTTGATTTCCGGTCTGGTGCTCGCCTCCCTGCCGTTCATTGCTGCAGCACAGACTCAGGCATCGGCATCGGCACCGGCGCAGGCACAGACACCCAAAGCCGGCGGCACCCTCGTCGCCATCGTTCAGCCTGAACCGGTCACGCTGACCGGCGCCGTCAACACCGCGCAACCGACATCGCTGATCGCCACCAATGTCTATGACGGGCTGCTGTCCTATGACAATGAACTCAAACCGCATGGCCAACTGGCAGAGCGCTGGGAAGTATCGAAAGACGGTCTCGCCATCACCTTCCATTTGCGCAAGGGCGTCAAATGGCACGATGGCAAACCGTTCACTTCGGCCGACGTCAAATGGTCGGTGGAAAACGTCTGGAAAACCATTCACCCGCGCAACAAGGCCATCCTCGTCAACCTGACGCAAGTCGATACGCCGGATGCCAATACCGCCATCTTCCGTTTCACCAAGCCGTCACTGGCCTTGCTGTCGACACTGAATTCCTGGGGAGCGCCGGTATTGCCGAAGCATCTGTATGAAGGCACCGACGTGCTCAACAATCCGAACAACAACAAGCCGGTCGGTACCGGCCCGTTCGTGTTCAAGGAATGGAGCCGCGGCAACTACATCACGCTGGAGCGCAACCCGAATTATTGGGATAAGAGTAACGGCGGGGGCAAGCCCTACCTCGACAAGATCATCTTCAAGGTCGTGCCTGATGCCGGTGCGCGTGCTGCGATGCTGGAAAACGGCGATGCGCAATATGCCGTCTTCAGCCCGGTGCCGCCGAAAGAAGCGCAACGCCTGGCCGAGTCCGGCAAGGTCAAGGTCGAAACCAACGGCTATCAATGGTCGTCGCCAGTACTCTACCTCGACTACAACCTCAACAACAAATATCTGAAAGATGTGCGCGTGCGCCGCGCCATCGCCCACGCGGCGAATCTGGAAGGTCTGAACAAGGTCGTCTGGTACGGCTACGGCAAACCGTCGGTCAGTATCGTACCGACTACGCTGTCGCAGTTCTTCGATAGCACCGTGCCGCGCTATCCGTATGACACCAAGAAGGCCGAGGCCTTGCTGGACGAAGCCGGTTTCCCGCGCGGTGCCGATGGCGTGCGCTTCACCATTAACAATGACTACTTGCCCTACGGCGACGACTATCGCCGTACCGCCGAATACCTCAAGCAATCGCTCAAGCGCGTCGGCATCGAAGTCAACATCCGCAGCCAGGACACGGCAGCCTTTACCAAAAGGGTCTACGGCGACCGCGACTTCGACACTGCCATCACCTGGAATGCATCCTTCCCTGATCCGCAAATCGGTCTCACACGCATGTACTGATCAGGCTGGATCGGCAAGAACATCCCGTGGACTAACAGCTCCGGCTACAGCAATCCGGAAGTCGATCGCGTGATCGAACAGGCGCAGGGCGCAGCGACGCAGGCCGAACGTATCGCACTGTTCAAGAAATTTCAGCAGATCACTCAGACCGAATTGCCGACCTTGCCACTGATCGAGTTGCACTTCTTTACTGTGCATTCGCCGCGTCTCAAGGGCATCACGCAGGACGGCGACCAATCGCAGGGTTCGCTGAAAAACGCGTGGCTGGAACCTGCCAACGCCAACCTGGCGAAAGCCGGGCAATAAAAATACCGAGGGAAAATAGAACATGAAAAAGACCGTATTCAAACTGCTGGCGGCCACCGCCATCACGTTAACCTTCACCGTGAATGCCTTTGCGCAGACCCGCGGCGGCACCCTGACCGCGATCATCCAGCCCGAGCCGGTGATCCTGACCTCGGCGCTGAACACTGCGGCGCCAACCGGCTTCTTCAGCGCCAACGTCTTCGACGGTCTGGTGGAATACGACAACGATTTCAAACTGCGTCCGGCGCTGGCGGAAAGCTGGGACGTCTCCAAAGACAGCAAGACGCTGACCTTCCATCTACGCCGTGGCGTCAAGTGGCATGACGGCAAGCCGTTCACGTCGGCCGACGTCAAATGGACGCTGGAAAACGTCTGGAAGAAGATCCATCCGCGCAATCAGATCATCTACGGCACCGTCACCAGCGTCGATACGCCGGACGACTACACCGTCATCATCCGTTTCAGCGAACCATCGCTGGCTGTCCTGAGCTCGCTCAACAGCAACGGCGCGCAAGTGCTGCCCAAGCATTTGTACGAAGGCACCGACATCCTCAACAATCCCTACAACAACAAGCCGGTCGGCACCGGTCCGTTCGTGTTCAAGGAATGGAGCCGCGGCAACTACATCACGCTGGAGCGCAACCCGAACTACTGGGACAAAAGCAAAGGCGTGAGCAAGCCTTACCTCGATAAGATCATCTTCAAGGTCGTACCTGACGCCGGTGCGCGTGCTGCTGCCTTGGAAAAAGGCGAAGCACAATATGCGCCGTTCTCGCCCGTGCCGCTGAAGGATGCCGAACGCCTCGCCAAGTTGCCCGGCCTCAAGCTGGAAACCCGCGGCTACGACTGGATCTCGCCGTGGCTGTTCCTCGACGTCAACGTCGACCGGCCTTATTTCAAGGATGTGCGCGTGCGCCAGGCGCTGGCGTATGCGATCGACCTGAACGCCTTCAACAAGGTGGTCTGGTACGGCTTCGGCAAACCGGCGGTCAGTCCGGTGGTGTCGACGCTCAAGCAATTCCACACTGACGACGTGCCGAAGTACGGTTACGACCCGAAGAAGGCGGAAGCCCTGCTGGATGAAGCCGGTCTCAAGCGCGGCGCCGACGGTACCCGCTTGCGTATCAACCTCGACTACCTGCCTTACGGCGACGACTACAAGCGCAGCGGTGAATACATCAAGCAAGCGTTGAAACGCATCGGCATCGACGTCAACGTGCGCGCACAAGATACGCCGACTTATACCAAGCGCGTCTATGGCGACCGTGACTACGACCTGTCGGTGGTGTGGTTCGCCGGTTTTGCCGATCCGCTGGTGGGCGTGACACGCGCTTACTGGAGCGATTCGGTCGGCAAGAACATCCCGTGGAGCAATGGTTCGGGCTACCGCAGCGCCGAAGCCGACAAGCTGATCGAGCAGGCTCAGTCATCGGCCAGCCAGACCGAACGCGTCGCGCTGTTCAAGAAACTTCAGCAACGCGTCCAAACCGACCTGCCATCGATTCCACTGCTTGAGCTGCACTTCTTCACCGTGCAGTCTGCCAATCTGAAAGACACCGTCACCGGCGTCGACCAGATCTACAGCTCGCTCAAAAATGCGTGGTTCGACAACACGGCCAAAGTCGCCAAAGCGGCTCCCTGAGGACAGCAATGAAGATTAACAACGTCGTCATCCGTCGCCTGCTGCAACTCGTCAGCGTGGCGCTGGGCGTGGCCATCATCAACTTTTTCCTGCTGCGTCTGGCGCCGGGCGATGCTGCCCAGGTGCTGGCCGGCGAAGCCGGTGCGGCAACGCCGGAATACATGGCGGCGTTGCGCGCTCAGTTCGGTCTGGATCAGCCGCTGCTGGTGCAGTTCGGCAAATACCTGCTGAACCTGGCGCATTTCAATCTCGGCTACTCCTTCCGTCACGGCATGCCGGTGGCGCAGCTGATCGGCGAGCGCGTACCGGCGACGTTGCTGCTGATGGGCGCGAGCATCCTGTTTGCCGTCCTGGCAGGTGCAACACTCGGTGCGATTGCGGCTTACCGAGCCGGCAAGATTGCCGACGTCGTGATCTCGACGCTGGCGCTGGTGTTCTTCGCCACGCCGCTGTTCTGGATCGGTCTGATGCTGGTGGTGGTGTTCTCGGTCTGGCTCGACTGGCTGCCGGTGGGTGGCATGTTCACGATTGAAGCCGGCTATACCGGCTGGGCGCACATCGTCGATGTGGCGCGCCATCTGGTGTTGCCGGCGGTGACGCTGGGCTTGTTCTACATGGCGGTGTACACGCGGCTGATGCGCGCGACCATGGTCGAGGTGCGCCGCCAGGACTTCGTTCGTACCGCTGTCGCCAAAGGTGCGCGGCCGCCGCGCGTGCTGTTCGCACATGTACTGCGCAATGCCTTGCTGCCGCTAGTCACCATGTTGGGTGTGCAGGTCAGTTCCATCATCGGCGGCGCGGTGCTGGTAGAGACCGTCTTCTCCTGGCCGGGACTGGGACGACTGGCGTTTGAGGCGTTGTTCCAGCGTGATTTCAATCTGTTGCTCGGCATCTTGCTGTGCAGTTCCATCGTTGTGATCGTGGTGAACTGGGTGGTGGACTTTGTCTATACCCGTCTCGATCCGCGTATTCGTTTTTCCTGACGTAGATGATTTGTCTGAAAGTGACTCTGCAATGAGCGAACTTGTTTCCACACTGGCGCTGACCAAGGCCGATGCGCCGGCCAGCCTGATCGCAGCGCCGACCACGCGCGGCTGGTTCGGCCGCCTGCTGCGCTCGCCATCGGCGCTGGTCGGTGGTGTGCTGCTGTTGGTGGTGGTGCTGATGGCGGTGTCATCGCCGTGGCTGTTTCCTGGTGATCCGCTGGACATGGTGGTCGAACCCTTTCTGCATCCCGGCGTTGATGCCGCACATTTGCTGGGCAGCGACATGCTGGGCCGTGATTTGTTGAGCGGCATTTTCCACGGTGCGCGCGTGTCCTTGCTAATCGCCGTCGTATCAACCCTGCTGGCATTACTGCTGGGTGTCAGCGGCGGCTTGCTGGCCGGTTACTACGGCGGGCTTGCCGATGCGGTGTTGATGCGCGTGACGGAATTTTTCCAGACCATCCCATCCTTCCTGTTCGCGCTGGCAATCGTCGCCGTCGTGCAGCCGACCTTGCTGACGATTGCATTGGCCATCGGTGTGACCGCATGGCCGAGTCTGGCGCGGCTGGTGCGCGCCGAGGTGCTCAAGCTGCGTCATAGCGAAATGGTGCAAGCCAGCGCTGCACTGGGCGCGACCGATTTGCGCATCATGCTGCGCGACATTCTGCCCAATACGCTGACGCCAATTCTTGTGTCGACCTCGCTGATGGTGGCGACTGCGATTCTCACCGAATCCAGCCTGGCCTTCCTCGGTCTGGGTGATCCCAATGCGGTGAGCTGGGGCAACATGGTCGGCTCGGGGCGCGAAGTGATCCGCACCGACTGGTACATCACGACGATTCCCGGCATCGCGATTGTGATCACGGTGCTGGCGTTGAATTTATTAGGTGACGGATTGGCCGACGTGCTCGATCCGCGCGACAGAAAATAGGAGAAACATCATGGCACGCGTAGCAACCCTGTTATCCCACCAGCTGCCGGAAGGCGCTGCACGCACGATCTTCGAGAAGGTCGAGAACGAATATGGCGCCTTCGGCAACATGCTCGGCGTACTGGCGCATCGCCCGGCTTCGATTGAGCATATCTACGGCTTGCTGTTGCAGTTTGCCGCGGAGGGAAATATCTCAAAGCTGCATCTGGAGATCGTGCTGGTCACGGCCTCCAAAGCTAACGAATGCAGCTACTGTGTCTCGCACCATGCGCCCAAGCTGGCTGCCCAGCATGTGTCGCCGGAAACGGTGGAACACATCCTCGAGCCCGACGTGCCCGGCCTCGGCCCGGTAGAAAAACTGGTGCGCGATTACGCACTGGCCGTCACCCGCCAACGCGTCGGCGACAGTCTGGTGACGCGACTGCGCGAACATTTCTCGGAATCGCAGATCGTCGAGCTGACCTTGCGCGCCGCGCTGTGCGCCTTCTTCGCTCGCTTCAATGAAGCGCTCGACGTTCAGCTTGAGCCTGAATACGTGACCGCGGACGCAGCATGAGCAATAGCGACAAAAAAGAAATCCGCCTCAACGCATTCAACATGAACTGCGTGAACCACATCAACCACGGCTTGTGGACACATCCGCGCGACCGCTCGCAAGACTACACCGACATTGAGTATTGGACCGACCTGGCGAAACTGCTGGAGCGCGGCAAGTTCGATGGCCTGTTCCTGGCCGACATCGTCGGCGTCTACGATGTGTACCAGAACTCGGTCGACATCACCCTGCGCGAATCCATCCAGCTGCCGGTCAACGACCCGATGCTGTTGATTTCTGCAATGGGCCTGGTGACCACACATCTCGGTTTCGGCATTACCGCCAACCTGACGTATGAGGCGCCGTTCCTGTTCGCGCGCCGCATGTCGACGCTCGATCATTTGACCAAGGGCCGTGTCGGCTGGAACATCGTGACCGGCTATCTCGACAGCGCCGCCCGCGCGATGGGATTGTCCGAGCAACTGGAACACGATCAGCGCTACGACCGCGCCGACGAGTTCATGGAAGTCGTCTACAAATTGTGGGAAGGCAGCTGGGAAGACGACGCCGTCATCCGCGATCGCGAGAATCGCATTTATGCGCAGCCGGACAAAGTCCATAAGATCCATCACAGCGGCGACTACTACAAGGTCGAGGGCTACCACCTCAGCGAACCGTCGCGCCAGCGTACGCCGGTGCTGTATCAGGCCGGTTCGTCCGGACGCGGCCAGGCTTTCGGCGCGCGCCATGCGGAGTGTGTGTTCGTCTCCGGCCAGAGCAAGGAAGCCGTGCGCAAGCTGGTGACCAGCATCCGTGAAGGTGCGGTGCGAGAAGGCCGCGGGCCGGACGACGTCAAGATTTTCATGGGCCTGACCGTGGTGGTGGCGCCGACCGAGAAAGAAGCGCGCGACAAGTACGCCGACTATGCGCGCTACGCCAGCCCCGAAGCCGGTCTCGCGCATTTCTCCAGCGGCACCGGCATCGACTTTTCACAGTACGAACTCGACGAGCCGATCCGCCAGGTCAAGACCAATTCCATCGAATCGCTGGTCAAGACCGTGACCAATCCCGAACTCAACTGGACCAAGCGCAAGCTCTTGCAGCAACTGGAACTCGGGGGCCGCTACGCCACCATCGTCGGCTCGCCGCAACAGGTTGCCGATGAGCTGGAGGCATGGATACGCGAGACCGACATTGACGGTTTCAACCTGACCCGCACGGTGACGCCGGAAAGCTTCGAAGCCTTTGTCGATCTGGTCATCCCTGAATTGCAGACGCGCGGTTCCTACAAGCATGACTACGCGCCGGGGACCTTGCGCGAGAAGCTGTTTGCCGGCGGAGCGCGCTTGCCGGAGCAACATGCCGGCGCGGGCTATCGCAGCGGCGTTACTGCCTAAGTAGCGCTTGAGAACCGACCACAGAAAGACACCCATGAGCCAGCTCCTCGATATCCGTAATCTGAATGTGTCCTTTCCGGGCCACGACGCCGTCAAGAATCTCAGCTTCGGCATCGCTGCCGGCGAGACACTGGCGCTGGTCGGCGAGTCCGGCTGCGGCAAGTCGACGACGGCGCTATCGCTGCTGCGCCTGTTGCCCGACAGTGCACGCGTATCGGGCAGTATCGTGTTTGAAGGCCGCGATCTGCAGACCCTGCCGGAAGAAGAGATCTGCGCGCTGCGCGGCAATGCGATCTCGATGATCTTCCAGGAGCCGATGACATCGCTCAATCCGGTGCTGACCATCGGTCAGCAGGTTGTCGAAGCCATCCGCCTCCATCAACCCTTGTCGGCGCAGGCCGCCAAAGCACGCGCCATCGAGTTGCTGGAACTGGTGCGCATCCCCGAACCACAACGCCGTTTCAACGACTATCCGCACAACTTGTCCGGCGGCCAGCGCCAGCGCGTCATGATCGCGATGGCGGTGTCCTGCCATCCCCGCCTGCTGGTGGCGGACGAGCCGACCACCGCACTGGATGTCACGATTCAGGCGCAGATCCTGGCGTTGCTGGATCAATTACGCCGTGAGTTGTCGATGGCTGTGCTGCTGATCACGCATGATCTGGCCGTGGTCGAACAATGGGCCGATCGCGTCGTCGTCATGTATGGCGGAAAGAAAATCGAAGAGGCGCGCAGCGAGATCCTGTTCGAGCGGCCGCGTCATCCGTATACGCAAGGCTTGCTCGGCGCCTCCTTGCAGATAGAGCGGAACTATCACTATCGCGACGGACGACTCCCCGAGATCCGTACGGAACAGAAGGGCGACGAGCGCATCTTCACGCTGTCCGGGCGCGAGCATGCGGCGCCTTTGCCGCCGATTTCCTTGTCTGAAAAACCTTTGCTGTCGCTGCGGGATGTCCATACCCACTATCGCTCCCGCAATGGCGTCGTCCATGCGGTGAAGGGCGTATCCTTCGACGTCGCACCGGGCGAATCGGTCGGACTGGTCGGCGAATCCGGTTGTGGCAAGTCGACCTTGTCGAAGACCATCGTGCGTCTGGTCGAATCCAGCGCCGGCAAGATTCTGCTGGACGGTGAGGACATCGCAAAACTCGATGGTATGCGTCTGCGTCCGTATCGCCGTCGCGTACAAATGATTTTTCAGGATCCGTATGCGTCACTCAATCCACGTCACACGGTTGCAGAGATTCTCGATGCAGCCCTGGTGATCCACGACGTCAAAGACAAGACTGAACGCCGTCGCCGCATCGAGCAAATCGTTGATCTGGTCGGATTGCCGCAGCGCGCTTTGCGCAGCTATCCGCATCAGTTCTCCGGCGGCCAGCGTCAGCGCATCGGTATCGCGCGGGCATTGGTGCTCAAGCCCGCACT
The DNA here is from genome assembly GCF_002257565.1 of Herbaspirillum sp. meg3. Taxonomy (GTDB): domain Bacteria; phylum Pseudomonadota; class Gammaproteobacteria; order Burkholderiales; family Burkholderiaceae_D; genus Herbaspirillum. The sequence goes on along the minus strand of NZ_CP022736.1, from coordinate 5,126,834 downwards.
GGTGATCTGCGACGAACCGGTCTCGGCGCTGGATGTGTCGGTGCAAGCGCAGATATTGAACCTGCTGGTGGATCTCAAGCGGGAGTTCGGTCTGTCGTATCTGTTCATTTCACACGACTTGTCGGTGGTGCGTTACATTGCCGACAAGGTACTGGTGATGAACGGCGGACGCATCGTCGAGTCGGGCGACCACAACAGCATCTGGCAGAATCCGCAGCATGAATACACGCGCTCGCTGATCGCAGCGGTCCCATCATCATCTGCACGCCGACAAACTGGTCACGTCGAAGAGACGCAGCGAGAGCTACTGATCGCCTGATCATCGCTTGATTTCCGCATAATTTCCGCATGATATGGCGGTCACCAAAAAGCAAATATTCAAGCGACAAAAGATTCGTTTTGTTCGTCGGCGGCGGCAGATAAATTAGCGCTATTTAAGGATGATTCATGGCGCGATTTTTTAACCGTCTGCTGACAGGTGTGTTGTTGGCGAGCATTGCAGTTGGGGTTGCGACGACTGCTGTGGCGCAGGACAAGACCTTGAAAGTTGGCGTCACCAGCGGCCCGCATGCGCAGATTTTTGAAGTGGTAAAACGCGTTTTTGAACGCAGCAATCCCGGCTACAAAATTCAGATCGTCGAGTTCAACGACTATATCCAGCCCGACGCCGCCCTTGATGCTGGCGAACTGGATGCCAACAGCTTCCAGCATCGTCCCTTCCTGAATGCGCAGATCAAGACGCGGGGTTACAAACTCTACGGCACCGGGCGTACCTTCATCGGGCCGATGGCGATTTACTCGAAGAAATATCGCAGCCTGAACGACATCCCTGTCGGCGCGAAGATCGGTATCCCCAATGATCCTGCCAACGAGAGTCGAGTCTTGCTGCTGTTGCAAAAACATGGCGTGATCAAATTGCGTGCGGGGATTGATCCATTGACGGGAGTCAACGCGACGCCGATCGATATTGTCGAGAATACGAAGAAGTGGAAGTTCATCGAAATCGACGCAGCGCAATTGCCGCGCACGCTGGATGATCTGGATGCGTCGGCGGTGAACGCGGACTATGCGGCGAAGGCGGGTTTGCATCCGGTGCGTGATAGCCTGGTGGTGGAGAATGGGGAGAGTCCCTATGCTTGCCTGATCGCTGTGCGGGAGAAGGATAAGGATCAGCCTTGGTTGCCTAAGCTGGTGAAGGCTTATCAGTCGGATGAGGTGAAGAAGTTTATTGATTCGGAGTTTAAGGGGGGGATTTTGGCGGCTTGGTGATGGGGATTTCTTTTGTGTTTTGTTCCGGTCTTGCGTCGATGCGTTGCTGATGCTGTTCTTTCTTCGATCGACCTTTGCCGGGGGCGGCCCGGCAGCCGCTCACTTTTCTTGCTTCGCCAAGAAAAGTAAGCAAAAGAAGGCGACCGCTGGGTCGTAGCCCCTTCGGGGTTCCCGGCGTCAGCAGATGAAAATCGGGAAGGGAAAACAACTCGCTGCGCTCAGACATTTTTCCCTTCTTGATCCGATTTTCACCCGCTGACACCGGCTACTCTCAAGCGGACTTCGAGACGGGCTCGCTGCGCCTTCGGCATCGTGGGTTCAAGTGTTGGTGATGCTGCAAGCTTCAATTCTATTTTTTAATTTCGTCGTCCCAGCGAACGCTGGGATCCAGTGACGTTAGTGGTTACTCAGCCGTCGTTAAGACGCTGGGTTCTAACTTTCCTTGGAACGACAAAGCAGAAGAGACTCAAGGAGTTCGCGTAGTCACCGTCCCCTGGCGATGCGCAGCGAGCCAGTCTCGAAGTCCGCTTGAGAGTAGCCGGTGACGGTGGGGTCAAATCGGAAAAAGAAGGGAAAAATGTTTGAGCGCAGCGAGTTGTTTTCCCTTCCCGATTTGAGCCTGCCGGCGCCGGGAACCCCCGAAGGGGGCTACGACCCAGCGGTCGCTTTCTTGGCTTACTTTCTTTGGCGAGACAAAGAAAGTGAGTAGCCGCCGGGCTACCCCCGGCAGGGTTGATCGAAGAAAGAAAAGAGGGCACTACGACAAACCGTAGTCGGAACAAAACACAGAACAAAGCACACAACAAACCGCCTACCTCTGCATCCCCCACCGCTTAACAGTAACCCTCTCAATCACATTAAACCCCAGATTCTCCACCAGCAACCCAATCAAAATCACCATCGCCAACCCAGCAAACACCTTATCGGTATACAGCTCGTTGCGATTCTGAAAAATGTACCAACCCAGCCCGCCTTTGCCACTGGAAGCCCCAAACACCAGCTCCGCCGCGATCAGCGTACGCCAGGCAAACGCCCAGCCGATACGCAAGCCGGCGAGGATAGACGGCAACGCCGCAGGCACCAGCATGAAAATCACAAACCGTATTCCGCGCAACCCATAGTTGCGCCCCGCCATGCGCAAGGTATCCGAAACCCCGAGAAATCCTGCGTAGGTATTCAGTGCCAACGCCCACAACACCGAATGCACAAGCACAAAGATCAGGCTGTTTTCGCCAAGGCCAAACCAGAGCAAGGCCAGCGGCAACATCGCGATGGCCGGCAGGGGATTGAACATCGATGTCAGGGTGCTGAGCAGATCACGGCCCAACTGCGTCGAGACAGCAAGCGTGGTCAGTGCAAACGCCAGCACGATGCCGATGAGATAGCCCTTTACCAATACTTTCAGCGAAATCCACACCTTGCCGATCAGCTCGCCGGTGGCGATACCGTCGACAAATGCCTGCGCCGTTTGCACGAAGCCAGGCAGTAGTAAGTCATTATTCTGGATACGCGCCACGACTTCCCAGATGACCGCCAATATCAGCAGGATGACGGTCTTGCGCACCCAGCCTTGCTGCCATATCCGTTGCGGCAGGGATAGCGTGCGTTCCAGCGGGACGTTGTCCAGCGGCGTGAGCGCGATTTCATATTCATCGCGAATGGGAGGGGAGAGATTCATGGCGGACTCGACTTGGTGGATTGCCGTATGGTGTTAAAAAATCCTTCACCGTAGCGGATCTTGTCGTCGGCGCACAAGAATCATTTCGCGCAAACAAATGCGTATTTTGTATAACGCTGTTTTTGCCGCTTATTGCGCAAAAGCGGTGAGAGGCGAATCGCCGCCGGGGCCATGCGCGGGCATGGCCGGAGCGGCGATAAGGAGGCAGGAGAAGAGCTAGCTTGGACGGCCGTGGAAGGCCTTGTTGGCGATCTTCCAGCCGTCGGCTGTTTTCAGCAGGACAAAATAATCGGTGAAAGTAACCGGGCCATGTACCAGCGTGATCTTGGCCGCGGCAGAGTGGCCGCTGACATCGATCCAGTCTACGGTGCGGCGACGGCTCGCTTCGTCGACGGCCGGGATGCCTTTGAAGCGTTCGCAGTAGACATCCAGCGGCCATGAGGTGAAGACGCCTTCACGCATCGATTCGATATGCGCGGTCGGCAGAAAGGCTTGCCGCATGTGGCTGGCATCGTCGCGCGCGTGGCCGAGAAAATACTGTTCGATGGGCGCCAGAACTTCGGCTTGTTCGGTGGTGCAGGTCGGCTGGGACGATGCGGCGGTTGTGTTCATGACGGACTCCTGAATTTGAGTTGCCCATGATGCGTGAACAACGCCGTCGCGGGCCGCTCCGCTGTTGATAACAGGTATATGCGAAGTCAGATAGTTGGTGATCTCTGCAGCGAGGGAAGATGCTCTCCCGCACCAACTTGCAGGTGGGAGAGCGGCACATCAATACGAAAAGCGCACATCCTTGAAATTGACCTGTGCGGCCGGCTCCGCCTGGCCTTCGTCGAACAGCAGGCGATGGATGCGCCGTGCGGTGTCCTGAAAGCCGACACTGCCCAGGCTTTGCAGATCGTATTCATGGCTGTTGATCTCGGCGCGCACCCGGCCGGGATGCGGTGACAGCAACAGAATGCGGTTGCCGACGACGAGTGCTTCTTCGATTGAGTGCGTGACGAAGAGCAGCGTGAAGCGAACCTCTTCCCACAGTATCAGCAACTCTTCCTGCATCTTGCGCCGGGTCAGCGCATCCAGTGCGGCGAAGGGTTCATCCATGAGCAGGATTTTCGGCTGCATGGCCAGCGCACGCGCGATGGCGACACGCGCTTTCATCCCGCCGGAGAGGGTGTGCGGATAGGCATCGGTGAATTTGCCGAGACCGACCTTGTCAAGATAGTGCAAGGCGCGCTCAGCGGCTTCGCGCTTGCCTAGCGTGCGTGAGGCAAGCAGCGGGAACATGACGTTTTGCTTCACCGTTTTCCACGGTGGCAACTGGTCAAACTCCTGAAAGACGACGATGCGATCCGGCCCGGGTTGGTGAATGGCGACACCATCGAGACGGATTTCACCGGCAGCCGGTTTGAGAAAACCGGCGACGGCTTTCAGCAAACTCGACTTGCCACAGCCGGAGGGGCCGAGCAGCACGAAGCGGTCAGCCGGATAAACGTCGAAGCTGACGTCGTGCGTGGCTTGCACCACGGCAGTGGCGCTGCGGTATTGCAGGCCGACGCCGTCGACGTGCAACAGCGGCGTGTGGCTGACATTGTCGCCGACCGCATGCAACGCGCTACGCGACTGATCAGCTGCCTGGTTGTGCATACGCTTCTTCAAAAAAGTAATCTTTCCACGACGCCGCGCGGTTCTTCAATACGCCGATATCGTGCAGTTTGTCCGCGTAGACATAGCTGCGCTGCGGCGAGACGGTGAAATCGATTTCCGGATCTTCGACGATCTTGCGCACGAACTCTGGCGCCAGCTTGGATTTCTGCACGCGGATAAAGGTGTCGGCCGCCTTGGCCTTGTTGGCGCGGATGAATTGCGCCGCTTCCACCAGCGCGTTGTAGAACGCCTTATAGGTCTTCGGATTGTCGTCGTGGAATTTTTGCGTGGTGTAGAGGACGTTGAAGGTCGCCGGTCCGCCGAGGATGTCGTAGGAACTGAGGATCTTGTGGACGTTCTTGTTTTCCAGTGCCTGATATTGGAACGGCGGGCTGGAGAAATGCGTATTGATCTCCGAGCCGCCAGAGATCAGGGCCACCGTGGCGTCGGGATGCGACAGGCTCACCGAGATATTGTCGAAGCGCTTGTAGTCGGCCTTGCCGAATACCCGTGCGGTTTCGATTTGCAGGGTGCGCGACTGGTAGCCGACGCCGGCGGCCGGCACCGCGATGCGGTCCTTGTCGCTGAGGTCCTGCAGCGTCTTGACCTTGGGATTGTTGCTCAGCAGGTAGTTGGGCATGGAGCCGAGCGAGGCGATCGCCTTGACGTTCTGGCGGCCGCGCGTGCGATCCCACAGGGTGAGCATCGGCGGTACGCCGGCCGAGACGACATCCAGCGCACCTGCCAGCAGGGCTTCATTCATGGCGGTGGCGCCGGAGATGCTGTTCCATTCGACCTTGATGTCGACGCCTTGCTGCTTGCCGTACTTTTCGATCAGCTTCTGGTCTTGCACGACGTCGAGGATCAGGTAACCGATGCCGAATTGCTGGGCGATGCGGATCTGGCCTTCAGCGTGGGCGCTGGCGCTGAAACCGGCTGCCGCCGCGATGACGGTGGTAGCGATAAGTGAAGCGAAGCGCATCTCAGCTGCCTCCGTTGATATGGGCGTCGTCGAAGAAATAGTCTTTCACCGAGGCCGGTTTGTTTTTGATGGCGCCGACGCGTTGCATGAATTCGGCGAGCGGGTAGGTGTTTTGCGGCGTGATCTTGAATTGCACTTCCGGATTCTTGATGATCTTCAGCAGCAGGTCGCGGTCGATCTTGGCGTTGCTGACGCGGATGTAGGTATCGGCCGCCTTGTCCGGGTTGGCGACGACAAATTTGGCGGCTTCATCCAGTGCGGCGACGAAGGCTTTGTAGGTCTTGGGATTATCTTTGCGGAATTTTTCCGTTGCGTACAAGACGGTGGCGGAAGACGGGCCGCCGAGTACCTGATACGAGTTCAGCACGATGTGGGCTTTGGGATTACCCGCCAGTTCTTGCTCCTGAAACGGTGGGTTGCCGAAGTGCGCGCTGATTTCAGTGCCGCCGTTGATGATGGCGGCAGCGGCGTCGGGATGCGGCACGGCGACGCTGATTTTATCGAGCTTGTTGTATTGAGCGTCGCCCCATTGTTTGGCGGAGGCCAGTTGCAGCACGCGCGATTGCACCGAGACACCGACGGCAGGCAGGGCGATGCGGTCTTTGTCGCTCAGGTCGGCGATGGTTTTGACGTTGGGATTGTTGCTCACCAGGTAGTAGGGCAGGTTGCCCAGCGAAGCGACGCCGCGCACGTTCTGGCGGCCGTGGGTGCGGTCCCAGATGGTCAACAGCGGGCCGACACCGGCGCCGGCGATATCGATCGCGCCCGACAGCAATGCATCGTTGACCGCCGAGCCGCCAGACAGCTTGACCCAGTCAACCTTGATATCGACGCCCTGGGCTTTGCCGTGTTTCTCGATCAGCTTCTGATCCTGAGCGACATTGAGCAACAGATAGACGACGCCGAATTGTTCAGCGATGCGTAGCTGGCCTTCGGCGCGGGCAACGACCGGGGCCGTAGCGGCAGCGGCGAGCAGGCTCAGGCTCAGCGCGGCAGAGAGAAAACGTTTGGCGAACATGCATACTCCGGTGAATGCGACAGATTTTTGTCTGACGCAAAAAAAGAACAAACAGAACAAGCAGAACAGGAAAGAACAACAGTCTTAAGAACAAACAGCGGCGAAAGTCGTCCTTCCTTATGAGCTTGGAGTATATAAAGCTGAAGGAAGAATGAAAAACGCGTTTATTGCATATCTTTATGCGGTTTTCGCTGCATTTTGAAAGCCATTGGCGCATGTTCTGCTTTTGGCGAAAAGCAGGCAACGTGCACAGGCATGGAGTGCTTGGTCTTTTGCCAATGTCAAGGATGGCGCGTAAGACAGATGCCTTTGCGCAACGCAGCCTCCTGTGAGGGAAATAGTGAGATAAAGTACGCGCTTACCGGTTCTGCAATCTGCGGCTGCCATCCTGCACACATCTGCACAGCCCCTGCCGGTACGCAACTCGAACTAAAAGCACCAAAACCAAATACGGGAAAACAATGAGTTCATCTCAGGTCAGACCAAATTATTCCTTCCGGTCACAAAAACTCCACATCATCACCCTGGCAGCACTGGGTGTCGTCTTCGGCGACATCGGCACCAGTCCGCTGTATGCGCTGAAAGAATGCTTCAGCCCGGAGCACGGCATCGCGTTTTCGCATGACGCCGTGCTGGGCATTATCTCGATGCTGTTCTGGTCGATCACGATCGTGGTCTCGCTCAAATACGTGCTGTTCGTCATGCGCGCCGACAACAACGGCGAAGGTGGCGTACTGGCCTTGATGGCGCTGTCGTTGCGCACGGCTGTGAGCGGTTCGCCGCGTGCCAAATGGCTGATGATGCTGGGCGTGTTCGGCGCCTGTATGTTCTATGGCGACGTGGTGATCACGCCGGCGATTTCGGTGTTGTCGGCGGTGGAGGGGATGGATATCGCGGTACCGGGAACCTCGCATTACGTGATCCCGCTGACGCTGGCGATTCTGATCGGTTTGTTCCTGATCCAGCGTCACGGCACCAATCTGGTCGGCAAGCTGTTTGGGCCGATCATGTTCATCTGGTTCATTTCGCTGGGCGCGCTGGGGGTGTATCACATCCTCAAGGCGCCGGGCATCATGGTAGCGATCAATCCCTACTACGCCGTGCATTTCATGATCGAGCATTCGCTGCAGGCGTTCATCGTGCTCGGTTCAGTGGTGCTGGTGCTGACCGGCGCCGAAGCGCTGTATGCCGATATGGGGCATTTCGGCATTCGCCCGATCCGCTTTGCGTGGCTGTATACCGTGATGCCTTGCCTGGTGATCAATTACTTCGGCCAGGGCGCTAATCTGCTGACCAATCCGGCGGCGATTCAGAATCCGTTTTATCTGATGGTGCCGGAGGTGTTGCTGGTGCCGATGGTGGTGCTGGCTACGTTTGCGACGGTGATTGCATCGCAGGCGGTGATTTCCGGCGCATTCTCGCTGACCAGTCAGGCGATCCTGCTGGGCTTTGTGCCGCGCATGCGTATTCTGCATACGTCGGAAGACGAGCGTGGCCAGATCTATATTCCGCTGATCAACTGGATGTTGCTGGTGCTGGTGGTGGCCGTGGTGCTGGCGTTCAAGAAATCCGACAATCTGGCGGCGGCGTACGGTGTGGCGGTGACAACCACGATGGTGATCACCACCATACTGGCGGCGGTCGTGATGCGCATCGAATGGAAATGGCATCCGGTGTTGGTGACGTTGGTGATTGGCGCATTCTTCATCGTCGACTTTGCGTTCTTTGCCGCCAATTTGCTGAAGATCGCCGAAGGCGGCTGGTTCCCGCTGCTGCTGGGCGGCGCCGCGTTCTTCCTGCTGATGACCTGGTATTCGGGGCGCATGTTGCTGCGTACGCGTATCAAGGACGACGGCATTCCACTGGAACCGTTCGTCGAGGGTTTGCTGGCGCATCCGCCGCATCGTGTTGGCGGTACCGCGGTGTTCATGACCGGCAATATCAATACCGTGCCGGTGGCGCTGCTGCATAATCTCAAGCACAACCGGATCTTGCACGAACGCGTATTCTTCCTGAAGATCAGTATCTGGGACGTGCCTTATGTTTCCAATGAAAATCGCCTGACGCTCAAGGATATGGGCGGCAACGTCTATCTGCTGCGCGCGGCGTTCGGCTTCAAGGAAGCGCCGGAGGTGAACAAGGTGCTGGATCTGACGGCGGCGCAGTTCAACATGGAGTTCGACTTGATGGACACGTCCTTCTTCCTGGCGCGCGATACGGTGGTGCCGAGCAAGTTGCTGGGCATGTCGCTGTGGCGCGAACAGCTGTTCGCGTGGATGTATCAGAACGGCGCCAAGCCTTCGGACTTCTTCCACATCCCGGCAAACCGGGTGGTGGAGCTGGGAACGAAGGTAGAAATCTAAGGCTTCATTTACGTCGGTGCTATCGAGCTAGCGATGCATCCCCAGCACGATAGCGCCGACGGTAATGACGAGGCAGGCAAAGATGCGCCGCATCGTCAGTTTCTCTCCCAAAAAGATCGCACCGATCAACGCGGCAAACAGTACCGACGTCTCGCGCAATGCTGAGACGGTTCCCATCGGCGCCAGCGTCACCGCCCAGATCACAATCCCGTAAGCCAGCAAAGACATGACGCCACCGGCAAGACTGAGCCAGTTTTGCTTGCGCTCCGTCGCCATCGGCAGGCGTCGATGCATCCACATGAAAATCAAGGCCAGCGGAAAGCTGTCGAGTACAAACAACCAGCCTGAGTAGGAGATCGCATTGCCTGCCAGACGCGCGCCGATGCCGTCGGTGACGGTATAGGCGGCGATGAAAGCGCCGGTGGTGAACGCGGCAATCGGGCCGGACAGGTTACGGCGATCTTTGAGATGCGCGAGGCTGATGATGCCGATCGACACCAGGCCGACGCCGATCCAGGTGTAGCTGTTCATCTGTTCGCCGGCGAAGACGGCAGCGCCGATCGACACCAGCAGCGGCGACGAGCCGCGCGCGATCGGGTAGGACTGGCCGAAGTCGCCGATGCGATAGGCGCGGATCAGAAACAGGTTGTAGCCGGTATGCAGGATGGCAGAGAGGATGATGTAGAACCACGCGTCCGCATGCGGCAGCGGCGTGAACAGCACCAGCGGAATCGCGCCGACGCCGGCGCCGATGGTCATGAGTGTGAGTGAGGCGAGGCGATCGCCGCTGCTTTTCAGTAAAGCGTTCCATGAGGCGTGCAACAGGGCGGCGCAGAGCACCAGTGCGATGACAGCGAGACTCATGCTGGATATCCGGGAAGAAGAGCCATGTTGGCGAGGATTAAGAAATTGAAGAGATAGGTTGAGCTTAGGTTGGGGACTCGGTGCGTGCTTTGAAATCTGTTTTATGTCAAAGCGTTGATGCCGGCTGCCGTCACCTGCGCACAGCAACGCCACAAACCATGTCCCGAGGACAGGTATTTGCGCTCAAACGGCGTGATCGGCGTTTCGGTCGTATAGGTTTCACTGATGGCGATGCGATCCAGTTTGTCTGCGCCGACCTGATTGAGCGCAGCCGCGAATTCTTCAACGTAAATCTGCCAGTTGCTGCGGCATTCGATATACCCCCCCAAGGCGACGATCGTCGGGAACACCGCATGGCCTTGCCAGCGTCGCGCCACATGGCCGATCTTGGGCCAGGGATTGGGGTAGAGCAAATACTGGCGGGCGGGAAAAATGCGCGCTTCCAGCAGCAGACGCCAATAATCGATCAGATCGGCGCGGACGAAGCACAGGTTGAGTGGCTCGGGGCCGCTCCAATGCGTATTGCGCGCCAACCGGTCTTCGGATTGATCGATGCCGATGACGAAATGATCGGGATGCTGCACTGCCAGATGATAGGACGACAGGCCCACACCGCAGCCGGTATCGAGAATCAGTGGCGCTGCACCTGCCGCGCGCCATGCGGCGATGCTGCTGTCGAATGCCTTGCGGTTGTAGTCGGTGACCGGCTTGCGGAACGGCGAAGCGACATGTCTGGCGACCAGCGTGGAGAGCTGTTCATGAATGCCGGTCTGGCTGCTGGTGATGGGGGACGAGTTCACTTCAGGCTTGCATGCGAGAGAAGCCTGACATTATAGCCGGGTGGAAAAATGCAAGTGATTGGGAGGTACTGCTGAGATAAGCAGTACCGGCAGAATCGGCAAAAAGCTGGAAGAACGGCGTGTGGTTTGCCGCCGGATGCTGATGAATTATCGAAGGTGGATGGCGCGAAGCAATCCCGCTGGAGGCGTCATGCTGCGGGATTGTTTCGCGCAGGTCAGAAGATCTGCGTACGCTGTCTCTGTGTAGGCTCTTAGTGCAACGTCATGGGATGACGCATCATCAGATCGTACTTGCTGAGGAAGGTATCGATGTCTTCCATCGACGGTTCCGTCGCGATCAACTCCTGCACATCCTTGCGAAACAACTCGGCGGCGGGGCCGTCGATGTAGATTTCGCGCTGGCCCGATTTGTCCATGATTTCATAACCGCCAAAGCGCAAGGCTTCATGGTCACGGTCGGCACCGAATTCAACGACGCTGTATTGCTCACTGTTGTAGATCAGGTTCATAGTGGCTCCTTATGCAAATGCTAGCTTTGTGAAGGAAGTGGCGTCATATCCGGGGATTTCAAGGTGGGGGTGTGCCCCTCTGGACTCGTTCTTTGATCTCCCTGAGTGTTTTACGGCGCAATTAGGGATAACTTGTGCCCCGGATGACAAAATGACATGAACGAACAGGCGAGCTGCCTTCAGAGTGGATAAACTGGCCGCAAGAAGGTTCCGGGAGAGAACATCTGGTGTTACCGGAGCTGAAGGCGATACGGTAAGTGTTAGCGCGCAATCAGCCGTGAATCTGCTGTAAAACCGCGGGGAAATCTTCAGCGGTTAGCACTCAACAAAAATAACCCAGTAGAAATACGGTATGCGGCAAAGCAGGGCAATCCTGCTTTGCCGTGAGGCATCAGATCCTTAGATGCTCTTTTTAGACAGCTTGCCGGGCTCCACGCCCAACTGCTTGAGTTTGCGGTACAAGTGAGTGCGTTCCAGCCCTGTGCGTTCTGCCACGCGCGTCATGCTGCCATTTTCACGCACGAGGTGATATTCGAAGTAAGCGCGCTCAAAGGCATCGCGCGCTTCACGCAGCGGCAAGTCAAAGGAAATATTGGAGGCATTGTCGGCGATGGGTGCATACGCCGGCGCAATCGCCATACCGTGCCCGTGGTGCAATGCGTCGGACGCGCTTGGAGGCGCGTAGGACGACGGCGGACTGGAGTGGTGATCGATGCTGTCGGTGTTGGCCGTTACCGTTGGACGGATGTACGACACCGGGCGCGCCGGTTCGCGGCTGTGCGACAGGCCTTGCTGAACTGCCTTGAGCAGTTTTTGCAGAGCGATCGGTTTTTCCAGGAAGTTGAGCGCGCCGATGCGGGTCGCTTCGACAGCGGTGTCGATGGTCGCATGGCCGGACATCATGATGACCGGCATCGTCAGCAGACCGTCGCGCTGCCATTCCTTGAGCAGTGTGACACCATCGGTGTCCGGCATCCAGATGTCGAGCAGCACCAGATCGGGAACGCTGCCCAATCTCAATTCACGCGCCTGTTGTGCATTCTCGGCGGTTGCTACGACATGTCCTTCATCGCCCAAAATTTCCGAGAGCAATTCGCGGATACCCATTTCGTCATCGACGACCAGGATGTTAGCCATGTGCCTGCTTTCCTCACTAGATATTTTTGAGATTTTCTGTGCTACCGGTGAACTCTTTGCAAAGCACCGTTACGAAATCAATCTGGCTAGGCGTGTCGGCGAGGACGGTACGCATAATGGTACGGCACGCAGACACAAAAACCGCCGGCCTAATTTCGCAACCTTACTCGGTAAAGACCCATGTATCAACGGCAGCTACGACAAAAATCTTAATCCTTATGCATCGGATGCTAACTTTAACAGCAAAATCAATATTTTTGCGCCTCTTGTTTCGCTTCTATTCTGTATATCGACTCGTCCACCGTGTTCGTCGATGATTTTCTTGACCATCGCAAGGCCCAAGCCCGTACCTTTCGGTTTTGACGTCACGTAAGGTTCGAAGGCGTTAGCTAAAATTTTCGAGGCGAAGCCCGGGCCGTTGTCCGTAATAGTCAGACGCACCGCACTGCGCGCTGCGCCGCCCGAACCCTGATACTTGATCAGTTCCGTCGCCACGTCGATGCGCGGCGGTATTTCACCGTTCTCTGCGACGGCGTCCTGTGCATTCTGCAGCAGGTTGTGGATGACCTGGCGCAATTGGGTGGCGTCGCCCATTACTTTCGGCAAGTCCGGCGCCAGCTTGACATGGATGCTGTCGCGGCCGTCGCCGGCCAGATAAAGGTGCAGGATTTCTTCGGTCAGCGCGTTCAGGTCCAATGCAGAGGGTTTGGCCGGCGGCGTCTTCGCATATTCGCGGAAATCGTCAACCATGTGCTTCATGGCGGTGACCTGGTTCACAATCGTGGTCGTGCTTTTTTCCAGTATCGCCGCGTCCTGCGGCATCAACTTGTCGGCCAGGCGCATCTGCAGGCGTTCGGCGGAGAGTTGAATGGGCGTCAGCGGGTTTTTGATTTCATGCGCCAGACGGCGCGCCACTTCACCCCAGGCAATCGAGCGTTGGGCGGAAATCACGTTGCTGATATCGTCAAACACCACCACATAGCCCACGCCGCTTTCTACCGGCAAGTGCGAGCCGCGTGCCAGCAGGGTTATCTTGCCACTGGCGGAATCACCTTCCTTGGTGTCTTCCCGGCGGGTTTCAGGTGCTGCGACGTCGGTACCACCGGCATTGGTGTTTGTACTTGTACCGCGATGCGGCAGCTCAATCTGCTGCTGCCAGTGGAGGCTGTCTTCGGCGACGTCGGAAGCGAGCTGGGCGCGCTGTTCCGAGAAGGCCTTGATGATTGCTTCGGCAAACAGCGCCTGACCATCGATGGTGTGCAGCGGCGTGCCGACACGGCCGCTGAAGTCGTAACCGAGAATGCGGCGCACCGAGTCGTTGACGCTGACGATGGAGAATTCGCTGTCGAGCACCATCACACCGGCCGACATATTGGCGAGCACGGATTCCAGATAGGCTTTGGCGTTCTCCAGCTCGGCGCGATTCTTCTCCACCGAGGTGCGCGCTTCCAGCAGCTGCCGCGTCATGGTGTTGAAGGACTGGGTCAGCGTGCCTAGTTCATCTGACGTACTGACAATCGGGCGCGGCGACAGGTCGCCCTCGGCCACTGCCTTGGTGCCCTCTGCCAGCAGCAGCAAAGGCTTGGCGAGGTCGCTGGCGATCAGGAAGGCGCTGGCGATGGCGCCGAAAATGGCTAGCAGCAACGTCAGGGTCAGGGTGACGATATAAATCTTGCGCAGGCCGGAGCGCGCCACCGAGCGTTGCTGGTACTCGCTATAGGCCAGCCGCAGGGTCTCCGCATTGGTGGCGAGGTAGTCCGGAACCGGCTGCAGAATTTGCAGAAAACGATTGTCGTTTTGCAGGCCCATCGCTTTGGAAGATGTCGGTACGGAGATCACCACATGCAGGCGCAGGTTGCCGTCCGAATCCGATTCGCCGTTGAGCGGGCGCGAATCGTCGCTTTCCACGACCGAGAAGCCGCGTGTGACTTTGGCCTGGCGCATCATGGCCGCCGTCGGCACGGTCGGTGTCAGTACGCCGATGCGACCGCCTACCGTTGCCAAGACCTGGCCATTGGCGTTGACGACGGTGATTTCCATGCTCTGATCGCGTTGTCGCGACAGATAGGTGACCTGCTCGGATTCGGACATGTCGGCCATTTCCTGCGCCATTGCACGTCCACGCGCGGCCAGGTCGGTCAAAGAGGAGTCCAATGCATTGCGACCGAGATTGAGGCCGGATTCCAGCGCTGCTTCCATCCGCACGTCAAACCACGATTCGATCGAGCGTGATACAAACTGTACCGACACCAGATAGATCACTGCGCCGGGCAGAATACCGATCAGCGCAAACAGCATCACCAGCCGTGCCAGCAACTTGGAGCCGAACTTGCCGCGCCGATAGCGTTTGTACAGCCTCGTCAGCAGCAGCACGACCAGCAGCAGCAGTGCAACTGCCGCCAGTGCATTCAGGCCCAGCAGCCAGGGATAGTGCTGATCGAATAGTGCGGAGTTTTCAGAGGCCGAAGCCAGCAGGAACAACAAAATGCTGATGACGCCGCCACCCACCACCAGCAAATAGCGCAGGGTCCGGGTCATTCGACTTTGAAGGTGAATTCTTTCCAGTCGGAGGAAAGACGCCAGTCACTGTTATTGAGCGCGTTGATCTGGAACGGTTTGGGCAACTGGGCCACATCCAGGCGCATGCGCAGGCCGACCTTATAGATATCGCCGGACGTGAGAGCGCTCTTGTCGGCAATGATCCAGCGCGGCGGCCGGCGGATCAGCGACATGGCATCTTCCAGCGATGAAAAACTTTGCTGCAGCTGGCCGCTGGTCGAGGCGTGATATTGGCGGGTCAGCACATTGAAGGAGATGCGTACCGTACGAGATACCGAAATCGACACCTCGTCGAACCAGTACCAGCGCCGCCGCGTCAGTTGCACATCGGTGGTGAAATACAACGGCACGCCGCGCACCAGGGCATCTTCCAGACTGCGGTTAAGCTCAAAGGAATACGACGCCGACAAACGGTAGCCGTCATCGGTCGCTTCCAGCGACGCTTGCGTGATATCGACTTCCGCGGCATGGCTGGTGGCCGGTGAGAACAGCAGGATCAGCGCCAGAGCAAGCAAAAGGACGCAACGACACGTGCGCCACAACAGGCGGACGGCGGTCGAGGCTCCCGACGCCGCCGCTGGAGGATGGCGGAATGACGGCAGATGAGAGGAGATGAGGGCCGATTGCGTCAATTCATGGTCCAGTTTTCTGAAACAGCGCATAAAACAGGCCGTCATGGTCGGTTTCTGCGCTGGCGGTGGGCAGCAGTTGACCTGGAGCTGGCAGTCGAAGAGCCTGGTTGCGCTGGGCAAACGCGGCAGCCTGTTCTTCCGATTCCTGCGGCCACAACGAGCATGTTACCAACAGCAATTTACCATCCGGCTTTAGCATCTGCCAAAGATTGTCGAGGATTTGCGAGGAAAGTGTTGTGAGTTGTGCCGTATCAGTTTTGCGGCGCAGCCAACGAATATCTGGGTGGCGACGCACAATGCCTGAGGCCGTACAGGGAACATCGGCGAGGATGCGGTCGAATTGTTTGCCGTCCCACCATCCTGCATTCGTATCATCGCCGCGTGCATCACCGGCTTTGAGCGTCGCGTTCAGTTGCAGACGCCGCAGGTTTTCTTCAATCCGGCGCAGACGCTTGGGGTCATGATCCAGCGCGACCAGATCAATGTCGGCGCATTCCAGCAGATGGCCGGTTTTGCCGCCGGGCGCGGCACAAGCATCAAGTACAACCATGCCGTCGTGCACGTCCAGCAAAGGCGCCGCCATTTGGGCGGCTGCATCTTGCACGGACACCAGACCATCGGCAAAGCCGGGGATCTGCGCCACCGGCGTGGGTTTGTCCAAGCGCACCGCATCTGGGCCAACCTGACGCGCGCCGACACCCTGTGCCGTCAGTGTTTGCAGGTAAGCGGCGACCGTGCTCTTGCGGCGATTGACGCGCAAGGTCAGTGGCGGCGGCGCGTTGCCCGCCTGCAGAATGGCTTGCCACTGATCCGGATACGCGCCTTTGAGGCGATCAATCCACCAGGTTGGATAATTCCATGTGCCGGCCGGCGTTTTTTCCGCTTGCGGCAGCAAGCTTGCACGCTCGCGCAAGAAGCGGCGCAGGATAGCGTTGACCACGCCTTTGGCATGGCTCATTTCGGGATCGGCGGCCGCCGCCTCGACGGCTTGATTGACCACGGTGAAATCGTCGTACGCCGGATTGGTGTTGTCCAATAGCAGGCTGAGCGCACAGGTCAGCAGTCCGTGCAGCACGGCCGGTTGCGGCGGCTTGTTGGCCAGCAGACCGAGCAGTCCGTCTGCGACGCCCAGCTTGCGCATGCTCAGATAGGACAGATCCTGAATCGCGCCGCGCGCCTGTGGTGTGGTGTCATAGTGCGCAAAAATGCGCGCCAGCGCTTGCGGCAGGGCGGTGCCTTCGCGAACGGCGACAATCGCTTGCGCCGCGCCGTGCAGGCTATATGCGAGGGAATCTGTTTTTAATGAAAATTGAGTCACATTAATGCTATTTAAAGGCTGGTTCGACGTCGAAGCCGACGTCCGTCACAACGCCGCCGAGGGCGCGGTTGGTCATTTTCATCGGGCGATCGCCGATGAATCCGTACGTCCGCGCGGAGCGTCAGTGTACCAGCGACCATGGCTCCGCTGCTATTACGGATGACCGCCGCCGTAACAAAATACAAAAAAAGCGGGCGCACCGGCCAACGAGCGGGATTCCGATGGGAGAGCGACTTCTCGGACAGCGTGAATCGCAGCGATGCGATGACCGCCAAATCTCTTTCCCGGTTTACATCATGCGGATGGGCCTCACCGGCAGGATTTCGCCAATTCGGCTACAGTGTTTCCCTCTTTTTCGACCGGAAGACCCGTCTCATGGAAACCGTAACAGCAGTACAGGGCAAGCAACAGGATATCGCCGGCTGGATGATCATGTTGCTGGCTGCCGCCTGCGGCATCATCGTCGCCAATCTTTATTACGCGCAGCCGCTGATCGGTCCGATCGCCGTCGCCACCGGCATTTCTCCGGCCGCTGCCGGATTGATCGTCACGCTGGCCCAGGTTGGTTACGGACTGGGTTTGCTATTTATTGTCCCGGCCGGTGATCTGCTGGAAAACCGCAAACTGGTGGTATGCCTGATGGTCATCACGTGTATTTCTCTGGTCGGCGCTGCGTATGCGAGCAACGCCACGCAGTTCTTTCTTGCGGCGTTCATCATCGGCGTCAGTTCGGTCGGCGCGCAAGTGCTGGTGCCGTACGCGGCACATATGTCCTTGCCGGAAACGCGTGGACGCGCTGTCGGCAATGTCATGAGCGGTTTGCTGATGGGGATCTTGCTGGCGCGCCCGGTATCGAGTCTGGTGGCGGATTTGCTGGGCTGGCATGCGATTTTCGGCCTGTCGGCAGTCGCTACGGCTTTGTTGGCGCTGGTGCTATTGCGCTATCTGCCGCAACGCCGCCCGCCGGCCGGCATGCACTACTTCGCTTTGCTGGCGTCGATGTGGCATCTCGTCAAAACGACGCCGATTCTGCGTCGGCGTTCGATGTATCACGCGCTGATGTTTGCCGCCTTCAGTCTGTTCTGGACGACCTCGCCGCTCTGGTTGGCAAGCCCGGCGTTCAATATGTCGCAAAAGGGAATCGCGCTGTTCGCCTTTGCCGGCGTGATCGGCGTGATCGCGGCGCCGATTGCCGGCCGCGTCGCGGACCGTGGCTGGAGCCGTCCGGCCACCGGCATTGCGATGTTCGCGGGGGCCGCAGCGTTTTTGCTGACGCATTTTTGGTCGGGTGGCCGCGAGTCGTCGCTGGCGATCTTGCTGGCGGCGGCGATTTTGCTCGATTTTGGCGTGTCAGCCAATCTGGTCCTGAGCCAGCGCGCCATTTATGCGCTCGGCGGCGAGATCCGCAGCCGTCTTAACGGGCTGTTCATGGCGACCTTCTTTGGCGGTGGCGCACTTGGCTCCGCATTGGGAGCGTGGATTTATGCCGAAGGCGGGTGGGGCGCCACGTCCTTGCTGGGTTTTGCGTTCCCTGCGTTGGCCTTGTTGTATTACTTCACTGAGTTTCGCTTGGCAGCCAAAGCTGTCCAATAAGTTTTGTATGTCACAAAGCAACACAGGAGCCGCAGCTCCTGTGTTGTGTCTAAATCCTTGGGTTTTAAACTTCAAACGCCCCAGAGGATGTCGTAATTTCCCTTCTTTGCTTCACGCAGCATGTCCAGCAGCGGATAAGCACGTGCCGAAAATGTGACCGGCTCGATCTTTTCGTGACCATGGTCGTCGCCGTTGGCATTGTGATGCGCGTGTACATCGCGTTCCAGCGCTTCGGCGGCTTCATGCGATTTGCTGGAGTCGATTTGCTTTTCCAGCAGGGCGATCGCATCGGCGCTCTCGGCAGCGGTGATCACACCACGGGAGACATCTTTGTGCAGCAGGTCGAGGATGGGCTTGGCATGCGATTCATACATGACAACATCGGCAGCAGCTTTTGATTTGAACGTAACCAGCATATTTCCTCAGGGTATTGATGTTAATCAGAGCGTTTCCATTCGGACAACGCTAAATGCAACTATTCGGCGTACAGCAGTCCGATAGCATACCTCGGCATCGCTGCGCTTGTCATCTCCGCTTCATCTCTGTCCCATCTTCGCCTCAGGCTGGCTTGAAGGAGGTGAAAAAGGTTTCGATGTTTTCTGGCGTCACTGCTTTTTCCTCGCCCACGATCAGTACCTGGTAGATCCGCTTGTCTTTCGCGATCAGCC
This sequence comes from Herbaspirillum sp. meg3, assembly GCF_002257565.1. Taxonomy (GTDB): domain Bacteria; phylum Pseudomonadota; class Gammaproteobacteria; order Burkholderiales; family Burkholderiaceae_D; genus Herbaspirillum. The sequence continues at coordinate 5,107,800 of NZ_CP022736.1, read as the reverse complement.
GCGCCATCAGCACCATGGGACGGCCGCGTGCGACACCGGTCGCGACGACATCCAGCGCCTGTGCGCCTTCAGTTTTACCGGGAATGGGCGTGGCGCGCGCGGTGCCGCCAATATTATTGATCAGGGCAGTGCGCATCGACGCCAGCGCCTGGGGCGCTTGCGCCGCGTCGGCCAGCTCCGCCGCGCCGACGGCGAAGGTGACGTCATCGATCTCGGCAGCGGTCATGGTCATGGCCACCGCTATGCCATTCAGGTCGATCTGACGCGAGAACGATGCTGGTTTGGCAGGCAGCAACACGGTGAACTGAACCTTGTCGCCATGCGCTTCACGCCAGTTGTATTTGGGAGAGCAGGCGGCCAGCAAGGCAAGAGCGCAGATCAGGACGATAAGACGGAATGAACGCATGGGCGAGCTCACAGTGGGGGTGACACCGGCGCTTGCCGGGAAAAGGTGCGTACGCCGAAGACCACGCCCACGCACAGGAAGACCACGCCGGCCAATATCTTCATGTCCGGGGCCATGCCGCGCAACAAAAAGGCGTATAGCAGCGCGGCCAGGGTTTCGAACACGATCAACTGGGCCACCAATGCGGTCGGCAGCAACTGGCTGGCCTTGTTCCACAGCAGCGTCCCGATCCACGAGGCGGACAAGCCGATCAGCAGCATCATCAGAATATAGAACTCCGGACGCGGCCCCAGCGGGAAGTCATAGCTGTTGCCGGCGACATGGTTGTAGATCCCATAAAGGACGAAACCCACCAGCGCCATCGGCAGGGTAGCGAGACCTTGCGCCGTGGCCCAGGTCATCGAATTGATGCGCGGATGAGCACGCAGATAGCGTGAATTGACGATCGGATACCAGGTCCAGGCGGCCACCGCGCAGAGGGCGACGAGACATCCCAGCATGTAGTCCGTGGTGGAGCGCGTGTTGTCCACACTGCTCCGGAGATGCTCAAGCTCGCTGCTGTTGACCAGCATCAGACCCATGCACAAGATCACCAGCGACGGCGCAAGACGGCTCCAGGCGACCGATTCCGAGGCATGTCCGGGACGCCAGTTGGCGCAGACGGAAATCACGATGGGCAAGGTGCCGATCAGCATCGTAGGCAACGGCGCATCGGCCAATTGAATCGCGGTGGCGAGCATGGCGTAGTACAGCAGATTACCGACCAGCGACAGCTTGAAGGCGACTTTCCAGTCTTCGCGGCTCAGCGAAGCAATCCGCTTGCGGTCGAAGAAGGCGGGCACCAGCGCGATGAGGCCGAAAGCGACATAGCGTCCCAGCGACAACACCACGCCGGGATAATCCGCCAGCAGCAGCGGAGTGACAAACACCAGGCCCCACATCAGGCCCGCGCACAGGGCGCAAAGAATACCAATGAACATAGAAAACAATCGGATTTAAAAAAGCGCCGGCCTCGACATCACCCACAAAGACTAGGCAGCAATTCATCACACACAAAGCATGAAATCTGGAGCGTCAGTATCGCTGCTTAACGGCATTCGCGCTGGAATTGATCTTCGAGTCGTGCGCGCCGGCTATAGCGAATCTGGCCCAGTGTGCTGTTGGACGAATTGACCTGTACGCCGGGGATGGACGAGGGCGGAGGCACAAAACCCCCATCGCGCCGTCGCTCCTGCGGGTACGTATCGTGATGAGGTTCCGGTTCACCGTGTTGTGCACGGTCGATATCGGCGCGCAACTGGCGGCAGCGCGGACTCAGTTCCGGCTCTTTGGCGGTCGAAGCTTTGGCGTCTCTGGCCGCATTTTCATCGAGGTTTTTTTGCACATCGGGTGGCAAAAGATTCATGGCTTTGCCGATGTCGCGATCGCTGGCAATATTTTCGGCACCGAAAGCGAGTGCGCTTGTCAAAGCCAGCAACAGGGAAGCGGCGGCGATGCGGACGTGCTTGTTCATGGGGGCAAAATTGAGATGGAAGGCTCTCATGATAGCAAACGGGGCTGGTTCGAAAGAGGGCATAAAACAGACAAATAATCCGACCAAACAGATGCAAACCACCAGCAAACGGTAATTGCTTACCGGCAGGCGGCAATCAAAGAAGGAGACATTCCCATGCCCCATTCCCCGCAACACAATCTGACCGAGCTGACCGAGCTGACGGTACGCGGCGTCATCCTCGGCGCGCTCATCACGGTGCTCTTCACCGCTTCCAACGTCTATCTGGGCCTGAAGGTCGGACTGACCTTTTCGTCCGCGATCCCGGCTGCCGTGATATCGATGGCGGTGCTGCGTCTGTTCGGCTCCTCCAGCATCCTTGAAAACAATATGGTGCAGACGCAGGCTTCTGCGGCAGGCACCTTGTCCGCCGTCATCTTTATCCTGCCGGGACTGGTGATGGTCGGGCACTGGCAAGGATTTCCCTATTGGCAGACGTTCGGCATCTGCGCCGCCGGCGGCATGCTGGGCGTGCTATTCACCATTCCGTTGCGGCGCGTCATGGTGGTCAACAGCGACTTGCCCTATCCGGAAGGACTGGCTGCGGCAGAAATTCTGCGCGTGGGCAACACCAAGGATGCTGCAGGCAATGACAGCAACAGCGATGACGTGCGTAAAGGTCTCAACGATATCTGGGCCGGGAGTGTCATATCGGCAGCAGTGGCGCTGCTGACCAGTGGCTTTCGCGTGTTGTCGGAGGGATTCAACGTTTGGGTTAGCGCAGGCACTGCGGTGTTCCGCTTGCCGCTTGGTTTTTCACTGGCCTTGCTGGGCGCCGGTTATCTGATCGGCATCGTCGCCGGTGTTGCGGTGCTGATCGGCGTCATTATCAGTTGGGTATTCGCGGTGCCTATCCTCACCCTATTGACACCGACACCCGAGGGCACCGCCATCGCAACGTACGCCACCGGCATATGGAGCAAGCAGGTGCGCTTCATGGGCGCCGGTACCATCGGCATCGCGTCCATCTGGACGCTCATTACCTTGTTCAAGCCGATGCTGGCGGGTGTGCGCGAGTCACTGGCCGACCGCAAGCATGCAGCAGCGGGCGGTACGCGCGCAATGACTGATCGCGACTTGCCGGCACGCGCCATCGTGCTGATCGGTGTTGGCGTGATGGCGGTGTTGACGCTGATCTTCGCGTTGTTTCTGTTGGACGCTCAATTGTCTTTGCCTTTGCTGTGCGGACTGGTGGCAATGAGCCTGCTGTTTTCTTGCGTATTCGGTTTTCTGGTGGCTGCTGCTTGCGGTTATATGGCCGGTCTGGTTGGCTCGTCCAGCAGTCCGATCTCCGGCGTCGGCATCATCGCGATGATTCTTGTATCACTGCTGTTGCTGGCATCCGGAAGCATTGATCACTTGCTGGCAGCACCCGGCTCGAGCAAGCTGCCGATCGCTCTGGCCATTTTCGTGACCTCGGCCATCATCGCAATTGCTGCTATTGCCAACGACAATCTGCAAGATCTGAAAACCGGCTGGCTGGTCGGTGCAACGCCCTATCGTCAGCAGATTGCCTTATTAATTGGTTGCGTGGTGGGCGCCGCGGTGATTTCGCCGATCCTCGAACTGCTTTACAACGCCTACGGCTTCGTCGGTGCGCTGCCGCGCCCGGACATGGACGCTTCGCACGCGCTGGCCGCACCGCAGGCGACCCTGATGACCGCGATCTCCACCGGCATCTTTACCCATGAGTTGAACTGGACCATGATCCTGATCGGCGTGGCGATCGGCATTGTCCTGATTGCCATCGACTTCATGCTGGAACGTCGCGGGAGTCGCGCACGCTTGCCTGCGCTGGCGGTCGGCCTCGGCATTTACCTGCCGCCGACAGTTGGCATGGCACTGGTGGCAGGGGCGCTGGTCGCATGGGGACTGCAGTTGCATCTGGCGAAGCGCAAGGCTTCCGGCGACAAGACCGGGCTTGACCGCGTTGAGCGTATCGAACGTCGTGGTGTGCTGGTGACATCAGGGCTCATTGTCGGGGAAAGCATCATGGGCGTAGTGCTGGCGGCGGTCATCGGTGCCAGCGGGCGCGATGAGCCGTTGGCATTGGTCGGTGCCGGTTTTGCTCCGTCTGCGCAATGGCTGGCGTTGTTCGTATTTGCTGCGGTGATTATCTGGTTCGTGCGCAGGCTATTGCAAAAGGCGGCTTAAACCAGTGAGCCGCCTGCATGTTTGCGGGCGGCCGGTGATTGCTTATTCGGGATTGACTATTGTTCGCGCAAGGCGCGGCGGTATTGGATTGCTTCGGCGATGTGGGCCTTGCCGATGACGGGAGCTTGCCCGAGATCGGCAATGGTACGCGCTACTTTGAGCACGCGATGATAGGCGCGTGCCGACCAGTTCAGCCGTGTCATGGCGGCCTTCAGCAAATCCTCACCGGCGTCGTCGGGTTTGCAGTGCATGTCGATTTCACGCGTCGACAAAAGGTGGTTGCTCTTTTGCTGACGCTGTTGCTGCAAATCGAAGCTGCGCGCTACGCGTCCTGCGATGCTTGCGGATGTTTCGCCGTTGGCTTGCTGCAGTAGTTCGTCATGCGCGAGTGCGCCGACCTGAATTTGCATGTCGATGCGATCCAGCAAAGGGCCGGAGATTTTTCCCTGATACCGGCCGATTTGATCGGGCGTACAGCGGCATTGCTTCTCCCGATGGCCAAAGAAACCGCATGGACACGGGTTCATGGCGGCAATCAGCTGAAATCTCGCAGGAAAGTCAGCCTGTCGTGCCGCACGCGAGATGGTAATCCGGCCGGACTCCATCGGCTCGCGCAATACTTCCAGGACTTTGCGATCAAATTCAGGCAATTCATCCAGAAATAAAACCCCGCGATGCGCCAGAGAGATTTCCCCCGGGCGTGGTGTCCCACCGCCGCCGACCAGCGCTACGCCGGACGCAGTATGGTGAGGCGATCTGTAGGGACGCATTTTCCATCGCGTGGTGGAGAACCCGCCGGTGACCGACTGAACCGCTGCAGATTCCAGCGCTTCGTCATCGGTCATGGGCGGCAAGATACCTGGAAAGCGCGCCGCCAGCATGGATTTGCCTGTTCCTGGCGGACCTACTAAAAGGACGCTGTGGCCGCCGGCTGCGGCGACTTCCAATGCGCGCTTGGCCTGTAACTGCCCTTTGACGTCGGAAAAATCCAGATACGCTGGTGCCGCAGGCTGCACAGAAGGGTGATGGCGGCTCAATCTCGCATCCGGATCAAAGCCGGCGAAATGCGCGCACACTTGCAATAGAGAGTCGGCGGGAAAGATTGTCGCATTGCTGACCAATGCTGCTTCGTCGGCATTCTCGCGCGGCAAGATGAAGGTGCGCGCGCAGCCATCGCTGTTATTCGACTTGTGCATGGCGTAGGTCATTGCCAGTGCGCCCCGGATTGGTCTCAGGTCGCCGGAGAGCGATAGCTCACCGGCGAATTCATAGCCATCCAGCGCATCGGCAGGCATCTGGCCTGATGCGGCAAGAATGCCCAGTGCAATCGGCAGGTCGAAGCGGCCGGATTCTTTCGGCAGATCTGCCGGCGCTAGGTTGACAGTGATTCTTTTCGCCGGGAATTCGAATCGTGCGTTCTGCAAGGCCGCGCGGACGCGATCTTTGGATTCCTTGACCTCGGTTTCAGGGAGGCCAACGATGGTGAAGGAGGGTAAGCCGTTGGCAAGGTGAACTTCCACCGTGACCTGCGGTGCATGCATACCCGCAAGCGCACGGCTCTTTAATACAGCAAGACTCATCTACGGCGCGATAGCGGTGCGGCTATGAAAAATTGAAAATCGAAGACTGAAGATCAGGACAGACGCAATGTGACTGGTCGAGTCTCAGGATGTTTTTTGGCGTGCTTCGAGCTCGACAACGCGTGCTTCCAGTTCTTCAAGCTTGGCGCGGGTTTTGGCCAGCACTTGTGCCTGGATGTCGAATTCTTCACGCGTCACCAGATCGAGTTTGGAGAAGCCCTGGCTCAACATGGCCTTGACGTTCTTTTCGATGTCTTTGGCGGGCGAGTTTTCGATCGCCTTATTGATTTTGGATTGAAGATCTTCGAAAAATTGTGGTTTGTCCATGATGGTCCTTTTTATCTGTGATGTTTCGGTAATGACGATCTGGCAAGTGTAGCGCTTTCGCCATGCCGAAGGAATGTGAACGGCAAAGAAACCGGGCGCGCATCTCTTCCTTTGTTCTGTTGCGATAGAAAACGTTCAGTAGCTTAGTTGCTATTTTGCAAATAAATGCGCGTCCTCACGTTTTGACGAGACTGACATAACAGTCTCTATCTCCGCCGAGTTACCGGGAAGTTATACGTGAACGTTCTACCGACGGACATTCGTTGCCCTATTTAATAGCGCTCAGCGGCAGGGAAAATAATGTCTTGGAGAAACGTCATATTCCACCCAGTGATGTAACTTGGCCGCAAGCTGGCAAAAGGATTTCATTTGCACCATTAAAGACGCTTTATTTCCGTTGGGAAAATGTTGAATTGAAATTGTTGCGCCCTATTGTTGTGCGTGATCATGCATGGACGAGATTTATGCACTATATTTGGGAAAAAAAGAAAAAATGCCTAATTGGAATGTTGATTTGCGCTAAAAAAAGTAACGCAAACCCGTCAACAAGGGGTGGCATGGCTCCTGCTATACAAATTGTGCAGAAATGAATAATTTGTTGTTTAACAGAAACCTAGAGGGACGCCATGAAAAAATTGATTCTTGCAGCAGCAGTCGCAGCATCGTTTGTATCAAGCTTCGCGCATGCCGAGGACGCACCTAAGCCAGATAATGAATTCACCTTCAATGCTGCTGTCGTCAGCGATTATCGCTACCGCGGTCTGACACAAACACGCTTCGATCCGGCTTTGCAAGTTGGTGCTGACTACACCAATAACCCAACAGGTCTGTACCTGGGTACATGGGCGACCAACATCAAGTGGATCAAGGACGCGGGTACAATCGCCGGCCAAAGCACCAAGGGCAACATTGAATGGGACATCTACGGCGGTAAGCGCGGCGATATCGGTGGCGGCTTCACTTATGACGTCGGCGGTCTGTATTACTACTACCCAGGCAACACATTGGCAAACAGCGGCGTCAAGAATGCCAATACATTCGAACTCTATGGTCAGGTTGGTTACGGCCCGGGCTACTTCAAGTATTCGCAATCGCTGACCAACCTGTTTGGCGCAGTCAACAGCAAATACAGCCAGTACTATGATCTGGGCGCCAACATCGACAGCTACTTCGGCACCGTGGTCGGCCTGCATCTGGGTCACCAAAGCGTCCACGGCTCGACCGCCCAGTTCAGCTACAACGACTGGAAAATCGGCGTGAGCAAGACATTTGAAGATCTGGCCGGCATCACTCTGGGTGTGGCATATGTCGGTACTGACCTGAAAGATGGCGTCAGCACAACACCAGCCTCAAATGGTCTGAAAAATGTTGGTCGTAACGGCGTCGTTTTCTCCCTTAGCAAAACTTTCTAATTGAGGTCGGTATGAAACTGATTACAGCGATCATCAAACCATTCAAGCTCGACGAGGTGCGCGAAGCCTTGTCGGCGATCGGTGTGCAAGGCATCACCGTGACTGAAGTCAAAGGCTTCGGCCGTCAAAAAGGCCACACCGAGCTGTATCGCGGTGCGGAATATGTCGTGGACTTCCTGCCGAAGACCAAGATCGAAGCTGCAGTCGACGATTCCATCGTCGAGCGCGCGCTGGAAGCCATCGAGGCTGCAGCACGTACAGGCAAAATCGGCGACGGCAAGATTTTTGTACAAGATCTGCTGGACGTTATCCGCATCCGTACCGGTGAAACCGGCAAAGACGCTCTCTAAGGGGGAACAGTAATGAGTATCAAAAAAATGTTTTCAAGTGCGCTGGCAATCGGCACTTTGTTGTTGGCGGTAGGTTTTGCCGCTCCGGCGCAGGCGCAAGATGCGCCTAAGCCTGAAGCCGCTGCTGCAGCGCCGGCCGCAGAAGCCCCGAAGGCTGATGCGCCGAAAGCAGCTGAAGCACCAGCACCTGCTGCGGCTCCAGCCGCAGCGGCAGCAGCTCCGGCAGCTCCAGCTGCACCGGCAGCCGCTGCTCCAGGCCCTGTCCCTAACAAGGGTGATACTGCATGGATGCTGATTTGTACAGCGTTTGTGATTCTGATGACACTGCCAGGCCTGGGCCTGTTCTACGGCGGCCTGGTCCGCAGCAAGAACATGCTGTCCGTGCTGATGCAATGTTTCGTGATCTTCTCGCTGATCTATATCCTGTGGTTCGTCTACGGCTATAGCATCGCGTTCACAGAAGGCGGCGCATTCTTCGGCGGCTTTGATCGTCTGTTCCTGCACGGTCTGACCGGCGACTCGAATACAGCAACCTTCAGCAAGGGCGTCGTGATTCCTGAGCTGTCGTTCGTGGCCTTCCAGGGCGCGTTCGCTGCGATCACTGTTGCGCTGATCATCGGTTCGTTCGCTGAGCGCGTGAAGTTCTCGGCCGTGATCGTGTTCTCGATCATCTGGTTCACGTTCTCGTACCTGCCAATGGCCCACATGGTCTGGTTCTGGCCTGGTCCGGATGCATTCACCGATGCTGCTGCTGCTGAAAAAGCAACTGCAATCTCCGGCTGGTTGTTCCAAAAGGGCGCGCTGGACTTCGCCGGCGGCACCGTGGTTCACATCAACGCGGCGGTTGCTGGTCTGGTTGGTTCCTACGTCATCGGCAAGCGCGTCGGTTTCGGCAAGGAAGCTTTCAAGCCGCATAGCCTGACATTGACCATGGTCGGTGCCTCGCTGCTGTGGTTCGGCTGGTTCGGCTTCAATGCGGGTTCCGCTCTGGAAGCTAACGGCAGCGCTGCGCTGGCTTTCGTCAACACTATCCTGGCAACAGCCGCTGCTGTCCTGTCCTGGAGCTTCGGCGAATGGGTCGGCAAGGGCAAGCCGTCGATGCTGGGTGCAGCTTCGGGCGCGGTTGCCGGTCTGGTGGCAATTACTCCTGCAGCCGGCTTCGTCGGTGTCTGCGGCGCGGTTGTCCTGGGCTTGATCGCCGGTCTGCTGTGCTTGTGGGGTGTTACCGGCCTGAAGAAGATTCTGGGCTCGGACGATGCACTGGACGTCTTCGGCGTGCACGGCGTGGGCGGTATCCTGGGTGCGATCCTGACTGGCGTGTTCGCTGCGCCTAGCCTGGGCGGCACAGGTATCTATGACTACGTTACCAACGCAGTCGCTCCTGACTACTCCATCGGCGGTCAAGTCTGGATTCAGTTCCAAGGCGTGCTGACTACCGTGATCCTGTCGGGTGTGGTTTCCTTCATCGCCTTCAAGCTGGTCGACATCGTGATCGGTCTGCGTGTGACGGAAGAAGAAGAACGCGAAGGTCTGGATATCTCCAGCCACGGCGAATCGGCTTACCACTCGTAATTTGTCTCCCGGGAGCCCTTGTGGCTCCCTTCAGAAGCGTCCGCGACCTTCGGTCCGGGCGCTTTTTTTATGGGGCTTTAAAAAAACGACAACGCCACCACGTAAATGACCTCTCCACCAGATATTGCCGGAAGGCTAACGACGCAATAGCAAGAATCCCGCTAAAATGGCCGGTTCCTGTCGGTTTTGTTATCGATCCCCGACCGCTATTCGTCTCCATCGCCCCAGCACGCGCAGAAGGTCTTTTATGGTTCCGCATCTTGTCACCGCCCTCAATGGTCCGCTTCTGGACCTCGAAAAGAAAATCCTGGGCGCTACCCCCGCGATCGAGCGCTGGTTCCGTATGGAATGGCAAGAGCACACGCCGCCGTTCTATTGCTCGGTCGACTTGCGCAACGCCGGCTTCAAGCTGGCGCCGGTAGACACCAACCTGTTCCCGGGCGGCTTTAATAATTTGTCGCCGGAAATGCTGCCGCTGGCCGTGCAGGCCGCCATGGCCGCCATTGAAAAATATTGCCCGGATGCCAAGAACCTGCTGCTGATTCCTGAAAATCACACACGCAACAGTTTTTATCTGCAAAACGTCGCGCGGCTGATGCAGATCTTCCGCCAGACCGGCCTCAATGTGCGCCTCGGTACGCTGGAAGACATCAAGAAGCCGAAGCAGATCGACTTGCCGGACGGCACCAGCATCACGCTGGAGCCGTTGGAGCGCTCCAAGAACGGCCGCCGCCTCGGGTTGAAAAATTTCGACCCCTGTACCGTCCTCTTGAATAACGACCTGTCGATCGGAATTCCGTCGGTGCTGGAAAACCTCGACGAGCAAAACGTCTTGCCGCCGCTGCACGCCGGCTGGGCTGTGCGCCGCAAGAGCAATCACTTTTCCGCCTACGACGACGTCGTCAAGAAATTCTCCAAGCTGGTCGACGTTGACCCATGGATGTTGAATCCTCTGTTCGCCAAGTGCGGCGAGCTGAATCTGCAGGAAGACGCCGGCTCCGATTGCCTGGCCGACAACGTCAGCAGCCTGTTGTCGAAAATCCGGAAGAAGTACAAGGAATACGGCATCAAGGAACAACCCTTCGTGATCGTCAAGGCCAACGCCGGCACCTACGGCATGGGTATCATGACCGTCAAGGACGCCAGCGAAGTCAAGGATTTCAACCGCAAGCAGCGCAGCAAGATGGTGGTCGGCAAGGAAGGGCTGGAAGTCAGTGAACTGATCATTCAGGAAGGCGTGCATTCTTTTGAACGCATCAACGAAGCCGTGGCCGAGCCGGTGGTCTACATGATCGACCGTTACGTGGTCGGCGGTTTCTACCGCGTGCATGCCGATCGCGACGTCAACGAAAACCTGAATGCGCCCGGCGCACACTTCGTGCCCTTGGCCTTCCAGCAACAGCATGCTTTGCCGGATCTGCAAGCCAAACCCGGCACCGCGGCGCCGAATCGCTTCTATATGTATGGTGTCGTAGCGCGCCTGGCGCTGCTGGCGGCGTCGCTGGAAATGGAAAAGACCGATCCGAATCCGGAAGTCTATTAATCTTATTTGCCGACATTTTTGACGGATATTTCATGAAAATCGCTTTCCTCGCCGATCCGCTCGACACCTTCAAGACCTACAAGGACTCGACCTTCGCCATGATGCGCGAAGCCGCCAGGCGCGGTCACGCCATCTATGCCTTCGAGCAGACCGACATCGTGCTCGAAAGCGGTCTGGTGACTGCGAACGTGGCAAAAATCACGCTGACCGGCGATGCCGACGACTGGTACCGCGCCGACGCGCCGGCGTCGACTTTCCTGTCCGAGTTCGACGCCATCGTGATCCGCAAGGATCCACCGTTCGACATGGAATACATCTACACCACATACCTGCTGGAGCTGGCGGAGAAGCAGGGCGCACGCGTCTTCAACAAGCCCGAAGCGATTCGCAGCCACAATGAAAAGTTGGCGATTGCACAATTTCCGCAATACACCGCGCCGACGCTGGTCACACGCGACGCCAAGCGGCTGCGGGCATTCCACGCCGAACACAAGGACGTGATCCTGAAGCCGCTCGACGGCATGGGCGGCATGGGCATTTTCCGTATCGGCCAGGATGGCATGAATCTCGGTTCAGTCATCGAAACCCTGACCGACAACGGCAACCGGACGATCATGGCGCAACGTTTCATCCCGGAAATTTCGAAGGGCGACAAGCGCATTTTGCTGATTGGCGGTAAAGTGGTGCCGCATGTTTTGGCGCGCATTCCGCAAGGCGGAGAAGTGCGCGGCAATCTGGCGGCCGGCGGTCTCGGCGTTGCGCAGCCTATTTCGCCGCGCGAATTGGAGATTGCTGAAGCACTGGCGCCGATTTTGGCGCAGCGGGGGTTGTTGCTGGTAGGATTGGACGCTATTGGCAATTATTTAACAGAAATCAATGTCACCAGTCCGACTTGTTTCCAGGAAATCACGCAGCAAAGCGGCTTCGATGTTGCCGCCATGTTCGTCGATGCGCTGGAAACCGCCGTCGCAGGCAGCTGAAGCAATCAACCCGGCGCCCGGTCTGGCAACGTACATATAGCAAGTAGAAATTCATGGTCGGTATCCTTCTTCTCACGCATGCCCCGCTGGGTCAGGCTTTCATCGCGGCGGCAACGCACGTATTCCGTGGTTTGCCCGAGCGCATCGAAGCCATTGACGTCATCGCCGATCAAAACCCGGCAGAAGTACAAAAGCTCGCAGCGGAAGCCGTGCGTCGTCTCGACGACGGCAGCGGCGTGCTGGTGATCACCGACGTCATGGGCGGTACGCCTTCCAACTGCACCGGTTATCTGTGCGCCATCGACAACGTCGAAGTCATTGCCGGCATCAGCCTGCCGATGCTGCTGCGCGCGTTGACGTATCGCAACGATACGCTCGACGTCGTCATGGAAATGGCGCTCGCCGGCGGTCAGAGCGGCGCCGTGCGGGTGGATAACCGCGTTCGTGTTTCCTCCCAATAAGAAGGCTGGCAATATAGCGATATAGCGCGTGACAGCGTTTGGCCCAATTCGACAAGAACAAAGAAAGAACTCCCATGATTCAAAAAGAACTTGAGATCATCAACAAGCTCGGTCTGCATGCACGCGCCTCGGCCAAGCTCACGCAACTGGCGTCCAAATACAAGTGTGAAGTCTGGATGACCTTCAACAAGCGCCGCGTCAACGCCAAATCCATCATGGGCGTGATGATGCTGGCAGCGGGCAAGGGCAGCAAGGTCTTGCTGGAAACCGAAGGCGACGACGAGCAGGATTGTTTTACCGCACTGGAAGCGCTGATCAACGATCGTTTCGGCGAAGGTCAGTAAGGCATTGCAGGCGACGACGGCCATCTTGGGCCCTCATTCATCCTGTCATCCTCATAGTCGTCCAAAATCAGTCGTAAATATCGAATTTTTCCTGTTTGTTTCCCACTTGTTTTTCCGCATGATTGCCAAACATGGCGTTGTCCGGTAAGGTTTTGAGAGCTACCGCGATCATGATTTATATCAAGGCATAATAAATAACGCAGGAGACAAACGCGATGGCATCTTTTACCTTACACGGTATCCCAGTTTCAAAAGGCATCGCGATCGGCCGCGCGCATCTGCTTGCCCCTGCCGCTCTCGACGTCAAGCATTACCTCATTCCCGACGATCAGGTCGAGGCGGAAGTCCTGCGCCTCAAAAACGCCATCGCCGCCGTTCATCAGGAGCTGCAGACCATCCGCAGCGAACTGCCGAAAGAAGCGCCGCCGGAATTGGGCGCCTTCATCGACGTACATGCGCTGATCCTGTCCGACCCGATGCTGGCTGAGGTGCCGCTCAATATCATCCGTCATCGCTACTACAACGCCGAATGGGCGCTGGTAACGCAAATCGATGGGTTATCGGCGCAGTTCGATGAGATCGAGGATCCTTACCTGCGCGAACGCAAGGCCGACATCCAGCAAGTCGGCGATCGCGTGCTCAAAGTGCTTACCGGCAGCGCAATCAATCTGCCGCCGACCGAAGGCGGCGATGGCGCTACCGCCAGCATCATCGTCGTGGCGCACGATATTTCGCCTGCCGACATGCTGCAGTTCCGCGACGGTGCTTTCGGTGGTTTTGTCACCGACCTGGGCGGCCAGAACTCGCATACGGCGATTGTTGCCCGCAGTCTTGATATTCCCGCCGCCGTCGGCATGAACAACGCCTCGGCGCTGGTCAAGCAGGATGACGTCCTGATCATCGACGGCGACGCCGGCGTGACCATCGTCAACCCGTCGCCGCTGGTGCTTGCGCAATACCGCGCACGTCAGGAGCGCATGCTGCGCGACCGCAAGAAGCTCGGCCGCCTCAAGAAGACACCCGCCATTACGCAGGACGGCACCGAAATTACCTTGCTGGCCAACATTGAATTGCCCACCGACAGCGCCCCGGCACTGGAAGCAGGTGCGAACGGCGTCGGCTTGTTCCGCTCCGAATTTCTGTTCATGGGGCGTGCCGGCCATCTGGAAAAATTCCCTACCGAAGACGAACAATTCGAGTCGTATTGCCAGACGGTAGTGTCGATGAAAGGGCGCCCGGTCACGATCCGTACGCTCGACGTCGGTGCCGACAAACCGTTGGACGAAGATGAACAAACGGCGTTGAATCCTGCTCTGGGTTTGCGTGCCATTCGCTATTGCCTGAGCGAGCCGCAGATGTTCTTGACGCAGTTGCGGGCGATCTTGCGCGCTTCCGCTTTCGGTCCGATCAAGCTGCTGATTCCGATGATGGCGCATGCCTTCGAGGTGGATCAGACGCTGGCCCTGATCGAGCAAGCCAAGGAACAGTTGCGTCAGCGCAAGCAAAAATTCGACGAAGACATCGAGGTCGGCGCCATGATCGAAATCCCGGCTGCCGCGCTGGCCTTGCCGATTTTCATCAAACGCCTCGACTTTCTGTCCATCGGCACCAACGATCTGATTCAGTACACGCTGGCGATCGACCGGGTCGATCATGAAGTGGCGCATCTCTACGATCCGCTGCATCCGGCGGTATTGTTTCTCCTGTCGAGCGTAATCGCGATGGGGCGCAAGGCGGGCATTCCTGTCGCCGTCTGCGGTGAAATGGCGGGCGACGTGAAGTGGACGCGTTTGTTGCTGGGGATGGGGCTGCTGGAATTTTCCATGCATCCGTCGCAATTGCTGTCGGTCAAGCAGGAAATCCTCAACAGCGATCTGACCTTGCTGGAGCCTCAGGTCAAGAAGGTGTTGAAAGCCACCGAGCCGTCCGTGATCGAAGCCGCCATGGCGCAGTTGCGCACGCTCAACGCTGAACCGGAGATCAAGGCGACGGCCGCGCGCCGTCGCTGAGTTGTTGTAATGGCATGCCGTCGATCGTGGTTTGACGGCATGCCTCGACTTGGTTATTCTTACACCACTGCGCCGATTTGAATGGTTTATCCAAACCTCAGCTTGCGGGCGCCGGAACCCAGGTTCCATCTAAATACGGCTAAAGCGAGCTTGGAGCAGTAACAGACAAGCCCATTATTTAGCCCGCGAGCGCAAGCTTCCGGGCTTTTTTGTTTTTAATCCATGGTTTTGTCTGTGGATGGTTTAACTGTGAGATTACAAAGAGAGCCCATGTCGATCGGAATCGTATCGCCGCAAATCATGCATTTTCCCGAGCCTTTGCCGCTCAAGAACGGGACGTCGCTTGCCGACTACATGCTGATGTATGAAACCTACGGCACGCTCAATGCCGACAAGTCCAATGCCGTGTTGGTGTGCCATGCGCTCAACGCTTCGCATCACGTTGCCGGCGTCTACGCCGACGATCCGGACAATGTCGGCTGGTGGGACAACATGGTCGGGCCGGGCAAGTCGCTCGATACCGACAAGTTTTTCGTCATCGGCGTCAACAACCTCGGTTCCTGTTTCGGTTCGACCGGCCCGATGCATACCAATCCGGCAACCGGCAAGCCGTACGGTGCGAGTTTTCCCGTGGTGACGGTGGAGGACTGGGTCAATGCGCAGGCGCGCCTGGCCGATCAGCTGGGCATCGTGCAGTTTGCTGCGGTCATGGGCGGTTCGCTCGGCGGCATGCAGGCGGTAGCCTGGAGCATGATGTTTCCCGATCGTTTGCGGCACTGTATCGTCATCGCTTCCACGCCGAAATTGTCGGCCCAGAATATTGCCTTCAATGACGTTGCGCGTCAGGCGATCCTGACTGATCCCGACTACCACGGCGGCGATTTCTACGCGCATGGCGTGGTGCCGAAAAACGGCTTGCGCGTAGCGCGCATGGTAGGGCATATCACGTATTTATCCGACGATGACATGGCCGAAAAATTCGGCCGTGATCTGCGTTCCGGTGAATATCAATTCGGCTTCGGCATTGATTTTGAAATCGAATCCTACTTGCGGTATCAGGGCGACAAATTTTCGACCTACTTCGACGCGAATACGTATTTGCTGATCACCAAGGCGCTCGACTATTTTGATCCTGCCAAGGATTTCGGTGGCGATCTGGCCAAGGCTTTTGCCAATACCAAGGCGCAGTTTCTGCTGGCCTCATTCACGACCGACTGGCGTTTTTCGCCTGAGCGCAGCCGCGAAATGGTGCAGGCGCTGGTGAGCAACAAGCGCCGCGTGACCTACGCAGAAATCGACGCGCCGCATGGTCATGACGCTTTCCTGCTCGAGGACGAACGCTACATGACATTGCTGCGCGAATACTATCAACGCGTGTGGGCTGAAATCGCCTTGGAGGAGTGCGCATGAATTTCCCCGAACTGAGCGTATTGCGCCCCGACCTTGCCTTCATTGCTCACTGGATCCGCGCGGGTTCACAAGTACTGGACGTCGGTTGCGGCGATGGCGTGATGCTCGACTATCTGCAGACCGACAAGGCTTGCAGCGGTTACGGCATCGAGATTGATGACGCACGCATCCCTGAATGTGTGGCGCGCAACGTTTCCGTGATCCAGCAGGATCTGGAAGGCGGCCTGGCGATGTTCGAGGACAATGCTTTTGATACCGTGCTATGCCTGTCGGCGCTGCAGATGGTCAAGGATGTCGAAGGTATTTTGCGAGAAATCGCCCGTGTCGGACGCGAGGCGACCGTATCTTTCCCCAACTTTGCTTACTGGACTCACCGCGTGGCACTGCTGCGCGGACGCATGCCGGTGTCGAAGTCGCTGCCTTACGAGTGGTACGACACACCCAACTTGCGTTGTGCCACCATCAAGGACTTTGAAGAGCTGGCCAATGAAGTCGGCCTGGAGGTGCTCGAATGCGTGGCGCTGCATGACGGCAAGCCGGTCACGTTTTTGCCTAACTGGCGCGGCAGCCTCGCTGTCTTCCGTTTGAAAAAGAAGTAGCCGTATCTGGCCGGTGCGCCGGAAAAACAGACCGGCGCCGACAAATTCCTTATACTCCGCAAACGCCTCCGCTCATGGATGTCTACGCATCATGAGCGGAGCGCCGGCGTCTTGCCGTGCGCACCATTCAATTGCCCCTCATTGCTTCTTTATGACCTCATCCCCGATTTCCTGGCATAGCTATCTCAATCGTCGCATGCTGATTTGTGTGTTTCTGGGCTTCTCGTCGGGGCTGCCGTTGTTCATTCTGTTGAGCTTGCTCCAAGCGTGGCTGGCGAAATCGGGGTTGAACGTCAAGGCGCTCGGTCTGTTCGCGCTAGTGATGTTTCCCTATACCTGGAAGTTTCTCTGGTCGCCGCTGATGGATCGCTTTCACTTCGGCAAGATGGGGCGTCGTCGCGGGTGGATGTTCTTCACCCAGATCGCGCTGTTTTTCGGTATTGGCGGCATGGGGATGCTCAATCCGCACACGCAGGTCGGCACCATCGCCTTCATGGCATCGGTGGTGGCATTTCTTTCCGCCAGCCAGGATATCGTCATCGACGCCTTCCGCCGCGAAATCCTGCCGGAAGAAGAGCTTGGCCTGGGCAGCGCCATCCACGTCAACGCTTACAAGCTGTCCGGCATGGTGCCCGGCGCGTTGTCGCTGGTGCTGGCGGATCTGATGGCCTGGCAAAGTGTGTTCTGGATTACTGCGGCGTTCATGCTGCCTGGCTTGATCTGTACCTTGCTGGTGAAAGAACCGAAGGTCTACGGTTCGCCGCCAAAAAGCCTGCGCGAGGCCGTGGTCATGCCGTTTCAGGAATTCGTCACGCGCGACGGCTGGAGTTCGGCGTTGTGGGTGCTGGGATTCATCTTTCTGTACAAGTTGGGCGACAGCATGGCAACCGCGCTGGCAACCAAGTTCTACATCGATCTCGGCTTTTCGATGACGCAGATCGGCGTTGTCTCCAAGACAACCAGTCTGTGGGCCAGCGTGGTGGGCGGAATTGTCGGCGGCGTCTGGATGATTCGCCTGGGCATCAACAAGGCCCTGTGGGTATTCGGCGTGATCCAGGCCGTCGCCATTCTGGGCTTTGCCTGGTTGGCGCAGGCCGGAGCCGATACGCTGGTGCTGGCCTTGGTGATCGGCTTTGAAGCGTTTGGCGTGGGTTTGGGCACAGCGGCATTCGTTGCCTACATCATGCGCGAAACCGATCCTCGCTATACGGCGACGCAGTTTGCGTTGTTCACGAGCCTCGCCGCCGTGCCGCGGACCTTCGTCAATTCATCGGTCGGTTACATCGTGGCCGATCTCGGCTGGTTCAACTTTTTTATCCTGTGCTTCATCCTGGCGTTGCCGGGAATGGTGATGCTGGTTAGAATTGCGCCCTGGAATCAAGTCGGGCGTCGCGCCAATGACGTGATTTCGGGAAACTAAGGGCGTCAAAGAAAAAATAATGCATCTCTTCTCGTATTTTAGTTGACAAGGGATAAGTGTTCGCCTATAGTTTTGAGTTCCCTACGCGGAGAGGTGGCCGAGTGGTTAATGGCAGCAGACTGTAAATCTGCCCTCTTACGAGTACGCTGGTTCGAATCCAGCCCTCTCCACCATTTTGGGGTCAGTTTGCAAGTTGTTGCGGCTGTGAAGTGATAGGTAGTTCGATGTAGTTCCTCGCGGGTGTAGCTCAATGGTAGAGCTGAAGCCTTCCAAGCTTATGACGAGGGTTCGATTCCCTTCACCCGCTCCAAGTTTTGTCCGGTTGCGTCGTTTGGTTGTTGGCGCAATTGGCAGGTAAGCCCTTGTAGCTCAGTGGTAGAGCACTCCCTTGGTAAGGGAGAGGCCACGTGTTCAATCCACGTCAAGGGCACCAGTTGTATTGCAGTTGTTGTTACAGCAATTAGCGCTTCAAAGTCAGCAAGTCGATCGGGCGCGTTGCCTGAACATTCTCATCAATCGTTAGGAGTCTAAGATGGCAAAAGGCAAATTCGAGCGGACCAAGCCGCACGTGAACGTTGGTACGATTGGTCACGTTGACCACGGCAAGACCACGCTGACAGCAGCAATCGCAACCGTGTTGTCGAAGAAATTCGGCGGCGAAGCGAAGGCCTACGATCAAATTGATGCGGCGCCAGAAGAAAAGGCACGCGGCATCACCATCAATACAGCCCACGTCGAATACGAAACAGCCAACCGTCACTACGCTCACGTTGACTGCCCAGGCCACGCCGACTATGTGAAGAACATGATTACCGGCGCAGCGCAGATGGACGGCGCGATCCTGGTTTGCTCCGCAGCAGACGGCCCAATGCCACAAACACGCGAACACATCCTGCTGTCGCGTCAAGTTGGCGTTCCTTACATCATCGTGTTCCTGAACAAGGCTGACATGGTGGATGATGAAGAGCTGCTGGAACTGGTCGAAATGGAAGTGCGCGAGCTGTTGACCAAGTACGAATTCCCAGGCGACGACCTGCCAATCATCAAGGGTTCGGCGAAGCTGGCTCTGGAAGGCGACACTGGCCCATTGGGCGAGCAAGCCATCATGGCACTGGCCGAAGCACTGGACAGCTACATCCCGACACCGGAACGTGCTGTTGACGGCGCCTTCCTGCTGCCAGTGGAAGACGTGTTCTCGATCTCCGGCCGCGGTACCGTTGTGACCGGTCGCGTTGAGCGCGGTATCGTCAAGGTTGGCGAAGCCCTGCAAATCGTTGGTATCCGTGATACACAAGACACCGTTTGTACTGGCGTCGAAATGTTCCGCAAGCTGCTGGATCAAGGTCAGGCAGGCGACAACGTTGGCGTGCTGCTGCGCGGCACCAAGCGTGAAGACGTGGAGCGTGGCCAGGTTCTGGCCAAGCCAGGTTCGATCAAGCCACACAAGCACTTCACAGGCGAGATCTATGTTCTGTCGAAAGACGAAGGCGGCCGTCATACTCCGTTCTTCAACAACTATCGTCCACAGTTCTACTTCCGTACAACGGACGTGACTGGCTCGATCGAGTTGCCGAAGGACAAGGAAATGGTTATGCCAGGCGATAACGTGTCGATCACCGTGATGCTGATCAACCCGATCGCGATGGAAGAAGGTCTGCGTTTCGCGATCCGCGAAGGCGGCCGTACCGTCGGCGCAGGTGTTGTTGCCAAGATCCTGCCTGACGCGTAATAAAAAGAGTAGCAATCGCCGCGATTCGGGAAGCTCCCGTCTCGCGGCGTTGATGTCTGAGCGGCAAGCATTAAATTAGCTGGCCAGGTTCTTCAGGCAAGTGTTTTGAACGTAGGGGTGTAGCTCAATTGGCAGAGCGCCGGTCTCCAAAACCGGAGGTTGGGGGTTCGATGCCCTCCGCCCCTGCCACCGATTCAGGTGTGTAGGGTACTGAAAGTAAATAAATGTCTAACCAGCCTGTACAAACCGTCAGCGCATCAAGCGACAAGCTCAAGGTTGCACTCGCAATCGTAGCGGTTCTTGCCGGCGTGGTCGGTTTTTTCGTGTTGTCGGGTCAAGCTACAGCTGTGCGTGCACTGGCTTTGGTCGCAGGTTTGCTGGTGGCAGTTGGTTTTGCCTGGACATCGGCGCAAGGTCGCGGCTTTGTCGGCTTCGCCAAAGAATCAGTACGTGAAACCAAAAAAGTTGTCTGGCCTACTCGTAAAGAAGCAATGCAGATCACGGCGATCGTTTTCGCCTTCGTGCTGATCATGGCAATCTTCTTGTGGGGTACGGACAAGTTGCTCGAATTCCTGTTGTATGACGTAATTTTGGGCTGGAAATAAAAATGAGCGATAGCACACAAGACAGCGCACCGATTGGTGCGCAAAGCGTTTCAAGCGCTGGTAAAAAGCGCTGGTACGTTGTGCATGCCTACTCCGGCATGGAAAAGAGTGTGCAGCGTGCACTGACCGAGCGCATTGTCCGCGCCGGCATGGAAGAACAGTTCGGCCAGATTCTGGTGCCGACGGAAGAAGTGGTTGATGTCAAGAACGGTCACAAGTCGGTAACCGAGCGTCGTTTCTTCCCGGGCTATGTCCTGGTCGAAATGGAAATGACGGACGAAACCTGGCATCTGGTAAAGAACACCAGCAAAGTAACCGGTTTCATTGGTGGCAAGTCGAATCGTCCGACACCGATTCCGCCGCATGAAGTCGACAAGATCATGCAGCAAATGCAAGACGGTATCGAAAAACCGCGTCCAAAAGTGCTGTACGAAGTGGGCGAAATGGTTCGCATCAAGGATGGTCCTTTTACCGATTTCAACGGCAACGTGGAAGAAGTGAATTACGAAAAATCCCGTGTGCGCGTATCGGTCACTATTTTCGGTCGTGCAACACCGGTTGAGCTTGAGTTCGGCCAGGTCGAAAAAGTTTAAGCATTACCCCCATCAAGCGCCCGCAGGAGCGCGGCGAAATGCGAATTTCATCAAATCCGGCAAGTAGCAGAGGAGCCTTAGTACCGTATCGCAAGATGCCGAAAAGGCGCTAACACTCAATCAACGTAGGAGCCATCATGGCAAAGAAAATCATCGGTTTTATCAAGCTGCAAGTGCCAGCTGGTAAAGCAAATCCATCCCCTCCGATCGGCCCGGCGCTGGGTCAGCGCGGTCTGAACATCATGGAATTCTGTAAGGCATTTAATGCCCAGACTCAAGGCGTTGAGCCAGGTCTGCCAATTCCAGTCGTGATCACTGCATTTGCGGACAAGTCTTTCACATTCGTGATGAAGACTCCTCCAGCAACTATTCTGATCAAGAAGGCTGCCGGTATTCAAAAGGGTTCTGCCAAGCCGCATACAGACAAGGTTGGCAAGATCACTCGTAAACAAGCGGAAGAAATCGCTACCCAGAAGAAGCCGGATCTTACCGCTGCTGATCTGGAAGCGGCTGTGCGCACCATCGCTGGTTCGGCACGTTCCATGGGCATCACGGTGGAGGGTCTGTAATGGCTAAGTTGACAAAACGCGCTAAGGCGCAAGAAGGCAAGATCGATCGCACCAAGGCTTATCCTTTCGATAACGCACTGGCGCTGGTCAAAGAATTCGCAACAGCGAAGTTCAACGAATCGATCGACGTGTCCGTCCAACTGGGCGTTGATGCGAAGAAGTCGGACCAAGTGGTTCGCGGTTCCGTGGTTCTGCCGGCTGGTACAGGCAAGACCGTTCGCGTGGCTGTGTTTGCTTCGGGCGAAAAGGCCGAGCAAGCCAAGGCAGCTGGTGCAGACGTCGTTGGTATGGAAGATCTGGCTGAGCAAGTCAAAGCCGGTAACATGCCTTTCGACATCGTCATCGCTTCGCCTGACACAATGCGTATCGTCGGTACCTTGGGTCAAATCCTGGGCCCACGTGGCCTGATGCCTAACCCGAAGGTTGGCACGGTTACTCCTGACGTCGCTACTGCGGTCAAGAATGCCAAGGCTGGTCAAGTGCAATACCGTACCGACAAGGCCGGCATTATTCACGCCACTATCGGTCGTAAGTCGTTCAGCGATGCAGATTTGAAGTCCAATCTGGTTGCGCTGATCGATGCGCTGAACAAGGCCAAGCCAGCAACCAGCAAGGGTGTTTACCTGCGCAAGGTTTCGCTGTCGTCCACCATGGGCGCTGGCGTCCGCGTGGATCAAGCCACTCTGGCAGCTTAAGTAAAGAATCAAGTCCTCGTTTCCTGATGGAAGCGAGGCGCATCTTTGGGCTGGAGCATTTTGCAATTGTGAAGTGCTTCAGGCAATCAAAGACCGTTGGGCGGCGTGCAGCAGGCAGGCACAAAGTTAAAACGTCAAAAACCTCTGTTTTTGATTACCCAGCGCAGATGGTGACCCCGAACAAGTTTTGCAGTCTCACACAGCGTTTCAGGTTTTCGAAACGTTGCAATGAACTCCTAACGTCGGACGCCGTGTTCGAACCGATGTAAGGCAAGCAGGTTTTTCGCCTGTGTCGTCGCCAAGCATCATTTTTGGAGGTTGATCTTGAGTCTCAATCTGAATGACAAAAAGGCCGTTGTCGCCGAAGTCGCTGCAAAAGTAGCAACTGCACAGACTATCGTCGTGGCTGAATACCGTGGCATCCAGGTTGGTCACTTGACGCAACTGCGCGCCAAAGCGCGTGACCAAGGCGTGTACCTGCGCGTGTTGAAAAACACACTCGCACGTCGTGCCGTTGAAGGTTCCGCGTTTGCTGACCTCGCTTCTGAAATGACCGGCCCGTTGATCTATTCGATCTCGGAAGATGCCGTTGCTGCAGCTAAAGTCATCTCTGACTTTGCTAAAACCAACGACAAACTGGTCGTCAAGGCAGGTAACTATGCAGGTAAGCCGTTGGATAAGGCTGCTGTTACTGCATTGGCAAATATCCCATCCCGCGAAGTTCTGCTGGCCCAATTGCTGGGCATGATGCAGGTTCCGGTCGCTGGTTTTGCGCGTGGTCTGGCTGCTCTGGCAGCCAAGAAAGAAGCCGAAGCAGCTTAAGAATGCTTGCCGCAGCGATGCGGCAGCTGTTCATAAGAACTTTGGCCTCTGCGTCAGTACCGATTAGATGTTATTACCGAAATAAATTAGGAGTTTCAAATGGCAATTAGCAAAGACGATATCTTGGAAGCCGTAGGCGCCTTGACCGTGTTGGAATTGAATGACCTGGTGAAGGCATTCGAAGAAAAGTTTGGCGTTTCCGCAGCAGCTATGGCTGTCGCTGGTCCTGCTGGTGGTGGCGCTGGCGCCGCTGCTGCTGAAGAGCAAACAGAGTTCACCGTTGTTCTGGCTGAAGTTGGCGCGAACAAGGTTGGCGTTATTAAGGCAGTTCGCGAAATCACCGGTCTGGGCTTGAAAGAAGCTAAAGATCTGGTTGACGGCGCACCGAAGCCAGTTAAAGAAGGCATCGCTAAGGCAGACGCTGAAGCAGCCAAGAAGAAGCTGGAAGAAGCTGGCGCGAAAGCAGAACTCAAGTAATTGCTACTTGAGCTGGAATATTCGCCGGTTTGCCGGCGTATCGTTCCACCGGAGTCAAAGTGCAGAGTCCTTTGAAAAAAGGATTCGGCTTTGGCTCCTTTGTCGTTTCGAAATTTTGTATGTTTAGTGGTTAGCAATTTCTTGTTTTGCGGCTAGTTTTAGCTAAATAAGAGGTGGCGCCAGACCAAGACTGAAGGGCTGAGACTTGAGGTTTCGCTGCTAACGGATCGCGGCAACAAGGTAATAAGCAATCCGGGCGAGTCCTGAACTCTCTATCCTTCCTGTCACTCACGGAGTGTCCATGCACTACTCATTTACTGAGAAGAAGCGTATTCGTAAATCCTTTGCGAAACGCGCTAACGTCCACAACGTTCCGTTCCTGCTAGCGACTCAGATCGAGTCATACCAGACATTCTTGCAGACGGACAAAACAGCGTCCCAACGTAAGAACGAAGGTCTGCAATCGGCCTTTACATCGATTTTTCCTATCGTTTCGCACAATGGTTTTGCGCGTCTCGAGTTTCTCTCCTATGTGTTGGGCGCACCGCCGTTCGACGTCAAGGAATGCCAACAACGTGGCCTGACGTTCGCGTCGCCGCTGCGTGCCAAGGTGCGTCTGGTGATTCTGGATAAGGAATCGCCAACCAAGCCAGTCGTCAAGGAAATGAAGGAACAAGAAGTCTACATGGGCGAATTGCCGCTCATGACGACCACTGGTTCGTTCGTCATCAACGGTACCGAGCGCGTCATCGTGTCGCAGCTGCACCGTTCGCCTGGCGTGTTCTTTGAACATGACCGCGGCAAGACGCACTCGTCCGGCAAGCTGCTGTTCTCCGCACGTATTATTCCTTACCGCGGTTCGTGGCTCGACTTCGAATTCGATCCGAAGGACATCCTGTTCTTCCGCGTCGACCGTCGCCGCAAGATGCCTGTGACGATCCTGCTCAAAGCAATCGGCATGACATCCGAGCAGATCTTGGCGAACTTCTTCGTGTTCGATAATTTCACGCTGCACGCTGAAGGCGCAGAGATGGAGTTCGTCTCCGAACGTCTGCGTGGTGAAGTTGCGCGTTTCGACATTCTCGACAAGTCCGGCAAGCCGCTGGTCGCGAAAGACAAGCGTATCAACGCCAAGCACGTGCGCGACATCGAAGCTGCCGGCATCAAGCAAATTTCCGTGCCGGAAGACTACCTGCTGGGCCGCGTATTGGCGAAGAACATCGTCGACGGCGACACTGGTGAAGTCATTGCCTCGGCCAACGACGAGCTGACCGAAGAATTGCTGGCTCGCTTGCGCGAAGCCGACATCGACGCGATCCAGACGCTGTACACCAACGATCTGGATCAAGGCGGCTACATCTCGCAAACATTGCGTACCGACGACACAGCGGATCAAACCGCTGCGCGCGTGGCAATCTACCGCATGATGCGTCCTGGCGAACCGCCAACCGAAGATTCGGTGGAAGCGCTGTTCAACGGCCTGTTCTACAGCGAAGACCGTTACGACTTGTCGGCTGTCGGCCGCATGAAGTTCAACCGCCGTATCGGCCGTGATGAACTGACTGGCGCCATGACGCTGTCGAACGAAGACATCCTGGCTGTGATCAAGATTCTGGTTGAGTTGCGCAATGGCCGCGGCGAAGTCGATGACATCGATCACTTGGGTAACCGTCGCGTCCGTTGCGTCGGTGAACTGGCGGAAAATCAATTCCGTGCCGGTCTGGTTCGCGTTGAGCGCGCCGTCAAGGAACGCCTCGGCCAAGCCGAAGCGGACAACCTGATGCCGCACGACCTGATCAACTCCAAGCCGATCTCGGCCGCGATCCGCGAATTCTTCGGTTCGTCGCAGTTGTCGCAGTTTATGGATCAAACCAATCCGCTGTCGGAAATCACGCACAAACGCCGTGTATCCGCCCTGGGACCTGGTGGTCTGACACGCGAACGCGCCGGTTTTGAAGTTCGTGACGTGCACCCGACCCACTACGGCCGCGTGTGCCCGATCGAAACGCCTGAAGGCCCGAACATCGGTCTGATCAACTCGCTGGCGCTGTATGCCCGTCTGAACGAATACGGTTTCCTGGAAACCCCCTATCGCAAGGTCGAAGGCAGCAAGGTCACCAACCAGATCGACTACCTGTCGGCAATCGAAGAAGGCCGCTACATCATCGCTCAGGCGAATGCGACCATCGACGCTTCGCTGAAGCTGTCCGATGAGCTGGTCTCTGCGCGTGAAGCCGGCGAAACCATTCTCGTCTCGCCAGAGCGCGTTCAGTACATGGACGTGGCCCCAGGCCAGGTCGTGTCGGTGGCGGCGTCGCTGATTCCGTTCCTCGAGCACGATGATGCGAACCGCGCACTGATGGGCGCCAACATGCAACGTCAGGCTGTGCCTTGCTTGCGTCCGGAAAAACCGCTGGTCGGTACCGGTATCGAGCGTACCGTTGCAGTTGACTCCGGTACGACCGTGCAAGCGTTGCGTGGCGGTATCGTCGATTACGTCGATGCAGGCCGTGTGGTGATTCGTGTGAACGATGAAGAAGCACAGGCTGGTGAAGTCGGCGTCGACATCTACAACCTGATCAAGTACACACGTTCGAACCAGAACACCAACATCAACCAGCGTCCTATCGTCAAGGTTGGTGACCGTGTTGCCAAGCATGACGTGATCGCCGACGGCGCATCGACCGACCTGGGCGAACTGGCTCTGGGTCAGAACATGCTGGTGGCGTTTATGCCATGGAACGGCTACAACTTCGAAGATTCGATCCTGATCTCCGAAAAAGTTGTGGCGGATGACCGCTACACCTCGATTCACATCGAAGAGTTGTCGGTTGTTGCTCGCGACACCAAGCTCGGCGCGGAAGAAATCACCCGCGATATTTCGAACCTGGCTGAAAACCAACTGGCACGTCTGGACGAGTCCGGCATCACCTACATCGGTGCTGAAGTCGAAGCCGGCGATACGCTGGTCGGTAAGGTGACGCCAAAGGGCGAAACCCAGCTGACACCAGAAGAAAAGCTGCTGCGCGCGATCTTCGGCGAGAAAGCTTCGGACGTTAAGGACACCTCGCTGCGCGTGCCTTCGGGCATGGTCGGCACCGTCATCGACGTGCAAGTGTTCACCCGCGAAGGCATCCAACGCGACAAGCGCGCACAACAGATCATCGATGATGAGCTCAAGCGCTATCGCCTGGACCTGAACGATCAGCTGCGTATCGTTGAAGGCGATGCCTTCCAGCGTCTGGAAAAGATGTTGATCGGCAAGGTCGCCAACGGCGGCCCGAAGAAACTGGTCAAGGGCACCAAGCTGGACAAGGCTTACCTGGACGATCTGGACAAGTACCATTGGTTCGACATCCGCCCTGCGGATGACGACATGGCGACAGCGCTGGAAGCGATCAAGGAATCGATCGCCGAGAAGCGTCACCAGTTCGATCTGGCGTTTGAAGAAAAGCGCAAGAAGCTGACACAAGGCGACGAACTGCCGCCAGGCGTGCAAAAGATGGTCAAGGTTTATCTGGCCGTGAAGCGCCGCCTGCAACCAGGCGACAAGATGGCGGGTCGTCACGGTAACAAGGGTGTGGTTTCGCGCATTCTGCCGATCGAAGATATGCCCCACATGGCCGACGGTACTCCAGCAGACATCGTGCTCAATCCGCTGGGCGTGCCATCGCGTATGAACGTCGGTCAGGTGTTGGAAGTCCATCTGGGCTGGGCAGCCAAGGGTCTGGGCCTGCGTATCGGCGAAATGCTGAACGCACAGGTGCAGATCGCTGAACTGCGCAAGTTCCTGACCACGATCTACAACGAATCGGGCAAGAAGGAAGCGCTCGACGAGTTCACCGATCACGAGATCCTGGAGCTGGCAGCCAACCTGAAGAAGGGTGTTCCGTTCGCTACACCGGTGTTTGACGGTGCGCACGAAGACGAAACACGCCGCATGCTGGATCTGGCCTACCCGGATCACATTGCCAAGCAACTGGGCATGACCCCGTCGAAGAATCAGGTCACCATGTATGACGGCCGTACCGGCGAAGCTTTCGAGCGCACCGTAACAGTCGGCTACATGCATTACCTGAAGCTGCATCACTTGGTGGATGACAAGATGCATGCACGTTCGACCGGTCCTTACTCGCTGGTTACGCAGCAGCCTCTGGGCGGTAAGGCACAGTTCGGCGGTCAACGCTTCGGTGAAATGGAAGTCTGGGCACTGGAAGCCTACGGCGCATCGTATGTGCTGCAGGAAATGCTGACCGTGAAGTCCGATGACGTGAACGGCCGTACCAAGGTTTATGAAAACCTGGTCAAGGGCGATCACGTGATTGACGCCGGCATGCCGGAGTCCTTCAACGTGCTGGTCAAGGAAATCCGTTCGCTCGGTATCGACATCGATCTCGAACGCGACTGATGTCCTCAAGGGCAAGGCGGCGTGGCCGTCTTGCCCTGTTTCATGGTTTGACCCTGTCGTCGGAAGCAACGGCGGCAACGCAGTAAAGTAAAGCAATAAAGCAGTTCAGCAAGCAGCTACAAGCAATTGTAAGCAGTCAAGGACGACCAAGTCTGTCCCGGTACATGCGGAACCCGGCGCAAGCCACGGCTCTCCCGCAGGTGCGAACAGGGTGTGTGCAGATTGTGGTGCGGCCGTCTCGATATACATAGCATTACCTAGCGTTCTCACGCCAACCTGGAGTGATACATGAAAGCACTGCTCGATCTATTCAAGCAAGTTCAGCAAAACGAACAATTCGACGCGATCAAAATTGGTCTGGCGTCCCCGGAAAAAATCCGTTCGTGGTCCTACGGCGAAGTCAAAAAGCCGGAAACCATCAACTACCGTACCTTCAAGCCTGAGCGCGACGGTC
Source organism: Herbaspirillum sp. meg3 (assembly GCF_002257565.1). Classification (GTDB taxonomy): domain Bacteria; phylum Pseudomonadota; class Gammaproteobacteria; order Burkholderiales; family Burkholderiaceae_D; genus Herbaspirillum. The sequence goes on along the minus strand of NZ_CP022736.1, from coordinate 5,079,329 downwards.
TGTTCTGCGCCAAGATCTTTGGCCCGATCAAAGACTACGAATGCCTCTGCGGCAAGTACAAGCGCCTGAAGCACCGCGGCGTTATCTGCGAAAAATGCGGCGTTGAAGTCACGCTGGCCAAAGTGCGCCGTGAGCGCATGGGTCACATCGAACTGGCTTCGCCAACTGCACACATCTGGTTCCTGAAATCGCTGCCGTCGCGTCTGGGTATGGTTCTCGACATGACCCTGCGCGATATCGAACGCGTGCTGTACTTCGAAGCCTACGTCGTGACCGATCCAGGCATGACTCCGCTGAAGAAGTGCCAGATCATGTCGGAAGACGACTACGCCGCCAAGTACGAAGAGTACGGCGACGACTTCACCGCATTCATGGGCGCCGAAGGCATCCGTGAACTGTTGCGCTCGATCGACATCGACCGCGATGCAGAAACCCTGCGCGTGGAACTGAAAGAATCGAAGTCCGAAGCCAAGATCAAGAAATACGCCAAGCGTCTGAAGGTTCTGGAAGCGTTCCAGCGTTCGGGCATCAAGCCTGACTGGATGATCATGGAAGTGCTGCCGGTGCTGCCACCGGAATTACGCCCACTGGTTCCGCTGGACGGCGGTCGCTTTGCGACTTCCGATCTGAACGATTTGTATCGTCGCGTCATCAACCGTAACAACCGCCTGAAGCGCCTGATGGAATTGCGCGCTCCGGAAATCATCACGCGCAACGAAAAGCGCATGCTGCAAGAAGCGGTTGACTCGCTGCTGGACAACGGCCGTCGCGGTAAGGCGATGACCGGCGCCAACAAGCGTCCGCTGAAGTCGCTGGCTGAAATGATCAAGGGTAAGGGCGGCCGTTTCCGTCAAAACTTGCTCGGTAAGCGCGTCGACTACTCCGGCCGTTCCGTCATCGTGGTGGGCCCGCAGCTCAAACTGCATCAGTGCGGTCTGCCGAAGCTGATGGCGTTGGAATTGTTCAAGCCCTTCATTTTCAACAAGCTGGAACTGATGGGGCTGGCAACGACCATCAAGGCAGCCAAGAAGCTGGTCGAAATTCAAGAGCCTGTGGTCTGGGACATCCTGGAAGACGTGATCCGCGAACATCCGGTCATGCTGAACCGCGCGCCGACACTGCACCGTCTGGGTATCCAGGCGTTTGAGCCGGTCCTGATCGAAGGTAAGGCGATCCAGCTGCATCCGCTGGTTTGCGCCGCGTTCAACGCCGACTTTGACGGCGACCAGATGGCGGTTCACGTTCCACTGTCGATCGAAGCACAGATGGAAGCGCGTACGCTGATGCTGGCGTCGAACAACATCCTGTTCCCATCGAACGGCGAACCGTCGATCGTGCCATCCCAAGATATCGTGCTGGGTCTGTACTACGCGACACGTGAAGCGATCAACGCCAAGAACGAAGGCATGTTGTTCCAGGACGTCTCGGAAGTCATCCGTGCGTACGACAACAAGGAAGTCGAACTGGCTACCCGCGTCACCGTGCGTATCGTTGAAAATCCAAAGGATCCGGTCACCGGTGAATTCGTTCGTACCGTCAAGCGTTACGAAACGACCGTCGGCCGCGCCATCCTGTCGGAAATTCTGCCGAAGGGCCTGCCATTCTCCGTGCTGAACCGTGCGTTGAAGAAGAAGGAAATTTCGAAGCTGATCAACACGTCGTTCCGCAAGTGCGGTCTGCGCGCAACCGTTGTGTTCGCCGACCAACTGATGCAATCGGGCTTCCGCCTGGCGACACGCGCCGGTATCTCGATCTGCGTGGACGACATGCTGGTGCCGCCACAAAAGGCGACCATCATTGCGACCGCTGAAAGCGAAGTCAAACAGATCGAACAGCAATACTCGTCCGGTCTGGTGACTGCAGGCGAACGCTACAACAAGGTTGTGGACATCTGGGGCAAGGCCGGCGACGACGTCGGCAAGGCGATGATGGACCAGCTGAAGGTCGAAGACGTGGTTCGCCGCGACGGCACCAAGGGTACACAAGAGTCGTTCAACGCGATTTACATGATGGCCGACTCCGGCGCCCGCGGTTCCGCAGCGCAGATTCGTCAGCTGGCAGGTATGCGTGGTCTGATGGCGAAACCGGACGGTTCGATTATCGAAACGCCGATTACCGCGAACTTCCGCGAAGGCCTGAACGTGTTGCAGTACTTTATTTCGACGCACGGCGCCCGTAAGGGTCTGGCCGATACGGCGCTGAAGACTGCGAACTCCGGTTACCTGACACGCCGTCTGGTCGATGTGACCCAGGATCTGGTCGTGATCGAAGATGATTGCGGTACCTCCAACGGCGCGTCCATGAAGGCGATGGTTGAAGGCGGTGAAGTCATTGAAGCGCTGCGCGACCGTATCCTCGGCCGTGTTGCTGCTACCGACATCATCAATCCTGAAACCCAGGCTACGCTGTACGAAGCCGGTACGCTGATGGATGAAGATACGGTTGAAGAAGTCGAACGTCTGGGCATCGATGAAGTCAAGGTTCGCACTCCGCTGACTTGCGACACGCGCTACGGCCTGTGCGCCAAGTGCTACGGTCGCGATCTGGGCCGCGGCGTGCTGGTCAACAGCGGCGAAGCAGTCGGCGTTATCGCTGCGCAGTCGATCGGTGAGCCAGGTACTCAGCTGACCATGCGTACGTTCCACATCGGTGGTGCGGCATCGCGTGCAGCAGTTGCTTCGTCGGTGGAAGCCAAGTCCAACGGTACGATCCGCTTCACAGCGACAATGCGTTACGTCACCAACGGCAAGGGCGAGCTGATCGTCATTTCCCGTTCGGGCGAAGTGCTGATTACCGACGACCTCGGCCGTGAGCGTGAGCGTCATAAAGTACCGTACGGTGCGACCCTGATCGTCAAGGACGGCATGGTCATCAAGGCCGGTACGGCACTGGCAACATGGGATCCGCTGACACGTCCGATCATCACCGAGTACACCGGTACCGTGAAGTTCGAAAACGTCGAAGAAGGTTCGACCGTTGCCAAACAGATCGACGAAGTGACCGGTCTGTCGACACTGGTGGTTATCGATGCCAAGCGCCGCGGTTCGTCCGCTGCCAAGGTGTTGCGTCCGCAGGTCAAGCTGCTCAACGAGCAAGGCGAAGAAGTCAAGATCGCCGGTACCGAACACGCAGTGACGATCGGCTTCCAGGTTGGCGCGCTGATTACCGTCAAGGACGGTCAGCAAGTCCACGTGGGTGAAGTGCTGGCGCGTATCCCGACTGAATCGCAAAAGACGCGCGATATTACCGGTGGTCTGCCACGCGTTGCCGAACTGTTCGAAGCACGTTCGCCGAAGGATGCAGGTATGCTGGCTGAAGTCACAGGTACTGTGGCGTTCGGTAAGGAAACCAAGGGCAAGCAACGTCTGGAAATCACAGACATGGACGGTGCCAAGCATGAGTTCCTGATCACCAAGGACAAGCAAGTACTGGTGCATGACGGCCAGGTGGTGAACAAGGGCGAAATGATTGTCGACGGTCCCGCCGATCCGCAAGACATCCTGCGCCTGTTGGGTATCGAAGCGCTGGCGCGTTACATCGTCGACGAAGTGCAGGACGTGTATCGCTTGCAAGGCGTGAAGATCAACGACAAGCACATCGAAGTCATCGTGCGTCAGATGCTGCGTCGCGTGCAAGTGGTGGATCCGGGTGATACCAACTACATCACCGGTGAACAGGTCGAACGTTCGGAACTGCTGGACGAAAACGATCGTGTCAATGCAGAGAACAAGATTCCTGCAACGTACGAAAACGTTTTGCTGGGTATTACCAAGGCATCGCTGTCGACCGACTCGTTCATCTCGGCTGCATCGTTCCAGGAGACCACACGTGTCCTGACCGAAGCGGCGATCATGGGCAAGAAGGACGGCCTGCGCGGTCTGAAGGAAAACGTCATCGTTGGTCGTCTGATCCCGGCTGGTACTGGTCTGGCGTTCCACCGTGCACGCAAGGAAAAAGACGCATGGGAAGCCGACGAGCGCGCAGCGCTGTTGGAATCCGAGCGTCAGGCGCGTGTGACCGAAACCGAAGCGCACTCCACCGAGACTTTCGGCGGTGCAGACGGCGAAGCGTAATGGCATAGCAGTCCGACAGCTTTCACAGGCTGTTGAAGCGTAATTAAAAACGGCGTCAGAAGAAATTCTGGCGCCGTTTTTTCATGGTGAAAGTAAATTGCTTGCGCGTGCCTCGCTCTGTTTTCGCGTATATGCATGAGGCCAAGAGCAAGGTTTTCAGAATCATATTGAACATCTGTCAGATTTCTTCTACAATAGTTGAATAAGAATTATTCTTATTTAAATCGTTTCGCTTCACGTATCGTTCGATAAGCAGCGGCCGTAAATCTTTCCCGATTCGACGTCCCGCGCATTATTCCGATCACCTCAAGTCTGCCGGCGCAACTTGCCGACAGACGCTACGAAGCGACCGATACTCTCGTCAAACACAATCAGGTAGCCAGCATAGATAACGCCAGTGACCGAATCCACTCAGGGGAATGGGTCTTATGGCTCTATGCAAAAAGAAACTTGCATTGGCGACAGCGGTCGTCTTGCAACAATGGTCTATGGCGCCGGTCATGGCGCAACAAGTGCAACAATCCACGCCGCAATTGCTCGCGCAAAGCCGTCCGTTGGAAGACATTACCGTCACGTCCACGCGCGGCATAGGTACTGACATTAATCGCGTCGCGGCAACAGTGTCAGTCATCACTTCGGAAGAGCTTGAGCAAGAAAATGCCAAGGACATCAAAGATGCCCTGCGTTACGAGCCTGGCGTCGAAGTGCGTCGCTCCGTCTATCGCGTTGGCGGTGTGACCGGTGCGTCGGCGACGATGGGCCGTGGCGGCAACGAGGGCATCAGTATCCGGGGGCTGGACGGCAACCGGGTGATGCTGCTGGAAGATGGCGTCGCACTGCCGCGTTCTTTCAGTCAAGGCACATTGTTCGCCGGTCGTGGCGCCTACACGGATACCGATCTGTACCAGCGGATTGAAATCCTGCGCGGGCCTGCCTCATCAATGTACGGCAGTGATGGTTTGACCGGTGTAGTCAACTTCGTCACCAAGGATCCGCAGGATTTGCTGAACGTCTTCGGCAAGAACAGCTATTTCGCCGTACGTCCTTCCTATGATTCCAGCGACAGCAGCTATGGCACGACAGGCACCATGGCATTTGGCAATGACGTCGTTCAAGGCATGCTGGTGCTGAACGCACGCCATGGTAACGAGACAGAAACCAACGGTAGTGTTGGCGGCACTGGCGCTACGCGCACCAAGGCCGATCCGCTGACTTACAACAACCGCTCGGCGCTGGGCAAAGTGGTGTTCAAGATCGATCCGCGCAACGTCGTCAAGCTTAGTTTCGAAACAGTGGACAATCGACTGCGCGGCGACAGCCTGTCGGCGATCACCTCGGTCATCAGCGGCTACCAAAGCAACAGCAACGTGAAGAGCAACAAGCTGCAGGCGATCTTCGAGCACGACGATGCCGACAACGCGCTGATCCAGAAATTGCGCGCCAACGTGTACTACCGTGACTCCAAGACGCAGCAGTATTCGTATGAAAGCGGCACGACGGTTGGCGCGACCGTGCGTCCTCGTTTCCGCGACATCACGTATCAGGACGATATTTTCGGTGGCGGCGTGCTGGCGGAAAGCGCATTCAATACCGGCGTGGTCAAACACAAGATGACATATGGTGTGGATGCCAGCACTGCAACGATAAAAATGAACGCAAGCGGCACTGGCTGGACGACCTGCACAGGTACACAATACTGTGAATACTTCCCCAAGACGTCGTACAGCGTACTCGGCCTCTACTATCAGGACGATATGCGTATCGGCCCCGTGAGCATTGTCCCGGGCTTGCGTTACGACGCTTACAAGCTCAAGCCGGAGGCCAGCGCAAAATACGACGCTCAGGCGATCGCCAATGGCCAGCCTGCATCGACCAGCAAGGATAGCGCCTGGTCGCCGCGCCTGGCGTTCGTCTATGAAGTGGCGCCGGCGTTTGCGCCGTATGTGCAATATGCCCGCGGCTTCCGTGCACCGTCGCCGCAAGAAGTGAACTCCTACTTCAACAACGCCAGCCAGGGTTATTCGCAGATTGCCAATCCGAATCTGAAGCCGGAAACCAGCAACTCTTATGAAATCGGCTTCCGCGGCAAGTTGCCTACATCCGCGGGGCTGTTCAACTATAGTGCTGCAGCCTACACCGGCGAATATCGGAACTTCATCGACTCGGTCACCATCTCCGGCGGCGGTACGGTCTTGAACCCGACCATCTACCAATATGTGAACGCCGCAAAGGCATCGATCAACGGCTTCGAAGGACGTCTCGACTGGCGTATGGAAAACGGCCTGTCGCTCAAGACCGGCTTTGCCTATACCAAGGGCACGACGACCAGCAACACGGGCGTCAAAACCGGTCTGGAATCGGTTGCTCCTCTGTCGGTCGTCACAGGTGTGCGTTACGAGCCGAACCAGGTCTGGTTCGTACAAAGCGACATGATCTACAACGCCGCAAAGAAGAAGGATGACATCGCCACCAAGACCAACTTCGTGTCGCCGTCGTTCTTCGTGGTGGATCTGCGCAGCGGATATCGCTTCAACAAGAATCTTTCATTCAACGCAGGCATCCGCAATCTGTTCGATCGCAAATATTGGAGCTGGACCGATATCCGAGGTCTTTCTCTTGCCGACAGCGCAACCAACAAGGACGCGTACACCGAACCCGGCCGCAGCTTCAACGTCAGCATGAAGTATGAGTATTGACATCCGCAGAACGCCGCAAGGCACTTAACCGAAAAAGGCATGAAATGAAATACAAGAAATTGAGCGCTTTATTGCTGGCGGCCGGCGTGATCAGCATCGCTGCGTGCACGACGGCATCGGCGCCGCAGAATAGCGACCTGGCGAATCGCTGGTCTGCGCTACGCAGTGCGGAACCAAAGACTCACCCGCGCGACGCCGCGCAGAAGCTGGGCGTGTCCGAGGCTGAACTCGTCGCAACCAATGTCGGCAAGGGCGTGACACGTCTGCAGGACGATAGCAAAGCGTACAAGGCGGTATACGACCGATTGTATGAACTGGGTCAGATCAAGTCGATTACCCGCAACGACAACGCTGTGCTTGAGCGCGTGGGCACTGTGACCAAAGCCAAGTTGAACGACGACGGCCGTGTCATTCCCGGCACCGGCTTTGCGGGCGGCCCTATTGATCTGCGCTTCGGCACCGACAACTGGCGCTCTGCGTTCGCGGTGGTGCAGCCGGGACGTGAAGGTAAGGTCAGCCGCAGCCTGCAGTTCTTTGACATTCACGGCAATGCCGTGAACAAGATCTATCTGGACAACGAGGCTGGCGTCGCCGTCTTCGACAAGTTGGTTGCCGATTTCAAAGCTGTCGATCAATTCGCGGCCTTGAAGGTGGATCGCGCGCCCACCAAGATCGCCAAGAAGCCAAATGGGGAAGTCGATGTCAAAGAGTTGCGTGCCTCGTGGAATGAATTGACTGACGTGCACGAGTTTCCGCGTTTGCTGAAGGATCTGGGCATCACCCGTGAGCAAGCGCTGGACCTGATTGGCAAAGATGCTGCTTACCGCATCAGTGCACAATCTGTGCAGACCTTGCTCAATAGCGCCGCCAACCAAGCTCAGCCGATTATGGTGTTCGTGAGCAATCCGGGCATGACACAAATTTTCAGCGGCACGGTCAAGAAGGTAAAGGCGACCGACGAGTGGTTCAATGTGCTGGATCCTGACTTCAACCTGCATCTGCGTCAGGCTGGCATCGATCACGGTTGGGTGGTCAAGAGACCCGCCAAGGATGGAGTGATCACTTCGGTGGAGTTTTACGACGCCAACGGTGACCAGGTGGTCAATTTCTTCTCGCGACGCGATCGCAATAAGGAAGAGTCAGCTCTTTGGCGCAGTATTGTTGCCAATTTGACACGTATTTGATCGTCGTAATGACAGGTGTTTTTGAAAATTCTCGCCCGAAGTCAATCTGGAAGCGGCTTTGGGCGGGGAGATAAGAGCGTCGTAAAATTACCAATGGGGTCGAGGCGGTGGAAACGGGCCTTGACCCCTTGACTTTTCAGGCATATACTCGCGAGTTCTCGAATTTAGGCTCTCCTGAGCTTAAGCGTTCTTTGGTCTGCTTCCGGTTTTCCTCGGCGCTTCTCTCGTTTTCTCTAAAGTCGGTGTGCACAGGTTTCTTTCGTGCAAGTTTCTTGTTTAATTCCAGGCAACCGTTTCTGGGATTAATGTTATTAACGTCGTAATTTTGTTGGATTAAAACGATGCCAACCATCAATCAATTGATTCGCAATCCACGCGTCTCCGCGATCGTGAAGAGCAAATCGCCGGCGCTGGAAAACAGCCCGCAAAAACGTGGCGTATGTACCCGCGTTTACACAACGACTCCTAAAAAGCCAAACTCCGCTTTGCGTAAGGTTGCAAAAGTGCGTTTGACCAACGGTTTCGAAGTGATTTCGTACATCGGTGGTGAAGGCCATAACCTGCAAGAGCATAGCGTCGTGTTGATTCGCGGCGGCCGTGTGAAGGATTTGCCGGGTGTGCGTTACCACATGGTTCGCGGTGCTCTGGATACCCAAGGCGTCAAGGATCGTAAGCAAGCTCGCTCGAAGTACGGTGCCAAGCGCGCCAAGGCAGCTAAGAAGTAATTTGTTTTCGTCGGGCGCAAGCCTGGTGAAATGTGTCGGTCCGTGATGGGCCGAGTAAGTGGGTGGCTATGATGGCCGTCCGCGAGTGCGGTGAGAATTTATTCTGCCCGCTCAACTGAAGACTGAAAGGAATTGAAATGCCACGTCGTCGTGAAGTACCCAAGCGGGATATCCTGCCTGATCCAAAGTTCGGCAATGTTGATGTTGCTAAGTTCGTCAACGTGTTGATGCTGTCCGGCAAAAAGTCGGTCGCTGAAAACATCATCTACGGTGCGTTTGATCACATTCAAACCAAGACCGGTAAAGACCCGCTGGAAGTGTTCGCCGCTGCGCTGAGCAACTGCAAGCCGATGGTCGAAGTGAAGTCCCGTCGTGTCGGCGGTGCTAACTACCAGGTTCCGGTTGAAGTGCGTCCCGTTCGCCGTATGGCGTTGTCGATGCGTTGGTTGCGCGAAGCCGCAAACAAGCGTAGCGAAAAATCCATGCCGCAACGTCTGGGTGGCGAGTTGATCGAAGCGGCTGAAGGCCGTGGCGGTGCGATGAAGAAGCGTGACGAAGTTCACCGTATGGCTGAAGCGAACAAGGCGTTCTCCCACTTCCGCTTCTAACAAGACTGGGCGGAGCTTTTCAGATGTCTTGAGAAGGCTTCGTTTGTATCTAAAATTTGTTCGAGCCGAGCGACTATTTTACAAAAATGGCGCTCGGTTTCGCGCATTAAAGACTTAGGAATAAATCATGGCTCGCAAGACCCCCATTGAGCGCTACCGCAACATCGGTATTTCGGCTCACATTGACGCTGGTAAGACAACGACGACTGAGCGCGTTCTGTTTTACACAGGCGTGAACCACAAGATCGGTGAAGTGCATGATGGCGCCGCCACCATGGACTGGATGGAGCAAGAGCAAGAGCGCGGTATTACCATTACTTCCGCTGCGACTACCTGTTTCTGGAAGGGCATGGCGAACAACTTCCCGGCTCACCACATCAACATCATCGACACCCCGGGCCACGTTGACTTCACGATTGAAGTTGAACGTTCGATGCGCGTGCTCGACGGCGCTTGCATGGTTTACTGTGCAGTCGGCGGCGTGCAGCCACAATCGGAAACTGTTTGGCGTCAGGCAAACAAGTACAAGGTTCCACGTCTGGCGTTCGTCAACAAGATGGACCGTACCGGCGCGAACTTCTTCAAGGTGTACGATCAAATGCGTGCACGCCTGAAGGCCAACCCTATTCCTATGCAAGTGCCTATCGGCGCCGAAGATCACTTCGAAGGCGTGATCGATCTGGTCAAGATGCGCGCGATTTACTGGGATGATGCCAGCCAAGGCATGAAATTCGACTACCGTGATATTCCTGAAAATCTGAAGGAAGAAGCGCAAAAATGGCGCGAAAACATGGTCGAAGCGGCTGCTGAAGCATCCGAAGAACTGATGAACAAGTACCTGGAAGACGGCGACCTGAGCGAAGCCGACATCAAGGCTGCGATTCGTCAACGTACCATCGCCAGCGAAATCGTTCCGATGATGTGCGGTACTGCGTTCAAGAACAAGGGCGTGCAAGCCATGTTGGACGGCGTGATCGAATACCTGCCGTCGCCGGTTGATATTCCTCCTGTTCCAGGTCTGGATGAAGACGACGAGCCAGTCGTGCGTAAAGCAGAAGACACCGAGAAGTTCTCGGCGCTGGCATTCAAGATTGCAACTGACCCGTTCGTCGGTCAGCTGTGCTTCATCCGTTGCTACTCGGGTACCCTGAATTCGGGCGATACCGTGTTCAACTCGGTGAAGTCGAAGAAAGAGCGTATTGGCCGTATCGTTCAGATGCACGCCAACCAACGTGAAGAAATCAAGGAAATGCTGGCAGGCGACATCGCTGCTGTGGTTGGTCTGAAAGACACTACAACCGGCGACACCCTGTGCGACGACAAGGCTGTTGTTGTGCTGGAACGCATGGTCTTCCCTGAGCCTGTGATTTCGCAAGCTGTTGAGCCAAAGACCAAGGCTGACCAGGAAAAGATGGGCCTGGCCCTGAACCGTCTGGCTGCTGAAGATCCGTCGTTCCGCGTGCGTACTGACGAAGAATCGGGTCAGACGATTATCGCTGGTATGGGTGAGTTGCATCTGGACATTATCGTCGACCGCATGAAGCGTGAATTCAACGTGGAAGCAACTGTCGGTAAGCCACAAGTTGCCTATCGCGAAACCATCCGCAAGACTTGCGAAGAAATCGAAGGCAAGTTCGTCAAGCAATCGGGTGGTCGTGGTCAGTACGGTCACGTGGTTCTGAAGATCGAACCGCAAGAACCAGGCAAGGGCTTCGAATTTGTTGACGCGATCAAGGGCGGTACCGTTCCTCGCGAATTCATCCCGGCAGTTGAAAAGGGTGTACGTGAAACACTGAACACCGGCGTGTTGGCCGGCTACCCAGTGGTTGACGTCAAGGTCACTCTGTTCTTCGGTTCCTACCATGACGTTGACTCGAACGAAAATGCGTTCCGCATGGCCGGCTCGATGGCGTTCAAGGATGGTTGCCGTAAAGCCAGCCCGGTTATTCTGGAGCCAATGATGGCCGTTGAAGTTGAGACGCCAGAAGACTACGCTGGTACTGTGATGGGCGACTTGTCGTCCCGTCGCGGTATGGTCCAAGGTATGGATGAAATCGCCGGCGGTGGCGGCAAGATCATCAAGGCAGAAGTGCCACTGTCGGAAATGTTCGGTTACTCGACTTCGTTGCGTTCGGCAACACAAGGTCGTGCGACATATTCGATGGAATTCAAGCACTACTCCGAAGCACCGAAGAACGTCATCGACGCGATCGTTACTTCCAAGACCAAGTAAGTTAAGTTTTGCTCACTCCCTGCGTTGGCAGGAAGTGGGCTTTTAATTGTTAAGAAAATCGTTCTTTTTGAAGGAAATGCAAAATGGCAAAAGGTAAATTCGAGCGGACCAAGCCGCACGTGAACGTTGGTACGATTGGTCACGTTGACCACGGCAAGACCACGCTGACAGCAGCAATCGCAACCGTGTTGTCGAAGAAATTCGGCGGCGAAGCGAAGGCCTACGATCAAATTGATGCGGCGCCAGAAGAAAAGGCACGCGGCATCACCATCAATACAGCCCACGTCGAATACGAAACAGCCAACCGTCACTACGCTCACGTTGACTGCCCAGGCCACGCCGACTATGTGAAGAACATGATTACCGGCGCAGCGCAGATGGACGGCGCGATCCTGGTTTGCTCCGCAGCAGACGGCCCAATGCCACAAACACGCGAACACATCCTGCTGTCGCGTCAAGTTGGCGTTCCTTACATCATCGTGTTCCTGAACAAGGCTGACATGGTGGATGATGAAGAGCTGCTGGAACTGGTCGAAATGGAAGTGCGCGAGCTGTTGACCAAGTACGAATTCCCAGGCGACGACCTGCCAATCATCAAGGGTTCGGCGAAGCTGGCTCTGGAAGGCGACACTGGCCCATTGGGCGAGCAAGCCATCATGGCACTGGCCGAAGCACTGGACAGCTACATCCCGACACCGGAACGTGCTGTTGACGGCGCCTTCCTGCTGCCAGTGGAAGACGTGTTCTCGATCTCCGGCCGCGGTACCGTTGTGACCGGTCGCGTTGAGCGCGGTATCGTCAAGGTTGGCGAAGCCCTGCAAATCGTTGGTATCCGTGATACACAAGACACCGTTTGTACTGGCGTCGAAATGTTCCGCAAGCTGCTGGATCAAGGTCAGGCAGGCGACAACGTTGGCGTGCTGCTGCGCGGCACCAAGCGTGAAGACGTGGAGCGTGGCCAGGTTCTGGCCAAGCCAGGTTCGATCAAGCCACACAAGCACTTCACAGGCGAGATCTATGTTCTGTCGAAAGACGAAGGCGGCCGTCATACTCCGTTCTTCAACAACTATCGTCCACAGTTCTACTTCCGTACAACGGACGTGACTGGCTCGATCGAGTTGCCGAAGGACAAGGAAATGGTTATGCCAGGCGATAACGTGTCGATCACCGTGATGCTGATCAACCCGATCGCGATGGAAGAAGGTCTGCGTTTCGCGATCCGCGAAGGCGGCCGTACCGTCGGCGCAGGTGTTGTTGCCAAGATCCTGTCTGACGCGTAATAAAACGTAGTAGTGCAGTAGCAACTATTTATCATTGCCGCGGGTGATTGTCATCCGCGGTTCGTTCTTTAAAGGAAAATCATGTCAGTTCCTAGCCAAAAAATCCGTATCCGCCTGAAGGCATTCGACTATCGTCTGATCGACCAATCCGCATTGGAAATCGTCGACACAGCAAAGCGCACCGGCGCTGTCGTCAAGGGCCCTGTTCCGCTGCCAACACGCATCCAACGTTTCGACGTTCTGCGCTCCCCGCACGTCAACAAGACTTCGCGCGATCAATTCGAAATCCGTACACACCAACGTCTGATGGATATCGTTGATCCGACCGACAAGACTGTCGATGCATTGATGAAGCTGGATCTGCCGGCTGGCGTTGATGTAGAAATCAAGCTGCAATAAGCATTGCGGCAAGTGTTGTAAAAAGGTGTAGCCGGCTGGATCTTTGACATACCACGACACTGTCGGGTATTGCAAATAAAAATTTACCCGGTTATACTGATCGGCTTCGGTGGAGTCACGGGATTCGTGACTCCACATATTTTAGTTGTACAAACATCAGCCCCGCCCAATCGCAGGCGGGAATGGAGAAAAACAATGAGCCTAGGCCTTGTTGGTCGCAAGGTTGGTATGATGCGTATCTTCACGGAAGACGGGGATTCTATTCCTGTGACTGTGTTGGATGTGTCGAACAATCGCGTGACCCAAATCAAAACGCCTGAAGTGGATGGCTATTCCGCTGTTCAGGTCGCATTCGGTCAGCGTCGCGCCTCGCGTGTGACTAAAGCTGCTGCCGGTCACTACGCCAAAGCTGGCGTTGAAGCCGGGACCGTTCTGAAAGAATTCCGCATTGATGCAGCTAAAGCTGCTGAGTTGAAAGCTGGCGACGTTGTCGCTGCAAGCTTGTTCGAAGCTGGCCAAAAAGTGGACGTGCAAGGCGTGTCCATCGGTAAGGGCTACGCTGGTACGATCAAGCGTTACAACTTTGCATCCGGTCGCGCATCGCACGGTAACTCCCGCTCACACAATGTTCCAGGCTCCATCGGTATGGCGCAAGATCCAGGTCGTGTTTTTCCTGGTAAGCGCATGACCGGTCACCTGGGTGACGTTACCTGCACAGTGCAAAACCTCGAGATCGCACGCATTGACGCTGAGCGTCAATTGCTGATGGTCAAGGGTGCTGTTCCAGGCGCGAAAAACGGCCAAGTGGTCGTTTCCCCGGCAGTTAAAGTTAAAGTCAAGAAGGGAGCCTAATTCATGGAACTCAAGCTCCTGAATGATCAAGGTCAAGCCGCATCGAACGTCGCTGCTCCTGACACCATTTTTGGTCGTGATTACAACGAAGCGCTGATTCACCAGGTCGTCGTGGCTTATCAAGCCAATGCTCGCAGCGGTAACCGCAAGCAAAAAGACCGTGAAGAAGTGCATCACACAACCAAGAAGCCATGGCGTCAAAAGGGTACTGGCCGCGCTCGTGCCGGTATGTCGTCTTCGCCTCTGTGGCGCGGCGGTGGTCGTATTTTCCCGAATTCGCCTGACGAAAACTTCTCGCACAAGGTCAACAAGAAGATGTATCGCGCAGGTGTCTGCTCGATTCTGTCCCAGTTGGCTCGCGAAGGTCGTCTGTCGATCGTCGAGAATTTCTCGGTCGAAGCACCGAAGACCAAGCTGTTGTCCGAAAAGCTGAAGGTCATGGGTCTGGACTCCGTGCTGGTCATCACTGACGCGCTGGATGAAAACCTGTTGCTCGCGTCGCGCAATCTGCCGAACGTGCTGGTTGTCGAGCCGCGTCAAGCTGATCCAGTCTCCCTGGTTTTCTACAAGAAAGTGCTGATCACTAAGCAAGCACTGGCTCAGATTGAGGAGTTGCTGGCATGAACGCAATTAAACATAGCGAAGAGCGCTTGATGAAAGTGCTGCTGGCGCCGGTGATCTCTGAAAAGGCAACTTTCGTCGCTGAGAAAAACGAGCAAGTCGTTTTTCTGGTAACGCAAGATGCGACCAAGCTGGAAGTTAAGGCTGCGGTCGAATTGCTGTTCAAGGTTCAAGTGGAGTCTGTTCAGGTCGCGAATCGTCAAGGTAAGCAAAAGCGTTCCGGCCGTTCGGTTGGTCGTCGCAACCACACACGTCGCGCATTTGTCAGCCTCAAGCCCGGTCAAGAAATCAACTTCACCGAGGAGGCTAAATAATGGCACTCGTAAAAGTTAAGCCAACCTCGCCGGGTCGGCGCGGTATGGTCAAGGTCGTTAGCGACCTGTACAAAGGTCGTCCATTCGCCGGCCTGATCGAAAAGAAGTCCAAGACCGCTGGTCGTAACAACAACGGTCACATCACTACCCGTCATATCGGTGGTGGTCATAAGCAACATTACCGCGTTGTCGACTTCCGTCGTAACAAGGACGGTATCGTTGCTAAGGTCGAACGCATCGAATACGATCCAAACCGCACTGCGCACATTGCTCTGCTGTGCTACGCAGACGGCGAGCGCAAGTACATCATTGCTCCTAAGGGCATTGCTGTCGGCGATCAACTGGTCAGTGGTTCGGAAGCGCCGATCAAGGCTGGTAATGCACTGCCGATCCGCAACATTCCTGTCGGTACAACAATCCACTGCGTGGAAATGTTGCCAGGCAAGGGTGCTCAGATCGCTCGTACCGCCGGTGCCGGCGTTGTGCTGATGGCACGCGAAGGTACTTACGCTCAAGTTCGTCTGCGTTCCGGTGAAGTGCGCCGCATTCACATCGAATGCCGCGCAACAATCGGTGAAGTCGGCAACGGCGAGCACAATCTGCGCAAGATTGGTAAAGCTGGTGCAATGCGTTGGCGCGGTGTTCGCCCGACGGTGCGTGGTGTGGTCATGAACCCGGTCGATCACCCGCACGGTGGTGGTGAAGGTAAGACTGCAGCAGGTCGTCATCCAGTTTCGCCGTGGGGTCAACAGACCAAGGGCAAGAAGACACGCAGCAACAAGCGTACGACTTCAATGATTGTCTCGCGCCGCGGCAAGAAATAAGGATAAAACATGACACGTTCATTGAAAAAAGGTCCATTCTGCGACGCCCACCTGGTTAAAAAGGTTGAGGCTGCTCAAGCGACCAAAGACAAGAAGCCAATCAAGACATGGTCCCGTCGTTCGACAATCATGCCGGATTTCATCGGTTTGACGATCGCGGTACACAACGGCAAGCAACACGTGCCGGTTTATGTGTCCGAAAACATGGTTGGTCATAAGCTCGGCGAATTCGCGCTGACCCGTACTTTCAAGGGTCACGCTGCCGATAAGAAGGCTAAGAAATAAGGTCCTATGATGGAAACTAAAGCTACCCTGCGTGGTGTGCACCTGTCGGCTCAGAAGGGCCGTTTGGTTGCAGACCTGATCCGCGGCAAAAAAGTTGATCAAGCACTGAATATCTTGGCCTTCAGCCCTAAAAAGGGTGCGGTCATCATCAAGAAGGTTCTGGAGTCCGCAATCGCGAACGCCGAGCACAATGATGGCGCCGACATTGACGAGCTCAAAGTCAAGACCATTTATGTGGAAAAAGGTACGGTCCTCAAGCGCTTCACAGCGCGTGCAAAAGGCCGTGGTGATCGTATTTCCAAGCAATCCTGTCACATTTACGTGACTGTCGGAAACTAAGGAGTCACGATGGGACAGAAGATTCATCCAACCGGTTTCCGTCTTGCGGTTACACGTAACTGGGGATCGCGCTGGTATGCAGGCAATAATAATTTTGCCGACATGCTCAACGAAGATCTGAAGGTTCGTGCCTATCTGAAGACGAAACTGAAGAACGCTTCGGTTGGTCGCGTCGTTATCGAGCGTCCAGCGAAGAATGCCCGCATCACCATTTACAGCTCCCGTCCAGGTGTTGTGATCGGTAAGAAGGGTGAAGACATCGAAGTGCTGAAGGCAGCGCTGGGTAAATTGATGGGCGTGCCAGTGCATGTCAACATCGAAGAAATCCGCAAGCCGGAAGCCGATGCTCAGCTGATCGCTGACTCGATCGCTCAGCAGCTCGAAAAGCGCATCATGTTCCGCCGCGCAATGAAGCGTGCGATGCAGAACGCAATGCGTTTGGGCGCTCAGGGTATCAAGATCATGTCGTCCGGTCGTTTGAACGGTATCGAAATCGCTCGTAAGGAATGGTATCGCGAAGGCCGCGTGCCTCTGCACACCCTGCGCGCTGATATCGACTACGGTTTCGGCGAAGCGCAAACCACATACGGCATCATCGGTATCAAGGTTTGGGTTTACAAGGGCGATCGTCTGGCTAACGGCGAAGCACCAGTGTTGGTCGGTGAGCCAGAAGACGACAAGAAGCGTCGCGGTCCACGTCGTGATGATGGCAAGCCAGGTGCTCGTCCTCGTCCGAAGACCGCTGGTGCACCAGCAGGTGCAGGTGCCAAGCGTGCGCCGCGTGCGCCTCAAGCTACTGATGCCGGTGTATCGGCTGAGAAAGCAGGAGAATAATCATGCTGCAACCAGCACGTAGAAAATATCGTAAAGAACAAAAAGGTCGCAATACGGGTATCTCGCACTCGCGTGGTACAGCCGTATCGTTTGGTGAGTTCGGTCTGAAAGCAGTTGGTCGTGGTCGTATCACGGCACGTCAGATCGAAGCCGCTCGTCGCGCTATGACCCGTCACATCAAACGTGGCGGTCGTATCTGGATCCGCGTTTTCCCGGACAAGCCGATTTCCCAAAAGCCTGCTGAAGTGCGTATGGGTAACGGTAAGGGTAATCCAGAGTACTACGTGGCTGAAATTCAGCCAGGTAAGATGCTGTACGAGATGGATGGTGTTGACGAAGCTCTGGCGCGTGAAGCGTTCCGCTTGGCAGCAGCCAAATTGCCACTGTCGACGACTTTTGTTGTTCGTCAAGTCGGTCAATAATAGGAGCGGAATATGAAAGCATCTGAACTCCGTGGTAAAGACGAAGCGGCTCTGGCCAAAGAACTGAATGAGCTGTTGAAGGCTCAATTCAGCTTGCGCATGCAAGTGGCTACGCAGCAACTGAACAATACCGCGCAACTGAAGAAAGTACGTCGCGATATCGCACGTGTGAAAACAGTCATCAATTCGAAGGGTCAACAATGAACGATCAAGTGAAACAAGCGCTCAAGCGCACGCTGATTGGCAAGGTTGTGTCCGACAAGATGGATAAGACTGTTACCGTTCTGATCGAGCGTCACGTCAAACATCCGCTGTACGGCAAAATCATCGTGCGTACCAACAAGTACCACGCTCATGATGAGTCGAATCAAGCGAAGACTGGCGATACCGTCGAGATCCAGGAAGGTCGTCCAATCTCCAAGACCAAAGCTTGGAGCGTGACACGCGTTGTACAAGTGGCACAGATTGTATAAGTAAGGCTTGCAGACTGAGCATTATGGTGCCATAATGCTCAGCTCTTCTTTTGCTTCTTGGTGTTTGGCGAGGGTAAGAGGCAAGATGCAGTTACGTAGCTTAATCGTCCCCTAACTAGCGAGTTCGCTTGCTAACAGGACCAAGACTGACCGCAACTCACATTGTGTGATTTGAGCGGATTAAGTTGGGAAAGAAAATATCATGATTCAAACTGAAAGCCGGCTCGAAGTGGCCGACAACACTGGTGCGCGCGAAGTTTTGTGCATCAAAGTCTTGGGTGGTTCCAAGCGCCGTTACGCAGGCATCGGCGACGTGATTAAAGTTACCGTGAAGAGCGCAGCTCCTCGTGGTCGCGTCAAAAAAGGTGAAATTTATAACGCTGTCGTCGTTCGTACCGCTAAGGGCGTGCGTCGTCAGGATGGTTCCCTGGTCAAGTTCGACGGCAATGCTGCTGTCCTGCTGAATGCCAAGCTGGAACCAATCGGTACCCGTATTTTCGGGCCAGTTACTCGTGAGCTGCGTACAGAGCGCTTCATGAAGATCGTCTCTCTGGCGCCTGAAGTTCTGTAAGGAGTGGTCATGGGAAAGATTCGTAAGAACGATGAAGTCATCGTGCTGACCGGTAAAGATAAAGGTAAGCGCGGTGTGGTAACTCAGCGTGTCAGCGCTGATTACGTTGTTGTTGAAGGCATCAACGTTGCTAAAAAAGCGACTAAGCCTAATCCAATGACTGGTGCAACTGGCGGCATCGTCGATAAGCTGATGCCAATTCATGTGTCGAACATTGCATTGTTTAATGCAGCGTCCGGCAAGGCAGATCGCGTGGGTTTCAAGAGCGTGGACGGTAAGAAAGTCCGTGCTTACAAATCCAGCGGCGAAGTTGTTAAGGTTTAATAGATCATGGCACGTCTCCAAGAGTTCTATAAAGAAAAAGTCGTTGCCGACTTGACTGCTAAGTACGCTTATAAGTCGGTAATGGAAGTTCCGCGCATTCTGAAGATCACATTGAACATGGGTCTGTCGGAAGCTGTTGCGGATAAGAAAATCATCGAGCACGCTGTCGGCGATTTGACCAAGATTGCAGGTCAAAAGCCGGTCGTGACCAAGGCGCGTAAGGCGATTGCGGGCTTCAAAATCCGTGAAGGCTACCCGATTGGTTGCATGGTGACCCTGCGTGGCGCTCAAATGTATGAGTTCCTGGATCGCTTCATCACTGTGGCTCTGCCACGTGTACGTGACTTCCGCGGTGTGTCCGGTCGTGCTTTCGATGGTCGTGGTAACTACAATATCGGTGTGAAAGAGCAGATCATTTTCCCCGAAATTGAATACGACAAAATCGATGCGCTGCGTGGCTTGAATATCAGCATCACGACTACCGCGAAGACCGACGACGAAGCGAAATCGCTCCTCGCCGCATTTAAATTTCCGTTCAGAAACTGAGGCTGCCATGGCAAAACTGGCACTGATTAACCGTGAACAAAAGCGTGCAGATCTGGTAAAGAAATACGCCGGCAAGCGCGCTGAGTTGAAGGCTATCATCGACGACCAATCCAAGTCGGAAGAAGAACGTTACGAAGCGCGCCTGAAGTTGCAAGCGCTGCCGCGTAACTCTGCTCCGACCCGCCAACGTAACCGTTGCGCATTGACAGGTCGTCCACGTGGCACATTCCGTAAATTCGGTTTGGGCCGTATTAAGGTCCGTGAAATCGCCATGCGTGGTGAGATCCCGGGTTTGACTAAAGCCAGCTGGTAATAGGAGAACAAGCAATGAGTATGAGCGATCCTATCGCCGATATGCTGACCCGTATCCGCAATGCGCAAGTTGTGCAAAAGACGACCGTAGCAATGCCGTCGTCCAAAGTCAAAATCGCAATTGCAAACGTCCTCAAGGACGAGGGCTATATCGAAGATTTCGCCGTGGCTGAAGCCGGCGGAAAAGCAGAACTGAAAATCGGCCTGAAGTACTACGCCGGTCGTCCAGTTATCGAGCGCCTCGAGCGCGTGTCCCGTCCTGGCCTGCGTATTTACAAAGGCAAAGACGAGATTCCTAACGTGATGAACGGCCTGGGTGTGGCAATCGTTTCCACTCCACGTGGCGTCATGACAGATCGCAAAGCGCGCGCTACCGGTGTCGGTGGTGAAGTGATTTGCTACGTGGCCTAAGGAGTGCAATATGTCTCGTGTTGGTAAAATGCCGATTGCACTGCCGAGTGGCGCGGAAGCGACCATTACTGCAGCGCAAATCACAGTAAAAGGCCCGTTGGGCTCGCTTTCCCAGCCATTGACTGGCCTGGTGAAGGTTGCAAACAACAATGGCACGCTGAACTTCGAGGCTGCAAATGACAGCCGTGAAGCAAATGCGATGTCCGGTACCCTGCGTGCGTTGGTCAATAACATGGTCAACGGTGTCACGAAGGGTTTCGAAAAGAAGCTGAACTTGGTTGGTGTGGGTTTCCGCGCTCAAGCACAAGGCGACAAGCTGAATCTGTCGCTGGGCTTTTCGCACCCAGTCGTTCACCAGATGCCACAAGGCATCAAGTGTGAAACCCCGACTCAAACCGAGATCTTAATCAAGGGTATCGACCGCCAAGTAGTTGGCCAGGTCGCCGCTGAAATCCGTGCATATCGTCAGCCAGAGCCTTACAAGGGCAAGGGCGTTCGTTATTCGGATGAAGTGGTTGTACTCAAAGAAACCAAGAAGAAGTAATAGGGGTTGACGATGGACAAGAAACAATCACGTCTGCGCCGCGCGACTCAAACCCGTGCCAAGATCGCAGAATTAAAGGTCAATCGCCTGGCCGTGCATCGTACCAACACGCACATCTACGCGAGCATCATCGGCCCCGACGCAAATGTACTGGCTTCGGCATCGACGTTGGAAGCGGAAGTTCGCCAACAACTGGCTGGCCAATCCGGCAAAGGCGGCAACGCTGCTGCTGCGACACTGGTAGGCAAGCGCGTCGCCGAGAAGGCACTGAAAGCTGGAGTCACCGAAGTAGCGTTTGACCGCTCCGGTTTCCGTTATCACGGTCGCGTCAAAGCGCTGGCTGAAGCTGCGCGTGAAGCCGGCCTGAAGTTCTAAGGAAAATCATCATGGCAAAAATGCAATCCAAAACGCAAAGCGACAAGCCTGATGACGGCATGCGCGAAAAAATGATCGCGGTCAACCGTGTCACCAAGGTGGTGAAGGGTGGTCGTATCATGGGTTTCGCAGCGCTGGCAGTTGTTGGTGACGGCGATGGCCGCATCGGCATGGGCAAGGGCAAGTCGAAGGAAGTGCCTGTTGCAGTGCAGAAGGCAATGGAAGAGGCCCGTCGCAAGATGATCAAGGTCACCTTGAAGAACGGTACTCTGCAACACACAGTGACCGGCAAGCACGGCGCATCGTCAGTTCTGATGTCGCCAGCTAAAGACGGTACTGGCGTGATCGCCGGTGGTCCAATGCGCGCAATTTTCGAAGTGATGGGCGTGACTAACGTCGTTGCTAAGTCGAATGGTTCTACCAATCCTTACAACATGGTCCGTGCAACACTCGACGGTTTGTCCAAAATGAACACTCCAGCAGAAATTGCAGCCAAGCGCGGCAAGTCTGTTGAAGACATCCTGGGCTAAGGTGAAACAGATGGCAAACACAATTAAAGTGCAACTGGTCAAAGGTCTGATCGGTACTCGCCAAGACCACCGTGCAACAGTGCGCGGTCTGGGACTGCGTCGCGTGAATTCGGTTTCCGAATTGCAAGACACTCCATCGGTTCGCGGCATGATCAACAAAGTGTCCTATCTTGTGAAAGTGGTTTCGTAAGCCCTCGGCTTGCGAACGGAGCAAATCATGGAATTAAACACAATCCAACCCGCAGAAGGCGCTAAGCACTATAAGCGTCGCGTCGGTCGTGGTATCGGTTCTGGCTTGGGTAAGACAGCCGGCCGTGGTCACAAGGGTCAAAAATCGCGTTCGGGCGGTTTCCATAAAGTCGGTTTCGAAGGCGGTCAGATGCCTCTGCAACGCCGTCTGCCAAAGCGTGGCTTCAAGTCGCTGGCAACGCCGTACAAGGCTGAAGTTCGTTTGTCCGACCTGGAAAGCCTGCCAGTTACTGAAATCGATATCCTGGCATTGAAGCAAGCCGGTGTTATTGGCGAACTGGCCAAGGTTGTCCGCATCATTTTGTCGGGCGAGCTGACCAAAAAAGTAACAGTCAAAGGTCTGATTGCTACCAAGGGCGCTAAAGCAGCTATTGAAGCTGCCGGTGGTTCGGTAGCTTAATCTGACAGTTGACGCGGAGCATTAATTGGCGACTACACCCCAACTTGCTAAAGGCGCTGCAAAAGGTTTCCCTTGGAGCCGTTTGTGGTTTTTGCTGGCAGCATTAGTTGTATATCGCATCGGTGCTCATATTCCTGTCCCAGGGATTGACCCGACGCAGTTGGCGCAATTGTTTAAGCAAAACCAGGGTGGCATTCTGGGCATGTTCAACATGTTCTCCGGTGGTGCCCTGTCGCGTTTCACAATTTTCGCTCTTGGGATCATGCCGTACATTTCGGCGTCGATCATAATGCAGTTGCTGTCGGTGGTATCGCCGCAGCTTGAAGCGTTGAAAAAAGAAGGTGAAGCTGGTCGTCGCAAGATTACTCAGTACACCCGCTACGGCACCCTGGTGCTGGCAACGTTTCAGGCGCTGGGTATTGCTGTCGCATTGGAATCGCAAGCTGGTCTTGTGTTGGATCCGGGTCTGGCGTTCCGCCTGACAACGGTTGTGACGCTGGTGACCGGTACGATGTTCCTGATGTGGTTGGGTGAGCAAATTACAGAGCGTGGTCTGGGTAATGGTATTTCGATCATTATCTTTGCCGGTATCGCAGCTGGTTTGCCGAACGCATTGGGCGGTTTGTTTGAGCTGGTTCGTACAGGCTCGATGAACGCATTGTCAGCAATTCTGATCTGCCTGATTGTCGCTCTGGTGACGTTCCTGGTGGTGTTCATTGAACGCGGCCAGCGCAAGATCCTGGTGAACTATGCGAAGCGTCAGGTTGGCAACAAGATTTACGGCGGTCAAAGCAGTCATTTGCCGCTGAAGCTGAATATGGCTGGTGTGATTCCTCCTATTTTTGCTTCGTCGATCATCTTGTTCCCGGCAACGATCACGAGCTGGTTCACTTCCGGCGATACATCGAATCCTTTCATTCGCTTTCTGAAGGATTTGGCGGCATCGATGGCGCCAGGTGAACCGATTCACGCGCTGCTGTATGCGATCGCAATTGTTTTCTTCTGTTTTTTCTACACTGCGTTGGTATTCAACAGCAAAGAAACTGCAGATAACCTGAAAAAGAGCGGTGCATTTGTTCCTGGTATTCGTCCCGGTGATCAAACAGCACGCTACATCGACAAGATCTTGATGCGCTTGACGTTGGCTGGTGCGGTGTACATCACACTGGTTTGCTTGTTGCCGGAATTCTTGATCGCACGTTGGAAGGTGCCTTTCTACTTCGGTGGAACTTCGCTTCTGATTATTGTGGTCGTCACCATGGATTTCATGGCGCAGGTTCAGAATTATGTAATGTCACAGCAGTATGAATCGTTGCTTCGTAAGGCAAATTTCAAGGGCGGTATGACTTCACGATAGGTGAAGGGTAGCGCCCAAAGGAACAGACGACGGAATGGCAAAAGACGACGTTATTCAGATGCAAGGCGAGATTCTGGAGAATCTGCCTAATGCGACATTCAGAGTTAAGTTGGAAAACGGACATGTTGTACTCGGCCATATTTCCGGGAAAATGCGGATGAACTATATTCGCATCCTCCCAGGAGATAAGGTGACAGTGGAACTGACTCCTTATGATTTGAGCCGGGCACGCATTGTGTTCCGTACCAAGTAAGTAAAACGAACCTAGTATTGAAAGAAAGAGGGCCACAATGAAAGTGCTCGCATCAGTCAAGCGGATCTGCCGCAACTGCAAAATCATCAAGCGCAAAGGCGTAGTTCGTGTTATCTGCACAGAACCGCGTCATAAACAGCGCCAAGGTTAATTTAACGTTATTGATCGAGGAATAACGCATGGCACGTATTGCAGGGGTGAATATCCCCAACCATCAGCACACTGTTATCGGCCTGACAGCCATCTACGGTGTTGGCCGCCCACGCGCAGAAGAAATCTGCGTCGCTACGGGTGTTCCGACCAACAAAAAGGTCAAGGATCTGGACGATAACGAGCTGGAAAAGCTTCGTGACGAAATTGCAAAATTCGTCGTCGAAGGTGACCTGCGTCGTGAACTGTCCATGAACATCAAGCGTTTGATGGATCTGGGCTGCTACCGTGGTATGCGTCACCGTAAGGGTCTGCCTTGCCGTGGCCAACGTACCCGCACCAATGCACGTACTCGCAAGGGTCCGCGCAAGGCCGCTCAATCGTTGAAGAAATAATCCCCTAGCGTCTCTGTAACTGCTAGTCGGTTCGGAATCAAGGAAATAATTATGGCAAAAGCCCCAAATAACGCCGCAGCAGCACGCGTGCGCAAGAAAGTTAAGAAGAACGTCGCAGAAGGTATCGCTCACGTTCACGCTTCGTTCAACAATACCATCATCACGATCACTGATCGCCAAGGTAATGCTTTGTCTTGGGCGACTTCGGGTGGTGCCGGTTTCAAGGGTTCGCGTAAATCGACTCCGTTTGCTGCCCAGGTTGCTGCTGAAGCTGCCGGCAAGGTTGCAATCGAATGCGGTATCAAGAATCTGGAAGTTCGCATCAAGGGCCCAGGCCCAGGTCGTGAATCGGCTGTCCGCGCACTGAACAATCTGGGTATCAAGATCACCCAGATCCAGGACGTGACTCCGGTCCCGCACAACGGCTGCCGCCCACCAAAGCGTCGTCGTATCTAATCTGTAGTATAATCTTGCGCTTTCGCAGAATACGCGAAAGCGTCGGAAATCACCCGCCAATGACCTTGGCGGGTTTTGTTCTTAAGCCCACTGTTTGATAGCACGCAGATCAAACTAGCGTTCAGGCCAGCGATGGTCTTGGAACGTCATTTAATAAAGGAAATACCGTGGCACGTTATATCGGACCAAAAGCAAAACTTTCCCGCCGCGAAGGCACCGACCTGTTCCTGAAGAGCGCACGCCGCTCGCTGGATTCCAAGTGCAAACTGGATTCCAAGCCAGGTCAACACGGTCGCACTTCGGGTGCTCGCACTTCGGACTACGGCAACCAATTGCGCGAAAAGCAAAAGGTCAAGCGTATCTACGGCGTGCTCGAGCGCCAATTCCGTCGCTACTTCGCTGAAGCGGACCGTCGCAAGGGCAACACCGGCGAAACACTGCTGAAGTTGCTGGAAGCGCGTCTGGACAACGTCGTTTATCGTATGGGCTTCGGCTCGACCCGCGCTGAAGCGCGTCAGCTGGTGTCCCACAAGGCGCTGACTGTCAACGGTATCGTCGTCAACATCGCTTCGTACCAAGTCAAGGCCGGCGACGTTGTTGCCGTTCGCGAAAAGGCCAAGAAGCAAGTGCGTATCGCTGAAGCGCTGTCGCTGGCTGAGCAATCCGGTTTCCCATCGTGGGTTTCCGTCGATGCGAAGAAGCTCGAAGGTACTTACAAGACTTCCCCAGACCGTAACGAAATCGCTAACGACGTCAACGAATCGCTGATCGTCGAATTGTATTCGCGTTAATCCGCACCCTGATTTTCCTCGTGCCCACCTCTCGGTGGGCATTTTTCCGACATGCCATCAGCCTTATCGGTGTAACGAACCGAGGGTATTGAAAAGGACATTTCATGCAAAATAGTTTGTTGAAGCCACGTATTATCGAAGTTGAAGCGCTCGGCGCCGGT
This sequence comes from Herbaspirillum sp. meg3, assembly GCF_002257565.1. GTDB lineage: Bacteria > Pseudomonadota > Gammaproteobacteria > Burkholderiales > Burkholderiaceae_D > Herbaspirillum. The sequence continues at coordinate 5,053,342 of NZ_CP022736.1, read as the reverse complement.
CACGCAAAAGTCGTGATGGAGCCGTTCGAACGTGGTTATGGCCACACTTTGGGCAACGCGCTGCGCCGCGTTCTGCTGTCGTCGATGATCGGTTATGCCCCAACCGAAGTCACCATCGCCGGCGTCGTACATGAATATTCTTCCCTCGACGGCGTGCAAGAAGACGTCGTTGATATCCTGTTGAACCTGAAGGGCGTGGTCTTCAAGTTGCATAACCGCGACGAAGTCACTCTGACCCTGAAGAAAGAAGGCGAAGGCGTGGTGCTGGCATCGGATATCGATCTGCCGCACGATGTTGAGCTGATCAATCCTGATCACGTAATTGCCAACCTGACAGCAGGCGGCAAGCTGGACATGCAGATCAAGGTTGAAAAGGGCCGTGGCTATGTGCCGGGTAACGTTCGTCGCCTGTCCGAAGATGCAAACAAGACCATTGGTCGCATCATTCTGGACGCATCGTTCTCGCCAGTGCGCCGTGTTTCCTACGCTGTTGAATCGGCGCGTGTGGAACAACGTACCGACCTGGACAAGCTGGTCATCAACATTGAAACCAACGGTGTGATCACACCGGAAGAAGCGATCCGTCAATCGGCGCGCGTCCTGGTTGATCAACTGAACGTGTTCGCCGCCCTGGAAGGCACCGAAGCGACTGCCGAAGCTCCATCGCGCGCACCGCAAGTTGATCCTATCCTGCTGCGTCCGGTCGACGATCTGGAACTGACTGTCCGTTCGGCAAACTGCCTGAAGGCCGAAAACATTTACTACATTGGCGATCTGATCCAACGTAGCGAAAATGAACTGCTGAAGACACCGAATCTTGGCCGCAAGTCCCTGAACGAAATCAAGGAAGTTCTGGCATCCCGTGGTCTGACCCTGGGCATGAAGCTGGAAAACTGGCCGCCAGCCGGCCTGGAAAAGTAATTTTTGCAATGATGGCGAGCGGTTGAGAGATCGCTCGCCAGACAAAGCAGGTCAGTAAAGAATCAAGCAGCACCGTAGTAGAAGCAACAAGTCCTGGCAACAGGCAATAACCTAATCGATACCGGTCCGCGGCAACTAGACACTGCCGATAGAAGAGCTGGATTAAAACTGTAATCTGAAAGGAAATATCATGCGTCACCGTCACGGTCTCCGTAAACTGAATCGTACTTCCTCGCACCGTCTGGCAATGCTGCGCAACATGACAGTATCCCTGCTGCGCCACGAAGCTATCAAGACAACTCTGCCAAAAGCCAAGGAACTGCGCCGCGTTGTCGAGCCTATCCTGACTCTGGGCAAGACCGATACACTGGCTAACAAGCGTCTGGCATTTTCCCGCCTGCGCGACCGTGAAATCGTCGGCAAGCTGTTCTCCGAACTGGGCCCACGCTACGCTACTCGTAACGGCGGCTACCTGCGCATCCTGAAAATGGGTTTCCGCGTCGGCGACAACGCACCGATGGCTTTCGTTGAACTGGTCGATCGTCCAGACGTCTCCGAAGAAGCGCCAAGCGTTGAGTAATCTCCGCTGCATGCAGACATCGCGTCAAGCACGATGAAGAAAAAGCCAGGCTCTGCCTGGCTTTTTGCATTTCCGGGCCACACAATGCCGATAGCTTGTAAGGTCGGCCCTGCATGAAACGACCAAAGCTGCAGATGGTCGAAGAGTCTGAGGTAAAGATCGCCGCGTGCCGTGCAAGCAATTGTGCAATTGTGCGAGTATCAGAGACATGCAGTCATAAGGCACGAACCAGTCAGCTGAATTGAGCCGCAAAAAACGTGACAGCGTCGACCACAAGGACAACATGGCAGAAACAACAGAGACATCCATACTTTCAGTCCGAAATTTACATAAAGCCTTTGGCGCCGGCGCGGAACGCGCCGCGATCATCAACGACCTCAGTTTTACACTGCGTCGTGGTGAATGCTATGGCCTGCTCGGTCCCAATGGGGCGGGCAAGACCACGACGCTGCGTCTATGCCTCGGTTTGTCTACGCCTGACAGCGGAGAGATTCTGCTGGGCGGTCAGCGCATCCCCGATCACGCGCGCATTGCGCGCATGCGTGTCGGCGTTGTACCGCAGGCCGACAATCTCGATCCGGATTTTACTGTGCAAGAGAATCTGCTGGTCTTTGCGCGTTATTTTGGTATCGCCGACGAAGTGACACGTTCACGGATTCCGGAGCTGCTCGAATTCGCCAACCTGTCTGCGAAGAAAGATGCGCGCATCGGCGAGCTGTCCGGCGGCATGAAGCGTCGTCTGACGCTGGCGCGGGCGCTGGTCAATGATCCCGATCTGCTCTTCATGGATGAGCCGACCACCGGTCTGGATCCGCAGGCACGGCACATGATCTGGGAGCGCCTCAAGAGCCTGCTCGCGCGCGGCAAGACGATCTTGTTGACAACGCACTTCATGGATGAGGCCGAGCGCCTGTGCGATCGTCTCGCGGTGATCGATCACGGCAAGATGATTGCCGAGGGCTCGCCGCAAAGCCTGATCGCACAGCATATCGAATCCGAAGTGTTGGAGGTCTACGGCGAAAATGCCAGGTCCTGGGCCGAGCAACACGGTCACGGCAACGCCTCTCGCGTCGAATACAGCGGTGAAACGGTGTTTTGCTACACCAACGACGTGCGGCCATTGCTGGCCACTCTGCAGCATGCGCAGGGCCTGCGCTATCTGCATCGGCCGGCCAATCTGGAAGATCTTTTCCTGAAGCTGACCGGCCGCGAGATGCGCGATTGAGAACATCGAGAAAGACCCCCCCATGACAAGCCTCTACGCCATTCCCGCATTCTCGCTGCGCTTCTATCCGATCTGGCGGCGCAATTTTCTGGTCTGGAAAAAACTCCTGGTCGCCAGTGTGCTGGGCAACATTGCCGATCCGCTGATTACGCTGATCGCCTTCGGCTACGGCCTCGGCAGCATGCTCAAGGAAGTCGATGGCATTCCTTACATCCACTATCTGGCATCGGGATCGATCTGCATGTCGGTCATGATGGCGTCGTCGTTCGAGGCCTTGTATTCCGCTTACTCGCGCATGAGCGTGCAGCGCACCTGGGATGCGCTGATGAACGCCCCGTTGGCGCTGGACGATATCGTATTGGCAGAGCTACTCTGGAGCGCCACCAAATCGTTGTTCAGCGGCGTCGCCATTCTCTGCGTGATGTTCGCGCTGGGCATCGGCCTGCATGTGCAAGTGCTGTTGGTGTTGCCGGTACTGTTCTTCGCCGGCATGACCTTCGCGGCGCTGGGTCTGATCATGAATGCACTCGCGCGCGGCTATGATTTCTTCACCTACTATTTCACACTGATTCTGACGCCAATGGTTTTCCTGTCGGGCGTGTATTATCCGGTTGCGCAGCTACCGTCGTGGCTGCAGCTGATATCGCAATTTCTGCCGCTGAGCGCGGCCGTCAATCTGGTGCGCCCGCTGGTGCTTGGCGGCTGGCCGCAGACACCTTTGCTGGATCTGGCGATATTGGCAGTGTATTGTTGCGGCGGTTTTTATGTGGCGATGATTTTTACGCGCCGTCGTTTTTGATGCCGGTTGCAACGCCACTTTCGGAGAGAATTGCCATGGAACAAACTCTGCTCGTCTTGAGCAATGTACCGGACACCGAGCTGGCCAACAGCATGGCGCGTACTCTGGTGGAAAAGAGGCTGGCCGCCTGTATCAATATCATGCCTGCGGTACAGTCGGTATATCAATGGCAGGGGGCCATCGAGCACGCCAGCGAGGTTACGCTGATGGTCAAGACGACGCAGGCGCGCTACGCCGAACTGGAAGCGGCGATCAAAGCCGCGCACCCGTATGATGTGCCAGAGATTATTGCGATCCCGATCGCGGCCGGTTTGCCGGCCTACCTGAACTGGATCGTTGCAGAAACAAGGAAAGAGTTGAATGTTTAAGTGTTTGCAGGTTGCCGCGCGAAGCGGTGCCGAATGGGGACAATCAGACCAATCGGGAAAACGAGGAAGCTGGAAAAACTGGCTCACTGCGCTGCAGTTGTTCGTCGCTATCGTTGCAACCATGTCGGCAGTATTGTTGATGGCGCCCTCGACCGCGCATGCAGAGGATTATCTGGCCCCCGAAGTCGCGTTCAAGTTTTCCGCCACGATGCTCGACGCGAAGACGCTGGAAATCAACTATGCGATTGCCGACGGTTATTACATGTATCGCGATCGTTTCCATTTCAAAGCGGAAGGCGCGACGCTCGGCCAGCCTGATTTTCCGCACGGTAAGGTGAAGTACGACGACAACTTCCAGAAGGAAGTTGAAACCTATCGCAACAGCGTCAGCATTCGTATCCCGGTTGATGCCACCGGCTCTTTCAAACTGACTGCAACCGGCCAGGGCTGCGCCGACCAGGGCTTGTGCTATCCGCCGATGGATACCGTCGCAACCATGTCGCCGGACGCTGTCGGGCAAGTCGTCAAAGCAGCTAATCCATCAAACGCGGACGGTGCGGTTGGAGCGGATGCCTCCGACATGGACAAGATCGCAGCAGTCCTCAAGAGCGGCAAACTGCTGGCCGTGTTGTCCTTGTTCTTCCTGTTTGGCATCGGCCTGTCATTCACGCCATGTGTATTGCCGATGGTGCCCATCTTGTCATCCATCATCGTGGGTGAAGGCGCGCAGTCCAGTCGCGGACGCGGCCTGCTGTTGTCGGCGACGTATGTGCTTGGGATGGCGCTGGTCTACACGGCTCTCGGTGTCGCCGCCGGCATGATCGGTGAAGGCCTTTCCGCCGCATTGCAGAACCCCTGGGTGCTTGGTTTGTTCGCACTGCTGATGATTGGGTTGTCGCTGTCGATGTTTGATTTCTATCAGTTGCAGGTGCCTGCGGCGCTGCAATCAAAACTGACGCAGGCGTCCGAACAGCGGGGCGGCAGCAAGCTGGCCGGCATCTTTGTCATGGGGGCAATCTCCGCATTGATCGTCGGGCCGTGCGTCGCGGCACCGCTGGCCGGCACCTTGCTCTACATCAGCCAGACACGCGACGTGGTGCTCGGCGGCAGCGCCTTGTTCGCCATGGCGCTCGGCATGGGCGTACCTTTGCTGGTCATCGGCGCATCGGCCGGCACCTTGTTGCCGCGCGCGGGGGCGTGGATGGAATCGGTCAAACGGTTCTTCGGCGTGCTGATGCTGGCGACGGCATTGTGGATGGTCTCGCCGGTCATCCCGGCGTGGTTGTTCGTTGCGGGCTGGGCGGTACTGGGTATCGCCTACGGCGCCTATCTGCTGTGGCGGCAGCCGGCACGCTGGATCTCACGTGCTTTCGGTCTGGTGTTTGCCGCCCTGGGATTGCTGCAACTGGTCAGCGTCGCCACCGGCGGACGGGATGCATTGGCGCCTCTTTCGCACTTGCGTGGTGGTAGTGCTACTCAGGTCGCACATACCGACTTCGTGCGCGTACGCTCGATTGCCGAACTGGATGCCGCCCTGGCGCAGACCGGCGGCAAACCGGCACTGCTGGACTTCTATGCAGACTGGTGCGTCTCCTGCAAAGAGATGGAAAAATTCACCTTCACCGATGCCCGTGTACGTGAACAGTTCTCGAAAATGGTCTTGCTGCAGATCGATGTCACCGCCAACAATGCCGACGACAAAGCCATGCTTAAACGTTTTCAGCTCTTCGGGCCACCGGGCATCATCCTGTTTGACCGGCAGGGACGCGAATTACCTGGCAAGCGGGTAATCGGCTATCAGAACGCGGAACAGTTCCTGCAAAGCTTGCAAGCCGTCCGCTAACAACTTCACAGCTTTCTCGTCTCTCTGCTCTCTTAACGACGATGACCTCACCGGCATCGTCGTTTTGCTTTCACCTTCCTCTCATTTGTCGTCCTGCCAACTTCTTGCGTTCAGCGGCGCGTGAATCTGTCATAGCCCGTGGTTATTAGGTTAGGCGTTAATAGTTGTTGGAACGCGATCAACATAGACGCTATAGTTAACGTCCTGTTTAAGAGCGCGTTTCACGATCCGCACAGTTGTTCATTGCCAATTGCGTCGCTGCGTGGTTGCCGCGACGGATACGAAGCGCGTTTCCCTGACCAATTCGTTACTAGGAGACTAAGATGACCTTACGTTTGGGCGATACCGCGCCGGATTTCGAGCAAGATTCTTCGATCGGCAAAATCAAGTTTCACGAATGGGCGGGCGACTCCTGGGTTGTCCTGTTTTCGCACCCGGCCGACTTCACGCCGGTCTGCACCACCGAGCTGGGCCTGACTGCCAAACTCAAGCCTGAATTCGACAAGCGCAACGTCAAGGCCATCGCGTTGTCGGTGGACGGCGCCGAAGCGCACAATCAATGGATCAAGGACATCGAGGACACGCAAAAGACCGTGGTCGGTTTCCCTATCGTTGCCGACGTCGACAAGAAAGTCGCCGGCCTATATGACATGATCCACCCGAACCAGTCGGAAACAGCGACGGTCCGTTCGCTCTTCATCATCGATCCGAAGAAGAAGGTGCGCCTCATCATCACTTACCCGATGAGCACCGGCCGCAACTTCGACGAAGTGCTGCGCGTGCTGGATGCGCTGCAACTGACAGACGGCTACACCGTCGCAACACCAGGTAACTGGAAAGACGGCGACGACGTCATCATCCCGTTGTCGGTCAAGGATGAAGAAGTCATTAAGCAAAAGTATCCAAAGGGTTACACCTCGCCACGTCCTTATCTGCGCATCACACCGCAGCCGAACAAATAAGCATACGTTTAGGGCCAGGCTTTTCACCAGGTCCGGCACCAACAAAAAAGCGCTCCCGACCGGAGCGCTTTTTTTACGTCTGCAATCAGTAGCGCAGCTACGCCAGCTCCGGCGGTACTTCAGCAAATTCATCGATGAACAACTGCGCCACCGATGAGCGCATGCTGCCGTGACGTGTTACCAACTGATACGGTTCGCTGCGCGACTGCAGTGGCAGCGGCAGGATGGTCGTCATGCCGAAGCGGGTGCAGAACTGCGCCACGTCGACCGACATCAGCGCGACGAAAGAGGGATTTCTCTGCAACAGGGACAAGGTCGTGAAGGCCGAGGTGGTTTCCAGCAGATGCAGCGGGAAGCGCAGGTTAGCCTCGTGGAATTCACGCTCCAGCAGCAGGCGCATCGGCATATTGGCAGAATAAACCACCCAGCGCGAGTCGGCCAGATCCGCCAGTTGCAGCGCTTGTCGCTGCGCCAGCGGATGATTGATGTTGGCCACGACGGCCAGCTTTTCGTTATGGATATTGATGCTGTCGTACAGATGTGGTTGCTGACTGATGCTGGTACGGCAGATCGCCATATCCAGCCGGCCCTGATCCAGCATCCGCAGCAGCCGTGCGCTGGTGTCTTCGACAATTTCCACGGACAGGGCGGGGCGCTTCTCCAATAAACGCGTGAGCGCATCGGTCAGCAGCGGTACCGCACCCATGATCACACCCAGCGCCAGCCGCCCGCCATGACCTTGCAGAATGCCGATCATGTCTTCGCGCAGGTGCGCCAGGTCGGTCTGGATCAGGCGGGCGTAGCGGATGACGCAATGACCGAGGTCGGTGGCTTCCAGCCCGCGGTTGGTACGCACGAAGAGCTGTGCGCCCAAGGTCGTCTCAATCTCTTGCAACGCCTTGCTGGCGCCAGGTTGCGTCAGTGCAACCTGCTCCGCTGCCTTGAGCAGCGAGCCGTGGTCGGCCAGCGCGGTCAGGAGCCGCAATTGCTTGAGATGCAGGCGGGAAGTGATAGAGCTGAGGGAGGGGATATCTTGCATTATTATGTATGAGTATTAGTTATAGCTGTATCAATAGCTCTCATTAGGCAAAGCGTGATGATTGGCATACAGTTTCGCCTCTAAAGCTTGATTTGCGTAGGGAAATGCCATACGCAAAGACATTTGGAGACTGCCGGATCCGAATGGCATTGCAAGTATATCTATAACTTTAAGGCTATGTAATGGCACTGATTAACTACATTACCCAGGTTCAGTTCGACTACGGCGCGCTCGCGCTGCTGCAGCAGGAATGCGACCGCATCGGTATCCGCAAACCGCTGATCGTCACCGACATGGGTATCCGCAACGCCGGCATCCTCGACAAGGTTGTGGCCCAGCTGAAAGACGGGGCACAAGTCGCCGTGTTTGATCAGACTCCCCCGAACCCGAATGAAAACGCCGTGCGCGCTGCGGTCAAGATGTTCCGCGACGGCGCCTGTGACGGCATCATCGCCGTGGGCGGCGGTTCGTCGATCGACCTCGCCAAGGGCGTGGCCGTATGCGGCACGCATGAGGGCACGTTGAAGTCCTTCGCCCTGATCGAAGGCGGCCTGGCCAACATCACCGCCAAGACGGCACCTGTGATCGCCATTCCCACCACGGCGGGTACCGGCAGTGAAGTCGGTCGTGGTGCGATTCTGATTCTCGACGACGGTCGCAAGGTCGGCGTGTTGTCGCCGTATCTGGTGCCACGCCTGGCGATCTGCGATCCTGAACTGACATTGAATCTGCCGGCGATGATGACTGCGGCCACCGGTATGGATGCGATTGCGCATTGCCTGGAAACCTTCATGGCGCCGTCCTTCAATCCGCCGGCTGACGGTATCGCGCTGGACGGTTTGTGGCGCGCCTGGGCGCATATCGAACGCGCCACCAAAGAACCGCACGACCGCGAAGCGCGCCTGAACATGATGAGCGCATCGATGCAAGGCGCGATGGCATTCCAGAAAGGTCTCGGCTGCGTGCATAGCCTGAGCCACTCGCTGGGCGGCATCAATCCGCGTCTGCATCACGGTACCTTGAACGCGATCTTCCTGCCGGCCATCATTGAATTCAACAAGGATTCGGAGTCGGTTATCAAGGAAAAGAAACTGGCGCGCATGGCGCACGCCATGGGTCTGGCAAATGAAGCCGATATCGGCCCTGCCATCAAGGACATGAGCAAGCGTCTCGGCTTGCCGACCGGCCTGGCCGAACTGGGCGTGACCGAAGACATGTTCCCCAAGATCATCAAGGGTGCGCTGGCTGACCACAGCCACAAAACCAATCCGCGTGTCGCGTCGGAAGACGACTACGCACGCATGCTCACACAATCGATGTAAACGGAGAGAGACAAATGACCATCCTCGGACATAACTACATCGGCGGCGCACGCAGCGGCAAGGGCGACGTCAAGTTGCTCAGCATCGCAGCAGCGACCGGCGAAGCGCACGCAGTTCCATTTCTGACCGCGACCGAAGCAGAAGTCACCGCAGCGGTTGACGCCGCCAGCGCAGCCTATCCTGTTTATCGCGCTTTGCCGGCGGAAGCGCGCGCCAAATTCCTCGACGCCATCGCGGAAGAAATCGACGCCCTTGGCGACGACTTCATCGCTGAAGTGTCGCGCGAAACCGCGTTGCCTGCAGCGCGTCTGCAAGGCGAGCGCAGCCGCACCAGCAACCAGATGCGCCTGTTCGCAAAGGTCTTGCGCCGCGGTGATTTCTACGGTGCGCGCATTGATACCGCGCTGCCGCAACGTCAGCCGTTGCCGCGTCCGGATCTGCGTCAATACCGTATCGGCGTTGGCCCGGTCGGTGTGTTTGGCGCCAGCAATTTTCCATTGGCGTTTTCAGTTGCCGGCGGCGATACCGCCGCAGCGTTGGCAGCGGGTTGCCCGGTTGTGTTCAAGGCACACAGCGGCCATCTGATCACCTCTGAATTGGTGGCGGACGCCATCGAGCGCGCAGTCAAGCGTAGCGGCGTGCCTGCCGGTACCTTCAACATGATTTACGGTGATCGCGTCGGTGCGCAACTGGTCAAGAGCGCAGGTATTCAGGCGGTCGGTTTCACCGGTTCGCTGCGCGGCGGCCGTGCATTGTGCGACATGGCGGCAGCGCGTCCGCAGCCGATTCCGGTGTTCGCCGAAATGTCGAGCATCAACCCGATCATCCTGTTGCCGCAAGCACTGGCAACACGCGGCGAAGCGATTGCACGCGATCTGATCGGCTCGGTCGTGGTCGGCGTCGGCCAGCTGTGCACCAGCCCGGGCCTGGTGCTGGGCGTACGTTCGCCGGAACTGACCAAGTTCATCGAACAACTGCGCGATGCGATGGCTGCGCAATCTCCTCAGACCATGCTCAACAGCGCCGGTCTCAAGACCTATGGTGGTGGGGTGGAGCGTCTGAGCAAGGTTCCTGGCGTGGTCACCGTTGCCGCCGGCGGCAGCAGCGATACGCAGGCTGTACCGCATCTGTTCAAGGCAGAAGCTTCAGTGTTGTTCACCAAGGACGCACCGCTGGAAGAAGAAGTGTTCGGCCCGGCAACAGTCATCGTCGAGCTGGAAAGCCGCGAACAGCTGATCGACTTCGCCCGCAACATGCATGGTCAGCTGACCGCGACTTTGCAGGCGCAACCGGAAGATCTGCGCGCCTATCAGGATCTGATCGCGCTGCTGGAACAGAAGGCCGGCCGTCTGCTGGTCAACGGCTTCCCGACCGGCGTTGAAGTCAGCGACGCGATGGTCCATGGCGGTCCGTATCCAGCGACTTCGGATGCGCGCGGCACGTCCGTCGGCACGCTGGCGATCGATCGTTTCCTGCGCCCGATCTGCTATCAAAACTATCCGGACGAACTGTTGCCGGCTGCGTTGCAAAACGCGAATCCGCTGGGCCTGATGCGTCTGGTTGATGGTGAACAAACCAAGGCTGTGGTGAACGATCCGCGTACAGCGTAAAGCAGTAAAAAGAGGGAGGCGACGCGCAGCCGCTCATGATGCTGCGCGTTGCGGTGGAACCATAACAACAGAGGAGACGGGTTTGAAGAAATTTCTGAAACTGGCAGCGATGTCCGCTGCGATGTGCGCAGCATTAGCAGGCAACATGACAGCAGCCAACGCCGCTGGCGACACCATCAAGATCGGCTTCATCACCGATCTGTCCGGCACCTATGCCGACATGGACGGCCAGGGTGGTATCGAAGCCATCAAGATGGCGATCGCCGATGCCGGCGGCACCATCAACGGCAAGAAAGTCGAATTCGTTTTTGCCGATCATCAGAACAAGGCCGACATCGCCGCCAACAAGGCGCGTGAATGGTTCGACCGCGACGGCGTCGACATGCTCGTCGGCGGCGTGAACTCGGCAGCCAGCCTGGCGATGGGTAAAGTCGCCGGCGAAAAGAAAAAGGTCTTCATCTCGGTTGGCGCCGGCACCACGCGCCAGACCAACGAAGAATGCAACGCCTACACCATCCAGTACGCTTACGACACCACTGCACTGGCGCGTGGTACAGGCGCTGCGATCACCAAGCAAGGCGGCAAGTCGTGGTACTTCGTGACGGCTGACTACGCGTTCGGCACCTCGCTTGAAAAAGATACCAGCGATGTGGTCAAGGCCGGCGGCGGCAGCGTTGTCGGTCAGGTGCGTGCACCGTTGGCGACGTCCGACTTCTCGTCCTTCCTGCTGCAAGCGCAATCCTCCAAGGCACAGATCCTGGGTCTGGCAGTGGCGGGCGGCGACGTGATCAACGCGATCAAGGCAGCCAATGAATTCGGCGTCAACAAGACTATGAAGCTGGCGGGTCTGCTGATCTTCATCACCGATACGCACTCGCTGGGTCTGCAAGTTACACAAGGCATGTACCTGACCGACGGCTGGTACTGGGACATGAACGACCAGGCGCGCGCATGGGGTAATCGCTACTTCGGCAAGATGAAGAAGATGCCGACCATGTTCCAGGCCGGCGATGCGTCAGCGGTGGGGCAGTACCTGAAGGCAGTCAAGGCGACCGGCACTACCGACGCTGACAAGATCATGGACTACCTGCGCAAGAACAAGATCAACGATTTCTTTACCTCCAACGGTGTGGTTCGTCCGGATGGCCGCATGGTGCATGACATGTACCTGATGGAAGTGAAAAAGCCGTCCGAATCCAAGCGCCCATGGGATTACTACAAGCTGGTGCAGACGATTCCCGGCGATCAGGCTTACATGACCAAGGCGGAGTCGAAGTGCTCCCTGTGGAAGTAATCATCAACCGGGCATCAACGAAATATCAACCTGTCTTTGAACCGTAGCGAGAGGTCATCAGCCGGTGGCGGCCGGAGCGCAGGAACCGGAACGTACTCGAGTACGTGAGGATTCCGAGCGCCGCCCAAGGATTGCCAATTCACGGATCATGGCCTCGCAGTAGGTGCAAAGGCAGGTTAAGAGCTTCTGAGCAGAAGTCGGCGAAAGCCGATGCATTTCAGCGCATCTCGACTCACGTCGGGGTGCGCTTTTTTTATGCGAGGTCAGCAAAACCTATTCGTTTTGCGCGTACCAATCCTGAAGGCAGGCGTGCGCCAGTGCAGCATTGGTGTCGACCGATACGGCAAGAAGGGGGGAGTTGAGGCTTTCCAGACCGGTGGCAATTTCCGTACAGGCGAGCACCAGACGGGTCGCGCCGCGTGCCAGCAAGCGTTGCGCTGCCGCTTCCAGCAAACGCCCGCCTTCAACGATCTTGCCGTGCTTGATTGCATAGCAGCCGGGCATGAACAACTCGTCGAGTTCGTCTTCGGTATTGACCACGTAACGCTGTTGCAAGACATCGAAACGGTCTTGATACAGGCGCGATTGCAAGGCACCGCGCGTCGCCAGCAAGCCGACGATTTCCTGCTTGTCACCGAGTTGCGCCAACGTCGCGTCGACGATATGAAACAACGGTGCCTTACTCGCTGCTGCGAGTTCATCGAACCAGTGATGCGCGGTATTACAGGGGATCGCAATACGGGTCGCTCCCGCCGCATTCAACACGGCGATGCCCTGCAGCATTGCGGGCAAAGGCGAGGGCCCGCCGCGCGACAGGGCGAGCTGACGATCCGGGATTTGCGGCACGTTCCATAGCAGTGTCGGTATGTGCTGCTGTTCCGTTTCCACTTTATTCAGCGCAAGCAGCTTGCGCGCAAAATCCACCGCCGCCAGCGGCCCCATGCCGCCGAGCACGCCAAGCAAAGGCGTGCTCATGGTGCGGTGCCGGCCATACTCTTGCGCGCTTCTTCACGCACGATGTGCAGGATCTTTTGCTTGAGCGCGCCGTAGCCGACGTCAGCCACCAGCACCTCGACATCGCGCGGCCGCGGGAAGGGAATCTTGAATTCCGCGCAGATGCGGCCAGGCCGTGCCGACATCACCAGCACGCGATCGGCGAGGAACAGCGCCTCGTCAACGTCGTGGGTGATGAACAGGATGGTGGTGCCGGTTTTTTGCCAGACGCTGGTGAGCAGTTCCTGCATCATCAAACGCGTCTGTGCATCCAGCGCGCCGAAAGGCTCATCCATCAACAGGATCTCCGGATTGGGCAGCCAGGCGCGTGCGAGAGCGACCCGCTGGCGCATGCCGCCGGATAACTGCCATGGCATGTGATGATAAAAATCCTGCAGACCGACCAGGCGCAGATAGCGCTCCGCTTCCGGCAGATAGGCGGACTTTTTCACACCCGCCATGCGCGGGCCGAAGGTCACGTTGTCCAGCACCGACAGCCACGGGAAAAGTGTCGGTTGCTGAAACACTACCCCGCGTTCCGGCCCGGGTTTGTTGACCGGCGATCCATCGAGCAGGATGGCGCCGCTGTCGGTTTGTTCGAATCCGGCGATCAGATTGAGGATGGTCGACTTGCCGCAGCCGGAAGGGCCGAGCAGACAGACCAGTTCGCCTTGTTCCAACTCCAGCGAGATATCGGATAGCACCGGCGTGGCGGCTTGCTTGCCGGATGCAAAACTTTTGCTGATGCCGGCTAGCTGCACGCGTGCGGGCAGTTGTGCAATTTGGTTCATGCGTCGCGTCCCGCCCAAGGTACAAAAGTGCGTTGCAGCAGCACCAACGCCAGATCGAACAGATAGCCGATGCCGCCCAGCAGCAGAATGCCGAGCATGACGACATCTGTGCGCAGATAAGTACCGGCGTTGATCACCATCCAGCCGAGGCCGGAGTTGGCGGCAACCATCTCGGCGGCGATCAGCGAGGTCCAGCCGATGCCGATGGACAGGCGTACGCCGGTAAAGATTTCCGGTAAGGCATTCGGCAACACCACGCGCGTGAATACTTGATAGCGGTTGGCGCCGAGTGTCTGTGCGGCGCGTATGCGATTTTTGCTGACGCCGACGGCTGCTGCCGCGGCGCTGACCACGACACTCAGGAAGCATGAAATATAGATGAGGAAAAACTTGGATCCTTCATCAATGCCGAACCACACCACCGTCAAGGGAATCAGCGCGATCTTCGGCAGCGGCCGCAAGAACTGCACGAACGGTTCCAGCACTGCGCTGACCGGCTGCGACAAACCCATTGCCAGTCCCAGCGGGATCCCCGTGGCGATGGCGGCGGCAAACGCCACCGTCGCGCGCAGCACGCTGACCCAGATGTGTTGCCACAACGAGACCTGGCGGTAGCCGTCGGCGAGGATGTCGACCGTAGTCTGGAAGATTTCGGTCGGTGGCGGCAGCAACAAGGGATCGATCCACTTCAGAGTGCCGGACAGCTGCCAGACGCCCAGCACCAGCGCAACCGCGGCAGTGCTGACGGCAACGCGTTGCGTGGCGCTCAGACCTGTCTGTGAGCGTGTGTTCACTGAGTTACTCATGCGTGCTCTCGCTCGATCATGTGCCGCATTACTTGCTTACCGCCTGCTTCAGGTAAGTCGTATTGATCGCGGGGGCAAACGATTCAGGAACGTCGCTCTTGCGCAGATCGCCGATTTCCACGAGGAAGTTCGCGGTGTCTTTTGCTGCTTTGGCGATACCGGAAGTCGGGGTCGTCGTGCCGTTGCCCAGATACGCCGGGGTCAGCTGCTCGGTGTTGGAGGGATATTCCAGACCGGTCAAGACGCTTCGCGCGGTTTCAAACGGGATGTCGAGGTGCTTGGCGATCAGTTGCGCAGAGCCGTCCGGATCTTTCTTGTATTGATCGACCTTCTCTTGGTATGTGCGCAGGAACTTCACGACCAGCTGCGGATATTTTTCGGCGAACTCCTTGCGGACGACGAAGTTGTTGTAGATCAGGAAGCCATCTTTTTGCAGTTGTCTGGTGACGAAAATCTCATGTCCGCCATCGGCTTCGAATTGTTGTGTGAAGGGGCCCCAGACATAGGCGGCATCGATGTCGCCGCGCTTCCATGCAGCGACCTGATCGGCCGGTTTCAGCGGCACCAGGCGGATCTTGGATTTGTCGAGGCGATTCACCTTGATGGCCAGTTCCAACGCGTATTGTGCGGTCGAGTTTGGCGGGTACGCGACGGTCTTGCCTTCGAGATCCTTGATGCTGTTGACGTTCTTGCTCTTGCGGCCGATCAGGCGTTCGCTGGTGGCGATCACTTCGGGCACGCTGATGATTTCAATCGGCAGCTTGCGCGCGATGCCGGCCACGGCCGGACTGGAGCCAAAACGTGCGATGTCGATTTCTTTGGCGGCAAACAGCGACAGCACGTCAGCGCCGGTAGCGAAGGGAATCCATCGCACCGGTGCGCCGAAGGATTTATCAAAGGACTTGTCGATTTTGCCGAGAATCCAGACGCGCGGCCCGCCGGCCCAGGCGAAGCGGACTTCCTGCGGCACGTCTTCGGCGTGAGCAATATTGATATTGGCGACGCTAAGCGTGAGTGCAGCGACTGCCGCAAGTTTTTTGAACAGAGTATGCAATGTCATTCCCGGACCTTTTTTCTTGTTGAGCGAGAGGAGGGCGCATGACAAAGATAAAGCGCGCCCGCCAAAAGAATCGGAGCCCGAGAGGACTCCGTATTCCGCTGACTATAAAGAGTCCGGCGACTTTGTAAAAATACCAATTCAGAGATTGGATATCCGGATTTCAACTATGCCGCGCGGGTGCAGCGAAATCCGTGGAAGGGAGGGGGAAGGGAAGGCGTCGCCTGAATGGCGACGCCGGTAGATTTATTTCTTGAGATAGCGCGCGATGTCGCGAGCGAAGTAAGTCAGCACGCCGTCGGCGCCGGCGCGCTTGAAGGCCATCATCGCTTCCATCATCGCCTTGTCGTGGTCGAGCCAGCCGTTTTGTGCGGCGGCTTTGATCATGGCGTATTCGCCGCTGACCTGATACGCGAACGTCGGGACTTTGAACTCGTCCTTCACGCGGCGCACGATGTCGAGATAGGGCATGCCGGGTTTGACCATGACCATGTCGGCGCCTTCTTCCAGATCGAGTGCGACTTCGCGCAGCGCTTCGTCGCTGTTGGCCGGATCCATCTGATAGGTGCTCTTGCTGCCCTTGCCGAGATTGGCGGCCGAGCCGACTGCATCGCGGAACGGGCCGTAAAACGCCGAGGCGTATTTGGCCGAGTAAGCCATGATGCGCGTGTAGATGAATTTGTCTGCTTCCAGCGCGTTGCGTACGGCGCCGATGCGGCCGTCCATCATGTCCGACGGGGCGACGATGTCAACACCGGCCTGCGCCTGTGTGAGGGCTTGCCGGACCAGCAGGGCGGTGGTTTCGTCATTGAGGACGTAGCCGCTGTCGTCCATCACGCCGTCCTGGCCGTGGCTGGTATAGGGGTCGAGTGCCACGTCGGTCAGGATGCCCAGTTCGGGAAAGCGCTGTTTCAGCGCGGCGACGGCGCGTGGCACCAGGCCGTCGGGGTTGGTGGCTTCGATGCCGTCCGGTGTTTTCAGCGAAGGATCGATAACCGGGAACAGGGCCAGTACCGGAATGCCAAGCGCGACGGTGTCTTCGGCGACATGCAGCAATTGATCGATGGACAGGCGTTCAACACCGGGCAGGGAGCCGACCGCAGTACGCAGGTTCTGGCCTTCCTGGATGAATACCGGATAAATCAGGTCGGCCGGGGTGATGACGTTTTCCTGCATCATCGCACGCGAAAAAGCGTCCTTGCGCATGCGACGCATACGAAGGGCGGGAAACTGGGAAGATGATTTGATAGACGACGACATGTGGGTACTCGCTAAAGCGCTTGAAAAAGGACATGAACGCGACGCGGAGGCGATGTCGGGGCGGGCGGTGATATACCTTGGACCCGGTATGTTGTCGGCGGCGCTAAATGCGGACAAATTCAAACAAATTCAATTAAAAAATACTCAAAAGACGATAATTAAAAAATCCATTCGCCCTTTGAAACTTTTCTTCGGAGAGGGGTTCTTACACGCAGGCAATGTATGTTGCCTCCCGCTTCCCCTTCCCTCCCTGAGCGGGGCTCATCGTGCAAACGATAGGCGTTTTGCCCTGGAACGGTTTCCCCCTTCCAGGGCATTTTTACATCTGGCGTCAGGTTTTCACCTGTTCGCCTTATCTCTTACTTATCTTCGCTCTCAGCAGCATCGACATCATGCGCTGCCGCAGATGCTGCGCCCTCGACATCGATATCTTCATCCGTCAGCCCGGCCAGTTCCATAATCTTGTCGGTGGCTTCATCGATGCCGGTACGCTTGAGCGCCGAAAACAATTGCGCTGTGAACGGAAACGGCTTGCCGTCGGCATCGACATAACTGGACAAAAAGGTCTCAGCCTGACGCAGCGCGTTGGTGGCTTCATTGCGGTTGAGCTTGTCCGCTTTGCTCAGGATGCAATGCATGGGTTTGCCGGTCGGCGCGAACCATTCAACCATCTGAATATCGAGTTCGGTAAACGGCCGGCGCGAATCGATGATCATGACCAGCGCGGCCAATTGTTCGCGGCGGCGCACATAGTCACCGAGCAGTTCCTGCCAATGCAGTTTGGCCGAGCCGGAGACCTGGGCGTAGCCGTAACCGGGCAAGTCGACCAGCAGGGCGCGGATTTCATCAACTTTTGTCTCATCTTTGCGATGCTGTGCCACATGGGCGCCGCCGATGGAAAAATAGTTGATATGCTGTGTCCGTCCTGGCGTTTTTGAAGCAAAAGCCAACTTCTTTTGATTGCACAACACATTAATTGCGGTAGATTTGCCGGCATTGGAGCGGCCGGCGAAGGCAATCTCGGGTACCTGAGTGGTTGGCAAATCACGGAGATGATTCACCGTGGTGAAGAAACGGGCTTGCCAAAGTTGGGACATAGTAGGAGGAATGCATTAAAAGTGGGCAAAAATGCCGAAAAGCTATTGTACAATAAGGGGTTACCTCTTGTTGTGTTGTGCTGGAGGAAACACTTTTCAGGCATTTTTTGGAAAGATTAAGGAAAGAAGCATCGTCGCCAACCTGGCAATTTATTAATATAATCAAGTCTCAGGGTGTTTGAATGAATCGTGCCTTTTCACCATTGTTGAAATCCTTGTTTATTGCAGTGCTGGCGGTGTCTTCCACAGCATTTGCAGCCGAAGAAAAGAAACCAGAGCCCGTCGCCAAGGTTGATCCGGCCAAAGGTGAGGCGCTTTACACTAACGGCGATACCGCTAGAAACATCACCGCTTGCGTGTCCTGTCATGGCGCTGCAGGCAATTCCACGATTACCGCCAATCCGCGTCTGGCCGGCCAGCATACTGCTTATATCATCAAGCAGCTGACCGACTTCCGTTCGGCCGGTCGCAACAATCCCATCATGTCGCCGCTGGCCAAGGCCTTGTCGGATGAAGACGTGAAGAACATCGCCGCCTACCTCAATGCGCAGGCGCCGAAACCGGGTGCGGCCAAGAACAAAGACACGCTGGATCTGGGCAAACAAATCTGGCGCGGCGGCATCGCTTCCAAGAATGTACCTGCCTGCGCAGGCTGCCACAGCCCGAACGGCGCCGGCATCCCGGCACAATATCCGCGTCTGGCTGGTCAGCATCAGGATTACACGATGACCGAGCTGACCAATTTCCGTGGCGGCACCCGCACCAACAGCCCGCAAATGACAACCATTGCGGAACGTTTGTCGGATAAAGAAATCAAGGCGGTAGCAGACTACATCGCCGGTTTGAAGTAAAAATTAGCTGGTAACAAATTGGAGGGGGTGGCTGAGAAGCCGCCCCTTTTTCATTTTATTTCCGCGCAGGGCCGCGGGGCAGTCGCTGAGAATGGCGAACGCAAAAAACTGTAGAAGCAGCATCGATAAAAGGTAGCACTTATGACAGGCAGTACCGCAGGCATACAACTGAAAACCCGGCAGCGATGGCTTGCCGACTTCGTCGAACTGTTTTCTTCCATGCGCTTTGCGATCAGCCTGCTGACGCTGATCGCCATCGCCTCCATCATCGGCACCGTGCTCAAGCAGAACGAACCGATGCCGAACTACGTCAACCAGTTCGGGCCGTTCTGGTTCGAAGTATTCAACAAGGTGGGTTTGTATGCGGTGTATTCAGCCTGGTGGTTCCTGCTGATCATGGGATTTTTGGTGCTGTCGACCTCGCTGTGTATTGCGCGCAATGGCCCCAAGATGCTCAAGGATGTCAAAAGCTGGCGCGAAAACGTGCGCGAGCAATCGCTGCAGAATTTCCACCACAAGGCAGAATGGACTGTCGCCACGCCGGTCGCCGCGCTGGCGCAGCAACTGGCGCAACGCATCGGCGCCAACGGCTATAAGGTCAAACTGGTAGAGAAAGAAGGGGCGACGCTGATCGCCGCCAAGAAAGGCGCCGCCAACAAATGGGGCTATATCTTTGCGCATAGCGCCATCGTCATTATTTGCGTCGGCGGTTTGCTCGATTCCGACTTGCCGATTCGCTTCCAGCAATGGTTTTACGGCAAGACGCCGTTCGCCGGCAATGGCGTGATTTCGCAGATCCCGGCAGAACATCGTCTGGGACTGGGCAATCCGACCTTCCGCGGCAATACGCTCATTCCGGAAGGCGCCAGCAGCAGTACCGCGATTATTCCGCAGCAGAATGGTGTGATGATTCAAGACTTGCCCTTCACGATCCATCTCAAACGTTTCGTCATCGATTACTACTCGACCGGCATGCCGAAGCTGTTCGCCAGTGATGTGATCGTGCGCGACAACGCTACCGGCAAAGATTTTTCTGCCACAATCAAGGTCAACGAGCCGTTGATTTATAACGGGGTCGCGGTCTATCAATCCAGCTTTGAAGACGGTGGCAGCAAGCTGCGTCTGACCGGGCACGCCATGAGCGGCGCTGAAGACAAATCGTTCCAGATCGCCGGCGAGGTCAACGGCAGCACGCCGCTGGCCTCTGCTGAAAAAGGAAAGGACAGCGACTACACCGTTGAATGGACAGGTTTCCGTCCCTTCAACGTTGAAAACATGAGCAACAGCGCCAGCCAGGATGTGCGCAGCGTCAATAAAAACGTCAACAAGAGCTTTGCCGCAGGATTCGACAAACATCTCGGTTCCGGCGCCAAGAACGCCAACAACAAGGATCTGAAGAATGTCGGGCCGAGCGTGCAATATAAATTGCGCGACAAGACCGGTCAGGCGCGCGAGTTCCTCAATTACATGATGTCGGTGCAGGTCGATGGTGCCTACGTTTTCCTGGCGGGTGTGCGCGATATGCCGGATGAGCCGTTCCGTTATCTGCGTATCCCGGCCGACGAGAACGACAGCGTCAATGAATGGATGCGCCTGCGCGCTGCGCTGGCGAACCCGGCGCTGCGTGAAGAAGCCGCGATGCGATATGCACGCCAGGCAATGAAAGGCACCAGCAACAACTCCGAGCAATTGCGCGAACAGGTGCAGCAGTCGGCCTTGCGTGGCCTGAGCATTTTTGCCGGTGACGGCAAGGAGTCGGGTTATATCGCCGTGTCGCGATTCATTGAAAAGATCCCGGCTGCGGAGCAGGAGAAAGCCGCCGATATTTTCATGAAAATCCTCAACGGCAGCATGTGGGAGCTGTGGCAAGTGGCGCGTGAGAAAGCCGGTCAGCCGTCGATGGCGACCGATGAAAAGCATGCGCGCTTTCTGCAACTGGCGATCAATGCCATGGCCGACGCCGGTTTTTACCACGCGCCGGTCTATCTGCAGCTGAGCAGTTTTGATGAGGTCAAGGCCTCGGTGTTTCAGGTAACGCGCTCGCCTGGCAAGAAAGTGGTGTATCTCGGCTGCCTGTTCCTGGTGCTGGGCGTGTTCTCGATGCTGTACATCCGGGAGCGCCGCCTCTGGGTGTGGATTCGTCCTCAGGAGAACGATGCAGGCGGTTCGCATGCGCTGATGGCGATGAGCACACAACGCAAGACGCTGGATTTCGAGAAGGAATTCGAATTACTCAAAGCGAAACTGGGCCAAACGGCGTAAGCTACGGGCCAGAGATTATGGCTGTTTGCGTTTAACGCTTATGCCTGAAACGACATATCTCCCGCACCGCGGACGGGTAGGATGGCAGCAGGAGACAAATCGGAGAATATGATGGAATTGAGCCAAACCCACGCTTACTCGCAGGATATCGGCTTTTTTAAACGTCTCAGCGTGCTGGACTGGATCTACGCAGCTGCGCTGGTTGCGGCGTCGCTGTTTGCGCTGAATCGCTACGGCAACCATATGGACTACTACGAGAAGGCAGTCCTGGTCCTGGCGGCCCCCACTTTTGCCTGGCTTGGCTGGCACTGGAAACAGGTGCGTTGGCTGATGGCCTTGCTGGCGGTACTGGCCTTATCGGCCATCGCGATGTACGGCGGCAATCTGGAACTCGCCGATAAGAAATTCTTCCTCAAATATTTCCTTTCCAGCCAGTCCGCGATCCTGTGGATGAGCGCCTTGTTCGTGCTGTCGACCTTGTTTTACTGGATCGGCCTGATAGGCCGTTCGCCGGTCGGCTCCGCGATCGGCTCCAAGCTGTGCTGGGCGGCGGTGGTGCTGGGCTTTACCGGCATGCTGGTGCGCTGGTACGAGTCTTATCTGATCGGCGCCGATATCGGCCATATCCCGATTTCCAATCTGTACGAAGTATTCATTCTGTTTTGCATGATCACGGCGCTGTTCTATCTGTATTACGAAGAGCGCTATGAAACCCGTCAGTTGGGTGCTTTTGTGCTGCTGGTGATCACGGCGGCGGTCGGATTCCTGTTCTGGTACACCATGTCGCGCGATGCGGCTGAGATTCAGCCGTTGGTGCCTGCCCTGCAGAGCTGGTGGATGAAGATCCACGTGCCGGCCAATTTCATCGGCTACGGCACGTTCGCTTTGTCGGCCATGGTCGCGGTGGCCTATTTGCTCAAATCCAAGGGCTATCTGGCAGATCGCCTGCCGTCGCTGGAAGTGCTCGACGATGTCATGTACAAAGCCATCGCCGTCGGCTTCGCTTTCTTCACGATCGCCACTATCCTCGGGGCATTGTGGGCGGCGGAAGCCTGGGGCGGCTATTGGTCCTGGGATCCGAAGGAAACCTGGGCGCTGATCGTCTGGCTCAACTACGCGGCGTGGCTGCACATGCGCCTGATGAAAGGCCTGCGTGGGCCTTTCGCTGCCTGGTGGGCGCTGGTGGGCTTGCTGGTGACCACGTTTGCTTTCCTTGGCGTCAATATGTTCTTGTCGGGCCTGCATTCCTACGGCGAACTTTAAAAGGGTTTTGGTTTGAAGAAAGACGCAAGGTCTGATGTCGATCTGGTGCTGTTCGATTGCGATGGCACGCTGGTCGACAGTGAAGTAGTGGTTGCCGATGCCTGGTCGCAATACGTGGAACGCTACGGCGTTACCCTGACCGCCCAGGAGGCCTTGCAGCAATTTCGTGGCACCAGCATGAAACTCTGCCTGGCGCGCATCGAAGAATTGCATGGCGCGCCGTTGCCGGCCGTATTCGAACAAGAGTTGCGTGGCGTCATGACCGAGATGTTGAGCGAGCGTCTGCAGCCCATCAATGGCGCTTTGGAGATGGTGCAAGCGCTGTCGGTACCGTTTTGCCTGGCCTCCAACGCACCGCGGGCCAAGATTGAATTGTGTCTGAAGGTCACCGGCATGTTGTCGTATTTTGCCGGCCGCATTTTCAGCGCCTACGATGTCCAGAAATGGAAACCAGATCCCACCTTGTTTCTTCACGCGGCAGCCAGTCTGGGCGTGCCGTCGCATCGCTGCGCGGTCGTTGAAGACAGCCTGCCGGGCATCCACGCGGGGCTTGCCGCCGGCATGACCGTGTTTGCGTTGCAGCCGGAAGATCATATTCTGGACTTGCCGGAAGGCGTGCACGTCATTCGCGAACTGGCCGAATTGCCCGGACGCTTGCATCCCGTAGCCTGAGTTGGCAGTCTGACTTCGACGACGCATTGCAAATCTTCTTCCGCACATTGCCGGGGAAATCAAAATCACGAATTTCTGTAAGATGATGTCGATGCCTGCACGGGCAATTGGCGCCTTTCTCGTCGATTTTCGCCCTTCTTTTTTGCTTATCACCGCTTACGGAGTCCGCATGCTGATCAAGCGCTTGTCTCGCAACATCGACTTTTTCCCCTGCTTCGGCCTCTTCTCGCGCGCGACGACTTCATCGGCAGTGAGGATCAACCTGTTGCAGGCGGCGATATGAATATCATTCACGCCATCCGCAAACTGACGAGCCGGCAAGTCGACATTCTCAAAGCCGTGTTGTTTGCAGCGTCGCTATTACCGTTCTTGCGTCTGGCTGTGTTTGTCTTCCTCGACAAGCTTGGCGCCAACCCCATCGAGTTCATCACACGCAACACCGGCGACTGGACGCTGTATTTCCTCTGCATCACGCTGGCGATCACACCGTTGCGCCGGCTGACCGGCTGGAACTGGCTGATCCGCTTGCGCCGGATGTTCGGGCTGTTTTCCTTTTTTTATGTCGCGCTGCATTTCATGACGTTTTTCTGGTTCGATCATTTCTTCGACGTTGAGGAAATGTGGAAGGACGTGATCAAGCGGCCTTTCATCACTGTCGGGTTCATTGCTTTTGTGTTGCTGATCCCGTTGGCCGTGACCAGCACCAACGGCATGGTGCGCAGACTGGGCGGCAAACGCTGGCAATGGCTGCATCGCTTGATGTATCTGATCTTGCCGCTGGGCATCTTACATTTCTGGTGGATGAAGGCAGGAAAGAACTTGCTGGCCCAGCCGATACTTTTTGCAACAATTGTTTCCATCTTGCTGCTACTGCGTATGTTCTATAAATTCAGGTCGCAGAAAGCTATGTAAATAGTTGAAAATAAACGATATTTTATGTTTTTGCGTTGCGACAAACATGCCGGCGTTTTTACTTTTCTTGCTATTTCCTGACGAAAAATCGTTTTTCGCGTATTCCAAATCGTATTTGGTGCGTTAGATGACGTACAGCGCGCCAAAAACGCGCAGCGACAAACGCACAACGATGACAGATCACACCATCAATGTTGCCGCGGAAGTTACGAACAGGAACGTCAGAAGACGGTAAGGATAGAGTTATGCAAGCAATCGAACGCAACGCAAAGACAAAGCTCGGCGCCAGCCATCATCAGTCATACGCGCTGGCGGCCAAGGAAGGCCGTTTCAGCAAGACAGCCAAATCGTTTCGCGCCAAAGAGCGTGAAGACGATTGCTCCATGTATGACAAGCTGCCAAAGCAGATCGACGATATCGTCGAGGGCGAATCGCCCAAGCGTTTCAAACGCCCAAAAATGGAAAGCGACATCGTCGCCCGCTAAGTCAGGCAAGGCATCATCGCTTCAGGACGGTGCCGGGACTGCAAAAGATATGGGTGATGCAGTCCGGCATTTTCAGAATGTCGGGGACTCCCCGGGATGTTAAGGAATGCTGAAACCGCCCTTTGTTGTACTGCTTTTCGGGGTTTTAGTTTTTCTTTTCAGTTTTCTTCGCGCGGATCGCGCGACAGCAATTGCGCAACCATTTCCTGTACGGAAATGCCATCGAACAAGGCGCCGGCCACTGCATTGGTGATCGGCATGTCGATATTCAATTCCTGCGCCAGCGAGCGCACGGCTTGCGCACAACGCACGCCTTCGGCCACATGACCGAGTTCGGCAACGATCGTCTCCAGTTTTTTCCCTTGCGCCAGTCCTAATCCGACACGGCGATTGCGCGACAGATCGCCGGTGCATGTGAGGATGAGGTCGCCTACGCCGGACAAGCCCATGAAGGTTTCCGCACGTCCGCCGAGCGCAATGCCGAGACGGCTGATTTCCGCCAGGCCGCGCGTAATCAGGGCCGCGCGCGCATTCAGACCCAGTTGCAGGCCGTCGGCGGCGCCGGTGGCGATGGCGAGAATGTTTTTCACTGCGCCACCGATTTCCACGCCAATCAAATCGTCACTCGAATACACGCGCAGATTGCCGCCATGCACCGCAGCGACGACGCGCTCGCACAAGGCCTTGTCGTTGCTGGCGATCGTCAGTGCGCAGGGCAGGCCACGCGCCACTTCCTGCGCGAACGACGGACCCGACAAGGCACCCGCAGGAATGCTGTCACCCAGGACTTCACGCACGATCTGATGCGGCAGCAGGCGGGTTTGTTCTTCCAGGCCCTTGCAGAGCCAGACGATGTTGGGGATGTTGCGGTCGCGCAAGGTTTCTGCCAAGGCACGCAGGCCGGAGACCGATGACGCAACGATCAGCAGGCTGTCGGCGGGGCTTTGTGTGACGTGATCGACCGCAAGATCGAAATCCGCCGTGACCTTGAGCGACTCCGGCAGGTGAAAGCCGCGCAGGTAGTCCATGTTTTCGCGCTGTGCTGCCGCGTCTTGCATGGCCTTGGTGTTGCGGCCCCACAGGACGACCTGGTGACGTTGCACCAGATTGATGGCCAGTGCTGTACCCCAGGCGCCGGCGCCGAGTATCGAAATGTTCATGAGGGCTATCGCTAATGACTAATGTCTGAGGCTGGTGAGGTGAAAGCGAGGCCTGGCTTGATGATGCTTCGCGTACTGCCTGCGTATCTGAATATCAGAATATCCAAGTATGCGCCCGGTCCGGCATCGATGAACCGAGATCAATGCCGGCAGGGTGCACTTCGAAAATGGAAGAATCAATCCCCCCATACCTCTGCAGTCTTGACGAAGCCGCTCTGGCCGTCACGGTGTTTGACCTTGACCCAACCAGAGACCGGTGTCGGATCCGTCAGTTCCAGCAATACGTTTTTGTCGGCGCTGAACACGGTCGCGCTGGCCTCATCGGCGGCGGCGTGAATCTTGGCATTGGGTGCGCTGACAACGACGTTGCGCTTGGCTGCCAAAGCCTTCGACTGTACCCACGACAGCGCGCCGGAGGCATCGCGTACCTTGCTCCAGTCGCCATAGGTCAGTACGACTTCTACCGGCATGCCGCGTGGCGCGATCGAGACGCGGCGGCCTTTTTCGGATGGGGCGTCGTACAGAATCGCCGGCGCGGCGCCGACCGATTTGAAGTCGAGCGCATAAGCAGGAACGGCGGCAGCCGAGCTAAGTACGAGAGCGGATAGAACGAGAGAGGAAAATTTCATGGACTTGCTCCGCTGTAGAGGTTGAAGCCGTGTGTCCGGAAAGTCTTGCACGTACACGTCAGGCATCGAATAGCAGGAAAGAGGCGCGCTGCATTACCGTTCACGCCAAGCGGAATGGCAACGCAGCGGTACGGCAGAATCAGTTGACGGTCGTCGAACCGGTGACCAGTGTGCCATCGGTTTGTTGCTCGGCCAGCGCTTGCAGGCGTTGCTGATAGAACACTTCGAAATTGATTTCAGCCAGATGAATCGGCGGGAAACCGGCGCGTGTGATCACGTCGGCGATGTTGGCGCGCAGGTAGGGATAGATGATGTTCGGGCAACCGATGCCCAGCAGCGGATCCAGTTGCTCGGCAGGAACGTTGCGTACTTCAAAGATGCCGGCTTGCTTGCCTTCGACCAGAAAAGCGACCTTGTCCTTGACCTTGGCAGTCACGGTGATGGTGACGGTGGATTCGAAAATGCCGTCAGCCAGCGCTTCGGCGCCGACGTCGACCGACACTTCGATTGCCGGTGCATCCTGTTCCAGGAAAATCGCCGGTGAATTCGGTTGCTCCAGCGACAGGTCTTTCAGGTAGACGCGTTGAATCTGGAATACAGGTTGCTGTTCAGCTTGTTGGTTCTCTTCCGCCATGGAATGCTCTCGTTTCAGGTTGAATTAATACAGTTATGCAGGAATGACTCAGTACATCAGGCTTGCAGCAGGGGATCGAGTCCGCCCGCACGGTCCAGTGCACTCAGATCGTCGAAGCCGCCGACGTGGGTGTCGCCGATATAAATCTGCGGCACGGTGCGGCGACCGGTTTTTTGCATCATGATGTCGCGTTGCTGGGGATCGAGATCGACACGGATCTTTTCGATGTCTTCGATACCTTTGCTCTTGAGCAGCCGCTCAGCCATCATGCAATACGGGCAGACGGCAGTGCTGTACATGACGACGCGGGCTGTCATTTGGCGACCTTCGGGCTGTTTTGGCTGGCGGTCGGGAGACCTTGGGCTTGCCATGCTGCGATACCGCCGGTCAGGCCGTGTACTTCCGGGAAGCCGGCTTTTTTCAGGATGCCTTCCGCCTTGGCGGTCTGGGTACCCGACTGGCAGACGACGATGACGTTCTTGCCCTTGAACTTGTCCAGCTCGCCGACGCGTTGCGACAGGTCTTTGAGCGGGATATTGCGGGCGTCGCGCAGGTGCGCGGCGTTGAACTGCTCGACGTCGCGGACGTCCAGAACCAGGGTTTTACCCGTGTTGATCAGTTGTGTGGCCTGCAGCAACGTCAGCTTGCTGCCGCGCTGTTGCAGGAAGGGAACGAGCAGCGCGCCACCGGAAATGATGACGAGGCCGATCAGGAAAATATTGTCTACGATGAATTTCACGGGATCTCAATGGGTTTACTGAATCCCGGCATTATAAAATAGAAGCTGACACGCTATTTGATTCTTCAATTGCTATTTTCTCATCGCTTCCTTTTTCTGACTGTTCCTCACTATGTACAAAATCGTTTTCATGCGCCACGGCGAGTCGACCTGGAATCTTGCCAACCGCTTTACCGGCTGGGTTGACGTCGATCTGACCGAAAAAGGCGTGGCCGAAGCCAAACAGGCCGGCAAGCTGCTCAAAGAAGCCGGTTTCACCTTCGATCTGGCCTACACCTCGGTGCTCAAGCGCGCCATCCGTACGCTGTGGACCACGCTCGACGAAATGGATCTGATGTACCTGCCGGTGCAACACGACTGGCGCCTCAACGAGCGTCACTACGGCGCCCTGCAAGGTCTGAACAAGGCGGAAACCGCCGCCCAGTATGGCGATGAGCAAGTTCTGGTCTGGCGTCGCAGCTACGACACGCCGCCGCTGCCGCTGGAGCCGACCGACCCGCGCGCATCGTTCAACGATCCTCGCTATGCTGATCTGAAGCGCGAGCAAATTCCGCTGACAGAATGCCTCAAAGATACCGTGGCTCGCGTGCTGCCGGCCTGGAACGACTCCATCGCTCCGGCCATCCGTGCCGGCAAGAAAATCATCATCTCGGCCCACGGCAACAGCCTGCGCGCCCTGATCAAGTATCTGGACGGCATCAGCGACAACGACATCGTCGGCCTGAACATCCCCAACGGCCAGCCGCTGGTGTATGAACTGGACGCTGACCTGAAGCCGATCAAGAGCTACTACCTCGGCGACCAGTCCGCCATCGAAGCAGCCCTGAAAGCTGTCGCCAGCCAAGGGAAATCGAAATAACTACCTTTCGCGGCATGCTCAGGCAACACGTCAGGCAGCAAATCCTGAAGCACATTCAGCAGCCATCGCAGCGACGGCCGGCGAGCGCACTCTCGGTCGCCGTGGCTGCGGTTTTCCTGTCGGCGGCGTTGTGGCAGCCCGGCGCTTCGGCGCAACAGGTCACCGAGCGTACCCGGCAAAAGCAGGCGGCGGAAAAAGAGCGCGCCGATCTGCAGCAAAAACTGGCCAATCTCAAGCGTGACATCGACAAGACCGAAACCGCCAAGGGCAACGCGGCCGATTCGCTGGCGGAGTCGGAGCTGGCCATCTCCAAGGCGAATCGATCGTTGCGTGAGCTGACGCAGGAGCAAGCCGCCACAGAAGCCAAACTCGGCGTGCTGGTCAAGCAGCAGTCGGAGCTGTCCGGCGTCGTCAACGTCCAGCAGGCGCAGTTGTCGAAGCTGCTGCGCGAGCAATACGTGGCCGGCAACGAGGATCGCATCAAGTTGCTGCTCTCGGGCGACAATCCCAATCGCATCAACCGCGAATTGCAGTACATGGGCTACATTTCGCAGGCGCAGGCGCGTCTGATCGAAACCTTGCGCGTGAACCTGCAGGCGATCAAGGACAACAAGGCAGCGACCCAAAACGCCAAGTTCGAACTGGAAGAAATCGCCCAGGAAGAAAACGAACAAAAGAAGTTGCTGGAGAAAGAAAAGGCCAAGCGCAGCAGTTTGCTGGCCCAGTTGTCGACCAAACTCACCTCGCAGCGCAAGGAAGTCGGCAATCTCCAGCGCGACGAGCAGCGCCTGTCAGGCCTGGTCGACAAGCTGGCGCAGATCATCGAAGAGCAAAAGAAGGCCGAAGCAGCCGCACGCGAAAAACGTCGTCAGGAGCAATTGGCCAAAGCCAAGGCTGAACATGACAAGCGCGTCGCCCAGCAAGCGAAGGCCGCGCCGGGAACCAAGAGCAAGCCTGCGCCGTCCGACGCAATTGATGACGACGAAGCACCGCAATCACTGGGCAGAAACGACGCGACGCCGTCGCCGGAAGAAAATTTTGGTAAACCTTTCGCCAGCCTGCGCGGCCAGCTGCGTCTGCCGGTGCGCGGCGACCTGCTCGCCAAGTTCGGCGGCAAGCGCGGCGACGGACCAAGCTGGAAGGGGCTCTTCATCCGAGCTCCGGAAGGAACGGAAGTCAAGGCTGTGGCGGCGGGGCGGGTGGTCTATGCGGATTGGTTGCGCGGTTTCGGCAACCTGATCATCGTCGATCACGGCAATCAGTACATGACCATTTATGGCAATAATCAGTCCGTCTTGAAACGGGCAGGGGATCTCGTCAAAACCGGGGATGTCATCGCCAGCGCAGGTAATAGCGGCGGCAATGAGCAATCGGGTTTATACTTTGAAATGCGGCATCAGGGCCGCGCTTTCGACCCACTCGGCTGGGTAACTACTAGGTGAAACATGGGCAGCAAACTCAAGAATATCGGTCTTATCGGTCTGGGCATGATTGCAGGTGTGGCGGCTTCGATGCAGTTGGATGCCATCGCACAGAAGAGCGGAGCAGAGCCGCTGCCGCTGGAAGAGGTCCGGCAGCTGACCGACGTGTTCGGGATGATCAAGTCCAACTATGTTGAACCTGTCGAAGACAAGAAGCTGCTGACGGAAGCAATTTCCGGCATGGTCGCCTCGCTCGATCCGCATTCCGCTTACCTCGACAAGAAGGCTTTCAAAGAGCTGCGCGAAAGCACCATGGGCAAGTTTGTCGGCCTGGGTATCGAAGTCGGTATGGAAGACGGCTATGTCAAAGTGATCTCGCCGATCGAAGATTCTCCTGCCTACCGTGCAGGCATCAAGGCGGGCGATCTGATAACCCGTCTCGACGCGACACCGGTAAAGGGCCTGACGCTGGATGAAGCCGTCAAGAAAATGCGCGGCGAACCCAACACCAAGATCACGCTGACGATTGCCCGCAAGGACGAAGACCGTCCGATCATCGTCACCATCATGCGCCAGGAAATCCGCATGCAAAGCGTGAAGTCGAAGGTGATCGAGCCTGGCTACGCCTGGTTGCGCGTGACGCAATTCCAGGAGCCGACCGTCGACGACATGGCCAAGAAGATCCTTGCGTTCTACGCACAGGAACCAAACCTGAAGGGCCTGGTGCTTGACCTGCGTAACGATCCGGGTGGCGTCTTGCCAGGCGCGATCGGCGTATCGGGCGCTTTTCTGCCGAAGGATGCCGTGGTTGTGACGACTAACGGTCAACTGGCCAGCTCGAAGGTTATCTACGCCGCCAAGCGCGATGAATATGCACAAGGTTCGCTGACCGATCCGCTGGCGCGTCTGCCGGATGCGATCAAGAAGGTGCCGATGGTCGTGCTGATCAATTCGGGTTCGGCTTCTGCCTCCGAGATCGTGGCCGGCGCATTGCAAGACTACAAGCGTGCCACCATCATGGGGACGCAGTCGTTCGGCAAGGGTTCGGTGCAATCGGTCATTCCGTTGCCACCTGACCGCCAGACCGCCGTCAAGCTGACCACCGCGCGTTACTACACGCCGAATGGCCGCTCGATCCAGGCCCGCGGCATCGTGCCGGACATCATGGTCGATGAATACGCCGATGGCGATGGCCTCAACGGCCTGCGTCTGCGCGAAGCCGACCTGACCAAGCATCTGATCAACGACAAGGACAAGGACGCGACGGAAGTCAAAGCCACCACCGTCGACGAAAAGGAAGAAGAGCGTCTGATCGCGCTGGAGAAGAAGCGCAAGCCATTGGAATTCGGCAGCAAGGAAGACTTCCAGTTGGCGCAGGCGTTGAATCACCTGAAGGGTCTGCCGGTGCAGGTCTCGAAGGTCAAGGCCGAGATTCGCGATACTTCCAGCAAGGACGACAAGCCGGTGAAGGATATCCGTAAGGACAGCAAGACCCCATCGGAAAAGATTGAAAAGGCTCCGGCAGAGAAGATCGAAAAGAAGTAAAACCTGTCCGCGATCCTGCTGCGACGCCATGATCCGGCGTCGGGCGGTGCTCAGAATCCTCATGTACTCAAGTACATTCCGGTTCTTGCGCTCCGACCGCCACCGGCTGATGGCCTCTCGCTACGGATCGTGAACAGGTTTGAAGCACTGAATTGCGTTACATTAAGAGGGCTGCAGAAATGCGGCCCTCTTTTCATTTATCGCTCCGCCACTCTTCGTCACCACCACGCCATGAACGACCAGCAACTGCTGCGCTATTCGCGCCATATCCTTCTCGACGACATCGATATTGCAGGCCAGGAAAAGCTCCTGGCGGGACACGCATTGGTCATCGGCGCCGGCGGCCTGGGTTCGCCGGCAGCCTTGTATCTGGCCTCGGCGGGCATGGGCAAGATCACGCTGGTGGACGACGACACCGTCGATCTCACCAACCTGCAGCGCCAGATCATGCACACCACGGCGCGCGTCGGGCAGCTCAAGGTGGAATCAGGACGGCAGGCGTTGGAAGAAATCAATCCGGACATAGACATCGTCACCGTCGCCGAACGTGTCAGTGATGCGCGGCTGGCGGAACTGGTGAGCAAGGCTTCCGTGGTGCTCGACTGCAGCGACAATTTCGCCACTCGCCATGCCGTCAATCGCGCCTGCGTGCAGCACAAGGTGCCGTTGGTGTCGGGCGCCGCCATCCGTTTTGACGGCCAGATCAGTGTGTTCGATACACGCCGGGACGACGCACCGTGCTACGCCTGCCTGTTTCCGCCCGATCAGCAGTTTGAAGAAGTGCAATGCTCCACCATGGGCGTGTTTTCGCCGCTGGTCGGCATCATCGGCACCATGCAGGCGGCGGAAGCGCTTAAATTGGTGGCGGGCGTTGGCGAATCGTTGTCCGGCCGCCTGCAAATACTGGACGCCCGCTGCATGGAATGGACCAGTATCCGCTTTGCCCGCAATACCGCCTGTCCGGTTTGTGGAGCCGCTCACGCCTGAACCTCGGCTTCGCCGCGCAATAAAAGGCCGCAATGACGCGCGCAGCGTGGTCGACGCACCGCAAAAGCGGCGTGCGAAGTGCTATTTATGCGCCAAGTTCTGGTATACACTGTATTGGATTTGCATTTATATGCGTTGCGAGCCGGGGACGGCAACTGATCTACCGCAGACCGAGTAACTCGGGGGAGGGAAAGTCTATGGGCGTCATCGCAAAGAAAACTGTCAAAAAAAGTACCTCCGGTGCGAGCAGAGTGGCCGTAGTCGGCACCGCCGCCGCCAAATCTGCTGTCAAAACGCCGAAAACGGCCGCTCAAGCACCGCCGAAAATGGCTAGCAGGGCGGCAACGCCGGTAAAAAAGACCGGAACCCGTGCCGCCACCGGTGACGCATCTCCGGCGGGCAGCAAGGCCAAAAAAAGCACGGCGACAGCAGCAAAAACCGCAGTGGCGCCGAAGAAGAACACAACTTCGTCGACAGGCAATGTTGTTGTAGTAAAATCCCTGACCGTTAAAAAAACGGCACCAGCGTCGGCGAAGCCCGGCACAGGGAAGAGCGCAGGCGAGGCAATCGATAGCACGCCCAAGAAGGCAGTACCATCGGCAGCAAGGGAAGTGGATTCAAAAGCGACCAAATCCGGCATCAGTGCAGGCGGCAGCAAAGCCCGTGCAGAAGTAGCAACCAAGGCAGCAAACAAGGAAGCAAGCGCCGGATTAAAGGATAAAATTGAAAAACCCGTAGTATTGAAAGTAAGCGAAGTGGCAACTAAAACTCCCAAAACTACCCCTGATACGCAAACCTTGCTCACTGAGGAACAGATCCTCAAGATGGGCGAGAAGGACTACATGAACGAAGCGCAACTTGCTTTCTTCAAGGCCCGTTTGCAACAGCTGGAAAAAGATCTGCTCAAGAACGCAGGCGAAACCACTGAACATTTGCGTGAAACCGTGTTGGTTCCCGATCCTGCCGATCGCGCGACCATCGAGGAAGAGCATGCGCTGGAATTGCGCACCCGCGACCGCGAACGCAAGCTGCTGAAGAAAGTGCAGCAATCCATCGTCTCCATCGATGCAGGCGAGTACGGCTGGTGCGAAGAGACAGGCGAGCCTATCGGCATTCCTCGTCTGCTGGCACGTCCGACCGCCACGTTGTCTCTGGAAGCGCAGCAACGTCGCGAGCTGAAGCAAAAGCTCTACGGCGATTAAACTCCAGTAGCAATTCCAAGCGATGACGCCGCCTGGCTGGCGTCATCCGCTCACCAACTCCATTGTTGACCTTCCTCTTGCCGCGCAAGCTGCACGATGCGATTTCTTTGCGTCTGCAATCCGGCCTGAAATGCTCTTTCGATCCACTGACGATCTTCCGGCGCCGTTCTCAGGCTTCAGCCTCAGCTCTCTCTTTGCTCCTTGTTTCATCGGACGCGTGCCTATATCTCGGGCGGTTCCTTCTTCGTGGTGATCCAGTTTTCAGTCACATGATCAGCGCATCTCGTTCTTCTAAATGCAACAGTGTTGCAATATGCTGATATAATTCGGGCTCGCCGACATGCTCGGTGTGACAGCGTCGCGGTACCGCAGGGATGTGCTGCCGTTCTTCTGTCTCTCTGTTTTCTTCCCGGTTTTTGCCCGAAATATCTGACCATTATGGCCGTAGCCATCGCCACTTTGCTGCCTGCTTCCAGCCCTCGCGCATTCGCGCGGGCTGGATGGTTATCGGTATCGGCGCGGTCATTTTCGTTGCGCTCATTGTCCCGATTGTCTGCGCGGAGCGGCAGATCGACGCTGCTTCTGTCGTTATTGCTGTCGGCGACACTACTATTTTCTCAATTTCTCGGCTTGTTGCATGGCATTGCGCACGCTGGTTGGCCACCCGCCATGGAGCGTATCGCCGAAGCTTCCTTCAACGCCGCCTTGTTCAACTATGTCGATGGAGGGGATGTCGCTGACGCAGCTGAAGCTAACAATCCGCGCAGCGACGCCGGCACCGCTATCGGCACACAGCACCTCGAACATCCAAAGCATCATCATCATTCCTGCGTTGAATACGATGCCGCCAGCGGTGCAAGCGGGATTCACGTCCATTTCTTTTCTCCCCCGCTGGTTCCAGGCGTACAGGTGCTTGCGCTGTGGCAGGCTTTCGCCTCGTGGGATGCGCCGCTCGTCTGTCATTTTTCCTCTCGCGCTCCACCGCGCTGATCACTGAAACCGTCGATTTTTTAACCGGATAGCAATCGTGGCGCTAACGCCCGCCGCCGGCCACAGCAATTGCTGCGGTGGCACAGGCTGCTGCGTCTATTCATCCGGACAATTCCACTCTCATTGATCAGTCAAGGAACACCATGCAAGTCCAGCCAACCCTATTGGCAAGCGCCGTCCTGTCCGCGCTCGCCGCCATGTCCGCTGCCGCCATCGCGCAAACGGCGCCGCAACAAAGCGATTCGTCGCCACAGGTTCAGCAAGCGCAAAAATTGCAAGAAGTCGTCGTTACGGCCAGCCCGTTTGCCTCGGAAGAGAGCGCCCAGATCCTTACGCCCGCCAAGGTCTTGTCCGGCGACGAACTGCGTAACAAGCTCGGCAACTCACTCGGCGATACCTTGTCGCATGAGCTGGGCGTGTCTGCCTCCAGCTTCGGCGCCGGCGCCTCACGTCCTATCATCCGCGGCATGGAAGGGCCACGCGTGATGATGCTGCAAAACGGCATGTCGACGGCCGATGTGTCGACCGTCTCCAACGATCACGCCGTCGCCACCGAAGCTGCGACGGCGCGCCAGATCGAAATCCTGCGCGGCCCGGCCGCATTGCTGTACGGATCAGGCGCCATCGGCGGTCTGGTCAATGTCGTCAACGACCGCATTCCGACCGAGCTGGTGGGCAAGCCGACCGGGCAGGTCGAGGCACGCTACGGCACGGTCGACGGGCAAAAAAATACCTCCTTCGGCGTTGACGGCTCCGCAGGTCAGATCGGCCTGCATATCGATGGGAATTATCGCGACACCGACAACTACAAGATTCCAGGCAACGCCAAACAAGGCGACGCTACCAGCGCTTCCGGCCGTTTGCCGAACTCTTTTACACACGAGAGCAGCGTCGGCGTTGGCGGTTCGTACATCGCCAACTGGGGCCACATCGGCGCGTCGGTGTCGTCGCTGGACGACCACTACGGCATTCCGACGGCAGAAAAGTCCTTTATTGATCTGCATCAGACGCGCTACGACATCGACAGCCTGATCAGGGAACCGTTTGCCGGTATCGAGTCATTCAAGTTCAAGCTCGGCTACACCGACTATACCCACACCGAGAAGAAGGAAGATGGCACCTCCGACACGGTATTCACCAACCGCTCCCTGCAGACACGCTGGGAACTGACGCACAAACCGCTGGCAGGCTGGCGCGGTAACTTCGGCATACAAACCGAACAAAGTAACTACGCGGCCTTGTCGGCGGTAGACGGTTCGCCGCAGCTGACCCCGAAAACCAAGTCCAGCGCATTTGCGGGTTTCCTGGTTGAAGAGCGCAAATTTGGCGACGTGCTGGCTAGCGCCGGCCTGCGTCTGGAATCGGTGCAGCGCCGCCCTGAAGGCTTGCTCAACCGCGACTTCAATTTGTTCTCCTGGTCCACCGGCGCCATGTGGAGCTTCATGCCGGGCTACGGTCTGGGAGCAACTTATTCCGTGGCACAACGCGCGCCGACGGTGGAAGAGTTGTATTCCAAGGGGCCGCACGACTCGACTTCGACCTTCGACATCGGCGACAGCAGCCTGCAAAAAGAGACCTCGCACAATGTCGAGCTGACGCTGCAAAAGACGGAAGGCCTGGTGCGCTGGAAGGGCAACCTGTTCCAGAACAAGGTCAAGAATTTCGTCTATGGCCGCACCAACGGCCAGGTCGATGACAGCGGCAATCCTGATCCTGCCGGCGAGTTTTTGCAGCGCTTCTGGTCGCAAGGCGACGCCACGATTTATGGCGCCGAAGCCGAGGTCAGCTACAACCTGAGCGGCGAAGGTTTTTCGGTGCGCGGGTTCGCCGATACCTCGCATGGCAGGCTGGACAATCAGGGCAGCCTGCCGTTGCAGCCGGCCACACGTTATGGCGTCGACGTCGGCTACCGCCAAGGGCCGTGGGCCAGCGGTGTGCGCGTATTGCGCGCGCTCAAGCAGGATCGCCTGGCATCCTTCGAGCAAAGCGTCACGCCGTCCTACACGCAGATCGACGCCAATCTGTCGTACACACAAAAACTGCAGTCGATGCGCGTAACCTGGTTTGCACTGGTCAAGAATTTGCTGAATCAGGACATTCGCTATTCGACGTCAGTGTTGAAAGATACCGTGCCACAAACCGGTCGAAATCTGATCCTCGGTGTCCGCACCGAATTTTGATCGACTGATTTTTCACGTTTTTCGAGCCGGTGTGAAGCGATGCTTTTCACCGGCTTTTTTATCTGCAGTTGTTGGTAGATTGGGATATTCTCTCCAGCAATAAGGTGAAAAATGTTGGTTCAACGGAGGACGTGAATGTTGGAAAAACGGATGGTCTCTGCACGGTTGCGGGTGCTGTCATTGCTGTCATTGTCGTTACTGCTGCCATTTTCACTGGTGTGTGGGCTGGCGCAGGCAGAAGACCTGATAGTCAGGCTTGGTTTCAGCAGTCCGCTGTCCGGACCGCAGGCACCTGCCGGCAAGGATTCCCTGAACGGTGTGCAAATGGCTATCGAGCGCCTCAATCAGCAAGGCATCAAGGTCGACGGCAAAGTGTTGCGGTTTGAGCTGCTGATCAAGGATGACAAGGCCAATCCGCAAACCGGCGCCATCGTGGCGAAGGAACTGGTGGATGCCGGTGTCAAGGCGGTGCTCGGCCCTTTCAACTCCGGCGTGGCACTGGCGACATCTAAAATTTACAACGACGCAGGCGTTGTCTCCCTGACGGTCGCCTCCAATCCCAAAGTGACGCAGCCTGCGCTAAACCATGTTTTTCGCATCGCTGCCAGTGACAGCGACATGGGCAGCAAAATGGCCCTGTACGCTGCTCGCACCCTCAAGCTCAAAGTCGTCGCCATTGTTGACGACGGCTCGGCGTATGCACAAGGACTCATCGAGGAGTTTCAGAAAACCGCCAGACAAAACGGTATTCAGATCGCCCACAAGGCTGTGATCAGCGACAAGGCGACTGATTTTGGCGGTGTACTCAACAACATCCGCGCTGCACGCGTCGATGCCATCTTTTTTGGCGGCTATGTGCCGCAGGCCAGCGCCATGCTCAAGCAGATGCAGCAACTGGGTATGCCGACACTGTTCCTCGGCGGGGATGCCCTGTGTTCCTCGGTGATGCTGGTGCAAGCGGGCGCCAGTGTGGGCGATCGTACCTATTGTGTGCAGGGGGGCGTGTGGCTCACGCGCGTGTCGGACGGCGCGGTGTTTGCTTCAGCGTATCAGACCAAGTATGGCAGCATGCCGGACGTGTATGCGCCAACCTTTTACGATGGCGTGATGTTGCTTGCTCAGGCGATGAAGTCATCCAACTCCATCGACACGCGCAGCTTTCTACCCGTGTTGACGCGCCTGCGCTACAAGGGCATTACCGCCAACTATGAGTTTGACGCCAGGCACGATATGAAAGAATCGACCGTGACCATTTTGCGTTTTCAAGACGGCAAGCTGACGCCGTTGTCGAGCTTCTGATTTGTGGAGTGCGTCGCTGAGCGTGGAAGACGGCAAGCGGGGCGGGCGACTATTTGATCGGCAAACGGATGGTGCTCTTGACTTCTTCCATGACGGCGTAGGTGTGCGTCTCACGTACGCCCTTCAGCTGGAGCAGCGACTTGCCGAGAAATTCGCGGTAAGCGTTCATGTCCTTGACCCGCGATTTGACCAGATAATCAAAACCACCGGCCACCATGTGGCATTCCATGATTTCTGGAATGCTCTGCACGCTTTTTTTGAAGGCTTCAAACACGTCGGCCGTGGTGCGATCCAGCACAACCTCGATGAACACCAGCAGCGACACATCGAGCAATTCCGGATTGAGTTGGGCCGCATAACCCAGGATATAGCCGGCGTCCTGCAGTTTTCGGACCCGCTCCAGACAGGCGGCAGGGGACAGATTGACGCGCGCGGCCAGGTCGACATTGCTGATGCGGCCGTCGTTTTGCAGTTCCGACAGAATTTTTTTGCTGATTTTATCTAACGTAGCCATAGAATCTGAATTTAATTTTGCCAAAGGCAAATTAGGTGAATTAAATTCTGATTATAAGTGCAA
Organism: Herbaspirillum sp. meg3; assembly: GCF_002257565.1. Taxonomy (GTDB): domain Bacteria; phylum Pseudomonadota; class Gammaproteobacteria; order Burkholderiales; family Burkholderiaceae_D; genus Herbaspirillum. Next base: position 5,014,708 of record NZ_CP022736.1, on the reverse strand, counting down.
TTATCGGGACTAATATCATTCAAGAGTAAATAGAATCGAGCACCATAAAAACGTTGCGCCGGAATCTGCACACCAGACCCGGACGCGACAAGCCGACCAAAGCACAGAAGAGAGACTTACCCGCCATGCCATTATCTGCAGTTGCGCCTTGCGACCGTCTAGCCTTTGTTGCCGCCCCGGCCTGAATTCAGCGATTTATCCCAAGCCTGACCTTCAACCAAGAGAGGAAACAACATGTATAACCGCATGCATATCATCGCCGCTTCACTTGCTATCATCCCGGCATTCGCATCTGCTCAGGAAGTGCAAACAGTGAAGATCGGTTTCAGCAGTCCGCTGACCGGGCCACAAGCCTCGGCCGGCAAGGATAACCAAGGCGGTTTGCAAATGGCGGTCGAGCGTCTGAACACGCAAGGTCTCGTCATCGGCGGCAAAAAGATCAAATTTGAAATCGTCGCGGAAGATGACCAGGCCGATCCGAAGTCGGGCGTGGGCGTGGCACAAAAGCTGGCTGACCAGGGCGTCAAGGCCATCGTCGGTCCGTACAACTCGGGCGTGACCATTCCTGCTTCGCGCGTCTACAACGACGCCGGCATCGTCACAGCAACCGTGGCCTCCAATCCGAAGATCACTCAGCAAGGCTTTGCCACATTGTTCCGCGTTGCCGCAAGCGACAGCCAACTGGGCGGCAAGATGGCGCTGTACGCAGCCAAGGAACTGAAGATCAAGACCGTGTCCGTGATCGATGACCGTACTGCCTATGGCCAAGGTCTGGCGGAAGAATTCATCAAGATTGCCCAAGCCAACGGTATCAAGGTCGTGAGCAAGGACTTCACCAACGACAAGGCAACCGACTTCACCGCTATCCTGACCTCCATCAAGGGCAAGAAGCCACAGGCCGTGTTCATCGGCGGCTACGCGCCACAAGGCGGCCCGATCAAGCGTCAGATGAAGCAATTGGGCATCGACGCATTGCTGATGGGCGGCGACGGTATCTGCTCGCCTGAAATGGGCCGTCTGGGCGGCGACGCCATCGGCGAAAGCGTCTACTGTACCCAAGGCGGCACCATGCTGGAGAAGGCCAAGGAAGGCAAGGCTTTCGCTGACGACTACCAAAAGAAGTTCGGTCGTCCTGCAGAAGTTTACGCAGTCTCGTTCTATGACGGCATGATGGTCATCGCTCAGGCAATGAAGGCGGCAAACTCTGTTGAACCGAAGGTCTATGGCCCTGCGCTGGCTAAAATCAAATACAAAGGCGTGGCAGGTCAGTACGAGTTCGACGACAAGCATGACCTGAAGCAATCGCCAGTGACGATCTTCCGCTTCAAGGATGGCGTGCCGGTTGCTCTGACCAGCTACTGATCGGTCATCCTCCACGTTTCATTTCTGCCAGGGAACAATCGCAGTCTCGCGATTGCTTCCCTGAAATGATCCCCAGGTAGTTCCTCTCCGGCCCGCTGCAATGCAGCAGGGCCGGCGATTGTCGCAGCCTCGTCATTCGATTGGGCCAGGCATTGATGCATCCGTATCACCAATACGGCGCACGCAATGGGAAATGCAATACACTGCCCCTTGCAAACAGTTTCTAGGATTTTGTAGAAGGAAATTCATGCTCAGTTATACCCGTACCGTCCAGACGATCGACGCCCATACCGGCGGCGAACCCCTGCGTATCCTGGTGTCCGGCTTGCCGCAAGTGCCCGGCGCCACCATTCTTGAAAAACGCAGCTGGCTTAAAGAAAACCGTGACGACCTGCGCCAGTTCCTCATGAACGAGCCGCGCGGCCACGCCGACATGTACGGGGCTTACCTGTTTCCACCTCTGACGCCGAATGCCGATTTCGGCGTTATTTTTATCCACAACGAAGGCTACAGCGACATGTGCGGCCACGGCATCATCGCGCTGGGCAAAGTGCTGGTCGAGATGGGCTATGTTGAGCGTACTTCACCGGTAACCCGCATCTGCTTCGACGCGCCGGCCGGCTTCATTGACGCCAGCGTGGAGTGGGACGGCCAGCGCGCCGGCAAGGTCACCTTCAAGAACGTGCCGTCCTTCATTTATCAGCGCGATGTCGAAGTCGACACACCGAGCTTTGGCAAGATCACCGGCGACATCGTCTTCGGCGGCGCCTTCTACTATTACATCAACGCCGACCAGGCCAAGCTGACCGTCAAGCCGGAACTGGTGCGTCAGCTGATCCAGCTCGGCGCCGAAACCAAGGCCGCCGTCAAAGCCAAGGTCAAGATCCAGCATCCGCTGGAGCCGGGTTTGAACACGCTGTACGGCACCATCATCGACAGCGCGCCCAATTTCCCCGATGCCGATCAATCCAACGTCTGCATCTTCGCCGACCGCGAAGTCGACCGTTCGCCGACCGGCACCGGCACTTCCGGCCGCGCGGCGCAATTGTTCCAGCGCGGCAAACTGGCGCTGAACCAGAACTACGTCAACGGCAGCATCGTCGGCAGCAATTTCGGCGTCAAAGTCACCGGCACCACCAAGGTCGGCGAGCTTGATGCCGTCTTCACCGAAGTGACCGGTTCGGCGCACATCATGAGCACCAACCAATGGGTGCTGGAAGAGTCCGACCCGTTCCCGACCGGCTTCTTCCTGAGGTAAATCGATGCATATTCTCGACGCCCGACAAACCGCCGACGCGCTGCCTTACAGCCGCCTGGTTCCCGCGCTGGCACACGCCGCGCAGGAATACTCCGGCGGTCAGATTACTGCACCGGATCGCCAGGTGGTGCCGATCGATGCCGCCAGCGTGCTGCTGAGCATGCCGGCTGTCAGCGCCGATCTCAGTGTCACCAAACTGATCACCGTCCACGCCGACAACGCCAAACACGGCTTGCCGGTCATACAGGGCGAAGTCGTCGTATTCGAAACCCATACCGGCCGTCGAATCGCCTTGCTGCACGGCCCGACCGTGACCGCACGCCGTACCGCAGCGATGACCTTGCTCGGTATCCAGACGCTGGCGCCCGCCAAGCCGAAGTCGGCGCTGCTGATCGGCACCGGCGTGCAGGCTGCTGCACACGCTGACGCGCTGGTGGAGTATTTCGGCGTCACGCAATTCTGGATCGTGGCGCGCGACATCGCACGCACTCAGGCATTTTGCAGCGAACTCAGCACGCGCCACATTGATCGCAATATCGTCGCCAGCCCCTTGTCTGCGGACGCGCTGCATCAAGACGTGCCCGCTACCGACGTGCTGATCGCGCTGACTACTTCCCGCAGCGCCGTGATCCCGGCCAAACTTGCGCCGCATACGCTGGCCATCGGCGTCGGCGCCTTCAAGCCCGACATGGTGGAATTCCCGGCGCAGCTGCTGGCTGAGCGCACCATCGTCGTCGACGATGTCGATGGCGCCAGGCACGAAGCGGGTGACCTGATTCAGGCCGGTATCGACTGGAGCAAAGTCCGCAACATCGGCGACATCCTCGCCGGTCGCGGCGAACCGCTTCCTGCCGATCGTGGCCTGCCCGTGTTCAAAACCGTGGGACAGGCTTCGTGGGATCTGGCGGCGGCGCGCGTGGTGCGCGACATGTTGCAGGCCTGAAGCTGCAGGTCTGAACCAGCCTGACGCAGGGAAATTTTCTTTTTCAGATTTACAAAGAACCGCCTCATCACAACCGGGGCGGAAAAAAGGGAGCATAGGAGACATATGGACATATTCATCCAGCAAATCATCAACGGCCTGGTATTGGGGAGCATGTACGCCCTGATCGCCTTGGGTTACACGATGGTGTACGGGGTCTTGAACCTGATCAATTTTGCGCACGGCGACGTGCTGATGATCGGGGCGATGGCCGGTTTGAGCATTCTGAAACTGGTGCAGCACGTGGCGCCGGATCTGCCGGGCATCGTCAAGTTGATCATTGCGATCATTGGCGCGATCCCCGTGTGCGTGATCGTGAGCATGATCATCGAGCGTGTGGCCTATCGTCCGCTGCGCAATGCGCCACGGTTGGCGCCATTGATCACCGCCATCGGCGTATCGATCCTGCTGCAAACGCTGGCCATGATGATCTGGGGCCGCAGCCCGGTTCCCTTCCCGCAAATCATGCCGTCGGATCCGGTGCATATCGCCGGCGCGCTGATCTCGCCCACCCAGATCATGCTGTTGCTGCTGGCCTTGGCCGCGATGATCGGCCTGGTGCTGATCGTTGAGAAGACCAAGATGGGCCGCGCCATGCGCGCCACCGCCGAGAACCCGCGTATTGCAGGCTTGATGGGCGTGGACTCGAATCGCGTGATTGTCGTCACCTTCATCATCGGCGCGGCGCTGGCCGCGATTGCCGGCGTCATGTGGGCGGCGAATTATTCGACAGCGCAATTCGCCATGGGCTTCGTGCCGGGGTTGAAAGCCTTCTCGGCAGCGGTGCTGGGTGGTATCGGCAATATCTATGGCGCCATGCTGGGCGGCATTCTGCTGGGTCTGATTGAAAGTCTGGGCGCCGGTTACATCGGCGATCTGACGGGCGACTTCCTGGGCAGTAACTACCAGGACATCTTCGCCTTCATCGTGCTGATCATCGTCTTGACCTTACGCCCATCCGGAATCATGGGTGAACGCGTCGCCGACCGCGCTTAAAAATTTACTCATGTTCCTACTGCGCGAACGTGATCTGCCGCCGTACGGTGCTCGCCATCCTCGTGTACTTCAGTACACTCCGGTGGCTGTGCTCCGGTCGACGACAGCTGACGTTCGCTCGCTACGGAACCTAAGCAAATTTTCCATTTGCTAACGCAAATAGCCTCAGAACAGATAAAGAAAGAGAGACCGACATGGCCTTCCTCACCTTCGACAAGAAACGCAACCCGCAGCAGGCCAGACTCAGCCTGGCTGCGCTCCTGATCGTCATGATCGCCTTCCCGTTTGTTGCCAGCATGTTCGGCAACTCCTGGGTACGCATCATGGACATGGCCTTGCTCTACATCATGCTGGCCCTGGGCCTGAACGTGGTGGTGGGCTTTGCCGGCCTGCTGGATCTGGGCTACATCGCCTTCTACGCCATCGGCGCCTACACCGCCGGTTTGCTGGCCTCGCCCCAGTTCGCCGACGTGCTGCAATCCTTCGTCAACACCTATCCGGCGGTGGGCAACTTCCTCGTCATGGTCTGCGGCCCGCAGATCGTGCAGAGCGGTATCCACCTGTCGCTGTGGATCATCGTGCCGCTGTCGGCCCTGATTGCGGCCGTGTTCGGCGCACTGCTGGGCGCACCGACCCTGAAGCTGCGCGGCGACTACCTCGCCATCGTGACCCTGGGCTTCGGTGAAATCATCCGCATCTTCATGAACAACCTCAACGCCCCGGTCAACATCACCAACGGGCCGCAAGGCATCAACCTGATTGACCCGATCCGCGTCTTCGGCGTCTCGCTGGCCGGTGAACCGGGATCCGGCTCCATCGTCAAGTTTCTCGGCTTCACCATGCCGTCGGTCAACGCCTATTACTTCCTCTTCCTGCTGCTGTGCATCGGCGTGATCTTCTTCTCGATCCGCCTGCAGGATTCGCGACTGGGCCGTGCCTGGGTCGCCATCCGCGAAGACGAAATCGCCGCCAAGGCCATGGGCATCAACACGCGCAACGTCAAACTGCTGGCGTTCGCCATGGGCGCCTCGTTCGGCGGTGTGGCCGGCGCCATGTTCGCCTCCTTCCAGGGCTTTGTCTCGCCGGAATCCTTCTCCCTGACCGAATCCATCGCCGTGCTGGCCATGGTGGTCTTGGGCGGCATCGGCCACATCCCCGGCGTCGTGCTGGGCGGCATCATCCTCGCCGCCTTGCCGGAAGTGCTGCGTCACGTGGTCGAACCGGTGCAAATGAGCCTGTTCGGCAAAGTCTGGATCGACGCCGAAGTGCTGCGCCAGCTGCTCTACGGCCTGGCCATGGTCATCATCATGTTGAACCGTCCCGCTGGTCTGTGGCCGTCTCCCCGCCATGAAGACCGCCCTGAAGCCGATCACCCGCACGGCGACGAGCCGGTTGGCGTGGTCAAAGCCTAATCTCGACGAACAGCACACAGAGGACGAACCAATGAGCACCACCCTGTTAAAAATCGCCGACGTCAGCAAACGCTTCGGCGGCCTGCAAGCCCTGTCGGGCGTCAGTCTCACCATCGAACAAGGTCAGATCTACGGCCTGATCGGCCCCAACGGCGCCGGCAAGACCACCTTCTTCAACGTCATCACCGGCCTGTACCAACCCGACACCGGCAGCTTCGAACTGGCCGGCAAGCCCTACAGCCCCAGCGCCCCGCACGAAGTGGCCAAGGCCGGCATTGCCCGCACCTTCCAGAACATCCGCCTCTTCGGCGACATGACTGTGCTGGAGAACGTCATGGTCGGCTGCCACGTGCGCACCAAACAGAACGTCTTCGGCGCCGTCTTCCGTCACAAGGCCGCCCGCGACGAAGAAGCACAAATCAAAGAGAAATCACAAAAGCTGCTCGACTTCGTCGGCATTGGCCAGTTCGCCTCGCGTACGGCGCGTCATTTGTCCTACGGCGACCAACGCCGACTGGAGATCGCGCGCGCACTGGCGACCGAGCCGCAACTGCTGGCGCTGGACGAACCGGCGGCCGGGATGAACGCCACCGAGAAGCTCGGCCTCAGAGAATTGCTGGTCAAGATTCAGGCGGAAGGTAAAACCATCCTGCTGATCGAACATGACGTCAAACTGATGATGGGCCTGTGCAACCGGCTGACGGTGCTGGACTACGGCAAGCCGATTGCCGAAGGCGTACCGGCGGATGTGCAGAAGAACCCCGCAGTCATCGAAGCGTATCTTGGTGCTGCCCATTAATGCGCACCTTGTTCGCCTGCTGCGCGGGCGCAGACCAGCACTGCGATGCTCGCCTGCCCCCGCTCGCTACGGCGCTCAAGGTACGCCACAGAGTCAACGAAGCGCTGTATAAAAAGTTGAAAGATCACAATGACAACAAACATCTTAAAAGTTGAAGACCTGAGCGTCGCCTACGGCGGCATCAAGGCCGTCAAGGGCGCGAGCCTGGAAGTCAATGAAGGCGAACTGGTCACGCTGATCGGCGCCAATGGCGCCGGCAAGACCACCACCTTGAAAGCCATCACCGGCACGCTGCCGAACTGCAAAGTCAGCGGCCACATCACCTATCTCGGTCAAGCGCTGAAGGGCCAAAGCTCCTTCAATCTGGTGCAGCAAAAGCTGGCGATGGTGCCGGAAGGGCGTGGCGTTTTTACGCGCATGAGCATCCACGAGAACCTGCTGATGGGCGCCTACACCAGCGACGACAAGCAGCAGATCGCGCAAGACATCGACCACTGGTTCACCGTGTTTCCACGATTGAAGGAACGCGCCAGCCAGATGGCAGGTACCTTGTCGGGCGGCGAACAGCAGATGCTGGCCATGGCGCGTGCGCTGATGAGCCATCCGAAATTGCTGCTGCTGGATGAACCGTCGATGGGCTTGTCGCCGATCATGGTGGAGAAGATCTTCGAAGTGATCCGTACGGTATCGGCGCAGGGCATCACGATCCTGCTGGTGGAGCAGAACGCCAAGCTGGCCTTGGAAGCAGCGCATCGCGGCTATGTGATGGAGTCGGGACTGATCACCATGACCGGCAACGCCAAGGACATGCTCAACGATCCACGTGTGAAGGCGGCTTATCTGGGTGAAGGCTGATGCAAGACTGACATCCGGCTGACAACGCTAGAGCAGGCTTCCTTGGTAGCATTCAGATACATCCTTTAAGGAACCATGCCACGTGTTAAGGGCTCCATACTGCAGTCCCGCTGCATTCGCAGTGCATATGCTTTCGGCAACAGTGCTGTGCAGCGGGTTTTTGCTTTATTGATATCGTACGGAGCCCACCATGAATAAAAAATCCATTGTCTCCTCGGTTCTCGCCCTGACGCTCGGCGTCGGCGCTTTGCCTGCTGTCTATGCCCAACAATATGGTCGCGACGACGGCCGTCCACCGCAAGGCCATGACGATCGACGCGGTCCGCCTGATCGTCGTGACGACCATCGCGATCATCGTGATGATCGCCGCGGTCCACCCGATCGCCGTGACGAACGCGGCGCCGGTCCTAACCACGCCTTCCACCGCGGCGACCGCCTGCCGCCGGAATACCGCAACCGCCAGTACGTCGTCAACAACTGGCGCGAACATCGCCTGAGCGCGCCGCCGCGCGGCTACCAATGGGTGCAGACCGGTGGTGATTATGTGCTGGTCGCCATCGGCACAGGCATCATCATGCAATTGTTGCTGGGCAATTAATCCGATTCATTAAGCCGTCAGGCGTAATCAGCCAGACAGCCTTTCAGCTTCATCCAAACACCCGTCCCGCATCGTCCGGACGGGTGTTTGTTTATCAGCCAAAGTCAAAAATTATTAAGAATATAATTCTGTAAAAACATACTTATCTTAATTTAATTTGCAATTAATGCGTTAAATGCAGAATTAATATTGGCGTATCCCGAATAAAATCGCAGCAAGCAAAAAACCGTGTTTTGCCGACTTTTCCGAGACAAACCAATATGAACAACGCCTCCCATCCGTCCGACGCTTCTACTTTTCTTCCTGCTTTCTCCGTTTTTCATCACGAAGTGATGGCTGAGCAAACGCCATTGCGCGCAGCGATCACTGCGGTGTACCGCCGCGATGAACGTGGCGCCGTACAGTGGCTGCTGTCGCAGGTGCAAAGCAATGCGACCTGGACCGAGGCGACCCAAAAGCTCGCGCGTAAGCTGGTGCAGGCAGTGCGCACCAAACGCACCCGCTCGTCCGGCGTGGATGCGCTGATGCATGAATTCTCGCTGTCGTCGGAAGAGGGCGTGGCGCTCATGTGCCTGGCCGAAGCGCTGCTGCGCATTCCCGATCACCAGACCGCCGACCGCCTGATCGCTGACAAGATCAGCAAGGGCGACTGGCGCAAGCATCTGGGCGAGTCGCCATCGCTGTTCGTCAATGCGGCAACCTGGGGCTTGCTGATCACCGGCAAGCTGGTCGGTACCAATAGCGAAAGCGGTCTGGCTTCGGCGCTGACGCGTCTGATCAACAAGGGCGGCGAGCCGCTGATCCGCAAGGGCGTCGATCTCGCCATGCGCATGCTGGGCAATCAGTTTGTCACCGGCCAGACTATCGCCGAAGCGCTCGACAACAGCCGCGACAACGAAAAGCGCGGCTATCGCTATTCCTACGACATGCTCGGAGAAGCCGCGCTGACCGAGCACGACGCCGCCTTCTATTACAAATCCTACGAAGAAGCCATCCACGCCATCGGCCGCGCCTCCAACGGCCGCGGCATCAAGAACGGTCCCGGCATTTCGGTCAAACTGTCGGCGCTGCATCCGCGCTATTCGCGTGCACAACATGCGCGCGTGATGAATGAACTGTTGCCGCGACTGAAGCAATTGCTGGTGCTGGCCAAGTCCTACAACATCGGCCTCAATATCGACGCCGAAGAAGCCGACCGCCTGGAGCTGTCGCTGGACCTGATGGAAGCGCTGGCGTTTGATCGCGACCTCGATGGTTTTGAAGGCATCGGTTTCGTGGTGCAGGCCTATCAAAAGCGTTGCCCCTTCGTGATCGACTACCTCGCTGATCTGGCGCGCCGCAGCGGTCGCAAGCTGATGGTGCGTCTGGTCAAAGGCGCGTACTGGGACAGCGAAATCAAGCGCGCGCAAGTGGACGGTTTGTCCGGCTATCCGGTCTATACGCGCAAGGTGCACACCGATCTGTCCTACCTGACCTGTGCGCAAAAACTGCTGGCCTCGACCGACGCCATCTATCCGCAATTCGCCACGCACAACGCGCACACGCTGTCCGCGATTTACACCTGGGCGCAACAACACAAGATTGACGACTACGAGTTCCAATGTTTGCATGGCATGGGCGAGACGCTTTACGACCAGGTGGTGGGCGCCGATCAGCTCGGCAAAGCTTGCCGCATTTACGCGCCGGTGGGTTCGCATCAGACGCTGCTGGCTTACCTGGTGCGCCGCTTGCTGGAGAATGGCGCCAACTCGTCCTTCGTGAATCAGATCGTCGACGAAAACGTCGCCATCGATACGCTGATCACCGACCCGATCGCCTCCGTGCAAAAGTCCGGCGGCGAGCCGCATCCACAGATCGCGTTGCCACGCAATCTGTACGGTGAAGAACGTAAAAACTCCACCGGCATCGATCTCAGCAACGAAGACAGCCTGCGCGAACTCGACCGCATCTTCGTACAGGCGTCGACGCATCAATGGCAAGCTGTGCCGTTGCTGCACGATGGCGCCCACTCGACCGGCGAGTTGCAGCAGATCTGCAATCCGGCCGACCGTCGCGACGTCGTCGGCCAGGTGGTCGAAGCCTCGCGCGCCGACGTGGAAAGCGCGCTGGAAGCTGCGACCGCTTTCGCCTCCGAATGGCAATCGGTGTCCTCATCCGACCGCGCGCAAATGCTGGAGCGCGCCGCCGATCTCTTTGAAACACATCAGCCGGAACTCATGGCGCTGGCCGTGCGCGAAGCCGGCAAGTCGCTGCCGAACGCCATTGCGGAAGTGCGCGAAGCAGTCGACTTCCTGCGTTACTACGCACTGCAAACACGCCACGACGGCAACGCGCTGGCCTGGGGCCCGGTGGTCTGCATCAGTCCATGGAATTTCCCGCTGGCGATTTTCATCGGCGAAGTCAGCGCTTCGCTGGCCGCCGGCAACGTCGTGCTGGCCAAGCCTGCCGAACAAACACCACTGATCGCGCATCGTGCCGTGCAATTGCTGCATGAAGCAGGTGTCCCGCGCGCGGCATTGCAATTCTTGCCCGGCCGCGGCGAGACCGTCGGCGCTACGCTGACGGGCGACGTGCGCGTCAAAGGCGTGATCTTCACCGGCTCGACCGAAGTCGCACAACTGATCAATCGCACACTGGCGCAACGCATCAAGGACGAGCACGGCGACATTCCGTTCATCGCTGAAACCGGCGGCCAGAACGCCTTGATCGTCGACTCCAGCGCCTTGCCTGAACAGGTCGTGCAGGATGTCCTCAGCTCGGCCTTCGACAGCGCCGGCCAACGCTGCTCGGCGCTGCGCGTGCTGTGCCTGCAGGAAGACATCGCCGACAAGACCATGACCATGCTGAAGGGGGCGATGCAAGAGTTGCGCGTCGGCCGTCCGGACTGCCTGGAAACCGACATCGGCCCGGTCATCGACATCGACGCGCGCACGCAATTGCTGGCGCACATCGAGCAGATGAAGCAGAACTGCAAGGTCTATCAGCTGCCGCTGGACGAGCGTCACGCGCAAGGCACCTTCGTCGCACCGACCGTGATCGAGATCGACTCCATCACCCAGCTCAAGCGCGAAGTTTTCGGTCCCGTGCTGCACGTGCTGCGCTATCGCCGCGACCAGTTACCGCAACTGATCGACACCATCAATGCCAGCGGCTACGGCCTGACGCTGGGCGTGCATTCGCGCATCGATGAAACCATCGATTTCGTTGCGCAGCGCGCGCATGTCGGCAACATCTACGTCAACCGCAACATCGTCGGTGCAGTGGTCGGCGTGCAGCCTTTCGGCGGTGAAGGCAAATCGGGTACCGGTCCCAAGGCAGGCGGCCCGCTCTATCTCAAGCGCCTGCAGCGCCACGCCGAAGTCAAACTATTCAGCGACGATAAGGGCGCTGCATCGGCGCCGTTGAAAGCATTGCTGGATTGGGCCGCCACCCATGGCCACGCGAAGCTGGCGCAAGTCGGTGCGACCTATGTGCAGGAAAGCCTGCTCTACAAGACGTTGACCTTGCCCGGCCCGACCGGCGAACGCAACACGCTGTCGTTCGCGCCGCGCGGCAAGATCCTGTGCGCCGCCGACGACGTCTCGGCTCTGCTCAATCAACTGGCTGCGGTGCTTGCCACCGGCAATACGGCGGTGGTGCCGGCAATGCAAAGCAAGTTGATCCCTGCCGGTTTGCCGCAAGTGGTGCATCAGGCGATTGATGTCAGCGGCGACATTGCGGCGGCGGATGTGCATTTGGCGCTGGTTGATGCGCCGGTCATCACGCAATGGCGCAATGTGTTGGCAGCCCGCGAGGGCGCCTTGGTGCCGCTGGTGCCGACGGCTGAAGATGCGCCGATTGCCTTGTGGCGTCTGGTGGCTGAACGTGCGCTGTGTGTCAATACGACGGCTGCAGGTGGTAATGCGAGCCTGATGACCTTGTCGGTCTGAGTTTGTAAAGAAATGCCGTCGTTCCAGCATGCGCTGGGGCGACGGCATTTTTACATTCCTGTCCATGTTCCGTTTCCCTTCCTTAAAGTAGACAGATTGTCATCTGTCCACGTCCTGCTCTTTTTCCATTCTGTTTCGTCCTGCCCGGCGGCGTAAAATATGGCGTTCGGACGTGACGCGCCCACGTACTTTGCAATCTCCTTGCAATCTGCGCGGCTGACCCCATTTCACCAGAACAAGCAAAGCGACATTCTGTAGAAACACCATTCATTGAGGCATTAGCATGGAACAATTTCACGGCACGACCATCCTTTCCGTTCGACGCGGCAACACCGTGGCGCTCGGCGGCGACGGGCAGGTGACGCTCGGCAACGTGGTCATGAAGGGCACGGCGCGCAAAGTGCGCAAGCTCTATAACGGCAAGGTTCTGGTCGGTTTCGCCGGCGGCACGGCCGATGCTTTTACGCTGCTTGACCTGTTTGAATCCAAGCTGGAAAAGCACCAAGGCAACCTCATGCGCGCCTCGGTTGAGCTGGCCAAGGAATGGCGCACCGACCGCATGCTGCGCCGCCTCGAAGCCATGCTGCTGACCGCCGACCGCGACAGCACTCTGGTGATCACCGGCAACGGCGACGTGCTGGAGCCGACCGACGGCATTGGTGCGATCGGTTCGGGTGGTACTTTCGCCCAATCGGCCGCCAAGGCGCTGCAAGAGAATACCGAACTGTCGCCCGCCGATATCGTCAAAAAATCACTGGTGATCGCAGGCGAGCTCTGCATCTATACCAATCTGAATCACATTATCGAAACCCTCGATTAAAGAGCAAAGAACATCACCATGAACATGACTCCCAAAGAGATCGTCTCCGAACTGGACAAACACGTCGTCGGCCAGGGTCGCGCCAAGCGCGCCGTCGCCATTGCGCTGCGCAATCGCTGGCGTCGTCAGCAGGTCGCCGAACCGCTGCGCCATGAAATCACCCCAAAGAACATCCTGATGATCGGCCCCACCGGTGTCGGTAAAACCGAAATCGCCCGTCGCCTGGCCAAGCTGGCCGATGCGCCTTTCATCAAGATCGAAGCCACCAAGTTCACCGAAGTCGGCTATGTCGGCCGCGATGTCGACACCATCATCCGCGACCTGATCGACATCGGCGTCAAGCAAACGCGTGAAGGCGAAGTGCGCAAGGTACGCGCACGCGCTGAAGACGCCGCCGAAGACCGTGTGCTCGATATCCTGCTGCCGCCGGCACGCGATTTCGGCTTCACGCCGGAAGGCAACAAGACTGCGGCCGCCTCGGGTGACGGCGTGGAAGAGAAAGGCAGCACCACGCGCCAGACCTTCCGCAAGCGTCTGCGCGAAGGCGCGCTTGACGACCGCGAGATCGAGATCGAGTTGTCCGACGCCGCACCGTCCATGGAAATCATGGCGCCTCCGGGCATGGAAGAAATGACCGAACAGATCAAGTCGATGTTCTCCGGCATGGGCAGCAACCGCAAGAAAACCCGCAAGATCAAGATCAAGGAAGCCATGAAGTTCCTGATCGAAGAAGAAGCCGGCAAGCTGGTCAATGAAGAAGAGTTGAAGCAGAAGGCCATCACCAACGTCGAGCAAAACGGCATCGTCTTCCTCGACGAAATCGACAAGATCGCCACACGCTCGCAAGGCAGTGCCGACGTCTCGCGCGCCGGTGTGCAACGCGATCTGCTGCCACTGGTGGAAGGGACGACCGTCAACACCAAATACGGCATGATCAAGACAGATCACATTCTGTTCATCGCTTCGGGCGCTTTCCATCTGGCCAAGCCGTCCGATCTGATTCCGGAACTGCAAGGCCGTTTCCCGATCCGCGTCGAACTGGATTCCTTGTCGATCGATGATTTCAAAACCATCCTGACCGGCACCGATGCCTGCCTGACCAAGCAATACCAGGCCCTGCTCGAAACCGAAGGCGTCAAGGTGGAGTTTGACGACAGCGGTATCCAGCAACTGGCGGAGATCGCGTTTTCGGTCAACGAAAAGACCGAGAACATCGGCGCCCGCCGTCTCTACACCGTGATGGAAAAGCTGCTGGAAGAGATCTCTTTCTCCGCCGGTGAAACCGGTGAGCAGACCATTGCCATCGATGCGGCCTACGTCAAGGATCGTTTGGGCGAACTGGCGGTCAACGAAGACCTGTCGCGTTACGTGCTGTAAGCGTAACAGGACCGAACCGCAGAGAAGGAGCGCGCACCCATGGCAAACAAGGCACTGGCAACGAGGCAGAAGATGAGCTTTCGCGTCGAGCCTTCGCAAAAACTTGCCAAGCCGCGCAATCCGGTGGCGGTCGCCGCCAAGCAGCGCGCCGCCGGTCCGCATCGCAAGACGGCATCGGCGCTGCGGCAGTCGGCCCGGTTGGACGTGAAAAAGAAACTGGACGAGCCGGAGCAGGATTAAGGTTTCGGTTTGTAGCGACTAGCTGCAATGAAAAAGCCACGGATTTCCGTGGCTTTTTTACGTCCGGAGTGGCGTGCTGCTCAGGTACTGCGCAACTGAGCAATCAATGCTTGCTGCGGATCACACCCGGATTGTCGTCGCCTTCATCCGGGCCATGGACGCCGAACGAGAACACGTCAAAGGCGTCGCCTTCGCTGCTGAGCCGGTATTGATAAGGATGGCCCCACGGATCGCGCGGCAGGCGGTCGATGTAGCCGCCGGTTTTCCACTCCTTCGGAATCGGGCTGCGCGTCGGCTTGACGATCAGCGCCAGCAGGCCCTGGTCATTGGTCGGATAGCTGCCGGTGTCTTGCTTGTAGAGTTGCAGCGCTTTTTCAATCTCACCGAGATCTTGTTCGGCAGTGACGGTTTCCGGATTGTGGGCGTGATTGACGACGGTCATCAGACGCGGTGCGGCGACAATCGCAATCACCGCAATGACGGCGATTGCTGCGAGCAGCTGGAACTTCGTCAAGCCGCGTTGCCGCGCATGGTTGGACGAACGAGGGTCGGGTTGCGTGGTCGTGCTGCGCATTGAACGTGCTTTCCAGAATTGCTGTGAGTGTGACAAGATGCGAGAGTATAAGGCACGCGATGCATCGAGGTGGAGCGTCACAGCGGGAAACGATGGAATTTTTCGCAGCAGATTGCTCAGCACACTGCAGGCGTTGTCAAAATAACATTGTTATGCGCGGCATCGCCGCCGGAGGAAGACATGTCGGAGCAATACATCCTGGCGCTCGACCAGGGCACTACCAGTTCACGTGCCATTTTGTTTGACCGCGCCGGCCATATCGTGAGTACGGCGCAAAAGGAATTTCAGCAGATCTATCCGCATCCGGGCTGGGTCGAGCACGACCCGCAAGAGATCTGGTCTACGCAAGCCGGTGTTGCTGCCGAAGCGGTGACCAAGGCGGGAGTGAATGGCGCATCCATCGCCGCCATCGGCATCACCAACCAGCGTGAGACCACCATCGTCTGGGATCGCGACAGCGGACGTCCGCTGTACAACGCCATCGTATGGCAGGACCGGCGCACCGCCGCGTTTTGCGACGCGCTGAAATCTGAAGGCCATCAGGAGTCGATCCGCGCCAAAACCGGATTGCTGGTTGACTCTTATTTCTCCGGCACCAAGATCCGCTGGATACTCGACAACGTGCCCGGTGCGCGTGATCTGGCGAAGGCGGGGAAGCTGGCGTTCGGCACCGTCGACAGCTGGCTGATCTGGAACTTCACGCGTGGCGAACTGCACGTCACCGACGTCAGCAACGCCTCGCGTACGATGCTGTTCAATATTCATACCCTGGAATGGGACGATGAGTTGCTGGCGTTGCTGGATATCCCGCGCAGCATGCTGCCTGAGGTGCGGCAATCGAGCGAACTCTACGGTCACACCAAGACCACGGTATTTGCATCGAAGATCCCGATTGCCGGTATCGCCGGCGATCAGCACGCGGCCTTGTTTGGGCAGATGTGCACGGCGCCCGGCATGGTCAAGAATACCTACGGCACCGGCTGTTTCATGGTGATGAACACCGGCGACAAGCCCATCGTGTCGAAGAACAATCTGCTCACCACGATTGCCTGGCAGGTCGACGGCAAAGTGCAATATGCGCTGGAAGGAAGCATCTTCATCGGCGGCGCGGTGGTGCAATGGCTGCGCGATGGTCTCGGCATCATCCGGCATTCGCGCGATGTGGAAGCGTTGGCGCGCAGCGTGCCCGGCAGCGATGGCGTCTATCTGGTGCCGGCCTTTGCCGGACTCGGCGCGCCGCACTGGAATCCGCATGCACGCGGTGCCATGTTTGGCGCCACGCGCGGCACCACCTCGGCACATCTGGCGCGCGCCGCCCTCGACAGCATCGCCTATCAGACCATGGATGTGCTGAAGGCGATGCAGGCCGACGCCGGATTGGATATTGCGCAATTACGCGTGGACGGCGGGGCGACCGCCAATGATCTGCTGATGCAGTTTCAGGCCGATATTCTCGGCGTCGAAGTGATTCGTCCGGAAGTGACGGAAACCACCGCGCTGGGCGCCGCCTATCTGGCGGGACTGGCAGTCGGATTCTGGCCCGATCAGGAAACCTTGCGCCGGCAATGGCGTCAGGACGCCGGCTTCAAACCTGCCTTGCCCGCAGAGCAGGTCGGCAAGCTGGTGCGCGGCTGGCAGCGCGCGATTGCGGCTGCCAAGTCGTGGGCCGACGATAGCTGATACAAAGTTACATTATGTTGTGCTACGGCGCAGTCAGCGTGACAGCCACGCCGGCCTGCTCGGTGACCGAGGCCGACAGCGTGGCGTACAGCTCGGAGCCGTCGCGTGCGCTCAGCCATTGCTTGCCGTCGTATTTGAAGTGATAGCCGCCCGACTTGGAGGCCAGCCACAGTTCCTGCATCGGGGCCTGGCTGTTGACGATGATTTTGGAACCGTTATCGATGCATTCGATTTCCAGCACATTGCCGCTGCGGCTGCACTCGACGTCGAGGTCAGTGTCGTCGGTGGCCTGCTCCAGTGCGGCTTCGATCGCGTTCAGCGCGGAATCCGCGAGGGCCAGGAATTCTGATTCTGTCATGCTACACTCCGAGACATTGATGTAAACCCGTGATTCTATCGTGAAGTCTCCATTTTATTTTTCCCCGGCCCGTCCGGCGTCCCTCGCGCTGAGCGCTGTTGCGTTGATCGTGCTGCTGACCGGCTGCGGTCAGAAGGGACCGTTGTACCTGCCGAAACCGCCTGCGCCGCATCCTGTCAGGACTGCGCCGGCTCCGGCGGCAGCCGATGTCGGCGCTGATGCTGCAACTGATGCTGCAACTGACGTGACGACCGGCAAAGCCGGCGCGGCGTCATCGAATACCGCTGTTCCCCAATCAAAATAATTCTCGCTGTCTCTACTTTATGCCCCATTTTTCCTATCGCGACGGCGTTCTGCACGCTGAAAATCTGCCCTTGAATGCACTGGCCAAGCAATTCGGCTCGCCGCTCTACGTGTATTCCAAGGCAGCATTGACCGCCAACTACTCCGCCTACGCCGATGCCTGCAAAAAAGCCGGCCGCAGCGTGGATGCCGGTGAGGGCGGCGCGCTGGTGTGTTATTCGGTCAAATCCAATTCCAATCTGGCAGTGTTGAACCTGC
Source organism: Herbaspirillum sp. meg3 (assembly GCF_002257565.1). Classification (GTDB taxonomy): domain Bacteria; phylum Pseudomonadota; class Gammaproteobacteria; order Burkholderiales; family Burkholderiaceae_D; genus Herbaspirillum. Next base: position 4,996,907 of record NZ_CP022736.1, on the reverse strand, counting down.
TGGGCAAACTCGGTTCCGGCTTCGACATCGTTTCGGGCGGCGAACTGCTGCGTGTGATCGCCGCCGGCGGCGATCCGCGCAAGGTGATCTTTTCCGGCGTGGGCAAGGGCCGTGACGAAATGCGTCTGGCGCTGGAGCACGACATCCTCTGCTTCAATGTCGAATCGATCCCCGAAGTCCATCGCCTCAATGAAGTCGCAGGCGAAGCCGGCAAGCGTGCGCGCATCTCGCTGCGCGTCAATCCCAACGTCGACGCCAAGACCCATCCCTACATTTCCACCGGCCTGAAAGAAAACAAGTTCGGCGTCGCCTATGAAGACGCATTGGCCTGCTACCGCGATGCGGCTGCACTGCCGAACATTGAAGTCGTCGGCATTGACTGCCACATCGGTTCGCAGTTGCTGGACGACGCGCCGCTGCTGGAAGCGCTCGACAAAGTCATTGAACTGATCGATCAGCTGGAATCCGAAGGTATCGCCATCCATCACCTCGACATCGGTGGCGGCATCGGCATCACTTATGACGACGAGCAACCGGTTCCGGTCGGCGACTACCTGGGCCGGCTGTTTGCCCGCGTCGACACCTGGCGCAAGCAAAAGTACGACGGCCGTGCCATCAAGGTCATGTTCGAACCCGGCCGTTCCATCGTCGGCAACGCGGGTCTGCTGATCACCGAAGTGCAATACCTGAAGCACGGTGAAACCAAAAACTTCGCCGTGGTCGACGCCGCCATGAACGACCTCATGCGTCCCGCCTTGTATGAAGCCTGGCATGGCGTGCAAGCCGTGCAGCAACGCAAGGATGCGGCACAAACCTACGACATCGTCGGCCCCGTCTGCGAATCCGGTGACTGGCTGGCGCGCAACCGCGAACTGGCATTGGAGTCCGGGGACCTGCTGGCGTTGATGTCGGCCGGTGCTTACGGCATGACCATGGCCTCCAACTACAACACTCGCGGCCGTGCGGCAGAAGTGCTGGTCGATGGCGACAAGGTGCACCTGATCCGCAAGCGCGAAAATCCGGCTGACCTGTTTGCGCTGGAAGCTATCGTCGACTGAGTCGATGAGCAATCTGTGCTGAAGACGGGGCGAGTTCCGAAAGGACTCGCCCCGTTTGTCATTTGATGATGGACGTAGAATTCGATGGACGACAAGATGCGTAAAGTTTCGCCTGCCGCAGCCCGCTTCACCATGCTGGACAACCGTTTTTTCGATCAGGACAGTCCTGCACTGGCGCGCGCCCTGATCGGTAAAGTAATCCGCCGGCGCTGGAAGGGCCAATGGCTCTCCGTCCGGATTATCGAAACTGAAGCCTATTGCCTCGACGAGCGAGGCAGTCACGCCTCGCTGGGTTACACCCACAAACGGCGCGCGCTCTTCATGGAAGGCGGCACCATCTACATGTATTACTCGCGCGGCGGCGATTCGCTTAACTTCAGCGCCGCCGGCCCGGGCAACGCAGTTCTCATCAAATCCGCCTATCCCTGGATAGACGCCATCGCCGGCCCCGAAGCCTTGGCCGTGATGCAGGCACAAAACCCCGACGCGCAGGGTGCCGTGCGGCCTCTGCACCGGCTGTGCGCAGGCCAAACCTTGTTGTGCAAGTCTTTGGCCTTGCGTGTCTCTGATTGGGACGCGCGTTCCTTTGATCCGGAAGAGTTGTTTGTCGACGATGTCGGCGAAACACCGCAGACCCTGATCGAAACCACGCGGCTGGGCATCACGGCGGGCCGGGATGAGCATCTGCCTTACCGCTATGTCGATCCTGCCTACGCTCGCCACTGTACGCGCAATCCCCTGCGCAAGGGGCAGACCGCGCCGTTGGACTACCGCTGGATTGATCGCGATGGCAATGTAGCCGCCGTGCAACAATTTCCGCAGGACGTGATTTCGGTGATGAGCTGATGTCCTGATCCGGCGTTTTCAGCTCGCCGGGATTGCACGCCGCTATCGTCATTCGCCGGTGGCGCGAAATTTGCTGACGAATGGCTGGCAGGGTGGGAAAACCCGCAGCTAATGCCGTTATAATGCGCGTTTTCGCACACTAGCCCTCCCACTTTCCGGGCCTTTTTCACAGCCCTTTTGCGTAAGGAAATTGCATGAATGCCCTGATCTGGTTCGTCATACTTTATTGGGTGATTTCAGTCGGTATCGGTCTTTACGCAACCAAGTTCGTCAAGAGCGGCAAGGACTTCGCCGTGGCCGGACGTTCATTGCCGATGTCGGTGGTGACGGCGACCGTGTTCGCGACCTGGTTCGGTTCGGAAGCGGTGCTGGGCGTGTCGTCGACCTTCCTCAAGGAAGGCCTGGGCGGTATCGTTGCTGATCCCTTCGGCTCATCGCTATGCTTGATTCTGGTGGGCGTGTTTTTCGCCAAGCCGCTGTACCGCATGAACCTGCTGACCATCGGCGACTACTACAAGAAGCGTTTTGGCCGCGCGGCTGAAATGCTGGTGACGATCTGTATCGTGATCTCTTATCTCGGCTGGGTGGCCGCGCAGATCAAGGCGCTGGGGCTGGTGTTCAACGTGGTTTCGGGCGGGTACATTCCCATGCACTGGGGCATGATCATCGGCGCTGCCAGCGTGTTGATCTACACGCTCATGGGCGGCATGTGGGCGGTGGCGATCACCGACTTCCTGCAAATGATCATCGTGGTGGTCGGCATGCTGTACATCGGGTGGGAAGTCTCCGGCATGGTCGGCGGCCCTGCGGTCGTGATCCAGCATGCGGCGGATGCCGGCAAGTTCAACTTCTGGCCTTCGCCCACGCCCAAGGAGGTACTGTGGTTCTTTGCCGCCTGGATAACGATGATGCTCGGCTCGATTCCGCAGCAGGACGTGTTCCAGCGCGTGATGTCGTCGAAGAATGAAAACATCGCACGCAATGCCTCGATCCTGGGCGGGGTGATCTATTTCATGTTTGTGTTCATCCCGATTTTCCTGGCGTACTCGGCGACGCTGATCGATCCGGCGATGGTGTCGCGCTTGCTGGAAACCGATTCGCAGCTGGTATTGCCGACGCTGATCATGGAAAAGATGCCGGTGTTTGCGCAGGTCATGTTCTTCGGCGCGTTGCTGTCGGCGATCAAGAGCTGCGCCAGCGCGACCCTGCTGGCGCCGTCGGTAACCTTCACCGAAAACGTGATCAAGGAAATCCGTCCATGGAAGAGCGACAAGGAATTCCTGTTCTCCATGCGCGTGGTGGTGTTGGTCTTCACCATCGCCGTGACCTCGCTGGCGTTGAACAGCCAGTCCAGCATTTATCAGATGGTCGAAAACGCCTATAAGGTCACGCTGGTCGCCGCCTTCACGCCGCTGGCTTTTGGCGTCTACTGGAAGCGCGCCACGCGTCAGGGCGCATTGGCGGCGATGATCCTCGGCCTGATCTCGTGGATCACACTGGAATACACGGCGCCGGAAGGTATGTGGCCGCCACAGTTGGTCGGTTTGCTGATGAGCATCGGCGGCATGGTGGTCGGTTCGTTGATGCCGCAACTGGTGGCGCCGATTCCTCAGACGCCCGCGCAGGCGGTATTGAGCACCGACGGTCAGAGCAACTGATCTGGCTTGCCTGGTTGGTAACAAAGCAAGCCAACCAGGCAAGCGATTCAAGCTGTGCCAGCAGTCAAACAGCTTGTCAGCAGTGTAAGACGCTTACTCTTTAGTCACTTCATGCAACACCGATAGACAAACGTGAGCCGTTTGTGCACAACGGATTTCATTCTCCTCCTACCCCTCGGGTGATTCGCATTCTCTGCATGATTAAGCGAATCGCGCGAGCGGCATAGTTCTCCGGTTTTTTCTTCTTTCAGCAACGTCCGTCCGGTCTTTTTACACCGGTGGCATCGCGTTTTCTTTTGCGTTTTCCCAAGGAGGTTTTTCGCTAAAAGACGACTTTATTGTCGAAAAGCCAATTGGAACTAATCGATATTAAATCGACCTCACAAAGCATGTCTCTGCGAACTCATGAATACGACTTTGCCGCTGATGCATTGTTTCTCGACTTCGACGGCACCCTCGTGAACCTGGCTCCCGAGCCCGACAGCGTGGTGCCCGCCCCGGATCTGATTGAAATGTTGCAGCGGCTTCAAGAACTCTCGAACGGCGCGTTGGCAGTCGTCAGCGGTCGTCCGGTGGTGCAGCTCGACCATTATCTGGCGCCGCTCCACTTGCCTGCTGCGGGTGTGCACGGGCTGGAAAGGCGCGATGCCTCAGGGCGGTTGATTCAACTGTCCGCGCCCGACACGGCTCGCCTGATGGAGCGTCTGGCGCCGCTGGTGGCGCGCCATCCCGGGCTGCTGCTGGAACCCAAGCGTGGCGCGTTGGCGCTGCACTATCGCAAGTCCCCGCATCTGGAAGAGGCCTGTATCGAAGCCATGAATCATGCCGTCTCGTGCGTGCCCGGTTTTTCCGTCCTGCGCGGCAAGATGGTGGTGGAAGCCAAAGCGGCGCTGGCCGACAAGGGCGACGCCATCGCCTCGTTCATGCGTGAAGCGCCGTTTGCCGGACGCCGTCCGGTATTTGTCGGCGACGACGTCACTGACGAAGCCGGCTTCGAGTGGGTGCAGTCGCACGGCGGCGGCTTCGGCATCAAGATCGGCGAAGGGCAGAGCAAGGCGAACATGCGGCTGGATAACCCGGCTGCTTTGCATCAATGGCTGGAGCAAGCGCTGAGAGCCGTAGACCGGGATCGCTGACAGGAACATTTTTTCGCGCACCCGAAGTCCTGGCGCCGGTCAGGCAAGTTTGCCGGCAACAATATTCGGGCAACAACAAAAAGAGTAAAGAGAGGAAAGGCAGCATGAGCACGTCATCACCGTCATCCATCGACACTCCCAGCAACGATACCTCCACCGGCGTCAGCAACGACGGCGACCGGCCTTCCACCTCATCTCTCGATCTCGGCGTTATCGGCAACTGTTCTTACAGCGCGCTGATCGACAAGCTCGGCCGTATCGTCTGGTGTTGTCTGCCGCGATTCGACGGCGACCCGGTCTTCAACGCCTTGCTCGACCCCGACGAAAGCGGCAGCTTGTGGAGTTTCGAGCTGGAGAACTTTTCGCACAGCGAGCAGTGGTACGAGCCGAATACGGCCGTGCTCAAAACGCGTCTCTACGACACGCTCGGGCAGGGCGTCGAGATCACCGACTTTGCCCCACGGTTCCCAAGCCGCGGCCGCTTCTTCCGGCCGCAGACGCTGGTGCGCCGCGTGCTGCCGCTAAACGGTGCGCCGCGCCTGCGCGTGCTGCTGCGTCCGCGTTTCGACTGGGGACGTGAAGTGCCGGAAATTACGCGCGGCAGTAATCACGTGCGCTACGTCGGTTCGGAAATGACGCTGCGGCTCAACACCGACGCGCCCATCAGTTATCTTCTGGATGAAACGGCTTTCGTCATCAGCCGCCCGTTCAACTTCTTGCTCGGCCCCGACGAGACGCTGACTGGCGGCATCGGCGACACCGCACGCAGTTTTGAGCAGGAAACCGTTACCTACTGGCGCAACTGGAGCCGCAGTCTCGCCACACCGCTGGAGTGGCAAGCCGCGGTCATCCGCGCCGCCATCACGCTCAAGATGTCGGTGTATGAAGACACCGGCGCCATCATTGCCGCCATGACCACCAGCGTGCCGGAAGCACCGGGCAGTGCGCGTAACTGGGACTATCGCTATTGCTGGCTGCGCGACGCCTTCTTCGTGGTGCGCGCGTTGAACAGCATTTCCGAACTCGGCACCATGGAAGATTATCTGCGCTGGCTCACCAATGTCGTGGTGCGCTCGGCCGGCGGCCACGTGCAGCCGCTGTATGGCATCGGCCTCGAAGAAGCCTTGCCGGAACAGATCCTCGATCACTTGCCCGGTTATCGCCATCACGCGCCGGTACGTGTCGGCAATCAGGCCTACGAGCATTTCCAGCACGACGTCTACGGCAACATCATTCTCGGTGCAGCGCAGGCCTTCCACGATGTCCGCCTGCATCATCGCGCCGGCATCGAGCAGTTCAAGCATCTGGAAGCCGTCGGTGAGCGTGCCTTTGAGATGTACGACCGGCCTGATGCCGGTATGTGGGAATTGCGCACGCGGTCGCGCATCCATACCTCGTCTGCGCTGATGAGCTGGGCCGCCTGCGACAGGCTCGCCAAGATCGCCGTACGGCTTGAGCTGACCGATCGCGCCACGTACTGGATCGAGCGTGCCGACATGATCGGCAAGCGCATCCTGACCGAAGCCTGGAATGAAGAACGTCAGACCTATGCCGAAAGCTTCGGTGGCCGCGACCTCGATGCAAGCGTCTTGCTGATGGTGGAGGTCGGGCTGATTGCGCCGACCGATAAACGCTTCATCGCGACTGTCGACGCGCTGGAAAAATATCTGTGCGACGGCCCTTACATGCGCCGTTACGAAGCACCGGATGATTTCGGCCGCCCTGAAACCGCTTTCAACATCTGCACATTCTGGCGCATCGACGCACTTGCCCGCATCGGCCGCAAGGAGCAGGCGCGCGAAATTTTCGAAGCCATGCTGGCGGCACGCAATCACGTTGGTCTGCTGTCCGAAGACACGCATCCGGTAACCGGCCAGATGTGGGGCAATTTCCCGCAGACCTATTCGATGGTCGGGATCATCAATTGCGCGATGCGCTTGTCCGCATCGTGGGAGAGCGTGATCTGACGCGCGTTTGCCTATGCATATCTTTCCGCCATCTCCGTTTCCATCCGTCCAACACAACAAAAAAGGAGTTTCACCATGTCCCGCCTCGTTGTAGTTTCGAATCGTCTCGCTGATCCGCGCAAGCCGGCGGCCGGGGGGCTGGCGGTGGCGCTGGGTGAAACTCTCAAACGCACCGGTGGTGTCTGGTTCGGCTGGAGCGGCAAGGTTGTCGAAGACGGCACGCCCGGTGAAGGCGCCTTGCATGTCAGTCAGGCCGGTTCCGTCACGCTGGCCGAACTCGATTTGTGCGCCGAAGACCACGACGCTTACTACCGCGGCTATGCCAATGGTGTGCTGTGGCCGGTGTTCCATTACCGGCTCGATCTGGCGCATTTCGAATCCGGTCGTCTCGGCGGGTATCGCCGCGTCAATCAGCTGTTCGCACGCAAGCTAATGCCGTTGTTGAAGCCGGATGACCTGATCTGGATTCATGACTATCACCTGATTCCACTGGCAGCCGAATTGCGCGCCATGGGTTGCGGCAACCGCATCGGTTTCTTTCTCCACATTCCGCTGCCGCCGCAACAGATCCTGGCAGCGATTCCTTCGCATGAATGGCTGATGCGCGCCCTGTTTGCTTACGATCTGGTCGGTTTTCAGACCGAGGCCGATCTGCTGCACTTTTCGCACTACGTCAAAGCCGAAGCCACTGCCGAGACCGTCGGGGTCAGCCAGTTCCGCGCCTTCAACAGCACGGTGCAGGCCAAGGCTTTCCCGATCGGGATCGATGTCGATGACTTTCAGCGTCTCGGCCGTGCCCGCGAAGCGCGCGAAACCTTTGAGACCACGCGCAAGGAATACTCGCGGCGACGCTTGCTGATCGGCGTCGACCGGCTCGACTACTCCAAGGGTTTGCCGCATCGTATCCGTGCTTTCCGCGAGTTGCTGCAGCAGTATCCGGAAAACCGCCACAGCGCGACGCTGCTGCAGGTGGCCTCTCCGAGCCGTGAAGACGTCGATGCCTACGCCGATATCCAGCGCGAACTGGAAAGCCTGTGCGGCTCCATTAACGGCGACTATGGTGATTTCGAATGGATGCCGATTCGTTACATGCACCGCACCGTCGCGCGCAAACGCCTGCCGGGGTTGTACCGTGCCTGCGCGGTAGCGCTGGTGACGCCGCTGCGCGACGGCATGAATCTGGTCGCCAAGGAATTCGTCGCCGCTCAGGACGAGGAGGATCCCGGCGTGCTGGTGCTGTCGCGTTTCGCCGGCGCCGCCGAGCAGATGAAAGAAGCCTTGCTGGTCAATCCCTACGATACGCACGGTACGGCACAGGCGATCCAGCACGCCTTGCAGATGCCGCTGGAGGAGCGCAAGGAGCGCCATGCTGCCTTGCTGGCGCGGATTCGCGAGTTCGACGTGCATTGGTGGTGCCGTAGTTTCTTGCAGACTCTGGAACAATCCCGCAACGACGCCTAGTTTTTTCTTTCTTTTGCAATAATCTTTGCAATTTGTTGCTTTTAGGAACGCTTGTCCAGGCCCTTGCCCGGCCTCGGCGGGCCTGACTTGCGGCGGACTCGTAAAAACGCCTGAAAAACCTTTATAATTCAGGGTTTTGGACGATTTTTGCCGGAGTAATTCATGCCGATTTACGCGTATCGCTGCGAAGCGTGTGGTTTTGCCAAAGATGTACTGCAAAAGATGTCTGACGACGCGTTGACCGTTTGCCCGTCCTGCAACAAGGACAGCTTCAGAAAACAACTGACCGCCGCCGGCTTCCAGCTCAAGGGTTCGGGCTGGTATGTGACCGATTTCCGCGGCAATGGCAGCGGCGTTGCCAACAGTACCGGCGCGACCGGTACCGCCTTGCCTGCAAGCGAAGCTCCGGCGTCTTCTGATGCCGCCGGCGGAGCTTCTGCACCTGCCGCCTCCACAACTGCGGCAGCACCGGCGGCCGCTCCTGCTGCCGCTGCTGCTCCGAGTACGCCGAGTGCCCCCAGCGCTCCAAGTACGCCAAGCGCTTCCTGAGCAAAACCGCGAAAACCCATCCCATGCGTAAATACTTCATCACCGGTCTGCTGATCCTTGTCCCGCTGGCAATCACGGTGTGGGTGCTTAATCTGATCATCGGCACCATGGATCAGTCCCTGCTACTGCTGCCGGAAAGCTGGCGGCCGGAAGCGCTGGTCGGTTTCCACATTCCCGGCCTGGGCACCATCCTTACGTTGCTGATCATCTTCATCACAGGTCTGGCTACGCGCAACTTCATTGGCCGTCAGGTGGTGTCGTTGTGGGAAGGTTTGCTGACCCGCATACCGGTGGTCAAGTCGATCTACTCCAGCGTCAAGCAAGTATCCGACACGCTGTTCTCGTCCTCCGGCAATGCGTTCCGCAAGGCCGTGCTGGTGCAGTATCCGCGCCAGGGTTCGTGGACCATCGCTTTCCTGACCGGTATTCCCGGCGGTGAAGTGAAGAACCACCTGCAGGGCGACTATGTCAGTCTGTATGTGCCGACCACGCCGAACCCGACCTCGGGATTTTTCCTGATGGTGCCACGCGCCGATACCGTCGAGCTGGACATGAGCGTGGACGAAGCGCTCAAGTACATCGTCTCTATGGGTGTTGTCGCGCCGGAGATGCAGGCGGACAAGAAGATCATCACGGATATCGCAGGCGACGCGGCCAACCATAATTGACGGGGCGTTCAGCGCCTCTGCGTCATCATGACCGCGCTGTTCTGCCCCGCCTTCGCCCGCCCGCATTAAAGAACACACAAGAACACAAAAACTGAATCAAACGAAACTGAAAATCGGAATAACGGAACCTGAATATGTCCATGCGAACTCAATACTGCGGCCTCACCACTGAGGCACTGCTCGGCCAAACTGTCAGCCTGTGCGGCTGGGTGCATCGTCGTCGTGACCACGGCGGCGTGATCTTTATCGACCTGCGCGACCGCGAAGGTCTGGTGCAAGTCGTCTGCGATCCTGACCGCGCCGACGTGTTCAAGAACGCTGAAGCCGTGCGCAACGAATTCTGCCTGCGCATCACCGGCGTTGTGCGCAACCGCCCGGAAGGCACCGGCAACACCAACCTGAAGTCGGGCAAGATCGAAGTGCTGGCGCACGAACTGGAAGTGCTGAACCCATCGGTCACGCCACCGTTCCAGCTGGACGACGACAACCTGTCGGAAACCACACGCCTGACACATCGCGTGCTGGATCTGCGCCGTCCGCAAATGCAAAACAACCTGCGCCTGCGTTACAAGGTTGCGATGGAAGTGCGCAAGTTCCTCGACGCGCAAGGCTTCATCGACATCGAAACACCGATGCTGACCAAGTCGACACCGGAAGGCGCCCGCGATTATCTGGTGCCGTCGCGCGTGAACGCCGGCGAGTTCTTCGCGCTGCCGCAATCGCCGCAACTGTTCAAACAGTTGCTGATGGTCGCCAACTTTGACCGTTACTACCAGATCACCAAGTGCTTCCGCGACGAAGATCTGCGCGCTGACCGTCAGCCTGAATTCACCCAGATCGATTGCGAAACTTCGTTCATGAATGAACAGGAAATCCGCGATCTGTTCGAAGGCATGATCCGTCTGGTCTTCAAGAACGTGCTCGACATCGACCTGCCGGACCCGTTCCCGGTCATGGACTTCGCGACAGCGATGGGCATGTACGGTTCGGACAAGCCTGACATGCGCGTCAAGCTGGAATTCACCGAACTGACCGACGTCATGAAGGATGTCGACTTCAAGGTCTTTGCTGGCGCAGCCAACAGCGAAGGCGGCCGTGTGGTCGGCCTGCGCGTGCCTGGCGGCGCAGAAATGCCGCGTTCGGAAATCGACGCCTACACCCAGTTCGTCGCCATCTACGGCGCCAAGGGTCTGGCTTACATCAAGGTCAATGAAAAGGCCAAGGGCCGCGACGGTTTGCAATCGCCGATCGTCAAGAACCTGCACGATGCCGCACTGGCCGCCATCATCGAGAAAACCGGCGCGCAAGACGGCGATCTGATTTTCTTTGGCGCCGACAAGATCAAGGTCGTCAACGATGCGATCGGCGCGCTGCGCGTGAAGATCGGTCACAGCGATTTCGGCAAGAAGAACGGCCTGTTCGACGACGTCTGGCGTCCGCTGTGGGTGGTTGATTTCCCGATGTTCGAATACGACGAAGACAACCAGCGCTGGGTCGCGCTGCATCACCCGTTCACTTCGCCGAAGGATGGTCACGAAGATTTCATTTCGACCAACCCGGCAGCCGCTATCGCCAAGGCCTATGATCTGGTGCTGAACGGTTGGGAAATGGGCGGCGGTTCGGTTCGTATCCACCGCGCTGACGTACAAAGCAAGGTGTTCCGCGCACTGAAGATCAACGACGAAGAAGCACGCCTGAAATTCGGCTTCCTGCTGGACGCGTTGCAATACGGCGCGCCTCCGCACGGCGGTATCGCGTTCGGTCTGGATCGTCTGGTGACCATGATGGCCGGCGCCGAATCGATCCGCGACGTGATCGCTTTCCCGAAGACCCAGCGCGCGCAAGATTTGCTGACGCAAGCACCGTCGGCGGTCGACGAGAAGCAATTGCGCGAATTGCATATTCGTTTGCGCAATGCGGAACCTGCGATCAAGGCCTAAGTCTTGGCAATACCGTCCGCGCCTTGGCCCTGATCGGCGCGGACAAAAAAAGAAGGCGCATGCAGCAATGCATTGCGCCTTTTTTCACGTCCGCGTTTTTTGTTGTTGCCACCTGTTCGCACCGTGGAATGCTTTGCTGTGAGCAGCCCGATGTCTGTGCATCGGTGAAGCCGGCGTGACGAATGGGTATAAATCTTTTACGCATGCATGCGCTGCAAGCATGGCGACATGCGCAGATATCATTTCCGGCTTGCTTCTTGCTGACCCTATTATCCAACGCATGTCCATGTGTTCAATCTAAGGGGGGAGATCATGCAAACCAATACTGCTTATGCTGCTGCACCGATTGTTGTCAGCGGCGACCAACGACGGCGAGCGATTGTCGCCACCGTGATCGGCAACGGGCTCGAGTGGTTCGACTTCACTGTCTACAGCTTCTTCGCCGTCATCATTGCCAAACTGTTTTTCCCGACTGGTAACGAGCTGACGTCGCTGTTGCTGGCGGTGGCGACTTTCGGCGTGGGTTTTTTCATGCGCCCGGTCGGTGGTATCTTGCTCGGCATCTATGCTGACCGCGTAGGTCGCAAGGCAGCTTTATCGCTGACGATTTTGCTGATGGCGGCCGGCACGACGCTGATCGGTCTGGCACCAACGTATGAACAGATCGGCCTGTTTGCTCCCCTGATCATCGTGGTCGCGCGCTTGCTGCAAGGTTTCTCCGCAGGTGGCGAAATGGGCAGCGCTACCGCCTTCCTCACCGAGTACGCACCGGTCAAGGAGCGCGCGTTTTATTCCAGCTGGATCCAGGCCAGCATCGGCGTGGCCGTGTTGCTGGGTGCTGCAGTCGGTACCTTTGTCACCAGCAGTCTGAGCCCTGAGGCGCTGGCGAGCTGGGGCTGGCGTCTGCCTTTCCTGCTGGGCATCATCATCGGCCCGGTCGGCTATTACATCCGTCATCACCTCGACGAAACGCCGACTTTCCTTGAAGCCAAGGACAAGACCGATTCGCCGCTCAAGGAAATCATCAGCAATTTCCCGCGCGAAACGCTGGCGAGCTTTTCCATGGTGATTCTGTGGACGGTCTGTACCTACGTGCTGTTGTTCTACATGCCAACCTATTCGATCAAGGTGCTGAAGCTGCCGCAGTCGACCGGTTTCATCGCCGGCATGGTCGGTGGTCTGTGCATCATGGTGTTTGCGCCTGTCGTCGGCCGCATCGCTGACCGCTTCGGCCGACGCGGTTTGTTGTCCGGTGCGGCGCTGCTGATTTTGCTGTTGGCGTATCCGATGTTCGCCTATATCAACGCGGCGCCGGGTTTGTTCTCGTTGCTGATTTTTCAACTGGTGTTCGGCATCCTGATTGCCACCTACACCGGCCCGATTCTGGCGGCATTCTCCGAACTGTTCCCTGCTAAGGTGCTGTCGACCGGTTTGTCGGTTGCTTACAACCTGGCGGTGACCATTTTTGGCGGCTTTGCCTCGTTCTTCATCACCTGGTTGATCGCGGCAACGGGCAGCACCATGGCGCCGGCGTTCTACGTCATGATCGCCGCCGCCATCAGTTTCGTCGGCACCCGTTTTGTGCGTGAGCCATCGTATTTGCAACAAGTTTAATTTCTCATTTTTCCATGACCAAGATTCTCCTGCAGGGCGGCAACGTCCTTGATCCGGCCCAAGGCAGTTTGCTGCTCCGCCACGATGTTCTGATTGAAAACGATCGCATCATCGATGTGTCGTCGACACCGATTAATGCGCCTGAGGCCAAGCGTATCGATGTCAGCGGCAAGACCGTCATGCCCGGCCTCATCGATTGCCACGTCCACGTGCTGGCTTCGCTGGCGAACCTGGGCGCGAATGCGCTGCAACCAGGGTCATTGACTTCGATCCGCGCCTTGCCGATTGTGGAAGCGATGCTCAATCGCGGCTTCACGACGGTACGTGATGCCGGCGGCGCCGACTGGGGACTGGCGCAAGCCATCGCCATCGGACTGGTACCGGGCCCGCGAATTTTTCCATCGGGCAAGGCTTTGTCGCAAACCGGCGGTCATGGGGATTTCCGTCCGCGTTCTGATGTGCTGGAGCCGTGCTCCTGCGCATTCCGCGCGGGTGCAATTGCCCGCGTGGCGGACGGCGTCGATGCCGTGCGTCTGGCTGCGCGGGAAGAAATTCAGAAGGGTGCAACGCAGATCAAGATCATGGCGTCGGGTGGCGTCGCGTCGCCGACCGATCCGATCGGCAACACGCAATACAGTGAAGACGAAATCCGCGCCATCGTTGCCGAAGCGGAAGCGGCACAGACTTACGTCATGGCACATGCTTACACCGGACGCGCCATTTCGCGCGCCGTGCGTTGCGGCGTGCGTACCATCGAACACGGCAATCTGGTGGATGCCGACGCGGCACGCATCATGCGCGAGCATGGCGCCTTCGTGGTGCCGACGCTGGTGACTTATGATTCGCTGGCGCGCGACGGTGCACGTCTTGGCTTGCCGGCCGATTCGGTTGCCAAGATCGAATCGGTGCGCCAGGCCGGCCGCGATTCGCTGAAGATTTATGCCGAGCATGGCGTGCAGATGGGCTTCGGCTCCGATCTGCTGGGCGAGATGCATCAGGATCAGTCGCAGGAGTTCGTCATTCGCGCCGAGATCCTCGGCAACCTGGAAGCGATTCGTTCGGCAACCTCGATTGCCGCCGCCATCCTGCAACGCGAGGGCGAGCTGGGCACCGTCCGTGCCGGTGCGCGCGCCGACCTGATCGTGGTCGATGGCAATCCGCTTGAGGACATCCGTCTGCTGGCGGGGCAGGGCGAGCATCTCTCGCTGGTCATGCAAGGCGGCTATCTGCATCGCAGCAGTATTTGAGTAGTACCTGAGCCGGTTTTGAGCAGTATGTAATTCGGTGCCTGCCGGGCACGCTTTTCGCTCTATGATGGGGTTCTGAGTAGTTTGTTTCTTTGTCCCTTGTTCGACCACGGACCCCATCATGCGTATTTCTCCACTTCCTCCTTTGCCGTCGCTGATCGCGTTTGAGGCTGCCATGCGGCACAGCAGCTTCACGCGCGCCGCGGCAGAGCTGCATCTGACGCAGAGCGCCATCAGCCGCCAGATTGCGCAGCTCGAACGTTTCCTCGGCAAGAAGCTCTTCATCCGCGAACCGCGCGCCTTGCGGCTGACGGTCAGCGGCCAGCGTTACGCCGAAGAGGTGCAGCGGTTGCTGGTTGGTTGCGCCGAGGTCACCGAAGACATCATGAAGCGCAAAGGACACAGCGAACTCACCGTCGCCTGTTCTTCCGGCGTTGCCGTGCTGTGGCTGACCCCGCGTCTGGCGCGCTTCCGGGCGCTGCAGCCGGAGTGCCATCTGAGGCTGATCGTCAACGACAGCCTGGCCGCTTTGTCGGAAACCGATTTCGACATGGGTATCTACTTCCTGCGCGACGGGCCACCGTCGGGTCTGGCGGTGCGGCGGCTGTACGATGAAGAGGTCTTCCCGGTCTGCTCACCGGCTTATCTGGCCGGGCGCACGCTGACACCCAAAGACTTGTTGCAGGAAACCCTGCTCATGCAGGAAGACGGTCAACGCCAGTGGTTGTCCTGGCAAAACTGGATGGCGCAGAACGATCTCGCCGACGTGCGCATCGAGCATCAGATCCTTTCCAATCAATATCCGATTTTGTTGCAACTGGCGATGGAAGGGCACGGCATCGTCCTGGCCTGGCGCCACATGATCGATGCCTGCATGCGCGAAGGCTTGCTGGTGCGCGCCTGTGAAGCGAGCGCCAGCCTGGGCGGTGGTTATTACGCGGTGTGGCCGCGCGACCGTATCGAGCACGCGGCGGCACGCAGCTTCCGCAACTGGCTGGTGGAAGAGAGCGCGGCCTCGATGGAAGCATGACTGTGCGCACCGCAGAATCTCCGCTGACGATACAATGAGCGTTGGCAACGTTGTCACATGCTCAAGAGAAATGAACCGTCCATTTAAAATTCCCGAGTCCGTCCTGGTGGTTATTTACACCGAACAACTCGACGTCCTCCTGATCGAACGTACTGACAAGGCCGGTTACTGGCAGTCGGTGACGGGTTCCAAAGACACGCTGGATGAGCCGCTGGCAGAAACCGCCCGGCGCGAGGTGGGTGAAGAAACAGGTATCTTGGTCAGTGACGAAATCAGTGTTTCGCCGACAGCCGCCAATCGGGTTCCGTGCGATCATCTGCTGGACTGGCAGTTGTCCAACGTGTACGAAATTTATCCGGTCTGGCGGCATCGCTATGCACCGGGTGTGACGCGCAATACCGAGCACGTGTTCGGCTTGCTGGTGCCGCAGGGCATTCCGGTGACGCTGGCGCCGCGCGAGCATACGCGTTACCAATGGTTGCCGTATCGCGAGGCCGCGGATCAATGTTTTTCACCGTCGAATGCAGAGGCGATTCTGCAGTTGCCGCAATATATTTCTGCACCAGATCGCTCCCAATAAACAGCAACATCAACAAGGGGTTTTGCCGATCTATGAAGTTACGCATCGCCACTTACAATATCCACAAGGGCGTCACGTCCTTTGGCGGACGCCCGCGCATTCATGCGCTGAAGCAGGCGCTGACGCAGCTCGACGCCGATTTGCTCTTTCTGCAAGAAGTGCAGGGACGGCACGACCGCATCGCAGTACGCCATGCCGCGCACTGGCCGCAACAGTCTCAACACGAATATCTGGCCGGAGAATCGCATCATTCCGCCTATGGCATGAACGCGGTGTACGACCATGGCCATCACGGCAATGCCTTCCTCTCGCGTTTTGCCATCGCTTCTTCGCGCAATCAGGATGTCTCTGATCACGCCTACGAGTCGCGCGGCATCCTGCATTGCGTGGTCAATATCGATGGCGTTGAAGTGCATTGCTATGTCATCCATCTGGGTTTGTTTGCGCGTAGTCGCCATCGCCAGACTGCTGCACTGATTGAGGCCGTACGGGCGTCATCGCCGCCGGATGCGCCACTGATCATTGCCGGCGATTTCAACGACTGGGGCAACAAGCTCAGTGATTTCCTGCGGGTTCGCCTGGGCGTCACCGAAGTCTTCGAGCAGCAATCCATGCCGCATGGTTTGATGGGCTATCTGCGCAAGCTCGGCGGCATGCGGCAGGTGGCGCAACCGGCGCGCACCTTCCCGGCATCAATGCCTTGGCTGCGGCTGGACCGCATCTATCTGCGCGGGTTTGAAGTGGAGTCAGCGCAGGTCATGCGCGGTGGATTGTGGGCCACGCTGTCGGACCACGCGCCCATTGTCAGTACCTTGCGCTTAAAATGACGTCAACGCTACCTTCGCGGACTTTTCCCTTGTCCTCTCTGACGTTTATTTTTTCTTCCCCGGCCTCGCTCTCACTCTCACGATGCGTGTAATCAGCTATAGCGGGGATAACAACGTTACGCTGTTGCGCAGCGGTGCGGAATTCTTTCCCGCGCTGATTGCGGCCATCGATGATGCTCATGTCGAGATCTATCTCGAAACCTACATTTTCCGCATCGACGATACCGGCATTCTGGTGCGTGACGCTTTGACTCGCGCGGCCAAGCGGGGCGTGATCGTCAGCGTCATCACCGACTGGGTTGGTACCGGCCGCGTCAGCAGCAAGCAAGTCAAGGCCACGCTGGTCGAGGCCGGCGTGCAGCATCGATCTTTCAATCCCTGGTTCCGACGCGGCGTTGCACGTAGCCATCGCAAGTTGTGCGTGGTGGATCGCAAATGGGCGTTTGTCGGGGGGCTCAACATCATTGACGATTTTGTCGATGACGCAAATCATTCGATCCTGCCCGCACCGCGCTGGGATTTCGCGGTGCAGCTCAATGGCCCGCTGGTCGAGGCGATCCATGAAGAGATGCAAAACCAGTGGATACGCACCGGCAAGATGAAGCTGCGTGCGCGCTGGGATAAATTCAAAATGGCGCGCTACACCCGGCACGGTACCGAGCCGGGGCAGGCGTTGGCAGGGCTGGTGGTGCGCGACAACCTGCGTAATCGCCGCACCATCCAGCGCGCCTATTTGCAGGCGCTGGGACGGGCGCGCGAGACTGCTTTTCTGGCCAATCCCTACTTCGCACCGGGCCGCAAGCTGCGCCGGGCGCTGGAAGAGGCCGCCATGCGCGGCGTGAAGGTGACTTTGCTGCTCGGCGTGGGGCAGTTCTATCTGCAGGATGCCGTGGCGCATTCCTTCTATCCGAAACTGCTGCGGGCCGGTGTGCGCATCATCGAATACACCAAAACCCAGTTGCACGCCAAAGTTGCGGTCATCGACGATGAGTGGGCCACGGTCGGCTCCAGCAACTATGACGGCCTGAGCCTGTTCGTCAATCAGGAGGCCAACGTGGTCGTCAGCGATGTCGACTTTGCGCATACTCTGCGCAATGAAATCGAAGTCGGACTGAGCGAAGGCAGGCTGGTGCAGTTGCAGGATTTCGAGCATTCGCCGTGGTACAAGAAGCTCTGGTACGGGGCTGCCTTCCTGTTCTATCGCGGCGTCATCCATATCATCACGATGGGGCAGGACGCCTGATCCGGATTTCTTGTCACTGTCTTTACACAGGTTTGTTCGATAATGCAGTTTTATTTTTGCCTGTGGTCGGGTAATTGTGTCGCTGCAACGAAATTCCTATTCAATCAATAAAAACAATTAATTTCTCATTTTTAATTAATTTAATTAAAGTTCATGCCATGGCGCATCAAGCTGTCCATAGATGATCTCGGCTGGGCTGAAAGTGTTAGCGAGTTTAGCGTCAAGACATTGAACGGAATATCGGACCCCTGGAGGTTCATTCTTTTTTTACCAATTTTTCGCGGTTCATTCCGGGCCGCGACCACACAAGGAGACTTCATTATGTCAACCGAAGCCAAGTGCCCAGTTCACCATGCCGCCGGTGGCGGTACGACCAACAAGGATTGGTGGCCAAACCAGCTGCGCGTTGACTTGTTGAGCCAGCATTCCAACAAGTCCAATCCACTGGGCGAGGCGTTTAATTACGCCGAAGCATTCAAACAGCTGGACTACAAGGCGCTCAAGGCTGATCTGGTCAAGTTGATGACGGACAGCCAGGATTGGTGGCCGGCCGATTTCGGTCATTATGGTCCGCAGTTCGTCCGCATGGCTTGGCATGCGGCGGGCACTTACCGCACTTTGGATGGGCGCGGCGGCGGCGGGCGTGGTCAGCAGCGTTTTGCACCACTCAATTCCTGGCCTGACAACGTGAATATTGACAAGTCGCGTCGCCTGCTTTGGCCTATCAAGCAGAAGTATGGTCAAAAAATTTCCTGGGCTGACTTGCTGATTCTGACTGGTAATGTGGCGCTGGAGTCCATGGGTTTTCGCACTTTCGGCTTTGCCGGCGGTCGCGCCGACGTGTGGGAACCGGATACAGACGTGAACTGGGGCGCGGAAACGACTTGGTTGGCCACGGACAAGCGCTTCTCCGGCGACCGCGAACTGGATGAAAACCTGGGCGCGACGCATATGGGGCTGATTTACGTGAACCCGGAAGGTCCGAACGCCAGCGGCGACTATATGGCTGCAGCCAAGGATATCCGCGCCACGTTTGGCCGTATGGCGATGAACGATGAAGAAATCGTTGCCCTGATTGCCGGCGGTCACACTTTTGGCAAAGCCCACGGTGCTGCACCGGAATCGCACAAAGGGGCGGAGCCTGAGGGTGCGTCGATAGAGGCGCAGGGCTTGGGCTGGGTCAGCAATTTCGGCCTGGGCCACGGCAAGGACACTGTCTCCAGCGGTCTGGAAGTGACTTGGACCAAGACCCCGGCGTTGTGGAGCAACAACTTCTTCGAGAACCTGTTCAAGTACGAATGGGAACTGACCAAATCGCCCGCCGGTGCGAAGCAGTGGGTCGCCAAGGATGCCGAGGACATCATCCCGGACGCGCACATCAAGGGGAAATTCCACAAGCCCACGATGTTGACCACCGACCTGACGCTGCGCTTCGACCCGGAATTCGGCAAGATTTCCCAGCGGTTTTCAGAAGACCCGCAGGCCTTTGCCGAAGCCTTTGCCCGCGCCTGGTTCAAACTGACGCACCGCGACATGGGGCCGCGTGCACGCTATCTGGGGCCTGAGGTACCGGCTGAAGAACTGATCTGGCAAGATCCGATTCCGGCGGTGGATTACAAGCTGGTGGATGCCGCTGACGTGGCTGCACTCAAGGCCAAGGTGCTGCTCTCCGGCTTGTCGGCGAGCGAACTGGTCGGCACTGCATGGGCGTCAGCCTCGACTTTCCGTGGCTCGGACAAACGTGGTGGCGCCAACGGTGCGCGTATTCGCCTGGCTCCGATGAAGGATTGGGACGTCAACCAGCCGGTGCAACTGGCCAAGGTACTCAAGACGCTGGAGGGTATTCAGTCCGATTTCAATCAGTCGGCCACGGGCGGCAAGAAGATATCGCTGGCCGACCTGATTGTGCTGGCCGGCAGCGTCGGGGTGGAGCAGGCGGCCAAGGCCGCAGGTGTCAACGTGACCGTGCCATACACACCGGGACGTAACGATGCACGGCAGGATCAGACGGATGTGGATTCCTTTGCTGTACTTGAACCGAGGGCTGACGGTTTTCGTAATTACGTTGGCAAAAAGTCGAGTGTGCCAGCGGAGGTCTTACTGATCGACAGGGCACAGTTGCTGAATTTGACTGCACCCGAGCTGACAGTGCTGATCGGTGGCCTGCGTGCGATCAACATCAACGTTGGCGGCGTCAGACACGGTGTGTTCACTACTACGCCGGGCGTGCTGAATAATGACTTCTTCGTCAACCTTCTCGATATGGGTACGCAGTGGAAAGCACTGGCGACCGATGCAGAGGTGTTTGAGGGGCGCGACCGCAAGAGCGGCGAAGTCAAGTGGACGGGCACACGGGTAGACTTGGTCTTTGGCTCAAACTCCGTACTGCGTTCTCTCGCCGAGGTCTATGCCGAATCCGATGCAAAGGAAAAGTTCGTCAAAGACTTCGTCGCGGCCTGGGTCAAGGTGATGAACGCTGATCGCTACGATTTGGCGTAATGAGATGAAAATGGCGTGGGTACACGCCGTTTTCAATCCTGGCTCAGAGATGAGTCGTCACAATGAAAGCGATGCACTTGAATAGGTGTATCGCTTTTTTACTTCAACCCGCCGGTGTTCTTCATACGTGTTTTTTCGATAGCCACATATCCAGCTTCGCTATAGACAAAAATCTTTGAATAAATGTGGTCTTCATACCGAAAATCCACCGTATCGCCATCGCCCCTGAAATGGACTAAGATGGACGTCCCGGATTTCAACAAGCAAGTCAGTCCACCCCCGGAAAGACTTCGGCTATTTAATCAAAGGAGTGAAACATGGATGACGTCGTTATTGTTGCAGCACAGAGAACAGCAGTCGGTAAGTTCGGCGGTTCCTTGTCGAAAATTGCCGCCTCCGATCTGGGCGCGCAAGTCATCAAAGCCTTGCTGGCGAAGACAGGCATCAAGCCTGAAAGCATCAGCGAAGTCATCCTCGGCCAGGTGCTGACAGCCGGCGTCGGCCAGAACCCGGCGCGCCAGGCGGTGATTCGCTCGGGCTTGCCTGATATGGTGCCGGCCTTCGTGGTCGGCAAGGTGTGCGGCAGCGGCCTGAAAGCGGTGCAATTGGCAGCGCAGGCGATCAAGTGTGGCGACGCACAGATCGTGATTGCCGGCGGCCAGGAAAACATGAGCGCCTCGCCACACGTACTGAACAATTCGCGCGACGGTTTCCGCATGGGCGACGCCAAGCTGACCGACACCATGATCGTCGACGGCCTGTGGGACGTCTATAACCAATACCACATGGGTATCACGGCCGAAAACGTCGCCAAGAAATACGATATCTCCCGCAAGGAGCAGGACGAGTTTGCCGCCGCTTCGCAAAACAAGGCCGAAGCTGCGCAAAAGGCAGGCAAGTTCAAGGATGAAATCATCCCTATCGAAATCAAGAGCAAAAAAGAAACCATCCTGTTCGACACCGATGAATTCATCAAGCCTGGCGTCACCGCCGAAGCGCTGGGTACCTTGCGTCCTGCTTTCGACAAGGAAGGCACTGTCACTGCCGGCAACGCGTCGGGCATCAATGACGGTGCTGCCGCCGTAGTCCTGATGTCGGCCAAACTGGCGGCGGAACTCGGCTTGCCGGTGCTGGCCAAGATCAAGTCGTATTCGTCGGCCGGTCTGGATCCAAGCATCATGGGCATGGGCCCGGTGCCGGCGTCGCAACTGACCTTGAAGAAGGCCGGCTGGACACCACAAGACCTGGATCTGATGGAAATCAACGAAGCCTTTGCCGCGCAAGCGATTGCCGTCAACAAGCAAATGGGTTGGGACACCAGCAAAATCAACGTCAATGGCGGCGCGATTGCGATCGGTCACCCGATCGGCGCGTCAGGCTGCCGCGTGCTGGTCACGCTGTTGCACGAAATGGTTCGCCGTGACGCCAAGCGCGGTCTGGCCAGCTTGTGTATCGGCGGCGGCATGGGTGTGGCGCTGGCAGTCGAGCGCTGATCCCGATTGTCCGCATCTTGGTAGTATGGTGTCAACGATGCGGGCGAGTCGCTAACGTAGTCGTTATGTAGAATGTGCCGGCCTTGATGGTGAATCATCGAGGCCGGCATTTTTATTCCTTCGAGCAGAAACATGGAGACCACCCGCATCGATAAATGGCTTTGGGCTGCGCGCTTCTTCAAGACGCGGTCATTGGCGACCGACGCCGTCGAGCGTGGCAAGGTGAAGTTCAATGGCGACCGCACCAAGCCTTCACACAATGTAAAGGTCGGCGATACCTTGCTGATCGACAACGGCGCCACCGAATGGGAAGTCGTGATCTGCGGCATCGCTGAAAAACGCGGCTCGGCGGCGGTAGCGCAGACGCTCTACGGCGAGACGGCGGCCAGTGTTGAAAAGCGCCGCCTGACGACGGAGCAACATCATTTTTTCCGTGAACCGGCTTCCGCCCTGAAAGGCCGTCCGACCAAACGCGACCGGCGCTTGCTGGATCAATCTTCTTCCTGACCCCTTCCCGACGTCGGCCTTCCTGCGCGTATGACTTCGTTTTCTATGGCTATTGCGCCGGTTACGCTCGGGGTTGAATGTGGTCATGTTCGTGCCGCTTGCGCACCGTTTCCCAATCGCAAGATTGCCGTCCGGCTTCTGCGTTGTATTAGCGCCTCTTGCTTCTCAAAGTAAATCTGCAAGCCCGTCATTTTTTGTTTGACATTTATCGGGCAATGAATAATAGTACGACCGTTCGCATAAAAAATTCTGAGCTGCCCAGGTAAGCTGAATACAACAATAAAGACCGGTGCAGCACGTAGCAGTTGGCGTTTTTCGAGATACAGCAATGATTGAGACATCATCCTCCGTGACACGGCCGAAGTTCATGCGCAAGGGCGAGCTGACGCGCGCCGCCATTCTTGACGTGGCGCTGGAGCTTTCCAGCCGCGACGGCCTGGAAGGCCTCACCATCGGTTTGCTCGCTGAAAAAATGAAGATGAGCAAATCCGGTGTGTTCGCCCATTTCGGCTCCCGCGAAGATCTGCAAATCGAAGTGGTGCGCCTGTACCACCATCGCTTTGAGCAAGAAGTTTTTTACCCCAGCATCAAAGAGCCGCGCGGGCTGCAACGCCTGCAAGGCATGTTCGCGCGCTGGGTCAAGCTGGTCAGCGTGGAAATCGCGCTCGGCTGCATCTACATCAGCGGCGCCGTCGAATACGACGACCGTCCCGGCGCCATTCGCGACCACCTGGTGGCGATGGTGCAGGCATGGCGCGACGCGCTGCATCGCTGTATCAA
This sequence comes from Herbaspirillum sp. meg3, assembly GCF_002257565.1. Taxonomy (GTDB): domain Bacteria; phylum Pseudomonadota; class Gammaproteobacteria; order Burkholderiales; family Burkholderiaceae_D; genus Herbaspirillum. Next base: position 4,973,804 of record NZ_CP022736.1, on the reverse strand, counting down.
TCAATCGATGGAAATGGGCCACCTGCGCGACGACATCAACGTCGAGCAAATGGTCTACGAAATCTACGGCCTGATTCTGGCGCTGCATCACGATGCGCGCTTCCTCAAGATCCCGGGCAGCGTAGAGCGTGCACAGGCAGGTTTCGATCGCCTGATCGACAGCTACCGCAATCCGCAAGCACCGCAAGTTTCAGCGACCACAAAGGTCGCGGGCAGCAAAGGTACGAAAAGTACCAGCGCGGCTGCCAAAAAAGCCGCTTAGTTAGTTTGAGCTTTAAATATTACTGAGTCCTATCCCGACTCATTTCCTGATTCATCAGTTCTGCCGGAGACAAAACATGCCCCAATACAACGCCCCCCTTCGCGACATGCAATTCGTTCTGCATGAGTTGCTGAAGGTAGAAGACGTCCTCAAGACTTTGCCGGCGCACGCCGACACCAACCGTGAACTGATCGACCAGGTGCTGGAAGAGGGCGGCAAGTTCACCTCGCAGGTGCTGTTTCCGCTGAACCACTCGGGTGATCGCGAAGGCTGTACCTACAACAAGGAAACCAAGACCGTTACGCCGCCAAAGGGTTACAAGGAAGCCTACAAGCAATACGTCGAAGCCGGCTGGGCGGCGCTGTCCTGTGATCCGGAATTTGGCGGTCAAGGCCTGCCGCTGGTGATGAACAACTCGTTCTACGAGATGCTGAATTCGTCCAACCAGGCCTGGACCATGTATCCCGGCCTGTCGCACGGCGCCTACGAGTGCATCCATGCGCATGGTTCCGACGAGCAAAAGGCGCTGTACCTGCCGAAGCTGATCTCCGGCGAATGGACCGGCACCATGTGCCTGACAGAAGCACATTGCGGTACCGACCTGGGTTTGCTGCGCTCGAAGGCTGAGCCGCAAGCCGACGGTTCCTACAAGATCACCGGCAGCAAAATATTTATTTCTGCCGGCGAACACGACATGTCCGACAACATCGTCCACCTGGTGCTGGCGCGCCTGCCGGATGCACCGCAAGGCTCCAAGGGCATCTCGTTGTTCATCGTGCCGAAGTTCATGCCGAACGCCGACGGTTCGCTGGGCTCGCGCAATCCGATCACCTGCGGTGCCATTGAAGAAAAAATGGGCATCCACGGCAACGCCACCTGCCAGATGAATCTGGACGGCGCCGTGGGCTGGCTGATCGGCGAACCGCACAAGGGTTTGAACGCCATGTTCGTGTTCATGAACGCCGCGCGTCTGGGCGTCGGCATGCAAGGCCTGGGTCTGACTGAAGTCGCCTACCAAAACGCGCTGGTCTACGCAAAAGACCGCATCCAGATGCGCAGCCTGTCGGGCGTCAAAGCACCAGACAAGGCGGCGGATCCGATCATCGTCCATCCTGACGTGCGCCGTATGCTGCTGACTGCCAAGGCGTATGCCGAAGGCGGCCGCGCATTCTGCTCCTACGTTGCGTTGCAACTGGACAAGGAACTGAACCACCCGGACGAAGAAGTCCGCAAGGAAGCTGCCGACCAGGTCGCGCTGCTGACGCCTGTGGTCAAGGCCTTTATCACCGACAACGCGTGGATCGCGACATCCGAGTGTCTGCAAGTCTACGGCGGCCATGGCTACATCTCCGAATGGGGCATGGAGCAATATGTGCGCGATGCCCGCATCAACATGATCTATGAAGGCACCAACACCATCCAGTCGCTGGATTTGCTGGGCCGCAAGATCCTGATGGACAACGGCGCCAAGCTGAAAAAATTCGGCGCACAAGTTCAGGCTTTCATCGAAGACAACGGTACCGACGAAGCGATGTCCGAATTCATCTCGCCGCTGGCTGACATCGGCGACAAGGTCAGCAAGCTGACCATGGAAATCGGCATGAAGGCATTCCAGAATCCGGATGAAGTGGGTGCCGCCGCCGTACCTTATCTGCGTGTCGTGGGCCATCTGGTTTACGCCTACTTCTTTGCCCAAATGGCGAAGATCGCGCTGGAAAAGCAGGATTCGGGCGACAACTTCTACAAGTCCAAGCTGGCGACCGCACGTTTCTACTTTGCGCGCCTGTTGCCTGAAACCGCGACCCTGATCCGTCAGGCGCGTTCGGGTTCTGCCAATCTGATGGCTTTGGACGCGGATCTGTTCTAAGCGTCCTCATCTCAAGCTGAAAACGTGACGGCGAGGCAAGTTTTTCGAACCTCGCCGTCACGCCAGTGTCATCACAGCGCAGCATGCTGTAAAAAATTGCGGGAAGGCGTAGAGTGTCGCAAGCCATTCGGTTTTTTGCCGGATTTTCACCGATCTTTTGCGATCTGCTTCCTGATTAGCCAGACCTCATTTCTGCATCACTAAAAGGAGACACGCGTGTCCAACTTCATCGTCAAAAAAGTAGCCGTTCTCGGCGCGGGTGTGATGGGCGCCCAGATTGCAGCGCACTGCATCAATGCCAAAGTGCCGGTCGTCCTGTTCGACCTGCCGGCCAAGGAAGGCCCAAAGAATGGCATCGTTCAGCGCGCCATTGAAAACCTGAAAAAGCTCAGCCCGGCGCCCTTGGGCAACAAGGATGACGCCGCCCTGATCCAGGTCGCCAACTACGAAGACGACATCGAATTGCTCAAGGGCTGCGATCTGATCATCGAAGCCATCGCCGAGCGCATGGACTGGAAGCACGACCTGTACAAGAAGGTCGCTCCGCACATCGCGCCGAACGCGATCTTCGCCTCCAACACTTCTGGCCTGTCGATCACCGCCTTGTCCGAAGGCTTTGATGCCGAACTCAAAGCGCGTTTCTGCGGCGTGCATTTCTTCAACCCGCCGCGCTACATGCACCTGGTCGAACTGATCCCGACCGCCACCACCAATCCTGAAATCCTCAATCAGCTCGAAGCCTTCCTGACCACCACGCTGGGCAAGGGCGTCGTACGTGCTTTCGATACGCCTAACTTCGTGGCAAACCGCGTTGGCGTGTTCGGCATCCTGGCGACGGTCATCGAAGCAGAAAAATACGGCTTGTCGGTTGACGTCGTCGACGATCTGACCGGCGCCAAGCTGGGCCGCGCCAAGTCGGGCACCTTCCGCACTGCGGACGTGGTCGGTCTGGACACCATGGGCCACGTCATCAAGACCATGCAAGACAACCTGAAGGACGATCCGTTCTTCTCGTCGTATGCGACGCCGCCATTGCTGGCGAAGCTGGTCGAGCAAGGCGCGTTGGGCCAGAAGAGCGGCGCCGGTTTCTACAAGAAGGTCGGCAAGGACATCCTGCGCATCGATCCGGCCAAGGGCGACTACGTCCCGGGCGGTGGCAAGGCTGACGACATCATTGCGCGCATCCTGAAAGAAAAAGATCCAGTCAAGCGCATGAAGGCGCTGCACGATTCGACCAACCCGCAAGGCCAGTTCCTGTGGGCGATCTTCCGCGATGCCTTCCACTACATCGCCGTGCATCTGGAAACTGTCGCCGACAATGCGCGCGACCTCGATTTTGCGATGCGCTGGGGCTTCGGCTGGAGCGTCGGTCCGTTCGAGACATGGCAGGCTTCCGGCTGGCAGCAAGTCGCGACCTGGATCAAGGAAGACATCGAGGCCGGCAAGGCACTGTCGACAGCACCGCTGCCGGCGTGGGTGTTTGACGGCCGTGAAGGCGTACACAGTGCACAAGGCTCTTACTCGCCATCGAAGAAGGCCAACGTCGCCCGTTCCGAACTGCCGGTCTATCAACGCCAGGCGTTCCGCGCACCGCTGGTCGGCGAAGGCGCTGCCGACGGCAAGACTGCAGGCACCACCTTCTTCGAAGACGACTCGGTCCGTATCTGGCATCAAAACGACGACGTCCTGATTCTGTCCTTCAAGACCAAGATGCACGTCATCGGCCAGGGCGTCATCGACGGTATGAACAAGGCCATCGACGAAGCCGAGAAAAACTTCAAGGGCCTGGTGATCTGGCACGCAGACGCAGCCGAAGGCGGCGCGTTCTCGGCCGGGGCCGACTTGCAATCGATGCTGCCGCTGTTCATGTCCGGCGGTGTCAAGGCCATCGAGCCGGTCGTGCATCATCTGCAACAGGCGCATCAACGCCTGAAGTACGCCAACGTCCCGGTCATCGCTGCGGTTGCTGGTCTGGCGCTGGGCGGCGGTTGTGAATTATTGCTGCATACCGCGAAGCGTGTGGCTTCGATCGAGTCTTATATTGGCCTGGTGGAAGTCGGCGTCGGCCTGATTCCGGCCGGCGGCGGCCTGAAGGAAGCGGCCGTGCGCGCCGCCAAGGAAGCCAAGGGCAACGACATTCTGCAATTCCTGAAGGACTACATGCTGGCCGCGGCCACCGCCAACGTCTCCAAGTCGGCGCTGGAAGCACGCAAGCTCGGCTACCTCAAGGCGGATGACGTCATCGTCTTCAATCCTTACGAATTGCTGCATGTGGCCAAGGTCGAGGCGCGCGCGATGTTCGACTCCGGTTACCGTCCGGCGCTGGCGCCGCAAGTCTCGGTGGTTGGCCGCTACGGCGTCGGCACCATCATGGCGCAACTGGTCAACATGCGCGACGGTGGCTTTATCTCGGCACACGACTTCAAGCTGGGCCAGATGATCGCCGAAATCGTCAGTGGCGGTGAAGTCGAAGAGGGCAGCGTGGTCAACGAGCAATGGTTGCTGGATCTGGAGCGCAAAGCGTTCATGGAACTGCTGAACCATCCGAAGACCCAGGAACGAATCATGGGGATGATGCAGACCGGCAAGCCGGTTCGTAACTAATGCACGCATCCACATAAAAAATCAGGAGCCATAAATGACCAAACAACTTCAAGACGCCTACATCGTCGCTGCGACGCGCACCCCGATCGGCAAAGCACCGCGCGGCATGTTCAAGAACGTGCGCCCGGACGACCTGCTGGTGCGTGTGATTCAATCCGCTATTGCGCAAGTCCCGGGTCTCGATCCGAAATTGATCGAAGACGCCATCATCGGCTGTTCTTTCCCTGAAGGCGCACAAGGCCTCAACATGGCGCGTAACGCCGTGCTGCTGGCCGGCTTGCCGAACACCATCGGCGGCGTAACCATCAATCGCTACTGCGCATCCGGCATTACCGCGATTGCAATGGCGGCAGACCGTATCCGCGTCGGCCAGGCCGATGTCATGATCGCCGGCGGCGCCGAGTCAATGTCCATGGTGCCGATGATGGGTTTCCATCCGTCGATCAACATGGGTGCCTTCAAGGATGAAAATATCGGCATGGCCTACGGCATGGGCCTGACCGCTGAAAAAGTCGCCCAGCAATGGAAGGTCTCGCGTGAAGCGCAGGACGCGTTCGCTCTGGCCTCGCATCAGAAGGCGATTGCTGCGCAACTGGCCGGCGAATTTAACGATGAAACGACGTCGGTCGACATCATCGAACGCTTCCCTAACCTGGCCACCGGTCAGATCGACATCAAGACCCGTACCGTCAACAAGGACGAGGGCGCGCGCGCTGACAGCACCATCGAAGCACTGACCAAGCTGAAGCCGGTCTTCGCCGCCAAGGGCAGCGTTACTGCAGGCAACAGCTCGCAGACTTCCGACGGCGCAGGTGCGTTGATCCTGGTCAGCGAAAAAATCCTCAAGCAATTCAACCTGACGCCGCTGGCGCGCTTCGCCTCGTTTGCAGTGCGCGGCGTACCACCGGAAATCATGGGCATCGGTCCGAAGGAAGCTATCCCCGTTGCTCTGCGCGCGGCCGGCATCACTCAGGATCAGCTGGATTGGATCGAACTGAACGAAGCTTTCGCGGCGCAAGCGCTGGCGGTGATTCAGGATCTGGGTCTGGATCCGTCCAAGGTCAACCCGATGGGCGGCGCGATTGCACTCGGCCATCCGCTGGGCGCGACCGGCGCGATTCGTGCAGCGACCACCATCCACGCAATGCGCCGCAAAAACCTGAAGTACGGCATGGTCACCATGTGCGTCGGTACGGGTATGGGCGCGGCTGGTATTTTTGAACGCATGTAAGTCAGCACCCCAACGACAAGTTTAGGAATCAAGCCGCACAGTCACTGGCCGTGCGGCTTTTTTTATCGGAGACATATGGATATTCAAATCACCAAAGAAAATGGCATTCTGACCATCGGCTTCAATCGCGAGGAAAAGAAGAACGCCATTACCGCTGCGATGTATCAACAGTTGGCCGACGCCATGAGGGACGCGGAGACCGATAGCGCCGTGCGTGCTATTTTGTTCACCGGCAAGGCGCAGGCATTTACTGCAGGCAACGATCTGGAGGACTTCCTCAAGAATCCTCCTAATAGTAAAGATGCGCCGGTGTTCAAGTTCCTGTGGGAGATCAGTCACGCCAGCAAGCCGGTGGTTGCCGCCGTCTCCGGCGTCGCTGTTGGCATTGGCACCACGCTGCTGTTGCATTGCGATCTGGTCTACGCAGCAGACAATGCGCGCTTCTCGATGCCCTTCACACAGTTGGGCTTGTGCCCTGAGGCCGCCTCCTCATTGCTGCTGCCGCATCTGGTCGGCTATCAGCGTGCCGCCGAGAAACTATTGCTGGGTGAAGCTTTCGACGCTGCCGAAGCGCGCGATATGGGTATCGTCAATCGTGTCATGACGGTGGAAGAGTTGCTGCCCTTCGCTCAAAAGCAGGCGGCCAAGCTGGCGGCGCTGCCGGCGAGTTCGATTCGTGTGACCAAGCAATTAATGAAGAAGAACCGTGTCGCTGCAACGGAAACGCAGATGACGGCGGAGATTGAACACTTTGCGAAGATGCTGACGGCGCCGGAAGCGAAGGAGGCTTTCACAGCCTTTTTCGAAAAACGTAAGCCGGACTTTACGAAGTTCGTCTGATTGTTTGGGTGGGCTGGGCGAGCGCAATCGGGTGTCGTGATCGTCGTTGTATAAGTATTGAGTTTCCAACTGTACGACATCCCTATATATAGAAGCGAATATAGATAGAGAAAACGAAGCCCATCCCGTCAGGGATGGGCTTCGTGCTTTTGGGTTTGACTTTTGTTCGTCCTGTAATCCAGAACTGGCAAGGGTTTCCCGCTGGTGGGTAAAGAAAGTTCAAATAATTTCGCAAAAGGGGTTGCGGTATTGGCGGGAGCTTTGCTATAGTTCGCCTCCCCGCTGATTCAGCGATGCAGCAAGCCGCAAGGCAGCGCAGATTTGAAGAGGTTGGGGAAAGTAAAACAGGTTTTTGGAAGTGAGAAGTTGCAGTAAGAATTTTTAGTGAGGCGTTAAAAAAGATGTTGACGCAAATTAAAAAACACTACATAATCTCGTTTCTCTGCTGCTGACAAACAAAACGATTTGTTGGCGACGCAAGCGGTAGTTGATACTGCGGCGAAGCAGTCAAGGTTCTTTAAAAATTAACAGTCGATAAGCGTGGGCGTTTAATGAAGTGCGACAGACTTTCGGGTCTGGAAACTTTAAATATTTAAACGCTCACAAAGAAATATAGGTAAGAAATTATCTGTCAGTATTTTGAGTGAGTGACCGATTCGCAAGAATCAGCCAGAAATGGCAAAACAGAGATTGAACTGAAGAGTTTGATCCTGGCTCAGATTGAACGCTGGCGGCATGCCTTACACATGCAAGTCGAACGGCAGCACGGGAGCTTGCTCCTGGTGGCGAGTGGCGAACGGGTGAGTAATATATCGGAACGTGCCCTAGAGTGGGGGATAACTAGTCGAAAGATTAGCTAATACCGCATACGATCTAAGGATGAAAGTGGGGGATCGCAAGACCTCATGCTCGTGGAGCGGCCGATATCTGATTAGCTAGTTGGTGAGGTAAAGGCTCACCAAGGCGACGATCAGTAGCTGGTCTGAGAGGACGACCAGCCACACTGGAACTGAGACACGGTCCAGACTCCTACGGGAGGCAGCAGTGGGGAATTTTGGACAATGGGCGCAAGCCTGATCCAGCAATGCCGCGTGAGTGAAGAAGGCCTTCGGGTTGTAAAGCTCTTTTGTCAGGGAAGAAACGGGTGAGGCTAATATCCTTGCCTAATGACGGTACCTGAAGAATAAGCACCGGCTAACTACGTGCCAGCAGCCGCGGTAATACGTAGGGTGCAAGCGTTAATCGGAATTACTGGGCGTAAAGCGTGCGCAGGCGGTTGTGCAAGACAGATGTGAAATCCCCGGGCTCAACCTGGGAATTGCATTTGTGACTGCACGGCTAGAGTGTGTCAGAGGGGGGTAGAATTCCACGTGTAGCAGTGAAATGCGTAGATATGTGGAGGAATACCGATGGCGAAGGCAGCCCCCTGGGATAACACTGACGCTCATGCACGAAAGCGTGGGGAGCAAACAGGATTAGATACCCTGGTAGTCCACGCCCTAAACGATGTCTACTAGTTGTCGGGTCTTAATTGACTTGGTAACGCAGCTAACGCGTGAAGTAGACCGCCTGGGGAGTACGGTCGCAAGATTAAAACTCAAAGGAATTGACGGGGACCCGCACAAGCGGTGGATGATGTGGATTAATTCGATGCAACGCGAAAAACCTTACCTACCCTTGACATGTACGGAAGTCCGAAGAGATTTGGATGTGCTCGAAAGAGAACCGTAACACAGGTGCTGCATGGCTGTCGTCAGCTCGTGTCGTGAGATGTTGGGTTAAGTCCCGCAACGAGCGCAACCCTTGTCATTAGTTGCTACGAAAGGGCACTCTAATGAGACTGCCGGTGACAAACCGGAGGAAGGTGGGGATGACGTCAAGTCCTCATGGCCCTTATGGGTAGGGCTTCACACGTCATACAATGGTACATACAGAGGGCCGCCAACCCGCGAGGGGGAGCTAATCCCAGAAAGTGTATCGTAGTCCGGATTGTAGTCTGCAACTCGACTACATGAAGTTGGAATCGCTAGTAATCGCGGATCAGCATGTCGCGGTGAATACGTTCCCGGGTCTTGTACACACCGCCCGTCACACCATGGGAGCGGGTTCTGCCAGAAGTAGTTAGCCTAACCGCAAGGAGGGCGATTACCACGGCAGGGTTCGTGACTGGGGTGAAGTCGTAACAAGGTAGCCGTATCGGAAGGTGCGGCTGGATCACCTCCTTTCTAGAGTGCGCATGAAGTTAAGCGTCCACACTTATCGTCTGTTAGTAAAGAAGAACAGTTATTCGGTTGCGGCGCAGGCAATGCCTGCATGCTGGCTCTGATTACTGATCCAAGCGGGTCTGTAGCTCAGCTGGTTAGAGCACCGTGTTGATAACGCGGGGGTCGTTGGTTCGAGCCCAACCAGACCCACCAAAAGTTTCGGGGGTTTAGCTCAGCTGGGAGAGCACCTGCTTTGCAAGCAGGGGGTCGTCGGTTCGATCCCGTCAACCTCCACCAGAAACGTCAAACCTAAGTCGCATGCAAAACGCGTGTGGATTTAGGTTTGGTCTTTTAGTGATCAATAGCTGTTTTTGTTCTTTAACAATCTGGAAGAAGTAAAGTATTCGTCAACGACGCGCGCCAGGATTTCGATCCTTGTGTGAGAAGTTGATGGGTGTGATTGTATCAATCAAAGTATTACGAAGTGATCTTAGCAATTAGAAGACTTACTTTGGCAATACGGCAAACGCTAAACTCAAAAAGCTCTATAACGATCTCTCGGAAGAGAGGCTAACGTTATAGGGACAAGTGAATAAGTGCACATGGTGGATGCCTTGGCGATTACAGGCGATGAAGGACGTAGTAGCTTGCGATAAGCTGCGGGGAGCTAGCAAACAAGCTTTGATCCGCAGATTTCCGAATGGGGAAACCCACCCGCAAGGGTATCACTGACTGAATACATAGGTCTGTGAAGCGAACGCGGCGAACTGAAACATCTAAGTAGCTGCAGGAAAAGAAATCAACCGAGATTCCCAAAGTAGTGGCGAGCGAAATGGGACCAGCCTGCAAGATTTAGCATTTTTGATAGTGGAACGGAATGGAAAGTCCGGCCATAGAGGGTGATAGCCCCTTACACGAAATCATTAGTGTGGAACTAAGCTTGCGACAAGTAGGGCGGGACACGTGAAATCCTGTCTGAACATGGGGGGACCATCCTCCAAGGCTAAATACTCGTAATCGACCGATAGTGAACCAGTACCGTGAGGGAAAGGCGAAAAGAACCCCGGAAGGGGAGTGAAATAGATCCTGAAACCGTGTGCATACAAACAGTAGGAGCCTCGTAAGGGGTGACTGCGTACCTTTTGTATAATGGGTCAGCGACTTACATTCAGTGGCAAGGTTAACCGAATAGGGAAGCCGTAGAGAAATCGAGTCCGAATAGGGCGTTCAGTCGCTGGGTGTAGACCCGAAACCAAGTGATCTACTCATGGCCAGGTTGAAGGTGCGGTAACACGCACTGGAGGACCGAACCCACTAATGTTGAAAAATTAGGGGATGAGCTGTGGGTAGGGGTGAAAGGCTAAACAAACTTGGAAATAGCTGGTTCTCTCCGAAAACTATTTAGGTAGTGCCTCAAGTATCACCATCGGGGGTAGAGCACTGTTATGGCTAGGGGGTCATCGCGACTTACCAACCCATTGCAAACTCCGAATACCGATGAGTGCGAGCTTGGGAGACAGACGTCGGGTGCTAACGTCCGGCGTCAAGAGGGAAACAACCCAGACCGCCAGCTAAGGTCCCAAAGATTGGCTAAGTGGAAAACGAAGTGGGAAGGCTAAAACAGTCAGGAGGTTGGCTTAGAAGCAGCCATCCTTTAAAGAAAGCGTAATAGCTCACTGATCGAGTCGTCCTGCGCGGAAGATGTAACGGGGCTAAGCCAGTCACCGAAGCTGCGGATATCAATTTATTGATATGGTAGGAGAGCGTTCTGTAAGCCTGCGAAGGTGTCTTGTAAAGGATGCTGGAGGTATCAGAAGTGCGAATGCTGACATGAGTAGCGATAATGGGGGTGAAAAGCCTCCACGCCGTAAGCCCAAGGTTTCCTGTTCAACGTTCATCGGAGCAGGGTGAGTCGGCCCCTAAGGCGAGGCAGAGATGCGTAGCTGATGGGAAGCAGGTTAATATTCCTGCACCGTCGTTAGATGCGATGGGGGGACGGATCGCGGAAGGTTGTCCGGGTGTTGGATGTCCCGGTTTCTGTATCAGAGAAGGCTGTTAGGCAAATCCGGCAGCGTAATTCAAGGGTATGGGACGAGCGAACTTGTTCGCGAAGCAATCGGAAGTGGTTCCAAGAAAAGCCTCTAAGCTTCAGTCTAACGAGACCGTACCGCAAACCGACACAGGTGGGCGAGATGAGTATTCTAAGGCGCTTGAGAGAACTCGGGAGAAGGAACTCGGCAAATTTGTACCGTAACTTCGGGATAAGGTACGCCCTAGTAGTTTGACAGGCCTGCGCTTGAAGGACGAAAGGGTTGCAATAAAAAGGTGGCTGCGACTGTTTAATAAAAACACAGCACTCTGCAAACACGAAAGTGGACGTATAGGGTGTGACGCCTGCCCGGTGCTGGAAGATTAAATGATGGGGTGCAAGCTCTTGATTGAAGTCCCAGTAAACGGCGGCCGTAACTATAACGGTCCTAAGGTAGCGAAATTCCTTGTCGGGTAAGTTCCGACCTGCACGAATGGCGTAACGATGGCCACACTGTCTCCTCCCGAGACTCAGCGAAGTTGAAATGTTTGTGATGATGCAATCTACCCGCGGCTAGACGGAAAGACCCCATGAACCTTTACTGTAGCTTTGCATTGGACTTTGAACCAATCTGTGTAGGATAGGTGGGAGGCTTTGAAGCAGGAACGCCAGTTTCTGTGGAGCCATCCTTGAAATACCACCCTGGTTTGTTTGAGGTTCTAACCTTGGTCCGTTATCCGGATCGGGGACAGTGCATGGTAGGCAGTTTGACTGGGGCGGTCTCCTCCCAAAGTGTAACGGAGGAGTTCGAAGGTACGCTAGGTACGGTCGGACATCGTGCTAATAGTGCAATGGCATAAGCGTGCTTAACTGCGAGACTGACAAGTCGAGCAGGTACGAAAGTAGGACATAGTGATCCGGTGGTTCTGTATGGAAGGGCCATCGCTCAACGGATAAAAGGTACTCTGGGGATAACAGGCTGATTCCTCCCAAGAGTTCATATCGACGGGGGAGTTTGGCACCTCGATGTCGGCTCATCACATCCTGGGGCTGTAGCCGGTCCCAAGGGTATGGCTGTTCGCCATTTAAAGTGGTACGTGAGCTGGGTTTAAAACGTCGTGAGACAGTTTGGTCCCTATCTGCCGTGGGCGTTGGAAGTTTGAAGGGGGCTGCTCCTAGTACGAGAGGACCGGAGTGGACGAACCTCTGGTGTATCGGTTGTCACGCCAGTGGCATTGCCGAGTAGCTAAGTTCGGAAGAGATAACCGCTGAAAGCATCTAAGCGGGAAACTCGCCTTGAGATGAGACTTCCCGGGAGTTTAACTCCCCTAAAGGGTCGTTCGAGACCAGGACGTTGATAGGTCAGGTGTGGAAGCGCAGTAATGCGTTAAGCTAACTGATACTAATTGCCCGTGTGGCTTGTCCCTATAACATTAGCTGTTATAGCTTTAGAGTTTAAAATGTGTTTGCCAATGTGCATCACACCAAAATATATTTACTTCTTCCCAGATTGCGTTGTTTGGCCATCCTAGTTCCAATTGGACCCAAGCAACACTACAAGTTATGCCTGATGACTATAGCAAGTTGGTACCACCCCTTCCCATCCCGAACAGGACCGTGAAACGACTTCGCGCCGATGATAGTGCTGCAACCAGTGTGAAAGTAGGTCATCGTCAGGCTATTAATTAAGCTTAAGCCCCATACCATCAGGTGTGGGGCTTTTTGCTGTCCAATCCACAATTACAGCAAGCAGGCAGACAACGCCGCTAATCTCTCCAACCCGAGAAGCTTCTCCTCGTATTACCCCTTTTCTCGCCGATCAATTCTCCTTCCTGCATCAACAATCCATTCGCTTTAACGGCAATCCCAGCTGCCTCGCGCTCTTCTCAATGCCCAATTTCCGTATTTGAATTGTGTTGTGCGACGAATTCTGAAGGTCTACGATCTACCCAGGCTTTCATTTCTATACATCGCCACATTTCAAAGGCAAAAACGCCGCTCAACTCATCGGAAATAGCTGCAAAGATCTCTCCGAAACTGTAAAAAAATAAACCGAAGAAAAAGTGGATAGCGACGGGGAGTGCCTGCTCTCATCATCCCGAAATCCGCTACCATCGCCATATTCAGTCGGGAATAGCGAGAAAATCTCCCTGCAAAAAATTTCAGATAAGCCTATTATCTGCAAACGCAAACGCAAACGCAAACGCAAACGCAAACGCAAACGCAATCGAGACGGGGCTGGGCCAAAACACCCCGCAAAGCTGCCACCGCCATATTCTCTGCAGTACTCTCGATCGCGCCAGGCATGGACATCCGGACGGATTGACGTCTTCCCCGATGTTCTACCCAACAGGACGTCGGAGGAGCAAAAAGATGACAACGAGCTTTAACCTCAACGGTAAGCAAGTCACAGTGAAGGCGGAACCGGACACCCCGTTGCTGTGGGTGATCCGCGATGAAATCGGTCTCACCGGCACAAAATTTGGTTGCGGCATGGCCTTGTGCGGTGCCTGTACCGTGCAACTCGACGGCGCGCCAATACGCTCTTGCCAGACCCCGGTGTCAGCAGCGGCAGGCAAGAAAGTCGCAACAGTCGAATCCCTCTCCAAAGACAATTCCCACCCTCTTCAAAAAGCCTGGATCGCGCACGATGTGCCTCAATGCGGCTATTGCCAATCGGGACAACTGATGAGCGCCGCAGCCTTGTTGCGCACGAATAAAAATCCGAGCGACGCGGATATCGAAAACGCCATGAGCGGCAATATTTGCCGTTGCGGCACCTATAACCGCATTCGTGCCGCCATCAAGAGCGCCGCTGCGGAAATGCGCAAGGCCTGAGGAGAAAATCATGACAACTACACGACGCGATTTTCTCAAGGTCACGGCAGTGGTCGGTGGCGGCCTGACGCTGGGTGTCAGTCTGCCAGGTGCAATCATCGAAGCGCAAGCTGCAGGAACATTGCATACGCCCAATGCGTGGGTGCATATCGCCGACGACAATACCATTACGCTGATTTCGGCCCGCTCGGAAATGGGGCAGGGCGTCTACACGTCCATGCCGATGCTGATCGCGGAAGAACTCAGCGTCGACATTCGCAAAGTCAAAGTCGAGATCGCGCCGGTCGGCGAGGTCTATACCAATACATTGCTCGGAGGCCAACTCACAGGCGGCTCCACATCGGTACGAGAAGGCTGGGAAAAACTACGTATCGCCGGGGCGCAGGTCCGCACCATGCTCATCAGTGCAGCGGCAGAAAAATGGCAGGTCAGCGCCGACAAATTGCACGTCAGCGACGGCAAGGTAATCGGGCCGGGTGGACGCAAGGCGACATACGGCGAACTGGCGGACGCGGCTTCGAAGTTACCCGTTCCAAAAGATGTGGTCTTGAAGGATCCCAAGGATTTCAAGATTATCGGCAAGGCCACCAAGCGCCTCGATACACCAACCAAAGTCAACGGCAAGGCCGTCTATGGCATTGACGTCAAATTGCCAGGCATGGTGTACGCCTCGCTTGAACAATGCCCCGTCATCGGCGGCAAGGTCACCAGCTTCGATGCCAGCAAAGCCAAGGCCATGCCGGGCGTGATCGATGTCGTGCAAATTCGCGACGGCGTTGCCGTCGTGGCCGACAGCTATTGGCACGCCAAGAAAGCGCGTGAAGCGCTGACGATTACCTGGGACGAAGGCCCGGTCGCAAAGATCGACAATGCTTCCATGATGGAAGGCATTCGCAACGCCAAGGATGCACCGACGCCGATCAAGAAAACCGGTGATGCCGATGCCGCCATGAAAACCGCAGCCAAGACCATGCAGGCTGAATACTGGTCACCGCTGCTGGCGCACGCCACCATGGAACCGCAAAACTTCACCGCCGACTACAAGGACGGCAAATGCCTGGTCGTCGGCCCGGCACAATTTCAGCAAGGTACGCAAGGCAATGTCGCCGCTGCGCTGGGACTGAAACCGGAGGACGTCACCGTCAAAACAACCTTTCTCGGCGGTGGCTTCGGCCGGCGTCTGGAATACGACTTTGCCGTGCAGGCCGCCGAGATCTCCAAAGCCGTCGGCAAGCCGGTCAAGCTGCTCTGGAGCCGCGAAGACGACACCACGCATGACTTCTACAGACCGATGGCCTTCCATCGCATGGCGGCAGGACTCGATGCGTCCGGCAAGCCGGTGGCGTTGACGTTCCAGCTGACTTCGCAATCGGTGACGCAACGCGCCTTTGGCCTGCCGAAGGGGACACTGGATCCGTTCATGGCCGAAGCGTCGGTGGTGGGCTACGACATCCCCAACATGACTCAGGAATTGATCGAACACGACAGCGGCCTGCGTGTCGGTTACTGGCGCTCTGTCAGCCATGCGCTCAATGCCTTTGCCAACGAAAGTTTCATCGATGAAATGGCCGCAGCCGCCGGCAAGGATCCTTATCAATACCGTCTGGCCTTGCTCGACAAGCAGCCGCGTTACGCCAACGTACTCAAAACTGCTGCGACCAAGGCCGGCTGGGGCAAGCCGTTGCCCGCAGGACGCAGCCGCGGCATCGCCTTGATGGAGGGCTATGACACCTACATGGCGCAAGTCGCGGAGATATCGGTGAAAGACAACGAAATCACCGTACATAAAATCTGGGTTGTCGCCGACCTCGGGCAAATGGTCAATCCAGACACGGTGCAAGCGCAGCTTGAGTCGAGTATTGCCTTTGGCCTGTCCTCTACACTCGGCGCGGAAATCACGCTCGACAAAGGCCGCGTGCAGCAGACCAACTTCCATGACTATCCGGTCATCCGCATGTCGCAGATGCCACGCATCGACGTGACCTTGGTCAAGAGTACTGAGAAGCCGGGCGGCATCGGTGAGCCGGCAACGGCTTTGGTTGGCCCGGTCGTTGCGAATGCCTTGTTCGCAGCTACCGGAAAACGTGTGCGCAAGATCCCGCTGTCGCCGGACAACATCAAGTCCGCGTGACCGCAGCGCATCGCCACAGCATCTGATTGCAGTCAACATGGCGGCACTCTCGCTCAATGCGAGAGTGCCGTTTTTGTTTCTGAATCAGCCGTCAAACGCATCAAGCGTGGATGCAGAAATCCTCACAGTGCGTCATGAAAAATCACGCCCACCGTATAGCGATTGCCGGAGCGCAAACGGCTGACGCCGTGGCGCATTTTGACCCGATAGAACCCGCGCGTACCTTGCACCGGCCGTTCGTTGACGGCGAATACGAGCGCATCGCCCTTGCGCAGCGGCACCACCTCGGCGCGCGATTGCATGCGCGGACGCTGTTCGGTCATGACGAATTCACCACCGCTGAAATCGCGTCCGGGATCAGACAGCAAAATTGCCATCTGAATCGGAAAGACATGTTCGCCGTACAAATCCTGATGCAGGCAGTTATAGTCGCCCGTCTGATATTTGAGGATCAGCGGCGTCGGTCTTAATTGGCCGGCAGCATGGCAGCGCGCGATGAATTGTTCGTGTGCGGAGGGATAACGCACGTCGACACCCATCGCCTCGTTCCAGCGATTGGCGAGCGGCGCCAGATGCGGATAAAAGGCATTACGCAATTCACCGATGATTTCCAGCAAGGGATAGCTGAAATACTTGTATTCGCCCTGTCCGAAACCGTGACGTTCCATCACCACGCGGCTGCGATAGATTTCGTCGCGGGAATAGCGCGCAATCAGCGCATCGCATTCTGGTGGCGTCAGTAACGCCGGCAAGCGGGCGCAGCCATATTGATTCAGCTCTGCGCCGACTTCTTGCCAGCGCAGCGCATGCGCGCGCTGTGCGATGGCATTGGAACGTTCCGCAACGGTATTCATCGATTCATCCTTTCACATGTCAGCGGACAGTGTAGGAAGAAGACGGTGGGGCAACACTCCGGCGCTTGCTTTTGAATCCAGCGGGATCGGCGAGCTGGCGATCTTCCGTGGAATACGGTTACAGCATCTCCAGCGGGCGGCGTTTTTTCGGTGGTGGAAATGCCTTATCCAGCTCGGCCAAATCGGTGGCGTCCAACACCACGTCCAGGCACGCACGATTGTCTTGCACATGTTGCAAGGTCGACGCCTTGGGAATCGAAATCACACCTGGCCGGCGCAGCGTCCACGCCAGTGCGACCTGCGCCGGCGTGGCGCCATGGCGTTTGGCGATGGCGGTCAGCGTCGCATCCTTGAGAATGCGCCCTTGTTCGATTGGCGAGTAGGCCATGAGGGCGATATTCTGCTCGGTGCAATAAGGCTGCAGATCGAACTCTACGCCGCGCCGGGAAAGGTTGTACAGAACTTGATTGACCTGCACGTGGTGGCCATTGTCTTGTTCCAGCAATTCAGCCATATCCTCGTTGTCCAGATTGCTGACACCCCAGGCGCCGATTTTGCCCTGATCGATCAGCGTCTCCATGGCTTCAATGGTGGCGGCAAATGGCGGCGTGCCGCGCCAGTGCAGCAGATAGAGATCGATGCGATCAACCGCCAGGCGTTTCAGGCTGGCTTCGCAGGCTTTGATCGTGCCTTGACGCGAGGCATTGAAAGGCAACACCTTGCTGACCAGATAGACTTGATCGCGGCGACCGGCAATGGCTCTGCCGACAACTTTTTCCGCGCCGCCGTCGCCGTACATTTCGGCGGTATCGATCAGCGTCATGCCAAGCTCGATGCCGTGCTGCAAGGCGCGCACCTCATCGGCAGCCCGTGCGGCCGACTCACCCATGTTCCAGGTGCCCTGACCAAGCGCGGGTACGCGGTCACCGTTGCTGAGTGTAATGGTAGGAATGGCGTTCATGCAGGCTCCGTCACGCAAGATAGCTGGAACCTACAATGTAGCGCAGCTTGCGCTCATTTGCCGACGACGAATTTCAGCGATCACAGATGCCCGTCTTCCTTACGCTAAAAAGCTGTAACCGGATCGACACATTCTTGCATTAAGATAAAGCAGGCTGGCAGATTCAAACCATCACGTCACATCAAATCATGTACCCATTTCGTCTTTTGTCATTCTCGACATTGTTTGTTGCGCTCAGCATCAGCATCAGCTTCAGCACGCCAACGCAAGCTGCCAATCCCGACGCGCTTTGGCAGATCGTCAGCCAGCAATGCGTACCCAACAGCGAGAAAAACGGCGATCCCAAACCGTGCGCCATGGTCGATCGCGAACGTGGTTTCATCATCCTCAAGGACATCGTCGGCGCGGCGCAATACCTGCTCATCCCGACCACGCGCCTGTCCGGTATCGAAAGCCGCGAGCTGCTGCAAGCCGATGCGCCCAATTACTGGCGCTATGCCTGGGAGCAACGCCACCGCGTCGGCGATGCACTTGGCCGACCGCTGGAGTCGAGCCAGGTCGGGCTTGAGATCAACTCCGCCGCAGCACGCAGCCAGTTGCAGCTGCATATCCACATCGACTGCATGCGCACTGACTTGCCGCAACGATTGTCGGCGCATCGGCGCGACCCTCTCGGCAAGTGGATGCCGCTGACGCTTGACGGCCATGTCTATTCCGTCATGCGGCTGAGCGGTGACGCCTTGCAAACGCAGGATCCGTTCAAGCTGGCTGCTGCGCGCACCGCGCATGCCGCCACGTCGATGGGTGCGCAATCGCTGCTGCTGACCGGCGGACGTTTTGACGATGGCGACGAAGGTTTTTATCTGATCAACATGCCGGTCAACTTCGACAAGGGGGAACATGGCAGCGCCGAGGTCTTGCTAGACCACGGCTGCGCCATTGCGAAGTAGATTCGTACCGGATAGCCTTTACACCTGCGCCATGCCGCCATCCACAAACATCTCTGCGCCGTTCATATAGCTGCTGTCGTCCGATGCGAGGAACACCAGCGCCTTGGCGATTTCTTCCGGCTCGCCGACACGGCCCATCGGCACCTGGCTGGCCAGATAGTCCAGCAAACCTTGTTGCTGCGCCGGGTCATTGCCGGCCAGCTCAACCAGACCTGTGGTGCGGATCGGTCCCGGGCTGATGACATTCACGCGCACGCCTGCTTCTTTCAAATCCAGCGTCCAGCTGCGCGCCAGATTGCGTACCGCAGCCTTGGTTGCGCTATAGATACTGAAGGCGGCGGTGCCCATGGTGGTCGTGGTCGATCCGCTGAGGATCACCGAGGCACCGCGCGACAGCAGCGGCAAGGCCTTTTGCACGGTGAAGACGACGGCCTTCACATTGCGGTCAAAGGTCTCGTCGAAATGTTCTTCCGTGATCTGACCCAGCGGCAGCATGTTGCCGCCACCGGCGTTGGCAAACAGCACATCCAGACGGCCGGCCTTGGTACGGATGATGTCGAATACGCGATCCAGATCGGCCAGCTTGGTGGAATCGGCTTGTACGCCGACGGCATTGTCGCCAATCGCTTTGACTGCAGCGTCCAGTTCTGCCTGACGGCGACCGGTGATAAATACCTTCGCGCCTTGCTCTGCGTAAGCCTTGGCAGTTGCCAGGCCGATGCCGCTGGTGCCGCCGGTAACGAGGGCGATTTTGTTGTCCAGTTTCTTGCTCATTTCGTTCTCCTAAGGAGTGGTTAAGGTGTAGGAGAACGATATAGCTATCTGATTTGTGAATAAATATGGTATTTATTAAATAATAATTTCTGTATGTGAATAATACGGGCCGGGCCAAGGGCTGGCCGCAAGTTGAAAGGAAGACCGATGGATCAGTTACTCGCCCTGCGCGTCTTCGTGCGCATCGCTGAAGCCGGCACGTTCACCAAGGCATCCGATTCGCTCGACATTCCCAAGCCGACCGTCACCAAACTGATTCAGGAGCTGGAAAGTCATCTCGGCACCAAGCTGCTGCAACGGACCACGCGCCGCGTCACCGTCACGCCTGAAGGTGCGGCCTATTACCAGCGTGCGTTGCGGCTGATCGGCGAGCTGGAAGACATGGATGCCGCCGCCGGGCGTGCGCGGGCGCAACCGAAAGGGCGATTGCGCATCGACATCGGCTCGTCGCTCGCCAGTCTGATACTGATTCCTGCGCTGCCGGACTTTCGCAAGCGATATCCCGACATCCAGCTCGATCTTGGCGTCAGCGATCGCTCGGTGGACATGGTGGGCGATGCGGTCGATTGCGTCATCCGCGGCGGCGCTTTACAGGATTCGACATTGGTAGCGCGCCGTATTGCCGAGCTCGACTACGTTACCTGCGCTACACCCGGCTATCTCAAGGCACACGGCAAGCCCAAAGATCCCGCAGAACTTGGGCGGAACCATGGCATCGTCGGTTATTTCTCGTCGCTGACCGGCCGCCCGTTTCCCTTGATGTTTACCCGCGACGGGGAAGCGCTGGAAGTTCAGGCCGCCACGGCGGTGGCCGTCAACGAGAGCACCGCGCACATGACGGCGTTGCTCTCGGGGCTTGGCATCGGCCAGACTTTCGGCTTCATGGCGCGACCGTATATTCAGCAAAAGATACTCACGCCGATACTGGAAGACTGGCATCGCGACAAGCATCCGCTCTACATCGTCTATCCGCCCAATCGCCACCTCAGCGCCAAGCTGCGCGTGTTCGTGGATTGGGCGGTCGAGGAGTTTGCGAAGTGGAGCTCTGTCTGATGGCCGTCAATCCGGCGCAATGACATAGTCAGCGCGCCGGTTTCTTTGTCGGCCGCGTGCCGGGCGTATGCAACTGCGTCTGCATGCGTTTGGCCATCGCGGATGGGTCAATGCAGCCATCGTTTTCCCAGCTGGCTATCAGCATCTCGCGCATCATGCGCAGATCGCTGCGTTGGGTCTGCAGCGCGGCAATCATCTTGTCCATCTCCAGCAGCCGCTGGTCGACGCTCTGCAAGGTTCCATCGGCAGGGCCAGCCGGCGTTTCATCGAAAAAGATACGGATACTGTCCAGCGGAAAACCCAGACTCTGCGCGATGCGGATCACATACACACGCTGCACGTCGATTTCCGAATAGCTGCGATAGCCGTTGCTGCCGCGCTCCGGCGACGGCAGCAGGCCGCTGCGTTCATAGAAGCGGATGGCCGACGTCGTCAGCCCGGTTTGTTCTGCGAGTTCACTGATTTTCATGGCATCGTTTGCTGACGTGTGTTGCCTGCTTGACCTTCAACCTGACTTCAAGCTTAGTATCACTGTGATCCGGCGTCCAGCGGAATTCCGCGACGCCCAACACTGAAAGGAAAATCATGGCAAATGGCGAACTGGTATTGGTCACAGGCGGCTCGGGATTTATCGGCGCGCACTGCATCGTGCAATTGCTGGAGGCGGGATACCGCGTGCGCACCACCTTGCGATCATTGTCCCGCGAGGCCGAAGTGCGGGCGATGCTGAAAGCAGGCGGCGTGCAATCCGACGTCCCATTGAGTTTTGTCGTTGCTGATCTGCTCAAGGATGCCGGCTGGACAGAGGCGGTGGCGGGATGCGATTTCGTGCTGCACGTTGCCTCGCCGTTTCCCGCCAGTGTGCCCAAGCATGAAGACGATCTGATCAAGCCGGCCCGCGAAGGCACGCTGCGCGTGCTCCGTGCGGCACGCGATGCTGGCGTCAGGCGGGTGGTGCTAACCTCGTCTTTTGCCGCCATCGGCTACGGCGTGCCGGTCACGTCGCAGCCTTTTACCGAAGAGAGCTGGACCGACCCCGACGCGCCAGAGGTCGCCGCTTATTACAAATCCAAGACCCTGGCCGAACGCGCCGCCTGGGACTTCATCGCGCGCGAAGGTGGTGCGATGGAGTTATCGGTAGTTAATCCGGTCGGTGTATTCGGACCGGCATTGGGCGCCGATGTCTCCACGTCGATCGAAATCATCAAGCGCCTGATGGATGGTGCGATGCCGGGTCTTCCACGCATCACCTTCAGCATCGTCGACGTACGTGACGTGGCGCAATTGCACCTGCTCGCAATGACCGACCCGGCGGCAAAGGGTGAGCGCTTTCTTGCTGTCGCCGGCAAGAGCATCCCCCTGCAGGAGGTCGCACGCATGCTGAAAGCCCGCTTGGGAGAGGCTGCAGCGCGCGTGCCGACGCGCCTGCTGCCGGACTGGTTGCTACGCGTGTTTGCGCTGCTGGATCGCTCGGTGGCGCTGGTGGTGCCGGAATTGGGTAAGGTGCGCCAGGTCAGCAACGACAAGGCGCGTCGGGTATTGGGTTGGGCACCGCGTTCCAATGAAGACGCCATCGTGGCAAGCGCGCAGAGCTTGATGGCGCTGGGGTTGCTCAAAAAGTAAAAGAACGCAAAGAGAAAGGTAAGTAAACGGTAAGTGAGCAGTAAGACTCCCTGTCGGATCATCGTGCCGCACTATTCCTTTCCAACACGATGCATACGAACCCGGGAGTTTTCATGCGGCACTACCAGTCCTTCTTCAACATCCTCGTCCTTGGCGTCGCAGCCAGCTGCGCTTCGTTTGCGCAGGCGCAAGATGTCATTGGCAATATCGACGCCAATGCCAATGCTGACAGCCAGGCAGATGCCAAAGCCGACGTAACGACCTGGGGACTCGGCCTGGGTGTGGGCGTTCAGCGCAGTCCGTATCGCGATTACGGCAACAAGACCGGTGTATTGCCGATCCTGTTATACAACGGCAAGTACTTCCGCGTTGCCGGTACGACGGCCGATTTCAAGCTGGGCAGCGTGAGCCAGTTCGACTTCACCTTGCGTGCCAAATATTCGAATGACGGTTACAAATCCGGCGACGCCACCATCCTCAATGGCATGGATGAGCGCAAGGACGGCTTCTGGCTGGGTGGTTCGGCGGCATGGCGCGCGCCGTTTGCCAAGTTCACGCTGGAGTGGCTCAAGGCCGCCGGCAACAGCGATGGCCAGACCGTCAAGCTGGGTGCTGAGCGCGGGTTCACCGTCGGACGCGTCAAGCTCACGCCGCATCTGGGGGTAACCTGGATGAACAATGACTACGTTAACTACTACTATGGCGTAAAGTCCACGGAAGTCCGCTCCACGCGCGCAGCTTACACCGGCAAATCGACCACCAATGCCAGTGTAGGATTACGCACCGACTACAGCCTGACTGCGGCGCAATCGATGTTCCTTGATCTGAGCGTGACCCATTACGGCAGCGGTATTACCGACAGCCCGCTGGTGGATCGCTCGACAGCACCGGGATTGCGGCTGGGCTATATCTATAAATTCTAGACTCTGAGGCTGGCAATGAATCGCATCGCGCTGTTGGAAGATCATGAGCGTATGGCAGCGTTGATCGTAAAAGCCTTGGCCGCATCCGGCATCGAGACCGACGTCTACGCCACCATCGCCCACGCCGCTGATGGTTGTGCGCAGATGGCCTACCCGGTATTGGTGCTGGATCGCAGCCTGCCAGATGGCGACGGCCTCGATCTGGTGCGGCAGTTGCGCGCGCGCGGCGTGCTGACCCCGTGTCTGATGCTGACGGCACGCGACGCGTTGCATGACCGCGTCTCCGGGCTGGAGGCGGGGGCTGACGACTACTTGCCCAAGCCTTTTTCCATGGAAGAAATGGTCGCACGCGTACGTGCACTCATGCGGCGGCCATCGCAGGTGCAAAGTCTCTCTCCTGAGTTCGCCGGTCTGCGTATCGAGCCCGACGCCGGTTGCATGCGTCACGGTGACGACTCCGTATCGCTTGCCGCCGCCGAGATGCAATTGATGCTGCTGCTGGTGCGCGCCGCCGGCAAGACGGTACGGCGCTCTGCACTGGAAGCCGGCGCGTGGGGCTTGTCCGAACCGGTCACGCCCAATGCCCTCGATGTCGCCCTGCATCGTCTGCGCCGCAAACTCGCCGCCATCGATTCCACGCTGCAGATCGCCAATATCCGGGGCCACGGCTACGCCTTGCTCGAAGCCGGCAAACAAGCGCAGGTTTCATCATGAAAAGTTTATCGTTTCGCTTGCTGACCACTACCGCGATCGCGCTCACTTGCATCAGCGGCATCATCGTGCTGGCGCTGGCTTTGTTGTTGCGTCTGGGGCCGGACATGCTGATCAGTCACGATCTTAAGCGCAATGCCGAGCGTGTCCTGGCTGGCGTGCATTTCAGCGATGCCGGCGTGCCCGACAGCGTTCGCCTGAATCAAAAGATGACGGCGATTTATTCCGTGCTTCAGCAGGATGCGGCTTATCGTGTCATCGATCCGCAGGGGGCGGCACTGCTGTCGTCTGATCATGGCGTGACGGCGTATGTGCCCCAGGGTGAAAGTTTCGACCCCGCACGCAGTCGTTTCCGCATCGTCAACAATGGCGAAGGGCAGCAAGTGCTAACCTTGCCATTTACCCATGAAGGCCGTGAGTTCTACGTGCAACTGATGCGTAGCGAACGCATGCACCGTGTGATGCTCGGCAGCGATAGCGAAAAGACGCAAAAGCTTGCCATCGCCGCTGCCATCATCGCCATGCTGATGTTCAGTCTTGTGGTGGTGTGGACGCTGCACCGCGCGTTGAAACCTCTGCGCAAGGCATCGGCTGCGGCGGAGAAAATTCAGATCGACAACTTGTCAGCGCGTCTCTCGCTGGACGGTGTGCCGACCGAGCTGGCGCCGCTGTTCAATGCGTTCAATCTGGCGCTGCAACGGCTCGACGACGGCTACCGCGTACAGCGCGAATTTCTCGCCACCGCAGCGCATGAGCTGAAGACGCCTTTGGCACTGATTCGCGGCCAGATCGAACTTGAAGGCGTCAACAGTGAAGGACAAAATCAGGATCGCAGCGCCTTGCTGCGCGATCTGGACCACATGGCGCGGCAGGTGCACCAGCTGCTGCATCTGGCGGAAGCCAGCGAGCGCCAGAATTATGCGATGGAAGACATCGACGTCAAAGACATCGCCGCTGAAGCAACTGCGCAACTTGAACGTCTGGCCCAACGGCGTGACGTCCATGTCGTCGACATCGCCAACGACGAGCCGGTCATGGTCGCCGCCGACCGCGGCGCGCTATTCGTCCTGCTGCGCAACCTGATCGAGAACGCCATCCATCATGCGCCGCCCGGGAGTGCCGTCGACATCGATATCAACCGGCATGGCATCACGGTCAGAGATCACGGCGACGGTATTGCCGCCGACGCCATGCCGATGCTGTTCAAACGTTTCTGGCGGGGTGCGCATCGGCGTGACGAAGGCGCAGGTCTGGGTTTGTCGATCTGCGAAGAAATTGCACGCACTCATGGCTGGCGTCTCCGGGCAGAAAATTCAGCGCCCGGTGCCAGCTTCAAGGTCTCATTCGCTGCGGATTAAGCGGCGGGCGAGTGGTTTTATTTGTTATTTAGGCAATTTTCCCGTAATGCGGAAAGATGCGGCCAAGGTATCCGCTTTACTACAGACACGCGCCGTGCTTTTCTATATCATCCCGCCTTTGCAAAAATACGGCAGGGATAAGCATGTCAGACGCTTGCGGCGTGGATTTCGGAACGTCCAATTCCACGATGGGATGGAGCAGGCAGGGACAACCCTCCTTGCTGGCGCTGGAAGACGGCAAGATGACCTTGCCTTCGGTGGTCTTCTTCAACGCCGATGAAAACGAATTCAGTTACGGGCGTGCTGCGCTCTCGACCTATCTGTCCGGCTACGAAGGCCGCCTGATGCGTTCGTTGAAGAGCCTGCTCGGCTCCGGCATGATCGACGGCCAGACCGAAGTCGGCGGCCGCGCGCTGCCGTTTCGCGCCTTGCTGACACAATTCATCGGTGAACTCAAACAGCGTGGCGAACGCTCCGCCGGCCGTCGCTTCGACAGCGTGGTGCTCGGCCGGCCGGTGCATTTCGTCGACGACAACGCCGACGCCGATCAACTGGCGCAAGACACGCTCGAAGAGATCGCGCGCGCCGTCGGTTTCAAGCACATCGACTTCCAGTACGAACCGATCGCTGCCGCCTTCGATTACGAATCCACCATCGATCGCGAAGAGCTGGTGCTCATCGCCGACATCGGCGGGGGCACCTCCGACTTTTCGCTGGTGCGCCTGTCGCCCGAGCGCGCCAAGAAGGCCGAGCGCCGCGACGACATCCTCGCCAACGGCGGCGTGCACATCGGCGGCACCGACTTCGACAAATACCTCAGCCTGGCCAGCGTCATGCCGCTGCTCGGCCTGGGCAGCAAGCTCACCAGCAACAGCGAAGTGCCGTCCGGTTACTACTTCAACCTGGCGACCTGGCACACCATCAACCTGATCTACACGCGCAAGGCCTGGCAGCAATTGCAGGATGTCTATCGCGAAGTCAGCGAGCGCGAGAAGTTCGCGCGCCTGCTCGATCTGGTTGAGCAACGCGCCGGTCACTGGCTGGCGCTGCAAGTGGAAGCCGCCAAGATCGGTTTGTCCGCAGGCGAGTCGGTGACACTGGAACTGGATCGCTTGCGTCCACCGGAATCGCTGCAATTGCAACGCGCCGATTTCGACGCCAGCATTGATCATCTGGTGCAGTCGGTGGAGCAGACCGTCGGCAAGTTGCTGAGCGACGCCGGCGTAAAAGCCGATGCCATCGATTCGGTATTCTTCACCGGCGGCTCCAGCGGCGTGCATCTGTTGCGTCATCGCATTGCTGCATTGGTGCCGAATGCGCGGCAAGTCGAAGGCGACCTGTTCGGCAGTATCGGTTCTGGCCTCGCCTTAGATGCCGTGCGGAAATTTTCCTGATTTCTTTCTGACGCCTGCCTGGCGACGCTGTTGGTAATAGGTGTTTCCCCGTGAATTTCGTTGTGATCGGCCATGACTGCTGGCATCATCGCAACAAATAAATCTCAGGGGAAAGCTGTGGTGCGTCGTCTCTTCGCAAAACACGGAGCGCGCTGGTTGCTGGCGCTGGTATTGACGCTGGCGGCGGGTGCGCAGGTGATGGGTTATCTGCCCGGCTTGCTGACCGATCGCATCGACTTGTTCTTCTACGACATGCGCATGCGCATCGCCAAGGTAGAGACCGACCCCCGCATCATCATCGTCGACATCGACGAAAAGAGTATCGGCGAAATCGGCCGCTGGCCTTGGAGCCGCGACGTCGTCGCTGATCTGATCAGCAAGATGACCGACAGCTACGAAGCGCAGACCGTCGCCTTCGACGTCTTGTTCGCCGAGCCCGACAACAGTTCCGGCTACGCTACCCTCGAAAGCCTTGCACATAGCGAACTGAAATCGCTGCCGCAATTCGGCCAGCAATTGCAGGCGCTCAAGCCCAAGCTTGATTTCGACGCACGCATGGCAGCCGCCATCAACGGCCGTCCGGTGGTGATGGGTTACAACCTCTCCAACGAACCTGACGCCATCGCCAAGGGCGAGTTGCCCAAGCCGGTCTTCACAACAGCCGCATTGGGCGGTCGCCGTCTCGATGTCACAAAATGGAAAGCCTACGGCGCCAATCTGCCGCAATTGCAGCAAGCGGCCGAGGCCGGCGGCTTCTTCAATCCGCTGCTCGACAGCGATGGCCTGATCCGCCGTGTGCCGTTGATCGCACAGGTCGGTGACAACTTCTACGAATCACTGGCATTGGCGAGCGCCCGCTCGGCACTCGGCGCTACACGCATGAAGCCGATCTTCCTGCAGCAGGATGCCGTGATGTCGGAGAAGCAGCTACGCGATTACGGCGCGCTCGAATCGATTGCGCTTGATACCAAACCACGTCCCACGTTCATTCCGGTCGAGCGTCACCTGACCACGCTGGTGACGTATCGCGGTCGCGGCGGTATCCACGGCGGCGCGTTCCGCTATGTGCCGGCGGTGGACATCCTCAAAGGACGCATTCCCAAAAACGATCTGGCCGGCCGTATTCTGCTGGTCGGCACCACGGTGCCGGGCCTGTATGACTTGCGGGCTACGCCGGTAAGTCCGAACTATCCGGGTGTGGAAATTCACGCCAATATCATCGCCTCCATTCTTGATGGCGACTTCAAGCAGCAACCTGAATTCTCCGTCGGCTTCAACGTCGTGCAGATCGCCGTCATCGGCCTGCTGCTGGGTTTGCTGTTGCCTTTGCTCGGCCCGCTCTGGGCCATCGTGCTCACCGGGGGGACGGCATTCGGCATCGGCGCCTTCAACTTCTGGCTGTACGACAGCGGCGGCCTGGTGTTGCCGATGGCAACCGCGCTGATCCTGATCGCCGCGCTGTTCATCTGCAATCTGGGCTGGGGTTATCTGTTCGAATACCGCAACCGCCGCGCCATCGTCAACTTGTTCGGTGAATACGTCGCCCCCGAACTGGTCGCCGAAATGGCTGCCAATCCCGCCAGCTACAACATGGAAGGCGAGAGCCGCGAACTGACTGTGATGTTTTCCGACGTGCGCGGCTTCACCACGATTTCGGAAGGCTTGCAGCCCAACGAATTGCGCGAATACATCAACGCCTATCTGACCGCCATGTCGGAAGACATCCGCGGTAATCGCGGCACGCTCGACAAGTACATCGGCGACGCCGTGATGGCGTTCTGGGGCGCGCCGATCGAGTTGCCTGACCATGCCGCACGCGCTGTGACCACGGCACTGAAGATGCAGCAAAGCTGCATCGTGCTCAACGCAGAATTCGCCAAGCGTAACTGGCCGCCACTGAAGATCGGCATCGGCCTGAACACCGGCAACATGCGCGTGGGCGACATGGGCTCGAAGATCCGCAAGGCATACACAGTGATGGGCGACGCCGTCAATCTGTCGTCACGGCTGGAGTCGATCACCAAAGTCTACGGTGTCGGCGTGCTGGTCGGCGTGGCCACCCGCGACGCCGCGCCGGAATTCGCCTATCGCGAACTCGACAGCGTCCGCGTCAAGGGCAAGAACGAACCGGTGCCGATTTTTGAACCGCTGGGATTGGCGTCGGAACTGACGCCGACGCAACGCGAGCAACTCGACAAATGGACCGCCGCATTGGCGCTGGTGCGCCAGCAACAATGGGATCAGGCCGAGCAAATCATCCTTGCCTTGCAGCAAGAAAATGCGCACGGTTTGTACGATCTCTACCTGCAGCGCATTGCCTACTTCCGTGCGCATCCTTTGCCTCCCGATTGGGATGGCGTGACCACTTTCGAAACAAAATGACACTGACTGCAATGCCCGTCTGACAAGACTTTGAAGGTTTTATTTCTGTCTGGAAATGATAATGACAGACCGTTGTCAGCTAAGCGAAAACCCATACCCGATATTGCGGATTTTTGTCGACAGGCAATAGACTCTGTATCTATACTCCACAGTATGTCGCGCTGTTCGGGGTGGGTGGCGCGGGCACTGTAATTTTCGTCGCCACGTTATCTGCATTGTGAGCATTTCGCGCAAAGAAGAACAAGAAGTCAGCGAAATCGACGGGTCAATGCGGCGATGACAATTGCCGTCGCACAACAAACTCTCCGAAGAATAAACAGGGTCGGAAATCCCGCGATGATCGCGCGCTTCCGGCTGTTGTCGCGGGTTTAGCATTGGTAGGTTGCGCGCAGTCATGCATGGGCAAAATATTGGCGGCGCGCATGAGCAGCAGGCAGTAGGCCGGAGCATTGTGCATGCGACGGCAAAAGAGGGTAGGGAATTCATCATAAATCGAGACGATGTCCGGACGCTTGCTTGAAAGCAAGCGTCCGACTGCTGTTGTCCTGAGAACGACATAAAAAAATGAAACAACGTTTACTGCAATGCCTGTTGGGGATGACATTGACGGTTGCTGCCGTCAGTGCGCTTGCCGAGGACAGTTTCACCATCGAACGCTTCCAGGTCGAGGGCAACACGCTCTTGTCTGCGAAAGAAATACAGCGCCTGGTGGCGCCGATGACCGGCTCCGGCCGCGTCTACGGCGATGTGCAAAAGGCGCTGGAAGCGCTCGACAACGCTTACCGCAAGGAGGGCTACAGCGCGGTGCAGGTCTACGTGCCCGAGCAGGAACTTACCGGCGGCGTGGTCAGGATTCAGGTGACGGAAAACGCGATCAGGGACGTCACCGTCACCGGCAACAAATATTTCAGCGAAAAGAATATCCGCGCCAGTGTGCCGGCGCTCGAGATCGGCAAGACGCCGAACCTGCGCGCCATTTCCGAAGCCGTGCAACTGAGCAACGACAGCGCTGCCAAGCAAATCAACGTGTCCCTGAGTTCCGCCGAGGAAGACGGCAAGATCGACGCCGAAGTCAAAGTGACCGACTACGACCCGCTGCGCGTGTTCCTGACACTGGACAACACCGGCGCCGCGTCCACCGGCAACTGGCGCACCGGCGTGGCGATCCAGCATGCCAACCTGTTCGACCGCGATCAGGTCGGCACCCTGGCCTACACCACGTCGCCGGACAGTCCGCACGGCGTCAAGGTCGACATCTATTCGCTGGGTTATCGCATTCCCCTGTACAGCATCGGCGACAGCCTCGATTTCATCTACGGTAAATCCAGCGTCAACACCCCGGGCGGATCACCGACACTGGGCGGCGTGCTGGGCTTCACCGGCAAGGGCGACGTCTACGGTTTCCGCTGGAATCATTTCTTTGCACGCGAAGGCGAGACCAGCACCAAGCTGGTGTTCGGCGTCGACTACAAAAAAATCGATTCGCGCTGCAGCATCAACGGCGCTGAAATCAGCATCGCGCCGCCGACTCCGCCGATCGCCTCTTGCGTGCCTTACACCACCATGCCGCTGAGTGTGACCTACAGCGGCCAGACGCGCGGCGTTGGCCAAAGCGTCGACTACAACATCGGCATCGCCCGCAACTGGGGTACCGGAACGGCTTACACCAATACCCAGGGCGGCAACCGGGTCGACCGCTATTCCTACCTCACGCCGGGCAGCCGCAACAGCAACGACGATTTCATCATTCTGCGTGGCGGTGCATCGATTTTCAAAGGCTTCAAGAACGACTGGCAAATGCGTATTGCCGCCACCGCGCAATACGCCAAGGACCCGCTGGTATCGGCGGAACAATTCGGTCTGGTCGGCGCCACTACCGTGCGCGGCTTTACCGAACGCGCGGTCGCTGCCGACAGCGGCGTGATCGTCAACGCCGAGGTCTATACGCCGGAACTGGTCAGCAAGGGCAACATGCGCCTGCTGGCCTTTTTTGATATTGGCCGGGGCTACAACAACAACGTCGGCAGCAGCGGCATCCCATCGGGCATGACCGTGGCCAGCCTCGGTTTCGGCACGCGCTATGCATTGGGCCGCGACTTCAATGTGAAACTGGATGTGGCGCGGGTGGCCAATGCGGGCACCTCCCTGACTGAAAAACGTGGTGACTTGAACGCGCATGTAAGCGCGACATTGGGGTTCTGACATGACTAATCCTGACCAAAAGACTACTGCCGGCCAACACGACGTGAGCGTTGAACTGATGCCGCCGTCGTTCACCATGCGGGTCGGCAATCGCCGTCTGACCGTGAGCTGGCGGCCGCGCAAAGCGGTGCCGATGCTGCTGACTGGTTTGCTGCGCCGTTCGTGGCGCGCGATGTTCGGCAATTCGCTGCGCATCTCGATGACCGCCGCCGCCATCTGTGCGGCGTGGAACGTCCCCGCGCTGGCCGCCGCGCCGCCGGTTAACACCTTGCCGACCACCACCGTCAATGGCAACACGGTTGTCGGCGGCACCGTCACCTACGGCAACGCGACCTTCACGCAAAACGGCAATACGCTCAACATCAACCAGACCACCGGTCAGGCGATTGCCAACTTCACCACCTTCAGCATCGGTTCCAATGCCGTCGTCGACATCAGCCAGCCGAACTCCGCAGCCGCCTTTCTGGCGCGCGTGACCGGCACCGATCCTTCGCTGATCTACGGTCTCTTGAAATCCAACGGGACTGTCGCGCTGATCAACCAGAACGGCATCATGGTCGGCCCCGGCGGCGTAGTCGACGTGGCGCGTTTCATCGCCAGCACGCTCAATATCAGCGACAACGATTTCCTGGCGGGACGCCTGACCTTCAACGCCGGCGCGACTGCGGGCAACGTCGACAATCAAGGCACCATCAAGACCGCCACCGGCGGCAGCGTCTACCTGATCGGCGCGAATGTCAGCAACAGCGGCGTGATCCAGAGTCCGAACGGAGAAATCCTGCTGGCCGCCGGACAAACCGTGCAACTGGTGGATACGGCCACGCCGGGCGTATCGGTCAATGTCACGGGCGCGACAGGTAGTGTTACCAACCTCGGTGTGATCACCGCCGAAGCAGGCCGGATCGGCATCGCTGCGGGCCTGATCAACAACAGCGGCAACATCAACGCCAGCAGCGTGGTGAGCGAAGGCGGACGGATCTTCCTGCGCGCGTCGCAGAGTCTGACGACGACTGCGAGTTCGAATATCACGGCGGATGGCGCCACCAAGGGTGGCAGTGTGGTGCTGTATTCGGACAAGGTCGCCTACATCGACGGCAATGTATCGGCGCAGGGTGCGCCGGGCCAGGGCGGTTACGTCGATACCTCGGGCCTGAAGTCGCTCGACGTGGTCAATGCGCCGACCGTCGGTTCCGGCGGCACCTGGCTTATCGATCCTTACGATCTGGAAGTGGTGAGCGATGCCGTCGCCAACGCCGGCATCTCCACCGCCGGCACGGGGCCTTTTGCCGTCACCTCGACCGGCACCGGCGCCAGGATCAGGGCATCGTCCATCAGCACCTGGCTTAGCCAGGACATGAACGTGACGCTGGCCACGACAGGTGATCCTTCGGTGGGCGGCGACGGCAACATTACGATCAATGCAGCGATCACGAAGAGCGCCGGCGCGTATTCCGCATTGACGCTCAATGCTGACGGCAATATCTATGTCAACGCCAACATCACCAGCACCAGCGGCAGGCTCGATTTGAATATGTTGAGCAATTACCGCGGCATCTCGGAAGCCATCCTGTCGAATGAGATCAGCGGCGCCACCGTGTCGCTCAATGGCGGCGTGCTCAACGTCAGCGACGGCCTTGCCGGTTTCCGAAACGGCAACCTGACCATTAAAAATGGCGGCGTGCTCAACCTGGGTTACAACACATCGGATCCGAATGCGCAACAAGCCGGCGCCGTGGCTACCGGCAACCTGACCGTGGACGCTTCCAGCAGCATCGTCGGCAGCGGCTACAATTCGAATCTGACCGTGAACAGCGCCTATACCAACAATGGCACCTTGACGCTGGCCGACACGGCCGCCATGAGTGCCGGCACCTTCACCAACAACGGCAACGCCACCCTGACCAGTGCCAGCGCCTTCACTTCAGGCGGGGTCAGCAACAGCGGCAACCTGACGCTGTCCAATGCCTCGCTCAACGTCAGCGCTGCACTGGACAATACCGGTACCGTCAATCTCACCAAAAGCACCATCTGGACGCAGACCGGCTTCACCAATGAGGCCGCCGGCATCGTCAAGGCCAATTACCTGACTTCGTTGCTTGCCGGCCAGGTTTACAACTACGGCACGATGACGCTGGACTCCACCGCCAACAAGCCGACCGGCTACACCGGCGACACGACGATCACGGTCGGCGCAGGCCTGACCAACAACGGCACCCTGGCGATGTTTGGCACGGTGGACGCCAGCGGCGGCGATGTGAACAACAATAGCAATCTCACCCTGACCGGCGCCAGCCTGGCGATCACCACGCTCAACAACAACGCCGGCGGTACGCTGTCCGGAACCGGGTCGATCACCGCCAACGGCCAATTCACCAACAATGGCGTTTTGTCGCCGGGCGGTATTGGGACGGTGGGCGCAATGACTGTCAACGGCAACTTTACGCAGGGTGTCACCGGCGTGCTTAATATCGACGTCGCCAGCGCCTCCAGCTATGACGTCCTGACGATCAATGCGCCGACCACGGTCAACTTGGGAGGTACGCTGCAGAGCA
The DNA here is from genome assembly GCF_002257565.1 of Herbaspirillum sp. meg3. Lineage (GTDB taxonomy): Bacteria > Pseudomonadota > Gammaproteobacteria > Burkholderiales > Burkholderiaceae_D > Herbaspirillum. The sequence continues at coordinate 4,940,061 of NZ_CP022736.1, read as the reverse complement.
AGTTGCTTGGTGGTTATGTGCCGACGCTGGACACGCGCCTTTCTCCGATCGTCTTCACGACCAGCAACGCCGGCTCCAGCTACTTCCGCCATGTGCTGGGCGACGTGATCGGTACAGGCGACAACATGCAAATGCTCAAGGTCGATTACAAGGGCACGTTGGCGTTGGTCATGAGCGGTTCGGCGGACCTGACATACTCCGGCAACTCAGATAGTAATTGGGGCAACGCGCTGAGTTGGACGGGCGGTGTCTTGCCGACCGCAATCGACAATGTCTTCGTGGCAGAAGGATCGACCTTGTCGCAGGCTTATGGCGACGGCGTCGACACGATCAAAAGCATCACCTTCAACAATGGCTCCGGCTTGACCATAGGCAGTGGCAACACGGTCAATGTAGGCAGCATCAACACGCTCGGTTCCAGCAGCATCACGATCACCGGCACCGCGGTAGAAGGCGGCGGAGAAGGTGGCGAAGGTTTCAACGGATTCAGCTACGGCGGCGGTGGTGCGACAGCGTACAACCGCGGGGTGCTGAACTTGTCCGGAACCGCACGCATCAGCAGCCTGACCTTGTCCAATGGCGGCACTCTCAATGGCGGCACCGGTTCGATACTGAACGTGACCGACAATTTTTCGCAAACCACCGCCGGCGTCATCAACAGCAACGGCACGGTAGCGCTAAGCCGTAATGACGGTGATCTGGTGGTGGGCAACATCACGGCGCGCAACCTGTTGCTGGAAGCACAGAATGGCGCGATCTCGCAGGGCGAGAGTTCATTGCACGTGATGCAACAGCTGCTGACCTCCTCGAGCACAGGCACGACATTAAACGCCAGCGCCAACCGCATCGCGGCATTCGCGGGCAATAACCGTGGCATCAATGACATCGTGCTGGTGAACAATCTGGAGCTGGCTGATACCTCGGCGGTGAAGATCAATGGTGTCACCAATGCCAACGGCAGTATCAGCATCGACAATACCGGCGCTGCAGTGACAACGGTATTGGGCAGCGGAGCTAATTTCCTGACGAGCTTGCCCACGGCGCCTGAGGTTACGACTCCGCCTACACTGTCGGACCGACTGACGACATTGGGCATTACCACCAACGGCACCCTCAGCGCCGGCATGTTGTCGCATACAGTTTCTTTTGCGACGCATAGTCCGCTGACCATCGGCAGCGGCGGCGTGACGGCAGCAGGTGGCATCTCCCTTGGCGCCGGTGTGGCAGGCTCGGGTCTGGCTGCCGACGCTCTCGTCGTCAACGGTTTGCTCACATCCACCAATGGCGGCACCATCGCCCTCACCGCCGGCGGCAGTATCAACGTTAACGCCAATATCTCGACCTCCGGCCTCTACACGCCGTCGATGACGCCCACGTATGCGCCAGGCGTGTCGATTACCACTTCAAGCGGCACGGTAATTCCGGTAGCGGCACTGGTAGCGACGCAGACGACGCAGACCGTTACGCCGACTACCGACACCACCAGCCAGATCGACCGCAGCGTCAACAACACTCAGACCACGTCGACATCAAGCACCACCACGACAGGCACCAATCCGGTTCTCGACAACACCCAGACCACCGGCGGCACCGCCGGCACCTTTGGTGGCGACGATACCGAGACCACGAGCGGGCAGGGAAGTACTCCCGCCAGTGGCGCCAAAAAAGTCGTCAAGTTGTACTGCAGCTGACATCTTAGGAATCGATAAACATGAAACAACTTACTTCCATGAGATCCCGGCATAGCCATGCAAATCTGCTGCATTTCTGGCGTCTGCTCTGCCTGTTCGCTTTGCTTGCCTGGGGTGGCGCCGTCTACGCGCAAGTGGTCGGTACCGTGACCCACTTGTCGGGCGTCCTGACCGCCAAGCGCGCCGACGGCAGCACTGCAGTGCTGGCGATCCAGTCGAAGATCCAGCAGGGCGATACGCTGATCACCGAATCCAACACCTATACCCGCGTGAAGTTCCTCGACAACGCTGAGATCGTCCTGCGTCCGGGGTCGCAACTGGTGGTCAAGAGCTATCTCTACGATGCCGACAAGCCCGAGAAAGACAACATCAGCATCAGCCTGGTCAAGGGCGGTTTGCGCGCGGTCACGGGTCTGGTCGGCAAGCGCAATCACGATGCGGTGAGTTTCGATACGCCGACGGCGACCATCGGTATCCGGGGCACCCATTTCGGCGCGCTGTTCTGCCAGAACGATTGCGGCGGGGTGCCGACCAGCAGCGGTAGCACGCCGCAAAACGGTCTGCATGTCGATGTAGCGCAGGGCGCGATCGTGTTGACCAATCCGGCCGGGCAGCAGGTGTTCCAGACCGGACAGTTCGGATTTGTGGCGAACCTGAATACGCCGCCGGTCGTGATTCCGCCGGCGCAAGGCGTACCAGTGACGATGCCGCAATCGATCAGCAAGAATGGACCGAGCACTCAGCAGAGTGCGGCGAAGGGCGGCAACGTGGATTGCATCGTCCAGTAAGGCAGCGGCAGAAAGTATGAAGACAGTACGGCGCTGTGCAGACAGCGCCGTTGTTTTTGGACGGTCAGGAAAGAGGAACGCTCAGAAGTTCAGCACCGACTCCGCCATCAGCATCTTGATGTTGCGCGCGCCGGCGCCTTGCAGCAATTCCTTTTGGATCTGATTGAACAGACCGGGTTTGGCGTGCGTGACGAGGATTTCGGGATTGCTCTTGAGCTTGGCAAGGTCGTCCAGCAGCAGGCTGGGGCAGAAGTGCTTGGAGAGTTTGGCGAGTTCGCGCTCGCTGTCGGGGAAGGCGGCTTCGACGATCAGGTAGCGCAGGTTGTCGATGGTGTTGACGGTTTCCCACAACGCGTCGCAGCTGGTGGTGTCGCCGCTGAAGACCAGGCTGGTGTTGCTGCTCAGGTCTTCCAGGTGATAGCCGACAGCGGGCACGGTGTGGTTGGCCGGCAGCGCGGTGATGCTGCGCTCGCCGATCAGCAGCGACTTGCCGACTTCGATGGTGTTGAAGCGCAGGAAGGGATTTTCCGGTGAGGGGATCTCGCTGAAGTCGGGCCAGATCTGCCAGTTGAAAATGTGCTTGCGAATGATGTCCTGCGTCGCGCGCGTGGCGTGCATGGTCAGCGGTGTGTTGCGCTGGTCGCCGACGCTGTCGAGGATGAAGGGCAGGCAGGCGATGTGGTCCAGGTGCGAATGCGTGATGAAGACGTGGTCGATGGCGGCCAGCGCCTGCAGCGGCAAGTCGTTCACGCCAGTGCCGGCGTCGATCAGGATGTCGCTGTCGACCAGCAGGGATGTGGTGCGCAGCGTGTTGCCGCCTATGCCGCCACTGCATCCGAGAATTTCTACGCGCATCGTCTGATCTGGATTGAAATGATGATTGTTGCGACCGGAACACGTGTGTTCGTACGGAAATTCTCCGCGGTCCCCCTGGTAACGCTATCCCTTAACGCTACTGTTCTTTTTTTATGCCAAAGATTGCTGTCTGGAACCAGAATGTGGCAATCTATGCAACATCGTTCGATGGTAAGTTATCCGCCGGTCTAAATCAATAAAAAGCACCGATGCATCCGGCGAAACAACAGCAAGACATGACGCAGGTCAAAGGGCCGCAAACGGGGAAGTCAGACGGAAAATGACATTTCAGCATCTCATCGGGCGGGCAAAAAATGCACGCAAAAGCGCGCCGGTGTCTCGTTGCAGTAACAGGCAGGAAAAAAGCGCTCTGCTTGACACTTTGTTGTCAGTATTGAAGCGTATCTTTGCAGAATCACAAAGTACCGCAAGCAAACGTTTTCACTGCATCGCAGAGGGCGATGCAGGCCAGCTATCTCCATTGAGCCGACGAATAACATGAAAAACCAGCATCTCGATATCGCCCACCGCCTGGAAAAGCTGACCGAACTCAGCGTGGCGCTCAGCAGCAACCGCAACATCCCGTTGTTGCTTGAGCGCATCCTGCAGACCGCGCGCAGCATTACCCTGGCCGACGGCGGTACACTCTACCGCACGGTGGAGGACGAGGACAGTCTGGCCTTCTATATCTCGATCAACGATACGCTGGGCATGCACCAGGGCGGCAGCAGCGAGCAGAAGATCACCATCCCCAACATCCAGCTGACCCTTCCCGACGGCACCAAAAACCTCGGTGCCGTCGCCGCTTATGCCGCCAACACGCGCAAATCGGTGAACATCCCCGACGTGTATCAGGCCAAGGAATTCAATTTCTCCGGCATGCGCATGTTCGACGAGAAGTTCGGTTACCACTCGCAGTCCTTCCTGACCGTGCCGATGCAGGATCACGAAGGCGAACTGGTCGGCGTGTTGCAACTGGTCAATGCGATCGATCCGGACACCGGCAAGCCGCACCCGTTTTCTCAGACCGATCAGTACTTCATCGAAGCGCTGGCATCACAGGCGGCCATCGCCATCACCAACCAGCAGCTTATCTATCGGCTGGAAAACCTGTTCGAACATTTCATCAAGCTCATCAACATGGGTATCGATGAAAAATCGCCGCACACCGGTCGCCACTGCGAACACGTACCTGAGCTGGCAATGATGCTGGCCGAAGCCGCGCACGAAACCACCGAGGGCCCGATCGCAGACTTCCAGATGACCGAGCGCGATCGCCGCGAGTTGTGGGTGGCAGGTCTGCTGCACGATTGCGGCAAGATCACCACGCCAGACCACGTGGTCGAAAAATCGACCAAGCTGCAAACCATCTATGACCGTATCGGCCTGATCGACACGCGTTTTGAAGTCCTCAAACGCGATGCCGAAATCGCTGTCCTCAAAAAGAAGCTGGAGCTGGGCGCTGCACTTGACGCCGCGCAGAGCGAAGCGATGGATCGCGAGCTGGCGGAACAATGCGCCGCGCTCGACGCCGATCGCAACTTCCTGCGTAAGGCCAACATCGGCAGCGAAGGCATGAAGCCCGAAGATCAGGATCACGTTACCGCCATCGCCGCACGCCAATGGCGCGGTCCGGAAGGCGATGTCATCCCGGCGCTGACCGACGACGAAATCACCAATCTGCGCATCCGCATGGGCACGCTCAACGATGCCGAACGTCAGATCATCAACAACCACATTGTCGTTACCATCAAGATGCTGGAGTCGCTGCCGTGGCCGAAGCAATTGCGTAACGTCACCGAATACGCCGGCGGCCATCACGAGCGCATGGACGGCAAGGGTTATCCGAAGGGGCTCACGCGTGACCAGATGTCGCTGCCGGCACGCATGATGGCGATCGCCGACATCTTCGAAGCGCTCACCGCAGCCGACCGTCCTTACAAGCGCGGCAACACGCTCAGCGAAGCGCTGGAAATTCTCGGCGGCTTCCGTCAGCGCGATCACATCGATCCGGATCTGTTCGACGTCTTCGTGCGCAGCAAAGTGTACGAAAAATACGCAGAGAAATTCATGCCTGCCAGCCAGATCGATGTCGTCGATCACAGCAAGATTCCGGGCTTCGTTCCCTGAAGCCGGGGCAGCCGGATACTGGACGGTTGATGCCGTTCGGCGATCGTACCTGACCACCGTGACATCTCACATCGCTTACTGCGAAAAACAGCGCAGGAATTTCACCTGATGGAAACATCAACAAGCCGTGGCAATCCTGCACCACCCTCCGAAACTTTGTCGCCGACAGCCTCTCCCGCATCTTCGCCGCCGTCGCCATTGCCATTGCCGTTACTGAAGCCGACCATCCTGGCGACATCAAAGGGTTCTTTCTTCCGTCGTCACCTGCGTGGCGACTATTCGCTGGCGCGCTCTTACTGGTTGCATACGGTGGTGTTCGCGGTGCTGCTGCCAAGGCTGCTTGGCGTCCTCGTGATACCTCTTTTTGCCGATGGGCCGGCACGATATGGTGCTGCAGCAACCATCGTGCTGCTGTTTGCCGGGTGGCTCGCCTGGGGCTGGGGTGCTTGGGGAACGTGGATGTCCGCGGCCAAGCACGCGCAGCGTGGCGGCAAGCGCCTCTGGGCCAATGTTGCCCGAATCATTCTGATCTTCGGACTGATCGGTACCGTCGCCAACGCTGTCAAAATTCAGTCGGCATTGGGTGAATACCTGCGCACGGCGTTGGGCAAGCAATGGGGGCCGGAGACCACGTTTGAAGTGCGTGCGGACGGCCGTTCCATCCTGCTCAAAGGCGGCATTAATGACGACACCGCCGAGCGCTTCGTGAAGGCGCTCGATGCGGCGCCCGGTGTACGTATGGTGGTGTTGTATTCCAGTGGCGGCTGGGTGACGCAGGGCCGCCGGCTTGCGAAGATCATTGGCGGACGTGGATTGGATACTTATGTCGAGCAGGATTGCGCCTCGGCCTGCACCATCGCCTTCCTGGCGGGCAAGAGCCGGGCAGCGGATCCCGCGGCGCGCATCGGCTTCCATGCTTTTCATTCCATGGGTGGCTTCGATGAAAAATTCGCGCAGTCCACTGATGAAAAGCTGGCCCGCGACACCTACGGCGAGGCGGGACTGTCATCGGCCTTCATCGACCGCATTGTCCGCACCAGCCACGACGACGTCTGGTATCCCACTCACGCTGAACTGCTGCGGGCCGGCGTGTTGACCCGTACCAGCCTGGGCGGCGAGACTGCGACGTTGGCTACGGCGGCATCCACGCGTGAGAAGCTCGAGGAAGAATTCAAGAAGTCCGAAGTGTTCGACGTCTTGTCCGTGAAGTACCCGGATGATTTCAATCGCATTGTTGACGGCGCCTGGAAGAAGGCGCAGGACAAGCGGCCGGACAATGAGATTGTCGCGGCGGCACGGGTGGAGTTGGAGCGGATGACCGGCCGGCTGCTGCCAATGGCGTCAGACAAGTCGCTGATGGACTTTCAGCGTCTGTTGCTGGAGCGCGCTGAAGCGTTGCGACTGCAAAACAATGAAGCTTGCGCCGCCACCTTATTTCCTGCAACACAGTCCGAGTCCGCGCGTGCACGCGTATCGCTGCCGCAGGAACTCACCGACCGGGAAGCGCGGTTTACCGCCGCCATGATCCGCGACAGCAGCCCCGACAATCGCCAGACCTTCAGCAAGGAAGAGACGCAACAGACCGTCAGTCATTTATTGGCGTCGCTGACACCTGAGCAACAGCAGCTATTGCGATCGCCGCAGTTGCGAGCGGCATCGCCAGACGGAACCTGCGCCATGGTGATCTCCTATCTCCAGGCAATTGATGCGCAGCCGGAAGTGCTTCGGAAGCGGACGTTGCGGGTGCTGTATGCGCAGCGTTGAAACTCGATTCCTTGGCGGTATCGTGACGTAGAATTCGGCTGTTATTCAGCCACAAGATCATTATAAATAAGCGGCGTATAAGTTCTGCCGTTTGAAAAGGGGAAAAGAATGAAAAGACTGGTGAAGCTCTTTATGGGGGTGGTCGTGCTCTTGTTGGCCGGTTGCGCCGCCAAGAGCGTGCAGCGCAATGTTGTACTGGACAGCAGCAGCGGCAAGGGACTGGTGGTCATCTCCGTCTCGCACGATCGCGTTGGCTCGAGAGGAATGGTTGGCACGTTCTACATGGATCGAAAAAACGGACTGTCCGACATGACGATGCTGCGCACGCTGGGTGAAGCTTTTCCCGGCGTCGTAAAGGGCAGTCAGTTCAAGGATAGCTACGGCCAGGTGTTGGTGCTTGAGCTGGCCGCAGGTAAACACTCCATGGATAGTTGGCGCGCTGCACGTCAGGCCGGGTATGAAATCACTCCCAGCGTCGATCCGTCGCCATTGGAGTTTGAGGTTGTTGCGGGCAGCATCCAATATTTAGGAAATCTGCATCTGAATATGGAGAGCGGCAAAAACGCGGTTGGTCTGACGGTCATTGCCGATGCCTATCCGGAAGTTCGCGACATGCGTGCGCGGGACATCGCACTGGTAGAAAAGATCTATCCGCAGTTCAAGGATAGCATCTCCATCAACCTGCTTCCGTTAGGACCATGGTCGGCTGAACGCGGCAATACCAGATTTATTTCTCCCTTGTTTTATCCTGTGACGAAGTAGCAAAATTTCCTGAACAGGAAGGAGCGTCGACGTGCATCTGATCTGGCTGGAAGACTTCATCGAACTGGCGCGCACGCGTAGTTTTTCGCGGGCGGCGGAGAACCGTTTTGTCACGCATCCGGCATTCGGCCGTCGTATCAAGGCCTTGGAGCAATGGGTCGGCGCCGAGCTGGTGGTGCGTTCGCATCCGGTGTCGCTGACGGCGGCGGGGCAGTTGTTTCTGGATGCGGCGACGCATTCGACAGATGTGTTGTATGCGGCACGGGCGCAGTTGCAGGATGGCTCCAGCCCGGTGGAGCAGACCTTGCGCGTGGCGACAGGCCGTACCTTGGCGCGGACGTTTTTTCCAGACTGGTATGAGAGCATCAATCAGCGCTTTGGCCCTTTCCCTGTTTCGGTCAGCACCGGTGGCGCGCAGGAGGTGATCTTGCGGCTGGGTGCCGGCGATGCCGATCTGCTGGTGATTTATTCGAGCCCGACCACGCGTTTGCTGATCGATCCGATGCGCTATGAATCACTGACGCTGGCGCGCGAGATTCTGTTGCCGGTGGTTGCCGCCGATGCCAAGGGACGCCCGCGATACAAGCTGGCGCCGGCTAGCGCAGCAACGCCGACACCTTGGCTGGGATTTTCGCAATCGCTGACGCTGCGCGGTGTGCTGGCTAAACATCTGGCCGGTTTGCCCAGGAAGATTTCGTTACGCATGGTGTACGAAGCCGACTCCTACGAATCCATTCACGAGATGGCGCGACGCGGCGTCGGCGTGGCCTGGCTGCCGCAACGGCTGGTGCAGGAAGACGTCAATGAACGCCGTCTGCTGGTCATCGGCGAGCCGGAGATGCGCGTCAATTTCGACATCTCACTGTATCGCGTGCGCGGCAACGACAATGCGCTGGTCAACGCGATCTGGGACGGCGTGGCGTCGGACGCCATCGACAAGCCCTGATGCATTGAGTCGCACGTTCAAGGCACTCAACAGCAAAAAGCACAAGCTTGTGCCGAAACGGCAATAAGCAAAAAATCGCGCTCACTATACTCCCTCAAAGTTCTCGAAACGCCTTCCGGTACGTCTGGAAAGATGCTCACAAATAGAGTGCAATAGACTGCAACGCGCACTATTTTCGAGCATCGTGTCAGACGCACTGAAGCGTGCGAGCCAATAGAATAAGCGGCGCAGACATGACTGCCATCGCAGCAATGCGCCGCACAGAGAGAGAATGGGAGTCACCGCATGTCAGCCGAATTTGAATCTTCGTCAGCGTATGCCACCGCACCGCAGGCAGCCAAACCGCAAAAATCCCTGGAAAGAAATCTGCGCCGCCAGTATCGGCAATGCGCTGGAGTTTTATGACCTGCTGATCTACGGTTACTTCGCCGTGGTGATCGGGAAGCTGTTCTTTCCTGCACAGGATGAAACCACCTCACTGCTGCTGAGCGTCGGCACCTTCGGCATCTCTTTCGTCATCCGTCCGCTGGGCGCCATCGTGCTCGGTTCTTACGCCGACCGTGCAGGACGCAAGGCTTCGCTGACCGCATCGATCCTGATCATGATGGTCGGTACCGCGATGATCGCGTTTGCACCGACCTATGCGCAGATCGGTATTGCATCGCCGTTGATCATCATTGTGGCGCGCTTGCTGCAAGGCTTCTCCACCGGTGGAGAATTCGGCGCCGCAACGGCCTTCATGGTTGAGCATGCCGACGCCAAGCGCCGCGGCTTTTTCGCCAGCTGGCAACTGTCGACGCAAGGTCTTGCCACCGTGCTGGCGGCGGGCGTCAGCGCTTTGCTCAGCTACAACCTGACCGATGCGCAGCTCAACGACTGGGGCTGGCGCGTAGCGTTCTGCTTCGGTTTGCTGGTGGGGCCGGTTGGTCTCTACATCCGCAGCCAGATCGATGAAACACCGGAATTCAAGAAAATCGCCGCCGATGCGGCTGTCGCCAAGGCGGAGAAATCGCCGCTGATGATCGTGCTGGTGCGCGACCGCGTCAAGCTGCTGCTGGCCATCGGCGTGGTGGCCGGCGCCACCGGCTTCAACTACGTGCATAAGCTGTACATGCCGACCTACGCGCTGAAGCAGCTGCATATTCCCGCCACCTCGTCCTTCATCGGCGCGCTGATCACGGGCCTGGTGCTGATGTTGACGGCGCCGGTGTTCGGCACCTTGTCGGATCGCTACGGCCGCTTCCGCGTGTTGACGATTGCGATGCTGGCGATCGGCCTGACCTCGTATCCGCTGTTCATGCTGCTCAACACCTGGCCGACCGTGACGACGCTGATCGCCGTGCAAGGGATCGTGGGTGTGCTGATTGCGGCTTGCCTGGGGCCGATCCCGGCCATGTTGTCGGATATTTTCCCGACGCAGACACGCGGCACGGGTCTTGCACTGAGCTATAACTTCTCGGTGACGTTGTTCGGCGGTTTCTCGCCGCTGATCGTGACCTGGATGATCGCTGCAACCGAGAACAAGATGGCGCCGAGTTTCTATGTCATGGCGACTGCGTTGATCAGCCTTGTGGCCGTGATCACGCTTGGCCGCAGGATGGGGCGCACCCAATAAATTTATCTGGATTAGCTGGAGTCTTTTGCATGAAAACCCTGGAACAAGTACGCGCACAATTGAAACACTATCCGGTCGAGGTGGAGTTTCCCAATATCGACAAATGGCAGCACGGTAATACCGGCGTCGATTATGTACACAGCATCGACAGCGGTATCGCCGGTCCGCATGTGATGATCCTTGCGCTGATGCACGGCAATGAAGTGAGCGGCGCAATCACCGTCGACCGTTTGCTGCAAGCCGGACTGAAACCGCTCAAGGGGCGCGTCACGCTGGGCTTTGCCAATGTTGAGGCGTATCGCCGCTTCGATGCAAGCAATCCGGATGCGACTCGCTATGTCGACGAAGACATGAACCGCGTCTGGTCGTCGTCGCGCCTCGACGGCGCTGAAGACAGCATCGAGCTGCGCCGTGCACGCCAGCTGCGCCCCATTATCGACACCGTCGACTACATGCTGGATCTGCATTCCATGCATGAAGAAGCGCCGCCGCTGATCGTCAGCGGTCCGCTGGACAAGGGCATCCAGTTCGCAGCGGACGTGGGTGCGCCCGAGCACGTGATCATCGACGTGGGCCATCCCAACGGCAAGCGCATGCGCGACTACGCCGGTTTCGGCGATCCGGCCAGCGCCAAGAATGCCTTGCTGATCGAAACCGGCCAGCACTTCTCTGCACGCAGCAAGGAAGTGGCGATGAACTCGGCCTGCCGTTTCATGATCGCCACCGGCGTGATGGCCGAGAGCGCGTTGCGCGGCTTCATGCTGGCGGGTGAGCCGGCACCGCAACGTTTCTTCCGCGTGACCGAGCCGGTGGTGGCGACGTCCTACGATTTTGAATTTGCCGAAGATTATCGCGGCATGGAAATCATCGCCAAGGCCGGCACCGTCATTGCACGCGAAGGCGAACGCGAATTCGTCACACCGTATGACAACTGCGTCATCGTCATGCCATCGCTGCGCCAGCTCGGACCCGGCGTGACCGTGGTGCGGCTGGGGCATATCGTCGCGCGCCAGCAAAATTAGCCAAAGCGCGAGACACAAAAACTCAGGGGAGCAAGCGCATCATGGGGAAAATGAAAATCGGCAAACGGCTGGCATTGGGATTTGCCGTGATCATGCTGCTGTCCATTGTCATTACGGCGATTGGTATCTGGCGTCTGCAAGTGGTGTCGGATGTCACGCGGGCGATGGTCGAGCAGTCGGCGCGCAAGGAGCGGCTGATCTCCAGCTGGTACGGCAGCTTGCGGGCAGGGATCGTGCGCACCATCGCGATTTCGCGCAGCGCCGATCCGACGCTCAAGACCTACTTCATCGACGAAGCCAAGGCCTCGACCAACAACTCCACACGACTGCAAAAAGAGATCGGCGAGTTGCTCAGCAGCGAAGAAGAGAAGGCCTTGTTTCAGAACATCGGCGAGCGTCGCAAGGTGTATCTGGCATCGCACTACCACATCCTCGATCTGAAATCGGCCGGCAACATCGAAGAAGGCAATCGCATCCTGGATCAGGAGTTCGTGCCGCTGGCGAAGAGCTATCAGGATTCCATGCTCAAGCTGTTGGAGCTGGAACAGCGCGATATCGACAAGACCACCCAGCAGATCGACGACATCGCTGCCAGCAGCCGTCGCCTGCTGCTGATCCTGGAGGGAGTGGCGCTGCTGCTCGGTTGCTTCTGCGCCTGGTATCTGACAGTGGGAATTACACGTCCGATCAATATTGCGCTGGGCATCTCGCGCCGTGTTGCCGATGGCGACCTGACGACGCAGATCAGTGATGTCGACGGAAAAGGCGGCAAGCGTGGCGATGAAGTCGGCCAACTGCTGTCATCGCTGAACGATATGAACGGCAGCCTGCGCAACATCGTCAGCAATGTCCGCACAGGCACGCAGACGATCGCCATCGCCTCCAGCGAGATCAGCACCGGCAACCACGATCTGTCGGCGCGTACCGAGCAGCAGGCCAGCGCACTGGAAGAAACCGCATCGGCGATGGAAGAATTGATTTCCACCGTGCGTCAGAATTCCGATAATGCCGACACCGCCAGTCAGTTGGCCTCGGCGGCATCCGGCATTGCCGTCGAAGGCGGCGAAGTGGTTGGGCGCGTAGTGGCGACGATGACCGCGATCAATGGTTCGTCGCGCAAGATTGTCGACATCATCAGTGTGATCGACGGCATTGCCTTCCAGACCAATATCCTAGCCTTGAACGCGGCTGTCGAAGCGGCACGCGCCGGCGAGCAGGGGCGAGGATTCGCCGTGGTGGCGAGTGAAGTCCGCAGCCTGGCGCAACGCAGCGCCACCGCCGCCAAGGAAATCAAGCTGCTCATCGACGACTCCGTAAAGAAAGTTGGTGACGGCAGCATACTGGTCGAGCAGGCCGGCGCGACCATGGAACGCGTGGTCGACAGCGTCCGTAAGGTTGCCGAGATCGTCGGCGAAATCAGCCTCGCCAGCCGCGAGCAATCGTCCGGCATCGAGCAGGTCAACGACGCCATCAGTCAGATGGACGAGATGACCCAGCAGAATGCCGCGCTGGTGGAGCAAGCCGCAGCAGCGGCGTCCTCCATGCAGACCCAGGCTGCGGCGCTGGCGCAGTTGGTGAGTGTATTTTCGCTGGATCACGCCTCTCGTTTGCCGTCGGTATTGCCTCACTACGCTGCCGCCCGGCTGGCCTGAGCCGCAGCCGCAGCGGGGTCGCATCAGAGTCTCGATGGCGGATGCGGTAAAATACGAGATCGGCACAGCCCCTTGCTGGCGCCGATCCGGCTTACGCATTGCCTCCTACGCAACAATCTGACATCTCCCTTTCTGAGCGCTCCTTGCTTCCCATGCTTTATTGCTGAGCGTTTTTCCTGCAGGTCGTCATCTCTGTTTCGCCTTTGGCGGGTGTGCAAATTGCATCTTTCTGACCTCGTCAGACAATTCGCCGGCATCAGACTACGGATAACGATCAATGAACAAAATTTCTTTTCGGGATGAGTGGCTCTCGAATCCCAAAGCCAACGTCCTGGCCGGGCTGACCTCGTCCTTTGCGCTGGTGCCGGAGTGCATCGCTTTTGCACTGGTGGCGCAGCTCAATCCGCTGATGGGTTTGTATGGCGCTTTCATCATCTGTACTGTGACGGCGTTGTTCGGCGGCCGTCCAGGGATGATTTCCGGTGCGGCGGGTTCGATGGCGGTGGTGATTGTGGCGCTGGTGGTGCAGCACGGCGCGCAGTATTTCCTCGCAACGGTGCTGTTGAGCGGCGTGCTGATGCTGCTGTTCGGCGCCTTGCGCCTGGGCAAGCTGGTGCGCATGGTGCCGCATCCGGTGATGCTGGGCTTCGTGAACGGGCTGGCTATTGTCATCGCCATGGCGCAACTGGAACACTTCAAACAGACGACACCGGATGGTGTGCACTGGCTGCAAGGCACACCGTTGCTGGTCATGGTAGGGCTGGTGGTCGTCACCATGCTGATCGTCTATCTGTTGCCGCGCGTGACCAGGGCGATTCCTCCGGCGCTGGCCGCCATCGTCGGCATTGGCGTGTTGAGCCAGGTGCTGCATCTGCCTACACGCACGCTGGGCGACATGGCGCACATCGCCGGCAATCTGCCGATTTTTCATTTCCCGGAAGTACCGCTCACGATGGAGACGCTGCGCATCATTGCGCCGTATGCCGTGCTGATGGCGATTGTCGGTCTGCTGGAAACCTTGCTGACCTTCAACCTTACCGACGATATTACCGAGACGCGCGGCCAGGCCAATCGTGAATGTCTGGCGCTGGGCGCGGCCAATGTCCTCTCCGGCGTGTTCGGTGGCATGGGCGGTTGCGCCATGATCGGCCAGACCATGATCAACCTCGGTTCGGGCGGCCGCTCGCGCCTGTCCGGTGCTATCAGCGGCGTGATGATCCTGTTGTTCATCCTGTTCCTGTCGCCGTGGATCGAGCGCATTCCGCTGGCAGCGTTGGTGGGCGTGATGTTTGTGGTGGCGCAGGAAACTTTTGCCTGGGGATCGCTGCGCGTTTTGGGCAAGGTGCCGCGCCATGATGCGCTGGTCATCGTGGCCGTCACCGTCATTACTGTCTTCACCGATCTGGCAGTGGCGGTGTTGTGCGGCATCGTGATTGCCGCGCTCAATTTCGCCTGGCAGCATGCGCGTGAAATCCGCGCCGACATCGTGCAAGCGGGTGCGGATGAAAAGATTTACCAGTTGCACGGTACGCTGTTCTTCGCATCGACCACGCATTTCCAGGAAATGTTCGACGCGCAACGCGATCCGCATCGTGTGGTGCTCGATTGCCGTCATCTGCATCTTGCCGACCATTCGGCGATTGCTGCGTTGGAGGCCTTGTCTGAACGTTATGGCAAAGCAGGCAAGCAATTGCACATGATGCATTTGTCCAAACGCAATCAGCAACTGCTGCAGCGCGCAGGCATGGATGTCACCCAGTTGGACGTTGCCGCAGCCGCCCACTGATCTTCTCGGTTGTTATTCCGGCGTCTGCTCTTCAAGACTGGTGCTGTGTGCGCCGTCATCGTTCTGATGAATACGCACGATCCGCACGCTGGCAGGCTGCGCCGTCAGCATGCAGATTTTACCGGTGCGCTTGCAATGATCCTGCACGCGCCAGTACGCGCCGTGGCTCAGGCAACCGGTCTGGCAGATCACCAGGTCGGCGGCGACAATACTGGCTTCCAGTGCGGCGATTTCTTCCGGTTCAGCCGACAGTTTTTCTTCTGCAACGACATTCTCTGACGGCATGTTCGCACTCGCCGGAAGAGAGATGGTCGGCCGCAATTTTTCTCGCATCAATTCCTGCAAACGCTTGCTCAGCTCCTTCACCCGTCGCGCTAGCGTGGCGCGTTGCGGCAGATCGGGGATGGCCGCTTCCAGCGCAGCACGGTCTTCGTAAGCCCAGGCCAATGCGGTATCGCGCGCGATGATCGCGGCGCGCATGCGCATAGCCTCGGCCTTGAGGCCGGTGATTTCGGCGGCCTGTTCCTGAATCAAGGCGCTGCAGCGGGTTTGTACGCGCGCCAGATGCGACACCAGCGTGCGCTGTTCGCGTTCCAGCAGCGTGACGTCCTGATTCTGCATGTTCATGCGAAGCTCCTTGTTGCCTGCCGTCGTCATTGCAGTGCGGCTTGATAACGCCGCGCGACTTCCGGCCAGTTCACCACGTTGTAGAAGGCGCCGATGTATTCCGGACGGCGGTTTTGATAGCGCAGGTAATAGGCATGCTCCCACACGTCGAGGCCGAGGATGGGCGTGTTACCGTTCATCAGTGGGCTGTCCTGGTTGCCGCTGCTTTCCACCACCAGCTTCTTTTGCGGCGTCACGCTGAGCCACGCCCAGCCACTGCCGAAGCGTGAGATCGCGGCCTTGGTGAACGCCTCCTTGAAAGCGTCGAAACCGCCGAGTTCGGCATCCATGGCGGCCGCCAGTTTGCCGTCGGGGTTGCCACCGCCATCAGGCGACATGATCTGCCAGAACAGCGAGTGATTGGCGTGGCCGCCGCCCTGATTGACGACTGCGGCCTTGATGTTGTCCGGTACTTCCTTGACGCGCGAGACCAGTTCTTCAACACTCAGTTTTTCCCAATCGGTGCCGGCAACGGCGGCATTGAGATTATTGATATAAGTCTGGTGATGCCTGGTGTGATGGATTTCCATCGTTTGCGCATCGATGTGCGGTTCCAGCGCGTCGTAGGCGTAAGACAGGGCAGGCAGGCTATAGGGCATGGTTTTCTCCGGTTGTAAGTCATGGCCGGCGTGAAGGCCGGGATGAATAAGGGAGGCTGCCGGATAGGTGGCGGTATGTGCTGCTGGATTGACTGTGCTGGCTGAAACAGCGCTGGCGCTCGTGCGGTGTTGCGGCTGCGCGCGGTGAAACATACGGGGCGCAGGCACGGACGAAGGACCTCGATTTTAGATGAAAATGGGAATCCGATATCCCTACGTTTCATAGGTTTTTCAGTGCATTCCAGCGGACGCAAAAAAGCCGGCATGCGCCGGCTTTTCGATCGGGCTGATATCCGCTATGCAACTAGAATCCGAGATAATCCATCTTGCCGATGACCACACCCTTGTGACGCAGGATGTCGTAGGCGGTCGTGACGTGGAACAAGAAGTTCGGCAGCACAAACGTGAGCAGATAAGCCTGGCCGGTGAACTTCGTTTCCTGGCCGCGCAGCTTGATGATGATTTCGCGTTCTTCGCTGCCGTCGAATTGTTCCGGCTTCACGGCGTCGAGGAAAGCGATGGTCTTGGCGATGCGCTCCTGCAATTGCGGGAAGGTGGTTTCTTCATCGGCAAAGCTTGGCGGCTGGATTGCCGTCAGACGCGAGGTGCCGAGTTTGGCGGCGTCGCTGGCGCGCTGGACTTGTCCGATCAGCGAATACATGTCGTCGTACAGACGTGCATTCAGGAGTGTTTCCGGATCGAGCTTGTTTTCTTCTGCATGGGCGGCGGCCTTGTTGAGCAAGGTCGACAGAATGTTCAACGCGCGGGTGAATACGGGGATGGAAGCCTGGTACATGGTGAGCGACATAGTGACTCCTGGAATAAATGTGGCAAAGCTGCGGTAGGCACCTTGCCTATGTTGGATAACAACTACACAACAACGGCTGCTTCTATTTTCTGTCGATGATAAAGACAATGCAAAGCAACCGCAGGGAATAAAAAAACCGACCAGTTCAGCATGGGCTACCGAACCGGCCGGCAAGGGGACGAAACACCTCATGGCGATCTACTGCATCAATGGCAGTAGACCGCCCTTACATACTTACATTTTGCTGCCGGCAGCGTCGTTCTTCGCCTGTGTTTCCGTCGCTGTCAGCGGGCCATGCCAGCCACCGCCGAGTGCGCGGATCAGGTTAACGGTCGAGCGAGCACGTTCACCATCGAGCTGAACTGCAGCGCGTTGCTGTTGCAGTACGGTACGGTCGGCATCGATCACGTTGAAGTAGCTGACCGAACCTTCGCGGTACTGCAATTGCGACAGCTTGGCGGCGCGGTTCGACGCCGACACGGCGTCATCTTGTGCGCGCGTCTGGTCGCCCAGGATGCGCAGGCTGGCGAGGTTGTCTTCCACTTCACGGAAGGCCGTCAGGACGGTCTGGCGATAGTTGGCGACATCTTCTTCATACGCAGCGCGGGCACGATTGACGCCGGCTTCACGACGGCCGCCGTCGAAGATCGGCAAGGTCAGCGCGGTGCCCACCAGCGGACCCAGCAGGAAGGTACGGCTGGACCAGTTGAACAGGTCGCCCAGCTTGGCCGACTCATAACCCAGACCACCGGTCAGATCCAGACGCGGGAACCAGGCCGAACGGGCCACGCCGACGCGGGCATTGGCGGCGGCCATGGCGCGTTCAGCGGCGGCGATGTCGGGACGGCGTTCCAGCAGGTCGGACGGCAGACCTGCGGGGATCGTGATCGACAGACGTTGCAACGGTTGCGGCGTGAAGTTGAACTCGGCCGGCGTCTTGCCCAGCAGGATCGCCAGTGCGTGTTCTGCATTGGCGCGCTGACGGGCGATGCCGAAGGATTCCGATTGCGCGGAAGCCAGTTCGGACTTGGCGCGGGCGACGTCGACTTCACTGATGTCGCCTTCATCGAAGCGGCGTTGAACCAGCTTCAGCGATTGCGTGCGCAGATCGACGGTGCCGCTGTACAACGCTTGCTCGGCATCCAGTTCGCGCAGCAGGAAATATTGCTGCGCGACGTCGGCTTGCAGCGCCAGACGCACCGAATGGAACAGCGCTTCGCTGCGTTGTGCATCGGCGGTTGCCGCATCCACGGTGGAGGCGACGCGGCCGAACAGGTCGGCTTCATACGACACGCCCAACTGTGCACGCCAGAGGGTGTTCGGCGTGGTGTTGGCATCCGGCGCCAGACCTTGTGAGGCCGGCGACGGACGTTGACGGGTCGCGCCGAAACCGGCGTCGATTTGCGGGAACAGACCTGAGCGTGCGTCTTGGCGCAGGGCGCGCGATTGTGTCAGACGGGCGGCGGCGGCCTTCAGGTTCTGATTGGCTTCGAGCGCCTGGACTTCCAGGGCGTTGAGGCCTTCATCGTTGAAGATCTTCCACCATTCGCCGCGGGCCATGTCTTCCGCAGGTTGTGCGGTCTTCCAGTCGGAAGCAGCCTTTGCGTCAGCAGCTTCCTTGTAGGCGACCGAGGTGTTCACGGCGGGGCGCTCGTAAGTCGGCGCCACCGAGCAGCCTGCCAGCACCAGCATGGCTGCCAGCAGGACAGAACTGATCCGGACGGGCTTGAGCAACTTATTGCCCATGCCTCCGAGGTTATTGATTGAGAGTGCGTTCATTTTATTTTCCTTTGCTCATTGGCCGCGATTAACGACCATCGTGCGAATCGGCTGGTGCGACATGCGTGCCTGCAGTCAGCGGCGCTTCATGCTTGTGGGCAGAGTGCAGTTTCTTGCTGCCGCCGATGCTACGCAGCAGCACATAGAACACCGGCGTCAGGAACAGACCGAACAGCGTCACACCCAGCATGCCGAAGAACACCGCAATACCCATCGCATGACGCATTTCCGAACCGGCGCCCGACGAAGTCACCAGCGGCACCACGCCCATGATGAAAGCGATCGAAGTCATCAGGATCGGACGCAGACGCAGACGGCTGGCGTCGATCGCAGCACGGATCACGGTGCTGCCTTGCAGTTCCAGTTCGCGGGCAAATTCCACGATCAGGATCGCGTTCTTCGCCGACAGACCCACCAGCACCATCAGACCGATTTGCGTAAAGATGTTGTTGTCGCCCTTGGTCAGCCAGACACCGGTCAGCGCCGCCAGAATGCTCATCGGCACGATCAGGATCACGGCCAGCGGCAGAGTCAGGCTTTCATACAGCGCAGCCAGCACCAGGAACACCAGCAGCACGCTGATCGGGAACACCCACACGCCGGCATTACCTGCGAGGATCTTCTGATAGGTCAGGTCAGTCCATTCGAAACGCACACCGCGTGGCAGGGTTGCTGCAGCAACGCGTTCAGCCGCTTTTTCAGCCTGATCCGACGAGTAACCGGGAGCCGGGCCGCCGTTGATGTCGGCAGCGGTAAAGCCGTTGTAGCGCACGACCATTTCAGGACCGAATGTCTGCTTGACCTTGACCACCGAAGACAACGGCACCATGTCGCCTGCGGCATTGCGGGTCTTGAGCTGGCCGATGTCGTCAGCCTTGGCGCGGAACGGTGCATCAGCCTGGGCACGCACCTGATACACACGGCCGAAACGGTTGAAGTCGTTGACGTACAGCGAACCCAGATAGATCTGCATGGTGTTGAACACATCGGTCACGGGAATGCCGAGCTGCTTGGCTTTCACGCGGTCGAGGTCGACGTCCAGCTGCGGCACGTTGATCTGATAGCTCGAGAACATCGGACCCAGCGCCGGTTCCTTGGCAGCGGCCTTCATGAAGGCTTGTGCCGCAGCGTCCAGTTCAGCGTAGCCGACTGCACCGTGATCTTCGATCTGCATCTTGAAGCCGCCCAGCGTACCCAGACCCATCACCGGCGGTGGTGGGAACACGGCCGTGAAGGCTTCCTTGATGCCGCCGAATTTCTTGTTCAGCGACATGGCGATGGCGGTACCCGACAGTTCCTTGCTCTTGCGTTCGTCGAAGGGTTTCAGACCGACGAAGACGATACCGGCAGATGAGCTGTTGGTGAAACCGTTGATCGACAAACCAGGGAAGGCAATTGCGCTGTCTACGCCAGGTTCTTTCAGCATGATGTCGCTCATCTTGCGCATCACATCTTCGCTGCGGTCGATCGACGCGCCGTTAGGCAATTGTGCAAAGGCCACCAGATATTGCTTGTCCTGGCCCGGTACGAAACCGCCCGGCACGATGTAAGCGATACCCACGGTTGCCGCCAGCAGCAGGGCGTACACGCCCATCGCCGAAGCCTTGCGCGAGATCACGCCGGTCACGCCCTTGCTATAACCTTCCGAAGCGCGGTTGAAGAAGCGGTTGAAGCGGACGAAGAAGCCGCCGAGGTAGCGGTCCATCTGACGTGTCAGCCAATCCGGCTTGGCGCCATGGCCCTTGAGCAGCATCGCAGCCAGTGCCGGCGACAGTGTCAGCGAGTTGAATGCCGAGATCACGGTCGAAATCGCAATCGTCATCGCAAACTGCTTGTAGAACTGACCGGTCAAACCTGTCATGAAGGCCAGCGGAACGAACACCGCCACCAGTGTCAGCGCAATCGCAATGATCGGGCCGGACACTTCCTGCATGGCACGATACGTTGCTTCACGCGGAGACAGACCTGCGCCGATATTCCGCTCGACGTTCTCCACCACCACAATGGCATCGTCGACCACAATCCCGATGGCGAGCACCATGCCGAACAGCGACAGGGCGTTGATGGAATAACCGAAACCCAGCATCAGCGAGAAGGTACCGACAATCGACACCGGCACGGCCAGCAGTGGAATGATCGATGCACGCCAGGTTTGCAGGAAGATGATCACTACAATCACGACCAGCGCAATCGCTTCGAGCAGGGTATGCACGACGGCTTCGATACTTGCACGGACGAACTGGGTCGGGTCATACACGATCTTGTATTCGACCGACGATGGGAAGTCTTTCGACAGATCCTTCATCGCGGCGCGCACTTGCGTCGACACGTCCAGCGCATTGGCGCCAGGTGCCTGGAAGATCGGGATCGCCACCGCAGGCTTGTTGTCAAGCAGCGAGCGCAGACCGTATTCGGAAGCGGCCAGCTCAACCCGGGCAACGTCGCCCAGCTTGGTGATGGCGCCGTCAGGTGCACTCTTGAGGATGATTTCGCGGAACTCTTCTTCGCTCTTCAGGCGACCTTGCGCGTTGACGGACAATTGCACCGGCACGTCAGGCGAGCTTGGTGATGCGCCGATCACACCGGCGGCAACCTGCACGTTTTGTTCGCGGATAGCCTTGATCACGTCGCTGGCGGTCAGACCGCGCTGCGCCACCTTGTTCGGGTCGAGCCAGACGCGCATGGAGTAGTTGCCCGAACCGAACAGGCCCACTTCACCCACACCCTGGATACGCGCCAGACGGTCTTTCACGTTCAGCACCGCGTAGTTGCGCAGGTAGGTCGTGTCGTAACGGTTGTCCGGCGAGATCAAGTGAACCACCATGGTCAGCGTCGGCGAGCTCTTGATGGTCGTCACGCCAAGACGCTGCACGTCTTCCGGCAGACGCGGCAAGGCTTGGGCAACGCGGTTTTGCACCAGTTGCTGCGCCTTGTCGGGATCGACGCCGAGACGGAAGTTGACTGTGATGGTCAGGTTGCCGTCGCTGTTGGCTTGGGACTGCATGTAGAGCATGTTTTCCACGCCGTTGATCTGCTCTTCCAATGGCGAAGCCACGGTTTCAGCGATGACCTTCGGATTGGCGCCCGGATACGACGCGCGCACCACGACCGATGGCGGCACCACTTCCGGATATTCGGAAATGGGCAACTGGAACATGGCCAGCACCCCGGCCAGTAACAGCAGTATCGAGAGCACGCCCGCGAAAATCGGGCGGTCGATAAAGAATTTTGAAATGTTCATGGGAATTCCCCGTTAATAAGCTTTTTGAACCGGATCTTTTGGAGCTCAGTATTAGATTTCTGATGAGCGCGTCTTAAGCTTTCTTGTCTGCCTTGGCGCCTGCAACCTTGACCATCGGCACCACGTTCGGTGCGACGGTGTCGCCCGGACGGACGCGTTGCAGGCCGTTGACGACGATGCGTTCGCCCGACTTCAGGCCGCTTTCGATAACACGCAGGCCATCCTGGTTGGCGCCGACGCGGACTTCACGGTAAGTAGCGTGGTTTTGCTTGTCGAGCACCAGCACGAAACGTTTGTCCTGATCGGTGCCGAGCGCTTTTTCATCGATCAGCAATGCTTCACGCGGTGCGCCGCCGCCAAGGCGAATGCGGGCATACAGGCCTGGCAGCAACTGGCCGTCGGCGTTGTCGAAGACAGCGCGCACGCGGATCGTGCCGGAGGAAGTGTCGATACGGTTGTCGATCGAACCGACTTTGCCTTCGCGTGAGTAAGCATCCTCATTGGCCAGACCCAGGAACACCGCAACCGATGTGCCTTTGGCGCGTGCCGGATTGACGTACTTCAGGAAGCTTTGCTCATCGACATCAAACGATGCATAGATCTTCGACATCGACACCAGTGTCGACAGCGCCGGTGTCGCGGAGCCGACCGAAACGATGTTGCCGACGGTGATTTCGGCGCGCGACATGCGGCCGGAGACCGGTGCGGTGATTTGCGTGTATTCCAGATTCAGCTTGGCCGAACGCAGGGCGGCTTGCGCTGCTTGCACGTTGGCGGCGGCTTCACGGGAAGCGTTTTGCTTTTCTTCGTAATCGCGCTTGGCGATGGCGTTGTCACCCAGCAGGCGTTGACCGCGCGCTACATCCGATGCGGTGTAGGCGGCACGGGCTTCGGCGCCGGCCAGTTGCGCCTGCGCGCGAGCGACTTCCGCAGCGTAAGGACGTGGATCGATGGTGAACAGCACATCGCCCTTTTTAACCATTGCGCCATCCTTGAAGTGCACGGCGGTCAATGTGCCGGACACCAGAGGACGGATCTCGACGCGGTCGACTGCTTCCAGACGGCCGGAGTATTGCTGCCAGTCAGTGATCTGTTTGCTGACGACTTCAGCGACGTCGACGCTGGCGGCTTGCGGCGCTTGCTGTGCAACGGCGGTGGAATCGACACCGATGGCCGACAGGGTGCCGGCGACGGCGATGGCGATGACAGTCAGTACGGCCGCTGTGGCCAGATAGCGATTGCGGAATGTTGGAGCAGGGGTTTGGATATCGTTAGACATGGTGGACCTCATTAAGAAGGTTGGAAAGCAAGGTTTGTGGGGCCTGTACCGGACACGCTGAAGCGGCGGCGCAGGAATTCGACGATTTCTTTAAGCAGGGGAATGTGAGTACGCAGCGCGCCGTGCGTGATACCGGCGAAGCGCGCAACCTGTGTATGCACGCCTGCGCGGATCAGCGACGAGGCGTATTTCTCCGCTTCGGTATGCAGCACGTCACATCCGGCCGTGGCGATATAGGCCGGCGGCAATCCCGCCAGGCGGCTGGCTTCCAGCGGTGCGGCGTAAGGGTGCAGGCGTTGCATGGTTTGCGGCAGGTACTGGCGGTAGCCGGCGGCACATTTCTCTGCGGTGATATCGGAATTCAGTTGTTTGGCGTCGCCCAGCAAGGTCATGCTGGGGTCAAGCATCGGGCTGATCAGCACTTGTGCGGCAAACGGCGCGGCGCAGCGATCGCGCGTGATCATGGTCAGGCTGGCGGCGAGGTTGCCGCCGGCGTCGTCGCCCGCGACCGCGATGCGGCTGGTGTCGATGTGCAGATCGGCGGCATTCTTCACAGCCCAGCAGCAGGCAGCGTAAGCGTCTTCCGGCGCTGCCGGGAAGGGTTTCGCCGGCGCCAGTGCGTAATCAACCGACAGCACGACCGCGTTGCTGTGCTGTGAAATGTATTGTGCTTGCAGGTCCGCATCGTCAAGCCCGCCGGAGACGAAGCCACCGCCGTGGAAATACAGCACCAGAGGCAGCAGGGGGCCGGACTTGCTTTTCAGTTTCAGCTTCGCTTCGCCGTTTGCCAGCGGGTGATACAGGCGCACAGGGATGCGTCCGATCGGGCCGGGGACGGTGAAGTTGCTGATGGCTGATTTAACAACCGATTCTTGTAAAACTTCCATGATGTGGTGGCTGGCCAAAAAGCCAGTTTCGCTAGATTGAAGCGGATTGTGCGCCACAGCATGGGGACGGATAAAGCAGGCAAAATCAACAACACTGTTCGCCACTGCCGAACAATAGGCGTAAAATGATCGAATTAGTTCGATTAAAATCGCGGGCGAGCCAATGCTGCTGCGGTTCTTGGCTGTTTTTGAATTAGCCGGCGAAGCCCTCAAAAAGCCCGTCAATGGCAGCAAAAGATGGCAAATTGGCAGTGAAAAACGCGTTTTTGGCGCTGTTGCAAAACAATCGCCGACGCGGATTTGTACAAATTCGGCGACATTGTTGAGAGAGATGTCGTTGCTCTGGAGAACCAAATGGACAGATTTCAAGCAATGCAGGTCTTTACGGCCGTGGTCGACGCCAACAGCTTTACGCGCGCGGCCGACAACCTCAATTTGCCGCGCACCACGGTGACGACGATTGTGCAGGGACTGGAAAGTTTGCTGCAGGTGCGTTTGCTCAATCGCACGACGCGCCGCATCAGCCTCACGCCCGATGGCGCGGCTTACTATGAGCGATGTGTGCGCATCCTGGCCGAGGTCGACGAGACCGAAGCATCGTTCCGCAATGTCACGCGCGGCCCGCAAGGACGCCTGCGCATCGACGTGCCGGCATCCATCGGACGCCTGCTGTTGCTGCCCAATCTGTGCGACTTCTATACCAAGTACCCGGACATCGAACTGGTCATGGGCATGAGCGACCGTCCGGTCGACATGGTGCAGGAGGCGGTCGATTGCGTGATCCGCGTTGGCGATTTGCAGGACTCCAGCATGGTGGCGCGCCGCATCGGCACTTTCCAGGCCGTGACCTGCGGTTCTCCGACCTACTTCGAGCGCCACGGCATGCCGCACACCATTGACGATCTGCAGAATCACAAGTCGGTGCATTACTTCTCCAGCCGTACCGGCCGCACCATCGACTGGGACTTCATGGTCGAGGGTACGACCCAGGAAGTGAAGATGGCCGGCAAGCTCTCGGTCAATGACGGCGATGCTTACGTGGCATGCGCGCTGCAAGGTTTCGGCCTGGTGCAGGCGCCGCTGTATATGATTCAGCCTTACCTCGAAGACGGCCGTCTGGTCGAAATCCTGTCGCAGTGGAAGCCGGTTCCTATGCCGATTTCCGTGGTCTACCTGCACAACCGGCACTTGTCGCCCAAGGTGCGCGCCTTCGTTGACTGGGTCGCCGAACTGTTCGCCACCTGTCCGCTGCAAAAGGGCTGCCAGATGGGCATGGCCGACGAGGCCAAGGAATGCCACTTCACCGCCAAGCCCGAGAGCAATACCATTCGCGCTGTGATCGAACAGCACAACATCGCCGAGAGCGTGTTCTAAGGCGCTCTTTCCGGTTTGTGTCTTTCCATGCAGCGGCCCGCCCGGCATCGGGCGCGTCGCTGTTTTTGCGTGGGCGATTGCTTGCATGTGCGTCCTTGTTCGTTCGGCCAGGTGTATCGACAGCTCTGCACGCTGCAATATGGAAGAAAGCAGCGCATCCTTCCGCCGGGAAGGGCGAAAAGTAGTTGGTCGATGGTGTCTGGAAAGTTAGTGAAGAGCCGAAGTCGGAGCGCGAATGCTCGCGCCGCTTATCGGCGGTCCGGTGAAGCACTGTCTTGCATGGTCGGACCGGAAACGGTGCGACAGACAGTTTGAATCATGTGTTTTGGCGTGAAGAGATTATGCGCGCAGCGCAGCAATTTACGTTTGCTGAAAGCTGCCGAATATTTGCCTGATTCTCCAAGATGATGGGGGATTGGGCAGTTTTTCATGATTCCGGATTGAATTCTGCTCGTATTGAGAACCGGGGTTGTTGAGGCGACTCAGAAAAATATCCGGATTTCAGAAATACGAGCAGGCCGGGAAAGCTGTGCTGCCTGCCAGTAAGGAAAAGGCTTTGCAGCTTGTCATTTTAAGCGGCACACAAATGCAAGGTGTCTCCATCCATGTTGCATTTTGACTTGAGGTTGGCTGAAAATCGGGATCGTGGATCAGGCTCGGATACCTAATTCTCCTGAATATTTGCCTATTTCTCCATTTTCTGGCGATGGAGATTCAGGCAAGTCTGCAATCTGGAGTAAGCTGAATGCCTCCCCCTCTTTCATCCGAAGCCGCCATGGATCTCAACGACGCTCCCACCGATCTGGACTATAACGCCGACGCGCCTGTGCCTCCTTCGTCGGCGGCCGTCATTGTGGACGGCGAAGCAGACGAACGGCTGCGTGCGGCGCAGCGCGAGTTGGTCGCGCTGATTTACCGCCTGACGGAAGGCGTTGAAGGCTCACTGGAAACCGGTATAGAAGGCTTCTTCCTGCACCGCATTACCAATCCGCAAGGACCCAAGCATGCGGTGCAAAAGCCGGTGTTTGCAGTCATCGCCCAAGGCGCCAAACGCTTGTTCGTCGGCGACGACATTTACGACTATGACCCGATGCACTATCTGGTGTCGTCGGTGGATTTGCCGATGGTGGGCAAGGTGACCGTCAGCAGCTCCGAGACGCCCTATCTGGGTTTGCGCATCGATCTCGACACCAAGGAAATCGGTTCGCTGATCGGCGACGAGCATTTGCCGCAAGGTATTTCGTCGGATGCTTCGCGCGGCTTGTTCGTCAATCGCCTCGACGCCACGCTGCTGGATGCCGTATTGCGGCTATTGCGCCTGCTGGATACGCCACGCGATATTCCTATCCTGGCGCCCATGGTCAAACGCGAAATCCTGTATCGCCTGCTGATGAACGGGCAGGGTGCGTTGCTGCGCCAGACCGTGCTGCAAGACAGCCAGATGAACCGCATCGCCAAGGCTATCCGGATGATGAAAGAGAACTTTGTCCAGCCTCTGCGTGTGGATGACATCGCGCGCGATGTGCACATGAGCGTGTCGTCGCTGCATCATCATTTCAAGGTGGTGACGGCGATGAGTCCGCTGCAATACCAGAAGAATCTGCGCCTGCAGGAAGCGCGCCGTCTGATTCTTGCCGACGACGTCAGTGTGGCGCTCGCCTCGCAAGCGGTGGGCTACGAGAGTCCTTCGCAGTTCAGCCGTGAATACAGCCGCATGTTCGGTTCGCCGCCATTGCGCGACAAGCGGCGCTGGCTGGAAGAAGAGGCGCCGATTCTTTAATTTTCTGTGCGCCGGCAGGAATCGGGGCAAGGCGCTAGAATCGTCTTCCTCGCTTCCTTTGACCTGCATTCCATCCTTATCGGAGACACACCATGCAATATCGACGACTCGGCAAAAGCAATCTCAAAGTCTCGGCCTTGTGCCTGGGCACCATGATGTTCGGCGACCAGACTGCGATTGACGAAGCGCGCAATATCGTCGCGTCGGCGCGCGAGCATGGCGTCAACTTCATCGACACCGCCGACGTCTACAGCAAGGGTAAGTCGGAAGAGATGGTCGGCAAGTTATTGCAAGGGCAGCGCGGTGACTGGATATTGGCAAGCAAGCTGGGCAATCCCATGAGCAGCGCGCCGAATCAGTCGCACTATTCGCGCCACTGGATTGCGACCGAGACCGACAATATCCTGCGCCGCCTCGACACCGATTACCTCGACGTGCTGTACATGCACCGCGACTATCACGAAGAAAATCTGGAAGAAGCGATCCAGGCGCTGGGCGACCTGATTCGTGCAGGCAAGATTCGCGGCTTCGGCGTGTCCAACTTCCGCGGCTGGCGCATCGCCGAGATTGCCCGTCTGTGCGAGAAGAACAATGTTCCGCTGCCACTGGTATGCCAACCCTATTACAACTTGCTCAACCGCATGCCGGAAGTGGAAATTCTGCCGGCTTGCCACAACTATGGTCTCGGCGTCGTACCCTACAGCCCGATCGCACGCGGTGTGCTGACCGGTAAATACAAGCCGGGCCAGGCACCGGATCAAAACACGCGCGCCGGCCGTGGCGACAAGCGCATCATGGAAACGGAATTCCGTGAAGAGTCATTGATCATCGCCGAGCGTCTGCAGGAGCACTGCACCGCGCGCGGTGTCAAGCTGGGGCAATTTGCGACCGCGTGGGTATTGGCCAATTCAGTGATCAGCAGCGTGATCGCAGGCCCGCGCACGCTGGCGCAGATGGAAGACTATTACGACGCCGTCGACCTGAAAATTTCTACGGAAGAAGAAGCGATGATCGATGCGCTGGTGACGCCGGGGCATTCCTCGACACCGGGTTACAACGATCCGGGTTATCCGTTCTTTGGCCGCGTTCCCTTCAAATAAAACACAGTCGGCCCCGTGATGGGGCCGACTGCGAATCAAGAAAATCTGAATCAACTTAGCTGGAAGTCGCCGGGGAGATCTTTCTCGGATGCACGGCAAACTCCTCTTGCGCCTGTTGTTCTTGCTCTGCGCGGCGTTCTTCGCTCCTGCACAGATTGAGCATCATGAAATGGCTTTGCGGGCCAGGATCGCGGATGAGTGTGCAGGTAGGTACGGACTGCGCCTTTTTTGCGACTGCGAGCGTCAGGTGAGCCGATCCTGACGGAGAGATTTGCGTGTCGCCATGGCGTGCGAGCGTCTTGCCGGTTTCATCGATGGATGTTGCCTGGGCGCTGTCAGAGACAACGTCGATGCTGATGCTTTTGACGATACGCGTGGCGCAGCCGTTGTCGACGTGCATATCATCGATGTTGACGCTTGCTTGCTCGGTCTTGCGCACGCGTTGGCCATCTTGCGTCAGGTAAGTGACGCGGTCGCTGATTTCAGGGAATTCCTTTACCGCCAGATGCAGCTGCGCAGCTTCCATGGCGCAGGCACGATAGGTCTGTTCGGCGGCGCGCAAGGCGTCGCCTTGCGGCAATGTGTCCCAGCTGCTTGCTTCTTTGGTTGAGGCGGCCAGTGTGGGGCCACGTGGAGCGAATTCGTTATGGCAGGCGCTCATCAGCAATGTTGCCGTGATCAGTGCAATGCTGGTCAGCGAAAGTCGGTTGATTCGGTTCGTCGAAAGCACCATCGTATTCCCCTGTTATTTCCCTGCTCAACGAGGCGTCGGCTCACGATGAGCTAGCCTGTCGTCGATGTTTCCGGAGGAGATTATGCGAGTTCCCTGCTGACGCTTAAATAAGATAATTCTCAAAAATCGGTCGTTGCTCCCATAAGCAAAAAAACTGTCAGTGATATTTTCTGCGAATGTGGATCTCCCGTCGAAAAATGACGATGTTCAGATTTTTGTGTGTGATAACAAGCGGAGCGATGACGATCAAGTTGTCGTCTGGGGCGGTGGTCTCAACTGCTTCAGGAAGATAGGTACGCACATGGCACATGGCGCATGTGCGTACTGGAGGAGAGATGCAGGTGTTATCCGCGCAGGATGTTCAGGCGGCGGGTGGTTTCGGCGCGCAACAATTGGGCGTCGGTACCGGGGACGAGCATGTCGACGCCATAGGATTTCATGCGTTCGGCCATTTCGACTGAGCCGCAAAAGATGCCGACGTATTTGCCGCGTGCATGGCACAGCTTGATCAGATGCTGGAAGGCCTGATCGACCTTGTCGTCGTTCCACGCGTCGGGCGCCAGGCCCATGTCGATGGCGAGGTCGCTGGGGCCGATGAAGATGCCGTCCAGATCCGGCACCGACAAAATTTCTTCTGCCGCTGCCAAGCCCTGGCGTGTCTCGATCATGGCCAGCGTGAGGATGGTGCGATTGGCGTGTTCAAAATAATCCTTGCCGCCGTACAGCACGCCGCGCGCAGGTCCGTAGCTGCGGCCGCCGCGTGGCGAGTAGTGACAGGCGCGCACGAATTTTTCGGCATCTTCTTTGGTGTTGATCAGCGGGCAGATCACACCGTAGGCACCGGCATCGAGCAGCTTGTTGATTTCGCCGAGACTGTTTTCGGAGCAGCGCACCAGCGGCACTGCCTTGGTGGCGGAAATCGCCTGCAACATCGGTACGGCCGCCTCAACTGAGAACAGACCGTGCTGCAAGTCCACCGTCACTGCGTCGTAGCCGCAATCGGCGACCAGCTCCGCCAGAAAAGAATTGCCGATGGATGCCCAGCCGTTGAAGGCCAGCTTCTTTTGCGCGAACAGCGTGCGCAGATTGTTTTCCCGCATTCCAGTCTCCTTGTATGCCTGTCGTTATGGTCTGGATATGGTATGCGGAATCCGGCGATCATGCTGACCACCGGAAATCGGCCGGCGAAATTAGCCCAAGAGATCGGACAAAAGATCAGCGGCCGTAGCGGAACGGCGCAACATCAATTGCTGTCTTGCGTCCGCCGATCTGCGCCGCCAGCAACGCTGCGCTGCCGCAGGCGAGCGTCCAGCCGAGCGCACCCTGGCCGATGTTCAGGTAGAGATTCTTCACCGGCGATGCGCCGATGACCGGCACGCCACTTGGCGTAGCCGGACGGAATCCCGCCCAGGGCGAAAGTTGCGCCGCCTTCTGGTCGCGGATGCTGCCGGGGAAGAGTTCGTTGGCGCCGTCGATCAGTTCGTTGATGGCGCGATCGGGGATGTGCGTGTCCATGCCGACCAGCTCGACACGGCCGGCCACACGCAGACGATTGCCGAGGCGGGCGTAGACAATTTTTTTCGAGATGTCGGTGATGGATACCTGCGGCGCGGCCGACTGCGCGAAGCTATCGTTGAGCGGCACCGTAATGCTGTAGCCCTTGAGCGGATACAGCGGCAAGCGGAAGCCTGCCTGACGTGCGAAGGCGGCGCTATCCGCACCCAGCGCGAGCACGAACGCGTCTGCATCGATAGCCTGCGTCGATGCCCCCGCAACTTCTGAGGCTGCTTGTACCGAGGCGATGGCGCCGTCTTTCATGTTCACTTGCGTGACTGTGGTGGAGGGCAAAAAGCGGAAACCGGCATTGCTGCTCATCGCCGTCACCAGACCCTGGCAGAACTGCGCACAATCGCCGGCTTCTTCGCTCGGGGTGTAGACGCCGCCGGCCCAGTTGCGGCTGGCGTTGCCCAGTGCGGGTTCGATCTCGAGGCAGCGTGCAGCGTCGATGACTTCTTGCTGGCAACCGTATTGCGACTGGAAGGCTACTTGCTTGCGTGCCGATACCAGTCCCGCGGGATCGGTGTACATCACCAGCTTGCCTGCGGTGCGGTGGCTGAAGTCGAACGGTACGGCCTGATGCAATTGCGTCAGTTCATCGCGGCTGTAAAACGCCAGTTGCAGCAGTTCGATCGTGGTGCGTTGTACACGTTCTGCATTGCAGGCCCCAAGGAATTTGAGCAGCCAGCGCCATTGCGCGGGATCGAATTTTGGTTTCAGTGTCAGGGGCGAGTCGGCGCTGAACAAATAGTGCGGCCAATGCGTCCACACGGATGGATCCGCCAGCGGCGCAACATAGGAGTAACTCAGTTGCGCGCCATTGCCCATGCTGGTGCCGCCGCCTGCGACAGGGCGGCTGTCCAGCAAGGTGACTTCATGGCCGTCTTGCAGCAGACGATACGCTGAGGTGACGCCGATGACACCAGCGCCTAGTATGCAGATATGCATGGTTTTTTCCTGTTATGCGGGATAGTGCAGCCGAAGCCGGCTTCGGTGGCGACGCAGCGAAATGACGAAATTGCCTTCTGCCAAACGCGCTGCCGATCGACTCAAGTTGCACCCAAAGCGCCAGCCAAAGCGACGACAGGCCATTGACACGTAACGTGTCGATTCATCCCGCGGATGATACGCAATTCCGTTTTTTCTGTCGTATGCCAAATCGGCATGGTGCATCCACACCATGTGTTCGTGCGCATTTTTACTTGCTTGGAATCCTTGCATTTACTTGGAGAAGGTCTGGATCGGCAACCATTTGCCGTCCTTCACCTGATAGATGGTGTAAGTGGGATTGGTCAGATTGCCTTCGGCGTCAAACGCGATCGTGCCGGTGAGGCCTTTGTATTTCATGCTGTGCAAGGCGGCGGTGATGCGCGCAGGTTGCAGGGAGTTGGCTTGCAGGATCGCTGCCACGGTCATGTTCGCGGCATCATAGGCGAAAGGAGAAAAGGCCTCGATCGGATCGTCATAGGTGGCGTTAAACTTTTCCTGAAATTTTTTCCAGCCTGTCATTTTTTCCTGAGGTTGTCCCGGCGCCAGTCCGAATGTGCCGTTGCCGCCAGTCCCCGTCAATTGCAAGAATAGGGGGCTCACAATGCCGTCGGCGGCCATTAGCGGAGCACGGATGCTCATTCGTTTCATGCTGAGAACAAGCGCCGCTGCTTGTGGGCCAAGTCCGCCAAAGAAAATCAGGTCGGCATTTTTCTTCCCGGATTCCATCAGTGCCGCGTTGAAATCAGAGGTCTTCGAACTGATCAGTTGCTGCGTCACGACTTCGCCCCCCTTTTCTTGCGCGCCGCGGATGAACTGAGCTGCCAGCATGGTGCCGAAGGTGGTTTCGTCATGGATCACTGCAATGCGTCTGGCCTTGAGATGTTGAAGTGCATAGACGCTTGCAAAACGGCCGCCGTCGTCATCGTGACCAACAATCCGAAAGCTGGTTGCATAGCCGTTTTGCGTATATTGGCGTCCGCTCGATCCCGGCGCGATCTGCGGGATGCCGGCAGTGTTGTAAATGCCCGCAGCCTGCATGCTGGCGCCGGTATGCCAATGCCCAATGACTGCCACGACGCCGGATTTGACCAGATAGGTAGCCACCAATACTGCCGTGTTTGGGTCGCCGCGATCATCTTGCGGCAGAAGTTTGAACAAAACCGGTTCTCCGCCGATGATAGTGCCGCGTGCATTGGCTTCATTCAGGGCGAGTTCGGCGGCATGCATCTGGCTCTTTCCTATGCGTGCCGAGCTGCCGGACAGTGGTCCGGCAAAACCGATTTGTACGACGCGGACAGCGTTACTGGAGGCCGCTTGCAGCGGAGACGGCAATGCGCAGGCCAGCAATATCGCCAGGCCGGCGACAGCTGCCGGGAATCCTGACGCAGGAAGCAAAGCGTAACGGTGCGCCTTCATTACCTGGCACCTCCGTAGGTCTGGAGAGGAAGCCAGCGCAGCTCCTTCATCTGGTAAATCGTAAAGGACGGATTGCGCAGATTGCCATTCTGGTCAAAGGCAATCGTACCGGTCAGTCCGCTGTACCGCACCTTGTACAGTGCGGCGAGGATGTCGGCTGGCGTGAACGAGTTCGCCTCGCGCACGGCGGCAACCAGCACCTGGACGGCGTCGTAGCTAATCGTGGTGTAGTCGTTGATATTGCCGCCGAAACGTTCCAGATAATTCTTTTCGAAATTCTTCCATCCCGGCATCTTCTCGGGCGGCATACCGGGGGTGAGTGCGATGACACCTTCTGCGGCCGCACCGGCATCGCGCAGGAAGTTCAAGCCATTGGTGCCGTTCATGCCATGTACAAAACCCGTCTTCAGGCCGACTCTGCGCATGTTGCGCGCCAGCGTCGCAGCCTGGTCGCCCAGGCCTCCGAAGAAGATGATATCCGGCTGCTTGAGTCTGACGGTATTGAGAATGGTGTTGAAATCGGAAGAGCGGAACTGAATCGACTCACTGATCAACACGGTTCCCTGACGTGCCTGGAAGCGCTCCTTGAATGCTTGTCCGAGCGCACGGCCGGCGACAGTGTCGTTGTCAATGATTGCCGTGCTCTTCACTTGCAGGTTGTCGATAAGGTAATTGACCAGCAATG
Organism: Herbaspirillum sp. meg3; assembly: GCF_002257565.1. GTDB lineage: Bacteria > Pseudomonadota > Gammaproteobacteria > Burkholderiales > Burkholderiaceae_D > Herbaspirillum. Next base: position 4,906,156 of record NZ_CP022736.1, on the reverse strand, counting down.
GCGCACCCTGACCACTGTGCCCGATCATGCGAAACGTGGTGTAACGCTGGCCATTGGGCCACGGCGCACTGGTACTGGGTGCAAGCTGAGCGATACCGGCATCGCCAAAAATTTTGGTGGTTGCCAGCGTCGTCTGCGTACTGCCGTTGCCGATCGTGGCAACGACACCTTGTTTGACGAGATACTCGGCAGCCAGGGCCGCATTGTTCACATTGCCGCGTTCGTCCGCCACAACCAGCTTGAAATGGATGTCCCGGCCGGCGACCTTGGGATTGCGCCGGTTGGCATCGTCGATTGCCATCTGGGCCGCATTTACCAGGCTATTGCCGAATGTCGCAGCCGGGCCGCTCAGGGGCATTGCGATGCCGATGGCGACAACGGTCGTTTCTTTTGCGTTGGCCGCCAGGTGCAGCCAGGCCGTCACTGTCAGGCAGAGCAGGGCGCAGCGGCGAAGATGTCCTGTTTTCATCGTATCTACCTTCTCGCGAAACGGGCATTGATTCGATTATCGACAATAAGCAGCTGACTCTGAAGCACAACTGTTGAATTTTCATAAACTTTTTCTGATCTGTTGTTTCTTCCCGGATTCCGGGAGCGCGCATGTTGCGGGTTTCACAGTATTCATGCCGGACGGCAAGCCCCGGCAATCGGAGCAGAGCGCTGCGGCTAAGGTACAATAGCGCCCGAAGCAAGCCAGACAGCCGCTGGTCATCGTGTCATGCGATGGCGGGAGGAAGGTCCGGACTCCATAGAGCAGGGTGACGGTTAACGGCCGTCCGCCGAAAGCCGGCGTAAGCCGGTACAAGGCGAGGAACAGGGCCACAGAGACGAGCGTATTTAGTTACGGTGAAACGCGGTAACCTCCACTCGGAGCAATCTCAAATAGGCACGCGTTGATGTTGCTCGCGGAGCGTGCGGGTAGAGAGCTTGAGCACTGGAGCAATCCAGCGCCTAGAGGAATGGCTGTCATAACGGGCAACCGTCGTAACAGAATCCGGCCTATCGGCTTGCTTCATTAAATTATATAAATCGATCTCCCGGCTCACGAGGCCGGCGAGGTCGCACAAGACGATTTCAGAGACAATCAGGATCCCCATGAGCCAACCGGTTTTGTTTGAAGAACTGGCCACGCAGAATGGCCGCCGTATCGGCGTCGCCACGCTGGCTTCCGAAAAAACCTTGAATGCCCTGTCGCTCGACATGGTGCAGTTGCTGACGCCGCAGTTGCGGCAGTGGGCGAAGGACCCGGACATCGCCATGGTGCTGCTGCAAGCGCAAGGTGAAAAAGCCTTCTGCGCCGGTGGCGATCTGCAGCAACTCTACCGCACCATGCGCGAGCATCATGCCTCGCCGGCGCGCGACGACATCCGCGCCAATCGTTACGCGGCAGAATTCTTCGAACACGAATACCGGCTCGATTACGAGATCCACACCTATCCCAAGCCCATCCTGTGCTGGGGTCACGGTATCGTCATGGGCGGCGGCATCGGCCTGATGGCCGGCTGCAGTCATCGCGTGGTCACCGAGCGCTCGCGCCTGGCCATGCCGGAAATTACCATCGGCCTGTATCCCGATGTCGGTGGCAGCTGGTTCCTCAGCCGCGTCCCGGGCAAGCTCGGTGCCTTTCTGGCGTTGACCGGCGCATTGATGAATGCCGAAGATGCCAAGTTCACCAAGCTGGCCGACTATCGCATCGCACAGGCCGACAAGCAAAAAGTCGTTGACGCCTTGCTGCTGCAAAACTGGGGTGAGGGCGACGACAAGGCACTGCTCGGCCGCGTGTTGCAACAGGCCGAACGCGATGTTGCCGCCGACGTGGTCTTCGCACCGTCGGCCTTGCGCGACAACTTCGACCTGATCAATGCGCTGTGCAGCGGGCAGACTGTGCCGGACATCGTCGACGCCATCCTCGCTCTCAAGAGCGACAATCCGTGGCTGCAAAAAGCAGCCGCTACGCTTAGCGCCGGTGCGCCGGGTTCGGCGTGGTTGTCACTGGCGTTGCAGGAGCGCGTGCGTTACATGTCGCTGGCGGAAGTCTTCCGCCTGGAATTCGTGGTGTCGCTGCATTGCGCGGCGCGTCCCGATTTTGTCGAGGGCATCCGTGCATTGATCGTCGAAAAGGATCAGAAGCCGCAATGGAATCCGGCGCGCCTGATGGATGCGACGCCGGCATGGGTAGAGGGTTTCTTCGCCGATCCATGGTCGGCGGCGGAACATCCACTGGCTGATCTCGGCAAATAATTTCGTTATGTGCCGGTCGCTTGCAAGCGTTGCTGCAAGCGATCCAGCGTTCGCACAAACACTGCCGGATCATCAATGGCGCGCGCCAATACCAGCGCGCCCTGAATGCCCGCCAGTATTTCCTCGGTCCAGCCGGCTGCGTCATCGACATCACGGCCGCTGCGCAACAAAGCATCGTTGAGCGCCGCCGCCCAGTCCACAAAATAATCCTTCACCTTATCGGCAAAGCGATCGCGCACGTTCACCAGCGCAAACACGCCGATCAGGCATACCTTGCGTCCCGATAAAAAGTAACGCTTCACTTCGCGGAACATGTGGTCGATGCCGGCCATGGCATCTTCGCCCTCGCCGCTTTCGCGCAAGGGGATAAATACCTCGCGTTGAAACCAGCCGTCGATGTGGCTCAGGACGGCGTTCGCCATCTCATCTTTACCACCCGGGAAGAGGTAATACAGACTGCCTTTGCCCAGTCCGCTACCTTCGGTAATGCGTGCCAGGCTGGCACCTTCGTAGCCATGCGCGCGGAAGATTTCAGCCAGCACCGGGATCAGTTCCTCGCGTTGCGAGAGCGGCTTCGCTGCCGGTGCAGCTGTTGTTGCTGTTGTTGCATCCGTCATTGTGTACGAACCGCTTTCATCACAATCCCAGATCGCTCAGGCTCGGATGATCGGCCGGGCGCGGAGCGGATTGATCCCAATGGAATTTGCGATCGGCTTCCTTGATCGGCAGATCATTGATCGAAGCATGGCGCACGCGCATCAGGCCGTTTTCATCGAACTCCCAGTTTTCATTGCCGTACGAGCGAAACCAGTTGCCCGAGTCGTCATGCCATTCGTAGGCGAAGCGCACGGCGATGCGGTTGCCTTCGAACGCCCACAGTTCTTTGATCAATCGGTATTGCTGTTCGCGCACCCATTTCTTGGAGAGAAAAGCGACGATGGCTTCGCGGCCCTGCACGAAGTCTGCGCGATTACGCCAGCGGCTGTCTTCGGTGTAGGCCAGTGAGACTTTTTCAGCGTTGCGGGTATTCCAGCCGTCTTCGGCGGCGCGGACTTTCTGGATTGCGGTTTCGCGTGTGAACGGTGGAAGCGGAGGGCGGGATGTCGTCATGGGGCACCTGTTGTCTATAAAGGGTTGAACTGCGGCGAAAGTGTTCTGTACCGATCGGTAAACAAAGTCTAGTGCGACGCGAATCCTGATGCAAGATGAATCATTGAATCTACCCGCTACGCGTAACTGTACTTTGCGCCACGTCGGCAAACTGTGCACTTTGGAAGAATGGCGAGAGGTGTCGCAGCAGAAAATTGTTATCAGTCATCAGATGACATAAAGGCAAGTCATTCTTTTTTTGAAGTTCAACAAGGACGCGACTTTCGAGGCGATTGCTGCTCTCTGGAAAGCGGCTTGACGCGTGAAAAAAACAGCGCTTTAAATGTCCTTGCATTCAAAATTTTCATGTTGTACGATGACTGTCAATTAAAAATAACGATATGCCGGAGACACACCATGAATGCTTTTACGCCGTTCTGCACTTTCTTTTAGCTGGCTGCTCTGCGTGCTGCAGTCCGGGCATGCTGACAGGTTGTTGTTCCTTCTTTGCTGAGTAGCCGACATCTGTCGGCATGGCTTTTTAGCGGCGTCGGTCGCCCGAAAATCCATGATGTTTTCTCAGCGTCGGTAGTCCAACCAACGACGATTCATAGACATGAGCAATTCGCAAGATCATCAGGCTTCTCCTGCCAAGCCTTTTCAACGATTGCTGCTGACAGGCGCCGCGGGCAATCTGGGTCAAGTCCTGCGCGAACGTCTGAAGCCATGGACCGAGGTCGTGCGCCTGTCCGACATCGGCGATCTTGGGACTGCGGCGGCGGGGGAGGAAATCGTCACCTGTGATCTGGCCGACAAGGCAGCGGTGGCGGACATGCTGGAGGGCGTCGATGCCGTGCTGCATTTCGGCGGCCGCTCGCTGGAAGCGCCTTTCGAACAACTGATGCACGCCAATATCCAGGGCACCTACAACTTATATGAAGGCGTACACAAGCGCGGCATTCGTCGTGTTGTCTACGCCAGTTCCAGCCACGCGGTCGGCTATTACCCGACCACTGAACACATCGATGCCGACAGTCCGTTGCGTCCCGATGGTTTGTACGGGCTGACCAAATGCTTCGGTGAATCGCTATCGCGCTATTACTTCGATCGTTTCGGTGTGGAGACGGTTTGTCTGCGCATCGGCTCGTGCTTTCCGGAGCCGCGCAACGCGCGCATGCTGGCGACCTATCTGAGCTATGACGATTTCGTCGAGCTGGTGCGCTGCGCACTGCTCACACCGCGCGTCGGCCACAGCATTGTCTACGGCGTTTCCGACAACCGCATCAAGTGGTGGGACAACAGCAAGGCCGGGCATCTCGGCTTCGTCGCGCGCGACTCTGCCGATCCCTTTGCCGAGCACTTTCCTTTCAGCGGTGCGTGGCCGGCGGCCGACGATGCCGGCAACTTTCAGGGCGGGCCGTTCATTCTGGCCGGTCCGCAATACGAATAGAACATCCTTCGGATAGTTACCATGCAAGTACTTCCCCTCAACGATCGCCGTTACGACGTCGGCGAAAGCCCGTTCTGGCATGCCGCGCAATCGGCCTGGTATTGGGTGGATATCCCGCGCAAGCTGATTTGCCGCCAGACCATAGACGGCGTCTGCAAACAATGGCAGTTGCCGGAAATGGTGGCATGCATTGCGCCCGATGACGCAGGTGGACTGATCGCAGGCATGCATACCGGCATCTTCAGCGTGACGCTGCAAGATGATGGAAACGTGCTGCTGGACAAGCTCGCGCAGCCGAGCGGCCTGCAAGCAGATCAGCGTTTCAACGACGGCCGCTGTGATCGTCAGGGGCGCTTCTGGAGCGGTGTCATGTGCCTCGACATGTCGCTTGCGCGTGCGGACGGCAAGCTCTATCGCTATGACGCGGCGGGTTTGTCCGCACCGATAGTGGATGGCCTGATCGTGCAAAACGGCCTGGCATGGTCGCCCGACGGCAAGACCATGTACCTGTCCGACTCACATCCGTCGAGCCGACTGGTCTGGGTGTTCGACTATGACATCGCCAGCGGCACGCCGTCGCGCCGCCGCGTGTTCGCCGATCTCAATCAGCATCGTGGCCGTCCAGACGGTGCAGCGATGGACATCGACGGCTGCTATTGGTCTTGCGCCAATGATGCCGGTTGTCTGCTGCGCTTTACGCCGGATGGCAAGCTCGACCGGGTGATTGAATTGCCGGCAAAAAAACCGTCCATGTGCGCCTTCGGCGGCGACGGCCTGAAGACCATGATCGTCACCAGCATCAGTCTCGGTGCGCCAGCAGGCGATGAAGGCGCGGGCCGTGTTTGGATGCTGAATCCCGGCGTTGCCGGCATGCCCGAAACACCATTTGTAAAAAATTGAGAGATAAGCCGCACAATAGATACTGATCAGCATCGCAGCGCGTAGTTAGGAAAAATCAGGATAAGCATCAGACGTAAGTAGTGAAAAGCAGCACCACATAAAACTACAGGAGACATGATGAACACCACTAACGCATCCAAACGACACTTCCTGAAAGCCGGCCTTGCCATCGGCGCAGCCGCATCGACAGGCCTGTCGGGCAATCTGGCTTTCGCCCAGGACAAACCGCTGGTCACGCTGCGCATGTCGTCGACGCTGCCGCTCGACGCCAACTCGGCGCACTACGTCTGGTACAGCCGCTTCGCGCAGAATCTGAAGACCGCCGTCGGCAACAAGATCGTCGTCAACTATTTCCCCAGCGATCAGCTCGGCAAAGAATCCGATGTTGTCAATCAGGTGCGTATCGGCAGCGTCGACATGATGATTTCCGGCTCGTCGATCTGGTCGACGACCGTACCGGAAATCGGCGTGCTCGACATGGGCTATCTGTTCGCCAACCTCGACCATTCCGGCCGTGCGCTGGATGGCAAAGCCGGCGCCATTCTGAGCAAGCTGATGGTTGACCGCATCGGCGTGCAGGTGTTGGGCTGGGCGTATTCACTGGGTGCGCGCAATGTATTCACCAAGAATCCGGTGCGTAGCGTGGCGGAACTCAAGGGCACCAAGATCCGCGTGCTGCCGGTAAAAAATTTCGTCAGCACCTTGCGTTATATGGGCGCGGTGCCGACGCCGATACCTTTCGGTGAAATCTACACTTCGCTGCAGACCGGTGTAGTTGACGGTTTTGAGCATGATGCGCCGACGGCGCTGGCGGGCAAGTTTTTCGAAGTCGCCAAATACTGTGCGCTGACCCAGCATATCTACAACCCGCAAACACCGGTGATCGGCAAGCGCTCCTTCGCCAAGATCCCTGCCGATCTACAGAAAGCCTTCCTCGATGCCGCCACCGAAGCGACGATGTATCAACGCCAGCGTGCCGCCGACATGGAGCGCGACGCCTTTGAAAAACTCAAGGGCCTGGGCCTGACCGTCTCCACGGTCGATCGTGAAGCGCTGCGCAAAGACGTGGCGCCGCTGTGGGGCGAGTTCACCACACAGTATCCGGCAGTCAAACCGGTGGTCGACGAGATCGTCGCTATGCGCGGCTGATGTCTTGCCGAATCTGTAGTCAAAGGAAGCCATGATGAAGACAATGACTGCGCCGCTGACGCCGGCTGAAGAAACCGCAGAAATCGAGAACGCGATCCGCTCGCTGCATGCCTCGCCCAACGACGCGGTGGACTATCCGCGCCTGCAACGTGTGCTGGAACTGACCTCGGCGGCGGTGCTGGCGGTGGATGTGCTGGTAGTGTTCTTTTCGGTGGTCTGGCGCTACGCTCTGCACGATCCGCTGGAGTGGTCGGAAGAGGTAGCGCGCGCGCTGATGATCACGTTGGTGTTCTTTGGCGCGGCCAGCGTGCTGGGCCGCAGCCGTCACGTCGGCATCGACAGCCTGCGCGGGATTTTTCCGAAATCATGGCTGCCCTATATCCTGCGCCTGTGTGACTGGGTGATCGCCTTCGTCGCCATGTCGCTGGCCTATACGACCTGGCTGCTGCTTGAAATCTCCAACGACCAGACCACGCCCTCGGGTTTGCCGCAGACGATTTTTGTTTTGCCGGTGTTGATCGGCAGTCTCTTGTTGTCGGTCTTTGCCATGACGCATGCGCTGAAGAAGTTCGGCCGTCATGCGCTGGTATCGGGCTTGCTTGGTGTGGCGGTGGTTGGCGCCGTATTGGCCTTGCAGACGTTCTGGCCTGATCATGCGCTGCGACCGATGCACGTCTTGCTGTTTGGCTTCCTGTTTTGCCTGGTAGCGGGTGTGCCGATTGCGTTTTCGCTGACCTTTGGCGCGCTGATGTTTTTCTTGCTGGAGCCGTCCTTGTCGGTGATGGTGTTTGCCCAGCAGGTTGCCGCAGGCACCGACCACTTCGTTATGCTGGCGGTCCCCTTCTTCATCCTGGCGGGCATGGTCATGGAGTGCAACGGCATGTCGTCGCGCCTGATCGAGCTGCTGCTGCGCATGTTCGGTCGGCTGCGCGGCGGCCTGAATCTGATCATGGTGACGGCGATGGCGTTCTTCTCGGGCGTGTCGGGCTCCAAGCTGGCCGACGTCGCTGCCGTGGGCGGTATCCTGATGCCGGCGGTGCGCCAGACCAGACAGAATCCGAACGAGGCGGCAGGCTTGCTGGCTGCCTCGGCCATCATGGCGGAGACCATCCCGCCTTGCATCAACATGATCATCCTCGGCTTCGTCGCCAATCTGTCGATAGGCGGCTTGTTCTTAGCCGGGATTCTGCCGGCGCTGGCGATGGCGATCGCCTTGAGTATTCTCGCTTATTACACCGGACGTAAAGTCGATGTCAGTGTGGTGTTCATCAAGCCGCGTCCGCTAGGCAAGCTGATCGGCGGCGCGCTGGTGGGCCTGATCATGATCGTGATGATCGGCAAGGGAGTGGCTTCCGGCGTAGCGACATCAACGGAGATTTCCTCGTTTGCCGTGGTGTATGCGATCGTGGTCGGCTGGCTGGCCTTCCGCGAGCTCAATCGCAAGGTGCTGGTGAAACTGTTCGTCGACGCGGCCTCAATGTCGGGTATGGTGCTGTTCATCGTGGCAGCGGCCAGCAGCGTGGCGTATGCCCTGACGGTGGAGCAGATCCCGCATGCGCTGGCCGAATTGATGGTGAGCCTGGCGCATGATTACGGCCGCTGGATGTTTATCCTCATTTCTGTTTTGGCGCTGATCTTGTTCGGTGCGGTGCTGGAAGGTGCCCCGGCACTGATCATTTTCGGCCCTTTGCTGACGCCGATTGCGGTGCAGCTTGGCTACAATCCGCTGCACTTCGCCATCATCCTGGTGATTTCGATGGGTATCGGTTTATTCTCGCCGCCGTTCGGACTGGGGATGTATGCGACCTGCGCCATCGCACAGGTGCGCCTGCAGGATGTAGTGAAACCGTATCTGAAATATCTGGCCATGCTGCTGGTCACGCTGATCGTGATCATCGTCTGGCCGGATCTGAGTTTGTGGCTACCGCGACGCTTTGGATTTTCTTGAGATCCTGTGACGTTACGGAAGTTTTTTAACCTGCATCATCTGCTTTCCACGCAGCGATGCCCTCTCAAGAAGTAAAGTACGACAATGGACAAACAAAAAATCAAGGCGGCCGCCGATCTGCTGCTGGCGGCGCGCAAGCACGAAATCACGCTGGCGCGTCTGCCTGACGAATACATCCCGGCTGATGTTGCAGAAGCCTATGCGGTGCAGGACACCGTTTCTCAATCGCTGGGAGAGGTCGGCGGCTGGAAGGTTGGCGCCAAGGCGCCGGGCGCACAGCCAAGCTGCGCGCCGATGCCGGCGCAATTCATTTTCGCGGCGCCGTATCATTTCTTCGACTTGCTGACCGCCGGTTCGCGCGGTATCGAAGTCGAGATCGCCTTGCGCATGAAGAGTGATTTGCCGGCCCGCGCAACGCCATACACCGAGGCAGAAGTGCTGGCCGCAGTCGGCACCGTGCATCCCGCTATTGAACTGGTGTCCTCGCGCTACAGCGAATATCCGGCAGCCAATCCGCTGGCCGGGTTGGCCGATGCGTTGAGCAATTGCGCTTTCATCTACGGCCCGGGTCGCAGTGACCTTGGTCAGATCGATCAAAGCATTCAGCACGCCGAGCTGTATTTCAACGGTCTGGAAGTCGCCAAAACCGTCGGCGGCAACCCGGTAGTCGATATCTGGCCGCTGGTGACCTGGCTGGCAAATCACGTCGGCGAGCGTTGCGGCGGTCTGAAAGCCGGCCAGTTCGTGACGACGGGATCGTGCACGGGTTTGCTGTTCGCCGACAAGGGCAGCAGCGTCAACGCCCTGTTGCAGAACATCGGCAAGGTCGATATTTCGTTCGCGCAGGTCTGAGAAGACCTGCGGTTCACTATCCGCTGTAGTCACAAGCCGTGGGGAACAGGTCGGAAACCGATTTGTTTGCCGCGGTATGCGCACGTCTGGAGGATCACAGAAAAGCTGAGTGAACGATGTCAGGCCGCGTGAAGATCTTGCGAGATACGGTAGGAAGAGGCGAGAAGGCCGGAGAAGCGGTGCAGCGCAGAGGACAGGGGTAAGACGGAGGAGGAGGGCGTGCTGCCGCATGAATGCAGCAGCAGCGGTATTTGAATGCCGTGAACTCCTGGTTCACAGCATTCAAATGGAACCATTATTTCTTCTTCTTGTTCACTGCTTCTTTGAACGACTTACCAGCGGAGAACTTCACTGTAGTTGCAGCAGCGATTTTGATTTCTTCGCCAGTTTGTGGGTTACGGCCGGTACGAGCAGCGCGCTTGCCTGTGGAGAAAGAACCGAAGCCAACCAGTTGCACTGTGTCGCCCTTGGTAACTGCCTTGATGATGTTTTCAACAACGGAGTCCAAAGCACGTTGTGCAGCAGCCTTCGAGATTTCTGTATCAGCAGCGATTGCGTCGACCAATTCGGATTTGTTCACTTTAAAATTCCTTTCACTGTTAAGGTGCCGAGATTTTAGCATTGGAATGCGCCTACTCCGCAAGCCCCATCTGATGTTTAATTGATTTGTCATGATCTATTTCGCCGGAATTTCATCGAATTGAAAAAATCCGGATGTCTGCGGAGAGTTTCGTGCCTCTTTTTTTGTGTGGGTTGTTTAGTTTTTTGATGCGCCTTTGATTTTTTACGCACTGTTTTTTTCAGGCATACTTCAGCTGCCGGTAATTTTTTGAACGGCATCGTCGGCGCAGTTTTGTGTTCGGATGGAAGTTTGGTTTGAAGTTGCGTTGTCTTTTGCGTTGTCGGTTGGTCCAGCTTGGTGCTTTTGATCGTCTGCAAAATCTCTTCTCAAGTCGTTCGGCGGTTTTTTTTGTTCGCCGATCCGTCTCTCCCCCAGAAGCCACGCGGAATTCGAGATAAACACATGTGTATATCTCAAGTGGAACATTCAATAGATTCCCTAAGTCATTCATTTTCGAGGGAAAAGCGCTTTTAGGCGCTTTTTAACTATGCGCGCTAAGTCTTTGACTTTATTAAAAAAATCCCTGTTTCGGCCCGTGAATATCGCTTGACCTGTATTAGTGCATCCTCTAAAGTGGGCGATAGTGTGAAAAAGTGTTTTTTTGTGGGGTATTTTAGAGTCCCAAACATCAAAACACCGAATTCAAGCATGCCAACAGCAACAGGAAAAAAGGTCAAACACAGTGTTTCAGGGTGCGTCATCAATCAATCTCGATGCCAAAGGACGGATGTCTATTCCGGCCAAGCATCGTGACGCCCTGGCGGTTCAGTGCGAAGGACGGGTCACGTTGACGCGCCATCCGCACGGCTGTTTGCTGTTTTTCCCGCGCCCTACCTGGGAAAGCCATCGCGAGCAAATTGCCGCATGGCCGATGTCGGCGCGCGCCTGGCAACGTGTTTTCCTCGGCAATGCGTGTGACGTGGAGCTGGACTCCGCCGGCCGCATCCTGATCGCGCCGGAGTTGCGGGCAGCGGTCGGCCTGGAGCGCGACGTCATGTTGCTGGGCATGGGTAGTCATTTTGAAATCTGGGATGCCGCCAAGCTGGCCGAGAACGAATCGGAAGCTGTTGCTGCGGGCATGCCGGATGTGTTGAGCAATTTTTCCTTCTGACGGCACGACGCGATGACTTTGCAATCGGTGCCCGATTTGCAGCACCGTACGGTGTTGTTGGATGAAGCGGTGGATGCCCTGGTAATAGAAGGCGACCGGGCTGATGGTGTCTATCTGGACGGCACCTTCGGCCGCGGCGGGCATAGCCGCAAGATTTTGGAGCGCCTCAGTGCGCGTGGACGTTTGATTGCGTTCGACAAGGATCCGCTGGCGATTGCCACGGCGCAGACCATTGCGGATCCGCGTTTCGCCATTGTGCATGACAGCTTTGCGACGCTGGATCAGGCACTGGCGGCGCATGGCGTCACGCGTGTTGATGGCGTGTTGATGGATTTGGGTATTTCTTCGCCGCAGGTGGATGACGCGGCGCGGGGTTTCAGTTTTCGGTTCGATGGCCCGCTGGACATGCGCATGGATACCACGCGTGGCGTGTCGGCAGCGGAGTGGCTGGCAACGGCAGACGAACAGACGATAGCAAAGGTGATACGAGATTATGGGGAAGAACGGTTTGCTGTTCAGATTGCAAAGACGATTGTTGCTCGCCGGGCAGTCGAGCCAATTTCAACCACACGACAGCTTGCCACGCTCGTGGCACAAGCCGTCAAAACCCGCGAGAAAGGCAAAGACCCGGCCACTCGTACCTTTCAGGCTATACGGATTTTCATCAATAAAGAGCTTGAAGAACTCGAAATAGGACTGGAAAAAGCATTTCAGCAGATGGCGCAGTATGGGAGATTGGTTGTGATCAGCTTTCACTCGTTGGAAGATCGCATCGTCAAGCAGTTCATGGCATCCAAAGCCCATGTGCCGCAGCCTGACCGCCGCCTGCCGATTCGTGCAGTCGACCTGCCGCAACCCCTCGGAAAATTGCATTCCCGTGTCAAACCGAGCGACGCCGAAGTCGCCGCCAACCCGCGTGCCCGTTCCGCCGTGATGCGTTCGCTTGAGCGTACTGTCGCTGAGGATGCGCCATGACCGGGCGTCTGAGCTTTCTGGTGACGGCTGTACTGGTGCTATGCGCACTATCGCTGGTCAACGCCCAATACCAGGCGCGCCGTCTGTTCATCGAACTGGAGCGCGCCCAATCCGCTGCGCGCCAGCTCGACATCGACTGGGCGCAACTACAGCTGGATCAATCCACGCTGGGCAAGAATTCTCGCATTGAGGCGTTGGCACGGCGCGACCTGAACATGGTTTCGCTGACGCCGGAACGCACCCAATACCTGACGGTGAGGAATAAATGACGCGCATGCCGCCACGCACCAACGTCACGGGAGGCCGCGTCGCTGCCTCGCGCGGCGTTGCGTTCTCGGCGAGCCCGGTATTGCAGGTCGCGATGCCGGCCTGGCGTTCGCGCGTGGTGCTGTTCGTGCTGTTCATGGCCTTCTTCGCACTGGCTGCGCGTGCGCTGTGGTTGCAGGGCATGTCCACCGATTTCCTGCAAAAACAAGGTGCGTCGCGCTACGCGCGTACGCTTGAGTTGCCGGCCACGCGCGGCAAAATCACCGACCGCAATGGCCAGGTGCTGGCGTCGTCGGTGCCGGTCAAGGCGATCTGGGCAATTCCGGATGATGTGCAGGAAGCGCCGAAAGACAAGTTGCGCGATCTGGCCAAGCTGCTCGACATGAGCGACGCAGAATTGCGCAAGAAGCTCGATTCCGACCGCAACTTTGTTTATCTGAAGCGCCAGGTCGAGCAGGACACCGCCGACAAGATCGTCAAGCTCGGCATCGCCGGTATCGAGACGCGCAAGGAATACAAGCGCTTCTATCCTGAAGGCGAAGTCATGGCCCACGTTGTGGGCTTTACCAATGTGGAAGACGCCGGACAGGACGGCATGGAACTCGGCTCGCAGAAAACGCTGGCCGGTATGACCGGCAGCCGCCGCGTGATCAAGGATCGTCTCGGTCGCATCGTCGAAGATATCGAAGCCGTGCGCGAGCCGCACGACGGCAAGGATCTGACGCTGTCCATCGACAGCAAGATCCAGTACATCGCCTTCACGCAACTGAAAGAAGCCGTCGAAAAGAACAAGGCCAAAGCCGGCGGCATTATCGTCGTCGATGCGCGTACCGGCGAAGTGCTGGCGCTGGCCAACCTGCCGACCTACAACCCCAACGACCGCTCGGTGCTGACCGGCGCGCAACTGCGTAACCGCGTGCTGACCGATACCTTTGAGCCGGGCTCGACGCTCAAGCCTTTTACCGTGGCGCTGGCGCTGGACACCCATCGCGTGACGCCTAGCACCGTGTTCCAGACTTCACCCGGCAAAATGACCATTGGTACAGCGACCATTGGTGACTCGCATGCGCACGGACCACTGACGGTTGCGCAGATTATCGAGAAGTCATCCAACATCGGCACCGCCAAGATTGCGCTGGAAATGCCGCCGCAGGAAATGTGGGAAATGTTTACCAGCGTCGGCCTCGGCCAGCAGCCAAAGTTCGGCTTCCCCGGTGCAGTTGCCGGCCGGGTGCGCCCCTACAAATCGTGGCGTCCGATTGAACAGGCGACGATGAGCTACGGTCACGGCATCTCGGTATCGCTGATTCAGCTGGCGCATGCCTACACGATTTTTGCCCGCAACGGCGACCTGATTCCGCTGTCCTTTCAGAAAGTCAACGACATGCCGATCGGTCATCGCGTGATTTCTGAAAACACCGCTCTGCAAATGCGCCGCATGCTGGAAACCGTTGTGGCGCCGGGCGGCACCGCGCCGCAGGCTCAGGTGCCCGGTTATCGCGTCGGTGGCAAGACTGGTACCGCATACAAGATTGAAGGCGGCAAGTACGTGAAGAAATACGTGTCTTCGTTTGTCGGCATCGCGCCGATGTCCGATCCGCGTCTGATCATCGCTGTGATGCTGGATGAACCCAGCGCCGGCAGCCACTTCGGCGGCACCGTCGCCGGACCGGTTTTTGCCAATGTCACGGCCAACGCTTTACGCGCGCTCAACGTCGCGCCGGACTCCAGCGTGACCAATATCATCATTCCAAAAGACGCCTTAGAGGAGAGCATGTAATGCCTGCGACGATGCTTTCCGCGCAAAAGATTGTGGACTGGCTGCACAGCATTGCCGCTGTCAACGTCAGTCAGACTGCGAATTTAACGGCGAATTTAACCGCCGACTCGCGCCGTGTGCAGGCGGGCGACGTGTTCTTCGCTTATCCCGGTGACAGCGCTGACGGTCGCCGTTACATCGCTGATGCCATTGAGCGGGGCGCTGCTGCCATCGTTTATGAAGAGGCAGGATTCAACTGGGACGATAAGGAAGATTTGCCGCATTTCGGCGTCAAAGGCCTGAAGCATCTTGCCGGATTCGCCGCCAATATGTTTTACAAGCAGCCCGACAAGGATATGTTCAGCGTCGCGGTGACCGGCACCAACGGCAAGACTTCCTGCTCGTACTGGCTGGGGATGGCGCTGTCGCGCCTGCAAGGTTCATTGGCACCCGTTGCAGTGATCGGCACGTTGGGCGTGGGCATGTTCCAGGACGGCAAGCCGCACGCTTTCGATGTCACCGGCTACACCACGCCGGACGCGGTGCTGCTGCAACGCAAGCTGTCCGACCTGCGCACTGCGCGCGCGTCGGTGCTGGCGATTGAGGCCTCGTCCATCGGACTCGATCAAGGGCGCATGAACGGGCTGCACGTCGATGTGGCCTTGTTCACCAATTTCACGCGCGATCATCTCGACTATCACGGCGATATGATTGCTTATGAAGCCGCCAAGATTCAGCTGTTTGATTCACCGGGACTGCAACATGCCGTCATCAATCTGGACGACCAGATGGGGCAGCGGCTGATTCCTTATCTGCAGGCTAAGAATATTCCGGTGATCGGTTATTCGCTGGGCGACATTACCGCGGACGATGTGCCGGTGCTGCGCGCATCGGCAATTCGCAGTACCAACGCCGGCACCAGTTTCCATATCGAATCGCCATTTGGCTCTGGCCAGGTCAAGACGCAACTGGTCGGGCAGTTCAATGTCAGCAACGTATTGGGCATCCTCGGCGTCATGCTGGCCAAGGGCACCGGGTGGGAAGCTGCGCTGGCGGTGATCGCCACGCTGACCGCCGTGCCGGGTCGCATGCAACAGTTCGGCGGACAAGAAGTGCCGCTGATCGTAATCGACTATGCGCATACGCCGGATGCGCTGGAGAAAACCTTGAGCGCGTTGCGTCAGGTCGCGAACCAACGTGGCGGCGAGCTGTGGTGCGTGTTTGGCTGCGGTGGCGATCGCGATCCTGGCAAGCGTCCGGAGATGGGTTCCGTTTCGGAACTGGCCGATCACGTGATTCTGACCAGCGACAATCCGCGCAGCGAAGATCCCAATGTCATCATTTCGCATATCAAGAGCGGCATGGCGCGCATCGTGCCGCACGTCATGACTGACCGTGCCGGCGCCATCCTGTGGGCGGTGCGTCACGCGGTCAAGCAGGATGTTGTTCTGCTGGCAGGCAAGGGACACGAAACCTATCAGGAAATCGCAGGCAAGAAATATCCCTTCCTCGATGCCGACCACGTCGCGCTGGCTCTGGCCGCACGCGCCACGATGATGGGAGGTGCATAGTGCAGGCAACGCTTGAACAATTGACGCAGTGGCTGGATGGCGCAACCGTGCATAGTGTGCCTAATGCCGGTGGCGACTTTACTGTGCGTGGCGTCACCACCGACAGTCGCGCTGTCGCGCCCGGCAATCTGTTCGTTGCCTTGCGCGGTGAGCGTTTTGATGCGCACGATTTCCTCGACGCCGTCGCTGGTCTGGGTGCTGCCGCTGTCGTGGTGGAGCGCGTGCCTGCAGGCTTGAGCATTCCGGCCATTGTTGTGCCGGATACGCGTGTGGCCTTGGGTCAGATCGCGCGTCATTGGCGTGGACAGTTTAATGTGCCGGTCATTGCTGTCACCGGCAGCAACGGCAAGACTACCGTCAAGGAAATGATCGCGTCGATCTTGACTGCTGCATTCGGCGAAGACCATAGTCTCGCGACGCGCGGCAATTTCAATAACGAAATCGGTGTGCCGCTGACGTTGTTCCGTCTGCAGCCACAGCATCAGGCGGCAGTTGTTGAACTCGGCATGAATCATCCCGGCGAAATCGCCGTGCTGGCGGAAATCGCTCGTCCGACGCTGGCGCTGGTCAACAATGCGCAGCGCGAACATCAGGAATTCATGGCAACCGTCGAAGCCGTCGCCCGTGAAAACGGCGCCGTCTTTGGTGCATTGCCGGCCGACGGCATCGCCGTGTTTCCGGCGGAAGACGAATACGCCTGGGTCTGGCGCGAGATCGCCGGAACACGTCCGGTGATCAGCTTCGGTCTCAATCAGGGCGCCGATGTCAGCGGCAGCTATCAGGCGCGCGAATTTGGTAGCGCGATTGCGGTCACTGCGCGCATTGGCGACCGTGTACAGCAATTTGGCATCAAGCTCGCCGCCGTCGGTGAGCACAACGTGCGCAATGCGCTGGCCGCTACAGCCTGCGCGCTGGGTGCGGGCATTTCAGCTGCCGCGGTCGTGCGGGGTCTGGAAGCTTTCGCGCCGGTCAATGGTCGCCTGCAACGCAAGACGGCAGTCAGTGGAGCACTGGTCATCGACGACACGTACAACGCCAATCCGGACTCCGTGCGCGCCGCCATCGACGTACTCGCGCAAGCCGCTGCGCCACGCGTGCTGGCCTTGGGCGACATGGGTGAGGTTGGCAACGAAGGTCCCAAATTCCATCGGGAAATCGGTGCCTATGCGCGCGAGCGCGGTATTGACCAATTTCTCGGTTTCGGCGACGCCATGCGCGATGCCATCAATGAATACAACGCCGTGCCGGGAGTCTCTTTCCCGGCGCGTCATTTCGACACCATCGACGCCGTGAGCGCTGCAGTTCACGAGGCTGCAACCGCGACGGCGACGGTATTGGTAAAAGGTTCGCGCTTCATGAAGATGGAGCGCGTTGTGCAGCATTTGGTCGGGGCGCAGCCGCAGTCCGGCGCGCTACTTCACCAGGAGACTCATTAACATGCTGCTTTGGCTGGCTCAGAATTTTCAGCAGGACTTCAGTTTCCTGCGCGTGTTCAACTTCATCACCTTCCGCGCCGTATTTGCGACGCTGACGGCGCTGTTGATCGGCCTCGTCGCCGGTCCGGCTGTGATTCGCATGCTGACCCGTCTCAAGGTTGGGCAGGCCGTGCGTACCGACGGCCCGCAAACGCATTTGATCAAATCCGGTACCCCCACCATGGGTGGTGTGCTGATCCTCATCGGCATCGGTATTTCGACCTTGCTGTGGGCAGACCTCAGCAACCGTTTCGTCTGGATCGTACTGATCGTGACCCTGGGCTTTGGCACCATCGGCTGGGTCGACGACTATCGCAAGGTGGTCTACAAGGATCCGAACGGCATGCGTTCGCGCGAAAAGTATTTCTGGCAATCGCTGATCGGTCTGGTGGCGGCGTTCTACCTGGCATTCTCGGTGTCCGAGGTCAGCAACATGAAGGTGCTGGATCTGTTCTTCGCCTGGGTGCAGTCGGGTTTCAATCTCGACCTGCCGCCGAAAGCTGACTTGATCGTACCGTTCTTCAAAACCGTCAGCTATCCGCTGGGCGTGTGGGGTTTCATTGCACTGACTTATTTCGTCATTGTCGGTACCAGCAACGCGGTCAATCTGACCGACGGCCTGGATGGTCTTGCGATCATGCCGACAGTGCTGGTCGGCGGTGCGTTGGGTATCTTCGCTTACCTGACCGGCAGCGCCAGTTATGCCAAATACCTGTTTATTCCGCACATTCCAGGCGCGGGCGAACTGCTGATTTTCTGCGGCGCGATGGCCGGTGCGGGTCTGGCTTTCCTCTGGTACAACGCTTACCCGGCACAAGTGTTCATGGGCGACGTCGGCGCACTGGCGCTGGGCGGCGCACTCGGCACTATCGCCGTGATCGTGCGCCAGGAAATCGTCTTGTTCATCATGGGTGGCATCTTCGTGGTGGAAACCTTGTCGGTGATGATTCAGGTGGCTTACTTCAAGTTCACCAAGAAGCGCTACGGCGTCGGCAAGCGCGTGCTGCTGATGGCGCCGCTGCATCATCACTATGAACAAAAAGGCTGGAAAGAAACACAAGTCGTGGTGCGCTTCTGGATCATCACGATGATGCTGGTGCTGTTTGGTCTGTCGACGCTGAAATTGCGTTGAGCGGATCACTTTAGAAAGACTCAGGTAATAAAGAATGAATTACGTCGATAAACACGCTCTGGTACTTGGACTGGGTGAATCCGGTCTGGCGATGGCGCAGTGGCTGGTCTACTGCGGTGCGCGCGTGCGTGTGGCCGATACCCGCGAAGAGCAGGCCGTGGCGGAGCGCCTGGCCGTGCTGAAGACTGTATCGGCAGAGAGTGAATTCGTCGGCGGCAAGGCCTTTGCGGCAGAACTGCTGGACGGTATTGATTTCGTCGCCGTCAGCCCGGGCTTGGCGCCGGAGCGCGACCTGGCCGTGTTGTCTGCGGCAGCAGCAGAAAGAAATATCCCCCTGTGGGGCGAGATGGAATTGTTCGCGCAAGCCCTGGCGGCTTTGCGTGAAGAGCGCGCCTATACGCCCAAGGTGTTGGCCATCACCGGCACCAACGGCAAAACCACCGTCACCAGTCTGACCGGCATGCTATGCCGCCGTGCGGGATTGACGACCAAGGTCGCCGGCAACATCAGCCCGGCTGCATTGGATGTCTTGCGCGAAGCACTGATCGAAGATGCAGCCCACGCTATCGTGGTTGCTGCGCAACGCGCCGAAGAGGAAGCGGCAGCGCAGGCTGAGGCGGAAGCTGCTGCAGTTATCGCAGAACAACAGGCACAAGCGCAAGCTGAAGCTCAGGCAGAAATCGACGCCGCCGCCGCGAAGGAAGCCGCTGCAGCACAAGCTGCCGCGGAAGAAGCATCGCGCCAGCTGGAGCTGACTGAGCAAGCCGAGGCTGCTGAATCTGCTGAGTCTGCTGAAGCTGAAACGGCATCACCAGAACAAGCGTCTGCTGAGGCATCGAATGCATCCAACGGAGCAGAGCATGAGCCGTCGGTGCAAGCCGCTCATATTGGTCTGAATGACAGCTTGACGGTTACCGTCGCCGCGCCGAACGAGGATGAGGATGTCGAAGCCGCAGCAGATTCTGTCGATGCCTCGGCGTCGCAAGAACCCGCAGCCGAAATGACCACTGAAGAAACAGGCGCAGAGTCCGCCGCTTCACATGATGCGGAAATTGTGGACGCGGAAGATGTTGCTGTCTCAGCACAGGTTTCACTTCTCGACGAAGACGACAGCACGCCACTCCAGCTCGAATTGCCGCCACCGGAACCGGAGCGGGTGTACGAAGGCATCCTGCCGCAAGCATGGGTGCTCGAGTTGTCGAGCTTCCAGCTGCACACGACTTATAGCTTGCAGGCCGATGCCGCGACCGTACTGAACATTACGCAAGACCATCTGGACTGGCACGGCAATATGGATGCCTACACCGCCGATAAGGCGCGGATTTTCGGCGAGAAGACTGTGCGCGTACTCAATCGCGACGATGCCGCCGTGATGGCGATGGCCGCGCCCGGCGCCACCGTATCCAGTTTTGGTCTGGACGAGCCGAAGAAGGCAGGCAGTTTCGGTCTGGTTGATGAAAACGGCATGCTGTGGCTGGCCGCGGCTGTTGCAATCGAAGATGAAGAAAAACCCGAAGGCCGTCGCCGCAAGAAAGATCCGAAAGAAGTCGTCGAACAGCCTTTCCTGCTCAAGCGCCTGATGCCGGTCGATGCATTGAAGATCCGCGGTTTGCACAATGCCTCCAACGGTCTGGCCGCACTGGCATTGTGCCGTGCCGCCGATCTGCCGTTGGCGAACTTGTTGCACGGCTTGCGCGACTACACGGGCGAGCCGCATCGCGTCGAGCTGGTGATGACAATTCGCGAAGTGGAATATTACGACGACAGCAAGGGCACCAATGTCGGTGCTACCGTGGCTGCGTTGAACGGTCTCGGCCATGGCGGAAAGCCCAATCGTCTGTTGTTGATCGCCGGTGGCGATGGCAAGGGCCAGGATTTTTCGCCGCTGGCAGAGCCGTTGTCGAAATATGGTCGTGCCGTGTTCCTGATCGGTCGCGACGCCGGCGCCATTCGTACTGCAGTCGCCGACACCGGTATCGAACTGATCGATTGCACAACGCTGGAAGAAGCTGTCGAAAAAGCCGCCGACATGGCGCAAGGTGGTGACGCCGTGCTGCTGTCGCCGGCCTGCGCCAGTCTGGACATGTTCCGCAACTATGCCCATCGCGCGGAAGTCTTCGTCGACGCGGTGCGTGAAGTGGCCTTGTCGCGCGGTGAGGTGATGTGATGAAACTGACCCTGCCTTCGATTACCGGCTGGTTCGGCGCCAAAGATGAGCCTGGCGTGCGCGGTAGTGCGCGCGCGAGCAGCAACAGCGGCAGTCTGAAAGGCATCAGTGGTATCGAGCAGCGTTCACGCATGATGGAGTACGACCAGCCGCTGGTGTGGGTGGTCATGCTGCTGATGCTGTTCGGCATGGTCATGGTGTATTCGGCATCGATTGCGCTGCCCGATTCGCCGAAGTACGCGAATTACAAGACTTCGTATTTCCTGGTACGTCAGGCGATGTTCATCGGCGTATCGCTGTTGGCTGGCCTGATGGTGTTTCGCATCAAGATCGAGACCTGGCAAAAAATTGCGCCTTACCTGTTCGTCGCCACGCTGATCTTGTTGGCGCTGGTGTTGATTCCAGGTATCGGCAAGGGGGTCAACGGCGCCAAGCGCTGGCTGTCGTTCAAGGTATTCAACTTGCAGCCGTCTGAGCTGATGAAGCTGTTCATCGTCTTGTACGCCGCCGATTACACGGTGCGCAAACAGGCGGTGATGCATAAGCTGACCAAGGGATTTTTGCCGATGACGGTGGCGGTAGGCGTGGTCGGTTTGCTGTTGCTGTTGGAACCTGACCTCGGCGCATTCGGCGTGATCGTATGTATCGCGATGGGCATTCTGTTTTTGGGCGGCATCAACGGCGTCTGGTTTGGCGGCATCGGCGCCACGCTGGTCGGGATCTTTTCGCTGGTGATTATCTTGTCGCCATGGCGGCGCGAGCGGATTTTTGCTTACATGAATCCATGGGTGGAAGAGAACGCACTGGGCAAGGCTTATCAGTTATCGCACTCGCTGATCGCATTCGGTCGCGGCGAATTGTTTGGTGTCGGACTGGGTGGCAGCGTGGAAAAACTGCACTACCTGCCGGAAGCGCATACCGACTTTTTACTGGCGGTGATTGGCGAAGAACTGGGGTTTGTCGGCGTGCTGGTCGTGGTGCTGTTGTTCTATTGGTTGATCAAACATGCATTTGAGATTGGTCGTCAGGCAATCGCGCTGGATCTGACCTTCGCCGGTTTGACGGCCAAAGGTATCGGGATCTGGATTGGTGTGCAGACCTTCATCAACATGGGGGTGAACCTCGGCCTGTTGCCGACCAAGGGTTTGACGTTGCCGCTGATGAGCTATGGCGGCTCCGGTCTGCTGATCAACTGTGTCGGACTGGCAATTTTGCTGCGTATCGACTATGAGAATCGCGTACTGATGCGTGGGGGCCGCTTATGACCAAGCGTCTTCTGATCATGGCGGCGGGTACCGGCGGGCATATTTTCCCGGGCCTGGCGATTGCCGACACCATGCGCGCGCGCGGCTGGCAGGTTTCATGGCTGGGGACGACGCACGGCATGGAGCGCGACCTGGTGCCAAAACATGGCGTCGAGATGGATTCCATCGTCTTCGCCGGCCTGCGTGGCAAAGGGGTGGCGCATACCGTTAAAGGCGTGTGGCGCATGATCGCCAGCTTCGGTTCGTGCTTCCGCATCATCGGCAAGCGACACCCGGATGTGGTGTTGGGCATGGGTGGCTATGTGACGGTGCCGGGCGGCGCGATGGCGCGTTTGCGCGGCGTGCCGCTGGCGCTGGTGAATGCGGATGCCGCGCTGCTGTTGTCGAACAAGACCCTGACGCCGTTGGCTGACAAGGTGCTGTTCGGTTTTCCTGCCGATTTCGGCAAGGCTGCTGGTAAAGCAGAAGTTACCGGCAATCCGGTGCGCAAGGAAATCATCGCCCTGGGTGAACCCGCGCCGCGGTACGCCGCGCATAGCGGTCCGTTGCGGATTCTGGTGGTCGGCGGTAGCCTGGGCGCCAAAGTACTGAATGATTGTGTGCCGGCAGCGCTGGCAAAGTTGCCGGTGGATCAACGTCCGCTGGTGACGCATCAGTCAGGCAAGCAGCATATCGATGCCCTGCGTGCAGCGTATGCGCAGTCGGGTGTCGAGGCGGAAGTAGTGGATTTCATCGACGACATGCCGCGCCGCTATGCGGACGCTGATCTGGTGATCTGCCGCGCGGGTGCGATTACCGTGTCGGAATTGACCGCAGCCGGAATTGCCAGTGTGCTGGTACCGCTGGTGGCATCGACAACATCGCATCAGCGCGATAACGCCAAGTGGATGGCCAAAAGCAACGCCGCAGTCCATCTGCCGCAGACCGAGCTGACACCAGACAGCCTGGCGGCATTGCTGCAAACGTTGGATCGGCCTGGCTGCCAGAAGATGGCGCAGGCGGCGTATGAACAAGGCAGGCGCAACGCCAATGAGGCGATTGCGCAGGTGCTGGAAAGATTGGTAAAGCAATGAAACATCGGGTTAAAAATATTCATTTCGTCGGTATCGGCGGCTCCGGCATGAGCGGCATTGCCGAGGTCATGCTCAATCTGGGCTACGGCGTGTCCGGCTCGGATTTGGGCAGCAACGCGGCAACGCAGCGCCTGGCGCAGCTGGGTGCGCGCATTCTCTACGGCCACGCTGCCGACAATATTGAAAACGCCGACGCCATCGTCACCTCGACCGCGGTCAAGGGCGACAATCCGGAAGTGCTGGCGGCGCGCAAGAAACATATTCCCATCGTGCCGCGCGCGGTGATGCTGGGCGAGCTGATGCGTCTGAAGCAAGGTATCGCGATTGCCGGTACGCACGGCAAGACCACCACGACCAGTCTGGTCGCAAGCGTGCTGGCGCAAGGCGGACTGGATCCGACCTTCGTGATCGGCGGCCGCCTCACCAGCGCGGGCGCCAATGCCAAACTCGGTTCGGGCGATTTCATCGTGGCCGAAGCGGACGAGTCGGATGCGTCTTTCCTGAATCTGACACCGGTGATCGAAGTCATCACGAACATCGATGCCGATCATATGGAAACCTACAACCACGATTTCGCCAAGCTCAAGCAGGCCTTCGTCGAGTTCACCCAGCGTTTGCCGTTCTACGGCGTCGCGGTGCTGTGTCTGGATGATCCGCATGTGCGCGAGATCATGCCGATGATTTCCAAGCCTATCCTCACCTACGGCTTCCACGAAGACGCGGACATCCGCGCGGTGGACGCCAAGGCAGTCGACGGCAAGATGGAGTTCACGGTGATGCAAGACGGTTATGCGCCGATGCAGGTCAGCCTGAATCAGCCCGGTATGCATAACGTGCAGAATGCCTGCGCCGCCGTGGCGATCGCACGCGAGCTGGATGTGGCCGATGCGGACACGCAAAAGGCATTGACCGAATTCAACGGCGTTGGACGCCGCTTCACCCGCTATGGCGACGTGCCGTTGTTTGACGCCGCAGGCAAACCGGCGGGTTCATTTACGCTGGTGGATGACTACGGTCATCATCCGGTCGAGACTGCGGCGACGATTTCCGCCGCACGCGGTGCTTATCCGGGACGCCGCCTGGTATTGGCGTTCCAGCCGCATCGGTACACTCGTACGCGCGATTTGTTCGAAGACTTCGTCAAGGTGTTGTCGACGCCTGACGTGCTGGTGCTGGCTGAGGTGTATTCCGCCGGCGAGCAACCGATTGTGGCCGCCGACGGCCGTGCGCTGGCGCATGCGCTGCGCGTGGCAGGCAAGGTTGAGCCGGTGTTTGTCGAAGACATCGCCGATATGCCGGCAACGATCCTGAACGTAGTGCGTGACGGCGACGTCGTCATGACCATGGGCGCAGGCTCGATCAGCGGTGTGCCGGCAAAACTGACGGCGCAATCCGTGGATGCGCAAGGGCAGGGGGCGTGATGACGGACTCGAATATGGCCAAACAATTCGGTAAGGTCGGCGTGCTGTTCGGCGGTCGCTCCGCCGAGCGCGAAGTCTCGCTGATGTCCGGCGAGGGCGTGTTGAAGGCCTTGCGCAGCAAGGGTGTCGACGCACATCCTTTCGATCCGGCGCAGCGCAGCCTGGCTGAACTGGCTGCAGAAAAATTTGATCGCGTCTTTATCGCGCTGCACGGTCGCTACGGCGAAGACGGTACGCTGCAAGGTGCGCTGGAGCAGCTCGGCATTCCTTACACCGGTCCCGGCGTGATGGCGTCCTCGATTGCGATGGACAAGGTCATGACCAAGCGCATCTGGATCGGCCATGACTTGCCGACGCCGCGCTTTATCGTGCTTGACAGCGCTGCTACGCCGCGCGAAGAGTTGCGTCAGGTTCCCGACGTACTCGGTTTGCCGCTGATGTTGAAGGCGCCGCACGAAGGTTCGACCATCGGTATCGCCAAAGTGGCGGGTTATTCCGACATGCAGGAGGCATTCAACCTGTGCGCCAAATACGACGCTGCTGTGTTGGCGGAAGAATTTGTCACCGGCCGCGAACTGACGGTGCCGGTGCTGGGCAAAGGACGTGATGCAAAGGCTTATCCGGTAATCGAGATCCGCGCACCCGAAGGCAATTACGACTATCAGCACAAGTATTTCACCGACGACACCAAGTATCTGTGCCCGGCGCCGATCGACGAAGCCCTGACGCGGCGCGTGCAGGATCTTGCCGAGAAGGCGTATAACGCACTCGGTTGCCGCGGCTGGTCGCGCGTGGACTTCATGCTGCGCGCGTCCGACAACGAGCCGTTCCTGCTGGAGATCAATACCTCGCCAGGCATGACCAGCCATTCGCTGGTGCCGATGTCGGCCAAGCAGGCGGGAATGAGTTACGAAGATTTGTGCTGCGAGATTTTGAAATCCGCAGCGCTGGATTTGAAGCCGTCCGACGCGTGGAAACCGCACGCTTCGACCGATGCCGGCGCCAACGTTTCGGACAAGGGATAAGACGCGACCATGTGGCAAGACGTCAAAATGCTCAACGCAATCACCAACGCCCTGCTGGCGCTGGTGCTGCTGGCATTGCTGGCGTCCGGCCTGTGGTGGCTGGCGCAGCGGCCGATGTTCACACTCAAGACCATCCGCGTCGAAGGTGTGGCGCAGGAGCAGTTGCGCCGAGTGAATCCGCTGACGATACGCGCCAGCGCCGTGCCGCGCATCAAGGGTAATTTTTTTACGGCCGATCTGGACGCGGTGCGCGGTGCGTTCGAATCGGTGCCATGGGTGCGTAAAGCCATGGTGCGTCGCGAATGGCCGAACAAGCTGATCGTGACGATTGAAGAACATCGCGCGCTCGGTACATGGGGTGATGACGGGCGTTTGCTATCAGTCAAGGGCGATGTGTTTACCGCCAATCTGGCCGAAGCGGAAGACGATGGCGACTTGCTGGAGTTTGACGGACCGGACGGCAGCGAGAAGGAAGTGGTCGCGCGTTTCGATCAGTTCCGCGATTGGCTGGCGCCGATCAAGGTCGTGCCGGAAGCGGTGGCTTTGTCGAACCGGTATGCCTGGACCGTGAAGCTGGACAACGGCATCACGGTCGAGCTGGGACGTGCCGAAAGCGAGGCCACGCTGAAGGAAAGAATTGCCAGGCTGGTATCCGTCTATCCGCAGCTGATGGACCGCCTGCAGGGGAAGAAAATTGAAAATGTCGACATGCGCTATCCGAACGGCCTGGCGTTGAAGGCGGATGGATTGGTACTGGCTGCATTGAACGGAAAGAAAAAATAAGCGGAACGATATGACAAAAGACGCAAAAAACCTGATCGTCGGTCTCGACATCGGCACCTCCAAGGTGGTGGCCGTGGTGGCGGAAGTATTGCAGGACGGACGCCACGAAGTGATCGGCCTGGGCCAGTCCGAATCCAAGGGATTGAAGAAGGGCGTGGTGGTCAACATCGAAGCCACGGTCGAATCGATCCAGCGCGCGCTGGAAGAGGCCGAGCTGATGGCGGATTGCAAGATTCGCAATGTCTATACCGGCATCGCGGGCAGTCATATCCGCAGCTTCAATTCGAGCGGCATGGTGGCCATCAAGGACAAGGAAGTCAGCGCTGCGGACGTGTCGCGCGTTATCGAAACCGCCAAGGCCGTCAACATCCCGACCGATCAGCAATTGCTGCATACCGTGCCGCAGGAATTCATCGTCGACAATCAGGAAGATGTGCGTGAACCAATCGGCATGAGCGGCATCCGACTCGAGGTAAAAGTGCACATCGTGACCGGCGCGGTGTCGGCGGTGCAGAACATTGTGAAGTGCGTGCGCCGCTGCGGTCTGGAAGTGTCCGATCTGATTCTGCAGCCGATGGCTTCTGCCGATTCCGTGCTGACCCCGGACGAGCGTGAACTGGGCGTGGTGCTGGTCGATATCGGCGGTGGCACGACAGATGTGGCGGTGTTTACCGAAGGCGCAATTCGCCACACTGCAGTGATTCCGATCGCCGGCGACCAGATCACCAACGACATCGCGATGGCCTTGCGTACGCCGACGCTGGAAGCGGAAGAAATCAAGCTGCGTTACGGCGTGGCGAAGCAAATCCTGGCGGATCCGACCGAGACGCTGGAAGTGCCGGGACTGGGTGACCGCAATCCGCGCACTTTGTCGCGCCAGGCGCTGGCGGCGGTGATCGAGCCGCGCGTGGAAGAGTTGTTTGCATTAGTGCATCAGGTGGTGCGCGAGTCCGGTTACGAAGAGGTGCTGTCGTCAGGCATCGTCCTCACCGGCGGCTCCGCGATGATGCCAGGGATGATTGAGCTGGCAGAGGACATCTTCCTCAAGCCTGCCCGACTGGGGACACCGGAATATAGCGGCCAACTGGCTGATGTGGTGCGCAGCCCACGCTATTCGACGGTTTTGGGGTTGTTGTTGGAAGCGAAAAAGCAATATCTGCGCGGGTACATCGTCACCCGACAGGAAGGTTCGGTAAAGGCAATCTGGCAGCGCATGAAGGAATGGTTTTTAGGTAATTTTTAAGCAGTCGCGTCATTCATTTGGTTACTCGTTTTTTAGTCATTCAGTTCTTCGGATCAGCAACACGCAGTTCTCAGTTGCTAGTCGTCACACCGCGTGATGCCTATCAACTGCAAGCTGCACATACATATATTTAAGGAGTCATCATGGAAATAGATATGCTCGACAACGCCACTCTCGGCACGATCATCAAGGTCGTGGGCGTGGGCGGTGCAGGCGGCAACGCGGTGCAGCACATGATCAACAAGGGCGTGTCCGGCGTTGAGTTCATTGCAGCGAACACAGATGCGCAAGCATTGAAGATGTCGAAGGCCGACAACGTCATCCAGATCGGTGAAACCGGTCTGGGCGCCGGCATGCAGCCGCAAGTCGGCCGCCGTCTGGCCGAAGAAACCCGCTCGCGCATCGAAGATGCGCTGCGCGGTGCGCACATGGTGTTCATCGCCGCAGGCATGGGTGGCGGCACGGGTACCGGTGCGGCACCGGTGGTGGCTGAAGTAGCCAAGTCGCTGGGCGCACTGACCGTTGCAGTGGTCTCCAAGCCGTTCTCGTACGAAGGTCAGAAGTGCATGGACATCGCTGATCAGGGTCTGGAAGAACTGGCGCAGCACGTCGATTCGCTGATCATCATCCTGAACGAAAAGCTGGAAGAGATCTACGAAGACGACAGCATGATCGAATGGCTGGGCCATGCTGATGACGTGCTGAACAACGCCGTCGCCGGTATTGCTGAAATCATCAATGTGCCGGGCCACATCAACGTCGACTTCAACGACGTCAAGACCATCATGGGTGAGCAGGGCAAGGCCATGATGGGTACGGCAACCGCTTCCGGCGTGGATCGCGCCCGTGTGGCGGCAGAGCAGGCTGTGGCATCGCCGCTGCTCGACGGTATCGACCTGTCTGGCGCGCGCGGCGTGCTGGTCAATGTGACCGCCAGCCGTAGCCTCAAGGGTAAGGAAATCAAGGAAGTCATGGCGACTGTCCGCGCTTTCGCTGCAGCTGATGCATCGATCGCACAAGGTATCGCCTACGACGACACCATGGGCGACGACATCCGCGTGACTGTCGTGGCAACTGGTCTGGGCCGCAGCCGCAAGTCGGTGCAATTGGTGCAGACGCCAATGCTGCGCACCGGTACGCACAATGAGCCGATGATGGCCGGCACCGGTACGATGAACAATGGCACCCACGGCGGCGCGCAAACCGGCGCAGCTTTCGGTGGCATGAAGGCGCCGGCGGTATGGCGTCGCGAGTCGGCTTCCGACACTGTGCGTGCGCTGGAAAAGAATGGCATGGAAACGTATGACATTCCGGCTTTCCTGCGCAAACAGGCTGACTGAGCAAGCTGACTAAGTTGGCAGCATAAGCAAAGTTGACTTCGGATTGCTGCCTGTTTCGGCAGGCAGCAACCTTGGTCATAAACAGGCATACTATCGCCTGCGCGCCGCGCCTTTGTGCGCGGCGTTTTTTCGTCTGCCTGCACAGATGCATCGGGCAGAGCAGACCGAGCATTCCCGAATTATTGAATTACTCACAAGAAGGAAATCATCATGACCATTAAAGTTGGCGATCGCCTGCCGGAAGCCGCACTGGCTGAATTCATCGAGACCGAAACCGAAGGTTGCTCGCTCGGCCCGAACACATTCAAGGTGTCCGATCTGGTCAAGGGTAAGAAGATTGCCTTGTTTGCATTGCCTGGCGCTTTTACTCCGACCTGTTCCGCCAAGCATGTGCCGGGCTACATCCAGCACGCTGCTCAATTCAAGGCCAAGGGCGTTGATGAAATCTGGTGCATCTCGGTCAACGACGCGTTCGTGATGGGCGCATGGGGCCGCGATCAAAAGGCAACCGGCGTGGTGCGCATGCTGGCTGACGGTAGCGCGACTTTCACCAAGGCCGTGGGCCTGGAATTCGACCTGACTGAAAAGGGCATGGGCGTACGTTCGCAGCGTTATTCGATGCTGCTGGAAGACGGTGTGGTCAAGCAATTGAATCTGGAAGCACCGGGCAAGTTTGAAGTCTCCAACGCAGAAACACTGTTGGGCCAACTCGGCTAAGCACGGTTGATCTGTACCTGTTCGGGTGGATCAGTCCCGGACTGATTCACCCCGGACGAGTACCAAAAAAGGCGCGGAAGGCGGTCCGAAAGGGCTGTTTCCGCGCTTTTTACCTTCTTTTGCAGTGCGGGAACTTTTTTGCAACAGTCCGCATGCCGGCAGCAGGCCCGATGCCATCTTGGCTATAATGGCGGGATGTTAAAACAGCGCACCATTAAAAATCTCGTCCAGACCGTCGGCGTCGGTTTGCATTCCGGCACCAAGGTGGAACTGACCCTGCGTCCGGCTGCTGTCGATACCGGGATTGTTTTCCGCCGCATCGACCTTGATCCTGTCGTGGAATTCCCCGCGTCGGCCACCGGCGTGGGCGACACCCGCATGGCCTCGGTGCTGTCGAAGGACGGTGCGCGCGTCTCGACCGTTGAACATCTGCTATCGGCTTGCGCTGGTCTCGGCATCGACAATCTGTACATCGATCTGACCGCCGAAGAAATTCCCATCATGGATGGTTCGGCGTCTTCGTTCGTGTTCCTGCTGCAGCAAGCGGGTCTGCAGGAGCAAAACTCGCCGAAGAAATTTATCCGTGTCAAAAAGCCGGTGGAAGTGCGTGAAGGTCAGGGCGACAAGGAAAAGTGGGCGCGTCTCGAGCCTTACAACGGTTTCAAACTAAAGTTCTTCATCGAATTTAATCACCCGGCGGTCGACGGCACCGGACAAACGGCCGAAGTCGATTTCGCCATCGAGTCCTACGTGAAGGAAATCGCGCGGGCGCGTACCTTCGGTTTCATGCAAGATGTGGAAACCTTGCGCGGCATGGGCCTGGCGCGTGGCGGCTCGTTCGAAAATGCGATTGTGATGGACGAATACCGCATTCTCAACGCAGACGGCCTGCGCTACGACAATGAGTTCGTGCGTCACAAGATCCTCGATGCCATCGGTGATCTTTACCTGATCGGTCACCCCTTGCTGGCCAGTTATAACGCCCACAAGTCCGGTCACGGTATGAACAACCAGCTCTTGCGCGCTTTGCTGGATCAGCCGGATGCCTACGATATCGTTACTTTTGACACGCTGGAGTCGGCGCCACAGACGTATGTGATGCAGGCCAAGCAGGAGTGGGCGCTTAACTAAGCGGAGTCTGAAGCCAGGCAAGGTCTAAAGCCTGGTTTTGGGCGCAGTATTTAGTCCGAATTTCGTCTGACAACTACCCGATACATTCGCCAATGCAGCCTTTGCTGCACCGGGCGACTCTGGAGAACATCTCTTTCGCCAGAGCAAGAACAAGGCCGGGTTTCTTTCTGTTCTCTTTCTATTTGACGCCGGTATTGCGGCGTACCATGTTCGCCAGTGCAGTTTTGAGCGCCTGATTCTGTTTTGAATCTTCCAGCGCTTCGTTCAGTTCTGCAAATGAGGTGACTGCTGCGGTGGACAAAGTCAGTACCCGGCGCTCGACCGGCGGAACGACATAGTTTTTGCCAACTTGTACTTTGATCCGGATTGCATTAACCTGCCATCCATCTTTTAGCAGACGTTCTTGCAACTTCGGCAATTGTTGTTTGAGCTTCGCGGCCAGCGCCGCATTGGGCATGCTCAATACCAACTGGCCGCCTTCGAAGTTCATGACGTCGCACGATTTGAAAATAGCCGGCAGAATCGCGGCGCAGCTTTTTTGCAGCGCCGCCATCCGGGTAATGGCAGGCATCAACGTTGCCATTGCATTATCCGACGTCAAAAAATCTGTCGCGTCCCGCGGCTTGCGCATCAGTTGCGCAGCCGACGGACCACGGCGATAAGGGGTAAATGTGGAGCGAGACTTCATCTTTAAACCTTATCACATCTCATCCGAAGAGGATGAGAGTCAAAGGAGTAAAGATGCAAATTATTCTGCTGCACCCGCGCTTTACGCGCGCACGGTCAGTCACGCTGACTTCCAAACATGTCATTGCAGTACTGCTTTTTCTGGTGATCAGCATTGCCGTCTCGGCGGCTGCATTGTCTTATCTCGTTTTGCGCAATGCGGCCGATGGCGAAAGCTCACCGATGCTGCACAAACTGCTGGTGTCGATGACGCAGCAAGAAGATGATCGCAAAGACAAATATCTCAAGGAAAACCTCGCCGTCATGGCGGTGAAACTGGGTGAAATGCAGGCGCAACTGATGCGCCTTGATGCCCTCGGTGAACGCGTGCAAGGTCTGGCCGGCGTGCGTCCTGAAGAATTCAATTTCAAGGAAAAACCGGGTCGCGGTGGTATGGAGGTGTCGTCCATCGGTGGCGCAGGACAAGAGCTGGGTATGGGCGAATTGCAAAAAATGCTCGATGCGCTGGCGGTCGATGTAGGGCATCGCTCAGACTACATGAATGCGGTGGAGTCCACGCTCATGGCCGACAAGATCAAGTCGCGCCTGCTGCCCACCAATCCACCCGTCAATGTCGCCTACAACTCATCGAGTTTCGGCTGGCGCCTGGATCCTTTTACGGGACACAATGCTTTCCATGAAGGTTTGGATTTTCCTGCCTCGACCGGTACGCCCATCGTTGCTGCGGCTGCAGGCGTGGTGATCGCCGCTGAATATCATTATCAGTTCGGCAATATGCTGGAAATTGATCATGGCAATGACCTCATCACGCGCTACGCGCATGCATCGCAGCTGTACGTGAAAGTGGGCGATATCGTCAAACGCGGCCAGCGTGTGGCCGACATCGGCACGACCGGGCGTTCGACAGGGCCGCACCTGCATTTCGAAGTACGCATCCGTGGCGTGGCGCAGGATCCGCGTAAATTCCTTGCGTTGGGCAGTCCGGGAGGCGGTCCCAAAGCGGCGCCGGTGTTCGTCGCCGGACACTGATCGCCTCACGTGCGATTGCGATTGTCGGCGGGAATCGGTCGCCGATATTGAATCTTTAAAGCCCAGCCCAATCTATTGACAGTATGTGAACTGATCGAACGGACATAGCCGGAGGTAATCTGGCGTTGACGTGTCGATTATTGCCTTGAGGAAGCTTTTGTCGGTCGGCAATGACGGCGAGCACGAGTCCTCGTGCATCCACCCCGTGGGAACACTGAAGCGGGGCGCTTGCATGCTAAAATCCAAGGTTTATTGGCCTCATTCCGGTTCCGTGCGGGCAAAATTGCCGCGCAGAGTCATTTTTCGGCGCTTTTTTAGAATCCAAGCATGTCATTACTGACCCAGATTTTCGGTAGCCGCAATCAGCGGTTGCTCAAACAATATCAAAAAATTGTCCGCCAAATCAATGCGCTCGAGGCGGATATCGAGAAACTGTCGGATGCCGAGCTGCAAGCCAAGACGCCTGAATTCAAGCAACGCGTGGCCGACGGCGCCAAGCTGGACGACATCCTGCCGGAAGCTTTCGCTGTCTGCCGCGAGGCCAGCAAGCGCGTTCTCAAGATGCGCCACTTCGATGTGCAACTGATCGGCGGCATGGTGCTGCACTTCGGCAAGATCGCCGAAATGCGCACAGGCGAAGGTAAAACCCTGATGGCAACCTTGCCTGCGTACCTGAATGCCTTGTCGGGCAAGGGTGTGCACGTGGTGACTGTCAATGATTACCTGGCGCAGCGTGATGCCGAGTGGATGGGCAAGCTGTATGGCTGGCTGGGACTGACGACTGGTATCAACCTGTCGCAGATGGAGCATGATCTCAAGCAAGGTGCTTACGCTTCCGACATCACCTACGGCACCAACAACGAATTCGGTTTCGATTACCTGCGCGACAACATGGTGTTTGACGCAGGTGATCGCGTGCAGCGCGGCCTCAATTTTGCGATCGTCGATGAAGTCGACTCGATCCTGATTGATGAAGCGCGTACGCCACTGATCATTTCCGGCCAGGCTGAAAACCATACTGATCTGTATCACAAGATCAACGAAGTGCCACCGCTGCTGACGCTGCAAATCGGCGAAGAAACCCCTGACGGCAAAGGCAAGGTTGAAGTCCCCGGCGATTACACCAAGGACGAAAAAGGCCATCAGGTTCTGCTGACCGAAGCCGGTCACGAGCACGCCGAACAAATCCTGACCAGCATGGGCTTGCTGCCGGAAGGCGCTTCGCTGTACGACGCTTCCAACATCTCGCTGGTGCATCACCTCTACGCCGCCTTGCGCGCCCACACGCTGTATCACAAGGATCAGCAATACGTGGTGCAAAACGGCGAAGTCGTGATCGTCGATGAATTTACCGGCCGTCTGATGACGGGCCGCCGCTGGTCCGATGGCTTGCATCAAGCCGTCGAAGCGAAGGAAAAGGTCAAGATCCAGAACGAGAACCAGACGCTGGCGTCGATCACGTTCCAGAACTACTTCCGCATGTACGGCAAGCTGTCCGGCATGACCGGTACTGCCGATACCGAAGCCTACGAATTCCAGGAAATCTACAATCTGGAAACCGTGGTCATCCCGCCGAACCGCCCAAGCGCACGTAAAGACCGTCAGGATCAGGTCTACAAGACATCGCAAGAGAAGTACATGGCGATGGTCAAGGACATCCAGGATTGCTACGAGCGCGGCCAACCGGTGCTGGTCGGTACGACCTCGATCGAGAACTCCGAACTGCTGTCCGGCATTCTGAATCAAGCCAAGCTGCCGCATAACGTCCTCAACGCGAAGCAACATGCACGCGAAGCGGAAATCATTGCGCAAGCCGGTCGTCCGAAGATGATCACCATCGCCACCAACATGGCTGGTCGCGGTACCGACATCGTTCTCGGCGGCAATGTCGAGAAGCAAATCCAGATCATCGAAGCGGATGCGGCTTTGTCGGATGCCGACAAAGAGGCGCAAGCGCAAAAGTTGCGTGATGAATGGCAATCGCTGCACGACCATGTGGTCGGTGCCGGCGGTCTGCACATCATCGGTACCGAGCGTCACGAATCCCGCCGCGTCGACAATCAGTTGCGCGGCCGTTCCGGTCGTCAGGGCGACCCAGGCTCCTCGCGTTTCTATCTCTCGCTGGACGACGCGCTGCTGCGCATTTTTGCCGGCGACCGCGTGCGCGCGATCATGGATCGTCTGAAGATGCCGGAAGGCGAGCCGATCGAAGCCGGTATTGTTACCCGCTCGATCGAGTCGGCACAGCGCAAGGTGGAAGCGCGCAACTTCGACATCCGCAAGCAATTGCTGGAATACGACGACGTCGCCAACGATCAGCGCAAGGTCATCTATCAGCAACGTAATGAATTGCTGGAATCCGCCGAAATGGAGGAAATGATCACCTCGCTGCGTGAAGGCGTCTTCACCGAAGCCTTCCGTACCCATGTGCCGGAAGAGTCAGTCGAAGAGCAATGGGACATCCCGGCGCTGGAAGCTGCATTGAGCAACGAATGGCAACTTGCTGTGCCGCTGACCAGCATTTTGGAAGCCGAGCCTAACCTGACCGAAGAAGAACTGCTGGAACGCGTTCTGTCTGCAGCCGCGACGACCTACGCCGCCAAGGTGGATGTGGTCGGCACGGAAGCATTCAGCGGTTTCGAGCGTAGCGTCATGCTGCAAAGCATCGACAGCCATTGGCGCGAACATCTGGCTGCTCTGGATCACCTGCGTCAGGGTATCCATCTGCGCGGTTATGCACAGAAGAATCCGAAGCAGGAATACAAGCGCGAAGCATTTGAATTGTTTGCCCAGATGCTCGACCTGATCAAGAACGAAGTGATCAAGATCGTCATGACCGTGCGTATTCAAAGCCGCGAAGAAATCGAAGCTGCGGAAGAAAACCTCGGCCAGTCGCATGTCGAAAACGTGCATTATCAGCACGCCGATTTCGACGCCGATGCAGCGCCGGAAGAATTGCTGGCGCCGACCGCCAACCCCGACAGCAACGATGGCAGCAGCGAACAGCCGCTGGTCAACGGTCTGCCGAAGGTCGGCCGCAACGATCCATGCCCATGCGGCAGCGGCAAGAAATACAAGCAGTGCCACGGCAAGCTGGTTTAAGTCGGCGGTAGCCGTCGCCGAGCCGCTCCCGGTTTACGGAGCGGCTTTTTCTTTTGTTCACCGCGCCATCGAGCCATGTGCAACGACAGCCGGCCCCGCGCGTGGACGACCTCGCAGCGGATTCCATCGATGGGGACGGCCCCGCAACGCGAAGGAAGAGGCAATGGCCTGGATCATTCTGGTATTGGCGGGTTTGTTTGAAGTGGCGTGGGCGGTCGGGCTGAAGTACACCGACGGATTCACGCGTTTGTTGCCTAGCGTGGCGACGCTGGCCGCGATGGCCGTCAGCGTCGGTCTGCTGGCGCTGGCGGTGAAGACGCTGCCGCTCAGCACTGCTTACGCCATCTGGACCGGCATCGGCGCCGTCGGTGCGGTCATTCTCGGCATCGTGCTGTTCCATGAATCGGCCTCCCCGGCGCGGCTCGCCTGCCTGGCGCTGATTATCGTTGGCATCATCGGTTTGAAAGTCGTCTCGCCGGAATGACAACATGACAAAGAAAGCAACAATGCGCCTCCCGAGAACATCATCACGCCTGCTCGCCGCCACGGCCCTGCTGCTGACGCTGGCAGCTTGCGGCACTACACCTGTGTCGACGCCGCCGGCTTCCGCGTTGGTGTTGCGTCAGGATGCGCCGCCGCGCGCCGCCTTGCTGGCGGCTGCCGAAACCGAATGGATGTTTTTCGACCGCCAGCAGATCGACATGCGCGGCGACGTGCTGAGTGCACCGCGTCTGGGTTTGCTGGAAGACGAGGGCGAAGCCGTCCAGCGCATCGGCTTGTATTGGCAGGCGGTCGGCAAGAGCTACACCGGCGCCGATACGCAGCAAGCCTGGTCGGCGGCGTTTATCTCTTATCTGATGCAGACGGCAGGCGTGTCGCCGGACGATTTCCTGTTCAGCGATGTGCATTTCAATTATCTGAGCTTCCTCAAAGCGCGCCAAAGTCAGCCGGCACCGTTGTTTGTTTTGCATCCTGCCGCGACCGAGCCGATTGCGCCGGGCGACTTGATTTGCGCGCGGCGTGACAGCAACAGCACCGCCACGCTCGAAGACATCCGGCCTGGCTTGCCGGGACATTGCGATCTTGTCTACGAAATCCATCCTGAGCGCGGCTGGGCCGGCGTAATCGGCGGCAACGTCTTCAATTCGGTGTCGGAATCGCTGATTCCCATTGACGCCAATGCGCGGCTGCTGCCGCTGGCGCGGCGACCGTGGTTCGTGGTCGTCAAGAATCTGATGCCGTAACGCTATCCGATTACAATAATGCTCTCCTTCATTTCCTTTCACCTTTAACGCTGACTAGACAACCATGGCCGTCAATTCTCCTCTTCCCGTTTCCGCTGATCTGAAACCTGTTGCCGGCATCGAGCTGGGTTACGCCGAAGCCGGCGTGCGCAAAGCCAATCGCAAGGACTTGCTGGTCATGAAACTGGCGCCGACGGCTACCGTTGCCGGCGTGTTTACGCTCAATCGCTTCTGCGCCGCACCGGTACAAGTTTGCAAGACGCATCTGGCGCAGGTCAGCGATGCGGCCCCGATTCGGGCGCTGGTGATCAACACCGGCAACGCCAACGCCGGCACCGGCGAAGAAGGCCTGGCCCGCGCCAATGCGACTTGTGCCGAACTGGCAAGCTTGCTCGGCGTCAAGCCGGAGCAGATCCTGCCGTTTTCCACCGGTGTGATTCTGGAACCGCTGCCGATTGATCGCATCAAGGCCGGCTTGCCGGCTGCCATCAGCAATCTCAAGACCGACAACTGGTTCAACGCGGCCGAGTCCATCATGACGACCGACACGCAGCCCAAGGCCGCGTCGCGCACGCTGACTATCGGCGGCAAGCAAGTCGTCATGACCGGCATCAGCAAGGGCGCCGGCATGATCAAGCCGAACATGGCGACCATGCTGGGCTATCTGGCCTTCGACGCCAAAGTGCCGCAAGCGCTGCTCAATCAACTGGTCAAGGACGCCGCCGATCAGTCTTTCAACTGCATCACCATCGATGGCGATACGTCGACCAACGACTCCTTCATGCTGATCGCCACCGGCGCCGGCGAGCTGGAAATCACCAGCGCCGACAGTGCCGAATACAAGGAGCTGGCGGTTGCCGTCAATGCACTGTCGCAGAACCTCGCGCATCAGATCATTCGTGATGGCGAAGGCGCTACCAAGTTCATCGAAATCACCGTGGAAGATGGCAAGAACGTCGAAGAG
Organism: Herbaspirillum sp. meg3; assembly: GCF_002257565.1. Taxonomy (GTDB): domain Bacteria; phylum Pseudomonadota; class Gammaproteobacteria; order Burkholderiales; family Burkholderiaceae_D; genus Herbaspirillum. Next base: position 4,868,424 of record NZ_CP022736.1, on the reverse strand, counting down.
TGCCGCAAGATCGCCTACTCCATCGGCCACTCGCCATTGGTCAAGACCGCGTTTTTCGCGTCCGATCCAAATCTGGGCCGCATCCTGGCCGCTATCGGTTACGCCGGCGTGGACGATCTGGATGTGTCCAAGCTGAATTTGTATCTGGATGATGTCTGGGTCGCCAAGAACGGCGGTCGCAATCCGGATTACAAGGAAGAAGACGGCCAGCGCGTCATGAAGAAAAGCGAGATCGTGGTGCGTGTGAAGCTGGCGCGCGGGACGGCCAAGGCATCGGTGTGGACCTGCGACCTCTCCCACGACTATGTCACCATCAATGCCGACTACCGCTCCTGAATTCGCTCATGGCCTACTGCGCGGGCCAATCTCTGGACTGCGATGCTCGCCGTACTCAAGTACGGCTGCGCTTCTTATCCCGACCTTGACCCGCTCGCTACGGCCCTGAGCGAATTCAGAGCCTGAGATGTTTTTAGGTGAACGGCTTTGGTTTTCCACGAATTTTATTCACGCGATGGCGGTTTGGTTTCCGTCACAATGTGACGTAACTATCCACTTTGCCAATTTGTCATGACTCAATTAGATCAGTTTTTGCAGCGCGCCGAGGCTTTGCTGGAGCGTATTGAATCCATCCTGCCGCAATCGGCAGCCTCTGTGGAGTGGGATAAGGGCGTGGCGTTTCGCTGGCGGCGCAGAAACGGCAACGGTGCCGGTTATCTGCAGTCGGTGGGGCATATCTCGGCCATTTCACTGGCCGATCTGCATAACATCGGGCCGCAGAAAGAGCAGATCGATCAGAATACCAAGCAATTCGTCGACGGCCGTCCTGCCAACAACGTGCTGCTGACCGGCGCGCGCGGGACCGGCAAGTCGTCGCTGATCAAGGCTTGCCTGAATCAATACGCCGACCGCGGTTTGCGTCTGATCGAGGTGGACAAGGACGATTTGCACGACCTGCCGGACATCGTCGATCTGGTATCGGCGCGTTCTGAGCGTTTCATCATCTTCTGCGATGACTTGTCGTTTGAAGAGGGCGAGAGCGGCTACAAGGCACTGAAAGTCGCGCTGGACGGCAGTATCGCGGCGCAGTCCGACAACGTGCTGATCTATGCGACGTCCAATCGCCGCCACCTGATGCCGGAGCGCATGTCGGACAATTCGACCTATACGCACACTGACGACGGCGACCTGCACCCAGGCGAAACTGTGGAAGAAAAGATTTCCCTCTCTGAGCGTTTCGGCCTGTGGGTGACTTTTTACCCGTTCAAGCAAGATGACTATCTGGACATCGTGGCGCACTGGTTGCGTCACTTCGGCTGTGATGCCGCGCAGATCGAGGAAGCACGCGGCGATGCCTTGCGTTGGGCGCTGCAACGCAGCTCGCGCTCCGGTCGCGTGGCATGGCAATTCTCCAAGGACTACGCCGGAAAGCTGAAAGCCTGATGACTGTTGCATCCGAAATAACGGCGGCGCCGGTCGCAGCTCCCATCGACGTCGCCGTCGGCATCCTGATGAAGCCCAACGGCGATGTCTTGCTGGGCCAGCGTCCGGAAGGCAAGCCTTATGCGGGCTATTGGGAATTTCCGGGCGGCAAGGTCGAGGCCGATGAATCGATCTTGGATGCGCTCAAGCGCGAATTTTTGGAAGAGCTTGGTATTGAAGTAATTTCGGCCGAGCCTTGGTGCGGCGTGCAGCACGTCTATCCGCACGCGCACGTGCGTTTGCACTTTTACATCAGCCGGGAATGGCGCGGCGAGCCGCAAAGTCTGGAGGGGCAGGCATTTGCCTGGCAGGGTAGCGTCGATGTGGAGCCGTTGTTGCCGGCGACGATACCGCTGATTGAATGGATTGATAAGTTGCGTCTGCCGCTATAAGGCAGGACATGGAGCCGGGCAGTCGAACTGCCAGCTCAATTCAGGCCTTACTCTTATTGCACCGACGAATTATCTTCGTCCTGCTCCTGCGGCAGGTTGACGGCAGGGATCGCGTATTTCTCTTCGGCCCATGCGCCGAGATCGATTTGTTTGCAGCGTTCCGAGCAAAACGGACGGAATTTGTTCTTTTCAGTCCATTCCACCTTGGTGCCGCATGTGGGGCAGTCGACGATTGTTGCCATTACATCTACCTCTAAAGCCTTAAAAACCGCAAAGCGCCAGTTCAAATGGCACTTCGCCTTCAAACGCCTTGGGTTTCATATCGCCATCTTGCGAGGTGAAGCGTACCCAAAGCATGTACTTATTCGCTGAAATTTCCGGAATAGCGCCCAACTCTTCGTCCAGCACCAGGCGCAGCATCTGGTAAATCTTCCCTTGCAGCATCTGTTGGTAACTGCCGCCATCGGCGTTGATCTTGACCGCATGGCCCGATTCACGCAGCAGGCGCATGACGATGGTCACCGCGTCAAACAGCGGTACCAGCGGCGCAAACCAGTTGGAAATATCGTTGAAACGCTGCTCAGCCGTGCGTTGTTGCCAGGCGTAATAGGACGGCAAATCAAATTCGCAGGCACCGCCCGGGATGATGGTGCGGCCGCGAATGCTCATCAGCCACTCGTTTTCACGAATATTCTGTCCAGTCCGTCCCTGCGAGGCCGCCAGCGCGATGCAGGCGCGATCAACTTCACCGAGAATCGCATTGAGCATGTCGGGTTCGACGTTGGGATTGGACTGATAAGCCAGCAGGATTTGCTTCTGGCGTTCCAGTTCTTGCAGCAGATCGGATTTGAGGTCGGCGCGTCCTGCTACTTCGAGCATCTCGAAAATAGTAGAGAGGGCGACATGATGTTGCAGCGGGCTTTCCTGATGCAGGAAGAACACGAATTTCTCGTGCAGATCCTCCAACCGCAACAGCGTGCGAATACGCTCGTTGAAAGGGTATTCGTAAACGATCAAAGCTGCGTCCCTTTAAAGTTGAACCGGATTCGACAACGCGCTTTATGAATATGTCTTGGAATATCGAAGATATTGATAAAGCGCGTTTAATTTACGTGATTCTGACCCATGCAGCGGAAAATTACAAATGATCACCGCTATTTGTTTTCGCGAGCGATAGATAGCGAGCATGCAACGCTGCAATTTGCGGCATCAATGCAGCCGTGTCGAGATTGTTTTCGATGATGTCGTCTGCCGCAGCGAGGCGATCTGCACGTGTCGCCTGTGCCGCCATGATAGCCTCGACTTGCGCGCGGGACATGGCGTTGCGCTGCATGACGCGACTGATTTGCACCTCTTCGCTGCAGTCGACGACGAGGATGCGCGAGGTACGATTGCGCCATTGTTGCGATTCCACCAGCAGCGGCACAACGAAGATCAGATAATCGCCACGCGCTTCAGTTGCGGCGCGCGCGGTTTCGCTGCGGATCAGCGGATGCAGGATGGATTCCAGCCGTTTTCTGGCGTCGACATCGGCGAAGACGTGTGCGCGCATCTTGCCGCGATCCATCGCCCCTTCAGCGGTGATGAAATCATCACCGAATCCCGTGCGAATCGCCGCAATCGCAGCACCACCGGGCACCGTCAGTTGATGGGCGATCGCATCGGTGTCGATAATGGCCGCCCCCAGTTCGCCAAACAGATTGGCGACGGTGGTTTTGCCGCTGCCGATCCCGCCGGTCAGACCGATGGAAAAGGGCGCCTGGTGTGTCGGGGAAGAAGTCATTGCGATAGCGCCATCAATACAAGCCGAAATACAAAAATGATTTGCCGTACAGCAGCATCAGCATACCCGCTATTGCCAGATACGGTCCGAACGGCAATGTCTGGTCAGCGGCTTTTCGTTTCATCAAGACCATGGCGATACCGATGACGGCGCCCAGGCAAGAGGCCAGCAGCAGAATAAACGGCAACGCCTGCCAGCCCAGCCATGCGCCCAGCGCGGCCATCAGCTTGAAGTCGCCATAACCCATTCCTTCTTTACCCGTGATCAGGCGAAAAACCCAGTAGATCGCCCAGAGCGAGAGGTAGCCCGCAGCGGCACCCAATACGGCATCGCTGAGGGGGGAGAAGATTCCGTTCAGGTTGATCAGGAGACCCAGCCATAGCAATGGCAGCGTCAGGCTGTCGGGCAAGAATTGGGTCTGCGCATCAATAACGCTGAGGGCAATCAGAAAATAGGCAAACAGGAGCGCCGCCAGGCCTGCCGCACCAAGACCGAAGTGCCAACCCAGCCATGCCGACACGAGCGCACTGAAAACTTCCACCAATGAATAACGCAAGGAGATTGTCGCTGCGCATCGCGCGCAGCGGCCACGCAACAGCAGATAGCCGGCGACGGGAATGTTGTATCCGGCGGCAATCGGCGCCGCGCAATGCGGGCATGCCGAACGCGGTGTCAGCAGATTGTAGCGATCGGTATGAGGCTGAGCTTGTCCGGTTTCGTGGGCGAGATAGTTGTCTGCCTCGCGCTGCATCATCTTGGGCAAGCGATGGATGACCACGTTCAGAAAACTGCCGATCAACAGTCCGATACCGGCGGCGATCAACGCCGCAAGCAAACTGCCGCCCCGATGGAGGTCGGCGGATGGGTGCAATTGCAGCAGTGGTTCCAGCAGCGTTTCCAGCATCAGATAACGGATCCCAGTTTGAAAATAGGCAAATACATGGCAATCACCAGGCCGCCGATGACAATGCCCAGAACCACCATGATAAAGGGTTCCATTAGGTTGGAGAGCGAAGCGACGGCTTCCGTCACTTCAAGGTCGTAGAAGTCGGCGACTTTAAGCAGCATTTGATCGAGCGTACCCGATTCTTCGCCGATGGCAACCATCTGCCCCACCATGCCGGGAAACAGCCCGGTCTGTTCGATGGCGGCGGTCAGGCTGGCGCCGCCGGAAACCTGGTGACGGATAGCGATGGTGGCATCCGCATAGGCGGCGTTGCCTGCCGCTGCGGCAACCGCCTGCAAAGCATCAATCAAAGGAATGCCTGCGCCGAATAGGGTGGCGAGGGTACGGCTCCAGCGGGCAACCGTTGCTTTGCGAACCAGCTCGCCGAACGCCGGCAATTTGAGCAGAAAACGATCTGTCCGTGCTCGCCACACGGCTGAGCGGCGCCATGTTCGCACGCTCCAGCCGACGACGACGGCCAATGACGCCGCCAGCACCCACCAGTATCGCCCCATGAAATCGGACAACGCGATAACGATGCGTGTCGGCAAAGGCAGTTCGGCGCCGAAGCTGCTGAAGACGTCTTTGAAGGTCGGCACGACCCAAATCATGATGACGCACGTCACCAGAACGGCAACCGTCACAATGGCAGCAGGGTAGGTCAGCGCGGCGCGTACTTTGCTCTTGAGCGCCAGCGTTTTCTCCTGATAGTGCGCCAGGCTGTCGAGCAACTCGTCCAGGAGGCCGGCTTCTTCGCCGGCGGCAACCAGATTGCAGAATAGCGTATTGAAATAGCGCGGATGCCTGGCAAAGGCTTGATAAAAGCTGCTTCCGCTTTCCACCTCGCCGCGCAGGTTCAGAATCAGTCGCGCCAGCGCCGGATTGGTCTGGCTGCGCGCGACGATACTGAGTGCCTGCAGCAGCGGCAGACCGGCCTTGAGCATGGTCGTCAACTGGCGCGTGAAGAGCGCGAGCTCCTTTTCGCGAATCTTGCTGTCGCGCTGAATGCGCTTCTTCCTGATGGTCAAGGCCTGAATGCCTTGACGGCGCAAGGTGGCGCTGACGACCGTGGTGCCGCTGGCAGGCATTTCTCCTCGCGTGAGTTTGCCGCTGCGATCCTTGCCTTCCCAGGCATAGAGTGTCGTGCGGCGTTGTGAGGGTGGTAGGTGTGACGGTGTCGCCATGAGTGGTGCTTCCTGTCGTTCCTCTAGTTTTCTGTCATTGATGGCAGTCAGAGATTGGTGCAGGCAATGATTTCTTCGAGGCTTGTAACGCCATCGCGGACTTTTCTCAGTCCTGCTTGCCGCAGGCTGAGTACACCTTCCTTGCGCGCCTGTGTTTCGATTTCCAGCGTCGAGGCATGCGCGAGGATGAGCCGCTCAATCGCTTCGCTGATGGGCATGACCTGATAGACGCCGATGCGTCCCTTGTAGCCGGTGTTACTGCAGCGCGTGCAGCCTGCCGGTCGATATAGCGGCCAATTGCCTTGCACTTCATCGTCGCAAAAACCGGCCTCGCGCAACATGTTGGTACGCAATGCTTCGACCGGCAGATGGGCTGGTTGCCTGCAGCTGCACAGTCGGCGAACCAATCTCTGTGCGGTGATCATGATCACCGAGGAGGCGATGTTGAAGGCCGGCACGCCCATATTCAGCAGTCGTGTCAGCGTTGACGGGGCGTCGTTGGTATGTAAAGTGGAAAGCACCAGATGGCCGGTCTGTGCGGCTTTGACGGCGATGTCGGCGGTTTCAAGATCGCGGATTTCGCCGACCATGACAATGTCAGGATCCTGGCGCAGAAAGGCGCGCAAAGCCACCGGAAACGTCAGTCCCGCGCGCTCGTTCACGTTGACCTGATTGATGCCGGGCAGGTTGATCTCCGCCGGATCCTCAACGGTGGAGATGTTGGTGCCAGGTTGGTTCAACAGATTCAGACAGGCGTATAGCGAGACCGTTTTGCCGGCGCCGGTTGGCCCGGTCATGAGTACCATGCCATAAGGCCGGCGAATGGCTTGCAGGAGTGCTTCTTTTTGCACGGCATCGTAGCCGAGGACATCGATCTCCAGTTGCGCCTGGCTTGCGTCGAGTACGCGCATGACGATTTTTTCACCGAACAGCGTCGGCAAAGTGGAGACGCGAAAATCGACGGCGCGTGTCTTGGATAGCATCAACTTCATGCGTCCGTCTTGCGGGACGCGTTTTTCCGCGATGTCGAGATTGGCGAGGATCTTGATGCGCGAAGACAACCGGTCTTTCATTGCCAATGGCGGTTCGAGCATGTCGCGCAACTGGCCGTCAATGCGGAAACGGATGCGATAAAACTTCTCGAATGGTTCGAGATGCAAGTCCGAGGCACCCAGGCTGACGGCGTCGAGCAGGATCTTTTGCAGGTAGTGGACGACTGACGTGTCGTCGGCCTCGTGGACTGCGGAGCGAGCCGATGGTGCCGACCCGGATGAAGGCGCAGACTGCGTGGAGTGTAGGGACGGTGCTGATGGTGATGAATGCGGATGCATGGCCGGGAGAGTGATCAGGCAGGCGATCCGCGCCGGAGGCCGGCATCGGCCATCAGCATTCGCTTCAGGCCGGCGCGTCCATGTCGGGTCGCTTCCGTGAATTTTCGGGATTCAAAGGACTTCTCGTAGAGAAGCGGAAGCGCTTGATCATGAAGACGAGGTACAGCTTTGTATATCGTTATTGTTCGGCTTTCACCGCTTTCGTACCTTTCGGCACGATCAGTTTGACGACCTTGATCGCCTGGTTTTGCACCTGGATGATTTCGATGATGCAGCCTGCAATCTTGACGGATACGTTGGCTTCCGGGATGTCCTGCAGCCACTCCAGCAACAGGCCATTGAGCGTCTTGGGGCCGTCCAGCGGCAGATTCAGGCCCAGGCGTTTGTTGATGTCGCGCAGGGTGGTGGCGCCTTCCAGCAGGCATTCGCCGTCTTCATTCCAACTGAAACTATCGGCGCGCGCCGCACCGGGAACGGACGTGGTGAACTCGCCGATCATCTCTTCGATGATGTCTTCCAGCGTCACCAGGCCCTGCACTTCACCGTATTCATCGACGATGATGCCCAGACGTTCGTGGTTTTCCTGGAAGTATTGCAACTGCGTGAAGACGTCCGTGTCTTGCGGGATGAAGTACGGTGCGCTCAGCAACGGGCGAATGTCTTCGCTGGAAATCTCTTCTTCCTGGCTGAACAGCGTGACCACCTTGCGCACATGCAGGATGCCGACGATCTGATTGATTTCGCCTTCGTACACCGGCAGTTTGTTGTGATAACAGGTAGCCAGCTGGTGGCGGATCTCATCGATCGAAACGGACAGGTTCAGCGCCTCGACCTGGGCGCGTGGCGTCATCACGTCCTCGACCGAGATTTTTTCCAGGTCGAACAGGTTGAGCAAGATGCTCTTATGTTTTTGCGGGATGAAATTGCCGCCTTCCAGCACGATCGAGCGCAACTCTTCCGGCGACAGGCGCTGATCGTGCGAACGGCCGCTGGCCTTGATGTGCATGATGCGCAGAATCGAAGACACGATGATGTTAACCACCCACAGCAGCGGTTTGGCCAGCGCCATCAGCGGTTTGAGGATGAAGCTGGTGAACAGCGAGATACGTTCGGGGAAGGTGGCGCCGATGATCTTCGGCACGATCTCCGCAAAGATGATCAGCAGGCCGGCCACGCAAGCGGTGGCGATGGTGATGACCTTCTCGTGATTGCCAAAAGCCGCAATCGCCAGTGCCGTTACCAGCGCCGTTGCCAGCGCATTGATCAGCGTATTGGCGATCAGAATCAGCGACAGCAGTTTGTCGGTGCGTTCAAGCAGCCAGAGAATGGTAATCGCGCGCCGGTTGCCGTGCTTGGCTAAATGCCTCAGGCGATGCCGGTTGGCTGCCATCAAGGCGGTCTCGGTCATGGAAAAAAAAGCCGAGCAAAGAATCAGAAGTGCCAGTGCAAGAATTTGCACCCATATGGGCACGGTATCCAAAGGGTCACCCTAAGGTAGTTGATGTGATTTTCGTTTTGGTCGGGGTGAGAGGATTCGAACCTCCGGCCTCTACGTCCCGAACGTAGCGCTCTACCGGGCTAAGCTACACCCCGACTGCCCGCATCATTTATTGTATTAATGATTACGGTCCACCGCGAAAGCGGATAATTCTAGCAAAGAATTTTTGTACTTGCTATCCGGTAGCGAGGCAATTGCATCGCTGGCGCGGCGACTTGCTTTTTGCGCTTCCTGACGCGTGTAATCCAAGGCGCCCGAACTCGTAATTGCCGCCAGGATCTGGTCAAAATGCTGCTCGTCGCCGTTCTCGATACAGCTGCGCACCAGCTCGCGTTGCTCCGGTGTGCCGTGCTCCATCAGATAGATCAGCGGGAGGGTGGGTTTGCCTTCGCGCAAGTCGTCGCCGACGTTCTTGCCGATTTCGGCAGCGTTGCCGGAATAGTCCAGCACGTCGTCGATCAGCTGGAATGCGGTGCCCAGCGAGCGGCCGTATTCGCCGGCGGCTTCAATGCCTGCCTCGTCCGCGCCGGAGATCAGCGCGCCCAGTTGTGCGGCGGCTTCGAACAGCTTGGCGGTCTTGGAGCGGATCACGCGCAGGTAATCGGCTTCGTTCACATCCGGATTGTGCATGTTGAGCAACTGCAGCACTTCGCCTTCGGCAATCACGTTGGTGGCGTCGGCCACGATTTGCATGACGCGGGCGTTGCCCACCGTGACCATCATCTGGAAGGCGCGTGAATACAAGAAGTCGCCCACCAGCACCGAAGCGGCATTGCCGAACAGTGCATTGGCGGTTTGCTTGCCGCGGCGCAACGAGGACTCGTCGACCACGTCGTCATGCAGCAGCGTTGCGGTGTGAATGAACTCGATCACTGCCGCCAGGGAATGATGCGCCATGCCCTGATAAGCGTAGGCATTGGCGATGAGCAACACAAGAACAGGCCGGATACGCTTGCCGCCGGCACTGATGATGTACTCGGAAACCTGGTTCACCAGAGGCACTTCGGAATAAAGTTGCTGACGAATAACAGTGTTGACCGCGCCCATGTCGGCAGCTATCGGGTCAATGAAGGAGTTTGGCGTAGCGGATTGGAGAGCGGCGGACAAGGCTGAACCTGTGAGAAATCAAGATTGCCGTGATTATACGATGACAAACGTGAAGGTAAGTGCGCTTGCGAATGTATCGCATTGTACTTTTCGCCCTGCGGAATTGCCGTATTGCTATTTTCTTCAGGTGTTGCGCGGGAATGTCAAGACCTTTTGACGTCGAGGCTAAGTCTATGTATAATTGGAGGTTTTCCCGATTCGAAAGCCGCTTTTCATAGGGCAGCCGCTGGGGGAGAAAAAGAAAATTTTTTCATTCATTCGATGAGGTTTCACATGTACGCGGTCATAAAAACCGGCGGCAAACAATATAAAGTTGCCGCTGGTGAAAAACTTAAAGTAGAACAGATACCGGCAGACATTGGCTCCCAAATCACTTTGGATCAAGTGCTCGCAGTGGGCGCAGGCGATACCGTTAAATTCGGTGCGCCTTTGGTCGAGGGTGCAACGGTGCTGGTTACTGTCATAGCGCAGGGTCGCCACGACAAGGTCAAGATCTTCAAAATGCGTCGTCGTAAGCATTATCAGAAGCGTCAAGGCCATCGCCAGAATTACACCGAACTGCAAATCGTCTCGATCAACGCTTAATTGCGTAGGTCAAACTAGATACAAGGAGCTATTAAATGGCACATAAAAAAGGCGGCGGCACTACGCGCAACGGCCGTGATTCAGAGTCGAAACGACTCGGCGTCAAGGTCTATGGCGGTCAAGCGATCAACGCTGGCGGCATCATCATTCGTCAACGCGGCACCAAGGTTCACCCTGGTGAAAACGTCGGCATGGGCAAGGACCACACTCTGTTCGCATTGACAGAAGGTAAAGTCCAGTTCGTGATCAAGGGCGTTGCGAAGCGTCAGTACGTGACTGTTGTTGCTGCTGCAGCTGCTGCTTAAGTTTTAAACTGAGTTTTATAACTCAGTTTCGACTTGAGTCCTGCACATCAGTGACTACATAGAGTACATAAGGCGCAAGCCTTAGCAAAAGTTTGTTTAAGGCTCTGCCTCTGGTGGAGCCTTTTTTAGTTTTAAGCTTGTCTGTTTTGTATTCATCCTGCAGCGCGCAGGGCCTCCGTTCGGTACATTTTTCTGACCAGCGGCACGGCTGACGCGACTGTACTTGTAGCTTCAGGAATCTCTGCCTAAGCTACCCGTGTTCCGATCTCGTGGCCCCTTATTGATTATTGAGGAGCCTCCGCCGTTCGGACACTGTCTCCGGCGACCGGTCTTCATTGATGCTTACCGCTTGCCAGGTTATTTAAGCAGAGCTTCTTATTTTTTAAGTTAGCGGTAACAATCATGAAGTTTATCGACGAAGCAAAGATCGAACTGATCGCAGGCGATGGCGGCAACGGTGTCGCCAGTTTTTGCCGTGAAAAATTCCGTCCTTTCGGCGGCCCTGACGGCGGCGATGGCGGCAAGGGTGGCAGTATCTGGGCCGTGGGCGACCGTAACGTCAACACCCTGATCGACTATCGTTATTCCAAGCTGCATAAAGCACGCAACGGCGAAAACGGTCGCGGCTCCGATTGCTATGGCAAAGGCGCTGACGACATTTTCCTGCGCATGCCGGTCGGCACACTGATCGTTGACAACGTCACCGGTGAGCACATCGCCGACCTGACCGAGCACGAACAAGTCGTGCTGCTGGCGCAAGGCGGCGAAGGCGGCTGGGGCAACATCCACTTCAAGACCTCCACCAACCGCGCTCCGCGTCAAAAGACCGAAGGCAAAGAAGGCCAGCGCCGTGAATTGCGCCTGGAGCTAAAGGTGCTGGCAGACGTCGGTTTGCTGGGCATGCCGAACGCCGGCAAGTCGACTTTCATTTCCGCCGTCTCGAACGCGCGTCCGAAGATCGCCGACTATCCATTTACCACCCTGCATCCGAACCTGGGTGTGGTGCGCGTGAGCCATGAAAAGAGCTTTGTTATCGCCGACATCCCGGGTCTGATCGAAGGCGCCGCTGACGGTGCCGGCTTGGGCGTGCAATTCCTGCGCCACTTGCAGCGCACCGGCTTGCTGTTGCACATCGTTGATCTGGCGCCGTTTGAAGATACGGTCGATCCGGTCAAGGAAGCCAAAGCCATCGTCAAGGAGCTGCAAAAGTACGATGACTCGCTGTTCGAGAAACCGCGCTGGCTGGTGCTCAACAAACTCGACGTCGTGCCGGAAGCCGAGCGCGCAAAACGCGTCAAGGATTTCGTCAAGCGTTTCGGCTGGAAGGGCCCGGTATTCGAAATCTCCGCGCTGACCCGTGAAGGTTGCGAAGACCTGATCACAGAAATCTACGGCTATCTGGAAACCAAGCGCAATCAGGAACACCGCGCCGAAGAAACCCAGATGACCGAAGAAGCCCGCGGCATTTCCTCCATCGATCCGGATGATCCTCGCTTCAAGGTTATCGACTGATTTATCCGTTGGTCAGCCAATTACCGGCCGACGTCTAAGTGGCCGGTAAATCGTTTACTATCTTGTTCTCGATACCTGTCCGCCGATACTGCGCCTCACAGAGCCAGTATTGATGGATAGTTGAATTGCCGTTCCGGCGCGACTTTCCGATAACAACATGCATTCCGTGATACAACAAGCCAAGCGGCTGATCATCAAAGTTGGTTCATCGCTCGTGACAAATGATGGCAAAGGCCTCGATGCCGCCGCCATCGCCAAATGGGCAGAGCAAATTGCGCACTTGCGCACGCTGGGCAAGGAAGTGGTGCTGGTCAGCTCCGGCGCTATCGCCGAAGGCATGCAGCGCCTCGGTTTCGAACGCCGGCCTACCGGCGTGCATGAGCTGCAAGCTTGCGCCGCCGTCGGTCAAATGGGCCTGGCGCAAATCTACGAAAGCAGTTTTCGCGCACATCAGCTCGGCACCGCGCAGGTATTGTTGACGCACGCCGATCTTGCCGATCGCGAGCGCTATCTGAATGCGCGCTCCACGCTCTTCACGCTGCTGCAATTCGGGGTTATCCCCATCATCAATGAAAACGATACTGTCGTTACCGACGAAATCAAGTTCGGCGACAACGACACGCTTGGTGCGCTCGTCGCCAACCTGATCGAAGCCGACGCGCTGATCATTTTGACCGACCAGCGCGGTCTCTATACCGCCGATCCACGTCGCGATCCGGACGCGCAATTTGTGCATGAAGCCAAAGCCGGCGATCTGTCGCTGGAAGCCATGGCAGGCGGTGCCGGCACCGGCATCGGCCGTGGCGGCATGCTGACCAAGATTCTGGCGGCCAAGCGCGCAGCGACTTCCGGCGCGCATACCGTGATTGCCTGGGGGCGCGAAGACCGCGTCCTCAGCCGTCTGGCCGCCGGTGAAGCAATCGGTACGCAGCTCACCGCGCAGACCGCACAACTGACCGCGCGCAAGCAGTGGATGGCTGATCATCTGCAAACCGCCGGTCGCGTGGTGCTGGATAATGGCGCCGTGCAAAAACTGACGGCAGAAGGCAAGTCGCTGTTGCCGATCGGTGTGACGGAGGTCGGTGGTGAATTCGGCCGCGGCGACGTCATCACTTGCGTGGATGCGTCTGGCAAGGCGATTGCGCGCGGCATCAGCAACTATGCCAGCTCGGATGCGCGGCGTATCGTGCGGCATCCATCTTCGGAGATTCTTTCCATTCTGGGTTTTGTGGAAGAGCCGGAACTGATCCATCGCGACAATCTGGTTCTGTTGTGATTCGGTAAGAATTTAAAATCGGCAGGCAAAAACAAAACGGGCGCAGTGTTCAACTGCGCCCGTTTTGTTTTTTCAGATTCTAGCGGCTGGATTCGCGCGCCATATCCAGCATGCGATTGTCGCGCAGACGTTCGTAGATCGCCTTCTGATTGCCGGCCAGCATGCCGCTTTGGCAGAGGTAGCCCTTGTAGAGAGCGGCGTCCTGGCGATTGGCGCCGGCATCCTTGATCCGTGTCCACTTGTCCTGGCGCGAACGCGACCATTTGCCGTCAGCGTGACCGAAGGCGTACCACTTGACCTCGTAGGTTTCGCAGCGGATGCCGGCGTAGATGATATTGGTCGCGCCGCCATCAGACTTGGTCACCATGGTGTAACGCACGACATTGTCGCTGCCGATGGTCAGCGACTTGAGGTCGACATAAGATTTTGACAAGGTGGTCGGCCCGACATAAAACTCGGCCAGATTTTCCTGTACAGGATTTGGTGGCAACTGCACGGCAATTTCTTGCCATGGCTTTTCTTCGTCGTCGAATTCTTCGTCGAAGGTGCCGAGCTGCTGCGCAAAGCTGAGCGAAGCCGAGCACAGCAACAGCCCGGCGGTCAGGGTGCGGGCAAGTCGGCGTGCAGCGTGGGTATTCCAGAGGCGTTGGGGCATGAAGTTCACTTAGTGGTGGGCGGAGTTGCAGATCCGCAAGGATCTGCTTGTGCAGCATTGTCCGGATGATCCGACGGCAATTGCGTGATCTTGCCCTGCGCATCGGGACGGCGATGTGTTGCCTGAGGGCGAGCCAGGAAGCGTGACAATTCCTTGAGCGCTTGTTGATACACATCGCGCTTGAATTCAATGACCACGTCCAGCGGCACCCAATAGTCGTGCCAGCGCCAGGCGTCGAACTCGGGGTGCGAAGTCAGGCGCAGGTTGACGTCGCAATCGCGGCCGACCATGCGCAGCAGGAACCAGATTTGTTTTTGCCCGCGATAATGGCCGCGGATTTCACGCTTGATGAAATGATCAGGAACCTCATAGCGCAGCCAGTCGCGGGTGCGACCGATGATCTTGACGTGTTCCGCTTTCAGGCCGATTTCTTCTTCCAGCTCGCGAAACATCGCTTGTTCCGGAGTTTCACCATGTTTGATTCCGCCTTGCGGAAATTGCCACGAATGTTCCTTAACCCGCTTGCCCCACCATACCTCATTCTGGGCGTTAAGCAGGATGATGCCGACGTTCGGGCGGAAGCCTTCTCGATCCAGCATGTTGGTACCTCAAAACTTTCTGCGGCAGGGCTTCCTCTTTTGCCCAATCCGGTCTACGCCGCCAATGGCTAAATCATTGGCAGCGATCACCTGCATCGGGTGCGGCATTGGATGCATCAGGTGCTCGCACATCTGCATGAGATGTGCGTGAAACAGCGATCAATTGTGCAAAGAGTGGGCGCATCAGCCAGCTAATCCTTTAAAATTACGTTGATTATAACCCTCCTCTTTTAAAAAGAACTCATCGTCATGCGCGCCTCCCGATTTTTTATTTCCACCTTGAAAGAAGCTCCTTCCGACGCCGAAATCGTCAGCCACAAGCTGATGATGCGGGCCGGTATGATCAAGCGGCTCGGCTCCGGCATCTATACCTACATGCCGATGGGCCTGCGCGTGATTCGCAAGGTGGAAGCGATCGTGCGTGAAGAAATGAACCGCTCCGGCGCCGTCGAGCTGCTGATGCCGGTGGTTCAGCCGGCCGAGCTGTGGCAGGAAACCGGCCGCTGGGACAAGATGGGGCCTGAGCTGATGCGCGTGAAGGATCGCCATGGCCGCGACTTCGCCATCCAGCCAACCTCGGAAGAAGTCGTCACCGACGTCGCTCGCACCGAGTTGCGCAGCTACAAGCAATTGCCGGTCAACTTCTATCATATCCAGACCAAATTCCGCGACGAACGCCGTCCACGTTTCGGCCTGATGCGCGGCCGCGAATTTACGATGAAGGACGCCTACTCCTTCGACCGCGATGTGGACGGTCTGAAGAAGTCTTATCAGATCATGTATGACGCGTATGTCCGCATTTTCGACCGTTTCGGCCTGCAATTCCGCGCCGTGGCCGCCGATAATGGCGCCATCGGCGGTTCCGGTTCGCATGAATTTCACGTCATCGCCGCCACCGGCGAAGACGCGCTGGTGTACTGCCCGACCTCCGACTACGCCGCCAACATGGAAGCCGCGGAAGCCGTGGCCGTCAATGCCACCCGTGGCGCTGCCACCGAAGCGCTGACCAAGACCGCGACGCCGGGCAAAGCCAAGTGCGAAGCCGTGGCCGAGTTGCTGAAGCTGCCGCTGGAACGCACCATCAAGTCCATCGTCCTGACCGTCGAGAAAGACAAGCCGGAAGACAAGGAAGTCTGGCTGCTGTTGCTGCGTGGCGATCACGAGCTCAACGAAGTCAAAGCCGGCAAAATCCCGGGCCTTGCCAATTATCGTTTCGCCAACGAAGCCGAAATCGTCGAATGGTTTGGTACGCCGCCAGGCTATCTCGGCCCGATCGGCACCAAGAAACCGGTCAAGGTTGTTGCCGACCGTACCGTCGCCAACATGAGTGATTTCGTCTGCGGCGCCAATGAAGCAGACTTCCACTACACGGGCGCCAACTGGGGCCGCGATCTGCCTGAGCCTGTCGTCGCCGACCTCCGCAACGTCGTCGAAGGCGATGCGTCGCCGGACGGCAAGGGCGTGCTGGCGATCCAGCGCGGTATCGAAGTTGGCCACGTGTTCCAGCTCGGCACCGCGTATTCGGAGTCGATGAAGGCAACTTACCTCGACGAAGCAGGCAAGCCACAACCGTTGCAAATGGGCTGTTACGGCATCGGCGTCACCCGTATCCTGGGTGCTGCCATCGAACAGAACTTCGACGACAAAGGCATCATCTGGCCGGCCACGCTGGCGCCGTTTGAAGTGGTGCTGTGCCCGATGGGTTACGACCGCAGCGAGGCGGTCAAAACCGAGATCGACAAGCTGTATGACGCGCTGCTGGCAGCCGGCGTCGACGTCATTCTGGATGATCGCGGCGAACGTCCGGGCGCGATGTTTGCAGACTGGGAGTTGATCGGCGTGCCGCATCGCATCGTTATCGGCGACCGTGGTCTGAAAGATGGCCAGATCGAATACCAGGGTCGTCGCGATACCGCTGCGACATCGGTGCCACTGGCCGACGCGCTGGACTTCGTCAAAGGCAAGCTTGCCTGATCTGAAAGCGTAAAAGCATGCGCGTACTGTGCCTGCTTCAGCTATCACTTCTTTCCTTGGCGTGGTGCGGCAATCTGCCCGCCCACGCCGGAAATCAACAAGAAGAGCGCCTGGCCGATTCCGTCACCCTGGCCCTGGCGCAAGTGGTGGCAGACGCTCGTCCGCCCAAGCCGCAATTCAATGACATCGAACAGCGCATCGTCTATCTCAACTGGCTCGGCGACATGTCCGCGCGCTTGTCCGACAAGCTGCCTGATCGTCAGGAAAGAATCGAATTTCTCGAAAGTGCCTGGTATGAAGCCACCCGTGCCGGACTCGATCCGGCGTTGGTGCTTGGACTGATTCAGGTCGAATCGGCATTTCGCAAATACGCAATCTCATCTGCAGGCGCCAGTGGTTACATGCAGGTCATGCCGTTTTGGACGCGTGCGATCGGCGACGGTGATCGCCGCAAGCTGTTTCACATGCGCAGCAATCTGCGCTACGGCTGCGCCATCTTGCGTCTATATCTCGATCAGGAAGGTGGGGATTACTTCATGGCGCTTGGTAAGTACAACGGTAGCCGCGGCTTGCCGGAGTATCCGGCGGCGGTTTTGAAGGCGAAGAAGCGATGGGAGTATGCCGCGCAATAGCAATACGGTGCAGTGCTGCCAAGGCAGGTATCGATTCGATGACGTAGTGCGCTTATCAAAAAGCGCAGTGACGCAATGCGATACGAAGAAATAATATGCCAATAAAAAGAGGGAATCTCCGCGTTCCTGCCTTGCGTTGATTCCCTCCGTCGGCGTCGCTAGTCCCTTGGCTTGCCGTGGTGAAGTGCTGCGTTCTTTAGTTGTCCTATTGGGATGCCGGCACCACGGTCACTTCCTTGCGCAAGATGCCGCCGGACAGTGCATTGCCCTCAACTTCGGTCGGATTATCGATGCGTCGCTGGCAGTCTGCCTGATCCTGTGTCGGCAAAGACTTACAGCGTTCTATCGCGTTCCGGCTGTATTGCTGCGACTGGTTAGTTTGCAGGCTGCCTTGCTTTGCTTGTTGATATGCAGCACCGGCTTCACGCAGACAGGTGGCCTTGTCCTGGTTTGACTGGCCGCTGGTGCAGACCGCCTTTTCACGTTGATATTGCGCGTCCAATTCGGCGTTGCTCTTGCCGCTTGCACCCGCAGCCAAAGCGGCACTCGTGATCAGCAGGCCGGCAGCGGCAACGCTCAGCATGGCGACTGTCTTGCGCAGCGCGAGATGAGCGAGGGGTTTGGTACGGGGAGCAATGTTTGGATGGGAAAATGTCATGCTGGTGTCCTTTCGGTAAACGTCCATACGTTCTAGACCCTGACGTAAACAGCAAAGTTCACCCGGCGACAGCGATATCGCCGCCTTGTAGGAATGCACTGTCGGTGCTTGGGATTGTCCGGCGTAGTCGCAATGCGCTTGTCGAATGTATCCGCTATTGCGGCATAAATAATCATTGCTGAAGAGTAATCGACAGAAAACAAAAACGCCCGCGCGATGCGGGCGTTTTTGTTTTGCAAGCGAGTCTGCAAAAACCTGTATTGCTTATTTCAAATGGCCGGAAATCAGCTTGGTCATTTCAAACATCGATACCTGTTTCTTGCCGCCGAACACAACCTTCAACTTGTCATCTGCGTCGATGTTGCGTTTGTTTTCGGGGTTTTGCAGTTTGTGTTTCTTGATGTATTCCCACACCTTCTTGGTGACTTCAGTGCGTGGCAGAGGTTTGGCGCCGACGACTTCTGCCAGTGCTGCCGATGGTGTCAGCGGCTTCATGAATGCGGCGTTGGGAGTGCGCTTGACTGCTGGTTTCTTTGCTGCTGGCTTGGCGGCTGCTTTTGGCGCTGCGGCTTTCTTTGGAGCGGCTGCTTTTGCTGCTGGTTTAGCGGCTGCCTTTGGAGCTGCTGCTTTCTTCGGTGCTGCGACTGCTTTCTTCGGTGCTGCTTTCGGTGCTGCTTTTGCTACGGGCTTCTTCGCTGCGGCTGCGGGTTTTTTGGCTGTGGCCATCTGTAAGCCTCCTTAATAAGGGGTCAAAGCAAGGAAAGAGTTGAATGCGCAAATCACGCACCGACAATAGTGGTGCGGTTTTCCCGGCGATGCAAGTGTTTTTTAGCGGTTTTCAGAGGGAAAACACGCTATAAGCCACGACAACTTCAAAAAACTGCTTCAACCCTCTCAAAAAGCCGCCTGGAGCGGCTTTTGCACTTGCCTGGATCTCACTCGAAACCGGAGTTTTCCCAGCCTTTTTCGGATCTTACGAGCGCTTAACGCATGCCCGGCATCATGCCCTTCATGCTGCGCATCATCTTCATCATGCCGCCGCCCTTGAGCTTTTTCATCATCGTTTGCATTTGCTCGAACTGGGCCAGCATGCGGTTGACTTCCTGTACCTGGACACCGGCGCCGGCAGCGATGCGGCGCTTGCGGGTGGCCTTGATCAGTTCGGGCTTGGCGCGCTCCTGCAGCGTCATCGAATTGATCATGCCTTCCATGCGGCGCACCTGCTTTTCAGCCTGGTCCATATTGGCGTTGCCGGCGGCTTGCTGCATCTGGGCCGGCAGCTTGTCGAGCAGGCCGGCCATGCCGCCCATCTTTTTCATCTGGCCGAGCTGCGCCTTGAAATCGTTGAGATCGAACTTGCCGCCGCTCTTGATCTTCTGCGCCAGATCTTGTGCAGCTGCGACGTCGACGCCTTTGCGGGCCTCTTCGACCAGCGCCAGGATGTCGCCCATGCCGAGAATACGATTGGCCATGCGGCTCGGATCGAAGGCTTCCAGACCGTCCAGCTTTTCTGCTACGCCGGCAAACTTGATCGGCTTGCCGGTGATGTGACGCACCGACAGCGCTGCACCACCGCGCGAGTCGCCGTCCAGTTTGGTAAGGACGATACCGGTCAGCGGCAGAGCGTCGCTGAAGGCTTTGGCGGTGTTGATGGCGTCCTGGCCGAGCATGGCGTCGACCACGAACAGGGTTTCGATCGGTTTGACGGCAGCGTGCACGGCGCTGATTTCTTGCATCATCGCTTCGTCGATACCCAGGCGGCCGGCGGTGTCGATGATCAGGACGTCATGGAAATGGCGCTTGGCATAATCGAGTGCTGCCAAAGCGATGTCGACCGGCTTGTCAGTGGTCTTGGTCGGGAAGAAGTCGGCGCCGGCCTGGCCGGTCACGGTTTCCAACTGGCCGATCGCAGCCGGACGGTAGACGTCGGCGGAGACCGTCAGGACTTTTTTCTTCTTGTTTTCGCGCAGGTACTTGGCGAGCTTACCGACGGTGGTGGTTTTACCCGCACCCTGCAGACCGGCCATCAGGATGATTGCCGGCGGCTGGGTGGCGAAGTTAAGCTGCGATGCTTCCGGGCCAAGGTCGGCACCCATCAGGCTGGCCAGTTCGCGCTGCACCACGCCGACCAGCGCCTGGCCTGGCGTCAGCGAGCCGATGACTTCTTCGCCGACGGCTTTTTCCTTGACCTTGGCGATGAACTCGCGCACGGCAGGCAGGGCAACGTCGGCCTCGAGCAGCGCCAGACGTACTTCGCGCAGCATTTCGGCGGTATTGGATTCGGTCAGGCGCGCCTCGCCGCGCATGGTTTTGACGACTTTGGCAAGGCGTTGGGTCAGATTGTCGAGCATGATGAACCGTTAGACTTTGAAGAAAAGAGGGCGGTCAGCGTGCCGGGAAAACCGGGCGTCAACCGCAAGGGAAACCGCCATTTTACCTGATCGGCAGGCCCGGCAGCGTTGATCTCGGCAGCCGGCTCAGCATGAGTAAGGGAAAGTACGGTATTGTTCTCGCTGGCGTAATTGTGTATACAGTGGCGTTGCATCTGAATGGACAGTTCTTCCCACGAGGAAGACGCATATCAACCCCGCGGCGTATTGCGCTGGCGGCGCAAACATAACGACAGGAGAGAGAGATGAACAAGCAACTCATCGCGGCAGCTGCAATGGCTGTTCTGGCAACCGGAGTTTCGCTGAACGCGGCAGCCCAAGAGGTGGTGCGTCTCGGCAACCTCAAATTCGCCCACTACGGTGCGGTGTCCTATATCAAGGAAATTGCCCCGAAATGCGGCATCAAGGTTGACGAAAAAGTCTTTCCGAAAGGCCCTGATGTGATGCAAGGCATCCTCGCCGGTGAGCTCGACGTTGGTACGACCGCATCGGAAGCCGCTATCTCCGGCCGTGCCAACGGTGCGCCTATCTATGTCGTCGCCGGTTTCGCCAAGGGCGGTGCGCGTCTGGTGGCGGCCAAGGATTCCGGCATCAAGTCGGTCAAGGATCTGAAGGGCAAGAAAGTCGGCGTGACCCGCGGCGGTATTCATGAAGTGCTGCTCGACGCCGAACTCGGCCAGAACGGCCTGACCTCCAAGGACGTGACCATCGTCTATCTGGCTTTCGCCGATCTGAACCAGGCGCTGCTGGGCAAGAACATCGACGCCATGATGCAGAGCGAACCGCAATCCTCGCAAGCCATCAACAAGGGCTTCGGCGTGGAAGTCATGAAGCCGTACGACACTCCGATCGGCGAACCGGTCCGCACCATGGTGATGACCGAGAAGTTCTATAAAGAGAAGCGCCCGCTGGCTGAGAAGTTCATGCGCTGCTTCCTGGAAGCCACCAAGACCTTCATGGACAACAAGGAAACCGCCGAGAAGTACGTGCGCGAAGTCATCTTCAAGAATCAGATCACCAAGGAAGATTTCTACGACGCTATCGGCAATTCGCCTTACTCCTATGACATCACCGCTGAGCACATCCAGATCACGACCGACACCATGGCCAAGTACGGCACCGGCAAGATGGCCAAGCCGCCTGTCGCCAAAGACTGGGTAAAGACCGATCTGCTGGAGCAGGCCAAGAAAAGCATGAACCTTAAGTAACGCCTTCAGTAACAAATCAGCTAGGACCACGAACATGGCAAAACAAAAAATAGGGGGAGCCTTGCAAGGATTGCTGGTGCCGGTGGTGGTGATCGCCATCTGGCAGGGCGCATCTTCGCTGGGCTGGATCAATCCGCTGGTTTTGCCATCGCCGTGGGCGGTGGTGCACAAGTGGTTCGAATACTTGTCGCCCACCAAACCGTACGACCCTGCCGACGGCAGTTGGCTGGCCTGGCTGTTTTCGGGTGAGCTGATCATCGACGCCATCGGCAGTCTGTATCGCGTGGTGGTCGGTTTCCTGATCGGCGCCGGGCTGGCCTTGCCGCTCGGTCTGCTGATGGGATCGAGCCAGCGCGTCTACGGGCTGATGAATCTGACGGTGCAGGTGATTCGTCCGATTCCGCCGATTGCCTATATTCCGCTGGCGATCCTGTGGTTCGGGCTGGGCAATCCGCCGGCGCTGTTCCTGATTTCGCTGGGCGCGTTCTTCCCTGTATTGATGAACACCATCGCCGGCGTACGCCAGGTCGACAGCATCTACCTGCGCGCGGCACGTAACCTCGGCGCCAGCCAGCGCACGCTGTTCGTGCGGGTGATGTTGCCGGCGGCCGTGCCTTATATTCTGTCGGGTGTCCGCATCGGCATCGGTACCGCCTTCATCGTGGTGATCGTGGCGGAGATGATTGCGGTCAGCAACGGCCTCGGTTTTCGCATCATGGAAGCGCGTGAATACTTCTGGTCCGACAAGATCATCGCCGGCATGATCACCATCGGCTTGCTGGGTCTGGCCATCGACATCGGCATGAGCCGTCTGAACAATTACATGCTGCGCTGGCATCGCGGACTAGAGAGCTGACATGAGCGCATCCCAAATCGTCGTTACCGGCGTCAACAAGGTTTTCAAGAGCGACGACCGTGAAGTCGTGGCGCTCAAAGACATCAACCTCGACATCCCTGACGGCCAGTTCGTCTGCTTGCTGGGGCCATCCGGCTGTGGCAAGTCGACCCTGCTCAATGCCATCGCCGGCTTCGCCTTGCCCAGCAGCGGCAGCATCACCACCAACGGCAAGGTCGTGACCGAACCCGGCCCGGATCGCGGCATGGTGTTTCAGGAATACGCGCTGTTTCCCTGGATGACGGTGGAGCAGAACGTCGCCTTCGGTCTGGAAATCAAGGGTGTCGCCAAGGCCGAAATCCAGGCACGCGTGACGCAGTTGCTGGATAAGCTCGGCCTGATCGACTTCCGTAGCCGTTTTCCCAAAGATCTGTCCGGCGGCATGCGTCAGCGGGTGGCGATTGCCCGTGTGCTGGCGCTGGATTCGCCGATCATGCTGATGGATGAGCCGTTTGGTGCGCTCGACGCGCTCACGCGCCGCAACCTCCAGGATGAGTTGCTGCGCATCTGGGACGAGTTCAAGAAGACCATCGTGTTCGTCACGCACAGTATCGAAGAGGCCATCTATCTGGCGGACCGTATCGTCGTCATGACTTATCGTCCCGGCACCATCAAGCGCGACATCACCGTCACGCTGCCGCGCTTGCGGGACCCGGCCGACCCGGAGTTCAACGCTCTGAAGCGCGAACTCGGCCAGCTGGTCATGGAAGAGCAGCAGCGCCATCATCACGACGAAATGCGTGCGGCGGCAGTCGACTGACGCCTCTTTGCACCATTGATTTTGGCGGTTTCATCCCCACCCTATTGCTTCAGTCCGAAGCAATAGGGTGGTTTCGCATTTGCTCCCCGGTAAGATCATTCAGCGCTTCCCGAACATGTTTCCGGCGGTCGGCGGCAGTCAGTGAATGAGTGACATGGTGTAAACTTAGTCGATGCAAACTTATTTTTTCATTCTGGCTGCGCTCTTGTACCTGGGCTGCGCTTTCCTGCCTTCTGAACGGCGCCTGCCGATTTCGGTCGGGACGGTGGTCGGCTGGCTGCTGCACGGCGGCGCCCTGATGGCGGACATGTTTGCGCCCGACGCCGTCCGCGTGGGTTTTGGTGTGATGCTGTCGGCCACCTTGTGGGTGTCGGTCGCGGCTTACTGGCTGGAAAACCGCAACTTCTCGCTCGACAGCCTGCGTGTGCTGGTGCTGCCGGTGGCGGCCGTGGCGGTAATTCTGCCGAGTGTTTTTCCCGGCAATATGGTGGTTCTGGCGGGCAAGTCGGACTGGTTCTTGTGGCATATCGCCATTTCCATCCTGGCCTACAGCACGCTGACCATCGCTGCTTTCCATGCTGTGCTGATGGTGCTGCAGGAGTCGCGCCTGCATACGCGGCCCGGCCCGGCGCAAAGCGGCTGGTTCTCGATGGCGCTGGATCGTCTGCCGGCGTTGCTGACGATGGAAAAGATCCTGTTCCGGCTGATTGCTTTCGGTTTTATTTTGTTGACGCTGACCGTGTTGTCGGGCGTCGTGTTTTCCGAGCAGTTGTTTGACAAGGCCTTCCGGTGGGATCACAAAACGATCTTTACACTGCTGTCCTGGGGATTGTTCGGTTTGTTGTTGGCGGGACGTAGATGGCAAGGCTGGCGTGGTCGCACCGCGCTCAGTTTCACCCTGACCGGGTTTGCCGTCTTGCTGCTCGCCTATGTTGGCAGCCGCTTCGTGCTCGAAGTCGTGCTGCATCGGATACTGGTATGAAATATCTCATTTGGCTGGTGATCGCATTGGCGGTCGTGGTCTGGCTGCAGCGCGCCAAAAAATCCATCGCGGCAAACGCCGGTTCGCCGCAAGGTTCTGCCGGCGCCAGCCGCAATCCTTTTGCGCGCAAACAGCGCAAGGAAGACGCCGAGACCATGGTGCAATGCGCCCACTGCGGCATCCATTTCCCGGCATCCGAATCGGTGTCCAACGCGGCGGGTATTGTTTACTGCAGCGAAGAGCACCTGAGGCTGGCTTCTTCCTGATATGACGGCAGACTCCAGCGACCAGAAGGCAATATCGATGGTCAGCCCGGAGCTGGCCATGGCAGCCTCCCCCGCAGCCCCCCCGATTCCTGCAAAATTGACGATCGCCGCCGACGGCTGGTGTGACTACGCCTGCAGGCAGCCGTCACCGAACTTCGACGCCCGTGCGGAAGGCATGGTCACCGATTTATTGGTGATCCATAACATCAGCTTGCCGCCGGGGCAGTTCGGCGGTCCGTTCATCGGTGACCTGTTCTGCAATCAGCTCGATTGTGATGCGCATCCGTATTTCGACCAGTTGCGCCCTCTGCGGGTGTCGGCGCACTTCGTCATTCAGCGCGACGGCCAATTGCTCCAATTCGTCTCGGCCAATGACCGCGCGTGGCACGCCGGCGTGTCTTCCTTCAAGGGGCGCGAGCGCTGCAACGATTTTTCCATCGGCATAGAATTGGAAGGTACCGACTTCGAACCCTTCACCGATCTTCAGTATCAGGTGCTGGCGACGCTTGCCGCTGCGTTACGGCAGCGCTACCCGCTGACCGATGTCGCCGGTCACGAGCACATCGCGCCGGGAAGAAAGACCGATCCCGGTCCGTTTTTCGATTGGCCGAGATTTCAGAAGGATTTCTATTGCCATGTTGAAGCAGCGCAATTGCGCTTCCCTTCTGGGGTCGGTGAAAGTCAAGCGTAAAACATATAAAAATATCCAGAAATAGCGGTTGCATCTCTCGATTCCAGACACTAGAATTAGTCTCAATTATTCCTTTGGAACTAGATGTAGTGTTTTTAGTAAGTAATTCTTTGATCGTTCTTTGAGTTGGAAGAAGCTGTTCGCGGTCCCCTGGTCACTCTGTGATGACCCTGGATCAAGGCTCTCAACAAGAGCTGGAGCAGGTTCCGCAGGAGTGGGCTTCAGGTTGGGATTCGTAGGGTGGCGAGTCTGGAGGCAAGCAACAATTCAAACGATGTCTCGGTAGCACTCCCTTCAGGCATTAATTTCAAGCTTCAATTTCAGGTTTTATTTAATCAGTTCGGAACAGGTCGTACTTACATGCAGTCGCGCTCGCGGCAGTATTGGCGTCGTCCTGTTTCTGGTATTCGTGAACCTCTTCATATTTTTGCACCTTATATATATGAAGGGTTCTATTGGCAACACGGGCAGCTCAGCTGTCCGTCAATCATAGTTTTAAGGAGGCTCAGTGCGCTCTACACAAGAAATTTCCGCTAAATCCCCGGCAGATTTTGGCGTCATTCCCACGGCGGGCAACCAAGACGAAGCAACGCCTTCGCAATCGGTTCGTCCTGCTTCCGGTTTGGGTGAATACAGAATCATCCGCCGCAATGGTGCGGTGGTCGGTTTTGAACCATCGAAGATTTCGATTGCCGTGACCAAGGCATTCCTCGCCGTCAACGGTGGCCAGGGCGCGGCTTCGGCGCGCGTACGTGAAATGGTCGAGCAATTGACCACCAATGTCGTTTCGGCCCTGGTACGTCGCCAGCCGACCGGCGGCACTTTCCATATTGAAGATATCCAGGACCAGGTTGAACTGGCCCTGATGCGTTCCGGCGAACACGATGTTGCCCGTGCTTACGTTCTGTATCGCGCCAAGCGCATGGAAGAACGCGCACAGCAAGGCGCCAACACCAAGACCGATTTCGCTGCACCGCAACTGCACGTGGTGGAAGACGGCCAAAGCCGCCCGTTGGATCTGGATGAAGTGCGTACCCTGATCACCGCAGCCTGCGTTGGTCTGGAAAAACACGTCGACGCTGACGCCATCCTGGCCGAAACCGTCAAGAACCTGTACGACGGCGTACCGGTTGAAGAATTGCACAAGTCGGCCATTCTGGCAGCCCGCGCCCTGATGGAAAAAGATCCGGCCTACAGCCAGGTCACAGCGCGCCTGCTGATGCACACCATCCGTAAAGAAGTCTTCGGCAAGGAAGTCGCGCAAGCTGACGCGCCTGCCGAATACCTGGACTACTTCGCCAAGTACATCAAGAAGGGCATCGCCGCCGAGCTGCTCGACTCCAAGCTGGCCCAGTTCGATCTGGTCAAGCTGGCCAACGCCATCAAGCCTGAGCGCGACCTGCAATTCGGTTACCTCGGCCTGCAAACTTTGTACGACCGCTACTTCCTGCATATTCAAGGCACCCGCATTGAAATGCCGCAAGCATTCTACATGCGTGTCGCGATGGGCCTGTCGCTCAACGAAATCGACCGTGAAGCACGCACCATCGAGTTCTACAACCTGCTGTCGTCGTTCGACTTCATGAGCTCGACACCGACCCTGTTCAACTCGGGTACCCTGCGTTCGCAATTGTCGTCGTGCTACCTGACGACGGTTGCCGATGATCTGGACGGCATCTACGAAGCCATCAAGGAAAACGCTCTGCTGGCCAAATACGCCGGCGGTCTGGGCAACGACTGGACGCCGGTCCGTTCGCTGGGCGCGCATATCAAGGGCACCAACGGCAAGTCGCAAGGCGTTGTGCCTTTCCTGAAAGTGGTCAACGACACCGCCGTGGCTGTTAATCAGGGCGGCAAGCGCAAGGGCGCAGTCTGCGCCTACCTGGAAACCTGGCACATGGACATCGAGGAATTCCTCGAACTGCGTAAAAACACCGGCGACGACCGCCGCCGTACGCATGACATGAACACCGCCAACTGGATTCCAGACCTGTTCATGAAGCGCGTCATGGAAAAGGGCGAGTGGACATTGTTTTCGCCATCCGATGCGCCAGACCTGCACGACAAGTTCGGCAAGGCTTTCGAAGAAGCCTACACCGGCTACGAAGCCAAGGCTGCCCGCGGCGAGCTGAAACTGTTCAAGAAGGTGCAAGCGCTGGATCTGTGGCGCAAGATGCTGTCGATGCTGTTCGAAACCGGTCACCCATGGATCACCTTCAAGGACCCATGCAACATCCGTTCGCCGCAGCAACACGTCGGTGTGGTTCACAGCTCGAACCTGTGTACAGAAATCACTCTGAACACCAACGAGTCCGAAATCGCTGTCTGCAACCTGGGTTCGGTCAACATGCCTGCTCACCTAGTGAATGGCGAGATCGACCACGTCAAGCTGCAAAAGACTATCCGCACTGCAATGCGCATGCTCGACAACGTGATCGACATCAACTACTACGCCGTCAAGAAAGCGCGTGATTCCAACCTGCGCCACCGTCCGGTCGGCCTGGGCATCATGGGCTTCCAGGACTGCCTGCACATGAAGCGCGTACCTTACGCTTCGATGGACGCAGTGGAATTCGCCGATCGTTCGATGGAAGCGGTCTGCTACTACGCTTACTGGGCATCGACCGAACTGGCGGAAGAGCGCGGCCGTTACAGCTCCTACCGTGGTTCGCTGTGGGATCGCGGCATCCTGCCGCAAGATTCCCTGAAGCTGCTGGCGCAAGAACGCGGCGGCTATCTGGAAGCGGACATGTCGGAAACGTTGGACTGGTCGGCACTGCGTTCGCGCATTTCCGAGTTCGGCATGCGCAACTCGAACTGCGTGGCGATTGCACCAACAGCAACAATTTCGAACATCATCGGCGTGTCGGCTTGCATCGAACCGACTTACCAGAACCTGTATGTGAAGTCGAACCTGTCGGGCGAATTTACCGAAATCA
The DNA here is from genome assembly GCF_002257565.1 of Herbaspirillum sp. meg3. Classification (GTDB taxonomy): domain Bacteria; phylum Pseudomonadota; class Gammaproteobacteria; order Burkholderiales; family Burkholderiaceae_D; genus Herbaspirillum. The sequence goes on along the minus strand of NZ_CP022736.1, from coordinate 4,840,377 downwards.
ACGAGTACCTGGTCCGTGACCTGAAGGCTCGTGGCCTGTGGGACGAAGTCATGATTTCCGACCTGAAGTACTTTGACGGCAGCCTGGCCAAGATCGACCGCATCCCGCAAGACCTGCGCGATATCTACGCCACCGCCTTCGAAGTTGAACCATCCTGGCTGGTGGAAGCTGCATCCCGCCGTCAAAAATGGATCGATCAGGCTCAATCGCTGAACATCTACATGGCCGGCGCATCGGGCAAGCGTCTGGATGAGACTTACAAGCTGGCATGGTTGCGCGGTCTGAAGACCACCTACTATCTCCGCACCATCGGCGCGACCCACACCGAGAAGTCGACGTCCAAGACCGGCGCGCTGAACGCTGTGGCAGTGGATGGCGGTGTAGGCCACAGTGCAGCGGCAGCTTCTGCTCCAGCATCGATGACGGCGTCTGCAGCCAGCACGGCAACCGTGGCGGCAGCAGCAGTTGAAGCCGAAGCCGATGGCGAAGCATGCTATCTGCGTCCAGGCGATGATGGTTTTGAAGAGTGCGAAGCCTGCCAATAATCCCGGCAGGCAGTAAAAACAGGTAGCAGCCGCCGGCAAGTCCGGCGGCAGTCTTCTCCGGAGGATGAACGAGCAGCCTGCATCAATGTCATATGTCACATCCCGGCCGCGTCGGGACGTCAAAGTAAATTAAGTAAAGGATCAAACATGCTCTCTTGGGATGATGAAGTGAAGGCCTCGCCGGCACCGTCCGCGCCGCACGCCTCGCAAACGCCTCAGCCTCAATTGCAATCGGCCGCTATGAACGATGGACGTCCGAATGCACGTCCGCAATTTTCAGACGTCGCGCTGAATCCTGCTCTGGTTACCAAAGACGAAGCGCCGGTAGACGTGACCAGCCGCGTCAATGCCGCCGACAAGCGCATCATCAACGGCCACACCGACGTCAATCAACTGGTGCCGTTCAAGTACAAATGGGCTTGGGATAAATACCTGGCCGGCTGCGCCAACCATTGGATGCCGCAGGAAATCAACATGCAGCGCGATATTGAGCTGTGGAAGAATCCGAACGGCCTGACCGAAGACGAACGCCGTCTGGTCAAGCGCAACCTCGGCTTCTTCGTCACCGCCGACTCGCTCGCCGCCAACAACATCGTGCTGGGCACCTACCGCCACATCACTGCGCCGGAATGCCGTCAGTACCTGTTGCGCCAGGCGTTTGAAGAAGCGATCCACACGCACGCGTACCAATACATCGTTGAGTCGCTGGGTCTGGACGAAGCAGAGATCTTCAACGCGTATCACGAAGTGAAGTCGATTCGCGACAAGGACGAGTTCCTGATCCCGTTCATCAACACACTGACTGATCCTGAGTTCAAGACCGGCACGACAGAGAATGACCAGAAGCTGCTGAAGTCGCTGATCGTTTTTGCCTGCATCATGGAAGGTCTGTTCTTCTACGTCGGCTTCACGCAGATCCTTGCGCTGGGCCGTCAGAACAAGATGATGGGCGCCGCTGAACAGTATCAATACATCCTGCGCGATGAATCGATGCACTGCAATTTCGGTATCGATCTGATCAACACGGTGAAGATGGAGAACCCACATTTGTGGACGCCGGAATTCAGAAACGAAATTAAATCGTTGTTTTTAAGCGCCGTAGAGTTGGAATATCGCTACGCAGAGGATACAATGCCGCGAGGCGTGCTAGGTTTGAATGCGCCGATGTTCAAAGGTTACTTACGATTCATCGCTAATCGTCGCGCACAGCAAATCGGACTCGATCCACTGTTCGCGCAAGAAGAAAATCCGTTTCCGTGGATGAGCGAGATGATCGATTTGAAGAAGGAGCGCAACTTCTTTGAAACCCGAGTCATCGAATACCAAACCGGAGGCGCGCTTAACTGGGAATGATGTGCCCATCTCGTCAATGCTCTTCAGCGAGATTTGTGAGGCACTCAACAGTCGGGTAGCTTGCAAGATATCCGACTGTCAAAATACGGAAGGCTTTCACCAAATTTAATGAACAGTAAAAGACCGAAACGATCTTCTCTGTTATCGCCGCTTAACTCGATTAAATCGGGTCAGGCGGCTTTTCCTTTGAAAAACCTGAAGGTTTTTCGGGATTAGTATTCCTGACGCTAGCGTGTAATCCGCTGGCGTTTTTTTTGGTTGTGGCGTTCGCGAAGGCGCGGACCGAAGCTCTGAACCCCTGCACAAGCGGGGTAGAGGCCAGACCAAGATAGCTGAAGTGCTGCATAGGTGAGGGGATGCAGCAGTTCAGCTGGTGCCGAATTCATTAGCGCAAGCAGAAACTTGCTTGTGCCGATGAATAATCCGCCTGCATCATCGCGATGGTACAGACGGGTTTCTTAAATCAAGCTTGATTTTTTCCATCACGTGAAGAAGGAGAAACAAAATGGCAACAGCAGCAAAGAAACCAGCAGCCAAGAAGCCGGCTGCAAAGAAACCAGCGGTCGCCGCTAAGAAGCCAGTTGCAGCCAAGAAGGCAGCAGCTCCGAAGAAGGCCGTCGCCGCTAAGAAGCCAGTAGCTAAGGCAGCAGCAAAGCCAGTGGCAAAGAAAGCAGCAGCTCCTAAAAAAGCAGTTGCAGCTAAGAAGCCAGTAGCAGCGAAGAAGGCAGTTGCAGCTAAGAAGCCGGTAGCAGCGAAGAAGCCAGTCGCTAAGAAAGCAGTCGCAGCGAAGAAGCCAGTAGCAGCGAAGAAGGCAGTTGCAGCTAAAAAGCCAGTCGCTAAGAAAGCAGTCGCAGCGAAGAAGCCAGTAGCGAAGAAGGCAGTTGCAGCCAAGAAGCCAGTAGCGAAGAAAGCAGTCGCAGCGAAGAAGCCGGTAGCAGCGAAGAAGCCAGTCGCCAAGGCAGCAGCAAAGCCAGCAGCCAAGAAGGCAGTTGCAGCGAAGAAGCCAGTGGCGAAGAAGGCAGTCGCCGCTAAGCCAGCAGTCAAGGCTGCAGCAAAGCCGGCCGCTAAGCCAGCAGCAGCTAAGAAGCCTGTCGCCAAGAAGGCAGCAGCAAAGCCAGCAGCTAAGAAGCCAGCAGCGAAGCCAGCTGCAGCAGCTCCAGCTGTGAAGACTGTGCTGAACCCGGCAGCAGCTTGGCCGTTCCCAACAGGCACAACACGTCCATAATCGGATCTGGCCTGGTGCCTGAGTAATCAGGTGCAAAATACCGCTGTGTGACTCGTTCATGCAGCGGTTTTTTTTTCGCCGGTGCAGATCTGGGATTGATGTCGGCGCCAAGGTCAGTGCGACGCTGACGCTGGCGAATAGTCCGGGAGTGCGGTGCTGTGCTCTGATGGCTGTACATCGGCAGCAGCCGTCGCTGTAATCCGCCATCTGCGATTTCACGCGATGGTTTGCCTGGTTTCAACCGGGCTTTGTTAATTATTCGGCGTCCCCATATAGGGAATAGCGCTGCATGGTTTAGTATGTGCACTGCGCATCGAACCGGATGCACGTGCTTGGTTTCCGCGCCGCGGGAGCCGATGGGCAAACAGCTTCTTATGGAGAGTAACCGTGTTGCATAGCATTTTCATGTTGATCGTTGACGCCATCGCCAGCGTGCTGGCTGGAGTGCTGTTGCTGCGTTTCTGGATGCAGGTCGTGCAAGTGCGTCCGCCGGCATCGGTGGGGCAGTTCGTATTTCAGTTGTCGGATTGGCTGGTCAAGCCGCTGCGCAAAGTGTTGCCGGGTGTCGGCGGCTACGATTGGGCCAGTCTTGTCGGCGCCTTCCTGGTGGTGCTGTTGTCGATCATCGCCGCAGTTGGATTCGTCTCCGGGTTTGATTTTCAGCCCATCATTCTGTTTTCGCTGGTGCGCTTCTTCCAGTGGATTTTTTACGGGTTCATGGCCACGCTGATCATCGAAGCGATTTTCAGCTGGGTGAATCCCTACGCTCCGTTGGCGCCGTTTGTAAGGGCGCTCAATGAGCCGCTGCTGCGTCCGCTGCGCAAGGTCATTCCGCTCATCGGCAATGTCGACCTGTCGCCGTTGGCGGCGCTGATACTGCTGCAGATCGCCGTGCGTCTGGTCAGTACCTTGATTCTCTCCATCGGCTGATCATTTACGATCAGTCAAAATAAAACAGGCCGCACGGTGTATCGTGCGGCCTGTTTTTATATCGGCGTCGTCATGAACTACGCCAAACTTCTTTGCGCTATCTGCTGCCTATTTCTTCTTTGCCGCCCACTGCTGCAATGCCTGCAAGGTGTTTTCGACATGCTTGTCGGGACTCGGGCTGCTGTATTCGTAGATGATGCTCTTGTCCGGCGCGATGACGTAGGACGTGCGGCTGGCATAGTCCGATTTGCTGTTCATCACCGCATCGTAGGATTTCATGATCTTCTGATCGGTATCGGCGGCGACCGCAAACTTGCTACGGCATTCACTGACGGAAAACTTGTTGAGCGTTTCAATCTTGTCGTTTGATACGCCGATGACAGTAGCGCCGAGCGCCTTGTAGCGGTCAATGGCTTCGGCGAAGAGGTGAGCTTCAATCGTGCAGCCGGTGGTAAAGGCCGCGGGGTAAAAATACAGCACCACCGGGCCTTTCTTGAGTGTTTCGGCCAGCGAGAACGTGGATACCTGCCCGCCGAGCGACGCCTGCGTGGAGAAATCAGGCGCCTTTTCGCCGGGTTTGAGCGCGGCCGATGCAAGCGGGCTGAGCGACAGCAAGCACAGTGAGTACAGTGAGAAGAGCAAGGCAGAAGTGAGGCGTTTCATGGCGATTCCTTTCAATGTCCTGCGGTCTTCGGTGCGTGTACATCTCAGATCATGCCGGCAATATCGGCGATGCCGACTTCACTGCCACCGATGTGTTGAACATTGGTGGCAGTAAAGTCCGTCAGGACTTTCGTCAATCAGGCAAAGCGATAGCCGAAGGCCTTGTGGAAGCGATCATCGATTTCGGCCAGTGTCGGTGCATGGTTTTGCGGGCCTTGTGAAGCGATCTTGATCGATCCCATCAGGCTGGACAGGCGTCCGGTCGTCGCCCAATCCATGCCCTTGGTCAGGCCGAACAGCATGCCGGCACGGAATGCGTCGCCGCAGCCGGTCGGGTCGGCGATGGCATCTGCCTGCACGCAAGGGATATCGATCTTCTGGCCGTCGGTAAAGATTTCCGCGCCCAGCTCGCCGCGCGTGACGATCAGCGCCGACACCTGTTTGGCGATTTGCTCCAGGCTCAGGCCGGTACGAGCGGTCAGCAATTCGGCTTCGTAGTCATTCACAGCGACATAAGTTGCCAGGTCGATGAAGTGCTTCAGATCGTCGCCGCTGAACATCGGCATACCTTGGCCCGGATCGAAAATCAGCGGGATGCCTTGTTCGGCGCTGTGTTCTGCATGTTGCAACATGCCGTCGCGGCCGTCCGGCGCCACGATGGACAACTTGACCGGACCTGCATCGGCGACCTTGTTCTCGTGCGAGTAGCTCATCGCACCCGGGTGGAACGCAGTGATCTGGTTGCCGCCGGCATCGGTGGTGATGAAGCATTGGGCGGTGAACGAGCTGTCGATCACGCGGATGCTCTTGGTGGAAATGCCGAGGTGCTTGAAGCGCTCCATGTACGGCGCGCTGTCCTGACCGACGGTTGCCATGATGACGGGTTCGCCACCGAGCAATTTCAAGTTATAGGCGATATTGCCGGCACAGCCGCCGAATTCACGACGCATCGACGGCACCAGAAAGGACACATTAATCTTGTGCAATTGATCCGCCAGCAGCGCATCGGCGAAGCGGCCTTCGTATTGCATGATGTTGTCGTAAGCGAGCGAGCCGCAGATAAGTGAACTCATGGCGAATGTCTGAGAAAGTTGAAGAATGCTGCATTGTAGAAGAATCCCGCCGGTTCTGCGGATTTTCGTGCCGGTTGCTTAAGCCAAGCCTAAGCGAGTCCTAAGGCGGAGAGCAATCAGGGGTAAAACAGGTAGATGCGGTAGCCGGAGGCTGCCGGTTGCGCCAGTTCAAACGTCAGTTTGACTTGCTGTTCGCCTTCACCGGCCAGACCGTCATCGATCATTTGTGCCGATTTGATGTATTCGCGCGGTGTGAAGACGCGTCGGGTGATGGCTTTTTCGTCGCCGTCATTCAATGTCAGCTCCATGTACGGCCAGGCTTGGGCGCTGTAGCCGCGGTTGCGTAGCAGTACCGTCAGGGTATAAATATTCTGATTGGGCGGCACCAGTTGCAGTTCGCTGGATTCCAGCGACAACTGGTCGATATTGGTGGGCAGGCCGACCGAGCAATGCAGCGCGTTGCAGATGGACGCCAGCAGGGGGCGTGTCGATGGCAACCACGCAGCGATCGTATTGCGCCAGACATACGTCGCCTGCAGCAGCAAAGCGATGGTGAGTAATACCGCGCCGACACGCATGACGACGCGGCCGATCCGGTGCAGGCGTTCGCGGCGTTCTACCTTCTGAACGAAGGCGGGAGTATCTGCGTCGTCTTCCTCGTATTCCTCTTCGTGCTCTTCCTCATCCTCTTCTTCGCTCTCGGATTCGGTTTGCTTCGAAGTTCTTTCCGCGGCTCCTTCCATCTCTGTCGCGGGCGCCGTGTCTTCTGCACGCGCAGAGGAAGTGAGGGGAACCGGGTAAGACAATTCCTGCGTCAAGGTGTTGATCGCAGTCTGTTCAGCCTGATCCGGCGAAGCAGTGTTAGCGAGTGTTTCGGTGGATTTGGCCGGAGTACCCGGCAGTGGGAAGGATGGTGAAGCAGTAGCTTTTTCCGATTCGGACGAATCCGGTTGCGGTGTTGGCGTGACCGACTGTGTTCCCCAGGGTGCATCGTCGGTTTCTGCGGCGATGCTGGCAAATGCCGCGGATAAATCTATCGGTGGGCGCGGGGGAGTCACGGGCGCTGTCGGCGCTGCGGGCATCGTGGCTGATGCCGCATTGGAATTGCCCGGTAGCTTGGGCCATCCCGTCGGTGCCGGACGATCTTCTGTCTTTTCTGATGTTGAGGTGGTGGGTGCAGGCGTGGCCACGAGTTGTTGCGCGATGTCCGGCGACACCAGGTGATCGTTGCCGTTGAAAACTTCCTTGCAGCTACCGCAGCGAACCAGGCCGCCGCGCAGTTTGAGCTGGTCTTGAGCGACGCGAAATGTCGTCTGGCAGAAGGGACATTGAGTCGCCAGCGCCATCAGCGTACCTCGCCGGGTTCAGCGCAATACCAAACCGCGTTAAGCCGCGTGTTGCTGACATGGCGAAGAGCGATCCGGCGCAACATGCTTACTCCGTCGGCGCCTGGCCGGCCAGCGCGACCCAGCCTTCATGTTCGGCCCAGACGCTCAGCGCGATATACGGCGCGTAAGCGGCAATCACTTCGTCAGCCTGGCGATCCAGCACGCCCGATAACACCAGCGAACCACCCGGCGCGACGCGCCCGGCCAGCATGGGCGCCATCAATTGCAAGGGGCCCGCGAGGATATTGGCGACAACGATGGCAAAAGTCTGATTTTCCGGATATGTGCGGACAAAGGCTTCCGGCAGGTGGTATTCGATCTCGCACGCATTGCGTTCACTATTGAAGCGTGCCGATTCCAGTGCTTGCGGATCAATGTCGACGCCGATGACGTGCTGTGCTCCGAGCTTCTTGGCAACCAGCGCCAGAATACCGGAACCGCAACCGTAATCGAGTACCGTCGATGTATTGGCGGCATGTTCTTCCAGCCACTCCATGCACAGGCGCGTCGTCGGATGACTGCCGGTGCCGAAGGCCAGGCCGGGGTCGAGCTCCAGTACAAGCGCATCCGGCTCTGGTGCGTCGTGCCAGCTAGGCACGACCCAGATGCGTTTGCCGATATGGATAGGATCGAATTGCGATTGCGTCAGGCGTACCCAGTCTTGCTCTTCCACCGAACGCAGGGCGAACGGCAGCGCATAGTCCAGACCGATGGCTTTGGCGGCGTCGGTGACGATCGTGGCGTGGTCGGCATCGACGTCGGCCAGTGCCACCACGCGGCTGCGTTCCCACGCCGCCTCGGCCGGCTCCATGCCGGGCTCGCCGAACAGCGGCTGCTCGGCAGTGGTGCCTTCGTCGGCGTCTTCCACCGACACCGACAAGGCGCCGGCTTCCATCAGGGCATCGGACAATGCCTCAGCCTGATCGCGCGTGACTTGAATAACAATTTCGGTCCAGCCCATCGGTTTCTTTGCCTTTACTTCTTCAACTTATTTCTTCGCCGGCTTTTCTGCCGGAGGCGCAGTTGGGCGCTCCGCCAGCTTGTGCTCGAGATAATGGATGTTGGTGCCGCCTTCGATGAAGCGGGCATCGACCATCAGTTCACGATGCAGCGGGATGTTGGTCGAAATGCCTTCGACCACCATTTCCGACAGCGCGATTTGCATGCGGCGGATAGCCTGCTCGCGGGTCGAACCGTAGGAAATCACCTTGCCGACCATCGAATCGTAGTTCGGCGGGACGAAGTAACCGGCGTAAGCGTGTGAATCGACGCGAATGCCGGGGCCGCCCGGTACGTGCCATGCCGTCAGACGACCTGGCGACGGGGTGAACTTGAACGGATCTTCCGCGTTGATACGGCATTCGATTGCGTGACCCTTCAACTCGATATCGCGCTGGCGATAACGCAGCTTCTCGCCGAAGGCGATGCGGATCTGTTCCTGCACGATGTCGACGCCGGTGATCATCTCTGTGACCGGATGTTCAACCTGCACGCGGGTGTTCATTTCGATGAAGTAGAACTCTTCGTTTTCGTACAGGAACTCGAAGGTGCCGGCGCCGCGGTAGTTCATCTTGCGGCAGGCTTCGGCGCAACGTTCACCGATCTTCTCAATGATCTTGCGTGGGATGCCCGGTGCCGGTGCTTCCTCGATGACCTTCTGGTGGCGGCGCTGCATGGAGCAATCGCGCTCGCCTAACCAGATGGCCTGCTTGTGTTCATCGGCGAGGATCTGGATTTCCACGTGACGCGGATTTTCCAGATACTTCTCCATATAGACTTCCGGATTGCCGAAGGCTGCGCCGGCTTCCGTCTTGGTCATGGTGACGGCGTTGATCAGCGCTGCTTCGGTATGCACCACGCGCATGCCGCGGCCACCGCCGCCGCCAGCCGCCTTGATGATGACCGGGTAGCCGATCTTGCGTGCGATCTGCACGATTTCTTTCGGATTGTCCGGCAATGCGCCTTCAGAGCCAGGTACGCACGGCACGCCGGCGCGGATCATGGCCTGCTTGGCCGAGACCTTGTCGCCCATCATGCGGATGTTTTCCGGACGCGGGCCGATGAAGACGAAGCCGGATTTCTCAACGCGTTCTGCGAAGTCGGCGTTCTCGGACAGGAAGCCGTAGCCCGGGTGGATCGCTTGCGCGTCGGTGACTTCTGCCGCGCTGATGATCGCCGGCATGTTCAGGTAGCTGAGCGCGGAAGGTGCAGGTCCGATACAGACCGACTCATCCGCCAGCTTGACGTATTTCGCCTCGCGGTCCGCCTCGGAGTGCACGACCACGGTCTTGATGCCCATTTCACGGCATGCGCGCTGGATACGGAGAGCGATTTCGCCACGATTGGCGATAAGGATTTTTTCAAACATAAGAGGAAATGTGCGTCGCCAAGAGTCAAGCGTTTACATACAGGTAACCAGATCCGCCATGGATGGAGCACACGGAAGCGATTCCAGTGCGGGCCTGCAGTTGAGCTCCTTCAAGTATTGCCGGGCTCAATGAAACTACAGGCCGTCCATCCACATTCTGGCAGGATTTAGCCGATTACGAACAGTGGTTGGCCGAATTCGACCGGCTGACCGTTTTCAACCAGGATTTGCTTGATCACGCCGGCTTTGTCGGCGTCGATTTCGTTCAACAGCTTCATTGCTTCGATGATGCAGATGGTGTCGCCTTCTTTGACTTCCTTGCCGACTTCGACGAATGCCGGAGCGCCCGGAGCGGAGGAGCGGTAGAAGGTGCCGACCATCGGCGATTTGACGATGTGGCCTTCAGGCGCGGCTGGTGCTGCAGCAACCGGAGCAGCGACAGGCGCAGGAGCGGCGCCGGCTTGCATGGTTTGCGGATAAGCAGCTTGCGGTTGCATCATCACGACTTGATTTTGCGGCGTCGCCGACGACTTGACGATGCGAACCTTGCTCTCGCCTTCGGTGACTTCCAGCTCCTCGATATCCGATTCAGCGACCAGATCGATCAAGGTTTTGAGTTTCCGTAAATCCATGTGAATTCCTCAGTAGTAATAGATATAACAAGTTAATTAGGTCAGCAACGCCTCATGCCTGACGCCACGCGGCGATGCTGACCAGAAAATCGGGGTGGAGTCCTTATGGCTGCTGGAGCAGATAATCAATTGCCAGACGGTAGCCTTCGACGCCGAAGCCGCACAACACAGCCTTGGCAATACCGGACAGGTAAGAAAAATGGCGAAATTCTTCGCGCTGATGAATATTGGAAATATGTACTTCCACAAACGGAATCGCCACACCGGCCAACGCGTCGCGCAAGGCCACGCTGGTGTGCGTCAAGCCGCCCGGATTGATCACGATGGCATCGACGCCTTCTTTCCTGGCGGCATGAATGCGATCAATGAGCGCGCCTTCATGGTTGCTTTGAAAGGCGTTAAGCGTCGCACCGGCTTTGCCGGCCTGCAAAGCCGCGCGTTGCTCGATGTCTGCCAGGGTGGTTGATCCGTAGACTTCAGGCTCCCGGGTGCCCAGCAAATTCAGGTTGGGTCCATTGAGGAGGAGAAGGTTTATTGCCATGGAGATAAAGCTCCGTTTGACGACGATGCGCGCATTTTGCCGTCAAATGCCTTCATTTGGCAAGAAAAACTTTATTTACATGTTTTTGAAGGAGGCGAGATCGCGGCGCAGCTCATCAAAATTCAGGCGCCCAAGATAGACCTTTTTGAGGTTTCCGTCCAGTCCCACCAAGACCGTGAAGGGGAGGCCGCCGGCTTGATTGCCGAACTGCCGCAGCAGATCGGTGGCACCGGTCCCGGCAACGTAGAGAGGATAATAGATATGGAATTTTTCTGCAAACTGGGCGATGTTCTCCTGGGAATCGACGCCGATGCCGATAATTTGCACCGGGGCGACTTCGGCCTGCAGCGCTGCCAGTTCAGGCATTTCTTCTACACACGGTGCGCACCAGGTGGCCCAGAAATTGATGATGAGCGGCTTGCCTTTCCATTGTGACAAGGCCTGCGGTTTGCCGGCGGCGTCGGGCATGGTCTGCGCGAACAGGTTGGCGACGGCTTTCGCTTCAGGCGTCTGTGGTGCCGGCTGGCTTTGTTTGTGGCTGGTATACATGCCGACGCCGGCAGCGATGGCGGCAACCAGAACAAACAAAAATATGTTTCGCGTCTTCATCAGCTTTCTTCCATGATCAGGCGGCGTACCGCATCGATATCAGCGCGTTCGGCGCGTTTGCCGGCAGACGTTCTGATGCCGCCGCGCAAGTCGTCGACATCATACACCGCCAGGTGTACCCCTTCCGGCGCGGCACCGCGTTGCGGCAGCAGATAGCTCAGCGTCTCCACCGGTTCGTGGCCGCCCTTGTGGCTGCTCTTGAAATGGGGGCTTTCGCTGACATCGAAGTTGATATTCTTGTTCAAGAGATAAATTTCGACGTCTTTTGCGCTCGATGTAAATAATTGCAAATGGATGTCGGAGTGCTCGCCGGCCGTGCCATTGAGCACCGCCCCGGTCAGATAGGGATTGAAGCGCGCGAGTTCCTCCATCAATTGCACCGCCAGTTGGCGCAAATGCAATAAACGGGCAGGCTGGGTGTCGCCGAAGAACAGCTCGTTATACAGGCGGACTTCTTCTTCGATCTGCGCGTTATCCGGCAGGATGTCGCCGCGCGTCTTGTTGTCGCCCAGAATCTGGCGCGCCGCCTTGCGCTTGGCGGTGGCGTAGTCGGCGCCGTCCTCGGCAATCATGCGGGCTGCCGCGGAGGCGATTTCTGAGCGTAAGAGTTCGATGTCGGTCTGATGCATGGCCGCAATAATAACCCGAGCCCGCAGATATCGCCGTCGACCCTTGTCGGCTCAGGTAAAATCTCGGGATTCCTTATCAAGATTCACTATGCATATTCATATCCTCGGCATTTGCGGCACCTTCATGGGAGGCCTGGCGGTACTGGCGAAAGAAGCCGGTCACAAGGTCACCGGATGCGACGCCAATGTCTACCCCCCCATGAGCACACAGCTGGAAGCTCAGGGGATCGAGTTGATCCAGGGTTTTGATCCCGAGCAAGTCAAGCTGCAACCTGATCTGTTTGTCATCGGCAATGTGGTGTCGCGCGGCAATCCGCTGATGGAGGAAATCCTCAATCGCGGCTTGCCTTATGTGTCGGGGCCGGAATGGATGGGCAATCACATCCTGCAGGACAAATGGGTGCTCGCCGTCGCGGGTACGCACGGCAAGACGACGACGTCCGCCATGCTGGCCTGGATTCTGGAGGACTGCGGCTATGCGCCCGGCTTCCTGATCGGTGGCGTGCCGATGAACTTCGGTATTTCCGCACGCTTGTCAGGCAAGGATGACAAAAACCAGAATGGCAAAAAGGAAGACTCCATCTTCTTCGTCATCGAAGCCGATGAATACGACACCGCCTTCTTCGACAAGCGCAGCAAGTTCGTGCACTACCACGCCAAGACCGCGATCCTGAACAATCTGGAATACGATCACGCCGACATCTTTCCGGATCTGACTGCCATCGAGACACAATTCCACCATCTGGTGCGTACCGTGCCCGGCATTGGCCGTCTCATAGTCAACGGCCGCGAGCCTGCCCTGGAGCGTGTGATCGCACGCGGTTGCTGGAGCGAGCACGAGAATTTCGGCGTAGAGGCCGGAGAAAATGGCTGGTCGCTCAAGACCCACGACGACGGCAGTTTCGTCGTCGTCTTCAACGGCGAGCCGCAAGGCACCGTGCAGTGGTCGCTGACCGGCGAACACAATCGCATGAATGCGCTGGCGGCAATTGCCGCCGCGCGCCATGTCGGCGTGCCGGCAGCGCAGGCGATCGCCGCGCTGGAAAAGTTTGAAAACGTCAAGCGCCGCATGGAGTTGCGCGGCACCGTCAACAACATCGCCGTCTACGACGACTTTGCCCATCACCCGACCGCCATCACCACCACGGTCGCCGGTCTGCGCAAGAAGGTTGGCAAGGATGGCGGCGGGCGCATCCTCGCCGTGCTGGAGCCGCGTTCCAATACGATGAAGCTAGGCACCATGAAAGACGCCTTGCCCGCCAGCCTGACCGAGGCCGACCTGGTGTTCGGCTACGGCGCCAAGGGCAGCGGCAAGGAAGCATTGGGTTGGGATCTGGCGCAAGCGCTGTCGCCGTTGGGTGACAAGGCGCAGGCGTTCGACGACCTTGGCGCGCTGGTGCAGGCGATCAAGCAGGCCGCACGTCCGGGCGACCATGTTCTGGTCATGAGCAACGGCGGCTTCGGCGGCGTCCATCAGAAGCTGCTGGACGCGCTCGCATGATTTTGTATCTGCACGGCTTTCGCTCGTCGCCACAATCGTTCAAGGCGCGTTACATGGCCGAACGTTTGCAGGCGCTGGGACGTCTGCCGGAATATTACTGCCCGCAATTGCCGGCTTCGCCAGCTGCTGCGATCAAGCTGGCGCTGGATTATGTTGAACAATCCGCGCAGCAGTTTCCTGTGGAGCAACTGACGGTGGTCGGCTCGTCGCTGGGTGGTTTTTATGCGACCTGGCTGGCGGAGCATCTGGGTTGCCGCGCGGTCTTGCTCAATCCGGCCGTCAAACCGCCACGCGATCTGGAGTCTTACGTCGGCGTCACGACGCAATACCACTCCGACGAGCCTTTTGAATTCAAGCACGCCTACATCGATGAGTTGCGCGCATTGACCGTGGACAAGATTACCCGTCCGGAGCGCTACTTCCTGATCGCCGCGACCGGCGACGAAGTGCTGGATTGGCGCGAGATGACGGCGCATTACCCCGGCGCGAAGCAAATCGTGATCGAAGGAAGCGACCATGGCATCAGCGAATTCGCCGACTATGCCGACGAAGTGCTGGCGTTTTGCGGTGTGGAGGTAGAGCCTTTGAATCCATTGAATCCATTGAATCCGCCGAACAGCTTGCAAGCCGGCGATGAGGCACTAAGCTGATGGAGAAGCTGCTTGGCCGTGCGCGCTGGTTCGACCATCCGAATGCAGTGCAGGCCGGACCGCTGTTACGGCAATGGCTGGCTGACCCCGGCTCGATGACTTTCAAGTTGCGTGCGCGTTGCGACGCGCTGCGCGTGCAGCGTCTGCGCCAGCGTCCCGGCAATGCCTTGCAGGATGAATGCGGATTGCTCGGACTGACCCCGCGCGAGGCGGTCGAAGAGCGCGACGTCATCTTGCACTGCGACGGCCATCCGGTGCTGTTCGGTCATACGGTCACACCGCTGGCATCGGCAGCGGCCTGGCCTTTTTTTCGCCGTCTGGGCAATCGACCGCTGGGCGGCAGTTTGTTTTCCGATCCGCTGGTGACGCGCGCGCCGATTCAATATGCCCGTCTGCACGCGGGTCATCCGCTGGTGCGCCGTGTATGCCAGGCGCTTGATCTTCATTCTCAGCCGCCGCTGCAGCCTTTGTATGCGCGCCGCTCTCTGTTTCGTCGTCACGGCAGCGTCATGCTGGTGACCGATGTTTTTTTACCCGCCCTCAGCACGCTGATGGCATTGAATATGTAAGTAACAATCGATGAATTTATTTTTTGAAGAATCCGGTGATTTCAAGGCTGGCACCGTGCTGTCGCAGCAAGGTGAGGCCTATCAGGTCGAAATGGCATCGGGCAAGCGCAGCAAGGTCAAGTCCAAGGACGTGATGCTGCAGTTCGCCTCGCCGAGCCCGGCCAAGTTGCTGGAAGACGCGCAGGTCATCGCGCAGGACATCGACCTCGATTTTCTGTGGGAAGTCGCGGGTGAAGACGAGTTTGGCTTTGCCGAGCTGGGGACGGAATATTTCGGACATGCCCCGTTGCCGCATGAGGCTGCCGGCTTGCTGCTGCGCCTGCATTCGTCGCCGATTTATTTTTACCGCAAGGGAAAAGGACGTTATAAAGCTGCGCCGCAGGCTTCGTTGCAAGCCGCGCTGGCCGGTATCGAAAAGAAGAAACAGCAAGCGCTGGTGCAGGCGCAGTATGTCGAAGAGTTGAAGGCCGGAAAATTGCCGGACTCTTTCAAACCAATGGCGCTGCAATTGCTGTTCCGTCCCGACAAGAACGGTATTGAATTCAAGGCGCTCGACGCCGCCTGCAGAGAATTGCAAACCACGCCGCAGCGCCTGATGCTGTCGACCGGTGGCCTGGCGTCGCCGAAGGACCTGCATTACGCCAAGTTCCTGTTTGAGTTTTTCCCCAAGGGCAGCGGTTTCCCTGAGGTGAAAATTCCATCCGTGCCTGCCGATTTGCCGCTGGCGGATGTGCAGGCCTTCTCCATCGATGATGTCACCACGACCGAAATCGACGATGCCTTGTCGGTTGTCAAACTGGCTGACGGCAACGTGCGCGTCGGCATCCATATCGCTGCACCGGGTCTGGGCATCAAGCGCGACGATGCGATCGATGCCATGGCGCGCCAGCGCATGTCGACGGTTTACATGCCCGGTGAAAAAATCACCATGCTGCCCGATTCGCTGGTCGAAGCGTTTACGCTCGACGAAGGCAAGAACTGCCCGGCCTTGTCGCTCTACGCGACGCTCGACCCATCCGACTGGAGCGTGATCTCCACCGAGACGCGCGCCGAGATCGTGCCGATTTCCGCTAACCTGCGCCACAACGATCTGGATGCGCTGGTCACGGAAGAAGCGCTGGCCAACAACAGCGGCGAGTATCCGCACAAGGACGACATCAGCTTGCTGTGGCAATGGGTGCAAGTGCTGGAGCGAGGCCGCATGGCCAAGCGCGAGAGTTTCGGCCTGCGTCCGGAACAGAACAACCGCGTCGATTTCAACTTCTATGTCGACAACGATGTCGTCACGATCACGCGCCGCAAGCGCGGTGCACCACTGGACAAGATCGTCGCCGAACTGATGATCTTCGCCAACAGCACCTGGGGCAAGTTCATGGCCGACCATGGCGTGCCGGGCATCTACCGCGCACAAGGCGGCGGAGCCGGTGGCTGGGCCGCCAAGATGCAAGTGCGCATGGTGACGCACGCCGCGCCCCATCAGGGCCTCGGCGTCGATCAATATGCATGGAGTACTTCGCCGCTGCGCCGCTATACCGATCTGGTCAATCAATGGCAGATCCTGGCGTGCCTGGAGCATGGCGTCACCGCGCCACTGGCGGCACCGTTCAAGCCGCGCGACGCTGATTTGTTCGCCATCGTGTCGGCGTTCGATTCTGCCTACTCCGGCTACGCCGACTTCCAGTCCGGGATGGAGCGCTACTGGTGCCTGCGCTGGCTGGCGCAAGAACAGGCGCGACAGGTCGATGCCGTGGTGCTGAAGGACGAGATTTTGCGTCTGGTCGACATTCCTCTGGTGATTCGCTTGCCGGGCATGCCGCAGGTTGCACGTGGTTTGCAGGTCAAGTTGGATCTGCTGCGCTGGGATGAAGTCGATCTGACCGTCGAGGCACGCTTGCTGGAGATTCCGACTGCGCAGCAGCCTGCTGACGCCGAGCCGATGGACGACGAAGACGAAGCGATGTTGCAAGGCATGGAAGATGCTGCGGTGGAAGACGCCGAGGCAGCGGCTGAAGGTACAGAAGAGTCGGCCGAGAATAGTGCCGGCGATGAGACAGCCGGCGCCACCCCTGTCCCGGCTGCGGAATGACCCTGGCTTTGGCGTAAAATCGCGTTTTTCATCTATTGATGTGCCTGTGAAATCTTTTGCCGACAATCGCTTCCTGACTATCGCTCTGGCCGGTTCCGTGGTGATCCACGCGATCTTGCTGGGTGTGCATTTCGCCGCGCCGGATGCGTTCAGGCTCAAGCCTGCCGATCCGGGGCTGGAAGTGATTCTGGTCAACGCCAAGCACGACAAGGCGCCGGTCAAGGCCGACGCTATTGCGCAGGCAAACCTGGATGGCGGCGGCAACGCCAACGAAGGCCGCGCCAAGTCGCCGCTGCCGGATATGCGCAAGGTCGAGAATGGCGACAGCGTCAAGGCAGCGCAGCGCAAGGTGGCTGAACTGGAAGCGCAGCAGCAGAAGATTCTGTCGCAGATGAACAAGACCACGCAGACCGTCGCCACGCCGGAGCGCGAAAAACCGAAAGAAGTCACGCCGCAGATCAATGCCAAGGACTTGCTGGACACCGCCAAGGCGGTGGCGCGCATGGAAGCCGAAGTCGCCAAGAACATTGAGGAATACAATAAGCGGCCGAAGAAGACGCAGATCACTGCGCGTACCCGTGAGGCTGGCTACGCTTTGTATTACAAGGCCATGCAGGAAAAAATCGAGCGGCTCGGCACGCTCAATTTTCCGCAGCGGGACGGCAAGAAGCTGTACGGCGAACTGGTGATTTACATTCCGGTTTTCCAGGATGGCACGATTTACGATAAGGAAGGCGGCGTGCGTATCGAGCGCGGTTCCGGCAACGCTGCACTCGACAGTGCGGCACTGGCGATCGTCCGGCGTTCGGCACCGTTCGGGCGTTTTCCGGACAACATGCGCACGACCAGCAAGGACGATATCTGGGAAATCATCACCCGTTTTCGTTTTACGCACGAAGAAACTTTGCAGACTGACATGAGCAGCTCACGCTGATAAGAAAATGGATGCATACGTCGTCATCGGCAATCCGATTGCCCACAGCAAGTCGCCTGAAATCCACGCACAGTTTGCATTGCAGACTGCGCAGCAACTGAGCTATGAGCGTCTGCTGGCACCGCTGCAAGGTTTCAAGGCGGCAGTCAAGGTTTTCATCGCCAATGGCGGCAAAGGGGCCAACGTCACCGTGCCTTTCAAGCTCGAAGCGCATGCGCTGGCTGATCGCTTAACCGATCGCGCGCGCCTGGCAGGTGCAGTCAATACGCTCAAATTTGAAGGCGGCAGTATCCTCGGCGACAACACGGATGGCGCAGGATTGGTGGTGGATATTGTCCAGAACGCCGGTGTCACGCTGGCCGGTAAGCGCGTTCTGCTGCTTGGCGCCGGCGGTGCCTCGCGCGGCGCCTTGCTGCCTTTGCTTGAACAAAAGCCTGCCGAGCTGGTATTAGCCAATCGCACGCACGCCAAAGCGCAGGAGTTGGCGACGCAGTTTGCCGAGTACGGCAATCTGGTCGCAGCAGAATATGCACAGCTGACCGGTGCCTTCGATGTGGTGATCAACGCGACGTCTGCCAGTCTCGCCGCTGACGTGCCGCCGATTCCCGTGAGTGTTTTTTCGCGTACAGCTGAGGCGACAACACTGGCTTACGACATGATGTACGGCAAGCAGCCGACGGTATTCATGGAGTTTGCCGCGCGCCACGGCGCTGTCGCACGCGACGGTCTGGGCATGCTGGTGGAGCAGGCGGCGGAGGCATTCTTTATATGGCGCGGCGTGCGTCCGGAAACAGCGGACGTGTTTGCCTCCTTGCGCGCGCAACTGAATCAAAGCTGAGGTCCGTCATTTCAGGATTTCCCGGCAACGGGCGCTGTATCAATCAATAACAAACATCAGAAAAATGAAGCTCTTGCGCAAGCTGTTCCTGTGGCTGATCGTGTTGCCTTTAACCTTAGTGTTGCTGCTGCAACTGTATTTCTTCGTGCAGATCTGGTGGTGGGTCGATCACAATCCGGATTCGACCAGTTTCATGCGCCAGCAACTGTCCATCCTGCAGGAAAAAAATCCCAACGCGCAATTGCAATTCCGGTGGGTGCCTTATAACCGTATTTCCAATAACCTCAAGCGCGCCATCATTGCGTCGGAAGATTCCAATTTTTCCGAACATGAAGGCGTCGACTGGGATGCCCTGCAAAAAGCCTACGAAAAGAACAACAAGAAGGGCAAGGTTGTCGCCGGCGGCTCCACCATTACCCAGCAGCTGGCGAAGAACCTGTTTCTCTCCGGCGAGCGCAGCTATATTCGCAAGGCGCAGGAATTCGTCATTACCTACATGCTGGAATTCCTGATGGACAAGCAGCGCATCTTTGAGATTTATCTCAATGTGGTGGAATGGGGAAATGGTGTCTTTGGCGCGGAGGCAGCGTCGCTGCATTACTACAACATCAGCGCGGCCAATCTCGGGCCGAGCCAGGCGGCCAGGCTGGCGGTGATGCTGCCGCGTCCGCGTTTCTATGACAAGAATCCCGGCTCTGCATACCTCGCCAACCGGACGGGCCTGATCCTGCGCCGCATGGGAGCTGCCGAGCTGCCGCCGGTGAAGCCCGTGGAAAAGCCGCCCGCCAAGTCCGGGGCCAAGTCGTCTTCCCGAAAATAAGCGAACTGCACGCGGCCGCACGTGTGGCGCTTGCCTGCCGACAAGCTTGAACGTACACTTGCGTTCCAGTTCGACGGCAGGTCGGCAACCGGTTTGTTACCGTGCCGTTACACACTATCCGTCCAGTCGACTTGTCCTGACAGTGAGATCACATGATTAATGTTTTTGTTTTGCAAAATGGTCGACTGAACCAGGTCAATATCGACAGCCGCAGCGATCTGGAAAACATCGTGCCGGTCTGGGTCGACCTGACCGAGCCGACCGACGATGAGCGCGCCTGGGTCAAAAGCATCTACGGCGTGACCTTGCCGGACGAAGACGAATTCAGCGACATTGAAGCCTCCGCGCGTTATTTCGAAGCGGAAAACGGCGACCTGCACCTGCGCACCGATTTTTTGTTTGAAGGCGAAAACGACGCCTCGGCCACCATGACTGTGGCCTTCATCCTGGCACGCAACATCCTGTTCTCGGTGCATGCCGAAGACCTGCCGGTATTTCGCCTGGTGCGCATGCGCGCGCGTTCGCGTCCCGGTTCGATCGGTGACTATCGTGACGTGCTGCTCGATTTGTACGAGACAGATGCCGAATATTCGGCGGATGCGCTCGAAGGCATTTATCAGAAGCTCGAAGCCGTCAGTCACAGCGTGCTCAAGAAAAGTCTCTCCGACCAGGCTGCTGCCGACGTGCTGAACACTATCGCTCACGAGGAAGACTTGAACGGGCGCATCCGCCGCAACATGATGGATACGCGCCGCGCGGTGAGCTTTCTGATGCGTGGCCGCTTGCTGAGCTCGGAGCAGTTCGAAGACGCGCGCCAGATCTTGCGCGACATTGAATCGCTGGACGGCCACACCGCCTTCCTGTTCGACAAGATCAACTTCCTGATGGATGCCACCGTCGGCTTCATCAACATCAATCAGAACAAGATCATCAAGATCTTCTCGGTGGCGTCGGTCGCCTTCCTGCCGCCGACGTTGATCGCCAGTATTTACGGCATGAATTTCAAGGTCATGCCGGAGCTTGACTGGCTGATAGGCTACCCACTGGCGATTCTGATGATGGTCGGCTCGGCGATTGCGCCGTTCTGGTACTTCCGCCGACGCGGCTGGCTGAACTGAACGCTCCCTTGCAGCAAGTTTTTTGAATGCAAGTGCGATGTCCTGACATTCAATACAGCGCGCCGCAGGCAACTGGTATCACTTATCTGCACGCGGCACCCATTGCTGGCAGGTGCTTCCCAATCCATCAAACGTTGAGATCTGGGAGAGGTGCCGTTACGGCAGCGTATTGAGTGTCTTCCAGCTTTGTTGTTCAGCGCGATAAAGCGTATAGCGCGGATTCTCTGCGCTGCCGTCGGTGCTGAAGGAGACCGGGCCGGACATGCCGTTGTACTTCATCTGATGCAGTGCAGACACCAGCAGATGGGGATTGAGCGAATCGGTGCGTTTCATGGCTTCTGCCAGCATAGCGACTGCATCGTAGGCGAACCAGGACTGCGGTATCAGCGGCGACGTATACTTTTCCCGATATTGTTTTTCCAGCCTCTTGAAATCCGGCGCTCGCTCGACCGGATAACCGTTCACCAGCACCAGCGTACCGTCCGGGTATTCCTCTGTCTTACGGGGGAAGTCAGGATTGATGGCACCACCCGCCAGCAGTAGTTTGGTGCGCAATCCCAACTGTTGAAGACGTGTCGCGAAGGCGATGCTTTGCGGTACCACGCCAGCAAAGAATACGAGATCGGCGTCGCTGTTTCTGATCTTCGACATGGTGGTGTTGAAATCGGAGCTTTTGACGTTGATGCGATCAGTCTCGACGATGGTGCTCCCCAGGCGCGTCACCGCTGCTGTGAAGCTTTTCGCCAACGCCTTGCCGAGAACGGTGTCGTTATCGATCAGCATGATGCGTTTGGCGCGCAGAACCTTGACGGCTGTTTCCGCCAGGTATTGTGCGGTGTAATCGCTATGGCCGAGCATCTGGAAGATGGTGGAGTAGCCCAGCAGGGTGAATTCGCGTCCCGCCGCAGTCGGCGACATTTGCGGAATGCCGGCATCGCTGTAAATGCGTGCCGTGGCGATACTGGTGTCGGTTGTCAGATGCCCGATGACACCGACTACGCCGGCAGCGACCGCTGAGCGGGCGGCGATAGCGGCAAGGTTGAGATCATTCTTATCGTCAGCGACGAAGAGTCTGAGCGTGATGTTTTTGCCGTTGACCCGCAGCCCTTGGCTGTTGATGCGATCAACAGCCATCTGAGCCGCATCGCGTGAACTTTGACCACGGGGCATTGCCATCGGACCGATCACGCCGATCAGCACGGTCTGGCTGCTGTCACGCGTTTGTGCTTGCACACAGGGTGAGAACAGCAGGCCGAGCATGCTCAACAGACTGACTGTCGCATGAAAAAGAATAGGCAATGCAACCTCCTTTTGTACCGGTTGATGTATTGTGGCGTGCATGTTGCATACCGAAGAGTATGAAAAGAAGGCTTTTCCCCTCGTTGTTCAATTCTCAACTGTCCGTATGAGGTGATGTCTGACACGAGCTAGCGCCGTACGCCGATATTGCAGTTGTCCATGGCGGTAAACAATGGCTTCATCGCCCCATGACGGGTGAGAGGCACAAAGGACATAGCTATGAAACACCATTACATTTCCCTGCTCGTCGTCGGCTTGAGCATGATTGCTTTGCTCAACGGTTGCGCCGGCGGACCGGATTACCAGTCACCTCCCGGCGGCCCCAATGCGCCGCCTTCCTATTCCAATTCCAATACGGGTGTGATTGAAGAGATTGAAGTCAGCCATCAGCAAAGCAGCGGTGTCGGCGGCGCTATCGTTGGCGGTGTGGTGGGCGGCTTGCTGGGCAATCAGATTGGCAGCGGTTCTGGTCGTACTGCGGCAACTGTCGCCGGCGCCGTAGGCGGCGGTGTGGTCGGCAACCAGGTGCAGAAAAATCATAGCGGACGCGAGGTCTACAATATTCGGGTGCGCATGAACGATGGTTCGGTACAGAGCTTTGCCCAGGACAGCACGGACAACCTGCGGGTCGGTGACCGGGTTCGCCTCGATGGCGGCCGTGTGTACCGATATTAACAACGGTCATTACTGTGCCGGATAAAGTCCTCCGAGTACGCGCAGGCCACGCGCGCCGGTGACTGCCGGCAGGTTGCCCGGCATGCGCAGGCAGAAGCGCTGTGCCAGCCAAGCGAAGGCCAGTGCTTCAACGTGATTGGGTGCGATGCCCAGCGCTTCGGTGGACAGCACCGGGATGGCGCGTCCTGCACCGGCGGATAAATTCTCTTCCAGCAATTTCAATAGATAGGCGTTGTAGGCGCCGCCGCCGCATACATACACAGCGCCGGTTTGCGGTGCGTACCGGATAATCGCCTCGGCGATGGTGGTCGCAGTGAAAGCGGCCAGCGTTGCCTGCACGTCGGCGGACGTCAGATGCGGGTGAGCCGCCAGTTGGGCATCCAGCCATTCCAGATGAAACAGATCGCGCCCGGTGCTCTTGGGTGGCGGCAACGCGAAATAGGCGTCGCTGCGCAAGGCGGCCAACAGCGCTGCATCGGGTTTGCCCGATGCCCCCCAGGCACCGTCGGTGTCGTAGCTTTGACCGTGATGACGCGCGATCCAGGCATCCATCAGCACATTGCCCGGGCCGGTGTCGAAGCCTGATGTCGCCTGTAATTTGCCGGCAGGCAGGATGCTGATATTGCTGATGCCGCCGATGTTGATCACCACGCGTGCCTGTTCCTCACTGCCAAAGACCGCCTGATGAAAGGCTGGTACGAGCGGTGCGCCCTGGCCACCCGCAGCAACGTCGCGGCTACGGAAATCTGCTATCACGTCGATGCCGCACAATTCAGCCAGCAGGGAGGGATTGTTGGTCTGGCGTGTGTAGCCCAGTTCAGGACGATGACGGATCGTCTGGCCATGTACGCCGACGGCGCGGATATAGGCTGCCGGAATGGCGCTTTTTTCCAGCAGCTCGGCGACGCATTGCGCGTAATAGGCGGCCAGTTGATTGGCTGCCATCGCCTCGCGCTGGAGTTCGTTTTCACCGTTGGTTTGCAAGGCCATCAGGGCCGCGCGCAAATCGTCAGGGAAGGGTACATAAGCAGTCGCCAGCGTCGCCAGCGGCTGGCCGTCTGTATCGGCCGGCAGCGAAGCGAGCACGCCGTCGACACCGTCGAGGCTGGTCCCTGACATCAGGCCGATGTAGAGAGAGGAGGAGGCGGAGCGTGGAGGATCGAGATCGGCGGACATAAAAAAACCGGTGATGAGATCGCTGCATTTTACAGCGATTCCATCACCGGTTTTATGCGCTCAGAGAGCGCCGATGCGTTGGCCGATTCGGTGGGCTTAGCGCGAAGCCAGCGTGACACCATTGCCGTCGGCGGGGCGCAGCAGCGACAGGCGACGGTTCATGTCGGTCGACACCGTACGGAAGCGCGCCAGTTGATTGCCGCCCAGCGGTTGTGCGTTAGGTACCTCTACCGACAGAGGATTGCGGGGCACGTTGTTGACGCGGAATTCGTAGTGCAGATGCGGACCGGTTGCCCAGCCTGTCATGCCGACGTAGCCGATCACTTCGCCCTGGCTGATCTTGTCGCCCTTGCGCAAGCCCGAGACAAAGCGGCTCATGTGACCGTAGGCGGTGGAATAACCACTCCAATGCTTGATCACGACGATATTGCCGTAGCCGTTTTGCTTGCCGACGAAATCGACCACGCCGTCGCCCGATGCATGGATCGGAGTGCCGGTCGGTGCCGCGAAGTCGACGCCGGTGTGCTGTTTCCAGATACCGAGGATAGGATGCACGCGCATCGAAAAGCCTGAAGAAATACGGGTAAAGGCCAATGGCGACTTGAGGAAGGCTTTCTTCAGCGACTTGCCATCGAAGGAGTAGTAGCCGCCGCCGATTTTGCTGCCCGGCTCATCGAACCAGACGGCCTGATAGGTGTTGCCGGCGTTGGTGAACTCACCTGCAAGCACGCGGCCGGTGCGTACCGGCTCACCGTTGTTGTAGAAGGTTTCATAGACCACGTTGAAGCGGTCGCCGCGGCGCAGGTCCGACGCGAAGTTGATGTTGGTGGCGAACATGTCGACGATTTGCGTCGCGATGCTGTCGGGGATCTGGGCATTGTCGGTGGCGGCAAACAGCGACGAGCGGATCTGGCCCGAACGCATTTCGATGCGGCGCTCCAATACGGCCGGCACGGTGCTGGCTTTGAACTTTTCGCCGTCGCGCTCGATCACCAGATTGCTGATCGGGCCGTCGCGGCCGTCGCTCATGGTGGCGGTGAGCTGTTGCAACTCGCCGTCTTCGGAGGTGCGCGCCATGACGCGCTTGCCGGCGCGCAACTGCATGACGGCGCGGGCCAGCGTATCGGACTTGATGAAGCTGGCAGCTTCCTCGTCATCGACGCCGAGACGGGTCAGCAATGTTGCCAATGTGTCACCGGTACGGACTTTTTCTTCATTGACATAAAACGCCTCACGCTCCTCCAGCTGCGCAATCTGTTGTTTCAGATCAGGCAGGGCCAGGTCTTTGGTGATGGCGTGAACCGGCGCGTCGGAGGTGTCCGGCTCGGCCGGTGCAAAACCGGCGGCGCCGATGGTGAACGCGCCAAGGAATAAAGCCCCGGCGGAAAGAACCTTGGTTTTACGGGAAGAGCCGTGAAATTTCTCGTGGCAGTAGAGATGGGCGGTGCGGTACAGGGAGGCGGCGCGCGCGAATTTATCTTTAGGGAACATGCAATACGTTAAAATCTACCGTTTACGCTTGTTCTGATTCTGTTGCAGGAAAAGCAATGAGAGAAGACGGATCGTTCCGTTTATTGTCTTGCTGGTGATCAACTTGGTACGTAGCTAGGTGCTAAATGCTGATCAACTCGACAACCGACTCATGTTGCTGTTCAACCGCAGGCATCGTCAATGACTCCCCGATGACGCACGCTTTTACAGATTCTTGACAGGCGATGAATGCTAATTCTCTGCTGATTGCGCTTCTAGATGGCGTGCGGCAGAAAGACGAAGTGCGCATTATAGCAAGCGTCAATCCGGTACTGTCCTACAAAAGCCTATTTTTTAGTTATATCAATGACCGCCGAACATTCACCATCCAAAGCCCCCTTGCCCCTGTCAGACAAAGTACAGGAGGCGCTTGCCGTTGCCAAACGCGGCGTTGACGAATTGCTCATCGAAAGCGAATTCGCCCAGAAGCTGGCGCGTGCCGAACAAAGCGGCCAGCCGTTGCGCATCAAGCTGGGCCTGGATCCGACCGCGCCCGACCTGCATCTTGGCCACACCGTGGTGTTGAACAAGATGCGTCAGTTGCAGGATCTCGGCCATACCGTGATCTTCCTGATCGGTGACTTTACCTCGATGATCGGCGATCCGTCCGGCCGCAATGCGACCCGCCCGCCGCTTACGCGCGAACAGATCGAAGTCAACGCCAAGACGTATTTCGCCCAGGCCAGCCTGGTGCTGGATGCGGCCAAGACCGAGATCCGTTACAACTCCGAATGGTGTGACCCGCTGGGCAGCCGCGGCATGATCCAACTGGCGTCGCGCTACACCGTGGCGCGCATGATGGAGCGTGACGATTTCACCAAGCGCTTCAAGGAAGGCACGCCGATTTCGGTGCATGAATTCCTGTATCCGCTGATGCAAGGCTACGACTCGGTCGCGCTGAAAGCCGATCTGGAGCTGGGCGGCACCGATCAGAAGTTCAACCTGCTGGTCGGCCGCGAGCTGCAAAAGGATTTCGGCCAGGAGCCGCAATGTATCCTGACCATGCCTCTGCTGGAAGGTCTGGACGGCGTCGAGAAGATGTCGAAGTCCAAGAACAATTACATCGGTATCACCGAGCCGGCCAATACCATGTTCGCCAAGGTGATGAGCATTTCCGACGTGATGATGTGGCGCTACTACGAACTGCTGTCGTTCCGTTCGATTGCTGATATCGCCGGCTTCAAGGCAGACGTCGAAGGCGGCAAGAACCCGCGCGACATCAAGGTGGCGCTGGCGCAGGAAATCGTTGCCCGCTTCCATTCGCAACAGGCCGCCGAAGATGCGCTGGCCGATTTCGTCAACCGTTCCAAGGGCGGTATTCCGGACGACGTACCGGAAGTCGCTCTGAGCGGTGCGCCGCTGGGTATCGGCCAATTGCTCAAGCAGGCCAATCTGTGCGCCTCCACCTCGGAAGCCTTGCGTATGGTGGAGCAGGGCGGCGTGCGTATCGACGGTACCGTGATCAGCGACAAGGGCCTGAAGGTTGATGCAGGCGTGTTTGTGGTGCAAGTCGGCAAGCGCAAATTTGCACGCGTCACTTTGTCGTAGTCAAAGCGAATCACAAGGCATGATCGCATTATTGCAACGAGTCAGCAAAGCTGATGTCGTAGTAGAAGGTGAGCAGATCGGCGTCATCGGCGCGGGGTTGATGGTGCTGGTCTGTGCCGAACGCGGCGATACCGAGAAGGAAGCTGATCTCTTGCTCGGCAAACTGCTCGGTTACCGGGTGTTCGCCGACGATGCCGGCAAGATGAACCGCAGTGTGACGGATGTGCAGGGCGGTTTATTGCTGGTGCCGCAGTTCACGCTGGCGGCCGATACGCGTTCCGGCACGCGGCCATCATTTACACCGGCAGCTGCGCCGGAAGACGGCAGAAGGTTGTTCGATCACTTTGTCACACAGGCGAAAGCCAGACATGGCATGGTGCAGACAGGACGTTTCGGCGCCGATATGCAGGTTTCACTGACCAACAACGGGCCGGTCACGTTCTGGCTGCAGGTGAAACCGGCCAGCGCGGCGTGATGCCGGCAGTAAACATAAGCAAATTCGAGCAAGTCAATTTTCAAAGGAGAGCACAATGAAACTCTGGAGCGATTCTTTTCAAGACGGTGCGGCCATCCCGGGCGAATTCGCCTTTGCGGTGCCTGATGCCAAAAGCCACATAGCGCTGTCATCCAACAAAAATCCACACCTCGCCTGGAGCGATGTGCCCGCCGGCACCAAATCGCTGGTGCTGGTCGTACATGATCCCGACGTGCCGTCGCGCGGAGACGACGTCAATCAGGAAGGCAAGACCGTGCCGGCTGATTTGCCGCGTGTCGATTTCTTCCACTGGAGCCTCGTCGATATCCCGGCAAGCGTCAGCGAACTGACTGCAGGCCAGTTCAGCAGTGCGGTTACTACACGTGGCAAGGCCGGCCCTGCGATTCCGGGGGATCCGTTGTCGGGCGCACGTCATGGTCTCAACGATTACACCAGCTGGTTTGCCGGTGACGGCGACATGAGTGGCGATTATTTCGGCTATGACGGTCCTTGTCCGCCATGGAATGACGCGATCGTCCACCGTTACGTTTTTACGCTGTATGCGCTGGATCAGGAGCAACTGACCGTCACCGGCAAATTCACCGGCACCGACGTGCACAATGCGCTGCAAGGCCACGTGCTGGCGCAGGCCAGTGTCACCGGTACGTACACATTGAACCCGGCGTTGGTCAGCTGACGAATCAACTCATCAAGTCAATAAGTAGAAAACAGACTCATGCTCGATATCCTGCTGATCCGCCACGGCGAAACCGACTGGAATGTGGACAAGCGCCTGCAAGGCCATATCGACATTCCTCTGAACGCCGAAGGGCTGCGGCAGGCAGCAGCACTCGGGCGCGTGCTTGAGAACGAACCGTTGGATGCCATCTATGCCAGCGACCTGCAACGGGCGCGCGATACGGCGCAAGCCGTGGCGACACTGCAAGGCAGGGCGGTGCAGATCGATCCCGCTTTGCGCGAGCGTTGCTACGGCGGGTTTGAGGGTTTGCAGCACCACGATATCGAGCAGCGTTATCCGGAAGACTTTGCCGCATGGAAGTCGCGCGAACTTGATGCGCGCTACCCGGCCGGCGAACGTATTGCCGAAACCATGCGCGAATTCTCCGGGCGCGCGGTCGGCGCAGTCAGCGCTATCGTTCGCGAAGGTGTTGCCGACGGTCATCGCAAGATCGCCATCGTCACGCACGGCGGCGTCCTCGAATGCATCTACCGCTGGGCCAGGCAGACCGGCTTTGCGCAGGCGCGGGATTTCGACATCTTCAACGCCAGCATCAATCGCCTGCAATGGGACGGGGAGCGCCTCCACATCAGGCAATGGGCGGATATTGCCCACCTCTCGCCGCAAGTACTCGACGAAGTCGATCGCTGAGGAAGCCTCGATTCATTGTTAATCGGTGGCGAGACGTTCTGCGGTGCCGGATATAACGATGTATTGCTTGTTTGATAATTTCTCGTCGGCATTGCGGTGCAAGACCGATTCTTGTTGGGGTGCAGGGCCAATCGCGCTAAAATAGCGCCCTTCCCCAGTCACCACACGCTCACGCGTCCAGAGATCCGTGAATATCGGTCCGCATTTCCTGCGCAATAACGTTTTCGTCGCCCCCATGGCGGGTGTGACGGATCGTCCTTTCCGCCAACTGTGCAAACAGTTGGGCGCGGGTTATGCCGTCTCGGAAATGGCTGCCTCGGACCCGCGTCTCTGGCAAAGCGAGAAGACCTCCCGCCGCACCAATCATGACGGCGAGATGGAGCCGAAAGCGGTGCAGATCGCCGGCGCCGACCCTGCCATGCTGGCCGATTGCGCTAAACACAACGTCGACCGCGGCGCGCAGATCATCGACATCAACATGGGCTGCCCGGTCAAAAAAGTCTGCAACAGCTGGTGCGGTTCGGCCTTGTTGCAAAACGAAAAACTGGTCGGTCAGATTCTCGACGCGGTAGTGAAAGCCGTCGACGTGCCGGTGACATTGAAATTCCGCACCGGCTGGAATCGCGAGAACAAAAATGCATTGACCATCGCCGCCATGGCTGAGCAAAGCGGCATCGCCATGCTGACGCTGCACGGCCGCACACGCGCCGATGGCTACAGCGGCGAAGCCGAGTACGAGACCATCGCTGCCGTTAAGGCTGCGGTAAAGATCCCGGTGGTCGCAAATGGCGACATCACCACGCCGGAGCGCGCTAAGCACGTGCTGGCGGTGACCGGCGCCGATGCCGTCATGATCGGGCGTGCAGCGCAGGGACGTCCGTGGATTTTCCGCGAGATCGATCACTTCCTGCGCACCGGCACACATCTGCCGGCGCCGATGGTGACCGAAGTACAAGAATTGATGCTGGAACATTTGCAGGCGCACTATGCGTTCTACGGCGAGTATCTCGGCGTACGCACGGCGCGCAAGCACATTGGATGGTATGTCCGCGACCTGCCGGAGGGAGAAGAATTCCGGCAACGCATGAACCGCCTCGAAGATTGCCGGCTGCAATGGAACGCCGTGCGTGATTTCTTCGAATCGCAGGCGGCATATGGCGAGCGGTTACAATACGGGATTGCCGAACAGGCGCTGGCAGCGTAGCTGCAAGCAGCATGCAAGGTTATTGATTAACACACCAAAAAGAACAGAAGTAGCACGTAATGAGTAAAGAAAGTATCGAGGATGTCGTCAGGAAGAGCCTTGACAAGTATTTCAAGGATTTGGGCGAGCAACTGCCATCCAATGTATATGACATGGTTGTTTTGACGGTCGAGAAACCGATCTTCGAAGCAGTGATGGCGCGCGCCGACGGCAATCAGTCCCAGGCAGCAGAAATTCTCGGTATCAATCGCAATACCTTGCGCAAGAAATTGCAGCAGCACGGCTTGTTGTAACCGCAGGCCTTAGTCGCCTGCATGCTTCGCATACATGCGGCAACGTCTCTCGATTGCAGGCGTTGCCGGCCCCGCCACCGAATTCCTTCATTTACCTTCATGCCATCATGATCAAACAAGCACTCATCTCCGTTTCCGACAAAGCCGGCGTGCTCGACTTTGCACGCGCGCTGTCCGCCATGGGCGTCAACATCCTGTCCACCGGCGGTACGGCCAAGCTGCTGGCCGACAATGGCGTCAAGGTGACTGAAGTCGCCGACTACACAGGTTTTCCGGAGATGCTGGATGGCCGCGTCAAGACGCTGCATCCAAAGGTGCACGGCGGCATTCTGGCGCGCCGCGATTTTCCTGAGCACGTCGCTGCGCTGGACAAGCACGGCATCCCGACCATCGACATGGTGGTGGTGAACCTGTATCCATTCCAGCAAACCGTCGCCAAGGAAGAGTGTTCGCTGGAAGACGCGATCGAAAACATCGATATCGGCGGCCCGGCCATGCTGCGTTCGTCGGCCAAGAACCACAAGGACGTGGTCGTCATCTGCGACCCGACCGACTACGCCGGCGTGCTGGCCGACCTGCAAGCCAGCGGCGACCTGCCGTACGAAAAGCGCTTTGCGCTGGCCAAGAAAGTGTTCGCGCATACTGCGCAATACGACGGCTCCATCACCAACTATTTCACCTCGCTGGGCGAAGACAAGCAGCACACCACACGCAGTGCCTATCCTGACACGTTGAACCTGCACTTCGAAAAAGTCCAGGACATGCGCTACGGTGAAAACCCGCATCAATCGGCGGCGTTTTACCGCGACATCAAGAAGATCGACGGCGCGCTGGCCAACTACACCCAGCTGCAAGGCAAGGAACTGTCGTTTAACAACATCGCCGACGCCGACGCCGCGTGGGAATGCGTCAAGACCTTCGACGCTGCCGACACCGCAGCCTGCGTCATCATCAAGCATGCCAATCCATGTGGTGTGGCGGTCGGCGCCAATCCATTGGAGTCGTACAGCAAGGCACTGCAAACTGATCCGACTTCCGCGTTCGGCGGCATCATCGCCTTCAACCGCGAACTCGATGGTGCAGCCGCTGAAGCAGTCGCCAAGCAATTCGTTGAGGTGCTGATCGCTCCGTCCTTCAGCGCCGAAGCCAAGAAGATTTTCGCCGCCAAGCAAAACGTGCGTCTGCTGGAAATCCCACTGGGGAATGGTCTCAACGCGTATGACTTCAAACGCGTCGGCGGCGGTCTGCTGGTGCAATCGCCTGACGCCAAGAACGTGCTGCTGGCCGACGTCAAAGTCGTCAGCAAGAAGCAACCGACACCGCAACAACTGCAAGACCTGATGTTCGCCTGGCGCGTCGCCAAGTTCGTCAAGTCCAACGCGATCGTCTTTTGCGGCAACGGCATGACGCTGGGCGTCGGCGCCGGCCAGATGAGCCGTATTGACTCCGCGCGCATTGCATCGATCAAAGCGCAGAACGCCGGCCTGACACTGGCCGGCTCGGCCGTGGCGTCGGATGCGTTCTTCCCGTTCCGCGACGGTCTGGATGTTGTGGTGGATGCGGGCGCAACCTGCGTGATCCATCCGGGCGGTTCGATGCGTGATCAGGAAGTGATTGATGCGGCAGACGAACGCGACGTCGTGATGTTGCTGACCGGCACGCGTCACTTCCGCCATTAATCGCCATTAATCGCCAGTAAGCTTCACAAGCAAGAACGGATGCCGGGAATCGACGAGATCGATTAGACTCTCTCCATGAAAATTCTCGGCATCGACCCCGGCTTGCGGACCACCGGTTTTGGCGTGATCCACAAGCAAGGCAACAAGCTCACCTATATCGCCTCCGGCACCATCAAGACGCCGGATGCCGATCTGCCGCAACGGCTCAAAGTTATTCTCACCAGCGTCGGCGAAGTCATCAAGACTTATGCGCCCGATTGCGCGGCCATCGAAAAAGTTTTCGTCAACGTCAATCCGCAATCCACGCTGTTGCTCGGACAAGCGCGCGGTGCTGCGATTTGCGCACTGGTGAGCGCCGATCTGCCGGTGGCGGAATACACCGCGCTGCAAATCAAGCAGGCCGTCGCCGGTCACGGCAAGGCGCAGAAGCAGCAGGTGCAGGATATGGTGCAGCGTTTGCTGGCATTGCCGGGCTTACCCGGTACCGATGCGGCTGATGCCCTCGGTGTAGCGATCTGCCATGCACACAGCGGCGAAGCATTGAGCGCCCTCGGTGCACTCGCACCAGGCTTGGCGAAGAAGGGCTTGCGCATGCGTGGCGGTCGCCTGATCGGCTAGTTTTTCCTGAAAATATTCCGTACGCGCTTTACTGCTTCCACGAGTAGCAACACCACGCCGCCGGCAATCACACCGAATACCGCATCGACAATCGACGGCACGATCGCCGACAACAAACCGCCGACGGCCGGCACGGCTGCCAGCGGTGCGCTGAACTCCGCAATCCAATGATGCACCGGCGGGATGCCATGCGTCAGAATACCGCCTCCGACCATGAACATCGCGACCGTGCCGATGACGGTCAGACTCTTCATCATGTAAGGCGCGGCGACCAGAATGGCGCGGCCAACGCGCTGCTTGAACTGGCCGAAGCCGCCGTCACCACCCGTGCGCAGCAAATACAAACCACCATCGTCGAGTTTGACGATACCTGCCACCACGCCGTACACACCTACCGTCATGATCAATGCGATGCCGATCAACACCACGATCTGTTGCTGTAAAGGCGCTGTGGCGACCGTGCCGAGCGTGATGGCGATGATTTCCGCCGACAGTACGAAGTCGGTGCGGATTGCGCCTTTGATCTTGTCCTGTTCGCTGGCAGCGTTATCAGCGTCATCAACTGCGGCCTCATGATGTTCTTCCTCATGCGGAAGATATTTATGCGCCAGCTTTTCAAATCCCTCGAAGCACAGGAAGGCCCCGCCCAGCATCAGCAGCGGCGTCACCGCCCACGGCGCGAAAGCGCTGATGGCGAGGGCGGCAGGCACCAGAATCGCCTTGTTCTTCAGTGATCCGACTGCTACCGCCCACACCACAGGCAGCTCGCGGTCGGCGTTCACACCGGAGACCTGCTGCGCATTGAGCGCCAGGTCGTCGCCCAGCACGCCGGCCGTTTTTTTTGCGGCAACCTTGGTCATCAGGGAAACATCGTCGAGGATGCTGGCGATGTCGTCGATCAATGCGAAAAAGCTGCTGCCTGCCAT
This sequence comes from Herbaspirillum sp. meg3, assembly GCF_002257565.1. Classification (GTDB taxonomy): domain Bacteria; phylum Pseudomonadota; class Gammaproteobacteria; order Burkholderiales; family Burkholderiaceae_D; genus Herbaspirillum. Next base: position 4,807,092 of record NZ_CP022736.1, on the reverse strand, counting down.
GGTGTCCTTTGGTCTTGAAATGCGGTGTGCTGAAGAGAAGCAGGGCAGACAATAGCCCACCCTGATGCGGTTAGGCAAATCGTGTCCAATCGTGTCCATGCGGCAAGTAATTCAATGCCGGCAGATATACTGTTTATCCGAACAGTACTGTATCATTCCACCATTCATCTTTCTGCCCAGCCATCATGATCGGTCGCCTCTCCGGAATTCTGCTCGAAAAAAATCCTCCGCAATTGCTGATCGATTGCAATGGCGTCGGTTATGAAGTCGGCGTGCCCATGAGCACCTTCTACAATCTGCCGGGGCTGGGCGAGAAAGTCGTATTGCTGACACATCTCGCGATTCGCGAAGACGCCCACGTCCTGTTCGGTTTCGGTAGTGCAGAAGAGCGTAATACCTTTAAGGAATTGATCAAGATTTCGGGCGTTGGTGCCCGGACTGCCTTGTCGATTTTGTCGGGTATGTCGGTCAGCGATCTGGCGCAAGCCGTCACCTTGCAGGAAGCCGGCCGTCTCACCAAAGTCCCCGGCATCGGCAAGAAAACCGCCGAACGTCTGCTGCTCGAATTGAAGGGCAAGCTCGGTGCCGATCTCGGTGCCGTCGGTGGCGTCGTGCATCACGATACAACTTCGGATATCCTCAACGCCTTGCTGGCGCTGGGTTATTCCGACAAGGAAGCGACATTGGCGCTGAAACAGGTGCCAGCCGATGCAACTGTGTCGGAAGGCATCAAGCATGCGCTCAAGGCGCTGTCCAAAGCATAAGTAACCTACATCCATGAGCATCCAGACCGACGACTTTTCCGAACAGCGCATCATTGCGGCCACGCCGGCTTCGGCCAACGAGGAAGCGATCGAGCGCGCGCTGCGCCCCAAGCAGCTCGACGAATACGTCGGCCAGGAAAAAGTCCGCGGTCAGCTGGCGATCTTCATTTCGGCCGCCCGTCAGCGCGGCGAAGCGCTGGATCACACGCTGCTGTTTGGACCACCGGGACTCGGCAAGACCACCATGGCGCACATCATCGCGCGCGAGATGGGCGTCAATCTGCGCCAGACTTCCGGCCCGGTGCTGGAGCGTGCCGGCGATCTCGCCGCCTTGCTGACCAACCTCGAAGCCAACGACGTTCTCTTCATCGACGAAATTCATCGCCTCTCGCCGGTGGTCGAAGAAATCCTTTACCCCGCGCTTGAGGACTATCAGATCGACATCATGATCGGCGAAGGTCCTGCTGCGCGCTCGGTGCGTCTCGACCTGCAACCCTTCACGCTGGTCGGCGCCACCACGCGCGCCGGTATGTTGACCAATCCGTTGCGCGATCGTTTCGGCATCGTTGCGCGTCTGGAGTTTTATTCTCCACCGGAACTGGCGCGCATCGTCACACGCAGCGCCGGCTTGCTGAACGCACCCATCGTCGAAGAGGGCGCGCTGGAAATCGCCAAGCGCAGCCGTGGTACGCCGCGTATTGCCAATCGCCTGTTGCGCCGCGTACGCGACTATGCGGAAGTGAAAGGCAACGGCAGAATTACCCAGGCCATGGCCGACGCCGCGCTGGTGATGCTGGATGTCGATCCGGTCGGCTTTGATCTGATGGATCGCAAACTGCTGGAAGCCGTGCTGTTCAAATTCAACGGCGGCCCGGTCGGCCTCGACAATCTCGCCGCCGCCATCGGCGAAGAGCGCGACACGATCGAAGACGTGCTCGAACCTTATCTGATCCAGCAGGGTTATCTGCAACGCACGCCGCGTGGCCGCGTAGCGACACCGCTGGCGTATACGCATTTTGGCGTGACTGCACCGCGCACCGGTCCCAATGGCGATCTTTGGGCGGGCTGAGTCTTGAATCGTGCCCGGTGAAATTGTATTGGATGTATTGCCAGTACAGCCGGTCATGCAGCGCCCCATGCCTTACTCAATGCGTCCTCGGCAGCACCAACGCCAACCTGACACTGGCCTGACCAATTGACCGCTTCAGTTGCAGCCGGCTGGTTTTGTGTCTTTCGAGATGGCAATTAGTCTCTCGACATCGTTATTTCATTAAAAATTTGCCAAGAAATTCACGTGATCTTCTCGTGATTTCTTTATTTTCACTTGTGCAAAAATTAATCGTCATCGACAATGGATAGCTAATCACTATCTTTCTGTGCGAGCCTCTCATGCTTATGTCGAGCCAAGCCAGTCGGTATGCGCATCAACTCCTCGATGCACGAGCAAACACACGTTTACTGCCGCTGTTGTCCTCCTCTGAACCGCTGTCCGTCGACGATGCCTACGACATCGCCCGCCGTGTGCTGGATATCCGCGTCGCACAAGGCGAGCAGCCTATTGGTCGCAAAATCGGTTTTACCGTGCACAAAACCTGGAGTCAATACGGCGTGACGGACGATGTGCGCATCCCGATCTGGGCGCATATCTATGACAGCACGGTGCGTTTTGCTGAGGACAATCATGGCAAGCAGTGCCTGGCCGGCGCACTGCAGCCTCGCATCGAACCGGAGATCGTCTTTAAACTCCGGCAGACGCCGTCGCCTGACGCCACCATCGATGAACTGGCTGAATGCATCGAATGGATGGCCCACGGCTTTGAGATCGTTGCCTGTCCTTTTCCCAATTGGGAGTTCACGGTCGCGGATTCCATCGCTGCCTTTGGCCTGCACGGCACTCTGATCATCGGCGAACCCCATGTGTTGTCGTCTGCCACACGTCACAATCTGGCGCAAATTCTCGCCGGTGCAAGCGTATCCCTGTCGAGCAGCACGGATAGCACCGGCACTTTGCGCGCAGCAGGATTTTTCAATAATGAAGCAGACAGCCCACTGCACGCTTTGTGGCATCTGCATCAATTATTGAAAACACAACCACAATTCGCACCGCTGGCAGCAGGCGAAATCATCACCACAGGCACCTGGACCGATGCGTATCCGATCGCAGCAGGGCAGACGTGGATCACGGCGTTCTCCGGTGTCGCCTTGCCAGGATTGACGGTATCGTTTGTCTGAACCTGTCGCTACAATAGAGTACTTTCATCGGACCCTTTGCGGTCCGATGTTTTTTCGAGAGCTGATTTTGAGAGCCGACTATGCAAATCTGGGTTGATGCCGACGCCTGTCCGGGCGTCATCAAGGACATGCTGTTCCGGCTTGCCGATCGCACCCAAATCCAGGTCACGCTGGTCGCCAACAAGCTGCTCCGTGTTCCGCCGTCTCGCTTCATCAAGGTGGTCGTTGTACCTGCCGGCTTTGACGTTGCCGACAAAGAAATCGTCAGGCTGACGCAGCCCGGCGATCTCATCATTACTGCGGATATCCCGCTGGCTGCAGAGGCCCTTGCCAAAGGGGGCGCGGTACTCAATCCACGCGGCGAAATGTATTCCGTCGACAACATCCAGCAACATCTGACGATGCGCAATTTTATGGAAGAGCTGCGCAGCAGCGGGGTGGAAACGGGAGGTCCTGCAGCCTTCAGTCAAAGCGACGGACGTGCCTTTGCGCGTCAACTTGACCGCTACGTCGCCAACTACAAACCTGCGCCTTAGCAGATGCTCAGCAGTTTTATATCGATCACTTGGCAGTAAACACACGCAGCGGCACCCACTTATTCTGCTCCATGGCGTACAGCGTAAAACTCGGTTTGAGTAGCGCACCATTGGCATCGAAGGAAATCGCACCCGTGATGCCGTTGTATTTGATCTCGTGCAGCGCATCGATGATTTTGCTGCGGTCCAGCGAATTGGTTTTCTTTGCCGCAGCGATCAGCAGGTTCACGCAATCATAGGAGTAGGCAGCAAAGGGCAGCATCTCGGTGTTGAAACGTTCGGCATATTTTTTCTGCAACGCAGCCATGCCGGGACGCTTGTCCAGTGGTGTGCTCGGCACGATCGCCATGATCGTGTTAGTCGTCTTCTCCGCGCCGCGCAGAAAGTTGTCGGTCACAACGCTACCGGTTATCAGTAGCTTCGACGGTAAATCGAATCGTTGCAGATTACGCGCCAGCGCGTCGCTTTGAATAACGCGTCCGCTGAAAAAAATCAGATCCGGTTTGATTTGCCGGGCTTTTTGCAACGGTGCGTTGAAATCCGATGTCTTGCCGTTAATCGATGCGCGGTACACGATTTCGCCACCGGCCGCTTTCACATGATTCGAAAAATAATCGGCCATGCTCACACCCAGATACGCGCCGTCGTCCAGTACGAATATGCGTTTGAGCTGCTGGTCCCTGACCAGATACTCCGCTGCCAATGCCAGGCCGGCATCATCACTGCCCAAAATCTGGAAGGCGCTCTTGTAGGACTTTTGCGTAAAACCTCGACTCCACGACGCAGGCGAGATTTGCGCCAGTCCCGCTGCGTTGTACACCGGTGCTGCGATCACCGTCGCATTGCTGGTCCAATGACCGACCACGCCGATAGCTTTGCTGCTCACGAAGAAGCGTGCAATGTATTCCGTAATGCGCGGGTCCGCTTTGTCGTCCTGCTCCAACAGGTCGAAAATTACAGCCTGACCGTTGATGCGCGGATTGCTCTTGTTGGCCTCTTCGATAGCGAGAATGGCGGCATTGCGTCCGCTGTTGGTATTGATTTCAGCAAGCGGACCGGCAAAGCCGATCTGGACTATCTTGGGAAGTTCTTCCGACGCAATGGCATGGGCAGCGAATGTGGCCGTCAAGAGCAGCAAGATGAAATGTCGGAATGAACACATGCCCCCTCCAGATAATGATTGTTTTCGGTGCCACTGTTACACCGGTGCCTTGATGGTTTTGCGCACCGTCCAGCGGCTTTTTTCTGTTTGATACAGGGTGTAGCTCGGATTTTTCAGCGTGCCGTCCCGGTTGAAAGACATCACCCCGGAAAGGCCTGAATAGTTCACTTCGTACAGCGACGCAATAATGCGCCGTCGATCCAGTGAATCAGCTTTTTTGATCGCGCTGATCAGTGTCAGTGTGCAATCGTAGGCAAACATGGCAAACGGTGCAGGCTCACGATTGAAGCGCGCAACATAACGCTTCCGGAAGTTTTGTATTTTGGCGTTGCCATCCTTGGGCGGACCGGGGACGATCGCATACAAGTCCTCGTCGCTGTAATTTATTTTCGTGAGAAATTCCGGAGAAACTACTGGTCCGGTCAATAACAATCTGGATGAAACGCCGAGACGTTTCATGCTGCCCGCCAGCACCGCACTTTGCGCACCGCGGCCGGTAAAAAGAATGAGCTCCGAACGAAACTGTTTTGCAATCAGCAACGGAGAATTGAAGTCGGAAGTCTGTGTGCTGACCGAGCGACGCAAGGTCTCCATGCCTGCTTTCTTGGCATATTTCTCAAAGGAATTGGCCATCGAGACACCGAGCAACGCGCTATCGTCAATCACCATCACGCGTTTCAGAAACAGACTGGAAGACAGATAGTCCACCGCATAATACATCGCCAGATCATCGCTGCCGACACCTTGAAAATGGCTCTTGCCGGCAACCTGTGTATAGAGGCTGCTCCATGCGATTGGCGCCAGTTGCGCGATGCCGGCTTCGGTATAGATGGGGGCTGCAACAATGCTGGTAGTGCTGGTCCAGTGACCGACTACGGCAACCGCCTCGGTCTTGGCCAGGTAGTGCGCGATCCGCTCGGCAGCGCGCGTATCTGCTTTATCGTTCTGTTCCAGTAGTTTGAACGAAACATTGATGTTGCCGATGCGTACCGGAGCTGCATTGGTTTCTTCAATCGCCATCTGGGCAGCCTGAGCACCACTGGCGGCATCCGGATCGTCCAGCGGTGCGACGTAGCCAATCAAGACTTCTTTAGCGGGTTCTTGTGCAACGGCAGCCGATGGATAAAAGGCTGCTGCCCAGAGGCACCCTATGATGGAACGCAATAGTGACGACATAGAACGATTTCCCCTTCGCTGATGATGATTTCCCTGGCAGAAATCATCGTAGTGCACAGCGCGAATACCTGGCTTTGCCGTCATTGCAAAGCTTGGCTAGGGCGATGTATCAGGCGCCTCTTTTGTTATCTACAGCCTAACAATTTCGTCATGAATGAGCAACGCAAAACCAAACAGGCGTTGTGTAGATGCGCATATTGCCGGAGGGGAAAAGTAGTCAGGCAGACCTGAGAAAACGGCAGAGGAGTGCGCTAAACAAGCGAGGCGCAAGGGAAATGCGCCGCATACATCGTGTTGCATGCGGCGCATAGGAAGAGAAAGCGTCGTTACTCTTCGCGTACCCAAGTCTGCGTGCGGCCCAGCATCGGCACGCCGATATAACCGCGGACATTGAGTTTCTTGCCATCGTCTACGACGGTCAGCTTGCTCTTGTACAACTTGCCGTTGGCCGGATCGAGGATCTGCCCGCCATTGTATTCGTCGCCGTCTTTCTTCAGCCCGGACAGGATGGTCATGCCGATGATGGGCTGATCCTTCAGTGCGCCTTCGCATTTCACGCACTTGGGATTCTGATCTTCTTCTTCCGGGCGGAACAGCTTCTCAATCTTGCCCTTGAGTTCGCCATCGCTTTCGGTGATGCGGATCAATGCCTTGGGTTTGCCGGTGGCGTCGTCAATGTTTTTCCACAGGCCCACGGGCGAACCGTCGGCCCATGCACTTGCGGTAGTGAATGCGCTGAGGGCCAGCAGAGCGCTGCTGAGGATGATGCGAGTTTTCATGATGTCTCCGTCCAAAATGGAAGTTATAAAAGCACGGTTGTTCTAATTTTGTTCAGCTAGTGTAGTCAAGCCGGCGAGGTCCGGCAAGGATTAAAAACGGAGGTATCCGGGCAATACCGGCAAGGCAATAAAAAAGCCGCCGGCCTTTGCAGGGCGGCGGCTTGTCGGAACAGTAACGAACGAGCTTATTTCAACTTATTTCAGCTTGGCCAATTGCTCTTCCAGTTTTGCCAGCGTGGTCGTGAAGTTGGCCAGGCGTTCTTTCTCCTGTGCCACGACTGCCTCCGGCGCACGTGCAACGAAACTCTCGTTGGACAGCTTGGCGTTGGCCTTGACGATCTCGCCGCTGATGCGGGTGATCTCCTTGGTCATGCGCTCACGTTCGGCAGCGATGTCGACTTCCACCTTCAGCATCAGCTTGACGTTGCCGACGATCGCGACCGGTGCCGGCGACTCCGGCAGTTGCGTCACGACTTGCGTTTCGCTCAGCTTCACCAGCGATTGCAGATACGGCAGGAAGGAGTTCACCGATTCCGCATCGGCGGTCTCGATGATCAGCGGCACGCGCAGCGCCGGCGACAATTGCATTTCGCCGCGCAGATTGCGGCAAGCGTCGGTCAGCGTCTTCAGTTGCGTCATCCAGGTTTCCGCTTCGTCGTCGATCTTTTCCAGATCGGCTTGCGGATAGGGTTGACGCATGATCGAGTCACCGGCCGGATCAAGCTTCTTGTCGGTCAGCGGTGCAACGCTTTGCCACAGTGCCTCGGTCACAAACGGCAGCACCGGATGCGCCAGGCGCAGCACTGCTTCCAATACGCGCAGCAGCGTGCGGCGAGTGGCGCGCTGTTGTGCTTCGTTGCCGGTCTGCACCTGCACCTTGGCGACTTCCAGATACCAGTCGCAGTATTCATCCCAGACGAATTTGTAGATGGCTGAAGCGATGTTGTCGAAGCGGTAATCGGCGAAGCCTTTTTCCACCTCCGCTTCAGCGCGTTGCAGCAGCGAGACGATCCAGCGATCGGCTTGCGAGAACTGCAGCTTTTCCTTGTTGCATTCGCCCTTGACGTGACCGTCGAAACCGCAGTCATGACCTTCGGTGTTCATCAGCACGAAGCGGGTGGCGTTCCACAGTTTGTTGCAGAAGTTGCGATACCCTTCGCAGCGGCCGAGGTCGAAGTTGATGTTGCGGCCCAGCGTCGCCAGCGAGGCGAAGGTGAAGCGCAGCGCATCAGTACCGAAGGCCGGGATGCCGTCTGCGAATTCCTTGCGGGTCGCCTTTTCGATGCTGGCGGCTTGCTTCGGATTCATCAGGCCGACGGTGCGCTTGGCGACCAGTTCATCCACGCCGATGCCATCGATCAGGTCGATAGGATCAAGTGTATTGCCCTTGGACTTCGACATCTTCTGACCGCTGGCGTCGCGCACCAGACCATGCACGTAGACCGTATTGAACGGCACCTGTCCGGTGAAATGCGTAGTCATCATGACCATGCGCGCCACCCAGAAGAAGATGATGTCGAAGCCGGTCACCAGCACCGACGACGGCAGGAACAGTTTGTAATCCGGCGTGACTTCCGGCCAGCCCAGCGTGGAGAATGGCACCAGCGCCGACGAGAACCACGTATCCAGCACGTCGTTGTCGCGCGTCACCGTCTTGCCGCCGGCTTGCGCCTTGGCTTCTTCCTCAGTGCGGGCAACATAGACCTTGCCGTCTTCGTCGTACCATGCCGGGATCTGATGGCCCCACCACAGCTGGCGCGAAATACACCAGTCCTGAATGTTGTTGAGCCACTGGTTGTAGGTGTTGCTCCAGTTTTCCGGAATCAGTTTGATCTCGCCGTTGGCGACTTTTTCCAGCGCAACTTCAGCGATCGATTTGCCCGGGAAGTAAGTGCCTTCCGGCGCCGGCTTGCTCATCGCGACAAACCATTGGTCGGTCAGCATCGGCTCGATCACGACACCGGTACGGTCGCCGCGCGGCACCATCAGCTTGTGCGGCTTGACCAGTTCCAGCAGGCCCAGCGCATCGAGGTCGGCAACCATCTGTTTGCGCGCTTCGAAACGATCCAGACCTTGATATTTGGCAGGGCCGTTTTCGTTGATCTTGGCGTCCAGCGTCAGGATGCTGATCTTGTCCAGATTGTGACGGGCGCCGACGGCGTAATCGTTGAAGTCGTGCGCAGGCGTGATCTTCACGCAGCCGGTACCGAATTCCTTGTCGACGTATTCATCCTTGATGATCGGGATTTCGCGATCCGTCAGCGGCAGCTTCAACATCTTGCCGACCAAGTGTGCGTAGCGCTCGTCGGTTGGATCAACCGCCACGGCGACGTCGCCCAGCAGGGTTTCCGGACGCGTTGTTGCCACCGTGATGTGGCCGCTGCCGTCCGCCAGCGGATAGCGGATGTGCCACATGGAGCCGTCTTCTTCTTCCGACACCACTTCGAGGTCGGACACCGCCGTGCCCAGCACTGGATCCCAGTTCACCAGGCGCTTGCCGCGGTAGATCAGACCTTGCTCGAACAGGCGCACGAAGACTTCTGTGACGGCGTTCGACATCTTCGGATCCATGGTGAAGTATTCGCGATCCCAGTCAGTCGAAGCACCCATGCGGCGCATCTGGCCGGTGATGGTGGAGCCGGATTTTTCCTTCCACTCCCACACCTTCTCGACAAACTTCTCACGGCCGAGATCATGGCGGGAAATCTTTTGCGCATCGAGCTGGCGTTCCACCACGATTTGCGTCGCGATACCGGCGTGGTCGGTGCCCGGAATCCAGGCCGTGTTGAAACCGCGCATGCGATGGTAGCGGGTCAGGCCGTCCATGATGGTCTGGTTGAAAGCATGGCCCATGTGCAGCGTGCCGGTCACATTCGGTGGCGGCAGCTGGATGCTGAACGACGGTTTTTCCGGCGCGGTGGTGGCAGCGAAATATCCGCGCTTTTCCCACTCTTCGCGCCAGAATTTCTCAATATCGGCAGGCTCGAACGACTTGGCTAATTCCATGATGTGATGTTCTGTGTATCCAAAACAGCGATTATAGAGGACGCGGGCACAGTTTTCGATTCCGCCGCCGGTTTTGGGCGGTTACGGCGGTACAAACGGGCAAGATTTCGGGGAGATTCGTTGCATTGCGCCAATATCCTGCGTTTTAGTCATCGTTTCTCGGATTGCAACGATTATGCAAAGGCGCGCCGCTCCCTAGAATAGGCCCTCGGCAAATGGCCGCAAACTCAATGACTTAGGAACGCTGAATAATGAACAAGACGATGACAATCATGGCAACAACACTGGCAGCCTTGCTGACACTGTCATATGCCGACGCGCAGGCAGCTGCCATCCAATGCACTTGCAGCGCGACCATGGCAAATCTGACGATGGTCCGCGCCGCGCGCGTTTCTCCGCCACTGGATGGCGCCGAGCTGCGTTATGCGTCTGCGGGCAAGTGTGCAGCTGAGGTGAGCGACGATGGCGACAAGATCAACGGTGTTTTCAGAAGCAAAGTCGAAGTCCGGTCGCTGCGGACGAAAAAGAGCGTTATGGAGAATGATGTCGTCCGGTTCGACTACGACAAGAACGCCGGCTCGTCGCTGACGACCAATTATGTTTCGACAGACAAAGACACGGCCGCCAAAGTCGTCTTTGAGAAAAAGGCGCAGATGCTGACCATGAACGTGATCGACGATCTGCGCTACGCACCTTCTGACCTGACAGTGCCCTATACCTTGCGCAAAGGTGGAAAAATCAACATTGCGCTCACGTGTCCCAAGCCAGTTCGTCGCTGATATCCGGCTACCTCAGCCGAGCTGCACCTGTGCCAGCAGCCAGTGCTTGAAGCGCTCCACCTTGGCCCATTTCCCATGCGTAGCCGGATACACCAGGTGGTGCGCGTGTACCCGGATGCCCTTGCGGTCCGGAAAAACCGGCACCAGACGGCCGTCTTTGAGGGGCGCATTTGCCAACCATGCGCTGTCCAGCGCGACACCCAGCCCCTGAATCGCCGCTTCGATTGCGAGATAGGCGCGGTCGAAGCTGAGTGCATACTGGCTCGGGGCAAGCAGGATGCCATGCGCGGCAAACCATTGTGGCCATTGCACCAGATTCACTTCCGAAAAAATCAGACTTTGCTGCAGCAGATCTTGCGGTGTGCCTAGCTTCAGCCGTGCGGCCAGCGCCGGGCTGACCATCGGCATCACTTCCTCCGTGGCAATTGTCTCGACATGCAGATCCGCCCAACGCGCCGCGCCATAACGGATGTCCAGATCAATCTCTCCCTGTGAAAAATCCGAATGCATATACGACGCCGAAAGCCGGATGCGGATGTCGGGATGTTCGTGCATGAAATGCGGCAGCCGTGGCATCAGCCACAGGCTGGCGAAGCTGGGCGACGCATGCACGCGCAGCACTTCGATGCCGTCGTCGGCACGTGCGTTCTGCGCGGCGCTGGCAATCAGCGCCAGCGCACCGGCCAGGCTCTGCTGATAGCGCTCGCCGGCAGGCGTGAGAGCAACGCCGCGCGAGGTGCGGTTGAACAATTTCAGCGCGACAAAATTCTCCAGATTGGTGATCTGATGACTGACGGCAGAGGGCGTCAAATTGAGTTCTTCGGCGGCCTTGCTGATGTTGCCCAGGCGCGCGACGACCTCGAAGGCGATGACCGATTTGAGCGGCGGCAGATGATGCATGGCGTGTCTCCCTGCAAGGTTTTTTGCTTGTTCTTGTTATGAAAATTATTCAAAGCATGTTGAGGGATTCTAGCTTGCTGGCCTATGGGGCGGGTGAAATACTGCATCCGTCGTCAGGGCTGGCTGTGAAATAAATCTAAAGGCGTTGAAATCTAAAAGACGCAGCCTGACGGCAAGAAAAAATAAATCCTTTAGGAGACAACCGTGTTACTCAAAGACAAAGTCGCCGTCATCACCGGCGCCGCTTCCGCTCGCGGTATCGGCAAAGCCGTGGCCCGCCTGTTCGCTGCGCATGGCGGTCGCGTCGCCATTCTCGATCTGGACGAAGCCGCCGCTGTTGCCGCTGCCGCCGATATCGGCGTCGGCCACATCGGGCTGGCATGCAACGTCACCGTCAAGGCCGATTGCGAACGTGCCGCCAAGGAAATCCTGCAGCGCCTCGGCCAGGTCGACATCCTGGTCAACAACGCCGGCATCACCCAGCCCTTGAAGATCATGGACATCCAGCCGGAAAACTACGAGGCCGTCACCGACGTCTCGTTGCGCGGCACGCTCTACATGAGCCAGGCGCTGATCCCGCACATGCGCAGCCGCCGCAGCGGCTCCATCGTCTGCCTGTCGTCGGTGTCGGCGCAGCGCGGCGGCGGCATCTTCGGCGGCCCGCATTATTCTGCCGCCAAGGCGGGCGTGCTCGGGCTGGCGCGTGCCATGGCGCGTGAGCTGGGGCCTGACAACATTCGCGTCAATTCACTCACGCCCGGCCTGATCCAGACCGACATCACCGCCGGCAAGCTGACTGACGAGATGAAGGTCGACATCCTGAAAGGCATTCCGCTCAATCGTCTCGGTGTTGCCGATGACGTTGCCAACAGCTGCCTCTTTCTCGCCAGCGACCTGTCGTCCTATCTGACCGGCGTCACGCTGGACGTCAACGGCGGCATGCTGATTCACTAAGGAGTTGCGATGACTACCATGGAACAAAACTTCACCCTCGCAGAACGCGCCTATCGCATCCGCAAGAAAGCACTGCGCATGGGCGAGGTGCAGGGGCAGGGCTACATCGCGCAGGCGCTGGGCATCTCCGACGTGCTCGCGGTCGCGTACTTTCGCGCGCTGCGCTACAAGCCGGAAGATCCGCATTGGGAAGAGCGCGACCGATTCCTGCTGTCGATCGGCCACTACGCCATCGCCTTGTATTCGGTGCTGATCGAAGCCGGCGTGCTGCCGGAAGAAGAGCTGGAAACCTACGGCGGCGACGACAGCCGTTTGCCGATGTCGGGTATGGCGGCGTATACGCCCGGCATGGAAATCACCGGCGGCTCGCTCGGACAGGGACTGACGGTTGCAGTCGGCATGTCGCTCGGCCTCAAGCGCAAGAAGTCCTCCTCCTTCGTCTACAACCTTTTGTCGGACGGCGAGCTCGATGAAGGGGCGACCTGGGAAGCCGCCATGTCCGCCGCACATTGGAAGCTGGGTAACCTTATCGCGATTGTCGATGTCAACAACCAGCAAGCCGACGGCCCGTCCAAGAGCGTGCTCAACTTCGAACCGCTGGCCGACAAGTGGCAGGCCTTTGGCTGGTATGTGCAGCGCGTCGACGGCAACAATCTCAAGGAAGTGGTCGCGGCGTTCGATCGTGCGCGCGTGCTGGCGGAAGACAAGCCGCGCGTGATCATCTGCGACACCAAGATGTGCAAGGGCGTGCCTTTCCTCGAAGGGCGCGAAAAGAATCACTTTATCCGTGTCGATCCTGAAGAATGGCAACTGGCGCTCGATACGCTTTATGTCGGGAGCGACGCATGAACCAAGTTAAAGAAAAACAGATCAACGTCAACAATGAGGCGCCTGTCAAACCGCGTCTTACCACCTCGGCGATGATCGCCTCGCTGGCGGCCGAGGGACAGGCAACACGTCCGGCGCCGTTTGGTCATGCGCTGGCAGAGCTGGCCAATGTGCGCACCGACATTGTCGGCATGACCGCCGATCTGGCCAAGTACACCGACCTGCACATCTTCGCCAAGGAGCATCCGGAGCGCTTCTACGAAATGGGCATGGCCGAGCAGTTGCTCATGGGCGCCGCCGCCGGCATGGCGCGTGAGGGCATGGTGCCGTTCGCGACGACCTACGCCGTGTTTGCGTCGCGCCGTGCCTACGACTTCATCTGCATGGCGATTGCGGAGGAAAGCCTCAACGTCAAGATCGTCGCCGCGCTGCCGGGACTCACCACCGGTTACGGACCCAGCCATCAGGCCACCGACGACCTGGCGATTTTCCGTGCCATGCCCAACCTGACCATCGTCGATCCCTGCGACGCGCTCGATATCGAACAGGCGGTGCCGCAGATCGCAGAACATCAGGGGCCGGTCTACATGCGCCTGTTGCGCGGCAACGTACCGGCCGTACTGGACGAGTACAACTACAAGTTCGAACTGGGCAAAGCCAAGATGATCCGCGACGGCCGCGATGTGCTGATCATTTCCGCGGGCCTGATGACCATGCGTGCGCTGGAAGCGGCCAAGCTGCTGCAAAAGGACGGCGTCGACGTCGGCGTGCTGCACGTGCCGACGATCAAGCCGCTCGACGAAGACACTATCCGCAAGGAAGCGGCGCGCAGCGGCCGCATGGTTATCGTCGCAGAAAACCACTCCATCGTCGGCGGCCTCGGCGAAGCAGTGGCAGGCGTGCTGATGCGCGCCAACGTGCGGCCGCCAGCCTTCCGCCAGATCGGCTTGCCGGATGCTTTCCTCGATGCCGGCGCCTTGCCGACCTTGCACGACCGATACGGCATTTCTGCCGCCGTCATGTCGGCCAACATCAAGTCATGGCTGTAGGCACTACGCACTGGAAAAGGAAACAAGACAGGAAAAACAGGAACGACTGCATGCAATAACAAGTAAAACCAAAATCAAGGAGACAGACATGACCAAGGACGCACTCACGCAGAGCGGGATCACCCGCCGCAAGATCTTGACCTACGGCGCCGTCGGCGCAACCCTGCCGATGTCGGCATGGATTACCAAATACGCCCACGCTGCGGAATTCAACTACAAGTTCGCCACCGGACAAGACCCGACCCATCCGGTCAACAAGCGGGCGCAAGACGCCATCACGCGCATCAAGGAAGCCACCAACGGTCGCGTGGATATCAAGCTGTTTCCGGCAAATCAGCTCGGTTCCGACACGGACTTGCTGGCGCAGGTGCGCAACGGCGGCGTCGAATTCTTCAACATCGCCGCCTCCATCCTGGCTACGCTGGTGCCGGCGGCCGGTATCGTCAACACCGGCTTTGCCTTCTCCAACTACGATGAAGTGTGGAAGGCGATGGACGGCGATCTCGGCAAATACGTCTTCAGCCAGATCGACAAGGTCGGCGTCATGAGCATGTCGCGCAGCTGGAACAACGGCTTCCGCCAGATCACTTCCGGCGTCAAACCGATCCGCACACCGGACGATCTGCGCGGCATGAAGTTACGCGTGCCGGCAGCGCCTATCCTGACTTCGCTGTTTCAGTCGCTGGGCGCCGGGCCGACGCCGATCAACTTCAATGAGGTGTATTCCTCACTGCAAACCAAGCTGGTCGAAGGGCAGGAAAATCCGCTGCCCATCATTGCCACCGCGCGCCTGTATGAAGTGCAGAAATATTGCAGCATGACCAGCCATGTGTGGGATGCGTATCTGGTGCTGGGTAACAAGCGCGCCTTCCAGAAATTGCCGGCGGACGTGCAGGCAATTGTGCTGCGCGAGTTCGACAAGGCGGCGCTGGATCAGCGTGCCGATATCGCCAAGCTCAACGACTCCTTGCGTCAGGAGCTGACCGGCAAAGGCCTGCAATTCATCGACGTCGACAAGAACGCCTTTCGCGATGCCTTGCGCAAGACCACGTTCTATAAAGACTGGAAAGCCAAATTCGGCGAACAGGGCTGGCATCTGCTGCAGCAATATTCCGGAGAGCTTGCATGATGGCCGCCGGCCATCACATCGAGACCATGCCGCGCGCCAGTCTGGGTTTGACGCACCTGGACCGTGCGCTGGGCATGCTCATCGAAATTCCGGCCGCTATCGCCGTGGTGGCGGAAGTGGCGATTTTGCTCACCAGCGTGTTCTCGCGCTTCGTGCTGCATCAGCCGCTGGTGTGGGCGGATGAACTGGCATCGACCGTGTTTCTGTGGCTGGCGATGTTCGGCGCGGCAGTGGCCTTGCGGCGCGGCGAGCACATGCGCATGACGGCGCTGATCGGCAAATTGTCGCCGGCCTGGCGCGCGCGTATCGAGGCCATCGCAGTCGGTACGCCATGCCTGTTCATCGCCATGCTGTTGCTGCCCGCAGTCGAGTACGCACAGAACGAATGGGTGGTGGAAACGCCCGCGCTGGGGGTGCCCGGCACCGTGCGCGAAGCGGCGCTGGCGGTCGGCTGCGTACTGATGCTGTGCGTATCCGGTTTGCGGCTGGCGCGTCATGGCTGGCGCGATCTGGGTTTCGTCGCGCTGGTGCTGGCGGCGATTGCTGCGGCCTTGTATCTCGGCGGCAGCAATCTGCAAGCGATGGGCAACTGGAATCTGGCGTTCTTCTTCATCCTGTTGCTGGGTGCGGGCGTGCTGGCTGGCGTGCCGATTGCATTCTGTTTCGGACTGGTCACGATTGCTTATTTATTGTGCACCACGTCGACACCGCTGGAAGTCGTGCCGGGCCGGGTCAACGAAGGCATGAGTTCGCTGATTTTGTTGGCGGTGCCGCTGTTCATCCTGCTCGGGCAACTGATTGAAATGACGCAGATGGCGAAGGCCATGGTGGCTTTTCTGGCATCGCTGCTGGGGCATGTGCGCGGTGGGTTGTCATACGTACTGCTGGGCGCAATCATGCTGGTGTCGGGCATCTCTGGCGCCAAGACGGCCGACATGGCGGCGGTGGCGCCGGTGCTGTTTCCCGAGATGAAGAAGCGCGGCATGGAAGAGGGTGAACTGGTGTCCTTGCTGGCCGCATCCGGCGCAATGGCCGAGACGATTCCACCCTCGCTGGTGCTGATCACCATCGGCTCCGTCACCGGGGTATCGATTGCGGCACTGTTCACCGGCGGCTTGTTGCCGGGCATCGTGCTGGCGGTTGCGCTGGCGATCCTTGCGCGTCAACGCATCTCGGAAAGCAATCTCAAAGACGTCAAGCGCGCATCGCTGCAAGTCGTGCTGCGTACGTTCGTTGTCGCGCTGCCGGCGCTGGCGATTCCCGTGTTGATCCGCACGGCGGTGGTGGAAGGTGTGGCGACGGCGACCGAAGTCTCGACCATCGGCATCGCCTACACGATCGTGGTGGGGATCCTCGTCTATCGCCGCTTCGACGTGAAGCGCCTGTATCCGATGCTGGTCGAAACCGCTTCGCTGTCGGGCGCGATCCTGTTCATCATCGGCACCGCAACTTGCATGGCATGGGCGCTGACCCAGTCGGGCTTCTCGCATGATCTGGCGCACATCATGTCGCTGATGCCGGGAGGACGCTGGGGTTTTCTGCTGATTTCCATCGTCACGTTCATCGTGCTAGGCAGCGTGCTGGAAGGGATTCCGGCGATGGTTCTGTTCGGGCCGCTGCTGTTTCCAATTGCCAGGCAACTCGGCGTGCACGAGGTGCATTACGCGATGGTGGTAATCCTCGCAATGGGCATCGGCTTGTTCGCACCGCCCTTCGGATTGGGCTATTACAGCGCCTGCACCATCGGCCGCGTCAGCCCGGATGCAGGCATGCGCAAGATCTGGCCTTACCTCGGTGCGCTGCTTGCCGGGCTGCTGATTGTTGCCGCAGTGCCATGGATCTCTATAGGATTTCTCTCATGACAACTAGTCGAAATTTGTGATGTCACGGGCCGGATTATGGGTGTAGAATCCGGCCCACGACGTTTGAAACTGAACGAAGTAAGAGAAACAAATGCTAGGGGTCCTGAATGCCAAAGTACGGCAAACGGGTGAGAAATACCCTTGAACCTGATCTGGGTAATGCCAGCGAAGGGAAGCGCCGGAACTGCCGTATTGCATCTTCAACACGCAACAGGTCTCTTTCCGAATCCTCCTTTGCTGGCTCCAAGCCAAGTAATCGGGGCCGGCAATCAATGAATTTATGAGTGCGAACAGATTCTAGGCGTTGACTGTCTAGGTGTGACGACGCGACGTAGCGGTGCTACGGCAAGGAGTCACAACAACGACAGGCGACGCCTAGGGTCTGTTCCCTCCGGGTTCTGTCCAGAATGCGCGCTAGCTGCGTTGCATGGCTTGCAGGTGGGCCCACCACCTGCTGCGCCACGCGCCTTGCCAGCACGCATTCTGGGCAGAACGCACTTCACAAATTCATTGATTGCCGGCCCCTTAAGCAAAGGAGCCAAAATGAACGCCAATCCAAAATTCCTCTCCGCTACCGCCACGGTAGACGAAGCGGCTGTCCAGCCTTTACCGAATTCCCGCAAGATCTATGTCACCGGTTCGCGCCCTGATATCCGCGTGCCGATGCGCCAGATCAGCCAGTCCGATACGCCTGCGATGTTCGGCTCGGAAAAAAATCCGCCTATCTATGTCTACGACACTTCCGGTCCCTACACCGATCCGGACGCTAAGATCGACATCCGCAACGGCCTGTCGACGCCGCGTCTGCCTTGGATTCTGGAGCGCAACGACACTGATGAACTCGATGGCCCGACTTCCGAATACGGCCAGCAGCGCCTGAACGATCCGGCGCTGGCCGAACTGCGTTTCAACCTGCATCGCAAGCCGCGCCGCGCCAAGGCCGGCGGCAACGTTTCGCAAATGCACTACGCGCGCAAAGGCATCATCACGCCGGAAATGGAATACATCGCCATCCGCGAAAACCTGCGCCGCCAGGAATACCTGGAAGAGCTGAAAGCCTCCGGCCCGATGGGCAACAAGCTGGCCGACCTGATGGGCCGCCAGCACCCGGGTCAATCCTTCGGTGCTTCTATCCCCGCCATGATCACGCCGGAATTCGTGCGCGACGAAGTCGCCCGCGGCCGCGCCATCATCCCCGCCAACATCAATCACCCGGAAGTCGAGCCGATGATCATCGGCCGCAACTTCCTGGTGAAGATCAACGCCAACATCGGCAACTCGGCAGTGACCTCGTCCATCGGCGAAGAAGTCGAGAAGATGACCTGGGCCATCCGCTGGGGCGGCGACAATGTCATGGACCTGTCGACCGGCAAGAACATCCACGAAACGCGTGAATGGATCATCCGCAATTCGCCGGTGCCGATCGGTACGGTACCGATCTATCAGGCGCTGGAAAAGGTCAACGGCAAGGCTGAAGACCTGACCTGGGAAATCTTCCGCGATACGCTCATCGAGCAGGCCGAGCAGGGCGTCGACTACTTCACCATCCATGCCGGCGTGCGCCTGCAATACGTGCCGCTGACCGCCAAGCGCATGACGGGCATCGTCTCGCGCGGCGGCTCGATCATGGCCAAGTGGTGCCTGGCGCATCACAAGGAATCCTTCCTCTACGAGCACTTCGAAGACATCTGCGAAATCATGAAGGCCTACGACGTCAGCTTCAGCCTCGGCGACGGCTTGCGTCCTGGTTCGATTTATGACGCCAATGACGAAGCGCAACTGGGCGAGCTGAAGACGCTGGGTGAACTGACCAAGATCGCGTGGAAGCACGACGTGCAGGTCATGATCGAGGGCCCAGGCCACGTGCCGATGCACCTCATCAAGGAAAACATGGACCTGCAACTGGAGCAGTGCCACGAAGCGCCGTTCTACACGCTCGGCCCCTTGACTACGGACATCGCACCGGGCTACGACCACATCACTTCCGGTATCGGCGCTGCGCAGATCGGCTGGTACGGTACCGCGATGCTGTGCTACGTCACGCCGAAGGAACATCTGGGCCTGCCAAACAAGGTCGACGTCAAGGACGGCATCATCACTTACAAGATCGCTGCGCACGCAGCCGATCTCGCCAAGGGCCATCCGGGCGCACAGATCCGTGACAACGCGCTGTCGAAGGCGCGCTTTGAATTCCGCTGGGAAGACCAGTTCAACATCGGTCTCGATCCGGACAAGGCGCGCGAATTCCATGACGAAACCTTACCCAAGGATTCGGCCAAGGTAGCGCATTTCTGCTCCATGTGCGGCCCGCATTTCTGTTCAATGAAGATCACGCAGGAAGTGCGCGATTACGCCGCCAAGGAAGGTATTTCGGAAATTGCTGCCTTGAAGCAGGGCATGGAAGTGAAGTCGGTGGAGTTCGTGAAGATGGGCGCCGAGATTTATTCCAAGACCTGATTGTTGCGGTGAATGCGATGCAGATTGAATTGAATGGCAAGCCGCATGCCATTGCCGATGGTGCTGATCTGGTGCAGCTGATCGCTGCGCTGGAGCTGACCGGGAAGGCGGTGGCGGTGGCGGTGAATCGGCAGGTGGTGCCGTCGCAGTTGTGGGCGGGGCGGGTGCTGGTTGAGGCGGATCGGGTGGATGTTGTGAGGGCTATCGGCGGGGGGTGATTTCTGCACTCCGTCGCCCTGACTGACGACGCTTTGTGTTTTGTTCCGACTTGGTTTTTGCGTAGCTGAGGTCGTTCTCTCTTCGATCAACGCTGCCGGGGGTAGCCCGGCGGCTACTCACTTTCTTTGCTTCGCCAAAGAAAGTAAGCAAAGAAAGGGTTGGAGCATTGCTCCAACGCAACGGGATCCAGGTCCTTCGGACTTCCCGGTGCTGCGAAGCAAAAAATGGGAGGGGAAACAAACTCGCTGCGCTCAGACAAGTTTCCCCTCTTTTTCCATTTTCCGCATCGCATCACCGGCTGGCTCCAAGCGGAACTTCCAAACCGGCTCGCCTTCGGCATCGCGCTTTCTTCGCCTCTCGTGCTTTTCGTTTGCTCCTTGCAAACGCTTGAAAGGATTTGAAATGAATATGAACGATACTCCCGCTTTGTCCGCCGATACCGGCTTGACGATCGCGGGCAAGACCTACAACTCGCGCCTGCTGGTCGGCAGCGGCAAGTACAAGGATCTCAACGAAACCCGCGAGGCCACCGAGGCCAGCGGCGCCGACATCATCACCGTGGCGATTCGCCGCGTGAACATCGGGCAGGATCCGAATGCGCCGAGCCTGCTCGACGTGGTGCCGCCTTCGCGTTACACCATCCTGCCCAATACAGCAGGTTGCTACAACGCCGAGGATGCGGTCTACACCCTGCAACTGGCGCGTGAATTGCTCAACGGTCACAAGCTGGTGAAGCTGGAAGTGCTGGGCGACGAGAAGACTCTGTTCCCGAACATGCCGGAGACCTTGAAGGCTGCCGAGACGCTGGTCAAGGATGGTTTTGATGTCATGGTGTATTGCAGCGACGATCCTATCCAGGCACGCATGCTGGAAGATATCGGTGTGGTCGCGGTGATGCCGCTGGCGTCGCTGATCGGTTCCGGGATGGGCATTCTGAATCCGTGGAATCTGTCGCTGATCATCGAGCAGGCCAAGATTCCGGTGCTGGTCGACGCCGGTGTCGGCACGGCTTCCGATGCGGCGATTGCCATGGAGCTTGGCTGCGATGGCGTGCTGATGAATACCGCCATTGCCGGTGCGCGCGATCCGATTCGCATGGCGCGTGCGATGAAGCTGGCAGTGGAGGCGGGGCGCGAGGCCTTCCTCGCTGGGCGTGTTCCGAAACGTTTTGCCGCTTCGCCGTCGTCGCCGATGGCCGGCCGCGTCGTCTAAGCCGGTTGGGTTCGATGTCTTCTTATCGTTCATCACCGCCGTGCGTGCTGGTGTTCTCCGGTTCCGATCCGAGCGGCGGCGCCGGCATGCAGGCGGATATTCCAGCCATCAGCGCGCTTGGTTGCCACCCGCTGTCGGTGCCGACTGCGCTGACGGTGCAGGATAACGTCAGCGTGTTCGCGGTGCATCCGCTCGATGCCGAGCTGATTCGTCATCAGGCGCAGGTGCTGATCGATCGTTTCGACATCCGTGCCGTCAAGCTCGGCATTGCCGGCAATCGCCGCAATGCCGAGACGATTGCGGATTTGATTGTGCAGTTGCGTGCGCGTCAGCCGGACTTGCCGGTGGTGTTCGACCCCGTGCTGGCCAACGGCAAGGGCGATCAGTTGTCGACCGACGATGCGGCGCTGGCGATCGAGTCTTTGTATGCGGTTGCAACCGTCATCACACCCAATCTCAACGAAGCCAACCGGCTGTGCGGCAGCGAACATGCGCCCGAACAGCAGGCCGCGATCCTGATGCAGCGCGGTTGCGAGCATGTGCTGCTCAAGGGGGGGCATGGTCCGCAGCATCAGGATGTGGTCAATCGCTGGTTCGGTCCTGAAGGGGTGTTTGCATCGTGGAGCTGGCAGCGCTTGCCGGACGAGTTTCATGGCAGCGGCTGCACCTTGGCGGCGGCCTTGTCAGCACAGTTGGCGCAAGGTCTTGGGATGCACGATGCCATCGAAGCGGCGCAGCGCTATTGCCAGCATGCGCTGGAAACTTCTTACGCGATTGCGCCGGGTCAGCGCATCCCCAATCGCGTGCCCCTATTTGCAGGAGAACAGAAATGAGTGAAGCCAAACAATGGTCCTTGCGCGGGCTGTATATCGTGACCCCGGACTGGGACGACACCGACAAGCTGGTCAGCGTCACCGAACAAGCGATCAAAGGCGGCGCGACGCTGGTGCAATACCGCCACAAGACCGCTAATGCGGCGCTACGCAAAGAGCAGGCGAGTGCGCTGCTGCAAGTCTGCCGTCGTTACAGCATACCGTTCATCATCAACGACTATGTCGACCTTTGTATTGAACTTGATGCGGAAGGCATTCACGTCGGCGGCACCGATGCGTCGGTGGCGGAAGTGCGCGCGCAGGTCGGCAAGGACAAGATCGTCGGTGCTTCCTGCTACGGTACCTTGCAATTGGCGCGTGATGCGTATGCGGCCGGTGCGACCTATGTGGCGTTCGGCGGTTTCTACCCGTCGCGCGTGAAGAAATATGAATTCAAGACCGCGCTGGAAATCGTCGCTGCATCGAAGAAGGAAATTCCGCTGCCGGTCATTGTCATCGGCGGCATGACCCAAGAGAATTGCCTGCCGCTCATTGCGCAAGGCACTGATATGGTGGCGGCCATCAGCAGCGTCTATATGGCTGAACAGGATGCGCAGTCCGCAGCCCGCCGTTTTGCCGACTTGTTCTGAGCATCTTCGGCAATGAAAAATGCCGCTGCATCGTCACGATGTCAGCGGCATTTTTTTCGCGCTGTTTTTTACGCGATGAAGCTGATGCGGATCAGCCTTCCAGCAAGCTGCGCAGCATCCACGCGTTCTTTTCATGCAATTGCATGCGCTGTGTCAGCAAGTCGGCAGTCGGTTCATCGGCCGCAGCATCCACAGCCGGGAACATCGAACGTGCAGTACGGGTGACGGCTTCCTGTCCGGCCACCAATTGACGGATCATTTCTTCTGCGGCTGGGACGCCATCCGCTTCAGGGATGGACGACAGCTTGGCGAAATCCTTGTACGAACCCGGTGCAGGATAGCCCAGTGCACGGATACGTTCGGCGATCAGATCCACAGCCAGCGCCAGTTCGTTGTACTGACCTTCGAACATCAGGTGCAGCGTGTTGAACATCGGACCGGTGACGTTCCAGTGGAAGTTGTGTGTCTTCAGGTAGAGCGTATAAGTATCAGCCAGCAGTTTGCTGAGGCCGTCTGCAATCTTCTTGCGATCTTTGTCGTTGATGCCGATGTTGATCGCTGCCACGTTTTTCTTTGCCATTGTTTTGCTCCTTGGTGTGATGGAATGCAACATTGCGATTTTATGCCAAAACCGCAACCCCATGAATAACACTTGGGGATGATTGACTCCATCACAAGGAGTTAGTTTAAGTTGTCTTTTTTGTAATCTGCGCGCGGCGATACAACGACAGCGTCAACGCCACCGCACACAGTGCACCGATGGCGGCGAAGAGGAAGACTTCTTCGTAACCGAACTGGCCCACGATCAGGCCGGCCAGTGGCCCGGTGATACCCAGCGCCAGATCGAGGAAGACCGAATACGCCCCCAGCGCCGCGCCGCGATTGGGCGCCGGCACCAGGCCGACAGCTTCCACACCCAGTGACGGGAATACCAATGCAAAGCCGAAGCCGGCCAACGCCGCACCAACCATGGCGACTTCCGCCGAACCTGCCAGCCACAGGATGCTGAGGCCCACGGCTTCGACGGCAAAAGAAGCGATGGCGACCTTGAAGCCGCCGAAGCGGTTGATCGAATTGGCGAACAGCAGGCGCGAGCCGATGAAAAATCCGCCGAACAGCGTCAGCGAGAACGCCGCATTGGACCAGTTATGGCTGGCGTAATACAGCGTGATAAAAGTGGCAATCGCACCGAAGCCGACCGTGCCCAGCGCCAGGCCGATGCCGTAAGGCAGCACGCGATTGAGCACCAGGCGGAAGGCTAGGCGTTCGCCGCGCACCACCGGTACTGCAGGCCGGCGACGTGCAATCAGGTAACCGATCAGCGGCAGCGCCAGCGCCAGGAAGCCGATCGAAGAAAACCCGGCTACATGCTGCAAGGCCACGCCCAACGGTGCGCCGATGGCCAGTGCGCCGTAGGTGGCGATGCCGTTCCACGAGATCATGCGTGCGGTATGGGTGGCACCGATGCGGCCAATGCCCCAGATGATGGAGCCGGTGCCGGCCAGGCTTTCACCGATGCCGAGGCAGAAGCGGCTGACAAGGATCATGGACAGGCTCAGCCACGGCAACTCAGACGACCAGGCCGCCAGCACGAGGAAGACGCCGCTGGCGACGCAGGCCAGCATGCCGCGCATGACGGTTTTCTTGGGGCCGATGGTGTCGACCATGCGGCCGGCTTGTGCGCGTGTGATGAACGTGGACAGGTATTGCACGCTGATGGACAAACCGGCAATGAAAGAGCTGTAGCCCAGATCCAGATGCACATAGCCAGGCAAGACCGCCAGCGGGATACCTATGGTCATATAGGCAAGAAAAGTGAACAACACCGTCGACAGAATCTGGACGATGACTGCGGATTGCGCAGGGGGTGTGACAGGCGCGGCTTCAGGTGCAGCGGCAGGCGTGGAACGTAGAGCTTCTTCGGACATGATAGGGAGTAAGAGAGGGCAACCGGCCTCAATGCCATGTTGCAGTGCAGAATTTTACTCTTGTTGCCGCAAACCTGCTGGCGGCGCGGGATTTGGTCTGGTTCGACGAGTTTTTCGATGGAAGAATCAAGGGCGATGGCGCGCTGAGGATGACGCACCCACGTATAATCGCGGGATGCAAAATCTTCTCCACAATCTCAACGCCGAGCAGCTCGCCGCCGTCACCCTTCCCGCACAATCTGCATTGATTCTGGCCGGCGCCGGATCAGGCAAGACGCGCGTACTGACGACGCGCATTGCATGGCTGATCCAGACCGGGCAAGTATCGCCGTCGGGCATCCTGGCGGTGACCTTCACCAACAAGGCCGCCAAGGAAATGCTCACGCGTCTGTCGGCGATGATGCCGATCAATACGCGCGGCATGTGGATCGGCACCTTCCACGGCTTGTGTAATCGCCTGCTGCGTGCGCATCACCGCGACGCCGCCTTGCCGCAGACGTTTCAGATTCTCGATTCGCAGGATCAGTTGTCCGCCATCAAGCGCCTGCTCAAGCAGATGAACGTGGACGACGAGAAATATCCGCCGCGCAATCTGATGTATTTCATCAACGGCGCCAAGGACCAGGGTCTGCGTGCCAAAGATGTGGACGCGCATGATGACTACAATCGCAAGTTCGTCGAACTGTACGACCTCTACGATCAGCAATGCCAGCGCGAAGGCGTGGTCGATTTTGCCGAACTGCTGCTGCGCACGTACGAGCTGCTGTCGCGCAACCAGCCGTTGCGCGAGCATTACCAGCGCCGTTTCCGCCACGTGCTGGTGGACGAGTTTCAGGATACCAACGACTTGCAATACAAATGGCTCAAGCTGATGTCTGGCCAGGGGCAGGTCGACAGCGGCGCCGTGTTTGCAGTGGGCGACGACGACCAGAGCATCTATGCCTTCCGCGGCGCCAACGTCGGCAACATGACGGCCTTCGAGCGCGAGTTTCGCGTACAGAATCTGATCAAGCTGGAGCAAAACTATCGCTCGCACGGTCACATCCTCGACGCCGCCAACATCCTGATCGCCAACAACAGCAAACGTCTCGGCAAGAACCTGCGTACCGACGCCGGTCATGGCGAACAGGTGCGTATCTTCGAAGCCAGCAGCGATCTGCAGGAAGCGCAATGGATCATCGAGCAGGTCAAGAACCTCATCGCCGAAGGCTGGTCGCGTAGCGAGATCGCCTTGCTGTATCGCTCCAATGCGCAGTCGCGCGTGCTGGAACATGCCTTGTTTTCATCGGCGATTCCCTATCGCGTGTACGGCGGCCAGCGCTTCTTCGAGCGCGCTGAAATCAAGCATGCGATTGCTTATTTGCAGTTGATGGACAACCTGCACAACGACTCGGCTTTCCTGCGCGTGGTCAACTTTCCGACCCGCGGCATCGGCGCCAAGGCGCTGGAGCAATTGCAGGACGCCGCACGTCAGTACAACTGCTCGCTGTATGCGGCTGTGCCGTATGTTGCCGGCAAGGCTGGTTCTTCGTTGAACGGTTTCATCAAGCTGATCGAAGGTGCACGTTTTGAAACACAGAATCTGCCTCTGCAGGAAATGGTACAGGTGGTGCTCGACGCCAGCGGCCTGATCACGCATTACCAGAACGAAAAAGAAGGCGCCGACCGTATCGAAAACCTGGAGCAGCTCGTCAGCGCCGCGACCCTGTTTGTGTCGGAAGAAGGCTATGGCCTGGATGCACCAGCCTTCCTTGGTCCGCAGGCGCAAGCCGTTGCGGGAACGTCCATTACCACTGCCGACGGCATTGAGATCATTGATGCAGATGCGTCACTGACGACGATCATGTCGCCGCTGTCGGCTTTCCTCTCGCATGCCTCGCTGGAAGCCGGCGACAACCAGGCGCAGGCCGGGCAGGACGCCTTGCAGCTGATGACGGTGCACTCGGCCAAGGGCTTGGAGTTTGATGCGGTGTTCATCACCGGTCTGGAAGAGGGCTTGTTCCCGCATGAGAACAGCGCCAAGGAAGAGGGCGGCGTGGAAGAAGAGCGACGCCTGATGTATGTCGCGATCACGCGCGCGCGCAAGCGCTTGTACATGAGCTTTTCGCAGACCCGGATGTTGCACGGCCAGACGCGTTACAACATGCGCTCACGCTTTTTTGATGAGCTGCCGGATGAGTCGATCAAGTGGCTGTCGCCGAAGATTCAGCAGCAACAGCATAGCTGGTTTGCGCAGCCGAAGTCAGCCTGGGATGCGGCGCCGGAGTCGGGCAACAACAAGATTGCGCAGAATTTTTCGCGGCCGGACTCGGGGTGGAGGATTGGGCAGAACGTGGCGCATGCCAAGTTTGGCGAGGGTGTGATTGTCAATATTGAAGGCGGTGGCGGGAGTACGCGGGCGCATATCAACTTTGGCAAGTTTGGGATGAAGTTGTTGGATTTGAGTGTGGCTAAGTTGGATAAGGTGGGGTGAGGTTGTTCCGACTTCTGTTTGTCGGTAGCTTCGATTGCTTTTTCTTCGGACGACCAAGCCGGGGGTAGCCCGGCAGCTACTCACTTTTCTTGCTTCGCCAAGAAAAGTAAGCAAAAGAAGGCGACCGCAAGTTCGCAGCCCCTTCGGGGTACCCGGCGTCGTCAGGCACAAATCGGGAAGGGAAACAAACTCGCTGCGCTCAGACAAGTTTCCCTTCTTTATCCGATTTGCACCTGCCGCCACCGGCTGCTCGCAAGCGGGAATTCCAGACTGGCTCGCTGCGCATCGCCAGGGGACGGAGGTGGCTTGATGGTCGTCATTCTTCGCGACTTCCGATGCGGAGACAATTGCGACGCCGAAGGCGAGCCAGTTTGGCCGTTCCGCTTGGAGCCAGCCGGTGATGCGATGCGAAAAATGGAAAAAGAAGGGAAACTTGTCTGAGCGAAGCGAGTTTGTTTCCCTTCCCATTTTTTGCATCGCATCACCGGGAAGTCCGAAGGACCTGGATCCCGCGGTCGCTTTTCTTTGCTTACTTTCTTTGGCGAGACAAAGAAAGTGAGTAGCTGCCGGGCTACCCCCGGCGAAGGGTTGATCGAAGAAAGAACAGCATTCATCAACGCACTGCAAGCAAGTCGGAACAAAAAAAGCAGCCATCGCGCTCAGCGATTAACCAACTCCTGCACCTCATCCCAAGTAGCCGCATAGGCCCCCGCCCGCGCCGCCGACAACGCAGCCGCCGCAGCAGCACACTGCAAATGCTGAATCACCGGCGCATCCGCCTGACGCAAAATGCTCGCAATCCATCCGCCCATCGACGCATCGCCACAACCCACGGTATCAATCACATCAACCCGATAAGCCGGTTGCTCAACAACGCTCTCACCCTTGATCCACGACAGGCCATCCGCGCCACGTGTGAACAGGATTTCGGCTTGCGGGGCCAACGCTTTCAGCGTTGCCATCGGCTGCGCATCGCCAGGGAACAGCTTCTCCAGATCCTCATCCGACACCTTTACGTAATGCGACAACACCAACAGCTTGCGCATCAAGACGTGATATTCAGGCTGATCCATCAGCTTGCGCCAGTTGGGATCGAAGGCGATACGCTTGCCGCGCTGAGCACCTTCCGTGGCAATCGCCAGCAGCCGTGAGGCCAGCGGTTCGCGGGTCAGGCTGATGCAGCCGAAGTGCAAGACGCGCGCGTCGTCCATCCAGCCGGCAGGCAATTTGGCCGGATCGAAATGCAGGTCGGCACTGTCGTCACCGACGAAGAAATAATTCGGCGGCGTGGTTGATGTCACCATCGCCAGCAGCGGCGATTTGTCGACTTGCTGCAGGTAGCGCATGTCGAGGCCGGCTTCGTGCGTGAGCACGCGCAATTCCTCGCCAAAGACGTCGCTGCTGATACTGCCGGCATAACCGGTCGCGACACCGAGGCGTGCGCCGACGCGTGCAACGTTCCAGCAGGCGCCGCCGGGCAAAGCGCGCCACTCGCCGTCGGGTTGGCGAATGAAATCGGTCAGGGCTTCGCCGAAGACGACGAATTCGATAGGGTGGGGCATGGGTGTCTCCGCGTTGCTAATGCGCTGATTTTGAAAATTCTTGTTGTGACTGCGTTAAAACTCAATCGTCTTGCAGCGCAAACTGCGCGCAGTATTCATCCGTTACCAGTCCGGTCAGCCAGCCGCCACGTAAGGCTGCTCGCACGGCTTCGGACTTCTTGCGGCCACCGGCCAGGGCGATTACCGGCTTGGCCGGCGGCGTACTCAGCGGCGGGGTGGTGATGCGCGCCGCCAGCGGCGAACGCAGCATTTTTCCTTCTGCATCGAAGGCGTGGCAAATCAACTCGCCGACCGCACCTTGCTGCTGCAGTTGTGCGACTTCGTCGTCGTCGATAAAGCCGTCTTCATGCATCGCGCCTTGCAAGGCAATGGTACCGATGCCGAGGAAGGTGACATCGGCTTTTTGCGCGAGGCCGGTGACGATCTGATAGGCGCGGTGATTGCACCATTGCTTGCGATCAGCTTCGTTCTCGGCCACCCGTGGGGCGGGCAGCAGATAGAAGCGGCTTTGCATTTTTTCTGCTGCCAGCAGGGCGACGTCGTAGCGATTGGCGGAGCCGTCCGAGGCGAAGGCGCCGATCATGGAGACGATCTGGTGCTGGGGTCTCTCCATTTCACCGATTTTTTCGATGGCGGCTTTCAGCGTGCGGCCGGAGCCGACATTGACGATCAGCGGCGCTTCCTGGCGCAGGTATTGTTCCATCAGCTCGGCGCCGGCCACGGCGAGCATTTGCTGCGTGCCTTGCGCATCATCGCCGGCCGGCTCGTCAGCAACGGCGCTCGGCACCACGCGGCACACTTCCAGACCGTAACGCTGCTGCAGGCCCTGCGCCAATTCCAGGCAAGACGAAATCGGATGCGTGATCTGCACCTTCACCAGATTCGATGCGCCGGCATAGGCCACCATGCGCTGCGCCATCTGGCGCGAAATGCCGAGACGTTCCGCGATCTCGTTCTGCGTATTGCCGGCGACGTAGTACATCCACGCGGCGCGCGCCGCCAGATCGAGTTTGGATGAGCTGGATGACATCGATTTTCCTTGTGATGAACCTGCTGTCGTCCCCTCCATGCAATTCCATGGATGACAGTTCAGGCGATCCGGCATTGTACGGAGTTGGCCGACGCTGTGGTTCGCGGTGATTGTGGCCGACGACATCGCATTATTATCAAAATTGAACATTTGCTCAAGAAAAATGCAAATGCTTGACTTTCGATCGCCAATGTTTGATTATTTGCTCGCAAACAGATTTTTTGCTCAATAACTACATCGAGGCAAAGACGGCCCTTTCCGGACGTTCTTCAGCCCGCACACAATTGGAGACAAGCATGAAACTTCGCGCCCCCGTCGCACGTGTCAGTACACGCATTGCTGCCGCTATTGCAATGCTCGGTTCTGTCGGCATCGCCGCCATTGCATCCGCCGAGCCGGTCACACTGAACATCGCATCCATCAATAACCCCGACATGATCGAGCTGCAAAAGCTGTCGCCGCAGTTCGAAAAAGCCAATCCCGACATCAAACTGCGCTGGGTCACGATGGAAGAGAGCGTTCTGCGCCAGCGTCTGACCACCGATATCGCCACCAACAGCGGGCAGTTCGACCTGATGACCATCGGTGCGTATGAGGCGCCGATCTGGGCCAAGAAAGGCTGGCTGGCGCCGATGACCGGCCTGCCTGCCGACTACGACGAAGCCGATCTGATCAAGACCGTGCGTGAAGGCCTGACGACCGACGGCAAGCTGTATGCACTGCCGTTCTATGCGGAAAGCTCGATGACCTACTACCGCAAGGATCTGTTCGCGCAAAAGAATCTGAAGATGCCTGAGAAGCCGACCTGGGAAGAGATCGGCAAGCTGGCTTCGCAGCTGCATGATCCCGCCAAGGGCGTCTATGGCATCTGCTTGCGCGGCCGCGCCGGCTGGGGCGAAAACATGGCGCTGGTCGGCACCATGGTCAACGCTTACGGCGGCCGCTGGTTCGATGAAAAATGGCAGCCGCAGCTCGACACGCCGGAATGGAAGCAGGCCGTCAATTTCTACGTGGATCTGATGCGCAAATACGGTCCGCCGGGTGCAAGCTCAAACGGCTTCAATGAAAACCTCGTGCTGTTTTCGGGTGGTAAATGCGGCATGTGGGTAGATGCGACGGTCGCTGCCGGCATGCTGTATCACGGCAAGGATTCCAAGGTGTCGGACAAGACTGCGTTTGCACCGGCGCCGATGGCGACCACCGACAAGGGTTCGCATTGGCTGTGGATCTGGTCGCTGGCAGTACCGAAATCCTCCAAGTCGCAAGAAGCCGCCAAGAAGTTTGCGGCCTGGGCCACTTCCAAGGAATACATCAATCTGGTTGCCAAGGACAGCGGCTGGGCATTGGTGCCGCCGGGTACCCGTACATCGACCTACGCTTCTGCCGATTACAAAAAGTCGTCGCCGTTCTCTGACTTTGTTCTCGATGCAATCCAGAATGCGGACGCCAACAATCCGACCGTGAAGCCGGTGCCCTACACCGGTATCCAGTTCGCCACGATTCCTGAGTTCCAATCCATCGGCACGATTACCGGCCAGGCCATTGCCGGTGCGCTGGCGGGCAAGGGTACTGCGGATGCGGCGCTGAAGACGGCGCAGGCGCAAACTGTACGCATGATGAAGCAGGGGCGTTACATCAAGTAATGTCGACTTGCGCTCGCCCGGCTTGATGCCGGGCGGCGCATGAAACCGTTTTACCGAATTCCGCCGGATTGTCGTCAAGATGCCGGTCCGAACCTGATTGCATCGAGGCCGCCATGTCGTCGATATCGAATACTTCTCCAATGCCCCCTGAAGCTAGCGCTTCACCTTCATCCACACAGAAATCCCGTCGCGGAAAACGCGCGGGAGGCGAACGTTTTCTGCCGATCCGTCTACTGCAAACACCTGCCGTGGCTTTGCTGTTCCTGTGGATGATCGTGCCGCTGGCGATGACGGTGTACTTCTCGTTCAATCGCTACAACCTGATGGCGCCTGACCAGACCGGCTTCGTCGGACTGGAGAACTACCGGTTTTTGCTGGAGGATCCCGCCTTCTGGCCATCGATCGCCAACACTGCTTTGCTGATCGGCTCCGTACTGGGCGTCAGCGTCGTCGTCGGCACCTTACTGGCGGTGCTGTTCGATCAGCCGTTCCGTGGACGCGGTATCGCACGCCTGCTCGTGATCGGTCCTTTCTTTGTGATGCCGACCGTCGCCGCGCTGATCTGGAAGAACATGATCATGCATCCGGTCTACGGCATGCTGGCCTTCGTCATGCGCCACCTCGGCATGGAGCCGATCGACTGGCTGGCTGAATATCCGATGCTGTCGGTGATCATCATCGTGTCGTGGCAGTGGATACCGTTCGCTTTTCTGATTCTGCTGACTGCCTTGCAATCGCTCGACGGTGACCAGAAAGAGGCTGCTCAGCTGGATGGCGCCGGGCCGATCCGTATCTTTTTCTACATCGTGCTGCCGCATCTCAAGCGCGCGATCACCGTGGTCATCATGATCGAGACCATTTTTCTGTTGTCGGTATTTGCTGAAATCTTCACCACCACGGCAGGCGGCCCCGGCACAGAAACCACGAATCTGACCTACCTCGTGTACTCCATCGGCTTACAGCAATTCGATATCGGCATCGCCTCGGCCGGCGGCATCTTCGCGGTCGTGCTGGCGAACATCGTGTCGTTCTTCCTGGTGCGCATGCTGGCGAAAAATCTGAAGGGAGCGAACGAAAAATGAACGAGACAAAAAAGAGCCCGCTCTGGGTGGGGCTGTTGGCATGGACTTGCGCCATCGTGCTGTTCTTTCCGATTTTCTGGGTTGCCGTCACGGCGTTCAAGACGGAGCATCAGGCCTACATGCCGAGCCTGATTTTCATGCCGACGCTCGATACCTTCCGCGAAGTCTTCGAGCGCAGCAACTACCTGTCCTTCGTCAAGAATTCCATGATCGTGTCGCTTGGATCGACTTTTCTGGCGCTGCTGATCGCGGTGCCGGCGGCGTATTCGATGGCGTTCTTCCCGACTGGTCGCACGCAAAAATTGTTGTTGTGGATGCTGTCGACCAAGATGATGCCTGCCGTCGGTGTACTGGTGCCGATCTATCTGCTGGCAAAGAACAGCGGCGTGCTCGACTCCGTGACCGGACTGACCCTGATCTACACGTTGATCAACCTGCCGATCGCGGTGTGGATGGCGTTCACCTACTTCAATGATGTGCCGAAAGAAATTCTCGAAGCTGCGCGCATTGATGGCGCCAACGCCTGGCAAGAGATGATCTATCTCTTGCTGCCGACCGCCATGCCGGGGCTCGCCTCGACGGCCTTGCTGCTCATCATCCTGTCGTGGAACGAAGCCTTCTGGAGTCTCAACCTGACCAGCGTCGACGCCGCCCCGCTGACGGTGTTCATCGCGTCGTACTCCAATCCGGAGGGCCTGTTCTGGGCCAAGCTGTCGGCGGCGTCGCTGCTGGCGATCGCTCCCATCATGGCGCTCGGCTGGCTGGCGCAGAAACAACTGGTACGCGGCCTGACCTTCGGCGCCGTGAAGTAATGAAAGAACACATGACATCAAGAATCACGCATCTGGTGTGCGACTGCGACGGCGTGTTGCTCGACAGTGAAAGCATCGCTTTGCGCGTGCTGCATGAGCATCTGCTGCCGCTGCTCAAAGATCCGTTGGACGGCGACAAGCTGCACCACGCGATTGCTTCCCGGCTCGGCATGTTTACCGAATTGCTGCTCGACGAACTGGATGTGGAATTCGGCTTTGGTCTGAACGCTGCGCAATATGCCGATATCAACACTGCCGTCGGCATCGCCTGCGGCGACGAAGTGCAACTGGTGCCCGGCATCGCCGAGGCTTTACAGGCAATTGATCTGCCCAAAGCCGTCGCCAGCAACAGCAGCAGTGATCGCATCGTACAAGGGCTGCGCCGCTGCGGTTTGTTGAGCATGTTTGAGGGGCATATCCATAGCGCACATGATGTCGGCCGTCCCAAGCCGGCGCCGCATGTTTATCTCGCGGCGGCGGAGGGGTACAGGATCGCTCCACAGCAGTGTGTCGCCGTTGACGACAGTATCACCGGCGTGCGTGCGGCCAGTAGTGCCGGCATGCGGGTACTGGGCTTTACCGGTGTGGCACACGATAAAGACGGCATGCATCAGAAGCTGCTCGCTGCCGGCGCTGAACTGGTGTTCGACGACATGCGTGAGTTACCGGCCTTAATTGCGGGACTGCTGGCAGAAGACGCGGCCTGAAAGCATCGCCTGAACAAGCTGCAGCAACAGCCATAAAAACATCGTCGCATCGTCGCCATCGTCATCGCCGGCAATCAATAGCGATCACTGGCAATCGTCGCGACGAGATCATTGAGACACAGAGAAACAAGGAGACTTCCATGGCAGCCGTCACTATCCGTAACCTCGCCAAGCGCTATGACGACACTGAGGTCATGCGCGACATCAATCTCGACATCGACGATGGCGAGTTCGTCGTTTTTGTCGGCCCGTCCGGCTGTGGCAAGTCGACCTTGCTGCGCATGATCGCCGGTCTGGAAGACATCAGCGCCGGTGAACTCAACATTGGCGAGCGCCGCATGAACGACGTACCTGCATCCAAGCGCGGTATCGCCATGGTGTTCCAGTCTTATGCCCTGTATCCGCACATGACGCTGTACGACAACATGGCGTTCGGCCTAAAGATCGCCGGCAAGTCCAAGAGTGAGATCGATAGCGCTGTGCAGCATGCTGCTAGGATCCTGCATATCGATCATCTGCTTGATCGCAAGCCGCGCGCCTTGTCCGGCGGGCAGCGTCAACGTGTCGCCATTGGGCGTGCGATTACGCGCCAGCCGAGTGTGTTCCTGTTCGATGAGCCTTTGTCGAATCTCGATGCCGCCTTGCGCGTGAAGATGCGCCTGGAGTTCTCCAAGCTGCATGATGATCTCAAGACCACCATGATTTACGTTACGCACGATCAGATCGAAGCGATGACGCTGGCCGACAAGATCGTGGTGCTCTCGGCGGGACGCATCGAGCAGGTGGGGACGCCGCAGCAGTTGTATCACCATCCGGCCAATCGTTTCGTCGCGGGTTTCATCGGCTCACCGAAGATGAATTTCATTGATGGCGTGGTCGCGTCTCTGAGCGACGCAGGCGTGCAAGTTCATCTGCCCGGCGGTGGACAGCAGCTGGCCGCTGTCGAGGCCGGCACGCTGAAGGTCGGCGACAAGGTCGCGTTAGGTATCCGTCCGGAACATTTACACATCGTCACCGACAAGCCCATGTTGCAGGCGCACTTCGCAGCGATGGAATTACTGGGTGATTTCTCCTATCTGTACGCTGCCAGCGAAGCATCGGAAGAGCCCCTGATTCTTCGCGTGCCCGACAGCATGAAGATCGCTTCCGGCAGCATGATCGGTATTGGCGCCGACGCCAGCCGCTGCCACCTGTTCCGTCAAGATGGCAGTGCGGTGCCGCGTCTTGAAGTGCATGCGGCTGCGGTGCATTGAAGCGCGGATACGCATGTAGTGAATAGAGGACAAGCAGCACAGCAATAGAGTCATAGCGCAATAGAGGACAACATGACGAATCGCGATTCAAAAAACGACCTGGTCTGGCTGCATATCGGCGCCGGATCTTTTCACCGGGCGCATCAGGCAGTCTATCTGCATCGTCTGCGTGAGCGCGGTAATGATGAAGACCGCCGCTGGCAACTGGCATTGGCCAATATCCGGTCCGATATGGCGCCGCTGCTGCAGGAACTGCAAAAAAATGAAGGCAGCTACACGCTTGAGACGGTGACCCCACAGGGGCAGCGCGCCTACGAAACAATTCGGGCGATCCGCGATATCGTGCCTTGGGACGGGCAATTGAAGAGCCTCGTAAAAGCCGGTGCTGCGCCGCGTACCCGTGTGATTTCCTTTACGGTCACTGAAGGCGGTTATTACCTGGATCATGTGCATCAGCTGGATGTGCATCAGCCTGATCTGGCCGCCGATCTCGCGGGCGATCGCCGCACGATCTATGGCGCCGTTACGGCAATATTGCAGGCGCGTTACAACGACAACGCCGGTGGCGTGACGCTGCTTAATTGCGACAATTTGCGTCACAACGGCGAACGTTTCTTCAGCGGTCTGCAGCAGTTCCTGGCGCTACGCGGCCACCTTCAGTTGCTGGAATGGGTGCGCAGCAACGTCACCAGCCCGAATTCCATGGTTGACCGTATCACGCCGCGTCCCACCGATGCCGTGCGCCAGCGCGTCAGGGACGCGACCGGCGTTGACGATCCCTGCGCGTTGATGGCGGAGTCCTTCATTCAATGGGTGATCGAGGATGATTTCAAAGCCGGCCGCCCGGCACTCGAAAAAGTCGGCGTGGAAATGGTCGCGTCGGTCTTGCCCTACGAAGAAGCCAAGATTCGCATCCTCAATGCCAGCCACAGCTGCATCGCCTGGGCAGGTACATTGATCGGTCTTAACTATATTCACGAAGGCACTGCGCATGAAGACATTCATCGCATGGCCTACGACTACATCACGCAAGATGTCATTCCCAGTCTGACGCCCAGCCCGCTTGATCTGGAAGCTTATCGCGACACGACGCTGGCGCGTTTCGGCAATCCGGCGATTCAGGACACGAATCAGCGTGTGGCCGCAGATGGCTTTTCCAAGATCCCGGGCTTTATCCGGCCGACCATCAGCGACAGTTTTGCGCGCGGGCACCAGCCGCGCGCAACGGCGCTGCTGCCGGCCTTGTTCTTCGTTTTCCTGCAGCGCTGGAAGCAGGGCGGCCTGAGTTACGAATATCAGGACGGCGTATTTGACCCTGCAACGGTGCGCACCATGCTGGACGCTGCCGATCCATTGCGTGCGTACTGCGCCGATGCGCTGCTATGGGGCGATCTGGCCGGTACGACGCCGCTGGAGCGCCTGCTGCGCGAAGCGGTAACCAATATCAATGGCTGGTTGGCGGCTTCGACTAAAATGTCCGCATAAATACCTGTTCGCCGAATCATCTGGTAGCTGATGGTAGCTGATGAAGATGGAGGGCGAACAAGGACAAATGAGAATTCAACGAGGAGCACCATGTATCTGGGGATAGACCTTGGTACGTCGGAAGTCAAAGCGGTCGTCATCGATGCCGAAGGCAAGTTGCTGGCGCTGGCCGGCACGCCGTTGACGGTATCTCGTCCTCACCCGCGCTGGTCGGAGCAGGATCCGCAGCAATGGTGGCAAGCGACTTGCGACACCGTCGCCAAGCTGCGAGTGCAGATCGGGCCGGACCATTTCAGGAAGGTCCGCGCAATCGGCTTGTCGGGGCAGATGCATGGCGCTGTGCTGTTGGACGCGCGCGACCAGGTGTTGCGGCCGGCAATTCTGTGGAGCGATTCACGCAGCACTGAAGAATGTGCGGAACTGACACGGCGTGCCCCTGATTTGCATGAGGTGGCGGGCAATCTGGCGATG
Organism: Herbaspirillum sp. meg3; assembly: GCF_002257565.1. Taxonomy (GTDB): domain Bacteria; phylum Pseudomonadota; class Gammaproteobacteria; order Burkholderiales; family Burkholderiaceae_D; genus Herbaspirillum. The sequence continues at coordinate 4,770,140 of NZ_CP022736.1, read as the reverse complement.
CCGGGATTCACCGCGCCCAAACTGCTATGGGTAGCGCGGCACGAACCGCAGTTGTTTGCGCAGGTAGCTTGTGTGCTGTTGCCCAAGGACTGGCTGCGCCTGCAAATGACGGGGCAAAAAATTTCTGATCCGTCCGATGCGGCCGGCACACTCTGGCTCGACGTGGCACGGCGTGACTGGTCCGATGCCTTGCTCGCGGCCGGAGGCATGCATCGCGGGCAGATGCCTGCCTTGGTCGACGGCAGCCGTGCGGCAGGTTTTTTATTGCCTGCATTGGCACAGGCATGGGGCTTGTCGCCGGAGGTCAAGGTGGCCGGTGGCGCCGGCGATGGTGCTGCGAGCGCGGTGGGCATTGGCGCAGTCAATCCCGGAGATGGTTTCCTCTCGCTCGGCACCTCGGGTGTGCTGTTTGTGGTCAACGACAAATTTCGTCCCAATCCTGCCCGTGCGATTCACGCGTTTTGCCATACTCTGCCGCAACGCTGGCATCAGATGAGCGTGATGTTGTCGGCGGCAAGCTGCCTGCGCTGGTTCTGCCGCTTGTGCAGCGTCGATGAAAACACCCTGCTCGAAGAAGTCGCCTTGATGGATGACGAAGCCTTGGCCAACGCGCCTTTGTTTCTGCCGTATTTATCGGGTGAGCGTACGCCGCACAATGACCCGTATGCGCTTGGGATGTTTCATGGTCTGTCGCATGAGCATCAACGTGCCGCGTTGGCCTATGCGGTGCTGGAAGGTGTGAGCTTTGGCATGGTGGATGGCCTGGATGCCTTGCGTGCAGCCGGCACCGGCGTGCAGCAATTGTCGCTGGTCGGCGGCGGCGCGCGCAGTGGATATTGGGCGCAACTGTTGAGCGACGCGCTCAATGTCCGTATTGTCACGCACGTCGGCAGCGAAGCCGGCGGCGCTTTGGGCGCGGCGCGTCTGGCATGGCTTGCTGATGGCGGAGAGGAAGCCGTGGTCTGCCGCAAGCCCCAGCAGCAGGACAGTTTTACGCCGCGAGGGGCGCGTCACGCTGCGTTGATGCCACGCTTGCAGCGTTACCGGGATATCTACCGGCCTTGGCCGGCATTACCGTCTGCGGAAGCGGTGGCGCAATAAAAAACGGCTGGCAGCGATATGTTCGCTCCCAGCCGTTTTCTTGTACCTGCGCGCTTTGTTTGCGCTTATTTATGCTGAAACTTGAACACGGCAATCGCTTGCAGCAGGCGGCCGGTTTGTTCTTCCAGGCTGGCTGCCGCTGCGGCTGCTTGCTCTACCAGCGCGGCGTTCTGCTGCGTGCTTTCATCCATGTCGGTTACAGCCTGATGCACTTGCGTGATGCCGGCGCTTTGCTGCTGAGTGGCGACGGTGATCTCGTTCATGATGCCGGTGACGCGTTTGACCGAGTCGACGATTTCCGTCATGGTGCTGCGGGCGTCGTCCACCAGGCGATTGCCGATGTCGACCTTTTCCACCGAGTCTTCGATCAGGGTTTTGATCTCTTTCGCCGCACCTGCCGAGCGTTGCGCCAGGCTGCGCACTTCTGAGGCGACCACGGCAAAGCCACGGCCTTGTTCGCCGGCGCGTGCCGCTTCCACCGCAGCATTCAACGCCAGGATATTGGTCTGGAAGGCAATGCTGTCGATCAGGCTGATGATATCGACGATCTTCTTCGACGATGCGCTGATCTCGCTCATGGTGCTGCCGGTCTTGCCGACCACGTCGCCGCCCTTGACTGCAATCGCCGAGGCCGACGCCGCCAACTGGTTGGCCTGCAGCGCGCTGTCTGCATTCTGACGGACGGTGGTCGCCAGTTGCTCCATGCTGGATGCGGTTTCTTCCAGATTGGATGCCTGTGATTCCGTGCGATGCGACAAGTCCATGTTGCCGGTGGCGATTTCACGTGTTGCGCCGTTGATCGATTCGACGTTGGAGCGCACATCGCCGATGATGGCGGTCAGATTGATGTTCATCTGGCGCAGTGCGCGCAGCAGGCGGCCGATTTCATCGTGGCGGTCGGATTCGATATTGTTCGACAGATCACCGCCGGTGATGGCGTAAGTCGCCTTCAGCGCTGCGATCATCGGGCGCACCAATGCACTGTGCAATGCGTACCAGATATATAGCGTGAGCAAAATGGTAGCGATGCAAATACCGGTATTGAGTTTGCTGTGATCGCTGAAGAAACTCACGCAGGCGGCAACCAATTGCAGCGCCAGCATGGTGCTCATCGACAGGTTGATGCGCGTGTTGAGCTGCATCCTGCCAAGCTTGGCGATCCACCCCTTCACGCCGGTTTTCACCACAATGCCCTGCTCAATGGCGATGCCCTTGGCGTTGCCTTTGCGGATATCGGCGTAAAGTTTTTCCGCGGCGGTAACATCCTGGCGCGACGGTTTGGTGCGCACGGACATATAGCCGATGATCTGGCCTTTTTCGCGTACCGGTGTGATGTTGGCGAGAACCCAATAGTGGTCGCCGGTCTTGCGCCGGTTCTTGACCAGACCGGTCCAGGGAATGCCTTTTTTGACCGTCTTCCACATGTCGGCGAAGGCTTGTGCAGGCATGTCGGGATGGCGCACGATGTTTTGCGGCGCTCCCATCAGTTCTTCTTCGTGAAATCCGCTGACTTCGACGAAGTAGGGATTGACGTAAGTAATATTGCCCTTCAAGTCCGTTTTCGAAACAATGGATTTGCCGTCTTGTAGTGGATACTCGACATTGGTTACAGGCAGGTTCATCCGCATCTTTTTTCCCCGTGACAGAAGCGTTGTTATAGGCAGTTTGTTTGCAATAAAGAAATGTTTTCTTTTTTGCAAACATTTTACCTCGCGCTGTCGTTGCTTTCAGGAACGGATGTTTCTTCGCGCGGCGGCCTGCCAAAGATCGCAGTGTATGTCGGGTAAAAAGAGCAATACATGACGACGGTCAATATTATCGACAATGGCAGCAAAATAAATACGATGATCGTCACATTGTTGATCAGCAGTGCAACGATGGTGCTCACGGCCGCCGGCAGCAGAATACCGATCACCAGCCACGCCAGTCCGTAGAGCAGAAAGGCTTTACCGGCGCGGCGTACAGCGAAGAAGCTGTAAAACAAAGCCTTGCCCAGCGGCATGTCATGCCAGGTAATCAACGGCGCGGCGAACCAGAATGCCATTGCCGCCGGGATATAGACGACGGCTGCCAATACCATTGCCAGACTGATATTGCTGCCTTCGATGTCTTTGGGATTGAGTCCGCCGATGCCGGTCATGGCGTTCCAGAAGGTGCCGCCGTCGACCAGCGCGGATACGCCCACCGCACCGAATGCCGCGAGCAAATACAACACGCCCAGGGTAAGCAGGGTACGCAATGCCGGCGAGCGGAAACCGACCAGCAGCAGGTTTGGATAGACGCGCTTGCCCTCTTCGATGTGGCGGCAGGCTTGCATGAAAGACATCGCAAACACCGGCACCAGAATCAGCGGCAGCAACTGGCCGATGACCGGTACGATGCCCAGCGCCAGCATCAGAAACATGTAGCTCAGGAATAACGTCGATACTTCAGCAGGTTGCTTGCGAAAGAGCGCAATGCCTTCCTTGACCCATAGCCAGCCAGTTTTTGCAGGCAATTTTTCCATAATCAGTTCAGTGGCGGATTGGCGTGCGTGACGCGCAATCTCAGGATACGCTCGAAGTGCGTAGGATCGTGCGGCGTCAGCATTTCGGCGGCGCGCGGAAGATAAAAATCGTACAAACGCGACAGCCAGAAGCGCAACGCAGCTGCACGCAAGGAGGCATCCCAGGCTTGCTGTTCAGCGGGCGTAAATGGTCGCACGGCGTGATAGGCGTCGAGCATCGCTTTCACGCGCGGCAAATCAAGCTCACCGGTCGGCAAGTCAATGCACCAGTCGTTGACGGTGACGGCCAGATCGAACAGCCAGGTGTCGCAACCGGCAAAATAGAAATCGAAGAAACCGGTCAGGCGCGTATCGACAAACATCGCATTGTCGCGGAACAGGTCGGCATGTACCGGGCCGTTAGGCAATTGCGCATAGATATCGGAGGCGGCAAAGTCTTCCTGGAACTGCATTTCCGCGCGCAACAGGTTTTGTGTTTCTTCATTCAGATACGGCAGCACTACCGGCGCCGTCTGGCGCCACCATGGCAAGCCGCGCAGATTAGGCTGGCGGATGCCGAAGTCTTGCGCGGCCAGATGCATCCTGGCCAGCATGGTGCCGACTTCTGCGCAATGCATGGGCTGAGGCTTTGGTTGATACGCGCCTTCCAGCTTGGTGACGATCGACGCGGGTTTGCCGTTGAGCGCATTGATGATGCTGCCGCTCTTGTTGGGAATCGGTGCAGGCACGAGCACGTCGCGTTGCGCCAGATGGCGCATCAGTTCCAGGTAAAAGGGCAGTTGCTCGAAGCTCAGTTTCTCAAACAGCGTGAGGACGTATTCGCCGCTTTCGGTCGTGATGAAGAAGTTGCTGTTCTCAATACCGGAAGAAATGCCTTTGATGGCGAGCGCTTTGCCGAGAGAAAACTGGGAGATCCAGCCGGAGAGGTCATCCAGGCTGACCGGAGTAAAAACTGCCATGTGCGGAAATGATGAGGAACGATGAGAAGCTCAGGCGCGGATCACAGTATTACGCGTGTGCGCAAAAATGTTGTCGCCTGAGCGTATGGGTTACTTGCCGGAACTGTCGGTGTCGCCTTCTTTAGGCTTTTTCTTGCCACCCCAGTCGAATTCCTTGATCTGCCATTGCGCGTTGGTCGGCGGACCGCTTTGTGCGTCACCCGGCGTGGAGCTGCCAAGCTGTTGCTTGGGTTTCAGGTAATACGTGCTTGGACCCGACTGAACCTTGATTTCCTTGGTCTGGCCGTGATCGCGGCGTTCTTCGATCTTGTTGCCGGAACTTGTGCCTTCGCCCGGCTTCTTGATGGTCACGGCAGGCGGTTCGCCTTCGTCCAGCGTTTGCAGTTCAGGCGGCGGTGGTGCGACAGCGGTCGGTGCAGATTGCGCCATCGTCAATGGCGACGCAAAACCGGCCGCGGTGGTGACGACAGCCAGCAGAGCGGCTTTCGACCAGATTTGTGTGAGGTTCATGATGATTCTTCTATAGAAGTTGAACGATATGCTGTCATTGTAACAAACCGCCCCTGTGCGCCCACAGTTCGTGGCGCTTTCGCAAGGGCGGGGGGCATGCTTCAAGACTACGCTGTTCTGCGTGGTCCTGTGCTATTCAACGTTTTATTCGACGTTGCTTGCCATGCCGTCTCAGAGATACATGCCGGTTTGCTGTTCGCTATCGCCGTCGGTGCCTGGTGGTTTTTGACGGGCCTCGTAGAATTTCTGGATGGCGATCACAACTTCGGCAGGATCGTCGATCACCTGCAGCAGATTCAGATCTTTTGCAGAAATCATGCCGTCGTCAACCAGACGTGTGCTGATCCACTCCATCAGGCCGGCCCAGAATTTGCTGCCCACCAGGATCACCGGCATCAGACGCGATTTACCGGTCTGCATCAAGGTCAGCGCTTCGCTGAGTTCGTCCAGCGTGCCGAAGCCGCCTGGCAGTACCACATAGGCGTCGGCGTATTTGACGAAGGCAACCTTGCGCGCGAAGAAATGGCGGAAGGACAAAGAGATATCCTGCCAGCCGTTGCCATGCTGTTCGTGCGGCAGTTCGATGTTCAGACCGACCGATGGCGAGGCGCCGTCGAAGGCACCCTTGTTGGCTGCTTCCATGATGCCGGGGCCGCCGCCCGAGATGACCGCAAAGCCAGCATCGGAAAGGCGTCGCGCGATATCGACGCACAAGGCATAATGCGGATCGTCTGGTTTCGTACGCGCAGAACCGAAGATGGAAACGGCAGGTCGCAGCTCCGACAGACGCTCGGTCGACTCAATAAATTCTGCCATAATCGTGAGTACATGCCATGACTCGCGTGCCTTCTTGGCGGTGGCGCGCTCGATGTCATCCACTTCCCGCAGTCGCGGTACATTTTTTCCTCTAAGTTCCATATGCAAAAAACCTTGTTGTTAGTTGATGGTTCCAGTTACCTCTATCGTGCATTTCATGCCTTGCCAGATATGCGTAACGCGGAAGGCGCGCCGACCGGTGCGTTGTACGGCATCATCAATATGTTGCGCCGACTGCGTAATGATTATCCTGCAAGTTACATCGCTTGTATATTCGACGCCAAGGGAAAAACGTTTCGTGACGACTTGTATACCGAGTACAAGGCTACACGCAAATCCATGCCTGAGGACCTGGCGTTGCAAATCGAGCCGATTCACGCCGCCGTGCGCGCCTTGGGCTGGCCCATTCTGATGGTTGAAGGCATCGAAGCCGATGACGTCATCGGTACGCTGGGCTTGCGCGCCGCTGAAGAAGGACTCAAGACCATCGTCTCCACCGGCGACAAGGACATGGCGCAACTGGTCAACGATCACGTCACGCTGGTCAACACCATGAGCAACGAAACCATGGACCGCGCCGGTGTCATCGGTAAATTCGGCGTACCGCCGGAACGCATCGTCGACTACCTCAGCCTCATCGGCGACACTGTCGACAACGTGCCCGGCGTCGAAAAATGCGGCCCCAAAACCGCCGTTAAATGGCTCACCCAATACGACTCGCTCGACGGTGTCATGGCCAATGCCGACAAGATCACCGGCGTGGTCGGCGAGAACCTGCGCAAGGCTCTGCCGTGGCTGCCGCAGGCGCGCGTTCTGGTGACCATCAAGACCGACTGCGATCTGTCGGCGCATATGGGCACCATTCTTGATTCGCTCACCGTGCAGCCGAATGACAATGCCGCGCTGCGCGAGATCTTCACTCGCTACAACTTCCGCACCTGGCTGCGCGAGCTCGACGCTGCAGAAGGCGCTGCCGCCGGCTCCGCTAGTGCTGCTGCTGGTGCTTCTTCCGCATCCTCATCGGCCGCAGTCGGCACCGATGTCTCCACCGGTCCTGCGCAAGTCGGTCTATTTGACACCAGTGCCGCCATCGTCAAAGAATACGAAACCGTTCTGACCGAAGCGCAGCTCGACGCGTGGATAGAAAAAATCAACGCCGCCGTGCTTACAGCAGTGGACACCGAGACGACCTCGCTGGTTCCCATGCAAGCACAGCTGGTGGGTATCTCCTTGTGCTGCGAACCGGGCCGCGCTGCGTACATTCCTGTCGCGCACAATTATCAGGACGTGCCCGCGCAACTGCCACGCGAGCTGGTACTGAACAAGCTCAAGCCATGGCTGGAAGATGAGAGCAAGCCCAAGCTGGGGCAGAACCTCAAATACGATAGTCACATCTTCGCCAATCAGGGCGTGCAATTGCGTGGCATCGTGCACGACACGCTGTTGGAATCCTACGTCTTTGAATCGCACCGCACCCACGACATGGACAGCCTGGCGCTGCGTCACCTCAATCGCACCACGATCAGCTACGTTGATGTGTGCGGCAAGGGCGCGTCGCAAATCACTTTCGATCAGGTTGAAATCAGCCGTGCCGCCGAATACGCCGCCGAAGACGCCGACGTCACGCTGGCCTTGCATCACGCCATGTGGCCGCAGATCGAACATGACGCCAAGCTGCGCTACATATACGAGAAAATCGAGGTACCGACCTCTGTCGTGTTGCAAAAGATTGAGCGCAACGGCGTGCTGATCGATGCCGACATCCTGGCGACGCAATCCGGCGAACTTGGCAAGCGCATGCTGGAGATCGAACAGCAGGCTTATGAACTGGCAGGTCAGCCGTTCAATTTGAATTCACCCAAACAGCTGGGCGAAATCCTGTTTGAGAAATTGCAATTGCCCGTCGTCAAAAAGACGCCCTCCGGCACGCCGTCTACTGATGAAGAAGTTCTGCAAAAGCTGGCGGAAGATTATCCACTGCCGAAGATCCTGCTCGACTATCGTGGCCTGTCCAAACTGAAGTCCACCTACACCGACAAGCTGCCCAAGATGGTCGACCCGACCACCGGCCGCGTGCATACCAACTACGCACAAGCCGTTGCGGTGACAGGACGTCTGGCATCCAACGATCCCAATCTGCAAAACATTCCGATCCGCACCGCCGAAGGCCGACGCATCCGCGAAGCTTTCATTGCGCCACCGGGCAGCACGATTGTTTCCGCCGACTATTCGCAAATTGAATTGCGCATCATGGCGCACATCTCTGAAGACGCGAACATGCTCAAAGCCTTCGCCGATGGCGAAGACATTCATCGCGCCACCGCAGCCGAAATCTTTGGCGTGGGTTTGAGCGACGTCACCAGCGAGCAGCGCCGCTACGCCAAAGTCATCAACTTCGGCCTGATCTACGGCATGAGCGCCTTCGGCCTGGCCGGCAACCTGGGCATCGAACGTGCCGCGGCGGCGATGTACATCGACAAGTATTTCCAGCGCTTCTCCAGCGTCAAGCAATACATGGACAACACGCGCCTCGAAGCCAAGTCGCAAGGTTACGTGGAGACCGTCTTCGGTCGCCGCCTGTGGCTGCCGGAAATCAATTCGCCCAATGGTCCGCGCCGTCAGGGGGCAGAGCGTGCGGCGATCAATGCGCCTATGCAGGGAACTGCCGCCGATCTGATCAAACTGGCAATGATCGCTGTGCAAGGCTGGCTGGAGCGTGACGGCATGAAGTCAAAACTCATCATGCAGGTGCACGATGAACTGGTCATGGAAGTGCCGGACGACGAGCTCGCCATCGTGCGTGAAAAATTACCTGAACTGATGAAAAATGTTGCGGACCTGAAGGTGCCTTTGCTAGCCGAAGTAGGGATCGGCAAAAACTGGGACGAAGCCCATTAACAGATCCGTGAAGCTACTGCGCAAGCAGCTGTGCAGCCTGCGATGCTCGACGTACTAAAGTACGACTGCGCTTCTCGGCTACACAGCGGCTTGCTCGCTACGCTTCACGGACCTGTTAAATGTTGTCTGAATACCTCTTTTCTTCTTTTGTGCGGTCGCATAGGCGTCGCGCGATATCTCTTTCCCCGCTTGCCCTTCATTAACATTCCTGCGAGCATGTGCAGCATGGTGCAGAATATGCTGCAGCATTGAATTTGCCGTACTTGAAATAAACACAACAAAAAAGAAGTAACGATAAAAGTTGCATCATCGTCATCGCTCGATGACGGTGGGGGACCACGAAATACATTAAACAAGCAGACAAGAGACACGAAGCTGTTGTGCAGTGAAGTTGGCGGTGCGTCGACGGAAAACAAAGCAAAGCAGGTCGACGTATTCGTAGTGCCGGTTTCAGGGCGCAGGGGCTTCTCGGGATCATCGGATCAGGTAGAAGAACGAGGAGGCGTCATGGTTGCAGGGATGAAGGTGGGAACGCGGCTGGGGTTGGGGTTCGCGTGGGTGGTGCTGTTGCTGATGCTTGTGACGGTGTTCGGTCTGTACAACATGGATCAGATGCAACGGCGGTTTCTGGACGTCGTGAGCGTTAATAATCCGGAATCCAAGCTCGTCACCGAGATGATGGAGACAGTACAAGAGCGTTCGATTTCCCTGCGCAATCTGATGCTGCAAGGCGGCGCCGAGGACATCGAGAAGGAAGCGGCCTACATCAAGGCGCAGACGCAGAAATATCTCGCCGCAGAACAGAAACTGCACAAGATGTTCGACTCTGAACCCGGCACACAGCCCGAAGAAAAAGCTGCGCTGCCAAAAATCAAGGCGCAGGCCGATACCGCACACAAGCTGATCGACCAGGCTGTCGACCTTGGTCTTAAGCGGGAAGCGTATGAACTGGCGCAATTCCTCAAAGAGGACTACCTGCCGACGCAAAAGAAATGGCAGGCGGAGCTGACCGCGCTGAATGCCATCGAAGACAGACTCAATCAGGATGCGGCGCGCGACAGCACCAAAGCTTATGACGCTGCGCGTTGGCTGATGCTGGTCACCAGTGCAGTCGGCATCATCACGGCGCTGCTCGCAGCGGTATGGATTACGCGCAACTTGCTCCAAAAGCTGGGCGGTGAGCCGGACTATGCCGTCAGCATTGCCGGGCAGATTGCTGACGGCGACCTCGCCGTGCATATCGAAACCAAAAAGGGCGATCAGGAAAGCTTGCTGGCCGCGATGAGCGTCATGCGCGACAAGCTCGCCGCGATCGTCACGCAAGTGCGCGCCGGCTCCGAAACCATCAGCACCGCGTCGACTGAAATCGCGCGCGGCAATCTCGACCTGTCGGCGCGTACCGAACAACAAGCCGGTTCGCTGGAGGAAACAGCTTCGTCGATGGAGCAGCTCAATTCCACCGTCAAGCAAAATGCCGAGAATGCCTTGCAGGCGAATCAGCTCGCGGTGGCAGCATCGGATGTCGCGGTGCAGGGTGGCAGCATCGTGTCGCAAGTGGTTGCGACGATGGAGTCCATTAACGCCTCGTCGCAAAAGGTCGTGGATATCATCAGCGTGATCGACGGTATCGCATTCCAGACCAATATCCTGGCCTTGAATGCTGCTGTGGAAGCAGCGCGCGCCGGCGAGCAGGGACGCGGTTTTGCGGTGGTGGCGTCGGAAGTGCGCAGCCTGGCGCAACGTTCGGCCAGCGCAGCCAAGGAAATCAAGGTGCTGATCGGCGATTCGGTTGAACGCGTTGGCGCCGGCAGCAAGCTGGTGGAGCAGGCCGGTGTGACGATGAATGATATCGTCACCAGCATCCGCCGCGTCACGGATGTGATGTCGGAAATTACCAGTGCCAATACCGAACAAAGCAGTGGCATTGAGCAGGTCAACGAAGCCATTATTCAGATCGACGACATGACGCAACAGAATGCTGCGCTGGTGGAGCAGGCTGCTGCTGCTGCACAGTCACTGCAGGATCAGGCCGGTAACCTGACGCAACTGGTCAGTGTGTTCAAACTGGACGGCCGCCAGATCGGCATGGCGCAACCGGCACAGCGCACCATCGATATCACGCCGATGCATCCGGAATTGCCGGATGGCGTGACGGCCTAAGCAAACCTGGTCGAATGTGTCGCATGGAGTGCAAATCATTCCGCAACTCTTGTAGAATGCCCTGAGCAGGAAAAGCAGCGCGGCCTGCCTGAAACAACATCAGGCGGGCCGTGTTTGTATCCACCGTGCTATCGATTTTCTGTCTGGCTTTTGTTTGTCTTGTTTGTCTTTTTCTGTGGCGCCCGATCCAACACAGCCGTCGGCATGTTGCCAGGCGCCCATCATTTCCTCACGCCATTCTGTTTTGAATTCTGAACTGGAGATTTTCATGAACGATCTGAAGAACGATGTCGACAGCCTGGTCGGTACCACCGGCCTGCTGGATGCCGGCAATCGCCGTACTTTCATCAAGACGGCTCTGGGTACCGGATTTGCCGCAGCGGTACTGCCGGTGTGCGCGCAAACCATGATCAAGACCGACACCGCCGGTCTGACGGCAGGCGAGGTCAGCGTGATGGTCAACGGCACCAAAGTGCCGGCCTATCGCGCGCAGCCGGAAGGCAAAACCAACTTGCCGGTGATCTTCGTCATCTCCGAAATCTTCGGCGTGCATGAACATATTGCCGACATCGCTCGCCGATTTGCCAAATTGGGTTATCTGGCGATTGCGCCGGACTTTTTCGTGCGCCAGGGCAATCCGGCGATCTATCCGACCATTGCCGAACTGAACAAGGAAATCATCTCCAAGGTGCCGGACGAGCAGATCTTTGGCGACCTCGATGCCTATGTCGCCTGGGCCAAGGACAACGGCGGCAATCCCGACAAGATGGGGATCAACGGTTTCTGCTGGGGCGGCCGCGTGGTCTGGCTGTACTGCGCACGCAACCCGAAGATCAAGGCGGGCGCGGCCTGGTACGGCCGTATCGTCGGCGAAAAGACCGCGCTGCAGCCGCAGCATCCGATCGATATCGCACCGACGCTGAAGGTACCGGTGCTGGGTCTGTATGGCGGCAAGGATGGCGGCATTCCGGTCGCCACCGTGGAGCAGATGAAAGAAGCGCTGGCCAAGACCGGCAACAAATCGGAGTTTGTCGTATTCCCGAATTCCGGCCACGCCTTCAACGCCGACTACCGTCCGAGCTATGTGGAAGCGGACGCCAAGGAAGGCTGGAAGCGCGCCACGGAATGGTTCAAAGCGCATGGCGTGGGCTGATTGCCGGTGACCATCTGATCATCAATAAAATTTGAATCTGGTTCAATTGCATTGATGATATTGGCGTTGTTTTTGCGTCAATCCAGTGAGTTTTACGGAGCAGCAAAGGGATTTCAAGCAGCATCCCTTTCCTCCGTAACTTCACGATTGATCATGCAGCGCAAAGACTTTCTCAAACTCGGCGCCCTGGCCGCATTGGCGGCAGGCACGCCGGGAACCTTCGCCTCCACACTCGCCGGGCGAAAGCAAATCCCGCCTGAACATCCCGTCATCATTGTCGGTACCGGCTATGGCGCTTCGGTAGCAGCGCTGCGTCTGGCACAAAAAGGTGTGCGCGTGCTGATGTTGGAGATGGGCATGGAATGGCCCGTCACCTCCCGCCACGATACCTTCAGCAAGATGATGCCGCCGGACCATCGTTCGTCATGGCTCAAGGACGGCAGCATTGCGCCGTTCGGCAATGTTTTCTCTTTCAAAAAATATACCGGCGTGCTGGATCGCATGGAGCTCGGCGGCCTGAAAATTTATGCAGGTCGCGGCGTGGGCGGCGGTTCGCTGGTCAATGGCGGCATGGCGGTCACTCCCAGGCGCGCCTACTTCGAGGAACTATTTCCGGAGATTGACGCGGCAGAGATGTATGCGCGCTATTTCCCCCTGGCCAACCGGACGCTGAAGGCCAACCTCATCGCCCCAGCCTTCTTTGAGCGCTCCGAATGGTATCGATTTTCACGCGTTGCTCAACAGCAGGCGCACAAGTCCGGTTACAAGACGACCTTCGTGCCCAACGTCTACGACTTCAACTACATGGAGCAGGAGGACGCCGGTACCGCCTATCGCTCGGCGCTGGGCGGTGAGGTCATCTATGGCAACAATGCCGGCAAGAACAGTCTCGACAAGACGTATCTCGCGGCAGCACGCAAGACTGGTCTGGTGGAGATTCTTACCTTGCATGAAGTTGCCGGCGTCGCAGCCGAAGGCAACGGCTACAAGCTCGATGTCAATTGTCTCGACACCTCCGGCGCCGTGGTGCAGACGAAAGTCTTCACCTGCAAATATCTCTTTATCTGCGCGGGCAGTGTCGGCACCGCGTCCATTTTGCTCAAGGCCAAGGCGACAGGCGGCTTGCCGGATCTCAGCGAGGATGTCGGCAAATATTGGGGAAACAATGGCAACGTCATGACCGGCCGCAATTTCGTCAGGCCGGGAACCGGCGCCAGTCAATCCAGTATTCCCGTGATGGCAATCGACGACTGGAACAACCCTGCGCATCCGGTATTTGCCGAAATAGCGCCGCTGCCGATCGGACTGGAAGCATGGAGCACGCTTTACCTTGCCATCACGCGTAATCCCGATCGCGGTACTTTCACCTATGACAAAACCAGCAAAGCGCTGCAATTGCGCCTGCCGGAGAATTTCACTAAGCAATCGGTGGCAGCGACCAGAAACCTCATCGATAAGCTGAACGATGACAACGGCGGCACCATCGCGCATTTGCTGTTTCATAACGGTATTGGCGACGACATTTGCTACCACCCCCTGGGTGGCTGCGTGCTTGGCCGCGCCAGCGACATGTATGGCAGGGTCAAGGGATATCGGAATCTCTACGTCATTGACGGCTCGATGATTCCAGGCAGTACAGGGGTCAATCCTTTCGTAACAATCACCGCCCTGGCGGAGCGCTGTATCGCCGAGATACAGAAAAAGGATTTCGCCTGACCATGCGACACCGTGAGCGCCATTTTAGGGCGCGGCACGGCTGCTCTCTTCCTGTTTCGCACCAAGATGAGTGAGAAGGGTTGCTCAAAACGATACTTGCATGCGGCGCTTCGCTCGGTCTTCGGAATAAATCCTTATGCGGCCGGTCGTGGCACAAGCTTTGCTTATTCAAAATCTGAGTAGAAGCGGTTAGCGGTCGGACATTATCCCGATCGTGGGACATTGCTCGTGAAGCCACTGGCGTTGCCGGTGGGCTGGTACTTCGTTCAATACGACACGAGAGAATGATGCTGCTAACCGTATTCAGGCCCCTCCGCCATTTCTGCTTGTCTGCTTGTTCCGCCTGCACGCCTTGCGGGTGCGGCAACTTCTTTTCTCCCTATTTCCTGTTTGTACGATCGGCCGACCTTGCGTCTGCCGGTCTTGTTGCGTCTTGCGACCGTATTGCACAGCGCATGCGGCGCCCGTTTTTTGTCAATCAACTCACTGAAAGGAAGGCATGATGAGCAAGCGACTACGTTGGACAAGCCTGGCGGCCGGCATGATGGCCATGGTCTGCCTGCATGCAGCAGTGCATGCGCAAGAGAAAGTGACCTTGCTGAGCAACTGGTACGCCCAGGCTGAACACGGCGGTTTCTATCAGGCCGTCGCCAAAGGGATCTATAAGAAATACGGCATGGACGTCACCATCAAGATGGGCGGGCCGCAAGTCAACAACATGCAGATCCTGGTCGCCGGCCAGGCCGACTTCAGCATGGGTTACGACTTCACCGTGTTGAAGGGTATCGAGCAGGGCTTGCCGCTGGTGACGGTCGGCACTTCATTTCAGTCCGATCTGCAAGGCATGATGACGCACGCCGATGTGCCTAATCTTGGTGCGCTGAAGGACAAGACGATTCTGGTGGCCGGTTCCGGTCAGTCGAGCTGGTGGCCGTGGTTGAAAGCCAAATACGGCTACACCGACGCACAATCGAAGGCCTACACCTTCAACTTGCAACCATTCTTCGCCGATCCGAATATCGTTCAGCAAGCCTATCCGTCGTCGGAATTGTTCCAGGCGGAAAAGACCGGCGCCAAGGCCAACTTCTTCCTGTTCGCACAAGAAGGTTATCCGCCTTACGGCACCACCATCATCACGCTGCAAAAAATGGTGGCGACCAAGCCTGATCTGGTGAAACGCTTCGTCAAGGCCACCGCCGAAGGCTGGAAGAGCTATCTGGAAGATCCGTCTGCGGGTAACGCGCTGATCAAAAAAGACAACAAGGAAATGGGCGACGAGCAACTGGCTTACGCGCTCAAGAAACTCAAGGAACTGAAAGTCGTCACCGGTGGCGACGCCGCCAAGCAAGGCATCGGCATCATGACGGATGAGCGCTGGAAGAAAACCTACGACACCATGGTGTCGACCGGTCTGCTGAAGGCCGATGTCGATTGGCACAAGGCGTACACCACGCAGTTCGTCAAAGACATGCATGTGATGCCTTGATTGGCGCTTCATCGCTGCTTGCCGGTCTGCGCCTTTCATTAGCGCAGATCGGATGTCTGAAGTTCATTTGCGTGAGGACGCCATGATTCTCTACACACCACCCAAGACCGCGCAGCGCCTGCCGGTCATTGATTTCGCCGATGCGTTTTCACAGGACCTCGGCAAGCGTGAAGCCGTCGCCTGGGAGATCCACAAGATTGCCCGCGATGTCGGCTTCTTTTATCTGGTCAATCACGGCGTACCGCAAAGTCTGGTTGATGGGCAATTCGACTGGGCGCGGCGTTTCTTTGCTGCTCCTGATGCAGTGAAGCGCGGGGTCGACATGTCGCTGTCGCCGGCTGGTTTCGGCTATGAGCGTATCGGCACGCAGGCGCTGGATGATGGCCCGACCGATCTCAAAGAGGGCTTCCAGTTCGGCACCGATCTGCCGCTTGATCATCCTTATGTGCAGCAAGGCGTGCTGCGCTACGGCCACAACCTCTGGCCGGAGGAGTTGCCCGGCATGCGCACGCATGCACAGCAATATCACGCCGCCATGAGCGTCCTCTCACAGCGATTGTTGTCGATCATCGCCTTATCGCTGCAACTGCCTGAGGACTTCTTTTACTTCGCACTCGGCACACCCATCGCCACGCAGCGCATGCTGCACTATCCGCCGCAGCCCGCCGACGCGCAGCACAACCAGATCGGCGCCGGCGCCCATACCGACTGGGGGCTGGTCACCATCCTCGCGCAAGACGATATCGGCGGTCTGGAAGTGCGTAACGCCGATGGCGACTGGGTGCGCGCGACGCCGATCCATGGCAGTTTCGTGGTCAATATCGGTGACCTGCTGCAGCGCTGGAGCAACGACGTTTATCACAGCAATGCACACCGCGTGCGCAACGACAATCCGGTGCCGCGTTATTCGCTGCCGTTTTTCATGGATGGCGACCATGCGGTCACGGTGTCGTGCCTGCCGTCATGCTGTTCCGATGAACATCCGGCGCGTTATGCACCCTGCACCATCGGCGACTACCTCGCACAAAAAGTACGCGAAACCTTTGGCGCCGCCAGCGTGCTGGCTGCGGCATCGTAGTTTGATCAGATCGAATTCGCGGCGAAGGCGACCATGATGGCGCGCCGGCCGCTTGGCCTTGTCCCTGCAAGCGCAGAACGACATGGCCGGTTTTAAAGGAGTTTGCACCATGCTGGTTACGAAACAAAAAGTCCTGCGCCGTTTCTGGTACGCCCTGATGCCTGTTTCCATGCTCAAGGACGGCCCCAAGCCATTTACTTTGCTGGGCGAGAAGATTGTTCTCTGGCTCAAGGAAGACGGTACGCCGGCTGCCTTGCAGGACCGCTGCTGCCATCGCACTGCGCAACTGTCGAAGGGCTTTGTGGAGAAGGGCAACATCGTTTGCGGTTATCACGGCTGGACGTATGACTGCTCCGGCGCTTGCGTGCGCATTCCGCAAAATCCGGATGGCGCGATTCCGGCCGGCGCCAAGGTCAAGCCATATCATTGCCAGGAACGCTACGGCTACGTCTGGGTGGCGCTGGAAGATCCGCTGCGTCCGATTCCCGATTTCCCGGAAGAGAGCCAGCCGGGCTATCGGCGCATCTTCCAGTTCTATCAGCGTTGGGAAACCAGCCCGCTGCGCATGATGGAAAACTCCTTCGACAATTCGCACTTCAGCTACGTGCATCGCGCCACTTTCGGTCTGTACGATCAGCCCAAGCCTGAGAAGTACGAGATCACCGAAACCGACTACGGCTTCGAGGCAGAGACGCTGGTACCGATCAAGAATATCCCGGCCAGCTATCGCGTCACCGGCACTACCGACGATGTCACCATGCGCCATATGTTCAACCGCTGGTATTTGCCTTTCGTGCGCCGTTTCGGTTGCCAGTATCCGGTGTCCGGCCGGCATCACATCATCTACAACTGCTCCACGCCGATCGACGACGGCACCATCATGCTGGCGCAATGGCTGTACCGCAACGACACCGAAGAGGATTGCCCGGAGGCGGAGCTGATCGCCTGGGACAAGCCGATCCTGGACGAGGATCGCGAAATTCTCGAAGCCACCGATCCCGATGCCTGTATCGATACGCGCCGCAAGCAGGAATTTCACATGGCGTCCGACCGTCCCGGACTGATCATGCGCCGCGCTTTGCTGCAATTGCTGGAAGAGCATGGCGAGACGGAAGTGTTCGGCAGCGACAACCAGGTGTGACGGTGGGTCACGTGAAGCGAGGCAACCATGAATGCGATGCAAGAGGCGATGATGAAAAGAGATGACATGACGATGCCGCTGCCGGTTTCCGGTGAATATGGCGCCGATGCGGCGGATGTGTCGAACACCGTGCTGAGCGCGAACCGTGTCGAAAAGACCTACCGCAACGGTACGCGCGCACTGGACGAGGTCAGGCTGGACATCAAGCGCGGCGAGTTCGTCTCGCTGCTAGGCCCGTCCGGCTGCGGCAAGAGCACGCTGCTGAAAATGTTCGCCGGGCTGGAGGAGCCGTCACACGGTCACATCCGCTGGTGGGGCAAGAACCTGGCGACGGTCGGTACGCCAGATCGCACGCTGGCGATGGTGTTTCAGGAAGCGACGCTGATGCCGTGGGCATCGGTGGTGCAAAACGTGCGTCTGCCGCTTGAGCTCAAGCATATGCCGCGTACTGAAAGCGACGTGCGCGTGCGCGATGCGCTCAAGCTTGTGGGGCTGGATCGCTTTGAGGATGCCTATCCGCGTGAACTGTCGGGTGGCATGCAGATGCGCGCCTCGATAGCGCGTGCGCTGGCGACGCGGCCAAATCTGTTGCTGATGGACGAGCCGTTCGGCGCGCTCGATGAGTTCACGCGCAACAAGCTTGACGCCGATCTGCGCAAGATCTGGAGCCAGCAAGACCTGACCGTGGTGTTCGTCACGCACAGCATTTACGAAGCGGTGTATCTGTCGAGCCGCGTGGTGGTGATGGCGGCGCGGCCGGGGCGCGTGATTGCGGACGTGCCGATCGAGGCGCCGGGGGCCGGCGGTATGCGCGACGACGCTTTCCGCATCTCGCCGGAATTCATGGGGTATTGCAAGATCCTGTCCGATTACCTGACGCTAGCCAATCAAGAAAATCAAGAAGGAGGGGCACATGACGCCGCTCATCACTAATCCGAAATTTCTGCGCATTGCCGCGCCCTTGATGATCGGCGTGCTGCTGCTGCTGGCCTGGCAACTGATCTGCGTGGCGCTGGAAGTGCCGGTCTATCTGGTGCCGACACCGTTGGTGATTGCCAAGACGCTGGTGGCGGATTGGGGCTTGCTGTCCGATTCGCTGCTGGTGACATTGAAGATCACCTTCATGGCCTTCGTGCTGTCGGTGCTGCTGGGTGTGGCGATCGCGTTCGTGTTCGTGCAGAGCCGTTTCATCGAAGTCAGTTTCTTCCCCTACGCGATCATCCTGCAGGTGACGCCGATTGTCGCCATCGCACCGTTGATCATCATCTGGGTCAAGGAGCCGACCTTTGCGCTGGTGATCTGCGCGACCATCATGGCGCTGTTTCCCATCATCTCGAATACGACATTGGGACTGCGCAGCGTCAATCCGGGTTTGCTGAATCTGTTCAAACTGAACAAGGCCTCGCGCTGGCAGACCTTGCGTCGCTTGCGCATTCCCAGCGCCTTGCCGTACTTCTTCGGCGGCTTGCGGATTTCCAGCGGTCTGGCGCTCATCGGCGCGGTGGTGGCGGAGTTTGTCGCCGGCACCGGCGGTACCGGATCGGGGCTGGCGTATCAGATTTTGCAGGCGGGTTTTCAGCTGAACATTCCGCGCTTGTTTGCGGCGCTGTTTTTGATTACCGTGACCGGGATCGTGTTGTTCCTCGCCATGATGGCCTTGTCGCGCGTGGCGCTGGCCGGATGGCACGAAAGTGAAATGGGTTGAACGAATATGCAGACAATGACGACTTCTTTCTTGATCAGCAACATCGACGCCATCATGACCGGCTTGCCCGGTGCGGCGGCCCGTCATGCCGGACCGGACATCCGTGTGGTTGACGGCGTCATTGATGCCATCGGCAAACTTTCCCCCTTGCCGGGCGAGACAATTGTCGATGCCACCGATTGCATCGCCTACCCGTCGTGGGTGAACACGCATCATCATCTGTTCCAGTCCATGCTCAAGGGCGATCCCGAAGGCATCAATGCTTCACTGACGCCGTGGCTGGCGGCGACACCTTATCGCTACCGCGCCAAATTCGACGAAAAGCTGTTTCGCCTGGCTGCGCGTATCGGCCTGGTGGAGCTGATGCGTTCCGGCTGCGGCACGGTGGCCGATCACAACTACTTGTACTACCCCGGCATGCCTTACGACACCTCGGCGATTTTGTTTGAAGAAGCTGAAGCGCTCGGATTGCGCTTTGTACTGTGCCGTGGCGGCGCGACGCAGACGCGTCAGCTGGAAGCCGAATTGCCGACTGCGTTGCGGCCGGAAACGCTGGACGGCTATCTCACCGACATGGAGCGCCTGATTCAGCGTTACCACGACCCGTCGCCAACCGCGATGCGCCGCGTCGTGATGGCGCCGACCACGCCGCTGTATTCGGCCACGCCGGAAGAGTTGCGCACCATGGCCGGCTTTGCGCGCCGTGCCGGTGTGCGCCTGCATAGCCATTTGTCGGAGACCGTCGGCTATCAGGAAACCGCGCAGGGCAAGCACCAGTGCACACCGGTGGAATTCGCCGAGCGCTGCGACTGGCTCGGCAGCGACGTCTGGTTCGCTCATCTGGTCAAACTCGATCCGTCTGAAATCGCCTTGCTCGGCAAGACCGGCACCGGCATCGCGCATTGTCCGCAAAGCAACGGCCGACTCGGCAGCGGCATCGCGCCGATCCGCCAACTGGAAGAGGCGGGCGTGCCGATTTCCATCGGTGTCGACGGTGCTGCTTCCAACGAAGCCGCCGATATGGTGTCGGAAGCGCACGCCGCCTGGCTGATGCAGCGTGCGCGGCGCGGTCAGGAAGCCACGCCGTCCTATGCCGGCGGCAGTTTCGAAGGCGGTGCCGATGCCGCGACAGTGGAAGACGTGGTGCGCTGGGGTACAACCGGCGGCGCCAGAGTGCTGGGGCTGGGAGGCCTTGATGGCTTGCAAGTCGGACAACAGGCTGACATTGCGCTGTACCGTCTGGACGATCCGCGCTACTTCGGGCTGCACGACCCGGCGCTGGGGCCGGTGGTCGGCGGCGGGCGGCCGTATCTGAAGGCCTTGTACGTGGCCGGCAAGGCGGTGGTCGAGGAGGACAACATTCCCGGTGTCGATCTGGTGGCGCTGGGGCGGGAGGCAAGAGCAGCGACACGGCGTTTGTTGGCAGCCTAGGGCGATCCACTCCGGCCGGTGGGCGCAAAGCAGGTGCTCGCCGCCGGGCTGGGGGATTTGCCGTAAAACTGCTAAAATGGCGGGTATGATCAAGCGACGTAAAGCCTTCTCCGCCGACACCTCCGACGCAGCCTTCGACGCGACGGAAACCTCCGATTTTGCTGCAAGCTCCGACAAGGCCGCCAAACTGGCTCCCGAGTTCGACCTGACCAATCATTTCCTGATAGCAATGCCCTCGATGCTGGACCCGATTTTCGGCGGCACCGTGGTGTATCTGTGCGAGCACAATCAGAACGGCGCGCTCGGCGTCGTCATCAACAAGCCGACCGACATGACCATGGATGTCTTGTTTGATCGCATCAATCTCAAGCTTGAAATCATTCACGATTCGCCTGACGCCGTCCCCGAGCTGTATCGCAGCCCGGTGATGTTCGGTGGTCCGGTGCAGGTCGAGCGCGGTTTCGTGCTGCATACGGCGATGAGCCAGTTCTCATCTACCTTGCAGGTGACCGACGGCATTTCCCTGACTACCTCCAAAGACGTGCTGGAAGCAGTCGCCCACGGCGACGGGCCGCAGCAGGTGCTGGTCAGTCTGGGTTGCTCGGGCTGGAGCGCCGGTCAGCTGGAAGAAGAACTCGGCCGCAACGGCTGGCTGACCGTCAAAGCCGATCCATCCATCATCTTCGACTTGCCGGTGGAGCAACGCTTCACTGCAGCGCTGGCCTTGCTGGGCATCGACCCGGTCATGCTCAGCGGCGATTTCGGCCGGGCCTGAGCAGGACTCCGTGGAAACGCTCCTGGCCTTCGACTTCGGCTTAAAGCGCATCGGCGTGGCAATCGGCAATACCCTGATCAAGCAAGCCCAGCCTTTGACTATCATCAGCGCCGCCACCAACGACGGCAAGTTTGCCGAACTCGGCAAGCTGATCGAGGAGTGGACACCGACGCGCTGCATCGTCGGTCTGCCCAGCCATCCCGATGGCGCCGAACACGAAATGACCGTGCGCTGCCGCCGCTTCGCCAACCAACTGCACGGCCGCTTCGGTGTCGAGACGGTGCTGGTCGACGAGCGCTATTCCTCGGCAGTGATCGAACAACGCCGCGGCGAGCATATCGACGCCGAGGCCGCCGCCATTATTTTGCAGCAATATTTCGACGACTCCCATGAGCACCCCTAATATACCTAACACTTCCTTACCGTCGCTGGACGCCGAGGCGCTGTATGCCAAGCTGGCGCAGCAAGTCAAAGCGGGTTTGAACGGCGTCGAGCACGCCGCCGTCGTCGGCATCCATTCCGGTGGCGCCTGGCTGGCTGAACGTCTGGCTGCCGAGCTGCAACTGAACGACAGGCTTGGCTTCATCGACGTTTCCTTCTATCGCGACGACTTTGCCGAGAAGGGCCTGCGTCCGGACGTCAAGCCGAGCCAGATCGGTTTTGACGTCGAAGGCGCGACCATCGTGCTGGTCGACGACGTGCTCTACACCGGCCGCACCACGCGCGCCGCGATCAACGAGCTGTTCGACTACGGCCGCCCGGCGCGCATCCTGCTGGCGTCGCTGGTCGACCGCGGCGGCCGCGAACTGCCGATCGCCGCTGACTTCCTGGCCGAGACGATTGTGCTCGCCGACAACCAATCCCTGCAACTGCAACGCGCCGACGACGGCCGATTTTCCCTGACGGTGGTCCATGCTTAATCCACAACTGAACAAGAACGGCGAACTGCAACATCTGCTGACCATCGAAGGTCTGCCCAAAGCAATCATCACCAATATTCTCGACACCGCATCGTCCTTCGTCAGCATCGGCGACCGCGAAGTGAAGAAGGTGCCGCTGATGCGCGGCAAGAGTGTGTTCAACCTGTTCTTCGAGAACTCCACGCGTACGCGTACCACCTTCGAGATCGCCTCGAAGCGTCTGTCGGCCGACGTCATCAACCTGAATATTTCCGCTTCCAGTGCCAGCAAGGGTGAGTCACTGCTCGACACCATCGACAACCTGGCCGCGATGCACGCCGACATGTTCGTGGTGCGCCATTCGCAGTCGGGCGCGCCTTATCTGATCGCCAAGCATCTGATCGACACCAGGCAGTCACACGTACACGTGGTCAACGCCGGCGACGGCCGCCATGCGCATCCGACGCAGGGCTTGCTGGACATGTACACGATCCGTCACTACAAGAAGGATTTCACCAACCTGCGCGTGGCCATTGTCGGCGACATTTTGCACAGCCGCGTGGCGCGTTCCGATATCCACGGTCTGACCACGCTGGGTGTGCCGGAAGTGCGCGCCATCGGCCCGAGCACATTGCTGCCCAGCGGGCTGGAGCAGATGGGCGTGCGCGTCTTCCACAACATGGAAGAAGGCCTGAAGGACGTTGACGTCATCATCATGCTGCGCTTGCAGAACGAGCGCATGAGTGGCGCCTTGCTGCCGTCGGCGCAGGAGTTCTTCAAGAGCTACGGCCTGACGCCTGAACGTCTGGCGCTGGCCAAGCCGGACGCCATCGTGATGCATCCTGGCCCGATGAACCGCGGCGTCGAGATCGACTCGGCGGTGGCCGACGGCCCGCAAGCGGTGATCCTGCCACAGGTGACGTTTGGTATCGCGGTACGCATGGCGGTGATGAGCATCGTCGCAGGTAACTAAGCAGCCTCAAGCAACCGAGGCAAGCCAGGCAACAACGAATTCAACATAGATTCAACGCGGACAAGAGTGGAATAGAGCGCATGAAACTGCATATCAAGAACGGCCGATTGGTCGACCCTGCCAACAATATCGACGCGCAACAAGACGTATTCATCGCCGACGGCAAAGTGGTCGGTATCGGCAAGGCGCCGGCTGACTTCGCGGCCGACAAAACCATCGATGCAACCGGCTTGGCGGTTGCCCCAGGCCTGGTTGATCTGAGCGCACGCTTGCGCGAGCCGGGTTACGAGTACAAGGCCACGCTGGAATCCGAAATGCAAGCTGCCATGCAAGGTGGTGTCACCAGTCTGCTGTGCCCGCCGGACACCGATCCTGTGCTTGATGAGCCCGGTTTGGTTGAAATGCTCAAGCACCGCGCCAAGTCCCTCAATCAGGCGCACGTCTATCCGTTGGGCGCGCTGACTGTCGGTCTGAAAGGCAAAGCCCTGACCGAAATGGCCGAGTTGACCGAAGCCGGTTGCGTCGGTTTTTCGCAAGCCGATGAACCTATCCTCGACACCACCGTATTGCTGAGTTCGCTGCAATACGCCAAGACCTTCAACTACACCGTCTGGCTGCGTCCGCAGGACCCGCACCTCGGCCGCCACGGCATCGCACATAGCGGCCCTGCCGCCTCGCGCCTGGGTTTGTCCGGCGTGCCGGTGATGTCGGAGACGATCGCGCTCTACACCATCTTCGAACTGGTGCGCTCGACGCGCGCCCGTGTCCATCTGTGCCGCATGTCCTCAGCTGCCGGCCTTGAGCTGGTGCGTGCCGCCAAGCGCGAAGGCTTGCCGGTGACTTGCGACGTTGGTGCGCATCACATTCATTTGTCGGACATGGACATCGGTTTCTTCGACTCCAACGCGCGCGTCAATCCGCCATTTCGCTCGCAGCGGGATCGCGATGCGATCCGCGCTGCGCTGCTGGACGGCACGATCGATGCAATCTGTTCCGATCACACGCCGGTCGATGACGACGAGAAACTGCTGCCTTTCGGCGAAGCCTCGCCAGGCGCCACCGGTCTGGAACTGTTGCTGTCGCTTTCGTTGAAATGGGCGGAAGATTCAGGCGTCAAGGAATCCGAGGTGCTGAGCAAAGCCGTCGCCAAGGTCACCACCGATGCCGCGCGCGTGGCAGGTTTGCCCGCGGGCGGGCTCAAGGTCGGCGACGTTGCAGACGTCTGTATTTTCGATCCCAAGACACGCTGGACAGTGGAAGCCAAAGTCTTGGCAAGCCAAGGCAAGCATACGCCGTTCCTCGGTTACGAACTGACCGGCCAGGTCAAGGCAACCATCGTCGCCGGGCACATCGCTTTCGAACGCTAACCTCGGAAAAAAGCGATGCTTCCTTTTCGCATACTGCGCCTGGTTGCGCATTTGTTTCTTGGCATGGCGATTTGCGCCTTCATCTTCCCCTGGATCGGCCCGGCGCGGCGCGAAGGCCATATCCGCCGCTGGTCACGCCAGTTGCTGGGCATCTGCGGCATCCGCGTCGTCATCCATCCGCTAGATGGCGTGACGGCACCGGCGCGCTCGCTGATCGTGGCCAATCACATCTCCTGGCTCGACATCTTCGTGGTGAATTCGATGCAGCCATGCCGTTTCGTGGCCAAATCCGACATTCGCAGCTGGCCCTTCATCGGTTGGCTATGCGCCAAAACCGGCACCATCTTCATCTCGCGTGGCAAAGCCAGCGACGTGCGCCGGATTTTCAAGGGATTGGTGGAGAGTATCGAAGCCGGTGACCGCGTCGCCTTCTTCCCGGAAGGAACGACCGCGGCGCAGGGCAAGCTGCTGCCGTTTCATGCGAACCTGTTTGAAGCCGCACTTGATGCGAAGGTGCCGGTCCAACCTTATGCGCTGCGCTATCTGGATGCGCAGGGGAATTACCACCCGGCCGCCGATTTTATCGGCGACACGACCATCGTGGAGAGCATTCTGGGGATTCTGAAGGCGCGTTCCATGACGGCGGAATTAAGGCAGTTGCCTTCGATTTCAACCGACGGCGCGCATCGCCGCGAACTGGCTGTTGCCGCCCGCAAGGTGGTTGCGGACGGATTGGGTTATGTGCCGGAGGATCTCATGCAAACTGCTCCGCCCGCGAGCACTGCACCTGAAATAAGGCCCGATCCTCAAGTCGTATCGCAGTAAGCTTGCCGCCCCAGACGCAGCCTGTGTCAAGCCCGATCAGGTTGGGGCGCAGTGTTAGTCCCAGCGATGCCCAGTGGCCAAATACGCAAGTAATGTCTGCAGTTTGGCGATCAGGCATGTCAAACCAGGGTATATAGCCGGGTGGCGCAGCGCCGAGTCCTTCTTTTATGGAGAAATCGATGCCGCCGTCGGGGCGGCAGAAGCGCATGCGTGTCAATGTGTTGATGATGCAGCGCAGGCGGTCATAGCCTGCCAGCTCGTCTGACCAGATGGCCGGCTCGTTACCGTACATGTGGCGCAGGAAGTCGACCCAGTCGGGGCCGCGCAGCATGGTCTCCACCTCATGCGCCAGCGCCATGGTCTTTGCAGCATCCCACTCCGGGAATATTCCTGCGTGAAACAGCAAATGGCCTTGTTCAAACAGGGCCAGCGGACGATGGCGCACCCAGTCGATCAGTTCGTCGCGATCGGGGGCGTTGAGGATGTCGTCCAGAGTATCTGTCGCATGTTGTGAGCGGATACCTTGCGACACGGCCAACAAGTGCAGATCGTGGTTGCCCAGTAGTGCTTTGGCGCGCGGGCCCAGTGATCGCAGCTGGCGCAACGTTCCCAGAGACTGCGGACCGCGGTTGACGAGGTCGCCAACAAACAGGAGGTTGACGTCGGGTGAAGTTTTATCGATCAGAGCCAGCAGGTTTTGCAATTGCTGGCCGCAGCCTTGGATGTCGCCGATGGCGTAGGTGGGCATAGGTAAGATGATGTTGTTTGGCGGCAAAAGAGCGTGCAGAATAATATTTCAACGGGGCGGCACCAGAGTATCTCAGCGTTGTCGCGCTCAACACCAGAGGAGGGTTTATACTTCCGGCTCAGTTTGACTACAAAGACGATTTCAATGACGTTGCAAGCAGGGCCTTTGGTCACAATCGGGTTGCCAATTTACAATGCGGAGGCCACGCTTGCCGACGCAATAAGCTCCATTATCAATCAGTCCTATACAAATTGGGAGCTCTTGCTGCTGGATGATGGCTCCGTTGACGGTGGGGCCGAGATTGCGGCGGCCTTTCCAGATCAGAGGATTAGATGGATCTCCGACGGCAACAATCGAGGTATTTCCTATCGGTTGAATCAGGCGGTCGAGTTGGCACGCGGCGAATATTTTTGTCGTATGGATGCTGACGACATCTGTTTTCCACAGCGCCTTGAGAAACAGCTGGCATTCCTGGAAGCGAATCATGCAATCGATCTTGTTGCCGCTGCGGTGCTGACGTTCGATACCCAAGGAGCCGTCAAAGGAGTGGTAAGTGTGGCGGCGTCGCATGAGACGATTTGCCGGAAGCCATGGAATGGCTTTCATTTCCCGCATCCAACTTGGTTTGGGCGAATCAACTGGTTTCGTCAATACAAATACAACTCTGCTGCCGATGGGGCCGAGGATCAATGGCTCTTGTACAGCACATACCAATCAAGCACCTTCGCCGGTCTTTCCGATGTTCTTTTGGGCTATCGAGATGATCGCAATTCATTTAAGAAGCTATTGAACCGTCGGCTGTCTTTTTGGCGCTCAATTGGATGGGAGGCATGCCGCCGCGCCCGATTGGCCGATTTCGCCAAGGTTTCGTTGGTGCAGCCAATGAAGATCGCTGCTGACTTTTTGCACGTCAGATTCGGCATTGCCCGGCTTCGAAACCAGCAGCAAGCAGTTGACGTGGCCTTGTTAGATATTTGGGAAGAGGTATTGGTCGTTGTCAAAAAGACCAGAGAAGAAAAAATATAAAACGGCGCCACAGATGGCTTGCTCCGGTAGGGGCGCATTACCTCAATAGAGATGCACGCTGTTCGACATACTATTTGGAATGTAGGGCTAAATCTGCGATCAATTCCACTTTTTTGTCTTAAACACGGTTTCATTTCGCTTCAGTCGCAGGATTTTAGATGTTCTGCCTTTAAAATAGCGCTGGATCTGTCTCGCTCGATCATAAATGAGAATTGTTATTCTATTGATTATGCTGTGGCAAAAAATTACATCGGGATAATACGATACAGGTTGAGTGGTGACTGATGGGGAAGTTTCTTCGTCGTTACCTGATTTGCATTGAAAGAAAATACGAGCATGACCGCAAGTCTAGACAATCCGCGTAAAGGAATCATCCTTGCAGGAGGTTCCGGAACCAGGCTGTATCCGGTAACGCAAGCGGTGTCCAAGCAACTGTTGCCAGTGCATGACAAGCCGATGATTTACTACCCGCTGACGACACTGATGCTGGCGGGTATACGTGAGTTCCTTATTATCTCGACACCGGTTGACTTGCCGCACTTCCAGCGCTTGCTGGGTGATGGCAGTCAGTGGGGCATCAATCTGTCGTATGCTGAACAACCCTCTCCAGACGGATTGGCACAGGCTTTTACCATTGGGCGCACATTTATCGATGGCCATCGTAGTGCATTGATTCTTGGCGACAATATTTTTTATGGCAACGAATTTGAGTCGCAATTGAGAGTCGCATCGACACAGCAGGAAGGGGCATATGTTTTTGCCTACTATGTCAACGACCCGGAACGTTACGGTGTCATTGAGTTCGATGATGACCGACACGCACTCAGCATAGAAGAAAAGCCAGTGCAGCCGAAATCAAACTATGCTGTCACAGGTTTGTATTTTTACGATAAGGATGTGTGCGACATAGCTAGCTCTGTCAAACCATCCGCGCGAGGAGAGTTGGAAATTACCGATGTAAATCTGGCGTATTTAAAACGCAACCAACTCAATGTGGAAGTTATGGGGCGTGGTATGGCTTGGCTTGACACGGGTACTCATGAGTCGCTTGCGGACGCCAGCCAGTTTATTTCTACAATCGAGAATCGGCAGGGGTTGAAAATTGCATGCCCTGAAGAAATCGCGTTCCGCAAAAAATACATTTCAGCGGAGCAGCTTGAGGAGCGAGCAAAACTTTATAGTAAAAACAGTTATGGACAATACTTGCTTCGCTTGCTGAATAACAAAATATTTTGACCCACGTCGGCAAGATGGCATTGCCGCGTAATGAAACCTGGGAATTGTAAATGAGTAAAGTTGCACTTATCACTGGCGTGACCGGACAGGATGGCGCGTATCTGGCAGAACTTCTATTGGCGAAAGGCTATGCCGTTCACGGCATAAAGCGCCGTACCTCCCTGCTGAATACGGATCGCATTGATCATCTCTATCAGGATCCGCATGAAAAAGACGTCCGTTTTACCTTGCATCATGGTGATCTGACCGATTCGACAAGTTTGATCCGCATTATTCAGCAAGTGCAGCCGGATGAAATTTATAACCTTGCTGCGCAGAGTCACGTCGCGGTTTCGTTTGAGGAGCCAGAATATACTGCCAACTCTGACGCATTAGGTGCACTGCGGATTCTGGAAGCAATTCGTATACTTGGCTTGGAAAAGAAGACGCGTTTTTATCAGGCATCTACATCAGAACTGTATGGCTTGGTGCAGGAAACTCCTCAAAAGGAAACTACGCCTTTCTATCCGCGCAGTCCTTACGCTGTGGCCAAACTGTATGCCTACTGGATCACTGTCAATTACCGCGAAGCCTATGGTATTTATGCCTGCAATGGCATTCTGTTTAATCACGAAAGTCCGATTCGCGGCGAGACGTTTGTGACGCGCAAAATCACTCGTGCGCTGGCGCGCATCAAGCTCGGCTTACAGGATTGTGTATACCTCGGCAACCTGAACGCCAAGCGCGATTGGGGGCACGCACGCGACTACGTCGAAATGCAATGGCTGATGCTGCAGCAGGAGCAGCCTGAAGATTTCGTGATCGCCACCGGCGTGCAATATAGCGTGCGTGATTTTATCGACGCCGCTGCGAAAGAGATTGACATGCAAGTCCGCTGGGAAGGCGACGGGCTGGAAGAAAAGGGGTATGACGCCAACGGCAAGTGCATCGTCGCTGTTGATCCGCGTTATTTCCGTCCTGCCGAAGTGGAGACACTGTTGGGTGACGCCAGCAAGGCGAAACAAAAATTAGGCTGGTCGCCCAAGACGACCTTTGCCGAACTGGTGAGCGAAATGATGCGTGAAGACTTGAAATCTGCGCAGCGGGACGAGTTGGTCAAGCGTCATGGCTATACCGTCTTGAGCAACCGGGAGTGATGCCATCGTGTCCGATGTCGATAAAAGTGCAAAAATCTATGTGGCTGGTCACCGTGGTATGGTGGGCTCCGCCATCGTGCGCAGATTGCTTGCTGGCGGCTATACGAATATTGTGACGCGTACGCATGCCGAGTTGGATCTGCTCGACCAGGTGTGCGTCAAGGATTTTCTGGAAACGGAAAAGCCCGATTACGTATTTCTGGCTGCGGCCAAGGTTGGCGGGATCCAAGCTAACAACATTTATCGCGCCGATTTCATCTATCAAAACATGGTGATGCAAGCCAATGTTATTGGCGGGGCATATCAGGCTGGCGTCAACAAGCTTATGTTCTTGGGTTCGTCTTGTATTTATCCGCGGGACTGTCCTCAGCCGATCCGTGAGGATTATCTTTTGACGGGGCCTCTGGAGCAGACCAATGAGCCATACGCAATCGCGAAGATTGCCGGCCTGAAGATGTGTGAGTCGTTCAATCGACAATACGGAACTTCTTACGTCACTGTCATGCCGACTAATCTCTATGGACCTAACGACAACTACGACCTGGCCAATAGTCATGTGTTGCCGGCCTTGTTGCGCAAGGCGCATGAAGCCAAGCTGCGCGGGGACGACAAGCTGCTTGTGTGGGGTTCCGGCAAGCCGATGCGAGAGTTTCTGTATGTGGACGACATGGCCGACGCATGCGTGTTTTTAATGGAGCAGGGTGTCGGCGAAGGCTCATACAATGTCGGTACCGGTACAGATGTCACCATTCGTGAACTGGCAGAAACCATTCTCAAGACGGTTGGCTTTGAAGGCCAGATTGAATTCGATGACAGCAAGCCGGACGGTACGCTGAGAAAGCTGCTGGATGTCTCGCGGCTTGCCTCCAAGGGGTGGCGCGCGAATGTGGATCTGCCTTCTGGAATCGCAAAGACCTATCAAAGTTATCTCGCGACATTGGGGCGGTAACTCGTCTTTACGCACATGAAACCCGGTCTTCGCGCTACGACACCGGGTTGAAAAAAGATCGGGCACTCGCCCTGGGAGCAGAGGCATTGAGCATAACGGCAGTAATAGGTAAAAAAACGTTTGGCGGGATGGACCAAGCCGCGTTTGCCTCATTTTCACAAGATCGTAATCCGCTGCACATGGATCCTGTGAAGGCGCGTCGTTTTCTGTCCGGAGCGCAAGTCGTACATGGCGTCAACTTGCTGTTGACGGCTCTCGATATGCTTGTCGCAGGAGACTGTCGGCTCACAGAGATCAACCGTGTCGCGTGCGAATTCAAGGTCGCAGTCAATCTCGGCGAAGAAGTTACCTATGTCCTGGAGGAGTTGAGCGCGGATCGTATCGTGATCCACGGATATCTGACAAGCGTCGTTTGCACCAAGATTACGCTCTTTTTTGGCGAACCCAGGACTATCGATGCTACGTCACCCGTCGGCAGGCAAACTATAGAAGTCGGTGGGCTGGCAGAACCATTAAATTTGTCTGAGCAAGAGTGCAGCCAGTTTTCGGCCAATCTGACGTGGAATGACCGTACTGCCGATCAAGTGTGTTCAATCTATCCAGCACTCAGCGCAGCATATGGCGTAAATTTTTGTCAGGCATTTGCTACGCTCTCGTATATCGTGGGGATGGTATGCCCGGGATTGAACTCGATGTTTCTCAGTCTCGACGTCAAGATTGCTGAATGCTGGCGTAGTACTCGACAATTGAGTTTTCATGTCAGCAAATTCGAAGATCGCATCAAGTTGATTGATATGCAGGTTGATGACGGCCCCTTGTTCGGAGTGATCAAGGCTTTTCGTCGTCCTGAACCAGTTCGCCAGCCCGGCCTCGACGAGCTCACTGCGTTTGTCGGAGAAAGCGAATTTCGCGCCATGGACAGTTTCGTCATTGGAGGTTCCCGGGGGCTGGGTGAATTGACAGGAAAGATCATCGCTACCGGAGGTGGCAAGGTAACCCTGGGATATGCAATCGGAAAAGACGATGCCGAGCGCGTGCGGGATGAGATCAACAAGCGCTTTTCCGGTGTTTGCGATATCCGACGGATCGATATCAATCAGATTGGTGACGCAGCCGCTATGCTGGCCACCAAAGATGCCGTTTTTTATTTTCCCACTCCGGTCATTTCTAAGAAGATCAACACTATTTTTAGTCAGGACGTTTTTCAGAAGTTTCTTGAGTTCTATGTCTATGCGTTTTCTGCATTGTGCTATCGGCTTGAGGCGCTGGCGACAAAAAGGATAAGGGTTTTTTATCCCTCGACAGTATTCGTGGAAGATCGTCCCAACGGCATGACGGAGTACGCCATGGCCAAGGCTGCGGCAGAGTTGATGATTGCGGACATGAATCGTGTGTTGAACCACGTAAAAATTCATGTGGTTCGGCTTCCCCGCTTGAAATCAGATCAGACCAATTCTATTTTTCAAGTGAAGACAGAACACAACATCGACTACCTGCTATCCGCAGTCAGAGGTACAGCCGCGCTTTGAAGTCAGCTGCTGCGAAATGAATAGAATTTTTTGTTTTTTGAATCATGACAATACGCATCTCTGCTACTTCATTTTTGTTGCCCGGTAACCGCAACTGGTCATCGCTGGCAGCGCTCGATCAACTGGATTTCGGTGAATATGGCGACTGGTTTTCCGCTCTTGCCTCAAATGACGCGGAGCCGATGCTGTGCATGCTGTTCCTCGAAGATCTGGTGCCGGCGGTCACGGAGTCGATGGATGAATTGTTGTCATCCTTGCTAGTACCACTGGAGACGCGGCTGGAGAAGTCGCAAGCGCCGACGCTGATCGCATTTTCAGGATGGCGGCAAGAAAGCCCGATCAGCAGTGCCAGAAGCATGTCTGCATGGTTGCAGTTGACACGTCGGTTTGAGGCGATGTTATATGAGATCGCCGCACGTCATCCAACACTGCATGTTCTGAATATGGATCAGGTCTGGTCTAGGGATGGCATGGCTACTGCCTTCGACAGCCGTAATCTATATGCGGCCAGATGCCGCCTGTCGTCGCATGGTATTGAGTGCTTGTCAGCTTCAGCGCTTGCAGTTTTTACCCGTCTGCGCCAGGCCGCAAAAAAAGTGCTGGTGCTCGACTGCGACAACACGATCTGGGGCGGAGTGGTCGGCGAAGTCGGTCTCGAAGGTATCGTGTTGGGTAGCGATGGCATCGGTAAAGCTTTTGCTCATTTCCAGAAAGTGGCGCAAGTGTTGGCAGCAGAAGGTATATTGCTGGCGCTGTGTAGTAAGAATAACGAAGAAGAGGTCTGGTCCGTTTTCGATCACCATGCGGGAATGGTGCTCAAGCGCGAAGACATTGTTGCTGCCAGGATTAATTGGGAGGAGAAGGCCGGGAATATTCGCGCCATGGCGCAAGAACTGGATCTTGGGCTCAGTAGTTTTGTCTTCTGGGACGACAATCCGCTGGAGCGCGAGAAGATGCGTACCTTGTGTCCCGAGGTGGTGACGCCTGAAGTACCGGCAGATGTCGGTCAATGGCCAGCGCTTCTGCGTGCCGACGATATGTTTGCACGTTTCGCGATTACCCGGGACGATCAGAAAAAGGGAGACCAGTATCGCAGCCGTGCAGCATTCATCAATGAGCGAAAGAACGTTGCCGACGAACAGGGTTTTCTGAAAACCATCGACATGCGGCCCAAGACTCTGCCGATCAACGCGGGTAGCGTGGGACGGGCAGAGCAGTTGTGTGCAAAGACCAATCAGTTCAATCTGCGTACGGTCCGTCATTCGAGGGCCGATATCGAGCTGTTGGCTGCGGAGAATCCTGCGACCACCTTCATGGTCGAGCTGTCGGATCGTTTCGGTGATCATGGCATTATTGCTCTGGCTATCGCGCGGGATCTTGATGGCGTGGCCTTCCTTGATACTTTCCTGATGAGTTGTCGGGTACTGGGGCGACACCTCGAAGCATGGATTCTGGCGCAGCTAGTTGCTACCTTCAAAGCCGGCAAGACAAAGTGGATGCTGGCAGAGTTCGTCCCCAGCGGACGCAACGTGGTTGCGGAAAATGTTTTACCTGCACATGGCTTTGTGGCTCTCACTCCTGACAGTGATCCGAGTGATGGCCTGTTATCACGTCTGGCCGCGGAGCATCATCTTCAGGGCATCGTTTATTTTATTGATGTCGAACTTTTTTCCATTCCTTATCAGAACGTATTTAATCAATCATGAAACCTGCATTGACCGATCTGCTACGAGAGCAGTTTCCCTCCAGTACTATTCCGGAAAACACTGAAAACCTCGCAATAGGTAGTTTTGCCGAGTGGGACTCGATGGCCCATTTCAATTTTCTGATGCTGGTCGAAGAGAATTACGATGTGCGTTTCTCTGTTGAGCAGATGGCTGAACTCAAGAGTCTGGCGGAAATTCAGCATGCTCTTTCAGAAATGAAGGTGTTATGAGCCGCTGGCTGTCTGCGACCGATATTACGCGAGCTTTTCATGAGGCCGGCGTGCAGCGTGGCGATTTGTTGATGTTGCACAGCGATTCAATGGTCTTGGCACAGTTGCCGCCAATGTCAACTGATGAGCGTTGCAATCTCTTTTTCGATGCGCTTGACGAAGTGCTCGGCCCGGATGGAACGTTGATACTACCGACGTTCAGCTACAGTTTTACCAAGAACGAAAACTTCAATGTGCAGACGACGCCTAGTACGGTAGGGATGCTGACCAACCATTTTCGGCTCATGCCGGGCGTCTTGCGTTCGGAAGATCCGAATTTCAGTGTCGCCGCACGTGGTCCGCTGGCGCCGGAACTGACTGCCATCAAAAGTGATGACTGTTTTGGTTCAGCGTCATTCTTTGCTTGGCTGGAGCGGCAGGACGCGCTGTTGGCAGGGATGGGCTGCGCCATTGACCGGTTTACTTTTGTGCATTATCTGGAACAGAAGGCGAACGTCAACTATCGTTATTTCAAAAATTTTTCCGGTATGGTTCAAAACGGTGAGGATATGCGCGCGCAGCAGGTGAGCTATTTTGTTCGAGATGTCGAGCGGCAAACTGCGCTGGATTTGAGCCGATTGCGCGAAGTTATGCTTAATAAGGAAGATTTACTAGTCGTTCCCGTAGGCCGGGTTGCTCTGAGTATGACGCGTTGTAGCCAGTTCATGGCGGCGACCATGGAATTGTTGTTAGAGAATCCGTCGGCCTTGATCGTTGAAGGAAATCCAAAATGATCATTGAGCCTGATCACGCTGCAATCGGTACTGAAATGCATCGCTGGGCCACGGATCTATTCCCGCTAGCACGCAGTATCACCGGTCCGGCGACGCTGGAGACATTGGAATATCTGGCCAGACTCATTCCAGGCATGAAGATTTGTTCGATTGAGTCCGGCGCGCAAGTATTCGACTGGACGGTGCCAGACGAATGGATGATTCGGGATGCCTATATCGAAGACGAGAGCGGTCGGCGCGTTGTGGACATGAAGGTCAACAACCTGCATGTCTTGAACTATTCGGTACCGGTTAACGAATGGCTATCCCTTGAGGAATTGGACAAGCATCTTTACTCCCTGCCAGACCAGCCGGATGCGATCCCTTATGTAACGTCTTACTACGCGCGGCGCTGGGGATTTTGTTTGAGCCATCGGCAACGGCAGGCGATGCCGCCGGGCCGCTATCGTGCGGTAGTCGACAGTGAGCTCAAACCGGGTTTGCTTAATTATGGCGAACTTTTGATTTCGGGCCGCGAAAAGCAGGAAATCCTGTTGTCGACCTATGTGTGCCACCCTTCGATGGCGAACAATGAATTGTCAGGGCCGGTAGTCACGACAGCGCTGGCACGCTGGCTGTCTGCATGCAAGGATTTGCGCTACAGTTATCGCATCGTCTTCATTCCAGAAACCATCGGCTCTATCGTCTATCTCAGCCGACATCATCAGCAGATGAAGCAGGCGACCATTGCGGGATACGTTCTGACCTGCATCGGTGACGAGCGCACTTATTCATTTATTCCGTCACGCAAAGGCAATACCTATGCGGATCAAGCCGCAAGACATGTGTTGAAGCATGTTTTCCCA
Organism: Herbaspirillum sp. meg3; assembly: GCF_002257565.1. Classification (GTDB taxonomy): domain Bacteria; phylum Pseudomonadota; class Gammaproteobacteria; order Burkholderiales; family Burkholderiaceae_D; genus Herbaspirillum. The sequence goes on along the minus strand of NZ_CP022736.1, from coordinate 4,734,463 downwards.
GAATACAAATCCTATTCTTTTCTAGATCGCGGCAGCGATGAACGACAATATTGCAGTCCCGGCATTGATCTGCCAGTGGCTTCAGTAACGCGCAGCAAATATGGAGAATATCCTGAATATCACACCTCCCTCGACGATCTTGCTCTGGTCACTCCAGCTGGATTGGCAGGTGGTCTTGCCGTTTATCAGCGCATCCTTGAATGTATTGAATCCGATTGCCGTCCACGTAGCACAGTGATGTGCGAGCCGCAACTTGGTAAGCGAGGGTTGTATCCAACCTTGTCTACCAAGGGGTCGGGAAAGACTGTCAAGTCCATGATGGACCTGATTGCGTATGCGGACGGACAGACCAGCTTGCTCGAGATTGCAGATCTGATCAACGTGCCTGCGTGGGAGCTGATCCCGATTGTCGAACGGTTGGCACAAGCGGGGCTGTTGTCAAAAGATTAATGATAAGACGGAGCGGCGGCGGAATCTCTTGCCTGACCTTGATCGACGCACGGAAAAGTGATCAAATGCCGAATGTTCAATGACTGAACGGTCGGCATTTTTTCTTGTGGTTAGATCGTTAATTTCGTAGCCGAGAGTGATCATGTTGGATGAAAAGAATCGCTACAAAATATTGAAGAGCTTGGAAAGCAGGCCGGAGATCAGCCAGCGCGAGCTGGCCAAGGAGTTGGGAATAAGCCTTGGCAAGGTTAATTTTTGCATTAATGCCCTGGTCGCAAAGGGCTTGGTCAAAGTTAACAATTTTCAAAGCAATCCCAATAAGCGCGGCTATATCTACTTACTGACGCCACGTGGGATCGAGGCGAAAGCGAATCTCACTATGGAATTCCTGAAGATAAAAATGCAGGAATATGAGGCGCTAAGTCACGAGATCGAGTCATTGCAGTACGAAGTTGCTCAATTGCAGGAAGTGAAGAGCTGAAGAAGCGAATGACGGCATTTTGAGTAGGTAGGGCTGCTTGGATTGGCGGCGCAGATATTGAAAACACAAAGGATATCCATGTTTAACGGCAAGTCAGTATTCATCTCGGGTGGCACCGGATCATTTGGAAAGCAGTACACAAAGACGATTCTGGAGCGCTACAAGCCCAAGCGTATTGTTGTGTTTTCGCGCGACGAGCTAAAGCAGTTCGATATGCAGCAAGAATTCAATGCCCCTGAAATGCGGTACTTCATTGGCGACGTCCGCGATTTGTCGAGGCTCAAGGAAGCGATGCGCGGAATTGACTACGTCATTCACGCTGCAGCTTTGAAGCAGGTGCCGGCTGCCGAATATAACCCGATGGAATGCGTCAAGACCAATATCCACGGCGCTGAAAATATCATTAAAGCAGCGCTGGAAAACCAGGTTGAAAAAGTCATTGCCTTGTCAACAGACAAGGCAGCCAATCCTATCAATCTGTATGGCGCGACTAAGCTGGCGTCGGACAAATTATTTGTCGCCGCCAATAATATGGCAGGTGGTCATCGCACGACTTTCTCTGTTGTTCGTTACGGTAATGTGGTCGGCTCGCGCGGTTCGGTAGTTCCGTTTTTTAAGAAGCTGATTGAGGACAAGGTTGATGCGTTGCCGATCACGGACGAACGCATGACCCGTTTTTGGATCACTTTGCAAGAGGGTGTCGATTTCGTGCTGAAGAATTTTGAACGCATGCATGGTGGCGAAATTTTTGTTCCTAAGATTCCCTCGGTGCGCATTGTTGACCTTGCCCGGGCGATGGCGCCGGATCTGCCGCACAAGCACGTCGGAATTCGCCCTGGTGAAAAACTCCACGAAATCATGTGTCCGATGGATGACTCTCATCTTACGCTCGAATTCAACGACCATTTTGTACTGCAACCGACTATTCGTTTTTATAACAAGAGCAACGACTACGCGGTTAATAAGCTGGGTGAGCAAGGTAAGTTGGTCGAGCAAGGCTTCGAATACAACTCCGGCAAGAATCCTCAGTTTTTGAGCGTGGCTGAAATTCTTGACTACAACAAGAGAGCCGCGGAATGATCCCGTATGGGCGGCAGGATATCAGCGATGCAGATGTCCAGGCGGTAGTCGAGGTTCTGAAATCGGATTGGCTGACTCAGGGGCCGTCGATTCCAGCTTTTGAGCAGGCTGTTGCCGACCGTTGCAATGCCGCGCATGCAGTTGCAGTATCGAATGCGACAGGTGCATTGCATATCGCCTGTCTGGCGCTGGGTGTGGGGCCAGGAGATATTGTCTGGACTGCACCGAATACCTTTGTTGCTTCCGCCAACTGCGCCTTGTATTGTGGCGCCGATGTTGATTTCGTGGACATTGATGCGCGGACTTACAACATGAGTATCAACGCGCTGCGCGAGAAACTAATAAAGGCCAAGATTGCGGGACGACTGCCTAAGGTGGTGATCCCAGTACATTTCGCAGGTCAATCGTGTGATATGCGAGAGATGCGCGAGCTCGCCGATACGTATGATTTTTCCATCATCGAAGATGCGTCTCACGCTATTGGCGGCCGCTACCTTGATGGAGCAGTCGGCAACTGCCGTTACTCCGATATCACAGTGTTTAGCTTTCATCCGGTGAAGATCATCACAACTGCAGAGGGGGGCATGGCGCTCACCAACGACGTATCTCTTGATCAGCGACTGCGACTGTTTCGCAGCCACGGAGTCACGCGGGATACTGCGCTGATGCATGGGGATAGCGAAGGCCCCTGGTACTACCAGCAAGTAGAATTGGGGTACAACTACCGGATGACGGATATCCAGGCTGCTCTCGGACTGACTCAATTGACTCGGCTGGACGAGTTCTGCGAGCGTCGTCGCCAGATCGCAGCGAGATATGATGCCGCGTTCGAAGGGGTATCGATTGTGCCGCCTTGGCAAAGCCCGGATACGTCCTCGGCGTTGCATCTGTATCCGATCTTGTGCGCGCAGGGGACGAACCGTCGGGGCATGTTCGATGCGTTGCGTGCGGCGGGTATCGGTGTAAACGTGCATTATTTTCCGGTGCACTTGCAGCCGTATTATCAAAAATTCGGTTTCAAACGAGGCGATTTCCCCGAGGCGGAAAATTACTATGCGCGAACCATCAGTTTGCCAATGTATGCATCCATGTCCGACGAATCGGTCCAACGGGTTATTGATGCCGTTGTGACAGTTGCTCAAGGTTGATGCATGAGCCGCACCCGTATTGTCATCCAGGCGAGGACATCGTCGGCTCGGTTGCCGGCAAAGGCGCTATTGCCGATTGCATCGCTTCCTGCCGCGGTATTATGCGCACTGCGAGCCGGTAATCGAGGTGGGGAGGTGGTCGTCGCCACGTCTGACGACTGTAGCGACGACGCCTTGGCGGAGACGTTGCTGCGCCATGGCGTTCAGGTGGTGCGAGGTGCATTGCACGACGTGCTGGCGCGTTTCATCGACGCCGTCGAGGATCTCGCAGATGACGATGTGGTTGTGCGCCTCACTGCAGACAACCTGTTTCCTGATGGTGCTTTTGTCGAAGCGCTATTGCGCCGTTTTGCAGCTAGCGAAGCCGACTATCTAGGAACACATTCACCAGTCGACGGACTGCCCTATGGATTAAGCGCAGAAATCTTCACTGCCGGTATTCTGCGCAAAGCGGCCCGAATGGCATCGAACGCTGCACAGCGTGAACATGTTACTCCATGGATCCGCGAATATGCTGTTTGCGAGGATGTTGACTACGCTTCCCTTGGTTTGTCGCATCGCTACGACTACTTGCGCTGCACGATGGACACATTGAACGACTATCAGCGCTTGTTCAGCTTGTTTGCGGTCAGGGAAGAAACGGCGGTAGAGGTGAGTTGGGGCGAGCTTGTACAAGCCTTGAACGACAGCGCCGAGGCACCTCGTTTCAGGATTCCCTATCAAATCAGGGAGGACGGTCGGACGGTCGGCTCGCTGACGCTGGGGACGGTACAACTCGGCCTTCCTTACGGCATTGCGAATACTCTCGGCATGCCGGATGACAGGGAGGTCAAAGAGATTTTTCGCGTGGCGCTTGCTCATGGTGTAAGTGACATCGATACCGCACGAGCCTATGGAATTGCCGAGCATCGTATTGGTCTCTTGGGAGGGGCAGACTTACAAAGTCGTGCCCGTATTGTCACGAAGCTGGATCCGTTGGCCTGGTTGCCTGCTGATGCATCCCGTGAACTGGTTCGTGCGGCAGTTGAAGCCAGTGTCTTCCGTTCTTGCCGAGACCTGCGGGTAGCTACCCTCGACGTCTTTGCTTTGCATCGATGGCAGCACCGCTCGTCTTGGAATGGTGCAATCTGGGAGCGTTTGCTGGAGCTCAAGCAGGAGGGCGTCATCAAATTGCTGGGGGCGTCGCTTTCCACGCAGGAAGAGGCCCTGGAAGCACTGGCAGATCCTGCCATCAAATACATTCAGCTGCCTTGCAATTTGCTCGATTGGCGTTGGGAGACCTCACCGTTTCTGGCGTTGCGAGCACAACGTCCGGATGTCTCCATACATGTCCGGAGTGCCTTCCTGCAAGGTCTTCTGGTCTCGGATGCTGCGATTTGGCCAGATGGCATCGTTGACGCCTCAAGTATTGTGAAGAAGCTGGATTCACTCGTGCAGGAGTTGGGACGAGTAAGCAAGCCGGACCTTTGCCTGGCTTATCTTGCCGGACTGACGTGGATTGACAGCATCGTAGTCGGTATCGATAGCGTCGCGCAGTTGCAAGATAATCTGGCGTTGGCCTGCCGCGCGCCCCTTACCGCAGACGAGCGCGATCATGTGAGAAAAATGATAGGTATGGTTCCTGAGCGCTTGTTGAATCCGGCGTCCTGGCCTGCCTGAGGTTGTATTAAAAGCCGTTATCGGATGAAGAGCATGAACAGATTCGAACTGAATGACGATGTTGTCCTGCTTACGGGAGCTACCGGACACTTGGGGCAGGCGATCGCACACGTGTTGGCACATGCCGGTGCACATGTCGTACTGTGTGGTCGGGATGAGGAAAAGCTTATCCAGCTCGAGAGAAGCTTACAAAAAGTGGGTGGTCACGTTACCCGGTTGGTGTTTGATGTCCGCGACGAGCAAGGGCGGCGCGATGCCATCGGTGTCATTGAAAAGCGGCTTGGCCGTCTGGACGGTATTGTCAACAACGCATACGCTGGAAAGACTGGCAGCATTAAATCGTCGACTGTTGCGGATTTTGAGAATGCCACAGCTTTCAACCTGTCGGCGCCGTTTGACCTTGTGCAGCGCGCCTTGCCTCTGCTGCAGGAATCGGGTTCCAGGCGTGCGGGTGGCGCGTCCGTGGTCAATGTCGCATCCATGTACGGGATGGTCAGCCCCAATCCTGATATCTACCTCGACAGCGGCGCCAACAATCCACCTTTTTATGGCGCAACTAAAGCCGGTTTGATTCAACTGACACGCTATCTGGCATGCCATTTGGCAGAGTCCAACATCAGAGTCAATTCGATTAGTCCGGGGCCGTTTCCTTCGCAAGGCATCAAGCAGACTCAGCCGGAGTTTCACGAAAGATTGAGGGCAAAGGTTCCCATGAAAAGAATCGGCATTGCCAGCGAAGTTGCCGACCCGGTTCTGTTTCTGCTCAGCGCGGGCGCTTCCTACATCACGGGAGTCAATCTGCCTGTGGATGGCGGCTGGACCGCATGGTAACGGATCCGTGAAAATGCAATCAGCACACCTGCCATTACTCGAAAGGGGCGGTCAATGAAAGTCGCCATTCGACTCGATGCTTCACCTCAAATAGGCGTCGGGCACCTCATGCGCTGTTTGACTTTAGCGGACGCGTTGCGAGACCGGGGGGCGGTGGTCTATGTGCTGGCAAGGGATTTGGCGCTGGTTTGGCAGCAACGCATAGCAGAACATGGTCATCACCATTTATCTATCGTCAGTGGTGCCGGGACGTCGTCGACCATGCTCTTGGATTGGCAATCGGATGCATACGCCACGAAGGAATGCCTGCTGTCAATCGGACGGGTTGACTGGATCATTGTCGATCACTACGAACTTGATATTCGCTGGGAGCAGATCGTGCGTGACGGCACTGTGAAAGTCATGGTGATTGATGACTTGGCGAATCGCCGTCACGATTGCGACGTCTTGCTGGATCAGAATTTTTTTGAAAATCCTCTCGCGCGCTATGACGGCCTCGTGCCAGCGCAGTGCGTGCGTCTGCTCGGTCCGTCTTATGCACTTTTGCGGAATGAGTTTGCATCAACGCGAGAACTTGGGCGTAGAGTCCGTCATGGCCCGCTCAGGGTGTTACTGTCCTTTGGCGGCTCCGACCCGACGGGGGAAACGCTGAAAGTACTAAGGGAAATGCAACAGGCAGATGTCGACGAGGTCGAATTCGACGTCGTGGTTGGTGCTTCGAATCCTGCGGCTCCGGAGATCGCAGAATTATGCTGTACTTTACCGCGCGTCAATTTCCTGTTCGATGTAAAGGATATGGCAGCCTTGATGTATAAGGCAGATGTTTTTCTTGGCGCCGGTGGTACAACGACATGGGAGCGTTGCTGTCTAGGGTTGCCCGGTATTGTGGTTGCAACCGCCAGCAATCAAATTGAAGGTGCTGAAGCGTTGGGGCGACAGGCCGTACATTTGTACTTGGGGGATTGTTCTTTTATCACCGGACAAGACATGATGGCGGCGGTAAGAATATTGAAGTTATCGCAGTCGTTGCGACAGGCTTTCGGCATCGCTAGCAAAAATATTGTCGATGGGCGAGGTGCGATGCGCGTCGTCTCTGCGCTGATTGCACCGCCTGTGTCTTTGCGACCGGCGATTGGCGATGATTGCGAACGATTGTTTGCATGGCGCAATGATCCGGCAGTGAGGCGTAGTTCTTTTAATCAGGATCCATTGGAGTGGGAGTCGCATGCTCGCTGGTTTGAAGCGACATTGAGACGCCCGGACAGGATATTACTCGTTGCCGAGATGGAGGGGGATGGAGGTGGCGTATTGCGTTATGACTTGGACGGCTATAGCGCAACGGTGTCAGTTTATTTGGCTCCGGATAGCATGGGAAAAGGTTTGGGCGCACATCTCTTGGCAACTGGCAGTAGTTGGATGGAGCAGCATCACCCTCAAATCGTTGAGTTGATTGCCGCGGTCATGCCGGACAACAAAGCATCAATATCAGCGTTTTTGAAAGCTGGATTTGACATGAAACATTTTATATTTCGGAAAGAGCAGAATCATGGCCAATAAGTCGTTGGAGCAAAGCGCTCGGATAATGATCGGCACTCAGGCTATCGGTCGAGATCATGCTCCGTTCATCATTGCAGAAATGTCTGGCAATCACAATCAATCCCTTGAACGCGCTCTGGAAATCGTCGATGCGGCAGCCAGTACTGGCGCCCATGCGTTAAAGATCCAGACTTATACCGCGGATACGATGACGCTCGATATATCCGAGGGGGAATTTTTCATTGCCGACCCTGGTAGTTTGTGGAAAGGTTCGTCTCTTTACAAGCTCTACGAGCAGGCGCACACGCCATGGGAGTGGCATAAGCCAATTTTTGACCGGTGCAAAGAACATGGCATGATCGGTTTCAGCACGCCATTTGATGACAGTGCGGTCGATTTTCTGGAAAGTCTGGATGTCCCATGTTACAAAATCGCGTCGTTTGAGAACACAGATTTGCCGCTTATCCGTAAAGTGGCTGCAACCGGCAAGCCGATGATCATTTCCACCGGGATGGCCTCTATCGCGGAACTAGACGAAACAGTTAGGGCAGCGCGCGAAGCAGGTTGCAAAGACTTGATTTTGCTGAAATGCACCAGTACTTATCCGGCTACGCCTGAAAATACCAATATTTCAACGATTCCTCACATGCGTGAGTTGTTTCAATGTGAAGTCGGACTATCCGACCATACTATGGGCATAGGTGTGTCAGTCGCGAGCGTCGCGCTGGGGGCTACCGTGATTGAAAAACACTTCACACTCAGCCGAGCCGATGGAGGTGTCGACTCCACGTTTTCGATGGAACCGGAAGAGATGAAATCGCTGGTCATCGATAGCGAGCGGGCCTGGCAGGCGTTTGGAAGTGTCAGCTACGGGGCTACCAAAAAGGAAGAGAAATCAAAGGTGTTCCGCCGGTCGTTGTATATCGTGAAGGATATGAAGGCGGGCGAGACATTCAGCAGTGAAAACTTACGGGCGATTCGCCCTGGGTATGGCCTGCCGACGAAATATCTGGATCAGGCGTTGGGGCGTGTTGCCAGGAGCGACATCAAACGCGGTACGGCGTTGTCCTGGGAATTGTTTTGAAGTCGGCGGCTCGGGAATGATAAAAAAAATATTGAAATTAACGGCGACGTTGCGAGCCTTGCGCATTGTCAATCCGGTTGAGGCAGGACTGGCGGATTTTTTTCGTCGTCGTGCAAAGTCACCCGCCGCCGCCAAGCCAGTATTGTTGGTGCAATGTGCCGAGGACCCTTTCTATTTCGGCGTGTTCGGCGCTATTGCATCCGCTTTGCGCCTGCACGGCCCGTTGCGCGTTGAGCAACTTATGTTCAGAAGCGTTAACGTGGCGGAGGCAGCTTCCTGGTCACGATTTTTTTTGAATCGGGTGTTCGTCAACGCGATCACCAGTGAGAAATGGCGGGTGCTGTACGCCAGTTACTGCGATGCCGTCGCCTATCGTTGCAACGATCTTGGAGACATCGTTGGAGATTTGTTTGATCTGGTGCGCGCCTATCGCGTTTGGCGCAGATTGGTGCGTGGTACAAACGTGACAACGCTTGAGATTGGCGGCGTCCTGGTTGGGGACTTGGTCAATGATACCTATCTGCGGTTCAAGCCTGCGCCGACAGTGGATGTTGCCGACCGTTACATGTTTCATGTCATCTGGCAGGCCTACCGAGATGTGCGTCGCGCGCAGGATTACTTTTCCAAGCGTCCACCGCAACTTTTTTTGACATCGTATTCCACCTACGTTCAGCATGGAATACCGGTGCGGATCGCGCTGCAACACGGCGTCAAAGTATTTGCCTTCGGCAATTACCAGGAGTTTTGTAAGCAACTGACGCTCCAAGATTGGATGCATACCAAGTTTGCAGATACCTATGCCCAGGATTTCGCTGTGCTGGATAGTCAGCAGGAAAGACTGGCTGAGGCCGACGCGGCGCTGGCGTCGCGAATCGCAGGCAAGATTGATAGCGCTACTGCCTACATGAAACAGTCCCCCTATCAGGAGCGCGAATCGCTTGCGGTGGATGCCAGCGGGGCAGCAGTAATTTTCCTGCATGATTTCTTTGACAGCCCCAATGTCTACTACGACATGGTGTTTGCCGATTTCTGGGAGTGGGCATGCTTCACAATTGAGACCCTGCAAAAAGCCGGCATCCGCTTTCTTGTCAAGCCGCATCCCAATCAGATCGGGTTGAGCGGTGGAGTTCTGGATGAATTGAAGCAGAGGTATCCGGGCACCGCGTTTATTTCATCGAACATTACCAATAAACAGTTGGTACAAGCTGGTGTTATTTGCGCCGTCACCGCCTATGGCACTGTCGCCCATGAGATGGCTTATCTTGGCGTGCCCTCGGTTATGTGCGCGAGACATCCCCACAGCTCATTCGGTTTTTGTGTAACCGCAAAAACACGTGAACAATATCGTGATGCACTCATCTCCTGCGGCAATTTTGGGGGAGACCAATCCGTGATGCGAAACGAGAGTCTGGCGTTTTACTATATGCACAACTTGAACCATGCGCATGATGAACAGGAATTTCTTGAGGTATTAGGCGTGTTTCGCAGCCATTGCGCCGATTTTTTTGAGTTGGAGCAAGTGGCTGGTTTGAAGGCTGAGTTAGAGTCAATTTTCCAAATGAGCGCTTTCCGCCGGCATGTTAAGAAATTTGAAACGTGCCTGTCATGAGTTGGACTCAGTGGCGATTGGCTTAAACGATGTCGAAAGGATTCATTAGATGTCTTTCATAAAAAATAGCTTGCGCAGCATTCGTGACACGCTGGTTCTGTCCAAGGGTTTGTTGATGTATTTCCTGAGGGGGACGACAAGCGATGCTGCGCATCAAAGCATGATCGCCCTGTTTTGTCGCACCAGAGGTTACTCCAACGATATGCTTTCCTGGATCATAGGCTTGTTTCGCCGTCCCTATGTCTTTGATAAGGGGAGTTTTGGTGTATTGGGTGCCGTGCGTGGCGAGGAGGAGAGCGAAGCAGTGCAACAATTGCGCAAGGAAGGTTATTACGTGTTTCGCAACCGTTTGCCGGAAGACTTGTGTGACCGTCTGCTGGCATATGCTGTCAGCGCACCATGTAAACTGCGTCCGATGGATGGCACTGCACTGGGCGCGCCGCAGATGGCCGTCTATCACCGTGAGGCCCCACAGGCCGTGCGTTATGAGTTCCTCGCTCAGGATTTGTTGAACAACGACGATGTGCAGGCCCTGCTGGCGGATATGTCATTTGCCTCCCTCGCGCAGGAATATCTGGGAGCACGCCCAGTGATTGATATTGTCGCGTTATGGTGGCATACCAAGTTTTCTGACAAGCCGGATGCTGAGGCCGCGCAGTACTTTCATTTCGACATGGATCGGCCAAAATGGCTCAAGTTTTTCATCTACCTGTCGGATGTCGGTCCCGAAAATGGGCCGCATTCTTTCATTGCCGGCTCGCACAGGTCTAATGCAATATCTCCAGAATTGCTCAACAAAGGCTATTCGCGCCTGACGGACGATGAGGTGAGGGAGCAGTTTGACGACGATAGGTTTATCGAATTTTCAGCACCGCGCGGCACTATCATTGCAGAAGACACGCGCGGCTTACACAAAGGCAAGCACGTGGAAAGCGGCGATCGCCTGGTCATGCAGATAGAATTCAGCAACTCGCTATTTGGGGCATATTATCCCAAGACCTATTTGAGACCGGATTTGGTGCCGAATCTTGCTGCTGCCGTCGGGCGCTATCCCGATCTTTATACGTATCTGCAAGGCCAGTAAAAATTTCTTTATACATCGAGGCAATATGAAGGCAGTTATTCTCGCAGGGGGACTGGGTACCCGATTGAGCGAAGAAACCCAGGTCAAACCAAAGCCTATGGTCGAAATTGGTGGTCGGCCCATCCTTTGGCACATCATGAAAAACTATTCGTCGCATGGCGTGCATGAGTTCGTGATCTGCCTCGGTTATAAGGGATATCTGATCAAAGAATATTTCGCTAATTATTTTCTCCACATGTCCGATGTGACTTTTGACATGGCGAATAATCAGATGCAGGTACATCAGGCGAGCGCCGAGCCATGGAAAGTGACGTTGGTCGATACCGGCGATAACACCATGACCGGTGGACGACTGAAGCGGGTTGCTTCTTATCTGGGAGATGAGGACTTTTGCTTTACCTACGGTGACGGCGTTTCTGATGTCGATATAAGCAAACTGATCCAATTTCATTGCGAGCATGGACGCCTCGCGACCGTAACGGCAGTTCAACCATTGGGGCGCTTCGGTTCTCTCGAAATCGACGACGAAATAATCACTGGGTTTAAAGAAAAACCGCGCGGAGAAGGTGGCTGGATCAATGGCGGGTTCTTCGTTTTGTCGCCCAAGGTAATTGACTATATTAGCGACGACAGCATTTCGTGGGAACGTCAGCCGATGGAACGGCTAGCGGTCGAGGGGCAGTTGTCAGCGTTCAAACATGATGGTTTCTGGCAGCCGATGGATACCTTGCGCGAGAAAATCTTGCTTGAGGAACTATGGACCAGCGGCAAGGCATCCTGGAAAACCTGGAAATGACTCTTTTTGCCGATATTTACCGTGGCAAGCGAGTTCTAATCACTGGGCACACCGGTTTTAAGGGTAGCTGGTTGACACTGTGGTTGTCCGAGCTGGGCGCGCAAGTGACCGGCATCGCTCTGGCGCCGGCAACTACGCCATCACATTGGCAGTTGCTGGAATTGCCTGTCGATGATGCGCCGCTGGACATCACCGACGCCGCGTCGCTGGCTGCTGAGCTGCAGAAAACGCAACCGGAGGTCGTGTTTCATCTGGCGGCGCAACCTCTGGTACGCCGTTCATACCGAGATCCCCTTGAGACTTGGTCGACGAATGTAATAGGCACCGCCAATCTGCTGGAGGCTTGCCGGCATTGCACCAGTGTGAAGGCGATTGTCGTTATTACCACCGACAAATGCTACGAAAATCGCGAGTGGGAATGGGGGTATCGTGAGACTGATCGACTAGGTGGACACGATCCCTATAGTGCGTCCAAAGCCGCGGCCGAATTGGTCGTCGGCAGTTATCGACAGGCGTTTTTTGCTAAAGCGGGGGCGCCTTTATTGGCGAGCGCACGTGCCGGTAATGTTATTGGCGGTGGCGATTGGTCCGAAGATCGCCTCATTCCTGACATAGTGCGTGCGGTATCCGAAAAAACAGTTCTGAAGATCCGCTCACCTGGCGCTACAAGGCCGTGGCAGCATGTGCTGGAGTCACTGTCCGGTTATCTGCTGCTTGGGCAGAAGCTGCTTGAAGAGCAACAGGAATTTGCTCAGGCCTGGAACTTCGGGCCGGAAGCAGATGGAAACCGCACGGTTGAAGATGTCCTCATCCGTTTGCAGAAGGCATGGCCCGCGATTTCCTGGAGTGTGGCGGGAGGTGAGCTCCCTCATGAAGCCAATCTACTGCATCTTGATAGCGCCAAAGCCAAATCACGGCTGGGTTGGTGTCCGGTATGGCCCCTGGAGCAGACGCTAACCGCGACCGCGCAATGGTATCGCTCTTATGTGGAAAATAGTGCAGTCATTAGTGCTGCGCAGTTGCGTGCGTACATAGATGCTGCGAATGCCGCAGGCCTTGCGTGGACCAGATAATGAAGCTTCTGAAGACTGACATTGCCGGATTGTTTGTTGCTGAGACGACTGCGTACCAAGATCATCGTGGCGCATTTGCCCGCTTGTATTGTGAACAGGAATTGGCGCCCGCAATCCATGGGCGCCAGATCGTACAGGTCAACCATTCGCGCACCGCAGCGATTGGTGCGGTGCGAGGAATGCATTATCAGGTGACGCCTCATGCCGAAATGAAACTGGTGCGGTGCTTGCGTGGTCGAGTATGGGATGTCGCTGTGGACCTGCGGAAAGACTCCCCGACATTCTTGCACTGGCACGCCGAAGAATTAAGCCAGGAAAATGCGCGCATGATGATTTTGCCCGAGGGATGCGCGCATGGCTTTCAAGTGCTGGAAGCTGACAGCGAACTGCTCTACTTGCATACTGCCTTTTACACGCCTGCGAGTGAAGCAGGCCTGGCGCATGACGATCCGATGCTGGCTATTGCGTGGCCTTTGCCAGTGACAGATCTGTCTGAGCGCGATCGAAAACACCCATTACTCACTCCCATTTTTTCAGGGATCACATTATGAATTGTCGTCACTGTCAGCATCCCCTCTCCAACGTATTTTTGGACTTGGGGTTTGCGCCGCCATCAAATGCATATATTGCGCCAGCCGATGCTAAAAAGACGGAAACTTATTTCCCGCTGAAATTGTTTGTATGTGATCAGTGCTGGTTGGTGCAGACGGAAGACTACGCACAGGCCGATGAACTTTTCAACGCGGACTATGCTTATTTTTCTTCTGTATCGCAAAGCTGGCTTGTCCACGCAGAGAAATATGTCGATAAGGTGACGCAGCAGTTTGCACTTGGCCCTGATAGCCACGTGGTGGAAGTTGCATCCAATGATGGTTACTTGTTGAAGAACTTCGTTGCAAAGAAAATTCCTTGTCTTGGAATCGAGCCAACCGCCAGTACCGCTGCAGCAGCGGAGCAACTCGGCATACCTGTGTTGAGAGAATTTTTTGGATTGGAATTGGCCAAGCGCCTGGTCGCACAGTCTCGCGGAGCAGATCTGGTGCTGGGCAACAACGTCTTTGCTCACGTCCCTGATATCAATGATTTCACAGCAGGATTGTGTGAGGTGTTGAATCCGGAGGGGGTTGTCACGCTGGAGTTTCCTCATTTGTTGAGGCTGCTTGAAGAGAATCAGTTCGATACGGTCTACCATGAACATTTTTCATATCTATCGCTCTACGCGGTTAGCCGGATATTTGAATCGCAAGGCTTGCGCATATGGGATGTTGAGCTACTGAATACTCACGGCGGTAGTCTGCGTGTTTACGGCTGTCGCAAGGATGCCTCGCACGTCGAGACCGACGCAGTCAGAAAAGTTCTGGATGAAGAGTGTTCACGCGGTATGCAACAGCTGTCCACGTATACGTCATTCCAGCAGCGAGCGGATCGGGTCAAGGATGATCTGCTGCAATATCTGATCGAGCAAAAGAAGGCGGGCAAGAAGGTCGCCGCGTATGGCGCAGCGGCCAAAGGCAACACCTTGCTGAACTATGCCGGCATCAAGCCCGATTTGTTGCCCTATGTCTGCGATGCGGCACCGTCGAAGCAAAATAAATATTTGCCGGGAAGTCATATTCCTGTACTACCGCCTGAGGTGTTGCGTGAGCGCAAGCCTGACGTAATATTGATTCTGCCCTGGAATATTGCCGATGAAGTGGTTTCTCTGCATGGCTATGTTCGTGAATGGGGGGGCGAATTTGTTGCGGCAGTACCAGAAATGAGAATATTCAAATGATCGACATTGCCGACTCAGCAAGAGTCTCTGGGCTCGCCGATATTGAGGATTCGGTCCGTGGAACCAGAATTGTGATCGGGCCTCATGTTGTTATCGATGCTTTTGTGAAGATAAAGCCAGCTGGTGGAACCGGTGATGTTGTCATCGGCGATCACTCCGTGATCAACTCCGGATGTGTGATGTACACCGGAAACGGCATATCAATTGGCCGACATGTTGCTGTGGCGGCGAACTGCACGTTCGCATCTACCAATCATGCGTATGCGGATCGCAATGCCTTGATTTCTTCGCAGGGATTCATGAGGAGTAAAGGTGGAATCAAGATTGGGGACGATGTTTGGATTGGTGCAAACTGCGTGATTCTCGACGGCGCCAATATTGAGGAAGGATGTGTCGTCGCTGCTGGTTCATTGATCCGAGGGACTTTGCATGCTTACGGTGTCTATGCCGGCAATCCGCTGCGTAAGATCGGAGAGCGGCATTGAATAGCGGTGGACTTCCAGTTGTTGCGGGTGGGGTGCAAGGCTATACGGTGCTCGGCGCCAGCGGTTTCATCGGCCAGCGCATCGTACAGGCGCTGCGTCGTGGGGGCGATGCATGTTACGCGCCGGAACGGGGTAGTGCCGAGATATTCGAGAGAGATCTCGGTCGAGTGTTCTATTGCATTGGTCTGACTGCCGACTACGCAGCTAAGCCATTTGAGACGGTCGAAGCGCATGTGTCTTTCCTCAGCAAGATTTTGTCTCATTCCAGGTTTGATCGTCTCGTCTATCTGTCATCTACCCGAGTTTACGACGGTCTGTCGCACGGTAAGGAAGGGCAGGCATTGTGTCTGGATCCACAGAATCCTCGCCATCTCTACGACTTGTCTAAGGCGCTGGGGGAGAATCTATGTGTGATGGACTCAGGAAGTCGCGCGTGCGTAGCCAGATTGGCGAATGTGTACGATAGCGCGCCAGGTTCCCCGGGATTTCTGTCCAGGCTTTTGCAACAGGCGAGGGAGATGCGTGAATTTTCGCTCGCCTCCTCGCCGGATTTTAGTCGCGATTACGTACATGTTGATGATGTTGTGGCGTCACTGAAAATCATGTTGGATGAGAATGTCACCGGTATCGTTAATGTGGCGAGCGGCCAGAACGTTTCTAATCAGGATATCGTGAACTTCCTGAATCACAATGGGTGGAATATTCAATTTGGAGTAGGGGGGATCGGAGGCGCATCGCCGGTATGTGATATTACGCGCTTGCGTGAGCTTGGCGTGATGCCAGTCGCGTTGCTCGATTTCCTCAATTTGTACATCAAGGACGTTAATGGCGATGCAGCTGATTAATTTATCTCGGTCCGATCTTGTCGATTATACGGTCAGGCAGCTGGAGAATTTCTTTCCCGCCGGCAGGGTTTCTGTCGGCACACATATTGATAAACACCTCGATGAGAGCCTTGCTCGTTTGCAAAAATGCATTAACTCTGTGCGTTGTTGGAAAGAGAACCAGTTTCACTATTTGCACTCCACCCAGTATTGTATTTATCTCTATTTTCTTTCCAATACGATCTGGCGCAACGGTGGCGACGTGGAGGTCTGCACCAAGCTTTTTCTGTTGAATAAAGCCCTGAACGGCATCGATTGTTTTTATGAGATTGCCTTGCCTGAAAAATTTTTCATCGGACATTCTGTGGGAATTGTTCTGGCCAAGGCAACGTACAACGACTATTTGGTGCTTTATCAGAATTCCACTGTCGGCAAAAACCATGGTGTGGCGCCGGTGCTTGAGGAGGGGGTGGTGATGTATCCGAACACTGCGATCATCGGACGATCTCACGTCAGAAAAAACTCCATCTTGGCGCAAGGCGTCAGTGTCATTAATAGCGATACGCCAGGCGAAACCGCGGTGTTTCGCGGACCCGAGGGACTGCTCTTCAAACCCTTGCAGCAAGACGTCCTACGAGACATTTTTCGTCTGGATGGTAAGTAAATCACCTAAATCCGGTCAATATCGATATACGACATGAATAACCAGATCACCATCATCATCCCGACATACAATCGTCCCAGCGAGATTGCGCGGCTGCTTCATTTTCTTGCCGATATGGGGAGTCAGTATCGCGTTCTGGTACTGGACGGCAGCAATGACGACGTGGCCGAAAAAAATCGTGTCGTCATCGATGCGTTTCCATTGGTTGAGCATTATCGTTTCGAATCGTCGTTGCATCTCGGCATGCGTCTTCATAAAGGACTTGAGCTGGTTAAGACGCCCTATGTACTTATGTGTGGCGACGATGACTTCTTTTTCCCAGACGCAGCAGATAGATGTGCCGACTTTCTTGATTCGCACTCCGACTATGCGGCCGCGATAGGGCAGGTATGGTCGCTGCGTTACTATCCGCAGAAATTGGGTATTTCCAATGGCATTGCGCTGGGAAATGATCTAGACGTCGGAAGTCGATTTGATCACGTGCGCTTCATTCAGCGAGCCATGTTCTATTTTGCGTACACAGCTGTAGGCTCGATTCCGCTGTTCTATGCGGTCAGGCGAACAGAGTCAACGCGCAAGGCCTTTTCGTTCATGACGCCGGACATCAAGTATTCATCGATGGAATTGCTGACCAATGGTCTTTTGCTGATTGATGGCAAGGTTGCCAAATTGGCGACACCATTTGGTTTGCGCGATTATGGTTCGGTCACCACAAGAGATCCGGAACGCGAAGGCGCTACCCGCTACATCCCTCATGAAGATATCGCATACATCCGGCCACTGTTGGTGGATGCCTTAATGCGCAAGGAAGCACTCGAAGCCGGCTACGCCGAATATACGGTGGATTCGTTGCTGCAATTGTGGGAAGTGGATGCTATCCCTATGGAGGTCTCGACAGAATCTAGCTGGCGTTCCAGGATGCGTTCCGGGCAATACTATTTTCTTTGCCTTGCCGGAATCTTGGCGCCAACTTGGTTATCGGGTGTATTGGGTATGCCACCGGCGACGTATCGCGCCATATTGGGCGCGCATCAACGTTTTACTGCACGGCGGTCATCTACTTGAAGTGAATGCCTTTTTCCTCAAGTTCTGCAGGCGTCCCGCTGGTAACAAGTTTTCCTTGATCCAATACGTGGATATCATCGCATAGCAACATCGTTGCGGAATGATGCGCAATAATGAAAATGGTGATTTCACCACGCAATTTTTGCAAGGTTTCGGCGATCGCTTGTTCTGTTTCGTGATCTAGTGCCGAGGTGGCTTCATCCAGGATGAGGACACTCGGGCGACGATACAGCGCACGTGCAATACCAATGCGCTGGCGCTGTCCACCTGACAATCTCGCGCCTCTTTCTCCCAGTCGTGTATTTAGCTTGAGCGGCAGAGTCGACACAAAGTCGTGCAGGCTGGCTTGTGTCAACACCGTATTGATGCGAGCATCGTCAATGTTGTCGTCATTCTCTCCGAGCGCGATGTTGCGACGGATCGTATCGTCCAGCAAGAAGATTTGCTGTGGTACGTAGCCGATCGTGGCGCGCCATGCACGTAGATTTGACCAGATGCTCTTTCCATCCACTGTGATGTCGCCGCTGTCCGAATGGTGGAGGCCAAGCAGGATATCGAGCAGGGTGGACTTGCCGGCGCCGGAGCGGCCAGCGATACCTACGGTCCGCCCGCGGGGGACCGAGAATTCGAGTCCTTCAAGTGCAGGACGTTGGCTTTGTTCGTAGCTATAACCTACATTGGAGAAGTGGATGCCATCACATAATGTCCAGTCATCAAGGCTTAGGTGATTGTCCTGTTCAGGTGGCGGAGCATGCGCTATGTCGGCTATATATGTGTCGATATAAACAATATTTGTGCGAATGGTGGCAATCGCATTCCAGACCCGGTTTGCAGAGGGGATCAGGCGGAGCGACGCGGCGCCGAAGAGCGCCATTATCGGTAAAACGTTCTCGGGTTTATCATAGCTCATCAGGAGTGCGGCCAGCGCAACCATGGCCAGGATAGCGACTAGCTCCATGAACAGTCTTGGTGCTTGCAGAATATACTGGGTCTTTAGGGTAAGTTCCGAAAAGTCCTTAAAATTCTTCAGATAGCGATCGTGAAAATAGGACTCCCGGTGAGCTACCTTGATTTCCTTGATGCCGCCTAAAGTCTGATTGATCCACTTCATGGTTTCGACTGCAGCGCTATTGGCTTCCTTACCCAAGCGTGCGAGATGTGATTTGAAAAAAAAGAAAAGTGCGCCCACGATCATGCCAAGCAGGGTTATTGAAACTAGCGTAATGATCGGATGGTAAGCAATAAGTAAGGCTGCAGCGAAGACGATCAGAAGGCTTTCTGTTGCAACGACGCTGATACTGAGAAGACTGTTGACAATTGAAACTGGTACGTTGATCGCGTTCCGCACTAGCTCTGACGAATTTTTCTGTAAGTGTGTTTCGTACGGCCAAGTCAGATAGCGCGTCAAGAGTTTGGAAGAAAGAGCGGTCTGATAGCGGGCAAGAACATGATTCTGGTGCAGCCCCAGCAATAGCGTGATTGCTGCTTTTGCTGCAAGGAAGGCTGAGATGGTAAGACCAACGAGTAGAACCGCTGTCAGGCGATTTTCCGACATGTCGAACGTGCCGTGAAAATACTTGGTGTTCGCCGCACTCAGTAGTTCGGGCTTGAGAAGTACCGTCACGAAGAGTGGAATGACGCCGACGCCGATCAATTCGAGCAGTGCTACGACGACACAGGACAGGAAAAACAGTGGAAGGCGGAATTTTGAGTCATCGGCATCACGTAAAACTGTCCACAATTGGCGAATCATGCAAGCTTTCTTAAGGAAAATGGTAGTAAAATTCTGCGTTTTAGCGCTATCTTCAAATTTTACCATTCGCTGTCGGCGGTAAATTGAGCTTCAAAGAAAAACGAAGCAGGCTGGCTTTACGCCTAAGGAAATTTGGTAGCTTCATCGATCAGAATGGGCTTATTCACTGCTCGAGGAAACGGTATTGGGCAAGCGCCAGGTTTTAGCGAGCCATAAAAACAAACGTAAGTATTTGAAATTATCTAATGGCTGATTCCATGACAATATCAGCATTGAAGTCCGATGCAAGTACGCCAATTTCCTTTGCTCCTCGTATCTCGATCGTTACCGTTGTTCGCAACGGGGTTCGTTTTATCGGACAAACTATCGAGAGTGTCTTGCAACAATCCTATCCTCACATTGAGTATATCGTCATTGATGGAGGGTCTACGGACGGGACTGTTGACGCCATCAAGGTTCATGCCGACAGGTATGCCTATTGGATCAGTGAAAAGGATGCAGGTATTTCCGATGCTTTCAACAAAGGTCTGGCGCACACCACCGGCGAATATGTGCTGTTCCTGAACGCCGACGATGCATTGGCTGGCCCCGACGTAATCGAGCGTATGGTGACATTGATTGAGCAATACAGCCAGCCGGCGATTCTATATGGAGATTGCGACTTGCTGGATCGCGAAAGCGAGCAAGTGCTCAGTCGTACCTCCATTGATTTCGTGCCGAGCAAGATGATGTACGGTCATATGATCCCGCAGCCGAGCATGTTGACGCATCGTTCCTACTTTGAAAAATATGGCAATTTCGATCACGCTTTCAAACTTGCCATGGATTATGAATGGCTGTTGCGCGGAGCATTGGTTGAGCGGGTCGTGCATGTGCCCATGCTGGTGACATGCGTTCACGATGGAGGTGTCAGTACACAATCGCGTAGCAAGGCGATCGATGAAATCTCGAGGGCATTGAAGAAGAATCTCTGGATACGTTCCTGGGTTGGTGAGTGTAAGTTGCGCGGTTATTTTTTGGCCCGGTCTCTTGCCAAGGTTGTGCTTAAGACCTTAGGTCTCTACAAAAAACATAAATGAAGGCGTTTGATGAATGCCTTTTGTGCTGCGCAGGAGTAAAGAATTGAGTTTAAATTTGAGAGCGATAGCAAGAAACTGGGTTAAGGCGATGCTCTATCCGAGGCCGATCGTCGGTTTGCTGTATCTGCCGACCTTTTTTTTGCATTGGTCGAGATATCGCAAGGCTGCAGCGGCAACCGGCCAAATCTTGCGATATGGGGACATGCAACCTTCGCTAGGGGACTGGAGCACCCATACTCCCTTCGACGCTCACTATTTCTATCAAGGGGCTTGGCTCGCGAGAAAGCTTCGCGCGTCAGCGCCGCAACATCATTTCGATATTAGTTCAAGCGTGCTTACGATCAGCGTGTTGAGTGCATTCGTGGACGTGACTTTTATTGATTATCGACCGCTCAAGGCGCGCTTGTCCGGACTGACGTGTGGTAGTGGCGATATTCTGGCATTGTCCAATGCGGACGACTCGGTAAATTCACTGTCGTGTTTGCACGTCATTGAGCATATCGGTCTGGGGCGCTATGGCGATCCAATTGATCCAGAAGGTTCTAACAAGGCTGCTCGTGAATTGGCTCGGGTGATAGCGCAGGGAGGAACGCTGTATCTTTCTCTGCCGGTGGGGCGTGAACGAATTTGCTTCAATGCGCATCGTGTGCATGCAGCCGAAAGTGTCGTGGCGATGTTTCCCGGGTTGACGTTGGTGGATTTTTCTTTGGTAGATGACGCGGGTGCATTTCATGAGAATGTGGTACTCGAAAATGCTCGTGATCTTGAATATGGCTGCGGTATGTTTACTTTTCAAAAATCTTGAAAATCCTTTGTGTTTTTGGCGAGCATAACTATGGCGATCCACGCCGTGGCGAAGGCTATGAGTATGTCAATTTTCTACCCGCCCTGCGTAAGCTCGGGCATGACGTAGTGTTTTTTGAGTCATACAATAAGAGCGCCTATACCGACTTTGCTGCGCTGAACCAGGCCTTGCTTAAGACGGTGGTTCGCGAAGATCCTGATGCGATCTTTTTTGTACTCTTCGGGTACGAAGTCTGGCTGGAGACGCTTGAGCTCTTGCGCGAGAAGTCCCGTGCTGTGCTGATCAACTGGGCTACTGACGACTCTTGGAAATACGCGCAGTTTTCTCGATTTCTGGCGCCGTATTTTGACCTCTACGCCACTACCTATCCGGAAGCGCAGGCACGTGCGAGCGCGAGCGGTATGTCGCATGTAAGGCTCTTACAATGGGCGGCGAACTCCGATGCGCTGCTTGCGCCGTTGCCATCTGCAGAGTGCAAGCATGACGTGACTTTCGTCGGCACTTCTTATGGTAATCGTCCGCAGTGGATTGCCAAGCTGATTCAACAAGGTGTTCCGGTGGCTTGCTATGGCAAGGGATGGAACAATGGGGTTGTGCCAGCGCAGCAAATGCAGAGCATCATCCGCGAATCACGTATTACTTTGAATTTCGGCGATTCAGGAGTTGTGTTCAAGGGGATCTTGCCGACCAAGAGTCGGCAGATAAAGGCGCGTATTTTCGAAGTTCCCGGTGCCGGTGGTTTTCTAATGACAGAACCAGCTGAACGGCTTGAGAAATACTTTAGCGTGGGCTCCGAGATGGCAGTGTTTTCGACCATCGATGATTTGGTTCCTCAAATTAGGCATCTACTGAAGCATCCCGAAGAGCGTGATGCCGCCGCGCAACGTGGTTTTCGTCGGGTTATGGCTGAGCATACCTATGAAGCGCGCTTTTCCGGTTTGCTGCGGGAGGCCGCTGACTTGCTGGCAGCTCGCCCATCCGGGCGTCTTGGTACGGACGATATTGCCCGTTTTGAAGCGCATATGACGGCGCATCGCCATGTCGGTCTTGGGTTGCGATTGTTGAAAGCGGTGCTAGTAACAGCATTTCGGCCATTCGTGGGTGCTGAGCGAGCCGAGCGAGCAGGACGCCGGCTTTTGTTGGAGGCCAGCTGGCGTTTGTGCGGTGCGGTGACTTATTCTGCGAAGGGATGGGTCGGTCGTTTATTTTATGCAGCCAGTTAGTTGATGTGCGTCATCGCCAATACGGAAGCATGGTTGCGGATACTGTTATTTACAGGGAATTAAGTGGTGTCTTTACGATGGCTGTAGCAGGTGCCTGCCCTGTTTTGCCATAATGAGCAGCGTGCAATATCATTTTTCGATAAGCGTCGGCGCGAATGCGCCCGTGATTAGTCCATTTTCTCGAACTACCGGAAACCACCGTGTTTCATTGACTTCAGGATCACTATGGAAGTAGCGCCAATTGCCTTGTTTGTTTATAAGCGCCCTGAGCATACGCGACAGACCTTGGCTGCGCTCAAGGCAAATCATTTGGCCAAGGATAGTGATCTGATTATCTTTTCCGATGCGCCACGCAGTGGCGCTGATGCACATGCCGTCGCGGAAGTGCGCCAACAGTTTGATGCGCTCCAAGGTTTTAAGTCAGTCTCTCTGGTCGCGCGTGAAAGCAATCTCGGGTTGGCCGACTCAATCATTGATGGTGTTGGCAGGGTATGCCGAGACCATGGACGCGTCATTGTGCTGGAAGATGATCTGGTGACTTCCCCCTATTTCTTGTCCTACATGAACGAAGGTTTGCAGCGCTATGAGGCTGAATCCAGAGTGGCAAGCATCCACGGTTATGTTTATCCCTGTGGGACTGTTTTACCCGAGACGTTTTTCCTGCGTGGAGCCGATTGTTGGGGATGGGCAACTTGGGCGCGCGCCTGGCAGGATTTCAATGCCGATGGAGATGAGCTTCTGAAGGCGCTGAAGTCACAAAGGCTGACGCGGCTGTTCGATTTTGACGGCACTGCCGACTATGTAGGCATGCTGGAGGCACAAATTGCCGGAAAGAACGATTCATGGGCTATCCGCTGGTACGCAAGTACCTTTCTGTTGAACAAGCTTACCTTGTATCCGGGCAAGAGTCTGGTGCTCAATATTGGTATGGATGACAGCGGTACGCACTGCCAGCCTACCGATGCTCATTCCGGGGAGCTTTGCATGACACCGGTGCCGGTTCGGGCTATCGCGATCGAAGATAGTACCGGAGGACGCGATGCTTTTACGCGTTACTTCCGCGAGGGTAAAGTGTCGCTGGCACAGCGCGTATGGAAAAAAATGTCATCGATGGTGAAACGCGTATGAGGAGTGGGAGCCGGGTTCGTTACTGGCTGCGGATGTGTTTGCCTCCGTTGCTTGTTGATGCATATAGAAAATGGGCGCGCAAAGGTGTGCGTTTTGTTGGGGCCTATCCAGATTGGGCGAGCGCGCGGGCAGCTTCGGTCGGTTATGACGCACAACTGATTCTGGACAGGGTCTCGACTGCACAAGACAAGGTTCTTCGCGGCGAGGCCGCATACGAACGTGATTCGGTAACATTTGATGTTGTTGAATACCCTTTCCCGTTGCTTGCGGGTTTGCTACGTGCGGCCAACGAGACAGGGGGGGCGTTGCGGGTGATTGATTTTGGTGGTGCTCTAGGTAGTACTTATTTTCAGTGCAGGGCATTTCTTGATCGACTGCCCATGGTGCATTGGCACGTGGTTGAGCAAGCCAATTTCGTCGAACATGGAAGGGCTCGGTTCGAGTCGGATCGTTTGCGTTTCGTGTCCACCATCTCTGCATCGCAGGAAATCATGCGGCCGGATGTTGTGCTGTTTTGCAGCGTTCTACAATACATCGAAGATGTCGCAGTACGACTGCAGGAGGCTATCGATTCAGGGTGTGCTTACATCATCATTGACCGTACGCCGATGTCGGTACTCGACGATGATGCCTTGTGCGTACAGCATGTCCCAGCAGAAATATATGCAGCCAGTTATCCGTGTGCGATATTGAGTGAGGCGCGTTTGCGTAGCTTGTTGGATGATCATTTCGAATTGATCGCCGAATTTGATGCGCTCGGAGGTGGTGGGGAGGTCGAGGGTGTCAAGACCGCTGTGCCGTTTTTCTATAAAGGAATGATCTGGCGGAAACGCTGACATGACAAAGAACATGAATTATTTCAATCGTTTTGCGGACAAGAAAGTGCTGATTACCGGAGGTCTCGGTTTCATCGGTTCTGCGCTGGCTCGTACACTCGTCGCAAATGGTGCCAAGGTGACTGTGGTGGACAGCCTGATTCCCGAGTATGGAGGTAATCTGTTCAATGTGGACGGAATAAAGGAAAGTATCAGCATCAATATCAGCGATGTACGCGATCCATTCGCCATGGCTTATTTGTTGAGGGGGCAGGAGTATCTTTTCAACCTGGCAGGTCAGACCAGTCACATGGATTCCATGCATAACCCTCAGACTGACCTAGACATCAATGCAGCGGCACAATTGTCAATACTGGAAGCCTGCAAGAAGCATAATCCTGCCATAAAGATAGTATTTGCCAGTACCCGTCAATTGTATGGCAAGCCTGCGTACTTGCCGGTGGATGAAGCGCATCCCATACGTCCGGTGGACGTCAACGGCATTAATAAGTTGGCGGGCGAGTGGTACCACATTCTCTACAACAACGTGTATGGCATCAAGGCTTGCGCCTTGCGACTCACAAATACCTATGGTCCTGGCATGCGCGTCAAGGACGCGAGACAGACTTTTCTGGGTGTATGGATGCGCAATATCGTCGAAGGAAAGCCTGTTCAGGTTTTTGGCGACGGCACACAATTGCGTGACTTTAATTACGTTGACGATGTAGTCGATGCGCTATTGCTTGCCGCCTTGAGCGAAGACTCCAACGGAGAGATATTCAACCTCGGCAGCTCTGAAGTGATTAATCTCAAGGATTTGGCCGCCAAACTTGACGCTATGCACGCAGGAAGCCGCCATCAAATCGTCCCATTTCCGCCGGAGCGCAAGGCGATTGATATCGGTGATTACTATAGCGATTTCACCAAGATACGCACAGCTCTTGGATGGACACCCAAAGTAGGGCTGGACCAGGGATTGCGTCAATCGCTGGAATATTATCAACAACATTGGCGCCACTATTGGGAGTCTATGCAATGATTTTGATGAATGATTTCAAGGCTGAGCCAGAGGAGCTTGTGCAGCGTCAGCTCGCTGCCGTCGAACGTGTATTGCGCTCAGGCTGGTACATTCTGGGAAAAGAAGTAAAGGATTTTGAGGCGGCTTGGGCCAATTGCTGCGGCGTGGCGGAGGCAGTAGGTGTCGCCAATGGGATGGACGCTATCGAAATAGGTTTGCGGACGCTTGGCATCGGCGCCGGAGACGAAGTGATCACAACGCCGATGACGGCGTTTGCGACTGTGCTGGCTATTTTCCGCGTGGGTGCTCAGCCAGTATTGGCCGATATCGATGCCGATACCGCTTTATCCAGCATGGACAGTGTGGCGCGCTGTATTTCTTCCAAGACCAAGGCGGTATTGTTGGTGCACATGTACGGTCAACTGTCTGACATGGCCAAATGGCAGGAATTCTGTCGCCTGCAAGGTATTCTGTTGCTCGAGGATTGCGCCCAGGCGCATCTTGCGCAGTGGAGCGGTAATGTAGCAGGTTCTTTCGGCGCATATGGCGCCTACAGTTTTTATCCGACCAAGAATCTGGGAGCAATTGGCGACGCCGGGGCTTTGGTTACCAACGACTTCGAATTGGCGGAGCGCGCACGAGTGATACGCAATTATGGGCAGAGCGAGCGGTATCATCATCCGGAGCTCGGTCTCAATAGCCGCCTTGACGAATTACATGCAGCCATGCTGACCGAGCGTCTGAAGTGGCTTGATAGCTTTACCGTACGCCGTCGGGAGGTCGCAGAGGCATACCATGCCAACGTCAAGAATCCAGCCATCACGATGCTTGCGTTGCCGTTGCAGAGCAAAAGTCACGTGTATCACTTATTCGTTGTGAGATGTGAGGAACGTGATCGTTTGAGTAAATATTTGACGGCTGCCGGCGTCGCCAACCTTGCACACTATCCGATACCCGCACATCAGCAGCGGCCATGTGCAGAAGTCCGGGTTGACCCCAATGGATTACCGGCGGTTGAGGCGCATGCAAAGACATGTCTTTCGATCCCGTGCCATCCACAGATGACCGATGACGATGTTGCGAAAGTGGTTGAGGTTGTAAATGCATTCAAGTAGCACGACGGAACATTATGTCACCCTGTTTGATAGTAACTATCTTCCGATGGGCGTGTGCTTGCATAGTTCTTTGATGGAGCATGCTCACTCTTTTCATTTGTGGATTGTTTGCATGGACGAGCTGGCAGAGACGCAACTACGCCAACTCGACTTACCTCATGTCTCTCTGTTGCCGCTTCGTGAAGTGGAAACGGAGGCGCTTCTTGCAATCAAGCAGGGGCGTTCCAGAGGAGAATATTGCTGGACTCTGACGCCGTTTACGCCGCAGTTTGTATTTGACCGCGATATTACGGTAGAACGCGTCACATATTTAGATGCGGACCTGTTTTTCTTTGGTTCTCCAGAGATTCTTTTGCAGGAACTGGAGGACGGTGGAAAAGATGTTTTGATCACACCCCATGCATATGCGCCGGAATATGATCACTCGCGGACGGCAGGAATTTATTGCGTACAATTCGTAACGTTCTTGCGTAACGAGGGTGGATTGAAGGTATTGAAGTGGTGGCAGGAGCGTTGCCTTGAATGGTGCTTTGCCAGACTGGAGGATGGCAAATGCGGCGATCAAATGTACTTGGATGATTGGCCTTCTCGTTTTTCGGGAGAAGTGCATGTTTTGAAGCAAGTGGAAAAAACCTTGGGGCCATGGAATGTGAGGCACTTCCTGAAGGCCTTTCCAGATTTGCAACCAGTCTTTTATCATTTTCATTCTTTAAGAATTGTTGCCGTAGACGCTTTGCATTTATGTTCCAATTACCGTCTGGGTAAAGGACGGCACTACTACGACCGTTATGTTATTGCTATTCAGTCGACGTTTCGCCTGCTGCGTCAAAATGGCATGCCAATACCAGTTTTAGCTCCGACAAAACAAAGAACAGATATCTTGCGCAAGTTCAAGAGATGGCTGTTTCAGCATGTTATTTATCAGCGACTTCCTGCTCAGAAATGAGCGGCTCGTCAAGCATCGTCCCCTCTTGAAGGAGCGCTCCCCCGAAATCATTCCCGTGATTTTCTCCGGTCATTGTAGGAAATGTGCGTGTGGCAATTTTGCAACGCCCGGTGGGATAGGCTGGTGTTGTACACTCTCGGCTATAAAACTGGTGCCAGTGAATGCGAAAAAGTATTATTGAATTATCAAGATTTTACAAGCAGTGCATCGTTGTCGGAGCCGATATCCTTATGTCGGTCGTGGCAACGTGGAGTGCTTTTTCCTTGCGTCTTGACATATTGCATTGGCCGCAAGGCTATCAATGGCATGTCTATCAGATGGCACCGCTAATTGCAGTACCGATTTTTATCCGGTTAGGATTGTACCGAGCGGTATTTCGCTATACCGGCTTGTCTGCAATGATTGCAATTGCCAAGGCGGTGGCAATTTATGGACTCACTCTGTTTACTCTGCTTTTCTGGTTGGCATTACCTGATGTGCCTCGGTCAGTCGGACTGCTGCAGCCACTCTTGCTCCTGATCATGGTCGGAAGTAGCAGAGCATTTGCACGGTTTTGGTTGAATCATATAGTAGCGAATCAACGTGACCGGAAGGATTCCAGGCTATTGATTTATGGCGCGGGAGGGGCCGGGGCGCAAATTGCGAGCGCTTTGACACAACGACATCAATCAATATTGATTGGTTTTCTCGACGATGATAGTCAGTTGCATGGGAAGACGATTAACGGCCAACGGGTTTATAAGCCGGATGACATCGAAGATCTGGTATCCCGATACGGTGTTACGGATGTCTTGCTTGCATTGCCGAGTGTCACGCGTAGCCGTCGTAATGAAATTTTGGCCGCTCTGCGAAAATATCAGGTGCATGTACGATCGCTACCGGATCTGACAGATCTGGCACATGGAACCGTGACCGTGTCTGATATCCGTGAGTTGGATATACTTGATTTGCTAGGGCGCGATCCCGTACCTCCGAATCTTGAGTTGATTGGGCGTCACATAAGCGGAAAAACAGTCTTGGTTACCGGAGCAGGAGGCAGTATTGGCGGTGAGCTGTGCCGGCAGATCATGGTGGCAAAGCCAACGAGATTGCTGCTTCTTGATCATAACGAATTCAGCTTGTATACAATCCATCGAGAGCTTGAGACCAAGCTGGAAGAGACTCAGCAAAGGATAGAGCTTGTGCCGTTGCTCGGCAGTGTGCGTGACTATCGCCGCCTCAGTGAGATCTGCAAAACTTGGAAACCTCATACTGTCTATCACGCAGCAGCATACAAGCATGTCCCTCTCGTCGAGCATAATCCAGTAGAGGGGATCCGTAATAACGTTCTTGGTACCTATAATTTAGCTCGTGCTGCCACCGAAAATGGGGTCAGTGATTTTGTGCTGATTAGTACAGACAAGGCCGTACGACCGACAAATGTCATGGGCGCGACGAAGCGTCTCGCGGAAATGATTTTGCAAGCATTGTCCATCAATGACTATCCCGTATTTGATGTCGATGCTTCTGTTAGCCCAGTAGTTAGCAACAAAACGCGTTTTTCCATGGTGAGATTCGGCAATGTACTTGGGTCATCCGGCTCGGTTATTCCGTTGTTTCGTCAACAGATCAAGGATGGTGGTCCAATAACCGTTACTGATGTCAATGTGACGCGCTACTTCATGACAATTCCAGAAGCGGCTCAATTGGTTGTCCAAGCGGCGGCAATGGCTGATGGCGGCGACGTGTTTGTACTTGATATGGGGGATTCGGTAAAAATCATCGATCTAGCGCGGCGGATGATTCGTTTGTCCGGGCTCACGATAAGAGATGATGACAATCCCTATGGGGACATCGAGATCAAGGTAACGGGCTTACGCCCCGGAGAAAAACTTTATGAAGAGCTCCTGATCGGTGATCATCCCCAGCCAACCATGCATGTACGAATCATGAAAGCGCATGAAGATTTTCTCGCTTGGAATGTGTTGACAAAAGAACTGCAAATATTGTTCAACGCTGCCGATAACAACGATATCGATACAATTTCTCGGATGTTGGCCAAACTAGTCTCAGGATATACCCCAGTCAATGACGTTGTTGATCTGGTCTATCTAGCAGAAGGTGTAGAAGGTTCGCAGTAAGTTGTCGTTTGTAGGTTTGGTACTCATTCCTTATTTTTAATATTTTCTGAGCAGATGCATTTACTGTTTTTTATTTTTAACGCTTGGGACATGAGCAGGAGATGCTTGGATTTTTTCTTCAGCGACGTCAGATTGAGGCAGGATTTTTTGTTGGATGGCGCGTTGCATCAAGCGTCAACGTTAAGTCGGGAAACGAGATGCGCCTGAGTAAGCGATTTTTTGATATTGCATTAGCATTACCTGTTCTGCTGCTGCTGGCATTGCCTGTTGCATTTGTCGCTCTTGCAGTGCGTTTTACTTCGCCGGGGCCGATATTGTATTGGTCGGACCGGGTCGGGAAGGGGAATCGTATTTTTCGCATGCCAAAGTTCCGTACGATGTGGATCGGGACACCCGCGGTGGCGACGCATTTACTCACTAATCCGGGTTCACATCTCACACCTATCGGCTCGTTTCTGCGTAAATCGAGTTTGGACGAATTGCCGCAGATATGGAGCATCGTGCGAGGCGATATGAGTTTTGTCGGGCCGAGACCCGCGTTATATAACCAAGACGATTTGATCGCGCTTCGTACGCAATGCGGCGTGCACGTTTTGGTGCCGGGACTGACTGGCTGGGCTCAGGTTAACGGACGGGATGATATTCCAATTCCACGCAAGGTTATGCTTGACGGCGAATATATGGCTCAACAGTCCTGCTGGCTTGATTGCAAGATATTGTGGATGACTTTTTTGAAAGTCATCAAGCGCGATGGCGTTACCCACTGATAGGTAGCGATTGAACTCGGGATAGGGGAGAATCGAGAAATTCCTCTCCCCCTTCCTGTTTGGGCTTGCAGTTGTACCGTTAGAAGCGAATGCTGTTTAAAAAATCTCTGCTGGGGAGATTCCAAGTACGGCCGTAACGCCATTGCGCGTTTTATGTCTGCGCTTGGCTACGCTTTTCTTGCGATATCGTTTAAAAAAGATAGATACGCAGGAATGAACAGTTTTCGAGAAAACATTTCGGCGGTTATGGTGGCCTGTCGTTTGATATTGGAAACGTTATATTCTTCCGTAGTAACGACTTGAATCAAATCGGCATAAGTCGAGAGAGCGTTATTCTTCACCAGATAGCCGTTCTGTCCATCCAACACGAGACTGCGGATTCCCTCGATATCGTTCGCGATGACAACGCAGCCGCATGCCATCGCCTCCAGCACAGCATAGGACAAGCCCTCATGCAAGCTTGGCATAATTAAAATATCGGAATTCGACAGGATTTCCGGAATATTGCTCACAAATCCCAAGCAGATCACGTTGTCCGGGACTCGTGGCAAGAATCGCGATACGTCAGCGGGAGTTGCCCCGCAAAGGACCAGTTTATATTTTGGGTCTTTAAGGTAGTTCGCCCAAACATGAAGCGCCCGTTCGAAACCCTTGCGTCGCTCCGGACGTCCTACAAAAGCTACGACAACATCATCCTCTGAAATGCGATTTTCCGTTCGCCAGATGGAGTCCTTGTAGCGCTCTCTGTTGTAAGTATCGATATCCAGCCCGCATGCAGATCCATTGAGGATTGTTGCGGGTTGAATCTGATCGCTCACGTGCTTAAGCAGTTTGACCATGTCAGATGATACGGTCAGAATTCTGGTCGCCAGAAAACAGTTGAGTCGCTCGAAAAAACGCAAGATCCAGCGCATTACTCCAGCATATCCAACATACGGGACGCCGTGATTGAAATAGACTCTCACCTTTACTCTCATCAACCATGCTGCGAGCAATGGGAGCGGAGATGATTTCGTGTTGTGGCTGATAAGGACATCTGGTTTGCGTGCTTTGATCAGCATGCAAATTTGAAAGAACGCGAACGGCAAGAAAAACAAATTACGGATGGAAAGGTCATACGCGATTTCCACCTCACTAAGCTTGGATTTTCTAGTTGATGTAATGAGTTCTGAAGTATATCCATGGCTACGCTCTCCCTCAATCAGAGGGTCGATGAACAGCGCAGCCATTCTTCCGTTAGGGTGAAAGTGAAGTATCTTCATAGCGGTTGTAATCAGTGAAACGGAATAACAGCAACAATGGCGCCATATAAAACAGGGCCTCAAAATTGGTTCGCCACCTAGACGCGGAACCTGGATTCAGGAGTCCGAAAGGTGCATGAAGAATCATGATCGATATGATTGCTGGCACCAAGCACCACCAATAAATTCGCAAAAATAAAGTCGTTCCTATAAATTCTTGTTTGCTTGCGTATCTGTATATGAAAATTGGGGACAGTAGAATAAGTACCCCTTCCAGAAAGAACGGAAGGAATTCAGGTCGAGTGAGTAACTCGGATGGCAAAGGCCCTACGATGCCTACAATAAATCCCAGCAGGACAATTTTTCTAAAATGGTCAAATCCCGAGTCGGAATTCGGCACCATATCAAATAGCACGAATCTGCTCGAACGCGCCGACGCTTCAATCCCGCCGAACCCTCTGTAAAGCAGATCTGACCATACATAAAAGTAAACCGCTAATGCCGCCACAATAATGGTCGCCAACAGAACGGGCCAAGCTTTGCTTCCCAATTTTTTGATAATACCCGTGGAAAAAAATAGCCATACGATTGCCACACCATAGTGTGGTCGCAGGAGGCCGCAGATACCTAGTGCCATACATGCAGCAAGCAAATCCAAAAGGTTAAGCTTTGCGACAACGTATTTTGACCAAATCACGAGCAAGAGGTTGAAGCAGCCAAAATATAAGGCTTCCTTGCCAACGATTGAAGTCCAGACCAGAGAGCTTGGGAGCAAAAGCATCCACACAAATATCCAGCGCCGACCGCCGGTAGCAAAATAGTAGATCAGCCCTGCTGTTGAGATAAGACCAAATACCACGTGGGCGAAAAAGGCTCCTCCCAGGCTATTCAACGTGATCGCCAGTTTGTGGATAAGTTGCGTCCTTAGAAGCGGATCAATAGCGTAGTAGCCGCTTAAATACAACTTAGAATCAACCAACGGTGAAAATCTGGCGAAGACCAGCGTCGCAAACAACGCCCCCAATATCTTGATTGCTATCAACGCACTAATTTTCCCCGAGGTGCTCTCTACGGTTCTGGAGTGATTGGTTGTCACGACATACCTCGCAATTTGCTTATCCAACCCTGAGGAAGAATTGACTTTGCTGCAATTACAAGCAGCGCCTTGAGCGCTATGCGCGTCATGCAGGCCACCATTTTCATGCCCGTCATATTTTTTGAGACGATCACGAGATATTCTCTATAAGAAATGAGTGGTTGGCTCGAGGCCACACCATCTACTTCCACTGCAGTCAATGGCGCTGGTGTCAATGCGAAGGCAACGGCATTCGGACGGCTGCGCACGTATAGGTCATAGTCCGCAGCGATCTTGTATCGGATGTTGTAGGGGTGAGCATGAATGAACTCGGCGGAGAACAGCATGGCCTGATGTGATGTGGGCATTTGATGCGATCCTGTTTTTCGAGCGGAAATAATCTTTTTGGCACCATTGCTTTCGATTTGTGCGAAAGCAAAGCAAACTATGTCAATTGCTGCCTCATCGCCGACCGATTTGCTCCAAGCCGCAATGCCGTCGGGAGTCGCCAACATGCAGTCGCCACAGTTGAGGAAAAGAAGAAATTTCCCCTTGCTTTTTTGTATGCCTTGATTCATCGCATCGTAGATGCCTTTGTCAGATCCAGAATAAAACCTGAAATTGGCAATGGCCGACTGCGAAGATGCCAGAGACATCGTGTGGTCTGTTGATCCGCCGTCCATCACTATGTGCTCAAATCTTGCATCGCCATAGAACTGCTGCAGACTCTGGATCGTCTGGGACAGTCGATCAGCATCGTTACGTGTGACCGTGATAATCGACAGCAATATGTCTGTCTGCGCCGACTCGTGTAAAACTTTGTTCATCAGATTACATTGTCCCCGGGACCTGATTTTGCGTATGTGCAGTAATCAGTTTTTTGATCAAATAGAAAAGAATCAGTGTACTCACCAGACAAGTGACACCCATGGAGACGAGTATCCCGACCCCATTAAATCTTTGAGCCGTCAGCGTCAGCAACGTAAAGCCAAGAACTACCTCGACAACGTATACTTTATAAAGGACGGATTTAATACCGGCGCTGCTCAGTGTCACCAATCCGACATCTCTCAGCACGCGAATCGTGAAATAGAAGAAGGCGGCCAACATCAGAGAGTGATCGATGACGTTTTTATTGGTAAGGTGCTCGAACAAATGCAGGTCATCCAGCGCGATGACAGACAGATAGATTAACGTCACTGATGCGACGCCGATGATCGCCGAATTTCTCATCATTTTCCGCATGGCCGGAGCGCCGTCCCGCAGTGCCGCAGGCGTCAAGCGTCTTGACTGATGCTGGACGAATGCATAATAAACTACAAATGAAAGGAAAAAGAAACGTGTTGCAAAGTGATACGAAACGATCTGCTCGCTACTGAGATAGTGCGCCGAAAAGTAATAATCGGCACCCAGAAAGACTGCTGACAGTACGTTCAGAGTCCAGAATCCGAGAGCATCGGTACAGATGGCGCGGAACTGGTCCTTGCGCCGTTGAGTGCGTTTGTAGTGTACCTTGCGTGCGACATTGATGATCAACGGAAGATTGATCAAAACCTGCGGTGCCAGATACAAAAGCACGGATATGACTATGTTGGGATTGTCCGTGTGCGCATACAGCGCCAAGCCTACAAGGGAAGTCAGTGCTTGGAGTATCAGGAGGGTATTGGCAGTAAGTCCCTTGTTAAGAACCACTAGCATTCTTTGCAGAATGACATTGCTGGTCGCAATAATCATGAGCGCCATGCCGATGGAGAATGCCCTGAATTCTATGCCTTTGGCATCGTAGTGTTCTGCTGGCAGCAAGAGACGGGGTAGCAAGGGGCTGGCAATGACGCAGGCAGCCAGTACAAGTACAAAAACGTAGTGTATGACGATCATCAGGCGGACATCAGCCGCAGCGCTCTTGCGTGCATTGAAGCGATTCTGCAATGTCTGGGAAAGACCAAGTTCGAGTACCTGAAACCAGATTGCATAACCCAGCAGCAGGAAGATGACTGATGCTTCGATCGGAGTGTGAATTTTGGAGAAGATGAAAATGGCGTATAGCTGGGCCAGCGCCGCAACGCTTTTGCCACCGAGATTCGAGAGGACAAAAATGATTGACTGCTTATGTTGATGACTCAAGGTGCGGTTCCAATGAATGACAGGCCAGGCTTGCCAAACGTGTGTCCGTAGGTTTGAATTGAGAAGATCATTAATGACAGTCAAGGTGTTGCTCGTTCTGGCGCCACGTATTGGCGGGTCCAAACGAGGAGGGGATTTAAAACTCTTTCGTATGCCGAAATACTTGTCATGGATTCATTATTTCGCATCGAGCATTTAATTGGTTATTTTTTGAGAATGATTACTATTTTCTGATGTTTTTTAATAAGCGGCGCCGAGTATTGTTCAAATATTTGCGAAAAGCAGATTTTACTTGTTGTGATGATTTGTGCGAAGCTCTCTAATTAGTATTTTCAACGTAAAACAACATGACCTTGTCCCCCTCCATCTTCAAAGCCTACGACATCCGCGGCATCATCGGCCAGACCCTCAATGCCGAGGTCGCCAGACAAATCGGCCAGGCCTTCGGCTCCGCCGCGTTGGCCAAGGGCCAGAATTCGGTAGTCATTGGTCGTGACGGCCGCCTGTCCGGTCCTGAGCTGGCAGCTGCACTGGCCGCCGGCCTGCAATCCGTCGGCATCGACGTCATCGACCTTGGCGTGGTTGCGACGCCTATGGTGTATTTCGGTACACACATCCTGGGCACGCAGTCCGGCGTCATGGTCACCGGCAGCCACAATCCGCCCGATTACAACGGTTTCAAGATGGTGCTGGCCGGCGAGGCGATTTACGGCGACACGATCCAGGCTCTGTATCAGACCATTCTCAAAAACGAATTCAAGGCCGGTGCTGGCGCTTACCGCACCTACGACATCCGCAAGGAATACATTGACCGCATCGTCGGCGACGTCAAACTGGCGCGCCCGATGAAGATTGCGGTCGACTGCGGTAACGGCGTAGCCGGTGCCTTCGCCGGTGATCTTTACCGTGCACTTGGTTGTGAGGTGACGGAATTGTTCTGCGAAGTCGACGGCACCTTTCCCAATCATCATCCCGATCCGGCGCATCCTGAGAACCTGCAAGATCTGATTCGCTGCTTGCAGCAGACCGACAATGAGCTGGGACTGGCGTTCGATGGTGATGGCGATCGCCTGGGTGTGGTCACCAAAGATGGTCAGATCATCTATCCGGATCGTCAGCTCATGCTGTTCGCCGCTGACGTGCTCACACGTCATCCCGGCCGCGAAATCCTGTACGACGTCAAATGTACGCGTCATCTGGCGCCATGGATCAGCGCGCGCGGCGGTCAGCCGCTGATGTGGAAAACCGGGCATTCGCTGGTCAAGGCCAAGATGCGCGAAACCGGCGCGCCTCTGGGTGGCGAAATGAGCGGTCACGTGTTCTTCAAGGATCGCTGGTACGGCTTCGACGATGGCTTGTACGCTGGTGCGCGCTTGCTGGAGCTCATGAGCCGCGAATCCGATCCATCGGCCGTGCTCAATGCTCTGCCGCAATCGACCAGCACGCCGGAGCTGCAATTGAAATTGAAGGAGGGTGAGAATTTTGTCCTCATCGATCAATTGCAAAAGGATGCAAAGTTTCCCGATGCCGAGCAGATCATCACGATCGACGGTTTGCGCATCGAATATGCGGATGGCTTCGGCCTGATGCGCTCATCTAATACCACGCCGGTAGTGGTGTTGCGCTTCGAGGCGGAAACACCGCAAGCGCTGGCGCGGATCCAGAACGAGTTCAAACGTGTGATCCTGGCCGCCCGGCCGGATGTAGCCTTGCCGTTTTGAAAGAGGTAAGATGCTGGCCCACAGACAAAGAATAGTGGGCTAGCCTTGAACATCCTGATCGTCCGCGTTTCGTCCTTAGGCGACGTGGTCCACAACATGCCGATGGTGGCCGATATCCGGCGCCATTATCCGGATGCCAACATCGACTGGGTGGTGGAGGAGGGCTACACCAGCCTTGTCCGGCTTAATCCGTATGTCCGCAATATCATTCCGATCGCCTTGCGGCGCTGGCGCAAAAGTCTCGGCAATGCTGCCACGCGCGCAGAAATAGCCGCTTTCTATCGCCAGTTGCGACATGAGGCATACGACATCGTTTTTGATACCCAGGGATTGCTGAAAACCAGCGTCGTCATGCGTATGGCGCGCCTTGCTCCCGGCGGAAAACGCGTCGGATTGGCCAATGCGACAGAAGGATCGGGCTACGAGCCGATCTCCAGATTTTTTCATACGCAAAGCATAAAAGTCGGTTTGCATACGCATGCGGTCATGCGTGCACGCGCGGTCGCTGCCGGGGCGCTTGGGTATCAGCCTGATACCGCGGCTGATTTTGCGCTACAGGCACCTGCATTGCAGACTGCGCCCGCATGGCTGCCGACGCATCCTTATGCAGTGTTTTTCCACGGAACGGCGCGCGCCGCCAAACAATGGCCTGTTGAGAATTGGGTTGCCGTCGCCCGCGCGTTGTCATTACCGGTCTTGTTGCCTTGGGGCAGTGCCAGGGAAAAACTGGCTGCTGAAGAGTTGGCGCGACAGATGCCGCAGGCGACCGTGCTGCCGGCGCTCGCGCTCATGGATGCAGTTGCAGTGGTGCAACATGCCGCCTTGGTGGTCGGTCTCGACACCGGACTGACGCATATCGCCGCCGCATATTGCCGTCCTACCGTCGAACTGTACTGCGACTCGCCGCGCTGGAAGACTGAAGGCAACTGGTCGCCGCGTATCGTCAATCTCGGCGATACCGGTGCTCCTCCTGATGTAGCGCAAGTCGTGCAAGCCATCAATCAGGTATTGTCTGCCTCGAAGGCGGAGGCAGACGCCGTCCCGCTGGACAGCCGTGCACAAAACAACGAGGCATAATATCGAGATGGAATCGCAAATCATAGAAATCGACGTCGCCAACTGGCAAGTCGACGCACCAAACCAAGACTGGATCGCTGGCCTGGAAGCCGGCAAGGTACTGTATTTTCCGCACCTGCCGTTTGAACTGCTGCCGGAAGAAAAATCTCTGCTCCGGCCTGACATCCGCAACCCCAAGAGCCGCAACATCAGCCTCGACGCCAGCGGCCATTTGAAAGGCGCGCTCGGCGACACAGCCACTCAACTGGCGCTGGCGCTGATGATCGGACGTTTCCGTGAACAGGCGCAGACACTGGTCTATTCGCTGTTGCCCAAATATAAAGGCGTGTTGCGCCTGGCGCCGACCAGCTACCGGCCGACTCAGGTCGAGACGCGCGCGCAATCCTGGCGTGCAGATGACCGCCGTTTGCATGTTGACGCCTTTCCGTCACGCCCGAACTATGGTGAGCGTATTCTGCGTGTGTTCAGCAACGTCAATCCGGATGGCGTCCCGCGTGTCTGGCGTGTCGGTGAACCGTTTGAAACCGTGGCGCAGAAATTCCTTCCACGCGCCAAGCCTTATGTTCCCTGGCAGGCTGCCGCGATGAAGGCGCTTCACATCACCAAGTCTTACCGCAGCGAATACGACCACCTGATGCTGCAGCTGCATGACGGCATGAAAGGCGACATGGCCTATCAGGAAAGCGCCGGTCAGGTCACCATGCCGTTTGCCGCCGGTTCCGTGTGGGTGTGTTTCTCGGATCAGGCATCGCACGCCGTCATGTCGGGCCAGTACATGCTGGAGCAGACGCTGCACCTGCCTGCGGACAAACAGTACGATCCGTCGTCCAGCCCGCTGGCGATCCTGAGCAAGCTGACCGGACGTCAGCTCGTCTGATGCGCCTGATCTACTCTGCGCTGTGGTGGGTGGGCCTGCCGTTCGTACTGCTGCGCCTGTGGCGCCGCGGACGCAAGGAGCCGGGCTATCGGCAGCATATCGGCGAGCGTCTCGGATTCTATGGTCAGTTCAGCCAACGCACCTTGCCGCCACTGCTGTGGGTGCATGCCGTTTCCGTCGGCGAGACGCGCGCCGCGCAACCGTTGATTGATGCGTTGCTGTCCACGTATCCCGAGCATACGATTCTGCTCACGCACATGACGGCCACCGGGCGTGCGACTGGCCAGCAACTGTTTGCACACCACGGCGAGCGCGTGGTGCAGAGTTTTTTCCCGTATGACACAGGTTGGATGTGCGCGCGCTTCCTGCGGTACTTCAAGCCGAAGATCAGCATCCTGATGGAAACCGAAGTCTGGCCGAACATGGTGCGTCAGTGCCGTCGCTATGGTGTACCGGTGGTGCTGGCTAACGCGCGTCTGTCGGAGCGCTCGTTGCGGCGCGGGCAGCGGTTCGGCTCCATTTTGCTGGAAGCCGCCGCCGGCATCGATTGCGTGGCGGCACAGTCCGAAGCGGATGCGGAGCGACTGCGTTTGTTTGGTGCGCGTAACGTGCACGTGACGGGCAGCATCAAGTTTGACGTCGAGGCGCCGGCGGAAATGATTGCGTTGGGTCGGCAATGGCGTTCTATTTTTGGAGCGCGCCCGGTATTGTTGTGCGCCAGTACGCGTGAGAATGAAGAGCGACTGATTCTGGATGCGCTTGTCAAAGAGGGATTCGACAAATTTCTCACTGTGATCGTACCGCGCCATCCGCAGCGCTTTGATGCGGTTGAGGAAATGATTCGCGAGCGGGGCTTTGCCATGGAACGGCGTTCGGCCATGCAGGACACACTGCTTGCCAATGAAGTGCAGATCGTATTGGGGGACTCGATGGGCGAGATGTTCGCCTACTACGCTGCTTGCGATCTGGCTTTCATCGGTGGCAGTTTGCTTCCGCTTGGAGGGCAAAACCTGATTGAAGCTTGCTCGCTGGGCAAACCGGTGTTGATCGGGCCGCACACTTTCAATTTTCAGACAGTCACCGAAGATGCCATCAAGATTGATGCCGCGTTGCGTGTAACGGATGCCTCGATCATGCTGAAAGCGGCGCTGGACTTGTTCGACACGACGGATCGCCGGCATGAAATGGCCGCCAATGCGCAAGCATTTGCACGTCAGCATCAGGGGGCGACGCTGCGTACCGTTGCATTGATAAAGCCTCTGCTGATGTAAGGGATGCCGTGATGTTCTCTGCGATCAGATGAAATTGTTGAAGAAATAAAAAAGCGGGCCGAAGCCCGCTTTTTTTACGACCGTCAAACTGAGTTATTTGCCGGCAGCCGGTGCAGCCGCCACCGTCGTCTCATTCAACCCTCCACCCAACGCACGATACAGATCAATCGCATTATTCAACCGCAACTGACGCGCCTGAATCAAGGATTGCTGTGCAGAGAACAAGTCCCGTTGCGCGTCCAACTGATCCAGCGAAGAGGCGATGCCGTTCTTGTAGCGCAGGTCGGTCAGGTTCAGACGTTCCTGTTGTGCTTTCAGAAAGGCTTCCTGCGCTTCGATCTGTTCGTCTAGCGTGCCACGCGCCACCAGTGCGTCGGCGACTTCGCGGAAGGCCGTTTGAATGGTCTTCTCGTAGGTCACGATCGCCTGGTTCTTGCGTACTTCAGCCAGATCCAGGTTGGCGCTGTTACGACCGAAGTCGAAGATCGGCAGGCTCAGTTGCGGGCCGTACGACCAGGCGCCCGAACCGGATTCAAACAAACCGCCCAGGGAACTGCTGGCGCTGCCGAAGGAGCCGGTCAGGCTGATCTTCGGAAAGAACGCTGCGCGCGCAGCACCGATGTTGGCGTTGGCGGCCAACAGCTTCTGCTCGGCCGAGCGGATGTCCGGACGGCGGGACAGCAGGTCCGACGGCACGCCGGCAGGGATGTCGGTGACGATGTTTTGCAGCGACAGGTCCTGGCCGGCCGGCAGATCCTTGACGTTGGTGCCGACCAGCAGCGTCAGGGCGTTTTCAGCCTGAGCACGTTGGCGCAGCAGCGTCGCCACCGACGTGCGGGCCGATTGCGCCAGCGTGTCGGACAGGCGCAGGTCGAGTGCCGACGAGGCGCCAACATCGAAACGTTTCTGCGCCAGGCCAAGGTTGGACTGACGGCTTTCCAGCGTCTGCTGTGCCAGCTTCAGTTGCTCGGCATAGGATCGTTCGGTCAGGTAAGCCTGCGCCACTTGCGACACCAGGCTGATTTGCACCGATTGCTTGGCTTCTTCAGTCGACAGATACGTCGACAGCGCCGCATCCTTCAGACTGCGCACGCGGCCGAAGAAGTCCAGTTCGTAGGCCGGAATAGCGAGGCCGACCTGATAGCTCTTGGTGATCAGCGGTGCACCGGTGGTCGACTGGCTGGCCGACAAGCGGGTGCGGGATTCACTGCCGGTGGCGTTGAGCGTCGGCAGCAAGTCGGCACGGGTGATCTGGTACTGCGCGCGTGCTTCCTCGATGTTCAGAGCGGCTGTGCGCAGGTCGCGGTTGTTTTCCAGTGCCGCCGCGATCAGCGCTTGCAGGCGCTGGTCAGGGAAGAACTGGCGCCAGCCGAGGGTGGCCGCGTCGTACGCGGCCTGGCCCTTGGCGTCGGCCGGGTAGGTGCCTTCGACCGGCGCTTGCGGGCGCTGGTAGGTCGGCGCCAGCGTGCAGCCGGA
Organism: Herbaspirillum sp. meg3; assembly: GCF_002257565.1. Taxonomy (GTDB): domain Bacteria; phylum Pseudomonadota; class Gammaproteobacteria; order Burkholderiales; family Burkholderiaceae_D; genus Herbaspirillum. The sequence continues at coordinate 4,693,189 of NZ_CP022736.1, read as the reverse complement.
CAGAACACCGACCACCAGCAATGCTGCGCTGAGGTGAGTCAGTTTGCCTGTCGAGCGCAGGGGTGAAAACTTAAACATTCTTATCCTCCACATCGATATTGTGATGGGCAGCGTCCGGCTTGGCTTGGCTGCCTTTGAAGATCTTGCGCACGACGACGAAGAAGATCGGGACCAGGAACACGGCCAGCACGGTCGCCGTGATCATCCCGCCCATCACGCCGGTACCGATGGCGCGTTGGCTGGCGGAACCTGCACCGCTGGCGATAACCAGTGGCAGCACGCCGAGGATGAACGCCAGCGAGGTCATAATGATCGGACGGAAGCGCAAGTGAACCGCTTCCAGCGTCGCTTCGATCAGGCCCATGCCTTGCGCTTGCAAGTCTTTGGCGAACTCGATGATCAGAATCGCGTTCTTCGCCGACAGACCCACCACCGCAATCATCCCGACCTTGAAGTACACGTCGTTAGGCATGCCGCGGATCGTTACGCCCAGCAGTGCGCCGAGAATACCCAGCGGCACCACCAGCATCACGGCCAGCGGGATCGAGGTGCTTTCGTACAGCGCAGCCAGCACCAGGAACACGGCGACCAGCGACAGCGCATACAGTGCAGGCGCTTGCGAACCGGAGGTCTTTTCTTCCAGCGACTGGCCGGTCCATTCGAAACCGAAGCCAGGAGGCAGCTTGGCGACGAAGCCTTCCATTTCCGACATCGCTTCACCGGTACTGCGGCCAGGTGCTGCACCGCCGGCGATCTTCATTGCCGGATAGCCGTTGTAGCGAATCAGCTGCACAGGGCCGTTGATCCACTTCGAGGTCGTGAAGGCCGAGAACGGCACCATGGTTCCACCGCTATTGCGGGCATACAGGCCGGCCAGATCTTCCGGTTGCAGACGACGCTTAGCGTCGGCCTGGACGATCACGCGTTGTTGACGACCCTGATTCGGGAAGTCATTGACGTAGGACGAACCCAATGCCGTCGACAGCACGCTGTTGATGGTCGAGAACGGCACGCCCAATGCGTTTGCCTTGTCGCGGTCGATGTCCAGTTGCAGCTGTGGCGCATCTTCCAGACCTTCAGGGCGGACGCCTGCCAACACCTTGCTTTGCGAAGCCATACCGAGGATCTGATTACGTGCCTGTACCAGCGCAGCGTGTCCCAGACCGGCACGGTCCTGCAGACGGAAGGTGAAGCCGGTGGCGTTACCCAGTTCAGGAATAGGCGGCGGGTTCAGCGGGAACACGATCGCATCCTTGATCTGCGAGAAGGCACCGAAAGCACGGCCTGCAACGGCGTCAGCCGATTGCGTCTTGTCGCGTTCGCTCCAGTCCTTCAGCGGTGTGAACACCAGACCTGCATTCTGACCGTTACCCGAGAAGCTGAAACCGGCAATCGCCACAACGTGTTCGACCGCAGGTTGCTTGAGGTAATAGTTTTCGATGGTCTTGATCACTTCCAGCGTCCGTCCGGTGCTGGCGCCTGGCGGCAACTGCACGTTGGTGATGATGTAGCCCTGATCTTCGTTCGGCAGGAACGAAGCCGGCAGGCGTACATACAGCAAGCCCACGCAGCCGAGGATGACGGCATACACGATCATGTAACGGCCGGTCTTGGTCAGCATCTTGCCGATGAAGCCCTGATAACCGGAAGCAGTCTTGTTGAAACGGCGATTGAACCAACCGAAGAAGCCGCCTTTTTCGTGATGATGGCCCTTTTCAACCGGCAGCAGAATGGTTGCGCACAATGCTGGTGTCAGCGTGAACGCCATCAATACCGAGAACACCATCGACGCCACCATCGACAGCGAGAACTGGCGATAAATCGCGCCAACCGCACCACCGAAGAATGCCATCGGGATGAACACCGCAATCAGCACCAGTGTGATACCGATCAGCGCGCCGGTGATCTGGCCCATCGCCTTGCGGGTTGCTTCCTTGGGCGAAAGACCCTCTTCGCTCATGATGCGTTCAACGTTTTCCACCACCACGATCGCATCATCGACCAGAATACCGATCGCCAGCACCATACCAAACATGGTCAGCACGTTGATGGAGAAACCGAACACCAGCAGCGTTGCGAAGGTGCCCATCAGCGCCACCGGCACGACGATGGTCGGAATGATGGTGTAGCGGATGTTTTGCAGGAACAGGAACATCACCAGGAACACCAGCACGATCGCTTCGATCAGGGTCTTGACCACTTCTTCGATCGAGATCTTGACGAACTTGGAGGTGTCGTAAGGGATGGTGTACTTCACACCGGCCGGGAAATACTTGGCCAGCTCTTCCATCTTCTTGTGCACGGCGGTTGCTGTGCCCAGCGCGTTCGCGGTCGGCGACAACTGCACACCGATGAACGAGCTTGGCTTGCCGTCGAGGCGGCCGGAGGTGTCATACGACTGTCCGCCGACTTCGATACGGGCGACGTCACGCATGCGTACCGACGAACCGTCGGCATTGGCACGCAGGACGATGTTGCCGAACTGTTCCGGGCTGGTCAGCTGGCCGTTCACCACCACAGTTGCAGAAATTTGCTGTGATGTCGGGCTTGGCAACGCGCCCAGCGTACCGCCGGCGACCAGCGCATTTTGTGCGGTGATGGCTGCAGTGACGTCGGCCGGTGTCAGGTTCAGACCGATCAGTTTGTTCGGATCGATCCAGATGCGCATCGCGCGTTCGGTACCGAACAACTGCGCCTGACCAACACCAGGAACGCGTTTGACTTCATTGAGGACGTTACGCGACAGATAGTCGCCCAGCGCCACCGGATCAAGTTTGCCGTCGGTCGACGACAAGCCGATAAACAGCAGGAAGTTGCTGCGCGACTTGGTGACTTGCACACCTTGTTGCGTCACAGCCGCCGGCAGACGTGCTTCCACGCGCTTCAGACGGTTCTGCACGTCCACCGCAGCCAGATCGGCGTTGGTTTCCGGCGAGAAGGTCACCGTGATTTGCACCTGGCCGTTGGCCTGGCTTTGCGACTCCATGTATTGCAAGCCGTCGGCGCCGTTCATTTCCTGTTCGATCAGGCTGGTCACCGAATCGTCGAGGGTTTGCGCGGTCGCGCCCGGATACGTCGCCGTGACCACGATGGTCGGCGGCGCAATGCTCGGATACTGGGAGACGGGCAGGCCGGTAATGGCCAGCGCGCCCGCCAGTATGATGAAGATTGCTAACACCCACGCAAAAACGGGGCGATCAATAAAGAACTTTCCCATCTGACAGCCTCTTAGTTAGCTTTGGTTGCGGCGTCCTGCTTGGCTGGCGCCGGAGCGGCAGCACCTGCGGCCGGTGCTGCTGCGGATGCCGATGCATCGCCGACAGGACCCTTCCATGGGACCGGCTTCACCGGTGCGCCCGGCTTGGTCTTCTGGACACCTTCGACGATCACGCGGTCACCGGTTTTCAGGCCTTCGGTAACAACCCAGTTGTTGCCCTGTGCCGCACCGGTCTTGACCGGACGCACAGCAACCTTGTTGTCTTCGCCAACCACAAATACGGTCGAACCGTTCAGGTCGCGCATGACGGCCTGTTGCGGCACGATGATGGCTTGCTCATCGATTGCCTGTTCCAGCTTGGCGCGCACATACATGCCCGGCAGCAAGGTACGGTTGGGATTCGGGAACTCCGCACGGATGGTCACGGCGCCGGTTGTCGCATCGACGCTGACGTCAGAGAACAGCAGCTTGCCCGATTGCGGGTAAGTGCGGCCGTCTTCGGTTACCAGTGTCACCTTGGCCTTGTCCTTGCCGACGGTCTTCAGTTGGCCGGCGGACATGGCTTGCTGCAGCTTGAGCAAATCGGTGCTCGACTGCGTCAGGTTGACGTAGATCGGATCGAGTTGCTGCACGACGGCCAGTTGGGTGGCGTCGCCCTGGCCGACCAATGCGCCTTCAGTCACCAGCGCGCGGCCGATGCGGCCCGAGATTGGCGACGTCACAGTGGCGTAGCCCAGGCTCAGCGCGGCGGTCTGCACGGCAGCCTTGCCGGCGGCGACGTCCGCTTCCGCTTGTTTCTGTGCGGCGACGGCGTCGTCATATTCCTGCTTGCTGACGGCGTTGACTTCGACCAGCGGCTTGTAGCGTTGCGCCTTCAGCGACGCTTGTGTCAGCGAGGCCTGGCTCTTTGCCAATGTGGCTTGTGCGCTGTCGTAGTTGGCTTTGAACGTTGCCGGATCGATGCGATAGAGCACTTCGCCAGCCTTGACTTCGCTGCCTTCACGGAAGGTGCGCTTGAGAATAATACCTGCGACACGGGCACGCACTTCCGCGATACGGGTCGCTTCCAGACGGCCAGGCAGCTCATTGCTGATGGTAATTTGTTCAGGCGCGATGGTGACCACGGAAACTTCACCAGGCGGCATGCCTGCTCCGGGTTGGGCATTCGGTTTTTGACCACAGCCTGCAAAGGCGGCCATCACGGCAACGGTCAGGGTAAGGCGCGTGAAACGACTAACTGAGCTCATAAATATCTCGCACGGTAAGTAAAGTTGAAGCTGCTACAGCAGCGGGTGATTCGAATACGGTCACGAATAGGATTAATGCAATTGGCAATACAACTGGCAATAAGCCGGTGATACAGCTGGTAATACGGGGTGCAGCGGATAAAGCAGAAAGAAAATGACAGAACGACAGAAACAAGAAGATAACGCAAAAATTGTTGCAGTGCAGAAAAGACAGCGGGTAGGGTAAAACCAACAGCGGCTATTGAAATCCGGTGCTATTATACATACATTCTTGTATGTATGTATTGTGCGAATGTATCGCAATCTTTCGCAATACGTATAAAACAATGCGGAAACATGCAGACTTTCGTGAAACAGGCTCCTTGTCAAAGGAAATTACGATAGTTTGTCTTTATTGCACAACGACGGTGCACGGAGATTGTAATGACACCAACTATTTGTCCGGTCGCCTGATATGGCGCGCTCGACCAAAGAAGAAGCCCTCGAAACCCGTTCGCGCATCCTCGATGCTGCAGAGCAGGTATTTTACGAACGCGGCGTTTCGCATACCTCGCTGGCCGATGTCGCCAAAGCGGCTGATGTGACGCGCGGCGCCATTTACTGGCACTTCAAAAACAAAAGCGATCTGTTCGACGCCATGTGCGATCGCGTGCGCCTGCCGATGGAAGCAATGATGGAAGACAACGCCGATGAGCGCGTGGTCGATCCACTCGGTGAATTCATCAAGGGCGGGGTGTATGTGCTCAAACAAGCCGCCACCGATCCGCGCTGTCGCAAAGTATTCGACATCATCTTCAATAAATGCGAATTTGTCGACAACAACGATCCGATTCTCATGCGCCAGCGCGAATGCCACATGCAGGGTATGTTGCGCATGGAGCAGATTCTCAAAAACGCCATCGCGCGCGGCCAACTTGCGCCCGATCTCAACATCCGCCGCGCCTGCCTGATGACGCATGCCATGTTCAGCGGTTTGCTCGCCGACTGGTTCTTTGCGCCCGACAGTTTCGATCTTGAAAAAGAGGCCGAGAACTTGCTCACCGCCTGTATCCATGCGGTCAAGACGGCGCCGACCCTGCGGAATTAAGCATCGATCCGGCGGACGGGCAGCTTCGTTACAAGCTGCCCGCCAGTCTCATCATGGCGCAGGCGGCCCAAGCAATTGATTGATTTGCGCCAGGTCCTCTTCTTTCAGGCTGCCTGCGGCTGATTTCAGTTTCAACCCATTCATCAGCGTGTCGTAACGTGCCTTGGCCAGATCGCGGCGCGTAGAAAACAGCTGCTGCTGCGCGTTCAACACATCGATGTTGATGCGTACGCCGACCTGATAGCCGAGACGATTCGACTCCAACGCCGACAAGCTGGACACCTCGGCCGCTTCGTAAGCCTTCACCTGCGACAAGCCATTGCTCACGCCAAGATAGGCCTGTCGCACATTGAGTACGGCAGTGCGGCGCGCATTTTCCAAGTCTGAGCGTGCCTTGTCGGCCAGCGCAATCGACTCGTCGACTTTGCTGCTCACGCTGAAACCCGAGTAGAGCGGGATATTCCACTGCACACCGATGGAGTTGGCGTAGCCACGGCCATTGGTGTAAGGCGTCAGTTGACTGTTCTGATTGGTGTAATTGCGCCCGGCCGTCAGGTCGACGGTCGGGTAGTGACCTGCTCGGTTACGCTTGATTTCGCTCTGGGCGATTTCCAGCGAAACCTGTTGCACCAGAACGTTGTAGTTCTGTTGTTCCGCACTGCTTATCCAGGGATCGATCAGCGCCGGTTGCGGCATGCTCAATTGCACGTTGGTGCGCAGCGCCGACAGCGGGGTCGGCGGCTGACCGATGATTTGCTGCAGCTTGCTGAGCGCGACTTCGAGATCATTCTGCGCCGCGATTTCCTGCGCATTGGCGAGATCGTAGCGTGCCTGCGCTTCATTGGTGTCGGTGATGGTTGCCGTGCCGACGTCAAAGTTGCGTTTTGCCGAGGCCAGTTGTTCGGAGATCGCGATCTTTTGCGCCCGCAGGAAGCTCAGCGCATCCTGCGCGCTCAAGACATCGAAATATGCCTGGCCGACGCGCAGAATCAGATCTTGCTGCGCTTGTGCAAATTGCGCTTCGCTGACGGCAACTGACAACTTCCCTTGACGGTAAGTCTCCCAGTTGGCCATGCGCAATAACGGCTGCGTCAATTGCAGCGTGTACGTGTTGGCCGAATTTTGCATGGTGTCGCCGGAGCGCGTATAGCTGCCGTTGATGCCGATCGTCGGGAGGATGGCTGCACGGCCTTGCGTGATTTTCTCTTCGCCGGCGCGCAGCGCGTAACGCGCGCTTTGGTACACCGGATCATTCGCCAGCGCTTGCTGGTAAACCTGCACCAGATCGGCGGCGTGGCTGGGAGTCGTCAGTACCGCAAACAGTGTTGCCGACGTGATGCCGGCAGTCAGGATTCGCAAGGAGGCAAAGATAGGGGTAGGGAGCATGCGCAGGATTTTCACGGGGATAGAGGATAAATAGCCGTGGTTCGGCCATTCAGGCACTTCGCAGTTCCGGGGAAAATCAAAAAATCGTCCGCCTTCGAATATCTTGAGCACATTCGGCACGCCGGCGACGTTGAGACGCCGCCATGTGCCCGCTCAATAGGTCGGCATGGTGGTGTCCACTTGCTGAGCCCAGGCGTGAATGCCGCCGGTCAGATTGGTCACCTTGGAAAAACCCTGGCGTTCGAGAAAGGCGGCAACTTGCATGCTGCGTGCGCCGTGGTGGCAGATGCACACCACGGGCTGTTCTTCTTCCAGTTCGGAAAAGCGGCTGGGAATCGTGTTCATCGGAATCAGCTTGGCTGCTTCGATGTTGCAGGTTTCGAATTCCCAAGGCTCGCGCACATCCAGCAGCAAAGGCGTCGGGCGATCCGGGTCGGCGATCCAGGCGGCCAGTTCCGGTGCGGTGATGTGCTCCATACAAATTTCCTAGAAAGTGAAGTGGGAATGTTCGGTGGCCGAATGCAGGGGCTTGGCCATCAGTTCAAACACGGTAACCGTATCGTAGACCTGATCCGATGTGCGGGTGATCACTTGCAGCGACATCACAGGCGCTTCGCCGATGATAGCCAGGATGCGGCCGCCGACCTTGACCTGCTTCAGGAAAGCGTCCGGCAGGAAAGGCAGCGCACCGGAGATGACGATCACGTCGTATTCGCCTTGCCAGCCTTGTGCACCATTGCCCAGTTCGACGCTGACGTTGGTTACGCCGTAAGCGGACAGGTTTTTTTCAGCCAATGTCTTCAGGTCGGGATCGATTTCAACGGTGGTCACGTGGCGAGCCTTGTAGGCCAGCAACGCAGCCATGTAACCCGAGCCGGCGCCGATTTCCAGAACTTGTTCGTGTTTCTTGACGTTGGCTTCCTGCAGGATGCGAGCTTCGACCTTTGGCGCCAGCATGTTTTCGCCGCCCGGCAGAGGAATTTCGGTATCGAAAAACGCCAGACTGCGATAAGCGGCAGGAACAAATTCCTCGCGCTTGACCACGGTCAGCAGGTCCAGCACATCTTGCGCCAGCACATTCCAAGGGCGGATTTGCTGTTCGATCATATTGAAACGGGCTTGTTCGATATTCATGGCAGTAGGCTCAATAGCGACGTAAAAGCAGCATTTTATCAAACACGGCTGCTGCGAGACAGCGTCCGACGCGCGCTTTTCGTTGCTTTCCGGGGCGCGGCGCAAGATATTTTGCGAGCAAACGCCGGATTAACGCTTGCAAAAAGGAAATATCAGGATGTGCGGCCCTCTTCTTTGTCGTTCCCGGTGTCCTCTCCGGTAGCATGCTCTTCTGCATGGCCGAACCACTTGCGCTTGACCCAGGCGCCCAGATCATCGAGATAGGTATAGGCCACCGGCACCACCACCAGCGTCAGGACCGACGAAGTGATGATGCCGCCGATCACGGCCTGGCCCATCGGGGCGCGTTGCTCTGAACCTTCGGCGATGCCGAAAGCCAGCGGCACCATGCCGAACACCATCGCCAGCGTGGTCATCAGGATCGGGCGCAGGCGCACGTGTGCGGCTTCCAGCAAGGCCGCGCTGCGCTCCATGCCTTCCTTGCGCGCCTGATTGGTGAAGTCTACGAGCAAAATCGCGTTCTTCGTCACCAGCCCCATCAGCATGATGAAGCCGATGATCGAGAACATGTTCAATGTCGACCGGAAGAACATCAGCGCCAGGAACACGCCGATCAGCGTCAGCGGCAGCGACGACATGATCGCGATCGGTTGCAGGAAGCTGGCGAACTGCGACGCCAGAATCATGTAAATGAACACGATCGCCAGCGCCAGCGCGCCCACCGCGTAGCCGAAGGATTCGTTCATGCTCTTGGTCGAGCCGCCGATTTGATAGCGGTAGCCGGGCGGCCAGTTCATCTGATCCAGCATGGTCTTGATGTCGGCGTTGACCTGCCCGGCAGAACGGCCGGCGGCGTTGGCCGACAACTCCACTTCGCGGTTCAGGTCGCGCCGGTTGATCTGGTTGGCGCCGACGGTGTTTTTGATTTCCGCCACCTGGCGCAGCGGCACCATGCGCGGCGTGCCGTCCGAATTGGTCTGGGTGCTGGCCAGCATCAGGCGCGACAGGTCATCGACGGTATTGCGATCGGTCGGCGACAGTCGCACGTTGACGTCGTAGTTTTCATCGTCGGGCGCGCGCCAGCTGCTGGCGGCTTCACCGGCCAGCAGCGGACGCAATGCATTGCCGATCTCCGCCACACCGATGCCGAGATCCGAGCCGATATCGCGTTTGGGTTCGATGGAAATCGTCGGTTTTTGCGCCTTCAGGCTGGAGTCCAGGTCCACCACGCCGCGGATAGCGAGCAGTTTTCTCTGCACCTCATCCGACAGGCGCGCCAGTTGATCCAGGTCCGGCCCCAGCAAGCTGAAGCGCACCTGCTTGTTATCGCCGCCGACACCATCCAGCGTGCCGATGTGCGTCACCGCGATGCCGGCGATCTGCGTCAGGCGGTCGCGCAATTGCGGCGCCAGCTGCGAGGTACTGAGCTGGCGCTGGTTGCGCGGCTTGAGACGGATGAACACGGTCGCGTAGTTCTTGCCCTGCGAGTTGCCGGTGTTGACCGTACTGTAGGTATCCACCACTTCGGGGAACTGGCGCAGCACGGCTTCCACCTGATGCACCTTGCTTTCGGTCAGTTCCAGCGAGGAGCCGACCGGCGTGTAAAAGGTGACGCCCGACTCCGAATAGTCCGCCTGCGGCACGAACTCGGAACCGATCAGTCCGGTCGCCGGTAAGGCAAAACCCGCAATGAATGTCACCAACGCCAGCACCAGTGTCAGCACGCGGTGCCGCAACGACCATTTCAACAGGCGCTGATATGTCGCCGACAACCACTGCACCAAGCGGTCGAACTGATTCAGTACACGGCCGATGGTGCGCGCGTACCATCCGCTTTTATATTTCTCGCCATGCACATCGGGATCCGGCCAGATCGACGACAGCATCGGATCGAGTGTGAACGACACGAACATCGAGATCAGCACCGCCGCCGTTACCGTCACGCCGAACTGATGGAAAAAGCGGCCGATAATGCCGCCCATGAAACCCACCGGCAGAAACACCGCGACGATCGAGAAGGTCGTCGCCAGCACCGCCAGGCCGATTTCCGCCGTGCCTTCCAGCGCCGCCATCTTGTGTGTCTTGAACTTGCCGTGCACCTTCATGCCTGCATGGCGCACGATGTTTTCGCGCACCACGATCGCATCGTCAATCAGCAGACCCACGCACAACGACAGCGCCATCAGCGTGATCATGTTGATCGTGAAGCCGAACATGTACATGAACAGAAAGGTGCCGATCAGCGCCACCGGCAATGTCAGCCCGGTGATCACCGTCGAGCGCCACGAATTGAGGAACAGAAACACGATCAGCACCGTCAGCAGTGCGCCTTCAATCAGTGTGCGGCGCACGTTCTCGACGCCGGTGCGGATCTGGCGCGAGCTGTCCTTGATGATTTGCAGGCGCACGCCGGGATAGAGCTTTTGCAGGTTCGGCTCCATGTCCTTGATGGCTTGCTTGAGGCCGTCGGCGACGTCGATGGTGTTCTGGCCCTGCGCCTTGAGGATGTCCAGCGCGAGTGTGCGCTGGCCGTTGTAGAGCGCCAGCGTTTCTTGTTCTTCCTGGCCGTCGACGACGGTCGCGATCTGATTCAGCGTCACTGGCTGGCCACCGCGGCGCGCCACGATGATACGTTTGAAGTCTTCCGGATTTTTGACGCGGCCTTGCACCTGCACGACTTTCTCGGCATCCGCCATGCGAATGGCGCCGGTCGGCAGTTCCTGGTTTTCGTTCTTGACGGCGTTGATGACCTGGTCGACGCCGATGCCCAGCGCTTCCATCTCGTTGGGTTTGACGTAGATATTGACCTGCCGCTTGACACCACCGACCAGCGTCACCGAGCCCACGCCGCGGACATTTTCCAGGCGCTTCTTGATGATCTGGTCGGAGATCGTGGTCAGTTCGCGCAGCGTGCGTGGTTTGGCATTGGCTGCGTTGGGATCATTGGTGACCGAGATCGAAAAGATCGGTTGATCGGCCGGGTCAAAACGCGTGATGCGCGGCTGGTCGACTTCCTTGCGGAAGGCTGCTTGCACCAGCGCCACTTTTTCGCGCACATCCTGCGCGCCCTGTGCCGGATCGACCGTAAGATCGAACTCGACAATCACCACCGACAAGCCTTCGTAGGAGTGCGATGTGAGGCTGTTGATACCGTTGATGGTGTTGACGGTTTCTTCAATCTTGCGCGTGACGTCGGACTCGACGTTCTCAGGCGACGCACCAGGATACGTGGTCTGCACCACCACCACCGGGAAGGTGATATCAGGGAATTGGTCGACGCGCAGGCGCTGATACGAGAACAAGCCGAGCACCACAAACGCCATCATCATCATCGTGGCGAGCACCGGGTTACCGATACTGATACGGGTGAACCACATACTTATTCCTTCGTCTTGGCGGCAGGTGCAACGGCAGCACCGCCGGTTGCCGAGAAACGTACTGGTGTGCCCGTATTCAGATTGCCCAGATTGGCCTTGACGATGCGTGCGCCGTTTTGCAGGCCGCTGCTGATTTCGACGGCATTGCCGCGGCTGTCGATGCCGCGCATGCCCAGCGTCACGTTGCGCCGGATCAGCTTGCCGTCTTCAATGGCGTAGACGTAGGTCTTGTCGCCGTCCGTCTGGATCGCCGTTTGCGGCACGGTCATCACGGCGTCGCGCTTATCCAGCGTCAGGCTGGCATCGGCGAACATGCCGGCGCGCAGCAAGCCTTGAGGATTTTCAATGCGTACGTACACCATGATCGAGCGCGATCCCGATTGTGTCGCCGGATTGATGCGGACGACCTTGCCGACGACGGCTTGTGGCAGACCTTCGACGGTCACCTGTACTTCCTGGCCCAGTTTGACTTTCAGGATGTCGGCGGTCGGCACCGGCGCTTCCAGTTCCATCTGGCTCAGATCGACGACATCGAGCAACTTGTTGTCGATGGAGACCTTTTCACCCGGCTCGACGGTGCGGCTGCTGATCATGCCGGTAATCGGCGCCTTGATGACGGTGTCGTTGAGCGCTTTTTGCGCGACGTCGAGTGCACCGCGCGCCGTGTCGACGTTGGCTTTGGCGATGTCGAACTGGCTGGCGGCATTGTCGAAGGCGTTGCGCGAGATGAAGCCTTTGTCGAGCAGCGCGAGGTTGTTGTCGCGGGTCTTGGTAGCAATGTCGAGCTGCCCGCGTGAAGCGACCAGCGAGCCTCTGGCCTGTTCCAGTTTCGCCTGATATTCGCTGGTGTCGATGCGGATCAGTACTTGTCCGGCCTGGACGGCTTCACCGGCGCGCACCAGCACCTCTTTGACTTCGCCGGCGACCTTGGCCTTGACCGATACCTGATTCAGCGCGCGCAAGGCCCCCGACATTGGCAGCACCTGACGCAATGGCTCCACAGTGGTCATGACGACGTCGCTCGGCAGAAATTCGAGAACCTGGGCCGGCTTCTCAATCACCGCAGCCGGCGGACGTTTCCTGGTGACCAGAAAAGCGACGGCAATTATCAGGATCAATAGTCCAATCAGGACCGGGCGGCGTTTTAAAAAGGAAAGATTCATCAGGTTTTTATTAATTAGCCGTTCAGGCGCAGGTCGATGAGATTGGCGGGAGCAGGCGTTGGTTCCGGCCGTGGCGAATGAGGCTGCTGCTTCATTTGTGGCAATTGCTTCGGGAGGTCGGCATGATTATTGAGTCCAGGCATGGTCGCCCGGTCGCCCGCGAGTCAGCAATGTAAGTGGCAATAGCTGTGCCGTCAAGAAACCGCGGGAAAGATCGGATGTAAAGCACGGTAAATCGCAGTATCAGTCGAACCATTATTCGAAGAATACGTGCGATACCGGTCCGGAGGCGCCATTTTGCGACAAACCGACAATCTGCAGGATTAAAGGGGGGAAATGCCTCAGCTTCTTGTGTAGAAACGCTGAAAGCCTTTTACAATGGTAGCGTCCGCCATTTGTCTTTTATTATGCTTTTGGCAATTATTCGCGCAAGTTGAACCACCGGACCTGGTAATCACAGGAGCGCCGCAATGCAAAACATCAGCAACCAATTTTTCATCAACAACACCGCGGCACCCACTGCTGCGAAGGCGTACGCCAATAACAACGATATCGGCTTCGCCCAGATGATGATTGCCCGCAATACGGGCGTCGACGGACTGGTCAATCCGATGCGTCCTGACGTGAGTCCGGCGCTGACGATGGCATTGGGCGGTCTGGTCGGCGCCTACGGCATCAACGTGCCGCCCAAGCTGCGGATTTTTTCGACCAAGAAGGGTTTCAAGCTGGAAGAGGGGGACGAGCGCAACAGCAAGTTCGAGATGCTGCTCAACGATCACACCGGCGTGTCCGATCTGCTGGCGCAGGCGCAGACTCAGGCTCTGGCGTCCCGCGAAGAAGCGATGCAATCGGCCATCGAGACCTTTACCCAAGGCAATTCTTCCGGCTATGACATGAAGGGTTTCCTGACGGAATTCAGGGAGCAGGAAAAGCCGCGCGCCATCAGCATCGTCTATGACGGCAACAGCACGCAGGTGGAAGAATCGGATGGCAAAAACTGGCGTCCGATCAAAAACGAATCGGATTTCATGGCTGATCTGGTCAAGGCCTATACGCGCTATTCGCTGACCCAGGCTGCTACGGAAGCGCACGAAGCCAAGGGCAAGACCAAGACGAAGAATTCCCTGACTTCACTGCCCATCGATAAATAAGCAGATAAGCAGTGTTTTCATGTAGAAAAAAGCCAGGCATTGCCTGGCTTTTTTATCGCTGTCGATGTGCCGGTGATTTGTCGGTCAATGCGCTTGCTCAACTCCCGAAGCTGCTGCTGCCCATCAACTTGGACAGACGGGAGGAAATTTCTTGCACAATGCCTTGAACTTCATCGAGGCTGGGGTTCACTTTTTTGTCGATCCGCTCGATATAAGGGATGTTCAGCGCCGCCAGCATGCGGTCGTTGGCGCCCAGCACCGGATACGACAAATTCACCACGCCCCGGATCTGGCGGCTTTCCATGCGCGAATAGCCGCGTTCCTGGGTTTCAGCGATCTGGCGCAACAACTGCGCATGATCGATTTCCTGTTCGCCGTCCATCCTGACATGTGCCGCCAGCATGCGGCCGCGTTCGGCCTCATCGCGAAACGACAGCAGCACGTGGCCGGACGCCGTATCGGTCAGGCTGACCAGCGCGCCGACCTTCAGCCCGAAAGCCCAGCGCTCGGGGCTGTCGACCTGCGCCACCACAATCACGCGGCCCGCTTCATAGACGGTCAGGTGCGTCGATTGCATGGTCCGGTTTGCCAGCTCACGCATATGCGGCAACGCCGTGCTCACCAGTGAACGAATCGGCTGGTGATAATGCGCCAGCTCAAACAATTTCAGCGACAAGCGATATTGATCGTTATCGGCAATCAGGTAGCCGCGCTGTTCCAGCGTCACCACCATGCGGAAGATCTCGTTGACGCTGCGTCCCAACTGTTTGGAAATCTGATTGAGCGTCAGCATCTGCTCCGACTTGCTCAACAGCTCCAGAATATCCAGTCCCTTATCCAGCGCCGGCGCCGCATAGCGCGCCTTGCCAGCATCAGTGGCGCTGTCATTGGCGGAAATATCTTCCGTAGAATCAACATTCAGATCTGCGTCGGGCACGATTTTCTTGGTTCTTGGCATGGCTGGCCTGATGGAAGATGACACCGCGCACCCCGGGTGGGTTTGCGCAAACTCGAATTATTTCGCATTTTATCTCTGAAACCGACATTCACGATCGATTGCCGGTTTCAAAGAGGAACACTCAAAACATCAAATCTGTTCTTGGGCCGCAGCGAGAGCCCGTCAGCCGGTGCCGACCGGAGCACAGGGCACCGGAGTGTACGCAAGTACACGAGGATCCCGAGCACCGTACGGCATCGGATCACGGGCTCGTAGTAGGCCCAAGGACAGATTTCAGAAGGAGTGGCTGATGCCGGCGTAGGCCCCGTTCTGGTTTTGACCAGCTAACGGATTGTTATTCGTCGCTTCCACCGAGAAGTTGGCGTTGCTGCTATTACGTACCGTACCCGCGCCCACATACAGCAAAGTGCGTTTCGACAGCGAGTAGTTCGCCCCAGCCATGAACAGATTGGCGTTGCCGCCGCCCTTGTTCACGTTCACGCGGAACACCGAGCCGATCAGTGTCAGCGCCGGCGTCACCTGATAATTGGCACCGACCCAATAATGATTGGCCTTATCCGACGATGTCGGTGCAGCATCCGGCGCGCGCAGATTTTCGTAACCGGCGAACAGCTTCAGCTTGTCGAGGGTCAACGTGCCGCCCAGGATCAGTTCTTTGGAGGTATCGAACACATCGACAAAGCGACCGTTGGCGTCGCGCACGACGTCATAGATCGCGCGCAGTTCGACGGTCTGGTTGGCATACACCAGCGAGATGCCGTCCTTGCGTTTCTTGGTGAGCGAGCCGGCCTGTTCGCCGAGGCTGGTTTGCACGGTTGCGTTGAAACCGCCCCAGGTCGGCGTCTGGTATTCGATGACGTTATCGGCGCCTTGCCAGTTGCGGCCGCGCACCAGTGTTGCGGTGCCGATGAACTGCTGACCGGTCGGATCGAGGAACCAGACGTCGTTGTCGATGAACAGATTCTTGCCGAGCTTGAGCGAACCGGCGCTACCGGCCAGACCGACATATGAGCGACGATTGAACAGCGCCGAGCCGTTGGTTGATCCCTTGGTTGCATCGAAACCGGATTCCAGCAGGAAGAAGGCGCTCAGTCCGCCGCCAAGATCTTCGGTACCTTTGAAGCCGATCATGCTGGTGCCCCACTGATTACCGGAAGCGCGCCACAGGCTGCCACTGTTGCCGTTACCAGTGGCGACGTTGGATTGATAGTCGACGCCGGCGTCGACCCGGCCGTAAATGGTGACACTGCTTTGTGCATGTGCACTGCCGGCAGTCAGTCCAGCCAGTCCGGCAACGCCGAACAGGGCGCTGGCGACCGTGCGTGTTATTTTCGGTTTGATGAATGTGAATTTGAGTGTGAATTTGAATGTGTTATGCCCATGGGTTTTGCGAGCAGTAAATGTCGTTGTCTGCATAAGAATCTCCGTATTTATGGTTGTTGTGACTGCGTGTTTGCTTGTTTTTATAGGCACGGGTCCAGAGGTCGGGCGGCCCGCGGTGCAGCGGTAAATATCGGTGTTTGTCATTTCCTCCTGTTAATATTGTTATTTCATTTGTAAAATGAATTTTTAATTGAGGGAAATCATCCGGCATTGCTTTTTAAGCATCTGTGTTTTGATATCCCTTAGATATACATTGGTTATCACTTCAAACTACATGGAGATTATGTAGTCTGCAGCGACTGGATATTAGCAAAGTAAACTCAAATATAAAATTGAATTTTATTGATGAATTTAAAACTGCGTGTGATAATCGCCACACAGCAAAAGACACAGCCTTGTGCACAACTCACTATTTATTAAGCAGTCAGCACAAAGGCGAAGCACGACAACAATGGAGACAGGCGTGACAGCCTGAAGAGATGGAAGGACGGCGGCATCCGTGCGCGGTGCCGGCGAAGCTATCTCTACTTCCGATGGTGTGCAGTGATCCGTAGCCGGCACAACTGAATTCACTCCATTACATTTGACAGCGACGATGACCAAGATCACCTCCATGCGCGTACTGGACGTACGTTTCCCGACCTCCACGACTCTCGACGGCTCCGACGCCATGAATCCGGATCCGGATTACTCCGCCGCTTACGTCATCCTCGAAACCGACAAGCCCGGCCTCGAAGGCCATGGCCTGACCTTCACCATTGGCCGCGGCAATGAAATCTGCTGCGCCGCCATCCAGGCCATGGAGCATCTGGTCGTCGGCCTCGACCTCGACTGGGTCAGTGAAGACATGGGGCGTTTCTGGCGCACCATCACCTCCGACAGCCAACTGCGCTGGATCGGCCCGGACAAGGGCGCCATCCACCTCGCCACCGGCGCGGTCGTCAATGCCGTCTGGGATCTGTGGGCCAAAGCAGAAGGCAAGCCGCTGTGGAAACTGGTCGCCGAGATGTCGCCGGAAGAACTCGTGCGCTGCATCGACTTCCGTTACATCACCGACTGCATCACACCGGACGAAGCGCTGACGCTGCTGCGCGCACAAGCGCGGGGCAAGGCCGAACGTATCCGTTTGCTGGAGCAAAACGGCTATCCTTGCTACACCACCTCCGCCGGCTGGCTCGGCTATGACGACGCCAAGCTGCGCCGTCTGTGCAAAGAAGCTATCGACGGTGGTTTCAATCACATCAAGCTGAAGGTCGGCCGCGATCTCGCCGACGATAAGCGCCGCGTCACCATCGCGCGCGAAGTCATCGGGCCGGATCGCCATCTGATGATCGACGCCAACCAGGTGTGGGAAGTCGACCAGGCGATTGAATGGGTCAATGAACTGGCTTTCGCCAAACCATGGTTCATCGAAGAGCCGACCAGCCCGGACGATGTCGAAGGACATCGCAAGATCCGCGAAGGCATCGGCGCAGTCAAAGTCGCCACCGGCGAGATGTGCCAGAACCGCGTGCTGTTCAAACAGTTCATCATGCGTGGCGCCATCGACGTGGTGCAGATCGATTCCTGCCGTCTCGGCGGCGTTAATGAAATCCTCGCAGTCATGCTGATGGCCGCCAAATACAAGCTGCCGGTCTGCCCGCACGCCGGCGGCGTCGGCCTGTGCGAATACGTGCAGCATCTGTCGATGATCGACTACGTCTGCATCGCGGGCACCACCGAAGGACGCGTGACCGAATACGTGGATCACCTGCACGAGCACTTTATTGATGCCTGTGTGGTCAAAGGGGCAGCGTACATGCCGCCGACCGCACCGGGATTCTCGATCACGATGAAACCCGAATCGCTGGAGCAGTATCGCTTTCGTGGTTAATCAAAAAACAAGATAAGAATAAAGACGGAGACAAGACGTGGATCTACATTTAAAAGACAAGGTCGTGATCGTGACCGGTGGCGCCTCCGGCATTGGCGGCGCGATCTCGCTGCAACTGGCGGGAGAGGGCGCGGTTCCGGTCGTGTTCGGTAAAAGCCAACCCAGTGATGCGTTCAAAGAACAACTGCTGAAGTTGCAACCCAAGGCACGCTTCTTCCTGCTCGATCTGATGGATGAAGAAAAATGCAGGCAAGCCGTTGCCGATACCGTGCGTGAGTTCGGTCGTCTCGACGGCCTGGTCAACAATGCCGGTATCAACGACAACGTCGGTCTGGATGCCGGTCGTGCCGCCTTCATGCAGTCGCTGGAAAAAAATCTGATCCATTACTACGTCATGGCGCACTACTGCGTGCCGCACCTCAAGGCTACGCGCGGCGCCATCGTCAATGTCTCTTCCAAGACCGCCGTCACCGGTCAGGGCAATACCAGCGGCTATTGCGCATCGAAAGGCGCGCAACTTTCGCTCACGCGCGAATGGGCGGCAGCATTGGCCAATGAGGGCGTGCGCGTCAATGCCCTGATCCCGGCGGAAGTGATGACGCCGCTATACGAAAAATGGATTTCCAGTTTCGACAACCCCCAAGAGAAGCTTGCAGACATCACCAGCAAGATCCCTCTCGGCAAGCGCTTCACGACTTCCGAAGAAATGGCCGATACGGCTGTCTTCCTGTTGTCCGATCGCGCTGCGCACACCACCGGCCAATGGGTGTTCGTCGACGGCGGCTACACGCACCTCGACCGCGCGTTGACCTGAGGGGAAACCGATGCGTTACTGCCTCGCACTTGACCTGAAAGACGACGCGGCGCTGATCGCGCGTTACGAAGACCATCACCGCAAGATCTGGCCGGAGATTGCAGCACATCTGCGCGCCAACGGCGTGACCGGGATGGAAATCTACCGGCTCGGTACGCGCATGATGATGGTTATGGAAACCGATGACGCGGTCTACGACGCAGCAGCCATGGCGCAAGCCATGCAAGACGATCCCAAGGTGCAGGAGTGGGAAGCATTGATGTGGCAGTTTCAGGCGCCGACGCCATGGACGCCGCAAGGAGAAAAATGGGTGCCGATGACGAAGATCTTCGATCTCGGCAATCAGTGAGGGCAACGTAGTAACGCAATACACAACACAGCCAATCAATAAACAAGGCTGGTTTGCATCAACGAGGCAGGTATGCAATCAGAACAAACAGAGACCGCAAACGAATCGGGATACCTGATCCGCTTGCGTAACGTGACCAAGCGCTTCCCCGGCGTGCTGGCGTTGGATAGTTGCCAGCTGGATTTGCTGCCCGGCGAAGTCCACGCACTGATGGGCGAAAACGGCGCCGGTAAATCGACGCTGATGAAGATTTTGTCCGGTGTCTATCAGAAGGACGAAGGCCAGATTTTTGTCGACGGCAAGGAAGTTTCCATCGACGGCCCGCGCGCCGCCCAGGAGCTGGGTATCGGCATCATCCATCAGGAACTCAACCTGATGAATCATCTCAGTGCCGCGCAAAACATCTTCATCGGACGCGAACCGCGCGGACGCTTCGGCGTATTCCTCGACGAAGACTCACTCAATCGTCAGACCGCCGAGATCTTTGAGCGCATGCGTCTCAAGCTCGACCCGCGCACCAAGGTCGGCGAGTTGACCGTCGCCAAGCAGCAGATGGTGGAGATCGCCAAGGCGCTGTCTTTCAACTCGCGTGTCCTGATCATGGACGAGCCGACCGCCGCGCTCAATAACGCAGAGATCGACGAACTGTTTCGCATCATCCGCGACCTGCAAGCACAAGGCGTCGGTATCGTCTACATCTCGCACAAGATGGACGAGCTGCGCCGCATTTCCAACCGCGTCACCGTCATGCGCGACGGCAAATACATCGCCACCGTGCCGACTGAAGAAACACCGATCGACACCATCATCAGCATGATGGTCGGACGTCAACTTGAGGGCGCGGGTCCGGTCATCGCCAATGCCGGTGACAACAAGGTCGTGCTGGAAGTCAAAGGACTGACGCGCGGCCACGCTATCCGCGACGTCAGCTTTCAGCTGCGCAAGGGTGAGATTCTCGGCTTCGCTGGCTTGATGGGCGCGGGTCGTACCGAAGTCGCGCGCGCCATCTTCGGCGCCGATCCGTTGGAAGCCGGTGAAATTTTCATTCATGGTGGCAAGGCTGTGATCAAGTCGCCGTCTGACGCCGTCGCACATGGCATCGGTTACCTGTCGGAAGACCGCAAGCATTTCGGTCTGGCTACGGGCCTCGACGTAAAGGCCAACGTCGTCATGTCGAGCATGAATCGTTTCCTGAAAAAGGGTTTGTTCCTCGATCAGGCGGCGATTCGCAGCACTGCGCAAAGCTATGTGCGCCAGCTTGCCATCAAGACGCCGTCCATCGATCAGCCTGCGCGCCTGCTGTCCGGCGGCAACCAGCAAAAGATCGTCATCGCCAAGTGGTTGCTGCGCGACTGCGACATCTTGTTTTTCGATGAACCGACACGCGGCATCGACATTGGCGCCAAGAGCGAAATCTACAAACTGCTCAACACCCTCGCAGAGCAAGGCAAGGCCATCGTGATGATTTCTTCCGAGTTGCCTGAAGTGCTGCGCATGAGCCACCGTGTGCTGGTCATGTGCGAAGGCCGCATCACCGGCGAACTCAGTGCCGCCGAAGCCTCGCAAGAAAAAATCATGCAACTGGCAACGCAGCGTCCTTCCGCTGTTGCCACTGCCACCACTACACATTGAGAAGACGACCATGGCAAATACTCCCAATCCACTGTCGCAAGCGAACCTGACCATGACATCCACACCTGTTTCCGAAGCCGGCGCAGGCAGCCTGCGTGCGCGCCTGTTCCATCCGTCCACGCGGCAAAAGCTGCTGGCCTTTGCCAGCCTGCTGGCGCTGGTCGTATTCTTCAGTTTCGCCAACGAGAACTTCCTGCAGGTCGATAACCTGGTCAGCATCCTGCAATCGACAGCCGTCAACGGCGTGCTGGCGATCGCGTGTACCTTCGTCATCATCACGGCAGGCATCGATCTGTCGGTCGGCACCATGATGACTTTCTGTGCCGTGATGGCCGGCGTGTTTTTGACCTACTGGGGGCTGCCGATTTACTTCGGTATTTTCGCCGCGATCTTCTTCGGCGCATTGTGCGGCTGGTCGTCCGGCATGCTGATCGCCAAGCTCAAGGTGCCGCCGTTCATCGCCACGCTGGGCATGATGATGCTGCTGAAGGGCTTGTCGCTGGTGATCTCCGGCACCAAGCCGATCTACTTCAACGACACGCCGTCGTTTTCGCAAATCTCGCAAGAGTCGCTGATCGGCGATCTGATTCCGGCGCTGCCGATTCCCAATGCTGTGCTGATTCTGTTCCTGGTCGCCATCGGCGCCGGCATCATCCTTAACAAGACCGTCTTCGGCCGCTACACCTTCGCACTGGGCAGCAACGAAGAAGCGCTGCGCCTGTCAGGCGTCAAGGTCGATTTTTGGAAAGTCGTGGTCTACACCGTCAGCGGCGCCATCTGCGGCATCGCCGGCCTGTTGATCGCGTCGCGCCTGAACTCGGCGCAACCTGCGCTGGGCCAAGGCTACGAACTGGATGCGATCGCCGCCGTGGTGATCGGTGGCACATCGTTGTCGGGCGGCACCGGCACCATCCTCGGCACTATCATCGGTGCGTTCATCATGAGCGTGCTGATCAACGGTCTGCGCATCATGTCGGTCGCGCAGGAATGGCAAACCGTGGTCACCGGCGTGATCATCATCCTCGCCGTCTATATGGACATCCTGCGTCGCCGCCGTCAATAACCTGCCCACGATCTTACTGCGAGGCCGTGATCCGGCGCTGGGCGGTGCTCCGAATCCTCATGTACTTAAGTACATTCCGGTTCGTCCGCTCCGTCCATCACAGGCTGACGGCCTCTCGCTACAGATCGTAAACAGGTTTGAATTTCGCTATACCCCGCTGTTTTACATCAACCAAGGAGACTTAAAAATGATAAAGAGAAGAGCACTCAACATTGCCATCGGTTTGACTTTCGCCATGGGCCTGGGCAGCGTCGCACACGCTGAAGACATCTACATTCCGCTGATTTCAAAGGGCTTCCAGCATCAGTTCTGGCAAGCAGTGAAGGCAGGCGCCAACCAGGCCGCCACGGACTACAAGGTCAAAGTAACGTTCGAAGGTCCGGAAACCGAAGCCATGGTCGACAAGCAGATCGACATGTTGTCTGCCGCGCTGGCGAAGAAGCCGCAGGCAATCGGCTTTGCCGCACTCGACAGCAAGGCTGCGCTCCCGTTGCTGAAGAAGGCGCAAGCCGCCAAGATCCCGGTCGTCGCATTTGACTCCGGTGTTGACAGCGATATTCCCGTCACCACTGCCACCACCGACAACAAGGCTGCTGCTGCACTGGCCGCAGACAAGATGGCGGAACTGATTGGCAAGGAAGGCGAAGTCGCCGTGGTTGCCCACGATCAGACCAGCCGTACCGGCATCGACCGTCGCGACGGTTTTGTCGATCGCATGAAGGCTGCGTATCCAAAGATCAAGATCGTCAGCATCCAGTACGGCGCAGGCGATCAATTGAAGTCCACCGAAGTCACCAAGTCCATCCTGCAAGCCTATCCAAAACTCAAGGGCGCCTTCGGCACCAATGAAGGTTCGGCCATCGGCGTGCTGAATGGCGCCAAGGAAATGAAGCGCAAGGTCGTTATCATCGGCTTCGACTCCGGCAAGCAGCAGAAGGATGCGATTCGTGATGGTCAGATGGCCGGCGCGATCACGCAAAACCCTGTCGGCATCGGTTACAAGACCGTCGAAGCAGCAGTGAAGGCGCTCAAGGGCGAGAAGCTGCCGAAGATCATCGATACCGGTTTCTACTGGTACGACAAGAGCAACATCGCCGATCCGAAGATTGCGGCGGTGCTGTACGACTGATCTGCCGCTCAGCTATTCAGATAGTCACGTGATCAATTGAGGATCCGGTGCCGGTCTGTATTCGTGAGTCTGCGAGTACAAACCGGCATTTTCATTTCTACGTTCTGCATCACTAAAAATCATGACACTGCGTATCGACGCACATCAGCATTTCTGGCGCTATCGCGCTGAAGACTACCCATGGATAGGTGCCGGCATGGACGTGCTCGCGCACGACCAATTGCCTGCCGATTTGCAGCCCCTTCTGCAAGACCACAAGATCGCCGCCACCATCGCCGTGCAGGCGCGCTCAGGCCGGGAAGAGACGCGCTTTCTGCTTGATCTGGCGAAGAAAACGGATTGGATAGCCGGCGTCGTCGGCTGGGAAAACCTCACCGTCGCCGATCTCGGCGAGCGGTTGTCTGAATGGCATGCAGGCGACAAGCTGGTCGGCTTTCGCCATCAGGTGCAGGACGAAGCCGATGCACGCGCTTTCCTCGAACACGCCGACTTCAATCGCGGCATCGCCTTGCTGCAAGCGCAGAGTTACGTCTACGACGTGTTGGTGTTCGAGCGTCAGCTGGCCGACACGCAAGCCTTCTGCGCGCGTCACGACAAGCACTGGCTGGTGCTGGATCATCTCGGCAAACCGGCGCTGCGAGAATTTGCGCAGAGCGATGCCGCGCTGGCGCGATGGAAGAAAGAATTGCTGGCGCTGGGGAAACTGCCGCACGTCGCCTGCAAATTATCCGGACTGGTGACCGAAGCTGACTGGCAAGCCGGCTTGCAGCAAAGCGACTATGAGCACATCCGTATCTGCCTCGACACCGCGCTGGAAGCATTCGGCCCACAGCGTCTGATGTTCGGTTCGGATTGGCCTGTGTGTCTGCTGGCAGCGTCGTATGAGAGAGTGGCACAACTGGTGGCAGACTGGGCTGGGGCCAATCTCAGCAGGGACGAGCAGGCGCAACTCTGGGGCGGCACCGCAGCGCGCTGCTATGGCATTGCGCGCTGACAGCCTGATCGGAAGACATTCCGGAAAATATTTCTAAAGCAGGGGTCTGGATTCAGTCGCCCTGCATCAGTTGCAGCGGCGACGCCTGCAGCTCACGCATCTCTTGCTGGCGCCCCGACTGCTGACCGACAAAGGTCAGCAACCACTCCTGTAAATAGGTCGGCCCTGGCGTCGTCTTGCTTCCGGATAAACGCTGCCAGCCGCGCACGATCATGCCGTCGGCATGCATGCTCAGCAATTGCGGCTCATACAGAGGCGGCAACAACAATACGCTTGTGCCTTCGTCGCTTTTTTGTGCAGACAAGGTCATTTGACGCGTCGTTCCGGCCAGACTCATCCCGACGATGCCGGCGAACCCGGCGTCGGCAGCGATCTCCGCTTCGGTGCGGCGAATCCCTTCACTTCTGAATTGTCGAATTATACTGTACATAAAAACAGTATATTCTAAACTCGCCCGTCGATGCAATACGAGACGGCATTCCGCACGTCCTCGCTCGGTATGGTCGGCGAACACGGTTCAACAAGGATGCCCGTCGCGGCTCGCTTCGTATATGAATATGCAGATATATTCGTGGCGGCTGTTCGCTTGGCACAAGAGAATCAATGGATTCATTTCTACTTTGGAGTGCGCCATGAGCCGAGATTTGCTGCTGTTGCTGGAACCTGGATTCACCGATCCGAAATACCCGGGAGACCGTTTTATCTGCCCCGATGGTGCGCCGATAGAAGGCTTGCTGGCGGGCGATCCTGATCACGTATCAAAGCTGGACATCCGTCGCCTGCCTTTCGCCAAGCCGCGCCAGGTCGTGGTGGATGCGCTCGATGCCGATCATCAAAGTCTGCCGGTACTGATTTTGGGTGACGAGCAGCCGCTTCCCGCCGAGGCACAACACGTGCAGCAACTCGGCAACAAACACTTCGTCACCGACACCCGCCGCATTCTCGATCTGCTGGCCGAGCGCCACGGATTTTTCAAGACGCATTGAATGACATTTTGTCGCGATGCATGAGACTTCGCGTCGCGATTCCCCTCGAGGAGATTAACTCATGAGCGACACTACAGCGCCGCCACGCCAGCTGCATCTGAACATCAACGTCTTGCATTCCGGCTTCGTCCCGTCCGCCTGGCGTTTGCCGGATGCAGATCCGCACGCCTTCATCGATGTCGGTCACTATGTGCGCGTCGCGCAGATCGCAGAGGCGGCAAAGTTCGATGCCGTCTTCCTGGCTGACAACGCCTCGATTGTCGAGCAGATCGACTTCCGTCCTATCACCGCGCTGGAGCCGACTGTGTTGCTGGCGTGCGTGGCGGCTGCGACCACGCACATCGGTGTCATCGGTACAGCGTCGACCAGTTACAACGAGCCGTACAACATTGCCCGGCGCTTCGCCACGCTTGATCATGTGAGCAAAGGACGGGCCGGTTGGAATGTGGTCACTACCGCCGATCTCGGCTCGGCGCGCAACTTCGGCCGCGATGCCGTCCCCGATCACGCCGGACGCTATGCGCGTGCGGCGGAATTCACCGACGTCGTCAAAGCACTCTGGGATAGCTGGGAAGACGATGCGCTCATCGGCGACAAAGTCAGCGGGCGCTTCATCGATACCGGCAAGGTTCAGCCGATTGCACACCATGGCACGCATTTTTCAGTACAAGGTCCGCTGAATCTGCCACGTACACCGCAAGGCCATCCGGTACTGGTGCAGGCCGGCGGTTCCGCTGACGGACGGGATCTCGCTGCGCGTCATGCAGAGGCGGTGTTCTCAGCGTCGCAATCGCTGGAAGAATCGCAGGCCTACGGACGTGAACTCAATGCACGCGCGGCGGCGTACGGACGCGGGCCGCATGCCGTCAAGATCCTTGCCGGGCTGACGACCATCATCGGCGCAACGGAAGCGGATGCCATTCGCCGCCGCAACGAGTTGATCGACATGATTCCCTGGAGCTACAACATCAATCGTCTCGCCGGCATTCTCGGTGTCGCACCGGATCGCATCAAGCTGGACGAGCGCCTCCCCGACGACATCGGCTTACCCAACAAGGGCAACGGCAATCACACCTTCTTCAACGCCACGCTCGCGCAGGCGCGCCTGCATGGCTATACCGCACGCCAGTTAGTCTATGCGCTGGCGGGCGGCGGCGGTCACCGGGTCGTGGTCGGCACGCCGGAACAGATTGCGGACGACATCGAACACTGGTTCAAGGCCGGCGCCGCCGATGGTTTCAACCTGATGCCGGATGCATTGCCGAGTGGCTTGCAGGACTTTACCGAGGGCGTGGTGCCTATCCTGCAGAAGCGCGGGATCTTCCGCCGTGAGTATGAAGGCACAACCTTGCGTGAGCATCTGGGATTGGCGCGCCCGGCAGGACGTAAAGGAATTGCTGCGGCAGCTTGAGAAGGAAGATGCATCACCTGAAGGGAGTTACCCGAACGCATCGGGTAACTCCCTTCGGTTTCAGGACCTAATGTTTGTGGTCCAGCCGGCGTGACAGTTTTTCGCCGAACAACTGGATGATGGATACCAGCGCAATCAAGATCACGATCACTTCAAACATCACCCGCGTCTCGTAGCGTTCATACCCATAACGGATCGCCAGATCGCCGAGTCCACCTGCACCCACCGCACCCGCCATCGCGGAAGCGTTGATCATCGCAATGATGCTGACCGTCATGCCACCGACGATACCAGGCAGTGCTTCCGGCAACAGCACGTGGCGTACGATATGCCAGCGACGGCAACCCATGGCACGCGCCGCTTCGACCAAGCCTGGATCGACTTCATTGAGACTGACCTGGGCAATGCGCGCATAGAAGGGAATCAGATTCACCGTCAACGGTACTACCGCCGCCCAGGTGCCCAGCGTGGTGCCGACCAGAAAGCGCGTGACCGGCAGCAGCGCCACCAGCATGATGATGAAAGGCACGGCGCGAAATACATTCACCGTCGCCGATAAGCCGCGATGAAAGCGCGGTTTGGGATACAGACTGTTGCGCGCCGTAATCGTCAGCACAATCGCCAGCAACAGGCCGAGACTGATGGCGATCAGCGCCGAGCTGCCGACCATCAGCAGCGTTTCGAAGAAAGCCTGAACGTATTTGTTAAGTGCGGGCAGGGACATAACCGAGAACCTCAATAAAATCTGCGCCTGGGAAGCGGTCATTGTTGTTGCCGCCGCGGATCTTGATCGCTTCCCATGAGGCGACAGGCAGCGAAACCAGCAGGCTGCCTTGCGCATGGCCGCGGATGCGGTCGAGCCCGCCGTGAATCAGCGTCGCATCAGGCCCGAGCAGCGCCAACTGTTGCAGACTGACGCCCTGTGGATGTGCAGAACCGTTAAAGCGCAGACTGAGCAAAACGTCGCCGGCCTGATTGCCGAGATCGTCAATCAGTTGCGCCGCCAGATCGGCCGGCAATCCATGTTGCAGCGGACGCAGCAAAGCGCGTGTCGCTTCCGCCTGCGGATTGCCGAATACCCGCCACACCTCGCCTTGTTCCACCACTTGTCCATGATTGAGCACCAGCACGCGATCGCAGATTTCGCGGATGACGGCCATGTCGTGTGTGATGAGGACGACGGTCAGGCCCATCTTGCTGCTGATGTCGCGCAGCAGCGTCAGGATGGATTGTGTGGATTCCGGATCGAGCGCCGAAGTGGCTTCGTCGCATAGCAAAATTTCCGGTTCATGCACCAGCGCGCGGGCGATGCCGACGCGTTGCTTTTGCCCGCCGGAGAGTTTGGCCGGATAAACATCTGCCTTGTCGCGCAGGCCGACCAGATCGAGCAGGGCATCGACGCGCGCACGGATCTGCTCCGGGGCGACACCGGCTACGCGCAAAGGCAGGCCGACGTTATCGCGCACAGTCTTGGCCGACAGCAGATTGAAATGCTGGAAGATCATGCCTACCCGGCGGCGTAGCTTGACCAAGGCATCCTCGTCGAGACTGCCGACCTTGAGACCATTGATCGCGACGGCGCCGGTATCCGGTATTTCAAGCGCATTGATCGTCCGCAGCAACGTCGATTTGCCCGCGCCGCTGCGGCCGATGATGCCGAAGATCTCGCCGCGCGCGACGGTGAAGGACACCTCGCGCAACGCATGGACCGTCCCTGCCGGCGAAGGATATTGCCGGGAGATGTTGTCAAACACCAGATGCGGCTGAACGCCTGCGGCCGGTATTGCGTAAGCCTTGGCGGCTGGCTTATCGGTTGCCGGCGTGGATGGGTTTGCCTCCGCGCCGATCAGTGCAGAAATGTTCAACGCGGTGTTCAAGGAGGTGTTCAAGGCTGCGCTCAAAACACGGGCAGCACCGAGCCGCCAAATTGTTTCTGGATAAACTGGCGTACTTCTTCCGACTGGTAGGACTTCACCAGCGGTGCGACCCATGCTGCGTTCTTGTCCTGATCACGCACCACGATGACGTTGACGTAAGGATTGTGTTCGCGCTTTTCCACAGCGATGCCATCGCGTGTCGCAATCAGGCCGACCTGATAGGCGAAGGTGTTGATGATGGCAGCGGCGTCAACGTCTTCCAACGCGCGCGCCAGAACAACCGAGGCGCTTTCGATGAGGGTGATTTTCTTTTTGTACGACGTGATGTCTGCCAGTGAGGCCGTGCCGGTGAACGGATCGAAGCCCTCGCGCAAGGTAATGAAGCCCGCATCGCGCAAGATCACCAGTGCCCGCGTCTGGTTACTTGGATCGTTGGGGATGGCGATCTTGGCGCCATCAGGCAGATCCTTGAGCGCCTTGTATTTCTTGGAATAAAACGCGATCGGCGAGATGATGGTGTTGCCCACGATGCTCAGCTTGTAGCCGCGCTGCTTGATCTGATCACGCAAGAAGGGGATGTGCTGGAACGAGTTGGCCTCCAGATCGCCGTTGTTGAGTGCTTCGTTCGGGCTCGCCGCGCCGGAGATGACGACCGGCTCGACGTTCAGGCCGTTTTTCTTCGCCACCTTGGTGACGACTTCCCAGATCTGCTCGTCGACACCGCCGCGCACGCCTACGCGCAAGACTTTGTCGGCGCTGTGGGCAACGCCGAAGGTGGAGATCAGGACTGCCGCCACCATGGCTTGCAGGCGAAGTCGATAACGTTGATTCATGCTCGTTCCTTTGATGTTTGTTCTGGAGGGAGGGAATGCTTATTTCTTGAAATAATCCGGCAGACGGAAGCCGTCATAGAAGCGATCCGCACGGATCGCGTTCTGGAAGGTGTCGGAGCGATACGCCTCGACGATGTCGCGTGCATATTGGTCGGTCTGTCGGGTTTTCTTTACCGCCAGAACGTTGATGTAGGCCGGCGTCATGTCTTCGAGGATGAAGGCTTCTGACAGCTTCAGCTTGGCGAAGATGGCGAAGTTGCCCTGGATCGCCGCAAAATCGGCATCGTCCAGCGCGCGCGGACCTTGCGCGTTTTCCAGTAATACCAGCTTGAGGCCGACCTTGTTTTCGATCACATCGAGTTCGGTGACGTCGACGGGATTGGCGTTCTCCTTGATCCGGATCCAGCCGAGGCGTTGCAGTATCCACAGCGCGCGTTGCAGGTTGACCGGATCGTTCGGTACGGCAACGGTGAAGCCTTTTTTCAATCCATCGAGGCTGCGGTGCTTCTTCGAATACAAGCCCATCGGTGGCGTCGGCACCTGCACGATGCCGACCAGGTCGGTTTTGTTGCGGTCGTTATACGATTTCAGGAACACCGAATGCTGCATCACGTTGGCGTCGATATCGCCCTTGAACACAGCACTATTGGCTTCCAGGCCGGTGCTGAATTCGTAGTATTTGATCTTGTAGCCCTTCTTCTCCAGCTCGGGTTGCACACCGATTTTGAATTCGTCGATATACGGACCGGGTACGAAGCCCACGCGCAGTTCGGGTTTTTGTGGCGCTGCACTGGCGTGCTGTGAAGTGAAAGCGACGGTGAAGGCAAACAGACTCAGCGCCAGTGTCATCAGGGATTTATAAAACTTGGCTTGCATGTTCGGCGTCATTTTCTCTTGTTGGATTGATGTGCGGCCGTCTTGTGGACGTACCTGCAAATACCTGCACACCAGCGCTGGAATGCGCCGCCGTGCAGGATGAACGAACAAGTGTAGAGAGGACTGCGAGCGAGACAAACGAATGAATTCGTTTGTTCTTATGCGGATTTTTTCAGTAGATGAGCGCGAGAGATTGCTTACGCATACGAGAAGCCGAAACGCTCGTTTGGTGGATTGTCGTTGAGGTGATAGTCGCCGATTGCCGCCTCGCGCTGGGTCGCCGGATTGTGCGAAGCCAGCGTACGTGCGTTGCGCCAGTGACGATCAAGCCGGCGTTTGTCACTGGTTGCCGACGCGCCGCCGACTTCAAACAGCAGCGTGCTGGCTTCCAGTACCTGGCCGATGATGACCTGTTGCGCCTGGAAGGTTTGTACATCGAGCGCGATGTAGTCTTCCGGCTTGGCGGTGCCGGCTTTGCGTGCCTGATGCACGTTTTCGATCGCGGTGGCGATGGCGTTGACCAGTTGTTCCGAAGACCATGCAAGGCTGGCGAGTCGTCCCACCACACGATGCACCAGCGGATTGTCGCGTGGACTGGATTGCCCCGGTACGCCGAAAGTGCGTGTGCGGGCTTGTGTAAATGCAACGGCATCGCGTTGTACAGCGCGTGCGATACCGGCCAGCGTGGCCAGATGCACGGTCTGATAAAACGCGGTGATGATGGTGTTGCGACGCGGCTGCGAGACGTGATAGCGATCAAGGATTTGCTGTTGCGTGATCAGCACGTTGTTAAAACGCGTTGTACCGCTGCCGGTCAGGCGCTGACCAAAACCATCCCAGTCATCGACCCGGGTGACACCCGGTGTGTCGCTCTTGATCAACACGTTGAGGTCTGACTCGTCGTCGTGCGCACGCACCAGAATCCAGTCGGCATACAGCGTGCCGGTCGAATAATATTTTTCACCGTTCAGCAAAAAGTGGCCGGGACGCTTGTCCGGATCGGGCGTGACCGTGACCGAGTTGCTGGTCGAGTTGGTGCGCTCGGAGGCCGCCGCACCGAAGGTTTCTCCTTTGCCGATGACGCTTAGCCAATGGCGGGTGTCTTCATCGTCTTTGCGCTCCAGCAGCAGTTCGGTATAGCCGGCATTGACGCGCAGGATTTGCGGCAGGTTCGATTCCGCTTCCGCCAGACGGATCAGCAGGCCGAAAAATTGCGGCAGGGTGACACCGCTGCCGCCTTGTTCCACGGGTACGCGCAGGGATGTGAAGCCACTGTCCTTGAGCCATTGCACGGCTTCATAGGGCAGCTCGCGGTCGTTCTCGCGGTCGATACTGCCTTGCGCGATGCGCGCGAAGATGTCCTGAAAGCGAGCGAACAATGCGTCGGAGTTGGTCGGGCCGGATGCTTGAGTCATGGTTGCCTTTTTTGCGGGTGTTAATCGTGTCTATGAATCGCTGTCGTCGAAGTCGTGATGCAATCCGTCCGATCCGTCAGTTGAGGGAAAGGGGGCGGGGGCGGATCACAGTACTAAGCGACCGATTATCTGGCAGCAAAACTTGCTTGATAACGAAGATAAACAGATATCGATATGACCGCCGGACGAGGCCGGCTTTCCGGGAAGGCGTAGCGACGGGGATGGCGTTGAGGGCAACCGCAGGGGATTCAAGCGGCTCAATCGTTCCATTAATAGAACAATCCATCCGAATTTTGCCTCCTAGTCACCATTCGAATCAAAACCTACACTTCGTCTCAAGCAGTCGCACTTGCAAAACACAAAAGCGAACGCAACTGTTTGGTATCAGTCCGGTTTCAGTTTCATACCAGTTTCATCTCGCCGTCGGCTTCGCAGGCACATTGCCACAAGCCAATTTATTGTGAATAAATTAATTTTTTGGAGAATCATCATGCGCACCACTACCGCCCGCTTTGACCTGAATGTCAAACAACTTGCCGCAGCAGTTCTTCTGATCGCCGCAGCAGGCAGCACTTATGCAGCAAACACGACAGCTGATGCCGACAAGGGCACTCAGGCCAACGTGCAAGAAGTCGTCAAGCATCAATCGAAGTCCGCTATCAAGCGTCAGGAAATTCAGCAAAAAGTCGCTAACCGCGAACCGCTGAGCTACGCCGAAACACTGTATCTGCGTTAATCCGACGCCGGTACAAAGCAGCACCAGACAAGGTCTACCGACCTTTACTCATCAATACCATCGATACCATCGATATCATCGACATACCAAGGAACTATCATGAACATCAAGAAAATCGCCACAGGCCTGCTTTTCCTCTCCGTTATCGGCAGCGCAATGGCTGAAGAAGCCTACCCACCAGAAACACAAATCGCTTCGCACAAGACACGTGCCCAAGTGATCGAAGAACTGAAGCAAGCACGCGCCAATGGCGAAATCATCAGCAACGATCTGTATCCGGTTGAAGTGCAACACAAATCGACCGTGACACGCCAGGCCGTCAAGGAAGAATTGAAGCAAGTTGACCGCAGCAAGTCGCTCGATATCGGCGCCTGAGGATGGCATGACGGACAGGTGTTCTCGTAGTTGTCACCGTTTCCGTCCGCTCCTCCCGCACGCCAAGCGCGTTCAGCCTCGCAAGAGGTCTCGTTTTACACCCTTGCAAGATCAGTTGTCCCCCGCACGCTGATCTTGCAAGCGGATGTCTCCAGCACTTCTGTTTTTTCTCTTTTTCTTATTTCACGACTGAATGAAGGATTGCCTGACTCCTGAGGTATCTCCTCGCGCGCACGCCAGGAGTGACAAACAGGAGGATGAATCATGAAAAAAATTCTCGGCATCTACAGCGGCACCAGGCAACATCGCATCGGCGACGGCTTGCTGGCACGCACGCTTTTTTCGCAGCGTACGCTGGGCCGGCACGTCAGTCCTTTTTTGTCGCTCGACCATGTTGCACCAACGCCGATATCGACTCTTGCGCCGACTTCGGACAGTGCCATCGCCGTCAGGCCGCACACCCACAGCAATTGCAAGATGCTCACGATGGTCTATCAAGGCCAGCTGGAATATACCGATGCATCCGGAAAGACGGTGTTGATCGGGGCGGGCGATGTGAAATGGATGACCGTTTCCGACACGACTGCAACAGGGAAATTTCAACCCGTCAGCACCCGGCGCAACGACGTGATCGAGATGCTGCAGCTGTGGATTGACTTGCCGTTGCCGGCATCAGACTGTCCGCCCCATCTGCATCATGTACCGGCAGAGAAGATCATCGGCGTTGACGCAATTCCAACGCTGCGCCTGCCCGAGGACGGCGGTCACATCCGCGTCATTGCGGGACATTGTGCGAGCCACCGCGGTGCGGTGCCGACATCGTCATCGTTCGACGTATGGGAGCTGCAGCTGAAATCGCGCTGTGCCAGTGAATTGAAGACGGTTGAAGGGCGCACGCTGCTACTGGCAATCTTGAACGGTTCGGTCATGATCAACGGTGATCAGACTGCACGCGCCGGTGAAGTGGTCATGTTGGACGCCCAGGGCGAAGGCATCTTCCTCGAAACCCATGCCAGCACCACGGCACTGCTGCTGAGTGGTGATCCAATCAATGTGCCGGCCAGCTCCGTAGCAGCGACAAGCTCGGTTGCAGCCTGATCAGTAATCTTCCAGCTCTTCAAAACGCTTCGCCAGAAAATCGATCAGCTGCCGCACCGACGGCAACAGAAAGCGGCGCGACGAATACACGGCGTGGATGATGCCTGACTTTGGCGCCCAATCCGGTAGCACCTTGACCAGAGTGCCATTTCTTAACTCATCGATCACCACCATCGTCGGCAGGAATACGATTCCCGCACCAGCGACGGCTGCGCGTTTCAGCGCGGTCGTATCGTCAGTCATCATGCGCGGGTTGTAGCGGATGGAAGCGGTCTCGCCATCGGTGTTTTCCAGATACCAGACGTGATCTTCCGCAGGAATTGTCATGCTCAGGCTGGGGAAACGATGCAGGTCGGCAGGCACTTCCGGCACCCGGCATTTCTCCAGCAGAGCAGGACTCGCGGTCAGGCACCAGTGACGCACGCCGAAAGTCTTCAGCACCAGGTCGCTGTCTTCCAACGGCGGCAGACGTACACGCAAGGCCACGTCGACCCCCTCATTGATGACATCCACGCGGCGGTTGGTCGATTCCACCTGCAAGGTGACCCGTGGATGTTCCATCAAAAAATCCGCCAGCATCACACCCACGCGTCCATGCAGCAGCGCCACCGGACAAGTCAGGCGCACCGTGCCTTGCGGTTCGGCGCGATTGCGTTCAATGGCTTCCTGCGCGGCTTCGGCTTCCACCAGCATTGCCTTGCAGTGTTCGTAATAGCTCTGACCCAGCTCGGTCACCGACAGGCTGCGCGTGGAGCGTTGAATCAGGCGCGTGCCCAGGCGCTCTTCAAGCTGCGCAATGCGTCTGCTCAGTTTCGATTTGGGAATGCCCAACGCCCGGCCGGCGGCGGCAAAGCCACGATGTTCCACCACGACGGCGAAGTAGTAGAGGTCGTTCAGATCTTGCGTCATGCGCCTTCCCTGTTTATTTTTGTGCGCGGCAAGGATGTCGCCGCAGGGCAATTATCGGCTGAAAAGTCTCTGCATGCTTGGTTTGGCGCTGAAGCGGTAGAATACGCCCCTTCGAATATGAACCTGAAAATGAACTGCCGTCCTCAATGCGGTGCCTGCTGCACGGCGCCTTCCATCTCCAGTCCGATTCCCGGCATGCCCAATGGCAAGCCGGCGGGCGTGCCTTGCGTGCAACTGATGGAGGACTTGCGGTGTGCGATTTTCGGCCAGCCGGAACGGCCCGCGTGTTGTTCCGGTTTGCAGGCGTCTGCCGAGATGTGCGGCGATAGCCGTGAGGCGGGGATGTTTTATCTGACACGGCTGGAGCAGCTCACCGCGCCTTGATCTCCGGTATTTTTTGCGAGCACTATTTTTCCAGTATCGTCACCACGCAAGCCGCTTCTTCCAGTCCGTAAAATCCTCCGCCGTTTTCCGCCAGTCCCATTCTTGCGCCTTCCACTTGCCGTTGGCCGGCTTCTCCACGTAACTGCGTGACCAGTTCGTGAATCTGGATGGCGCCGGTCGCGCCGATTGGATGGCCTTTGGAGAGCAGTCCGCCGGAGACGTTGATCGGCAAGCGCCCACCCAGTTTGGTATCGCCGCTTTCGGCGAGCGGGCCGCCGTCGCCGTAGGCGCAGAAGCCGACGTTTTCGGCGTGCAGGATTTCGGCAATGGCAGAGGCGTCGTGCAATTCAGCGACGGAAATATCCTGCGGGCCGATGCCGGCCATGTCGTAGGCCTTGAGTGCGGTGAGACGGGTCAGGTGGCGGTCGTATTGTTCCGGCGTGCGTTCGGTGCCGCTGCCGACTGCGATGCCGCGGATTTTCACCGCACGCGATGCGTTACCCAATTTTTTCACGGCCCAATCCGACATCACGACCAGCGCACAGGAACCGTCGCTCATCGGCGCGCACATGGCGCGCGTGATCGGCCATGCAATCATTTTGTCGGCCAGTACTTCCTCGATGCTCATCGGCGTGCGGTATTGCGCCAGCGGATTGAATTGCGAATGCCAATGGTTCTTTGCGGCGACGGCGGCAATCTGGCGTTGCGTGGTGCCGAAGGTCTTCATGTGGAAATGCGCCTGTGCTGCGTAGATGTCCATGAACACGCTGCGTTCGGTGGCGTTGTTGGTCTCCGCCGCTTCCGGCGGGAGATCAAGCCCGGCGCCCATGGCCAGCAATTGCTGCATGTGGCGGTCGGCGAGGTCGCGATCCCAGCTACCCTTGAAGGCTTCGAACATCTCCTGGCGCTTGTGCGGGTAGTTCATCTTTTCCGTGCCGACCACCAGCGCTACTTCGTACACACCGGCGCGCACTGCTGCATAGGCTTGCATCAATCCCGAGCTGGAACTGGCGCAGGCATTGTCGGTGTTGAAGATCGGGATGCCTTCGAAGCCCATCGCGCGCAGCGAAGCTTGTCCGCGTACCCCATGTTGGCCTTCCAGCACACCCTGACGCGTGTTGCAGAACCACGCCGCCTCGATGGCATCCTTGCCGATACCGGCATCTTGCAGCGCCAGTTCGACTGCGGTGGCAGTCAGTTGTTTGACGGATTTGTCGAGATGTTTGCCGAGCGTCGTCATACCAATGCCGGCGACATAGACGGGTTTTGTCATGACGCGACCTGCAGGTAAAGAGGGAAGGGGCGCTACCGGTCGCGATTCAAACGCGGCCGGTAGCGTAAAACTGGCGGAGTGTGGCTGAGTTCTGCTTACTGCGGCAGCGCTTTGGCCGCAGCCACCACTTTGGCCGTATCGAAGTTGTTGATGCCGGCGATGAACTGATTGGTGTACAGGTCTTCCAGCTTGGGGCTGGTCTGGATGACGTTGTTAGCCTTCATGAAGGCCACCATGTTGGCGACGGCGCTGATCGGGATTTCCCCCCATTTGACGCCCGGTTCCAGCTTGAGGAATTCGCCGCGCGTCTGAATGATGTGCAGGCCTTGTTTGATGGCCGTCGCGTCATCCACGCTTGAGGGCTTGGTGAGCGGGAACACTTTCCAATGCACCTTCAATGATCCTTGGGGATTGGCGAGCGCGGTGACCGAGCCCATGGCAACACAGCGCAAGACTTTTTCGATGGTCTTGGGACGCTTGGTAATCATGTCGTCGCGCACGAAATACGATCCGCCGAAATTGAGCTTGTCGGCAAACGGCGACGAGAAGCGGCGCAGCTTCAGACCCATGTTTTCTGCTGTGGCAATTTGCGAATCCCAGGTGCCCCAGATGTCGACGCGACCACGCGACAACGCGGTGACGGCTTGCGCGCCGGACCCGGTTTCGACAAAGGTCACATCTTTGTCCGGATTGATGCCCGCTTCAGTGAGCATGCCTTTGAAGATCTGCACCATTTGCGAACCGTAGGACAGCACGCCGATCGTCTTGCCCTTGAAGTCGGCTATCGTTTTGATCGGCGACGAGTCGAGCACCACCGGGAACTGGAAGTTGTGGCGCATGTTGAGATACACCGCTTTCAGCGGCGCACCCTTGGTACGGGCAATGATTGCCGCCGCCGGGCCCATGTTGACCATGTCAGCCTGGCCGGTCAGCACGGCCTGCATGGCCGTGGTGGAATTGGTGGGCTGCAGCGTGACGTCGAGGCCGGCGTTTTCCCAGCACTTGGTGTAGATAGGGAGGGATGTATTGTTGACCTGCGACGCGTCGAGCACATCGGTACCGATCGCAATGGTGACTTTTTCTCTTTCCTGCGCCTGGGCCGGTACGACCACCAGGCTCAAACCCAGGCTGCCGGCGAAGACACCGGTGAGGGCGGTGCAGAGCGGCGTTGCGAATGCAGTGAATAGTCTTTTCATGACATGTCCTCTATGTTGTGACGAGCGCAATCCTAACTGAAGTGCCACCATACCCGCAGGTACGAATCTTTCGGTAAAGCGAGTAACTGATCGATTAATCAACGCCCTTGAAACTGCGGCCGTCTTTTTTCCAGAAAGGCATAACGCCCTTCCGTGAAATCTGCACTGGAAAACAATTGCGACTGGCCGTCGAGTTCCAGTCCCACCACATTTTGCAACGGCGCCGGCATGCGCGTGAGTGCGGCCTTGGTTAGCGCCACCGACAAGGGCGGTGCACCCGCAAATTGGGTCGCGATGTCGAGCGCACTCTGATGCAGTTCTTCCGAAGTGACCAATTGATCGGCGAGCCCGAGGCGCAGCGCCTCATCGCCGTCGACTACCACGCTGGTGAACAGCAGGCGGCGAACCTGTCCCGAGCTAACGCGCTGCGGCAAAGACCATAGCAAGCCCATATCCGCCATCAAGCCGACGTTGGAGAAGGCTGTGCAAAAACGTGCGCGTTCGCTGCACAGCACATAATCGCAGGCCAACGCCAATGACATGCCGGCACCGAATGCGGTGCCGTCGACGGCGGCGATGACGGGTTTGGAGAGTTCGGTAATCAGGCGCAGCAGGCGATGGGCCTGCGCCATGCGTTTGCGGCTGGCGAGCGTGTCGCCCGAAGGCAGGCTGGACAGGTCGCCGCCGGCGCAGAAGCTGCGATCGCTGCCGCCCAGGATCACGGCGCGGCAGTCGACATTTTCTGCGAGCCGCTCGAAGACGTCGATCAGGGCATCGCGCATTTCCGGCGTCAAGGCATTGCGCCGCTCGGGCTGGTTCATGCTGACCCAGGCGATGACGTCGGTATGCTCGACGGTGACGATGGCTTCCATGTCCGCTCCTCCTGATGTTGCTTGGCGCTGATCGGTGCTACCCGTGGGAAACGAGCCTTTTCTATTTCTTGTGGCTTCTTGGTTTTTTATATTCCGATGCTGTCGTGCCTGTCTCCGGTCAGTCTTCCCTGACCAGGCGTTTTGCCTTGTGCGTACTGCGTGTGAGCGTGCCGAAAGGCAGGACCTCTACGGCAGCGCCGACCTGCAACTTCTCTTTGATATCGCGCACCAGCTGTGCGGCCAGTTGGTCTGTGTCGGCAGACGCGTCGCTTTGTTCCACGCGCACGTGGAGGGATTTCATGAAGCCGCCGGCATCATAGACCGAGGCATTGATCACCAGCTGATATTCGTCGCCGAGACCGGGCGACTTGCGCACCACCTCTTCGACGGCGGAAGGAAAAACGTTGACGCCGCGTACCACCAGCATGTCATCGGCACGTCCGCGCACGCCGCCGAGCAGGCGCGCATGCGTGCGGCCACAGGTACAAGGTGTGGAATCGCGCACTACGATATCGCCGGTCCACCAGCGCACCAGCGGCCCGGCCTGTTTGTCGAGATGGGTCACCACCAGCACGCCGGGTGTGCCGTCGGGGACGGCCTGGCGGGTTTCGGCGTCGACCACTTCTGCATAGAGGAAATCTTCCGCCAGATGCAGTCCGGCCTGCGCGTCGCATTCGCCGGCAATCGGCTGAAATTCAAGGCAGCCGTAGGCATCATAGG
Source organism: Herbaspirillum sp. meg3 (assembly GCF_002257565.1). Lineage (GTDB taxonomy): Bacteria > Pseudomonadota > Gammaproteobacteria > Burkholderiales > Burkholderiaceae_D > Herbaspirillum. The sequence goes on along the minus strand of NZ_CP022736.1, from coordinate 4,654,271 downwards.
CGCGCGCGCCCCACAGTTCTTGAATGCGTTTGCGCGTGGCGGGGATGCTGGCGCCGGGTTCGCCACCCATCATGATGGTGCGCACGGTTGACGTAGCCGGATCGCGTCCGCGCTTGCGGACTTCTTCCGCCAGATGCGTGATGAATGAGGGCGTGCCGCACAGTACGGTGCTGCCGTAGGTGAAGAGGGTATTGATCTGGCGTTCGGTATCCTGGCTGCCGGCCGGGATCACCATGGCACCGACGCGTTGATAACCGGCCGTGGCGCCGAGACCGCCGACGAACCAGGTGTAGCTGTACATGCATTGCACGATGTCGTCCGGGCCGATGCCCTGCGCGTGCGAGTGGCGTGCGTACATCGCGGCCCAACGGTCGAGATCGTGCTGGGTCCAGAATTGCGGCGTCGGCGTTGATGTCGTGCCGGAGGAAAAATGCATGCGCAGCACGTCGCTTCGCGGCACAGTCATGAACTGTCCGAAAGGCGCATCGGGACCGATGGAATTGACGTAGTCGGATTTGGTCGTGAACGGCAGCTTGCTCAGGTCAGCCAGCGAACCAAGTTCGCCGGCGTTCCAGCCTAGCCGTTTAAACAGCGGCGCATAGTACGCGCTGTCTTGTGCGAGCCGCGCCAACTGGGTTCGCAGCTTCGCCAGCTGGAATGATTCCAGCGTGGCGCGATCCCAGCTTTCGATGGGATCAAGATGCAAGGGCGCGGCGGCGAGGAGCGCACCGGAGCGCATTACTCCGCCCCAAGCCCGCGAATGGCAAAGGTGGCGATGGTGTCGGCGACGGAGAGCTTTTCAGCTTCGGTCTGATCGACGCGGGGACGGAACCAGATGGTAGTCCAGTTGAGCGCGCCGAAGAATGCCTTCACCACGATCTGCAGATCTTGCTGCGGCGCGTGGCCTTCTTCCATGACCAGGCGGATGGTGTCGCGGAACAGGTTTTCGTATTGATCGCGCAGTACCAGAATTTCGGACAGGACTTCGCGTTGGGCGGCAGTGGTTTCGCCGGCCAGATGCATTTCCAGACCTTGCACGGCGACGCGCTGGTACGGCAGGTGATCCATGATCACGGTAATGTGCGCCAGTGTCATTGCGCGCAGCTTGTCGATCGCCTTCTGATGCGACAGCGAGGCAGCAGCTTGCACGGCGGCCAGATCCATTTCCATGCCGCGCTTGTGTACGTCGAAGAACAGGTCGGCTTTCTTGCGGTAGTGATGGTAGATCTTGCCCTTGGTGGCGCTGAGAATATCAGCGACATCGTCGATGCTGGTAGCGGCATAACCTTTTGTCATGAATGCCAGAGCCGCTGCATCGAGAATCTCGCTGCGTGGATCTGTATCGTCTCCGGCAAATTCATTTGTTGTCGATGTGGGACGTGCTGTGTCGACCTTCATTATGCTTGCTCCTCATTATTAAACTCGGCATGTATCGCCCGTGCGAGCACCAGTCTCTGGATCTCCGAAGTACCTTCATAAATTTCGGTGGCGCGCTGATCACGATAAAGACGCTCGACGAGCGAAGGCTTCACGAAACCTTCCCCCCCAAATACCTGTACGCCGATATCGACTGCGTCATGGGCAGCCTCGCTGCAGAACAACTTTGCTTGGGCGCCGATGAGCGCGACATCCTGACCGGTATCGAAACTGCGGGCGGTCTCGTATGCAAGCATTCTACCTGCGGATAGCCGAGTTGCGACATCAGAAAGCTTGAAACCTATTCCCTGGTGGTCAACCAGATGCTGTCCGAAGGTGGTGCGAACCGCCGCACGGCGCGCCGCAGCGGTGAATGCCGCGAGTGCAATGCCATTCGATTGCGCCGCCACGACGACGCGTCCGACGTTCAACGCTTCCAGGGCGAGCTTGAGGGCTTTGCCGGGCGCGGCGATCATGCTTTCTGCCGGCACCCAGGTATTCAGCACGACGGTAGTGTTGACGGTGCCGCGCATGCCCATCTTGTCTTCGCGCGCGTCATCGCGTACCCCGTCGGCGTTGGCCGAGACGATAAAGGCGGCGATGCCTGCGCGTCCCTTGCCCGGCTCCGTTTGCGCAAATACCACGTAGTAGGCGCATTCGCCGCCGCCGCCAATCCAGCGTTTTTCACCACGCAGCCGCCAGCCGTCGTTTTCCGGAATGGCGAGCGTCTGCATGTTGGAAGGATCTGAACCTGCTTCGCGCTCGCTCAGCGCGAAGGAAATCGATTCACGCTTGGCGACGATAGAGCGGATGTAGGTGTCCTTTTGTGCGCATGTGCCGGCACGTAGCAGCGGCAATGCGCCCAGCTGCAAGGTTGCGACGATGCCGCTGGTGGACGCGCAGGCACGCGCTAGCTCTTCGATGACCGCGCAGAAGGCTATCAGCGATGCGCCGCCGCCGCCATATTCCTCGGGGATGAACATCGAGGCGATGCCGCTCTCGTGGAGTGCCTGAACGTTTTCGTGAGGGTAGCGTTGATCGCGATCGATCTCGGCCGCAAGGGGGGCCAACTGATCATGCGCAAGCCGGCGTGCAATGTCTCGCCAGTTACGAGCCTCCTCAGTAAGAGGAGGGTCCCAAATAATCGCCATCTTCTCTCCATTGCCGTGTGAGGTGCGGCTGCAGGTGTGTTGTAGCGCGGCTTTTTCTTATATTGACTTCGATCTAATATACTAAGTAGTATGATTGGAGTCAACCAACGTGCTTACTTGTTGGTCAAGCAGAAACATTTGCTTTCGCCAACTAGAACTCATTTCATCAATAGGCGTGAGTGCGAGCTTTTCCTGTTTGGGATGAAGTGCAAGGCGCGAATCGGGGTCAAGACTGGGTGTCTTGACCCCGATTCGTAACGCAGCAATTCGCCCAAACAGGCCGCTCCCTCCGGGTTCTTCCCAGAAAGGGCGCTGGCCGTGTTGCGCTCCTTGCGCGTGGCTTACCACGCGACGCGTCACGCGCCTTGCCAGCGCCCTTTCTGGGAAGAACGCATCTCACGCCTATTGATGAAATGAGTTCTGGATATTTAGTACACGCGTTCGCAATACTTTACACGCCAGCTAAAAATCTTGCCGGCGCGGACCCAGAAGGGGCGAGGAGACGGTCATGAGCGAAAAAGTTTATGTCGCCGGCGTGGGCATGATTCCCTTTGCCAAACCAGGTACGAGTGCGTCGTATGTGGACATGGGCGCAACAGCAATGCGTGCCGCACTCAACGATGCCGGGTTACGTTACGAAGCCATCGAACAAGCCTATGCCGGGTACGTCTACGGCGACTCCACCAGCGGGCAGGCGATGCTCTACGAAGTCGGTCTCACCGGCATTCCCATCATCAACGTCAACAACAATTGCGCCACCGGTTCCACCGCACTTTTTCTCGCGCGTCAGGCGATCGCTTGCGGCGCTATCGATTGCGCGCTCGTCGTCGGCGTCGAGCAAATGTCGCCGGGCGCGCTGAAGACCATCTACGCCGATCGGCCCGCGCCGCTGCAACGCTTTGCGGATGTGATGAAAAGCATCCAGGGATTCGATGACAATGCGCCGCGCGCTGCGCAATTTTTTGGTGGCGCCGGGCAGGCCTATCTCGATCAGTACGGCATCGCGCCGGAGACCTTTGGACGCATCGCGGTGAAGGCGCGCCGTCATGCCGCGCATAATCCCTATGCCGTCTTTCGCGCACCGCTGACGCTGGAAGAAGTGATGGCGTCACCGTCAGTGTTCGGCCTGATGACGCGCTTCCAGTGTTGCCCGCCGACCTGCGGCGCGGCCGCGGCGGTGCTGTGTTCCAAACGTTTTGCGCGCTGGTTCAAACTTGATGCCAGCGTCGCCATAGCGGGGCAGGCGATGACCACCGACCGGCCCGCATCCTTCGACAGTGGCAGGAGCGGTGATATGCGCAGACTGGTCGGCTACGACATGACGGCGACTGCAGTGGAACGCGTCTATGCCGAAGCCGGCGTCGGACCGGAAGACATCGACGTTGTCGAGTTGCATGACTGCTTCACCGCCAACGAATTGATCAGTTATGAAGCACTCAAACTGACACCACCCGGCACCGCAGAAAAATTCATCCTCGACGGCGACAATACGTATGGCGGCAAGATCGTCACCAATCCGTCCGGCGGTCTGCTGTCGAAAGGTCATCCGCTCGGCGCGACCGGTCTGGCGCAGTGTGCGGAACTGGTCTGGCAATTGCGCGGACAGGCCGGGCAACGCCAGGTCGACGGCGCGCGCTGGGGATTGCAGCACAATCTCGGCCTGGGTGGCGCCTGTGTCGTCACGCTGTATCAACAACAATAAAACACCAAAAAAATCGAGCGGCCCCATCACGTCACGCTATGTCACGCCATGGCAAGCCGCCTGTTCGCTGATTCTCTTTATTCACGTTTGAATCATTGAAGGAGACCGTATGAGCAGCAAGCTGGAAGGAAAAGTCGCCATCGTCAGCGGTTCGGGACGCGGCATCGGACGCGAGATTGCACTCAAGCTGGCGGCTGATGGCGCCGCGCTTGTCATCAACGATCTTGATGCCGCCGTCGCCGAGAGCGTCACGCAAGAAATCGTCGCCGCCGGTGGCCGCGCCACGACATGCGTCGGCAACGTCACTGCGCCTGAATTCGCCGCGCGCTTCGTCGACACCGCGCTGTCCACCTTCGGCCGTCTCGATATCATCGTCAACAACGCCGGCTACACCTGGGACAACGTGATCCAGAAGATGTCCGACGAACAGTGGGATGCCATCATGGATGTGCACGTCACGGCGCCGTTTCGCATCCTGCGCGCGGCATCAGAGTATTTTCGCCGCGCCGCGAAAGAAGAAGCCGAGCAAGGCCATGAAGTGTTCCGCAAGGTGGTCAATATTTCATCCGTGTCGGGTGTGATGGGCAACGCCGGACAAGCCAATTATTCCGCGGCAAAATCGGCGATCAACGGACTCACCAAAGCCCTGGCAAAAGAATGGGGGCGTTACAAGATCAACGTCAACAGCGTTGCCTTCGGCCTGATCAAGACACGCTTGACGGAAGCTGCCACCGGTGATGACGCCACCATCAATATCTCAGGACAAGAAATCAAGGTCGGCGTCAATCAGCAGTTGATGAAAAATCTGGAAACGATGATTCCGATGGGACGCGCAGGCACACCGGCGGAAGCGGCAGGGGCGGTGTATCTGTTCTGTATTCCGGAGTCGAATTACATCAGCGGGCAGATCGTGATTTGCGGCGGTGGCCGTCCTTAGAGGCTGTTGCAAAAACACGGAAGGGATGCAAGACGATTAGTGCTTGGCAGCATGCTCCTTGAGCATCTGCTTCGCAATCAGCAATTGCTGAATCTGCGACGTCCCTTCGTAGATGCGCATCACACGTACGTCGCGGTAGATGCGTTCGATGGGATATTCCGCCATGAAACCCGCGCCACCGAAAATCTGCAGTACGCGGTCGGCGACTTTGCCTACCGTTTCGGTGGCGAACAATTTGCAGCATGACGCTTCCTTGATCACCGGCAGTCCCTGATCGAAGCGGCGTGCGGTGTGCTCGAGCATGCAACGTGCGGCGAACAATTCCGTTTCGGAATCGGCCAGCATGGCTTGCACGAGCTGATGCTGCGCGATCGGTTCGCCGAAGCTGTGCCGTTGCGTGGCGTAGTTGAGCGCTTCTTCCATCAGGCGCAACCCGGCGCCGATGGCTGCGGCGGCGATACTGAGCCGGCCGCGGTTGAGTGACGACATCGCCAACGCAAATCCCAGGCCTGGTTCGCCAATGATGGCATCGGCCGGAATGCGGCAGTGCGCGAAGGTCACGTCGGCCGTATGCGATCCATGCAATCCCATTTTGCGATCAGTCTTGCCGATGTTGAGTCCGGGTGTATTGCGATCCAGCAGAAAGGCCGACAGACCGCGATGGTCGCGACTCGCCGGATCAGTACGTGCGATCACGGTGAAGACATCGGCCGACGGTGCATTGGTGATGTAGCGCTTGACCCCATCGAGCACCCAATGATCTCCATCGAGACGTGCGCTGGTGCGCAAAGCGGCGGCATCCGAGCCGCAGTCTGGTTCAGTCAGGCAGAACGACGCAATCATTTCGCCGCTGGCCAACTGCGGCAGATAACGTTCGCGCTGCGTGTCGCTGCCATAGGTCAGCAGACCGTGCGAGCCGACGCCGTTGTTGATGCCAATGGCAGAGCGGAACGACAGATTGGCGCGGCACAGCGCAATCAATACCGCGACCTCGTCCTCCATGCCCAGACCAAGACCGCCCCATTGCTCTGGAATACTCAGGCCGAACAAGCCCAGTGCCGCCATTTCGCCGAGGATGTCGTCCGGCACGCGGCCGTCCTGTTCAACCTGTACTTCAGCCGGTAGCAGACGTTCGGTGACGAAGCGTTCCACCGCTGTCACAAATTGGGTGCGCGTCTGTTCATCAAGCGGCATGGATCTTTTCCTTGTTGGTCTGTCCGCGCGTATAGGTATGCACGGACAGATCGGCAGCGTGCGGCGCAATGTCGGCCTGGCCGAAATTGAGTACGACGACGTCGCGTTCCGGCACGCTGCAACGAAACGCAATGCGACCGGCATCACGGCGCCAGATTTCGGTACGCAGGGTTTCACCGGGGAACACCGGCGCCGAGAAACGTGCGCCGATGGATTTGATCTCCAGCTTATGCAGCCAGCAGACGGTTTTCAAGATGGCGTGACCGGCGATGCCGAAGGTGCACAGTCCGTGCAGGATAGGGCGGTCAAAGCCGGCACGCTGCGCGACGTCGGGATCGGCATGCAAAGGATTGGTGTCGCCGGACAGACGATAGATCAGCGCCGCTTGTGGCAGGATAGGCAGATCGACGCAAAAGTCGGGCGGCGTTTCCGGCAGAGGAACCGGCGCCGGATGCCGGGTATGCGCCGAAGCGGGCGAAGGCATGCCTTCCACGCCGCCATCGCCGCGGCACATGGTGGTCATGCGCAGGGTACAGATCGGTTCGCCGCTGCTTTCTTCGGTGACAACGCGCTCCTGATAAATCAAGGCGCCTTTGCCCGGCCCCTTGTCGACGATATCAACGATGCGGGTATCGCCGATGAGGCGCGCGCAAACAGGCAGCGGCCGATGCAGGACGATTTGCTGTTCGGCATGTACTACGCGGGTCCAGTCGATGCCGGTCTCGGGCAGCTTCATCCAGAAGCCCGGATAGGCCAGCACCGCCGCCATGGTCGGCAGCACGCGCAGACCTTCTTCGTAGACGTAGTGCAATTCGTCGCGATCCAGCGGATTGGCGCCCAGGCCGATGCCCAGTGCATAGAGCATGCAATCGTGCGGCGTGACATGTTGCCGCGCGATAGGGATCTTCCAATGCATCAGCTTGCGATAGTCGATGGTCATGAGGCCTCGTCACAGGTGGTGTTCGAATACGATGACTTAGGGTGCGCACGAGAGAACTGCAGATACATCAGGGCGATGCAGGCGGGATGCCGCAATGCGGCTAAGGAAAATGAAGAATCGTCCTTGACATAAACATACTACTAAGTATGATTAATCAAAGTCAATAAAAATAAATACAGCGAACAAGGCTGTCTGGGTGGTCTGTCACGTCCGTGCCTGCCCGCCGGCCTGCTTTTTCAGGCATCGCTGCGCGGTGGTAGCGCAGCGTTATCGCTGTTGTCGCAGAATCGGCAGAAGTAGAGCACTCACAAAAATCAGAATCAGAGACAACTCAGTTGATAGCTCAAGTACGAACGGCAACTAGTTCGCGCATCAAAAAACTACGATTTATGGCGCAGTGCAGGTAAAGTACACGCGAGATTCACCGTGTGTACGAAGGAGACCATACCGATGCCTCACCCAGGAACGTTGATCCGTGACATGCTGGCCCGCGGCGGCGCCGTACCCGTGCCTGGCTGCTATGACCCGCTCGGCGCATTGCTGATCGAACAGGCCGGTTTTCAGGCCGCCTACATGACAGGATTCTCGCTCGCATCCAGCTATGGCAAACCGGACATCGGCCTGCTGACCATGACCGATATGGTGCAGCAGGCGGCTCGCATTGCCGAGGTGGTTTCGATCCCGGTTATTGTCGACGCCGACACCGGTTACGGCGGCGCGGCCAACATTGCCGAAACAGTCCGCGCCTTTGAAAAAGCCGGCATCGCAGGCCTGCATCTGGAAGACCAGATCATGCCCAAGAAATGCGGCGCCATGGCCGGCAAGAAACTGGTTCCCAGCGAAGAAATGGCCTTGCGTTTGCGCGCCGCGCGCGCTGGCCGCAAGAGCAGCGAATTTGTCATCATCGGCCGCACCGACGCCATGACCATCTACGGCCTCGACGAAGTCATCGTGCGCGCCAAAGCGATGGAGCGCGCCGGCGCCGATGCCATCATGGTGCCGTCGTTGAGCACCCCGGCCGAGCTCGAAGCGGTCGCCTCCAGCGTCAGGATTCCCGTGATGTATGTCGCCGCAGAAACAGTGCGTCCCAGCTACACGCAACAGCAATTGGCGCAAGCAGGCTTCGCGATGGCGTTGTATCCTTTATCGCTGATACAGACCACATTCAAGGCGCAGCAAACCATGCTGCGCAGCATGTTTGAAGCAGGCGACACCGCGCAACTGGTTGACGGCATGGCAAAGTTCGCCGATGTTGGCCGTCTGGTCGGCGTTGAGCGCGCCGCAGCCTTCGATGCGCAGTTGAACGAACCCGAAGTACCGACAGAATCCACCGGGAGCTAGCCGACATGGGTGCCACCATGACGCAAAAAATCCTTGCCCGTACCAGCGGTCGCAGTGCTGTTGAGCACGGTGAAATCATTTGGGCCAGTCCCGATCTGGTGACCGCTCCCGAGGTGTCGTTCTCGGCTTACATCAAACGCATCCGCGAGATCGGCGTGACCAAACTGGCCCACCCGGAACGCGTCGCCGTCATCATCGACCACGAAGTGCCGGTGCACAGCATCGCCGGCGCCGAGCGCAACAAGCTCACCCGCAAGCTGGCGTTGGAACTGTCGGTCGGCCATTTCTTTGACGGCGCAGGTATCACGCATCCGCTGATGGTTGAGCAGGGACTGATCGCGCCCGGCATGTTCGCCGCCGGTGCTGATAGTCATGCTCCCGGCCTCGGCGCGGTCGGCGCCTTGTCGGTGCCGTTCGGGTTTGAAGTATCCATGGTGCTGGCCACCGGCCAGATCTGGATGAAAGTGCCGGAAACCATACGCGTACGTCTGAACGGCGCCTGTGCACCCGGCGTCGGCGCGCGCGATATCGTGCTGGCGACCATGCAGCAGCTCGACGATGAAGCCACCAGCTACCGCGTTATCGAATACCAGGGCGAAGGCCTGTCGACCTTGTCCGTGCCGGAACGCATGACTATCTGCGGACTGTGTGTGGACGCCGGCGCCAAGTCGGGCATCGCCGCCGTCGATCAGCGCTGCGTCGATTATCTGCGCGAACATGGTGTGAGCAATCCGCAGCCGCAGGCGTCAGTCAATAGTGACGACGACGCAGACTACGCCATGACCATCGACATCGATCTGTCGACGCTGACGCCGCGTGTCTCGATTCCACCCTCACCCAATCATGTGCGCGAAGCGCAGGCCATGTCGGACATCGTCATCCAGCACGCTTACATCGGTTCTTGCGTATCCGGTTCGATTGAAGACATCCGTGCCGCCGCCGCCATCCTGCGCGGTCACAAGGTACACGCCGACGTCAACCTGCTGGTCATCCCGGCGACCCAGCAAGTTTTCCAGCAAGCCTTGCAAGAAGGATTGCTGACCGAACTGACCGCTGCCGGTGCCACTATTTCGCCATCGACCTGCGGGCCTTGCTTCGGCGGTATCGCACAGCTGACCGCCGGCGAACGCCGCATCAGCACCAGCACGCGCAATGATCCGGGCCGCATGGGCAGCAACGAGGCGGAGATCTTCCTCGCCAGCGCCATGACGGTCGCCGCCTCCGCCATTACCGGACATATCACTGACCCGCGCGCCTTCGCCAAGGGAGGTGTGCAATGACGGCCGAAGTGACAGGCATTAAGGGCAAAACCAGCAGCGGCCGCGCCTGGAAATTTTCCAGTGATATCTCCAGCGATCAGTTGATTTCGGCACGTCATGTCTTTGAGTTCGATCCACGCATGTTGCGCCATCACTTGCTCGCGGAAGTGCGTCCTGAGTTCGCGCAGCAAGCGCAGCCAGGCGACGTCATCGTTGCCGGTCGCAACTTCGCCCACGGCAGCAACCACAGCCATCCCTTCCTCGCGATGAAGGCGCTCGGCGTCGGCTTGCTGGTGCGTTCGCTCTCTCGCGGCCCGTTCCGCCTGGCGATCTTCATGGGCGTCCCGGTATTGATGGTCACGACAGAAGTGCTCGACGCCATCGATGACGGCCATCAGCTCGACATCGATTTCAGCCGTGGCGCGATTCATAACGTCACGACCGGTAAGCAGATGCAGGTCGAACCCCTGTCGCCGTTCTTGCAAGACATCGTCAACGCCGGCGGCGGACTCGAATTTGTAAAGACGACTTTAGTGAACTGATTTTGCTCTATGATGCGAGACCTTCAGGAGTCAATTAGATGCCAGCCATGTCTATCGTGCGCGACACTTCATTCAGCCAGGAAGCAAGCACTCATCTGAACCAGCCCAAAGCCGATGCTGCTGGCGCTGCAGCCACTGCCGCTATCGTTGTCGAGGCGCTGGAAAAAACCTACGCCACCCACGACGGTGGCAAGGTGCAGGCGCTTGGGCCGATTTCAGTCACCGTGCCGCAAGGCGGCTTCATGACCATCGTCGGTCCTTCCGGTTGCGGCAAATCGACACTGCTCAAATTGCTCTCCGGTTTGATCCCGCGTTCGGCCGGGTCGATCAAAGTCAACGGCGAGGAAGTCCACGAACCGCATCGCGATATCGGCATGGTGTTCCAAAGCCCTGTGTTGTTGCCGTGGAAGACCGCCATCGACAATGTCTTGCTGCCGGCCAAGGTGCTCGGCCTCGACATGGCAGCCAGCCGCGTGCGCGCACAAGAGCTATTGGAAATGGTCGGCCTGGCCGACTTTGCCGGACGTTATCCCAGCGAATTGTCGGGCGGCATGCAGCAGCGCGTCGCCATCGCCCGTTCATTGATCCACGATCCATCGATTTTGATGATGGACGAACCCTTCGGCGCACTCGATGCCATGACACGTGAGGTGATGAATCTGGAGCTGCTGCGCATCTGGCGCAAGGCCGGCAAGACGATCCTCTTTGTTACACACTCGATTCCGGAAGCGATCTTTCTCGGCACGCACGTCATGGTGTTGTCCAACCGTCCGGGCCGCATCGCCGATCTGGTCGCAGTTGACCTGCCGTTGGAACGCGGACTCGACATCATGTCGACCGATGCTTTCGGCGTGTTCAGCAAGCGCATTCGCAGTCAATTCAATACGCAAGGATTTATCTGATGGAAAGCGTGCATACCAGCGCGGCCACAACGCACACAACGCAAACGACGCCTGCGCCTGCTCCGTTCAGTCTGCGCCGCAAGCTCAAGGCGCGTCCCGAGTTGCTCCTGATTCCGGGCGTATTCGTTGCTGTGGTCGTGATCTGGGAAGCCATCATTCGTTACTTCGAAATTCCGATCTACATCATGCCCGCGCCGTCGAATATCGCGCTGTCGCTGATGAATACCAGCTATTGGGATAATGCGCTCTATACGCTCGGCGAAGCCATGTCAGGCTTCTTGCTCGCTGCGGTGTTCGGCATCGTGCTGGGCGGCCTGATCGCGCAATTCCCGCTGGCGGAAAAAACGCTGTATCCCTATCTGATCGCCATCCAGACCACGCCGAAGGTAGCGGTCGCGCCGCTGTTCATCATGTGGTTCGGGTTCGGCATGACATCCAAGGTGATCATCGCCGCAACGATTGCGTTCTTTCCGATTCTGGTCAACGTCATCAGCGGCCTGCGTTCGACCGATCCGGCGCGGCTGGAACTGATGCGCTCGCTGCGCGCGACGCGCTGGCAGATTTTTACGATGGTGCGCCTGCCGGGCGCGCTGCCGATGATTTTCGCGGGACTCAACATCGCGATCATCTTCAGCATCCTCGGCGCCATCGTCGGCGAGTTCCTCGGCTCACGCAAGGGACTTGGCAACGCGATCATGCAGATGAACGTCAATCTCGATACAGCGGGCGTATTTGCCACGCTGTTTGTGTTGTCGGCGATTGGGGTGTGTCTGCATGTGCTGATGGGTATTCTGCAACGCAAGGCTTTGTTCTGGGCTGACAGTTCGAAGATTCCAACGGTATAAAAACTTGCTCGCAATTTCACTACAGGCAGGTTTGATAAAAATAAAAATCGGAGACGAACTGATGTAGCCACCATTTTGATGGGAGGCAGCATGAGTAGCTTTTCCTTGAAACCCTTGTCCTCGGCGCTGGGTGCCGAAGTGATCGGCATCGATATGCACAGGCCGCTGGATGCGGAGACGGTGCAGGCCTTGATCGATGCCTGGCACCGTCACATCATCCTGCTGTTTCGCAATCAGCCGCTGACCTTCGAAGAGCACATCGCCTTCAGCCGCAACTTCGGTGCGCTCGACGATCACGCGGCGGTGCCCAGATTTCGCCATCCCGATTATCCCGAGATCTTGCTGGTGACCAACTACGAAGCCGGTGGAAAACGCCTGGCGGTGGGCCGTCAATGGCACTCCGACTTGTCGACCACTACGCGTCCTGCGAAGGGGTCGCTATTGCATTGCGTAGAGTTGCCCGAAGTCGGCGGCGACACCATGTTCTGCAATATGTACAAGGCCTGGGAAAGTCTGTCGCCGACCTTGCAGTCCATTCTCGATGGCCGCAATGCGCTGCACGACATGTCGGTGGCACGAGAGACGCGGCTGGCGCGCACCAGCGACGAACTCGCCGAGATCCGCCGCCGTAACCCACCGGTCTATCAGCCGATTGCACGCGTACATGACGACAGCGGTCGCAAGGCCTTGTATGTCAGCGAGATGACCTCGGTCTCGATTGAAGGGATGACGGTGGAAGAGAGCCAGCCCTTGCTGCAATATCTCTACGAACACAGCGTCGTGCCGGAAAACGTCTACCGCCATCGCTGGCAAATCGGCGACACCATGATGTGGGACAACCGCAGCGCCATGCATATCGCGCTGTCCGATTACGATCACAGCCAGCGCCGCATCATGTATCGCACCACCTTGCTCGGCCAGCCTTCTGGAAGAATCGCAGAGCTGCCGGCGGAGGTGAAAGAGATTAACCCGGTGGCAGTATTTCCTGTAATTTCTCCACCGGCCGGCACAGGCGTGCACCCAACGGCGTGACGACGATAGGGCGATTGATCAACACCGGATCTTCCAGCATCAGGTCGATCAGTTGATCATCGCTCCACTTGACGTTGTCCAGATCCTTTTCGTCATACGAGGTGCCGCGACGGCGCATGAGGTCCCGCACCGGCTGGCCGGTCGCAGCGACGATTTTCTTCAGCGTGGCACGGTCAGGCGGTGTTTTCAGGTATTCGATGACTTGCGGTTCGATGCCGGCATGGCGCAGCATCTCAAGTACGTTGCGGGACGTGCTGCATTTGGGATTGTGATAGATCGTGATGTCGGACATGGCGATAGAAGTCGTGATGGATCAGGTCGGGAAGTATACGTCATGCGCCGCAAAGGCCGTTGCACAGCTCGTCGTGCAGAATCGACGCATCGACATCGCTTCATCCTTCAGCTTGCGGCGCAAACCATTTTTCCAGCCATGCAATCAAGGCATCCCATTGCGCTGCATCGCCCACAAAGCCGAGATAACAATCAGGCCGGGCGACATGCAAATGGTAAGAGCCGAACAGATTCCTGAATTCGCGATCTTGTCCCTCTGCCAGCGCTGCAGCGACGTGGCGTATGGTCAGCACACCTTCCCAGCGGTGTAATTGTTCGCGCCAGTCTGGCGGCAGAATCGGCGCCGACGGGCCTTGTGCGATCAGCAGCGTCAGGCGCGACGGATCGAGCAGCGCGTACAGATTGCCTTCGCGGGATTCTGCCTCGCTGTTGTTGTGTTCCCATGCGATCACGTCGATATCCGGCAAGCGGTCACCGCCGTGCAGGCTGCCGCCGGCATCATGCGTGGCCGACAGCGGGCTGCTGCGGTAATCAACATTGATTTCGCTGATCAGTCGCGTGGCGGTGTCCTGGATGAAGTCGATGTTCAGCGCCAGCGGCGCAATATGCGTCACCAGGGTGTGCACCCATGTGCTGCGCGAATTGAGTACATCGGTGGCCGCTTCGGTGCGCGTGACAATGTTGCGAATCACCGGCAGGCGGTCTTGCTCGTAGGTGTCGAGAAGCGCCGCATCGGCTCTGCCTTGCAGCACCAGCGCCAGCTTCCAGCACAGATCGATCATGTCCTGGATGCCGGTGTTCATGCCCTGGCCGCCGGCCGGGCTATGGATATGTGCGGCATCGCCGCCGAAGAACACATTGCCTTGCCGCAGTGTCTGCAGCATGCGGCTGTTGATGCGGAAGTGCGAACTCCAGACAATATTGCTCAGCGTCGCCGGTACCGGCGAATGCGCATCGTAGATCGCCTGCAGTTGCGCCAGCGTCGGCGGATCACCGGGAATGTCGCGCACCAGCTCGTCATCTTGCCGGGCCTCGGCATCGGGTTCGATGGCGATCATGCGGAAATGTCCCTGCGCCAGCGGAAACATCGCCAGAAAGCCGTGATCCGAAATGAAGATCGACAATTGATCCGACGCGATCTCGCCGTCCACATACAGATCGGCCAGCGCATAAGTCGGTTTGAGCGACTTGCCCTCAAACGCCAGATTGAGCGCATGACGCGCGCTGCTGTGCGCACCCTCGGCACTGATCAATGCGGCTGCCTGCACTTGTTCGATGCGCCCGTCGGCATGGCGCAGTTCAGCCAGTACGCCGCTCGCTAACGTGGATGCCGGCGTGGATGCCTGCGATTGCACGAAGCCGATCAGCTCGACGCCGCGCTCGATCTGCACGCCTTGCAGCGCCAGTTGTTCTGTCAACAGGCGTTCCGTCTCGGCTTGCGACAGCAGCAGGACATAGTTGTGCCTTCCGGGAATCCGGCTCAGATCGACCTTGCCGAGCAGCTTGCCGCGTCCATACAGGCTGCCGGCATGGGCCTTGTTGCCCGCTGCCAGCATCTTGTCAGTCAGACCACGTTGTTGCAGCAACTCCAGCGTGCGCGCCTGCACCGCCAGCGCACGCGATGTCGCCGACGGCGCCGTCAGCTTGTCGATCAGGCGCACCGGCACGCCCAGCCGGGACAGCTCCATGGCGGCGGTGAGACCGGTTGGGCCGGCGCCGGCGATCAGTACAGGATGATGTCGAATCGTCATTACACTTCTCCGGAAGTCGATAACAATTGAATGAAGCGCTGCTTGCGCCCGCACGGTGTGACTTCAATAATCTCGCACAGTTTCTTCCGTGCCAAAGCAAAAACGCACCCGTCCCGTGCCGAACCAGTAAAATGCTGACTTCGACCGGCGCCGGCGCCGCTTTTTCGCCGGCTCTTTGCGGTTCCTTTGACTTAACCTCCCCCTCAGCATGGACACAATTCTCGCTCTCAAAGCGCTCATCATGGGCATCGTAGAAGGCCTGACCGAATTTCTACCTATTTCTTCCACCGGACATCTGATTCTTGCAGGCAGCCTGCTGCATTTCGCCAGCCCGGCCTTTCCGAAAGAAAAAGTCGACGTTTTTGAGATCGTCATCCAGGCCGGCGCCATCCTCGCCGTATGCTGGGAATACCGTGCCCGCATCGCCTCGGTGATCGGCGGTCTGTTCAGTGACCGCAAGGCGCAGCGCCTGGTGATCAACCTGATCATCGCCTTCCTGCCGGCCGCCATCCTCGGCTTCCTGTTCAGCAAGAAGATCAAGGCAGTCCTGTTCGCACCGGTGCCGGTCGCCATCGCCTTCATCGTCGGCGGTCTGATCATCCTGTGGGTAGAACGTCTCAACAAGGGCAACATGGGCTATTCCTCAGGGCGCATCGATTCCGTGGACGACATGACGCCGCTGGATGCCTTCAAGGTCGGCTGCGCACAAGCCTTTGCGCTGATCCCCGGCACCAGCCGTTCGGGCGCCACGATCATCGGCGGCATGATGTTTGGCCTGTCGCGCAAGGCGGCCACCGAGTTTTCCTTCTTCCTGGCGATCCCGACGCTGTTCGCGGCCACCATCTATTCGCTGTACAAAGAGCGCGCCTTGCTGAGCGCCGCCGATGCGCCGCTGTTCACCATCGGTACCGTGGCCGCCTTCGTGTCGGCTTTCCTGTGCGTACGCTGGTTGCTGCGTTACATCAGCTCGCATGACTTCACCGTGTTTGCCTGGTATCGCATCCTGTTCGGTCTGGTGATTTTGGGTACGGCTTATTCGGGTGTTGTTGCCTGGGTCGAATAAAAGTAACAAAGGATTTATCGTGGCAAATGTATGCAGCGCCGGTCTGGACATCGGCTTCGCTTCTCTGGACTATTTGCAGATCGGCTTTCTTGGGATCGTACAGGGCATCACCGAGTTGTTGCCGATCTCCTCCACGGCGCATATGCGCATCGTACCGGCTGTATTGGGCTGGCATGATCCGGGCTCAGCCTTCTCGGCGGCGATGCAGCTGGCGGCGCTGGCTGCGGTGGTCAGCTATTTCTGGCGCGATGTCTCGGCCGTTGCCACCGGCAGCATCACCGCGTGGAAGCAGCGTGATTTCAACAGCCCGATGTTCCGCCTGGCGGTTGCCATCATTCTGGCGACCATCCCCATCGGCATCGCCGGTCTGGCTCTTTCGCATGTGTTGAACGCCTGCGGCTCGCCGCTGCGCAGCCTGTCGGTGATCGGCTGGTCGTGCATCGCCATGGCGGTGCTGCTGGCGATTGCCGAACTGGCTTGCCGTCATCGCCGCACCGTCGACGAAATGCGCCTGCGCGACGCGCTGATCGTCGGCATTGCCCAAGTCGGCGCGCTGATCCCAGGCGTGTCGCGTTCGGGGTCGACCTTGACTGCTGCGCTGTTTCTCAATTTCAAGCGGGAAGAAGCGGCACGCTTTTCCTTCCTGCTCGGCTTGCCGGCGATTGCGCTGGCCGGCCTCAAAGAACTGGCTGTCCTGTGGCATGCGCATATTCCGCTGCAGGCATGGTCGCTATTGCTATTCGGCATTGTGGTCGCGAGCGTTTCGGCGTTTTGCGCGATCTGGGGATTGATGAAATTCCTGGAGCGTTTCTCGACCTGGCCTTTCATTGTTTATCGCGCCGCACTTGGCGTATTTTTGCTGGTTGCGGTCAGCAAGGGATTCTTGCAATAAATGTCTGAAATTGTGTCAGAGCCGGTGTCAGAGCGGGTTCAGGAGCAGCAATCCAAAGCGCTGCACATCCTCGAAACCGTATTCGGCTATTCGTCCTTCCGCGGCCAGCAGGCGGAGATCGTCCAGCATGTCGTGCAGGGCGGCGACGCGCTGGTGCTGATGCCGACCGGCGGCGGCAAGTCGCTGTGCTATCAGGTGCCGGCGCTGGTGCGTGATGGCGTGGGTGTGGTGGTGTCACCGCTTATCGCGCTGATGCAGGATCAGGTCGACGCGCTGGCCGAAGTCGGCGTGCGCGCAGCCTTCCTCAACTCGACGCAGACCTTCGATGAAGCGATGCAGATCGAGCGACGTGTACGCAGCGGCGATCTCGACGTCTTGTACGTGGCGCCGGAACGTCTGATGACGCCGCGCTGCCTCGACCTGCTGGAAGCGGCGCACATCTCGCTGTTTGCCATCGACGAGGCGCACTGCGTGTCGCAATGGGGCCACGACTTCCGTCCCGAATACATCAAGCTGTCGGTGCTGCACGAGCGCTTTCCCAACGTGCCGCGCATCGCACTGACGGCCACCGCCGACCAGCAGACCCGCGAAGAAATCATCCATCGCCTGCAGCTCGAAGATGCACGCCAGTTCGTGTCGTCCTTCGACCGTCCCAACATCCGCTATCAGATCGTCGAAAAGGCCAACGGCCGTAAGCAGTTGCTCGACTTCATCGAGAGCGAGCATCCCGACGACGCCGGCGTGGTGTACTGCCTGTCGCGCAAGAAGGTCGAAGAGACCGCCGAATTTCTCAAGCAGAGCGGCATCAACGCGCTGCCGTATCACGCCGGCATGGACTACGCCAAGCGTACCGCCAACCAGTCGCGCTTCCTGCGGGAAGACAAGATCGTCATGGTCGCCACCATCGCCTTCGGCATGGGCATCGACAAGCCAGACGTGCGCTTTGTCGCCCACCTCGATTTGCCAAAGAGCATCGAAGGCTACTATCAGGAAACCGGCCGCGCCGGCCGTGACGGTTTACCCGCCAACGCCTGGATGGCTTACGGCTTGCAAGACGTGGTGCAACAGCGCCGCATGATCGCCGAGTCCGAAGCCGACGAAACCTTCAAGCGCGTGCTCGGCGTCAAGCTCGACGCCATGCTCGGCCTGTGCGAGACCCTCCATTGCCGCCGCGTGCGCTTGCTCGACTATTTCGGCCAGCATGGCCAGCAAGCCTGCGGCAACTGCGACATCTGCCTGTCGCCGCCGGTCTCTTTCGACGGCACGCTGATGGCGCAAAAACTGTTGTCGACCGTCTACCGCGTCGAACAGCGCTTTGCCGCCGGCCACGTGCTGGATGTCTTGCGAGGCATTGATGGCGAGAGGGTCAAGCAATGGCGCCACGACCAGTTATCGGTGTTCGGCATCGGCAGCGAGTATGGCGAAGCCGAATGGCGCGCCGTGCTGCGCCAGGTCATCGCACTCGGTTTGCTGACCGTCGACCATGAAAACTACAGCTCGCTCAAACTGACCGAAGAGGCCAAGCCGGTGTTGCGCGGCGAGCAAAAAATCCAGCTGCGCCAATATCAGAAGCCGGTCAAACCAAAACGCACGTCGTCCAAATCCAACTACACCGAAACGGATCTGTCGACCGAAGAACAAACGCTCTTTGACAAGCTGCGCTGGTGGCGTGTCGAGACTGCGCGCAAACACAACGTGCCGGCCTACGTTATTTTCCACGACGCCACCATGCGCGAAATCGCCAAAGCCAAGCCGTCATCGCTCGACGATCTGCGTGGCGTCACCGGCGTTGGCGAAAAGAAACTGGAAACTTACGGTACGGAAATTATCGCCCTCATTCAGGAAATATCAGGAAATTTCTGAGTGACATACCCTGTGGTACGCATCATGCTTTGCCGTTAATGAACAGTATGACAACAGTGCCGATGGTCTATGCTGAAATAAGCTGAAGCTATGACCGACATTGTTGGCAGTACTGTTTCCGCGCAACCACAAGCATGGAGGGTATATGAAGCTGACCGATCTCAGGATAGGTACACGTCTCGGTTTGCTGGCGGCGTTGTTGCTGCTGGCAACCATCTTCGTAGGCGTTCGGGGCTGGATGACGCTCAACGATAGCTTTGAGCAGAACACCCAGGCAATGCAAAAGGCCGCGACCATCGAGCGAGCCATCGACTCCGCCCGCAGTGCCCAGGTGCAATTCAAGATCCAGGTGCAGGAGTGGAAGAACACCTTGCTGCGCGGCAAGGATGCCGAATCCTTCAACAAATACCGCCAGGCCTTCATCGACGAGGGCAAAGCCACGCAGGTCAATCTGGACAAGCTCACCAGCTTGCTGCCGGCGCTGGGCATGAGCACCGACAAACTGAAGCAGGCCCAGCAGGCGCATGCCGATCTTGGCGTTAAATATCTCGCCGCCCTCCAGAAGGAATACAAGCCTGAAGACCGCGACAGCGTAGGGCGTGTCGATGACGCCGTCAAAGGCGCAGACCGCCTGCCGACGCAGATGATCGACGACATCGTCGCCGACGTCCGCAAGTCAGCCGACAAATTCCGCGAAGAGATCGCGCTGGATGCCGCGTCGGATTACCGGGAGGCACGGCTGACGCTAGTGGTGTCCATCGTGCTGGCGCTGACACTCGGCAGCATCGTCACCTTCTGGCTGGTGACCAGCATCACGCGTCCACTCAACACCGCCGTCGTCATCGCGCAGACCGTGGCTGCAGGGGACTTGCGCTCGGAAGTAGTCGTCAGCGGCAAGGACGAGACCGCCCAACTGCTACAGGCGCTCAAAGACATGAACGACAACCTGGTCGGCATCGTCAGCGAAGTGCGCGTCAGCACCAACACCATCGCCACCGCCTCGACCGAAATCGCCCTGGGCAATCAGGATTTGTCGTCACGCACCGAAGAGCAGGCCGGTTCTCTCGAAGAAACTGCCGCCTCCATGGAAGAGATCACCTCCACCGTGCAGAAGAACGCTGAGAACACGCATCAAGCCAACAAGCTCGCTGCCGATGCCTCCGGCGTGGCAGTAAAAGGTGGTGAGATGGTCGCCGCCGTGGTCGACACCATGAACGCCATCGAACAAAGTTCGCACAAGATCGTCGATATCATCGGCGTCATTGACGGCATTGCGTTCCAGACCAACATCCTCGCGCTCAACGCTGCGGTCGAAGCCGCCCGTGCCGGAGAACAGGGCAGAGGTTTCGCCGTGGTTGCATCAGAAGTGCGCACACTGGCCCAACGCAGTGCAACCGCCGCTAAAGAGATCAAGGAGCTCATCAGCGACTCGGTATCCAAAGTCAGCACCGGCACCAGCCTGGTCGGCAACGCCGGCCAGACCATGCAAGAGATCGTTGTCGCCGTCGCCCAGGTCGCAGAGATCATGGACGAGATCACCCGCGCCAACAGTGAGCAAAGCGCAGGCATCGACGAAGTCAACCGGGCAGTCGTGCAAATGGATCTGGTCACGCAGCAGAACGCCGCGCTGGTGGAAGAAGCCGCCGCAGCAGCAGAAAGTCTGCAGGATCAGGCGGCCGGGTTGGCGCGTGCAGTGAGTGTGTTCAAACTGCGCGCCTAACCTGTCTGCGATCTTACTGCGAGGCGATGATCCGTGAATTGGAAACCCTTGGGCGGTGCTCGGAATCCTCATGTACTCAAGTACACTCCGGTTCCTCCGCTCCGGCCGTCACCGGATCATGGCCTCTCGCTACAGATCGCAAACAGGTTAGAAAAAGATATCAAGGCTGTTTGATGAACACCAGATCCCAAACACCATGTCCCAAGCGCAGGCCGCGGTTTTCAAACTTGGTGACAGGGCGGTAGTCGGGACGCGGGGCATAGCCTTCAGCGGCGTCGGTGCTGTTCTTCAGCGTCGGCTCCGCACCCAGTACTTCCAGCATCTGGATCGCATACTCTTCCCAGTCGGTGGCGCAATGCAGGTAACCGCCCGGCGCAATGCGCGACGCCAGCAGACTCACCAGCGGCCCCTGAATCAGACGGCGCTTGTTGTGACGCGCCTTGTGCCACGGATCCGGAAAGAACACATGCGCGCCTGCCAGTGAGCCAGGTGCAATCATGTTGGTCAACACTTCCACCGCATCGTGCTGGATCAGACGCATATTGGTCAGACTCTGCTCACCGATCTGCTTCAGCAGACTACCCACACCCGGCGTATGCACTTCCACGCCGATGAAATTCTTCTCCGGCATATCCGCCGCAATCTTCGCGCTGGTGTCGCCCATGCCGAAGCCGATCTCAAACACCGTCGGGGCCGAGCGTCCAAAGGCTGCATCGATATCCAGCGTCTCCTTTGCATACGGCAACAAGAACTGCGGCCCCAGCTCCTCAATAGCGCGCGCCTGCGCGCCCGACAAGCGACCTGCACGTGTGACGAAGCTGCGGATGCGATGTTCGGTCGGATCGTAAAAAAGCGGTTTGCCGGATTTGTTTTCTGACATGAATGACTCGTGAAGCGAAGGATCTGAAGATGGAATTGTTATGCGGCGTGCAAAAGGCAGGCAAATAAGGCAGCGATGAAAATGCTGGATTCCCTAGCACCCTGGAGCGGGTGAAGGGGATCGAACCCTCGTCGTAAGCTTGGGAAGCTTCTGCTCTACCATTGAGCTACACCCGCGTTGGGTAGGGATTATACCGGGTTGACGAAGGAGCGATCCAGTGATCGGCGGTCTCCGAGTCTGTTACAGGCTTGACTTTGGAAAAAATCAACAAGCCTATGTGGGATCAGATTCGACCTCTGATGACGACTAAATTTTGAATAATGAGGGAGATTTGAGTGCAAATGGGGAGCTTATAAATTGATAACCTACACGGTAACCGCATGTCATAATTCGGCTTAACTTGGGTAAAAGATCTTCCATGCGTAATAACTCTGTGTCTTTGAACCCATATAAGTCTTAGAACCTCAAAGTAGGAATCCGGTAATGACAGAGACAAATGCAGAGCCAGATATTGAACCTCAAGAAGCTACAGAAGGCGCACTTCAACTTGTGGCGAAAGGAACATCTGGTCGTAAATCATTTGCAAAACTCCGAAGAGAGCTTAGCGATGAAGAATTATCCTCCCCTGCCGTACAAAGAATGTTGATTGATGAAATTGAGCGACTGGATGCTGAGCGAAGCGATCTAGCATCGTTTAGAGGAAAGTTTCACGAGGCGGATAAAAGTGCTGCGATCTTAGAAGAGAAATTTAAAGGGAAAATTTCAATCGAGATTATTCATATCGCCTGCATAACGGTTGGTGCGGCAGCATTGGGATACGCACCGTCAATTTGGCAAATGCAACCTACTGCATGGATGACGGGAATATTTGGCGTTGTACTTATCGTTGCAGGTTTGGCTGCGAAGGCGGTTAAGCCATGAAGCTCAAGATTACGAATATCAGAGATCGAAATGATCTAGCCAAAGAAAGAGTAGTAATGAAGGTTGAATTAGGGGGGAATCTTGGTGAATACCTGCTTATTCAATCTAGTTATAGTGAAAACTCAGTGACAAATGGCGTCTATGAAACATATTGGTTTCCCGATAAAGATGTAAGTGCTGGTGATTTTGTTGTCGTGTATTCAAAAACCGGGATTAATAGTGAGAAGCCATTTAACGGCGTGAAATCACATTTTTTCTATTTAGGAAAAAGTCATCCAATATGGGATACCAAAGACCGGGCTGCTGTGCTTATGCATGCGCCCGTATGGGAAAGTTTCAAGCCAGAATAGTGGTTTCAGCGGATGAAAAAATCCATTTTTCATCCGCTTTTTTGATTAAATGAGTTTTCGGCAAGGAATCGTCAAGACCCGATGGCTAGAAACTAGCCAATAAGTTGCACGTAAAATTTGGAGTTTGTTATTCAGTTCAGTGGTAGGGCAGAATTTTCCCAAGCTTACGACCAGCGGTCGACACATATGTCCGGCAATGGAAACACCGAGCATTTTTTAGCTTTTTCTTATCTGCAGTGAATACTCTTCCAAGTACTACTTCTGCTTAAAAGCATTTCGTTAGAACACAGCTTTACCAAACCGAGCCATCGCCATCCTCACCCTCTTCATCACCGACGAAGAAGTCGAACTCACCGCTATCCGCGCACAAGGTGCGGGCGGGCAGAACGTCAACAAGGTATCGAGCGCCATTCATCTGCGGTTCGATATCCGCGCGTCGTCCTTGCCGGATGATGTGAAGCAGCGTCTGCTGGCGTTGCGGGATCATCGCATCAGCAAGGAGGGGGTAGTCATCATCAAAGCCCAGGCGCATCGCAGTCAGGAAAAGAACAAGGCCGATGCCTTGCTGCGCTTGCAGGAGATGTTGGCCGTTATCGCCCACGTGCCGGTGTTGCGCAGGCCGACTCGTCCCACCCGCAGTTCGCAGCGCAAACGCTTGCAGACGAAGACGCTGCGCGGTGAGATCAAATCGATGCGGGGGAAAGTGCGTGATTGATGCAAGCTGCCGCCGTCGACCAAGCTCGGGTATCTGACCAGGCACCTCTGCCGCCGTGTTCCTGCGCGGCACTGATGTCATAATATCGACCCTCAGGACTGCATTGTGCACTCCACGCCCCAATCACAGAAAGCACTACGATGACACGTGCGGCCAAAGAAACCAAAACAACGGCAACCAGCTTGCCCGACAGAAAGATCAGCGCCACCCGGATGAGCATTGCCTATGCGGGCGGTGTGGCAGTGATGGCGCTGCTGTTTCTGGCAGCATATTTTCTTCTTGGCAATATCATCATCGAACAACGTGGCGCAGCGCAGCGCATCCATCTGGTCGAACAGCAGCGCATGCTGTCGCAACGCATTGCGCTGCTCAGCACGGATCTGTACGTCGGCGACACGTCCACCAGCGATGCTTTGCAGGATGCCGTCACCCAGATGGAGCGGGCGCAGGATATTCTCACCGGTAAAGGCGACCCTGCCGGCAGCCAACTCAATGCGGCCGAACATGAGTTGTATTTTGTCGGCAGCAACGCGCTCGATACGGAAGTGCGCAGTTTTCTGGATGACTCACGCCGTTTCATTGGCGCGACCACGATGAACGCCGGCAACGAGGCTTATCGGGCGCTGCAACACCATTCGCGGGATCTGCTGTTGCCTGCGCTCGATCGTGCGCAGGCGCTGTTCGCCGGGCAGGCTGACGCGCGCATTGAACAGGCTCGCACGGCGCAACTGGCGGTACTAGTCGCGTTTTTTATCACACTGGTGCTGGAAGCGGTGCTGATTTTCCGCCCCATGATCACGAAAATCCGCCGCTACAATGCGCATCTCTATGAGATGGCTACCCGTGACCCGCTCACCGGGCTCGCCAATCGGCGCCAGTTCGATGAATATGCCAACCGTGAATTCCGGCTGGCGCGTCGCACCGCAAAACCTTTGTCGATGGCGGTCTGCGATATCGATGAGTTCGAGCAGATCAATAAAACCCATGGGCGCGCCGTCGGCGACGCGGTGCTACGCCGCTTCGGCGAACTGGCAGCGCGCATCTTGCGCGACACCGACATCATCAGCCGTGTCGGCGGCGAAGAATTTGCATTGGCGCTGCCTGTCATGAATCTGCATGGAGCGATGATCATCGCCGAAAAACTGCGTCGCGGTATGGCGGAGAATCAAAGCGAGAACCTGCCGCCATTTACTATCAGCGTTGGCGTGGCAGTCAGTGAACACGGCGACAAGACGATGAATGACCTCTTGCAGCGTGCCGACAGCGCGTTGCAAATGGCCAAGTCAGAGGGACGGAATCGTATTTCCTGTTTAAACAGACCGCTGAGAGAACAGCAACAGGACAACGGTACTGTGTCTCCCAACACTGCTATCACTTCCTGAGTCCGGACGCAGCCTCGCGATATTTCTCGCGCGTCGATCTGTATCCCGTCACCAAGCCGTCGGCTCGTCCGGCATCGCGAGGTGCATCGGAGCCGGTGTTTTGACAGTGCTTTGTGATGGCGGGTGAACTTGGGCCAACCCGGGCAAAATCAGGCAATAAACTTCAAGCCTATTCCGCGCAAGGCAATCCCCTCCAGCTCCATATTCCATACCTCCCCCGCACTCACCGGAAACGCTGCCGTGAGCGTACCCGTCGTCACGACTTCATTGGCCTGAACCGGACGTTGGATCGCTTGCTTTGCAATCACTGCGATCAGGTGCGCCATCGCGGCGAGCGGGCTGCCGAGCGCATTTGATCCCCTGCCGGTTTCGCGTACCGCGCCATCGCAGCGCAGCGTGACGGAACATGTTGCCAGTTGCTCCAGTGCTTCGCTGCCGAGTGCGGCAAGCGAGATGCGTTCTCCGACAAACAGCATGCCGTGCAGACCGCCATCGGCAACGGTGTCGGCAGCTTTGAACTGCCAGCCGGGGTAATGGGACTGCACGATTTCGAAAGCGGGAGCAATCCAGTCAATGCAGTCGACCAATGCCGCGATGTCGGCATTTTCAGGTGGCGCCTTGTGAAAATGCAGGGCGATTTCCGGTTCGATCTTCGGTTCGGCGAAACGGGCCAGGCTGCATTCGCCTTGCGAGCCCGGCAGATAAACGATGCTGCTGTCGTACATGTGGCCCCAGACGGGTTCTTCCACGCCATATCGCGCCCACATGGCGGCGTTGGTAAAGCCGATCTTGCGGCCTGCAGCAGCGGCGCCTTGTTCCAATCTTGCCTGATGCACAAGATCCGCCACTTGGTATGCCGTAGCGACATCAAATGCCGGTTCTTGCGATGTGATGGTGGCAATCTGGCGCACCTTGTCTTGCGCATCTTTCATTTGCACGGCGATGCCTTGCGTATCGATGTGGCGTGTCATCGGTCATGCTCCATGGGTAAGGGAAAGAGAAGAGAAAAACGAATGTCTATTTTGCAGGCGCCGCCGGCGCGACAACAAGAGACAAAATTTCAGTGTGTGAAGGCGAGGGCGCTAATTTATTTCATCATTACCGCGGGAGATGATCGGCTGGAATGACGTGCTTGCCTACCATTTTGTATTGCTGCCTTGCCGTCTGCGCCCCTTTATGTAGAATCACGGCAGGGAATCCGGATCGACCGGTTCCAGATCAACCGGTGGATACCGGCGATCACAGATAAGTGTCAAAGCAGACGATCACAACAATATGAAGCACTCCTTTCACCGCATCGCGATCCCGTCGGTTCTTGTCTTCATGGCATGTTCCGCCTCGGGACAGAACCTTGACTCCAAAGAACCTGCAAAAGACGCCAGCCAGGTAAAGATCGCACCGGCACCGGTTATGATCGAAATGAATTCGCCGGAAGAAGTCGTCAATGGCGCATCGCAGGAGGCCGTCGTTAAAACCGTGACGCCGATCTACAGTCAGCTTCTCTACATGGGCTATCCAAGAGGATTCAAAGTGGCTTCTGAAAACACTACCTCGCAGCGCTACATTCGCGAGTCGGTTCCGGAAGGCGAAGATCCTGGCGCCTGGACGCAAATGGTGACGATAAGCGGCGTGAAGGAGACCGCATCGGAGGCGACGATTTCGCCGGCGAACTATGCCGAACATATTGCCGGCGGCTTTCGGCGCGCCTGTTCGGAGTCTTTCAGCCAGAGGAAGATGTCCGAGGGTATCGTCAACGGCTATGAGCAGTACGTCATGGTCGTCAGTTGCGGCCAGTCGCCCGCCACGTCGGGACTGACCAGTGAAGCGGCGTTGGTCATCGTGATCAAGGGAGCGCGCGACTACTACACCGTGCAATGGGCCGAAAGAGGCATGCCGTCAGTGCTGCCGATGCGCATCGATATGGCGAAATGGGTAGGCCGATACCAGCAGCTTGCACCCGTGCGCCTGTGTGCGCACGTCGCAGGGGAAAAAGAGCCGTATCCGAGTTGCCTGAATCCGGAGTGAGCAGATCGCTCCCTCTTCAATTACACAGGATCTGCACAGTAAATTGCAGGCCGTTCTCCGCGATCTCATCCGTCGCCAATCTTTTGCCCGGCTCCGCGATGATGAAGTTGACGTGATGTGCAGTCAGGAAGTTTTGCGCCACTTCGCCGCGAATGGCGAAGTTCACATTCTGCGGCACGGAGCCTATCGCCTGCGACATCGCCATTGCCACCGATGACACCACCACGCCGATGACGGCGCCGCTGGTGTCGAGCACCGGGCCGCCGCTGTTGCCGGGTTGGATAGGGGCAGAAATTTGTAAATGCGCGCGATTGTTGTTGATGCCGGCGAGTGAATTGATTTGCCCGAATGTGGCTTTCGGTTCACTCGACAAAATGCCCGGCAGCGGATAGCCGATGACACCGATTTCTTCGCCCAGCCTGACCGGCTTTGCCGGCATGCGGAAACTGGCCGCCTGATTGAATGGCTGCAACGACTTGATCAGCGCCAGATCGTTTGTCCGGTCAATGGCTTCCAACTCGGCCAGTATTCTTATCGTGTCGCCATTGCTGGCTTTCACCGTGAGTGATTTGCAGCCATCGACGACATGGTTGTTGGTCAGGATGTAGCCGTCCCGGTTGACGATGATGCCGGTGCCGCTGCTGGATTTCTGTCTTGGTGGTGCTAGTGGAGCCACAGGCACCGACGGCTTGGTTGCCTGGGCAGCTTGTATCGGGACAGTGCAGGCGAGGGTGAAAGAACGTTGCGCGAACGGTGTATCTGCCAGCGGCTGGAAGTTTTTTATCCAGTCGGTGCGCACCGGACTGAAGCCGACGCGCTGGCCATCCAGATAGCCGACCGTCGAAATCAGCGAGATCGTCTTGTTGACGCAATCAAACGCTGTCCTCTGGACGTAGCGGTCCATCTTGATGTCGTGCGCATTGACGCGTGCCTTTTCATAGACGGTCATGAACTGCGCCACGCGGATGTTTCCGTCTTGTCTGACGGAATCGACATCGATATAGCTCTTATCCAGTGAGGTTTCGTTTTCGCCGACTTCTTGCCAGCGGGCGGCATACGCCGACTGAGGCAAGGCGACAAGGCCGATCACGGCTGCTGTTGCCGCAACCAGAAGCGGCGAAGAACGGAAATCGCGGCGAGAGAGAGAGGACATGTTCTTGGTTTTCTTGTCTGGCATGGCGCTGCGCTCTTCTGTTTTTTGTCAGCATTGATCATAACGACTGTAGCATTAGATGCTGTCAAAGTGCTGACTAAATAGGTGCGCAAAGGCGCATGGATAAACGCTGTAGAGACATTTCTTGCATACGCGGAAGAATGCGCCATTCCTGCTTGACCTGCAAATTGACATCGGTGAGAATCGCCGCGGGGTACCCATCAACAAACAAGAAAAACACCAGATGCCACATCAGAAAAAAATGGCCGGTCCGGGACTGGGCCGTGTTGCTGCTCTTCTTTTCATTGCCGCCGCCGTATTGCTGTCAGGCTGTGCCCGTGCTCCGCGCGCCGGCACGCCGTTGAAGCCGGTGGATGAGCGCAAGGGCGATGTTTATATCTATCGCATCAAATCAGACATCGCCAGAGCGCAACCGTTTTATACCACTGCTGACGGTCACATCGGACCAATGCTGGAAAACGGTAGCTACGTTGTTTTGCATCTGGATCCCGGCAAGCACAACATTGTCGTGAGCCCCGGGCCATGGGGTTTCAATCGCGGCCTCACAATTCAGGTGAAGGCGGGCGAGCGCAGCTACTATCAGTTCGATTTCACACCGGATCCGGAAGACAAGCTGCACTTTGAAGATACGGTGCTGCGTCATCGCCCTGCTGATGCGGGCAAGGCGGATGTCGCCTTGCTGCCGGGAGTGGCGCCACGCATCAACGACCGCCGCAGCAGCTTCCGTCGCACCACCTATGCCGGTCTGAGTGATGTGGTGTCGCTGCCGGCGGTGAACGACAGAGGGCGTATCGGCTACGAGAAATGGCTCAAGCAAAGATTGCCGCGCGCCTTTGTCATCTCCAGCAATGGCGGATGGGTTTCCACATGGGGCTTGAGCGTGATCGATGCGCCGGGCATCTCGGATCCTTCCACGCGCGCAATGCAGCGTTGCGCGCGATGGCGCAATGTTGTGTGCCAGATGTATGCGGTCAATAACAGCGTGGTCTGGACGCCTTTGCCTGCGAAGATGATTGCAGCGGAGCGTAAGCGACGTCAGGGCGAGAAAAAGACTGACGACATGGATTCGGATCGTGATGCGATGTCAACGGATCAGGATGAAAGCAGCGTGCAGTCCACGACGCAGCCGGTGTCATTGCCATCGCTCGAACCGATCATTATCGAGTAAGTTGATTCGTAGTCAGGGTTTTGAGCGTAGCGCCGCGATCACTCAAAACCCTGCACGTCCTTCTCGTTGAAGCGCGGCAGCATCCAGTGATAGCGGATCGCCAGCAGCCGGAACACAAATCCCACGCCCAGCGCACTGAGTGACGCCACGTTGGCGTTGACGTCCAGCCACAGCAATCCCACATACAGACCACCGGTCACCAGCGACACACTGGCATAGACCTCGCGTTGCAGCACCAGCGGAATCTGATTGCACAGTACGTCGCGCAGCAGGCCGCCGAACACGCCGGTGATCATGCCGAAAATGACGACAACAAAGGGATTGAATTCTGAAAATGCTCTCGCGATATCGCAGCCGATAATCGTGAAGGCGACCAGCCCTAGCGCGTCGACAATCAAAAATGCCGACTTGAAATGATGCATCTTGCGTGCGGCAATCGCAGTGACGACGGCGGCGCAGATGGTAAAGGCAAGGTACTCCGGATGCGCGACCCAGCTCAGCGGATAGTGACCGATCAGGATGTCGCGTACCGTGCCGCCGCCGAGCGCGGTGACCGTGCCGATCAGGCAGATGCCGAACAAGTCCATCTCGCGGCGAATGCCCATGATGGCACCGGACATGGCCTCGGCCGTGATGGCGATCAGATAGATGGTATGCAGCAGCATGGTCTGGTTTCTTCCCCTAAATGGCCCATCAGGCTAGTTGTGCAGGCAGATGATCAACTGGAAAGCCAAGCCGCTCCAGCACTGCACGCAAACGTGAGACGTAGTCGTAATCGATGGGGGAGTCGAGCGGCGGTTCGATGTGCACCATGCTGATGGCGCAGATTTCATGCTCGCCGTCATTCACCGGAAAAGCCTCAGCACGATAGCCGCTCTGGTGTTTGTAGAGGATATCGATCTCCGCGTGCGTCAGGTGATACAGCATGCCGTAGGCAAGCGCATCTTTCTCGCGCAGCAGCATCGCTTTTTCTCGTACGACTACCCTGTGATGCAGGATAGTGGCAAGACGTGGCTGGCGGATGGCGACGCCTTTCTGTTGCAGGGATTCTGCATCCATGTGCAGACCATAGAAAAAAATGGGTACGAGGCGATTGCTTGAGTTGTCCATGGTCGTCAGTCTGTGATGTCAATTCAATCGGGGCGGATCAGGGCGTGCCGTTGTTGCCATGCCGGATAAAGCCGGGATGCTCATTGAGCCGCTGAAAATATGCCGCCACGGCAGGATAATCAGGATGGTCCAGCCGTGTGGCGCGCCAGCGATTGACGGACAAGCCGATGGGAATGTCGGCTAGCGTGAAACGGTCGCCGGCAATGTAGGCACCAGTCGATTGCAAGCGCTGCTCAAGGATGCCGATGTGCTTGTTCCAGCCGGCGACGGATGCGGCCAGTTGCTGCGGATCCTGATGTGCCGGCGAGTTACGTACCAGCGACAGGAAAGCATAGCTCCAGGCGTTGTTCAGATTGGTCGCCTGCCAGTCCATCCATTGGTCGACGCAGGCGCGTGCCTGGGGATGACGCGGATAGAAATTGTCGTTGCCGTAACGATTGGCGAGATAGCGGATGATGCTGTTGGACTCCCACAGGATGAAGCCGTCGTCGTCGATCACCGGCACCAGCGCATTCGGGTTGAGCGCGAGAAATTCCGGCACCTGAGTGGACTGAAATCCGCTGCCCCAGTCTTCACGCTGAAAGGACAGGTTCAGTTCGTCGCAGCACCAGAGGACTTTGCGGACATTGATGGAGGTGGCTTTTCCGAGGATCTTGATCATGGGGAAGAGGATGTGCAGGCATTGTTGAATCTGCCAAGCATAGCCTGAACCGCGATTTTCGGCAGAGCATGACAGTCATAGTCCAGCCCAGCGCATCCCAGCGCAGTCCAATACAGTACCTCAGTCCAGCAAGGCCGCCTGCTCCTGAACGATCTGGGCCAGCAACCCGGCAATGCGTTGTACCCGTGGCGAGCGCCGCAGATCCGGATGGACGGTGAGCCAGATGTCGCGCTGCATGGCATCCAGTCCGCTGTCGAACTCGATCAGGGCTTCGTCGTTGCGTGCGATGAAATGCGGCAGGATGGTCAGTCCCAATCCCGACCGGCAAGCCTGATGCAGGATGGCAAAGTCGCTGGCGGCCAACACATACGGTGCACCATCCGCGCACTGCGCCAGCCAGGCACGATGCGGACCGCCTTGCAGCGCTTCGCCATAGCCGATGTATTGCCGCTTCGCACACGCTACGCGTTTCCAGCGGCTGCTGCCATACAGTCCGTATCCGGCGCTGCCGAGACGGCGCGCCATCAGGCCGGGTTCTTCCGGGCGCGACAAGCGCAGCGCCAGGTCGGCATCGCGCCGGTGCAGATTGGCAGCGCGGATTTCGCCGACCAGATCCAGCTGTATGCCTTCCCACTCTTTGTATCTTTGCGCCATCAGCGGCATCAGAAAATGGCTGGACAAAGCCGGCGGCGCCGACAGCCGCACCGTACCTTGCATTGCCGTCATGCCCTGGATGGCGCGGCCGAAAGCGTGTGCTTCCAGCTCGATGCGCTCGGCGGCTTCGAGCAAGGTCTTGCCTTCATCGGTCAACTGCCAGCCGCGCGGCAGACGATCAAACAAGCGCAACTGGATGGCGGTTTCCAATGCGCCGATACGCCGTGCCACGGTCGAGTGTTCCACCGCCAGCAGACGTGCCGCTGCCGACAGGCTGCCGCTGCGCGCCAGGCACAGGAAGTAGCGGACGTCATCCCAGGAGAGTTGATCCAGGGCGAGCGCGGCGACAGGCAGATTGGTTGATTTTTGCACAGTAGTTGGGCGTGGATGGGGAATTCCGTTTGATTTTGCACGAAGTTATTCTGAGCGTCCACTTATCCCCATACGGAGCCCGCAAATGAACGCACTAGCCGCCACTTCCAGAATCATCCAGTTTTCTTCCTACGGCGACGCCACCCAATTGGAGGCGGTGTCGCGCCCCCTGCCATTGCTTGCCGCCACCGCCGTTCGAGTGCGTCAGCAAGTCGCCGGCGTCAATTATGTCGATGTCTACTATCGCGTGGGACGCTATCCCTTGCCTCTGCCGGGTGTGCCCGGCGTCGAAGGCAGCGGCGTGATCGAAGCCGTTGGTGCGGAAGTGAAGACGCTCAAGGTCGGCCAGCGCGTGGCGTGGGTTGCCGCCAGCGGCGGCTACGCCGAGCACGTCGACATCGATGCGGCGCGCGTGATTGTTTTGCCTGACACGGTTTCATTCGAACAGGCAGGCGCCGGCATGTTGCGCGCCATGACCGGTTATCTGTTGCTGAACCACTATGCGCGTTTGCAGCGCGGTCACACCGTGCTGGTGCATGCGGCGGCGGGAGGCTTGGGTTTGCTGTTGACGCAGTGGGCCAAAGGCATCGGTGCGCGCGTGATCGGTACCGTCAGCAGCGATGAAAAAGCGGCGTTGGCGCGTTCGCGTGGATTGGATCACGCGATCAATTACCGCAAGGAAGATTTTGTCGCCGCGGTGCGGGAAGTGACCGCCGGTAAAGGTGCGGACGTTGTGATTGATGGTATCGGCGGCCAGCAAGTCTTGCGCAGTATTGACGCCACCCGCAGCGGTGGCATGACGATCAGCATCGGTTCCATCTCCGGCGAAGGCGCACCGGCGGAGGCCTTGCCGGCGGCACAGGCACGTGGCGTGTTGCTGGAGCGCCCGAGCATCCTCGCCTTCATCCGTGATCTGTCGCAATACCGCGCCGCCGCTGATGTCGCGGTGACGCAGTTGCAGGCAGGCTTGCAGATCGACATTGCCGACCGGATCCCGCTGGAGGATGCCGCGCAGGCGCATCGCTTGCTGGAGTCCGGCGCAGTGCAAGGATCGCTGCTGTTGACGATGTAGGTCAGCAGCGGATCAACGGCCGCGAGTCAGCCGCTGCACGCCGCGCCATGTCGCTTGCGGCGACAGACGGACGGGATGTTCGATCTGCGCCGCTTCGATGCAGAGCATGCGCGTCCAGTCTTCTGCCGGCATATCGCCGAGTTGCGCCGCTTTGGCCGGGCCGGGATTCCAGATCACGCTGTCGGCGAAGCCTTGCTGTTCAAGTTGCAGGAAGGGCTGGGCATCTTGCAGCAAGGCCAGCGAGGCCGGTGCGGCAAAGTAAATGTTGTCCGTTTCATCGCTGATGCGCAGCGGTGTCTTGCCGTGCAACGCTTCGCTGCCGCCGGCGACGGTGGTGTCGAGCACGCGTGTGCCTTCGAGGTGTGCGACACTTGCCTGCCGCACGTCGGGTGTGGCCAGATAGGTATGCAGCGCAGCGGTGAAGTCGAAGGCGGCTTCGCCGGTGTTGGTGGCGTTGAGCGCGACACTGACCCAGCCGGCACCGATCTCAACCTGCAATTGCAGCAAGAAGCTGTGCGGCCACAGGGCGCGCGTGCTGTCGGTGTCGGTGGCGACGAGACGCACACAAGCGACGTCCTGATCGTCGCCGCTCACGATGTCGCTGTCGACATGCCAGACCAGATTGCGTACCAGGCCGTGCTTGGGCAACCCGCCACGCCCCGAAAACTGCGGGAAGCAGACCGGCACGCCACCGCGGATCGATGCCCCCGGTTTCACCGATGGCATGGGCGTGCAATAGAGATGCTCGCGTTCGTCGGCGGTTTTCCAGGAAAGCAGTTGCGCGCCGTACAAGCTGATGGCGGCGCTGTCGCCATGGGCATTGCGCAGATGCAACAGGCCGGCGACATCGGGCAGGTGAGTAGTGGGCACTGGAAATCTCCGTTGTATTGAAACCATATCGTCAGAACACATCTCACGACTGTTGATGAAACGCGTTCTCGTGTAAAGAGGCGTATTTTTACACATGCCCGGTTGTGATGCGGCGGTGCTTGTCGTAGAGTGGCCGGGTTGTCACATCCATGCCAAGGAGAATCGTTTCATGATGAAGTTGCGCCGCTCGTCTTTCGTCTTCTCTGTCATCCTCTCTTTCTCCTTGCCTCTCGCGTTGCCGTTCCCGGCTTCCTTTGCGTCGTCGCTGCCGACTCCCGTGCGTCCCCAGCCGCTGCAGCAGATGCCACAGGGGGCATCCCAGCAGACGCAGACGGCGTCGCAATCAGCGCCGTTGCCGCTGGTCAACAAGCAAATATTCACGCTGCCGTCCTACAAGACCGTCGCCGGCCAGGAAATCCGTGATGTGCGCATCGGCTATGAAACCTACGGCAAGCTCAACGACACCGGCGACAACGCGATCTTTGTCGCGCATTTTTATTCCGGGACGTCGCACGCCGCAGGCAAGTACAAAGAGAGCGACGCCGCGCCCGGCTATTGGGACAGCATCATCGGTCCCGGCAAGGCGATCGATACCGACAAATTTTTTGTGATCAGCGCGGATACGCTGGTCAATATCAACGTCAAGGATCCCATGGTGACGACCACCGGGCCGGCCTCGATTGATCCCGCTACCGGCAAGCCTTACGGCATGCGCTTCCCGGTGGTGTCGATGCGCGATTCAGTGCGGGTGCACAAGCAATTGCTCGACAAGCTTGGCGTGCATCAGCTGGCAGCAGCCGTGGGTGCGTCGGGTGGATCGATCCAGGCGATGGAATGGGCGGCCCTGTATCCCGACTTCGTCAAGCGCGTGGTGCACGTCATCGGCCCCGGTTTTGAAATCAGTCCCTACGTGATCGCGTTGCTGGATGTCTGGTCTTTGCCGGTGCGGCTTGATCCGAAATGGAAACAGGGTGATTACTACGGCAGCGGCGATCCCGATGACGGCGTGGCTGAAGCGCTCAAGATCGTGACCGTGCAAACGCGCCATTGGGACTGGGCGCAGGGCACCTTCGGCTATGCGCCCGCCGACCCCGATAAACTGCCCGGCGCAGCCATGGGCAATCGTTTCAAGATCGAGTCTGCGTTGGAAGCCGGCGCCCGTGCGCGTGCCAAAGTTGCCGATGGCAACAGCATCATCTACATGTCCAAGGCGAACCAGTTGTATCGCCTCAGCGATGAAGAAGTGAAGGGCATCAAGGCCAAGATCCTGTTCATCCCGAGTTACAGCGACCTGGTGTTTCCACCCAAGCTGTCGATGGAAGCGCTGCAGCGTTTCAAGAAGCAGGGCGGACAGGGCATGTTGTATCTGCTGCAGGGGCCGGGCGGGCATTTGGAAGGCGTGCTTAACCTCGACAAGGCGGCTGGTGTGATTTCGCGGTTTCTGGCGACGCCATAGGGATCATGCGCAATCACGCAATCCTTACAAATCTTTAATCGGTTTTACCCGAAATCGCGCTCTGCCCTGTTCTTGTTGCGGGGCTGAATGGCTATGATGAAGACAGAACAATTCATCGATCTTTTCAAGGAGCATGCCATGAGCGTTTCATCCGTTTCTTCTTCTTATACCAATGCGCTGTACGACAACGTCTACGTCCCCGTGAAGAATGCCGTCGCCAAAGTCGGCGATGAAATCGGTGATGTCGTCGACGCTACTGTTGATACCGTGAAGTCGGCTGCAAACACTGTTGCTGACGACGTTTCCGCCGGCTGGAAATCCATCGGCAATATCATCGATACATCGGCCTGATACTGTCAGCCCCGGATGCTGGCCGTTGCCCGTTGATCGCCGTCCGGGGCAATTCGTCATTCACAAATAATTTTCATCATTCGTGTCGGGATCATAGGGCGCGTGTGTTTGCGCCCCATGCGACATCTCTTCGAGATGCGAATGGATATTCGCGGGGAGATGATTTCTGTATCATGGCCGTTCCATTGCCATGAGGAAATCGTATGAACATCATCTCCCGCCGCTCTCTCCGCGCCACCTGTATCGCTTCCAGCATTGCCGTCGCAATGCTGGCGTCGTCCTCTCTTTTTGCTGCCGACGCGCCGACCAGTGCGCAAGCTGTGACCGCAGCCAAAGCCACTTTCAAGGAGTGGGCGGAAGTGCTGGCCATCCCGAACGACTCCGTCGTGGCGGCCGATATTCAGCGCAACACGGCGTGGTTTGAACAAGCGTTCCAACGCCGTGGATTTCGCACCCAGCAACTTGCCAATGATGGCCGCCCGATGCTGTTCGCCGAGCTGCCGGGCAACAAGGCTGGCAAGCCGACCGTCTTGTTTTACGCACATCTCGACGGCCAGGCAGTGACACCGTCCGAATGGCAACAGGAAAGTCCGTGGAAGCCGACGCTCAAGCAACGTAACGCCGCCGGCCAATGGGAAGCCCTGCCGATTGATCAGCTCTACACCGCCAATCCGAACCCGGAATGGCGTTTGTTCGGCCGTGCGTCCGCCGACGACAAAGCACCGATCATGATGCTGCTGGCTGCCTTTGATGCGCTCAAGACCAACGGCGCCGCACCGGCAGTCAACGTCAAGATCATCCTCGATTCGGAAGAAGAAAAAGGATCACCATCGCTGGGCAAGGTGATCAGCGAGCATCAGGCCTTGTTGAAGTCCGACCTGCTGGTGGTGCTGGACGGTCCGATGCATGCCAGCAATTTGCCGACGCTGGTCTTCGGTAACCGCGGCGTGGCGCAGGCGACATTGAAGGTCTTCGGCCCGCGTCAGGATAGCCATAGCGGACACTACGGCAACTATGCCGCCAACCCTGCGCAAACCATGGCGCGTTTGCTGGCATCGATGAAAGACGACGACGGCCGCGTGACGGTCGCCGGCTACTACGACGCCGTCAAGCTGGATGACGAATCGCGCCGCATCATGCGCGCCGTGCCGGATGATGAAGCTGCGCTGCGCAAGCGCCTCGGCATTGCTCAGGCAGAGAAGGTCGGACAGAACTATCAGGAAGCCATGCAATACCCTACGCTGAACGTGCGTGGCATGCAATCCGCGGATGTCGGCGCGAAGGCGCGTACCATCGTGCCGGGAGTGGCGATTGCCGAACTCGATTTGCGTACCGTGCCTGAGACCGATCCGCAAGTTTTGCTGGGTTTGCTCAAGTCGCATATCGAAAAGCAGGGTTTTCATCTGGTCAAGGGCGAGCCGACCGATGACGATCGCGCGCGCTATGCCAAGCTCGCTTCGCTGGACTACGCGCAGGTGTCTGCCTCCAGCATGGCGGTACGCACCGACCTGGCTTCGCCGATCGGCAAATGGCTGCGCAGCTCTTTCAACAAAACCTATGGCAAGGATCCCGTGCAGATCCGCATGATGGGCGGTACCGTGCCGACTGGCGCCATGGTCGGTGCATTGAAGATTCCGTTCGTGATCGTGCCGTTGGTGAATGCCGACAACAATCAGCACAGCGCCAACGAGAATATGCGCCTCGGTAATTACATCGACGGCGTCCGCACCCTGACAGGCATCCTGACCGAGCCGTTTGAGCCTTTCCAAGCTAAGTAATTGAGTAAAGGTGCAACACACCAGCGAAGACGTGGCGTGTTGCGCTAGAATCCCCTGAAGAACTACTAGTCGAATACACACTTCGGGGGATTCCATTTTGCACGTCGAAGCTCATATCGTTAATGCTTTCATTGATGGCGTCCTTGGCGGCAATCCCGCAGGTGTAGTGCTCGACGCGAATAATCTGACAACCGACCAGAAGCTGTACATTGCCCGCAAACTGGGTTTGTCCGAGACGGCGTTCGTGTCTGCCTCGCAAAGCGCCACCATCAAACTCGAATTTTTTACCCCGACACGCCAGATTGCGCACTGCGGTCATGCCACCATCGCCACGTTTTCCCTGCTGCGCAAGCTGGGTTTGGTCGGGGACGGCATGTTGTCGAAAGAAACCATCGACGGCAACCGCAACATCCTGATCGACGGTGACATGGTCTACATGGAGCAGCGCGCGCCGGAATATCGGGATATTCCTGCAGACTCCCCTTTCTCTGAGCGTATTGCGGCGTCGCTGGGTGTGACGCCCGCACAGTTTCACGGCGCGCTCGTGCCGGCGCTGGTCAACACCAGCAATACTTTTCTGGTGGTGCCGTTCCCGGATGAACAGGCGGTGTCCACGCTGCGCGCCGATTTCAAACTGATTGAAGCCATCAGCAATGAGCTGGATGTGATTGGCTATTACGTTTTTTCCAACATGACGACGATCAGTGGAAGGCATGCAGGCGTGCGCATGTTTGCACCGCGTTTCGGCATTCCGGAAGAATCGGCCACCGGTACCGCTGCCGGGCCGCTCGCCTGCTATCTGCGTGACTATGCAGGCGTCAGGGATGCGGAAATCATCATCGAGCAAGGCTATCTGATGCAGCCGCCGTCGCCGAGCGTGATCAAGGTCAAGCTATCTATCGCTGACGGCAGGATTCGCCATCTGATGGCGGGAGGTACCGCCAAGGCGACGCGTCTGATCAAACTGGACATCTGATACGGACGTTGACCGCAATACTGCGGTAATAAGTTCGGAACTTAGCCTGGCATCAAGTGTGGAATCTAGCAAACGGGGCGACCATGGTCGCCCCGTTTGCTTATTGGCTCAGTGCCTGATCGGTTTGCTCTGTCTGAGCTGGTTTACTTGTGTTCGATCTGAAACATCAATCCCTGCTGGATGATCTCGGTTGAGATCAACTTGTCGCCGATCACTTCGGTCATGCGTTGGCCGGGGTTGTTCAGCGCGTTGTTGACCAGACGCTTGATCAGATCCGGCAGCTTCTTTTTGTCGCCGTCGGTGACCAGACGGCTGGTCGCTTCTGCGCAGAGGAGAAATTCCATACGCGCGCCTTCGCTGCGATTGCTGAGCAGCACGCCGATCGTTTTCAGGTCGCCATCCTTGGCAAGGCTGCCCATCATCGACGTCTGCGACGGACCGACCTGGGTCTGGAAGGTGTGCTTCTCGCCACCGCTGTGCAATTGGGTGACGTCGATGGTGTAGAGCGGCGCCATGCGGCCGGCGCCTTCATCCTTGCGGTCTTCCAGAACGTCGGCAATGGCGCGATTGAATTTGGTGGCGAACAGGCTTGGCGAAATGCCCAGAGAGTGTTCCGCAGCCGCCTGCGCCGCCAGTTTGTCATCGACGGAATGGTCACAGGCTGTCAGGAGAAAAAACGGAAACAGTAGCAACAGGGCGATGCGGATGACATGTTTACTCATGATTTCCCCTCTCATTTTTATGTATTTTTAACATGAAATTATTTCTTATTTATGTCAATTATGTTGTAAAGATGCTGCGAAAAAGTTGTGGAAAAAATAAGCATACACACCTGTATGTGATATCTTCGCACGGTCGTAAGTCAAGCTGGCAAAGACTTTCCGCCCAGCAAGCCAATACACAACGTCTGGCATCACCTGACGAGACCTCAAGCATACTCAAAAATACAGGACATTGTTTCCTGTAGTAAATATATTTATCCAGATGGCATGGTCAATGCTCATCCGTCGGGACAGCTTTGACATACAGAATCTTCGGATATTCGGATAGGGAAACATGCGCGCGCTACATAAATTAAAAATCGGGGTACGCCTCGGCCTGGGCTTCGGGCTGCTGGTATTGATGCTGTCGGCCATGGCAGCCTTTTCGCTGCTGCGTCTCGAAGGTATTCTGAGCACCGTCAAATATGGCGACAAGATACTGACGGAGAAACTGCAACCTTTGTATGTTGCGCGCGAAGCGCTGGATCAGACCGGCCTCGCAGCACGTAACGCCTTCATCTTCACCGACAATGCCGACGCGATGAAAGAGCTGGCAATCGTTGACGAGCAGAAAGAGATTTATCTGGCCACACTCAAATCGATGGCGCCGGTATTCAAGGGCGATGCCGACTTCGATAAGGTGAGTGCCGGCTTGCTGGCCATGGCGGAAGAACTGAAGCGCCCGCGCAAATATCGTGAAGCGGGGCAGATGCAGGAGTACGGGGACTTCCTCGTCAAGGAATGCAGCCCCTTGCGCCGCCAGATCGTGCGCGATATCAATGCCGTCATCAAACAGACCGAACAGCGCATGGCCGAAGCGGACGACGCCTCCAACAGCCTGTTTAACCGCTCGATCGCGTGGATCATCGGCATCACCATCGTTACTGTGCTCATTGGCATCGTCGTGGCAGTGGTGATCACGCGCGGCTTGCTCAAACAGCTCGGCGGCGAACCTGACTACGCGGCGGAAATTGCCGACCACATCGCCAAGGGTGATCTCGCCATTGAGATCAGCATCAAGGATGGCGACAAAGGCAGCCTGCTGATGTCGATGAAAGAAATGCGCGACAATCTGGCCCACATCGTCGGCCAGATCCGCGAAGGTGCACATACGATTGCTTCGGCATCGACCCAGATCGCATCCGGTAACGCCGACCTGTCGGCACGCACCGAAGAACAAGCCGGTTCGCTGGAAGAAACCGCCTCGGCCATGGAAGAGCTGACCGCGACGGTCCAGCGCAATGCCGACAACGCGCAGCAGGCCAATACGCTCGGTGCAACGGCATCGACGGTGGCGGTGAAGGGCGGCAGCGTGGTGGGGCAGGTCGTGGAAACCATGAGTTCCATCAACGAGTCCTCGCGCAAAATCGTCGACATTATTGCCGTGATTGACGGTATTGCTTTCCAGACCAATATTCTCGCGCTGAACGCGGCGGTCGAAGCGGCGCGCGCCGGTGAGCAGGGCCGCGGTTTTGCCGTGGTGGCGTCGGAAGTACGCAGCCTTGCGCAGCGCTCGGCAACCGCCGCCAAGGAAATCAAGGAGCTCATCGCCGACTCCGTCAACAAGGTGGCAAGCGGCACCGAGCTGGTCGAACTGGCCGGCAGCACCATGGATGAAGTGGTCTCCAGCGTCCAGCGCGTGACCGGCATCGTTGAAGAAATCAGCGTTGCCAGCCAGGAGCAACGTCATGGCATCGTCCAGGTCAGCGGCGCGATCAGCCAGATGGATGAAGTCACCCAGCACAATGCCGCGTTGGTCGAACAAGCGGCTGCTGCCGCGCGCTCTCTGCAGGAGCAAGCGGAGAGCCTGACGCGTGCAGTCAGTCTGTTCAAGCTTTCGCATGGACATGGCACATCGATGGTGGTCAAGAGCGTTGGCGGTACCGTGCTCAATGCTGTTGAGCTTCCTATGATCCCGGGCAGTTCACGTTTAGCCATTGCGCATGATGAGGGCAAACGCAACGTCAGATTGCTGTCGCGCTGAAGTATGTCGTGATGACGAAAAAACGGAGAGCCGCCGCGTTTGCAGAAAACACGGCGGCTTTTTTGTTGCGTGTCGTGTGTTGCGAGCAGATTCAGAGCACGTCAGTAGCAGCACAAACCTGATTGCGCCCTTGCTTTTTTGCCTGATAGAGCGCTTGATCCGCCTGGCGGATCAAGGTTTCAGGAAGGTCGTCCGCCCGTGCCGGCATGAGTGCGTCGATGCCTGCGCTGACCGTGACATTGCCCACAGGATTACCCGCATGGGCGATCTTGAGTGCGTCGATGGTGCTGCGCAGGTTCTCGGCAATTTCCAGCGCTGCGGCGAGATCGGTATTCGGCAACAATACGGCCAGTTCTTCACCTCCATAACGTGCCGCCAGATCGCCGTTGCGACGCGATACGTTTTTCATGGCGCGCCCGATCTGACGCAGGCACTCGTCGCCGGCGGCGTGGCCATAGATATCGTTGTATTGTTTGAAGCGGTCGACATCGATCAGGATCAGCGCCAGCGAACTGGCGTTGCGGGTTGCGCGACTGAGTTCTTCCTGCAGCGCGAGATCAAAATGCCGACGGTTGGCCAGTCCGGTCAATCCATCTTCCAGCGCCAGCCGCTGCAAGGTGGCGTTGAGTTCATTGAGCGAATCGCGAGCCTCGCGCAGCGACACTTCGGTGCGCGCGCGCAACCGGATTTGCCGCACCAGACGCCACCCCAGCAACGCCAGCGTCAGCACCAGTACGCCGATGCCGCAGGCGTGCATGATGGTGTCTTCCACCCATCCCGATAAGGCTTCCTGTTTTGACAACGCCACGAAGACATACAAAGGATAGTGTTGCAGATGATCGTAGGCAGTAAGCCGGATTTTGTTGTCCACCGTCGATCTGAACGTGACCAGCCCGGACGCATTTTTGGCGATGTGATCGCGAAAGATCGGTGTATCGATCATGGTTTTGCCGACGTATTCCTCATAGAGAGGTCGCCGCACCAGCACCGTGCCCTTGTTCATGCCGAGGAAGATCACCCCCTCCTTGCCGATATCGAAGCTATCGTAGAAGGTCTTGAAGTATTCGAGGTCAAGCGCCGCCATGATGACGCCTGCAAAACTGCCGTCCGGATGACTGAGGCGGCGCGACACGGTAATGATCCAGGAGCCGGTGGTGCGGTTCTTGATCAGCGGTCCGACATGCGCGTCGCGGCCGGGATTGTCGCGATGGAAAATGAAGTAGTCGCGGTCGGAGACATCCTGCGGAACATAAAAAGGCGTCGAATCGACAAGCGAGCGGCCCTGTTCGTCATAGGCGAAGTAGGCGTTGATCTGCGGCAGGGCATTGGCGTTCTGCCCCATCAGTGCTGCCAGATTCCCCTGACCGCGCGGTCCCGATCCTTCGGTTTCGACAAGTTTGATCATGCCGATCAGCGAGACATCGGCAGATTTGATTGCATCGTCTGCATGGCGTTGCAAAGCGTGTGCGATGTTGGTGACCGCGATGTTGGTGTCGTCGATCTGTTGCTTGCGCGCCAGCCCAAGTTGAATCATGTCAACGACGATGAACAGCCCGCAGACCAGAAGAATGAAGCCGATCGCCAGGTTGGCGACCGACGCCGGTTTTTTTGCCGATTCTTCACGCGACGGATCCGTCGATGCAGCAGGTTCGGCGCCGGTGTCTGTCGTACTCATTGTCGCTTGCCGATCATTACGTCCTCCGATTGCAGCCGCAGGAATGAAGTAATTCAGAGAGTCTGAAGTGCTGCTCGAAGTGAGTTTAGCGCACGGCGACGCAGAGTTCGCAGGAAAATAAACCGGTTTCAGGATCCGTGCGGGATCCTGGCACATAACGTTCAAAACTGGGGCGTGCATCGAACTGCAATTGCTGAGCGGGAATCCGGTTTCCGCACATGTTCATCCATGCTTCGCCGATGTCGCGTGCGTGGCCGCGAAAATCTGCGACGGCGTAGCGGCCGCCCGGCAGCGTGGTCAATTGCACCGTGCCGTTGGCGACAAAACTGTCCGGTACTTCCACGCAGGCGTCATAGCGGCATTGTTCCGGTGGCGTGGTGGTGGGATCGTCCAGGCCGACGCCGTAGCAGGTGGGGCCGTCGAGTTGATGGGTTTGCAGCCAGGGGATGAAGGTATCGCGCCAGAAATCGCCTAGCGCAGGGCCGTAAGGGCCGGTGTAACGGAGAAAGGCAACTTTGGTCGGTGGCAAATCAACGATGCGCAAATTCATGTTTGACTCCCCGGACTGGATGGAGCGCACATCATACTCGAAGTCGATGACGGGTTTGAAGACTAAATCCAGTGTATTCGCAGCAGTATGGTAATGATGATTGCGCC
Organism: Herbaspirillum sp. meg3; assembly: GCF_002257565.1. Lineage (GTDB taxonomy): Bacteria > Pseudomonadota > Gammaproteobacteria > Burkholderiales > Burkholderiaceae_D > Herbaspirillum. The sequence continues at coordinate 4,610,438 of NZ_CP022736.1, read as the reverse complement.
CGCATTTGCAACCGCAGTCACAACATCAATGCCGGTATTTTCGTTGTGCCGGCAACAGCAGGTTGAGCAGCATCGCCAACACGCCTGCACCCTGCTGCGTATGTGCTTTTTTATTTTCGAACATGCGCGCGTCTGCACGCTGCATCAGGTCACTGATGGTTTGCGTTGCTTCTGTATGGCTGTCGGAAAAACCCACGCTGTAGTGCAATTTGTAGTCGCGCTTGCTGGCGCGATTGTGCTGTCTGATCGTCTTGTCGAGACAGCGTAAAGCCACTTCAGCTTGCTGTTGATTGGTGTTGGGCAGCAGTACGGCAAACTCGTCGCCGCCCAGACGGCCGATGATGTCGGATTGGCGGAAGCTGCGGGTAAGTATCGTACTGAAATCCTGCAGAGCGCGATCACCTTCGGCATGGCCGAAGCGGTCGTTGATTTGCTTGAACAGGTCGAGATCGAAGTAGAACAGCGACACCGGTTTGTCGAGTCGCTTGCATAGATTCAGCGCCTGCTCGGCCATCGCTTCGAAGCCGCGGCGATTCGGCACACGGGTCAGCTCATCGATGGTCGCCAGTTCCATGGCGAACAATTCCTGCTCAGCCATTTTTGCCAGATCGCGCAGCAGCGCCTGGTCATCGTCGTTGAAGGCGCGCGGTTGATTGTCGAGCAGACACAGCGTGCCCAATTGATCGCCATTGCCGACACGAATCGGGCAACCGGCGTAGAAGCGCACGCTGGCGTCGCCGATCAGCGGATGATCCTGAAAACGCGCATCGAGCACCGTGTCCGGTACGACGAGCAGCTTGTCCGTTACCGCTGCTTCGCTGAAAAAAGCATGGCGTCCGTCGCCGGCATTGTCTTGTTTCGACGACAACCAGGAACGATGGGAATCCGCCAGGCTGACGAAGGCTACGGGGACGTTAAACAGTCGCTTGGCCAGACGAGTCAGACGTTCAAAACGCATTTCTGCCGAGGATGCGAACAGGCCGAATGCATGCAATGCGTTCACTTGATAAAAATCACGCGGCGACATTTCAGGCATCTTCATGGCTTGGACTCGATTCATGGCAACGGGCTAATAAAACTTCTTCTCGGCAAGAATATCGGCAACATTCTGCGTCGAGGGTAATCCCGGTAACGACAGCGTCGCCGTTTTCTGAAGCGAGACACGCCAAATTTACACTTGTGGTCCAAGCATGTCTTGAAGGAAATATTGGTAAACGGAAATAGCTCGCCGTGTCGGCGAGCTATTTGTTGACAACATAATCAGGGGTTTGTTGCCTGCATCAGTCCGGTACAAACTGCGCCAGCACCGCACAGGCCTCGTCGGCCATCAGTGATCCTTCGACAGTCATTGCCGGGCTGGTGTTGGCCAGCACCTCCGCACTGCGCGCTGGCAGTTGGGGGCCGCCCAGTGCCGTGCCGATCTGCTCGGTCGAGGCGGCATACACCACGCGTCTGATTTCGGCCCAGAACATGGCGCCGCTGCACATCGCGCAAGGTTCGCCGCTGGCGTAGACAGTCGCGCCGCGCAGCGCTCTCAGGCCAAGTTGCTTTTGCGCGGTACGCACCAGCACCATTTCAGCATGGCCGGTGCAATCGGCGGCGCTGTTCTGATTGTTGGCGGCGACCAGTAAAATCTCTCCCTGCGCCGACACCAGTGTTGCACCAAAAGGCATATCGCCGTCAGCAAGAGCTTCAGCGGATGCTTCGATAGCCAGGCGCATGGCCTTATGGTCACTCTCGTTGAATGTCATTTTATGAGAATTCCTTTCTCACATTTCGTCGATCGGAGTGGAGTTGGCCTGCGCCTTCTCCAGCGAAAACCGCTCGCTGGTCTTGACGTAAAAACTGGCGCCGAAACGGCCCACCGGGTGGTAGTCCTGCAACCGCACGCGCCACAGTTCGGTATCCACCAGGCCGTCGCGCGCTGCGAGCCATTGTACGCGTCCGATAAAAATGTAGCGACTGGCGGTCTCCAGTTTTTCATGCAGGACGCATTCAAAGGCAACCGGCGCTTCGGCGATACGCGGCGGTGTGACGCTTTGCGAAGGCACTGCATGCAAGCCGGCGTGCGCCAGTTCGCTCACGTCGGAGGGCAGCCTGTCGCCGCAGGCATGCATCTGTTCGCACATGGCTTCGTCGGTCAGATGCACGACGAATTCTCCGGTTCTGAGAATGTTGGCAGCGGTGTCTTTCAGATTGCCGTCGTGCAGGCGATTGATGCTGACCATCACGATCGGCGGATCTTCACCGAGCATGTTGAACATGCTGAACGGTGCGGCATTGATGGTGCCATCTTCGCCCAGCGTGGTGATCAGTGCAATCGGCCGCGGCACGATCAGGCTGGCCATCAGTTTGTAGCGCTGATAGACACCCAGTTCGGAGAAATCGATTTCAGTCATGGTGATGCCTTCTTAAGGTTGCTTGCCCTGTATGCCTTCGACGTACCACTTCATGGTCCACAGTTCGGATTCAGGCACGGACTTGCCGGCGGCAACCTGCAACTGGCCGGCTTGATTATTGATCGGACCAGCGAAGGGTTGCAGCGTGCCGGCGATGATGGCCTTGCGGCGTTGTTCGACCAGTGCAACGACGTCTTTGGGCAAGGCGGGATTCAATGGCGCCAGCTGCACGATGCCTTCTTTCATGCCCCATTTGGTGTCTTCCGATTTCCATTTTCCTTCCAGCACCTGACGCACCTTGTGGACGTAGTACACGCCCCAGTTCAGCACGTTGCCGGTGAGGTGCGCATTGGGGCCGAAGCGCGTCATGTCGGAGTCCTGTCCGAAGGCGTACAGGTTGCGGCTTTGCGCCACTTGCACGGCGGCCGGCGAATCGGTGTTCTGGTACAGCGTATCGACGCCTTGCGCAATCAAGGTCTGCGCCGCATCGCGTTCCAGGCCCGGGTCGTACCAGGCATTGATCCATACGACCTTGGCGGTGACTTTGGGATTGACGCTGCGTGCGCCGAGTACAAAGGCATCCAGATTGCGGATCACTTCCGGGATCGGGATCGGTGCGACGTAGCCCAGCGTGTTGGTCTTGGTCATGCGGCCGGCAATGGTGCCGAGCAGATACGCGCCTTCATAGAAACGGGTCTGATAGATGCCGACGTTGCGCGCCGTCTTGTAGCCGGAGCAGTGCTCGAAGATGACGTCGGGATATTCCGCCGCCACCTTGATGACCGGATTCATGAAGCCGAACGAGGTGGCGAAGATCATCTTGCAGCCATCGTCGATCAGTTGGCGCATGACGCGTTCGGCTTCGGGCGATTCAGGCACGCGTTCGACGAAGACGGTTTCGATGCGGGCGCCGAATTCGCGCTCCAGCATGCGGCGGCCCAGGTCGTGTTGGAACGACCAGCCGATATCGGCCACCGGGCCGGGATAGATGAAGCCGATCTTCAGGCGTGGCGCAGGGCTGGTGGCAGCCATCACAGGCGTCGACAGCGCGGACAAGGAAAGGGAGGAGAAGGCGGCAGCCCCCGAGGCAAACAGAAAGTCACGGCGTTTCATGGCAACAAGGCTCCTTACATGGATGGACAAAGTTCAGGGCAGGATGCATTGTTGTTGCCCTTAAATTGTATACATGCAAGTTAAATGCCAGCTTTTTAAATTAACTAAGTATTTGATTTATATATAAATACATTATTTATTAAAATTGTATACATTTGTTTGTTTTGGCGCAATCAAAGACGAGTTCGCACCATGCGCGGGCAAACGGCAAAATGTTGGTGCACAAAAGCAGGGCCACGAACGAGCGTGTTGAGCGGAGGAAACTCAGGCAGGAAGTTGCAGGCGCGCTTCCAGCGCCAGTAAATGCTTGTCCATTTCGTCGGCCGCGCCGTTACTGTCGCGCAAGGACAGCAGTTCGACGAGGCGGGCATGTTCGTCGTGTTCGCAACTGGCTTCACCGGGAGCTTCGTACAAGGCGACGATGAGCGAGCAGCGCGTCATCAGTTCGGTCAGCATGCGTTGCAAGACCTGATTGCCGGACAACTCCGCCAGCGCCAGATGGAAGCCGCCGGCCAACGCCACCCAGCGCGGATGATCCTGATCGTGCAAGGCATCGTGTTCAGCACGCAGCCGTTGCTTGAGTTTTTCGATATCGCCGTGTTCGATGCGGCGCGCCACTTCGCGCACGATGGCGCCCTCGATGGCGCGGCGCGCAGCGAAGACGTCGCGGGTTTCCTTGGGACTCGGGGTGGCGACAGCCGCGCCTTTGTTGGCAACGATGTCGACGATCTGTACTTCCGACAGGCGGCGTAATGCCTGACGCACCACCGTGCGGCTGACCCCGAACTGTTCGCACAAAGCGGCTTCCTGCAAACGCGTGCCCGGCTTCAGACGGCCATGCATGACGCCATTGAAGAGCGCGTCATAGACGGTCTGGTCAAGGCTTTCGGCAGTATCGGCGCTACGTGGAGGTTTCATGGAAATACAAACATGGTCAGATGAGGTCAGATGAGCGGCCCGGCAAGCCGCCCGAGGTCGCCCGTATGATAACTGTAATGCTCCCGCAGCGTGAGCCGCCCGAACAGCTCAGGGAATAGTTCAGGAGCGTACCTTGTAATAGGCGCCACCCATGCCGTCGACCGTGAACTGCATCTGTACTGTGCGTTCCGCGCCGCAGAAGAAGACGTGCCAGTCTTCGGACCATGTTCCTTTGATCGGATAGGTGCCGGTCACGAGAGGTTGCGTGAGCGGTAACCAGACGGCGTCGGCTACTTTGCTGACGTCTTTGATGGCCATCAGACGAAAGTCCTTGCACTGCGTTGCGTTGGGCGTGCCGGCGCGTTCCGAGGCCAATGCCGCTCCCGTCATGACGGTCGGGATTGCATCGGCAACGACCTTCGGCGCTGCGCGTGTGGGGCCCAGCGTATCGACCTGCTGCGCCAGGGCGAGATATTTTTGATAGTCCGCCGGCAGGTTGGGCACACCATCAAGCAGCGTGCGGATTTGCTTGGTGGTGCCCGCGCCGCTTTGCTCCAGCAGCAAGGTGGCCAGCATCAGTCGTGCCGGCAGATAGCCTGCGGCGGCCGAGCCGGCGAGACCGTCAATGGCCTCGATCTGGTCACCGCGTTCGCCAATGCTGCGACGGGCGATGGCGTTGTACTTGCGGTCGTCTGCCTTGCCGTTGACCATGAACTGGTTGGCCGGATCAAGCGTATAGGCCTGCCACAAGCCGTAACCGGCACGCTGATCGCCACCGGCGATGGCTTTGCGTGTCCAGGTGCGCGCTTCGGCGAAGTTGACTGGCAGACCATTGCCCGGCAGGTTCAGATTGCCGTAAATGGCGGCGCAGGTCGGCTCGCCGCCTTCAGCGCATTCACGCGCCAGTTTAGCTGCCTGCGGGACATCGCGGGCAGTGCCCTGGCCACGTAGCGTCAGCAGTACAAGAAACGATTTGGCGCGGTTGTCGCCTTGCGCGGACAACTGCGAAAACTCGCGATAGGCGGCATCGTATTTCTGCTCGCCGTAAGCCTTCATTGCACTATTGATGTCGGCATGCGCGGACAGGGCGCACAGGCTCAACAGCGTGCCGCATGCAGCGGCGATCTTGAGGGACGGCTTCATTCTATTTCCTGAAATGGAGTGGATCACGATTAGTACTCTTTACTTCGCGGCAATGATGGCGGTTTGGACTGGCGATCATCGCCGGTGTTCAATGGACGCGTTGAATACTCAATACTCGGTGTACTTACGCGACTGGCCTTTGACTTTTTCGACCGGATATTTCTCGCGGTTCAGCTGCATCTTCTCGATCACGGCGTCGTACAGATCGACGTTGGCGCGATCCGCCAGACGGATCAGATACACCAGCGAGTCGGCCAGCTCATGGCGGATACCGATGCGTCGCTTGTCGTCGAGTTCATGGTCTTCACCGGTGTTGAGCCATTGAAAATGCTCAACCAGTTCGGCCACTTCGACCGACAAGGCCATGGCCAGGTTTTTAGGCGTATGGAACTGCTGCCAGTCGCGCTCCTCGGCGAACTGGCGCACGATGTCGCGCAGAGCGGTGAGGTCGGAGGCGGGGGAGGAGTTGCTCATGAGATAAGGGCTGGCTATGGCAAAAACAGACTATAGCCGATTGCCCGGAGAGAGTGAACTTGGCGGCTCGTCTCAGAATACCGGTAGATCGTGCTACCGGCAGTACTTTCGGTGCGCCATCGGGGGCGATGTTGATTGCCGACGACGACGAGGCGGAGCTGGAGATCGGCCGCTATCAGAAAGATGGAGTCAGGCGTCAGACAAGAGAATAAGCCGGAATCTGCGGCGTATTCTTCAAAACGCCGCAGCCCGATTCTGCGACACTGCGTGTTGGCATTTTGATCGAACTCCCCGCAAACATAGACAGCACAGAACAAGGGACAGACAGCGCAATGAACTCTAACTGGACTGACGGCTACGTCACCGACATCGGCTACACCCATGGCTACTACCCGCAACTCAATCCGGCCCGGTTACAGCTGGGATTTGCCGCGGTCGGGCTCGATAGTCCGCTGGTGCGCACAGCCTGCGAACTCGGGTTTGGACAGGGATTGAGTGTCAATATCCACGCAGCGGCCTCGCCGGTGGCGTGGTACGGCAATGACTTCAACGCGCAGCAGGCGGCCAATGCACAGACATTGGCTGCCGCTGCCGGCAGCAACGCACAATTGCTGCCGGCCAGTTTCGCCGACTTCTGCATGCGCGACGATCTGCCGCAATTCGACTTCATCGCCATGCACGGCATATGGAGCTGGGTTTCTGCCGAAAACCGCAACATCATCCGTGGCTTTGTCGAGCGACATCTCAAAATCGGCGGTGTACTCTACGTCAGCTACAACACGCAACCCGGCTGGGCGGCGTACATGCCGCTGCGCGATTTGCTGCTACGCCATTTCGACATGCCCTCCAATGAAGGCAAGGGAAGCGCCGAACGCATCGACGCCGCGCTGGCATTCGCCGATGGCCTGTTCGCCACCAATCCTGTTTATGCGCAAGCCAATCCCTTCATGCAAGAGCGGCTTGAGCTGGTTAAAAAACAGAGCCGCCACTATCTCGCTCACGAATACTTCAATCGCAACTGGCATGCCGAGTCGTTCGCCGACATGGCCGACATCTGGTCCGGAGCAGGACTGGAATTCGCCTGCTCGGCCGACTTCCGCGATTATCTCGACATGGCGAATCTGACGCCGGAACAGCGCGCATTCAGCGCCGGCATTGAAGACCGCCATCTGCGCCAAAGCGTGCGCGACTTCATGGTCAACCAGCAATTCAGGCGCGATTACTGGGTGCGTGGCGCGCAGCAGCTGGATCCGTCCACGCATCAGGCAACGCTGGCACAGCAGCGTGTGGTGCTGCTGAATCATCCCGACAAGATTCCCATGATGCTGAAAACGGTCGCCACCGAGATCACATTGAATCCGCATATCTATGGGCCGATCATCGAAGAACTGTCCGACATGCAGCCGCACACGCTGGGAGAAATCACCGGCGTGGTCGGCTCGCGTAATCTCGGACTGCAACAGGTGCTCGACGCAGTGATGATGCTGATCGGCGCCGGCAATGCCGCGCCGGTGCAGCTCGATGCCGACATCGTGCAGGGCCGTGACGGCAGCGCCGCACTCAATCGGCATCTCATCGGGCGTGCCGCCGAGGAAAGCGCCGACGGCGACATCGAACATCTCTCCAGTCCGCTCACCGGCGGTGGTGTACCGGTTGATCGTATCCAGCAACTGTTCATGCTTGCCGTGCTGGAAGAGCAGCAGACACCGGATGCCATCATTGCTTTTGTGTGGCGCCATATTGTTGCGCAGGGCAAAAAACTGGTGCGCGACGGTGTACGACTTGAAGATGAACAAGACAATCTGGATGAGCTAAGCGTTCAGGCACAACGTTTCTTTGTCGAACGCTTGCCGGTGCTGCAAGCGCTGTTGGTGATCTGAGTGCTGTGCAATGAATTTTGCGATGCAATGAATTCTTTAATTTGTTTCATTGCATTTGAATGCGGCGACTCCCGGTAAATCGCACTGGATTGCATTGAATTGCCGTGGTTTTTGAGCACGCGTCGCATGCCGCCGCGCTATATAGGTGGCATCAAAGTCGGGTAAGATGACATGCTTGCGAGAGAGAAATTTCGCACCTGCATCACGATTATTTCCGAGAAGAAAAACATTTTGAGCAATCTGTCGCAAGTAAAGTGGACGCTGAAGACCAAGGTCATCATGGTCGTGGTCGCCGCCGTGCTGGTGACGACCGCCGTGATCGTATCGGTCTCGCTTTACGTCATGAAGCGAGACATCAAAGCACTGATTGGCGACCAGCAATACACAGCCGTCCGGATGATCGCCACGGCTCTTGACGAGAGCTTCCACACCCGCCGTATCGCCTTGCGCGCCTTGTCACAGGGCTTGCCGGCACCCGCTTACCAAGATCACCAGTTGTTGCAGACCTATCTGGCCAGCCATACGAGCCTGACCGAGATGTTCTTCAACTTTTCCGTATTTGCGGCCAATGGCGAGTTGATCGCCAATTTCCTCGACAAGAGCGCCGTCGGCAAATTCAATGTTGCTGATCGGGAATACATGCGACGCACTTTGTCGCAAAAACAGGGCGTGATCTCCGAGCCTTTGCGCAGCCAGATTTCTGAGCGCGCGATCGTGCTGATGACGGAACCGGTATTCGATGACCGCGGCGAAGTGGCAATGGTGTTTGTCGCCAGCATCGATTTGCAGCAGGCCAATTTTCTGGGCCAGTTCACCAATACCAAGGTTGGCAAGAACGGTTTCATTTTTGTGCTGACGTCCAAGGGCATCATTGTCGATCACATCGACAAGGGACGTATCCTGCAGCATGCCAATAGTTTCGGCGGCAATAGCGGGGGCACCGACAGTGCGCTGAGCGGATTCGAAGGCAGCATGGAAGCTGTCAGCCGCAACAATCACCCTGCGTTGTTTTCCTTCAAGCGGATGCAGACTACCGACTGGATCATCGGCTCCATCTATTTACGCGAAGAAGCTTTCCTGCCGATTCGCGACATGCAAAAGAAGGCTTTGCTGGTGTCGTTGTCGTTGGCCCTGGTCGCCGGCTGGCTGGCCTGGCTGATCATGTCGCGACTGATCGACCCGTTGCACCGCCTGCACGGACATATCCAGAAAATCCGTGCCGCCAAGACCTACGATGAAGTGCCGCTGTCTTATCGTGAAGATGAAATCGGCGACCTCGGCAGTGCTTTCAACTCACTCATGCGCGAACGCAAGGACGCCGAAATCGAGCTCGATCAGGCTCGCCTGAATCTGGAAAGCATGAACAAGGCGCTCGAACGGCTGGCGTTGGAAGACGATCTCACAGGATTGGCCAATCGCCGCCAGTTCGATCTCAGCCTGCAGGAAGAATTCAGCCGCGCCATGCGCAACGGCGATTCACTGGGATTGGTGATGGTCGACGTCGATCACTTCAAGCAATACAACGATATTTACGGCCATCTTGCCGGGGATCAGTGCCTGCGCAAAGTCGGCCGAGTGATCAAGGGCCAGCAGACGCGTCCCGGTGATCTGATGGCCCGCTATGGCGGTGAAGAAGTGGCGATCTTGCTGCCCGGTGCAGACGAAGCAGGCGCTATGGCGGTGGCCGAACGTATCCGGATCTCAGTGCGCCAGCTGGGTTTGCTGCATGAAGGAAATGAAGCGGGCATCGTCACCATCAGCGCGGGCGTCAGTGCCTTCGTACCGATTCGCGATATCGACGCCGCCGACAAGCTCATGCGGGCCGCCGACAAGGCGCTGTACCTCGCCAAGAGCGAAGGCCGCGATCGTGTGCGCAGCAGTTCCGATCTGCCTTCTTCGGCTGCCTGAGCTCCTGATTTTCTTAAGTCTTCTTGTACTGGCGTGTAAATTTTTTTGCCAGTTCCAGGAAGTTCTTTTCTGACGGTGAAATGCTGGCAGTCCTGCTGACCAGCGTGATTGGCGCCACCAGCGCCGGCCGTGCATCGCGGATACGGCAGTACACAACGCTGTCGCGATGGAAGTCCTTCATCGACGCCGGCACCACCGAGATGCCGCCACCTGCTGCCACCAGACTGATATTGGTCAACATGCGTTCGACTTCCGATGCAATGCGTGGCGTAAAGCCGGCATTCTCGCAAGCTTCGATCAGGTTGGAATACATCCCGGGCGCACCATGCCGGCGCACCAGGATGAATTGCTCTTCCACGAGCGATTTGATCGATATGACCGGCAGTTCGCTTTTTTGTGGCTGCTTTTGCTTCTCCAGCAGCGGGTGGCCGACCGGCAGAATCAGCAGCATCTCTTCTTCCAGCAACTGATAAAAACCGATGCCGCGCGGCTGGCTCACCGGCGAACGCAAAAATCCCAGATTGACCTTTCCTTGCTCGATTTCCTCGGTCAGTTCAGCAGCATTGCCTTCGCGCAGCTCGAGATGCACGCCGGGATAGGTGTCGCGGTAGGCGCGGATGATGCCGGGGATCAGCGGGTGCGCTGCGGCGGAGCTGGTGAAGCCGATGATCATCGTACCTTCAAAACCCTGCGCGGCGCGCGCTGCTTTGGCCGAGGCCAGTTCGACGCTGCGCAGGATGGATTTGGCTTCTTCGAGGAAGGCGACTCCGCCGGCAGTCAGTTCCGCGCCTTTCGGGTGGCGGCGAAACAGGTCGAAGCCGAGTTCTTTCTCCAGCATGCGGATCTGGTGGCTGAGCGGGGGTTGCTGCATCTCCAGGCGTTCGGCGGCACGGGTGAAATGTTGTTCTTCGGCGACGACGAGGAAGTAGCGGAGGTGGCGGAGTTCCATTTCAGGGGATCTCTTTTTAGTTTTGAGATGAGGAGTGTTGATACATTTTACATCTGAGGATGTTTTGTTCAGCGGTTACGTTTTTGGTCGCCGAAAGAAAGAACAATTTAAGTTACCAACACAAGCAAGCCGGAACAAAACATAAAACAATTCCACAACCGCAATTGCGGATACCCCTCATCCCCATCACCTCCGCCAACCACCTCAAAAAGGATAAAATTCTCTCCAGAAAAGATCGCCTCAAAACGCTCAAAAAACCAAAAACAACACCGGAGACCGCCCTCACCAGGCACCCCATGAAGCAAGCCTTCTACAAGAACGCCTTCATCCAGATGCTCATCGCCATCGCGATCGGCATCTTGCTCGGCCATCTCGACCCGCATCTGGCGGTGCAGATGAAGCCCATCAGCGACGGCTTCGTGCGCCTGATCGGCATGCTGATCGGCGTGGTGATGTTTGCACTTGTCGTGCTCGGCATCGCGGGCATGCAGGACAAAATGCACGCCGCCAAAGTGGGCGGCAAGGCAATTGTGTATTTTGAGATCATGACCTTCGTCTCGCTTGGCTTCGGCATGCTGGCGGCAAATCTCTTGCAACCCGGGGCCGGATCCAATCTCGATCTCTCGCATCTGGCTGAAAACAGTACACAGTACGCAGCAAAGCTGACCACCACCAGCATCGCTGATTTTTTGCTGAACATTATCCCGAATAGTTTCGTCGATGCCTTCACGCGCAACAGCAGCTTGCAGATTCTGTTGCTGGCGGTGCTGTTCGGTGTTGCGCTGGCACGGCAAGGAGAGCGTGGACGCAGTGTGACCAGCTTCATCGAGGCGATTTTGCGGATTCTGTTCGGCATGATCAATCTGATACTCAAGGTCGCACCGCTGGCGGCGTTTGGCGCGATGGCTTACACCATCGGACGCTACGGCATGGCGTCGGTGCTGCCGCTGCTGCATTTTGTCGGCGCGATTTATATCGCCAGCATTCTTTTCGTGTGCGTCGTGATGGGGGTGATTGCGCGTGTGGCGGGAGTGAATATCTTCCGTCTGATCGCTTACATCAAGGAAGAATTGCTGCTGGTGTTTTTCACCACCTCATCGATGGCGGCGTTACCGGGTCTGATCGAAAAGATGGAGCGCATGGGGTGCGCGAAGGCGGTCGTCCGGCTCGTACTGCCGACCGGTTATACCTTCAACCTTAACGGCACCAACATGTACCTGACCATGGCCGCGATGTTCCTGGCGCAGGCTGGCGGTATTGACGTCAGCATGTGGCAGCAACTGTCGTTGCTGGCGATTGCGATGCTGACCTCCAAGGGAGCAACCAGCGTGACCGGTTCCGGTTTCATCGCATTGGCGGCGACGCTGAGTACGTTGCAGATCATTCCCGTGGGCGGCATCGTGTTGCTGCTGGGCGTGGAACGCTTGATGAAATGCCGCTCGCTGAGTAATGTCATCGGCAACTGCCTCGCCTGCGTGGTGGTGTGTGCATGGGACAAGGCGCTGGACCGGAAGGCGATGGCGCAAGTGCTGTCATCGCCATCGTAATAACCCTGGCTGCAATAAAAAAGTCCCGGCATTGCCGGGACACGTCCTTCCTGCCACCTTACCACTTCTTGCCGGCTTATTTTCCCAGCTTGTAGAACGTCTGATCCAGATTCGCCGACGCCTTTGCCAACTTCTGGCGTTGCTGCTGCACCCACGTCATATCCTTGTCCAGCTTGGCTTTCTCGACACCCAGCATGCGCAAGACTTCTGCACGCTGCGGGCCACCAAGGCCCTTGCTCGATGCCAGCATGTTTTGTGCCGTGAGTGACTTCTTGTATTGCTCTTGTGTGAGCGGGAACTGCGTGCGCTCGAAATTGAATTTCTTCACCGCCTCGGTGTAGATCTGTTGCACGATATCGAATGGAATATCCGCCGGCTTCATCTTGTTGGTGCGGCCGTAGGTGACCAGATCCGAAGCGAAGTGATGGCCCACACGGAACGGCACGTCGGAATCACGCTGCAAGATGTCGGCCAGTTCGGTCGTGGTGGAATAATCGGCATCCACTTCTTGCAGCGCGCGCTCCTTGTCGATCACCAGATTGTCCAGCAAGTCGGCTAGTTTGACGAAGGCGTTGGAGGTCAGCTCCAATGTCTTTTCGACCTGATCGCGCTTGTAATCGGGCATGCCCGGCGAGACATTGTGCGCCTCCAGTTGGAAGGTCATGGCGCCGCCGACGATATCGCTGGCTTGCAGGCGCAGGACGTTCAGGCCATAGGGATTGCGCTTCTGCGGCATGATGCTGCTGGTGCCGGTGAGGCGGCCTTCCTGGATCATGATCCAGGGATACGGTTGATGGTATTGCGTGTGGAAGTCTTGCACCAGAATGCCCATCGTCAGCGCTGCATTGCTGCACAGGCTGACCAGTTCCATGCCCTGATCGAGCGCGCCGAGTTGTGCGGCGTCGTAGGAGTTTTCCACCGGGCCATCAAAGCCGAGCAGCTCCGCCAAACGTTTGCGATCAACCGGAAAACTCGATGTGCCCAGCGCCCCAGCACCGAGCGGACTCAGGTTCAACCGCGCATAGGCTTCCTGCAGACGCGTGCTGTCGCGGCCGAACGCTGAGGAGAATGCCAGCAGATAGTGGGCAAACGTCGTCGGCTGCGCCTGCACGCCGTTGGTGTAAGCCGGCACGATGGTGTCGAGATTTTTCTCTGCCAGTTCCAGTACTTCCGCTTTCGACTTGTTCATCGCATCCATCAGGTCCAGCGTGCGTTCGCGTTGCATCAGACGGCGGTTGGTCGACAGGATGTCCTGGCGGCTGCGGCCCGAGTGCATGCGCGAGCCGTCAGGGCCGGCGATGGCCAGGATCAGCGGTTCGTATTGCAGGTAATCGGCAGGACGTTTGGCACCCGGCTGGTCACCGTTCCTGATGACCTGATCGACGGCCGAGACGATCTTCTTGCCGAGGTCGGGCGGTACGATCTTGTTCTCGATCACCATCACGGTAGACGCCTTGTTCATCTCGCCGAGAAAATAAAAGGCATCGTGATAAGCCGGCTTGTTGTCGGCGGCGATAGCGGTACCGAGGGTCATCAGCGCCAGCGGCACCAGAGCAAGTTTTGCGATGCGCGCTGTGTGGCGCGGCAGCATGGCGCGAAGAGAAGGGGATTTAGTCAGCATCATTGGTTACCTTGAGTACTGGTGTTGGTCGGAGTTAAAGTGGGCGAAGTATCAGTTGGTGCGTCAGCAGCGATGGGCCCGGCGGATGCCAGCTCAATGTTCATGCGACGCGCGCTTTCATTGAATGGAGAGAACACATTGCTGTTGCCGCCAGGGAGATTCCACGTGTTGCCGGCGAGCTGTGTTTGCAGCACGGTAGTGACGGGAGCGGTCAGCGGATTGGTCAAGATGTTGCTGATCCCGTTGCCGAAGTTCAGGATGACTAACCCCGTGCCGGTTGCTGCGAACGTGGTGGCGTCACCGGATTGCCCAAGCGCCGCGCCATTTGGTGCTCTGCCGGTAATAGCCAGAATGCCGTCCGCGACCTGCAGCAGATTGGTGCCGCCATTGAAACGCAAGCCATAGCCGCCGTTGCCGGTGGCGTTGACGGTCACGTTGCCGCTACCGCTAGTACTTACCGTGTTGAAGCCATTGGTGCTGCTGCCGACGAAGGCAATGCCTTCACCCGCGCCGTTTCCGCTGCCGGTCAGTGCGATGTCGCCGCTGCTGGACTGGATCTTCACGCCGGCCGCTGCGCCTGAACTTGGACTGCGGATGGTGATGCCGGCGGTGCTCGACGCGCTGCCGCTGGTGCCGGTCAAGGCCAGCTTGCCGGTATTGGTCGAGATGACGGCGCTGCTGGCGTTGGTCGACGGATAGATCGTGATGCCGCCGGCGTTGACCGAGGTGCCGGTCAGGCTGACTGAGCCGCTGCCGGTGGCGCGGATGACGCTGGTGCCGGTGAGTACGCTGATGCCATCGCCGTACACGCTGCTGCCAGTGATGCTCAGTGCGCCATTCTCCACACTCAGCAACGCGTTGCCGTTGCTGTAGAGGCTCACGCCGTCACCCTGGTCTGCTGCATTGCCGATCAGTGTGACATTGCCGGAACCTGTGGTCTGAATCTTGTTGGTCACGTTGAGAATCGCGATACCGTGATCCAGCTCCGGCACATTGGGTGAATGGAAATTGCCGTTGAGCGTGATGTTGCCGCCCTGTGACGAGATGTTGTTGACCGACGCCGTGCCATTGCCACCGAGTGCAATCGCATCCGAGGTCCCGACCGAATCGCCGCGCAGGGTGATGTCACCGTTGACGGTGGTGACGTTCACACCCGTGGCGCTACCGCTTGAGTTGAAGAAAATACCGTAGCCGCCAAAGCTGTTGGTGCTGTTGCCGTTGATGGCGATGTTGCCGCTGGTCGTGCCGATATTGATGACCGCGTTCAGCGCCGATGGTGCGATATCGACGCCGCGGCCCGAGGCGCTGGTGCCGTTGAGGCTGATATTGCCGGCGGTGGTCTTGATATTTACGGCGGCATACTGGCCGCCGGCATCCAGCGACAGCGCCTTGAACGAGCCGCTCGAATTATTGATCACGTTGTTGTTGGCCGTCATCGTGATGTTGCCGGCGGTGCTGGTGACGTTGACCTGCGAGCCGACGGCCGAGCTGGTGCCGTTGCCGGAAGCGATCAGCGCCAGTGCCGGGGTGGTGCCACCTGAGGTGGTGCCGTTGATATTGATGTTGCCTGCAGTATTGATGCTGATCAGCGAACTGGCGCCGGTGGAATTGAGCACCGTGCCGTAACTGCCGGTGCTGTTGCCGTTGACGTTGATGGTTCCACCCGCAGTGGAGTTCAGGACGACGGAACCAGTGCCGCCGGCTGCCAGATAGACGCCGCGTCCGGCGCCTGCGAAACCGTTGCTGTTGGCTTTGATGGTCAGTGCGCCACTGCCGACGGTGATTGTTTGCGAGGACGTGGCAGCGGTCGAACATACCAGCACACCGAAGCCGGAGGTTGCATTGCCGCTGATCGTGACATTGCCGGAGCCGGCTGCCGCGATAGTGTTGTTGGTGCTGAAAATACGTGTGCCGTTGCCGTTGCCCAGATTGGTGCTATCGACACTGATCGAACCGCTGCCGTTAGTGACGACACGGCTGCCACCAGTGAGGATGAAGGCGTCACCGGTACTGGTCGTACTGGACTGATTGGCAAGAATCGTAATGCTGCCGCCACCTGCATCGATAGTCGAACCGGTGATTTGTACAGCGCTGCTGTTGGTGGTCACATTGCTGGCGATGGCGCCTCGGATGGTAACGTTGCCGCCACTGGTGTTGAGCGTCGAACCGCTGATGAGAATGGCCGAGGTACTGTTGACGGCGGTACCGGCCGAGCCGGTGGCAGGATCCAGACCGCCGCTCATTGTCAGATAGCCGCCGTTGGTGGAGATTGTGCTGTTGGTTAAGGAGATCGAGCCATTACCGGAATTGTTGAAGTTGGAAAACAACGACACATTCAATGACTTTCCAGTGGCGTTGCTGATCGAGAAATTACTCATCACGATGTTGCGATGTGCCTGCAAGGTCAGCGACGCATTACCGACCGCCTTGACGTTGTCAAGCACGTTGATGTCGCCTGAAGTGCCGCCCACGGATGTTGTGTAGACACGTACGTTGGCGCCTTCCGACAGCGAAGCATTGAGCGTTGCTGAACTCAGATTGGAGCTGGAGGCGCCGCTTGATGTAAACGGTGCTGTCGAGGTGGCGCCGGTGGCATTGGCTGCGCTGGTGATATTGATATTGTAAGGGTCGATCAGCCAGTCGCCACCCAGTCCGGATGCCGCGCCCAGATGTACCAGTCCATTGACTTCCAGATCATGGCCGGAAGTTTCCACGACTCCGCCACGTCCCGTCGCGCCGGCACCTTGCGCACTGATGTCGCCGTAGAAGCGCGTGCTGCCGGTTGACCACAGCACCACCGAGCCGCCATTGCCGCTGGTGATGGCATCCGCCTTGATGGTGGCGTCGCCACCCATGTACACGGCTTCGGCCTGACGCTCCGTACCGCCGCCCTGATAGTTGCCACCGACCAGCACGGTGCCGCCGCCGGTGTCGCCGGAGGCGTCGATGCGTGTGCCGTCGAACAGGCCGACGTATTGGCCGAGCACTTTTGCCGTGCCGCCGGTCTCACCGGCGTTGACGCCGGAGACATTCAGCGTGCCGCTGTTGGCGACGATGCCCGCATCACCGCCATCGAGCAGGATGCTGCCATTGCGATTCTGCAGGCTGCGCGCCTCGATCACGCCGCTATTGTTGACGACGTTCGACAGCATGGCATCAGTCGCACGCGCCGTCATGATGACCGTGCCGCCGTCGGCTTGCAGCAGGCCTTGATTGACGACGTTGGCGTTAAGTGTGGCGTTGCTGACTTCAACATTGATCAGGCCGTCGCCGTTAAAGTCCAGCGACATCTTTTCACCGGCGGCCAGCACCACGCTGCCGAGGCGCGCAACGATGTTGCCTTCATTGCGCACCTGTGCGCCTAGCAGTGCGACATAGCCGCCGTCGGTTGCAGTGATGTTGCCCTGATTGATGACCGAGCCGCCTGCACCTTCCGCTTCAAAGATGTTCTTGCCGGCCATGAAGTTGGCGTCGGAAATGTTCAGCGTGCTGGCGACCAGACCGCCGACATTGACTGACGAACCGGCCCCGAACAGGATGCCGGATGGATTAATCAGATAGACCTTGCCGTTGGCGTTAAGCTGGCCGAGGATCTGCGATGCATCGCCCGAGGTCACGCGGTTGAGCGCGACCGACGAGGACGTCGGCTGCACAAAGTTGACGGTCGCGCTGCTGCCGATGTTGAACGTGTTCCAGGTCGCCGCCATGCGATCGGAGGTTTGCGTGACCGTCATCGTGTTGCCGCTTTGGCCGATGCTGCCGCTGCCGGCGGTGATCTGGCCGTTGGTCGGCAAGGCGCCGGCGTCCAGCGCGTGCGCCGGCAGCACCGTCAGACCGCACCAGGCGGTGAGGACGGCGACGCAGGCCGGCTTGAGCGCCGGATTGATTTTTTTGGCGGGACGGGTGCGAGTGAGCTTGTTCATCGTCGTCATGACAGGCCTCAGAAAGTGTAGTTGACGCCCACGCCGATGGCGCGGATGGTGGTGCCGACGCCCGGCGAGAGGCCGGTGGCGCCGAGCACGCCGGAGACGGCGAAGTTGTAGTTGGCCAGCGCTTCATTGCGCAACACCACGTACTGACCGAAGAAGCGCGTCTGCTTGCTGTACTTGTAGGAGAAGCCGATCGCCTGCGATTTGGCGCCCATGCCGTCGGTTGAACATTTGACGTTGCCGGACGTGCTGCCGCCGATCATGCTGCAATCGCCCGCCAGTGCCTTGGCTGCGCTGGCGCGCAGCTCCAGCGCGCCGATCTGATGCGAGATGCCGAGCATGTAGGCACGGCGGCGATAGTTCGACAAGTCGCTGGAGGTGGTGCTGTTGTTGACCACACCCGATTCCGAATAGGACAGGTCGTCGGCGATCAGCGAGATCTTGGTCTTGCCGAAATCGTAGGCGATACCGTAGCGCAAGCTGAAGTCGCTCGACGACGTACCTGCCGTCACGTGCGTGCTGCTTCCGACGCCGCGCGCATCGCGTCCCAGGCTGGCGATACCGAAATAGTTGATGTGCTGTTCTGCCGCGACCACCGCAGAGAAGCCGCCGTGCTCATACGACAGGCTGCCGCCGTAGATATAGCCGGTGGCGACGTCCGAGGCCGCTTTCATCCCGTTGTTGGAATACGCCAGCTTGAGCTGGAAGCCATACAGCTTCGGCGACCAGTAGCCGATCAGGCCATCCTGGCGGCGATTGAAGGCGGCATCGTCGTTGTTGGAGTTGATGGCGTCGCCGACCGGGCCGGCGTTCTTGGTGATGCTGGTGACGAAGCCCGGCGAGCCGATGATGTTGTAATGCGCGGCGCTGGTCAGACCCTGGAAGGGATCGAAAGAAGTCGTGCTTTCTTTCATCGGTGTGTCCCAGCGACCATACATCAGCGTGCCTGCCGACGGATTGCTGAAGGCGACGCCGGTGTTGCGCAGGTCTTGCGAGTGCGTCCAGTCAGGCACGGCTTCGGCGCTGCGGTTGGTGTAGTTGAGCGACAGGCCCATTTCCAGCTGCCACAGGAACTTCCATTGATCGTACAGCTGAATGCCGCTATGCGCGCCGATGTAGGAGACGTTGTCGCGCACACGCCAGAAGCCCGGCATGTTGCGGCCGTTGGGTGTGGCCAGCTTGCTTTGATCGGCGGCTGCCGCCGGCGTCGCGCCATCGCGGTTGACGAACTCCGGTACCAGGCCGAGCGAGCCGTAGATCACAAAGGCGGTTTCCGGTTCTTCGAAATCCTCACCCTTGCCGGTGGTGTCGGCGCCGAAGCTGGAGAACGCCTGCGGCGACCCCGACACGGAGACCCACAGGCGGCGCGCATTGCGCTGCTCCGTGGTCGGATTGACGCCGGGCGAATAGGCGGCGCTGGCGTTGAACACCAGATCCTTGTGATAGACGTTGAGACCGATACCGTAGCCGGAGCGCGACTGCGAGTTCTGCGTCGTGTCCCACGGCGACTTGTTGACGGTGACGCGGCCGGCATCGGCGAACAGTGCGCCTTCGACCACTGCGCCGCCATAGACGCCGATCAGCTTGCGCAATTCCACGCGGCCCAGCACACCTTCATCGCCGGCCGCCTCACCGACCGGATACGCTCGCACGCCGTTGGGGCCGCCCAGGCTCATTTTTTCCGACGCGTCGAGATTCTTGTTGGCGTACTGCGCGTTGACTGCCGCCAGCAGCGAGTAGCCGCCGCCGAGTTGTTGCAGGCGGCTATAGGCGATGTTGACCTTTTCGTAGTTGCCCGCAGCCTTGGACGTAATGGCATCGAGCGCGGCGTCGTTAGGTGTTTCCTTGTCGAGCTGGCCGCGACCGTAGCGCAGGCTCCAGCTATTGTTGCCTTGCGCGCCGAGCAGGTTGTCGCGCCAGTCGCCATACAGCGTGACGCTCCAGAAGCGCGCCGACTTGTTGACTGCGGTGGCCGAGGTGATGTCCTGAAAGTGGCGGAACTCGGCCGCCAGCGACAGATTGATATTGGCCTTGCGGGACCGGTACAGCGAGTCGTTGATGAAGAAGCTCGATACCTTGGCTGATCCGCTGGCCTGTGCGTCTTTCAGGTTCTTGCCGACGTTGTATTCCAGTTCGGCGATGCTGGCGCCGATGGAGACGCCGCTGCTGCCGAGCGGCAGCGAAAAGCTCAGGCCGGCAATGCGCAGGCCTTCAAACGAGTTCTGGGTATTGATGCTGAAGCTCTCGCCCAGACCCAGCGCATCGTTCAGGTTGACGTTGGCCGACAGGCGGTTG
The DNA here is from genome assembly GCF_002257565.1 of Herbaspirillum sp. meg3. GTDB lineage: Bacteria > Pseudomonadota > Gammaproteobacteria > Burkholderiales > Burkholderiaceae_D > Herbaspirillum. The sequence continues at coordinate 4,590,262 of NZ_CP022736.1, read as the reverse complement.
GCGCCGGTGTAATAGTTGCCGTAGTTGTCGATGGAAACGCGCGAGGTGATCGCGGTCATCTCGCTGATCTTGAGTACGATGTCGGTGGCGCCGGCAACCGAAGCAGGGCGCAGCAATGCACGCACCGAGACGCCTGAAATATCGGACAGGCGCAGCAAGGTGCCTTCCAGTTCGCTCTCGCGGATGACGGTGCCGGGTTTGAGTTCGTCCAGAAAGCGCTGGATGATGCTCTTGTCGAGACGCACATTGGTGTCGGTGTCGGCGATGACCTGGCCGATGACGCCCTCGCGTACGGCGATGGAGACCTTGCCGTCACGGATCTCTTGCGCCGGAAGGTAGGCACGTGCGACCAGATAGCCTCGGGCGCGATAGAGATTGGTGATGCGCGAAGCAGCTTTGCGCAGGCCGTTGAAGTCCAGTTCCTGTCCGATGAATTCACTCAGTTCGGCTTGCAGCACGGCGTCGTCGATGGAGGCGTTGCCGCTCAGTGCAAAGCTGCTGACCTTGACGCTGACGGCAGCCTGCTGCGCGGCCGACGAACCGGCATCGTCGGTGTCCTGCGTTTCTTTTTCGATTTGCACGCGTTGACGTGGCTGACCCTGATCCTGTTGCTGCAGGCGCTCGCGGTCGGTCGGCGTCAGTTGCTGGCGATTGGCGTCGAAGATGCTGCCGGAGCTTGGCGGCGTTTGTGCATAAACCGCTACCGGCGCAGCGGCCAGCATGGTCAGTACTTGCATGGTCAGCATGCGACCGGCCGGCGCCGATATTCGCCGGCGGTGCGCGGCAAAACGTGGTTTGTTCATTTCCCTGTCTCCTGATTCTTCTGTTTTTTACGCGGCGCTCGTCAGTGTGTTATTGCGGCGCCGTCGTTGGTGTTGCTCGCTGTTGCGTTCGTTATTGCGCCGGGAAGATCTTTTCCGCAGCGATATCTGATCCGAACAAACCGCCGGCTTCGTGGCCCGCACCCGGGACTTCAAAGTCGGGGTGATGCACCGGTGTTTGCCATTTCTTGGCGAGGAATTGTTCGTAGCGCACGTAGTTGTCGTGGCGTTCAACACGGTTGGACCCTTGCAGGCGGGCACCGCAGGTCTTGTCGAGGAAGCGGTGATTGGGGTTGTTGTCCTTGCTGCCGACCATGTAGGTGACGTCGCGCGCGGCGTAGCGTTTGAACAGCGCTTCACCATTCAGCCCTTGTCCGTAGGGCAGCATCTCGCCGAGGCCGTAGCGGTAGTTGTCGTAGCCGGGGCAGGTGATGCTGCCGGCCGGTGCAAAACCGTTATCCGCATTACCGGTCGGACGGTTGTTGTCCAGATACAGATAAGACGAGGGGCTGGAAATGACGTAGCGCACCTTGACGCCGGCTTGCCTGAGTTTTTCGTCGGTATTGTTCAGCACGGCGTAGCGCTGCATCAACTGCGCACCGGCGGAGTGGCCGATGAAGACGATTTCCTTCAATGCCGGGAAGCGTCCGGAAGTCAGGAAGGCCGCGATGTCGTCAAACACGCGGAACGAGCTGATGCCGGTCTTGCCGTGTGTCGAATCCTGACCTTGCATCCAGTTGTCGCCGCGCCACAAAGCCATCTTGCTGTCCGACAAGCTGTCGCCTTCGGTGAGGAAATTGGGTGTCAGCAGCAGGTTTTGCGCCGGATCGAGTTTGGCCTTGTGCAGGAAATCCAGGCCGGTTTCAAAGTAGCGGTCGCCGTCGCGCTTGACGCCATGCTCCAGAATGATGGCGCGCGTGATGGAGGTGTTGGTTTCGCTCAGCGAGTTGTTGGCGTAGATGGCAAAAGCGTATTGCTGGGCACCCGGGGCAAGCATGACGACTTGCGGTGGCGGAATGTCTTCTGCGGATTTCTTTGCGTAGCTCGCCGACGGCAGCAACAAGGCGGCTGCCAGCAACGAGGTACTTGTGATCTTGATAGCGGTGGCCATGGCCATGTTGACTTCCCTTGCATCGGCAAACGATTCGGATCAACAGGGAGGCAAGGTCTTTCGACGGGCAGAAAACCGGGACGGCGTGCTTGTGTGCAGTATCAATATCAATAAAGCGCCAAGTAGTGTGCTGTTGCGGTCTCCTGCTCATGCAGCCGCATTATTGGCATCGGCATCCATCCCTGAGCATTATTGTTCTTGTTGGGTGCGATTATAGGAGCCGCATTTTGCGATGTAAAATATCTCGATTTATATATCTTGATACTTTAAAAGTATTGTCATGCGTTGATACCGGCCTTTGTATTCAGATTTGCATTGACGACCTTACGCGCTTCGCGGCGGTATTGGCCGGGGCCAATGTGGAAGTGGCGTTTGAAGACGCGGTTAAACGAGGCTTCCGATTGGTAGCCGACTGCTTCAGCGACGTCGGCCACGCTGTGCTGCCGGTCAGCCAGCAGATAACCAGCCTGCGCCATGCGCGTGCGCGTGAGGACTTCTCCCGGTGTGGCGCCTGCAGTAGCGCGAAACAACCTTGCAAAAGTAGTGCGCGACAAGTGGCAGGCGTCGGCCAGCTCTTCCAGCGACCACGCGCGTCCGGGTTCACTCAGCATGCATTGCAGCGCGCGCTGCAAACGCGGCGACGCCAGCAACGCGAACAAGCCCGGGACTTTGCGTGCTTCCTCCTGATCCAGCCAGGCGCGCATGAGCAGCGCAAACAAAGCGGAAGACAGTTGCGTTGTTACTGCATGGGCGCCGGGGCGCGGCGTTTCTGTTTCGATGCTGAGCATGCTCATCAAGGTGCCTAGCCCGGCAAAGTCCGCGCGTCCTGCCGTGCGTACCAGCATCACCGGCGGCAGCGAGCGCAACAAGGCCGAGGCCGTTTCTGCAGCGAAATGAAACTGGCCGCACAGAATATCGGTATGCGGCTTGGTGCAGCTGTCGACGTTGGCGGTTTGCTTGCGGATCAAAAAATCTTCTTCGTGGCGCGGCGCATCTTGCGGCAAGGCCTGTTTGCCACGTCCGGCGGTATGCAGGGTATGCGCGGATCCATGCGGAAAGAACACGATATCGCCGGGCTGCAACGCCGTGCCTCGTTGATCTTCCGCGTCGAGCAGGGCGGTGCCGCTCAGAATCATGTGGTAGCGGGCGACGCCGGCTGCTGCAGGTTGTTCCTCCAGGCGCCATGGCGCGCCGAAATGGCAGTGAATATCCAGCACGGTACGCACCGGATACAGCGCCAGCAGGCGGCTGAGGGCATCTGAAGAAGCGGTCATCTTTATCGGTCTATATTGGATTGGTACGATTGATCAATTTATTGGCATATTTTGCCATTAAAAGTTTCATCATGCCTCCCTATACTTCATTCCATACCGCGCTTGAACATAAACACCAATGTGACGCCAGGCCGGTTGCCACGCTTCTCTTATTGAATATTCGTTGAACACTATTGAAAGGATTCATCATGTCTCGTCTTTACACTCAGGATATCGCCTCCGCAACCGGCCAGGCCGCACAACTGTTTGGCGTCATCAAGGCCGCCATCGGCAAAGTGCCGAATGCTTACGCGACCATCGGCAGCAACAGCCCGATCGTATTGGAAACTGTACTCAGCATGGATTCTGCCCTGCGCAAGAGCTCGCTCAAGGGCAAGCAAGTTGAAGCCATCAAGCTGGCCGTCAGTGAAGTGGCAGGTTGCGATTATTGCCTCGCCGCGCACAGCTTCGCTGCGAAACGTCTCGGTCTGAGCAGCGAAGCCGTCGTCGGCCTGCGCCATGCCGAAAGCTCGGGCGACGCACAACTGGATGCGTTGTCGACTTTTGCCCACTATCTGGCGACAACCAAGGGCACCGTGCCGGTGGAAGTTGTTGATGCCGTCAAAGCTGCCGGTTATACCGATGCGCAAATCGTCGACACTTTGCTGGCGATGGCTGCCATCAACCTGACCAATCTGTTCAACCGAGTCAATGACACGGTGGTGGATTTCCCTGCCGCTGACTAATCGATGCAGCAATGAGATGCAAAAACGAAATGGCCTCCGGAGGGATTACCTGCGGAGGCCGTTTTTATCGTGCGTGCTGACGAGTTACTGTTTGCCAGGCACCAGGTATTTGGATTTTGCGCAGTAGATCTTTGCCTTGGTGTCGGCATAAGCAATGATGCTGCCGGCTTGCGACTGGCGTTGTGAATACTTGCTGTTGTCTTCCAGCGAATAACGGATACCGACGCTTTTACCGATGGCATCGGAGAGTGCCTGCGGCGTGCCGTTGACCACGGCGCCGATGAAATCGGCCGGGCTGCTGCTGTCGTTGACCAGCACGTCAGTGATCTCCATGCCCCAGATATTGCTGCCGGCTGCCTTGAACCAATAGGCACCGCCTTCATTCTTGTACGGCTTGCCGAAGGCTTCAAAGAGATAGTCGTAGAAATATTTGCTGTTGAGCTGGTTCAGGCACAGCAGAGCGTTGCCGACTTCGATGCCGAAGGTCGCCGCCGGTGCTGCATTGGCGATACCGGTAAGGCCGGTAACACTCGGCGCCAGCAGCGCGCAGGCGAACGCGATGCGATGGATGATTTTCAAACAAACTCCCTGTTGCGCGCGGCGTCTTCTTGCAGACGCCGTCAGATAGTGAATGGTGCGATGCGCAGATTGTAGGGGGCTTTTCCTTTTTTTGCTAATCCAAGGCTGCGGTGCGGGCCGTCTGGCGTTGTTGCAGCTCCTTGCCGTACCTTCGCACTGTCTTCGTCGCTGCGCCTGGCCAGCGAACGTCCAGCGCAGCCTTACAGCGGATGAGTGCTTTAAGCGTGCCGTCCCGATTTGAGGACGGTTTCTCCACGTTGTGAAGATGTTAACTTGCCGCTGAGGCTGCCCAGGCCGTCGATGAAGGAGGCGATGCCGGTGCCTTTGACCATGACGCAGGGTTTGCCCATTTTTTTACAGAGTTGTTTGACCAGATGGTAGGCGTTGTGGCTGATATTGCCCGAGGCGCAGACCACCATGTCGGCGCCGTTGAGCATCGGCTGCAAGCGGTGCAGACTGTCCTCGCGGCCGCCGTCGTGATGGATGAAGCGGCCCTGGCGTTCTTCGATGGCGTGGCGGTAGTGGTTGCGTGCGCCGGTCAGGCCGCCGACGCAAAGGACACATCGATCAGCCAGGCTGAAGCCGGAGACATTGATGGCGGCAGGGACAGTGGATGCTGCGGGGGCGTAGCTGTTCTTGTTCGTCGCGCGATGCATGGAGACCTCGGTTGTCGTGGGCGCGCCTCGGGGGAGACGTGTCCACAGACTAAACCTTTCATTCACGCGCGCGAACGAAGATATTGGCATCTGGATATGCGGATTTCTAATACTGCGTTTTTTTCACTGCCCGCACAAAGTCGGCAAGACGGCGGCCGGTCTGGTCGGGATAGTTCTCGGCATCGATCATCTGGTCGACGCGATCGAGACGGAACGAGCGAAAGTCACTGCGCGTCTCGCACCACGCGGCAATCGACCAGCCGCCACCCCAGAAATACAAAGCCAGCGGCCAGATCACGCGCTGCGTCGCCTGGCCGCGCGCGTCGACGTAATCGAGCCGCAGCTTGCAACGGCGGCCGATGGCCTGACGGATTTCTTCCAGGCGTTCGCCATGTGCGGCTTCGATATGGAAGCTGGGTGCAAACAGGGCCGTGTTCTCGACGAAGTCGCGTTTGTCCTTGGGCAGCGCCAGCACGATCTTGGCCAGCGACGCCGCAGCCGAGGCAGCCAGTTGCGGACCACCCCAGGCCTGCACCATGCGCATGCCAATCACCAGCGCGTCGATTTCGTCAGGAGAGAACATGAGCGGAGGCAGATCGAAAGCCGATTTGTTGATGCGATAGCCGACTCCCGCTTCACCCTCTACCGGCACGCCCGACAGCGACAGATCACGTACGTCGCGATAGATGGTGCGTTCGGACACCGACAGCCATTCGGCCAGCTGGCGCGCCGTAGTAAGACGGCGTCCGCGCAGGTATTGGGTGATCTGAAACAGGCGGTCGGCTCGGCGCATGGGTTCTGCCAGAAAGGAATAGGGTGCCATTCTGGCATGACTCGGGCGCACTGCTTAATTCATTTACTGCATCGCATGCAAGGCGACCCGGTTGCCTTCGGTGTCGATGAAGCGGGCGATGTAACCGAGCTGATTCGGCAATTCCAGTTTGTCCAGCACGATCTTGCCGCCGGCCGGCACGATGCGGTCGATGGCATTCTGAATCGAGGGGCCGGCGTAGAGATACACGAGCACGCCGTCGCTGGTGGGTTTGGCGGCGTCGGAGATGAGCAGGCAACCGGCAGATTGACCCGCAGCATTGTTGAAGATCGCCATCGAGGGTTCACTCGCAGCGGGGCCGACGCAAGTAATGTTGAGCTTTGCTGCCAGCACGGTTTCGTAGAATTTGGCGGCGCGCGGCAGATCGGTGACCGGGATTTCGAACCAGTTGATTTGGGTAGTCATGATGTTTTCCTTGTTGTCTTGGTTGGTATGCCGGTTGGCATGGAAGACATCATGATCCAGTGCTACTGACACCATTGTGTCAGTAGCCTTTCCTTGCTTGCCGCAAGCGCGATCTGGCGGCGTTGCTTCTCCTTGCCGTACTAGCGTACTGTCTGCGTCGGCGCGCCTTGCCAGCTCACGCTTGCAGCAAGCAAGGCGGATGAGAACGAAAAAAATTAAACGACTACGCTGGCGTCGGCGGTTTCTTTAGTGTCAGTACGCTCCGCATAGCGGCGTGCCAGCACTGCGCACAGCATCAGTTGCATCTGGTGGAATACCATGATCGGCAGCAGCACGATGCCCACGCCGGTACTGCTGAACAGCACCGATGCCATCGGGATGCCCGAGGCCAGCGATTTCTTGGAGCCACAGAACACCAGCACGATTTCATCTTCGCGCGAGAAGCCCAGTGCGCGGCTGCCGAAAGTGGTCAGCACCAGCACGCCGCCCAACAGGATCGCATTGACCAGCACCAGCAGGGCAAGTTGTTGCGGCGGGAACAAATGCCACACGCCTTGCACCACCGCGGCACTGAACGCCGCATACACCGCCAGCAGGATGCCGCCGCGATCAACGACGGCCAGCAGGCTCTTCTTGCGCAAGACCCAATCGCCGATCCATGGGCGCAACACGTTGCCGAGCACGAAAGGCAGCAGCAGTTGCAGCAGAATGCCGGTGACTTGCTCGATACCGCCGCCGTCATGATGGCGATGCAGCAGCAAGGTCACCAGAATTGGTGTGAAGACGATGCCAAGAAGGTTCGATGCGGTAGCGCCGCAGATGGCTGCCGGTACATTGCCGCGTGCAATGGAGGTGAACGCGATCGACGATTGCACCGTCGACGACAAGGTACAGACGAACAGCACGCCCAGCCACAGATCCGGCGTCAGCAGACCCGGAAACAAGGCTTGCAGCGCCAGCCCCAGCAGCGGAAAGAGAATGAAGGTGCTGGCCAGTGTCAGCAGATGCAGGCGCGGCTGTTTGAAGCCGGAAAGCGCCGCTTCGCGTGACAGACGCGCCCCGTGCAGAAAAAACAGCAGCGCGATGGCGGTATTGCTGGCCAGATGCATGAAGCTTTCGAAGGAACCGGTCGCCGGGAGTAAGGTAGCGAGCAACACTGTGCCGAGCAGCATCAGCGTGAAGGTATCTGGAAGGTAACGTTTCATGGCAGTAAGGATGGGATAGGAAAATAGCGGCGGGCGGGGTGAAAATGGCAATTCCGGCCCTTTGTCACATGATAGAAAAAACAGCTATCATCGGGAACCCCTTTGATCGCGTTGACTGCAATCGGATATGCCGATGACAGCTGACGTTCAGGAGCCTTTATGTTCAATCCCGTCTGGCTGAAGACTTTCAGCACCGTCGCCGCCTCCAGCAGCTTTACCGAAGCAGGGCGGCGGCTCGGCCTCACGCAATCGAGCGTGAGCGACCACATTCGCCGTCTGGAGGACAGCACCGGACGCCGTCTGTTCGTACGCGACACGCACTCGCTGGCACTGACTGCCGACGGCGAGAGCCTGCTGATTCACGCGCGCCTGATCCTGGAAGCCCATGCCCGCGCCGAGGCGCAGTTCAATGCACCGCGACTGCGCGGCCGGGTGCGCTTCGGCACCTCGGACGATCTGGCGATGGGGCCGTTGCCCGACATGCTGGCACTGTTCCGCAACAAGCATCCTGAAGTGGAATTGGAAATCACCATCGGCCTGACCGGCGAGCTTTACCAGCACTTGGACAACGGTGAGCTCGATTTGATCGTCGGCAAACGCCGTCCCGGCGAGCAGCGTGGGCAGGCCATGTTCCGCACGCCGCTGGTCTGGCTGGCACGGCCGGAAACGACGGTCGATCTCAACCAGCCATTGCCGCTGATTCTGCTGCCTGAGCCCAGCGTGACGCGCGCTACCATTCTCAACACCTTGGGGGCGTCAGGGCATCACTGGCGCATTGTCTGCACCAGCGGCAGCCACGCCGGCTGCATGGCTGCTGCGCGCGGTGGATTGGGGTTGACGATCTTGCCGCAGCATCTGGCAACGCGCGAGCTGACCTTGCCGCTGAATCACGCCAGCCTGCCGGTATTCCCCGACGTTGAATATGTCGCGCTGACGGCAAAGCGCCTGAGTCGTCCGGCCGACACACTGTTCCAGATCCTCATGGAGAGCGAACTGCACGCGCTGCCGGGTAAGTAGGGTCTGCGGTAAGATCTCTGAAAACAATGAAAAGGAGATCTGGATGACGGGCAAGAGCATGCAAGCAACGGATGCGCAATTCACCACGCGTGTGGAAGAAAGTTTTGCACGGCAGCGCGCCTTGCAAACCATTGGTGCGCAACTGCAAACGGTCACGCCGGGTTTGGTCGAAATCCGCCTGGATTTTCGTCCGGAGCTTGGGCAGCAAAACGGTTTTCTGCATGCCGGCATGAGCGCCACGATTGCCGATACGGCGGGCGGTTATGCCGCGATGAGTTTGTTCGGCGAGGGCGAAGATGTGCTGACGACGGAGTTCAAACTCAATCTGCTCGCGCCTGCGCAGGGCGAGTATTTCGTCGCACGCGGCAAAGTCATCAAGAGTGGGAGATCACTGAGCATTTGCCAGATTGAAGTGGCGGCGTTTCGTGGCGGTGTCGAATCCTTGTGCGCGTACGGCCTCATGACTGCCATGCGCATGCAGCCGCCGAAGTCGAAATAAAGTAAGCCGGAAGCAACTGCAGTGAAAGCAACCGCAAATTACCCAGGCAATGCGGCGTCCACAATCAGTTCAGGCTGGTTCAGCGCGCGGATGCGCCGATCCACAAAATAGCCGCCGGCTTCGGTGTAGCGCAAATAACAGCGGCCGCAAACCTCGCAGGCGGCGACATTGCAGCGGTTATAAGGAAAGTAGAGCGGCGCGATCGGCGCATCGGCCGATTCGTAGCGGGTGCCGCCGGGGTGATACTCGGCGAAGCCGGGTTCATCGTAAGGGTCGACGTACAGCGTGCCGATGTCCTTTAATTGCGATTCAGGGAAGGACAACGGTGTGCTGGTCCACGCAATGAGGGCCGGCTCAGTGCACGAGCAGTCGGCGGTCACTGCCGTGCTGCGTTGCGACAGTGCGCGCAAACGCTCGCTGTCGAGCAAGGGTAAATCGGCCATGAAGCTGCTTACTTTCCGCCGAAAGAAATTTTTCCGCCTTGCAGTTGCGCCGTACCGCCGCCAAGGTCGCTGAGGACTTGCCAGACCTGGCGACCGATGCGCATTTCCACGCCTTCATAGACGGTCTTGACGGCGACGATGCGGGCCGACTCTGCCGCGATCAGATCTTCTTTCATTTCAGTCTGCTCGGCGATCAGGTCTTTGACTTCCTGCGCCAGCAACTTGCGTTTTAGCTCAGCTTCTTCGCCGACGCCGTTCTTGGCTTTTTCAGGATTTTGCTTGTAGTGCGCGATCTGTTTGATGGTGCGGTCGAGTTCATCCAGCTTCTTCTGGAATTCCTGTTCCTTGGCGCGCAGCTTTTCTTCCAGATAGGGGTCGAGACCAACCTGAATTTTGGTGGTGGCGGCGCTCGGCGAACCGAATGCAACGGCCTTGACCATCATCGTGGCTTGGGCGCGGCCGCCAATGATCTGGCCCAGTTTTGGGTTGGTCTTGCCGACCAGAATTTCATTACCTGCCATCATTTCGCACTGGCGCGCGTTGCCGGCGATCATGATGTCCTGGCGTGCTTCAATCAGTGCGCTTTCCGCGAACAGGGCCTGCACGGAACCTTCCGCCTTGATGCGCGCGGCGATGGAGGTCGTCACGCCCGGTTGGGTTTCCGAGTGGCCGATGATGCCGCCCTTGACGAACACATTGCCGCCGGCAATGATCTCGGCCGCTTCCACTGTGCCGTGCACGAACACATCGCCGCTGACATGCAGACGCATGCCGGTTTTGACATCGCCCTTGATCTTGACCGTGCCGGAGAAGGTGACGTTGCCGGTGCTGAGATCGACGTCTTCGATTTCAACGATGGGGTTGATCTTTACGCCGTTGGTGATGAGCGACGGCTGACCTGCGATGGCGGCCACCAGCAGGTCGGGATTGTCTTCCTTGACTTCGGTGCCGACGCAATCCTTGTTGAAAGTGATTTCAGTGATCGGCTTGGCCAGAACGACCTGGCCTTTGAGGTTGACGCCGTTGACGCCTTCGACCGTCGGGATGCGACGCATCAACGGATCGCCGACATTGATGAGTAGCAGGTGGCCGAGGTCGGCGTAGCTGACGACCGCGTCTTCGTCGACTTCCGCGAGTTCTTCTTCTTTCTCTTCCAGCAGGCTTTCAAAGCGTGCTTGCTGGCCTTCGATTGGTTCGTCACCTTTGGCGATCAGTAATTTGGAACACTGTCCCGCGCTCAATGCGCCACGCAATTTTTCGTGCATGATGCCGTGCGTGATGCCGCGTGCGCGGATTTCGTTGACCACTTCCACCGCGCGTGCACGGCCACCTTGTGGCGGCACCAGCGTCAGGTAGGCGCCCATCAGGTCTTCGGAAATTTCGAGCAGGAACTCGCCGTCGCGCCGCTCGCCGATTTTTTGCGAGAACGGCTCCTTGGCGCTGGCGGCCTTGGCGGCAAAATCGCTGACCTGCGCGTCGTCGATATAGAGTTTGGTAAAGCCGCCGTCAGTGAGCGCTTGCTTCAGAATCACGAGATTGGGGACTTGCACACCCTCAATCGGGGTGAACACTGCGACCAGTTCTCCGCTGACTCTGTCGAAGTTGAACGACAGCGATTGCGGCCTTGTTTGTTCCATGATATCTCTCGGAAGTCCTTGTGCTTAGCTAATCGGCAAGAATTCCGGTTCCTTTAAATGTGATTTTGTTGTGTGGCAAGATCATCCTGTAAATTGCCGTTAAGTACAAGATCTGTTTAGGATACCCTCGCTGAATTGTCAACATGATAAGTATGGAAAAAAACGAATCCACCGCAGCAGACCAACGCTACGAGGCCGGACGCAAAAGCACGCTGGTCAGCATTGTCGTCAATCTGGTGCTGACCACGCTGCAGATCATTGTCGGGATATTTTCCGGTTCGCAGGCGCTGGTTGCCGACGGGGTTCATTCGCTGTCCGATCTGGTGGCGGATTTTGTCGTCTTGTTTGCTGCACGGCAAAGCCGCAGCCCGGCCGACGCAGATCATCAATATGGTCATCAGCGTTTTGAAACAGCCGCATCGCTGGCATTGGGCGGCACCTTGCTGGCGGTGGGTATCGGCATGCTGGTGTCGGCTTTTTTCAAACTGCAGACGCTCAATGCCCAGACTGTGCATCTGACAGCGTTGTGGGTGGCGCTGGCGACATTGGTGAGCAAGGAGATTCTCTTTCGTTACATGCTCGGCATCGCCGAGCGGGTGCGATCCAGCATGCTGGTCGCCAATGCCTGGCATGCGCGTTCGGACGCGGTATCGTCGCTGGTGGTGGCGTTGGGGATTGCCGGCAACTTGCTCGGCTTTCCGCTGTTGGATCCGATTGCAGCGTTGATCGTCGGCCTGATGATCGTGCGCACCGGCGCCGTGTTTTTCTGGCAAGCCCTCAACGACTTAATGGACAGGGCGGTATCGGAAGAAGAGTCGCAGGCCATACGTGAAACGCTGCTGGCAACACCCGGTGTCTTCGGCGTGCACGACCTGCGCACACGCAAGATGGGTGACATGACGATCGTCGATGTGCATCTCGAACTCGACGGCAACCAGACAGTCACCCAAGGCCACGCCATCGCCGCACTGGCACGCCAGCGTGTGATGGAGCAGCATCATGTACTGGACGTTATGACGCACGTTGATCCGGTGTAGCGAGACGATACGTTGCGATAAGTTTTCTTCAACGCAAAGCCCGGCCGATGCCGGGCTTTTTTCATGGCGAGAAGTTTTTCATTCGGCTTCGCCAACCTACGTGGGCGCAGGTCTGCGACCATATTTTCATAGGTGGCTTTGCTGCATATTCAGCCTTAGCAGATGTAAAGATTTCAGGAATTCTGACGATACTCTGACAGACCTGCGCAATAAATTTTTCTACAAAGCGATGGGCTGAATCTGCATCCCGGCGAGCCTCCCGACATGGCTGTGCATCTCCGATACGCTGCAGCAACCAGGAAAATAAAATGATCTCTGGACTCCCTGCCGGGCAGACGCCGCTGAACGATACGTCTCATCCATCGTCGAGCATCGTTGCGCAATCGGATACGCCGATCCCCTCCGTATCGACTCAGGACATCGACACCATCGTGCAGATTTCAACACAGGGACAACGGTTGGCGCAGCTTGATGCTGCCGTTGCGACGCTGAACAATCCCAAGGAATGGAAGCAGCAAAAAAAGCCCAAGACGCTGCTCGATTACATTGAAGAATCAGAGGTGCGCGGACGCGGCCCGCGCGCAGAGGAAGCCGAGCGCAGACGGCAGCAGCTCGGCAACTGGATGCCGATGATTGCTGCCGGCGACGACACTGGAATGAGCATCAATGTTCTGGCGAAAAGTCTGGCCGCTACGGCTGTTTCTGATGCGACCGATGCTGCCGACGTCGGCGGCGCTGCGCTTCCACTCCCTACCGTCTATGTGACCAGCGGCAAGCAGGGAGAAGCGCTTGTCACAACGACGCTGAAAAAGGACGCGACGGCCGGGGACAAGAAGTCAGGCTATCTGCTGATGCTGCAGCGTTTGTTGTCTGTGTCGGATCCCAACCTCCGGAATGCCTTGTATCGGAGTCAGGGCAATGATCTGCAAACGCAATTGCTGTTGGCCATGAGCGATGTCGTGGTAGGCACCGGCTTTATCAAGCGCCAACTCGAGATGCTGCACGTCGCGATACGTCGGCATCACTGTCATTGCAACTGTGTAGGCGTGGCGCATATCAACACGACGCAGATCAACGCGCGATTTCTCGACCGCAACGGCAACCCGGATTTGTCCAAGATGCTGGGCGCGGTGTTCGGCGAGCAGATCAAGGACGTGTCATCGGGGTGAGGTGTAGTCATACTGCCTACTGATAACGATAAATAAAGTCTGTCGGAGTCGTGCCTGTATTTCATTGATTTTAGGCACATAGATTATTAGAAATTTTCGAGTAAAGTCTGTCGTATAAGACCCCGTTTCAAGAGTAATGGCGTTCAGTTAAGGAAAAGCGCCGCTTCGAATTGCTTCGGAGCGGCGCTTTTTGTTGATTTGCGCCGAAAACTGATAATCATCTAGCCGTCCTCCCTCGGCAAGCGCCGAGCGTAAAGTCATGGTGCGAACCTCACTTTATTCAGGAGAACGGCGATGTTATTTTGTGGCATAGACCTTCATTCAAACAACTGTTTCGTCGTCATCAGCGATGATGACGATCGGGTCCTGTATTCCAGGCGCCTGCCGAATAATTTGGATCAGATCTGCGCAGCGCTGGATCCGTATCGAACGAACTTGTTCGGTGTGGTCGTAGAGTCGACTTACAACTGGTATTGGCTTGTAGATGGACTGATTGACGCAGGCTACCCACTGCACCTGGCCAACACTACCGCAATCAAGCAATACGATGGTCTCAAGCATCGTGGCGATGAATCAGATGCCCGCCATCTTGCGCATATTCTCCGACTGGGATTGCTGCCTGAAGGTCATATCATGCCTCAGGCTACGCGTGCAGTTCGTGACCTGGCGCGCAAGCGTATGCAACTGGTTCAGCAGCGTACGGCGCATATCGTATCGATCGAAACCTGTTTGGCGCAGCAAACCGGAGGACGTCTCTCCACGAACGACGTGAAGCAGCTAACCGATGCACAGGTAGACGCTATGTCATTTGGCGCGGCGGAGTCGATGGGACTCAAAGCAAATCTGGCGGTGATGCAGGCACTACAAACGCAAATAGATGCTATCGAGAAAGCTTTATCGACACACTGCCGCGGTAATCCTGGATATCGGCTCCTCAAAACTGTCTCTGGTATCGGGCCTATCCTTGCCACAGTCATTCTGCTCGAAACCGGCAGCATCGAACGATTTGCCGATGTTGGTAACTATGCGTCTTATTGCCGCTGTGTGGGTAGCGTCCATGTCTCCAACGGCAAAAAGAAAGGCGAAGGCAACACGAAGAACGGAAATCGCTACCTGGCCTGGGCATACGTTGAAGCTGCCAACTTTGCGATTCGTTACTGTGAGCCGGCGCGCAAATTCTATCAACGCAAGAAAGCCAAACGCAACAGCATCGTCGCCATTAAGGCAGTAGCGCACAAGCTGGCGCGCGCCTGCTTCCACATGTTAAAGACGGGAGAGCAGTTCTCGATTAAGCGCTGCTTTACGTAAGTTTGGCAACGGCCGGTAAGCCAGTAAGTGGGTTGGACTTCGAGCCATCAAAAACTGATTGGATGCCGCGCCGTTTGCCATTGTTGTTTGTTCCGAAGGAAATGAATCGTCCGACATGCGAGCCACAAGGGTCTGGAACTGCGATGCAGAAGCCATAGAACTGTCCCACAATTGGACGCAGGTCGGTACCGAGATGCTTCTGGGGCAGTTGGACTGCCAGGGCGAAGAGAGTAGTGATGCTTCCGCTTGATCCATATGGGTGACTGGTGCGATTCACGCAACCATACACTGAAGCAAAGGGCACGAAGTCAGCCAGCAGAACATGACAGCGATGGCTTGATGAAATTGAGATATCGCGAAAGATTGCGAGTGGTAAGTTCGTACCCTTGACAACGGACGGCTAATGGGTGACCCACTCACCTACTGGTCTGCAAATCTTTTTCAGTGAGCACGTACTCCGAGTTATCGTTGAGCCGTTGAACTGCAAGATCAATGAATGCCCGTGCGCGGGCCGGCTGCGAAGACCTACTGCCGAAATAGACGAAGTAGCTGGCATAGTCCGGCATGTGGTTGACAAGGATGGGAACTAGATGACCCGACCGGATGTAAGGGGCTGCCGTTACACCGGCCAGCTGGCCGATCACCTTGCCGGCCAAGACTGCTTGGAGCTCAAAGAGCTCATCGTTGCTGTAGAGCGCTGGTACGACCGGCTGGTCGACCATTTGGTCGCCAAGCTTTACACGCCAGGGAACCACCTTTCCCGTGCTCGGATGCCGATAGGCACTGCAGCGATGTGAAGCAAGGGCCGCCATGGAATCAGGTACTCCATTTTGTTCGAAGTACGCAGGTGAACCGCAGATGGGCATCTGTACCGGGAACAACCGCCGCGCGATGACTCCTTCATGGGGCGAAGGCCCGAGGCGAAAACCCACATCCACCCGATCCTCTACCCAGTTGCCAATCCGGTCATCCAGAAGTACGTCGGGCTGAATTCCAGGGTGCATGTCGCAAAATTCCTCGACCAAGCGCCAAAGAATAGGCTGGAACGTCGTTCGCGGTCCAGTGATGCGAAGGGGCCCGGCGAACTCGTCCTTCGCCGATTTTGCCGTTTGAAGCGCTCGCTGCATTCCCAGCACCGACGGCTGGACGTCTTCGAATAGCCGTTGCCCTGCATCGGTCAGCGACATCACTCGCGTGGTGCGATGGAACAAGCGTGCGTCCAGATGAGCCTCCAACTGGGCCAGCGCCTTACTTGCCGCCTGTGGACTGATGCCTAGCGCCAAAGCCGCTTTGCGAAGGCTGCCAAGCTCTGCCGCCTTGATGAAGGTCGTGATGGATCGGAGCTCGTTGATTGCCATGAGGCCCTCCTATAGCAACAATTATCATCAATTTTATGCCAATTCAGCAACCTGAATGTCACTATTCAGATGCCAGTGTGTCGCCTACACTTCTTTCATTGAATTTGAAATGAGGAGCGATTCATGCAACATGTTGTCCTGAACAATGGTCTTCACATGCCTATTGTTGGCTACGGTGTCTTCCAAATTGCTGACGCCAATGAATGTCAGCGTAGCGTCGTTGACGCCATCGAAACCGGTTACCGGTTGATTGATACCGCGGCTTCGTACATGAACGAAGAAGCCGTCGGCAAAGGACTCCGATCCAGCGGCGTCGCGCGCGACCAGTTGTTTGTCACCAGCAAGCTGTGGGTCCAGGAAACCGGTTACGAGCGCACGCAGCAGGCGATCGAGAAGTCTCTGCGGCGATTACAAGTCGATTACCTCGACCTTTATCTGATCCACCAGCCGTTCGGCGACGTCCATGGGGCGTGGCGCGCAATGGAGGATGCATACCGCGCCGGTAAGCTGCGCGCCATCGGCGTAAGTAATTTCCATCCGGACCGCTTGATGGACATCAAAGCGTTCAACGAAATTGCGCCGGCAGTCAACCAGGTCGAGATCAACCCGTTCCAGCAGCAGCTGGAAACGGCCCCATTCATGGCTGAAATCGGTGTGCAAGCTGAAGCGTGGGCGCCGTTCGCCGAAGGCCGCAATGGTCTCTTCGAGAACGAAGCGCTGACGGACATCGCTACACAACATGGAAAGTCGGTCGGTCAAGTGGTACTGCGCTGGCTCGTGCAACGAGGGATCGTCGCCCTTGCCAAGTCAGTGCGCAAGGAACGCATGGCCGAAAACATCGCCATCTTCGATTTCGAGCTCGACGATGCCGATATGACTCGCATCGCAACGCTCGACACCAACACAAGCAGCTTCTTCTCGCATCGCGATCCTTCCATTGTCAAATGGATGTCCGAGCGCAAGCTCGACATTTGAGTGACGCCATGAACATCGCCCCTCCAAGCTCGCCGGCCCGCCATGCGGGTGCAGTGCTGGCCATCATCGTCGCCAGCTACCTCATGATCGTGGTGGATATTTCCATCGTCATTACCGGCCTCCCGCGTATTCAAGACAGCCTGGGCTTTACGGCAGCTCAGTTGTCCTGGGTGACCAATGCTTATACCCTGACCTTTGGCGGCTTGCTGTTACTGGGCGCTCGCGCCGGCGACATCTTGGGGCGCCGGCGCATGTTCATTCTCGGACTGTCGCTGTTCACGATGGCTTCGGTCGCGATTGGCTGCGCGCCTTCCGTGACCTGGCTGCTGACCGCCCGAGCTATCCAGGGTGCCGGCGCCGCGGTGCTTGCGCCGTCGACGTTAGCTCTTCTTTCCACCCATTTCGCCGAGGGCCCCCAACGAACCCGCGCACTTTCTCTGTATGCGGCGGCTGCAGGGGTGGGCGCAACCTTGGGGTTGGTGCTGGGTGGATTTTTCGCGGATCTGGTTTCCTGGCGGGCTGGCTTCTTCATCAATCTTCCGATTGGCGTGTGCCTCATCATTGCTGCACGTCGCCACATTGACGAAACGCAAAAGCAACCCGGGAAGTTCGACGTGGGTGGCGCCATCAGCTCGACCATGGGAATGACAGCGTTGGTCTACAGCCTGGTGCGCGCAGCCGACGCCGGCTGGGGTGACGCCCTCGTGCAGACCGCTCTGATTGGCGCTGTACTGATGATCGTAGCTTTCGTCTTCATCGAACGCAACGTCAGCCATCCCATCCTGCCGCTGCGCTTGTTGACCAGCCGAGAACGGACTGGCGCATACATCGCCCGCATGCTTTTCCTTGGCGGTGCCGTGGGATTCTGGTTCTTCTCCACTCAGTTTTTACAGGGTGTACTCCATCTGCGGCCGATTCAAGCTGGATTGGCGTTTTTACCTGTTACGCTGCCCAACTTCGCGTCGGCGATGGCAGTGCCAAAACTGGGTCGCCGTTTCGGCAACGAGGCTTTGCTTATCGTTGGCCTGGTGCTCGGTGTGATTGGCCTCGCCTGGCTTGGTCAGGCTGATGCCGATTCCACCTACTGGGCCGGCGTCGCACTGCCCATGGTACTGATTGGCCTTGGTCAAGGCCTTTTGCTGGCCCCGCTGACTGCTGCAGGTGTGTCCGGCGTCACTCAGAAAGATGCCGGGGCGGCGTCGGGCCTGGTCAATGTAGCGCACCAGCTCGGCGGCGCCTTAGGGCTTGCTCTGCTTGTGCTTGTTTTTGCCAGCGCAGCCCCTGCAGGTACGCAAGATGTAGCGAGCCTCGCACACCGCATTTCGGTCGTTATGGATATTGCCGCGCTACTCCTCGTCCTGGCATTGCTCGTCTCCTGGTTTTTCATTGTCGTGCCGCACCGTAACCGGCAGGCTCAACAGCAAAAGGCTCTCTCATGAAATCACTCCTTTGCATCGCCCTGAGCGGAGCGGCAGCCGCTGCCGACGCGCAGTCCATTGGTACCACCGCGGTTGCTCCGGTTGTCGAGGTACGTTCGGCAGCGCTCCAGCCCGTTGCCACGGGAGCGGCCGACACCTTTACCGGCAGTGTGCGCATCAGCTCGCCCTTCCAGGCATTGGAGCCGGGCAAGGCTGCCGGTGCTACGGTGACCTTCGAGCCCCGCGCCAGAACGGCTTGGCACAGTCATCCTCTGGGCCAGACCCTGATCGTCACGGCTGGAGAGGGTCTGGTTCAACAAAAGGGGCAGCCGGCACGGGCGATCAGCCCCGGCGACGTTGTCACCATTCCCCCAAACGTGCTCCACTGGCATGGTGCCGGCCCCAACGGCTCAATGACGCATGTTGCTATCGCGGAAAAGGAAAACGGCATCTCGGTGACCTGGCAAGACAAGGTCACCGATCAAGAATATCTGGCCGCTGTGAGCAGTGCGGCCTCCGGTCCCACTGTAGGTGCCAAATCCCATGCGTACTCCTCATCCGAAACCTTGTCGCCCCGGCAGCGTGCTATTCCGCTCATTGCAGCCTTCGTGGCGAGCAGTGATATGCCCAGACTGAACTCCGCGCTAAATCAAGGGCTCGATGCCGGCTTGACCGTCAGCGAGACCAAGGAGATTTTGGTGCAGCTCTATGCCTACGCGGGCTTCCCAAGAAGTCTTAATGCACTCGGTGAACTGTTGAAGGTAGTCGAAGTACGCAAGCAGCGTGGGATCAAGGATGCTCAAGGGCGTGAGCCCAGCAGAAAGGTTGCCACAGGCGAGGAGCTGGTGACGGTGGGCAGAGCGAACCAGACGGAGATTTCCGGTGGACCGGTACAAGGAGCTGTGTTCGACTTCGCACCTCCCATCAATCAGTTCCTGCAGGCTCATCTGTTCGGCGACATTTTTGAGCGCGACAACCTCGATTGGCAGAGCCGCGAGCTGACGACCGTGGGCGCACTCGCAGCAACCCCGGGGGCGGGGGCGCAGTTGCGCTCCCACATGCGGGCAAGCCTGCGCGTGGGCTTGACCGTCGCGCAGTTGCGCCAGTTGACGCGAGCTCTGGCTGAGGAGACCAGCCCCGAAGTTGCCGCCCGTGCGAACGAAGCGCTCACACAAGTCCTGGCTGCTGTATCGAAAGGCTAAGCATGAACATCAATCGAACCCTGATGACTACCGTCATCGCCCTGACAACTTGCATCGCTGGCTGCGCGACCCAGCCCAGCGGTGCCGGAAACGCCTCTACTCCTCTGGTGATCCAAGCGCAAGGTAGCTTCGCTGTCGGAGGCGCCGTATTAAAGGCTCCTGGCAACTATGACAACAACAAACCGACAGCTGCCGGGCAGAGTTTCCATGGCGACCATTTGTACGCCTTCTATCAGGTGCCGCTGCACCCCAGGCCCTTGCCCATCGTCATGCTGCATGGAGCCTTCCAGTCGGCGCGCAGTTGGGAAACCACTTCGGACGGCCGGGAGGGCTTTCAGACTTTGTTCCTGCGCCGCGGCTTCCCAGTCTATGTGGTCGACCAACCGCGCCGTGGTCGTGCCGGCAATAGCACCGTTGCGGCATCAGTCGCTCCAGCACCGAACGACCAGCTGTTCTTTGACCAGTTTCGCATCGGAAAATGGCCGCGATACTTCGATAATGTGCAATTCGACCGCAAGCCGGAGACGCTGGACCAGTTCTTCCGCTCGGTTACGCCCAACACCGGCCCTTACGATGCCGACGTGATTTCGGACGCCATGGCAGCACTGTTCACGAAGACTGGACCGGCAATTCTCTTTACGCACTCGCAAGGTGGCGGCCCTGGCTGGCTAACAGCCATCAAGTCGCCCAACGTCAAGGCCATCATCGCATTCGAGCCTGGCAGCGGCTTCATCTTCCCACAAGGAGAACTTCCTCCTGTCATGCCCAGTGCAGCAGGTCCCCTGGCGCCGGAGCCCGTGTCGACAGAGGATTTCGAGAAGCTCACTCGAATCCCTGTCATCGTCTACTACGGCGACAACTTCCCGGCAGAGCCAACTGCCGAGCGGGGCCAGGACAACTGGCGCGTGCGACTTGCCATGGCCCGCATTTGGGTCGATGCCATCAACAAGCATGGCGGCGACGCCCGGTTGGTGCATCTTCCCGAGTTGGGCATTCGCGGAAACACGCACTTCATCATGTCCGACCTGAACAACGTGCAGATCGCTGACCTGGTGTCTTTCTTCCTCACCCAAAAGAAGCTCGATTGAGCTCTTACACCTGGCCGCTCTTTCGCGATCAAGGCCTCAGAAAATCGGATTCTATATGACCGACAACACTATCGACGTGAAGCGCCGTGAGTTCCTCGGAACTTCTACGCTCGCAATTTCTGCAATAACCCTTGGAGTGCCACTGATGACTCTCGCTACACCTGCCGCTGCGGCCGACTATAGAAAGAACCCTTTTACATTGGTGTATGGTGATGCGATCACCGCCAATGTGCCGGGCGCAGTCAACATCCATCCCGTGAAGTACAAGCTCAACGACCTGGACGTCGTAGCCAACGTGTACACGCCGGCGAACTTCGACCCAGCGAAGAAGTATCCCGCGGTCGTCGTCGCTCATCCCAATGGCGGGGTAAAGGAACAAACCGCCGGCCTGTACGCGCAGCGCCTGGCTGAACTTGGCTACGTCGCTATTGCAGCCGATGCGGCTTTCCAGGGAGGCAGTGGCGGACTGCCGCGCTCCGTGGACACACCCACGAACCGCATCGAGGACATTCACGGCATGGCAGACTTCATCACCACGTATGCTGGCGTGGACGCCGAGCGCCTTGGGTTGCTCGGCATCTGTGGGGGCGGAGGCTATTCGCTGGCTGCGGCCAAAACCGATAAGCGCTTCAAGGCGGTGGCAACTCTGAGCATGTTTAATTCCGGTCGCGTCCGACGCAACGGATTCGCAGACTCGCAGCTCACTACGATCCAGCAGCGTCTGCGGCAAGCCTCGGATGCAAGGGCTCAGCAGATGGCCGGCGGCAAGATTCTCTATTCCGGTGATGCGGATATGACAGACGCGCAAATAGCAGCGTTACCGTTCGAGATGTATCGGCAGGGCTATGAATACTACTGGCGCACTCACGCACATCCCAATTCGACCTTTAAGTACACAACGAGCAGCCTGATTGACTTGATGCGATGGGATGCCACGGACCAGATTGCGCTGATCGAACAGCCCCTACTGATGATGGCCGGCAGCAAGGCCGACAGCCTCTACATGACGGAGGAGGCGTTCTCCAAAGCGACTGGTGCCAAGGACAAGGAACTATTCAAGATCGAAGGCGCCACTCACATCGAGACCTACTGGGTGCCCAAGTACGTGGAGACTGCAGTAGCCAAACTTACGCCGTTCTACGGCAAGAACCTATGAAGTCTTGGTAAGGAACTCAGGGGCAGAAGCGCGTAAAGAGCCCGATTTGGGATCCAGTGACATCCACCGCAGCCCCACTTACGATGAATTGTCAAAAGGGAGGCTTGTCAGGCTCTTAGCTTCTTGCTCGACTATCCATTTTGATTTTTGGTTAGCTTGTTATCTCTTAAGGATTCAATTGGCACGCAGGGGCATCCATTACCTCATTATGCTTTTATATACAAAATAACATCTTAAAAAAGCCTTTCGTTCCTTCCACGCCAAAATTCAGTTTATTTATTACATTGCTTCGATTAGCAAATATTTCGGCATGTCCGAGAAGCTGTTTTACCATCTCACCCATTGGCGACTTCCGTTACAATCGCGCTCCGCTAATATTAAAAAAAGCCACCTTTGAGGTGGCTTTTGTCATTGGCGAAAGTCTGTTTAAGACAGTGTTTTCCATACAATATTAAGGTTCTCGACAGACTTTATTGAGCTCGACGGACTTTATTTCCGAATTACAGACTTTATTTTTAATTATCACTACCAGCTCGTTTCCCGCTCCGCCGTAGACGAAATCTTATGGATCGACAGATCCGCGCCTTCGAATTCCTGTTCCGGATCGAGGCGGATGCCGATGGCTTTCTTGAGCAGGCCGTAGACGATCCAGCCGCCGATGGCGGCGATGGCAATGCCCAGCACGGTGCCGCACAGCTGCGCCATGAAGGATACGCCGCCGATGCCGCCGAGTGCCTTCAGGCCGAAGATGCCGGCAGCCAGTCCACCCCATGCACCGCACAGGCCGTGCAGCGGCCAGACGCCCAGGACGTCGTCGATCTTCCACTTGTTTTGCGTGCGGGTGAACATCCACACGAAGATCGCACCCGCGATGCCGCCGGTGACCAGCGCGCCGAGCGGATGCATCAGGTCGGAGCCTGCGCACACGGCGACCAGTCCGGCCAGCGGCCCGTTGTAGACGAAGCCGGGGTCGTTCTTGCCCATGATCAGCGCGACCAGCGTGCCGCCGGCCATGGCCATGAGTGAGTTCAGGGCGACCAGGCCGTTCATCTTGTCGAGGGTTTGTGCGCTCATGACGTTGAAGCCGAACCAGCCGACCGTGAGGATCCAGGCACCGAGTGCGAGGAATGGGATGTTGGATGGCGGATGCGCGGCGACGGCGCCCTCCTTGGTATAGCGCCCGCGTCGTGCGCCCAGCAGCAGCACCGCAGGCAAGGCGATCCAGCCACCGACCGCGTGGACCACGATGGAGCCGGCGAAGTCGTGAAATTCTGCACCGAAGACGTTCTTGATCCACGCCTGCACGCCGAAGTGCTGGTTCCAGGCGATGCCTTCGAAGAAGGGGTACACCAGACCAACCAGCACAGCGGTGGCAATCAGTTGCGGATGGAATTTGGAGCGTTCGGCGATACCGCCCGAAATGATGGCGGGAATCGCGGCCGCAAAAGTCAGCAGGAAAAAGAACTTGACCAGCTCAAAGCCGCTGCGCGCGGCCAGCGTTTCCGCACCGCTGAAAAAGCTGACGCCATAAGCAACGTAGTAGCCGACGAAAAAGTAGGCGATGGTCGATACCGCAAAATCGGCAAGTATCTTGACCAGCGCGTTGACTTGGTTTTTGCGGCGCACCGTTCCCAGTTCCAGGAAAGCGAAGCCGGCATGCATCGCCAGGATCATGATTGCGCCGAGCAAAATGAAGAGTGCATCGGCACCATTTTTGTGATCGTCCACAGAAAAATCTCCCAATAACTGTGCAAAAAAGTTTAAAAAGCACCTAATAAAGCAAAAATCATTCCATTTCGGTGCAAAAATTTAAGCGGCTGAATTTAAAGGGGAAATTGTTGGCACCTTCCGTGACTAACCGGCTATCGCACGTAAACCGTGCAAAATGATGCGTCTGCTTGGTGCATCCCAAAAAGACGAGCAGCCGGCGCACATTTTGTCGGGATGCTTGTTTTGCTGACGTGGAGCCGAAGTAATTCAAGGTTTTCTTTGGGAAATAGCGAAAATATGAAGACGAGTGCGAGAAGGTTGATTATGTCGGTATCTGTTCATGGGACGGTCACATTGCCTTGCTACATTGCAATTTTTCATACCGCCAGCCAAGGAGCCCGCTATGTCCGACGATCAATCCTCTCCACCTTTATCCTCCTTCAGCAATACCAGTCATGCTGACAGCACGAACGGCAATGGCCGCCGCAACTTTCTGCGCGATACGGCGCTTGGTACCGGCGCCTTGCTGACCGTCGGTACGCTTGCGCCGGCATTTGCCCAGCAGGCTCCTGCCATCGTGACGTCGGAGCGATTGCGGCCGCAAGTCGACAGCGGCGCCATGAGTGGCGACATCACGCGCGATACAGCGATGCTATGGAGCCGCACTGATCGCGCGGCGCGGATGGTGGTGGAGTATTCGGTGCACGAGAATTTCAAGGATGCGCTGACTATCACCGGTCCGGCGGCGCTGGCGCGCAACGATTACACCGCGCGGATGGATCTGCGCGGCTTGCCGGTGTCGCAGCGGCTGTTTTATCGTGTGCGTTTTCAGGACTTGCTGCATGAGTCGGCCTGGAGTGCACCGGTGACGGGTAGTCTCATTATTCCGGGCGGCGGAGAGCGCGATATCAGCTTCGCGTTTTCCGGTGATGAAGCGGGGCAGGGCTGGGGTATCAATGAAGCCTGGGGTGGTTATCGCATGTATGAAACCATGCGTCGTTTCAAGCCGGATTTCTTCATTCATTCCGGTGATCAGATTTACGCCGATGGTCCGATTCAGGCCGAGGTGACGCTGGATGACGGCAGCATCTGGCGCAATCTGGTGACGCCGGCCAAGTCCAAAGTCGCGCAGACACTCGACGACTATCGCGGCAACTTTGCGTACAACCTGATGGACGCAAACAAGAAGCGCTTCATGGCCGAGGTGCCTTTCCTCGTGCAATGGGATGACCATGAGGTGCGCAACAACTGGTATCCCGGGCAGGTCATTGGTGAGGCCGAGAAACGGTATCAGGAGCGTGAACTGAACGTGCTGAAGCAACGTGCGCGGCAGGCAATGTTCGAGTACAACCCGTTTCGCATCGATGTCGCCGATCCGGAACGCATTTATCGTGCGTTCAATTATGGGCCGTTGCTGGAAGTCTTCATGCTCGACGAGCGTAGCTATCGCGGCGCCAATTCGCCGAACCGTCAATCGGTGCAAGGACAAGATGCGGCCTTCCTCGGCGCAGCGCAGATGCGCTGGATCAAGCAGGCGCTGCTGCGTTCGCGATCGACCTGGAAGGTCATCGCCAGTGACATGCCGATCTCGATTGTCGTACCCGATCTGAATCCGGATGTACCGCAGGGCACCTTTGAAGCCTGGGCCAATGCCGACAACGGCAAGCCGTCAGGACGAGAGCTGGAGGTCGCGGAGTTGCTGCGCTTCATCAAGCGTCACAACATCAAGAATGTGGTGTGGGTGACGGCTGACGTGCACTACGCATCAGCAACGTATTACATGCCGGAGAAGGCGCAATTCACCGACTTCAAACCGTTCTGGGAATTTGTCGGCGGGCCTTTGCATGCGGGTACTTTCGGCCCAGGCGAGATCGACCGGACATTCGGTCCGGACGTGCGCTATGTGAGTATTCCTGCCGACATGAAGCAGAATCGTTCACCGGCGGATCTGTTTCAGTTTTTCGGCATCGGCAAGATCGATGCGAAGACGCGGATGATGACGGTGTCCTTGCACAATGTCGACGGCAAGAATCTGTTCACCGTGGATTTGCCGCCAGAGGTGTGAGCACAGAATGCGGCTTCCTCATTGGTCGGAAGCCGCTTTGTTATCTGCATCGTCCTGCGCGACCTCACGTCAGAATTGCGATCCGCCGCTGGACCCTCCCATGCCACCCATGCCGCTGGAACCTCCCATTCCGCCGCTGCTACTACCTCCGCCACCGCGCTTGCCGCCCATGCGGCCGCCTTCACCCTTTTCCGGAGCGCTGCCGCCATGTTCTGCCGCGCGCTGCAAACGGTCGGCGATGAAGGTTTGAACTGCCTGCCGCTGCGTATCATCCAGCGCATCAGCGACGGTCAGCCAGAGTTCGCGCAGTTGACGGTTGTCTTCTTCCGAGAGCGCTGATTCTTGTTCTACTGCGCGGCCAAGATCGCGCAACTCAAAACCAGGTTTGCTCATGTTGCGTGCAGTTTCTGCCTGTAGTCGATCACGCCGCAATTGATGTTGCCGCACGATAGCGAGTGTCTTCTGTTCGGTCTGACGCCAGAGTATTTGTTGGTTGGGGTTAAGGTTCAGGTCAGGTTTGAGCTGCTGCACTGTATTGATGATGTCTTCCGGGAACAGATCCATCAGCGGCGTCGCCTGTGCGGGCATCGGCGTCAGCGCCAGCAGACTTAGCGAGAGTGCCGCAGCCTGCAGAAAAGAGGTGAAGCGGGGAAGGAGAACCGCATATTTCATTGCGTGCTTTCGTCAAACGGAAAGCTGGATTTAACCAGTTCCCCGGCCTGTCATGCGCAGGGGAAGCAATTGGTAACACTTCGTTAAGCTGTGTAAGCGAGAAGCGTGAGTGCGGAATGCAATAAACCGCGGTTTATCGCGGGCCGGCCAGCTTCAGTGAGATGGCTTTGCAGGTTGCCAGCAGTGGATTGATGTAGGTGGCTTGCAGGTCTTCATGTTTGCGGAAGACTGGAATACTGATGCTGATGCAGGCGACCGGTGCGCCGTCGCTGCCACGGATGGCGGCGCCCAGGCAAAAAATCTGCGCTTCGTTTTCTTCGCGGTCTTCTGCATAGCCGCGCTGTTCGGTCATGGCGATTTCAGCGTGCAGCGCTTCGGGATCGGTGATGGTGTGCTCGGTGAACTTCTGCATCTTGACAGTGCGGAGCAGACTGCGGCGTTGTTCTTTACCCAGCGCAGCCAGATAAGCTTTGCCGACCGAGCTGGAATACAGCGTTACGCGGGTACCGACGCGCGAGGTCATGCGCACGGCTTGCGGGCTCTCCAGTTTTTCGATGTAGACCATGCCGTTGTCGCTGGGCACTGCGAGGTGGACGGTTTCACGCGTGGTGTCGCGCAGCGTGTGCAGAGCGTCGATGGCGGCGGTGCGGATATCGGACTTGGCCCACGATTTGCTGGCCAGGTTGATCAGACGCGGGCCGAGTTCAAAATGCGTGGTGCGTGGATTTTCCACCACCATGCCTTCGGCCATCAGCGCGGCGAGGATGCGATAGACGGTGGGGCGCGGATAACCGCTCTGCGCGCTCAACTGGGCAATCGACAAGGGTGCTTCCTGATCGGCGATCAGTTGCAGAACGGCTATGAATTTGGAGAACGCGGCAGTGCCGGCAATCTTTGGATTCTCTTCGGCAGCGGTATCGGAAGTCGGCATAGTTTCAGGCGGTCGGGCGCAAAGGACGGGAAGGCGGAGGACTGCAGAGGCGCATTATAGCCGAGGGATTTTCCGGCGCCGCCAATCTGGACGGCACCGGAAAAAGGCAGATCAGGTACTGCGGAAAAACACTACGACACCAGATAGCCGCCGTCGACCGGCACGACGGCGCCGGTCATGAAGGAAGCGGCCGGCGTGCACAGGAATGCGGTGACGTTGCCGATGTCTTCCGGCGTACCCCAACGATTCAGTGGCGTGCGTTGCAGGATAGGGCCGGAGCGTGCCGGGTCTTCCTGCAATGCTTTGGTCAATGGCGTTGCGATCCAGCCGGGCGCCACTGCGTTGACGCGGATACCATCGGCCGCGTAGGCAATTGCCAGCGACTTGGTCAGTTGCGCGACACCGCCTTTGCTGGCGCTGTAGCCCGGCACCAGACCGCCGCCGAAGAAACTCAGCATTGATGCCAGATTGACGATGCAGCCCTTGCTTTCTTTCAGCAAGGGACGCGCCGCCGAACAGACACGCATGGTGCCGGTCAGGTTGACGGCGATGACCTGTTCGAAGACATCGACTTCGTGTTCGGCGCCGCGCTTGATGATGCCGGCGCAGTTGATCACGATGTCGAGTTGCTTGATGCCGGCGAACAGGTTTTTGACGCTGTCTTCGGACGCCACGTTGAGTTCAGCCAGCGTGATGCCGGTGCCGCTGAACTCCTCCGTGGCGAACGGCGGCAAGCCTGCCGCGATGACCTTGGCGCCCATGGCGGCGAGCTGGCGCGCCACTGCGCCGCCGATGCCCTGGGTGCCGCCGGTGACCAGCGCGGTTTTACCCTGGAACAGATTGGGAGTGAATGTCATGTGCTTTCCTTCAGATCGAAAATAAAATTACGCTGCCACCCGGTCGCCTTCGATCGGCTTGTTCACCACGAACATGTACACCAGCGCAGCAGCAAAGGCGACGGCGGCGCTGATCAGCAAGGCATTGACGAACGAATGAGTCTTGTCGACCACGATGCCGGTGATCAATGGAGCCAGCGAGCCGCCGAGGTAGCCGCCGAAGTTCTGCAGGCTGCCCAGCGAAGCGACCAGACGGCGTGGAATCGCCACGCTGACCAGTGCCCATGCGCCGCCGCTTGCCATGTTCACGAACGCCATCGCCAGCGAGATGTAGACGATAGCCATGAAGGTGCTCGGGGTGTAGGCGGCAGGAATGGTAAACGCGCCCGCACCGATCAGACCGGCGCAGATCGGCCACTTGCGGCTGCGGATCGGCGCCATGCCGCGCTTCATCAGGCCGTCGGCGATATAACCCGAGGACAGCATGCCCAGCGTGCCGAAGATGTACGGAATCACCACCACCCAGCCGGTGCGTGCGATGCTCAGGTGACGTTCATGTTCGAGGTAGGCAGGCAACCAAGTCAGGTACAGCCAGACCATATAGATTACGCCCATGAAGCCGAACAGCATGCCCCAGGTGGTGCGGTATTTGAACAGGCCTTTCCACTCGTGCCAGGTCAGCTTGGCATTGGCGTTTGGATCGTTGTCGGTGCCGTCGGCCAGATACAGCATTTCGGATGGCGTCAGTTCGACTTCATTGCGGTTGCGGTAAAAAATATACCAGCCCACTGCGACGGCGATACCGGCAATACCCATGATGACGAACATCATGCGCCAGCCGAACGACAGCATCAGCACGGTCAGGATCGGTGGCGCCAGCGCAGGGCCGATGGTCGACGAAGCGACGAAGATACCGGTCGGGCCGCCACGTTCACGCACGGCAAACCATTCGGAAACCACTTTCGCGCCGGCCGGGAACTGCGGCGCTTCGCCGAGGCCGAGGAACACGCGGGCTACCAGAAACTGATGCAGCGAACCGACGAAGCCGCCGGCCAGCTGTGCCACCGACCAGACCATCATGCCGGCGCCGAGCATTACGCGTGCGCCGAATTTATCGAGCATCGCGCCGATCGGCAATTGCGAGAATGCGTAAGCGAGTGAGAATGCGGACAGCAGCAGGCCCATTTCCGATGCACTCAATCCCAGCTCCTGGCTGACGGAATGGTTGGCGATGGACAGCGTGCTGCGGTCGAGGTAGTTGACGATACCGGCAAGCATCAGGAACGTCAGTGCAACCCACTGAATACGTTTGAGCTTGCTGCTCTTTTGGACTTCCATGTTGTCTCCAATGTGAATGTAAAGTGCTGCAGGCAAACAGCTTCTGAGCGACATCACCTGCTTGCGCCGTCTTTGCGGTGCTTGTGTGCCGTGCTGCGAAAAAATGTCCGGCCGCTTGTGGCAGTCGGGCTGGTAGTACTAATAAGTTGCGCGTCCTCCGGACAAATCGAACACTGCACCGGTGTTGAACGTACATGAACCCGAGCAAAGCCAGGCCACCATTTCGGCCACTTCCTCGACATAGCCGAGGCGGCCCATCGGGCTCTTGCTGATCATGGTGGCGACGTGCGCCGGACTCATCTGTTCCAGCAGCGTGGTCTTGACTGCGGCCGGCGCCAGCGCGTTGACGAGGATGCCGGCGTTGGCCAGTTCCTTGCCGAGCGACTTGGTCAGCGCCACTACACCAGCCTTGGAGGCGCTGTAGGCGGACGCGTTGGGCGTGCCTTCCTTGCCTGCCAGCGAGGCGATGTTGACGATGCGGCCTTGTCCGGCGGCGCGCATGGCAGGCACCACCGAACGGCAGGTGTGGAACACACCCATCAGATTGACTTCAACGATGCGGTGCCACTCGGCGACGTCATACTCATCCAGCGGCACGGTCGAGCCGGCGTAGCCCGCGTTGTTGACCAGAAAATCGATGCGGCCGCGCGAGGCCAGCAGACGCTGTGTCGCCGCATCGACCGAAGCCGGGTCGGTGACGTCAACAGTGTCTTGGGTGTAGAGCGAATCGACTGCGGGTTTCAGATCCCAGCAGACTACCTCTGCACCAGCTTGCGCCAGGCGGGCGCTGATGGCGGCGCCGATGCCGCCGGTACCGCCGGTGACCACGGCGACTGCGCCCTGAAAGTTGTAATCGGCTTGTGCGTAGCTCATGGGATCGCTCACATCCTCAACGCACGAACTGCTGCACGAAGTCGGCGCCCAGACCGACCTTTTCATAATGCGCCTTGCACATTTCCAGCTTGGTGAAGACGTCTTCATAGCCTTCGAACTTGCCGAACGGGTCGCAGTAGTACATCACGCCGGTGATATGGAAGTAGGTGATCATTTCTTCCACGTCTTCCGGCACGTACAGGGTGTGGGTTTCGCCGGGCGGCTCGAACACGTAGCTGCCTTGCTCGGCGATCCAGTTGTGTTCCAGATAGCGCCAGCGGCCCTTGAGCACCATGCCGTGCACGGGAGCCGGATGACGATGGCGGCTCAGCACACCCGACTTGCGCACGCGCAGCAGGTTGGTCCAGTAACCTTGCGACACGTTCAGGCAAAGCGGACGGAACCAAACGTTCTCGGCTTGCGGCACCCAGACTTTTTCATCTTCGGGAATGGCGGAGCCGACCACGATTTCCAGTGGCGCTTCTTTCGGGTTCGGGTATTGGTAGGGCATCATCTTTGATGCCTCTGGGGTAGTGGGTTGCATGTGTCTTCTCCTCAGGTTTTTCAGCGATTTCGGATGCTTCAGGCTGTTTTAATGTCCAATATGTGGACATATAGTCTGTAATGTGGTCACTTTGAATCAATCCGAATAGTATGTCAAGCCGTTCGCGCTGAGTTCGCATCGATAGATACGAGCAAAATCCGCCTGTGTGCTGAGAGAAAAAGAAATCGGTCCAATGGTCAGACCACTTATCGCGAGGCCGGATTGTGCGCCTTAAGCGAGCCGCTGAAAAGGGAGATGAAAAAAAATCCGCGAGGCTGCGGATTTTTTCACTTGGTCAGGAAATGGTCAGGAAAATGAGGACTCTCGATGAGCGTTTTTTATACGCGTCCATCCGTAGCGGGATGAACAAAGAGTTGGGTTCTATTTGTCTTCCCATTGAACTTCTTCAAATGCATGCACGAGAAAGTCGATGGTGGCGCGCACCTTGGCAGGCAAATGCGTGCGACTCGGGTAGACCGCATAGATGCCCAGTTCGGCGGACATGTAGCCGGGCAGGATCGGCACCAGCTTGCCGCTGCGGATATATTCGCTCAGCATGAAGGTCGGCTGGCGTGTGATGCCGATGCCGGCCAGCGCAGCGGCGACGCAGGTGTCGCCATTGTTGGCGTGCATGCGTACGTTGGTCTTGACGCTGACGGCGCCCTCGGGGCCTTCGAAATGCCACTCGTCCTTGTCGGCCGAATAGCTGTAGCCCATCACCATATGATCCTTGAGGTCGTCCGGATGCCGGGGCGTCCCGTGCTTTTCCAGATACTCGGGCGAGGCGCAGACGACGATGCGGGTTGACGCCAGCTTGCGGTAGATGAGCGAGGAGTTCGGCAAGCGCGCGATACGGATCGCGAGATCGTAGCCTTCTTCGATGATGTCGACGATGCGGTCCGACAGCGTGATGTCGAGCTTGATCCCGGGATAGCGGCGCAATAGGCAGGGCCAGACGTTGACCAGATGCAGCACGCCGAAAGTCTGCGGCACGTTGATGCGCAAGAGACCGGTCGGATCGGTGTTGCCGACGGTGAGCATCTGATCCGCGTCTTCGAGCGCCGAGACGATGTGCTTGCAGCGTTCCAGATACAGGGAACCGGCTTCGGTCAGCGACAGCCGGCGCGTCGTGCGTTGCATCAGGCGCGCGCCGAGCCGGGCTTCCAGTTCAAGAATCGTGCGCGAAACCGCCGCCTTGGACACGTTCAGGGCGTCGGCCGCCTTGACGAAGCTGCCCAGTTCGGCGACAGCGATGAAGCATTCGATTTCGCGCAATTTGTTCAAGCGATTCTCTCAGGACAGGTTCAGGCAGCAGCAGGTAAATCCGCGAGGATGGACGACTGGGTGCCGAAGGCGAAGGCATCCATGCGCAGGCTATGATACGTCGAACCGCTGTCCAGATGCACCAGTTGCGTCCAGTCGTCGGCGGCGCCCATGGCGAAGAACAAGGTCAGCAAATGTTCATCGGTCGGATGCGTGCGCACCGAATGCGGCGCCGAGTGGCGATAGTCCAGCAGCGCTTCCAGATCGCCCGCCTGCATCTGCGTCAGGAACCATTGCAGGAACTCGATGGTGTGCGGCGCACTATCCGAGTCGCCCCGGGCAGTCGGATCGCCGCGACGCAGTTCACGCAGGTTGTGCGTGAAGCTGCCTGAACCGATCAGCAGGATGCCTTCTTTCGCCAGCGGCGCCAGCAACTGGCCGATCTTATAGTGATAGGACGGCGGCTGATGCGGTTGCAGCGATAGCTGTACGACCGGAATATTCGCTTGCGGATAGAGATAGCGCAGCGGTACCCAGGTGCCATGATCAAGGCCCCAGCCGTCGTCGGTCTGCGCATGCAGGCCGGCGTCGCGCAGCAAGCCGGCGACACGTTCTGCCAGTTCCGGCGAACCGGCGGCAGGATAATCCAGCTCATACAATTCGCGCGGGAAGCCGCCGAAATCATGGATCACGCGCTGCTTGGCCAGATTGCCGACGCGCGGCGTCTGGGTTTCCCAGTGCGGCGATACGACGAGTATGGCTTTCGGTGCCGGCAGGCGTTCACCGATGCTGCGCAACAGCGGGCCGGTCTTGCCAGGTTCAACCGCCAGCATGGGCGAACCGTGGGAAACGAAAAGCGAAGGCAGTGCGGTAGACATGATGTACTCCAATCCAGTCCAGAATTGGGGCCGCAGCCCCGGGGAAAACGTTTTACTGACGATTATGCAGCGTTGTTCAGACTCTTACGCTTCACGGCGAAGGCACCGTTTCCGAGCAGATAGACTGCGATCAGCGCAACAATCCACATGACCAGATATTCCCAGCCGCCCTTGGGGTTGGAGAAGAAGAAGCCGTTCTTGCCGTGCACGGTGACGATGGCGCCGACCAGGTCAATGGCCAGGGGAATCGCCAGCAGATCGCCGTAGAAGCCGATGACGAGTGCGATGCCGCCAACCACTTCCAACAGAATGACCAGATACGCGAGGAAGCCTGGCAGGCCCAGCGATTCAAAGAAAGCAGCGGTGCCGGGCAAGGTGAAGACAAAAATCTTCATCGCGGCGTGGGCAAGGAAAAACAAACCGGAAGTTACGCGCAGCAGGAAGGCGGCGTAGTCGGCTTTGGTATTGATGGTAGTGGTCATGTTAGCTCCCGAAGATGAATGAGGCCAGGATTGGCTTCGATGGGAGTAACTGTAAGGAAAAGCGAGTCCGGGATAAATAAGGCGCGGCGGGATGAATTGTCTCGATTGCGTTGACAATCGAGACAATTCCCCCGCCATTAAGGATTAAGCCCGATCTGGCTTGGGCTTGGCGGCCTCGCGGCGGTTGAAACCTTCCACCATGTCAAAGCGGAACAGACGGCATTCCAGGGCGCCGTTGAAGAACGGTGTCTTGCGAGCTTCTTTCAGGCGCAACAATTTCGGCAGGCCGAGGTCGGCCGAGAACAGGAATACGCTCCAGCCTGCGAAACGCTGCTTGAGCGTGGTGCCGAAAGCGCTGAAGAAGGCAATGAACAGCTCGTCGGTCGGCACGGCGGCATCGCCGCGCACGCTCAGACGCTCGCCATAAGGCGGATTGGTCAGCATGATGCCGGTGGTCGGATTGCCGTTGGCATCCACCGGCGGCTTCACTTCTTGCGCCTCGATTTGCTTCAGCGGCACTTCGAACTGGATGCCTGCCTTGCGCAGATTGTTGCGCGCGATGTTGACCATGTCGCCGGAGATGTCGCTGCCGAAAATCGTTGGCACGGTCGGCAGAGGATTCGGCTTGAAATCACCCTTGATCGCCAGCCAGGCTTCAGCGTCGAAGTTATCGAACTTCTCAAACGCAAAACGGCGGTGTGCACCCGGTGGGATGCCGGCCAGCATTTGTGCCGCTTCGGCCAGGATAGTACCGGAGCCGCACATCGGGTCAAACAGCACCATGCCCGGCTTCCAACCGCTGGTACGCAACAGGCCTGCTGCGAGGTTTTCGCGCAGCGGCGCTTCGCCGGTGTCATCGCGCCAGCCGCGCTTGAACAACGCTTCACCGGAGGTGTCGAGGTAGAGGGTGAACGTGTGTGCATCGAGGAAGCCCGAGATGCGCATGTCCGGTGTCTTGGTGTTGACCGACGGGCGCTCGTCGAAACGTTCGCGGAAACGGTCGCAGATAGCATCCTTGATTTTCAGCGTAGCGAATTCGAGGCTGCGCAGCGGCGACTTGACCGCGGTCACGTCGACGCGAATCGTGTGGGACACCTCGAACCAGTTTTCCCACTCCTGTTCGAGCGCCATGTCGTAGATGTCGTTTTCGTTCTTGTAGGAGCCATGCGCCAGGCGCAGCAGCACGCGGCTGGCGATGCGCGAACGCAAGTTGAGCTGATAGGCGCCGATCATGCTGCCGGAGCAATGCACGCCGCCGGGAACCTGCGTATGAACTTTCAGATTGGCGTCAGGGCCGGCCAGTTGGGCGATCTCGTTGAGTTCTTCCGCGAGGGCGACTTCGAGACCGCGCGGGCAGGGGCAGAAATAGGAATAGTTGGTGCTCATAAGGGGTACCTTTTGTCCGTTGAATGGAGAGTGATGCCTGTGCACACAACACGCCGTCGCCCCGGCGAATGCCGGGACCCAGTGTCGTGATGCAGTAGTTGTTGCTTGCTTCTTCCGGCGGCGTTGAGGCATCTTCCGATCAACGTTGCCGGATTCCCGCCGGAGCGGGAATGACGAATCTTTGAATACTGTTTTTTGCTGCAATTGCCGATGCAATACTAGCCTCGGCAACTTACTTTTCTGCAAATGCGCGTTCGACGAAATCGAGCCGGTCCTGACCCCAATAGCCTTCGCCGTCCACGACAAACCAGGGCGCGCCGAATACATTGGCCGCGGTGGCTTCTTCGGTAAAACGATCAAATTCGGCCTGCACGCTCGCGGTCTCGGAAGACTTCAGCAGGCTCACGCCATCATGGCCAAGGCCGTTGGCGATTGCCAGCAGCGTGTCGTTGTCGGCGATGTTCTTTTCTTCTTCCCAGATCGCACGCATGACGGCGCCGGTCAGCTCCAGCGCGGCGTTGGTGCCGTGCGCCAGTTGCGTGGCGATGATCAGGCGTGCGGCGGCGTCACTCTGCACCGGGAAGTAAGTCGGCTGCAGGTTCATCGGCAGGCCGAGGAATTTGCTCCAGCGCGCCAGTTCCTTGAGTCGATACGCCTGGCGTTGCGGCGCGCGCTTGGCCAGCGGCAAACCGCCGGACTGGCCGAAAATCTTGCTCAGGTCGAAAGGCTTGAGCACGACCTGCACGTCGTACTGCTTGGCCAAAGCGACAAAACGCGCGTGTCCCAGATAAGCAAACGGGGAATGCGGCGCGAAGAAGTATTCACATACTTTGCCCATGAAGGACTCCGTAAAAGGTGGGTCGGGTGAATCGAAAGTGGAGCGGCAACAATCAGAACGGCTTGACGACGACCAGGATCACAATGGCCAACAGCAATAATACCGGGACTTCGTTGAACCAGCGGAACCAGGTGTGGCTGCGCTTGTTTTGACCGTTTTCGAACTTCTTGAGCAGCGAACCGCAGGCATGGTGATAGCCGATCACCAGAATCACCAGTGCCAGCTTGGCATGCATCCAGCCGTTGCCCGGACCTTTGCCGATGCCGATGACCAGATACAGGTACAAGCCCAGCGCGATCGCCGGAATCGCCAGAATGGTGGTGAAACGATACAGGCGACGCGCCATGCCGAGCAGACGTTCTTTGACAACGATTTCGGTTTCCTGCGCCAGATTGACGAAGATGCGCGGCAAGTAGAACAGGCCGGCGAACCACGAGGCAATGAATACGATGTGCAGGGCTTTGATCCAGAGCATGTGGTTTCCTTTTTGGCGATTGGCTGAGAGGTAAAACAGTAACGCTTATTGGCGTACTTGTCCTTGTCCCAATACGACGTATTTCAGCGAAGTCAGTCCTTCCAGACCGACCGGGCCGCGTGCATGCAGTTTGTCGTTGGAGATACCGATTTCGGCACCGAGGCCGTATTCAAAACCGTCGGCGAAACGCGTCGAGGCATTGACCATTACCGAAGCCGAATCGACTTCGCGCAGGAAACGCATGGCGCGGGTGTAATCTTCCGTGACGATGGCGTCAGTGTGCTGCGACGAGTAGGTGTTGATGTGCTCGATTGCTTCGTCCATGTCGGCGACGATTTTCACAGCCAGAATCGGCGCCAGGTATTCGGTGCTCCAGTCTTCTTCGACGGCTTCTTTCAGCAGCGGATAACCGGCCAGGATCTGGCGGCTTTCAGCGTCGCCGCGCAATTCGACTTCCTTGGTGCGGTACAGCTCGGCCAGCTTCGGCAACACGTCGGTCGCGATGGCGCGCGCCACCAGCAGAGTTTCCATGGTGTTGCAGGTGCCGTAGCGGTGGCACTTGGCGTTGAAGGCGACGTCCAGCGCCTTTTGCAGGTCGGCCTTGTCGTCGATGTAGACATGGCAAATGCCGTCCAGATGCTTGATCATCGGTACCTTGGATTCCTTGATCAGGCGCTCGATCAGTCCTTTGCCGCCGCGCGGTACGATGACGTCAACGTATTCGGTCATGGTGATCAGCGCGCCGACGGCGGCGCGGTCGGTGGTCTCGACCACTTGCACGGCGTCTTGCGGCAAACCGGCGCCGGCCAGACCTTCTTTGACCAGTTTCGCCAACGCCTGATTGCAATGAATGGCTTCAGAACCGCCACGCAGTATCGTCGCGTTGCCGCTCTTGATGCACAGGCCCGCCGCGTCGACGGTGACATTGGGACGTGCTTCGTAGATGATGCCGATGACGCCCAGCGGGACACGCATCTGGCCGACCTGGATGCCGGTCGGGCGGTACTTCATGTTGGAAATTTCACCGATAGGATCGGGCAGGGCGACGATCTGTTCCAGGCCTTCGGCCATGGTGGCGATAGCTTTGTCCGACAGCGTCAGGCGATCGAGCATGGCATCCGACAAACCGTTGGCGCGTGCGGCGGCCAGGTCTTGCTGATTGGCGGCGCGCAGTGTATCTGCATCGCGGCGGATGGCGGCGGCGATGAGTGTCAGCGCGCGGTTCTTGGCGGCGCTGTCTGCCTTGGCCATGGCGCGAGATGCCTTGCGGGCGCGCTGGCCGATGTCGGTCATGTATTGTTCGATGTCGATCGTCATGATGTGTTCTCTAAACTAAATTCAGTAGCGTCTCAGTAGCCGCGTGCGAGCTTGAGGCCCAGCTGCGACAGCGCATCCCAGGCGTCGCCGGAAAATGCCTTCGCCCGCAAGCCCTTGACCATCTTGTCGATCTGCGCGGCTTCCTGCAACGCGGTCTGCAGCGTCGGCAGGCTGATGCGGCGCAGTGCCGGCTCCATCAGTTTTTCGCGCGGACCCCAGATGCGGTATTCCTTGAGCAGCATGCCCAGCTGCTTGCCTTGTGTGACGCCGGATTTGAGCTTGAGCAGCGTGCGCACTTCTTCGGCCACGGCCCACAGCACCAGCGGCAGCGCTTCGCCTTCGCCCTTCAGCCCATCCATCATGCGCATGAGGCGGGCGGCGTCGCCCGACAGCATCGCTTCGTTGAGTTTGAAGACGTCATAGCGTGCCACGTTCAGCACGGCGTCATGCACTTGCTCAAACGTCAGCTTGCCGGTGGGATAGAGCAGGCCGAGCTTTTGAATCTCCTGATGCGCCGCGAGCAGATTGCCTTCGACGCGGTCGGCGATGAAATCCATGCATTGGCGGTCGGCGCTCTGCTGCTGGGCAGCGAGGCGGTTGCCGATCCAGCCGGGCAGATGTGCGCGCTCGACCAGCGGAATGTCGATATACACGCCGGCCTGTTGCAGCGTACCGACCCAGGCCGCTTTCGCGGTGGCCCAATCCAGCTTGGGAAGGCTGATGATGGTCAGGTTGTCGGGATTCAGGTTGGCTGCATATTCTTGCAACGCCTGGCCGCCGTCCTTGCCGGGTTTGCCGGTGGGGATGCGCAGCTCGATCAGTTTTTTGTCGCCGAACAGCGATTGCGACTGGTTGGCGGCGAGCAGTTCGCCCCACTTGAAGCTGCGTTCGACGACGAGCACGTCGCGTTCGGTATAGCCGTTGGCGCGTGCGGTCTTGCGGATCTTGTCGGCAGCTTCAAGCGCCAGCAGATGTTCGTCGCTGGCGATGACATAGAGCGGCGACAGTGATTTCGCCAGGTGCGTCTCAAGCGCGTCTAGCCGCAGCTGCATCTGTTATTCCTGAACAGTTTCGTCGACGTTGGTCTTGGTCGCGGACAGGCGGCGCAGGATCTGTTGCACCAGATCGGTTTGCATGTCGCGGTACAGCAGCACTTCTTCTGCCTGCTTCGCCAGTTCCTGGTTAGCGTCATAGGTGATGTCGCGCTTGAGGACGATCGATGCCGGCGCAATCAGCACCTTGCCGGCCTGGTCTTTGACCTGGAAGCTGAAGCGTTGATACAGGCTGTATTCGCGCACCTGGCCGTTGGTGTTCAGCGACAGGATCTTTTTCTCGCGCGTGTCAGCCAAGACTTGCAGGATCGCTTCCGCTTCGGTGGCTTTGTCCGTGACCTCCACGCCGCTGGCGCGGATGTATCGCTTCAGCTCGGTGCCCAGAGACGAGTTACCGGAAAAGCCGACGTAAATCGACTTGAACGGCAGCTGCGCCGGTCCGCGCATGTGGAAGCCGCAGGCGCTGAGCATGACCGCTGCCAGCAGCATCAGGAACCATTGCAGTGCTTTGCGTCGGTGAAGTTGAAATGGCATGTAGATGTGTCCGTGGTCAGGTTCGTGGGCGTGAGTTGTGCGTATCGTTATGGGTATCTCTATCAGGCAACGATGTTGATCAGCTTGCCCGGCACGACGATCACTTTCTTCGGTGCGCCGGTCAGGAATTTCTGCACGCTTTCGTTGGCCAGTGCCAGCGCTTCGATGGCGGCCTTGTCGGCGTTCTTGGCGACGGTGATGCTGCCGCGCAGTTTGCCGTTGACCTGAATCATCATTTCGATCTCGCTTTGCTCCAGCGCAGCGGCGTCGACTTGCGGCCACTCGGCATCGAGGATATCGCCTTGTTGCTTGGCGAAGCCCAGTTCCTGCCACAGCGCGTGGGTAATGTGTGGCGTGATCGGATTGAGGATACGCAGGAAGATCGATGTGCATTCTGCCAGCACCGCGTTGGCGGCCGGGCTGTCTTCCAGCTTGGCGGCTTCTAGCGTGTTGAGCATCTTCATGCAGGCCGACACCACGGTGTTGTACTGAATACGCTTCAGGTCGTGATCGGCT
The DNA here is from genome assembly GCF_002257565.1 of Herbaspirillum sp. meg3. Taxonomy (GTDB): domain Bacteria; phylum Pseudomonadota; class Gammaproteobacteria; order Burkholderiales; family Burkholderiaceae_D; genus Herbaspirillum. Next base: position 4,550,637 of record NZ_CP022736.1, on the reverse strand, counting down.
TGTTGCAGGATCTTGTGTACTTCGCGGCGCAGCGTCTTGAGCGCGTCGGTCAGTTGCGATGCATCCACAGCGCCGGTGCCTTCAATGCGCGCAGCGTTGTTGTATGCGAACGCCCACACGCGGCGCAGGAAGCGGTTGGCGCCTTCAACGCCGGTACCCGACCATTCCAGCGTCTGTTCCGGTGGCGACGCAAACATGGTGAACAGACGCGCGGTGTCGGCGCCGTACTGGTCGATCTGTGCTTGCGGATCGATACCGTTGTTCTTCGACTTCGACATCTTTTCGGTGCCGCCGATGATGACCGGCTGGCCGTCTTCTTTGAGGATGGCGGTGACCGGGCGGCCCTTGTCGTCGTGCGTCAGTTCGACGTCGGCAGGATTGATCCAGGTCTTCTTGCCGGCGGCGTCTTCGCGATAGTAAGTCTCGTTGAGCACCATGCCTTGCGTGAGCAGGTTGGTGAACGGCTCGTCGAACTTCACCAGACCGAAGTCGCGCATGACCTTGGTCCAGAAGCGGGCGTACAGCAAGTGCAATACAGCATGTTCGATACCGCCGATGTACTGGTCCATCGGCATCCAGTAATCGTTGCGCGAGTCGACCATCGCATCATTGCTCTGTGGCGACGTATAGCGCATGTAGTACCACGACGAGTCGACGAAGGTATCCATCGTGTCGGTTTCGCGGCGTGCAGGTTTGCCGCATTTCGGGCAATCCACGTGCAGGAATTTTTCATGCTTGTTGAGCGGGTTGCCGCTGCCGTCCGGCACGCAGTCTTCCGGCAGAACGACCGGCAGGTCTTTCTCAGGCACGGGTACGTCGCCGCAATCGCCGCAGTGGATGATCGGAATTGGCGTACCCCAGTAGCGCTGGCGTGAGATACCCCAGTCACGCAGACGGAAGGTGACTTTCTTTTCGCCCAGACCCTTGGCGGTCAGATCAGCCGCAACCGCATCAACCGCAGCCTGATAGCCGAGGCCGTCGTATTTGCCGGAGTCGACGGTCTTGCCGCTTTCCTTGTCGCCGTACCATTCTTCCCACGCGTCGGTGGAGTATGTCTTGCCTTCAACGGCCACGACCTGCCTGATCGCCAGATTGTATTTTTTTGCGAAAGCGAAATCCCGCTCGTCATGTGCAGGCACGCCCATCACGGCGCCGTCACCGTAGGTGATCAGCACGTAGTTGCCGACCCATACTTCGACTTGTGCGCCGGTCAGCGGATGCGTGACGAACATGCCGGTCGGCATGCCCTTCTTTTCCATCGTTGCCATATCGGCTTCGATGACGCTGCCCTTTTTGCATTCAGCGATGAAGTCTTGCAGCGCAGGATTGTTCTTGGCGGCGAAGGTCGCCAGTGCATGTTCCGGCGCGACGGCGCAGAAGGTCACGCCCATCACGGTGTCAGCGCGTGTGGTGAAGACCCACAGTTTGCCGTCGTTGATGAGCTGACCGTCGTCCTTGATATCGTGCGGGAAAGCAAAACGCACACCGGTCGACTTGCCGATCCAGTTGGCCTGCATCAGGCGCACGCGCTCGGGCCAGCCCGGCAGCTTGGTTTCGACGTGTTCCAGCAGCTCGTCGGCGTAGTCGGTGATCTTGGCGTAGTACATCGGAATTTCACGTTTCTCGATGACTGCGCCCGAGCGCCAGCCCTTGCCGTCGATGACTTGTTCGTTGGCCAGCACGGTCTGGTCGATCGGATCCCAGTTCACGGTGCCGGTCTTCTTGTAGATGATGCCTTTCTCAAGCATCTTCAGGAACATCCATTGGTTCCACTTGTAGTATTCAGGCGAGCAGGCCGTCATCTCGCGCGACCAGTCGATCGCCAGACCCATGGAGGCCATCTGCTTCTTCATGTACTCGATGTTCGAGTAAGTCCATTGCGCCGGCGGCACGCCGTTGGCCATCGCTGCGTTTTCAGCTGGCATGCCGAACGCATCCCAGCCCATCGGCATGAGCACGTTGTAGCCGCTCATGCGCAGGTAGCGATACATCACGTCATTGATCGTGTAATTGCGCACGTGGCCCATGTGCAGCTTGCCCGATGGGTAGGGCAGCATTGAACAGGCGTAGAACTTCTTCTTGTCGCGGCCATTCTTGTCTTTCGCGTGTTCGACGGTTTTGTAAGCGTCGGTCGCGATCCAGTGCTGCTGCGCGGATTGTTCTACTTCTGCGGGGCTATATTTATCTTGCATGACGGGTTGAGGCAAAGGAAAGATCGAAACCCGACATTATACTGGCTCGCCTCTGTGTCGACCTAGTTTAGCGTTGATGTCAGTTTGGCCACAAAAAATGACCGGATGGAAAGATTTTTAATTTCCATGCTGAAACAGTCGCAATTCTGCTCGAAAACGTTCATGGTCATGACCCCGTAACATTGCGCTGGCACGATGTAATCGTTTTCATAACGGTCATCACCCGACATCGTGCCGCCATCCATCAAACAAGTTGCCCAGCAAGCCGGCGTTTCTACCGCGACGGTGTCGCGCCTGCTCAACAAGCCGGAATCCGTGAGTTCGGACACGGCCGGCAAGATCAACGAGGCCATCGCCGCTTTGGGCTTTCGTCCCAACTTCAACGGCCGCAACCTGCGTGCAGGGCGCTCGCGCACCGTTGGTGTCGTCGTACCGACCTTGTCCAACACGGTCTTTGCGCAGTGCTTGCAAGGCATTGAGCTGGCGGCGCGCTCGCTGGATTACTCGGTGATGTTCACCGCCACCGAATATCGCCAGGAAGACGAGGCCGCCGCCGTCGACCTGCTGCTGAGCCACCGCGTCGACGGCGTAATTTTGACGGTGGCCGACGCCAGCGCCAGTACGACGCTGGATGTGCTCGACAGCGAAGGCATTCCTTATGTATTGACCTACAACCAGCCGCAGCAGGCCTCTCGCCTGTCGGTCTCGGTTGACAATCGCGCTGCCGCGCACGACGCAGTGGCACATTTGATTGCGTTGGGTCATACACGCATCCAGATGTTGTCCGGCTACTTTCATGCATCCGACCGCGCGATCCAGCGTTATCACGGCTACGTCGACGCCATGCGCGAACATGGCCTGACGCCGCTGACGCCGATCGAAGTGCCTCGTCACACCGGTCTCGGCGTTGATCATCTGCAGTCCTTTGCCGACCCGCGGCAGCGGCCGAGCGCCTTGTTCTGTTCGAATGATTTGCTGGCTTTTGCAGCCATGCGCGACTTGCGTGCGCTAGGTTTGCGCGTGCCGCAGGATATTTCCGTCATGGGTTTCGACGGCATCCCGCTGGGCGAAATGATGTCTCCCGTGCTGGCCAGCGCCGTGCAGCCATCGGAACAGATCGGCGAGGTCGCGCTGCGTACGCTGGTGGCGGCAATCGAACAGGGCAGTCCTGATGGCGCCGGTCAGCCTGCTTCCAGCATTCTCGCGCACGCTATCCGTCATGGCGGATCGGCGCAAATGTTTGTCCCTTGAGTTTTTCGTTTTTCCTCACCCGCTCTCGTTTTACAAAATATCAACAGCAACAGAATGGAATTCACATGCGCTTATTTGCAAAATCGTCAAAAATCCTCCAGACGCTGGCAGCCAGCGCCGCGCTCGCGGCCTCGTTCAGCGTTGCCGCGCAAAACGTCATCTGCTACAACTGCCCGCCGGAATGGGCTGACTGGGCTACCCAGATCAAGACCATCAAGGAAAAGACCGGCATCACCGTGCCGCCTGACAACAAGAACAGCGGTCAGGCGCTGGCGCAGATCATGGCTGAAAAGGCCAGCCCGGTTGCCGACTTCACCTACGTTGGCGTGACCTTCGGCATCGAAGCCAAGAAAAACGACATCATCACGCCCTACAAACCAGCCGGATGGAACGACGTGCCTGCGGGTCTGAAAGATCCGGAAGGCTACTGGACCACAATCCACTCGGGCACCATGGGGCTGATGGTCAATGTCGATGCGCTGAAGGGCAAGCCGGTACCGCGCTCGTGGGCGGATCTGCTCAAGCCTGAGTACAAGGGGCTGATCGGCTACCTGGATCCGGCCAGCGCCTTCGTCGGCTATGTCGGCGCCGTGGCGGTGAACCAGGCATTGGGCGGCACGCTGGACAACTTCACACCGGGCATCAACTTCTTCAAGTCGCTGCAAAAAAATCAACCGATTGTGCCGAAGCAAACTTCCTACGCACGTCTGATCTCGGGTGAAATTCCTATCCTGTTCGGCTACGACTTCGACGCTTACCGCGCCAAGTACAAGGACAAAGCCAATGTCGCATTCGTGATTCCGGCAGAAGGCAGCGTTACCGTGCCTTACGTCGTCAGCCTTGTGAAGAACGGCCCGAACCAAGCCAACGCCAAGAAGGTGCTGGACTTCCTGCTGTCGAATGAAGGCCAGGCAATCTGGGCCAACGCTTACCTGCGCCCGGTGCGCGCCTCGGCTATTTCGAAAGAAGCCGAAGCACGCTTCCTGCCTGCAGCTGACTATGCGCGCGCCAAGTCGGTCGACTACGGCAAGATGGCTCAAGTGCAGCGTCAGTTCAGCGAACGTTACCTGGCTGAAGTGAAATAACTATGTCGGTGCACGTGACTAATAAGTCCAACCGCAAACGCCCGGGCAGTAAAGTCTGGTTGTTTGCGGTGCCGGGCATGACGCTGTTCGCAGCGTTCTGGCTGCTGCCGATGCTGCGTCTGGTCGGCGTCGGCGCCAGCGGTCCGACGGGAGCGATGGCCTATCTGGCCGTCATGACCAATCGCCACTACTTTTTGAGCCTGGTGTCGACGCTGGTGCTGTCCGGCGTTGTCACCGTGGCGACGCTGGCGATTTCATCCTTCGTCGGTTTATTTTTGCAACGTAACCGTTTTCCCGGCAAGCCGCTGCTGCTGGCGATGCTGACCTTTCCGTTGGCGTTCCCCGGCGTAGTGGTCGGTTTCATGGTCATCATGCTGGCCGGACGGCAGGGCCTGATCGGGGCGCTGACCGACAAGTTGTTCGGCGAGTCGATGGTGTTTGCGTATTCGCTGGCGGGCTTGTTTCTGGGGTATCTGTATTTTTCGATTCCGCGCGTGATTCTCACGGTGATCGCCGCGGCAGAAAAGCTGGATCCTTCACTGGAAGAAGCCGCCCGTTCGCTCGGCGCGAGTCCGGTACGTGTGTTCCTTGACGTCATGGTGCCGGCGCTCACGCCTGCGCTGATTTCGTCCGGGGCGATTTGCTTTGCCACCAGCGTCGGCGCCTTCGGTACGGCGTTCACACTGGCGACCAACATTGATGTCTTGCCGATGGCGATCTATAACGAATTCACCAGCTATGCCAATTTCGCGATGTCGGCAGCCTTGTCCATCGTGCTCGGTCTGATCACCTGGATCGCGCTGGCGCTGGCACGTTCCCTGTCCGGCAGCACTGTGCCGGCGACGGCGTAAAGGGGGAAAGAGCATGAAACATTCTTTTCGTTTTTATCTGCAACTGGCGTTCACCTTGCTGGTGTGCGCTTTCCTGATCGTGCCGGTGGTGCTGTCGATGCTGGCCGGCGTGACGGAGAATTTTTTCGTCGGCTTGTCCAGTGGCTTCACGTTGCGCTGGGTGGCACAGGTGTGGGACACCTATCAGATGACCATCTGGCGTTCCATCGTCATTGCGCTGGCCTGCCTCGCGGTGACGCTGATCGTCGGCGTGCCGCTGGCTTACATGCTGGCACGCTACAAAGGTGGGAATAGCCGTCTGGCGCGCGTGTTTGAAGAGCTGTTGATGATGCCGGTTGCGGTTCCCGGTCTGGCCACGGCATTGGCGCTGATCATGGCTTACGGCCAATACCGGGCGTTTCGCAGCAGTTTGCTGTTCATTCTGGTCGGGCACGTGTTGTTCACGCTGCCGTTCATGGTGCGACCGGTGCTGGCGGTGATGCAATCGTCGCAACTGGCGGTGCTGGAAGAGGCCGCCGCCAGCCTTGGCGCGAGCATGTCGCAGCGGTTCTTTGGTGTGGTGGTGCCCAACGTGATGTCCGGCATTCTTGCCGGTGCACTGATGGTGGTGACCTTGTCCGTTGGTGAGTTCAATATCACCTGGATGCTGCATACACCGCTGACCATGACCTTGCCGGTAGGCCTTGCCGACAGCTACGCATCGATGCGGCTGGAGGTCGGTTCGGCTTACACGCTGATTTTTCTTTTCATGATTATTCCTCTGCTGATCGCCATGCAATGGGTGACGCAGACTACACGCACACGAGTACGGTTATGAGTATGTCCATGAGTTCTTCCCTGTCGACTGCGCTGAAACCGCTGTCTATCAAATTGGTTCAGTGTTCCAAGACTTTCGGCAATGGCGCACCTGCGCTTGAGCCGATTGATCTGGAAATTCATCCCGGTGAAACGCTGGTTCTGCTCGGACCGTCGGGCTGCGGCAAGACGACGACCTTGCGCCTGATTGCCGGCCTGGAGTTTCCCGACGCCGGCGGCCGGGTACTCTTCGGCGATGAAGATGTCACCGACTTGCCGATCGAGAAGCGCGGTGTCGGCATGGTGTTCCAGAACTATGCCTTGTTCCCCAACATGACCGTCGGCGAGAACATCGCTTACGGCCTCAAGATTCGCAAGATGGCAGCCGCCGAGCGGCTGGCAAAGATCGAGACACTGTTGGAGATGGTGCATCTGCAAGGGCTGAGCCATCGCCGCATCGATCAGTTGTCGGGTGGGCAGAAGCAGCGTGTCGCCTTGGCGCGCGCACTGGCGGTCGAGCCGAAGGTTCTGCTGCTGGACGAGCCGCTGACGGCGCTTGATGCCAAGCTGCGCGAAACCCTGCGCGCGGACCTCAATCAATTGCTGCGCAAACTTGGCATCACGGCGATTTACGTCACCCATGATCAGGGCGAAGCCATGGCGCTGGGCGACCGCGTGGTGGTCATGGAACGCGGCAAGATCGCACAGATCGGCAGTCCGCAAGACATCTACTATCGTCCGGTCAACAACTTCGTCGCCGACTTCATCGGCACGATGAATCGCATCACCGGCATCGGGCGCGCAGGTCAATTGTCGTTTTCCGCCGGTGCGCTGCCAATGGCTGCGGTGAAGGATAACCAGACCATGACGGCGATGTTTCGTCCTGAAGACGTCGACATCGTGCCACTGGAAACCGTGGGGGCGGAAATCTTCGGCGACGTCATGTCGACCTTCTTCATGGGCGACCGCACACGCTTGCTGGTGGACATCGGCGGCGAGATGCCGGTCATCGTGGAAACGCGCCGCCGCGGCGTCTGGCACGCCGGCGAGCGCATCGGCCTGCGCGTGCCTGAACATGCGGTCATGCAACTGCCGGGCAAGCCATGGGAAGGAGAGGAACGCGCATGATTCTCTGTCAAATTTCCGATCTGCACATCAAGGCGGCAGGCAAGAAATCCTACAAGGTGGTCGATACGGCCGAAAGCCTGCGTCGTTGCATTGCGCAGGTGAACCAGTTGAAACAGCGTCCCGACGCGGTGGTGTTCACGGGTGACCTGGTCGACTTCGGTCTGCCGGAAGAATACGCGATGCTGCGCAGCTTGCTGGCGCCGCTGAGCGTGCCTTACTACCTGTTGCCGGGCAATCATGACGAGCGCCAGGCATTGCGTGAGGCGTTTCCGGAACATGCCTATCTTCAGCAAGGTGGTGAGCGCATCGAATATGTCATCGACGGCCATCCCTTGCGCATCGTTGCGCTGGACACGGTGATTCCACGTTCCAGCAACGGCGAGCTTGCGCCTGCCAGCATGGTCTGGCTGGATCGCGTCCTGAGTGAGCAACCGCAGCGGCCGACGGTGATCGTGATGCATCATCCACCGTTCACGACCGGCATCGGTCACATGGACGATATCGGTCTGGCGAATCCGCAGTTGCTTGAAGAAGTGGTGCGGCGTCATCCTCAGGTGGAGCGCGTCTTGTGCGGTCACTTGCACCGCCCGATCACGACGCGTTTCGGCGGCACGATTGCCTCAACCTGCCCGGGTGTGTCGCATCAGGTGGTGCTGGATCTGGATCTGCAGGCAGCGTCGCAGTTTGTTATGGAACCGCCGGGATTTCAGTTGCATCTGTGGGATGAGCGGGCCGGATTGATCAGTCACACGGCCTACGTTGGCGAGTTCGACGGCCCGTATCCGTTTTATGACGGCGACAATCTGATCGACTGAGTGATCGGATTTTCAGGAAAAAGAGAGGATTACAGCAGCGCCAACTTGAGCGTTGCTGGCTCTTCGTAGTCTTCGCAGCGCTCGTTGATCATGGTGACGCAAAATTGCAGTTCTTCGACGATGTCCGGCGCGGCGGCGCGCAGCTTTTCGCTGTGCTGGACTTCAATCGTCAGCACTTCGTTTTCCTTCAGTACGAACTTGCTCATGCCGTCGTCATCGCGAAGGTAGCTGAGGCAGTCGACCCAGGCGTTCATGTTGCGGCCGTAGAAGTCGGGGAAACCGAATACTTTCTCGCACTCGGTGTGAAAGCTTTCCCAGTCGGTGATGAGTTCGCCATTCAGGCGGGCGGTTGGCATGATTATTTTTTCTCCGCGCCCGCAGGCGAATCGGGTTTGGGGTCGGTGACAAAACCGAGTTTGGTGAGGCCGTTGCTTTGCGCGGCCGACATGACATCCGCAATCACTTCATAACGCGTGGCTTTGTCGGCGCGCAGCTGGATTTCCGGCTGCGGCTGTTTGGCGGCGGCTGCGCGCATGCGATTGGTCAGCTCGGCCAGCGTGATGGGCTGATCCTGCCAGTACAGCTTGCCGGCCGCATCGATGGCAACGCTGACGGTTTGGGGTTTTTCCGGCGCCGGCGCGGATTTTGCGGTCGGCAGGTCGAGCTGCAAAGAGTGCGTAAACAGCGGTGCCGAGAGGATGAAAATCACCAGCAGCACCAGCATCACGTCGACCATCGGCGTGACGTTGATCTCGGCCATCGGGCCAGAATGCTGATTGTCGTTGAAGCCGCCGAAACTCATGATTGCCTCTCGCCGACGCGTTCGCCGGTCGTCAGGTAAGCGTGCAGATCGTGGGCAAAGCCATCCAGTTCCGCCAAGGTCAGACGGTTGATACGCGTGAAGGCGTTGTAGGCAAGCACAGCAGGAATCGCCACCACCAGGCCGAGTGCCGTCATGATCAGCGCTTCGCCGACCGGGCCGGCGACCTTGTCGATTTGCATGGCGCCACTGGCCGATACCGCCGCCAGCGCATGATAGATGCCCCAGACCGTACCGAACAGGCCGACGAAAGGCGCGGTCGAGCCGACTGACGCCAATAGCGTCAGACCGCGCTCAAGCCGTGCCGAGACGCGATTGATTTCACGGCGCAGTGTGCGCGTGATCAACTCGCCGGGATCGGTGGCGGCGTTTAGCGACGGCGCGCCTTGCTGTTTGGAGGAAATGCTGGCAGCTTCGGACGAGCGCACCGCCAGGGGGATATAGATTTCTTCGCTGTCGACGTCTTGCATGGCGGCGATGGCGTCGGTCAGCGTCGGCGCTTTCCAGAAGCCGTCCAGTGCATTGCTGCTGCGGCGGATACGCCAGGAACTCCAGGTTTTGGAAAGGATGTAATACCAGCTGGCGATGGACATCAGCAGCAAGGCGTAAGCGACGGCATGCGAAACGGCGTCGCCCTGTGCCCAGTAATGGGCGAATCCAACGGTTTGTTCCATGGTGTGATCTCTAGGTTAACGGCAATAGAAGAGCAAAGGAATGGCAATCCGTTGGAGCGGTCATCCGTGAAAAGATTCGATGCAGAGTCACATTAGATTCGCAGTAAATCTGATCCGGCGCGCTAAAAAACAGTCACACCGGATCGGGATGACTTACTTCAGTCCCAGCACGTCCTGCATATCGTACAAGCCGGTCGACTTGTCTGCCAGGAAGCGTGCGGCACGCAGGCTGCCATGAGCGTAGGTGACGCGGCTGGACGATTTGTGGGTGACCTCGATACGCTCGCCGATGCCGGCAAACAGCACAGTGTGGTCGCCGACGATGTCGCCGCCGCGGATGGCGGAGAAGCCGATCGACGACGGATCGCGTTCGCCGGTAATGCCTTCGCGGGCGTAGACGGCAACGTCGTCGAGCTTGACGCCGATGGCGTCGGCAATGACTTCGCCCATCTTCAGCGCGGTACCGGACGGCGCATCGACCTTATGGCGATGATGCGCTTCGATGATTTCAATGTCGTAGCCGTGCGTAAAACTCTTGGCGGCCATTTCCAGCAGCTTGAGCGTGACGTTGACGCCGATGCTCATGTTGGGCGCCTGCATGATGGCTGTTTTGGTCGCGGCGGCAGCGATGGCATCCTTGGCTTCCTGTTCCAGGCCGGTGGTGCCGATGATCATCTTGATGCCGTGGGCGGCGCAATACTCTGCGTGCTTGAGCGTGCCTTCAGGGCGTGTGAAGTCGATCAGGAAATCAGCATTGGCCAAGCCCTTGGCCAGGTCGGATTCGATGGCGACGCCGGCAGGCTTGCCGAGGAAAGAGGCGGCGTCAGTACCCAGGCTCGGCGAGCCCGGCACATCGAGTGCGCCGGCCAATACCATGTCGTCGGCGTTCTGGATGGCTTCGATCAGCATGCGGCCCATACGGCCGGAGGCGCCGGCTACGGCGATTTTCAGTGCGCTCATATTGCTAAAGTCTTACTTGTTCGTGATGGTCGGGGCGATCGGCGTGTCGGACAGCTCAGGCATGGCGCCTTTCTTGGAACCGGCGATCAGCGACAGATATTCCTGCTCAGTCGGCAAGTCGTTACCACCTTCGTAGTGATCCATCAGATTGTCCTTGAAGAACACCGAGACGCGGCTGCTCATGATTTCGCCGTTGCCTTTGGCCAGACGGAATTCATAATCCCAGCGATCCGTGTGGAACACGTCCGTCAGCAGTGGAGTGCCGAGCACGAAGCGGACTTGCTCGCGCGTCATGCCTGGCTTCAACTGAGCGACCATTTCCTTGGAAACGAAGTTGCCTTGCTGGATGTCGATACGATAAGGTTTGAAGAAGCCGAACAGGCTGCCGTCCTTCTTAATCACATGTACGCCACTTGCGTCAGCCGATGCTGCGCCTTCTGCCGGCTTGTTGGATGCACAGCCGGACAGCAGGGAACCCAGCGCGATCAACGCGAGGGCGGTAATACGGGTGGAAGGCAACATTCGCATAAAGATTTCAATTGGTTGAGCAATTGTGCTAAAACGCTATATGATAAAGCAGATAACCCGATTTTTACTGAAACATGCCTAATAATCCATCCGAACTGAAAGCCAGCGGCCTCAAAGCCACTTTGCCGCGTCTGAAAATCCTGGAAATCTTCCAAAACACTGAAGTGCGTCACCTCAGTGCGGAAGACGTCTACAAAATCTTGCTGGCCGATAATCTGGACGTGGGACTGGCAACGGTCTACCGCGTGCTGACACAGTTCGAGCAGGCAGGCCTGTTGCAGCGTAATCACTTCGAAACCGGCAAGGCCGTGTTCGAGTTGAACGAAGGTTCGCACCATGATCATCTGGTCTGCCTGGATTGCGGCAAGGTCGAAGAATTCTTCGACGCCGAAATCGAGAAGCGCCAGGTCAAGATTGCTCAGGAGCACGGTTTTGAGATCGCCGACCATGCACTGGCGCTCTACGGACATTGCCGGGATTGCCAAAAAACCAAGAAGTAAGGCGGGTATCCCGTAGCAGTTCTGCTGCAGTTCAGTATTACATGTAAAAAAAGCCATCCGGTATGAATGCCGGATGGCTTTTTTATTGTCTGTCCTGCGCGCGTAAAGTTGGGTAAGGCGTTTGCAACATTCTGCTTGCTTGCCGCTCCGGTTATCAGCTGTTGCTGAGCGCGCTTGACAGCAATTTGGCGGTAATGTCGACGATAGGAATCACGCGTTCATACGCCATGCGCGTCGGACCGATCACGCCCAGCGTGCCGACGATCTTGCCGTTGACTTCATACGGCGCGGTAACGATGCTCATGTCGTCCATCGGCACCAGTTGCGATTCGCCGCCGATGAAGATCTGCACGCCGGTAGCCTTGCTCGATACATCCAGCAATTGCATCAGGCTGGTCTTCTGTTCGAACATGTCAAACAGCTTGCGCAGGGATGTCATGTTCGATGACAGATCGGACACGCTCAGCAGATTGCGTTCGCCGGAAATCACGACGTTGTCGGATTCGTCGGCCATGGCGTCGCTGCCGGCTTCGACCGCCGCCTGCATCAGGCTGGTCATGTCGTCGCGCAGTTGGCGCAGTTCGTTTTGCAGGCGCAGGCGTACTTCGTCGAAACCGAGGCCGCCGTAGTGTTGATTGATGTAGTTGGCTGCCTGCACCAGTTGCGACGGCGTGTAGTCGACATCGGTCAGCAGCAGGCGGTTTTGCACGTCGCCGCGCGGGCCGACAATGACCAGCAGGATGCGTTTTTCGGACAGGCGCAGGAATTCAATCTGTTGGAAGATCGACTCGCGCTTGGGTGTCATGACCACGCCGGCAAATTGCGACAGCGACGACAACACCTGGGCCGCATTGGAAATGATCTTTTGCGGCGAGTTGATCTGCGAGCGCGATTGCAGTTTGGTTTCCAGCGTTGCCTCGTCGATGGCATCGATTGATTCGATAGTCAGCAAGGTATCAACGAACACGCGATAACCGCGCGGCGTCGGAATCCGTCCGGCGGAGGTGTGCGGGCTGGCGACGAAGCCCATGTCTTCCAGGTCGGCCATGACGTTGCGGATGGTCGCCGGCGACAGTTCGAGCCCCGAAATCTTGGAGAGCGCGCGCGAGCCGACCGGCTGGCCATCGGCGATATACCGTTCGACCAGTGCTTTAAGCAGGGTTTGAGCGCGATTGTCTAGTTGCATGCCTTCATTCTAACGACCCGGCGGCAGGCCTGCCAGCGTCTTCTCATTTATATGCGTCTGGTTGTTCAGGCTGCCAGCCAGTTTGCCAGTTCGGTCAGGTTGGTACAGACCGCATCTGGGCGCACATGGTCGGGCAGCTCGCGTTTGAAACGATTCATCCAGACGGCGCGCAAGCCGGCTTGCTGAGCGCCCAGCACGTCCAGCGTCAGGTCGTCGCCGACATAGATGGCCTGTTCAGGTGAAACGTCCAGCGCCGTGCAGGCGGCATGGAAGATGGTCGGATCGGGTTTGGCCGTGCCGAATTGGTGCGCAGCAATGGAAATCTCGAAATGCTCCGCCAGTCCGATGCGGCCAAGGTCGGCAAAACCGTTGGAGACGGTGCCGAGCCTGACACGCGATTTTAGCTGGACCAGGCCCGGAACCACATCGTCGAAGGGCGTGACGGCATTGCGGCCGGTCGTGAAGATTTCCATGGCCGGATCGGCGAGCGCCGGGTCTTCGCCATGTTCGGCCAGTACGGTAGTCAATGCCGCATGGCGCAGCGCCCACAGGTTGATCTTGTACTTCGGATCGCTTTTTGCCAGCAGCATGCGGCGTGCGCGCAGGCTTTCTATTGTTTCCCGTTGGACTACGCCTGGAGCATGTTGGCGCATCCAGTCGTACAGCTGGTTTTCTGCGAGATGCAGCACCGGCTCAATAGCCCACAGGGTATCGTCGAGGTCGAACAAGACGGCCTGTATGTTGGTTTTGTTCATGAAATTCGGTTCAGAGTCGTCGGGGGCCTGTTCGCAAATTCATTGTTAACAGTCCCTAAATTATGCTTTAATCCGCAGCATGTGGCCCATCAAATTACCCGTGCAGGCGGCAACGCCCAAAACCATCGCGATCGTCGGCAAATTTCATGCCGTCGGCATCGCGCAGTCCTTGTCCGATATTGCAGCGTTTCTGGAGGCGCACGGTCACACGATCGTGTTTGAAGCCGAGACCGCGCAAAACGTCGCATTGGAAGGCTACGACGCCATGTCGCCGGAGCAGATCGGCCAGTTCGCCGATGCTGCCATCGTGGTCGGCGGCGACGGTACGATGCTTGGCATCGCCCGCCAGCTCGCACCTTTTAATGTACCGCTGATCGGCATCAACCAGGGCCGGTTGGGCTTCATGACGGATATTTCCCTAGACCGCATGATACCGGTATTGGCCGACATGCTGGATGGAAAAGTCGACGTCGAGACCCGTTCCCTGCTGGAAGCAACGGTATATCGCGACGGCGAACAGATTTTCAATGCGCTGGCGTTCAATGACGTGGTGGTGGCGCGGGGCGCCTCGTCCGGCATGGTCGAACTGACCGTCGAAGTCGATGGCCGCTTCATGTACAACCAGCGCTCCGACGGCCTGATCGTGGCCACGCCAACCGGCTCGACCGCCTACGCCTTGTCTGCCGGCGGCCCGATTCTGCATCCGAGTTTGCACGGCATCGTACTGGTACCCATTGCGCCGCATGCCCTGTCGAACCGTCCGATTGTGATCCCCGACTCGTGCGAAATCTCGATCCGCGTCGTCAATGGCCGCGACATCAGCGCCAATTTCGACATGCAATCGCTGACCAGTCTGACCCATGGCGACCTGATTGTGATCAAGCGTTCGGCGCACAAGATCACCTTCCTGCATCCGGAAGGCTGGAGCTACTACGACACCCTGCGGCAAAAATTGCATTGGAACGAATACCCCTCGGTAGAAGGCCGTTTACAATAACGACCAATCTTTGCATCCGCGGCTCGTCTGCGCGGATGCGGCAAGCAATATTTCCAAAACATCACTACAAAATCCCATGCTGCGTACCCTGTCGATTCGTGATTTCGTTATCGTCGATGCCATCGAACTTGAGTTCGCACCCGGATTTTCCGTCTTTACCGGCGAAACCGGTGCGGGCAAGTCGATTCTTATCGATGCATTGGCGCTGGCGCTTGGTGGACGCGGCGACGCCAGCGTGGTGCGCGAAGGTTCGGCCAAGGCGGATATTACGGCTGACTTCAGCGTCAGCGACGATGCAGCCGCCTGGCTTGAGGCGCATGAGTTCGCCGACGAAGACGGCGCAGTGCTGTTGCGCCGCGTGATCGACAACGCCGGGCGCTCGAAGGCTTTCATCAACGGCATCGCCGCCACCGCGACGCAGTTGCGTGAGTTGGGCGAACTGCTGGTCGACATTCACGGTCAGCATGCGCATCAGTCCTTGCTGAAGGCCGATGCCCAGCGCCAGTTGCTGGACAGCCAGGCCGGTTTGCTGGACGAAGCAAAGACGGTTGCCGCCGCCCACAAAACATGGCGCGCGCTGGCCAGGCAACGAGAAGAATTTGAAATCAACGCCAAGAACGTTCTGCTCGAACGCGAGCGTCTGGAATGGCAAGTCAGTGAGCTGGAGAAGCTGGCCGTCAAGCCGGGCGAGTGGAGCGATATCAGCAACGAACACAGCCGCCTGTCGCATGCTGCGAGTCTGATCGAAGGTGCGCAGGAAGCGCTCAGCGCGATTTCCGAGTCGGAGTCGCCGATCCTGTCACAGCTGTCGTCGCTGACCCAAAAGCTCGGCAAGTTGATCGACGTTGACGCCGCTCTCAAGCCGGTCATGGACGCGCTGGAGCCGGCGCAGATTCAATTGCAGGAAGCCGTCTACGCGCTCAATGATTACCTCGATCGCGTGGAACTCGATCCCGCGCGTTTGCAGCAGGTGGAAGGGCGCCTTGAAGCGATCCATTCAACCGCGCGTAAATTCCGCGTCACGCCGGATGAGCTGCCGCAAGAGTACATCAAGCTGGCCGAAGAATTGAAGCAACTGGCCGACGCCAGCGACCTCGACGCCTTGCGCGCGCAGGAAGAAAAACTCAAGGCCGCTTACACCAGCGCCGCGCAGAAATTGTCCAAAGGCCGTACCAAAGCCGCCAAGGCCCTGAGCGAGGCAGTGACCGCCGCCATGCAGGATCTGAGTATGTCCGGTGGACGTTTTTCGATTGCATTGGAAGCGTGCGAGCCGGCGGCCTATGGGCTGGAGCAGGTGGAGTTTCTGGTCGCAGGGCATGCGGGCGTGGCGCCCCGGCCGTTGGCGAAAGTTGCTTCAGGCGGTGAGCTGGCGCGTATCGCGCTGGCGATTTCCGTGATCGCATCAAGTTCGACCGCAACACCGACCTTGATTTTCGACGAAGTCGACAGTGGCATCGGTGGCGGTGTGGCCGAAGTGGTGGGCCGTCTGCTCAAGCGGCTCGGCCAGGATCGCCAGGTGTTATGCGTCACCCATTTGCCGCAGGTTGCCAGCCAGGGCAATCAGCACTTTCAGGTCAGCAAGCGCAATGACGGCGGCAAGACCGTGTCGCAGATTGAGGCGCTGGACGCCAAGTCGCGCGTCGAAGAAATTGCCCGTATGCTGGGCGGTCTGGAAATCACTGCGACCACGCGCAAGCATGCGCGTGAACTGCTCGCACTCTGACGTCGCCATCGTTTCTATTTCCCCGCCATCGCCAGACCATCACGGACTTTCATGCCATTTCGCAAAGAACCCCCCTATACTCACGGCACGTCAGCCGGTACCGCAATCGTGCTGGTCAATCTCGGCACGCCTGACGCGCCGACCACGCGTGCGGTGCGCCGCTATCTGAAGCAATTTCTGTCCGATCCCCGCGTAGTGGAGATTCCGAGGGCAGTGTGGTGGTTTATCCTTAACGGCATCATCTTGCCGTTTCGCTCCAGCAAATCCGCCGAAAAATACGCCTCGATCTGGTCTGACGAAGGTTCTCCGCTCAAGGTCAATACCGAGCGTCAGGCGACGCTGTTGCGGACACGCATGCAAGAGCGCGGCCATCGGGTGCAGGTGACGTATGCGATGCGTTATGGACAGCCGGCTTTGCCCGATGTACTGGATAGCCTCAAGGCGCAGGGCTGCGATCGCATCCTGATTCTGCCGGCCTATCCGCAGTATTCCGGCACCACGACTGCGTCGATTTTCGACGCGGTGTTCAACCATTTCTCCAAGGTACGCAACGTTCCGGAGTTGCGCCTGATCAAGCATTATCACGACCACGACGCTTACATTCAGGCGCTCAAGGCTTCCGTGCTGGCGCATTGGGCCGCCAACGGCCAGCCGGACAAGCTGGTGATGAGTTTTCACGGTGTACCCAAGCGCACCTTGATGCTCGGCGATCCTTACCATTGCGAATGCCACAAGACGGCACGGTTGCTGGCAACGGCGCTGGGTTTGAAGGAGACCGAGTATGTGGTGACATTCCAGTCGCGCTTCGGCAAGGCCGAGTGGCTGCAACCTTACACGGCGCCGACCTTGCAGGAGCTGGCGCGTCAGGGTGTGCAGCGGGTGGATGTCATGTGCCCCGGTTTTACCAGCGATTGTCTGGAAACCCTGGAAGAAATCGCGATGGAAGCCAAAGCGGAGTTCCTGCATGCCGGCGGCAAGGAGTTCAACTTCATCCCTTGCCTGAATGGCGATGCAGCCTGGGTGCAGGGCATGATGGAAATTGCAGAGCTGCATATGGTCGGTTGGCCAACCATGGCCGGCGCCGCACTGCGGGAAGAAGAAAAGAAACAGGCGGAAATCTCTGCCGAACAAGCCCGCCGCTTGGGCGCGACTCAATAGACTAAAGTGGATGTAAGCGAGCGCCAGCCTGTTAAAATAACGGGCTGCGCAGTTATTGCGTTACGGAAATGCAAACGTCTTGTGAAGTTGTTGCCAAGACAATGCGGGGCTTAAAATACGGCCCCGCTGAAGCAGATTCAGTACAGCGCGATGAGCTGCGAATAGCTGATCCAGGCTGCTGCCAGCAAAGTGTAAGCAATGACGGTGGCGGAGATAAGCGGCAATTTCATGACGTCTCCTTGAGGGTTGTTGGGGAAAAATTAGGGATGACACCATCATAAATGTTGCATCGCGATTCCCTATTTCAAGTGTAGTAAATTCTGTAACAAGACGTTAGAGGCGGCTTAGAACGTTTAGTTTGATGCAGATGACTTTTGTGCGGCGATCGACTGATCAGCCGGCCTCACTGATCAACTGAACATTCAGCAATCCCATGTCATACCCCTTGAAAAATAAGGGTTATAGCCTCATGTGCCTTGCCATGCACGGCGTGCGGTCAAAAAACGGCCGGTCTGAAGTGCAGACCAAGACTCAGCTCAGGTTGAGGCGCTGAAGATTAAATATGCGTTACCAGTTGGAGATTGTTAAATATGCAAGACACGGAAAAACAAACGGAAAACGAACAAGTGCAATCCGCACAAGCAGGTCAGGACGCTCAGACTAAGCAGTCCGAAGCGGCTCCCGCTGCAACTGAACCAACGGTGGAAGAGCAATTGATCGCCGCCGAGGCGAAGATTGCCGAAATGCAGGATGCTTTCCTGCGCGCCAAAGCTGAAGCCGAAAACATTCGTCGCCGTGCTCAGGACGATATCAGCCGTGCCCACAAGTTTGCGATCGAAGGCTTTGCCGAGTCGCTGCTGGCGGTCAAGGACAGCCTGGAAATGGCGCTCAAGATCGAAACGCCATCAGTTGAATCGCTCAAGGAAGGCGTTGACATGACATTGAAGCAATTGTCGTCGGCTTTCGAAAAGAACAAATTGCTGGAAATTCATCCGCAAGCCGGCGAAAAGCTGGATCCGATGAAGCATCAGGCTATTTCTGCCGTGCCGGCAGAGCAGGAAGCCAATACCGTCGTGGCGGTGTTGCAAAAGGGGTATACGATTTCCGAGCGCCTGCTGCGTCCGGCATTGGTGACTGTTGCTCAAGGTAAATAAGCTGTTGTAGGCATCAAATATAAGCAGCAAAAAAGTAACCTTGGCAGCATCGAAACAGAAAAAAGAGAACAAACGGCACAAAATTTGCTTTTAAGTGACATTCCGCGCTTGAAAGCGCCAGTTTTCTCCACATATTAAAACTATCAAAACTATTGTTGTTCCCTATTCGGGGACTTAAGGATCGAAGGAAAAATCATGGGCAAAATCATTGGTATTGACTTGGGTACAACCAACTCGTGCGTCTCCGTCATGGAAGGCGGTCAACCGAAAGTCATCGAAAACTCCGAAGGCGCGCGTACCACGCCTTCCATCATCGCGTATCAGGAAGACGGCGAAGTGCTGGTTGGCGCACCTGCCAAACGCCAGGCCGTCACCAATCCAAAGAACACCATTTACGCAGCGAAGCGTCTGATCGGCCGCAAGTTCGACGAGAAGGAAGTGCAAAAAGACATTTCCCTGATGCCTTACCAGATCGTCAAAGCCGACAACGGCGACGCCTGGATCGGCGTGCGCGACAACAAGCTGGCGCCACCGCAAATCTCCGCAGAAGTGCTGCGCAAGATGAAGAAAACTGCTGAAGATTACCTCGGCGAAGAAGTGACGGAAGCGGTCATCACCGTTCCTGCCTACTTCAACGACGCGCAACGTCAGGCAACCAAGGATGCCGGCCGTATCGCCGGTCTGGAAGTCAAGCGCATCATCAACGAACCGACAGCTGCTGCGCTGGCGTTCGGCCTGGACAAGACTGAAAAGGGCGACCGCAAGATCGCGGTGTATGACTTGGGCGGCGGTACGTTTGACGTCTCCATCATTGAAATCGCTGACGTCGATGGCGAGAAGCAGTTCGAAGTGCTGTCCACCAACGGCGATACATTCCTCGGCGGTGAAGACTTCGACCAACGCATCATCGATTACATCATCGAAGAGTTCAAGAAGATCAACGGCCTCGACCTGTCGAAAGACGCGATCGCTCTGCAACGCATCAAGGCATCCGCTGAGCGCGCCAAGATCGAACTGTCGTCGTCGCAACAAACTGAAATCAACGAGCCGTACATCGCCATGGCCAATGGCGCGCCGGTTCACTTGAACCTGAAGATCACTCGCGCCAAGCTGGAATCGCTGGTGGAAGAACTGATCGCCAAGACCATTGATCCATGCCGCACTGCGATCAAGGATGCAGGCGTCAAGGTTACCGACATCGACGACATCATTCTGGTCGGCGGTATGACGCGTATGCCGAAGGTGCAAGAGAAGGTGAAGGAATTTTTCGGCAAGGAACCACGCAAGGACGTCAACCCGGACGAAGCAGTCGCCGTCGGCGCTGCGATTCAAGGTTCGGTCCTGTCGGGCGAACGCAAGGACTTGCTGCTGCTGGACGTCACACCACTGTCGCTGGGTATTGAAACCATGGGCGGCGTGATGACCAAGATGATCAAGAAGAATACGACCATCCCGACCAAGTTCAGCCAGGTGTTCTCGACTGCCGACGACAATCAGCCTGCCGTGACCATCAAGGTCTATCAGGGTGAGCGCGAAATGGCCGCCGGCAACAAGGGTCTGGGCGAATTCAATCTGGAAGGTATTCCTCCTTCGCCACGCGGCACACCGCAAATCGAAGTGACCTTCGACATCGACGCCAACGGTATTTTGCACGTCGGCGCCAAGGACAAGGCAACCGGCAAGGAAAACAAGATCACCATCAAGGCCAACTCCGGCCTGAGCGAAGATGAGATCGAAAAGATGGTGCGCGATGCCGAAGCCAACGCCGAAGAAGACAAGCGTTTGAAGGAACTGGCCGAAACCCGCAATCAGGGCGACGCACTGGTTCACTCCACACGCAAGGCGCTGACTGAATACGGCGACAAGCTGGATGCAGGCGAGAAAGAAACCATCGAAGCCGCCGTCAAGGAATTGGAAGAAGTGTTGAAGGCGAACGACAAGGCCGCCATCGACGCCAAGACAGCCGCATTGTCCGTGGCAGCGCAGAAGCTGGGCGAGAAGATGTACGCTGACCAGCAGGCACAACAGGCTGCGGCCGGTGGTGCCGCCGGCGCGGCAGGTGCGGGTGCTGCAGGTGCAGGCGAATCGCGTCCGAAGGACGACGACGTGGTCGACGCCGACTTCAAGGAAGTGAAGTAATTTCGATTGCCGGCGGGTGGGTTCCTGATATCGGGTTCTCTTTCGCCGGCAAGCGAAGCAGTCATTCAGGAACACGTCGGCCGGGTTTACCGGGCGACACGCCGAGCAAGATGGTCGCGAGATCGTCTCTCGGCTTTTTCACATTGTTGGTTTCTTGTTGGTGTTCATTGCCTGCAAGAAAAATCCAATAACAAGGTGTTATAAAACATGGCAAAACGTGACTTTTACGAAATTCTAGGTCTGGCGAAAAACGCTACCGACGACGAAATCAAGAAGGCTTATCGCAAACTGGCGATGAAGCACCATCCTGACCGCAACCCTGACAGCAAGGGCGCGGAAGAGAAGTTCAAGGAGGTCAAGGAAGCCTACGAGATGTTGTCGGATCCGCAAAAGCGCGAGGCCTACGATCGTTATGGTCATGCCGGCGTTGATCCCAATATGGGTGGCGGCGGTGGCGGCGCGGGTGCAGGTGGATTTGCCGATGCCTTCGGCGATATTTTCGGCGACATCTTCGGCGGTGGTGGCGGCGGTCGCGGTCGCAGCTCCGGACCGCAGGTCTATCGCGGCGCCGATTTGCGCTACAACCTGGAAATCACGCTCGAGCAAGCAGCCCACGGTTTCGACACCACAATTCGCGTACCGTCCTGGGATGAGTGCGACACCTGCCACGGCTCCGGCGCCAAGCCAGGTACTTCGCCGACGACTTGCGGCACCTGCGGCGGTCACGGCCAGGTGCGCATGCAGCAAGGTTTCTTCAGCATTCAGCAAACTTGTCCGAAGTGCCATGGCAGCGGCAAAGTCATTCCTGAGCCATGCCCGACGTGCGCCGGTGCGGGCCGTCTGAAGCGCAACAAGACGCTGGAAGTGAAGATCCCTGAAGGGATTGATGACGGCATGCGTATTCGTTCGTCCGGCAACGGCGAACCCGGCATGAACGGTGGTCCTCCAGGTGACCTGTACGTGGAAATTCACATCAAGCAACACGAAGTATTCCAGCGCGACGGCGACGACCTGCATTGCGAAATGCCGATCTCTTTTGCCAAGGCAGCACTGGGTGGTGAGATTGAAGCTCCGACCTTGAGCGGCAAGGCATCCTTCACGATTCCTGAAGGCACGCAATCGGGCAAGACCTTCCGCTTGCGCGGCAAGGGTATCAAGGGTGTGCGTTCCGGCTACGCCGGTGATTTGTTCTGCCACGTCGTGGTGGAAACGCCGGTCAAGCTGACCGAACGCCAGAAAGATCTGTTGCGCGAATTTGAAAAACTGACCAACGAAGGCGGCGCCAAGCACAGTCCGCAGACCAAGACCTGGAAAGACAAGGTCAAGGAATTCTTCGAGTAAGCCCCTATGAAACCTGCCGCGCTTAGGCCATAAGTCAAAGCGTGGCAGGTTTTTTGCATGTATTTTCTATACAATGCAGTCGCGGCAGTCAGTGTTGTATCCTGATTACCGAACATTTCCCGAAAGACATTTTTGCATACGCCGAGGCTGATTATTTCAGCCAATCTGGCCGGCAGGGCGGAAGCAGCGTCCGCCGCGATCGCCTGTGCGCTGTTTTTCGTTCATTCACCACCATGCATGCCGTCACATCGTATCGTGTCATTTCATACGCTGTACGACGGAAGTGTGACACTCGATCTTGCCGACTATGACCAAACCAAGCCAACAAGACCAGGTTCAGCAACTCCTTCTTCAAGGCAATCGCCGCTGGGCATCCGAAATCACGGCGCGTGACCCCGACTTTTTCTTGAAGCTGGGCTCGCAGCGTTCTCCGGAATATTTCTGGATCGGCTGTTCCGACAATCGCGTACCTGCCAACGATTTGCTGGGTTTGTTGCCGGGCGAATTGTTCGTCCATCGCAACATCGCCAACGTGGTTGTGCACACGGACTTGAATTGCTTGTCGGTACTGCAATTTGCGGTCGACGTGCTGAAGGTCAAACACATCATCATCTGCGGTCACTACGGTTGCGCCGGCGTGCAAGCCGCGTTGACCAAGCGTCGTGTCGGTCTGGCCGACAACTGGCTGCAACACGTGCAGGATGTACATGAAAAGCACGTCGGTTGTTTCCACGACCATATGTCCGAAGGCGACCAGCATGATCGCTTGTGCGAACTGAACGTATTGGAGCAAGTCGCCAATATCTGCCGCACTACCATCGTCACCGACGCCTGGGAACGTGGTCAGGAGCTCAGCGTTCACGCGCTGGTATATGGCGTGCACGATGGTTTGCTGGAAACCTTGTCGCCGACCATCGGCAATGCCGAGGAATGCAGCCGCCATCTGGCGCAAAGCCTCGGACGTTATCGCGATATCAGCGGTGACTGATCATGGATGACTGATCAGCGAGTAGATCTCTGATCGCCGATGAAAAAAGCCTGCATGAAGATCATCATGCAGGCTTTTTTTTTCCGTTTGATTGCTTGTCTGTTCGGACTCAGCATCGGCATTAGTTTCGCTTCGGCTTAGAAACAATGTTCTGCCGCAGGAAAACTCTGGTCGCGCACGGCCGCTACATAAGCGCGCACGGCATCTTCCACACTGGCTGCGCCGTCCATGAAATTTTTCACAAATTTTGCTTTGTGTCCTGGGAACACACCCAGCATGTCATGCATCACCAGCACCTGGCCGGAGCAATCGACGCCAGCGCCGATGCCGATGGTGGGAATGTGCAATTGCGCCGTCACCTCGGCGCCCAGTGTTGCTGGGATCGCTTCCAAAACCAGCAATGACGCACCTGCTGCCTGCACGGCCTTGGCATCGGCGTGCAAGAGCTCTGCACCTTCCAGCGTCTTGCCTTGCACTTTATAGCCGCCCATCTGATGCACCGACTGCGGGGTCAGTCCAAGATGTGCACAGACCGGAATGCCGCGTTCGGTCAGCAGGCGAATCGTGTCGGCAAGCCACGCGCCGCCTTCCAGTTTCACCATGTGCGCACCCGCTTGCATCAGCTTGACGGCATTATCGAAGGCCGCCACCGGCGTGGCATAAGTACCGAACGGCATGTCCGAGACGATCAGCATGGTCTGGTTGCCACGCGCTACGCTGGCTGTGTGATACGCGATGTCGGCGATCGTCACCGGCAGTGTGGATTGATGACCTTGGCAGACCATGCCGAGTGAATCGCCGATGAGTACGGTATCAACGCCGCTGCGATCCATCAGCGCCGAGAAGCTGGCGTCGTAACAGGTCAGCATGCTGATTTTTTCACCTTTGTCGCGCATCGCCTGCAGCGTGTGGACAGTGACTTGTTTTTTGCGCGCTGCGGGTGTGGGTGCATCTTGCAGGTAGGCTGCCAAATTATTCTCCTCGGTTCAGAAAGGCGCGCTTGCCGCGCATTTCAACGATGTGCGACAACAGCTGCTGGAAATCTTCTTCCCGCTCGGCCATGTTCATGTGCTCGTTGTTGACGATCAGCAGTGGCGCAGCATCGTAGTTGTAAAAAAAACGACTGTAACTGTCACACAGGCGTTGCAGGTAATCGGGCGAGATCGATGCTTCCATCGGGATGCCGCGCTTCTTGATACGTTCCACCAATGTGTCCACCGGCGCCTGCAGATAGATCACCAGATCCGGCTGAACAGCGTGCGGACGCATGTGCTGATAGAGCTGTTCGTAAAGTTTCAACTCTTCATCAGCTAGCGTCAGGCGCGCAAACAGAGGATCTTTTTCCAGCAAAAAATCGCCGACGAAACGCGTGTGAAAAAGATCCGACTGCGCCAGCTCCTGCAATTGCTGAATGCGCTGGAACAGGAAGAACATCTGTGTCTGCAAGGCATAGCGCGCGGCATCGCGATAGAACTTTTCCAGGAAAGGATTTTCCTGCGGCTGCTCCAGCACAGCCTGCGCACCGAGATGTTCGGCCAGCTTGCGGGTCAGGGTCGTTTTGCCGACCCCAATGGGGCCTTCCACGACGATGTATTTGTAGCTTTCTAAATCCATTCTCGCTCTTGGCAGGTAATTTCATTCGGCACCATTGGGACCAGTTGGCGCCACATGGTGAGCCCGCATTGTAGGAGATTGACGCGATGCTGTCAGCGAGACGTCAGAGATTCGCGCTGCGGTATGCGTTGCCCTATGCGCGGTTAAAGGAGCCGTCAGCTGCGGAAGATGAAATACACCGCACCCACCAGGCACAACGCCGCCCAGACATAGTCCAGTTTGAACGGCTGGTTCATGTAAATCATTGCAAAGGGAACGAACACGGTCAGCGTGATGGCCTCTTGCATGATCTTCAGTTGCGCCAGGCTGAACTGTGTATAGCCGATGCGATTGGCCGGCACTTGCAACAGATATTCGAAGAGCGCGATTGACCAACTGATCAGCGCAGCGATCCACCAAGGCTTGGAAGCAAGGCTCTTGAGGTGACCATACCAGGCGATGGTCATGAAAATATTGGACAGCGCCAGCAAGCCGACGGTCTGAAATGCGACAGGGATTTGCATACGTATATTCGTTAAGAGAAGTGAATATTTCTTGATGGAAAAATTTACTTTGACAAATCAAGCTGAATTCTGCCTCTATTCCCCCGACAGACCAAGAGATGCGCACCCCAAAATAAGAGATGAATAAAATTGGGCGAAGTGTGTGCAGAGTCAGGGTATCTATCTTCAGCCGGCAAAGATGGTTGAGATTATGTTGCTATATTGCAATTCAAGGTAAAGAATAAATCGTGATGAATGTATAAAAAACCGATGAATTGTTGCCGTTAATGCATGTGGACCCGTGCTGGGAGGCCTGGTTCGTCGTAGCTGTAAAAAATCAAACATTCTGATTGGGATACCGTGAAGCCGAAATACCAAGCCGTGCTATTGATCTGGGGGATCAATGCGCTTTTGCTGGCTTTGTTGGCGCCGAGATGGTGGCAAGGCTTGATAGCCGGACTGCTCATCGCCGCTGCTGCATGGGCGCTGACTGGCAAAGACAACTCGGCTGAGGCCGATGCTTCTGCCGTCGCCACAGCTGTGGCGTCCGCCAGGAGCACCGACATCACTGCGGATATAAGCGCAACCGGCTCGACGGCAACATACGTGGTGTCACCGGAGTTGTTGCAAGGCGTGGTGCCGGTCTGGCGCAACAATGTTCAACTGGCCCGCGCGCAGACGCAGGAGGCGATCGACAAACTGACGCAGCGTTTTGTCGGAATTCACCAACGCCTTGGCGGTGCAGTGAGTCTCGCCGAAGGCGGCAAGAATGGCGACGTGCTGCAAGTCATTCAGAAAGCGGCGCAGCAACTTGGTGGTGTCGCAGAAGCATTGGAGCAAGTCTTGTCTACGCGCGACAGTCTGCTGCGCAAGATAGAGATACTGGGGCAGCACAACGAAGATATCCGTCAATTGGCGCAGGAAGTCGAACAGATCGCCGGTCGTACCGGCGTCACGGATTTGTTCTCCGACGAGCACAGCTGGACTGAATTGGCAGCGCGTTCCGCAGAGGCGGGCCAGAAAATCATCAGCAAGACCAAAAACGTGCAGCAGCAGATACACACCGCGCTGGTGTCGGCCAATCAGCTCGATAACGACGCCACCCGCATGATGGACGATTCGCGCGTTGTCATCGCTACCGTCATCGCCGATTTCCGCGAGTCTGCATTCAAGCTCAGTGGCACCGTCGGCCAGTTGGAAGAAGAGAATCGGGAAGTCGATCAGGAAGTTTGCGACATCCTCGTCAATCTGCAATTCCAGGATCGCATCAGTCAGATACTTGATCACGTGCAGCTCGATATGGTCAAGCTGGTGGAGCTGGTTGAACAAGCGCAGATCTTGCCTGATCGGCAGACGTGGCTGGCCGATCTTGAAAAGACCTATACCACGCAAGAGCAGCGCCAGATACACGCAGGTCAACAGGCCAACAAATCAATGCAATCGCAAGTTGATTTCTTCTAAGAGGGTGACATGCATGCAAAAGTTGATAAAAACAGATTTTCTGAAGCGCAATTCGCAGAGACGGTCACGGCCGCAGCTATCGCTGCATGTCGGCACGATCTTTCGGCCGGGAGCGCTGAAATGAGTTCGAAGACTATCTTGATCGTCGATGATTCGTTCAGCTTGCGTCAGACCATCAGCATGGCGTTGAAGGCCGCAGGTTACGACGTGGTAGAAGCCATCGATGGCCGCGACGGGCTCAATAAACTCGACGGTCGCAAATACAATCTGGTGATTTCCGACGTCAACATGCCGAATCTTGATGGCCTGAGTTTTGTACGCGAGCTCAAGCAAAACCCGAACTACAAATTTACGCCGGTGTTAATGCTGACCACTGAGAGCGGTGACTCGCGCAAGCAAGAGGGCAAGGCGATCGGCGTACGCGCGTGGGTGCACAAGCCTTTTCTGCCGCCGGTACTGCTCGAAGCAGTCGCCAAGCTGGTATCCCCTTAAGGAACGAGACGATGCCCTTGACGCAAAGCACACGCGACGGACACTTGCGACTCCTGGTGAATGGCGGCTTTACCATTTTCCAGGCGGCCGAGTACAAGCCGCAACTGCTTGGCGTGGTTGATGCCGCCGATGATGTGCTTGAGGTGGATCTGAGCGGCGTCGATGAAATCGATACGACAGGACTGCAATTACTGCTGCTGATGAAACGTGAAGCGGCACTGCAATATAAGCAATTATTTTTCAACGGAATCAGTCCCGCGGTGCAAAGTGTGATCGACATGCTGCATCTGCAGGACACCTTCGATACTCAACCATCCATCCAGGGGCTCGCATGAAAAAAGACGCCGCCCGCGATGCATTGGTGCAAGAAGCGCGAGAGCTGCTCGTCGCCATGGAAGCAGCCTTGCTGCAGATCGACAGCGATGGTCCCAGCAAGGATGCGATCAATGCGATCTTCCGTGCCGCACACACCATCAAGGGATCGGCAGGACTGTTTGCCTTCGACAGCATCGTCAGCTTTACTCACGTGCTGGAAAATGTCCTTGATAAAGTACGCAACGGAATCCTGAAACTGGATGACGACATGATGTCCCTGTTGCTCAATTGCGGCGACTACATGGGCGACCTTGTCGATGCGATCGAACAATCAAAAGAAGACCAGGAGCCGGATCTGGCGCGTCGTACGGAGCTGGAAACCGCACTGAATGCGCATCTGGCGCACATTGCGGTCATTGAAACGGCGAATGCCAATGCACCTGTTGTTGATACCACCGGTCTGACCGAGACTGTGGCTGCCGTGACTGCTGCCGCAACGGCGATGGCAGAAGTGGCGCAGGATGCAAAGCGGAATGACAATGACAATGGCAGCGAAGCTGCCGTATCCAATCCTTATTGGCATCTGTCCTTGCGGTTCAATCCCGATGTGTTGCAGGACGGCCTTGATCCGCTGTCGTTCTTACGCTATCTGATGACGATGGGTCGCAACGTCTATGCGCACACCATCGAGTACACCATGCCGACGGCTGACGAAATGGATCCGGAGCGTTGTTATCTCGGATTTGAAATCGGTTTTGACAGCACTGCTGATCGTAGCGCGATTGAAGGCGTCTTCGAATTCGTGCGTGAAGACAGCGATATCACGATACTGGCTCCCCACTCTCCGCTGAATGACTACCGGCAATGGCTGGCGGGCATGCCGGAGCGCGATCACCTCGCACAGCTATTGCTGCAATCGAGGGCATTGACCGAAGCTGAATATGCTTCCCTGCGCAATGCGTCCACATCATGCGGTGATACGGTATCCGGAGAGAACGCGACGGCGCCTGCCGCCAATGCGAAGACCGGTACGTTCGAACTGGCGCCGCACGCCGCGCCTGGCGGAAGTTCTCCAGCGCGTGTGAAATCCGGTGAGGATAGAAAAGGCCAGGAACAAAAATTCATCAAAATTGAAGTCTCCAAGCTCGATCAACTGATCGATCTGGTGGGTGAACTTGTGATCGCCGGCGCCGGCGCCAGTCTGGTTGCCAAGCGCAAAAAAGATCAGCGCTTCGAAGAAGCGACGCAGCTTATTTCCGGACTGGTCGAGCAGATCCGGGATGCTGCATTGACGTTACGTATGGTGCAAATCAATGAAGTGTTTCAGCGCTTTCCACGCGTGGTACGCGACATCTCGCGCGAGATGGGCAAAGAAATCGAATTGATTGTCACCGGCGCCGACACCGAACTCGACAAGTCGATGGTGGAGAAGATTTCTGATCCCCTGATGCACATCGTGCGCAACGCCATGGATCATGGCATTGAGGCTGCCGAAATCCGGCGCGCTGCCGGTAAGCCGGAGTCCGGTGTTCTGCGGCTCAACGCGACCCACGAATCGGGCAGTGTGGTCATCGAAGTATTTGACGACGGGCGTGGTCTCGACAAGGATCGCATCCTGCGCAAGGCAGTGCAACAAGGTCTGATTTCCAGTGATACGAATTTGTCGGACAAGGATATTTTCCGCCTGATTTTCGAGCCGGGATTTTCCACTGCAGAACAAGTGACGGCCTTGTCCGGACGTGGCGTCGGTATGGACGTTGTCAAACGCAATATCGATTCCCTGCATGGAGAGGTTGATATTTTCAGTAACCCGGGGCAGGGCACGATGGTGCGCATCCGCTTGCCGTTGACACTCGCCATCATCGCCGGCTTTCAGGTCATGGTGGGTGGAGCGGTCTTCGTCATTCCGCTGGATCTGGTGGTCGAATGCATCAACCTGTCGGCGCATCAGGTGCATG
Organism: Herbaspirillum sp. meg3; assembly: GCF_002257565.1. Lineage (GTDB taxonomy): Bacteria > Pseudomonadota > Gammaproteobacteria > Burkholderiales > Burkholderiaceae_D > Herbaspirillum. The sequence goes on along the minus strand of NZ_CP022736.1, from coordinate 4,521,275 downwards.
AGAATATCGTGACATTGCGCGGCGAACCATTGCCGTTTATTCCGCTGCGTGAACTATTCGATCTGCCCTACAGGGAATCGCCTCGCAAGAGTCTGGTCATCGTTCAATACGGGCAGATGCGTGCGGGTTTGCTGGTCGACAACCTTCTCGGCGAATGCCAGGCAGTGATCAAGCCGTTGGGAAAATTGTTCAGCAAGGTCAAGGGGTTGAGCGGGTCGACCATTCTTGGGGATGGGCGCGTGGCCCTGATTCTCGATGTGCCGCATCTGATCGCCCACACCGGGCAGATGGAGCAGGCCGGCATCCGCCGGTCTGAAAGCCGGGTGGAGTACGGTGAACGTCACTGAATATCACCGAGCGACCGAGTGGTATGCATGCAGGTTAGCCGGTACGAGTTAAATTGAAATAAATTGCATACGGCACGGAAACCTTCCCTGCCGATGTCAGAAAAAAACGCAATGGGAAACAAGGGAGTTGTCATGCAGAACAGATTGACGCAACGAATGAGCATCCGACAGCTTTTTATCTGGCTGGTTATCGTGCTGGCCGTATTGATGGGGTCAATCGTCAGTGCGACGCGCGCGCTCAAGGAAGCCAACAGCAATCTCGATCAGGCGCATGAATCGCGCTATTACTCGTTTGCGCTGGCCAATGAAATGCGCCGCAATTCAGAGGACTTGACCAAGTTCGGACGCGCTTATGTCACTACGGGTGATCCTAACGACGAAGAGCGCTACTACATCGTGCTCGATATTCTCAACGGCAAGCGTCCGCGTCCAAAAAATTATGAGCGCTTCAATCTCGATCTGATCAATGCCAAGCAATTCAATAATATGCCGCTCGACCCGGCTATTCCTCTCATCGAACTGATGAAGAAGGCCGGCTTCACTGGTCCGGAACTGGCGAAGATGCAGGAGGCGAAAAGCAGTTCGGATGCGCTGACTAAAATCGAGATTACTGCCTTCAATGCCGTCAAGGGGCAGTTCGATGACGGAGCGGGAAATTTTACGGTCACCGGCGCTCCCAACCAGGCGATGGCACAGGAATTGATGTTCGATCAGAACTATCGCTCTATGGTGGGACGCGTCATGGTGCCTATCAACGATTTCCTGCGCATGGTCGACGAGCGCACGCAGAAGCGTGTGCACCTCGCACAAGCGCGTTATTCGGAACTGGAACTGGTGATCTTTTCCCTGCTGAGCGCATCCATGCTGCTGTTGCTGGTCTGCCTGTTCTTCACCTACCGCGTCATTCGTTCGCAACTGGGTGGCGAACCTAAAGACGCCATGATGGTACTGCGCAAGATAGCGGAAGGAGATCTCACCGTTAAAGTGCCGGTTTCACCGAAAGATACCGGCAGTGTTTTGCACAGCACCCAGCAAATGGTCGCCAAATGGACGGCAGTCATTGGCGACGTCAGCGGCACGGCAAGTTCATTGGCATCCGCATCCGAGCAGATATCGGCATCGTCGCAAGCCTTGAGCAAGAACGCGTCGCAACAGGCATCCAATGTCGAAGAGACGAGCGCTTCGGTGGAGGAGATCACGGCGACTATCGCCCAGAACGCCGAAAATGCACGTGTAACCGATAACATCGCCAGCAAGTCCGCCAATTCGGCGGCCGAGGGCGGCGAAGTGGTGCGCGAGACCGTACAGGCCATGAAACAGATCGCCGGCAAGATCGGCATCATTGACGACATTGCCTATCAAACCAATTTGCTGGCGTTGAATGCTGCGATTGAAGCGGCGCGCGCCGGTGAGCACGGCAAGGGGTTTGCCGTCGTTGCCGCCGAAGTGCGCAAGCTGGCCGAACGTTCGCAGACTGCTGCACAGGAAATTATTGCGGTGGCGGAGAACAGCGTAATGCTGGCGGAGAAGGCGGGTGGACTGCTCGACCAGATGGTGCCGTCGATCCGGCGTACCGCTGATCTGGTGCAGGAAATCTCTGCTGCCTCACGCGAGCAATCCGCCGGGCTGGAGCAAATCAACAATGCCGTTCATCAGATGGCGCAGACCACCCAGATGACCGCATCGGCATCCGAAGAACTGTCCTCCACCTCTGAAGAAATGAGTGCGCAGGCGATGCAGTTACAAGAGCTGATCTTGTTCTTCCAGGTCGGAGAAGAAAAGCGTACGCCCCTGAAAAAAGCAGACGGTAAGCCGGGAAAAATGGTCAATGAACCACCTGCTATCAGCACCAAGTTCGTCAAGCCCAGCCGTATCTCGATGTTGGATGGCGGTGATGATCCAGTGGATGAATCATCGTTCAAGCGGTTTTGATTCGATGATCCAGGCAGCATAAAGAATGGTGCATGACGCGAAAGAGGTATGGAGATGAAGCTATCCAGCAAGCTTGCCGTCAGTTTTGTTTTCGCCGCGCTGCTGACGGCGGTCGTTGGTGCTGACGGTATTTTCAATTTGTTTCGCGTCAACGGCATGCTGCGGGAAATCTATACGTCGAATCTTCTGACCATCGTCAATCTGAGCCAGACCAATAAACTCACCATCGAGATAGCAAATGCGGTGCTGGCCATGGAAAAGTCTGATCAGCACATCGAGCGTAAGCGGATTGCCGATGCGTTGCGTTTCAAACTTGACGAGCTCAAGAAGGCCTATGCCAGCTACAAGTCGACGACGGTATTGAGCGAGCAGGAACGATCCCTGCAGGCGCGAGTGGATCAGGTGATCGCGGTGTTTGTCACGCAGATAGAGCTGCGCCGCGACTATTTGCTGCGTGACGACGACAGCAAGGGAGATCCTGAATCCATCAGAAAAGAGCTGAATAACCTGCACGTGCAATTGGAAGCACTGATTGATGAAAACGTACTGCAGGCAAATGCCAACAAGGAAAAGGCAGGCGTACTGGAAAAACAAAACCTGGAGCGTAGCCTTGCGGTCATTGCGGTGGCTTTGCTGACGGCGCTTTTCCTTGGCTGGTACACGCGGCGCGCTTTCCTGCTGCAGATTGGCGGTGACCCGAAAGAAGTGATGCGTGTGTTGCGAAAAATTGCCAACGGCGACCTCGCCGTCCAGTTCAACTCCGAAAAAGTTCGTAAGGGTAGTGTGTTGGATAGCGCACGCAGAATGCTCGACAGGCTGACAGAAGTATTGGGTGACGTGAATGCGGCGACTGTTACGCTGGCGTCCGCTGCGGGCCAGTTGACGGCGGCCGCTGAGCAACTCAGCAATAATTCATCGCAACAGGCTGCGGATTCTGAAGAAGCCAGCAGCGCCATAGGCCAGATTGCCGGCACGGTCGGAGTCAATACCGCTAACGCCAACCTCACCAACAAAATCGCAGACGAATCGGCGCGTACTGCGGCCGAAGGCTGTGAGGCAGTCCGCGAGACCCTGGATGCCATGCGCGAGATAACGGCCAGGATCAGTGTCATCGACGACATTGCGTATCAAACGAATCTGCTGGCGTTGAATGCCGCGATTGAGGCCGCCCGCGCCGGCGAGAACGGCAAGGGATTTGCGGTGGTTGCCAGCGAAGTGCGTAAGCTGGCTGAACGATCACAAGTTGCCGCGCAGGAGATCGTCGAAGTCTCGGAGCGTAGTGTTCATCTCGCAGAAAAAGCCGGTAAGTTGTTGGAAAGCATGCTGCCTTCGATTCAGCAGACTGCCGATCTGGTTGACGGCATTTCGTTATCGGCGCGTGATCAGAATTCTAGTCTGGTTCAAGTTCATAGTGCCATCGGCCAGATTACACAGGCGATCCAGTTGAATGCCGTTGCGGCGGAAGAATTGTCCGCCACCTCGGAAGAGATGAGTGACCAGGCCACTCAGTTGCGCGACATGATGAGTTACTTTTCGCTGGTCGAAGCTACCGATGAGTTGATTCAGGACGTGCCGGTACAGACGCTGATCGAGGGGAAAAATTTTCCTCGTACGGTTGAAGGTATCGGCGGCTATGTCAAGAAATCGGTGTTGTCAGATGTTTGAGGAGTACGTGTATGCCCAGTTTATCGCTTAACGGTGATTCGTCGTTTAGCCGGTCACAACAGCAGGAGGCGGTGCAGAGCCGTCAGTTCCTGTCGTTTGTGCTGGGCGATGAAATGTTCGCCATGCCTATCGGGGAGATTCGCGAAATCATCGAGTTTTGCAGTCTCACCGAAGTGCCGCTGATGCCAAATTTTTTGCGCGGTGTGATCAATCTCCGTGGCGCCGTGGTGCCGGTCATCGACTTGTCTGTGCGCTTTGGCCGCGCCCAGACACCGATCGCCAAGCGCACTTGTATCGTCATCATGGAGGTGGTGCAGGATGAGCAGATCATGTTGTTTGGTGTAATGGTCGACGCAGTGCGCGCGGTTCTCACGGTCGAGAACGACAAGGTGGAGCCGCCGCTGAGCTTTGGCACCCGGTTGCGAGCTGATTTCATCGAAGGCATGATCAACATCAAGGATCGCTTCGTGGTCGTGCTGGATATCGGGGCTGTACTGTCGGTCGACGAGTTGTCGACGCTGATGGGAATGGCTGCCCTTGAAGAAGCAAATGCGCCGTCAGCGAGCTGATGACACGATGCACGCCGTGCTGGTCTTGTGTCTTACCGGCGCAGCCAGTTTCCAGAAAGTACAGCACGTCATTTGTGGGAGCAGGTAGATGAATTCCAGTATCGAGTCGATGGCACTGGATGTCAGTGATGAGGAGATGCTGCTGTTTCAGCAGCTCTTCAAGCGCTACATCGGGCTGTACCTGCCATTCTCGAAGAAGGCACTACTGTGTAGCCGCCTGTCGCGCCGCTTGGTTGAACTCGGGCTGTCCGATCTGCGGGGCTACTACGCGCTGATTTCCCAGCCGCAAGAAGAGGCGGAACGGCAGCGCGCGATTGATCTGATTACTACCAACGAGACCTATTTCTTTCGCGAGCAAAAGCACTTCGATGCCTTGCGCGACGATATCTTGCCGCAAATATCTGCGCGGAACGAGATGAAGATCTGGAGCGCGGCAAGTTCAACCGGCGAAGAAGCCTATTCCATTGCGATGCTGCTGGACGATTGTCGCGCACATCATCCCTGGAGCATTCAGGCGTCCGACATCAGCCAGCGCGTGCTGACATTTGCGCGGCGTGCCTTGTATCCGATGGTGCGCGGCGAGCATATCCCGAAACCGTATCTGTCGCGCTATTGCCTTTGCGGTACCGGCGAATATGAGGGCCATTTCCTGATCGATCAGCGCATCCGAAGACGGGTTGCTTTCGAGCAGCGCAACCTGTTAAATCTGCCGACAGAAATGGATGAGAAGTTCGACGTCGTATTCTTGCGCAACGTCATCATCTATTTCGATTTTCCGACCAAGGTCGATGTGATCCAGGGCGTCATTCGCAAGATTCGCCCGGGTGGCTGGCTCATTGTCGGGCACTCGGAGTCTTTGCACGGCATGCCGCTCGATCTGCAGATGTTTGCGCCGTCCATCTACCGGAGACCGTTATGAGCGAACGTGTCTTTGTTAACCTGGGCGAAGTCTATTTCGGTCAGGGAGACCTGCAAGTCGAGACTTTGCTGGGGTCATGTGTGGCGATCACCTTTTGGCATCCGATCCGGCATCTGGGGGGACTGTGCCACTTTCTTTTGCCGGTGCGACGTTTGCATCGCGAGCGGGGCGAGGACGACGAACCGGACGGACGCTATGGCGAGGAAGCCCTGGTGCGTCTGCTCAACGAGGTGCGCAAGCACGACACGCAGGTGGCCGATTATCGCGTCAAGGTTTTTGGCGGCGGCAACATATTGGGATTGCCGGCATCCAAAGTGCGCATAGGGCAGGCCAATGCCGACTGTGCGCTGGAGATGTTGCAGCGCCAGAATATCCCGATCACGGCGCAAGATATCGCCGGTGATGGTTATCGCTATTTGCGCTTCGATCTGAACAATGGCGATGTCTGGGTGCGGCGCGGGCATGGCGTCATGCACGATATGGAAAAAGTACCGGCAGAGCGCAATGAAGTCGCGGCGTCGACGCTGTCGAAGCGCAGCAGTGAACTTGCTTCCGGCAGGGGGCGCTCATGACTATCAAGGTAATGATCGTCGACGATTCGTCGGTCGTGCGTCAGGTGATTCAGGATTTGATTGAACCGTGTCACGATATCAGCGTGATCGCCACGGCGCCGGATCCGATTTTTGCGATGGCGAAGATGCGCGCCAATTGGCCGGACGTCATCATTCTGGATATCGAGATGCCACGTATGGATGGCATTACCTTCCTGCGCCAGATCATGGCGATCAGGCCGACGCCGGTGGTGATTTGTTCCTCTCTGGCCGAGCGCAGTGCGTCTGTCACGATGGAGGCATTGGCGGCCGGCGCAGTGGGGATCATTACCAAACCTTCACTGGGCATACGTGATTTTTTGCAGGACAGTTCGGAAGATTTGATTGCCGCGATACGTGCCGCGTCACAGGCGCGTTTGCGGCGCTCGGCTGCGGGTGGTGGAGGTGGTAGCGGTAGCAGTGGCGGCGATCAAGTCGGCAATGATGTCGAAAAACTGCTGCGTGCAGATACCTCGGCCGGCAGCAAACCGGATGGCGCGCGCTTGAGCGCAGATGCCATTCTGGACCCGCCTGGTTATCTTGACGGACTGATTCCGGTGACCGCCAGGATCGTCGCCATTGGCGCTTCGACCGGTGGCCCGCAGGCCCTGGAAAAGGTGTTGAGTTCTGTTGGCGAGGGAAGTCCAGGACTGGTCATCGTGCAGCACATGCCGGAAAAATTCACGCAAAGTTTTGCAAAACGTCTCAACTCTCTCTCCACAATCCAGATCAAGGAAGCCGAGCATCACGATCTTGTGTTGCCTGGACGTGCTTTAGTTGCACCCGGCGGTTCACACATGATGGTCAGGCGGGATGGTGTGCAGTACTATGTAGAGGTGGTCAGCGGCCCGCTTGTCAGCCGCCACAAACCATCGGTGGATGTCCTGTTTCGCTCTGTCGCCAGAGCCGCAGGAAAGAACGCCGTCGGTATCATCATGACCGGTATGGGCGACGATGGTGCACGTGGCCTGAAAGAAATGCGCGAGTGCGGTGCTGCGACTTATGCGCAGGACGAAAACAGCTGTGTCGTGTATGGCATGCCGAAGGAAGCAGTATTGCTCGGTGGTGTGGGCGATGTCGTTTCTCTTGAAAACATCTCTTCCTTGATTGACAGATATGGTTACTAAATTGACGCCTTTTCCAATAGAGACCTTGTTGATTGTCGATGACAGTCCGTTGCAGCGCTTGCATACGGTAGGTCTGATGCGTGACCTTGGCGTTGAGATGATCTATGAAGCCGGCGACGGACATGAGGCGCTGGAACTGCTTGGCTTGTTGCGTTTGCCGCCAAGTCTGGTGATCGTTGATCTCGAAATGCCGGGCATGGATGGTGTTGAATTTATCCAGCAGTTGCAACTGCGCAAGCTGAACTTTCCCCTGATTGTTGCCTCCAGCCGTGAGCGATCCTTGCTGGCGTCGGTGGAAACCATGATAGAAGCGCTTGGCATGCATATATTGGGAGCATTACAGAAGCCCCTTAATCAAGAAAAGATTCTTGGTGCACTGAATTCTTTTGGGAATAGTCTGGCGTTGAAAGAAAAAGATTCAGTACTGCCTGTCGTGCGCGAAATTGATTTGCAAATGGCGATTCGAAATCACGAAATCGTCGCCTACTATCAACCCAAGGTCGATATCCGCACCGGCATGCTGAAAGGTGTGGAAGCGCTCGCGCGATGGATACATCCGCAAGCCGGGATGATTCCTCCAAACCATTTCATCCCATTGGCAGAGAGTTCCGGCCTGATTCATGAGTTGACTTTGTCGATGCTGGAGCAGGCCATGGCGCAGGCGGCACTATGGAACGAACGAGGCTTGTCGCTGAAGGTCGCCGTCAATTTGTCTCCGCTGTCACTCGACATACCAAGCTTCGTACAGAAGGTGTCTGATCTCCTGGCGCGACATGCCTTGCTGGCCGAACAGATCGTATTGGAAATCACCGAAAGTTCAGTCGTGGCGAATCTGGGAAGTGCGCTGGGTACGCTCGCGCGCTTCCGTCTCAAGGGATTCGGGTTGTCGATTGACGACTACGGTACGGGTTTTTCGTCGATGCAACAGCTGGCACGCATCCCTTTCACTGAACTGAAGATTGATCGCTCGTTTGTGCACGGTGCACACACGCGTCAGAATCTGCGCGTGATCCTGCAGTCCGCGCTCGACATGGCGAAGCGTCTGGAGCTGGAGACGGTTGCAGAGGGAATTGAAACCATCGAAGACTGGCGCTTGCTGCAAGACTCCGGCTGTACGTTGGGGCAGGGCTATCTGATTGCCAAGCCGATGCTGCCCAGCGAGTTGCCTATCTGGTTGAAAGGTCATCATCGCCGTTTGGGCGAGCTGCGTCCGCAGCATGATGCAGCGACCGGCAACGAAGGATCGAAGCCGGAGAATTAAGCGGTATTCAACGCAGATGCACGGCTCACGTGCGTTTTGAGTATTCTCGTTGATTCTGTCGGATTTTGTCGCTTGTTGACGTTCCGGATGATCAATCGCTGATCTGATGAATCGGTTGATTCGCCACACCGGCACGGAAATCCTGCGCAGCGCCGGCGCCTGGGATGGTGACGGCTGAATTGATCGCCAACAAGGGAATCAGCACGAAGGCGCGCTGTGTCATGCGTGGATGCGGGACAGTCAATACATCGTCGGAAATGACTCGATCACCATACAGCAAGATATCCAGATCCAGCGTGCGTGGCGCATTGCGGTAAGGGCGTTGGCGCCCATGCGCCTGCTCGATGTTTTGCAGCGCCTTCAGCAAATCATGTGGGGATAATAACGTAGACAGTTGCGCAACGGCGTTGACGTAGTCGTCACCGTCGGCATCAACCGGCACGGTGCGATAGAGCGGGGATTGTGCGGAGAGCGTAGTGTCCGGCAATTGTGCCAGCCGATGCAGTGCATCTTCTACGGTTGCGCGGGCATCACCGAGATTGCCGCCGATACCGATATAGGCAATCGTCGGCGCGCTCTCAGAGGCTGCCAGGGTCATGCTTCGCCGTCGTTCGATGGTTTGTCGGCGCCACCACCAGTTTTGCTGCGATTACGGCCGCCACGGCGTTTGCGTTTTTTTGCGGGACCTGTATTGGCGCTGGCACCTGCGGCCGGGCCTGCGCCGGCATTGCCGCCACCGCTGCTGGAGTTGGTGGGCTTGCGCGAGAGCAGGACCTCACGTTCCGGACCATCGCCTTCCATAAATGCCGTCCACCAGTCGCCCAGCTCTGCATCGATTTCTCCCGATGCGCAACGCAACAGCAGGAAGTCGTAGCCGGCACGCAGCCGCAGATGCTCCAGCAGCTTGTACGGTGCCTTGCCGGTGCGGCGTTCGAAGCGCGGCTGCATGGCCCAGATGTCGCGCATGTCGGACGCGATCTTGCGTTGCAGGGCGAGCTTTTCGGTCTGTGCATTGAGCACGTCATCGGCGGCGAGATGTAGCGCCGGAATCGGATATTCACCGGCGGCCTGATAGGCACGCCATTTTTCCAGCACCTGATGCCACAGCAGTGAGGCGAACAGGAAACCCGGCGAAACCGGCTTGCCTTGCTTGATGCGGGCGTCCGTATTGGCCAGCGCCAGCGTGACGAATTTTTCGCCGAGAGGTTGTTCCAGCACGACGTCGAGCAGCGGCAGCAAGCCGTGATGCAGGCCTTGCTTGCGCAACTGCTGCAGGCAGGCAAGGGCATGGCCGCTCATGAGCAGCTTGAGCATTTCGTCGAACACGCGCGCCGCCGGCACATTGTCGATCAGCGGCGCCATGACCGCGATCGGCGCACTGCTGGCAGGGTCGATATTGAAGTTGAGCTTGGCGGCGAAACGCACCACGCGCAGCATGCGCACCGGATCTTCGCGATAGCGTGCTTCCGGTTCGCCGATGATGCGCAAGGTCTTGGCCCGGATGTCGGCGATGCCGCCGTGATAATCCAGCACGCTTTGCGAGGCCGGATCGTAGTACATCGCATTGATAGTAAAGTCGCGTCGTACGGCATCTTCGTGCTGCTCACCGAAGGTGTTGTCGCGCAGTACGCGGCCGTGTTCATCCTTGGGAGCCATGTCGGCGGAGGCGCCGCGGAAGGTGGTGACCTCGATCAATTCCTGGCCGAACATCACGTGCACGATCTGAAAGCGGCGACCGATGATGAAGGCGCGGCGGAACAGTTGCTTGACCTGCTCCGGCGTGGCGTTGGTGGCGACGTCGAAATCCTTGGGCTTGACCGACAGCAGCAGATCGCGCACGGCGCCGCCGACGATGAAAGCCTTGAAGCCGGCATCCTGCAATGTCTGCGTGACACGGATAGCGTTTGGCGAGACCAGTTGCAGGTCGATGCCATGCTGCTTCTGGCTGAGAATGGTCGGCTCGGTGGAGGAGGCGTCCTTCTTGTTCTTGCCGAGGATCGAGCGGATGAACTTTTTAATCATTGCGTTGTAGTTTGATTTTTATCATTGCGCGTCGAAGAGATTCAGAATCGGCCAGCCTTTGGCGATCGCATGCGCCTTGAGCTTGTCGTTGGGGTTGGTGGCGACCGGATGGGTGACGCGCGAGAGCAGCGGAATGTCGTTTTGCGAATCGCTGTAGAAATGGCTTTGTTCGTAGTCGGCAATCGTCTTGCCGAGTGTCTTGAGCCAGGCTTCGGTGTGGGTTACTTTGCCTTCGGCATAGGTCGGTGTGCCCAGCAGGCGACCGGTGATGTTGCCTTCGGCATCGAGTTCCGGGAGTGCTGCGATCAGGTGATGTACCTTGAACAGCTTGGCGATCGGTTCGGTGACGAAGCTGTTGGTGGCGGTGATGATGGCGACGGTGTCACCGGCATCCAGATGTTTTTGCACCACGGCGACAGCGGCGGGCACCATGGCCGGTTTGATGACTTCTTCCATGAACTGGACATGCCAGTCATCGAGTTGCTTGCGCGGGAATTTGGACAGCGTGCCGAAGGCGAATTCCAGATACTTCACCGGATCCAGCGTACCGGCCTGATAGTGTGCATACCATTCGTCGTTGGCCTTGCGGAAGGCTGCGGCATCGATAGCGCCGGTGCGGGCCAGAAACTCGCCCCACTCATGGTCGGAGTCGATGGGAATCAGGGTGTGGTCGAGATCAAATAAGGCGAGATTCATAGCGTTTCGTCTTCAGCTTCCTGTTGTAATAGATCGCGCAGCAGCGGCAAGGTGATGGGGCGCTTGGTTTCCAGCGAATAGCGGTCAAGCGCGTCGAGCATGCGCGACAGGGAAGGCATGTCGCGCCGGTAATGGGTCAGCAAATAAGAGAGGATGCCGGGCGAGACGGTCATGCCGCGGCCTTGCGCCGATTGCGTCAGGGCGGCGATTTTCTCGTCGTCGGTCAGACCGTGCAATTGATAGATCAGGCCCCAGCCAAGCCGCGTGCGCAAATCTTCGCGTACCTGCAATTGCGCCGGCGGTTGTGTGCCGGTGCTGATCAGATAACCACCGAATTCGCGGATCTTGTTGAACAGGGTGAAGGCCGCGATCTGCGAGTCCGGCGAGAGCTGTTCGCAATCGTCGAGCAGATAGCATTGCACGCTGGGTGTGTAGTCGAAGACGCTGTCGAAAGCTTCTGCGGCCGTGATCAGGCGGCTGGCGACATTGGCATGTGCCAGCGAATGCAGCAGATGCGTCTTACCCGCGCCGTTTTCACCCCAGAGGTAGATAAAGCGGTCGTTTAATGTCGGCTGCGCTTGCGCCGACGCGATGGCTTGCAACCGTTGCAGCAGTTCTGCATTCTGGCCGGTCACAAAGGTATCGAAAGTCGGCGGCTGCTGCGCGCTCAAATCCAGCAGAAGTTGTCTCATGTCTCGCTATTGTAGAAACTGCTGCTCAGGTAATGTTGGCGCAGGTGCCGCACCATCACCGAAATGATGGCCGAGGTAGGCAGGGCAAGCAGTACGCCGACAAAACCGAATAACTGCCCGAACGCCAGCAAGGCGAAGATCACGACCAGCGGATGCAGGCCGATGCGTTCTCCGACCAGTTGCGGCGTCAGGATGAAGCTTTCCAGCACCTGGCCGATGCCATAAATGATGGCGACGGCAACCAGCCCGTACAGGCCGGTGAATTGCAATACGGCGGCGATCAGCGCCAGCGCCAGGCCGAGGCCGAAACCCACGTAGGGAATAAAGACCAGCAGGCCGGTCAGAATGCCGACCGGCAACGCAATGTCAAAACCGGCGATGGCCAGCGCTATTGAATAATAGGCCGCGAGAATCAACATCACCAGTAATTGTCCGCGCAGATATTGTGCGAGCAGATCGTCGACTTCTTCCGTCATGTAGCTGATCTTGGCAACCCAGCGGCGTGGGATCATGCCGCGCAGGCGTCCGATGAAAGAATGCCAGTCTTGCAACAAATAAAACAACACCATCGGAATAAACAACAGATTGGCCAGCCATGCCAGCACGGCGGTGCCGCCAATCTTTACCGAGGCCAGCACCGAAGCCCAGATTTCATCGCCGCTGGTGGCGAGCTGCTGGGTCATGATCTTTTTGATGCCGGTGACATCCAGGCGGACGTGGATGCCGTATTCGCTCAGACGTGGCGCCACGGCGGTATTGAGCTTGTCGAGAAAATTGGGAATTTGCTGCTGCAGCAGTGGGATTTCCTTGACCAGCACCGGGACCACGACCAGAACCAAGGCCAGTACGGCCAGCACCAGGAGCAGGATGATGATCAGCACCGCCAGCACGCGCGGCAGGCGGAAACGGCCGATACGACGCCCGGCCAGCCAGTCGACGCCCGGATTAAGGGCATACGCCAGGATGGCGGCGGTGACGAAGGGGGTCAGCATGGGGCCCAGAAGTACCAGGAGGCCTACCAATAAAAGCCCTAAAATGAGCCACAACAAGCTTTGTTTTTGCTCATCCGTTAAAGAAAAAGGCATGGAAATCGGGCTTTAGATGAATCGGTTTGATAAAATCATGGTTTACGCAGTAATTCAGCAGCCTTGCTGGCCGTTTTACTCTTCTACGCTTCAGACCTCTATTTTACCGCCTCTAGTGCCAATATCATCATGACTTCATCATCCAATGTTTCCCTTTCCTACCGCGACGCCGGTGTCGATATCGATGCAGGCGACGCTTTGGTCGAGGCAATCAAGCCTTTTGCCAAGCGTACAACCCGTGAAGGCGTGCTGGGCGGCATTGGCGGTTTCGGCGCCTTATTCGAAATCAGCAAGAAATTCAAAGAGCCGGTACTGGTATCCGGCACCGACGGCGTCGGCACCAAGCTGAAACTGGCTTTCCATCTGAACAAGCACGATACCGTCGGTATCGATCTGGTCGCCATGAGCGTCAACGACATCCTGGTGCAGGGTGCCGAGCCGTTGTTTTTCCTCGACTATTTCGCCTGCGGCAAGCTGGACGTGGCCAGCGCCACCGATGTCATCAAGGGTATCGCCAAGGGTTGCGAACAAGCCGGTTGCGCACTGATCGGCGGCGAAACCGCTGAAATGCCGAGCATGTATCCCGACGGCGAATACGATCTGGCCGGCTTCGCTGTCGGCGCAGTGGAGAAATCCAAACTGATCGACGGCACCAAGATCATCCCGGGCGACGTCGTACTGGGCCTGGCATCGTCGGGAGCGCATTCCAACGGCTATTCGCTGGTGCGCAAGATTCTGGAAGTCGCCAAGCCTGACCTGAACGCGGACTTCCACGGCCGCAAGCTGGCGGATGTGCTGCTCGAACCAACCCGTATCTACGTCAAGCCGCTGCTGGCCCTGATGGAGTCGATGGAAGTCAAGGGCATGGTTCACATCACCGGCGGCGGTCTGGTAGAAAACATCCCGCGCGTGTTGCAAGACAATTTGACCGCCGTGCTGGACAGCAAAGCCTGGACCATGCCGCCGCTGTTCACCTGGCTGCAGCAACATGGTGGCGTGGCTGATGCTGAAATGCATCGCGTCTTCAACTGCGGTATCGGCATGACCGTGATCGTTTCGAAAGAAAATGCAGACGCTGCCGAAGCACAACTGAAAGCGGCCGGCGAGACCGTGTTCCGCATCGGTGAAATCCGTGCACGCGCCGAAGGCGAAGCACAGACGATCGTCGTCTAATCGTTTAGATATCGTTCAGACTTACCGCCCGGGCCGGCATCGGCTCCGGGCAATAAAAAACGGCTGCAAGCAATTGCAGCCGTTTTTGTTTGGGTGACGCTTAATTGCTTAATGATGTGTTCAGTGTTCCGCGTTCAGGCGGGTTGTTGCTCAACATCCGCTTCGCCGTCGCCTGCCAGGGTCTGACGCGTTACCGGTTGTGGATCGCGCACCAGTGCTTCCGGTGGTTGTACGCGCACAGGTTGGCTGTGATCGACTGAGGACGACAAGACATTGAGCGTTGCTTCCGGCGCCGCATCCCAGACCGGATCATCAATGGCTTCAAACACGCGCTTCAATTGCGATCCCCAGCTGCGGCGGATCATCTGGAAGTATTGATTTTGCTCGTCGATGGTGACGAAGCGTGTCACGGCCAGGTCGTTGCTGTTGTAGACCAGAAGATCCAGTGGCAGACCGACCGAGATGTTCGACTTCAAGGTCGAATCCATCGAGATCAGCGCACATTTTGCAGCCTCGTCCAGCGAGGTTTGCGGTGTGACGACGCGGTCGATGATCGGCTTGCCGTACTTGGCTTCGCCAATCTGGAAATAGGTGTTTTCGTCGTGCGATTCGATGAAGTTGCCGGCCGAATACATCTGGAACAAGCGGCAACGCTCGCCCTTGATCTGGCCGCCAAAAATGATGCTGACATTGAAGTCGATACCGAACTTGCCCAACTCTTCCGCATCGCGCTGATGCACGGTGCGAATGGCGTCGCCGAGAATTTGCGCGGCTTCATACATGGAGTGGGCAGTCCAGATGGTGCGGCCTTCGGCGTTGGTCTTTTCTGCCACGATCTGGCGGATCGATTGCGAAATGGAAAGATTGCCAGCCGTCATCATCACCATGACGCGTTCGCCCGGATTCTCGTAGACGTTCATCTTGCGGAATGTGCCGATATGATCGACGCCCGCATTGGTCCGTGAGTCGGATAAGAAGACCAGGCCTTCGTTCAGGCGCATGGCAACGCAATAAGTCATGATGTGAGCTAAAAATGTAAAAGCCGAATTTTACAGGAAGCCCCGCCGACGCTGCGCGTGGGCGGGGCCAAATGTCGTGGTCCTGACACATTATCGGCAAATTTCAGATAATTCTTGAGTGTCTCTGCGTGTCAGATTGGCAAAATGATAAAAATTATGCTGCCAAAGGAACAAGAAAATCTTTGCTGATACGATTTCCCAACTCAAAGATGCGTTCAAGAAACACAGTGAGGTAATCATGCAGACCGGCATCCAGCACTTCTTCGATGCGGCTGAATTTGAGATCTGCATGGAGTTTGCCGGCAAAGCGCTCGGTATCGGCGGAAACATCGTTATGCACGTGTTTCAGATTGCTCAGCACCTGATCCATGCAAGCCGCCAGCGAACGCGGCATGTCGGCGCGCAGGATCAGCAGTTCGGCAACGCGTTCCGGCGTAATGACGTCGCGATAGACCTTGCGATAGATTTCGAAGCCGGACACTGAGCGCAGGATTGCCGCCCAGTAATAGAAGTCGATCTGGCTGTCCTGTCCTTTGCTGTCTTTGGGCAGCAGGCTTTGACTCTGCTGCTGGCTTTGCTTGCCGGTTGCTTCCTTGGCACCGTGGAATTTGACGTCGATGATCCGGGCGGTGTTGTCGGCGCGTTCGAGGAAGGTGCCGAGGCGAATGAAGTGGAATGCTTCATCCTTGAGCATCGTGCCGATAGTAACGCCGCGCGACAGATGCGAGCGATGCTTAACCCACTCGAAGAAATCACTTGGATTTTGCTCCAGCGCATCCGTCTGCAGATAGCCCTGCATCTTGATCCAGGTGGCGTTCTGAATTTCCCATGCTTCGGTCGTCAATGCACCGCGCACGGCGCGCGCATTTTCACGCGCCTGCTTGAGGCAGGAGGCGATCGAAGAAGGATTGCTCGGATCGCGCACCATGAAGTTGATGACATCTTTTTGCGTCAGTGCATCGTACTTCTGGTTATAGCCATACAGCAGCTCCGAGATGCCTAGCACGGCGCGCCAGCCTTGTTCGGCGTCGTCGATCGATTGCGGCAGCAAAGCGGTTTGTACGTGCACGTCCAGCATGCGTGCGGTGTTTTCGGCGCGTTCGGTGTAGCGCGCCATCCAGAACAGGTGGTCAGCGGTGCGGCTCAACATATTTTATTTCTCCAGAATCCAGGTGTCCTTGGTGCCGCCGCCTTGCGACGAGTTCACCACCAGCGAGCCTTCCTTGAGTGCCACGCGCGTCAGGCCGCCCTTGACCATCGAGACGGTTTTTCCTGACAGCACGAAGGGACGCAAGTCGAGATGGCGTGGCGCAATGCCGGATTCGACATAGGTCGGACATACCGACAAGGCCAGCGTGGGCTGAGCGATATAGCCGTCCGGTTTGGCGATCACACGCTGACGGAAATCTTCGATTTCCTGCTTGGTCGACGCCGGGCCGACCAGCATGCCGTAGCCGCCTGCGCCGTGAACTTCCTTGACGACCAGTTTTTCCAGATTGGCGAGCGTGTAGGAAAGGTCTTCCTTCTTGCGGCACTGATAGGTCGGGACGTTGTTGAGGATCGGTTCTTCGGACAGATAAAACTTGATCATGTCCGGTACATACGGATAGATCGATTTGTCGTCCGCCACGCCGGTGCCGATGGCATTGGTCAGTGTGACCTTGCCGGCCCGATAGGCCGACAGCAGACCCGGTACGCCCAGCGACGAATCGGCGCGGAAGGCCAACGGGTCAAGATAATCATCATCGATACGGCGATAAATCACGTCGACACGTTTCGGGCCGCGCGTGGTGCGCATGTAGACCGTGTTGTCCTTGACGAACAAATCTTGTCCTTCGACCAGCTCCACGCCCATTTGCTGCGCCAGGAAGGCATGTTCGAAATACGCCGAGTTGTACATGCCCGGCGTCATCACCACGACGGTTGGATCCACCACGCCGACCGGCGCGACGGAACGCAGATTGTCGAGCAGCATGTCAGGATAATGATCGACCGGTGCAATCTTGTGTCGGGTGAACAGTTCCGGGAACAGCCGCATCATCATCTTGCGGTTTTCCAGCATGTAAGACACACCGGAAGGCACGCGCAGATTATCTTCCAGCACGTAGAACTCGCCTTCGCCGGCACGCACGATGTCCACGCCGGCAATGTGCGCGTAGATGTCGGAGGCGACATCGACGTCTTGCATCTCAGGACGATATTGCGCGTTCTTCAGAACCTGCTCGGCGGGAATGACGCCTGCTTTGATGATTTTCTGACCGTGATAAATATCATGGATGAACATGTTCAGCGCTTTGACGCGCTGCACCAGGCCGGCTTCCAGTTTGCTCCATTCCGCGGCATGGATGATGCGCGGAATAATGTCAAAGGGGATCAGTCTTTCCGTACCTGCATCGTTGCCGTACACCGCGAAGGTAATGCCGACGCGGCGGAAGATCAGGTCGGATTCTGCGCGCTTGCGAACAATGGTTTCAGCGGATTGTGCGGAGAGCCATGCAGCAAATTCATCATAATGCTTGCGTACGGAAACGGCTCCATCGGAATACATCTCATCGAAAAAATTTGCCATAAATTTGCTTCATTTTCTGGTGCTGATGCTGGGGGATTTTGGGGCTTCTGATCAAGCGAATATTATTTGTAGAATCGTATTGGCCGGCATCCTCATCGCTGGTGAACGTAGACACAGACTATCACGCCATTTCCGTTTTTGGACAGCGAAAATTGCGTCAGGTCCGAGCCTGGATTCACACCAGCGATGGCCGCCTTAAGTGGGAATAGATCGTTGAAAATGTCGTTTTCCTTTCAAAGCAAAGATCGCGAAGAGATCAGATTCATGCCCAGGGCGTCGGCGCGGGAACGGCGCAGGGCGCAGGCATATCGATGGTGGTGAAATCGGCCGGGCTGACGATTTCCAGATATTCCATATCCGGGGAATAGTCGAACAGAAAGTGCACGATGCCCGGTCGCTGGTGCACGCAATCGCCGGTCTTTACCAGGGTCACCTGATCCTCATACATGAAGCGCGCCCAGCCTTTGAGCATGATCACGATATGAAAATTGGCTTCGTGCCGATGCCAGCCGGTACCGGTCTCCGGCGCCATGTTGGCCTTGACCAGCTGAGCGATCACCTGACCGCCGGTGGCTGCGGCAATGCCCAGATCCCGGTACAGGAAAAAGTCGCGCAAGCCGCCCGATTCAAACGGCGTGTCGCCCTCACTGACATGAGAAAACACGTTCAAAGCTGTAGGATTTGTTTCGGCTATCGTATTCATCACACTGATCCTTTCTGCGGCGTCCCGCACTTGACGCGATTGAGAATAACGCTGCTGGTGCTGTCTCCTCTTGTTCTTCCCGGTGAGGCCTTGTGTCAAACTTCCGTCACAACTTTCATCGCAACTTCACAACATCGGCCGATGCTGCGGCTCAAATTACGGCCTAAAACTCCACATCCAATTCGTCGATATCTTCCGGCTCTTTCTGGGCCGCGGCAATCCATTCCTTCATTTCCGGCATCGCCATGATGCGTTTGCTGTAGGCCGCGCAGATCGGCTCCAGCGTGACGTCATAGGTGATGAACCGCGTGATCACCGGCGCATACATGGCGTCGGCCATGGTGCGTTCGCCGAACAGGTAGGGGCCGCCATAAGTCGCCAGGCATTCTTTCCAGATGGTAGTGATGCGCTGGATGTCGGCCTGAGCGCGTGACCAGACTTTGAAGTTGGGGAAGTGCGCCTTGAGATTCATCGGCAGCGCCGAGCGCAGGGCACTGAACCCGGAATGCATCTCGCCGCAGATCGCGCGGCAATGCGCACGGGCGGCCTGATCTGCCGGCAGCAGTTTGGCGGCGGGGCGGATTTCGTTGAGGTATTCGGCAATGGCGAGGGTGTCCCAGACAAAGATGTTGCCATGCTTCAGGCTGGGAACAAGAATGGATGAAGACAGCAGCAGGATTTCGGCGCGTGCATCGGGATCGTCCGGCGAGACGATGTCTTCCTGAAACGGCAAGCCTGCAAATTTGGCAAGCAACCAACCACGCATGGACCACGAAGAATAATTCTTGCTGGTGATGCGCAAAGTCGTTTTAGGCATGTCAGTCCTTTATGTGTATGTGTGCTTCTGACTTTGGCGCGTCGATACCTTGACGCGCAGTTTGCGTGGACGCGTCTGTGTTCTACTTTCTTACCTGCTGCTTTTGGCTGCGGTCTTGCAACACGTGTCTTGCCGCATGTTCTGTAACCCTCGTCAGAGGCGGCATGGTGTTGCATATTCGGTACTTGCAAAGGGCGTGCCAGCGACGCGCATGGGAAAGCGGGCGGGCATACCGTGCGGAAGGTCGTGGCGATCAGTGGCATGCATATTGCATCGATGGCAGTACTGGTGAGAACAGAGGGAATGGGTTCTATGACAAATATTTACCAGGCATATCAACAATACGCCGATGCCACCGATCCACTGCGGGCTTCGGCACGTGCAGCCGCACCGTTTCTGGGACATAGCTGGCCGGGCTTTCCGTCCAGCCTGACGCTGCGAAAAATGTCTGCCGCTTACGAAGTATTTGCCCGTACGCAACTGACGCATGTACGTCCGCCCTTCGATATCGATAGCGTGGAGGATAGTGGTCGCACCGTTGCGGTGCAGGAGCAGGTGGTGGATCAGACGCCATTCTGTACACTGCTGCGCTTCCGCAAGGAAACCGCCGCCGAGCAGCCCGCCGTCTTGCTGGTGGCGCCCATGTCCGGGCATTTCGCCACCTTGCTGCGCGGCACCGTCAAAACCTTGCTGCGCGATCATGACGTCTACATCACCGACTGGCACAATGCCCGCGATATCTCGCTGGAGCATGGCCGTTTCGGCCTCGATGAATACGTTTCCCATCTGATTCGCTTCTTGCAGACCATCGGTCCCGGCGCGCACATCGTTGCGGTTTGTCAGCCGACGGTGGCGGCCATCACGGCAGTGGCCGTCATGGCGGAAGACAACGACACCGCCCAGCCACGCAGCATGACGCTCATGGCCGGCCCGCTCGATACGCGTGTCAACCCGACAACCGTCAACGAACTCGCCAAGAGCAAGCCCATCGAATGGTTTGAGCAGAATCTGGTCAGCACCGTGCCGGCACGCCATCCCGGCGGCGGGCGGCGTGTTTACCCAGGATTCATGCAACTGGCGGCATTCATGAACATGAATATCAATCGCCACGTCGATGCATTCCGAAATTTGTACAACTATCTCATCGAGGGGGAAAGCGAAAAAGCCGAGGCAATCAAGGTGTTTTATGAAGAATACTTCGCCATGTCGGATCTGCCGGCGGAGTTTTATCTGGAAACGGTACGCGTCGTGTTCCAGGAGCATGCGTTGCCGCTCGGACTGCTGGAGTACAAAGGCCGTCCGGTCAATCTCAAGGCGATCCGGCGCACTGCATTATTCACGGTAGAAGGTGAAAAAGACGATATCTGCGCCGTCGGCCAGACCGTCGCTGCACAAGATATGTGCAGCAGCATTCGCCCCTACATGCGTTTGCACCATGTGCAGACAGCGGTCGGACACTATGGCGTATTCAATGGACGCCGCTGGGAAAATGAAATCTATCCACGCATGCGGGATTTCATTAATATGCACCACAGGTGATCATTCCCTCGCGCAACCCAATCAACTGTAGTCCATCAGCTCAACTTGTTTGTTGTAAAGGATCTTCATGTCAATTCATGTGGCGCTGAACCATGTCACGTCTTACCGTTATGACCGTGCTATCAATCTTGGACCTCAAATCGTTCGTCTGCGGCCGGCCCCGCATTGCCGCACCCGTATTCTGAGCTATTCCCTGCGCATTCTGCCGGAACCACACTTCATCAACTGGCAGCAGGATCCGCAAGCCAATTACATGGCGCGTCTGGTCTTTCCGGAAAAGACCGAAGAATTCCGTATTGAAGTCGACCTCGTGGCCGAAATGTCGGTCATCAATCCCTTCGACTTCTTCCTTGAGCCGTATGCCGAGCAAATCCCGTTCGAATACGCTGACGAATTGCAAAATGAACTGGCGCCTTATCGCAAGACTTTGCCGCTGACGCCGTTGTTTCAGAAACTACTCGACAGCATTCCGCGTGAAAAAGTGCGTAGCGCCGATTTTCTGGTGGGTTTGAATCAAAAGCTGGCCGACCTCGTCGACTACACCATCCGTATGGAACCGGGCGTGCAGACGCCGGAAGAGACGCTGACCATCGGTTCCGGTTCCTGCCGCGACTCGTCCTGGCTGCTGGTGCAGTTGCTGCGCCATCTGGGCCTGGCTGCGCGTTTCGTCTCCGGTTATCTGATCCAGCTCACCGCCGATCAAAAATCGCTCGACGGCCCGTCGGGACCGGAAGCCGACTTTACCGACCTGCACGCCTGGTGCGAAGTTTATCTTCCCGGCGCCGGCTGGGTCGGCCTTGATCCGACTTCCGGCCTGTTCGCCGGTGAAGGCCATATCCCCTTGTCGTGCACACCCGAGCCGTCATCGGCCGCGCCGGTCAGCGGCATGGTCGATCCTTGCGAAGTGGAGTTCGAACATTCGATGAGCGTGTCGCGCTTTTGGGAAGCGCCGCGCGTCACCAAGCCCTACACCGAAGCGCAATGGAGCGAAATCGAAGAACTCGGCCATGCCATCGACGACGATCTCGACGCACTTGACGTACGCCTGACCATGGGCGGCGAGCCAACTTTCGTGTCGCTCGATCATCCGGACGAGCCGGAGTGGAATACGGCCGCCTTGGGTGACACCAAAAAGCCGCTGGCTGCTGATCTCTACCATCGCATGCGGCAGAAATATGCCGTCAAGGGTTTGCCGCATTTCGGCCAGGGCAAGTGGTATCCCGGCGAGCAGCTGCCACGCTGGGCGCTCAATTGCTACTGGCGTCGCGACGGTCAGCCGATCTGGCACAACCGTGATCTGATCGGTGACGAAACCACGCCGAACGTCACCGACGACAACATCACCGAGCGTTTCCTCAAAGGCGTTGCATCGCGCCTGTCGCTGGACGGCAAGCATGTGTTTTCCGCGTATGAGGACGTGTTCTATTACATGTGGCGCGAGCGCCGCTTGCCGGCTAACGTCGACCCATTTGATTCCAAACTGGAAGATAAGCAAGAGCGTGCGCGACTGCTGCGCGTATTTTCGCAAGGTCTCGACAAGATCGCCGGTCATGTGTTGCCGGTGGCGCGCCGTCCTGACGAAAGCGGTTGGCAGACCGGCGACTGGTTCCTGCGCAGCGAGCGCTGCTATCTGTATCCAGGGGATTCGCCGCTGGGTTACCGCCTGCCACTGGATTCGCAGCCGTGGGTGACCTCGACCGACTATCCGTATGTCTACCCGGAAGATCCCTCGCAACAGTTCCAGTCGCTGCCAGCTGCTGCTGACATTCGCCTGCAATACACCAAACGTCCCTCGCTGACTGGCGCCACCTCGGTTTCTTTCCTGCAGGACTACTACACCACACTGCGCGGTGCGGTGACCGGTAATGGCAAAGGCAGCGGCAATGGCAATGGTGCAAGGACAGGGG
Organism: Herbaspirillum sp. meg3; assembly: GCF_002257565.1. Taxonomy (GTDB): domain Bacteria; phylum Pseudomonadota; class Gammaproteobacteria; order Burkholderiales; family Burkholderiaceae_D; genus Herbaspirillum. The sequence continues at coordinate 4,498,643 of NZ_CP022736.1, read as the reverse complement.
CAAGCGGCGGCGTGCCGGGCGCCTTTGAATCGGCGGACTGGATCACGCGCACAGCCTTGTGCGCCGAAGTGCGCAATGGCGTGCTGTATCTGTTCATGCCGCCGCTGGCCAAGATGGAAAGCTATCTTGAGCTGGTCGCCGCGATCGAAGCGACGGCAGAAGAACTCAAACAGCCGGTGTTGATGGAAGGCTACGAGCCGCCGCACGATCCGCGCATCCGCAAGTTCAGCGTCACACCGGATCCGGGCGTGATCGAAGTCAATATTCAACCGGCGTCCAATTGGGCGGAACTGGTCGATCAGACCACGCACTTGTACGAAGCCGGCCGCGAATCGCGACTGACCACCGAAAAGTTCATGCTCGACGGCCACCATTCAGGCACCGGCGGCGGCAACCATATGGTGATGGGCGGCATCACGACCAGTGATTCGCCGTTCCTGCGCCGCCCGGACGTGCTGCGCAGCCTGATCAGCTACTGGCACAACCATCCGTCGCTGTCGTACCTGTTCTCCGGCATGTTCATCGGCCCGACCTCGCAGGCGCCGCGCATCGATGAAGCGCGCAACGATTCCACCGTGGAAATCGAGCTGGCCTTTGCCGAAATGGAAAACCAGATCGCCAAGGGCGGCTGCCCGCCGTGGCTGGTCGATCGTCTGCTGCGCAATCTGCTGATCGACGTGACCGGCAACACGCACCGCGCGGAATTCTGCATCGACAAACTGTATTCGCCCGACAGCGCTACCGGCCGTCTCGGTCTGCTGGAGCTGCGCGCCTTTGAAATGCCGCCGCATGCGCGCATGAGCCTGACGCAGCAACTGCTGCTGCGCGCATTGGTGGCGCGTTTCTGGAAGACGCCTTACAAGCCGCAGCGCCTGGTGCGCTGGGGTACGGAGCTGCACGACCGTTTCCTGTTGCCGCATTTTATCTGGCAGGATTTCAGCGACATCATGGATGACATGCAGGAAGCCGGTTATCCGATGCAGGCAGAATGGTTCGCACCGCACTTTGAATTCCGCTTCCCCAAGATCGGCGACTTTGCCGTCAAGGGCATGGAACTGGAGCTGCGCACCGCGCTGGAACCTTGGCACGTGCTGGGCGAGGAGGGCAGCTCTTCCGGTACGGCGCGTTATGTCGATTCGTCGCTGGAGCGATTGCAAGTCAAGGTCAGCGGCATGGCGAAGGATCGTTATGTGCTTACCTGCAACGGTGTCGCAGTACCGCTGCAACCGACCGGCATCGTCGGCGAGTTCGTCACCGGCGTGCGTTATCGCGCCTGGCAGCCGCCATCAGCCTTGCATCCGACCATCGGTATCGATTCACCGCTGACGTTCGATCTGGTGGATACCTGGAACGGCCGGAGCCTGGGCGGTTGCCAGTACCACGTGGTGCATCCGGGCGGACGCAGTTACGAAACCTTCCCGGTCAATGCTTTCGAAGCGGAAAGCCGACGTCTGGCACGCTATTTCCGTCTCAACCACACACCTGGAAAGATGGAAGTTACCTCTTCAAGACCGTCAATCGAGTTCCCATTTACGTTAGACTTGAGACATTTCTAACGCACCTTGTTTAGCCACCGCCGTTCGTCATTGCTTCACTGCATGACGGCGGCGGTCGCGTCCCCGAACTCTATGTATCAGCGCCTCCTGCAAAGCTATACCGCCGACGCCGATCGTTACGACGAGATGCTGGCTGCCGACGGTCGCTTGCGACCACACTGGCGCACGCTGATCGATCAGCTTGAAAATCTTTCTCCGGAGATGATGCGCCGTCGCGCTGAAGAAGTGCGCGATGCGATCGCCTCCGACGGGATGACATACAACGTCTATGCCGATCCACAAGGCGTCAATCGCCCGTGGGAACTGGATTTGTTGCCGCAGATTGTCGCCGCCGATGAGTGGCAAAAACTGTCAAGTGCCGTTACGCAGCGCGCACGCTTGCTCAATGGCGTGCTCGTGGATCTGTACGGCGAGCAGCAATTGCTGGCCGATGGTTTGCTGCCGCCGGCGTTGGTGTTCGGTCAGCACGGCTATTTGTGGCCGTGCCGCGACGTCCGTCCTCCGGGTGGCGTGCATCTGCATTTGTACGCGATCGATCTGGCGCGCTCCGCGGACGGTACATGGTGGGTGATCGCCGACCGCACGCAAGGTCCTTCCGGTTCCGGCTATGCCTTGCAGAATCGTCAAATCATGACGCGTGCTTTGCCCGAGGCCATGCGCGATATGCACGTGCAACCCTTGCTCAATTACTTCCATGCGCTGCATCAAAGCCTCACGCGTCTGGCGCCGACTTCCGGTGAACCGCCGCTGGTGGTGCTGCTGACACCGGGGCCGTATAACGAAACGTATTCGGAACACGCCTTCCTGGCGCACACACTGGGCTTTCCACTGGTCGAAGGTGTCGACCTGACCGTGCGCGGCGACATGGTCTTCCTGAAGACATTGACCGGCCTGCGGCGTGTGCACGCGATTATGCGCCGTCTGGATGATGACTATTGCGATCCGCTCGAATTGCGTTCGGATTCCGCGCTCGGCATTCCGGGTCTGACGCAGGCGGCGCGCTCCGGCAATGTACTGATCGCCAACGCGCTCGGCAGCGGCGTGCTGGAGTCGACCGCGCTGCACGGTTTTCTGCCGGCGATTTGCCAGCGCCTGCTCGGCGAAGAGCTTGCCTTGCCGGCAGTGGCGTCGTGGTGGTGCGGCGAAAAGCCGGCGCTGGACTACACGCTGGCACATCTGGAAGAGCTGGTAATCATGCCGGCTTTCCCGTCAATGCGTATGCAGCCGGTATTCGGCCATACGCTCAATGCCGCGACGCGCCGTCGCTTGGTTGAAAGCCTGCAACTGCAGCCGCATGCTTACGTCGCGCAAGAATGGGTGCGCCTGTCGCAGGCGCCGGTGCTGTCGCGCAGCGGGGACTATCACCTGACCAACCGCACCGTCAGCCTGCGCGTGTTCGCCGTCGCCGACGGCGAGGGTAGCTATCACGTGATGCCGGGCGGCCTGACGCGCGTGGCTCCACGCCAGCGTCGCGATGTCGTTTCGATGCAGCAGGGCGGCACCAGCAAGGATGTCTGGGTGCTGAGCGAAAAGGCAGATACGGATGACGCTGCCGCCGAGACCGGCGTGGCCGTCGGCCCTGGTGCGATGACTGATCCGGTGTCGCGTACTTCCGAGCTGATCCGCACCACCGTCGACGTCTCGTCGCATGCCGGCGAAAATCTGTTCTGGATGGGCCGCTACGCCGAGCGCACCGACAATCTGGCGCGACTATTGCGCACCACCTTGCAATGCACGGTCGAACCGCAGGCCGACAATCGCGTGATTCTGCGCAGCGTCAGCGAGATTTGTATCCGCCTCGGCATCCTGATGCCGAAATCGGAGCAGGCGCATCCCACCATCACCGCCCTGCAGCAGAGTCTGCAGGCGGCGATTGCGGATCCCAGCGCCAGCGTCAGCGTCGCCACGCATTTACGCCACCTGCATCATTCGGGTTACCAGGTGCGCGAGCATCTGTCGCTGGACAACTGGCATGCACTCAATCGCATGCCGCCGCTGGTGCAGGAAAAAATCAACTCGCCTACGGCCATGCTGCACGTCCTCAACAATGTTATCCAGGGTTGCTCGGGTCTGGCCGGCCATGCATTGGATGACATGACGCGCGATGAAGGCTGGCAGTTCCTGATGATTGGCCGGCACATCGAACGCATGGTGCACCTGGCGGCCCTGTTCGACCAGTTCATGCAACTCGAACCGGCACGCCAGAATGCAGCGTTGACCTGGTTGCTGGAATCGTCGAGCAGCATCGTCACTTATCGCGTGCGTTATCGCCGCACGCCGGAGTGGCTGCAGGTGCTGCACCTGCTGGTGTTCGATGTCAGCAATCCGCACAGCATTGCCTACCAGTTCCGCATGCTGCAGCACTACCTGACCGATATCGCGCAGCAACTCGGCATCCTCAGCATGAACATCCCGGCCCACCTGAGCGAACAGCTCAACAGCTTCGCGTTGCCTGATTTTGCGCGCGACGCGGCGACATCGGAAGCCGCCGGCGAGCGACTCATCCAGCTCATGCGCGAGGCGCGCGGCGCCGGCTTCTCATTGACCGATGATCTGTCTCGGCATTTTTTCACGCCGCTCAGTGCGCCGGTCAGCCAGGGAGTATGACAATGAGCGACGCCACATACCACATCATTCACGAGACCAATTATCAATATGCGGCATCGGTGCGGCTGTCGCATCAGGTGTTGCGCCTGACGCCGCGCTCGCTGCCGTGGCAGACCTGCACTTCGCATTTCATCAATATCCTGCCGGGACCAACCAATCTGATCAACCTGTACACCGACAGCTTCGGCAACGCGCTGCAGTCATTCTCACTGGATCAGGATCACGCCAGCCTAGACGTCTATGCGGAGTCGTGGGTAGAGATTTCATCGCGTTTGTTGCCAGTCGAGACACCGCCTTGGGAGTGGGTCGCAGAGACGCTGTCTTATCACGCCGGCCGCAGCCTGTCGGCCGACATGCTGGAAGCGTCGCGCTTTCTGTTCGAATCTTCGCATGTCAGGATCAAGCGTGAATTTGCCCGTTACGCCGCCGAATGCTTCACGCCGGGATTACCCTTGCTGCGCGGCGTCGAGATGCTGATGAAACGCATCTTCAATGAATTCACTTTCGATCCGGAGGCGACCACCGTGTCGACCCCGGTGACCGACGTGTTCATCAGCAAGCGCGGGGTATGTCAGGACTATGCGCACTTCATGTTGTCCTGCCTGCGCTCCCTGGGTTTGTCGGCGCGTTACGTCAGCGGCTATCTGCTGACGCAGCCGCCACCCGGCCAGCCGCGCCTGATCGGCGCCGATGCGTCCCATGCGTGGGTGTCGGTGTATTGCCCGGGCCAGGACGGCCAGCCGGATTGCTGGATCGACGCTGATCCGACCAACGGTATTTTTCCTGATACCAGCCACATCACGTTGGGATGGGGCCGCGATTTCCTGGACATCTCACCCCTGCGCGGTGTGCTCATCGGCGGTGGCCAGCAAACCATGCAGGTGGCCGTGACAGTGATGCCGGCGGAAGAAAAACCGGGATTGCCTTTCGCCATCTGACGCAGCGAAACAGCAACCCCTTCACGCCGCGCGTTTACATCAAGCGACTTCGACGAGCGACAGATGCGCTCGCCGTTCCGGCGTGACGTCGATTGCGCGATGATGTCTTTCTTCGATGTCGTCGACAATAAAAATATCGACTGCTTTTCTCAGATCTTGCGCCTGATCCTGGAGGGATTGCGCTGCGGCTGCCGCTTGTTCCACCAGGGCGGCGTTTTGCTGGGTCACTTCGTCCATTTGCACAATGGCATGACTGATTTCCTGCAAGCCGGTGCTTTGTTCCCGACTGGCCGCCGCAATCTCGTTGACTACCTCAGTCACGTTCCCGATGCTCGTCACCACGTCCTGCATTGCTCGTCCTGCATCAGCGACAAGATGGTTGCCCACTTCGATGTCGGCCGCCGAGTTCTGGATCAGGCTCTTGATTTCTCTTGCGGCAGTAGCGCTGCGCCGAGCCAGTTCCTGTACCTCTGTAGCAACGACGGCAAAACCGCGGCCTTGCTCGCCGGCGCGGGCGGCCTCCACGGCAGCATTCAACGCCAGCAGATTGGTCTGGAAAGCAATGCCATCAATCACGGCAATAATGTCGATGATCTGTGTTGAAGAATTGCTGATGACGCCCATGGTTTTGACAACCTCAGCGACCGCGTTACTGCTTTGTGTTGCGGTCGCTGCGGCCATCGTCGCGAGCTCATTGGCCCGGCGTGCGTTGTCGGCGTTTTGCTGCACTGTCGCCGTCAGCTGCTCCATGGCTGATGCCGTCTGTTCCAGAGCGCCAGCCTGTTCCTCCGTGCGTGCGGATAAGTCGAGGTTGCCGGAGGCAATTTCGGTCGTGGCGGTGGCAATATTCTGGGCGCCGAGACGAACCCTGCGCACGATGGCAAGCAGGCTGGCGTTCATCGTTTTCATTGCCGTGAGCAAGCTGGCAATATTTTCGTCGTCCGGCTCTACCGTTGTCGTCAGGTCGCCGGATGCGATTCTTTGCGCGACCGTTGTTGCATAGGCAGGCTCGCCGCCGAGTTGGCGCAGCACGCTGCGTGTGACCATCACTGCCGCAACAATACCTACGAGGAGCGACGCAGCGCCTGCAAGCAGCATGCTGGCATAAGCAAGTTGATAAACCTTTTCCGCATCGTGGTTAGCTTCGCTGCTGAGGCGGTCTTCGAGCGCCACCAGTTGTTCCAGCAGCTGACGTCGCTCCGCCTGCAGAGCTGGCAGGATACCGTTCAGCAAATTACCGACGACGGCGCTGTCGTTATGTGCCGCGCCGTTGATAAGTTGTGTCAGGATCGGCATGGCCTTTTCTGTTTTGACTCTGATCAGGACAATGGCGGATTTCTCCTCAGGCATCGTCTCTTTCTGGGTCTCAAACATTTTGCTCAGACGAGATTCAGCTGCAAGATAGCTTTGCGTATGTTTTTCAAGCAACAAACCTTGCTGTTGCAGAACGTCGGGACTCTTCGCCAGCGCCATGTTGCGCAGCGAAAGCGATTGTTCGTAAAGCGCGGCGCGCATGGTCGAGAGCTCGCGAATCTCTGTGTTGTTGACGTCGGTGATAAGGCTGATTTTTTGGTGCATTTCACGCATGCCGACGATGCCTGTTGCAAGGATCGCAGAGAGCAAAATAAGAATCAGGGAGAAAGCCAGGCCAAGTCGCACAGCGACCGTCGTAGTGGAAAATTTCATGTCACGCCCTTTCGTCTATTGACGTCAATAGGAAACATTGCACGCAGGTGCGTGCAAACATATTTCGAGGGGAGCGTGTGCTGTACTGCTCTGCGGTTACGCGCGTGGCGTGTCGATGGCGTACTTAATGAAGAGCAATTCTATCGATACTTTCCTGGCGTCAATACTGAGATATGGCGGGTGTTTCTGCGGGTGTTTTCGATCGAATATTCAATATACCGAGTACGCATAAAAAGGAGGGCGACTTTACGGCGCGCGGATGTGATCAATCAGCGCCATCGTTCGTTCATCCGGGGGGGGCGTCAGCAAGCTCACGATGATCAGTGCTGTGATGCCGACCGGCACGCCGAAAATGCCGGCCGAGATCGGTGCGATGTGGAACCACTGATTTGCGGCATGCCCGCCAAAGGCTGGATGGGTATGCAGCATGTAATACACGCACATCACAAAGCCGCTGATGATGCCTGCAATGGCTCCGGCCTGATTGGCGCGCTTCCAGAATATGCCGGCCACCAGTGCCGGGAACAACGTCGACGCTGCAAGCGAAAACGCCACGCCAACCATCGACAGAATGTCTCCCGGTTTCAGCGATGCGGCATACGCCGCCAGCAAGGCCACCACCAACAACAGCAATTTGGAAATCGTGACGCGCTTTTGCGACGACGCCGCCGGATCAACCACCTTGTAGTACACGTCATGTGACAGCGCATTGGAAATCGTCAGCAGTAATCCATCGGCAGTCGACAAGGCTGCGGCCAGACCACCGGCAGCCACCAGCCCCGAGATGAAATACGGCAAGCCGGCAATTTCCGGCGTGGCCAGCACGATGATGTCGCCGTCGAGGGCAATCTCGCCAAGCTGTACGATGTTGTCGTGATTGAGGTCGTTGATGCTGACCAGCGGATTGACCTTGTCGATGTTCGCCCAGTAGTACACCCAGTCAGGCAGGTGGGCATAATTGCTGCCGACCAGTGAGGTGTAAATGTCGTACTTCACCAGGATCGCCAGCGCCGGCACCGTGATGTAAATCAGCATGATGAAGAAGAGTGTCCAGAATACCGACTTGCGTGCCTCGTGGACTGTCGGCGTCGTGTAGTACCGCATCAGGATGTGCGGTAGTGCGGCCGTGCCGAGCATCAGGCAGAACACCAGCGCGAGAAAATTATTGCGCTTGATTTCGGAGGCTTCTTCATCCTTTCCGGGGAAGGGTTCGGTCTGCGACACCGGCGGCTGAGCGCGTGCGAGGTTGTACGCTTTGGCGTCGTTCCATTTACGTTCGGCTTCGTCTACGGTTTTGGGATACGCAGTCAATGCCCGGCTTGCGCTTTTTATGTCTGCCAACGATGCATGGCTGTTGCGTTTGACTTCTTCGATGTGATGTTGCGCATCAATGCGGCCTTCTTCCCACGAGCGCGGCAGGTTCTTGAGTTTTTTGTCGAAGTCGTCTGCGCGTGCCTGGAAGATCGCGCTTACTTCCTTTTCTTTCGGATCGTCGGCGATGCGTTTCTCGGCTGCGTTCAGCTTGGGCAGCACGGAGCCATAGGCCACTTGCGGTACAGGTACGCTGGTGTGTTTGGCCGACAGCCAGATGACCGGGATCAGATAGGCGAACAGGATGATGATGTATTGCGCTACCTGGGTCCAGGTGATCGCACGCATGCCGCCAAGGAAGGAGCACACCAGAATGCTCGCCAGTCCCAGAAAAATGCCGATCGAAAAATCGATGCCGGTGAAACGCGAGGTGATCAATCCGACGCCGTAGATCTGCGCCACCACATAGGTGAAGGAAATGATGATGGTCGCAATCACTGCCAGGATGCGCACGAAGTTGCCGCTGTACCGGCCGGCATAACGTTCCGCAAGGAAGTCGGCGATCGTGTACTGGCCGAACTTGCGCAGATAAGGTGCGATCAGCAGTGCCACCAGGCAGTAGCCGCCGGTCCAGCCCATGATGTAAGCCAGTCCGTCGAAGCCTTGCAGATACAGTCCGCCGGCAAGACTAATGAAGGTCGCTGCCGAGATCCAGTCCGCCGCTGTCGCCATACCGTTGAAAAGCGCCGGCACGCGTCGGCCGGCGACATAGTACTCGGGCACATCGGAAGTGCGGCAGACAACACCGATGCCCGCATACAAGGCAATCGTGACAAACATGAACAGATACCCGATCCATGCGCGCGGCATGCCTTCGTGTTCCAGCACCGCCAGCACCAGCAGGAAGAGGATGAAGCCGACCGTGTACCACGCGTAATACTTGCTCAGGCGGCGGAAAAACTGTTTGTTAGTCTCCATGCATCTGCTCGCTGTGAAGGTGCAACTGGCGCTCGGCGCGGCGCATCCGGATGGTGTACACCACGACGATGGCGAGATAGACCAGCATGATGCCTTGCGCCGCCATATAAAACGACAGCGGCCAGCCGAACAGATTGACCCGGTTCAGCTGACGTGCAAAAAACACGGCAACGAAAGTCACCACAAACCACAGACCCAGCAGGGCCAGCGTCAGTCGGCGTGTCTTGTCCCAATAGGCGGCCGGCGTCATGGGCGCTGCAGAAGCGACCGGCGCCGAGGGCGGTGAGGAGGGGATCTTCTCAGTCATGTCAGCCGATGTCGTCAATGAAAGCCTGGCGCGGGGTCATGCGCAAGACCACGCGGAACAGACAGCCCGGCGCCTTCGGATCCTGGCTGCGCGGATTGTTGTGAATCTCTACCGTGGCATCGTGCTGCAGCGCAATCTCACGCACGATCGCCAGTCCCAGTCCGCTGCCTGCTGCGTGCGTACCTAGGATGCGATAGAAGCGTTCGAATACGTGCTTGCGCTCAGCCGGTGCGATGCCAGGGCCGGTGTCTTCCACTTCGAGGAAGGCCAGACCGCTTTCGTCGTCGTCGCGCGCGCGTACCGTCACGCTGCCTAACGCAGGCGTGTAGTGCAGCGCATTGTCGAGCAGGTTGTTGAGCAGTTCGCGCAGCATGATCGGATTGCCGGAAATCATGATCGGATGGCCGGGCTGCTCAAAACCCAGATCGATGCGTTGCGTGAACGACATCGGTACCCAATCCTGCACCACCGTGCGTGCCAGTTCGGACAATTCCAGCGGCTGGAAGGGCGACGTCTCGGGCGTTTGATTTTCGGCGCGCGCCAGCGACAGCAACTGATTGACCAGCCGCGTCGCGGACTCAGAGCTTTTGGCGAGTTGTTCCAGCGAACGGTGGACATCGGCCTGATCCGTCTGGCGCAGCGCAAGTTCGGATTGCATGCGCATGCCGGCCAGCGGTGTCTTCATCTGATGTGCGGCATCGGCGATGAAACGTTTTTGCAGCGCGATGGTTTGCGACAGCCGCGCCAACATGTCGTTGAGTGAACGCACCAGCGGCGAGATTTCTTCCGGCACCTGGCCGGAGTCGATGGGGCTGAGATCGTCAGGGCGCCGTGCACGGATACGCTGCTGCAATTCGGACAGCGGAGACAGACCGCGCGACAGCGCAAACCATACCAGCGCCAGCGCCACCGGCAGGATGACGAATTGCGGCAGGATCACACCCTTGATGATTTCGTTGGCGAGCTGCGCACGCTTTTCCAGCGTCTCCCCGACTTGCACTGTCGCCAGGCGCGGCTCTTTTGACGAGGCTGCGCGTTGCTCGGACGTGCGGCGCAGGTCGACCTGCGTATAAGCGATGCGGACGTCGTTGCCATGCAGGATGTCGTTGCGAAACATCACCGTGCCGATACTCAGCTTGTCGTCATCGGTCGGCGGCAGCGGCATGTCGCGATCCCCCTCGACGAACTCGCCGCGCGGGCTGGTGATCTGGAAGTAGATGTTGTCGATGTCGTCGGCACGCAGCAGATCGCGCGCCGATACCGGCAAACGTGCGACGGTCTTGCCGTTGACTTCAGAGACCTGTTGCGCGAGTACCGTGACGCTGTCTTCGAGGGCACGGTCGAACGGCTGGTTGGCGATGGATTGGGCGATCAGGTAAGTGATGGCGATACTCATCGGCCACAACAGCAACAGTGGCGCCAGCATCCAGTCGAGAATTTCACCGAACAGTGAGCGTTGAATGCGTTCTTCCGGTTGCGTGGCGATGGCGGCACGGCGCTTGCCTTTGGCGGAGGCAGGTGGTGGCGAAGTCGCGCCGGCGGCGGCGTCGCGTACGTCAGGCATGCATTTCACCTGCAGGCGTGCCGGCACAAGCCGTGCAAAGGACGTTCAATGGAGAAAAGTAAAAAAGAGTCTCAGACGTTGGCGGCAACGCCGGTGCCGGTGCTGGTGCTGGCGATCGAGTCGGGTAGTTTTTCGAGGCAATAGCCCAGTCCGCGCACCGTCGCAATGCGGATGCCGCCGACTTCGATTTTCTTGCGCAGACGGTGGACATAGACTTCGATCGCATTATTGCTGACTTCCTCGCCCCATTCGCATAGATGATCCACCAGCTGTTCTTTGGAAACCAGCCGCCCGGTACGCTGCAATAATACTTCGAGCAGGCCCAGTTCGCGTGCAGAAAGATCGAGCATTTGTTCGCCGATGTAGGCGATGCGGCCGACCTGGTCGTAACTGAGCGAACCATGTTTGATCACCGTTGGTCCGCCGCCGGCGCCACGCCGGGTCAGGGCGCGCACGCGCGCTTCCAGCTCGGACAAGGCAAACGGCTTGGCCATGTAATCATCGGCGCCCAGATCGAGGCCTTGTACGCGTTGCTCGACCGAGTCGGCCGCGGTGAGGATCAGCACCGGCAGCCGGGAGTTGCGCGCGCGCAGGCGGCGCAATACTTCCAGCCCGGACATTTTGGGCAAGCCCAGATCCAGGATCAGCAAATCAAAATCTTGAGTGGACAAGGCGGAATCAGCTTCCACACCATTCTTGACGCAATCCGCCGCATAACCGGAATGACGCAGCGAGCGCGTCAACCCATCGGCCAGAACACTGTCATCTTCTGCAAGCAGGATACGCATGGTTAGATCCGCAGGAGTATGCGGCGTTGTCTCGTGTTTTATAAGAATACTGCAATACTTTTTCTGCATATTCTACTAAATCGAAGGTCATTGCAACGCATAATCGTACTGGTTTTGCGCTAAAACAAGCCTCGGCGATTTACTTTGGTTTTTTTGACTAAGCCCTTGATAAGTCAGCGTAATGCCCGCATCTGACCTGACTCTTGGTATAATTTTCCTGTTAATAGTCTGAAAACCTCAATGAAGCGTCTGTTTGCCCTCTTGTTGATCTGTCTGCTGCCCATGCAAGTATTTGCAGGGATGCTGACGTACAAGACCGGCATTGACTCTGCCGCGCTGGAATTTCAGGTGCAGCAACAGCAAATGCTGGAAATGCAGCGTTTGCTGACAGAAGTCGCCGGCGCTGGCCAGACCGCTGCCGACGATCAGCAAATTCTGGCTGGCCAGTCCGATCAGATTGATCAAACCAGCCAAGCCGACCGTGACGACGATACGTCGTATGCGGATAGTGAAGATTTTTCCAATCACGCCGGTGTCGGCGACGAAACCGTGCTCAATCCGACACTGGCTTTTATCGTTGATTCGGCCACATTGGCGCCGGCGCTGCGTAGCGACGACGCACGTCAACCTCCTTTCCTCCCTCCCGCCGGCCGTCCGCCGCGGGTCTGATTCCCTTCTTGCCGTTCGCGGCAATTCCCGGTCTTCGTCCGCAGTGCGGCGATAGCTGACGGCACGCGTCTTCTTCATTTCGTTTGGTGATTGTTTGCGTCGTGTTCGTCGCACCTGCTGCATCTGATCCGATGCCTTGACCCGGGTTGTTTTACTACCGGTTTTTATTGCTTTACGGCCGATGCGACCGCCTTCGCATCACATTCCATCTCAGGAGATAGCATGAAAAAAGTATTTGTCGCGCTGATAGTGGCTGCGATGACCCTATCAATTGGCGTAAGCAGCGTCGAGGCCAAGCGTCTCGGCGGCGGCGGCTCGTTCGGCAAGCAGTCGTCGGGCGCCAGCCGTCAGGCACAAAGCCCGATGCAGCAGAACCAGGCCGCGCCTGCCAAGCCTGCTGCGCCTGCAGCAGCACCGGCTGCCGCTGCGCCGAAGCCTAGCCCATGGAAGGGTATCCTCGGCGGTGCGCTGCTGGGCCTGGGTCTGGGCGCATTGTTGTCGCACTTCGGTCTCGGCGGCGCCATGGCCAGCATGATCAGCACCATCTTGATGGTAGCTTTGCTGGCGTTCGCTGCGATGTTCATCTACCGCATGTTCCGCCGCAAATCGGAAGGCAACAGCAACGAGCGTCCGGCGTATGCGTCGGGCTCGGCACCTGGTGCTGACCAAGGCAATTCCACACCGGCGATCGGTTCCTTGCTGGAACCGGCACAGCCACCGAAGGCGCTGCAAGGCACTTCTTTCGGTAGCGGTGCTACTGCTGTCGGCATGGGTGCTGCGGCTGCGGAGCAGTCGTCTTACGGTATCCCTGCCGACTTCGATACGGTTGGTTTTGTGCGCAATGCCAAGACTTACTTTATCCGTCTGCAAGCTGCCTGGGACAAGGGCGATGCCAACGATATCCGTGAATTCACGACGCCGGAAATGTTCGGCGAACTGAAGCTGCAATTGCAGGAACGCGGTGCGTCGGCCAACCAAACCGACGTGGTGTCGCTGGATGCCGATATGCTGGGCGTGGAAACAGTCGGCAACGACTACCTGGCCAGCGTGAAATTCTTTGGTTTCATCAAGGAAGATCCAGCTTCGTCGCCAACGCAGTTCAACGAAATCTGGAACCTCTCCAAACCTGTCTCCGGCAACGGCGGCTGGGTGTTGGCTGGTATTCAGCAACTGTCGTAATGTGTTGATCGCTGGTCGGATCGCTCCGATCAAGCTGAAAAGCCGCTCTTCGGAGCGGCTTTTTTTATGCTCGTTTAGCTTTCTTATTTCCCCTTATTTTTCCTTCTTCCGCAACTCTTACGTCCGGTTGCGCGCTTGTCCTATGCCGCATCGTTGGCGACGGCCGCATGATGGTGTTTTGTGCAAAAGGAGAACACCATGCAACGACAAGCTTCCGCCGTCTGGAACGGCAGTCTGAGAGACGGTAAGGGTTCATTGACTACGGAGAGCAAGACGCTGGATGCAACCCAGTATTCGTTTTCAACACGTTTTGAAAACGGCGTCGGCACCAATCCCGAGGAGTTGATTGCGGCAGCGCATGCAGGCTGTTTTTCCATGGACTTGTCGAGTCGTCTGGGCAAGGCCGGTCTTGGCGTCGAACGCATCGACACCAATGCAACGTTAACGCTGGAGAAGGTGGAGGATGGTTTTTCCATCACGGCGATCGTGCTGGATGTGAAAGCCAAATTGCAGAATCCGGATCAGGCCAAATTCGACGAGGCGGTCGATGCTGCGAAGAAAGGCTGTCCGGTGTCAAAGGTGCTGAAAGCCGACATCAGCGTGCGTGCCAGCCTCGCCTGATGGTTATTGGTAGCCGACAATGAATGTGAAATGGATAGTGGGTGATCAGGATTGATCTGATAATCAATTGCTGTCGATTCTTGTCATGACGTTTGTGTGTCAGCGTGAACCGAAACGAGAGGGCGGTAGCCTGTCGGGTTGCCGTTCTTGCGACGGCTCTTCTTCCTGAGGAATCGTTTGGAACTGATTCGCGGTTTTTGTTGCGACCCTTGTCTCTTTGACGGTGCAATCACACGGCGGAATGTCGTCTTGCTCTTTTCCGCGCAGAGGAAAACGCAATGCCAGCGGTACGGCAATGATCGCCAGTGCTGCTGTTGTTGCATCGAGCCAGTCCATTTTTTTTGTGTGGATCAGGTCGCTGCTGCGGCCGGTTTCCAGATTGCCACGTCGGTGGCATTGACTTTCTTCGGCAGCAGGCCCGCAGCAAAAAACGTATCAGCGATACGTTGCTGTTCGCCCAGCGCGTTGACCACTACCGTCCGTACGTCGTAGCTGCGGCGGCTATTGGCCAATTCAATGGTCGGCGCGTCCAGACCCCAGAGCGGGGCAAGGAAGGTAGCCGCTTCCTTCGGATTTTGGCGTACCCATAATCCAGTTTTCTTCAGTTCATTGAATACGATTGCCAGCACGTCAGGATGTGCGTCGGCAAAAGGCGTCGATGCCAGGTAATAACGCTGATAATCAGCGACGTTGCGGCCATCGGAAAGTACGCGCACTTGTGTCTGCTTCTGCACACCTGCAAGGAAGGGATCCCAGGTGACCCAGGCGTCCACGCTGCCACGTTCAAATGCAGCACGGCCGTCGGCCGGGGTGAGATACGCAACCTCAATATCACTGAACTTCAGGC
Source organism: Herbaspirillum sp. meg3 (assembly GCF_002257565.1). Lineage (GTDB taxonomy): Bacteria > Pseudomonadota > Gammaproteobacteria > Burkholderiales > Burkholderiaceae_D > Herbaspirillum. Next base: position 4,483,592 of record NZ_CP022736.1, on the reverse strand, counting down.
CCGCTTTTTCGAGTGTGGCAATCAGCAGGTAATGAACGCCTGCCGCTTTTGTGACGGCAATCTTCTTGCGCTTGAGATCGGCGACTGTTTTGATCGGCGAATCGGCACGCACGATGATGGCTTGTGCCGATGGCGAAGGCGCTTCCTGCGCAACATAGGTCAATTTTGCGCCTGCAGCCTGTGCAAATACCGGCACGGTATCGGCCACATCGGCACTGAGATCCACCCCGCCGACATTGAGCGCTTCGAGCAAGGGCAGACCGCTGGAAAACTCATGCCAGCTGATTTTGACGTTGAGCGGCGCCAGCAATTTCTCCAGCGTACCGTTAGTCTTGATGATGGTGAGCAGGGTGGAGGATTTCTGATAGCCGATACGCAGCGGCGTGGTTTTGGCGCTTTGTGCAAATGCGGGCAATGCAAAGCTTGCAGTGCCGGTAGCGCTCAGCAGAGCGATGGCCTGGAGCAGGCGACGGCGTTCCATGTTGTTTTTTCCCTTTTTGATCGAATCCGGCTGGCAATTGAGGGACAACTGAAATTCAATTGGCAGAAAACTGCGGACACGTTGAGACCGACTCTACGGATGAAGTCTGAGGAAAAGAACGATTTTTTTCGCGCTTGCTTATTTGCTCAGCGCATGTACTGCAGGGGTATTGGACGAAGCAGGAGATCGAGCCGGCACACGCTGGCGCCGACCAGATCGTGGGTCATGGCAATCGTAGTTCGAACTGGGCGCCGCCATCAGGATGATTGGCGAGCAGGGCTTCGCCTTTTTTGTCGCCTTTGTGATGCGCGCTGGCGATGGCTTTGCATAAATCCATGCCGAGTCCGGTGGATGGTTTTGCTTCGTGCGTGCCGATGCCGGGACCGTCATCGCGCACGCTGAACACCACGCCGCTGCCGTCTTTATGGCAGCCGAGTTCAATCCGGGTGCGCGCAAAACGTGTAGCGTTCTGGAGCGCAGCTTCGAGCGCCAGGCCGACGAGATTTTCGTCGAAGAAGGCAACCAGCGGCATGCCTTCCTGATTGATGACGACATTCAGGCCGGTCTGATTGATGGTCAGATGACGCAGCAATCCTTCCAGGAAATCTTGCGGCGACAGTGCCTCCACCTGGGCTGTCAGGCCCTGTGATGACGCCTTGTACAGCGTGAGAAAGCCGATCAGTTTGTCCTGCAATGTCAGGCAGGTTGTGTGCGCCTGGCCGGTGCGTTCGTCGCTGGAGCCGTCAGCCAGTGCGCGCAGCTGGCCTTCGAGAACGCCGAGTGAGTTTTTGATGTCGTGGACAATGATCGCTGCTAGTTTCGGATCCATGTTCAGCTTTTCTGAGCGGCTTTTGCTACCGCTTCGCGTAAGAATTTATGCATCTTGCTGACACGGTCGTTCCCCGGTATCAGACGATCGAGTGTGTTGAGGTAACGGTTGACGCGCTTGACGTATTCCTGATTGATGCCGCGCTGGCTCATCCACAGCAGATGCAGCTGGGCGGCTGCCATCAGAACGCCGGTGTTTTCCGGCATGCTGTGCAACGCTTCTTCCAGCTTGGCCAGCGACTCGTCCGGCTTGGCGCTGCGCATGAGGGCATTGGCTTCCGAGATGATGGTCATGCACTGTTTGACGGCGCCGTCGACCAGCTCGTCGGCCATGCTTTCGCGGCCGCTGTCGATCAGTACCTTGCGGGCCAGCGCCTGCAGTGTTTTGTTTTCATGATCGGATTTGACGGCCTTGGAAATCAGTTCGGCGCCTTCATCGTCACGGCCAATTGCGAACGCCGCGCGCGCCAGGGCCAGCGTCGCCATTTCGGAGGGCACGCCACCGGCACTGTTCATGGCAGCTTCAAACGCTCTCTCCGCGGAAATCGTATCCCCCAGTTGGTAGTGAGCCTGCGCAGCGACCGCCGATTGCGCGGAGGTGAACATTTTGGACTCGGCATAACGTTTCGGTGCACTCGACAACAGCTGCAGCGCTGCGTCCGCGTCGCCGGTGTCGACGTGTACCTGCGCCAGCGTCAGCAGATCGCTCGGTTGGGCCGTCAGCGAACCCTTGGTGTGCTTGAGGACTCTGTCGAAGGCTTCCTTGGCCTGTTCCAGATCGCCTACGCGATAAGCGGCGTCGCCGACCAGGCGGCTGCGGCGTGCGGAGGGAATGATTTCTGACGAGCGCGACAAAGCATCCAGCGCTTCGCTCTGATTGCCTTGGGCTTCTTCGATTTGCGCCAGCAGATCGTAGGCTTCGATGTATTGGGAGTTTTGTGCCAGCACGTCTTGCACCAATACCTTGGCGTCGTCCAACTGGCCGGCAACGATATTGCAGCGCGCCATGCCAACCTTGGCCCAGACCAGATCGTCACGCATTTCCAGCGCTTGCGCATAGACCGCGCGCGCTTCTTCGATGCGGCGCAACTCGATCAGCAAGCTGCCCTTGGTCTTGAGGATATCAACAATCCACTTTGGCGCGACCTTCAGTACGTTGTCGCATTCGATGATGGCGCCGGCCTGATCCTTGCGCTTGAGCTTTTCATTGATTGGCAGCAGGGCGTTTTGCTTTTCCAGCAGGCGGTCAATACGCTCAGCCAGCTTGGAGGCTGTCAGCGGCTTGAGCATGTAGGCGTCGGGCTGGAACTCCGCCGCGCTGGCGACCAGGTTATAGCCGCTTTCCGCCGTCACCATGATGAACATGGTGGTCGGCGGCAGCATGTGTTGAGTGCGGAAAAATTCGAGCAGCTGCTGACCGTTGGTTTCCTTGTTCAGGTTGTAGTCGCAAACGATCAGGTCGTAGGCAGCCGCCTCCACGAAGCGGATCGCTTCATCGGGCGTGCCGGCCTGGTCGACTTTTGTGATGCCAAGTTGTCCCAAGTGCATGCGAATATTTTGGCGCATGGTGGGCATGTCATCAATGATGAGTGAACGCAGGCTGCTGATACGGCTGAATGGAACCAGGGTCATAAGGGAGATACGAAAAAACGTAATATTACTAGCTAGAAATGTATATCAGATACGAGAAATACCCCAATAAAAACGGGTATTTAACGCAATTTATTCAAATTATAGAGGCTGGCGCCGTTTTCCTCATTGCGGTGGGTCGTTTTGTCCTTTTTAATTGTTTTTTTGGAATAAAAGGGCAGCAAGGCCGCAGCGACAAGGCCGCTATAATTGGGGGGCCGATACTAACAGACATAAGATGCAGCTGACTCGTTTCGTTGCAACGCAATAGATCCCGCTGTAAAGGATCCCGTTGTTTTAGTGCGAATCCGCGACAACAGAAAAAGAGCTTGCACAAACAACTGTTTTTTTATACAGTGCTGTCTAAGCAAAAGCACTGAACACTACGAACCACTTTCGTTGAAAGAAAACCCAATGGACGATAAAAAAGCCACTAACGCCAGCAATTCTGAAAAGGGCAAGGCGCTAGCCGCTGCTCTGGCGCAAATCGAGAAGCAGTTTGGTAAGGGCTCGGTCATGCGCATGGAAGATGGCGCTGTCGTCGAGGAAATTCAGGTCGTCTCGACCGGCTCCCTCGGTCTTGACATTGCACTGGGCGTCGGCGGTCTGCCACGTGGTCGTGTGATCGAAATCTACGGTCCCGAATCGTCCGGTAAAACTACCTTGACGCTGCAAGCTATTGCTGAAATGCAAAAAATCGGCGGAACTTGTGCCTTTATCGATGCAGAGCATGCGCTGGATGTCACGTATGCCCAACGATTGGGCGTCAATCTGTCCGATCTCCTGATTTCGCAACCTGATACGGGCGAACAGGCGCTGGAAATCACGGATGCGCTGGTACGCTCCGGCGGTGTTGATCTGATTGTGATTGACTCGGTTGCAGCCCTGACGCCACGTGCTGAAATCGAAGGCGACATGGGTGACTCCCTGCCAGGCCTGCAGGCACGCCTGATGTCGCAAGCATTGCGCAAGCTGACCGGCAGCATCAACCGCACCAACACCACCGTTATCTTCATTAATCAGATTCGTATGAAGATCGGCGTCATGTTCGGCAACCCGGAAACGACCACAGGCGGTAATGCGCTGAAGTTCTACGCATCGGTTCGTCTGGATATTCGCCGTACAGGTTCGATCAAGTCCGGCGACGAAGTCATTGGTAGCGAAACCAAGGTCAAAGTCGTCAAAAACAAAGTGGCGCCACCGTTCCGCGAAGCGCACTTCGACATTCTTTATGGAGAAGGCACATCGCGCGAAGGTGAAATCCTCGATCTGGGTTCCGACGCCAAGATCGTTGAAAAGTCGGGCGCCTGGTATAGCTACAACGGCGAACGCATCGGTCAGGGTAAGGACAATGCTCGCAATTACCTGAAAGAGCGTCCTGAACTGGCGCGTGAAATCGAAAACAAGGTACGTGCTTCTTTGGGCGTCCCTGAATTGGCCGCTGGTGCTGGCGGTGCTGCGGCTACTGCAACATCAGCACCGGCGCCGGCTGGCAAAGGTTCTGCAAAGAACGTAGCTGCCGAAGAATCCTGATGTCGTTGTACCCCGCTCGAGTCTTATCGGTCGCAACGATCGCGACGGTGTAACCGATGCCCAGGCCGCAGCTCAGCCTGAAGGCGCGAGCGCTCAAATATCTCTCTTCACGTGAGCATAGTCGTCTGGAACTTGCGCGTAAGCTAACCCCTTACGCGCAAGATGACGACGATATCGAAGCCTTGCTCAACTGGCTTCAAGAATCCAAATTCCTCTCTCAAGAACGTTTTTCCGAATCGTTGATGCATCGGCGTGCCGGTCGCTATGGCAATAATCGCATTTTGTCCGAACTGAAAAGTCACGGCATCAGCGGTGAAACGCTGGGTGACGCCAAGCTTGAACTTGCACAAGGCGAGACGCAGCGTGCGCGTGAAGTGCTGAGCCGCAAATATGCGGAAGCGCCGGAAAGTGCTGAAGCACGTGCCAAGTGCATGCGATTTCTCCAGCAGCGAGGGTTTTCTCATCGGGCGATTCAGGCTGCGGTCAAAACGGCGTGGAGTGATGCGCCTCATGACGACGATTAATGGCCTGTGCCGATGGGGCATCGCGCGATAGCGCGGCAAGGGGGGGCGTAGCATCCAGTGGCACCAGAAAGAACGCCAGGAGCCTCCGCAAGAAAACCTACGATGCTGAGAACCTGAAGAGGCCCGGCGATTCTTCCTCTGCTTTTATCTCGTATTAACCACGGCAAAATACTCGGTAGTGGCTGATCCTGCTGCCTAGCCGGGCCGAGCTGTGCTAAAATCTCCGGGTTTTTGCTGCGCCGCATTAGCGGCTGTCATGGCAATCTTTGCGATGACGACACGCAATGCGACAACGATTAATGTTGATCAAATGGCATTCTCTATGCCCAACGCACTGTCTGTACCTTCTACTAAGCAATCCGCGAGGCCGTTTGGCTATAGCGTGTCCCCGTTCGGTTGGGCCGCGCCATCGCGGATTCTTGCCTCCATTCGCGCCGCGCGGTTTTGCCGCCAGCCGGATTTCAATCCAGTAAGTTTTATTTAATAGTGTCTTAAAGGGAAGCTCCCATGAAAATCCATGAGTATCAGGGCAAAGAAATCCTCCGCCAATTCGGCGTGACCGTTCCACGCGGCATTCCGTGCCAATCCGTCGAAGATGCTGTCAAGGCAGCTGAAACGCTGGGCGGTCCGGTGTGGGTCGTCAAGGCGCAAATCCACGCGGGTGGCCGCGGCAAGGGCGGCGGCGTTAAAGTTGCCAAGTCCCTGGAGCAAGTCAAGGAATACGCCAACCAGATCCTCGGCATGCAGCTGATCACTCACCAAACCGGCCCGGAAGGCCAAAAGGTGCGTCGCCTGCTGATCGAAGAAGGCGCAGATATCAAGAAAGAACTGTACGTTTCGATGGTTACCGATCGCGTTAGCCAACGTGTGGTCCTGATGGCATCCAGCGAAGGCGGCATGGACATCGAAGAAGTGGCAGAAAGCCACCCAGAACTGATTCATCAGATCGCTATCGATCCATCGACCGGTCTGACTGACGCTGATGCTGACAGCATCGCAACCAAGATCGGCGTTCCAGCCGCTTCCGTGGTTGATGCACGTAAGCAACTGCAAGGTCTGTACAAGGCATACTGGGAAACCGATGCATCGCTGGCCGAAATCAATCCACTGATCCTGACCGGCGACGGCAAGGTCATCGCTCTGGACGCGAAGTTCAACTTCGACTCCAACGCACTGTTCCGTCATCCGGAAATCGTCGCTTACCGCGATCTGGACGAAGAAGATCCAGCTGAAGTCGAAGCTTCGAAGTTCGATCTGGCTTACATCTCCCTCGACGGCAACATCGGCTGCCTGGTCAACGGCGCTGGTCTGGCAATGGCAACCATGGACACCATCAAGCTGTTTGGCGGCGAACCTGCCAACTTCCTGGACGTCGGCGGTGGCGCAACAACAGAAAAGGTTACCGAAGCATTCAAGATCATGCTGAAGAACCCAGAACTGAAAGCCATCCTGGTCAACATTTTCGGCGGCATCATGCGCTGTGACGTGATCGCCGAAGGCGTGATCGCTGCGTCCAAGGCTGTTTCCCTGAAAGTGCCACTGGTCGTGCGCATGAAGGGCACCAACGAAGAAATCGGCAAGAAGCTGTTGGCCGACTCCGGCCTGCCAATCATTTCGGCAGACAGCATGGAAGAAGCTGCGCAAAAAGTTGTTGCTGCAGCCAACGGTAAATAATAGGACAAGGAATAGCTATGTCGATTCTGATCAATAAAGACACCAAAGTCATCACCCAAGGTATCACCGGCAAAACCGGTCAATTTCACACACGCATGTGCCGCGACTACGCGAACGGCAAGAACGCATTCGTTGCAGGCGTGAACCCGAAAAAGGCTGGTGAAGATTTCGAAGGCATTCCAATTTTCGCGAATGTTTCCGAAGCCAAGAAGGCAACCGGCGCAACCGTTTCCGTGATCTACGTTCCACCGGCAGGCGCAGCCGCTGCAATCTGGGAAGCTGTTGAAGCCGATCTGGATCTGGCGATCTGTATTACTGAAGGCATCCCTGTCCGCGACATGCTGGAGTTGAAAAACCGCATGGCAAAAGCAGGCAGCAAGACATTGCTGCTGGGTCCTAACTGCCCAGGTCTGATCACACCAGACGAAATCAAGATCGGCATCATGCCAGGCCACATCCACAAAAAGGGCCGTATCGGCGTGGTTTCGCGTTCGGGCACACTGACATACGAAGCCGTCGGTCAACTGACCGCACTGGGTCTGGGTCAATCGTCCGCAGTTGGTATCGGCGGCGATCCGATCAACGGTCTGAAGCACATCGACATCATGAAGGCATTCAATGATGATCCAGACACCGACGCCGTCATCATGATCGGTGAAATCGGCGGTCCTGACGAAGCCAACGCTTCGTACTGGGTCAAGGAAAACATGAAGAAACCAGTCATCGGCTTTATCGCCGGTGTGACTGCGCCTCCAGGTAAGCGCATGGGCCACGCCGGCGCGCTGATCTCCGGCGGTGCTGACACTGCTGAAGCCAAGCTGGCGATCATGGAAGAATGCGGCATCAAGGCAACACGCAATCCTTCGGAAATGGCTCGTCTGCTGAAGTCGGTTCTGTAATTCATTTGCTGCAATAGCAAGCAAAGATGCAAGTAAACGGCAGGCTGGATTGATTTGTCGCAGTTGTTGCAGTATCGGCAGAACTTCCCGGCCTGACCGGTGACATAACAATATGGGGAGCTCCGGCTCCCCATATTGTTTTCATGTCCAAACACGATGATGGGGGAACGGTTAATGGATTTTTTAATGGAATTGAACTGGTTTGCAGTCGGCCAGATCATCCTGATTGATATTTTGCTCGGTGGCGATAACGCCATCGTGATCGCCCTGGCATGCCGCAATTTGCCAAGCAACTTGCGTTTTCGCGGCATTCTGTGGGGTACATTCGGCGCCATTGCGATTCGCATCGCTTTGATCGCGTTCGCGGTGAGTTTGCTGCAGATGCCGTATATCAAGCTGATCGGCGGCGTGTTGCTGTTCTGGATTGGTACCAAGTTGCTGAGTGACGACGACGGTCACGGCGAAATCAGTGGCAGTGATAAATTGCTCGCGGCGATCAAAACCATCATCGTGGCGGATCTGGTGATGAGTCTGGATAATGTCATCGCCATTGCGAGTGCAGCTGAGCAGGCCGCCGGGGAGCATCAATTGCTGCTGGTGGTGTTTGGTATCCTTGTCAGCATTCCCATCATTGTCTGGGGTAGCACGCTGGTGCTCAAGCTGATGGAAAAAGCGCCACTGATCATCACACTGGGCGCGGCCTTGCTTGGTTACCTGGCGGGCGGCATGATTATTTCAGACGTCGCCATTCGCGGCTGGGTGCAAAGCACTTTGCCGCACCACGAGTTTGTCGTGCCGGGGTTGCAATTGCACTTAAGTTTGCCTGGTATCGTCGGCGCCATCGGTGTCGTGATTGTCGGCAGCTGGCTGGCTCGCAAGAATGCGAAAGAAGGGCATTGACGCGACTTTCAAGCTGCGAGGGTGAGGTCGCTCAAGATGAATCGGCTTCGTCCCTCGTTATATAAATGTTCACAAAAGTCGCGTTGGCGAATATCATCGATCTGGGAGAAAGCGTTGCCAGAGAGAAAATATCAGTCATCGAATCATCGTCGAACCACAATCGAGTAATGATCACGTAATCATCGCGGAATGACGAAGCGGCGCTTCTGAAAAATCGATTTTTTGTAATAGGAAAACAATATGCAAGCATCACGGTCCGCACGCTATACACAAACCGGTTTCACCCTGATCGAATTGATGATCGTCATCGCCATTGTCGGCGTTCTGGCGATGGTCGCTATTCCGCAATATCGTGATTATCTGATTCGTGCCAAGGTCGCCGAAGGTATTAATCTGGCTGCGCCGGCAAAAATGGCTGTGTCTGAAACGATAGTCGCCAAGGGCGGCACTGCTTTTAATCAGGCTGCTACCGGTTACAAATTCACGCCGTCTAACGAAATAAAGAACGTTAAGGACATTACGATTGCCGATGGCGGCGCTATCACAATTACTTTTGGTGAGATTGGTGGCGACGGCAGTAACAAAACCTTGAAACTGGTGCCCTCCGCAACAAATCCAAGTGCAATTACCTGGTTGTGTCAGGCTGCGCCAACAGGTGCCGCTGCGACAACGCCTGCGACACCTGCAGGCACTCCAGCTGTGGCGCCTGCCACGAGCGTCGCGACTTTGCCGCCGCAGTACGCTCCGGAAAATTGCCGCAGCTGATCTGATCAGTCGGGCATCAACAAAAAAGCGTGCACAATGTGCACGCTTTTTTTACGTCAGAACGAATGTCGATGATGGCGAAATGAATCAACCCCGCTTCATCTACGCCTGCGACCACGATCCGGACTTGCCGCCATGTTTTTCCTGCACACGGATATCCGTCATGACCATGCCGCGATCAATTGCCTTGGACATGTCGTAGATGGTCAGCAGGCCGACCTGTACTGCCGTTAGGGCTTCCATTTCCACACCGGTCTTTCCCTGCGTTTCCACGCGTACGGTACAGCCGATACTCGACTGCGCCTGATCGATGTCGAAATCGACTGAGACATGCGTCAGCGCCAGCGGATGGCACAGGGGAATCAGATCACTCGTCCGTTTGGACGCCATGATGGCGGCGATACGAGCGATGCCGAGCACGTCCCCTTTTTTTGCAGTACCGGATTGAATCACGGCAAGTGTTTCCGGCTTCATTCGGATAGTGCCGCTGGCAATGGCGACGCGGTGCGTTTCCGCCTTGCCGCCGACATCCACCATGTGCGCCTGGCCGCCCTGATCGAAATGCGTCAGGCCCTGATTGGCATCAGCATCGTTGTTTGCATTGGAATTGATCGTCTTGGAAGAAGTCATAGCAGCAGAATGTCGGAGCGGTGAATACTGCGAGTATCATAGCAGGCATCGCAGGTAACTCTTTTATTGTCCCTATGCGTCAGCCAGTCGTTTCCGATCGAACCCGTACCATCGTTATGCCGCCGCGCCGCCGTTTTCATCGCTTGCGTCCTTTGTTGGCAGCAGTCGCGTTGTCGCTAGCTGCTTTGCCTTTGGCGGTTGCGCCCAACCTCAGTACTGCCCAAACTTTACCCACGCTGGGTGATACCGAGCGTGAAGGTTTGTCGCCGCTGCTGGAGCGCAAGCTGGGTGAGCAAATCATGAAGGAGATCCGGCATGATCCGGATTATCTCGACGATGGTCCGTTGCTCGAATATCTGAATAATTTCGGATCAAATCTGGTGTCGGTGCGTCCCGATGTGCGCGGAGAAGCCGGCTACGATTTCTTCTTCTTTGCCGTGCGCGATCCGGTACTCAATGCGTTTGCTTTGCCGGGTGGTTTTATCGCCGTGCATTCCGGCCTCTTGCTGGCAGCACAAAGCGAGTCGGAACTGGCCTCCGTGCTGGCGCATGAAATCGGTCACGTTGCGCAGCGCCATATCGCGCGCATGATCGGCCAGCAGAAGCAGAATTCCATGATTCAGCTTGCGTCCATCGTTCTCGGTGCACTGGCTGGTGTGTCCAAGGTCGGTGGTGATGCGGCGATGGCAACGATGATGGGCGGTACCGGCGTGGCGATGCAGCGGCAACTGAACTTCAGCCGCGACGCCGAGCGCGAAGCCGACCGGGTCGGCTTGCAGATTCTGCGCGACGGCGGTTTTGATACCTCGGGTATGGTGGCGTTCTTCGGTCGCCTGCAAAGTGCGTCGCGCAATTTCGGCGACTCATTGCCGCCTTATTTGCTGACGCACCCGCTGACGACAGAACGTATCGCCGATATTCAGGCGCGTATTCGCGATCAGCGTTATAAGCAGCGCGCCGACAATCCAGACTTCCAGTTGATCCGCGCACGCGTGCGTCTGCTGCAAGACAATTCGGCGCAGGGTGTGCGCGACGCGCAGGCATATTTTGAGTCGCAATTGCGCCAGAACACCAAGATGCAGATCATGGTGTCGAAGTACGGACTGGCCTATGCCGCGTATCTCCAGCGTTCTTACGACAAAGCGGAAACCTTGCTGCAAGAGGCGCGTGCTGCATCGCAGCCGATGGTGCCGAGTATTCTGTTCGGCAATCTGGAAATCGATATCAAGATCGCCAAGAAGCAACCGGATCAGGCGCTCAAGATTGCGGAAGCGCTGCGCAAGCAGTTTCCGATTTCACGCATGGCGGCGCGCCAATATGCTGACGCACTGATAGAAAGCGGGCGTTACGACCAGGCCGTCACGTATCTGCGCGATCAGGCCCAACTCTATCGCAGCGAAGTGGCGGTGCAGAATTTGCTTGCCAAGGCCTACGCAGGGCAGGGCAAGCAAGCCTTGCAGCACATGGCGTTGGCGGAGTCTTATTTCTTGTCGGGTAGTTTGCCGGCCGCAATTGAACAATTGGGCATTGCGCGCAAAGCACCGGATGCGACATTCTATGATCAGGCCATGATCGACGCGCGCGAACGCGATCTGAAAGAACAGTGGAAAGAGGAAATGAAGGAAACCAAAGGGCGTGGATAATGCGGGCGAGGCGACGTGTTAAACCGAGGCTTTTGTTTCTCCCGCAGTACGTGGTTGCGTGATGAAGCCGAACCGTTCTGCAAGGTTCTCCGACGCAGTCCATTGCAAGGCAAGCGTCTGCCCTGCATAAGGCAGGCTCAGCGCACCGCGGTGCTTGCCTTCGAGCCACTCCATGATTTGTTCGTCACTTGCCGGAACACCCTTAAGCGTGAGGGTGGCAAACACGTCGGCAGCATCTCTGTCATCCAGAGCCGCAACAATTTCTCCCGTCACCAACAGCAAGCGTCCGTCCTCTGTCAGCCATGCCTGAGACGGCGCAGCCAAGGTCTCTCCTGTGTGCAAGACAAAACCCGCAGCCGGATCAGTGCGTACGACAAAGGGCGTGATTTCCAGATCGACATACACGCGCTGCGGCCCGTTTTGAAAATACCAGCGGCCCTCTGCATCGTGCGTGTAGTTGCGATTGATAAAACCCAGTAGTGTCGGATGATTGATCTTGTCGCCCGGCCGGTTGAGATGTTGCGCGCGTTCGTCGCGCATGCGCCAGTTGCCGCGCGCGTCCAGCATCAGCCAGCCGAAACAGTGCGGCACGTTCGGCCATTTGGCCATGGCTTGCAGGACGATGTCATCCATACGCTATTTACCTTCGAAGAAATGCAGCATGCGCTGTGGCAGCCAGCCGAGGTTGCCCGGTGGCGCACCAGCGGCGAAACCGACATGGCCGCCTTCTTCAGGATATTCCAGTTTGACGCATGCTGCTGCACTTTGCGGCAGATAGCGCGCCGGCAGGAAAGGATCGTTTTTCGCGTTCAAGACCAGTGTCGGCACGGTGATGTCGTGCAGGATATGTTTGGCGCTGGCGCGATCCCAATAATCATCCGTGTTGCGGTAACCGTGCAGTGGCGCCGTAATGATGTTGTCGAAGGTATAGAGGTCGCGCGCCTGCATCAGCGCATCTCGATTGAACAGTCCGGGGAATTGAACGAGTTTCACCAGCGACTTGGTGCGCATGGTGCGCAGGAAAACGTGGGTGTAAATCCGGTTAAAGCCATGCGCCAATGCCTCACCGCCACCGGCCAGATCGAGCGGTGCCGAGACGGCACAGGCGGCATCGACGAACTCAGCCTGATGCTGTGACTCACCCAGCCAGCGCAACAAGGCGTTGGCACCCAGCGAGACACCGGCAGCGTAAAACTTCGCGGCGCCGATGGTGCTGCGATGATTCAGCAGGCGTCGCAAAATCCAGTCGAGCTCGGCGCTGTCGCCGGAGTGATAGAAGCGTGGCGCCAGATTGATCTCGCCCGAGCAGCCACGAAAATGCGGCACCACGCCCGACCATCCACGTGCTGCAACGGCGGCCATGCAGGCGCGGCTGTAATGGCTGTCCGACGAACCTTCCAGTCCGTGAAACAGTACCACCAGAGGCTGGCCCGGCTTACCGTCGACAAAGTCGACGTCGATGAAATCGGCGTCAGGCGTATCCCAACGCTCGCGCCGGAAACGCACCTGCGGTTTGGCGATGAAAGTGGACGGATAAATTGTTTGCAGGTTGCCGCCGGGAAGCCAGCGGGGCGGGGAGTATTGCATCTGGTGTTTTTACGTATGTCAGGAGAAGTGCTGATGTGCAACTGAAACATTTGCGTTAGTGCTGACCGGATTTTCCTCCGCAATGTACTCGGTAATCAGTGCAGCATCGTTTCAGTCACCGGCTCTGTCGGCGCAGGTCCCGGCGCCACCGAAGCGTGGTGAGTCACGATGCGCCATCCTTGCGCGGTCTTCATGTAGACATTGGTGGCGATTACATGCACGTCGGCACGTGTGTTTTCAGGATGCTGAATATCTTCGATGACGTTATGTACGGCAGTGGTCATCGTATGCGCCGCATGCAATTGGCGTGGCTGGATATGCAGGCCGCCGCGTGCGAGAATTTCTTCCCAGGAATTGCGGATGGCGACATGGCCGATCAAACGGACTGCACCCGGATGGACGCAGACGATTTCTTCATCCTCGGCCCAGAGTGCCATCAAGGCTTCCAGATCGGCTCGGGCAAGCGCATCGTAGTAGGCCGCTTCAACTTCGTCAGGTGAACCTTGTAGCAGTTTTGTGCGTGGCATGTTTTCTCCGGAGGAAAAGCAAAGAGGGCCAGTCAATTTTTGGTGGCCCTCTTTGTCTGTATCGCGATGCGTGTCGTCGTGCTGGGTACGCTCAGGATGTTTGATGCACTTGATACGCTTAGTGTGCTTTAACGACAGCGCCAGGTTTCAGCTGGTATTGCGTGCCGCAGTATGGACACTTGGCGGCACCGTGTGCGTCCAGCTCGAGGAACACGCGCGGATGCGATGACCATTGCGGCATGTTTGGATTCGGGCAGTGGGCCGGCAGGTCTTTGCCGTCGAGTTGTACTGGCTGGGTTTGTTGAACTTGGCTCATGTGATTCTCCGTTGCTGGGTGCTGTAAATGTGATGCAGTTGTTTCGTGTATTTGTTATCAGACCAGCGTCAGCCAGTGTTGATACTGCGGCGCCTTGCCCGACACGACGTCGAAGAACAAGGTTTGCAGTTTTTCTGTGATCGGTCCACGCCCGCCGTTGCCGATGGTGCGGTTGTCGAGCTCGCGAATCGGCGTGATTTCGGCCGCGGTACCGGTAAAGAATGCTTCGTCGGCGCAGTACATCTCGTCGCGCGTAATGCGTTTTTCGATGACATCAATGCCGAGGTCGCGCGCCATGGTCAGCACCGCGTCGCGGGTGATGCCGTCAAGGCAGGACGCCAGGTCAGGTGTGTAGACCTTGCCATTTTTGACGATGAAGACGTTTTCGCCGGAACCTTCCGACACATAGCCGTCGGTGTCCAGCAGCAGCGCTTCATCGTAGCCGTCGGCCAGCGCTTCCTGATTCGCAAGGATGGAGTTGATGTAGTAGCCCGACGCCTTGGCGCGCACCAGCGACACGTTGACGTGGTGACGGCTGAACGAAGAAGTCTTGACGCGGATGCCCTTGGTGATGCCGTCTTCGCCAAGGTAGGCGCCCCATGGCCAGGCAGCGATGGCGACGTGAATCTTGTTGCCTTTGGCGGATACGCCGAGCTTTTCGGAGCCGATCCAGATCAATGGACGGATGTAGCAGGATTCGAGTTTGTTTTCACGCACGACCTGGCGTTGCGCTTCGAGGATGGTGGCCTGGTCGAAAGGCACTTCCATCTGAAAAATCTTGGCCGAGTTGAACAGGCGTTGCGTATGTTCCTTCAAGCGGAAAATCGCCGTACCTTGCGGCGTTTTATAGGCACGCACGCCTTCGAATACGCCCATGCCGTAATGCAGCGTGTGGGTCAGTACGTGGATGGTGGCGTCGCGCCAATCGATCAGTGCGCCGTCTTTCCAGATTTTTCCGTCGCGGTCTGCCATGGACATGATGAGAGTCTCCGATGAATGGTGAAGCTGCAGTCAACGCTGCAAAGTCCACATTTTAACGGAACAAGCGCGTAAAAAGTTTCATCTATAAAATGTTCGAACTAGGTAAAAATGCTACGTGGCAAGTTCTCAATAAAAGCGACCAAGGTAAGAATGAACAAGGAGACAGACGCCGGGGACAGTCGATCTGATCCGGTAAGGATAGTTGCGGGGGCTGCGGAGTCGTCAGAATCTGTGCCGGTGCAGACCAAGGCGCAAGCGCGGCATATCGAGAAAGAAGCGTTTCAGGAAGGCTGGCGCGCCAGTGCATCCACCATTCCCGCCGTGCTGGCCTGGGGCATCGTATCCGGCATGGCGATGGTCAAGTCGGGTATGACCATCTGGCAATCGCTGGCCATGACGCTCACCGTCTACGCCGGATCCGCCCAATTTGCCGTCCTGCCGCTCTTGGCGGCGCATACGCCGCTGATCGTGATCTTCCTGACGGCGATGATCGTCAACCTGCGTTTCGTCATCTTCTCCGCCGCGGTAGCGCCGCATTTTGCCCATCTGCCCTGGTATCGCCGTGTCTGGTATGGCTATTTCAACGGCGACATTTCAATGGGATTCTTCCCGCAGCGATTCCCCGCCCATACGGTGCATCAGCCGGCCGGCAAGCTCGGCTTTTTCGAAGCGGTCTGCTACCCGGGCTGGTTCGCATGGCAGGTCGGCGCCATCATCGGCATTCTGCTGGCCAGCCAGATCCCCGAAAGCTGGAATATCGGTTTCGCGGGTACGCTGGCCCTGATTGCGATCATGATCCCGATGATCATCAACCGGGCCGCGCTGGCCGGCGTCATCGTGTCCGGCGCTGTTGCCGTTGTTGCAATTAATCTGCCGTACCGACTGGGGCTGCTGCTGGCGGTCGTGATCGGCATGGCCGCTGCGATGCTGGCAGATAAATTTATCGTTAAGGAAAAAGAATGAACGCCTTCGACGTTTGGGTTTCTATAGTGTTGTTGACGATGTCGACCTTGATTACCCGAAGCGGCTTTTTCCTGTTCGGTCATGCCGTCAAGTTGCCGCCCAAGCTGCAACATGCCTTGGGCTATGCCCCGGCAGCGGCGATGGCGGCGATTGTGATGCCGGATCTGATGACCTCGGGTGGTGCGATCGACATCAACTGGGCCAATCCAAAGTTGTTGGCGGGTATCGGCGGCGGGATTTTCTTCATGGTGACCCGGCATTTGCTGGGAACGATTGTTGCCGGAATGACACTCTTTACAGTGCTGCGTCTTGCGCTGTAGGTCGCCGTCCGGCCTGTGATCGAACGCTATCGCGGTTTATGTTGCTGTGATTCGCTGATTCAGCCTTATTCCGCCCGATTCCTCTCCGAAAACCATGCTGGGAGCAGGGCGGGTAGAGTAAAATAACGCCTTTTTGCCCCACCTTCGATTCTGCGAAAAATGAAATTCAACCGACTCAGCGATCTCATCTCTTCCAATCAACTGCAAGGCAAGCGCGTCTTTATTCGCGCTGATCTGAACGTGCCGCAGGACGATGCAGGCAATATCACCGAAGATACGCGCATCCGCGCTTCGGTGCCGGCTATCCGCGAGGCGCGTGACGCCGGCGCAGCCGTGATGGTGACGTCGCATCTGGGCCGTCCGGTTGAAGGCGAGTTCAAGCCTGAAGATTCGCTGGCGCCGGTTGCCAAACGGTTGTCGGAATTGCTGGGTGCAGAAGTCAAACTGGTCTCGAACTGGACTGACGGCGTCGATGTCGCGCCCGGCCAGGTCGTGCTGCTTGAAAATTGCCGCCTCAACAAGGGCGAAAAGAAAAATAGTGACGAGCTGGCGCAAAAGATCGCCAAGCTGTGCGACGTGTACGTTAATGATGCCTTCGGCACTGCGCACCGCGCGGAGGCCACCACATACGGTATCGCAAAGTTCGCGCCGATTGCCTGCGCCGGTCCGTTGCTGGCCGCTGAACTCGATGCGCTGGGCAAGGCGTTGAACCAACCGGCGCGTCCGCTGGTGGCGATCGTCGCGGGTTCGAAAGTTTCCAGCAAATTGACTATCCTGAAAGCATTGGCAGACAAGGTCGACAACCTGATCGTCGGTGGCGGCATCGCCAATACGTTCATGCTGGCGTCCGGTCTGAAGATCGGCAAGTCGCTGGTGGAAGCGGATCTGGTCGACGAAGCGAAGGCGATCATCGATATGATGGCCAAGCGCGGCGCATCGGTGCCGATTCCGGTCGACGTGGTATGCGGCAAGGAATTTTCGCCGACGGCCGTGGCGACCGTGAAGGACGCCAAGGATGTGGCGGACGACGACATGATTTTTGATATTGGTCCGAAGACCTCGGCAATTCTGGCGGCACAGCTGGCCAAAGCCGGCACCATCGTCTGGAATGGCCCGGTCGGCGTGTTTGAGTTCGATCAGTTCGGTGCAGGCACCAAGGCGTTGGCGCAGGCGATCGCTGACTCCGACGGTTTCTCGATTGCCGGTGGTGGCGACACGCTGGCGGCGATCGCTAAATACGATATCACCGACAAGGTCGGCTATATTTCGACCGGTGGCGGTGCTTTCCTGGAGTTCCTGGAAGGCAAGACTCTGCCGGCAGTGGAAATTCTGATGCAGCGCGCGCAATAAAGCGTCGTCAACACAAGACACGCAGCACGCACCAAAGATAACGAGACAAGAGCTTTTCAACCAGGTCAGAGAAAGATTTTCATGCAAAGAGCAACCAAGATCGTCGCCACCATCGGCCCCGCTTCCAGCGACAGAGAAACACTGACGCGCATGATCAAGGCGGGCGTGAATGTGGTGCGCTTGAACTTCTCTCACGGCAAGGCCCAGGACCATATCGACCGCGCCACGCTGGTGCGTGAAGTGGCCGACGCCTGTGGCGTCAAAGTCGCGATCATGGCGGATTTGCAAGGTCCGAAGATCCGCGTCGGCAAGTTTGAAAACGGCAAGATCAATCTCAACAACGGCGATAAATTCATCCTCGACGCCGATTGCACCATGGGCAATCAGGAACGTGTCGGCCTTGACTACAAGGCATTGCCGCGTGATCTCAAGGGTGACGACGTGCTGTTGCTCAATGATGGTCTGATCGTGCTGGTGGTTGAACGCGTGCTGGGCAACGAAATTCATACCGTCGTCAGGATCGGCGGCGAACTGTCCAACAACAAGGGCATCAACCGTCAAGGCGGCGGTTTGTCAGCGCCTGCGCTGACTGCGAAGGATATGGATGACATCAAGACGGCAATGAGCTTTCAGGCCGACTATGTTGCGGTGTCGTTTCCGAAGAACGCCACTGATATGGAAATGGCGCGTCAGCTCGGCAACGTTGCCGCTGAGCCGTACGGCCACAAGCCATTGATGATCGCCAAGATCGAACGCGCCGAAGCGATCCCGCTGCTGCAAGAAATCCTCGACGCTTCCGACGGCATCATGGTCGCGCGTGGTGATTTGGCCGTGGAAGTCGGCAATGCCGCCGTGCCGGGTTTGCAAAAGCGCATGATCAAGATGGCGCGCGCGTCGAACAAGCTGACCATCACTGCCACGCAGATGATGGAATCAATGATCGTCAATGCCGTGCCGACGCGTGCGGAAGTTTCCGACGTCGCCAACGCAGTGCTGGACGGCACCGATGCCGTGATGACCTCGGCCGAGACCGCTTCCGGCAAGTATCCGGTGGAAACCGTCGAAGCCATGTCGGCCATCTGCCTGGCTGCCGAAAAATCCGAAGACTGCAAGCTTGACGCCGACTTCCTGAACTTGCAATTCACTCGCGTCGACCAGTCGATTGCGTATGGAGCACTGTTCACCGCACATCACCTGCGTGTGAAGGCGATTGCGGCGCTGACCGAGTCCGGTTCCACTGCGCTGTGGATGAGCCGACACAATATCGATGTACCGATTTTTGCCATCACCCCCAATGTCGCGACGCGCCAGAAGGCCGCGCTGTTCCGCAATGTGCGCACGTTTGAACTGGCGCAGTCCACCGACACCGAAGTGGTGTTGAAGGCCGTGCAGGACTTGCTGCTGGAGCAAGGCGTCGTGCAAAAGGGGGATTTGATCGTCGTGACCTGGGGTGAGCCGATTGGACAAGTCGGCGGCACCAACGCCTTGAAAATCCTCAAGGTCGGCGAGTACTGATTTCTATCGTTCTGGAGTTTATTATGCCTCTCGTATCCATGCGTCAATTGCTGGACCACGCCGCCGAAAACGGCTACGGTTTGCCAGCGTTCAACGTCAACAATCTGGAGCAAGTCACTGCGATCATGCAGGCTGCCGACGAAGTTGGCGCGCCAGTCATCATGCAAGCTTCCGCAGGCGCCCGTAAGTACGCCGGTGAAGCCTTCCTGCGCCACCTGATCGAAGCCGCGGTCGAAGCCTATCCGCACATCCCTGTCGTCATGCATCAGGACCACGGCCAGTCGCCGGCAGTCTGCATGGCCGCGATCAAATCCGGCTTCACTTCGGTGATGATGGACGGTTCGTTGATGGAAGACGGCAAGTCCGTCGCCAGCTACGAATACAACGTCGAAGTCTCGCGCAAGGTGGTGGAGTTCTCGCACGCCATCGGCGTCACGGTGGAAGCCGAACTGGGCGTGCTCGGTTCGCTGGAAACCATGATGGGCGACAAGGAAGACGGCCACGGCGCCGACGGCAAGATGACGCGCGAACAGTTGTTGACTGACGTCGGCCAGGCTGCCGATTTCGTCAAGCAGACGCAATGCGACGCGCTGGCCATCGCCATCGGCACCTCGCACGGCGCCTACAAGTTCTCTCGCAAGCCGACCGGCGACATCCTCGCCATCGACCGCATCAAGGAAATCCACGCGCGCATTCCAAACACCCATCTGGTGATGCACGGTTCGTCGTCCGTTCCGCAAGAACTGCTGGCTGAAATCCGTGAATTCGGCGGCGACATGAAGGAAACCTACGGCGTGCCGGTGGAAGAGATCCAGGAAGGCATCAAGCACGGCGTGCGCAAGATCAACATCGACACCGACATTCGTCTGGCGATGACCGGCGCGATCCGTCGCTACCTGATGGAAAATCCAGGCAAGTTCGATCCGCGCGATTACCTCAAGCCTGCCCGCGAAGCGGCGAAGCTGGTGTGCAAGGCACGCTATCTGTCGTTCGGCTGCGAAGGCCAGGCCGGCAAGATCAAGGCGATCCCGCTGGAAAAGATTGCCGAGAAATACAAGAAGGGCGAGCTCTCCCAAATCGTTCAGTAATACGATCGGCGAGCAAACCAAGCGACCGGGACTGGCAACAGCAGTCCCGGTTTTTTGACTTTAAAGGTGGGTAGAAAAACGGCAGTTTCGCCGTTCCAGGGTAACCCCGAAGCCCTGACCCTCAACCCACGGAATGACCGGAATCAACATGACCAGCCTCTACAAAACTTCCATCACTTCACTTCCTTTGCTGGGCAACGGCAAGGTGCGCGACAACTATGCCGTCGGCGACGACAAGTTGCTGATCGTGACGACCGACCGCCTGTCAGCATTCGACGTCATCATGAACGAGCCGATTCCAGGCAAGGGCAAAGTGTTGAACCAGATGTCGGATTTCTGGTTCGAGAAGTTGGGCGACATCGTGCCGAATCATCTGACCGGTATTGCTCCGGAAACCGTGGTTGCCGCCAATGAAGTCGAACAGGTACGCGGCCGCGCCGTAGTTGCCAAGCGCCTCAAACCGATTCTGGTGGAAGCTGTTGTGCGCGGCTACATCATCGGTTCCGGCTGGAAGGATTATCAGGAGTCTGGTTCCATCTGCGGCATCAAATTACCGGAAGGTCTGCAACAAGCGGCCAAGCTGGCTGAGCCTATTTTTACCCCCGCAGCCAAGGCCGATCTTGGCGAGCACGATGAGAACATCAGCTTCGCCGACATGGAAAAACGTATCGGCAGCGAACTGGCCAACAAGATGCGCGACATCAGCATCAAGCTGTACAAGACCGCCGCTGATTACGCTGCGACACGCGGCATCATCATCGCCGACACCAAGTTTGAATTCGGCCTGGACGACAACGGCGTGCTGCATCTGATGGACGAGGTGCTGACTGCTGATTCGTCGCGTTTCTGGCCTGCGGACAGCTACAAGGTCGGCATCTCGCCACCGTCGTTCGACAAGCAGTTCGTGCGCGATTATCTGGAAACTGTCGACGGCTGGAAGAAGACGCCGCCTGCACCTGCATTACCTGCAGAAGTGATCGAGAAGACTGGCGCGAAATACCGCGAAGCGCTGGAGCGTCTGACCGGCAATGTTCTGAAGGACTGAGCATGAGCGACAATAACGCACAAGCCAACGCACAAGCCAACGCACAAGCCAACGCACAAGCCAACGCACAAGCCAACGCACAAGCCAACGCACAAGCCAACGCACAAGCCAACGCACAAGCCAACGCACAAACGCCGGTCGTCGGCGTCGTCATGGGATCGTCGTCCGACTGGGACGTCATGCAGCATGCCGTGGCAATTCTGAAAGAGTTTGGCATTCCGCATGAAGCGCAGGTCGTTTCGGCGCACCGTATGCCGGACCAGATGTTTGATTACGCCGAGAAAGCACGCGCACGCGGCTTGCGCGCCATCATCGCCGGTGCCGGCGGTGCTGCGCATTTACCGGGCATGATCGCCGCGAAGACCATCGTGCCGGTGCTGGGTGTGCCGGTGCCATCCAAGTATTTGCGTGGCGAAGATTCGCTGCTGTCCATCGTGCAAATGCCGAAGGGTATCCCTGTCGCGACCTACGCCATCGGCGAAGCCGGTGCCGCCAACGCCGCCTTGTCGGCCATCGCCATGCTGGCGACCACCGACGATGCGCTGGCTGCGAAGCTGGAAGCTTTCCGCGTCAAACAAACGCAAGTTGCCCTGGATATGAAGTTGCCGTTATGAGTCAGAAGCAGTCCCTCACGAACAATAACAATGTTTCGATCCCCACCACGACGCCGGCCACCTGGCTGGGCGTGATGGGTGGCGGCCAGCTTGGCCGCATGTTTGCTCACGCTGCGCAGGCGATGGGTTTCAAGGTCGCCGTGCTGGAGCAGGAAGAAGATTGTCCGGCAGGGCAGGTTGCAGATCGTTTGATTCGTACCTCTTATACCGATCCTAAAGGCTTGGAAGAACTCGCATCCTTATGCGGCGCAGTCACCACGGAATTTGAAAACGTATCGGCCGACAGCCTTGCCGCATTGGCTGTCAAGACTTACGTTGCCCCCTCTGCATCCGGCGTATCGATTGCGCAGGACCGCATTGCCGAGAAACGTTTCTTCGTTGATTGCAGTGCTGCGTCCGGTGTGCAACCTGCGCCGCACAAGATCATCGCCAGCGAGACGGATATTGATGCGATTCCAGCTGATTTGCTGCCGGGGATTCTGAAGACCGTGCGCATGGGATATGACGGCAAAGGCCAGGTACGCGTGCGCAGCAGCGCCGATGTGAAGACAGCGTTCGCCGAGATGAAGGGCGTGACCTGTCTCCTGGAAAAAATGCTGCCGCTGGCTTACGAAGTTTCCGTATTGGTGGCGCGCGGTGCCGATGGCGCCGCTGTGGTGTATCCGATTGCCGAGAACGTTCATCGTGACGGCATCTTGTTTACCACGACCGTGCCGTCGGATCATGTTTCGGATGTCGTTGCAAAGAAGGCTCAGGATGCTGCGTTGGCGATCATCGCCAAGCTCGATTATGTCGGCGTGCTGTGCATCGAGTTCTTCGTGCTGACGGATGGCTCGCTGGTCGTCAACGAGATGGCGCCCCGCCCGCACAATAGTGGTCACTACACCATGGACGCGTGCATTACCAGCCAGTTTGAACAGCAGGCACGTGCGATGGCGCGCTTGCCGCTGGGCGACGTGCGTCAGCATTCTCCTGCTGTCATGCTGAACATCCTTGGTGATGTCTGGTACGAAGGCGACAGCGATGAGATGCGCGAACCCGCCTGGGACAAAATACTGGCGCTGCCGGGGGCGCATCTGCATTTGTACGGCAAGGCGCAAGCCCGTCGTGCGCGCAAGATGGGTCACATTACTTTCGTCGCGCCAACGATGGTGCAAGCGCAGGCACAGTTGGCGGCAGCATGCGTCATTCTCGGCATTGCTCAGTAAGCAAAGGCAGAAGGCAGAAGAGGGCAATGATGGCGACGGTACAGATTGATATGGAAGCGGTAAAGCTGGCCGCGCGCAAGCTCGAAGCGGGCAAGCTGGTGGCGTTTCCTACCGAGACTGTCTACGGTCTTGGAGGCGACGCCGAGAATGCTGCAGCGATTGCCGATATCTATACGGCAAAAGGCCGGCCTGCCAATCATCCGGTTATTGTTCACGTCGCTCCTGAAGCTGATATTTCTTATTGGGCGGCGGATGTACCGGCCGAGGCGCGCGCGCTGATCAAAGCTTTTTGGCCGGGGCCGCTGACACTGATTCTGAAGCGCGCTGCTCACGTTCCTGCTGCTGCCTCAGGCGGCCAGGATTCAATCGGTGTGCGTTGTCCGTCTCATCCTGTCGCACAAGCTTTGCTGCGTGAATTCAAGGGCGGCAAAGGCGGTGTCGCAGGACCATCGGCCAATAAGTTTGGTCACGTCAGCCCGACTACTGCCGAACATGTCCGGGACGAATTTGGCAGTGACGCTGACAGTCTTGTCGACTACGTATTGGATGGTGGCGCAAGTGAAGTCGGCATCGAATCGACAATAGTCGACTTGTCGCGTGTCGCAACGCATGGCGCCGTTTTGCTGCGGCCGGGACAGATCAGTGTTGATCAGATTGCCGCCGTGCTAGGTGTTGCTCCACGTTCACCGGATGCTGCAGCACCGCGCGCATCGGGTACGCTTGATGCGCATTATGCGCCACGCACACCGGTAGCTCAGGTCCCGGCGGAACAATTGGCAGATACCGTGAAAAAACTCGCGGACGCTGGTTACAAGGCTGCCGTCATCTACCGCACGATACCAATTACCGCCTCGCATGCCTTTATGGCGATGTCGCTGGATGCCGATCAGTATGCCCATGATCTGTATGCTGCGCTGCGAGATATGGATCACCGGAATGCAGATGTCATTCTGGTGGAAGCAACTCCCTCCACCTCGGCATGGCAAGGCATCAATGATCGCTTGCGTCGTGCTGCCTTCGATTCAACTGGAATTCTTTCTCGTTTATTTGCGAGCTGACGTGCTTTTTTCAGCAGCATTGCTGCTGATTCAATAGTCAAAACTATTTCCAGTTGCCAAAAAAATACACGTCTATACAAAGCTAATTAAAGCTGGCATAGTATCGCAAAAGAATAGCACGCGCGTTCTTTTTGTCTTATGAGTGTAAAGACGGGATTCCATGATTCCTCTGGGCATTCAACAAAAACAGGCAACGCACAACGTAGCCAAAAACCTTCGGACTAAGAGCCGGATAATTTATAAAACGGGGCGCAGCCCTTTACATTTGGAGACGACACATGAAGCAACAATTTTCCCTTTTGCCTAAAATCGCTGCGCTGTCCATCGCTGCTGCTTTCGCTGCACCTGCTATGGCACAAACTGCCGGTAGCAACGTTGTGAATCTGGGCTGGTTCCATTTCACACCTCAGGATTCCAGCGAAGGTCTGACAAAGTCGAATGGTCCGGGGGCTGGTTATTTCCCGAACAGCCACTCTTCCGTCGGTAACGCGGATACAGTTGGTATCGCATTTACTCACTTCTTCACCGACAACATCGCGATGACAGCCGATTTGGGTTTGCCACCGAAATTCAAGCTGACCGGTCAAGGTGATCTGGGCGCGCTGGGCGAGCTGGGTACTGCTAAACAGTGGAGCCCAGCGATTGTTGCCAAGTATTTCTTTGGCGATGCGACCAGCAAGTTCCGTCCGTTCGTCGGTGCTGGCGTGACATATGTCTGGTACTCGGATGTCAAATTGTCGAGCACTTTCCAAAACCGCGCGGCTCTGAACACTGGTGCCGCCGGCGGTACTGCCAGCGCTTCGCTGAGTTCGTCGTGGGCCCCAGTATTGAACGCTGGTGCAACTTACAACTTCAACGATCGTTGGTCGATGAGCTTGTCGGTTTCGTATATTCCTCTGAAGACCGATGCCGACATCACTGGCAATCCTGGCGGGGCAGCGGCCGCGTTGGGGCCTCAACGTTACAAGACAAGCATCACGTTGGATCCTGTCGTGAGCTTCTTGTCCGTCGGCTACAAGTTCTAATTTTTGTACAGATGAAAATAAAAAAGCGCCCTTGTGGCGCTTTTTTATTTGTCGTTCAAGTTCAGTCGCTTAAGCGTCGGTCTTGATAAACCGCCCGTCATGAAACACCAACGCAGCTTGCGGCGTCACCTCGCAATGCTCTACCTCGCCAACAAAAATCACGTGATCACCTTCTGGATAGCGGCTGCGATTATGGCATTCGAACCATGCCGAGACACCTTTCAAAACGGGTTGTCCCGTACGTGAAAGCGTGTATTCCACGCCATTGAAACGATCCGCAGATTTGCGTGAGAACTGCTCTGCCAGTGCAGCTTGGTCGGCGCCCAGAATATTGATCACATAGTGAGAGTTACCCGAGAACACAGGCATGCTGCTGGCTTGCTCGGACAAGCTCCACAGCACCAGAGGTGGATTCAGCGACACGGAGTTAAACGAGCTCGCGGTCAGGCCGAGCAAGGTCCCATCAGCCAAGCGTGTGGTGATAACAGTAACGCCGGTCGCAAATTGAGATAATGCTTTGCGGAAATGTACGGCATCGAATTCGCGCGACGTAGCGCGCGGGGAGCGTGAATGCATCTAAAGCCTGTGGAATCGATTCTGGTTAATACGACATTATGCCCAAAAAATACGATGCAGTGACCCGGACGCCGGGAAGGGCAATATGTACCCGCTTGAAAAGATCGGGTTGGTTTTATCGTGCTGTGTTTTGGAGTGTCTTAAATCAATAAAAAACGTACTTAATAGTTAAGTTATTGTGACGCCTATCCTCACGCAACGTTAGGAAATTAATTCTCAGCAATGGTATAAACATAACTATGCAATCAACGTTGTGATTGCGGACATCGGAATCAATGACGTGGGAGCGATCGTGAATACTTCATCAGAAACAGCAATTCTTGGCGGCGGATGCTTTTGGTGTCTTGAGGCGGTGTACCAGCAGCTGAAAGGCGTGCAGCACGTCGAGTCCGGATATACCGGCGGCCATGTCAACAAGCCGACCTATGAGCAAGTCTGCAATGGTGACACCGGTCATGCGGAAGTTGTGAAGTTGACGTTTGATCCTGCTGTGATCAGTTTCAGAGAAATTCTGGAGGTGTTTTTCACCATCCACGACCCGACGACGCTAAACCGCCAGGGCAATGACGTCGGTACGCAATACCGCTCGGTGATTTACTATGATTCACCTGCCCAGCAAGATACGGCCAAGCACATCATCGCCGAAATGGCGCTGGTGTGGGACGCGCCGATCGTGACGGAACTCAGCCCTGTAGAAACTTATTACAAGGCCGAGGACTATCACCAGAACTACTTCCAGCAACATCCCTTCCAAGGCTATTGCGCCTTCGTTGTCGCGCCGAAGCTGGCCAAGTTCCGCGAAGTCTTTGCCGAGAAAAGCAAAGACGACTAGGAACAAGGCAGTAACTGATCAAGCCGTTGCGTCGTAGATGTAGCGGCGCGATTGGGGCAGGACGTCGGCGTGACGATTGGATTTGCCGCAGATGACCTGATACAGCGAAATCCAGTCCTGATTGAAGCCGTGCGAGCTGCCGGCGAGATAAACGCGCCAGATACGATAGCGCTTCTCGTCGGTGATCTTGCGAATGTCGTCTGCCTTTGCTTCAAAATTGTCTGCCCAGATGGCACAGGTCTTGGCGTAGTGCTTGCGCAGATTTTCGACGTCAAAGGCTTCCAGCCCACCTTGCTGCATGGCTTTCAGCACCAGACTGATGTGAGGCAATTCACCTGCGGGGAAAACGTATTTGTCGATGAACTCGCCACCACCATAGGGTGATTCGCCGTTTTCAATATCCGTCGTGGTGATACCGTGATTCATCGCCAGACCATCATCGGCGAGCAGGGCGTTGATGCGCGCGAAGTACATCGGCAGATTTTTGAGACCGACATGTTCGAACATGCCGACGCTGGTGATCCGGTTGAAGGTGCCGGTGACATCGCGATAATCCTGCAAACGGATTTCAATGCGGTCGCTCAGACCGGCTTTCTCAACACGTTCCTTGGCCAGTGCATATTGATTTTCCGACAGCGTGATACCCACGCATTTGGCGCCGAATTTCTGCGCCGCGCGCAGCACCAGTGCACCCCAGCCGCATCCGATGTCGAGCAGCGTGTCACCCGGGCGAACCTGTATTTTAGTGAGGATATGATCGATCTTCTTGATCTGCGCCGTCGCGAGGTCTTCGTCGCCATTTTCAAAGTAGGCGCAGGAGTAGACCATATTCTCGTCAAGGAACAGCTTGTAGAAGTCGTTGGAGACGTCGTAGTGGTAGCGGATGGCCTCCGCATCCTTTTCCTTGCTGTGACGGATAGAGCGGGCGATGCGCGCCAGTTTGCCTTCCGCCTTCAATGTCTTGGCCGCGAGAGTATTAGCGACGCTGATGATACTGGCCACCGGACCATCGACGTCAATCTTGCCTTCGACGTAAGCCTCGCCGAGATTAGACAGAGATGGCTGGAACAGATAAGTCAGGGCCGATACATGAGGAACGCGCAAGGTGACCTGCGGAGCGCCGTCGCTGAAGTCGAACTGTCGGCCGTTCCACAGTTCCAGGCGCAACGGCAACGCCGTTGCATGACGGATTTCCTCTACCCAAGCTGCGAGCTTCTTTTCCCAAAACACGATGTTTCCCTCCGTGCAAGTGATGTGATGCTGTACGCAGCCCTGACATGAGTCCTGGTCAGGGTTGCAGGCGTTGCCGGTTCCAGGCGCCGTCTGCAGTGCGTGTATAGATCACGCGGTCATGCAGGCGCGAGCGACGGCCTTGCCAAAATTCCATCTTCTCCGGCACAACGCGGTAGCCACCCCAGTGTTCGGGGCGCACAGGCTGCGTGCCGTACTTTGTTTCTGCAGTGGCAAATTGCGCTTCCAGCGTTTCCCTCTTGTCGACCGGTTGGCTCTGCTCAGAGGCGATTGCACCAATCTGACTCGACAAAGGGCGACTCGAAAAATACGCATCGCTTTCGCTGGCCGTAACTTGCTCGATTTTTCCTTCGATGCGCACTTGACGCTCAAGTTCTACCCAGTGAAAAAGCAGCGCGACATAAGGATGTTGAGCGATCTCACGTCCTTTGCGACTGTGATAATTGGTGAACCATGTGAATCCGGCAGCATCGACTTGCTTGAGCAGGACAATACGCGAGGAGGGCTTGCCGTCGGCACCGACGGTAGCAACGCTCATCGCATTGGGTTCTGCGATCTCTGCTTTGATGGCTTCATCAAACCATGTTGAAAATTGAACAATAGGATCGGCGGCGACATCAAGCTCAGACAAACTGGCGCGGCTGTAATCTTTGCGAAGATCTGCTATCGACATGTTGCATTTATCCTTAATCGGGACAGCGCTAGATTAGCGCGTTTTTAAAAAGCTTGCAGGGAGTGGCTCGAAGCGTAGCCGCCAACATCAGGCTGGTGGCCGCTTTCAAACGCGAGCCATTATGCGGCAGAACATCCGGCGTGAATATGATGCAGAACAAAAAAAGCCGATGCACATGACATGCATCGGCCTTTTTGATGGAAGCGAAATCAGTTGTTCTTGATCGCTTCGACCTGAATTGCCAGCTTTGTTTCAGGCGAAAAACGTGGTACGCCGTAGCTCACGCCAAAATCAGCGCGATTGAAGGTTGCGGAGGCATCGGCGCCGCACACTTCGCGCTTGAGCATGGGGTGTTGAATGCAAGTGAACTTGCTGATTTGCAATTGAACCGGCTTGGTCACACCATGCAAAGTCAGTTCGCCATTTACAGCAACAGGCTTGTCGCCATCGAATTTAATCGAAGTGCCTTTGTAGGTGGCGGTCGGGAATTTTTGCACGTCAAATACTTCAGCAGACTTGACGTGTTCGTTCAGCTTGGCATGACCGAAGTCGATCGACGATGCGTCGATAACGATATCCATGGTGCCGGTTTTGGCAGCACGATCCAGTGTCACAGTGCCGCTGGTCTTGGTGAATTTGCCGCGCCAGACCGAGATGCCCATGTGATCGGCTTCAAAGCTTGGATAGGTGTGGCTTGGATCGATGGTGTAGGTGTCGGCAGCCAGAGCGGAGGTCGAAGCAGCGCCGGCGGCGAGCAAGGAAATCAGGGCGAATTTCAATTTCATGGGACAGTCCTTTGTAATGATCTGTTGAGCGTTAAAACGAGTTGGTTTTATTGTGAATTACGGTGCTGTTACGACGTGAAACTTGATGGTGACTTCGTCGGCGACCATGCCGGTATCTTTCCACTCACCTTCACCGATGTTGAATGTGAGGCGCTTGATTGGCACGGCGCCGTCAAAGACTTGTCCGTTGCCTTCTTTCTTCACGGTCAATGGGAAACGCACGTCAGCAGTTTTTCCCTTGATGGTCAGCTTGCCTGTGACGTCATATTTGGTGCCGGCAGGTGCGCCGGCAGCAGCCTTGATGGAGCTGGAAACGAAACTTGCCTTGGGAAATTGTGCGGCGTTGAACCATTCCTTCTTCAGCACTTCCTTGTTGTATTCAGCATCACCCAGGTCGAAACTGGCAATGTCGATGTCCACGCTGGCTTTGGCGGCGTCGGGTTTGGCACTGTCGAAATCGATTTGTGCGGTGAATTTCTTGAATTTGGCCTCAACCGGGACATTCAATTGCTTGAACACGGCACTGACGGTGCTTTTGCCGGCGTCAACCTTGAGCGGTGCGGCAATCGCGGACGAAGCCAGGCTAAAGGCGGCGATGCCGCCGATGAGAGCGCTGGTCAATGTGGAACGCAGGATCATGAAATTTCCTCGAAAAAGATAATCAGGGCAGGATACGTTTAAGTACGCCGTCGCGATCGATGAATTGATGCTTCAGCGCAGCCAATACATGCAGGCAGAAAGCGGCTAGCAAAGTCATGTTCAGCCAGTAGTGCACCAGCTTGAGCAAAGGTTTGAGTTCCGGATTGGGATCGATGAAAACCGGTAGTGGGTAAAGGCCCAGATAGACGACGGGAACACCCGCGGCGAGACTATAGAAATACCCGGAAATTGGAATCGCAAAAATCAAGATGTAAAGCAAACCGTGCAGCGCATGCGCGGCACTTTGCTGCCAGCGCGGCATGTGTACCGGGTACGCCGGAGCGGCATGCGTCAGGCGCCAGAGCAAGCGAAGACACGCCAAGGCGAGCACGGTGACGCCCAGCCATTTGTGCCAGGAAAAATACTTCAGCTTGGTCGGCGTCAGGCCCGGGATGTTGACCATTGTCAGGCCGAGCGAAAAGGCGGCAATGATCAGCAGGGCGATCAGCCAGTGCAACAAAATCGCAGGTTTTGTGTAGCGTTCCATGGCGGTTGCTGGTGGAAAGTGTAAGGAGAGGGGCGGCAAGCGAGTGCTTACTTTGGACAAAGCAGGTATTGCATGCCGTCGGCCGTCATTGCGACATCGGTAGCTTGGGCGAAATCTCTATGCAGCACAGCAACCATGCTTGTTCCTTTGTGATCGTTTGAAGTGATCGTTATATAAGCCGACTCGCATTTTTGATGCAATGCCGCAGCATAAAGGCTTTTCTAGATTCGCAATAGATCAGTAAAACTGATTTCACTGATCCATTTACGTTAACAATCGATCTGTTGATCTGTTGCCGCGCTATTGGAGAGATCCGGCGGCTTTGGGTTCCGCCGGATTTCCTCGTACGCTTAAATATTTTTGGCCAAGGTGATTGCTTCGCCGATGTAATTGGCCGGCGTCATGGCCAGCAGGTGATCCTTCGCATCTTGCGGGATGGCGAGGCCGTTGATGAAGTCGCGCAAGGCGTCTTTCGAAATGCCCTTGCCGCGGGTCAGTTCCTTCAATTGCTCGTAGGGATTTTCGATGCCATAGCGGCGCATGACGGTTTGCACCGGCTCGGCCAAGACTTCCCAGGTATTGTCCAGATCTTCGGCCAGGCGCGCAGGATTGACTTCCAGTTTGTTCAGGCCGCGCAGGCAGCTGTCATAGGCCAGTACAGCGTAGCCAAAGGCCACACCAATGTTGCGCAGGACGGTCGAGTCGGTCAGATCGCGCTGCCAGCGCGAAACCGGCAGCTTTTCGGACAAATGCTTGAGGACGGCGTTGGCCATGCCCAGATTGCCTTCGGAGTTTTCGAAGTCGATCGGATTGACCTTGTGCGGCATGGTCGAGGAGCCGATTTCACCAGCCTTGGTGCGTTGCTTGAAGTAGCCAAGGGAAATGTAGCCCCAGACGTCGCGGTTCAGATCCAGAAGGATGGTATTGGCGCGTGCGACCGCATCAAACAGTTCAGCCATGTAATCGTGCGGTTCGATCTGGATGGTGTAAGGGTTGAACACCAGGCCCAGGCGTTGCTCAATGACGTTTTTAGAAAATGCCGCCCAGTCTGTTTCCGGATAAGCGGACAGATGGGCGTTGTAGTTGCCGACGGCGCCGTTCATCTTGCCGAGGATTTCGACGGCGGCGATGCGCTTGACGGCGCGTTGCAGGCGCGCGACCACATTGGCGATTTCTTTACCCAGAGTGGTCGGGCTGGCCGGCTGGCCGTGGGTGCGCGACATCATCGGCACGGCGGCATGTTCATGCGCCAGCTCGGTCAGTTTGGCAATCAGGCCTTGCAGGGCCGGCAACACGACTGTGTCGCGCGCCGCCTTGAGCATCATGCCATGGGACGTGTTGTTGATGTCTTCAGAGGTGCAGGCGAAGTGGATGAATTCGGACGCGGCAACCAGTTCCGGCACGTCTTTGACTTTTTCCTTGAGCCAATATTCAACCGCTTTGACGTCATGGTTGGTGACGGCTTCGATTTCCTTGATGCGCGCGGCATCGGCTTCTGTGAAATCCGTTGCCAGCTTGTCGAGCAGCGCGCTGGCGTTCGCCGAGAACGGCTTGATCTCAGCAAACCCCGCTGCCGACAAAGCTTGCAGCCAGGCAATTTCTACTTTCACCCGATGGTGCATGAAGCCGGCCTCGGAGAGGATAGGGCGCAGCTTGTCGGTTTTGGCTGCGTAGCGGCCATCGAGAGGGGAGAGAGCGGAAAGTGCGGTGAGGGACATGATAGTAACGGGATGAAGGATGAAGATGACGGAAAAACGGCGTTGAAACGACGGTGCGCAATTCGGATTCGGAGCGCTCATGGAAAGCGGCAGCCGAGGCGAAACTGCATTGACTCGCGATTTTACCATTGCGGGGCGACGGAATCAGGTTCATTACGCATGTCGTCGCAAGTAGGCCTTCGGGCGTTGATGGAGAGTCCCCGATGCTATAATCGGGCCGGATTATTACAAAAATTGCTATGAAACTAATCGCCTCACTGGTAAGCCCCTACGCTCGCAAAGTTCGCATTGTCATGGCGGAGAAGAAGATCGATTACGAGCTGGTTCTGGAAGATGTATGGAGCGAGACGACGACCATCCAGCAATTCAACCCGCTTGGAAAAGTGCCCTGTCTGATGATGGATGACGGTGGCGCCATGTTTGATTCCCGCGTGATTTCGGAATATCTCGATATCCTGACTCCGGTCGGCAAGCTGATGCCTACCGGCGGTCGTGAGCGGGCGGAAGTGAAATGCTGGGAAGCTTTGGCTGACGGCATGTTGGATGCGGCAATTCTGGTGCGTCTGGAGAAGGCTCGCCCGACACGGCAGCAAAGTCCGGAGTGGATCAAGCGTCAATGGAGCAAGGTTGATGCATCGCTGAAATCCATGGCATCAGGATTGGGCGAAAAAACTTATTGCGTTGGCAATCACTATTCACTGGCGGATGTTGCTGTCGGCTGTGCTTTGGGATGGTTGAACTTCCGCTTTCCCGAATCGCAATGGAAAGAGAACTATCCTGAATTGCTGCGTTTGTTCGAGAAACTGTCCGAGCGGCAGTCCTTTAAGGATACAGCGCCGAATTAATCATTCGGGGCCGGGGCTTGATGACAGGCCTCAAACAAAAAGCGCGACCTGAGTCGCGCTTTTTTTATGTCAGCCGCATCGCATGAGCGGCTGGCAGATGTAATTACTCTGCAATGATCTGTGTTTGCAGGTAGTTTTGGATGCCGATCTTTGTGATGATATCGAGCTGAGTTTCCAGCCAGTCGATATGCTCTTCGGTATCGTCCAGAATCATCTGGAACAGTTCACGGGAGACGTAGTCACCGTGGGTTTCGCAAGTCGCGATGCCTTCTTTGACGGTCTTGTGTGCTGCTTTTTCCAGCTTCAGGTCGCATTCCAGCATCTCTGCTGTATTTTCGCCGATCATCAGTTTGTGCAGTGCTTGCAGGTTTGGCAGGCCGTCGAGCATCAGGATGCGGTCGATCAGCTTGTCGGCGTGCTTCATTTCGCCGATGGACTCTGCGTACTCTTTCTTGGCAATCTTTTCAAAGCCCCAGTGCTTGTACATGCGGGCGTGCAAAAAATATTGATTGATGGCTGTCAATTCGTTAGTCAATTGAGCATTGAGCAGCTTAATGACCGCTGGATCGCCTTTCATAGGAACCTCTGAGAATAATAGTGGGAGAAGACAGGCTGGTAGGCAGAGGGGATCTGCACAGTCGTCCAGCCGCGTGAACGGACGGATCATAGCGCAGCCGATTCCGGACTTCACTATAAATTAGCGCGAATCATTCTTACTTTATTTCTATGGAGCAGCACCGGGCTTATCGCATCCGCACGGATAGCTTGCCACAAGCGGGTTTGAGCGAACAGCGCTCAAAACAACAAAGCCTCCATTCCCTGAAGAATGAAGGCTCTGTGACGTAGCGAGCGTGACGGCCTCGCCAGCTTAGGAGATGACTTACTTTGCTTGCGGATCGGTGACGAAGCCAATCTTGGATAGACCTCCAGATTGAGCCGCAGCCATCACTTGCGCCACTTTCTCGTACTGCGTCGTACGCTCGGCGCGCAGATGCAATTCCGGTTGAGGCTGCTTTTTGGCAGCTTCGGCGATACGCAGATTCAACTGGTTACTGTCGATCTGCTCGTCGTTCCAGAACACCTTGCCACTCGCATCGATCGACAGATTGATGTTTTGCGGCTTGGTTTCATCCGGTTGATTAGTCGCGCGCGGCAAGTCGATCTTGACGGCGTGATTCATGACCGGAATGGTGATGATGAAGATGATCAGCAGCACCAGCATCACGTCAACCAGCGGAGTGGTATTGATCTCCGGGTTGAAGTCGTCGTCCGAGTCGGACAGGGAACCCATCGCCATTACGCTCTCCCGACGGCCGTCAGTTTGGCGCTTTTGGTGGTGCCTGTTTCTGTGTCCTCGGTTGCAGAACGTGCACCGGTAACAAACAGGGCGTGCAGATCAAAGCCGAACTTGTTCAGTTTAGCGATGGTGGTCTTGTTGCCGCGAACCAGTGCGTTGTAGCCGAAGGTTGCTGGAATTGCCACTGCCAGACCCAGAGCGGTCATGATCAGCGCTTCGCCGACAGGACCGGCGACCTTGTCGATGCTGGCCTGACCGGATGTGCCGATGGACACCAGCGCGTGGTAGATACCCCAGACGGTGCCGAACAGACCGACGAACGGTGCTGTCGAACCAACCGATGCCAGAACGGCCATGCCGGTCTGCAGCTTACCGGACGCTTCATCAATGGCTTGGCGCAGAGACAGGGTAACCCAGTCGCTGACCGACAGTTGATCGTGCAAATGACCCTTGTGGGCAGTGTGATGGCTCATCGAAGTCACGCCGGCCTTGGCGACTTCAGCAAACGGGTTGTCGGTGCCCAGTGTCGCAACGCCCTCAGGCAGGCTGGTGGTGTCCCAGAATGCATGACCGGCAGCGTCGGAGGCGCGGCGGAAACGCAGCAGTTGCAGCGCTTTGGTGACGATCACATACCAGGAGGCGATCGACATGGCGAGCAGCAGTACTGCCACGCCCTTGGTGACGAAATCCCCTTGCGCCCACAGGCTTTCCAATCCGTACGGACTAACTTCCATGATGACTTCCTTTTATGACTGTAGTGAATGAATTAACTGATTTTATTCCGCATGTCCGCTGCGATCAGCGGTCCAGTTTGAATGTGATTGCGCCGGTCGCAGACACGACGATAGGCTTACCGTCTTCGATATAAGGCTTGAACACAGCGCGCATGACAGCGCGGCGAGCCTCATCATCTAGGCGGGACGAACCCGATCCCTTGAGAATATCGACTTTTTCCGCCTTACCCGATGTGTTGACCAGCACGCGGAACTGCACGACGCCTTCTTCGCCCATCCGTTTGGACGCGGGCGGATAGTTCGGACGAGGTGCTTCAATGTATTCGATACCGGAGGTGATTTGCTTCGGCGGTGGCGGGCCTGGCGGCGATGCAGGAGCCGGTGCCGGCGCTGCAGCAGGCGGCGATGGCTCAGCAGGCTGCGGTGGTGTCGGCGGCGCCGAGATTGCAGTTGGTGCAGGCGCCTGCGTGACCGGAATCGGTGGCGGCGGTGTGACGGATTTCTTTACAACCTGAACGACCTTGGGTGGTGCCGGAGGTGCTTTTGGCGGAGCTGGTTCAGGTGCGCGCTCGGGTGTGACAAATGTGGCGATGACTTCTTTGGGAATCGCGTTCGCGACTTGGTGAATCAGCCCGCTTTGCAGCGCATAGAAGAATGCAATATGCAGCAGAATGATGAGGCCCAGCGGGCCGATTTTTCTGACCTGACGCCAGACGGTGCCAACGGGATTAGACGAGCTGCTACTCATAGTAGGCGATAAGGCGTTCATAAATAATCTTTATGCAATAGCGGTGTTCGCGTGGAACACCATGGCTTGCACTGTATTGCGTGTTTGATGGGAATTGCTCAGGCATTCGCGCAGGACGTGTTTGGCGCAGGTATGGCATTTGCCGCAGCAAGTACCAACACCGAGCTCCTTGCGAAGCTCGGACATTGAGGTCATGCCTGCGTTCACTGCCTGATGAATCTTGCCTTCAGAAATGTTGTTACAAACACATACGATCATTGTACGCCTTGCCGCCTGGGTATGTAGGCTCTTAAATGGATCTCGCTCCTGAAACGATGCGAGCAAACAAGTTAAATTTCTCGGGTTGCGGCATGGTACGTTCCACTACGGTTGCCCACTGTTCCGACAATTGTTGGCAGGTTGCCCGCAATACCGGAGCCAGATTCGGCAAATCCGCCAATGCTTTCAGGTGCCGTTCAATCACTGACGCCAATTTGACGCAGCTTTTGGTTTCCTGATTGCTGGCAGTGTAGTGAGACATCAAATGCAGCACTGCTGAGACCAGCAGCTCTGGCTGTGCCGGCGCGCTATTAGGTTCTACGAAAGCAGAATCCATTTTTTCGGTAACCATCAAACTCTCCTTAATCGGCAAGCTTGGCTGGCTAACGACTAACGCTGTGGCATTACCGTTGGCTGGCTGGTTTTGTACCATCGTTCAAATACAAATTCTTTGAGATGATTTTATTTTCGGGTTACGCGGTCGGACTCAGGCCGTCAGAATCAGCTTGTTCAGCTGAGTCAGACGCAGTTTGTAAATACGCCCGCCGTGGTCGATCTCCAACTCGCGCATCTGCCGGAACAAGTCCTGGCTCTTGATGCGAGTGATGGGGGAGCCATTTGCTGCAGTGGCTGGCTTGTTACGACGTTCACTTCCGTGCTCGATCAGTTGGTTCATCATAACCTCCTATTAAATGCGAACAATTCTTATTTAGATTATTCGTCATTTAATCCAAGATTGCAAGCTCTTTTATGTTTTGTTGCGACTTTCTTTCTTGCCGGAAATGACGGGAAATGAATTTTGTTGCCAGAAAAGAAAAACGCCCCGCTGCACAGGGCAGACGGAGCGTTTTTTGAGCGATTCGACGGGTTTTATACCGATTCGATAATCCCGCCGCCGAGACAGACGTCGCCCTGATACAACACGGCGGACTGGCCAGGTGTGACCGCCCACTGAGGATCGCTAAAGCGCAGGTCGAAACGTGCACCGTCGTCATTGAAGGTGCAGGGCACATCGGCCTGGCGATAGCGTGTCTTGGCGCTCAATGCTTCCCTGTCCGGGGCTTCGCCGGAGACCCAACTGATCTGGCTCGCGCCCAATTGCGACGAAAGCAGCCATGGATGATCGTGGCCTTGCACGATATAGAGCGTATTGTTCTCCACGTCTTTGCGCGCCACGTACCAGGCGTCGCTGTTACCGTCGGCGTTCTGATGCGCCTTGATGCCGCCCAGGCCGATGCCCTTGCGCTGGCCCAGCGTGTAAAAACTCAGGCCGACGTGTTCGCCGACGATATCGCCTTCCGGGGTCTTCATCGGGCCGGGTTTGTACGACAGATAGCGATTGAGGAATTCGCGGAAAGGGCGCTCGCCGATGAAGCAGATACCGGTCGAATCCTTCTTGGTCGCGTTCGGCAGCTTCAGTTGCTCGGCGATCTTGCGTACTTCAGTCTTGTGGATCTCCCCCAGTGGGAACAGCGTCTTCGACAATTGCGCCTGATTCAGCCTGTGCAGGAAGTAGCTTTGATCCTTGCTGGCGTCGACCGCCTTCATGAGTTCGAACTTGCCGACCGGATTCTCACGCACCCGCGCGTAGTGGCCGGTGGCGATCAGATCCGCGCCCAACAGCATGGCATGGTCGAGGAAGGCCTTGAACTTGATTTCGGCGTTGCACAGCACGTCCGGGTTGGGCGTACGTCCGGCCTGGTATTCGCGCAAAAATTCAGCGAACACGCGATCTTTGTATTCCGCGGCAAAGTTGACCGCCTCAATGTCCACACCCACGACATCGGCCACGCTGGCTGCATCAATCCAGTCCTGGCGGGTCGAGCAGTATTCGGAATCGTCGTCGTCTTCCCAATTCTTCATGAACAGGCCGATGACCTCGTAGCCCTGCTCTTTCAACAGCCACGCGGACACGGACGAGTCGACGCCGCCTGACATGCCGATGACGACTTTCTTCTTAGCCATGTGTTACTCCAATTGCTCCAGTTGCTTCTTTGACGGCAGCCGCGGTCACGCTGGCGTCGGTATACAGTAAAGACAGCGGCGCGCGTTGGCCGCTGAGGTAATCATCGATGCAACGCAAGACCAAAGGACTGCGATGGCGCTCGGTGCATGCTGCGATTTCGTCGCGTGTCATCCATAGCGTGCGTACGATGCCGGTATCGAGCGGGCGGTCGTGTTTGTCACCCAGTTTTCCGGCAAATGCAAAACGCAAGTAGGTGGTATCCGTACCGGCGCGTGCGGACGATACATTGCGCGACATATACATGCCGATTAAAGCAGTCGGTTCGAAATCGTATGCGGACTCTTCCAATGCCTCGCGCACCACTGCTTGAGTCAGTGCTTCGCCTTCGTCAAGGTGGCCGGCCGGCTGGTTCAGGCGCAAGCCGTCGCTGGCTTGCTCTTCAATCATCAAAAAACGGCCCTCGCGCTCGATGATCGCAGCGACAGTGACGGAGGGCTTCCATACTTCAGTCATCATTATCCTTAACTTACAACAGCCGCCATTTTACCGTGGCTGGGCAAAGCCTTCAGGGGACGCGGCAAAGATGCGAGTTGGCATTGCGAAACAGGGTGTTTGCGCAAAGTTGTCGATCTCTAAATTTTACGTGTAAGATTCCGGTAAGAAATTACAACTACAGGAGCTCTGAATGAGGCTAGGCATCCCCGTCGAAAGTCGGGACGGAGAAACACGCGTTGCGGCAACCCCGGAAACAGTCAAAAAACTGATCGCCGCCAAACATGAGGTGCTGGTCGAATCAGGCGCCGGTATCAAATCCAGCATTACCGACGAGGCCTATGTTGCCGCCGGGGCTGTGATCGCAGCGGCAAGCGACGTCTATGCCGCCGATGCGCTCCTCAAAGTGCGCGCTCCCAGCGCCGACGAGCGTGCTCGTCTGAAGTCAGGCACGGTGGTGGTCGGCATGCTCAATCCTTTCGATGCTGACAACATCGCCGCCATGGCGGCGGCAGGGCTGACCGCCTTCGCACTGGAAGCCGCACCGCGTACCACGCGTGCGCAGTCCATGGACGTCTTGTCCTCGCAAGCCAACATTGCCGGTTACAAAGCCGTGTTGATGGCTGCCAATACGTATCAACGCTTCATGCCGATGCTGATGACCGCCGCCGGTACCGTCAAGGCTGCGCGCATGCTAATCATGGGCGCCGGCGTCGCCGGTTTGCAGGCGATTGCCACCGCCAAGCGTCTGGGGGCCGTGATTGAAGCCTCCGATGTGCGTCCTGCGGTCAAGGAGCAGATCGAATCACTGGGTGCGAAATTCCTCGACGTGCCTTTCATCACCGATGAAGAAAAGGAAATCGCCCAAGGCGTCGGCGGCTATGCCCGTCCGATGCCGGCCGACTGGATGCGTCGTCAGGCCGAGCTGGTGCATGAACGCGCCAAGCAAGCCGACATCATTATCACCACCGCGCTGATTCCGGGCCGCAAGGCACCGGTGCTGATCAGCGAAGAAACCGTCAAGGCCATGAAGCCCGGCTCGGTCATTCTCGACATGGCGGTCGATCAGGGCGGTAACTGTCCTCTGTCCGAGTCCGGCAAGACGGTGATCAAGCATGGCGTGCACATCATCGGCGAGGGCAATCTGGCGGCGTTGGTGGCGGCCGATGCTTCGGCGCTGTATTCGCGCAACGTACTCGACTTCCTCAAGCTGATCGTAGATGGCGAAGGCAAGCTGGTCATCAACCGCGAAGACGACATCGTCGCGGCGACCTTGCTGTGTTCGGGCGGCGAAGTGCTGCGGAAATAAGAATTCAAGAAAGCGGAGAACTCACATGGAAGTCAGTCACACCATCATCAACCTGATCATCTTCGTGCTGGCGATTTACGTCGGCTACCACGTGGTCTGGACAGTCACACCGGCATTGCACACACCGCTCATGGCGGTCACCAATGCCATCTCGGCCATCATCATCATCGGCGCCATGCTGGCAGCCGGCCTGACCGAAGGACCGGTCGGCCGTATCGCCGGCACGCTGGCGGTCGCCTTGGCGGCGGTCAATGTCTTCGGCGGCTTCATGGTCACCCAGCGCATGCTGGAGATGTTCAAGAAAAAAGAACCCAAGACCAAGACAGACAAGGCGGGGGCATCAGCATGAGCATGAATCTGGTAACCCTGCTGTACCTGATCGCTTCGGTCTTTTTCATCCAGGCATTGAAAGGCTTGTCGCATCCTTCGACGGCGCGCCGCGGTAATGCCTTCGGCATTGCCGGCATGACGATTGCCGTTGTCACCACACTGGCGCTGATCATCAAGCTCAAGGGCGACATGCCAAGTTCCGGCATCGGCTTCTGGCTGGTGGCAGGCGGCGTGGTGGTCGGCGGTGGCATTGGCGCCTATCTGGCCAAGAGCGTCGAGATGACCAAGATGCCTGAGCTGGTCGCGGCGATGCACTCGCTGATCGGTCTGGCGGCAGTCTGTATCGCCGTCGCGGCAGTCGCAGAACCTTGGGCGTTCAACATCGCCGCACATGGCGAAGCGATCCCGCTGGGCAATCGCGTTGAATTGTTCATCGGCACCTTCGTCGGTGCGATCACCTTCTCCGGTTCGGTGATTGCGTTCGGCAAGCTGTCCGGCAAATACAAGTTCCGCCTGTTCCAGGGTGCGCCGGTGAGCTTCTCCGGTCAGCACATGCTGAACCTGTTGCTGGCGCTGGCGATGATCGGCTTCGGCGTGATCTTCGTGCTGACGCAACATTGGTTGCCGTTCATCATCATGGCGGCGATTGCCTTCGTGCTGGGCGTGCTGATCATCATCCCGATCGGCGGCGCCGATATGCCGGTGGTGGTGTCGATGCTCAATAGCTATTCCGGCTGGGCGGCAGCGGGTATCGGCTTCTCGCTGAACAACTCGATGCTGATCATTGCCGGTTCGCTGGTGGGATCAAGTGGTGCGATTCTGTCGTACATCATGTGCAAGGCGATGAACCGTTCGTTCTTCAACGTCATCCTCGGCGGCTTCGGCGGCGACCCTGCTGCTGCAGCTGCAGGTGGTGCGCAGGCGCAACGCAACGTCAAGTCGGGCTCGGCTGATGACGCGGCCTTCCTGATGGGCAACGCAGAGACTGTGATCATCGTCCCGGGCTACGGTCTGGCGGTGGCACGTGCGCAGCATGCACTGAAGGAGCTGACCGAGAAGCTGACCCACAAGGGCGTGATCGTGAAGTATGCGATCCATCCGGTCGCGGGTCGCATGCCGGGCCACATGAACGTGCTGTTGGCCGAAGCGGAAGTGCCTTACGATCAGGTCTTCGAAATGGAAGACATCAACAGTGAGTTTGGTCAGGCCGACGTGGTGCTGGTGCTGGGCGCCAATGACGTGGTCAATCCGGCGGCCAAGGATCCGAAGTCGCCGATCGCCGGCATGCCGATTCTCGAGGCCTATAAAGCCAAGACGGTCATCGTCAACAAGCGTTCGATGGCTGCCGGTTATGCCGGTCTGGACAACGAACTGTTCTACATGGATAAAACCATGATGGTGTTTGGCGATGCCAAGAAGGTGATTGAAGATATGGTCAAGGCAGTTGAGTAAATCGCCTTGATGTATCAGAAATAAAAAAGCCGCCGGGGTCAGATCCGGCGGCTTTTTTGATGAGGTGGAAGAAACTACTTGGTGCCGAAAATCCGGTCACCGGCATCGCCCAGGCCTGGCACGATATAAGCATGGCTGTCCAGATGCGAATCCAGCGAAGCGACGTACAGCTTCACGTCCGGATGCGCGTCATGGAATACCTGTACGCCTTCCGGCGCCGCCACCAGCGCGACGAAAATGATGTTTTCAGCAGTCACGCCACGTTTCTTCAGGACATCGACGGCGTAC
The DNA here is from genome assembly GCF_002257565.1 of Herbaspirillum sp. meg3. Taxonomy (GTDB): domain Bacteria; phylum Pseudomonadota; class Gammaproteobacteria; order Burkholderiales; family Burkholderiaceae_D; genus Herbaspirillum. Next base: position 4,441,749 of record NZ_CP022736.1, on the reverse strand, counting down.
ACGGCGGAATTGCCGGTCGCCACCATCGGGTCGCACAGAATCATGGTGCGGTCTTGCAGGTCGGGCAGGCGCACCAGATATTCCACCGGCTGATGCTGGTCGTTACGATACACACCGATGTGGCCGACGCGCGCTGACGGGATCAGTTCCAGCAAGCCATCGCTCATGCCGATGCCGGCACGCAGCACCGGCACCACGGCCAGTTTTTTACCGGCGATGACGGGCGCGTCATAGGTGACCAACGGTGTTTCGATGGACTCGGTGGTCAGCGGCAAATCGCGCGTGATTTCGTAGCCCATCAGTAAAGTGATCTCGCGCAGCAGGTCGCGGAAGGTGCGCGTCGAGGTGCGCTTGTCGCGCATGTGCGAGAGTTTGTGCTGGATCAGCGGGTGATTCAGGATGAACAGATTGGGGAAGCGGGGATCTTGTTTCATTGTCTTATTCGTTCAGGACAGGGTCGCAGGGATGCGGCAATATTGCATTGTCTCATGCCGGACGCTGCCTGCAAGGGTTTCCGGGGTGACTCAGCTGAGGACTCAGCGCCAGCCGAACATCATTTGTTCCGCCAGAAGGCGTTTGGCGGGCGCGGCTACATCGATCAGGCCGAGCGATAAGCCAAGCAAGGCTTGCGAAGGCGTGCCATCGGGTGCACTGGCGAAAACGCGCGCCATCAGGTCGGTCAGCTTGATGGTGGCGCTGCGGTCACGACGGCGTTGGGCGGAAAATTCTGCCAGCGCTGCGGTACCGGAAGCATTGCGCGTAAGGGCACCGGCCAGCACGACGGCATCGCGCAGGCCGAGATTGAGCCCCTGGCCGGCAACTGGATGCAGGGTTTGCGCTGCATTGCCGATGGCGACTGTACGCGCTGAAGCACCGGGTTCGGCGTTAAGACCGAGCGGGTAGCTGTTGCGCGCGCTGCACGTTGTAAAGCGGCCCACGCGTGCACCGAAGGCTTCGCCGAGTGCGCGCAGAAAAGATGGCTCGTCCAGCGCCAATAAGTGCGTGGCTGTCTCGGGGCGTACACACCACACCAGAGCGTAACCGTCATCCTGCGGCAACAGCGCCAGCGGACCCTCGGCTGTGAAGCGTTCGAAGGCGCGATGATCGATGCCGGCGGACGTGGTGACATGGGCGACGATCGCGACTTGTTCGTAATCACGCTGCAACGCCTTGGCAGTTTGTTCCGAGAACACGCCGCCTTCAGCCTGCACCACGACATTGGCGCTGAGTGTGCGGCCATCAGCGAGTTGCACTGCGGCTTGCGTTCCTTGTTCGTCAATCGCGGCAACCTCGGCAGGGCGCAAGATGGTCACTGCAGTCGAGGTCAGCGCCGTCGTCAATGCTTTCACCAGCGCGCCATAGCGCACGACATAGCCAAGCGCGGGAAGGTTGTAGTCGTCGCGATTGATCAGCGTGCGGCCGAAGTGCCCGCGCCGCGAGACGTGGATCTGGTGAATGGACGTGACTGCAGACGCCATCAATGGCCAGGCGCCGATGTCATGCAGGATTTGCTGGCTGCCGTGGGACAGAGCGATTGTGCGCGGATCTTGTGCCGCATGCTCTGCGGCTTTGGCGTCGATCAGCGCAATACGCGCTGCAGGAATGCCGCGCTTGTGCAGCAAAGCGGCAGCACTGAGGCCGACCGGCCCGGCACCACAGATGATGACGTCGTAGTCCGGTGACGGGAGGGCGGTGTCGGTGGTGCTCATGGGTTGGATTGTGGAAATCGGGATTCTGGCAGCGGCCTAAAGACGATCTAAGTCGAACGCATCAGCGCTTCGATTTCCGCAACCTTGTTGGGGGCGGCGGTAGTCAGGATTTCACAGCCGTCCGGCGTGACGTGGGCATCGTCTTCAATGCGGATACCGATGTTCCAGTATTTCTCCGGAACGCCTTCGGCTGGACGCACGTAGATGCCTGGTTCAACCGTCAGCACCATACCTGGTTGCAGCGTGCGCCATGGCTTGTCGCCGTTGCTATCAGCCGGGTCGCGGTATTCGCCGACGTCGTGCACGTCCATGCCCAGCCAGTGACCGGTTCGGTGCATGTAGAACTGGCGGTAGTCGCCTTTGGCGATCACATCGTCGAGCGAACCGACTTTGCTCTTGTCGAGCAGACCGGTATCGAGCATGCCTTGTGCCAGCACGCGCACGGCGGCGTCGTGGCCGTCCATGAAGCGCTTTCCGGGGCGGGTTTCGGCAATGGCAGCGTCTTGCGCAGCCAGAACGATTTCGTACAATTCCTTTTGCGGACCGGAGAACTTGCCGTTGGCCGGGAAGGTGCGTGTGATGTCAGAGGCATAGCTGTCGAGTTCGCAGCCGGCGTCGATCAGCACCAGATCACCATCTTTCAGTTCGGCATCGCTGGCGCGGTAGTGCAGCACGCAGGCGTTGGCACCGGTGGCGACGATGGAGCCGTAGGCCGGATACTGCGAGCCGTTCTTGCGGAACTCGTGCAGCAATTCGGCTTCCAGATGATATTCGCGCAGGCCGGGACGCGACAGGCGCATGGCGCGGCAGTGCGCTTCGGCGGAAATGATGCCGGCGCGTTTCATGACGTCGATTTCACCAGCGTCCTTGAACAGGCGCATTTCATCGAGCAGCACGTTGACGTCGACAATGGACGATGGCGCGGATACGCCGGTACGCCCGAGTGCGCGCACGCTTTGCAGCCATTCCTGCACTTGCGCATCGCGTTTGGCGTCATGGCCCAGCGCGTAGAACACGGCAGGCGCATCGGCCAGCAGTTGCGGCATTTCTTTGTTCAGCGTATCCACGGCAAAGGCTTCGTCGAAGCCGAATTGCGTGCGTGCCGCGTCAGGGCCGAAGCGGTAGCCGTCCCAGATTTCACGTTCGAGATTCTTGTCGCGGCAGAACAGGATGCTGCGGCTTTCTTTACCTGGGCCGGAGATCAGGACGATGATAGCTTCCGGTTCCGTGAAGCCGGACAGGTAGTAGAAGTAGCTGTCGTGACGATAAGGGTAGTCGGCATCACGATTGCGCATGACTTCGTGCGCGGTCGGGATGATGGCGACGCCACCGCCTTTTGCTTGCATGTGCGCGATGAGCTTGGCGCGGCGGGCGGTGAAGGAGGCTATGGTCATGTTGGTACTTTCTTCCAGATCATCCGGGTTATCTGCCGGCGAGGGGCGTATTCAATTCTTTCAGCTGTTCGACAGTGCCGACGTTGATCCACTCGCCACGATAAATCTCGCCCCCAACCTGGCCGCGCGATGCGTATTCGCGCAGCAGCGGTCCAAGTTTCGCGTGTTCGCCCGGGGTAATGGCATCGAACATTTGCGGCCGGTACACGCCGATGTTAGCGAAGGTATAGAGCGGTGATCCTTCGTTGGCGATCGAAAAGCTGTTCAGCGCGAAATCGCCGGTCGGATGGTGCGGCGGGTTCTTCACCAGATAGATCCAGGCAACGTCGCGCTTCTCCAATGGTATCGGATTTCCCCACAGATCGTTGTCTTCGAGCACGGTCTTGACCTGCTCGAAATCAAAATGCGGAATGTAGATGTCGCCCGAGATGGCGACGAAGGGATCTTCGCCCAGCAGATGACGCGCCTTGGCGATGCCGCCGGCGGTTTCCAGCGCGGTGCCTTCGGCCGAATACTGAATCCGGGCGCCGAACTGCGAACCGTCGCCCAGCGTTTCTTCAAACATGTGACCGAGATGGGCGTGATTGATCACAATTTCCGTGATGCCTGCACGAACCAGATTCAGGATTTGCCAGACAATCAACGGACGTCCACGCACCTTCAGCAAGGGCTTGGGACAGGTATCGGTCAGCGGGCGCATACGCTCGCCGCGGCCGGCGGCAAAAATCATCGCTTTCATTGTTGGCGCTGCCTCAGAAGGTGTAGCCGACTTGCGGCGCTTTGTCTTCCAGCTTCTCAATCAGTCTGACCAGCGGTGCCAGCGCGGTATAGCGGCGCGCCGCCTTGAGCGTGTATTCCATGACCAGCGGCATGTCTTTCAGATAGGCATCCTTGCCGTCGCGATGGTAAAGACGTGCAAATATTCCCAATACTTTCAGATGCCGCTGCAGGCCCATGAACTCGAAATCTCGGTAAAAGGTGTCGATATCCGGGGCCACCGACAGGCCGGCGCGCTTGGCGCGTTCCCAGTACCGAATGACCCAGTCCAGCACCATTTCTTCATCCCACTGGATATACGCGTCGCGCAGCAGCGAGACCAGATCGTAGGTAATCGGGCCGTAGACTGCATCCTGGAAATCGATGATGCCCGGATTGCCACCAGGCAGCACCATCAGGTTGCGCGAATGATAATCACGATGGACGTACACCTGCGCCTGCGCCAGATTGTTGGCGAGCAGAGTGTCGAAGACTTTGCTCAGAGTGTTTTTCTGGTCATCTGTCAGCGCCACATTCAGATGCTTGGCGATGTACCAATCGGGGAAAAGTTGCAGCTCGCGCGACAGCAGGGCGCGGTCATACTCCGGCAGCACATCGGGCTTGCTCTGGGTTTGCAGCAGCACCAGCGCATCGATGGCGTCGATGTAGAGCTTATGCGCAGTATCGTTGTTGAGCTGGTTCAGATAAGTTGTCGAGCCCAGATCCGACAGCAGCAAAAAACCGCGATCCACATCCTGTGCCAGCACGGACGGTACGGACACGCCGGTTTTGCCAAAGACGTCGGCGACGTGAATGAACGGGCGCACGTCTTCTTGCGGGGGTGGCGCGTCCATGACGATCAGCGTTTTCTTGTCGGGTGTATCCACGCGGAAATAGCGACGGAAGCTGGCATCGGCAGAGGCGGGGCGCAGCGTCTCGACCAGCGTCGGGGTTGCAGTCAGGGTTGGCAGCCATGCCTGCAACAGGGACAGACGCGAATCGGTAGGGGAATTATTTAAAGACATGAACAATCAGAGGAATTCGTTTGATGATGTTGAGTTCCCATATAATAAGGGATTAAATCCAAAAAATCGCCTGCCATGGTGTTTGAACGCTTCTTTACATGATCCGCTTTTTTAAGTTTCCATTTGGCCGTTTCGCCGACTTGCGGATGTCGCGTTTCTTTACGTCCCTTGTCGTGGCTGCCTCAGCGACGACCGTTTTACCCATTTCTGCACAGGCGCAGACCACCCAGAACACGCAAGGCAAGCAGCCTTCAGCCGCTGACGACAAGGATTCGCCTGTCAATATCAGTGCTGAACAGATGACCGGCCGCCCCGACCGCCAGATCAATCTGGATCGCGACGTCGAAGTAGTGCGCGGCGAAACCACCATCAAGGCTGATAAAGCCGAATACCGCATCATCAAGGACGAAGTTGAGGCCACCGGTCACGTCTGGATGAAGCGTCTGCAGGATCGTTACACCGGCGACCAGGCCGTGATGAACATGGATTCCGGCAAGGGCTACGTAAACAATCCGACTTACCTGTTCGGTAAAAACGGTGGTCGTGGCAAAGCCGAAAAAATCGATTTCCTGTCCGACGATCAGGCATTGGTGACCGAAGGAACCTATAGCACCTGTGAAGCGCTCGACCCGGACTGGTATATCCAGGCATCCAAGCTTGATCTGGACAGTGGTCGCGACGTCGGCACAATGCGTAGTGGCGTGGTGTATTTCAAGGGCGTGCCGATTCTCGGCGCTCCACTGATGTCGTTCCCGTTATCGGGCGAGCGAAAGTCGGGTGTGTTGCCACCGACTTTCGGAGTGACAAGTAACGGTGGTGCAGAGCTGACGGTACCTTATTATTTCAATATCGCACCCAATCGCGATTTGACCTTGTATCCGCGTTACATCGCACGCCGGGGTTTGCTCTTGGGTGCAGACGCGCGCTATCTGGGCGAAACCTATTCCGGTGAAACGCGCGTTGAGGGGATTCAGGATCGTATTACCGGGACAGGACGTTATTCGCTGTCGACACTGCATACGCAGACGCTAGCGCCCAATCTGGTGTTTGGTTGGAATATCAACAAAGCGTCCGACAACGATTATCCAAGTGACTTTTCTCATTCTGTTACAGCAAGTACCCAGCGTCTGCTGACGCGGGATGTGGGCCTTAACTACACTGGCGAATATTGGAGTGCGTCCGGTCATGTGACGAAGTATCAGTTGCTGCAAGACGTCAATAACCCGATTCAGAAACCGTATGATCGTTTGCCGCAGTTGAATTTAACCGCCGGCCGTCAGGATGTTGGTGGGTTTGATCTGAATTTCGCGTCTGAATTTGCCCGCTTTTCGAACACCTATACTGTGGGTACGTCAACCGGATCAGAAATGGTTGGCGGTGATCGTATGTACGCTACGCCTTCTATTTCCTACCCCATCATTCGCCCGGGCTATTTCATTACACCTAAAGCATCGCTGGATGCAACAACCTATCGTCTCAATAAAGTCGCCGTCGGCGCGCCGACCAATCTGACGCGCGTTGTACCAACCTACTCCCTGGATGCAGGGATGACCTTCGAACGTGACACGAATATCTTTGGTCGTGACATGACCCAAACGCTGGAGCCACGTCTTTTCTATGTTCGTACGCCGTACCGCGATCAGAGTCAGTACCCGAATTTTGACTCCGGCCTCGCAGACTTTAACTTTGCGCAAATCTTCAGCGAAAACCGTTTCGTCGGTCATGACCGCATTAGCGACGCTAACCAGATTACGGGCGCGCTGGTATCTCGCTTCATCGAAGAAAATGGCCTGGAACGTCTGCGCGTGGCAGTTGGTCAGCGCTTCTATTTTGCAGATCCTAAAGTAGTTCTTGACGGAACGACGACGACGATCAACGGCAGTAAATCCGATCTGTTGCTATCTTTGGGCGGCCAGATTTCCAACAAGCTCTCTCTCGACAATACTGTTCAGTACAGTGAAACTTTGCGTCAGATGGTGCGTTCGAATTTCGGCGCGCGCTGGCAGCCGGCACCGAAGAAGGTGCTGAACCTTACCTATCGCCTGGATAGAACCAATTCCACTGGTCTGCTTAAACAGTTTGACATCTCCGGACAGTGGCCAGTCTCGCAACGCTGGTATGCTGTCAGCCGCATCAACTATTCCATTCCTGATAAAACCGTGGCAGAAGGTTTGCTGGGTATGGAGTACAAGGCTGATTGCTGGGTGTTCCGTCTGGTCGCGCAGCGCATCCCGACATCGTCGACCAAGGCATCGACATCGTTCTTTATCCAGCTTGAGCTGAATGGTTTCTCGAAGATCGGTTCCAATCCGCTGGATGCCTTGAGCAGCAGCATTCCCGGCTACCAGCTTATCAATAAGCCCGACGACATTACCCGTTATTAATCGACATTTTTTATGAACGCTTCCTTCTCCATGCGCAATCATTCTTCTGTACGTATCACGTCCGGCATCGTCTTGCTGTGCATGTCGCTCGGCATGGTCGGCAGCGCCCAGGCACAATTTGCGACAACAGCGACGCCTGCTGTCCCCGGCCTGACACCGCCTCCGGTCAATCTGACGCCAGTTGCTCCGACAGCAACGCCATCGCGGGCACCGCGTCCAGTTGATTCGATTCTTGTCGTGGTCAATAACGAAGTGATCACCCGCCAGGAAGTGGCGGATCGCCTGCGTCAGGTAGAAAAGCGTCTGACCGCACAAGGCATGGCGTTGCCGCCGCGTACGCAACTGCAAAGCCAGTTGCTGGAACGGATGATCGTTGAGCGCGCCCAGATGCAAATGGCCAAGGAAAATGGCATCGTCGTCGATGACACTATGCTCGACCGCGCAGTCTCGCGTATCGCTGAGCAAAATAAATTGTCGATGGCGGATTTTCGGGTTCAGCTTGAAAAAGAGGGCATGGATTTCCCATCGTTCCGTGAGGATATTCGTCGTGAAATCATCATGCAGCGCTTGCGTGAACGCGAAGTCGACAATAAGGTGGTGGTTACCGAATCCGAGGTCGACAACTACATGGCGTCGGACTCCAATGCCGCAAACAAGCGTGAAGATCTGAACCTGGCGCAAATCCTGATTCGCGTGCCGGAAAACGCGTCCCCGGAACAAGTCGCAGCACGCCGCCAGCGCGCAGAAGACGTATTACGCCAGTTGAAGACCGGCGCCGATTTCGCCAAAACTGCAGCTACCTACTCTGACAGCAACGATGCCTTGAACGGCGGCGATCTTGGCTGGCGTGGTCAGGACCGCTTGCCGCAATTGTTCCTTGATGCCGTGGCCAGCCTGAAACCAGGTGAAGTGTCGGCGATCGTCAAGAGCGGTAACGGTTTTCACATCGTCAAACTGATTGATCGTCGCGCCACCGGCGCTGCGAAGGCCGATGCACCGGCCGTCGAACAAACGCACGCACGCCATATTCTGATCAAGGTCAATCAAGTGGTGTCCGCTGCCGAAGCACGCCGCAAATTGCTGGAGCTGAAAGAGCGTCTGGATCACAAGGCGGCTACCTTTGAAGAACTGGCCAAGCTGTATTCCAATGATCTGTCGGCATCCAAGGGCGGTGATCTGGGCTGGATTTATCCAGGCGATACCGTGCCGGAATTCGAGCGCGCGATGAACGAACTGAAGCCAGGCGAAATCAGCCAGCCGATTGAATCGCCGTTCGGCTATCACCTGATTCAGGTGGTGGAGCGCAAGACCGACGATGCATCGAAAGAGCGTGCCCGTGCAGCTGCGCGCCAAGCTATCCGCGAGCGCAAGATTGACGAAGCGACCGAAGACTGGCTGCGTCAATTGCGTGATCGCGCTTATGTCGAATTCCGCACTGACGACAACTGATTTCTGATGTCTGATCATCCCTCCGCAACGCGTTCTGAATTCCGCCAACGTCCGACGCTGGCGATTACCTGCGGAGAACCGGCCGGTATAGGGCCGGAGATTTCCATCCGAGCTGCATGGGAGTTGCGTGCCGAGGTGCGCAGCGTGTTGCTCGGAGACGCTGCCTATCTCGCACAGACCGCGCACGGGCTGGATGCATCCATCGCGTTGTCGGCGATATCGCTGCAAGCCTTCCGCAATACCGGTCTGCCCGATTTTCCGCAAGATCGCCTCACCGTTATCGACTGCCCCGTCAACGAGCCGATCGTGCCCGGTGTGCTGGATGCGCGTAACGGTCGTGCGGTGTTGCAGGCGCTGGATGTCGCGGTCGAGGGAGCGCTGAAAAAGCACTTCGACGCCATTGTCACCGCACCGCTGCAAAAGAGCACCATCAACGATGCCGGCGTGCCATTCACCGGCCATACCGAATACCTCGCTGAACGCACCTCCACGCCGCAGGTCGTCATGATGCTGGCCGGCGGGGAACATCCGCATCTGCGCGTTGCGTTGGCGACGACGCATCTGGCGCTCAAGGATGTACCCGCAGCGATCACTTTCGATAGCCTGAGTAAAACGCTGGATATCATCCATGCCGATCTGCGCGATAAATTCGGCATTGCCAAACCGCGTATTCTGGTCACCGGCCTGAATCCGCATGCGGGTGAAAATGGCTATCTCGGACGCGAAGAAATCGACGTCATTATTCCAGCGCTGGATGCCGCCAAGGCGCGCGGCATGGATGTGGCCGGTCCCTACCCGGCAGATACCTTGTTCCAGCAAAAATATCTCGAGCACGCCGATTGCGTGCTTGCCATGTATCACGATCAGGGTTTGCCCGTCCTCAAGTTCGCCAGTTTCGGCCAAGGCGTCAATATCACGCTCGGCCTACCGATCATTCGCACCTCCGTCGACCACGGCACGGCGCTGGATCTGGCGGCAAAGGGTTTGGGCGAGGCCGACCACGGCAGCATGATCGAAGCCATCAGGACTGCGGCGCTTATGGCCCGCGCCAAGAACTCTCTATGAAACACATTGCCCGCAAACGTTTTGGCCAGAATTTCCTGACCGATCAGACCGTCCTGTACGACATCATCAGCGCCATTGCGCCGAAGAAGGATGACATCATGGTCGAGATCGGTCCGGGCCTGGCAGCGATGACGAGCCTGTTGCTGGAGTCGCTCGATCACATGCACGTGGTTGAGCTAGATCGCGATCTGGTCGCGCGGCTGCAGAAACAATTCAGTCCGCAACGTTTGCAGGTGCATTCCGCCGATGCGTTGAAGTTTGATTTCACATCGATTCCGGTTCCGGCGGGGCGCAAGTTGCGCGTGGTCGGCAATTTGCCGTACAACATTTCCAGTCCTTTGTTGTTCCATCTCGCCGAGCTGGCGCCACATGTGCAGGATCAGCATTTCATGCTGCAAAAGGAAGTGGTTGAACGCATGGTCGCAGAACCGGGCGGCAAGGCTTTCGGACGTTTGTCCGTGATGCTGCAATGGCGTTATCACATGGAGCTGATGTTCGTGGTGCCGCCGACAGCATTTGATCCACCGCCGCGCGTGGACTCCGCCATCGTACGCATGATTCCGGTGGCGCAGCCGCTGGAATGCGATCAGTCCCTGTTGGAAGAAGTTGTTACCAAGGCATTCACACAGCGCCGCAAGGTTATTCGCAATTGCGTTGCCGGGTTGTTGACCGAGGCTGAGCTGATCGAAGCCGGCATTGATCCGCAAGCGCGGCCGGAAGCTGTGCCTATGGAGCAGTTCGTCGCACTGGCAAACGTGCTCAAGAAAAAGCGTGCCGCCTAGATGTAGATGAAGGGTGGTTGAATTACAGGTAAGCAAATTCGCTGCTCTGCTCTGATCGCTTGCACAGATTTCGGCATGCAACACATAGCGAACGCTGCCTCGCGTGTTGTCGGACTATTTGCGCGCCGCCTTCAGCAGTAACTCCATAAAGTCCACCGTCAACTCCTGATCTTGCGTGGACAGCAAAATAAATCGAGACAACGCATCTTCCAATCTTGCCGCTGCTGCTTTGCCTGCGTCGTTCGTAGATTTAGCGGGATGCAGGTTCTGTTCTGCGATGAGATAGAGCGAAGAAACAGGAACGTCGAGCGCCTTGGCGACGTTTTCCAGCATGTCGGGAGTCAGACGCTGCTTGTCGCGTTCAACGCGGGATAAGTTGGCTGCGTCGGTACCTGCGATCAATGCAATTTCTTCCAGGCTCGCTTTTCGTTCTTTACGTATCTTGCGTAAGACTTGGCCAATATTCATCTACCAATTCTCCTGCTAACATTGCGTAACACGCAAAGTCCTTCGGACAAATTTTTTGTTAAAATATTGCGTAATGCGCAAAATGTTCGCGCTTTACCAAAGCTGACGTGCAAAAATATAAATTGCTGGGCGGCATCGGCAAATGCTGGTTGTCGGAACTTCGCCACGGCGTGACTTTTGCCAGCCCGTTTCTGCGATGACGCATCATTGCGACTCGCATGGCCAGAATCATGTGGGTCACGCGAATCCTGATGCGCCACCAGCGTAGCCCAGGGATGTTCGATGAGGAGCATAGGGCTGGAGAAATACCAACTACATCCTGAGCGACATGGATAAGGGGCGGTATCAGGAATTTCCCGATGGCCTCGGGGAGTGGTGCTGGATACCCTGCGGAAAGAATTGCTGTGCGCCAAGGTCTCGGCAGTGCCATATCGCAGAAAGTGCCCGCCATTGATCCTATGTGGTTGAAGCTTGGCCTCTCGGCGCGTAGTATCGGCAATACGCTTTGGCTGTAGTTCAGCGCCAGGCAAGCCAGCCGTCGGCCAGTACGTTTTATCTGCATGATTCTGAGCAGAATTCTCAGCACTTCGCACTTCAATAGATAAAGGGGAAATGTATGCGCTTAACGAACTTGAAAATCGGGGCTCGCCTGAGTATCGGATTTGGATTTCTGGTAGTGCTGCTGGTAGCGATGGCGCTACTCGGTGTGGCTCGTCTGTCTGGGCTCAATGAACAGATGGACGAGGTCATCAACGACAAATATCCAAAGACGGTGCTGGCCAATGAGATCATCAAAAACGTCAATGTGATCGCGCGCTCCTCACGCAACGTATTGCTGATGACAGATGCTGATGACCTCAGCAAAGAGATGCAGACAATCCGTCAGGCCAGCGACAACACCAAGGGCGCATTGGAGAAGCTTGACGCACTGGTGACTGGCGACAAGGGGCGCGCACTCATCAAGACCATCCTCGATGCGCGCACGCAGTACAACACCGGTCGTGACGAGGTCTTGCGATTGGTGGTTGCAGGCGCCAAGAACGACGCGACCTTGCTGCTGTTGCAAACAGTGCGTCCTCTGCAGTTGACGTACATGACAGCGATTGAATCCTTGATCACGCATCAGAATGAACTGATGCAGACAGCGGCCAAGGAAGTTGCCGACGAATACAAGGAAGCGCGCGATCTGGTGATTGCCTTGAGCGTGATCGCGATCGTCTTTGCCGGACTGACCGCATGGCTTGTCACCCGCAGCATCACTTCTCCATTGAGCCGCGCCGTCAAAGTTGCAGAGACCGTTGCTGCAGGTGACTTGACGTCGCAATTCGATGCCAGCAGCAAGGATGAAACAGGTCAACTGCTGCGCGCGCTGCGTTCCATGAATGACAACCTGCTCAATATCGTCAGCCAGGTGCGTCACGGCACGGACACAATTGCTACCGCCTCGTCGCAAATCGCGACCGGTAATCTCGATCTTTCCAGTCGTACCGAACAGCAAGCAAGCTCGCTGGAAGAGACCGCATCATCGATGGAAGAACTGACCTCCACCGTCAAGCAAAACGCAGAAAATGCTCGTCAGGCGAATCAGCTGGCGGTATCGGCCTCAGCGGTTGCGGTCGAAGGCGGCAGCGTCGTCGGCAAGGTGGTGCATACGATGGAATCGATCAATGCATCGTCGAAGAAAATTGTCGACATCATCAGCGTCATCGACGGCATCGCTTTTCAGACCAATATCCTCGCGTTGAATGCCGCCGTTGAGGCTGCTCGTGCCGGCGAACAAGGCCGTGGCTTCGCCGTCGTCGCATCGGAAGTCCGTACGCTGGCGCAACGCAGCGCCGCGGCAGCAAAAGAAATCAAATCATTGATCGATGATTCGGTGGAGAAAGTTGACTCCGGTAGCAAGCTCGTCGAGCAAGCAGGACAGACCATGAACGAAGTTGTCGCCAGCGTCAGGCGTGTCACCGATATCGTTGGCGAAATCACCGAAGCCAGCCGTGAGCAAAGCGAAGGTATTGAACAGGTCAATCAGGCCGTGACGCAAATGGATCAGGTGACGCAGCAGAATGCTGCACTGGTGGAAGAGGCTGCGGCCGCTGCTCAATCGTTGCAAGATCAGGCCAGCAATCTGTCACAGATCGTCGGTGTGTTCAAGATCGACAGCAATCGCCTCACGCATGCATCCTCGCCGGCAGCAACGCCTGCATCACCTCGTTCACACGATGTCACACCAAAGACGCCGATGCTGGCGCGCAAGAATGATGCGCCGCGTCTGCCGGCCACGACAGCAACAGCCAAAGAAGACGATTGGGAGCAGTTCTAAGCTGCGTCTTGGGCGCATAGATTGACCTGACCGGGCAGCCGGATGGCCCGGTCAGGTTTAGGTTCAGGTCGCATTCATGTCTGCCTTAGTTTGCGCTTCAGCCTGCATGGGTGGCGCGTAATGCATCGCTTCGGCCGGGGGCAGCGCCGCCGCAAAATGCCAGCCTTGCACAATATCGATACCGCAAGCACTGACAAACTCCAGTTGTTCCTTCGTCTCCACGCCTTCGGCCACAAGCCGGTAATCGAAAGCTTTCAGCAAGCCGCATAGTTCCCGGTAAAGCAATTCACCGCGCGGTGTAGCGCTGTCCGCGACCAGACTGCGATCCAGTTTGACACTATCGATGCCGAGTTTGTGCAGCAACGCCAGATTGGAATAACCAGTGCCGAAATCATCGATCGCCAGGGTCACACCGTTGTCGCGCAACATGTTGACGTTGCGCACAAGATCGGAAAACTGATCAGTGAACGAGCTTTCCAGCATTTCCAGATTCAGGTGGAACAGACTGGTGTCGATGCGCGCCAGCAAGGCCTTCACCTTTTCTTCCGACGACAGGAAATCGGCGGTTAGGTTGAGGCTGATGCGCGGCTCGAAACCTTGGGCTTTCCATTGATTCAGATCTTCCAGCGCCTGGTTGATGACCCAGTTGTTGAGGGCATTGGAATAGCCTGCATTTTCGAGTTTCTCAATAAACCACGGACCGATGATTTTTCCGTCCGGCATGCGCAACCGCAGCAGGGCTTCGAAGCCGTACAGTTGCATGCTACGCACGTCGATCTGCGGTTGATACCAAAGCTCCAGTTTGCCCGCTGCCAGTAGTTTGAAGGCCTCCATGGCTTGCGCATGCGACTGCATGACCTGCTGCTGCCGATGAAAGTATCCTTCTTCGGTGACCTCCAGCTGAGCATCCGGCAATTCTTCGGTGGCGAATACTTTTTTCAGTTTGTGCCGGATCGAGTCGCCGCTTTCCAATGCCAAAAACGGGTAGTACATGCCCGCGCCGATGATCAGCATCAGCAACTGAAAGCCGATGGTCAGCAGGCTGCCGCCACCCGCGTGCCACGCATTGATGCCAAAGGGAATGATCCAATGCACATTCTCGACCAGAGGAATCAGATCCAGCGCGGCAACCGCATACGCCAACCAGAATCCGACCAGGGGAAACGCGATGAAGGGCACCAGCAGATACGGATTGAAGACGATGGGGTAACCAAAGATCAGGATGTCGTTCAGGTTGAATAATTGCAACGGCAGCGAAATCTTGGCGATCACATTCTGACGCATGGTGTGGCGTCGCAAGAAAATGGCAACCATCATCGAGAGCGTACCGCCGGCGCCACCAAACAGCACGAAAGTATTGAGCAGACTGCCCAGTGTGAACCGATGGGCAACGATCTGATTCAGATCGTTGCCATACATCAGACTGGTGTAGACGTAATTGCCATGTATGCCGAGAAACCAAAGCACATGTACCGCCACAACACGAATGCTGCCCTGAACCAGCACCGGTAAGTGTGTCAGGTAGTCGCCGGGACTATTGATCGAGCTGATCAGCAGTGACGATAGCCAACGCCACAGCAAGCCGTTGATCAGCACGATGCACACTGCCGGCACGATGCTGTTGATGCTGGTCGCCAGCAAATGGCTGACTTCTTTGCCATCGATTTGCAAAAAACGGCAGCGCCGTATCATCACCATCAAAAAGATCGACAACAGCGGAAGCAGAATGCTGTACACGCTGGGCAGAATCGACGCTACCGTGCTATCGCTGGCTGCAGCCATCGGCGCAACCACCACGGCAAAGCTGACGCCGCTGATCAGCGCACCCACCAACGGATCGATACGGCGATGACGCGCCAGTTTGTAGCCAAGCAGCGTCGCTACTGCGAACGGCAGTGCGCGTTTCACCGGAAAGGAAATGAGTTGGATTGCGCCATAGATGCTGTGCTGGCTGCCACTGTCCGGGATCAGTGTTGACGCCAGATCCAGCAGCGACATCAGCATGTAGAGCGGCAGAATAGTAATGAACGTTTCGCGCATCACGAGCAGGGTGCCGGAGACTTCACGCAACAGGCGACTATTTTTTATGGCGGCGAGCATTGTTCTTGTTCCATCTTATTGCCCATCACACTTTTGTGTGCGATTGGGCAGATCGCTGATGTGCTGCACGTTCTGGCAATTGTCTTTCTTGTAGCCCTTCGCCAGAATAGGCGAACTTGCTGCCTTCATGGTAAAGGAAAGACGAGGGATATGTTTGCTTGTCGCTGCGTCGCAACTAATGCCATCTTGCCATCGGGTACTTCTCTTCGCAGCCTGAGATCCGGCAAGCCACGCCGAACAGCGCTACAATCTTGCACTCCGATAAGTTCTTAGGCAAAAGGCTCACTATGCGTATTCTGCACACCATGCTGCGGGTTGGCGATCTGCAACGCTCCATTGATTTTTACACCAAGGTATTAGGCATGAAGTTGCTGCGCACCAGCGACAATCCGGAATACAAGTACACGCTGGCTTTTCTCGGCTACGGCAGCAATCCTGAGCATGCCGAACTGGAACTGACCTATAACCATGGCGTCGACAAGTACGACATGGGCACCGCCTACGGCCATATCGCCGTATCGGTCGATGATGCCTACAAGGCGTGCGATGCGGCGCGCAACTCCGGCGGCAATGTGACGCGCGAAGCAGGTCCGGTCAAGGGCGGCACCACCGTGATTGCCTTCATCACCGATCCGGACGGCTACAAGATCGAGTTCATTGAACGTAAAGACAGCGAGCCAGGCAAGGGACTGTAAGCCGGCTTGCCAGGCGCGTCTGCCGCAGACGCACGCCTGTGGCAAAAAAGAAAAAGGCCTGCTCGTATTGGCGCGATCACGCACCGTATGAGCAGGCCGTTCAGAAAATCAAAGGTCAGAAAATCGGCAGGGTTTCCGGGGCGCTCTCGCGCAATGCCCGCTTTGCCGTTTCAAATTCAGGGAAGATGGACTGCACTGTGGCCCAGAAACGCGGGCTGTGGTTCATCTCACGCAAGTGCGACAGCTCGTGCGCAATCACATAGTCAATCAGCGGCAGGGCAAAATGCATCAGGCGCCAGTTCAGGCGGATGCGTCCATCAGCTGTGCATGAACCCCATTGGGTCGTTGCCGATGACAGAGCGAAGGACTGATACGTCACGCCGAGTTTCTCTGCGTAAATCGGTAGACGGGCGGCGAAGGTTTCTTTTGCGCGCGCTTGCAGCCAGCCTTGCACGCGGTCTTTCAATTGCTGTTCGCCGGCGTCTGCCGGCAGACCCACGGTCAATTCCAGCGTCTCTTCGTCGTACGCAATACCGGTCGCCTGATTGGCGCGGATGCATAGCGTCACGTCCTGACCGAGATATGGCAGCGTCGCACCGTCACGCCATTGCATTTGCGGTTGCAGGCGGCGTGCCGAGCGTTCACGGCGTTCGTTGAGTTTGGTGAAAATCCAGCGCTGCTTTTCGCGGATGGCGTTCTCGATCTCGCCCAGCGTCACCCACTTCGGTGCCGTCACGCGCAAACCTTCATCGCTGATCAGGAAACCGATCGAGCGGCGCTTGGAACGCAGCAAGGCATAGTCGATATGGTGTTCGCCCAGCTGGATGCGACGCATACCTTCGGCCGGACGGCCGATAGGAGGCGACATCGGCGGCAGCGGAGACTGATGCGTCAGCTCTGGCGCCGGGATGGATGGCTCGGGTTCGACAAACGCCGGTGGCGGGTTTTCCTGCTTCGTCTCAAGCGGCGTCGGGGTGAAGAAATCCAGTTGCAGCGTCAGCTGGTTAGGATCGGGCTGTGAATGACGAAGCAGTTTCAATGTATTAGGGCCGATGGTCAGTTCTTTTTATCTACAGCGGCATAAACCGCCGGGGAAATCACGCGCATCTCTGATTCTATCCAATTTTCGACGCGTTGGCTTAATTGTGCGGGATCCAGGCCTTCCGGCGAGATCGGCTTGCCGATCGACACGGTAATGATTCCCGGTTTTTTGATGAACGATCCTTTAGGCCAGCATTCGCCGGCATTGACCGCAATCGGTACGACCTGCGTGTTGGTTTCTACCGCCAGGCGCGAGCCGCCGTGCTTGTACTTGCCCACCTGGCCCACGGGAATACGTGTGCCTTCCGGGAACATGATCACCCATTGACCATCGGCCAGGCGCTTGCGGCCTTGCACGACCACCTGAGCGAAGGCATCGCGGCCCTTGCTGCGGTCAATCGGAATCATGCGCAGCAACGCAATACCCCAACCGAAGAAAGGAATGTAGGTCAGTTCTTTCTTGAACACAAACACCAGCGGACGCGGCATGATGATCAGGTAGAAAATTGTTTCCCATGCCGACTGATGTTTTGACAAGAGAATCGCCGGCGCATCGGGAAGGTTTTCCATGCCTTTGACCTGATAACGAATGCCGCAGATCACGCGTGCGGCCCAGATCACGATGACATTCCAGCGCGACGTCAGGTAATAGCGCTTGGCGTAGGGAAACGGCGCAAACAGGATGCAGGCCATCGACCAGACGACGGTGACGATGGTCATGATCAGTGTGAACAGAACGGAACGCAAAAACAGGTTGATACGCAAAATTCAATCTCCCTAATACGATTCGGCCGGGCTCGCCATGCGAAGCCCGGACAGAACCTAAACCGACACTTCTACCGGCGCTTTTAAGATGAAGTCGACCACGCTGGCGAGATCGGGATAGACGAGTGTTCCTGGTGGCAGACCGCCTTTTTCGCGTGTCTTTTCGCCTTTGCCGGTCAATACCAGATAGGGCGCGCAGCCGGCCTTGAAGCCTGCCTGCAGATCGCGCAACGAGTCACCGACGGTGATCACGCCGCCACGCAGGCTCACGCCGAAACGCTTGGCGATTTCATTGAACATGCCTTCCTTGGGTTTGCGGCAATCGCAATTGTCGTCGGCGGCATGCGGGCAGAAAAACACCGCATCGATATCCGCGCCTACTTGCTGCGCGGCGTTGTGCATTTTCTGATGGATGGCATTGAGCGTCATCATGTCGAACAGGCCGCGTCCCACGCCGGACTGATTGGTTGCCACGACCACGCGATAGCCGGCCTGATTCAGCCGGGCGATCGCTTCCAGCGAACCCTTGATGGGGATCCACTCTGCCGGCGACTTGATGAACGCGTCCGAGTCGTGATTAATCACGCCATCGCGATCCAGAATGATCAGCTTCATGTTCTTCTTACCCTCTATCCCTGAGAACCGTATGAGCCCT
The DNA here is from genome assembly GCF_002257565.1 of Herbaspirillum sp. meg3. Classification (GTDB taxonomy): domain Bacteria; phylum Pseudomonadota; class Gammaproteobacteria; order Burkholderiales; family Burkholderiaceae_D; genus Herbaspirillum. The sequence continues at coordinate 4,423,141 of NZ_CP022736.1, read as the reverse complement.
GTGAAACTTAAGCAGCCAGCTTTGAAATGTCCGCAACCTGGTTGAGCATCTGATGCAACTCGGCCAGCAATGCCTGGCGATTGTTGCGCAGCTGTTCGTCTTCGGCGTTGACCATGACGTCGTTGAAGAAGGCGTCGACGTTCTGGCGCAATTGTGCCAGCGCTTTCAACGCGCCGCTGAAGTTGCCCTGGGCGTACGCAGCATCGACTTGCGGCTTCAACAGCAGCATGGCCGAATAGAGCGCCTGTTCGGCAGCTTCGCGCAGCAGGCCGTTTTGTACCGTACCCGTCACGCCACCTTCGATCTTTTTCAGAATGTTGGTGATGCGCTTGTTGGCGGCAGCCAATGCTTCGGCTTCCGGCAATGCGGCGAAGGCTTGCACCGCGTCGAGACGCTCGGTGATGTTGTCCAGGACTTCCGGCTGTTGCGCGACCACGGCTTCGATTTCGTTCGGCGAATAATTGCGCTCACGCAGCAGACCGCGCAGACGATCATAGAAGAAGGCGCTGACGTCGGCGCTCGGATCCTTGAAGTTGCTGTTACCCGCGAACAGCGCAACCGCTTCCTTCAACAAAACAGGGATCGCCAGCGGCAGGCGTTTTTCAACCAGCATGCGCAGGATACCCAGTGCATGGCGGCGCAGTGCAAAAGGATCCTTGTCGCCGGTTGGCTGCAGGCCGATACCCCAGATACCGACCAAGGTTTCTAGCTTGTCCGCCAGCGCGACGGCAGTGCCTGTGGCTGATGCCGGCAAAGCATCGCCCGCAAAGCGCGGCTGATAGTGTTCGGATGCCGCCAGGGCGACTTCGTCCGGCTCGCCGTCGTGGCGCGCGTAGTAGGTGCCCATGATGCCTTGCAGCTCGGGGAACTCGCCCACCATATCAGTCAGCAGGTCGGTCTTGGCCAGCAAGGCGCCGCGTTCGGCCAGCGCCACATCGGTACCCAGCAGTTTGGCAATCGCGCCGGCCAGCGCCTTAACGCGCTCGGTGCGTTGCAACTGATTGCCCAGTTTGTTGTGATACACCACGTTGCCCAGTTGCGGTACGCGGTCAGCCAGCAATTTTTTCTTGTCTTGTTCAAAGAAAAATTTCGCATCCGACAGACGTGGGCGCACGACGCGCTCGTTACCTTGAATGATGTGACGCGGATCCGGCGTTTCCAGATTGGAGACGATCAGGAAGCGCGAACGCAGCTTGCCGTTGGCATCGGTCAGCGCAAAATATTTCTGATTGGTCTGCATGGTCAGGATCAGGCATTCCTGCGGCACGGCCAGGAATTGATCGTCGAATTTACATTCGTAGACCACCGGCCACTCGACCAGCGCCGTGACTTCGTCCAGCAGCGATTCAGGCATCAGAACCTTGTCGTCGCCAGCTTTGCCGAGCAGATCGAGGCGAATTTTTTCCTTGCGCTCGTTGAAGCCGGGAATGACCTTGCCTTTGCTGATCAGCGTTTCGACATACGATTCCGGCGAGTCGACCGCGATCGTGCCTTGCGACAGGAAACGATGCCCCTGCGTGATCTTGTCCGCATCCAGGCCAAGGATATTCAGCGGCACGACAGCGGTGCCATGGAGCGCGATCAGGCGATGCGCAGGGCGCACGAAATGCACGGTGTCGCCGGCGGCGCGGCCGTGCTGGCGCTGATAGCTCATGACCTTGGGAATCGGCAGCTTGGCGACCGATTCTTCCAGCGCAGCCTGCAAACCGGTTTGCAGGGCAGTGCCCTTGGCGGTGTAGGTGTAGAAGAAGCTCTCGGCTTTGCCGTCCTGCGCGCGTTCCAGTTGATCCGGCGTGATGACGGTGACGCCGACTTGCGCAGCCAGCGCGGCCAGTTTCTTGACCAGCGGTGCGGAGGGGCGGCCTTCGGCGTCGAGCGCGACGCTGACCGGCAGCACTTTTTCGCGGATCGATTTATCCAGCGAGGTGGTGCGTACCTTGGTGATGGCAACCGCCAGGCGGCGGGGTGTCGCGTAGGCCGAGGCGACTGCGCCGTCTTCGAGGAAGTCGCGTGCTTTCAGTCCGTTGAAAATGCCGTTGGAAAAGGCATCGCCCAGTTTGGCGAGTACTTTCGGTGGCAGTTCTTCGGTCAGGAGTTCTACTAAAAGTGTTTGAGTCATTTTCTGTTTTCTTGCCAATTCTTGCTTGTCTGGCGCAGCGGCGGTGTTCAGCCGGTGCGCGATCCGGTCAATACTTGTTCAGGCTTATGTTCAGGCGTATTCAGGCTTGTTCAGTGAGCCCAAGCGTTCAAGCTGCCTGGCGTGCGGTGTCCGCCGCGCCGGCCATCGGGAAGCCCAGACGCTCGCGCGATTCGAAATACGCCTGCGCCACTGCGCGCGACAGATTGCGAATGCGCCCGATGTAGGCCGCACGCTCGGTCACCGAAATCGCACCGCGTGCATCGAGCAGATTGAAGGTGTGTGCCGCCTTCAGGATCATTTCGTACGCAGGCAATGCCAGCGGGACTTCGAGCAGGCGTTTGGCTTCAGATTCATAGTTGCCGAACAGCGAGAACAGGAAGTCGGTATTCGAGTATTCGAAATTGAAGGTCGACTGCTCGACTTCGTTCTGATGGAACACGTCGCCGTAGGTCAGCTTCTTCTTGACCCCGTTTTCGAGCCATTCGGTCCAGACCAGGTCGTAGACATTTTCCACGCCTTGCAGGTACATCGCCAGACGCTCAATGCCGTAGGTGATTTCACCCAGCACCGGCTTGCAGTCGAGACCGCCGACTTGCTGGAAGTAAGTAAACTGCGTCACTTCCATGCCATTGAGCCAGACTTCCCAGCCCAGGCCCCAGGCGCCCAGCGTCGGGTTTTCCCAGTCGTCTTCGACGAAGCGCACGTCGTTTTGCTTCAGGTCCAGGCCCAGTGCTTCCAGCGAGCCGAGGTACAGATCGAGGATATTCTCAGGTGCAGGCTTCAGCACGACCTGATATTGGTAGTAGTGCTGCATGCGATTCGGGTTTTCGCCGTAGCGGCCATCTTTCGGGCGGCGCGATGGTTGCACATAGGCGGCGCGCCAAGGCTCAGGTCCGATGGCGCGCAGGAAGGTCGCAGTATGCGACGTGCCGGCGCCGACTTCCATGTCGTACGGCTGGAGCAATGCGCAACCTTGCGCATCCCAATATTCTTGCAGCTTGAGAATAATCTGTTGAAATGTGAGCATCTTTTTTGTAGTTGCCGGTGACGGCAGGCAAGGAATTGCTAAAACCCTGAATTTTAGCGGTTTTTGGGGTGCTTATGCGCCCCGCATCGAGGATAGCGCCGAATAAGACAAGGAAATTGCGCTGAAATCTTAGCGCTTGCGGCGCGACAGCAGCCATGCCGCTGCCAGCGAGACAATTGCCAGCGCCAGCATCAGCTTGTTGCCGAATAGAATGTACGGCGTCTGGCCTTGATAGCCTTGCACCGATGCGCTCAGCATATTGCGTGTGTAGGGTTGCAATTCGGAGATCACTTGCCCGTTCGGCCCGATCACGGCGGTCGCGCCGGTATTGGTTGAGCGCAGCATCGGACGACCTGTTTCCAGGGCGCGCATCTGCGAGATCTGCAAATGTTGCGGCAGGGCGATGGAGTTGCCGAACCAGGCAATATTCGACAGATTCAGAAGAATGCTGGCCTGCGGCTGACCGGCGTAGTAGGCGCCACCCAGCTGGGCGGCGATTTCTTCGCCGAACAAATCCTCATAGCAGATGTTTGGCATCACCCATTGCTGTTTCACCGCAAACGGCAGTTGCAACGGGTTACCGCGCGTCATATCGCCCAGCGGGATGCTCATCATGTCGACAAACCAGCGGAAGCCGAATGGGATGAATTCGCCGAAAGGCACCAGATGGTGCTTGTCATAGCGATAAGGGCTTTTGGCGCTGGCCGGATCGGGAGAAAAACCGATCACACTGTTGGCGTACTGGTTGGGGCCGTCAGACAGCGGAATGCCCAGCGCCAGATGGCTACCGGAGCTCTGGATAAAACGGATCAAACGTGCCAGATAATCCGGCGGCAACTGCTGCGGCAGCAGCGGTACGGCGGTTTCCGGTGTCGCAATCAAATCAGCGGGAGCACTGCGAATCATCTCGTCGTACATATTCAAGGTAGACAGCAGCGCTTCATTGGAAAATTTCATTTCCTGCGGAATATTTCCCTGCAGCATGCGTGCGGTGATCGGTTGGCCGACAGGTGTTGTCCATTGCACCAAATGCAAGGCTGTGCCCGCACAGGCCAGCACTACCGCCAGCACCGCGGGCAGGATGCGCCGGCCTGTACGCAGGCTCACCATCGCCAGACAGCCTGCGATGACGGCTGCAATCCACGCCAAGCCGTAGACGCCGATGAGCGGAGCAAAACCTGCCAGCGGGCCGACGTTATGCGCGTAACCGGAAGTCAGCCAGGGAAATCCCGTGAACAGCCATCCGCGAACCCATTCCGATAAAGCCCATAAGGCCGGCAGCACCAGCAGCAGCAGCACGGCGGGCGAAACCTGCCAGCGCTGTTTTAGCCAGCCTGCCAGTCCTGCAGTAAGCGCTGCATAAATACCGAGATAGGCAGCCAGTAAGCCGACTGCCAAAGCTGCCATCCATCCTGCCATGCCGCCATAGTCGTGCATGCTGATGTACAGCCAGTGCACGCCGCACGCTGCCCAGCCGAAGCCATAAAGCCAGCCGGTGAGCGCATTGCGCCTGAATGACGTTGTGCGGCTGATCTGGCGAAACACCCAAGCCAGCGTCAGGATCTGAATCGGCCAGATGTTGAAGGGGGCGAAGGCTAGCACATTGAGCACGCCGGCCAGCAAAGCGATGAGCGGCGTCCATCTTGTCACTGTAGTTGACGTTTCAACATGATGGGACGCGGTGGATGCAGTCAAGGCATCCGTTGCAGTGTCTGTGCCGGCGGGGGAGTGAGTCGGGAGGTTCACGCAGGGAAACTTATTCTTCTTCCTCGGCTGCCGGGTTTTCCGGCAGTTTTTCCACCAGCAGCACATGCGCCTGGCGAGCATCGGCGCGCAGCACTTCGAAGTGCATGCCGGCGATGTCGAACTCGTCGCCCTTGCGCGGTACGCGGCCGAGATGGTTGGCGACCAGACCGCCGATGGTGTCGGCGTCCTCGTCGGAGAATTCGGTTTCCAGGGTTTCGTTGAACTGGGTGATTTCGGTCAGCCCCTTGATGCGCCAGCGTGGGCCGTTGGCGCCGTCCTTGATGGCAAGGATGTTGTCTTCTTCTTCGTCAAAATCGTATTCGTCTTCGATATCGCCGACGATTTGTTCCAGCACGTCTTCAATCGTGATCAGACCGGCAACGCCGCCGTATTCGTCGACAACAATGGCCATGTGGTTGCGATTGGCGCGGAAGTCGCGCAGCAACACGTTGAGGCGTTTCGATTCGGGGATGAAGACGGCGGGGCGCAGCATGTCGCGCACATCGAAAGAATCTTCCGCGTAATAACGCAGCAGATCCTTTGCCAGCAAGACACCGATCACCTTGTCGCGCTCTCCTTCGACAGCCGGGAAGCGGGAGTGCGAAGTCGACAGCACTTCAGGCATCCAGGTTTCGATCGGTTTGGTGATGTCGATGGTGTCCATTTGCGAACGCGGCACCATGATGTCGCGTACGGCCAGATCGGATACCTGAAACACGCCTTCAATCATCGACAGCGCGTCGGCGTCAATCAGATTGCGCTCATGTGCGTCGTGCAGGACTTCGAGCAACTCTGCTCGGTTTTCAGGTTCAGGGGAGATGAGTGCAGTGAGACGTTCAAATAAAGAACGGTGTGGTTTAGCGTCAATGGATTTGACGCTACTAGGGTGATCTTGCATATGGCGTGAGCCGTGGGTCCGACGTTGTTTCGATGGCCATAGGATACAACAAATATATGACAAATCTACTAAAACGCGATTTCCTGCTCAGCGCGAACAACGAATGAAGCGGACAGAACGTCGCAAATTACAACAATTTCCGGATGGACATGTCCGCAGCATGCGCATGCCGCGAACATGTCGAAAGAAACGAAGTGTGATTACTTCTTCATTTCATCCTTGGCCATGCCGTCCTTCGCCATACCATCCTTAGCCATACCGTCTTTGGCCATGGAATCCTTGCTCATAGAGTCTTTCTTTTTCATCTTGTCTTTCTTCATGCCGTCTTTTTTCATGCTGTCCTTCGACATCGAGTCTTTGGCCATGTCGTCCTTGGCCATGGTGTCGGCAGCGTAGGCGCCCGAAACGGCAGCCATCATCAGACAGGCGAACAGTGTGGAGAGTGCTTTTTTCATGTGGAGCTCCTAGAAATAAAAATTGGTAAAAAAGTGGCAAAAGCGCCATGAACCCGGCAATGACTTGGCAACTTGCTAAGCACCGCCGAACCAGTTGTACCCCTGGTCTTCCCAGTAACCGCCGGGGTAAGTGTTGGTTACTTCGATTGAAGCAATGTGCTTCGGATTCTTGTAGCCCAGTTTGGTGGGCATGCGCAGCTTCATCGGGAAGCCATACTTCGGCGGCAGAATCTCGCCGTCGTAGGTCAGCGTCAGCTGCGTTTGTGCGTGTAGCGCGGTCGGCATGTCGATGCTGGTGTAATAGTCATCGGCACAGCGGAATGCGATAAATTTGGCATTGAGGTCGGCGCCGATATGTTTCAGGAAGCCGGCAAACGGGACGCCGCCCCAGCGGCCGATAGCACTCCAGCCTTCCACGCAGATGTGGCGCGTGATCTGCTCCACCTGTGGCAGGCGACGCAGTTCCGGCAGTGTCCACGTTTTCTTGTTGCTGACCAGTCCTTTGATCTCCAGGCGGTAATCGTCGCCGTCGACTTCGGTGATTTCGTCTTCGCCGTAAAACGCATTGAACGGAAACGGTCGTGTGATCATCGACGCCGGATAGGTCGGCGCCATCTTGTTCGGATCAAACAGCCAGGCCTGCACGCCGTCGTTCATGCGCGAGATTTTGGTGAGCATGCGATTGACCGATTCGTTATCGGTAATCTCGCAGCCGGTCAGCAGCGACAGGCCTCCCAGCGTCAACGCGCGTTTGCCGAACAGACGGCGCGAAGGCATGGCCAGTTCGAGTTCGCGGCGTGCATCCTTGATGATGAGTTCGCTATCGAGCGTGGAAGGCAGGCGATGGGGTTTCTTGATCATGATGATGTTCCCCTCAGCGTCCGCGCAGCATGGCGAGCAAGGTGCGCGGCACCAGCGCCACCATCACGATATGTACGACGATGAACAGCACCAGAAAACTCATCGCGAAAAAATGCACGATGCGCGCACTGTCAAAGCCGCCCATCAAGTCGCGCAGTAAGGGAAGCTGCACCGATTTCCAGATCGCCAGGCCGGACACCACAATCAGAATGAGATCGGCAATGACGGATAGATACGCTAGTTTTTGCACCGCGTTATAGTGATCGAGCGACGCGTGCTGCAGCTTGCCTTTCAACGCTTGCACAAAGTCATGCAGGACTTCCTTCGGGCGCAACGGAAAGAATTTACGTTGTGCACGTCCGCTTAGCAGGTTGAGTGCGAGATACACAAGGCCGTTGATCGCCAGCAGCCACATCGCGGCAAAATGCCACTGCAATGCGCCGCCGAGCCAGCCGCCCAGTGTCCATTCTTTAGGAAAGACGAAGGGAAAAATTGGCGAAGCATTGTAGATGCGCCAGCCGCTGGCGATCATGATCACGACAGAGAAGGCATTGATCCAGTGCGTTACGCGCAGCCACAGCGGGTGCACTGTCTTGGCGGGCGGAACGGCCGGGGTGGTCGGCATGACCGATAGGGAAGCTTTCACAATCGTCTCCTGAGTATATGGCGCAATGCAAAACGTCTTCGATCAGATTCGTGTGAGGCGTTTTGCGATTCCATGCCCCTTGGTCGCAGCGACCGGGTGATTTCTTACAGGCGGAGAGAAAAAGAATGAAAACGGAAGAGCATTTTGCCAACACTTAAAAATTTAGCGAGAAAGCGGTCAGCAAAATGTAAGAATTCGGGTCGATCGCCGACTAAACGATACGGAACCGGCGAATTGGGTGACGGCGCGTCATCTACAATGACGTCACTGGAGAGAATAGATGAAATGCAAGGAAGCACACCGCGTCTTGTGCGAGGCGCAAGACAACAAGCTATCGTTTGCGCGAAGGCTGGCGCTGCGCTGGCATCTGGCCATTTGCGACCGTTGCACGCGCTTTGGACGGCAGTTGGAATTTTTGCGGACAGCGGTCAGACGCTACCGCGACAAGGAATAGTTATCAGCGTCAGTACAGCATCGGTGTTGAAATAAACGATGCCGCAAAGCATTACACCAATTGTTGCACTATGGACATCGAGCCACCTCAGATGATGGCTTGAAGCAAAAATGAACGGCGGCACGCCTCAGTCGGCGATGCGGGTTTCAAGCTCAACCGCGATCGGCGTAAGGATTGTCGAAGCCCAGGCCCGCCAGAATCTCCGTCTCCAAAGCTTCCATCTCGGTCGCCTCTTCCTCTTCTTCATGATCGTAGCCTTGCGCATGCAACACGCCATGGACGATCAGGTGCGCCGCATGATCCAGCAGCGGCTTCTTTTGCTCAGCGGCTTCTTTTTCCAGTACATCGGTGCACAGGATGATGTCGGCTTGCGTGACTTCGCTGTTTTCGTCTTCCGTGTAGGCAAACGTCAGCACGTTGGTGGCGTAGTCTTTGCCGCGATAGTCGCGGTTCAACGTCTGGCCTTCTTGGGCATCGACAAAACGAATCGTCAGCTCGGCAGGCGCAAACAGCGCCGCCTGAATCCATCGGCGGATCTGCGGGCGCGGCACGCTTTCTTTCAAACGTGGATCGGCGTACTGGACGGAAAGAGTCAGTTTATTTTTTTGCATGACGTGGCTTGGCCGACTGAGTCAGGCCCTGGCTGAGACGTTTGACGGCGTTGTTGGAAGTGATGTGGGCGTTGCCGTTTGGCGCTGCAGCTTCATAAGCATCGACAATGCGCGCCACCATCGGATGACGCACCACGTCGCTGCTGGTGAAGCGCGAGAACGCAATGCCGCGCACATCGTGCAGCACATTGAGCGCATCGATCAGGCCGCTTTTTTGGCCGTGATGCAAGTCGATCTGCGTGACGTCGCCTGTCACCACTGCTTTGCTGCCGAAACCGATACGGGTGAGGAACATCTTCATCTGTTCCGGCGTCGTGTTTTGCGCTTCATCGAGAATGATAAAGGCGTGGTTCAGCGTACGGCCGCGCATATAGGCCAGCGGTGCGATCTCGATCGCCTGTTTTTCAAACAGCTTCTGTGTGCGATCAAAACCAAGCAGGTCGTAGAGCGCGTCATACAGCGGACGCAGATACGGATCAACCTTTTGCGCCAGATCGCCGGGCAAGAAGCCCAGGCGTTCACCGGCTTCCACCGCCGGACGCGTCAGCACGATGCGTTGTACGGCGTCCCGTTCCAGCGCATCGACAGCGCAGGCTACGGCAAGATAAGTCTTGCCGGTGCCGGCCGGGCCGACGCCGAAGGTGATGTCGTGCTCCAGAATTGCGTGCAGGTATTCGCTCTGATGCGGTGTGCGGCCACGCAGGTCGTGCTTGCGTGTTTTCAGTACCGGGCTCTCGATTTCAGTCTTTTCTGTTTTGTCGATGGCGGTATCTGCATCGCCGAGTTCAGCATCGATGATCGCCGTGGCGCGTTGTTCGACCAGCGCCAGCTGAATATCTTCCACCGATACCGGCTTGTCCGCCAAGGCGTAAAAGCGTTCGAGGATCGTGACTGCGCGCTCGGCGTTGGTGCCGCTGGCGATGAATTTTTCGCCGCGGCGGAAAATCGTCACATCGAGAGCGGACGAAATTTGCCTCAGGTTTTCATCCAAAGGACCGCACAGATGCGCCAGACGTTTGTTGTCGAGCGGTTGCGGGATGAAGTACTGAGGCTGGCTGGGTGATTTTTTCAATCTGGCTCGATATCAGTGAGATAAGGTTAGGTAGATCCGGTTAAGCAGATCGGATTGGACTGAATTATTGCTTGACCACGATCTCGCCGCGCAGCGAGAACGGGAATGCCTGCAGAATCGAGACGTCGACCATCTGGCCGATCAGGCGCGCACCATTCGGGCCGCTGGCGAAATTGACCACGCGGTTGTTTTCAGTACGTCCTTGCAACTCGTTGGGATCCTTCTTCGACGGACCTTCTACCAGAATGCGCTGTACTGAACCGACCATGCTCTGGCTGATCTTGTTGGCGTTGTCCTGTACGACCGCCTGCAGATGCTGCAGGCGCTTCAACTTGACTTCGTATGGCGTATCGTCGGTCAGATTGGCTGCCGGCGTACCAGGACGCGGGCTGAATACGAAGCTGAAGCTGGTGTCGTAGCCGATGTCGGTGATCAGCTTCATCAGCGCGTTGAAATCTTCTTCCGTCTCGCCCGGGAAGCCGACGATGAAGTCGCTGGAGATGGCGATGTTCGGACGCACTTCGCGCAAGCGGCGCAGCACCGATTTGTATTCCAGTGCGGTGTAGCCGCGCTTCATCGCTGCCAGGATACGGTCGGAACCGTGTTGCGCCGGCAGGTAGAGATGATCCACCAGCTTCGGCACCTTGGCGTAGGTGTCGATCAGCCGCTGAGTGAATTCCTTCGGATGGCTGGTGACGAAACGAATACGTTCGATGCCGGGGATGTCGGCGATATATTCAATCAGCAAGGCAAAGTCGGCGATTTCGCCATCGGCCATGGCGCCGCGGAAGGCGTTGACGTTCTGGCCCAGCAGCGTGATTTCCTTGACGCCCTGTTCAGCCAGTCCGGCGACTTCGGTCAGTACGTCTTCAAAGCGGCGCGAGACTTCTTCGCCGCGTGTGTAAGGCACCACGCAATAGCTGCAATACTTGCTGCAACCTTCCATGATCGATACATAGGCAGAAGCACCTTCAACACGTGCCGGTGGCATGTGATCGAACTTCTCGATTTCAGGAAAGCTGATGTCGACCTGCGCACGGCCGGTAAAGCGGCGCTCGCTGATCAGTTGCGGCAGGCGGTGCAGGGTTTGCGGGCCGAACACCATATCGACGTAAGGTGCGCGTTTGACGATGGCTTCACCTTCCTGCGATGCCACGCAACCGCCTACGCCGATCAGCAGGTCGGGATTGAGTTTCTTCAGTTCGCGCAGACGGCCGAGATCGGAAAACACTTTTTCCTGCGCCTTTTCACGCACGGAACAGGTGTTGAGCAGGATGATGTCCGCATCTTCCGGCTTGTCGGTCTTGATCAGGCCGTCGGAAGCGTTGAGCACGTCGGCCATCTTGTCCGAGTCGTACTCGTTCATCTGGCAGCCGAAGGTTTTGATGAATACTTTTTTCTGCATAGTTGTCAATCAAGCATGAGGGCGCGGCAGGGAGTCAAAGTCGGTGCCGGCAAGGGGAAGCAGAGGCGAGTCGCGTATTGTTGCCGCCCGGCGCGAATTGCATTCAGTTGCAAGCTCGGTAGCAAAAACAGCGAGACGGCTGTCTTGCGGCGCGGGCAAGGCGAGTGCGGATCGTCATCCCATGCACTTCCAAGGTTCGCGATTATAGCACCGGATGCCCAGTCAAGCGGGGCAGGTGGCAGTCTGCGGCAAGGTTCTGCAACAGGATGAAAAATGGTATTTCGGCAATAAATCAGGCCTGCGCTGAAAAACAACTGTCCAGCCAGTCCAGCACGGCGCGCAGGCGTGGCAGGGATTTCAAATCACGGTGATAGACCACCCAGATTTCCCGATGCAGCTGCGGCTGGGTTTCCGCCAGTTCCAGATCGGGCGCCAGCAAATACTGGGGCAACAATGCCAGCCCCACCCCTGCACGTGCCGCCACGCATTGCGCCACCAGGCTGGTGCTGCGAAAGCGCACCGGGTTGTTGCCGGCATGGTCAGCCAGCCACAGCGTCTCCGGGATCTCCGGCACGCCATCGTCATAACCGATGAAAGCCGCGGATGCGGGGTGATTGCGCCAGTCATCCACGCGCGCCTTGCTGCCGCAGAGAAAGTAGCTGATCTTGCCCAGGCTTCTGGCAATCAGGTCGCCGTCCTGCGGCCTGGCAAAACGGATTGCCAGATCGGCATCGCGCCGCGCCAGGCTGACGGTCTGATGGCTCATGCTGAACTCAACGTCCAGATTCGGCCATTGATCCAGCAGGGAAGGCAGGCGTGGCGCCAGAAACATCGTCGCCAGCGCATCGGTGCTCGCGATGCGCACCTTGCCCTCCATGCGGATATCCTCACCGGCCAGCCGGCGCGCCAGTTGGGCCGTCTGCGCCTGCATCTCACGCGCAGCGCCCAGCACCGTTTCACCGAGGCGCGTCAGTTCGGTGTCGTCGCCGCGCCGTGTGAAGAGAGGGCCTTGCAAGGCAAGCTCCAGCATCTGCAGGCGTCTGCTCACGGTGGCGTGCGTGACGTCCAGCGACCGTGCGGCTCCCGAGAAGCTGCCGGCTTCCACAAAGGCGGCAAAGGTGCGCAATCCTTCCCAGTCCGCAGACAGGTTTTGTACAGGGGGATTCGGCGCAGCTGTTAATTTATTCACGGGTGGCTGCCTGTTTTTGCGAATTGATGTACGTATTTTAACCATCTACCATGGCTTCAGTTAGCTGTACTTACTGAACATTCAAAGGAGTCCGCCATGTCCACACCCAAAACACTGCTGCAAATCGCCGGCGCCGCACCGCGCACCCCGCAATGGAAGGACGCCGCGCTGATCCTCATCGACCATCAGACCGAATACACCAAAGGCGGCGTGCCGCTGGCCGGCATTGACGCCGCCATCGGCGAGATCGCGCAGTTGCTCAAACAGGCGCGCGCTGCCGCCGCTCCGGTTTTCCACGTGGTTCATCACGCCAAGCCCGGCGCGGCACTGTTTGATCCGCAACGTGAATACGTCAACATCATTGACGGCTTGCAGCCGCAAGAGGGGGAGGTGACCGTCGTCAAGGCGCTGCCGAATTCCTTCTCGAATACGACACTCGATGCTGAACTGAAAAAGGCCGGGAAAAAGGAATTGATCATCGCCGGCTTCGCCACGCACATGTGCATCAGCGCCACCACACGTTCGGCGCTCGATCATGGCTATGTGTCGACGGTCGTGGCGGCAGCATGCGCCACACGCGATTTACCGGATGCATTGGGCGGCGGTGTCGTCTCCGCAGCAGAGATACAGCGCGCGTCGCTGGCGGCGTTGGCCGATCGGTTTGCGACGGTGGTGCCGAGCGCAGCTGCGCTCGTTTAACCGTTTTCCAGAGCGGTTCTAAGTACTGGTCGGGTTGATGCGCAGGTTTTTCAGGATGTCACGCCAGCTCACAATCCCGACAGGCCAGGCGTTCAGATCGACGACCGGCAGGCAGGAAACGCTGTGTGTGTTAAACAAGTGAATTGCGTCATCGACCGTGGCGGTTTCCTGCAACACGATCGGGTGCCGCGTCGCGATCTGATGTACGCGCTTGTTCAGGCTGGCGATGTCCTGATAAGTTTCGCGTGCCGAGCCGATGTTCGGGCTCAGGGCCTTGAGCAGATCGCGATCTGAAACCACGCCCAAGAGTTTGCGCTCTTCCACCACCAGCAGGTGGTGGAATTTTAAATTATCGAAAATCTCTTTTACCGTTTCCAGCTTGTCATCCAGGTTAACGGTAACGAGCTTTGTGCTCATGATTTTCTTGATGCTGACTCCAGCCATTGCTCCTCCGCTAACAAACCTGATGACGTTCAGTGAGTCCGTTGCTTACCCTGCCCTATAAACCCGGTGCGGTTCCATGCGCGAGATCAAAGACAGGTAAGAAACTGCCCACAAAAACAAAAAAGCCGCTGACCCTTTCGGATCAACGGCTTACAGTGTCTTTGGTGGTGATAGGTGGACTTGAACCACCGACCCCAGCATTATGAGTGCTGTGCTCTAACCAACTGAGCTATATCACCAAAAGCAAGCCCACAATTATGCTAGTCGATCCTGCGCCTGTCAAGAGAATTTAAGCCGCTGATGCTTGTCTCTTTGACTCGTTTTTCGTAAAACCTCATGACGTCAGCTTTCCAGCGCCTTTCGCACGTGATTCATCACGATTTGCGTGGCATTGGCAGCATTGCAATCGATGACCACGCGGCCCGGCGTGGAGCGCAGCCAGGTGATCTGGCGTTTGGCGAGTTGTCGGGTGGCAATGATGCCGCGTTCGCGCATTTCGGCGTAGTCGTAGTGGCCGTCGAGGTATTCCCAGGCCTGGCGGTAGCCGACGCAGCGCATTGACGGTAGTCCGAGGTGCAGGTCTCCGCGCGCGCGCAGACGGCGGACTTCGTCCAGCAAGCCGTCATTTTCCACCATCAGGTCAAAGCGGCGTGCGATACGCTCATGCAGGACGGCGCGCTCCGATGGTTCCAGCGCCAGCGGCAACAGCGTGAATGGCAGAGGCTCGGCTTTTTTCTGCGCCAGCAGCGCCGACATCGGCTTGCCGGTCAGTTCGATGATTTCGAGCGCGCGCTGGATGCGTTGGCTGTCGTTGGGTTTGAGGCGGGCAGCGGTTTCCGGGTCGAGCGTGGCAAGGCGTGCATGCTGTGCGGGCACGCCGTCGCGCGCGGCTTCGTCGTCGAGGCGTTCGCGTACGGCGGGATCCGCTTCCGGCAAATCGTCGAGACCGTCGCGCAAGGCCTTGAAATACAGCATGGTGCCGCCCACCAGCAGCGGCAGCTTGCCGCGCGCGCGGATGTCTTGCGCCAGGCGCAGGGCATCATTGCGAAACTGCATCGCCGAATAGGATTCAGTCGGGTCGAGGATATCGATCAGATGATGCGGCACGCCGGCGAGTTCTTCGGCGTTCGGCTTGGCCGTGCCGATGTCCATCTCGCGATACACCAGCGCCGAGTCCACCGAAATGATTTCACAAGGAATATGTCTGGCGATTTCCAGCGCCGCTGCGGTCTTGCCGGAGGCGGTGGGTCCCATGATGGCGACTGCCAGCGGTGCGGCAGTGACTTCGGATGCTGCCGCCATCTTATTGACCGCGCAGGAAGAGTTTGTCCAGATCGGACAGGGCCAGCTGGCTCCAGGTCGGGCGGCCGTGGTTGCACTGGTCTGCGCGTTCGGTGGCTTCCATCTGGCGCAGCAGCGCGTTCATTTCCGGGACGGTGAGGCTGCGATTGGCGCGCACGGCCGTGTGGCAGGCCAATGTGCCGAGCAGTTCGTTACGGCGCTCCAGCAGCACGCGCGAGCCGCCGAATTCGCGCACATCGCGCAGCACATCGCGCGCCAGCGTCTGGGCATCGGCGTTCTTCAGCAGCGCCGGTACGGCGCGCACTGCCAGCGTGGTCGGCGACATCGCCGCGATATCGAAGCCGAGCGCGCTCAGCGTGTCCTGATGTTCTTCCGCCGTGCCGACTTCGACCGCGTCGGCGTAGAAGGTCACCGGGATCAGCAGCGGTTGCACGAACATGCTGTTGTCATCGAGCGCATTCTTCAATTGCTCGTACAGGATGCGTTCATGCGCGGCATGCATGTCGACCACGACCAGGCCCTTGCTGTTTTGCGCGAGCACGTAGATGCCGTGCAATTGCGCCAGCGCGAAGCCGAGCGGGAAGTCGTCGGCCGGCAGGCTTTGCATATTGGCGGCGATGGGCATGGTGAATGCGCCGGTATGTGTTTCGCTGTCCGCTGCAGATGCCATGTCCAGATTGGTCTGCACGCCGGGACGGAACATTGCGCCGTAATCGGCGGTATTCTGCGCAACGCCAAAACCGCCTGCCGAAAAATTCGGACGCAGCTGTGCGCCGAACTCCGCCTGATGCTGAGGCTGCTGATAGGGTTGTTGGGTTTGATCGCGCATCCACGGCAACGGCCCGTTGCCAGCCGCTTGTGGTGCGGGCGCATTGCCGAATGAGGTTGCGGAGGTCGCAGCCAGCGCGCGGCTGACGGCGTGAAAGACGAATTGATGCACGCTGCGGCTGTCGCGGAAGCGCACTTCAATCTTGGACGGATGCACATTGACGTCGACCAGTGCCGGATCCAGATCCAGCGCCAGTGCGTACGACGGATAGCGGTCGCCGTGCAGCACGTCCTGATAGGCGGCGCGTACGGCGTGCACCAGCAACTTGTCGCGCACAAAGCGGCCGTTGACGTAAAAATACTGGCCGTCGGCGCGCGCCTTGGAGGCGGTCGGCAAACCGATGAAACCATGAATGCGCAAAGGGCCGGCGCTTTCGTCGACCGGCAGACGGGCGTTGGCGAATTCGTCGCCGAGAATATGCGCGCTGCGTTTGGCAAACTCGCCGATGTTCCAGTGGTCGACGGTCTTGCCGTTATGCGTCAGCGAGAAGGTGACGTCGGGACGCGCCAGCGCAATGCGGCGCACGACCTCGGCGCAGTGGCCGTATTCGGTTTGTTCCGATTTCAGAAACTTGCGGCGCGCAGGGGTATTGAAATACAAATCCTGTACATCGATGGTGGTGCCGGGCGCACCGGATGCGGGGACGACATTGCCTTCCTGCGAGCCGGTGATTTCCCACGCATGGGCCGCATCGGCAGTACGCGTGGTCAGTGTCAGTTGCGCAACCGATGCGATCGATGCCAATGCCTCGCCACGGAAGCCGAGGGTACCGACGTTTTCCAGATCGGTCAGGGAGGCGATTTTGGACGTCGCATGACGCGCCAGCGCGAGAGGCATCTGCTCGGGCGGAATGCCGCGGCCGTTGTCGGTGATGGCAATACGCTTGACGCCGCCTTGCTCCAGCCGCACGGTGATTTGCGTGGCGCCGGCATCGAGGGCGTTTTCGAGCAGTTCCTTGACGACAGCGGAAGGACGTTCGATAACCTCGCCTGCAGCGATCTGCGAGATCAACTGGTCGGGCAGGGCCTGGATGGGGCGAATGGGGCGGGTAGGGCGATCTGGTGCGTTCATCCTGCGATTATACCGCCAGCCGGTTCACAGGATTTCCTGTCCGGCCGGCGGCATGACCATGCCTGACCAACTTAGAACTGTTCCCAGTCGCTGTCTTTGTCGGCCGGAGGCAATGCCTTTTTTGCAGCAGGTGGTTTGGCTGCCGCTGCGGCAGGTTTGATTGCAGCAGCCGGCTTGGCGGTGACCGTGCGCAAGGAATGCGATGGAGCAGGCGCAGCGGTGAACGACATCGCATGCGTCTCGTCCAGCTTGAAGGTGCTGACCGATGCCGTCAGTTTGTGCGCCTGATCTTGCAGCGATTGCGCAGCAGCGGCGGCTTCTTCCACGAGTGCGGCATTTTGCTGCGTGGTTTGTTCCATCTGCGTGATGGCATGGTTGACTTGCTCGATGCCGTCGCGCTGTTCCTGGCTGGCCGAGCTGATCTCGCCGACGATGTCGGTTACGCGCTTCACGCTGGCGACGACTTCGGTCATGGTGGCGCCGGCTTGTTCAACCAGCTTGCTGCCGGCTTCAACCTTGTCGACGGAATCATCGATGAGAATCTTGATTTCCTTGGCGGCAGCGGCAGAGCGTTGCGCCAGACTGCGGACTTCGGATGCGACCACGGCAAAGCCGCGGCCTTGCTCTCCGGCGCGGGCAGCTTCCACTGCCGCGTTCAGCGCCAGGATGTTGGTCTGGAAAGCGATGCCGTCGATCACGCTGATGATGTCGACGATTTTCTTCGATGAGTCGTTGATCGAGCCCATGGTGTCGATTACCTGGCCGACCACGGCGCCGCCTTGCGAGGCGATTTCAGAGGCGGACTGCGCCAGCTGGTTGGCTTGCTGTGCGTTGTCGGCGTTTTGCTTGACAGTGGAGGTCAGCTCTTCCATCGCCGAGGCGGTTTCCTCCAGCGAGCCTGCCTGCTGCTCGGTGCGCGACGACAGGTCGAGATTGCCTGTGGCGATTTCGGTCGAGGCGGTGGTGATCTGCTCGGTGCCCTGACGGACATCGGCCACCACGTGCGCCAGGCCGTCGCTGATGCCGTTGACGGCGAGCATGAGCTGGCCGATTTCGTCTTGCTGATTGACGTGCAGGCGTGCGGTAAGGTCGCCGCCGGCCAGCTTGTCGGCGGCTTCGCGGGCACGCGCCAGCGGTCGGGTCACGACTTGTTTGATCACGATGACCAGCACTGCGCCGACCAGCAGCAAAAAGACTGCGCCGAACAGCATGAAGCGGTTACGCATGGCAGCGATTTCATTGGTCACTTCGGCAGTATAGGTTTCACCGGCGATGATCCAGTTCCAGCTGGCGAACTGGCTGAATGCAACGATCTTGTCTTCGCCCGCATGGCCGGCGGTATCCGGGTTGTCCCACATGTAGCGCATGACGCCTTCCTTCTGCGTCAGCATATCCTTGATGAATTCTTTGCCGTTGACGTCCTTCAGGCCCACCAGATTTTTGCCTTCATCTTTCGGGCCGGCGATCAGCTTGCCGTAGTCATTTCCCGGCTTGGCGTTGATCACATAGAAGTAGCCGGTCTCACCGACTTTGAGCGCCTTGATCTTGCTGGTCAGCGCCGCAATGTCGGCGGAGATGTCGACACCCACATACAGCACACCGATCAGTTGGCCGGCAGCATCCTTGATCGGGGTGTACTTGGTGATGTACTGCTTGCCGAAGAGTGTGGCGATACCGCTATAGGATTTGTCGGCCAGCAGTGCCGCGTAGCCGGGATGCGTTCTGTCGAGCAGCGTGCCGACGGCGCGGTCGCCGTTTTCCTTTTTCACCGATGTGGAGACGCGCACGAAATCGTCGCCGGTCTTGGCGAAGATGGTCGCGGTCACGCCAGTCTGTGCAGTGAAGCGGTCAGGGATGGCGAAATCCAGGTTGAGGTCGGTATTGCCGTTGCGCAGCACCGGCGTCGCCTTGTCGCCGATCTGGATGGTGCGGCTGCTGTCGAGCGAAAATTTTTCCGGAAAGGAGTTGGCGAACATGTTGGAGAAACGCTCCACCTGGCTGTTCACCGAGCGGTCGAACATTTCGACCATGTTGACGACGCCGCGGGTCTCGCCGGCGATCTGGTTCATCGATCGATGCTCCAGCATCGTCGATGTGGCGTAACTGATCAATAGCATCGCCGCGATGAACAAGGCTCCCACCAGCGCGAGGGTGAGAGAAGTGAGCTTGGTGCCGACGGCCCAGCTTCGATAATGGAAGGCAGAAGTTTGCATAGTGTGGTGTTCTTTTTGTTGGGCGCGAGGGCGCCGGGTACCGCGAGCAAACGTGTTTTAAAACGTTGTAACAAAGAAACTGCAAACGTTTGCGCGTGCGCGGCGGTGGGGTGAAGCTTCGGTTTGAAGGGGAGCAAGTATAGCTAAATTCGCCCTCAAACTGGTTTCGTTGAGCGGAATAATTCACGTAACTAGTTGTTTATGAACCACTTTTTCTGGTAAGACCATTAAAAGCGATGTAACAATGCTACGTAAAATTGTTTCTTTGATAAAACTTTTTATAAAAAGTTATCTATTTTGAAATTTTTCAGCCAGTGCTCGAAAATTTCAGACAGCATCGGGCGCGAAAACAGATAGCCCTGAGCGACATCGCAGCCCTGTTGTTTGAGCAGATGGTATTGCCGTTTGTCTTCCACGCCTTCGGCGACGACGATCAGGTTGAGGCTCTCGCCGATGCGAATGACGGCATTGGTCAGCGCCAGCACGGTTTCGTCGCGATCCATGTCGCGCACAAAACTTTGGTCCAGTTTCAGTTCGCATACCGGCAGATTGCGCAGGTAGCCGAGACTGGAGTAGCCGGTGCCGAAATCGTCCATCGCCAGTTTGACGCCCTGCGCGTGGATTTCATGGATGGTGCGCGTGGTGCTGGGATTGGTATCCATCATCACGGTCTCGGTGATCTCCAGCGTCAGGTCGCCGGGAGATAATTCATAGCGTTGCAGCAAGCCGGCAATGAATTGCGGCAGATCCAGATCATGGAAGTTGGTCGACGACAGATTGACCGAGACCGACGGCACCTTGATGCCGCGGCGGCGCCAATCATTCAACTGTGAACAGGCTTCTTCCAGCGCCCACTTGCCGAGCTCTCCGATGAGTCCGCATTCTTCCGCAATCGGGATGAAGCGTGCCGGCGAAACTTGTCCCAACTGGTCATGATGCCACCGGGCCAGCGCCTCCACGCCATGCAGCAGGCCTGTGCGGACATTGACCTGCGGCTGGTAGTGCAGCTCAAAATCGCCACCGCGCAACGCATCGCGCAAAGCGCCTTCCAGCGCCAGCCGCTCTTGCGCTTGCGTGTTCATTTCGTCGCTGAAGAAGCTGAAGCGGCCGCGGTTCTTTTCCTTGGTCTGATACATCGCCATATCGGCACGATGCAGCAGGATCTCGATGGTGTCGCCATTGTCCGGGAACAGGGCAATGCCGATGCTGGCCAGCGGCGTCAGCGCCACACCTGCAATATGGCAAGGCAGCGAGAGATTGGCCTGGATGCGTTTGACAACATCGGTGACGCGATGGAGATCACATTGCGCCAGCACGATGACGAACTCGTCTCCCGACAAGCGACCGACGATATCCGACTTGCGCGCCTCGATTTGCAACCGCGCCGCAACCGTGCGCAGCAATTCGTCGCCGGCCTGATGGCCGAGCGAGTCGTTGATCTGCTTGAAGCGATCCAGATCAATGAACAGCACCGCCAGCGGAATCCGTGTGCGCGCTGCATTGGCAATGGCCTGGTTGGCCTTGACCATCAGCAGGCTGCGATTGGGCAGGCCGGTCAGCGAATCGTAGAACGCCAGTTGATGGATGCGCGAACGCGTCTCTTCGCGTTCCAGCGCCAGTGCGCACAGATGCAGACTGACGTCGACCAGGCGATGATGGAAGGCATCGGCCTTGCGCTTGCCGTGATAGTAGAAAGCCAGCGTGCCGATGACGCGGCCGTCGGCCGATTTAATCGGCGTCGACCAGCACGACTCCAGTCCCATCGGCAGCACCAGATGTTTGTAGTCCGCCCACAGCGGATCGTTGGCGATGTCGAAGACTTCCACCGGCTCGGCGCGGAAAGCGGCGGTGCCGCACGAGCCGACGCAGGGCCCGATCGGTATGCCTTCTATAGCCTGGTTGTAAGCTTCGGGCAAACGCGGACCTGCAACCGGATGCAGCAAGCCCTGTTCGTCGACGCGCAGTACCGAGGCAATGATGTCGGGTGCAATGTGCTCCAGCTCCAGACATACCATGGTCAGCACTTCTTGCAGGCTGGCTTCACGCACCATGGCGTTGAGCGCCTTGTACTGCAGCACCTCGTGCATCTTGGTGTTGGTGATGTCGGTCAGGATGCAGACGGCATTGATCAGCTTGCCGTCGCCGTCGAGAATCGGATTGACCACGGTCGATACCCACAGCGGATGGCCTTGCTTGTCGATCATCATCTCTTCCCCGTGGAAGCTGTTGCCTTGCGCAATGACGGCGTAGCAATCGTCGATCAGCTTCAGGATCGCCGTCTGTCCTTCGAATAGTTCGCGCGGCCGTTTGCCGATGACTTCGTCGGCGGCAAAGCCGAGCATGCGGCTGAAACCGGTATTGTGAAAGACGATGTAATTGGTGTCGTTGGTGATGAAAACAGCGTTGTCGGTTTCGTTGATGCCCAGCGACAGCAGATGCTGGTATTCGCGATCACGTTGTTCGCGCACCATGCGGTAAGACACATCCGAGCCGATGCTGATGATCTTGATCGGCAGGCCGTCGACATCCAGCACCGGCGTATAGGTTGCCTCCCACCAGATGGGGCGGCCGTCACGCGCAATTCTTTTAAAACGTCCCGAGAAAAAGCGCCCCTGATTGACGTCGCGCCAGAAGTTTTCATATTCCTGGCTGGCGACATATTCCGGATCGCATAAAAAGCCATGGTGCTTGCCGACGATCTCTTCGGGCAGGTAGCCCATGGTCTTGAGATAGTTGCTGTTGGCGCCGACGATGACGCCATCGGCAGAAAACTCGATGACGCCGAGCGAGCGGTTGAGGGCGCGCAGGACGCTGTGGTTTTCCTGTGAATCGTCAACATGTGCAGTGATGTCGGCGGCGATGGAGACTACGTGCTGGAGCTTACCCTCGGCGTCGAAGACGGGATTGCAGGTTGCCTCCAGCCACAACCGGGAGCCGTCACTGCGCATGCGCTGCAAGGTGCCCGCCACGACTTCGCCGGCATGCAGGCGGCGCCAGAATTCGGCGTATTCAGGCGATTTGGCGTATTCGGGATTGCACAGCATGCGGTGATGATGGCCGACGATGTCGCTGCGCCGGTATGCCATGAGCGTCAGGAAATTATCGTTGGCGCTCAGGATCGTGCCGTCAGGCGCGAGTTCAAGTATTGCCATCGAGCGGGAAAATGCAGCCAGCAGCGCTTCCTTCTCCTCCAGAGAGGCGCGGCATTGTTGGAGTTCCTGGCTGATATGCTCGGCATCCATCATCATGGACTGTTCCCTCGCCTGATCTTCGTTGCGTGACTGCTTTGGTACGCGCAATTCCCCTGCTCGATAATCATCATATGCCGCTTTTAATTCTTGTGGCTGCCTGGTGCGACTACGTTACGACAATTAACGGCAATTTTTTTCTTGCTTCAGAACTGTTCCCACTGATCGCCGTCGTCGGCCTTGTGCGCTGCAATAGCCTTGGGGGCGACAGCCGGTTGCTCCGCTTTCCTTGGGGCAATGGCAGGCGGCCTGGATGCTGCGGCCACAGGTCTCGGTGCAACCGGTCTTGGCGTCGCAGGCTTACGCGTTGGCGAAGCTGGCGAAGTGCCGGCACCGGCCAGGTCAGCAGAAGAGATCTTGAACACACTGACGACCTGCGACAGCCGGCCGGCCTGGTCTTGCAGGGATTGCGCGGCCGCGGCGGCTTGTTCCACCAGAGCGGCATTTTGTTGGGTGGTCTGATCCATCTGTGTGATGGCCTGATTCACTTGTTCGATGCCGTCGCTTTGTTCCTGGCTGGCGGCGGTGATTTCGCCCATGACGTCGGTGACGCGCTTGACGCTGGCGACCACCTCATCCATGGTGACACCGGCCTGGGCAACCAGCTTGCTGCCTTGTCCGACTTTGTCCACGGAATCATCGATGAGTGTCTTGATCTCTTTGGCCGCTGCAGCTGAACGCTGCGCCAGACTGCGTACTTCCGAGGCGACGACGGCAAAGCCGCGTCCCTGTTCGCCTGCGCGGGCCGCTTCCACGGCGGCATTCAACGCCAGGATATTGGTCTGAAAAGCGATGCCGTCGATGACGCTGATGATGTCGACAATTTTTCTGGACGACTCATTGATCGATTCCATGGTGTTGACCACCTGGCCGACGACGCTGCCGCCTTCGACCGCCACCGTGGAAGCCGATGCGGCCAGTTGATTGGCCTGGCGCGCGTTGTCGGCATTTTGTTTGACGGTGGAAGTCAGTTCTTCCATGGCCGAGGCGGTTTCTTCCAGTGAGCTGGCTTGTTGTTCCGTGCGGGATGACAGATCAAGGTTGCCGGTTGCAATTTCACTGGAAGCCGTCGCAATCGTATCGGTACTGACGCGCACCTCGCCGACGATTTGTTGCAGACGCGAATTCATGGTCTGGAGTGCTGCCAGCAACTTGCCGGTTTCATCTTTGGCGCTGCTGTCGATGCGCGACGTCAAGTCGCCGGCGGCGACAGTTTCCGCCAGGTTGACAGCGTGGTTCAGCGGTTGCGTGATGCTGCGTGTCGTGAGGTAAGCAATCACGCAGGCAAGCAGCATGGCCGCGGTGGTGAGGGCGATGATCAGGTTGCGTGCACTGCTGTACTCGTTCTCCACGCTGAGGCTGGCGTCCTTCATCAACTGATCCTGATATTTATTCAGCTCATTGAGTGACTTCAGGTATTTTTGCTGGAGGTCGAAGGTGCCGCCGGTGAAGAGCTGGTTCAAGGCTTTGTCCCGGTCGCCGGCGGCGATGCTTTTCAGCACTTGATCGCTGGCGTTTGCATAGTCGGCTCGGGCGCGTTGAATCTCCTGGAAGAGCGTCCGGCCTTTTTCTGACTTGATGCCTTTGTCCAGCGCGTCCATGTCGGCAGCGATCGTTTTGATCGCGACCGGGATCAAGTCGTTCTGCAGTTTGATTTGTGCCGGATCCGTCATCAGCAGCAGATTGCGCGTGGCGCGGATGATCAGGTTTTCCTGGTTGATGATATCGCTGGCTAAGACGGTTTTTGGATACGTCTGGTTGACGACGGTAGACATTTGTTGATTGAGGAAGGACAGCCGGTTACCGCCCACAAAGCCTGTGATGATCAGTAATGCCACGAGAATGGCAAAGCCGGCGCCCAGCCGGACGCCGATTTTCAGATTTGTGATGCGCATTTGAATCTCCCTTTTTTATGTATATGCGTCTGTCACTTTTGCGGGGGTGTGAACAGTGGACATATCAGACGTTATCGGAAAGAACATTCTTGTTCTTGAGCATCGGAGACAAATAAGTTTTATCGCATTTTTTTTTCACTTGAAACGCGTTCCGTTTCCCCTCATTCTCTTCAGTTGGCGTCGGCTTTTGCGTTGATGGCAAGGCGAAAGGATGAGTAGTGTATGATTCCGGCGCAGCATGAAACGTCACAAGTGCGTGACAATGCAGGTGGTAGCGTAAATAACGACGCGCACAACAAAGTATCAAAAGCCGGCATTAGCCAGCAGCAGTCAGTAAAAGTCAGTCGGCAACAGTAAGTTATAGGGCTTTCCCGCGTTGGCGGCGATCAATGAAATGAGTGTATGGATTACTTGCAGTTACTGGATGTGCTGTTGCACGTCGACAAGTCCCTCGGCATCCTGATAGAGCAATACGGCACGATGATTTATGTGGTGCTGTTCCTGATTATCTTTTGCGAAACCGGTCTGGTGGTGCTACCGTTTTTGCCTGGCGATTCTCTGTTGTTCATTGCCGGCACGTTTTGCGCCACCGGCGCAATGAACATCTGGCTATTGATGTTTCTGCTGGTTGTTGCTGCCATCACCGGCAATACCCTCAATTATTGGATCGGCAAAGCGATCGGACACAGAGTCTTTACCAACAATTACCGCTGGCTTAATCCTGAAGCGCTGGCAAAAACCCATTCCTTTTACGAAAAGCACGGCGGAAAAACCATCATCCTGGCGCGGTTCACGCCTATCGTCCGGACCTTTGCGCCCTTCATTGCCGGCGTGTCGGAAATGACCTTCGTCAAATTCCAGTTCTTCAACATCATCGGCGCCTTGCTCTGGGTAGTCGGGCTGGTCGTGTTCGGTTATCTGTTTGGTAACTTGCCCTGGGTACGCCAGAACCTCAACACCCTGGTGCTGATCGGCATTGCCGCGGCTATTTTGCCTATCGTGCTTGGCGGTTTGTGGCAGGTCTTTCGCAAGTTCCGCCGGCGCAAATAAGCTGGCGCCGGGTTCGTTCCGATATCTTTCAGCGTGTCCCCGAACCGCTGTTCTTCACTTCCCTAAAATTCCTCCCAGTGTGCATCGTTGCCACCGGGAGCTTTCGCTTTGCTGGTTTCCAGCTTTTTTGCCGGTGTCGTGCTGATCGTTGATGGTCGTGGTGTGATGTCGCGTGCGGGATGCGATGTCCGTGGCGAGCGGACAGCTGCCGTCGCTGCCGCAGGTTCGCCAATGAGCTGGCGTTCATCCAGCTTGAAGACGCCGACTACCTGCGCCAGATGGCTCGCCTGATCCTGCAACGATTGCGCCGCCGCGGCGGCCTGTTCGACCAGCGCGGCATTCTGCTGCGTGGTCTCGTCCATCTGGGTAATGGCGTGGTTGATCTGTTCGATGCCGTCGCTTTGTTCCTGCCCGGCTGAGGTGATTTCGCCGACGATATCGGTGACGCGCCGCACACTGGTGACGACCTCTTCCATCGTATTGCCGGCCTGCTCGACCAGCTTGCTGCCGTTGCCGACTTTCTCGACGGAGTCGTTGATCAGGGCTTTGATTTCCTTGGCGGCCGAAGCACTGCGTTGCGCCAGGTTGCGTACTTCCGATGCGACCACGGCAAAGCCGCGCCCTTGTTCTCCGGCACGGGCGGCTTCGACCGCTGCGTTCAACGCGAGAATATTGGTCTGGAAGGCGATGCCATCGATCACGCTGATGATGTCGACGATCTTCTTCGATGACTCATTGATCGATTCCATGGTGTGAACGACCTTGCCGACCACGCTACCGCCTTGCATCGCGACTTCGGACGCAGACACTGCCAGTTGGTTAGCCTGGCGCGCGTTGTCGGCATTCTGGCGGACGGTGGAGGTGAGCTCTTCCATGGCGGAAGCGGTTTCTTCCAGCGAGCCGGCCTGCTGCTCGGTGCGCGAAGAGAGGTCCAGGTTGCCTCTTGCGATCTCTGTCGTTGCGGTCGCGATGGTATCGGTGCCGCGTCGGACCTGGCGCACGATGCCTTGCAGATTGTCGTTCATGGTCTTGAGCGCGCCCAGCAATTGCGCGGTCTCGTCCTTGCCGCTGGTGTCGATTTCTGAGGTCAGGTCACCTGCGGCAACCGTCTTGGCAACCGCGACGGCGCGGTTGAGCGGTCGGGTGATGCTGCGCGTAATCGTGAAAGCGATGAAGCCGGACATTGCCAATCCCACGACCGCCAGTCCAATCAGCATATTGCTGGCGTGCTGATAGTTACGATCGACTTCTTCGCCGGACGCCTGCATCATTTCGTGTTGCTGTTTGATTAATTTTTCGACGGCGCCCATGTAGGCGCTCTGCACCGGACGCACGTCGCTGATGAGCAGATCAATGGCACCTTCCTTGGTGCCTTCGGCAACGAGCTTGAGTACCTGGTCGCGTTTTTCCAGATAATTCTTTTGCGTCACCAGCAGATTAGCCAGCAAGGTGCGGCTCTGGTCGTCCGTCAGGCGCTTGTCGAGTTCGGCAAGTTGATTCTGGATGGCTTTCTCAGCGCCGACGATGCGGTCGCTTTCACTCTTGATCTGCTGGGGATCTTTGAGCAGCAGGATGTTGCGTACCGAGCGAGCGACCAGATTGAGCTGGTCGATGATGTCCCCGGCGATGACGGTCTTGGGGTACTTGTCATGGATGACGTCGTTCATCTGGCGGTTGAGCTGCGATAGCCGGTTGACGCCGACCACGGCCATGGCGACCATCAGCAGCATGAGCAAACCGAATCCCAGCCAGAGGCGGCTGCTGATCGTAATATTGGCAATCTTCACGTGCTTCTCCCATCTGTAAAACATGCAATGACAATGTTGCTGTTTGAAAAGAATCGGGCAGTGCAGCAGGGTAGTGCGGCGTACGACGTGATGAAAATTGGAGCAAAGGACATTGCTGCGAGCGCGAGGCTGCCCTTCCATCATTGTTCATGGAAGGGCAAGACGCAATAAATACCAGCATTAAAAGCGTAATCAGTACGTCTAATCAGATGCTGCAACCATCATACGATTGCGTCCCGGGTCGGCCATGCGAGGAAATGAGGTGCTTATGCCGATCTGTTTACGATAAGTACGCCAGATCGTTCCAAATCGATTACGTTGGGGAAATATTCAGGCCCAAAACAAAACTCCCGATGCGCGAGCACCGGGAGTTTTGTAAAGGATGGTAACTGGCCGAAATCAGGTCAGCTTGTTTTTGGCCAGCGGCGGATTTTTGGAGAAGTACTTCTTGATGCCGGTCATGATGGCATCAGCCATGTCATCCTGATAACTATTATCGGTGAGCTTGGCTTCTTCTTCCGGATTGGAGATGAACGCCGTCTCGATCAGGATGCTTGGGATATCCGGCGCCTTCAGCACGGCGAAGCCGGCTTGCTCGACCGCACCCTTGTGCAGCTTGTTGATGCCGCCGATTTCCCTGAGCACGGCATTGCCGATGCGCAGGCTGTCGTTGATCTGCGCTGTGGTCGACAAGTCCAGTAATACGCTCGCCAGTTGCTTGTCGTGCGTCTTGATGTTGACGCCACCGATCATGTCGGCCGCGTTTTCCTTGTTGGCGAGCCAGCGCGCCGCGGTCGAGCTGGCGCCTTTCTCGGACAAAGCGAACACCGACGAGCCACGCGCGGTCGGTTGCACAAAGGCATCGGCGTGAATCGAGATGAACAAGTCTGCCTGCACCTTGCGCGCCTTTTGCACCCGCATGCCCAACGGCACGAAGAAGTCGGCATCGCGGGTGAGCATCACACGCATGTTCGGCTGTTCTTCGATTTTCTTTTTCAGACGCTTGGCAATCGACAGCACCACGTCTTTTTCGCGGTTGCCACGGCTGCCGATGGCGCCGGGGTCTTCGCCGCCGTGGCCGGGGTCGAGCGCGATGGTGATCATGCGCGTCAGTTGCAGCTTGGTGTCGTCCTGCGGCCTGGCCTTGGCGACCTGTGGCGGGTCGTCATCCTGCGCTTGCGGCGCCGGTTTGGCGTCCGGCTTGGCTTCGGCCAGCGGCGGTTTGATCTCGGTCTGCTGATCCTTGGGCCAGTTGCCCTTCTGGATCAGCGCGGCGATCGGATCGGGCGGGTTGGCCGGATACAGGTCAATGACGAAGCGGTATTTGTACTCGCCGACCGGTTCCAGTGTGAACACCTGCGGTTTGATCTCGTCCTTGAGGTCGAACACCAGGCGCACCACGCTGGGGCGGTTCTGGCCGACGCGGACTTGCTTGATGTAGGGATCGTTAGGCTGGATCTTGGCGACCAGGTCTTTCAGCGTCGAATTCAGGTCGATACCTTCGATATCGACCACCAGGCGTTCCGGATTCTTGACGACGAAATGGGTGACTTTGAGGTTGCTGTCGTTCTCCAGCGTGACGCGGGTATAGTCATCGGACGGCCATACGCGCACCGCCAGAATTTGCGATGCCAGCGCCGGCATGGGAGTCAATACAGAGACGAGGAGCGTGCCGCCTGCCTTGAGGATGGTGCGGCGAGTCTTGGATTTCAGAGATTTGGTGCGAATTTCAGTCGAGCGAGGCATTGATGACCCTTGTCAGACAACGCTCGTAATTCTACATCACGTCCGTGTCCTGCAACCGTTAGAGAGATATGGATGTCTGGGGCGGGCAACACTGGTTCGCCTTTTTCCGGCCATTCGATGATACAGATGCTGTTTTCGTTGAAATGTTCACGAAAACCCGCCTCCAGGAACTCTTCCGGACTGGCCATGCGGTAGAGGTCGAAGTGGATAACGGTTACCATGCGGTCTGCGAGCTTGACCGGGTAGGGCTCGGCCAGCGTGTAAGTCGGACTTTTGACGCGGCCTTCGTAGCCGGCGGCATGCAGCAGCGCGCGCGCCAGGGCGGTTTTGCCGGCACCGAGGTCGCCGTGCAGATAGATTGCCATGCCCGGCTCCAGCACGTGCGCCAGCGCGGCGCCCAGCGCGGTGGTACCGGCTTCGTCCTGCAAATGGGTGTGATGAATATGATCAGGCGGCATGGATGGCGAAGAAGGCTGCAAAAATTTTGTTGAAAGATGTAATGACTGCGACGTGGACGAACCTCGATGACTGACCTGGTAGCACTTGCCGATACCATCAAAGCCTGGGGGCGCGAACTCGGGTTCGCCGACCTGCGCATTGCCGATGTCGATCTGTCGCATCGGGAAGCCGGTTTTCAGGCGTGGCTCGACAAGGGATACCACGGCGAGATGGATTATATGGCAAGCCACGGGATGAAGCGCGCCCGGCCTGCAGAATTGGTGCCGGGAACGGTGCGCGTGATCACTGCGCGCATGCCTTACCTGCCGCGAGCAACGTCTCCCGACTGGCGTGAACGCGAGGAGGCGCGCGGCGCCGACGGCAGCGCCGCCGTTGTCTCCCTGTACGCCCGGGGCCGCGATTATCACAAGGTGCTGCGGGCGCGATTGCAGCAACTCGCCGGCCGTATCGAAAATGAAATCGGCAGCTTTGGCTATCGCGTCTTCACCGATTCCGCGCCCGTGATGGAAGTCGCGCTGGCAGAAAAATCCGGCCTCGGCTGGCGCGGCAAGCATACCTTGCTGCTCAACCGCGAAGCCGGCTCCATGTTCTTCCTCGGCGAACTGTTCACCGATTTGGCATTGCCGGTCGACGAACCGGTCACGCCGCATTGCGGGCAGTGCAGCAGCTGTATTGACGTTTGCCCGACGCAGGCCATCGTCGCGCCTTACGAACTCGATGCGCGCCGTTGCATCTCCTACCTCACCATTGAGCTCAAGGGCAGTATTCCGGTGGAGCTGCGCGGCCTGATCGGCAACCGCGTGTATGGCTGCGACGACTGTCAGCTGTATTGTCCGTGGAACAAGTTCGCACAAACCTCGACCTTGCCCGACTTTGACGCACGTCACGGTCTTGGGAGCGCCTCGCTGATCGAGCTGCTGAACTGGAGCGAAGACGACTTCAACCGCAACACGGAGGGCAGTGCGATCCGTCGCGTCGGGCATGAGCGCTGGCTGCGCAACATGGCGGTCGGACTCGGCAACGCCGCATCGACACACAAAGGCGATCCGAATATCGTCGCGGCTTTGCAAGCGCGCCTGACACACCCCTCCGAGCTGGTGCGCGAACATGTTGAATGGGCGTTGGAGCAACATTCCTTGTAAAGTGTTGTCTCCACAAAAACAAAGATGGAGACAAGAGATGTCAAAACTGAAACCACTCTCGCTGGCCTTGCTGCTAACCGGTTGTGCGGCCATGTCGCTGACGCACGCCGCGGCCAACGATGCTGCTACCGAAACCCTGCGCGTTGCCGGCCTGTACAAGAAGGCCGAAATCCTCATCGACAAATGGGGCGTGCCGCACATCTACGCCGCCAGCCAGACCGACGCCTTCTTCGTACAAGGCTTCAACGCCGCGCGCGATCGCCTGTTCCAGATCGACCTGTGGCGCCGCCGCGGTCTCGGCCAACTGTCCGAAGTGTTCGGTCCTGCGTACGTAGCCCAAGACCAGGCCACGCGCCTGTTCCTGTACCGCGGCGACATGCAGCGTGAATGGGATTCCTACGGCAAACAGTCGCAGCGCGTGGCGACCGCCTTCGTCGCCGGTATCAACGCCTACGTCGATTTCGTGACCTCCCATGCGGAGCGTCTGCCGTATGAATTCAAACAACTTGCCTATCTGCCCGCGAGATGGAAGCCGGAAGACGTGGTGCGCATCCGCAGCCATGGCTTGACGCGCAATCTGACCAGCGAAGTCGCTCGTGCCAACGTCGCCTGCAAGGCCGATCTCAAGTCCGATGAAATCCGCTTCGGCCTGACGCCGAAATGGGAAGCGACGATGCCGGAAGGTCTCGATCCTTGCTTGCCGAAAGACTTGCTCAAGGTATTCCAGCTGGCCACGCAAAACGTCAAGATCACCAAAGACAGTCTGAATGCCCGGGCGGACGATCATGGCGACAGCATCCAGATTGCCGCCGCCGAAAACCTCGAAGAAACCATGGAAGGCAGCAACAACTGGGTGGTCGCACCGTCGAAATCCGCCACCGGCCGCGCCATCATGGCCAACGATCCGCATCGCGCCTACTCCGCGCCGTCGCTGCGCTACATCACGCACCTGAGCGCGCCCGGGATGAACGTCATCGGTGCGGGTGAGCCGGCTTTGCCGGGTATCTCCATCGGTCACAACGGCACCATCGCTTTCGGCCTCACGATTTTTAATATCGATCAGGAAGATCTCTACGTCTACGAACTCAATCCCGACAACCCGAACGAATACAAATACCAGGGCAAGTGGGAGCCCTTCACCGTGTTGCATGAGCAGATCGAGGTCAAAGGCGGTGCGCCGGTCACTGCCGATCTGACCTTCACGCGCCACGGCCCGGTGATCTTTGTCGAGAAAGAAAAGAACCGCGCCTTTGCCGTGCGCTCGGGCTGGCTGGAGCCGGGCATGTCGCCTTACTTCGGCAGCATCGACTACATGCGCGCGAAGAATTTCACATCCTTCAAACGGGCCATGCTCAACTGGGGCGCACCGACTGAAAACCAGGTCTACGCCGACGTCAAAGGCAACATCGGCTGGGTACCCGGCGGCCTCGCGCCCAAGCGTTCTAACTGGGACGGCCTGATGCCGGTGCCGGGTGATGGACGTTATGAGTGGAACGGATTCTGGAGCGGCGATCAGCTGCCGTCGACCTACAATCCGAAGAAAGGCTGGTTCGCATCCGCCAACCAGATGAACCTACCGGACGACTATCCGTATCAGGACCGCAAGCTCGGTTTTGAATGGACCAACAACTCGCGCTTCACACGCATCAGCGAAGTGCTGGCGTCGCTGAAAAAAGTGTCGCTGAAGGACTCCATGCGTTTGCAAAACGACGACTTGTCGATTCCTGCACGCCGTCTGGTGACATTGCTCAAGCCCTTGTCGTCATCCGATGCACAGACACAGGCGGGGCTGAATGTCTTCAACGGCTGGGATTATGTGGAGCGCGTCGACTCGCCGCAAGCCGCCTTGTATGAAGTCTGGCTCACGCGCCATCTCGGCAAGGCCTTCAAGGATGCGGTCTTGAGCAAGGAGGCCGCCGCTGCCATGGGCGCGCCGGATGTCGCTGTTGTGCTCGACACGCTGGAGCAGCCGCAGACCCGACTTGGCGGCAACGGTGCCGATGCCGCGAAGAAGCGTGACGACATCATGCTCACCAGTCTCAGCGGCGCGTATGCCGAGATGGTCAAATTGCAAGGCGATGATGCCAGCAAATGGCAATGGGGCAAGCTGCACCACAACCTGATGGAGCATCCGCTGGCAGGCGTGGTGGACGACGCAACACGCGCCAAACTCAATGTCGGGCCTTTGCCGAAACATGGCGGCGCCTATTCGCCGAACCAGTCGACTTATCGTCCCAGCGACTTCCGCCAAACCAACGGCCCGTCGTTCCGCGTCGTGGTCGACGTCGGCAACTGGGACAAGTCGGTGGCCGTCAATTCACCGGGGCAATCGGGTGATCCGGACAGCCCGCACTATCGCGATCTGGCCGACAAATGGCTGAATGGCGAATACTTCCCGCTGCTGTATTCGCGCAAGGCAGTGGAGAAGGCGACGACGCAAAGGATCGTGTTGGAGCCTGCCAGGTAAGCTGGTTGTAGAGTGTAGTCAACACGAAGCCGCCGTTCCGGTTTGTGCCGGAGCGGCGGCATTGTTTTGGGAATCGAAAGAAGGCGATTAGAAAGCGATTACAAAGCGATTGATGCCGCAGCAATCAATGCACCAGCGTCAGCCAAAAAGGAATCGTCACCGCCGACACCAGCGTGCCGAGTGAAATCAGGAAGGCCGTCACCGGCCCGTTGCCGCCCATGCGTGCGGCGAGGATGTAGCAGCTCGACGCCGTCGGCAAAGAGCAGAACAGGACGACGATTTGTAACTGCAACTCCGGCAAGCCGATCCAGCGCCCGAGAAAATAGGCAACAGCCGGCACGGCGAGCAATTTGATGGCGGTGAAGTAAGCTGACATCAGTTTGCCTTCGCGCATGCCCGACAGGCGCAACCCCGCGCCTACCATCAGCAGGCCCAAGGCAATCGATGCGCTGCCCAGACGCGAGAGCACGGCGCCGGCGACTTCGGGCAAGGTCAGCCCGCACAGGCTGAATAGCAGCCCGGTGCCCGTAGCGATCAGCAGTGGATTCTTGCCTAGTTCCTTGAGCAGATTGCCGCTACGATGCGCCAGCGCATGTACCGCCGCCATATTGCAGAGCGGAACGCCGAAGCCGATCAGTAGCGCCATCAATCCCACGCCTTCTTCACCGGCCAGACGCGAAGCGATGGCCAGTGCAATGTAGGAGTTGAAGCGGAAGGCTGTCTGCATGCCCGATTCGTAGGTCATCGGACTGGCTTTGATGAAGGGCTTTCCTATCCACGTGAGCGCGATGCCGGCCAGCAGCGCCGCCACACCGACCTGCAGGAATTTGCCGGTGGTTTCCAGATGCAGCTGCAAGCGTGCAGTCGAATAAAACAGCAAGGCCGGAAACAGCAGGTAATAGACCATCTTTTCCATGCCGGCCC
Organism: Herbaspirillum sp. meg3; assembly: GCF_002257565.1. Taxonomy (GTDB): domain Bacteria; phylum Pseudomonadota; class Gammaproteobacteria; order Burkholderiales; family Burkholderiaceae_D; genus Herbaspirillum. Next base: position 4,389,361 of record NZ_CP022736.1, on the reverse strand, counting down.
AGAACTCGTCGCCCCAACTCGTGATGCGATAAATGATCACGCCCATCAGAATAAGCGTGAAATCGGGAAGCAGGAGCGATGCAACTTGCATGGTGTTCTTTTACTCGTTTTACTTGAGAAGGCGCGCCAGTTCGACGGCGGTCTTGACGTTCATCTTGTCGAAAATATGGGCGCGATGGACTTCCACGGTGCGCATGCTGATGCCGAGTTCGTCGGCGATGATCTTGTTCATTTTGCCGGCCAGGATCAGGTCGAGTACTTCGCGCTCGCGGGTCGACAGCGCTTCCAGCCGTGCGCGTACGGCATCCTGTTCGCCGGTTGCCAGCGATGCCTTCAGTGCTTCCAGCACGCGGTCCATCAACTGGTTGTCGTTGAACGGTTTTTCAAAGAAATCGAAGGCGCCGTTCTTGAGCATGTCGACCGCCATCGGCACGTCGCCGTGACCGGTGAGGAAAATCACCGGCCGCCGCCGTGTAATGCCGCGGTTCTTGAGCGTGTCGAACAGGGCCACGCCACTCTGATCCGGCATGCGTACGTCCAGCAGAATGCATTCGCCTTGCGGGTCAAAGTCGCCGGTTTGTTCCATCGCCGCCAGAAATTCCGCGCCGCCGGCGTAGGCGGTCGCTGCGATGGCGCGCGATTGGGCAAGCCATGTAAGCGAGTCGCGAATGATTTCTTCGTCGTCAACAATGTGCAGCATCGGATGAATGAGTTTGCGACGCTCTGCCTCGGCGGGCGTCTTTATTTTTATTCAATTGGCGGAACCCTGTGCAGGCAGGGAGAAGCGGAAGATTGTACCTCCTGTGGGATTGTTGGCATAGGTCAGCGTGCCGCCGTGGAATTCGATGGTGGTGCGGCAGATGTTCAGACCCATGCCCATGCCCTCGGCTTTGGTCGAGAAAAACGGTGAAAACAGACCTGCCGCTACCTCGGGTGGGATCCCGTGGCCCTGGTCGATCACGGAGACGATGATAGCCTGCTGGCTGGATTGTGACGACGAGGTATGGCGATCCAATGCGGCGGTAATGCGCAGGATGCGGCGTTCCGGCGCGATGGCGGCCATCGCCTGGATGGCGTTGCGGGTCAGGTTCAGCAAGACTTGTTCGAGCAGCACGGCGTCGCCCAGCACGTTGGGCAAGTTGGCGGGGATGGCGGTCTGCAGCACCACAAGGAATTGCTGTGCCTGCAGTTCAATTAACGGGGTGACGTTGTCGACGATGCTCTTGATCGAAATCGGCTGGCGTTCCGGCTCGCGCTTCTTGACGAACTGGTGCACGCTGCGGATGACGTTGCCGGCGCGCTGTGCCTGGGTGTTGATTTTTTCCAGGGCGGGTTGCAGCGAGGCGGGATCAAGCGCGCCGTTCTGCATCATATTGAGCGCGCCGGTGGTGTAGCTGGAGATGGCAGCCAACGGCTGGTTCAGCTCATGCGCCAGCGTCGAGGCGATTTCGCCCATGCTGGCCAGACGTGCGCTGGCTTGCAGTTTTTCTTCCTGCATGCGATTGAGGTCTTCGGCGCGTTTGCGGTCGCTGATGTCGAGAATGGAGCCCATCCAGCCGGTCTGCTTGCCGTTCTGATCCACCAGCGGCGATTCAAAAATCAGCACAGGAAAACGTTCGCCGTCGATACGCTGAAAGATGGTTTCGAATTGCGGCGTGACGCGTCCGGCCAATACGTTGGAGAAGCGTTCCTGATACTCATCCATAGCTTCCGGCGCCCAGTAGGGCATGGGCGGGATCTTGCCGACCAGCTCGTTGGCGGAAATGCCGACCATCTTGCAGAAGGCCGGGTTGACGTAGGTGATGCGGCCCTCCAGATCGCGTGCGCGCATGCCGGTCACCAGCGAGTTTTCCATCGCGCTGCGGAAAGACACTTCATTGACCAGGGCATCTTCGGCCGTCATCCGGCGGTTGATGTCGCGCCACAGCGCCCACAGGCTCCATAGCAGGCCGAGTGAGAGCACGATGACTGAGCCGACCAGCAGGTTCGGTAAAAGCTTGGGTGCGCTCTTGGTGCTGTTGGTGTGCAGACGCAGAGTCAGGCCGGGCAACTCCAGTTCGCGGCGATGGGTGTAGACATTCAGGCCGGGACCGCCGGCGGTGCGGCGCGCCACGACTTTGTCGTCGGTATCGGTGAGGACAATTTCATTGTCCTGAGCAAACCACCACGGCACCATTTCATTGAGCACGCGCGAGACGGAATAGCTGGCGACGACGCTGCCGATGTAATGGTGATCGCGAAACAAGGGGATGTGATAGTCCATCAAGACCGGCTCGGCGATGCCCGGCGGCACAGCAGGCGCACTGTAGAGGGGCCGGCGAATGGTGCGGGAATGCTCTTCGGTTTGCTGTGACGGCGCCGACAGCGCATTGCGCGCGACCGGAAAATCATCGGTCGACGCTATGGGTTTGCCGTCGACATTGAACCAGGTGACGCGATAGAACTCGCGGTTGTTGCGTAGCAGTGCATTCAGGCGGGTGCGGAATTGTTCTTTTTTCAGATGCTCGCCGACGATCTCACGCGCAATGAGTCGCATGCTTTCATCATCGCGGCTGAGCTGGAATCGAATGGCCTGTTCGACCCACAGCGAGTCGGCGATCAGTTGTTCCTGCCGCTCGCTGGATTCCATTTGCTGTGCCTGTCGCGGCAGCCAGATCAGTGTCATCAGGAACAGCAGCACCAGCAGGATAGGCATGACCCAGCGCAGCAGATGCCGGCGTCCCGGTGACAGCAAGTGAGAGGGCGAAGAAATTTGCGGCGGGGTCATGGCGCCCTGTGTTGTCAATGAAGAGGAAGTGCGCCTAGTTTAGCGTGCTTACGCCGCCATGAGATAAGCGGAAACAGGTGGAGTGGATGTTGCGGCGCGTCATGCAAATTGTGGTTATCCACACTTGTAGCGTAATTCCTTCATGGCAAAATGCGCTCAAGTCAAAATTGTGACTACCTATTTCTATAACCAAAAAGGGGACGACAATGAAGCTCAAGTCATTGGTATTTGCACTTTCCGCAGCAACCATCATCGCCGGCAATGCCTTCGCGCAGGCGCCGATCATCATCAAATTCAGCCATGTGGTGGCGAACGATACGCCAAAGGGAAAAGCTGCTGAGCGTTTCAAGGAACTGGCCGAGAAAGCTACCAAAGGCCGCGTGAAGGTCGAGGTCTATCCGAACAGCACGCTCTACAAGGACAAGGAAGAGCTGGAAGCATTGCAACTAGGTGCTGTGCAAATGCTGGCGCCATCGCTGGCGAAGTTCGGCCCGCTGGGCGTGAAAGAATTCGAAGTATTCGACCTGCCGTACATCTTCCCGAGCAAGGAAGTGCTGTATCGCGTGACCGAAGGTCCGATCGGCAAGGATCTGTTCAAGAAGCTGGAGCCGAAGGGCATCACCGGTCTGGCGTATTGGGATAACGGTTTCAAGGTCATGTCGGCAAACAAGCCGCTGCACGTGCCTGCCGATTTCCGTGGCCTGAAGATGCGCATCCAGTCGTCCAAGGTGCTGGATGCACAAATGCGCGCACTGGGCGCCAACCCGCAAGTGCTGGCCTTCTCCGAGGTGTATCAGGCACTGCAGACCGGCGTGGTCGACGGCACCGAGAATCCGCCATCCAACCTGTACACCCAGAAGATGCATGAAGTGCAAAAGCACGTGACCGTCTCCGATCACGGCTATCTTGGCTACGCAGTCATCGTCAACAAGAAGTTCTGGGACGGTCTGCCACCTGATATCCGCACCGCACTCGAAGGTGCGATGAAGGATGCGACCAAATACGCCAATGCCATCGCCCAGCAAGAGAATGACGCCGCGCTGGCCGCCGTGCAAAAGACCGGCAAGACCACCATCTATCGCCTCAACGACAAGGAAAAAGCCGAATGGCGTAAAGCCCTTGCACCAGTACAAGCGCAAATGGCCGACCGTATCGGTAAAGACCTGATCGCTGCAGTGAACAAGGAAGCTGCAGCGCTGGGCCAGAAGTAAGTCAGTAGTCGGTCAGAAATAAGAGTTCAAAAAAAGTCCGGCGCAGGTTTGTCCTGCGTCGGAGTGCTGACAGGGCGGGGCAAGTTTAACTTTCCTACCCACTGAGGAGACACGATGTTGAAATTTCTCGACCACTTGGAAGAGTGGCTCATTGCATTCCTGATGGCGGCTGCAACCGTCATCATCTTCATAGCGGTGTTGCACCGTTATGCCTCCGGTTTACCGATTCCCTGGCTGCAGGACGAACTGATCCAGATCAACACCAGCTGGGCGCAGGAATTGTGTATCTACATGTTCGTGTGGATGGCGAAGTTCGGCGCCGCTTATGGCGTGCGTACCGGTATCCACGTCGGCGTTGACGTGCTGATCAATCGTATGAACACGCCATGGCGCAACAAGTTCGTGGTGTTCGGCCTGCTCGCCGGTGCTTTGTTCACCGGGATTGTCGGCACGCTGGGCGCTGAATTCGTCTGGGAAATCAGCCAACATTCCAGTACTTCGGAAGTATTGGAATTGCCGATGTGGATGGTCTACATGGCAGTTCCGCTGGGTTCGTATCTGATGTGTTTCCGTTTTCTTCAGGTGGCCTGGGCTTTCATCAAAACCGGTGAATTGCCCAAACATGACCACGCTTACGTTGAAGGTCTGGACGAAGAAATCAAGGGAGAAAAAGCATGAACGCAGCCATTATCTTCATCCTGCTGTTCGGCTTGATGCTGACAGGTATGCCGATCTCGATTTCGCTCGGCCTGACCGTACTGACCTTCCTGTTCACGATGACCGATGTGCCGATTCAGTCGGTGGCGTTGAAGTTGTTTACCGGGATAGAGAAGTTCGAAATCATGGCAATTCCGTTCTTCATCCTGGCGGGTAACTTCCTTACCCACGGTGGTGTCGCGCGGCGCATGATCAACTTTGCCACGGCCATGGTCGGTCACTGGCACGGTGGTCTTGCGTTGGCGGGCGTGATGGCCTGCGCACTGTTTGCTGCAGTGTCAGGTTCATCGCCGGCGACGGTAGTGGCGATCGGTTCGATCATCTTGCCTGCAATGGTGCGTCAGGGCTTCCCAAACAAATTCGGTGCGGGTGTTATCACGACTTCGGGCGCATTGGGTATTCTGATTCCGCCATCAATCGTGATGGTGATGTATTCGGTCTCGACCAATACATCGGTGGGCAAGCTGTTCATGGCCGGCGTTGTGCCGGGTCTGATGCTGGCTTTCCTGCTGGGTCTGACCACCTGGTATCTGGCGCGCAAGCACAACTATCCACGTCTGCCGAAGGCGAGCTGGGCTGAACGCGGCGCGGCGTTCCGCAAGAGCGGCTGGGGCTTGTTCCTGATCGTGATTGTGATGGGTGGTATCTACACCGGCGTGTTCACACCGACGGAAGCTGCGGCGATGGCGGCAGTCTATGCCTTCATCATTGCGGTGTTCGTCTATAAGGACATGAGCCTGAAGCAAGTTCCCAAGGTCTTGCTGGATTCTGCGTCGATGTCGGCGATGCTGCTCTATATCATCACCAATGCGGTGCTGTTCTCCTTTCTGGTGACCAGCGAAAACATTCCGCAGGCGATGGCGGCGATGATCACCGACAGCGGTCTCGGTCCGATTACCTTCCTGCTGGTGGTAAACGTGCTGCTGCTGCTGGCCGGTAACGTGATGGAACCGTCCTCGATCGTGCTGATCATGGCGCCTATCCTGTTCCCTGTGGCGATGAAGCTGGGCATCGATCCGGTGCACTTCGGCATTCTGATCGTGGTCAACATGGAAGTCGGCATGTGCCATCCGCCGGTCGGTCTGAATCTGTATGTGGCGTCCGGGATTACCAAGATGGGTATCACCGAGTTGACCGTGGCAGTCATGCCGTGGCTGCTGACGATGCTGGCGTTTCTGGCGCTCGTGACTTATGTGCCGCAGATTTCGCTGTGGTTGCCGAACCTGGTATTTGACTGATGCACTTGCCGCCAAGGCCCGTAGAATGGGGCTTTTGGCGGCAAGATTGTTTTTATGAAATATTGTCGAAAAGTATCTTTTCCGTTTGCGCAAAAAATACTTTTAATGCAGGACAAGTACTGTTAAAGTGCGACCTTCGTCTGAAAAGACACCGAGATTTTTAGTCGCAGCTTGGTAACGATGTTGTTGTTCATGCTTTAAAAACAGAATTTAAAGTGGGTGATGCATAACAAACGGTATTAATACCGAGGATACTGAGGAGACGTGGGTTCAAGAGACTGTTAAAACGGCCGGAACGCACAGGGTTTAGTTTGAGGCGCATCGCGAGATGCGCCTTTTTTATTTTGTGCGCCGGAATCTGACGGATACCGTCTTCCGGCATCGTCTTCAGTTAGGACATTCACCCCGACAGTCCAAGCGGATGCATCCCCGTCGGCGTCTGTATCAGCGCCAGCAGATGTGGCGTCTGTCCTGCTGCCGGGTGATGCATCGCAATCTGGCTTTGCAGGCCGATCAGCTTGAGATTTTTCGTGATGACTTCGGCCTCGGGATGAAAACCTTCCAACTTGACCAATGAGCAACCCAGATCCTGCATGTTGTCGGTCGGATGGCTGGAGGTGCTCCACTGGATCAGGCTGGGCATCACGCCATTCATTACCAGCTTGCCGTCCAGCGGAATGGTGATGCGCCATTGCAGCGCGCCGCGGCTCATGTCTTCCACCGGGCCGAGCGGGATCTCCGACGCCGCTGCAGCCGCATCAATGTCGTCTGTGCGTACCACCCAGCTTGCCAGGCGGGGCTTGCTGCCCGCAGCCAGATGATCCAGGCCGAACCAGCGCGCGCGTTCCACCGGCGGCGCTGCCGGATTGATCGCAATCACTTCCAGATAGAATCCGCGTCCCAGTTTCAGCAGGGCATTGTGCGTGCCCAGGCGGACATGTTCGCCGCCGGCTTGGGGCGACACACCCAGCGTTTGTTCGATGTAGGCAATCCCTTCGGCGAGCGTCGGGGCAGTGATAACGAGGTGATCGGCGTGGCTGACTGGCATGGGCGTATTGTTCTTCCGTAGGATTGGCAGGGACCGGCGGCGATGTGCTTAAATAGCGTATTCCATTTATATGTCTGAATGATGAAGAATACTCAGGCGGGCGATATTTTTTCTGCCATCGTACACGTACCGTTCGGTGGCGTCGGCATTCGTACCTCAGCGGGCGTGATTCAGGAGATGGTGTACCTGCCCAAACACTTTCGCGAAAAAGACGCTACCGATGCGCTGGCCGACAAGGCCGCCAGGCAGATCCTGCGTTATATCGACAAGCCGGGCTACAAGTTCAGGCTGCCTTTGGCGGAGACCGGCTCCGAATTTCAGCGCAAGGTCTGGGCTGCCATCTCGTCGATTCCGTGCGGCGAAGTGCGTACCTACGGGCAGATCGCCAAGTTCATCCGGTCAGCGCCACGCGCGGTCGGACAGGCTTGCGGCGCCAACTGGTTTTCGCTGGTGATTCCGTGTCATCGCGTGACGGCGTCGGGCGGACTCGGCGGTTTTTCACATCATGACGACGAAGATGCTTTCCCCCTGAGCGTGAAGCGCTGGTTGCTGGCGCATGAAGGTGTTGATGGCTATTGAAGCAGACAAGGCGGTGAAGTCCACTAAGCCCGCCAAGCCCGTAAAAGCAGCCAAAACGATTCAGGCAGCCTCCAAGCCTCGTAAGGTCGCCGGCGGCAAAGCACCCAAGGTCGAAGCCATCGGCGCCAGCCTGGCCGCCATCGATGAGTTTTGTGACACGCTGTGGCTGGAAGACGGCCTCGCCAAGAATTCGCTGGAAGCTTACCGGCGTGACATGACGCTGTTTGCACACTGGCTGCAGACGCAACGGCATAAGGATTTGCTGGCTACGACAGCAGATGATCTCAACGCCTATTTTGCGGCGCGCCATGGCGACACCAAGGCCAGCTCGGCCAATCGCCGGCTGGCAGTGCTCAAACGGTTTTTTCTGTTGGCTCTGCGCCAGAATCGGATTACCGAAGATCCCTGTCTGCGCATGAAATCGGCCAAGCAGCCACCGCGATTTCCCAAAGTATTGTCGGAAGGCCAGGTTGACGCCTTGCTGGCGGCGCCGGACGTCTCCACGCCGCTGGGGCTGCGCGACCGCACCATGCTGGAGCTGATGTATGCCAGCGGTTTGCGGGTCTCGGAACTGGTGTTGCTGAAGTCGGTGGAAGTCGGCATGAACGAAGGCGTGCTGCGCATCACCGGCAAGGGCAATAAAACGCGCCTGGTGCCTTTTGGGGAGGAGGCGCGCAGCTGGATCGAGCGTTACCTGCACGACGGGCGTCCGATGATCCTGGAGGGCCAGATCGACGATGCCTTGTTTGTCACCGCACGCGGCGGTGCCATGACGCGTCAGATGTTCTGGACGCTGATCAAGAAATACGCCATGCAGGGCGACATCCGCGCGCCCTTGTCGCCGCACACCTTGCGCCACGCATTCGCCACGCATCTGCTCAACCATGGCGCCGACTTGCGTGTGGTGCAGCTGCTGCTGGGGCATGCGGATATTTCCACTACACAGATTTACACGCACGTGGCTCGTGAGCGATTGAAGAAATTGCACGCCGAACATCATCCTCGTGGTTGAACGGGGCAAAATAAAAGTGGTGGCATAATGTGCGCCAACTCAGGGTTCCGCAAGCGTATTAAATGAGCTCCAAAAAAGATCACATCTCCGAAACTCCCGCCACGCAGTTCTTGCGCAAGCAGGGCATTTCCTTTACCGAACATCCTTACGCGTACGAAGAGCATGGCGGCACCAGCGTGTCGGCGCGCGAACTGGGCGTGGACGAGCACAGCGTGGTCAAGACGCTGGTGATGCAGGATGAGGCCGCCAAGCCCATGCTGGTGCTGATGCATGGCGACCGCAAAGTCTCGACCAAGAACCTGGCCCGGCAGATCGGCTGCAAGTCCGTGGAACCTTGCAAGCCCGAGGTGGCCAATCGCCATTCTGGCTTCCTGATCGGTGGCACCTCGCCGTTCGGCACCCGCAAGGCCATGCCGGTGTACGTGGAAGGCAGCATTCTTGAATTGCCGAAGATTTATATCAATGGCGGGCGTCGCGGTTTTCTGATCGGGATAGCGCCCGAAGTGATTGCCAAGGTCTTGCCCAGCAAACCTGTACACTGCGCGCTGGAAGAATAAAGAAGCAAAAGCCGCGGCATCGCAGAAGCGGTATCAGTAAGAAAACAAGACAGAACAAAAGAGTAAAAGAGGAACCAATGAATACAGTGCTGTTTACGATCGCCGCCTACCTGATCGGCTCCATTTCCTTCGCCGTCGTGGTGAGCAAAGCCTTCGGCTTGTCCGATCCGCGTACCTACGGTTCCAAGAATCCTGGCGCCACCAATGTGCTGCGCAGCGGCAACAAAAAAGCTGCCGTACTGACCCTGATCGGCGATGGTTTCAAAGGTTGGCTGGCGGTCTGGCTGGCGATGAAATTCGGCCCGCAATACGGCATTGACGATACCGGTATTGCGCTGGTGACGATTGCCGTTTTCCTCGGTCACCTGTGGCCGGTGTTCTTTCGTTTCGTCGGCGGCAAGGGTGTGGCAACGGCGCTGGGAATCCTGCTTGCGCTGAATGTCTGGCTCGGCCTGGCGACGTTGGTGACCTGGCTGGTGATTGCCTATGCTTTCCGCTATTCATCGTTGGCAGCGCTGATCGCCAGCGTGTTTGCGCCGTTCTACTACGGCCTGTTGTTCGGCAGCGCTGACGGCATCTTGCTGGCCGTGTTGGCGATGAGCGCCTTGCTGATCTATCGTCATCGCAAAAACATCAGCAATCTGCTGGCCGGCAAAGAAAGCAAGATCGGCTCAAAGAAGAAATAGTACATTGCCGGCATGGTTCGCCGAGACGTAAAAAAGCCCGGTGCAGACCGGGCTTTTTTATGCGTCACGCAATCAGAGGAGGCGTTCGATCCGCTTAAGCGGTGTTCCGCAATTCATCCAACGGCCAGCGCGGCCGCACGCTGAATGAGTAATCGCGCTTGGCGGCTTCTGGATGTTCTTGCAAACGCATCGCCCCGGCAAAGGCAATCATCGCACCGTTGTCGGTGCAGAACTCGAGTTCCGGATAAAACACCTGATAACGGCGTTTCGCTGCCGCAGCATTCAGGGCTTCGCGCAATTGCTTGTTGGCGCCGACGCCGCCGGCGATTACCAGGCGTTTCATGCCGGTGTGCTTGAGCGCGTTCATGCACTTGGCGACCAGTACATCGACGATGGCGTCGACGAAGGCGCGCGCAATATTGGCTTTATCCTGCTCGCAGATGTTGGTGGTCTGATTCTTGACGACCGTCAGCACAGCAGTCTTGAGGCCGGAGAAGCTGAAGTCGAAGTTCTTGGAGTGCAGCATCGGACGCGGCAGTTGATATACGCCGGGATCGCCGAACTCTGCCAGTCGCGAAATCGCCGGTCCGCCCGGATAGCCGAGGCCGAGCAGCTTGGCCGATTTGTCGAAGGCTTCGCCGGCAGCGTCGTCGAGCGTCTCCCCGAGCAACGCATATTGGCCCACGCCATCTACGCGCATCAACTGTGTGTGACCACCGGAAACCAGCAAGGCGACAAACGGAAATGGCGGCGGATTGGACGACAGCAATGGCGACAGCAAATGCCCTTCGAGGTGATGCACGCCGACTACCGGCTTGTCCAGAGACAATCCCAATCCGCAAGCCACCGAAGCCCCGACCAGCAATGCACCGGCCAGTCCTGGCCCCTGTGTGTAAGCGATGGCGTCGATATCGCTGTGTGCGATGCCGCTTTTTTCGAATACCTGTTTCAGCAAGGGAATGGCGCGGCGCACGTGATCGCGCGAGGCCAGCTCGGGGACGACGCCGCCGTATTCTTCATGCATCGCGATTTGCGAATGCAGGGCGTGAGCGAGCAGACCTTTTTGCGTGTCGTATAACGCCAGGCCGGTCTCATCACAGGAAGATTCAACACCGAGAACTATCATTGCAGCAGGGAAAACAGTGAGAACGCGAATGCGTCCGAAGGCGCTATTGTAAAGGAAAGGTGCTTGCTGCCCCGGCGGCGCACAAATCGCCGGGCTTGGTGTACCCTTGCGCACATGAAAAACGACAGTAACGAACGAGAATAAGCGATGACCGATTCAAAGGACACAGGCGTAGAAATGCTGGCGGCAGCCCGCTTCATCAAAGAGATCGGCCGGGGCAAGGACGGTGCGCGCAGCTTGTCGCGCGAGGATGCCGCGATGCTGTACGGCGCGATGCTGGACGGCCGTGTCAGCGATCTCGAGCTGGGCGCAATCTTGCTCTCCATGCGCGTCAAAGGCGAATCGGTGGAAGAGATCGCCGGCTTCCTCGATGCGTCCGAAGCCTCATTCACACCGCTGCAGGCGCCGTCGGGAAAATATGCGCCGGTGGTCATCCCAAGTTACAACGGCTCACGCCACATGGCCAACCTGACGCCGCTGCTGGCGTTGTTGCTCGCACGTGAAGGCGTACCCGTGCTCATGCATGGTGTCACGCACGATCCACAGCGCGTCACCAGTGCAGAGATTTTCGAAGCGCTCGGCATTCACCATGCCAATGACGTTGACGCGGCACAAGCTGCGTTGGCGCGCGGCGAGCCGGCGTTCATGCCGATCCAGTCGCTGGCGCCGAAGATGGCGCGCCTGTTGGCGATGCGCCGGGTGCTGGGCGTGCGCAATTCGACGCATACGCTGGTCAAGATCATGCAGCCTTTCGTCGGCCCGGCGTTGCGGTTGACGTCCTATACCCATCCTGAATATCTGGAAATGCTGGCAAAGTATTTTGTCACTGCCGCTCCGCAGGCGCGTGGCGATGCTTTCCTCATGCGTGGCACGGAAGGCGAGACCGTCGCCAACGCGCGCCGTGCGCAACAGATCGACTGGTTTCACGCCGGTGAACGGACGTTGCTGGTAGAGAAACAAAAAGTAGCGGAAGAAATTCCGGATCTGCCGGAGGGCCGCGATGCACAGGCGACTGCACAATGGATCAAGGCCGTGTTGGCGGGACAGAAATCCATTCCCGAGGCGATTGTGGAGCAGGTGGAGCATTGCGTAGCCGTTGCGGCAGAGATTGCTGCAAGGTAAGCCGGGCTGAGGCTGCTAAGCAAGAAAATAAACGTGCAGGTGGAATGCGCTCACTCAACGAGATGACTTACCTACTCGTATCGAGTGTTTCCGGTCTTCTTGCTGAACAACAATTCAGCAATTCAACCAAGACGATAGCGCTCAAGAAACGGCTGATGTAAAAATCAGGCCTTGGTTTTTGTGCTGACCTTTGGCGTCACCGTTGCAGTCACTTGCGCGAAGGCGAAGATCACTTCCTTGACGATCTTGCGCTGCGGCGCAGGCAAATTGATGAAGGCTTCGAAGGCTTCACGCTCGCGGTAGCCGATCGCCTCTTCCCAGCGGGCGCGGCGCTTGTCGATGCGTTTGCCGATCTCCTCGCCGAAGCGCAGATGTTGCGGCGTGACAATGAGCCACTCGGCAAGTGTTTCCAGCTTGTCCTGATTGGGCATTGATTCACCGAGAAGCCAGCGGCGCACGCCGTGCAGCGTCATCGGTTTTCCCCAATAGCGCAAATTGAACTCGCGTTCCAGGACGGCAGGCTTGGGCTCATATCCCGCTTTTTCCATCGAGGCGCGCAGTCGTTTTGCAAATTTTTCGTTCGCGTTTTCCATGACTGGAAGTTACTGCCTGGCAGTTAAAAATTGGGTACGTTTGCGTTTCTGAATAATTACGCGAAGGATGTGACTTGTAATCAACTCTGCAAATCGCGGCGTCGTTTTGCGTATCTTGTCTTATTTTTAACTTGACTGATAGATAACAATTGTAACGTGTCGGAATCTGTCAACATGACGCCCAGCAAGACTTTCAGGCCGGTAACCAACTTTTCCGTGCAGCAGTTTTTTAACAAGCTACTGCGGCGTATGTAATCTCGATTGATGTCGATGGGCAAGTAAAAGAAATTTGAGAGATTGTTAAAACATTCAGTTAACTCTTTAGGTATAAAACCTCGGCGAAGAAGCCGGGCTTTTTTAGTGCAGACAGGCTAGAATAGGCGCGGATAAAGGGATTGCGCCGGTCGTCGCGAATGAATAATGAGCAAACGACGACAGTAAAAACAGGCGCAAAAAATAATCAGTGCATCTTCGAGGTTTTGACGGCGACTTCCCTCGGTTCCGGCTTTGCCCTGTTTTGAATATTTAAGTCCCATGGCCGCCTACAAGCGCAGGCCGGGATCACACGGCGTTCGATGTGGTTGTGAATGATTGAGTTTCGCTTCTCGAAATTCATTTCGTAATTTGCAGTTTGAAACGGAAAATGCAGACGGATTTTTCAGATCATGGCTGGCTCCTATAATCTCTTGCTGATTTGTTTTTCATTATTTGTTGCGACGCTGGCTTCGTACACGGTATTGGAAATCGCTGAACGCATTGCATCCCAGGAAACCACGCGCTATCGACGCATGTGGCTGGGTGGCGGAGCATTGGTGTTCGGTGTCGGCATCTGGGCTGCACACTTCACGGGCATGCTGGCGTTCCAGCTGCCGATCAATGTCGGTTACAACGCCGTCCTCACCACACTGTCGCTGCTGCTGTGCATCGCGCTCTCGTTCTATCTCTTGCATCGCTCCATACAACGCCGCCTGCGCTGGCTGCGCATGCTGGCCGACGGCGTCGTCCTTGGCGTGGGCATGGCGCTGGTGCACTATCTGGGCATGCATTCCATGCAGATCACGCCGGCGGTGCGTTATATGCCGTGGCTGGAGTCCTTGTCGGTGTTGCTGTCGATCAGCGTGGCGATGCTCAGCATCTGGGTTATCTATACACTCAATGCGCGCAAGAGCGATCATTTCTGGAAGCGCGTCACGATGGCTGCGGTGCTGGGGCTCGGCATCTTCTTGATGCATGGGCTGAATATCGCCGCGGCGTATTTCTCGCCGGACAGCATCAGCAGCACCTACGGCAATATGGATCGCGACAATCTGATGAGCGTCGTGCTGCTCGGCACGCTGTTCGTGCTGATTGCCGCATTGATCTTCAGTGGCGCCCAAAAGACCAAGCTGCTTAAAAAGATTGTCGGGCGCACCAACGACAAGCTGTTGCATTTCGCCACGCACGATGTGCTGACGGGTTTGCCCAATCGGGCCTTGCTGGCGGAACGTATTCAGCATGCGATTCATGTGTCCAAGCGCAGCGGTCTGTCGTTTGCGGTGCTGTTCATGGATCTGGATGGTTTCAAGGCGATCAACGACTCGCTCGGACATGCAGTTGGCGACGGTTTGCTGATTGCGGTCGGTCAACGTATCCGTGCCTGTATTCGCGGTGAAGATATGGTGTCGCGTATTGGTGGCGATGAGTTCGTCGTGGTGATGAGCAACCTGGCTACACCGGAAGTGGTCGAGAACCTGGCCGAGAATGTTCTCAGCGTGTTGCGCCAGGATTTTCGCGTCGACGAGGCGACCTTGCGTGTCACATCCAGTATCGGCATCGCGGTATATCCGAACAGCGGCGAGACAGTCGATGCATTGATGAAAAACGCCGACGCCGCGATGTACGAGGCCAAGCAGAATGGCCGCAACACCTATCGTTTCTTCGAGCCGGCCATGCATGCCAGTGCGATGCGTCATCTGACCATTCGTCACGCCTTGCAGCAGGCGGTGGAACACAACCAGCTGTCGCTGCATTTCCAACCAAAATTCGAAGGCCGGCAGCGCACGCTCACAGGTGTGGAAGCATTGCTGCGCTGGAATCATCCCGAGCTGGGCAGCATGAGCCCGACCGAGTTTATTCCGATCGCTGAGCGCTCAGGGCAGATCATTCCGATTGGCGACTGGGTGTTGCGCGAGGTATGTGCGCAGATCGTGCGTTGGGATGCGGAAGGGCGGCCGCCGGTGAAGGTGGCGTTGAATTTGTCGCCGCTGCAGATGCGTCCTGATCTGGTCGATAGCGTCACCGCGATTGTCGGGCAAGCCGGCATCGCGCCGCAACGCCTGATGTTCGAGATCACGGAAACGGCTGCGATGAAGAATGTCGAAAAGTCCGCACGCATCATCACGGACCTGCAGGCGCTGGGTTTCGATATTGCCATTGATGATTTCGGCGCCGGGTATTCCAGCCTCGCTTACCTTCAGCAATTCCACTGTCGCCAGATCAAGATCGATCGTTTTTTTACCTCGCGTCTTGATCAGGGCGGCGACTCCGGGCCCGCCATCGTATCGGCGATCATCGCGCTGGCGCATGCCTTGAATATGGAAGTGGTGGCCGAAGGCGTAGAAACCGAAGCGCAACTCGAGGCACTGCAAAAACTCAACTGCGATCAGGTGCAGGGCTTCTTGCTGGGCCGGCCGGCAGCGGCTGTCGACATGCAGCAATTGCTGGGGCCAGGACGCGCCTTCGCCTAAGGGTTTGCGGAGATGCTTGCCTGGTCGGTGGCGATACGCCGTTGCACCACCCGCAGATACCAGATCAGGAAGAATGCCACTACGCCCAGACTGGCGCTGTTACCCAGCCAGAAGCCTGCTGCGCCATGCAGCCAGGACGGAGAAAATCCGAATGGGTCCAGACCCAGTACGTAACCGCCGCCAAGTCCGACACCCCATAATGCCACCGCATAAATCACCGTGGGGATCACTGCCACCTTGTACGCGCGCAGCACGAACGCAGTCGTTACCTGCAGTGAGTCGAACAACTGATAGAACGCGATGAACAGAAACAAAGGCAGCGCCGACGCGATGATCACCTCATCCGGCGTATAGGCGCGGATGATGTCTTCACGCGCAAACCATACGATCACGCCGATGAGTACGGACAGGACGGCTGACAGGCGAATACCGGCGCGGGAAATGGTCTTGGCCATGCGCCAGTCGCGTGCGCCGATGGCTTGCGCTACCAATGTTCCGGTGGCGTTGGCCAGCGACAGCGGCAGCATATACAGCACGGTGCCGACGTTGGCTGTGATCTGATGCCCGGCTACAGCCACGGCGCCCAGACGCGCGATAAAGATCGCCATCAGCGTAAAGGCGGTGACTTCGATGAAGTAGCTCAGGCCCATCGGGATGCCCAGCTTCAGCAGGCTGCGCTGCGCCGTCCACTGCGGTTTGATGAAGCCGCTGCCGAAGACCTTCAGTTCGCGATAGATCGGCGCTTTGCGCACCAGCATCCAGCCGGTCAGCAGCATCAGCCACGCTATCAGGCTGGTTGCGATGGCGCAGCCCGGACCGCCGAACGCCGGCAAGCCGAGTCCGCCGAAGATGAACCAGGCGTTGAGCGGGATCTTCAATAGCAACGCGCCGATCTGAATCGCCATGACCATCTTCGGCCGGGCGATCGCCGTATTGAGCGCCGCGTAGACGCGAAACCCCAGCGTGGCCGGCAAGGCCAGTGCTTCGATGCGCAGGTACAGTGTCGCCTTCTCAGCCAGCTCCGGCGAGGCTTGTGCAAAGGATAGAAAAGCAGGGGAGAACAGCAGCACCAGGCAACCGATGCAGCTCAGGAAAAACGCCAGCCATAAACCTTGCTTCACTTCGCGGCCGATATCTTCCAGCCGGCGTGCGCCGTAGAGTTGGCCGATAATCGGCAACAGCGCCTGCAATACGCCCGACAAGCCGACAAAGACGCTCACGTAGATCGATACGCCCAGCGCCAGTGCGGCCAGATCCATCGCCGAAAAGCGCGACACCATGGCGGTATCGATCACGCCGTTGGCAATCAGCGCCAGTTGGCCGATCAGGATGGGCCAGGCCAGCGAGGCAATGCGGAAGGTATGGAAGCGTTGAGTCATGCGGATAAATGATCAACGCAGGCTTCCTGGCGAAGCCTGCGCTCTATTCTCTTTCAGATTTCTTTTGCGTTGGCGGCAGCACAGACGCTCGTACCGGCGTCCAGCGTGAACAAAGCGCAGCAGATAATGATCTGCCGCGCTCTGCCCTCAATTATCGCCCAATGCGGCGATACAAGCGGAAGCGCTCGTCGCGGTCGGACGGACGGCGGCCTTCCCACAGCATTTGCCAGTTGCCCTCGTACTGGCGCAACATCTGTTCGGCATTTTGATTATCGATATTGTCTTGCAGCAGCAGGAAGTCGCAACGCATATCCGGGCGGTCTTCAAAGCGCACATGGCCGAAGTAGGCGAACGAAGCACGCTGGGCTGGTCCGACGTTGGACTCTACGCATTGCTTCACAGCCGACATCTTCTCTTCGATCTGTTGCGCAACACCGGCGTAGCTCTTGCCGTAGTTGACCCAAGGCAGCCACAAGGTCATCAGCAGCACCCAGCACAGCACCACGCCGCCTGATGACAGCACCACCGCACGCCACAGCACCGATGGACGGCGCGAGATGCGCCAATGCACCAGCAAGATCCAGAAAATGGTCGTCAGGATCGCAATCGCCAGCGCAATCATGTTGAAGCCGGGCTGATAGCCTGGCGCCAGCTTGTAGGCATTCTTTGCGATCTGCGCCGGCCAACCGGTTTCCTTGGCGATCCAGCCGATCCAGATGAAGGCCGCACAGGTGGTCAGCGTCATCACCGAGAACCAGTCCACCGCATTGATGGCGCCGCGTTTCATGGTCGGCAGGCCAAATGCCGCGAGGATGGCCAGCGCCGGCAACAGCGGCAGCAGGATGCCTTGTTCGCTGTGCACGTTCAGCAGGACCAGCAGGGTCAACGGGATGAAGAACGCCAGCGGCAGCGAGATATGCAGCGAATGCGGCTGGCGGCGCCACGCATAGACGGCCCATCCGGCAAACGGCCAGGCCGGCCAGGCGAACCACACACCGTATTTGAGGAAGAATTTCAGCGAGGCCATAGTCGGCCAGTTCAACTGATAGATGTTCCAGCTCAGCCAGGTAGAAAATTGCGCACCGGCTTCAGGCAACAACGCATTGATCGTCAATACCCAGATCACGCAGATTGCCAGCGCTACCGGCAGCGCCACGCCCAGCAACGATTTAAAAACGGGACGGTAATAGAGTCCGGAAAGCACCAGCAATCCGATCAGCAAGCCGCTCGGCAGCAGCCAGCCATGAGCCAGGACTAGCAGGCCGAGTACCGCACCCAGCGACAGCGCCTGATGCACTTTATTCGTATCGAACACGCGCACCGAGCTGTACAACGCATAGGACACCAGTGCGATTTGCATGGTCTTGGCGCTGGTTTCATGGCTGTGCAGCAGCAAGCCGAGGAAACCAAGATAAATCAGGAAAGCACCATCGGCCAGCGTACGGCCGAAATCGCGTGGCTCCGGTTGGCCGCCAAAGGCCAGTTTGAGCGGTTGCGCCTCGTTGCGGCGACCCAGCAGATAGGTGGCGTACCAGATCGACAGCGAGCCGATCAGGAAGCAGCCCACGGTCGAAATACGCGCCGCCAGAGGATCGCCGAGCAGCCAGCCGAACAGTTTGATGCAGATCGCGCCAAACCAGTAAGCCAGCGGGCTTTCGGCAGGCATCGCCATGCCGGCGATATTCGGCGCCAGCCAATCCATCAGATTACCGTGCGCCATGGTCCACATGATGCCGAAACTGGCGGCATCATCGTTCTTCCATGGGTCGCGGCCTATCAGGCCCGGCAGGATATAGAGCAGGCCGATTGCAAGCAGGCCCCAGCGAGGCAGTGCATTGGTCGCAGCAGCAGGGAGACGGACTGGCTTCATCAAGGTGTTATTGCTCTTGTTTAGTTTTGGTGCACTGTTGGAGTGCAAATTCAGGGTATCGTTTTGTCGACAAGTTTGCAGGCGATATTGTGCAGCAAAACCCTGTTAAAAGTTGTATTTGACCGTAACGGCCTTAGGGGCGAACAGATGCTGGCTGAGGCAGATGAGACAGTTCACCGTCGCGTGGCGGGCAAAAAACAAAAAAGGCAGCCTGAGCTGCCTTTTTTGACATCGTACAGAGATTACTCTGCAGCGACGGCAGTCTTGGAACCGACTGTACCGAATTTTTGGCGGAACTTTTCAACGCGGCCAGCGGTGTCAACGATCTTGTGCTTGCCGGTGTAGAACGGGTGCGATTCGGAAGAAACTTCAATCTTCACGAGTGGGTATTCTTTACCTTCGAATTCGGCCTTTTCGCGAGTGCCGATAGTCGAACGGGTGATGAACTTGAAGTCGTTCGAAACGTCGTGGAACAGAACTTCGCGGTAATCCGGGTGAATGCCTTGTTTCATTTTTTTGCCTTAAAAATTAATGGTAGCCAATCATCACTTCGTCGGTCGTCTTGCTTCTTGACCCGATTGTCGATCACTTGCCGGGGGTGAAAAGTCCGAAATTATACAATGAAATCATGGGTTTGCATAGGTTGGCGTTGGCCCTGAATGGCTTTGCCCGGGTGCCGGCGTTGTTTTCCGCCGATTGCTCCGCGTTCTGGCTTCAAACGCGAGTCAGCCTGCGGCCCAAATGCTTTATCATTCAGCGCCCATGCGGCTTACGGGGTGACTGCCTCATTGTTGGGCGGACAACAGCCGGATTGCGCCGGGATAGTCGCTATATGTATTTGACTATAAATTAACGGAATAACAGACGCACAATTATTCATTTTCGCTTATCCCCCCGTCACTTCATACTGAGCCGCATGTAGTCAGGCTGGCCTAAGCAGCACGGACAGCGGCTCCAGCCGGTAAAACACAAAAAAGACAGACAACACCGCAAGACCAGTGCTGACGCTCGTCATTACGCGTTATCACACGTGATCGTGCAGATATTTTTAGATTTGGGAATCAACATGGTAACAAGACAGGACTGTATTACGCTGGACCAGCAAGATGCGCTGGCCGCATGCCGCGACAAGTTTGCATTGCCGGAAGGCGAGATCTATCTCGACGGCAACTCGTTGGGCGCCATGCCCAGACACTTGCCGGCACGCATGCAGGAAGTCATGGTCAAGGAATGGGGTAACGGCCTGATCCGCTCCTGGAACGACGCCAGCTGGATCGACCTGCCCAAGCGCGTAGCCGGACAAGTTGCACGCCTGATCGGCGCCGGCAAGGATGAAGTCATGGTCGCCGACTCCACCTCGGTCAATCTGTACAAGGCGCTGGTCGCCGCTGTTCGTCTGAATCCGGCACGCAAGGTCATCCTCAGCGAACGCGGCAATTTCCCGACTGATCTCTATATCGCTCAGGGCGTGGCCGAAATCTTCAATCTCGAAATCCGTTATGTCGACTCGACACCGGAAGCCGTGCTTGCCGGTCTCGACGACAGCGTTGCCGTGGTCATGCTGACTCACGTCAACTACCGCACCGGTCAGATCTATCCGATGCAGGAAATCACCGCCAAGGCACACGCCGTCGGCGCACTGGCCTTGTGGGATCTGGCGCACAGCGCCGGCGCGGTGGAAGTCGACCTCAATGCGGCCAAGGCTGATATGGCAGTGGGTTGCGGTTACAAATATCTGAACGGCGGCCCTGGCGCGCCAGCGTTTGTGTTCGTCGCGGAACGCCACCACAAGGACATGCGCCAGCCGCTGTCCGGCTGGCACGGCCACGTGCGTCCTTTTGAATTCGTGCTCGGCTACGAGCCGGCGCCCGGCATCGAAAGTATGCAATGCGGCACGCCGCCGCTGTTGTCGATGCTGTCGCTGGAATCGGCACTGGAGATTTTCGACGGCGTCGAGATGAGCGCCCTGCGCAAGAAGAGCGTCGCCCTGACCGAGCTGTTTATCAAACTGGTCGATGAAAAGCTCTCGCCCTACCAATTCGGTCTGGCCTCGCCGCGCGACTCTGCCGTACGCGGCAGCCAGGTGTCGCTGACACATGAGCAAGGCTACGCCATCGTGCAGGCGTTGATCGCACGCGGCATCACAGGTGATTTCCGCATGCCGAACATTCTGCGTTTCGGTTTTACGCCGCTGTACGTGAGCTTTACCAACGTCTACGACACCGTACAGGCAATCGCCGAAATCATGGAAAGCGGCGAATGGAATCAGGACAAATTCCTCACCAAGAAGGCAGTGACCTGATCAGAAATAGATAACAGTTTTTAGCAGTCCAATTTGACGCGCCGGCCTATGTCGCCGGCGCTACCCGGTTGTCCCCAATCACCTCGACAGAAGGAGATGGGAAAAGGGGTCTGTTCATAGTTAATTTGAGAGGTGCGTTCCTGCCGTAGCACTGCTACGGCGCGTCGCAGCGCCTAGGCAGTCAACGCCTGCCGCGCGTTCGCACTCTCAAATTAACTATGAGCAGACCCCCCGCTCTCGAGATAGAAATAAATCGCAGTGGGTAAAAATTAACAGGGAGGAGTAGTGATGAAACTCAAAGGTGCAGTTGCGTCCGCATTGTTGTTGGCGGGAGCAAGCGGAGTGGTTCACGCCGAAGACGGCGTAAAAATTTCCGGCTTCGTCGATATCAATCTGGAGCATTTGTCGACGCCGAAGAACAGCGTCAATCGTATTTCCAGCGGTGGCCTCAATGCATCGCGCCTTGTCTTCAGTGGCGATGAAGATCTGGGAGGTGGCAGCAAGGCCTTCTTCACGCATGAAATGCAGTTCTCTGCCGATACCGGTGCCGGTCCGACGCCGCGCCAGTCGTTTGTCGGCCTGACAGGCTCCTGGGGCACGATCTCCATGGGACGTCAGAACACCCCTTCGTACTGGATCGCAGGTTATGCCGACCCAAGCTGGTCGGCCGACTACAGTATCGTCAGCAACATGCAGTTCTTCTACGCGCCGTATCGCGAGAATAACTCGCTGGCCTACAACACGCCGCGCGTGGGCGGTTTCATGGGCCGCTTCATGGTCACCGCCGGTCAGGAAGATGGCACCAGTAATGGTCGCTATGTCAGTACTGCCATTGAGTATCGCGAAGGCCCGCTGTTCGCCGGCGCCGTCAGCGACCTCAAGTACAACAAGAACCTGACCGGCCCCAACATCCTGAGCTCGCGCGACAACTACTTCGCGCTGGCGTACCGCTTCGGTTCGGTCGAGCCTACCTTCATCTATCACACTTATAACGGCTACTACGCCTATCCACCGTATGTCGGCTTCAACGCCAGCGGCTGGGATGCGCAAGCCGGCGTGCGTTGGCAGATCACCGATCGCCATCGCGTCTTCGCCAGCTTCGTGGTCAAGAAGGATGACAAGAACGTCGCCATGTCGGACGCCAAAGGCATGCTGCTCGGCTACGGTTACAACCTGTCCAAGCGCACTGACCTGTATGCCAACTATGGCCGTATCAACGTGAAGAACAACACGACCGTGGCGTACCCGATGACCTTCAACAGCAGCGGTTCGCCGTCGCCGAACAGTGGCATCCAGCTGGGTATTCGTCACGCGTTCTGATGTCCTGATGTGTTGATGTTTTTACGTCTGGCATGCGGCAAAGAGGAGTCGGCGCAAGCCGGCTCCGACCAGATTCAAGGAGGTGTTTAAATGAAAGAAGGAGTCATGAAAACAAAATTTTTCCAATTCAGCACGATCGTCGCGTTGCTGGCTGGCGCTGTCGTCATGTCGGCCCACGCACAGCAACCGCGCAGCGGCGTCAACCTGACTGCACCCGATGCGCCGCAAGCGATGCCGCAGCATCCGCTGCTGCCGGGGGAACCGGCTTATCCGGCGCCGGGCACCTGGGGCTATGACAAGACCACCGGCAAATTCAAAAGCCCCGACATGGCGCCTGACGCCTACGGTGCGCACCCGGTGGAAGGCAGCCTGCCTTACCTGGATCTGAACCAATACGAAAAGAACGTCAAGGTCGAGAATTTCACGCCTTACGTTGCCGGCGCCGGGCACAGCTGGCAGGCCTCGTTTGACTGGAACGGCCGCCGCTATCTGTACGACTACGAAACCTGGATGTACAACCTGTTCGACATCACCGATCCGCATGACATCAAGGTGGTGCAGCAGAAGACTTTCAACACCCGCGGCGGTGAACATCAGTTCGGCCCGTTCAACGTCAAGTTCAACAAGAAGCTGAACAAGATGATCGCGGTACAGTGTTATGAAATCACACGTTACGGCCTGCTCTCCAACAAGTACACCAAGCCCGACGAAGTCAAAAATGTGCGTGCCCGGCAGATGTTGCGCGGCTTCCGCATTTTCGAAGTGACCAGCCCGCAATGGACTGACTGGAAACTGTTGTCCGAGACTTCGCTCGATCCTTATCACTCGGCGCAACAGCAGCCGCAGGAAGGTTCCGGCTGTCAGGACGTGCCGGTCTATAACGGCGATCAGTACCTGTTCGTCGCCGGTGCGCCGGACAACAGCTTCGCCAACCAGGAGTACAAGAACTATCTGTACACCGGCGGCCAACTGGCGTTCGACGTCTCCGATCCAAGTAATCCAAAACGTCTGTCGATGTGGTGGGCGCCAGGCTCGCGTCTCGGTGAAGAAGAGGAATACAAGAAAAATCCTCGCGCCGGCAACAAGACCTCGTGGATGGGTTCGCGCATGCCGCTGTTCATTCCGAAACCGGTTGAGCAGGGCGGCAAGTACGGCTATGCAGCGATGGGCGGCTTCGGCTTCTACGTGATCGACATTTCCGATCCGAAGAACATGAAGCAAGTCGCACATATCGACATGCCTGTCAGCGTGACCGGTACCGAAGGCGACAACATCGACGTCTCCAAGGTTGAGTCGACCGGCATGGTGTACTACAGCGGCTATCCGATGACCGAAGACTGCTACGAACCGCTCAAGGCGATCTACTCGATCGACGTGCGCGATCCGAAGAATCCGAAGATCGTCAACACGCTGCCGACACCGGTCCCGCCGAAGGATGCGCCATTCACCGACTTTTGCCAGCGTCGCGGCAGCTTCGGTCCTAAGCGCAGTGGTTACGCTCAGATCCAGCCAGGCACGCCAAGCCCGCGCTACATGCCGTACTCGTACTACAACGCGGGCATGCAGATGTTTGACGTGAAGGATCCGCTGAATCCGACCATCGCCGCTTACTTCGTGCCGAAGATGATCGATCCGTCGCGTCACACCAAGGATGAACAGACACAATCGATCCGTGCTCTGCCAAATCCGGTGCACAGCATTTTCGTCGAGTGGGATCGTAATCTGGTGTGGGTGTTTTCCAACCACGGTATCTACACCTTGTCGGTGCCGCTGCTGGGACAACCCGTGTTCGGCATGCCGAAGAAATAAGCGCCGGGCCTCTACCTATACGCAAGCAAACAATGCGTAGCAACCAATGAGGCGGGTGCCATCTTTTTCGATGGATGACATCCCGCCGCATGTAGTACGGATCTCTGACCGGATCCGGAGTTAAGGAAGTTCATTCTTTGTCCTTCTCTTGAGCTTGTGCCATTCAGTGTCGAAGCTGAATGGCACTTTTTTTGTCCGTTTTTTCAGGAAACCATCATGAAGTTTCGCTCCATCCTGTTCGTCACCTTGTCGCTGCCGATTCTGTTTTCACCTGTCACCGGCATGGCGGCATCGGCTGCCGAAGAAAGCTGCCGCGTCTGTCACAAGATGGACAGCAAGCTGATCGGCCCGGCCTTCAATGACGTCGCTGCGCGTTATGGCAAGGATAAGGACGCCATTGCCAAGTTGAAGCGCAGCATGCTTGACGGCAGCAGCGGCAAGTGGGGCACGATGGCCATGCCGCCCAACGCCGGGCTGACCGAGGCTGAGGCCGAGCGCTTCGCACACTGGATCATGAGTTTGAACAAGAAATAGGAAAGAAAATACGGACGTGCAATACAGCAGGGATGCGGCAGGGGATGGAGCAGCGCTGCCGGCCTGACGCAAGGTCCGGCCGGCAGGCTTGTTAGAGGGAGTTTACTTCCACAGCGAGCACTTGGATTCTGCCTTGGTAGTCCAGGCCTGTTCAGCCGGAATGGTCTGCACCACCTTGTAGTAATCCCAAGGATACTTCGATTCGGACGGCTTCTTCACTTCCATCAGGTACATGTCATGCACCATGCGGCCATCCGGACGAATGTAGCCGTTCTTGGCGAAGAAATCGTTGATCTTGGTCTTGTGCATCTGCGCGATAACCTTGTCCGGATCGTCGGTGCCGCTGGCCTTGACCGCATTCAGATACTGCGTCGTCGCTGAGTAGTCGGCGGCTTGCAGCATCGAGGGCATGCGCTTCATCTTGGCGAAGTAGCGCTTGGACCAGTCGCGGGTTTCCTGATTCATGTCCCAGTACCAGCCGTCGGTCAGATACATGCCTTGCGTGACCTGTAGCGTCAGCGCATGCACGTCGTTGATGAACATCAGCAGGCCGGCCAGCTTCATGGTCTTGTTGATGCCGAACTCGTTGGCGGCCTTGATCGAGTTGATGGTGTCGCCGCCGGCATTGGCCAGACCCAGGATCTGCGCCTTCGATGCCTGTGCCTGCAGCATGAAGGACGAGAAGTCCGACGCGCCCAGTGGATGCTTGACCGCACCCACCACCGTGCCGCCGTTGGCCTTGACGATATCGGAGGTATCTTTCTCCAGCGATGCGCCGAAGGCATAGTCGGCCGTCAGGAAGTACCAGCTCTTGCCGCCGTTCTTGACGATCGCCGAGCCGGTACCCTTGGCCAGTGCGACTGTGTCGTAGGCGTAATGGATGGTGTAGGGGGTGCATTCCTCATTGGTCAGCCGCGCAGTCGCACCGCCGACGGCGATGAAGGTTTTTTTCTTTTCACCGGCCACCTTGGCCATGGCCAGGCTGGTGCCTGAATTGGTGCCGCCGATCAGCATGTCCACGCCTTGCTGGTCGAACCACTCGCGCGCCTTGGAGGCGGCGATGTCGGCCTTGTTCTGATGGTCGGCCGTGACCAGTTCAATCTTCTTGCCGTTGACCGTGCCGCCGAAGTCGGCAATCGCCATCTTGATCGCTTCGATCCCGCCCTGACCGTCGATGTCGATATAGACGCCCGATAAGTCGGTAATGATGCCGATCTTGACCACATCCCCTGAAATCTGCGCTGCCGCCGGTGCGGCAAATCCCCCTGCAAATACGGCGGCCACGGTCGCCGCGATGGCTGTCTTGGTGACGTTCATCTGTTGCTCCTCCTGATTGGTTGTGTCTTTGATGCTGCTGTTGTTATGCCGTCTGATGGACGGTTGCTTTTTTACTGCCCGGTATGGATAAGCCGGTTGCCGCTTCTTCTACAACATACAACGGTGCTGCGCTTGCTGGTGACGCTGTTGAGGCTGGTGATGACGATAATAAGGAAATGCGTGCCGGAAGATCGGCTGCTGATGCCAGTGTTTTTTTGCTTGTCTCTGCTTTGATTCTTATTTGTTTTTTGCTTCGGTTCTTTTTCATCCCGACCGAAGCGTGCCTGAAATAGTAGTGTACGCAGAAAATCACGGTCAAGCGGTTTTTCCGCGACTGTTGCACATAAAAAAGCCGCGACGGGCGTCACGGCTTTTCAGGGATGTGGGTGGAGAGAAACCAGACTGACTGGTTTATTGATGCGTTGCCAGGCGCAAAATCCCGGAGAACTTCAGCAATTCGCTTTCTTCCACGTCGGACACCGCCCAGTAATGCATCTCGTCCGCCGTCCAGTGCACCACGTGATAGCCGCGGCTGCTCTCGGCCTTCGGCCCGGCGTCTTTGCCGTTGGCCGGCCAGATGTACAGATTGATGGGATGCTTCTGGCGGCGATAGATCAGCGCGGCGACCGGATGGCCGTCAAGATAATCCAGCCGGCCGCCTTCCAGCACAAAGCCTTGCGGCGCAAGATCGATCACTGTCGGCGCAAAATTCAGCTTGCCGTTGAACCACGGCTTCACCGTATGCTGATCGGTGGAGGCGACATCGGTCAGATGGTCGGCCTGCAGGGAACGTACATGGTTGGAGATGGCTTCCTCCGTGATGCGGTCGTCCGCCGTCGGCAGGTTGAGATACAGACCGGCGCTCCAGACCGCAACCAGCAAGGTCGCCATGGCCGTGCCAACCTGCAGCCAGCTCAGATTCGAGCTGAGACCCCAGCTCGCCGGAAAGCTTGGCAGGCTGATCCGGCGTGGCTTGTCTTGCGGCAATGTATCCGGAATATGAGCGGCAATGCGGGCGGCCAGATCCGGCGGTGCCTTGAAGTAAGCGGTTTCAGTGCGTACGCATTTGCTCAGCGCCGATTGTTCGGCGTATTCGCGCCGGCACTCCGGGCAACTGTCCAGATGGCTTTGCACGGTAAGCGTCTCTGCAATGCCGAGTTCCTGATCCACGTAGGCCGGCAGCAGTTCCATGATTTCGCTGTGTTCCATCATTCCCCCTGATTTGCCGGAGCAAGAATTTTTGCCAGCAGCTTGCGGCCACGGCCGAGACGCGACATGACCGTGCCGATCGGGATGTCGACGATGCCGGCGATTTGCTTGTACGACAGATCCTCCAGTTCACGCATGACCATGACCTCGCGAAACTCCAGCGGCAAAGCGGCAAGTCCCTGTTGCAACTGGCGTTCACTATCCTTGCGCAAGAGCAGCTTTTCCGGATTGTTGTCGCGGTAGTGCATATCGACGGCATCCGTGGTGTCGAGACTGTGAAACTCTTCATCGAAGAGCGTGTTCTGCTGCTGCGCATGGTTCTCCTGATACCAGGTGTAGAAGGTATTGCGCACGATCGTGAGCAGCCACGCGCGGGCATCGTCACCGTGAAATCCGTCAAAAAAGCGGAAAGCCCGCAGGCTGGCCTCTTGCACCAGATCTTCTGCATCGTGCCGGCTGCGTGTCAGCCAGCAGGCCAGGTTGAATGCCGAGTTCAGATGCGGCATCACCAGCATGTGAAATCGTCGGTTCTTTATCGGGTCGGTCATGCACGCGTGTCCATGGTTATGAAGACGAGACTGGAAATACCTTGTTTTTATTCCCGATAACGTGAAAAAAATAATGGGAATAAATCCTTCGCGTCGCCGGTTCAGGTCGATATCGATCAGGGGATCGGTGCAACCTTGGAGGACGTCATGGGCAACGATAGTAACAATGATACGAATAATGATATGAACAATGGCATAAACAATGATCCCGGCAACGGGGTCGACAGGCGCGGCTTTCTTCGTCTGGCCGGACTCGGCGGCGTCATCTTTGCGTCAGGCTTGAGCGGATGGGCGGCAGCGGCGGACAGCATGGGCGTTGCCGGAGCGGAAGATTTCTTCTTCGTGCAGCTGTCGGATACGCACTGGGGCTTTGAGGGTGACGTCAATCCCGACGCCAAAGGCACCTTGCAGAAGGCCGTTGCTACCGTGAACGGCCTGGAGCAGGTGCCGGATTTCATCGTCTTCACCGGCGACCTGACGCACACCACGGACGACCCGCGTGAGCGCCGCCAGCGGCTGGCGCAGTTCCGCGACATCGTCGCGGCGCTCAAGGTGAAGACGGTGTACTACATGCCGGGTGAGCACGATGCCGCGCTGGACAACGGCAAGGCGTATCAGGAATTCTTCGGCAAGACGCATTACACCTTCGACCACAAGGGCGTGCATTTCATCGTGCTCGACAATGTCACCGATCCGGCTGCACGCATCGGTGACGAACAGCTGGCCTGGCTGGCTGCCGATCTCAAGCAACAACCGGCCGACGCACGTATCGTGGTGTTCACACATCGCCCGCTGTTTGACCTGTATCCGCAATGGGACTGGGCCACGCGCGACGGCGCCAAGGCGGTGGAGCTGTTGATGCCGTACTCCAACGTCACCGTGTTCTACGGTCACATCCATCAAGAAAACCATCACATGACCGGCCACATCGCGCATCACTCTGCGAAGTCGCTGATTTTCCCGCTGCCGGCGCCGGGATCGCAGCCCAAGCGCACACCGCTGGCCTGGGATGCCGCGCATCCGTATCAGGGACTTGGCGTGCGGACGGTCAAGCCGGAGCCGCGTCCGCGCAACACCGAATACACCCTGAACGAACTTGCCGTAGGAGCAGCGAAATCATGAGTGTGAATACAAACGATAAGAAAGTCGACGCGAAGCGACGTCTGCTGCTGGCCGGTTGCGCGGCAGGCGGACTGGGCGTGATGGCGATTGCAGTGGCTCAGCCGAAGGATCGCGTCATCAAAGTAACGGCCAAGCGATTCGATTTTTCACCCAGCGTCATCCCGCTGAAAAGAGGTGTTCCGGTGATCCTGGAGCTAACCAGTCTCGATATCCCGATGGGCTTCAATGCACCGGACTTTGGCGTACGTGCGGACATGGTGCCGGGCAAGGTCGCGAAGCTGCGGTTCATCCCGGATAAGACCGGCGAATTCACCTTTTACTGCGACATCTTCTGCGGCTCCGGCCATGAAAGCATGTCGGGTTCGCTGGTTGTAACCTGAACGCTATTCACAAAAAAAGCCGTGAAGCGATTCACGGCTTTTTCGTAGAGCGATGTAGGTTCAGAGCTTCACGGGTTTGCGATACCAGATGAAGTAGATCACGCTCAGCAAGGCCACGAAGGGAATGCCCGACAGCAGCGTTGCCTTGAACTCATCGGTGAAATACGTCGTCACCATGATTGCCACCATCAACAGCGCACCCAATAAAGTCAGACCCGGAAAACCCCACATGCGGAACGCCAGCGGCCGGCCGCCTTCCTTGCTCCAGCGGCGGCGGAAGCAGAAGTGCGTCACGAAGATCATCAGCCAGGTGAACATCGCACCAAACATCGATACCGACATCATCAGCGTGAACGACGCTTTCGGATACAGCACGCTCAATGCGGTCGCGATGGCGATGCCGATACACGACAGGCCCAGCGCCCGCACCGGCACGCCGCGCTTGCTGACCTTGCCGAACTGCGGCGAGGCGTAACCGGCGCGCGACAGGCTGAACATCATGCGGGTAGTGATGTAGAGCTGGCTATTCATGGCCGACAAGGCGGCGATCAGCACCACGAAGTTGATGATGCCGGGCGCGCCTGCGACATGGATCGCTTCCATCACCAGCACGAACGGACTCTTGTCGGTACCGGCCGACGACCACGGCAGGATCGCCAGCATCAGCGCCAGGGTCAGCAGATAGAAAATCACCAGACGGAACATCGCAGCGCGGAAGGCGTGCGTGATGGCCTTTTCAGGCTCCTTGGCTTCGCCGGCGGCGACGGCGATCATTTCAATGCTGAGGTAGCTGAAGATCGACACGATCACTGCCACCCAGGTGCCCCAATAACCTTTGGGGAAGAAGCCCCCGTGCGCCACATAATTCTTGAAACCGATAGGGCCGTCGACTGGTGCGCCGTAGACGATGTACGCGCCCAGCAGGATGAAGCCGACGATGGCGACGATCTTGATCATCGAGAACCAGTATTCGATGAAGCCGAAGATGTTCACGCTCAGCGCATTGACGACGATCAGTGCGCCCGAGAACAGCACGATCCACAACCACGCCGGCGAACCGGGAAACCAGTACTGCATGTACAGCGCCACCGCCGTGACTTCGGTGCCGACGGCCAGCACGATCGACGCCCAGTAGGCATAGCGCACCATGAAGCCGGCCCAGGGGCTGACGTAATAGCCGGCATAGGCGCCGAACGATCCCGAGGTCGGATGCGCCACCGTCATCTCGGCCAGGCACCCCATCAGCAGCAGAGCGATGACGGCACCGACGGCATAGCTGATGAGAACGCTGGGACCGGCAAAACCGATCGCAAAACCGCTGCCGAGAAACAGGCCGGTGCCGATGGCGCCGCCAATGGCGATCATCGACATCTGGGCGCTGCTCAAACTACGTTGCAACCCCTTTTCCTGATCGACAATTCCTTGAAAATGGTCGCTGCTATGCTGCATGTCTTCCTCCTGAAGGTATTCTTGTGTGGCTGGAAAACCGTGCACCAGCCACTTTTATTTGCGCAGCATTATGCACTGCGCTTGTCATGCCGAAGTAAAAATCAAATGCCGAAGAACCTGCGCGCATTACCCGCCAACAGCTGGGCATGCGTGGCTGCGCTGAAGCGGGTGTCGCGGATCAGCTGGCCGACCTGTTGCTCGCCCAGCGGATAGGGATAATCCGAACCCAGCATCACGCGCTCTTCGCCCATGATGTCGACCAGCAGCTCCAGCGCGCGGCTGTCGAACACGGCCGAGTCGACGTGGAAACGATCGACGTAGGACGACGGCAGATTGGGGCAGTCCTCGCGGATGATGTCGCGCTCGCGCCAGGCGTTGTCGACGCGGCCCAGCAGGAAGGCGAAGCTGCCGCCACCATGGGCGAAGCAGATCTTCAGCGATGTCGGCAGGCGTTCGAAAGCGCCGGATAGAATCAGCGACAAAATACCGAGCTGGGTTTCCGCCGGCATGGCGACCAGCCACGGCAGCATCCATTTTTTCATGCGCTGCTCGCCGCCCATCATGTCCCAGGGATGCACCAGCAATGGGATATCTTCATTGGCGCAATGCGTCAGGAAGGTCAGCATGTCGGCGTCGTCCAGATCCTTGCTGCCGAGGTGATTGCCGATCTGCACGCCGATGTGGCCGATGCTTTTGGCGCGCGAGGCTTCCAGGCAGGCGGCGTCGATGTTTTGCAGCGGCACCTGTGCGAGCGTCTTCAGACGCTTGGGGTCATGCGCGCACAGTTCGATGGCGTAGTCGTTCATGCGCTGCGCCCACGGCAAGGCTTGTTCCACCGGATAGCTGTAGCCGAACATCACCGGCGTGGCGCACATGATCTGCAGGTCGACGCCGGCCTTGTCCATTTCAGCAATGCGGCGCGCCGGATCCCACAGCGCGGAATACACCGGACGGAAAGGCTTGCTGCCGGTCATGATCATGCCGTGTTCGTTGTCCTTGACTTGCAGCCAGGGCGCAGCGTGCGGATCGAGTGCGGCGGCTTCGGCCTGGGTAATCGGCGGGAAAAAGTGCGAGTGAATGTCGATCACTTGCGGTTGTGTATTGCTCAAGGTTTCGCCCCTTGTTGTGTTGTTGACGATGGCAGCATGGCGCCATGCGCGTGCTTGCCCGGATGCGTGGCGCCGCAGTGCTTGCACAGGCGCAGGCCGGCGTCGCCGTAGAAGCGCTCGAACAGCGGCGGCAGATCGGCCACGATGCTCTTCAATTGCACCTCGACGCGATACACCAGGTGATTACATTGCAGGCAATACCACTCAAAACCATCGGTCACGCCTTCCGGGCGCTGACGCTCGATGACCATGCAGCGGCTTTCCGGCTCGGGACGCTGCGGCGAATGGCGTACATGCGGCGGCAGCAGAAAGATGTCGCCTTCCTTGAGATCGACGCGTTCCACCTTGCCGTTATCCATGATGTTCAGGTAGGCATTGCCCTTGAACTGGTAGAAGAATTCTTCCAGCGGATCGTCATGGAAATCGGTGCGCTGGTTCGGCCCGCCGACTACCGTCACGATAAAGTCGGCGTCTTGCCAGACTTGCTGGTTGCCGACCGGCGGCTTGAGGCGATCTGCGTGATCGTCCAGCCATTTTTTAAAATTCAGCGGCATGCCATAAGTAAACATGCTGTCTCCTCAATAGTTATTTTGGTTTGTAGGCAATCGCCTTGATTTCGATGAGCAAGTGCGGGTGCGGCAATTGATGGACCGCCACCGTCGTGCGTGTGGGGCCATCGTAATCGAAGTATTCCCCGTATACCTCGTTATAACCGCCGAAGTCGTTCATGTTGACGAGGAAAGTCGAGATTTCAACGACATCCGACAACTCGGCGCCGACGCTGTGCAGGATGCCGCGGATATTCTCGATGACGGCGCGTGTCTGCTCCTTGATGTCGAGTCGGGTGGTCCCCATCTCGTCGACTTCCACGCCTTCGAAACTGTTGTCAGGGCGGCGCGAGCTGGTACCTGAAACGAACAGGAAATCGCCGGCGCGTTTGACGTGCGGGAATTTTCCGCGCGGCAGCGCCTTGCCTTCGACCAGCTTGGCCTGGGTGTTGAGGGTGAGTTGATTCATCATTGTTTCCCGGTAAAAAATTCGACGCGGCCCAGACCGCCAATGTCGGTGCTGACATGCAAACCGGGGCGCAGGGCTTCAGCCGCCGTCGCCGCTCCGGCCATGATCAGCGAGCCGGCCGGCAGCGACATCTCTGCCGTGGCAAGCAATTGCGATGCCTGCACGATGCTGCGCAGCGGATTGCCGAGGATGGCGCCGGTGCTGCCGAGCTGGATCGCATGGCCGTTGAAACGCATGGCGACGCCGCGGTTGCTCAGCGAACGCAAGTCGCGCACGTCGTCGGAAAACGCGCCGACGATCAGGCCGGCGGACGAGCAGTTGTCGGCCACCACGTCTTCCAGCGTGAACTTGAAGTTGCGATAGCGCGAGTCGATGATTTCCATCGCAGGGGCCACGGCTTCGAGATAGTTGCCGGCTTCAAGCAGCGTCAGGGGACGATCAATCACTTTGCTGGTGAGGAAGCAGACTTCCGGCTCGACGCGCGGATGAATGAAGTCGCCGAGGTCAACTACACCGCCTTCTTCACGCAGCATGGCATCGGTCAGCAGGCCCCAGATCAGGCTGTCGACGCCCATCTGGATCATCTTGGCGCGGCTGGTGAAGCCGAGCTTGATGCCGATCGGTTTCTCGCCGCGTGCATGGCGCTGGGCGATCGAGGCGCGTTGAATGTGGTAGGCCTGATCCAGCGAGAAGGCATGCTTGGGCGTCAGCGGATCGACTTCATGGCGATCGCGCGCGGCAGCGTCCAGCGTAGTCGCCAGCGCTTGCAGACTGGCCGCGCTCATGCCGCCACCTTAGCGGTTTTGCGTTGTTCCAGCAGGTCCAGCGCGACGTCGACGATCATGTCTTCCTGACCGCCGACCATGCGGCGGCGGCCCAGTTCAACCAGGATGTCGACGGCAGCGATGCCGTAGCGTTTCGCCGCCGCTTCCGCGTGACGCAGGAAGCTGGAATACACACCGGCATAACCGAGCGCCAGCGTCTCGCGATCCACGCGCACCGGACGGTCTTGCAGCGGGCGCACCAGATCGTCGGCGGCGTTCATCAGCGTGAACAATTCGGTGCCGTGCTGGTAGCCAAGGCGGTCGATGGCGGCGATGAATACTTCCAGCGGTGCATTCCCCGCGCCTGCGCCCATGCCGGCCAGCGAAGCATCGACACGGTCGCAGCCATGTTCCACCGCGACGATGGAATTGGCCACGCCCAGCGACAGATTGTGATGCGCGTGCATGCCGGTTTCGGTTTCGGGTTTGAGCGTGTCCTTGAATGCCTTGAAGCGGTCGGCGACGTCGCGCATCGACAGCGCGCCGCCGGAGTCGACCACGTACACGCACTGCGCGCCGTAGGATTCCATCAGTTTGGCTTGCTGCGCCAAGGCGGCGGGCGTCGTCATGTGCGACATCATCAGGAATCCGACCGTATCCATGCCCAGTTTGCGTGCATGTTCGATGTGCTGTTTCGAGACGTCTGCTTCCGTGCAGTGCGTCGCCACGCGCACGGTGCGCGCGCCGGCCGAATACGCGGCGTCGAGGTCGTGCACGGTGCCAATGCCGGGAATCAGCAAGGTCGCCACACGTGCATGTTGCAGCACGCCGGCCACGGCCTCGATCCACTCCAGATCGGTGTGCGCGCCGAAGCCGTAGTTGAAGCTCGATCCGCACAGGCCGTCGCCGTGGGCGACTTCGATGCTGTCGACTTTGGCGGCGTCGAGTTCTTTGGCGATGGCGACCGCGTGTTCCAGCGAATACTGATGGCGGATGGCGTGCATGCCGTCGCGCAGCGTGACGTCGGAGATGTGGATTTTCTTGTCGGTTTGCATGAGCGTAATTTCCTTAATTCGCCAGACGCGCGGCGATGTTCTCGGCGGCGGCCATGGCGGCCGAGGTCATGATGTCGAGGTTGCCGGCGTAGGCGGGGAGGTAATGCGCCGCGCCTTCCACTTCGAGGAACACCGATACCTTGAGACCGCCGACTTTGCCGAGACCCGGGATGTTGATCGGCTGATCGGCCGGGATGCGATCGAATTGCACCTGTTGCTTCAGACGATAGCCGGGCACATAGGCGGCGACGTCGGCCACCATCTTTTCGATGGAGGCACGGATATCGTCTTCATTGGCGCTGGCGTCTGCCAGGCAGAACACGGTGTCGCGCATGATCAGCGGCGGCTCGGCCGGATTCATGATGATGATGGCCTTGCCGCGTGCGGCGCCGCCGACGCTGACGATGGCCTTCGAGGTAGTCTCGGTGAATTCATCGATGTTGGCGCGCGTGCCGGGGCCGGCGGATTTGCTGGCGATGGACGCCACGATCTCGGCGTAATGCACGGTCGCTACACGCGATACGGCGCGCACCACGGGGATGGTCGCCTGGCCGCCGCAGGTGACCATGTTGATGTTGGGGCTGTCGAGATGTTCTTGCAGATTGACCACCGGGATCACGTAAGGGCCGATGGCGGCCGGCGTCAGGTCGATGACCTGGATGCCGTGTTCTTGCAGGATGCGGTTGTGTTCGGCGTGCGCGCCGGCGGAGGTGGCGTCGAACGCGATCTTGATCTTGCCGAAACCCGGCAATCTGGTCAGTCCCTGCACGCCTTCGTGGGTGGTCGTCACGCCCATGCGGGCGGCGCGCGCCAGACCGTCGGAAGACGGATCGATGCCGACCATGGCGCCCATGTTCAGATGCTTTGAATTGCGCAAGACCTTGATCATCAGGTCGGTGCCGATATTGCCGGAACCGATGATGGCGACGTCGACGCGCTGCGTGTTTTCTGTGCTCATGCTGCTTCCTTAAATGTTGCCGTTATTCCGAAAAGAGCGCGCTGACGCGGCCGAGTCCTTCGATCTGCGCATCGAACACGTCGCCGGCGGCGGCCACCACCATCGGGCCGAGCGCGCCGGTCATGATGATGTCGCCCGGCTGCAGCGGATTACCCACGCGCGCCATGACGTCGGCCAGCCAGACGGCGGCATTGAGCGGGTTGCCGAGGCAGGCGGCGCCGGCGCCGATCGACACCTGATCGCCGCGGCGTTCCATCAGCATGCCGCAGTTGACGATGTCGAAATCAGCCAGCTTGACCGGACGCGAGCCGAGCACGAACAGTCCGCTGGAGGCGTTGTCGGCAATCGTGTCGGTCAGGCGGATGTCCCAGCCGGCGACGCGGCTGCCGACGATTTCCAGCGCCGGCAGGGCGTAGGCGGTGGCGTTGATGATGTCGGCTATGGTGTGCTTGGCGTGGTTCAGCGGACGTTCGATGACGAGCGCGATTTCCGCTTCGATCTTGGGTTGCAGGATGCGCGTGATGTCGATGGCTTCGCCGTCGGCCACGCACATGTCGGCAAACAGCATGCCGAAGTCGGGTTGATCGACGCCGAGTTGTTTTTGCACGGCCTTGGAGGTCAGGCCGATCTTGCGGCCGACCAGGCGGCGGCCCTGGGCGATCCAGCGGTCGGTATTGCGTTGCTGAATGGCGTAGGCGGCATCAACGTCGCTGGTGCCGATCAGATCGCGCACGGGATCGCAGGGCTGCGCAGCTGCATGCGCTTGCCACAGGCGTTCTGCGGCTTGTTCGATTACGTTTGTCATAGAGCAGTCCTCAGGATTGGACGAAGGAAAATTCGATTTCGACTGTCGCGCCCAGCGGCAACGCGACAACGCCGACGGTAGTGCGCGCCGGCGGGATGACGTCGGCAGTGAAAATTTCTTCCCACGCGGCGTTGATCTCGGCGAAGGCCTCGAAGCGCGTAGTGAAGATGCGCGCAATCAGCAGGTCGTCCAGCGTGACATCGTAGTCAGGCATGGCCTTCTTCAGGTTGGCGAGGATGACGCGTGTCTCCGCGGCCGGGCCGCCTTCAGCAAGCTTGCCGGTGGCGGCGTCGAGCGCCACCATGCCGGACACTTGCACCACCGGGCCGATCTGTACGCAGGGGCTGTAGCGGAAGCGCGGTGCGGGAATGGCGTCGGACTGGATGCAGACGCGGTTGTTCTTGATCGTGTTCATCCCGGCCTCGCTCACAGCTTGATGCAGATGTTGGTGACTTCCGAGTAGAAGTCCAGGGAATAGCGGCCGCCTTCGCGTCCCAGTCCCGATTGCTTGACGCCGCCGAAGGGCGTGCGCAAGTCGCGCAGATACCAGGTGTTGACCCACACCAGTCCGGCTTCGATCTGCGGCGCAACGCGATGCGCGCGCTTGAGGTCGGAGGTCCAGATGGCGCAGGCGAGGCCGTAGTCGCTGTCGTTGATGCGACCGATGACTTCGTCTTCTTGGTCGAACGGCGCGATGTGGCAGACCGGGCCGAAGATTTCTTCCGTCACACAGCGCGCGTCGTCGGGCAGGCCGGTCCAGATGGTCGGCTGCACGTAGGCGCCGTCGTCACGCTCGTCGTTGAACGTCGGCATGCCGCCGCCGGCCACCACGGTCGCGCCTTCTTCCACCGCGAGGCGGTAATAGGACAGCACCTTGTCGCGGTGACCATGCGAGATCAGCGGGCCCATGTCGACGTTGTCTTCAGCGGGATAGCCGATTTTCAGCGCTTGTGTCTTCTCTTTCATCGCGGCGACAAAGCGATCGAAGATAGTACGTTCGACATAGACGCGTTCCGAGCACAGGCAGACCTGGCCGGAGTTGGTGAAGGACGAGCGCATCACGCCGGCGACGGCGGCATCGAAGTCGGCGTCGGCGAAGACGACGGCAGCGTTTTTTCCGCCCAGCTCGAAGGAGACTTCCTTCATGCCGTCGGCGACTGCCTTCATGATGGTGCTGCCGGTTTTCGATTCGCCGGTGAAGGTGATGGCGTCGATGTCCGGATGGCGCGTCAGAAATTCACCGGCCGAGTTGCCGCCGAAGCCGTGGATCAGATTGAATACGCCAGGCGGCACGCCTGCGTCGCGGATGACTTCCGCCAGCAGCGTGGCGGAGGAGGGTGATTCTTCCGATGGTTTGGCGACGACGGTGTTGCCGCAAGCCAGTGCGGGTGCGACTTTCCAGGTGAACAGCAGCAGCGGCAGATTCCACGGCGAGATGATGCCGACCACGCCCAGCGGCTTGCGCACGGTGTAGTTGAGGGCGCCGAGACCGTCCGCGCTTTCGCTCTGGAACAGATCGGTGTTGGCGGTCTTGACCAGATCGGCGAAGGTGCGGAAATTGGTGATGCCGCGTGCGACGTCAAGCGTACGCGCCTGATGCACCGGACGACCGGTGTCTGCAACTTCGGCCGCGACGAATTCGTCGAAGCGCGCCTGGATGCCGTCGGCGATCTTGTGCAGCATGGCTGCGCGTTCGGATACGGTCATGCGGCCCCATGGGCCATGTAATGCCGCTTGCGCGGCCTTGACGGCGGCATCGACATGGTTCGCATCGGCTTCGCAGACGTCGGCGATGTGCTTGCCGTCGACCGGCGAAATGTTGCGGAAGGTCTTGGTGCTGGCGACAAATTCGCCATTGATGAAGTGTTTTAACTGCGGCCGCGATTGTGGACGTGGCGGTGCAGATGATGTCGAACTCAAAGAACTCACGAGCAGGTCTCCCGATATAAAAGCGTATCGAACCGGCAGCCGAAGTTGTCGTGACGATCCCGTCTCCTTGTTCTGATGAAAAGGTGAAGTTGGACGTGCGGATGACTTCTATCTACTTGTTTTTGCGCCGGTTTTTATTGTGGTTTGACCGTTTGCGCAGGCTAGCCGGATCACTTGTTGAGGCTAGTATAGGGAGAGCCAGATATGAAACATAATGAAAAAACAGGACTTTAGTATTCCATGAATTTATGGCTGAGAGGCGTGTCCCGACTAGCGCTTATCTGTAGATAACGCACGTCAAATATGATCTATTTACATTGATTTCACCCGGTAGGCCGGGTGCATCAGGTCGCACCCGGCACGGCGTAGAAGCCGTTTTGGGGGAGATTCAATACTCGGCGGCGGTCTCTTTGAGGCACTTGATAAATGCCTGCGCGGCGGGTGTCGGTTCACGGTCGGTACGGATGGAATAGCCGATATCGCCGAAGTCGCCAAGGTCGCCCAGTTCGAGGATGGAGAGCAGGTTGAGATTGGCGAAATGCTGGGCAACCGCACGTGGCATCAGCGAGATCGAAGGCGAATCCTGCATCAGGCCGATATTGGTCAGCACCGACAGCGATTCCACCACATTGGTCGGAATGCTGAGACCGGCATCGAGAAACAGATGTTCGGCCGTCAGTCGCGCCGGCGACACTTGCAGTGGGAAGATCCACGGCCAGTCCAGCAGGTCGGACAACTGGATGTCGATGCGTTTGGCCAGCGGATGCTTGCAGCCGACTACGGCGCACAGCGCCTCGCGATACAGCACGCTGTGTTCAAACGCGTACATGCGCGCCAGCGGCAGGTCGCGTTCCGGCAAGCGCCCGACGACGATATCCAGTTCGCCGGTGGCCAGCGCGGGGAACAGCTGATCGGTCGGGCCGTCGCGCACGGTCACCAGTACGCCGGGACGTTGCTGCTTGAGGCGCGTGATCGCCTGCGGCAGCAGACGTGCCGACGCCGAGATCACGGTGCCGATGATGACGTGGCCGCTGTCACCGGTGCGGAAGGTATTGAGTTCGTCGGTCAGATAGCGCAGTTCGGCGATGACGGTCTTGACGCGCGTACCGAGCAGCGTGCCGTAGCAGGTCGGCGTCACGCCGCGATTGGTGCGCTCAAACAGCGGCACGTCGAGGTCGGCTTCCAGTTCCTGAATAGCCTTGGTGACGGCGGGCTGGGTCAGATTGAGTTCGCGCGCGGCGCGGGCGATCGAGGACGAACTGAGCACGCGTTCAAAAATCAGCAGCGGCTTCAGCTTGAGGCGGCGCAGCATGACGTCGGTTAACGGAATATTGGCGCGCGGATTGCCGGCACCGCTGGTCTTTGCATCGGACATCGTTGTCTCCCTGCCGGTGCACTAGCGCGTTGTCCCGGGCAGTTTTATCGGTTACTCGGCATTCCGGCGGAATGCTCGGCCACCGGTCATGCAAGAGGTATGCCATTGCGGCACAGCCTGTCATTGTCTGCCGGTGAATTTAGTCGGGACAGTTTACTGTATTCGCGGCACATGCCCGCTATAAAAAATGTAAGGACGGAATTGTAAGGACGAAATGAGCGAACGTTGTTCGTCGCTGCGAATCATGACGTTTTGATACGTCCGTCGTCCTGGCGAGAGTCAGAATCCAGCGTCGTATCGCACATCGTCACGACGGAGAAGAAAGGAGGCCTCTGCTCAAACGGCCTGCACGGATCATGCTGAAATAAAAAAATCCGCCGGATTACTCGGGCGGATTTTTTGAAGAACCGATAGCTTGAAAGTGGCTAACACGGCGTCGCTGGCAAGGCGCAACGACGCAGGCAGCACGAATGTGCGACAAGGAGTTGCAACGCAGCCAGCGGCGTTGTGTTGGTCACTTTTAGCTGCCGCGACGCATCATGTCGAAGAACTCTGCATTGTTCTTGGTGGACTTCATTTTGTCGAGGATGAATTCCATCGCTTCGATTTCGTCCATGTCGTACATCAGCTTGCGCAGGACCCAGATTTTTTGCAGTTGATCCGGCTTGATCAGCAGTTCTTCGCGGCGTGTGCCGGACTTGCTGAGGTTGATTGCCGGGTAGACGCGCTTCTCTGCGAGGCGGCGTTCCAGATGGACTTCCATGTTGCCGGTGCCCTTGAATTCTTCGTAGATCACGTCATCCATACGGCTGCCGGTTTCGATCAGCGCGGTAGCGATAATGGTCAGTGAACCGCCTTCTTCGACGTTACGCGCAGCACCGAAGAAACGCTTCGGACGTTGCAGCGCGTTGGCGTCGACACCGCCGGTCAACACCTTGCCGGAGGCCGGGATCACGGTGTTGTAAGCGCGTGCCAGACGGGTGATCGAGTCCAGCAGGATGACTACGTCTTTTTTCATTTCGACCAGACGCTTGGCTTTTTCCAGCACCATTTCGGCTACCTGCACGTGACGTGTTGCC
The DNA here is from genome assembly GCF_002257565.1 of Herbaspirillum sp. meg3. Taxonomy (GTDB): domain Bacteria; phylum Pseudomonadota; class Gammaproteobacteria; order Burkholderiales; family Burkholderiaceae_D; genus Herbaspirillum. Next base: position 4,348,649 of record NZ_CP022736.1, on the reverse strand, counting down.
GGTTCGTCGAAGGTCGATGCGACCACTTCGCCGCGCACCGAGCGCTGCATTTCGGTCACTTCTTCCGGACGTTCGTCGATCAGCAGGACGATCATCACGGTGTCGGGATGGTTGGTGGTGATCGCGTGGGCGATGTGTTGCAGCATGACCGATTTACCGGACTTCGGCGACGCCACCAGCAGGCCGCGCTGGCCGCGGCCGATAGGCGCAATGAGATCGATGATGCGGCCGGTGATGTTTTCTTCGCCGCGCATTTCGCGCTCCAGCTGCATGATCTTGTTCGGATGCAGCGGCGTCAGATTTTCAAACAGAATGCGGTGCTTGGAGGCTTCCGGCGCTTCGCCGTTGACCTTGTCGACCTTGACCAGCGCGAAGTAGCGCTCGCCGTCTTTTGGTGTACGTACTTCGCCTTCGATGGAATCGCCGGTGTGTAGATTGAAGCGGCGGATTTGCGAGGGCGAGATGTAAATGTCGTCTGTGGACGCCATGTAGCTGGCGTCGGGCGAGCGCAGGAAGCCGAAGCCGTCAGGCAGGACTTCAAGGGCGCCATCGCCAAAAATCTGTTCTCCTGATTTTGCGCGTTTCTTGAGGATCGCGAACATCAGTTCTTGTTTGCGCAGGCGCGCTGCGTTATCGATGTCCAGGCCAATTGCCATTTCAAGCAATGCGGAGACGTGTAACGCCTTTAATTCTGATAAGTGCATATGAGTGTCCCGAGATGGGAATAGTAAAAGGTGGGGGAGGGAGTTGCGTGGTGTGTGTAAATTAAAGAACAGGCTTACAAGCTACGTTCAGGCTGCCGGTAAGCACAACAAGCGGCGATACGAGCGTATCGCCGCCTTGAATCTTCTTAGATGTTGCTGTCGATGAACGAAGTCAGCTGGCCCTTGGCCAAAGCACCGACTTTTTGTGCGGCTGCTGCACCGTTCTTGAACAGGATCAGCGTTGGAATACCGCGGATACCGAACTTGGCTGGAACAGCCTGGTTCGAATCGACGTCCAGCTTCATGATCTGCAGCTTGCCGTCATATTCTTTGGCGACTTCTTCCAGAATTGGCGCAATCGCTTTGCAAGGTCCGCACCATTCAGCCCAGAAGTCCACCAGGACTGGCTTGTCGGATTTCAAAACGTCAGCTTCAAAAGATGCGTCGGAGATATGTTTGATGTTTTCGCTCATGGTATTTCCTCGATATGAGGGATATATAAGTAGTCAAATAGCGCCGTGGGAACATACCGTCTGCTTGGCGTATGCCATCAACGCTTCCAGAATTGCCTCATTGCTTACTAGGTGCTTATCAAGTAAGTGCTCAAAGCAGATGGAGTCGTTGCGCCCTAATTCAAGTTGTTTTGAAGTGCGGCAGCGGATAATCGGCGGGGTACGGAGGCAATCATAACCCATTTTTGAAAAAAGTGCGTTTCAGATTGAAAGCCTTGTTGCGCGGGCGTTTGCCTGTGCCATGGCCCATGCGCCCGCGCATTCGGGCGGTCTCTCGCATACAATGCCGCAAAGGCATGGCCGGGTGATAGTTTTCGGCAATGCTTTTGATAGTTATTTATTTTCATTTTGTTGTCCATTTTTCCCAGATTCCCATCGCATGCTTCATTCGCCCTTGCTGATCAGCCCGTCCGTCGATTTCTGGCCGCAAACCGCGGCCGCGCTGCTGGACGCCGATCATGCGCTGGGCCAGGTCGTGCGGGCCGGGTCGCGCGACTTTTCCGGCTGCCAGGTGGTGGTGCCGGCGTTTTCGCATGCGGTGCACTGGCGCGCGGCGCTGGCTCAGGCGCTGACGAAGATCGCTCCCGGCACGCGCGCGTTCATCCCGCCGCGCATCAACACCATGGCCGGCTGGCTGGCGATGCAGGAGCCCGAACCGGCAACCGCCGACAGCGAGCGGTTGATGCAGCTGTATGCACAATTGCGCCAGCATGGCTGGCTCAAGAAGATGTTCACCGCCCGCCGCAATACCGATCTGCTGCCGTTGGCGCAAACACTGTTGTCGCTCTCGGACGAACTCACTCAGGCGCTGCTGCCCGCTATGGAAAAAGCGCCCGGCGATGCCGATGAGCGCTGGCAAGCAGCCCTGAATCAATTGTCGCCATCGGCGCGCAGCATGCTCTCGGACGAGGCGCAACTGGTCTGGTCGATCTGGAAGAGCCAGCTCGACGGCAACGACAAGACCGCACGTCGCTACGCCCGCATGCTGGCCCTGGCGCAACAGCCTCGGCATGGTGCGCTGGCGCCGCTGATCTGGATCAGCCCGGTCGCGCCGGAGCCGATGGAACTGGCCTTCCTCGAAGCCTATGCCGAACACGCCGACGTGCAGCCGGTCGTCATCGATTGGCGCGGCCCGGATATTCCTCTGCTCTATCAGACCGCCTGGCCGGAATTGTGCGATGCGCCATTAGCGCCGATGCCTGACGATCTGTTCGCGCCGCAGATGGATGCGCCGACCATGGCGCTGTGCCCGGCCGGCAGTCTCGAAGAAGCATCACAACAAAGCGCGCTGATCGTGCTCGACTGGCTGCGGCAAGGCAAGCAGGACATCGCCATCGTCGCCCAGGATCGCGTCAGCGCCCGCCGTTTGCGCGCCCTGCTAGAGCGCGCCGAGGTTTCCGTCGCCGACGAAACCGGCTGGAAGCTTTCCACCACGCGCGCCGCCGCTGCGCTGGCCGCATGGTGCGACGTCGTCACTTCGCGCGGCGAAACCACCGCGTTACTGGATTTGCTGAAGTCGCCGTTCATCTTCGCCGGCATGGCGGACAAGCCCGCGGCCGTGATGCAGATTGAATGGCAATTGCGGCGCCAGAACATTGCCGGCGAATGGCGCAGTATCCTCGCCGTCTTCAACAATGAGTCCGCCGCTGCCGACTGCCTCAACGCCATGGCCCGGCAAGCGACGGTATTCGAAGGCCGCAAGAGCCTGTCCGCATGGAGCGACTGTGCCCAGCAACTGCTGGATGCGCTCGATATGCGCAGGGCATTCGAAGACGACACCGCAGGTCAGCAGGCGCTGCAATTGCTGCAGGATCTGGGAGATGACAGTGCGCGCAATGCCGACGGCAGCGAACTGTTTTCTTTTGCCGAATGGCGCGCTTTGCTGAATCTGCAACTCGACGCCGTGACCTTCATGCCGCCGATCACCGATCGCCGCGTGGTCATGCTGCCGCTTAACGGCGCGCGTCTGCGTAACTTCGACGCTGTGCTGGTGATCGGCGCCGATGCCGAACATCTGCCGTCGCAGCCGCAGGAAACACTCTTCTTTTCTAACGCCGTGCGTCACGAACTCGGCTTACCGACACGCCTGAGCCGCCAGCATCAGCAATTGCGCGACCTCACCGAACTGCTGTGCGCCAATCGCGAAGTGGTCTTGAGCTGGCAGACTCACAAGGACGGCGAACCCAATCCCATGAGTCCGTGGCTGGAACGCATGGAGCTGTGCCTGGCAAGAGCCGGCATGGAGCCGATCCGGGTGCTGCGCCATCAACTGCCGTTGCAGCAATTGCAGGCGGAACCGGCAAGCATGCCGACGCCATCGGCGCCCACGCTGCTGCCGTCCAAACTGTCGGCCAGCGGTTACAACACCTTTGTCGCGTGCCCATATCAATTTTTCGCACTGCGCATGCTGCGCGTGAGCGTCATGGACGAGCTGTCTGACATGCCGCAAAAGCGCGACTACGGTGGCTGGCTGCATGAGATCCTGATGACCTATCACGAGACCGTGCGCGACCAGAAAACGCCGCTGGAGCAACGCGCGGCCCTGCTTGCTGCGATCTCCGATGAAATATTCGGCAAAGCCATCAGCCAGCATCCGGCTGCACTCGGCTACGCTGCGCGCTGGCAGAAGGTCATGCCCGCGTATCTGGTGTGGGCGAATGACCGCGAAGGGCAGGGCTGGCATTTCGCCTTTGGTGAAATCGCCTTGCAGCACATGCTGGAGTGGCCGGGTGGCGGCATCGAATTGTACGGACGTCTCGACCGCGTCGACGAGAATACCGAAGGCGAGCGCGCCGTACTCGACTACAAGACGCGCCCTTTGCCGTCTCTGGTCACCAAGCTGAAGGATGCCGAAGATCATCAGTTGCCGTTCTACGGTTTATTGTCCGGGCAAACCATGGCGGCCGCGCATTACGTCGCACTGGAAACCTTCAAGGATAAAACCGGCGATATTGCTATTACTGCAACGGATTTCGAGCGGCAGCAGCAAGCCTTGCAACAACAGATCAGTACCGTCATGCAAGCCGTCACGCAGGGTGCACCGCTGCCCGCCAACGGCATTGAATCAGTTTGTCAGTATTGCGAAGTACGAGGCCTGTGCCGCAAAGGAGTGTGGCAATGAGCGCCATGGAAAGTACCGACAAAGATATGACGCCCATCTCTGCCTATGAGATCAACGGCCAGCCCGCCGAAGCCGCCGCCTTCACCGCAGCAGCCTGCGATCCGCGCCATTCGGTCGTGGTGGAAGCCTGCGCCGGCAGTGGCAAAACCTGGTTGCTGGTGGCGCGCATGCTGCGTCTGCTGCTGGCCGGGGCCAAGCCTGCTGAATTGCTGGCGATTACCTTTACCCGCAAAGCCGCACAGGAAATGCGCGAGCGCCTCATGGAGTTGCTGCATGAGCTGACGCTGGCGCCGGCAGACAAGGCGCGCGGCTTGTTGCTGGAGCGCGGCATCAGCGAAGCGGAGTTGCCGCGTGTGATGCCGCAGGCGCGGGCGTTGTACGAACAGATCCTGTCCGGCCAACACGGGCTTTCCATCGATACTTTCCACAGCTGGTTTGCACGCCTGCTGCAAATTGCGCCGCTGGCGTCGGGCGTGCCGCATGGCTATTCGTTGACCGAAAAGAACGGCGAGCTGATGAATGAAGCTTATCGCCGCTTCATGCAAGCCGTGCAGAAGCCGGCGCAGAGTGACATCAAACAGGCTTTGCTGGAGTTGTACGACCTGGCCGGCGACAGCGGCGCCAAACGCTTGCTGGATTCCTTCCTCGACAAGCGCGCCGAATGGTGGGCGGCAACCATGCCGCCGCTGTCCTCCGATGAGATGCCGTTGCAATGGCTGGAGAGTTTGTGCGGACCGGATGCGCAACGCGATGCGCGTCTCGATGTCTGGTCGGATGAAGCTTTAAAGGCGAAGCTGTACGAAATTTCTTCCATGCTCGGCAAAGGCGCAGTCGCCAATCAGAAGCGCGCGACCATCATCGAGGCATTGGTCACGGGCGAGGCCTCGCCGGAGAATTTCACCGCGCTGGCGGCACAGTTCTATGACGACGCCGAAAAAACACGCGGCAACAACGCCCGCACCAAAGCGCTCAAGGCGGCGCTGGTCGCGCATTATGGCGTGGACGAAGAAGTCGCCGTTTCGCTGTTCGAAGAAACTTTCGAGCTGACCGGCAATGCGCTGAAACGGTTGCAGCGCCGCAGCGCCGAAGGCATCGTGCTCAAGCTCAATCGTGCCTTGTTCATCGCCGGTCGTGCTTATCTCGATGCGTATCAGGAAGTGAAGGCGGAACAGCGCGTATTCGACTTCGCTGACTTGGAATGGCAAGCCTATCGCCTGCTCACCAACGAAGAAAGCGCCGCCTATCTGCAAAGCCGTCTTGATTCGCGTTACAAGCACATCCTGCTGGATGAGTTCCAGGATACCAATCCGCTGCAATGGAGCATCGTACGCGCCTGGCTGCGCGCCTATGGAGGCGATGCGGCACAGCCGACCGTGTTTGTCGTGGGTGATCCCAAGCAATCGATTTACCGCTTCCGCCGCGCCGAGCCGCGCGTGTTCTCGGCAGCGCGCGATATGTTGCAAGAGCAGGGCGCTGCCGTGTTGCGTGCCAACCAGACGCGCCGCAATGCAACGGTCATTGTCGATGTGCTCAATACCAGTTTTACCGGACGCAATACTTTGTTCGCACCACAAACCACGCTGGGCATGCCGGGCGGTGGCGTGTGGAAACTACCGCTGGTGCAGGCGCCGGAGGCAGCAGAGACCGTCGCCGAAGTTGACACTGCGGCTGAAGCGCAAACGCCCATGCGCAATCCGCTGACCACGCCACGCGAAGAAGAGGATGACGCACGCCGCCGTGACGAAGGCACGCTGATCGCGCAAGCGATCTTGCAGGCGCGCAGCCGCATCACCGTCAAAGGCGACAGCGGCGAACGCGCGCTCAAGTGGGGCGACGTGATGCTGCTGGTGAAAAAGCGCCGCCATCTGATCGCTTACGAAAGCGCCTTGCGCGACGCCGGCATTCCTTTTGTTTCCGACAAGCGCGGTGGTCTGCTCGATTCGCTGGAAATCGCCGACCTGATCGCGCTGCTGACTTTCCTGATCACACCCAACGACACGCGTGCGCTCACGCATGTACTGAAGAGCCCCATCGTCGGCGCGTCCGACGACGACCTGATTGCACTGGCGCAACGTGAAGAAGGTGACTGGTGGCAGCGCGTGCGGGCGCAGCAGCAAAGCGACAATGCCTCGCCTGCGATCGGCCGCGCGGTGCAGCTGCTGTCGCAATGGCTGGAAGCGGCGCCGCATTATCCGGTGCACGATTTGCTCGACATGATCTTGCATCAGGGCCAACTGGTAGCGCGCTACGCGCAATCGGTGGCGCCGGCCATGCGCACGCAGGCATTGGGCAATATCGAAGCCTTCGTCGAGCTGGCGCTCAATCTGGATGCCGGCCGTTATCCGAGTCTGCCGAAATTCATCGATGCCTTGCGCGTGCTGCAGCGTCATGCCGAGAGCGATGCACCTGACGAGGCCAGTATCGATGCTGCCGCCGACGCTGTACGCATTCTCACCGTACACAGCGCCAAGGGGCTGGAAGCGCCGGTGGTTGTGATGCTCGATACCAACCACAGCGATCCTGCCAACGACAACGTCGGCATCCTGTGCGACTGGCCGCAGGATGAAGACGCGCCGACGCATTTCTCTGCCTTCGGACGCAAGAGCGAACGCGGGCTGGCACGCGACCGCTGGTTCGACGCCGAAGAAGGATTTAAGCAGCAGGAAGACTGGAACTTGCTCTATGTCGCCATCACGCGTGCCAAGCAGTTGCTGATCGTCAGCGGCGTGGCAAGCACGCGCGGCGCATTGGAGGGCGGCGTGCAGGAGGGCAGCTGGTATCACCGTCTGTTCGACCGCACCGGCGATGTCGCCGGCATGGAAGAAGTCCATCCGGCTGCGCAGCGCAACGACGAGCTCGCAGCGGCCGAGCAAACGTTTTCATTGGCATTGTTTGATCCTGTTCCGTTACCGGTATCGATTACACCAGCGCCGGAAAGTTACAGCAACGACGCCATCGAAGAAGGCGTCGCCTTGCATGCCCTGCTGGAACGCATGACCGAAGCACGCACATGGCCGCCGGTATTGCCGGACGATGCCGTGATCGCACGCTGGCTGCCGTGTCCGCGTCCACTGGCGGCGACGATACGCGCACAGGCCGCAACCATGCTGGCGCAACCGGCGCTGGAGCGGTTCTTCAATCCTGCTTTGTATCGTCACGCGCGCAATGAAATGGACATCGTGACCGGCGACGGCGTGTTGCGCTGCGACCGCGTGGTCGTGTTTGATGATGAAGTCTGGATTTTGGACTACAAGCGCAATTTGCTCGACAGCGAACGCGTGGCTTATGCGACGCAGCTGGCACGCTATCGCGACGCGGCGTTGTCGGTGTTTTCTGACAAGCGAATCAGGTCTGCACTGATAACCGCCGACGGCCAATTTTGGGAACAATGATGGCGCTTTCACCATTCAAAACATGACGATCACAACATAGGAAAATATTTCGTTTAATATAAAACTGGTTTATCTTCGAGTTCGCTCTCGGGGTAATGTTCAATAAGCGGTTCAATAAGCGTCACTTCATTTTCATCATCATTGCATCAGCACATACGCGTCGTGCAGGGGATATCCCGGAACAACCGACGCAGCCGGATGCACGTCAAATCTAAAATTGTCAGGAGGAGCTATGCAGTGGACTCTTCCGTCTTTCGCCCTTGCGCAACCGGTTCAATGGAACGCGTTGCTGCTGTTCGGTAGCTTGTTGCTATTCGGGTTGATAGCCGGTCATATCGTCTCTAAATCGCCATGGGTGCCGCGTATCACGGGTTATCTGATCGTCGGTTTCATTCTCGGTGGCGGCGGTCTGAACTGGTTGTCGGGCGATGTACTGAGCGTCACCAATATCTTTGCCGACATTGCCGTCGCATTGGTCGTTTATCAGCTGGGCCGTTATGTCGACCTCGGCTGGCTCAAGCGCGAGAAGTGGCTGCTGGCTACCGTCGCGACGTCGGCTGTGCTGTGTTTCGTATTCGTGAGTCTGGCCTTGTCCTGGTTCGGTACTTCGCAGGTGCTGGCTTTGCTCGGCGGTGTGTGGGCGATTGCCACGGCGCCGGCGGTGGTGCTGGTGGTATTGCGTGATCTGAAGGCGGAAGGTCAGGTCACACGCCGTCTGGCAACGATGACGGCGCTGAACAATTTTGTCGCGATTCTTGCTGCGTATGCATTGCTGCCGATCATCGCGCACGAATCCGGCACGCCGGTGTTGACGCTGGTTGAGCATACTGCGTATTCGCTGATCGGCTCTTTCGTGCTGGCATATCTGACGTATTGGCTGATGATGCCGCTGGCGCGCTTGCTCGGACGTCAAGGCAGCCGTCAATTCGTACTGGTGATCTCCGTCATCGCGCTGGCCATTGGTGTCGCACACGCCTTGCATTTGCCGGTGATGCTGACGATGCTGATCTTCGCGATCTTGTCGAAGAATCTTGATCGTCAATACGACTTGATGGAGCTGGAGTTCGGCGTCGCCAATGAATTGTTCGTGGTGATGCTGTTCGTGACGGTCGGCGCCTCGATGCGTCTGGCGGATCTGACCATGGTCGGCTGGTCGGTCATGATTCTGATCGCTGCGCGGTTTGTGGCGATGGGTTGCGGCGTATTCGTCTTTGCCCGTTTTGCACGCATGAACTGGCGGCAGGCCGGCTTGCTCACGCTCGGTACCTTGCCGATGACAGAAGCGGGGCTGGGGCTGATGCAGACGATTTCGAGTCTGTATCCGCATACGACCGCCGATGTGGTGCCGCTGCTGGCGGGATGCCTGATCGTGCTCGAATTGTTTGGCCCGGTTGCCACACAATTCGCCTTAATCAAATCTGGTGAAAGTGGACGCGAATGACAACTACACTTATCCAAGAAGACGACCTGGTCGCGGCAACTGCCGCCGGTTCGCACACGCATGCGGTTGGTGATACCAGCAGTGCAGGCATCCTGCCATTCACTTCGTCGACGCCGTTCACGATGGGCATCGAGCTGGAGCTGCAACTGGTCAATCGCCGCAACTACAACCTCGCCAGCGATGCCGTCGATCTGCTGACCTGGATTGCGCCGCGCGACTTGCAAAAGCAGATCAAGCTGGAAATGACGCAGGGGATGATCGAGCTCAACTCCGGCATCCACACCCGTGTCGACGATCTGATCGAAGAGCTGAAGGGCTTGCGCGCAGCATTGAATCGCGGTGCGCAGCATCTCAATATCGACGTCTCCGGCGGCGGCGCGCATCCCTTCCAGCATTGGAATGAACAGCGCATCACGCCGAGCGAACGCTTCTTTCATCTGCATGAAAAATACGGCTATCTGGCGAAGACCTTCACCGTGTTCGGCCAGCACATCCACATTGGCGTGCCCAATGGCGACGATGCGCTGTACCTGACGCATGCGTTCTCGCGTTTCGTGCCGCACTTCATTGCGCTGTCGGCGGCGTCGCCGTTCTATCAGGGCGCGGATACCAAGTTCGATTCGTCGCGCAGCAACGTGGTGCGCGCCTTCCCGTTGTCGGGTACGGCGCCGGTGCAGACCAAGTGGAGCGAGTTCGAAACCTATTATGACGAGCTGCTGCAAATGGGCATCATCGGCAGCATGAAGGATTTTTATTGGGATATCCGTCCCAAGCCCGAATACGGCACCGTCGAAATCCGCGTCTGCGACACGCCGCTGACCATCGAGCATGCGGCGCACCTGGGGGCCTATGCGCAGTTGCTGGCGCGCTGGATTCTGACTGAGCGGCCGTTTGAGATTCGCGATGATTTTTATCTCTTGTATCAGTTCAACCGTTTCGAGGCCAGCCGCTTCGGCCTGAACGGCATGCTGGCATTACATGGCGAGTCGCCGGCGACTTCGAGTAAACTGCCGATCTTCGAGCATTTGTTGCTGCAATTGCAGTTGTTGCAGCCGTACGTGCAAAACGAGGTCGAACTGATCACCCTGAAGCGCTTGCGTCATATGGCGCACAACCGGCTCAGCGATGCCGGCTGGCTGCGTCAGGCATTTACCCAGCGCGGCTCGCTCAACGATATGATGCGCATGTCGTCCGAGCTGTGGATGGATCAGTCTCCGCCTTCTTACTTCCAATAATGCCGTTTGCTTTCGCCAGTAAAGCAAGTTGGCGAAAGCAAACATGACAACACCATTCGATGTAGCAGTAATCGGCGCCGGCGCCGCAGGCATGATGTGCGCAGCCGTGGCCGGGCAGCGCGGCAAGTCGGTCGTGCTGATCGACCATTCCGCCAAGCTGGCCGAGAAGATCCGCATCTCCGGCGGCGGCCGCTGCAATTTCACCAACATCGGTGCGACGCCGCAGAATTTTCTCTCGCAAAATCCTCATTTCTGCAAAAGTGCCTTGTCGCGCTACACGCCGCAGGATTTCCTCGCGCTGGTCAAACGCTACCGCATCGGCTTCCATGAGAAGCACAAAGGCCAGTTGTTCTGCGACGACACCTCCGAAGACATCATTGAAATGCTGAAAGCCGAGTGCGATCTCGGTCACGTTGACTGGCGCATGCCCTGCGGCGTGGCGTCGATCGGCAAGGATGGGGACTTGTTCCGTCTGGAAACAGACAGCGGCGAAATCCTGGCGCGCCACGTCGTCATCGCCACCGGCGGTTTGTCGATCCCGAAGATCGGCGCCACCGATTTCGCCTACCGCATCGCCAAACAATTCGATCTCAAGCTGGTTGAGCCGCGTCCGGGCCTGGTGCCGCTGACTTTTGACGGCGCCGGCTGGCAGCCGTTTGTCGATCTGGCCGGCATTGCGCTGGAAGTCGAGGTCGAAACCGGCGTCAAGAAAGAGCGCGGTTATTTCCTCGAAGACTTGTTATTTACACATCGCGGTCTGTCCGGCCCGGCAATTCTGCAGATTTCCAGCTTCTGGCAGCCGGGCGCATCGCTCACGCTGAACCTGCTGCCGCAGATCGATGTTGCCGAAACCTTGATCGAAGGCAAGACCACGCTCAAGAAGAACCTCGGCAACCTGCTGGCACAATGGCTGCCGGCGCGTCTGGCGGACGGTTTGCTCAAAGCCAATGGCTTCGACGGCGCGGCGCGCATTGCCGACATGCCTGATAAAGAGCTGCGCAAGCTGGGCGAAGCGCTCAACCGCTGGACCATCAAGCCCAACGGATCGGAAGGCTACCGCAAGGCCGAAGTCACCATGGGCGGCGTCGACACGCGCGAGCTGTCGCAGCAAAGCATGATGGTCACCAAGGTGCCGGGCCTGCACTTCATCGGTGAGGCGGTTGACGTCACCGGCTGGCTGGGCGGCTACAACTTCCAGTGGGCCTGGGCTTCCGGCGTGGCGGCGGGGCAGTCTATTGAATAGGCGGGGCGTGCCTGTGGGGGTGTATGTTTCCTGCACGCATCCCAGATCCTTGATTTATTTGAGTTTTTTGTATGGCGGTTGGAAAAAAGCCACGCATTAGCTTCCATTTGGTGTCGCGGTCTGCTAAAATCGCGTTCTTTCCGTATCTAACCTAACCTCTTTGGTTTGAATCTACATGACCACTATTCGTCTTAAAGAAAACGAGCCGTTCGAAGTCGCCATGCGCCGCTTCAAGCGCACTATTGAAAAAACCGGCCTGTTGACCGAGTTGCGCGCGCGCGAGTTTTACGAAAAGCCGACAGCAGAACGCAAGCGCAAGCTGGCAGCTGCAGTGAAGCGCCACTACAAGCGCATCCGCAGCCAACAACTGCCTAAGAAGCTGTACTAAGAAATTCCCGTCGCGCCGCTTTGGTGTGCGCGACCATGTAAAACCCGCTCTGGTAAAGCACCACAGCGGGTTTTCGCATTTCGCAAGGCCTTGTAAAGCTACTGCGCGAATCGGCATTCGGTCTGCGATGCTCGTCGTACTTTCGTACGACTGCTCTTCTCAATCCAAATGTCGATCCGCTCGCTACGCTTTCCAAAGCCTTGCGACGGGTCTCATTAAGTCCTTTGCGACGCACTTCGGCGGCTGGGGCGTGAGGCTTGTGCTAGTCTGAATAAATCGCTATCTCTGGAGAATGCAATGGGTCTGAAAGAGCAAATCACCGAAGACATGAAGGCCGCAATGCGCGCCAAGGAAACGGCCAAACTGGGTACGATCCGTCTGATCACGGCTGCGATGAAGCAAAAAGAAGTCGACGAGCGCGTTGAGCTCGATGACACGATGGTGCTGGCGATCATCGACAAGATGGTCAAGCAGCGCAAGGATTCCATCAGCCAGTTTGAAGCCGGCGGTCGCCAGGATCTTGCAGACATCGAAAAAGCTGAGCTGGCGATTCTGGTCACTTACATGCCTGCCGGTCTGTCCGACGACGAAATCAAGGCAGAAGTGCAAGCCGCCGTCGCCGCCACCGGTGCTGCCGGTCCGCAGGATATGGGTAAGGTCATGGGCGTTCTCAAGCCCAAGCTGGCCGGTCGCGCCGATATGACTGCCGTTTCTGCGCTGGTCAAGGCTGCCTTGACCGCTGCCTGATCTTGTCAGGGCGCTAATTCTCTGTGATTCCGCAGTCGTTCATTCAGGATTTGCTCAACCGCGTCGATATAGTCGATGTGGTTGGTAAGTACGTGCAGCTCAAAAAGGGCGGCGCCAACTTCATGGGCCTGTGCCCGTTCCATAACGAAAAATCGCCGAGCTTTACGGTCAGTCCGACCAAGCAGTTTTATCACTGCTTCGGCTGCGGCGCGCATGGAACGGCCATCAGTTTCCTGATCGAATATTCCGGCCTGGGCTTTGTCGAGGCCGTCAAAGACCTCGCGCAGGGCGTGGGCATGGTGGTGCCGGACAATGACGACCGCATCCCGCCGCAACAGCGCGCCGAGCAGCAGGCCAAGAGCATGGCCTTGTCGGATGCGATGTCGGCGGCCTGCGATTTTTATCGCCAGCAGCTGCGTGCCGCACCGAATGCGGTCGAGTATCTGAAAGGCCGCGGACTGACCGGCGAAATCGCCGCCAAGTTCGGTCTGGGCTATTCGCCCGACGAATGGGACAGTCTGCGCAAGGTGTTCCCGGATTATGAAGTGCCGGCGCTGGTCGAAGCCGGCCTTGTGATCGACAAGAGTGAAGAGGAGGGCGCCCAGCGCATGGGGCGCAAGCGCTATGACCGTTTCCGTCATCGCGTCATGTTTCCGATTCGCAATACCAAGGGCCAGGTGATCGGCTTTGGCGGCCGCGTCATGGACGGTGGCGAACCAAAGTACTTGAACTCTCCGGAAACGCCGCTATTTCAAAAGGGTAGCGAGCTGTACGGCTTGTTCGAAGCGCGCCAGGCGATCCGCGAAGCGGGTTATGTGCTGGTGACCGAAGGCTATATGGATGTGGTGGCGCTGGCGCAGCTGGGTTTCCCGCAGGCGGTGGCGACATTGGGTACGGCGTGTACGCCTATCCACGTGCAAAAGCTGTTGCGCCAGACCGATGAGGTGGTGTTCAGCTTCGACGGCGACTCGGCCGGACGGCGCGCTGCGCGGCGGGCGCTGGATGCCTGTCTGGTGCATGCATCGGACAACAAGATCATCAAGTTCTTGTTCTTGCCGACCGAGCACGACCCGGACAGCTATGTACGCGAAATGGGCGCGGAAGCCTTTGAGCAGCAGATTAAAGAAGCCATGCCGCTGTCGCAGTTCCTGATCAAGGAAGTGGTCGGCGACAACGACATGACGACGCCGGAAGGCCGAGCGCGTGCGCAGTTTGACGCCAAACCGATGTTGCAGGCTTTGCCGCCGTCGTCCTTGCGCCTGCAGATCGTGCGCAGCCTGGCGCAGGTCACGCAGACCTCGCCGGCGGAGATTGAGGCCTTGTTCGAACTGGCCAAGCCGGTGGTGCAAGCCAGTGCGCGCCGCGCGCCGCCGCCAAAAAGCAAGCGCATGGCGCCGGTTGGTCTGGAGCGGCAGATCGTGCGCCTGCTGGTGGCGCATCCCGCACTGGCGGCGGATCTGGATGATGTCGCGATGCAAGCCATCGCCCGTCAGGCGCCGGATCGGGCCGACATGCTGTCGCAGCTGGTTGAAGCCTGCCGCAGCATGGGCGAGCAAGCCAATTTTGCTACGCTGGTCGAGCTGTTGCGCGACGTCGGACCGGATTTTGAAAGCCTGATCGCCGAAATTGCGGCTGAAACCGAGTCCGAATTCGATGTCGTCCGGCAAGAAATGGCCGGCGCTGTCCGCCAAACCAAAATGCGCGGCGTTGAAGACGAGATGGAGCAATTGGCAAGTGCGGGACTCAGGGACGACACCGCGCGCAGCCGATATCGTGAATTGATGCAGCAAAAAGAACATCTGAAGCGTCTGAGCGGCGCTGAATTTGGTTGAAAATCAAGTCGGACGTACTCTGCAGAATGCTAGATGTTGTGTAGGATTAGCTTGATCTTGGGGAGAAACACCCTATATATGGTATAATCTAGGGCTTTAGTTCCGCGGCGAAACATACTCCGTGATGCGGAAAAGATTCATTGAACCATCGGTCCATAGGGCGATTTACAGCACATAAGCTATCGCATGGACACAGCAGAAAGCAGGGGACGAAAGATTTAGGAACGTTGCGCGGGCAGTTCGTGTCTACCGAATATCGGATACGGGTTGCATGAAGTACATGGTTTGATTGGCGCAATGAGTTTGACTCACTTGGCAGTTGATTCTATGGCAAATGCAATGAAGAAAACCGCAAAAACTCCGACACCTTCCGCAAAAAACATCAAGCCGGCCACCAAGCCGGCAAGTAAATCGACCCCTTCGGTATCTGTAACACGATCGGTCCCAAAGAAAGCAGCTGTTGCAAAGCCCATCGGCAAAGTAGCAGCAACGGCAGTAAAGGCGGTAACGTCGCCAGCGAAAGCTGCAACGGCAGCGGCGGCGAAAAAATCCAGTGCCAAAACTGCTCCCAAAGCGGTTCGCGCTGCAGCGCCAGTGGTAGCCAAACCGGCAGCCAAAGCGACTGCGACGCCAACGAAGAAGAACTTATCTGAAGCCAACGTAAAGACGGCTTCTGTGCAATCGAAAGCTTCTGTGACAACCAAGAAACCTGAACCGAAAACCGCTAAGCCTGCCGCCAAAGCAGCAGCCAAGAGCGAAGCCAAAGACGTCAGCGTCATGATCGCGCCTGGCGTAAGCCAAACGACTGATGCCGCTGTACTGGCAGCCATTGACACGTCCGGCTACATTTTGCCGTCCGTCAAGGTGCCTGGCCGCCGTGGCCGCAAGCCAAAGGAATTCCAGCCTGAGAACGACGAAATCGCCGCGCTGAACGCGGTTGAGCGCGCCGAACTTAAAGCTGTCGACAAAGCCAAAGCCAAGGACCGCAAGGCCAAGGAAAAGGCTCTGCTGAAAGACGCGTTCTCGTCCGACACAGAAGCAACCGAAGAAGAACTCGAACGCCGTCGTCAAAAGCTCAAGACCCTGATCAAACAAGGTAAAGAGCGCGGCTACCTGACCTTCTCCGAAATCAACGATCACCTCCCGGAAAACATCGTCGATCCGGAAGCAATCGAAGGCATCATCGGCACGTTCAATGACATGGGTATCTCCGTGTATGAACACGCGCCTGATGCGGAAACATTGCTGCTGTCCGACAACGTCGCCAACGTCGCCAGCGACGACGACGCTGAAGCCGCTGCCGAAGCAGCGCTGTCGACCGTCGACTCCGATTTCGGCCGTACCACCGATCCAGTGCGTATGTACATGCGCGAAATGGGCTCGGTCGAACTGCTGACCCGCGAAGGCGAAATCGAAATCGCCAAGCGTATCGAAGACGGCTTGAAGGACATGATCCAGGCGATCTCGGCTTGCCCGACCACCATCGCTGAAATCCTGGTTGCTGCCGACAAGATCAAGAACGACGAAATCAAGGTCGACGAAATCGTCGACGGTCTCGTCGACATGAGCGAAGGCGAAGTCGTTGTCGCCGCTGCTGCGTCTGACGAAGAGGAAGACGAAGAAGACGAAGAGGACGAAGAAGAAGAGGAAGAAGAAGGCGAAAGCAGCGGTTCCGGTGCAGCCGGCTTCTCCGCTGAACAGCTGGAACAGCTCAAGCGCGATGCGCTGGGCAAGTTCGCGACCATCTCGACCCAATTCGACAACATGCGCAAAGCCTTCGAAAAAGAAGGCTACAACTCGAAGCCGTACGTCAAGGCGCAGGAAATCATTTCCAACGAGTTGCTGGGCATCCGCTTCACCGCCAAAGTCGTTGAAAAGCTGTGCGACACCTTGCGTGCACAAGTTGATCAAGTGCGTCAGATCGAACGTCAGATCCTCGACGTCGCCGTCAACAAGTGTAACATGCCGCGCGCGCACTTCATCAAGGTTTTCCCCGGCAACGAAATCAACCTGGACTGGGTTGATGGCGAAGTCAGCGCCAACCACGGTTACAGCGTCGTGCTGAGCCGTAACGTTCCTGCCATCAAAGAACTGCAACAAAAGCTGATCGACCTGCAAGCGCGCGTCGTGTTGCCGCTGCCAGACCTGCGCGGCATCAACAAGAAGATGGGCGCCGGCGAGAAGAAGGCCCGCATGGCCAAGCGTGAAATGACCGAGGCCAACCTGCGTCTCGTGATCTCGATCGCCAAGAAGTACACCAACCGCGGCCTGCAATTCCTGGATCTGATCCAGGAAGGCAACATCGGCCTGATGAAGGCAGTGGACAAGTTCGAATACCGTCGCGGCTACAAGTTCTCGACCTATGCGACATGGTGGATTCGCCAGGCAATTACCCGTTCGATCGCCGACCAGGCGCGCACTATCCGTATTCCGGTGCACATGATCGAAACCATCAACAAGATGAACCGCATCTCGCGTCAGATCCTGCAAGAAACCGGTGCAGAACCTGATCCGGCAACGCTGGCCATCAAGATGGAAATGCCGGAAGACAAGATCCGCAAGATCATGAAGATCGCCAAAGAGCCGATCTCCATGGAAACGCCGATCGGTGACGACGATGATTCGCATCTGGGCGACTTCATCGAAGACAACAACACATTGGCCCCGGCCGATGCAGCGTTGCACGCCTCGATGCGCGGTGTCGTCAAAGACATCCTCGACTCCCTGACACCACGCGAAGCCAAAGTGCTGCGCATGCGTTTCGGTATCGAAATGTCGACCGACCACACGCTGGAAGAAGTCGGCAAGCAATTCGACGTCACCCGCGAGCGTATCCGTCAAATAGAAGCAAAAGCGCTGCGTAAGCTGCGCCATCCATCACGCTCCGACAAGCTCAAGAGCTTCCTGGAAGGTAACTAAGTCAGACCGGGACACACGTCCCGGTTGGACTCAGGCCCCCTAGCTCATGCTTGGTTAGAGCAGCGGACTCATAATCCGTTGGTGCCGTGTTCGACTCACGGGGGGGCCACCAGCAATATCAAGGGCTTACGGTAAAACGTAAGCCCTTTTGTTTTGTGAAGGTTCAACGGAAGTTCAACAGAGATTTAGCTTCGCCAAAGGATTGAGGCGTTTTGTCTCTTGAAGGTGGTCGGGAGAGAGATGGGCATATCGGATCGTCATGGCTAGGCTGTGGTGTCCTAGAATCTTCTGGAGTGCCAGGATGTTACCTCCGTTCATAACGAAATGACTTGCGAATGTATGTCGCAGAATGTGTGTCAGTTGTCCTTTGGGTAGTATCAATTTCGCGATTTTTACTCCATCCCGAAATGCCTGATATGCCGCCTCAAACAATCGCTCTCCAAGGTTATTGGATTCGTGATGCGATATCAGCTCTGTTTCTAGCTTCTGTGTAATCGGGACTGCACGAGCTTTACTTGATTTTGTCTGCACGAACTGAATAACCCCGTTACGTATCTGAGATATTCGGAGTCCTTCAGCTTCTCCCCAGCGAGCGCCCGTTGCCAAGCATATTCTAGCCACCAAATTAACATCGCTACTGATGGTCTGGGAGAGGCTTTCGAGTAGGACTTTAATCTGCGGATTCGTGAGATATGAAAGCTCTCGTTCCTGAATCTTGAAGCTACGCAATTTGGTCAGCGGATTTTCTTTTTTCCAATGTTCAAGCCGGATGTTTTCATTGAAGACAGCCCGAAGGTATGCTTGCTCTCGATTCATTGTATTTGGAGTCAGACCTGCATCGATACGCTTCAATCGATATTCTGCAAATTGATCTGGAGTGAATTTGTCTGCAAAGGGGTTTCCCATCGCATTGCACATTGCCAGCAATATTCTTTTTCTACTTTCCCCATCTTTTAGACCCGACCCATGGTGTCTATGCCACAAATCTACAAGATCAGATAAGCGGCGCGCATCTTTCTTTGGGGGTGTCCAGTCTGGGTTGCGTTGTACAGTGGCCTGGATGTGTCGTTCCCACGCTAATGCTTCAGCTTTTGTCGGCAACGTCTTCTTTACCCGTTTTCCGCTTCTACCTCCAGGTTGAATATTTACTTGCCAGCCTGTTTTGACTTGCTTAATCGCCATAAATTATTCGCCTTTGTCAGCGCTCTTTTTCTGCAGCATTTCTTGCCATGAGAGCCAGCGATTAATACCGTCTTCGCTGTCTTTAATCTTTAAGTGGATATGCTTCGTATCGATCGTTATGCCGTGTTCGTTCGCTCTTGATTCTGCTCTAGCTAACACCGTCTTTGCGACCTGAAGCATGGCAGCAGTTTCTTCATAATCGCATCGAGGCAAATAGGTATCGTGCAAAATCTCTACCCAGCGGACGTCCTTGAGAATGGATACCAGTAGAAGGTTTTCGTCGCTCTCTGGCTCCGCTTTCCTAACTAATCCACTTCTTTTCAGCATATCTCTGGTTTTTAAGTTCGCAAGCTCCCCATCGCCATCCCAAAGGCTGCTCACGATGCGATCGTTCTCTTGGCTGTAATGCTGAACGGCGTTGAAGTACGCGAGGCTGCTTTCTTGAGGTGTTGATCGTAGGGGGAATCCCACGCCTTCTGGTGCCGTGTGGCCGAAAGCAGAGTCATCTATTCCTGTTACCAGCCAAAACGCATACGCGGGCCAATGCTTCGCAGCCGCCTCAATGAGTGCCGACGAAGGACGAGTGCCAGTTGTCCAGTAGCTCTTCCATGTCGCGCTGGTGACTCCAGTTTTTTCTTCCAGTTCTTTAAAGCGACGGTGTTCGCTTACTTTCAACGAAATCAGCAGACGCAATCTTTCATGCAGTGAATCAACTTTTGTATTTGACATAGTCTTAATCAAGTCTATAATAGGTTTAATTAAATCTTTTCGGGTTTCTTCTAATCATTATGAGCTTAATGGACGAATTCTCAAAATTTCCTGTATCGAGCAGTTCTTCATCTTCTCCTTTGGTTTCAAGGGAAAAATTTGCGGAGATGGTTTTTGGTACTAAAGAGGCAGTGGGAATTGTTATCGGCTGGTGTAACAAAGGCCTGATTCCTACCTATACCGTCGGGAAATATAGTTTGATTTCCGTCGAGCTTCTGAAGAAGCAATGCCTTGATCGAGAATTCAAATGAGCAAGATTAAGAGAGCCGTGGATGATCACCACTTCATCCGCGGTGCTGATCTGCCCGCCCGCAGCGCGAAGCGCGAGGACGGACAGCAGCAGCAACGCAAGCCTTCTCAAAAGAAAACGTCAGCGCCACACATTGAACCCCTCCAAGCTAATAGAGGGGTACATGAAGATGACTATGTCCAACTGATCCTGGCGGACGGAGCGGTAAAGCAAGTCCCAAGACGAAGCTCTTCAGAAAGCAACGTATTTATCGACTGGTTGACGTTCACCGCCAATGTTGACGGTTTTCTCAAGTTCAACGGGTACCAAGCATTTACTGACGACGATATTGCAGGTGCAATTTCTGCGCTGATGGAAGAGTTCTGCGGTGAAGGTTTTGGCATCAGCAAAAAGAACGGCTTTGGAATGCATTTCCACAAAGAGAGTTATGTCATCGGCGATGGATGGGGCGTATTTTGTATTGGGCACAGGAACAACCGGTTCCTTGTTTCGCTGTCTGGTGACGGTTGGCTCAATGCGGATGCTAATGCCGCAATAAAAATCCACAACTTTCTCAGTCGCCTTAATGAATATGGTGGCGATGTACGAATCAGCCGTATTGATTTGGCTGCTGACTATTATCAGAACGGTCCAACTCATGCCGAGTTCGAAGCTGCATATCACCGAGGTGAGTTTGTTCGCCAAAAGCGGCATATAGAGTCTCAAGACTCTTGGCCGAACTACCAAGTTTTTGGTTGTGTACATACCAATCGCGGAGTACAGGCTGGTATCACGGATGCGGTAGGTGTACGTACCTCTGATCTCTATCTTCGTCGCTACGACAAAGGGCGCCAATTAGGAGACCCGAATTCGACTTGGGTTCGGGTTGAGCTAGAGATGAAAAACAAAGATACGGTTATCCCGTTGGAAATATTGCTTCGTCCGGAAACGTATTTTTGCCAATACCCGTGGCTACGGAACTTGCGAGACAGCACCGCAATGAAACTTGAGACCAAGCGTCAGCGAGCGGAAATCACTGTTGAAGCTTCAAAGAAAATAATCAAACTCCAATTCGGGAAATATCTGCGTGTGTTGCGCGGCCTGGCTCATTCGGATGAGCAATTGCTTGAGCAGTTGCAGTCTGATGATGAAGACGCATGGCCTCCACGACTGGCAAAAATCGCGCCACCAATCTTTGTCCCTCTGCATTTGCGTCAACGAAGAAACGTCTATCAATTCGACGACGAAACAGCCACATCTGCGATCGGCTACACAGATGACTCCGGCTATCACTGTAGCCATGACTTCTAAAAGGAACTCAACATGAAATTCACATCGCAAATCAAGGTGCTCGGCATGAAAGCGTCCAAAGGAACGTTGGAAAACGGAACTGCTTACGACAGCACGAAAGTGTATGTCGAGACCGGATTGGACGATTCAAAGGGCAATGCGAAGGGATTTTCAGCGGTCGAGTATTCGATGGGAACATCCGACGAATACAACAAGTACAAGCATTTGCCCTTTCCGTTTGTGGCCGAAGCTACATTGGAAATTGTCACGACCGGGAAGGCGCAAAAAACACAGTTAGCTGATCTGAAACCAATCGAAATCGCTAAACAGAAAGCAGCGGCATAAGCATGAGGCGCGTTTTCATTGTTCAGGACAAAGAGAGCGCGCTTTTCCTTTGTCCTCATTTTGGTGATGTGAGTTATACGCCCTGGTTCAGCGCAGCTGGTCGGTTCGATGACTATGAGTCCGCTGTCGAAACGGCAGGCGTTCATTGCGGCGAAGGGTTTTTCGTTGAGTCTTTCTATGAGGCCTAAGGGGAAATGTAATGCAGATGGGAGCAGTGCAAACAATATTGGTCTGCGTTCCTTCGCAATTCGGACAGGCTCCATGTCCAGCTGGGACAGCTATCAGTGTCATTCAGGCTTACGTCATTGATCCGTCTCAGGCTCAGAGCATAGAAGCCCAGAATGCTCCGTTTGACTATAGCGCTGCAGCGAGTCTGTGGACGTTGGGATTTACTTTTGTAGTGGGATTGTTTTTGGTTTCGAAGTCGGCAGGAACGATCCTAAACATGATTCGCAGGTAGCGAGTAACCGACCGGACGGTATTCCGGATTTTTATAGGAGAAATTTGATGAATAAATTTGTGAAGCGCAGTGTGGCCGCGGTTGTCACTACCGTTGCAGCAGGTTCAGCAATGGCGGCGGGTGGTGGTCCAGATATGACCGGTCTGACGTCCGCAGTGGACTTTGGCACAGTCACCACCGCAGTCTTGTCGATTGCAGGCATGTTGGCCGTTGTTTACATCGCAGTGAAGGGCGCAAAGATCGCGCTGGCCATGCTGAAAGGCGGCTAATCGGTAGTGTCGTTGGGGTGCGAAGTTGCACCCCAATTTTTTCAATGTAAGGAGTGTCTGATGACGATCAATCAGCTTTGGTATCTGGCGATGTTCGTGTGGGGGATAGCGTCGGCATGGGCGGTAATCGAAGGTTTAAAGAACGGATGATTCTATGGAAAAGATAATTTTTCTACTCCTGTGCATTTGCTATTTCCTCTCCCTCGCATTCCAGTTTCTGAATGACGATTTTGATCATTGGTCAGATCCATTTATCCAGGCATTTTGCCGACCTCTTGAATTAATCGGATATCAGCGTGCGCTCTATCTTTTGTTGGTCGTCGCACTAATAGCGCTGGCTGTACCTATCGAATTCCTTTGACTATGTATAAACGCTTTCTCTGCTTGGTGATGGGGCTGCTAGTCGTGCTGAGAGCCGACGCTGGCGCTCTTCCTAATTTCTCTGGGTCGGTTAATAAGGCCGTTGCTCAGACCATCGAAAAAACCGCGATACGGCGTGGATTTGCAGCCAACGATCCGAGGGTTGCGGCGACCTATACAGGAGTTGCCTCCATTGCTGCTGGGATAGCGGCTGACGTCGCAGTAACCGCTGCGACTGCTGCTACGGCACCAGTTTGGCTGTCATTGGCTGCCGGCTTGGGAGCTGCGGCTATCGTCGGCGGTCTTGCGTATGGCGCTTACAAGGTATTTTTTGATGACGATAGTTCTGCCGCAAAATTTGTCCTGCGAACGACTGCTGGTACGCCAACTGGAACAGTGACCACGCCTAGTGGTAGCAACACATATGTTCAAAGCGGCTTAAAAGTGGACAGTGCTGGTCACATAGTGGGATCTACTCGCCTACGAATTCCTAACGGCGTATTCAACTTTCACGGGATTACAGTCTATTGCGATGAGCCAACGACCTGTATGCAATTAGCAGTTCAAGGATGGATTAACTTAGGCGGTGGTACAGGGGCTGTGTTCGATGTGCCATGCAGTGCTGAAGTGAACTCTGTTATTACGTGCGGTGCTAGAAGAATTGGATCGGGAGGAAATACAACGCCTCAATCCACTTGGATTACTGGCACCTATCAATTCAGTATGATCAATAACCCTCTGTATTCAGCTACGGTCAAAGGCAAGATTTCTGATATCGCAGCCGCAGTCCCACAGACGGAATTAGATAAGGCTGCGGACGCCTCGGTAATCGCAAGTTTAGCCAATATGTTGTGGCAGCGAGCCGCCTCTCAGCCTGGCTATCAGGGAGTGCCGTACTCCACTACAGATCCGGTCACAACTGCAGACGCTGCCAGTGTGCAGTCGTCTAATCCCTCGACATGGCCTAGCAATTCGGAGCTAATCGCTCCGGTATCGAGTGGCGCCGGTCAAGCCGTGCCGATATCCCCGTCTATAACACCGGGACAGCCTTCAACAAATCCTAGTACTGACCCGGGCGTAGGAACAAACGTCAACGTGGTGAATACCCCAAATGTGAATGTCGTCAACAAGGTTCAAATAGACCTGGGAGCTGACCCGGCTGTCGCAACGCCAACGCTTGAATCAGCTCCGACCGCGAAGATGATTCTTGATCCACTGCTGAACCTCTTCCCCACGTTGAAGAATTTCGTTGTTCCCTCTCACGAGTCAGTCTGTCCCAAGCCGACCATGAATCTGTTCGGTAGATCGCTGGTGTTGAGCGCGCATTGCGATCTTCTGGAATCGATCAGAGCAACACTCTATGCCACGATGGCCTTTGTTTGGACGATTGCTGCTATGTTCATCATCTTGAGGGCCTGAGAATTATGTTTGCGATTTTGGCATCAGCGGTCAATGTTCTCCTTGGCTTCGTCTTCAGGTCAGTGATAGTGAAGTTCGTTTTGTACTTTGGCCTCTTTTTTGTTGTCACTGAGTTTCTTCAAATACTTTCTCCGCTCTTGCCTACAGCCTCTGGCCTAACAAATTCACTGGCGGGAATGCCGAGTGGAGTTTGGTACTTCCTCGACCTTTTTAATATCTCTTACGGAATGCCAGCGCTGCTATCTGCATTCGTGACGCGATTTGTCATTCGCCGCTTACCTATCATCGGATAGCTTATGCCCATCAATGCATATACGGGCCTGATGCGCTCAGGAAAAAGCTATGAGGTTGTGTCGGAGGTAATCTTGCCTGCAATCGCTCGTGGGCGACGCGTGGTGACAAATATCGACGGCATTTCCGAATCAAAAATTCATCAATACATATTCGAGAAGCAGAACACTCCCATCTCGTCTTTGGGGAAAGTAATTCATGTCGACAATCAGGATGTCTTTCGAGAAGATTTCTTTCCATATTTCGATGACATGAAAAGCGCTCACGTAGACACTGTCGTCCAGCCTGGGGATATTGTCTGCATCGATGAAGCATGGCGCTTCTGGGGTGTCGGAAAGATCCACAAAAACCATCAGTCATTCTTCTTGGAGCACGGGCATTTCACTGACGAAGAGACTGGCGTGGCATGTGATCTTGTCTTGATGGTGCAGGACATCAGCACGCTCAATCGATTCTTAAAGAACGTTGTTGCTTTCACGTTTAAGACACACAAGAAGGTGTCGTTGGGCATGAACAATACCTACAGCATCAACTGCTGGGAGGGATACAAGCTCAATAAAGCCACGCTTGTTGGTACGTGGATACGTAAATATAAAAAAGAGATTTTCCCTCTCTATAGCTCGTTTAAGGGCGGAGTCAGTGGAAAGACTGAGACGGTCGATCAGCGACAGAATAAATTTGGCGGCAAGCGGATCTGGATCACTTTCGGAACACTCGTAATAGTCACGTTGGGCTGCGGATTTGCGATATGGCGCTTCTTTCATCCTAAACAGAACAACGAGAATCCTGGCCAGTCAGTTGCTCAATCGGGGATCGCTGCAAAACCGGCTCCCCAAGGTTCACCAGGAAACGTTTCAGTAGCACCGCCTCAGCGCAGTGAGATATGGCGCATCGTCGGCAGCTATATGGTGCGCAACGAATCTTTCGTTGTATTGGCTGATCCTCGCGGTGTTTTAAGGGTTGAGTCGCCATCTGTCTTCAATGGATCTCGCTATTCAATGACGGGAAGTGTGGATCAATCATTAGTGACGGTATGGACCGGATCTGCCGGTGTACCTGTGAGCACCGATGCGATTGTAAAACCTCCTCTGCCACCTCTTGGCCAGATGCCAACTAATCACCCTTGACGGCCATGAAAAAAATCTTGCTTGTGATTCTTCTGTGCTTCGCAATACCGTCGTTCGCTGGAAGGAAAGAGGTGGTGCCGTCACGCTTGGAGTTTCGCGAAGTGCAGATTGCGCAGGTCGTGCAATTGATATATGCCGAAACAAAAGACACGCCTTATGTGATTGATCCAGAAGTCTTGGCGGACAAGCGTATCGTTTCCTTTCGATATGACGCTCAGATGGGAGATTTCTCCCGATTTCTATCTGGCTTTCTCGAATCGGTCGGCTTAATAATCACCAATCGCGACGGAATCGCATATGTCACAAAGAAGATCAAAGAAGAGTATGTCGAGCCGCCCCCTGACGTATATGTGTACCAGCCTCGATACCGGGACGGATCGTATTTGAGTGATCTTCTGGCTCCGCTATTTAAAGGCCAATTCACCGCGAAGAAGGCAATCCATGCTGCTCCTGAAAACATGGCGCCTCAACGATCCGTACCTAGTGGCTCTGCCGCTGCGCTCGTTGATCGAAGAAGCGACACGTTAGTATTTTTGGGGTCGGCTGAAGAGATCGCTCGGCTGAAGCAGGTCATGTTGCAGGTCGATATTCCCAAGAAGAGTGTCATGGTTCAGGCTATTTTGTATGAGGTACAAACCTCTAATAGTGATGGAGGTGCCGCCAGCATTGCGCTAAATCTCTTGAATGGGAAGTTTGGCGCTTCGCTTGGTCAAGTAATTGATCCCCTCTCGAATATCTTCAAGTTTACTAACGTCAGTATCAATGCCGTTTTATCAAATTTTTCTTCTGACAGTCGATTTAATCTGATTTCAACACCGATTATGCGAGTGACATCGGGAGAGACCGGCTATTTGGTTGTTGGGGAGGATGTTCCGGTTTTATCTCAAGTTAGCTATGGCGGAAACGCGAACACACCGTTGCAGTCTGTTGAGTACAAACCGAGTGGAGCGATATTCAATATCCAGCCAATAGTGCGTGAGTCAGTAGTAGATTTGACGGTTATGCAGCAGACATCCAGTTTTGTTAGTACCAACACTGGAGTGAATTCATCTCCTACATTGAAGAAGCGCGAGATGGGATCGGTACTCACGTTAGCGGACGGTGAATTGGTTGTTATGGGCGGTCTTGGCGAAAATAAAAGCAGCGATTCACGCAGTGGGCTTTCCTTTTTCCCGAAATTTCTTCAATCACTAAATTCCAGTAATACGAAGACAGAGATCCTTCTTATTCTCAAGTTGACACGTATCTAGCCCATGACACTACTTTCACAAAATCGCATTAAAAAAATCCGCGATCGCTTCACTGGCCGCGTGAGATATGTCGCAGAGTCGCAAATCAAGATTCGCCGCGGAAAACTATGGGTCAAGATCAATCCGAGCCTCTTGCGAAGAGCGCATCTCTACCAAGGAAGCTCGGTAGTCACCTTCGCTAAGCCAGGTGTGCGAATGGTGGTAGTGAGGCGTTTGCGGCACGCCAAGGGCAATGTAGGTTGTGCTGGCATCTACTGAAGACCGGAGGCTTAAATCTTAGGCGGTGTTCTTCTTAAACATGTCGCGGTCGGGCGGTTTGTTGCCCGATGTTTGCCGTAGGGGCCGGGTCGGTAGACTAACGCGTAGCGTTCCCCGTAGCCGGCAAGCAAGCATGTTTAAAGCGATGCATAGTAAAATTTGAATACTGTGAATTTATACAGTATTATTCTAATGTTCCCATTTTGGGAACATGTTGACATTTCTTTGCATTCTGGTATTCTGTTCCCAAATCGTGAACAGATATGGTTATGAAACTACTGGGACGTAATAAATTGCAACTTTTGCGCGGTCTTGACGCCACAACAGATGTTTGGTTGGTTAACTGGATTTCTGAAGTGGTGAATGCTTCTTGGAAACATCCAGGTGATGTCATTAAGCAGTTTCCAACAGTCACAGCGGCAAATGTTGATGTGTTTCTATTCCGTGTGGCTTCGCAACCGCATTCAATTCAGCTGTCGATTATGTTTCCGTTGAATATTGCGGTCGTTACCGATTTGAAAAATATGTCTTAATTGCAATGGAAACT
Organism: Herbaspirillum sp. meg3; assembly: GCF_002257565.1. Classification (GTDB taxonomy): domain Bacteria; phylum Pseudomonadota; class Gammaproteobacteria; order Burkholderiales; family Burkholderiaceae_D; genus Herbaspirillum. Next base: position 4,321,320 of record NZ_CP022736.1, on the reverse strand, counting down.
AAGGTTGAACCTAAAGTAATACGCTCTGATGAGCAATATCATGAGTATCTGGGGGAAATCCAGCGTTTGATGGCTGGAATGCCTATCATCGGATCGCCAGCTGCGGACAGGTTAGAACTCTTGTCGGTGTTGGTCGATTCTTATGAGAATCAAAAGTACCCTGTCGAAACTCCTGATCCAATTGATGCAATTCTTTTCCGAATGGAAGAGCAGGGGCTAAAGCAAACCGATCTTGTCCCGTATTTTGGGACGAGAAGTCGAGTATCTGAAGTCTTGGCTAGGAAGAGGCCGCTCACTGTTCAGATGATTCGAGCCCTGTCTATTGGTTTGGGTATCTCTACAGAGACGCTAGTGGGACTGTCTGTGCCATCTCAAGCGCAGAAAGGCGATAACCTTGATTGGGGGAAGTTTCCCATTAAGGAAATGGTCGCTCGGGGATGGGTTAGAAAACTAACGGATAAGGCGTCGGATTCGATTGAAGAGCTTGTTCAGCGTTTCATTGCTGATATTGGAATTCAATTCGGCGATGCAGCTTTTAAGCGTACGTTGAGCGGTGACGCGTATTCGCCGAGTACCAAATATGCCTTGTTTGCATGGCTGGCCAAAGTGATACAGCTGAGTCGAGAGAAAAAATCGAACTTAGGAAAGTTTGATGCAGAGATTCTTTCTGTGTCCTTCTTGAAAGAGCTTGCTCAATTAAGTTGGTTTGAACAAGGACCTCTTTTGGCTGTGGAATTTTTAGAGAAGCATGGAATTGCAGTTGTCATTGAGCCTCATCTAAAAGGAACAATGCTGGATGGGGCAGCACTTAAAGATGCAGATGGAACTCCGATCGTAGCGTTAACTTTGCGTTTTGATCGACTAGATAATTTTTGGTTTACCTTGATGCATGAAGTGGCTCATCTATGGAAGCATATTGGCGCTGACGAAACGTTTTTAGATAATCTAGATGCCGCATCTGAAGACCGTCGCGAGGTCGAGGCAAATCGCATAGCCAGGGAATCCTTTATTCCACGAGTAGTTTGGAAACGAAGTGATGCATATTTGTCGCCTAGTCGGGAGTCGATAGATCGGCTTTCACGTGAGCTGAAAATTCATCCGTCAATTATTGCCGGTCGAGTTCATCGAGAAAAAAATAACTATCAACTGTTTCCTGAGTTGATAGGGCAGGGTGAAGTGCGAAAGCTCTTCAATTTAGAGGTTGTTTAAGTAATTTAGGAGCAACGCATGAATCCCCAATATGTCCCGATTTTAAAAGCGAAGCCAGGTGAATTGAAGGCACTTGAGAAGCTGTCGACGCGGTCTGTTAGCAAGGTTTTGCCACTTTTTGATTTGCATCGTCAGAAAGATGGCGTCGCTGCGATGGATCACTTGGATAAACTAGCCTTTCTGATCTCATCGGCTTGGACTGGTGGGCAGGTGTTTGTTGATATCCCTAAATGGAAGCCTAACGCTCAGGCGGAAAACGGAGAGCATGTTCTTGCGTATGCTTGCTCGCAGCTCTCTATGCTTGGTGTTCCAGCTAGTGCTGTGGCGTCTTATGATCGTTGGGACGACCCAGAATATCAACGTGCGTTAGCGGGACTGAGCGAAGAGGGACAAAAGAGATTTTGTATTCGCTTGGAAAAGGATGCCCTGGAGGATGTCGGTGATCCTGATTACTTCATGGATAAGCTGGACGAACTTATGGATCGTTTGGCCATAGTCCCGTCGCATTGCTTTGTTGTGGTTGATCTTGGTGATATTTTTCATTCTGCTGTAGTGGATTTGATGCCGCTTGTGACGGATGCACTTACGTTGCTTGAACCCATCGGATTCGGTGGAATTGTGGTTGCCGGTTGCTCGCTGCCTACAACGGTAAATCAAGCGGTGAAAAAAATTAATTCCGCTGGATTTGTTGAGCGCCGAGAAGCCGTGCTTTGGAAGTCGATCTGCGCGGAGCGCCGCAATACAGATATCATTTTCGGAGACTACGGTATTCGTAATCCCAGTGGTGAAGAGGATGTGATTGCGCCAAACATGAATGGTAAGATTCGTTATACCCTGACGAATCGTTATTTGGTTGTACGCGGTCACTCAATTCAGGTTCCCCCGAAAGGTGCGCAGACGCATGCCTTGGCTCAATACCTGATTGCGTCGGGTCACTACATGGGGCCGGCGTTTAGTTGGGGCGATCAGCGTATTCAAGATTGTGCAAATTTAGTGTTTAAGGGTAATGCTGGTGATTGGATTGCAATCGATACAAATCATCATTTGGAGGCGGTGCTTGCAGAAATATTTGAATTTCAGCGGCATGTCGCAACGCTTACTCGCTAATAGCTCTCGTCAGCTTTCGCTCAATTGACAAGTCGGTTAGATTGGGGTAGCATTTCAATAAAGGTGATTCGCTACCGTTAAGTGCGAACTTGAAAAAAAGGTGATTCGCTACCATTAAGTGCGAACTTGAAACAAAGGTGAATCGCTACCACTAAGTGCGAGCTTGAAAAAATGGGCTTTGTACCCCGTTAAGTACAAAACTAAAAAGTGGCGAAAGCCACTTTTTTTTTGCTCGAAAGAAATTATGCGATTCTATACAGTAAAAAACGAATATATAGCGCATCTCCGGGGGGTAGACAAAAACGTTCCCGAGAACTACGGAGGGAAGCGGCCGTATGTTGGCGTAGTGATAGAGATCAACGGTTGCAAATATTTGGCGCCATTAACCTCATATAAGCCCAAGCAAGATGGATTTAAAAATAGCCCGGCAATAATGAAATTGCATGAGCGCGGAAATCCAGCAAACAAGCTTGGAATGATTCAGCTAAGCAATATGATTCCTGTGACTGACGATGTCGTCGTGGAATTGGATCTGACTAAGGAGGATCCAAAATATCAACGAATGCTGCAAAAGCAATTGGAGTTTATTAAAACTCAGAGAGATGAGATTGTCGATAAGACAACGAAACTCTATAAGCTTGTCTGTACAGACAAAAACCCTTTTTACGTAAAATTGTCTTGTGATTTTGCCAATCTCGAGACTGCTTTGCAGGAATATGTTCGGCCCTCTGATCGTAACTGAGCATATATAGTATTGGTTCAACAGAGGATCAACGGCGATGTGATTGGATGGTGTTCATTGTTATTCAATGCGACATAGAGGCAAGCATAGTGAGCTATGGTTGCTGAATGTTAGATGTTGAATAGGACTCATAATCCGTTGGTGCCGTGTTCGACTCACGGGGGGGCCACCAGCAATTCAGAAGGGCTTACGGTCAAACGTAAGCCCTTTTTTGTTTGGGTGTTCTGCGTCAGTTTGAAATAGTGTTTAATGCTGTTTCTGAAGATGTCGCTATCGATGCGGCACATGCTTCATTGCCGCGACATCAGTGTTGTCGGTGAACGAGCAACACGCCACAAGACGGAAACAATGCGTAAATACCAGAAGATCACGTTGTACTGCATCGCCGGCTTAAGCTTGCTGGTGGGGTTGTCCTGGCCTGTCACAAGCTTACTGCGTCTGCCGTCGCCAACGGCGTTACTCGGCCTGGCTCTGGAGCTGCGACCATTTTCACAAAGCTACGTCTATTTCGATAGCGCGCCATTCGTAGCGAGTGCGAACCCGCAAGCGTTACAAACTTCCTCTCCCGCAGAATCGACTTCACCATCGCTATTTCTGTCCCAGCAAGTTGCCTGGCGCAATGGTGCAACGCTCGGCCTCGCTCAATTCCTCAGCCAGACTCACACCGACGCTTTGCTGGTCATCCATCGTGGTCAGTTGGTACAAGAACTCTACCCCCTCGGTGCAACACGCGAAACTGTCTTTCCGTCCTACTCCGTCGCCAAGTCCATCCTGTCCGACCTGACTGGTATTGCCGTGCAAGAAGGCAAACTGTCCCTGTCCGATCCGGTGCGCAAGTATCTGCCGTATCTGCCGGAGAAATTCGACGTGCTGAAAGTGAATGACCTGCTCAACATGCATTCCGGCATTCACGTCGATGAGAAATACGACAGCGTGTTTTCGCAGATCGCTTACATGTACATCACCACCGATCTCAAGCGATTCGTGCGCGGACTCGGGACGACGCAGTTCACGCCGGGCGAGGGCTTCGTTTATCGCAGCATCGACTATCTGTTGTTGGGGATGGTGTTGTCGGTGGCGACCGGTGAGCCGTTGACGCGCTATCTGCAGGACAAGCTGTGGCAGCCGATGGGCGCGCAGTATCCGGCGAGCTGGAGTGTGGATAGCGATGCGGGTGCGGTGGAAAAGAGTTTTTGCTGCATCAATGCGCGTGCTATCGATTTTGCGCGTTTTGGTCTGCTGCATTTGCGGCGCGGTCAGGCGAACGGCACAGCGGTGTTGCCGGAGAGCTGGATGCGGCGGCCGGAGCAGGTCGGTGTGGCGGATGCAGACTTTGCGTATGGTCGCGGCTGGTGGTTGCCGCGTCGTGCCACCAACGGGCAGGATTACACGGCGATCGGGATTCATGGGCAGTACGTCTACATCGATCCGGTCAGCGATACCGTCATCGTCAAGCTGAGCGATCACGGCGCGGAGCAGGATGAGGCGTTGACGGTGGCCGCTTTCCGCAGCATCGTGGCGTCGTTGTCGGCGGCGAAGAACTGACATTGCAGCTGCGAGCGGGAAGACTTGGGGCTTCTTCTCAAAGGCAGGCAAGTAAAAAGGGCTTACGGTAAAACGTAAGCCCTTTTTGTATTGCCGTTGTAATGTGCCGCATTCGCCATCGTTACGACGTCCGTCATGTGCGCTGCTCAGCGTTCAGCGAAAGCGAACCCTGCTCACGTTGCCGGTGCTTCCAAGCAGCCTACGCCGCCAACGCGCCATGCGGATCAATCACAAACTTCTTCGGCGCACCCGCATCGAATTCGCCGTAGCCCTTGGGCGCCTGATCCAGCGAGATCACCTGCACGCCGACGATGTCGGCGATGTGCAGGCGGTCCCACAGGATGGCTTGCATGAGCTGGCGGTTGTATTTCATCACTGGCGTCTGGCCGGTGTGCAGGCTGTGCGACTTGGCCCATCCCAGTCCCAGGCGGATGCTGAGGCTGCCGCGTTTGGCTGCGGTGTCCACGGCGCCCGGGTCGTCGGTGACGTAGAGGCCGGGGATGCCGATGCGTCCGGCGGCGCGGGTGATTTCCATGAGGGAGTTCAGCACGGTTGCCGGTGCTTCGACTTGCGAGCCGCTGTGACCGTGGCCGCGTGCTTCGAAGCCGACGCAATCGATGGCGCAGTCCACTTCCGAGTCGCCGAGGATTGCGGCGATCTGATCCGCCAGCGTCGCATCTTGCGACAGGTCGACTGTCTCGAAGCCGACGCTGCGGGCATGTTGCAGGCGCGTGGCATTGACGTCGCCGACGATGACGACTGCCGCGCCGAGCAAGCGTGCCGATGCGGCTGCAGCCAAACCGACCGGACCAGCGCCGGCGACATAGACGGTCGAGCCTGGGCCGACGCCTGCGGTGACGGCGCCATGGAAGCCGGTCGGCAAGATGTCGGACAGGCACGTCAGGTCGGTGATCTTTTCCATGGCCTTGTCTTTGTCCGGAAAGCGCAGCAGGTTGAAATCGGCGTAGGGCACCATGACGTATTCAGCCTGTCCACCGATCCAGCCACCCATGTCCACGTAGCCGTAGGCGCCACCTGCACGCGCCGGGTTGACGCTGAGGCAGACGCCGGTGTGTTGCTCCTTGCAGGTGCGGCAGCGGCCGCAGGCGACGTTGAAGGGGACGGAAACCAGGTCACCTTTTTTGAGCGTTTCGACGTCTTTGCCGACTTCGATCACTTCACCGGTGATCTCGTGCCCGAGCACCAATCCAGATGGCGCGGTTGTGCGGCCGCGCACCATGTGCTGGTCGGAGCCGCAGATGTTGGTGGTCACGACCTTGAGGATGACGCCGTGTTCGATCTTCCGCCCTTGCGGATTGTCGAACTTGGGAAAAGGAATCGACTGCACTTCGACGCGCCCGTGCGCGACATAAACAACACCACGATTTTCTTCCATGAACTATCTCCTTTGTTATGGGTAAATCCCTCTTGTAAATCTGCGACCTGAATGGTTAAAACTCAGATCAAGCCGTCTTCTTCGAGACCTTGATTTCGGTTGCGGTTGCTGTTGTCGTTGTCGCCGAGACTGCGGCAATACGGTCGGCGACCTCGCGCCAGCTTTTTTTGTGTTTGTCGACGATGCCCGCCTGCACCTGATCGGCCAGCCAGTCCTGGCGTTCGGCGATGGCGGACGAAAGCAATGGCGCCAGACCCGCATCGGAAACGGTGTGCGCGACTTCGCGCATCTCAGCGGCGCGGCGGCGGCCATGCTGGACGACGCGGGAGACGAGGTAGTCGGCCTGGCGCGGCCAGTCGATACCGGGAAAAGTTTCTGTCAGCGAGGCGAGTACTTCTTCCTCCACACCGTAGTGGCGCGCGGTGAACATGCTTTCAACGGTGAGTGCCTCCAGTCCCTTGATCATCACGCTGCGGCACATCTTGATGGCCGACGCCACCCCAATGTTCTCGGAGGCGATCTTCATCTGCATGCCGGACTGCGCCATCAGTGCCATGAAACCGGCGGCATGTGGCCCTCCCAGCAGCATCGGTACGGCGATGCCGTAAGGCGGAATGGACGCCATTACCGCAGCTTCGACATAGCGCGCGCGGCGGCTTGTGAGTAGCGCGTAGCTTTCCTGTTTCAGTGCCGGTGAGACGGAGTTGATATCGAGGAAAAATTGACCGGCGCGTATCGACGCTGCGACGCTGGCGACGACATCGTGTGCGGAGCTGGCGGTGACAGCGGAGATGATGACATCGGCATCGGCGATGGCGACAGTGAGGTCGTCATGCAAGGTCACGCCGGCAGCGGCAGCTTCACGCATGGGCCGATTAGCAGCGTCCGAGAACAGGATGTCATACGCAGAGACAGCATAGCGCCCGGTCGCCGACAAACCTTGGGCCAGGATCTTGCCTGCTTCGCCGTAGCCTATCAGGCAGACAGAAACGAGGGCGGTATCGGACGCTGCCATGGGCATGATGTTTTTCGCGAGGGAAGAAGCGCCCGGTAACCGAACCGGGCAGTCGTCTGATTCTGTGGGAATTCGATCGCTTCAACCACCCAAAATCACCCGATGAGGCATCTAATCTTCTTATCGGTCTGGAATAAATGATGTTGATTGCATAAGCTGAAAAAGTCTTTTCACACAGCGGCAATGCGAGCTTGTCAAAACCGCGCATATCCTTCATCCTAGAAAAAAAGATATCGGAAATTCATATTCCGCAACGCCCGGAGCCGCTTCCTTCCTATGACATCCACCGTAAGCCTGCGTCATCTGCGCGCCTTCATCACCGTCGCCGAACTGGGCAGCGTCACCCGCGCCGCTGATGCGCTGTATCGTGCGCAATCAGCAATCACGCGCTCGGTACACGAGCTTGAAACGGTTATCGGCGAGTCCCTGTTTGAACGAAAATCCAGCGGCATGCTGCTGACGGTATTCGGTAATACCTTGCTGTTTCGCGCACGCAGGGCGGCGCAGGAATTTGAGCTGGCGCGCGACGAAATCTATAGCAAGATCAAGACGCCCACAGGCGCGATGAAGACTTCCATCTTGTCGATGCTGTTCAATGAGCGTCGTCTGCAGATCTTCGTCAAGCTGGCCGAATCGCATCACATGCCAACCGTCGCCAACGCGCTTGGTATCACTCAGCCGGCGGTAAGCGCTTCCATCTCTGATCTGGAAACCAGTCTCGGTGCGACCTTGTTTCAACGCACGCCCAAGGGCATGCTGCTGACCGAAGCCGGCGCCTTGCTGCTGTTTCGCGCCAAGCGTGCGCTGGCAGAGCTGCGCCACGCCGAGGCCGATATCTCGGCGCTCAAGGGAACCACGCAAGGCCGTGTGGTTGTCGGCGCATTGCCCTTAAGCCGTACGACCATCTTGCCGCGCGCGATTGCCAGCGTGATTGCCGCGCATCCGCAGTTGCGCATCACCACCATCGAGGGGCCTTTCGATAGCCTGGCGGCACGTCTGCGTGCGGGGGACATTGACTTCATCCTTGGTGCATTGCGCCCGCCGGAATACGCCAACGACCTGCACGGCGAGCCGTTGCTGGAAGACAAGATGTCGGTGATCGTGCGGCGCGGTCATCCGCTGACGCAGAAGTCGAAGGTGACGCTTGACGACATGATGCGCGCGCAGTGGATCTTGTCGAGCAAGGGGACGCCGGCGCGTGCGCTGTTTGAATCGTCGATGAGCCGCAAGGACATGCCGGCGCCGACTGAAGTGGTCGAGACCAGCGACCTCGCGATCTTGCGCGGCCTGCTGCTGCACAGCGATATGGTCACCGCGATCTCGGCGCAGCAGCTGGAGTATGAAATTCACTCCAACGCGTTGCAGGTGCTGGACTTTGACCTGCCGCGCACCTCGCGCACCATCGGCATCACGCAACGGGAAGAAAGCCATCCGTCGCCGGGTGCGGTCGTACTGATGGATGCCATACGGGAAGTGGCGACACAGATGGAGCGCCGCGCCGCCAACAGCGGTCATTGGTGACGCAGTGACCGCTTGATAAGTTGAGTTGCTGCCCGCTCAGGCCACCCAGCGCAGCAGCGCCTGGGTGACGGCATCCGGCTCTTCCATGGTCGACATATGTCCGCAGGCGGGGATTTCAGTCAACACGCTGCCCTTGACCAGCGCCGCCATGCGCGCATGGCGTTCCGGTGGACTCCAGGCATCTTCTGCGCCGCACAGAATCAATGTGGGGCAGCTGATTGCCGACAGCACCGGCGTTGCATCTGGACGGCCCAGCAATGCGCGAATCTGGGCTGCGTAGATTGCGGGCGACATGCGTCCGACCATTTCCAGAATGCGATTGACCAGCGGCGCATTGTCCCGATTGCCGGGGGCCAGCATTGGCATGGCCCAGGTTTCGCCGATGGCGTTGATGCCGTCGGCGCGGGCACGATCAACCAGTACGGCGCGGCGGGCATCTTCGCCCGGCGTCGTGGCCTCATAGCCGGTATCCAGCAGCGCCAGACGTTGCACGCGATGCGCAGCCTGACGATACACGTCCAGCGCAACGCGGCCCCCCATCGAATGGCCCGCAAGAAAAAACTGCTCAGGTGCATCCTGCAGCACGCGGCTCGCCATGCCGGCGATGGAATCGTCCTGCTGAAAACTCACGATACGCACGTCTGCCTTGTGTTCTTTGCGCAGGGCATCGGCCTGCGCTTCCCAGACCACGTCATCGCACAGCAAACCGCACAGCAAATAAATCGTTTTCATGTTGCTTCCGAAAGGGTGAAAAACGAGATGCAATGTATCCAAACGACTTGCCTGTGTCCAGCCTCGCATTCCGTCTCAATCAGCCAGTTTGACATGGTGCAGCAATCTCGATATCGCTGATTTTGTGCGTGCCTGTTATCTAATTTATTGATTTTAAAGGAATTAAATTTTTGTGTTATCGGTGCTTTGTAAGCTGCGATCAGCAGGTGTCCAAAAATCAATAAGCAAATTAGATGGGGTGGCAAGGCTAAATGTATAACGCCGGTGCCGTCTGAACCCGATAATGCTTCCATAAAAACGGCGTAGAGCCGACAACAAATTCCATACAACAGGAGACCACCGATGTTGCACCGATTCATGAAGTTCACCTTGCCGCTTGCCAGCGCCGCCATCTTTGTCGCCACTCCCGCTGCGCATGCAGATGAAATCCGCATCGGCGTGATCGCTGCATTCAGCGGCCCGTACAGCAACTGGGGCAAACAGATTCAGGACGCCACTGAACTATTCCTCGCACAAAACAACGGCCGCGCCGGTGAGCACACGATCAAGATCATCTATCGCGATGTCGGCGGCAACAATCCTGCACGCGCACGCCAATTGGCCGAAGAGCTGGTTGTACGCGACAAGGTGCAGTACATCAGCGGTCTCGAATTCACGCCGACGGCGCTGGCTGTCGCCGATGTCGCCACGCAGGCCAAGGTGCCTATCGTCATCATTAATGCCGGTACGTCCGGCATCCTGAGCAAGTCGCCTTACCTGTTGCGCGCCGGGTATACCCAATGGATGGTGGCGACGCCGCTGGCCAAGTGGACGGCGGAGCAGGGCGGCAAGCGCGTTGCGCTGGCGGTGGCGGACTACGCACCGGGCGCTGATGCGCTGACCTCGTTCCGCAAGTCTTTCACCGAAGAAAAGGGCCAGATCGTCGCCGAGCTGAAGATGCCGCTGAATACGTCCGACTTCTCGACCTACATGCAAAAGATCAAGGAAGCCAATCCTGAGTACGTCTACATGTTCACGCCGGTCGGCCCGATGGCGGTCGCCTTTATCAAGGCTTTCGTCGAGCGTGGACTTGATAAATCCGGCATCAAGCTGCTGGCCACCGCCGAAACCGAAGAGAGCGAACTGCCGTCCTACGGCGACGCTGCTGCAGGCATCGTGACTGCGCTGCATTATTCGCCGGCCAGCACCACGCCTGCCAATGTGGCTTTTGTCACCGCCTTCCGCAAGAAGTACGGCGCCGACAAGACACCGAACGTGGCATCGATCGCTGCCTATGATTCGATGAAGATGATCTATGAAATGATCCGCGCCACCGGCGGCAAGCAAGACGGCGACAAGGCCATGGCGGCAATCAAGGGCTACGCGTGGGAAAGCCCGCGCGGCCCGGTGAGCATCGATCCGCAGACGCGCGAGATGACGCAGAATATCTACATCCGCCGTATTGAAAAGGTCGATGGCGTCTACGTCAACAAGCCGTTCAAGACGTATCCGGCCATCAAGGATCCGGGCGTGAAGGTACAGTAGTCGCCATCGTTATTGCTATCGTTATTGCGCACCATGTTGTCATTGTTCATTGCGGCGATGGATAAGTCGCCGCAGTGTGTTTAGAGGAGAACTCCATGCTTCAGAAAGCCGCAGCCGCCAAGCCGAAGATGGCCAATCACACCACGCCCCTGATCAAGGATTGCTGGTACGTCGCCGCGCTGTCGCGCGAAGTCACGCGCGATCTGCTGGAGCGCACCTTGCTCGGCAAGACCGTGCTGATGTACCGCAAGGTCGACGGCACGCCCGTCATCATGCAAAACCGTTGCGCTCATCGCTCCTTCCCCTTGTCGAAGGGCCGCCTTGAGGGCGATCAGGTGGTATGCGGTTATCACGGCATGGCCTATAACCCCGAAGGCCAGTGCGTACACATGCCGTCGCTGGCCAACCCGCCGACGCACGCGCGCATCGCATCCTATCCCGTGCAAGAGAAAGGCCCGTTGATCTGGATCTGGATGGGCGACGCCGCCAAGGCCGATCCGGCGCTGATTCCCGATACGTCGTGGCTGGATGCGCCGGAGTGGACCACCGTCACCGGCTACTTCCACATGAAGTCCAACTACGTCGCCATGCACGAGAATCTGCTGGATCAGACACACTTTCCGATTCTGCATGCGGACACGGTCGGCACGCCGGAGTATTCGCGCTCCAGTCTCGAAATCCACAATGAAGGCGATGTCGTGCGTATCCGCCGCGAGCTGAAAAATTCACCGCCGCCACCGATCTACGGCATCCCGATGAAGCTGACCGGACGTCCGGTGGATCGTTTCTCCGACAGTCGTTTCGTTTCCCCGGCCGGACATATCGCGTTTGCGCGCATCGCCAATCTTGAGCCGCGCGAAGGCGAACACACCGACTATCGCGTGAATATTACGCACTTGTTCACGCCGGAATTTCAAGGCACGATCCACTACTGGTGGTTCAACAGCCGCGACTTCGCGCTCGATGATGCCGGTGCCAGCGACTATCTGGCCTCCGCTTCGGTCAAGGCGTATATGGAAGACGTCGACGCCCTGACCTGGATACAGGAGGAAGTCGAGAAGGGGGATGGCCCACCGGACGAACTGAGCTTCGGCCCCGACCGCCCCGGTCTGTCCATGCGCAAGACCTTGCTGCGCCTTGCCGAAGCTGAGATGACGCAAGCGGAGGAGCCGCCCAGCGTCGCCGTAAAAATGTATTAAGTATTTTGAATGTGTTGAAAGCGTATTGAGGAAAACATGGCAAGAATCGTAGGAGGAATCGGCACGTCGCACGTGCCCACCATCGGCCTGGCGTACGACAAGGGACGGCAGAACGATCCGGCCTGGGCGCCGCTGTTCAAGGGCTATGAACCGGTAGCACAATGGTTGCGCGAGCAGGCGCCGGATGTGCTGGTCATGTTCTACAACGATCATGCAAACAGTTTCTTCTTTGACTGCTATCCGACGTTTGCGCTGGGCGTCTCGCCGAGTTTTGAAATGGCCGACGAAGGCGCCGGCAAGCGCCCCTTGCCCGACATCAACGGCCACCCCGAACTGGCGGCGCATCTGGCGGAATGCCTGGTCAACGACGAGTTCGACATGACGTTGTTTCAGGATCGTGCACTCGACCACGGCTGCAACTCGCCGTTGTCGCTGATGTGGCCGCATGAACCGGCGTGGCCCGGTGCGATTGTCCCGATTGAAATCAACGTGCTGCAATACCCGTTGCCGACCGCTGCGCGCTGCTACAAGCTCGGTCAGGCGGTGCGCCGCGCCATCGAGTCCTTCCCCGAAGACCTCAAAGTTGCCGTCGTCGGCACCGGCGGTCTGTCGCATCAGATCCATGGCGAGCGTACCGGCTTCAACAATCCGGAATGGGATGACGAATTCCTGCGCCGCATCGTCGACGATCCGCAGAGCCTGACTAGGCTCAAGCATGCCGACTTCGTGCGTCTGGGCGGCGCCGAAAGTGTCGAGGTCATCATGTGGCTGGCCATGCGCGGCGCACTCGACGACAAGATCAAATGCATCCACCAGAACGTCTATCTGGCGACCACGACGGCGATGGCCGTGGCGATCTACGAACAAGCCTGAAGAGAAAATAATGAATCCACAACTTGAAGGTATTGAAGACATCGAAGGTACTTATGTCTTCGACGTCCGCCAGAGCGTCAAATCGTTGCGGCTGAACCGCTTCTTCTGGCGTCATCGCGAGCCGGAGTTCCGTGTACTGCTGGCGCGCGATTTCAAGGCGGCCTGCGACGAGCTCAAGCTCAGCGATGAAGAGCGTACGCTGGTGACCAATCAGGACTGGCTCGGCCTGATCAAATACGGCGTGAGTTTTTTCGTGCTGGAAAAATTCGCCCGCGTGGTGAAGATGTCCAACCTGGCGGTCTATGCCTCCATGCGCGGAGAGACCCTGGAAGCCTTTCTCAAGACACGGCGGGTTCCGGAATCGGCATAAGCGACATAGCAGACGACATAGCGGCATACAGCAATTTTTTCAGAGCATTCACGGCGTTCACTGCGATGGCAGGGACGCCTTTTTTTACGCCTTGTTTTCAACATTTTGGCGGCGCAATACGGTTTTTGATATGACGTGTTTCGCGCGATTGCATAAGTCGATAAGTAAATTAGATGCGCTATCAGCCAAAGAGAAACGCGAGCGGGCAAGCCCTGCCATAGAATAAATCGACTTAGCAAAGACGATGGAAACGGTAATTAAAACCGGCAATAAGACAACGCCGGAAACCGCGCAGAGACAGCAATAAAAATAAAAAGTACGAGACAAGCACATCAATTCATTTTTATCGAATCAATAGGACAACCATGGAAAAGACTCAAAAACCATCGCTGCTGGTGGTCAGCGCACATGCTGCGGATTTCGTCTGGCGCGCCGGCGGTGCGGTAGCGCTGTATAGCGAACGCGGCTATCGCGTGAAAGTCGTTTGCCTCTCTTACGGGGAGCGCGGCGAGTCTGCCAAGATGTGGAAGCAGCCGAACATGACGCTGCCCAAAGTGAAGGCTGCGCGGCATGAAGAGGCGGCCAAGGCTGCCGACATCCTAGGCGCCGAGATAGCGTTTTTAGATATCGGCGACTATCCGATGCGGGTCAGCGATGAGGTGCTGTACAAGCTGGTCGACATCTATCGTGAGTTGCGTCCCGAATTCGTCCTCAGCCATTCGCTGCACGATCCCTACAACTTCGATCATCCGCTGGCCACGCATGTCGCGCAGGAGGCGCGCATCATCGCACAGGCCCACGGCCACAATCCGGAACAAGCCGTCATCGGCGCACCACCTGTGTTGTTGTACGAACCGCATCAGCCCGAGCAATGCAACTGGAAGCCGGATGTACTGCTCGACATTTCCTCCGTCTGGGAAAAGAAAAAAGCCGCCTTCGAAACCATGAATGCGCAAGAACACCTGTGGGAGTACTACACCCGTGTGGCGCTGCAACGCGGCGTACAGGCATCGCGCAATTCTTCGCGCAGCATCAAGTACGGTGAAGGCTATCAACGCGTGTTCCCGCAAGTGTGCGGAGAGTTCTCATGAGCCGCAACGTCGCTGTTCGCCATATCCCGCGTGCGCCGGTCGAACGCGTCGCTGCGCTGGCGCAGTATGGTGTTGCTACCGTGCACGAAGCGCAAGGCCGTACCGGTTTGCTGCATCACCGCCTGCTCCCGGTCATCGCCGACACGGCAATCGCAGGATCGGCCGTCACGGTCAGTGTGGCGCCGGGTGACAACTGGATGTTGCACGTCGCTGTCGAACTGTGCCAGCCGGGCGACATCCTGGTTGTCAGTCCGACTTCGCATTGCGAGGACGGCTACTTCGGCGATCTGCTGGCGACGTCGCTGCAGGCACGCGGCGTACTCGGTCTGGTGATCGACGCAGGCGTGCGCGATGTACGCACCTTGCGCGAGATGAATTTTCCTGTCTGGTCACGTGCCGTCTGTGCACAGGGTACGGTCAAGGCGACGGTCGGATCGGTCAATGTGCCGCTGGTGTGCGGCGAGCAATTGATTCAGCCGGGTGATGTGATCGTGGCCGATGACGACGGTATCGTCGCCGTGCCGCGCGAGCAGCTCGGCAGCGTCACCGATGCCTGCGTCGCGCGCGCCGCCAATGAAGAGCAGAAGCGCAAACGCCTCGCCGCCGGTGAACTCGGGCTGGATATCTACGACATGCGCGCCAAGCTGGCCGCTGCCGGATTGACCTATCTTTAAAAGCGCGGACGATGACTCAGCCTACCGAAGCTTCCCAACGCGCCATCCCTTGCGCCTTCATGCGTGGCGGTACCTCGCGCGGCCCGTTCTTTCTTGCAGATGATCTGCCGCAGGATACGGCCACGCGCGACGCGGTGCTGTTGGCGGTAATGGGTTCGCCCGATCCACGTCAGATCGACGGATTGGGTGGCAGCGATACGCTCACCAGCAAGGTCGCGATCGTCTCACCGTCGTCCTTGCAGGGCGTCGACGTCGACTTCCTGTTTGCGCAGGTTGCCGTAGACAAGCCGCTGGTGGATATCTCGCCCAACTGCGGCAATATGCTGGCCGGCGTCGGTCCATTTGCGATTGAGCGCGGCCTGGTGGCGATTCGCGGCGACCGGACACCGGTGGTGATCCACATGGTCAACAGCGGCAACATCGCCACGGCAATGGTGCAGACCACGGGTGGCCGCGTGGTGTATGACGGCGAAGCCAGGATTGCCGGGGTGCCCGGCACATCGGCGCCGATCAACATCGCTTTTCGCGATACCGCCGGTTCAGCCTGCGGCAGCTTGCTGCCGACCGGCCGTACGCGTGATGTCTTCAACGGCATTGAAGCGACCTGCATCGACAACGGCATGCCGGTTGTGGTCATGCGCGCCGAGTCATTCGGCAAAACCGGTCAGGAGACGCCTCAGCAACTCGACGCCGACACGGAATTCAAGACGTGCCTGGAAGCCGTCCGTCTGCAAGCGGGCGAACTGATGGGGCTGGGCGACGTACGCAACAAGGTGGTGCCGAAGATGACCATCATCTCGCCGGCTGCCAACGGCGGCCATATCTCCACGCGTACTTTCATCCCGCATCGCTGCCACAGCGCGATCGGCGTACTCGGTGCAGTGAGTGTCGCCAGCGCGTGCATGTTGCCGGGATCGGTGGCCGAAGGGATGGCGACGCTGCCACAGGGCAATGACGTCGAGATCTCGGTGGAGCATCCTAGCGGTGAGTTCACCGTTGCCCTGCGTACTGAATCGGGCACTGAATCGGACACGGAATTGCATGGCAGTGAGATGCGCTTCCTCAGTTCGGGTTTGCTGCGCACGGCGCGCATGCTGCTCGATGGTCAGGTGTATGTACCTCATCGGGTGTGGCCGTGAAGGCACGCAGTTTTTGTCATCGCCATCGTCATTGGCATTGTCATCGTTAGTCAAGGAAAGCCATGCTATCCCGCTTCGCCATTTCTCTTGTTTCACTCCTGTTCGACGGCCTGGCCTTCGGCATGATTCTATTTTTGATTTCCATCGGCATGTCGATCACGATGGGCGTCATGCGCGTCGTCAATCTGGCGCATTGCAGCTTCGCCATGGCCGGCGGCTACATGACCTTCATGCTGGTGACTCAGGCGCAGCTGCCGTATGCCGTCGCCGTACCGCTGGCGGTGATCGGCACCATGCTGCTCGGCGCGCTGCTTGAGCGCACCGTCTATTCGTGGATCTACGTTCAGAGCGAGTTGGGCCAGGTGCTCATGACTATCGGCCTGACCTTCGTCATGATCGCCACAGCCAATGCCATGTTCGGCTCCACCATTCAGGATATCCCGGTGCCGGGCGCCTTGCGCGGCACCTATCAGCTTGGCGCCATCGGTTTGCCGGTATATCGCTTGTTCCTCATTGCCGTCAGTTGCGCCTGTGCGCTGGTGATCTGGTATGTCCTCGATCGCACGCAAGTCGGCGCCAAGCTGCGCGCAGCGGTGGATAACGCCAAAATGGCCGGCTGTATCGGGATGAACGTCAAAGCCTTCTTCGCCGTCACCTTCGCCATCGGCTGCGGCTTTGCCGGACTGGGCGGTGCGCTCGGCGCCGACATGTTTCCGCTGGAACCGTTCTATGCGCTCAATTATCTGGTGCTGGTGCTGATCGTGGTGTCGGTCGGCGGCCTCGGCAGCATCAAGGGCACGCTCATCGCCGCACTGGTGCTGGGCATGATCGACACGCTGGGACGCTACTTCCTGCCGGAAGCGGGCGGCCTGGTGATTTATCTGGCGACGCTGGTGATGCTGCTGGTGCGCCCTCAAGGACTCTTCGGAAGGCAGACAGCATGAAAATAAACACCGTCAACACCGGCACAATTCGCCACATTCTGCCAGCCGGCGCATTGCCGTTCTACCGTGTCCGTTTCGCCGACGTCTTGCCGTGGGTGGTTGCGCTGGCCGCGTTCTTCACTTTCGATACATATATGTCGATAGGCTCGCAGATCCTGATCATGGTGATCTTCGGCATCTCGCTGGATCTCGCACTCGGCTTTGCCGGCATCAATACATTGGGGCACGCGGCTTTCTTTGGCATCGGGGCCTACGCTGCGGGATATTTCTCGCTGCATGTTTCGCCTGAACCCTTCAGTGGCTTGCTGGTTGCGGCCGGTCTGGCGGCATTCGTCGGCTTGCTGTCAGGCTGGTTGCTGTTGCGCACCAGCGGGCTGGCGTTGCTGATGCTGACCATGGTCACCACCGTTGTATTGCATGAGCTTGCCAATACCTGGCGCGGCGTCACTGGTGGTGCGGATGGCTTGTCCGGCATGGAGACCGCGCCGCTGTTCGGCCTGTTCTCTTTCGACTTGTACGGCAAGACGGCGTATCTGTACGCGCTGGGCGTGCTGTTCGTTGTCTTCGTCGCGGTGCGCATCATCGCCAATTCGCCATTCGGTTTGTCGATCCGCGGCATCCGTGAAAACGCGAAGCGCATGCTTTTGGTCGGTACGCCTGTACATGCCAAGCTGATTCTCGCCTATACGCTGTCGGCAGCTATCGCTGGAATCGCGGGCGGTCTGAGTGCACAGATCACGCGTACCGTCAGCCTGGATCTGCTGAGCTTTCAGCTGTCCGGCAATATCCTGATCATGCTCATCATCGGCGGCGTCGGTCGTTTGTATGGCGCGTTCATCGGTATTCCGCTGTACATGCTGTTGCTGGATCGTGCTGCTGCGATTGATCCGTTTCACTGGATGTTCTTTGTCGGCATCGCTTTGATTGTGCTGGTGCGCTTTGCGCCGGGCGGCTTGCTGGCTCTGGGCGGCAGCGTGTTCGATCGCCTGCGCAATCAGTTCCGTCCTTTTTCAGTCAATCCCGCCAAGGAGCAGAAATGACCCCCGTCCTGCAAACATCGCATGCGGACATTGCCTCTCCGGCGAGCGCATCCTCGCGTCCCTGTGCATTGGAAACACGTGGCCTGTGCAAGCGTTATGGCGCCATTGAAGTCACCCGCAACGTTGACCTGCGCATCGAGCGCGGTGCGCGTCATGCATTGATTGGCCCCAATGGCGCCGGCAAGACTACCTTCGTCAATCTGGTCACCGGCGTGGTCGCGCCGACGGCCGGCAGCATTTTTCTGGAGGGACGCGACGTTACCCAGGCCAGTCCGCAGAAGCGTGTCGCCGGCGGTCTGGCGCGCACCTTCCAGATTAACACCTTGTTCACTGAATTGACCGTCGCCGAAAACGTCGCCATTCCGCTGAGCCAGCGCATGGGCATCGCGTGGAAGCTGTGGGGCAAACCGGCCCATCATGCCGGCGTGGTCGAAGAGGCGGCAGCCTTGCTTGAACAGCTCGGACTGTTGCAATTGGCGTCACGCCGCGTCAATGAACTGGCCTATGGTCAGCGCCGCATGATCGAGATTGCCATCGCGCTGGCGCTGAAGCCGCAAGTACTGTTGCTGGATGAACCGGCGGCAGGGATTCCCAATGGCGAGAGCGGCATGATCATCGATCTGCTGGAGCGCCTGCCCGAAGATATTTCCATTCTGTTTATCGAACACGATATGAATCTCGTATTTCGTTTCGCCAAAAAAATCACCGTACTGGTCGAAGGCAGCGTGCTGACGGAGGGGTCGCCCGCCGACATCCGCGCTGACGAGCGTGTGCGCAATGTCTATCTGGGGCGACGTCATGGCTAAGCTGCTCGACATCCACAACCTCAGCGCCGGCTATCGCGACGCCGTCGTCATCGATGATCTGTCGTTTGGTATCGGACAAGGAGAAGCCGTCAGTCTGCTGGGCCGCAACGGCGTCGGCAAAAGTACGCTGCTGGCGACCATGATGGGGCTGACGACCGTCAGCAAAGGCTGTCTTGAATTCGATGGCAAGAACATCGGCAACACCGCCAACTATCAGCGCAACCGCATGGGCCTCGGTTATGTACCGCAAGAGCGCGAAATCTTCTCCTCGCTGACCGTCGAGCAAAACATGCGCGTCGCTGCACGTCCCGGTGAATGGAATATCGCAGCCGCCTATAAACTGTTTCCTCGCCTGCAAGAGCGTCGCAATAACTACGGTAACCAGCTCTCAGGTGGAGAACAACAGATGCTGTCCATGGCGCGTGCGCTGGTCGGTAATCCAAAATTGCTCTTGCTCGATGAACCGTTGGAAGGCCTGTCGCCGGTGATGATGGATATCTTGCTGGACGCCGTCAAACAGCTCAAGCAAAGCGGTCTCACGCTGATTTTGGTGGAACAGCATGCGCACCTCGCGTTGGAAGTCACCGAGCGCGTCGTCATCATGGATCGCGGCCGCATCGTCCACGACGGTCGCAGCGATCTGCTGCTCAAGGACGACGCCACCATGCATCAGTTGCTGGGACTGGCGCACGCGCATGAAGTTGAAAATGCAACTGAGAATGCAGTTGAAAACCTCACCGCATCCGTGCGGAAACCCGACCTCAAACTCGCGAGCTGACAGACATGCCATTCGATGCAATTCAACACTTGCTGATCGGGCAGGAATGTCAGCGCCTGATTCACCGCTATGCCTATCTCAACGATGAACGTGATTTCGATGCCTTGATCGAGTTGTTCACGGATGACGCAATCTTGTATCGGCCATCGGCCCCGGCGACGCCTCTGGTGGGACGCGAAGTGATCCTCGCGGCGTTTCGCAGCAGGCCTGCCGACCTACGTACTTTTCACTTGTGCACTGACGTCATTGTCGACGTGGAAGATCCTGAACACGCATTTGCGCGGTCGCGCATTGTGCTGCTGTCGGGGGCGCGCTCGGATTCAGAGACGGGAATCGTCGACGTTGTTTCCAAACCGCCTGCACCGGGAACCTTCCAGGATCGCTTGCGACTCACCGCGCAAGGATGGAAGTTCTCCGAGCGGCGCGGATCGTTCTGGATCTGATGAAACAGAGAAGGACGATGTGTCGTTTTCTGCACCTTCATAAACAGATTAGATCGATCCCCACGCCAATCGGCAACTAACGCGAGCGACCCCGTCGCTAGAATGATTCACGCTGAATCATCGATACGAATGCAGCGCCTTGCACCATCTCGCAGCAGAAAAAGCGACATCAGAATCGCTTGCGCTGTGAAGTAAGACATCACGAACCAAAAAACAGAAAACCCTTGGAGGAGACGAAACAATGAAGAAATCAATCAGCACCACGCGTGTCATCGGTGCACTGGGTGCCACGGGCGCCATCGCGGCAGCCATGCTGTCGCCGTCGGCGATGGCGCAATCGCAGGTGACGATTTATGGTTTGATCGACACCGGCGTCGAATATGTCACCAATGCCAACGCGGCCGGCAACTCGGTCGTCAAGATGCCGTCGCTGACCGGCTCGTTTCCATCCCGTATCGGTTTCAGGGGCACGGAAGATCTGGGCGGCGGCCTGCAAGCGATGTTCGTGTTGGAAGCCGGCATGGCAGTTGACACCGGCGGCATGGGGCAGGGTAACCGTCTGTTCGGTCGTCAATCCTACGTCGGCCTGAAGAACGCCACACAAAGCGTCATGCTGGGTCGTCAGGTCAACATGACTTACCTTTCTACGCTGAAGTCCGACGTGATGGGCCCGAACATTCACAGCATCGGCAATCTGGATGCCTACTTGCCGAACGCACGCAGCGATAACTCCATTGGATATCTCGGCACCTTCTCCGATGTGACGGTCGGCGCGACCTACAGCTTCGGCCGCGACGCGACCGCAGCCGGCGGCCCTGCATCGACCAACTGTGCCGGCGAGACTGCCGGTGACAGCAAGGCCTGCCGCCAGGTCACCGGCTTGCTTGGCTACGACAACAAGGCTTTCGGCGTCAACCTGGCGTACGACAAACTTAACGGCGGCCCTACTGCGCTGCTGGGATTGAACAACAGCAGCTACACCGATACCCGTATCGGCTTGCACGGCTACTTCATGATCAGCGATGCACGTATCGGTCTGGGTGTATTGGACCGCAAGACGCAGACTGCTACCAAGAGTGAGTCCGATCTGTACTACCTCGGTCTGAGCTATCCGTTCACGGTTGCACTGGTGCTGGACACCCAGATCTCACGTCTGAAGTTCAAGGGCACGGCAAACTCCGCCACACTGTCCGTAGCGCGTCTGACGTATAACTTGTCCAAGCGCACGGCCTTGTACACGTCGGTCGGCTACATCAAGAATTCCGGCACGTCGGCGATTGCCGTCGATGCAGGCGGCACCGTCGGCACCGGCATGAATCAATTGGGTGTCATGACGGGTATTCGTCATACCTTCTGATGTCTTGATTTATTGAAGTCTTGAGGAGCTGGCATTGTTGCCGGAAGCGTGTCGTCTGTATGGACGGCACGCTTTTTTTTATTCCTGTCATTCGGCGACCTTTCCTCCGGATAATCCCCCGTCTTGTCTGCTCTGTCTGGGAGCGTAACAGCCGATAACTGTGCAAGCGTCCGGGAAGCTCGCTTCATTGTTGTGCAAAATCCTTGTGTTTAACCTGTATACAGCTTGGCACGAAAGCTGCATACAGGTTTGGCATGACTACTTCATCCGAAATCAGCGACCGCATTCTCGAATCCGTGCTGGCCAAGCGCCTGCTGCCGGGTGCGCGGCTCAGCGAACAGCAACTGGCGACCTTGTTCGGCTGCAGCCGGACGATTGTGCGCGAAGCCCTGACCCGCCTGTCGGTGCGGCAACTCGTGGTATCCAGCGTCGGCAGCGGCTGGTATATCGCAGCGCCCACGCAGGAAGAGGCGAGCGAAACCTTTGAAGCGCGGCGCGTGATTGAAACCGGCCTGCTGCGCAGCAGAGAGCGTCTCGACAGCGCAGGGCTCAAACGACTTCGACAGCATCTGCAGCAGCAACGCCGCGCACTCAAGAGTGGGGATACAGGCTTGCGCAGCTTCTTGCTGGGCGATTTCCACGTCTGCCTGGCGCAATGTCTTGGCAACGCCGTGTTGGCCAATACCCTGAAAGATCTGACGGCGCTTACCACGCTGATCGCCATTGAACACCAGAGCGATGCGGACGCCTCCCACTCTTGTGACGAGCATGCACAGATCGTCGAAGCGTTGGAAGCCGGCGATCTGATGCATGCTGAACAGCTCATGGCCGCTCATCTCGGCACCTGGCACGTCAAGCTGCCGATGCAAGACGATACCGAAGCCGCCCGCATTCCAGATCCCTTGATGACGCTGCATGAAGTCTTGCAGCCGCTGGATATGCGTGGGGTCTCTGGTACCTCCGCCTCACCCGGCAATCCGTCACCGAAAACTGCAGCAAAGGGCCGCACCACGCGGCCGTCCCGTCCAACCTGACATGGAGTAATGCAATGATGACCATCACCAAACGTCGCTTTTCCCTTGGTATTGCCGCCCTGATGCTGTTCGCATCGGCTTGTGGCGCACAGGCGCAAACTGCCCTCGACGATATCCAGAAGGCGAAGCAGATCCGCATTGCGATTCCAACCGACTTTGCACCTTACGGATTTGTCGACGCGGACCTGCATCCGCAAGGGCTGGACATCGACATGGCCAATTACGTCGGCGCCAAGCTGGGCGTGAAAGTAGTACTGGTGCCGGTGACCAGCGCGAACCGCATTCCGTATCTGCAGACCAGGAAGGTCGACATCGTTATCTCCACGTTGGGCAAGAATCCTGATCGTGAAAAGGCGATCGACTTCACAGCCGCCTATTCGCCGTTCTTCATCGGCGTGTTCGGTCCTAAAACCATGGCGGTCAAAGCCGGTGCCGATCTGGCCGGCAAGTCCATCGCCGTCACGCGTGGTTCGATGGATGACATGGAGTTGACCAAAATCGCACCGGCGACCACCGGCTTGCGCCGCTTCGAAGACAACAACACGACCATCTCCGCCTATATGGCCGGGCAGACGCAACTGGTTGCCACCAGCGTGCAGGTGGCTGACGTGATGATGAAGAAGAGCCCGCAGATGGGCACCGAGTTCAAGTTCGTACTCAAAGTGTCGCCGAACTTCATTGGTCTGGCCAAGAACGAAGACAAGCTGCGCAGCCGTCTGAACGAAATTCTGACGGAAGCGAAAAAGAGCGGGGAGCTGGACAAGATGTCGCAAAAATGGCTGAGCCGTCCTGCGGGCGATCTGCCGGAATAAGTTGATGCAGACCATGAAAGAAGAGCTGTGGCGCCTCGGCGCTGCGCAGCTTGTGTCCGGCTACCGCAGCGGCGCGTTCACGCCGCTGGATGCGTTGGAGGCTTGTCTGGAACGTATTGCGCAATGCCAGCCGGTGATCAACGCGATGGTGTTGATCGACGCCGGTGGCGCACGCGCTGCGGCACAGGCCAGTGGCGCACGTTGGAAGGCACGTGTGCCGCTCGGCCCACTGGACGGCGTGCCGGTCAGCGTCAAGGACAACATGCACGTCGCCGGTATGCCGACGAGCTGGGGCAGTCGTCTTCTGCAGGGCTTCGTTGCAGCCAAGGACGAATTGCCTGTGGCGCGTCTGCGCAGTGCCGGTGCGGTGTTGATCGGCAAGACCAATCTGCCGGAGTTCGCGATGCAAGGATATACGTGGAACGCCTTGCATGGCGCTTCACGCAATCCCTGGAACACGGCAATGACGCCCGGCGGTTCGTCCGGCGGCGCGGCGGCGGCAGTGGCGGCCGGCTGCGGCCCGCTGGCGCTGGCGACAGATGGCGGTGGTTCGATCCGGCGTCCGGCGTCGCATTGCGGATTGGTAGGATTCAAACCATCGGCAGGCGTGGTACCGCGTGGCGATGGCTTGCCGGAAATTTTTCTCGACTATGAGGTTGCCGGCGGCATCGGCCGTAGCGTTGCCGATGTCACGGCGTTTGCCAGTGTATTGGCCGGACGCGACCTGACTGCGCCGGCCTCCGCACGCTACCGAGTGCGTATCTTGTTTGTTCCGCGCTTTGGCGATCATCCCGTCGATGCCGGTATTGCTGCACAGTTGATGCAGGCTGCCGGTCAGTTTGCCGTCCTCGGTCATGACGTCGTGCCGGGCGGATGCTTTGATCTTGCCGAGGAAATCAATCAGCGCTGGTCAGCCTTGTCGGCAGCGGGTCTGGCGTGGATGATGGAACGCACTTCGTCATATACGGAATTCGCCGCTGCATGCAGCAGTATCAGCAACGGCAGCAGCAACGAACTGGAATTGCTTTTGGGTGATGCCGCCCGTGAGAACTTGTCGGCGGGGCGCAAGCAGTCCTCGTCGGCTTTGTTTGAGACGCTGGCGGCGGTGCACACGCTCAAGCTGCGCTTGGGTGAAATCTTTAGTCAGTACGACGCTATCCTCACACCGGCGACGGCGGCGCTGCCGTGGCCAGCCGAACAGACGCATCCGGCCGTGATTGACGGGACCCCCGTCGGATCGCGCGGACATGCAATTTTCACCGCCTTCGCCAACGCCGCCGGCTTGCCGGCGATCGCCTTGCCAACCGGCCTGGTCGACGGCATGCCGACAGGGTTGCAATTGATCGGCATGCACGGCCGGGACGCAGAATTGCTGGCGTTGGCGCAGCAATACGAAGATGCGCATCCCTGGTTGCATCGTTGCCCGATGTGAGCGTCGGGTCATCTTCAATTTAACAGTAGTCAATGGAGCCGCAGATGGATGCCAAGACGATTGCGCAGTTGCTGTTGAATGCGCACGCAAGTGGTAGTCGCGTGCAGATTGATCCGGTATCGGATCTGACGCTGGCTTACGCCGTGCAGGATGCGTTGTTGCGCGAGATTGGTCCTGTCGCAGGATGGAAGGTCGGCGCCAAAGGGCTGGGGCAGGAGCCGATCTGCGCACCGTTGCCTGCACGCGGTTTGCTACCGTCGGGCGTGACGCTGGACGACGGCTATCCACTGCGCGGCATGGAGGCGGAGCTGGCGTTTCGACTGGGCCGGGATTTTGATGTCGGAGATCGCTTGCCGGAGAATGCAGAAATGATGGAGGCGCTGGACGCGATGCTGCCCGCCATTGAAGTCGTGGAAAGCCGGCTGGCTGACTATCCACGCAGCAGCAAACTCACGCAATTGGCCGATCTGCAAAGCCATGGCGCCTTGATCGTCGGTGCTGCAATTCCACTGTCACAACCAGCGACTGACTTGTTGCGGATCGAAGCGCGTCTGTCGTTCGACGAGGTTGAAGTCGCTCACACGACAGGCGGCAATCCGGCTGGCGACATCTGGCCGGTGCTGGCATGGCTGGCGCGGCATTGTTCGCTGCGCGGCACGCCTTTGCTGAAAGGTCAGATCATCACCACCGGATCTTGCACCGGCATGCTGTTTGCCGATGCGGCGCTGAAGGTCAAAGCAGATATCAACGGCTTGGGCGTTGTCGAGCTGAGATTTGAACGGCGACTGCGCTGATGTTGCCAGGCGGTTTATTTAGCCCAGCCGCGCGGCCGCGTCAGCTCAAAATTGGCGTCGCTGCGCGTGCGGCCGTACCAGTCGCCGCCCATGCGCGAGAGCAGGTTCAGCTTCTCGGGATCGGGCAATTGCTTGTCGTTGAGGATGCGCTCATCGAAATGCGCCGCGAGCACCCGCGCCAGCAAGATATGGCATGACGGCGCCTCGGCAGGGTAGGGCATGCAACTGACCAGTTCACATTCCAGACTCACCGGCGCGGCCGTAACCCGCGGTGGACGCACCAGCGATGACGGCGTGGAGGCGATGCCGCATTGTTCGAATTCGCTGATGTCGGCGTCATAGGAAAACGACGTTTCGTTCATGGCGTCAGCCAGTTCGAAACCGACCAGATTGACCACCAGTTGCCCGGTTTCCTGCGCGTTGCGCACGGTGTCCTTGATGCTGCCGTCGCGCTGCACCAGCGGTGAAATCATCACAGTCGGCGGCTTGCCGGTCACCATCTGGAAAAAGCTGAACGGCGCCAGGTTGGTGGCGCCCGATGCCGACACGGTGGACACCCAGGCGACCGGACGAGGGATGACGGCGGAGGCCAGCCAGCTATAAGCCTGGCGAGGATCAACATTGCCAAAATCAATATACATAACAACTCCATAGTGTTACGGCCATCATGGGCCGCAGAAATCTGATGCGCCCGCCAAACGCACGGCTGGCGCCCGGATGACGCCGAAAGCGCGATTTTGATCTATCGCAAGAACTCCTGCCTTTCACCAGCCGGTGAGCGCCTTCGCCGGTATACTTCGATTCTGGCATTGCCGGACGCGTCGTGCTGCTTCTGCGTTATCGCACACGCCGGCTGTCTTTAGCTTGCTATTGCACTCAGGAAAAGCGATAGTTTTACATATTCAGACCAAGACCAGAACCCGTGCCTAAAAGCAAAGATCTTTCACCAGAGCAGACCCAGGATGCCGATGCACTCGGCAGTTACCATTTCTCTGAGCAGGTAGGCCACTTGTTGCGTCGCGCATATCAGCATCATGTGGCGATTTTTCAACAGCATATTTCGGATTCTCAGCTTACCGCAGCGCAGTTCGTGACGATGTGCGCCATTCAGGAGCACGGCACGTGTTCCCTGAGCGATATCGTCAAGACCACGGCGATTGATCAGGCCACCATCCGCGGCATTATCGAGCGACTCAAATTGCGCGAGCTGATCGTGCTGTCGCATGACGCAGCGGATCGCCGCAAGGTTCTGGTGACCTTGAGCGATGCCGGTACGTCTTTGGTGAAGTCAACTGTGCCGCACGCTGCAGATATTTCGGAAGCGACTTTCGGCAAGCTCAATCCTGCCGAGCGTGTCGCGATCATGTTCCTGCTGCGCAAGATGATCGACTGATTTCAGGTCTCGCCTGCCGGTGTGCCCAATGCCTGCAGAATTTTTTCAGCGGTAAAAGGAGGCTGGCGAAAACGCCGGCCGGTCGCGTCAAACAAGGCGTTGGCAATCGCTGCCGCGCTCGGTACAGAGGCTGATTCGCCCGCGCCCAGCGGTGCTTCCCCCTGCCGCTCCATCAGCACCAATTCCACAGGTGGTACTTCTCCGAACTTCAATATCGGATACGCGCCCCATTCAAGACTGTTCACCCCCTGCGAATCAAATCGCACCTGTTCTTTCAAGACCCGGCTCAATGACTGGATGATATTGCCGTGCATCTGATGTCGAACGCCATCGGGGTTGACCATCATGCCGGTATCCTGGCCGACCACCAGCCGCTTCACCGTCAACGCACCTGATTGTGGATTGACGCTGATGTCGATTACCCATGCCGACCATGCGGCGCCAAAGCCGGGGAATTTGCTGTGAACGTAGCGGGCGTAGGCGAGGCCGCGCCCATGCAGCAGACCGTCCGTGCCGGCGATACCGCGGGAACCGGCGCGGTGTACTTGCCATTGTGCTTGCCTGGCGGTGGCTTGCAGCAATTCGGCGGCGCGCTGGTCGTCGAGATGGCGCAGGCGGTATTCCAGTGGGTCGGCGCCCGCCTCGCAGGCGAGCTCGTCCATGAAAGCATCGTGAGCGAAGGAGTTCGGTAATGCCGAGACACCGCGCAGCCACGCCGAACGGACTAGGGGAGCCGTGTCGTCGCAGGCGATGCGGGTGTGTGCGTAGCGGTATGGCGGCACTGAAGTACGGTCGCCCATCTCGAGCACTCGCGGCTCTGGAGGAATGGCTCCGGTCAGCAGCAGTGCCAGCGTCGGCGCATCGTTGGACGGATAGCGCGTAATGAAATCATAGGCGCCAAGATTGCCTTCGCCGTCGATGCTGCCGCGTACGCGCATCAGTTGCGCGGCGCCCTTTGGTTCCCATGCATGTTCTTGTTCGCGCGTCAGCTGGACGCGTACGGGGCGGCCGACCGCACGCGACAGCAAAGCCGCATCGGCACCGACATCGTCGGCACAGTTGCGGCCGTAACAGCCGGCGGCTTCCATGCGGACGACTTCGATTTTGCCTTCGTCGATTTGCAGCAGCCGCGCCAGATCAATGCGCAATACATGCGGATTTTGCGTGCCTGACCAGACCGTCAGCCCATCCTCGCGGAAATCCGCCAGTGAGCATGACGGGCCAATCGATGCGTGCATCTGGTAGGGCCAGACATAGGTGCGTTTCAGTGCCATGCCCTCGCCGGACTGCGCGCGGGAGAATGCGTCTGCGGTGTCGCCTTGCTGCTGTAATTCGCGTCGCTGTGAGGGCAGATTGTGCAAGGTGGTCTCGAGATCGGCCATGTCGGGCAGCGCCGGTTGAGGTTTCCATTGCACCTTGAGTTCGCGCGCTGCGCGTTGCGCCTGTTCCTCGCGTTCGGCGACGACGCCGATAAAATCGCCTTGCACCACAATCGCCACGATGCCGGGGAGATGAGCGACGGATGCCTTATCGACGGAGATCAGGCTCGCGCCAACGAAAGCTCCGCCGTCGCGCCCGGCGTAGGGTGGGCGCACCACACGTGCGTGCAGCATGCCCGGCAGGCGCATATCGTGGACGTACACCAGCTCACCCGTCACCTTCGCGGGAATATCGACGCGTTGCGTGCTGCGCCCGACGATACGATACTGATCGACCGGCTTGAGGGCAACTTCGTCAGCGGACAAGGGTAGTTCGATGCGCTTGCCATGCAGCAAATGGGCGTAACTGATGGACTTTGCCGGATCATCGGCAGTGCTCACGATGCCGTCTCGGACCTGTAGCGCGGCGAGGTCGACGTGCAAGTACTGCGCCGCCAGCGCCAGCAGTTGGTGGCGCGCCTGAGCCGCCGCTTTTCTCAGTGGAACGGCGGAAATCTGTATTGTTGCGCTGGCGATGGTGGGGCCTTGATTCGGTGCTTCTTCGGTATGGCCCAGCACCATGGTCACTGTATCGAGCGCGACATCAAGTTCTTCAGCGACGATTTGCGCCAGTGAGGTACGAATGCCGGTACCAAGGTCGACGTGGCCGTTAAAGGCCATCACACGCCCGTCGCTGAAGAGGGCAAGGAAGACATCCGGGTGGCGTGGGACATAGGACGACGCTGCCCCGGGTTGGCCTGGAGCGGGCCTGGCCGCAGCTTGCGGCGCGCGCGTTACCAGCAACACGTCGCCGCTGGCGAGCAGACGGCGTCGTGTGTCGCTGGGTACGGGAGTCGCCGGAGAAGCGCGGCCATTTTGCTGGTGCTGCTGATCCATCAATGTCTGCTCGGTGATGTGTTGTCAGTGTCGATCAATGTCCGGCTTGCTAACTGATCAGGCATGGCCGGCACGGGCAGTTGCTTCCAGCGCCTCGGTCAACGGCAATACTGTCGCATATTTTTGCGCCATGTCGAACAAGTTTGCCTCATGCGGTGCAATTGCGCGGTCGCCGACGCAATCTGACACCACCAGCGGACGAAATCCCCATGACATCGCATCAACCACACTGGCGCGCACGCAACCGCTGGTGACGGCGCCTGCGACCAGCAAGGTTTGCACGCCATGCTGTGTCAGCCAGGGAGCCAGCGAAGTCCCGAAGAACGCCGACGGGACGGTCTTGCGCACTACCAGTTCGCCGGCGGCAGGAGTCAATTCCGGGACGATTGCGCTGTTGGGCGTGTCTTCAGTCAAGGTCACCATGCCCGGTACTTTGATACCAAAAATATTGCGGTCGGACGCATCGTCGGCAAAGACAATGCGGCTGTGCGCAATGGCCCAGCCCTGGCTGCGGGCATGCGCCAGCAGTTTTTCAGTCCGGGCGATGGCGGGGGCGATATTGCCGCCGCCAAAAACATCGGGATTGGCGAAGCCGTTGACGAAATCGACGATCAACAAGCCGAACGGCGCTTTTGCTTCCAGCGTCTGGCCGAAGCCCTGACGCTCGTAGGTGGAGATTTCCTTGTGCATGATCTGTTCCTTGCTAAATGTGAGCCTGTCCGACAAGTGGAGATGAATCGAAGTGAGCATGATGAGGATGAGTCAGGATTTCCCGTACTCGAACCCATCGAGCACCTTGCCATTTCGCACGACCGCTTCACCATCGAGAGAAACTGTGCAGCGGCGCAGTGGGATATCAATATGGCAAGCGGTATTGCGCTGGCCGCCGGCTTCATTGTTGGGGCCGAAGGAAAACAGGAAGTTGCCTTCGTAGGCGCGCGCGTCCATGCCGATGGTGGCTTCACGGTCGTACATGGCCAGCGTCGACCAGTGTGCTCGCGGTTGCAGCCCCCAGCCGATATGGGACATTGCGTAGGCTTCCGGATCCTTGAATGACGCCATGTATTCGCTCAGCAATTCAGCGTCAACGCCGCCTTCGATGTTGGTGACGAACCCGTCGCGCACGCTCACATAGATCGGTTCCTGCGCATAGGACTTCATCGGCAGCAGAATATCGCCGCGATCGATGACAATCGTGCCTTCGGTGCCGCGTTCGTTCGGCCAGGTCAGCACGAAGCCACTCGGCCAGTGATCCCAGCGTCCGGGCTCATCGACAAAACCGTATTCACTGATCACCGGAAATTCACCC
Organism: Herbaspirillum sp. meg3; assembly: GCF_002257565.1. Taxonomy (GTDB): domain Bacteria; phylum Pseudomonadota; class Gammaproteobacteria; order Burkholderiales; family Burkholderiaceae_D; genus Herbaspirillum. The sequence goes on along the minus strand of NZ_CP022736.1, from coordinate 4,290,726 downwards.
AATGGGCAGCGCAGATCGGTGCCAGCCTCGGAGGTGATGTGCATGTGCTTTGCACCCTGCAATTTCTTGGCGGCTTGTGTCACGCGTTGCCTGTCGTCGGCACTCGGCACCATGCGCACCAGCACCTCGGGAGGCTCTACCGCCAGCAGGATCTTGGTGCCTGCCTTGAGTATCTCGTGTTGCTCGGGCGAGAATAGCAAGGTCATCAGATCCAGTACCAGGTCGCTTTCTTTCAGTGCTGCGATGGCGGCGCGATTGCCGGTCAACGGCGTTGTGCCGAGATAGGCAAGCGAATCGCGGCTGAGCGCCTTTTCTGCGTTGACCGGCTGCAGGTCGAGGCGATTGGCGGTTGCGCCGAGAAGGCCGATGGCGGTCAGCGCCGTCGACAGGGTTTGCGGATGCGTGCTGCTGCTGGTAAGCACCGTGACGATGTGCGTGGGTTCCAGTTTGGAAAGCGTCAATACCTGCTTCCAGGCTTGAATCAGATCGTAGTCGCTGACGGCCATGGCCTGTCCTTTCTGAAGAAGCGCCGTGCATGCACACGGCGCGGAGAGTTAAATGCTTACAGCGGAGCGCCGAGGAATTCTCCGAAAGCACCATAGAAGCCTTCTTCATCGTCCCAGGGGATCATGTGACCTGCGTTCTCGACCCGCGCCACGCCGACTTGCGGCAGCAGTGAACGGATTTCGTCGATGTCGGCCGGCAGCAGTACATCGCCCCGTCCGGCGACGATCAGCAGCGCCGGGATTTTTACCTCCGGCAAGTACTTGTGCACGTCGTCTGCATGAAAACCGTCGAAGCTGGCAATCACGGCGCGCTCGTCGCAGGTGTGCAGCCATTCAGCGCGCAGACGCAGTTGTTCTTCCGTCCAGGTCGGGCAAAAAGCGCGCATCTGCTCTGCCGTACAGCCTTCGCGCGCCAGTTTCATCGAGTCGACATACCACGGAAGCTTGGACGGATAGGCGCGCCGCCCCGGGCCGGAAACCGGCGGATCAATCATGACCAGGCTGTTCAATCCGCGCGGGCGGTGTGCAGCGGCGCGAATGCCGATGCGGCCGCCCATCGAGTGGCCGACGATGGCGTAGCGCTGCAGGCTGAGTGCTTCGGCGAAAGCGATGACGTCGTCGGCTTGCGCTTCCAGGCTGTAATCCAGTTCTGTCGAAGCCGATGACAGGCCGCGTCCGCGTACGTCGAGTACATACGTATCGAAGTGGCGGCCAAAGCGCTCGCCGACGAAACCCCAGGTCACTGCCGGGCTGGTGATGCCGGGAACAATGATCACAGCGTCGCGCGTTGCGCGGCCGCCTTCGGTCCCGCCATAGCGAAGATAGTGCTGGCGGATGCCGTTGGCGCGGATGTTGGCGCCGTAGAGAAAAGTGCTGGTCATGACGATCCTTGATGCGGAGAGTGGAGCTTTCAGTGATGGAACTGCCGGATAAGGCGACCTGAGGCTGTCAGTAAGCGCCGGATAGCAGTGCGCCGGCACCGGGCACGATGGTTTCCAGCTTGAGTCGCTTGAGCATGGCATAGGTCGTCGCGACGGCGGCAGTGATGACAGGTTTTCCGGTCATCGCTTCAACTTGCGCGATCACCGGCAGCGAAGGCATTTGCACGCAGGCTGACAACACGATGGCATCGACATTGCTGGTATCCATCTGTGCAACGATGGCAGGCAGGCGCGAGGGATCGTGGCGCCCGACTTCCAGGTTGTCGGGAATTTCCAGGGCTCGCCATTCGACGACGTCATAGCCTTCGTGGCGGATGTAGTCGACCACCAGTTCTGTCAATGGCTTCATGTAGGGGGCAACCACCACGATGCGCTTGGCGCCGATGACCTTGAGTCCATCGATCAACGCGCCTGCGCTGGTGACGACCGGTGCGTCTGCGCCATTGGCTGCGGTATGGGCAGTCAGGCGTTGTTCGGATTTGCGGTGATAGCCACGGCCCATGGCCATGATGGCCACCAGGCAGGCGTAGCCGAGTACGTCCACGCGGGCGTCGCTGAGTTCGACGGCGCAGCGGTCGGATTCCGCATCCATGGCCGCCAGCTCCTCTTTCTCGACACGTTTCATGCGCATGCGGCTGGAGTGAAAAGTGAAGCGCTCCGGACGGATCATTTGCCGCGCCGTCAGCATTGCGGGAATTTCCGTTTCCATGGTGGTGTTAGAGCTCGGAACGATTTGTCCGATGCGGTATGGCTTTTGCATTTGTATCTCCAGATGGTTGGTATTGGTCGTGTGAAACATCGGTGTCGACACGGAATATAGAGTGCATACGCTATATTTAATCATTTTATGAAAATTGGCAAGACTCCTTTGCTTCTTCTGTAACCTTTGTGATGATCGTCCAAAATAGTGCTAAGTACGCGCTAATTTGGCGCACTGCAAAATAATTTGCACGTAAAAAGTGATTTTAAATATCGCGATAACATTTTCTTTACTTTGAAAAAAGCAGTGTGTACACTCAATTTCAAGTTGTAGTGCTTGTTGAGTATTTCACCCCATAGTGAGGAGATTGATTGTGCAAAAATCACCGCGCATTGCCGTTATCGGTGCCGGATTGGGAGGCGCAGCCGCAGCGTCGCTGCTGCAAAAAGCCGGATTCAACGTTCATCTGTACGAGCAGGCGCCGGTGTTTTCCCGCCTCGGTGCAGGGATTCATTTAGGTCCGAATGTCATGAAGGTGATGCGGCAGATCGGCATCGAAGATGCGCTCAATGCCACCGGCTCGCATCCTGACTTTTGGTACAGCCGCGACTGGAAGACCGGCGAAGAGATTGCCAGGATTCCACTGGGCGACTATGCCTTGTCACACTACGGTTCCAGCTACCTGACCGTGCATCGCGGAGATTTTCATGCACTGATGATCGAGGCTATCCCTGATGAAGTGTTGTCCTTCAATAAACGGCTGGCAAAAGTCGAGGACAAAGGTGATGTCGTCCATCTGCATTTTGCTGACGGCACCATGGAAGAAGCCGACATTGTGATCGGTGCGGACGGCATTAACTCCAAGATCCGCGACACCCTGCTGGGTGCGGAACTGCCGAAGTACACCGGCTACGTTGGTCATCGCGCGGTATTCCCCGTTGCCGGCGTCAAGGGGTTTACGCACGATCTGTGCACCAAATGGTGGTCGGACGATCGTCACATGATGGTGTATTTCGTGACCGGCAGTAAGGATGAAATTTACTACGTTACCGGTGTGCCGGAGGCGACCTGGGACATGAGCAAGAGCTGGGTCCCCAGCAGCCGAGATGAAATGCTGGCGGCCTTCGACGGCTGGCATCCGGGCGTGCAATCGTTGATCGAGGCCAGCGAAAACGTCACCAAATGGCCTTTGCTGGAGCGCGACCCGCTGCCGTTGTGGAGTCGTGGCCGCCTGGTGTTGCTGGGCGATGCCTGCCATCCCATGAAGCCGCATATGGCGCAGGGGGCTGCCATGGCAATTGAAGATGCCGCCATGCTCACGCGTTGCTTCCAGGAAGTGGGGCCGACCGATTACGCCACCGCTTTTGCGCTCTATGAAGCCAATCGCGCAGAACGTGCAGGTAAAGTGCAACTGGTTTCCCACAACAACACCTGGTTGCGCAACAATGAGAATCCAGATTGGTGTTTTGGCTACGACGTATTTAACGTGCCGCTGGTAGATTCGGTCAGCGCCAAGCGAGCGTGACCAATTAGAACGCATCTCACGCCTATTGATGAATTGAGTTCTAGTAGAAAATGCGCATCACCCCGACGGCTGAGCCGTTTGGGCTTGCGCAGTTAAGCGATTAAGTTAACGAGCCAACCGGATCCGTCAGCAGCGATTTTCTGAGACTTGCCATGTCAGCTTCCCGTCCACTGTCGATAGAAGTCAACCGCATCCGGCACACGCTGGATGTCGCGCCCGACGTTCCTTTGTTGAACGTCTTGCGCAACGACCTCTGTCTGAACGGACCGAAGTTCGGCTGCGGGCTGGGAGAATGCGGCGCCTGTACGGTGCTGGTCGACGGCGTGGCGGCGCGCTCTTGTGTGATTCCGCTTGCGGGCGTTGACGGACGCAGCATCACGACGCTCGAAGGGCTGGCGATGCCGGCCGGAAATGGCCGGTCTCAAAAACTGGATCCGGTGCAGCAAGCCTTTATCGACGAGCAAGCCGCGCAATGCGGCTACTGCATCAACGGCATGATCATGACGATCAAGGCATTGCTGTTGCGCAAGCCGGAGCCGACTGAGCAAGAAATTCGCTCTGAGCTGGAATTCAATCTTTGCCGTTGCGGCACGCATGTGGAAATCATGCGTGCCGCTTTGCGCGCAGTTCAACTCAATAGCGCAGCCGCGGCAGGTGAGGCGGGCGAATGAACGCTGCGCTTCCTTCCCTTCGGCCGGACGCTGCGGACATGCTGTATGGCCGCGTCCTGAGGCCGCCGCGCCTGGACTGGAACGGCCACGATTACACCGGCATGCATCTCGCATGGCATGACGCGGCATCGCTGGAAGATGTCCCTGGTATCGTCAAACTGGTTGTGCGCGGCGATTTTATCGGTGTCGTCGCGACGGAAGACCGCTATGCCTTGCAAGCGATCACCCAATTGCGGGTTCGCTGGAAGGCGCACGAGACATTGCTGCAATCGCTTCCCGAGGAGCAGCAGCATCGTACCGTCTACCAGCATGGCGATATCGCGGGTGCCTTTGACACCTCGTCTCCCATCACGGAGCGTTCTTACAGCTGGATGGCCGAGGGCATTTTGCCTGATGCCGGCAATCCGATGCTGACCGCGATTGCCGATTGCACGGCCGTGGGTGCGCGTCTGTGGACGGCATCGACACTTTCTGCCGTCGTACGTCAACAGATCGCGGTGCTGATCGGCATGCCGGTTTCCACGGTGCAGTCTGAGGTAGCGTATTTCGATGAAGACTATCCCGGCCGCGAACCGGGCTTTGCCGGGATGCAGACCGGGCAGGACGCCGCAGCGGATGCTGCGCTCTTGTCGGCTGTGGCAGGACGTCCTGTGTGCGTTACCTTGTTGCCGGAACAGATTGGCGTCGTGACGCAGCGGACGGTGGCGCAGACAGACGCAAAAATCGATGCGGAAACCAGCGGCAGCATACTCGCCTATCGCCACACTGCGCATACCGTCGGCGGATATCTTCCACCCCTGGCGCTCATGCTGGCGGGGATCGCCGATCCGGTCAGCGATGTCGCTTCCGGTGCGGGTACACGATACGGCGCGCAACTGCCTCCGTATGCCTACGCCAGTGTGCAACTGGCTCAGCAAGGCCTTCCCGGCGCTGCCGGAGACTATGCCGCCGCCCACGTTTTTGCCCATGAATCGTTTATCGACGAGGCCGCCCGTCAGGTCGGTGTGGATCCTGTGCAATATCGATTGCAACATGTGCAGGACGAACGCGGCGCAGCGCTGATGCGTGCTGTTGCCCGGCAGGCCGGCTGGAACGACACGATTGCAGAGAACAAACCTGACGGCAATATTTTGCGCGGCCGCGGATTTGCGTACGCCCGGGTGATTGAAGATGACGGCAAACCGGAGGCGTTGCAGCAATGGTCGGCCTGGGTAGCGGATGTTGAATATAACCGTGATTCTGGCGATCTCAGCGTGACCCGCGTGGTGGTCGGGCAAGATGTTGCCGAGGCAGGTGTGAGTATGCAGCCCGGCGATTTTCTTCGCGTGGAAGATGAGTCTGTGCGTAGCAATGCGCAACTGGCGATGCGTGGATTGCTGTCCACTGAAAACAGTTTCGATACCTGGGCAAAGCAGGAATATGGCATCAGCGTTCAAGCTGCCGCGCAGACATCTTTGCCTGCGGTGGAGGTGGTGGGTTTGCCGGCTGCGAAGAATGGCGGCGTGCCGGGGCCGGTGCGCCTGAGCAGCAATGCCGCTTTTTCTTTGCCGGCTGCGGCTGCCGTCGCCAACGCGATTCACGACGCAACGGGTATTCGTTTGCGTTCAGCACCCTTCAGCAGTGAACAGTTGCGCCTTGCGCTGGGACAAACCAGGACAGCAAAGAAACGTACTCTCGGCTGGAAGGGTGGTATTTTCGGCGGTGTCGCCGCGACACTTGCCGGATTGTTCGTCCTGGCGTCGCCATGGCGAGCAGAGATCAAGCCGGTGGCTGCTCCCGACCCAGGCTTATATTCAGCCGCGACCATTGCGCGCGGCAAGCTGGTGGCCGCCGCCGGCGACTGCGTGGTCTGCCACACCGCGCCGAATGGCGTGCCCAATGCCGGCGGCCATGCCTTGGAGACGCCGTTTGGCACTGTCTACAGCACCAACATTACTCCGGATGAAAAGACGGGCATCGGCAACTGGTCCTTTGCCGCGTTTGAACGCGCCATGCGTGAAGGAATTCACCGCGACGGCCGTCATTTGTATCCGGCGTTTCCGTATACCGCATTTGCCAGGATCAGCGATGCCGACATGCAGGCGCTGTACGCCTATCTGATGGCGCAGGAACCGGTCGCGTTTGCTCCACCGGAAACGCGCCTTGCATTCCCGTTCGGCGTACGCCCGCTGATGGCGGGCTGGAATCTGCTGTTTCACAAGAACGAACAATTCGTCGCAGACACGTCGCGTTCGGCGCAATGGAATCGTGGTGCGTATCTGGTGGAAGGCGCGGGGCATTGCAGCGCCTGTCATTCGCCACGCAACATGCTGGGCGCAGAAAAAGGCGGGCGTGCTTATCTCTCCGGTGGCAGTGCCGATGGCTGGGAAGCGCCTGCACTCACTGCGTTGTCGCGGGCGCCCGTGCCATGGAGCGAAGCGGAATTATTCAGTTATCTGCGCACCGGGTTTTCTCCGTTGCATGGCGTTGCTGCGGGGCCGATGGCGCCGGTGGTTGCTGAGCTGGCGCAATTGCCTGCCGATGATGTACGCGCCATTGCGCACTATCTTGCCTCGTTCAACGAGCCCGTGCCGCAAAGCGAATCGAAAACCAAAGTTGCTGTAGCGACGGCGCACACGCAAACCGTTGCGTCCGTCATGGGCGCCAATCTGTACCGCGGTTCCTGTGCGGTATGCCATCAGGGAGATACGGGGCCGACATTGTTCGGCGTCAAGCCATCGCTGTCACTCAATACCAATGTGCATAGCGCAGCTCCCGACAATCTGATCCGCGTGATTCTGCAAGGCATACGCGAACCGGCCAATCCGGAGCTCGGCTACATGCCGGGATTCGCCGATAGTTTCAATGATGAACAGATGGTCGAACTGTTGAAATACCTGCGCGCAAACTTTGCCGCAGACAAACCGGCATGGCCGGATCTGAAAGCCGACGTGGCGCGAATACGAGAAGCCGGCAAGGCCGCAGCGCTGACTCACTAACTGACGAACGACAAACGGAATTTCCATACCTTGAGTGGAAGGGGCGGGGCATGCTTGCGAATTTGGTAGTGGCCGATCAGAACGCCGTCGCGTGGCGCGCACAAGATCTTCATCTTGATGATGACGAATATCTCATCACACGCACTGATCCCGACGGCAAGATGGTCTATCTGAATTCGGCTTTCGTCGCGCGCAGCGGCTATAGCCATGACGAGTTGCTGGGCCAGCCCGCCAGTCTGATGTATGCCCCCGACACGCCGCCGCAAGTTGGTGCCGATTTGTGGCGGACGGTCAAAGCAAAAGGCGCCTGGACCGGCGTGATGCGGCATCGTTGCAAGGACGGTCGCTGTTTCTGGGCCAGCGCCACGATCACGCGGACCATGGTCGACGGTGTTCATGTCGGACATACCACCGTCCGCACCAAGGCGGCGATGTCGGATGTCGCGATGATGGCGCAATTTTACGCGCAGCTGGCGGCACGCCGCCGCAGCCGCCGCAAGCTGAATGCCGGCGTGCTGGTGCAACGCGCGCCACTGGGATGGTGGCGCCTGCTCAGTGCGCCGAGCTTGCATGTGAGATTGTTGACTGCGCAGGGACTGAATGTCCTGGCGTTGTTGCTCGCAACCTGGTCGGTGATCATGACGTGGCCGCATTACGGGCAGGCGGACATGCTGACCTTACTGATCAGTCTGCTGCTGGTTGCCACGCTGACTGCGATCGGAACACGGGTACGGGCACCGTTGAAAGAGCTTCTGAGTCATGCCCGGAAGATCGGAGCCGGAGACTTGACCAGCACTGTCGACAGCGATCGTGAACGCCATGACGAGATGTCGGTCCTGGCATCGAGCATGGGCGTGATGCAAAAGAGCCTTGCCAATCTGGTGCAGGATTTACGTATTGGTGTGCACACCGTGGACGTTGCCGCGGGAGAGATTTCGGATGCCAATCTCGACCTTGCCGCACGCACTGAAGAGACCGCCGCCGCTGTGGAACAGACCGCTTCCAAGATGAATGACCTCAGCCGTATGGTGCAGCAGAACGCTGCCAGCGCCGCCGAGGCGCGCAAGCTGGCAGGGACCTCGTCGGAGATCGCCACGCAAGGGCATGCAATGGTCGGCAAAGTCGTCGCAACGATGGACGAGATTTCACGTAGTGCGGCAGAGATCGCCGACATTTCTTCGGTGATCGAAGGCATCGCTTTTCAGACCAATATTCTGGCGCTCAATGCAGCGGTGGAGGCAGCGCGTGCCGGTGCGCACGGTCGTGGTTTTGCCGTGGTGGCATCGGAAGTGCGCAGTCTCGCGCAGCGCAGTGCCCAGGCGGTACAAGAAATCAATCGCTTGTTGGCGCAATCGGGAGAACGCGTCGCCGTTGGCGTCAGGATCGCCGGCGATGCGGGCAAGACCATGCAGCAGATTGTCGCGTCGGCATCGCAGGTGGAGCAGATCGTTGGACATATCGCTGACGCATCGGCGGCGCAAAGCCGCGATATCGGGCAAGCCAACGAAGTTATTGCGCAGATCGATGACGCCGTCAAACAGAACGCGGCGATGGTCGAGCAGGCGGCAGCCGCCGCAGCGTCGCTGGCAGAACAGAGCAGGAAACTGGGCGGATCGGTAGCAATGTTCCGTTCCAGGCGGTGAAGTCTTGAGAAGCAACAGCAGCCGGGACGGCCGGCCTGGCTGCTGTTGCCTCGGGAAGTTCGGTCGCGCCGGCGAGGGGCCGGAGCGACCGGGCTTGCAGTGCGATGGGGAGTAGCGTGAATAACGTGAGTGATCGGATTAATCGGATTAATGGGATACCACTTAACCAGCATAAGGGAAGGCATCATGAAAAAGGCATTTGCGCTTGGCGCATTGGGTTTGTTGTGCGGGACGGGTTCGGCAATGGCCCAGTCCAACGTCACAATTTACGGCGTACTCGACACCTATATGGCATACACCAATGCCACCGGCAAAGGTAAGGTGGTGTCGATGGACGGCGGTGGATATCAGGCCAATCGTATTGGCTTTCGCGGCACGGAAGATCTGGGCGGCGGTCTGCGCGCCAACTTCCAGCTGGAGAACGGTTTTCTCTCGGACAGCGGCGGCATGGCTGACAGCACCCGATTGTTTAACCGCCAGTCATGGATCGGTCTGGCCGGCAGTCTCGGTGAAGTGCGTGCCGGGCGTCAGAACGCACCGGGATTCCTGATGATTGCGCGTCTCGATGCATTTGCAGGCGCAACTTTTGCTTCGTTCCTCAACAACGTGTCGGCTTATACCCCACGCTACGACAACATGCTCGGCTATATTTCGCCGAACATGAGCGGTTTCAAGGTGCAGGCATATATCGGACTCGGCGAGCAGACAGCGCCGAGGAACGGTTTGAACTCGTACATGCTGGGTGGCGAATATGAAAGCGGCCCGCTCTATCTGGGCATCAGCTCGTCGTTGCAAAACAGTGCCAACGACAACCAGTCGATCAAGTCCACTTTCGCCGGCGGCGCTTACGACTATGGCATGGGCAAGGTGTTCCTCGGCTACTACCGCGGCAATAACCTCGGAGCAGTCGCAGCGACCAACGTCGCAGGTGCGTATTACGGCGCGTATTCGATCTCTGCCAACTATCGGCTGACGACGCAGGCAACCCTGGGGGCAGGCTACGGCTGGGCCAAGGACAGCAGCGGCGCAAGCCGGGATGCCAGGCAGTTCAGTCTGATCGGTACCTATGACCTGTCCAAGCGCACCATGTTGTATAGCACCTACGCGCATCTGAGCAACAAGAATGGCGCAACGTTCTCGCTCAGCGGAGCAGGGCCGATCACGAAAAATGTACCGACCGCAGGCGGCACCGTCAACGGCGTGCAAGTCGGCGTTCGCCATTTGTTCTGACGTTCTGACAACGGAGGCCGGCGCCTGGCGCTGGTCTCGCATGGCTGAAGTACTGACCGCCCGCGCGGTCTTTTTTGAAAAAGGGAATTATCGTGAATGAATTTCTGGACGAATTTTTGAGGTTCTCTCGACGCCGCTTTTTGCGGTACGCAGTTGCCGTCTCTGCACTGGCTGGTGCAGGTATGGGCAGCGCCATGGCGCAAGCTACGATCAAGATTGGCGAGATCAATAGCTACAAGGCGCAGCCTGCCTTTCTGGAGCCGTATCGCCATGGATGGGAAATGGCGCTCGAAGAAATCAACGCCAGCGGTGGCGTGCTCGGCAAGAAGCTGGAAGTGATTGCGCGCGACGACAACGGCAATCCGGGGGATTCCGTGCGTGTTGCGGAAGAGCTGGTCACACGCGAGCAGGTGGCGTTGCTGTTCGGCGGCTTTCTGTCTAACACCGGCCTGGCATTGACCGACTATGCCAAGCAACGCAAGATTTTCTTTCTGGCGGGTGAACCGCTGACCGACAAGATCGTCTGGCAAAACGGCAACAAATATACCTATCGCCTGCGTCCATCCACCTATATGCTGGTCGCGTCGCTGGTCAAGGAGGCCGCCAAGCTGAAGAAAAAACGCTGGGCCATTGTCTATCCCAACTATGAATACGGCCAGTCCGCATCGGCGACGTTCAAGAAGCTGATGAAAGAAGTGCAGCCGGATATCGAGTTCGTTGCCGAACAGGCGCCGCCGCTTGGCAAAATCGATGCGGGTGCGGTGACGCAGGCGTTGGCCGACGCCAAGCCGGATGCAATTTTCAATGCCCTGTTTGCCGCCGATCTGGGCAAGTTTGTGCGCGACGGCAATACCCGCGGTTTGTTCGAGGGGCGAGAAGTGGTGTCTCTGCTGACAGGCGAGCCTGAATATCTCGATCCCTTGCGCGCCGAGGCGCCGAGCAACTGGATCGTTACCGGTTATCCTTGGTATGCGCTGACCTCGCCTGAACACAAGAAGTTTGTTGATGCCTACCGCAAGAAATTCAACGACTATCCGCGCAATGGATCATTGGTCGGTTACACCGCGCTGATGTCGATCGCCGCAGGGTTGAAGAAGGCCGGTGCCGTGGATTCCGATAAACTGGCGGCAGCGTTCTCCGGCCTCAAGGTCGATACGCCGGTGGGACCGATTGTCTATCGCACGCAGGATCATCAATCCACGCTGGGAGCCTTTGTCGGCCGCACCGGGGTCAAGGATGGCAAGGGTGTGATGAGCAGCTTCGTTTATGTGGATGGTGCAACAGTGCAGTTGCCTGATGCCGAAGTCAAGAAACTGCGTCCTGCCGATTAATCATGTAGCAAGCGGCGGCCGGCGCCGGCAGGTCGATGCACGGACGCCGCCGCCAACCGCCTCAGGGAACTCAAGGTATGACTCTCTCAAGTCTGATAGTACAGTTGATCAACGGCCTCGCCGATGCGTCCACCATGTTTCTGGTGGCTGCCGGCTTGTCCCTGATCTTCGGCGTGACGCGCATCGTCAACTTCGCCCACGGCTCTTTTTATATGCTGGGCATTTTCATTGTTTATTCACTGGTTAGCCTGATCGGCGCCAGCGGCATCGGTTTCTGGAGCGCGGTGTTGTTGTCCGCCTGTGCCGTTGCACTGCTTGGCGCACTGGTCGAGATCGTCATCTTGCGCCGCATCTATCGTGCGCCGGAGTTGTTCCAGTTGCTGGCGACGTTTGCGCTGGTGTTGGTGCTCAAGGATGCGGCACTCTATATCTGGGGGCCGGAAGATTTGTTCGGTCCGCGCGCGCCGGGTCTGGCCGGTTCGGTACAACTTTTGGGCCGCCGACTGCCGCAATACGATCTGGTGTTGATTTTCATCGGCCCGGTCGTACTTGGTCTGCTGTGGCTGCTGCTCAATCGCACGCGCTGGGGCACGCTGATTCGCGCTGCTACCCAAGACCGCGAAATGGTCGGCGCGTTGGGTATCAATCAGTCCTGGCTCTTCACCGGCGTCTTTGCGCTGGGCTGTTTCCTCGCGGGTCTGGGCGGCGCGCTGCAAGGCCCGCGTATTCCCGCCAATCTGGCGCTCGATCTGGAAACGATCGGCAACGCTTTCGTGGTCGTGGTGGTGGGCGGCATGGGTTCGATCAGCGGCGCATTTCTTGCTGCCTTGCTGATCGCCGAGATCAAAGCGCTCTGCGTGGCGATCGGGCAGGTATCCCTGTTCGGCATTGACGTTTCGCTGTCCAAGTTGACGCTGGTGGTGGAGTTTTTGGTGATGGCTTTCATCCTCGTGGTGCGGCCCTGGGGCTTGCTCGGCAAACCACAGGCAGCCAGCCGCGCCAGTGGACCACCGGAAGCGCCTCTGCGCGCGGCCAGCGCGATGCAGCGCAAGCTGGGTCTGGCCGGCCTGGCTCTGCTGGTGGCCGCGCCGTTGTTGTCGGGCAGCTTTCCTTACCTGACCGTGCTGTTGGTGGAAATTTTGATTGCCGTGCTGTTTGCCGCCAGTCTGCATTTCATGATGGGGCCGGGTGGTATGCATTCCTTTGGTCACGCGGCGTACTTCGGGCTGGGCGCCTATGCGGCGGCACTCGTGCTGACCAAACTGCATTTGCCGATGGAAGTGGCGATGGTGGTCGGTCCTCTGGTGGCGGCCGGCGGCGCCTTGTTGTTCGGCTGGTTCTGCGTGCGTTTGTCGGGGGTTTATCTGGCCATGCTGACACTGGCGTTTGCACAGATTGTGTGGGCCATCATTTATCAGTGGGATGACGTCACCGGCGGCAGCAACGGCCTGGTGGGCATCTGGCCTTCAGTCTGGGCCGCTTCGCCGACAGCCTTTTATTATCTGGCGCTGGCGTTCAGTGTGATCGGCGTGCTGCTTCTGCGCCGTGTGCTGTTCTCACCGTTCGGATATGCCATGCGTGCCGGCCGCGATTCTTCGTTGCGCGCCGACGCCATCGGCATCGACGTCAAACGCATGCAATGGATGGCATTCGTGGTGGCAGGCTTGTTTTGTGGCGTAGCAGGCGTGCTGTTTGCCTTCTCCAAGGGTAGCATTTCGCCGGAAGCGATCAGTGTCGGACGTTCTGTCGACGGCCTGGTGATGGTCATGCTGGGCGGCTTGCAAACCTTGCTGGGACCGGTGGTTGGGGCGGCAGTATTCACCTGGCTGCAAGACATTATTGCGCGTGAAACAGATTACTGGCGCGCATTGCTGGGTTTGATCATTCTTGCGCTGGTGCTGTTGTTCCCTGCCGGTATTGCGGGATTTTTCAAAAAGCTGTTTGATCGCGGCGAAGAGGGCGAAGCGGAGTCGCCACGTGCGAAAGAGCATAGCGCGTCCGTCCAGAACGGTATCAGCAAGGAGGCGGCATGAGTCTGCTACAAGTCAACAACATCAGTAAAGCCTTCGGCGGTGTCAAGGCAGTCAATGGCGTGTCCTTCGATTTACCCAGCGGACAGCTATTGGCTTTGCTTGGCCCTAATGGTGCGGGCAAATCGACCTGTTTCAATATTCTCAACGGACAGTATCGGCCAGACACCGGATCGATTCGTTTCGACGGCCATGAAATCGGTGGCATGAAGCCGCGCGATATCTGGCGTCTCGGCGTTGGCCGGACGTTTCAGATATCGGCGACTTTCAGTTCCATGACAGTGGTGGAAAACGTCCAGATGGCATTGATGTCGCGCGAGCGAAAACTGTTTCAGCTGTGGCGTCCGGCAGTCTCGTTCTTCCGTGACGAAGCGATGGAACTGCTGGAGCAGGTAGGTATGGCCGGGCAGGCGCAACGTCCTTGCGGCGTGCTGGCTTACGGTGACGTCAAGCGTGTCGAGTTGGCGATCGCCATGGCCAATCGTCCTCGGTTGCTATTGATGGATGAACCCACAGCGGGCATGGCGCCGAAGGAGCGCAATGCCTTGATGGCCTTGACCAAAAAGCTGGTGGTCGAGCGCAATTTGTCAGTGCTCTTTACCGAACACAGCATGGACGTCGTCTTTGCTTTTGCAGATCGCATGATCGTGTTGGCACGTGGCCAGCTGATTGCGGAGGGCGACGGCGAAACCATCCGCAATCATCCCAAAGTGCAGGAAGTGTATTTCGGTTCAGGTAAAACATTTGAAAAAGAGGAGGCCGTCTCGTGAGCGCCGTCATGAATGAAATCAACCCGGCACAATCCGGGTCATCCACCGCCGGTGAAGCCTTGCTCAAGGTAAGTGGTCTTAACGCTTTCTACGGGCGCGCCCATATTCTGTTCGATGTCGGCCTTGAAGTGCGGCGTGGCGAAGTGGTGGCACTGATGGGCCGTAACGGCGCCGGCAAGTCGACCACCATGAAGGCCGTCATGGGCCTGATGGATCGTGCGCAAGGCAGTGTGAGCTTTCTGGGCAACGACATCAGCCGGGCTAAGCCGTATCAGATCTCACGCATGGGAATGGGTTTCGTGCCCGAGGATCGCCGCGTGTTTGCCGACCTGACAGTGCTTGAGAATCTGGAAGTCGGCCGCCAGCCGGCACGTCCCGATGCCGTCGAATGGACGCCGCAAAAACTGTTCGATCTGTTTCCCAACCTCGGTGAAATGCCGTTGCGTCCCGGTGGGCAGATGAGCGGTGGCGAGCAGCAGATGTTGACGGTATCGCGCACGTTGATGGGCAATCCGTATCTGGTGTTGCTGGACGAACCGTCCGAAGGCGTGGCGCCGGTGATTGTCGAACAGATGGCCAACATGATCATGACACTCAAACGCGAAGGCATGTCCATCCTGTTGTCGGAACAAAACCTGCATTTCGCCGAGCTGGTCAGTGATCGCGCCTACGTGCTTGAAAACGGTCACATCCGCTATCAGGGCACGATGGCGCAACTGGCGGCGGATGAGGATGTGCGGCGCGCTTATCTTTCTGTATAGGGACAACAGACGTACGCCGTGCGTCTGTTGTCTTTCCTTCATATTGTTGTAGAGATAACTTTTTAAAAATCTACTTTTGTGCGTTAATTAACACCACGGATATGCGCAATTTGAAACGGGTTTGTGAGCAGAATCCTTCCATTGACTTTGCTTGATCGTATTTGTTTTTCTATCGAGTCAGGATGAGTCATTGCTGTACCGCAGTATTGAGCGCGCCTATCGAATTCGCTGAATTCACCAAGCTTCGCCAAGCTTCACCCAGGTTTGCCGCCGGTCAGTTCCTCGCTGATGTTGCCTTTGGATGCTTGTGCTTGCTTGTTGCCGCACGTTGCGCAGATAGGATGCCAAAATCAATCGCTTATACAAAGTCCTGATCATCAATGGCGCCATGCTGGTCGCGTTAATATGCAGCTTGTGCGTCTGGCTGATCTATCAAAGTCACGAAGAAGCGCGTCATAACGCCATTGAAAATTCACAGAATGTCGCTTTAGTCGCGCAGCGCGACATTCTTAGAAATATTGAGATCGTATCTTTGTCGATGGATGCGTTGGCGCATCGATTTCAAAATACCATCTACCAGAATCTCACCAACAGCCAAAAGCATTCTTATTTGTTTGGTAACGGACTGGAGATGAGACATATCGCGCTCTCGGCCATCGTCGATGCGAGGGGTGAGGTGGTCGCGACTTCTCTGCCCGGCGTACCTGGGCACAATTACGCGGATCGACCGTATTTCACGATTCACCGCGACCGTTTCGAGGTGGGCCTCTACATTTCAAAACCGCTTGCTGCCAAATTCGACGATAGCCGGCAGGCCGTCGTCCTATCCAAGCGCTTGTCCAATATCGATGGAAGCTTCGCCGGCGTTGTGGTCATCGCACTAGAGCTCGATTACTTTCAAGAACTATTCAGCGGCATTGCTTTGGGGGAGGATGGCGTCATCTCGCTTTATTCACGGGACGGAATCATCTATATGCGGGTGCCTTCTTCGACTGCCCTGGTTGGCCGGGATATGAGCAAGAGTCCCAATTTTTTGCAGGTCCGTGACGCGATTCAGCATGATAGTGGCAATTTCTTTATCCGCTCGTCGACGGACGGTATCGAACGCTTGTTTTCGTTCAGGAGCGTGCCGGGAACGCGGCTGGTTGTGATGGTGGGACGCTCCGAGAAGGACATCTACAGGGAGTGGAGGAATGACGTCTACGGTACCTTGGTGATGATGTCGCTCGGTGGTCTGGTGTTTCTGGCCTTGTTCTGGGTGCTTCGTAAAGAACTCAGAAAACGTGTTGAGGCCGAAGAGAAACTGAACCAGCTGGCGCGTGTCGATGGGCTGACAAAACTGATTAATCGCCGCACGCTGGATGACTTGCTGAAAGATTTATGGAGTGTGTCGCAACGGGGTAACGTCGCTTTTTCCATTTTGTTTATCGACGTTGATCATTTCAAACTCTATAACGATACCTACGGCCATCAGAAAGGCGACGACGTGCTGGCCTCCGTTGCAGAGGCAATCACGAGCGCCTTGCCTCGTAGTTCCGACGTCGCGGCACGGTATGGCGGCGAAGAGTTTGTCGCCGTGCTGGCGGAAACTGAAGCGCCAGGCGCAATGCTGGTCGGCGAGAAAATCAGGAACGCCATTGAAATGCTGAAAATCCCGCATTCCCGCAGCCAGTTCGGCCACGTTACGGCAAGCATTGGTGTGGCGACCTATGACCGGACTGCGCATGCAAGCATTGAAGCCGTGCTCAATGCAGCTGACGGCGCCTTGTATGAAGCCAAAGGCAGCGGCCGTAATCAGGTGAAGCTGAGTTCTGCACCGGCAGCAGTGGCAGCAGTGGCAGCACCAGCAGCTGTCACTGCTTCCTGATTCTCTATTCCTGACTGTTGACTCCGGAGTATTGGGCCAATGTCACAGATACTGTTTCGCCAAAGGATAATTCCATTCGCCGCGTTTGCTGGTTTGTAGTCCAAGCCGTACCAGGCCTTCAGCAAATGTCACGGCGGCGCTGACGCCGTCGATCACCGGCACGCCCAGCTCCTTGCTGATGGCCTGGCACAGGTCGGCCATGCCGGCACATCCCAGGACGATGCAGTCGACGTCATCCTGCTCCAGCGCGAGGCGGCATTCCTGCATGATCGCGGCATAGGCATCGGAGGCGGGGTTGTCGAGATCCAGTACAGCGATTTCGCAGGCGCGGATGTTGCGGCAGAAGCGTTGCATGCCATAGCGTTCCGCCAGATGAGCCGCGATGCCGCAGGTTCTTCCCAGCGTAGTAACGATGCTGAAATGCTTGCCGACAAAACTGGCGGCGTGCATGGCGGCTTCGGCGATGCCGAACACCGGGCCGCCGGCGATCTCGCGTGCGGCTTCGAGACCCGGATCGCCGAAGCAGGCGATGATGTGGGCGTCTGCGCCAGCCGCTTCGGCGCGGCGGATTTCGGCAAGCAGGCCGGGCACGCACATGGCTTCGTCGTAATGACCTTCGATCGAGACCGGGCCGGTGGCTGGATTGCAGGCCCAGATCTCGGTGCCCGGTGCTGCGACCTGGCGGGCGCAGTCGCCGATCTTGGTTGTCATGGTGGCGGTGGTGTTGGGATTGACGATGTTGATTTTCACGTTGTCTCGATTGTTCTTGGCGGTTGATGCTGTACGGGGTAGTCGGTGCTGACTTTGTTTGCTGCGCCTCCGTACTCTTATGCACCCAGATACAGGCGCTTGATGTCGGAATGGTCGAGCAGCTCGCGCGAAACGCCTTCCAGCTCGATACGGCCGGTGGCGAGGATGTAGGCGTAGCGCGAGATCATCAGCGCCATGCGGCTGTTCTGTTCGACCAGCATGATGGTGACGCCTTCATCCTTGTTGATTTCCAGAATTGTGCGGGCAATCAGGCGGATGAATTGCGGCGCAATGCCCAGCGATGGCTCATCCAGCAACAGCAGCCGTGGTCGCGCCATGAGTGCGCGACCGATGGCGACCATCTGCTGTTCGCCGCCGGACAGGCTTGATGCCTGCTGGCTGAAGCGTTCCTTCAGACGCGGAAAGCGTGTCAGCACCTTGTCCAGATCGGCGGCGATGCCGCCTTTGTCCGAACGCGTATACGCCCCCATCAGCAGGTTGTCCTTGATCGACATGAAAGGGAAAACGTGGCGGCCTTCCGGCACCATCGCCACGCCTTGTTCAACCAGCTTGTGCGCCGAGGTGCCGGTGACATTGCTGCCATTGAGCAGCACCTGGCCACCGCATACCGGCGACAGGCCGGTCACGGCGCGCAGAGTCGACGATTTGCCGGCGCCATTGGCGCCGATCAGCGCCACCACGCTGCCCTGGTCGACGCGCAGGCTGACGTCCTGCAGCGCACGCACGTGCCCGTAGTTCAGCGAAACATTTTGCAGTTGCAGATGGGGAACAGCGCTGGTGGCTTGCCCGGCTGTAGCGGTGGATTCCAGTATCGCGTTCATAGACCGATATCCTCGTCTTCCTTGCCCAGATAGGCTTCGATTACCTGTTCGTTGTTACGGATTTGTTCCGGGCTGCCTTCGGCGATTTTCTTGCCGAAGTAGAGTACGTGGATATGGTCGGAAATTTTCATCACGGCTTTCATGTCGTGTTCGACCAGCAGGATGGAAACACCGCTGGCGGCGATCTTGCGCGTCAGCTCGACGGCACGGTCGGTTTCGTCGGGATTGAGTCCGGCGTAGGGTTCGTCGAGCAATAGCACTTTGGGGCTTGCTGCCATGCCCATGGCGATGCCGAGCAGGCGCAGGTAACCATGCGGCAGTGTCTTGGCGACGCTGTTGGCGACGCCGTCGAGATCGAGGAAGCGGAGGATTTCCAGTGCATCGGCGCGCATGCGATCTTCATCGCGGCGCGCCGATGCGGTGTTGGCGAATACCTGAAAATCATTGGCGCTGCGCGAGAGCTGGCGTGCCAATGCGACGTGTTCCAGTGCGGTCAGCTCGGGGAAGATGGTGGTTTCCTGGAAGGTACGCACCAGTCCACGGGCCGAAATCTTGTGCGGATTCAGTCCGGTGATGTCTTCACCGAACAGGCGCACCTTGCCGGTGGTCGGCGTGCAGAAACCCGCCAGCATTTTGAAGAAAGTACTCTTGCCCGCGCCGTTGGGGCCAATCACGGAGGTAACCTTGCCGGTCTCGGTGCCGAGCGAGAGCGAGATATCGTCGTTGGCCAGCAGGCCGCCGAAGCGTTTGCTCAGACCGCTGGCTTGCAGGATGACACGTTTGTCCGGGGGCGGTGTCACCGAAGGGCTGACCGGGTTCATGGATGCACTCATTTCGCTTCTCCTTTGCGGAATGGCCGCGAGAACGAGAAGCTGCGCAGCGCCATCAATCCATTTGGCAGCGTCAGCATGACTACGATCATCAGTACGCCGTAGATCAGCGATTGGTATTGCTGGAAGTCTTGCAAGAGTTCAAACAGGATGGTCAGCGCAAACGCACCGATCATCGCGCCGCTGACATATTCCAGTCCGCCGAGGAAACAGAACAGCATGTAGTAAATACTGTGTTCGACCGTGAAGCTTTGCGGATACACGCTCTGCGTGAACACGGAAAAATAGCTGCCGCCCAGTCCGCCCAGCGCACACGCAATGGAGAAGGCCATGATGCGATAACGCCATACGTTGACGCCGAAGCTCTCCGCCAGATCTTCGTTCAGCCGCATGGCGCGGAAGATACCGCCCAGACGCGAATAATGCACGCGCCACACCACGCCCAGTGCAATCGCCAGCAGGGCAATGCCCAGGTAATACAGCGGCAACGCAGAGTCGCCCGAGAACGGTTGAGGCAAGCCTGTGATGCCTTTGGAGCCTTGCGTCAGATCGCCGCCGTTGAGGAAGGCGAGACGAATCGCTTCCGTCAGACAGATCGTCAGCATCGAGAAGTAGATGCCCTTGAGCTTGAGGATGACGCTGCCGATCAGCGCGCCGCACAGGGCCGACGCAAGGCAGGACAGCGGCAGCGCGATCCAGAAGCTGAGTCCGGCTTTGGCAATCAGAATGGCCGTGACATAGCCGCCGATCAAGGCGAAACCTGCCTGGCAGATATTGATGCGGCCGATGCAAAAGGTCAGCCACACGCCGCTGGCAATGACGGCTACACCGGCGCAATTCATCAGCACCGACATCAGATAGCGCGAGTGGCCGATGCCGAGCGGCAGCACGACCAGCACGCCGAGTATCAGCAGGATCACCGAGAAGTCGCGGCGTTTGTCGAGTTTCATGGAGCCTCGTGAAAGCAAAGAAGTGAGCGGCGAATTGAGAGATGCAGTCATGATCAGCCCCAGGGTTTGCCGAACAGGCCGTTCGGTTTGAAGATCAGGAACACGATCATGGCCACAAAGATCAGCAGGTACGTCATGCTGCTCGGCAGCAGGTCGTAACCGATCGCTTCCGCCATGCCGAGCACGAAGCCGCCGACGATAGCGCCCGAGGTGACGCCGGCGCCGCCGATCATGATCATGATGAAGGCCTTGGTCGAGATGTTGGTGCCGACGCCGGCGTTGACGCCGTACAGCGTCACCAGCAGGCCGCCGGCGATACCGGCCAGCGCCGCACCGATGGCGAAGCCCAGCGTGGTGATGAACTTGACGTTGACGCCTTGCAGCAGCGCCGCTTCTTTGTCTTGCGCCACGGCGCGCAGGGCGCGGCCGGGTTTGGTGTATTGCACGAATAGCAGCAGCGCGACGATGAAGCCGATCGAAATCACGGCGACCGCGAGATTCGAATAGGGCAGATACGCATCGCCGTCGTTGAGGATCAGCACGCCGTCGATCAGCGTCGGCACGCCACGCTGCTTTTCGCCGAACAGCGAGAGCGCGACGTTTTCCAGCAGCAGCGCGGTGCCGACCGCCATGAGCATGCTGCTTTCTTCACGCTTGGAGCTCGCCAGCACCGGCTGGAACAGGAATCGGTTGAACGCCATGCCGATCACACCCAGCGTCGCGCCCGCCAGCAGCAGCGCCAGCCAGAACGGGAAGCCGAATTGTCCGTACAGGTAGTACATGACGAAGCCGCCCAGCATGTACATCTGGCCGTGGGCGAAATTAACCACGCGCATGATGCTGAAGACCATGGTCAGTCCCAGCGCAATGAGCGCATAGGCCGATCCGAGGATGAGTCCGTTGATGAGAATTTGCAGCATGTCGGTTGATGAATCCTCTGTTGTTGCGTCAATTTCAGGGTATTGCCCACACCAGAAGGGAGGCCGGTGCGGGCAATGGGTGAAGCAGACTATTTTTACAGCCAACCTGCTCATGGTCTCGTTGCAAGACCCTGAACAGGTTGTTGTTACTTACTACTTTTACTACCTACTGCCTTGCTTCTACTAAACCCGCCGCACGCGGGACAACGTGTGGCGGGGCACAACAACGCGCGTTACGACTGCATGTTCAGTTCGCGACCTGGCCGACGTAGACTGCTTCGAAGCCGCCGCCCTTATAGGCGTTGACCACCAGCGGTACGCCAACCTGCGATTGACGGCCGAAGTCTTTCTTGCCGACGAATTGCAGTGTGGTCTTGTCCTTCACGAAAGGATTGGTCATCTTGAACGACGGCATCTCCTTGCGGAATTGCTCGACGTCGGTCAATGCTTTTGGATTCTTTTGCAGCACGGCCAGGATCAGTTCCAGCGCATAAGCTTTGGTGCCGGCTTCGTCATTCCATTCGCCGACGCGCTTCTTGTAGACCTCGACGAATTGCTTCATGTAGTCGGACTGGATCGCGGGTGTCGATGCGCCGCCGACGGAGAGGAAGCCCGCCGCTTTTTCACCGGCGACCTGTTCCAGGATCTTGGCGTCTTGTCCTGTTTCAGTGGACAGCTGGCCCTTGAAGCCGAGGTCGCGTGCGGCCTTGATCAGCAGCGGCGCGTCCGACGGCGCCACGCCCGACAGCACGATGGCGTCAGGTTTGGCGCGTACCAGCTTGGACATGATCGGCATGAAGTCGGTGGTGCCGGGTTCGTAGCTTTCCTTGTCGGCCAGTACCTTCAGGCCCAGGCTCTTGGCCGCAGCCACGCCTTCTTCCTGCTGGTTCTTGGCGTCGGACTCGTTACGTGCGACGAAGGAAATGCTCTTCACGCCTTTCTTGTCCATCAGGTATTTGTAGACCACCGGACCTACCTGATACGACGCCACCATGCCAAGCACCGAAGCGTTGGCCGGTGCGGTGTACAGCTCCTTGGAGAAGGCGTATGGGAAGTTCATTGCCTTGGCGCGTTCCATCACCGGTTTGACGGCGATGGCGGTGGTGTCGATGTTCGGTCCGATGATGTACTTGATGCCGTCGCTGGCGAGTTTCTCTGCGTTGGAGATGGAGATCTTCGGATCATTCTTGTCGTCGAGCGCGACGATTTCGATCTTGTACTTCTTGCCGCCGATATCGACGCCGCCTTTGGCGTTATACATTTCGGCCGTGGTCTCTGCGCAGTATTTGTTGACCAGGCCCCACGATGCGGCAGCGCCGGACATCACGCCGTTGACGCCGATCTTCAGGACGTTGTCGGCGGCGTGCGCCGCCGGTACCGCGGCGAACATGGCCAGCGTCAATGCGGCCAGGGTTTTCAAGGACATGCGTTTGTTCATCATTACTCCCGTTTGAAAAATGGAAAACAGAAAAGTCGATTCAAAAATTGTCAGATAAAAATTCAGTGACAGGTCAAGCAAGGATCACGCCGTGCAGCTTCTTATCTGCGTGTGCGTTATGTGTACTGGCTTTGATCAGAACGTGTGACGGATACCCAGCGCCAGTGCCGTCTGATGCTGATTGGCGTAACCGCCGCCGATGGCTGTCGAATTGGTGCTGATCAGCGATTCGGTGGCGCCGTCGCCATTGCTCAGGTAGGCGAGGTTGGCGATCAGGCTGGTGCGCTTGGACAAGCTGTAGATGCCGAGCAGGCGGTAGACCTTGGTGTTGTTGGAGAGCGTGGTGTTCTTGCGATAGATCACATCGGCCGAACCGGTGAACGCAGGCGTAAAGGTATAGTCGACACCGGCTTCCACTGCATAGGCTTTGCGTGCGGTCGACAGCGATGGAATCGACTGGAACGAGCCGGGGCCGGAGATATCGCTGCGTGCGGCGCCAAGACGCAATTTCAGTGCGTTGATAGTGTAGCTGGCGCCGAGCGTGGTCAGCTTCAACACGTTGCCGGTGTTGGTGAGGCCGACGGTAGCGTCCTGTTCGCGGTCAAAAGTGATGCCGACGAAAAACGGGCCTTGCGCATACTTCGCGGCGATGTTGTAGACCTGCCCGGTGCGCAGGCTGCCTGCCGCTTCGCCGAAGCCGTACATCACGCCACCCTGGAAGCCGCCGATTTCAGGGGAGACGTATTTGATGGTGTTGTTATAGATTTCGCTGACGGCATCGAACTCGGAGAACTTGAAGATCGCGCCGGAGTTGTAGCCGCCCTTGAACACACTACCCACCAGCCAGTCGTCGTTGAAGTTCCATTGCTTGCCGACGGTCAGTGCGCCGGACGAGCTTTCCAGACCGACCAGCGAATTGCGCGAGAACAGCTGGCCGCTTGCCGATTGCGAACCGTTGGTCGGATTGAAGCCGGCCTGCAGGTTGAACACCGCATTGAGACCGCCGCCGAGATCTTCCTTGCCGCGAAAGCCCACGTTGGATACGCCCAGGATGCTGTTGAGCATGCCGACCTTGTTTTGCGAACCATTGCCGGCGTTGCTGGTATAGCCGAAGCCGGTGTCGATGACGCCGGAGACGGTGACGCTCGATTGTGCACAGGCGACGCCGCTTGCGCCCAGTGCGAGGATGGCTGCTGCCCCGAGTTTGTTGAAAGTGCTCATGTTTTCCTTCTTGTCTTGATTGATGTTTTCAATAGGTTTGCCATATAGGCCCGGCCCCGACTCCCTGCCGGACCAGCTTTTCACGCGTTGTCACGAGGATTGCTGAGGTACATGTATTACGCACTGCTGTCTGCCGTGCCGGCTGATGTGAACTGCCTGGCATCAGCAAGTCTTGTTCAGATGAATACAATTTCAATTAGGATTGTGCACAATCTTGGAATTTTGAATAAGCGAAAAGCGTGCCAGAGTGAGCTGATAGTGTGCTTGAAGTGGTAGAAGTGGCCTTGTATCAAGGCTTTCGGCGGCTCTCTCGGAGCCTGCTATGGGACGTCATGCGCGGGAGTATGGCGAGTAAATCCTGTCGGAAGGCTGACAAGGTGTCTGTTTGTGCACCTTCTTATTACGATTGTGCACAATTTGGGAGCTGCGTTCAGTTTTTGGTGCGGGCGGCGAGGTGCGTTATGGATGCTATTGGCGCTGCGCCTTTGATGTCCGGCTGCAGCGCGATGCAAGGTCATCTCGGGAGTGCGCTTGTCTCGTGCAGGTCCGAGGCGAAGCACTTATACTGTGAACATATGTACAAATATTTTCTACGATTTATGCATCGATTGAGCACAATGGGTTGTCTCTCCATCGCCCGCGGGAAGGCGAAATGAGCGAAGTCAAAGCGGAAAAAGGCAAGGACTTGAATAAGGACTTGAGTAACGACGCCATCGACGCCCGTATATATATGGCGATCATCGACGCGATCCTTGACCACAAGCTTCCACCCGGCACGCGCCTGGTCGAAGCACCTTTGTGCGAGGCCTTTGGCGTGACGCGCGGGACATTGCGGCGGGTGTTCGTCAAGCTTGCGCATGAGCGCGTCATTGAGCTGCAGCCCAATCGTGGCGCCATCATCGCCCTGCATGACATTGGCGAAGCGCGCGAAGTTTTTGAGGCGCGCGTGATCCTGGAGGTTGGTTCCGTCAAAGGCCTTGCGGCAAAGCCCGGTAATAAGAGCAAGGCCTTTGCCGAGCTGCGCGAGATGATCAAGAAAGAGCATGCCTTGCGCGAAGATGGCAACTGGCGCGACTGGATCCGCCTTTCCGGTGAATTTCATATCAAGCTGGCCGAAGTGAATCAGAACGATATCGTCAGCGGTTATCTCCGTACGCTGATCGCACGTACTTCCTTGCTGATCGGTCTTTATGAGACGCCCAAGCGCAATAGCTGCTCGGCTGACGAGCATATCGGCATTCTGGATGCGATCGAGAAAGGGGAACCTGCATTGGCGGCACGCCTGATGGAGCACCATCTCGGCGAATATGCGCTGGGGTTGCTGGCAGAGCCGACGCAGGCGGTGGAGATCGACTTTGGCAAGTTGTTCGCGCCGGTGCGCTGAAACACGTCGGCTGTCTATTTCTTGGCGGCAGCTTTGTTGTCATTGCGGCATCAGCTGGAAAGAGGGTTAGCAGATTTTGCTAACCCTTTGTTTTTTCATCGACGTTCTTATGGGTAGGTGATCTGAGTTTTTGGGATCACAGCGCCGCATCTTGGTTTTTCTGGTAAATCCATTCCTGACAGCAAGCTTTCATTCCGCCTGTCAACTTTTCAACATGCCGAAATGTAGTTTTAAAACTAAGCTTAAGTAGCAAAGCTACTTGTAACATTAGTACACATATTATTAGCGGTCATAGGAAAAGAGTGTTGTAATTCGCATTAAATCTAATGAAATACTGTAGTTGAGGTAAAAAAGTGATGAAAATAAAAATTCTAATGTGTAGAATTAAATAAAATTTTTAGTAAAACTACATAAAATGTAGAGAGGCAAAAAGAAGTGCAGACCGTCACATGGTCGTACGGAAACAATGCCCATAAAAAAGAATTCGGGTGCAATGCTCGAAAAATAGTGGAAGTCCCACAAGCAAATTTAGGAGATGAAATGAAAAAAGCTTCAAAAGTCGCATTCATTGCGAAGCCACTCGCTGTTGCAGCCGTTCTGGCATGCGCATCCGCTGCCGTTCAGGCGCAGACCAATGTGACTATTTACGGTCGTATTGATGCCGGCATCAACTACCAAAGCAACCAGGCAGGCGCTAACGGCAGCCGTGGCAGCAAATGGGGTGTTGACGGCAACGAATGGGGCACCAGCATGTTCGGCTTCAAGGGTAATGAAGATCTGGGCGGCGGTCTGAAGGCACTGTTTACACTGGAAAGCGGTTTTGACGCTTCTACAGGTAACGTCAACGGCGGCAGCGGTCTGTGGACACGTCGTTCCTTCGTCGGTTTGAGCGGCGCTGCCGGTACCCTGAAAATGGGTAAGGATCTGGCATTGCAAAGCGATCCGATCTGGGCACTCGATCCAACCGGCCAACAGGCTTTGAGTACAGCGACGCTGGTCAAGCAACGCAATTGGCCGCAAACGAGCAACATGGTCAGCTATGAAACACCGAATTTCGGCGGCTTCACAGCAACCGTGATGCATGGCTTCGGTGAGGTCGCAGGTTCGTTCACCAAGGGCCAATTGAAAGCCGACGGCACCAACAATAACAACGGCAGCCGCGACGGCATCTCGCTGGCGTTTGTGCAACCAAACTACGAACTGCGCGCGATCTATGACGTGCAACGTGACTCGAACGGCACATACGACGACCTGTACAACAACTCGAAAGAGTTGACACTGGGCGGCACCGTGACCATCGACAAGTTGAAACTGTTCGCCGGTTATGAAAACCTGCGTGCGCCAGCTGCACTGGCCGGCAATCCGGATCGTGCCAACCACTTCTGGCTGGGCGCGAACTACCAGATCACACCTGCTCTGACACTGATCGGCGCGGCCTACCACGTGAACGTCAACGCTGGCGTTGGCAAGGCGAACCTGTTCGTCATCGGCGGCAACTACAGCCTGTCCAAGCGCACTCTGCTGTACGCGACCGTCGGTACCGTTCGTAACGGCGCCAACTCCGACTTCGCGGTCGAGTATGGCACTGGCGGTATCAAGGGGCAAAACCAGAACGCGTTCTACACTGGTATCAGCCACTCGTTCTAATTGTTCTGACGTAAGACAAGCCCGGGGTCCTGTGACCCCGGCACCGTCCACGCGGGCATGATTCTGTCGTTAATAGTCGCGGCAGGGGCATCCTGCGCGGGTCTGCAGCAAACGTGCTGTACTTTAGTCGGGCGGCACACGTAACGCAGAGTAGTCGTAGGTGTAGTGACATCCTGAGGAACTCCCCCTCTTGGCCCGTTCGATGTTGAGCGGGCTTTTTTATGCCCGCTGCAATTTCGTCATGTCACTCTCGTTATTGTTATTGCGCAGTCAGTCTATAGCGAGCCTGTTGCGGAGCGCATCGAAAGATGCCGTCCACTCGTTGCGCCAGTGCTTGCGCTGATCGTCGCTGATCCAGGCAGCATCGAGACCGTTGAGCATGAAGTTGCGCATGTCATCCACGCCAAAACCGAATTCCGTCATCATCAGCCAGGCCCGCGTCGGCGTGACCAGATGCAGCGTCGGATCATCCGTGTTGGGATGTACGCGCACGCCGGCATTGACCATGGCGCGAATCGGATGATCCTGCGCCCAGCGCTCTGGCGGCAGGGTGCGCAAGTAGTAGGAGTTGGTCGGCACCACGGTGAAGATCATGTCTTTGGCGATGCATTCTTGCATGTACGCCGGATTATCAACGATGGTGTAGCCATGATCGATACGATCAACCTTCAGTTGCTCGATCGCGGTTTGCACGTTGACCCAGGGCATGCCGAATTCGCCGGCGTGCGCGGTTGTTCTGAAGCCGAAAGCCCGCGCATCGCGATAAGCCTGCAGGAACAACTCCGGCGGGCGATCGTTCTCACGATAATCCATGCCGATACCGATGACTTCCGGCTGGCGATGTTCAGCCATCCATCGCACCATGGCGACGGCTTCCATCGGATCGGCTTCGCGATCGATGCTGGGGATCAGGCGGCCGATCACGCCGAAGTCGCGTTGCGCTTCGCGAATCGCCAGCACGATCGCTGCCTGCGCCGAAGCGTAGCTGATACCGGACACACGCACCGTGCCGGTCGGGTTCCAGAAAAATTCGGTATAGAGCACGCCGTGGCTGTGCAGGTCTTCCAGATATTCGTAGGTGATGCGATGCAGGTCGGTCGGGCCTTGAATCAGATGCGCATCCAGCGCGCGCAATACGCGCAGCACGCCGACCGGCTTTTCGCCGCGGGTGTAGAAGGCATCGATTTCTTCGCGCGACACGCGATTGCCTGATTTCTCCGACAAGTCGATGAAGGTTTGTCTGCGCACCGCACCGAACAGATGGCAATGCAATTCCATCTTCGGCATGGCGCGCACGAATTGTTCCAGGCTCAGCGGCGCTGCATCGTTGCTATGCATGCTGCGCTCCCTGAATGGCAAAAATCACGGAGGGCGTGGCGATGACGGATGAATCAACTGCTTTCATAAAACCTGAATCCATTCTGTTCTGCTGCTGTTTTCTGTTGTGGAATGTGCGCTATGACAGCGTGCCCAGCAATTCCTGCATCATGCATTCCATGGCACGCGGGCCGTCGACGGTCATGGCGACTTCGGTATTGGCCTCTGCACGGCGCGGCACGCGGAATTCGCATACCGTCATGCCGCGTGTGAGACGGCCTTGCACTTCAATATCCACGCGCGCAGGCTTGAAGGAAAACAGCTCCGGCCGGCGCAGGTAGATCGCCACCGCCGGGTCATACATCGGCATCGGCACCGAACCATCTGCGCTGCGAATGCGCAGATAGGCCTCGAAGTATCCCGCCAGCCATTTGGCGCGCGGCGTGCCGAGTGCGCGTACTTGCTGCACTTCGGCCGATGTCACCAGCAGCTGGCGGCACAAATTCAGGCCGAACATGCGCAGAGGAATACCGGCATTGAAGACGATATCGGCTGCTTCCGGATCGGCAAAGATGTTGAATTCTGCGGCCGCAGTGTGATTGCCCTGGTCGGCTGAACCGCCCATGAGGATGATTTCTTTGATTTGCGCAGCGATATCCGGTGCGCGTCGCAAGGCGGTGGCGATATTGGTCATCGGCGCGATGCACATCAGCGTCAGCTCGCCCGGATGTTTGCGTATCGCTTCAATCAGCGCATCGACGGCATGTGGCAGCGGGCTGCGCTGCTCGCGCGCTTCCTGTTCTGCTTCCGACTGGCGGATGTCGACGGTCGGCAAAGGCTCGCCGGTGGTTGCCATGCCCTCGGTGCCGAGGATGCATTGTGCGGTTTCCTGCGCACCTGCCAGCGGCGCATCGCAGCCGGGATAGACGGGCACGTCGAGGTGATAGTGCTTCTTGATGCGCAAGGCATTGTCGTAGGTGGTCGCCAGCGGTGCGTTGCCGGCCACGACGGAGACGCCCAGCCATTGCACGTCGAGATTGGCCGACAGCATCAGCATCGCGAGCCAGTCGTCGAAGCCGGGATCGGTATCCAGCCAGATTTTTTGCATGTTGTGTTCTTTCTTGCGTGTGCTTTTTACTTCTCTGTTCTTGTTCTGTATTTTTGTTGCTTTAGGTCGGCAAAAACAAGGCGCTGTCCGACGGCAGATCGAACGAGACAGTGTCTCCTTCGCGCCAGGTCGCAAAGCGCGCTTCGGCAAAACCTTTGACCTCGCCGAGCGGGGTTTTCAACAGATATTCCACCGCATCGCCCAGAAAGCCGCGCGACAAGACGGTGCCGCTGTAGGTGCCGATGCCGACGATCACGCGCTCCGGGCGCCAGCCGATGCAGGCGGTGCCGGCAGGCACGGTCGCGTTGAATGGAAGCTGCTGGCCGTTGCCTTGCAGATTGCCGTCGCGATAGTTGAAGATGTTTTCAAAGCCCATGAAGTTGGCGACGAAACGTGTACGCGGCTGGCGGAACAGATTCTCGGGCGCATCCATTTGTTCAATCTTGCCGGCCTTCATCACGACGATACGATCCGACAGCGCCAGTGCTTCTTCCTGATCGTGGGTGACATACAGCATGGTAATGCCGAGCTCGCGCTGGATGCGGCGCAATTCTGCGCGCATCTGCACGCGCAGCTTGGCGTCAAGATTGGATAGCGGTTCGTCCAGCAACAGCAGTTTGGGTTCGATGACGATGGCGCGCGCCAGGGCAACGCGCTGCTGCTGGCCGCCCGACATCTGGGCCGGCAAGCGTGCTTCGAAACCGGCCAGGCCGACGGCGGCAATGACTTTTTCCACCTTCGCGCGCAGCGTCTTGTCGTCGACCTTGCGCAGGCGCAGGCCGAAGGCGACGTTGTCGAACACGTTCAGATGCGGGAACAAGGCATAGGACTGGAATACCATGCCGATGTTGCGCTTGTTGGGCGGCAGACGGCCGATGTCGCGGCCGTCCAGCGTGATGTTGCCGGCGCGCAGATCGATCAGGCCGGCGATGGCGCGCATGGTGGTGGTCTTGCCGCAACCGCTTGGGCCAAGCAGCGAAATCAGTTCGCCTTGTTCGACCGACAGATCCAGCTTTTCCACGGCGGCGTTGCTTTTGCCGTAACCCAGCGCCAGTTGGCGCAGTTCAAGATAACTCATCGTGCTCTCGCGTCTCACATGTATTTTGAAATGCCCAGTACCTTCTCGGTCACCAGCACAAAGGCCATGGTGAACAAGACCAGCAAGGTCGACAGGGCGGCGATCGAAGGATCGAAACTGTTTTCCATATGGCCCAGCATCTCGATCGGCAAGGTGCTGATGCCAGGACCGGTCAGGAACAGCGACACCGGCACCTGGTTGAACGAGGTGACAAAGGCCAGGAAGAAGGCAGCAATGACGGCGCTGCGGATATTCGGCAACACGATCAGGAAAAAGGTCTGCGAGCGCGAAGCGCCCAGCGTGATCGCAGCTTCTTCGATATCGACGCGCAGATTGACCAGGCTGGCGTACACCACGCGCACCGCATAAGGGGTGAGCAAGCCGATATGGCCGATCAGCAGGCCGAGGAATACCGGCGCATCCACCAGCAGCACAAAATGACGCAGCAGACCCAGCCCCACCAGCATCGCCGGAACGATCAGCGGCGAGGTCAAAATTTGTTTGATCGCGCCCATGCCCGGCGGTGGCATGCGCGACATGGCGTAGGCCACCGGCACGCCGAGCAGCAAGGCAACTACGGTCGCCAGCAAGCCGATCTCAAGGCTGGTCTGGAATGCGCGCTGAAATTCTTCCGCTGACAGCACTTCAAAGATCCAGCGCAGCGAATAGGATGTCGGCGGAAACGCCAGCGTTTCGCCGGCGCTGAAACCCGCCAGAAAGACGATGATGAACGGTCCCAGCAGGAACAGAAAAACCAGCCACAGGATGGCGCGGGAAAATAAACCTTCTTTCATGTCGAACTCCGGCTGGAAGAGATGCGTTTCAATCCGGCGTTGACGGCGAGCGTCATGGCAACCAGGATGACCGCGATCACATTGGCGGTGCCGAAATCACTTTCGACGCTGACTTTTTGATACAGCAGGGTTTCCAGCATCAACACCTTGGGGCCGCCCAGCAATGCCGGAGTGACATAGGCGGTGACGCAGCCGGTGAACACCAGCGTGCCGCCAACGATCAGGCCTTCCTGCGTCAAGGGCAGCGTGACGCGGGTAAATACCTGCCAGGCATTGGCGCCGAGTGTCGAGGCGGCCAGCGTGATGTCGCGCGAGAGATTTTCCATCGAGCTGACCAGTGACATCAGCATCAGCGGCAGCAGCAATTGCAGCAGACCGACGAAGACCGCCATTTCGCTGAACAGCAGCCGTTGCGGCTCATCGGCCAGGCCCAGCTGCAACAGGATGGAATTGATCGCACCGTTGCGGCCGAACAGCACGATCCAGGCGTAGGTGCGCGCAATCGGCGACACCATCAGCGGCAGAATCATCATGCCCAGTACCAGTCCGCGATAGCGCGGCGATACACGCACGATGGCTTGTGCCGCCGGATAGGACAGCAACGCCGAGAACAGCGTCACCAGCGCGGCAATGCGCAAGGTGCGCATGAAGACCTGGCGATTGAGCGGTTCTGAGAAGAAGGCGACGAAACGATCCACGCCCCAGTGCAATGCCGCACCGTCGACACTGTCCGGACCACCGACACGGAAGGCGTCCAGCAACAAGGCCAGCACCGGCAGCAGGAAGCAGACCACCGTGAAGATCAGGGCCGGCGTCACCAGCAGGATGCCTAAGCGTTTTTTATCATGTGCAACCATGTGTTGCGACTCCGTTTACTTGCTACTTGCTTGGTATGACAGATGCGCAAGCCCGGGATGGCGTCTTGCGATCCCGGGCGTTGAGTGAAGCCGTCAGGGCCTTATTTACTGATGCCCTTGTTCCATTGCTCCAGCCATGCCGAGCGATGCTTGAGCAAGGTTTCGGGTTTGACGAACTTGAGCGAGGCAATGTGCTCGCCGCCATAAGTGTTGAACTCGGCCTTGTCTTTCGGCAGCACGACCTGAGTGTTCACAGGCGAGTCGACCAGCTCCATCGCCAGTGCGGTCTGTACTTCTTTCGACAGCCAGAAATCCATCAGCTGGTAAGCCAGATCGGCGTTCTTGGATTTGTTGACGATACCCATCACGTTCATGCCGGCGGCCTGACCTTCGGCCGGGATGCTCCATTTCAGCGGCATGCCGGTCTTCATCAGTTGCGCCCAGGTGAAGCGCGCCACCGGTGCGGCCCAGATTTCATCCTGTGCAAACAGCGAAGACAACTGCGCGCTGTTCTTGGAGAAGGTCACCACGTTGTTCTTGATGGCCAGGATCTTTTGCATGCCGGTGCTGAAGTTTTCCGTCTTGCCGCCCCAGGCGATGTCAGCCATTTGCAGCGCCAGCGGGCCTTGCGTGGTGCTGACGTCGGGCAGCGCGATACGGCCCTTCATGTCGTCGCGCCACAGGTCTTTCCATGAGGTCAGCGACTTGATCTTGTCGGTGCGATACACCAGACCGACGGAATAAATGGTGTAACCAACCGCGTAGTTGCCGCCGATAGGGTTGCGTGCGAACGGATAGATCTGGCTGTAGTTCTTGAGCTTGCTGTAGTCGAGCGGCTGGATCAAGCCTTTGCGCGAGGCTTCCAGCATGCCGAAGTCCGACAACAACACCAGATCGACCACCGGATTGTCGCGACGTGCATCCAGCTTGGCGATACGGTCGGCGTTGTTGCCGGTTTCCACCACGATTTCACAGCCGCATTTTTCCTTGAACGGCGCATACACGTACTTGTTGAACAGCGGCTGTGCGATCGGGTAGGCGGACAATACCAGCGTCCGTTTCTCGGCATGGGCTGGGGAGACTGCCAGGGTGAGCAGGCCCGTACCGAGAAGGGCAAGCATGCCCGCCAAACTTGCTTTTTTCAAAATAGATTTCCTTTAGACATAATCAGATGCGATGCCTATTTTAGGCCTGTCCATGGGAAGACAGGCCTGGTACGACAATTTAGAATACGTGACGCATGCCCAGCATCAGAACACCTTGGTGCTTGTCGCTGGACGATGGGAAGCCGAAGATAGTGGCGTTCTTGGCGTCGCCGGCAGCGATCTGGTAGCTGTAGGTGATCGCTACGTCAGTGCGCTTGGACAGGAAGTAATCCGCCTGGAAGTTGACCTGATGCCACTTCGGATTGGTGTTGATGGTGTCGTACTTGCCGACGGTATAGAAGTAGGACGCGCCCAGATTCAGCGCCGGCGTCATGTGATGGACGAGGTTCAAGTCCAGGTTTTGCAGCGTCAGCTTGGTGTTGTCCAGGTAGTCATACTTGACGTTGCTGTACATCATGCCGAAATCGGTATTGCCCACAGTGTAAAAGCCGCCGGTGCCGAGGATGCGTTGCTTCTGTACGCCCGCAGTGCTGTGGACGGCGCTCTTGTTGAACAGCAGCAGCGAGCTGGCGTAGTCGTTGGACATCGCACCGTCAGGGCTCTGGGCGCTGTTGGGTGTATCCATCTGGGTGTAGGCAACAGCCCATTTGAAACGCTCGCTCTTGTAGCCGGAACCGATGCTCATGACGCGGTTGATGCTGGTATCGCCCGCCACTTCGCCGAAGCCGTACAGCGCGGTGACGTTGAAATTGTTGAAGGTCGGGCTGATGTACTTGACCGAATTCTGTGCGCGCAGGTTGTTGTAGCCGTTGTCGTTATCGCCGATGTGGACACCGTTACTGGCGATCACCACCGGGCCGAGGTAGTCCTTGACTGCTTCGTACTGGCGGCCCAGCGTCAGCGTGCCGAGGTCGTTGTTGCTCAGGCCGACATAGGACAGGCGACCGAACAGGCGGCCGTTTTGCGCTGTGCCGCCGGTCATCATGTTGAAGCCGTTTTCCAGATTGAAGATGGCTTTCGAGCCGCCGCCCAGGTCTTCCTGACCGCGGAAGCCGATGCGTGGATTCTGGTTGGTGCCGCTCAGGGCTTCCAGATTGTGCGGGCCGCCCTGATTGCTCAGATAGCCGATGCCGCCGGAGATCAAACCATAAATTTCCACCTTGCTTTGCGCTTGTGCTTGCGCACCTGCCAACAATGCCGGAATTGCCATTGTGCCGATCACCCATTGCTTCATCATCACCATCCCCCCGGAAATCGGGCGCAGAGCCCGAGAAAATAAAAAATACGTTTTAGGCGTTATGCCACCGGGATGCAGAATATGATAATTGGATAAATAATATAATTTGTTTATTTTTATAATTTCATAAATTTAACTTATAACCATCTTGTGCGCTTCTGCTAGGTATTCGGCATGTAGTGCTTACGGGGCGGGCGAAAGCGGGCCATTGCCATGATCAAGCTCAATAACAAGGTTACTCTGCGCCATCTTCAAGCGCTGGCAACGTTGGCTTCTACCAACAGTTTTAGCCGGGCGGCGGAAGAGCTATCCGTCACACAGCCGGCGCTCAGCGCCTCCATCAAGCAGTTGGAGAACCAGCTCGGCACCAAATTGTTCGACCGCACCACGCACCAGATCGGCCTGACTGCACAGGGCGCGGTGGTGCTGGAATACGCCAAACATCTGCTCAATACGGCCGCCAATACCTTCAACGATATCCAGCACGTGATCGGGACCGGGCGCCATCGCATCCGTATCGGCGCCATTCCTTCTGCCGTCACGCTGACCGCCGCCGTGATCGCGCGCTACAACGCGGCCCACGACGAGCATGTGGAAATCATGTTGTCGGATATGCCCAATGACGCACTGCTGGCGGCGCTGCATACCGGCAAGCTGGATTTTTGCGTCGGCATCAAACCGCCTGATCCGGATTCGGCGTCGCTCGATACCGTGACCTTGTTCGAGGATGAGTTGGTGCTGATCGTGTCGCGCGAGCATCCTTTGGCCGGCTCCAAGGAAGTGCACTGGCGTCAGATGGCGGGTGAGGAAATTGTCTTGTTCACCCAGGGCAGCGTGTGGGAGTTCGCCTCCGCGGCCTTGCTGCAGCATGGTTTGTCATCGTCCAAGCGCTATCACGTCGTGCACAGCGAGTCGTTGTACGGCGTGGTGCGTTCCGGCATTGCCATCGGCATCATGCCTAGCCTGTACACCAGCTACCTGCGCGACGATACGCTGCACGTCGCACCGCTGCGCTTTCCCACACTCAAGCGCAAGATCGTGCTGATGCGGCGTAATGAAGTCAGCCGCAGCGAATGGACCGATCACTGCTTCCGTGAGTTGCGCGACGATCTGAAGCAGGCGAATCACTGGTTCTGAGTTGCTGCTCTATATAAGAAGCGTACAAAGAAAAACCGGCAAGCCCCGAAGGTCTTGCCGGTTATTTTTTATACAGAAGGCTTGTGTACGTTGCGTGCCTTCTTTGTCTCCGCCGCTTAACTGATGAGCTGATTAACTGACGTTCTCGCTTACTTGCTTATTTGGTATGCGAGATCAGATTGGGTTTGCCGCTTTCTTCACCGTGGCGCTCGTCAGTGTGCTCACCTGCCGCCGACACCTTGTCGCCGATCACGTCATGCGTGGAGGCGATGTGAGCGAGGATGCCGCGCTTGGCCTGGCGCTGCAGCTCGGCGAACGGGCTGGAGCGGTTCAGCGACACACCCACTGCCAGTACGTCGACCAGCAAGAGCAGCAGAATGCGCGACACCATCGGAATGTGCATCATGCTGCCTTCGTCGTGTTCGACTGCCAGCGTAAAGTCGGCGCGCTTGGCCAGCTGCGAATTGCTTGGCGCCAGCGCGATGATGGTCGCGCCGGAGTTGACCGCGACTTCGACCGTGGTCGCCAGATGGCGCAGGCGGCCGGAGTTGGAGATGATCACGGCGACGTCGGTATTCTTCAACAGCGATGCCGACACTTCCTGCAATTGCGGGTCGGTGTAGGCAGTCGATGGAATGCCGAGGCGGAAGAACTTCTGTTGCGCGTCTTCGGCCACCAGGCCGCAGCTGCCGAAACCATAGAACTCCACACGGGTGGCGTGGCTCAGTACTTCGATGACCTTGCTCAGGGTATCGGCGTTGAGGCTGTCGCGCACTTCCATCATCGCCGCGATAGTGTTGTCGACCACCTTGACGCCGACGTCCAGTGGCGAGTCGCCCACGTGCACCTGGCTATGCGCGACCGGCACGGTGCCGGTGACGCCAGAGGCGAGTTTCAGTTTGAAGTCGGCCAGACCCTGGCAGCCCATGGTGCGGCAGAAGCGGATCACGGTCGGCTGGCTGACGTTGGCGCGGCGGGCGATTTCCGAGATCGGTTCGCTCATGACGGCGCGTGGGTGCGCCAGAATCAGGCTGGCGACGCGTTCTTCCGCCGGCGAAAATTGCGAGCGCGCCTTGCGGATGCGCTCCAGGAAAGGCACGGCATTGCCGCCGCCCAGACGCTCGGCGAGAATCGCGGCAACCCCGACGAAAGCCGGGTAGGGCGCTGTGATGACATAGGTCGGAATCTTTTGCATGTAGGCGTCGAAACGCCCTTTGCTTTCAAAACGGGCGCGGAAGGCCGAGCGCGCAAAGTAATCGCCCAGATGCGGCACCACGCCGCCGCCAATATAGATACCACCCAATGTGCCCAATGTGACGGCGACGTTGGACGCCAGCGTGCCGAGCATGCCGCAGAAGCAATCGACCACTTCCAGGCACAGCGCATCTTTCTGGTTCAGTGCGCGGTCGACGATTTGCGGCGCTGCTAGCTCTTCGGCGTTCTTGATCTTGTTGATCTCGCACAGCGCGCTGTAAATCATTTCCAGGCCGGGGCCGGAGATCAGGCGTTCAGCCGAGACGTGCTTATAAGTGCGCCAGCAATATTGCAGGATCGCCGCTTCTTTTTCATCGGCAGGCGAGAACGAGACGTGACCACCTTCGCTGCCCAGCGCAATCCAGCGGCCTTCGCTCGGGATCAGGCCGCCAACGCCCAGGCCGGTGCCGGCGCCGACCAGGCCGATCACGCCGCCTTCCAGTCCATGTCCGCCGCCGACCTGTATGCAGTGTGACTGTTCCAGATGCGGCAGTGCCATCGACAGCGCGGTGAAGTCATTGACCACCAGCAGCGTATCGAGACCGAGCAGCTTGCGCGTCTCTTCAATCGAAAACGCCCAATGGTGATTCGTCATCTTGATCTGATCACCCTGCACCGGATTGGCGATGGCGATAGCCGCGTGATGAATCGCGGGGTGTTCATTGGTCGCCAGATAGGCTTTGACGGCTTGCGAAAACTCAGGGTAATCGGCGCAGCGCAGCGTCTGAATGGTGTCTATTTGCCCGGGCGCACGTTCCAGTGCGAAACGGGCATTGGTGCCGCCGATATCAGCCAACAAGCGCGGACCATCCATGAAGGTGTTCGACGAATTGTAACTGCCATGTATGAGCGATGCTGAAGACATGTAGTAAAACTTTCCGAATAAAAACGGTTATGCGTTATCGGTGATTCTGAACGGTATGCAGATCGCAGTGGCGTAGTGTAGCTCGCTTTGCGCAAATCCGTTTTGGTAAAGCAGTAACGTCAAACCGGCACGATTGTGCCATTTGGTGCGTTATGGCTTTATCAATTTGATCACCGGTCTTCTGGCCAGTGTGCGCCGGCGCGCGACATCATTGCCGACGATGCACTGGGTCCCCAACTTCCAGCTAAATACGATTTCGGCGCGGCCGAGGTGCTCTGCCAGTGGTTCAGCAGCGGCTCGACCCAGCGCCAGGCGGCTTCTTGCTCATCGCGCCGCACAAACAACGAAAGATTCCCGCGGATCACATCCAGCAGCAGACGCTCATAGGCATCGGCTCGCTTTTGCTTGAACGCCTGATCAAAGGCCAGATCCAGCGCCACCGGCTGGATCGCCATGCCGTCGCCAGGTTCTTTGGCGAAGCAATGCAACTGTATTGATTCTTCCGGCTGCAAGCGGATCACCAGGCGGTTGCTGGTCGGGATGCCGCTCGGCATCGGCATGATCGCGTGCGGAATCGGACGGAAAGTAATCACGATTTCCGCCGTGCGTTCCGCGAGGCGTTTGCCGGTGCGCAAGAAAAACGGCACGCCGGCCCAGCGCCAGTTATTGATTTCGGCATGCAGAGCAATGAAGCTCTCCGTCTTGGATTGCGTCGGGATGCCGGCTTCCTGGTGATAGCCGACGACCGGCTGGCTGCGTACGGCACCGGCGGCGTATTGGCCGCGCACGGCGTGCGACTCCAGGTCGTCGCGGCTGAACGGTTTCAGGGCGCGCAGCACGCGGACTTTTTCATCCCGTATAGCATTGGCATCAAGCGAGGTCGGAGGTTCCATCGCCACCATGCACAGCAGCTGCAGCAAATGGTTTTGCACCATATCGCGCAAGGCGCCGGTGCCGTCGTAAAACTCGCCGCGGCCTTCCACCCCAAGCTGCTCGGCGATGGTCAGTTGCACATGCTCGATCGACTCGCGTCTCCACAGCGGTTCAAACAGGCTGTTGGCAAAGCGCAGGGCCAGCAGGTTCTGGACCGACTCCTTACCTAAATAGTGATCGATGCGATAAATCTGGTCTTCCGCGAACACGCGCGCCACGGCGTCGTTGATCGCGCGCGAGGACTGCAGGTCATGACCCAGCGGCTTTTCCAGCACGACGCGGGCATTGTCGAGAGAAATACTGCTCGCGGCCAGATGGTTGCAGATCGGTTCAAACAGTTTCGGCGACGTTGCCAGATAAAACACCGTGACGGCTTCTGTATTGAGCTGCTGGCCGAGCAGGGTGTAGTCAGCGGCATTGTTGGCGTCGAGCACGACGTAGGCAATTCTTGCGAGAAAACTTTGCCACTTTTTCGCATTCTCACCAGCAATACCTTCGCTCACATGTGCGCCGGCCTGGGTCTGCGCCCAGTCAAGATAGGCGTCCTGGCTCAACTGCTGGTTAGAAACGCAAATGATACGACCGTCTTGATGCAATTTGCCGTCAAGATGCGCGGAGAACAGCGCCGGAATGATCTTGCGCATCGCCAGATCGCCTGTCGCTCCAAACAGGACGAAATTGAACAAAGTCGCTTCTTCTTGAATGACGTGCATGTATTTTCTATGTAATTAAACAAAACTTATATTGCAATGTTACTGTAGCATTACTACAATTACAAGCGAGCGACGGGAGTTCGCCCTAATAATTAAATTTTATTGAGGCGTTTTTTGTAGTTTAAGTAAAGTGAGCTAGTAAGTTATGCGGCAAAGAGTGTCCACAAGGCACCGCCAACCAGTAGCAAGTTCTCTCCCCCGGGAACGCTGACCTTGCCGCGATGCAATTCGCCGGCAATTTTTAAAACACAGGAGATAAAAAATGATGTTGAAGCACGCCATTAAAAAAAGTCTGATCGCCACCAGCCTGATCGCAGCTTCCACCGTAGCGTATGCCGCGGAAGTGGAAGTGCTGCATTACTGGACCTCCGGCGGTGAAGCAAAATCGGTTGCTGAACTGAAAAAAATCATGGAAGCCAAGGGCGTAACCTGGAAAGATTTCGCCGTTGCAGGCGGCGCGGGTGAGAACGCAACGACAGCCCTGAAGGCGCGCGTCATCGCCGGCAGCCCTCCGACAGCAGCCCAGATCAAGGGCCCTGCCATTCAGGAATGGGGCCAGGAAGGCGTGCTGGCAAACATTGACTCTGCCGCAACCGCCGGCAAGTGGGATTCTCTGCTGCCGAAGTCGGTCTCCAGCGTGATGAAATACCAAGGCCACTATGTCGCAGCACCGGTCAACGTGCACCGTGTCAACTGGCTGTGGATCAATCCGGAAGTGCTGAAGAAAGCCGGCGCCAAGACCCCGACAACCTGGGATGAATTCTTTGACGCTGCTGAAAAGATCAAGAAGGCCGGTTTCGTCGCCGTTGCCCATGGCGGTCAGCCATGGCAGGACGCCACCGTGTTTGAAACCGTCGCCCTGGGCGTCGGCGGTGCAGACTTCTATCAGAAGGCTCTGGTGAAACTGGATCAGACAGCCCTGACCAGCGCCAACATGGTCAAGACTTTCGACACACTGGGCAAGATCAAGACCTACATCGACAAGGATTCCGCAGGCCGTGACTGGAACCTGGCAACCGCCATGGTCATCAACGGTAAGGCCGGCATGCAATTCATGGGCGACTGGGCCAAGGGCGAATTCACTACCGCCGGCAAGCAACCAGGCAAGGACTATCTGTGCGTCGCAGCACCAGGCACCGAGAAGTCCTACACCTTCAACATCGACTCGATCGCCATGTTCAAGGTCAAGAATCCTGATTCGCAAAAAGCGCAGCTGACCTTGGCAACCGCCATCATGAGCCCCGAGTTCCAGGAAGTCTTCAACCTGAACAAGGGTTCGATCCCTGTCCGTCCCGATATCCCACGCGGCAAGTTCGACAGCTGCGCCACCAAGTCGATGGATGATTTTGCCGCATCGAGCAAAGCCAATACCCTGGAGCCAAGCATGGCCCACGGTATGGCTGTCAGCTCGGCAGCGCAAGGCGCGATGTTTGACGTGATTGCCAAGTTCATGAACTCCAACATGACTTCGCAAGCTGCCGTGCAAGCGCTGGCCAAAGCAGCTAAAACTCAGTAAGCAATAAGAAGTAATTAGAAAGTAATTAGAAGCAGTGTAATAAGGCCTGTTCCGCAGCACGCTCCGGCGTGTTTGCGGAACAGGGTATTTACGGGGCGGGCGCAGCGGTCAGGCGCCCATCATCGTGAAAGGCCGGCAAGATTGTCCAGCCGGTTTCGCGATACTTTCCCCGGGTTCAGGAGACATGCATGTCCAACTCAACAGTTTCCCTGTCGTCGACTGGTTCGAACGCAGCGGGCAAGCCCGCGCGTAGAAATGGCCGCAGTGGAAAATTCGCCGCGTTCGCCGACAACTGGCTGCCGCGCCTGGTCTTATCACCGACCATCATTTTGTCGCTGGTGTTTGTCTACGGCTTCATCGCACTCACCGGCTATCTGTCGCTGACCAATTCGCGCCTGATGCCCAACTACGAATTCGCCGGCTTCGATCAATACACCCGGTTGTTCGCGCTCGACCGCTGGTGGACCGCTGCCAGCAACCTGGGTATCTTCGGCGGCCTGTTCATCCTGCTGTGCCTGGCCATCGGCCTGTTCATGGCGATCCTGCTGGATCAGAAGATCCGCGCAGAAGGCGCCTTGCGCGCCATCTACCTGTATCCGATGGCGCTGTCCTTCATCGTGACCGGCGCTGCCTGGAAGTGGATTCTCAATCCCGGCCTCGGCCTGGAAAAAATGATGCACGACTGGGGCTTCGCCAACTTCTCCTTCGACTGGCTGGTCAACTCCGACATGGCGATCTACACCGTCGTCATTGCCGGTGTGTGGCAGTCGTCGGGGTTTGTGATGGCGCTGTTTCTGGCCGGTTTGCGCGGTATCGACGACTCCATCATCAAGGCGGCGATGGTTGACGGTGCGAGCTTGCCGACCATCTATCGCCGCATCGTCATCCCGGCGCTGCGCCCGGTGTTCTTCAGCGTGTTGCTAGTGCTCGGTCACATTGCGATCAAGAGCTTCGACCTGGTCATGGCGCTGACTGCAGGCGGCCCCGGTACCTCGACGGACTTGCCGGCGATCTTCATGTATCAGTTCTCTTTCACGCGTGGACAGTTAGGCCTTGGCGCCGCTTCCGCCGTGATGATGTTGGCGACCGTGCTGGCCGTGCTGGTGCCTTTGATGTATCTGGAAACGAAAGGAACCCGCAATGGCCGTTGATACCTTCGCTCCCAAAGGGGGCCCGAACCAGGAGCGCAAGCCGCTGACCGTCGGCCGCGTGCTGATCTATATCCTGCTGGTGCTGGTCGGCCTGTACTACCTCGCACCGCTGTACGTGATGATCACCACCTCGCTGAAGTCGCTCGACGAAATCCGCTCCAGCAATCTGCTGGCGCTGCCGATGTCGCCGACCACCGCGGCCTGGGGCAAAGCCTGGGACAGCGCCTGCACCGGCGTCGACTGCGGCGGCCTCGCGCCGTTCTTCTGGAACTCGATCAAGATGACGATTCCGGCCGTGTTGATTTCAACCCTGATCGGCTCTCTCAACGGCTACGTGTTGGCGCACTGGCGCTTCCGTGGATCAGAAGCACTGTTCGCAGCGCTCATGGTCGGTTGCTTTATTCCGTTCCAGGTGGTGATTCTGCCGATGGCGCGCTTGCTGGGCATGTTCGACATGGCCAACACCACGCCGGGCCTGATCTTCGTGCACATCGTCTACGGCATCGCGTTCACCACGCTGTTCTTCCGCAACTACTACGTGACCGTGCCGGAAGAGCTGGTCAAGGCGGCGCGCATCGACGGCGCTGGATTTTTCCTGACCTACCGCAAGATCATCTTCCCGCTGTCGCTGCCGATTTTTATGGTCTGCTTCATCTGGCAGTTCACGCAGATCTGGAACGACTTCCTGTTCGGCGTCGTATTCGGCGGCTCGGATGCAAAACCGGTGACCGTGGCGCTGAACAATCTGGTCAACACCTCGACCGGCGTGACGGAGTACAACGTCAACATGGCGGCCGCGATCATCGCGGCGCTGCCGACGCTGCTGGTGTATATCCTCGCTGGTAAATACTTTGTCCGCGGCCTGACAGCAGGCGCCGTCAAGGGTTAAGCAGTTCA
Source organism: Herbaspirillum sp. meg3 (assembly GCF_002257565.1). Taxonomy (GTDB): domain Bacteria; phylum Pseudomonadota; class Gammaproteobacteria; order Burkholderiales; family Burkholderiaceae_D; genus Herbaspirillum. The sequence continues at coordinate 4,247,828 of NZ_CP022736.1, read as the reverse complement.
AGACAAGAATTCATGGAGAAGTAAGAGAATGGCAAGCTTATCAATTCGCAACGTACGCAAGGTCTACCCGAACGGTAACGAAGTCCTCAAGGGCATCGATCTGGAAATCGAAGATGGCCAGTTCCTGATCCTGGTCGGCGGCTCCGGCTGCGGCAAGTCGACACTGCTCAACATGATCGCCGGTCTGGAGACCGTCTCCGAAGGCGAGATCATGATCGGTGACCGCGTCGTCAACAACGTCGCTCCGAAAGAACGCGACATCGCCATGGTGTTCCAGTCGTATGCGCTGTACCCGACCATGACCGTGCGGGAAAATATTTCCTTCGGCCTCGGCATCCGCAAGATCCCCAAAGCTGAACAAAAGGAAATCGTCGAGCGCGTCGCCAACATCCTGCAAATCACCCATCTGCTGGATCGCAAACCGGCGCTGCTGTCCGGCGGCCAGCGTCAACGTGTCGCAATGGGCCGTGCGATTGCACGCGATCCCTCGCTATTCCTCTTCGACGAGCCACTGTCGAATCTGGACGCCAAACTGCGCGTCGAAATGCGCGCCGAAATCAAGCGTATGCACCAGCGTCTGGGCAGCACCATCGTCTACGTCACGCACGACCAGATCGAAGCGATGACCCTGGGCGATCGCATCGCCGTCATGAAGGACGGCGTGGTTCAGCAGTTCGGCAGCCCGCAAGAGATCTACGACTCACCGAGCAACCTGTTCGTGGCCGGCTTCATCGGCTCGCCGTCGATGAACTTCCTGCGCGGCAAACTCACCACCGACGGCTCCGCCCCGGCATTCGAGCTCGACCACGGCGGTCGCAAGACCTTGCTGACCTTGCCATTGAACGGCCATACCGATGCAGTAGCAAAATGGGTAGGCCGCGACATCGTCCTCGGTATCCGTCCGGAACACGTCACCGACGCCATGAGTGCGCGCAATGGAGATCCACTTAGCACCACCGGCAGCTATCGCCCGACCGAAGTCGACTGCACGGTCGAACTGACCGAGCCAACCGGCCCGGACACGCTGGTGGTGGCGCGCTTCAACGACGCACCGGTGACTTGCCGCACGCATCCGCGCGCAGGGGCATTGCCGAATGAGCCGCTGAAGCTGGCGTTTGATCTGACCAAGGCGCTGTTGTTTGATCCGGCTTCGGAGCAGCGGATTGCTTGATCCGTCTTATCCTGCAATGGATTAAAAAAGGCCCTGCGACAGCGATGTCGCAGGGCCTTTTTTATGGTTGACTCGTGGATACGTTTTGCATGTGTAGGAAAAATTTGAATTCGGGATGTTGCTTGAATTTGATAGAGTTGCGTTTCAATTGAAGGGCAATGACTGCTACCGGCCAGAAGTGGGTACTCGTGAAGGAGGTAATACTATGGATGTCGACTATTTCCTCAAGAGACGCGTTGATGCAATCGTTCAATTTTACGAAGAAGCTAGTAGCCGCTTCGTAGAGACAATGGGAAAAATTGAAAAAGAGGAACCACCATTCGAGCCTGTTTATGCTGAGGATGGGGAGCCTCAGTTTCTGGACGAATGGTTGCAGCAAAGTTACTCGCTAGACTTGATCGGCCGCAGTGCAATTTCCAATCTCTCAAATACGTTGAAAATTTATTTCGAGACTTGGAGCAAATTGCTTTGGAAGAATCCGCAGGCGTGCCGAGAAGCAGCACCCGAACTATTCAAACGAAGTTTTGTTCGTGGCTACGTGGCATGTTTCGCCGAGGTCACCGGTCTGGATTTGGTGAATTGCGCCGCCGATATCGATGTTATTGAGCAGATTATCTTAGCGCGCAATTTAGATGGGCACGCAGGATCTCTTACCTCCGAAGCAATTCGGCACAATAAATCTACGCTAACAAAATTCCCTGTGCCGCTGTTTACCGACCCCAACGACATGTATTGGCCGCGCTCGAACATCGAAAACGACCCCTTCGGATTTGGTGGTCCAGCCCTACATGTATCAGCTCACGCATTCCGCCATGCGGCTGAACAAGTTCGCGTGCTGTCCAATTGGCTCGAGGAACCTCTGCGGAAATTTAAATATGGAGGCGGAAGGACTCAATCAACTGACGAATGAGCGATAGGAGTTTGTGATGTCCGCTATCGGCAAGAGCGGTCGTTCAGAAAATTTGCGATGTATACGTCCACTCCCATCTTGCTGATTTCTGTTTGCGGCAGAAAGGGGAAGTAAGTTATGCCCACAGAGTAGAAGGCCCGCCCGCTGGGTGCCCTTCATCATTCGCTCCCGGTAAAATTGGGTTGGAATAATTCATCAAGGGGAGGGAGAGCATGAAAGGTAAAACAGAACTGATCATTAAATTGCTTGCGGTCGCATGGATTTTCGCTGCGACGCTGATAACAATTTCTTCGATCAAAGAAAATCTGCCCAGCGAATTCTGGAGGGACTCTTGGGACTTCATTAAATTGATTGTAGGGCCCGCTATCGGCGCTGGGATTGCGTTCTATGTCAATGACTATGTTCACAAGCAGCGAAAGAAAGACCAAGAACGAACAGCCATCTATGGCGCGTCATACGCAATCGGCTCAATGCTCGAAGATTTTTTAAACGTGAGAGTAGTTTTTCGCGACATGCTAGCTGATGCAGCTGAGGGATTTGCCTCGGACGGAATTACCGACGCGCCGTTGGTGGCTTACGTAAAGCCACAGATAGCGACATTTTTACCAAAGAATGGCATCAACCTATTATCCATTCATTTCTTACTTCACGCTCCAGAAGGAAAAGAAGCTTTCCAAAAACTCCAACATCTGGAGAGGATTTATCAGCATCTCATTGATGTTCACGGGCTCTACAATGAAGCTGTGCTGGAGCGCCAAACAAAATTGGCGACGGCCTCAGATGAAGAACGAAAAAATAAAAATGAGGTGGAAATCATTGGGCTGAAGACCTATCACTCCGTAATGGACTTTCTAATTGCTGTTGTTGAGCATATCCAAAATGACGAACGAGAATACATCGAAGCTAGTAACCTGCTCGCTTCGGCGGCCGATGCTTACCTCCACGAAATGACGCCACTGAAGCACAGAGGCTACAAAAATACTCGCCACCTTGAAGAAAATTTACGCCCTCTTCCCCCGCCAATTGCATCAGCTCTGAAGTATGGGGCATAGGGGGCAGCAATTCAGGCGTTTCAGCCCTCAGAGGTTTATTTGACTCAGCATTTCCACGGGAGAACAAGGAAAGTGTCCCTTGGGTTGATTGTCGACAATAAAATCCCGAAGTGCACGATCATTGGTCACAAAGTGATCGCAGTATGCAAGTGCTCCGATGACATGCTGAGTATCGGCACCGTCGTTCTCATGAATGTGGCGATTCGTAAAAATGGCGCGCCTAAAACGAAGCTCGTCGGCATAAATCGTGGGGCATTCACGGAATAAGTCTGCCATGATAAGTAATACAAATTCTGTGGCTGCGCGTCTGGTGGGTTCTGGTATCCATGCCTGAGCCCGGTCACGCTCAGGCAATAAACCAAATATCCATTCCGCGTTAATAACCGGCTCGGGTTCGGCAATTAATCCCTTACCAGCAGCTACCCGAGCACTTCGAATAAGGTTTGGCGAATCGCCAAACTCTCTTAGTACTATGCCGAGGTCGTGTCGGTCTGCCGCAAGGTGCTCAACATACTCACCGAATATCTCTCCAATCAGCGCCGGACCGGCGTTGTATGTGCTCCACATTTGCGACACGGTTTCATTAAAGGGCTGAACCTCGGGGGAAATCATAAAAGGCCATTGAGTCCGTCGATTCAAAAATAATTGCAGCTCCTGACTCTTGATAAAATTGTTATTGCTCAGGTATAGCGGCATCATGTTTCGGACTATTGTCGCGGTCTCTTGTCGCCTATCAATTCGGGCCGCTTTTGCCAATTCCACCATATTCCAAGCCGACACCACAAACCGATGGCCAGCGGCATTCAGTGACTGAGCAATTTCCCATTCCGCGCGGTACAAAGGTTCGTTAAATCCGCGTTGTAAATTGACGAGGTAGCAGTGATCCAAATAGATAAGCATGTGCAGCCCTAAAAGGTCGCCATTGCCCCAAAGCGAGGCGAATAGGCAATGGTCATACCGTAGCAAAGAAATGCCCTACAGGTGCGTAAAAATCCATCAAAAACGTGGTCAATTTATTGCGTCAAGAGCCGCTGAAAAGCTACTCGAGAGTAACGGCTTATATGAAATGGATGGCCGCAATCGGCTAGAAGCAGAAAAATATTAAAAAACGCCCCACAACGACTTTGTTGTGGAGCGTTTTCATTTTAATTCGTTGACGCCCTTCGACGTATTCTGCCACGCATCCAGTCGCGCAATCGGCTATACCAGGACGACGATGCGCGAACCGCATCGCCATCTTCAGCATCCCCCGCATGCACCAACCGATACAACAACGGCAACACCAGCAACGTCAACAACGTCGACGACAAAATCCCTCCGATGACCACCGTCGCCAGCGGCCGTTGCACTTCCGCGCCGGTGCCGGTTGCCAACGCCATCGGCACGAATCCCAGCGACGCCACTAGTGCGGTCATTAGTACCGGTCGCAGGCGCGTCATGGCGCCTTCGAAGATGGCGTCGTCGAGCGAGCGGCCTTCTTCGCGCAGGGTGCGGATGAAGGCGATCATGACCAGGCCGTTCAACACCGCCACGCCTGACAGCGCGATGAAGCCGACGGCGGCCGAGATCGACAACGGGATGCCGCGCATCGCCAGCGCCAGCACGCCGCCGGTCAGGGCGAACGGGATGCCGGTGAAGACCAGCAGGCCGTCCTTGACGTTGTTGAACATCGCGAACAGCAGGACGAACACCAGCAGCAAGGCGACCGGCACGACGATTTGCAGGCGTTGCGTTGCCGACTGCAAGTTCTCGAACTGGCCGCCCCAGGCGATCCAATAGCCGGCCGGGATTTTTACCTGCGCGGCGATGCCGGCGGCGGCGGCGTCGACGAAGGAACCGAGATCGCGTCCGCGCACGTTGGTGCTGACGACGACGCGGCGCTTGCCGTTTTCGCGGCTGACCTGGTTGGGGCCGGGGGCGATGTTGAAGTCGGCTACTTCGCCCAGCGGGATGTAGCTGAGCTTGCCGTCGCTGTGCGACAAGGGGATCGGCAGGCGCTTGATGGCGTCGAGGTCGTTGCGTTCGTTTTCCGGCAGCCGCACGATGATGTCGAAGCGGCGGTCGCCTTGGAACAGCGCGCCGGCTTCCTTGCCGCCGATGGCCATGGAGATCGTATCCTGCACGTCGCCGATGTTGAGGCCGTAGCGGGCGGTCTTCTCGCGGTCTATCTTGACGGTCAGCATCGGCAGGCCGGTCGATTGCTCGACTTTGACTTCGGTTGCGCCGGGGATCTTGCCCAAGGCACCGGCGATTTTGGCGGCGGTGTCGTTGAGCACGTCCATGTCGTCGCCGAAGACCTTGACCGCGACGTCGCTGCGCACGCCCGAGATCAGTTCATTGAAACGCAACTGGATCGGCTGCGAGAACTCGTAGCTGTTGCCGGGCAGGGTGGCGACGGTTTCCTGGATGGCGATGATCAGTTCGTCGCGGGTTTTGCGCGGCTTGGGCCATTGGTCTTCTGGCTTGAGCATGATGTAGCCGTCGGAGATGTTCGGCGGCATCGGGTCGGACGCCACTTCGGCGGTGCCGGTGCGGGCGAACACGCGCTCGATCTCGGGGAAGTTGTCCTTGAGCGTGCGTTCCAGCTGCTGCTGCATTTCCACCGATTGCGTCAGGCTGGTGCCGGGGATGCGCAAGGCCTGGATCGCCAGGTCGCCTTCGTTGAGGCTGGGCACGAACTCGCTGCCCAGCTTGGTGCCGAGCAACGAGCATAGGACGATCACGGCCCCCGCCAGCGACAGCACCACCGGCTTGTTGCGCATCGAGGCTTGCAGCAGCGGCGCGTAGGCGCGCTTGGCGGCGCGCATCAGGGCGTTTTCCTTTTCGTCGACCTTGTCGCCGATGAACAGGGCAATCGCCGCCGGGATGAAGGTGACCGACAAAATCATCGCGCCCAGCAAGGCTGCCACCACGGTGAAGGCCATCGGCTGGAACATCTTGCCTTCGACACCGGTCAGCGCAAACATCGGCAGATACACGATCATGATGATGAGCTGGCCGAACAGCAGTGGGCGGCGCGCTTCACGCGAGGCTGCGAAGACTTCGTGGAAGCGTTCGCTGCGCGTCAGCGGCCGGCCGTGATGCTGCTGCGCATGGGCCAGGCGGCGCACGCAGTTTTCCACGATCACGACGGCGCCGTCGATGATGATGCCGAAGTCGAGCGCGCCCAGGCTCAGCAGGTTCGCGCTGACGTGGTTGGACACCATGCCGGTGAAGGTGAATAGCATCGCCAGCGGAATCACCATCGCCGTGATCACGGCTGCGCGGATGTTGCCGAGGAACAGGAACAGCACCGCGATCACCAGCACCGCGCCATCGATGAGGTTTTTCTTGACGGTATTGATGGCCTTGTCGACCAGCACTGTGCGGTCGTATACGGTGACGGCCTGTACGCCTTCGGGCAGCGAGCGGTTGATCTCGGCCATCTTCTTGTCGACCGCTTGCGACACCGTGCGGCTGTTCTGGCCGATCAGCATGAAGACGGTGCCGAGCACCACTTCGCGGCCGTTCTCTGTGGCGGCGCCGGTGCGCAGTTCACGGCCGATGCCGACCTCGGCCACGTCGCGGATGCGGATCGCCACGCCTTGCACGTTGCCGAGGATGATGTTGCGGATATCGTCGAGCGAAGCCACCTGTCCCGGTGCGCGGATCAGGTATTGTTCACCGCGCTTCTCGATGTAGCCGGCGCCGACGTTGGCGTTGTTGCGTTCCAGCGCGGCGGCGACGTTTTGCAGCGTCAGGCCGTACGAGGCCAGCTTGGCCGGGGAAGGGGCGACGTGGTATTCCTTGGCATAGCCGCCGATGGAATTGATCTCGGTCACGCCGGTGACATTACGCAGTTGCGGCTTGATGATCCAGTCCTGGATTTCGCGCAGGTCGGCGGGCGAGTAGGGCGTGCCGTCGGCTTTCTTCGCACCGTCTTTGGCTTCAACCGTCCACAGGTAGATTTCGCCGAGACCGGTCGAGATCGGTCCCATCGCGGGATCAATACCGGACGGCAGCTTGCTGCGCGCTTCCTGGATGCGTTCGTTGACCAACTGGCGTGCAAAGTAGATGTCGGTGCCGTCCTTGAAGATGACCGTCACCTGCGACAGGCCGTAGCGCGACAGCGAGCGTGTCTGCTCCAGATTGGGCAGACCGGACATGACCGTTTCAATCGGAAAGCTGATGCGCTGCTCGGTTTCCAGCGGCGAGTAGCCGGGCGCGGAGGTGTTGATCTGTACCTGGACGTTGGTGATGTCGGGCACGGCGTCGATGGGCAGCTTCTGATAGCTGTAGACGCCGTAGGCCGCCATGCCGAAGACGGCCAGCAAGACCAGCCATCGGTGCTCGATGGCGAAGCGGATGATGCGTTCAAACATGGGAGTGTCCTTCTCGCTCGGAGTGGGAGATGAAGTAGGGATGAAGCATGGGTTTAGAACCTGCTTGAGATCTGTAGCGAGAGGCCATCAGCCGGTGGCGGCCGGAGCGGAGCTCAGTTGGAATCCTTGGAATGTACTTGAGTACATGAGGATTCCGAGCACCGCCCGACGCCGGATCATGGCCTCGCAGTAAGATATCAAGCAGGTTTTAGTGCGCATGTTCGGCGCTCCCCTTGCCCAGTTCAGCCTTGATGACGAAGCTGCCTGCGGCGGCGTAGACATCACCCGCGCTGAGGCCCTTGATGATCTCGACACGCTTGCCGTCGGTGCGGCCCAATGTCACTTCCTGTTTCCTGAAGCCGTCGGCAACACGCACGAAGACCACCTGTTTCTGCTCGACCGACTGCACCGCATCGGCGGCGACGGCGAGCGCGACCTCGATTTCCTGCGCCAGCACCTCGACGTTGACGAACAGGCCGGGACGCCAGGCGTTGCCGGGATTGGGCAAGATCACATGGGCCTTGGCGGTACGTGTCTGTTCACCCAGCAGCGCACCGACGTAGGCGATCTTGCCGCTGGCGCTGGAGGCGAACGCGGTGGCGTTGACGGTAACGTTTTCACCCACGCGTACGGCGTTCATGTCGCGTGCGGCGACGGTGATTTCGGCCCAGACGCTGGACAGGTCGGAGATGGTGAAGATGCTGGCGTCTTCCTTCACTGCTTCGCCGAGCGCGAGATGCTTCTCGACGACGATGCCGTCGAAGGGGGCGCGGATCTCATAGCGGTTCAGTCCTGAAGAACTTGTACCTGCACCGATGGCGGCCAGCTTTTGCTGTGCATTGCGCACGGCAATTTCGGCTTCCTTCAATGCCTGTCCGGCTTGCAGGTAATCCTGTTCGGCGGAGATTTTTTCCTGCCACAGGGTTTTCTCACGCGCGTGGGTCGCCTGCGCCAGCGTCAGTCGCTGCTGCGCATTCAGCAATTCGCTGCGTTGCTCCGACACCGTGCTGCTGCTGACGACAGCGAGTACTTGTCCCTTCTTCACCTGCTGGCCGAGATTGGCGCTGACCGATTCGACCACGCCGTTCACCTTGGGCACCACGTGCGCGGTACGGTCCTGGTTGAAGCGGATTTCGCCGGGCAGTTGCAGGCTGGTGCGGATGCGGCCGGGCGCGGCGGTGTCGAGGACGATGCCGGCGGTTTTCAGTTGCTGTTCGTTGAAGGCGATCTTGCCGTCTTCTTCGTGACCCTTTTCATCGTGACCCTTGTCGTCGTGACCTTTCTCATCGTCGTCTTTGTGGTCGCCATGCTCGTCTTTGGCTTCCTTATGGCCTTCTTCTTTGCGATCGTCCTTGGTGGTTTTTTCTGCAGCATGGTCATGGCCGCTTTCGGCATGGGCATCAGCCGGTGCGGATTTGCTTGCGCCGCTGAGCAGGATCAGTGCGGCCAGCAGCGCCGTGATGGCCGCAATCGCGGCGAGGGTGAGTTTCTGTTTCTTGGTCATGATGGCGTCCGGTTATTGGTTGGGGCCAGCGGAACCGAGCAGGCGCTCCAGTTCGGCCGAGGCAAGGTGGGCGTCGGAGATCGCACGCAGGTATTGCGAGCGCGCCTGGAACAAGGTGCGCTGGGCGTCGAGCACTTCCAGGAAATTGAACTTACCGAGTTCGAAGCCCTTGCCGGCGGCGGCGTAGGCGCTCTGCGCGCCGGGCAGGATGTCGCTGTGCAGGACGGCGACTTCGGCATGGGCGTTGCGCAGTTTTTCATACGCCTGCGCGATGTCGGTGCGCAGGCGCGTCTCGGCAGCGGCCAGTTCGTCACGTGCTTTGTCGGTGCGGCGCAATGCTTCTTCCAGGTTGCCGCGATTACTGTCGAGGAAAGGCAGCGGCATCGACACGCCGACCACCCACATGCTGCGGCCGGCTTCTTCATCGCGCTTCCTGCCAAGGCTTAGCGTGGCATCCGGAATGCGTTTGCTGCTTTCGATCTTGCTCAATGCCTGACGGCGTTCGACTTCGATCCGGGCTAGCCGCAGTTGCGGCGCATCGGCGCTGCGTTCCGCGATATCGGCGATAGCCGGTAGCGGCGGCAATTGTCCGGCGGTGCCTTCGGCCAGCGTGAAGCGCGGCTGGGCATTGCCCCACAGGCCGGCGAGGCGGCGGCGCGCGAGGTCGAGTTCGCCGTCGGCCTGGCTCAGCTCCAGCCGTGCAGAGGCAGCGGCGACACGCGCACGGGTTTCTTCCACCGGTGAGATCTTTCCGGCAGTGACGCGACGGCCGGTGGCGTCGGCGGCGCTACGGGCAAGGTCGGCGGATTCCTGCGCCAGACGGCGGCGTTCCTGTGCTGTCAGCACCGTGAAGAACGCCGACGTGGCGGCGATGCGGATTTCATCACGCCGGATGGTGAGCTCGATGCGTGCGGCCTCGCGTGCACGTTCGGCGGCGCCGATGCGGGCGGCGCGTTTGCCGCCGAGTTCAATCGGCTGGTTGAGCTGAATGGTGGTGGTGCGCGTGCTTTTGCGCGTGTCTTCCATCAGCGTCGACAGTTCGGGATTGGGGCGTGCGCCGGCTTGTGTGACGGTGGCGTCGACCGCCTCCAGTTCGTGCCGGGCGGCAGACAGTTCAGGATTGTTGTCGAGCGCGAGCGCGACGGCATTGCTCAGTGTGATAGGCGTTGCCGCCTCCTGCGCATGCGTGTAGGCCGGGCAGGCGAGCAGAAGCGCCAGTCCCAGCGGGTAGAAACGGGTGTACATCGAATTCTCCGGATGAAAGGGAAGGAATTCGGCGAGCGGTCAGCAGTGGTATGAAAAAAGGAAGACGACCCGCCGGCTTAAGCGGCGAGTTTCCAGTCGGGCTCTTCGGGGGATTCCCCGATGTGGGAGAGATACAGCGGGGGTAATGAGGGAGTGAAGCTATTCTTTTCCTGCAGGGGAGGCGTCCAAGCCGCGTGCGAATTCATCGGCTTGCTGCAGGAAAAATGGCAGAAACTGCAATCGGCGTCGCTGCCGGTGTTGAGCTTGCTGTCGCCATTTTTGTCGCTGTCCTGACCCAGCTTGTTGTCGGCAGCGGCATGATGGCCGACGTGCTCTGCAGCGGGATTACTTTCATGCTGGCAATACGATGCCACGGCCGCCCAGGAAAACTGGAGGGGCAGCAGCATCAGCAGGAAAATGAGGACATAGCGTTTCATGGCAGCGCATTATAACGGGACTTTTTCAGAACACCCAAATTACGCCGCGGCGCGCGCTGCACGCCGATCCAGCATGGCCGATGTCAACACCGTTAAAAAGCCCAGCACCGACACGCCCGCGCCCAGCAGCGGCAGATCGGTCAACGGCAGGCCCGCCGAAATCGCCAGCCCGCCCAACCATGCGCCAGTGGCATTGCCGACGTTGAAGGCGCCCTGATTGAGGGTCGACGCCAGATTTGGCGCGTCCTTGGCCTTATCCAGCACACGAATCTGCGCCGCCGGTACCACCGCAAACGAGAACGCACCCCAGACGAACATGGTGATCAGCGTCGGTAACTGGTAGTGGCTGCTCCACGAAAATTGCACGAGGATCAGCGCGATGCAGACGAACATCGAAAACAGCACCGGCATCAAGCGCCAATCCGCCAGACGTCCGCCGATCAGACCGCCGACCGTGATGCCCGCACCGAACAGCAGCAGCACCCAGCTTTCCTGATGCGCGGTGAAACCGGTGACGTCGAGCAGGATGTAGGCGATATACGTCAACACGCTGAACATGCTGACCGAGGCCAGCGTGCTGGTCAGCAGCGCCAATTGAACCTGCGGATGAATGATGGCGCGGAATTCCTTGAAAATGCTGCCGCCTTGCATGGCGATCTTTTTCGGCAGGCAGACCCACAGCATGATGACGGCGGCAAGGCCGATCAGCGTGATCGCCCCGAAAGTCGAGCGCCAACCGGCGGCATGTCCTAACGCCGTGCCGAACGGCACACCGAGAATATTGGCGACAGTGAGGCCGGTGAACATCAGCGCCACAGCTTGGGCGCGCTTTTCACGTGGCACCAGTTCTGCCGCCACAACTGCACCGATGCCGAAGAACGCGGCGTGACAGAACGCCGTCACCACGCGCGCCACCATCAGGAAGTTGTAGTTGGGCGCAATCGCGCACAGCACGTTGCCAAGAATGAACAGGCACATCAAACCGACCAGAGCGCGCTTGCGCTGCCACTTGGCGGTGAGAATCGCCAGTACCGGCGCACCCGCTGCCACGCCCAGCGCATAGCCGGAGACCAGCATGCCGGCCGCCGGCGCAGACACGCCGAGGTCGCGCGCGACATCAGGCAACAGCCCCATGATCACAAATTCTGTAGTGCCGATGCCGAAGGCAGCGACGGCGAGGGCGAAGAGAGGCCAATGCATGCTTGAAAGTCCTGATGGGTTTTACTGCGGAAGGAAACCGCTATTTTACGTGGCTGCGGCCCGCTCTGCTGAGCAGATACGGGCCGCTTGGATGAAATATATTGAAGAGAATCGTGCGAACTCAAAGAGATCGAAACCTGTTCGCGGTCCGCAGTAGGACCCCGACAGGTTTTACCATTCGGCGAAGCTGCCGTCTTTGTGTCGCCAGATGGGGTTGCGCCAGCGATGACCGACTTCTGCACGCTGCTTCACATACTCTTCATTGATCTCGATACCCAGCCCAGGCCCGTTCGGAATTGTCACATAGCCATCTTTGTAGCTGAACACTTCCGGTTTGGTGACGTAGTCGAGCAAGTCATTGCTTTCGTTGTAATGAATGCCGAGGCTTTGTTCCTGGATGAAAGCGTTGTACGAGATCGCATCGACCTGCAGGCAAGCTGCCAGCGCAATCGGACCGAGCGGGCAGTGCAGCGCCAGCGCGACGTCGTAGGCTTCGGCCATGGTGGCGATCTTGCGTGTTTCGGTGATGCCGCCGGCGTGCGAGACGTCAGGCTGAATGATGTCGACGTAGCCTTCGCTGAGGATGCGTTTGAAATCCCAGCGTGAATACAGACGTTCGCCCAGCGCGATCGGCGTCGCGGTCAGATGGGCGATCTCTTTCAGGGCTTCGTAGTTTTCGCTCAAGACCGGTTCTTCGATGAACATCAGTTTGTATGGCTCCAGTTCCTTGATCAGCACTTTTGCCATTGGCTTGTGCACGCGGCCGTGGAAGTCGACGCCGATGCCGATGTTCGGACCGACGGCTTCACGCACGGCGGCGACGTTGGCCAGCGTGGCTTCGACTTTGTCATAGGTGTCGATGAATTGCAGTTCTTCAGTGCCGTTCATCTTGACGGCGGTGAAGCCACGCGCGACGGCATCCTTGGCGGCCTTTGCGGTGTCGGCGGGACGATCGCCGCCGATCCACGAATACACGCGGATGCTGTCACGCACCGGGCCGCCCAGCAATTCGCTGACCGGCACGCCGAGCGCCTTGCCCTTGATGTCCCACAGGGCCTGATCGATGCCGGCCAGTGCGCTCATGTGGATGGCGCCGCCGCGGTAGAAGCCGCCGCGATAGAGGATGGTCCAGTGATCTTCAATGTGGCGCGGGTCTTTGCCGATCAGGTAGTCGGCGAGTTCTTCCACGGCGGCAGCGACGCTGTGTGCGCGGCCTTCGACGACCGGTTCACCCCAGCCGACGATGCCTTCGTCGGTTTCAATCTTCAGGAAGCACCAGCGCGGTGGAACGATAAAGGTGGTCAGTTTGGTGATTTTCATCGGAGAGATATCCGTTTCTCTGAGTAGTGCCCGGCCATGGTCGATGGCAGAGCTGGTTAAATGCTTGGCCGGTTCTGGCGGCCGGCGTTTGTCTGGTTGATTTGCCTATTTTTCCTGGCGTTATTAGCTAATGCTGGCGCTGGCGGCTGCACGGGTTTGCCAGGCGCTGACGAAGGCCTTGGCGTTTTCGCCGACGGCAGCTGCGGTCAGGCCAGGTTTGTACAGCGCCGAGCCGAGACCGAAGCCGGATGCGCCGGCATCGATGAATACCGACACGCTGCTCGGCAGAATGCCGCCTACCGGCAGCAGCGCCACCGATGCCGGAATGACCGCGCGCCAGGCCTTGACCACGTGCGGTCCGAGTTGCTCGGCCGGGAACATCTTCAGTACGTCGGCACCCGCCGCCAGTGCAGCGAAAGCTTCGGTGACTGTCGCCACGCCCGGTGCGCAGCACAATCCGGCTTCTTTGGCGGCGGTGATGACGCGCGCGTCGCTATGCGGCATGACGATCAGTTCGCCGCCGGCTTCTTTGACCTGTAAAACAGCTTCGGGGCTGAGCACGGTGCCAGCACCGATGATGCAGTCGGCCGGCAGCGTGCGGCGCAGCGTGGCGATGCTTTGCAGGGGCTCCGGCGAATTGAGCGGCACTTCGATGACGCGAAATCCTGCTTCGTACAGCGCGTTGCCGATGGCTTCGACTTCGTCGGGGCGCACGCCGCGCAGAATGGCGATGAGGCCACAGTCTCTGAGCGCGCGTTGGAAAAGATTCTTCAGCATGGTTCTGCTTTCTTTATGACTAAAACGTAGTGACGAAATGGGATCGGGTAATCGGGTAATCAGGCAATCAAGCCGGCGTGTTCGGCCAGTTTCCACAGACCGTGTTCAGTTGCTGCCTCTGCGATTTCCACTTGCGTGACACCGTACAGCGCGAGCACCTGACGGTAGCGTTGGCACAGCATGTCGTCGCCGATCAGCGCGATGCGCGTTTGCAGGCGGCCATCGGCCAATGCCAGCAGCGCTGCGATTTCGTGACCGATCAGAAGACCCGACAAATAATCGGCCTGGGCGCGTGGCGAGAGTTCGCCGGTCAGGCCCAGCGTGCGGCTGCTGAAAATGTTCGACAGCATGCCTGCGCGGCCGTCCGCGGTTTTTGCCACGCCTGCGCCGCGCAGAAAGGCGGCCTCGTCAGGCGCGCCGTCGCGTTGCATGGTGCGGCCGAGGATGGTGTGATTGGACAGCGCGGCATACATCTCGCCGGTCATGAACGTATCGAAATGCGTAATGCGGCGACCAGTGACATGCACCCACTTGGAATGCGTTCCCGGCAGGCCGATCAGGATGTCCTCCACGTTTAACTGGTCGAGGATGCCGGCGACCTGCGTCTCTTCACCGCGAATCACATTGGGCAGGGCGGAACGTTCGAGCAAGCCGGATACGATGTGCAGCGGGGTGCCGAGGCCGGTATCGACGGTGGTCAGCGATTTGCCGATGTTGCTCACAGCCAGCGGTACGTCGAGATACGGTGCTTCGCGCCAGCCTTGTTTGCTGCCGACCATGCCTGCTGCGATCAGCGGCGTGCCGGGCGCCTCGCGCAGCCAATCGCCGCAAGCGGCTTGCAGTGCGCGTCGGAAACCGGCGTCAGTGCTATCGTCGTTGATAGTATCTGCGCCGTTTTCGGCGGGCGGTAAATTCATGATGCCCCAGGGCAGCGCACGTTTGTCGACGACCTTGCCTTGTTTGTCGAAACGATAGGCGCGCAGGGACGACGTGCCCCAGTCGAGCGCAATCAGGCCGGTGGATGAAGATGTTTGCATTGCTTGTGTCATGTTCAGAGTTCGCTCACCTTGAAGTGTGTGAGCAGTCGCATCGAAGCGCCGGGAACCAGATTGACCAGGCCATCGCGGCCAGGCATATGGAAGGCATCGATAGGATGCGTGATCGGTTCCAGGCAAAAATAGTCGAGGCCGGGTGGGCGGTACATCAGGCTGTAGCCGTTGCAGTCTTCCATGCGCATCTCGATGCGCAGGCCGCGGTCGGGATAGTCGATGCGGGAGACGCCATCCCAGCCGGTGAAACAGTTGTCGATCAGCGGTCCGTCGGCAGGGAAATCCACCGGCGCAAACTGGTTGTAGTCAAAGGTCGCCGGAAAATGCTGCGTATGGCCGGTCGGAATCGGATCAGCGCCGCACAGCCAGACGCCGTCGGCGCGCGATTGCAGCCGCGTCGCAGCATTGCGCGTAAAGTAAGGGTGCAGGCCAAGGCCGAAGGGCAGTTCGTCTGCACCACGGTTGGTGACTTGCAGGTCGATCTCCAGGCCGTCGTCACGCAAGGTCAGCGTTTGCGTCGCGGCATAGGTGTAGGGATCGCCGTCGTATTGTTCCGAACTCAGCGTCAATACCACGCTGCTGTCGGTATAGGCTTCGGCTTGCCATGCCTGCAGCCAGCCGTCGCCATGGATGGGGTAGTTTTCTCCGGTACGGTTTTGCAACACCGGGTAGTGCAGGCCCTTGTGCATGAAGCCGCCTTCGGTGATGCGATTGGACCATGGCACCAGCGGGAAGCACGCCGTCGTATAGAGATCGCTGCCGCCAGCCCAAGGGCGAAACAAAGGCGTCCATTGACCGCGCCACTGCAGATCCCAGGCTGCGACGCTTGCTCCCAAGGTTGGCAATACGCTAAGGCGTTGCCGACCCGATTGCAGGGTGAGCACTTCAATGGCGGGTGTAGTCATGGCGTCTCGTTTGCTTGTCTCAAATATCAATGCGGATGCTGTGCGGTCTGCTCCGCTTGGGTAAAACAGGGCCGATCCTAACATTCGCTACTGATGCGGAATAATGAAAAATTAATGAAGATTGATATCAAAAATGATCTCGATTTCAGCATTCCGTCACGGATGTAGTCAGGTAAAGCGTCATGTCTGTTTCAGTATCGGAAGGTACGAAAAATTCATTGGATAGATATTCCTCACGCTCCTAATATTGATCCGCACATTTCGCTGCACGCCACGTGCAAGCGAACACGCAAAATGACGGCGTACAAGTCGGATCACCCTCGGTTCGATCACGCCGGACACCAATAAAAACAGATCGTGTTGATAAACATAATTGGAGACAACGCAATGAAAATGACACGCAGAACACTGCTGGGCGCCGCCGTTTGCATGACTTTGGGCTTGGGCGTCATGTCCACCGCCATGTCCGCAGACAAGCCGCTGACAATGGGTTTTTCGCAAGTCGGCGCCGAAAGCGAATGGCGCACCGCCAATACCGTTTCGATCAAGGACGCGGCCAAGAAGGCCGGCGTAAACCTGAAATTCGCCGATGCGCAGCAAAAGCAAGAGAACCAGGTCAAGGCGATCCGCTCTTTCATCGCACAAAAAGTCGACGTGATCGCTTTCTCGCCGGTGGTTGAGTCGGGCTGGGACACCGTCCTGCGCGAAGCCAAGGCCGCCAAGATCCCTGTGATCCTGACTGACCGCGCCGTCAACGTCACCGACAAATCGCTGTATGTGACTTTCATCGGATCCGATTTCGTTGAAGAAGGCCGCCGTGCCGCACGCTGGTTGCTGGATCGCGCCAAGACCATGCCTGCCGGCGACATCAACATCGTCGAATTGCAAGGTACTGTCGGCTCGGCACCGGCAATCGACCGCAAGGCCGGTTTCGAAGAAATCATCAAGACCAATCCGAACCTGAAGATCATCCGCTCGCAAACCGGCGATTTCACCCGCGCCAAGGGCAAGGAAGTGATGGAAGCTTTCTTGAAGGCTGACGGCAAGAAGATCAATGTGCTTTACGCGCATAACGACGACATGGCCATCGGCGCTATTCAGGCGATCGAAGAAGCCGGCCTGAAACCGGGCAAGGATATCCTCGTGATCTCCATCGACGGCGTAAAGGGCGCGTTTGAAGCCATGATGGCCGGCAAGCTCAACGTCACCGTCGAGTGCAGCCCGTTGCTCGGACCACAACTCATGTCGATCGCCAAGGATGTGAAGGCCGGCAAGGAAGTGCCGAAGCGCATCACAACGGAAGAAGGCGTATTCCCTGCGGAAGTGGCAGCCAAGGAATTCCCTAATCGTAAATATTGATCGGTGTTGATTCAGAGACTACTCTGAATCAGTGTTGATCGTATCGCCGGGGGCGGCGACGTCCCCGGTCTTGTTCTCCTCCTCTGGAGTATCCCCCTGGGCCTTGAGGGTCTGACACCATGCCATTGGCTGTCTGTTGATAAGGCGATGATTGCATCCTGTCATCGGCATGGTGTCGGGCCTTCTGTAAAAAAAGGCTTTGTACGGCGGGCTTAAATTTTAGGTCCGCCGTCTTTTCTTTTCTGGAATTGCCATGTCGAACGCAACCAGAGTTGCCACCAGTGCCGAACCGGCGCTGGAATTAATCGGCATCCACAAAGCATTCACCGGCGTGAAGGCCCTGACAGATGTCGGCCTGCGTCTCTATCCCGGCGAAGTCCATACCCTCATGGGGCAAAATGGCGCCGGCAAGTCAACCCTGATCAAAGTGCTGACCGGTGTGTACACGCCCGACAGCGGCCGCATCTTGCTGAAGGGCCATGCGATTCAGCCCGGCTCCACACTGGAAGCGCAGCAGCTTGGCATCAGCACGGTGTATCAGGAAGTGAATCTGTGCCCGAACTTATCGGTGGCCGAGAATATCTTCATCGGCCGCTACCCGCGCAAATGGGGCGGCTTCGGTCCCATCGACTGGACCACGATGCACCGCCGCGCGACCAAGCTGCTGGCCAAGCTCGATTTGCATATCGACGTGCAAAAGCCGCTGTCTTCGTATCCGTTGGCGATCCAGCAAATGGTGGCGATCTCACGTGCGGTGAGCGTGTCGGCCAGCGTGCTGATTCTCGATGAGCCTACTTCCAGTCTTGATGAAGCGGAAGTGCAACTGCTCTTCAAAGTCTTGCGCAGCCTGCGTGACGAAGGCATGGCGATCTTGTTCGTCACGCATTTCCTTGATCAGACTTACGAAATCTCCGACCGCATCACCGTACTGCGCAACGGCGTACGTGAAGGCGAATACGCCGCCAGCGAATTGTCGCGGCTCGACTTGGTCAACAAGATGGTGGGCGTGCAGATCGATGCCACCGCCGCAGGCAATGCCTTGGCCGCCAATGCCGAGATCACGCCGGCCGCCCGCGATGGCGAAGTATTTCTGCAGGCGCGCGGCTTGGGACGCAAGGGCGCGCTTGCGCCGCAAGATTTGGATTTGCGTGCCGGCGAAGTGTTCGGCCTGTGCGGCCTGCTCGGTTCCGGCCGTACCGAAGCGGCGCGCTTGCTGTTCGGCGCCGACAAGGCCGACAGCGGCACGATCAGCATCAAGGGTGAGGCAGTAAAATTTTCCACGCCGCGCGATGCGATTTCGGCGGGTATCGGTTTCTGCTCCGAAGACCGCAAGAAAGAGGGCGCGATTCTGGAGCTGTCGGTGCGTGAAAATATCATCCTCGCGTTACAAGCACGCAATGGCCTGCTGCACGTGATTCCCCGCAAGCGCCAACAGCAGATTGCCTCCGATTACGTGAAATGGCTGGGCATCAAGACGCCCGACATCGATACGCCGATCGGTTCACTGTCCGGCGGCAATCAGCAAAAAGCATTGCTGGCACGCTGGCTGGCGACCGATCCCGACATGCTGATCCTGGATGAACCGACGCGCGGTATCGACGTGCGCGCCAAGCAGGAGATCATGGATTTCGTCATGGCGTTGTGCCACAAAGGCATGGCGATTCTTTTCATTTCTTCCGAAATACCCGAAGTCCTGCGCTGCAGCGACCGCATGCTGGTGCTGCGCGATCGTGAAGGCTGCGGCGAATACCTGCGCGGCGAGCTCGACGATGCGTCGGTATTGCAGGTGATCGCAGGCGAAAGTGTGGGCAAGAGTGCGGGCAAAATGGTGGGAGAAGCAGTGTGAGTGCATCAATGAATTCAAATCTGGTTTCTGGGCAGGACAAGAACGGCGTCGCTGGTTGGCGGGGGTTGCGTCACGCTTTGCACCATCCGTTGGCACGTCCTTTGGGGGCGCTGGCAGTACTGTTGCTGATCGATTTCTTCATGATTCCGGGTTTCTTCCGCATCGAGCTCAAGGACGGCCATCTGTACGGCAGCGTGATCGACATCGTCAACCGCGCAGCGCCGCTGATGCTGGCGGCGCTGGGCATGACGCTGGTGATTGCCACACGCGGCATCGATATTTCGGTCGGCGCGGTTGTGGCGATTTCCGGTACGGTCGCGGCGATGCTGATCGGCGGCACCATGGTGATGAACAACGGCGTGCAGGAATACGCCAGCAATATCCCCATGGGTTGGGCGATTGCCGCTGCAATGGGGGCTGCAATCCTGTGCGGCGCGTGGAACGGCCTGCTGGTAGCGACGCTGGGCTTGCAGCCCATCATCGCGACGCTGATCCTGATGGTGGCGGGGCGTGGCCTGGCGCAGCTGATGACCGATGGACAGATCATCACGGTGTATTACAAGCCGTTCTTCTACATCGGCAGCGGCTATCTGTTCGGCTTACCGTTCTCGCTATTCATCGTGGCCGGCATGTTCATTGTGCTGGCGCTGCTGATGCGCAAGACGGCGCTGGGACTGTTCATCCAGTCGGTCGGCATCAACCCGGTGGCGTCGCGCCTGGCGGGTATCCGTACGGCAGCGCTGATCTTTTTCGTCTATATCTTCTGTAGCGCCTGCGCCGGTATGGCAGGGCTGATGATCAGCGCCAATATCAAGAGCGCCGACGCCAACAACGCCGGCCTGCTGCTGGAGCTGGACGCCATCCTGGCCGTGACGCTGGGCGGCACCTCGCTGGCCGGCGGCAAGTTCAGCCTGGTCGGCAGCGTGATCGGCGCGCTGATCATTCAGGCGCTGACCTACACCATTTATTCGCTGGGCGTGCCGCCGGAAGTCAATATGGTGGTCAAGTCGGTGGTGGTGTTCCTGGTTTGTCTGTCGCAGTCACCTGAGTTCCGCCGCCTGCGCTTGTTCAAATCGGGCAATCAAGTCTAAGCATTCAGGATAAATCATGAAGAATTTTCGCTCCTTGCTGGCGACGCCTTACTTCACCTCGCTGGTCACCGTCGCCTTGCTGGTGGTGCTGTTCGCGATGGGTTCGGTCGCCTACGACGGCTTCTTTTCGGCGCAGGTGGTGCTCAACCTGCTGATCGACAACGCTTTTCTGCTGGTGATCGGCATCGGCATGACCTTCGTCATTCTGTCGGGAGGCATCGATCTGTCAGTCGGTTCCGTACTGGCGCTGACGACGATGATCTCGGCGTATCTGCTGCATGCATGGCATTGGCATCCCTTGCTGGTGATCGTCTGCGTGCTGATGCTGGGCGGCTTGTTCGGTGCGGCGATGGGCACGCTGATCCATTTTTTCAAGCTGCAGCCCTTCATCGTCACACTGGCGGGGATGTTCCTGGCGCGCGGCTTGTGTTATCTGATCAGCATCAATTCCATTACCATCGACGATCCCTTGTACGTGGCGATGTCGCAGACGCGGCTGGAGCTGGGACTCGGCGACGCCTTTGTCTCGCCCAGCGTGGTGATCGCGGTGCTGATGCTGGTGCTGGCGATCTATCTGGCGCATTTCACCCGTTTCGGCCGCGCCGTTTATGCGATCGGCGGCAACGAACACTCGGCCTTGCTGATGGGTTTGCCGGTCGGTCGCACCAAAATCGCGATTTACGCTTTCAGTGGTTTCTGCGCGGCACTGGCGGGTGTATTGTTCTCGTTCTATATGTTGTCCGGCTACGGTTTGCATGCGCAAGGCACGGAGCTGGACGCCATCGCAGCGGTGGTCATCGGCGGCACCTTGCTGACCGGCGGCTACGGTTACGTGGCAGGGACGCTGACCGGCGTGCTGATCCTGGGCGTAATCCAGACCCTGATCGCTTTTGACGGCACGTTGAGTTCGTGGTGGACCAAGATTGTGATTGGCGTGTTGCTGTTCGTGTTTTGTCTGGCTCAGCGCTTAATGTCGCTGGGTGCGGCCAAGGCTTCAGATGCGAATACCGGCGGCGCTGTCGTCAAACCAACCGCGCAGGCAGCGTAAGTCGCAAATACTGTAGACGCGAGTTGTTGATAATTACGGTGTTTGCGCAAAAAGTGATGCTGAAAACAATATTGGTTTCATGAAAAAAATCATTAGAAATGTATTGCTCTAATGGTTATCGTAGAGGCCTTGCAGAATAAAACGTCCCCCGCGCGTTCTGCATTGCTAGTAAAACAACAAACAACTTAGGAGACAAGAAGTATGAAACTCAAATCGGTATTGGCCGGGCTGACACTCGGCCTGAGCATGGGTCTGATGGCTGTGAGCGCGCAAGTCAGCGCCCAGACCAAAGGCCTGATCGGGATCTCCATGCCGACCAAATCGTCGGCTCGCTGGATTGCCGACGGCAACAACATGGTCAAGGTATTCAAGGAAAAAGGCTACCAGACCGACCTGCAATACGCAGAAGACGACATCCCGAATCAGCTGGCGCAGATCGAGAACATGGTGACCAAGGGCGTGAAAGTACTGGTTATCGCTGCGATCGACGGTACGACTTTGTCCGATGTGCTGCAAAAAGCTGCCGACAAAGGCATCAAGGTCATCGCGTATGACCGCCTGATCCGCAACTCCAAGAACGTCGACTACTACGCAACTTTCGATAACTACCAGGTCGGCGTGCTGCAAGCGTCGTACATCGAAAAGGCGCTGGATCTGAAGGGCGGCAAGGGTCCGTTCAATATCGAACTGTTCGGCGGCTCGGCTGACGACAACAACGCATTCTTCTTCTACAACGGTGCCATGTCGGTGCTGAAGCCATACATCGACAAGGGCAAGCTGGTCGTGCGCAGCAAACAGCTGGGCATGGACAAGGTTGCGACCCTGCGTTGGGACGGCGCGACTGCGCAAGCCCGCATGGATAACCTGCTGAGCGCCTATTACGGCAATGCGCACGTTGATGCAGTGCTGTCGCCATATGACGGTATCAGTATCGGTATCATCTCGTCGCTCAAGGGCGTCGGCTACGGTACACCGAAGCTGCCAATGCCGGTCGTGACCGGTCAGGATGCGGAAGTGCCTTCGGTCAAGTCCATCATCCGCGGCGAACAGCGTTCGACCATCTTCAAGGACACACGTGAACTGGCCAAGGTCACTGTTTCCATGGTTGACGCCGTATTGTCGGGCAAAGCACCAACCATCAACGACACCAAGACCTATAACAATGGCGTCAAGGTCATCCCTTCGTACCTGTTGAAGCCGGTCAGCGTTGACGCCAGCAACTGGAAAGAAGTGCTGGTCGGCAGCGGCTACTACACCGAAGCACAAGTGAAGTAATTTGCTTGTTCGACCAGGTAAGTATGTTTCGGTCAGCGAAGGCTGACCGGACAAAAAAGCAGCCCCGCGCCGTGCGCGCGGGGTTGGTGTTTCCGGAGAAGGTATCGTTGCGGTATTTTTGCAGCGGCCTGGACCGGGAAAGCGGCCCGCAACATCCCACCACCATGGCAGGCCGGAGCAGAAGAAGAGGTCAGAACACATGAGTACAATTCTGGAAATGCGCGGAATTGAAAAGACATTCCCAGGTGTCAAGGCGCTCAACAACGTCAACCTGGCAGTGCGCACCGGCGAAATCCACGCCGTGGTCGGCGAGAACGGCGCCGGCAAATCCACCCTGATGAAAGTCCTTAGCGGCGTCTATCCGCACGGCACTTATTCCGGCGACATCGTTTATCAGGGCCAGACACGCGAATTCAAAGATATCGTCGACAGCGAAAGTGTCGGCATCATCATCATCCATCAGGAGCTGGCACTGGTGCCGCTGCTGTCGATTACCGAGAATCTTTTCCTCGGCAACGAACAAGCCACCGGCGGCGTGATCGACTGGGAGCAGTCCTACGCCAAAGCGAAAGAATTGTTGGCCAAGGTCGGCCTCAAGGATCCTCCGTCGACGCTGATCACCAACCTCGGCGTCGGCAAGCAACAGTTGATCGAAATTGCCAAGGCCTTGTCGAAAGAGGTCAAGCTGCTGATCCTCGACGAGCCTACCGCCAGCCTCAACGAAAGCGATAGCGATGCCTTGCTCGAACTGCTGCTGGAGCTGAAGGCCCAGGGCATTTCGTCCATCCTGATTTCGCACAAGCTCAACGAGATTTCCAAAGTCGCCGATTCCATCACCGTGCTGCGCGACGGCGCCACGGTCGATACCTTCGACTGCCGCAAGGAAGCCATCAGTGAAGACCGCATCATCCAGAACATGGTCGGCCGCGAGATGGCGGACCGGTATCCAAAGCGCGAGCCGCAGATCGGCGAAACCATTTTTGAAGTCAAGCAATGGCGCGTGCATCATCCGATTCATCCTGAACGCGTAGTGATCAAGGACATTGATTTCAACGTACGCAAGGGCGAGATCGTCGGCATCGCAGGCCTCATGGGCGCCGGCCGTACTGAACTGGCCAAGAGTATTTTTGGCCGCGCTTACGGCGCCAAGATCAGTGGGGAAGTTCACTTGCATGGCAAGAAGATCGACGTCAGCACGATTCAGAAGGCGATCAATCACGGTATCGCTTACGTGACTGAAGACCGCAAGGGCGACGGCCTGGTGCTGGATGAAGACATCAAGAAGAACATCTCGCTGGCAAACCTGGATGCGGTTTCCGACAAATCGGTGATCGACGAGGCGCGCGAATTCAAGGTGGCGGACGATTTTCGCAGCAAGATGCGCATTCGCTGTTCCAGCGTGCTGCAGCGCGTGGTCAATCTATCCGGTGGCAATCAGCAAAAGGTGGTGCTCAGCAAGTGGCTGTTCTCCAATCCGGAAGTGCTGATCCTGGACGAACCGACACGCGGCATCGACGTCGGCGCCAAGTTTGAAATCTATACCCTGATCAGCCAACTGGCTGCCGAGGGCAAGTGCATCATCATGATCTCGTCGGAAATGCCGGAACTGCTGGGCATGTGCGACCGGATCTATGTCATGAACGAAGGGCAATTCGTCGGCCAGTTTGCCGCGGCGGAGGCATCGCAAGAGAAAATCATGCGCGCTATCGTAAGGAATGTGAAGAATGGAGAACAATGAAATGAGCAAGACACCTACGCTCGATGCGGTCCCTGAAGCCAAGCGGGAGTACGCCGGCTTCCTTAAGAACAACATGCGCGAATACGGCATGCTGCTGTCGCTGGTGGCGATCATGGCCTTCTTCCAGGTCATGACCGACGGCACGCTGATGCAGCCGCTCAACCTGACCAATCTGGTACTGCAAAACAGCTACGTGGTGATCATGGCGCTGGGTATGCTGATGGTGATCGTCGCCGGGCACATCGACTTGTCGGTCGGCTCTGTGGTCGGTTTCATTGGTGCGCTGGCCGCGGTGCTGATGGTCAACTACGAAGTCAACTTCATCCTGACTACCATCATCTGTCTGATCGCCGGCGCGGCCATCGGTGCGGCGCAAGGCTATTGGGTGGCGTTCTTCCGCATCCCGTCCTTCATCGTCACGCTGGCGGGCATGCTGGTGTTCAAGGGCCTCACGCTGGCGTTGCTCGAAGGCCAGTCGGTGGGACCATTCCCACGCGGCTTCCAGTTGCTGAGCTCGGGCTTCATTCCTGAATTCTTTGCCGATACCGGCAGCGTGCGTCTGACCTCGTTGCTGGTCGGCGTGGCGGCAGCCGCAATCTTGCTGGCGGTGAAAGTCCACGGCCGCAGCAAGCAAGTCAAGCATGGCATGGAAGAAGAGCCAGCTTTATTCTTCCTGCTGAAGAACGGTTTGTTTGCTGTCGCGATCATCGCCTTCAGCTACATGATGGCGTCCTACAAGGGTATGCCGAATGTGCTGATCATCATGTTCGCACTGATGGTGGTCTATACCTTTGTCACCAATCGTACTACGATCGGTCGTCGCGTCTACGCTGTCGGCGGCAATGAAAAAGCCGCCAAGCTGTCCGGCATCAAGACCGAGCGCGTGAGCTTCTACACCTTCGTCAACATGGGCATGCTGGCGGCGCTGGCCGGCCTGATCTTCGCGGCCCGCCTGAATACCGCGACGCCGAAAGCCGGTACCGGTTTTGAGCTGGACGTGATCGCGGCTTGCTTCATCGGCGGCGCATCCGCCACCGGCGGTGTCGGCAAGGTGATGGGCGCGGTCATTGGAGCCTTCATCATGGGCGTGATGAACAACGGTATGTCCATCATGGGTATCGGCATCGACTATCAGCAGGTGATCAAAGGTCTTGTGTTGTTGGCCGCAGTGTTCTTTGACGTCTACAACAAAAATAAATAATAAAAATTCTGCACGAGGGGGTGGCTGCAAAAGTTGATGTTTGCAGCCGGTTTTGATCAGTGTCGCCACATCGGGAGGTGGCGACCGCATTATTCCATTGGATGAGTAAATGACTATCGACAAGAAGCGCACGCTGCGTTCGGCAGCATGGTTCGGTACAGCCGACAAGAATGGCTTCATGTACCGCAGCTGGATGAAGAATCAAGGTATTCCCGATCACGAGTTTCAAGGCAAGCCGGTTATCGGCATCTGCAACACCTGGTCCGAACTGACACCGTGCAATGCGCACTTCCGCAAGATCGCCGAACACGTCAAGCGCGGCATCATCGAGGCAGGTGGTTTCCCGGTGGAGTTTCCGGTGTTTTCCAACGGCGAGTCGAACCTGCGTCCGACCGCCATGCTCACGCGCAATCTGGCCAGCATGGACGTCGAAGAATCGATCCGCGGCAATCCGCTGGATGCGGTCGTACTGCTGGTCGGCTGTGACAAGACCACGCCGGCATTGCTGATGGGCGCAGCCAGTTGCGACGTCCCGGCGATTGTCGTCACCGGCGGTCCGATGCTGAACGGCAAGCACGAAGGCAAGGACATCGGCTCCGGTACTGTGGTCTGGCAATTGAGCGAGCAAGTCAAGGCGGGCAAGATTTCGATTCATGAATTCATGTCGGCCGAGGCCGGCATGTCGCGTTCGGCCGGTACCTGCAACACCATGGGTACTGCCTCGACCATGGCTTGCATGGCCGAAGCGCTGGGTACATCCTTACCGCACAACGCGGCGATTCCAGCCGTTGATTCGCGCCGCTACGTGCTGGCGCACATGTCCGGCATGCGTATCGTCGACATGGTGTGGGAAGGCCTGACCTTGTCCAAGATCCTGACACGTGAAGCGTTTGAAAATGCCATTCGCGTCAACGCTGCCATTGGTGGTTCGACCAATGCAGTTATCCATCTGAAGGCAATCGCCGGCCGTATGGGTGTCGACCTGGAATTGGAAGACTGGACGCGCGTCGGCCGAGGCACGCCAACTATCGTTGACTTGCAACCTTCCGGCCGCTTCCTGATGGAAGAGTTCTATTACGCCGGCGGCTTGCCAGCGGTGTTGCGCCGTCTCGGCGAAGCCGATCTGATTCCGCACAAGAACGCATTGACTGTCAACGGCAAGACGCTGTGGGAAAACAATCAGGATGCGCCGATCTACAACGATGAGGTCGTACGCAAACTCGACAACCCGCTGATCGATGATGGCGGCATCTGCATCCTGCGCGGTAATCTGTCGCCACGCGGCGCTGTCCTGAAGCCATCTGCTGCTTCGCCGGAACTGATGAAGCATCGCGGCAAGGCGGTGGTGTTTGAAGACTTCACGCATTACAAAGAACGCATCAACGATCCTGATCTGGACGTTGACGCCAGCTCGGTACTGGTGATGAAGAATTGCGGCCCCAAGGGTTATCCGGGTATGGCTGAAGTCGGCAACATGGGCTTGCCGCCCAAGCTGCTGGCGCAGGGCGTCAAGGACATGGTGCGGATTTCCGATGCACGCATGAGCGGCACGGCCTACGGCACCGTGGTATTGCACGTGGCGCCGGAAGCGGCTGCCGGTGGACCGTTGGGTATCGTGCAGGACGGCGATTGGATCGAAATGGATTGCGCCGCCGGCCGTCTGCATCTCGATATCAGCGACGAAGAAATGGCCCAGCGCCAGACCGCCCGCGCCGAAAAATTGGCACAGGTCAAACCGGCAATGCAGGGCGGTTATCAGTCGCTGTATATCGACCGCGTATTGCAGGCCGATGAAGGCTGCGATTTCGATTTCCTGGTCGGTTGCCGTGGTGCTGCCGTCCCTAAGCATTCTCATTAAGGAGTAACAAGCATGTTGCTGGTGCAATTCAAACAAGCTGACGGCAATCGTCACGTCGGCGTTCTCGACGCTGACGGCAAGAAGATCCGCGTTGTCGATGGCTATCGCAGTACCTACGCATTGGCGCGTGCCGCCATTGCCAAGAAAAGTTCTCTGCAGGACTTCGCCAACGCCGCGCTCGGTTCGACCGTTGTCGACTACGCGCAGGTCGCGGCAAGCGGCAGCCTGTTGGCTCCACTTGACCATGAAGACACGGCGCACTGCTACGTCACCGGCACCGGCCTGACCCATCTGGGCAGCGCCGACGGCCGTGACGCCATGCACAAGAAGCTCGACGGTGCGGGTGACAACCTGACCGACAGCATGAAGATGTTCCGCATGGGTCTCGAAGGCGGAAAGCCTGCTGCCGGAAAGATCGGCGTGCAGCCGGAATGGTTCTACAAGGGCGACGGTTCCATCGTGCGCGCTGCGGAAGAGCCGCTGGCGATGCCGCACTTCGCGCTCGATGGTGGTGAAGAGCCTGAAATCGCCGGCCTGTACATCATCGGCGATAACGGCCAGCCGTATCGCCTGGGTTTCGCCATCGGCAACGAATTCTCGGATCACGTCACGGAACGTCAAAACTACCTGTTTCTGGCGCATTCCAAGTTGCGTGTCTGTTCGGTTGGTCCGGCGTTGCTGGTGGGCGAACTGCCTGCGCACGTGCAAGGTATGTCGCGTATCCGTGCGCAAGACGGTAAGGTGCGCTGGGAGAAGCCTTTCCTCAGTGGCGAAGACAACATGTCGCACACCGTCGCCAATCTTGAATACCATCACTTCAAATACCCGCTGTTCCGTCGTCCCGGCGATGTGCACATTCACTTCTTCGGCACGGCGACGTTGAGCTGCTCGGACAACATCTCCGTCGCACCCGGCGAGACGTTCGAAATCGACGTCGCTGCATTCGGCCCGGCGCTGCGCAATCGTTTGAGCCTTGACGATGTGCCGCATCCGCAAGTCAATGTGCTCTAAGCAAAATTTAATTCTGGAGAATTTATGTCTGCAACATATCAACTGGCGAGCTACCCCAGCCTGAAGGGAAAGCGCGTCTTCATCACCGGCGGCGGAACCGGTATCGGTGCGGCAATCGTCAGCGCTCTGGCAGAGCAAGGTGCGGTGGTCGCTTTTGTCGACATCGCCACGGATGCCAGCGAAGCCTTGTGCAAGAAGATTGCCGACGCCGGCTTCACCGCACCGTCGTTCCGGTACTGCGACCTGCGCGATATTTCTTCGCTGCAAAACACCATCAAGGATCTGGCTGCACAACTCGGCGACTTTGACGTACTGGTGAACAACGCCGCCAATGACGAGCGCCACAAGCTGGAAGACGTCACGCAGGAGTATTGGGACAACCGCATTGCGATCAATCAGCGTCCGTCGTTCTTTGCCGTCCAGGCCGTCGCACCGGGCATGATCAAGAAGAAGGCCGGTTCCATCATCAATTTCAGCTCGATCAGCTGGCATACTTCCAGCGGCGGGTTCCCGGTCTACACCACGGCCAAGTCGTCGGTGCTGGGGCTGACACGCGGTCTGGCCCGTGATCTGGGGACGCACAATATCCGCGTCAATACCGTGACGCCGGGTTGGGTCATGACAGAGCGTCAGATTGAGTTGTGGCTGGATGAAAAGGGCAAGGAAGACATTAAGCGCAATCAGTGTTTGCAGGGCGAATTGCTGCCCTGGCATCTGGCGCGTATGGTGTTGTTCCTGGCGTCTGACGAAAGCGTTATGTGTACGGCACAGGAATTCATCGTAGACGCCGGCTGGGCGTAAATTGGTGATAAAGCACCGCTAGCCGCGTTGCGCCGCCTTGCCGTGCTCACGCACTGTCTGCGTTGGCGCGCCTTGCTATCGGCACTTTCTCACCAATCTATGTGAGAGATGAGAAAGGCCAAAAACAAAAAAGCGAGACTTCAGGTCTCGCTTTTTTTATGGCAGGAATTTAGGAAATCAGTAAATCGTTTTCGCCACATCCCTGATCGCCTGTTGCAAAATCACCGCGCCCGGCGACAGCAGATGTTCGCGGCGGGTGATGATGCCGAAGCCGTCCATCTTGCACGGCAGCTCAATCGGTAACAGATCCATCAGACGCGCCTGGGAATAATAGCGCGCAACTTCGGTCGGCATCGCGTAGAGAAAGTCGGTCTGCTGCAGCAGGCTGGTGATGGTCAGGATGGCGGTGGTGTCGACCACGTTGGCCGGCGGTGTCAGTCCGCTCTTGCGGAACATCAGGTCGACGCGGCTGCGCAGGATACTGCCTTTGGGCGCCATGATCCACGGATCGTCGACGATGTCTTTCAACTCAAGGTTTTTGTGCTCGTGGAGCGGATGGCCGACACGGGCAACGGCGCAGATCGGTTCGTCGGACAACTCTTCGTAGTGCAGGTTATGGCTGACTTCTTCGTCGAGAATGCGTGCCACCAGAAAATCCAGGTCGCCGCGCAACAGACGTGCCAGCAGGATGTTGCTGCTCTCGACTTCGACACCGATGCGCAACATCGGGGAGTGTTCCTTGACGCGCGCAATCGCAGCCGGGATGAGTGACATGCCGGGCGACAGGATGACGCCGACGTCAACCTGGCCGGACAGGCCGGACTTCAGTGCGACGATGTCCTCGTGCGCTTTTGACAGGCTGGTGAGCGCCATGCGCGAGTGGCGGATCATGGCTTCGCCGTAGATCGTGGGACGCATGCCGCGTGGCAGACGATCAAACAGCGTGACGCCGAGTGTGTCTTCCAGATCCTTGAGTTGTTTGGACGCGGCGGGTTGCGTCATGTTTAATTCGTTGGCTGCGCGATGGATATTTCGTTCGTCATCTAGCGCGATTAACAGCAATAGTTGCCGTGTTTTCAGACGCGCACGCAGAAACCAATTCGGGTCGCTGTTCTTCATTTGTCTCCACCATTTCTTATATCTTTCGATGATATCAAATCAAGTATCAGCTTAGGCAAATAATTCATTAGAAATATATGTCGCGAATCCTTAGTATCTAGGCCAGTTCACAACGATTTCACGTTGTGATCTTCACGTTGAAATGACGCTTCTGAAAAGCTTGTCGAACGGTTACGAATACCGGTATCGAGGGGAGTTTTTGCGCGCCAATTTAGCGTGACGTAAGAAAAGAAAGCGTAAAAAAGTGCGGGTGCAGCAATCGACTACACCCAGTTAAAACTACAAAGTTCTACGGAGACCTCAGATGACTCAGTCCATCTCAACCAAAACCATTCTCAAGGCCCTGGGCACGGCCTCGTTGTTCGGCGCATGCCTGGCATCCGCGCAGGCGGAAGACAGCGTGACTATTTACGGTCGCGTCGTCGCAGGCGTTGACGTTCAAACGAACGTGCATCAGGCCAACGGCAACACCGGCACGCAAGTACGCGCCGCCAGCAACCAGTGGGGCACCAGCATGATCGGCTTCAAGGGCAAGGAAGATCTGGGCGGCGGTCTGAACAGCTTCTTCCTGCTGGAGTCCGGTTTCGGCGCGACCAAAGGCGCCACCAACGGCACAGCGCTGTTCAATCGTCGTTCTTATGTTGGCCTGAACGGCAGCGCCGGTTCGGTCAAGGTCGGTAAGAATCTGTTCATTGACAATGATGTCTGGTTCCTTGATCCAACCGGTCAGCAATGGATCGGTACCGCCAATCTGGTGCACGGTCGCAACTGGGGCGGCGCCAACAACGTGATCGAATATCAGACGCCAACCTGGGGTGGCTTTAACGCTACCTTCCAGACCAGTCTGGGTGAGCAGGCCGGTTCGACAACCAAGGGCCGCAAGGATGGTGTATCGCTGGTCTATCAAAACCAAGGTCTGGAACTGCGCGCGATCTATGATCTGGTACGCGACGCCAACGGCAAGTACGGCAGCGTCATGACAAACTCGTCCGGCGTCACAGTCCCGGGTACTATCTATGACTCTTCCAAAGAGTTGATCCTGGGTGGTACTTACACCATCGACAAGCTGAAGATGTACCTGGGCTATGAAAACCTGAAAGCGCCGGATGTTGCGCCTGGTTCGACCAACAAGGTCAATCATTACTGGGTCGGCGCCAACTACGAGGTCTCGCCTGCGCTGACCTTGATCGGTTCGGTCTTCCACGTCAATGCCAACAACAACGGTGGTTCTGCCAACCTGTTCATGGCTGGCTTGAACTACAACCTGTCGAAGCGTACCTTGCTGTACGTCGGCGCCGGTACAGTACGCAACAGTGGCAACGGCACGTTCTCGCTGGAAGCCGACGAAGCCGGTGCGCCATTGGCTGGTCAAAGCCAGACGGGCGGCTACTTCGGTATCTCTCACTCGTTCTGATCGTATGAGGATCCGATCATAATGTGCAGCAGAGCGCAGTAAAACGCAGCAACGAAAGAGGGCAAGCCACGGCTTGCCTTTTTTCGTTTAAAGTTGATTGAATGCAGTGTTTCAAAAAAGTAAAACGGAGATGACGTCTGATGCAAGCAAGCCTGATCGTTGATGGTAAATGTGAACTCGGTGAATGCGCGATCTGGTGCGATCGTACGCAGTCGGTGTTCTGGACAGATATTCAGGCCTCGGTGTTGTGGAGCTACCATCCCGCCGACGGTGTCACGCGCAGTTGGACCATGCCGGAGCGCCTGTCGGTTTTTGCGCTGACGGCGCAAACCAATCGCCTGCTGATCGGCCTGGCGTCGCAGCTGGCGTTTTTCGATCTGGATACGCAAGCCGTCACGCCGATTTGCCGTATCGAAGACGAGCTGCCGACCACGCGCCTGAACGACGGTCGTTGCGATCGTCAGGGGCGCTTCGTGTTCGGCACGTTGAATGAAGATAAAGCGCGTGCGCCTATCGGCAGCTACTACCGCCTCAATACCGATCTCAGCCTGGAGCGTCTACCGCTGCCGGGCGTAGCGATTCCCAACAGTGTTTGTTTCAGTCCTGATGGAACGCGTATGTACTACTGCGACACGATGCAGGGCAAGATCATGTGCTGCGACTACGATGTCGTCACCGGTGCGATCAGCGGGCAGCGTTTGTTCGTTGATCTGAGCGGACAGCAGGGGGGGGCCGATGGCTCTGCCATCGACAGTCGTGGCTATCTCTGGAATGCGCAGTGGGGTGGTGCACGTGTGGTGCGCTACGCGCCTGATGGGCTGGTCGACAGAATCATCGCAGTACCGGTGTCGCAACCCAGTTGTCCGGCGTTCGGTGGTCCTGCACTGGATACTTTGTACGTGACGACAGCGCATGAGGGTATGGATGCGGCACAGCGCGATCGCGAGCCGTCGTCGGGTGGATTGTTTGCCGTTGCGCTGGATGGCGTGACAGGTATCCCCGAGGTGCGATTTGGCGGATGACGCTGAGGAGTGTTGAATAGGAAAGCCCGGCATGACAGCCGGGCTTTCTTTTGCGCGCAAAGGATTTGCGCTCAGCGCTGAGCTTGTTGTTGCAGCTCCGTACGAACATCCTCAATGACTTTGCTCCAGTCGCCGGGCTTTTCCTGGCGGAAGATGCGCATGCTCGGATACCACGGCGAATCGTTGCGGCCCAGCAGCCAGCGCCAGTCGGTGTTGTAGCGGTTGAGCAGCCATACCGGTTTGCCCAGCGAACCTGCCAGATGGGCGACGGCGGTGTCGACCGAAATCACCAGATCGAGGTTGTCGATCAGTGCAGCAGTATCCGAGAAATCGCGAAGGTCGCGCGTGTAATCAACCAGACGCTGGCCGCCGATAGTGAGACCTGATGACAGGCCGCCGAGTTTAAGGGCCGATGACAGCCCTCCAAGGTTGAGACTCAACGGCGAGTTGATGCTGCTTTGTGGTTGCAACGCGAAGAATTCAACCTGGTCGTTTTGCAGCAGCGGCGACATGGCGTTGAATGGAATTGAACGCGCAGCGTCGAGCCGTTTCGTGGCAGGGCTATTGACACGCGGATTGCTGCCGGACCAGACGAGGCCGACGCGCGGCTTGCGCTTTTCGCCCAGACGTACTTTCCAGCTCTCGGTTTTCGCAGGATCTTGCTGCAGGTAGCCTGCATCGGGGATGTCGTTCAGGCTAAATGTCTGGCAGGCAAGCGGCAGACTCATCAGAGGGCACTGCAGGTCGAACGGAGGCAACTGTTCGCCCGTCGCCAGCACGGCGCTGACACCTTTGACGTTGGCCATCAAGGATTTGAGCGCTGGTTGCACCTGCAGGATGACGCGTGCGCCGCGCTCGGCCAGCATCGGAGCGTAACGCGCGAATTGCAGCGTGTCGCCAAAGCCTTGTTCGGAATGCAGCAGGATGGTTTTGCCAGCCAGCGGGCCATCGCCCAGCCACAGTGGCTGCGTGAAATAGCGTTGGGTCTTGCGCATCTGCTCGGTTTGCCAGCGTTGCTCGTACTGGCGCCAGCCGGCTTCAAGGTTGCCGAGTTTCAGGTTGCACAGCGCCGTGTTCCAGCGTGCCGACTGGTAGTTGGGATCGCTGGACGGCACCAACGCATAGCCGGCGATGGCGTCGTCGTAGCGTTGCAGTTCTTCCAGCGTGACGGCACGGTTGTAGGCCATGTCGGGATAATCCGGCAGCAGCTCGATGGCGCGGTCGTACCCGGCGAGCGCTTCTTCCAGTCGGTATTTTCCGGCCAACAGATAAGCGCGGTTGGCGATCGCTTCGGCGAAGTCTGGTTCGATTTCCAGCACCTTGTCATAGATCGCCATTGCTTCGTCGATACGGTCGAATTCTTTGAGCGTGTTGGCCAGGTTGAACAGCGCTTCCGGATATTCAGGCGCGACCTCCACTGCCTTTTCGTAGCAGGTCAGGGCTTCACTCAGACGGCCCAGATCGTTGAGCGAGTTGCCTTGCTTGAGCCATGCCTGTGCATGATCGGGTTGAGCAGCCAGCACGCGCTTGTAGCAATCCAATGCTTCCATGTGGCGCTTCATCGCGCGCAGCACGTTACCGCGACGATACAGCGCTTCGGTGAAATCGGATTTGAGCGCCAGCACCAGATCGTAGCTGCGCAGCGCTTCCGTGTAGCGCTCCACATCTTCCAGTGCGGTGGCGCGATCGAATTGCGCATCAACGTGGGTTGGATTGATCTTGAGTGCCTTGTCGATCCATTCGATGGCGGCGGCTGGATCTTCACGGTGTAATTGCAGCATCCCCATCAGATACAAGGCCTGAAAATGCTTGGGAGCCTTGGCCAGCACTTTCTTGTACACGGCTTCTGCCTTGTCGTGGTCGCCGCGCTGGTGCAGGGCGACGGCTTGCTGGATTTGTGCTGCGATGGCTGGATTCTGAGGTGTTGGCCGCATAAGCTGGAAGTTTGGTTGACGTTTCGTGAGAAGGCGCGAAGTAAGCGTTAAGTTTTACGATGCTACACAAAAAAGCAGCCCTCATGTCGGAATTTGCCCCCCACGGCCAGCATGATATGGCGTTTTCTTTTACACTCGCTGAGCCTCATGCGGGGCTCGTGCAGCATTCAAGAATACTTTTACAGCCGGAGTTTCAGCCATGACTTACGCCATACCCGTTCCCGCCATCACTACCGTACCGGTCGTCGGCGGCGATCCTTTCCCGGTACGCCGCATTTACTGTGTCGGCCGCAACTACGCCGCACATGCGCGCGAAATGGGCCACGATCCAAACCGCGAACCGCCCTTTTTCTTCATGAAGCCGACCGACACCATCGTGCCGACAGACAGCGAGGTGCCTTACCCAAGCAAGACCAATGATTATCAGCATGAGATCGAAATGGTGGTCGCTCTGGGTAAAGGTGGTCGCGATATTCCGGTGGAAAAGGCGCTCGAGCTGGTATTCGGCTACGCGGTGGGTCTTGATATGACTCGCCGCGACCTGCAAGGAGAAGCCAAAAAGCTGGCGCGGCCATGGGATATGGGCAAGGGTTTCGACCATTCGGCACCGTGCGCACCCTTGTTGCCTGTGTCGAAGATCGGTCACCCCGACAAGGGCGCGATCTGGCTCAAGGTCAACGGCGAAGTGCGTCAGCAAGGTGATCTGTCGGATCTGATCTGGAACGTCGCCGAAACCATTTCCTATCTGTCCGGCCTGGTTGAGTTGTTCCCCGGCGATCTTATTTATACCGGCACCCCGGAAGGTGTCGGCGCTGTGGTCAAGGGCGACAAGTTGCAGGGCCACGTCGACGGACTGGTTGACCTGAACGTCACAATTGTCTGATTTTCTCCTATGAAGACCGTCCCTTCTGCGACCGGGGAGGGATGGTTGTGTTGTCATTTTTACATCGCTCCGTTGGCGTGACATTAAACTGTCATGAAGCCAAATTGCCGAGGGGCGTATAATAGCGGTTTGCCGGTCGGTTTCCGTTCGGCAACCTCTTGACGTGGGCACCCTGTTTTCATGCATGGTCGGCGCCGCGTGATATGTCAAACATCCGTTATTAGTGAAAGCAACAGAGCCTCTTCGCGAATGTGCCCGTCGCAATCTGCTGTGCAGAACATTGTGTCGCATTGCATTGATTCACGCTGGGTTCGCCTGAGGACTCCACCCAAACATGCCCGAGCAATTGCCTGAAACAGCAGTACCTGAAATGCCTGAAGTCCGTTTTGAAGACTTTGGCCTGTCGCCCGACATCCTGAAGGCGCTGTCGGAGCAGGGGTACACCCATCCGACACCGATTCAGGCGCAGGCGATTCCTATCGTGTTGCAAGGGCGCGATGTCATGGGCGCCGCACAGACCGGCACCGGCAAGACGGCCGGGTTCTCGTTGCCGATCATTCAATTGTTGCTGGCACATGCCAGCACCAGCATGTCTCCGGCGCGTCATCCGGTGCGCGCGTTGATTCTGACGCCCACGCGTGAGCTCGCCGATCAGGTTGCGGAAAACGTCAAAGCGTATTCGCGCTTCACGCCGTTGCGCTCCACGGTCGTGTTCGGTGGTGTCGATATGGCGCCGCAGACAGCGACTTTGCGCGGCGGTGTTGAAATCGTTATCGCCACGCCGGGCCGCCTGCTGGATCACGTTCAGCAAAAGACCGTGAACCTCTCGCAGACCCAGATCCTGGTCATGGACGAAGCCGACCGCATGCTGGACATGGGTTTCCTGCCGGATTTGCAGCGCATCATCAACCTGCTGCCGAAGCAACGCCAGAACCTGATGTTCTCGGCGACCTTCTCGCCGGAAATCAAGAAGCTGGCCGCCAGCTTCCAAAACAATCCGGTCACCATCGAAGTGGCACGCAGCAACGCCACCGCCGAGCGCGTGACCCAGACCATTTACAAAGTTGACGAAGACGCCAAGAGTGACGCCGTCGCGCACATCATCCGCGAGCGTCAGCTCAAGCAGGTGATCGTGTTTTCGAATACCAAGATCGGCGCTTCCAAACTGGCGCGCCAGCTGGAAAACGACGGCGTCAAAGCCTCCGCGATCCATGGCGATAAATCCCAGGGTGAGCGCATGGCCGCACTGGAAGCCTTCAAGCAAGGCCAGGTCGAAGTACTGGTGGCGACTGACGTCGCTGCGCGCGGTCTGGATATCACCGATCTGCCGTGCGTAATCAATATCGATCTGCCGTACAACGCGGAAGATTATGTCCACCGTATCGGCCGTACCGGCCGTGCGGGTGCGTCGGGAGATGCGATTTCGCTGTTCTCCGACAAGGATGAGCGCCTGCTGGTCGATATCGAAAAGCTGATCAAGATCAAGTTCGTGCGTTCGGAGCTGACAGGTTTCGTGCCACGTCAGCGTGGTGAACGCGGTGAACGGTCGGAACGTGGCGAAAGAAGTGATCGCGGCGACCGTGGTGACCGCAGCAATAGCAGCAGCCGTAGCAACAGCAGCGGTGGCGATCGTGTCAGCGCACCACGTGATACGCAATCCTATGGACGCAGCAGCAGCTCGCCGCGCAAGGAAAAAGTCGATCCATGGTTCCTCAAGCCGTACGAGCCAACTTCTGCGCCATCGCCGGCGGAAGCCAATGCAGTCGCTGCCAAACCATTGAGCAGCAAGCCACCGAAGCATAAAGTCGCAGCTTTGCTGGGCGGGATGCCCAAGCGTCAGGCTTAAGTCATGGTTTAAGTTGGCAGCTGCGCCAGTCGGCGTTGCCACGCTGACGTAGCAAGCTCCCAAAATGCGGCGACTTCGGTCGCCGTTGTCATTTCCAGTCCGAGAAATTTCGCAGCTCTGTGCAATTCGTCAAGCGGGCGACTGAGATCCAGTGCCTGTGCGCCGTTTTGCTTGGACAGTTTTTCTCCGTCCGTATGTTTGACCAGCGGCACGTGCAGATACGACGGCGTTGGATAACCGAGCAAGCGCTGCAGATAAATCTGCCGTTCCGTCGACGCCAGCAAGTCGGCGCCGCGTACGATATGCGTCACGCCTTGCTCGGCGTCGTCCACCACCACCGCCAGTTGATAAGCCCAGAAGCCATCTGCACGCTTCAAGACAAAGTCGCCGGCTTCGCTGGCCAGATGCTGGCTTTGCCATCCCAGCCAGCGATCTTTGAATCCAATTTCCTCACCGTCCTGCCCCTGATCCGGTACGCGTACGCGCAGTGCACGCGCAATTTTTCCGGGCGCTAATCCGTTGCGGCAGGTGCCGGGATAAATGGCTGCTCCATCTGCAGCGACGCCCAGCCGCGAATCGGCGATCTCTTTGCGGCTGCAGCCGCAGGCATAGACGTGCGCACCCAGCCGGTCGCAGGCATTGCGATAGTGTTGCTTGCGCTGGCTTTGTACCAGCACCGGCCCATCCCAGCGCATGCCAAACGTGTTTAGTGCCGCCTCAATATCTTGTGCCGCACCGCTGACGGTGCGTGCTTCGTCAATGTCTTCGATACGCAGCAGCCATTGCCCCTGATGCGCGCGTGCGTCGAGATAGCTGGCCATGGCTGCCACCAGCGAGCCGGCATGCAAGGGGCCGGATGGAGAGGGGGCAAAGCGGCCGATGTAAGAGGGGGGGGATGCAGACATCATGGTATGACGGGGCCGAGCAGCGAACGCTGGATTTCAGGTTGCGACAGTTGATGGAGAAACCATTTTAGTGATTTTCCCTGATCGGCTTTAGGCCACGCTATCAGGAAGTTTTCATGCGGCTTGCTCATGATGGTTTGTTTTTCGATCAATGTGCTGTTGTCGAGATAATGCTGAGCCCAGAAGCGCGGCAAGTGGCCGCAGCCCAGCCCGGCCAGTTGCGCCCGAAGTTTGTCGTCCACGCCGGGTACGGTCAGCGTTTCCTGTCCGGCCAGCAAGCCCATGGTGATGCCGGGATTGCTGC
Source organism: Herbaspirillum sp. meg3 (assembly GCF_002257565.1). GTDB lineage: Bacteria > Pseudomonadota > Gammaproteobacteria > Burkholderiales > Burkholderiaceae_D > Herbaspirillum. Next base: position 4,209,242 of record NZ_CP022736.1, on the reverse strand, counting down.
GGCTGCTGTCGCCGACTGCCACGGCGCGATGCTGGCGCACCAGTTCGGGCGAGAGCGGTTCCGGGGCATCAGCCAGTGGATGATCCGGGGAAACCGCAAAGGCCCAGTCGACCACGCCCAGCGGACGTGTCTGAAAACGGCCGCTGGTGCGCACGATTTCCGGGCCGTCCAGCGTGGCGCCGATGACCAGATCGGCGCGTCCGGCCATGAGTTCCTCCCAGGTGCCGGACAAGACGCCTGGGACGAAGCGCAATTTCGTACCGCCCGCTTCGCGGTCAAACGCGGCGATCAGCGGCAGCATTTTGGCGAATGGGATGATGCTGTTGAGGACAATACGCAATTCGGTTTCTCGGCCGGTGGCGGTGCGTTTGACGCGTTGCTCCAGATCATCGGCGGCGTGCAGCAGATGACGGCCTTCGGTCAGCAATTCCACTCCCGCCGCTGTCAGTTTGGCGCGATGGCCGCGGCGGTCGAAGAGCAGCACGTCAAGATCGTCCTCCAGTTTGCGCACGCTGTAGGTCAGTGCCGAGGGCACCCGGTCGAGCGCCAGCGCGGCAGCAGCGAAGCTGCCCTTGCGGTCGATCATATCGAGGATTTGCAGTGCTTCCAGCGTGAGATTCATGCGATGACGGGCAGCAGAAGGGACGTGTTGAAGGCTTGTTTAAATTTTTTGAATGATATGTCTGAATTGAAAGGCTTATCTCAGTGAAAGCAAGTGGATATAGTGTAGTGCACGCACAGAAAATTTGTACGAACGCCTGAAAATATCGCGTTGAACTGCGAAAAGACGTTATTCTTTCCCGGCTTCTTTCGCAGTTTTTTGCCAGTACAGGCGTCAGTTTTTCCTCTCACTCCAACAAGGAAACCAACATGAGCAAAGTCGCTATCGTTTATCACTCCGGCTATGGCCACACCAAGAAGCAAGCAGAAGCCGTTCAGGCAGGTGCTGCATCGGCTGCGGGCGCTACTGTCGACCTGATCGCCATCAGCGCCGAAGGCAACATCACCGACGCTGACTGGGCCACGCTGGATGCGGCCGACGCCATCATCTTCGGTTCGCCGACTTACATGGGATCGGTGTCCTGGCAATTCAAGAAGTTTGCAGACGCCAGCTCCAAGCCATGGTTCTCGCAAAAATGGAAAGACAAGATCGGCGCGGCCTTCACCAATTCGGCCACGATGAACGGCGACAAGCTGTCGACGCTGCACTACCTGTTTACACTGGGCATGCAGCACAGCATGGTCTGGGTCGGCACCGGCCTGATGCCAGCCAATTCCAAGGCGGCACAGCGCAATGACATCAACTTCGTCGGTTCCTTCTCCGGCCTGATGGCGCAAAGCCCGTCGGATTCGTCGCCGGAAGAAGGTCCGCTGCCGGGCGATCTGGAAACCGCCAAGCTGTTCGGCAAGCGCGTCGCTGAAACTGCGGCGCAATTCAAGAAATAAGTTTTACCCTTCCCATGCAAAAAGCCCACCTTCCGGTGGGCTTTTTGCTTATGTGGAAGCCAGGTACAGACTAAAGCGAAAGGTGCTCAGGCAGTTGCGCTTGCGTTAGGCTGCGAGGCCGGTGCTGCCGCTGCCAGTTCGGGTGCGCAGTGCGGGCAGGACTTGCCGGGCACGTAAGCGGGCGACAACTGCTCGCGGGGCGTTACCACGGCGCGGCAGGCGAAGCATTGTTCGGTTTGCGTTTCCTGCAATTGCGGATTGAGCGCGGTGCGATAGTCGAAGACGAAGCAGTCGCCCTGATAGTGCGCGCCGCCGACTTCTTCAAAGTACTTGAGGATGCCGCCTTCCAGTTGATACACGCTGTCGTAGCCGATGTTTTGCATGTGGATGGCGGCTTTTTCGCAGCGGATGCCGCCGGTACAGAAAGTCACCACGGTCTTGTCGTTCAGTTCGTCCTTGTGGTCGGCGATGACCTGCGGAAACTCGGTAAACTTCTCGATACGGTAGTCGATCGTATTTTCAAAAGTACCGACGTCGACTTCAAAGGCATTGCGCGTATCGACCATCACCACCGGCTTGCCGTTGTCGTCGTGGCCCTGATCGAGCCAGCGCTTGAGCGTTTTAGCTTCAACGAAGGGCGCGCGGCCTTCTTCCGGCTTGATCAGCGGATGCTTCATGGTGATGATCTCGGCCTTGAGCTTGACCAGCATGCGATTGAACGGCTGGTGCTCGGAAAAGCTTTCCTTGACCTGAATATCCGCAAAACGCGCATCGGCGCGAAGCCAGGTCAAAAAGGCGTCGATGTCGGCGCGTTTGCCGGCCAGAAAGAGGTTGATACCTTCGGGGCTCAGGATGACGGTGCCGCGCAGCTTGTGTTGCTGGCAAAACTCCAGAAACACAGGGCGTTTTTCGGCGGTGTCGTTGAAGGTGATGAATTTATAGGCCGCAATATTGACGAACGAAGTTGCGGTTTCGTGCGGCTGTTGTTGCACTTGTTGCATGGTGATATTGCCTAAGTCTTTGAATTAACAGCATTATAAACGCGTCAGGCCCATTCTGCGCCGGCGGCATGCAGCAATTTGCGGCATCCATGATGCAAATCAAATGATCAGGCGTGTTACCTACTTGCCGGTATGGTGTCGCATCGTGATTTTCAATCGTAAATTCCATCTGAGCGGTATGTCTCGGCACGGTAAAATATCGTCCTATGACTACACCGCAATTCGTTCATCTTCGACTCCATTCCGAGTATTCCATCGTTGACGGCCTGGTCCGTATCGACGATGTTGTCAAAGCAGCAGCAAAAGACGGCCAGGCGGCCCTCGCGATCACCGACCTTGCGAACCTGTTCGGCATGGTCAAGTTCTACAAGGGTGCGCGTGGCAAGGGCGTCAAGCCGATCGCCGGCTGCGATGTCTGGATCAGCAACGACGACGACCGCGACAAGCCGTCGCGCCTGCTGTTGCTGGTGAAAAACCATCACGGCTATCTGCAGCTGTGCGATCTGCTCAGCAAAGCCTGGCTCACCAACTTGCATCGCGGCCGCGCCGAGATCCGTCCCGAATGGCTGGAACAACTGCGTCACGAAGACGGCGGTAACGGTCTGATCGCCTTGTCCGGCGCGCATTTCGGTGATGTCGGCATCGCCATCGAAAACGGCAATGTGGCCGCGGCCGAACGCTGCGCGCAACGCTGGAGCGATTATTTCCCCGGTGCGTTTTACGTGGAGATCCAGCGCGCCAATCAGCCCAATATGGATATTCAGGTGCGCCAGTCGGTCGCCTTGGCGGCGCGTCTTGGCTTGCCCGTGGTGGCGACGCACCCGATCCAGTTTCTGTCGCAGGAAGAATTCGTTGCGCATGAAGCGCGAACTTGTATCGCCGAAGGCGAAATCCTGGCCAACGCGCGCCGCGTGCGCCGTTTCAACGACCAGCAGAATTTCAAATCGCAGGCCGAGATGGCTGAGCTGTTCGACGATCTGCCTGGCGCCGTACAAAATACGATTGAAATCGCCAAACGCTGCAACCTGACGCTCACGCTGGGCAAGCCGCAGTTGCCGAACTTCCCGACGCCGGATGGCATGACCATCGACGATTTTCTTGTCGCCGAAACCAAGGTCGGTCTGGAAGCGCGCCTGAAGCATCTGTTTCCGGACGAAGCGCGGCGCGAGAAGGAGCGCCCGCGTTACGAGGCGCGCCTGAAGTTCGAGAACGACACCATCATCAAGATGAAATTCCCGGGCTACTTCCTGATTGTGGCCGACTTTATCCAGTGGGCCAAGAACAACGGCGTACCGGTCGGGCCGGGCCGGGGTTCAGGTGCGGGTTCGCTGGTGGCGTATTCGCTGTCGATTACCGACTTGGATCCGCTGCAATACAACCTGCTGTTCGAGCGCTTCCTCAATCCTGAGCGGGTTTCCATGCCCGACTTCGATATTGACTTTTGCCAGGAAGGCCGCGACCGCGTCATTCAGTACGTGAAGGACCGCTACGGCAAGGAGGCGGTCTCGCAGATCGCCACCTTCGGCACCATGGCGGCCAAGGGCGCGGTGCGCGACGTCGGCCGCGTGCTCGATCTGGGTTACAACTTCTGCGACGGCATTTCCAAGCTGATCCCGTTCAAACCGGGCAAGCTGGTCACGCTGGCCGACGCCATCGAAGAAGAGCCGCTGCTGAAAGAGCGGCTGGAAAATGAAGACGAAGTGAAACAGCTGATGGGCCTGGCCCAGCAGGTCGAAGGCATCGCCCGTAACATCGGCATGCACGCCGGGGGCGTGTTGATTGCTCCGGGCAAGCTGACCGATTTCTGTCCGCTGTACACGCAGGGCGGTGACGCCGGCGTGGTCTCGCAATACGATAAAGACGACGTCGAAGCTGTCGGCTTGGTGAAGTTCGACTTTTTGGGTCTAACCACGCTGACCATCCTTGATCGTGCCGTGCGTTACATCAAGCAGCTCGATCCGAACATGGCCGATTTCGATCTGGCCAAGCTGCCGCTGACCGACCGCGCCTCCTACGACTTGCTGACCAAGGCCAAAACGGTCGCCGTGTTCCAGCTTGAAAGCCGCGGCATGCAAGGCATGCTGAAAGACGCACGTCCCGACCGCTTCGAAGACATTATTGCGTTGGTGGCGCTGTATCGCCCGGGTCCTATGGATCTGATTCCGGACTTCTGCAAACGTAAGCACGGCGAAAAGTTCGACTATCCCGATCCGCGTACCGAAGGCATTCTGTCCGAAACATACGGCATCATGGTGTATCAGGAGCAGGTGATGCAGATGGCGCAGGTCGTCGGCGGCTACTCGCTCGGAGGCGCTGACTTGCTGCGCCGCGCGATGGGTAAGAAGAAGGCCGAAGAGATGGCGGAACACCGCAATATCTTCCGCGAAGGTGCTGCGAAGGATGGTTTGTCGCAGGAGAAAGCCGACGAAATCTTCGACTTGATGGAAAAGTTCGCGGGCTACGGCTTCAACAAGTCGCACGCCGCTGCGTACGCGCTGCTGTCGTATCACACCGCCTACCTCAAGGCACATCACCCCGCAGCGTTCATGGCAGCCAACTTGTCGCTCGCCATGGACGACACAGAAAAGATCAAGATCCTGGTCGAAGATGCGCTTGATGTCTGCGGCCTGGGTTTGCTGCCACCCGATATCAACCTGTCGGACTACCGTTTTACGCCGGTCGGCGAACCGGGCAAGAAAGCCATGCAGATCCGCTATGGTCTCGGCGCGGTCAAGGGTTCCGGCCAGAGTGCGATCGAAGCCATCATCGCCGCACGCCAGGAAGGCGGCGCGTTCAAGGACTTGTTCGACTTCGCCAAGCGCGTCGACAAACGCCAGATCAACCGCCGCACGGTCGACTCGCTGATCCGCGCCGGCGCCTTCGATTGCTTCGGCGTGGACCGCGCGATCCTGCAGGCATCGGTCGGCCTGGCCTGGGAAAACGCCGAGCAACTGGAAGCATCGGCCAATCAGGTCAGCCTGTTCGGCGGCGACGACAGCGACCTCGAAACACCGCTCGAGTACGTCGAAGTGCGTCCCTGGACCGACAAGCAGCGCCTCACCGAAGAAAAGACTGCGCTTGGCTTCTATCTATCCGGCCATCTGTTCGACGCCTATGAGAAAGAAGTGCGCCAGTTCGTGCGCACCAAGATTTCCAGCCTTGAGCCTTCACGCGACCCGCGTTCGCTGGCCGGCATCATCACCGGCATCCGCGTGCAGATGACCCAGCGCGGCAAGCTGCTGATCGTTTCACTTGACGATGGCAGTGGCACCGTTGACGTCACCGTCTATGGCGAACTGGCCGAACCGAACAAGGCTTTCTTCAAGGAAGACGAATTGCTGATCGTACAAGGCAAGGTATCGGAAGACCGCTTCAACGGCGGCTTGCGCATCTCCGCCGAGAAGGTCATGGATATCGGTGCGGCGCGGATTCAATACGGACAACGCGTCGTGGTGTCGCTTGACAAGGCAATCGATCCCGCATATTTACGCGACACCTTGTCAACGTACCGTCAGGAGCAGGGCTTACCCTTCGTCATGAAATATGTGCAGTCAGGTGTTGGTTGCGAAGTCATGCTGGGGGATGCCTGGCGCGTGGTGCCGAGTGACGGGCTGCAGTCGGCTCTCAAGGAGTCGCTGGGGCAGGAAGCGGTTGTGGTTGAGTATTGACGAACCTCGTGCAGTTTCAAATCTAAATATAAATAAGTAGGAAATGTTGTCCATGAATCGATTTACCTCCTTTGCCGTTTTTCTTTATTCGGCCATTTCGTTGATTGTTCCCAGTGGTTTTTCCATCGGCTCCGGTTTCCTTGTACTCGGCAGCCTGATGCTGTTAAGAAAACGCGACGTCCCTCTGAATCGTGAAGACAAGCTGTTGATGGCAGTGTTTTTCTTCTATTTCGTGGTCTCGGTCGGCATGAATATTCTGCACGGCGAAATCATCAAGGAATACGACTTGCCCTTGCGCTTCCTGCTGGCGATTCCTGCGCTGATGCTGTTGCGGGCATACCCGCCGTCTCCTGCCTGCTTCTGGGCCGGCTTGGGTATTGGCGGTATTCTGGCGGGACTGTATGCGGGCTGGCAAAACCTGTTCGTGCTTCATGCACGCGCCGGCGGTCACACCAACCAGATCCAATACGGCAATATCAGCTTCATCATCGGTATCTTGTGCCTGACAGGTATCGGCTGGGCGATGCAGCAGAAAAATTCGCGCAAGTGGGTCATCTTCCTGTTGTGTGGTTTTGTCATGGGCATGCTTGGTTCCCTGTTCACGGGAAGCCGCGGCAGCTGGGTCGGTTTGCCGTTCTGCCTCTACATCATGTATCGCTGCTATGGCGGTGAAGTCAGCAAGCGCTATGTATGGGCAGGTATCGCATTCGTGGTAGTCGCCATCGCAGTGGCTTATGCGATTCCACGCACCCAGCTCAAGGCAAGAACCGAACTGGCGATCAGCGAAAGCGTCACCTACCTGAAGGTCCGCAATGCCGAGACATCGATCGGCACGCGCATGGAGATGTGGCGTGCAGGAGCTATGGCAGCAGTCGAGCGCCCGCTACTGGGATGGGGCAAAGCCGGCTTTGTGGATTGGGAATCCGCTGCAATTGACGCCGGCCGGGTGCATCCGTTCATGCGCGAAAACAACCACGTCTACAACGAATGGCTGGATGCGGAAGTCAAACGTGGCATCTTGGGCCTGATCGCATTACTGGCCTTGTATGCAGTGCCGATGCGCATGTTCATCAGGCATCTCAAAACTGCCGGTAAAGCTGCCAAGCCTTACGCAATTGGCGGCATCATACTGATCGTTAATTACATCTGCTTCGGTTTTTCGCAAGTGTTCCTTGCGCATAATACCGGCGTGATGACGCTGGCGTTCACGACCGTGATTCTGTGGGGACTGTTGCGAGGGGAAGAGACGAAAGAAAGCCTGCAGAACTGACTGCGCGATTCTGTCTTTCTCGAAAAGGCTGCGTTCCCGGAAAGGGGCGCAGCCTTTATTTTTTGAGCTTCTTGCGAATGATGGCGGCGATATGCGCGAGGTACCAGTACGCGCCTTGCAGCGGCATGCCGCGCTTGAACAACGAACGGGCATGGATGCGCATTTCCTTGTAATTCAGCGGCGCCTGATCCAGCGGCACATCGCTCCACGCCGACAGTTTGTGGTACTTGAGGAACAATTCTCGGGCCTGGTGACCGCTCCAGTCGTTCCATGGCTTGATCAGGCCTGCGAAATGGATAAACACTGCATCGCCGACTGAATCCATGCCGAGCTTCCCGCGCTTCAGATCGACGATCATGCTGTAGATGTAATTCCACTTGATCGCCACATAGCGCGCCTTGCCGTCGAGCACGATGTTGAGCGCATCCTGATCGTTGAAGGCGAGCTTGTCGCTGTCGCGCAGCAGGGTCTGGATAGCTTGCTCGCCGATCTTCTCTGCTTCCCATGCCGGGATGTTGATGTAGAGCACGCCGGCGTTGAAGTATTGCTTGTTTTTCAGCTTGAGTACCGAATAACGCCCGTCGCGGCCATCCTTGGTCGCCCAGCCGACGTCCGGCACCACCAGTGCAACGGTGTCGCTGATGTCCATTGCTGCGAGCTCGTCAACGCTGCCTACGCACAGCATGTCGGCATCCAGATACAGCACCCGGTCCGTGACATCCTTGAGCACGGCCGGAATGATCAGGCGCGTGAAGGTCGACAGCGAATAATAGGATTTGGCGATCATCGCTGAAAACTCATGGAACAGCGAACGGTCGACGACGTGCGTCACGACGCGGATGAGCTCGTTCTGCTCCAGCGTCTTCATGCGGCGTGCCTGATCTTCCGTGACCGAGAATGCGAACACGTGAAAGGTGAAAGGTCGTGTCGGATTGTTGTCGATGATCGAGGCGATCATCGCCCCCATGCTGCGGAAATAATGATTGTCGACGCAGAAGGCAATATGGAACGAATTGTCGTCGTGCGTGGTTGCTGGCGGTGAGGTGAGCATGGAGAATTCGTTTGTCGGTCTGTTCGTTTTGCATTGAGAGGCGGCGCTGCCGCCACAGATCTTGGTGCCTGTAGGGCCCGGCAGGCGCTTACTTGGCCGCGCGCTTGCGCAGATAACGGATATACCACTTCAGGCTCTCCAGCGGACGTCCCTGGCGATACATGAAGCGCGAATGCATGCGCATTTCCTTGGTGTTCTTTGGCTCCGGATCAAGTGGCATATCCGACCACGGCGATAGCGACAGGTATTTGCGGAACAGGTGGCGCGCATCGTGTCCGCTCCAGTCGGTCCATGGCTTCACAGCGCCGGCGAAGTGAATGAAGACCGCCTTGCCGACCGGGCGCATGGCGAATTTATTCACGTTCAGATCATGAATCAGGTCGTACAGATAATTCCAGCGCGGCGAGATATAACGCGCACGGCCATTGAGCACGATGTTGAGCGCATCCTGGTCGTTAAAGCGCATGTCGGTCTTGCTGTCGAGCAGCGCGTCCAGCGTCTGTTGCGTGATATCTTCGCTGATCCATTTTTCAATATTGATGAAGATCACGCCGCCGTTGAAGTATTGATTGTGCTTCAGGCCCAGTGCGGCAACGCGGCGTTGCAGCGTGACCGGAGCATCCGGCACCACCACTGCGATGTCCTGGCTGATGTCCATGTCGACCAGTTCGTCGAGCTTGTTGATACACAGGATATCCGCGTCCAGATACAAGACACGGTCAGTTTGTCCCTTGAGCACAGTCGGGATCACCAGGCGCGTGAAGATGGACAGCGAGTAGTGCGAATGGCCGAGGAAGTGCGAAAACTGTGTGAATGACGCCAGGTCGAGCAGATGCAATTGCGTGCTCACTGCATACATCTCTTCCAGCTTTTTCAGTCGGCGCTGATGGTCTTCAGTCACCTCAAACGCCAACACGTGGAAAGTGAAATGCTGGCCGGGATTGTTATCGATGATCGAGGCAATCGTACCGCCCATCGCCCGGAAGTAATTATTGTCTACGCAAAAGGCGATGTGGAAGGACGGTTTGCCATTGCTGCCGACGGCAGGTGCTACGGCTTGCGTTGTTTGCATTGCTTGCAGATCCACGGGTTGATTCACTGGTTCATTCATTGCATGGCTTTCATGACTTGTTCGACGCTGACGGCCTTGACCCAGTCGCCGCGACTCGGAGCGGTGATGACGGTGCTGTTGGCGCGGTCGATCGGCACCCACTCCGGATTCTTCTGACGCATCAGCGCAATCACCGGGACATGGACGGCATTGGCCAGATGCATGACGGCGGTTTCCACCGAGATGATGAGGTCACATCGTTCCAGAATCGCCGGCAGCTGGAAGAAGTTTTCTTCAGCGCTGAACAATTCCGTGCGTTCCAGTTGATAGCTGCTGATGACTTGCCGCGCGTGCGCCAGTTCCTGCGGCACGGCATTGACGATGAAACAGCTGTCGCGCCATTTGTCCTGCTTCTTCATGGCGATGATCAGTTCGGCGACATGCTCCAGCGGCCAGCAGCGCTTCTTGGTTTTGGCATAAGGATTGATGAAGATCAGTTTTCCCTGATTACCTTCGGCACTCCTGAAGCCCCACGCTGCCAGTTTTTCTTGCGCATACCGTTGCCATTGCGGCGGGATGTCGACAAACGGAAAACGCTCCGCCGCGCTGACTTCCAGTCCACTGAGCTGATGGAACCAGTGCGCGTAGACGTCACTGATGTGCTGTGGATTGCTGCGGTCCACGGTGTACGGGGGAATCGCAGCATTGAGTTTGCGGTAAGCCAACTGATGGTGCGGCTGGTAGAACTTCACCGGCTTCTTCATGCCGACGACCAGCCCGTCCGGGCTGATACTGCGCGCCAGGGCAGCGTACAGGTGCGGCCGCAGAGTCGCCAGCGAGACAACGATAGGGTAATGCTCCTGCTGCGCTTCCATGATCGATTCCTGATACAGCGCCGGGCTGTAGGTACGGGTATAGATCTTGTTGAAGAACGGGCAGGCGGCGACCCAATCGTACAGTGAATATTTTTGCAGATGCTTCCATTGCGATTCGTCGCTGGTGCGGCGTACTTCATCTACCCATAAGTCGACCTGCAAATGCGGATTGGCGTTTTTGAAGGCCTGGAAGAAATTCTGCAGGTAGGTGAAATCGCCCAGCGCCAGATGGGCGATGAACAGGATCTTGTCCGACTTTTTCAGCAACGCTGCTGGAATGAGTGTCTGGGGCATGGTTGAGTTTTTCTCTGATGCTTCGCGATGTTCTTTAGTCTTTTTGCCTTGCGTTCGCAATGGTCTCAGGCTGCCTGCTGCGAGAATTGTAACCGGTAGAGATTGGCATACACGCTTTCGTTGGCCAGCAACTGCTGATGGCTGCCGACTTCGACGATCTGGCCGTGCGACAGCACGACGATGCGGTCGGCGCGTTCGATGGTCGACAGACGGTGTGCAATCACGAAGGTGGTGCGGCCTTCCATCAGACGATCCAGCGCAGCTTGCACGGCGCGTTCGGATTCGGTATCGAGCGCCGAGGTGGCTTCGTCGAGGATCAGGATAGGCGCATCCTTGTAGATGGCGCGGGCGATGGCTACACGCTGGCGCTGGCCGCCGGACAGACGCGAGCCGTTGTCGCCGATGCGGGTTTCCAGGCCTTCCGGCATGCCTTCTACGACGTCAGTCAGATGTGCGGCAATGACGGCTGCGCGTACGCGTTCAGCATCGGGCCTGGCGTCGCCGTAGGCGATGTTGGCCGCCAGCGTGTCGTCGAACAGCACGGTGTTCTGACTCACCATGGCGATTTGCTGGCGCAGGCTGATCAGCGAAATCGATTCGATCGGCTTGCCGTCTAGCAGGATCTCACCGCCTGTTGCGGAATAAAAGCCCGGAATCAGGCTCACCAAGGTTGACTTGCCGCCGCCGGACATGCCGACGAAGGCGATGGTCTCACCCGGTTGCACGTTCAGATTGATCTTCTGCAGCGCCAGCTGGGCGTGACCAGGGTAGGAAAAATCGACGTCGACCAGATCGAGTTTGCCCGAGGCACGCTGAGTGAGCGCTTCGCCGCCGGTGCGCTCCGTGGTCTTGTCGATCAGGTTATAGACTTCTTCGGCAGCAGCCATCCCGCGTTGCAGCGGGCCATTGATTTCGGCGAGCTGTTTAAGCGGCGCCAGCAGCATCAGCATCGCCGTAAGGAAAGAGACGAAGCCGCCGACGGTGATCTGGCCGTTACCCGACTGGATCAGCGCCATCACGATCACGATCGCCACGGCGCAAGCCGTCATCAGCTGCGTGATCGGCACGGTCGCTGAAAACGCAGTGGTCATGCGCATGGTGTAGCGGCGCAGGTTCTCGGCGCGTTCGTGGAAGCGGCCTTTTTCATAGTCATGACCGCCGAAGACCTTGATGACTTGTTGGGCGCGGGTGGTTTCTTCGATAACCTGCGTCAGTTCCGCGTTGACGGCGAGCGAATCGCGGTTGAGCTTTTTCAGACGCTTGCCGGTGGTGCGCACCACCACGGTCACCAGCGGCAGCAACACCAGCGTGACGATGGTCAAGACCCAGTTCAGATACAGCAGCCAGGCCAGCAGACCCAGCACCGTCAGCGCCGAGCGCACGATGGAGGTAAACACCTTGGTCACCATATCGATGATCTGCTGCACTTCAAACATCATCGAGTTGATCACTTTACCGACGGTGTTGGTGGCGTAGAAGTTGACCGGCAGGTCCAGCATGCGCGCAAACATCTGGCGGCGCAGTTCGTTGAGGATACGCGTCGACACCCAGGTCATCATGTATGAACTGGTGAAAGTTGCAATGCCACGGATGAAGAAAATCCCGATCACCGCCGCCGGCACCAGCCATAGCGAGAATGCCGGCTTGCCGACAAAGCCCTTGTCCAGCAACACCTGAAAGATGTATGGCACGACCGGCTCGGTTGCCGCCGTGACGATCATGGCGAGAAACGCAATCGCCAGACGCTTCTTGTACGGCCAGTGCAGAGCGGCGAGGCGCTTCATATTGTGGGACAAAAACATGTTGTTCCTTACTGATTGCTGCAATTGAAAATGCGACGGGCGATCAAGCCACGGCTATCTGCTCGCGGGGGCGTAAATCGGTGCGCCCAGATCATCCCGGATCCCTCTGAATTGCCCCTGAATGCACCTGTAAAAGCGCCGCCCGGCCACAAATCGGGGAAACCGCACATTGTAATGCAAGGGCGGGGGTAGTTGACCTGCGTCGCATGTAAAGCGGAGGGGAATATATTTGTCTTTGTTGCAACTTTTTAGCCGTGTCTCATCAGCCGGCAGCTCACAAGTCTGCCGCACGATGCTCGGCGCACTCTTGGTATGCGTTGCGATTAGCGACGTACGAGTGCAATCAGGTATTTGCAGGCTTTATTGCCAGAGTTGGTAAACACGCAGTCCATTGGCGGTCCAAGCTGGAGGCAGTCGCCTGGGTTGAGCTGATGTTCTTGCTCGCCTTCGCGGAACAGCAGGCGGCCTTCCACCATCAGGATTTGCTCATGCTGAAAGGTAAAGGCGCTGGCCGGATAGGGAACGCTGACCTTGGGCGGCAGGATGATTTCCAGCAGCTCCAACATGCCGCCGGCGGGTGGCGACAGGGTGCGGCGGGTATAGCCGGTTTCGGGATCAGTCCAGACGTTCTGATGCGCGTGCTGGTTCAGGCGGTTGCCATTCTGTTCCGCCAGCGACAGCAGCATCGACAGCGCCAGGCCGAATGCGCCTGACAGGCGGCCCAGTACAGTTGCGGTGGGGCTGGCTTCGCCGCGCTCAATCTTGCTGATCATCGCCTTCGACACGCCAGAGCGCTCTGACAATTCTGCCAGGGACCAGCCTCTGCTTCCGCGTTCGATCTTGATACGGGTGGAAATAGCCTGGGTTGGGTCTTCTGCGATGAGGGCGTGGGAGGTATTCAAGCGAGTGGGCGATCGAGGTCGGTAAGGTCAAGATTATAACCGCTGCACCTGACTGGGGAAACTCGGAGAAGCGCGCGCACCGCAACCGGGCTTGATCCGGATCAATGTGGGGCATCTTTATTTAGTCTAAGAAATATACAGAATATTCTTGCATAGTGTATTTTTGTCCAATATAGTAAACGATAGATAAGCAGAAAAAATACGATGCAGATGCACCTGATGGATTGAGGTTGCGTCGGTTTGCAGCGACAAAAAAGCATAACGAAGCTTTCAACAGTATTCACTATCGAGGAGACAGGATGTCCAAGGAAATCCATTTCAACGCATTCGACATGAACTGCGTTGGGCATATTCAGCAAGGCCTGTGGCGCCATCCGCGCGATTGTTCCGCCGACTATCGCGACATCCACTATTGGATGGACTACGCGAAAAAGCTCGAGAAGGGCTTGTTCGACGGTATCTTCTTCGCTGACGTTGTCGGTGTCTATGATGTGTATGCAGGCAACCCGGACGCGGCCATCCGCGGCGCTGTACAGGTGCCGGTCAATGATCCGACCATGCTGATTCCGGCCATGGCGGGCGTTACTACCCACCTCGGTTTCGGTGTCACCAGCAACCTGGTCTACGAATCGCCATTCCTGTTTGCACGGCGCATGTCCACGCTCGATCACCTGACAGGCGGCCGCGTCGGTTGGAATATCGTGACTGGTTATCTGGACAGCGCAGCACGTGCGATCGGCCTTTCCGGCCAGATGGCGCATGACGACCGCTATGATTTGGCGGATGAATACATGGAGCTGGTCTATAAGCTCTGGGAAGGCAGCTGGGAAGACGGCGCCGTACAGGTCAATCGCGCTGACGGTTTCTACGCCGATCCAGCCAAAGTACACGTCGTCCATCATCGTGGACGCCAATATCAAGTCGACGCCATGCATCTGTCGGAGCCGTCGCCACAGCGCACGCCGGTGTTATATCAGGCCGGCTCCTCCACACGTGGCCGTCAGTTCGCCGCCACGCATGCAGAGTGCGTCTTCGTCAACGGTCAAAGCAAGGACGGGGTCAAGAACATCGTGGACGATATCCGCGCACAGGCGATGGCATTGGGACGCGCTGCCGCCGACATCAAGGTCTTCCTCGGTGCCACCATCATCACGGCCAAGACTGAAAGCCAGGCCAAGGAAAAATTCGCCGAATACCAACGCTACGTCAGTTCGGAAGCGGCGCTGGTGCATGCCGCCGCTTCCATGGGCATCGACTTCGCCAAGTACGACATGGACGAGCCGATTGAAACCGGCAAGAGCCAGGCGATCGTCTCCAACGTCGAGGCCATGACCCGCAGCGCCGGCCCGCAATGGACCAAGCGCAAGCTGCTGGAGCAGATGACGCTGGGCAGCCGCCAGCAACCGTTGGTGGGATCGGCGGAGCAGGTGGCCGATGCCCTCATGGGCTGGTCGGAGCAGGCCGGTGTCGACGGGTTCAACCTGTCGCGCACCGTCGTGCCGGAGTGCTTCGACGACATCATCGAACTGGTGGTGCCGATTCTGCAGGAACGCGGTGTCTACAAGACCGCTTACAAGCAGGGGCCGTTGCGCGAGAAGCTGTTCGGTAAGGCACGTCTGCCGGCTAGCCACAGCGCCAATCAGTACCGGATTCACCCGAAGCCGTAATACCGGGCCAGGCCCGTTCTCCCGATCAATGATTCTGCCGGCGCATCGCCTAGTCACGATGCGCCGCGGGAGAGTCTGCGTCCAAAGAATCAAGCATCAGATTTCAATCGCGTAGTCCGTTCCATCGGTTCCACCATAGAGAAGGCCCGTCATGATCGATAAAGCCATTTTTCGCGAAGCCATGTCCAGCTTCGGCGCCGCCGTCAACGTCATCACCAGCGATGGTCCTGCAGGTCTGGCCGGATGCACCGTATCCGCCGTCTGCAGCGTCACCGACGAGCCGCCGACGCTGATGCTCTGCATTAATCGCGACAGTCGCAACAACACTATCTTCAAAGAGAACGGCGCCTTGTGCATCAACGTGCTATCGGCCAGCCAGCAGCAACTGGCGGTGCTGTTTTCGAGCAAGGGCGTCGACGTCAAGGAGCGCTTCCTGTCCGCTGAATGGGAGCGCCTCGACACAGGCGCGCCGGTGCTGGTCGATGCGCTGGTCGCACTCGATTGCAAGATCGATTCGGTATCGGAAGTCGGCACCCACAGTGTGTTCTTCTGCTCCGTACAGGCAGCGCGCAGCAACAAGGGCATGGAGGCGCTGATTTATCTGGGCCGCAATTTCCATCGCCTGCCGACTGCGCTCGCGGCCTGACAGGCCTGAGTAAGACATTGAGCTCGAAATCAAACACAGGCGCTCACACCATGCCGTCTCACCAGACCATCGCGCTGCCCGGCAAGATGCGCTCCCTGTTCATCTTGCTGCTGTGCGAAATCGGTGCGATGGCGGTGTGGTTTTCTTCCGTCTCGGTGGTAGCGACGATCAAGCGTACGCAAACTATCCCCGCATGGGATCAGGCGCTGCTGACCAGCTCCGTGCAGTTCGGTTTTGTCGCCGGCACGGTGATCAGCGCCTTGCTGTCACTGGCTGACCGCTACGATCCGCGCCGCCTGTTCATGGCGTCCGCGTTGGTGGCGGCAGTAGCCACCGGGCTGCTGGCGCTGATGCCGCCGGTTGGGCCGGCGGTATTCCTGCTGCGCTTCATCACCGGCATGTGCATGGCCGGCGTGTATCCGGTAGGGATGCGGCTTGCCGTGACGTGGGCGCAGCGTGATATGGGTTTGCTGATCGGTTTGCTGGTGGGCGGACTGACGTTCGGTTCGGCCAGCCCGCATCTGTTGGCGGCCCTGGGCGGTATCGACTGGCGCGCCATTTATGCGATGGCTGCGGCCTGCGCGGCTTTGTCCGGAATCTGCATTCTGTTCTGTGGACTCGGTCCCAGCATGGCGCGCAGCAGCCGCATCGATTTCAACTACATGGCTCAGGCCTGGCGTAACCCGGCGATTCGCCTGGCCAACCTGGGTTACCTCGGCCACATGTGGGAGCTGTATGCCATGTGGGCCTGGCTGGCTGCTTTTCTTGCGGCGAGTTTTGCCGCGGCAGGCATGGCGCGTGCGGATCACTTCGCCAGTCTGTGGACGTTTGCCGCGATTGCCATTGGTGCTGTCGGCGCCGGCGGCGGCGGCTGGCTGGCGGATCGATTCGGACGCACCACGCTGACCATTGCCGCGATGGCGACCAGCGCTTGCTGCGCAGTGCTGATTGCTTTCCTGTTCGGCCTGACACCCTGGCTGGTGGTGCCGGTTGCGCTGGCATGGGGAATTTCGGTGATCGCCGATTCCGCGCAGTTTTCTGCCAGCGTGGCCGAGTTGGGAGATGCGTCCATGACAGGCACGCTGCTGACGGTACAAACCTGTGCCGGATTTCTGCTGACGCTGGCAAGTATTCATCTGGTGCCGGAAGTGGTGGCATGGGCGGGCTGGCGCGCCGGCTTCTGCATGCTGGCGATCGGCCCCGCACTTGGCTGCGTTGCCATGTATCGCCTGCGCTTGCGGCCGGAAGCAATGCGCCTGGCAAGCGGAAAAAGATAGTAAAGAAACATAGCCCCAACAACATAAGGTCGAGCCATGAACAACTATCCTGAAATTCAATTTCTGATCAACGGCAACTGGATACACTGCGCCGGTAAGCCCATTCTCAATCCGGCCGACGAAAGCGTGATCGGCACCGTGCCGATGGCCACGCCGCTGCATCTGGAACTGGCGCTGCAGGCCGCCGATGCAGGTTTTCATATCTGGAAGAACATGGCACCCGCCAAGCGCGCAGAAATCATGCTGCGCGCCTGCGATCTGATGCGCGAACGCGTCGACACTATCGCCGCCGCGATCACGCTGGAGCAGGGCAAGACCCTGGCGCAGGCGCGGGCTGAAGTACTGCGCGGCTGCGATCTGATCGCCTGGGACGCCAATGAAGGACGCCGCCTGTATGGTCGCCTGATTCCTGCCGAACCGGGGATGCGGCATACCGTATTGCGTGAACCGGTCGGCGTCGTCGCTGCGTTCACACCTTGGAATTTTCCATTGAGTTCACCGGCGCGCAAGGTCGGCGGTGCGCTGGCAGCAGGTTGTTCGATCATTCTCAAGGCCGCGGAAGAGACACCCGCAGGCGCCGTCATGCTGGCTCGGGCATTTACCGATGCGGGCTTGCCGCCGGGCGTGCTCAACCTTGTATTTGGCGACCCAGCGCAGATTTCAGAAACGCTGATCTGCCATCCGCTAGTGCGGCTGGTGACCTTCACCGGCTCGACTGCGGTCGGCAAACAGCTGGCATCAATGGCAGCACGTCACATGAAACCGGTGATCATGGAACTCGGCGGACACGCGCCGGTAATCGTCTGCGAAGACGCCAATCCGGAGTTGGCGGCAACGGTCTCTTTGCAAGGCAAGCTCAACAACGGCGGCCAGGTGTGCGTGGCGCCGACTCGCTTCTTCGTCCATCGCGCCATCTACGACCGTTTCGTGGCCGCGTGCGCAGCTTTCGGTGAAAAGATCTGCGTCGGCGACGGCATGCGCGAGGACGTACAGATCGGTCCCGTTACCAACGTGCGCCGGGTACAAGCCTTGGACGCAATGGTCGACGATGCACTGTTGTATGGCGCGCGCGTCGTGTGCGGCGGCAAGCGTTTGCCCGGCGCCGGCTATCACTTTCCGTTCACCGTGCTGGCCGATGTGCCGGTGACGGCGCTGGCGATGCGCGAAGAACCCTTCGGCCCGCTCTGCCTGATCAGCCCGGTCGACAACATTGACGAGGCCATCGACAAAGCCAACGCTTTGCCGTTCGGCCTGGCCGGTTACGCCTTCACCGAATCGGCCAACTATGCGTACAAGCTGTCGACCGAACTCGAAGTCGGCAATCTGGCCATCAATCACATGGTGTCCGCCGTGTCGGAGACGCCCTTCGGCGGCGTCAAGGACAGCGGTTACGGACGCGAAGGGGGCACCGAAGGACTGGAGCATTACACCCACGTCAAATCGGTCTCCCACAAGTTACTGGGTTAGGCCCCGTTTTTGGCTCTGTTCTTGCTGTGGAGGAGACAGGATGTAATCCATCCGGGTCCTTCTGTTTTGTTCTGTTCCATTTTGCATTTTTAGTTGTTGAGTTTAGTTCGTCAGTCCGGTTTGCCAGTGATCTGCGCTGGGAACCTTGCAGTCCATCGTCGCCTGTCTCTGCTGCTTGCACGTCGTCGTATCGGCGGCAGACCACGCTTGTTGTCGTTTGCATTTGTCAATTGTCAATTCAAGGGGGGATTCAATGAGTGCAGTTAGGTATCTTGCGTTAGTGCCCGTGGCATCCGTCATGCTCGGGCCTTTTTTCGCCAATCGTGTCACGCCGTTTTTATTCGGTCTGCCGTTTCTGTTGTCGTGGATGGCGCTGTCGCTGGCGATGACCTCGGTGGTGATGTACATCGTATATCGCTTCGACCCGCGCAACGCGCCCGCGTATGTTGAACCCGCTGAACTTGGCGAACAAGGAGAGTGACATGAATATTTCCCTCATCCTTATTTTCGGCACGATGTTGCTGGCTTTGTGGCTCGGCGTGCGCGCACAGCGCGGCAAGGACATGAGCCTGGAGCAGTGGACGGTGGCCGGACGCGGTTTCGGCGCCGGGCTGGTGTTTCTGCTGATGGCAGGCGAGATCTACACGACCTTCGTGTTTCTCGGCGGTAGCGGTTTTGCCTACGGCGTTGGTGGTCCGGCGTATTACATGCTGGGATTCGGCAGTTTGAGTTTCGTGCTGTCCTACTGGTTGCTGCCGCCAATCTGGCGTTTCGCCAAAACACACAGCCTGCTGTCGCAGCCAGACTTCTTCGCCAAAAAATTCAACAGTCCCGCACTCGGTATCCTGGTGGCGCTGGTGGGTGTGGTCGCACTGATGCCTTATCTTGTCTTGCAACTCAAGGGCTTGGGCATCATCGTGAGCGTGGCGTCGTACTCAGGCTTGAGCTCGACACAGGGCGTCTGGATCGGTGCGATCGTGACCGTGATTTACGTGATGGTGTCCGGCGTGCACGGTTCGGCATGGACGTCGGTATTGAAAGACTTCCTGGTGTTGGCGGTAGCGATCTTTCTCGGCTTGTATCTGCCATGGCATTACTACGGCGGCATCACGCCGATGTTTGAAGCGATCGAACATGCCAAGCCTGGTTTCCTGGCCTTGCCTGCGACCGGCAAGAGCGCTGTGTGGATGACCTCCACCGTGCTGCTGACAACATTGGGTTTTTACATGTGGCCGCACATGTTCATGGCGTCCTTCACCGCCAAGAGCGCACAGAACCTGCGCCGCAATGCTTATACGTTGCCGATCTATCAGATGATGCTGTTGTTCGTGTTCTTTGTGGGCTTTGCAGCGGTCTTGCAGATTCCCGGCCTGACCGGTCCCGATATCGATCTGGCGCTGTTCAAGATTTCGCTCGCGACCTTTGATCCATGGGTGGTCGGCATCATTGGCGCTGCCGGTGTGCTGACGGCTATCGTTCCCGGTTCGATGATTCTGATGGCCGTATCGACACTGCTGGCCAATAACGTCTATCGTGCTTGGCGCACATCGACAGGCAATGCGGCAGCCGACAACCAGCATATCGGACGCGTCGCCAAACTGGCAGCACCGCTGGTGATGCTGGCCGGCCTGTGGTTTACCCTGCAAGGCGGACAAACCATCGTGTCACTGCTGCTGATGGCCTACAGTCTGGTTACGCAATTGTTCCCGGCCTTGCTGGCAAGCCTGTTGCCATCCAGGCCGGTGAGCAAGGCCGGCGCCATCGTCGGTATTCTGGTGGGTGAGGCAACCGTAGCGGTTCTGTCGATCACCAAGATGACGATCGCTGATCTGCTGCCTTTTATTCCAGATGCGCTGAAGGATACCAACGTCGGTGTCGTGGCGCTGGCGCTGAACGTGATTGCGATGGTGCTGGTCTCTGCCGTGACGCGTTCCAGCGCCAAGCAAGGCAGCGGATCATTGCAGGCTGACTCGGTGGCGTAATCGTTGCAGCGGCGCGGTAAGGCAAACCATGTTGAGACGTCTGCCTTCATACCGCGCCGCTTTTTCTTGATTTCAATTCCATTATCATGACTTCTATTGACGCTCCGGCTTTTTCCGACAGTCAGATGCTGCGCACCATGATTGCCGCCAATCTGTCTTTTTTGAGCAGCTTCCGGCGTGATCTGCATCGCCATCCCGAGCTGCGTTTTGAAGAGCACAGGACTGCTGCCGCAGTGGTTGCAGAATTGCAGAACGCCGGCTTTACCGTGCGTCAAGGTATGGGCGGTACCGGCGTGGTCGCCACGCTCAAGGGGCGGCGAGACGGCCCGGGAATTCTGTTGCGAGCGGACATGGATGCCCTGCCGATCCGTGAAAAGAATGTCTTCGCGCATAGCTCCTCCTGCGAAGGCCGCATGCACGCCTGCGGTCATGACGGCCACACCACGATGCTGTTGGGTGCAGCCTTGCTGATGAAGACGCTGCCGGCACCAGAGTGCGACGTGCATTTCGTATTCCAGCCGGGTGAAGAGGGCGGTGCCGGTGCACGCAAGATGATGGACGACGGCTTGTTCGATGAATTTCCGACGGCGGCGGTATTTGGGATGCACAACTGGCCGGACTTGCCAGTCGGTCAGTTTGGTTTGCGCGTTGGCCCGATCATGGCCGCCGGGCTGCGCTTCCGGATTACCGTCAACGGACGCGGCGCACATGCTGCGCAACCGCAGCTGGGCATCGATCCGATTCCTATCGCCTGCGCCATCGTGCAACAGTTTCAGACGCTGATCTCACGGCACAAGAGTGCCGTCGATCCCGCCGTGATCTCGGTGTGCATGTTCAACGCCGGCGAGACCGACAACGTGATCCCGGACAGCGCCGAACTGCGCGGAACGGTGCGCACCTTGTCATCGTCCCTGTTGAAAAAATTGCAGGGTGAAATGGCGCGCATCGCTGAAAGCATTGCTTCCATGCACGGCGCCAAAGCAGTTCTGGATTTCTTTCAGTACTACCCGGCAACGGCCAATACCGCAGCGGAGACCGCTTTTTGCAAGCGCGTGCTGGAGTCCTGTTTCGGTGCGGAGCAAGTAGATGGCGATGTACCGGCCAACATGACCTCGGAGGATTTTGGCTTCATGCTGGAGGAGCGTCCCGGTGCGTATATCCTCATCGGCAACGCTGCGAAGGGAAACAATCACCGGCTGCACAACGCCCATTACGACTTCAACGACGACGTCATCGCTTATGGCGTCGAGTACTGGATACGCTTAGCGCAAAGCTATTTGCCACCGGGCGTGTGACAGCATGCACTTGTCAGCTGTACATCACTCCTGATAGAAAATCTGTACTCCTGTGAGGATGTCGTTTGGGCGTATTCTCTGACGTATAGCGTCTTCATACTGTCGAGAGAGCCCAAAATGATTGTCCGCCCGCAGCAAAACTGGTTTCGGATGCTTCTGGTCTGGGATGGCTCGGTGTTGCCGTCGATCCTGCCGCAGATGGCCTTGATGACCATCGTGTCGACGCTTGCCGTCGTCACCAAGGGGAGTGTGCTTGGCGAAAAATTGCCGCTTAATATTGCTTCTTTCACCCTGTTGGGGCTGGCGCTGGCGATTTTCCTTGCGTTCAGAAACAACGCCAGTTACGAGCGCTTCTGGGAGGCGCGCAAGATGTGGGGGCAGTTGCTCATCTCGGCGCGTACGCTGACATCGCAGGCGCAGCGCTACGGCAATCCGGGCGTTGGTGAGTTCGATCAGGTCTTGTTTGAAAATCGTCTGATCGCCTTCGTGTACGCATTGAAGCATCAGTTACGTCACAGCGCCTGGAATGATGACCTCGGTCGCCTGCTGTCCCGTGATGATCTGGCAAAGTGCGGGCAGGTGCAATATCGCCCCGTCATGCTGCTCGACAGATTGCGCGACATGATCGCAGCGGCACATCGTACCGGCCATCTGTGCAGCGAGCAGCTATGGATGCTGGACAATCAGCTCAACGAACTCGGCGTCATTCTCGGCGCCTGCGAGCGCATCGCATCGACGCCGATTCCCTATCCCTATAGCGTGCTGTTGCACCGAACTGTGTATGTGTATTGCCTGCTGCTGCCGTTCGGGCTGGTCGACACCATCGGTATTGCGACACCGGTTATTTCCGTTTTCGTGTCGTATACCTTTCTGGCGTTGGAAGCCATCGCCAGTGAGATCTCCGAACCTTTTGGCACTGCTCCCAATTGCCTCGCGCTGGACGCCATCGCGACCGAGATCGAGCGCACGGTGCTGGAACTGGGTGGTCGGGAAATGCCTGCTGCTGTAGAGGTAGACAAAAACTTTCAGCTCCGCTAAACAGTAGCTGCGTCTGGATCTCAACGAGTTACTCTCACAAGTTCGTAACGCAAGGCCTGATACGCCTCTACCAGCGCATCCAGACTAAATCCCCGGTTCAATCCGCTTGGGTTCGGCAAGAGCCACACCATCGCGCCGCCAAAAAGTTCTGCCTGCTTTCCCCAGATGACTTTAGGGTTTCCTGAAATAACCTGATAGGCCGGCTTGCCTAAAAAAGCTATGTATCTGGGTTTAAGTCGTTCAATTTTTTCGCGTAACGCCGTCGAAGAAGAAATAAACTCATCCCGCAGCAACTCGTCAGCACGCGCGGTCGGGCGTTCAACTACGGTCGTCAGGCCACAGCGATGCGCAAGTATCTGGCGGTCGTTGAGCGGATCGATGCGTGTCGGCGTGAAGCCAGACAGATGCATGGTCTTCCAGAAGCGATTGCTTCTTCCCATGAAATGATGGCCAGTCTCTGCGGCGCGCATTCCCGGATTGATACCGCAGAAAATGACGTCGAGTCCCGGGGCAAGGATATCGGGAAGGGAGGCGTTGGCAGAGGGCATCATCAATGGCGCTGTTTCAAAAACGAGTGGGATCGTGAGCAGGTGTTGCGCCGGGCCGGCCAGATGCGGGAGCGTTTCAGCGTTGCATAGATTATGCGTAATGAGCCGGACAAGGACAATTGTCGATATGCGTCTTTACCGGCCATTGCATGCCGGATTTGAGCCACTGGTGCATGTGTGGGGTGCTTTTTGGAACAAGATACGTCAGTCCAAAAATGAGCAATGGCAGCGCAACCGGCTTCGTTCTGCCAGTTGCACTGCCAATTCGGATTGTTTTTTTCCTCTTCTACGGCATAGAGAAAAGTTACATCAAAATAATGTCGTATTGCTCTTGCGGATAATCCGTCTGTACCTGCAATGAAATTGGCTTCTTGATGAAGTCACCGAGCATTGCCAGATGCTGGGATTCCTCTTCCAGGAACATGTCCACCACCACTTGCGAAGCCAGGATGCGAAATTCGCGCGGGTTGAATTGCTTTGCTTCGCGTAAGACTTCGCGCAGGATTTCGTAGCAGACCGTGCGCGAGGTTTTGACCTGGCCTTTACCTTTGCAAGCCGGGCAGGTTTCGCACAGGATATGTGCCAGCGATTCGCGTGTGCGCTTGCGTGTCATTTCCACCAGACCCAGCGTCGAGAAATTGGATACTGAGATTTTGGTGCGATCGCGCTGCAAGGCTTTGTTCAATTCCGAGAGCACGGCGGCGCGGTGCTCAAGGTTCTCCATGTCGATGAAATCAAGGATGATGATGCCGCCCAGATTGCGCAGGCGCAACTGGCGTGCGATGGCGTGCGCCGCTTCCAGATTGGTTTTGAAAATCGTGTCGTCGAAGTTGCGGCCGTTGACGAAACTGCCGGTATTGACGTCGATAGTGGTCATCGCTTCGGTCTGGTCGACGATCAGATAACCGCCGGATTTCAGATCGACGCGGCGGCCGAGCGCACGTTCGATTTCTTCCTCCACACCGTACAGATCAAAGAGCGGACGCTCGCCGCGATAGTGCATCAGCTTGGGCAGCACTGACGGCGTGTACAGCGTGCCGAACTCCTGCAGCATCTGGAAGTTTTCGCGCGAGTCGACCTGGATGTTGGAGGTGTCGTCGCTGACAAAGTCGCGCAATACGCGCTGCGCCAGGCTCAGATCCTGATACATCAGCGTGGCTGCGGGTTTGGTCTTGGTCTGGGTAACGATACTGGCCCAGGTCTTGCGCAAGTATTCGACGTCCATCTGCAGGTCGGCATCGGAGGCATCTTCGGCCATGGTGCGGATGATGAAGCCGCCTTTTTCTTCCGGTGGCAACAGGCTCTGCACTTTGCTGCGCAACAGTTCGCGCTCGGCTTCGTTTTCGATGCGTTGCGAGATGCCGATGTGCTTGTCTTGCGGCAGATAGACCAGCATGCGGCCGGCAATGGAAATTTGCGTCGACAGGCGTGCGCCCTTGGTGCCGATCGGATCTTTGATGACCTGGACTGTGATGGTCTGGCCGTCGAAGAGCAGTTTTTCAATCGGGATTTGCGGCGCGTTCTGGTTGTGCTGGCCGTCGTGCGGTTTGGCTTCCCAGATGTCGGCGACGTGCAGGAAGGCTGCACGTTCGAGGCCGATGTCGATGAAGGCCGATTGCATGCCGGGCAGGACACGTACGACTTTGCCCAGATAGATATTGCCGGCGAGGCCGCGCGAAAGTGTGCGCTCGATGTGGAGTTCTTGCACCGCACCTTGCAGGATCAGCGCGACGCGCGTCTCCTGCGGCGTGATGTTGATCAGGATGTCTTCGTTCATGGTCTGGTGACCCTAAAATGTGAATTCTTGGAAGTGCGGGCCGCGATCAACGTGATCACAGCGTGGCCGGCGGCAGGATGCGCAGGCCGGCATTTTGCAGCAGTTGTGCCGTCTCGAACAGCGGCAGGCCCATGATGCCGGAATGGCTGCCGGCGATGTCCTTGATAAAAATTGATGCCAGCCCTTGAATGCCGTAGCCGCCGGCCTTGTCGTAAGGCTCTTGCGTGGAGCAGTAGGCCCGGATCATGTCGTCGGTCAGGGTCTCAAAGGCGACGTCGGAATATTGCGTGATCTGCCACATCTGTTCCTGGAACGCGACGGCGATGCTGGTAAGCACCTGATGCGTGCGACCGGACAGACGGGTGATCATCTCAACCGCTTCTTTCACGTCTGCCGGTTTGCCGAGGATCAGATCGTCGACGACGACCGTGGTGTCAGCCGCGAGGATGGGACGCATCGGCAATTGCCGGTACAGCATGGTCTGGCGCGCGCTCATGAGTTTGTCGCGCGTGACGCGGGCAACATAGGTTGCTGGTTTTTCGTCGGGAAGAACTTGCTCGTCGACTTCCTTGTCGTTGAGCAGCAGTTCGAAGTCGATGCCGATCTGGCGCAGCAGTTCACGCCGGCGCGGACTTTTGGAGGCGAGGTAGATTTTTTTGTCAGCAAGTTTCATGAAGCAACACTTCTCAGTATTTATCCGTACATCGCCGCGGTGTTTCCAACTGCGCCGATGTGCTTGCTTGTTTTCTTTCCGTTCCCGGTTTGTTACGCCTTCGATCCTTATACGCGGTGATAAGGATGATTCTGCGTAATCGACCAGGCGCGGTATAACTGTTCCGCCAACAGCACGCGCACCATGCCGTGCGGCAGCGTCAGGCTGGAAATGCGCACCAGCATGTCGGCATTGGCTTTGAGGCCGGGATCGAGTCCGTCGGCGCCGCCGATCACGAAGGCGACATCGCGGCCGTCCTGCTGCCATTGCGTGAGCAACTGCGATAACTGTACTGAAGTGATGTCCTTGCCGTGCTCGTCCAGTGCAATGATGCGCGCACCTTTCGGCAGGGCCGCTTCGATCTTGCTGCGTTCCTGCGACATCACGGTTTCTGCGGTCCTGCTGCCGGAGCGTTCGATCGGTTTAATTTCTTTCAACAGAACCCGGCACTCGGCCGGCATTCTCTTGGTGTATTCGTTAAACCCCGATTCGATCCATCCCGGCATTTTGTGGCCGACGGCGGTAATGATGAGCTGCATGGCTCACACGACCGGCATCAGGCCTTGGCTTTTGGACGTGCCGGGCGCTTGGCTGCAGCGGCCTTTTTCGATGCAACGGCGCTCTTTGGCGTCGCGACCTTAACGGTTTTGCCGACCGCTTTTGACGCTGGTGCTTTGCGTTTGGTAGCTGTACCGGTTCCGGCAGCGGCCTTGGTCTTGGCTGCGCTGAGCGTGGTTGATGCACGTGGAGTACGTGTCGTCTTCGGCGCCGGCTTGGCTTCAGTCGTTGCTGCGGTGGCGCGTGGTTTGCGTGCCGGCTTCTTTGGTGTTTCGTCGTCGTCGATCGCCTGGCTGGCTTCAACCGCCTCGGCTTGTTCGCGGGTGCGGCGCATCTTGGTCGGCTTTTCGTCTTCGGCGGCTTTCTTGGCGGCAGCGGTGGAAGCCACGCGCTTGGCTGCGCCCATCTTCACTTCCTTGTCGCCCCAGATTTCTTCCAGACGATAGTAGGCGCGGATGGCCGGTTGCATGATGTGGACGATCATGTCGCCCAGGTCAACCAGCACCCATTCGCCGGTGTCTTCGCCTTCGACGCTGACGACATGGCCGCCCTTGGCCTTGACCTTGTCGCGCACGGATGCGGCCAGTGCCTTGGTCTGACGATTCGACGTACCGGAGGCAATTGCCACGCGGTCGAACAGGCTGGTCAGGTGAGTGGTGTCATAGATCTTGATGTCTTGAGCTTTGACGTCTTCCAGCGCGTCGACGACGGCGGTTTGCAGTTTTTTGATGTCCATTAGTTTTGATAGAGATGATGTTGTTCGATATAGTCTAGCACCCTCGCCGGGATCAGCGACTCCGGTCTTTCGCCGCGTTGCAGCAAGGAACGGATCTCGGTCGACGAAATATCGACGTCGAGACTGGATGCCAGATAGGCTTTGCCGTGCGAGGTGGTGCGTATTTCCTTTTCAGTGCCGGCACGGCGTGTGAATTCCTGCATGACAACATCCGGCACCTGCGCGGCGTCGATGCCAAAGCCCGGGCGCGAAGCGGCGCACAGGTGGGCATAGTCGAACAGCTGTTGCCAGCCTTGCCAGGTGTCCAGATGCTGCAATTGGTCTGCACCCATCAAAAAGACGATGGAGACCTCGGGACCAAGCTCGGCCCGCAAGGCCTGCAAGGTATCGATGGTGTAAGTTGCCGTCGTACGGCGAATTTCCTGTTGGTCAATCACCACAGGTACATGTTCATGGCCGAACGCCAGCTCGACCATCTCCACGCGTTGCGCCGGCGTTGCCTGCAGGCCATGCTTTTGCCAGGGGTTGCCCGCAGGAATGACGCGCAGTTCATCCGGTTGCAGCAGTTCGACAAAATAGTCGCCCAGCGCGACGTGGCCGTTGTGGACGGGATCGAAGCTGCCGCCGAGGATGGCAATGCAGCGCGATGCTTGCATCGGAGTATCGGCCGCCACTAGATCCATTCCTTGTGCGGCAGGAAATCGGTATAGAGCTGTGCTTCCGGGCTGCCGTCTTCGGGCTGCCAGTTATAGCGCCATTTCACCACCGGCGGCATTGACATCAGGATCGACTCGGTGCGTCCACCCGATTGCAGGCCGAACAGCGTGCCGCGGTCAAACACCAGGTTGAACTCGACATAACGTCCGCGACGATACGCCTGGAAGTCGCGTTCGCGCTCGCCGTAAGGCGTGTCCTTGCGCTGCTGCAGGATTGGCAGGTAAGCCTCGAGGAAGCGATCGCCGACGCTGCGGATCAGCGCAAAACTCTCGTCAAACGGCAGCGCATTGAAATCATCGAAGAAAATCCCGCCGACGCCGCGTGCTTCCTTGCGATGCTTCAGAGAAAAATACTCGTCGCACCATTTCTTGAAGCGCGGGTGCAGGTCGTCGCCGAACGGTGCCAGCGCATCGCGACAGGTGCGGTGGAAATGGGTCGCGTCTTCGGCGAAGCCGTAGTAAGGCGTCAGATCCATGCCGCCGCCAAACCACCAGACCGGCTCCTGACCTTCCGCCTTCGTCGTAAAAAAGCGCACATTCATGTGCACTGTCGGCGCATAAGGATTGCGCGGATGCAGCACCAGCGATACGCCCATGGCTTCCCATTCGCGACCGGCGATTTCCGGGCGATTGGCTGCAGCCGAGGGGGGCAGGTTCTTGCCCATCACGTGCGAAAAACCGACGCCGCCGCGCTCCAGCACATTGCCTTCTTCGATGATGCGCGATGTTCCGCCGCCGCCTTCAGGGCGTTGCCAGGAGTCGGTCAGGAAAGGCTTGCCGTCAACACTTTCCAACGCCGCAACGATGCGGTGCTGAAGGTCTTGCAGATAGGCTTTAACGGTAGAGGCAGCGTTAGCAGATGATGTCACGGGGTGTCGTCGGTAGGGGGCGTGGTGGCAGCCGTAAAAGGCGCTCTGGTGCACGCAATAAAAATTACCCCCGCGATTGTACCCTGACAGGGCCTTCAGCGGATAGCCCGGAGCCGTTTTGAAGGCTCCGGAACAGGCTTGGCAAGAGGATTGTACGCAGATATGTCGTGAAAAGTGCGCACATCAGGTGCAAGTCGGCAGGATCAAGCCTGCGGCGCAGCGTTGTCGGCGGCTGTATTGGCAGCGTTCGTCGCATTGGCGACGCTGACCTGATAAGTTGCCGGTGCCGGCCAGCCAGCCTCGGCGCAAGTCTGGGCGATGGCCTGGTTGGTGTCGTTGTAGACCTGACCGTAGTTCGGCGTCGGGGCGTACAGGCGTACCGCCAGCAGCGTGCCCATGGCGTTGAACTCCTGAATCACCACGGCGATGGCCGGGGAGGTCAGCACATTGGGAATGCGCGATACCTTGTCGGTCAGGCGCGCAATTGCCTGCGCCGGATCGACGCCGTAAGCAATCTGGCAACGCAGATCGACGCGGCGGGTCGGATGGACGTTGTAGTTGGTGATGATGTCGGAGAACAGTTTGTTGTTGCCGATGATCACGCGCAGATTGTTGTCGGTCAGTATGGTCGTCGTCACCAGGCCGATATCCGTCACCGTGCCGGTTTGCCCCGCAGCGGTGATGTAGTCGCCGACTTTGAACGGGCGCAGCACCACCAGGAAGACACCGGCCGCGAAGTTCGACAGCAGGCCCGACCAGGCCACGCCCAGCGCCACACCGACGGCGCCGATCATGGCGGCAAACGAGGTGGTCGGGATGCCGCAGACTTCCAGAATGCCCATCACCAGCAGCACGCGCAAGATCACATGGATGGCTGAAACAGCGTAATTGATCAGTGTCGCCTCAAACTGGCGCGCCGTCAGTACGCGACGCACGACCTTGGCGAAGGTGGCGATCAGCATGCCGCCGATGATCCAGATCGCCAGCGCGGCGAGAACCTTGAGACCGAACGGCACAAGATAGAGATTGATGAGGGTATCGAGATTGAGCAGGTGTTGTTGCATGCATGTTCCTTTCTTACTATCTTGTTTTTGGGCGCAGACGTCGTTATTGCTTGTGATTTTCCAGGCACGACGTCGCATTCAACGCAGTTAGTTCATTACGAGCGATTTTTGTTGCAGATTTCCTGCGATTTTATGCAAAGAGGGCAGATATAAAGAAAAAACCTCGCAAAACATTCGGTTTTGCGAGGTTTTTTGTCGATAT
Source organism: Herbaspirillum sp. meg3 (assembly GCF_002257565.1). GTDB lineage: Bacteria > Pseudomonadota > Gammaproteobacteria > Burkholderiales > Burkholderiaceae_D > Herbaspirillum. Next base: position 4,179,328 of record NZ_CP022736.1, on the reverse strand, counting down.
TGCCTGTTTTTACATGTCGTGCTGATCAGCGTTTGATCGCACGCCAGCCGATATCGCGGCGCAGTTGCGCACCTTCGAAGTGAATCAGATCCGCCGCTGCATAAGCCTGCTTCTGCGCAACTTTGACGCTATCGCCCAGACCCACGACGCACAGCACACGGCCGCCCGCTGTGGTGAGCTTGTTGTCGTTCAATACGGTGCCTGCGTGGAAAGTGACGCAATCGTCGGTTTCCGCCGGGATATCGGTGATCAGATCGCCCTTGCGTGGCGCATCCGGATAGCCGGCAGCGGCCATCACCACGCCCAGTGCGGTACGGCGATCCCATTCCAGCTCGATGGTATCCAGCGTGCCTTGGACGGCGTGCTCCATCACGGCCAGCAGATCGGTCTTCAGGCGCGCCATGATCGGCTGCGTTTCCGGATCGCCCATACGGCAGTTGAATTCCAGCGTCTTTGGATTGCCCTTGTCGTCGATCATCAGGCCGGCGTACAGGAAGCCGGAGAACGGGATACCGTCCTTGGCCATGCCTTGCACTGTCGGCACGATGATTTCGCGCATCACGCGCGCGTGCAGCGCCGGCGTGACGATCGGGGCAGGGGAATAAGCGCCCATGCCGCCGGTGTTCGGACCCTGATCGTTATCTTGCAGGCGCTTGTGATCCTGGCTGGTGGCCAGCGGCAGGATGTTCTTGCCGTCGACCATGACGATGAAGCTGGCTTCTTCGCCGGCCAAAAATTCTTCGATCACCACGCGTGCACCGGCGTCGCCGAGCTTGTTGTCCGACAGCATCATGTCGACCGCGCCGTGTGCTTCTTCCAACGTCAGTGCGACGACCACGCCCTTGCCGGCGGCCAGGCCGTCAGCCTTGATGACGATAGGCGCACCCTTTTGGTCGACGTAGTCATGCGCTGCCTTGACGTCGGAGAAGGTCTGGTATTCCGCCGTCGGGATCGCGTGGCGCTTCATGAAGGACTTGGAGAAATCCTTCGAGCTTTCCAGTTGTGCGGCTTCCTTGGTGGGGCCGAAAATCTTCAGGCCACGGGAGCGGAACAGGTTGACGATACCGGCAGCCAAGGGCACTTCCGGTCCGACCACGGTCAGCGCGACGTGTTCTTTTTCGACGAAATCGGCGAGTTCGTTGAGATCGGTGATCGCAACGTTTTGCAGACGCTCATCGAGTGCCGTGCCGCCATTGCCCGGCGCGACGTAGACGGTTTGGATACGCGGCGATTGAGCAATTTTCCAGGCCAGTGCGTGTTCACGACCGCCGGAGCCAACAACGAGAATTTTCATGATAGGGACTAGGTAAGAATGGTTGGGCGGCTTCAGTCTTCAATAACGGCGTTGCTGTAAATCTCTTGCACGTCGTCGAGGTTTTCCAAAGCATCCAGCAGTTTTTGCATCTTGACCGCGTCGTCGCCGGTGAAGACGGTTTCGGTCGCGGGCTTCATGATGATTTCGGCCATCTCGGCCTTGAAGCCGGCCTTTTCCATCGCAGCCTTGACGACGGCGAAGTCGTGCGGTGGCGTCAACACTTCGATGCCGCCTTCTTCGTCGGTGATGACGTCATCGGCGCCGGCTTCGAGCGCGGCTTCCATGACGGCGTCTTCGCTCACGCCCGGTGCGTACATCAACTGGCCGCAGTGCTTGAACATGAACGACACAGAACCTTCCGTGCCCATGTTGCCGCCGAACTTGGAAAACGCGTGGCGGACTTCCGCCACGGTGCGGATACGGTTGTCGGTCATACAGTCGACGATGATGGCCGCGCCGTTGATGCCGTAGCCTTCGTAGCGGACTTCTTCGTAGTTGACGCCGTCCAGGGTGCCGGTGCCGCGCTGGATGGCGCGCGTGACGTTGTCCTTGGGCATGTTGGCGTCGGCAGCCTTGTCGACCGCCAGACGCAGACGCGGGTTAGCGTCCGGTTCGCCGCCGCCCATGCGGGCTGCAACGGTGATTTCCTTGATCAAACGCGTCCAGATCTTGCCGCGCTTTTCGTCCTGACGGCCCTTGCGATGCTGAATATTGGCCCATTTGCTGTGTCCAGCCATGATGAATCTTTCCTGCCTTGATGAAACGCACTCCAACCGGATCGTCGCGAAGTCCGCTGAATTTTCAGTAGATATCGGAGATTGACGAAAGGCGTTCTAGTTATAATCGACCGGGAATTTTACCATATCGTCCGACCCCAAAGCCGACCTCCGGCCATCCTCTTTATTGCCGTTCTTATTACATTCCTATCATGATCAATCCACTTCTCGTCGCCCGCAATCAGACCCAGGAACTGGCATTGCTGCCGAATCTGGTCAATCGTCACGGCTGCATCACCGGCGCTACGGGCACCGGCAAGACCGTGACCCTGCAAGTGGTGGCGCAGGCCCTGTCCGATATTGGTGTGCCGGTTTTCATGGCCGACGTCAAAGGAGATCTGTCGGGTTTGTCCAAAGCGGGCGTGCTGACGGCCAAAGGCAAGGAGCGCCTGAGCTCGCTCGGCATGAGCGAGCCAGCCTGGGAGGCGCTGCCGGTGACGTTCTGGGACGTGTTCGGTGAAAAAGGCCATCCGGTGCGCGCCACGGTGTCCGACATGGGGCCGCTGATGCTGTCGCGTATGCTGAACCTGAACGACACGCAGGAAGGCGTGCTGCAACTCGTGTTCAAGATCGCCGACGACAACGGCTTGTTACTTCTGGACACCAAAGACCTGCGCGCCATGCTGCAACACGTCGGCGACAACGCCGCCACCTTCAAGACGGAATACGGCAACATCTCCGCCGCCAGCATCGGCGCCATCCAGCGCGGCCTGATCGGCATCGAGGAGCAAGGCGGCGACAAGTTCTTCGGCGAGCCCATGCTCAACATCGAAGACTGGATGCAGACCGACACCAAAGGCCGTGGCGTGATCAACATCCTCGCCGCCGACAAGCTGCTCAACGCGCCGCGCCTGTATTCAACCTTCCTGCTATGGATGCTGTCCGAACTGTTCGAGCATCTGCCGGAAGTCGGCGACCTCGACAAGCCCAAGCTGGTGTTCTTCTTCGATGAGGCGCATCTGCTGTTCGACGAAGCGCCCAAGCCGCTGCTGCAAAAGATCGAGCAGGTGGTGCGCCTGATCCGCTCCAAGGGCGTCGGCGTGTTCTTCGTCACGCAAAATCCGTTGGATATTCCGGACACGGTGCTGGGCCAGTTGGGCAATCGCGTGCAGCATGCCTTGCGCGCCTACACGCCACGCGACCAAAAGGCGGTGCAAGCGGCGGCTGAAACCTTCCGCGTCAATCCGCAACTCAATACCGCGACAGCCATCACTGAACTCGGCGTCGGCGAGGCGCTAGTGTCCTTCCTCGATGAGAAAGGCCGTCCGAATATCGTCGAACGCGCCTACGTCATGATGCCGGGCTCGCAGATCGGCCCGATCACCGATGACGAACGCAAGGCCTTCATCGCCTCGTCCGTGGTGGCCGGCGTCTACGAAAAAGTCGTCGATCGCGAATCCGCCTACGAAAAACTCAAGGGCCGTGCGGCTCAGCAGCCCGGTAATGCACCGGCCTCGGGCGCGCCCGCCAATACGACCGTACCGGCTGAACCGGAATCGTCCGGCGGAGGTCTCGGCGATTTGCTGAAGGATGCTGCCGGTGGATTTTTCGGCAACAGCGCTGGTGGCAAAAATCGTCGCGAATCGCCGGTGGAAGCCATGGTCAAATCCGCAGCGCGCAGCATCGGCTCGCAGGTCGGCCGTGAAATCATTCGCGGCGTGCTTGGATCTCTGCTCAAGAAGCGTTGATCAGTCAGTCCATGGCAGTTCCCGAGGACCGTCCCTCACTCTCTGAAGTGCCGGGACGCTTTCGCCCACGCCTGACGCTGCATACGCTCACGCGCGGCGATGGCGTATTTGGCTTGCGTCCGGGTGGATTGTTCGGGCCGCGCGGCGGCAATGTCACGGTTGCGCAAGTCGACTGGACATACTCTGCGGGCGATAGTCTGCGTTGGGAAACTCCCGCGCAAACCAGCCTCATGGACCAGAGCGCCGCCGCGATACAAACCTTGTTCGATGCGAAAGGGCAGCAGGTCGCCATGCGGCGCAATCTGCACGCCGAAGCCGATGCGCTCGAAGCGATTCAGGCCGCCGGCATGTTGCCGCTGCCGCCCGATGCCTTGCAATGGCGCGCCGACGACATGGCGACCCTGCACGATCCCTTGTGGTCGCTGCTCTTGGAAAACAACTTCGGCGATTTCTGGGCCGATCAGGTGCCGCAATTGCAGGAGCAGGGCTGGACCATCGTCGTGCGTCCCGGCTTCGCACATGAAAGCGTACCGGTTGACGCCTGGCGGCTGATCGTCAGTCCCGAGTCCGGCGCCGTGCTCGGCAAGGAAGTTGCCAGCCGGCTGCAGCAGGGACGTCACAAAGTCATCGGCGATTTCGGTGAGGTCGGCCCCGGTCGCGCCGCGTGGTGGCTGCTGACGATGGGTATCGACATCGAAGGCCAGTCCTTCGACCTCGCGCCGATGCTGGCCGACCTGTTGCGCCGCGATGCGCGCTGGACCGACGTGCAAAAGATCGCCGCCATCGACGATATCTCCGTCATTTCGCTGCGCGCACCGGGCGGCAAGCGCGTCGATGCGCTGGCAGCGCCGCTCAAGGTGATCGTCTCGGCCATGCTCGATCTGTTGACCGATCCGCGCCGCAAGGAAGGCGCGCTGCGTATTTCTGCATGGGACGCCGGCCGTCTTGAAGACATGTGCCTGCGTCTGGGCGACAGCGACGCCGCACGCAGTGGCGTGCTGACCATGGAAAACGACGTCGGCCTGCGTGCGCTGGCGCAGCGTCTGCGCGCTGCAGGCGAGCCGCCGCCGGTCGCTGCACCGGAAGGACTCGGCATCACGCTGCGTCCATATCAGTTACATGGCGTCGCGTGGCTGCAATATCTGCGCGAACACAATCTGGCCGGTATCCTGGCGGACGACATGGGGCTGGGCAAGACTGCGCAGATGCTGGCGCACATCCTGATCGAACAGCAATCGGGCCGGCTCGATTGTCCGGCGCTTGTTGTCTTGCCGACTTCGCTGGTGTTCAACTGGCAAGCCGAGGCCAAACGCATGGCGCCGGCCTTGCGCGTGCTGGCTTTGCAGGGGCCGGAGCGCGAAGACGATTTCCCACGCATTGCCGACTACGACATCGTGCTCACTACCTATCCGCTGGTATGGCGCGATCTAGACATGCTGGCGCGGCAGCCATTTCATCTGCTGATCCTCGACGAAGCCCAGACCGTCAAAAATGCCTCTGCCCGCGCCGCCAGCGCCGTGCGCCGCCTGAACGCGCGGCATCGCATCTGCATGACAGGCACGCCGATGGAAAACCATCTTGGCGAGCTGTGGACGCAATTCAATTTCCTCATGCCGGGATTTCTCGGCGACGCCACCACGTTCGCGCGATTGTGGCGCAAGCCCATCGAAGAAAACGGCGAAACCTTGCGCGCGCAATTGCTGGCGCAGCGCGTACGCCCCTTTATCCTGCGTCGCCGCAAGGAAAACGTGGCCGCCGAATTGCCCGCCAAAACCGTTGCGGTAAAACTGCTGCGGCTGGAAGGCGGGCAACGCGATCTCTATGAAAGCGTGCGCGTGGCCGCCGACAAGCAGGTACGCCGCGCGTTGGAACGCAAGGGCTTCACCGGTTCGCATGTGACGATCATGGATGCCTTGCTCAAGCTGCGTCAGGTGTGCTGCGATCCGCTGTTGCTCAAAGGCGAAGCGGCTAGAAAGAACGCTCCAAAGAACATCGAACGCGCCAAGATAGAAATGCTCCGCGACATGTTGCCTTCGCTGGTGGCGGAAGGGCGGCGCGTGCTGGTGTTCTCGCAGTTCACCGAGATGCTGGAGCTGATCGAAACTGAACTCAACGCTTTGCAGCTCGACTGGCTGTCGCTGACCGGCAAGACGCCGCCGGCGCAGCGTGGCGAGGTGGTAGCGCGCTTCCAGAGCAAGAGCGTGCCGATTCTGCTGATCAGTCTCAAGGCTGGCGGCATCGGCCTGAATCTGACTGCCGCCGATACGGTCATTCTGGTCGATCCATGGTGGAATCCCGCCGTGGAAGAACAAGCTATTGCCCGTGCACATCGTATCGGCCAGGATCAGACGGTGCTGGTCTATAAACTGATCATCGAAGGCAGTATCGAGGAACGCATCATGGAACTGCAGGAGCGCAAGTCGTTGCTGGCCGAAGGCGTGCTGGGCAGTGATGCGGAGCTTGCCCCCAAATTCGACGCCACCGAACTCAACGCATTGATGGCGCCGTTGAGCGCAACCATCCGGGCAACCTGAACGCGACGGAGACGGCACTTCGGCGCTCCGGGCCGGGAGCGTTTACAATCATGCGATGTCTTCCGCCACACTTTCCCCCGCTATTTCCAAACGCCAGGCCTATCTTGGCGGTTTGCTGCTCGCCGTCGTCGGCGCCATTTTCTTCTCGGCCAAGGCGATTGTCGCCAAGCTGATGTATCGCTATCACGTCGATGCGGTCATGGTGATCAGCTTGCGCATGATGTTTTCTTTCCCGATGTTTGCTGTCGTGGCGGTCTGGCAGGCGCGTCATTCACCGCCGCTGGCCGGGCGCGATTACGCCAAGATCGTCTTCCTCGGCCTGATCGGCTACTACCTGTCGAGCTTCCTTGATTTTCTCGGGTTGCAATACATTTCGGCCGGCCTCGAACGGCTGATCCTGTTCCTCACGCCATCGTTCGTGCTGCTGATCTCTTTTACGTTTTACAAGCGCAAGGTCGGTCTGGTGGAGTGGGCCGCGTTGCTGGTGTCTTACCTCGGTACGGCGCTGGTGCTGCAACATGACATCAATACCGGCGGCAGCAATGTGGTGCTGGGCAGCTTGCTGGTGCTGGGTGCGGCGATTTCGTATGCGCTCTATCTGATCTTTTCCGGCGAGCTGGTGCGCCGTGTCGGTGCGATGCGTTTGGTGGCCTACGCCATGTGCGTGTCGTCGGTGGCGTGCATCGTGCAGTTCTTTATTTTGCGCCCCGCTTCTGCGCTGGTGCAGCCGGTCGAGGTGTATCAGTTGTCGGCATTCAACGCCGTGTTTTGCACCGTGCTGCCTGTGTTCCTGACCATGATCGCGGTGGCGCGCATCGGTGCCCCGAGCGCTGCGCAGGCAGGGCTGGTCGGGCCGGTGTCGACATTGTTTCTTGGCGCCATGCTGCTGGATGAGCCGATCACGGCGATTCAGCTGGTCGGTACCGCGCTGGTATTGTCCGGGATTTATTTGTTGTCGCGCAAAAAGACTTAAGCACGTTTTCTTCAATCGCAATTCAGGAGACCGAAATGACAAAAGCAATCAGAATTTTCAAGACCGGTGGACCGGAAGCCATGGAATATGTTGACGTTGAAGTCGGTGATCCCGGTCCCGGCGAGGTGCGCATCCGCCACGCCGCCGTCGGCCTGAATTTCATCGACGTTTATTTCCGCACCGGCCTGTATCCGCAGCCGTTGCCGGGTGGTCTCGGCCAGGAGGGCGCAGGCACCATCGAAGCCGTCGGCGCCGGCGTGACTGGCTTTGCGGTCGGCGATCGCGTGGCGTATGCCGGTCGCGGCGGTAACGGCGCTTATGCTGAAGAGCGTCTGATCTCGGCGGAAGTGCTGGTCAAGCTGCCCGATTCCATCAGTTTCGACACCGCTGCCGCGATGATGTTGCAAGGCATGACGGTGCAATACCTGCTGCGTCAGACCACACCACTCAAGAGCGGCGACACTATCCTGTTCCACGCCGCTGCCGGCGGGATCGGCTTGATCGCCAGTCAATGGGCCAAGGCGCTGGGCGTGAACATGATAGGTACCGTCAGCACCGAGGAAAAAGCGGCGCTGGCCAAAGCGGCGGGTTGCGCGCACGTGATCAATTACAAGACGGAGAACTTTGTCGAACGCGTCAAGGAAATCACCGGCGGCAAAGGCGTGCCGGTGGTTTATGACTCTATCGGCAAGGACACCTTTACCGGCTCCCTCGATTGCTTGTCGCCGCGCGGTTTGATGGTCAGTTTCGGCAATGCGTCCGGTCCGGTGCCGCCGTTCGGCATGAGCGAACTGGCTTCGCGCGGCTCGTTGTATCTGACACGTCCTTCGCTCGGCGCTTACACCGCCACGCGCGAAGCGCTCGACGCCACCGCCGGCGACCTGTTCGCCATGGTGCAAAGCAAGAAGCTCAACATCGACATCAACCAGCGTTATGCGCTGAAAGACGTCGCTCAGGCGCATGCCGATCTGGAAGGCCGCAAGACGACCGGCTCCACTATCCTGATTCCTTGAGGACATCGATCTTGACTATCTCCGATCCCGGCAAGAGTCCGATGAATCATCCCGACGAGCAACCGTCAGGCACCGACGGTTCGCCCAAGTTCGGGCGCTTGCTGATCGTGCTGATCCTGGCGGTGCTGGTGATTGTGGCGATTACCTTCGGCAGTGAAGCGCTATATTCCTGATTGCTCATCAGGCACAGGACGTAAAAAATCCCGGTCTTGCTCAAGTGGCAAGGCCGGGATTTTTGTTTGCGACGCCAGTTTGACTGGTTAAATCTCAGGCGGGAGTCATGGTACAGGCGTCGCAGATTTGGCCGGGGAGGGAGGATTGGCAGGGGCAGCAGTTGCTGCCGGCGCAACTTTGTCCAGCTTCAGTCTGACATGGCGTGACACGCCGCTCGGGCCGGGGAATTCCGAAAACGCGCTGCGCACCATGTAAGGCATCGCCATCGGCAAGGTCGCCTCGCGGCCTTCGCTGTCGACCGTCACTTCATACAACTTCTGATCGCCCGCTGCGCGCGCAATGGTCACGTGCAAGCGCCGTTGGAACACCGGGAAAGCAGTCGTTTGCATCGGCGGTCCCCAGAACGGATCGTAGAACGGTCCCGGTCCCCAAGGGCCGAACCCGCGTCCACGCCAGCCCGGATAGCCTGGGCCGTACCAGAAGGGGTCATACATCGGCTGCGTCACGACGACCGTGCCGGACTGCATGCCATAGGCAAAAGACACCTTCAACGCAGCCGCATTGGCCGCAGATGCATCGGTAAAGCCCAGGCGCAGCAATTCGGCGCGGATCAATTGTTCGTAATTACGGTATTCAAGACTGCCTTCCTGTTCCTTGGCGGGCGCAAAGACGAAGGATTTGTCCTTCAAATCCGCAGGCCAGGCGTGGAAAGCGGTGACGTCGCTGGTGATGGTGGTGGCGCATCCTGTAAGCAGGGCGCTGCCGGCGAGGAAAAGGACGCCAAGCAAGCGTTTCATGGTGAGTCTCCGGTGGTTCTGGCAGATCTATGGGGTGAGGTAAACGGCTTCGGTGAAGTCTGCAGGCTAGTATTCTCGCCGTTTTCTGCCGATTCATACGGTTGATTGGTAAAATCGTGTTTTGTTCCTATTGCACTATTGCATCCATTTCACGGGATATCCTCCATGCGCACAGAAACGCCTCCGACGATTTACCGCAAAGATTACGCTGCTCCGACCTATTTTGTCGACACTGTCGAAATGGGCTTCGACCTTGAGCCAGAACTGACCCGCGTTGCGACCCGCATCACCATGCAGCGCAACCCCGCCGCTGCCGGCAAGGATATCGAGCTCTACGGCGAAGAACTGGACCTGGTTCAGCTGCGCCTCAACGGCAAGACCCTGACTGCGCGCGACTATCGTGTGCAAGGCGGCATCCTGCGCATTCCCGGCGCACCGGCCAAAGTGACGCTGGACATCGAAACCACCACTAATCCGCAGCGCAATACCTCGCTGATGGGTTTGTACGTCTCCAACGGCAATTTTTTCACGCAGTGCGAAGCCGAAGGTTTCCGCAAGATCACCTACTTCCCCGATCGTCCTGACGTCATGGGCAAGTACACCGTCATGCTGCGCGCCGACAAGAAGAAGTACCCGGTGCTGCTGTCCAACGGCAATCTGATCGAAGAAGGCACTCTGCCTGACGGCCGTCACTACGCCAAGTGGGAAGACCCGTTCAAGAAGCCGTCCTACCTGTTCGCACTGGTAGCCGGCAAGCTGGTTTGCCAGGAAGAAAAATACAAGCTGCAATCCGGCCGCGAAGTGCTGCTGCAAGTGTGGGTGGAAGCAGGCAATCTCGACAAGACCCAGCACGCCATGGATTCGCTCAAGAACAGCATCCGCTGGGATGAAGAGCGCTTCGGCCTGGAACTGGATCTGGACCGCTTCATGATCGTCGCCGTCGGCGACTTCAACATGGGCGCGATGGAAAACAAAGGCCTCAACATCTTCAACACCAAGTTTGTGCTGGCCAATCCACGCATCGCCACCGATGTTGACTACGCCAACATCGAAGCCGTGGTCGGCCATGAATATTTCCACAACTGGACCGGTAATCGCGTCACCTGCCGCGATTGGTTCCAGCTGTCCCTGAAGGAAGGTCTGACCGTTTTCCGCGACCAGGAGTTTTCCGCCGACATGATTGGTAGCGACAGCGGCCGCGCGGTCAAACGCATCGACGACGTGCGCGTGTTGCGTCAGGCGCAGTTTCCGGAAGACGCCGGTCCGATGGCGCATCCGGTGCGTCCCGACTCCTTTGTCGAAATCAATAATTTCTACACCGTCACCGTCTACGAAAAAGGCGCCGAAGTCGTCCGTATGTATCAGACCCTGCTCGGCCGTGAGGGCTTCCGCAAGGGCATGGATCTGTACTTCAAGCGCCACGACGGTCAGGCGGTGACCTGCGATGATTTCCGCGCAGCCATGGCCGACGCCAACAAGCGCGATCTCAAGCAATTCGAGCGCTGGTATAGCCAGTCCGGCACGCCACGCGTTGCCGCCTCCGTACGCTACGATGCCAAGGCCAAGACACTGGAACTTACGCTGGAGCAATCCTGCCCATCCACACCGGGACAAAAGAAAAAGCTGCCATTCCACATCCCTGTTGCGGTCGGCCTGCTCGACAGCAAGGGCAAGGACATGGCACTGAGCTTGTCCGGTGACAAGACGGCCAAGTCAGCGCGGACCACGTGCGTGCTGGAATTGACGCAAGCCAAACAGACTTTCAAGTTCACCGACGTCGCCGAAAAGCCGGTGCCGTCCATCCTGCGCGGCTTCTCCGCGCCGGTGGTGCTGGAGTATGAATACAGCGACGCCGAGCTGGCCTTCCTGATGGCGCATGACAGCGACGCATTTAATCGCTGGGAAGCCGGTCAGCGACTCGCCACACGCCGTCTGCTCAATCTGACTATCGCCGTGCAGGCTGCGCGTCAGTCCGGTCACGTCGTCTCGGTCGAATCCGTGCTTGGCAATCTGCAGCAGGACGATGCCTTGACTAACGCGCTGCGCGCCACGCTCAATGACACTTCGCTTGATCCGGCCTTCCGCGAACTGGTGCTGACCCTGCCGTCGGAAACCATGATCGCCGAACAGATGGAGGTCATCGATCCGCAAGCCATCCACGCTGCACGCCAGTTCCTGCGCCGCACGCTGGCAAAAGAGTTGAGCGCCGATCTGCTGGCGGCATACAAGGCCAACCAGAACAAGGGCGCCTACAGTCCCGACGCGACGGCGTCCGGTAAGCGCGCACTGAAGAACGTCGTGTTGTCCTATCTGGCTGAACTCGACGACGAGCAGGCGCACACACTGGCGCAGCAGCAATGCGACGACGCCAACAACATGACCGACCGTCTGGCTGCCTTGGCGGCGCTGACCAACAGCCGCGCCGAAGGCAAGGGCAAGGCGCTGGAAGCCTTCTACACCGAGTTCGAGCAAGAAGCGCTGGTCATCGACAAGTGGTTCACGCTGCAAGCCACCGCGCGTACCGCCGATGTCGAGACCGTCCGTGCGCTGGCGCAGCATCCGGCCTTCACGCTGAAGAATCCGAACCGTGCACGCAGCCTGATTTTCAGTTTCTGCAACGGCAATCCGTCGGCGTTCCACGCGCTCGACGGCAGCGGCTACGCTTTCTGGGCCGAGCAAGTCATCGCGCTCAATGGCAACAACCCGCAAGTCGCTGCTCGTCTGGCGCGCAGCATGGACCGCTGGCGCAAGTATTCGCCGGCGCTGCAGGAAAAAATGCGCGCCGCGCTGCGTCAGGTGGCAGATACGCCGAACCTGTCGCGCGACGTCGCCGAAGTGATCACCAAGTCGCTATCCAATTGAAGCCGCGCAGTGAACGCACCACAGATTTGATTTTTAAGAGAGAGCATCATGACCAAACGCATCAGCCTGACCCAACATTTGATTGAGCAGCAACGCCTGCACAACAAGATTCCATCCGAACTGCGCCTGCTGATCGAAGTCGTCGGCCGCGCCTGCAAGAGCATCAGCCACGCCGTCGGCAAGGGCGCGCTGGGCGAAGTGCTGGGCAGCGCGGGCAGCGAAAACGTACAGGGCGAAGTACAGAAAAAGCTGGACGTCATCTCCAATGAAATCCTGCTCGAAGCCAATGAGTGGGGCGGCCATCTGGCGGGCATGGCATCGGAAGAAATGGAAACCATCCATCCGATTCCCAACCGTTATCCCAAGGGCGAATACCTGCTGATGTTCGATCCGCTGGACGGCTCCAGCAACATCGACGTCAACGTGTCCATCGGCACCATCTTCTCTGTGCTGAAAGCACCGGAAGGCATGACCACACCGTCGGAAAAGGATTTTCTGCAACCGGGCGTCAAGCAAGTCGCGGCAGGTTACGCGGTCTACGGCCCGCAAACCGTGCTGGTGCTGACCACCGGTGACGGCGTGCACTGCTTCACGCTGGACCGCGAAATGGGCGCCTGGGTGCTCACGCAGCGCGACATGCAGATTCCGGCAGACACCAAGGAATTCGCCATCAACGCCTCCAACGCGCGTCACTGGTATCCACCGGTCAAGCGCTACGTCGACGAAATGCTGGCAGGCTCCACCGGCCCGCGCGGCAAAGACTTCAACATGCGTTGGATCGCCTCCATGGTCGCTGACGTGCATCGCATCCTCAACCGCGGCGGCGTCTTCATGTACCCGGCCGACGCGCGTGAACCGGACAAGCCAGGCAAGCTGCGTCTGATGTACGAAGCCAATCCGATGGCCTTCATCGTCGAGCAAGCCGGCGGCGCCGCCACCAATGGCGATCAACGTATCCTCGATATCCAGCCTGAGAAGCTGCATCAACGCGTTGCGGTTTTCCTCGGCTCGAAGAATGAAGTCGAGCGCGTTACCGGTTATCACAAAGAGTAAGAGATATGCGGTCGCAGATGTGCTGCAGCTGAAACGAGAAAGGGACTTGCGATGCGAGTCCCTTTTTATTTTTGCGGGCAGTTGTTGTCAGCGCCGCTGCATCAGCCGCACGCTGTGAATCGCCGTAAAACCGACCGACATCCAGATCGGGATATATGTCCACAACTGCGCCGATGTCAGCGGCTCATCCAGCAGGATGATCGCCACCACCACCAGCAATACCGGCTCCACATAGCCGAGGATGCCAAACAAGCCCATCGGCAGCAAGCGGCTCGCGCGCAAGAAACAATCCAGCGCTGCCGTACTTAATAAGCCCAGTCCCGGCAATAGCATCAGATACATATCAGGCCGTTGCCACACCGCAGACAGATTCGGGCTGATCGCCAGCGTGTACAAAGCCACCGGCGTCAGCAGCGCGATCTCCATCGTGAAGATCACCATCGAATTCAGCTTCAGACGGCGTCGCAGCATGAAGTAAGGGGGATATCCCAACGCCACTAGCATTGTCGGCCACGAAAACGCTCGCGTTATCCACAACTCATGCAACACGCCTGCAATCGCACACGCTACCGCAATGCGCTGCCAACCATCCAGACGCTCACCGTAATAAAACCGCCCGATCAGCACCATCGCCAACGGCAGCAAAAAATATCCTAGTGACACATCCAGGGCCCGCCCATTTAGCGGCGCCCACAAGAACAACCACAACTGCACACCCAGCATCGCTGTCATCACCACAAACAACAGCGCCTGCAACGGTGCGCGCAGCAATGCAAGAAAGGCATCACACAATTGCGCGCCATGCTTGCGCATGCCGATCAGCACGAATGCCAACGGCAGCGTCCACACAATGCGCCAGGCAAAGATGTCGAGACCATTGAGCGGCATCAGCCAGCTGGTGTAGGCAGAGAGCAGGGCGAACAGCGTCGACGCGATGACCGACAGGGCGATGCCACGCGCCGTTTCAGAATGGTTCATGCAAGAAGAGAGGTAAGGGAGCTATGCAAAAGCACCAACATGGTGCGAGCGCGATTGTAGCTTAGTCAGGCACGGGCGCTGCGGGTGAGGTTGAGAAAGGATCGCGGCGGCCCGGGAAATGATTGCTGCAGGCTGATAGCAGTCGCCCAGATTGGTGGTGCATGTTTGAAGAGGCAGAGCCAATCGATCGGCCCTCGTAGTCAGCTAAAGCTCCATTTCAGCATTTGCCATATCGATGGTCAACGGCAGATCCAGGCACCAGATTCTGAAGTAGAAAAGAAATTATCAAATAAATCACACATTTGGTTTATTTGTTTTATTTAACTAATTCATTATATTTGGTGTAGAATTCAGGCATTGAAGATCAAGTGGTTATGAAGTGCAACCATGCTGTATGGAGTGCAACAGCCGGACAAGAGGCGAAGGTCACTTGTTTGTTTATACCGTGCTCGATCTGAAAACGCGGTGGAGTCATGATGAATGAAAATGGCCCGCATGATTTGACCGAAGACGTGGATTATTACCAAGTCATCTACAAGGATCTGGGCAAAAGGCAGGCGATCATCGAGTTCGACACTACCGGAAACATCTTGCCGGCCAACCAGATCGATGAGCTATACCATGAAGGAGATTCGTCACCGGCGTCACCGCATTTTTTCCTTCGAAACGTACGTAACGCTTGCTAAGACGAACAAAAATGAGCCACTTGAAAAAAATCAGCGTCAACAATCTTGTTCCCGGAATGTATTTTTCTGGCTTTGATGGGCCATGGATTGACAATCCATTCTGGAAAAACAAATTTTTGATTACTAATCACAAAGAGATTAAGCAAGCTCAGACGTCAGGATTTGAGCATTGTTGGATCGACGTCTCCAAGGGCAAAGATGTGCAAGAAAGCTCGCTCACCGCAGAAGAGCATGAACTTCTGGGCGACATTGCATCTGGCCTTTCTGAAGAAAGCCTCGACTTGCTGTACGAAGTGGAAGATGCGAAGCGCCTTTATGATCAAGCCAAAGAAATTACCCAGACGATGTTCAAGCAAGTTCGTTTGGGCAGGGCGATCGATACC
Source organism: Herbaspirillum sp. meg3 (assembly GCF_002257565.1). Taxonomy (GTDB): domain Bacteria; phylum Pseudomonadota; class Gammaproteobacteria; order Burkholderiales; family Burkholderiaceae_D; genus Herbaspirillum. The sequence goes on along the minus strand of NZ_CP022736.1, from coordinate 4,164,096 downwards.
GCGGAATGCCTTCGGTTGGTGGATGAAATTGCCGCGTCGGTGACACGTGGTTCCAGCATATTGACCAGCGTTGTGCGGCTGAAGCAGGCCGATGAATACAGCTACATTCACTCCGTAGCTGTTTGTGCCTTGATGGTTTCCTTGGGGAAAACACTGGGAATGGATGATGCATCCTGCAAGGAGGCCGGTCTGGCGGGATACCTGCATGACGTTGGCAAAGCCTTCATCCCGCTGGAAGTGTTGAATAAACCAGGCAAACTGACCGACCCGGAATTCAGGATTGTTCAGCGTCATCCGACTTTGGGATACGAATATCTTCGCGGAGACCCCAAAGTTCCGGATTATGCATCCACAGTTTGCCTGCACCATCATGAAAAACTGGATGGAAGCGGCTATCCCGGCAAGCAACAAGGCAATGCAATCACGATCTATGCGCGGATGGCTGCAATTTGCGACGTCTACGATGCGATTACCTCTGATCGCCCTTACAAGCAAGGCTGGGATCCGGCCGAGTCGATTGCGCAAATGGCGTCATGGGATGGTCATTTTGACAGGCCCATGTTCCTTGCCTTCGTCAGGACCTTGGGTATCTATCCGGTAGGATCAATTGTCAAACTGAAATCAGGCCGACGTGGCCTCGTCATCAAGCAGAACCATAACGATCTGACCAAGCCAGTCGTGAAAGCATTCACAATTTCTGATGCATTTGAAGTGCTGCATACCGAACTCGTTGACCTCGGATCGACTTCCACCCAAGACGGCATTGCCGAGCGAAGCGGAGAAGACTGGCTCAAACTCAAGGGGCTCAGCATGAGTTTTGTCGATCATATGAAGTCGGGGATTGCGGACAGCAGAGCTATTTCAGTCGCCTGAAAACTGGATCGATCTCAGGCCAAAATATTCACACGAGTGGTCAGCTCCAGGCCGACTGCAGATGATTTCTATTTTGGCGTCACCCCATACTTTCCACACTAGAGAAGACTGCAAATTTCTTCCGCCGATACGCTGGCACTAAACTTGGGTGACTTTCCCGGTTAATGCCGTTAAAAAAATCGAACAGAGACCGGGCCTCTCAGAAAACAAAAAAACACTTTTCAAGAGTTTCTAATTCCATTCGCTACCATCTGTTTTATTCGGGTTATAGTGCAGAAACAATACGGCAGAACATTACATAAAATACGCTGGGAGACGCGCATGCCTATTTTGATCCGATGTGTCTTGTTCCTTACGCTGGTCCCATTGGCGGCTTTGTCGCAAGAAAAAGAATGCGGGAAAGTGGTTATTTCAGCCGATTCCGACTACGCACCGCTGCAATGGTATGACGGTAAACAGTTAACCGGCGCCAGTATCGAGATCGCGACGACCGCCTTGAGCGCGCTCGGCATCCCCTATGAAGTTCGCTATGTCGGCCCTTTTCATCGCGTACTGAAAAGCGCCCAGAGCGGCGAGATCGACATGATCTCGTCTCTCAAGGACACCCCCGAAAGACGCGAGTATTTGACCTATACAAGCGTCGCACTGTTTTCCAATCCCATTGCCATATTTGTCGCCAGGGATAAAAAATTCAATTACGCAGGATGGGATGACCTGATCGGGAAAAAGGGCGGCGTCACGCTTGGAAACCAGTTTGGAAATGGTTTCGATGAATTCCTTCGAAAGAACTTGCAGGTACAGGCCGAGCAAAAAGCTTATATGAATTTTAAGAAACTCGAACTGCGTCGCATCGATTACCTGATCACGGGGTACTACAGCGGAATAGCCTACCTGGCCACGTCCGGACAAAATGACAAATTTGTTGCCTTGAAGCCGTACGTCTCGGAATCTGATAATTTCATCGCCATGACGAAGTCAAGTCCCTGTATTAAACACCTGAAAGCATTGAATCTTCAGTTGGACACGATGCGCCGTGAAGGCAAACTGAAGTTGATCTTGGACAAGCACATGGCACTGCTGGCTCAGCCGGCGAATCAACGGTAGATTTGCGGCGGATCGCGGGCCGTTTCCCCGCAGAAATTTCCCATACATACCAGCGTTCCGGAGGTGTAGCACAACACGTTGCGTAGCCAAAGTTAAAAGAAATAATTGTCGTCTCCGGCATACGTTGCGTTTTGGAAATCTGTCGAAATATATGCTTTTATGAGTTAATTACGCCCATCAGATTTCAAGTACAGATGATTTTTATTGAAGACCATGTGCCGGCAGCCACAGTCTTTCATCTTGCTTGGGCTCAAACAAACAGAGTAAATGGGGTTTAAAAATTAAGCGTTTAGGGAAGGCTCTTAAAATAAGCGGGATAATCCTGATGGCAATGGTATTCGGCTTGTTCGGCTGGATGCTCTACACCAGCCATGAGGAGGCAAGCCAATATGCAATCGATACGTCGCAAAACATCACGCTGATGGCCCAGCGGGATATCGTTCGAAATATCGAGATACTCTCTCTGTCTCTGGATGCACTGGCCAATCGCTATCAAAGTCCGACGTACCGGCAGCTCACGCATAACCAGCAACATTCCTATCTTTTCGGCGGTGTTGCAGCCGCAAAACATGTCGTGGTCATGGCGGTACTTGACGATGTCGGCAAGGTTGTCGTTTCCTCTTTGCCGGGCGCACCGGCCAATACCTACGGTGATCGTCTCTATTTCACGGTTCATCGGGATCAGCCCGAAACCGGTCTTTATATTTCGCCGCCAATTACCGCCAAATTCGATCGGGATCTGCAGGTTGTCGTCTTGTCCAAGCGCCTTGCCAATCAAGACGGCAGCTTTGCCGGCATTGTTGTCATGGCTCTCGATCTGACCTATTTCCGCGAGCTGTTCAGCGGAGTCGTGCTGGGTGAGGATGGTGTGATGTCGCTGTATTCCCGCAGTGGCGTGGTTTACATGCGGTTGCCATACTCCGCTTCGATAATTGGGCGTGATATCAGTACCAACCCGAATTTCTTGACGATCAAGTCCTTGATTCAGCAAAATAGTGGCAGCTTCTTTGCTCGAGCCATGAACGACGGGGTGAAACGTCTGTATGCCTTCAGAAACGTTCCGGGAACCCAGCTTGTCGTTTTTGTCGGGCGTTCCGAAAAGCATATCTTCAGGCACTGGACGGAGAGTCTTTATACCGTCGGTTCCCTGATGCTGCTCTTCATCGCGGTGTGCGTGGCGCTCTTCCATGTATTGCGTAATGAGCTTAAGAAACGACGTCATGCCGAAGAAAAATTGCAGGAGTTGGTGCGCATCGATGATTTGACCAAACTGCTCAACCGCCGAGCACTGGACCATGCATTGGACGACCTGTGGAGTAGAAGCAGACGCAGTAAGGGGACGTTTTCGATTTTATTTATCGATGTCGATTATTTCAAATTTTACAATGACACCTATGGCCATCAAAAGGGAGACGAGGTTCTGGCCGCCGTCTCTCGCGCCATCTCTTTACAGCTGCCGCGCAGCTCCGACATTGCCGCGCGCTACGGTGGAGAAGAGTTCATCGTCGTGCTCGCTGAAACCAATGCCGACGGTGCCATCTTTGTGGGTGAAAAGATTCGCAGCGCAATTGAAGCACTTCATATTTTGCACTCGAAAAGCCAGATCGGCCACATTTCAGTGAGCGTTGGTGCGGCCGTGTATGACGGTAAGATTCATGATTCGATCAACGCCGTATTGAATGCGGCCGATAGCGCCTTGTACAAGGCCAAAGGGAATGGACGAAACAATGTACAAATAAGCGCAAGGCCAGTCGACGAGGCATAGTCGCGCTGGATCTTGCCTGATTTTAAAATTGTGAGCGTCGTCAACAAAGCAATCGATAACGTATCGCGCGCTGCAAATAAAAAAGCCACGTTCCGGAGAACGTGGCTTTTTCTGATTGCGGGCATGGCTGCTGAATCAGTGCTTCACTCAGTGCTTCAATGCCGGCGCTTTCGCACCGCCCTTGCCAAACACCAACTGAACGACGACTGCCACCACGATATTGATCGCCAGCGCAATCAGACCGGTGTACATGGAGTACGAATCAGCCCCGATGTGGAAGGTATGCACCGGCTTGATGCCATCCGCATACGCCAGCCAGCTGCCGCCGATGATACCGACCGCCCAGCCGGTCAGCAGCGCGTTGGCGCCAAACCAGCCGATGAACAAACCGAACACCAGCGCCGGGAAAGTTTGCAGAATCCACACGCCGCCCAGCAACTGCAGATCAAGCGCAAACTTGGTCGGCAGGAACAGGATGAACACCAGCGCGCCGAACTTCACCACCAGCGACACCATCTTGGCGACCTTGGCTTCGCCTTCGGCCGACACGTTCGGATTCACGTACGGCTTCCAGAAGTTACGCGTGAACAGATTGGCCGCACCAATCGACATCACCGCCGCCGGCACCAGCGCACCGATGGCAATGGCCGCGAACGCAAAGCCACTGAACCAGCTCGGGAACATGGCATTGAACAGCGCAGGAACGATGTCATTGTTCACTTCGACCTTGACGCCCGCCGCGTAAGCCATATAGCCCAGCAGCGCGATCAGACCCAGCAGCACCGTGTACGCAGGCAGGAACACAGCGTTCTTGCGGATCGTGTCAGCACTCTTGGCCGCAAAGATGCCGGTCAGGGTATGCGGATACATGAAGGCCGCCATCGCCGACCCCAGCGCCAGTGTCGCAAACGGCAGGAACTGTGCAGGCTTCAACGTCAGACCGGTCATGCCGCCCTTGGCCGCAAACGCCTCACGTGCCGAGTTGAACACGATGCCATAGCCGCCCAGCTTCATCGGCACCAGCACCACCGCCACCAGCACCACGATGTAAATCATCAGATCCTTGACGAAGGCAATCAGTGCAGGCGCGCGCAGGCCGGCCGAATAGGTGTACAGCGCCAGAATCACGAAAGCCGCCAACAGAGGCAATTCACCGGTAACCCCGAGCGCCTTGATCACGACTTCCATCCCGATCAGTTGCAGCGCGATATAAGGCATGGTCGCCACGACACCGGTCAGGGCAATGGCCAGCTCCAGCTTGCGCGACTTGTAGCGGCCGAACACCACGTCGGCAGCGGTGACGTGACCGGCCTTGTGCGCAGCGTGCCACAGCTTGGGCATGATCAGGAACACGATCGGATAGACCAGAATCGTGTACGGCAGCGCGAAGAAGCCGTAAGCACCGACCGCATACACCAGCGCCGGCACCGCGATCACGGTGTAAGCGGTGTAGAAGTCACCGCCGACCAGAAACCAGGTAATCCAGGTGCCGAAGTTACGGCCGCCCAGCCCCCATTCGTCGAGGTGAGCGCCCTTGTTGGCGGAACCGCCGCTTTGCCAGCGCGAGGCCCAGAAGCCCATGACGGTGACCAGCGCAAAGAAGAAGATGAAGACGCCGAGGGCAGTCCAGTTGATGGAAGAGGAATTCATTATTCGACTCCCTTCTTGAGACCGTCCTTATAGACGATCCAGATGATCAATGCGGTGAGCGGAACCCACATGAACTGATACCAGTAAAAAAACGGAAAGCCGAACAGTGCGGGCAGTTCGTCGTTGTAAAACGGAACCCATAGCAAGGCGATGAAAGGTAGTAACAGCAATGCGCGCAGATAGCTTCGCCCCACTGTTCTTGATGGCATGTCGGTGGACATCAGATCTCCTCTTTTGTTATGAAAAATGACCGCTTTGGAGGCATCCACAAAAACAGAAGGGCGACTGCAGGCGCGCATGCGAATACGTACATATACATTGCGTCCGGAGTCGTCGTGGTGAGGATGTCTCCGATATAAAGAAATTTTTATATCAATTTTTACTATTTTTATGTGCCGTAGTATTCGCATATCTGCGGCTTGGAACAAGCGGGAGACTACTTAGTGGAACTACGTAGGAACACGTAGGTGGCCGCGTGTAATCCGACATAGAATTGCGGGAGAACTCATAACAGAAGAGTGTGCGAGGCTTTTTGAGCCCGAGGAGACATTGCCAGGATGAAACTAAGACACAAGATTATTTTCTTTGCAGTCACACCATTGCTGATCTCTTTCGGGGTCATTGCGATTGTTGTCTGGCACCAGACCATCAGGCTCGGCGAGCAGCAGCGCCAGTCGATTCAGGAAGCGTATCGGAGCAGCAAAGATGCGGAGCTGCACCATTACGTCGATCTCGCCGTTCATTCGATCGCGCATCTCTATGAACGCAACGATGTAGAAGGCGCCAAACGGGAGGCCATCAATATCCTGGCCCGGCTCGACTATGGCGATGACGGCTATTTCTTTGCCTACGATTTTTCCGGGAATACGTTGGTCCATCCACGTCAGCCTGAGCTGCTTGGCAGAAATTTGTGGGACTGGGAAAACGTAGATGGCACCAAAACCATCCAGCGCCTCATCGTGCGTGCCCGCAGTGGCGGTGGCTTTGAGCGCTATCTGTGGCGCAAGCCGTCCAGCAGTACGGTCGCACCGAAACTTGCGTATGTGATTGCCTTGCCCAAGTGGGGATGGATCATCGGTACGGGAATTTATCTCGACGATGTGGACGCGGCGCTTGCCAACATCGACCGGCAGATATCCGGGCACAATCTCGACACGATGCGACTGATCGCGGTCATCGCACTCCTTAGCGTCGCGGCGGTGGCCGGCTTTGGCCTGATGTTCAACCTCAGTGAACAACGTGTTGCCGACGCCAAACTCAGGGAGTTGGCGCAGAGAGTCGTTTTATCTCAAGAGGAAGAGCGGGCGCGTGTTGCACGCGATCTGCATGACGGCATCAGCCAGCATCTGGTTTCCATCAAGTTGCAGACTGAAGCGGCGATCATCAAGCTCGAGTCCCCTCAGCAAATCGCGTCCGCCAGCGATGCTTTTGAACACACCGTGGAGCAAATGAATCGCTTGCTCGGCGAGATCAGGCATATTTCTCACGGCTTGAGGCCTGCTCTCCTGGATGATATGGGCTTGACCAGTGCGCTGCAGTTTTTGTGTGATGAGTGGAATGCGAACGGAGAGCTTCGCATTGACTTCTCCTTCAGGGGGACGACAAATGCATCGCCGGATGTCGTCAATACCGTCATGTTCCGGGTTGCCCAAGAGGCCTTGAACAATATCTGGCGGCATGCGAGGGCAAGCTCCGTGTCATTGGAACTGGCCGAGGAATCAGGCTTGTTCCTCCTGACCATTCGCGACAACGGTATCGGCTTCGATACGGGCCAGATCGCCAAGCATCCCAAACAGGGTATCGGCTTGCGCAACATGGCAGAGCGTCTGGAAGCAGTAGGCGGCAGCTTCTCCGTATCCTCAAGTTCCGAAGGAACGGTGGTCGTGGCGCAAGTTCCTTTGCTCACAAAGGAGGCATTTTATGCTTGATGAAACAGTAACAACAGTAACAACGCCAGCAACAACGAATGTCATGATCGTGGATGATCATCCGATGATCAGGGATGGCGTGCGCGCCCGGCTGGAGAGTATGCCGGGTGTACAGGTCGTTGCTGAAGCCGGTACTGCGGAAGAAGCCTTAAAGCACGCAGCGCGCCAGCCGATCAACCTGGTGTTGATGGACATCAACCTTCAAGGCAGCAGTGGGATCGAGCTGACGGGGCAGTTCCAGTTGAACTTCCCCGATATCGCCGTGCTGATCCTCAGCATGCACAACAAAGCCGAGTACGTCTTGCAGTCGATTCGTGCGGGCGCGAGAGGCTATGTGTTGAAGGACGCCCCCGGAAGCGACATCGTGCGTGCAATCGAAGCGGTGCTGAACGGGGGCGTCTATTACAGCGCTGCGCTGATGCCCATCCTCGCCCAGCCGCGTATCAAAGAAGAGTCGCTCACGGCACGCGAACGCCAGGTCCTTGAGCAGATAGCGAAGGGCGCGTCGAACAAGAGCATCGCAGAGACGCTGGATCTGAGTGTGCGCACTGTCGAAACCCACTGTCTGAATATCAAGCGCAAGCTGGATATCGAGGGACGCAGCGAGCTGATCAAGTTCGCCCTGGAAAATCTTAGAATAGAAAGAGGCTAGAGAGGAGAGGGCGCATGTTTCGAACGTCGGCTTCTCGCTGAAAGAAGGACTGTTGACGAATATAATAAGTGCACATATAATATGTACACTTATTAAGGAGGTCGATATGTCCAATGCTACACAAGCCACTGCATCCTATAGCCATGACACCATTGCGCCGGCGGCAACCATCTGGGCGCTGTTCAAGGCCGTATCCGATTGGAAGAACTGGAACGCCGGCGTGCATGACTGCAGCCTGGAAGGTCCCTTCGCGACAGGCTCCTGGTTCACGATGGTGCTTCCTGATCAAGACGTCATCCGATCGCAACTTGTTGAAGTCACTGAGCCGCGTCTGTTTACCGACGAGACCACGCTTGGAGACGTCGTCGTGCGAGTGACGCATCAGATCAATCCGCTGCCTGACGGCCGCAACCGGATCACCTACGAGATCGGCGTGACCGGAGAAAATGCACAGGATATTTGCACGGGAGTTTCTTCCGACTTCCCACAGGTCCTGCAGGGACTCGTGGCAAAAGCGGAAGGCCGGGTGTGATATGAGCCAATCCTGGCTAGGTGTCGTCTCTCGCGCTCATGTTCAACGCGGTGTGGCGGGAGGCTTTGCGCAAGTGTGTCACGGCAAGGCTCAGCCTTTACGCAGAATGAAGTCGGGCGATATTTTCTTCTATTATTCCCCGGCGGTCGAAATGCATGGTGCGCCGTTGAAGGCATTCACTGCAATGGGAGTCGTGGAGGATGAAGAAGTATTTCCGTTTGATATGGGAGGCGGATTCGTGCCGTTCCGTCGCCGGGTGAAGTATCTCGAGGTGAAAGAGACGCCGCTGGAGGCATTGCGCAGCGAGCTGGATCTGTGCGCTGCGCCGAGCTGGGGAATGGTTCTGCGCCGCGGCCTTATCCCTCTGACCGACAAGGATTCAAGCACGATCGCCAACGCAATGGGCGTTGATCTTGCCACACAAAGGATGTACCGATGAAATCGAAGCCGCTACCCACCAGCCACAGCGGGCCGTCTGACAGTCCCGGTTTTTTGCTATGGCGCATCTCCAACAACTGGCAACGCGAACAGCGTGCTGCGCTGCAACCGCTTGGCTTGACGCACACGCAGTTTGTCATGCTTGCGGTCGCGACCTGGTTTGGGGCGGAAGAACCCCTTACCCAAATGAAATTGTCCCAGCTCACGGGCAGCGACCCGATGACAACTTCGCAAGTAGTGCGAGCCCTCCTTGCGAGCGGTCTGTTCGAACGCGCTGATCATCCCACTGACACGAGAGCAAAAGTCATCTCCGCATCTGCAACCGGCCGCAAGCTTGCGCAAAAAGCGATTGCCGTGGTGGAAGAAGTCGACCGCCGCTTCTTTGAGCCTCTGGGGCAGGATCAGGCGCGCCTGGTCACTCTTTTTCAGACCCTGCTCGATAAACGATAAATTGCGAATGACTTGCGTGTTGTCGTCGCTCAGGCCGGACGAACACTCGAAGCCGCGTCTTCTCCCACCACGGTGGTCCACAAACGCACCTGCCATTGCGTCACGACGCCATTGGTCACATACGGATCTTTATTGGCAAAGTTTTCGGCCACTTCCGGCGAGTTACCCTTGAACAGCAGCATGGCTTCATCTTCCGGATCGCTGAGGGCGCCGCCGAGAATCAGTTCTCCGCGTTCGGCCGCTTCCCACGCGAATTTGAGGTGATCATTGCGAAACGGCAGTTTGACGGTCTTGCTGTCTTTGACGAAGCGGTAAAAAAGAACGTAGTGCATGGCGGTCTCTCTTCAGTTGTGCTGGAATGCGGGATAAGAACAAATCATCGGATCAGGGAATTGTACGCTGCGGCGTGCAAGTTTCAGCGCAAGTCACTGCGCTTGCCGTTCGTAGTAGATATCCCATTCTCCCTCGTCAATTTTCATAAAACCATGCCGCTGATAAAAGTGGTTCGCTTCGCTTTGTTTCAACGCACCGACGCGCATCGGTAATACGACTGCATCTGCCTCGCAAAATAATTGAGTCAAGACAGCGCTGCCGATACCTTGGCCCTGATGGTCAGGATGAATGTACAGATGATCCAGTAGCAGATGATTCTCGTCCTGCTTTACCACGACAAAGCCGACACGCTGGGCATGAGACAGGATGTAACGCGTGTGCTCCGGCGAGAATCCCGATTGAAAACGCTCACGCGCCCTGATCGGATCGAAGCGTCCGACGCGTTCCAGGCTTTCGCGCATCGCAGCGATGCGGATGCCGACCAGTTCATCCAGGTCGGACGATGTCGTCGGCGCGAAGCTGATGATGGTGTCGTCGTGTTGAGTCATGATTTCAGGAACTTCGCAATCTTCAATGCTGATGCCGGTGATGCGCATCCGGATAATGTGCGTGCGAGTGCGTCAGGCCAATGTGCTGATGCCGGTGGCGATGCGTGGTGCCGGGTAAGACCGGGACGTCGTGGTCATGAAGATGGTGCTCGTCGTTTCCATCGTGCGTATGTTCGTGGTCGTGTTCCATGTTTTCATGGCGATGCGTGTGCGCGTGCCGTTCCGATAGATGCAACCAGATGCCCCATGCCATGAAGAGGCCGGCGACGGCGAGTTGCAGCGTCAGCTTTTCTCCGGTCAGCAAGGCAAGGCCGGCACCGAAGAAGGGCGCGACGGAAAAATACGCGCCTGTGCGTGCCGTGCCGAGATGCCGTAGCGCAGCGACAAATAGCGCAAGGCTGACGCCGTAAGCCAGAAAACCGACCAGTAAGGTGGCGCCGATCACGGGCATCTCCGGAAAGTTGGCTCCGGCCAGTAATGCCAGTGCCAGATTCGTCCCGCCGGCCACAAGGCCTTTGACGGACGCGATCCAGGTGGCATCGTTCAGCGACACTTTGCGCGTGAGATTGTTGTCAAGTCCCCATGCCAGGCAAGCGCCAAGTACCGCAAGCATCGGCCACAGCGTCATTGGTCCGGTTTGTGCGGGCCAGCTCAGGATGACGGCGCCCACGACAATGGCGAGCATGCCGGTCATGATCCGTTTATCAACGTTTTCCTTGAAGGCGAACCACGCCAGCAATGCAGTGAAAACACCTTCTGCATTGAGTAGCAACGATGCAGAAGACGCCGGCATGCCCGTGAGTCCAATCATCAACAACACGGGCGCGAGGACCCCGCCGCAGGCAATTGCTCCAGCGAACCAGAGCAGCTCACTGCGTACGGGCAAGATTTGACTGGCGCCGCTGATCCGGCGATAGATCGTCAATCCAAGGCCTGAACCCAGATAAAGCAGGGCGGCGATCATCCATGGCGAATTGTCTTTTAGCAGCATGCCTGCCAGCGGTGTGGCAGCGCCAAACAGTAGCGCCGCAAGCAAGGCAGCCTGAGGGCCGGATGAGGCGATCTTCTTTAGTATGTTCATGATGATTGTGCAGGCCGGTTCAGAGATGCGCTATTTTAGAACTCATTTCATCACGCGGTGTGAGATGCGTTCTTCCCGGAAAGGGTGTTGCTTACGCCTCGAATGCCGCAACTCAAGGCGCAGCGGCGCAACCGGGTTTATCGAATAATGCCGCCAGTCCGCAAGCCGAGTGATACATGGCGAAAGTGCGATGGGCAACATCCGGCACTTCCATCAGACGATGGCGTTGTGGCAACTTGGCTGTGTCGGCAGCGGCAGTGATGTAACGGAAGTAGGCATGTCCACGTTCCAGCCGCGTTGCTCCCTGGCTCTTGAAGGCGCATGTCTGCCCGAGCGCGTCGGCATTGGGATCGTTGTCGGCGGTGCCCAGCAGATAGACAACGTCGCGCTGAAGATAGTCGTTTTCCAGTTCGTCTGGCGACACCGGTCGCGCCAGGTAGGTTGGCAGTTTGGCGGCGAGGCCGTTGTTCCATGTGCTGACGCCGGGACAACTGGCGCGGGCGTCAGCAAAAGAACCGTCCGGTTGTGGCCGTTTGTCGCCGAAATATAAATACGCCGCAGGATTGGCTGCAACATAGCGCACATGAATACCCGCATCGATGAGATTTTTTTCTCCGTGCCCGACCACCGCATAACGCTGCACGAACTGGCCACCGGCGGAGTGACCGGCAAGCACCACGTCTTTCAGATTCGGAAACAGCGTGCGGTCGGCCAGACGTGCAAAGATCGCGTCCATCACGGTAAAGCTGCTGACAGGTGACGGCGATTTGGCATCGTAGCCTTGCAGCCATCCACTCTCTTGCCACTGCAGCGTCGTCGCTGAGAGATGATGGGCGGTGACGTCGGTTGCGGTGAGAAATTGCGGCGTGATGAAAAGCGTATTGTCGGCAAGGGCGCCGGCACGTTGCTGCAGATCCTTGTCGGCGTCAATGTCGCGCCGCGGCCAGCCGTGGACGATGATGACGGCGCGCGTGACATCCGTTTGCGCAAATGTCCAGTCGCGCGATACACGTATCGGTATGTCGCCCGCGCCGTTTGTGGTTTGCACATGAAAGCGATCTTGCAGCACAACAGGCACGGGGCTGTTGACGACGTCGACTTCTGCCGCGCCGGCAGAACGCAAGACGGAAGCACAGAAAATTGTACTCAGTACCAATAGGCGAAAGGCTGACATGTACTCTCCTGTTCTCGTCAAATGGGCAACGTGCTGCAATCAGGCAACGAGGCGGATTGTCGCATTGCATTTCGTTGTGAGGCTGACATTTTGCTGAACTTTTTCAGGATGTTTGCGGACTTCGCATCCAGCGTAAACAGCCTGTTTACCTGCCTATTTCCTCAGTTGCAGTTTAGTGGGGCGTCGGGTAACATCAGCCGACTATGGCACCGGTGATTTTCAATCCGATCATTGTTGTAATGTGCCGTGACGTATTGTTTTCATCACGGCATGGTGTTGGTTTGAAGCAATAAAAAATAATGTTCAGACAAGCCAATTAATGAAGAATGAATGTCGGTAGTCAGTACGTCATAAAACGTATCTAAGCGCATCTACAGGATGCACACGGATGCACACGAAGGGGGTCGTATTTCTGTCATTTCTATCGCCGGGGGGACGGTGATCCGCCGCCGTTTTGTTCATATTGCGAGTGTCTGCAGCATGCTGCTCGCGACGTGCATTCCGGGTGTCGCTCACGCAGGCGGTCCCGATTGTTCCCGCCCTTATACTCTTGCTTTGCATGACCACGGCTTGCTGTACTCCGCCAATACCGACACCGGCATCGACAAAGACTTTGCCGATGAACTGATTCGTCGCAGCGGTTGCAAGGTCGGCGTCAGCCTGATGTCACGTGCGCGTATCTGGCAATTGATCGAGTCGGGTGCGCTCGATTTCAGTCTGTCCGGTATCGCCAATCCGGAACGTCGCCGTTTCGCCTCTTTCGCCTGGTACTTCAGCAACAAGTATTACCTGCTGGTGCGCAAGGATGCCGCCATGCGACAACTGAGCGAATTTGAGCGCAGTGAAAACTTCCGCCTTGGCGTGATCCGCAGTTTTCGTTATAGCGACTCCGCCAATCGTCTGGTCGACAAACTGGCCGCCGCCAATCGCGTCACGCAGGCAGGCGGTCTCGATCCACTGTATCAGGCACTGATGGCAAATCGCATCCAGGGCATGATCATGGAACCCTTCGATTATCCCGTGGTGGAAGAAAAACACATCCGCGACGTGACATCGATTATCGAATTCAACGATCCATCGGTGCCGCACGGTCTCATCATGTCTAATAAGGCGCTGTCGCAGTCCGAACGCGAAAAATGGCGTGCACTGGTTGAGGAAATGCGTGCAGACGGTACCGTTCGACGCATCTTTGAAAAGTATTTCTCACCGTCGCTGGCGGCGACGATGGTCGACTTTCAGGCGGAGCCGTGAACTGGGTCAGGCAGATACTATTGCCGCTGGTGATTCTGATCTCCGGCTTCAGCGTCACCTGGCTGGCGTGGGATCACGAACGCCAGGCCTCCAACAAGGAGCTGCGGGCGCAGTTTGATTTTTCCTTGCGCGAGGCGGTCAGCCGCGTGGAGCAACGCATCGCCAGCTATGAGCAAATGCTGCATGGCGTGCAAGGCCTGGTGGTCTCTTCAGGCAAGTTTGATCGTACTGCCTTCCACGACTACGTCAGCTCGCTGAATCTGGACGCCAATTTTTCCGGTATCCAGGCCATCGGCGCCGAAGAGTGGCTGCCCAGTGACGAGAAGATCAATCACATCGCGCGCATGCATCAACTCGGTTTTTCCGATTACGCAATTCGCCCTGCCGGCGACCGCGCCAACTATGCGCCGATTATCATGCGCGAACCTTATATCGGTAACAATCGCGCGCCGTTCGGCTACGATCCCTGGTCCGAAACCAAGCGCCGCCGGGCAATGGAGAAGGCGCGTGACTCCGGCATGGCCGCCATCTCCGGAAAGGTGCTGCTGGATATCGACAACGGCAATGAAGCGCAGCCGAGTTTCCTCATGTATCTGCCAATCTATGCGCACGGCATGCCGCAGTCGACCATTGAAGAACGCCGTACCAATCTGGTCGGCTGGGTGCATGCCTCGTTCCGCATGAGCGACGTGATTGCCAGTCTGTATGGCGAGCAGCCGATGGGTGTGGCGTTTTCCATTTATGATGGCGTGGAGCCGTCGCCGGAGGCGGTGTTGTATCGCTCCGTGGGCAGTGATGCCGCCGCCGCGCCGCTGCACAACGATGCGATATCCGCCACCGAGTATCTGGTCGTGGCCGGTCACAACTGGACACTGACCATGAACACCATGGACGACTTCAACGTACGCTACGGCCGTAACGCCGAGGCGCAGACTGCGGTCACCGGTATCGGCCTGACCTTGCTGCTGGCTTTGCTGGCGTGGGCGCTGATGTCGAGCCGCCGCCGCGCGATTCGTCTGGCCGGCAAGATGACGCGCGAGCTGCGCGCCAGTGAAGAGCAATTCCGCGCCATCGCCGACTGTACCGTCAACTGGGAAATCTGGTGGGGCATGGACGGCAAGCCGCGCTGGATCAATCCATCGGTCAAAGAGTACACCGGCTACACGGTGGAAGAATGCATGGCGATGGACGATCTCAGAGCGCAGATGATCTACGCTGAAGATCTGCCACGTGTGGGGCCGGAGCTGGATAAGGGCCTGCTTGGCGAACGCGGCGACGATCTCGAATTCCGTTGCGTGCGCAAAGACGGTTCGCTGTTCTGGTTGTCGGCATCATGGGTTCCGATCAACGACGCCAACGGCGCACTGGCCGGCTACCGTACCAGCGGACGCGACATCACCGAACGCAAACAGGTTGAAGCCGAGTTGCGCATCGCCGCCGTGGCATTCGACTCGCTCGAAGGCATCATGGTTACCGATGCAGAAAGCCGTATCCTGCGCGTCAATAACGCCTTCGCAAAAATGACGGGCTATTCCGCCGCCGAGATCATCGGCCTGACGCCCGACGTGTTGCGCTCGGATCGTCACAGTCCGCAGTTCTATGACGAGATCTGGGAAACCGTGCAACGCTTCGGCGGCTGGCAGGGTGAGGTATGGACGCGCCGCAAGAACGGCAAGGTTTTTCCGGAATGGCTGACCATTTCTGCCGTCAAGAGCGATGACGGCAGCACCACGCACTATGTCGGTACGCATCACGACATCACCGAACGCAAGATCGCCGAAGAGCGCATCAAGGAGCTGGCCTTCTTCGATGCACTGACGCGTCTGCCTAATCGCACGCTGCTGCTGGATCGCCTCAAGCAGGCGATTGCCGTCAGTGCGCGCAACAAGACATGCAGCGCTTTGCTGTTCATCGATCTGGATCATTTCAAGACGCTCAACGACACGCTCGGCCACGACAAGGGCGATCTGTTGCTCAAGCAAGTCGCGCAGCGCCTCGCGTTGAGCGTGCGCACCAACGATACGGTAGCGCGCGTGGGCGGCGACGAGTTCGTGGTGGTGCTGGAGAGTCTGCACAAGAGTCCGCAGGAAGCCGCCACCCAGACCAAAGCCATCGGCGAAAAAATCCTCAGCGTGCTTGACGAGCCGTATCAGTTGGAAGACGTTGAATACCGCACCACCGCCAGCGTTGGCGCAACCGTATTCCGCGGCCGCCAGGCATCCATCGACGAGCTGCTCAAGCAAGCCGATCTGGCCATGTACAAATCCAAGGAAACCGGCCGCAACTCCATGAGTTTCTTCGATCCGGCCATGCAAACCGTGGTGCTGGAACGAGCAGCGCTGGAAGCCGGCTTGCGCAAGGCGATCGACGGTGGACAGCTGGTATTGCATTATCAGGCGCAAGTGGTCGAAGGCGGTCGCGTGACCGGCGCCGAGGTGCTGGTGCGCTGGCAGCATCCGCAACGCGGTACGGTGCCGCCGGGTGAGTTTATCCCGCTGGCAGAGGAGACCGGCCTGATCCTGTCGCTGGGCAACTGGGTCATGGAAACCGCTTGTACGCAACTGGCACGCTGGGCAGAGCGTGTGGATACCTCGCACCTCACCATCGCCGTCAACGTCAGTGCGCAACAGTTCCGCGAATCCGATTTCGTCGAGACGGTTTCTGCCATCATCGCCAGAACCGGCGCCAATCCCAAGCGCCTGAAGCTGGAGTTGACCGAGAGCCTTCTGGTCGACAACGTTGAAGATATCATCCAGAAGATGTACGCACTGAAGGCCAAGGGTGTCGAGTTTTCGCTGGACGATTTCGGTATCGGCTACTCCTCTTTGTCCTACCTCAAGCGCTTGCCGCTGAACCAGCTTAAAATCGACCAGTCGTTTGTGCGCGATGTTCTTGTCGACCCCAACGATGCCTCCATTGCCAAGACTATTGTCGCGCTCGCGCAAAGTCTGGGACTGGGAGTCATCGCCGAGGGCGTCGAGACGGATGCGCAACGCAGTTTCCTGGCCGATGCAGGGTGCCATGCCTATCAAGGCTATTTCTTCTGCCGGCCATTGCCCCTGGAAGATTTTGAAAAATTCGTCCAGGAAGTCGATCCCATACTGGAGTAATTTTTATGTCAGCATTGTCTTCATTCCCTATCAACGCCAAATGGCCGGCGCAGCATCCTGAACGTATACAGCTCTACTCGCTGCCGACACCGAACGGCGTCAAAGTCTCCATCATGCTGGAAGAAACCGGTCTCGCTTACGAGCCGCATCTGGTCAGCTTTGAAACCAACGACCAGTTCTCGCCGGAATTTCTTTCACTCAACCCCAACAACAAGATCCCCGCGATCATCGATCCGAATGGCCCCGGCGGCAAACCGCTGAGCTTGTTCGAGTCGGGCGCCATCCTGATGTATCTGGCTGAAAAGAGCGGCAAGTTTCTGTCGCAGGATCCGGCTGAGCGTTACCAGACGATCCAATGGCTGATGTTCCAGATGGGTGGCATCGGGCCGATGTTCGGTCAGCTCGGCTTCTTCCATCGCTTCGCCGGTAAAGAGTTCGAAGACAAGCGTCCACGCGACCGCTATGTCGCCGAGTCGCGTCGCCTGGTCGGTGTGCTTGATCAGCGCCTGGCAGAACGTGAATGGGTGATGGGCGATTACAGCATCGCCGACATCGCGATCTTCCCATGGGTGCGCAATCTGGTCGGTTTTTATGAAGCGGGCGAGCTGATCGGCTTCAAGGATTTCCCGCATGTTGCACGTGCATTGGCTGCATTTGTGACACGTCCTGCCGTGGTCAAGGGCCTGGCTATTCCGGCACGCGGCTAATTGCTGAAAATTGCTGCAGCGGTAATGCGGCAGTGAGGCAAGCGTCCTGATTCGTCCCGTCTGCCTTGTTGTCGAGTACTCCCGCAATAGCCTGTAGTCCATTGTTTGTGCTGATGGCCGGCCTCTTAGCAGTCCGGCCGTTTTTCCGTCTGCATCCACTGTTTTTCCTCAAGTTCTTCCCCAAGTCTTACACGTAAAGAGGGCATCTTCTTATGTCGCCGGCCGCGCGTTGTCCGTACGCTATGGTCCAGGCGCGGGGTTTGCGCCGCTTTGCGTCGGCTGAAGCTTTTGCCGGAATAGCCGCAAAGCTGCCCGGATGCGTTGCAAAAAATCAAAAAACACTCTTCATAGGCTCGCGAATGAGACACTCCATAGCGCGGTATGTTCTGACCGGCTTAACGGCGATATTTTTACTTGTCGCGGTCATCATCATCTTCGTCGCTGTGTTCGACTGGAACCTCGCGCGGCCTTATATCAATCGTGAAGTGTCGTCGCTCACCGGCCGCGACTTTGCCATTCAAGGCGATCTCAAAGTGCATTTTCGCCAGGGCCTGCGCACTGAGCACGGCTGGCGCCGCTATGTGCCAAGACCGGAAATCAGCGCCGGCGACGTGCATCTATCCAACCCCTCATGGAGTATCGCTGGGCCGCAGATGTTCGTCGCGCGCCGGGTGGATATTGCATTGCATCCGCTCGACCTGCTGCGCAAGACGGTGGTGCTGACCGACGTCGTTCTGGATGCACCCGCCATCGCCCTGGAGCGCCGCGCTGACGGCAGCAATACCTGGACCTTCAAACAAAACACTTCGGAGCCATCGGCATGGAGCGTCGAAGTGCAGCGCCTGGCGTTTTCCAGCGGGACTATTCGCTACGTCGATGGCATCATCGCTCTCGATCTGCAGGCCAAGGTGGCCTCCATTGCCGACAAGGTCGCTGCATCGCAGGCCCGCCAGGCCGCAACTGCAATGCACGCTGAGACACCGGCAGCTCCGCCCTCCGGGGCTGTGGAAAAATTCGGCCTGCAGTTTGAACTCGGTGGTACCTACCGCAAAGCCAAGGTTAGCGGATCCGGCAAGGCCGGCGCCGTCATGACGCTGGAGCAGGATCACACCGTCTACCCGATTCAGGCCAATGCCCAGCTGGGCGAAAACAAGATTGGCGTCGACGGCACGCTGACCGATCCGCGTTCGCTCTCGGGCATCGATTTACAATTGACGCTGGGTGGCTCCAGCATGGCGAATCTCTACCCGCTGACCGGCGTACCGTTGCCGGAAACACCTCCTTACGCCACTCGCGGCCATCTGATCGGCAAGAAGGATGGCGACGTCTGGAACTGGACTTATCAGAACTTCACCGGCACCGTCGGCAGCAGCGACCTCGCGGGCACGCTGCAATACCTGCCGCGGCAGCCTCGGCCTTTGCTGCGCGGGGCCGTGACCTCCCAGCAACTGCGTCTGCAAGACCTCGGCCCGACTGTCGGAGCGGATAGCAATGCCGAAAAGCAGGCGCGTGGCAAGGCCGCCGTGCAGCCGGACGACAAGGCGTTGCCGGTCGAGCAATTCAATACCGACAAATGGAGCGCCATAGATGCCGATGTCACCTTCAAAGGCAAGAAGCTGGTGCGTAGCGAGAATATTCCCCTGCAAGACATCGTCGCCGAACTCCACATGAAGGACAAAGTACTGAGCCTGACGCCGCTCGACTTCGGTATGGCCGGCGGCAATGTAACGTCCAATATTTCGCTTGATGGCCGGGAAAAATCCATCAATGCGCAAATCAAACTGGCTGCGCGGCATTTGAAGGTGCGCGAGCTGTTTCCGACGCTGCAGTCCATGAGTGCCAGCTTTGGCGAGGTGAATGCCGACGCTGCGCTGACCGGCCACGGCAATTCGGTGTCGTCGATGTTGGCGACATCCAACGGCGAACTGGGCGCGGTGGTTAGTGAGGGATCGATCAGTAAATTCATTCTCGAAGCGGCCGGGCTGAATGTCGCCAACGCGGTGTTCGTCAAGGTATTCGGCGACAAGCAAGTGCATCTCAACTGTATGGCGAGCGATTTTGAGGTAAAAAACGGGCGCGCCGGCATCCGACAGTTCATTGTCGATACCGATGATGCATTGGTCGACGTGACGGGCGACATCGATCTTTCCAGGGAGTTGCTCAATCTTGATATTCGTCCCAAGACCAAGGGCGTGCGCATATTTTCTTTACGCACACCGCTCTACGCCAAGGGGTCGTTCAAGCATCCGGACGTTGGCCCCTACAAGGGGCCGTTAGCGCTCAAGGCCGGCGCTGCTGCAGCGCTGGCAGTTGCGTCGCCGCTTGCCGCCGTCCTGCCGCTGGTCAATATCGGCAACGTCAAGGATGCAGATTGTGCCGGCGCATTGGCCAAGGCGACGCAGACACGCGCTGCGCCCAAATCGGAGCCAACCGCTGCACCGGCAAAACCGGTCACGGAAGGTGAAGTGAAGAAGGCGCAGCAAGAGAAAAAATAACGCAGGCAGGAGGGATGATGAATCATCAGGATAATCTTCGACATGCGCCGATCGTGCAGTCACCACCGGCATCCACAGTGGTGCCTGTATCCTCGGCATCGGCAACATCATCGCAGGAGAAATTATCAGACAGCACAAAGAAAATAGCTGCCGGCGCAGTCGCTCTTGCCGCTGTCTCGGCACTTGGCGTGCTGCTGCTACGCAAGCGTAAAACACCCGGCAAGTGGAACCGCACCGCATTGCCTGTTGCTGTGCAGCCGGCAATGCGTTCGCGGCCACGATTGCAAGAAAAGAATGACGATGCATCCACCTTACTGCATGACCTGCTTCCGGTGTTGAGCGGCGCCGTGTCGCTTGCGGCGTCCTGGCGTACAAAACGTCAACAGGACGATCAGCGGGCTGGAGACGTTGCCGCGCTGGCTGCCGCGATGCAGGCCGGCGCCGAAGTCTCGGATCCTGTTCGCGAGGATAAAAGACTGGATCCCGATGTCGTCAAAATTACGCCCGGCAATCGTTGGCAGATCGCATGGCAATTGAGCCGCGGCGCAGTCAATGCCTGGCTGGATGATTTCGCGCCCAGCATGGGGGCCGCCATCGCCTATTACACGGCGTTCTCGATTGCGCCGATCCTGATCATCGCCATTGCCATCGCCGGAATGATCTTCGGCAAGGACGCTGCACAAGGCGAGATCGTCTGGCAGATTCGCAGCATCGTGGGCGAAGAGGGGGCGATTGCCGTACAGGGTTTGTTACGCTCGGTGAGTGTGTCTTCCGACGGCGCAATCGCCACCACGCTCAGTATCATCACGCTGGCGATCGGTTCCACGGCCGTCTTTGCCGAATTGCAAAACGCCCTTGACCGGATCTGGCGTACGCCTGCCGTTGCCAGGGTAAACGGCATCTGGGCCTTGGTACGCACGCGCTTACTGTCGTTCGGACTGATACTCGGCCTCGGCTTCATGCTGATGGTGTCGCTGGTCGTGAGTGCCGGGCTGGCCGCTTTGGGGAAATGGTGGGGTGGTTGGATCGAAGGCTGGGAGGTTTTCATGCAGGTGCTGAATCTGCTGATTTCCTTCGGTGTCTTTACGGCGCTATTTTCAGCCATTTACAAATTCATGCCGCGCGCCGATTTGTCCTGGCATGACGTGCGTATCGGCGCGATGTCGACGACCATCCTGTTTCTGATCGGCAAATCGCTGATTGGTTTGTATCTGGGGCGTACCGGGATGAGTTCCGGCTTTGGTGCTGCCGGATCATTTGCGTTGTTGCTGGCGTGGATTTATTACTCGGCCCAGATTTTTTTGCTGGGCGCAGAATTCACCTGGATCTACGCCAACAATTTCGGTTCGCGGGTCAAGCATCGGTCACACATGGAGGCTCAGGAGGCCTGAGCCTCCATGCTGCTGACGGCGTTTGCTGCGGTTGCCGCCGACGGCGACAGATGCGAGGTGTCAGCCTTGAAGACCTGATCGATCACTTCCATGCATTCTTTGGCAGCGGCAATGTAGTCGTATTCCCCGGGCGTGCCGTTGGACAGGCTGGCCAGCTTGCGAGCGCGGCGTACCGACTCCAGCGCATCTTCGCGCGTCAGGTAATTCTTCCTCACCAGCAACGCCAGGATGTCGAGTGTCACGGCATAGTTGGCGATGCAATAGCTAAGAGAGATGTCGTTGGTAGTCGCGTTGCTGGTGGCGTTCATCGTTGGCTCCGTCGAGGATGTCGTGTGGGGATGGAAGAAGTTTAAGATGATCGAATTGACAACGGTATCAGGAATTTCCTTAAGCAAATTGCCGGGCAGAATAATCGTCAAGGTCTGCACAGGCCTTAAAATACTCGCATGGCAATTTCTCATCCCCTGACTTTTCGCACCTATGGCGGCGACGGCGTCCTGCATCGTCACGAGCACGTCCAGATAGTCTTGCCCATGCAGGGAGAAATGGAGATCGAGGTCGATGGCCGCGCCGACAAGCTCGACATTGCGCGTGCTGCTTTTGTGGCACCCGACACCAGCCATGTGCAATCCGCCAGCGGCAAGAATCGTTTCCTGATTCTCGATTGTGATCTCGCCGATATCGGCGAAGACGATGCTGAGCGCTTGCGGCTGCAAACTTTTTTGCCGATCCCGGCAGCAGTGCGGCGTCTTCTGGATTTCATCGATCTCAGCATTGGCGCCGACCGCCCCGTTGGTCAACTGCCCGATACGGTGGCGCGGCATTGCACGCCGCTGTTGCTTGATGCATTGGCTGCCATGCCGCAACGCGCATCGCGTTTGCAAGCCTTGTTGCGCCGGATCGAAGCTGCGCCGGGGCGACTCTGGACGGCGGCGGCGATGGCGCGTGTCGCCAATCTCAGCGTCAGCCGCCTGCATGCCTTGTTCAAGGCCGAGTTGCATCAGACGCCGCAAGAGTGGTTATCCGATCTGCGTCTGCGCCTGGTACAGGAAGCGCTGGTGGAATCCGATGTGCCACTGGCAGAACTGGCTTTGCGTGCCGGCTATTCGGATCAAAGTTCGCTGACGCGCGCCATGCGCCGTACGACCGGCCTGACGCCTGCCGCCTACCGCAACCAGCACCGCAGGTAATCTCGTACTAGCATCGCAACAACGTCGTCAGTAGCCTCGGCCTACTTTTGGCGAGTGGCGGTCAATACATCGCTGCGCCGTTTCACTATCCTGCATCGGTATGGTGAAACGAGGTGCAGGATGAAAAACAAAGGACAAGGCAAGATTCTCATTGGCGTAGGCAACGGCGTCGCCGCGGGCGCGTTCTGGGGGCTGGTGTTTTTGGCGCCGCAGGTGCTGGGTAATTTCAGCGCACTGCAATTGTCGGCGGCGCGCTATCTGGCTTACGGTCTGGTCGCGGTTCTTCTATTGCTACCTCGCTGGCGCATCCTGATGCCACGCCTTGGCCGCGATGAATGGATCGCGCTGGTCTATCTGAGTTTTCTGGGCAATATCCTCTACTACCTCTTCCTTGCCAGCGCCGTGCAATGGGCGGGAGGCGCCTCGACCTCGCTGATCATTGGCCTGTTGCCTGTGGTGGTGAGCGTAACCGGTGCCCGTGACGAAGGCGCACTCAAGCTGAGCGCTTTGTTACCACCGATGGGGCTATGCCTGTTCGGCGTCGGTCTGGTCGGCATGGAGGCGTTGTCGGCAGAATCTGCCAAAGGCGACCTTGCCACGCGTGCTGCGGGTTTGCTGTGCGGCTTGGGCGCGCTGGTGTCGTGGTCGATCTATTCGGTGCGCAACAGTCGATGGCTGGCGCGCCGCCCCGATATTTCCTCGCATGACTGGTCATTGCTGACCGGTATCGTCACCGGTGCGCTGGCGTTGGCGTTGGTCATTCCCGCGTTTGCACATGGCACCGGAGGGCATGACGGCGCCGACTGGTTGCGCTTCTGGGGTGTGGCGGCGACCGTGGCGATCTTCGCGTCGGTGGTCGGCAATGCCTTCTGGAATCGTGCCAGCCGCTTGCTGCCCTTGACGCTGAGCGGGCAGATGATCATCTTCGAAACCTTGTTTGCGTTGCTTTATGGTTTTTTGTGGGAGCAACGTCTGCCGACCCGGCTGGAACTGCTGGCGATCGTCTGTCTGGTCAGCGGCGTGTTGTGGTGCGCGTCGCTGCATCGTGAGCCAGAGGCGGCAACGGTAAAGGCCTAGTCCCTGAATTGTTCGCGATGGGTTGCAATTGTTGACCATGCATTATTTTCTTTTTGGCAATGCTGCGTTGCGGGGGCATCGCGTCACTGATTGTTGTGCCACTGTCTCGTTTTTACATGGCGCCGAACCATCGGTAACTGATAACATCGGTGAACTGCGCCCATCAATGGGTGGCGCCGATTTGAATGGTTCCCTATGACTAACTTCATTGATCCCACCGATTTCGAGACGCTTAAACAGGACGACACTTTGCCGTCGCCCAGCGGCGTTCGTCTGAATATCATGCGCATGTGCAGGCAGGAAGACGTTTCCTTGCCGGAACTAGTGACACAGATTCAGACCGACCCTTTGCTTGCCGGGCGGATCATCAAGATCGGCAATGGTGCTTCGATCAACAAGGGACGGCCGATCGTCGCCATCAGCAAGGACGTCTTGCTGATGATCGGCTTGCATGCCGTGCGCCAACTGGCGCTGGCAATTTCGCTGACGGCCGAGCGGCGTGATGACGGCTGTCCGGGTTTTGACTACAGCGGGTTCTGGGCGCGCACGGTGGCGATGGCCTGTGCGTCGCAAGCCCTCGCGGAATACTATGGCGACGCACCGCCGAGCGAGATGTTCGCCAGCGGTCTGTTGGCCAATATCGGTCGGCTTGGTTTGGCATCGGCACGTCCGGAAGCCTATTCGGCGCTGCTGAGCGACGATCTTGATCCCGAACAACTGCGCACTGCGGAAAAGACACGTTTCGGCTATCACCATCTTGATCTGGCGGCGGCAATGATGCAGGACTGGGATATTCCTCGCTTGTTTTGCGAAGCCGTATTGCATCACGAAGCGCCGGAGCAGGCAGGACTTGATGACGAGTCGCGCCAGTTGCGACTGGCGCAGATGCTGCACGTGGCAGGCGCGGTGGCCGACTATTGCGTCGCCGCCGAACCGAACCGGCCGGCGGCGTTGCAGGCTTTGCTCAATGCCGGATTACCCTTGGCAGGAGAAGTCGATCACGTGATCGCCATTTGCGATCGCACTGCCCGCGACTGGGTCGAATGGGGATCGATGATCAAGATTTCGACGCACGCCATGCCGCCCACGCGTGACGTGATGCAGCAATTGCTGGAACAGCCCGAATAAAACGTCGATGTGCGTCCCGAGTCATTGAGTTGGGGAAGCTGACCGAATTCTGCCGCGCGTTCGCACTCGCAAATTCATTGTTAACAGGCCCTGATGTTTTACTCTTCGCTTGCGCGTTGCAACTCCGGATACATGGCCAGCGCCAGCAGACATAAGGTCTCTACCGCATCGGCCTGCGCCATGTCGCGCATCACCGGGCGCTGATGCAGCAACCGTGAGCACGATGCGTTGACCGTCAGCCTGCGGGCAAACAGATCCGCCATGCGATCCAGCCATTGGTCAAATTGGGCAAGCGCCTCGTGCGATGCATCTTGTCTCCCATGCAGCCAGATATGCGTGGCGGCACTTGCCAGTCGACGCGACAGCGCAACGCTGACGCGCGCGTGATGTGCCTTTTGAGAGGTCTGTTTGCCGTCTCCTTCCAGCTCCCGTTCGCGCAGCAGACGTTGCAGTAGCAAACCGTTTTCGATATTGATGACGCAGGCCGCGCGGCGGTAACCATGCATCTGCGTCGCATCATGGGTCGCATCCAGTGCGCTGCGCAGATACGCAAGATTGACGGAGATCATCTGCGACAGGCTGTGATGCAAGTTGGCCTCTTGCCGGCGAGGCCACAAGAAGTAGGTTGCGGCAATGGCGATCACGGTGCCGATGACATTGTTGCCGGCGCGTAGCAAAGCATTGCTCAACTGTTGCTGAGGATCGCCGGCGACATCGGCAACGAGTACAAAAACCGGTGTCAAAAAGGTCGCATACAAGCCGTAACTGACCGGACGCAATCCCATTGCCAGCAGCGCCAGCGGAAACACCAGCAGGGCCAGCACCAGCGGCGAATGGATAAAGAGGCATAGCAACACTGCCAGCACGCCGCCGACGATGCTGCCCACGGCGCGTTCCATGCTGCGTGACCAGCTGTCTGCAATCGAGGGTTGCATGACCAGCATGGTCGCCATCGTGGCCCAATAGCCGAACGGAAGTTCCAGCAAATGCACGATCAGATAGGTCGCGCCGGCAGCGACGGCGCAACGCAGAGCATGCCGTACTTCGGCTGAACCCGTCTGCAAGTGTGAGGCGGCGACCTGCAGCATGTCCATGACGCTGTCGCGTAACGCCGGTCGGCATGGTTCTTTGCGCGCAGTGCGTTTCCAGTCGGCCAGCACGGACAGGCCAGCCTCGTCGTGCAAGTCAGGAAGTTTCAGTGATTGCGCTGCCCTCGATGGCATGCGGCCGATCAGTTGGCGCAAACGAAGAACGGCGCGCGCGTCGTCAGCATCGCTGATGTTGTGTCGCGGGGTCGTGAGGCTGTGCTGGATTTCTCCCAGCAGCAAGGCCATGGCCTGCAGCACGCGGCCCAGGCGCTGGCGCGATGAAGGTGTCGCGTAGGAAGACAAACGCAGATCACCGAGCACGGTGATGCAGTCAAGTAGTGCATCGGCGCGGGCCAGTTTGATCAGCAGGTTTTCGTACAGCGAGTGCGAATCTGCGCGATCCGCAGCAATGGCCGTCAATGCGGCTTTTGCTGCTGCGATATCGGCGCGCACGTGGCGTCGTGTCTGAGCAGCATTCTCGTCCTGGAAATTCAGGTCAGCGGTATTGCTGCCGACGATACGCGTCAGCTCGGCCAGTGCGCCGTAGACGCGGGCTACGGCATGCCGGGCCGGTGCAAAGGGATGAATGCGCCAGACGGTCAGGCCAAGGCAGACGGCCCAGGCGCAGCCGGCAAAGTAGATCAGGACATGACTGTGTTGCAACGGCCACAGCACCACCGGAAAATCCGCAAGGATAGCCGATACGCCGGCCGCCAGCATCAGCACCAGACCCGTCGCCGCGCCATAGATGCGGGCGAAACCGGCAATCCCGGCGCAGCACATGATGGCCAGCAATCCTGCGGGCATACCCATGCCGGACAAGGTCGCAGCGAACATGCCCGCCAGCGTCGACGCGACGGCAAAGCCGCCCATCGACGCCAGGCGGGTGCGGTTTGTCCCGGCACTGTCAGCCAGGCAGGTGAGAAAGGCGCCAATGGCTGCCCAGGAAAACTGCGGGTTATGCAGCACCTCGCCCAGCATCAGCATGGTGCCTGCGCTGAATGCCGCGCGCAGTCCTTCGGACAGGCTGGCGTTGCGCAAGGGAAATGCAGACGCCCAGCGTCGTAGCATCAGGAACAGGCTGGTAAAAGCAGAATAGCGAAGAGGGAGCGGCATGCAGGCGAAGGGCGGTAGCCGTAAAGAAGCCAAAGAGGATGGCTGTCTTCGCAGTATAGAAATGGCAGCTATTGCTGGTATGACTTAAATGCGTATGAGGCAGTCGGAATTTTCATGCATGCCTGAGCCGGTGCGAGGGCATGAGGACGCGGGGATGTTCAGACGGACTTGCCACCGGCAAACAGCTCTTCGCTCAGCGCCAGCCAGGCGCGCGCAGCATGCGACAGATAGCCGCCGCGTGTGACATAGGCGACCTGCCATTGCACCTCCGGCTCGATGAGCCTTACCGGTTGCAGCTGATCGGTAGCGATGCGATGTACGAAAGGTTCTGGCAACAAGGCCACGCCCATGCCCGCCAGCGCCATGCCGACCAGCCAGTCCCACTGGCCGCTCTGGGCGGCAATGTCAGGTTCGATGCCGGACTCGCGGAACATGCTGCGCAGGGTGCGCGTGAGGCCAAATTCATTGTTCAGCAATAGCAGGGGCATGTCTTTGAGCGATTTGCAGGGCAGTGTGCTGCGTTGTTTCTGGAAGTGTCCGGTTTGCGCCACTGCCCAGACCGGGTAGCGCGCCACGGGCAAGGCATTCAGTTCAAGTTCGGGCGCGATGGGCAGCACCGTCATGCCGATTTCCAACGTGCCGGCGGCGACACGTTGTTCGATACGCGGGCCGGTGTCTTCCACCAACGTGATGGCGATATCCGGATGGCGCTCGCGAAACGCCTTCAGCACCGGCGTGCAGAGAATGTTGACCATCGGCGGGATGCCAATTTCAAGATGACCCTGGCGCAGGTTGCGGGTGTTGTGGACTTCGGTATTGAGACGCTCGACGTTGGCAAGAATCTGCTGCGCTTGCTCGTAGACGATGCGGCCGGTATCGGTGAGCTGAAGGCTGCGGCCTGAGCGGATCAACAGCGGAGCATCCATTTCATCTTCCAGCTGGCGCACCATTTTGCTGACGGTCGATTGCGTCACATGCAGGGCATCGGCGGCGCGGCTGAAGCTGTTAAGCCTGACCGTTTCCGAAAAGTAACGCAGCGCGCGAATGTCCATGGCGGTAGCAGAAAAAATAGAAACAAGAGAACGAAAGCAAGTATTCGGAAAACGACTGAATGTAGTACGTTTAAATCATACAGTGCATGATGCCTCGATTCTATACTCGTTTGACAAGATGGCGGAGAACCATCTTTCACCTTCAAATGAGTAGGAGAACCACATGCATTGCGAGCGTATTCCGTCTTCGCTGGTAGACAAAGTCATGTCCGCCGCCGAGGCTGCCAGCCTGTTTCACACCGGTATGACCATCGGCATGAGCGGCTTCACCCGCGCCGGCGACGCCAAAGCCCTTCCCCGCGCACTGGCCGAGCGCGCCAAAACCGAAGCCTTGCGCTTTACCGTTGTTACCGGCGCATCGCTGGGTAACGACAGCGATGGTCTGATGGCCGAAGCGGGTTTGCTGGCACGCCGCTTGCCGTTTCAGGTCGATACTGTCTTGCGCAAGAAAATCAATGCCGGCGAGGTGATGTTCATCGATCAGCACTTATCCGAAACCGTCGAACAGCTGCGGGCAGGCATGCCGGGCAAGATCGATATCGCAGTCATCGAAGCCGCCGCTATCACTGCAGAAGGCATCATCCCCACCATGTCCGTCGGCAATTCGGCGAGTTTTGTCGAACAGGCGCCGCAGGTGATCATTGAACTCAATACGAGTGTGCCGCTTGCCTTGACCGGTTTGCATGATATCTATCTGCCGGCTTCACGTCCGGCGCGTCAGCCGATTCCACTGACGGATCCGGCACAACGCATTGGTACGTGCGCCATTCCCATTGACCCGTCGCGCATCGCTGCCATCGTTATTACCGATACGCCCGACAGTCCGTCCAGTGTGCTGCCACCGGACGAGGAAACCAATGCCATCGCCGGACACGTCATTGCCTTTCTCGAAGGAGAAGTAGCCGCCGGACGCATGGGACCAGAACTGGCCCCTCTGCAAGCAGGCATCGGCACCATCGCCAATGCGGTATTGCATGGATTGACGCAATCGTCGTTTCGCAACCTGACCATGTTCTCGGAAGTCTTGCAAGACAGCGCCATTGAGTTACTCGACTCCGGTCAACTGGCCTTCGCGTCGGCGTCGTCGATTACCTTGTCGTCGGCGATGAATGCCAGGTTCATGCGTGACCTTGATCGCTATCGCTCGCGCATTGTGCTGCGTCCGCAAGAAGTCAGCAATCATCCAGAGCTGGTGCGCCGCCTTGGCCTTATTGCCCTTAACACGGCACTGGAGTTCGACATTTACGGTAACGTCAATTCGACCCATGTCGGCGGCACGCACATGATGAACGGCATTGGCGGGTCAGGTGACTTCGCGCGCAACGCGCAGGTGTCGATTTTCGTCACCAAGTCGATTGCCCGTGGCGGCGATATCTCCAGCGTGGTGCCGATGGTGTCGCATGTAGATCACACAGAACACGATGTCGATGTGCTGGTGACTGAGTACGGTCTGGCCGATCTGCGCGGACTGGCGCCTCGTGAACGTGCTCCGCTGATCATCGAGCATTGCGTGCATCCCGACTATCGTCCCGCTTTGCGTGAATATTTTTCACGTGCCTGCGCGACCACCGGCGGACAGACGCCGCATCTGCTGAGCGAAGCCTTGTCCTGGCACATCAACTACGCAGAGCACAAGACAATGCGCGCCGTTATGTCACCCGCCTGAGTTCACTTGGGCGTTTTAATCCCTGTGCATAGGACCAAAAAGGTGGTCGTACGCATCTCCGTCATTGCAGTTTTTCGGTTGACAAATAAATAACAATTGTTGTTTTTGCAATGTAATTCAAAGACGCCGCATTGCTTTTGTATCGACGTTGCGTTGCATTTTCTGTCTCCTCCGCGGTATAAAAATGAATAGCGGTTTGAAATTGTTTATGAGACGATGCCAATAAATAACTTTGTTGGCATCAACGTAACTTTCGGTAACGTAAATGCAAGATGTGGGGATTAGTTAGAACGAATCCGGATACATCCTTAAAATAATAAATAACAAATTGTCCGGGACAGAAGGCTTGCTCCGGGGGGGACGGTCTGATTCATTTGTTGACGTGTTTTTCCGGAGAGAGAAGCCGTTTATGAAGCTGTTCAAAAAAGGTCTGTTGCTCGTCGCAATTCCTGGCCTGTTTGAATTGGGTTTGCTGGGGGTGTTGTACAAGAGCCAGGAAAACGCCACGCAAGCCGAGGTGTGGGCATTGCATACCAAAGACGTCATCATTCAGGCTGCGGAAGTGCGCGAGCCGGTCTTGCTGCAATCGGCGCGTCTGCGTGCGGCCATCATTCTCAATGATCCCAGCGGACTCGAGAAAACAGACCTGTGGGAAAGCATCGAAAAAGAAGTCAATGAGCTGCGTGATTTCGTCATCGACAATCCCACGCAGTTGCGCGCGACGGAGCAGATTCGCGAGTCGATAAAGGAGTATCACGCCTGGACGGATCTGCAAACCGAGTTGCTCAAGAGCGGCCGCCGTGACGAATTGGTGACGGCCTTGCGGGATCCGAAGGCATTACGCCTGATTCAGGTTATTCAGCGCCAGTTGGTGGATTTCATCAAGGTGGAAGAAGCGCTCGATGACGTACGCCAGCAGCGCGTGCTCGAAGCGCGGAAACTGCAAAATATCGCGTTGTGGGTCGCCTTCATCGGTTCAATTCTGGCAGCGGCAATTGCGGCGAAAATTTTCAGCAAGGATGTCGGTGGCCGTCTTGCCGTATTGACTGACAATGCGCGGCAACTCAGCGAAGGCGGGGCGCTCGCCAGTGCGGTTGGCGGCAACGATGAAATCACGGAGCTCGACAAAGTACTGCACGAGACACACGGGCGGTTGAAGCAGGCGGAAGAAAATGCCCGTGCTTATCGTGAGCAACTGGAAGGACACGCGCGGGAACTGGCCCTGGTCAATGACGATTTGCAGCGGCAGACGCAAGACAATGAAATGTTTATTTATAGCGTGTCGCATGATTTGCGTTCGCCGCTGGTGAACCTGCAAGGCTTCAGCAAGGAGTTGCATCATTCGATCAGGGATATGCACGATACCATTTCCAACAGTAATCTCAACGACAAGGACAAGCAATATATCCGTGATCTGATTGAGGATGACGTCGAGGTGTCGCTCAAGTTTATCCGCACGGCGGTATCGCGTTCAGCGTCGATCATCGATTCCATGTTGCGTCTGTCGCGTGTAGGCCGGGTCGAGTATCAGTCGCAACAAACCGACGTCAATGCAATCGTGGAAAGGGTGATTGATGCCATGAGTTCCACCATTCGCCAACGCGAAGCTCTGGTATTGGCGCAGCCGTTGCCGTCGTGCTACGGCGACCCGACAGCGATTGAGCAGATTTTCGGCAATCTGGTCGGCAATGCGGTGAATTATCTTGATCCCAAGCGTCCGGGGACGGTGGAGATCGGTGTCTTGCCGTCGGATCCGGGGCAGCCCAATTTTCGCACCTATTACGTCAAGGACAACGGCCTTGGCATTCCAGCCGACTATCTCGGCAAAATGTTTTCAGCGTTTAACCGTCTGCATGCAGACGTGGCTCAAGGAGAGGGCGTCGGCCTGGCGCTGATCAAGCGGATCGTGATGCGTCACGGCGGCAAGATATGGGTCGAATCCACTGAAGGTGCCGGCACCACTTTTTATACCTCGTTGCCGGTAACACCGACAGACAGTCCTGCAAGCCAACTTGCTCAAGGAGAACAAACTCATGGCTGATAGCGAAGAAGTAGGCATTCTGCTGGTCGAGGATGATGATGGCCACGCCTTGCTGGTGGAAAAAAACTTGCGCCGCGCCGGTCTGTCCAATGGCTTTCTGCGTCTGAAAGATGGACAGGAAGCGCTCGATTATTTTTTCAACAGCGACGGTGCGCCGAGTAAGCCAGGTTTCGATTCCATCGTGGTTTTACTGGACGTCAACATGCCGCGCGTGAGCGGTGTCGATGTCCTCAAACGTCTCAAAGAAAGTGACGTCACCGCAAACATTCCCATCATCATGCTGACCACCACCGACGATCCGCGCGAAATCGAGCGCTGCTACGACTACGGCTGCAATCTGTACATCACCAAACCGGTGGAGTACGAGGCTTTCATCGAGGCAGTGCGCCGGCTTGGATTCTTCCTGCAGATCATCAAAGTACCGACAGCAGGGCGCGGTGGCGCATGACTGCATCAGACCCCGCCATTTTGATTATCGAGGATGACGAAGGCCTGCGCATGCTGGCGCGGCGGCGTCTGGAGAAGCGTGGCTTTAAGGTCGGTACCGCCGGTAGCATTGCGCAGGCGCGCAGCTTGTTACGCGATGGTGCATTCGACTTGCTGGTCATCGATTACCAGTTGGACGACAACATGAGCGGCCTGGATTTCTACAATGAGTTGTGTGAGCAGGGGATGCATATTCCCGCCGTGATGTGCAGCGGTTTTTCCGATGAGGCGCATGTAAGTGAAGCGCTGCGCTGCGGTATCGCGCATGTGCTGCCGAAGACGCAGGACTATCTCGATGAGCTACCGGATCTGGTGACGCAGATCCTGCAGCAACAGGCGGGAGCCGCTAGCTGAGCCGGCCTCCAGTTGAGACCGGTGCATTTCGGTCGTTACAAATCCTCAGCCGGCGTGTTCGGCTGTCTTTCTTTTTACGCCAGCCGGCGTGCCGATACTGGCCAGCCAACCATTCCAGAAAGCATGCGAGGCATTCTGGAAGCTGCGGCCATACTGCAATGCGCCTGAACGCAAGCCTGCAAGGCTGACTTCCTCAGTGTGGGCGATTTCATGGGCGTGGCCGATCAGCCATTGCTCCACCATGCGCACGTCGAACTCTGGATGAAATTGCAAGGCCAGACAATTGCGTCCCCACGAAAATGCCTGATTGCGATAGCGATCGGTTGACGCCAGATGCTTCGCTCCCGCCGGCAGATCGAAGGTGTCGCCATGCCAATGCAGCACATGCGTATTGTTGCCGATCAGCTCTTCGATATAGGAGTTTTCGCCGGCGTGTTCTCCAGGCTGCAAAGGACCCCAGCCGATTTCCTTGCCGGATGTGCCGGGATAAACGCGTGCATGCAGCGCCGCCGCCATCAGTTGTGCGCCAAGACAGATACCCAGCGTGGGCAAGTCGTCCAGCAGGCGTGCGCGCAACCACGCGATCTCGGCGCGCAGACAGGGGTAGGCATCCATGTCGTAGACTGCGATCGGACCGCCCAGCACCACCACCAGGTCGGCATCGAGCGGTGAGACGTTTGAGAAGGAATCCACTCCCACTTCAAAATAGCTGATCTCGAAGCCGCGCTTCTTCAGCAGAGGTTCCAGTTGTCCGAGATTCTCAAACGAGACATGGCGTAGTGCCAGCGCTTTTTTCATATCGTTTTCTGTTCCTGTGACGGTCGCAACGGCGATGGACATCGCTGCAGCCGTGCTTGAGATTGCATTGGCGAGAAATTTTTCGTTATATTTTAACGTATACAGCGATGACTGAGGACAAGCAAAGCGATATGTAGGCAATACATCAGACTGATCATCAGACTGACGTTATCGATGGCAGCGAAAGTGCGCGGTACCGTGAGGCTCGCTGTGGATTACCGGTTATATTTTTTCGATATGGATGCGTGAGAAAATTTGTAGCCCGGCAGTGTATTTCCCATAGTGCGATCTTGCCGACGGTATGTTACGATGCGGCCCGTTCATGATTCAGTTGATGCCGTTGCATGTCGAAACAACAGTTTTTACTTGAAAGTCCCAAGGATACCGGCGACGACCGCGTGACCTTTATCATCCGCAATAACGGCACAGTGCTGCCGGGTTTTGTCGCCCGCTCCACGCTGATCTCGATCGGCGGGCTGACCAGCAACAATATCGTTGCCCTGTACACCGAACATCGCGCGCGCATCGCCGACGCGGTCAAGAAGAAGCTGGCCGAGCCGGTTTTGCGTCAGTACATCTCCCTTGGTCTGGAAGACCTCCAATAAGCTTTCCTGAAAGCGCTCTCCAATAGCGAGCACTATTTAACAATAGTGACGCACGGCAACTCAGCAAGCCTGGCGTAAGCTGGCGCAGCTATTTTGGCCTGGAATCATGAGGCGGGCGCAGCGGCATGCTAATCTAGCGCCTGCGCGCAAAATGCACGATAAAAAGCACGGCGCACGAACCGGCCGGATCACGGCAACAAGCCGGCAACGGTGCGGCAATAAGTCAGCCCTGCGTGCAGCAGCGTCGCACCGGAACTGTACACAGGCCGGTTATCTTTCCTCAGGAAAGAGATATAAAAATATCATTGGAGACCCAGGCGATGGCACGCAACCGGCAACAGGTTCGCGGCCGGGCCTGATACAGGAAAAAGCTTGAGAGCATTGCAGAGACGACTATCGAATGCGTTCGTCGCCATTCAGGCGAGGTATGGCCGTTCGGCGCGCGCGCGCAGCATGCATGCGCGGTTGCACGCTAACGCCTATGCCGGCCATCTTCATCAGCAGGTGCGCGCGCCGTCGGCGGATCTGGCACGCAGCTTCCGCTATGTCGCAGATCAGTCGCTGGTGGGCGTCTATATGCTGCGCAGCGACGGCGCAGTACTACACGCCAATGACAAGATGGCCAATATGCTCGGCTACGATAGCGCCGCCGACGTGATCGGCCTGCATATCGCCAACCTCACCGCACCGGAAGACCTCGCCCTGCTGGAAGAAAACCTGCAGGCGCGTCTCTCCGGCGCAGAAGAACATGTGCGTTATACCCATCGCATCCTCAGCCGCGACGGTACGCGCCGCTGGGTGGAAGTGCACGGCAGCGTATGCCAGTATGACGGCGGCACGGCCCTGGTGGAGATGGCACTCGACGTCAATCAGAAGGTACAGTCCGAATGGCAGTCGCGCCTTGCCGACCGCGTCTTCGAATCGACCAGCGAAGGTATCCTGATCACCGATGCCGAGTTCCGCATCCTGGCCGTCAATCCCGCCTTTACACGCATTACCGGCTATCACCCGGAAGAAGCCATGGACAAGCGCTCGCGCATGATGACCGGCCCCGGCGCGCAGGCTGAAATCAACCGTGGCATGCTGCAGCGCCTCGCTTCAGACGGCCATTGGCAGGGTGAGATGAAAGACCGTCGCAAGGACGGCAGCTGGTATCCGGCATGGCTGTCGATTTCGGCCATCCGCGACAATCAGGGCGGCATCACCAATTACGTCGGTGTGTTCACCGACAACACCATCCGCAAGGAGGCAGAAAACAAACTGGCCTTCCTCGCCGATCACGACAGCCTGACCGGGCTGCTTAACCGCAGTAGTCTGATGCGTATTTTTGCTCAGCAGATTGAAGCGGCGCAGACGTCCGGGGAAACGCTGGTCCTGTTCTTCATCGACCTTGACCGCTTCAAGACCGTCAACGATACGCTCGGCCACCATGCCGGTGATCAGTTGCTG
Source organism: Herbaspirillum sp. meg3 (assembly GCF_002257565.1). Taxonomy (GTDB): domain Bacteria; phylum Pseudomonadota; class Gammaproteobacteria; order Burkholderiales; family Burkholderiaceae_D; genus Herbaspirillum. The sequence continues at coordinate 4,128,564 of NZ_CP022736.1, read as the reverse complement.
GTGGCCGCGGCTGAGCGTCTGCGCGAACAGCTGCGCCCGGACGACGTGCTGGCGCGTTTCGGCGGTGACGAGTTTGTCGTGATCCTCGGCGATTCACCGCCTCAGGAAATGATCTCCGCCATTGCGCAGCGCCTGATCAACAGTATCCTGCGGCCGTTCGTGATCAACGGTCATGAGATGTTCATCAGCGCCAGCATCGGCAGCGCCGCCTATCCGGAACACGGCGAAGATGCAATCGCGATTCTGAAGAATGCCGACATCGCCATGTACCACGCCAAGGAGCGCGGCAAGAACGCCTTCCAGCTGTTCAACAAGGAAATGAGCAATCATGCGCTGGAACAGATGCTGCTGGAAAACAGCTTGCGTCATGCGATCGAGCGCAAGGAATTCGAACTCTATTATCAGCCGCAATTTTCGGCGGTCGACGGCGCCATTTGCGGCGCCGAAGCCTTGATCCGTTGGCGTCATCCGACGCGCGGACTGGTGGCGCCGGGGATGTTCATCACCCTGGCGGAACAGACCGGCCTGATCGTGCCGTTGGGCGCCTGGGTGTTGCGCGAAGCTTGTCGCCAAGGCAAAGTCTGGCTGGACCGCGGCTACCAGTTCGGCCGCATTGCGGTGAACCTGTCGCCGCGCCAGTTTTCCTCCGATGATTTGCTGTCGACCATCGACAATGCCCTTGGACAAAGCGGCCTGCCGTCAGCGATGCTGGAGCTGGAAATCACCGAAGGCGCGATCATGCAAAATCCTCAGGAAGCAGTGGTGCTGCTCAAGCGCATGCGTCAGCTGGGGGTGACCATATCGGTGGATGATTTTGGCACCGGCTATTCGTCGCTGGCCAGCCTCAAGCAATATCCGCTCGATACGTTGAAGATCGACCGCAGTTTCGTCAAGGGTATCCCTGCTGATGCCGACGATGTGGCGATTACGGAAGCCATCATTGCGGTCGCCCACAAGTTGCATCTGCAAGTCGTTGCCGAGGGCGTGGAGTCTCAGGAACAGCACGACTTTCTGCGTGCTGCGGGCTGCGACATCGTGCAAGGCTATCTGCATTCCAAGCCGCTCTCTGCCGGCGAGATCGAAGCACAATGGTATCTCGGCGGCGTACAAGCCGAGACCTGAAGCTTGGCTGCAATCTGTCTGCAATCAATCCGGATGCATTGATGCCGGTAAAAAAATAAACGACTAAGCAAACTCGTTCTTGTTCGTTGACCATGCTTTTCCCCGCTTACTAAGATGCGATGTTTTACTAACGTCTCGGGGATAGCATGAAAAAGTGGGGAAGAAGAACATTTGCACGCAGCGTGATTGCTGCTGCTGCCGTTGTTGCCGCAGGTGCTTTGGCGGCGCTGTCGGGACTTGGCCAGCTGGCCAATGCCGCAGAGCCTAAACAAGGCGGGACGCTGACCTGGATCGTCACGCCGGAGCCGTCGTCGATTCTGCCGCTGACGACAACCGCCGGCGGTAATACTGAGCTGGGTCCCAAGATCGTTGAAGGTCTGTTGACCTACGATTTCAACCTCAATCCCAAACCATTGCTGGCCACGTCGTGGAGCATCAGCAAGGACGGTTTGCAATATCGCTTCAACCTGCGTCGTGGCGTCAAATGGCATGACGGCAAAGACTTCACCTCCGCTGACGTTGCGTTTTCGATCCTCACCCTGAAAACGGTGCATCCACGCGGTCGCGCCACCTTTGCCAATGTGACGGAAGTGCAGACGCCCGATCCGTTGACCGCCATCATCGTGTTGTCGAAGCCATCACCGACCTTGTTGACGGCGCTGGCCGGCGCCGAGTCGCCGATCGTGCCCAAGCATCTCTACGACAAGACTGACATCCTCAACAGCAAGTACAACAGCGCACCGGTCGGCACCGGTCCGTTCATCTTCAAGGAGTTCGTCAAGGGCAGCCACATCGTGCTTGAACGCAATCCCAACTACTGGGACAAGCCCAAGCCGTATCTCGACAAGATTATTGTGCGCTTTATCCCGGATGCGCTGGCGCGTGCTGCGGCGCTGGAGTCAGGTTCCGCCGACCTGGCCGGACAGGCGATTCCTTTATCGGATGTCACGCGTTTCAGCAAGCTGCCGAAGATCAACGTCGATACCACCAACTGGGCCTACATCGGTTTGCAGCAGCAGTTGTACTTCAACCTCGATACACCGGTGTTGCAGAAGCTGGAAGTACGCCGAGCGATCTCGCAGGCAATCGACGTCAATGCTCTGAACAAGGTGGTCTGGTACGGCTACGGCAAGGTCTCGGCCTCAGTAATCGGCACGCTCAACAGCAAGTATCACAACCCGGATATCAAGTACTTTCCGTACAACCCGAAAGAAGCCGAGGCGGCGCTGGATGCCGCAGGGTTGAAACGTGGTGCGGATGGCATACGCTTCCGCCTGCGCCTGCTGTACAACCCGTTTCAGGAGCGCCGTGCGGCCGATTTCGTGCGCCAGTCGCTGAGCCGCATCGGTATCGACGCCAACATTGAAAACTATGATTTCGGCACCTATGTCACCAAGGCCTACACGGAGCGCGCTTTCGACCTGACGCTGGAAGCCCTGGCCAATGTCTTCGATCCGACCGTGGGTGTACAGCGTGTGTTCTGGTCCAAGAATTTCAAGGTAGGCTTGCCGTTCTCGAACGCGCCGCACTATGTCAATCCGGAAGCCGATCGTCTACTGGAAGCCGCGTCGGTAGAGGTTGATGAGACTAGACGTCGTCAACTGTTCCTGGATTTCCAGAAAGTGGTACATGACGATATTCCATCGATCGAGTTCGGCGCCAATCCGAGCATCACGATTGCAGCCAAGAAGGTGAAGAACTACGCACCTACTGCCGAAGGTTTGCGCGGCAGCTTTGCGGAGTTGTATTTCGACTGAGTGCGATGTGGAGTACTTCGTAATTCAGTATGACCTACGAAGATTGAAGCAATAAAAAGCCGGCCTTCGAGGCCGGCTTTTTATTGTCGGATGATGTGCTTCATCCATGAATCTCAGCTGAGACTCCAGTCTGCGTGAACAGGACCTAGTTGGTGTTCTGGCGTGCATATTCCTTGCGTTTCATCGCCAGATAGTCTTCCTTGGGTACCTCATGCAACTGGCGCGGGTAGCGCTCGGTGGCAGCGAACCAGGTTTGCAGGCGTTGTTCCAATTGCTGCGCCGGCGGTGTCGCCAGGCCGCTCAGATAGGCGTCAATGGCGAGGTAGTAACGCATGGTGTTGCGCTCGACCGTCCCGCGCATGCCGCCGACATAGTTGGGCTTGCCATCGCTGGATTTGTCTACCACGGTGAAGCCGACCTTGTCGCTGCCTGCGGTCGCCAGATAGGCGCGCAAGGCGACGCGGCTGGCGAAACCGTAAGAATAGGAATACATCAGATGAATGAAACTGCGGCCGTCGGCGGTGGGAATCGCTTCGAGCTGGATACGATAGTCCCGTGTATCCAGCGGGCCTTTGTCGGCATTCAGGCGAATGTCAAAATAGTCATCGCTGCTGGTGTTGACCCGGTAGGCGAAATCGAGCCGATAGGCGTCGTCCAGCTCCTGGCTGTTCTTCTTGCCGACGCGCATGCTGATTGTGGCAGGTTTTTGTCCAGGACCGGCACGGCAGTACTTGGTATTGAGGTGCAGGATCAGGACGTCGCACCACTGTGCCGGTGAAGTCAGGGAACCATGTACTTGCGCGAAAGGGTAGTCCACCAACGCATAGATATCACCTTTGATGGCCGAGGAGCTTTCGGTTGAGTTGAGCGAGATCGGCCGGGAGAACTGGTTATGCGCGAGTTGCGGTTGCAGCGATTGATATTTTTCCTGCAGGGCGGCCGCGCCGGAAGGTGCATCGGCCGCCACGGCGCGCACGCAGGACAATGCCAGCCACAGCGCCAGCAGTACTGTCATCGATACAGCGATGCAGCGTGAAAAAGAGTTCGGCGATAGTCGGTGTTGAAAACGATACATGCATTATTCCTTGTTGCGTCGGCTGCGAGGTGAGGTGATGAAATTGGATGCGCCGGATGATATGTCAGCCGTTACAGCCAGCGCGCCCACAGACCCGCGCCGAATTCTTTCATGCGGTCGCTGATTGGGCGGTCTTTCCATGCTTCGAGTGTGATCTCTTTCGATGCGGCGATGTCACGGTCAAACATGGCCTGCATCTGCGCGCTGAACTGCGGCCCCAGAATGACGGCATTGATTTCCTGGTTATAAATGAAGCTGCGCCAGTCGAGATTGGTGGAGCCGATGGTCGACCAGACACCATCGATCATTGCTGTCTTGGAATGCAATAGCGCATCCTGGCGCTCGTAGATCTTGATGCCGCCTTCCAGCAGTTCGGTATAGAACGAGCGCGAGGCATACAGCACCAGCGCCGAATCACTCTTGCTCGGCAATACCAGGCGCACGTCGACACCGCGTTTCACCGCGTCCTTCAAGGCATCGCGCAGTTGCGGATCGGGAATGAAGTAAGCGTTGGTCAGATAGACCTTGGACTCGGCATGCTGGATAGCCGAGATGAAGGTCGCGTAGATCACGCTGTACGGATCGTCCGGCGAGCTGCCGATGCCGCGCACGATGTCATTACCTTGATTGGCGATCTTGGGATAATAGTTTTTCGCCGCCAGTTGAGGGCCGTGTTGTTTTTCCCATGTATCGATGAACAGCTTCTGAAACTCGGCGACGACAGGCCCATCCATGCGCACCTGCGTATCGCGCCATGGCACTTTGTTGGCCTCGTCGTCTTCTTTCGGCTTGCGTTTGCGGAAAGAACCACTGGAATAGACGCTGCTGATGTTGATGCCACCGACGAAGGCTGTCTTGCCGTCGACGATCAGCAGCTTGCGGTGATCGCGCTGATTGACTTCCCAGCCTTTGCGCGCTTGTGCCGGATTGACGGGATTGAATTCCAGCACTTGTACCCCGGCGTCAATCAGCGGCTGAAAAAACTCGCGCGGCGTACTGAGCGTGCCGACGCTGTCATACATCAGGTTGACCTGAACGCCATGTTTTTGGCGGTCGATCAGCAGATCGGAAAATTGTTTGCCGGTATCGTCGCTTTCAAAAATATAGGTTTCCATGTTGATGTGATCGCGCGCCTCGCGGATGGCGGCAAACATGGATGCGTAGGTAGCGGGGCCGTCGATCAGCAGCGTGACCTTGTTTCCCGCGACCAGCGGCGAACCGGTGATGGCTTCCTCGACGGCGAGGTGTTTCTCCAAGATCAGATTGTCCTGATTGTCTTGTTTGCTGTTCTTGAGCTTGTCGAGCGCGGCCTGGCTCTGTTCAGGTGTCAGGATCCCGCGTCCGCCCTTGATCTGGATGACTTTGGCAGGCTGGCTGTCCATATCTGGGACGATGCGCGGCAGTGAGCCGCAGCCGGCCAGCAACAGAGGCATGACAAGCATGAGCCGGCCCAGAGGGACGGAGCAATGGTCGATGAGGTTTCTAATTTTTTTTTGTTGCATCTTCATATCCTGCAATGTCCTGCAAAACGAGATGACCGGCCTGGTCGGGGTATACAAATGCTGGGCGAAAATAATGACAGCCTGAGTATATGCCCAGTTTTTGCAGGCTTGCGGCGTGCTGACGACGTTCGCGCCAAGAAGCGGTGGATTCCTACAGCAAAACGCGGCGAGGGCTGACAAGTTCCGCGCGACTTGCGGCGGCGCAGCGTATTTTTATGCTCTGTTTACCTGGATCTGCATTCTTTTTAGATCGTCTTTACGCTGCCGTGGCTAAGCTTGCTGCATGATGAATCTGATCGCAATCCGAACACAATCCCGACACAACAAGGAATGGGGCTGATATGAATCCGATGGTATGGCGCAAGCGTTCTTCTCTCGTGAGTAAGCTGTTGTTTCCCGAACTCTTGCCGTCGTTGACGGCGGGGTCTGCCAGCGCCGGTCTGGGGAGAGAGATTTCATCCGCATCGTACAAGCCGGACAGCCGGCCGACGCTGCCGAAACAGCGCGAACGCATGATGCATATCACCGTGGAAAGAGCGGAAGTCACGCACCTGCGCCAGGTCGTGATGCAGAGCTGCGGCCATTGCGTGTGCTTCATGCGCATGTCGCCGCTGGATCATGCGACGCGTATGGAGCTATGCCTGTGCGTGCAGGCGGAGGCCGTGCCGATGGTGATGGATGCCGTGATGTGGGCGCTGCCGCAGGCGGAGTTCAGCCTGCGGCAGGCGAAGGCTCATTAATTTTCAATATACGTTTCAATACACGTCGCGACGATAGCGGCCTTGCGCGATGAGATCGTCCAGCGCCGCTTCGCCGAGGATATCGGCCAGCGCGGCATCGACGCCTGCAGCCATGCCGTCGAGGCTGCCGCAGACATACAGCACGGCGCCTTCTTCTATCCATGCTTTCAGCATGTCGGCGGCCTGGCGCAGTTTGTCCTGGACATAGATACGTTCCGCCTGATCGCGTGAGAAGGCGAGGTCGACGCGGCTGAGCATATCGGTTTGCATCCACTGCTCGATCTCGGCGCGATAGAGGTAATCGTGTTCGCGCTTACGCTCACCGAACAGCAGCCAGTTGCGGCGCAGGCCGAGTTGCACGCGTGCATGCAGATGACTGCGCAAACCGGCGAGACCGGAGCCGTTACCGATGAAGATGGCCGGCACTGGTTCCGGCGCCAGCGAGAAGCTGCTGTTTTCCAGAATGCGCATGTCGATAACTGCGCCGACTTGCGTGGCTTCGGTCAGCCAGCCGGAGGCCACGCCAAGACCGTCGTCATGTACCGCCTGACGCACCAGCAAGTGCAAGCGTCCGTCCCGCGGAATCGAAGCGATGGAGTACTTGCGCGCAGCCAAGGTTTGCAAGCCGTCAGCCACTGCCTGTGCCGTGATGCCGGGTGGCAGGCTGCCAGCGGCAGGCAGGATGCTGCGCGCAAGGGTATCTGCGAGTGTGCGTGTCGTGCCTTGATGCTGAACTGGTGTCTTGCCGTCAAGCGATGTGCGGGAAAGGAAAAGCGCGACGCGGTCATCGGCATGGCGCGGCAGTATCTCCACGAGTGCACCGGATTGCCAGTTCAGATCCTTGCTTGACGGTGCGTCGAATTCCAGATGATAGATGCCGTGGCCGCAGCTGCCAGCGTTAAGCAGTGTGCGCGTGCGCAGCGTCCAGGAGCCATAGGCGGCCTCTTGCGTAAGCTGTGTGGAGATTTCTTCTTCCAGCATTACGCCGCCGGTCAGTGCGCTCAGCTCGTGCTGCCATTTAGCCAGGCTCGCCGGCGCGTTGTTGTCGACCTCGATCATCGGGAAGAGTGCTTCTGCACCTTGGCTGCGCAGCCAGTGATCGAGCGTGTGACCGAAGCCGCAGAATTTTTCGTAATGACGATCACCGAGCGCCAGCATGGCGTATTTCACATGGCTGAGTGTGCTGCCCTGCTGATGCGCGAGTTGCTTGGTGAAGCGGCGTGCATTGTCGGGCGGTTCACCTTCGCCGAAGGTACTGACCACGAACAGCACGCGATGGAAATGGCGCAGACGTTCAGGATCCAGCGCCGCCAACGATTGGACGATGACGGTGACGCCGGCTTTTTGCAGTGCAGCTGCCGTATGCAGGGCGATGCGTTCCGCCTGGCCGGCTTGCGTGGCGTAAGCCAGCAGAACGGCTTCCTTGTTGTCGGTTGGGGTCGTACCTGAACCTGCCGTCTTGCTCTGGTCGAGCAGTGCGCGTTCAGCGCGGACGGCACGTTTTTTACGGCGGCGATCCAGATACAGCATCCATCCGGTGATGCCGAACAGCGGCATGATCAGCGCGGCGATCATCATGATGATACGGCCGGGCAAGCCCCAGTAGGTACCCATGTGCAGTGGATAGATTGCGCCGATGAAGCGGCCGCCGGTGTTCTTGTCGGCGAAGCGCTCATTGAGCTTGATTTCGCCGGTTTGTGGCACCACGTTCAGGCGGTTGCGCGCACGTTCGTGCGAGGCGTCCGGCAGCAAGTAGTTGAACTGAATTGGCTGCGTGGTCTTTTCGGCAATGCGGATATTGACCAGCGTGTAGGGGCCGGCTTCGCGTACGAACGTGTTCCAGGCCAGTGTGAGGTCGAGCGGGGCAGGTTCGGTTCTGTCGGACTTCTCGGACTTATCGTTGTCCTTCTCCCTATTCATGCCCATGCCTTTGGGCTTGTCGCGCCTGGCGTCTTTGGATTGCGGTGCGCGTGCTGGTGTTTCCTGACCCGCCAGCGTATTGACACCGGCTCTGAACCAGTCGAACGCCCAGAACATGCCGGTGGTCGTGAAGATGACGTACATCACCAGCGCCCAGGTGCCGATGACCGAGTGCAGGTTCCACAGGAAAGAGCGGCCGGAGAGGCCGAAGTCTAGCTTGAACCAGGCGCGCCAGTTCAGCGCGCGGCGCGGCCAGCGCATATACAGGCCCGACAGCGCCAGGATCAGCAGGCACATCGACAGGCTGCCGGTAACAATCTTGCCGGTGTCGGTCGGCAGCAGCAGCCAGCGATGGAAGCGCTCGGTGAATTCGAAGAATTCATTGCCGGCCAGCGGTGGCAGCAGTGCACCGGTATAAGGATCGACGTAGCGCATTTCTCCGCGGCGTACACCCGGCGGCGGCGCGAAATTGATGCGAACGGAAGCGCCCGGTTCCGTCGATGCGATGATGACGGCAACGCGTTCATGCGGCACTTCTGCACGCAGGCGTTCGAGGATTTGCGGCGGCGTCAGCGGAGCTTCCTGGCGCACTGCCACGTGGACGATGCCGGGGTTGAGCCAGTCGGTAATTTCTTCACGGAAAGACAGGATGGCGCCAGTCACGCCGATGAACATCAGCACGGTGCCCGCAGTGATGCCGATGAACCAGTGGATCTGGAACCAGATTTTCTTGAACATGTTTTTCTCATTAGCTGGCTGGCGGCGAGCTGAAACTGAAACAGCGGAGGAAACCAGCGAGCGGAAGGCGTTTTGCTAAAGCGCTCTATTATAGATGATCAAGAGAATGAGAATTATTCCTCAATGTATCCGGTATGTTGCAAAACAGCCGTTTCAGGCGCTCGCCGTGTCTTTTTGCAACATCATGCTGGTCAAATCATGGGCTGGCCAGCATGGATATGTTGTTGGATGGTTTTATGGATGTGTAAACGTTATTTCGGTTGCGGCAAGTTACTTGGGCGAATGCTGCTGTCACAGGTGAAGCGATCCTGGCCGGAAGGAGTGCGCAAGAGAGGTAAAGGCTTCCCCGAGAGATACTCGTCATGCAAATCCGGCGGATACGGCTTCTCGAGATCAATGCCTGGCACAAGAGGATATTTGGTGACGGAGGTCGAACCATTGGTTTGACTGATCTTTTTAACTAAATAAAACCCATCCTTGGCGATGAGGATGGAGTAGTTTTCGGAGTCTTTGGTGGGATAGGGACTCTGCATGTATTTCTTAGGCTTAAATGTTCTTCCACCGTCAGTGGAATATTGAAGATAGACGTTGCAGCCCTTGTCGCGGCATGTCGTAGCGGGAGCGTCCGGAACGACAACATTCATTTCACTTGGGTCGTCGATAATCAGACGGCCTTTATAGTCGCTGAAAGCACCCGTCCAGAGTTTGGTGCGAATCCCCGCCTTTGTATCGATGTAGTAGTTGTCGCCAAAGCACTTGTCATAGTTCTCCAGAGAGATATAGCGATGGTCGTCAATCCGATAGAGGACCTGGGGCGGCATGTCGGGGCTGGGTCTTAATATCGTGCCGTGTGAAGAAGTTGGGGGCGCGTCGTTTTGCGCGCATGCGGTCATGCCGACCGCCAGCAAGGCCGCGCCGATCATTTTTAATGTCTTCATCATGTTATTTTCTTTCGTTCTGTTGTTGTGACTGGTAGGGCTCACGCTCCGTTGTGGATACGTGCTTCATCAGCACGACGTTGCTGTTCGCTAACCGTCTCAGGATCAAGCCCCGGCGGTTTAGCTGGCACGTCTAGTTTCCCATCGGCAAAGTAGTCATCCTGAAAGCTGGTCCAATCGGCGAGCACCATCAGCCTGTACCAATCATCCCGGCGGTAGCTCTCGGCATAGCCAATGGGTAGGTCGTAGGCCACCACGCACTTCATAAATTCAACATGCTCTGGCATGGTGCTATGGTTGGGTGGCATGGGATACCAGTTGGTGATGCGCTCTTGCATTTCCTCCTGCGTTTCCAGCTCGCGCTTCTTGCCGCCGGGGCTGTACACGTCGTCGCGGTCTATCCAGGCTTCGCGCTGTTGAATGGAGGAGAAATAAGCATAATCAGGTTCGTTGAGCGTACCGTCTTCCTTTCTCGCTCCCCATGCATCTGCTGTATGCAGCGCCTCGTCAAAGTAGACGTTGACTTCTTCGGTCGTCATTTTCCCGTTGATCACCTTTATTACTTTTTTCTTTCGAGGTGTGCTCATCTCTTCTGCCGTCAAGGGATGGGGCACCTTCTCGGCATTGACGGACACCATCTGATCCTGCGGCGGTTCTGACCACAGCTTGCCGAACTTGGCGATGGGCTTGTTCTTGTTCCAGAAGTCGGTAGGCAGCACACCCGGTTCCGGATCGGGAATGCGGGGCAAGGTGCCGAAAGGCGTCAATGCCGGTTCGTCACCGCAGGACGTGCCGCGCGCGAGCATGCGCTGCTTGACCACATCCTGCATGCCGAACAGCACGCCGCCGGGGATGCCTTGCCAGCCTATGCTTTGCAATGGCGTGGATCCCATGACACGGTCATGCGGGTTGAAATAGTTGTACAGCCGCCCATGGTTGTCGCGCTCAGGCGTGCCGCAGGGGTGGACAATGTCAGGTTTCCAGAAATGCATTTGGCCGCACTTGGTGGCGCCCACACGCAGGCAGTCGAGCCGCTTCTGATTGAAGAACTGTTTATTGGGCCGCAGCTTGTCGACGACGGCCTGCAAGGTGCGCAGCCGCGCGCCGTCGGTGGGGCGGTCACCGCCGACTGTCAGGGCGTCAGTGATCTTGTCGGTCAGGGCATAGGGCGAGTTCATGAGCATGACGGCGTCCGGCGGCCGCTTCTTGCACAACAAGGTCGCCGCCAGCGCGATCATGGTGCCCTGACTGTGCGAAAGCAGTGTCACGCTATTGAGGGACTGTTCGCGGATGGTGTCGATCAGATTGGCCAATCGTTGCGCAGCATGGGCGAAATACTCGCGTGGTGGCGCATCGTTCAGTTGCCGTTCTACCTCGGTATTCAGGTGCTGCATATCGAAGCCCAGTACATGACGACTAAACCCCTCCTTGTTCCAGAGCTGTTGCAGGCTGTTGGTGCCGTTCTGGAAAGGACCGCCGCCCCAATACCAGAGGTCTTCGGCATCCTTGTTTTTAACGGGGTCGTAGGTGCCGTGGTCGAGCTGGTCGGGATTTTTTAGCGGGATACGCCATTTTCCCTCAGATCCCTTTTGGGCGCGGTAACCCCAGTAGAAGCGGATGACGGGGGAGCGGCCTTTGTTATCAGGTTTCAACTGTCGACGAATAGGCTTACCATCTTTTACCGTCTCGTATTGATTCGGAGACAAGTCATCACGATTCAGTCGTTCATTCAAGCCGTCGCATAAAGCTTGTTCAGCCGCGTCATACCACTCTCCTTCGGAATTAACACCATGTACGAAGATAACGATGCCGGGCATGTTGATGGACAAATCAACGCGTGCATAGACTTGGTAGCTCTCCGGTGTTTCATACGACTTCCAGTTCATATTTCCGAAGGTGTCGATGACCCATTCGACAGGGTTCATCGCGTCGGGATGTTGGTAGCCTGACTTTGCTGGCTTGCCATTGAAGCAATTTGTCTTAATGGGGTAGTTCACAATAGCCATGCTGAGTTTCCTTCGAATAGTCATGCAACGAGATCGTTAATCTTATTGCAAGGTTAGAAGGAGGAAATCAGACGCTAACGGTTCAGTTTCTAGAAAATATAATTAATCGAAAATATTTATCTCATGTCTTGTCGTTATTCTGTTTTGCCTCATCCTTTTGCAGAATCAAGCTGGCCAGAATCATGGCGGCAACCAGTACAGCCACTGGCAGCAGACCGTAATGCAACAGGAAACCGGCAATCTGCGTGCCGATACCCGACAGCGTCAAAGCAAGGAACATCAGGAAGCCCGACGCCAGGCTGGTGAGCGACTTCGGTACCGACAGCGCACGCGTCACGGTGGACGGGCCACGCAGGCCGAGGCCGGCGCAGAACAGCATCCAGCAGAGGATCAGCGGCGCAACGTGGTGTATTTCAACAATGCCCAATGCGATCAGCCCGGCCACGGAGAACAACTGAACGATCGCTCCGGCTTTCATCAACTTGTAGGTGCCGCAGCGATGCGCCATGGCGCCCGCGCGCGAGGCGGCAACGATAAAGGACGAGACGCCGCAGACTTGCATTAATGCAAAGGTACCGGGGCCGCGTCCGCTCCATTGTTCAATCAGATGCGGTGCGCTGGCGACAAAGGTGATCAACGCGCCGAAGGTCAGCCCGTAGACCGTGGCGTCGCGCAGGAAGGTGCGGTTTTGCAGCAGGACGGGGTAACTGATGGTTTCTTCGGGCGAATGCAATATCTGCCGTCCCGGCACCAGCGCCAGGATAAAGGGCAGCAAGATCAGCGCCAGTATCGCCACCAGCCAGAAGTTGCTGCGCCATCCCGATACCAGCAGGATGCCGGTGCCGATCACCGGCGCAATGGCCGGGATGATCGATTCGGCGATACTGACCCACGAAATTGCCCGCACCGCATCCGCGTCAGTAAAGCGCCGTCGCAGCAACACCGGCACCACCACCGTTGCCGCACCTGCACCGATACCCTGGAGCGTGCGATAAATGATCAGCGCATCGACATCCGAGGCCAGCGCGCAGGCGACGCCGGTCGCGGCCAGCAAGGCAACGCCCGCCAGCAGTGTATTGCGCATGCCGAGCTTGTCGGCTACGGCGCCCCAGAACAACTGCGACAGCGCCAGTGCAATCATGAAAGACGAAATCGTTGCCTGCACGGTCGGCACGTCGGTGCCGAGATCGTGCGCAAGATGTGGCAAAGCAGGCAGGTAGAGATCGGTCGCCAGCATGCCGACACCGGTCAGCGCGGCCAGAGGAATGATTTGCAGCAGAGGTGGACGGGACATCAGCGAAACTCAGTGAAACTCAATCAGGCTCTTGCGCAGAAAGACAGGCAGAGAGCGTAACAAGATGCAAATACGGGGCGCGGTCTCTGATCATGCAGTGGCTTGCCATGACAGGTCAGGGGGTAATGCCTGATACCGTAGGAGATGCAACGCGAAGAACGGAGATGATACCACCCGCCGTTTTTCATTCTTGCAGTTTGGTGCCGGCTATTTGCCGGCCATGGCGATAATCGCTTGCGCCAGCTCACTGCTGCCGTCGGCAAGTTTGTCGATGACATCCAGATGATGGCCATCTGCAAGTTTGACTTGTTGAACGGGAAAGCCGGCGCCATGAAGCGCCAGCGCATAGGCGTTTTTTTGCCGGTGAAACTCCGCCGACTCTGCGCCGCCTGCGGTCAGAATGACCGGTATTTTCGTTGCAGGCAGATGATGCAGCGGACTGTATTGCTGCACTTGCGGTCCATCCAGCTGCAAGGTCTCATTGAGATAGCACAGCCGTATCGGTTCCAGATCGTAGAGCCCGCTGACCCCGCACAATCCCTTGATCGCATCAGTCGGCAGACCCGCGTTGCGCCAATCGGTACTTGCCAGTGCGGCTGCCAGATGGCCGCCGGCGGAATGTCCCATCACATAAATACGCTCGGTATCGAAACCGTATGACGACGCTTGCCGGTACAACCAGGCGAATGCCGCGCGCACGTCGGCAACGATTTCGGGGATGTCGACTTCCGGTGCGAGGCGATAGTTGAGCATGGCTACCGCAATGCCGGCTTGCCGATAAGGCTCGGCGAGATGGCTGAAGTCGTTCTTGTCCAGCGAACGCCAGTAGCCGCCGTGCACAAAGACCAGCAGCGGTGCAGCAGCGTCGGCAACCGGGAAATAATCCAGGGTTTGCAGCCGGTGCATGCCGTAGTGAAGATTGCTGCGCATCGGCGGGAGTCTGGTCAATTGCTGGCGATAGACGTCTGCCTGCTGATTCCAGCGGTCGAAGATATCCTGAAAACGCGGTATGCCGGAGCGCACGTTGTATTGCCGGTCCAGCTGTTCACGGTCGTAGTGCAGGTAGTGCATTACTGTCTCCTGTTATTCGGCAAAGTGCTCCGAGATGAAGCCGCGCAGCCACTGATTTCCTTCGTCCTGATTGAAGCGGCGGTGCCAGAAGATATTGGTCTGCAAGGACGGTAGTCGCAGCGGCGGACGAATGTATTGTAGGTTGAACGGCTGCGCTGCGCTCTCGGCCAGTTTTTGCGGCACGGTCACGATCAGGTCGGTGGTGCTGACAATATAGGGCACGGCGGTGAAGTGCGGCACGCGGAAATGCACGTTCGGCCGGATGCCGGCTTTTTCCAGATTCTGGTTGATGCGGTCGTAGGGGCTTTCCAGAGAAGACACCACAAGATGCCGTGCCGCCAGGAATTCCTTGATGGAGACCTTCTTGCCTGCCAGCGGATGATCCTGGCGAAACATGCTGACGTAGTTCTGGCGAAACAGGCGACGCTGATACAAGGCGCTCGAGACATTGTCGAATGCGCCGATGGCGAGATCGACGCGGCCCGACTCCATCTCGGTCTTCAGGTCGATCGTGCCGGCGCGCACCGTGCTGATCTGGATGCCCGGCGCCAGAAGGCTGCATTGTTCGATCAGCACCGGCATGAAATACACCTCGCCGACATCGGTCATGGCAATCGTGAAATGGCGTTCGCTGGTCGCAGGGGAAAACGCTTCCTGCCGGTTCAGCGCCTTGGAGACATGAAGCAGTGCGGACGCTACCGGTTCGGCCAGTTGCTGAGCGAACGGCGTCGGTTGCATGCCTTGCGCCGTCCGCACGAAGAGGGCGTCACCGAAGGTGCGGCGCAGGCGTGCCAGCGCGTTGCTGACCGCCGGCTGCGACAGGTTAAGCCGCCGCGCCACGGAAGAGATCTGGCGGTCCTGGAAGACTTCCTGAAACACCACCAGCAAATTGAGGTCGATATCTTTGGGTTCGATCATGTTTGCAACATTTGTTCGGTATTGATGTTTTGATCACTATTCATCATATCAATGAACTACATTGATCCATTTATATCGTAAAAGTCGCATCATTGCACTACAGTCTCAAACCAATAAAAAAGCGCCGCGTTGACATGTAGACAAGTGGCGCGCATCCACAACCAATCTGGAGGAGCACAGATGCAATCTGACGTGATCAATGTCGACCATGTTGTCGAGCAGAGCCGTTTCGGCGCATTTCAATTCGGGCTGTTGCTGCTGTGCGGCCTGTGCCTGATCATCGACGGTTTTGATATCCAGGCCATGGGTTATGTCGCGCCGGCCATCATCGGCGACTGGCATGTCAACAAGGCCAGCCTCGGTCCGGTATTTGGCGCCGGTCTGTTCGGCATGCTGCTGGGTTCGCTGGTGTTGACGCCGGTTGGCGACAAGTATGGTCGCCGTCCGGTACTGATTGTTTCCACCTTCTTCTTCGCTATCTGCATGCTGTTGACAACGCGTGTTGAAACCATCGACGAGTTGCTGGTGCTGCGCTTCATCACCGGCTTCGGGCTTGGCAGCATCATGCCGAACGCGATGGCGCTGGTTGGCGAGTTCAGCCCCAATAGCAAGCGTGTCACGCGCATGATGCTGGTGTCGTGCGGCTTCACGGTCGGTGCGGCGGTGGGCGGCTTTGTCAGTGCGGCGCTGATTCCCGCTTTCGGCTGGCGTTCGGTGTTTTTGGTTGGCGGGTTAATCCCGGCGGTGTTGGGTGTGGCCATGCTGATCTGGTTGCCGGAATCGATTCAGTTTCTGGTGCTGCGCAAGCGCCCAATGAAACAGGTCGCGCGCTGGCTCAACAAGGTGCAGCCGGGTTTGCAAGTCAATGAGGGCAGCACCGTCGTGGTCAAGGAAGCCAAGAATGACGGCATGCCGGTAGCCGAGCTGTTCCGTGACGGCCGCGCCGGTGTGACGCTGTTGCTGTGGCTGATCAGTTTCATGAATCTGATCAATCTGTATTTTCTCTCCAACTGGTTGCCGACGCTGATCAAGGATGCGGGTTACTCGACCGGCACTGCGGTGCTGATCGGTACCTCGCTGCAAGTGGGCGGCATTGTCGGCACGCTGACACTGGGCTGGTTCATCAATCGTTTCGGTTTCACCAAAGTGTTGGGAAGCTGTTTTGTCGTTGCCTGCGTGTTCATCGCCCTGATCGGTCATGTGGCGACGATGCCGGTGCTGTTGTTCATCAGCGTGGTGGTGGCGGGATTTTGCGTGGTCGGCGGTCAACCGGCAGTGAATGCGCTGGCCGGGACTTTTTATCCGACGCAATTGCGCTCGACCGGTATCGGCTGGGCGCTCGGCATCGGTCGCATCGGCTCCGTGCTGGGGCCGGTGATCGGCGGCCAATTGATTGCCATGCAATGGGCGAATAGTTCGCTGTTCATTGCGGCTGCCGTGCCGGCAATCATCTCGGCGCTGATGGTGGCACGTCTGCATTGGTATCGGCCGCAGTAATTTGTTCCAGACTTCGTTTTTCCCAGAAGGACGCATCATGAATACGCTTGCAGAAACTTCCCTCGCCAAGGCAGCCTATCAATCGGGCTTTGGCAATGAGTTTGCGACCGAGGCTTTGCCGGGCGCCTTGCCGCTCAACCAGAACTCGCCGCAGCAAGTCGCGTACGGCCTCTATGCAGAGCAAGTGTCCGGCACGGCATTCACAGCGCCGCGCAGTCACAACCGCCGTTCGTGGCTGTACCGGATTCGTCCGGCGGCGATGCACGAGCCGTTTGAGCGCATCGACAACGGCCTGATCGCGCGCTTCGACGATGTCGAGACGCCGCCGAATCAATTTCGCTGGGATCCGCATACCATGCCGACGGCGCCGACGGATTTTGTCGCCGGACTGATCACCATGGCCGGCAATGGCTCGCCCGATGCGCAGACCGGTTGTGCGATTCATTTGTATGCGGCCAATCAATCGATGACGGATCGTTTTTTCTATTCAGCTGACGGCGAATTGTTGATTGTGCCGCAAGCCGGTCGCCTGCAGCTGCTGACCGAGCTGGGCGTGATCGACCTCGAACCGCAAGAGATCGCCGTGATCCCGCGCGGCGTGCGGTTTCAGGTGAAGCTGCCGGATGGGCAGGCGCAAGGCTACGTCTGCGAAAACTTCGGCGCGCTATTGCGCTTGCCGGATCTGGGGCCGCTGGGCTCCAACGGTCTCGCCAATCCGCGCGACTTCCTCACGCCACAGGCCTGGTATGAAGATCGCGAAGGCGACTTCCGTCTGATCGCCAAATTCGGCGGCAACTTGTGGCAGGCGAAAATCGGCCATTCGCCGCTGGACGTGGTGGCGTGGCACGGCAACTACGCGCCGTACAAGTACGATCTGCGCCATTTCAATACCATCGGCTCGATCAGCTATGACCATCCCGATCCATCCATCTTCCTGGTGCTTCAGGCGCAAAGCGATACGCCGGGCGTGGATACGCTGGACTTCGTGATTTTCCCGCCGCGTTGGCTTGCCGCTGAACATACTTTCCGTCCACCCTGGTTCCATCGCAATGTCGCGAGCGAGTTCATGGGTTTGATCCATGGCGAGTACGACGCCAAGGCGGAGGGCTTCCGTCCCGGCGGCGCCAGCTTGCACAATTGTATGACCGGTCATGGCCCCGACGGCGCGACTTTCGAGAAGGCCAGCCGCAGCGATACCAGCAAGCCGAACAAGGTCGCTGATACGATGGCTTTCATGTTCGAGACGCGCAACATCATCAAGCCGACGCGTCATGCATTGACTTCGCCGACGCTGCAAAAAAATTATTATCAGTGCTGGATGGACATCAAGAAGCACTTCAACCCACAACAAGGCCCGGAGCAATAATGAGTATCTCTTTGAACGAAACCCACGACGTCGCCCTGCGTAGCTGGGTTGCCTCGGCCAATCTCGCCGGCAGTGATTTCCCGATCCAGAACCTGCCGTATGGCGTGTTCCGCAGCAAGGGGGCCGGAGAAGTCTTCCGTGCCGGCGTCGCCATCGGCGATCAGATTCTTGACTTGCGTGCAGCCTTTGAAAGCGGCGCATTCAGCGGCTTTGGTGACGTGGTTCACAAAGCGATCGTCGCAGCGACCGCAGGCAGCAATCTGAATCCCTTGATGGAACTCGATGCTGCAGCGTGGTCTGCCTTGCGTCTGGCCTTGTCGACGTTGCTGCGCGAAGGCTCGGTGCGTCAGTCGCAACTGGAGCCGGCGCTGGTGCCGCAAGCCGAAGCCGAACACGCTCTGCCGGCGCAGATCGGTGACTACACCGACTTCTATACCTCCATCCATCATGCGACGGCGATTGGCAAACTGTTCCGGCCCGACAATCCTCTGTTGCCTAACTATAAATGGGTGCCGATCGGCTATCACGGCCGCTCGTCGTCAATTGCCGTATCGGGACAGCAGTTCCGCCGTCCGGTCGGTCAGACCAAGCCACCGACTTCCGACACGCCGGTATTCGGCCCATGCAAGCGTCTCGATTACGAAATGGAAGTCGGTGTCTTCATGGGGCAGGGCAACGCCATCGGCGACGCTATCGGTATCGGTCAGGCCGAGTCGCATGTGTTCGGGTTGTGCCTGCTGAATGACTGGTCGGCACGCGACGTGCAGGCGTGGGAATACCAGCCCCTCGGCCCTTTCCTGGCAAAGAATTTTGCTTCGACGATTTCGCCGTGGATTGTCACGACGGAAGCGCTGGCGCCGTATCGCTCCGCGTGGACACGCGACGCAGCCGATCCGCAGCCGATGGCATACCTGGACTCTGCCGAGTTGCGTGCTGGCGGCGCTTTCGACGTGCAACTGGAGGTGCTGCTGCAGACGAAGGCCATGCGTGAAGCAGGCACTGCACCGCAGCGCCTGTCGCTGGGCAATTTCAAGGACGCTTACTGGACCGTGTCGCAACTGGTGGCGCATCACACCGTCGGGGGCTGCAACCTGCGCGCCGGCGACTTATTGGGTTCGGGCACCTTGTCAGGCCCGACGCCGGAGTCGGCCGGGTCGCTGCTGGAGCTGACCGCCGGCGGCAAGCAATCCATCAGTCTGGCCAATGGCGAGACGCGCATCTTTATCGAAGACGGCGACACCGTCATCATGCGCGGCTGGGCCGAGCGCGACGGCTTGCCGCGCATCGGTTTCGGCGATGTGGCAGGCACGGTGTTGCCGGCGCGTTCAGTGTGATGATGCCCTTATAAAAATACCAAGGAGACGAAGGCATGACGATTCATCTTTACAGCTACTTTCGCAGCTCGGCATCGTATCGGGTACGCATCGCGTTGAATTTGAAAGGCCAGTCCTACGACACCGTGCCGGTGCACCTGGTCAACAATGGCGGCGAACAGTTTGCACCGGCATTCAGCGCCCTGAATCCGCAATCGCTGGTGCCGGTGATGGAAGAGGACGGACATCACATCACGCAGTCGCTGGCGATGCTGGAGTACCTGGAAGAGCGCTTCCCGACACCGGCGCTGCTGCCGGCGGGCTTGCTGGATCGCGCGCACGTGCGAGAGATTTCCCTGGCAATCGCCTGTGATATCCATCCGCTCAATAACCTGCGCGTGCTGCGCATGCTTAAACAGGAACTGGGTGTGAGCGAGGAGGTCAAGCAGCAATGGATACAGCATTGGGTCAAGCTTGGTTTTGCCGCGCTGGAGCAGCAACTGGCAGCGAGTCCGCAGCGCGGACGTTTCTGTTTCGGCGACACCCCGACGATGGCCGACTGCTGTCTCATTCCGCAGATTTTCAATGCGCGCCGTTTCGAGGTCGACATGACGCCGTATCCGACGCTGGCCGCGATTGATGAAGCCTGCGGCCAGCTCAAGGCATTTCAACTGGCGCAACCATCGGCGCAGCCTGATGCCGCTTGATGGCATGAAGGCACGAGGACTTGAAAGTCCGAAGTTTGTCTCTTCATTAACAGTATTGCGCGACCAGATCCCCGGGCCTGCCGGCGCGGGATCTTGTTCGTTGATGCGGTAAGACCTTTCGACCGGTACGCTATTCCCATGGCCGGTTTGCCCCAAAAACGGGCATCTTCATCTCTTCCAGAAAATTCTTGTTGGAAATTTGCCAAATATCTTTCTCTATTGATACTGTGACCTGCTGGAATTACGGCTGCCAACAGTATTGCCGGTATAATTTTCCTCGCTAAGCTACCGAATCAAAATAACAAGACGCTTCGACGAGCGCTGTGGATAAAAGCAATAATGCAGGTGCCGAGGGATTCAGTCCAAGGCGGCGCCTGCCAATAATGATCAAGTCTGACTCAGGGAAATACAGTTTCGCTGTAAACGGGAAGCAGGGAACGCTGCCGCATGTCATCGTCGCCCGCCGAACAATGCACCGTCGCCGCGTACCATCATTGGCGCGTCGGCCGTCAGGTTTGGCGTCGTGTGACCGAATGCCGGCCGCGCCTGGATCCCAATTGCCGCGATGCGGTTTCCGGGGTGGGTCTCTTCGCAGGGGTTCTTTTTATGCAAGTAGTCAGCCGACGTTATCGCTGGGCGATTTACGGTTTGCTGGTGGTCGTGATCGCCGCCGGCGTCGCGCTGTTTTTTGCCATGGCGCGCACGGCCAATGATATTCGTTCGTCCACCACGCCGCTGCTGGAAGAGAAAATCCCCACCCTGCGTCATCTCTCGGATTTTGAAAGCGCCTTGCTGCGCTATCAGCTGGCGCTGAATAAATACTACGTCGCCTCCATCGGCCGCGATCGTTTCGATCATATTGAGGCCGAGGCAGCCGAGCAAATGACTGCCAATTTCGACTTCGTGCGCCGCGACTTGCGGCAAGCCGCACAGATGGCCGATCTGCTCAGCAATTACAACGCGATTCTGGCCATGGGGCCGGCGCTGGAAAAGCTGATGGCGAACTCGTCCGCGACCGCGCGTGAACCCGCGCGGGCTTTGCTTTCTGATCTCAATGTCAAGACCAACAGCGTGCGCAGTTTGCTGGATCAGGCCAAACACGATGTCGAGCGCTCCATCTATCAGGTCGGCGATATGGCCAATACCGGTGTCGATCACATCTCCTGGCTGGTGCATGTGTACAGCGTTGGTATGCTGCTGGTGGCCTTGTTCCTGATGTATCACGTGTGGGCGCGCTTTCGTTCGGAGAATGCGCTCGCTTTCGCCGCAGCCCATGATCCGCTGACCGGCCTGGCGCACCGTGGCTCGTTCGAGCGCCGTCTCAAGACCATGGAAAACGAGCCGCATACGGTGGTGCTGGGCATGATCGACCGTTTTGAACGCGTCGTCGGTGGCCTCGGCCATGCGTTTGGCGATCGTCTGATGCAGGAAATGGCGAGCCGCATCAAGCGTGCGGCAGAGCGTCACGGCGGCGAAGTGTTTCGTCTCAACGGCGCCAATGTGGCGATCCTTTATAAGTCCAAGGGCGACCATCTGAATTTTCAGGAAGCCTTGTCGAGTCTGCAGGAATACATGCGTCAGCCGTTTGAGTTCGGCCAGCATGAGATTTTTTCCAGCATGAGCATGGGTGGCGCAGAGTACCCCCGCGACGGCGCCGAACATGCGCATCTGCTGCAGAATGCCGATGCCGCGCTGCAGGCAGCACGCGACGCCGGCGGCGATTGCTTTGTGCAGTATTCCAATGCACTCAATACGCGCGCGCAAGAACGTCTGGCGCTGGAGGCGCAACTGCGTCACGCCATCGAACGCAATGAGTTGGAATTGCACTTCCAGCCGCAGCAAGGATTGACCGACGACAAGCTGGTCGGCTTCGAAGCGCTGGTGCGCTGGCGTCGTAACGGTGAACTGATTTCGCCGGCCGACTTCATTCCGCTGGCCGAAGAGTCCGGCCTGATCGTGCCGATCGGCGACTGGGTGCTGGCCGAAGCCTGCCGCCAGGCCAAGATCTGGAGCCTGGAGACCCCGCGCAAGTTCGTCATTGCAGTCAACATCTCGCCGCGCCAGTTCCATCATCCATCGTTCCTGCGCCGCGTCACCGAGACCTTGAGCGAAAGCCAGATCGATCCGTCGTTTATCGAACTGGAAATCACCGAAGGCATCGTCATGCGCGATGTCGAACGTACCATCGAGCTGCTGGAAGATCTGCGCAAGCGTGGCCTGACCTTGGCGATTGACGACTTCGGTACGGGTTATTCCTCGCTGGCTTACCTCAAGCGCTTCTCCATCGACAAGCTCAAGATTGACCAATCCTTCATTCGCCATCTGCGCCCCAACAGCGAAGACGCCGCGATCGTGCAGGCGGTGATCAATCTCGGGCACCATCTGGGCCTGTCGGTCATCGCCGAAGGCGTCGAAACCGCCAACCAGCGCGAGTTGCTGCGCGCCTGGGGCTGCGACGAGATTCAAGGCTACTTCTACGGTCGCCCTTTGTCGGCCGACAAGGCGACGCAGTTCATCTTCGAAAATTAAACGATCGGCAGATCAAGCCTGCGGCCGGCGCGGCACCAGCAGGTTGCCGGTCATGATCAGCACCGGCTCGTTATTCTGATTGAAGGTGGTGACGCGGTGCTTGAGGAAGCCTTGTTGAGGTTTCGACTGTGAGAACTTCAACTCCAGCACTTCGACTTCAACCCGCAGGATGTCGCCCGGACGCGTAGGGCGTGGCCAGCGAAACTCTTCAAAACCCGCGCCAATGACGCCGCCCTTGATCGGCAGTGTCTTCACCAGCAGGCGCATGGTCAGTGCCGCCGTATGCCAGCCGCTGGCCGCCAGGCCGCCAAAAAAACTCTGTGCCGCAGCGGCTTCATCCATGTGGAAGGGCTGCGGGTCGTAGCTGGCGGCGAAGGTCTTGATGTCGTCGGCACTGAGCGTTTCGGTTGCGGCAACGGT
The DNA here is from genome assembly GCF_002257565.1 of Herbaspirillum sp. meg3. Lineage (GTDB taxonomy): Bacteria > Pseudomonadota > Gammaproteobacteria > Burkholderiales > Burkholderiaceae_D > Herbaspirillum. The sequence continues at coordinate 4,105,651 of NZ_CP022736.1, read as the reverse complement.
AAATTTCTGGCCGGCGGTAAAATCCTCCAGATATAGCAATGTAGCGGACATGGCGGTCTCCCTTGACTTGTTCTATAATGTAAGTATCAAAATGATAGTAAGTTGTTCAATCGAATGATAATCAGCTTGATGGGACTTGTCTATGGAACGTAAAAGCTTTGGCAACATGCAATGCCCGGTCGCCCGTACGCTCGAACGCGTGGGTGAATGGTGGAGCATCCTGATCCTGCGCGATGCAATGCACGGGCTGACGCGTTTCGACCAGTTCCAGAAGAGCCTGGACATTGCGCCCAACATGCTGACGCGCCGTCTCAACTCGCTGGTCGAATCCGGCCTGCTGGAGCGTCGCCAGTACAGCGAGCGTCCGCCGCGCCATGAATATGTGCTGACCGATCTGGGACGTGATTTCCGTTCCATTCTGGTCGCGCTCAACAGCTGGGGCAACAAGCATTTTGCCCCTGAGGGCCCGAGCGTGCTGCTGGTCGATTCGACCTCGGGCGAAGTGGCTGACCCCATCATGGTCGACCGTAAGAGCGGTAAGCCGCTGAGTTCACCGGAATTCGTCTTTACTCCCGGCCCGCAAGCCAATGAAAGCATGATCCGTCGCATCAACTTTGCACGTGAACGTGCCGCTGCAGCCAACGACGGCGCTGACAGTTTTGCCGGGCAACCGATGGCGGACGAACCTGCCGCACCTGTCAGGACACCACGCAAGAAGGCTGCGAAGAAAAGCGCCTGAGCGAGTCACTGTTCTTTTTGTCCAGAAATGGCGCCCGTTGTCACGGCGCCATTTTTTTCGGCTCGCATTGTTAGCGTAAAAATGCAGGCGTTGAGAAGCAGGGAGTGATTTGACTACAATGCCATAAACGACCAGTTGGCCGAAAACTGTCCCCTGGTGCGGAGTCGCAGCAGGTAAAAAACACGACCTATTTGCACCAATGGAGCCTCGCGTGACAAGCCGTACTTGCACCTTGCGTCTGATCCTCGGCGACCAGCTCAACACTGAGCACTCGTGGTTTCAGATCGTAGATCCCCACGTCGTCTATGTACTCATGGAAGTGCGTCAGGAAACTGACTACGTACTGCATCACGCACAAAAAATTCTAGCTATCTTTGCTGCGATGCGTGACTTCGCGCGTCATCTGCGCGCGGCAGGTCACCGGGTACGATACGTGGCGCTTGACGATCAGAGCAACAGACAATCCATCACGGAAAATCTGGAGGCAATGATGCGACGCTACGATGCCGAGCGCCTGGAATGGCAGTTGCCAGACGAATGGCGACTGGATGCTCTGCTTCGTACATGGGCTGCGCAACAGCAATTTGCCACGACAGAAGTCGACAGTGAACATTTTCTGACATCTCGAAACGAAATGGCCCAGCTGTACGCAGGCCGCAAGCAATGGCTGATGGAGCATTTCTATCGCCACATGCGCCGCCGCTTTACGTTGCTTGTAGATGCGCAAGGCAAGCCGGAAGGCGGGCAATGGAACTTTGATCACGATAACCGCAAGCCTTGGCCGGGAACGCCGGCGGAGCCGGTAGATACTCGTCCGACCCATGACCATCAGGACCTGTGGGAGTGGTTGCAGCGCTGCGGTGTGAGCAGCTTTGGCGATCCGCAGGCAATGCAGATGCGCTGGCCCTTGAATCGCAAGGAGGCGCTGATGTGTCTGGAGACATTTATCAACACTACGCTTCCTCATTTTGGCGACTTTGAAGATGCCATGAGCAGCAAGAGCCAACGCCTGTTTCACTCGCTGCTGTCGTTTGCGCTGAACGTCAAAATGCTTCATCCGCTTGAAGTGGTGCGCAGCGCAGAACAAGCCTACCGCAACGGTACTGCGCCGTTGGCGGCAGTGGAGGGGTTTATCAGGCAGATTGTCGGTTGGCGGGAATATGTGCGCGGCATTTATTGGGCCCACATGCCAGGCTATGACGAGCGCAATACGCTCGGTCACGAGCTGCCCCTGCCAAGCTGGTTCTGGACTGGCGATACGACGATGCGCTGCATGCACCATGCCATCGGTCAGTCGTTGCAGACTGCACACGCCCATCACATTCAGCGCCTGATGGTGATCGGTAATTTTTCGCTGCTGGCCGGACTTGATCCGCAGGCGCTGCATCGCTGGTATTTAGGTGTGTATATAGACGCCTTCGAGTGGGTTGAGCTACCTAACACTCTGGGTATGAGCCAATGGGCGGATGGCGGTCTTATTGCGACCAAGCCCTATGTCAGTAGCGGTGCGTACATTCAACGCATGAGCGATTACTGCCAAGGCTGCCGATACGATCCGAAACAAAAACTCGGCGACGACGCGTGCCCGTTCAGCGCGTTGTACTGGGATTTTTTCGCGCGTCATGAACCGTTGCTGCGCAACAATACGCGTTTAGGCATGGTGTATAAGCAACTCCAAAAAATGCAAGGGGATCAGCTGGATGCGCTCCGTACCCGTGCTATGGATGTTCGGGCTCGTCTTGAGCAGCTTTAGCTGCGAGCCTTAGGTTATTAGGGGCATACGATCGGGGTGCCGTATTCGCCAGACGCTGGAAGCGTGGATCAATTTAAACCAGCGAAGTGCCGTTCAGGCCGGGAGTGTCCGCAAACACCTTCGTGATGAACTCAATGAAGACGCCGGCCCGCTGTGGCAGCAACCTGTCGGCCGAATACAAGACGTTCAGAGGGGAGGGGGCTGTAGCATGGTCGGTCAATAAGGCGCGCAGTTCGCCGGTACGGAGTTCCCTGGCGATCATCCACGAGGGAAGGTAGCCGACCCCCAAGCCCTGCAGTACGGCGCGGCGTATGCCGTCGAGGTTGTTGAGCCGCGTCCGGCCGCTGACAGGTACAGGCCCATTCTTGAACGGCCACGTGCCGCTGCCCCCGGCCAGCAAGGTGTAGATGATGCACTGATGGCGCAGCAGGTCTTCCGGTTGCCGCGGCAGGCCGTGTTTTTGCAGATAGGCATCGCTGGCTACGCAAATGCGCTCGGACGTGCCCACGCGCCGTGCGCGCAGAGCGCTGTCCTTGAGCGTACCTCCGCGGATGGCGATATCGACCCCTTCGGCTACCAGGTCTATGTATTCGTCCCCCAGGCGCAGGTCGACGTCCACGTGCGGATAGCGTTCGAGAAAACCCGGTAGCGCTGCGATGATCAGCTCGGAACCGACACTTTCCGGACACGCGACGCGCAGCAATCCATGGGGGTCTTGCTCTCCATGTGCATCAGACTCGGCTTGAGAAATGATATCAAGCGCATGGCGCGCCTGGGCGTAATAACGCTGGCCTTCGGGTGTGGCCACCATATGCCGCGTGGAGCGATGCAGCAGGCGCGTGCCAAGCGACTTTTCCAGCGATGCGATATGGCGGCTCACGTTTGGCTGACCGATTTGCATTTCTCTGGCGACCACCGAAAAACTACCGGTTTCGACCGCGCGTACGAAGCAGTGCATCCACAGCAATTTATCCATTTCGATCCCTTTCCACTCAATTTATGCAACTAAAGCATAAATGATATGGCTGCCGCTTGTCTTCTCTTTGGCACGGTGGGAGGCCACACTGGGTTACAGGCGTCACTAATCAAGTGCGCATTTCAACGATGAAGGAAAAATCATGGAATTAAAGCTTGCGAAAAAAGTAGCGGTTGTCACCGGCGGCAGCACTGGTATTGGTCTGGCTATTGCGAAGCGTTTTGTTAGCCAGGGTGCGATTGTGTATATCACCGGCCGCCGCCAAGCGGAACTTGATGCGGCCGTGAAGGCCGTCGGCGGTAGCGTGGAAAGCGCATCGGTGGACTCCTCAGACACCGTGCAACTGCAGGCGTTTTTTGATCGCGTCAAAGAACAGCACGGCAAGCTGGATATTCTTGTGGCCAACGCTGGCGGCGGCTCGTTCATGCCCTTCGGTCAGATTACTGAAGAGCATTTCGACGATACGTTCTCGCGTAATGTGAAAGGCACCTTGTTCACCGTACAAACCGCGTTGCCGTTGCTGGGCAGCGGTTCCTCCGTGATCCTGACGGGGTCGACCGCGGCAAGCGGCGGAACCGAAGCGTTCAGTGTCTATGCCGCCTCGAAAGCGGCAGTTCGCGCCTTTGCCCGCAACTGGATTCTTGACCTGAAAGGCCGCGGTATCCGTATCAATACCCTTAGCCCCGGCCCGATCAGGACGCCCGGGCTGGTCGAACTCGTCGGCACCGATCCTGCTCAGCAGCAAGGTTTCCTGGATCACCTGGCCTCGCTCATTCCGATGGGCCGTGTCGGCGAGCCGGACGAGATCGCCAAGGCAGCGGTCTTCCTTGCCTCTGATGACGCCAGCTTCGTCAATGGCATCGAACTGTTTGTCGACGGAGGTATCCGTCAGATTTAAGGGCAAAAACAACGCTGGGGATGGCTGTTCCCATCCCCAGAGGCGCTGCTGAAGGTCGTGATCAGAATGATGTTCAATCACCTTTGAAAAAGCAGCCGACGAGCATTATGGTCTGCTACCTCGCTCGCAACAGTCTTGCGCGGCAATTGCGGTATCCATAGCGCAAATTTCTCCAATTTACTTACGAAAAACCACATTCGTCGCGGCTGCTTGACAGGTCTTCATCTGTTCATTACTATGCATATACATTAATGCATATGCATCGATTTGTTCGGCAAGTTTTTAACGCGCTTGTTGAAAGGTCGATTCGGAAGGTAATTGAGCATGTTTAACCAATGTACTTGCACCCGTTTGCGCCGCCTCACTCGTCGCATCACGTCGATTTATGACCGGCATTTGTTGCCGGACGAACTGACCATCAGCCAGTACTCGTTGCTGAGCCGCGTGGGCAGGCATGGCTCCATCGCCAATATTCGCCTGGCTGCGGAGATGGGCATGGATCGCAGCACCTTGAGCCGCAACATCAAACCGCTGATGACCGCCGGGTGGATCGCCACCGTCGATATGCCGCCCGATGAACACGTCGACAAGCGCTCATTCGGCCTGACCTTGAGTACGGCAGGCAAGGCCAAGCTTGATGCTGCACGCCATAACTGGGTGGAGGCGCAGCTGGAAATCGACGGCTTGCTGGGCGAAGACATGCATGCGGCGCTGTCCGGCATGATCGACGATGCCTATGAACGATTGCAGGAAGCCTGATCCGGCAGTCTCCGCGAGAACGAACAAGCGATTGGCATCAAGCGAACACCAAACACCCATCGAGCACCATCATTGCCATCAGTACGTCTGGCACTGATGGTTTTTTATTCTTATTTTTATCCTTCTCTGATTGAGCGTCATGAATAAAGTCACGCAAGCCATCGCCACGCGCACCTCACATCGGTTCAGTTATGCCTGGGTCGTGGTCGCCGTCATCTTCCTCGTCCTGCTGACCTCGGCCGGGATCCGCGCCACGCCGTCGGTCATGATCCTGCCGCTGGAGCACGAGTTTGGTTGGAATCGTTCCACCATCTCGCTGGCGATATCCTTCAATATCGCCTTGTACGGGCTGATCGGTCCCTTCGCAGCGGCCGCGATGCAGCGCTTCGGTATTCGTCCGGTGGTGATGGGAGCGCTGGTGCTGCTGTCGGTCGGCACCGCTCTGAGTACGCTGATGCAAATGCCGTGGCACATGGTCATGACCTGGGGCCTGCTGGTCGGCTCGGGCACCGGTGTTGCCGCCAACACGCTGGGTGCGACGATTGTCAGCCGCTGGTTTGAAATGCGCCGCGGTCTGGCGATGGGTTTGCTTACTGCCAGCGCCGCGACCGGACAGATGGTGTTCTTGCCGCTGATGGCGTCGATGGTGGAGCACTACGGCTGGCGTTCGGTGGCCTTTTTGGTCGCCATCGTCGCTGCAGTCGCTGTGCCGTTGGTGGCGCTATTCCTGCCGGAACGTCCATCCGACGTCGGTCTGCGTCGCTATGGGCAGGCCGCTGATGCCCCGGCCGATGCAGAGGTGAAGCAACGCAATCCGCTGACGATCGCTTTCGATTCGCTGCGCCAGGCAATGAAGGTGCGCGACTTCTGGCTGCTGTTTTTCAGTTTCTTCGTCTGTGGCATGAGCACCAACGGTTACATCGGCACGCAATTCATCGCCATGTGCAACGACTACGGCATTTCAGAAGTCGGCGGCGCCAGCATCCTGGCGGCGATGGGTATGCTCGATCTGGTCGGCACCACCTTGTCGGGCTGGCTGTCGGATCGCTTCAATCCACGCGTGCTGCTGTTCTGGTACTACGGCCTGCGCGGCATCGCGCTGATCTTCCTGCCCTATGCTTTTGGTCTCGACTATTTCGGCCTGACCGTGTTCGCAATCTTCTACGGACTTGACTGGATCGCTACCGTACCGCCGACCGTGCGTCTGGCCAATGATGTGTTCGGTCGTCTGGCAGCACCTGTCGTCTTCGGCTGGATCGTCGCCGGTCATCAGCTTGGCGCCGCTGCCGCCACCACGATATCGGGCTTCATGCGTGCCAACCTTGGCGATTACACGGCGTCGTCGATACTGATGGGTGTGGCCTGTCTGATCGGTGCCGTCATGGTGTTGCGCATCAAGGGGGAGCAGCACGGAAAACCGGTAGCGGTTGCAGCTTAAAGTATCAGCTCTGATAAAAACCGCCCGTCTCCTGAAAAGGAGCGGGCGGTTTTTTATCGCCTCAAGGTGAGAGCAATGATTACTTCGCCAGTGCCTTGCGCAGGTTGGAAGTCGCCAGATCGATGGCGCTCTTCGCGGCTGGTGTATCGCCCAGTGCATTGAGCATCACAAAGTCATGGATGGTGCCGAGGTAGCGCACTTGTGTCACCGGTACGCCTGCCTTGGCCAGCTTGGCGGCGTAGGCTTCGCCTTCGTCGCGCAGCACATCGTTTTCGTCAGTGATGACCAGTGCCGGCGGCAGATCCTTCAGCTGTTCCAGTGTCGCGTTCAGCGGTGCGATATGCGGATCCTTGCGGTTGGCGCCGGCCGGCAGGTAGGCGTTCCAGAACCACTTCATTGCTTCCTTGGTCAGCCATGGGCCGTTGGCAAACTGATTGTACGAACCGTTTTCAAAATTGGTGTCAGTCACCGGGTAGAACAACACCTGATACTTGATCGCCGGACCCTTGCGTTCCTTCGCCAGCAGGCTCACGACGGCAGTCATGTTGCCGCCCACGCTGTCGCCGGCAATTGCCAGACGGCTCGCATCGACGTTGAATTCGGCAGCATGCTCGGCGACGTATTTGGTCGCGGCATAGTCCTGCTCGATGGCGATCGGATAACGTGCTTCCGGCGAGCGGTCGTAGTCGACAAACACTACGGCGACCTTGGCGCCGTCAACGATCTGGCGCACCAGGCGATCGTGGGTATTGACGTCGCCCATCACCCAGCCTGCGCCGTGGAAATACATCACTACCGGCAGTGTTTCCTTGTTGCCTTGCGGGCGCAGGATACGGATGCGTGTGCTGCCGGTCGGACCGACGGGGATCACACGGTCTTCGATATCGGCGGCTGGTTTTGCGACCTTGCCCGCCTGTGCGCCGGCCAGCAGGTTGCGGGCTTGTTCAGGCGTCAGTGTATAGATCGGAGGACCGCCGGCTGCGGACAGCACGTCGAGGAAGCCCTGGGTTTGTGGCTCTACCGAAGCGGCATTCGCGCTTTGTACGGTGAGGGCTGTGGAAGCGGCCAGTGCGACGGCGCTGAGAGTGAGAACTTGTTTGATCGATTTCATGATGTTTCCTTTCGGGGGGGGAGGTAATTTTTAAATCAAGCAATTAAATTGTGTACAATATATTTGGCGCTTCAGTATCTGAAATTCTTCAATGCGTAATGCATGCGCCTTCCTCTTCATTGGGGCCACTTTATCGTTGGCATCCGGTTTGTTTGGTCAGTGCATGAGTGGATATTAAATTGAGTAAAATTAAATTGCAAGCAATTTAAAATAAAAATACAGCACATGGCATTTTCCGGAAAGCGATGCGAGGCAAACGATAGCGCTGCAATAAGGACAACACCCCGCCAGCATCAGCCATACAGGCGGGGTGGCGTGCCGTTCTGTGGAGTTCTCTTCCCGCAAGACGGAAAGAGAACGCAGCATTCAGCTCAATCCCACTGCGGCGCAAAGTCAGGATTGGCGAGACGATCATTGCGATCGAGTCTGGAGATGGCATCCATCTCGGCATCCGTCAGGCGGATGTCTTTTGCCGCCAGATTACTTTCCAGATTAGCGCGCTTGGTCGAGGACGGGATGGTGGCAAAGCCTTGCTGCAGCGACCACGCCAGCGCGATTTGCGCCGGATTGGCCTGATGCACCTTGGCGATCTCAACCATCACCGGGTCGGTCATCACCTTGCCATAAGCCAGTGGCATATAAGCAGTCAGGTGAATACCCTGGCTGCGCGTGAAGTCCACCACCTTGCGGTTTTGCAGGAAAGGGTGGATCTCGATCTGCTGGGTCGCGATTTCCTTGGCGCCGACGGCATCGATAGCCTGCTTCAGATGCGCGATGGTGAAGTTCGACACGCCGATCAGCTTGGTCAGGCCTTGCGCCTTGGCTTCTGCCAGCGCTTCCATGTAGGTCGCGACGGCGATGCTGTCGTTCGGCGCGGGCCAGTGGATCAGTGCCAGGTCGACCTGATCCATCTGCAATTTGGAGAGGCTTTCCTTCAGGCTAGTGATGAGTTTGTCTTTGGACAAATTCTCGGTCCAGATCTTGGTAGTGACGAACAGCTCGTTGCGCGCCACCTTGGCGGCAGCGATGGCTTTGCCGACATCCGCTTCATTGCCGTAGATCTGGGCGGTATCGATATGGCGGTAACCGAGATCAAGGCCATTGGTGACGGAGTCGATGACTTGCTGGTCTTTCAGGCGGAAGGTGCCGAGGCCGAAAGCGGGGATGTTGTTCATGGTTTCCTTTATTGAAGTGAAGCGCAACCGCGGGCGGGCGCAATGGCGGAGATAGGGGGCGTGTTCTTGCAAGCCCCGTATGAACAGAAGTATGCGGCCGAAGCGGTGTTGCAAAAATAGGGTGGAAAGCAAAACTTTATTGCTTCAAGAGCAAAGATATCGACACTGAGTAGATTGAAATCTATTTTCGAATATTTCGATAATTGACCCTTAATCTTTCCGTTTTTCTTTCGTTTCCTGTTCGCCCATACTTCGCTCCATGGTGAACGACAAAGAGAAAGACGGACACCAAACGAAGCACTCACCCTTATCGAATTAATCGACCATACCTCAGGAGAACATCATGGCAATCGCAAAAGCACAACCAGGCAAAACACTGTTGAATCCAGCTAACCACACCCTGATCATGATTGACCATCAATCGCAAATGTCGTTTGCGACCCATTCGATCGATGCCGTCACTCTGCGTAACAACGTCGCTCTGGTCGCCAAGGCCGCCAAAGAATTCAAGGTATCGACAATTTTGACAACCGTTGCCGAGAAATCCTTCTCCGGCCCGATGTTCGACGAAATCAAATCGGTGTTCCCCAATGAAGAAGTGATCGACCGCACCAGCATGAACACTTGGGAAGACCCGCGCATCGCCGACCGCGTCAATGCCATCGGCAAGGACAAGATCGTGCTGGCCGGTCTGTGGACATCGGTATGCATCGTCGGTCCTGCGCTGTCGGCGCTGGATCAGGGCTTTGAAGTGTATGTCATCACCGACGCCAGCGGCGACGTGTCGAATGAAGCGCACCAACGTGCCGTTGAACGCATGATCCAGCTTGGCGCACGCCCAATGACATCGCTGCAATATCTGCTCGAACTGCAACGCGACTGGGCGCGTACCGAGACTTACAACGAAACTGTGGCAACCGCGATTGCCAACGGCGGCGCCTACGGTCTGGGCCTGATCTACGCAAAGACAATGTTCAATGCATCCGAAGGCCATTAATCCTTAGCCGAGCTTCAAGCGGGATCCTGACTCAATAGCGAGCAGGATCCCAACGTTGCAGAAATTCCCTGACAAAACATAACGACTACCTCCAGGAGTGAACATGAGCGCCGACCTGATTCTGCTGAACGGGAAATTCCACACCATCGACAAAGAACAACCGCTGGCAAGTGCCGTCGCGATCAAGGACGGCAAGTTCCTCGCTGTCGGCGATGCCGAAGCCGTCATGCGCCACCGCAACGGCAAGACCCAAGTGGTCGACCTCAATGGCCGCAGCGTCGTGCCGGGTCTGAACGATTCGCACATCCACCTGATTCGCGGCGGCCTGAACTACAACCTTGAACTGCGCTGGGAAGGCGTGCCCTCGCTGGCAGACGCACTGCGCATGTTGCGCGAACAGGCCTTGCGCACACCGCATCCACAATGGGTGCGCGTGGTCGGTGGCTGGACCGAATTCCAATTTGCTGAGCGCCGCATGCCGACGCTCGACGAAATCAACGCTGCCGCGCCCGACACCCCGGTTTTCATTCTGCATCTGTATGACCGCGCCTTGCTCAACCGCGCCGCCTTGCGCGCCGTCGGTTACACCAAGGACACGCCGAATCCACCGGGCGGTGAAATCCAGCGTGACGCCGCCGGCAATCCGACCGGCATGCTGATCGCTCGTCCGAACGCCATGATCTTGTACGCGACGCTGGCCAAAGGTCCGTCGCTGCCGCTGGACCAGCAAGTCAATTCCACCCGCCAGTTCATGCGTGAACTCAATCGTCTCGGCGTCACCAGCGCTATCGATGCCGGCGGCGGTTTTCAGAACTATCCGGAAGACTACGCCATCATCGACCAGCTGGCGCGCGATCAGCAGTTGACCGTCCGCATCGCCTACAACCTGTTCACGCAGAACAAGGGCAAGGAGCTGGGAGACTTCGAGCGCTGGACCGACATGATCAAGCCGGGGCAGGGCGATGATTTCTATCGCCACAACGGCGCCGGTGAAATGCTGGTGTTCTCCGCGGCTGACTTTGAAGACTTCCTCGAACCGCGTCCTGAACTGGCCGCCGGCATGGAAGACGAACTCGAAAAAGTGGTGCGCCATCTGGTGTCGAACCGCTGGCCGTTCCGCCTGCATGCGACCTACGACGAATCGATCAGTCGCATGCTTGATGTGTTCGAAAAAGTGAATCGCGACATCCCATTCAACGGTCTGCACTGGATGTTTGACCACGCCGAAACCATTTCGCCGCGCAATATCGAGCGCGTGCGTGAGCTTGGCGGCGGTCTGGCTATCCAGCATCGCATGGCCTTCCAGGGCGAATATTTCGTTGATCGTTACGGTAAGGAAGCCGCCAAGGCAACGCCACCGGTGGCGCGCATGCTCGACATGGGCGTGCCTGTCGGCGCAGGCACCGATGCCACTCGCGTTGCCAGCTACAACCCGTGGACTGCGCTGTACTGGCTGGTATCCGGTAAGACCGTCGGCGGCCTGCAACTGGCTGAAGCCGGCTTGCCGCGTGAAACGGCACTCGAACTGTGGACTGCAGGCAGCGCCTGGTTCTCCAACGAGCAAGGCAAGAAGGGCCGCATCAAGGATGGTCAACTGGCTGACCTCGTCGTGTTGTCCTCGGACTTTTTCAGCGTACCGGAAGAAGATATCAAAGCCATCGAATCCGTGATGACCGTGGTTGGCGGCAAGATCGTCTACGGTGCGGCTGAGTTCGACCCGCTGGCGCCGCCACCGATCCCGGTCTTGCCTGACTGGTCGCCGGTGAAGACCGTGCCGGGCCACTATCGCCCGGTAGCAAAGTCGGCCGCCGCGCAACAAAAACAATCCGCGATGCCGCATCAATGCGCGGGCGCTTGCAACGTACACGCCCACTCGCATGATGTCGCCCGCCGCTCGTCGGTGCCCGCTTCGAACTACTCAGGCTTCTGGGGCGCGCTCGGTTGCAGCTGCTTCGCTTTCTGATCTGGAGATTTTAAAAATGTCGTATTCCAAAGTGATCTGGGGACTGGTGCTCTCCTTTTTGGTCGGCTTCTGCTGTCACCTGGCGCAGATTCCCGTACCGTCGCCGCCGGTTCTCAGCGGTGCGTTGCTGGTGTTCACGATGAGCAGCGGTTACTGGCTGGTGGATCGTTATCTGGCCTCGCGTGTTGCCAAGGGCGCAGAGGTGAAAGCATGAGCGCGCTCTTTACCGGCGCCGTGCTGGGTGCCTTGATCGGTGCGGTCTGCCGCTGGTTCGGTTTGCCATCGCCGACGCCGCCTACACCAGTCGGCGCCTCGCTGGTGGTGGCAATGACGCTGGGCTATGTGGTCGCCGGGTTTGTCCTGGTTGGTCATCTGTAATTTTCAAATTCAATTTCTGATCTTTGATTTCCAACTGAGGAGAATCATCATGCAAACTTATCAAACTGCACCAACCACACAGTCAGGGCAAACCGTAAAACAAACATGGCTGCCGCGCCTGCTGTGGGCGCCGGCACAAGATCTCGGCCTGCTGTTCCTGCGCCTCTCCGGCGCCTTGCTGTTGCTGTATGTACATGGTCTGCCAAAGATCATCAACTTTGCCGGCGAGCTGCAGCATATCGACGATCCACTGCACGTTGGCCGTGCCTTCACGCTCGGTTTTGCGATCTTCGCTGAAGTCCTGTGTCCGGTGCTGATCGTGCCTGGCATCCTGACACGTCTGGCCAGCGCTGCCGTGCTGGTTTTGCTGAGTGTGTCGATGTTCCTGGTGCATGCCGACTGGAGCATCGCAGAAGGTCAGTTCGGCTGGCTGCTGATGATCGTCTTCGGCAGCATTGCACTGATGGGTGCCGGTGGTTTTTCTATCGATGCTGCATTGAGCCAAAAAGCCGAGGACTGAGATGAATTCGATCAGCAATATTCCTCGTGCGACTTGTCAGGGCGCCGCCATGAGCTTCCTGGCAGGCTATGTGGATACGGTGGGTTTTGTTGCCTTGTTCGGACTGTTCACGGCGCACGTTACCGGTAACTTCGTGCTGATCGGCAGTGAGCTGGCGAATCCTTCGCATGGCGTGCTGATCAAGTTTCTGGCGTTTCCCGCCTTCATCGGATCGGTGATCCTGACACGCATGACGGTGATCTGGCTGGAGCGCAGTGGCAAGCCGGCCTTGCCTTATGTCCTGGCGCTGCAACTGCTTTTTTTGCTGGTGTTCATGAGTCTGGGGCAGAGCATGGCACCGGTCGGCGTGGCGGATGCGAGATCCACGACGGCCTTGCTGGCAGGCATGTTTGGCGCGGCGGCGATGGGTGTGCAGAACGCCGCAGCGCGCTTGATTTTGCCGCAATCGGCGCCAACTACGGTCATGACCGGCAACGTCACGCAACTGGTGATCGACGTCGTGGATATCGTGCGGGGCGCGGCAGATCAGAGCGTGCGCCAGCGCTGCGTCAAGTTCTTCTGGCCCATCGTCGCCTTTGGCGTGGGCGCAATCGGCGGCGCGTTCGCTTATCGCTATGCCTTGTTTCTGGCCTTGCTGCTGCCTGCGGCGATCCTGGTGGCAATGATCTGGGCGGAATATCCGGGACGAAAGTCGGGAGCGCTAGCGTCTTCAACCCTATAATGAGCGCCTGGGCTGAATTCGGGCATCAAAAATAGAGATCTGCAGGTCATACTGCAGATCGACTGACAAGGGTAGCGGTGCGGCGATGACTTATTTGTATCACCTGATTGAACAGTACGGTCTGATCATCGTATTTCTGAATGTGCTGACAGAACAACTCGGCGCACCTATCCCTGCTTATCCGACGCTGGTCATCACCGGTGCACTGGCTTATCGAGGCCAGTATCCGGTTGTGCTGTTGCTGCTGGTGGCAGTGGTGGCGGCACTGATTGCCGACTATGTCTGGTATCTCGCCGGCCGGCGTTATGGTCGCCGCATCATGTCGACCCTGTGCCGCATTTCCCTCTCTCCCGATTCTTGCGTGCGCCAGACCGAATCCATCTATTCGCGCTGGGGCGCACGTTCGCTGCTGCTGGCGAAGTTCATCCCCGGTTTTGCCTCGATTGCCAGCGCGCTTGCGGGCACGGTCGGCACCTCGCGCGGCAAGTTCATTTTGTATGACGGTATCGGCGCGGCCTTGTGGGCCGGCGTGGCGATTTTTCTTGGCGCCTTGTTCAACACCGCGATTGACGATGTGCTCAATGTGCTGGCCGAGCTGGGTCAGTACGGCATGATTCTGGTGGCGGTCGGATTCGCCGTGTTCGTCGCCAGCAAGTGGTGGCAGCGCCGTCGTTTCCGCAGATCGCTGGAGATGGCGCGTATCTCCGTGGGTGAATTGGATGGCTTGCTCAAGAGCGGTGTGCGGCCGACTATCGTTGACGTGCGTTCGCCGGCATCGCAACAAACCGGACGTATTCCTGGCGCGCTGACGATTTCCAATCAGGAGATCCAGACCTTTGCTTTCGATGCGCCGATGGAGGATGAAGTCATCGTCTACTGCGCCTGTCCCAATGAAGCCTCGGCTGCGCTGGTCGCCAAAGCACTCATGCGGCGCGGCTACAAGCGCGTGCGGCCATTGACCGGCGGTATCGATGCCTGGGTCGCTGCCGGTTATTCCATCGAAGCCTAAGCAGCCTCCATTTCTCTTTTCGTCAATTCTTATGTTCAGAATCAGCCTCGACGCCTTGTTGATCCTTGATGCCATCGACCGGCGCGGTTCGTTTTCCGCAGCGGGTCTGGAGTTGCATCGCGTGCCGTCGACGATTTCCTACACCGTGTCGAAGCTGGAGCAAGACCTCGGTGTGCAGGTGTTCGAGCGGCAAGGGCCCAAGGTGGTGCTCACGCGCGCGGGGGAAGAATTGCTGAAAGAAGGGCGCTATCTGCTCAAGGCGGCCGAAGATCTGGAACATCGCGTGCGCCGCGTGGCCTCGGGCTGGGAAACCGAATTCACCATCGGTCTCGATTCACTGTATTCGGCGGCATCGCTGGAACCCGACATCGTCGCCTTCTATCAGGTCGCCGACCGCACGCGCCTGCGCATTGCGCGCGAGTCGCTGGCCGGTACCTGGGAAGCCTTGCTTGATCGCCGCGTCGATCTGTTGATTGCGGCACCGGGCGAAGGCCCCGCAGGCGGCGGTTATGTGGCAGAGCAAATCGGGTCGGTGAAGTTCGTCTTCGTGGTGGCGCCGCATCATCCGCTGGCAAAAATGAACAAGGTGTTGAGCAAGGCCGACCTGCATCCGTATCGCGCCATCAGCGTGGCTGATTCGGCGCGCAAGATGCCGCCGCGCACGGTTGGTTTGCTGTTCGGTCAGGACACTTTGACCGTGCCGGACATGCGCAGCAAATATGCTTTGCAACTGGCGGGTGTAGGTTTTGGATTCTTGCCGGAGCCGTGCGTGCAAAAGTCGATTGCATCCGGCGCACTGATCGTGAAAGAAGTCGAAGAGCCGCGCGCGGAAGAAACCTTCTCGCTGGCCTGGCGTGTCGGTGAAGATGGTGCGGCCTTGAGCTGGTGGCTCAAGCGCATGCGCGAAACCGATGTCCTCAAGCGCATGCTGTCGCAGATTGCAGACGGCGGTTTGTAGTCGTTTTTGAACAGGCGTAAAAAAGCGCGACCGCTTGTGGCTGTCGCGCTTTTTTATTGGAGCGACAGCTTATGCCGCAACCAGAGTGCCGATGGTTTCGCGGGTTTGTGCGATGGCCTTTTCAACAGCCGCTTCGCCCATGCCCAGGCCCTCGCTGTGCACGAAGGTGATGTCGGTCATGCCGATGAAGCCCAGCACGCCGCGCAGATAGGTTTCATGGAAGTCCATGACCTTGGCCGGACCTTCGCTGTAGACGCCGCCGCGCGAAGTGAAGACATAAACCTTCTTGCCTTGAATCAGGCCGACCGGACCGGTTTCGGTGTACTTGAATGTCACGCCGGCACGCGCCACATGGTCGATCCAGGTCTTCAGTGTCGAGGTGATCGAGAAGTTGTACATCGGGGCGCCGATGACGATGATGTCGGCAGCGTTGACTTCCGCAATCAGTTCTTCCGAGACTTTCACCAAAGCTTGTTGCTCAGCGCTGCGTTTGTCGGCAGGTGTGAAGAACGCGCCCAGCTTTTGCTCGTCCAGATGAGGAATCGGGTTGGCCGCGACATCGCGTTCGACCACAACGCTGCCTGGTTGGGATGCCTGCAACTTGGCGACGAATTCGCCGGCGACCTGACGCGAGATGGAACCGGTGGTGCGAGCGCTGCTGTTGATGAAGAGAATGTTTGCCATGATTTTTCCTTGTGTTCGTGATTGTGAGGTTGTTGCCTGCACCGCCGCTGTAGTGGCGGTGCAGGGAGTGTGGGTTTAGTAAGGCAGATCGAAGAGCAGGAATTCAGCCGCTTCCGCCTTCTCGAACGTGATCAGGCTTTCTGCGCTGATCTTGATTGCATCGCCGCCGGACAATTGCTTGCCGTTGACGGTCAGCTGACCACGGATCAGGTGCACATAACCCAGGCGTTTGGCGGCCAGTGTGTGCTCCAGTTTGGCGTCGCCGTTCAGGATCGAGGCAAAGATCGATGCGTCCTGATGGATCAGCACCGAGTTGTCACGGCCGTCAGACGACGCGATCAGACGCAGCTGCCCTTGCTTTTGCTCCGGAGTGAAATTTTTCTCTTCGTAGCTTGGCGGAATGCCTTTCACATTCGGCTGGATCCAGATCTGCAGGAAATGCACCGGTTCCGTCTTCGAGTGGTTGAACTCGCTGTGACGCACGCCGTTACCGGCGCTCATGCGTTGGACGTCGCCATAGTGCAGGACCGAACCTGTACCCATGCTGTCCTTGTGTTCCAGCGCGCCATCGAGGACGTAGGAGATGATTTCCATGTCGCTGTGACCGTGCGTGCCGAAGCCCATGCCTGGTGTCACGCGGTCTTCATTGATGACTTGCAGCGGACCGAAGCCGACATGTTCCGGATCGTAGTAATGGCCGAATGAAAATGTATGGTGCGAATTCAACCAACCGTGATCGGCGACACCGCGTTCGTTGCTTTTGCGAATTTGAAGCATGATTTTCTCCGTCGGTTAGTGCAGACAGGGCGGTCGGCGAGGTGTTTTTGATCTCGCTGAACTGCTTGTTGTTTGCAGGATTAAGTGGACAGAACGGAGTATGCGCGGGGCAAAAAGAAAAGAAAAACGGAAAGATTTGTGAGCTATCATCGAATAATTCGATGATTAACTTAAGTATTTGATAAATATGGTTTTATTTTAATTTTTAGGTGCTTATTTGGGATTTTTTGAGGCGATTTTTGTGGCTATATTCGATAAAAATCGAAAATCTCAACCTCCAAGCCCTGCAAGCGTTGTCGTGAGGATGCCGACGGACATGGGGTGGGGAGCTGGCCGCTGATCTGGCCGGCCATGGGAATCAGGGAAATGCCGTGCGGATCGGTGTGCCTTCGCGCAGGGTTTTGGTCACCGGCGTCTTTTCGCAGATCTCGCCGAGGCGAGTGAGCTGTTCCGGTGTCAGGGCATTGCCGAAGGTGATGGTGCGTTCGATATTTTCGAGTCCGCAATCGTCGCGCGAGAAACGGGCATCGACGTGGATGCTGCCGAGATCCCAGCCTTTGCGATCGGCGTACATGCGCAGGGTCAGCGAGGTGCAGGCGGCCAGTGCGGCCAGCAACAGTTCATACGGTGCAGGGCCGGTATCGGTGCCCTTGTTGTCCAGCGGTTCGTCGGCAGTCAGTTGGTGGGTGCGCGCGCGGATTTTTTGCGCGTAGCCGGCGTCATTGTGCAGATGTACGGTTGCCATGATGCGAGTCCTGTTTCTCTATGGGGATGGGGCGATTGTTGCATATTCCGTTTTCAGATTTTCACCGGGCGTAAAAAAA
Organism: Herbaspirillum sp. meg3; assembly: GCF_002257565.1. GTDB lineage: Bacteria > Pseudomonadota > Gammaproteobacteria > Burkholderiales > Burkholderiaceae_D > Herbaspirillum. Next base: position 4,087,971 of record NZ_CP022736.1, on the reverse strand, counting down.
GCCTGCACGCAGGCAGGCTTTTTCCAAGAGCAAAAACCGGATTTGCTTATGCGAAATTCTTCGCTGCGAAATCCCAGTTGACGATGCCCCAGAATGCTTCTGCATACTTCGCGCGTGCATTGCGATAGTCGATGTAGTAAGCGTGTTCCCAGACGTCGATCGTCAGCAGAGCCTTGCTGTCGGTGGTCAGCGGTGTGCCGGCGCCGGTGGTGTTGACGATGTCCAGAGTGCCGTCGGCTTTCTTGACCAGCCATGTCCAGCCCGAACCGAAGTTTGCCAGGCCTTGCTTGGTGAATTCAGCCTTGAATGCGTCGAAAGTACCCCACTTGGCGTTGATGGCGTCAGCCAGTGCACCGCTTGGAGCGCCGGCGCCCTTTGGGGTCAGGCCGTTCCAGTAGAAAGTGTGGTTCCAGATTTGTGCTGCGTTGTTGAACACGCCGCCGGACGACTTCTTGATGATGTCTTCGAGGGACAGGTTTTCGAATTCAGTACCAGGGATCAGGTTGTTCAAATTGGTCACATAGGTCTGGTGATGCTTGCCATAGTGATATTCGAGCGTTTCCTTGGAGATGGTAGGTGCCAGTGCGTCGAGTTCGTAAGGCAATGCCGGTAGGGTATGCGCCATGGTGAATCCTTTCGGGTTTGTTGATTAAAACAAGGTTTTTATTCTGAGTCTGTGATTCTAAAGCGGATAGCGATTCTTTGCACTCTCCACAGTCCGCCTGAACAGGTATCGACTGTCGGTATTTAATGTAGGAAATGCTCACGTCAGCCCACATCGGGGTTACAAAACGTGATGATTCTCAATCAGGCTTCAATCAAGCGTCGGCTGCACACTGGCGATGCCGACTTCGGCGCTGCCTTCGGCCAATCGCAACGTCACATTGCTGCGGGGCTGCAGATCCGATGGCGCGCGCAATACCTTGCCTTTGCTGTCGGTGACGATGGCGTAACCGCGCTCCAGCGTGCGCTGCGGATTGAGCAATTCAAGCTGGGCATTCTGCGCCGCCAGCAACTGGCGTCTGTGCTGGTTGAGCTGGGCGACGGCGTTGCCGATGCGACGCTGGCGGTCGCTCAGCAAGAGACGTGCAGCGCGCGTGTCGGGCAGGCGGTTTTGCAGACGCATCTGCAAATGCTGGAGCTGGTAGCGCGCTTTGGTGACCGGCGTGCGCGTGGCGTGTTCCAGTCTGGCCTGCAGCGCGTTGAGCTTGACGCGTTCGTGGTTGATGTAGGCGGTGGGGCTGACCAGACGGCGCGACATCCAGTCGACGGTCTGGCTGCGTTCGGTCAGTTGGCGCTTGAAGGCGCGTGTCAGGTCGAGCGCGTGGCTGTGTAATTCTGCGAGCCACTCGGCGCGCGGCGTGGCGCATAACTCAGCGGCGGCGGTCGGCGTCGGTGCGCGCAGGTCGGCAGCGAAATCGGCAATGGTGAAATCGGTCTCGTGGCCCACGCCGGAAATCACCGGCATCGGCGAGTCGACAATGGCGCGCGCAACGGCTTCATCGTTGAAGGCCCACAAGTCCTCCATGCTGCCGCCGCCGCGACCGACCAGCAGCACATCGCATTCGTCGCGCTGCGCAGCGGTACGGATGGCGCGCGCAATGTTGGCGCCGGCACCTTCGCCTTGCACCGGTGTGGGATACAAAATCACGCGCACATGTGGGGCACGGCGGTGCAATGCGGTCAGGATGTCGTGCAGCGCTGCCGCCTGCGGGCTGGTGACGATACCGATGCAGCGCGGGAAGGTCGGAAGAGGACGCTTGCGGTCGGGATCGAAGAGGCCTTCGTGCTCCAGCTTTTCTTTCAGACGCAGGAAGGCTTCATAAAGATTGCCGACACCGGCGCGGCGGATTGCTTCAACGTTGAGCTGGTAGTCGCCGCGCGGCGCATAGAGCGTGACCAGCGTGCGTACTTCGACTTTGTCGCCTTCACGCGGTGAAAAACCGGCGTGCTGGGCGCGGCCCTTGAACATCACGGCACGCACCTGGGCGGCATCATCTTTCAGCGTGAAATACCAATGGCCCGATGCCGCGCGGGTAAAATTGGATATTTCGCCGGATACCCAGACCAGCGGGAACGTCCGTTCCAGCACGCGCGCGACCGCCTGATTGAGCGCCGAGACGGCGAGCACCGGCGGACCGGAAGGCGGAGTAGAGGGCGAAGCGCTCGAAAAATCGTCAAAAGTCATGGTGCCGGCGTGGAATCGGGTAGTCTTGCGGTCGTGTTGCAGATGCTATGCATTGTTTCTGCTCAGTTTTAAAAAACGCTTTGAAATCAAGGGGCTTAACATCTTGCCACGCGCTTGTTCACAAAGTTATGCACAGAAAATGTGGGTAAAGTGCACAGGCTTGCAAAGCGCGATTCTAAAGCTGTTTGCGCGCGGTGTCCGGCAAAATGCATCTTGACCTTGCCGGGCCGGGGGCAACGCGTTACATTCTGCACCGGAAAATTAATCCGTATACATTCAGTTCTTTCAGTTCAAAAAGGAGTTTCTCTTGTTCGCAATCATCCAAGCCGCAGGCTGGCCGATCTGGCCGTTATTGATCGCCTCCGTCATCGGCCTTGCGCTGGTCATCGAAAGACTCTTGTATCTGCGCCGCTCGCGCATCCTGCCTGAAGATCTGTTGCCGGAAGTGGTGCGCGTCTATGAGTCCGGCCGCGTCAACGACGATGTGATCGACAAGCTGGAACAAAATTCACCGCTGGGCCAGGTGCTCGCCGCCGGCTTGCGCAATGTCGACGCGCCGCGCGAAGTCATGAAGGAAGCCATTGAAGAAGCCGGTCAGGCCGCCGCCCACCGTCTGGAGCGTTATCTGACCACTCTGGGTACGATTGCCTCGCTGGCGCCGCTGATGGGGCTGTTCGGCACGGTCATCGGCATGATCGAAATCTTCGCTTCGCAAAACGCCGCCGGCACCAATCCTGCGCAGCTGGCGCACGGTATTTCGATTGCCTTGTACAACACCGGTTTCGGCCTGGCGATTGCGATGCCGGCGCTGGTGTTCTATCGTCACTTCCGCGCGCTGGTCGACGGCTTTGTGGTCGACATGGAGCAGCAAGCGGTCAAGTTCGTCGACGTTGTGCACGGCGCGCGCCAGTAAAGAGGAACTGCCATGAATTTTCGCAAAGGCCGCGGACGGGAAGATCTGGAAATCAACCTGATTCCCTTCATTGACGTCTTGCTGGTGATCGTGATCTTCCTGATGGTGACGACGACCTACAGCAAGTTCACCGCCTTGCAGATTACGCTGCCGACGGCCGACGCCGAGAAGGCGCTGGAGCAGCCGTTTGAACTGAACGTTGCCGTCGACGCACAAGGGCATTACGCCATTAATAACGTGCAGATTGCGGCGCGCGACGTCAGCGGCATCGCCAAGGAATTGCAAAGCGCAGTCCAGGCTAACGAGGCCAGTGTTGCTGCCGGCACCGTCACGGCCAAGGCTGATCCGGTGGTCATCATTAATGCCGACGCACTGGCCGCGCATCAGACCGTGATCAATGTGCTGGAAGCGGCGCGCACGGCTGGTTTTTCGCGCGTGACCTTTGCTGCACAAAGCAGCAGCGGCAAGTAATTGCGGACGCTGTTTTCGTTTCTCTGACCAGGCCCACTTTTGTCCGATCACGCTTCCTTTGAATCCGCATTGACGCGCGCCTGGATGCGGCGCGGCTGGCTGGCGTGCCTGCTATGGCCATTATCGCTGCTGTTTGGGCTGATCGCGCTGATACGGCGCACCTTGTACCGCTTCGGCTTCAAGCAAGCGGTGCGTTTACCCGTGCCGGTGATTGTGGTCGGCAACATCTTTGTCGGCGGCACCGGCAAGACACCATTGACGATCTGGCTGGTGCAAGCCTTGCGTCAGGCCGGCTATACGCCGGGCGTGATTTCGCGCGGCTACGGCTCCAAGCTGGCCGAAGCGCGCGAAGTCACTTCTGCCTCGCAGGCGCAGGACGTCGGCGACGAACCGCTGTTGATTGCAGAACGTACCGCTTGCCCCGTCATGGTCGGACGCGCACGCGTGGCTGTCGGTCAGGCGTTGCTGGCTGCGCATCCTGACGTTGATGTGCTTGTCTCGGACGATGGTCTGCAGCATTACGCCATGGCGCGCGATGTCGAGATCGTCTTGTCGGATGCGCGCGGCAACGGCAATGGCTGGTTGTTGCCGGCAGGCCCGTTGCGTGAGCCTGTTTCACGTCGTCGCGATTTCACGGTGTGCAATGTCGGTAGTGACAGTAGCGCCACTGCGCCCGCAGGCGCTGTTTCCATGAAGTTGGTAACCGATCAGGTTGAGCTGTTAAAGGATCGTGCCTGCACACAGCCGTTGGAGGCGCTGAGCCGGGCTGAGGACATCGTGGCGGTCGCCGGCATCGGCAATCCATCGCGTTTTTTTGCGACACTGACCCAAGCCGGTCTGAACTTTGAAGCGGTGGCATTGCCAGATCACTATGATTTCGCACAAAACCCTTTTGCCGGCCTGACGGCCGCGGTGATCCTGATCACCGAGAAGGATGCAGTAAAATGCAGGGCAATTGAGGCCATCAAAAACGACCCGCGTATCTGGGTCGTGCCCGTGACGGCGCGCATAGACGGCGCGCTGGCTGAACATATAGTGGAGAAACTCCGTGAACGCCCGACTGCTTGATATTCTCGTTTGCCCGATTTGCAAGGGACCGCTCGAGTTCGACAAAAAAGCCCAGGAACTGATTTGCAACGGCGACAAGCTGGCTTATCCGATTCGCGACGGCATTCCCATCATGTGGGCTGACGAAGCACGCGATCTTGGTGCTGCGCCTGTGACACCTGCTGCTCCGGTTGCTCCAGCTGCCGAATAAACTGCCTTAGTCCACTTTCTGTTTGTTGACCGTCTGATTGCACCCGCCATGTCCTTTACCGTCATCATTCCCGCGCGCCTTGCTTCCACCCGTTTGCCGAACAAGCCTTTGGCCGATCTCGGCGGCAAGCCGATGATCGTCCGTGTGGCGGAGCGGGCGGCCTTGTCGGGAGCCGCGCGTATCGTGGTGGCAACCGACCATCGCGATATCTACGCCGCGTGCGAGCAGCATGGCATCGACGTCGCCATGACGCGCGCCGATCATCCGTCCGGCACCGATCGCATTGCTGAAGTAGCGGCCGCGCTGGATCTGGCCGACGACGCCGTGGTGGTGAACGTGCAGGGCGACGAGCCCTTGATCGATCCGGGTCTGATCGCAGCCACCGCCGGTCATATCAAGTCGGATGTGCCAATGGCGACCGCCGCGCACAGCATCGAGCTGCTGCCGGAGATGTTCAACCCGAACGTCGTCAAGGTGGTGCTGAACAAGGAAGGCCGGGCCATGTATTTTTCGCGCGCGGCGATTCCATGGCATCGCGACGGTTTTGCGCAGTCCAAGGAAAGCCTGTCCGAGTTGCACAGCCACGAGTTCGCACCGCTGCGGCATATCGGCATGTACGCCTACACCAACAAATTCCTGCAGATCTACCCGACGCTGACGGCTTCGCCGCTGGAGCGCATCGAAGCGCTTGAGCAATTGCGCGTGCTCTGGCATGGCTATTCGATTGCGGTGCATGTGACGTCGTTGTTGCCGGAAGCCGGTGTGGATACGCCGGAAGACCTGGAGCGCGTACGCAAGCATTTTCAAGCGCCTCCCGACAGTCCGCTGGTCGCGGCAATTTCCGCTTTGTAATTTTTTGTCCCTGATGAGGCGACAGGGGCGATATGCGCTTGGCATAATGGCGAGACGATTCGTATCGCACTTGATGTCCATCAGGACCCGCTTTGTAAGTCTGCTGTCATTCTTACCAGTGATAATTCACAGAACCGGGCTGCCTAAAAAATAGGCGTTTGTCATGATCTGGTAAGATTTTGTGGTAAGTTTCGTACAGAGCAGAGATACACGGCGTCAACAGAGACAATCGCCTTCGATGGCAGCAATTGGATAGGTTGTTACGTTCAGTGGCCATCGCAACAGAATTCAAAACTTCAATTTAGGAAAAAATATGCGCCTCATCCTTCTAGGAGCGCCTGGTGCCGGTAAAGGTACGCAAGCCACTTTTATCAAGGAAAAATACAATATTCCGCAGATTTCGACCGGAGACATGCTGCGCGCCGCCGTGGCTGCCGGCACGGAACTGGGCATTGCCGCCAAGAAGGTCATGGACGCAGGCGGTCTGGTGTCGGACGACATCATCATCGGTCTGGTCAAGGATCGCCTGAAGCAAGCTGATTGCGCCAACGGTTACCTGTTCGACGGTTTCCCGCGCACGGTTCCGCAAGCCGACGCCATGAAGGATGCCGGCGTCAAGATCGACTACGTGCTTGAAATCGACGTTCCCGACAGCGCCATTGTTGAACGCATGAGCGGCCGTCGCGTGCATCAGCCTTCGGGCCGCACCTACCACGTCAAGTTCAATCCACCGAAGGTTGAAGGCAAGGACGACGTCACCGGCGAAGCGCTGATACAGCGTGACGACGACAAGGAAGAAACCGTCAAGAAGCGCCTGTCGGTGTATCACGAACAGACCGAAGTGCTGGTTGGCTATTACGGTAAATGGGCCGAGTCGGGTCAACCCGGCGCGCCGCAATATCGCAAGATCGCCGGCGTCGGACCGGTGGAGCAAATCAGAGAGAGTGCATTTAAGGCACTGTCGTCATAAAATGAAGCGGACCATGTGTCCGCTTTTTTTTACGCCCGTGATCAGGCTGGAGTGGCGACAGCGGCACCAGCAGTAACATCAGCAGGGAGAGCAGGCCAAAGTAGCGAAGGGGTACAAGCCCGGCATCACATAAAAGATCCATAAGAAAAAGGGCGACGTAAAGTTTTGCAGTGCGCAGTGTCTGTACAGGACCGGTCAAAAAGAGCGGCGGTGCAGAAGGTCGTGATTGTTTACTTTGTCGTGATAACAAGGAGGAGACATGATGGCAGGAGCCTTATGGTTTGCCGTAGCATGCGGCGTCGTCGCAGTGATCTATGGCCTCATTTCCCGCAGTTGGATTCTCAAACAAGACCCCGGCAACCAGCGCATGCAGGACATCGCAACCGCGATCCAGCAAGGCGCTGCGGCTTACCTGGCGCGTCAATATCGCACCATTGCGCTGGTCGGCGTGGTGCTCTTCATTGTCATCGCATTGATTCCCGGCCTAGGCTGGATTACGGCGCTCGGTTTTCTGATCGGTGCCGTGTTGTCGGGCGCGTGCGGTTTCATCGGCATGAACGTCTCGGTGCGTGCCAATGTGCGTACTGCGCAGGCGGCGACCAAAGGCATGAACGAGGCGCTCAACGTGGCGTTTCGCGGTGGCGCGATCACCGGCATGCTGGTGGTGGGGCTGGGCCTGCTGGGCGTGGTGCTGTTCTTCTGGTGGCTGTTTTTGCGCGGCGTCGGCAATGCGCCGTCGCTGCATGATGCCATCCAACCCTTGATCGGCCTTGCATTCGGCGCCTCGCTGATTTCCATCTTTGCGCGCCTGGGTGGCGGCATCTTCACCAAAGGTGCGGACGTCGGCGCCGATCTGGTAGGCAAGGTCGAGGCAGGGATTCCCGAAGACGATCCACGCAATCCGGCGGTGATTGCCGATAACGTTGGCGACAACGTCGGCGACTGCGCAGGTATGGCGGCCGACTTGTTCGAGACCTATGTCGTCACGCTGATTGCGACCATGTTGCTGGGCAGCCTGCTGCTCAAGGGTGCGGAAGTGCTGGCAGTGGTGTATCCGCTGTTGCTGGGCGGCGTCTCCATTCTGGCGTCGATTATCGGTTGCATGATGGTCAAAGTGGCGCCTGGCAAAAAGATCATGTCGGCTCTTTACACCGGTTTGTGGTGGGCGGCGGGATTGAGTCTGGTCGGCTTTGCCATCGTCACCTGGACGGTGATGCCACCGGAACTGCGGGTAGCGATGATGGGTTCAGAGGTGATCGGTATCGTACTGACCGGGCTGATGGTCTACATCACGGAGTACTACACCGGCACTGACTTCAAACCAGTCCAGCATATCGCGGAGGCCTCCACGACAGGCCATGGCACCAACATCATTGCAGGTCTCGGCGTGTCGATGAAGTCGACCGCTTATCCCGTGCTGGCGGTGTGCGCGGCGATCCTGGCGTCGTATTGGCTGGCCGGTTTATACGGCATTGCCATCGCGGCGACGTCGATGCTGTCGATGGCCGGCATCATCGTGGCGCTGGATGCTTACGGGCCGATTACCGATAACGCAGGCGGCATTGCCGAGATGTCGGGCATGCCGGAGTCGGTGCGCGCCATTACTGATCCGCTGGATGCTGTCGGCAATACCACCAAGGCGGTGACGAAGGGTTATGCCATCGGCTCAGCCGGTTTGGCTGCGCTGGTGCTGTTTGCCGATTACACGCATGCACTGGATTCGGTGGGCAAGAGCACATCCTTCGATTTGTCCAATCCGATGGTAATCGTCGGCTTGTTCATCGGTGGTTTGATTCCCTACCTGTTCGGCGCCATGGCGATGGAAGCGGTGGGGCGCGCGGCGGGTGCGGTGGTGATCGAAGTGCGCCGTCAGTTCAGCGAAATCAAAGGCATCATGGATGGCAGCGGCAAGCCTGAGTACGACAAGGCCGTCGACATGCTGACCTCGTCGGCGATCAGGGAAATGATCGTGCCGTCTTTGTTGCCGGTGGTCGTGCCGATCATCGTGGGTCTGCTTCTCGGGCCGGCCGCATTGGGTGGATTGCTGATGGGAACCATCGTTACCGGCCTGTTTGTGGCGATCTCGATGACGACCGGCGGCGGCGCCTGGGACAACGCCAAGAAGTACATCGAAGACGGCCACCACGGCGGCAAGGGTTCCGATGCGCACAAGGCGGCCGTGACCGGAGATACGGTTGGCGATCCTTACAAGGATACGGCCGGTCCCGCTGTCAATCCGCTGATCAAGATCATCAACATCGTGGCCTTGTTGCTGGTGCCTTTGTTGCCTGCGCCGGCTTTGACTGCAGCATCGGCTGTCGTTCCGGCAAGCGTTACTGAGACAACTGCTGTTGTTGTGACCGTCCCCGTGGGAAAATAGCCTTTCACATCCCACAAGGATGATCACAAAAATGACCGGCATGGGTACTCCATGCCGGTCTTTATATTGGAGAACAGAGACATGCAGATTGCTGGACAAGTGTTTGTAGTAACAGGCGCAGCATCGGGATTGGGCGCGGCAACCGCGCGCATGCTAGCGGAAAACGGCGGCAAGGTGGTGTTGGCCGATTTGCAGGAGGAGGCCGGTGAGAAGCTGGCAACCGAGCTGAAAGGCAAATTTGTGCGCTGCGATGTCACGACCGAAGAAGACGGTCTCAAGGCAATCGACGCAGCAAAGCAACTCGGCAGTCTGCGCGGCCTGATCAATTGCGCCGGCATCGCGCCCGGCGCCAAGCTGATCGGCAAGGATGGCCCGCATACCATGGCCTTGTTTCAGAAGACACTGAACATCAATCTGGTTGGAACCTTCAACATGGCGCGTCTGGCCGCCGATGCCATGAGCAAACAGGATCCGGTGGAGCAGGGTGAGCGTGGCGTGATCATCAATACCGCCTCGGTGGCCGCGTTTGACGGTCAGATCGGGCAGACGGCCTATTCTGCATCCAAGGCCGCGATCGTCGGTATGACGTTGCCGATGGCGCGCGATCTGGCGCGTAGCGGCATCCGTGTGATGACGATTGCCCCGGGGATCTTCGAAACGCCGATGATGATGTCCATGCCGCAAGAGGTACTGGATTCGCTTGGCGGTGCGGTGCCTTTCCCGCCTCGTCTGGGCAGGGCGACGGAATATGCGCACCTCGCCAAGACCATCATTGAAAACCTCATGCTCAACGGCGAAACCATCCGTCTCGATGGCGCTATTCGCATGCCGCCAAAATAGAATAGTTACGTAATTTATCTTTGCGTATTTTTGGCAACACCTCGCATTTTTGATGTCTAAATCTCGCCTAAAGCGTGTGTGCCCTGCTAAGCTGTTGACATGGAGTCAACAGATAAAAAAACAGGATTAATCCTGACTGGCGGAGGCGCACGCGCGGCTTATCAAGTCGGCGTGTTGAACGCTTTGTCCATGATTTTGATGGAAGCCGGCTGGCCGGCCCATCGGAATCCTTTTCAGATCATCTGCGGTACATCGGCCGGTGCAATCAATGCAACAGCGCTGGCCTGCCGTGCCGACGACTTCGGCGAGGGCGTGCGCGAACTGATGAGCGTCTGGTCCAACTTCCGCGTCGAACAGGTTTACCGCGCTGACTCTCTCGGCGTGATTCGCTCCGGCGCGCGTTGGCTGTCGTTGTTTTCCTTTGGCTGGCTGCTGCGCAAATGGCGCGCCAATCCGCCCAATTCTCTACTGGACAACACACCGCTGGTTACCATGCTGCATCGCCTGCTGGATCTGCCGCGGCTGGACGATGCACTGGCCAACGGCACCTTGCATGCGCTGGCGGTGACGGCTTCGTCCTATACCGGTGGCCAGCATCTGACCTTTTATCAATCGATGCAGGAAATCGAGCCGTGGCGACGTACTCAGCGCGGCGCTATCCGCGACCAGATCGGCGTCGAGCATTTGCTGGCGTCGTCGGCAATTCCGTTCATCTTTCCTGCGATTCCGATTTTTTACGAAGGCCGCCGCGAATATTTCGGCGACGGTTCGATGCGCCAGATCGCGCCGATTTCTCCCGCCATTCACTTGGGTTCGAGCAAGATTCTGGTGATTGGCGCCGGTCGCATGGGCGAGCGCTCCGAAGCGCCGACCGAGCTGGCGCAATATCCGAGTCTGGCGCAGGTGGCCGGTCACGCCTTGTCGAGCATCTTCCTCGACGGGTTGGCCGCCGATATCGAACGCACCAACCGCGTCAATCAGACTTTATCCATGCTCACCGCCGAGCAGCGCGCCAAGATGCCATTGCGGCCGATCGAAGTGCTGGTGATTTCCCCCTCCGAACGCATTGACGAGATCGCCAGCCGACACGTCAACAGCCTGCCGCGCCCCGTGCGCGTGATGCTCGGCGGTATCGGCGCCACCGAAGTGCGCGGTGCGGCGCTGGCTTCCTATCTCCTGTTCGAGCAGAGCTTTACGCGCGAGCTGATCGCTCTCGGCGAACGCGATACCTACGCCATGCGTGATCAAGTTCTTGCTTTTTTTGAACCAGATCTGGCCTTGGCGCTCCAAGCCTGAGCTTCACGCACCTACGTTGCAGAACGCAGATTCGGGTTGCTTGGTTTGAAGCAAAACGTTACTCTACGCAATGGTATTGCGAAAAATTAATACTTGTGCAACATAAAATAATGCGAGCCTGCTCTTGAAGACAACCTTTCTGAAACAGTGGTGTGTATTTCTCGCAGCACTGTTGTTATCGTTCTCCGTACTCGCCAAAGGCTCGTCTGGCGCGGACGTCGAGGCTGGTGTTGGCAATGTTGCAGTAGGCTCTTTGCCGCAGGAAGCGCAGCAGACGCTGGCCCTGATCAAGCAGGGCGGTCCGTATCCGTATGCCAAGGACGGCGTCGTGTTTGGCAACTACGAAGGGGTTTTACCCAGGCAGAAGCGCGGGTATTATCACGAATTCACCGTGAAAACGCCGAAAGCGCGTAATCGCGGCGCGCGTCGGATCATCTCCGGCGGCAATCCGCAAACATCGGGTGAGTACTATTACACCAAGGATCACTATCAGACATTCCAGCGCATCAGGGAATGAACAAGCAGATTCTGGTTGCAGCATCCATTGCAAAATCTGAGGGAGAAATGAGTTTATTTAAAACGGTGCCGCCAAATGTTGTGCAGTCCATCCGCGCTTTCCGCGTCGGCGACTTGCAGGAAGAGGCTGCTCGTCTTGGCCAGCACTTTCTGTACGCCTATTGCGCTGAGGCAATGACGAAGCAGCAGGTTCTGGCGATCATTGCCGGCGCTTTTCATTTTCCCCGCCATTTTGGCAAGAATTTCGATGCGCTCGGCGATTGCCTGACCGATTTGACGCACAAGGCCGGCCCGCAGCCCGGTTTTATTGTTGTCATTGAGCAATTGCCAAACACGCAAAAATTCGACAAGGAAGCGCGCGAAACCTTGCTGGACGTGTTCCGCGATGCGGCGGATTTCTGGGCCGACAAGAAAGTTGCTTTCCGCGTTTTTTACTCATTTCAGTAACATTTACCCGCCCGTAGTTGCATTTTTGCCGATTTTTCGTCAATTTGATCACGGGCAGCGGTTACAATGCCGACCATGAGAAGCATTGTTATCCTGATTTCCGGACGCGGCAGCAATATGGAAGCCATCGTCCGGGCCGCAGAGGCTCAAAACTGGCCCGTTTCCATCGCAGCAGTCATCAGCAACCGGCCAGATTCGGCCGGTCTTGATTTCGCCCGGCAGCATGGTATTGCGACCGCAGTCGTCGCCAACAAGGACTATCCCACACGCGAGCTGTTTGACACCGCCTTACGCACCGTCATTGATGGGTTTGCGCCCGATCTGGTGGTACTGGCCGGTTTCATGCGTATCCTGACAACGCCTTTTGTCGAACACTATGCCGGACGGATGCTGAATATTCATCCGTCGCTGCTGCCATCCTTTCCCGGACTGGCAACGCACCGGCAAGCGTTGGCGGTGGGCGTCAAGCTGCATGGCGCAACGGTGCATTTCGTCACTCCCGATCTGGATCACGGACCTATCGTGGTACAAGCGGCAGTGCCGGTATTGAGCACCGACAGCGAAGAAGTGCTGGCTGAGCGCGTGCTGCAACAGGAACATCTAATTTACCCGCGCGCTGTGCGCTGGTTTGTCGAAGGCAAGCTCCGCCTGGACAACGGTCGTGTTCACATCGACCCGTCCGCCGAGCAAGTCTGAATATCACTTTGAAGGAAGCAGTATGAGATTGCCACCCGCAATCGTTCCCCACACGGAAGAAGTCTTGCGTGAAATTTTGCGTTTTACCGGCCCGGCCGATGTGACGCTGTCCCGCTATTTCCGCGAGAATCCCAAGTTGGGCGGCCGTGAACGCGGCGTTATCGCAGAGTCGGTCTATGGCTTGTTGCGCAACAAATCGGTCTACACCAATTTTGCGGAATCCGGTGTCGGTCCCATGATGCGCCGTATGGCGCTGCTGGGCCTGACGGACACCGTCAGCATCGAATCGATCGCCGGCTTGTCGACGGAAGAAGTCGAATGGCTCACGCGCACCGCACAAATCGACCGCAACAAATTGCCGCTGGCGATGCGTTCGAATCTGCCCGCCTGGTTGCTGGAAAAACTGATCGCACGCGACGGTGAAGCTGCCACCATGGAGCTGGCCGAAGCCATGAATCAACCCGCTCCGCTGGATTTGCGCGTCAACGTCATCAAGTCCAACCGTGAAGCCGTCGCCGCAGAATTGGCCGCCGCGCCGATTCTGTGCGAACCGACGCCATATTCGCCGCTGGGTTTGCGCGTGATCAAGAAACCGGCTTTGCAAAATCTGCCGTTGTTCAAGGATGGCGCCATCGAAGTGCAGGACGAAGGCAGCCAGTTGCTGGCTCAGGTCGTCGGCGCCAAACGTGGCGAAATGATCGTCGACTTTTGCGCTGGCGCTGGCGGCAAGACGCTGGCATTGGGCGCAGCTATGCGCAATACCGGTCGTTTATATGCATTCGACGTTTCAGAGAAGCGTTTGATCAAACTCAAGCCGCGTCTGGCGCGCAGCGGTTTGTCGAACGTGCATCCGGTCATGATCGCACATGAGAACGACGCCAAGGTCAAGCGTCTGGCAGGCAAGATTGACCGTGTACTGGTCGATGCGCCTTGCAGCGGCTTGGGCACCTTGCGTCGCAATCCCGACATGAAATGGCGTCAGACGGTGGAAACCATCGCCGAGATGCACGCCAAGCAGGTCAATATTCTCACCAGCGCGGCCCGTCTGTTGAAGGCCGGCGGTCGTCTGGTCTATGGCACCTGCAGTTTCCTCAATGAAGAAAACGAAGACGTCGTCGCTGAATTCTTGCAAAACAATGCCGACTTCACGCTGGTGCCGATGAGCGCCGTGCTGGAAGAGCAAAAGATTGCACTGGAAATGGGTGACTACCTGAAGCTGCTGCCGAACCTGCATCAGACTGACGGTTTCTTCGCTGCCGTATTGGAACGCAAGAAATAATGCGGGCAGGCATCTGGCCGGCGCGCCGGGCTATCTGGTTCTCGCTGGCGCTGCTGTCAGTCAGCGCCGCAGCGCAGGCTTTTGATTCCGGCGCCGCCAACGGTACACAACCGATGGCGGCGCAGGGAACCCTGCAGGTCGCTTTCACACCCGGCGACGATATCGAGGGCCTGATTGCGGAAACGCTCGACAAGGCGCGCAAGCAGGTTCTGATGCAAGCTTACATACTGACGAGCAAACCGCTGACGAACGCCTTGATCGCAGCGCGTAAACGCGGCGTCGATGTGCGTGTGCTGGTCGATGCCGACCAGCTCAACAAGTCCGGGCGCGAGCGTATCGCCGACCTGCAGAGAGCGGGCATCAAGGTCTTGCAAGAAACGAAATACAAAAACGCCCACAATAAAGTTATTGTCATCGACGCCGGCAATGCCGACGCGACGGTGATTACCGGTAGCTACAATTTCACCTGGACTGCGCAGAACAAGAACGCAGAAAATATCCTGGTCGCACGTAAAAATCCTCCGCTCGCTGCCAAATATGCCGCCAACTGGATGCGCCACTTCCAGGAAGCCGAGGCTTATCAATAAGATTGACTGCAGATTGACTGCATAGTGCGTCTGCTTCTCTACAAGGACCATGTCAACTTTGCTCTCTGATTTCTACGAATACCTGTTTGGTGATCTGGCCCCGCTGGAGCTGATGCGCCAGGCCGTCGTCATTCTCATGTGCGTACTGGTTGGGCTGGGTTTGTCGCGCTGGGTGCGCAAGCTGTTTACGCTTTCCTCCAGCGAAGACAGCGTGGTCAATATCGGCGTGAAAAGCTTCGTGCGGGTGTTGTCGCCGCTGTTGATTCTGATCCTGCTGGTCGTAGCGCGGCTGGTGCTGATGCGCCTGAAGCTGCCGGTGACGCTGTGGCAGGTCATGCTGCCGCTGATGATTTCCCAGGTGGCGATGCGTTTCGTATTTTATGTGCTGCGCCGGATTTTCATCAAAGACGCCACCGCAGGCGCTTTTCTTCAGCTGTTCGAAAAAATCTTCGCGATTCTGGTCTGGATCTGCGTACTGCTCTACATCACCGGGTTGTGGCCTGATCTGGTCGACTATCTCGATACCACCATGCTGCCGCTGGGCCGTCACAAAACGTCGTTGCTGACCATCCTGCAGGCGACCGCATCGGTGCTGGTGACGCTGATTATCGCCATGTGGGCCGGCGCCATGCTGGAAGAGCGGATGATGAAGCTCAACACCATGCACTCATCGCTGCGTACGGTGGTAGCACGGCTGGTGCGGGCAATCCTTATTCTGGTGGCGATTCTGGTCAGCCTGTCGCTGGTCGGCATCGATCTGACGGTGCTGTCCGTGTTCGGCGGCGCTTTGGGCGTTGGCCTTGGTCTGGGTTTGCAAAAGATTGCGAGCAGCTACGTATCGGGATTTGTGATCCTGCTGGAACGTAGCCTGGCTATCGGCGACATGGTCAACGTCGACCGCTATTTCGGGAAAGTCACGCAGATCAATACGCGCTACACTATCCTTGAAGGTCTGGACGGCATCGAATCGGTCTTGCCGAATGAAATGTTCATGTCCAGCCCGGTGCAGAATTATTCGCTGAATCGAAAAATTATACGTTTGGCAACACAAGTTACTATTTTGTATCAGGACGATATCGAAACCGTATTGTCTATGCTGGAGCAGGCCACAATTGGTGTGGAGCGGGTGTCCGACCAGATCCTGCCGCAAGCCCTCCTCATCAAGATCGGGGAAGACGGTTTGCAGCTGGAAATAGGTTTTTGGATCACCGATCCTGAAAACGGTCGTCTAAATGTGCTCTCGGACGTTAACAGAGCCATCTGGCGGGTATTTAAAACCCAGGGAATCCAGGTGGCGCATCCAAAACGCGACATTCGCGTGATGGATCAGCGCAGTTTTGAACAAAGTGTTGTCGGTCAGGCATCTTCCATGCACAAGGATGCATAATCAGCGTACAATGCCGGAAAATACAAGAATATAAGTGGTAGATGGTTGCAGCTTAAGTTTGCAACTCTTGTTTGCAACGGGGTTCTAACCTTGTCGCCCTTATCGGCTGGCGACTCAGCTTGGCAAGTTCAATTGCCGTGAAGTATTTCTTTTGGAGTGGTAATGACAGTAGATTCGATCCTGGACTTTCTTTCGAACGGCTTGCTGCACGCAACCGGTTGGCAGATTTTCTTTTACACCCTGATCATGACGCATATCACGATCGCCGGTGTGACCATTTACCTGCATCGCTGCCAGGCGCACCGTGCGTTGGATCTGCACGCCATTCCAAGCCACTTTTTCCGTCTCTGGTTGTGGATGACCACAGGCATGGTCACCAAGGAATGGGCTGCGATTCACCGCAAGCATCACGCCAAGTGCGAAACTGAAGAAGATCCGCATAGCCCGCAAGTGCGCGGCATCAAAAAGGTGCTGCTGGAAGGCGCCGAACTGTATCGCGCAGAATCCCGTAACGCCGAAACCATGGAAAAGTATGGCCATGGCACACCGGACGACTGGATCGAGCACAATATCTATAGCAAATTCGGCTGGCAAGGCGTCGGCCTGATGCTGATCATCAACGTCATGCTGTTCGGCGTCATCGGTCTGACCGTTTGGGCTGTGCAGATGCTGTGGATCCCGATCACCGCCGCCGGCATCATCAACGGTATCGGACACTTCTGGGGCTACCGCAACTACGATTGCAACGATGCTGCGACCAATGTGTTTCCATGGGGCATCATCATCGGCGGCGAAGAGCTGCACAACAATCACCATACCTTCGGCACGTCGGCCAAGCTGTCGTCCAAGTGGTACGAGTTTGACATCGGCTGGATGTATATCCGCATTCTGGAAATGATGGGTCTGGCCAAGGTCAAGAAAATTGCACCTGCGCCGAAGTTCGATCGTCAGAAGCTGGTCGCCGACTTCGACACGCTGCAGTCCGTGATCGCCAATCGCTACGATGTGATGTCCAAGTACGCCAAGTCGCTCAAGCGCGCCTGGGCTGATGAGCTGGAGCATCTGGCTGAAAAGGCCAAGCTGGAATCGCGTTTCCTGAAGTCGTCCAAGAAGTTGCTGCAACGTGAGCCGGCCAAGCTGGAAGACGGTCAGAAGCAACAATTGTCCGAACTGTTCACACACAGCAAGGCGCTGCAAACCATGCACGAAATGCGCGTGGAACTGGCTTCGATCTGGGGCCGTTCCAACTCGACGCGTGAACAGCTGCTGCATCAGCTGCAAGACTGGTGCGTGCGTGCAGAAGCCTCCGGCATTCATGCATTGCGCGACTTCGCTCAACGCTTGCGTAGCTACGCTTAATTTGTCTCGGTCGGCTGTGGGTAAAATCTATTCTTCGGTTTTGCTCGCGGCCGTCGCCGCTTTTGCGGCACTTCCCGGCGCAACACTGGCGAAGACTTCAAGCCTCACTCTCCCTGGTATCAAACTGTTCAGTCAGCAACGCGTGATTTATCGCTGTGCGGGCGACGTACGCTTGCCGGTACGTTATCTCAACACGGATGCCGGCTCGCTTGCCTATTTGCCTGCAGGCGGCAAGAGACTGCTGTTCGTCAGTGTGGTAGCTGCTTCCGGCGTGAAATACGTGGCCGGCAATTACGTCTGGTGGAGCAAAGGCAAGGAGGGTTTTTTGGCCGATAAAACGCAGGGCGAGGATGCTGAGCCGATCTTGAAGGACTGTAAGCAGATCGAGAACTGGTAGAGCAGTCTGGCTGCGCAAAGGCGGTGATCCTGAGCCGTCAACATCAACAACGTCAGCGGCAACATGAATGCCTCAGACAATAAAAAGCCCCACAGATTTGCATCGCGGGGCTTTTTACTTACAAGAGAAAAATCAATTACTTGATCTTGGTCTCTTTGTATTCGACGTGCTTACGTGCCTTGGGATCAAACTTCATGATCGCCAGCTTTTCAGGCGTTGTACGCTTGTTCTTTGTCGTGGTGTAGAAGTGACCTGTACCTGCGGTCGACTCCAACTTGATTTTGTCGCGGCCGGATTTAGCCATGATAGATTTCCTTTACTCTGCTAGTTAGACTTTTTCGCCGCGAGCACGCATATCGGCCAAGACGGCATCGATGCCGACTTTGTCGATTACGCGCAAACCAGCGTTGGACAAGCGCAGGGAAACCCAGCGGTTTTCCGACTCAACGAAAATGCGACGGTTTTGCAGGTTAGGCAAAAAGCGACGCTTGGTCTTGTTGTTTGCATGGGAAACGTTGTTGCCGACCATCGGCCCCTTCCCGGTGACTTGGCAGACACGTGCCATGTTAGTACTCCTTATAAATTCCAGAAATTGGAAAAAAGGAGAGTATATATAGAAAACTCTGATTTTTCAATGACTTGCGAAAAACAATTGTGTCGTTGTTTGTTTTTGTGTTTAACAATTTGATGAGCATGCTATGAATGAGATGCACGCCTCTCTTCTGCCATCTCTTTCGTACGCCTGCGCCTTCCTGCTGTGGCCTCTCAAGTTCAGGGCAGTCAGGGGCGCAGTCAGCGCAGGCTTTATAGCTGGCCGTGCTCCGCAAAGGAATGTGTCTCCCGTCCCGCCACCACGATATGATCAAGAACCTTGATGTCGACCAGGTTTAGCGCCTGTTTGAGATTGCTGGTCAGATGCAGGTCGGCGGCACTCGGCGTGACTTCGCCGGATGGATGGTTGTGCGCAAGAATCAGGCTGGCCGCATTATGCGCCAGCGCCGCTTTGACGATTTCACGCGGATACACACTGGCATGCGTCAGTGTGCCGCGAAACAGTTCCTCCGACTCGATCAGGCGATTTTTGACGTCGAGGAACAGGACGACGAAGGCTTCATAGGCTTTTCCATGGAACAGTAACTGCAAGTATTGCTTCACCGCCTCTGGAGAGCTGAGTGTGGTGCCTGTACGCAACTCTTCCGATAGCGCGCGCCGGGCCAGCTCCAATACCGCTTGCAGCTGTGCATATTTGGCCGGCCCCAGGCCATTGATTCGGACGAAATCGGTCAGCCTGGCGGCAAACAGGGCCTGCAGGGAGCCGAAATGCCCCATCATGTCGCGCCCCAGATCCACCGCGCTTTTACCGGCCACGCCAACGCGCAGGAACACGGCCAGCAATTCGGCGTCAGACAGAGCAGGGGCACCTTGTTTGATCAAGCGTTCGCGCGGGCGCTGGTCTTCCGGCCAGTCAGTAATCGCCATGGAGTCCTTGGTTCGAGAATGTTAGTGAATAAATTAAGCGGTCTGAAGTCGAGGCTTGTTTTTACGGAGTTGGGCAAGGTGGCTTACAATAGCGGGCTGTCACGCTTACTGAAACTTCTTCATGTCCAACGCATCTGTCCCGGTCGTCACCGAAAACGCTTACCTCACACTGCACTACCGCCTGGCATCCATGGCCGGCGAAAATATCGTCAGTACCTTTGAGGAAAAGCCTGCCACGCTGCAATTTGGCCAAGGCCAACTGGCGCCGTTTCTGGAGGCTTGCTTGCTGGGATTGGAAGAGGGGGCGCATCAGACGTTTGAGCTGTCTCCCGATAAGGCTTTTGGGCCGCGCAACCCGGAATTGGTTCAGCGCATCTCGCGCGCCACGCTGGAAGAGAATTCGTCCATGGATGAAGATTATCGCGTCGGTGACCTCGTCGATTTTGCAGCACCGGGCGGTGGACGCTTTGCCGGCGTGCTGCGCGAGATTGACGAGCAGGGCGCGCTGTTTGATTTCAATCATCCGTTGGCCGGACAAACGCTGAAATTTGAAGTGAAAATCATCGGGATTCTGTAAGGTGCTCGATATGGATAAGCAAGAACCTGAAATTTTATTGGCTCAACCGCGCGGTTTCTGCGCCGGGGTTGATCGCGCCATCGAAATCGTTGAGCGCGCGCTGACGCAGTTCGGCGCGCCGATTTACGTGCGCCATGAAATCGTCCATAACGCCTACGTCGTTGCCGATCTGCGGAACAAAGGCGCCATCTTCATTGAAGAGCTGGCGGATGTCCCCGCCGGCAACACCGTCATTTTTTCTGCGCACGGCGTGTCCAAGGCTGTACAGGCAGAAGCGCAAGAACGCGGCCTGACCGTCTTCGACGCCACTTGCCCGCTGGTCACCAAAGTCCATATGGAAGTCGCCAAGATGCGCCGCGAAGGCCGCGAGATCATCATGATCGGGCACGAGGGCCATCCTGAAGTTGAAGGCACCATGGGCCAGACTGAGGCAGGCATGTATCTGGTCGAGACTGTCGACGATGTCGTGAAGCTGAAGGTCACTGATCCGGATTTGCTGGCGTATGTCTCGCAGACCACGCTATCGGTCGATGACACCACCGACATCATCGCTGCGTTGAAAGACAAGTTTCCCAACATCGCCGAGCCGAAAAAAGGCGATATCTGCTATGCCACCACCAATCGTCAGGAAGCCGTCAAGTTTATGGCTCCCCAAGTCGACGTCGTGATTGTGGTCGGCAGTCCCAATAGTTCCAATTCCAACCGCCTGCGCGAAGTGGCCGAGAAGAAGGGCGTGCCGGCCTACATGGTCGACAACGCCGATCTCATCAATGCCGACTGGCTGGTGGGCAAGAAGCGCATCGGTGTCACCGCCGGCGCCTCGGCTCCGGAAGTATTGGTGCAGGCCGTCATCGACCGGCTCAAAGAGGGCGCAACGCGCAGCGTGCGTATTCTCGACGGCATCGAAGAAAACGTGACTTTCCCCATGCCGAAAGGTCTGGGCGGCGGACGTTCCATCGTCAGTAACGGCTAAATTGGGTTCGCCGGGTAATCGCGATTTGTAATTCGTAATCCGGTTCGCAATTACAGCCCTTGTTTGACACACATCTTTAAAGCAAAAAAAGCGCACTCGTTGCGCTTTTTTTGCGTCTTTCGTTGGCCGCATATCCAATGCCAGCGTGCATTAGCGTCTATTCTCGTATTGTGGGAGCTGCTTAGGTATAATCCCGCTCCAACCGGCGAGTCCCCACAAGGTGCGCTCGCTTTTTTCACATTACAGATCTTTCGACCAAGAAGGAGTGCAATCGATCATGAGCATCCCCATGAGCACTTTCAATTATCTGCCCCAGCTTGCCCGCACACGCTCCATCTTGACGCGTTTCTTTGACCTCTCGTCTTATCTGTATCCATAGCATTCGGTGCTGACGGCCTTGGTAGGCAAGGCTATCGGCCATTTGCAGAAATTCTCGGATCGGGAACAGTTTTTGCTCTCAAGCTCGCATGCAATCGTAGATGCTCAGGCGTCTTGCATCGACATATCTCATTGACGTTACGAATTTAGGAAGTAGGCATTTATGGACATATTCATCCAGCAAATCATCAACGGCCTGGTCTTGGGGAGCATGTACGCCCTGATTGCCTTGGGTTACACGATGGTGTACGGGGTCTTGAACCTGATCAATTTTGCGCACGGCGACGTGCTGATGATCGGGGCGATGGCCGGTTTGAGCATTCTGAAACTGGTGCAGCACGTGGCGCCGGATCTGCCGGGCATCGTCAAGTTGATCATTGCGATCATCGGCGCGATCCCTGTGTGCGTGATCGTGAGCATGATCATCGAGCGTGTGGCCTATCGTCCGTTGCGCAATGCGCCACGGTTAGCGCCATTGATCACCGCCATCGGCGTATCGATCCTGCTGCAAACGCTGGCCATGATGATCTGGGGCCGCAGCCCGGTTCCCTTCCCGCAAATCATGCCGTCGGATCCGGTGCATATCGCCGGCGCGCTGATCTCGCCCACCCAGATCATGCTGTTGCTGCTGGCCTTGGCCGCGATGATCGGCCTGGTGCTGATCGTTGAGAAGACCAAGATGGGCCGCGCCATGCGCGCCACCGCCGAGAACCCGCGCATTGCAGGCTTGATGGGCGTGGACTCGAATCGCGTGATTGTCGTCACCTTCATCATCGGCGCGGCGCTGGCCGCGATTGCCGGCGTCATGTGGGCGGCGAATTATTCGACAGCGCAATTCGCCATGGGCTTCGTGCCGGGGTTGAAAGCCTTCTCGGCAGCGGTGCTGGGTGGTATCGGCAATATCTATGGCGCCATGCTGGGCGGCATTCTGCTGGGTCTGATTGAAAGTCTGGGCGCCGGTTACATCGGCGATCTGACGGGCGACTTCCTGGGCAGTAACTACCAGGACATCTTCGCCTTCATCGTGCTGATCATCGTCTTGACCTTACGCCCATCCGGAATCATGGGTGAACGCGTCGCCGACCGCGCTTAAAAATTTACTCATGTTCCTACTGCGCGAACGTGATCTGCCGCCGTACGGTGCTCGCCATCCTCGTGTACTTCAGTACACTCCGGTGGCTGTGCTCCGGTCGACGACAGCTGACGTTCGCTCGCTACGGAACCTAAGCAAATTTTCCATTTGCTAACGCAAATAGCCTCAGAACAGATAAAGAAAGAGAGACCGACATGGCCTTCCTCACCTTCGACAAGAAACGCAACCCGCAGCAGGCCAGACTCAGCCTGGCTGCGCTCCTGATCGTCATGATCGCCTTCCCGTTTGTTGCCAGCATGTTCGGCAACTCCTGGGTACGCATCATGGACATGGCCTTGCTCTACATCATGCTGGCCCTGGGCCTGAACGTGGTGGTGGGCTTTGCCGGCCTGCTGGATCTGGGCTACATCGCCTTCTACGCCATCGGCGCCTACACCGCCGGTTTGCTGGCCTCGCCCCAGTTCGCCGACGTGCTGCAATCCTTCGTCAACACCTATCCGGCGGTGGGCAACTTCCTCGTCATGGTCTGCGGCCCGCAGATCGTGCAGAGCGGTATCCACCTGTCGCTGTGGATCATCGTGCCGCTGTCGGCCCTGATTGCGGCCGTGTTCGGCGCACTGCTGGGCGCACCGACCCTGAAGCTGCGCGGCGACTACCTCGCCATCGTGACCCTGGGCTTCGGTGAAATCATCCGCATCTTCATGAACAACCTCAACGCCCCGGTCAACATCACCAACGGGCCGCAAGGCATCAACCTGATTGACCCGATCCGCGTCTTCGGCGTCTCGCTGGCCGGTGAACCGGGATCCGGCTCCATCGTCAAGTTTCTCGGCTTCACCATGCCGTCGGTCAACGCCTATTACTTCCTCTTCCTGCTGCTGTGCATCGGCGTGATCTTCTTCTCGATCCGCCTGCAGGATTCGCGACTGGGCCGTGCCTGGGTCGCCATCCGCGAAGACGAAATCGCCGCCAAGGCCATGGGCATCAACACGCGCAACGTCAAACTGCTGGCGTTCGCCATGGGCGCCTCGTTCGGCGGTGTGGCCGGCGCCATGTTCGCCTCCTTCCAGGGCTTTGTCTCGCCGGAATCCTTCTCCCTGACCGAATCCATCGCCGTGCTGGCCATGGTGGTCTTGGGCGGCATCGGCCACATCCCCGGCGTCGTGCTGGGCGGCATCATCCTCGCCGCCTTGCCGGAAGTGCTGCGTCACGTGGTCGAACCGGTGCAAATGAGCCTGTTCGGCAAAGTCTGGATCGACGCCGAAGTGCTGCGCCAGCTGCTCTACGGCCTGGCCATGGTCATCATCATGTTGAACCGTCCCGCTGGTCTGTGGCCGTCTCCCCGCCATGAAGACCGCCCTGAAGCCGATCACCCGCACGGCGACGAGCCGGTTGGCGTGGTCAAAGCCTAATCTCGACGAACAGCACACAGAGGACGAACCAATGAGCACCACCCTGTTAAAAATCGCCGACGTCAGCAAACGCTTCGGCGGCCTGCAAGCCCTGTCGGGCGTCAGTCTCACCATCGAACAAGGTCAGATCTACGGCCTGATCGGCCCCAACGGCGCCGGCAAGACCACCTTCTTCAACGTCATCACCGGCCTGTACCAACCCGACACCGGCAGCTTCGAACTGGCCGGCAAGCCCTACAGCCCCAGCGCCCCGCACGAAGTGGCCAAGGCCGGCATTGCCCGCACCTTCCAGAACATCCGCCTCTTCGGCGACATGACTGTGCTGGAGAACGTCATGGTCGGCTGCCACGTGCGCACCAAACAGAACGTCTTCGGCGCCGTCTTCCGTCACAAGGCCGCCCGCGACGAAGAAGCACAAATCAAAGAGAAATCACAAAAGCTGCTCGACTTCGTCGGCATTGGCCAGTTCGCCTCGCGTACGGCGCGTCATTTGTCCTACGGCGACCAACGCCGACTGGAGATCGCGCGCGCACTGGCGACCGAGCCGCAACTGCTGGCGCTGGACGAACCGGCGGCCGGGATGAACGCCACCGAGAAGCTCGGCCTCAGAGAATTGCTGGTCAAGATTCAGGCGGAAGGTAAAACCATCCTGCTGATCGAACATGACGTCAAACTGATGATGGGCCTGTGCAACCGGCTGACGGTGCTGGACTACGGCAAGCCGATTGCCGAAGGCGTACCGGCGGATGTGCAGAAGAACCCCGCAGTCATCGAAGCGTATCTTGGTGCTGCCCATTAATGCGCACCTTGTTCGCCTGCTGCGCGGGCGCAGACCAGCACTGCGATGCTCGCCTGCCCCCGCTCGCTACGGCGCTCAAGGTACGCCACAGAGTCAACGAAGCGCTGTATAAAAAGTTGAAAGATCACAATGACAACAAACATCTTAAAAGTTGAAGACCTGAGCGTCGCCTACGGCGGCATCAAGGCCGTCAAGGGCGCGAGCCTGGAAGTCAATGAAGGCGAACTGGTCACGCTGATCGGCGCCAATGGCGCCGGCAAGACCACCACCTTGAAAGCCATCACCGGCACGCTGCCGAACTGCAAAGTCAGCGGCCACATCACCTATCTCGGTCAAGCGCTGAAGGGCCAAAGCTCCTTCAATCTGGTGCAGCAAAAGCTGGCGATGGTGCCGGAAGGGCGTGGCGTTTTTACGCGCATGAGCATCCACGAGAACCTGCTGATGGGCGCCTACACCAGCGACGACAAGCAGCAGATCGCGCAAGACATCGACCACTGGTTCACCGTGTTTCCACGATTGAAGGAACGCGCCAGCCAGATGGCAGGTACCTTGTCGGGCGGCGAACAGCAGATGCTGGCCATGGCGCGTGCGCTGATGAGCCATCCGAAATTGCTGCTGCTGGATGAACCGTCGATGGGCTTGTCGCCGATCATGGTGGAGAAGATCTTCGAAGTGATCCGTACGGTATCGGCGCAGGGCATCACGATCCTGCTGGTGGAGCAGAACGCCAAGCTGGCCTTGGAAGCAGCGCATCGCGGCTATGTGATGGAGTCTGGCCTGATCACCATGACCGGCAACGCCAAGGACATGCTCAACGATCCGCGTGTGAAGGCGGCTTATCTGGGTGAAGGCTGATCTAAGGCTGACGAGTGCCTTCTAGGAGATGCGAAGTCTGGTGTAGGATAGATCGGTGTTTTCCGCTGTTTGCAAACGCAATTTCAGATTCGGTTTGCAGATTCGACTTCCCTTATCAAGGACACTGAAATGAGCGATACCCCGATCACGATTCTTGGCATCTCCGGCAGTTTGCGTGCAGGTTCTTACAACACGGCGGCTCTTCACGCCGCGGCGGAATTGCTGCCGCCCGGCGTACGCCTGATTCAGGCCGACATTTCCGACATTCCCTTGTATAACGACGATGTGCGCGCCAAAGGATGGCCGCCGTCGGTAGAGCGCTTTCGCAAACAGATCGCGGAAGCCGATGCGATTTTATTCTCTACGCCGGAATACAACTACTCCATTCCCGGCGTGCTGAAAAATGCGATCGATTGGGCCTCACGTCCGCCTGAGCAGCCGTTTGCAGGCAAGGCAACGGCGATCATGGGCACCAGTCCAGGTGCTATCGGTACGGCACGTGCGCAGTATCACTTGCGCCAGATCGGCGTTTTTCTTGATCTGAAAATCCTGAATAAACCGGAAGTCATGATCGGTGGTGCGGGTGATCGCTTTGACGCCAACGGCAAACTGACCCATGAACCGACACGTGAATTTATCAAGACCATGTTGGTTGCGCTGCAGGAGTTGGCGCTCATGTTGAAGCACCACAAAAAATAAATTGACGGACTAAAAACTGAACGAAAAAAGAGCGGCCGTTAAGCCGCTCTTTTTTATTCTCCTTGATGCTTTGCCAAGTGCTTTCTGCCGCGTGAAATACGCGTCCAGTAAGCGTTAAATAAGCCTTGGCGCATCGAATCTCAAACCAAGCTTTAAGCCGCCTTCTTGGCGCGCACCTGATCCCGCAATGCCTTCACACGGTCGTGGTTGGCCAGCACGCCTTGATACTGACGTTCAATGATCAGGCGCACATCGCTTGGCAAGTCTTCCGCCAGCGCCTTGCGATAGGCGTTGACGGCAGCATCTTCACCACGCTCGCATTCGTTAAGGATGGCTTCGTCGTTCTTGCCGACGATGGCGCTCTTGATGTTGATCCATTGACGATGCAGCGCGCCGCTCACCGTGGTGTGATTCGTTGGTTCGCCACCCAGCGCACGCACCAGATTTTGCAATTCCAGGGCACTCTGGCCGCAAGCCTGAGAGCGTTCCAGGAACTGTGTCTTGTAGTACGCCTGACGTTCCGAGGCGTCTTCCGCGCAGACGCGGAAACCTTCTTCGCCATCCTTCGAAATCTGGATCAGATCGTTCAGAGTATCAATCAGTTGATCGTTTTTCATCATGTACCTTTCATTGAAATGGAGGGAAAAAGTTTTTTCTTTTTCTGTTCATGCATCAGTGCAAATCAGTGCACGAAGAGATAGATCAGTACCAGCACGAAGGCGGGAACGCCCAGTATCCAGGCGAGGAAATACTTACCCATGTCTGCTCCTTGAAGTGTGAGGTCAACGTGTCGACCAGAAGACGCGCGTCAATCCATCCGGCGAGCCTGTTTGCAATCGGTTGGTGAAGGCGGGGAGATGTCTCCAGAAGAATCATCCACGCTATTTGCGCCGGTTCACCATCCAATGTTTGCATCGTAATAGCTGCATCTCACGGCTGCCATCAGACGCTCGCCCAATTGCTTGTAGGAGGGCAACTGCAAACGACGGTAACGATCACTATCAGATCAGCCGGAAAGCCTTATCCGGCGCGGCTTCTCATCTTGTCCTACAAGACAATGGGCGGGCGTCCTATACCTCTTGCACCAAGGCATTGCTACGATCCGTCCCATCGTATCAATTTGTCGTATCACTGATTCATTACCAAGCACCACTAATGCATTACTCACTGCCAGGGAGCGCGTCATGAACAAGGATCAATTGGTAGGAAATCTGAAAATTGCACTTGGGCGTCTGGATGAAAAAATGGCAAGTTTTTCCGGCAATCAGGCGCGTCGCCGTCATGCCCTGCAATTGCAGGGAGCCGGTGAGGTGCAGCGCACGATGGGTGATGCACGCCAAATCATCAAGCATTCAATCAAACATACGCTGAAGCATTCCGCAAAGCAGATGTCGGCCTGAGTCGCCTGCATTGCACGGAAACAGCCAGCAAACAATCAGACCAGGGAGCTTGTTCATGCTGACCAAACGAAATCTGCTGCTGGCGTTGGGTATCTCCAGCGCCGCCGTCGTGGCGGTACTCAATATCTGCGCCAACCGCCTGGAGCGCTCTGACAGACGTGCCCAGCGCAGGGCGTTGCAACGTTGGGAAGGCGAGGGTGGCAACGTGTTTCAGCCAGCCATGCCGGGGCCGGCGGTAAAGACGGACGAGCTGTCGCAAGACGCGACGCCGTGAGTGGCAGAAAAGACCGCTCGAGAGATCAGTATTAGCGGCTTGGCAGGTGCAGTGTCATGTAAGAAGTCATGTTTTACCGGCCTTGTCCTACAAGGCAATCAGCAGCAGTCCTATCGCTGGTGATACGAGCAGACAGTATCGTTCAGTTACCGGTTTCGCAGTTGCTTCAGAATCAGCAGCGCGGATATCCAGGGAAAGAACGGAAGAGACAGCGGTTCGTTTCACAACACAAGAACATACCGAAACGGGTGCAATCATGGAAAAAATGGTGATTTGCTGGTTGGTGGGCATGCCCCTGTTGATGCTGCTCATTCTTCAATACCTCATGTATTGAAGCTGCAATCTAACGAAGAAGGAGTGTAAAAAAATGCGCGAAGAAAAATTGCGAACCGTCCGCAGCGACGTACAAGTGCTGTTGCAAGAAGCTCAGGAATTGTTCAACGAGGCTGCTGCGGCCACCGGCAAAAAAGCCGAAGATCTGCGCGCCCAGGGTGAAGAGATCCTCGATCGCGCTTTCATCAAAGCTCAGGGAATTCAGTCGTACGTGGTGCAGACCGGTAAAGAGATTGCCGCCACCACCGACGATTATGTGCAGTCCAATCCATGGCGCGCCATCGCCATTTCGACCGGCGTCGGTCTGTTGCTGGGCCTGTGCGTTTCGCGCAGCGGCGAACGCTGAACCCTCGCTCAATAGTTAGCCAGCCTGTCCCCAGCCATATAGCCAACCGGATAAAGGAACAAGATTATGTCAAGCAAGCCATCAACGGTACATCACATCAGCGACAAGCCGTTTCGTATTGATCGCGAGAAGGTGCGCGAAGCCGCAATGAAGACCGGTAACGGCGCCGTCACCGAGGGGTACAAGGGTAATCGCGAGGAAATCATCGCCATGCTCAATGATGCCCTGGCGACCGAGCTGGTCTGTGTGCTGCGCTACAAGCGTCACTATTACACGGCAACCGGCTTGGAGAACGAACCGATCAAGGCGGAGTTCCTTGAACATGCGTTGGAGGAAGAAGGCCATGCCGATCAAATTGCCGAGCGTATTGTGCAGCTCAACGGCGAGCCGAATTTCAACCCTCGTGAGTTGTCCGAGCGCAGCCATGCTGACTATGACGAATCGACCGACATCAAGTCGATGATTCGCGCCAATTTGATTGCCGAGCGTATTGCGATCGAAACCTATCGCCAGATGATCGAGCGCATTGGTGACGATGATCCGACCACCAAGCATTTGCTTATTTCCATCATGGCGAAGGAAGAAGAACACGCCGACGACATGAGCGATCTGCTGGATTGAATGCGCCTGACCGGCGCTTAGACGACGGTTGGGAAAGTAAAGCCAGGCAAAAAAGCCAAGCGAAAATCCAGCGGCATACCGCACATCCCGCCTCATTAACAACAAGCAAGGAGAGCAGCATGAACTGGGACATCATTGAAGGCAACTGGAAGCAATTCAAGGGTAAAGCCAAGCAACAATGGGGCAAGCTGACCGACGATCAGCTCGACACCATTAACGGCAAGCGTGAAGAACTGGCCGGCCGTATTCAGGAAGTCTATGGCATCAACAAGGACGAAACCGAGAAACAACTCAAGGCTTTCGAAGATAACAACAAGGATTGGAGTCATTGAACAATATGCCGGCATCGGGACTATCCCGCCGCCAGTCAGGCATTGTTCGAACCTCGCCTTTAAAACCAAAACCTAAAACCTAAAACCAAGGAATTCTCATGAAAAAATTCATCGCCACTTGTATTCTGACTTCCGCAGCTTTCGGTGCTCACAGCCTGGCAACTGCCGCTGACGCCGTCAAGTCTCAATATAAAGCCGACGTCGCTGCCGCGGACGCCGACTACAAGACCGCCAAGGCAAAGTGCAAGCCGCTCAAGGGCAACGAGCAAGACGTTTGCGACAAGGAAGCCAAGGCCGCGCATGAAACGGCAATCGCCGATGCGAAGGCTAAGCGCAAGACCAAAGACGCAAATAAAGATGCAGCAAAGACCACCAATGATGCCGATTACAGCGTCGCTAAAGAAAAGTGCGATGCGCTGAAGGGCGCGGAACAAGACAAGTGTACGACCGCAGCCAAGGCTAAGTACGGCAAATAATTCTGCAGTAATCCAGTAATAGCTTTGAACAGGACGTCGCCGGCAAGGCGCGTCGACGCAGGCAGTACGAAGGTACGGCAAGGAGATGCAACGCTGCTGGCGGCGTTGTGTTCACCGCGTTAAGGTCATGGAGAGGTAGCGATGCTTCTCCATAAAACAATCACACACATGTAGTTGAATTTACCAACAAGGAGATCATTATGACTTTATCTTTGACCAAACGCTTTATGGGCTTTTTCCTCGCACTGATGATGGTATCGCTGGTCGGTTGCGCTTCCGGACCGAACAAGGAAGGCACCGGCGAATACGTCGATGACGCCGTCATCACTACCAAGGTAAAGAGCGCGATCTTGCAGGAGCCTAACCTGAAGTCGGCCGAAATCAACGTCGAAACCTACAAGGGTGTCGTTCAGTTGAGCGGTTTTGTGAGTTCGGCAACCAGCGCTACCCGTGCCACTGAACTGGCTCGCGGCGTCAAGGGTGTGACTTCGGTGAAGAACGACCTGCGTCTGAAGTAATGTAGTTCGGGGCGGTGGCTGCGGCCATCGCCCCGGTTTATTCAGGCTTACGGCCTGAATTATTGTTTTATTGGAATTAAGCAGTAACAGGTAATAAGGTATAGTTAGCCGCGGAAGGCCCCGGTGCCGCCGGGCAACTCAATCAAATGTTGGAAACGCTGCAAATCAGGCAGGGAACAGCGCAGCGAAACCGCATTTGCCTGATCAGGAAGGACTGCAGCATTGTCTTGATGCTGGTAAAAACTATGACAAAAATATTAGTAGTCGATGATCACGCTGTCGTGCGTGCTGGTGTTCAGCACTTTATTGCGGATATTCCGAACATGGAAGTCGGCGGAGAAGCAAGTACCGCTGAAGAAGCGATCCGCCTGGTACGGACACAAGAGTGGGACATTGTCCTGCTCGATATTGCGATGCCGGACAAAAGCGGCGTGGAAGTATTAAAGCAAATCAAACGCGAAAAACCGGCCTTGCCGGTGCTGATGCTCAGCATGCATCCGGAAAGCCGCTATGCGGTTCAGGTTCTGCGCAGTGGCGCTAGTGGCTATGTGCAGAAGGAAGCCTTGGCGACGGATCTGGTCAGTGCGATCAACACCATTTTGCGCGGGCACAAATACATCAGTTACGGCGTCGCAGAGCTGCTGACCACCGATCCAGTGGATTCGGAGAAGCCGCTGCACGAGACCCTGTCGCAACGCGAATACGAGATTTTTTACAAGCTGGGCCAGGGCCAGGGCGTGACGCAGATCGCCGATGAACTCTGTCTGAGCGTCAAGACTGTGAGTACTTACCGGTCGCGCGTTTTGCAGAAGATGAACATGGCCAACAACGCCGATATCATTTATTACGCCATCAAGAATAATCTGATCGATTAACGGAAGAGGCTGCGCAGGTACGCAGGGCGCGGTATCCAACCTACTTTGCGCCTTTTACCGGTGTTGCCGAGCCGGGTTTTTTGAAATTGAGTGTCAGGACAGTGATCATGGAGCACGTATTGCAGGACATGTCGGAAAGGATGGGGCGCACCGCGAATGCGCCGCTGAAGGTTTTCCTTGTCGAAGATTCAGCGGACGTGCGCGATCTGATCATGGAAAGCCTCGCGGAGATTCCCGGTGTTGAGCTTGCCGGTTATGCCGAGACCGAGCAGGACGCGGCAGCGCATCTGGAAAATGAGAGTTACGATGTGCTGATCCTGGACATCCAGCTCAAGCAGGGTAACGGTATGAACCTGTTGCAGTCGCTGGCGCGTTCCGGCAAAAAAAGCCACGACGAACTCAAGATCATCTTCAGTAACCACGTCAGTGCAACGTATCGCCGCGTGGGCTTGCAATACGGCGTGCAGTTCTTCTTCGATAAATCTTCCGAGTTCACCAAGCTACGCAGCTTGATCGAGCGACTCAGCGGCAAGGGAAACGGACTGGCACCGTCGCCCAGATATACATCGGCGTGATGTGATGGTAAGGCCGTGCCGGGGGTGACGTTGTGTTCTACGATGCCAGGCATATTCTGCAGATTCGGCGCCTGGTCGTTGTGGCATAAGACTGCACTGGCGACAGAGGCCTTGCCGAAGATGCGGCAGGACTCGATCCTGACCACGCTGTATTAAATATAATGTATGTCGACGCAACAACGGTCGCAACGTGCCTGGCGCGTGGCGGTCATGCGATCAACGCACAATCGGGGGCTTCAGTACATGCAAATGAAGGCAGCACGCAACGAGATCGGTGAAACCTCGTCGTTGGAGCATTACGTCGCTACGCAGGCAAACTTTGCCAGCATCGCCACTGCCGCAATGAGCCTGGCGATGATCATTGTCTTGTTCGGCGCTGTGGTGCTGATCAGCTGTTATGCCGAAGACGACTATCGCAAAATTCTGGCGGATCTGATCGCCGTACAAGGCAGTACCGCGGTCGGCTTCATCCTCGCGGGTTCAGCCTTGTACATGCAATGTCTCAACGTCGGACACTCAAGCCGGCGTCTGGCGATCTCTGCGCGTATCGTTGCACTATTGCTATTGCTGCTGGGTGCCGGATTTCTTCTGCAAAACGTCTTTGGCCTGAACTTGCTGGGTGATCGCCTGCCTGGCGTGCTGTCTGGAATATCTTTGGCCCACAGCGCTTTCGGCGCGGCGATTCATCCTCTGGCTGCGGGTAGTTTTGTGCTGATTGCGTTGACGCTGCTGATCCATGACTGGCGTGTTGGTGCGCGTCACTATCCTGCTGAATACCTGGCGTTCATCCTCATCGGTCTGAGTGCCATTCCACTGGTCGGCTATCTGTACGGCGTCAACAAGCTGACCTTCCTGCATTATTCGACCGGCATTCCTTTTCTGTCGGCGCTGGTGTTCCTGTTGCTGGGGGCTGCGCTGCTGATGGCGCGGCCGTCGCATCGCCTGATGGCGATCATCGTCAGCCATGCACCTGGTGGCAACATGTTGCGCCGCTTGCTGCCCTCCATGCTGGCGCTGATACTGATTTTCAATTTGCTGGTGGCGCAAGGGGCTGAATATGGCTTATATGCGGATCGGCTGATGCTGCCTTTTCTGACGCTGATTGATGGTGCGCTCGTCGTGTTCATCTTTTGGCGTTTTGCAGGCAGGCTCGACCGGGAATATGGCGCGCGCATGCAAAGCGCCGCCAAGCTGGCCGAGACCAATTCCCTGTTGACAGCGGTCAGCGACAGCACGCGTGAACCGATCTTCGTCAAGAATCGCCAGGGCTTGCTGGTATTTGCCAATCCGGCCATGCTGCAGCAAGTCGGCAAGACCTGGGAAGAGGCGATGTATCGCGCCAGCCCTGAACTGTTTTCAAAAAAGGAAGATGCCGACCGCATCGATGAAGACGACAAGCGCGTGATGGCCAGCGGTCTCCCGGAGACGATTGAGCAGACCCTGCATTTGCCGCATGGCGTCTTTACCTATCAATCGACACGGGTTCCCTGGTTCGACAAGCTTGGCAATGTATTGGGCGTGATCGGCATCAGCACTGATATCTCGGAACGCAAGCGCGCCGAAGATTCTTTGCGTGAGCGCGAAGCGCAGCTGGAGAAAACCGTGATCGAACGCACGGCCTTGCTGCGCGAATTGACCAACCATCTGGAAACCGTGCGGGAAGAAGAGAAGCGAGCCATCGCACGTGAGCTTCATGACAACATGGGCGCCTCATTGACGGCCCTGAGCATGCATCTGGAAAGTGTCTACAAGATCTTGCCGGACGATGAAAAGTGGCAAGAGCGCAAGCCGCGCATTCAAGGGTTGATGAATTCCCTGGTCGGCACCACACGGCGGATCCAGACCGAATTGCGGCCCAACATGCTTGATCTGTTTGGCCTCAAGGCCGCCATCACCGAACAGATGGACGAGCTGGCCGAGCGCAGCGGCATGATTTGCAAAGCGAGCCTGCCGGACGAAGATGTCGCCATCGGCCATCAGATGGAAATTGCCATCTACCGCATGTTGCAGGAGATGCTCAATAACGTCACCAAACATGCCAAGGCGACGCAGGTCGATGTGATCCTGGATGTCGACGAAGAACAGGTCGCATTGACCGTGCGCGACAACGGTGTCGGCATTTCGCAAGACCGGCGTGACAACAACAAAACTTACGGTCTGCGCGGCTTGCGTGAGCGCGCCACCTTCTTCGGCGGGGAAGTGGATATCCGTTCTACGCCAGGATCAGGTTCGCTCATTACGATTCGCCTGCCTGTTGCTCCGCCACCTTCAGTTCCGACCCCAGCCCCAGCCAGCCCCGCAGCGCCCGCCGCATAAAGCTGACAAGGAATTCGGTTTTCAGGTCGTTTTTTACTCTGCTTGTCCTACGTTTCAAAGCGGGGCTGTCTTATAGTCCCGCATCTCCCTCTCCACTAAGATGAACTCATCGCGTTTCCACTCATGGAGATGTGTGCAGTTGACTGTTGAGCATCGCAGTAGCTGGTCTTTCAACTTTCAGGAGAAATCATGAATAAAGATCAAGTCCAAGGTAGTGCAAAGCAGGTAGCCGGCAAGGTTCAACAAAAGGCTGGCGAAGTGGTGAACAGCAAGGAACAACAGATCAAGGGCGCTGCCAAGCAAGTTGAAGGTAACGTTCAGAAGAGCTACGGCGATGCCAAGGAAGCTCTGAAGGATCGCTGATCCTTAGCCATTCAAATGGGAGCAGATGCTCCCATTTTCATGTGCGCTCATCAAGTTGTGTAGGAATTGTCTTACGCCAGAATCGGAGAAGCACGGCTATTGAGCCACCCCCGGTTTTGTCATGATGAGCCGATGAAAAAACAGGCCGGTATCGCGAATCACTAGTATCGCCAGTCTCGATTGTGCAGGCTCAGGTAGTCCGGGATCGTAGTGCGCCGGAATTGTCGAGGGAGAGATCATGAAAAAAACAGGAACAGTTGCTTCGCTCGTACTGATCGGCATGATGGCATGTTCTGCCGCCGTAGCCGCCCCTGCAACGACCGCGAACCCATCTTTAGTAGATGCTGGTGATGCGACGCCGTTTGTCATGGCAAAAAGTCATGCGCAAGCAGGCAAGGCATCCAAGGTAAAACCGGCATTGGACCAAAAGAAATTCCGCTATCTCGACATGGTTGAGAGAAAGCATCCCTCTTCGATCCGCAATGCCGTCATCGTGTACGACCATGTGCTGATGAGAAAGAAGGCATGCGACGCGCACGATCCTGCAAGTGTAAGTGAATGTTTAGGGCGGCCATCGGTGTGAAACTATCCACCGCCAGAGCGTCTAAAAAGTATGTGCCTGGAAGCTTGAAAGGGGCGCAAGACTAAATCACTCGCTTGAATCATTTCCTGAGTCATGTGCTGCAACGGCAGCATTAATCAACTTTATATAGAGGTGTCATCATGAAAACAATACATAAGATTGCAGTGACTTCGATCACTGTATGCGCCCTTACCGTGTTGAGCGGCTGTAGCGGCATGTCCCAGCGCGACAGGAATACCGCGGTCGGCGCCGGCGTCGGCGCAGTTGGCGGTGCCGTCCTTACGGGCGGTAGCGGCATCGGCACCGTCGGTGGTGCAGCGGTCGGCGGGGTGATCGGCAATCAAATCGGCAAGTAATTTGGCAACGACGTTTGCAAGTGAGCTTATTGAATACGAAGTAGGCGCAAACTTGGCCGGATTTACCCGGCGCTACCTCTGATCCGGATGTGGCGCATGGGGAAAATGCAGGAGACACAGCTTGGAAAAAACCAGGGGACCGTATTGGTCCCCTGGTTTTTTTGCGTCTTCACAGAATCAAAAACCGCACCAGCGCCGCGCTCAATTCATTCCGGGCAGACTGCCTGGAGCAAAAACCTTACGCGCTCGTACGGTTCTATTCGCTTGCTGTTGTGTTGGCGTAAATGCGTTTGGCCCGCGCCAAATCGCTTTTCAGCAGATCGCGGGCTTCCTTGCGGCAAGCCTTGGCTTCGGCGCGTTTGAGCGGTTTGCATTCTTGCAGCGCCTGGGCGTAAGCCGCATGGGCTTCTTTCAGCAGCGTCTTGTTATGCAGTTTGGCGGTGTCGTCGCCTTCATACCAGCGCTGTGGATCCTGTTGCGACACGTCCTCTTCCGCTGCCATGGCAGGTACATGAGCGGTAAAGCAGGCGGCCAGGAAGAACGGCAGTAGTAAGAGGTGTTTTTGGCGATTTTTTGTCATCGTTACGAGCTCCCTTCCAGTCAAAATGATAAGCGGCGCTGCATCTCGAAGATGCAACGCCGCTCATCATATCCTGTTTGTGGTGCAGGCAAGCAAAACCTGTATTTCTACAGCTTTACAGTTCTACAACCTTCCCAGCAAAACAAGAATCAGCAGGATCACCACGACGGTGCCGGCAATGCCGCTTGGGCCGTAACCCCAGGATCGGCTATGCGGCCAGGCCGGTAAGGCGCCGATAAGAATCAGGATAAGTACGATCAGTAGAATGGTGCCGATGGTCATGTTGTTCTCCTTGTTGTCCTGCAAAATTTGCAGTGGTTACCGCGGTTACCAACGCCTTGCGCCATGCCGGTTGGCGGTCGCAGGGCGTCAATGATAGAAACTCAGAAACGCACTTTCACATAAGCGGAAGGGCCTTTGAGACGGATGTCGAGGTTGGCGTCATTGATCGTGCCGCCACCGCTGCGATTGATATTGATGCGCGTGATGCCATAGTCGGCGCCGATACCCAGGTTGGCCAGTGGATACCATTCCGCGCCGAATGCGGCGCTATAGATATGGCCGGTGACGCGGCCCCAGTTTTTCTTCACGCCGGAGGCTTCTGCATAAAGGCGGAAGTCTTTGCTGAAGGCGTGCTTCCAGCCAAGTTCCACCAAAGGCGCCCAGGTTTTTTCGGTGTAGCTTTCGCTGAATGTGCCGGAGGTACCGTTGAGCGTTGCCGCTGCATTCACGTCCAGATGGGCGCGGTAGTATCCGCCGCCAAGACCGATGCCGAACACGTCATTGCCCTGACCGATCCACCATTTGTAGGCCACCGAAGCCATGTCGACCTGCAAGTTGGCGTCGCCGTTGGCGGTCAGACTGGAACCGGTGCCGATTGGCGCCGATCTGTCGATGGCGCCGCTATTGTTTTTCTTGTATGTGAAGTAATCGAAGGACAGGCCCTGGCTGTCGAACAGCAATATCTCGCCGCGGATGCGCGGCAGCGTAGTACGATCGCGATCGATGTCGCCGGACTGGAAATTGCCATATTGGGTATTGGCGTTCACGCGAAACGTCGGGTCGACATAGTAGGCGCCTGCCGACAGGCTGAAACGGTCAAGCGCGGGCGAATGGTCGGCAAACGCGCTCGCCGATGTCAGTGCAAGCGCACTGCCTGCAGCGAAGTAGGTGGCAAGTTGCGCAGTTTTTCTGACGGCGGGCGATGTGCGGGTACGACGTAACATGTGAGTCTCCTCCTGGCTTAAATGGGGCAAATGCAGTGTCGGGTTCGCCTGCAAAAAGCAGGAGATGACGCCATGGATGTTATCTATCGCCGTCGTTCAGGTAGATAGGCGTGCACCTCAATTTCCTGTAGGAAAAGGCGAGTTGCGGAGTAGGAGAGAATCAGAGGGCAGCGTCCAGTTTGCTGAATTGATGCAAGCATCGCTGTATTTTCTGGTTTGATTTTTGCTTGCAGAAGACTGACGGCAGTGGAGAATGCGATGAGGTCACTGTGACGGCATCATGATGGTGAAGCTGGCGAGTACATCCTCCATCTTGAATACATCATGAAATGATATAAAGTGTGCGGTCGCAGCAAATGAGTTACTATTCGCCCGGTTGCGCCCGGTCGTATTTGCAGGAAGATCAGGCAAGCAGGCAAGCAGGCAAACTACCTGCCTCGACAGACACAGCAACAAAAACACACCACAGATCCGCAACGAGTTCAGAATCGATTTACGATGTCCAGGCAAACATTGGAACCGCACATGCGCAACTTACGCATCGTTGTCGTCAACACTGTCATCGATCACATCGATGAAAGCGATGAAAGTAATGACGCGCTCCACGAGCAGGCGGAGCGTGGAAAAGCCTTGCGTATCGGTTTGCTGGAAGCCGGCTATAACATCATCGCCTCGTTGCCCGCCGATCTCTATCTGCCGGAGCGGATCGCCCAACTGCAGCCCGACATGATCATCATCGACGCTGAATCCGATGCGCGCGACGTGCTGGAGCACATCGTCATCACCACACGCGACGAGCGCCGCCCCATCGTCATGTTCACCGAAGACGATACGACCTCCACCATGGAAGCCGCGATGGAAGCAGGCGTCACCGCCTATATCGTCGCCGGCCTCCAGTCGGAACGCATCAAGCCGGTGCTGGACGTAGCGCTGGCGCGTTTCCGCCAGGAGCAGAAGCTGCTTACCGAACTGTCTGATACCAAGCTCAAGCTGGCCGAGCGCAAAGTGGTCGAACGCGCCAAGGGCGTACTGATGGCCAAACACAAGCTGTCGGAAGAGCAGGCCTACCAAAAGCTGCGTAGCATGGCCATGAACAAGAACCTCAAACTTTCCGACATTGCCCAGCGCCTGCTGGATGTCGAAGACTTGCTCGGCTGACACTTTTTTGATCCTTTTGTACCGACCATCGCCGGCAATCATGCACCGCCAAATTGGTGCGCAGCACAAACGCGGTGCGCCAATTGCCGGCTAGCGGCTGCCGCGTTGGATCCTTCCCAGATCATCAAGATGGCTTCTTTCATAGCGTAGCGACGCGGCTTTTGCCGTTTTTTGGCGCGCTTGGCACGCTCTTTGCTGAATCGTCGGTATAGCGCAAGGTTTGCGCATCGAACGGTTCGGCCAATGGCGGTTGAACCATCCAAGACAAAGGCGTCTTTCAGCATGCTTCATTGCGTGTTGAAGGGACGCCTTTTTTATTTGCTGAATGGGGAAACGCGATGGAATTCAAAGAGCAACAACCGAACAAGGCCGTGGCAGCTGTCGAGGAAGTGGATTTCAAGCGTCGTCAATTAATTCAGACTGCAGGACTTGCAACAGGAGCGACCATGTTGGGACTAGCCACAGGAGGAGCCTGGGCAGCCGGCTCGGACAAGCCGGAAAAAGAAGAAGTGAAGATCGGTTTCATCCCGCTGACTGACTGCGCTTCGGTGGTGATGGCTTCGGTGCTCGGCTTCGACAAGAAATACGGTATCAAGATCGTTCCCAGCAAGGAAGCCTCCTGGGCCGGCGTGCGCGACAAGCTGACCAATGGCGAACTCGACGCAGCACACGTCCTGTATGGGCTCATCTATGGCGTGCAAATGGGTATTGGCGGCCAGAAGAAAGACATGGCCGTGCTGATGAACCTCAACAATAACGGGCAAGCCATCACGTTGTCCAAAAAGGTCGCCGACAAGGGCGGTGTCGATGGTGCATCGCTGGCCAAGCTGATGCAAACCGACAAGCGCGAGTACACCTTTGCACAGACTTTCCCCACCGGTACACACGCCATGTGGCTCTACTACTGGCTGGCCGCCAATGGCATCAATCCGATGAAGGATGCCAAAGTCATCACCGTGCCGCCGCCGCAAATGGTCGCCAATATGCGCGTGGGCAATATGGATGGTTTCTGCGTTGGCGAACCATGGGGCCATCGCGCCATCGTTGACGGTGTCGGTATCACCGCCACCACCACGCAAGACATCTGGAAAGACCATCCTGAAAAAGTCCTGGGCACGTCGCTCGACTTCGTCAAGAAGAATCCGAATACCTGCCGCGCCATGATGGCAGCGATCCTTGACGCCAGCAAATGGATCGACGCCTCGCTGGCCAACAAGAACAAGATGGCTGAAGTCATTGCCGACAAGTCCTATGTCAACACAAGCAAGGATGTGATCGATCAACGCATCATGGGTCGCTATCAGAACGGTCTCGGCAAGACCTGGGACGACCCGAACTACATGAAGTTCTACAACGACGGCGCGGTCAATTTCCCGTATCTGTCGGATGGTATGTGGTTCATGACGCAGCATCGCCGCTGGGGCCTGCTCAAGGACGATCCGGACTATCTGGCTGTGGCCAAGTCGGTCAATCAGATCGACCTGTACAAAGAAGCCGCCACCATGACCAAGACCAGTATTCCGAAGGATCCGATGCGCACTTCCAAGCTGATGGACGGCACCGTCTGGGATGGCAAAAATCCGAAGGCCTACGCCGCATCGTTCAAGATCAAGACGTAAGCAAGTGCGTCATCGGCGCACGTTTTTGTCGCAGTACAGAGTGAAGGAATCGATATGAGCGCAGTCATGGAAACGATGATGAATGAAAAACCGACGCCGGCTACTACAACTGCAGCGACGGTTTCTGCAACAGCCGCAACCTCGGTCGTCAAGGCGAAACCCCGGCAGGTGAAAAAATCACCATTGATGGCAGGCTTGCTGCTGAAGGTGTTGCCGCCGCTGACCGGCCTCGCTTTTCTGGTGCTGGTATGGCAGATCATCGCAGCCAAGACCGGTAACTTTCCGACGCCGCTGGTGACCTTGCAGGAAGCGATCAAGTTGTTCTCCGATCCGTTTTACCGCACTGGTCCCAACGATCAGGGCATCGGCTGGAATGTGCTGGCGTCGCTGCAACGCGTGGCGATCGGTTTCGGTCTGGCGGCATTGGTGGGTATTCCACTGGGCTTCCTGATTGGCCGAGTGCGCTTCTTGTCGGGCATGTTCGGTCCGATCATCAGTTTGCTCAAGCCGGTGTCGCCGCTGGCTTGGCTGCCGATCGGCCTGCTGGTGTTCAAGTCGGCCAATCCGGCGGCGATCTGGTCGATCTTCATTTGCTCAATCTGGCCGATGATCATCAACACGGCCGTTGGCGTGCAGCGCGTACCGCAGGATTACATGAACGTGGCACGCGTGTTGAACCTGTCCGAATGGAAAATCCTGACCAAGATCCTGTTCCCATCCGTCTTGCCTTACATGCTGACCGGCGTACGCCTGGCCATTGGTACCGCCTGGCTGGTGATCGTCGCGGCTGAAATGCTGACCGGCGGCGTAGGTATCGGTTTCTGGGTCTGGGATGAGTGGAACAACCTGAACGTGCCGCACATCATCATCGCGATCGTCGTGATCGGCGTAGTCGGGCTGATCCTCGAACAACTGCTGGTGGCGTTGGCGAAAGCCTTCACTTACGAACAGGTCAGTAACTGACCCTGCCTACCCATTCTGAATACTTATTTTGAACGATCATGCAGTCGAAGCTGAGAAGGAAATTCTGATGGAAGCGATGAACAAATTTATCGAGATCAACGACGTCGAGATGGTGTTCCATACCAAGAAGGGCACGTTTCACGCGCTGCGCGACATCAATCTGAGCGTGCAAAAGGGGGAGTTCATCACCTTGATCGGCCACTCCGGTTGCGGCAAGTCGACACTGTTGAATCTGATCGCCGGTTTGCTCAAGCCCAGTGACGGTTTGCTGTTGTGCGCCAATCGCGAAATCGCCGGCCCCTCGCCGGAACGTTCGGTGGTGTTCCAAAACCATTCTTTGCTGCCTTGGTTGACGTGTTACGAAAACATTTATCTCGGCGTGGAGCGGGTGTTCGGCGCGACGGAAAGCCGTACGCAACTGCGCGACCGCACGCGTGCCGCGTTGGCCCTGGTTGGTCTGACGGCCGCTGAAAGCAAACGTCCGAATGAGATTTCCGGCGGCATGAAGCAGCGCGTCGGCATTGCCCGTGCGTTGGCAATGGAGCCAAAGGTCTTGCTGATGGACGAGCCGTTCGGTGCATTGGATGCCTTGACTCGCGCGCACTTGCAGGACGAATTGCTGAAGATCGTCGCCAAGACTGCATCGACCGTTGTCATGGTCACGCACGATGTCGACGAGGCAGTGCTGCTGTCGGATCGTATCGTCATGATGACCAACGGACCTGCCGCCACCATCGGCGAGATCCTCGACGTCAAACTGGCGCGTCCGCGCGAGCGCGTGGCGCTGGCGCAGGATGCGCAGTATTCCGAATACCGTATGGCGGTGCTTGAGTTCCTCTATCGCAAGCAAGCGCATCCGGCGAAAGAAGCCGCGTAGCAAAACGCCGCGCAAGCAGAGTAACAGCGTAAGAAGCAACGCAAGAAGCAACGCAAGAGCGGATTCAAACGAAAGGAACAACATGGCGGTCACCGGGCAAATCAAGCTGATGCAAAACAGCGGTACCGGGAAGAGCGAGACGACTTCCGCTGTCGATACCAAGCCTTTGTCGGGCGAAGTATTTGGCGCATTGATCAACCTGTCGGGACGCCGCCGTTTCACGTCGCAGCGTCTGGTGTTGTATGCGGTGTTGGCGTCGCAAGGCCATGAAGGTGCGACCACGATTGCACGTGAGGCGCTGGCCTTGTTCCGCGGCGCGCATACGGCGCTGGTGAAAGGCTCGGATACCGTGCCGGGCATTTTTTGTGAAGAAGTGCGGGAGGCTTATTTCGGCAGGCTGGATGGCGACGCGCAGATTGTCTATTTCATCAATCTGGCGGAGCGTACGCTCAATGCCATCGACGATAGCTTGCGTGATGCCCCGGCACTGCTGGAAGAGCTGGTGCGCATCACCACGCCGATGCTGAGCGTGTTGAACCAGATCACCAGCGTGTACGAAGAGCAGTCCAAGCGTCATGCACTGCTGATGAAGAAGCAACTGCGCGGCATCATGACCGACATCGAAACCATCGCCA
Source organism: Herbaspirillum sp. meg3 (assembly GCF_002257565.1). GTDB lineage: Bacteria > Pseudomonadota > Gammaproteobacteria > Burkholderiales > Burkholderiaceae_D > Herbaspirillum. The sequence continues at coordinate 4,045,444 of NZ_CP022736.1, read as the reverse complement.
AGCAGGCCAAGATGGTGTCCTTCAATGCCCGCATTGTCGCGGCGCGGGCGGGACAGGCCGGCAAAGAGTTTTCGGTGGTGGCGGGGGTACTGTCGAATATCACGACCGAGATCGACGATCTGGTCAAGGTCGCATTGAGCGGTGCGGCAGCATAGCTTCCGGACAATTCCGTGCAACTTCTTCACGAGTGCTTGCTCAACGGTTTGTGATGGCATTTCCTGAACTCTGTTCTAATTGAGGCAACTCAAAAAACAGAATAAACAGGGAAGGGCCATGAAAAAACTCAGCGAACAGCGCCTCGTCTATTTCTTTGAAGCGGTCCAGTGCGGCAGCGTGCGTGCTGCTGCCGACAAGCTGGATATCGCCCCATCGGCGGTCAGCCGCCAGATTGCCTTGCTGGAGCAGGAGGTGGCAATTCCCGTCATGGAGCGGCATCGGCGCGGCGTGGTGCCGACCGAAGCCGGGCAACTGCTGATCGACTACTACCGCGAACAAGGGGCGCACCAGGCAGATCTGTTGTCCAAGCTGCAAGGTTTGCGCGGACTCAAGCGCGGCCACGTCAGCATCGTCATCGGCGAGGGGTTCGTGAGCGATTTCATGAGCCAGCCGATGGTCTATTTCTGCGAACGCCATCCGCAAATTTCGGTATCTCTCGATCTGGCCGGCACCAACGACGTGTTGCGTCTGGTGGCAGAGGACATCGCCGAAATCGGCCTGGTCTATAACCCGCCGACCGACCCAAAAATTGTCTCGCGCGCGGTGCAGCGGCAACCCATGCTGGCGGTTGTCAGTGCCGGATCACCACTGCGCAACAGCAAATCCTGCACCTTGCAGGAGCTCAGCGAATATCCGATCGGTCTCATGCACTCTTCCTACGGCACGCGGCAATTGCTGGCGCTGGCCGAGTATGCCGCCAAGATCAAACTCAATCCGACGCTCACCACCAATTCCATCAATGTGCTGAAGCACTTCGTCAAATCCGGCCTGGGCGTCACCTTGTTGCCGCGTTTTGCGGTGTCGACCGAACTCGCTGCGGGCGAGCTGTTTGCGATTCCCCTCGATGACGACGTGTTGACCTTGGCCGAAGTGCATCTTGTCACCCGAGTCGGACGCAAGCTCTCGGTGGCGGCCAATCGCTTTGTCTCCTATGCCAGTTCGCTGATGCAGGCGTTTCAAGTTACGAGCTGAAGCCGTCCTTTGAGCTGCCTCAGTCTTATGTTTTTCCAGTGTTCTCTTAAATAGAACAATGTTTGCTTTTCGATGTAATTGACGCTCACTTGCGCTGCTTGCACACTGGACCTGTCAGATTTTTTCCAGCGAGGAGCAGCATGAAACACATTGGTGTGGCGGGTTTGGGCAATATGGGGCGCGGTATGGCGCTGTCATTGCAACGCGGCGGCTTTACGGTATCGGGCTACGATCCGTCGGCTGCAGCGACAGAGAGCATTGCGCGCGAAGGCGTGACAGTGTTTGCTTCGGTGGCGGCGTTGGCGGATGCGGTGGATGTATTGATTCTGTCGCTGCCGACGTCGGACGTGGTCGAGGCCGTAGTGTTTGGCGCCGAGGGTTTGCTGGCTGGCGCCAAAGCCGGGCTGCTGGTAGTCGACACGACAACCGCTGACCCCAACAGCACACGCAAAGTGGCGGCAGCGCTTGCGGAAAAGGGTGTGCGATTTATTGATGCGCCGGTCAGTGGCGGCCCCAAGGGTGCGGCGACGGGCACCATGACGATGGTGCTGGGCGGCGCGGCCGACGACGTCGCAGCTGTCACGCCGGTGCTGGAAGCCATGAGCGCCAAGCGCGTGCATGTCGGCCCGGTCGGCGCAGGCCACGTCACCAAGCTGCTCAACAACCTGATGTGTGGCGCACACCTGATCGTCGCCGGTGAGGCGGCACGCATTGCCGAGGCAGCCGGACTCGATCCGCAACAAATCTTCGAAGGCATCAACGCAGGCTCGGGGCGCAGCGGTGTCACGCAAGTCAATTATCCGACCTGGATTTTCAACGACGCGTTCAACTCCGGCTTCACCATGAAACTCATGCGCAAGGATTTGCGCCTGGCGATGGGTTTGCTCTCCGAATTGGGAACCTCTGCGCCGCTGGCAGGTGAAGTCGGACGCCTGTGGGCAGCCAGCGACAAGACCGTGGCTGATGGCGAAGACTTCAACCGCATCGTCCAATTCATCGAAAAATAATTTACTGAACCGCATCGGGAGCATTCCATGAAATCCAATGAAGCAGAACAATTACTGGCGGCGTTTGCGCCGTTCTTTCCGGGTACGGCCTTTGTCGGTTCCTATGTCGGCGGCAAGCTGGTGCAGGGTGAAGGCGAATCCATCGTCTTGCAGAATCCGGCGACCGGCCAGGCCACATTAAGTTACCGCGACGCCGATGCACGCGTGGTGCAACTGGCGGCCGATGCCGCTGTCGCCGCGCAGGCGGAATGGTGGAAGCTGACCCACGCCGCGCGTGGGCGCATCGTGTTTGCCATCGGCCAGAAAATCCGCGACAACACCGAAGCGCTGGCGCAGCTGGAGTCGCTCAGCGCCGGCAAGCCGATCCGCGATTGCCGTGGCGAAGTGGCCAAGGTCGCCGAGATGTTTGAGTATTACGCCGGCTGGGCCGACAAGTTTTACGGCGACGTGATTCCTGTGCCGAGTTCGCATCTCAACTACACACGCCGCGAGCCGGTCGGTGCCGTGCTGCAGATCACGCCGTGGAACGCGCCGATTTTTACCTGCGGCTGGCAGGTGGCGCCCGCGATTGCGATGGGCAACGCGGTTTTGTTGAAGCCTTCCGAACTGACACCCTTTACTTCGTTGGCGGTCGCAGCCTTGGCTGAGCAAGCCGGCGTGCCCAAGGGACTCATCAACGTACTGGCCGGTTATGGTCACACTGTGGGACAGGCTGCGATCGATCATCCAGTGGTCAAGAAAGCGGTGTTCGTCGGTTCGCCACAAACCGGCAAAAAAATCGCCGAGTCGGCTGCACGCCGCTTGCTGCCTTGCGTACTGGAGCTGGGCGGCAAGTCGGCCAATATCGTGTTCGAAGATGCCGATCTCAAGCGCGCTTGCCTGGGCGCCCAGGCTGCGATTTTTTCATCGGCCGGACAGAGTTGCGTCGCCGGTTCGCGCTTGTTGGTGCAGCGTTCGGTGTATCGCGAATTCGTTGACATGCTGGCGACCGGTGCGAGCAAGATCAAGGTTGGTCAACCGGGTGATGCGCAAACTGAGGTCGGCCCGATTTCCAATCAGAAGCAGTACGAGCACGTGCGCAGCATGATTGCTGAAGGCCTGCGCAACGGCGCCAAGTTGGCGACGGCAGTGCAGGATTTTTCGGAGCCGGGATTTTTTGTCAGGCCGACCGTACTGGCCGATGTCAGCAACGACATGGACGTGGCGCGCAAGGAAATCTTCGGGCCGGTTGTGGTGGTGATTCCTTTTGATACCGAAGAAGAAGCGGTGCGCATTGCCAATGACAGCGAGTTCGGCCTGGCCGGGGCCGTGTGGACCAACGACGTGGCGCGTGCGCATCGCGTCGCGGCCAGCGTCAATGCAGGCACCTTCTGGATCAACGGCTACAAGACGATCAACGTGACTTCACCTTTTGGTGGTTACGGACAAAGTGGCTACGGCCGATCCAGCGGTGTCGAAGCTTTGTACGAGTACACGCAAACCAAGAGTGTGTGGGTCGAGACGGCTGCTTCGCCGGCGGCTACCTTTGGTTACGTTTGATTGGCATCGACAAGAGGCTGCAGGGAGGTGATGTCTCCCATCGCATGAGAACGTTTGCTTTTCAATTGCGATGCGGGCCGTCACAGGGCATGATTGGTGCCGGGGCAACGGTGAAGCGTGTTGAAGGCCGTTGAATTTATTGTTGTACAGGGAGTGAAAAAAGGGAGGGCCGCATGCCGCGCAGTGGCATGACGGCTTGTTGACAGACCTCATGCAGGATGCAAATCCGGAGGAAGAAAATGCAAGCAGCACCAACCACAACCGCTACACCATCACATCTTACGCAGCCCGGGCTGCAAACCTGGAAGCTCTACGTTTTTGCCGTCGTGATTCTTGTCGTTGCAGAGCTGATCGGCTCGGTCACCTTCAAGGTCGGCCCCGGAAAGGTCGTGCTCCTGCCGATGGTCTGGGCCTTGATCATGGGCGCCGTGATCGGCAGCCTGCAATCGAAGATGCCGGGACCGCTCTCCCTGAGTCAGCCTTTGCAGTTCCGCGCAGCAGCCATCCTGCAGCCGGCTTTGCTGCTGTTCGTCGCCAAGCTGGGCCTGATGGTCGGCAGTTCGCTGCCGAAGATCATCGGCGCCGGTTGGGCGCTGGTATTTCAGGAGTTCGGCCATTTTGTCGGCACCATCGTTATCGGTCTGCCTTTGGCGCTGCTGCTGGGCATCAAGCGTGAAGCGATCGGCGCGACGTTTTCTGTGGGACGTGAACCCAGCCTCGCCATCATCGGCGAACGCTATGGCATGAATTCACCGGAAGGACGCGGCGTGCTGGCGGAATACATTACCGGCACCTTGTTCGGCGCGGTCTTCATTGCCATCTTTGCGGGCTTCATCACCAGTCTCAACATCTTCCATCCGGTCGCGCTGGCAATGGGTGCGGGTGTCGGCTCAGGCAGCATGATGGCCGCTGCGGCAGGCGCCATCGCCGCACAGCAAACGCCTGAAGTCGCCAAGGATGTTGCAACGTTTGCTGCTGCCAGCAATCTGATCACGACCACCATCGGGACTTACTTCACGTTGTTCATCTCGCTGCCGCTGGCGGTGTGGGGCTATCGTGTGCTGGAACCGATTATCGGCCGCACGACCTCGTCGTCGAGCACAGCGTCGGATGATTTGCACACGCAAACGCATGTGGAAGTGGCGGATCTGAACATGGCCGGCCGCATTGGCGCCTGGGTGTTCGCGGGTGTGCTGACCATCATCGCCAACTGGATCGCCTATAAGGTGGCGCCGCTGGAATCGATCGGCTGTATCGTGATCATGATTGCAGCGGTGTTTGTCGGCGATATCCTGTGCAATGTGACCGGCAAGAAGATTCCGGCCGTGTGCTGGGTGACGCTGGTGGCGATGTTCCTGACTTCGCCGGTTTGCCCGTGGGCGGATGCGATCGTGGCCATTACCGGCAAGATCAACTTCCTCGCCGTGATTACGCCGATGCTGACGTTTGCGGGTCTGTCGATTGCCAAGGATATTCCGGCTTTCCGCAAACTGGGCTGGCGCATCGTGCTGGTGTCGTTCGCGGCGAACGCCGGAACCTTTATCGGTGCGACCTTGATTGCAGAGTTCTTCCACTGATCATTTGATCATCGGTAACGCAAAACGGCCGGGCATGTAAATGCACCGGCCGTTTTTATTTGCAGAAGTCTGTTGTCTGCTATTGCGCCTTATACGCTGCCCACGCTACCAGCAGCCAACCGGCCAGGAAGGCGAGGCCGCCGATCGGTGTAATCGCGCCCAAAAAACGGACGCCGCTTAACGCCAGCACATACAAGCTGCCGCTGAAAATCACGATGCCGATGAACATCGCGCTGCCTGCCCAGCCCAGTATCGCCGGTCCGAATTTCGGAATCAGCAAGGCCACCGCAAACATGCCCAGCGCATGCACCATCTGATAGATGACGGCGGTTTGCCAGATTGCCAGCATGTCGGCGTCGAGGATTTGTTTCAGCCCATGCGCGCCGAAAGCACCGGCACCCACAGCGACGAACATGTTGAGACCTGCCAGAATGACGAGAAGACGTTCGCTCATAAGTGATTCCTTAAATTGATCTGCGGGTATTGTAATTGTTCTGCGCTCGCGAGCGATGCCGTTGGCGCCGGATCTGTTGTGACGCTTTCAACGTGACGCAGTACCGCCGACTAGGGCCTGTTAACAATCAATTTGCGAGGTGCGTTCCCACCAGAAGGCGTGCTGGCAAGGCGAGTCGCTACGCCTAGGCAGTCAATGCCTGCCGCGCGTTCGCACTCGCAAATTGATTGTTAACAGGCCCTGGAGCCGCTAGTACCGCATCCTTTTTCAGGTACCAAAGATCGGCAGCAGGCGCATGATGGATTCACGCCATTCGCGCGGCTCCGGCTGGCCGTTGTCTTTCTTGCTGAGGAAGCTGGCGATATGCATACCCTGGCGATTGAACAGTTCCAGCGAGGTGATGATGCCGTCGGTAGTCGGCTTCTTTGCCACCCAGACTGAGTCGATGTGGTCTTCGCGCAGCAACAGGCGAAAGCCCGAGTTCATGATCTTCAGGCGCGAATCCTTGAAACCGATATTTTTGATCTTGCCGTAGTAGGCCTGCACGATGCCGGCATTGCCGACTTGCGCCATGATGGCGGTGCCGAATTCAGTCATGCGCTGCAGGATGATACGCGCCGAGTCATTGGCGACCTGATACGCGAAGGCCTTGCCGGCCAGACGCAGCTTGCGCAAGCGTTGTTGATCGAATGCTTCCTGCCGTTGGACGAAGTCGTTGTGGTTGTGCGTATGCGCCCAGTCGGCGCGCAGTGCATCGACGTCGATTTCTTTGCGGATGTCGGCCTTGTCTTCGCGTGGATGCACCAGTTGCAGCGGCGACGTCTGGTCGGCGGCTGCATGTTCGCTAACGAGCTTTCTGAAGGCCAGAATGTCGTCGTTTTCGCGCAGCACGATCTTGTGCAGCATGTTGCCGTAGCGATCGAAGAACTGGAAGCTGTGCTGTTTGTTGCCGCTGCACTCGTCGTGTTCTTCCAGCGCGTAGCCGTGTTCCCATTGCGGATAGAAGATGCGCAGATGCATGGCCTCGGCGGGTGCAAATTCGATTTCGTTCTGCACATAGAGCGCACCGCTGACATTATCTTTTTCCAGCAGGGCGGAAGAGTTGCGGGTGACTTCTGTCAGGTTGCCGAGTGCTGCGAGACGGTTGAGCAGCGGTGCAAATTCACCCTGCAGCCTGGTCGCTTGCGGATGCAGCGCGATGCGTTGCACGTCTGTCAGGTTAGGGAGTTGCTGATCGTCGAGAGGGCGCAGACGCATCATGATCTTTCCTTCTACGTTATTGCTGTGTTGCAGGGTGCCGGCCGTGATTGTCATGCATGTCCCATCCAGGAAGACTGAAGGTGCATGGCTTTGGCATGGCTGAGCGGTCCCGCGTGATTCCGTCCCATGTGGGGACGGGTTGCCGATATCCAAGTTGCTGCTGTCTGGCATCTAAAGAAAAAACATATCGTCGACTTCATGAGGCAGCGTGAACGAGGCCCTGTGATATGTCGGCGAACAACCTAGGCAAACAACAGCGATTCGTCAGCAAACGCGTCGAAGGAGAAATTCTTTAGATGAGAATAATTCTCATCTATTATTGTGCATGACAATCGAAATTGCAAGGACGGTTATAGTCTTTTACAAAAGTCGGCGGCGCTGTCAGCTTTGCTTATCCGACTTGTCCTCAGCTGTTAGGAAAGTGTTGAGGATGTGTCATTGTGTAATTGTTCTGGAGGAAGATGGTGCGCTGCGATAAAGTGAACCTGTCTCCTCCAACTCCTCCCCGGATTGGATTCAGCCCCCGACCTGCAAAGTTCGGGGGCTTTTTTTTGCCCGGATTTATTGGAGAGGAAAGAGCCAGGCATCTCAATGTAAATCAATGGGTCAGATCAACAGGGTGCTGAATCCTGCAGAAAGGAACTGCTTGAAGAGATGAATGAACGCATCGCCGTACATGATAGAGATGGTGATCACGCGCGTAGAAAGCAGCGGATGAAGGACAGGGCGCAAGAGGTCGGAAGAACAATGGCGCCACATGTTGTGGAGCGGTTTTGAAGGCGCTCGACGTGCAAAGCGCGCAAAACAAAAAGGGCTCCAATTGCTTGGAACCCTTTTTATCTACTGCGAATTTCTGGTAGGCCGTGCGGGACTCGAACCTGCGACCAACGGATTAAAAGTCCGCTGCTCTACCAACTGAGCTAACGACCCGAAAGACCGCTATTATATGCAATATTGATCGACGGTGTCAAACAGGTAGGGAAAATATTTCAAGGCGCTATTTCAATGTTGCCAGTTTTTCTTTGCCTGTCTGGGCTGCCGGGCTTTCAGGATACTTCGCAATCAGCGCATCCAACGATTTTTTCGCCGCTGCTTTGTCCTTCAGCTCGATGTATGAGCTGCCGATGTTGAGCATGGCGTCGGCTACCTTTGGACTGTCCGGATAATTTTTCGCTACTGCCTGCTGTGCTGCGATGGCGCCCTTGTAGTCGCGCTGTGCATACAGTGCGTTGCCGACCCAGTATTGCGCCGACGGCGCGTAACCGGATTGCGGATAACGCTTCAGGAAGTCGTTGAACGCTGCGCCGGCACCCTTGTAGTCGCCACCCTTGAACAGGTTCAGTGCGGCGTCATAGGATTTTTGCTCATTCAGATCGACGCTGGATTCCTTGCCGTCGATGTTGACTTTTTGCGGTTCCAGCTTGCGCAGACGCGCATCCAGATCAACGTAAAAGTCTTTCTGGCGTTGCTGCGTGTTGGACAGTTCATTGGTCAATACTTCGATCTGGCCACGCAGTCGTGCGATTTCCTGGCGGAGTTGGTCGTTCTGATCGGACAGGCTCAGCGCGCTGTTCTTGTCCGACTTGTTGGCCATATCTTTTTGCAGGCTATCGACTTTGTTGCGCAGATCGAGGATGGCCTTGCGCGCTTCGTCGTCGTCAAACAAGCCCGCGTGCGCTGTCATTGGCAGGCACGCGACAGCGGCCAACATGGCCGCTGCAGAAACCGATTTGAACTTGGTTTTCAGGGAAGTGCGCATAGGTCTTATTGGTAAGCGATATCAGCGCGGCGGTTTTCAGCCCATGCTGCTTCGTCGCTGCCCAATGCCTTTGGCTTTTCTTTGCCGAAGGAAACGGCTTCAACTTGCGCGTCGGAGACACCCAGCAGAACCAGTGCCTTGCGCACGGCTTCTGCACGCTTCTGACCCAGGGCCAGGTTGTATTCGGTGCCGCCGCGATCATCGGTATTGCCTTGGATGATGACCTTGCGATCCTTGTGCGAGTTCAGGTACTTGGCGTGTGCTTCCACCACGGAACGGAACTCTTCCTTGACGGAGTAGCTGTCGTAGTCGAAGTAGACGCTGCGCTTCGAGAGAATGCCTTGCGGGTCGTTCAGCGGGTCGGAACCAGCGTTGACGGTGTTGACTGCGCGTGGATCTGCTCCGTCAGTCGTGCCGGTTGTGGCACGGCTTTCCACCGGTGCGTTTTTGTCGTCCAGTTTGGTGGACGAGCATGCCGCCAGCAGCACTGCTGCCGAAAGAACGATTGCAAAAGAACTGAATGTGCGCATCTGAAACTCCTTGTGTCGTGAATGAATGTGAATAATTGTTTATTTCATGAACGGCCCCCAGGTTGGCTCCCTGACATCGCCGACCTGGGTTGTTAAGCGCTGTTTGATCCGGCCATCCGTGGAGACGATGGCTAAAGATCCGCGACGGCCTGATTCCGTCGCGTACATGATGTATTTGCCGTTTGGCGAGAAGCTGGGCGACTCATCTTTGACGGTGTCGGACAGGCGTTGTTCCTGACCGTTGGTCAAATCCAGCGCGTAAAGCTGGAATTTACCCTCACGGCGCGAAATAAACGCCAGGGTCTTGCCGTCCGGCGAAATCCGCGGGCTGATATTGTAGCTGCCTCCGAAGGTGACGCGCTGTGCTTCACCGCCGTTGGGGCTGACCTTGTAGATCTGCGGACCGCCGCTGCGGTCGCTGGTGAAGTAAATGTAATTACCATCGGGCGAAAAGCGCGGTTCGGTATCGATGCCGGCGGTGTTGGTCAGACGGCGCAGCCCGCTGCCGTCGGCGTTGATGATGTAGACCTGCGTCAGGCCGTCACGCGTGAGTGCCACGGCCAGGCGCGAACCGTCAGGCGCCCAGGCCGGAGCCGAGTTGCTGCCCTTGAAGTTGGCCACCAGCGTGCGCTGACGGGTCACGAGGTTCTGGATATAGATGACCGGTTTCTTGGCTTCGAAGGACACATAAGCGACCTTGCCGCCGTCCGGGGACCAGGCCGGCGAGATGATCGGCTCGTTGGAACGCAGTGCGACCTGCACGCCTTCGCCATCCGCATCGGCAACTTCAAGGCGATATTCCTTGCCGGAACGTGTCACATAAGCAATACGTGTGGAGAAGATGCCGGGAATGCCGGTCAATTTTTCATAGATATCGTCGGCAATCTTGTGTGCGGTGAGGCGGATCAGTTGCGGCTGGCTGCCGAACGACAGTGCCGACAATTGTGATGCCTTGATGGTGTCGAAGAGGCGATAGCGCACGTCGAAGCGGCCATCGGCCAGACGCTGCACGCTGCCCACTGCCAGCGCATTGGCGCCGCGGCCTTTCCAGTCGTTGTAATTGATTGCGGACGAGTCCGACAGCGAGTCGCTGTTGTCGATCAGCTTGAATACGCCGCTGCGCGTCAGGTCAGCTCTGATGATGTTGGTGATCTGTTGCGGTGCGCCTTCTTCGCCCGGGAAGGAGGCGATGGCGACCGGGATCTGGCTGGCGCCGACCCCGGAAATTTCAAAGCGCAATTCTGCGTGTGAGACAGGCGCCATGGCGATACCGGCGACGGTCAGAGCAATGCCTGTCAGGCGGCGAAAACCTAGTGGCAAGGTGCGTGAGTTTTTCATCATCCTCATTGTCATCGTTTACTGATCTTTCGGTAAATGGGTGAAAGTGAAGCTGTTCGGCACCCGTCCATCCTTGTCTGGAGGGAAAGGTTGTGATTTGTTGATCGCTTGCAGAACTGCTTCGTCAAAGCCCGGAATGCCGGATGTTCTGTTCTTGCGGATACTGCGTACGGTGCCGTCTGGCAGCAGTTCGACAGTGTATTCTACCGCCGGGTTCGCGCTTAACTCACCAGGCACGTCGAAGATGGTGTTGGAACGGATCTTCGCACCCAACTTCCGGCCATAGTCTGCCGCACCGCGCGGGCCTTGCGATTGCGCCGCCGTACCGGTGCCGCCACTGGAGCTGGTAGCCTGACCCATCATGCGTTTCAGGTCATCCTGGCGACGTTGCTCAGCAGCCTTGTTGTCGGCGGCTTGCTGCTTCTGTTTTTTCTCGGCAGCGAGTTTGTCGGCTTCGGCTTTCTTCTTCGCTTCAGCGTCTTCCTTCTGCTTGGCGAGCTTCTTGTCGGCGTCCAGCTTCTCCTGCTTTTCTTTCTTCAGCTGTTCTTCTTTTTCACGCTCGAGCTTGGCTTCCTTTGCCTTCTCTTCGCGATCTTTCTTTTCTGCTTCCTTGCGCTTCTTTTCTTTCTCTTTTTCCAACGCGATATCAGGCTTCACCACCGGAGGTTCTTCGACCTTTGGCGGTGGCGGCGGTTTGACTGGTTCGGGGACCGGTTGTGGCGTCGGTTTCGGTGGTTCCGGTTCCGGCTCGGGTTGCGGCAGAGGAGCGGCTTCCTTGACGTTCGGATCCCAGATTTCCGCTTCGACGGTCAGCGGTGTCTGGCTTTGCCAGCTGATGCCGAACCAGAGAAAAGCCAGCAAGGCCATATGCACCACCACCGCCAGCGCGATGGCGCGCCAGCGGCCCGGTTGTCTTGGTACTTGGTAAGGAGAGCTCATATTACTTCGTTGCCAGTCCCACGCGTGTGATGCCCAGTTTCTTGGCGGACGCAATGGCCTGAATCACTTCGTCGTACTTGATATCTTTGTCGGCGGAAATCATCACCGGCATGTCGGGGCTGTCTGCATGCAAGGCCTGCAGCTTTTGTGCGAGATCGTTGCGGCTGCTTGCTGTTTGCGTCTCACCGCGCTTGGGGCCGTTGACCTTGATGGTGGCTTTGGCGTCGGGCTTCAACGCGATCTCTATGTATTCGTTGGGCGGTACGGTCGACTTGCCGGCGGTCGGCAGGTTGATGACGCTCGGGTCATTCACCGGCGCCGCCACCATGAAGATGATCAGCAGCACCAGCATCACGTCGATGTATGGCACGACGTTGATTTCCGATTTGAACTTGCGGGTGCGTCCCCCGCGCATGGATGAACCTGCCATTAGCGTGCCTGACGTTGCAAGATATTGGAGAATTCTTCGATGAAGCTTTCAAAGCGGATTGCCAGGCGATCGATATCGTGGGAGTAGCGGTTGTAGGCAATCACAGCGGGAATCGCGGCAAAGAGACCGATTGCAGTCGCGATCAGCGCTTCGGCAATGCCAGGGGCAACTGCGGCGAGCGTCGCTTGTTGCACATTGGCAAGGCCGCGGAAGGCATTCATGATGCCCCATACGGTGCCGAACAAACCGACATACGGAGACACCGAGCCGACCGACGCCAGGAAGGCCAGGTGCGATTCCAGCGCATCCATTTCACGCTGGTAGGCTGCGCGCATGGCGCGGCGGGCGCCGTCCAGCAAACCGGTCGAATCGATCGTGGCGCCCTTGCCGACTTGCGCTTTGGCTTTGTTGAATTCGCCCATGCCGGCCTGGAAGATGCGTTCCAGCGCGCCGCCGTGGCCGCCGCCTTTACGGCGGTTGGACAGCGTGTCCTGATACAGCGCAATCAGATTGCCGCCGGACCAGAACGAGCGCTCGAACTCTTCGGTCTGAATGCGCGAACTGCGGATCGTGAACATCTTGCGGAAGATGTAAGTCCAGCTGAAAATCGACGCCGACAACAAGAGCAACATGACAAGTTGCACAATGATGGAGGCATTGGCGATCAGGGTAACGAAGGATAGATCTTGAGTGACATTCATGGGGAATTGAGGGTCGGAGGTTCAGTCAGAGATGGTCAATTGTACGTGCAAATTTTTTCAATCCCGTTGCGGCAGGTGTAAAGAAGCCGCTGCGGTCATGGGTTGCAGGCGTGATGGGCAAGCTTGAATCACAAGCCGTGCAGATGTTCAATAGATGGCGAATTATAAATTTTCCTTGAAGCGCGCCAGCATTTCTTCCGGAATGGCCTGAGGCCGGAAGCTCGCCGCGTTGACGCAGACGATGGTGATGCGGCCGCGCGCCAATAATGTTTGTTCTGTTCCCTGTGGTGTTCCCGTGGTACGCCACGCTTCCTGGACGAAAGCCAGCGAGGCGTTGCGGAACTGTTCGACCACGACGGTCAATTTCAGTTCATCGTCGAGGCGCGCCGGCGAAAAGTAATCCACCGCGGTGCTCTTGACCACGAAGATCAGACCCGAGGATTCGGCCAGTGCTTGTTGGGAATAGCCAAGCGCGCGCAGCCATTCGGTGCGCGCGCGCTCAAAAAACTTGAGATAGTTGGCGTAAAACACGACGCCGCCGGTGTCGGTGTCTTCGTAGTAGACCCGAACCGGCCAGGAGAAAGCGTCGCTGCCATTGTTGCTACTGCTGCCGACGCTGTTGCTGCTGATATTGTTTTTATTGGTTAAATCGGACATCTGGATATTTATTGGATTTATTGGGCGCGTTTGATATTCAGCGGTCCAAAACCTTGGCAAGTTGGCATCAATTCGATGTAGTTGATGTTGACGTGCGCCGGCAGGGTGGCAACCCAGAAAGCGGCTTCGGCGATGTCTTCTGCGGTCAGCGGCGTCGTGCCTTCGTAGACCTTGGCAGCTGCGCTGTCGTTGCCCTTGAAGCGCACGTTGGAAAACTCGGTGCCGCCACACAGGCCGGGCGCCAGATTGGTGGCGCGTACGCCGGTGCCGACCAGATCAGCCCGCAGATTCAGGGTGAACTGATCCACGAATGCCTTGGTGGCGCCATAAACATTGCCGCCCGGATACGGATAAGCGCCTGCAATCGAACCCAGATTGATGATGGTGCCGGTCCCGCGCTTGACCATGTTCGGCAGGATGTGATGGGTGACGGTCACCAGACCCTTGACGTTGGTGTCGATCATGGTTTCCCAGTCTTCCAGCGCGACCTGATGTGCCGGCTCCAGGCCCAGTGCGAGGCCGGCGTTGTTGATCAGTACGTCGATGTCTTGCCATCCTTGCGGCAGACTTGCCAGGGCGGATTTGATGGAAGCCTTGTCGGTGACATCCAGCACCAGCGGCAGCACCTTGTCGCCAAATTCGGCGGCGAGGGCGTCGAGGCGGTCTTTGCGGCGACCTGTTGCGATGACCTTATGACCGTTTTGTACGAACTTGCGCGCCATTTCTGCGCCGAAACCAGCTGTTGCACCTGTAATCAAGACGATCATTGTGTTCTCCGTGTTGGTGTCTGAGCAATGCATTATTTGCATTCATATTGCATCTACAACCCGAAATTGTAGCCCAAAGCGGGCTGCGGCGAGAGGCTGCATGCGATGCAACATTTTCACCCATGGCGGCAGACGCAAATCTTGCTGAATTTTAAGCCTTCACTTACAATGGGCAGACCATTTCGTCTCACGTAACTGGCGAAAAACCGGAACCATGTTCCGGCACAAGATGGGTATCCATCGGGAAGCGTGAGATTTCATTAGCCGTGCGCCTGGGCAGCCCTGAATGGAGAACGTACGACTGAGGCTGCCTGCAATTCCCTTTTATTTTTGGCCCTCATTCGATTTGGAAGTCAGTCAAGTCGGCGTCGCCCATTGTGTTTTTGCTTTGGGCGCGTCGAACTGATATGCCTTCAGGCGCATCCTCATCCATTGGAGAAATCATGTTTGCAAAGAATCACACCATCGCGAATATCGACCCGGAATTGTGGTCGGTCATCCAGAAAGAAAACGTCCGTCAGCAAGACCACATCGAGCTGATCGCTTCCGAGAACTACACTTCGCCGGCAGTCATGGAAGCCCAGGGCACCCAACTGACCAACAAGTACGCTGAAGGCTATCCAGGCAAGCGTTACTACGGCGGTTGCGAATTCGTCGACATGGCCGAGCAGCTGGCCATTGACCGCCTGAAGCAGTTGTTCGGTGCTGAAGCCGCCAATGTGCAGCCGAACTCCGGTTCGCAAGCGAACCAAGGCGTGTTCTTCGCCATGTTGAAACCAGGCGACACCATCATGGGCATGTCGCTGGCTGAAGGCGGTCACCTGACGCACGGCATGGCACTGAACATGTCCGGCAAGTGGTTCAACGTCGTCTCCTACGGCCTGAACGACAAGGAAGAAATCGACTACGAAGCCATGGAAGCACTGGCACGTGAAAAGAAGCCAAAGCTGATCATCGCCGGTGCATCCGCTTACGCACTGCGCATCGACTTCGAACGCTTCGCCAAGATCGCCAAGGAAGTCGGCGCTTATTTCATGGTCGACATGGCGCACTACGCCGGTCTGATCGCTGCAGGCGTGTATCCGAATCCTGTACCGTTTGCCGACTTCGTCACATCGACAACGCACAAGTCGCTGCGCGGTCCGCGCGGTGGCGTGATCCTGATGAAGGCCGAGCACGAAAAGGCCATCAACTCGGCAATCTTCCCGGGCATCCAGGGCGGTCCGCTGATGCACGTCATCGCCGGTAAGGCAGTGGCATTCAAGGAAGCGCTGTCGCCGGAATTCAAGGCGTATCAACAGCAAGTCGTGAAGAACGCCGACGTATTGGCCAAGACGCTGATCAAGCGTGGTCTGCGTATCGTGTCCGGTCGTACTGAGTCGCACGTGATGCTGGTGGATCTGCGTCCGAAGAATCTGACCGGCAAGGAAGCCGAAGCGATCCTGGGTTCGGCCCACATGACCTGCAACAAGAACGGCATTCCTAACGATCCAGAGAAGCCATTTGTGACTTCCGGCATCCGTCTGGGCAGCCCGGCGATGACTACACGCGGGTTCAAGGAAGCGGAAGCGGAAAAGGTTGCTAACCTGATCGCCGACGTGCTGGACAATCCGCATGATGCAGCGACCATCGAGCGCGTGAAGGCTGAAGTCAAGAAGCTGACTGATGCATTCCCGGTCTATGCTGCTTAATCGGGTACCAGTCCAGTCGGTAGCAATTCCGTAAAGTTGTTGTTTCATCCTGCGGCCTTCATCTTCGTCGATATGACAGAGATGAAGGCCGCAGGCGCAGTAAGATGGTCTCCGGTATCAACCCAGCAGTCAGCTTCTACTCGCCTCTATGAAATGTCCCTTCTGCAATCATGACGACACGCCCGTGTTGGATACGCGACTCTCTGAAGAGGGCGACGCGATTCGTCGTCGTCGTCGTTGCGCCAATTGCGACAAGCGGTTCACCACCTACGAGCGCATTGAGTTGACGATGCCCGTCATCGTCAAGAAGAACGGCAGCCGCAGCGAGTTCGATCCTTCCAAGTTGCGCGCCAGTCTGATGCTGGCCCTGCGCAAGCGCCCGGTGTCGGCCGAAGCGGTCGATGCGGCAATTCAGAGCATTCAGGAAAAGTTGTTGTCCAGCGGCGCACGCGAAGTCGTGTCGGGCCAAGTCGGTGAACTGGTGATGCGCGAACTGAAGCGCCTCGACAAAATCGCCTACATTCGTTTTGCCTCGGTCTACAAGAGCTTTGAAGACGTCACCGAATTCCAGGATGCAATCGCCGAAGTGGGACACGAACGTAAAGCTGCGGCCAAGAAGCGCAGCGACTGACAGCAGTCGCTCGTCGTTGCTGTAGTCACCGGTAGTTATCTATCGTCATATGCCATATCCGCGTAGTTGTTCACGCGTCTTCGCAATCTCTCCGCAAACTACATCGCTGTATTGCGCAAGTCGCACGTGCGCTGCACGAGGCCGATGTATGCGTTCTATACTCAGCAATGCCGGGCGTAGCGCCGGATCTCACAAAGTGTTTTTGCATAAAAAAGCGACCGTATTTCTACAGTCGCTTTCTTCTGAAACTAGTCCCGCCTGTGCCGCTATGCTGGCATCCTGAACCAAGCGGTTCAAGTTGGCTGCAGTTAGTTTAATTTCGGGTTCATCGGACTAGCGACGCTCACGCCCACCAAACAAAATCCCACAGCCTGTGCACATAAATGGTTCAAGGAATATAAGCATTCGCGAACACGGCAGGAGACTTAAGTCTACTCTATTCGGGATTCTTGTCAAAGTGTTTGCGTAAAAATATCGGGTATTTGCGCAGAGCGCTGTGACGAGAAATTATTCGTCCACAAGTATTGACATCGACGAACATGAGCCGTTCATGCGCGCAGCGAAACAGGAGTTTCCCGCAGATCAATAATTAAAAACGGCCGGCAAGAAAATGCGCTAAAAAATATGCTTAGAACAAATTTTCTTGCGGTGTCAGGGCTTCATCCAAAACAGTATGCATGGCGGCGATGCTTTGCTTCCATTCTGCAACCGTCATGCCGGCAAAAGGGCCGTCGCCGGGTTGTGTCGACAGAAGTTCTGCGGCGATACCGAGCGCAGCCATGACGGCGATACGATCGTTGCCTTTGATCTTGCCGGAGTCGCGGATGACGCACATCTTTTCATCGAGATAAGCGACGGCTTGTTGCAGCGTTGCTTCTTCACCTTCTTTGCATGCGAGCGTGTAAGAGTGGCCCATGATTGTCACGTTGAGTTGAATCATGCTGTCTCCTCTTCATTGATAGCCGGCGTTGTCGGTGTTGCAGCGATTGCAACCGGCAATTTTTCCAGCAGTGCTTCGATACGCTGATGGGCTTCTTCCATGCGTCGCGACAATTCCACCTTCTCGGTGGTCAGGGCGGAGACGTTAAGACGCAGTTCGGCGTTTTCGCGGCGCAATGACTGAGTCAGAGCGGCAAGTTGCGCAACTTTCTCGGAGAGTTGGTGAAATTCGGAGCTCATGGCCTAAGGTGTAGTGCAAAAGATGAGCGCCATTATATTCTCTTGGCGGCGTCGGGCGCGACAAATAGCGCAACGGTTGCAGACGGTTACAGAATCTATCCCGTTTTTACCGCGAAGAGCAGGGATTTTGCCGTGCAGAGTGAGCGAGGCGGCGGGTTTGTTGTCATAGCGTCAACCGCCTCGATTGTTCCTTGTCCGGTCAGCAATTTCGTTCCACAGATGCATTGCCACATAAGCACGCCATGGTCGCCATGCTTCAGCGCGAGCACGTTGGTGAGCAAGTTTGAGCAAAGCCGGATCGCGACCCGTCATCGCTTGCATGAGTACCAGGTCCGACGCCGGCCATGCATCGGCATCGCGCCACGCGCGCATGGCGACGTACTCGACGGTCCATGGGCCGATACCGGGCAAAGCCAACAAGGTCTTGCGCCGATCGGCAAGATCAACCTCAGGCGCGTCGACGGGCACGTCGCCGATCGCCACGGCATGTGCAAAGCCTTGCAGCGCGGCGACGCGTTTTCCCGGCATGCCGATGGCAGTAAGATCTGCCGCGGCCAAGGCATCCGGGGCGGGGAAGCGCCATGAGGTTGCTTCGTGCGCATGATGTTCGATACGTTCGCCTGCACGTTCCACCAGTCGTCCTACGATGGTGGTTGCGGCTTTCACGCTGACCTGCTGGCCGACAATGGTACGCACGATCAATTCAAATGCAGACCAGGCACCGGGTACGCGCAAGCCGGGAGCTGTCTTCAGCAACGGCGCTAACCAAGGATCTGCGGCGAGATGGCGGCGAATCGATTTCGGATCTGCATCCAGCCCGAACATGCGGCTTAACGGCCCAATCAGCTCGTCCGCGTGGCGGCTGACTTTACCCTCCAGCAGGACGATCAGAGCGTTATCTTCCGCATGCCGTGAGACCGCCAGCGTGCCCGCATCGCCATGCCATTCGATGGCGCGCAGATAGACACCGTTTTCCACTGCTTCCACACCAGCCGTTGAGCGCCCGCCAAAAAAACGCAGCAGCCGCTCCCACTCAAATGGCGGCTTGAAAGGCAATTCTCGTATAGCGCTTTGCTTTTCTGAAGGCATGTCCGAATCCGGCATGGTGGATGTTAAGTGATCTGCGTCGCGGTAAATTCAGCAGATCAGTAAAGGAATGGCAGCAATTTGCAACGGCTTGTAACGGACGTAAATGTTACCCGGTATTTGTAAAGATTTCGGCGGGAAAGCCTGCTTCATTTCGATTTTGCCGCCCGTGCGTCGATGCGATCCTTCGGCTTCCCCCATCTCAGACACGCACACGAGATCATGAGCCAGATTCAACGCCTCTTCGCATCGGCCCTTGCGCCGCTTTCACCGGACGGTACCCGTCATCGCATTGTCTTCAGCGCGTCAGATTGGAAGCGACGATTGCTGCTGGCGACGCTGCTGAGTGGTGTTGTCACTTCCGCGTTCGGCGCCAGTTTCAATTGCAGCAAGGCCGGATCTGCTACGGAGAAGATCATTTGCGGCGATGCCGAGTTATCCCGCCTCGACGATCAACTGGGAAAAACGTACAAGCAAGCAAAGGCGAAAGCCGCGGACCGTCGTGAGTTTGCCGCGCGTTCAGATGGCTTTTGGCGGTGGCGCGAGAAGAACTGCCAGACGCGCGAGTGTCTGCTCGACTGGTATCGGCAGCGTCAGATTGCGCTGGATGCTGAGTTGTCGGGAATATCGGTGGCATCAGTAGCAACAACGGTGTTGCAGTCTTTGCCTGCGTCTGTATCTGGTCAGCTTGCAAGTCAGCCTGTAAATGAGCTTGCAAATAAGCCGTCGCAGGTGGTGACGCCAGAGCAAATTCAGACGGCGCTGGCACAAGTGCAGAAGCTGATTGCAGAGCCAACTCATGGCAATCATCTGTTCCTTGTTTCTGCTGCGCCTCAGTCTGTCCCGGCGGTACCGTTACAGCCGCATTACCTCAGCGTGGCAGATGGCGAATATGTCTACGAAGATTTAAACGAAGCGACGGCACTCGATGCCCGACCACAGGTCATGGTTCGCTATCGCGGCAAGGTGCATGGCGAGTACACCCTGGAAGTGCAGAAAAAAGCGGGACGGGTACGCTATACCTGTGATAGCGACTGTGCTTACATCAAACAGCTGATGTTGCCGGGGTATGGTTTGCATGATCTGGATGTGGTGAAGAATGATCATGGCTCCCTGGCGTCAATCATGATGAGAGATGCGATGAATGGGTTGCTGGTGGAGAGTGAGTGATCGGGAGGATTGGATTAGCGTCGATTTCGTTGATGGTGTAGCCGGCGGGAATCGAACTCGCGATCAATACCCATGTGGCAAGTGTTTGTGGTCGAAGGTTGGCAGAAGACAGGCTTTATTGCCCGGCGCACAGAATGTCTAGGTAAAACAATATGCAAATCAACGGCGCAATTTCTTCACTCTACGAGTCTTCCCTCGGCTGCGCTGTTGCCAGAAACAGATCCTGCAAAGCCGACGCGGACGACGGTAGTGCGGGCACCTTGTCCCGCGACCTCAATACAGTCGACATCATCCCGGAGGCCCTGCGCCTTGCCTCCAGCGAAACCGATCATGTGGCCGAGTTTGGAGGCGCGAATGAAGCCCCTAAAGATAACCAAGACCATCATGAAAAACCTTTCATCTCCAAATCGTTTTTCTATGGCGTGGTCGGGCTCGAGCGAGCGGAAGAAATCCAGAATCGGAAAACCAACGGTTACGATCTCGGCCGCTGGTTGGCGGCCGGCGTAACGATCGGCACAATCATTTCAGTGCTTGTCTGCAGGGCCGACAAGATGGTTTCTCGACGAGACGGCGTATTCCTAGTACTTATTTTCATTGATGTTCCGATTGGTTCGTAGTGAGCGATTTCTGAGAGGTAGCATCCAATATTGCAGCTTGGACTTACTGCAAAATCCAATCCGTCCCGGCACGTTATTTTTTGTAAAGATGTCGGTGCCTGCGACAGAAAGAGTCGACCGCTCTACGCATGCGCCTCAGACGCAATCTGCTCGGCGGGAAGGCAATACAAATTGCCGCAGAGGGGGAGTTTTGTATGATAAAAAAATACAACAAATGTCATTTCATTTTTTTATCTCGTCTAAAAAATCACTTCTAGAAACAAAGGGGATGTCACGCACAAGCAGAAGCTTTACTGTCTGTGCATCCGACTGAAGTACGGATCCTCAAGACTATTTTTATAGAAGGATATCAAATGAAAAAATCTCTGCTGGCACTCGCCATTCTGGGCGCATTCGCAGGTGCTGCTCAAGCACAAAGTTCTGTGACTATCTACGGTATTGTTGACACCGGCGTCGTCTACCAAAGCAAGGTGTCTACCGGCACCGGTACCACTGGCAGCAAGTTCGGTCTGAATTCGGGTGTCGTGCAAGGTTCCCGTATCGGCTTCAAGGGCGTTGAAGATCTGGGCGGTGGCTTGTCCGCCGTGTTCAACCTGGAAGCAGGCTTCTCTAACGATACCGGCGCTCTGCAAGGCTCCGACGCATCGACTTCGTCTAACCTGTTCCGTCGCAAATCGGTTGTTGGTCTGGCCGGCGGCTTCGGTAGCGTTCTGGTCGGCCGTCAAACCGACTTCGCCGACACTATTTCCGCATATACTTCCGTCAACGATTTCGGCGGCTGGACCGGTAACGTGGGCCACAACCTGGATCGCCTGGAAGGCACCCGCACCAACAACTCGATTTCCTACACCACCAACAACCTGGGCGGCTTGACCGGTAACGTCATCTATGGTTTTGGCGAGACCGCCGGCAGTGCCGCCTCTGGTCAATCCTTCGGCGCAGGCCTGAAGTACGATAACGGCCCCCTCGGCCTGGGCCTGAATTACTACCAGTCCAAGGCTAACGGCACAACGAGTTACTCGTCTGACACCAGCCTGATTCCGTCGTCGAGTACTACCGCCTCTGTTAACACCTTGGCTTCCAACGCAGGAAAAACGGCATACAAGGGATTCAATCTGGTAGCGTCGTACCAGTTTGGCCCTGCTCGCGTGTACGGCAACTGGTCGCGCGTCAAGCAAGACCTGAACACGCAGAGCAATCTGACGGCAATCAGTGTCGGCTCGCTGTCCACCCTGACCAACCGTACTCTGGCGCGAGCGAAGCAGGCCGACGTGTTCGAACTGGGTACAGCCTATTCCCTGAGCCCATCACTAAAACTGTTGGCCGCAGTGGACCGCACCAACGCACAATTTGATGGCGTATCGGACAAGGGTAAGTTGACCCAGTTCAGCCTCGGCACCGACTACTGGTTGTCGAAACGTACCGACCTATATGCCTTCCTGGGATACACCAAGGCAACCAACATGGTCAACACCGGCGTGTCTGACAGCACTGGGGTTGATGGCAACCAAGGCTCTGTGTCTGTCGGTATCCGCCACAAGTTCTGATGCATCGGTCGTCATTCGCACGACAGTAGCAAGGACATAAAAAGAGGGCACTGCATGATTTCATGCAGTGCCCTTTTTATTTTTTGTTCGCAGGAATGAAGTGCCACGATCCACGATGTGCATCATAAAAAATGACGCATTTTCAGTAGATCAACGCACGCCAATTTCGCGTCGATGATGTGGCGTTCTTTACGGAATACGCTGATTTATTGATGCTTCTTTTCATGGATGAACATGGACTGTGGCCTTGTAGTGGTGCTGTCCTTAACACTCCTCAGTCATTGGTAATAATCCATTTCGTCGGCCATCGCCGAGGTCTGTCGCTGCCAGAATATTGAACCATCGACACTGGCGATTGTTGACGATTCCGGCAGTACAGCAGCGAACACGCTGCTTGATCCGATTTCATATTCCATCGAGTTTCACGGTGCTCAGATTGACGCAATGATTTGCGTCGACAGGGATTTTCTTTCTTTTATTTTTGCGAATTCGACCGTCGTTACGGCGACTTTCAGTTGGAAGGATTTTATGCCCCATTACTCCGACTTGCACCTCTGCTGTGCGCGCACAGGAAATAGGTAACCGCGATGGCAACACGGGAAGAATTAGCCATTATCAAGGCTGCACGAGCAGGGGAATCCAGTGCTCAATTGGTATTGGGACGCCGATATCTGTATGGCGGAACTGGTCTGCCCAGGAGCAATGGCACCGCATTCTATTGGTTAGAGCGGGCCGCACAACAGGGAGTGGATGACGCCTGGATGATGATAGGAACGAATATCTCCTACGAGCAAGCGAAGGGCGTGTCTTCTCCCCGTGACGCTGCGGTATGGTACGAAAAAGCATTCGAAGCAGGTATTGTGCATGCCGGACTCACGTTTGCCCGCCTGGTTTTGGAACATGCGGAACAATTCGACAGCGACAGCCACGCAAGAGCAATCGACGTATTGTCTTTGCTGGCCGGCAAAGATGACCATCAGGCGCAGTGGTTACTTGCACAGCAGATGCGTAGTCAGGGTGGAGGAAATGAC
This sequence comes from Herbaspirillum sp. meg3, assembly GCF_002257565.1. Lineage (GTDB taxonomy): Bacteria > Pseudomonadota > Gammaproteobacteria > Burkholderiales > Burkholderiaceae_D > Herbaspirillum. Next base: position 4,022,346 of record NZ_CP022736.1, on the reverse strand, counting down.
GGCGATGCTGGTGGTGCCAATAAAAACTTGAAGGCCGGGTTGCGGGAAGATGCCCTCAAACTTGAGGACCGACTGATCGAGGACGCCGCGCGCGCAGGTATTGAACCAGCACAATATGCCTTGCTGGATAAGGCCTGGAAAAAATCTGACTACGAAAAATTTTTCCTAGGGGCCGTTGCGTTGGTCGAGAAACTGTTTGAGCGCAATGCCGCCGCAGTAGTGCAAATGGAAAAGGATGTGGAGGTCACCAGCGGCGTATTCCTGTCATCCGAGGAATCGACTCTGCTGCTACGAGTTGCGCAATGGCGCCTGCAGGCGAAGACGCCGGATCTCGCCGAGATAGGGCGCCTTCTGGAGTTGGCTGCCCTGTCCGGAAACGTCGAGGCCCAGCTTGAAATCGGTCTTCTGGAAGCAAAAATGGATCGTCATGGCGACAGGGTGTTCATGGAGCATGGCTTAGCAAACTTCAAGAAGGCTCTCAACTGGCTCACCGTCGCCGGCGAAGGCGGTTCGGCTTTGGCATGGCATGCGCTGGCCAGAATTCATTCGCGCTCGATCTATTCGCAGCGCAATCTGAATGTCGCTTTGCAATACCTGGAGAAAGCCGCCGGCATGGGCCTGCTGGAGGCACAATATGAGTTTGCGCAGATCCTATGGAGAAACCGCCGTGACGACCGACTCAATGATGTCAGGGCGCTTTACTGGTGGAAAAAAGCGGCGGAGCAAGGTGACGAGAACGCCAAGGCTGCCCTTGAGGATTTTTTAGTTGAGTCGAGCCCCCATAACTGGGCAACGCAGGCAATGGCTCACTTAAGCGATAAATTGAAGAACGCGAATCCATTTCTGAGCGCGCGGATTAAATTGGCCGCAACGTTTGGCTTGAGCAAACCGGAAGCATTGCTGATCGATATCAAAAAAGCCGACTATGGCCATTGTCTGGTCGTTGATATTTGTGACTCCTACGCAAGAAGCAAGCGACGCCTGGTATCTATCGAAACCGAGTCGCAACGATCCACCTTGAACCGCATCAGCCGACTGTTCAGCGACGTCGACTGCAGTTTTAGCGGCCTTGAAGGAAATTATCGGCAGCGCAAATATCGCCTGAAAACAGCATTTCAAGAAATCGGCCACCTATCGTCTGCGTGAGCTTGGTAGAGGCTGAATTCGAGGCGCTACACCCCTAAGGGCTTCTTCGTTTCTCTATCACAGTCGAATCCGACAGAGCATCTGCGCAGTCCTGGTCAACGTGAATGTATTGACGTCGACATTCAAGCCGTCGCAATGGTTGACGCGCAACGACGTCACGCGCTTGGGGGGGCTGACATTGGGCAACTGCCATGGTGAAGACCGCCGCAGTGCAACGTGCCGACTCCGTGCTGAATACGCGCTAAGCCAGAGACAATTAAATACAACGAAAGACCATCGCCTAAAGCAAAAAAGACCACGTAAAAACATTTGGCATCAATGTTTTACGTGGTCTTCGATGGTCTTTCGTACTACCGTGTTTTGGTGGAGCCGGCGGGAATCGAACCCGCGTCCGCAAGCACTCTACAGACAGTTCTACATACTTAGCGCTGCCATTTGATTTAACCCGAACGACGCGGACGCGCACGCTGCGTTAAGGCGAGTCACCTTAGATTTAGCCTCGAACCAAGTGACCCGATTCAAAGCGATTCCTTGTAAATGACTCTACTGCTGTTTTACCAGCCTACCCCAAGGAAGAAGTAGTGTAGAGCAAGCGGGTATTAAGCCGCTTGTGCGTACGAGTTATCGTTTGCAGTTATATCTTGTCTGATTGTATTTACGAGGTAGTCAGGCCTCGGTATGCCCTGCGCTGCTTTGCAACCCACGTCGAAACCAAGTCGGCCCCATGCAGATCTGCATTATAACTCAGTATGGGGGCGGCTCGCCGGGTTATCAAGAGTCCCGCCCCTATTCAACTGCTTCCATGCCGTCTTACTGCTGCAAAGTCAGCTCGACGCGGCTGGTCTTGCCCTTGTCCTTGATGCCGTCGGCGTTGAGCTTCGGGGCAATCAGGAAGATCCGGTCGGCTGAGATGATGCTTTGATCCTGCAGGTAGTTGCGAATCAGGTCGGCGCGGCGCTGTGCGAGATTGCGCAAGTCGTCTTCAGTGATCGTGGTGTTGTCGACGATCAACTTTTGCATTTCTTCCGGTGGCAACGATTTGGTCAGGCCGACGACGTTGCGCGGCTTCTTGAACTTTTCGTCCTTGTAGACCTTTTCCATATACTTGGTGCGCTCCGCTTCATTGATCTGCAGATCTTTGCCGGAGGGCTGGCCTTCTTTTTCAATGATGTCCTTGCGCTTGAACGCACGCATCTTGCGGTTCAGAAGTTCCTGGCGCAGGCCCATATCGTCGACGGCTGGATCGGCCCTGCCCATGACATCGATCTTCAGTGCCGGACGTTGATGCAGGGCGTAGCCGAGGGTGTCGAGTTTCTTTCGGATGTCGTCAGTCAGTTCCGATGAGCCGGGTTCAAATTCGATGTAGCTCAGTTCGCCGGCGTCGCTGTCACCGCCGAACATCGAGCTGATCAAGGCAAACGGGGAGGTAACGGCCTTGACGATCAGATTGACGAACACACGCATGATAATGCCGCCGATCGAGAACTGCGGATCGGACAGAGAGCCGGAAATCGGCAGGTTGAGATTGATTGTGCCGTTGCGATCCTTGAGCAGCGATACGGCAAGCATGACTGGCAGTTTGGTGACGTTGGGGCCGTCAACGTGATCGCCAAAGGTCAGTTGCTCGATGCGTACGTCGTTTTGCGCGACCAGCTTGTCGTTTTCAATTTTGTATTGCACATCCATCGACAGCTTGCCCTTGGTGATTGGGTAGCCGGCGTACTTGGCTGAATATGGTGTCAGGCGCGGCAGCTGTACGCCGTTGGCGCTGGCTTTGACATCGAGGAACATCGGTTTGAACAAGGGGTTGAGCGAGCCGGAGATCTGCAGCGGCGCATCGTTGTCGATCTTGCCGCGCAGGTCGATGGTGGCTGGCTCGGGCTTGTCGGAGGCGATGCTGCCGATGGTGCCGCCCATACCGGTCATGTTGGCGGTGTAGTTGGGCTTGACGAAGTTGTCGGTGAAGTTGACGTTGCCGCCTTGCAGAACCGTCTGACCGATGCGGATAACCGGTGCATTCGGATCCGGTGCTGCAGGTGTGACCGGGGCTGTCGAGGTGGTGGTTTTTGCGACCGTGGTGGACGGCTTGCCGTCGCTGCTCGCCGGTGTCGTGACGGAGCTTGGTGGCTGGTCTTTGGAGACGACGATGTCTTGCAGATTCAGCTTGCCCTGATCGGACAAGATGGCGCGTGCGTAGAAATCGGAGAGAGCGATTTTCTCCAGAGAGACGACCGGTTTGCCACCGACTTTGGCGTTGATGCCTTGCAGGTTTAATGTTCTCCAGCGAAGGAAGTCGCTGGAAGTCAGCTTGTCGAGTACGCGGAAGTTGTTCAGGCTTGCCGAGCCGTTATATTGCAGCGCCAGCGTTTGCTTATTGAGCGGCGGCGTCAGCGCGAGCTTGCCTTTGGTGCTCAGCGTACCGCTGGTGAGGGTGACATTCAGATAGTCGGTGAAGTAAGTCTGAAATGGTGCGATCGGAAGATTTTGCGCGTCCAGCGCGAGATCGACCGTCTTCAACTGTGGCGCCGCTTGCCCAGTGACATTGAGTTTGCCGTTCTTGTTGACTTGGGTTTGCAGTGAGATCTTCATGGTCTGATCCAGCAGGCTGGAGAGATTGTCGATCTTCAGGTTGATGCCTTCGGCCCGCAGTTTTTGCGTTGGCGTGGTGGCGCTGTCTTCGTAGGCGATGGCGCTGTCGGTGATCGCAAGGCTGCGCAACTTTGCTTGCCAGGCTGTGGTGGTCGAACCGGCGGCGGGCGTGGTCTTTGTGGCGGACTGAGCTTTGGTGGGTGTGTCTGCGGTGTTAGCCGTCTTGCTGGACGTGGTGGAATTGGTGGAGGTGGCGAGCAAGTCTTGCAGATTCAATACACCTTTGGCGTCGCGTCGGAGGTCGCCGTTCAGGCCGGCAATGCGGAATGCATCCGCTTCTGCTTTGCGCGCCTGCAGATCGATTGATGCGTTGTCCAGTGCGATGCTCTTGGCGCCGATGACGGCGGTGGCAGATTTAGCTTTTGGGGCGAGCTTCAGGTCACTTACCTCAATACCGAGTTTGCCAAGCTTGACCATGCTGCCGGCAATTTGCACGTCGGTTTGGCCGGAGACTTTGCCGCTGAGCGCGCCATTGAGGGAGCGGTTCAGATAATTCTGGTAGCCGCTCAACTGTACGGCTTTCAGCGTTGCGTTACCGTTGACGTTGCCTTTGAGGGCCGCAACTTCGCCGTTGAAGCCGATTTCACCATGGCCGTTTTCAGTCAGCGACAAGACGATCTTGGCGGGTTTGGCATCAGCGACGGTGGAGATTTCTTCAGCGTCGATGGTGATTTTTTCCAGCTGGACAATCTGGCGTGGCGAGGCGTTGGCGTCGTCCGTCCATTTGACGCTGCCGTTTCGCACGATCAATTTACGAACGGTGATGGCTGGTGCGGTTGCTGCGGGTTTGGTGTCTGTCGTCGCAGGTGCCGGGGTAGCAGGAGGTGTGGCTATTGCTGTAGCAGCTGCAACTGGCTTGATGCCGTCCGGGATTGCCGATTTCTTTTTCGCGGCAGGCTTGGCGTTGTTTTTGCCGATGCGGGTCCAGTTGATTTCACCTTTGCTGTTCATCTCTGCCCATATTTCGGGCTTGTCGATGGTGACCTGATCAATGACACCGCTGAGTTTGACCAGATCGAGCTTGTTGATTTTTGCCGCGATAGAACCTGCTTTCAGCAATTGCGCCGCATTTTTTTCCTGCACCGAGATATCTGCCAGCGTTATGTCGCCGTCGAGTGCGATTTGCGGTTTGTCTTTGTCGCGGCTGAAGGTCAGGTCAAGCTGTGTGGTGAGTTTGGCGCTCTCCAGTTTAATCGGCAGATCAACCGGGACGAATGGTATATAGCTCGCCAGGTCCAGCTTGTCGATGTCGATGGCCAGCGTGGTGTCGAGCGAGCTGGCGAACGGTTTGCTGCGGCCTTTAAGCGAAAATGGCGTGCCGTTGACGGTCATCGACAGGATCGGTTGGACGAAGGTGTCCACATTGCGTGGCAAGTTCGATACGAAGGGGACACCGATGTTAAGTGTGCGGATGTCGATGGTCTTGCCCGTGACTTTGTCGTCGAACAGAATGGCGCCATTCTGCAGTTGCAGGTTGGCCAGCGAGAAGAAGGTTTCTCCTTCGCTTTTTGGCATGGCGAGAATGCGGTCGATGATGTCGGAGAAGTTATAGCGGCCGATGCCTTCGTCGCTCAGGCGGACGATATGGACCTTGGGATCGACCATTTTGACTTCATCGAGGATGGCAGCCAGCCGCGGCAGGGAAGTGGCGGAGGCATTGACCACCAGTTCTTTGGCGCTGAATGCAGCGGTTTTCTGATCAGGCTCATAGAGCGTGACATCCTGTACGCGCAGGGCAAGGATGAAGGGGTTGAAGCTGACTTCACCAATGTCGAGTTTGCGTCCGATTTTTGCCTGAGTCTGTTCGGCGGCAATTTTCTTGACCAGCGATGGCAGTGCCAGCCAGCTGATTAATGCGAGCAGCAGCAGAACGGTGATGATGTATGCGGACCAGCGCAGTGTGCGCAGTTGCCAGGCAGGACGGGGATGATTCGCCATGATCGTTTCCTCGTGAAGAAGTGCACTTGCGGCAAGCAAGCGCCTTCAATATATTTTGATGTGGCCGTAAGTCGGATGGAAGCGATCTTCCGGCTGCGCTGCAATTGCAATAAATGCGACGAATAAGACTATGACGATTATGACTTGATCAGGTCAAGCAAGTGCAGCGGGTCATGTAACAGTGCATCGGCTTCCCAGGATGCAGGTTCGGCGTGGCCGCAATAACCCCAGGCTGCTGCCACGGTTTGCATGCCGGCGGCACGCCCGGCCTGGATGTCGCGCAGGTCGTCGCCAACGTACCAGCAATCTTCTGCAGGCAGTTGCAGGCGGCTCGCGGCTTCCAGCAGCGGTGCGGGGTGTGGCTTGGTATGCGGCGTTGTGTCGCCGGAGACGATGCAGCCGGCGTGACCCAGACCGATTTGCGGCACCAGCGGATCGGTGAAGCGAGAGGCCTTGTTGGTAACTATGCCCCAGGCCAGCCCTTGTGCTTCCAGTTGCTTCAGCAGATCGAGGATGCCGTCGAACAGTTTGCTTTTGACGACCAGGTTTGCTTCGTAACGGTTCAGAAAGCTGACGCGCAATTCTTCATACGCTGCGTCGTCGGGCTTGATACCAAAGGCGGCGCCGATGAGACCGCGCGCGCCTGCTGATGCGACGGGACGCAGCAATTCATAAGGTGTTGGTTCTAGGCCGCGATCCGCGCGCAATGCATTGACGGCTTCGGCAAGGTCCGGAGCGGTATCGGCGAGTGTGCCGTCGAGGTCGAACAGGATTGCGCGTGGCTTCTTCAGAGACATTGTGGATGAGTGTTGTTGTTGTGGGGACGTGGCCCGGTTGATCGTGGCCACGTATCTGCCAGCGGCTGGGGCAGCCAGAGCGACTATAGCGGCTTGCGGCAAGCCACCATGTAGTTGACGCTGGTATCCTGATTGATCGAATACAGTTTGGTCAGAGGATTGTAGGAGAGTCCTTTGACGCCGTCGAGTTCCAGATCTGCTTCGCGGATGAAGCGTGCCAGTTCGGCTGGCGTAATGAACTTGGCGTAATCGTGCGTGCCCTTTGGCAGCATGCGCAGTAGATACTCGGCACCCAGAATGGCGAATAAATACGCCTTCGGATTGCGGTTCAATGTGGAGAAGAACACATGACCGCCCGGTTTGGCGAGGGCGGCGCAGGCCCGTACGATGGAGGCCGGATCGGGAACGTGCTCCAGCATTTCCATACAAGTCACGACATCGAATTGTCCGGTTTCGCGTGCAGCGAGATCTTCTGCGGCAATTTTTTCGTAGCGAACTTGCACACCGGATTCCATGCCGTGCAGGTCGGCAACTTTCAGCGCTTTTTCGGAGAGGTCGATGCCGGTAACTTTAGCGCCTTTGCGCGCCATGGATTCGGCGAGGATACCGCCGCCGCAGCCGATATCGACCACATTCTTGCCGGACAGTGCCGCTCGGGCATTGATCCATTCAAGGCGAAGAGGGTTGATTTCGTGCAAGGGACGAAATTCGGATGTGGGATCCCACCAACGATGGGCGAGATCGCTAAATTTTTGCAGTTCTAGAGGATCGGCATTCATAGGATGAATGATAGCCGAAGCAATCGGCTTGCTGTCCGAGACAAAACAAATTTCCATAAAAAAACCCCGCCGAAGCGGGGTTTTTTTCGATTGAAAATCGCGTGCTGGTAATTACTTGTTACGTGTACCAACAACTTCGATTTCAACGCGGCGGTTCTTGGCGCGGCCAGCTGCAGTCTTATTGTCTGCGACTGGTTGCGATTTGCCCTTACCTTCAGTGTAGACGCGGTTAGCTTCAACACCCTTGGAAACCAGGTATGCCTTGACCGATTCAGCGCGGCGAACCGACAGTTTTTGGTTGTAAGCAACCGAACCGACGGAGTCAGTGTGACCAACAGCGATGATGACTTCCAGGTTCAGACCGTTCAGGTTAGTAACCAGTTCGTCCAGCTTAGCCTTACCGGCTGGCTTCAGGACTGCCTTGTCGAAGTCAAAGAATGCATCAGCAGCGTAGGTAACTTTTTCCGATGTTGGTGCAGCAGCAGGAGCAGCGGCTGGAGCAGCAGCAGCAGGAGCAGCAGCAGCAACTGGAGCAGGCGCTTCTTCGCAAGGGCCGTTAACAAATGCAGTTTGCCAGCACAGACCGTAGCCGCTGCGGGTTACAACGTCACGACCATCTTGCAAGTACAGGCTGTTTGGACGGACCTTGATGTCCTTGATTTCCTGTGCAGTCGCAGACAGAGCGATGGCTGCGGACGCAGCAGCGAAGACGAGTTTTGCTAATTTGTTCATGTTTCTCCTCTCGGGTGAGATATCCGCAGATAAACTGCGCTACAAAATTACGACATCAAAAAAACGAATAATATCATGTGTTCAGGTCGTCACACGTCCCTTTGCAGGGGCCATGCAATGAACTTAGCCGCCATTCTGCCACAGGCTGGTGCAATCGGCGAACGTTGCCAAATAGTCCAATCAACGTTTTTAATACTCTGTTGTTTTTTGGTAACAAGACGTTTGCCTCTATGAACACCTTACATGAGTTGCCAAAAAAGCTAATTTTTGCCTAAAAAACCTTATTTTTCATGCCCTTGCACAGAAATAACCACACGCCGGTCAGGTGATAGGCAGCTTGTTAATTTCTTGTTTGCAAGTTTTTCGGAGCAGTGGCTGATGGGCTCATTGTTGCCTGCACCGACGATTTCTATCGGAGCGGAAATATTTTTGCTCTTCAGAAAGTCCGAAACTGCCTCTGCTCGTTTGAGTGAGATTTCCTGAATATGTTTCTGAGAGCCAATCCGATCGGCATGGCCGGTTACTTTGATGCTGGCAATCTGATCGCAGGTTTTCAGTCTTTCCACGACTTCCTTATTGAGAATGCGGCTGGCTGCGCTGTTTAAATCGGTCATGCCAAAGCCGAAAGTCTGATCACCGGAGAGTGTGACGGCAAAATTGCAATTTTCCGGATTGGCCGAGGCATGCTGTTCCGTAGGGGTGAGGGCGGCAGGATTACTGACCAACGCCGGTGCGATGGGGTTGGCGATCGGTGGCGTCAAATCACCATCGCAGCCAGTGACGGAATTGGAGGGCGTCCAGTAGCCCGTGCGCCAGCAGAGTCCATATTGACTGCGTGCAATATTGCCTTGATTGTCCTGATTGTAGGCAGTCGATGCGGCAGTGGCGGCGATGTTGGCGGGGCTTTGTGCGCTGGCTGTCGAGGCGAAAGCGGATAGTAGTAACCCGGCGATAAATTTATAAGACATATTAGTTAGTATGTTGAGGCGGGGCGCGAATTACTTTGGGAACTGCACCAAGGAGGCGATCTAAGCGCCAATTTTGCTTTGCGGAAAAATACCTGTTTGCATTAAATAGCAATTTTTCTAAAGAAGGCTCGCATTTTAATCATAATCGTCGCCTTGTCTGCAATTGTTTATGCCGGGCGCTGCATATTGCCGCAGAGCTAAAACCGGTGGCACTAAGGCTCGGCGTGCTAGAATGCTTGGTTTAAAGTCGCTACCCGCTATGGATGTTTTAGCCATGCTGTTGCGGGTCTGATTTAACAACCAAGATCAATACCTTTCGACTTGCCAATGGATCAATTCGCCAAAGAAACCATCCCCATTTCCCTTGAAGAAGAGATGCGCAAGAGCTACCTCGACTACGCGATGAGCGTAATCGTGGGTCGTGCTCTGCCGGACGTGCGTGACGGCCTGAAGCCGGTGCATCGCCGCGTGCTGTTTGCCATGCACGAGATGAACAATGTCTGGAACCGCCCGTTTGTGAAGTGTGCGCGTGTGGTCGGTGAAGTCATGGGTAAGTATCACCCGCACGGCGACGCTTCGATTTACGACACGCTGGTGCGTATGGCGCAGGATTTTTCGCTGCGCTACATGCTGGTCGATGGCCAGGGAAACTTCGGCTCGATCGACGGTGACGGCGCTGCGGCGATGCGTTACACCGAGTGCCGCCTCGACAAGATTGCCAACGAGCTGCTGGCCGATATCGAAAAAGAAACTGTCGATTTCGATCCCAACTACGACGGTAAGGAAAAAGAACCTTCGGTTCTGCCGACTCGCATCCCCAATCTGCTGATTAACGGTTCGTCCGGTATCGCGGTGGGTATGGCGACGAACATTCCTCCGCACAACATCACCGAAGTCATCAATGGCGCGCTGCACGTGTTGTCGAACGCCAATTGCACAATCGATGAGCTGATCGAGCTGATTCCCGCGCCGGACTTCCCGACGGGCGGCATCATCTATGGCGTCTCCGGCGTGCGCGATGGTTATCGCACCGGCCGTGGTCGCGTGGTCATGCGCGCGAAGACGCATTTCGAAGAGTTCGGCCGCGAAGGCCGCACTGCGATCATCGTCGACGAGCTGCCGTATCAGGTCAACAAGAAGGCGTTGCTGGAACGTATCGCTGAACTGGTTCGCGACAAGAAGCTGGACGGTATTTCCGATCTGCGCGACGAGTCCGACAAGTCCGGTATGCGCGTCGTTATTGAGCTCAAGCGCGGTGAAGTGCCTGAAGTCGTGCTGAACAATCTGTATAAGCAGACACAATTGCAAGACACCTTCGGCATGAACATGGTGGCGCTGGTGGATCGTCAGCCGAAGCTGCTGAACCTGAAGCAGATGCTGGAATGCTTCCTGTCGCACCGTCGTGAAGTCGTTACACGCCGTACTATTTTTGAACTGCGCAAAGCGCGCGAGCGTGGTCACGTCCTGGAAGGTCTGGCGGTTGCGCTGGCCAATATCGATGACTTCATCGCGATCATCCGTGCGGCTCCAACGCCGCCGATCGCGAAGACAGAACTGATGGCGCGCGCCTGGGATTCTTCCGTTGTACGCGAAATGTTGTCCCGTACCGGTGCCGAAAACACCGGCGGCATCAATGCCTTCCGTCCGGAAAATCTGCCGACGCATTACGGTATTCAAAACGACGGCCTGTACAAGCTGTCGGACGATCAGGCGCAGGAAATCCTGCAAATGCGTCTGCAACGTCTGACCGGTCTGGAGCAAGACAAGATCGTCAACGAGTACAAGGAAGTCATGGAGCAGATCGCCGACTTGCTGGATATTCTGTCCAAGCCGGCTCGCGTTACTGCGATCATCACCGACGAACTGAACGCCGCCAAGAACGACTTCGGCATCGGCGCCAAGGACGAGCGTCGTTCGACCATTGAACTCAACGCCACCGACCTCGGCACGGAAGACCTCATCACGCCGCAAGATCTGGTCGTGACCTTGTCGCACACGGGATACATGAAGTCGCAACCAGTTTCCGAATACCGCGCGCAAAAACGCGGCGGCCGCGGCAAGCAAGCCATGGCGACCAAGGACGACGACTGGATCGACCAACTGTTCATCGCCAATACGCACGATTACATCCTGTGCTTCTCCAACCGTGGCCGCATGTATTGGCTGAAGGTGTGGGAAGTGCCGCAAGGATCGCGCAATTCGCGCGGCAAGCCGATCGTCAACATGTTCCCGCTGCAAGACGGAGAAAAAATCACGGTCATTCTGCCGGTCTCCGGCGAGAACCGTACTTTCCCGGAAGACCGTTATGTCTTCATGTCGACCAGCCTCGGCACTGTCAAGAAGACGCCGTTGTCCGACTTCAGCAATCCACGCAAGGCCGGCATCATTGCGGTCGACCTCGATGAGGGCGACTTCCTGATCGGTGCGGCGCTGACTGACGGACAGCACGACGTCATGTTGTTCTCCGACTCCGGCAAGGCGGTGCGCTTTGACGAAAACGACGTGCGTCCGATGGGCCGTACGGCACGCGGCGTGCGCGGCATGAATCTGGAAGAAGGTCAGCAGGTTATCGCGTTGCTGGTTGCCGAGAATGAACAGCAATCCGTTCTGACGGCGACTGAAAACGGCTTCGGCAAACGTACGCCGATTACCGAATATACCCGTCACGGCCGTGGCACCAAGGGCATGATCGCGATCCAGACCAGCGAACGCAACGGCAAGGTCGTCGCGGCGACATTGGTTGAGGCCAGCGATGAAATCATGCTGATCACGACTGGTGGTGTGTTGATTCGTACCCGCGTCGCGGAAATCCGCGAAATGGGACGTGCAACACAAGGCGTGACGCTGATTGCAGTGGAAGACGGCACCAAGCTGAGCGGTCTGCAGCGTGTGGTTGAGTCTGATGCTGAAGAAGACAAGCTCGAAGACGATGCCGAAGGCGCAGTTGATTCCGAAGGCGGTGCTGCAGCTGCCGGAGAAGGCGATGCACCTGCGGAATAATCAGGGTTGAACAGAAAATGACCGGCTGATGGCCGGTCATTTTCATCCTGTCATTCTGTTGTGTTTGTTCAGTTCACTCTGCTTGTTCTACTTGTTCCGCGTGTTTCGCTGGTTTCTTCTGTCGTCTGTTCCTGTTTTTTCTGATCCTGTTCTTGTATTGTTGCTTCGTCTCTTCCTTATTTCTACCCTAGATCATGGTCTACAATTTTTCCGCTGGTCCAGCCGTATTGCCGAAAGAAGTATTGCAGCAAGCCGCTGACGAAATGCTGGACTGGCACGGTAGTGGCATGTCCGTGATGGAAATGAGTCATCGCGGCAAGGAATACATGTCGATTATCGAAGCGGCATTGCGCGATATGCGCGAGCTGTTTGCGGTTCCTTCCAATTACAAAATCCTGTTCCTGCAAGGTGGCGCCATCGCCGAGAACGCCATCATTCCGATGAATCTGGCGGCTCTGCGCGGCAAGCCCGGTGTTGCCGATTACATCAACACCGGCTCGTGGTCGACCAAATCGATCAAGGAAGCGCGCCATTATTGCGAAGTCAACGTCGCCGCCTCGTCCGAGGCGGAGAAGTTCGCCAGCATTCCTGCGCGCGCGTCGTGGAAGCTGTCCCGCAACGCCGCTTACGTTCACCTGTGCACCAACGAAACCATTGACGGCGTCGAGTACCAATTCACGCCTGACGTCGCTGCCGATACCGACAACGCTCCTATCGTCGCCGACATGTCTTCGCACATCCTGTCGCGGGCTGTGGATGTCTCCAAATACGGTGTCATCTACGGTGGCGCGCAAAAGAATATCGGCCCCGCCGGCTTGACCATCGTTATCGTGCGCGAAGACTTGCTGGGCCATGCCTTGCCGATCTGTCCTTCCGCGTTCAACTGGAAGATCGTCGCCGACAATGATTCCATGTACAACACACCGCCAACCTACGCGATTTATATCGCCGGACTGGTGTTCCAGTGGCTCAAACGCCAGGGCGGCGTGCCTGAGATGGAGCGTCGCAACATCGCCAAGGCAGACTTGTTGTACAACTATCTCGATAGCACTGAATTTTATAAGACACGCATTGCCAAGGATTGCCGGTCGCGCATGAACGTGCCGTTTTTCTTGCATGACGATGCATTGAACGAGATATTCCTGACCGGCGCCAAAGAGCGCGGTCTGCTGCAGCTGAAAGGCCACAAGTCGGTCGGCGGCATGCGCGCATCGATCTACAACGCGATGCCGATTGAAGGTGTTGAGGCGCTGGTAGGGTATCTCCGCGACTTCGAACAAACTCACGGCTGAGAGCGACCGACAAAGCACCGCTGGCGGCGTTGCGCCTCCTTGCCGTGCTAGCGCACTGTCTGCGTCGGCGCGCCTTGTCACCGGCGCTTTGTCAGCCGCTCTCCAAGAGCCGAACGGGAAGCTACTTCCTGCAAACGGCCGGAACAAGACTGAATCAGAAAGAACTATGATGAGTGACGATAAACTCTTGCCCCTGCGTCAGAAGATCGACGCTATCGATGCGCAAATTCTTGATTTGCTGAACCAGCGCGCTCGCGTCGCGCAGGAAGTCGGCCACGTAAAGGCCGAGACCAATGCGCCGGTGTTTCGCCCCGAGCGTGAAGCACAGGTCTTGCGCAAGGCTGCCGAGCGTAATCCCGGGCCGCTGCTGGGTACAGACATTCAAACCATTTTCCGCGAAGTCATGTCGGCCTGCCGCGCACTGGAAAAGCGTGTCGTGGTCGCTTATCTCGGTCCGGAAGGCACCTTCAGCGAACAAGCCGTGTATCAGCAATTTGGTCATGCTGTGGAAGGCTTGCCTTGCGTTTCGATCGACGAAGTGTTCCGCGATGCTGAAGCCGGTACGGCCGATTTCGGCGTGGTGCCGATCGAGAATTCTTCCGAAGGCGTAATCAACCGTACGCTGGATCTGTTGCTGCAAACCACGCTGCGTATCAGTGGCGAGATTTCGATTCCGGTACATCACAGCCTGATGACCAAAGATGGCGGCATGCAAGGCATCACGCGCATCTGCGCACACTCGCAGGCGCTGGCGCAATGCAATGCATGGCTGAATCAGAACTATCCGTCTATTGAGCGTCAAGCCGTGGCTTCAAATGCCGAAGCGGCGCGCATGGCCGGCGAAGATGTCACCGTTGCCGCCATTGCTGGTGAAATCGCCGGGCAGAAGTACAGTCTGCAAACCGTCAACGCGCATATTCAGGACGATCCGCACAATCGCACGCGGTTTGCCGTCATCGGTCGCCTGCAAACCGCGCCGTCGGGGCGTGATCAGACCTCCATCGTGCTGTCGGTGCCGAACAAGGCCGGCGCGGTTTACAACCTGCTGGCGCCGCTGGCCAGGCACGGTGTGTCGATGACGCGCTTCGAGTCGCGTCCGGCGCGCATGGGGGCGTGGGAATATTATTTCTACGTCGACCTCGAAGGTCACGAGCAAGACGAAAAAGTCGCCAAGGCGCTGGCCGAGTTAAAAGAGAACGCTGCTTTCTTCAAGCTGCTGGGCTCTTATCCTTTTACCGTTTAAGTCATCTGAAGGTTCATTATGTCCACACAATTTGGTCCGGAATATGTGCGCGCGCTCGCGCCCTACCAGGCAGGCAAGCCGATCGCCGAAGTCGCGCGTGAATTCGGCCTGGAAGAAAGCAAGATCATCAAACTGGCATCCAACGAAAATCCGCTGGGCATGCCTGAGTCGGCCAAGCTGGCCATGCAGCAGGCAGTCGCCGATATCGGCCGCTATCCGGATGCCAACGGCTTTGACCTGAAGGCGGCCATCAGCGCCAAATACAACGTTCCGCAAGACTGGATTACGCTCGGCAACGGCAGTAACGACATTCTGGAACTGGCGGCTCATGCCTTCGTGCAGCCGAAGCAGTCGGTGATCTACGCGCAATACGGTTTCCTGGTCTACGCACTGGCGACCCAGGCAGTCGGCGCGCGCGCAATTGAAGTCAAGGCCAAGGATTTTGGTCACGACTTGCAAGCCATGGCAGCAGCGATTGCTGACGACACGCGTCTGATCTATATCGCCAATCCGAACAACCCGACCGGCACCTTCCTGCCGCCGGCAGAACTGGACGCCTTCCTGAAGGCGGTGCCGCAGCATGTCGTTGTCGTGATCGACGAGGCTTACAACGAATATCTGTCAGCCGATCTGCAATATGAGTCGACCGACTGGGTGCGTACTTATCCGAATCTGATCGTCTCGCGCACTATGTCCAAGGCTTACGGCCTGGCCGGTTTGCGCGTTGGTTTTGCCATCGCCCAGCCGGGCGTGACCGATTTGCTTAATCGCATCCGTCAACCGTTCAATGTCAATTCGCTGGCGCAGGCAGCTGCGGTTGCTGCACTTAACGACAAGGCATTCCTGCAAAAGAGCGCCGAGATCAATGCTCAGGGCTACAAGCAACTGATTACGGCCTTCGATACGCTGGGACTGAAGTATGTGCCGTCGTTCGGCAACTTCGTGCTGGTCAAGGTGGGCGATGACGACGGCGCCGGTGCGCGCGTTAATCTGGCGTTACTGAAGCAGGGCATCATCGTGCGTCCGGTCGGTAACTACGGCTTGCCGCAATGGCTGCGCATCACCATTGGCCTGCCTGAAGAAAATGCTGCGTTTATCGACGCGTTGAAAGTCGTTTTGGGCTGAAGGCTGAGCATAGTGAAGAAAATTGTTGTCTTTGGCGTCGGCCTGATCGGCGGTTCGTTTGCACTGGCATTGAAAAAAGCGGGTGCCGTGGAGCATGTGGTCGGTGTCGGCCGTACCGAAACATCGCTGTTGCGCGCAAAGGAGTTGGGTATCATCGATGAGGTGAGCACCAACGTTGCCGACGCGGTGCAAGGCGCGGATCTGATCATGCTGGCGGCACCGGTCGCGCAGACCGGTACGATTCTGGCAAGCATCGCGCCGCATTTGCAGCCGGGTACTATCGTGACAGATGCCGGCAGCACCAAGGCCGATGTCGTTGCCGCGGCACGCGAAGCGTTTGGCGACAAGATCGCGCAATTCGTACCGGGGCATCCGATTGCCGGGCGTGAGCAAAATGGTCCGGACGCCGCCTTGGCCGATTTGTACGTGGGCAAGAAGACGGTGATCACTTCTTTGCCGGAAAACTCAGAGCAGGATATCGAGCGTGTGGCGCAAGCCTGGCAGGCCTGCGGCGCACTGATTCATCGCCTGAGCCCGCAAGAGCACGACGCCGTTTTTGCCTCGGTCAGCCATCTGCCGCACTTGCTGGCCTATGCACTGGTCGACGACATCGCATCGAAGCCGCATGCGCCGATTCTGTTTCAATACGCCGCCAGCGGTTTCCGCGACTTTACGCGTATCGCCGGTTCGTCGCCGGAGATGTGGCGCGATATTTCGTTGGCCAATCGCGCCGCTTTGCTGCACGAACTGGACGCCTATCTGGTTCAGCTGATTCGCATGCGCAAAATGCTGGTTGAGCGCGATAGCGACGGCCTGGAAAAAATTTACGCAAATGCCCAGCAGGCGCGGCACAATTGGTCTGTAGCGATCGAAACTGCCGAACGGCAAAACAAAGAGGGCGGCGACTGAGCGGCTTGCAAGTTGTTCGCGTTGCGGTAGTGGTCGGTGCTTGCTTTCGCGGCTCCTCTGCAGCTAATTCCGGGCCAGTCTTCTATTAATCTACTGTCAAGCGGTATCAATCCACTATCAACCTGGTGAGTCACGAATTCTCATGAAGCAAGCCTCCTATCCGCATCACATCGATCTGGCACCCGTCGCTCACGTACAGGGTACGGTTAAATTGCCGGGTTCCAAGAGTATTTCCAATCGCATTCTGCTGTTGGCGGCCTTGTCGCGCGGCACCACCAAAATCATGGATCTGCTGGCATCCGACGATACGCTTGTGATGCTCATGGCCTTGCAGCAGCTTGGCGTCAAGTGGGAGCAGATTGACGGCACGCAGGACTACATCGTGCACGGCGTGGATGGCGTATTGCCGGTTCACCAGGCGGATTTGTTCATGGGGAATGCGGGTACCGCGATTCGTCCGCTGACGGCCGCATTGGCGGTCATCGGCGGCGACTACACTTTGCACGGCGTGGCGCGCATGCATGAGCGCCCGATCGGTGATCTGGTGGATGCCCTGAACGACGTCGGTATGCAGATCGAATACACCGGCAACCCCGGCTATCCGCCTTTGCATATTCGTCGCGGCATGCTCAACGCACATCGCATGAAGGTGCGTGGCAACGTATCCAGTCAATTCCTCACGGCACTGTTGATGGCTGCGCCATTGATGGCCAAGACGGAGTCGATGACGATCGAAGTGATCGGCGAACTGATTTCCAAGCCTTACATTGAAATTACTTTGAACCTGATGCGCCGCTTCGGTATTGACGTTCAGCGCGACGGCTGGCAATCGTTCACGGTTGCCGCCGGGCAGCATTATCAGAGCCCGGGCACGATTCATGTTGAAGGTGATGCGTCATCCGCGTCCTACTTTCTGGCAGCTGGCGCGATTGCCGGCGGGCCGATCAGGGTGGAAGGCGTCGGCAAGGACAGTATTCAGGGCGATGTGCGTTTCGTCGAAGCGCTGCGCCAGATGGGCGCGACCATCACCATGGGCGACAACTGGATTGAGGCGTCGTCCAACGGCGTGCTGCAAGCCATCGATACCGATTTCAACCACATCCCGGACGCCGCCATGACGATCGCCGTGGCGGCCTTGTACGCCAACGGCACCAGCGTTTTGCGTAACATCGCCAGCTGGCGCGTAAAAGAAACCGATCGTCTGGCCGCCATGGCGACCGAGCTGCGCAAGCTTGGTGCGACCGTGGAGGAGGGTGAAGACTACCTGAGCGTGACGCCTCCCGCCCAGTTGACGCCTGCGACTATCGATACCTATGACGACCACCGCATGGCGATGTGTTTTTCGCTGGCCTCGCTGGATGGTGCAGCACGCCAGGGCACGCGCGTACGTATCAATGATCCGAAATGCGTGGCGAAGACTTTCCCCGACTATTTTCGGGTGTTCGAGCATATTGCCGAACAGACACTGATTTGAAGCGTCGTCATGTTGACTAAGAATGTGATTAACACTGTGATTGAAAATTTTATGAAGAAACGGGGATTCCTATGAATGCGGCAACTATTCCCGTTATAGCCATCGACGGCCCGACTGCTTCAGGTAAGGGTACGGTGGCGCAAAAAGTGGCGCAGCATCTCGGCTTTCACTATCTGGATTCCGGCGCCTTGTATCGGCTGACAGCCTTGTCCGCCATCCGTCGCGGTGTTGCCATGAATGACGAGCATGGTCTTGCCAAGAGCGCAGAGCACTTGCATTGCCATTTTGACGGCGGTCATATTTTTCTCGCCAATGAAGATGTGACGCAGGCGATCCGCGCGGAAGAAGTCGGTAATACCGCATCAAAAATTGCTGTTCTGGCAACGGTTCGCCATGCTCTGTATGGTTTGCAGCTGAGTTTCCGCAAGGCACCAGGCCTGGTGGCGGATGGTCGCGACATGGGTACGGTGATCTTTCCGCATGCTCCCCTGAAGGTCTTTTTGACCGCCAGCGTCGAAGCAAGAGCGCAAAGACGCTATAAGCAATTGATTGACAAGGGTTTTCCTGCTAATATGGAAGACCTCTCGAAGGATCTGAGGGAGCGTGATGCACGGGATATGAATCGTGCGTCTGCGCCTCTCAAGCCGGCGGAAGGGGCATATCTTCTGGATACTTCCGACATGACAGCTGATGAAGCGGTCAAGCAGGTGCTCAGCTGGTACGCGGCTTTATAAGCACTTGCGCAGTATTTTTAGCTGTTTTGTTTGTTGTTTCTGTAATGTCATTGGTGCTCTCCAGATGCAAAGTCCGGCGAGTGTTGATAAACCTAAACCCATTATTTATCGCCCTTTGCGTGCATCGTCAGCAGTCTGATTTCTGCAAATCGCGACCGGATATTGGCCAACACCTTTCTTAAATCTATGTCTACCACAACTATCCTGGCTCCTGGAGCCGCTGGCGCTGATGCATTTGCAGCGCTGTTTGAAGAATCGCTGTCACGTCAAGACATGCGTTCTGGTGAAGTCATTTCGGCTGAAGTCGTCCGCCTCGACCATAACTTCGTTATCGTCAACGCCGGCCTGAAGTCCGAAGCCTTCATTCCAATCGAAGAATTCAAAAATGACAACGGCGAACTCGAAGTCAACGTCGGTGATTTCATCTCCGTCGCGATCGAATCGCTGGAAAACGGTTTCGGCGACACTATCCTGTCGCGTGACAAGGCCAAGCGTCTGGCATCGTGGCTCTCGCTCGAAAAAGCGATGGAGTCCGGCGAGATCGTCGTTGGTACTGTCAATGGCAAGGTCAAGGGCGGTCTGACCGTTCTGACCAACGGTATTCGTGCCTTCCTGCCAGGTTCGCTGGTGGATACACGTCCGGTCAAGGATACAACGCCTTTCGAAGGCAAGACCCTGGAATTCAAGGTTATCAAGCTGGATCGCAAGCGCAACAACGTCGTGTTGTCGCGTCGCGCCGTCATCGAAGCATCGATGGGCGAAGAGCGTCAAAAGCTGATGGAAACCCTGAAAGAAGGCACTGTGGTTACCGGTGTCGTCAAAAATATCACCGACTACGGCGCGTTCGTGGATCTGGGCGGTATCGACGGCCTGTTGCACATCACCGATCTGGCATGGCGTCGTGTGCGTCACCCATCGGAAGTGCTCACAGTCGGTCAAGAGATCACTGCCAAGGTCCTCAAGTACGATCAAGAGAAGAATCGCGTTTCGCTGGGCGTCAAGCAACTGGGCGACGACCCGTGGACAGGTCTGTCCCGTCGTTACCCACAAGGCACACGCCTGTTCGGTAAGGTCACCAACCTGACAGACTACGGCGCATTCGTCGAAGTCGAGCAAGGCATCGAAGGTCTGGTGCACGTTTCCGAAATGGATTGGACCAACAAGAACGTCGCGCCTAACAAGGTTGTTCAACTGGGCGACGAAGTTGAAGTCATGGTTCTGGAAATCGACGAAGAGCGTCGTCGTATCAGCCTGGGCATGAAGCAATGCAAGCCAAATCCTTGGGATGATTTCGCGATCAGCCACAAGAAGGGCGACAAGGTCAAGGGCGCCATCAAGTCGATCACTGACTTCGGCGTGTTCATCGGCCTGACCGGCAACATCGATGGTCTGGTTCACCTGTCCGACCTGTCCTGGACTGAAACCGGCGAAGAAGCTGTCCGCCGCTTCAAGAAGGGCGATGAGCTGGAAGCTGTTGTTCTGGCAATCGACGTCGAGCGTGAGCGCGTTTCCCTGGGCGTCAAGCAACTGGAGGGTGATCCGTTCAACAACTTCGCTGCAATGAACGACAAGGGCGCACTGGTTAACGGTACGGTCAAGTCGGTCGAGCCTAAGGGCGCAGTGATCCAGTTGTCCGACGAAGTCGAAGGCTACCTGCGTGCATCCGAAATCTCCCGCGATCGCGTTGAAGATGCCGGTACACACCTGAAGGTCGGCGACAGCGTTGAAGCACTGGTCATCAACATCGACCGCAAGGCACGCAGCATCCAATTGTCGATCAAGGCAAAGGACAATGCTGAGACTCAAGAGGCAATGCAAAAGATGTCTTCGGACTCCAGCGCTGCTTCCGGTACCACCAGCCTAGGTGCACTGCTGAAGGCAAAGCTCGACAACAAGAACTGATTAGTCGAGCATAATGACCAAGTCTGAGCTGATCGCTCGCCTGGCTGAGCGTTATCCGCAACTTGTCGCCAAGGATGCGGATTACGCGGTCAAAACCATCCTCGATGCAATGGTCGATGCACTTGCAACCGGCCAACGTATCGAGATCCGTGGTTTTGGCAGCTTTGCGTTAAATCGCAGGCCGCCTCGTATCGGTCGCAATCCCAAGTCGGGTGACAAAGTGATGGTGCCGGAAAAGCGCGTACCTCATTTCAAGCCCGGCAAGGAATTGCGGGAGCGTGTCGACGCCATGGTGGGGCAACCCATCAAGGAAGACTAAGTTGTTGCGCCTGCTGCAGAGCAAGCGGGACTGTTGAGCGTAATGAGTGTAAATAGCGCTTAACAAATTAAACGGCATCTTTGGATGCCGTTTTTTTTCACGTACAATTTCACATCTGCCGTATCGGCGACCTGATTTTATTGTTTGGTTGTCTGTGCTGCATGCTGTACCTTATCGCCACACCGTTGCGGTTGGCCAATACATCAAAAAAGGATTAGCGCCATGAAGATAATTTCAAGACTGATTGCGGCCGTCCTCTTTATTCTTTTCTTTTTCTTTGCGCTGAAAAATACGCAAGAAATTACGCTCCATTTCTTCCTCGGCTATGAGCGTACCGATCCTCTGGTACTCGTATTGCTGGTCTGCTTTGTCGGTGGCGCCATTCTTGGTGTACTGGCCATGACGCCGATCGTGTTCCGCCATCGCCGCGAAGCATCCCGGCACAAGAAAGCTGTTTCGTCGCTGCAGAAAGAGCGCGAAGCTCAGCAACTGGCGCAGATTCAGCCGCCGCAGCCGGACAGTGTTGTTCCTGTTCCACCGCAGCATCTCATCTAAAAAGACTTTTATGGAATTTGAATTCTGGTGGCTGCTTGGCATTCCCGTCTTTTTTGGGCTGGGCTGGATTGCCGCGCGTGTCGATATCAACCAGTTGATTTCTGAGTCGCGTACTTTGCCGCGCGGCTATTTCAAAGGGCTGAACTTTCTTCTGAATGAGCAGCCGGACAAGGCGATCGATGCGTTTATCGAAATCGTCAAACTCGATCCGGAAACCGTCGACCTGCACTTCGCACTAGGCAACTTGTTCCGCCGTCGTGGAGAGACTGAGCGCGCAATTCGTGTTCACCAAAACTTGCTGGCACGCCCGGATTTGCCGGCGGAGCATAAAGCGCATGCGCAATACGAACTCGGGCAGGATTACCTGAAAGCCGGCTTGCTGGATCGTGCGGAAGAAACCTTCCATCTGCTCAGCGATACACAATACGGCGCACAGGCCGGACGCGCCTTGTTGGAAATTTATCAACGTGAAAAAGAATGGGCGCGCGCCATCAAGGCAGCGGAGACCTTGCAAGCCTCCGGCGCGGGCGGCCGGCAAAAAGAAATCGCGCAGTTCTATTGCGAACTGGCGGAAGACGAGTTGGTGCACACCAACCCCGATGCGGCCATGAACATGCTTGAAAAGGCATTGGCAACCGATCGCAAGAGCGTGCGTGCCAACATCTTGCTGGGTGACGTATATCTGGCCAAGGGCGATGTTGAAGCCGCCTTGCTGGCCTGGCGTCGCGTCGAACATCAAAGTGTGCCCCATGCTGCTCTGGTAGCGCAGCGTTTGCTTGATGGCTACCAGGCAGTCGGTCGTCTCAAAGAAGGTTTGAATTTGCTGCGTGCTTATCAGGCAGAAGCATCTTCCATTGATTTGCTGGAAGTGGTTTTCAAGGCTGTGTTGGAGCTGGAAGGCGTTGAGGCAGCCAATCAACTGGTCAGTGATGAACTGCGCAGGACGCCGACTTTGCTGGGATTGGATAAATTCCTGGAAGCTCGTCTGATCAATGCCCCGGCGGAAATTCGTCCTGAGCTGTCAGTTGTCAAAACGCTGGTACATAGTTACACGCAAAAGCTGGCTCGCTATCAATGCACACATTGCGGCTTCAAGGCGCGTCAGTTCTACTGGCATTGCCCCGGCTGCAATCATTGGGAAACGTACCCGCCGCGTCGTACTGAAGAATTGAATGTGATGAACTAGAGCGCGCATGCGCTTGCATCTGTAGGAATACTATGAAAATTACCATTATCGGCACCGGCTATGTCGGGCTAGTCACCGGCGCTTGCCTTGCAGAGCTGGGCAACGACGTGTTTTGTCTCGATGTCGATCAATCCAAGGTCGACATTCTCAATAACGGCGGCATTCCTATTCATGAACCCGGTCTGGAAGATGTTGTTGCACGTAATCGTGCTGCGGGCCGGTTGACGTTTTCCACCGATGTCGCCGCCAGCGTCGCGCATGGCGATGTGCAATTTATCGCAGTAGGTACGCCCCCCGATGAAGATGGATCTGCAGATCTGCAGTACGTTCTTGCCGCGGCACGCAACATCGGCAAGCACATGACTGGGTTCAAGGTCATCGTCGACAAATCGACGGTGCCTGTCGGCACGGCGGATCGCGTGAGCGCTGCTATTCAGCAAGAACTGGATCCGCGTGCTACCAAGGATGCTTCGTTTTCGGTGGTGTCCAATCCTGAATTCCTCAAGGAGGGCGCAGCGGTCGAGGATTTCATGCGTCCAGATCGTATTGTCATCGGTCACGACAATACGCCGGAAGGACAGCGTGCCTATGCGACGATGAAAAAGTTGTATGCACCGTTTAACCGCAATCACGAGCGTACCTACTGGATGGATGTGCGTTCTGCTGAGTTCACCAAGTACGCTGCAAATGCGATGCTGGCGACGCGCATCTCTTTCATGAATGAGCTGGCCAATCTCGCCGATAAAGTGGGTGCGGATATTGAAGCGGTACGTCACGGCATCGGCTCTGATCCGCGCATTGGCCACAGTTTCCTTTATGCCGGTTGCGGTTATGGCGGCTCTTGTTTCCCGAAAGATGTGCAGGCGCTGGAGCGCACAGCGCGCGACTACGGGCAGGAGTTGCATATCTTGCGCGCGGTGGAGCAAGTCAACAATAACCAGAAGCATGTACTTGGCAAGAAGGTTGTGACGCGTTTTGGCGAGAACCTGCACGGCAAGCATTTTGCAATCTGGGGGCTGGCGTTCAAACCGAACACCGACGACATGCGTGAAGCTTCGTCGCGCGTCTTGCTCGGTGAGCTGATCGAGCGCGGTGCGACGGTTGCCGTGTACGATCCGGTCGCCATGAAGGAAGCTAAGCGTGTCCTGGCATTGGATTTTGCCGACAACAAGGATGCGTTGTCCCGCATTCGTTTCTGCGAAAGTCCGGTGGATGCACTGCAAGACGCAGATGCCTTGGCTATCGTGACCGAATGGAAGGCGTTCAGAAGCCCCGACTTCGATCAGCTCAAGAGCAAGCTCAAGTCGCCGGTTATTTTCGATGGCCGCAATTTGTTTGAACCGCAAGTGATGTCCGATATTGGTATCGAATACCACGGTATCGGCCGTTCCATTTTGACCAAGGTCTAAGTTCATGGCCATAGCGCTCTCTGCCACCAATAAAGCCCATATCTTGATCGTTGGCGACGTCATGCTGGATCGCTACTGGTTTGGCGAAGTCAATCGCATCTCGCCCGAAGCACCCGTTCCCATCGTACGGGTGGAGCGGCGCGAAGAACGTCTGGGGGGGGCCGCAAACGTTGCGCGCAATGCGGCGACACTGGGCGCGAACACCGGTTTGCTTGGCGTCATCGGGCAGGACGAGGCAGGTTCGGTTGTCGAAGGTTTGTTGACCGAACTAGGCATCGATAGCTACCTCAATCGCGATCCGGCAATTTCCACCATCATCAAGTTGCGCGTCATTGGCCGCCAGCAACAACTGGTGCGAGTTGATTTCGAAGATGCACCGACCGACACCGTATTGCGCGACAAGTTGACGCAATACAACGCGTTGGTCAGCAACTACGACGTGATCATTTTGTCGGATTACGCCAAAGGCAGCCTGGTTAATGTCGCCGATATGATCAGCGTCGGCCGCAAGCTGGGCAAACGGATTCTGGTGGATCCCAAAGGCGACGATTTCTTACGCTATAAAGGCGCGTCCATGCTGACGCCGAATCGCTCCGAACTTATCCGTATTGTCGGAAGTTGGAAGACCGAAGAGGAATTGACAGCAAAGGCGCAAAAGCTGCGTAAGGAACTGGAGCTCGAAGCGCTGCTGTTGACACGTTCTGAAGAGGGGATGACGCTGTATCAGGAGAACGAAGTCCTCAACTTCCCCGCTGTCGCGCGTGAGGTGTTTGACGTCTCCGGTGCCGGCGACACCGTGATTGCTACATTGGCCGTCATGTTGGGCAATGGCGTTGCTTTGCCGGAAGCGGTCCGAATCGCGAATCTGGCAGGTGGGATCGTTGTGGGTAAGTTGGGAACGGCGACCGTCACCCGCGAAGAACTTTCTCTCTAATTTATTTCGATTTTATTTGATTGTTATTTTGTCAACTTTTGTTCCTGGGTATCGTTAAGTCATTCAGCCGGCTGACTTTGTTTACCGGTGTTGTTAATGGACTCGACACTTACCTCTAAAGGAACATTATGTTGAAGAAAATCGTGCTGGCAATCTGTACGTTCGCCATGACTGCCGGTTTGGCATTTGCTCAGGCTGACGTCAACAAGGCGGATCAGGCGGCGTTGGATGGCATCAAAGGTATCGGCCCTGCAATGTCCAAGCGCATTCTGGATGAGCGCAAAAAGGGTGATTTCAAGGATTGGGCAGACTTCACTACGCGCGTCAAAGGCGTTGGTGATAAAAGCGCCAATAAATTGTCCGATGCCGGCCTGACGGTGAACGGGCAACCGCGTAACAAGTCGCTGGTCACGAGCAAAGGCGAAGCTAAACCCTTTCCTAAAAAGATGAAAGAACAAGACGCCAAAACGGACAAACCGGCGGCCAGCAAGGGCTGATGGCCTGGCAGCTCCATACGTCACTTTGTTTGCTGACCGACCCCGCTTTTGCGGGGTTTTTTGTTCTTGTGGCAGCAAATAGTCATTCAGCTCGGCCGTGCTTGCACATAAAAATAATCGGCATTACAGTCATTTATGAACATCAAGAATAAATAACCTTAATTTGCCGATAAGGTAGTTGTCGCGAATACAAATCGTGTATGTGCGATACGGTCAAGGAGGGAAATGCTTCATTGGCATGCACATGACTGTGCTGTGGTTCTGCCCTTCAACAAGCTCTCTCAATTACTGGGTAAAGGTACTTATGAAAATCGCTGATATTCCCGTCGATGAGCAAGCGCGCGTTGGTGCGTTGCATAATTTGCACATTCTGGATACGCCTCCCGAAGAGCGGTTCGATCGCCTGACACGGCTCGCGCGTCGGCTGTTTTCAGTACCGACGGCGGTGGTGAGTCTGGTGGATGCTAAACGGCAATGGTTTAAAGCGCGTGCCGGTATGGATGCCTGTGAAACGGGACGCGACGTTTCCTTTTGCTCGCATGCGATCTTGCGTGATGAGGTCATGGTGGTAAGCAATGCTTTAGAAGATTCTCGCTTTCATGACAATCCATTGGTGGTGGGAGATCCTCACATTCGCTTCTATGCCGGATGCCCGATCCGTAGCCCGCAAGGTTACAAGCTGGGTACCTTATGCATTCTCGACACCATTCCCCGTGAATTTGACGAGGACGACAAAGCCATGCTTGCGGATCTGACGCGCATGGTCGAACAGGAAATGGCAGCCGTGCATCTGGCAACCATGGATGAACTCACAAAACTATCAAACCGGCGCGGGTTTGAGTCGCTGTCGGAACATGCACTCAGTATGTGCAAGCGGCTTGGAAAACCGGCATCTTTGCTATATTTCGACCTGGATTTGTTCAAGCAGATCAATGACCGTTTCGGCCATGCCGAAGGGGATAGGGCGTTGATCAATTTCGCGCGCATCCTGATGGGTAATTTTCGCGAATCGGATGTGATCGGCCGTCTTGGGGGGGATGAGTTTGCAGTGTTCCTTACCAATACACCGGCACAGGAAACCCAGGCTGTGCTTGGTCATCTGGAGACAGCGGTCAATGAGTATAATCGCGACAGCAAGCGTGGCTACGATTTGCTGTATAGCGTCGGCGCCATCGAATATGATCCCGCCTCTCATGATACGATTGGCGACCTCATGAGCAGCGCCGATGCGCTGATGTATCAGCAAAAGAAACGGCGGCGCGAGGCGCCATAATTTTTTGAGGCGCTGAAGTAGCCATCCACCAATAAACAGCGATTAAAGACAGCGATAGATTAATGACTTATCTGCAGCCAGTAATTCTTTCAGGCGGCTCCGGTACGCGCTTGTGGCCACTTTCCCGCGAACAATATCCCAAACAGCTATTGCCACTGGTT
The DNA here is from genome assembly GCF_002257565.1 of Herbaspirillum sp. meg3. Classification (GTDB taxonomy): domain Bacteria; phylum Pseudomonadota; class Gammaproteobacteria; order Burkholderiales; family Burkholderiaceae_D; genus Herbaspirillum. The sequence goes on along the minus strand of NZ_CP022736.1, from coordinate 3,995,324 downwards.
GGCACCGATACGATGCTGCAGGCGACTGCCTTGCGAATCCAGGATGGAGGCAACGAGTATACGTTGATTCAAGCGCCTGTCGTCGTTTGCAATGAAGAATATCGGTTCATCACTGCGGAGCAGTTGCGGGCCGCAGGACGTCCCAGCAATCATATTGTGCTTGAGCCAGTCGGGCGCAATACCGCTCCGGCTTTGACACTGGCAGCGTTGCTTGCTCATCGGGACAAAGGTGATCCGATTTTGCTGGTCATGCCGGCAGACCATGTCATTCGAGACGCCGATGCTTTTCAAATCGCGATTAAGAAAGGCATCCCTCACGCAGTCGCAGGAGCCATGGTGACATTTGGCATTGTTGCCGATCGGCCTGAAACCGGTTACGGCTACATTCAGCGCGGGAAAGCCGTCGATGATGCCTATGTCATTGATCGTTTTGTGGAAAAGCCCGACGCGGCCACGGCACAGACGTACATCGACTCTGGTGATTATCTCTGGAACAGTGGTCTCTTCATGATGCGCGCCAGCGTCTGGTTGCGCGCAATGGATCATTTTCAACCGGCTATGGCCGACGCATGCCGCGCTGCATTTGATGGGGGCAAGCAAGATCATGATTTTTATCGTATTGATAAGGCTGCTTTTGAGTCGTGTCCCGCCGATTCCATCGACTACGCCATCATGGAAAAACTGGCGGTTGCTTCGGCGCTTGACATTGATGGGCGCATCATTCCGCTGGACGCCGGATGGTCAGATGTCGGCGCCTGGGATGCATTGTGGGACGTGTCCGAGAAAGATGGGGCAGGCAATGTCGCGCGGGGCGATGTCATGCTGGCTCAGTCGTCGAACAATCTGGTGTTCGCGCAGGAGCGTCTGGTCGCTTGCGTAGGTATCGACAATCTGGTGATCGTCGAGACATCGGATGCGGTCATGGTGGCCAATAAAGACAACATGCAGGAGGTCAAGCAGATTGTCGCGCAGTTGAAAGCGGAGAAGCGTGGCGAGGCGCTGACGCATCGCAAAATTCATCGCCCCTGGGGTTGGTATGATTCCATCGATGCCGGCGAGCGGTTCCAGGTAAAACGCATTGTGGTGAACCCCGGTTGTACGCTGAGTTTGCAGATGCACCATCACCGCGCCGAGCATTGGATCATCGTCAAAGGCACAGCGCGTATTACGCGCGGCGAAGAAGTATTCCTGCTATCGGAAAATCAGTCGACCTATATCCCTCTGGGCGTCACGCATCGCCTGGAAAATCCTGGCAAGTTCCCACTGGAAATGATCGAGGTGCAATCCGGCAGCTATCTGGGCGAGGACGATATCGTCCGCTTCGAAGACACTTACGGACGGAAATAGTCCAGCATTTTAAAAATAAGCATTTCTTCCGGTGCTTGACCGGTCAATCAGGCCATTTCCTCGATAGTCGGTTAAGACGGGCCCGAAATAGAATAAAATGCCCGTCTGACCCAACGCCACTGTCCTAAAGCACCCAAACGTTTATGTCCTACCAAGTTCTCGCCCGCAAATACCGCCCCCGCAGCTTCGATACGCTGGTGGGGCAGGAGCACGTCGTGCGGGCGCTGACACATGCGTTGGAACAGCAGCGTTTGCATCATGCCTATTTGTTCACCGGCACCCGTGGCGTGGGCAAGACTACCTTGTCCCGTATTCTGGCCAAGTCGCTCAATTGCGTGGGCGCTGACGGCAATGGCGGCATTACCGCCCAGCCTTGCGGCGTTTGCGAAGCCTGTGTTGCCATCGATGCCGGTCGCTTTGTCGACTATATCGAAATGGATGCCGCGTCCAACCGCGGCGTCGATGAAATGGCGCAGCTGCTGGAGCAGGCGATTTATGCGCCGTCCAACGCCCGCTTCAAGGTCTACATGATCGACGAAGTGCACATGCTCACCAATCACGCCTTCAACTCCATGCTGAAGACGCTGGAAGAGCCGCCGGAACATGTCAAGTTCATCCTGGCGACGACCGATCCGCAAAAAATTCCCGTGACCGTGCTGTCGCGTTGCTTGCAGTTCAATCTGAAGCAAATGCCGCCGGGCCACATCATCAGCCACCTGGACAATATCCTTGGCCAGGAAAACATTGAATTCGAAGCTCCTGCACTGCGCCTGCTGGCACAAGGCGCACATGGTTCCATGCGTGACGCCTTGTCGCTCACGGATCAGGCGATTGCCTACGCCGCCGGCAAAGTGACATTGGAAGCCGTACAGGGCATGCTCGGTGCGCTCGATCAGTCTTATCTGATTCGCGTGTTGGATGCGCTCGCTGTGCAAGACGGTGCAGCACTGCTGTCGGTCGCCGATGAAATGGCCACCCGCAGCCTCTCGTATAACGCCGCCTTGCAGGATCTGGCGACGCTGCTGCATCAGATCGCTTTGGCGCAAACTGTCCCCGCTGCGTTGGCGGAAGATGTGCCGCAGCGCGAAGACATCATGCGTCTTGCCTCCCAATTCAATCCTGAAGAAGCGCAACTGTTTTATCAGATCGCTGTTCACGGCCGCAATGAACTGGGTCTGGCACCGGATGAATATGCGGGCTTTAGCATGACTTTGTTGCGTATGCTGGCTTTCCGTCCGATCGCTGCCGGTGCTGCCGGAGCCGCTGGCAGTGCACCCGCAGCGCCTGTCGCAAGACCATCAGCTTCCGCAGCGTCAGGCAGAGCGACGCCTGCCGTTGCTCCGCTGAGTGCTGCGCCGCAAGTCGCTACCGCCAGTGCACCTGTTTCCCGTTCACCGGTTGCCGCACCCGCTGCACCTGCCGCGGGCCCTGGAAATTCCGCGCGCGCAGCAGCGTTGGAGGCTGCCCGGGCGGCGTCAGGAAAGAGTTCACCGCGTCCCGCTGCAGCAGCACCTGCACCCGTGCCAGCTTCTGCTCCCGCACCGGTTCAGGCCGCACCTGCAGCAGCACCGACAGTTCCTCCGGCGATGGCAAGCGTGTCCGACGACATGCCTCCTCCTTGGGATGAAGAGCCGGCTAGTGCCGACGCTCAAAAAAAAACTGAACAGTATTCAACAGGCGGCGCAAACGAAGACGTAAGTCATGCTGTACTCGACAATGTCGAAAATCCGATCGTCGTTGCACCGCTCGCGGTAGCGGTCAGCCCCGTTACACCGGCAATGCAGGCGCAGACTGCGCAAGTTGCCGCCGAGCTCGGCTGGGACGGCAATTGGCCGCACCTGGCTGCCGAATTGCCGCTGCGCGGTATGGTGCAACAGATGGCTCAACAGAGTGAACTGGTGCGATGCGAACAAGTCGGCAACGCCATCTGTTTCCATTTGCGCATTCCGGTAGAAACTTTGCGTGCTTCAGGTAATGTCGACAAGTTGGCTGCCGTTCTGAGCGAGCGCTTTGGTAAAACAGTCAGAGTAGAAACTGAAATCGGCATGGTGGCGCTCACCGCCAATGCCAAAGCAGAAGCCGATCGTGCCGAAAGGCAACGCGAAGCGGAGCAGACCGTGAAAAACGACCCGTTTGTGCAAGTCATGATGCGCGAGTTTGGCGCATCTATCGTACCTGGCTCGATCCGGCCGTTATAGGCGTACCGCAGACCTACCAACGGTGCCGATGTGCCATTTTTGCCACGGCATCAGAAAAGATGAATCAACTTAGTTACCAAGGAGTACGACCATGATGAAAGGCCAACTGGCAGGCTTGATGAAGCAGGCTCAAGCGATGCAAGACAACATGAAGAAAATGCAAGAGCAACTTGCATTGATCGAAGTTGAAGGTCAGTCCGGCGCAGGACTGGTCAAAGTCGTGATGACCTGCAAGAATGACGTCAAGCGTGTCTCTATTGATCCGTCGCTGCTGGCTGACGACAAGGACATGCTGGAAGATCTCGTCGCTGCCGCTTTCAATGACGCAGTCCGCAAGGCGGAAGCTACATCGCAAGAAAAGATGTCAGGCATGACTGCCGGTATGCCATTGCCGCCGGGATTCAAAATGCCGTTCTAAGCGATGTGCCGGTATGATGTGGCGGTGCGCTGTCGAGATGGCAGCGACTGCATTCTGAGGGAGGCATCATGTTCGTTATCTCGATTACCTATACCAAGTCGGCTGGCGAAATAGACGCATTGCTGACTGCGCATAAGCAATTCCTGAACGAACAATATGCCGACGGCATATTCCTGATGTCGGGCCGCAAGGTGCCACGCAGCGGCGGCATCATCATTGCTGACGCAGCCGACCGCGCCGAAGTAGAAGCCATTATCGAAACCGACCCGTTTTACATCGGCGGCGTTGCAGAATATGAAATTACCGAGTTCGTCCCATCCATGACGGCCGAAGCGCTTTCCGTCTTTCGGCATACCTCAGATCGAAATTGAAAACCCCGTCCAGTCTCACCCTGCTTACGGAATCCCTGCGTACTCTTCCCGGCATCGGTCCCAAATCTGCGCAGCGCATGGCTTACCATCTGCTGCAGTATGATCGCGACGGCGCTTTGCAGCTGAGCCGTGCACTCGCTCAGGCTGCAGAAACAATCCGCCACTGCGCGCTGTGCAATACGTTCACCGAACAAGTCATTTGCGACACTTGCCAGGATGGCGAGCGCGACACGACCGTTCTCTGCGTGGTCGAGACACCCAGCGATCAACTGATGATCGAGCAGACGCTGACCTTCAAGGGTTTGTATTTCGTGCTCATGGGACGTCTGTCGCCGCTGGACGGTATCGGTCCCAAGGACATTCATCTGGAAAAACTGATCACGCGCGCCACTGATGGCGTCGTGTCGGAAGTGGTGCTGGCCACCAACTTCACCAATGAAGGCGAAGCCACGGCTCACTACATCAGTGAAACGCTCAAAGCGCGCGGTCTCAAAGTGAGCCGTCTGGCGCGCGGTGTGCCGGTGGGAGGTGAATTGGAATATGTCGACGCAGGCACGATTGCCCGAGCCATGCTGGACCGGCGCGTAACGTAGTCAGCACAAATCAGAAGCAGTCAAAAAAATATAGCCAAGAAATCAGGGCAAAACACAACAAAGCAGGAGAGGAGATTCGGGGCGCGCGATTAACGCAGATGACTGCAGATTAACGCAGGAGCAAACGAGACCGACTCAAGTCGCTACGCCAGCCTGAGTTAGTCGCAGCGACTCCCGATAACAATCATATGGAAAAGAAACAAACTACCGGCCCCTTGGCCGGCATCAAAGTACTCGAACTCGGCACATTGATCGCCGGTCCGTTCTGCTCGCGCATGCTTGCTGAATTCGGCGCCGACGTCATCAAGGTCGAAGCGCCCGAAGTCGGTGATCCACTGCGTCAATGGCGTGTTCTCAAGGACGGCACCTCGCTGTGGTGGTCGGTGCAGGCACGCAATAAAAAAAGCCTCACGCTCAACATGAAGGATCCGCAGGCGCAGGACATCGCCCGACGCCTCGCGCTGGACGCCGACATCATCATCGAAAACTACCGTCCCGGCGTGCTGGAAAAGTGGAATCTCGGCTACGAAGCACTCAAGAAAATCAATCCCGCCACCATCATGGTGCGCCTCTCCGGCTACGGCCAGACTGGCCCTTTGAAGGACTTGCCCGGGTTTGGCGCCATCGGCGAATCGATGGGAGGCATTCGCTATGTCTCCGGCCACACCGATCGCCCACCGGTACGTATCGGCATTTCCATCGGCGACTCGGTTGCCGCTTTGCACGGCGTCATTGGTGCGATGATGGCCTTGCGCCATCGCGATGTCACCGGCGGCCGCTGGAACGGCAAAGACGGAGAATTGTGTGTGGCAGGGCAGGGCCAGATGGTGGACGTCGCCTTGTATGAGTCGGTCTTCAACATGATGGAATCCCTGGTGCCGGAATTCGACCAGGCTGGTGTCGTGCGTGAGCGTACGGGAGGCGCTTTGCCAGGCATCGTGCCTTCCAATACGTACACCACCGCCGACGGCAAGAACATTGTCATCGCAGGCAATGGCGACGCCATTTTCAAACGTCTCATGATCGCCATCGACCGCAGCGACATGGCCAATGATCCGCAACTGGCGCGCAACGACGGCCGTGTACCACGTACGGAAGAGATTGATCAGGCCATTCAGGCCTGGTGCAACACGCGCACTATTGATGATGCGCTCGCCATTCTTCAGGCCGCAGACGTCCCGGTCGGGAAGATTTATTCAGTGCGCGACATGATGACCGACCCGCAATTCCTGGCCCGCAACATGTTCGAACAACATACATTTGCCGACGGCACGCCGATCAAATTGCCAGCAGTTACACCCAAATTGTCGGAGACGCCGGGCGGCACAAAATGGATCGGCCCGGGTCTCGGCGAGCATAACGATGAAATCTTGCGTTCGCTGGGGTATGATGACGCACAAATTGCGCAGTTGCGGCAAGACAAAGTCATCTGAAGGCAGTCATCCACGGAACTGCCCGGCTAGTAAGCACAAAAGTAAGCACAAATAAGTACGCTCATAGGAGGAGACCACATGAAATTCAACCTGAAGCAATTTGCGATCGCTCTGGCCCTGTTCCTGGCCGGTTATGTGACGTTCAATACCAATCTGTTCGCGCAGACGCTGGAAAAACCGAAGGTGTCCATCGCCGTCGGCGGCAAGAACCTGTTTTACTACCTGCCCCTGACCGTCGCCGAGCAACTGGGCTACTTCAAGGATGAAGGCCTGCAGGTCGAAATCTCCGACTTCGCCGGTGGCGCCAAGGCCCTGCAAGCCATGGTGGGCGGCAGCGCAGACGTGGTTTCCGGTGCGTATGAGCACACCATCAACATGCAAGCCAAAAATCAGGCCATCGTCGCTTTCGTTCTGCAAGGCCGTGCACCGCAAATCGTGTTTGCGGTCAACAACAAGACCATGCCTAACTACAAGACCATCGCCGACCTGAAGGGCAAGAAGATCGGCGTGACCGCACCGGGTTCCTCGACCAGCGTCATGGCCAGCTTCGTTCTCGCCAAGGCCGGACTGAAGCCGACTGACGTGTCCTTCATCGGCGTCGGTGCAGCGGCAGGCGCCTTGTCGGCAATCCGTTCCGGTCAGATCGATGCAATCGCCAATCTGGATCCTGTGATCGCCATGCTGGAACAAAAGGGCGAAATCAAGACCATCGCCGACACGCGTACGCTGAAAGACACCAATGACGTCTTCGGCGGCCCGATGCCTGCAGCGACCTTGTACGCACCCGAAGCCTTCATCAAGAAATATCCGAACACCACCCAAGCGCTGACCAACGCCATGGTGCGCGCGCTGAAATGGATCCAGAAAGCAGGTCCTTCCGATATCATCAAGGCCGTTCCTGAAAGCTATCTGCTGGGCGACCGCGCGCTGTACATCGCCGCCTTCCTGAAGGTGCGTGAAGCGATCTCGCCGGATGGCACCTTCCCGGATGCAGGCCCTGCGATTGCACTGAAGACGCTGCAAGCTTTTGAACCGGATCTGGCCAGCAAGAAGATCGATCTGTCCAAGACTTACACCAACGACTTCGTCAAGAAGGCCAACGCCAAGTACAAGTAAGCGATCTTCATCAGCCATAACACACGGGCGCCTTTGGGTGCCCGTCTGCAATTTGTAGTCTCGTATTCTTTTGTATTCATCATGTTTCTTTTGATGGTTTCTCTCAACGCACCAACATTCGGCCTGGCCGGAGAATCCTAGCTATGACGCCAGCACTTTTTCTCGACGACATTACCTGCACTTTTGTTTCCAAGGACGACCGCACACAACGCTATACCGCCGTCGCCAACACCACGCTGGCGATTGCGCCGGGCGAATTTGTTTCGGTCGTGGGGCCGACAGGCTGCGGTAAATCGACTTTGCTCAACGTCGGTGCAGGTTTGCTGCAACCGTCGTCGGGCAGCATCAAGGTGTTCGGCGAAGAGCTGGTGGGCATCAATAAGCGTGCCGGCTACATGTTCCAGGCTGAAGCCCTGATGCCATGGCGCAGCGCGCTGGAGAATGTCATCGCCGGTCTGCAATATCGCGGCATCGACGATCAGCAAGCGAAGGAACTCGGCGAACAATGGCTGGCGCGCGTCGGCCTCAAAGGCTTTGGCGACCGCTATCCGCATCAACTGTCGGGCGGCATGCGCAAACGCGTGGCGCTGGCGCAAACGCTGATCATGGATCCGGACATCATCCTCATGGATGAACCATTTTCCGCGCTCGACATTCAGACGCGCCAGCTGATGGAAAACGAAGTGCTGGATCTGTGGAACGCCAAGAAGAAAGCCGTGCTGTTCATCACCCACGATCTTGATGAAGCCATTGCTATGTCTGATCGCGTGGTCGTGCTGTCAGCCGGCCCGGCCACGCATCCTATCGGCGAGTTCACGATCGACCTGCCGCGTCCGCGCGACGTTGCCGAAATTCGCACGCATCCCCGTTTTGTCGAGTTGCATCAGCAAATCTGGTCGGTCTTGCGCGACGAAGTGCTCAAGGGATATCAGCAACAAAAAACCGCGGCCTGAGTCCTCAGCCGGTCGACATAGAAAACTGAACAAAGAATCATCATGTGGAAACTCCTCAAACCAAGTCATAAAAATCTGCGCTTCTGGCAATTGCTGGTGCTGGTCGTCGTGCTCGGCGTCTGGCACATCGCCACGCGCAATGAGCAAACCGCCTTCTTCTTCGGTGAACCGCTGAAAGTCGCCGTGCGTATCTGGCAATGGTTCACCGTCGGCAGCGGCTCGCTGGAAGTCGGCTTCGGCGACACCACGTTCTTTACGCTGACTTTCCCTGCCGAGATTTATTCGCACTTGCTGGTTACCTTGACGGAAACCGTGCTGGCCTTTGGCATCGGCACCGTACTGGGCTTGGGTGTCGGCCTCTGGCTGGCGCTGTCGCCGGTGGCCTCGGCCATCCTCGATCCTTACGTCAAGGCCGCCAACTCGATGCCGCGGGTGATTCTGGCGCCGATCTTTGCGATGTGGTTCGGTCTGGGCATCTGGTCCAAGGTGGCCCTGGCGGTGACGCTGGTGTTCTTCATCGTGTTCTTCAACGTCTATCAGGGCGTGAAGGAAGTCAGCCCCGTGGTGCTGGCCAATGCGCGCATGCTCGGCGCCAATGCGCGTCAGCTGCTGCGTACGGTGTATCTGCCGTCGGCGACATCGTGGGTGTTTTCCAGCCTGCATACTTCCATCGGCCTGGCGTTCGTCGGCGCCGTGGTGGGCGAGTACCTTGGCTCGGCACGTGGCGTCGGCTATCTGATTTTGCAGGCGGAAGGCAGCTTCGACATCAATACCGTATTTGCCGGGATTGTCGTGCTGACGGCGTTTGCACTGGTGCTGGACGTAGCGGTCGGTGTGATCGAAAAGCGTCTGATGAAGTGGCAGCCGAAATCGGGCGAGACTGAAAAAATGTAGTCATGGCTCGCTATTGGCAAGCAGCAATGCGGCAAAAAATGCGATGAAAGAAAAGAGGCGGATATCCCGCCTCTTTTCATTTATGTTTCGTGAAAAGCTGCAATCACGACCGAAGCTTTTCGGTAAGCGTACGACTTGTCACTGCGTTACAAAATGCGCAGGAACTTCACCTTGCCAGGGTTTTCTCAGCTGGCTGTTGCTTCTTTCCCGCAACAGCTTTGTTTATTCCCTTTCAGGAGAACGCCATGGGCATTCTGAGTAATATTTTCAGCAAGATTTTTCCTTCTTCCCATCCCACCCAGAATGACGCCGCCAATACCACCGCGCCTGCATCGAATACCGGTGTTGTCGCCGGGCAGGTGACACCGTTAGTTGACGTGGAGTCCTTCCTGAACGACATGGCAGAAAAGAATCCGCAGAAGCTGAACTGGCAGACATCTATTGTCGATCTGATGAAACTGCTTGATCTGGACAGCAGTCTGGCAGCACGCAAGGAACTGGCAAAGGAGTTGCTGTATCAGGGTGATACGAACGATTCAGCGACGATGAATATCTGGCTGCACAAACAAGTCATGACCAAGGTGGCTGAAAATGGCGGCAAGGTTCCGGACGAGTTGAAGCACTAAAGAGGGATTGTGTCGGGCAATAAAAAAGAGGCGCTGTTGCGCCTCTTTTTTATTGGATGGATTTCAGAGCGTCAATGCCTCAGATGGCAGAGCGCATCTCATCAATCATTCTGTTCAGCGTGTGGGTGTCTGCACAGAACAGACGGATGCCTTCCGCCAGTTTTTCCGTCGCCATGGCGCTCTCGTTCAACTGAAAGCGAAAATCCTTTTCCGAGGTCCGCGGAGGAGGGCTCGCTTGCTCTTGCGTCGCTTCGCGGGTCAGCTTGCGTGTCACCGGCTCGTCGCTTTCGGTGAGTTTTTTCAACAGATCGGGGCTGATGGTCAGCAGGTCGCAACCCGCCAGTTCAATGATCTGTGATGTATTGCGGAAGCTGGCGCCCATCACTTCAGTCTTGTAACCGAAATGGCTGTAGTAGTCGTAAATGCTGCGCACCGACTGCACGCCAGGATCGTCGGCGCCGGTGAATTCCGTGCCTTCTGCCTTTTTGTACCAGTCGTAGATGCGGCCGACAAAGGGTGAAATCAGGCGGACATTGGCTTCTGCGCAAGCGATTGCCTGCGGTAGTGAAAACAGCAAGGTCATATTGCAGCGAATGCCTTCGCGTTCCAGTACTTCGGCCGCGCGGATGCCTTCCCAGGTGGAGGCGATCTTGATCAGGATACGTTCTCTGGGGATGCGGGCACGGCCATACAGATCGATGAGCTTGCGGCCTTTGTCGATGGTGGCTTGCGTATCGAACGACAAGCCGGCATCGACTTCAGTAGAAACGCGGCCAGGAACGATCTTCAGAATTTCTGCGCCGAAAGCCACCAGCAGGTGGTCCATGATCTCATGCTGATTCCAGCGGTTGTCGTGCACGGCCTTTTCCAGCAGTGGCTTGTATTCGTCTTTCTTCACCGCTTTCAGGATCAGCGAAGGATTGGTGGTCGCGTCACGCGGTGCAAATGCCCTCATGGATTCGAAATCGCCGGTGTCGGCAACGACGGTGGTGTACTGCTTGAGCTGTTCTAACTGGTTCATGGCAAGCGATCTCTTGTGAATGGGTCAAATGACATTTTACGTAAGTTTTTGAGTGCTATCGCTTTTTCGGCAGCGGTGCACCGATGGCGTTCAGCGATTCCAGATACGCGCCGAGAGGATGATAAAAGTCAGTCTTGCCGTGCGGCGGCTTTTCCGGGCCGTAGCGCGTGTTGTCGCGTTGCAGGATGCGATACCAGCCGCCGCGCTCCTGATCGATCAGATGCTGCATGCTGTACTGCCAGAGCTGGTCGTAGACTTCCCAGTAGATTGCTTCGCCGGTGCGCTGTGCCAGCAGGGCGGCGGTGGCCAGCGATTCAGCCTGCACCCAGAAATACTTGTCGCCGTCGCACACGCTGTTGTCGGGTGCAATGCCGTAGAACAGGCCGCCGTTTTCCTCATCCCAGGCGACGGGGATGGTCACGTCGAACAAGGCGCGTGCGCGCGGCGCCAGCCAGCTGGCGTCGTCTTGCAGATGTTCCGCATGGCGTTCGAGGATCAGCAGCAGTTTGGACCATTCCGTCATGTGGCCGGGCTGGTAACCCCAGGGGCGGAACATGTTGGTGTTGTCGTGGCGGTTGTATTCCCAGTCGATCTTCCAGTCGGCGGTGTAGTGTTCCCAGATCCAGCCGTTGGCAAGCGCAGCCTGGCGTACGGTGATGTTGCGTGCCAGGCGTTCCGCGCGATGCAGGAAGCGGATATCGCCGGTGGCTTCATAGGCAGCCAACAGGGCTTCGCAGCTGTGCATGTTGGCGTTCTGGCCACGGTAGGATGACACCACGCCTTCGGGCGTTGCTTCATCTGCGTAGAGGCCATGCTGTTCGGACCAGAACAGCTTTTCCATATGATCGAAGGTCGCGTCGATGTGCGTGCGTGCTTCTTCTACACCGATGTCGTAGGCATGCGCATAGGCCAGCAGCACGAACGCCAGGCCGTAGCAATGTTGTGTACGGTCTGCCGGCACGCCGTCCTTGAGTACCCAGGCATAGCCGCCGTAGCTTGGCTGCCAGTGTTGTTCCTGCAAAAACTTCAGGCCGTGGCGCACTGCATCGCGATGTGCTTCCTTGCTGGTAGCGCGGTACGCCAGCGCATGGCAAAACACCATACGCGTGCTGTTGACCAGATGGCGGCTGTTGTCGTAAACGCTGCCGTCGTCATTAAGGTAGTGGAAGAAGCCACCGGCCGGATCGAACGCGTGTTTTGTGAAGAAATCGATATCGCGTTGCAGGCGCTGGTGCAGGAAGGCCGGCGTGCGGAAGGATGCTGTCGGTGTTGTTGGTGTTGTTGGTGTCGTTGCTGATGTCATGGGCAAAACTCAACGAATGGTTGCGGATGATTATGTATGGAGGGAAAAATGCTGCCCTCCAGCGTAAAGGAAAGACCCGATCAGCGGAAGAAGGAGTCGAACTGCATGTCGAATTTTTGCAGAGATTTTTGCGCGTTCTGCATCTTCTTGCGGAATTCCGGGCCGCGTCGCAGCGCCAGGCCAACCGCCAGAATATCGATCACTACCAGATGCGCCAGACGCGCTGAAATCGGCGTGTAAGGATCGATGTTGAAGCTCAGGTCAATCGGCACCAGTACGGTTGCCAGTTCCGCCAGCGGCGTGCCGCTCGGCCCCAGCACGATGATGTCGGCGCCGCCTTTGCGCGCCAGCTGTACGCTGCGCAGCAAGGCCGCATTGCCGCCGCGCTGAGAGATCGCCACAACCGCGTCGCCGGGTTTGAGCAGCGATGCCGCGATGCTGTGGATATGTGGGTCCGAGTAAGCCACGGTCGGCACGCCCGAGCGGAAGAACTTGTGCTGGGCGTCGTTGGCGACGATGCCGGAAGTGCCCTGGCCGTAGAACTCGATCTTGCTGGCGCGCGTCAGGACGTCGAGCGCCAGTTGGATGGCGTCCGGATCGAGATGGTTGCGCAAATCGAGCAGGGTGTTGATCGAACGGCTGCAGATCTTGTTGACCAGGTCGACGGCAAGGTCGTCCTGTCCCAGCGACTCGTTGGCGCCGGGCAGGGCAAGCGCCAGGCTTTGCGCCAGCTTGAGTTTGAAGTCATGCCAGCCTTCGTAGCCGATGGCGCGGCAAAAGCGGATCACGGTCGGCTCCGACACTTCTGCATTCTTGGCCAGCGCAGTCAGGTTCTCTTGCAGCGCAAGTTGCGGATTGGCGAGGATGGCAGCCGCGACCTTCTTCTCCGATTTGGAGAGCGAATTGATGTGAGTGCGGATGGAGTCGAGTAGCATGGAGCTGTTGTTCAGTCTTTAAATTAAACTTCTGGCAGCGCTTCTTCACGCCATTGCAAACCGTCGCGGCCGATCAGCGCGCTTGCCGCTGCAGGGCCCCAGGTGCCGGCGCTGTAGGGAATCGGATCGCTTTCTTCCTGATCCCAATGTTCGAGGATGGGTTCAACCCATTCCCACGCCGCTTCCAGTTCGTCGCTGCGCATGAACAGCGTCAGCTGGCCGCGCAATACGTCCAGCAGCAGGCGTTCATACGCTTCCATGCGCGGCGTCTTGAATTTCTCGCGGAAATCCAGTTCCAGTTCAACCGGCTTCAGGCGCATGCCATCGCCAGGCGTCTTGGCCATCAGGTTCATATGCAAACCCTCGTCCGGTTGCAGACGGATCACCAGACAGTTTGGTGTGGCGTTGCTCTGTGCGAAGATCGAATGCGGCACGCTCTTGAAGCGCACCACGATTTCAGCCAGGCTGTCGGCCATGCGCTTGCCGGTACGCAGATAGAACGGCACGCCGGCCCAGCGCCAGGTATCGATTTCCGCTTTGACGGCGACAAAGGTCTCGGTACGCGAATCCGGATTGGCGTCTTCTTCCTTGCGGTAGCCGGGCACCGCCACGCCATTGACGTGGCCGGCGCGGTATTGACCGCGTACGACGTTCATTGCCAGCGTAGCTGGTGTGAAGCGTTTGAGGGAGCGCAGGACTTTCAGTTTTTCATCGCGTACGGAGTCGGCCGAGTTGGATACCGGCGGTTCCATGGCGACGATACACAGTAGTTGCAGCAAGTGATTTTGCAGCATGTCGCGCAGCGCGCCGGACGTGTCGTAGTAGTCGAAACGTCCACCCACGCCGAGTTCTTCGGCGATGGTGATTTGTACATCGGAGATCCATTCACGGCGCCACAACGGCTCGAACAGTACGTTGCCGAAGCGCAGCGCCAGCAGATTTTGCACCGCTTCTTTTCCGAGATAGTGATCGATACGGAAGATCTGCGATTCGCTGAAGTAGCGGCCGACTTGCGCATTGATGTCTTTGGCGCTTTCCAGATCATGGCCCAGAGGCTTCTCAAGCACCACGCGTGCGTTTGGCGTTGCCAGACCGGCTTGCGACAGGTTGTCGCAGATCATGGAGAACAAGGTCGGCGGCGTCGCCAGATAAAACACGTGCGAGATCGCCGGGTCGTTGCGCAGGGCGGCGACCAGATTCTGATACGTTGCGGGTTCTTTTGCGTTCAGCGACACATACTGGATGCGGCCGCAAAAGCGTTGCCAGACATCGGCATCCATGGTTGCGCTGCTGATATGCGGTTTGGAGTTTTGCTCGACGATCTGCAAAAATTCTTCATTGGTCTTGTTGTCACGGCCAATACAGATGATGCGTGCACTTGGAACCAGATCGCGTGCACGATCCCGTGCATACAGCGCAGGCAGCAGTTTGCGCATCGCCAGATCACCGGTGCCGCCGAATAAAACCAGGTCAAAATCAGAAATAGCCATAGCAGTCTTCTTGTCTCAGTCAGTTGTTCGGTAAATAGTAAATCGTGGGTCAGATACGCTTGCCGCTTCAGGACAGCGCTTGCTTGGCCAGCGCGATCAGGGCGTTGGTCGAGCAATCGTGGCGTGCCGGTACGGCTTCGCCGGAGAGTTCGGACTGGATGGTCTTGGCCAATACCTTGCCCAATTCCACACCCCATTGATCGAAGCTGTTAATGCCCCAGATCGTGCCTTGCACGAAGGTCTTGTGCTCATACAGGGCGATCAGCGCACCCAGCGTTGCCGGCGTCAATTCTTCGAGCAGCAGCGTGTTGCTCGGACGATTGCCGTTGAAGGTTTTGTGTGGCAACAGGAAATTGATTTCGTCCTCGTCGACGCCTTGCTTGCGCAGATCTTCGCGCACTTCTTCCGCTTGTTTGCCGCGCATGAAGGCTTCCGATTGCGCAAAGCAATTCGCCAGCAGCACGGCATGGTGACCGGGCAGGTCGTGGGTTGGTTTGAGTACGGCGATGAAGTCGATCGGCGTGATGTCAGTGCCCTGATGCAGCAACTGGAAGAATGCGTGCTGGCCGTTGGTACCGACATCGCCCCAGATGAATGGGCAGGTTGCCACGCCGACAGCCGTGCCGTCGCGGGTGATGCGCTTGCCGTTGCTCTCCATCTCCAGCTGTTGGAGGTAAGCCGGGAAGTGGCGCAGATCGTGATGATACGGCGCAATCGACAGCGATTCGCTGTTGAAGCAGTTACGGTTCCAGATGCCGATCAGCGCTTGGATGACCGGCATATTCTGATCCAGCGGCGCCTCGCAGAAATGCTTGTCCATCGCATGTGCGCCGGCCAGCAGGTCGCTGAAGTTCTTGAAGCCGATCGCCAGCGCAATCGACAGTCCGATGGACGACCACATCGAGTAGCGTCCGCCAACCCAGTCCCAGAACGGAAACATGTTCTCAGGATCGATACCGAACGCGCGAACGGCGTCGGTGTTGGTCGATACCGCGACGAAATGCTTGGCCAGATCGGCTTCGCCTGCACGCTGGAGGAACCAGTTGCGCGCCGACGTGGCGTTCATCATGGTTTCCTGCGTGGTGAAAGTTTTGGAGGCGACGATGAACAATGTTGTATCGACGTCAACTTGTTGCAGCACTTCATCCAGATCGTGGCCATCGACGTTGGAGACGAAATGCATGGCCAGGCGCGGATGGGCAAAAGTGCGCAATGCCGTGCAGGCCATTTGCGGCCCCAGATGCGAGCCGCCGATGCCGATATTGACGATGTCGGTGATTGGCTTGCCGCTGCGGCCCAGCCACTGGCCGTCGCGCACGCGCTCGACAAAGCCGTGAATGCGATCCAAAACGGCATGAACGTCCTCGCCGATGTGCTGTCCATCTACTTGCAGGCTTTGGCCGCGCGGTGCGCGCAGCGCCGTGTGCAGTACGGCACGGTGTTCTGTGAAATTGATCTTGTCGCCGCTGAACATGGCAGCGCGCTGCGTTTCTACACCGCGTTCACGCGCCAGCTCAAACAATAACTTGAGCGTAGTATTGTCGACGCGGTTCTTGGAATAATCGAACAGGATGCCGGCGGCCTTCACGGTCATATGATCGAAGCGTTTGGCATCGGCGGCGAACAGGTCGCGCATGTGCCGGTCGCGGACATCGGCGTGGTGAGACAAAAGTGCTTGGAAGGCTGCGGTCGCGGTGAGTGCTGTGTGCGGCATGTTCTGCAATCTTGGCTAGAGTGGGGTGGGTCGGGAGAATCTTTACTATACATGAATTACTACTTTTATGGTAATTTCACTACAATATGGTTTGCCTCATTTACACGTGAAATTGCCTTGTAACGTAGTTGTCATAGGTTGGTAAGAAAAATAAGCAATTGGTTTCATTTGTAGTGCGCCTCAACAAAACAAGTAAAAGACGGAGTTTTATTTAAAGTTTTGTAGTAAAATTACATTTGTTAACGCTATCAGGAACCCAACATGTCTCTCAACGCTACCTTAGCCAGCGTCACACGACGCATCGCCGAACGTAGTCGGCCTTATCGAACTGCCTATCTGGCGCGCCTCGATGCTGCGCGTCATGAAGGGGTGCAACGTGGTGCGCTGTCCTGTACCAATCTTGCGCACGGTTTCGCCGCATTCCCTGCCAACGACAAACTGAAACTGAAACAGGATCGCGCTCCGTCGGTGGCGATCGTCTCGTCTTACAACGACATGTTGTCGGCGCATCAACCTTTTGAACGTTTCCCGCAGATCATCAAGGACGCCATTCGCGAAGAGGGCGGTGTAGCGCAATTCGCCGGTGGCGTGCCGGCCATGTGCGACGGTATTACGCAGGGCCAGACAGGCATGGAGCTGTCGCTGTTCTCGCGCGACGCCATCGCCATGGGCACCGCCGTAGCGCTGTCACACAATATGTTCGACGCAGCTCTTTATCTGGGCGTGTGCGACAAGATTGTTCCTGGTCTGTTGATCGGCGCTTTGCACTTCGGCCACATTCCTGCCGTGTTTGTTCCCGCTGGCCCGATGACCAGCGGCATGAGCAACAGCGAAAAGGTCAAAATTCGCCAGCTTTACACCGAAGGCAAGATCGGCCGCGCCGAATTGCTCGAGGCCGAATCCAAGTCCTATCACGATGCCGGCACGTGCACCTTCTACGGCACCGCCAACAGCAACCAGATGTTGATGGAAGCCATGGGCTTGCATCTGCCGGGTGCCGCTTTCATCACGCCAAATACACCGATGCGCGACGTGTTGACCGCCGCCGCCGCCAAGCAGGCGCTGAAGATCACGGCGCAAGGCCAGCAATACACGCCGGTCGGTCGCCTGGTCGATGAAAAATCCATCGTCAACGCCATCGTTGCTTTGCTGGCAACGGGCGGCTCCACCAACCACACGCTGCATCTGGTCGCCATCGCCAAGGCTGCCGGTCTGATCGTTGACTGGGATGATTTCTCCAAACTGTCGTCGGTGGTTCCGCTGGTCACACGCATTTATCCGAACGGCACTGCCGACGTGAATCATTTCCATGCTGCCGGCGGCACCGGTTTCGTATTGCGTGAGCTGATCGATGCCGGGTTGATGCACGATGACGTCATGACCATTCTGGGGCAGAGCCTGCGAGCACATTGCACCGAGCCGTTGATGGAAGATGGCAAGGTCACCTGGAAGGCGACGCCGAAGGATAGCGGCGACGACACCGTGCTGCGTCCGGCGACCAACCCATTCTCCGCCGACGGCGGTCTCAAGCTCTTGCAAGGCAATCTGGGCCGCTCGGTCATCAAGGTTTCCGCCGTCAAGCACGAGCACCGTGCCGTACAGGCGCCGGCGATCGTGTTTCACTCGCAGGAAGCTTTCATGAAGGCCTTCAAGGCCGGCGAACTCGACAAGGATTTCGTTGCGGTACTGACCTTTCAGGGGCCGCGCGCCAACGGCATGCCGGAACTGCACGCCCTGACACCAGCACTGGGTATCCTGCAAGACAAGGGGCGTCACGTCGCATTGGTGACCGATGGTCGCATGTCGGGTGCATCCGGCAAGGTGCCGGCGGCGATCCATGTGACGCCGGAAGTATTGGCAGGCGGACCGTTGGGTTTTGTGCGTACAGGCGATATGATTCGTCTGGACGCCGAAGCCGGCATCCTGGAAGCTCTGGTCTCGGAAGCCGAATGGGCTGCCCGTACATCGGATACCGCCGATCTGACGGGCAACCAGACCGGCATGGGCCGTGAATTGTTCAGTGTCTTCCGCGCCAACGTGAGCGCGGCAGAAGAGGGTGGCACAAGTTTCGGCCTGCCGCCAGTTTTGGAAAATGAGAAAGTGACAGTATGAATATTTTAGAAATCATGCGTACTTCGGCGGTCATCCCTGTGATCGCCATCGATAAGCTGGAGCACGCCGTGCCGCTGGCCAAGGCGCTGGTCGCAGGCGGCATCCGTGTGCTGGAAGTGACGCTGCGCACTGAGCATGGTCTGCCTGCAATCCGCGCGATTGCCGAGCAAGTACCCGGCGCCATCGTCGGTGTCGGCACCTTGACCAGCCCGGAAGAATTTGCCGCCTCGCGTGATGCAGGCGCGGTGTTCGGCGTCTCGCCGGGCCTGACAGCTGCGTTGATCGCGGCTGCCAAATCCAGCGGCCTGCCGTTGCTGCCGGGCGTGATGACGCCGTCGGAAGTGATGGCCGCGCGCGAAGCCGGTTTCCGCCAATTGAAGCTGTTCCCGGCGGTACCTGCGGGCGGTGTCGGCATGCTCAACGCGATCGCCGGTCCTCTGGCCGATGTGACCTTCTGCCCAACAGGCGGCATCTCGCAAGAAACCGCGCCACAATTTTTGGCCTGCAAGAACGTCGCCTGCGTCGGTGGTTCGTGGTTGACGCCGAAGGGCGCCATTGAAGCCGGTGACTGGGACAAGATTACGGCGCTGGCCAAAGCTGCCAGCGCGCTGCGTTCTTAAACCAGAGCGGACAAGTTGCACGGCTTCTCATCGGAAGCAGTGCCGCAGCATCAACATGGAAGCACATGCATCGACTATCCGATGCATGTGCTTTTTTGTTTTGTGCGACGTAAAAACACGACAGGCAAACAAACTGTAAGATTTCCGGGAATCGAACGACCAAAAAGTAGGCAGCATCCAGCAAGCTTCACACCATGTTCATCCAGGCAACCAAGGGAAACACCATGAAAATCCTCAAAACACTCGCCGTCTTTCTACTCCTGCAAGCTGGCGTCGCCAGTACCGTTTTTGCTGCCGGCCAGCATTACGCACAGGCGCAGTTCGATGCGCTCAACAAGAGCGGCAAGCCGGTCGTCGTCCACGTCCACGCGGACTGGTGTCCGACCTGCCGGGCGCAGGATCCCATCGTCTCCGCGCTGATCAAGGATCCGGCGTTCAAGAACGTCAGTTTCCTTGAAGTCGATTTTGACGCGCAGAAAGATGTCGTCAAGGCTTTTAATGTCACACAGCAAAGCACGCTGATCGTCTTCAAGGGAGGCAAGGAAGTGGGGCGTTCCACCGGTGACACTCGCAAGGCATCCATCGACAGCCTGATCAACAAGGCGCTCTGATCGCGGGCTGAAAGCAAGCATCATGGAATTCGGCATTGCCTCTTACTTCATTGCCCTGGCGGCAGGCGTACTGTCGACCTTGTCGCCTTGCGTGTTGCCGTTGTTGCCGGTGATTATCGGCTCGGCCGTTCATGAACATCGTTACGGGCCGTTTGCCGTCGCGGTCGGCATGTCGGCTTCGTTCGCCATCGTCGGTACCGTGCTGGCAAGCGCTGGCGCACGCCTTGGTGTGGGACAAGGCGACTTTCAGCTGGTGGCTGCGATCGTCCTGATCCTGATCGGCGTCGTGCTGCTGTCAAAGAAATTGCAGGAGCGTTTCGCCGTCGCTACTTCAGGTGCAAGCGGTGCGGGCAGCAAGATATTGTCCACGCTGAATATCGGCGGATTGCGCGGGCAGTTTTTGGTGGGTTTGCTGCTCGGACTGATTTGGAGTCCTTGTGTCGGCCCGACGCTGGGCGCGGCGATTACGCTCGCCAGTCAGGGGCGCGACTTGCCGCAGATCATCGCGATGATGGCGGTGTTCGGGTTGGGAGCGGGTTTGCCGATCGCCTTGCTGGGGATGCTGTCACGTCAGGCGATGCTGAAGATGCGTGGCAGGCTGCAAGGCGCCGGTTCGTGGGGGAAGATCGTGCTGGGCGTGTTGTTCATCGCCATCGGTGTACTCATCCTGACGGGATGGGACAAGTCAGTGGAAGTTTTCCTGCTTGACCATTCACCTGAATGGCTCACGGCGCTGACGACGTCGCTTTAGCGCGGCGACAACGTTGCCGCCGCCCAACCGGCTATTCAGGCAGGCGAGATCGCTGCACTCTTCTTCTTGTACGCGATAATCAACAGCACGATACCGAGCACGATCATCGGTACAGACAGCATCTGCCCGGCCGAGATGGTGACGCCGCCGAAGCTGACGTTGTAATCCGGTGTACGGAAGTATTCGGTAAAGAAGCGGGCACAACCGTACAGCATCGAGAACATGCCGGCCACCGCCATGCGCGGACGAGGCTTGCGGGCGAAGAACCAAAGGATGATGAACAGCAGGATGCCGTCCACCAGCATCTGATAAATCGGCGAAGGATGACGCGGCAGGTTGTCGACGTTAGGCCAGATCATTGCCCATGGCAGCGACGGATCGGCGAGGCGGCCCGGCAGTTCGGCGTTGATGAAGTTGCCGAGACGGCCGGCGGCATAGCCGAGCGGCACCATCGGCGCGATGAAGTCCATGATGTCCATCAGATGACGGCCGCGCTTGCGGCCCCAGATGGTCATTGCAATCATCACGCCGAGAAAGCCGCCATGAAAGGACATGCCGCCTTTCCACACCGCGATGATGTCGGCAGGATTGGCGAAGTAGTAGCTCGGGTTGTAGAACAGCACTTCGCCCAGACGACCACCGATCACCACCCCCAGCACTCCATAGAAGAGCATGTCGTCGAGGTCTTCCTTCTTCCAGCCGACGGCGGCGATGTGGGGTTGCTTGATGCGCAGGCGGCCCAGCGCGATGAACTGGGCGAACGCCAGCAAATACATCAGGCCGTACCAGTGCACCTGCAGCGGGCCGATGGAAAAGGCGATCGGGTTGGGCATCGGGTGAATCAGCATGAGAACTCTTTCAGAACGAATGTTAGGGGTTGCGGCAACTATAGCAACCGCGGCAACGACGGTAGCGTCACGTTGCCGGCGGTGTCGCCACCATGTCGAGAAACGCGCGCAACACCGGGGAAGCGCTGTCGCGCCGCCAGGCCAAGCCGGTTTCGATCAGCGGCACCTTGCCGGTCAGCGGGCGATAATCGACGCCGGGACGCTGCAAGTTAGACACGGATTGTGGCACAAGTGCCATACCCATGCCAGCCGACACCAGGCCGACGATGGTTTGCATCTGAATCGCTTCTTGCCCGATATCCGGCGTCACGCCTGCGTCACGGAAGCAGCTCAGGATGGTGTCATGGAACGCAGGAGAAATGCGGCGCGGGAAGATGATCAGCGGCAGTTCGCGAATGCTTTTGAGCGCAATCGCATTCTTGCCGCGCACCACGCCGCTCGGAATCGCCGCCACCAGCGGTTCTGACAGCAGCGGCAGATAATCGAGCGCGCTCTGCGCTTTGTCCGGCAGGGGTGGCAACAGAAGCCCTGCGTCGATCTTGCCTTGCATCAGGTCTTCCAGCTGGACGTCTGTGGTCGCTTCCCGCAGATCGATCTGAACTTGCGGATAGCGTGCCCGAAATTGTTGCAGCAACGGCGGCAAAATACTGTAATCCGCAGTGGAAATGAACGATAGTGAAAGCAGACCTGACGCACCGCTGGCGGCACGCCGTGCCAGATCCGGCAGCGCGCTGGCTTGCTGCAGAAGGCGCTGCGCTTCCGGCAGCAAGGCCATCCCGGCCGGCGTCAGGGCGACGCTGCGTTTGGTGCGTGCAAACAATGGCGTGCCCAGCATTTCCTCCAGTGCCTGTATGGTTTGCGACAACGGCGGCTGGGTCATGTGCAAGCGGATGGCGGCACGGCCAAAGTGTTTTTCTTCGGCAACGGCAACGAAGTAGCGCAACTGGCGCAACTCCAATCTGGAATCTGCACTCATAGGTAATCCGTCTTAATCGATGACGAATCATATATTTGACAGAAGGCATTGCGCAAGGCAATCTATCCCGCAGCCAAAACCGCGTCCACGCAGTCGATGGACTGGTTCATGCCAGCTTTGCTTCTGGTGTGGACCGCATGGGATTCCATGAACTCACCAGGAGACAAGCATGCCATTCAATCGCCGTTCAAAGAATATTACGCAAGGTGTTTCGCGTAGTCCGAACCGCTCGATGTATTACGCATTGGGCTATGAAAAGGAAGACTTCGACAAGCCGATGATCGGCGTCGCCAACGGCCATTCCACCATCACACCGTGCAACTCGGGTCTGCAAAAACTGGCCGATGTGGCGATTTCGGCCATCAAGCAGGCTGGCGCCAACCCGCAGGTATTCGGTACGCCGACCATCTCCGACGGGATGTCGATGGGTACCGAAGGCATGAAGTACTCGCTGATTTCACGCGAAGTCATCGCAGACTGTATCGAAACCGCCGTCAACGGCCAATGGATGGACGGCGTCGTCGTCATCGGCGGCTGCGACAAGAATATGCCGGGAGGCATGATCGCACTGGCGCGCACCAATGTGCCGGGCATCTATGTCTACGGCGGCACCATCAAGCCGGGCAACTGGAAGGGCAAGGATCTCACCATCGTCTCGGCCTTCGAAGCCGTCGGCGAGTTCTCCGCTGGCCGCATGTCGCAGGAAGACTTCGACGGCATTGAGCGTAATGCCTGTCCGTCGTCGGGTTCCTGCGGCGGGATGTACACCGCCAATACCATGTCATCGGCGTTTGAGGCGCTGGGGATGGGCTTGTTCTACTCCTCGACCATGGCCAATCCGGATGACGAAAAAACCGGTTCCGCCGCCGAGTCGGCACGCGTGCTGGTCGAGGCCGTCAAGAAGGACATCAAGCCGCGCGACATCATCACCCGCAAGTCCATTGAAAATGCCGTATCGCTGATCATGGCAACGGGTGGTTCCACCAACGCCGTATTGCACTTCCTGGCGATTGCCCATGCAGCGGAAGTGGAGTGGACCATCGATGACTTCGAGCGCGTTCGCCAGAAAGTGCCGGTCATCTGCGACCTCAAGCCATCGGGCAAATATGTCGCTACCGACCTGCACAAGGCCGGTGGCATTCCTGCCGTGCTGAAGGTGCTGCATCAAGCCGGCATGCTGCATGGCGATTGCCTGACCATCACCGGCAAGACCCTCGCTGAAGAACTGGAAAATATCCCCGATCTGCGCGCTGATCAGGACGTCATTCGTCCTATCGATAAGGCGTTGTACAAGCAAGGCCATCTGGCTATCCTCAAGGGCAATCTGGCCCCTGAAGGCTGCGTCGCCAAGATCACCGGTCTCAAGAACCCTGTCATCACCGGCCCGGCGCGCGTGTTCGAAGACGAATACAGTGCCATGGATGCCATCCTCGCCGACAAGATCAAACCGGGCGATGTTCTCGTGATGCGTTATCTGGGACCGAAAGGCGGGCCTGGCATGCCGGAAATGCTGGCGCCGACTTCGGCCTTGATCGGTAAGGGCCTGGGCGAATCCGTCGGCCTGATCACCGATGGCCGTTTCTCGGGCGGCACCTGGGGCATGGTGGTCGGTCACGTCGCGCCGGAAGCCTTCGTCGGCGGCGTCATCGGCTTGGTGGAAGAGGGCGACTCGGTCACCATCGATGCCCGTCAATTGCTGATCCAGCTCAACGTCGACGATGCAGAAATCGCCCGCCGCCGTGCCAACTGGAAGCAACCTGCGCCACGTTATACCCGCGGCGTGCTGGCCAAATATGCCGCGCTGGCGTCGACGGCAAGCAAGGGCGCCGTCACAGGCTGACCTGTGTATTCAACCGTAGCCTGATCGCCATAAAAAGCCGGAGTGATCCGGCTTTTTATGGCCACGCATCGTCGTAAATATTGCAGTAAATACCACCGTAAATGCATCTCACTTTTATCTCGGGAATGCCTCTGCGGAAACATGATGTTTATATGCGCCAGCGCATACAAGCGACCTCGCAAAGAGTTGTAGAATACGCAGAACTTCTTGGAGGGTAACAATGAAACAGTATTTATTCATCGCCTCGGCTGCGTTGGCATTCGGCTTCTCTGCCCAGGCTTTCGCGCAGGCTGCGCCAGCCGATCTGGCCAAGTCCAAAAATTGCATGGCCTGTCACTCCGTCCAGACCAAGATCGTCGGTCCGGCGTTCAAGGATGTGGCGGCAAAGTACAAAGGCCAGAAAGACGCCGAAGACAAACTGACGCAGAAAGTACTGAAGGGTGGTTCCGGAGTCTGGGGTGCTATCCCGATGCCGGCCAATGCGCAGGTTTCCGAAGCGGAAGCCCGTACGCTGGTGAAGTGGGTGCTGACGCAGAAGTAATCGTACGAAAGCACCTTGCAGCACAATTGAAAAAGCGCTCATTGAGCGCTTTTTTGTTGCCTGTATTCGTTCGGATAATAAAAAACGCGCCTGACTTTCATCAGACGCGTTCTTCATGGTGAGGCGGAAGCTTACTTGACCACAGCCAGCAGGGTACGTTCACCCTTCTTGTATGTGTACAGAGTCAGCGAACCGTTCTTGATGTCGCCATGGGAGTCGAAGGCGATCGTGCCTGTCACACCCTTGTGGCTGATCTTTGCCAGTTCAGGCAGATACTTGGCTGGTTCAGCCGAGTTTGCCTTCTTCATTGCGTCAGCAACAGTCATTGTCGCGTCATAAGCGTAAGCAGCGTTATAGACGACGTCGATGCCGAATTTCTTCTTGTACGCTGCGCGGAAGTCGTCCATGCCCTTCTTGCCGGACTCATCCACACCGCCTGCTTCAGCGCAAACGACTTGGTCATCGATCAGGCCATCGCCGGCCAGACCTGGCAGGGAGCCGGTGCAGATACCGTCGCCGCCCATGAACTTGGCATTGATGCCCAGTTGCTTCATCTGACGCAGCATTGGGCCGCCGACAGCATCCATACCGCCGAAGAACACGACTTCAGGCTTCTTGGCCTTGATCGAAGTCAGGATCGCGTTGAAGTCGGTTGCCTTGTCGTTGGTGAATTGCTTACCGACGATCGTTGCACCCGCACCTTGTGCGCCCTTGGCGAATTCTTCAGCAACGCCCTGGCCGTATGCAGTACGGTCATCGATCACCGCGACGTTCTTGGTCTTCAGTGCGGTCACAGCGTATTTACCCAGCACGGCGCCCAGTTGAGCATCGTTGGCGACAACGCGGAATGCTGTCTTGAAGCCTTGTTGTGTGTACTTAGGATTGGTCGCCGATGGCGACACTTGTGGAATGCCTGCATCGTTATAAATCTTGGAAGCAGGGATGGTGGTGCCGGAATTCAAGTGACCGATAACGGCAGCAACTTTCTGGTCGACCAGCTTGGTCGCGACGGCAGTTGCTTGCTTCGGATCGGACGCGTCGTCTTCACCAACCAGTTCGAATTTGACTTTTTTGCCGCCGATGGTGAAACCCTTGGCGTTCAGTTCGTCGATCGCCATACGGGCGCCATTTTCATTGTCCTTGCCCATGTGAGCGTTAGGACCGGAGAGAGGGCCGACGTGAGCGATCTTGATGACTTCTTGCGAATAAGCTGAGCCAGCGAAAGCCAATGCGATTGCGCCAGTAATAATTGTGCTCTTGAGTTTCATAAATTCCCTCTGTAGATTGAAATAGACTACGCTTGCTATGACACTGATTTGCGACTGGTGAAAGTCGAGCCGATGCGCATCTTTTGGGTTCTCCTCCGAAGCGACCGGTCTCCCGATTTTGCAACAGCCCATTTTTGCTTATTCAGAGACGTCGTATGGACAACGCTTTATAGACCTGTATTCAGCTCTATTTCACAGACTATAAAACACACTGTACTATTCAACGTCGGTTTCCGAATAATGCAGACGGTACAACATAAGAAACGGCTTGCAAAGGCTTTTTGAGTGCCTGACTGAAAAAAATTGAACTTTCGTTTTTATGCCCAAATACCATACGCTCGATAAGGTCGACCGCAAGCTCCTGAACTTGCTGCAGAAAGACAATCAGATTCCGACCCGTATCCTGGCGGAGAAATTGCACATCTCGCAACCGACCTGCCTGCGCCGCATTCGCGAGCTGCGCGAAGCCGGCATCATCAACGCCGAAGTGGCGATGGTCGACCCCTTTGCGCTTGGCTACGGCATGCTGGCCTTCCTTGAAATCTCGCTCAACAATCAATCCGACGAGCACATGCAGGAGTTCGAGCAGCGCATGGCCAAAGAGGCCGAGGTGATGCAGTGCTATTTCGTGTCGGGCGAATATGACTATTTTCTGGCGGTGCATGTGATCGATATGGATGCGTACTATCAGTTTGTGCGTCGTGTCATTTCCGGCTCCGGCAACGTTCGCCACTTCCAATCGCGTTTTCCGATGAAGCGCGCCAAATTCGCCACACGGATCACGTTCGACGAAAAGGCTGCTGAAATTCAGGTGCGTGTGCCGGAGTAGGGCAAAGCAACAAGAAGGCTTATTAGCACTTTCTGTGCCTGCTTTCGCATGCGAATCGGATCCAATCATCCGAATTGCTCTTTCCCTTGCCGGCTCTGCCTATCTCCGCGTATCTCCGCCTATTTTTCAGGCGTCCGCATCGAGATAAAATTTGCAGACGCCATGTCGTCTGTGCTAACTTTGCGCCTGCCAGCGACGATACGGTGCAGCAACGCAGACGATGCACCAAATCCAATCGTCGTAGCCTATCGGCTGCAGCTAATCTTTCAGCACGCTGAAGATGTTCTGACTAAGCCGAACCCGCAGAAACAAGCTGACACCGGCCAAAACATCGCCACCGTCGGCTAACCAACGAAGCAAACTCAATCGGGGCAACCAGTCAATCAATTGGTTGGCCCGGCAAGAGGGCTCATCCATTCCACGTATCGACGTATTGCCGCAGAGAGGGCAAACATCGAGCGTCCAATCCGAAAACTGGTCCGGTCATTGCCGCAAGCCAGTCATACATCGTCAACAACGCCGCCAGTCGGCCTGCCTTAAAGGGGAATACAACGCATGCATGCTGTTGAACTGTTTATCCAAGACCTTGCCGTGATCATGCTGATCGCCGGCGTCGTCACCGTCGTGTTCAACCGCTTCAAGCAACCGGTGGTGCTCGGCTATATCGTGGCCGGTGTCATCATCGGCCCGCACACGCCGCCATTCAATCTGATCCAGGACGACAAGACCGTCCACATCTTGTCCGAGCTGGGTGTGATCTTTCTGCTGTTTTCGCTGGGGCTGGAGTTCAGTCTCAAGAAGCTCGCCAAAGTTGGCGCGACAGCGGTCGTCGCAGCCGTCGCCGAGATCATGCTGATGATCTGGATCGGATACGAGATCGGCATCTATTTTGGCTGGAAGACCATGGACGCGGTCTTCCTCGGCGCCATGCTGGCCGTATCGTCCACTACGATCATCGTCAAGGCGCTCAATGAGCTGGGGATGAAGAACGAGAAGTTTGCCCAGATCATCTTCGGTATCCTGATCGTCGAAGATATCCTTGCCATCGGCATGATTGCCTTGTTGTCCGGTATCGCTACCAGCGGCTCGGTCGACTCCGGCGAAGTGGTCAACACCGTCGGCAAGCTGCTGCTGTTCATGATCGTGTCGCTGGTGGTCGGCATCCTCGTTGTACCGCGCCTGCTCAATTATGTCGCGCGCTTCAAGAGCAATGAGATGTTGCTGGTCACCGTGCTGGGCATCCTGTTCGGCTTCTGCCTGCTGGTGATGAAGCTGCAATACAGCGTTGCGCTGGGTGCCTTCCTGGTCGGTGCGGTCATGGCCGAGTCGCGCCAGATCCATCGCATTGAACGGTTGATCGAATCGATCCGTGACATGTTCAGCGCTATCTTCTTCGTTGCCATCGGCTTGTTGTTTGATCCAAACGTGCTGGCGCAATACTGGTTGCCGATTCTCGTGATCACGCTGGCAGTGGTGTTCGGCAAACTGTTCAGCTGCGGCATCGGTACCTTCCTGGCCGGCCATGGCGGCCGCACGCCAATGCGCGTGGGTATGGGGCTGGCGCAGATCGGCGAGTTCTCTTTCATCATCGCCGCGCTCGGCGTGAGCCTGAAGGTGACCAGCGATTTCCTCTATCCGATCGTGGTGGCGGTATCGGCAGTGACCGCGCTGCTGACGCCTTATCTGATCAAGGCAGCGGATCCCTTGTCGAGCAAAGCAGTCTCATTGGTGCCGAAAAAAATCTCCGGTATCCTCGGCATGTATTCCGGCTGGCTGGAAAGCCTGCAGCCGCAAGGGGAGCGGGCAGAGATCAGCAAAATCATCCGGCGCATCTTGTTGCAGGTGCTGGTGAACATCGCGCTGGTGGTAGCAATTTTCCTGGCCGGCGCGTTTTTCGTGGACGGCATCAGCCGCTGGCTGTCGGCCTGGATCAGTGACCGGCAAATCCACAAAGCCGTGATCTGGGGCGGTGCTCTGGTATTATCGCTGCCTTTCCTGATCGCAACTTACCGCAAACTGCAGGCGCTGGCGATGCTGCTGGCCGAGGTTGGCGTCAAGCCGGAATTCGCCGGCTCGTACACAACGGGCGCACGGCGCGTGATTGCCGAAGTGATACCGGTCATGTCGATTGTCGGTATCATGTTGCTGATCTTTGTCCTGAGCGCCAGCATCTTGCCGCCGCTCAACCTGCTGGTCTTCGTGCTGCTAGGGGCTGCGGGGTTGCTGTGGTTGTTGTGGAGCAAGCTGGTCAAGTTGCATTCCCGACTACAGATTGCCCTGTTCGAGACGCTGGACGAAAAGCCCGAGGATTCGCACTAGGGTCGCACCAGATTCGCACCAGATTCGCACTAAGCTTCATCCCGATTCGCTTTAACTTTTTTATTACTCTGTCATGACTCAAGACGAACTCAAACAAGCTGTAGCACGTGCTGCCATCGAATACGTGGTTGACGGTGAAATCATCGGCGTCGGCACCGGCTCTACAGCCAATTTCTTTATCGATGAACTTGCCAAGATCAAGGATCGCATCAAGGGTGCGGTGGCTTCTTCGGAAGCGACGGCCGAACGCCTGCGCGGTCACGGCATCAAGGTCTTCGACCTCAATGACGTGGAAACCATGCCGGTCTATATCGACGGCGCCGACGAAATCAACGCCGCAGGCGCGATGATCAAGGGCGGTGGCGCGGCACTGACACGCGAGAAGATCGTGGCGTCGGTGGCGCAGAAGTTTGTGTGTATCGCCGACGGTTCCAAGCTGGTAGACGTGCTGGGCAAGTTCCCGCTGCCGGTGGAAGTGATTCCGATGGCAAGCAGTGTCGCGGCACGCAAGTTGTCGGCACTGGGTTGTGAGGCAAAGCTGCGGATGAAGGATGGCAAGCCGCTCGTGACGGACAACGGTTGCTATATTCTGGATGCGGTGGGTTTGAGTATTACCGAGCCGGCGGAGATTGAAGCTGCGATCAACAATATCGTCGGTGTGGTGACGGTTGGCTTGTTTGCGCGTCAGGGTGCGAATGTCTGTTTGCTGGGGACGTCGGACGGTGTGAAGAAGCTGGAGTTCTGAGGACTTTCGTATTCTCCATGGATAAAAAAGCCGCCTCATTGGGCGGCTTTTTTGTGGCTGATGACATTGCTTGAATCTTAAGGCTGCTTCGCCTTGCTCTCATCCCGCGCAATCACGACACTCATTTTGTCTAGCGTGAGACGCTTGCGCACGACGTCGTTGATCTGATCCAGCGTCAGCGCGGCAATGCGCTGATCCAGTTGCGCCGCCCAGGCATAGGTTCGATCCAGATCGAGCAGATTGACCCAACCATTGCTGATGGTGTCGTCTTGCGCGCGTGCTTGTTCGCGTTGCTGGCGGATACCGGATTTGGCGCGGTCGAGTTCTTCCTGAGTGAAGCCGTCTTTGAGCACGCGCCGCAATTCTTCGTGAATGGCGGCGTCGACCTTATCCAGATTCTGCGGCGCAGCGATGGCGCCGATGCCGATTTGCGCCGCGTTGCTGATGGCGCTGACCGACAGGAAGGAACTGATGCTGTACGACAGACCTTCGCGCTGGCGCACACGGTCGGCCAGGCGCGACTTGAGGCTGGCGCCGCCGATCAGGTAGTTGGCGACAACCAGCGCCGGGTAGTCGGGATCTTCATCGCGCATGTCGAGATTGAGGCGGGCGATGAGCGTGCCGTTTTCCTTGTCCGGCGTATTGATCGCCAGGCGTGCAGGTGCGATGTCGGCGTAGTCTTGCAACACGCGTTGATAAGGGGCTGCGCTGGTCCAGTTGGACAGGCTCTGCTGAATGGTGCGCGCGGCAGCGTCGGAATCGAAGTCGCCGATGATGGCGATTTCACCCGTCGATGCGCCATAGAAGTTGCGATGAAAGGCTTTGACGTCGTCGAGCGATACTGCCTGTACTTCGGCGATGCGCAGATCCAGCGAGCGTGCTGCGCGCCAGTCGCCGGCCGGATAGTGGTCGAAGTGCTTGGCCAGCGCTTCCTGCGCGCGCGAGGTCGGATCGTTGCGTGAGGCTTCCAGGTTCACCAGAGTTTGTTTGCGCAGTTGTTCGAATTCGGCAGCGTCGAAGCGTGGATGTTGCAGCACGTCTGCCATCAATCGCAGGGCGGCGTCGAGGTTGCCGCGCGTGGTCTGGAAGTTGTAGACGCCACCGCTGATCTTCAGACGGGCAAATTCATCTGCCAGTTGTTCGCGCGTCATCGATTGGCTGCCGCGGCCCAGCATTTCACCAGCCATGCCTGCGACCGTCCGCTTGCCGAACAGGCTTTGGGCATCGCCCCAGTTAAGCTTCATGCTGACCGAGACAGTTTGGCCGCGGGTCTTCTTCGGCAGCAACGCCACCTTCAGCCCACCGATGCGGATGTGCTGAGTGCGTAAATCCAGATTGGACGGTGAGGAGTCAAAGGCTTCGCCGGTGGCGATGGCGGCGCGCGGCTGGTAGTTTTTCAGCGCACTGTCGATACTTGGCGCTGCCGGGATCTCGCTGCGTTGCGGCTGGTCTTCGGGAACGAAGAGACCAACGGTACGGTTGTCACGGCGGAAGTAGCTCGCCGCTGCGGCCGCAACTTGTTGTGATGTCATTGCCGCAACCTGATCGCGGCCGGCAAACAGCAAGCGCCAATCGCCCAGCGCCAGAACGTTGGACAAGGCGATTCCGATGCGCTGGTGATCGCTCAGCAATTTTTCGTAGGCGTTGGCATTGCTGACGCGCACGCGCGCCATTTCGGCTTCCGTCGGCGGCGTCGTGGCAAAGGATTCGATGGCGTCGGTCAATGCCTGACGTACCGGTTCGAGCGGTTCGCCTTTCTTGACTACGGCACCGATGATTTGCAATCCCGGCGCATAGCCGCCCAGCTGAAATTGCATGATCGCGCTGGCCTTGCCGGTTTCCACCAGGAGCTTGTGCAGGCGGCCGTTCGGCGTGTCAGCCAGGATATCGGCCGCAACGCCGATGGCATCCGAGTCGATATGCAGGCCGGCCGGAATCTTGTAGCCGACATAGACCAGTTGCACATCTCCGCTACGGCGAATGGTGAACTGGCGTTCGCCGTCCTGCGTTGGTTCCACCGTCCAGAAATCCGGCAGCGTACGCGTTGGTTTCGCCATCTTGCCGAAACTCTGATTGACCCACTCCAATACCTTGGTTGGATCGAACTTGCCGGCGATCAGCAGCACCGCATTGTCGGGTTGATAGTAGGTGCGGTAGAAGGCTTGCAGGTTTTCGATCTTGACATGCTCGATGTCGCTGCGGTTGCCGATGGTGGCGTTGCCGTAGTTATGCCAGTCGAAAGCGACACTTTGCATGCGCTTGACCATGACCGAGCTGGGTGAGTTTTCACCGCTTTCAAACTCATTGCGTACGACGGTCATCTCGCTGTCCAGATCCTTGCGCGCGATGAACGAGTTCAGCATGCGGTCGGCTTCCATGGTGATGGCCCATTGCAGGTTCTCGTCGCCGGCGGGAAAGAATTCGTAATAGTTGGTGCGATCCAGCGAGGTGGTGCCGTTGAAGTTCATGCCGCGCTTGCTGAACTCTTGCGGGATCGCGCTGTGCTTGGGCGTGCCCTTGAACATCAGATGTTCAAGCAGATGCGCCATGCCGGTTTCACCGTAATTCTCCTGGCGCGAGCCGACCAGGTACGTCATGTTGACGGTCACCGTCGGTTTGCTGGCATCAGGCATGAGCAACAGCTTGAAGCCATTGCTGAAGCGATATTCGCTGATGCCTTCGGCGGATGGCCCCTGCGTGACGCCGGATGGGAGCATAACAGGTGCCTGTGCAGCGGCGGCAGCAGCAAAAGTCAGTAGCAGCGGAAGGGTGTAACGAGCAATACGGCGGGAAAAAGAAGCGGGACGGAGCAGAGGCATGTTTTCCTGAGTGAATGATCAAGGGACACAAAAAGGGGACGCAAAGTCAGCGGCAGTTAGTGGCGGTTAGCAGCGATGCGTATTCTGTGGATTGTCGCATGACGGCCGGTTTACAGCGGCGTGACGAGAGTAGACCGGCAAACGGCGCAAAAAATCCGTGGCGCTCAGGAAGCGGGGAAAGAACATGGGTGAAGCGGGAGGGGGAAGGTTCAGGCGGCGCGATGCGCCTGAACCATGGGCAGCTGATGACAGCTTGCCCGGTCTTATTCGCCTGGCGGCGGCACGTAGCCGTGCGCTGCATCCGCGCCTTCACCGAAGAAATGCTTTTCCATCTGCACGGCCAGGTACTTGCGTGCGCGTGCGTCAGCCAGCATCAGGCGATTTTCATTGACCAGCATGGTCTGGTGCTTGAGCCATCCGGCCCAGGCTTCCTTGGACACGCTTTCGTAAATGCGCTTGCCCAGCTCGCCCGGGTAAGGCGGGAAGTCGAGGCCTTCGGCTTCCTTGTTCAGTTTGATGCAATGGATCATGCGTGCCATGTTGATTCCTTGTGTAAAACGATTATGCAATTAAGTAATTCGGGGGAGGCCATGAGACGCACGCAACTTGGTGAAGAAGCTCAGCGGTTGAGTGCTTGTCGGCAATCTCACGTCCTGACTTCATCATTATAGATTCTTGATCAGCACCAGCGACTTGCGTTGCCAGTTGTACATGTGTTGTCTGTCCTTGGGCAGGTCATCCACCGTCGCCAGCACGAAGCCGCGCCGCATGAACCAGTGTGAAGTGCGCGTGGTCAGCACGAACAGTTTGGTCAGGCCCGACTCGCGCGCGCGCGTTTCGATGTGCTTGAGGATACGCTCGCCGTCGCCTTGCGCCTGGACTTCCGGATTGACGGTCAGGCAGGCCATTTCTCCCATTCTTTCTTTCGGGAAAGGATAGAGCGCCGCACAGCCGAAGATCACGTTGTCATGCTCGATCACCGAGAAGTAATGGATTTCGCGCTCGATCAGTTCGCGACCGCGCTTGACCAGCGTGCCGTCGGCTTCCAGCGGCTCGATTAGCTTGAGGATGCCACCGACATCTTCGATGGTCGCTTCGCGCAGGCTTTCGAGGTTCTCGTAGGTGATCATGGTGCCGATACCGTCATGGGTAAACAGCTCCAGCAGCACCGATCCGTCGGTGGCGAACGGCACGATGTGCGCGCGCGACACGCCGGCGTTACAGGCCTTGACGGCGTTCTTGAGGTAGAAGGCGGCGTCCGGCGGCAGGAAGTTAGCCAGCAGCACGGCTTCAGCCTGGTGCGACGACAACTCGCGGATGTCGGTGCCGGCGGCATCGTGCATCAGTGGTGTTTCGCTCAGGAAAATCAGCTTTTCGGCGCGCAGTGCAATCGCAGCGGAAACGGCCACGTCTTCCATGGCCAGATTGAAAGCTTCGCCGGTCGGCGAGAAGCCCAGCGGCGACAGCAGCACGATGCCGCCTGCGTTGAGAATCGGATGGATGGCGTCAGCCGCGACTTTACGGACGATACCGGTCAGTTGCAGGTCGGCGCCGTCGATCACGCCCATTGGACGCGCCGTCACAAAGTTGCCGGAAATGACACGGATGGCAGCATGCGCCATCGGCGTGTTCGGCAAGCCCTGGCTGAATGCCGCTTCAATATCCAGGCGCAGTTCGCCGGCGGCTTCCTTGGCGCATTCCAGCGCAGCCGAGTCGGTAATCCGCAGGCCATTGTGGAAGCGGGCCTCCACGTTACGCAGCGCCAGTTGCTCTTCGACCTGTGGTCGCGAGCCGTGCACCACAACGACGCGGATGCCAAGGGCATGCAGCAACGACAAGTCTTGCGCCAGAACGGCCAGGCCGCCTGCCGTTACCAGTTCGCCCGGAAAGGCGACCACAAAGGTCTTGCCGCGAAAAGCATGTACATAAGGTGCGACGGAGCGCAGCCACGCCACGAAACTGGCGTAATCGGTGTCATTTTCCATGCTCCGCATTATATACAGTGTCCGGGCCAAGTTTGAGGGACGCAAATAACGGATCAGCTTCGCAAGCGAGAAATTTTTTTTGTGCCGGTTGCAAAAATCAGATTTCTTCTAGATACATAAGAATGATTTTCATTAACAATCTGGGCTTCGGTTTTTATGCGGCGATGTCACAAGCCTCCGTCCGCGTCCTCCGTCGGTCTATCTCCGGCACCGATCCTGCGGCTCACGATCGATCGCATCCATCCTTCCCTGCAAACGCATCTTTGTACTTTGCTCCAGTGCGAGCGAGGCGACTGATGCTGGGGGCTGCGATTGATTATTTCTCGTGATCCGATTGATTTTTAACTACCCACTCGTGTTTCGCCAGCCTCGCGTCAGCCTGCACTTTTCTTGAAAGATTGACCATGCTGAAAATGAACAGGCTGACGCTAGCCGTCATGCTAACGTGCGCCCGAGGGTTTGCCTTGGCTGGAGAAAACGACCCTAATACCGACGCTGCACATCTGCGGCCGGACCAAAGGTCAATGGATGAAATTGTCGTTCGCGCAGTTCGCACCGACGCCATAGCGGCCTCTGTCAGTGTTACCACGCGTGAAGACATTCTCGAGCGTGGAGCGCGCAATATCAAGGATGTGCTTGCAGATCAGCCGGACGTCATGGTGCGTACACGGCCTTCGGATTTCTCTGCGGCCAGATCGGCCACCGGCCGCGCCCGTAACGAAGGGATCAACATTCGCGGTATCGAAGGCAACCGCGTGCTGATTGTGCAGGATGGCATCCGTCTGCCGAACGGCTTTTCATTCGGCCCTGCATTCCAGACCGGGCGCGGCGACTATTGGGATGTCGACAGCTTCAAGCGGATTGAAGTCCTGCGTGGAGCCAATTCCACGCAGTATGGCGCGGACAGCCTGGCAGGTGTGGTTAGCGCCACGACCTTGGGTCCGAGCGATCTGGTCAAGGCCGGCAAGGCCGTGGGTGGTTTTGCGCAGTCGGCTTACGCGCAGCAGGACAATTCTGTCAATCACATGGCAGGAGTAGCGTTCAATGACGAGCGCTGGCAAGGCATGTTCATGGGGAGCTTGCGCAGCGGCCATGAAACTTGGTCGCAGGAAAACGATAGACGCGCCAACAGCAACCGCACGGCACCCAACCCGGTCGACATGGAAAGCCGCTACTACCTGACCAAGCTGGGGTTCAGGGCAGATGCCGGCAATCGCCTGCAGGCGACGCTGGAAAACCTGAACTTGCAGGTCAATACCAATGTGTTGACGCAGGTGTCGCCGGTGCCGTCTTTCAGAAGCACGGCGGCGATGCGTGGCTACGACACGACCAAGCGGCAGCGGCTGTCGTTTGAATACTTCCATGAAGGGAGTGAGACGGATTGGCTGAACCGACTGCATGCGCATGCGTACTGGCAGGATTCCAGTGTTCGCCAGATCACGACTGAGCGTGTCTTCGGTCCACGGAGTGCCATGGAGAGGATGTTCTTCAACATGTTCGGAGCATTTTATGGCGCCATCGCACCAGGCGTATTGCGGCGTTCGCGTGACAATTCCTATGACGAACGCATCGCCGGCCTGAACGTGGTTGCAGACACCAATCTCCGTATGGGAGGGGGCGGGCACGCATTGCGTTACGGAATCGATCTCAGCCATTCAGATATTGCAACTTCCGTAGGGGGGACGGTCCCATTTTCAGGCCATCAGTACCCATACAAACCTTCTCCGGATACCTCGTACCTGCTCGCCGGTGGATTCCTCCAGGATGAGATATCGATCTCAACGCTGAAGATCATCCCCGGGCTACGTTATGATTTTTTCCGTATTGCGCCGGATGCGTCGTCTTTATCGTCCTACGACAAAGCGCAGCTTCTGCTTACCCATTCCACGCCAAAATCGCAAAGCGCCCACGCTTTTACACCGCGTCTCGGCGTGATCTGGGAGATTGCTCCTGCCTTTGTACCCTACTTTAATTACGCCAAAGGGTTCAGGGCTCCGACACCGGATCAGATCAATGCCAATTTTTTCAACCCCTCACTTTTCTATTTGGCCTCGGGAAATCCTGATTTGCGGCCGGAGCGGGTCACGGGAAAAGAACTCGGCGTGCGTGGAGCCATCCAGGGTTTTCATTATTCCGTGGCGGCGTTTGACAGCCGCTACAGCGATTTCATCCGGCAGCGGCTGGTTGGCGTCGATATGAATTTGCCTGCTTTTGTATATAAGAACGTCAATGAGAACAAAGCGCGTATCAGAGGCGTCGAACTCAAGTCTGAGTGGGATATGAGTGCAGCATGGCGTGTCAATGCCGCGATAGCGTACGCTCGCGGTGACGTGATGACGTCGGTATTCGGTGAGGACTTCGCGGCGGATGGCAGCGTATCCGTTGTTGGTACGAAGTGGCAGCCGCTGGATTCGGTTCAACCGATGCGGGCCGTTGTCGGTGCGAGATACCGGCAGGCGAGCTGGGGGGCGCATGTCAATCTTGAACACTCCTGGGGAAAATCTTCGGATCGCATCTCAAGGCCATCTCGAGACAGCGTGGTGCTGATGACCTCGCCTTCCACGGTAGTCAGCGCCGGCACCTGGATCCAGCCTTTGGAGGGCTTCACCGTCACGTTCAATGTGGAAAACGTTTTCAATGCCTATTACGAGCGCTGGTCCGATGTCGGGGAATTGCCTCCTTCCACAGGGAGCAACAGCACGCGCCGGCATTACACGGCGCCGCCACGCAGTTTGCAACTGGCCTTGCGGTATTCCTTTTAAAAGCGCGGTGGCGTCGCGCCTCGCTGCAAGGGGGGCGATAGCTGCTGAACCGAGACCTGAACGCGTCGTCGGCGTGTAGATATCGTCGCCGCAGCACGACAGCCCGCGCCGGTCAGAGCGGACGGGCTGCGACGAGTATAATGTCGGGCTCATGTCTGTTACCAAATCATCCCTTCCTTCCGCATCTGGAAAATCTCGGCAAGTCGTCGATCGCCAGCCGCGCGCGCAAACTAAACCAGAAGCGCCCGTCGCAAAAATAATGCGCAATCCGCTGCCAGAGATCACCTTCCCCGAAGAGCTGCCGGTTTCCGGCCGTCGTCAGGAGATCGCCGAGGCCTTGCAAGCTAATCAGGTCATTATCGTCAGCGGTGAGACCGGTTCCGGCAAGACCACGCAGTTGCCAAAGATTTGCCTGCAACTCGGCCGCGGCGAAAAAGGCCTGATCGGCCACACCCAACCGCGCCGTATTGCCGCGTCGTCGACTGCCAAGCGCATCGCGCAGGAACTCGGCACGCCGCCGGGTGAACACGTCGGCTTCAAGGTGCGCTTCAACGACACGCTGACCAAGGGCGCGTGGGTCAAGCTGATGACGGACGGCATTTTGCTGGCGGAGACGCAGACCGATCCGCTGCTGCGCCAGTACGACACCATCATCATCGACGAGGCGCATGAACGCAGCCTCAACATCGACTTCCTGCTCGGCTACCTCAAGCAATTGTTGCCGAAGCGGCCCGACCTGAAGGTCATCATCACCTCGGCGACCATTGACGCCGACCGTTTTGCGCGTCACTTCGGCAAAGAGGTCAACGGCGAGCTCAAACCGGCGCCTGTGATTGAAGTCTCCGGCCGTCTGTATCCGGTCGAGATCCGTTATCGTCCTGTCGACAATGCCGACCGCAGCAACCTCGCGCCCGAAGTGGCCAATGCGCGTGCAAGGGCCGAAGGCCGTGCAGGATCGGGACAGCAGGCGCAGAAGGATCGCGAGCAGCGCGACCTGATGGACGCCGTGGTCGACGCCGTCGACGAACTGGCGCGTATCGGCTCCGGCGACGTGCTGGTATTTTTGCCCGGCGAACGTGAAATCCGTGATGCTGCCGAAGCGCTGCGCAAGCACCATCCGCCGCACGTCGAAATCCTGCCGCTGTTCGCGCGTCTGTCAGCGCAAGAGCAGGAGCGCGTCTTCAAATCGAGCAACGCGCGCCGCATCGTGCTGGCCACCAACGTCGCCGAGACTTCGCTGACCGTACCCGGCATCCGTTACGTGGTCGATGCCGGTCTGGCGCGCGTGAAGCGTTACAGCTACCGCAACAAGGTCGAGCAGCTGCAGATCGAAGCAGTTGCGCAATCGGCCGCCAACCAGCGCGCCGGCCGTTGCGGCCGTGTCGCTGCAGGCGTCTGTATTCGTCTGTACGACGAGCAGGATTATCTGCAACGTCCCAAATTCACCGAACCGGAAATCCTCCGCTCGTCGTTGGCGTCGGTCATCCTGCGGATGAAATCGTTGCATCTGGCCGATGTCGAGACCTTCCCCTTCATCGAGCCGCCGCTGGGCCGCGCGATTGCTGATGGTTACCAGCTGCTGCAAGAACTGGGTGCTGTCGACGAATTCAATCAACTGACACCGCTCGGCAATCAGCTCGCCAAGCTGCCGCTCGATCCGCGCGTGGGCCGCATGATTCTGGCCGGACGCGAGAACGCCTGTCTGTCCGAATTGCTGATTATCGCCTCGGCGTTGTCGGTGCAGGATCCGCGCGACCGCCCGATGGAAGCGCAGAACGCCGCCGACCAGGCGCACAAGAAATTCGCCGATGAAAAATCCGAATTTCAGAGTTACCTCAAGATCTGGAAGTGGTTCGAAGAAGCCATCGAGCACAAGAAATCCAATCGCCAGTTGCAAGACCATTGCCGCGCCAACTTCCTGTCGCAGCTGCGCCTGCGCGAGTGGCGCGACGTGCATTCGCAATTGCTGACCATCGTGCGCGAGCAGGGCTGGCGCATGAACGAAGCACCGGCGACCAACGAACAATTGCATACCGCTTTGCTGACAGGATTACTGGGTAACGTCGGTTTCAAGTCTGACGAAGATTCACATTACCTCGGCGCGCGCGGGATCAAGTTCCATATCTGGCCCGGTTCCAGCCTGCAAAAAAAAGCAGGCAAGTGGATCGTTGCCGCCGAGCTGGTCGACACCTCGCGTCTGTATGCGCGCTGCGTCGCGCAGATTCAACCGGAATGGCTGGAGCGCGTCGGTGGTCACCTGCTCAAGAAATCATGGGGCGAACCGCGCTGGGAAAAGCGCAGTGCTCAAGTGACAGCATCTGAACGTGCGACCTTGTACGGCCTCGTGGTGTACAGCCAGCGCCGCATCAACTTCGGCCTGATCAATCCGCAGGAAGCACGTGAAATCTTCATCCGCGATGCGCTGGTCGGCGGTGACTTCGAGACGCGCGCGCCGTTCTTTGCGCACAACCAGAAGCTGGTGCGCGAGATCGAAAACCTTGAGCATAAATCGCGCCGCCTCGACGTGCTTGTGGATGACGAACTGATCGCGGCTTTCTACGACAAGCTGATTCCGGCAGACGTCTGCAACGGCATTGGTTTTGAGAAATGGCACAAGGACGCCACTGCTGCAGATGCCAAATTGCTGTTCCTGAACCGCGACGACCTCATGCGTCACGAAGCAGCGGGTGTAACCACCGAGCTGTTCCCCAAGACCATGACGGTGGCGGGTTTGAGTATGGCGCTGTCTTACCATTTTGAACCAGGTACGCCGCGCGACGGTGTCACGCTGACGGTGCCGTTGTACGCATTGAACCAGGTCTCCGCCGCACGTTGCGAATGGCTTGTGCCCGGCATGCTCAAGGAAAAAGTCCATCTGCTGCTGAAGTCGCTACCGCAAAAATTGCGCCGCCATTGCGTGCCGTTGCCGGACTACGCCGCCGGTTTCTGTGAGCGCATGGATGAGCGCCATCTGTTCGGCAAAGGTGATTTGATCGATGCCCTGATCGCCGATATCCGCGAACAGATTACGATCATGGTGAAGACGACAGACTTCAAGCAAGAGACCTTGCCCGCGCATCACGCGATGAACTTCAAGATCATCGATGAACATGGCCGTCAGCTGGAAATGGGCCGCAATCTTGGCAGTCTGCAAGCCGAGTTCGGCGGTCAGGCGCGTGAACAGTTTCAGAAGCTGGCAGAACAGACAGCGATTACCGGTATCGCTACGCCGATAGCCTCCGCCACTGCGTCGCCTGCGGCGGGCAAACCGGCGGCTGCCAAGGCAGCGCCGACGGCAAGTTCGAGTGCCGGCGCAGCGTCGGTCTCTGAATACGGCAATCTCACCAACTGGACTTTCGGCGAATTGCCGGAGCTGCTGGAGATTCAGCGTGGCGCAGGCGGGCCAAACTCGGGAAAATCGCAGACGCTGATCGGCTTCCCGGCGTTGGTCGACAAGAAGACGCATTGCGATCTTGAAGTCTTCGATGATCCCACCGATGCTGCGCGCCAGCATTTCGCCGGCCTGCGCCGCTTGTTCGCGTTGCAGTTGAAAGAGCAGCTCAAGTATCAGGAAAAAAACATTCCCGGTTTGCAGCAGATGGGTATGCAATTCATGGCGCTGGGTTCGCAGGAAGAACTGCGCGACCAGATCCTGTCCGCCGGTCTGGAGCGCGCCTTCATGCAAGAGCCTCTGCCGCGCAATGCCGATGAATTTAATCGCCGCAAGGAAGAGGGCAAAGCGCGCTTTGGTCTGCTGGTCAATGAACTCGCGCGGCTGGCCGGATTGGTATTGGCCGAGTACTACACGCTGCCGAAGAAGCTGCAAACCGTCAA
Source organism: Herbaspirillum sp. meg3 (assembly GCF_002257565.1). Taxonomy (GTDB): domain Bacteria; phylum Pseudomonadota; class Gammaproteobacteria; order Burkholderiales; family Burkholderiaceae_D; genus Herbaspirillum. The sequence continues at coordinate 3,954,052 of NZ_CP022736.1, read as the reverse complement.
GGCGCACCCCCAGGCCTCGGCCGACATCCAGTCGCAGTTGCAGAACCTGATCGGCAAGCGCTTTATCGCCGACAACGACTACAACAACCTCATGCATTTCCCGCGCTACCTGAAGGCGGTCAATGTCCGGCTGGAAAAACTGCGCGCCGACCCGACCCGCGACACGCGTTTGCTGGCTGAGTGGATGCAGGTCGCAGCGCCTTGGCAACGCGCGCAAAAGGATCGTGGCGCCAACGATCCGAAGATGCTGGAATTCCGCTGGCTGCTGGAAGAATTGCGGGTATCGCTGTACGCGCAGGAATTGCGTACGCCAATGCCGGTATCGGTCAAGCGCCTGCAAAAAGTGTGGGAAACCATGCAGCGCTAGGCTGGATAACGACGCAATATTGCCTGCCGACAGCAGGTTTGAGGAACGATGCTGCATTTAGCGTAAAATTGCAGCACTTTTATCGCAATTCATTTACAAAAAGACAATGGCAATCAAATCCGACAAATGGATCCGTCGCATGGCGGAAAGCGAAGGCATGATCGAGCCCTTCGAGCCCGGTCAGGTCCGTGAGGCCAATGGCCAGAAGATCGTGTCCTACGGCACTTCGTCGTACGGCTACGACATCCGCTGCGCCAACGAATTCAAGATCTTCACCAACATCAACTCGACCATTGTCGATCCCAAGAATTTCGATGAAAAATCCTTCGTCGATTTTCATGGCGACGTTTGCATCATTCCACCGAATTCGTTCGCTTTGGCGCGCACGGTCGAATACTTCCGCATCCCGCGCAGCGTATTGACCATCTGCCTCGGCAAGTCAACCTATGCGCGTTGCGGCATCATCGTCAACGTCACACCTTTTGAACCGGAATGGGAAGGCTACGTCACGCTGGAGTTCTCCAACACCACGCCGCTGCCGGCCAAGATTTACGCCGGTGAAGGCTGCGCGCAAGTGCTGTTCTTCGAAAGCGACGAGATCTGCGAGACTTCGTACAAGGATCGTGGCGGCAAGTACCAGGGCCAGCATGGCGTTACCTTGCCGAAGACCTGAACACGATTCGGACTGTTTCCGGAACGCCACCACCGCTGATGCGCTGGTGGCGTTTTCTTTTGGCGTCTGAATCGCGCAGAGGCTTTACGGGCCGTTGAATTTATACGGTCCGATTTTCCCTGTTTAGCGATGGAAGCGAATGGCCTTCGTCACTATCATCGCCTGATTCGATCACAGTAGTGTTTCAACGGCATTCTGTTGCCACACCGCAGCAGCAGGCTGTCGCAAGCATGCAGACCGATCGGATACTGCAGCATCGTGCTGCAGTTTTTATCTCCTGCGAGATGAAGTTGGAACGATGATTTGTCTCGCGCTAAAAATTACAGGATCAGTTCATGTTTTTACGTACTTTGAAAGTATCGGTGCTCGCGAGCGCGTTGACCGCGGGCGTTTGCGTTTCTTCCGCGGCAGCTGAAGCACAAGGGTGGTATGCAGGCGTCGGCGCGGGCTATGCGCAGAACGAGGTGAGCGGAATCAACTTTATCTCCGGTACTTCGCAGAAGAACAGTGATGCCGGCTTCAAGCTCTTCGGCGGTTATCAGTTCAGCCCGAATTGGGCGGTGGAGCTGGAAGCAGTCAATTTCGGCAAATTCAAGGCCGATTCCGCTGTTCTGTCGTCCCAGGTCAAAGCCTCCGCCTTTGGCGCCAGTGTCGTGGGCAGCTATCCGTTGTCGAGCGATTTTTCCGTGTTCGGCAAACTTGGCGCAGCGGCGAAATTCACCAAGGTGGATGAACGTAGCACGAGCGGAGCCTATGCGTACTCGCAAAAGAAGACATCCGGAAATGTTCTGGCCGGCGCGGGCGCGGAATATCAACTGAGCAAACAGTTGAGCCTGCGCGCAGAGTACGAATACTTCGGCAAGACATCCGTCGGTGACAACGGCGGAAAGCTGACCAACAGCCTGGCGTCCCTCGGTTTGCGTTACAGTTTCTGATCCTCTCGATCCGAATCGGACGTAGAAAAGCCGTCGCAGACTTCAATGTCTGCGACGGCTTTTTTTGCGCACTTTATTTGCCGGCTGACCGACCAGGGCCTCGCTTCGCCCTCGCGCATTTCCTTGCCTCCACGATAAAACGTTTCACCGCTCCCGACTGCCCGCTGTCGCGATACGCCAGATGCAGCGGAGCGGCGAGGCCGGGCGCGTCGTCAATACTGAGATAGCTAACCGACTCCAGTTCGACGTGGCGCATCGACGCCGGGATGATGGAGATGCCGAGACCGGCGGCCACCAGGCTCAGCGTCGACAGGTTCTTGCGCGCCTCTTGCTCCACCCGCGGACTGAAGCCGGCAGCGCGACAAGCCGCGATGATGGTGTCGTAAAGCCCCGGGCCGCTGGGGCGCCGATTGAGCACGAACACTTCCTCGGCTAGCGCCGACAGCGCCACACTCTTGCGGCGTTTGTTACGCACCAGCGGATGTGCCGCGGGCAGGGCGACGATCATTTCTTCCACCATCATGGTTTCGATCGTGATGTCGCTGACGTCGCCCACAGGTGAGCGGATGAAGGCGACGTCGATGCGGTTCTGAGTCATCAGCGCAACGAGGTCGGTGGTGCTGCTTTCCTCCACCGTCAGCGCGACATCCGGTGCGGCGTCACGGAAGGCGCGGATCACGGTCGGCACGAAGGGATGCAGCGACGCTGACTCGGTAAAGCCCACAGCGATACGTCCCAGCTCACCGCGTGCAATCCGTCGTACGCCCGCAACGGTCGAATCGACCTGCGACAAAATAATACGTGCATCAATGAGCAGCGCTTGGCCGCTTTCGGTCAATTCCATGCCGCGCGGCAGGCGGTTGAACAAGGTCACACCCAGTTCATTTTCCAGCGCCCGTATCTGCTGGCTCAGCGGCGGTTGTTGGATACCGATGCGTTGTGCGGCCTTGGTCAGATGACCCTCTTCGGCAACGGCGATGAAGTAGCGCAGCAGGCGCAGATCGATGGATGACATATAATTTAAATATGGATAGAGTGCTTGCCATATATTAGACAAAATAACTCTGCAAGAGTAGCCTTTCGTTTGTCGCGGCACAAGTCCCCGCAGCGAAGGCGAACCATCATGCAAAACCAGAATACTTCACCAGATTCCACATCCACAGCGACCTCCACGGCAGCTGCTGGCTCTTCAACCGGCGCCATGGATGGTCACGACGATCGTGCCTCCGGCCGGGTGATCCCCACCTCGAAAGACCTGTTCCTCGGTTTTCTCGGTCTCGGCATGACGGCGTTCGGTGGTGCGTTGCCGCTGGCGCATCGCATGGTCGTCGAGCGCCATCGCTGGCTTACCGAAGCCGAATTTGTCGAGTTGCTTGGGCTTTGCCAGTTCCTGCCAGGGGGCAATATCATTAACCTGTCGGTGGCGCTCGGCATGCGCTTTCGGGGCGTCAAGGGCGCCGTCTCCGCAATCTTCGGCCTGATCGCCGTGCCGTCCATGGTGGTGATCATGCTCGGCATCCTCTATCAGCATTACCAGAACGATCCCAATATCAAACATCTGTTCGCCGGACTGGCTGCAGCGGCGGCCGGCCTGCTGATTCAGATGGCGGTCAAGATCGCACTGCCGCTGCGCAAGAATCTGGTGCTGGCGGCGCTGGCCACCGTTTGCTTCATCGCCATCGCCTGGCTGCGTATTCCTTTGCTGTGGACCATGCTGGTGATGACGCCGGTGAGCGTGGTCATCACGGCGAAGTTCGCCGACAAGAAGGCAGCAGAAACTAACGCCGAAAAGGGAGCCGCAAAATGAGCGAAACCCTGATTGCACTTGCCATGATTTTTTCCGAATTGTCGGTGCTGGCATTCGGCGGCGGCAACACCATCCTCCCGGAGATGCAGCGCCAGGTGGTGGAAGTCCATCACTGGATGACTGCGGAAGATTTCAGCGCTTTGTTCGCCTTGGGGCAGGCGGCACCCGGCCCCAACCTGATGATCGTGACGCTGGTCGGCTGGCACGTGGCCGGCTTCTACGGCATGCTGGTGACGACGCTGGCCAAGTTCGGCCCCTCGTCGCTGGTCACCATTGTGATGCTGCACGTATGGGAGCGCTTCAAAGACAAGCCGTGGCGCCGCCATGTGCAATCCGGCCTGTTGCCGGTGACGGCCGGTCTGGTCGCCGCCAGCGCTGCGCTGATCGCGCATGCATCGGTCAGCAACGGCATCCTTGCTGTGATCACGGCGGCGACCGCCGCGATTTCCATCAAGACCAAGATTCATCCGCTGTGGTTGCTGTTTGGCGGTGCGGCGGCGGGGATGATTTTCTTGGGGTAAATCACGACTGTTGCCGAGGTCATTCCGGCAATAAAAAAGCCGATCCGGAGAAAACGGATCGGCTTTTTTTACGCATGCAAGAAGTAGCGGTTATTGACGCACGCAATCCACAAAGTAATCGCGGCGGCCATCCACTTCACGCTTGACCAGACCATGCACGTCGGTTTCGAAACCTGGGAATTTCTCATTGAAATCACGCGCAAACTTCAGGTAGTCGACAATGGTCTTGTTGAAGATTTCGCCCGGGATCAACAGCGGGATGCCCGGAGGGTAAGGCGTCAACAGGATCGAGGTGACGCGGCCTTCCAGTTCGTCCAGCGGCACGCGGTCGATTTCGCGGTGCGCCATCTTCGAGAACGCATCGGATGGCTTCATCGCCGGTTGCATGTCGGACAGGTACATCTCTGTCGTCAGGCGTGCGACGTCGTAGGCACGATAGGTTTCGTGGATCTGCTGGCACAGGTCGCGCAGGCCCAGGCGCTCGTAGCGCGCGTTGCGGCCCTGGTTCGCGGCGGCGAACTCGGGCAGGATGCGCCAGATCGGCTGGTTCTTGTCGTAGTCGTCCTTGAACTGCTGCAGCGCCGTCACCAGCGTGTTCCAGCGGCCCTTGGTGATGCCGATGGTGAACATGATGAAGAAGGAATACAGACCGCACTTCTCGACGATAACGCCGTGTTCCGCCAGGTACTTGGTGACGATCGAGGCCGGGATGCCGTTCTCGCCGAATTTGCCGTCCAGCGACAGGCCGGGAGTAACGATGGTCGCCTTGATCGGGTCGAGCATATTGAAGCCCGGCGCCAGGTTGCCGAAACCGTGCCAGTCGTCTTCTGCCTTGATGACCCAGTCTTCGCGTTCGCCGATGCCGTCGGCGGAGAAGCTGTTCGGGCCCCACACCTGGAACCACCAGTCCTGACCGAATTCCTGGTCGATCTTCTTCATGGCGCGGCGGAAATCCAGCGCTTCCAGAATACTTTCTTCCACCAGCGCAGTGCCGCCCGGCGCTTCCATCATCGCAGCAGCAACGTCGCACGAAGCGATGATCGAGTATTGCGGCGAAGTCGAGGTGTGCATCAGGAAGGCTTCGTTGAAGGCGTCCTGATCGAGCTGCACGGTTTCCGATTCACGCACCAGGATCTGCGATGCCTGGGACAGACCTGCCAGCAGCTTGTGCGTCGATTGGGTCGAGAAAATCATCGACTTCTTGGCGCGTGGACGGTCCTTGCCGATGGCGTGCATGTCTTTGTAGAAGTCATGGAAGGTCGCGTGCGGCAGCCAGGCTTCGTCGAAGTGCAGGGTGTCGATTTCGCCGTCGAGCATTTCTTTCAATGTCTCGACGTTGTAGACCACGCCGTCGTAGGTCGATTGCGTGATGGTCAGGATGCGCGGCTTCTTGTTCACGGCTTCGCGCGCGAACGGGTTGGCTTCGATCTTCTTGCGGATACTTTCCATCGTGAACTCTTCCAGCGGAATCGGTCCGATGATGCCGAGATGGTTACGCGTCGGCATCAGGAAGACGGGAATCGCACCGGTCATGATGATGGAGTGCAGGATCGACTTGTGGCAGTTGCGGTCGACGACCACGATGTCGCCGGGCGCCACCGTCGAGTGCCAGACCATCTTGTTGGAGGTCGAGGTGCCGTTGGTGACGAAATAGCAGTGGTCGGCGTTGAAGATGCGCGCAGCATTGCGCTCCGAATCGGCGACCGGACCGGTGTGGTCGAGCAGCTGGCCGAGTTCTTCCACGGCGTTGCAGACGTCGGCGCGCAGCATGTTTTCACCGAAGAATTGGTGGAACATCTGGCCGATTGGCGACTTCAGGAAAGCTACGCCGCCCGAGTGACCCGGGCAGTGCCAGGAGTAGGAGCCGTCCTGTGCGTAGTGCACCAGCGCGCGGAAAAACGGGGGCGCCAGGCCGTCGAGGTAAGACTTGGCTTCGCGAATGATGTGGCGGGCCACGAATTCAGGCGTGTCTTCAAACATGTGGATGAAGCCGTGCAGTTCGCGCAGGATATCGTTGGGGATATCGCGCGAGGTGCGGGTTTCACCGTACAGATAAATCGGGATGTCGGCGTTCTTGTGGCGGATTTCGCTGACGAAGGCGCGCAGCGATTTCAGCGCGAAATCGGTTTCTTCGGACGAGCCGGCGCCGAATTCTTCATCGTCGATCGACAGGATGAAGGCGGACGCGCGCGATTGTTGCTGCGCGAATTGCGACAGGTCGCCGTAACTGGTCACGCCCAGTACTTCCATGCCTTCTTCCTTGATGGCGTCGGCCAGGGCGCGAATGCCCAGACCGGAAGTGTTTTCAGAGCGGAAATCTTCGTCGATGATGACGATGGGGAAACGGAATTTCATAGGTTCTCCAGGAGAACGCATGTGGGGTGGTGATCATGCGTTCAGTTAACACCGCGCCTGGGCGAAAAGCTTACGCGCTCGGACGGCTGTCTTCAGTGTATCGGGACAAGCCGGTCAAACAATGTCGCTGCAAATAGGGAAGCGCGATGGATTTCATGCGGCTTCCAGCCTAGCAGAACCTTCATGAACCTGTTGGTCAAGCCGTCGTGCCGGATTGCGGCGAGAAAGCTGGGGAGGCAGGTTCCAAAAAAGAAGCCGAATTTTCGCAGAAATCGAGAAATGATGGGGCGAAAACTAAAACCGATTTAGCCAAAAATCAGGGAAAAACAACAAAAACTGCTCTGACGCGTTCAGCGTCTTTCGTATGTCACAAATGCGTAGTCAAATTCCTGACTTTCCGAGCGGTGGGTTTCACGCGCTACCTCTTGCCACAGTTGGGGATCGATGACTGGAAAGAAAGCGTCGCAGTCGAAGCTTTTGCCGATTTCGGTGACGATCAGGCGTGTGGCCAGCGGCAGCGATTCGGCGTAGATCTGGGCGCCGCCGATGATGAAGGCGTCCGTGCCTGCCACCAGTGCCGCCGCATCTTGCAAAGATGACACTGTTTCAACGCCGGCATGCGACCACTCGCGATTGCGTGTGATGACGATATTACGGCGATTCGGCAGTGGACGTCCGATGGAGTCGAAGGTCTTGCGACCCATGATGATCGGATGGCCGGAGGTTGTGCGCTTGAAATGCGCCAGATCTTCCGGCAAATGCCAGGGCAGGGTGTTGTTGATGCCGATGCCGTGTTTGCTGTCGGTGGCGACGATGACGCACAGTGCGCCGGAGGCGGAAGGTGTAGGTGACATGCCGATACTTGTGTAGGATTGCCGGAAGTTGGCGGGCATCGTGTTGCGCCGCACCGCCTTGAACAGGTTCTGAGGGCGTCATGTTACAGGACAGCCCGGCCGTCATGGAACTTTCTGGGAAGGATTTGTCCTTATATACGTATCCCCGGTAAGCAAAGAACCTGGCCAGATCTTCGCCAGTGATCGTTCTTTTCGGCAACTGTTGAGAAATTGTCAGATGCTGCACCGCCACGGCGTTTCGAAGATTTCAAGAGGGCGTAGCGAAAGTTCTTCAGCTCAACTCTTGGGCTAACTTGCGCAACATTGGGTAAACTACGCCATCTTTCGAAATGCCGGAGGGGCGTTATCGGATAAGAAAAACTGCATGTCAGACGGAAATCCAATGTTTTTATCTTTGTATCGGCGCGGCGCTCTGAAAGCCGCAGCCATGTCATCTCCGTCCCGTCTCATGGGGCAGGCTGTCCAAGCACTCTTGCCGGCTGCGCTGACCGCGCTGCTGGCTTTTTATGGGAACAATGCTGCGGCGTTCGACTTCAACGACGTTGCCGTGCGCGCCAAGGCGCTGGCCGGCAAGTCGTACAAAAAGCCCGCCGACAAGTTGCCGAAGGAAATCAAGGATCTCAGCTACGAGCAGGCCAATCAGCTGCATTTCAAGCAGGATCGTGCTTATTGGCGTCCCGAGAAGCTGCCCTTCGAATTGTCCTTCGTTCATCAGGGCGGTGCTTATGTGGAGCCGGTGCGCATCAATGAAATCGTCGGAGGCGGTGTACGCGAGATCGCCTTCAATTCAGGTTTGTTCGATTACAGCCATACGCGCATCGACCCGCGCCGTGTGCGCAACATCGGCTTTGCCGGATTCCGCATCCGCTATCCGGTCAATTCGGCCAAGGAAAAGGACGACGTCCTGACCTTCCTCGGTGCGAGCTATTTCCGCGCCATGGGCAAGGGCCAGGGTTACGGTATCTCGGCCCGCGGTCTGGCGATCGATACGGCGCTGTATTCGGGCGAGGAGTTTCCGCGCTTTACCGAGTTCTGGCTGAGCAGGCCGAACCCGGGCGACAAGGAGCTGACGATCTATGCGCTGCTGGATTCGCCGCGTGCGACCGGCGCTTATCGTTTCGTGCTGCGCCCCGGCGTGGATACGGTGATTGACGTCAAGGCGCAGCTGTATCTGCGCGCCAACGTCACCAAACTGGGTATTGCGCCGCTGACCAGCATGTTCTTCTTCGGTGAGAACCAGAATGGCCCTGCGGATGATTTCCGTCCGGAAGTACATGACTCCGACGGCTTGTCGATTCAGTCCGGCACCGGTGAATGGATCTGGCGTCCGCTGGTCAATCCGAAGCGCCTGCTGGTGACGGCCTTCAGTCTCGACAATCCGCTCGGCTTCGGTCTGATGCAACGTGATCGCCAGTTCTCCAGCTATGAAGATCTGGACTATCACTATGAAGCGCGGCCAAGCACGTGGATCGAGCCGAAGGGCAAGTGGGGTGCGGGCCGGGTTGAGCTGGTGCAGATTCCGACACCGGACGAGACCAACGACAACATCGTTGCTTACTGGATGCCGAACAGCATGCCCAAGCAAGGCCAGCCGTTCAATGTCGAGTACAAGATGTACTGGCAAAAAGATACGGAAAAGAAACCGCCGCTGGCCTGGGTTGCGCAAACGCGCTTCGGTCACGGCTACCGCGCCAAGAGCGACGATACGATAGGCATGTCGATAGACTTCGATGGCACGGCACTCAAGAAACTGCCGGCCAATGCCAGGGTGGAGGGGACAGTGGAGAGTGACGGCAACGGCAAGGTGGTCAGCGTGACGACCCGCCGCAATGACGTCACCGGCGGCTGGCGCATGGAGTTGAAGTTGCGCCGCAATGAAGATAACAAGCCGGTCGAACTGCGTGGATTCCTGAGGAACGCTGCGCAAAACGGTCCCGGCGCAACCCTGTCTGAAACGTGGAGCTACATATTACCCCCCAACTGAGGCAAGCCTCTGAAACGTCGCAACAACTGGAGCGCTATCTCGACCGCCTGCCGCTGACACCTGAACAGCGCCAGGCGCTGGCTGCCCGTGCGGGCGAGTTGGATTCCGGCGACGCTATGCGCGACCTGCATGGACTGCTGGCGGCCGAGCGTGGCTTGTCTGCCGATGCGTCCGAAAATGCACCCGACAATCCGGCGCACGGCTCAGTGGCAGCACGCCTTGAACTGCTGTACCCGCAAGCGGCTGTCAAAGCCATCGCCACACAGGTGCCTGCAAACAGCACCGCTGTTCCTGGTCCCGGCGACGATCTCAAGGTCGCACCACCCATCAATCGCAAATCCATGGTTCCGCGCCCCTGGGGCACGCTCAATCCGCTGTCGCGCTGGGTAGAAGAAGCCACGCGCAAGTTCGAGCAGCGCGCCGCCCGTCGCAAGGGTCTGCCGCCAAAAGAACCGGTCTTCATCGAAGACACGCTGGATTTGCCGGATTCACCCGATCCGCGCGGCTACTGGACGCATAGCGGCAACGTGCGCCGCATCGTGTTGCTGATCCTGATGCTGATGCAAAGCGCGCTGGCAACCTATTTCATGAGCGACGTTTTGCCCTATCACGGCGAAAAACCGCTGGAGATGGTAGTGCTGGCCTTGTTCGCCTTACTGTTCTGCTGGGTGTCGGCGGGTTTCTGGACAGCCATGACGGGTTTCCTCGTGCTCATGCGTGGCGACGATCCTTATCTGATCTCGCACGAACAAGCCGGCCCGAAATGGATTGCGCCGGGAGCGCGCACCGCCATCGTCATGCCGATCTGCAATGAAGACGTGGCGCGCGTGTTTGCCGGTTTGCGTGCGACCTATGAATCGGTACAGCGCCACGGCGATCTCGACCGTTTCGATTTCTTCGTCCTCAGCGACAGCGGCGAGTCCGACATCTGCGCCGCCGAGACGCAAGCCTGGGCCAATCTGTGCAAGGACGTCGGCGGTTTCGGCCGCATCTTTTATCGTCATCGCCGTCGCCGCGTCAAACGCAAGAGCGGCAACATCGATGACTTCTGTCGCCGCTGGGGCGCCGATTATCGCTACATGCTGGTGCTCGACGCCGACAGCGTGATGAGCGGCCAATGCCTGTCGACGCTGGTGCGCCTGATGGAAGCGCATCCCAGTGCGGGCATCATCCAGACCGCACCGCGCGCTGCCGGACGCGACACGCTGTATGCGCGTATCCAGCAATTTTCGACGCGGGTCTACGGCCCCTTGTTCACTGCCGGTCTGCACTACTGGCAACTGGGTGAATCGCATTACTGGGGCCACAACGCCATCATTCGCCTTGAGCCGTTCATGAAGCATTGCGCGCTGGCGCCACTGCCCGGCGACGGCAATCTGTCCGGTCCGATTCTCTCGCATGACTTTGTCGAAGCCTCGCTCATGCGTCGCGCCGGCTGGTCGGTGTGGATCGCTTACGACCTCGACGGCAGCTATGAAGAAATGCCGCCCAACCTGCTCGACGAACTCAGCCGCGATCGTCGCTGGTGCCAGGGCAACCTGATGAATTTCCGCCTGTTCCTGGCGCGCGGCATGCACGTCGTGCATCGCGCCGTGTTCGTCACCGGCGTGATGGCTTACTTGTCGGCACCGTTGTGGGCCTTGTTTCTGGCCTTGTCGACGGTACTGCTGGCAACGCATACGCTGATCGATCCGCAGTACTTCGTCGAGCCGCGCCAGTTGTTTCCGATCTGGCCTGAGTGGCATCCCGAGAAGGCCCTGGCGCTGGTGTCGGCCACAGCAACGATCTTGTTCCTGCCGAAAATACTGAGCGTGCTGCTCATCATCGCCAAGGGCGCAAAAGGCTACGGCGGCGCGGTGCGCGTGACACTGAGCATGCTCATCGAACTGCTGTTCTCGATGATGCTGGCGCCGGTGCGCATGTTGTTCCATACGCGCTTCGTGCTTGGTGCTTTCCTCGGCTGGGCGCTGAGCTGGAAATCGCCGCCGCGCGCTGACAATGAAACCGGCTGGGGCGAAGCCTTCCGTCGCCACGGCGTACATTCGGTGCTGGGCGTTGCGTGGGGGGCGGTGGTGTACTGGCTCAATCCCTCGTTCATCTGGTGGCTGATGCCGATCGCAGGTTCGCTGGCGTTGTCGGTGCCGCTGTCGGTGCTGTCGAGCCGCGTGTCCTTCGGCCGTCTGTTCCGCCGTTCCAAACTGTTCTCGATTCCGGAAGAAGTCGATGCGCCGCGCGAGTTGCGCGACACTGTTTCGCATCTGAACGCGACTGCACCGCTACCGGGCTTTATCGATGCCGTCGTTGATCCGTCCGTCAATGCGCTGGTGTGCGCCAGCGCGCATGGTCATCCGCGCATGCCGGCAGTCAGCCGCGGTGCGGGCGATTCGCTGGTGCTGCAGGCATTGCGTCGCGGTCCTGGCGTGTTGACCGAGAAGCAGAAGCACACATTGCTGGATGACCCGCGCCTGTTGTCGGCGCTGCATCTGGCGGTCTGGAGCCAACCGACGCGGCACTCATCCTGGATGGCGGCGAAATGAGGAGAGACGACGTGGAAGACATGTCCGATATGACCGCAGAAAATCGCCACCTGGCCGATCCGGTCGCAGTACCCGATCAGCGGCGACGCAGGCTGATTCGCCGCGGCTGGAGCGCGCTGGCCTTATTGTTGGTGGTGGCTGCCGGCGTCGTCGGCTGGTACGGCTACCGTCAGCGTCATCCGCAACCGGTGCCGGTCAGACTGGAAACCGTCATCGCCGAACGCGCGGACATTGAGCAGGTCGTCAACGCCACCGGCAACGTCGCCATGCAGAGTTATGTCGACGTTGGCACCAAAGTCACCGGTCAGATTTCAGATGTTTATGTCGGCATCGGCGAAACGGTCAAGGAAGGTAAACTGCTGGTCGCCATCTCGCCGGTGGTGCAAGCCGGCCGTGCTGAAAACAACCGTGCCCAGATGGCGCGCCTCAAGGCTGAACTGGCAGGACAAAATGCCCAGCTCGATTTCGCCCAGTTGCAATTCCAGCGCCAGACGCAATTGAAAGCCGAGAATGCCACCCGCGAGGAAGCCTTCGAATCCAGCCGTATGGGTATGTATTCCGCCGCAGCCAAAGTTGACGCCATCAACGCGCAGATCCAGCAGCTCGATGCGACCATGAAGGAAGACGAAGCGGTACAGAAGCAGACCAAAATCGTCGCGCCCATCAGCGGGACGGTGGTGGCCTTGTCGGCGCGCATCGGCCAGACCTTGTCTGCAAATCAGGATGTGCTCATGCGCATCTCGGATCTGAGCAAGATGAGTGTGCAGGCGCGCGTGGCGGAGGAAGACGTCACCCAGTTGCACAAGGGAATGACGGCCTACTTCAGCACTCCCGGTTATCCCGGCAAACGCTGGGCCGGCAAGCTTCGGCAGATCATGCTGCTGCCGGCGGACGACTCCGGCAAGCAAGGCAAGAAAGCGTTCTACACGGTCTTGTTTGACGTCGCCAACCCCAGCCGTGAATTGATGGCGGGCATGACGGCGGATGTCTTCTTCGTGCTGTCCCGGGTAGAGCGTGCGGTGACGATTCCGGCATCGCTGGTGGTCAAGCCGGACAACAAGGGCATGCAAAAACTGAAGATACTGCATGCGGACGGCAAGCTCGAAACGCGTGATGTCAGGATCGGCATTCGCAACGCCGACAAGGCGCAGGTTATTTCCGGGTTGGCGGAAGGTGAGCAGGTGTTATTGCCTGCATCACCCGCAGCGGTATCTTCTACCGCACGTACCGGCGACAAAGCCGGTTAGTTTTTTCGGCGCACTTTTCATTTCTTTTTCTTCAGCTCTTTTTGCTACAGGTTTTTCATGGCGTTTTCCCTCGCTCAGTATCCGATGAAGCCTATCAGCGTCGCTGCGCGGACAGTGGCACTGATGTTCGCACTGACGCTGGCCGGTTGTGCCGTGACCCAGGTTGATGTTGAACCCGTGCAAAAAGTGGACGTGCCGAAGCAGTGGAGCGATCCTTCGGTTTCCCCCTCTTCGGCCGGGGCCGACAGTGCGCAGCAGATCGCTCTCGACGCCGATTGGTGGAAGCAGTTCGGCAGCGCGGAGTTGAGCAGCCTGGTCATCGAAGGGCAGAATAATAATTTTGAAATTGCCGCCGCCATGTCGCGTATACGCCAGGCAGAAGCCAACGCCCGTATCGCCGGGGCGCCGCTGTTGCCGGACGCCGACATCGCTTCCAGTGCCAACCGCAGCCTGCCATTGAGCGGGGGCACCGCAACCACGTCCGCCAGCGGCATGCTGGAGATCAACTACGAAGTCGATTTCTGGGGCAAGAATAAAGCCGGCCTTGCTGCCGCCGAAGCCTCGTTGCGCGCCAATATCTACGATCGCGAAACCGTCGCGCTGACCGTCACCAGCGGTATCGTCTCGACGTTTCTGCAAGTGTTGTCGCTGCGTGACCGGTTGCAAATCGCCCAGCAAAACGTTGCCAACGCCCAGCGCGTGCTGAAGCTGGTCGAGTCGCAAAGCCGTGCAGGTGCGGCGTCGCCACTCGATCTTGCGCGCCAGCGTTCGGCGCTGGCCAATCAACAGGCTGCGATTCCTGATCTGATGCAGCAAGAGCGTGACGCCCAGACTGCATTGGCGACCCTGCTCGGTCGCCCGCCGCAAAGCTTTGTCGTCAAAGAGAAGGGGCTGGCCGCGATCCAGATGCCGAAGATCGCCCCCGGTTTGCCGTCAGAATTGTTGACCCGCCGTCCTGACATTCGCCGCGCCGAAGCGCGTCTGGCGGAAGCCAATGCCAACGTCGCGGTCGCACGCGCGGCCTTGTTCCCGAGCATTCGCCTGACAGGCTCTACCGGCGCGCAAAGCAATGCACTTTTGTCGTTGTTCGACGGCCCCAATCTGCTGGCCAATCTGGGTGCATCACTGACCGCACCGATCTTTGACGCAGGCCGCCTGAGCAGCCAGCGCGATCTGGCGATTGCCCAAAAGCAGGAGCTGGTGCAGGTCTACCGTTCGGCCGTCGTCACCAGCTTGTCGGAAGTTGAAAAATCGCTGGGTGCGATTCGCAGTCTGGAAGAACGGTACCGACTCAAGAATCAGGAAGTCGACCAGGCACGTTTTGCGTTTGAGTTATCCGAAATTCGCTATCGCGTCGGGGCGGAAGATTTGATGGTGGTGCTGGACACGCAACGGATACTTTCAGAAGCGCAAAACCAGCTGGGACAGATCAAGTTGCAGCGCCTGCAGGCGACGGTTTCGCTTTACAAGGCGTTGGGCGGAGGATGGAAGGATGATGTGCCCAACGGCAATCCGGCAACGGGCTCCGGCGGCACACCGGAGAAGGTCAGAGGCGCTTCCTGATTTTCAGGCGCCAATGCCGGCAACAAACGATACTGAACAAAAACTCAAAACAGGATGGCGGTCGTCGCCGGTCCGACATCAACCTCTTGCATATCGCGCCGGGCGTCATCACCAGCTACCGTTTGTTCACGGGACAAGGCCCACGGATATAGCAATCCCAATCCAGCCATCGCCACTACTGCAGCAAACGCAAAGGCGTCCCATTGTGGCAAGCGAGGCAACGCAAGCACGGCAATCACGGCGAACGATGTCAGCAAGGCGATTGATTTGGGAAGGTTGCGCATGACGGAATCCTTTTGAAGGTCTGTCATTGCACTATAGATGCTGCGCTGCGGTAAGTGAAATAACTATTACAACTTAGCTAAGTACGGATTCGACTTAAAGAAGGCGGATGCCGTTTCTGGTACGGAATTTTTGGCAGGCAAAAAAAACGCCTGCAAACGGGCAGGCGTGTTGCCAGAGCAAGCAGACGCGTCAGACGGCAACCGGTGCCTTGATGTGAGCCTGGGCCTCGTAACCGGTAATCTCGAAGTCATCGAATTGATAGTCGAAGATGCTTTCCGGCTTGCGGTTGATTTGCAATTTGGGCAACGGGCCTGGGGTGCGGGCGAGTTGTTCCTGTACCTGCTCCATATGGTTCGAGTACAGGTGGCAGTCACCGCCGGTCCAGACAAAGTCACCCACATCGAGGCCGGTCTGTTGCGCGACCATGTGCGTCAGCAACGCGTAGGAGGCGATATTGAACGGCACGCCGAGGAAGATATCGGCGCTGCGCTGATACAACTGGCAAGACAGCTTGCCATCGGCCACATAAAACTGGAAGAAAGCATGACAAGGCGGCAACTTCATCTGCGGGATGTCGGCCACGTTCCACGCCGACACGATCAGACGGCGGGAATCAGGGTTGTTCTTGATCTGGCTGACGACTTGCGCGATCTGGTCAATATGCTCGCCGTTCGGTGCAGGCCAGGAACGCCATTGATAACCGTAGATCGGTCCGAGGTTGCCTTCCGGATCGGCCCATTCATCCCAGATCTTGACGCCGTTTTCTTTCAGATAAGCAATATTGGTCGAGCCGGCCAGGAACCAGATCAGTTCGTGGACGATGGACTTGATATGCAGCTTTTTGGTGGTCAGGAGGGGAAAACCTTCCTGCAGGTTGAAGCGCATCTGGTGGCCGAAGACAGAACGGGTACCGGTACCGGTGCGGTCGGTTTTTTCGGTGCCATGCTCGTAGACATGGCGCATGAAATCGAGGTATTGGCGCATGGGGTTTGGTGCTGATGGAATGAGGGGGATTGTAACTTATTTGGGGAACGGCTTTGTTTTTGGGAGGCGTATTGTCCCGATCCGGCGTCTTCGGTAGCTTCATCTTTCTTTCTTCGATCAACCCCTTCGCCGGGGGAGGCCCGGCACGCGTGATCGAAGAAAGAAAAGCTGAAGCAACCGAAAAGCAAAGTCGGAACAAAACACAAAAACTAAAGCTTACTTCTGCGTAGCCTTCCTCACAGCAGCCACCTGCTCGGCAGTCACAACCCCACCATGATTCCCCCAATTCCCACGAACAAAGCTGACCACCTCCGCGACCTCCTGATCACTCAACCTCCATCCAAATCCCGGCATACCCATCGCCGAAGGATCCGACTTGGTGGAGGGCATCGCGCTACCCGCCAGCACGATATGAATTAGCGAGGTCGGGTCGTCGACATTGACGACAGCGTTCTTGCCCAGCGCCGGAAAGGCCTTCATTGCGCCGGTACCGTCCGAGCGATGGCAGGCGTTGCAGTTGTTGAGATATACCGTGGCACCGGCAGTCTGCAGCTTGCCTGATCGCAGTTCCAGCGTGGCCGGCTGATCTGCGCCGGCAGCATTGGATGCGGCGGCAGCTTTCGTATTGCTGGCCGGGCCATTGCTATTGCTGCCTGATTTCTTGCCGGGCAAGCTGCTGAGATATTCAGCGATGGCCTGCAAGTCGGCTGTGTTCAGATACTGTGTGCTGTCGTTGATGACCTGGCTCATCGCGCCAAAGGCTGCGCCGTCTTCTGAACGGCCGGTGCGCAGGTAGGTGGCGATTTGCTGCTGGTTCCAGCGTCCCAGTCCGTCCTTGTCGTTACGCAAGCTCGGTGCATGCCAGTTGTCCAGCGTGTAGCCGGCGAGGAAGCTGTCGCTGCCGCCATCCAGCGACTGCTCCTGGCCGAGCTTGCCGTGCGGCGTGTGGCAGGCGCCGCAGTGGCCGAGGCCTTGCACCAGATAGGCGCCGCGGTTCCAGTTGACGCTTTGCGTAGAGTCGGCCTTAAAGGGTTTGTCGCTGAAGAACAGCATGTTCCATCCCGCCATCAGGATGCGCATGTTGAAGGGGAAGGGCAGCGCCGTCTTTGGATTGTCTTGCTGCACCGGCTTTACGCCCTGCGTGAAATAAGCGTACAGCGCGGAGACGTCTTCGTCGCTGAGTTTGGCAAACGAGGTATATGGCATTGCGGGATACAGGCGGCTGCCATCCTTGCGCTTGCCCTTGCGCAGCGCAGAAGAAAAGTCGTCGTAACTGTAGTTGCCGATGCCGGTCTGTTTGTCCGGCGTGATGTTGGTGGAATAGATGGTGCCGAACGGCGTGTTCATCGCCAGCCCGCCAGTGAAGGGCGCCTTGCCTTTGACCGTGTGACAGGCCATGCAGTCGCCGGCGCGGGCGAGATATTCGCCGCGCTGGATTTGCTCAGGCTGTGGCATCGACGGCGTGGGATTGACTGTCTGCGCAGAGGCCAGACCAGTTGCGCTCAGCGTTGCTGCAACCGAGCTTGCGAGCAATGCTTGTTTGAATAAACGGGCGCTCATGCTTGCACCAGCGGGCCGGGGTTTTTCAGATAGCGCTCGCGGATCGCGGCAGCCGACCAGTACGCCAGTGCACCGACCATGCCGGTCGGGTTGTAGGCCCAGTTCTGCGGGAAGGCGCTGGCGCCCATCACGAAGACGTTGTGCACGTCCCAGCATTGCAGGTACTTGTTGATCACGCTGTTGCTCGGCTTGTCGCCGCAGATGGCGCCGCCGGTGGTGTGCGTGGTCTGATACGGTCGCACGTCATAGTGATCGCCGAACTTGGGCGGATGCGGGGTGAAGGCTTTCGGGTTCATGGCTTTGGCGACCAGTGCGGCTTTTTCGGTGACGAACTGCGACATGCGCACCTCGTTGTCTTTCCAGTCGTAGGTCATGCGCAAGAGCGGCACGCCGTAGACGTCCTTGTAGGTGGGATCGAGGTCGAGATAGTTTTCGCGGTTGGCCATGACCGAGCCTTCGGTGCCGATGTTGAAGGAATGCAGGTAGTTATCCTTCAGCGCTTTTTTCCACTGGCTGCCCCACTTGGGCGTGCCGTCCGGCACCATCGATTGTCCGATCGGCCGGCCGCCGGTGACCATCGCGCTGACGTAGGCGCCGCCGACGAAGTTGTGTGGGCCGTGGTCGAAGTTGTCGCCGTTGAAGTCGTCGAACACCTGGCCGCCGGAACCTGCACCAATGAACGGGTTGATCGCCACGTCCTTGTCGAAGAAGACCGATACCGAGCTGTTCTTCTGATACGCGTAGTTCTTGCCGACCACGCCTTCGCCGGTCTTCGGGTCATACGGTTTGCCGATGCCGGACAACAGCAGCAGGCGCACGTTGTGCATCTGGTAGGCGCACAGGATCACGATGTCGGCAGGTTGCTCGACCGAGCGGCCTTGTCCATCGATATAGGTGACGCCGCTGGCGTGCTTGCCATCGCTGTCGAGGTTGACCTTGGTGACGTAGGATTTGTCGCGCAATTCGAAATTGGGTTTCTTCAGCAGCGCCGGCAGGATACAGGTTTGCGGTGAAGCCTTGGAATACATGTAGCAGCCGAAGCGCTCGCAGTAGCCGCAGAAATTGCAGGGGCCGAGCTGCATGCCGTAAGGGTTCTGATAAGCCTGCGATGCATTGGCCGCAGGAATCGGAAACGGATGGTAGCCGACTTCGCGCGCGGCCTTCGCAAACAGGTTGGCTGGCGCGTTGTCCTTTAGCGCCGGCACCGGATAGTCGCGCTTGCGCGGTGCTTCAAAGGGATTGCCGCCTTCGATGATCTGGCCGTTGATATTGCCTGCTTTGCCGGAGACGCCGGCGATGTATTCGAAGCGATCGTAAAACGGTTCCAGCTCCGCATAGGTCATCGGCCAGTCCTGAATCGTCATGTCGACCGGGATGAAACGTTTGCCGTAGCGCTGTTCATAGTGGGTGCGGATCTGCAGTTCGGCGTCATAGGCGCGCCAGGTCATGCCGTTCCAGTGCACACCGGCGCCACCAACACCATCGCCCAGCAGGAAGGAACCCAGTTGCCGGTACGGCAGTGCATCGTCGTTGATCGAATGGCGCACCGTCACGGTTTCCTTCGACAGGTTCTGCATGAGCTTGTAGCGCACCGCATAGGTCAGCTCGTCGGCGATTTTCGGATAGGCGAAATCGGGATTGGTGTCGCGGTTTTCGCCGCGTTCCAGGCCGACGACGGTCAGGCCTGCTTCAGTCAGTTCCATCCCCATGATGGAGCCGGTCCAGCCCATGCCGACCAGCACGACATTGACTTTTGGTTTGGTGATATCAGCCATTTTCTTGTTCCTCGGATTGCATGTTGTTTTGTTCTTCCGGTGTTCGGAGCTTGTTGGAGCTCCTGCCAGCCTGTGGCCTCAGCTTTGCTTGCCGCCGATGCCGACCGGGCCGTAGGGATACACCTTGTCCGACGGTCCGACAAAATCGAGGAAGTCGGCGCGTGCGCCGGGGAAGCCGATCATCTTCCAGGCGGCCATGTCCTTGTTGCCGCCATGGATCGGGTCGGAGAGATAGCCTTCCTTGGTGTTCTGCAGCAGGAAGGTGAAAAACCATTGTGCCGACACCGACTCGAATTGCACTTTGCCGCCATCCATGTCCTTGAACAATTGCTCCTGATCGTTCGCGGCGAGCTGGTCGAAGGTCTTGCCGCCGAAATTCTTTCGGCAGTAAGCGGTAAGCGCGGCAATGCCCGAACGGTACAGCTCACGCGGCGGCATGCTGGCCTGATAGCCGAACAGCGGCGATGCATCACCCTTGAAGGGCCCTTGCATATACCAGTTGGAGGCATGGCCGAAACCCGACTCCATCTGACCGTCAATGAAAGCCGGTACATTCAGTTCCAGTGCGCCGGGGCCTTCGTTGTCGGCGGGGATCAAGCGATCAACGGCAGCCTTGATGAACGTCCATTCATCGGCGTTGAAGAAGCGCGGCTGATAGGTGGCATTGGTCGCTCCCGACGCTGCTGCTGCACCTGCGGGCGTCTGGCCGATCGCAGGAACGAAACTCGCGGTGGTCAGTGCGGATGCCGCCGGTACGATGGCGATGGTTTTGAAAAGGAAACCACGACGTGATGCTACTTTTTCATCGGGCGTGCTGGGTGGCGGATTTTCTTTTTTCATTGTTCACCTGGGCTGGGTTAGCACACGGCGTGGCGCCATGTTGCCTGGGGTCCGCCTGTGGTACCCGATATCACCGGAGATAACCGGTGAAGGATCGTGGCGACACAGGTGATGTTTTTTACTGGAGGTTCGACAGGGGTGACGCGGGTGATGTTCCGCAAGCAAGCCGCTGGCGGACCGACTCGTTTTTGATTCCTGACAACCTGTCAGGCGGCGTGGCGCCGAACGTGTGCCGAAATGACTGCTATCTGAAACCATCGTCTTTTAACCAAAACGAAAGCTGACAGCGAAAGAAAATGAAAAAAAACGGCGCTCACAAAATCGTGAAGCGCCGCGGGAGATAAAAAGGAAAATGGCTCCTACAAAGCGTGTAGGAGGTCGCTGACGACATGATCTGGAACGTTTTGATCGTCGGCAAAAAAGCGGACGTGCAACCTCAATTAAAAGGCGACGTTATTGCCGCCTTTGAGCTTGAGCATTTCACGGGCGTCGTCGGGTGTCGCCACTTCCAGAGACAGAGCTTCAATCACGGTGCGGATACGTTTGACTTGCGCTGCATTGCTTTCCGCCAGCTTGCCCGGGCCGTCCCACAGTGAGTCTTCCAGACCCACGCGGGTGTGCCCCCCCATTGCCGCCGACATCGTGGCGATCGGGATTTGTCCGCGTCCGGCGCCGAGCACCGACCAGAAGTAGTCGTCACCAAACAGGCGGTCGGCAGTGCGCTTCATGTGCATCACATCTTCGACATCGTTGCCGATGCCGCCGCGCAGGCCGAACACAGACTGGATCAGGAAAGGCGGTTTGATCAGGCCGCGATCGATAAAGTGAGCGGCGGTGTAGAGATGGCCGATGTCGTAGCACTCGATTTCGAAGCGGGTCTGATTGGCGCTGCACGATTC
Organism: Herbaspirillum sp. meg3; assembly: GCF_002257565.1. Lineage (GTDB taxonomy): Bacteria > Pseudomonadota > Gammaproteobacteria > Burkholderiales > Burkholderiaceae_D > Herbaspirillum. Next base: position 3,932,866 of record NZ_CP022736.1, on the reverse strand, counting down.
GAGGATGTAGGCGATATCCTTGAAGGTGTTGCGGAAGATGCGGTCGTCGGATTCGGCGAGGTAAGGCTTTTCCCAGTCGTATTTGAAATCTTTGAAACGGTGCAGCATTTCGTACAGGCCGAAGTTCATCGAGCCCATGTTGAGAGAGGCGACTTCGGGCTTGAGTTGTAACGCTGGTTGCAGGCGTTCTTCCACGCCCATGGTGGGGGCGCCGCCGGTAGTGAGATTGATGACGACGTTGGACTTGGCCTTGATTTGGGGGAGGAATTTGCGGAATTCGTTGGGGTCTTGCGTCGGTTTGCCGTTTTGCGGGTCGCGGGCGTGCAGGTGGACGATGGCGGCGCCGGCTTCGGCTGCTCCTAGTGCGGCGTCGCGGATTTCGTCCGGCGTGACGGGCAGGTAGGGAGACATGGAGGGGGTGTGGATGGCGCCGGTGACGGCGCAGGTGATGATGACTTTTTTGGGTTTGCTCATTTGGTTCTCCTGGTGATTGTTGGTTTGTGGGGCTTGTCTTTATCTCTGTCGTTCGTTATTTCTTTGTCGCTCTTATGGATGCCAGGATTCGGAGGCTTCCGCTGTTTCGACTGATTTTTTCTTGTAGCTAATTTTGTGCTTTCTTCGATCAACCTTTGCCGGGGGCGGCCCGGCAGCCGCTCACTTTTCTTGCTCCGCCAAGAAAAGTAAGCAAAAGAAGGCGGCCGCTGGGTCGTAGCCCCTTCGGGGTTCCCGGCGCCGTCAGGCACAAATCGGGAAGGGAAAACAACTCGCTGCGCTCAGACATTTTTCCCTTCTTAATCCGATTTGCACCTGCCGTCACCGGCTACTCTCAAGCGGACTTCGAGACGGGCTCGCTTCGCATCGCCAATCTCTGCATCAGTGATACATCAACTTCTTCCGCTCTCTTTAGCGTCGTCCCAACGGACGCTGGGACCCAGCGGCGTGACCAGGCGAAACTATCTCCGGCATTGTCTTAGGTCGGTTGCTTCCTCTTGTGCGCCACCAATCCCATCAAGCGGTTGTCGCGCCAGCGCGATCTTTCTTCCAGTTGATCTGCACGCAGTACCTCGCGTCGTTCTCCTTCAATCTCTTTCAGCGTCTCTGCATTCCATTCATTCGGCAACTGTGTCTTGGCGACATCACGGTAGGTGTGGCCGTAGCGTTTCGCATAGTCGATTACGCCTTCGGGAGCGTTGAGGTCGATGGTTTCGAACGGGCCCATGAAGGACCAGCGCAGACCCAGACCATCTTTCAATACCTTGTCCAGATCTTCGGCGGAGGCGTAGCCGTTTTCGTACAGGTTCAGCGCTTCGTTGAGCACCGCGCCCTGGATGCGGTTGAGCAGGAAGCCGGTGATTTCTTTTTTCAGCAGCACCGGCGACTGGCCGGCGCGGGTGTAGATGTCGTGGGCGCGCTTGACCGTCTCTTCTGATGTCCACGGCGCAGGCGCCAGTTCGACCAGCGGGACGAGGTACGGCGGGTTCACCGGATGGGCGACCAGGATGCGATGGCGGCCGGGGAGGTTTTCGGAGAACTCGGAGGTCGGGATCCATGAGGTCGAGCTGGTGAGGATGGTGTCGGGCGCGGCCAGTTTGTCCATCTCGGCGAAGATCTGCCGTTTGACGTCGACGGTTTCCTTGACGTTCTCTTGCACCAATACCGCGCCTTTGAGTGCTTCGGCCAGGGTGCTCACGGGCTTGATGCGTGCCAGCACTACGTCGGGCGTTTCAGTGATCAGGCCATGTTTGGCCAGGTCGCTGATGTTGTCGTGCAGGAGCTTGGTGCAGGCGCTGAGCGCTTCCGGTACGGCGTCGTAAATGGCGACGCTGCAGCCGGCGCGGGCGAAGACGATGGCCCAGGCGCGGCCGATGAGGCCTGCGCCGATGACGGCGATTTTTTCATTCATGGTGTCTCCTTTGTTTAGTCTTTAGCCGAGATGTTCGACATTACCGCAGACCGACAAACTTTGCCCGCTGATGGCAGATCCTGCCGGCGAGCAGATGTAGATGATCTGGTTGGCGATGTCTTGCGCGGTGACCATCTTGCGCATCGAGACCTTGGACAGCAGGCGTTCGCGCATCGCTTCATGGTCGATGCCATAGGACGCTGCCTTGGCGGCGATCACACGCTCCTGGCGCTCACCGGCGACGATGCCGGGGAGGATGGCGTTGACGCGGATGTTGGACGGGCCGAGTTCCATGGCCCAGCTTTCGGTGAGGCCGATGACGCCGAACTTGGAAGCGGAGTAGGGCGTGCGCAGCGGAAAGCCGAGACGGCCGGCTGCCGACGAAATGTTGACGATGGAACCGCCGCCGGCTTTTTTCAGCAGCGGCACTGCACGGCGCGTGCAGAGGAAGGGGCCGGTCAGGTTGACGGCGATGGTCTGATCCCAGGCCGACAGTTCTGTCTCCTCGACTTTCGCGGTTGGCCCGGCGATGCCGGCGTTGTTGACCAGCACGTCAAGTGCGCCCCAACGTTGCGTCAGATCAGCGAACATGGCGTCGACCTGCGCTTCGTTGGCGACATCGGTCTTGCTGAAGGTGACCGGCGCACCGGTGAACTGCTTGCGCGCGCTGTCGAGGAAGTCGTCGCTGACGTCGCAGATGTGGACCTGCGCGCCTGTCGCCACAAACGATGCGGTGATGGCCAGGCCGATGCCTTGTGCGCCTGCGGTGACGACGACGCGTTGATCTTTCAAACTGGTGTTCATGTCAATGTCCTTGTTGCTTGTGTCAGAAATAAAAAGTTAAAGCCAGAGAATTTGCTTGCGGTAGGTCAGGTCGGTCAGCAGCGGCTCGGCCGGCCCGGTGTGGAAGACCGCGCCGCGCTCCAGTGCGAACACGCGGTCAGCCAATGCCAGCACCAGGTCGAGGTTGTGTTCGACGATGACGATGGAGACTTCCTTGCGCAGTTGATCGAAGACGGTGAACAGCTCCTGCACGACCGCTGGTGCGAGACCTTCAAAAGGTTCGTCCAGCAGCAACAGCCTGACGTTGCCCGACAGGGCGCGCGCCACGGCGACCATCTGCTGTTCGCCGCCGGAGAGAAAATCGGCCGGCGTGTGCAGGCGTTCTTTCAGGCGCGGGAAGTAGTGCAGGATTTTTTCTTCACTCCAGGCAATACCGTTGGAGCTGTCGGTCTTGCGCGCCAGACGTCCCAGCGAGAGATTCTCCGCCACCGTCATCCCGGCAAACAGGCCGCGTCCTTGCGGCACGTAACCGATGCCCAGTCGCGCGATGTCGGGTGCGCTCAGGCCGGCGATGTCCTTGCCGTTGTAGCGGATTGCACCCGATGCCGGTTTCAGCAAGCCGGTCAGCGCTTTCAGCAAGGTCGACTTGCCGGCGCCATTGCGACCGAGCAGGGCGACGATTTCGCCTTCGCGCACTTCCAGCGTGGCGTCGTTGAGGATGTGGCTCTTGCCGTAGAAGGCATTGACCTTGTCGAAGGACAGCAGCTGCGGACGCTCCTGTGCATCTCCGGCGATGCGGCCGGTGACGGGCGGCGTACCGGTGCCGGTATAGATCTCCTGCACGCGCTGGTCGGCACGCGCTTCGTCGGGTGTGCCTGACATCAGCACGCTGCCCTGATTCATCACCGTGACCTGATGCGAGAAGCCGAGGACGCGGTCAATGTCGTGCTCGACGATCAGCACCGGGATATTGTCGGCGATGATCTTCACCAGCCGCGACACGCGCTCGCGTTCGGCGGCGGCCAGACCTGCCAGCGGTTCATCCATCAGCAGCACATGCGGTTTGGAGCCGAGCGCAATGCCCAGATCGACCAGGCGTTGGCCGCCATAGGAGAGTGCTCCACCTTCGATGTCGTCGATACCTTTGAGACCAAGGAAGCGCATCAGCTCTTCGGTTTCGGTGTGGATTTCAGGATAGCTGTCAATGTCTTTCCACATGTTGAAGCGCGAGGGGTGGCGCGCCTGTAGCGACAGCCGCAGGTTTTCGTAGATGCTCAGACCCTTGAACAGGTTGGTGATCTGGAACGAACGCGCCAGACCGCGCTGGCAAATCTGGCCCGGCGTCAGTCCCTGGATTTCTTCTCCGTTCAGCTTTACCGTACCGTGGTGAGGGATGAACATGCCGGAGATCAGATTGAAGGTCGTTGTCTTGCCCGCGCCATTGGGGCCGATCAGCGCGTGGATCTCACCGGCGTGCAAATTGATCTGCGCATTCTTGACCGCCTGAATGCCGCCGAATCGGATGTCGATATCCTTCACCTCCAATACCAATCCCTCCTGGCGCGGTGGCTGCAGGAAGGCCGGCAGCGGCAAACCGTCAACGATCTGGCGCTGGCTCATCGCGGCGCCGACTTCGGCTGGCGGACGCAGACGGCGTTTGATCTGTTGCCAGATGCCGACCAGGCCGGTCGGCGAAAACAGGATGAAGCCGACAAAGGCGAGGCCGAACCACAGCAACCAGTTTTCGGTCCATATCGACAGGCATTCGCGGAACAGAATGTAGAACAGCGCACCCAATGCCGGGCCGAGGAAGCTGCGCATGCCGCCGATCACCACCATCGCCAGCAGCTCGCCCGAGAACGCGACCGACGTTGGCTCGGCCGAGGCGAAGCGGTGATGGAACGCCAGCAAGGCGCCCGCCAGACCGGTCACGCTGGCCGACACGATGAACATGATCAGCTTGTAGATGATCGTGCTGTAACCCTGGAAGCGGGCACGCTGCTCGTTCTCGCGGATCGCCACGATAGTGTGGCCGAAGGGCGAACGGATCACACGCTGCAGGACGAACAGTACGATCAGCGCAATCACGCTGACGAAGACAAGGAAGGGAATCGACTGATCCAGATCAATGCCTGCCACGACCGGACGCACGACATTGCCGAGTCCCGATTCGCCGCCGGTGAAGTCGGTCCAGCGGAACGCGATTGCAAACGTCAGCGCCGACAAGGCCAGCGTCAGCAGCGAAAAATACACGCCGCGTCGGCGCAGGATCAGGAAGCCGATAATCGCCGCCGACGCCGCAATGAAGACGATGGTGAACAGCATCGGCGCCACGATCTGGCCGGGGAACCAGTATTTCTGCGACAGCGCCGCAGCATAGGCGCCGACACCGAACCACGCACCATGGCCGAACGACGTCAGACCGGTGTAGCCGACCAGCAGGTTCAGGCCCATGGCGGCGATGGCGTAGATGACGACGTCGGTGGACGAGCTGGTGGTCAGGCCCAGCAGTTGCAGCAGGATGGGGACGACGATCAGCGCCAGCGCGCCGATCCATAAAGATTGATATTTGTTATACATGTCCGCTCTCATTCAAAACGTTCGATGCGTTCGCCCAGGAGGCCGCGCGGACGGAAGATCAGCACCAGCAGCATCAGCAGATACATCGATGCTTCACCGGCGGGCGCATAGAACTGGATCGTGATGCCACGCACCACGCCCACCAGCAAGGCCGCCAGCACCACACCCCAGAAGCTGCCGAGGCCGCCGATCACCACCACCACGAAAGCAGCGGTCATGATTTCCGCACCCATGGCCGGATGCACGCCGGAGATCGGCGCAAACAACACGCCGGCCAGCGCAGCCAGTCCGACGCCGAGCATCACGATGGCGGTCATGTAGGGTTGCAGCTTGATGCCGAGCACCGCCACCATGTCCGGCTTTTGCACGCCGGCGCGCACCACGCGGCCGAAGGATGTCTTATTGAGCAGCATCCAGATCAACGTCAGTGCGACTACGACGGCCACCAGCATCAGCAGGCGGTATTTGGAATACATGAAGTCGCCGACCATGATCTGGCCTTTGAAGGCCGGGGGAATGGAGGCGGGCAAGGGCGACGCGCCCCAGAAGATGCGGATGATTTGTTCCGCCACCATCGCCAGGCCGAAGGTCAGCAACAGACCGAGAATCGGATCGGCTGAGTAAAATCTGCGCAGCAAAAAACGCTCAAACAGAATGCCGATCAGGGCCACCAGCAAGGGCGACAGAATTAATGCGCCGCCAAAGCCAAGGTATTTGGTGATCTCCACCGCGAGATAAGCGCCGATGGCGTAGAAGGCGCCGTGGGCCAGATTGACCACGCCGCCGAGACTGAAAATAAGCGACAGTCCCAAGGCAATCAGCAGGTAGTAACCGCCTACCAGGATGCCGTTGAGGATTTGCTCCAACAGGAAAACGATTTGCATTGCTGCTCCGGAGGGGAGGACAAGAAAAAGCTGAGAGAAAGCTGAGAGTAGGCTGAGAGAAACCTGAAAAGCGTCATCAATCACCGTCGTCCCAGCGAACGCTGGGATCCAGTGTCGTTACACCGGACTCCAGCATTCGCTGGCGCGACGAAGAGTAGGTGACGGCTTAGGTAAAGGTGCAGGCGTTCTCTTGCATCGTGGGAGCGAGTACCTCCAACGACTCAGTCGGTCCCGGCACCGATGCGCCCAGCAGCATGAAGTCCCACTTGTCCTTGATCTGTGCCTTCGGTTTCGGCGTGACCGTGTACATTTCTTGCAGCAATTGGTGATCCCAGGCGCGATAGGTGCCTTTGCGTGCTTTCAATGCATCAATGGGCGCGCCTTTTTCGAAATACTCGATCAGCTTGGCGGTATCCAGCGACTTGGTTTCGGTGACGGCTTGCACGATGGAGCGGAAGGCGACGTATTCGCCCCACGCCTGGTTCTCCGGCGGTTTGCCGAATTTCTTGATGAAGGCGGCGACGAAGGCTTTTGCCGATGGTGCATTGACGTCGTGGTGCCAGGTGGTCGGCCAGGTGCCGGCAAAGCTGTCTGCGCCCGCGCCCCAGGCAACCGCCGTATCGAAACCGAAGCCGGCGATCGGGAAGGGCAGGCCGAACTCTGAATATTGCTTGATGAAGTTGGTGATCTGGTTGCCCGCCAGATTGGAGATGACCAGGTCAGGTTTGGCCTGGCGGATCTTGAGCAGGTAAGGGCTGAAGTCGGTGGCATCGGTCGGCACCAGCTCGTCATTGGTAATCGTGCCGCCATTGGCGGAAACGAAGGATTTGGCGGCGCGCAGCAGGTCGTGGCCGAAGGCGTAATCGGCGGACAACGCATACAGCTTCTTGCCCTTGATCAGGTTGTCGCGCACCAGCGAGCGGCCGCAGGCCTTGACGTACGTCGAGTTGGCAGCCTCGATATGGAACATGAATTTGTTGCAGCTCTTGCCGCGCAGCTCGTCGGAGTTGCAGCCGGTGTTCATGAATAGCTTCTTGTTGCGCTGTGCCACTTGCGCGATGCCGAGTGCCGAGGCGGAGGAAATCTCACCGATCAGCACCGCGGCGCCGTCGCGTTCCAACAGGCGTTGTGCCTTGGAGGAGGCGGTTGGCGGATTGACGGAGTCTTCCGAGATCAGCGTGAGCTGGCGACCGAGCAGGCCACCGGCCTTGTTTTGTTCTTCTACTGCGAGGGTGATGCTCATGACGGCATATTCGCCCAAGGGGCCGAGGAAGCCGGTGCGCGGGGTCAGGTGGCCGATGATGATTTTGTCCGACTGCGCCTTGACGATGGCCGGGAAGCCCAGCGCCGAGGTGGTGGCAACGGCCGCGCCTGCTTTCAGAATGGTGCGACGGCCAGGCGACAGGATCTTGCTGCTAGCGTTGTTATCGTCTTGCTCCATGGTGCAAACCTCCTATTGGTCCGGCGCGAGCCGGGTGTCTCGATGGAAGCCGCCGCACATCGCCAGATGAGATGGCGTGAATGAAGCGGCTTGTTTTCTTATTGAGTGCTTGCGTGCAGCAGAGAGAAAGGCGGGGCGAAGCCGGATTCAAGTCGCTGATCCAGCCTTGGCGTCTCCTTTATCTTTTTGCAATAGCCTCTTTTTTATGTCATTTATTTGACATGTGATCAAATGTATTCGATAGAATTGGGGTGTGTCAACCGGCGATGCAGCAGGAATACATGTTGCCGGGGGCCATGCCGCGGCACGGCAACAGAGGGTTGCTTGCCGTGGAAAGCGCCGCAAAAGTCAGTGTGGCAGGGCATTCGGCAGATAAGGCGGGGAAGTGCGGCTGCTATAATCCGCGGCACTTTTGTATAACAAGGTTGAACAACATACGCATTTCATCGGCACGGATGAAATGGTTTCAAGTGAGAAGCCGGGGACATGGAACACACGATACTTGCGGACCTTTCGCAAATGCGCAAAATCACGCACGCCACGCTGTCGCAGCGCGTGTACGACGATTTGCGCGAGCTCCTGCTGGCAGGGCAAGTCCGCCCCGGTCAAAAGCTGACCCTGAAAAGTCTGTCGGAAGCCTTGGGCACCAGTCCGATGCCGGTGCGTGAAGCGATTCGCCAGCTGGCGGCGGAAGGGGCGCTGGAAATTCTGCCCAATCGCGCCGTGCGCGTGCCGCTGATGACCAAGGACAAATTCCGCGAGCTGTTGAAGATTCGCCTGGCGCTGGAAGGCCTGGCGGTCGAACATGCGGCGCAGAACATCACAACAGAAGGCTTGCAGCAAGTCTCCGATCTGCACGACACGCTATGCGTTGAGATGCATCGAAAGAAACCCAACGTCGACCTCATCATCCGCCTCAACAAGCAACTGCACTTTGCCGCTTACGAGGGATCAGGCATGGCGACGCTGGTCGGTCTGATCGAAAGCCTGTGGCTGCAGGTCGGGCCGGTGATCAACCTCGACCTGCGCGCCGGTTCCCGCCGCCTGTCGGAAGCACCCGCGCTGGTACACCACGCGGCGCTGCTCAAGGGCTTGCAAGAGAAATCGCCGGAGCAGGCGCGCGCCGGCTTGTCGGGCGATCTGCTCAGCGCCGCGCAGATGATTCTTGCCGGCGACGGCCTGCCTGATGTGTGACCTGACGTGTAGCCCGATGCGTGGCCTGGTCTTTGCCGGCTTGCTGTGCAGGCGTGCGATTGAAGCAGCTCGCCAGCACGAGGCTCAACAATGGAATAACTGCGGCCAGTAGTTCCAGGATGCCGGTGCTTTGCTCCAGTTGTTCCAGACGGATTTTGTAATGCGTGGCGAATGCCATCAGTAAAAACAAGAATGCGGCGCTCAGCCCCACGATCATTTTGAGTCGCATGTTCATCTCCTGTACTCCCCTTATCCCCACATGACGGCCACAGGCGCCGTCGCCAATGCCGCGAGCGCGATGCTCACGACGCCAAAGCCGCCATAGACGATCAGATCGAATTCGCTCATGGTGTGTCTCCCTGTGTGCAGACAAGTGGTATATCGACCGGGCTTGGCGGACGTTGATAGGCGGGGGCGGTAAAGAAGAGTAAGTTTGTGTAGGCGCTTGTAAGTCTGGTTCCGGCGAGACATCGATGGCCGGGATCGTGTACCCTCTCGGTAAAAAATACCTCCACACAATTCAGGGAGCTTCATGTCTCTATTTAACAAGAGCGGGCTGCGCAAACTCATCGGTCGCGCAGCCTTGTTGTCTTTCATTGCTGCAATGCCCTCTCTGTCCACTGCACAGACATCGCTGGACGACATGCTGAAACCGTATCTGGAGCAGTATCGTTTGCCGGCGGTGGCGGCTGCCGTGGTCAAAGACGGCAAGGTCATCAGTGTCGGTGCGGTCGGCGAGCGCAAGTTCGGTTCCGGCATTCCGGTGACGGTGAATGACCGTTTTCATATCGGCTCGGATACCAAGGCATTTACGGCGACGCTGGCCGCGATATTGGTAGACCGCGGCCAGATGCAGTGGACGACCACCATCGGTGAGGTCTTTCCCGAGCTGGCGCCGAACATGGATGCGGGTTTCCGCACTATCACGATCAGTCAGTTGTTGTCGCATACCTCCGGTATTCCCGCCGATAACGCCGAGTTCATCGAGCTGCTGGCCAAGTCCACGTTCGAAGAGGGCAATCTCGACGACTTGCGCTACTGGCTGCTCGAACAATGGATGACCAAGCCCTTGCAGGCTGCGCCGGGACAACGCTTCGCTTATTCCAACATGGGCTATACGGTGGCAGGCGCGATGATCGAACGCGTCGCCAAAAAGAGTTGGGACGAACTGATCCGCGAGTGGATCTTTGATCCGCTGGAACTGAAGACCGCCGGTCTGGGTTCGCAGGCCAGTCCGGGCCGGATCGACGCGGCACTGGGTCATGGCATTCTCGACGACGGCAATATCAAGGCCTTCATGGCCGGGCCGGGCGACGACAATCCGCAAATCATTGGCCCAGCTGGTATGGCCCATATGTCGGTACTGGACTTCGCGCGTTGGGCAGGTTGGAATGCCGGCCAAGGAAAGCATGCGCCCGCCTTGTTGAAACCCGAAACGCTGAAGCTCCTGCATACGGCGGTAGTGGACATGCCCTCGGCAAGAAATCCAGAACCAGGAACGCCCTCCAGCGGCAAATACGCGCTGGGCTGGGTGATTGCAACGACCGACTGGTCGCCGCAGCCGTTGGTTTTCCACGGTGGCTCCAACCAGAAAAATCTGGCGCATATCTGGTTCAGTCCCGAAAAAGACTTTGCCATGGTGGTGGTCACCAACATCTCCAGCGCCAAAGCCAACGACGCCTTGTTTGATATCGCCGGTAAATTGTATAAACAATTTTCGCCGTGATGCGCAGTGATGAAACGATAGAGGAGTTATTCTTGCAAATATCTTCACTGCCGGATTAAGGGACGGGAAAGCGTCTATTGGTACAATGCGCGTTTTCCCTTGTTCCTCTTTCTGGCGGGCTTCATGGATTTTTTCCTGTTTCTGATTGACTTCATCGTTCACATTGATCGCCATCTGACCGAGCTGGCTGCTTCCTACGGTCCATGGCTGTTTCTGATTCTGTTTCTGATCATCTTTGCCGAAACCGGTCTGGTGGTTACGCCTATCCTGCCGGGAGATTCATTGTTGTTCGTCACCGGAGCGATTGCCGCCACCGGCGCCTTCGACATCCATCTGATGGTGCTGACGCTGATCGTTGCCGCCATCCTCGGCGACAGCGTGAACTATCAGATCGGCAAGGCCATCGGGCTGAAGGTGTTCGACAATCCCAACTCAAGGATATTCAAGCGCGAGTATCTGGATAAAACCCATGCCTTCTATGAGCGCCATGGCGGCAAGACCGTGATCATTGCCCGTTTCGCGCCTATCGTGCGCACCTTTGCGCCCTTCGTTGCCGGCGTCGGCGCAATGACGTATCCGCGCTTCTTCACCTACAACGTGATCGGCGGGATTTTGTGGGTGGCGAGTTTTTCGTATGCGGGTTACTTCTTCGGCAATCTGCCGGTGGTGAAGCAGAATCTCAGCCTGCTGATTCTGGCGATCGTGGTGCTGTCGATTTTGCCGGGCGTGATCGGCTATCTGCGCCAGCGCATGAAGTCCAGATAACGATCCTGCTTCAGCCGCACAAAGAAAAAAGCCGTTCAGTTTGCACTGAACGGCTTTTTATTTACTGCTGCAGAAATGAACTACAGAGATTACCTCCAAAGGTCACACAGTAAATTTGGTACGACGATCCGCTATCAATACTTCCACAAGATCTTTTGCAGTTCCTTGCTGTCGTTGGTCTTGGTCAGTGCCAGCGCAGTCAGGATACGGGCCTTCTGTGCGTTCTGATCGTCGGTGACAACCCAGTCAAACTTGTCGTCGTTCTGTTCGCCATTGCGGATCACGACGCCGCTGCCGGTGCGTGTTGCGCGGACCACTTGCAGGCCTTTGCTGCGCACTTCCTGCAGGACAGGCACGATCTGTTCTGCGACGCTGCCGTTGCCGGTGCCGTCATGGATGATGGCCTTGGCGCCGGCAGTGACGAAGGCGTCATACGCTGCGCGGCTGACGTTGCCGTAGTTGTAGGCAATGTCCACGCGCGGCAGGCTGTTGATCTTGTCGATATCGAACTCGGTTTGCGTGGTGTGCGGACGTGCCGGCAAACGGTAGAACATCAGCTTGCCTTCGACCACGTAACCCAGCGGGCCGTATGCCGAGCGGAAGGTTTCGACCTTGAAGGAGTTGCTCTTGGTGACGTCGCGGCCGGAATGGATTTCGTCGTTCATGACAACCAGCGTGCCTTTGCCTGCCGCGTCCTTGCTGGATGCAACCAGCACGGCGTCATACAGGTTCAGCGCACCGTCAGCGCCCAGCGCCGTACCCGGACGCATGGAACCGACCACCACGACAGGCTTGTCGCTCTTCAGCGTCAGATTGAGGAAGTAAGCGGTTTCTTCGATCGTATCGGTGCCGTGGGTGATCACGATGCCGTCGACGTCACTTTGTTTGAGCAGTTCGGAGACGCGCTTGCCCAGTTTCAGCAGGCGCTCGTCGTTGAAGCTTTCACTGCCGATCTGGAAGATTTGTTCGCCGCGTACGTTGGCGATCTTCGAAATCTCAGGAACGGCGGCAATGATCTTGTCGACCGGCACGACGGCCGATTGATAGGCTGCGGTATTCACGCTGGACGCGCCTGCGCCGGCAATGGTGCCGCCTGTGCCGATGACGACGACGTTGGCTTTCTTTTCTTGTGCCTGTGCGGACAGCGACATGGCGGCGGACAGCAGCAGTACGCCACCGAGTTGTTTCAGCTTCTGGTGTTGCATGAAGGTCTCCTGAGCAATCGTAAGATCATTAGATGGTCCCGCCGTCGTGCCGGATAGTGCGCACGACGGCGACTTGCGTGCCATTCGTTTTGCGTTGTGGTTCTGGCACGAAAGAATCTTACGGAACTGCGCAGGGGATGTCCCATGCTTTTACAGCATGGTTTTGCACAGGTTATGCAACAGATGCATGACCTGGCGGCGGTCTTTTAAAAATCAAAAAACAGGCAGGGGAATTAGAAAAATTCGACGATGTCATTCGTGGAAATTTCCGGACTGAGCACGCCGGAAGTCACCAGTTCATCGTAATAGCAGATGCGATTGCGGCCATTTTCCTTGGCATGGTACAGAGCCTGATCGGCATGGCCGAGAATCACCACCGGCGTTTCATGCGAGATATTGACGAAGCCGAGGCTGACGGTGACATTGCCGACCTGCGGGAAGTCATAATCCTGAACATGCTGACGGAAGCGATCGAAGATCTTGCGCGCATCGTCCAGCGTGGTCGAGCGCAGCAGTATGACGAATTCTTCGCCGCCGAAACGGAAGATGCGGTCATGCGAGCGGAACGAAGTGCGCAGGATATTGGCGACCAGGATCAACACTTCGTCACCGTAGAGGTGGCCGTACTGATCGTTGACCTGCTTGAAGTGGTCGATATCGACGACGGCCAGCCAATGCGATTTGGCGTTGCCGGAATGGCGACGTTCGTTATTGTCGACCGAATGCGCCTCATGCGGCGCGATGGCGAAGGCGTGACGCGAGAATTGTTCGTCGAAGGTCTTGCGGTTGAACAGGCCGGTCAGCGCATCGCGCTCGCTGTAATCGAGCAAGCTCTGATAGTTGCAGTAAATGGCAAAGACGCCGTCGATCAATTCACGCATCGCAACATCGTAGGCATGCGGATGACGGATCTCGATGCAGGTATTGACTTTGCCGTGCAACCACACCGGCAGCCACAGCACGTGCGTGCCGTCACTGTCGACGACATAGTGTTCGTTCTTGTGCTGGCGCATGCATTCCGCAATAGCGGGGAAGTTGCTCAGTGGTTCTTTGGGGTCGTCGTCGGTGTGTTCGGCGATGGTGCTCAGGCGGCCTTCGTCGAGAAACATTTTTTCCTGGACGAAGAGCTCTTCGCGCAGGGAGAAAATATCGTGCACGCGAATCTGGTGGACCTTGGTCAGCTGATACAGCGCGGTGATGACGGAGCCGGCAAGACGCGTGTTCTCACGTTGTGCCGTGATATCAGTCAGGTTCTTTAGAAGCAGTTTCATCATCCGGATGTCGACTCCTGCGTGAGCACATTATTCTATGTCTAGTGGGTACTCTGTGGAACTCATCAACGAGTTCTCGTTGGCTTTACCATTCATAGAATGCATAAGGTCATTACGCAAGAATCAAGCCATGAATCAAGCCGGGGGAATCACGGGATTTTACACGCAGCTTGGCGTAACAGCTATTGAGTAACGCAAAATCAAAGCGAATAATTTTCTTTCATTTCCGAGTGGAAATTTTATGTCGTGACCGCTCGCATTGCCCGCACTATATTGGCACTCACCGTCTCGCTTCGCGCTCTGTCGATGTGAAATGACGTCGACGATTTTTGTATTTCCGTATGGAAAAATAAAAGGCCATCGCTGTGCAACATCAGTTCATCGTTTTAATTCAATCAATGAGAAGGGAACCTGACTTCACGATAGAGCAAAGCAGCAATTTATTATTTATATTATTTGAAAATGGAGAGACAGAACGTATCGTATTTCAAAGCGGGAACGCGTAAGTACCTTGCAAGTGCAAGAAGCCTTGCGGATGGACTCGCTTTTGAAGGCTGTAAGGAGGGATTGCTGAGGAGATGGCGCGCCGCGATAGGTACGACGCGCCCGAAGCTGCAGAGAATTACAGATAAATGATGGCGAGCGCCACGGCGATGATCAGGCCGAACTTGGTTGCCCGATAAACGTTGCGATTCCAGTTCTTGAACTTGCGGCGATATTGGCCAGCAAGCCAGACGAAGCGGAACAGCTTGTTGATGCGGCCGGTCTGGTCGCCGGTTTCGTTCGGCGAGCTGGCGGCGGTCATCATGGTCTTGCCGAGCCATTTGTTGATGGCTTGGGCCCAGCCGTAACGCAAAGGACGTTCGACATCGCAGAACAGGATGATGCGGTTGGTGTCGGCGCCGTTTTGCGCCCAGTGGATGAAGGTCTCGTCGAACACGACACTTTTGCCGTCGCGCCAGCTATAACGTTGGCCGTCGACTTCAATGAAGCAGCGGTCATCGTTCGGCGTTACCAGGCCCAGGTGATAGCGCAGCGAACCGGCATAGGGATCGCGGTGTGGGTTGAGCGTGCCGCCCGGCGCCAGTTCGGCGAACATCGCTGCCTTGACGCAAGGGATCTGGCGCAGGATCTCGACGGTCTTGGGGCAAAACTGCTCGGCTGATGGATGACTGGCGTCGTACCACTTCAGGTAAAAACGCTTCCAGCCGGCTTTGAAGAAAGAATTGAAGCCGGCGTCGTCATTTTTTTCCGCCGCCTTGATCTTGGAGATGTTCTGCAGATTGACGGCCTCGGCCTTGATGATTTCCCAGTTGTCGTCCAGCAAGTGCAGGTTCTGGAAATCCTTGTTCGCCGGGGGATACGGCACTGCCGGCACGCGCGAGAAGGCGTACATGAACAGATTGATCGGCGCCATGATCGAGGAATGGTCGAAGAACTGCCGCAAAAACGGCAGTCTCACCTTTCCGCGGAAATGGATGAAAAAGATGGAAAACAGATAAATACCGACAACAACCCACTTCATTGCAATGTCCTCATGAGGATGGCGGCTGATAAGGCCTTGCCATCATGCATAGATAAGCGCAGTAAGCGCGATATCAATGCGGTAGTAGCTAAATACTATTAGCTGAATATTCTGGAAATCCGGCAGTGTTGCCGCGATGGATGGGGCTGATTCTACACCAAGCCGATTTGGGCAGCTTTGCGGTGGATCAGTGAAGAATTGTAAAAATATAGACCGAGTTCCGAATGGGAGGGGGAAGGGGCGGAACCCGGTCTATAAGGAGGGCAAACGTTGTTAAGCGTTGAAAGGCGCTTATGCCGGCTGAGCCGCCAGCTTGCCTGGCGCGATGCGCGGCATGCCGGTAAAGCCGAAGTCGATTTCAGGTTGACGGCCGGCAATGATCTCTGCGATCGCGCGGCCCGAACCTGCGCCCATGGTCCAGCCCAATGTACCGTGGCCGGTATTAAGGAACAGGTTGCTGAACTTGGTCTTGCCGACGTAAGGGATGTTGGACGGCGTCAGCGGACGCAGGCCAGTCCAGTACACCGGATTGTCATAGTCGCAACCGTCAGGGAACAACTCACGTGTACGGCGGGTGATGGCATCGCAGCGGGTGTTGTTCAGTTCACGGGTGTAGCCGTTCAGCTCGCAGGTGCCTGCCACGCGCAGGCGGTCGCCCAGGCGCGAGACAACCAGCTTGTAGCCGTCGTCGGTCAGCGAAACCGTTGGCGCCGCATCCGGATTGGTGACCTTGTAAGTGGCCGAGTAGCCCTTGCCCGGGTACAGCAGCAGATTGATACCCAGTGGACGCAGCAGCGGCTCCGAGAAGCTGCCCATGGCGACGACGAACTTGTCGGCGCGCAGGATCTTGTGGCGGCCAGCACCGTCAATGACTTCCACACCGGTGATCTTGGCGGCAGCGCCGGTGCCTTCGGTCAGCAGGCGCGTGATGGTGGTGTTGAACTGGAAGTCGACGCCGGCGTCTTCCGCCTTTTGCGCCAGACCGGTGGTCAGCTTGTAGACGTCGCCCGACTCGTCGCTGGCGGTAAAGTCGCCGCCGACGATTTTGTCGCGGATGCTGGCCAGTGCCGGTTCGATCTTGACGACTTCTTCGGCACTGATGGAGTCGCGTTGGCAACCGAGGTCGCGCATCAGCTTGGCAGCAGGCAGCGACAGCTCAAATTCTTTGGCATCGGTATAAAAATGCAGAATGCCGCGGGTCAGGTGGTCGTACTGGATATTGGTTTCGGCGCGCAGGGCCACCAGTGTCTGGCGGCTGTATTCGCACAGCGCGACGATCTGGCGGATGTTGGCGTCGGTGCGCGCAGGCGTACATTCGCGCAGGAAGTTGACGGCCCACTTCCATTGCAGCCATTCAGGGCGGAAGCGGTACAGCAGCGGGGCGTCTTCCTTGCCCAGCCATTTCAGGACTTTGAGCGGAGCGGAGGGATTGGCCCATGGCTCGGCGTGCGATACGGAGATCTGGCAGCCGTTGGCGAAACTGGTTTCTTGCGCTGCGCCGGGTTGGCGATCGATGACGGTAACGTCGTAACCTTCACGCTTCAAAAACCACGCGGACGCGGTACCGATGATGCCTGCTCCCAATACGATGACTTTCATCACACATTCTCCTATTCAATGGGTGAAATTGTAAGAAGTAATCGGTTTTTTAGGTAAGCAATCAGCGTGCCTGTATTTCTATTTTTAAATAGAAAGCTACTTTATGTGTTCAAAAAAGAAAATAATTTTGCAAAAAGCTTAATATTTTGCATTTTCGAACTTCGCCATTTCTTCCGCCAGCGCCTGTGTGACGCTTTCTGCCAAGGCTTGTTCCAGACTCGCGCGTACGCGGGTCTTCAGGATGTCGGCCATGTTGTCCAGAATGACTGCCAGATGATCCTGCAAATGCTGGTGCAGCACATTGTCTACCTGCCCCAGCATCTTTTGCATGATGTTGTCCTGGATTTCCTGGCGGAGCTGCTGAAGTTGTTCCGTCGTCGGGATGGGTGCCGTGGCAGGTAATGGAGGACTGACTGGAACCGGCAACGGCGGGGCGTCGAATGTCGGTTGGTAGACCGGCTGCTGACTTGGCTGGTATTGCTGCTGCTCAGGCTGGTAATGCTGATGATAGTCGGGTTGCAGTTGTATCGGAGGCTGAGGTTGGCTGTAGTCGTAGGTTTGTATTGGTGGTTGCCCGGGTGCGTCTTCCCAATACAGTGCGTTCGGTGACGACGCGGGCGCCGGTGGCGGTGTTTCCGCCGCGGCAGGTGTGGCAATGACTTCGGTCAGGAGAGGGATGCTGTTGTCGGCGGAAGATTGGCTCATGGCTTCAATCCGCGACGAAATGGCTCAGGGGATAACCGCGTTCTTTATAGAAGCGGTAACGATCACGCCCGGTGGCCTTGTCGGCTTCGTCGGACGAAATGATCTCGAACATGCGCTCGAAGCGGGCGAAGTGTTCCGGTGTCGTGCCCGATAAATTGATCAGTACATGGTGATGCGGCAGGTCCACGGCTTCGCTGTCGGTCAGAATCACCGGTGTCTGCGCGGCCAGTGGATCGTTTGCATGCACGTGCGGCAAGAAGTCCTGTTCCGAAAACGACCACAGCAATTGATCGAGCTGGGCCAGTTCGTTGCGATCCTTGCCGAGCAGCACGATCTTGCATTGCGCGGCGCGCGCCTTGCGCACCAGGCGGCAGGCGTAGGCGAGTTTATTGGGGACGTTGCTGTGGAAATCGATGCGGGTCATGGACGAAGTATAGACATATAGCGGACCAAGGAAAACCCGGCGAGAGGAATTAAACCACCCCGTCGTCCTGACGAAAGTCAGGACCCAGTGTCGTGCCGACCGTTGTCACGACGCTGGATCCCAGCGTGCGCTGGGACGATGGGGATTTTATTGCAGTTACCCGATCAGGCGGCCATGCCGCTATGGCGCAGCAACGCATCAATGCTTGGTTCGCGCCCACGGAAAGCCTTGAACGACTCAATCGCCGGACGTGAGCCGCCGACCGCCAGGATTTCCTTCTGGAAGCGCAGGCCGGTTTCGATCGAGACTACGTTGTCGCCCTTGGCTGCAGCTTCTTCAAACGCGCTGTAAGCGTCTGCGGACAAAACTTCCGCCCACTTGTAGCTGTAATAGCCGGCCGCATAACCACCTGCGAAGATGTGGCTGAACGAATGCTGGAAACGGTTGAATTCCGGCGGACGGATCACGGCAAATTTGTCGCGTACGGCGTTCAATACGGATTGCACGCTGTCCTTGCCGGAGGCGTCGTAGTCGTAATGGATGTGCATGTCGAACAGCGAGAACTCAACTTGGCGCAGCATTTGCAGGCCGGACTGGAAGTTCTTTGCGGCCGTCATCTTGTCGAACAGTTCGCGCGGCAACGGTGCGCCGGTGTCGGCGTGGGCGGTCATGTGTTGCAGCACGTCCCATTCCCAGCAGAAGTTTTCCATGAACTGCGACGGCAATTCAACCGCATCCCATTCCACTCCGGAGATGCCCGACACGCCGACTTCGTCGACTTGCGTCAACATGTGGTGCAGGCCGTGGCCGGATTCGTGGAACAGAGTATTGACTTCGTCATGCGTGAACAGCGCCGGCTTCTTCACGCCGTCAACGGTCATTGGTTCAGTGAAGTTGCAGACCAGATAAGCGATCGGAGTCTGCACGCCATTGGCAGTCATGCGGCGCGAGCGGGCGTCATCCATCCAGGCACCGCCGCGCTTGCCGCTGCGAGCGTAAAGATCAAGATAGAACTGGCCGATCAGTTTGCCGTCGCGCTCGATACGGAAGAACTTGACGTCCGGATGCCAGACCGGTGCGGTGTCCGGTTTGATGTTGACGTTGAACAGGCGTTGGATGACCTGGAACAGGCCTTCGACGACCTTCGGTTCGGGGAAATATTGCTTCACTTCCTGCTCGGAGAAAGCGTAGCGCTGTTCGCGCAGCTTTTCGGCGGCGTAGGTCATGTCCCAGGCTTCAAGCGTGTCGAGGCCGAGTTCATCGTGCGCAAAGGTGCGCAGTTCCGCCAGGTCTTTTTCGCCATAGGAGCGCGCGCGGCGGCCCAGGTCTTCGAGGAAACCGATGACTTCTTGCGGCGATTGCGCCATCTTCGGTACCAACGATAATTCAGCGAAATTCTTGAAGCCCAGCATCACGGCTTCTTCGTGGCGCAATTGCAGGATTTCCTGCATGTTGGCGGTGTTGTCCCATTCCGGCTTGGCACCCAGTTCCGAGGCCTTGGTAGCGTTGGCGCGATAGATTTTTTCGCGCAGGCTGCGGCTGTGTGCGTATTGCAGGACAGGGAAGTAAGACGGGAAATGCAGCGTGAACTTGAAGCCTGGCGTCCCGTCTTTTTCGGCAGCCGCGCGTGCGGCTTGCTTGACGTCGTCCGGCAGGCCTGCCAGCTCGGATTCGTTTTCGACAAAGAGGCCGAAATCGTTGGTGGCGTCGAGGATGTTTTCCGAGAAGCGGGTGGTCAGCGCGGCTGACTTTTCCTGGATTTCGGCGAAACGTTCTTTCTGATCGTCAGGCAACTCGGCGCCCGACAGGCGGAAGTCGCGTACGGCGTTGTCGATGACTTTCTTGCGGGCGCCCGACAGGCCGGCGTATTCCGGGCCGGTTTGCACGGCCTTGTATTTCTCGAACAGGGCCAGGTTCTGGCCCAACGCGGTCCAGAACTCGACCAGCTTGGGCTGGTTTTCGTTGTAGGTGGCGCGCAGTTCCGGTGTATCCACCACTGAATTCAGATGTCCGACAATGCTCCAGGCGCGGCCCAGTTGCTCGGTGGCGTTTTCCAGCGGCTCGACGAAATTGGACCAGGTGACTTGCGCCATCGGCGCTTCCAGCTCGGAGACCAGCTTGCCGGCCTTGGCCAGCAAGGTTTCGACGGCGGGCGTGACGTGTTCCGGCTTGATCGCGTCGAAGCGCGCCAGGCCGGAAAAGTCCAGCAACGGGTTGTTGTCAGGCGTAATCGGGGTATCTGTAGTGACTGTGGTGGTGGTCATAGGAACTCAGGTTCTTTCAGCAGCTTCAATAGTATTGACCAGCAACATGGTGATGGTCATCGGCCCCACGCCGCCGGGCACGGGGGTGATGTAACCTGCGACTTCCTTGGCATTGGCAAAATCCACATCGCCGCACAACTTGCCGTTATCGTCACGGTTCATGCCTACATCGATGACGACAGCGCCGGGTTTGACCATGTCGGCGGTAACGATGTTGCGTTTGCCGGTGGCCACCACCAGAATATCTGCCTGGCGGGTATGGTGGCCCAGATCGCGGGTCTTGGAGTTACAGATAGTGACGGTTGCCCCGGCTTGCAAGAGCAACATTGCCTGTGGCTTGCCGACAATGTTGGAGGCGCCGACTACGACCGCATTGGCGCCACGCACCGGATAATTGATGGATTCCAGCATTTTCATGACGCCGTAAGGCGTGCAGGGGCGGAACAGCGGCTGGCCGGTCATCAGCAGACCGGCGTTGCTGATGTGGAAACCGTCGACGTCCTTGTCGGCGGCAATCGCCTCGATCACTTTATTGGCGTCGATATGCGCCGGCAGCGGCAATTGCACCAGAATGCCGTTGATCTTGGGATCCTTGTTGAGCGCATCGATGCGCGCCAGCAGATCGGCTTCGGTCAGCGTGGCGTCGTACTTTTCCAGTACCGAGTGCAAGCCGTTATCTTCGCAAGCCTTGACCTTGTTGCGCACATACACCTGGGACGCCGGGCTGTCGCCAACCAGGATCACGGCCAGACCGGGCTGTTTGCCCTTGGCGGTGAGGGCGGCTGCGCGTTTGGCGACGTCGGCGCGCAGTTGTTGGGAGAGCAGGTTACCGTCGATTAATTGTGCTGGCATGGTGGGGAAAGGCTCAATGTGGAAGAATAAAGCGACATTATAAAGGGCTGCGCGGGCAGGGTGTCAGACGCCTTGAATGCGAGCAAAATCGATAGTTCGCGGATTTAGTCGTCCGACGACGCGGATTTTAATTTTCGGTTATGCTCCGCCAACTAATTGAATTGAGTGAATCCGAGGACCTTGCATGACCGATCTGCTGACCCGCCGCTTAGCCCTATTTGCCAGCCCGGAAAACCGTGCGCTGCTTGGACAAGGCTTGCGCGGCGTGGAGCGCGAAACCCTGCGTGTGACCCCGGAAGGACAGTTGGCGACCACGCCGCATCCGGCCGTACTGGGTTCTGCGCTGACCAACGAGCAGATCACGACCGACTATTCGGAATCTTTGCTGGAGTTCATCACACCGGCGGAACATGACATCGCCACAGCCCTGAAGCGACTCGATGAAATCCATCGTTTTGTGCACGCCAACCTGAACGGCGAGTTGCTGTGGAACGAGTCCATGCCCTGTGTGCTGCCGCCCGAGGAAGATATTCCCATCGCGTGGTACGGTACCTCGCACATCGGCACGCTGAAACACGTCTACCGCCGTGGTCTCGCCTTGCGTTACGGCAAGACCATGCAGTGCATCGCCGGCATTCATTACAACTTTTCGCTCAACGAAGGCGTCTGGACGCTGCTGCGCGAACTGGATGATCGTGAGCAAAGCGTGGAGCCGTCGTTTTCGGCGCGTGATTACCAATCAGAGAGCTACATTGCGCTGATCCGCAATTTCCGCCGCTACAGCTGGCTGCTGATGTATCTGTTCGGTGCATCGCCTGCGCTGGCGTCGAATTTCCTGCGCGGCCGTCCGCACAAGCTGGAGACGCTGAGCGACGACACGCTTTACCTGCCGTACGCCACCAGCCTGCGCATGAGCGATCTTGGCTATCAGAGCAACGCCCAGGCCAACATCACGCCGCACTACAATAATCTGCACAGCTATATAAAGAGCCTGTCGCAAGCCGTAAGCCAGCCCTATCCGGCATATGAGGCCATCGGTACCAAGCGCGACGGCGAGTGGATACAGATCAATACCAATATCCTGCAGATCGAAAACGAGTACTACTCGGCGATCCGCCCCAAGCGCGTGATCTATAGCGGCGAACGTCCGGTGCAGGCGCTGGCCGCACGCGGCGTGCAGTATGTTGAAGTGCGCTGCATGGATATCGATCCGTTCGAGCCGCTGGGCGTGAGCCTGCAGGCGTCGCGCTTCCTCGACGTGTTCCTGCATTTCATCGCGTTTGAAGAGAGTTCGCTGACGTCGGATGAAAGCGGTGCCGAAAGCCGCTGCAACTTCTCCAAGGTGGTCAAGGAAGGCCGTCGCCCGGGCTTGCAACTGGAACAAGAGGGCAAATCCATCGGCCTGCAGGAATGGGGATTCGAATTGCTGGACCGGATGCAGCCTATCGCCGCACTGCTGGATGCTCAGGCCGGTGGTGAACAGCATGCACAAGCGCTGCAGGCGCAGCGTGAAAAGCTGCGTGACGTCGAATTGACGCCATCAGCCCGCGTATTGAGAGAAGTACGTGCAACCGGCAATTCGTTCGCCAGATTCGCGCTAAACCTGAGCCGCAGCCAGGCCGAGCAATTCCTGGCGCGTCCGTTGAGTGCTGAACTGACGGCAGAATTCAATGCCACCGCGCAGACTTCCATCGAACAGCAGCAATCCATAGAGAGCACGCAAATCGGTGACTTCGACACCTTCGTGGCTGCCTACCGGGCCAGCACGCTGGGAAATATCAGCGTTTGAGCGCTGACCTGAATGCACAATTGTTGCCGGATAATCGGCACATTCATTTGAATAAATTCTAACGGCGAGCAATCATTTTTGGATTGTTCGCCGTCTTTGCTTCTTCCCTCAGGAAAGCAGCTTAAAAACCAATTCTTTTCGCGTATATTCCGCCCGATTCAGCTAACGGCGAGGTGCGATGATGCGTGTGAAAAAGATCATTACGGTATGTCTTCTGGGTTTGCTTGCTTCCATGGGAGCAGCAGCTTCCGCGCAGGATTTGCTTGATGGCGTCAAAGCACGGGGTACGCTGCGCGTGGCGGTCGAGGGGACGTATCCGCCGTTCAATTTCAAAGACAAAAAGACCGGCGAGCTGACAGGCTTCGACATTGAGTTCGCGCGTGCCCTGGCGGGCAAGTTGGGCGTCAAGGCGGAATTCGTCGCTACCGAATGGGTCGGCATCCTCGCCGGGCTGCAAGTCGGTAAATATGACGCCATCATTTCGGAGGTCACCATGACGCCGAAAAGAGAAGCAGAGTTCGACTTCTCGCGTCCCTATACCTACTCAACGGCGCAATTGATTCTGCGCAAAGACGACAAGGCCGAATATCGCGACTTCGTCAGCCTCAAGGGCAAGAGCGTCGGCGTGGGGCAGGGCAGCAGCTATGCAGAGACGCTCAATGCGGTCGGTGGGATCAACGTCAAGACGTATGTTTCGGCACCGCTCAATTTGCAGGATCTGGCTAACGGCCGTATTGACGCCGCATTGAACGACCGCCTGCTGGTGCCTTACATGATTCAGGAAGCCAAATTACCCCTGCGGGTAGCCGCAGCTATCGGCGACATCCAAAAGCAGGGCATTCCTTTCAAGAAGAACAACCCCAAGTTCAAGGCTGCCGTCGATACTGCCATTGCCGACATGATCCGGGACGGCAGCTACGCCCGCATTTCGCAGAAATGGTTCGGACTGGATGCATCTCGTTTGCCGTCCCGATAAGGCCGGCGTCCTTGCCTTGACTATCCACGGCTGACTTTCTTCATGGCTGAGCTTCTTTCTCTCGTCACCGAATCCGGCAATCTTATTTTGCTGGGGACGCTTTACACCTTGTTATATGCCGTACTTGGCATGCTCTTCGGATTGCCGCTCGGCATGCTGGTGACGTTCATTTGCTATGAACGGGTGCCGGTGCTGGCCGGTTGCGCACGCGTCTATGTGAGTTTCCTGCGCAGTACGCCCCAGCTGATACAAGCCTTTCTGATCTATTTCGGCCTGGGCGCTGCGGGTGTCGATTTGCCGCTGATCGTGATCGGGACGCTGGTATTGACTGCAAACGCCAGCGCCTATTTGTCGGAAACCATGCGCGGCGCCATGGAGGGCGTCAGCGCAGGGCAATGGGGAGCCGGTTACAGCCTTGGGCTGACAAGGTTTCAGACCATCTGCAGCATCATCGCGCCGCAGGCATTCCGGCTGGCGATCCCCGGCATCAGTAATACATTGATCAGCCTGTTTAAAGATACGTCAGTACTGTCGGTGATTACGGTTGCCGAACTGATGAAATACACCGGCGACATCATTTCGGTCACCTTCAAGCCATTTACCTTCTATTTAATAGCGGCGTTTATCTATTGGGGCTTGTGCCTTTTATATGAGTACTGCGTCCACCGCAGGGTAGAGGCGCATTTCAAGAAGGCTTATCGACCGTCGTTCTGACATTCCGAGCGGCTCGAATGCTTGCAGTTTTTTCCACTGCCCGGGCTGGGAGAAATTCCTGTTTTTGATACGGTCATTTTTGTTTTGAAAGGTAATACATGAAGAGGCTCCTTCTTATTTCCACACTGTTTGGTCTGGCTTCCCTTGCGCATGCAGGCAATGTGCAAACCTTGGTGACAAAAACCTTCACCATCGACATAACGACGCATTGCGAGGAAGGCGAGGTAACTTGTAGCAAGGTTGATTATGTCGGCACGCGTAACGGCAAGCCGAATGATCGCATCAAGCTGAAAGGGCGGACTTTAACGCTTGGAAGCGGGCAAGGGCGTTTTATCGGCTATGAGTTCAAGAATGGTGCGTATCTCTATAAGGTGCTGGAAGAGGGGCAGTTGCAGATATTCAAGGGCGGCAAGCTGCTGCAGCGCGAAACCGGCGTATGGAAGTGAGACTGAAAACAAGAGTGGGCCTGCATGCTGAAACATGTCAGGCCTCTTTTCCAAGCAGGGCGTAGTTTTTGCGGCGCTGCAACCAAGCCGGAAGCCGCGATTTTTAGATGAGTCTGATTTTGGGGCCTCACAAGATGCCCTGTTTATGCCGCTTTGCAGCAATTTCCCATAATATGAAATCGAATATCGCTATTTGAAAATGCAAAAAGCCCTGTTAAAATGCCTCGTCCAAGCGGCACAAAGACCGTACATTATTGGCTAAAAGAACCGCGAGAACTGCGCCACGGCGCATCGCAGCTTCGCGTGACAGATTGAGAAGTGCAGTCTCGCATGCAGGTTCGTACTACAGATTAAGTATTGCAGCTTAACGATCCGGCCTCGCCGCCGATCCCTATCAACTCAGGAGACATACCATGTCAGCCCAAATCGACCAAGTCCTGGCGCAAGCCGCCAACGATCCCGATGTGATTGAAACGCAAGAGTGGCTCGACGCCCTCGAAGCCGTGATCGAAGCAGAAGGCCCGGAACGTGCACATTACCTGATGGAGCGCATGGTCGATCTGGCCCGCCGCCGCGGTGCGCACATCCCGTTCTCCAGCAATACTGCCTACGTCAACACCATTCCTGCCGATCAGGGCGAGCATTGCCCGGGCAATCTGGAAATCGAAGAACGCCTGCGCTCGTGGATGCGCTGGAATGCCATGGCGATGGTCGTCAAGGCCAACCGCGTCGACGGCGACCTTGGCGGTCACTTGTCCTCGTTTGCTTCGCTGGCGAACATGCTGGGCATTGGCTTCAACCATTTCTGGCACGCTCCGACCGAAGACCACGGCGGCGACCTGCTGTACATCCAGGGCCACTCCTCGCCGGGCATCTACGCGCGCGCGTTCCTGGAAGGCCGTCTGACCGAAGACCAACTGATTCACTTCCGCCGCGAAGCCGACGGTCACGGTCTGTCCTCGTATCCGCATCCGAAGCTGATGCCTGAATTCTGGCAGTTCCCGACCGTGTCGATGGGCCTGGGCCCGCTGATGGCGATCTATCAGGCGCGTTTCCTGAAGTACCTGCACGCACGCGGCATCGCCAAAACCGACAACCGCAAGGTCTGGGCCTTCTGCGGCGACGGTGAAATGGACGAGCCGGAATCGATGGGCGCCATCGGTATGGCAGGCCGTGAAAAGCTGAACAACCTGGTTATCGTGGTCAACTGCAACCTGCAACGCCTGGACGGTCCGGTGCGCGGCAACGGCAAGATCATTCAAGAGCTGGAATCCGATTTCCGCGGCGCCGGCTGGAACGTGGTCAAGGTTATCTGGGGCAGCGGCTGGGACGAACTGCTGGCCAAGGACAAGGAAGGCATCCTGCAAAAAGTGATGATGGAAACCGTCGACGGCGAATATCAGAACTACAAGGCCAAGGATGGCGCGTTCGTGCGCAAGCACTTCTTCGGTAAGCATCCGAAGTTGCTGGAAATGGTCAGCAAGATGTCCGACGACGACATCTGGCGCCTGACCCGTGGCGGCCACGATCCGCACAAGATCTACGCAGCATTCAAGGTTGCGCAGGACAGCAAGGATCAACCGACCGTCATCCTGGCCAAGTCCATCAAGGGCTATGGCTTCGGCAAAGCCGGCGAAGCACGCAACACCGCACACAACACCAAGAAACTGGACGACGAAGCCATCAAGGCCATGCGCGACCGTTTCCAACTGCCGATCTCCGACGCCGACTTGCCGAACATCCCGTTCTTCAAGCCATCCGACGACACGCCGGAAATGCAATACCTGCACGAGCGCCGCAAAGCGCTGGGCGGCTATCTGCCACAACGCCGTCCGCAAGCTGACGAAAAACTGGTGGTGCCTGAACTGTCCGCATTCCAGGTCATGCTGGAACCGACTGCCGAAGGCCGCGAAATCTCGACCACCGCAGCGTACTCCCGCGTGCTGACCGCGCTGCTGCGCGACAGCAGCCTGGGCCAGCGCGTGGTGCCGATCATGGTTGACGAATCGCGTACGTTCGGTATGGAAGGTCTGTTCCGTCAGATTGGTATTTTCAGCCAGGTCGGTCAGCTGTACGAACCGGTCGACAAAGACCAGGTCATGTACTACCGCGAAGACAAGGCCGGTCAGATTCTGCAGGAAGGCATCAATGAAGCCGGCGGTATGAGTTCGTGGATCGCTGCGGCGACGTCGTACTCGACCAACAACCGCATCATGATTCCGTTTTACACGTATTACTCGATGTTCGGTCTGCAACGTATCGGCGATCTGGCCTGGGCTGCCGGCGACATGCGCGCCCGCGGCTTCCTGATCGGCGGCACCGCCGGTCGTACCACGCTGAACGGCGAAGGCCTGCAGCACGAAGACGGCCATAGCCACGTGTTCGCTTCGGCGATCCCGAACTGCGTGCCTTACGATCCGACCTTCGCTCACGAAGTCGCCGTGATCATCCATGACGGCCTGCGCCGCATGGTCGGCAACCAGGAAGACGTGTTCTACTACATCACCGTGATGAACGAGAACTACGGCCATCCAGGCATCAAGCCGGGTCAGGAAGAGGGCATCATCAAGGGCCTGTACCTGCTGAACGAAAGCAGCAAGAAGAACAAGCTGCGCGTGCAACTGCTGGGTTCCGGCACCATCCTGCGCGAAGTCATCGCTGCGGCAGATCTGCTGCGCGACGACTGGAAGGTCGACGCCGACGTCTGGTCCGCACCGTCGTTCACGCTGCTGGCGCGTGACGGTCAGGATTCGGAGCGCTGGAACATGCTGCATCCAGCCGAAGCTGCTCGCAAGAGCCACTTCGAGCAATCGATGGAAGGCACGGAAGGCCCGATCGTGGTATCGACCGACTACATGCGCACCTATGCCGAGCAAGTCCGCGCCTTCGTACCAAAGGGCCGTACTTACAAGGTGTTGGGTACCGACGGTTACGGCCGCTCCGACACCCGCGCCAAGCTGCGCGAGTTCTTCGAAGTCGACCGTCACTATGTGACTGTGGCTGCGCTGAAGTCGCTGGCTGACGAAGGCAAGATCAAGCCTTCCGTGGTTGCCGAAGCGATCGCCAAGTACGGCATCAATCCGGAAAAACCAAATCCAGTGACCCAATAATTTTGGAAATCTGCTGGACCTGAACCATCAGCGAGGCGGCTTGTCATGACATACTTATTGTCGGCAAGCCGCCTTCAACATGAGTGGACACAAATCCGGCGCTGCATTTAACCCCATGCAACGCACCGGATCCAGAACAAACGGAGCGCAAGAGATGAGTCAAATCGAAGTAAAAGTACCGGATATTGGCGATTTCAAAGAAGTTGAAGTCATTGAAGTTCTGGTCAAGGTAGGCGATACCATCAAAGTCGAACAATCCCTGTTGACTGTCGAATCCGACAAGGCCAGCATGGAAATCCCATCCAGCCACGCCGGCGTGGTCAAAGAGATTCGCGTCAAGCTCGGCGACAAGGTTGCCGAAGGCTCCGTGGTCGTGATCGTTGATGCCGAAGGTGCCGGTGCTGCGCCGGCAGCAGCTCCGGTTGCAGCCGCTGCCGCTGTAGCCCCCGCGGCTGCCGCAACGGCATCCGCTCCTGCTCCGGCTGCAGCGCCGGCAGTGTCAGGTGGCCTGCAAGACATCCTCGTTCCTGATATCGGCGATTTCGCCGAAGTCGAAGTGATCGAACTGCTGGTCAAGGTCGGCGACACCGTCAAGGTCGAACAATCCCTGCTGACCGTCGAATCCGACAAGGCCAGTATGGAAATCCCGTCGAGCCACGCCGGCGTGATCAAGGAACTGAAAGTCAAGATCGGCGACAAGGTTGCCAAGGGTTCGCTGGTTGCCGTGGTGGAAGCCACTGGCGGCGCTGCTCCGGCGGCAGCTCCCGCACCTGCCGCTGCTGCCCCGGCTCCGGCCGCAGCGCCTGCATCAGCTCCTGTTGCTGCCGCCGCTGCGCCTGCAATGGCAGTCGCAGCCGTCACGCCAGGTTCGGCGAACAAGTCTCACGCTTCCCCATCGGTGCGCAAGTTTGCCCGTGAACTGGGCGTCGATCTGACCCGCGTGGTCGGCACCGGCCCGAAGAACCGCATCCTGCAAGAAGACATCCAGAAATTCGTCAAGGCGGCGCTGGCCGGCGGTGCTGGCACAGCAGCCTCTGCGCCTGCCAAGAACGGCAGCGGCGCGGGTCTGGATCTGTTGCCATGGCCGTCGCTGGACTTCAGTAAGTTTGGTCCGACTGAGTTGCTGCCGCTCTCGCGCATCAAGAAGATCAGTGGTCCAAACCTGCACCGCAACTGGGTCATGATTCCGCACGTCACGCAATTCGACGAAGCCGATGTCACCGAGCTGGAAGAATTCCGCAAGTCGTCCAACGACGCTTATGCCAAGGCCAAGTCGCCGGTCAAGCTGACCATGCTGGCGTTCGTGATCAAGGCCAGTGTCTCGGCGCTGAAGAAATTCCCGGCGTTCAATTCCTCGCTCGATGCCAAGGGTGAAAACCTGATCCTCAAGCAGTACTACAACATCGGCTTCGCCGCCGACACGCCGAACGGCCTGGTGGTGCCCGTGATCAAGAACGCCGATCAGAAGACCATCGGCCAGATCGCGACAGAAATGGGCGACCTGTCGGCGCAAGCGCGCGACGGCAAGTTGAAGCCGGCCGACATGCAAGGCGCGACCTTCACCATTTCGTCGCTGGGCGGCATTGGCGGCACGGCCTTCACGCCGATCATCAATGCGCCTGAAGTGGCGATCCTGGGCTTGTCCAAGTCGATCATCAAACCGGTCTGGGACGGCAAGCAATTCGTGCCGCGCCTGATGCTGCCGACCTCGCTGTCCTACGATCACCGCGTGGTCGACGGCGCGATGGGCGCGCGCTTCTCGGCTTATCTGGCCGAAGTGCTGGGCGATTTGCGTAAGTCTCTGCTTTAATTGTTTCTGCTGCGCCGTACCGATTCAACTTGGTGCGGCGCTTCAGTTTCAGACAAGCACAAAGCAGTGCCGCGCATTCATTCCTGTAATGAATCAGCGCAGCGCAAATCAGCGAATAACAGAATTTACGGAGTAAAGACATGAGTCTGAGCGAAGTCAAAGTCCCCGATATCGGCGATTTCAAAGAAGTGGAAGTGATCGAATTGCTGGTCAAGGTTGGCGACACCATCAAGGTCGAGCAATCGCTGATCACCGTCGAGTCCGACAAGGCCAGCATGGAAATCCCGTCCAGCACAGCTGGCGTGGTGAAAGAATTGAAAGTCAAAGTAGGCGACAAGGTTGCTGAAGGTTCCGTGCTGCTGTTGGTGGAAGCCAGTGGCGATGCGGCTGCTGCTCCTGCTCCGGCAGCAGCGCCGGCACCTGCTGCTGCAGCACCAGCACCAGCACCAGCACCAGCACCTGCTGCGGCTCCAGCTCCAGCAGCACCGGCCCCGGTTGCTGCCAGCTTCGGTGGTGCGGCAGATATCGAATGCGACATGATGGTTCTCGGTGCAGGCCCTGGCGGCTATTCCGCCGCGTTCCGCGCCGCCGATCTGGGCATGAATACCGTGCTGGTCGAGCGTTATTCAACCCTCGGTGGTGTGTGCCTGAACGTTGGTTGCATTCCCTCCAAGGCGCTGCTGCACGTCGCCGCCGTCATCGATGAAACTGCTGCGATGGCCTCGCATGGCGTCACCTTCGCCAAGCCGGAAATCGACATCGACAAGCTGCGCGCCTACAAGGAAAAAGTCATTGGCACCATGACCGGCGGTCTGGCCGGCATGGCCAAGGCGCGCAAGGTCAACGTCGTACAAGGTGTCGGCCAGTTCGTCGGCGCCAATCACATTGAAGTGACCGCAGCCGACGGCAGCAAGAAAACCGTCAAGTTCAAGCAAGCCATCATCGCCGCCGGTTCGTCGGTGGTGAACCTGCCTTTCGTGCCGCAAGATCCGCGCATCGTCGATTCGACCGGCGCGCTGGAACTGCGTCAGGTGCCAAAACGCATGCTGGTTATCGGCGGCGGCATCATCGGTCTCGAAATGGCCACCGTGTATTCCACGCTGGGCGCACGTATTGATGTCGTCGAAATGATGGACGGCCTGATGCAAGGTGCGGATCGCGACATGGTCAAGGTCTGGCAGAAATTCAACGAAAAGCGTTTTGACAACATCATGTTGAAGACCAAGACAGTTGGTGTCGAAGCGTTGAAGGAAGGCATCAAGGTCACCTTCGAAGCCGCGGAAGCCGGCGCCAAAGCACCCGAGCCGCAAGTCTACGATCTGGTGCTGGTGGCCGTGGGGCGCAGCCCGAACGGCAAGAAGATTGCGGCCGACAAGGCCGGCGTGACCGTGACCGATCGCGGTTTCATTCCTGTCGACAGTCAGATGCGCACCAACGTGCCGCACATCTTCGCCATCGGCGATCTGGTTGGTCAGCCGATGCTGGCGCACAAGGCCGTGCACGAAGCGCACGTTGCTGCGGAAGCCGCTGCTGGTGAGAAGAGCCACTTCGACGCCAGCGTCATTCCTTCGGTGGCGTACACCGATCCGGAAGTGGCATGGGTCGGCATCACCGAAGACGAAGCCCGTACCAAGGGCATCAAGCTGGAGAAGGGCCACTTCCCGTGGGCTGCCTCCGGTCGCGCGGTCGCCAACGGCCGTTCGGAAGGTTTCACCAAGCTGCTGTTCGATGCTGAGACACATCGCATCGTCGGTGGCGGTATCGTCGGTACGCACGCCGGCGACATGATCGGTGAAATCGCACTGGCCATCGAAATGGGCGCTGACGCCGTCGACATCGGCAAGACTATCCATCCTCACCCGACGCTGGGCGAATCGATCGGTATGGCGGCGGAAGTCTACAAGGGCGTTTGCACCGACTTGCCACCGATGCGCAAGAAATAAAAGAAATAGGAAGAGTCATCAGCGACGGAGTATTTCGCTGAAAAGAAAAACGGCTGACATCGCAAGATGCCAGCCGTTTTTTTATTTCCTGCGTTATTCAGGATGAGCTGATTGAAATCAGCCGTTCAGAATGCGCATGCCTTCCTCGGTATAGCGTGGCCCGGCAGCCGCATCAGCAGGGAAGAGCCGATTCAGTTCTTCCAGATGCGATGACGTCAACGTCACCGCTAGCGCGCCGCTGTTTTCTTCCAGATAGGTGCGGCGCTTGGTGCCCGGAATCGGCACGATATGCTCGCCTTGCGCCAGTACCCAGGCCAATGCCAATTGCGACGGCGAGCATTCATAACGCGTTGCCAGCTCTTTTACTTTCTCCACCAGCAGCAGATTCTTCGCAAAGTTCTCTCCCTGGAAGCGTGGATTATGACGACGATAATCATCAGCATCGAACTGATCCGGGCGCGTAATTGCACCGGTCAGAAAGCCGCGTCCCAGAGGGCTGTACGGTACGAAACCGATGCCCAGCTTCTTGCATGTCGCCAGCACGTCCTGCTCCGGATCGCGCGTCCACAGTGAGTATTCACTTTGCAGTGCGGTGATCTTGTGGACTTTGCTGGCGCGCTCCAGTGTTTGCGATGAGGCTTCCGACAAACCGATGTGACGGATTTTTCCGGCCTTGACCAGATCCGCCAGCGCGCCCACGGTCTCTTCGATCGGCGTGTTCTGATCGATGCGGTGCTGGTAATACAAATCGATGGTCTCGACGCCCAAGCGTTTCAGACTGCCTTCGACCGAGCTGCGGATGTAGTCCGGTTTGCCATTGACCCCGCGCGCCGCCGGATTGGAAGGGTCACGCACGATGCCGAATTTGGTCGCGAGGAAGACTTGGTCCCGCTTGCCCTTGATTGCCTTGGCAATCAACTCTTCATTGATGTAAGGGCCATACATGTCGGCAGTATCGAGAAAGCAGATGCCGAGTTCCAAAGCGCGGTGGATGGTGGCGATGGATTCGACGTCGTCGCGGTTCGAATAGAAATCGCTCATGCCCATGCAGCCGAGGCCGATGGACGAGACGGTCGGGCCGTCAGCGCCGAGCTTGCGGGTGCCGACTTGCGTTGCCGGTTTCGCGTGTGCGTTTTTTGCTGGTGTTGCTGGTGTTGCTGTGGTCATTGGAAGCGTCCTCGATAGATTGCTGGTGAGTGACGACGACAGCCGGCAAGGCGCTTTCCAAGTCTTCATACATGTTCACTTTCATATGAAGCACAGCCAGATTGCTTTGCAGTTCGGCGATCGTCTCTTCCACGGTGCGGGCGTGCTGTTGCAGCAATGCCTTCCGTGCAGACACACTTTCCGCCGTGTTGCCGGCGCGACGCAGCTCTGCGTAGCGCAGCATGTCGCGGATCGGCAGACCGGTCGAACGCAGCTTTAGCAAGAATCCGATCCAGAGCAGATCTTCTTCACGGAACATGCGGTGCGTATTGTCCTGGCGTGCGATGGGATCGAGCAGGCCGATCTTTTCGTAGTAGCGCAGGGTATGCACCGACAATCCGGTCTTTGCAGCAGCTTGTTGTATGGTCAGGGAAGTGGTCATGTAGGGCAGTCTAGGAGTTGGAGTGCGCTCTAAGTCAAGGGCGATTATGCGCTTTTTTCTGACGGCTTGTCAGGATGCAGACTGCTAATCAGGCGCGCGCCAGCAAACTTTTGACAGCTATGCAAAGATAGCGTTTTTCGCGGGAAAGCCCATGCACAACCGTGCGGTCACCGACCGGCAGCGCATGCGGTTTTCTCAGTTTGCAATGCTCAGGAGAAGAGTGAATGAGTCACCCGTTTAATCCCGCCCCCATCGCCGAAAAATTCGGTATCCCCGCTGCTGACCTCGGCATCGCACTGATCAGCCATACGCTGGAAGGTATTGAGTACGAAAGCGTCCTGCTATTCAACAAGAAGAGCACAGCGCCGGTCGCCGGCGTGCTGTCGATCCCCAATTTCTTCGGCGTCAGCCAGAAGGCATTGGAAGTCGCCGCTACAACGATCGGACTGAACCAGGCGATTCTGGTCGGCGACGTGTACGGCAAGACCGTGCGCCCGACCAACGGCGATGAAGCCATGGCCGCCATCATCCCGCTGAAGAAAGATCGCGCCGAATTGCGCAAGCGCATGAGCGCCGTGCTGGAAGCGCTCAAGGGCCAGGATAAGGTCAAGCTGAGCGGCAAGTTAGGTGTTTGCGGCTTCTGCTTCGGCGGTACTGCTGCGCTGGAACTGGCCCGCGCCGGTGCAGCCGTCAATGCGTTTGCATCGCTGCACGGCGCGCTGGATACGCCAAATCCCAAAGATGCAGAAAACGTCAAGGGCGCGATTCTGGTGCTGCACGGCGTGCAAGACCCATCGGTGCCGCGCGACATGGTCAATGCCTTCATCGACGAAGTCAGTGCCGCCAAGCTGGACTGGCAACTGATCAACTACGGTCAGGCCGGCCACTCGTTTACGGATCCGGATGCCAACAACCCAGGCTTCTTCTATCACAAGCAAACTGCCGAACGTGCAGCAGTGGCGTTGAAGAACTTCTTTGCAGAGAAGCTGGCCTGATTTGTATCAGGAGTGTTGGGCACTTACGCCGTGGTCGCAGATCAGCAGGTCGCAGTCTCGTAAAAATGTCAATGTCAGGGAAATATTTGTCCAGGAGGTCTGAAAGCGGGCGTGCGCGCGTCAAGTCGATGAACTTTGTTCTAGCAGCCATATCGAAAACGTCGCGGATACGGGTTGCCATTGTCAAAAAACTCTCTCCTGACGCTATTGTTTGCGGAGAAGAGATCGTAATCGACATGCGCTTGTGTCACCTGTTAAATGAATAGATTGGAAAATAAGATGAGTGTGATTTTTAATCCAGCTCCGATCGCTGCCAAGTTCGGCATCCCGGTTGCAGACCTCGGTATGGAGCGCATTGAGTATGAGCTTGAGGGCGTCAGCTATGAAAATGTTTTGCTGTTTGATAAAAAACTAACCGCGCCGATGGCTGGCGTGATCGCTGTCCCGAACTTTTTCGGCATCAGTCAAAACGCGTTGGAAATTGCTGCTGCGACCATCGGCGCCAAGCAGGCATTGTTGGTTGCCGACGTTTTTGGAAAAACGGCGCGACCGACCAATCCGGATGAAGCTGTCGCTGCGATTACACCTTTACTGTCCGATCGTGCGCAATTGCGCAAGCGCATGCAAGCAGTGCAAGAAGTATTCAAACGCCAGACCAAGGTCAAACTGACGGACAAGCTGGCAGCCTGCGGTTTCTGTTTTGGTGGCACTGCAGCCTTGGAACTCGCGCGTTCAGGAGCATCGCTCAATGCCTTCGCGTCGCTGCATGGCACACTCGATTCTCCGACACCGGCGGATGCGCAGAATATCAAAGGTGCGGTTCTGGTATTGAGCGGTGCGCAAGATCCACTGGTGCCCCTTGAGCAAGTCAATGCATTCATTGCTGAAATGAGCGCCACCAACGCAGACTGGCAATTGATCAACTATGGCGAAGCCGGCCATTCGTTTACCGATCCGTATTCTAACAATCCCGGTTTCTTCTATCATGAACGCACTGCCAAGCGTGCTGCGATAGCATTGCAAAGTTTTTTTGTTGAGAAGCTTTCCTGATCTTTTCCAAGTTTGATCGGGCAATGAGAAACCGCCGACATCGCAAGATGCCGGCGGTTTCTCATTGGGTGGGACGTACTACTCTTTCACAGCTCCGGTCATGCCTGACACGTAGTATTCCACGAAGAAGGAATACACCACTGCTACTGGCAACGAGCCTAATAGCGCACCGGCCATCAGTGCGCCCCAGTGGTAGACGTCGCCGTCGACCAGCTCGGTGACGATGCCCACTGGCACCGTCTTCACTTCCGAGGAAGAGATGAAGGTCAGCGCATAGATGAACTCGTTCCATGACAGCGTGAAGGCGAAGATGCCGGCCGAGATCAGGCCCGGCACCGCCAGCGGCAGGATGATTTTGACGAGGATCTCCCAACGTGTCGCGCCGTCAATCAATGCGCATTCTTCCAGCTCATATGGAATGGAGCGGAAGTAGCCCATCAGCAGCCAGGTGCAGAACGGGATCAGGAAGGTCGGATACGTCAGGATCAGCGCCCAGCGCGTATCAAACAGACCCAGCTTGAACACGATCGCCGCCAGTGGAATGAACAGGATCGAAGGCGGGATCAGGTACGCCAGGAAGATGCCCAGACCAACTTGCTTGGAGCCCTGGAAGCGCAGACGTTCGATGGCATACGCAGCAAACACGCTGGCCGCCAGCGAAGCGAAGGTCGACACCACCGACACGATGACCGTGTTGAGCAGCCATGCCGGATACTGGGTTTCGAACAGTAGCTTCTTGAAGTGAGCCAGCGTCGGCGCCACCACCCAGAACGGATTACCGGTTTGCCGAAGCAATTCGTTATCCGGCTTGAAGGCGGTGATCACCATCCAGTAAAACGGAAACAGCAGCACGAACACGAAGATGCCCAGCGGGATATATGTCGTGATCCAGCGGCGCGGCATCGACTGCAGAAAATCCATACCCTGCGTTTCTTGCTGCAGGTCTTTTGACTTCTTGCTCATTTGTCACCTCCTTGTTGCCAGCCGCGACGTTGCAGGCCGAAGTACGAAAACATGATGGCTGCGAGCAGGAAAGGAATCATGTAAGTTGCCAGCGCTGCGCCTTCACCAAGCGAGCCGCCAGGGATGGCGCGCTGGAACGACAGCGTTGCCATCAGGTGTGTCGCATTCAACGGACCACCGCGTGTGAGCACATAGATCAGCTGGAAGTCGGTGAAGGTGAACAGCACCGAGAAGGTCATCACCACCGCGATGATCGGTGTCAGCAACGGCAGTGTGACATAGCGGAACTGCTGCCATGGCTTGGCGCCGTCAATCGCCGCCGCTTCATACAGCGAAGGCGAGATGGTTTGCAGACCGGCCAGCAGTGAGATCGCGACGAACGGAATACCGCGCCAGACGTTGGCTACAACGGTGGAAATCCGCGCCAGCCAAGGCTCGCCGAGGAAGTCGATGTAGTGATCGATCAGGCCCATCTTCATCAGTGACCAGCTGATTACCGAAAACTGCGAGTCGTACATCCACCAGAATGCCAGCGCCGACAGGGCGGTAGGGACAATCCATGGCAGCAGCACGATCGCACGGAAGAACGACTTGATCGGCAGATTCTTGTTGAGCAGAATCGCCAGCCAGAGGCCGAGCACGAATTTTAAAATGCTCGCGGTGATGGTGTAGAACAGCGTGTTGAACAGCGACAGCTGTGCCAGCGAATCGCCGAGCAGGAAGGAATAATTGTCCAGCCCGATGAAGTTGCCTTCGCCACCGATCTTGGTATCGGTAAAGCCAAGCCAGACTCCCAGGCCGAGCGGATAGGTAAGAAACACAACAAGCAGTAATACGGCAGGCGCCATGAACAGCATGCCCAGCACATTACGGTTGTTCAGCATTCGGGATAACATAAGCAGACCTCGGTAAGCGTGATGACTGCGTTCGCACGGCGATGGCCGATGCGAACGCATGTTTTGCTCCATGCACTGTCTGCAGCAGCGTCAGAGATGACCGGACGCCGATGCAAACGAGAGCAGGTTGTTATGCCTTGTAGAAACGCTTGGCGCGTTCGGCTGCGCGATCGATGGCCTGCTGTACGGTCTTCGATCCGCTGGCTGCTTCCGCCACCATATCGACCACCACATAGTCAGCCATACACGCCGCCGATGCTTGTCCCAGCGGGCCTTCGTGGCCGTGATCGATCATCAGCGCTGCCGAATCGCGATACACGGTGGCCTTCGGATCCGAGGTCCAGATGGAGTTCTTTTCGTAGGCCTTGAGCGACTGGCTGACGTAGCCGATGGATGCTTCCATCCATGGGTTGTATTGCTCAGGTTCGAACATGAACTGTACGAAAGCCTTGGCCGCATTCGGGAACTTGGTGTGCTTGAAGATCATCATCTGCGTGATCTGCATCAGCTCGGTCGGCTTGCCGGCAGGGCCGATAGGGAAGTGAGCGTGTTGCGTGTCCTTCGCCATTTCCTGCATCTTCGGATCGGTCGAGTTCTTGGCCGCGTAGTACACCGAGATACCGTTGGCCGTCATGCTGATCTGGCCGTCCAGGTACGCCTTGTTGTTCGACGGATCTTGCCAGGACAGTGTGCCTGGAATAAAGGTCGCATACAGTTGCTTGGCGTATTCCAGCGCGGCGCGGGTTTCTGCCGAGTTGATGGCGACGGCGCCTTTCTTGTCGACCAGCTTGCCGCCGTGCGACCACAGCAACCAGTGCGCCCAGTTGTTGGCGTCGCCGACGGCTTTGCCGAGTGCGAAGCCGACCGGTGTGTTCTTGGCTTTTAGTGCCTGACAGAGTTTCAGGAACCCGGCTGTGTCTTTTGGAATGGCGTCAAAGCCGGCAGCTTTGATCTGACTTTCGCGATAGACCAAGGCATTGCCGACCACGCCGAACGGCAGCGCAATCCACTTGCCGTCCTTGGTGCCATATTTGCGGCAGACGTCATACCATCCGCCCAGACGGCTACCCAGCGAAGTTGCCAGGTCGGTCAGATCGATCAGCTTGGTTGGATATTGTTGTGGATCATCGAACCAGCTCATCACGATGTCCGGACCGGAACCGACGTTGGCGGCAACCGCAGCCTTAGGACGCAGATCTTCCCAGCCTTCGCTGTCGGTACGCACGGCAACGCCGGTCTTCTCGGTGAATTTCTTCACGTTTGCATTCCACAGATCTTCATCGCCCTGGACGAAACGCTTCCAGCGCAGTACGCGCAGTGTCGCGCCTTTCTCGATGTCGAGCTTCAGGCCGGCGCCGGTAGCTGCCGGCGCCGCCGGTGCGGCAAATGCATTGGTTGTGGCTACTGTCGATGCTGCAGCGACGGATGCGCTCGCAGCTAAAAAGTCACGTCTGGTCAGCTTAGTCATGTCTCCTACTCCTTCTCTTCTGATGAAAGTGAATGGGTCCGCTCTGTTGCGTTGTTATTTTTGCTTGCTGTAATACAGATTGTGTTACCGGGACTGCTTTGAAAAAGACGAATGCGTTCTACGCTCAATCACGTGCCAGCGTCTTGCCGCTGTCGGCATCAAACAAATGCGTGCTGCCATGCTCCGGCACCAGATTGATCGTATCGCCCGCGCCGAAGTTATGGCGTTCGCGGAAGATCGAGGTCAGGCTGGTGTCGTTGAAGCGCGCATAGACTTCGGTGTCGGCGCCGGTCGGCTCAACCACCACGACCTTGGTGCTCATGCCGCTGCCGGCAGGGCCGATGCTCAAATGTTCCGGACGCACGCCGTAGATCACGCGCTGACCGTCGATACCGTCGAGACCGCGATGTGCATACGGCGCAGGCAGGCGCGTGCCGTCGGCGAATTCAACCTCGGCCTTGTCGGCATTGCGACGCAGCGTGGCAGGGATGAAGTTCATCGCCGGCGAGCCGATGAAGCCAGCGACAAAAATGTTGGCAGGGCGGTCGTACAGTTCCAGTGGACGGCCGCGTTGTTCCACCAGGCCATCGCGCATGACGACGATCTGGTCAGCCATGGTCATCGCTTCGATCTGGTCATGGGTGACGTAGACCGACGTTGTCTTCAGGCGCTGATGCAGTTCTTTGATTTCGGTGCGCATTTGCACACGCAGCTTGGCGTCAAGATTGGACAGCGGCTCATCGAACAGGAAGACCTGCGGATCGCGCACGATCGCACGTCCCATTGCCACACGCTGGCGTTGACCGCCGGACAGCTGGCGCGGATAGCGTTCCAGCAGATTGGTCAGGCCCAGAATCTCGGCAGCTTTCTTGACCTGTTGCTGGATGAAGGATTTGTCCTTTTTGGCCAGCATCAGCGAGAAGGCCATGTTGTCGTTGACCGTCATGTGCGGATACAGCGCATAGTTCTGAAATACCATGGCGATGTCGCGATCCTTGGGCTGGACGTTATTGACGACCGTGCCGCCGATGGAGATTTCGCCTTCGGTGATTTCTTCGAGGCCTGCGAGCATACGCAGCAGCGTTGACTTGCCGCAGCCGGAAGGGCCCACGAGCACGGCGAACTGACCGTCCTCGATGTCGATATCGACGCCACGAATAACCTGGGTGCTGCCGAATTGCTTTTTGATGCCGCGAATCTGAACTGATGCCATGCCTTGCTCCTCGTCTCAATATCTCGTTTTTTGTGTCTGCAGCGAGCCCCTTCTTGGAGGGCTCCCGCGCATGTAGAGCCGCTAACAAAACGCTGCGGGCAGCGTTGCTTCTCCTTGCCGTACGCTTGTACCGTCTGCGTCGGCGCGCCTTGCCATCAGCGTTTTGTTAGCGGCTCTTTATTCTGATACCCGCGCCGTGTTGGTTTTTATGATTTTCGGCGGTATTGAGAGGTACAACTGTGACAGCGCACTATCGTGACTTATTCATTCAGTCGTGCTGCGATAGTGAATATTCATACATCATCAACGTGTCATACCTCTCTGGTGCTGCTTGTTCTTATTACTTGCTGCGAGATCGGTTGCTATCTTCGTTAAGTCTGCTGCGCTTACTGGATTCGTACTAGCCTGCGTCTGGCGATTGGCTGGGACGCAGGGTGTCTCTTATCTTTTATGTATTGCTTATTTATCGTTTGTTTTTGTGTCGGACTATTTTTTCCTGCCTTCAACCACCACATATGAAGGGCGTCCGTTGCGGTCCCAGTCGATCAGGTTTTGCGCTGCCTTGCGGCGCAATTCCTTGGCGGCGACCTCGGAATAGAAGGCTGCGTGCGGCGACAATAGCACACGTTTGTGCTGGACAATAGCGGAACTTGTCTCCGGCGGTTCGACCGGCAAGACGTCGAGTCCGGCACCCTTCAGATTCGTGTCCAGCGCTTTGAGCAGGTCATCAATATTGACCAGGCCGCCACGCGCCGAGTTGACCAGAAAGCTGTCCTGTTGCATCAATTTCAACACCGATGCGTCGATCATGCCGCGGGTCTCATCGTTGAGCGGCGTATGCAGCGAAACGACATGCGCCTGCTTGAACAATTCTTCTTTGCTGACGCGCTCTACGTAGGCAGGGAAGTCGCCGTCGATGATATGCGGATCGTAAGCGATCACGCGTTTAAAAAGGTTACGGCTGATGTGCGCCATGCGCTTGCCGATGCGACCGAGGCCGACGATGCCGATGGTCATTTCTGAGCAACGCTGAATCTTGCCGGCGGTAGTGTAATGCCATTGGCCGGATTTGACGTCGCGGTCGTAGCCGGTGATGTTGCGGATCAGGTCGAGCGCCATTGCCAGCGCATGGGTGGCGACTTCACCGACGCCATAGTCGGGCGAGTTGCCGACCCAGACGCCATGCTTGGCCGCATCAGCGGTGTTGATAGTATCGAAACCTGCACCATAGCGGCTGGCAATGCGGATTTCAGGGCGGGCGGCAAATACTTTGGCGTTGACCGGTGCATATTGCACCAGCAGGCCTTCGCAGCCTTCGGCGGCTTTGATGACGTCGTCTTCGGTACGGCATTGCGCCGTCACGACTTCAACGCCGGCTTCGCGATACAGTGCGAGTTCAAGTTCTACATCCGGAAAATCGTAATCGGTAATTAATACTTTCATTGCGTCATGTCTCCGTGACTCTGGTTGCAAGAAGCGGAAGTGCGCCATCTGATGTGACGCTCGATTCTTCCGCTGCCTGGTTGAACGATTAAATCCCTACACCCTGAAATCAGTGATTGTCTTTCGGTATTCCCGAGCCGCTCTTGCCGACCAGGAAATCCAGATCGGCACCGAGATTGGCCTGCTGCACGTGATCGACATACAGCTTGACCCACCCGCGATCGGCAGGTGCTTTCGGCGCTTGCCATGCTGCGCGGCGACGTTCCAGTTCTTCGTCACTGACGTGGAGATGCAGCTTGCGTGCCTCCACATCCAGCTCTACCATGTCGCCGTCTTGCACCAGCGCCAAGGGGCCGCCGGCAGCCGCTTCAGGCGTCACGTGGAGCACCACGGTGCCGTAGGCAGTGCCGCTCATGCGCGCATCGGAGACGCGCACCATGTCGGTAATACCCTTTCGCAGCACCTTCGGCGGCAGCGGCATGTTGCCCGCTTCACCCATGCCGGGATACCCCTTCGGTCCGCAGTTCTTCAATACCAGCACACAGTTTTCATCAACGTCCAGATCTTCGTCGTCGATGCGCTTGTGCAGGTCGTCGCTGTTTTCAAACACCACAGCGCGGCCCGTATGTTTCAACAGTGCTGGTGTGGCTGCGGACGGCTTGATGACGGCGCCGTCCGGGCAAAGATTGCCGTGCAGGATGGCGATGCCGGCGGCCGGTTTGAACGGCGTATCAAAGGCGTGGATGACGTCGCGGTTCCAGTTTGGCGCGTCCTTGCAGTTATCCCACAAGGTCTGGCCGTTGGCAGAGAGCGCACTCTTGTCGATGACGCTTTCGAGTTCGCGGATGACTGACGGCAGACCACCAGCGTAGTAGAAATCTTCCATCAGATATTTACCCGATGGTTGCAGATTTACCAGGCAAGGCAGTTTTTGACCGATGGTGTCCCATTCTTCCAGTTTCAGATCGACGCCGATGCGGCCTGCAATCGCCAGCAAGTGAATCACGGCATTGGTTGAGCCACCGATGCCGGCATTGACGCGAATGGCGTTTTCGAATGCAGCCTTGGTCAGGATCTTGGACATGATCAAGTCTTCCTTGACCATCTCAACAATACGGCGGCCGGAGTTGCGGGCCAGAACATTACGGCGCGCATCGACAGCGGGGATTGCCGCATTACCCGGCAAGCTCATGCCCAGCGCTTCCACCATGCTGGCCATGGTCGATGCCGTGCCCATGGTCATGCAGTGACCGTGCGAGCGATGCATGCAGCTTTCGGCTTCGAAGAATTCTTCCTGCGACATATGGCCGCCGCGAACTTCTTCCGACATCTGCCAGACGCCAGTGCCCGAACCCAGCTCTCCGCCACGGTATTTACCCGACAGCATCGGGCCGCCGGAAATGCCGATAGTGGGCAGATCCACCGAAGATGCACCCATCAGCAATGCAGGAGTGGTCTTGTCGCAACCCATCAGCAGCACCACGCCGTCGAGCGGGTTGGCACGAATGGATTCTTCCACGTCCATGCTGGCGAGGTTGCGGAACAGCATTGCGGTGGGACGCATCAGCGTCTCGCCAAGCGACATCACCGGGAACTCCAGCGGGAAGCCACCGGCTTCCCAGATGCCGATCTTGACCTGTTCGGCCAAAGCGCGGAAATGTGAATTGCAGGGTGTCAGTTCAGAATAGGTATTGCAAATACCGATGACTGGACGGCCATCGAATTGATCGTGTGGAATGCCGCGGTTCTTCACCCACGAACGGTAGATGAAGCCATCGCGGTCTTGCCTCCCGAACCATGCCTGGCTGCGGCGCGTAAATTTCTTGGTATCGCTCATGTTCTTTCCTTCTTTCCTTGTGGCCCGTCAATCCATTGCTTGGAATTGACTGAGGGCCGAATGCTGTCTGAATCGGATGGCTGCAGGAAAAATCAGTGGCGAATATCGCTTTGATCGAAAAAATAACGGGAGAAATCCATCAGGTGATACGCCAGCATGGCGTCGCCATTGCCGGCATGGCCGAGGTGGCAAGCGTAGCGAGAGGTCTTTGAAGCCAAAACTGCACGCGCAGAGAGCAGCGCTGCATAAGCAGCATTGCGCTTCCCTGTCGGCAAGGCATGCGGCGATGCCTGCGACATGGTTGAAGTACTCCCCCGGCTAGCTATGAATTCCAATGCCTGTCTCCAGTGCTGCGGTTTTGTCCGCTGGCAGTGAGTAGCAACCACAACCTCTGGCGACTACCTCTGCTCTAGTATTTTTGTACGTTGCAAATGAACGTTGCGAACAGCATGCTTCGAAAAGATGTCAGCGAGTCTATTTCAGCATTCGCGCTTTGGTCAAGTGGTAATACCAGATTTGTCATACATCTTTTTGTCGATGCATCGCTCGTGTTTTCCATTGCTCTCTATGATGCCCAATGGTGCGCTGCGGCGTGGGTGAATTATTTTCGTGCATCGTTTTCTTCCTTGACAGTGATGAGGTGATATGAAATTCTTTTCCTCAGTCTGGTAAGACCACATGACCGCTTGACAAGAATTTGTCAGGAAACAAAAACAGGAAAGACCAGCACTGGAGAGGGATAAGCCGGCACAGACCGCGCTGAATGGTTCATCGACGGGTTTGCAATGAACCCCGACGCAGCAGGCAATGCAAAAGACATCTGCCTGTCTTCACCATACAAAGGAGGAGAGACAATGAGCAACATGCGTAGAAATGCACTCAAGGCAATGGTCGCCGGGGTAGCGGTTTTGTCGTTCGGTGCTGCACATGCAGCATGGCCTGATCGTCCAGTGACGCTGGTAGTGCCTTGGGGCGCTGGCGGTGGTACGGATGCCACCGCACGTATCATTGGTGCGCTGCTGGAGAAGGAACTTGGCCAGCCCGTCAACGTTGTCAACCGCACCGGTGGTAACGGCGTGGTCGGACACCAGGCCATCGCCGGCGCCGCACCAGATGGCTACACAATTGGCCTGGCTACGGTGGAAATTGCCATGATGCATCATCAGGGCCTGACTCAATTGAGCTACAAGAACTACACGCCGATTGCGCTGATGAATTTCGATCCGGCGGCATTGACCGTGAGCGCGGAGTCGCCACACAAGACATTCGACGATCTGCTCAAGGCCGTAAAAGCCAACCCCGGCAAACTGAAAGCATCCGGCACCGGCCAGGGCGGCATCTGGCATCTTGGATTGGCCGGCATGCTTAGCGATCTGAAGTTGGAGCCGACAGCTGTGAGATTTGTGCCATCGAATGGTGCCGCTCCTGCCATGGTTGATCTTGCTGCAGGCGGTGTCGATATCGTCGCCGCATCGTTGCCCGAAGCACGTTCGCTGATCGATGCCGGCAAGGCGCGTCCGCTGGTGATCATGGCGGAGCAAC
The DNA here is from genome assembly GCF_002257565.1 of Herbaspirillum sp. meg3. Taxonomy (GTDB): domain Bacteria; phylum Pseudomonadota; class Gammaproteobacteria; order Burkholderiales; family Burkholderiaceae_D; genus Herbaspirillum. The sequence continues at coordinate 3,887,962 of NZ_CP022736.1, read as the reverse complement.
CCGCAGCCTTGTATCCCAAGGTGCCAACGCTCAAGAGTCTGACGGGCAGCAGCTGGACCAACGGCGCCTGGCGCGGCATCGTCGCACCCAAGGGCCTGCCTGCGGATATCCAGACCAAGCTGGCCGGACATATGCAAAAAATCTACAACAGCAAGGAGTACAAGGATTTCATGGGGGGGCGAGGTTTTGGCACGATGTACGCCGATTCGGCTGACTTCGGCAAGTTCATGGAGAAGAGCGACAGCGACATGGGCAAGATACTGAAGACGCTTGGGATGGCGAAGTAATAGCTCGACGGCAGGCGTCGGCTGCAGTGTTGCCGCCGACGTTTTGCCCTGATGTCCTATCCCGCGTTGCAGCGCAATGCAACGCCATAGCCGAGTCTTCAGACTTGCTCATTGAACCTGTAGAACTTGTTGGATCATTCATTGCCATGAAAATCAACGATGCTGTTTCAGGAGTATTGCTGGCAATTTTTGCCGGCGTGATTTACACCTATTCCGCAACCTTTCCCTCCATGGGGCAGCAGCAAATCGGTCCAGCCCTGTTTCCGCAATTGCTGGCCGGCGGGCTGATGATTTGCGCGATCCTATTGGTGTTCAAGGGCTTGCGACAAACGCGTACTGACAGCTGGATAAGCCTGCCGGAATGGGCCGGCGATCGCCACGCGGTGTTCGGTTACGCGCTGGTGTTGCTGTCGCTGGTGTTCTACATCTATGCATCCGAGCCGCTTGGTTTCCTGCCCACTGCAGCGATACTGCTGTTGTCATTGTTCGTGACCTTCGGCGCGCGTCTGGTGGTGGCTGTGCCGGTTGCCCTCGTCAGCGCACTGGGTATTCACTATATCTTTTACAAAGTCCTGAAGGTCCCGCTGCCCTGGGGCCTTCTGGAATCTGTCGCCTGGTAAGGGAGCTGACAATGCTTGCAAATTTGTATGCGGCCTTCGGGCAGGTGTTTGACCCCTATGTACTGGCGGTCATTCTCGGTTCCTCAATGTTCGGGCTCTTCATGGGTGCCATTCCCGGGCTCTCCGCCACGATGGCGGTAGCGTTGCTGGTGCCTGTGACCTTCTTCATGCCTGCGGTGCCTGCGGTGGCGGCAATGGTGTCAGCGACGGCGATGGCGATTTTTTCGGGAGATATTCCCGGTTGCCTGTTGCGGATACCCGGCACGCCTTCATCGGCAGCGTATACCGATGAGGCGTATGCGATGACCCGTAAAGGAGAGGGCGAGATAGCGCTTGGCGCCAGCCTTGTATTTTCGGCGGTCGGTGGTTTGTTCGGCACCTTCGTACTGATTCTTGCAGCACCGGCGCTGGCAGAACTGGCGCTGAAGTTTTCTTCGTTCGAATACTTCTGGCTTGTGTTGTTGGGGTTGACCTGTGCCATTTTCATTGCGTCGGAAAATCCGCTCAAAGGTTTCGTCTCGCTGTTTCTTGGCATGTTCATTGCCTCGATCGGTATGGGTAATCCGGCAGGTTTTCCTCGCTTCACCTTCAATAACAGCGACTTGCTCAGCGGCGTATCGCTGGTGCCGCTCATGGTCGGCATGTTTGCGATGTCGGAAGTGCTGCGCTATGCCGTCTCCAAAGACGAAAAGCTGGTGGTGACGGGAGGGGCGGTCGGCAACGTCTTTAAAGGCATGTGGGATCTGACGGTTCGTTATCCGAAATCGATCTTGCGTGGCAGCGTGCTTGGTACGCTGGTTGGTGCCTTGCCGGGCGCGGGGGCTGATATCGCAGCGTGGATGTCTTATGCGATGAGCAAAAAAATGTCCAAGGAGCCGGAGAAATTCGGCACCGGCCATCCGGAAGGCATCGTCGAATCGGGTGCCGCCAACAATTCGGCGTTGGCCGGTGCATGGATTCCAGCGCTGGTGTTCGGCATTCCTGGCGATTCAATCACTGCGATCGTTATCGGCGTGCTGTACATGAAGAATCTCAATCCCGGCCCGATGATCTTTGTTGAAAATCCGGTGTCGATGTATGCGATTTTCATCGTCTTCATTCTCGCCAATTTGCTGATGCTGCCACTGGGCTACTGGTGCATCAAGCTGGCCAAGCGCATTCTGAGCGTACCGCGTAATCTGCTGATGCCGTTGATTTTGCTGTTTTGCATCGTCGGCTCATATGCCACCAACAACAGCGTATCGGATGTCGGCATCATGCTGGTCTTCGGCTTGCTGGCGTATCTGATGGAAGAAAATGGGTTCCCCGTAGCGCCGACGGTGCTAGGCGTCGTGCTGGGCGGCATGCTGGAGGAACATTTCGTCACATCGATGATCAAGGCTGACGGCGAGTTCGTGGCATTCTTCAGTCGACCGATCGCCGGAACTTTGGGCGTATTAACGATATTGCTTTGGCTGCTGCCACTAATCTTGCGTGGATTGCGCAGAAAGCCGGCAGTGGTTTGAGAACTTGTCCATGCTCCTGATCGCGGACAAGTTCGAATGATTTTTTTATTGAAAGGATGGTTTGCAACATGGCTTCACCTGAACGTTTTTCCGCCGTCGAGCTCAAGCAGTTCTCCACGCAACTGCTGCAAAAGGCCGGTTTGCCGCTGGAGTCTGCCGCTTCGGTGGCAAGCACGCTGGTCGACGGTGACCTGCTGGGGCATGACACGCACGGCCTGGCTCTGTTGGCGCCTTACGTCAAAGAAATCGAAAAGGGCGCGATGGCCACCTCCGGCGAACCTGAGGTGGTCTCCGATCGTCCGGCTGCTCTGGTCTGGGATGGTCGTCGCTTGCCGGGGCCATGGTTGGTGCATAGGGGCATCGATGCGTTGATCCCGCGTGCGCGCGCGTTGGGTACGGCCTCGCTGGCAATTCATCACAGCCATCATATTGCCTGCCTTGCCGCGTACTTGTTGCGCGCCACCGAAGAAGGCTTTCTGATGGTGTTGTCGAGCTCCGACCCTGCGGTGCATAGCGTGGCGCCGTTCGGCGGTACGCGTGCAGTGTTCACGCCCAATCCGATCGCTGCGGGTATTCCCACCTCCGGCACGCCCTTCCTGGTGGATATTTCTGCGTCGATTACCACCAACGGCATGAGCAACCGCCTGCATAAAGCCGGCAAGCAGTTTGAAGAAGAGTGGCTGCTTGATGCGCAGGGGAATCCAAGTCGTGATCCTGCCGTATTTGCTGCCGATCCGCCGGGTACGATTCTGCCGTTGGGCGGCTTGTCGGCAGGGCATAAGGGTTTTGGGCTTGCCGTGCTGATTGAAGCGTTGACTGGTGGCCTGTCCGGTTTTGGCCGCGCAGATCCTCCGGCAGGTTGGGGCGCCACGGTGTTCATGAGCTTGTACGATCCGGCGGCCTTCGGCGGCGAAGCGGCCTTCAAGCGCCAGATGGATCACATCGCCGAAGCATGCCGGACCAATCCCCCGCGTCCCGGTGTGGAGAAGGTGCGCATGCCTGGCGATCGTGGCATGGCGCGTCGCGCGCAGCAGCTGGAGCAGGGCGTGGCCTTGCATCCGACGATTGCGCCGGCGCTGCGCGAGGCCGCGCAGCAGTACGGTTTGACGTTCCCGACGGCGGTGTGAGCTTCCGCCCGCAGGTAAATGATTTATCTGCGGGTGCGATACAATCCGGCGCCAAGATAAAGAAGATGTTAATCGGAACCCCCTATGCCCATTGAAGCGATCGAGCCGCAAAGACTGTATCGCCAGATCAGTGACCAACTGCGCAAGCTGATCGTCGACGGTGAGTTTCCCGTCGGCTCGCGTCTGCCGTCGGAGCGCGACCTGTCCGTACAACTGGGCGTCAGCCGACCGTCTTTGCGCGAGGCCTTGATTGCGCTGGAGGTCGAGGGCTACATCGAAGTCCATATGGGATCCGGGATTTATGTCTGTCCGCCATCACCCGCTCCCGAAGGCGAGATCGACCTGTCGACGGAAGAGGGGCCGCTGGAACTGATCCGTGCGCGCGCCATGCTGGAAGGCGAAGTCGCCTATGCCGCCGCCAAGAACGCCAAGAAGGCGCAGATCGATGCCATCGAAGAAGCCTTCCAGCAAATGATCGAACACACCAGCGCCGGCACCAATCCGTTGGAGGCCGACCGGTTATTCCATATTCGCGTGGCCGAAGCGACCGGCAATAGCGTGTTGGTCGGACTGGTGACGCAATTGTTCGATGCACGTCTGGGGCCGCTGTTCAATCGTCTGCACAGCCACTTTGACACCATCGAAGTGTGGAACGACGCGATTGAAGAACATTCACGCGTGATGAAAGCATTGCGCGCACGCGACCCCGAAATGGCGCGCGCTGCGATGCGGCGTCATATGGATATTGCCTTCAAACGCTATAGCGCAAGTCTCGTCGGGCAGGCGGGGTTGTTCAGCAAAAAAGTCGTGGCGGAGAAGGCAGTCAAAGCCGTCAAGGCCAAAGTGGTAGCAAAGAAACCGGCGGCGAAAGAGAGTGCGGTCAAAGTGGTTGCCAAAAAATCTGCAAAGTCGACGACAGTGAAACAGACGTCTGCATTGAAGGCGTCGGCCAAACGCGCACCGGTTGCTACGCCGACCAAACGCCGCAGCGCCCGTGCCGGAAGCTAACGATAGGCTTGGGGCACGTCAACCCAGCTTGCCGACGTTCTTGTCCCAATTGCGTCCGTCGAAATCGACGAAAGTCAGCTTGTCACTGTTCAGATCGACATCGTCGACGCAACGGACGTTGATGGTATAGAGCTCCGGCGCTGCGCGTGGCCGTGTGAAAACGTGCACGCCGCAGGTCGGGCAGAAATGATGTTTCGCGGCCATGGTGCCGAACTGATAGGTCGCGAGTTTATCCTCGCCGGCAATCAGACGAAAATTCTCAGGCTGCACGCGATGGTGCAGAAATCCCTTTTTGGTACAGATGGAACAGTTGCAGACGGTGATGCGTTCAATGTCGACGTCAGCTTCGAAGCGAACCTGGCCGCAATGACAACTGCCTTTGTGGTGATCCATGAGCATCCCGCCTGCGAGGTTGGATTGAGTTCAGTTGACGCAGCTTAGTTGAAATATGCGCGGGCCATTTCAAAGCGCGGCGCGAAGTAAGGATTGTCCATGCGCGAGATATGTACCTTGCCATTGCCTGACGGCGCGTGGACGAAACGCCCGTCGCCGATGTAAATCCCGACATGCGAGAACGGCCGGTTGAGCGTATTGAAAAACACCAGATCGCCTGGCCGCAGATTGGACTTGTCGATTTTGCGGCCCTGACGGGCCATGTCGGCAGCGCTGCCCGTCAGCTTGAGACCGGTGGCGCGATTAAAAATATACGACACCATGCCGCTGCAATCGAAGCCGGCATCCGGATTCTTGCCGCCAAAACGATAACCAGTGCCGATCATGTCGAGGGCGTAAATGGCGACTTCGCTGCCATGTTCGGTTGCCGCTTCAGAGCGGATGTCGGTTGGCGCCGGTGTCGGCGTTGATACGGATGCATCCGGCGCACGCATCGGCGCGCTGCCGCATGCCGTCAACAAGACGGCGATGCAGCAGGCGGCGAGCGCATGCAGGTGATTCGACGAGCGGGTGCTACGCATTGCTTAGTGCCCCGGATCAATGACCCAGTTGAACCAGTACGCCCTCCAGCATGGTCAGCATCTGATCGATTTCATCCTTGGTCACGTTCAACGACGGCATGAAGCGCAGCAGATTCGGACGCGGCGAGTTCAGCAGCAGGCCGAGCGGTTGCAGGTCACGTGCCGCCTCAACGATTTGCGGGCCGATATCCTTGCCCAGCTTCAACGCGCGCAGCAAGCCTTCGCCACGCTCGCCTTCGAAGCCGTGCTTGTCCGACAGCTTGATCAGCTCGGCGCTCAGATATTGGCCTGTGGCCTTGACCGTAGGCAGGAAGTCAGGCTTCAGCAATTCTTTGATCACAGCAGCGCCGACGGCAGTCATGAGCGGATTGCCGTTGTAGGTGCCGCCTTGTTCGCCGGCTTCGAAGCAGGCGATTTCTTCACGCGCCAGCAGAGCCGCCAGCGGCACGCCGCCACCGATGCCTTTGCCCAGTGTCATGATGTCCGGCTCGATGTCCGACAATTGATAGGCGAACAGTTCGCCGGTACGGCCAACGCCGGTCTGCACCTCATCGACGATGAGCAGCAGGTTGGCGTTCTTGGTCAGGCGGCGCAGGCCTTGCATGAATTCACGCGTGGCCGGGATCACACCGCCTTCGCCTTGCACCGGCTCCAGCATGACGGCAACAGTCTTCTTGCTGATCAGGCGTTCAACACTGGCCAGATCATTCAGTTCAGCCTTCAGGAAACCCGGCACCTGTGGCGCGAACATGGTGTCCCAGCCCGGCTTGCCGCTGGCCGACATGGTCGCGATGGTGCGGCCGTGGAAGCTGTGGTTGAAGGTAATGATTTCAAAGCGGTCTTCGCCCTGGCTGTTCTTGTTGACCTTGCCCCATTTGCGGGCCAGCTTGATCGCGCCCTCATTGGCTTCTGCGCCGCTGTTGGCAAAGAACACGCGATCAAACACCGAGTTTTCGGTCAGCAGATTGGCCAGCTCGATCGACGGCGCATTGTAGAAGGCCGGCGAAGGGTTGATCAGCTTCTTGCTTTGCGCGACCAGCGCGTCTTCAATGCATTTTGGCGCGTGGCCCAGCGCGTTGACAGCCCAGCCTTGCAGATAGTCGAGATATCGCTTGCCGGTATGGTCGGTCATCCACATGCCGCTGCCTTCGGTGAATACGATTTCAGGGCGATTAGTGACATACATCAGCTTGTTGATGGCGAACTCGTTGAATTCCATTGATGACTCCTGCATGAGTGGTAATTAAGCTGCGTGAAAGACGGCGGTAACCGAACTGTAATAATGAACGAGAAAAAAACGATAAAAAAAAGCCACAGGGATTGCCTGTGGCTTCGTGACCAATATCAACTCACGCGCACGGCAAACCTCGTTGAGGTTGGCTGCGGCGTCGCAAGGAAATAGTAGTAGCGTTCATGCGGTCAATATTAGGACGTTTTGCGCGATGCGTCAAAACTAATTTGGTGCAAATTCGACCTCATTTTTAGAACGCTCACCACTTTGCAACATGTGCCGCCTCAGGATTTATTGCACGGTCGCCAGGTCCGCCGCCGATGTGAAGGAGTCAGCGTAGAACTCGTCCGCCGGCAGGCCGCAGACAGCGACAAAGTCGCGCTGCGCAGATTCCACCACGATAGGTGCGCCGCAGGCATAGACCTGATAGCCCGACAGATCCGGCTGGTCGTCAATGACCGCCTGATGGACGAAGCCGCTGCGGCCGCTCCAGTTGTCTTCGGGCTGGGCGTTGGAAATCACCGGCACGTACTTGAAGTTGGGCAGCGTTTGCGCCCAGCTCTTGCACAGATCATCCATGTACAGATCCTGTGGGCGGCGCCCGCCCCAGTACAGCGTGACCGGACGCGTCGACTTGCTGTGTTCCAGCTGTTCGACGATCGCCTTGATCGGCGCAAAACCGGTGCCGGAAGCAAGCAGGACGATCGGTTTGTCAGAATCTTCGCGCAGGAAGAAAGTACCCAGCGGGCCTTCAAAGCGCAGAATGTCGCGTTCTTTCAGCGTCGAAAACACCTGATCCGTAAACAGGCCGCCCGGCATGTGGCGGATATGCAGCGTCAGGTGCTCATCTTTGTGCGGCGCATTGGCCATGCTGTAGCTGCGGCGCTTGCCGTCGCGCAGCATGAACTCGACGTACTGGCCGGCCTTGTATTGCAGACGGTCATTGGCCGGCAATTGCAGCGACAGAATGATGACGTCGTCGGCGACCTTGTCCAGCTTGGCCACGCGGACCGGCATTTTCTTGACCGGGAAGTCGCCGATACCGGCCACTTCGCGGGCTTCGATGACGACATCCGAATTTGGCTTGGCGCAGCAAAACAGCGAGAAGCCCAGGCTCTCATCTTGTGCCGACAATGCGCGCTCCTGATGCGGACCGTGGGTCACGCTGCCTTCGACCAGCTTGCCTTTGCAAGAGCTGCATGCGCCGTTCTTGCAACCGTAGGGCAGACCGACGCCGGCACGAATCGCGGCGGTAAGGATGGTTTCGCCTTCGTCACAGGTAAACTGATGGCCGCTGGGCTGAACGGTAACTTGAAAACTCATACAATCCTGACAATGAACAATAAAGTAAAAAAAATCGGCAAGCCGCGTCTGTTGATGCTGGGTTGCGGCGATGTCGGCATGCGCATGCTGCCGCTGGTGCGTGAACGCTTTCGCGTGATCGTCGTCACCAGCAAGCCGGAGCGCTGCGAAGAACTGCGCGCCGCCGGGGCCATCCCCATCGTCGCCGATCTTGATCAGCCGGCCTCACTGGGACGCCTTGCGCGTCTGGCACACACCATCGTGCATCTTGCCCCACCGCAATCCGCGGGTGAAAAAGACCGGCGCACCCGCAATTTGGCCGCCATTTTACCTGACCGGGCGACTCTCGTTTATATCAGTACGACCGGCGTCTACGGCGATTGCGGCGGCGCCAGCTTCGATGAGACACGCGCCACCCGTCCCACCAATGCCCGGGCGCAGCGCCGCGTCGATGCCGAAAGCGTCCTGCGCACCTGGGCGCGGCGCTCCGGCAGCCGGCTGGCGATCTTGCGCGTGCCCGGTATTTACGCCAAAGATCGTCTGCCGCTGGAGCGTCTGCAAAAGGGCACGCCGGCCCTGAGCGCCGAAGACGATGTCTATACCAATCACATTCATGCCGACGATCTTGCCATGATTGCGGTAGCCGCCATCGATCGCGCCCGGCCGCTGCGCGTGTATCACGCGGTCGACAATTCCGAGATGAAGATGGGCGACTACTTCGACGCTGTAGCGCGTACCTTCAACTTGCCGCCGCCGCCGCGCCTGCCGCGCAGCGAACTGCAGCAGCAGGTTTCACCGATGATGTTGTCCTTCATGTCGGAGTCACGCCGCCTGCGCAACGACCGCTTGCAGCACGAATTGGGCGTGCGGCTGCGTTACCCCACGGTTGAGGCGCTGCTCAAAAAATTGCCATAAAGAAAATAAATGCCGTCAAAAGACTATGTTTATTTGTTTTTCGTATAAGCATACGTCTTTTAAATTGTTGTCCGGTCAGCGCGATGTCAGTAAAGTCGCAGCCTACCGTCTGAAAGTCCGTGCAAAGTTGCCATGAATGCAACGCGTCGGCAAGACACCGCAAGGCATCTGCAACGCATCTATCCATGAAGCTATCCTTTAAAGACATACAAAAGAGTTTCTCCGGCCTGCACGTCATCGACGGCTTCAGCCGCGACATCGAACAGGGCGAACTGGTCGCGCTGGTCGGTCCGTCCGGCTGCGGCAAGTCGACGCTGCTGCATATCGCCGCCGGTCTGGAAACGCCAAGCTCCGGCACTATCCTTGCCGACGGCAAGCCGGTGACCGGCCCGCATCCTGAACGCACATTGATGTTTCAGGAAAACGCGCTCTATCCGTGGCTGACGCTGGAGCAGAACGTCGCGCTGGCGCTGGAGTTCCAGAAGGTCGACAAGAAGACCGCTGCCGCGCAAGCGCGCGAATGGCTGGCCAAAGTCAATCTGTCCGGCTTTGAAGCCTACTATCCGCATCAGGTATCCGGCGGCATGCGCCAACGCGCGGCGCTGGCCCGCGCCTTCATCTCGCAGCCGAAAGCATTGCTGCTGGACGAGCCATTCGGCGCGCTCGACGCATTGACGCGGATGACCCTGCAAGATGCGCTGCGCAATTTGATCCGTTCTGAAGTGCAGGGCAAGGCGCCTACCGTATTGCTGGTCACGCACGATGTCGATGAGGCTCTGTTCCTCGCAGATCGCATCTTCGTGTTCAGCTCGCGCCCGGCGACTGTGCTCAAGGAATTCAATCTGGTGCATCACGAAAAAACGCACGATCTGTCGGAGTTCTCGGCGATCCGTCGTGAAATTCTTTGTCTGCTCGGCATCCATGCCGAACAAGACGAGTTTGCTAAAACAATAGAAGGGGTTGGAATATGAGATTGGCAATGAAATCGGCGTTGAAACGTTTGTCGCTGCTGGCATTCACAGCATTGGCTGCCTTGGTGTTTTCCACACCGGCGATGGCGCTGGAAAAATTCAAGATCGGCTATCTGCGCGTCATGGACGATGCGCAAGCGATGGCCGCCTATGAAGCGGGTCTGTACAAGAAATACGGCCTCGACGTCGAGCTGATCGAATTCAAGTCCGGCACCGACCTGATCAAAGCCATCGTCGGCGGCCAGCTCGACAGCGGCGTGTTTGGTTTCACCAATGCAGTGGCCTGGGCTTCCAAAGGCGCAGACCTCAAAGTCGTCAGCGGCGCGCAACTCGGCTATCACGCCATCGTCGCGCGCGAAGATGCGCACATCAACAAAGTCGCCGATCTGAAGGGCAAGAACCTGGCCTCGCAAGCCGAAGGCAGTACTGCTGATGTGGTGTTGAAGGGTGTCGTGTTCCGTGATGCCGGACTGAAGCCGGACGATGTCAATGTGCTCGGCGTCAGCCCGCAAGTTGCCGTGCAGTCGCTGGTCGGCAAGCGCGTCGATGCCGCCTTCCTGTTCGAGCCGCAAGCACGCATTGCGCAACTGATCGCACCGGTCAAGCAAATCTATGAAATCGGCGAAGTCTGGCCTTTCCCCTGCATGGTCGTGATCACCTCCGGCGAAACGCTGAAGAACCGTCGCGCCGCCGTCTGGAAGTCGCTCGATGCACAACGTGACGCGATCGAACTGCTGAAGAAGAAACCGGCCGAGGCCGCCAAGCTGATCGCCGGCTACTTCATCGCCGAGCCGACACTGAAGACGCTGAAGCATGGCGAGATGCTGCGCGAAGACGTGATCCGCGATGCCATCAAAAGCCAGACCTTCAATGCCAAGCTGAACGACAAGGAGCAGAACCGCATGCAGGAAATCGCCGACATCCTGCAAGCACAGGGTTCGCTGAAGACCAAGGACGGCAAGCCGTTTGAAGTGCGCAGCATCGTAGATCTATCCTGGCAAAAAGACCGCAAGTTGTAATAATCGCGGTCATCAAGCTACTGCGCCGGCCAATTTTGCGTCTGCGATGCTCACCGTACATCCGTACGGCTCCGCTTCTCGACGCAAACTTGACCGGCTCGCTACGCTTGCTGATCCGCGATGGTTCTTCAGTAATTTTCACAAAAGCATAGTTTCGATTCAGGCCGACGACTTCGTCGGCCATTGCATTTCTACTCAGTTCTAATTTATGAGCTCTCAGCGTCGCGTTACCGGTTATCGTAAAAAGCTCGCCATGGTGTTGGCGATCGCTTTCATTTTGTTGATGTGGCAGATCGCTGCGTGGTCCTTGCCGGACTTTCTGATGCCGGGCGTGCCGACGGTGCTCGCGCGGTTGTGGGAAGAGATTCAGGCGCCTGCTTTCCGTACTGCATTGTGGGGCAGTCTCACCCGTCTGGGCGGTGGTTACGGCGCGGCGCTGCTGTTCGGTATCGGCTTCGGTCTGATCGGTGCGGTGCTGTTCTTCTTCCGTGAAGTACTGAAGTCGGCCATCATCATTTTGCAATCGATTCCATCGATCGCTTGGGTGCCGTTGTTTCTGATCCTGATGGGCTTCGGCAATCTGCCGATCATCGTGGTGGTGGCGATTGCAGCTTTCTTCCCGGCGGCCTTGTCGGTGATGAACGCGACCGAGAGTGTGCAGCAAGTGCATGTATCCGCAGCACGCGTCATGGGTGCGTCGCGCTGGGGTATGTTGCGCCGCGTGTATCTGCCGGCGGTCATGCCTGAGCTGATCACCGGTGCGCAGCTGGCCTTCGGCAATGCGTGGCGCGCGCTGATCTCTGCGGAGATGCTGGTTGGTTTTGGCAAGGGCCTCGGCCGCACGCTGGCGTATTCCGGCGAGACCGCCGACATGGTTGGGGTGATGACCAACATCCTCGCCATTGCAATTTTGGCAGCGCTGATCGATCAGGTGATTCTTGAGAATCTCAAGCACCGTTTGCTGCGCTATCAGTACGTTTGATCACACGAACATGCCGTCATGAAATTCGCTGCTTCCGTATTGTTGTCCGCGTCCTTGCTTGCATCGGCGCATGCAGCCGACAGCGGCATCGACGCTGCGCGGCAACGCGGCACGCTGGTGGCGGGCATGTCGTATCCCTTGCCGGTCTATGTCGCCGGCGCCAAATTCCGCACGCCGGAAAGTCCCGAGTCGATACTGATCGAAGATCTCGGCAAGCGCCTCAAGCTCAAACTCGGTACGCCTAAAACAGACAGCGGTACTGCCGCACAATGGATCAAATCGGGACGCGCCGATGTGGTGCTGACGCTGCTCGACGATAACGACGCCTTGCGCCGAGACGCCGGGGTGAGCACCATCCCGACCGGCTACAGCGTCGGAGCGATGGCGATCATGCGCAGCGACACCGATATCAAAAGCTGGGAACAGTTGAAGGGCCGCACCGTGTGTCTGTCCGAAGGTGGCGCCTATGTCGGCAAGCTCGCAGCCAAATACGGCGCGATCGAAAAAGTGCAACGCGCGCCAGCCGACTCGCTGTTGTCTTTACGCATCGGTGCGTGTGATGCCGCCGTGCATGACGACACCATGCTCAACGATTTGCTGAAGTTGCCGGAATGGAAAAAGTTTTCTGCACGCCTGCCGGTGCAAAGCCGTCAGACGCTGGTGTTTGCGGTGCGTGCTGATGACGCAAAATCAATTTCTTATCTGAAACAGGCAAGCGCAGACTGGGCTGCGGGCGGCTTCTGGGCCGAGCTCAGAAAGAAGTGGGTCAACAACGTCGCCTTCGAGGTTTACCTGGATCAGAATGTTCCTGATTGTCATTGATTGCCGCTCAGCTAATATTCGTTGTCAGCGAGGCATGGCGGGATTTTCTGCCAAGTTGTCGTGACGGCAACCAGGCTTTGTAAGCAAACGCTTCCGTAGCTTGGCAAGCTGTTCTAAAGGTGTAAGATGTTCACTAGTCCGCACATTTCGACGCCGGACTCCTACTATGTTCCCAGGTATTGAAAGGTGATTTTATGGACGTCGCAATTACTGCCAGCTCTCCTGGCGCTGTATCCAGCTCCCCTAACTCCGGCCCATCGGTAACCAATCTCGACAACGCGCGTGCGTTGCAGGCTCGTCAGGATCAAGAAAACGCACAGCGCAAACTTGATGAGCAGCGTGCAGAAGCTGCGCGCCAGGCACAAGCAACTCAGTCCTCGCGCAACTCCAACGGCGAAGTCATCGGTACCACGATCAGCACAACTGCCTGATTCGTCACCGCAAGTCGTTGTTGTCGCATGAAACGAAAAACCCGCTCATAGCGGGTTTTTGTCGTTTACGCAGCTTCGTAACAGAACTGTTCGTCTCGCTTTATTGATCAGTCACTGTAGAGTCCCGCTCTCACTGTTTCGTCTCAGGCGTATAGCCATCCGTCAGCGTCTTTAAAAATGCAATCACATCCTTGATCTCCGCATCGTTGAGCGCCGGCTTGTCACCCGGTTTACGATCGAATGGCGGTTCCATGTTCACATTGGAAAAATGCTCCGGCAGCAGGTCGTCGAATTTGCGGACACTGCCGTCGCGATTGCGTGGATACCATTTCTCAGGATTGGTGTCACGCTGGACGTAGAATTCCATGACCTCTTGCAGCGTGTGAAAGACGCCATTGTGGAAGAAGGTCTGGCGCAGCGCAATGTTGCGCAAGGTGGGTGTCTTGAACAGGCCGCAATACTCCGGCTTGTCCTTGAAGTCGGTACGCTCGGGGCCGCACAGGCCAAAGTCGTAATAGCGCGGATCGGCATTGGCGGGAATCTTCTTGTTGCGCGGCACGCCCACGGCAATCAGTCCGTAGTCGGTGAATTGCGGGAAGGCGCCATTGGGCAGGATCTCGCTCAGATGGCAGGAGGCGCAATTGCCCTTGGTCGGCTCATTGAACAATTCCAGACCACGCAATTCTTGCGCACTCAATGTCGTCTGCTTGCGCAGATAAGCATCGTACTTGCTGCTGTAAGGATAAAAATCGGCAGGGCTTTCCTGGAACACTTCCAATGCCATCAAGGCCGCTTGGAAAGCGCGATCGGTATTATCAAAAATCGTCTCGCCGAAGGTCGCCTTGAACTGCGGGGCATAGGGCGCACGTTTCAGTTTGGCGACCACATCCGCTGCGTCGGTGTTTGCCATCTCGTGCGCCGATAGCAGCGGGATTCGCGCCTGATCGTGTGCGGAATCGGCGCGGCCGTCCCAAGTGCGGCCGCCGGTCGGGCCGGCATCAATGCTGTCGTCGCCATCATCGTCATGGAAATGTTCGCTGAAAGGCGGCACATTCTGCCCATAACGCAGCGACGGCACCGCGCGCGTGCCGACGGTCTTCATCTCCTTACCGCCAAGCTGCACCGACAGATCATTTGGCGGACCGAAAGCATGATCCGGACTATGACAAGTTGCGCAGGATTGCTGACCGGATCCTGACAATGAAGGGTCAAAAAACATGGTGCGGCCCAGCGCGGTCATTTCTTCCACGCTCGGGCGTCGTCCCGGTTGAGGCGCATAAGCGGCGTTGGCATAGGCGGGCGCGCTTGCAGAACCGGCTGCAGCGGCCACAACAGGCGACTGGCTGTCGAAATACAGGGCGGCGAGGGCGAGAGCGGCCGTGACGGCGGCGACAAGATACAGGGATTTCATGCGCGCAGGTTAGCAGGACAATATGACGAAAATGTGAAGAGGCCGCACCATGCGGCGCGGCGGGGTCGCCATCGTGTCATTTTGTGGTTATATTTGCTGGATAGCATACCGGCTATTTCCTCCTCTGCCGTTCCGATAAAAAGAGAATATCCATGCCTGCCCAATTCAGCCAGTCTTTCCGACAGCCACTTCGTTTGTCCCTCACCGCAGCAGCCGTTGCAGTCGGTCTTGCCGCTTGCGGCGGCAATGCCAATCTCGCCGGTGATGATGCGGCCGTACGCAGCATCGACACCGTCGTCGTGATCTACGCCGAAAACCGCGGCTTCGATACCTTGTATGGTCTGTTCCCAGGTGCCAATGGCATTCCGGGTGTGAACCCGTCTTCCCGTGGCGTCTACTTGCCGCAGGTCGATGTCGACGGCGCCGTGTTACCGGTGTTGCCGCCGACCTGGGGTGGTGTGACGGCAGCCGGGCAGAGCAGGGTCGTCACACAGGCGCAATCCGCCGGATTGCCAAACAAGCCGTTCCAGATCGACGGCAAGGATGGACTTGCGGTTGACGCCAATGTGGTCACACGCGATCTGGTGCACCGTTTTTACAATAACCAGATGCAGATCAACGGCGGCAAGAACGACAAGTTCGCCACCTATTCCGATGCCGGTGGTTTGTCGATGGGTTACTACGACGGCAGCAAGATGGCGATGTGGCAACTGGCAAAAGAATACACGCTGGCCGACAACTTCTTCATGGGCTCCTTCGGCGGTTCCTTCCAGAATCATCAATACCTGATCTGTGCCTGCACACCGCAATATCCGAACGCCGAGAAGTCACCGGCCAAGGGTGGTATCTCCAAGATCGACGTCGACGCCAATGGCAACTTTGTACGCCTGACACCGGCTGCGACTTCGCCGAAGTCGACACTGGATGGCGCGCAGAAATACGCCAACGACGGCACTCTGACGCCACCTGATGCAGCCGGCATGTCTTATGCCATCAACACCATGCAACCGGCTTATCAGCCAAGCAATGTCGCATCGCCTGCCGGCGACAGCGCCAAGCTGTATGCCGATCCAAACAGCGCATCCACTCTGCCTCCGCAAACGCAAAAGAACATCGGCGATCTCCTGAGCGACAAAGGCGTGAGCTGGGCCTGGTACGCCGGTGCATGGAACGCGACGACGAAGGCTGCCCAGACCGATCGTAAATTCGCCTCGCCGACACCGAACTTCCAGTTCCATCATCAGCCGTTCAATTACTTCGCCAACATGGATCCGGTCAAGAACGCCGCTTACCGTGCCGAGCACCTGAAGGACTTCGACAGCAGCTTCCTGCAAGACGCTGCTGCGGGCAAACTGCCTGCCGTGACTTTCTACAAGCCGCAAGGCAACCTGAACCAGCACGCGGGTTATGCTGATGTTGCTTCCGGTGACGCGCACATCGCTGACGTGGTCAACAAGCTGCGCCAAAGCCCGCAATGGAAACATATGCTGATCGTTGTGACGTATGACGAAAACGGTGGCTTCTGGGATCACGCCGCACCGCCGAAGGCTGACAAGTGGGGCCCGGGTACGCGTATCCCGGCGATCATCGTGTCGCCTTATGCGAAGAAGGGCTACGTCGACAATAGCTTGTATGACACCAGCTCGGTACTGCGCTTCATTACACGCCGCTGGTCCTTGCCGGTGCTCGACGGCATTACGCTGCGCGACAAGGCGATCCAGGCCAACGGCGGCAAGCCTATCGGCGACCTCAGTAACGCTTTGGTGTCGCAAGCGAACTGAGTTTGTAGCGATCAATAAAAACGGCGTCATGCGATGTGCATGACGCCGTTTTTTATTGCCACTGCGGGTGCTGCCAATTCAATGTGAGGCGCTCAGCGATCCCATCAACCAGGTTTCCGCCAGATCGATCTGATTGATCAGGGCAATGAAAGTCTCGTCATTGATTTGTTGCTCGGCGCGCAAGTGATGTACTTCGCGACGTTCGGCGCGGATCGCTTCAAGCCGGAGCTCACGTTCAAAGTGCTTGAACCGATTGGCGACGCGATGGGTTTCTTCCGTGCCGCTTTCGGCATCCATGCGCATGCGGTAGGTCGCCAGCAGGCTGCCGCTGACTTCGGTGAGCAAGGCCAGGTCATCCTGATCCATGTCCGCACCCATGCGTTCCTGCGCCTCTTCAATGCTGCGCACTGCCGCTTCCGAGACCCGCAGACGCGCCATGGTCTCTTCATTGCGGCGGCGTTCATTGTCGGCGTCGAGCTTGAGTCCCTTCAGCAGCCACGGCAATAAAAAGCTTCCGGCCAGCAGTGAACACACGATCACGCCCGTTGCCAGAAAAATCAGCAGATCGCGTGCCGGAAAGGCATGGCCGTTAGGCATCATCAGCGGGATCGACATCACGCCCGCCAGCGTAATCGCACCGCGCACGCCGGCCAGCGACGTGATGCTGATCAGACGCACATCGAAGTAGCGTTGCCTGGCGCGTTGGCCACGCACGGCGGCTGAGAAGCGGCGCAGACGCAGGTTAAACCATACCCAGGTGAAGCGCAGCGCAATCAGCGCCACGGTGATCGCCAGGATATACGCGAACAAATGCCACACCGGTACGTTGCCAGCGACTTTGGCGTCCAGATGCGCGAGGCTGACGATGCCCGGCAACTGCAAGCCCAGCAAGATGAAGGACATGCCGTTGAAGACGAACTCCAGCATGGTCAGGATGCTCTGGCTTTGCATGCGTGTGGCGGCTGATTCGGCGCCGGCGGTTTCGATATACGGCATCAGCATGCCGGCTGCGACCGCGGACAAGATACCGGACAAGCCGAAGTGTTCGGCAAAGATGTAGGCAGTAAACGGAATCAGCAACAGCAGCACGACCTGGATGCCTGGCTCGTCGCCGCTCCATTCGATGATCTTGCGCCGGACCAGGCCAAAGCCCCAGGCCACGATCAGACCGACCGCAAGACCACCGATGGAAATCAGCGTAAAGCTGATGCCGGCATCAAGCGGTGAGAAGGTGCCCGACAGCACTGCAATAATCGCGAACTTGAACGCCACCAGACCGGAGGCGTCATTCATCAGGGCTTCGCCTTCCAGCACGTGCTGCATGGTGGGCGGCAGACGGCCTTTGCCGATGATGGACGCCACTGCCACGGCATCGGTCGGTGATAGTACCGCCGCCAGCGCAAAGGCAGACGGTAGCGAGATCACTGGAATCATCCAATGGATGAAGTAACCTACGCCGACCACTGTAAACAGCACCAGTCCAAGCGCCAGCGCCAGGATCGGTTGCGCCAGCCGGAAGAATTCGCGCTTGGGCATACGCCAGCCGTCAGTAAACAGCAACGGTGGAATGAACAGCAGCATAAACAGTTCAGGGTCGAAGCTGATGCGCAAGCCGAACAGCGGCAGCGCCAGCAGTGCACCCAGAGCGATCTGGAACAGCGGCAACGGCAGTTTGAAGGGGGCCAGGCGAGCAGTCACGCCGGAGACGGCAACCGCAAGCAGGAGAATTAAAACGGTGAAGACAATTTCCATCAGAGGACGAACGAAAGAAGAGTAGGGCGATGAACGCGTGAACGTAAAAGGATCGCAAGAGAGTCGTGGAGTGGCTCAAGCTTCCTGACGAGGCTGTCAGTATAAAGCGTGCGGCCTCCGGCAGCGAAAACGGTTAGCGCATAGAATGATTGTTTCCCTACAGCACGTGGAGATTGACGTAATGGCTACTACCGGCAAACAGACGCAAATTCAACATCGCACTCTGGGTAATTCTTCCATTGAAGTCGCACCGCTGGCATTCGGCGGCAACGTTTTCGGGTGGACCGCCGACGAACAGACTTCGTTTTCGCTGCTCGACAAATTCATCGACGCCGGCCTCAATCTGGTCGACACCGCCGACGTGTATTCGCGCTGGGCCAACGGCAACAAAGGCGGCGAGTCCGAAACCATCATCGGTAAATGGATCAAGCAAGGCGGCCGGCGCGACAAGCTGGTCATCGCTACCAAGGTCGGCATGGACATGGGTGACGGCAAGATCGGCCTGTCTCCCGCCTACATCAAGCGTGCGGTCGAAGACTCACTGACGCGTCTGCAAACCGACTACATCGATCTCTACCAGTCGCACACCGATGACAAGAACACGCCGCAGGAAGAAACCCTGCACACCTACGGCGAACTGGTCCAGCAAGGCAAGGTACGTCTGATCGGGGCTTCCAACTTCGGCGCAGACCGATTGGAGCAAGCGCGCAAGATCAGTCGTGAACATGGCTATCCGCTCTACCAGACGCTGCAGCCGGAATACAACCTCTACTCCCGTGCCGATTTCGAAAACAATCTGGAGCAATACTGCCTCAAGGAGAAAATCGGCGTCATCAATTACTACTCGCTGGCCAGCGGTTTCCTCAGCGGCAAATACCGTTCGGAGAAAGATCTCGGCAAGAGCACGCGCGGAGGCAAGACACAGAGCTACCTCAATCCGCGCGGTCTTCGTATTCTTGATGCGCTTGATGCCGTGGCCGAACGTTACCGCAGCACACCCGCGAGTGTCGCATTGGCGTGGCTGATTGCGCGGCCCAGCATCACGGCGCCGATTGCCAGCGCGACGACACTGGCGCAGATGGATGCGCTGATCGAAGCGACACAGTTGTCATTGGACGGTGCCGCGATTGCTCAGCTCGATCAGGCCAGCGCGCCTTAAGTCCAAGACTAAGGCTCTAAGGCTAAGACGCAGGTTTCTCATCCACGGCGGTCATGGCAGGCGTCGCCATGCCGGTGTCCGGCGCCAGCCCACGTGGCTGCGCCGCCAGCATGTGTGCCTTGCGCCAGCCGCCGTAGCGGTAATACGCCATCGCCAGCACAATCAGCACCACGCTGCCGAGCGGAAAACTCCACCATATGGCTTCGGCGCCATACGTCGGCATCAACCATTTTGCAAACGGCAGACGTACCAGCCAAATCGCGATGAACAGTGTCACCAGCGGTGCCATTACCGCACCGGTGGAGCGCACCACGCCAAACAGCACCATCGTCACGCCGAACAACACAAAAGACCACGCAACGATATTGTTGATGTGACGAGCGACCGCCATTGCCTCGCCTTCATGCGGCAGAAACAGTCCCAGCGCTGCATGATCGAAGAGATACAGCAAGGCCACCAGCGCGCCCGTCAGCAAAAAGTTGTAGCCGACACCGATCCCTGCGATGCGCGAGACGCGATCCCAGCGGCCCGCGCCAATGTTCTGCGCCGCCATGGACGACACGCTCGCACCCAGCGCCAGCGCCGGCATCTGCACGTACGTCCACAGCTGCGACGTCACGCCATAACCTGCCGTTACCTGCGAGCCATACCCATTGACCAGGCTGATCATCACCAGTGCCGACGAAGAGATCACCAGCATCTGAAGTCCCATCGGCAAACCTTTGAGCACCAGCGCGCGCAGGATGGTCAGATCCGGCTTGAGATAGTTAAGCTCGTTGCTATGCAAGGCAAGGAAATGCTTGCGGCGATACAGGAAAGCGATCATCAGCAGCAAACTGCCGGATTGCGCGATCAGTGTTGCCAGCGCCGAACCGGCAATGCCCATCGCCGGTACAGGGCCGAGTCCGAAAATCAGCAGCGGATTGAGCGCGATATCCAGCCCCACCGACAACAGCATGAAATAGAACGGCGTGCGCGAGTCACCTGCACCGCGCAAGGTCATCATCATGAAGTTATAGAAATACATCATCGGCAGTGCGATGAAGATGATGCGCAGGTAGGCAATCGCATAGGGCGCCGCGTCGGCAGGCGTCTGCATCATTGCCAGAATATGCGGTGTAAAAATATAACCTGCCGCCGCCACCAGAATCGACAGCGTTGCAAAGAAGGTCGCACCGGTGCCAACCACGCGTTTGGCCCGGTTGATGTCACGCCCACCGATAGATTGCCCAACCAGAATCGTCGTCGCCATGCTGATGCCGAACACCACGCCGAGCAGGAAGAACAGGATGATGTTGGCGTTGGACGTCGCCGTCAGCGCCGCTTCGCCAAGATAGTGTCCGACCCAGATGGCATTGACTGAGGCATTGAGCGATTGCAGGATATTGCTGCCCAGTACCGGCAAGGCAAACATCAGCAAGGTTTTGGCGATGGGGCCGTTGACCAGATCCGGCCGGGACGATTTGGGAGGGAAGGACTGCTGGGTATTGGCGGGCATGACGTGGTGTCTGGACACAAAAAGCCATGCTAGCCGAATTCGGACGCCGGGTTTGTATCGGTGTGTAAATCGATGCCTATGTTGTGGACTACATCGTTGCTGAGGATAGTGCCGAGAAGGAGACGACGGCGTCGCTGATCAGGCATTGTTTCAATGATAACGACGATATATGAAATGGTTTGACCATTGCGGAAAGTCCTCGCTTGACAGGGCTTGGGGCCGCACCTATTCTCTGCATACCCAAAGGTCTTACCAGTCGCTCGCATTTTCGCGGCCTGGTGATATAACAAGCAGACGCAGGCAAATTCAAGCAAACTCAGGTACCCCAGCAGACTCCATGTCCTTCGATCCCATCGTACAAAAATCCATTTCAGAACAAGTCGCGCAGCGCTTGCTCACCATGATCCGCAGCGGCTTGCTCAAGCCCGGTCAGCAGCTTCCTCCCGAGCGCGAACTCGCTGCCATGCTAGGCGTTGGCCGTCCGGCCGTGCGTGAAGCGATCCGCGGTCTGGCCTTGCTGGGTTTGCTGCGCATCCGTCAGGGTGAAGGCACCTTCGTGGGCAAGCTGGAAACGCGCGAACTGCTCGAACCGCTGGAAATGATCATCGACCTCAACGCCGGTACGCTCGAAGCCTTGTTCGATGCGCGCCTGATCATTGAGACCGGCGTCGCCGCATTAGCCGCCACGCACATGGCACAAGAAGAACTGGATCGCCTCTCCCGCAATGTCGAAGACGAAGAACGTCTGCTCAGCGACCCGGCCGCCTTTGCCGCCGCCGATGTGGAATTCCACGAAGCCATCATCGAAGCCTGCGACAATCCTTTCCTGCAAAGCATCGCCGGCAGCCTTTACTTGCTTGGCAAGAAAAGCCGCACCATCACCTCGCGTATTCCCGCCACGCTGGAACGCAGCCTGCAAGACCATCGCGATATCCTCGTTGCACTGAAAGCCCGCGATCCGCAACGTGCTTCCGAAGCCATGCGTACGCACCTGATCCGCGTGCGCGATGCCTACCGCGGCGCAGCGCAAAACAAGGATGAGTCGGTTCACGACTGAATATAGTCGCCGGCAGTTTTTACTGCGTCGGCGCAGACATCTTGAAATTGCGCCACAATTGACATCGATTTGCTCAGAAGAAAAATAGTCCGGCCGTCAAAAATACAAAAGATTGAAACGAGCCGGAACGTGGCTCACCTTGGATGCAAGCGTGGGACTACGCCTTTCGATTATTTTCAGGAGAAAAGCAATGCAAGATCTCGCAGGTAAAGTCGTCTTCATCAGCGGCGCCAGCACCGGTATCGGCGCGGCAGCAGCACGCGCCTTCGGCGCTCAGGGCGCACACGTCGTTGTTCATTACAACAGCTCGGCAGCAGAAGCAGAAGCCGTTGCAGCCGACATCCGCAAGGGCGGTAGCAAGGCGATCACCATCGGTGCCAACGTGCGCGACAGCAAGGCCGTCGACAAGGCCGTTGCCAGCGCCGTCGAACAACTGGGCCGCATCGACGTCCTGATCAACAACGCCGGCAGCCTGGTCAAGCGCGAAGCACTGGAAAAGATTACTGACGAATTGTTCGACGAAGTGGTGCAGATCAACGCCCGCTCGGTGGTCGCTTTCACCCGTGCCGTGATCCCGGTCATGCGCAAGCAGGGCGGCGGCAACATCATCAACGTGACCTCGGTCGCAGCCCGCCATGGCGGCGGACCTGGCGCATTGGTTTATGCAGCGTCCAAGGGTTTCGTCAGCACTATCACACGTGGCATGGCCAAAGAACTATTGGCCGACAAGATCCGCGTCAATGCGGTGTCGCCGGGCGTGATCATGACACCGTTCCAGGAGCGCTTCACTACACCGGATCAGCTTGAAGCTTTCCGCAAAACAATTCCGATGGGCCGTATCGGCGAGCCGGATGAATGCAGCGGTGCTTTCCTGTATCTGGCGTCGGATCAATTGTCGGGGTATGTGACGGGGCAGATTATTGAGGTGAATGGCGGGCAGTACATGCCTTGATGTTTTAGCGTGAAAAAAAGCCGGCTGATTGCCGGCTTTTTTATACTACTGAGGAATTTCAATGACTTTATTGAATGGTGATTTATAGATAAATATCTTTTCAAACGGAGTTCTGCTTATTTTTTCACTGAGAGGCCATTCGTCTAATTCTTGATCTTGCGCTGGATCCCAAAAATCAATAATTAGCAGTAGCCAATATCTGTCGCAAACTTGATAGTTCGGCAGCTTTTCAATCTTTTGAGCAATAAGCTCTTTCGCACGTGGTATCGCTAATCTAGGCACGTCGTGCCCTTGTGACAGTTTCCATTTGCTATCAGGATAGCTCTGTCCATTGTGATATAGGAAGCGTAATTCTGGCGTTTCCGGAAAACTACTACGGCTCTGATGTCCCTGAGTGCTGTGGGACACTTTTAAGGCTATATCTACCAATTCATTTGCGAGCTTTTTTACGTCCTTAATCGGATGGCTGGGGTCAAAATCTATAAAGAGTTCGATACGACGTCCGCCCTGTCTGAGATATAGAGCTTCGGCTTTCTCTATTACTTTGATTCGAAGCCTATTTTGAATTTGTTCATTGTTGAATTTATCTCCATCAACTTTGTATAAATGGGTTAATTCAATTCCAAGCTTTATGTCGTCATTAATTATTAGGACATCTGGTTTATCTGAATATTCAATTCGACCAGGAATCGAGTGAATTTTCCAAAACTGCTCAAAATAGAGTCGCTCTTTTTGTTGTTTTGTGAATGGAGCTTCGTTCATTTAGACGCCGTGTAAACGCAGGTCAATCTTAAAAAACTATATTCGTCACGAGCAATATTAGTTGGCATAGGCTTTGCTGGTCTAATTTTTCATTTGGTTTCTTGATAGAGATTGTATGTCTTTACCTTTGAATCTCGTTACTGCCGATAATACATTTGCTGTTGCCATGGACAGCTCGACCTTGCTGCGCGACAAGCTGACCTTGCTCCTTGACTCCACCGGCGAAGGCATCTACGGCATCGACCTCGAAGGCCGCTGCACTTTCATCAATCGCGCCGGTGCGGAGATGCTCGGTTATCCGGTCGAGCAGGTGCTGGGCAAGAACATGCATGACCTCGTGCATCACAGCCATGAACACGGCGAGCACTATCCGGAAGAGGAGTGTCCGATCCTGAAGGCCTTCCGCAAGGGGGAGTCGTGCCGGGTTGATCAGGAAGTCTTCTGGCGCGCCAACGGGACTTATTTTGCGACCGAATATTCGTCCTATCAGATCATCGATGGCGGCGAGGTACGCGGGGCGGTGATTACGTTCAGTGATATTTCCAAGCGCCGTCTGGCGGAAGAACAGTTGCAGCGCGCCAAGGCGGAGCTGGAGCAACGTGTCGCGGAGCGCACGCGTGAGTTGTCGGCGGCGCTGACGCAGGTGCGCGAGTTGTCGGCGCATGCGCATTCGGTGCGGGAGGATGAGCGCACGCGGATTGCACGCGAGATCCATGACGAGCTCGGCAGCTTGCTGGTGGCCTTGAAGCTGGACGTCAACTGGATGGCCAGCCGTGTTGCCGACCGCGAACCGGTGGCGCGCAAGTGTGCGAGCATGAACCGCCTGATCGAGATCGCGGTGGACAACGTCGGGCGCATCATCACGGACTTGCGGCCGAGCATTCTGGATCATCAGGGGTTGATTGCGGCGCTGGAGTGGCAGGTGCAGGAATTCTCCGAAGCGACCGAGTTGCCGTGCGAAGTGGAGTTTGATATTTCGCCACAGGCTTTTGCGCCGCAAGGGACGCTGGCGACGGCGGCGTTTCGTATCTTTCAGGAAATGCTGAGCAACGTGGCACAACATTCGCAAGCAACAGAAGCAAAGATCGTGGTGCGCCTGACACCGGATGAGCTGCTGATGGAAGTGGAAGACAACGGCATCGGCGTGCCGGCAGCGGCACTGGCGAATCCCAAATCCTACGGCGTGATGGGCATGCGTGAGCGCGCGCTGCACTTTGCTGGCGCATTGAGCATCGAAAACGCCGTTGCTGGTGCAACAGGCGCAGTGACTGCACCGGAAAGCGGCAATGCTGCCGTCAATCGCGGCACCCGCGTGCGCCTGGTCTTGCCGTTGAGGAACGACAGCCATGCGTAAGGCATGATCGTGCCGTACCAATAAAGACAATCGTAGCAACAAGGAAAACAATGATCCGTATCCTGCTCTGTGATGACCACCGCATTGTGCGCGAAGGTCTCAAGCAGATCCTCGCCGACACACCCGACATTGAGGTGGCGGCGGAGTGCGCCGATGGCCCGGAAGTGCTGCGCAAGGCGCGCGTGGAGGCGATAGACCTGGTGCTGCTGGACATCGCCATCCCGCTGCAAGACGGCCTGGACGTGCTGCGTCAGCTCAAGCAGGAGATGCCGCGCCTGCCGGTGCTGATGCTGTCTACTTATCCGGAGAAGCAATATGCGGCGCGCTGCTATCGTCTCGGCGCCGCGGGTTATCTGAACAAGAGCGCCGATACCGAACAATTGGTGGCGGCGATCCGCAAGGCGGCGGACGGCGGCGTGTATGTCAGCCCGCATATGGCCGAGACGCTTGCCGCCGAGCTGAGCGCCCATTCGGCAAGTACCCAGCGCGCTGCGCACGAGACGCTGTCGCATCGCGAATACCAGGTGTTCCAGCTGATCGCCGCCGGGCGCAGCGTCAAGGAAATCGCCGACCAGCTGACACTGAGCCCCAACACCGTCAGCACCTACCGCAGCCGTATCCTGGAAAAGACCGGCGCCAGCAATGATGTCGGCATCGCGATGTACGCCGTGCGGCATCAACTACTCCCCGCTTAAGTTGTCGCTCTGACAGCGTCTTGTAGTCGTTCCACTACAAGACGTCGTCTGGCGATGACATCAAAACGCACTCTGGCAAGCCCCTTGCACATGATGAAGTAACAAAGCAGTTGTTACTTAGATAGTTACTTCACTTAGTTACGTCAACTAATCATGCCGGGGGAATCCATGCCAAAAGAAATCGACAGCACCATCTTCCATACCTACGACGCCGAGCGCGCAGGCCATACCTGCTCCTGCGGCAAGCACGCCAGCCAGACCGCGCACGACGACGAGCAACAGCGCAAGGCAGATGCACAGGCGCAGGTACGTTCTCAGGACGCCGAGGCACTAAGCAACGACGTGGTGGAAGAGTCGGTGATGCGCGCGTTGTTCCCGCAGGCGGCGCAGCGCCGTGACTTCCTGCGTGCGGTCGGCGTCAATACGGCGCGTGCGGCGATCGCCAGCATGTTCCCGCTGGGCGCTTTGCAAGCCATGGCGCAGGAAAAGAACGGTGCGATTGAGAAGAAGGATCTCAAGATCGGCTTCATTGCCATTACCTGTGCTGCGCCGCTGATCATGGCCGATCCGCTCGGTTTCTATAAGAAGCAGGGCCTCAACGTCTCGCTCAACAAGACTGCCGGCTGGGCGTTGATCCGCGACAAGATGATCAACAAGGAGCACGACGCCTCGCACTTCCTGTCGCCGATGCCGCTGGCGATGTCGATGGGCGTGGGCAGCAATCCGGTGCAGATGCGTGTTGCCACCATCCAGAACATTAACGGTCAGGCCATCACGCTGCACGTGAAGCACAAGGACAAGCGCGATCCAAAGCAGTGGAAGGGCTTCAAGCTGGCGGTGCCGTTTGAGTATTCGATGCACAACTTCCTGCTGCGCTACTACCTCGCCGAGAACGGTATCGATCCGGATCGTGACGTGCAGATCCGCGTCACGCCGCCGCCGGAAATGGTGGCCAATCTGCGCGCCGGCAACATCGACGGCTTCCTCGGCCCTGATCCATTCAACCAGCGCGCGGTGTATGACGAAGTCGGTTTCATTCATATCCTGTCGAAGGAAATCTGGGACGGTCACCCTTGCTGCGCCTTTGGTATGTCGGAAGATTTCGTCAAACAAAATCCGAATACCTTTGCCGCCTTGTTCCGCGCAGTGCTGACTGCCGCCGCGATGGCGCGCGATCCGGTCAACCGTTCGCTGGTGGCTAAAGTGATTTCGCCGGCAGCGTATCTCAATCAGCCGGAGACCGTGGTCGAGCAGGTGCTGACCGGTCGCTTCGCCGATGGTCTTGGCAACGTCAAGAATGTGCCGGGCCGTGCTGACTTCGATCCTGTGCCGTGGGATTCGATGGCAGTGTGGATCCTGAGCCAGATGAAGCGCTGGGGCTACGTGAAGGGCGATGTCGACTACAAGGGCATCGCCGAGCGCGTGCTGCTGCTGACCGATGCCAAGAAGTACATGAAGGAACTCGGCCAGCCGGTACCGGACGGCGCGTACCGCAAGTACAAGATCATGGGCAAGGAGTTCGACCCTGCCAAGGCCGACGCCTATGTCAACAGCTTCGCCATCAAGAGGACCACCTGATGAAGCCTGCTTCGCAACTTGCTTGGCGCGCTGCGCTGATTTCGCTGGCGATCTTCGGTTGCCTGCTGCTGGTGTGGCACCTGGCGACGGCGCCGAAGGAGAGTGCGCGTATTGAAGCAGGCTCGGCTTTGTCGTCCTCGTCCTCGGCTGAAGATGAATACGCCAAGCTGATGGGCAAGAGCAGCAGTTCGCCCGTCAAGACCAGTGGTTTCCCCGGGCTGGCGCAGATGGGCGAGACCATGCGCAAGGAGCTGGCCAATCCTTTCTACGACAACGGTCCCAACGACAAGGGTATCGGCATCCAGCTCGGTTATTCGCTGGCGCGGGTCGGGCTGGGGTTTGCGATTGCAGCGCTGGTGGCGATTCCGCTGGGCTTCTTGCTGGGCATGTCGCCGCTGATGCAAAGGGCGCTGAATCCTTTCATCCAGATCCTTAAACCGATCTCGCCGCTGGCGTGGATGCCGCTGGCCTTGTACACGATCAAGGATTCGTCGATCTCGGGGATCTTCGTGATCTTTATCTGCTCGGTCTGGCCGATGCTGATGAATACGGCCTTCGGCGTGGCGTCGGTACGGCGCGACTGGCTCAACGTCGCCAAGACGCTGGAGGTCAAGCCGCTGCGCAAGGCTTTTCTTGTGATCCTGCCGGCAGCGGCGCCGACCATTCTGACCGGCATGCGCATTTCCATGGGGATTGCGTGGCTGGTGATCGTGGCGGCCGAGATGCTGGTCGGCGGCACCGGTATCGGCTACTTCGTCTGGAATGAATGGAACAACCTGTCACTGACCAGCGTTATCTTCGCGATCCTGGTGATCGGTGTGACGGGCATGGTGCTGGATCTGGTGTTTGCGCGTCTGCAAAAGCTGGTTACCTACACTGAATAAGGCAGAACAATGGAAAAAGCATTTCTCACCGTCGACAACCTTAACAAGCGCTATGCCGACGATGCGCCGCCGGTGTTCGACAAGGTGTCGTTCAGCATCGATAAGGGCGAATTCGTTTGTATCATCGGCCACTCGGGCTGTGGCAAGACCACCATCCTGAACGTGTTGGCAGGCCTGGAGGCGCCATCGGGTGGCGTGGTCATCATGGATCAGCGCGAAGTCAAAGGGCCGAGCCTGGATCGCGGCGTCGTGTTTCAGAGCCATGCGCTGATGCCGTGGTTCAGCGTGCTGAGCAACGTCGTCTTCGCGGTGCGTTCGCGCTGGCCGGACTGGTCGCGTGACAAGGCGGAGCAGCATGCACGCCGCTTCATCGAGATGGTCGGTCTCAAAGGCGCGGAACACAAGAAACCGTCCGAGCTGTCCGGTGGCATGAAGCAGCGCGTCGGTATCGCACGCGCGTTTTCCATCGAGCCGAAGATGTTGCTGATGGATGAACCCTTCGGCGCGCTCGATGCGCTGACGCGCGGCGTGGTGCAGGACGAGCTGCTGAAGATTTGCAGCGCCACGCACCAGACCGTGTTCATGATCACGCACGATGTGGACGAGGCGATTCTGCTGGCCGACAAGATCTTCCTGATGTCCAACGGCCCGCACGCGCGCATTGCCGAAGTCGTGGTCAACACCATGCCGAAGACGCGCACGCGTGAAAGCATGCACCACGATCCACAGTTCTATCGTATCCGCAATCATCTGGTCGATTTCCTGGTGCATCGCTCGCGCCGCATTCAGGAGGCGGGCGTGGAGGATGCGGTCACGCGCGTGGTGATGCCCGGGCTGGAGGAGGACAAGCTTGCACAGGCGGTGGCTTAGCAATGACTATTTAGACGTCTGATTTTTACCAACAATTCAATTTTTACAGCAAGGAGAAGCTCATGGATCGCAATCTCGTTACCCAAAAAATCATCGAAGCCAAGGTCAAGAACAAAATGACCTGGTCCAAGATCGCCGAAAGCATCGGCCAAAGCAAAGAGTGGACAACCGCCGCCATGCTTGGCCAGATGACCTTGACCGCCAAGCAGGCAGCCGTCACGCAGGAATTGTTCGGTCTGACCGACGAAGAAACCCTGTGGCTGCAGATCGTGCCGTACAAGGGCTCGTTGCCGACGCCGGTGCCGACCGATCCGCTGATCTATCGCTGGTACGAAATCGTCAGCGTCTACGGCTCGACCATCAAAGAACTGATCCACGAAGAATTCGGCGACGGCATCATGAGCGCGATCGATTTCAAGATGGATATCCAGCGCCAGGCAGATCCTAACGGCGATCGCGTGAATGTCATGTTGAGCGGCAAGTTCCTGCCCTATAAGACTTACTAAACGGTTTTCGCCTTCTCAGGAAGGAGGGCGGTAGAATGCCTTCATGGAAAAAACTACCGCCCCTCGTAAACACTCCGTCAGCGCCATAAGGGCGCGTTTCGTCGCCATCTCCTGGCGTGACCTGGCTGTCAGTTTCGGACCGATGGTCTTGCTGATCATCGTCGGCGTCTGGCTGGCGATCTGGCTGATCCACCCGGCGCCGCCCAAAACCATCACCATCGCTACCGGGCCGGAGCACAGCAATTTCTGGAACGTTGCCGAGCGTTACAAGAAGATTCTTGCGCGTGACGGCGTGACGGTGAAGATCGTGGCGTCGGAAGGTTCGCTCGACAATTTGCATAAGCTGGTCGATTCCGCCAGCGGTGTCGATGTCGCCTTTGTGCAGGGTGGTATCGCCGACAGCGTCAATATTGAAGACCTCGTGTCGCTGGGCAGCGTGTCGTACTCCCCGGTGTCGGTGTTCTATCGCAATGACAAGGTGGTGTCGCGATTGTCCGAGCTGACCGGCAAGAGCATCGCCATCGGTTTGCAAGGCAGCGGCTCGCGCGTGCTGGCGCTGACCTTGCTCAAGGCCAGCGGCATCGAGCCGGGTGGCGCGACGAAGTTGCTCGACATGGGCGGCGACGAAGCAGCGGAAGCGCTGTCCAAGGGCAAGATCGACGTGGCCTTCCTCATGGGCGAGTCGGCGGCGCCGGCGACCATGGGCAAGCTGTTGCGCACATCCGGCATTCGTTTGCTGGATTTCTCGCAGGCGTCTGCTTATACGCGTCGCTTCAGCTATCTCAACGAACTGACGCTGCCGCCGGGTGTGTTCGATTTCCGCCGCAATCTGCCGGATCACACGATCCGCTTGATTGCGCCAACGGCCGAACTGATCGCCCGTGATGATTTGCACCCGGCCTTGTCCGACCTGCTGATCGAAGCGGCGCGCGAAGTGCACGGCAAGGCCAGCGTGTTGCAGAAAGCCGGAGAGTTCCCCGCGCCGCTGGCGCACGAATATCCCATCAGCGACGATGCCACCCGCTATTACAAGTCGGGCAAGAGCTTCTTCTACCGCACGCTGCCGTTCTGGCTGGCGAGCCTGGTGGATAGGACGATGGTGATCTTGCTGCCGATTATTCTGCTGCTGATTCCAGGCGTCAAACTGGTGCCGCTTCTGTATGGCTGGCGCATCCGGTCGCGCATCTATAAATGGTATGGCGCATTGATCTCGCTGGAGCGCGGCGTGACCACCGGAACCAAGGAAGAGCAGGAGCAGATGCTTAAACAGCTCGACGAGATTGAGACCTCGGTCAATCGCATGAAGATGCCGCTGGCCTTTGCGGATCAGTTTTATGTACTGCGCGAGCACATCGGTTTTGTGCGCAGCCGGCTGGAGAGCGGCGCGTAACTGGTCTTGACGGGCAGTTGACGGATTCCGTCCGGATCAGGGTAGAATGACCTGCATTCGGACGAAAATCGAAAAACTTCAAAAATCGTTCGAAAAACAACGGCTTTAAAAACTACTGTTTATTTATACAGTAGTTGTGATACAGTGGAATCTCTTTAACAGAGATAGGAACCACTGCCATGACTCACTTGGATCTCACTTCAGGCGCTCGCTTTGGTCTGGAATCTTCTTCCCCTTCGTCTTTCAGTCTGCGTTTCGGCCGCCGTGAAATGTTCGTCTGCCGCGACTCGTACGTGCGCCGCTATCGCGTCAATCCAGTGATTGAATGCAGCGCCGGTATCGAGCCAGGCCACCTGGAAGTACTGCTGTTCCGCCGCTGGCTGGTCGTGCTGTCGAAGGCGCGTGCTTCACTTAACTAAGCGCCGTCATTTGATTCCACGGATTCACCTGAAGCCGATAAGTCTGCTTCATCCCTCTATGTCCTTTTGCATGATCAAAATGCGAGCAGAGGTGTCGGCAGCTTGTTGTTGGTTATAAATTTTTATTTTTCAAATCCTGACAAAAAGCTGAATTTAAAACAAGAACTATTCTCATTTGTGCTATATTCCGTTCGTCTTTGCAGCCGTCGGACATGGTTTTTTCGATGTTTTCGAAGAAATGCCGAGGGCTGTCAGATAGACTGATCAACCAGCAGAAAGGGATAAGTTCATGTTTTTGCGTACTTTTGTTGCAGGAATGGTGTTGGCGACAACCTCGGTCGGCGCGTTCGCCCAGGAAAAGGTAATCAACCTTTACTCCGCGCGCCACTATCAGACTGACGAAGCCTTGTATGGCAACTTCACCAAGGCAACCGGTATCAAGATCAACCGTGTCGACGCCGATGACGCCGGTATCCTGGCGCGTCTCAAAAGCGAAGGTACTGCAAGTCCAGCCGATGTGATTCTGCTGGTCGACGCCGCCCGTCTGTGGCGCGGTGAGAACGACGGCCTGTTCCAACCGGTGAAGTCCAGTGTGCTGGAATCGCGTATCCCCGCCAATTTGCGCGGCAAGGACGACGGCCAGGGTTCGCAATGGTTCGGTTTTTCGACGCGCGCCCGCGTGATCGTCTACAACAAGCAAAACGTGAAGCCGGAAGACGTCGACACCTACGAGTCGTTGGCCGACCCGAAGAACAAGGGCAAGTTGTGCACCCGTTCCGGCTCGCATCCTTACAATGTGTCGCTGTTTGGCGCACTGTATGAGCACGTTGGCGAAGCCAAGACGGAAGCTATCCTCAAGGGCATGGTCGCCAATATGGCACGCACCCCTGTAGGTGGTGACACCGATCAGATCAAGGCGGTGGCGTCCGGCGAATGCGGCGTGGCGATTTCCAACTCCTACTATGTGGCACGGCTGATGAAGTCGACCAAACCGGAAGACATCGCTATCGTCAGCAAATTTGGCGTGGTCTGGCCGAATCAGAAGAGCTTTGGCGCGCACGTCAATATCGCTGGTGCAGGCGTGGCGAAGCACGCTCCGCACAAGGCTGATGCCGTGAAATTTCTGGAGTATCTGTCCAGCGACGACGCGCAGCGCTATTTCGCCGAAGGCAATAACGAATGGCCTGCAGTCAAAAGCGTGAAGACCGGTAATGCCGCGCTCGACACGTTGGGGCCATTCAAGGCGGAAGTGATCGATGTCGCTGCCACTGGTCGCAATCAACAGAAGGTGCTGCAGATTCTGGATCGCGTCGGCTACAAGTAATCGCAATACGGCTTTCATGTCGTTGCGCTGAAATTGAAAAGCACCGGAAGGTTAAGATCCCCGGTGCTTTTTTACGACCAAAACGAATCAGGTTACGTTATGTGGCGGCGCGTGGAAATGCCACGACGTGATTGACGTCGAGCCGGATGCCGATCGCTTCGCCGATGGCGTGATCGTGATGCGAGGGAACCAGCGACAGCAGCTCAATGCCGTCGTCGAGTTGCAGCGTGTAGAGAAAATCGGCGCCACGGAATGACTTGCGCACGATGCGCGCCTTGAACGGCGACAAGTCGTCATGCACGATGTCATCGGAACGCAGCAAGACATCGAATGGCAGACCGTGTGCGGTTTCGGATTGCAAGCTGTCAAGCATGTGGGCCACGTCGTGTAGTTTGCCCAGCGGGGTGTCCATCGCCGTGACGCCGGAATCGCTGACCAATGCACCAGGCACGAAGATGCCATGGCCGATGAAGTCGGCGACAAAGCGTGTGGCGGGGCGATGGTAGAGCGCGTAAGGCTCGTCCCATTGCTCCAGTCGGCTCTGCTGCATGACGCCGACGACATCGCCGACGGCAAACGCTTCCATCTGGTCGTGCGTCACCATCAACGCGGTGATGCCGGCTTGCTTGAGAATGCGGCGCACGTCCTCGGCCAGTCGTTCGCGCAATTCGACGTCGAGGCTGGAGAAAGGTTCGTCCAACAGCAACAGACGTGGTTGCGGCGCCAACGCGCGGGCGAGGGCGACTCGCTGTTGCTGCCCGCCGGATAACTGATGTGGGAATTTCTCTTCCATGCCGGCCAGGCCGACCAGCTCCAGCATCTCTTGCACGCGCTGGCGGCGTTGTTGTTTGCTGCCATGCTCCTGACGCAAGCCGAAACCGATATTGGCTTCGATGCTGAGATGCGGGAACAGTGCAAAGTCCTGGAATACCATGCCGATGCGGCGTTCTTCGGCGGCGAGGCGAATGCCGGGGCCGTCCAGTACTTGCCCGTCAAGAAGAATGCGACCGGATTGCGGGTGTTCAAGTCCGGCGATGGCGCGCAGCAGCGTCGTCTTGCCGCTGCCGGAGGGGCCGATCAGCACGCCCAGCTGTCCGGCCTGCAATGTCAGGGCAACCGATTGCACCGCGGGCGCAGAGGCGCGCGGATAACTGATGCTGACGTGATCAATTTGCAGGAACATCGTGGGCCTTTGTCGTTACAATTCGCGGGTTGTGAAGAGTGATGAAGCGTTGAGAATCGTCTGCAAGTGTAGCGCATCGTTGTCGGTGCTTGCCGATATTCGGTGCTGTTGTATCTCTTTTTGTATTCTCTTTTTTGCCTGTTTTTTATCGGCTCATTTATGTATTTCATCGGTCTGATTGCCTTACTGATTTCCCTGCCCATCCTCGGCATCGCGGGTGCATGGTTGCACCTGGATGCCGCCGGCATTGATGCGATCAGGCAGCAGGTGCAGACCGTCTTGCCGGGATATCTGGCGACCTCAGGCTGGCTGGCGCTGTTCGTCACCGCAGGTGTCATTCTGGTCGGCGCCGCGACGGCGGTGGCGATCAGCTTGTTCGAGTTTCGCGGCAAACGTTTTCTGTCGTGGGCTTTGCTGCTGCCGATGGCGATGCCGGCGTATGTTTCCGCGTACGCATACACCGATTTTTTGCAGTATGCCGGCATGGTGCAAAGTAGCCTGCGCGATATGTTTCCTGGATTCCGCATCGATGTGCGTAGTTTGTCGGGCGCGATTTTTCTGTTCGTCTTTACGCTGTATCCCTACGCTTATCTGTTGGCACGCAATGCCTTGAGTGAGCGCGGCGTGCATCTGATGGAAGCCGCGCGCTTGCTTGGCACGCCGCCGCATGAGCGCATCTATAGAGTGGCATTGCCGTTGGCGCGTCCGGCACTGATGGCTGGCGCTGCGCTGGCATTGATGGAGACGCTGGCGGATTACGGCGTGAGCGCCTATTTCGGCCTGACCACGTTCACAACCGGTATTTACAAAGCATGGATGGTGATGGATGACCGCATCGCCGCGGCGCAGTATGCGTCCTTGCTGTTGCTGTTTGTCGCCGTGCTGCTTTGGCTGGAGCGTCGCGAACAGCAGCGCATGCGGTTCTCTTCGGTGCGCGGCAATCGTCACGGTGGTAACGGTGATGGCGGTGCAGAGTCGCGCCTGCCGCAATTGCATGGCGTCAAAGCGGTCGCCGCGTGGCTGGTGTGCGCGACGCCGATCGTGCTGGGTTTCGTCTTGCCCATGCTGATATTGTTGCAACTGATGTGGCGCGAGAGCGAGATGTCGCTGGCGACCAATCTGCTTCGCTATGCGGGCTGGACCTGGAACAGCTTCCGCTTTGGCGGTATTGCGGCGGCGATTGCAATCGTGCTGGCGCTGGCTTTGTGCTTCGCACAGCGTGCCGGTGATCTGCCTCGTTTCAAATACGGATTTTTGCGCGTGGTCGCACGTATTGCCTCGATGGGCTACGCGATTCCCGGGTCGGTGATCGCCATTGGTATTCTGTTGCCGATTGCATGGCTGCAGGCGGTGTTTCCAGGCAGCATGGCGGGCGTCTGGTTGACGGCAACCTCGCTCGGCGTGATTTACGCGTATCTGGTACGCTTTACGGCCGTTGCGGTGCAGTCGGTGGAAGCCGGCTACACACGTATCCCGCTGAGTTTCGACGAAGCGGCGCGCACCATGGGAACATCGCGCCGCCGCATCGTGCAAAAGCTGCATATGCCTTTGCTGTGGCGTTCGCTGGCAACGGCCGCACTGATGGTGTTTGTCGATGTGGTGAAAGAGTTACCGGCAACGCTGCTGCTGCGTCCTTTCAACACCGATACGCTGGCAGTCATTGCGCACAACCTGGCACGCGACGAGCGTCTTGGTGAAGCGGCATTGCCGGCATTGAGCATTGTTGTGGTTGGCCTGATCCCGGTGCTGTTGGTCACGCGGGCATTAAATAATCGATAAGGGGATTTATGCAAAACTGCCCCAGCGTCGTTATGCCTCCTAGTCGTACAGTTGTACTGCCTTCGTCGGCACGCCTAGCTGGGACAATTTTGCATAAATCCTGAATGAGATGAGGAAAACATGAGCCAATACGATTACGATCTGTTCACCATCGGCGGCGGTTCCGGTGGCGTGCGCGCCAGCCGGTTTGCGTCGCAATACGGTGCACGCGTGGCGATTGCCGAGAGCAAGAATCTTGGCGGCACCTGCGTCAACGTCGGCTGCATCCCCAAAAAACTGATGTCGTACAGCGCACATTTTCATGACGATTTTGCCGATGCCGCCGGCTTCGGCTGGACAGTGGGCGAGAGCAGATTTGACTGGCAGGCGCTGATCGCCAGCAAGGACAAGGAAATCGCTCGCCTCAATGGTATCTATCGCAAGATTCTTGATGGCGCCAAGGTCGACATCGTCGAAGGCTACGCCACCGTCGAAGACGCTCACACCGTCGTCGTCAACGGCAAGCGCTACACTGCGGCGCACATTCTGGTCGCCACCGGTGGCCATCCGACCGTGCCGGATATTCCTGGCAAGGAACTTGGCATTGTGTCCGACGATTTCTTCCACCTGACCGCGTTGCCCAAGCGTGCAGTGGTGTTGGGCGGCGGTTATATCGCCGTGGAGCTGGCATCCATCCTTAATGGTCTGGGCAGCGACGTTACTCTTGTCTATCGCGGCAAGCATCTGCTGCGCGGCATGGACAGCGAGCTGGGCGTTTTTCTGGCTGAAGAGATGCGCAAGAAGGGCATGAAGATTTTGTTTGAAAACAATATCGAAGCGCTGAAGGCCGTGGGCGACGCCAAGCAGGTCACGCTGAGCGACGGCGCCACGATCGACGCCGACTGCGTGCTATTCGCGACCGGCCGTCATGCCAACACCGCCGGCATCGGCCTGGAAAAAGCGGGTGTTGTGCTGACCGACAAGGGCGCGGTTAAAGTCGATGACAATTTTATCTCCAGCGTTCCTTCTATCCATGCTATCGGCGACGTTATCGACCGCGTTGCGTTGACGCCGGTTGCACTGGCAGAGGGTATGGTCGTTGCTGCGCGCCTGTTCAACAAGGGCGGGAAGGAAATGTCTTACGCCAATATCCCGACTGCCGTGTTCAGCCATCCCAACGTCGGCACGGTCGGCCTGAGTGAGGAGGATGCGCGCAAGCAGGTTGGCGAGCTGCGTATTTTCAAATCAGAATTCAAGGCGCTCAAGCACACCCTTAGTGGCAACAGCGAACGTACTTTCATGAAGCTGGTCGTGGATGCGAAAAGCGACCGCGTGCTTGGTGTGCACATGGTCGGCGCGGATGCCGGCGAGATTGTGCAGGGCTTTGCGGTAGCGTTGCAATGCGGCGCCACCAAAGCGCAGTTCGACGCAACAATCGGGATTCATCCGACGTCGGCGGAAGAATTTGTCACGATGCGTACGCCGGTGGCATAAGCCTTCTGAAGGTCTCCGCCGCAGCAGAGACCTGGACGGTCTCTGCAAGCGTCTGGCGGTTAGCGCTTAGCGGGACAGGCTGTAGCCGATCCTGAACTGCGGCGTCGACTTCTGGTTATATGTCAGCAAGCTCT
Organism: Herbaspirillum sp. meg3; assembly: GCF_002257565.1. Lineage (GTDB taxonomy): Bacteria > Pseudomonadota > Gammaproteobacteria > Burkholderiales > Burkholderiaceae_D > Herbaspirillum. Next base: position 3,850,807 of record NZ_CP022736.1, on the reverse strand, counting down.
CGCCGTAGCCGTAGAAATAACTCGCCATCAGATAACCGGCGGTGCCGGAAATCAGCCTTGACAGGGGATAGGACAACGTCGAATCTGCGCTGCCGGTATTGCTGCGGGTGCCCTTGCGCAGTGTGGTCGAGAATTCCACTCCATCCGGCTTGCCGACTGCCAGTTTTAAATCCGCATGGCCGCGATATTGGCCGATATCGGGATTGTCCGACAGCGGGCCAAGGTAGGTGTAGATCTTCGGCGAGATGCGGAATTGGTAGTCGTTGAGATTGCCGAAGGTGAGCGTCGGTTGTACGAAGAAGATATTCAGGCCGCGAGATTGCGGACCATCGCGGCCGTTTGACTCATGTTCCAGACCGCTCGCAATGGAGACGCGGCTCAGTATGCTGTTATGGATGCCGACGTCCGGCAGATAGTAATACAGGCTTGGCCGGTAGTTGGTGTCGCGGAAGGGCGATGACGGGCTTTGCAGATCCCACAGCGAGAACTGGGTATAGCCGAAATACAGATTGTCGATCAGCCCGCGCGAGCGCATGTCGTCAGGCTGGAAGAGGCGGAACTTGAAACTCAGCTGGAACTTGGCGTTGCGATTGCCACCGCTGTTGCCCGCTGCAAGATACATCGGTTCGTTGAACGACAGGCGTGGGATGTTGATCAGGTCCTCGGCTGCCGGTGCGATGCCGATAGGACTGGTACTGGCGCCGGGGGTGATAACGGAAGCAGACGGGGTTGCTGCGCCACCCTCGACGCTGGTAGCCGTCGCCGCGACACTGGCATCGGCCACCTGTTCGTTACCGGGCTTGGCGCGGACGATGGCAACCAGCACCGGCGAAGCATCAACGCCGACGGTTTCGATACGTACGACGCCACGCAGGTATTTGGGCAACTCGGCGCTGTAGCTGACTTTGCGGAATTCGCCGCGTTGCAGGGTGAATTGGCCGGGGCCGTCGCCATTGCGTTTCAAATGCACCTGGACCGGTGGTGTCATGTCGGCCGATGCCGCAATCACCAGATCATCAGGCAAAGCGTAAGCCTGCGACGCTTGTTCGTCTTCGCTGACCATGAGTGTCAGGACAAACGGTTTGTTGCCGTCAATGACTTTAGGTGGTTGCAGGACGGAGATGCCGGCAATTGCACTCTGCGTGATAGTTAAAGCACCTGCGGCAAGCAGTGCTCGTTGCAAGGTGTGCAATGTAATTGGAGAAAGTTGTTTCCATAACGGCAAATGGGGGGCGGGAGGCTTCTTTGTCATTGTTGATCTTTTTTGTCGATTTAATATGGATTGATAAGCGAACATCAGCCATATGGAGTAATTTCGATAAGGAAAGTTGCTCGAATCCGACGATTCATACGTTGAAGTATGTAAAGGGTGCCGTTTTGAGGGTTTCTTCAAATTAGAACGGTCGTTCTGCGGGATAATGTGGATAAGCTATCCAAATAGTTACGCAAAAAGTTGTTTTTTAGTCAGTTTTCCCATCTCATCATGTTATCCGCTTCTTACGATAGTTTGCTCGTTGCCGTGTCCCTGCTGGTCGCAGTTCTGGCCTCTTATACAGCCTTGGACATGACCGAACGGATCAACTCGACGCGCGATTATGCCGGCCGCTCCTGGCTGATCGGTGGTGCGGTGGCGATGGGTATTGGTATCTGGTCGATGCATTTCGTCGGCATGCTGGCTTTCCGCCTGCCTATTGATCTCGGGTATGACCCCTGGATTACCTTCCTCTCTTTATTGATCGCTGTCGCGGTCTCCGGCTTTGCGCTCTGGATTGTGAGCCGTCCGGAACTGCCGATGCGCCGTCTGCTCAACAGTGCATTGGCAATGGGCTTGGGCATCGCCGCCATGCATTACACCGGCATGGCGGCGATGTTGATGAATCCCGCCATCCATTACGATCCGTGGTGGTTTGCAGCATCGATACTTATCGCTGTGGGAGCATCTGCTGCAGCGTTGTGGATCGCATTCCATCTGCGCAAGAACACGCCTCACGTCAAATTTGCTCGCGCCGGTGCGGCAGTGGTGATGGGTATCGCCATCGTCGGTATGCACTATTCCGGGATGGCGGCCGCCAATTTTCCTGGCGACAGCATCTGCCTCGCGGTAAGGGATGGGGTAAGCCCCGGCTGGCTGGCGATTTTGATTATTGTGGTGACGCTGGCGGTATTGACGATCGCTTTGCTGACGTCGTTGCTCGATGCGCGCCTGGAGTCGCGCACGGCCAAGCTGGCGCGCTCATTGGCCGAAGCCAACGAAGAATTGACACAACTGGTGTTGCACGACAATCTGACCAAACTGCCGAATCGCACTCTGCTGGAAGACCGGCTGAATCAGGCCATCAACAAGGCGTCACGCGAGCAGGGGCATTTCGCCTTGATGTTTTGCGATCTGGATGGTTTCAAGGCGATCAACGATTCGCTCGGTCATCATGTCGGCGATTTGCTGCTGGTGGAAGTCGCCAAGCGCATCTGTTCGGTCATGCGAGCACAGGATACCGTCGCGCGTCTGGGCGGCGACGAGTTCGTCATGCTGGTGGAGCTGAAAGAACCCGACGATGCAATGACGATTGCAGACAAGCTGGTGAACATCGTCAACGAAAGTTTCCACGTCCAGAAACACGACCTGCGCGTGTCGGCCAGCATCGGTATCGCCATCTATCCGGAAGACGGCAACAACCGCCATGATCTGGTCGTCAATGCCGATGCCGCGATGTATCACACCAAGCGTGCCGGGCGGAATGGCTATCACTTCTTTGAAGCGTCGATGAATGTCAACGCGCACAACCAGCTGCAATGGCTGCAAGATCTGCGCATGGCGCTGGAACGCAAGGAATTCGTGCTGCACTACCAGCCCAAATTCAATTCGCCGAGTGGACCGGTGCTAGGCGCTGAGGCGCTCTTGCGCTGGCAGCATCCCACGCATGGACTGGTCGGGCCGGATGAGTTCATTGGCCTGGCGGAACGCTCGGGCCTGATCGTGCCGATCGGCGAGTGGGTCTTGAATGAAGCCTGTCGCCAGATGAAGGTATGGTTCGACATGGGGCACCAAGACTGGACCATCGCTGTCAATTTATCAGCCTTGCAGTTTGCGCATGCTGATCTGATTGACCTGGTCAAAGATACCCTGTCACGTCATGGCTTGCCGGCGCGTTGCCTGACGCTGGAGGTCACTGAATCGACCGCCATGCACGACGCGGAAAACAGCCTGAAAACCTTGCAAAAGATTTCTGATCTGGGCGTCGATATCTCCATCGACGATTTTGGCACCGGCTATTCCAGCTTGCTGTACTTGAAGCGTTTGCCTGCCAATGAACTGAAGATTGATCGCGGCTTTGTGCGCGACCTCTCGGATGGCAACGACGATGCAGCGATCATTTCCGCTATCGTGGCGCTGGGCCGTACATTGAACTTGCGCATCGTCGCGGAAGGTGTCGAAACCACAAAACAACAGGATTTTCTGACCTCGGTTGGCTGCGATGCGTTGCAAGGCTACCTGATGGGGCGTCCAATGACGCCGGAGAAATTCCTGGAAGCGACCTCCAATCTGCAAAACAGCGTCGTTCAACCCCTCTGATCGTTCTTGGATTATTGGCTGTGCAGCCTTCGCTGCTCAGTCTCCCTTCATCGTCCTCATCTTCCATTTCATCACTTGCCGGCACCGGGATAGCATCCCGGATGCTGCGATGCGGTCGTGCCTGACGGCTGTTGCCGGTTGTCAATGCAAGCTCTGCAAGCCACGAACAGACGTGGCACTCAATCGCTGTTCCCCGAATTCAATCCTCTTTGTTGGGATCATTATGGGCAGTAGGTGCTAGAGAGTTGTTAATAAAAAATTAATATTGCCTGTCTTTAATGAATGTCAGGAGGGGAAATGAACATCATCGGAAATATGAAGATCGGCAAGCGTCTGGGGTTGGGGTTTGCAGTGATTTTGGGCTTGTCCATCGTGATTGCCGGCATCGGCGTATGGCGTTTGCAAAGCGTCGCCAAGGCGACGCAGTCCATGATGGACATACCGCTGGCCAAGGAGCGCATGATCGGCGACTGGTATCGGCACACGTATGCGGGGATTCGCCGAACAACCGCGGTCGCCAAGAGTTCGGATCCGGCGCTGAGCGCCTTCTTCAAGCCGGAAACCGATGAAGCCACGCGCATCTCGGGCGAGTTGCAAAAGAAGATTTTCGAGTTGATCTCCAACGATCAGGAAAAGCAGCTCTATGAAAAAATCATGGCGCTGCGTAAAGTGTATCTGGCCACGCGTGACGTGATTTACAAGGCCAAAGCCGAGCCCAATCCGGATCCGGTGATGATCGCCGCCGCGCTGGAAAAGGATTTCATGCCGGCGGCAAAGCTGTATCAGACGGAAGTAGAAAACCTGCTTGAACTGCAGCGTAAAACCATCAACGAACTCAATCAGCATGTCTCGGAAATCGCCTCGGAAAGCGCCAACCTGCTGATCGTGCTGGAAGTGCTGGTGCTGGCAATGGGGGTGATCTGCGCCTGGTATCTGACGACCGGCATCACGCGTCCGCTCAATACCGCGGTCGGCATTTCACGCCGCGTCGCTGAAGGCGATCTGTCTGGCGAAATCACGGTTGGCACCAAGGACGAAACCGGCCAGTTGCTGCAGGCGCTCAAGGACATGAATGTCAGCCTGCGCAACATTGTCGGCAATGTGCGTACCGGCACCGACACGATTGCCACTGCATCGAGCCAGATCGCCAGCGGTAATCTGGATTTGTCTGCGCGTACCGAGCAACAGGCCGGCTCACTGGAGGAAACCGCCTCCGCGATGGAAGAGCTGACCTCGACCGTCAAGCAAAACGCCGACAACGCGCGCCAGGCCAATCAACTGGCCGTATCGGCATCGGAAGTCGCGGTTCAGGGCGGCAGCGTCGTCGGCCAGGTGATTGCCACCATGAGCTCGATCAACGACTCGTCGAAGAAGATCGTCGACATCATCAGCGTCATCGACGGCATTGCTTTCCAGACCAATATTCTGGCCTTGAACGCTGCGGTGGAAGCTGCCCGAGCCGGCGAACAGGGACGTGGCTTCGCAGTGGTTGCGAGCGAAGTGCGCAGTCTGGCGCAACGTTCTGCGGCAGCGGCGAAGGAGATCAAATCGCTCATCGATGATTCTGTGGAAAAAGTCGGTACCGGCAGCAAACTGGTGGAGCAGGCCGGATCGACCATGGAAGAAGTCGTAGCCAGCGTCAAGCGCGTGACCGACATCGTCGGCGAGATCAGTTCGGCCAGCCAAGAACAAAGCACCGGCATCGAAGAGGTCAATCGCGCCATCACCCTGATGGACGAAAGCACTCAGCAAAATGCGGCGCTGGTGGAACAAGCCGCCGCGGCTGCGCAGTCCATGCAAGAGCAGGCCGGCAAGCTGGCTCAGCTCGTCAGCGTGTTCAATATAACCAGTACCGGCAGCCTTGGTGCGCCGGGGGCATCAAATTCGCGTCGCACGATTGATATCAATCCTGCGCCACGTCTGGAGTAATCGGGGAAGAGCGGGGAAGAGCGGGAAACTTCGGGGGAAGGGGAGCCAGGCCGTCGTTGTTGCAGTGATTGACTGCACAGCGGCGGCCTGCTTTTTCAGGCAGGGCATTCCGCCTGATATTGGTCATTCACGCGCGAACTCTTGCGGCGCGCTTTTTCCAGATTTTTTATAGTGGCGGTGCGTACGTCGTCATCCGCCCACTTCTTGCGTTGCGCCAGTTGGGCGCATTTCCGCTTCTGTTTGTCTTCCACCAGTTTGGCGCGGGCGGCTTCACGCTCGGCTTTTTGTTGTGCCTTGATTTGCTGTTTATCAGTCTTCGTGCGCTCGCGCGCCAGCCGCTGTGATTCGGTCTTGTTTTGGACGGCTTGGGGCGGTGAGATACCGGTGTTTCCTTTGCTGGTGTCGACATTGATCGTTTTCGCGTTGGTGCAGGCGGCGTCGCTATAGGTCACTTTTCCATCCGCTTCACACTTGTAGATTGCCCATGCCGGCGTGGCGACGAACAGGCTCAGGGACAGGGTGGCGGAAAGCCAAAGAGGTGAGGCGTGCTGCATAGGCAAAACTCCGAGAGAAGGCGCGGTCAGATGACTTTTCCTGGATTCATCAACGAATGAGGATCCAGCGCCTGTTTGATGGTGCGCATCAGCTGTAGTTCTACCGGAGATTTATAACGCAGGATTTCTTCGCGTTTGAGTGCGCCCAAACCGTGTTCTGCCGAGATCGAGCCGCCGAATTTATCGACGCTGTCGTGCACCGTGCGATTGATCTTTTCTTGTTGAGCGATGAAGTCGATGTCTTTCACACCTTCCGGTGGCGACACGTTGTAATGCAGGTTGCCGTCGCCGAGATGGCCAAAGGTCACCATCCGGCAGCCCGGTGAAGTCTCCTGCACCAGCACATCGGTGACGCGAATGAATTCTCCGATGCGTGAGATCGGAACCGAGATGTCGTGCTTGATGTTCTTGCCCTCATGCGCCTGCGCCATCGAAATATGTTCGCGCAATTGCCATAGCGTTTTCGATTGTGCGATCGATGTTGCGATGACGGCATCGTCAATCAGTTCTTGCTCCAGCGCCTCGCCGATGACGGCTTCAAACATGTCGGCGGCGTGGGCCTCCGACTCACTGTCCGACAACTCCAACAGGACGTATTGCGCATGCGGCTTGTCGAACGGCGCGCGATGCGGCGGAAAATGTTTGGCTACCAGTTGCAGGCAAAAATCCGACATTAATTCGAAGCCGGTCAGCGCCGCGCCACAGCGTGCCTGCGCCAGGCTCAGCAGACGCAATGCGTGCTCCGGCGTGCGCAATGCAGCGAGCGCAGTGACCTGCGCCTTCGGTTGCGGAAAAAGTTTGATCACGGCGGCGGTGATGATGCCCAGCGTGCCTTCCGCGCCGATGAAGAGGTCGCGCAGGTCGTAGCCGGTGTTGTCTTTGCGCAGGCCGCGCAGGCTGCTCATGACATCGCCTTGCGCGGTCACGACTTCGACGCCTAGACAGAGTTCGCGCGTATTGCCGTAGCGTAGAACGCCTGTGCCACCGGCATTGGTCGACAGGTTGCCGCCGATGGTGCAGCTGCCTTCGGCCGCCAGCGACAACGGGAATAGGCGCTGCTCAGCGGCGGCGGCTTGCTGGATGTTCTGCAGGATGCAGCCGGCCTCCACCGTCATGGTGTTGTTGATCGGATCGATTGCGCGAATGCGATTGAGCCGCGTCAGCGATAGCAGCACCGCGTTACCTTTCGTGTCGGGCACGCTGCCGAGCACCAGACCGGTATTGCCGCCTTGCGGCACGATCGGAACAAGGTGCTGATGGCATAGCTTGACGATGGCCGCGACTTCTTCGGTGCTGCCGGGTTTGAGTACCGCCAGTGCCTTGCCGGTAAAGCGTCCGCGCTGATCGGTGAGATAGCCGCTGGTATCGGCGTCTTCTGTCAGGACATAAGCAGCGCCGATGGTGGCGCGGCAGGCTTGCAGGAATGTTTCCGGTGATGCTGCCGTCATGGCGACCCTCAGAGAATTATTGCGAGGCCTTTTGAATGGCCTGACGTGCGATTTCCTTGGCTGCTTTCTTATACGGGTGCAGGTAGAGGATGGCGCACAGGAAATAGATGCAGCTCAGGGCGACTTCGACCCAGCCCAGCGTCACCGACATGGCGACACGGTCGCTGGTGGCGCGCACGATGCCTTCGGTGAAATACAGCAGGATCAGCATCGAGGACCATTGCATGGTATAGACGTCTCGCTTGAGTACGCCACGCAGCGGGAACAGCAAGGGAATCACTTTCAGCACCATCCACGACCCGCCCGGCCGCAAGGGCGCCAGCACCAGTTCCCAGGCAACGCACAGGACAATCAGCGCCACCAGACTGATAGCAGCACCAAGATGGAAAAAGCGAAATCGTTGCGAGCTCATTCAAGTCTCCTGCAATTTGATGGCGTTCTGTGCGAGGCGCCGGCCCAGTGCAATGGCCAGCGCACGCGTATCGTCCGAAATCGCCTGGTTACCGTTGACGCCGGCCCAGTGGCTGGCGCCGTAGGGCGTCCCCCCGGTGCTGGTGCTCATCAGCTCAGGCTGGGTGTAGGGCAGGCCCATGATCAGCATGCCGTGATGCAGCAAGGGAATCATCATCGACAGCAGCGTCGACTCCTGGCCGCCGTGCATGCTGCCGGTAGAGGTGAAGACGCAGGCCGGTTTGCCGGCCAGTGCGCCGGACAACCACTGCGGCGCAGTACCGTCCCAGAAGTATTTCATCGCGGAAGCCATGTTGCCGAAGCGCGTCGGCGAACCAAGCGCCAGACCGGCGCATTGCGCCAGGTCTTGCAGTTCGACGTAGGGCGCGCCTTCTTTCGGCACGTCTGGTTCGGTGGCTTCTGTTACGGTAGAGACCGCCGGCACGGTGCGCAGGCGCGCGTCGCAGCCGGGCACGCTTTCCACACCCTGGGCGATCAATTCGGCCAGTTTGCGGGTGGAGCCGTGTCTCGAGTAATAAAGGACTAGTATCGTTGTATTAGTTATGTTCGCCATGTTGGTATTATAGGGGCCTTTAATTCTCAGTTGCTACCGCTGGAATGCTCGCGTTTGCTCGTTAAGTCTCCGGTGCATGATAGGTCCTTTTGCAGACTCCGTTCGATCGTTCTGCAGCGTCCGTCATGATTTTGATTGCCTCATTTTGCTTACTTTTTTTAAACCTATGCAGGGCTTGTCTCGTACCCAGTTGCGTGATTTGTTCCGATTTGCCGTCAAACGGCTGAGCGACGACCGCTTGCCGCAAGTGGCTGGCAGCCTGACGTTTACCACGATCCTGTCGCTGGTGCCGCTGTTGACGATTGCGCTGGCAATCTTTACGGCGTTTCCGCTGTTCAGTACTTTCCGCTCGGCGCTGGAGGCGTATTTCGTCCAGAACCTGATGCCCAAGGGCGTGGCCAATACCATTCTCGGTTACCTCAACCAGTTCTCGTCAAAGTCGGCGCGCCTGTCGGCGGTCGGCGGTGTGGCGCTGATTTTGACCTCGGTGCTGACGATGGCGACCATCGACCGCGTGTTCAATCAGATCTGGCGCGTCAAGAAGTCCCGCCCGCTGCTGCAACGTATCCTGGTCTACTGGGCCATCATCACGCTCGGCCCGCTGCTGATCGGCGTCTCGATCAGTGTGACGTCTTATCTGTATTCCGCGACCAACGGCGTAGTCACCAGCGTGCCATTCATCGGGGCGAGCTTTTATACCTTGATCTCGGTGCTGCTGACGACCAGCGCATTTACCTTGCTGTACATCGCCGTGCCTAATCAATGGGTGGATTGGCGCGATGCTGTCTGGGGCGGTTTGCTGGCAGGCGTGGCGGTCGAAATCGCCAAGCGCCTGTTTGCTTCCTACGTCATGAAATTCCCGACCTACACCATGGTGTACGGGGCGGTGGCGGCCTTGCCGATCTTCCTGTTGTGGATCTATATGCTGTGGATGATCACGCTGGTGGGCGCGTTGCTGACGGCTGCTTTGCCGATCGTGCGCTATGAGCGCTGGTGGCATGTCGCTTCGCCCGGCAGTGAATTCGTCGACGCGATGAAGGTGTTGAAAATTTTGCACGAGGCTCGCGCCAACGGCGAATCGGCGACAGTGGACGTGGCTATATTGCGCGCGCATACGCACATGGGGTTGGAAGAGTTACAGAACCTGCTGCAAAGAATGCTGGACGCGGGCTGGGTCGGTTCACTCAAAAGTGAGGCCCCGAAGAAATCAGCCTGGAACAAACGCCTCGTGGATGGACTGGATCGCTGGACCTTGCTCATCAATCCTGAGTTTTTGAAGTTGGTCGATGTATACCGCCTGTTTGTATTCGATACCGCCGCGCATGTCGATGAAGATCGCTCACTGGTCAATCGCGTGGATGGCGCCGTCGCAGCGGTGTTGGATCAGACGCTGGAATCCTATTTTTCAGAAGTCCATGACGGCCCTGACTTGCGAGAAGTAAGTCAGGTCGGGATGATCGCCGGTCGCTAGACCCGTCAGAACGAAATCTGACCGGTCAGCAATTGCCAATACATCACCCAGTCCCCCATGAAGGAATACAGGGGATGGCGGAATGTCGCCGGCCGGTTTTTCTCGAACTTGAAATGGCCGACCCAGGCAAAGCCATAGCCAGATAGTGCTGCGGCAAGCAACCACCATAAATTGTGCGTTAGCAGCATCATGGCCAGGCACAGCAGCGCCAGTGTGGAGCCAACGAAATGCAGCTGACGGCACGTACGGTTGGAATGCTCTCCGAGATAAGTAAGATAGAACTCCTCAAAGCTGGCGTACTTTTCATGTTGCAGAACGGTAGGCATGCTTGTCTCCTTGATCTTGTTATTTCAGAGTAGGCCGTCTACGGGGCGTAATCAATGAAAAAATTTCATTTTTAATATGGAATGGTGATTGTAGGCAGACGCCAAACCTCGTACCATGGAGAAACCGCCACCGGTTTGTAGATTTTTGCCCACGCATGGGCTACATTCCCGATAAGGCCACAATAACTTAAGGATGACACCATGAAAGTCTCTGAAATTCTTAAAGTCAAAGGCAACATTCTCTTCACCGTTACCCCCGACACGCCAATTGCGGAAGCCGTAAGTGCGATGGCTGAGAAAGACATTGGCTCGCTGGTGGTCATGGAATTCGGTGAACTGGTCGGTATGCTGACTTTCCGCGAGGTGTTGAAGACGCTTCAGGAAAACGCCGGATCCGTCGGCACCAATACCGTGCGCAAGCACATGGACGACCATCCGATCACGGTCACTCCTGACACCGACCTCAATGAAGTGCGCCGCATCATGTTGGAAAAGCATGCGCGCTATGTGCCGGTAATGGACGCCAAGACGCTGCTGGGCGTGATGTCTTTTTATGACGTCGCCAAGGCAGTGCTGGATGCGCAGGGCTTTGAGAACAAAATGCTCAAGGCATACATCCGCGACTGGCCGACCGAGGAAGAAAATAGCTGAAATAGCTGAAACAAACATCGGCAGCGTCCCTGCTGTATTGTTGAAACAGGGTACGCCGCTTATCCGAGAAACCGTTCATGTCGTCATGAACGGTTTTTTGTTATCCGAACGGCGTCTTTTTTAACCGATTCGTCCCACTTGCCCATTCTGCTCGCTCCATGAGTCAATCCAATCAGTTTTCCCTGCTCGGTCAGCGTCGTTTTGCTCCCTTTTTCTGGACCCAATTCCTCGGCGCACTCAATGACAACGTTTTCAAGACGGCCTTACTGACCATTCTCACCTACGATGCATTGAGCTGGACCACGCTGGACACCGGTCTGCTCAATAACCTGATTCCGGGTTTGTTCATCCTGCCGTTTTTTCTGTTTTCAGCGACCGCAGGGCAGTTGGCCGACAAGATGGAAAAAGGCCGTCTCGCGCGCTACGTCAAGTTGCTGGAAATCGTCATCATGGGAATCGCGGCCTATGGCTGGATGACGCATCACCTCTGGCTGCTGGTGGTGGCGGTGGCGGGCATGGGTATCCATTCGACCATCTTTGGTCCGGTGAAGTATGCCTATTTGCCGCAACAGCTGAAGCCACAGGAACTGGTCGGCGGCAATGGCGTCATCGAAATGGGCACCTTTGTCGGCATTTTGCTGGGCGAGGTATTGGGCGCCGTGCTCGTAGTGCAAAAGCCATTTGGACTGGAGACCATCGCCTTTGTAACCATCGGTTTTGCAATTTTAGGATGGCTCACCAGTCTTGCCATTCCGCTGTCGCCGGCGCCTGCGCCAGAGTTGAAGATCAACTGGAACCCATTCTCGGAAATGGTGCGCAATCTCGGTTTTTCGCGTCGTAATCGTCCTGTTTTCTTGTCGATACTCGGTAACTCCTGGTTCTGGTTTTACGGCGCGATCGTGCTGGCGCAATTTCCTCTGTATGCGAAGAATTACCTGCACGGCGATCACAGCGTTTTTGTGTTGCTGCTGATGGTGTTTTCGGTCGGGATCGGCGTTGGTTCGCTGCTGTGTGAAAGGCTGTCCGGTCACAAGGTTGAAATCGGGCTGGTGCCTTTTGGTGCCATCGGCCTGTCTGTGTTTGGTCTGGAATTGTATTTCGCCAGTGTCAGTTACAGCGCAACGGCAGCGGTCGATATGAGCGGCTTTATCGCTCAGCACGGCAGCCTGCGTATTTTGTTCGACTGCCTGATGATCGGCGTGTTTGGCGGCTTGTATATCGTGCCGCTGTTTGCGCTGATTCAGACGCGCTGCGATCCGCAACACGTCTCGCGCACCATTGCCGGCATGAATATCATGAACTCGCTGTTCATGGTGGTCGCGGCTTTGCTGGCGATGGTGCTGCTGCGCTCGGGTTTCACGATTCCACAGATTTTCCTCGTCACGGCGATTCTGAACGCCATTGTGGCGACCTATATTTTCTCGCTGGTGCCCGAATTCCTGATGCGTTTCCTGGCGTGGATGCTGATCCACACCATCCATCGTGTGCGTACCGTCAATGCCAACCTGATCCCCAAGGATGGTGCAGCGGTGCTGGTGTGCAATCACGTCAGCTACGTTGACGCCATCGTGATCATGGCGGCCAGCCCGCGCCCGATCCGCTTTGTCATGGATCACCGCATCTTCAAGACGCCGGTACTGTCGTGGATTTTCCGTACGGCCAAGGCGATTCCCATCGCTCCGGCCAAGGAAGATCCATGGCTGATGGAGAAGGCTTATATCGACATTGCCCAAGCCTTGCATGAAGGCGATCTGGTTTGCATCTTTCCGGAGGGCAAGTTGACCAGCACCGGTGAGATCAATGAGTTCAAGGGTGGCATCAAGAAGATCATCGACCGCACGCCGGTACAGGTATTTCCGATGGCCTTGCGCGGATTGTGGGGCAGCCTGCTGACGCGCGGCAGCGGCAATCCTTTCCATCGGTCCTTCAAGCGAGGCTTGTTTTCGAAACTGGAGCTGGCGGTAGGCGAGCCGATTGCGGCGGAACTGGCTACGCCGGAATACTTGCAGCAGCGCGTGAGCGAGTTGCGCGGCGAGTGGAAATAGTCACTGGGCCGGTCTGGTAAAATCACATCTTCAGATCATTAAAAGTAGAGCTTCGCTATGTCCGGCAACACCCTCGGCACGCTGTTTACCGTTACCACCTTCGGCGAATCCCATGGCCCTGCCATCGGATGCGTGATCGACGGCTGTCCGCCGGGAATGGCATTGTCCGAGGCGGATATTCAGCCGGAGCTGGATCGCCGCAAGCCGGGCACCTCGCGCCACGTAACGCAGCGTCAGGAGCCGGATACGGTCGAAATTCTCTCCGGCGTGTTTGAAGGCAAGACAACCGGCACACCGATTGCGCTGCTGATTCGCAATCAGGATCAGCGCAGCAAGGACTATGGCAATCTGCTCGATACCTTCCGCCCCGGCCACGCTGATTACACCTATTGGCACAAATACGGCATTCGCGATCCACGCGGCGGCGGGCGTTCTTCGGCGCGTCTGACAGCGCCGGTGGTCGGTGCGGCAGCAGTGGCCAAGAAGTGGTTGTTCGAGCAATACGGCACAACGTTCAAAGGGTGCATGAGTCAGCTTGGCGACATTGCGATCCCATTCGAATCCTGGGATCAGGTGCGTGAAAATCCATTCTTTGCCGCCAACGCGACCATGATTCCGCAACTGGAAGAGTACATGGACGCGCTGCGCAAGGCCGGCGACTCCTGCGGCGCGCGCATCGACGTGGTGGCGCAAAACGTGCCGGTCGGTCTGGGCGAACCTATTTACGACAAGCTTGATGCGGAAATCGCTTATGCACTCATGGGCATCAATGCCGTCAAGGGTGTCGAGATTGGCGCCGGCTTTAAATCGGTGGCGCAAAAGGGGACGGAGCATGGCGACGCGTTGACGCCTGACGGGTTTGTCGGTAATAACGCCGGCGGTATTCTGGGCGGTATTTCGACCGGGCAGGACATCACGGCGTCCATCGCGATCAAACCGACGTCGAGCATCCGTTCGCCTCGCCCATCGATCGACAAGACCGGTCAGGCGACCGAAGTCGAGACGCATGGCCGTCATGATCCTTGTGTCGGCATCCGTGCCACGCCTATCGCAGAAGCCATGGTGGCGCTGGTCTTGATGGATCACGCTTTGCGTCATCGTGCGCAATGCGGTGATGTCAAGGTGTCTACGCCGCAAATCGCCGCACAGAAATAAGACGAAGTTTCCCGGCTTTTGCCAGGCAGTCAGAACTGAGTTGTCATGCGCGGGTCGAATGGCCTGCAAGCATGGGGGAGCGCTGCGCCGACAATAAGAATCGCGCAGAAAATCGAATGCGAATGGCGTTGGTCAGGGCAGGCTCCTCCGTATTTTTATTTTTCTCATGGAGATGGCATGGATTCCCGGATGCAGCACTTGGCACAACTTTTCCCTCGTTTTCTTCCCCATTTTCTTTTGTCTGCTGCAGTGTTGATGCTTGCCGCCTGCGAAAGCGTGCAAACTACGCAAGGCGGAGCCGTCGGCATCACGCGCCAGCAAAGTATGAGTTTGTCTGCCCAAGAGGTCGATACCGCCGCCATCAAGGAATACGCGCAGGTGCTCGATGAGCAAAAGAAGAAAGGCGCGTTGAATCAGAATGCCGCTCAGGTACGCCGCGTGCGCGCCATTGCCGACCGCCTGATTCCGCAGACTGCCGCTTTTCGTCCCGATGCCGTCAAGTGGAAGTGGGAAGTCAACGTCATCACCTCGCCTGAGGCCAATGCCTGGTGCATGCCAGGCGGAAAAATCGCCGTCTACACCGGCTTGATTGAAAAACTGAAGATTACCGATGATGAGCTGGCTGCCGTCATGGGGCATGAAATCGCCCACGCCTTGCGCGAGCATGCTCGTGAGCGCGCCTCCGAGCAGGCCGTAACGGGGTCGCTGATTTCCATTGGGTCATCGATTCTGGGCGTCGGCGAATTGGGGCAGCAGGGTGCACAGTACGCGTATATGGGTCTTGTCGGTTTGCCAAATTCACGTACCCACGAGACCGAAGCCGACCGCATCGGTGTGGAGCTGGCGGCTCGTGCCGGTTATGACCCGCGCGCAGCCATTGCCCTGTGGCAAAAAATGGCTCAGATCGGTGGCAGCGAACCGATGAAATTCATGTCCACGCACCCCTCGCGTGAAGACCGCATCAGTGATCTCACGGTTTATTCGCAACGCGTGATGCCGCTTTACGAGCAAAGCAAGAAGACCCGCTGAACGTCGGTGGTCGCAAAGCGTTGTGCAACGCAGCTCTAAAACCCACATTCGCGTCTCGGAAAAGGCGCGTTTATGGCATAATCAAAGGCTCATTTCAACGACTTGCGTAGCTTTTACACGCCCGCATCATCATGCTTAAGACGCTTTACGACAAACTTTGGGAATCTCACGTTGTTCATGCAGAACAAGACGGAACGGCCATTTTGTACATCGACCGTCATCTACTGCATGAAGTGACCAGCCCGCAAGCATTTGAAGGCCTCAAGCTGGCAGGTCGCCAGCCATGGCGCAATGCTGCCAATCTGGTGGTGGCCGACCATAACGTGCCGACAACCAATCGCGCCAACGGCATTGCCGACCCGATCTCCCGTTTGCAGGTAGAAACGCTGGACGCCAATGCCAAGGAATACGGCCTGACCTATTTCGGCATGAACGACAAGCGGCAGGGCATCGTGCACGTTATCGGACCTGAACAAGGTGCGACGCTGCCCGGCATGACCGTGGTTTGTGGTGACTCGCACACCTCCACGCACGGCGCTTTCGCCTGTCTGGCGCACGGCATCGGCACGTCGGAAGTCGAGCATGTCCTGGCAACCCAAACGCTGCTGGCCAAGAAGTCAAAAGCCATGCTGGTGCAGGTCGACGGCGCATTGCCTGTCGGCGTGACCGCAAAAGACATCGTGCTGGCCGTGATCGGCAAGATCGGCACCGCCGGCGGCACTGGTTATGCGATTGAATTTGCCGGCTCGACCATGCGCTCGCTGACCATGGAAGGCCGCATGACGGTCTGTAACATGGCGATCGAAGCGGGTGCGCGTGCCGGTATGGTTGCGGTTGACGACACCACGATCAATTACCTCAAGGGTCGTCCGTTCGCCCCATCAGGTCCGCATTGGGAGCGCGCTGTGACTTACTGGCGTACGCTGCATTCCGATCCGGGCGCCAAGTTCGATATGGTCGTGACCTTGAACGCTGCTGACATCAAGCCTCAAGTGACTTGGGGTACATCGCCGGAAATGGTGGTTGCCATTGACAGTCGCGTCCCCGATCCGGACAAGGAAAAAGACGCCACCAAGCGCGACGGTATGGAAAAGGCACTGGCTTACATGGCGCTCAAGCCCAATACCCCGATTGAAGATATTCGCATCGATAAGGTGTTCATCGGCTCCTGCACCAATTCGCGCATCGAAGATTTGCGCGAAGCGGCAGCGGTGGTGCGCGGAAAATTCCGTGCGTCCAACGTCAAGCTGGCGATGGTGGTGCCAGGTTCCGGGCTGGTGAAAGAGCAGGCCGAACGCGAAGGCCTGGACAAGATTTTCCGCGATGCCGGTTTTGAATGGCGCGAGCCGGGCTGTTCGATGTGTCTGGCGATGAATGCCGACCGTCTGGAGCCGGGCGAGCGTTGTGCTTCGACGTCCAATCGTAATTTCGAAGGACGTCAGGGCGCCGGTGGTCGTACGCATCTGGTGAGTCCGGCAATGGCGGCGGCGGCGGGCATTGCCGGACATTTTGTTGATATCCGTTCTTTGTAAATAAACTTACTTGGGTGAAATGATGAAAAAGATAATCGCTTTGGCTTTGCTGGCTGCATCTATCTTGGCTCTGACTGCATGCAATACCGTCCATGGCTTTGGTGAAGATGTCGCGAAGGTCGGCGACAAGATGCAAGACGCGAGCAAGAAATAATAAAAAGGTCGTGGCGCAATTGTTGGAAGTTTTAGGCAGGCGCGTCAGGGTCGGGGCATCAGAAGATGCTTGTGGCAGGTAGTATCGGCAAGGCGAGAGCGAGCAATCGTGGGGTGTCGGTTTTTTTTGTTTTTTACTAAGGGCATTTCATGGAAGTTGTTTGGTTCGTATTGATTGGTATTGCCGCCGGTTGGTTGGCAGGGCAGTTTGTCAAAGGTGGCGGTTTTGGCCTGATTGGCGATCTGGTGGTCGGTATAGTAGGCGCGTTGTTGGGGGGCTTTATCTTTAGCTTCCTGGGCATCGGCGCCGGTTCCGGTTTGCTGGGCTCCCTGATTGTGGCGACAGTTGGCGCGGTTGTGTTGCTGTTGCTGATTCGTCTGTTGAAGAGATAAAAGAAATCGGCTGATCCGGATTGCCGCATAGTGCGGCGATCCATCATCGATAAAAGTGCCATGAATAAATTTATTGTCCATGATGGTTTGGTTGCTCCGCTTGACCGCGCTAACGTCGATACCGACGCGATCATTCCAAAGCAATTCCTGAAATCGATTAAACGCAGCGGCTTCGGTCCGAACCTGTTCGACGAATGGCGTTATCTGGATCACGGCGAGCCGGGCATGGACAACTCCAAGCGCCCGCTAAATCCTGATTTTGTGCTGAATCAGCCGCGCTACCAAGGCGCGTCGATCCTGATCGCACGCAAGAATTTCGGTTGCGGCTCCTCGCGCGAACACGCACCATGGGCGTTGGATCAATACGGCTTCCGCGCGGTGATTGCGCCGAGCTTTGCCGATATTTTCTTTAACAACTGCTTCAAGAACGGCTTGCTGCCGATCGTGCTGTCGGAGCAGCAGATCGACCACCTGTTCGATGAAGTAAAAGCATTCCCGGGTTTCCGCCTGATCATTGATCTGGACAAACAGATCATCACTACCGCCAATGGTAGTCAGACTTATCCGTTTGAGGTCGGCGAATTCCGTAAGTATTGCTTGCTCAACGGCCTGGACGACATCGGTCTGACATTGCGCCAAGCGGACAAAATCCGCGCTTTTGAAGAGCGTCACCTGTACGATCAACCTTGGTTGGCAAACACGATCTAAGCACAGCCAGTTAGGCTTGGGCTTCCAAGATATTCGCAGCAGGTTTCTGAAGTTCTGATCAGCCGGATGCCGCATTGCATGGTCACCAAGACCGATGCAGATGTGGCCTCCGGCGCTATTATTTTCCAAGACTAGAAGACGACGACATGAAGATTGCAATTTTGCCCGGTGACGGCATCGGCCCCGAGATCATTGAACAAGCCGTACGTGTGCTCAATACACTGGGCGAAAAGTTTGAAATGGAAACTGCACCGGTCGGTGGCGCAGGCTATGAAGCACATGGTCATCCCCTGCCGGACGGCACGCTGAAGCTCGCCAAGGAAGCCGATGCGATCCTGTTCGGCGCCGTCGGCGACTGGAAGTACGACACACTTGATCGTCCGCTGCGTCCTGAGCAAGCGATTCTGGGTCTGCGCAAACATCTGCAATTGTTCGCCAATTTCCGTCCTGCGATCTGCTATCCGGAACTGACCGGCGCGTCATCGCTCAAGCCTGAACTGGTTGCAGGTCTGGATATCCTGATCGTGCGCGAACTGAACGGCGACATTTATTTTGGCCAGCCTCGCGGCATGCGCGAAGCGCCGGACGGTCCTTTCAAGGGCGCGCGCGAAGGCTTCGACACCATGCGCTACAGTGAGCCGGAAATCCGCCGCATCGCCCACGTTGCGTTTCAGGCTGCGGCCAAGCGCGGCAATCGCCTGTGCAGCGTTGACAAGGCCAACGTGCTGGAAACTTTCCAATTCTGGAAAGACATCGTCACCGACGTGCACAAGGAATATCCGCAAGTCGAACTGACTCATATGTACGTTGACAATGCAGCAATGCAACTGGTCAAGGCGCCGAAGAATTTTGACGTCATCGTCACCGGCAACATGTTCGGCGACATCCTGTCGGATGCAGCCGCCATGCTGACCGGTTCGATCGGCATGCTGCCATCGGCATCGCTGGATGCCAACAACAAGGGTTTGTATGAGCCGTCGCACGGTTCGGCGCCCGACATCGCAGGCAAGGGCATCGCCAATCCGCTGGCGACCATCCTGTCGGCTGCCATGATGCTGCGTTTCTCGCTGAACAAGGCGGAACAGGCTGATCGCATTGAAGCGGCGGTGAAGAAAGTCCTTGCACAAGGCTATCGCACCGGCGATATTTATGAAGAGGGCACTACCAAGGTCGGCACCAAGGAAATGGGCGACGCTGTCGTCAAGGCATTGGGTTGATCGGGATAGTGGTTTTTTTAACGTTGTAGTTCATTGATTATGGAAGTTCATTAATAGGGAAAGATGATGAAACTGGTTGGTTTAGTTGGCTGGCGTGGAATGGTGGGTTCGGTCCTGATGCAACGCATGCAGGACGAGGGTGATTTCGATCACATCGAACCGGTATTTTTTTCAACCTCGAATGCAGGCGGTAAAGCTCCGTCGTTCGCCAAAACGGCAACGACGCTGAAAGACGCCAACAGCATTGATGAACTGAAAAAATGCGACATCATTATTACCGCGCAAGGCGGCGACTACACCACTGAGATCTTCCCTAAGCTGCGTGCAGCCGGCTGGGATGGCTATTGGATCGATGCGGCGTCGACTCTGCGCATGAAGGACGATGCCGTGATCGTGCTGGATCCGGTCAACAACGATGTGATCAAGAATGCGCTGGCCAAGGGCGTCAAAAATTACATCGGCGGAAACTGCACCAACTCTATCCTGCTGATGGGCGTGGGCGGTCTGTTCAAAGAAGGTTTGGTTGAGTGGGTCAGCTCAATGACTTACCAGGCGGCTTCCGGCGGCGGTGCGAATCACATGCGCGAACTGCTCAAAGGCATGGGCGTCATCAATGCCGCCGTGGCCGATGAACTGGCAACACCGTCGTCGGCGATTCTTGATATCGACCGTAAAGTCGCCAAGACCATTCGCGAAGACGTGCCGACCGAGTACTTCGGCGCGCCACTGGCGGGCGGTCTGATCCCATGGATCGACGCGCAACTGGAAAACGGCCAGTCCAAGGAAGAGTGGAAGGGGCAGGCTGAGGTCAACAAGATCCTCGACAGCGAGAAAGTCATTCCTGTCGACGGTCTGTGCGTGCGAATCGGTGCGATGCGTTGCCATAGCCTGGCATTGACCATCAAGCTCAAGCGCGACCTGCCGCTGGCCGACATCGAATCCATCATCCGTTCGGGTAACCAATGGGTCAAATGGGTGCCGAATGATCGCGCCATCACTGTCAAGGAACTGACGCCGGCATCCATCACGGGCAGTCTGGAAATCGGTGTTGGCCGTGTGCGCAAGCTCAACCAGGGACCGGAATATATTTCGGCCTTTGTGATCGGCGATCAGTTGCTGTGGGGTGCCGCAGAACCGCTGCGCCGCATGTTGCGCATCATTCTGGGTAAATAATGGCGCGGAAGGCTTGGCCTTCCGTTGTCAATTCGCAACGCAAACCCGTCAAACATTCCTTCACTGGAATGTTGGCGGGTTTTGACCATCTTGAGAACTTGGTTACACTTGCAGGCCTAAGTTCTTGATGATATGTTGAAAATCAGAATTTATCTCATCACTGTCAACAATCCGGTCATTAAAGCCCCTTACTATGAGGGATGTTCAAATCCATTGCTTCATGGCAATTTGGAGGGCTTTGGTTGAGTTGTCGATTTTTTGATTGTCATCGATGAAATAAACTTTGGTCTTCAGGCCTTCTTTAGTAGAACGTCTATCTAAAACCATATAAACATGCCTCTATATACTCATAATAAGTTTGCGCTGTCCCGCCTGAAAAAACTGAGTGCTGCAGTGACCCTGGCATTAGCCTTGCCAATGGCTGCGAATGCCGCCGGACTGGGCAAACTCACGGTGCTCTCCTCTTTGGGGCAACCGCTCCGTGCGGAAATCGAGTTGAACTCGGTATCGAAAGAGGAAGAGGGCGCATTGGTGGCAAGGCTCGCACCGGCAGACGCGTTCAAGAAGGCCAATATCGATTTCAACCCGGTGCTGTCGTCGCTGCGTTTCTCGGTAGAGCAACGGCAGGGCAAGCAACTGATCCGCATCAGTTCGTCGCAAGCGATCAACGAACCCTTCGTCGACTTGCTACTGGAATTGAGCGGTGGCGGTTCGCGTCTGGTGCGTGAATACACCTTCCTGTTGGACCCGCCGGATATGCGCAAGCCGCAGACCGCACAGTCGGCCCCGGCAACACCGCCTGCCGCCAAACCTGCGGCCAGTGCTCCTGTAACCGCGTCTGCCAAGCCGGCTGCTGCACCGGTGGCGGTTGCACCGGCAGCTTCGGCTCCAGCTGCAAATGCAACGCCGACAGCGGCGGCAATCAATAACAGCGATGAAGAACCAACTTCGCGCATCGTCACCAAGGCGGCTCCTTCCAGTGAGGCAGAAGAACTGATTCGCAATGGCCGCAGCAATGACCAGAGCGGATTGACCAATGCGCCAGTGCCCGCTGCTGTGGCAGAAAAGACTGTGCCGGCGGCTCCAGCAAAGATGGATGTCAAAGCCGATGATGCCGCGGCAACGCCAGCTGTTGCCACTTCAGGCAAGCGCGGTAAAGGTGGCAAAGCCGCCAGTAATGCCGCACAGTCGGATGCCAAAACAGAAGGCAAATCGTATCGCGTGAAAGAGGGTGATACGCTGGCGGAAATCGCCAATCGCACCAAAGACAACACCGTTTCTCTGGATCAGATGCTGGTCGCTTTGTACCGTGCCAATCCGGATGCCTTCATCGGCGACAACATTAACCGCCTGCGCGCAGGCCGCGTGTTGTCGGTGCCTGACGCCGCTACCGCAAACGCTGTCGACAAGGGCGAAGCGCGCACCACCGTCGTTGCCCAGGCACAGGATTTCAACGCCTATCGCAACAAGCTGGCAGGCCAGGTCGCCAACGGTCCTTCACGTAAAGCGGGGGACTCCAGGCAAAGCAGCAGCGGCAAAGTGACCGCACGCGTTGAAGAAAAATCCGGCGCGGGCGAGGCGAAGGACAAGTTGCAACTTTCCAAGGCTGGCGCGAGTGATCGCGCTGCCGCTGAAAAGGCCGCGGCGGAAGACAAAATCGCCGCAGACAAAGCGATTGCTGAAGCGAACGAGCGCGTGAAAGCGCTGGAGAAAAACGTCAGCGATTTGCAAAAGCTGCTGGAAATCAAGAACAAGACACTGGCGGAAATGAGCGAACAGCAAAAAGCTGCCGCCACCAAGCCGGAAACACCAGCACAACCGACACCAGCGCCTGCTGCTGTCAAACCGGAAGAAAAACCGGCCGAAGCCAAGCCGGCTGAGGCAGCTGCTGAACAGCCTAAACCGGAAACACCGGCCCCCGCTCCAGCAGCGCCGGCACCTGCGGCTGCACCGGCAGCGGTGGCTCCTAAGGTTGCAGCAGCACCTGTGCCCGCTGTCAAAGCAAATTTCTTCGACAACATCCAAGACAATCCTTTCGTCTTGCCTGGTGCCGGTGCGTTGGTCGCACTGCTGGCGGCATGGGGCATTGTGCGCGTTCGCAATAACCGGAAGAAGGCAGCAACTGCTGCATCTGCCGATGCAGACAAGGAGGATGAGCCGGGAAAGGTAGCCAAACAACCTGAACCGACTCCCGAAGCAGCCGTAGCAGCTGCCGTTGCAGAGCCGGAAGCGGCGCCTGAAGTTGTCGCAGAGCCAGCGCCTGAAACCGTCGCCGCTACAGCGGCAGCGGCTCCAGCAGCCCCCGAGCCGGATGCGGTCGATCCGATCTCTGAAGCGGATATGTATATTTCTTACGGTCGCGAAGAGCAGGCCGAAGATATTCTGCGTCTGGCCTTGAAGAGCGATCCGAATCGTCAGGCTATCCGCCTGAAGCTGCTGGAAATTTATTCCAAGCGTCAGGACGTCGAAGGTTTCAATGATGTCGCCAGGGAATTGCATGACGCCACCGGCGGCATCGGCTCGGAATGGGAGCAAGCCGCTGCGATGGGCATTGTGCTTGATCCGACCAATCCTCTGTATGGTGGATCTCCCGTGGAAGAGGTTGTCGCGGAAGAAGAGCCGGTGGTTGAGAAGATGCCGGAACCTGAGCCGGAGCCGCCTGCTCCTGAAGAGCAGGATCTCGAGTTCGATCTGAACGACTTCAAGGGCGCAGAAATTCAACCGGGCGCGACGCCGGTCGCAGATATCGGCAGCAAAATCGATTTTGATCTGGAGCTTGATAGCGGCAAGTCTGACGCAGAAGATGCGGCTTCTTTGCTGGATGATCTGCCGAAGCCATCGCCAGCCGTCAATAACATCGATCTGGATCTGCCGGAGCCGGTGGAAGCGCCTAAGCAGGATGTGCTGGAAGACGACGAGTCGGCCTTTGCTGCAGAAATGTCGACCAAGCTGGATCTTGCCGCGGCGTATCAGGAAATCGGCGACAAGGAAGGTGCCCGAGAACTGTTGGACGAAGTCATCCGTGGCGGCAGCGATAGCCAGATTGCGCGTGCCAAGGAAATGTTGTCCAAGCTATCGTAAGGCGGATGCCGTAAGCCGCACACCGACTTGTCCGGAGACGGGCGCCGAGACTGGCGCCCGTTTGCTTTTTGATTTGCGATTGAAATATGCTGTGGATGCAGAGCTTTACGGTACGGTGACCGCATGACAGCCAGATCAGATGACGCTTAACGAATGCAACGGCGAACGAAGCGATCAATGAAGCAACGAACCTGATCAATACAGTAGCCACCCACGTAATAATCCATGTAATAACGCACTAACAACGTACATAACAACGCAGAAACGAACTACCGTGATCGAACCCGCACTTTCTCTTCCCACCGCGACGCAGGCAGTTATCGAGGAGGCTTCTTCCGGACCGGCTTTGCGTCCGCTTCGCTCGCTGCATCGCATTGTGCTCGGCATCCAATACGACGGTAATTCCTGGCAGGGCTGGCAGACACAGCCCCATGGGCTGACGGTGCAGGATAAATTGGAAGCGGCACTGAAGCAGTTCACGCTGGTTGATATTGATACCACCTGTGCCGGTCGCACCGATTCCGGCGTGCACGCGCTGGAGCAGGTGGTTCATTTCGATACCACGATCGCGCGCGACAAGTCCTCGTGGGTGCGCGGCGTCAATGCCTTTCTCCCATCGTCGATTGCAGTGCGCTGGGCGATTGCGTTGCAGGCGGATGATGGCGAAGGCAATGCTCTCAATGAGCGCGAAGACGGTTTTCATGCGCGCTTCAGCGCGACAGCGCGTACCTATCACTACATGCTGTACAACCATCCGGTACGTTCGCCTTTGCTGGCGGGCAAGGCGGGCTGGACTTTCCGGCCGCTGGATGTGGATTTGATGCAGCAGGCGGCGAATCATCTGGTGGGCGAGCACGATTTTTCGACGTTTCGGGCAGTGGAGTGCCAGGCCAAGTCACCGGTACGCACAATGGAATCGCTACAGATCCGCCGCCATGGCGACATGATTGTCTTCACGTTGAAAGCCAACGCCTTCTTGCATCACATGGTGCGCAACATCGTCGGATCGTTGATTTTCGTTGGAAACGGCAGGCAGCCGCCGGAATGGATTGCTCAGATATTGGCGCAGCAGGATCGCAGCCTTGCCGCACCGACATTCATGCCCGACGGTCTGTATCTGGCCAAAGTCGATTATCCGGCGCGCTGGTCATTGCCTCAGGAAGAAGCGGCCTGGCCTTGGCTGTAATCTGGTTCGATACCTCAATCGGTTAGACTAGGCGCCTTGCTATTCGTCTTGCCACTTTCGCTTACGACCCCATTTAGTCATCATGCACAGAACCAGAATCAAGATTTGCGGTTTGACCCGCGCCGAAGATGTTGCCGCTGCCGTAACAGCCGGCGCGGATGCGATCGGCTTTGTGTTTTACGACAAGAGCCCGCGCTATGTCACCGCATCGGCAGCTGCGGAATTGATTCGCACAGTGCCACCCTTCATTTCAACGGTGGGATTGTTTGTGAATGCCAGTGCGGAGGAGGTCGGCGCGGTGTTGGAACAGGCACCCTTGTCGTTGTTGCAATTCCATGGCGACGAGACACCGGAGCAGTGTGCCGCCATTGCGCAAGCCGTCAAACGGCCTTTTATGCGCGCAGCGCGCATCGGAAGCTCGACCACGCCTGAAGATTTGTTAGAATGGGAACAGGATTATCGTTCCGCCAGCCCTTTCTTTACAGGGCTCTTGCTTGACACCCTGGTTGAGCAATACGGCGGCAGCGGAAAGGTTTTCGATTGGTCTCTCATTCCAAAAGAACTCGCGCCTCGGGTCGTTTTAAGTGGTGGCTTGAGCGTACAAAACGCGACTGACGCGGTGCAGCGCGTGCGTCCGCACGCCGTCGACATCAGCAGTGGTGTCGAGCAAGCCAAAGGTATCAAGGATGCCGCCAAGATCGCCGCTTTCATCAGCGCCGTACATCTGGCGGATAAAGCCTGATTGGCTATCCCTGAGCCTGGCAGCCATCTCACCAGAACATTTGAGGACTACCATGAAAGAATTGAATCCGCTCGGCAACTTTTCCGAGCGTCAGCCTATTGCCGCTGCAGCCTTGCATCAGACTGCGCCCTACAACCTGCCGGACGCACGCGGCCACTTCGGCCAATACGGCGGCAGCTTCGCAGCGGAAACCCTGACCGACGCACTCACCGAGCTGCGTGAAGCCTATGCGCATTACCAGAACGACGAACAGTTTTTGGCAGAGTTTCATACTGAGCTGAAACATTTTGTCGGCCGTCCCAGCCCCGTGTATCACGCCAAGCGCTGGTCCGAACTGGCAGGCGGCGCGCAGATCTATTTCAAGCGTGAAGACCTGAATCACACCGGCGCGCACAAGATCAACAATGTCATCGGTCAGGCATTGCTCGCCAAGCGCATGGGCAAGAAGCGCATCATCGCCGAGACCGGCGCAGGCCAGCATGGCGTGGCGACAGCAACGATCTGTGCACGTTTTGGCATGGAATGCATCGTCTACATGGGCAGCGAAGACGTCAAGCGCCAGTTGCAGAATGTCTATCGCATGAATCTGCTGGGCGCGACAGTGGTGCCGGTAGAATCCGGTTCCAAGACGCTGAAGGATGCACTCAACGAAGCGATGCGCGACTGGGTCACCAACGTGGAAAGTACGTTCTACATCATCGGGACAGTGGCTGGTCCGCATCCCTATCCGATGATGGTGCGCGACTTCCAATCGGTGATCGGCAACGAATGTATCGTGCAAATGCCTGAGATCGCCAGCCGTCAGCCTGACTATGTGGTGGCGGCCGTCGGCGGCGGCTCCAATGCGATGGGTATTTTCTACCCCTATATCGATTATCAGGACGTCAAACTGGTCGGTGTTGAAGCCGCGGGCGACGGTCTCGATACCGGCCGCCATTCCGCCTCGCTGACGTTGGGTACGCCAGGCGTGCTGCACGGTAATCGCACTTATCTGCTGCAGGATGAAAACGGCCAGATCATGGAAACGCACTCGGTTTCGGCAGGTCTTGACTATCCGGGTGTTGGTCCTGAGCACTCGTGGTTGAAAGACAGTGGCCGCGCCAGCTATGAATGCATCACCGACGACGAGGCATTGGCGGCGTTTCATACCTGCTGCCGCATCGAAGGTATCATTCCCGCGCTGGAGTCGAGCCATGCGCTGGCGTACGCGGCCAAGCTGGCAGCGACTTTGCCGAAAGACCGCATTGTGCTGGCCAATCTGTCGGGGCGCGGCGACAAGGACATGCATACTGTCCAGCAACATCAGGGTTAAATAAGCTCCAGTAACAAGGCTCCAGCTCTGCATGCGCGCAGCGGACTTGAAATCCGCTGTGCGTAAGCTGCAAAAAACAAAGCAGGTCTGGCCGAATCGACGAACAACACATTTCAACACCATGTCCCGAATTCAATCCACTTTTACCGCGCTGGCGGCCAGCAACAAGAAGGCGCTGATCACCTTTATCACAGCCGGTGATCCGGTCCCCGAACTGACCGTGCCTCTGCTGCATGCGCTGGTCGCCGGTGGCGTCGATATTCTTGAACTTGGGGTGCCTTTTTCGGACCCAATGGCAGAAGGTCCGGTCATTCAGCGCGCCTGCGAGCGCGCGCTGAAATTCAACGTCAGCACGCGCGACGTGCTGGGTTACGTGCGTGAGTTTCGCAAGACCAACAGCACGACGCCGGTAGTACTCATGGGTTATGCCAATCCGCTTGAACGCTTTGGTGTCGACGCCTTCATTGCGGCAGCGAAAGAAGCGGGCGTGGACGGCACTATCATCGTGGATTACCCGCCGGAAGAATGCGAAGAGTTTTCGCAAAAAATGCAGGCACAGGGACTCGATCCCATTTTCCTGCTGGCGCCGACATCGACCGAAGAACGCATCCAGCAAGTCGCCAAGGTCAGCAGCGGATTTTGCTACTACGTCTCCCTGAAGGGCGTGACCGGCGCCGGCAACATCGATACCGCCGAAGTCGCCAAGCGCATTGCGGAAATCCGCAAGCACGTCAAACTGCCGATCGGCGTGGGTTTCGGCATTCGCGACGGCGCCACCGCCCGGGCGGTGAGCCAGGTGTCGGATGCCGTCGTGATCGGCAGCCGCATTATTCAGGAGCTGGAAAATACTCCGCGTGAGCGTGCAGTGGAAGCGGTTCAGGCCTTCGTGACGGATATTCGCAAGGCAATGGACGCCTGATCCCTGCATCTCAAGGAGGAGGCCGACAGCGAGCCCGGTCTCTCCTGAAAGCATAGTTTCTTAAAAGAAATTATCGAAAAGCAATCAAATCATCGTCTCCGGTTGTGTGGCTTTGCCTCTGGTACAATGCGCCACCGGAAATTAGAAAGAGGTTTCTATGAGCTGGCTAGAGAAATTACTCCCGCCTCAAATTCAACGTAGCGATTCCGCAAGCCGGAAATCGATACCCGAAGGTTTATGGGTCAAGTGCCCATCCTGCGAAGCAGTGCTTTATCGTACGGATCTGGAATCCAATCTCCACGTTTGCCCGAAGTGCAGTCATCACATGCGTATCCGCGCCCGTGCGCGCCTGGATTCGCTGCTCGACGAAGGCGGCCGTTATGAAATCGGCCAGGAAGCCTTGCCGGTCGATACGCTCAAATTCAAAGACAGCAAGAAATATCCTGATCGTCTGAAAGACGCGCTGGAATCCAC
The DNA here is from genome assembly GCF_002257565.1 of Herbaspirillum sp. meg3. GTDB lineage: Bacteria > Pseudomonadota > Gammaproteobacteria > Burkholderiales > Burkholderiaceae_D > Herbaspirillum. Next base: position 3,822,714 of record NZ_CP022736.1, on the reverse strand, counting down.
CGGTGAAACCGATGCCATGATCGTCATGGGCGGCGCCATCATGACCCTGCCGGTCGTGGTTGCCTGCTTTGAGTTCGAATTCATGGGTGGTTCCATGGGATCCGTGGTGGGCGAGCGTTTCACTCGCGGCGCACAAATGGCGCTGGAGCAAAAAGTACCGTTCATCTGCATCACCGCCACCGGCGGTGCGCGTATGCAAGAGGGCTTGCTGTCATTGATGCAAATGGCCAAGACCACTTCCATGCTGACCAAGCTGTCCGAGAAGAAGCTGCCCTTCATCAGCGTGCTGACCGACCCGACCATGGGCGGCGTGTCGGCATCATTCGCCTTCATGGGCGACGTCGTGATGGCCGAACCGAAAGCACTGATCGGCTTCGCCGGTCCACGTGTGATCGAGAACACCGTGCGCGAAAAGTTGCCGGAAGGCTTCCAGCGCTCCGAGTTCCTCGTGACCAAGGGCGCCATCGACATGATCGTCGACCGTCGCAAGATGCGCGAAGAAATCGCACGTTTGCTGGCGTTGCTGCAAAATCAGGCGGCCGAAACCGTTTCCTGATAGCGATGCTGCAGACAGACCCGAACTTGTCGTCGTTCAACGCAAGTTCGGGTTTTTGCTTTTAAGTTATTCCAAGTCGTTCCAAGTCATTCATCGAGCTCATCAGCTCCATGCAGGTCATCTCAGATTCACTGTAGATTCAACTCATGCAAGCGCAAGCAAAACCTTCTACCCTGGCCGAATGGCTGACCCTTCTGGAAACCCGTCACACCAAGTCCATCGACATGGGCCTGGAACGCGTCGGCAAGGTCAAAGAATTGCTCGACATCCGTTTCGATTGCCCCGTCATCACGGTGGCCGGCACCAACGGCAAAGGCTCGACCTGTGCCATGCTGGAATCGATCCTGATGCGCGCCGGTTATCGCGTGGGTTTGTATATCAAGCCGCATTTCCTGCATTTCAACGAACGGGCACGTGTCGAAGGCGTGCCGGCATCCGATGCGGCGCTGATCGCCGCATTTGAGGCGGTGGAAGAAAAGCGCGGCGATATTTCGCTGACCTATTTCGAGTTCACCACGCTGGCCATCATGAAGCTGCTGGCCGATGCCAAGATGGATGTCGTGATCCTGGAAGTCGGCCTGGGCGGCCGTCTGGATGCCGTCAATGTCATTGACGCCGACGTCGGCATTGTCACCAGCATCGATATCGATCACACCGAATATCTCGGCACCACGCGCGAAGAAATCGGCTTTGAGAAAGCCGGTATTTATCGTGCCGGAAAGACCGCGATCTGCGGCGATCCTGTGCCGCCGAAGTCGCTCATCAAGCATGCTGAATCCATCGGCGCCGATCTTTGGCTGATGGGCCGTGATTTCAACTATCAGGGCGACAAGCAGCAGTGGGCCTACGGCGGTCGCGCTCAGCGCCGCAATTCGCTGGCGTATCCGAGCCTGCGTGGCGCCAATCAGCTGCTCAATGCGTCGGCGGCACTGGCGGCGCTGGAGGCGTTACGCGATGTGTTGCCAGTGGGCGCGCAAGAAGTGCGTACCGGCCTGGCCACGGTCGAATTACCGGGACGTTTCCAGGTCTTGCCGGGACAACCGCTGGTGATCCTCGATGTCGCCCACAACCCGCACGCCGCTGCCACGCTGGCGCAGAATCTCGACAACATGGGCTTCCATCCCTACACCTATGCGGTGTTCGGCTCCATGCTGGACAAAGACATCGAAGGCGTCATCAGTCACCTGAAGGGCAAGATTGATCACTGGTGTGTGACCGGCTTGCCATTGCCGCGCGCTGCTACGGCGCAGCAATTGAAGGACAAGTTGCTGGAAGCGGGCGTCGAGCCGGAATTCAAGCCTGATGCGGCCTGCACCATAGAAACCTTTGAAACGCCAGCTGCTGCATTCGCAAATGCGCAGAGCAGAGCTACCGAGAATGATAGAATTGTGGTTTTTGGATCCTTCCTCACTGTCGCAGGCGTGATGCAAGCCCGTAAGCCGGAATTGCATTGAGTTTTTCGCGGTTTGCGTTGTTTCCGGCTGGGATGTCGCCATTTGTTTTTTGATGCGGTCAGTCGCTGCATTCAATTGCATCAGCTGCACCCCGTATTTGTCATCCGCATTTTTCAGACCACCTTACATAGATCAGCATGGGCTTGTTCTCGTTTTTTCGTAAAAACAAGCAGGAATCTGCTTCCGGTCAAGGCGAGTTCCTGTCGCGTTCCGCAGGGGAATCGTCGGCCGCGCAGAACAGCCGTGGCAGCCGCAGCGCCGGGAATTCGCGCAAGTCCGGCAAAGATGAGTCTGTCGATCCCGTACTGCCGGAAAAGAAACGTGCACGCCGTCGCCTGATCGGCGCCGTTGCGCTGGTGCTGGCAGTGGTGATCGTATTGCCGATGATTCTCGATTCCGAACCGCGCCCGCTGGCGGACGATATTGCGATCCAGATTCCTTCCAAGGATGGCAAGGATGCCGCCAAGGATACGGTTGCAGATGCCAAACCGGCAACATCGTCGAGCTCAGCAACTGCAACAACTTCAGCAACGCAACCGAAAGAAGAGTTTGTCGATCCGGCAACGCTGGCACCTGCCAATGAAAAGCCGGCGATTGCTCCCGGCGCTCCGGCGATGCCTTCCGGTCCTGCCAATGCGCCGCTGGCGAAACTGTCTGAACCAGCTGCTCCCGTCGCGGAAAAGCCTGCCGACAAGCCTGAAGTACCCAAGCCTGCTGCCAAGCCCGAGACTAAAGCCGACGCCAAAGCAGACGTAAAAGAGAGTAAGGCTGCGGCCAAGCCAACCGAGCACAAAGACGATCACAAGAAGGACGTGAAGGAAGCCGCCAGGCCCAAGACCGCAGATAAGCCTGACGACGCGGCGCGTGCCATGGCGATTCTGGAGGGTAAGTCTGCTACAGCCGACAAGAAGCCGGCAGCATCGGCACCGGCCGCAACAGGCGGTAAATTTGTGATCCAGGTCGCCGCGTTGGCGACTCAGGAAAAGATTGATGAGCTGCGCGGCAAGCTTAATAGCGCCGGTATCAAGTCATTTACGCAAAAAGTGGCAACCCAGTCGGGCGACCGTACGCGTATTCGCGTCGGCCCGTTTGCCAGCCGCGACGAGGCCGACAAGATGCGTGCCAGGATTAATAAGCTCGGCCTGAACGCTACTATCGTTCCGGCTTGAATTTCGCGATGACCGGTCGCATATTGCTTATGTTGTTATTGTGACGATTTTTGATTATCTGGTATTGCTGGTACTGGTTTGTTCAGTAATCATCAGCATGTTAAGAGGATTGGTCAGGGAAGTGTTGTCGCTGGCCAGTTGGATAATTGCATTAGTCGTCGCCAACGCCTATGGTGAAACATTGGCGACGATGTTACCCGACGTGATTCCGGGCGAGTCGACAAGATTGATTGTGGGATTTATCGCTTTGTTCATCGGTACGCGCCTGTTGATGGGCCTGGTGACCAGAGCGATGTCCGAAGTGGTGAAGGCAAGCGGCCTGTCGCTGATCGATCGCAGCCTGGGTGCAGTGTTTGGCCTGGCGCGCGGTGCGGTGATTGTGCTGGCGGTGGTGTTGTTATGCGGTACGACGTCGATTCCGCAGCAGCCATTCTGGAAAGATGCGAGGTTAAGCCCGCTGGCGGAAACTGCCGCGGAGACCGTTAAACCCTATTTGCCGGGCCAGTTCGCGCAGCACGTCCATTTTTAATTTTGTTTTTTCGTCTTTGTTTTCATTAGGAGTCCACCATGTGTGGCATTGTCGGCGTCGTTTCCCATAGTCCAGTCAATCAGTTGCTCTACGATGCGCTGCTGCTGTTGCAGCACCGCGGCCAGGATGCAGCCGGTATCGCAACCAATCACGCAAACGGTTTCTCGATGCACAAGGCCAACGGTCTGGTGCGCGACGTGTTCCGTACGCGCAACATGCGCTCGCTGCCGGGCAACACCGGCCTCGGCCAGGTGCGTTATCCGACCGCCGGCAGCTCGTCCAGCGAAGAAGAAGCGCAACCGTTCTACGTCAATGCGCCTTTCGGCATCATTCTGGCGCATAACGGCAACCTGACCAATGCGGAACAGCTCAAGGTCGAGATGTTCAAGAACGACCGCCGCCACCTCAACACCGATTCCGATACTGAAGTGCTGGTCAACGTGTTTGCGCATGAGTTGCAGCAAGCCACGACCGGCTATTCGCTGGATCCGGCTGCGGTCTTCAAGGCCGTGGCGATGGTGCACAAGCGCGTGCGCGGCTCCTACGCCGTGGTGGCGCAGATCGCCGGCTACGGCCTGCTGGGCTTCCGTGATCCATACGGTATTCGTCCTATGTGCCTGGGTTTCAACGAAACCGACAAGGGTTCCGAGTACATGCTGGCCAGCGAATCCGTGGCGCTGGAAGGCTTGGGCTTCCGCTTCCTGCGCGATGTGATGCCGGGCGAAGCGATTTTCATCGATAACGACGGCAAGCTGTACAACCAGCAATGTGCCGACAACCCGACGCTGAATCCTTGTGCTTTCGAATTCGTCTACCTGGCGCGTCCTGACTCGGTCATCGACGGTGCTTCGGTCTACGCCAGCCGTCTGAAGATGGGTGAATACCTGGCCGAGAAGGTCCGTCGCGAAATCTCCAGCGGTGAAATCGATGTCGTTATGCCGATTCCCGATTCGTCGCGTCCTGCAGCGATGGAACTGGCGCTCAAGCTGAACCTCGATTACCGCGAAGGTTTCATCAAAAACCGCTATATCGGCCGTACTTTCATCATGCCAGGTCAAGGCCTGCGCAAGAAGTCCGTGCGCCAGAAGCTCAATGCCATCGGTTCCGAGTTCAAGGGCAAGAGCGTCTTGCTGGTCGATGATTCGATCGTGCGTGGTACGACCAGCCGCGAAATCGTGCAAATGGCGCGTGAAGCCGGCGCCAAGCGCGTGATCTTTGCTTCGGCAGCGCCACCAGTCAAGTTCCCGAATGTCTACGGCATCGACATGCCGACACGCGACGAACTGATTGCTTACGGCCGCACCGATCAGGAAGTCTGCCGCGAAATCACCGCCGACGCGCTGGTGTATCAGGATGTGGAAGACTTGAAGCGCTCGATCTCCGACGTCAATCCGGCCTTGAAGAACTTTGAGGCATCGTGCTTCGACGGCAACTACATCACCGGCGACATCTCGCGTGACTACCTCGATCGCCTCGAGTTTGCACGCAAGAATCCGAAACCGGCGCTGGAAGATGCAGTGCGCTCGCAACTCAATCTGAACCTGGCACGCGTGGACTAAATTCCATCGCGTACGCAGCAGAAAAAACGCCGGATCGCTGTCACAGCGTCCGGCGTTTTTCATTGAGGCAAGCATTGCTGCTGCGGCAGCGGCAGAACTGGCTTATCATCACTGTTCCCAAGTTTTACTGTCTTACGCATCCACACCTATGAACGACAAGAAGAGCTACGGTTTCACCACCACCATTTTGCACAGCGATCGCCAGAAAGAAATCGAACACGGCTCGCTGCACAAACCGATCCATACCTCCGTGGCGTTCGGCTACAAGGATGCGCGCCAACTGGCTGAAGTATTTCAAGGCAAGCAGTCCGGCTATCGTTATGGCCGGCAGGGCAACCCGACCGTGTCGGCGCTGGAAGAGAAGATCACCAAGATGGAACGCGGACTGTCAACCATCTGCTTCGCTACCGGTATGGCGGCGATTGGCGCCGTGATTCAGGGGCTGTTGCGCGAAGGCGATCACGTGGTGTCATCGGCTTTTCTGTTCGGCAATACCAACAGCATGTGGATGACGGTCAATGCGCAAGGCGCGCGCGTATCGATGGTCGATGCGACCGATGCCAAGCTGGTGGAAGAGGCACTGACGCCGCAGACGCGCGTCGTGTTTGTCGAAACCATCGCCAATCCACGCACCCAGATCGCCGACCTGAAACGTATCGGCGACCTGTGCCGTGAGCGCGGTATCCTGTACATCGTTGACAACACGATGACGTCGCCTTATCTGTTCCAGCCGAAAGCAGTTGGTGCAGGCTTGGTGGTCAATTCACTGACCAAATCCATCGGCGGTCACGGCAACGCACTGGGCGGCGCGCTGACCGATACCGGGTTGTACGACTGGTCGTGCTATCCGCACATCGCCGACAACTACAAAAAGAATCCACAGAAACAATGGGGTATGGCGCAGATTCGCGCCAAGGCCTTGCGCGATTTCGGCGCTTCGCTGGGGCCGGAAGCGGCGCATCACATCGCCGTCGGTTCAGAAACCATGGCGCTGCGCCAGGAGCGTGAATGCGCCAATGCGCTGGCCGTGGCACAGATGCTGGACGCCGATCCACGTGTGGCGGCCGTGTATTACCCGGGTTTGCAGTCGCATCCTCAACATGCACTGGCGACGGAGCTGTTCCGTTCCTATGGCAGCTTGCTGAGCTTTGAATTGAAGGACGGCATCGATTGCTTCGACTATCTGAACCGTCTGCAACTGGCAGTAGCGTCAAGCAATCTGGGCGATACACGCACGCTGGTGATTCCCGTGGCGCACACGATTTTCTATGAAATGGGGCAGGAGCGCCGCGCCGCAATGGGTATCGCCGAATCGCTGATTCGCGTCTCGATCGGCCTTGAGGATACGGACGATCTGGTGGAAGATTTCAGGCAGGCGCTGGATTCCTGATGGCATGATTATTTGATCAGGTTGATCTGATCATCATGAAAAACGGTCATGCCGGCATTGCGCCGGGATGACCGTTTTTCTTTGTGCTCCTTGCCGGATTACGGCAGCAGCTTTGCAGGCGCAGTGTTGTCGGCCCACTTATTGGTATAGCTCGGCTTGTACGTCTTGAAGCGCTGCAGCAGATCCGCCGGATTTTGCTCATGCATCATCAGCAGCGATTGTTCCGCCGTCAGGAAGCGTTGCGACACCAGATGTTCGATGAAGGCGATCAGGTTGTTGTAGAAACCGTCCACATTGAGCAGGCCGATCGGTTTGTAGTGAAAACCCAGCTGCGCCCAGGTCAGCACTTCAAACAGTTCTTCCAGCGTACCCATGCCGCCCGGCATGGCGATAAAACCGTCCGACAATTCCGCCATCATGGCCTTGCGTTCGTGCATGTCCTTGACGATGTGCAGACGGGTCAGGCCGTTGTGACCCAGTTCCTTGTCCAGCAGTGCCTTCGGGATCACGCCCGTGGCTTCACCGCCGAGGCGGATGACTTCTGTTGCAATAATGCCCATCAGGCCGACGTTGCCGCCGCCGTACACCAGAGCAATATTGTCTTTGACCATTTCCCGCGCCAGCGCGCGTGCGCCTTCCGCGTAGACTTCGGACGCGCCGGCGGAAGAACCGCAATAAACACAGATGGATTTCATTTTCTCTCGCTCGAATTAAAACAATACGAGCATGTTATAACATGCTCATCGTCACACCTATCACGGCGCGAGCATATCGCGACGCCGTGACTTCGCCATGACAGGCGGCATGAAGACTTACTTAAGGAATAGCATGCAAAACAAGATCGTGACATTGGCGTTGCAGGGCGGTGGATCGCACGGTGCCTTTACCTGGGGTGTATTGGATCGTTTGCTGGAAGACGGACGCATGGCGTTTGAGGGCATCAGCGGTGCCAGCGCCGGCGCCATGAATGCAGCGGTCTTGTCACACGGCTTTAACGTCGGCGGCCGCGAAGGTGCACGCGAGGCGCTGGCGGCTTTCTGGGGGCGTATCGCGATCAAGGAGCCGTTCAGTTTCTTGCCGCCGGAGATGATGCCGGGCGGTACCAGCTTGCTGACCCAGACCACTCCGGCGGCGATGCACGCCTTTCTGGCGATGACGCGCTTCTTTTCGCCGACGCAGCTGAATCCGCTGGATATCAATCCATTGCGCGACATCCTGGAAGAGCAGATTGACTTCGACCGTTTGCGTACGCGCAGCGCCATCAAATTATTCATTGCTGCGACCAAGGTCAGCTCCGGCACGCTGAAGATTTTCCGTGACAGGGAACTGACGCTGGATGCCTTGTTGGCTTCGGCTTGCCTGCCTTCAATGCACCGCCCGGTCGAGATCGACGGCGAGGCCTATTGGGATGGCGGCTTGACGGCCAATCCACCGATTTTCCCTCTGCTGCATCTGTGCTCGTCGCGCGATTTGCTGGTGGTGCTGCTGCATCCGTGCAGCCGTCCCGGCACGCCGACGTCGACACACGATATTGGTCAGCGTCTCTCGGAGATCAGTTTCAGCTCGGCGTTTTTCACCGAAGTGGGTGGATTGGCCCTGGCCAAGCGCGAAGCGGAGAGCGGCATGTTTGCCTTCGGGACCCTGGAGCGGCGCCTGAAGCGCCTCAACATGCATCTGATCGAGGCCAACGATTTGATGAGCCAGCTTGACGTCATGAGCAAGCTCAACACCAAGCGGTCTTTCATCCACGGTCTTTACGATGAAGGCCGGCTGGCTGCTGAACGCTGGATGGAAACGCACTTCCATACAGTGGGGCTGAAATCGTCCTTCGATCTCGGGCGATATCTGCAGTAAGGCATCCGGCTATAGTCAGATGCAGCCGGATGCAGTCGGCGCTGCAGCGGGCAGGCCGGGCTAGCCTTATACTGTGAGGTTTCCCCGATTGCAGAGAAGTCACTGAGCCATGAAGCCATCCCGTTCCGAATTCCTTGATATCCGCGGTTTGCGATATCACGTACGCCACTGGGGTGATCCACAGGCGCCCAAAATTTTCATGGTGCACGGCTGGATGGATATCTCGGCCTCATTCCAGTTCATGGTCGATTGCCTGCAAAAGGAATGGCATGTCATTGCGCCCGACTGGCGCGGCTTTGGCCTGACCGAGCGGCCTCAGGCCGACACCTACTGGTATCCCGACTATCTGGCCGACCTGGATGCCTTGTTGCTGCACTATGCACCGGACGAGGCAGTCAATTTGCTCGGTCACAGCCTCGGCGGCAACGTTGTCGGCCTGTATGCAGGCGTGCGCCCGCAACGCATTGCCAAGCTGGTCAATCTGGAAGGTTTCGGTCTGCCCAGCACCAAGCCCGAACAAGCGCCCGGACGTTTTGCCAAATGGCTCGACGAACTGCAGGAAAAGCCGGAGATGCGCAGCTACGCTACTCTCGAAGAAGTCATGGGCCGTCTGCAAAAGACCAATCCACGGCTGAGCCGCGAGCGCGCCGCCTTCCTGGCGCAACACTGGGCCGGCCAGAATGACGACGGCACTTGGGCGATCCTCGGCGATCCGGCGCACAAGAACACCAATCCGCTGCTGTATCGCGTTGACGAAGTCACCGCCTGCTGGGCGCAGATCACTTCCCCGGTCTTGTGGGTGGAAGCGGCAGAAACCGACATCTGGCGCTGGTTCGGTCAAAACACGCTGATGCGCCCGGAAATCGAACGCCGTATCGGCTTCCTCCGCAACGTCCGTACGGAAATCATTCCGGACGCCGGACACATGCTCCATCACGATCAGCCGGCGTTGCTGGCGACGGTGATTGAAGCGTTTCTGAACGAATAAGCCCCAGACTCCAGTCGCCGTTGCAAGGCCCTTTCAGGTCTGTGTGCAAACGCAGCAGAGAAGGCGCTTGCGGCGTACAATGGAACTATCATTTTCGTGTTTTCAAGGCCTCTTCAACAATGCTCAACGTCGATCTGCACTGCCACTCCAACGTCTCTGACGGCTTGCTGCCGCCAGCGGAGGTGGCTGCGCGCGCCAAGGCCAATGGCGTCGATGTCTGGGCGCTGACCGATCACGACGAAATCAGCGGCATTGCCATCGCGCGCGAGGCCGCACAGGATCTCGGGATGCATTACATTCCCGGCGTCGAAATCTCGATCACATGGGCAGGGCAGACTGTGCATATCGTCGGCTTGTGCATCGATGAAAAGAACGAGACGCTGGTGAAGGGGCTGGCGTCGACGCGCAACGGCCGCGAACGGCGTGGTCGCGACATTGCAGCAGGGCTGGAAAAGGTCGGTATCCCCAACGCCTTTGAAGGCGCGCTCAAACACGTGGGCAATCCCGATCTGATGTCGCGCACGCATTTCGCCCGCTACATCGTTGAGATCGGCCGCTGCGCCGACACCAAGGAAGTGTTTCGCAACTATCTGTGCGAGGGGAAACCCGGCTATGTGCCGCATCGCTGGGCGACGCTCAAGGAGTCGGTCGACTGGATTCGCGGAGCCGGCGGCGTGGCGGTGATTGCGCACCCCGGACGCTATCAGTACAGCGATCTGGAATTCGGCGTCTTGTTCGATGAATTCAAGCAGCATGGCGGTGCAGCTATCGAAGTCACCACCGGCAGCCACACGCCGGATCAATACGAGGAATATGCCCGCGTCGCCAAGCGCTACGGCTTTCTCGCATCGATCGGCTCGGATTTCCATGGCCCGGGCGAATCGCGTGTGGATCTGGGCGCATTGCCGCCATTGCCGAAGGATCTGACGCCGGTTTGGCACGACTGGAAATTGGCGAGTCGCTAACAGAGCGCCGCTGGCAGCGTTGCTTCTCCTTGCCGTACATTCGTACTGTCTGCGTCGGCGCGCCTTGCCAGCGACGCTCTGTTAGCGACTCGACATGTAGATCAAGAGGACTACGATCAATGCTTTACGGCACATCTCTTGATTTCCCCATGATTGTTCCTATCTAATAACCACTTTCCTGATAGGAGTTTTCCGGATGAAACGCATATTCCTCTTCCTCGCGACCAATATCGCCGTGCTGGTGGTGATGAGCGTGATCTTGTCCCTGCTCGGCGTGGACAGATTCCTGACGCGTGCTGGACTCAACCTGCCGATGCTGCTGGTGTTTTCCATCGTCGTCGGTTTTACCGGTTCCATCATTTCGCTGCTGATGAGCAAGACCATGGCGAAGTGGAGTACCGGTGCGCGCGTGATCGATACGCCGGTCAATTCCACCGAAGTCTGGCTGGTCAATACCGTCAGCAAGCTGGCGCAGCGCGCCGGCATCGGCATGCCTGAAGTTGCTGTTTATGAAGGCGAGCCGAATGCTTTCGCTACCGGCGCGTTCAAGGATTCTGCATTGGTTGCCGTGTCGACCGGCCTGCTGCAAGGCATGACCAAAGAAGAAGTCGAAGCCGTGCTCGGCCATGAAGTGGCGCATATCGCCAACGGCGACATGGTGACCATGACGCTGATTCAGGGCGTGGTGAACACCTTCGTCGTATTCCTGTCGCGCGTGGTCGGTTACTTCGTGGACTCGGCGTTGCGCCGTAACAATGACAATTCCGGCCCTGGCATCGGCTACATGGTGACCGTCATGGTTTGCCAGATCGTGTTTGGTATCGGTGCGTCGATGATCGTGGCTTGGTTCTCGCGTCATCGCGAATTCCGTGCTGACGCCGGTTCTGCCAAGCTGCTTGGTGGCCCACAGCCAATGATCAATGCGCTGGCGCGTCTGGGTGGCATCCCGGTCAGCGGTTTGCCGGAATCGATGGCGGCAATGGGCATCAACGACAAGCCGGGTTTCATGGAGTTGTTTTCCACGCACCCGCCGATGGAACAGCGCATCGCGGCATTGCGCGGTCAGCGATAAGCCGGCAACGACAGAAAAACGGCGGTGCAGTGTAGCGCCGCCGTTTTGCCTTTTTGAAAACCGTATTCGATTTTGAAACGAAGGATTCATGAGTCAGTTTTTCCAGATCCATCCCGATAACCCTCAACTGCGCCTGATCAAGCAGGCCGCGCAGATTATCCAGGGCGGCGGCATCGTCGCCTTGCCGACCGATTCCTGTTATGCGCTGGTATGCCAGCTCGATGACAAGAATGCGGTGGAACGCCTGCGCCGTATCCGCGGTGTCGACGAAAAGCATCATCTGACCTTGCTGTGCCGCGATCTCAGCGAAATCGCCCAATACGCCAAGGTCGACAACCGCCAGTACCGTTTGCTCAAGGCGGCAACGCCGGGGCCGTACACCTTCATTTTGGAAGCTACCAAGGAAGTACCGCGCCGCCTGAGCCATCCGTCGCGCAAGACCATCGGCCTGCGCGTGCCGGAAAACCAGATCGCCCACGCCTTGCTGGCAGAACTGGGCCAGCCCTTGATCGGCACGACCCTGATCCTGCCGGATCAGGACGATGCGCTGACCGATGCCGGGGATATTCGCGATCGTCTGGAAAAGCAGATTGAGCTCGTCATCGACAGCGGCGCCTGTAGCCTGGAGCCGACCACGGTCATCGATCTCAGCGATGACACCGAGCCGGTGCTGGTACGGCAGGGGCGGGGTGACGCGGCGCCGTTCGGTTTATAAATTGCCTTTTGGAATGATTCATCGGATGCCAGGGCATTCATGCATGTAATCGTTGTCATGTCGTCAATATCCGCAGTCTGGGGAGGTGTTCAAGAGCGCCTTCCCGTATTTCTTGCTCTATCTGCCGATTTTCCGGCAGCCCCGCCTGATCCCTCTGCTAAAATTCGCACCCATGAATGATCTTATCCAGACTGTCGCAGTGTATGCGCTCCCGGTACTGTTCGCGATTACACTGCACGAGGCGGCTCACGCCTTTGCTGCAAAGTACTTTGGCGACACGACCGCCTACATGATGGGGCGCATGAGCCTCAATCCACTCAAACACATCGATCCTTTCGGCACCATCGTGATTCCGGTGTTGCTGTATTTCGCAACCAGCGGGGCTTTCCTGTTCGGTTATGCCAAGCCGGTGCCGCTGGACTTCGGCAAGCTGCGCAAGCCCAAGCGCGATATGGCGTGGGTAGCGCTTGCCGGTCCGGCTGCCAACTTCCTGATGGCATTGATCTGGACGCTGATGATTTACGCATTGGCAATCGGTGGCGTCGAAGAAGAATTCTTCATGTTGATGGCCAAAGCCGGAGTGCTGACCAATCTGGTGATGTTCGCCTTCAACCTGTTTCCGATCCCACCGCTGGATGGCGGCCGCATTCTGACCAGTTTGCTGCCGAACAAATATGCGTATAAATTTGCACAGATTGAGCCTTACGGTTTCTTTATCGTCATGGCATTGGTTTTGCTCAAGGTGATTTACACCTGGTGGATGGCGCCGGTCATGTACCTGGCAGGAAGCTTGCTGCAGTTGATTACTTCGCCGTTGTCCTTACTTTTTTAAAAACACACACCATGTATCCTGACCGCGTTGTCTCCGGTATGCGCCCCACAGGCGCGCTGCATCTGGGCCACTATCACGGCGCCCTGAAGAACTGGGTCAAGCTGCAATCTGAACTGCCTTGCCTGTTTTTTGTTGCTGACTGGCATGCATTGACGACACACTACGATGACCCAAGCGTCATCGAAACCAGCACCTGGGAAATGGTGATCGACTGGTTAGCCGCCGGTGTCGATCCTTCCCAATCCACCTTGTTCATTCAGTCACGCGTACCTGAACACGCCGAGCTGCATCTGTTGTTGTCGATGGCGACACCTCTGGGCTGGCTGGAGCGCGTGCCGACCTATAAGGATCAGCAGGAGAAACTGGCTGATCGCGATCTGGCGACTTATGGTTTCCTCGGTTATCCGTTGCTGCAAGCGGCCGACGTGCTGATCTACCGCGCCAGTCAGGTGCCGGTGGGCGAAGACCAGATTCCCCATATCGAGATGATGCGCGAGATTTCGCGTCGCTTTAACCATCTCTACGGCAAGGAAAAAGGTTTCGAGGAAAAAGCGCGCGAAGCCGTCAAAAAACTCGGCAGCAAACGCTCCAAGCTGTATCAGGAGCTACGCACGCAATTTCAGGAGCAGGGCAACGAAGAAGCGCTGGAGCAAGCCAAGGCCATGCTCGACGACGCGCAGAATTTGTCCATGATCGACCGCGAGCGCCTGTTTGGTTATCTGGAAGGCAGCCGCAAGTTGATCCTGACCGAGCCGCAAGCCTTGCTGACAGAAGCCTCACGCTTGCCCGGGCTGGACGGCGCAAAAATGTCCAAGAGCTACGGCAATGCCATCGCACTGCGCGAAGACAAGGATTCCGTCACCAAGAAGGTCCGCACCATGCCGACCGATCCACAACGCGTGCGCCGCACCGATCCCGGTGATCCGACCAAATGTCCGGTTTGGCAATTCCATCTGGTCTATTCCGATGATGCTGCACGGCAATGGGTCGACAAGGGTTGCCGTTCCGCCGGGATTGGTTGTCTGGAATGCAAGCAACCGGTTATTGATGCCATCCTGAAAGAACAGCAACCGATGCTGGAACGGGCGCAGCAATATATCGACGACCCATCGCTGGTGCGCGCCATCATTGCAGACGGCTGCGATACGGCCCGCAAGCTGGCGCAAGACACCATGCGCGACGTCCGCGAAGCCATGGGACTGGGTTATTAAGCGCTATTGAGATCCCTTGACCTCAGCCGGGCAAAACCCTGCAAAGTATGGGTTCTATGTAAGCAAATCTGAACAAATTGACCGATAGCAGTGGCTATCCGCTACAATCGGTCTTTTATTTTCTACTCACTACGCACTAACATCATGATCAAGGGCAGCATAGTCGCCATCGTCACGCCGATGCATCCGGATGGCAGTCTCGATTTCCCGGGATTGCGCAAGTTGATTGATTGGCATATCGCAGAAGGCACCGACGGCATCGTTATCGTCGGTACTACTGGCGAATCCCCGACCGTATCGGTCGAAGAACATTCCGAGCTGATCAAAGTGGCGGTAGAGCACACCGCAAAACGTATCCCCATCATCGCCGGCACCGGCGGCAATTCGACCTCGGAAGCAATCGAGTTGACCGAGTTCGCCAAGAAGGTTGGCGCCGATGCATCGCTGCAGGTTGTTCCCTACTACAACCGCCCGACGCAAGAAGGCATGTACCTGCACTTCAAGAAGATCGCCGAGTCGGTCGACTTGCCCGTGATTTTGTATAACGTGCCGGGCCGCACCGTTGCAGATATGAGCAACGAAACCATCCTGCGCCTGGCGCAAGTGAAGGGCATCGTCGGCGTCAAGGATGCAACCGGCAATATCGGCCGCGGCACGGATCTGATCCGTCTGGCGCCGAAATCGTTCTCCATTTATTCCGGCGACGACGCTACGGCGATTGCGCTGATGCTGTACGGCGGCCACGGCAATATTTCGGTGACGGCCAACGTCGCGCCGCGCGATATGCACGAGCTGTGTGTTGCGGCCATGAGCGGTAATATCGCCCGCGCAATCGAACTGAACAACAAGCTGCTGCCTTTGCATAACAAGCTGTTTGTCGAACCAAATCCTGTACCGCTGAAGTGGGCAATGATGGAGATGGGCCTGATCGAATCCGGCATGCGTTTGCCGCTGGCTCCGCTGGGCGACGCTTATCACGATACCGTGCGTGGCGCGCTGCGTGAGTCCGGTGTATTAAAATAATTAATTAACATAAACGGCAGTGTCGTTTTCCCTTGAACCCGAACCCGCTTTTCATTGCAACGATATGACAATTCGCAAGAACGTTCACTCTGCTTCACGTCTTCTCCCACAACGTGGTCTCACGGGTCTTATGATTGCTCTGGCTTTCACCAGCCTCGCAGGATGCAGTGCCGTCAGCAACATGCTGGAAGGGGACCGTATCGACTACAAGAGCGCAGAAAAAGCCAAGGGTCCACGACTCGAAGTACCGCCTGATCTGACACAACTGCAACGCGACAACCGCTATGCGATTCCTGAAGCAAACAAGGGCGTAGCTACCGCGTCCGGCTACAACCTTGAACAGAAGACTCGTCCTGCTGCAGAAGCAGCTGCCGTGGCGCCGCAAGCCAAGGGTGATCTGCGTATCGAGCGCGATGGCACTCAGCGCTGGCTGGTCGTCTCGCAAACACCGGAACAGCTGTGGACACCGATCAAGGACTTCTGGCAAGACTCCGGTTTCCTGATCAACGTCGAATCGCCTGACACCGGCGTGATGGAAACCGACTGGGCTGAAAACCGCGCCAAGATTCCGCAAGACTTCATCCGCAACACACTGGGGAAAGTGTTTGACTCGCTGTACTCCACGGGTGAGCGTGACAAGTTCCGTACTCGTCTGGAACGCGGTCCGAACGGCACCACTGAAATCTTCATCAGCCATCGCGGCGCCGAAGAAGTGCTGACCGGCTCTGCCAAGGAAACTTCGGTGTGGACGGCACGTCCTTCCGATCCAGGTCTGGAAGCAGAATTCCTCGCGCGTCTGATGGTGCGTCTGGGTGCAGAAGAAACCAAGGCCAAGGCTGCGGTTGCCAATGCACCGAGCCTGCAAGCGCGTTCCAAGCTGTTGAAGGCTGCTACCGGCTCCAGCGTACAAGTGGATGAAAGCTTCGACCGCGCATGGCGTCGTGTCGGTCTGGCGCTGGATCGCGTCGGCTTCACTGTGGAAGACCGTGATCGCTCGCAAGGCGTCTATTTCGTGCGTTACGTTGATCAGAACCAGGATGCCAAGGACAAGGAGTCCGGCGGCTTCTTCTCGAACCTGTTCAGCTCCAAGAACAAGGACAAGACAGCAGCGCGCTATCGTATCGTGGTCAAGGGTACCGGCGACGTCAGCAACATCACCGTTCAGAACAACGACGGCAAGGCTGAAGTTTCGCAGACAGCGGACAAGATCCTGGGTCTGTTGAACGATCAGCTGAAGTAAGTGCTCAGGTAAATTCGTAGCAAGCGGTACATGTCTTCGCGAGGCCACTGTTGAAATTTGCAAGTCTCGGCAGTGGCAGCGAAGGCAATGCCCTCATCATCACCGGCACCTCAAGTCATTCCAGCGTCACCACTACGGTCATGCTGGATTGCGGTTTCGGTATCAAAGAAACCGAGCGTCGCCTGACGCGCATCGGCAAGCTCCCTCAAGATATTTCCGGCATCATCGTCACGCATGAACATCAGGATCATGTCGGCGGTGCCTTTAAGTTCGCCCGTCGTCATGGCATTCCGGTCTGGCTGACGTACGGCACTTACCAGGCAGTTGGTGAAGACGCTTGCAAAGGTGTCGAGCTGCATTTTTGCCGCGACAGCGAAGAACTCGTTATCGGTGACTTGTCATTTTTGCCATACACGGTGCCGCACGATGCGCGCGAACCGGTGCAGTACGTTGCCAATGACGGTCACTACAAGCTGGGCGTGCTGACCGATGCGGGACAGTCGACTGCCCATCTGGTGCAAGCGCTTGGCGGTTGCGATGCGCTGGTACTGGAATGTAATCACGATCGCCAGATGCTGGCCGACTCAGCCTATCCGCCATCGCTGAAGCGTCGTATCGGCGGTGCGTACGGCCATCTGGCCAACGACACCAGCGCTGAAATTCTTGCGGCACTCGAGAAGCAAAAATTGAAAACCGTGATTGGTGCTCATCTGAGCCTGAAGAACAATACGCCGGAGCTGGCGCGCGCAGCGCTGTGCGGTGCATTGGATGCGCATCCGGGCGAGATTATGATCGCCTGCCAGGAAGAGGGATTCGGCTGGATTGCCATCAGTTGATCAACTGCGTTGCTTTAAAGGCCGCTCACGCTGCGAAGTGGATGTTGCGGGGAAGTTGGATGGATACTGTATTCGGTGCTGTCGAAATGGAAACATTTCTTCTTCAGTGGATGTGCGCACGTTGAGACGTGCAAGTCCGAACAAGTCACGCCAAAGACGACGGACATAAAAAAAGCCGACCCTTGGGTCGGCTTTTTCAATAATCAGTTGATTATTTTGCTGGTGCTGCGTCAGCTGGCTTAGCGTCAGCTGCTGGTGCTGCAGGAGCAGCGTCAGCTGGCTTAGCATCAGCTGCTGGAGCTGCAGGAGCTGCGTCAGCTGGCTTTGCATCAGCTGCTGGAGCTGCTGGTGCTGCTGCTGGAGCTTCAGCTGCTGGAGCTGGTGCAGGTGCAGGAGCTTCTTCTTTTTTACCGCAAGCAGCCAGAGCAACAGCCAACAAAGATGCGATCAACAGAGTCTTTTTCATGAATATTCCTTCAATAATAATCAAAATTTTGCGATGAATAATTACCGGTAATTATCGCTCTATAGGATGTTTTCGGTGTCTTACACGTTCGCTTAACAACGAAAGCTTTCCAGCCCGATATTATAGCCACTTTTTCCGAAAATCACATGCGAATTATTCTTTTCTGTAAGAATTTGTAAGATTGTCGGAAATCCAGTCAGCTTGTCGTCAGGCCTTTATTCATGCAGGTTTCCGCGATTCGGACATGTCCGGAAAAACCAAAAACGATGAATTTTTAAGCTTGTTAAGACAGCTCCAGCCAGCCGTCCTCATACCAGTTGTGAAAGGCCTCCATCACATCCGCTGAAGCATGTTGCAACGCGCTTTTGTCCAGGCGACGCTCATCGGCCAGTACGCTCAGCAGTGCTTTGTCGGCGCGGCCGACGCCAAACGATTCGCCATTGATGAACACGTGCTTGCCGCGATACAGCATCTGCGTTTTGCGCGAAAGCTTGAGCCCGCGCTTGTTTGCAGCCTGTGCGAAGCGTGCGGGCGTGAGCGATTTTTCTGCAGGATCGAAGAAAACCGAGGCCTTCGGCTCCGACAAATACTCGCCGAGGAAGATCGTGATGTCGTCGTCGGTGAAGCGCATTTTGTTGATTTCCTCGGTCACCTGCGACAGCAATTCCTCAGGCAGTTGCGCGGGATGCTTGGCCGGTGTCAGTGCCGGGTCGGCGTAACGTCCCGGCAGATCGATGGAGTCCGCCATGAATTGGAGGAAGGCCTCACCGAGTTCCTGATAAGCCGGCGCACGGAAACCGATCGAATACGTCATGCACTCGCCAATGGCAACGCCATCGTGCGCATAATGCGGCGGCAGATACAGCATGTCGCCGGGTTCCAGCACAAATTCCTGTTCCGACTTGAAGTTCTTCAGAATCTTCAACGGCATTCCATCCACCAGCGACAAGTCTTTTTGCGCGCTGATGCGCCAGCGGCGCTGGCCATGTGCTTGCAGCAGAAACACGTCGTAGGAATCGAAATGGGGGCCGACACCGCCGCCATCGCTGGCATAGCTGATCATCAGGTCATCCAGACGTGCATCGGGGATGAAGCGGAACTGGCGCAGCAGCGCATCGGCCGCGTCGTCATGCAGATTGACACCCTGGACCAGCATGGACCATTCCTTCTGTTTGAGCGCCGGCAGCTTGGTCAGCGGACCGTGATCCATTTTCCAATCGTCGCCGTTTTGCTGGATCAGGCGCGACTCGACATCATCACGCGAGGCCATGTCGAACAGCGCCTGGCGCGACAACAGCGGAGTAAAGCCGGGAATCGCCTGGCGGATCAGCAAAGGTTTCTTATGCCAGTAATCGCGCAGGAAAGTGGCGGGACTGATGTCGCCGAGCAGAGTCAGGGTATTTTTCATGGCGACATTATAGAGCGCAATGCCGCAGGGGATGCAGCAGAGAACGCAGAAGCAGCGTCGCTTCAGCAGCTTGTCTGCATGCCAACCGCATCGAATGCCTGTGGCCGGCGAACGTAATGACAATATCGGCGAAAGGGTATAATTCGGCTTGCAGATTGCAGTACATTCCCATGTCATGCCTTCTCGGGCTTGCACCAGAATACGGCCCTCGCAGCATAAGCAAAAACGTGGCAGGTTGTCGCCGGTTCAGTCCGGCGCTTCACCAGACCTGCAATGACCGATGAACCAGAACCAAGAGAAGGGGCATACATGAAGATTGCCAAAAATACCGTCGTTTCCGTCAAGTACAAACTGTCCGACGCGCAAGGCCAACTGATCGAAGAAAGCCAGGAGCCGATGGTCTATCTGCACGGCGGTTACGAAAACACGCTGCCAAAGATTGAAGAAGCGCTGGACGGCAAGGAAACCGGCTACAACGTGACCATTCAGGTCGAACCGGCAGATGCCTTCGGCGAATACGATGCAGAGCTGGTCAAGATCGAACCAAAGAATCGCCTGCCGTCGCCGATCGAAGTCGGCATGCAGTTCGAAGGTTCGCCGGACGATGAAAACCAGGCTGCGGTGATCTTTACCGTCACTGAAATCGCTGACGACAAGGTCGTCCTCGACGGCAACCATCCGCTGGCCGGCATCGCGTTACGCTTTGACCTGAATGTCACCGAAGTGCGCGAAGCGACGGAAGAAGAAATCCAGCATCAGCACGTGCACGGTCCGCACGGCCATCACCATCACGACCACGGTCACGATCATGGCGATGACGAAGGCGATGAAGGCGATCACTTCCGCAGCCATCCAGTACACTGAAATCTGCCTGCGGCCCTGCTGCGAACAGATGCAAGGAAAATAAAAAACGCGGCCTCGGCTGCGTTTTTTTGTGGCCGTTGCAATATCAAGCAAGTCACTTGTCGTCCTGGCGAAAGTCAGGATCCAGCGACGTATCAGCGCCTGAGCAAAGCAGGGAAAAGCGATTTAACAAGCGCGGTCATGTGCCGCAACAACTACTGCGAAGCAGGCGCCGACTTCGTCTCATTCGCCAGCGCAAAGATATTCGGCTTGCTGTTGTCCACAGCAAACTTCGACCACCCCGACGCCACACCGATGCTACCCAGATTGCGGCGCCAGAGTATGCCGGCGTTGGATTCGTTCTTCAGATTTTCTCCATGCACCAGCAAGACCTTGCCGCGAAACTCACCGGCCAGCGTCGTGATGCGCTGCCGTGTTTCGGAGAAGCCATCGCGTTGTCCGCGCAGCAGGAAAGGGCGCTGGCTTGGTTGCGCCAGCGGATTGCCGTCGGTGAACAGCACGATGCCCGCCATTTTCCTTTGCGTGGCGAAGGTGAACAGGCGCTGCAGCCAATCCTTGTTGGCGATCAGGCGGTCTTCGAATTCGCTGTTGCGGCCGCCGTCGGGCAGGAAATGATTGTTTGCGGCCGGCAGGTTGATTGTCGCAAACAGAATGTTGCCGAACTCCCAGCGCGCGTTCTCCGTATAGCTGCGAAACTTCGGTGTTACCGACTGGCGGAACAGCGGCACCTTGCTGGCGCCGAATGAAAACTCATCGGGGAAAAACAGGTCGCGTACGCGGTTCAGACGCTCGATGGCGATCGAGCCGTTCTTGTTGCGGCAGCTGACCCAGTCACTCGCGGCGAGTGAAACAATGACGCCGTTCTCCGCCTCCTTCAGCAAATCGCGACGTTCGCTGTAGAGCGTATCGCTGCAGGGTTCTGCGGCCGATTTGACGCCGTTGACGACGACGAAGGCGAGGTTGTCTGCATCGCTTTCGCTCAGTGCCTTGCTGAGTACGGTGCCATCCGGGTTGCCGCTAAAAGAGTGGCCGATGACGCCGAACTGAAAACTGTCTTGCGCTGTCGCCGTTTGCAACGTCGTGCTGATAAGCACTGCGCTGGCAAAGACGAGTGCGCGCAAGGGCTTCAGCCTCAGTTTCATGCACTGCCCAGTTGCTTGAGACGGTACAGGGCTTCCAGCGCCTGGCGCGGCGTCATGGCGTCCGGATCGATATCTGCCAGTGCTTCCGCGACAGCCAGCGCGGCAGGATCAATTGCTGCGGAAGAGACCGCGTCATCCGCGTCGTCATCCCTCGCACTATGCGATTGCGTGCTGAACAGATCGAACTGCGGCGTGGTCTGCACCGACTGTGTTTCCAGTGCGGTCAGATGCTTGCGCGCGGCGCGGATGACGGGCGTCGGTACGCCGGCCAGTTGCGCCACCTGCAAGCCGTAGCTTTGCGATGCCGGGCCGGCTTGCACCGCATGCAGGAAGACGATGCTGTCCTTGTGCTCCACCGCCGACAAATGCACGTTGGAAGCGGTTGGATGTATTTCCGGCAATTGCGTCAGTTCGAAGTAGTGCGTCGCGAACAGTGTGAAGCTGCGTGTGACGTCGATCAGATGTTTGGCGATCGCCCATGCCAGTGCGAGACCATCGAAGGTCGACGTGCCGCGGCCGACTTCGTCCATCAGCACCAGCGAATTTTCGGTCGCGTTGTTGAGGATGGAGGCCGACTCCGTCATTTCCACCATGAAGGTAGACCGGCCGCCGGCCAGATCGTCGGCGGCGCCGATACGTGTAAAGATGCGGTCGATCGGCCCGATCGTCGCGCTGGTCGCCGGTACGAAGCTGCCGATGTAAGCCAGCAGTGTGATCAGCGCCACCTGGCGCATGAAGGTCGATTTACCGCCCATGTTGGGGCCGGTGATCAGCAACAGCTTGCGGTCGGCGCTGAAGGCACAATCGTTGGCGATGAAGCGCTCGATCTGATTTTCCACCACCGGATGGCGGCCTTGCTCGATCAGGATGGTTGGCTCGGTCACCAGTTGCGGCGCGCACCAGTTGTTGCGCGCGGCATGATCGGCCAGCGCCACCAGCGTATCGAGTTGAGCCAGTGCGTGAGCGATAGCTTGGAGTGTGACGATGTGCGGTGCCAGATCCTGCAGCAGTTGGTCGTAGAGGAATTTCTCGCGCGACAGGGCGCGTTCCTGCGCCGACAAGGCCTTGTCTTCGAATGCCTTCAATTCCGGCGTGATGTAGCGTTCGGCGTTTTTGAGCGTCTGGCGGCGGCGATAGTCGTCCGGCACCTTGTCGGTCTGGCCATGCGTGACTTCGATGTAGAAGCCGTGCACCTTGTTGTACTCGACACGCAGATTGGCGATGCCGGTGCGGGCGCGTTCGCGCGTTTCCAGATCGATCAGGAACTGGCCGGCGTTTTCCGACAGGCCGCGCAGCTCATCGAGATCGGCGTCGAAGCCACGTGCGATCACGCCGCCGTCGCGCACCATGGCAGCTGGTTCCAGCATGATGGACCGTTCCAGCAAGTCGACGCATTCGGTCGGCGTTGCCAGCGCTTCGTGCAACTCCAACAGCAGCGGGGCATCCGCATCGCGGCTGCACATGGCGACGTAATTGCGCAGTGAACCGAGTTGCTGCAAACCCGCGCGCAAGCCTGCCAGGTCGCGCGGACGCGCCGACAGCAGGGCGATGCGAGTGGTAATGCGTTCGATATCCGGTACGGCAGCCAGCGTCGCCGACAAGCCCGAGCAGGCGTCGGTGCGCATCAAGGCATTGATGGCGGCGTGGCGCGCCTTGGCGACGCGTTGATCGCGGCGTGCGTGATGCAGCCAGTGGCGCAGCAGGCGCGAACCCATCGCCGTACGGCAATGGTCGAGCAGCGAAAACAGCGTTGGCGCCAGCGCATTGGCGTCTTGCGCGCGAATGGTTTCGGTCAGTTCCAGATTGCGGCGGGTGGAGGCATCCAGGCCGATGAATTCGTTTTCCGATTCTACGGTCAGGGCGCGCACGTGTTGCAGGCCCTTGCCTTGTGTCGACTGAGCATAGCGCAACAGCGCGCCGCCGGCGCCGATGGCGGCCGTCATGCCTTCTGCGCCGAAGCCGTTGAGGGTGGCGACCGACAACTGATCCAGCAGCGATTTTTCACCACTCGGCTGGTCGAAGTGCCAGTCCGGCACGGTGGTCGGTTTGCCGCTGAGGAGGTGTGCGTAAGCTGCTTCTTCGCTGTCGCCGATCAGTGTTTCCGCCGGCGAGATGCGCTCCAGCTCCTGCTTCAGGCGGGCTTCCAGCAAGGCCGGTTCCACCGTAAATTCCATGAGCTTCAAGGCACCGCTGGCCATGGACAGCCATGCCAGCCCGACGGTGACGGATTTGCGTTGCTTGCCGGAGGCGACGTTCATCGCCAGCAGCGGCCGTTCGGATTTTTCCGGCAGCAGGTCGGAGTCGGTCAACGTGCCCGGCGTGATCACGCGTACTACCTTGCGTTCCACTGGCCCCTTGCTGGTGGCCGGGTCGCCGATCTGCTCGCAGATAGCCACCGATTCGCCCAGTTTGATCAGCTTGACCAGATACTGGTCGACGGAATGGAAGGGGATGCCCGCCATCTTGATCGGCGAACCGTTGGACGAGCCGCGCTGGGTCAGCGTGATGCCCATCAGTCGTGAGGCTTTTTCGGCGTCGTCGAAAAACAGCTCGTAAAAGTCGCCCATGCGGTAGAACACCAGCGTGGTCGGATACTCTGCCTTGATGCGCAGATACTGGACCATCATGGGAGTGTGTTTCTCGCCGCCGGCGCTGCCGGCATCGGATTCAACGGTGGATTTCAAATGTTTGGTCATTCAGTCACTGATTACCGACGCCGCAGGAGAGTGGCGTCGTAGAACGAGTAGGTTTGGTGTGGTTCGCCATTTTACCGCGTGCCGGGTTGCTATACGAGCCTGAAGCAAGGCTTGTTCAGTGAGCTGATTTTCGACTATTGTTAATCCCTCGTTCGATTTTGTTTAATTTATTCCCTCACTGGGGCCAGGTCTATGAAAGTAATCGTTCAACGCTGGCCCTGGCGCCTCGCCATGGCATTATTAATGGAGTTGTTGCCTGTCGGAACGATCTCCGCCCAAGCACAGGATGGCGGGTTCAAAAAGGTAGCAGTCGGGTTTGCCGGACCACTGGGCGACAGCATGGTGAGCAGCGCCAGGGATGGTGCTGAGTTGGCGATTGCCGAAGCGAACCTGCGTTCTTTCAGGCTCACAGGCATGAATGCCCCGATTCAGTTCGTACTGACTGCACAGGACGACAAGTCGGATGTCAACATTGCCGGTTTTGCTGCGCAATATTTTGTCCGATCCCAGGTAGCGGGCGTCATCGGCCATTGGTCGACCGCGACGGCCATGGCCGTGGCGGCTACCTATGAACAAAACTTCATTCCCCAATTGATGTTTACCGCATCGGGCGCGCCGTACACCCGGAAGGGTTACCAGACAACATTTCGCGTCCCTGCCAGCAGCGACCGCACCGCCTACTACCTGGTGGAATCGGCGGTGAACGTCCTGAAGGCCTACCGTATTGCCGTGATCGGCAACGATTCCCCCTTCAGCAGGTCCCTGTCTGAAGCCTTCGTGCAGCAACTCAAAGAACGTCCCGTAAAAATTGTTTATCAGTCAACGGTAAGCAGCAATACTTCCGATTTCAATGCGCCGTTGAAAGCCGTTGTCGAGAATCAGGCTGACCTGATCTTTTTCAGCGCCAATGCGACTCAGGCAGCCGCGTTCGTTCAGACCGCAAAGCGGCTGAAGGCGACGGCCGGCTTGTTGCTGACCGGCGGCGTGGTGAACCAGGCGTTCACTGTGGGTGCCGAGCGTTTCCCCGTCTACACCCTGGAGCCCGACGCGGCGCTGGATCAATGTCGCAGCTGGAAATCTTTTCAGCAACGATATCAGGCAAAATTTTCGCGCCCGCCGACATCGTTTTCCCGCTATGCCTACAACGCGACGAATGTGCTGATCGATGCAATTCGTCAGGCAGATTCTCTGGACGGGAAAAAAATTACTGCAGCCTTGCATCGGTATCGCTTTAACGGGCTTAGCGGGGAAATCGCCTTCGACCAACAGGGCAACGCCGTCAATTATTTCTACACCCTGTATCAATCCGCAACGACCGGCTGGCGACCGCTGAAGGAATTTTCGTCAGACCGTCCTTCCGTCTGTAGATAGGAACTGGCAGGGCCGCGCGCTAATGCAAGATCGGCGATAGCGATCCAGTCGTCAATGCCAACGGTCTGACGGCGATTGAGCCTGCCAATAAAACCACCGAGTTGGGTGCCAAATTGTCTTACGCCTTTTAACTCCCTACGGTCAACGTCGTCCTGTGACGCCCTTTTGCTTTGCTGCAAAAGGGCGCTTTTTTAAGCTTATCGCGTATGTACGCAGTCTCCCGCCGAATACGTCGCCGCAATCGCGCGGTCGTCGGCCAGGATCGCCAGGGCAAACAGTTGTTCTTCCAGACTCTCCGTGGTGGCGCTGCGGCGCGCCAGCAGCGGTGTGCATTTCGGATCGAGCACGATGAAGTCGGCATCGCAGCCGGCGGCAAAGTTGCCGATCGTGCCTTCCAGTTGCAGTGCGCGCGCACCGCCCAGCGTCGCCATGTAGAACATCCGTTGCGCCGCCAGATGCGTACCGGCCATGCGGCCTACCTTGTACAGCTCATTCATCGTCTGCAGCATCGAGAAGCTGGTGCCGCCGCCCACATCGGTTGCCAGCGACACCGGCATGCGCAGCTTGTCGGCGTTGGCGAAGTCGAACAGGCCGCTGCCGAGGAACAGGTTGGATGTCGGGCATACCGTCGCCACCGATTGCGTCGCCGCCATGCGGGCGCGGTCGGCGTCGTCCAGCCAGATGCAGTGGGCATACAGCGCACGTTCGCGCATCAGGCCGTACTGGTCGTAGACGTCGAGATAGCTGCGGCTGTCGGGGAAGAGCTCCTTGACCCATTTCACTTCATCGGTGTTTTCGGCAACGTGTGTCTGGATGTAGGTGTCGCGGTATTGCGTCGCCAGTTCGCCGGCCAGCTTCAGTTGCGCCGGGGTAGAGGTCGGCGCAAAACGTACCGTGATGGCGTAGTGCTGGCGGCCCTTGTTGTGCCAGCGATTGATCAGTTCTTCTGTCTCGCGCGCGCCGCTCTCGGCGGTGTCGCGCAGGAAGTCCGGCGCATTGCGATCCATCAGGCATTTGCCGGCCACCATGCGCAGGTTCAGTTCGCTGCTGCGGGTGAAGAAGGCATCGACCGATTGCGGATGCACGGTGCAATACACGGCGGCCGTGGTGGTGCCGTTGCGCAGCAGTTCAGCCAGGAAGAAATCGGCCACTTCACTCGCATGTTCGCCGCTCTCAAAGCTCCGCTCGGCCGGGAAGGTGTAGGTGTTCAGCCAAGGCAGCAGGCCCGGCGCGGGCGAGCCGATGATGTCGGTTTGCGGATAGTGGACGTGGGTGTCGATGAAGCCGGGCGTGATGATCTTGCCGCGATAGTCGAGCGGCACGCAGTCAGCGGGCAGGGTAGCGGACAGCTGGCTGTAATCGCCGGCGGCGACGATCTTTCCATCGGCGACGATTAGCAGGCCGTCGCTATGCCATTGCGTGGCGTGTTCATCGAAGGCGGGGTCGTTGCGGAAATGGAGCAGGCTGGCGCGATAGGCTTGCACGTGGGAAGTCATGGGTAATCCTTAATCTGGCTATTCGGTTGCGTGCTGCGCGTGACGTGAAGGCGCAACTGCGAACAACCGAATGATACTGGTATGAGATGGTGTGCTGGAACAGATACTGCTGAGGCGACGGTCCGGTTGTCCTTTTAGCTCCGGCCGTCCAGCAGGTGTGTGACCAACCTCGCCTTGAAGGTGCCAGCCGAGTCCAATCGCTGCGGCTGCTGCGCCTTTGGCGCCTGTAATTCCCATAACTGCATCAGTTGCGCCACCACTGCGATTGCGATGCTGGCGGGTTCCTTGCCATAGATGCCCGGAATGCCGATCGGGCAGGTCATCTTGTTCAGTTGTTCCTGCGTGATGCCGCGGTCGAGCAGGCGATGCTCGAATTGCTTGCGCTTGGTCTGCGAGCCGATCAGGCCGTACCAGCCGATGTCGGCGCGTTTCAGAATGCGTTCGCTCAGTTGCTGGTCCAGCGCGTGGCTATGCGTCATGACGAGGAAGTACGCGCCCGGCTCCGCCATGTCCACCACGGCGTTGGGTACGTCGGTCGCTTCCACCGTGACCTGCATGGGCAGGTCGGCGGGGAACATGTCTTCACGCTCATCCACCCACAGCACGCGGCACGGCAGCGTTGCCAGCACACGTACGATGGCCGCGCCGACATGGCCGGCGCCGAACAGGACAACCTGAGGCTGATGCGCGCGGCAGCGGTCCAGCAGCCAGCGGCGGCCGTAACGGTCTTGCGCGACGTGAGTATTGCCGGTGTTGCGGAACATCGTCGCGTCGAGGCCATTGTCGGGCGTGCTCAGGTCGCAGGCTTCACCTTCCAGTTCGTAGAGCAACGTTGGCTCGTCAGCCTCCAGCGCAACTGCACGCCAGACGTCAACGCCGTTACTCCAGTGATGTTCCAGTTCGCTCAGCATCGCGCCTATGCGTGCATCGCTATGTTGATCGATACGTTCAAAAGCGAGAAAAACCACGCCGCCGCAGCATTGACCCAAACTCGGTCCGAGGGCGATGCGTTCGAATTTGCGGGTGCCGGAGAATGTCGCTGGATCAGCGTTCAACATGTCACGTGCGATCTGCGCCGCACGCCATTCCAGATGACCACCGCCGATGGTGTCGTACTGGCCGTCGGCCGTAAACACCATGCGCGCACCCGCCTCGCGCGGCGTCGACCCTTGAATGGTCGCTACCGTGACCAGCACTGCCGGGGTGGCGGTGCTGTGCAAGTCTTTGAGTGCGGCGAGCCAAGCTGACATGAATTCTCCAGGTAAATCGGAAACCTTATTGCACCGCGACGGTGGCTTTCACCGCATCAATCGCATCCAGAATCGCCTCGCTGGTCGCCGGTGCGCGCAGCGGCGGATTAATGCGATGTTCGCCCACCGCTGACACCGCATCGCGGATCGCCAGGAACACCGAGAATGGCAGCAGCAGCGGTGGTTCGCCGGTCGCTTTGGAGCGGTGGATGGTATCCGAGACGTTGCTGTTCTTGAACAGGTGTGTGCGGAAATCCGTCGGGCAATCGGACACTGCCGGAATCTTGTACGTCGACGGCGCATGCGTCATCAGCTTGCCGTCCTTGTTCCACCACAGCTCTTCGGTCGTCAGCCAACCCATGCCCTGAATGAAGCCGCCTTCGACCTGGCCGATGTCGATCGCCGGGTTCAGGCTCTCGCCGGCGTCATACAGTGAGTCTGCGCGGATCAGGCGCCATTCGCCGGTCAGCGTGTCGATCACGACCTCGGCGACTGCTGCGCCGTAAGCGAAGTAGAAGAACGGATGGCCGTTCATGGTCTTGGCATTCCAATGCACCTTCGGTGTCGAGTAGAAGCCGTCCGACCACAATTGCACGCGCTTCAGATAAGCCTGCATCACCAGTTCTTCAAACGTCACGGACTGGGCACCGGTCGTCACCATGCCGTCGGCAAAGCGTACTTCGCTGACATCGGTGTTGAAGCGTTCGGCTGCAACCTGCGCCAGGCGTGCGCGGATTTGCAATGCGGCATCCTGCGCCGCCTTGCCGTTCAGATCACTGCCGGTGGAGGCGGCGGTGGCCGAGGTATTGGCGATCTTGCTGGTGTCGGTGGCGGTGCAGCGCACCTGATCCAGCGGCAGGCCGAGGGCGTTGGCGACGACTTGCGCCACCTTGGTGTTCAGGCCCTGGCCCATTTCCGTACCGCCGTGATTGACCAGCACCGAGCCGTCGGTATAGACGTGCACCAGCGAACCGGCCTGGTTCAGATGCGGCACGTTGAACGAGATGCCGAACTTCACCGGCGTCAGCGCCAGACCGCGCTTGAGGATCGTATTTTCCGCATTGAAGGTATGGATGGCCTTGCGACGTTCCTGATACTCGCTGGTGCGTTCAAGCTCGTTGACCAGCGCCTGGATCACGTTGTCCTCAACGTGTTGGCCGTAATGCGTGACATTGCGGGCATCCGGACCTGTCGCATCGCTGCTGCCGTAGAAATTGGCACGCCGCACTTCCAGTGCATCCTTGCCGAGATTGCGGGCGATTTCGTCGATGATGTATTCGATGGCGATCGCGCCTTGCGGACCGCCGAAGCCGCGGAAGGCGGTGTTCGATTGCGTGTTGGTCTTGCCGCACATGGCGTGAATCTCCACGTCCGACAGATAGTAGGCATTGTCGAAGTGGCACACGGCGCGGGTTGCAACAGGGCCCGACAAGTCCGCCGAGAAACCGGCGCGCGAGACCATGTCGATCTTCGCGGCAACGATGCGGCCGTTGTCGTCGTAGCCGATTTCATAATCGTAGGCAAAGCAGTGGCGCTTGCCGGTGACGATCATGTCGTCGTCGCGGTCGGCGCGCAGCTTGACCGGTCGGCGCAGGCGCACCGCAGCGACTGCCGCAGCGCAGGCCCACAAGGCCGATTGCGATTCCTTGCCGCCGAAACCGCCACCCATGCGGCGGCACTCCACCAGCACGTCATGCGAGGCGACGTGCAGCACGTGGGCGATGTGGTGTTGCATTTCACTCGGATGTTGCGTCGAGCAATACACATGCATGCCGCGGCCTTCCTTGGGGATCGCGTAAGAGATCTGGCCTTCCAGATAAAACTGTTCCTGCCCGCCGACGTCGAACTGACCCTTGAGCTTGTGCGGTGCCTTGTCGAAGGCCTCAGCAGGATTACCGCGCGACAGGTGCATCGGCGGCAGCACATAGGATTCGGCTTCGCGCGCAGCACGCGGCGTGAGGATGGACGGCAGTTCTTCGTAATCGATCACGGCCTGGCGCGCAGCGCGGCGGGCATTGTCGTGCGTGTCGGCGACGACTACAAAGATCGGTTGGCCGACGTATTGCACCAGGCCATCGGCCAGTACCGGATCGTCCTTGATGATGGCGCCGCATTGGTTTTCACCGGGGATATCGTCAGCGGTATACACCGCAACGACGCCGGCGGAAGCCTTGACCTTGCTCAGATCGATCGCACGCATTTTTGCGTGCGCCTTGGTCGACAGGCCGAGCGCGGCGTGCAGTGTGCCTTGCAACTCGACGATGTCGTCGGTGTAGGTGGCCTCGCCGGTCACGTGCAGGATGGCGGATTCGTGCGGATGCGGTTTGCCGACTTCGGTCCAGGCGGACAAGGTTTGCGGATTCTTGATGGACATGAATTCTTCAGTTTGCTTGTTCATGACGTTTCCTTCCTAAGCAATCTGTGGGGCTGTGGCAGAGGTAGCGGCAGCCGCATTCTTGCCGTGCACAAACGCGCTCACAGAAGCGGCTTGCAACGGCGCATCGGCGCGCGTTTCCAGCCAGTAGCGATACAGCAGGTTCTGTGCCGTCTTCATACGATACGCCGAAGAGGCGCGCATGTCAGAAAGCGGTGCGTAATCTTGCGCCAGCGCAAGCATTGCCGCTTTGACATTGGCCTCGCTCCATTCCTTGCCGTTCAGTTCAGCCTCGGCCAGTGCAGCGCGCTTTGGCGTCGCCGCCATGCCGCCAAAAGCGATGCGGGCGTCCACCACCTTGCCGCCATCGAGACGGAAAGCAAACGACGCGCAGACCGCCGAAATATCCTGGTCGAAACGCTTGGAGAGCTTGTACACGCGGAAAGCCACATCCTTGCGTGGCAGCGGCACGCGCACGCCTTGCACGAACTCGTTCGGCAGAATCGCCGACTTCTGATACGCGATATAGAAATCTTCGAGTGGCATGATGCGTTGGCCGTCGACGCCGTACAGCATGATCTCGGTACCGAGCGCGATCAGCCACGGCATCGAGTCGCCGATCGGCGAACCGTTGGCGACGTTGCCGCCCAGCGTGCCGGAATTGCGCACCGGCAGCGAGGCAAAACGTTGCCACAGTTCGGTCAGTTCTTGCGGATATTGTTCGGTCAGTGCGCCGTAGGCTTTTTCCAGCGTGACGCCGGCGCCGATTTCCAGCCAGCCGTCCTTGTTGACGATGTGGCGCAGTTCTTCCACCTGGCTGATATAGATGATGTCGCCCAGATCACGCATGTGCTTGGTCACCCACAGACCAACGTCGGTCGAGCCGGCGAGGATGCGCGCCTTCGGCAGTTCGCTGCGCAGCGTCGCCAGTTGCGCCAGCGTACGCGGTGCGTGGAAAGTCTGGCCGGCGTGCGTGACGGACAGCGGTTCCTCGCGCTGGATGGCGCGCAGGGCGTCCATCACCGGCGCGCGGTCGAAGCTCACTTTCGGCAATTCGCCCATGCGGCGAGCCGCGTCGATGATCGGACGGTAGCCGGTGCAGCGGCACAGGTTGCCGGACAGCGCATCGTCGATTTCGCGCGAAGTTGGTGTGACATTGTCTTGTTCATGCTTGAGGTACAAGCCCCACAGCGACATCACGAAACCGGGCGTGCAGAAGCCGCATTGGGAACCATGGCATTCCACCATGGCTTGCTGGGCAGGGTGCAGGCAACCGTCGCTTTGCTTCAGGTCTTTCACCGTGAACAGCGCCTTGCCGTCCAGCGTCGGCACGAACTGGATGCAGGAGTTCACCGTTTTCAGTTCCAGCTCGTTGCCGCGCAGCTCACCCACGACCACCGTACAGGCGCCGCAGTCACCTTCCGCACAACCCTCTTTGGTGCCGGTGCAATGCAGGTCTTCGCGCAAATGCTGCAAAACGGTGCGTGTATTGGGCAGTCCATCGACTTGATGGGTCTCACCGCGGAAATAGAAGCGAATCGGTTCTGACATGGTGTGCTTTGCTATAAAAAATTGGCTATCGATTACTGAACTTTGATTCAAGATCCGTGCCGGGACCTTTTAAAGAGAAGACTGATTTGCCGCTACCGATTGTTGCGACAGATTGTTGAAGCATTCTCTTTAAAAAATCCTTGTTGCTCTGTCATTGGCGCCATCGTATGACGGCGCCAATGTTTTTATTTCTGCTTAACGCTTTTTGCTGTTCATCAGGCGCCGAGATACACCATCTTGAACAGGAAGATTGCTGCGATCACCCAGATCACCGCCGACACGTCCTTGACGCGGCCGGTCAGCAATTTGAGTGCGGCATAGCTGATGAAGCCCAGCGCCAGACCGTTGGCGATCGAATACGTGAACGGCATGACCAGTGCGGTGATCACGGCAGGCACGCATTCCGTCGTGTCGTTCCAGTCGATGTCAGCCAGTTCGCGCAGCATCAGGCAAGCCACAAAGAACAACGCCGGCGCCGTTGCATAAGCCGGCACCACGCCCGCCAGTGGCGCAATGAACAGCGCCAGCAGGAACAGCACGGCAACGGCCACCGCAGTCAGGCCGGTACGTCCGCCCGCTTGCACGCCGGCCGCACTTTCAATATAGGCAGTGGTGCTCGATGTGCCAAGCAGCGAACCGGCGACAATGGCGCCACTGTCGGCCAGCAAGGCCTTGTTGATGCGTTCGATCTTGCCGTTCTTGACCAGACCGGCACGTTGCGCCACGCCCATCAGCGTACCGGTGGCGTCAAACAATTCCACCAGGAAGAACACCAGCACCACGTTCAGCAGACCCATCGAGATCGCGCCCTTCAGATCCAGCTGGAACAGCGTCGGCGAGACCGATGGCGGGACGGAGAACACGCCGTTGAAGTGATTGCCGCCGAAGATAAAGCTCAGCACCGTCACGCTCAGGATGCCGATCAGCAGCGCGCCGCGCACCTTCAGCTGATCCAGCGCAACGATCACCAGGAAGCCGATGATGGCCAGCACAGGGGCAGCCTCATGCAGGTTGCCCATGGTGACGAAAGTGGCAGGGCTGGCGGCCACGATGCCGGCATTCTTGAGTGAGATCAGCGCGAGGAACAGTCCTATCCCCGCCGGTATTGCCGTACGCAATGAATGCGGAATGGCGTTGATGATCAGCTCACGGATACGGAACAGGCTCACCAGCAGGAACAGGCAGCCCGAGATGAACACCGCGCCCAGCGCAGCCTGCCACGGAAAGCCCATGCCCTTGACCACGGCGTAAGCAAAGTAGGCATTCAACCCCATGCCCGGCGCGAGGCCGATCGGGTAGTTGGCGTAGAGGCCCATGATCAGCGTGCCGATTGCCGCCGCCACACAGGTGGCGACGAAGACGGAATCTTTTGGCATACCCGCATCCCCGAGAATGGATGGGTTGACGAAAATGATGTAAGCCATCGTCAGGAAGGTCGTGAGACCGGCCAGCAACTCGGTACGGACGGTCGTGCCGTTGTCGCTGAGTTTGAAAAATTTGTCCAGAAAAGTCATGAGAATTGTCTCCGTTTACGCAGTACGCGGTTCTTTTTTATACGCCAGAAAACTCGTGGATTTCTCAGGTCCACAAAAAATGGGCGTTCTGATTTGTGTCTTGTTTTGCGCCGCTTCCCATCCCTGACAGCAAGCACGGAAACCGGCTTTGAGCAGATTGATTGCAGCGTATGTAATGTCGTTGAAATATTTGGTGAAAAAGTAAGGCATAGGGAATATCAACTATAAGGTTACGGGTATATGTTCATACGTTAATCGAATAATGACGATTTGCCATCATTCCAATCCGGGAATTCCTGATCGGAATGTATCGAATCGCTATAAATCGCGAAATTAAGCTGTGCCATCGCGGTGTTTAACCCTTGGTCCAGTAATCCGGCTGCGAATAGACCTCCTTCAGGTAATCGATAAAGAAACGCGTCTTCGCCGGCAGATGCCGTTGTTGTGGATACACAGCCATGATGTCGTAATGGGGCAGGGCATACTCGTCCAGCACCGTGATCAGCTCACCCGAGGCCAGCTGCGCCTGGATCTCCCAGGTGGAACGCCATGCCAGCCCGAGCCCTTCGCTAGCCCAGCGGTGCAGCAGCTCGCCGTCATTGCAATCCAGATTGCCTTGTGCGCGGATGATCACCGGCTTGCCGCCTTGCTGAAAATACCAGCCGCGCTGCTGCCCGCCCTGCAGGTTGAAGGCCAGGCAATTGTGATCGGCCAGATCGTCCAATGTCTTGGGGATGCCGTTGCGGTGCAGGTACTCCGGCGCGGCGCACACCACGCGGCGGTTGCTGGCCAGCTTCACTGCCACGAAACTCGGCTCGATCGCGCCGCCGATGCGGATGCCCAGGTCATAGCCTTCACGCACCAGATCCACCACGCGGTCGGTCAGGTTGAACGAGATCTGCACCTCCGGATGATGCGCAAGAAAAGCCGGCGCATGCGGCGCCACATGCAGCCGTCCATAGGCTGCCGGTGTCGAGACCACCAGATGGCCGGTGGCTTTGTGACGGCCTTCGGCAATGCTCTTTTCCGCCACCTCGATATCGCCCAGCAGCTTGCGGCAATGATCAAGAAAAACGCTGCCTTGTTCGGTCAACGTCAGATGGCGCGTAGTGCGATGCATGAGCTTGGTGCCCAGGCGTTTTTCGAGCGCGTCGATGCGTCGGCCCAGCATCACGGGGGTGATGTTTTCCTCCAGCGCCGCTGCCGCGAGACTGCCTTTTTCGACGACCGAGACAAAAGCTTCGATCTGTTTGAGTTTGTCCACAAAACCTCCTTATTCGATACTTTTTCTATATTTCCATATTTTTAGTACGGAATAAACAGATATTTAGTCTTCTTATCAAACAATATTGTTGGTTATAGGATGCATCAACGGTTGAGGGCCCGGTTGATCGCATCTGCAATTTGCCTCCCTCAGCGCACTGACATTGCACACTAAGGAGGCAACATGGCAAAGATGAAGGCAGTAGACGCAGCGGTATATGTGCTGGAAAAAGAGGGCTGCCTGCAAGCCTTCGGCGTGCCTGGCGCAGCGATCAATCCATTCTACTCGGCGCTGAAACGCCACGGCGGCATCCAACACATCCTGGCGCGCCACGTCGAAGGCGCCTCGCACATGGCCGAAGGCTACACCCGCGCCAAGGCCGGCAACATTGGTATCTGCATCGGCACCTCCGGTCCTGCCGGCACCGACATGATCACCGGCCTGTACTCCGCACAAGCCGACTCGATTCCCATCCTGTGCATCACCGGCCAGGCGCCGCGTGCACGTTTGTATAAAGAAGACTTCCAGGCCGTCGATATCGAATCCATCGCCAAGCCGGTCACCAAATGGGCCGTCACCGTGCGCGAACCGGCGCTGGTGCCGCGCGTGTTCCAGCAGGCCTTCCACCTGATGCGCTCGGGCCGTCCCGGTCCGGTGCTGATCGACTTGCCGTTCGACGTGCAGATGGCCGAGATCGAATTCGACCCCGACACCTACGAGCCGCTGCCGGTCTATCGTCCTTCGGCGACGCGCGCCCAGATCGAAAAAGCGCTGACCATGCTGAACCAATCCGAGCGTCCGTTGCTGACCATCGGCGGCGGCGTGGTCAATGCCGATGCGGCCGAACTGGCGGTTGAATTTGCCGAACTCACCGGCGTGCCGGTCATCCCGACCCTGATGGCCTGGGGCGCGATCCCCGACGATCACCCGCAAATGGCCGGCATGGTCGGTCTGCAGACCAGCCACCGCTACGGCAACGCCACCATGCTGGCGTCCGACTTCGTGCTCGGCATCGGCAACCGCTGGGCCAACCGCCACACCGGTTCCATCGACGTGTTCACCAAGGATCGCACCTTCGTCCACGTCGACATCGAGCCGACCCAGATCGGCCGCGTGTTCGGCCCGGACTACGGCATCGTCTCCGACGCCAAGGCCGCGTTGAAGCTGTTCATCGAAGTCGCCAAAGAACTGAAGGCCGCCGGCAAGTTGCCCGACCGCTCCGCCTGGCTGGCCGCATGCCAGGAGCGCAAGCGCACCATGCATCGCCGCACGCATTTTGAAGAAGTACCGATCAAGCCGCAACGCGTCTATGAAGAAATGAACCGCGCCTTCGACCGCGACACGTGCTACGTCAGCACCATCGGTCTGTCGCAGATCGCCGCCGCGCAATTCCTGCACGTCTACAAAGATCGCCACTGGATCAACTGCGGTCAGGCCGGTCCGCTGGGCTGGACCATTCCTGCCGCGCTGGGCGTGTGTGCCGCCGACCCGCAACGCAAGGTCGTAGCGATCTCGGGCGATTACGACTTCCAGTTCATGATCGAAGAACTTGCTGTCGGCGCGCAATTCAATCTGCCGTATTTGCACGTGGTGGTGAACAACTCCTACCTCGGTCTGATCCGTCAGGCGCAACGCGGCTTCGAGATGGACTACTGCGTACAGCTGGCGTTCGAGAACATCAACGCGCCTGAACTCAACGGCTACGGCGTCGACCACGTCGCCGTGGTGGAAGGCCTGGGCTGCAAGGCGATCCGCGTCACCAACCCGAACGAGATCCAGGATGCCTTCGCCGTGGCGCAGCGCTGGATGGCCGAGTACCGCGTGCCGGTGGTGGTGGAAATCATCCTGGAGCGCGTCACCAATATCGCGATGGGCACCGAGATCAACGCCGTCAACGAATTCGAAGAGCTGGCCACCAAGCGCGAACATGCGCCGACGGCAATCAGCCTGCTGGACTGATCGAGAAGAACAGGACGATCAAGAGGAGACAGCGACGGCGGACAACTACATCAGCTTGCCGGCACATGCCCCCCATGTGCCGAGCGAGCGACCGCCATCGCACATTGCTGTACGCCACCGGGTCCCGGTCTTTGCCGGGACCGCGGTGGTGGTTTTAACGCCAGCCCGAACCGGCAGCACCACGACCACCAAGGACACACACATGACTAAACTCGCCGCCAACCTGACCATGCTCTTCACCGAGCTGCCGTTTTTGGAGCGTTTCCGCGCTGCTGCGCAAGCCAACTTCAAGGCCGTGGAATTCCTATTCCCGTACGCCTTCGAACCGGCGCAGATCGCCGAACAACTGCGC
This sequence comes from Herbaspirillum sp. meg3, assembly GCF_002257565.1. Classification (GTDB taxonomy): domain Bacteria; phylum Pseudomonadota; class Gammaproteobacteria; order Burkholderiales; family Burkholderiaceae_D; genus Herbaspirillum. Next base: position 3,785,614 of record NZ_CP022736.1, on the reverse strand, counting down.
AAGAACGAACTGGAACTGGTCCTGCACAATCTGCCTGCAGGCAACTGGGAAGCCGGTGAGCGCGGCATTGCCTGTCATCCTGATCGTATCAATGAATTCCGCCAGGGTGTCGACGACGCGATCCGCTACGCCAAGGTACTCGGCGTCAAGCAACTGAACTGCCTGGTTGGCATCCAGCCGCAAGGCGTGAGCGCGGCCGCTGCGCGCGAGACGCTGGTCGCCAATCTCAAGTTCGCCGCCGACAAGCTGCAAGCCGAAGGCATCGCCTTGCTGATCGAACCGATCAACTATTTCGACATTCCCGGCTTCTTTCTCAACACCACGAAGCAGGCGGCTGAACTGATTGCCGCGACCGGTTCCAACAACCTGTTCATCCAGTACGACATCTATCACATGCAGCGCATGGAAGGCGAACTGGCCAACACCATCAAGGCCAATCTTTCGCTGATCCGTCATGTGCAGCTGGCCGATAATCCGGGCCGCTTCGAGCCGGGCACGGGCGAGGTCAACTACCGCTTCCTGTTCAAGTACCTGGACGAGATCGGTTATCAGGGCTGGATCGGTTGCGAATACAAGCCGAAGGCCGGCACCGTCGAAGGTCTCGGCTGGCGTGCGGCGCACGGCCTTTGATCGTCGTTTGAAACGCATTCATTTATTCATCTTAGAGGAGACACATCATGGCAAAGGTCGGATTCATCGGATTAGGCATCATGGGTTCGCCCATGGCGGACAACCTGCAAAAGGGCGGTCACAAGCTCTACCTGCATGACCAGAAAAATCCACCGGCAGCATTGCTCGAAGGCGGCGCTACCGTCTGCACATCGGGCGCAGAAGTCGCCAAGCGCGCCGACATCATCATCGTGATGGTGCCGGACACCCCGCACGTTGAAGCGGTGTTGTTCAGCAAAGGTGGCGTCGCCGAAGGCCTGACTGCCGGCAAGATCGTGGTCGACATGAGCTCGATTTCGCCGATCGCCACCAAGGGTTTTGCGCAGAAGATCAACGCGCTCGGTTGTGAATATCTGGACGCACCGGTGTCCGGCGGCGAAGTCGGCGCCAAGGCCGCCTCGCTGACCATCATGGTCGGTGGCAACGAGTCGGCGTTCAACGACGTCAAGCCGCTGTTTGAACTGATGGGCAAGAACATCACTCTGGTTGGCGGTAATGGTGACGGCCAGACCACCAAGGTGGCGAACCAGATCATCGTTGCGCTGAATATTCAGGCGGTGGCTGAGGCGTTGTTGTTTGCTTCCAAGGCCGGTGCGGATCCTGCGCGTGTGCGTCAGGCGCTGATGGGCGGGTTTGCGTCGTCGCGCATTCTGGAAGTGCACGGCGAGCGCATGGTCAAGCGTACCTTCAATCCTGGTTTCCGGATTGAGTTGCATCAGAAGGATTTGAATCTGGCTTTGCAGGGCGCTAAAGCATTGGGTGTCAGCTTGCCTAACACGGCGATGGCACAGGAGTTGATGAATGCTTGTGCGGCCAATGGGATGAGTGGGTTGGATCACTCGGCGTTGTGCCGGGCGATTGAGTTGATGTCGAATCATGAGATTGCCAAGGGCTAAGGTTTAGTCTGCGGTCGTCTGTAGCTGATTCTTTTCTTTCTTCGGACGACCAAGCCGGGGGCGGCCCGGCAGCCGCTCACTTTTCTTGCTTCGCCAAGAAAAGTAAGCAAAAGAAGGCGACCGCTGGGTCGTAGCCCCTTCGGGGTTCCCGGCGCCAGCAGGTGAAAATCGGGAAGGGAAAACAACTCGCTACGCTCAGACATTTTTCCCTTCTTAATCCGATTTTCACCCGCTGACACCGGCTACTCTCAAGCGGACTTCGAGACGGGCTCGCTGCGCATCGCCCTGGTAGGGAGGTGGTTTGATTGTCTGTGGTTTTATTTATTCTGTCGTTCCAACGAAAGTTGGAACCCAGCGTCGTGAAGACGGTTGAGTGATGCGCTGAAGCCACTGGATCCCAGCGTTCGCTGGGACGACGAACGAATTAGCGACAATGAACGTTTGATAGCGCGATGCCGAAGGCGAGCAGTTTGGGCACTTTGGCCGCTTGAGAGTAGCCGGTGGCGGCAGGCATAAATCGGAAAAAGAAGGGAAAAATGTCTGAGCGTAGCGAGTTGTTTTCCCTTCCCGATTTATGCCTGCCGACGCCGGGAACCCCCGAAGGGGGCTACGACCCAGCGGTCGCCTTTCTTTGCTTACTTTCTTTGGCGAAGCAAAGAAAGTGAGTAGCTGCCGGGCTACCCCCCGGCAGGGGCGTCCGAAGAATGAAAAGAATCGACAGCCACTAAAGCATGCCGGAAAAAAAGGATTAAAAACAATGCAATCGCCTCGCCAATTTCTCCTCGACCTCTACACCGCCTCCGTCTCCGCAGTAAGCGCAGATAAATCCCTCCCATTCTTCTTGCCCGAACCCCCACAGCAAGGAAGAACCATCGTCATAGGCGCAGGCAAAGGCGCCGCAGCGATGGCAAAAACAGTAGAGCAGCACTGGCCCGGCGACCTCTCCGGATTAGTGGTCACCAGATACGGCCACGGCGCCGACTGCCAACACATCGAAGTCGTCGAAGCCTCCCACCCCGTTCCCGATGAAGCCGGCCGCCAAGCCGCCGCCCGCATGCTGGCCATGGTCAACGGCCTCACCAAAGACGACCTCGTCCTCTGCCTGATCTCCGGCGGCGGATCCGCCTTGCTCGCCTTGCCAGCAGAAGGCATCACCCTCGAACAAAAGCAGGCCATCAACAAGGCCCTGCTCAAAAGCGGCGCCAACATTTTCGAAATGAACTGCGTTCGCAAACACCTCTCTGCCATCAAAGGCGGCCGCCTCGCACTAGCCTGTGCACCGGCGCGCGTAGTGACGCTGATGATCTCCGACATTCCCGGCGACGACCCCGGCATCATCGCCAGCGGTCCGACCTTGCCCGACGCGACCACCTGCGCCGAGGCATTGGCGGTACTACGCAAATACAAGATCGAGATCCCGCCATCGGTACAAGCCCATCTCGACTCCGGCATCGGCGAAACACCCAAGCCCGGCGATGCACGTCTGGCCGCCAACGAACACCACGTCATCGCCACCGCCCAGCAAGCCCTGCAAGCGGCAGCAGCCACCGCCACCGCAGCAGGCATCACGCCTTACATCCTGTCCGACGACATGGAAGGCGAAGCGCGCGACATTGGCCTTGCACATGCGGCTATCGCAAGACAGATTGCCCAACACGACCAACCGTTCAAGAAACCCTGCGTGCTGATCTCCGGCGGCGAAACCACCGTCACCGTGCGCGGCACCGGTCGCGGCGGACGCAATGCGGAATTCCTGCTCAGCCTCGCCAACGCCCTCAACGGCGCACCCGGCATGCATGCGATTGCCTGCGACACCGACGGCATCGACGGTTCGGAAGACAACGCCGGTGCGATCTATCAGCCGGACTCCATGAAGCGCGCCGAAGAACTCGGCCTCAATCCCAAAGCACTGCTGGAGAACAACGACGGCTACGGCTTCTTCAGCGCGCTCGGCGACCTCGTCGTCAGCGGCCCGACCAGAACCAACGTCAACGACTTCCGCGCCATTCTTATTCTCTAAAAAATATATCCCCGTCGTCCCAGCGAACGCTGGGACTCAGTGTCGTGCGTTTCATCAAATAAAACGAATGACGCCGCAAACCAACAACCCAAGGAGACCCGTCCATGCGACGTCAACGCCAGGCAAAAATCGTAGCCACACTCGGCCCAGCCAGCGCCACCAAAGAAATGATCAAGGCGCTGTTCGAAGCCGGGGCCGACGTGTTCCGCTTCAACTTCAGCCACGGCACCCACGCCGACCATCACGCCCGTTTTGAAATCGTGCGCGCCGTCGAGCGCGAAGTCGGCCGCCCGATCGCCATCCTCGCCGACCTGCAAGGCCCCAAGCTGCGCGTCGGCCAGTTTGCCGAGGGCAAGGTTCAATTGGAAGCAGGGCAGGAGTTTGTCCTTGATCGCGACACCACGCCCGGCGACAACACCCGCGTCTGCCTGCCGCATGCCGAATTGTTTGAAGTCATCGCCGCCGGTCAGTCGTTGCTGCTCGATGACGGCAAGCTGCGCCTGCAAGTACTCGACAGCGACGGCCATCGCATTCGCACCAAGGTCATCAATGGCGGCACCCTGTCGGATCGCAAAGGCGTCAACGTGCCCGACGCCGTGCTGCCGATTCCCGCCCTGACCGAAAAAGACAAACGCGATCTGTCCTTCGCACTGGAACTCGGCGTCGACTGGATTGCCCTGTCTTTCGTCCAGCGCCCTGAAGACGTGCTCGAAGCGCGCGCCCTGATCAATGGCCGCGCCGCCGTCCTGTCCAAGCTGGAAAAGCCGGCCGCACTCGACCGTCTCGATGACATCGTCCAGGCCTCCGACGCCATCATGGTCGCGCGCGGCGACCTCGGCGTCGAGCTGCCGCCCGAGCGCGTGCCCGGCACACAAAAACGCATCCTGCGCGTCTGCCGCCAACACGGCCGGCCCATCGTCATCGCCACCCAGATGCTGGAATCCATGATCACCAGCCCGGTGCCGACCCGCGCTGAAGTTTCCGACGTCGCCAGCGCCATCTATGATGGCTCCGACGCCGTCATGCTGTCGGCAGAATCCGCCAACGGCAGCTACCCGCTGCAAGCCGTCGCCATGATGGATCGCGTCATCAGCGAAGTCGAACGCGATCCTCTCTATCGCAACATGCTCGACGCCCAGCAGGAGACGCCGCAATCCAACAGTTCCGATGCGATTTGTTCAGCCTTGCGCGACGTCACCCGCATCGTCGGCGCCACCGCCACCGTGACCTACACCAGCTCCGGCCACACTAGCCTGCGCGCCGCTCGCGAACGCCCGATGGCGCCAATCCTGAGCATCACGCCCAAGATCGCGACCGCGCGCAAGCTGGCATTGGTGTGGGGAGTGCATTCAACAATCAGCGACCAGATCCACAACGAAAGCGAAATGGTCAGCGCCGCATGCCAGACGGCATTGAAGGAAGGATTTGCAAAGAAAGGCGATCAGATCGCCATCACCGCCGGCATGCCGTTCGGGCAGCCGGGGAGTACTAATCTGTTGAGGTTGGCGGAGGTGTGGGGGTAGGCCCGACGTCAATCTGGAAGGGGAGAGCTATTGTTTGTAGATTTCCCACCCATCGTCGGTCCAACGCAGCAGTTGCAGGAAAAGAGGTTTGGAGGAGCCGCGTGCAACGCGCCCGGCCAAGGTGCGCAATGCATCCGCAGTGCCGGGAAGAGAGGCATCGCCATAGAGCAGCGTATCGGGAGTCGGAGCGATGACAATCAATTGATTGTGAAGACTTCTCGCCAGTTCTTTCCAGTCCGAATGAAAGAAGAGTCTGCTCGACGCATAGTCTTCTCCACTGATTTGCCCAAGTGAATCGGCCTTCGGAATCACCGAAACTGTTGCCAGAGGCTTGGTCGTGTCGCGAAGATTTTGCGCGGCTATTTTAAATAGGTCCTCTTCGCTGATTCCCAGTTTTTCCAGATCTTTATCCACGACAAATCGTGTTGTTCTGGTGAAGTCAACTACCGGAATGGCGACCAAGCCAAGAGCAACAGGGCGTGTATAGACTTTTTGATTGCTGAGGCCCGGTTGTTTGCGTAGCTGTTCCAGATATTCTTCCGGACGAATGGCAATACGCAGCATGGCTTGGGTCACGGGACGGTTACGCTCCTTGACTGTCTCGGCAATGCCTTTTGCATACTGATTCAGGCCGGCGTCGCAATTGGATGCGTTGCGCAGGCAAAAGGAAAAAATGCGGTCGAGGTACATGTTGCCGATGCTTTTTCCGCTGGCATCTTTTCCATCCAGTTCCAGATGTCCAACGACTTTAAAGTCGACATCAGGCAACTCTTTATGCATTCGCTCAGCCGCCATTTGTGCAAACTCGTTGGGCGTGAGCGGAAGCTGTTGTGAAACTGCGGCTTTCATGCCAAAGCAAAGAAGCGCCAGCGTTGAAAATTTAAACAGATGCCGAAATGTCATATTTTTGTGCAAATAGTCGCGCCGACGCTTGTCAGCTGAATGAGGAAAACCACAAACCGACAGGCCATTAAGGCCCGCGGCGAGGTGGTGCAGCCGAGAGAATTATTCTCTGCTGCCTGAAGTTGAATACTCTACATTGCACACGACGTCTTGCGGATCAAACGAGACGACAAGCAATTGCGAGTAGATGATCGGTTTCAGGAAGCCGGACTTTACCTGCGTATATTGATAGACGAAAGCCTGTTCCGCAGGGCTTACCGTGAGAGGGGCGATGTAAGTACCGCCAGGTTCGCCAAGCAAGGCTTTTACTTCTGTCTTGGTAGTTTTTCCTTTTTCAATGCCGGTGACTTTATTGGAAGAAAAATCAGTACCGTCTACTTTGAAAGAGCTGCTGAAATTGCTGCCGATCAGGATTCCCTTATGGAAGAAAAACGCTTGGGATCGGGCCGGAACAACGCCGAAATGTTGTGGTTGTCCACCAACGGTCGCATAGGCATATGTCGACGATTGCACCATCTCATTGTTTTTTAATATCTCACCCTTGCGATTTGGCGTCCCCATTCTCTTCTGAATCTCGGCTTCTGTTGTAGTGCCCAGATTCAGGGTGGACAGGTCTTGCTTGACAAAATTTGTTCCGGCGCAGCCGGAGAGCAGAATCAGCGGTGTGATGATGGCGAGCAGGCGTCGTTTGATGAAAGACATGTGTCCCCCTTTTTGATTTTATCTACAGATTCTGGCCGGGCGCCGCGTTGTCGAATCAAGCAGGCGTCGGCGCAGACATTTTTAATCGGATGCTGGCGGGATCAGTGGTCTTCCCACCATTGCTGCGCCGCCTTTCTGTCAAACTCAGGCAAGATCGCCATTTGAATATCCGCAGACTGAAGGGCTGGAAATTTGCTTTTGAATTGACTTTCGTCTTTCACCCATTGATCTGAAATCGCAACCTCAAACGTACCACCCGAAGCGCCTGCCACCGCCTGATCGATTAGCGGAATTACAGGGCCTGCACGGAATTCGTTGTCCTTGCGTTCACGCACACTGGCGTCGACATGGCCGAGGTAATAAACGCCGGGAGCACTGGAAATCAGCTTGGCGTGAATCGGAGCGAAATAGAATCCATGAATCGGAAACCTGCTGCTCATGCAACTGAATCCTCGCACAACATATTCGCCTTTTTCAAGCTCCATGCGGATCAGGTAAGTACTGCCATCTACTGTGTCGGACTCAATTTTGCTCAGTTTGTCTGGCCTGAAATTGAGGCGGTCGGCTGCGCTGGCGGCGCCGGCTTTTTCGATCATGGTTGCAAGCATTTTCGGCTGGTGCGACGTGAAGTAGGTGTTCTTGATTGTGGCGGTCATCAGGAAGACAGTCTTGTCGGCTGGTACGGGCGTTGTCGGATCTTTGGAAAACGCCATGTCGACCGGAGTGGCACAGCCGGATAACAGAGCGACGACAATGAGAATGGCAAAGGAAAATAATCTGGAAAACACGGCAATACCTTTCTTTTTCTGATGAGGCAGTTGTGGGGAAGAGCAAAGTAGATCTTTTGGTTCTTTTTTGATGTTTGTTAATCCTGAATGAAGGACTGGTATTCGATGATCAATTGCTTTGGACAGGACGTTACGGGAGATCGAACAGGGCTTTTCGCTGCTTTCCACTCAAGCTCCCCAATGCCTTGTCATAAGACCACCGCACCAGCTCCTTCAGATAATCTTCCGGCATGCTGCGCACATCCACAATGGTGATCCAGTGAAAGCGCGCCATATAGCGTGCAGGCTTGATGCCGGGCATATCGGTCAATTCGATGAAGCGATCGGGGCTGACGCGGAAGCTGAAGCGCCATTTTTCCGGATCGCTGGTTTTGAACCAGGCGAAGTTTTTTTCGCCCACGGAGTAGACCAGGACGTTGGATGGCGGTAGGGCTAGGCGTGATGTCGCCGCCGGTAGAGAGCCGCAGAACTTCTTGAGTTGGGATGTGTTCATGGTTGCCGGTATCGCTGTGTTCGCCGTTGTGGAGATGCTGAGGTATACCTCGCCGACGTTGAGTTTTTCTGACATGGCTAATGGCTTCCAAGGCGGGAATTGGCACAAGCGGTCATAGCATTCAGATATGGAAAAGCGCGCAGGCCAAAAGTCGCCTGCATGGCATGGCTGCCACAATAGAATTTCAGGGATACCGAGAAGGATGGAGCGCGATTAAGATAAGAACGAGGTGAGTTTTTTCGACGTTGATATTTCCCCGTTACAAGCATGTAGATATTTTTCGTTAGCTTGAAAGCGACTCTGGTACGTAACCGACTCGCTCATTTTTTAGTGGAGAAATAGTAAATCAAAGTAAAGAAAAAGTGGCGTACAAAAAAATAAAAAACGGCGCCTGAAAGCGCCGTTTTTTTATGTTCCAGCAAATTATTGTCACGGCATTATTGTTTGTCAGTGATTCGTCAGAGTGAATGATTGAATTCGACGCACAAGCGTTGGCGATTTCATTTTCCTTCCATCGCCTGTCAGAACTGCTCCCAATCGTCATCCCTTCCGGCAGCAGTCGGGGCAAGTTTGGAGGACGATGTCAGCGCCGGTGTTGATGCTGATTTCGGCGCTTGTTTCAACTCGGGCGCTTTCGGCGTGATGTTGACGGTGGCTTTCTTCGCGATGGCTGTCGACGTTCCCGCCGTTGCCGCTGTCTTCGTCATCTTCTGGTCCAGCTTGAACACGCTCACCAGTTGCATCAGCTTGGCTGCCTGATCTTGCAGCGACTGCGCGGCGGCGGCTGACTGTTCCACCAGTGCTGCGTTCTGCTGTGTGGTTTCGTCGATGTTGGTGATGGCCCGGCCGACTTCTTCGATGCCCTGGCTTTGTTCCTGGCTGGCGGCGCTGATTTCGCCGACGATATCCGTTACCCGTTTTACGCTGGCGACGACTTCCGTCATGGTGGTGCCGGCTTGCTCGACCAGTTTGCTGCCGGTGTCGACCTTGGCGACGGAGTCGTCGATGAGGATCTTGATTTCCTTGGCGGCGGCGGCGCTGCGTTGGGCGAGGCTGCGCACTTCGCTGGCGACTACGGCGAAGCCGCGTCCCTGTTCACCGGCGCGGGCTGCTTCGACAGCGGCGTTCAAGGCGAGAATGTTGGTCTGGAAAGCAATCCCATCAATCACGCCAATGATGTCGACGATCTTTTTGGATGAGTCGTTGATCGAGCTCATGGTTTCGACCACCTTGCCGACCACAGTGCCGCCGTCCACCGCGACGCTGGAGGCTGATACGGCGAGTTGATTGGCCTGGCGTGCGTTGTCGGCGTTCTGCCTGACGGTGGAGGTGAGTTCTTCCATGGCCGAGGCGGTTTCTTCCAGCGAGCCTGCTTGCTGTTCGGTGCGCGCTGACAGATCCATGTTGCCGGTGGCGATTTCACTCGACGCGGTGGCGATGGTGTCGGTGCCTTGTCGTACCTGGCTGACGATGTTGTAGAGGTTGCCGTTCATGGTCTGCAGCGCGGACATGAGCTGGCCTGTTTCGTCGGTGGATTTGACTTCAACCTTGGTGGTGAGGTCGCCGTCGGCGACGCGGCGGGCAACGTCGACTGCTTCGGTCAGCGGACGCGTGATGCTGCGCGAGACTAGCCAGGCGACCGCGGCCGACAGCAGCAGGGTGATGCCGGCGAGGGTGTTGATGATCATCCGCGCGCTGCCGGATTCGCTGCTGGCTTTGTCACCGGCGGCGTCCATCAGGCCGCCCTGATAATCGAACATGGCGTCGAGCGCGATGAAGTATTTGATCTGCAGCGGCATGAACTGTTGCGGCAGGTAGGCTTTGGCTTCGTCGATCTGGCCGGCCAGCGCCAGCTTCATGAGGCCGTCGCGCACCGGGAGATAGGCGTCGCGTGCGGTCATGGCGTCCTTGACGAAGCGTTTGTCATCCTCGGTCTTTGCAATCGATTGCATTTGCGCGAGACCTTCGTTCATCTTCTTGTCGGCAGCGGTGGCGTCGTTGACAAGGTATTTGATCTTGTCGGCGTCGCTGGTCAGCATGATGTCGCGGATATCAATGGCGATCTTGTTGACCTGAATCTGGATGGTGTTGGCCAGCACGGTTTTGGGATAACGGTCTTTGGTGATCAGGTTGATGCTGCTGTTGAGATTGCCCAATTGAACGTTGCTGAGCGCCGTAATGGCGACCAGCAGAATGATCACGATGCCGAAGCCGATGGCCAGGCGTTGGCCGATTTTCATGTTGGCGATTTTCATGGAGATACCTTTGCTGTTCAGTGGACTGTAAAACATTGCGCCAGTCATGTGTGGCGTTACCTAAAATGCAATTCTCATGCCTGATGCATTTCCACCGTGCAATTGTGTCGACGGCGCATGGCAAAACATTCCGGGCTGCTCGGATAGAGCGGGCCGGAATGTCGTTTCTTTTTGCTTTGATTGTTGGTGTTGTGCTGCTTACTGCATGTCAGTTTGCTGCATCGGCTAGTTCAAATGCCAGCGCGTTATGGCGCTCGATGACGGATCCGAGATCGATTGTTGTGCAGTGGCCGTCACGCACAATCACGCGACCGTTAATGATGCTGTAGGACACATTGGGCGGCGTGCAGAACACCAGCGCTGCAACCGGGTCGTGCAGCGCGCCGGCAAAACCGATCTGGTCCAGTTTGAACATCACCACATCGGCCGACATGCCCGGCTTCAGTGCACCGATGTCGTCACGATTCAACACTTTGGCGCCGCCCAGGGTGGCGATCTCCAATGCCTGCCGTGCGGTCATCGCGTCCGGCCCGAAGCCGACGCGTTGCAGCAGCATGGCCTGGCGCACTTCGCCCATCATGTGGGCGCCGTCGTTGGAGGCGCTGCCGTCGACGCCCAAGCCGACCGGCACGCCTGCATCGATCATCTTGCGGATCGGAGCGATGCCGGAGGCCAGGCGCATATTGGAACAGGGGCAGTGCGCCACGCCGGTGCCGGTGCGTGCGAACAAGTCGATGCCGTGGTCGTCGAGCTGGACGCAGTGTGCATGCCAGACGTCGTGGCCGACCCAGCCGCAGTCTTCGGCGTATTCGGCCGGCGTCATGTTGAATTTTTCGCGGCTGTAGGCGATGTCGTTGACGTTTTCGGCGAGGTGGGTGTGTAGCGAGACTTTGTAGCTGCGCGCCATGTTCGCTGCCTCGCGCATGAGGTCGCGCGAGACCGAGAAGGGGGAGCAGGGCGCGACCACGATGCGTTGCATGGCGTGGCGGCTGTGGTCGTGGTAGGTCTCGATCAGACGTTGCGTATCGCGCAGGATGTCTTTTTCGTCTTCGACCACGCGGTCCGGCGGCAGGCCGCCTTTGGACTGTCCGACGCTCATCGCGCCACGCGCGCCGTGAAAGCGCATGCCGATTTGCTGTGCGGCTTCGATGCTGTCGTCGAGGCGAGTCTTGTTCGGATAAATATAGAGGTGGTCGCTGCTGGTGGTGCAGCCGGAGAGGATCAGTTCGGCCATCGCGGTGAGCGTGGAAACCTTGATCATTTCCGGTGTGAGGCCGGCCCAGATCGGGTAGAGATTGGTGAGCCAGTTGAACAGTTCGCCATCTTGCGCGGTGGGGATCACGCGCGTGAGGCTTTGGTACATGTGATGGTGAGTGTTGATCAGGCCGGGCAGCACGACGTGGTTGCTTGCGTCGATGATTTCGTCGGCGGTCTGGGGCAGGTCTTCTGTCTTGCCGACTTGTTCGATGACGTTGTCGCGGATGAAGATGGCGCCGGTTTTGATTTCTTCTCTTGTGTCGTTCATTGTGACGACGACGGTGGCGTTTTTGATTAAGAGGGTTTTGCTCATTGGGGACTCGCTGGATTGTGTTTGGTGTTGGGTGTTGATGCGGCGCCGGTGATAGTGGAGTCCCTTTTAAACCCTATTAACGCTTTGCCTGGTTTTGTTGATTGGTGCTTTGGTTCTTTTTTGCTGTGTTGCTGATACTGTTCTTTCTTCGATCAACCTAGCCGGGGGCGGCCCGGCAGCCGCTCACTTTTCTTGCTTCGCCAAGAAAAGTAAGCAAAAGAAGGCGACCGCAAGTTCGTAGCCCCCTTCGGGGGTTCCCGGCGCCGACAAGCGCAAATCGGGAAGGGAAAACAACTCGCTGCGCTCAGACATTTTTCCCTTCTTTTTCCGATTTGCACCTGCCGTCACCGGCTACTCTCAAGCGGACTTCGAGACCGGCTCGCTTCGCTTTGCCGGGGGCTCGCCTTCGGCATCGTGCTTGCTGCATTTTGCGGTAACTGTTTACTCTGTCGTCCCAGCGAACGCTGGGACCCAGTGTCGTCACGACGTTTGCTGCTTCTACTGGCCTAAACCTTCGCTTTAAAATTCCGCAAGAAATCCAGCAGGATTTGCGCCGACACTTCGGCGTCATCCGCCGTCATTGTTTCGAGCGGATTGTGGCTGATGCCGCCGTTGCCGCAACGTGTGAACAACATGGCGACGTCGGTCATCTTGGCGATGGTCATGGCGTCGTGGCCTGCGCCGGATGCCAGTTCAAATGGTTTGACGCCGGCGCGTTCGGTGGCGGCGGCGAGTTGGTGCATGAGCCAGTTGGCGCACGGTGCCGCGGGGGCTGCCACGGTTTTTTCCAAGGTGACGTCGACGCTGCGGCGTTGGCAGATTTCTTCGATCTTCTTGATCACGTCGGCGACCGCAGCATCACGTATGTCGTCTCGGGCGGCGCGGATGTCTAGCGACAATGTGCAGGCGCCGGGGATGACATTGGTGGAGCCGTTGGGTACTTGCAACTGGCCGACGGTGCCGACTAGCGAGGCGTGCTGGTCCTGGCTGCAGCGTTGCTCGACGTAGAGGATGATTTCTGCGGCGGTTGCCGCCGCATCTTTGCGCATGTTCATCGGTGTGGTGCCGGCGTGGCTGGCGACGCCTTTGAGATGCACCAGGTGACGCGAGCTGCCGGCAATCGAGGTGACGATGCCGACCGGCAGGTCGCGGTTGAGCAAGACCGGGCCTTGCTCGATGTGGACTTCAACGTAGCCGAGCAGGTCGGATGGATCGCGTGCAATCTTGGGAATCGCGGTGACGTCGTGGCCGGCTTGCGTGAGTACTTCTCGCATAGTGATGCCGTCGCGGTCGGTGAGGTCGAGCAGGTTGAGGTCGAACTGGCCGATGATGGCTTTGCTGCCGAGGAAGGTGCTTTTGAAGCGTACGCCTTCTTCTTCCGAGAACGCGACAATTTCAAAATGGAAGGGCAGGGTTTCGCCTCTTTCATGCATATGCTTGACGATGGCGATCGGTAGCAGGATGCCTTCGCGGCCGTCGTATTTGCCGCCGTTGCGCACCGTGTCATAGTGAGAACCGGTCATTAATGTCTTGGCTTGCGGGTCGGTCGAGAGGTAGCGGCCGACCACGTTGCCGACTGCGTCGATGTGGGCGTGCATGCCGGCTTCGCGCATCCAGTGCGCGATCTGGTCGGCGGTGCGGCGATGGGCGTCGGTCATGTAGGTGCAGGTCAGCGCGCCTTCGTCTTCGCTCCAGGCGCCGATTTCTTCGGCCCATTCCATGATGGTGGCGCCGATGGCCGGGGTGGTGCCGAGCAGGTCGTTGATGCGCATTTCTGCAATGCGGCCGATCTGACGCAGCGCTTCGCGCAGTTCGTCTTCCGGCTGGTTGCGCAGGCGGCGGGTGAAGGTGGCGATGATCTGCTGACGCGTCAGGCCTTTGCCGGTGGCGCCCTTGACCGCGAGGATGAAGGGGAAGCCGAACTTGGCGTTGTAGTCGCCGTTGAGCTTTTGCAGCGTGGCGAATTCTTCCGGCGTGCACAGGTTCAGGCCGGCCTTGGCTTGCTCGCCGGTGGACTCGGCAGTCAGTTCGCCGGCGATGGCGGCCTTGCCTGCGAGTTCCGGGTGGGCGCGGATGAGGCCGAGCTGTTCTGCACGCTCAGCACTGGTGACCACGCCTTGCAGCGCTTGCTTCAGGGCCGTGATGTTGGCGAAAGGGCCGAGCTTGGCTGCCCGTTCCGGAATCCATGGCGAGTGCTCGTAAATCCCGTGCAGGGTCTTGACGAAAGCCGGGACGTCATGTGCGGCGCTGCTGTTCAATTGTTCTAGTGTGGTCATCCTGATACCTGTTGCGTAGTTTGCTTACGATTGCTTCTGTTCTGACTATGTTGGCAGGACGGTCCCGCCGTTCTGTCATGCTGCAAGAATACTGCCGGCGAGCGGGACTCGCCATGGTCTGCTGTCTGCTTAAATCCTAATGATCCGAACTCTGTGCGGCTGCCAGCGCATAGTTGGCAACTTCTTCATCGCTGCCGCGCCCGTTGAAGAATACGTTCAGCACCACTGCCATGGTTGATGCAAGCAATATGCCACTATGGAAGATAGTGGACAAGAAGCCGGGCATTTTGTCAAAGAAGGTCGGCGCGACAATCGGGATCATGCCGACGCCGATGCTGATGGCAACGATGAACAGGTTGTTGCGGTTGGTGTTGAAGTCGACCTTGGCCAGGATTTTGATCCCGGTTGCGGCCACCATGCCGAACATCACGATGCCTGCGCCTCCCAGCACAAATTGCGGGATGGAAGCGGCCACGTGCGCCATTTTGGGGAACAGGCCGAACGCCGCCAGAATCACGCCGGCGGCCACGCAGACATAGCGGCTGCGAATGCCGGTAACGCCCACCAGACCGACGTTTTGCGAGAACGAGGTGTAGGGGAAGGTATTGAAAACCCCGCCGATCACCGTGCCCAGACCGTCCACGCGCAGACCGCGGGCCAGCGTCTTGTCGTCGACTTTTTTCTCGACGATGTCGCCCAGCGCCATGAACATGCCGGTCGATTCAATCATGGTAACGATCATGACGAGGCACATGCTGATGATGGAGCCGGCGTCAAACTGCGGCCAGCCGTAGTGGAACGGCTTGATCACCGCAAACCATTCTGCCGCACCGAGGCCGTCGAAGCTGATCTTGCCGAGCGACAAGGCGATGACGAAGCCGACGATCATGCCCATCAGCACCGAGATATTGGCGATGAAGCCTTTGACGTATTTGGTGATGAGAAGGATGGAGACGAGGACGATGGCGGCGATGGCGAGGCTGAGCGGCGAGCCGTAGTCGGGGTTGGGAATCTTGACGAAGACGCCGTCGACCAGTTTGCCGATGATGGGTTGTCCGCCTGCGGCCCAGTTGATGCCCACGCCCATCAGCGATACGCCGATGACCGTGATCACGGTACCGGTGACCACCGGCGGGAAATAGCGCATGAGCTTGCTCATGTAGGGCGATGCCAGGATACAGAATATCCCTGCCGCGATGACGGCCCCGTAAATATGAAGGATGCTCAGTGAAGGATTGTTGGCCATGGCGACCATCGGTCCGACGGCGGCGAAGGTGACGCCCATCATGACCGGCATGCGGATGCCGAACTTCCAGATACCGAGGCTTTGAATGATGGTGACCAGGCCGCAGCAGAACAGGTCGGCGCTGATCAGGTAGGCAATTTCAGATTTTGGCAGGTTTAGGGCACCGCCCACGATCAGCGGTACTGCGATAGCGCCGGCATACATCACGAGTACGTGCTGCATGCCCAACGCGGCGAGTTTGAGTATCGGTAGTCTTTCGTCTACCGGGTGACCCTGAGGGCTTTCGGTTGTCATGGCTGTCTCCAAGTTTTTTATATGGAGGCCGTCGCAAGCTGGATGCAGCTTGCTGCGGCCTCTCGTCAAGTCCTTGCAGAAGGGTGCAGATTCTGAGCAAGATCCTTCGTACAGGCTTGTGGGCCGATACTAAAGTAAATCACCCAGTTCAATATATAAGCCGGCCAATACTCGTTTTCTGTATGTGGATATAAGCGTAGTGACGAGAATGTTGCCGCAAAGCCTTAGTTGGCAAGCATCTTGGCGGCAGCGCTCACCTGCGCGCGCAGCCATTTATGCTCGGTCGCCTGATGCACGCGCTCGTGCCACAACTGATAAAAGCGCAGCGGTGGAAACTTGATCGGCACACTATAACTTTTCAGCGACAAGGTCTTTTCATAGAAGCTGGCGAACTGCTGGCCGGCGGTCAGCACCAGATCGGTCTGCGCCACCATGTAAGGCAGCATGCGGAAATGCGCCGACTCGACCACGACGTTGCGGTGCAGATTCTGCTTTTCAAGGAAGCTGTCGATGGTGCCGTGATAGCCCGGCAAGATCTGCGACGGCGCCGCATGCGGCAGGCTCAGATAATCCTCTATCGTCATCGCATCCTTGGCGGTGCGCTTGGCGTAGGCGCAATCCGAGCGCATCAGGCACACGATGGGGTCGTCGAACAGTTTGGACAGATGCAGATGTGGCGGCGGTTCGTCCCAGTTGGCGATGACGAGGTCGAGTTCGCCGTCCGACAACAGGCGCACGTAGTCGGTCTCCGGTCCGAGCGCATGGATGACGATGTGGCTCTTGGGCGATTCGCGGCGCAGGCGGGCGATGACTTCGGTGAAGAAGGGCGTGTTCATGTAATCCGGCGCGGCGATGTGGAAGGTGCGCGCTTCTTCCTGCGGGACGAAGGCGGTCTTGGGCACGAACAGGCGCTCGGTTTCTTCCAGGATGCGCTTGGCCGGTTTCAGCAGGCTTTCGCCGTGCTGGGTCGGCACCATGCCGCGTGCGCCGCGCACCAGCAAGGGATCGCCGGTGAGCTCGCGCAGTTTGCGCAGCGATGCCGAGATCGACGGTTGCGGCTGGTTAAGTTTCAGCGCCACGCGCGAAACGTTCTTTTCGCACAGCAACAGATAGAGGATGCGAATCAGGTGAATATCGAGATGGTCTGGCAGCCTGGACATCATTGTCTCCGGGTAACTGGTAACGCGAGGCGGGCGTTTGCGCAGGGCGCGCTGAACAGCCTTCTTACCCGTGGAGGGTGGCCACACTTGTTGATGTATGTTGGTCTCTACTCTAGTTATTATATTTTTTGAGTGATAGAGGTTCCCACATAACGCGACCATTGTTGTATATGAATATGCGTATGTCAAATATAAGCTGATGGCAATGTTTTAAAAGCCCAACACGTTTATCGTTCCACCATCCCAGTCGCCCCCTTCCGTGTGCGCAGGCCGCGACTGAGAAAAAATAACAGATGGCAATCGCCATCAAGGTCGTCGCGGCAGCAGGTAACGAGGATTTACGCAGAGGCAGGAGACGCTCTGCGCAAGTCTTCTTATTTATCCGGATCGGGTTCGTTTTCAAGCGAACCCGATGCGGATCGACCGTTTTGTGATTTGAGGCCCGGCCTCGCTCATCTGAAGTGCCCGCAGTGGCAGGTGAGGAACAAACGTGGGGAAGACATGGAAGCATTGTTCGTATCGTATGGCGTGGAGTGGCTCAATCTGCTGGTGCGCTGGCTGCACTTGATCACCGGGATTGCGTGGATCGGCGCATCGTTTTATTTCGTCTGGCTGGATAACTCCATCCGTCCTCCGAAGCCAGGCAGCGACCTGGCCAAGAAGGGCGTGTCCGGTGAGTTGTGGGCCGTGCACGGTGGTGGGTTCTACAACCCGCAGAAGTATCTCGTCGCGCCTTCCGAATTGCCGGAAGAACTGCACTGGTTCAAGTGGGAAGCCTATGCCACCTGGATCACCGGTTTCGCGATGCTGTTCATCGTCTACTACTTCAACGCCTCGGCCATGATGGTCGACAAGTCGGTCGCCGATCTCTCCGGTCTGCAATCGGTCGGTGTCGGCCTCGGCACCTTGCTGGTCGGCTGGATCGTCTATGACCTGCTGTGCAAATCCCCGCTGGGCAAACGTGAAGGCTTGCTCGGCCTGGTGATGTTCCTCTTCATCGTCGCCGTAGCCTACATGCTGACGCACCTGTTGAGCGGTCGTGCTGCCTACATCCACGTCGGCGCCATGATCGGCACCATCATGGTCGGCAACGTGCTGATGGTCATCATTCCCGGTCAGCGCAAGCTGGTGGAAGCCATGAAGCAAGGCAAGTCGCCTGATCCCATCTATGGCAAGAAGGGCAAGCAGCGCAGCGTGCACAACAACTATTTCACGCTGCCGATTCTGTTCATCATGATCAGCAACCACTACGCGATGACCTACACCCACGCGTACAGCTGGCTGGTGCTGGCTGCGATCATGGCTGCCGGCGTGCTGATCCGTCACTTCTTCAACCTGCGTCATGCCGGCAAGGTCTCGATCGGCTTCCCGATTGCCGGTTGTGCATTGTTGCTGGCTGTGGCGATTGCGATCGCACCGAAGCCGCTGCCGAAGGTCGCTCCTGCCAGCTCGGCCGCCTCCGCTGACACTGCAAGCGTAACGGCAACTACCTCCACAACTGTACCTGTCGCCGCTGCCGCAAGCGGCGTAGACTTTGCCCGCGTGCAGGAAGTGATCACGCAACGTTGCGCCAGCTGCCACTCGGCGCAACCGACGCAAGCCGGTTTCGCCACTGCGCCGGCAGGCATGATGCTGCAGACGCCTGAGCTGATCCGCCAGCACGCTGCGAAGGTTTACCAGCGCGCAGTCCAGACCAAGGACATGCCGCTGGCCAACATGACGCACATGACCGATGAAGAGCGCGCCTTGATCGGCGCCTGGTTTGAAGCCGGTGCGAAGTAATCCGCCGTTCATGTATCGACAGGAGAAGCGCCTGCCTCTGTGCAGGCGTTCCTGACTGACAAAGAAAGACAAGGAAATCCAATGACCACCATCACCATCGACGGTTTTAACCTCAACGCGGAGCAAGTTGTCAGCGTTGCACGCGCAAAGAACGGCACCTATGCCAAAGTCGCCTTGGCGGATTCCTCCCGCGCCGCGCTGAAGCAAAGCCGCGACTTCATCGAATCCACCTGGATGCACGATGAAGCGCCCATGATGTACAGTTTCAACACCGGTGTCGGTTTGCTCAAAGACACCCGCATCAAGGTTGAACATATCGAGCTGTTTCAGACCCAGCTGATCAAGGCCCACAGCGCCGGCATCGGCGAGCCGTTCTCGGAAGAAGTCAGCCGCGCCACCATGCTGTTGCGCGCCAATGCCTTCGCCAGCAATTACTCCGCGCCGCGCGTGGAAGTGGTCGATCGCCTTCTGGCCTTCATCAATGCCGGTATTCACCCCATCATGCCGCAGAAAGGTTCGGTCGGCGCTTCCGGCGATCTGGCGCCGCTAGCCTATCTGGCTGCAGCCATCGTCGGTTTCGACGAAGCCGAAGTGATGTACCAGGGTAAGCGCATGAGCGCGCCGGAAGCGATCACCAAGGCCGACATCGGCCCGGTCAAGTTTGATCTCAAAGCCAAGGATGCTTCTGCGCTGATCAATGGTTGCACCGCTTCGCTGGCCGTGGCCGTGCTGGCGGCACACGATTCGCGCAACCTGCTGACCGACGCCTGCGTATCGCTGGGCCTGACGCTGGAAGCCATGCGTGCAGAGATGTCCGCCTTCGATCCACGCATCCAGCAAGCGCGTCCGCACGCCGGTCAGATCAAGACAGCGGCGGTTGTCCGCACCTTGCTCAAAGGCTCCACCCGCACGACCCACGAAGCGCGTTCGGTGCAATTGCCGGATGAACTGCGTCGTACCGATATTCCGTATTCGTCGCGCATCCAGGACGTCTACTCGCTGCGCTGTGCACCGCAAGTCTACGGCCCGGTGTTTGACGCGCTGGACTACATCGACACCATCGTCGACAAGGAAATCAATTCCGCCACCGACAACCCCCTGATCTTTGACAAGGAAGGCGGCGGTTTTGAAATCATCTCCGGCGGTAACTTCCACGGCCAGTATCTGGCGCAGGCGATGGACTTGCTCGCCATGACCATCACTGATCTGGGCAGCATCTGCGAACGCCGTATCGCGCGTCTGATCGACCCGACCCTGTCGTGGGGCTTGCCGCGCAACCTGATGAGCGGCGTGCGTGGTGTCAACACCGGTTATCCGGTGGTGCAGTGCTCGATGAGTTCCCTCGTGATGGAAAACCGCACGCTGTCCATGCCGGGCAGCGTCGACAGCATCCCGTCCAAGGGCAACAGCGAAGATCACATCTCCAACTCGACCTGGTGCGCGCGCAAGGCCGCCACTGTCGTCGCCAACACGCAATACATCGTCGGTGTGGAGATGCTGCTGGCGGCACAAGGCCTGACCATGACGGAAGAACTGCTCAAGGATTTCGTGCTGGGCGAGGGCACGCAGGCGGCGTATGAAGAGATCCGCAAGCAGATCCCGGCATGTCTGGACGGCGATCGCTGGTTCCACAACGATATTCAGGTGGCGCATTCTTTTATCACCAGCGGATCGGTGCGCGAGGCTGTGGTTGGCCGTATCGGCAAGTTTGTTTGATTGGTTTTGTTGTTGTGTTGGGAAAAGGGCAGCTTCGGCTGCTCTTTTTTGTTCCGACTGGCGGTGTTGGATAGCTTCGGGTTTTCTTTCTTCGATCAACCTAGCCGGGGGCGGCCCGGCAGCCGCTCACTTTTCTTGCTCCGCCAAGAAAAGTAAGCAAAAGAAGGCGGCCGCTGGGTCGTAGCCCCTTCGGGGTTCCCGGCGCCGGCAGGCACAAATCGGGAAGGGAAAACAACTCGCTGCGCTCAGACATTTTTCCCTTCTTTTTCCGATTTGCACCTGCCGTCACCGGCTACTCTCAAGCGGACTTCGAGACCGGCTCGCTTCGCATCGCTAGGGGACGGAGGTGGTTTAAATTTCTCTGGTCTTTTTAAGTTCGTCGTTCCAACGGAAGTTGGAACCCCGTGTTGTGTCGGCGGTTGAGTGGTGCACATACGCCACTGGGGCCCAGCGTCGGCTGGAACCCAGTATGAAGGTCTCAAACTATCACGCTGGAAATATCGCTGATGCTTTCTCGCAATTGCGAGGCGTCTTGTTTTGGTGGCCTTCCGAACAGTCGTGAGTACTCGCGGCTGAATTGCGACGGGCTTTCGTAGCCCACGGCGTAGGCGGTGCGGGTGGCGTCGACGTCGGATGCCAGCAGGCGTCGCGCAGCCTGGAGCCTGAGCGTTTTTTGATATTGCAAAGGACTCGTCGAAGTCGCTGTGCGGAAGTGGCGGTTGAAGGATGCAACGCTCATCCCGGCGATGTCTGCCACGGTTTCGATGGGGAATGATTCATCGAAGTGGTTACGCATCCAGTCGATGGCTCTTCTGATCTGCGCCAGCCGGCCTTCTTCGCGCGCTATCTGCCGCAGCAACGGCCCGTGAGGACTTTGGAGCAGACGATACAACAACTCTCGCTCTCTCGAGGCGGCGAGAACGGGAATGTCTTTCGGCGTGTCGAGCAAGGCCAGAAGGTGATCCCAGGCTTCCAGCACTTCGCGGGAAACTGTTTCAATGTGGAAGCCTAAAAACTCCTTTTTCGATGGCGCCCCGGGCATGTCGGCAATCAGCGCGGTGAAGATCTCATGGTCCAGCGTCAGGCCCGTACCTAGATAAGGTTTGTCGCCGTCCATTTCGAATATGCAACAAGTCGTCGGCAACTCGATCAGCGATGCGAAACAACCGCCGGCGCCATAGCGCAGCATTTTCTTGCCGACCATCATCTGCTTGGCACCCTGAAGAACCAGGCATACACCGGCGGCAACGGCTGTAAATGTCGGCTCCGGTTGCCGGAAGGCGCCGATGGCAAGACGTGGAATGGCGGTGTCCAACTGCTTGTCGTCGGCGTGACGCAGCACCCGCCGGCACATCTGATCAAGTAAGTCTTTCATGAATCCAGTGTGGCATGACTTGAGAGCGAGATCAATGAAATGAGCAGATCAGGCAAGAATTTGCGCAGTTTTGGCGAGTAGGCGCGAGGTCGGGAGCGTATCTTGGGCAAGACGGGCGCGATCACCGCGTCCTTAACTTCACAGGAGAGAATCTTGACTATCAAACACTTCGATGCGAAATCGACAACAGACGATGTACTGGGCGATATCGATCTGCGCGGCAAGCGCGCCTTCATCACCGGTGTCTCGGCAGGGCTGGGCGTGGAAACGGCGCGTGCCCTTGTGGCGCGCGGCGCGGAAGTGATCGGCACGGTGCGCGATCTCGGCAAAGCACATAACGCCACGAAAGTCGTGCGCGATGCGGCAGAGCAAAGCGGCGGCCGTTTTGAAATCATCCGGATGGATCTGGCCGATCTTGCGTCGGTGCGGGCGGTGAGCGATGCGATAGTCGCCGCGAAGAAACCCTTCGATCTGGTGGTCGCCAATGCCGGCATCATGGCGACGCCGTTTGAGCACACCAAAGACGGCTTCGAACTTCAATTCGGCACCAACGTGCTGGGTCACTATGTACTGGCTAACCGTCTTGCACCCTTGATGAAGGAGGAGGCTCGCTTGATCGTGCTATCTTCCAACGGCCACCGTTTTGCAGACGTCGATCTTGAGGATCCGAACTTTGCGAACACGCCCTACGATCCATGGGTTGCCTATGGCCGCTCCAAGACCGGCGACGCACTGCTGGCGTTTGCGTTCGACGCGCGCTATCGTCATCGCGGCGTGCGCGCAGCGAGCATTCATCCCGGCGTGATTCAGACGGAACTGATCCGCAACATGGAACCAGAAGCCTTCCAGGCCGCATTCACCGCGATGAATGAACAGCATCTGGCGCAAGGACATCAGCCATTTGAAGTGAAAACCGTCGCGCAAGGAGCGGCAACAACCCTGTGGGCCGGCATCGTCGCTGATGCAGAAATGATCGGCGGACGCTATTGCGAGGATTGCCATGTTGGGGAAATCTTGTCGGATGATGCGGTTGTCAGTGCATTCAGTGTCGGCGTGCGTCCCTATGCAATTGATCCGAAGCGGGCCGATGCGTTGTGGGAGAAGGCGGGGGAGCTTGTGGGCGAGAAGTTTTAAAATCCCTGCGATGCTGACCTCAGCGGAACGCTGACACCACTGGGTCACAGCGTTCGCTGGGACGACACAAAAGAGACCGGAAGAAGTTGATTGCATCACCGGCCCCGAGACTGGCGATGCGCAGCGAGTCAGTCTCGAAGTCCGCTTGAGAGTAGCCGGCGTCAGCAGAGGAAAATCGGATTAAGAAGAGAAAAATGTCTGAGCGAAGCGAGTTGTTTTCCCTTCCCGATTTTCCTCTGCTGACGCCGGGCTATCCCCGGCACGGTCGGTCGAAGAAAGAAAAGATTCGATCAGCGAAACTGGTTGTCGAACCAAAACGCTTACTCAATCCTCATCCCCCAAATCCTTCTTCACCACCGCATACCTCAACAACGTCCTCTTCCGCGCCTCTGCATGATCCACCATAGGCTCCGGATAATCCTTCCCCAACTTGACCCCGGCAGACTTCAACAAGTCAGCAGAACACAACCAGGGCGCATGAACATACTTATCCGGCAAGCCGGCCAGCTGAGGCAGATACCGCCGGATGAACTTCCCCTCCGCGTCAAACCTCTCTGACTGCGTAATCGGATTGAAGATACGGAAATACGGCTGCGCATCGCACCCTGAAGAAGACGCCCATTGCCAGCCGCCGTTGTTGGCCGACAGGTCGAAGTCATTGAGCTGATCGGCAAAGTACTTCTCGCCCCAGCGCCAGTCGATCCCCAGGTCCTTGGTCAGAAAGCTCGCCACCACCATGCGCAGACGGTTGTGCATGTAGCCGGTCTGGTTCAGTTGCAGCATGGCGGCGTCGACCAGGGGGTAACCGGTGCGGCCTTCGCACCACTTGGCAAACATCTCGCGCGCATGCTTGCCGCCTTCCCATTGAATCGCGTCGTAATCCGCCTTGAAAGAGCGCTCAACAACGCGTGGATGGTGGAACAGGATCATGAAATAAAAATCGCGCCACACCAGTTCCGACAACCACACCGGCGCGCCGCGGCGGCCTTCGCCGATGCGCATGGCCTCGACGGCAGTACGGGCCAGCGTACGGATGGAGATCGTGCCGAAACGCAGATGCACCGACAGGTAGGACGGTCCCTTGACGGCAGGGAAGTCGCGCGTATCGCCGTACTTGCCCAAACGCGGCAAGAAGTCTTCCAGCAATTGTGCTGCACCAGACATGCCGGTCGGGATACGCAAGTCTTTCAGATTGGTCGGCAGAAAGCCGAGGTCTTCCAGTGTCGGCAAGGCCTTGTGGTATTTCTTTGAAGGTGGTGCGAGTTGTGCGAAATAGGCATCCACCGGATAAGGCTTGAGATAGAAGTCGCCGCCAGGACCGGATAGCTTGTTCATCCATGCATTCTTGTACGGTGTGAAGACGGAGAAGGGACGACCCGCCAGCGACAGTACTTCGTCCTTTTCAAAGATGACCTGATCCTTGTAGGTCAGCAATTGGCGGCCGTCTTTTTCCAATTGTTTCTTGACCGCCGCATCGCGCTTGATCGCCTGTGGTTCGTAGTCATGGTTGGTGAAGATGGCGTCGACGCCAAGCTCTGCCGCCAGCGCCGGGATATCTTGCTGCGCCGAGGCATGGCGCACGATCAGTGCGCCACCGGCCTCGCGCAAGGCGGCGTCGAGTTCGGTAATGGAGGCCATGATGAAGTCGATGCGGCGATCGGCTTGCAGGCCGTCGGCCAGCAGCGCGTCGAGGATGTCGCGGTCATAGACGAACACGCAATGCACCTGCTTGCTTTGTTTGAGCGCGTAATACAGCGCAGCGTGGTCGCTGATGCGCAGATCGCGACGGAACCAGACGAGAGAGGAATCGAAAGTCGGCATGAGGGAGAGGGCAATGTTGGCAATAGCAATAACGCACGATGGTAAAGCATTCGGCCGGTACAAACAAAAACAGCGACCCTGAGGCCGCTGTTTTTGTTTGCAGTGAAACCGAACCGATCAGCCGCCCAGATAGGCTTCGACCACTTTCGGGTTGTGCAGCAGGTTGGCGCCGCTGTCTTCCAGCACGATCTTGCCGGTTTCGAGCACGTAGCCGCGTTGCGCGATGCGCAGCGCCTGGCGCACGTTTTGTTCGACCAGCAGGACCGTCATGCCGGTCTTGTTGATCTCTTGCACGATGCGGAAGATTTCCTGGATGATCAGCGGCGCCAGGCCCATCGACGGTTCGTCCAACAGCAAGACCTTGGGTCTGGCCATCAGCGCGCGGCCGATGGCGAGCATTTGCTGTTCGCCGCCGGAGAGGTTGCCGGCGAGGCCCTTGGCGCGTTGCTTGAGGACAGGGAACAGCGAGTAGACCCACTCCAGGTCGGTAGCCACCGCAGCCTTGTCCTTGCGCGTGTAGGCGCCCAGGGCGAGGTTTTCTTCGATGGTCAGCGTGGTCAGCGTGGCACGGCCTTCAGCGACTTGCACCACGCCGCTGCCGACGATGCGGTGCGGCGACTGCTGGGTGAGGTCTGCGCCGTTAAACAGCACTTTGCCGCGCGTCGCTTTAACGAGGCCGGAGATGGCCAGCAACGAGGTGCTCTTGCCGGCGCCGTTGGCACCGACCAGCGCGGTGATTTCGCCTTCGTTCAGGGTCAGGCTGATGCCTTTGACGGCTTCGATATGGCCGTAGGAAACCGCCAGGTCCTGGACTTGCAGAATGACTTTTGGGACTGTCTGGCTCATGGTTATGCTTCTTCCTTGCCGAGGTAGGCCTCGATCACTTCCTGATTGTTCTTGATCTCATCCGGTGTGCCTTCGGCGATGATCTTGCCGAAGTTGAGCACGGCGACGCGGTCGCACAGGCCCATCACGAAACGCATGTCGTGCTCGATCATGAAGATCGAGAAACCGCGTTGCTTGATGTTGATGATTTCTGCCATGAGCTCGGTCTTTTCCGCCGGGTTCATGCCGGCCACCGGTTCGTCCAGCAACAGCAGCTTGGGCTTGGTCGCCAGCGCGCGGGCGAATTCCAGCTTGCGCTGCTCGCCGTAGGAGAGGCTGTCGGCCAGCATGTCGGCCTTGTGGTCCAGACGCACCCAGGACAGCAGCTCCAGCGCGCGTTCTCGGGCCTCCTTCTCGATCTTGCGGAACGAGCCGAGGTTCAGCAGCAGGCCGCCGAAACCGTAGTCGAGGTGATCGTGCATGCCCACCACGACGTTTTCGAGCAGCGTCATTTCCTTGAACACGCGAATATTCTGGAAGGTGCGCGCGATGCCGCGTTCGGTGATCTTGTGCGGGGCGACGTTGCCGATGTCCTGGCCGTCGAACACGATGTTGCCGGAAGAGGCGCGCAGCAGGCCGGTGATCAGGTTGAACACGGTGGTCTTGCCGGCGCCGTTGGGGCCGATCAGACCGAAGATGCCGCCTTCGGGCACATGGAACTGGACGCCTTGCAGAACCTGCAAACCGCCGAAGTTTTTACTGATCTGGTTGAATTGTAAAAGCATCAGTTCACCTTCTTGCTTGCAGAGTTGTTGCTGTTACGGCGTTGCATGAATGCACGAATACGGCGCGGATCCCAGATGCCCTTCGGCAGATACAGCACGACCAGGATCAGGATCAGGCCGTTGGCGGCCAGGCGGAAGTCCTTGAAATGGCGCAGTACTTCAGGCAGCAGCGACAGGATGGTCGAGCCGATCATCGGGCCGATCAGGTTGCTGGTGCCGCCGAACACGGCCATGGTCAGGATATCCACGGCGTTTTCAAAACCGTAGTTGTTGGGGCCGATGGTGAAGGTGTAGTGCGCGTTCAAGGCGCCGGCAACACCGGCGATCGCTGCGCCGATGACGAAGGCCAGCAGCTTGTAGCCGGCCACGTTGACGCCCATCAGGCGGGCGGCGACTTCGTCTTCCTTGATCGCTTCAAAGGCGCGGCCGATCTTGGAGCGGCGTACGCGGGCGAGGAAATACACCGTCACGCCCAGCAGCAGCACAATGTGCCACCACTCGGTGACCGGCGGAACGCCGTTCAGGCCCATCGGGCCGCCGGTGATTTCCATGTTCAGCACCACCACGCGCACCACTTCGCCGAAGCCCAGTGTGGCCATCGCGAGGTAGACGCCAGACAGGCGCAGCGTCGGGATACCGATCACCAGTGCCACCAGCGCCGGCAGGATGCCGCCGGCTGCGAGCGCAACCGGGAAGGGCAGACCTGCCTGCATGGTTATCAGGGATGCGGCGTAAGCGCCGATCCCCATGAACGCTGCGTTGGCCAGCGACAGCAGGCCGCACGACAGCGTGACGTAGATTGACAGGGCCAGCATGGCGTTGACGCCGACGCTGAAGATGACGGTGTTATACGTCGCCCAGAATCCATCCCACCATTCCATCATACTCATGGGATTAAGCCTTTCTTTCCAGCACTTTGCCGAACATGCCGGAAGGCTTGACCAACAAAATCAAAAACAGGAGACCGAACGCCACCGCATCGCGGAAGTCGCTCGAAATGTACGCCACGGTCAGCACTTCGGCAAAGCCGAGGAACAAACCGCCGATCATCGCGCCGCGGATGTCGCCCATGCCGCCCAGGATGATGACGGCAATGCCCTTGTGCAGCATCGGCTGGCCCATGAAGGGCGAGATCGCATTGAAGGACAGGCCGACCAGCACGCCCGCTGCGCCCCCCAGCGCGGCGGCGGCAAACGAGGTCAGGTAGAACAGGCCTTCGACGTTGATGCCCAGCAGGTAAGCGGCTTTCGGCGACTCGGCGATGGCGCGCAGCGCGCGGCCCAGCTGTGTGCGGCGCATCACGGCCAGCAGCACGATCATCAGCACGAAGGCGATGACGACGATGCCGACTTGTACCGCGGTGACGTGCATGTTGCCGATGGTGACGCTGTCTTCCGGGATGGTGCCGACCGGGAAGCGTTTGTTCTCGGCGCCGAACAGACCTTGCGCGAGATTGGTCAGCATGATCGCGACACCGATGGTGGCAATCATGGGAATCAGGTGGGGTGCATTGCGCTTGCGCAGCGGTTTCAGCACCAGAAAGTCGACGATGAGGCCGATCAGACCGGTGGCGACCATTGCCGCGAGCATGGCCAGCCAGAGCGGCAGTGCCAGTTTTTCGACCAGCAGCAGTGCGGCATAACTACCCAGCATGAAGATCGCGCCGTGCGACAGGTTGATGACGCCGAGCACGCCGAATACCAGCGTGAACCCGAGCGCAAAGAGCGCATAGACGCTGCCTAGCGAAAGGGCATTGATAAGTTGTTGTTCTAACATAGAGCCTGCGAATAGAGTGGTGACGAATGGTGAGGAGCGCCGGTCTCATCCGTCAGTCATGCATGAACATGCATGCGCTGGCAGGCTGGCGATGTATCCCTCGTTACATCAGAAAAGCGGCTTTTGGCTAGCCTGTTCTTTTTCGCGATTGGGTAAAACTGGTGACACTAACCGAGCAGTGGGAACAAAAAGACTCCGGTAAAAAATACCGGAGTCTTTGAGCTCGTTCTTCCTGCTGAAAATTACTTCAGCAGAGTGAACTTGCCGCCCTTGGCGATACTGACGACAGCTTCTTGTTGCGCATCGAAGCCGACTTGCTTGCCGGCGACGGCAGGCGCAGCGCGGAAGGCGAACTTGCCGGTCGCGCCATCGATCTTGACGGCAGGCAGGGCCAGACGCAGAGCGTCACGGTCCTTGTCCAGTGCGCCGGACAGCTTGACGTTCTTGAGTGCTTCGGCAACCACGTGCAGTGCATCGTAGGCTTGTGCGGAGAACTGGTCGGGGTCGGAACCGAACTTGGCCTTGTACGCGGCGATGAACGCCTTGTTGGCTGGCGTCAGGTTTTCCGACGACCATGGGCTGCCCATCAGGGTGTTGTCGCCTGCGTCCTTGGCGATTTCAAACAGCTTCGGCGAGTTCAGACCGTTGCCGCCGATGAACGGTTGCTTCATGCCCAGCGCGCGGGTTTGCAGGATGATGTTCGCCGCTTCTTCCGCCAGGCAGGAGCAGACGATGGCGTCAGGATTGCCGGCCTTGATCTTGGTCAACTGTGCCTTGAAGTCGACGTCGCCCTTGGCATACGCTTCGGTCGTTGTGGTCGGGATCTTTTGCTGTTCCAGCGTCGCCTTGAAGACGTCGTAGCCGGACTTGGTGAACGCATCGTCGTTACCATAGATCACAGCGACCTTCTTGATGCCGAAATGCTTGACGGCGGCCTTGACGGTCACTGGCAAGACGTCGGCTTCCATGACGGAGTTACGGAAGGTGAACGGGCCCATGGCAGTGATGCCGTCGGCGGTGTTGCTGGTGCCGAAAGCGACGACCTTGGCGGCGTTGGCGATCGGGTCAGCAGCAAAAGCGGAATTGGACAGGGTCGGGCCGAAGACCATCAGCACCTTGTCCTGGAAAATCAGTTTTTTGAAGACGTTGATGGCTTCTTCTTTCTTGCCTTGTTCGTCTTCTGCAATCAGAACCAGTTTGTTGCCGTTGACACCGCCCTTGGCGTTGACTTCGTCAGCGGCCAGCGTGAAGCCGTTCTTGATGGCGACGCCGTATTTGGCGGCAGGGCCGGTCAGTGCTGCGGCCAGGCCGAGCTTGACGTCGGCAGCCAGTGCTGCATTTGCCAGAGTTGCACCGATCATCAGTGCAGGCAAGGTCTTTAAAGCGGTTTTAAGCATGTTGAATCGCATCGAGTTCTCTCCTTAGTTAGATATTCTTATAGAGGATGACGCGAAATATGAACCGGAGGTAACCGGTGCAGGAAATCTTGGGTGGGATCTCCCTATTTTGCTCCATCCTCTTTAGGCCGTCGTGCGGCCTTTGGGATACAACCGGTCAAGAATACCGTAAACCGGTTAAAACACACTGCTGCACTGCAACCTGATAAGCCGCTTTGCAACCGTCTGCAGACTCCGCCGAGGCAGAGGTGACACTGATGACAGATTTGATGCTGGTCTCTCCGGAGACAGACCGGTCCTGCTGATTACCTCGCACTGCTACTTTTGGTACAGACTCAGTACAGCGGGATCCGGGTCGCGTTGGCAGTTCGGATGCCGCTGGTATTTCCTTATTGCTTTATTCCTTGGTCGCGTTCTTACTTACAGCGACTTGCGCACTTCCGCGATCGCCAGACGTACCTGATTCGGTGCTGTGCCGCCGATATGGTCACGCGCAGCGACGGAGCCTTCCAGCGTCAGGACGCCGAAGATGTCATCTTCAATCAATGGCGAATAGACGCGCAGTTCGTCCAGCGTCAGATCCGACAGATCGCAGTTGCGATCGACGCAGGTGCGTACGGCGTGCGCGACGGCTTCGTGGGCGTCGCGGAAGGGCAGGCCCTTCTTCACCAGATAATCAGCCAGGTCGGTCGCGGTTGCATAACCCTGCAGCGCGGCGGCGCGCATGGCTTCCGGCTTGACGGTGATGCCGCTCGCCATGTCGGCAAAAATGCGCAGTGTGTCGGTCAGCGTGTCGACGGTGTCGAACAGCGGTTCCTTGTCTTCCTGGTTGTCCTTGTTGTAGGCCAGTGGCTGGCCCTTCATCAAGGTCAGCAGCGCGATCAGGTGGCCGTTGACGCGGCCGGTTTTGCCACGGGCCAGTTCAGGCACGTCCGGGTTTTTCTTTTGCGGCATGATCGACGAACCGGTGCAGAAACGGTCGGCGATGTCGATGAAGCCGACGCGTGGGCTCATCCAGATGACCAGTTCTTCGGACATGCGCGAAATGTGGGTCATCACCAGCGCAGCGGCAGCACAGAACTCGATGGCGAAGTCGCGATCGGAAACAGCGTCCAGCGAGTTACGGCAGACGTCGTCGAAACCCAGTGTCTTGGCAACGCGCAGGCGATCAATCGGGAAGGTGGTGCCGGCCAGTGCCGCAGCGCCCAGCGGCAGGCGGTTGACGCGCTTGCGGGCGTCGGCCATGCGCTCGGCATCGCGGCCGAACATTTCAACATAGGCCAGTACGTGGTGGCCGAAGGTAATCGGCTGCGCCACTTGCATATGGGTGAAGCCCGGCAGGATGGTGTCGGCGTGTTGTTCAGCCAGATCCACCAGCGCAGCGCGCAGATCGCGCAGCAGGCCGCTGATGTCGTCGATGGCCGAACGCATGTAGAGACGGATGTCAGTGGCGACCTGATCGTTGCGCGAGCGGCCGGTGTGCAGGCGCTTGCCGGCATCGCCGACCAGCTCGGTCAGGCGTTTTTCGATGTTCAGGTGGACGTCTTCGAGGTCGAGCAGCCATTCGAACTGGCCGCCGTCGATTTCACCCTTGATTTGTGTCATGCCGCGCTGGATGTCGGCGTAATCCTGTGCGCTGATGATCTGCTGGTGCGCCAGCATTTCTGCATGGGCAAGCGAGCCTTGAATGTCGAACTGTGCCAAGCGCTTGTCGAAAAAGACAGAAGCGGTGTAACGTTTCACCAGATCGGAAACGGGTTCGGAAAAGCGAGCCGACCAGGCTTCGCCTTTTTTCGATAATTGAGCAGTCATAGTGGGGTCCCGGAGAATACGCGATTATAGCAAGTCGATGACATTTGAGCCACGCTACGGCATGCTCCGGCGTGGTGCGGATCCTGAGGGGGCGCAAATTGGCGGCAAGTCCGAGGCAAGTCAATAGGGAAAATTCTGCGTGGTGCAGATGCAGGCATGATGGCAACATCGGGGCAATATCAATGGCGAGTGGCATAAAAAACATTGCACTCTTGCCAAATCTTGAAGATACTCAAATTGCTGTTTTGTAAATCCAACTAATTCGATTTTGTTGGGTCTGTTAACCAGAAGTCTGGCAGGCTCACGTGGTCTCATCCGGGGAGAGGTCTCATGAATTTTGAAGCACTGTTTCAGCAACAAGCAGCACTGCCAAGTATTCCCAAGGTCGTCCAAGAAGTCATTGAAAGCTTCAACAACGACAATGTGTCGATCGAAGACATCGCCAAGAAATTGAGCGCCGATCAGGTGCTGAGCGCCAAGCTGTTGCGCCTGGCGAACTCTTCCTACTATCACGTTTCACGCAGCATCGGCACCGTCGATGATGCCGTATTGATGCTGGGTTTCATGACCGTGCGCACGCTGGTTGTGAGCACCGGCCTGACCGGCAGCTTCAAGTCCATGTCGGGTGTCGACCTCAAGCTGTTCTGGCGCTATAGCCTGCACACCGCGATCGTCGCCAAATGGCTGGCAAAAAAACAGGGGCTCAATTCCGACCTGGCCTTCACAGTTGGCATGATGCATGCCATCGGCCAACTGGTCATGCATGCTGTCATGCCGGAGCAAACCTTGCAGATCGACAAGATCGCCAGCCCGATCGATGCGCGTCGCCTGGATGTCGAGCGCACTACGTTTGGCTATGACTTCTCCGATGTCGGTGCCGAGCTGGCCAAGCGCTGGCGCTTCCCTGATGAGTTCTCGGATGCCATCAAGGCCTTCCCGACACCGCTGGAAGTCACGCCATTCAACAAAATCGCGGCAGTCATTCACATTGCCGCATGGCGCGCCCGTGCGGAAGAGAATAAATATTCCCGCGAGGAAATGGAATCGACTTTCCCGAACGATGTCGCCGCCAAACTGGGCGTGAAGCCGGAAGTGCTGCTCGATGAGTTGCCGCCGTTGGCAGAACTGGGCGCGGGGATGGAAGAGTTGATTTCCTGATCCGAAAATTGCTCTTCGGAAATTCGCAGGTGCTGTATGAATTGCGGCCGCATTGTCGGCCGCAATTTTTTTGAGATCTCTAAGGGATATCTCTTAGTCGGACGATAGCGTCCGCACCATGGTGATCTCGCTGGCAATGAATCCGGCCTTGCGATAAAGCGCCTGCGCCGCTTCGTTATGCGCGAATACATTCAGGCTCAGGCTGCCGAGGCCGCGCAGCTTGACCTCTTCCTGCAACAGTTCCAGTGCGGCAGCAGCAAAACCACGCCGGCGATATGCCGGGTCAATCATCAGGTCGTACAGGAATGCGGACGTCTCGTTGTCTTCCGTCACCTCTCCAAACCAGATTTGGCCGACACTGGCGCCGCTTTCTTCGTCCTGCAGCAGCATCAGATACTGTCCCGGCGTAGCCGGCCCTTGCGGCAGCATGACTTGCAGGTTTTCAAAGGCCTCCGGCTGGCTGGTTTCCAGTGAGGGCAGGCCGGTCAGGCGGCATTGTTCGGCATAGTCGGCCGACGAAGTTTCGACAAAACGTTCAAAGTCGGCAGTCGTCATCGGAATCATCTTGAGTTGGGCGGGCATGGTGTCTTTCTGGAAATTCGAATAGGAGGAGATCGAAAAATTTCTGTGTTGGCGTCGAGGGATTTCCCAAGGACGGATATCCGCTAGCGCTCATAGCAGCATTGACACAATTGACCGCTCCAAATTCCGGCACTGCCTATTTATTTGTTATCGGCTCCTTGTGTCGCGGTCCAATTACGAACCTCTCGTTAGCCAGTTAAACGGGCGTAAAAAAAGCGGATAGGCTTGCGCCTCATCCGCTTCTTATGTTGTCAGCCTTGGCTTATTCCAGTTTGTCTTTCAGGAACTTCAGCATCTCACGATAGGCCTCTGCGCGTGAATCAGCATTGCCGCCGCTGGTGACGCCTTCCCCGCGTTTGCCCACGCCCGGGATATCCATGCGTACATGGATGGGCAGGCCAGGCGCATCGAAGTCATGGTAGGTGTCCGGATACAGGCGCAAGGTGATGCCGGTATCACTGCCTTCGGTTTTCTTTTCCAAGGATTCGCAGGCCTCCGGTGGCGTCCAGTCGTCGTTCTCGCCCATGAGAATCAGCATAGGCGCCGCAGGCTTATACGGTGTGCGGCTGCCGGCATAGGGCGTGCAGGTCGGGTAGAAGGCAACGGCGGCCTTGGGTTGAACCTTGCGCACGGCAACATCGGTCTGCGCCAGATTCAATGCAGCGAGCATGGTGGTGGCGCCGTGTGACCAGCCGACCATGCCCACGCGGGCGTAATCGACGTCGTCCTGCGTGGCCAGCCAGCGCATGGCGATCTGAATGTCGAAACGGCGATTGGCGCTGCTGGCTTCACGCTGGGCCAGGGTTTCCTGGCAGATCGAGCGGCGGCCGCGCGGCGTGAAACTGTCGGGGAACAACACGTTATAGCCGGCATCGGTCAGCGCGCGCGCCATGGCGATATGGCGTGGCGTAAATTCGATTTTTTCTTTATTGACGCTGCTGTAGAGGCCGCCGCAGCCGTGCATGGCGATGATGGTCGGTTTCTTGTCCGACTTGCCTTTGCCCTTGAACCAGAAGCCGAACAAGGCGGTTGCTTTGCCGCCCGGTGACTCTACGCTGGTCAGAAAAACGCGCTCGGTGCGCAAAGGCGGCAGCGGCGCCGTTTTGGCAGCCGGCGCCGCCGCAACTGCAACAGCAGCAAGTTGTGCGCACAGCCCTGTCAGACAGAGCGATGCAATAGTTTTGCCCCAGATACGCATGGTGAACTTCCCCAAATATTTATGTGTGCAACCGTTGGCCGCCTGTCGGTGTTTGCCGTCAGACTGATGTCGGCTTGCTGTCGATTCTGTCTTGCGGCATCGTCGCCGCCTTCGTTTTCGCTGCCGCTGGTCTCAACACCAGCAGCAACGCCGCCCCGATCAATACGCCTCCCACGGCGTAGGCCCAGGACAGTTGTTCATTCAGAAACAGCCAACCCCACAAGACACCAAATAGCGGTATCAAAAAAGTAACGGTTAACGACCTCACAGGTCCTATATCGGCAATTAATCGGAAAAATAAAATGTAGGCCAGCGCCTAACACACAAATCCTAATGCCAACAAAGCAAACCACGTACCAGCGCTGCCGTGCAGCGGGCTGTCTCGCATCCCTGCAGTGATCGCAAAAAACGGCAACAGAAGCGCAACCGCGCCTAACTGACTGCCGAACGCCACCAGTTTGCTATCCAGTCCGCCGCGATCCGTGATCCAGCGCTTGGTCAGAAATCCAGCCAGCCCGTAGCAACCGGTCGCCAGCAGACAAGCCAGCGCACCGAAAACGGTCGCTGTGTCGAATGCCACGGGACCGGTTCTTGTCAGCACGGCAACGCCGGCCAGGCCGAGCACCACGCCCGCCACTTTGCGCCTTGTCAGTGTGTCACCAAAAAATAACGCCCCGATGACCACGCCCATCAGCGGCGTTGTCGCATTCAAAATAGCCGAATAACCTGCCGGCAGCACTTTGGCGGCGAAGCTGTACAGCACGAAAGGAATGCCGGAATTGATGGCACCCAGCAGCATTGCTGCACGTAGTTTTCCCTGAAACCGATATTTTACGCGCAGTAGCACAAGGATGAGCAGCAAGCCCAGTGCACCGAACAACACCCGGAAGAACGCCGTATTCAAGGCGCCCATTTCCGGCACGGCGATGCGCATGAACAGAAAACTTGCGCCCCAGATGGCGGACAAGGTGAGCAGGCGGAGCAGGTCGGCGGGTTTCATCGGTATTCCGAGAGGAGAAAGATGGGACATCATTCTTGGAGGGGAATGATGCCTCGGCACTCCGAAACTTGCTATCGTGTTTTTCCTGATAGATATCAGGAAGAGAAAAAGGGTAGGCGGATCACGATAATGATCGCGTACACCGGCACGCTGCAAGCCGATGTACGCGCAGAACTAAAATCAGGCTCTTTTACTTCATCAGCCCGTATTGCGCAGACCGGCAGCCACGCCGTTGATGGTCAGGTGTATTCCGCGTTGCACGCGTTCCTCGACTTTCTTGCCTGCTGCGGCCGTGCTGCGATGGCGCTTGATCAGCTCGACTTGCAAGTGATTCAGCGGGTCTAGATAGGCAAAGCGGTTCTTGATCGAACGCGCCAGCAGCGGATTACCGGCCAGGCGATCCTTGTTGCCCGTGATCGAGCTGAGCAGGTGACTGGTACGCTCATGCTCGCTCACGATGCGTCCGAAGATCGCGGTGCGCAGCTTGCGGTCCGCGACCAGTCCGGCGTAGCGCGAGGCGACGGCCAGATCGGTCTTGGACAAGACCATGTCCATGTTCGACAGCAGGGCGGCGAAGAACGGCCATTCTTTGTACATCGCGCGCAGGGCCGCCAGTTTCTTGGCGCTCTCTTTGGTGCCGCCTTCCTGCAGCCACTCCGACACCGCGCTGCCGAAGCCATACCAGCCCGGGAACAGCAAACGGCATTGACCCCACGAGAAGCCCCATGGAATCGCGCGCAGGTCTTCGATGCGGCGAGTCGATTTGCGCGAAGCAGGGCGCGAACCAATGTTGAGTTCGGCGATTTCTGCAATCGGCGTCGAGGCAAAGAAGTAGTCCGTGAAGCCCGGTGTTTCGTAGACCAGGTTGCGGTAGGCCTGATAGGCGCGTTCCGACAGATCTTCCATCACGCGCTCAAACTCGGCCAGCTTGCGGGTCTCTTTGGCGTCGGTGGTTTCCGGCATGAGGCTGGCTTCCAGCGTCGCGGCGACCAGCAACTCCAGATTACGGCGGCCGATCTCCGGGTTGGAGAACTTGGACGCAATGATTTCACCTTGCTCGGTCAGGCGGATCTGGCCGTTGACCGTGCCCGGCGGTTGCGCCAGGATGGCCTGATAGCTCGGGCCGCCGCCGCGACCGACGGTGCCGCCGCGGCCGTGGAACAGGCGCAGCTTGACGCCGGCGCGATTGAACAATTCCACCAGGCGGTTTTCAGATTTGTAGAGCTCCCAGTTGGACGTGAGGAAGCCGCCGTCCTTGTTGGAGTCGGAATAGCCCAGCATCACTTCCTGCAGCTTGCCTTGCTTGGCAATCAACGGCGCCACCAGCGGGAACGACAGCCATTGCTCCATGATGTCGGCGGCGCAGCGCAAGTCGGGGATGGTTTCGAACAGCGGGATCACCATCAGTTCGAGTTCGACCAGCTTGGATGGATCTTTCGCATCGGCATGCAGCAGGCCGGTTTCCTTTTGCAGCAACAGCACTTCCAGCAAGTCGGACGCGGTTTCCGTGTGCGAGATGATGTAGTTGCGGATCGCGCGCGCGCCATAGCGTTGGCGGATCTCACGCGCCGCGCGCAGGATGGTCAGCTCGGAATTGGTCTCGTCTGAATAGGTCAGGTACGGCGAATACAGCAGGCGCGGCTTGGAGAGTTCCGCCAGCAGCAGCGCGATCTTCTTTTCTTCGCTCAGGCTGGCATAGGATGTCTCCACTTGCGCGCTGGCGAACAGTTCGCTCAGTACACGCTCATGCACGTCGGAGCTTTGACGCATGTCCAGCGTGGCGAGGTGGAAACCGAAGATTTCAATCGAGCGCTTCAGTACCGCCAGCCGCGGCTTGACCAGCGCAGCGCCGTGATTGGCGTTGAGCGAATCGATCAGCACCTGCAGTTCCCTGATGCATTCTTCCGGTGTGTCGTAATGCGCAGCGGCGCCGA
This sequence comes from Herbaspirillum sp. meg3, assembly GCF_002257565.1. Lineage (GTDB taxonomy): Bacteria > Pseudomonadota > Gammaproteobacteria > Burkholderiales > Burkholderiaceae_D > Herbaspirillum. The sequence goes on along the minus strand of NZ_CP022736.1, from coordinate 3,748,524 downwards.
CTTCCTGGCGCAGGATGTTGACCACGCCGAGATTGCGGGCGGTTGCCGCCAGGCGCGCATAAACGCCGATCAGCGCGCGGCGGTATGGCTCGTCGGCGCGATGGTTGGAGGTGTCGGGCGAAGTGTCGGCCAGCGCCAGCAGCTCAGCGCTGGCGTCGACCATCAGGGTCGAGATCGACAATTCGGCACCAAGCGCATGAACTTCATCGAGGTAGAAGTCGAAGATCGTGGTCGACTGGCGTTGCAGCGCGCGCTGCATGGTGCCGGCGTTGACGTTGGGATTGCCGTCGCGGTCGCCGCCGATCCAGCTGCCCATCTGCACGAAGGGCGGCAGTTCCGCCTGCGTGGTGCGCGAACGTGCGCGGGACGGAAACTGCGCGTTGATTTCTTCTTCGATGTCGTCGTACAACGCCGGCAGTTCACGCAGGAAGGTGATGCGGTAATAGGACAGCGCGTTTTCGATTTCATCGGCAACGGTCAGCTTGGTGTAGCGCAGCATGCGGGTTTGCCACAGCGTAGCGATGCGCGCGCGCAGCAGTTCGGTGTTGTCGCGCAACTCCTTCGGTGTCAGCGGGCTGTCGCGCAGCGCCAGCAGGCGGGCGATTTCGCGCTCTGCATCGAGAATACTCTTGCGCTGCACTTCGGTCGGATGCGCAGTCAGCACCGGCGAGATCAGCGATTCCGACAGGAAGTTGCGCACGGTGTTGCCGGACACGCCAGCATTGTCCAGGCGCGACAGCGCGTAGGCCACACTGCTAGGCTGTGGTGCCGAGCCGGCCAGCAAGTGGGCGCGGCGGCGGCGGTTGTGGTGCTGGTCTTCGGCGATATTGGCCAGATGCGAGAAGTACGAGAACGCGCGCACCACCGAATTGGTTTGGTCGCGGGTCAGCTTCTTGAGCAGCTTGTCGAGTTCGGCGCCGGCCTTGGCGTCGGATTCGCGGCGAAAGCGCACGGCCGTCTGGCGTATGGTTTCGACCACCTCGAAAACGGCGTCACCTTCCTGGTCGCGCAGCACTTCGCCGAGCAGACGGCCGAGCAGGCGGATGTCTTCTTTGAGCGGAGCGTCCTTGTCTGCGGACTTGACGGGGCGTTTTTCGATGGAGCTGGAGCTAGGGCTAGGGGTATTGCGAGCAGAAGTTTTAGTTTGTGGTTTAGTTGGCATGATCAACAATTGCTACGGTTTTCAGAGGAGAAAGTCGGGCGTGCTGGTCGAACTGTCAGTGGTGCTGCGTGCTAGAATTTGGCTCACTTGTTTGCCTCCACTATTTTTATATTTTTATGCGCCGGGCACCTTCACAGATGACTCGGCGACTACCGGAAGAGCCCTCTTGAAAGAATTTCCTCCCTCCAAGCTGGTCATCGCTTCGCGCGAAAGCCGCCTCGCCATGTGGCAAGCCGAGCATGTACGCGACCGGTTGGCAGCATTATATCCGCAGTGCAGCATAACTATCCTCGGAATGACCACGCGCGGCGATCAGATCCTTGACCGTACGCTGTCCAAAGTTGGCGGCAAGGGGCTGTTTGTGAAAGAGCTGGAAGTCGCCATGGCCGAGGGGCGCGCCGATCTGGCGGTACATTCGCTCAAGGATGTGCCGATGGAACTGCCGGAAGGTTTTGTGCTCGGCGGCATTCTGGAACGCGAAGATCCGCGCGACGCCTTTGTCTCCAACGACTACGCCGGACTGGATGATCTGCCTGTGGGCGCCGTGGTCGGCACCAGCAGTCTGCGTCGCCAGGCATTGATCGCTGCGCGCTATCCACATCTGGTCATCAAGCCTTTGCGCGGCAATCTCGACACGCGTCTCGGCAAGCTTGATCGCGGCGATTACGCCGCCATCATTCTGGCCGTCGCCGGGCTGAAGCGGCTTGGGCTGGAGTCGCGCATCCGTTCGGCGATTTCTCCGGCACAAAGTCTGCCTGCGCCGGGGCAGGGCGCGATGGCGATCGAAATCCTTGCCGACCGTACCGACCTGCAGCGCGTGCTGGCCCCGATCAATCATCTAGCGACCGACCGTACCGTGACGGCAGAGCGCACGCTGTCGCGCACTTTCGGCGGCAGTTGCCAGATTCCGCTGGCGGCCTTCGCCACGATCGACGGCGACAAGATGCACATGCGCGCGATGGTCGCTACGCCCGACGGCAAGCAGATTGCCGCTGCGGAAGCCAGCGGCCCGGCCGATGCACCCGAAGCGCTGGGCCGGCAAGTCGCCGATCTGTTGCAAGCGCAGGGTGCAGAAGCTATTTTGGCCGCATGCAAGGCTGAATCGGCTGGGGCGGAATAGTTATCCCGACTTACCCGATCCCAGAATTCCACTCTGAAAGGAGCGCTGTGGCGGATCTCGGTTCCCGACCGGTCGTCATCACACGTCCATTGGCGCAGGCGCAAGCCTTTGCGGGACAAGTCGCGGCGGCAGGCCGCGAGGCTGTGATCTTTCCTTTGCTGGAAATCGCGCCAGTGGCTGACACCAGCGAACTGCAAGCGGTCTTGTCCTCGCTTGATCAGTACGCCCTGGTCGTGTTTGTGAGTCCGAATGCGATCGATGCGGCTTTTCGCTTCATTCCAGCCTGGCCGAACAATGTCGCCATCGGCATCGTTGGTGAGGGCAGCCGGCTGGCGTTGCAGCGCTACGGCGTGGGCGATGACAACGCGACCATCCATGCGCCGCGTAATAGCGAGCGGATGGATTCGGAAGAATTGTTCAAGGCGCTCGACCTCGACGGCTTGCGCGGCAGGCGTGTGCTGATCGTGCGCGGTCAGGCCGGACGCGATTTTTTGACCGACATGTTGCGGGCCGAACGGATCACGGTGGAACATGTGACCGCCTATGAGCGTCTGGAGCCACAGATGGATGCGACAAAAATCACACAATTGCGCACGCTGATCGACGCCGAGAGCGAATGGATCATCACCAGTTCCGAGGCGTTGCGCAACCTGTTGCAGATCACAACGGATGTACTCGGCGCCGAGTGTGTGGTAAAACTACAACGTAACAAAATGATCGTTTCGCACCAGAGGATCGCTGAAACAGCGCGATCGCTGGCTTTCTCCCATGTGACCATGACCGGATCAGGCGACGAACGACTGCTTGCCGCGTTACAATCCCGACCATGAACGAACTGCAATCCTCCCCCGACCAGAACCAGCCGGACGCGAAAGCGGATCCCGGACTGCAGGCGAGCATGGTGCTCCCTTCCTTCACACCATCGGACAACGGCGTCCTGAAAAAGCGCCTGCGACTGCTGACTTTCCTTGTTGTCGTGCTGGCCATCGTGCTGGTGGCGCAATGGTGGATGTCGCATTCCGAAATTCGCGGCCTGCGCGAAGAAGTCGCGCGCCGGCTGCAAACCGGCGACGTCGCCAACACCGAGGTCAAGGGCGTACTCAAGACCGTCCAGGAAAGCACCAAGGAATTGCAAGCCAAGGTCAGCGTCCTCGACAGCAAGCAGGCTGAATCGCAAAGCCAGCAACTGGCGCTGGAACAGCTGTATCAGGATCTCTCCAAAAATCGCGACGACTGGGCCTTGTCTGAAATCGAAGAAGTCTTGTCGACCGCAAGCCAGCAACTGGAACTGGCCGGTAACGTGCAGGGCGCTTTGATCGCACTGGGCAACGCCGACAAGAGCCTGTCGCGCTCGGACAAACCACAATTTATCGCCATCCGCCGTGCCATCGCGCGCGATCAGGATCGTCTGAAAGCACTGCCGACCGTTGACGTGCCCGGCATCGCCGTGCGTCTCGACAGCGTCATTGGCCAGATCGACAGCATGCCTTTGCTGTCCGACGAAAAACCGGTCGTCTCGGTCACCGAGCCGAAGAAGCAACCCATTCGTCAGGCGCCGAAGGCAAGCAGCACCGCCAAGCCAAACGGCAAAGGTCAGCCTGTCGATACCGTACCGGCGAACGACTGGCTGGCGAATGCGCAAGACAAGTGGCAAAGCATCAGCTCGGAAATGTGGACAGAGTTGAAGCAACTGGTTCGCATCCGCAGCGTCGATACACCTGACGCATTACTGTTGTCGCCGACCCAGGCTTACTACGCTCGTGAAAACCTCAAGCTGCGCTTGCTCAATGCGCGCCTGGCGCTGTTGTCACGCAATGAGTTTGCTTTCCGCAACGACCTGAGTGCAGCACAGGACACAATTGCCAAATACTTCGATACCCGCGCCAAGCAAGTGCAGACCACGCAAGCGCTGTTGAAGCAAGTCCAGGGCAGCAACCTGTCGATCCAGATGCCGACGCTCAGCGAAAGCATCAACGCGGTGCGTAATTACAAAAGCCGGCGTACCAATTAAAGCGGCCTAACAGTTATATGCGAATTCTCCTCTGGCTTCTTACCCTGTTTGCCTCCGCCATCGGCCTGGCGGTAGTGGCACGCTTCAATCCCGGCAATGTGGTGCTGTTCTATCCACCATACCGGGTTGACCTGTCGCTGAACTTCTTCCTGCTGGCAGTCATCGTTCTGTTCATCGCCTTGTACGTGTTGATCCGTGCGGTGCGTCTGACGCAAAAACTGCCTGGCCGCGTGATGGCTTATCGCCGTCAAAAGCGCGAAAACGAAGGCAACAAGGCCTTGCGCGATTCTCTGAAAGCCTTCTTTGAAGGCCGCTTCGGTCACGCTGAAAAAGCCGCCACACGTGCCGCCGAACTGCCTGAGAACGCCGGTATCGCCGCGCTGGTCGGCGCTCGTGCTGCACATCGCATGCGCCAGACCGAGCGTCGCGACATCTGGCTGGCCAGCACCGACGGTGACAATGGACTCAAGGCTGCGCGGCTGATGACCAGCCTCGAATTGCTGGTTGATGACCACCAGTTCAAAGCCGCGCTGGAAACCGTCGACGAACTCAATGCCAACGGCACGCGCCATATCCAGGCATTGCAATGGGCGCTCAAGGCGAACCAGCAAGCGAAGAATTGGCCCGAAGTGTTGCGTCTGGTGCAGACGCTGGACAAGCGCAACGCGCTGCATCCGGCCCTGTCCAACCGGCTGCGCGAAATGTCGTACGACGCCTTGCTGTCGGACCGTTCGCACGACGCCGAATCGATCCGCCGTCTGTGGGCCGAGGTGCCGAATGCCGATCGTCTCAAGCCTTTCATCGCTGCACGCGCTGCGCAGGCTTTCAGCAGCCGCGGCCTGCACGATGAAGCACGTACCTTGCTGGAGCGCGCACTGGCCGCAGATTGGGATGATCGCTTGATTCGCGCTTATCGCGAGTCCACGGCAGAAGCGGGTTCACCGGCTTTGCTGGCGCAGATTGAGCGTTGCGAATCCTGGCTGGCAAAGCGTCCTACCGATGCCGAACTGGCATTGACGCTGGGTATGTTCTGCTTGCGTCAAAAACTGTGGGGCAAGGCGCAACGTCATCTGGAACAGGCCTTGTCGGACGCGTTGGAGCCGCGCACGGTGCGTGAATCGCATCTGAGCCTGGCGCAATTGCACGACGCGCTGGATCAGCATGAACAAGCTGCTGCGCATTACAAACAATGTGCATTGGCCACGGCAATTCGCTAAAACTTCATAATTGATATTTGTACAAAATCGCCGCTGCATCCTGACTTGGATCCAGCGGCGATTTTTATTGCCCGGCTTCAAGAGCACGTATATTCAGGCCGGATGTTCTGGCTGATGATCTGAATGCCGTTATAATCTCGGCTTTCCCCATTTCTTCATTTCCTTACGAGAAAGCACCATGAGCCTGAATAACGTCCCGTCCGGCCGCGACCTGCCTAACGACTTCAATGTGATCATTGAGATCCCGATGAACGCCGATCCGATCAAGTACGAAGTGGATAAGGATACCGGCGCGATTTTCGTTGATCGCTTCATGGGCACCGCCATGCACTATCCGTGCAACTATGGCTACATCCCGCAAACACTGTCGGAAGATGGCGACCCGGTCGATGTGCTGGTGATTACACCGTTCCCGCTGTTCCCAGGCGTCGTGGTGCGCTGCCGTCCTATCGGCGTGCTGAAGATGACCGACGAATCCGGTATTGACGCCAAGTTGCTGGCCGTGCCGGTCGACAAGGTGCTGCCGATTTACACGCACTGGCAAAAGCCGGAAGACATGAACGAACTGCGCCTGAAGCAGATCCAGCATTTCTTTGAGCACTACAAGGATCTGGAAAAGGGCAAATGGGTCAAGATCGACGGTTGGGAAGGTCCTGAATCCGCCAAGGCCGAAATCCTGGCTGGCGTCGAAGCCTTCAAGAAGCAACAAGCCAAGTAATCGAGTAATTCCGGCGTTGCCGACAAAAAAGCGCACTCAAGAGTGCGCTTTTTTACGTCCATAGCGCTCACATTATTCGCCTTGTCCGCAGTGGGCGAATCAGCTTTGAGGTGATGTGCGGAAAGGATTACGCTCGTTGAGTTCGCTCAGGTAGTCGTTGATACCGCCTCCTTCGCGTTCGAGGAAGCGTTCCACAGCATCGGCAAACGACGGATGCGCCAGCCAGTGCGCTGACCAGGTTTTTTGCGGCAGAAAGCCGCGCGCCATCTTGTGCTCACCTTGTGCGCCGCCTTCGAACCAGGCGATCTTGTTGGCGATACAAAACTCCAGCGGCTGATAGTAGGCGGTTTCAAAATGCAGGCAGGGGACTTCTTCGAGCGCGCCCCAATAGCGACCGTACAGCGATTGGTGATCATGGATCACCAGCGACGAGGCGATCTCCTTGCCGTCGCGATAGGCAACCGTCAGCAGCAGGTGCTGCGGCATGTCGGCGGCGATGCGCAGGAAGAAATCTAGGTTCAGATAAGGCGTTGAATAGTGGGCCGAATAGGTATGGCGATAGCAACGATGGAAAAAGCGCCAGTCCTTTTCCGTTGCCTCGCCGCCGCTGAAATGGCGGAAAGTCACGCCTGCTTCGGCGACCTTGCGCCGTTCGGCGAGGATATTCTTGCGCTTCTTGCGTTCCAGCGTGGACAGAAACTCGTCGAAGTCGCGATAGCCCTCGTTGTGCCAATGGAATTGCACGCCACTGCGCAGCATGAAGCCGGCTTCGGACAGCGTCGCCGCTTCCGCTTCGGGCGGGTAGAGGATGTGTGTCGAGGACGTCTGCGCGGCACTTTGCAATTCGCTCAACGCCTGCACCAGCGCTTGCCGGGCGGTGTCGTCATGCGCCAGCAAACGTCCCCCGCTCACCGGCGTAAAGGGAATCGCGGACAAGAGCTTGGGGTAGTACGGCAAACCGTGGCGCTCGTACGCTTCAGCCCAGGCCCAGTCGAACACATACTCGCCATAGGAGTGATATTTCAGGTAAAGCGGCAGGGCGGCCTTGAGCTGATCGTCTTGCCAAAGCGTCAGGTATTGCGGTTCCCAGCCGGTGTCTTTGGCGGCCGAGCCGCTTTCATGCAATGCATGCAAGAAGGCATAGGATAAAAAGGGCGTCGCGTCCGGCTGCGCCGCGACCAGCGAATCCCACGGGCTTTGGCCAATTTCGGCCAGAGAAGAAATGATTCGCGTGCGATAATGGACTTCTGCGTTCACTGCGTGCAGCTCCCTGGCATCGGTGTTCTGCCTTTTGTCTTCATCATCATTTTCTTACTCATTCTTACCTGCCATCATGTCAGTCAAAGTCGCCATCGCCCAGATCAACAGCACAGTTGGGGATATTTCGGGCAATCGCAACAAAATCGCCGATTTTTCGCGTCGTGCCGCCGAGCAGGGCGCCGATATCGTCCTTACGCCTGAATTGTCGCTGGTGGGGTACCCACCGGAAGATCTCTTGCTGCGCCAGGCATTCTACGCAAAAACCGAAGAAGCGTTGCAGGCGCTCGCCGCTGAGCTGGCATCATTGAAAGACGTGCATGTCGTGGTCGGTCATCCGACGCTCAAAGATGGTGCACGATTCAACTCAGCATCGATTCTGCTCAACGGCCGCATCACCGGTACCTACAGCAAGCTGGAACTGCCGAACGACAGCGTCTTTGATGAAAAACGCTATTTCACTTCGTCGGAACAGGCGCTGGTATTCGACGTCAAAGGGACTAAGTTCGGTATCAATATTTGCGAAGACACCTGGTTTCCACGTGCTCCCGCATTGGCTAAAGAAGCCGGTGCACAAGTATTGCTGATTCTTAACGGATCACCGTACCACATGAACAAGCAATTGCTGCGCCTGGATGTGATGCGCGCGAATGTGGCCAAACAAGGCATGCCGCTGGTATTTGCCAACCTGGTTGGTGGTCAGGATGAACTGATTTTCGACGGTAATTCCTTCGTCATGGACATCGCCGGCGAACTGGTCGCCAGCCTGGCGCATGCGCAAGAAGATCTGCAACTGATCGAGTTTGACGGCGTGCAAATCCGCAATCCAAAGATGGCGCCGGCGTTGTCTATCGAAGCACAGGTCTATCAGGCCTTGGTGCTGGGCGTGCGCGATTATGTCGGCAAGAATGGTTTTCCGAGTGTGCTGATCGGTTTGTCGGGTGGTGTCGATTCCGCGCTGACGCTGGCTATAGCGGTTGATGCGCTGGGTGCCGACAAGGTGCGCGCAATCATGATGCCGTCGCCTTACACGGCTGACATTTCGTGGCTTGATTCGCGCGATATGGTCGAGCGCATCAAGGTTCGCTACGATGAGATTTCCATCAACGATTGCTTCACCGCTTTCAGAAATACTTTGTCCGAAGAGTTCAAGGGACTCAAGGAAGACACGACGGAAGAAAACATTCAGGCGCGCATTCGCGGCACGCTGCTGATGGCGATGTCCAATAAGTACGGTTCCATCGTCCTCACCACCGGCAACAAGAGTGAGATGGCGGTCGGTTACTGTACGCTCTACGGCGACATGGCAGGCGGCTTTGCGGTGATCAAGGACATCGCCAAGACGCTGGTCTATCGTCTGTGTGCCTACCGCAACAGTGTTTCGCCGGTGATCCCGGAGCGCATCCTGACGCGTCCGCCTTCGGCTGAGCTGCGCCCTGATCAAAAAGATCAGGATTCGCTGCCGCCGTATGAGGTGCTCGACGGCATCATGCAAATGTACATGGAAGAAAACCGCAGCATTGGCGAAATCGAAGCCGCCGGTTATCGTATGGAAGATATCGAACGTATCACGCGCCTGATCAAGATCAACGAATACAAGCGCCGCCAGGCCCCGGTTGGTATTCGTGTGACGCATCGGGCGTTCGGACGTGATTGGCGCTATCCGATCACATCGAGATTTCGTGAGTAATTAGTATTTCAGTACGCGAGGTTTCGGTGCGTGCGTTTGAGTGTGAACGCCAAAAACTTTCATAGATTTAATTCGATTTTTTGCGACATTTTATAAGGAGGGAGTTGTCATGAAGCAAGTCACTGCTATCATCAAACCGTTCAAGTTGGACGAGGTGCGCGAGTCGCTGGCTGAGGTTGGCGTTACTGGTCTCACCGTGACCGAAGTCAAAGGTTTCGGTCGTCAAAAGGGCCACACTGAGCTGTATCGCGGCGCTGAATATGTGGTCGATTTCCTGCCCAAGGTGAAGATCGAAGTTGTCGTCGACAACAGCGTGGTCGAGCCTGTCGTTGACGCCATCATCAAGGCGGCACGTACCGGCAAGATTGGCGACGGCAAAATTTTCGTTCAGGAAGTTGAGCAAGTCATTCGCATCCGTACCGGCGAGACAGGAGCGGAAGCGGTCTAAACCATGAAGGGGAGAGCGCATGCAGGAACGGCATCGAAGTTGTTTGTTTCGAATTTTTCCGGTGCTGTTAGTGTGGTTATTCTCTCCTGCACACGCCGAAACGGGTGTGACCGCTACCCGTATTCTGCTTGGGCAGTCTGCCGGACTGTCCGGGCCTACGGCGCAGATGTCGCGGCAACTGCTCATCGGCGCCAAGGTGTATTTCGACAAGATCAACAAGCAGGGTGGCGTGTATGGTCGGCGCATTGAACTGATCACGCGCGACGATAAGTACACGGCTTCTCTCGCCGCCTACAATACCCGTCAACTCATCGAAAGCGAAAAGGTGTTCGCCTTGTTCGGTTTTGTTGGTTTGCCGACCAGTCAGGCTGCATTTCCCATTGCGGCCAAAGCCAGGATCCCCTTCTTTGCGCCGATGACCGGCGGCACGTTTCTTCATTCCACATCCAGTCGTTATCTCTTCACATTACGCGCCAGCTATGCTGACGAGTTCGCTTATGCCTTGCACCAACTCAGTTGCGTCGGCTTGCGTAAGTTCGCGCTGGTGTATCAACGCGACCAATACGGGATGGCAGTCAAGCATGCCGCCGAAAGCAAGGCCAAGGCCGAAGCAGTCGACCTGATCAGTGTCGACATTGATGCGGATGTGATGAATCTTGAACCGGTCGTCGACAAAATACTTGCTGCGCACAGCGACGTCGTGATGCTGCTCAGTGGGAACTATCTCATCAGTGCTCATATCGTCCGAGCCCTGCGCTCCAGAGGATTTCTGGGGCGGTTTTACGGCAGCTCGTTTGTCGGGCACAAAGCCCTGGCGGAAGAGCTTGGCGATCTTGCTCGTGGCCTGCTGGTCACGCAGGTGGTGCCGTTCCCGTGGCGCGTTTCCATGCCGTTGGTAGCGGAATACCGCAAAAACATGTCTGAAGCAGGTTATGAAGATCTGACTTTCAGCAGTCTCGAAGGCTACATCGCCGCGCGCGTGCTGGTGGAAGGTTTGCAGCGGGCGAGACGCGACCTGACGCGCGAGAAATTGATTCGCGCGCTGGAGAGCATCAATGCCCGCAACTACAACGGTGGCGGTCATGCGATCAATTTTTCCCAGCGCAATCACAACGCCTCCTCGTACGTGGATATGGCGACCATGACCACCGGGGCACGCTTTTTGAACTGAATATTGCGAACGGGCGCATAGCATTTTATTGATACGATATACTGTATATTTATACAGTATATTATATTGAAGGATCGCCATGGCAAAGTCAACTTACCGACCGGTGCCGCTGCAGACAACACGCACGCTGGAGAGCGCCGGCGAGACGTTTTCGCAGGTATTCGATGCGCGCAAGGGCCGCGGTGCCGTCAGTAACATCCAGGGCCGTTATGAAACCCAGCAACGCGTAGGATTTGACGATGGTTGGGGTACAGGTGAAGAAGGTGACGCCGATGGAGAAGCAGGTGCGCTGCGCACCGTCGTCACGGAAGAAGTCGCCAAGACCATCATCAGCCGCAACAAGTCCCCTGACTTGCCTTTCAATGTGTCGCTCAATCCCTACCGGGGTTGTGAGCACGGTTGCGTGTACTGCTTCGCTCGCCCTACGCATGCCTATCTGGGTTTGTCGCCGGGGCTGGATTTTGAGAGCCGGATTTTCGCCAAGGTGAATGCACCGGAGTTGCTGCGCAAGGAGCTGGCAAAGCCGTCTTATGTTGCAGAGACCATCACCGTCGGCATTAATACGGATGCCTACCAGCCCTGCGAGCGCGAGCTGCAGATTACCCGGCGCATTTTGCAGGTACTCGACGAATGCCGTCACCCGGCGGCGCTGATCACCAAGTCTTCGTTGATAGAGCGCGACGTGGATATTCTTGCGGCCATGGCCTCGCGGCGCCAGGTGATTGCGGCAGTGACCATTGCGACGCTCGATCCGGCACTGGCGCGCAAGCTGGAGCCTCGTGCAGCAACCCCGACACGGCGTCTGCGGGTGATCCGTACCTTGGCCGATGCCGGTATTCCGGTCAGCGTCAGCATTGCACCGATTATTCCCTTTATCAACGAACCTGAATTGGAAAGCATCGTTGAGGCGGCTGCTGACGCGGGTGCGCATCGTGCCGGCTATACTGTGTTGCGCTTGCCTTGGGAGGTCAATCCCCTGTTTCAGCAGTGGTTGCTGACGCATTTTCCCGATCGCGCCAATCGCGTGATGAATCGCATCCGCGAGATGCGCGGCGGCAAAGACAACGACTCGGATTTTGCGACGCGCATGCGTGGTGAGGGCGTCTGGGCGGATCTGATTCGTCAGCGTTTTGACAAGGCGGTACAGCGTAGCGCCATGCATCAGCGCGGGTGGTTTGACATGCTCGATGCGTCGCAATTCATTCCACCTGCGCGTCCGCCGCGAGTATCGCTATCCGGCCAGTTCAATCTCTTCTGATCGGTTCCGGCCGGAAGCAAAGCTTGATGGATCTTGCTGCTTATTTTTCGCTGTCCAGATGCGCCATCGCGTAGGCGGCATAGCGATCACCCGCTGCGGCGCCGGCGGGAATGGCTTCTTCGATGCGTGCCAGATCCTGTGTTGTCAGCGTGAGTTTCAATGCGCCCAACGATTCAGCAAGACGTTCCGGACGGCGCGCACCGACCAGCGGCACGATATCGCTGCCTTGCGCCAGTACCCAGGCAATGGCGACCTGCGCCGGCGTGGCTTGTTTGTCGGCGGCAACGGCGCGCAGCACCTCGATCAGCGATAGGTTGTGCTTGAGATTGTCGCCGGAAAAACGCGGGTTGGTGCTGCGGAAGTCATTGGCTGCGAGTTGACGCGACGGATCCCAATGGCCGCTGATCAGACCGCGCGACAACACGCCATAAGCGGTGATGCCGATACCCAGTTCGCGGCAAGTCGGCAGGATGTCTTTTTCTATGCCGCGCGAGATCAGTGAATACTCAATTTGCAGATCGGCAATGGGATGGACTGCATGTGCGCGGCGCAATGTTTCTGCACCTACCTCCGACAGGCCGATATGGCGTACGCGACCGGTTTTGACTTCTTCCGCGATGGCACCGACGGTATCTTCAATCGGCACATTTGGATCGAGACGTGCAGGGCGGTAGATGTCGATGTGGTCAGTGCCAAGGCGGCGCAGCGTATACGCGAGGAAATTCTTGACCGCGGCCGGACGATTGTCCATGCCGACCCAGTTACCGCCGGCATCGCGCATGGCGCCGAATTTGACGCTGATGAGCGCATTGTCGCGCTTGCTTCCAGCGCCGTGCAGTGCATCGCGAATCAGCATTTCATTGTGACCCATGCCGTAGAAGTCGCCGGTATCGAGCAGCGTGACGCCGGCTTCCAGCGCGGCGTGGATGGTGGCGATGCCGTCTTGCTCATTGGCCGGGCCGTAGAGATCCGACATGCCCATGCAGCCCAGACCGAGCGCCGAAGAGACGAGGCCGTTACGGCCGAGAGTACGTTTTTCCATGGTGTTTCTTCCCGTCAATAAAGTGGTGCGCTTGTCTGGCGACATGCCTGAGCGCTTGGATCGTATTATTGGGATTATTCTTTTTCGAATAAATAGCGTTAAAATGATTTCTTTATTCGAAAATGGATAATTATAAAAATGGACCGTCTTCAGGCTATGGAAGTGTTCGTGCGCGTCGCCGAACTGGGAAGCTTCAGCAAGACCGCCGAGCAGATGGGTTTGCCCGCGGCCACCGTGACCAATGCGATCCAATCCGTTGAGAAACGCGTGGGCGTTCGCCTGTTGCAACGAACCACGCGCAAGGTGACGCTGACCGACGATGGCGCCGCCTATCTGGAGCGCTGCCAACGTCTGCTGGCGGAATTTCAGGACGTGGAAAACCTCTTCGACCGCGAACAGCCGCAAGGCATCGTGCGCGTGGATTTGCCGGAACGCCTGGCGCACAAGGTGGTGATTCCGCAATTGCCGGCATTCTTTGCCCGTTATCCGGACATCCGATTGAAGCTTAATGCCAGCGATCGCTTCGTCGATCTGGTCGGCGAGGGCGTCGATTGCGTGGTGCGGGTGGGTATCCTGAGCGATTCGACGCTGATCGCGCGCAATATCGGCTCGATGGAGCAGATTACTTACGCCTCGAAAACCTATCTTGATCGACATGGCCGTCCGCACACGCTGGCGGAGCTGGACAAGCACACGATGATTAACTATTTCTCCAGCCGCACCGGTCGCGATTTGCCGTGGGAATACATGCAGAACGGCGAGCTAAAAACCTTGAAGCTGCAAGGGCAGGTGTCGGTGGCGAGTTCCGAAGCCTATATGGCGTGCTGTCTGGCGGGATTGGGCATCGTGCAGGCGCCGCGTTTCGGCGTGGAGGATTTGCTGGAGCAGGGTGTGCTGGAAGAAGTGCTGCCGGCATTCAAGCCGCCGCCTATGCCGGTATCAATCGTGTATTCGCACAACCGGCACTTGTCGCCGCGCGTGCGCGCTTTCGTCGACTGGCTGGCGGAGATGTTGAAAATACGCTGAATCTGTCTGGCGCCAAAGCAGCGTAGTAGAAGCAGAAGCAGCGTTTAGCCCGCATTGGTTGGCGTGCTCGATTGCAGCAACACGACCAGCGCGCCCGAACCGCCGTCAGCCGGACGTGCCTGACAGAAGGCAATGACTTCATCCTTCTGCGCCAGCCAGTTGCGCACTTTTTGTTTCAGCACCGGTTCCTTGTTGACCGAACCGAGTCCTTTGCCGTGGATAATGCGCACGCAGCGCTGGCCGCGGCGGCGCGCCTGACGCAAAAATTCTCCGAGTGCTTCCCGTGCTTCATCGCGGCGCAAGCCATGCAGATCAAGTTGATTCTGAATCACCCAATGACCACGGCGCAGCTTGCTGAGCACGTCGCTGCCTACGCCGGGCCGGGCGAAACTCAGGTTTTCATCGCTATTGAGCAGCGTGTCGAAGGTGAACTCGTCGGAAAGCGACTCCATGAGCGCCGCTTGTTCGTCGGCGATGTGATGGCGTGCAATCGGCAATGGCGGTGGTGGCGTGAGGCTGGCTTTTTCACTGCTGCGCAGTGGCGCAACCTTGCCGATACTGTCACGAAAAATGTTGGCTTCTTCGCGCAGACGCTGTTCGGCACGCAGGCGTTCCGCTTCTTCTTTGGCGCGCAACTCTTCCTGCGCTTGCAAGTCCTTGCGCAGGGATCGGAGTGAAGAAAAGTCTTTGAACGTGGTCATGGCGGGACAGACGCTTCGGATGCAATGTAGACAGATCAGCCGCAGGAGATGCGGATGATGATTCTATTGTCGTCGGTATAGAGATTGAGACGCTGCAGATTGTAATCCATGGTCGCAACGTCGCGCGGGCCGAGTGTCCTCGCACTGCTTGCTCCGGCCTTTGTCTGCGCTTGTTGCTGGAGCCCTGCGTCGGCAGCGCGCCCGATCAGGTCTTGAACGGCAGCGGCGTCACAAGCCGAGGCAGACGTGGATGAAGGCGACGCACGGTTAATGTGGGTCTCCGTACAAGCCGACAGCGTCAGTAGCGAGACAAGCACGGCGGCATATAGTGGGCGCAGCGGCATCATCCTATCCTTCTGAAGTGAACAAACCGCCCGATGGGCGGCTTGTTCAGTGTTGACGCACTTCAACTCAGCTTCAATTCAACTTCAACCCGATTTATTCCAGACCTTCCAGATAACGCTGGGCATCGAGCGCAGCCATGCAGCCGGTACCGGCGCTGGTGATGGCCTGGCGATAGATGTGATCCTGCACATCGCCGGCAGCGAACACACCGTTGATACTGGTGGCGGTGGCGAAGCCTTCGAGACCGGTGCGGGTCTTGATGTAGCCGTTATGCATATCGAGTTGGCCGTCGAAAATACCGGTGTTGGGCTTGTGGCCGATCGCGATGAACAAACCGTGCAAAGTGATCGGCGTAACGCTGCCGTCTTGTGTCGATTTGATTTTGATGCCGGTCACGCCGCTGTCGTCGCCGATGACTTCATCGAGGGTGTGGTGCCATTTGATATCGATCTTGCCTTCGGTGACTTTGTGCAGAAGGCGATCAATCAGGATAGGCTCGGCACGGAACTTGTCGCGGCGATGGATGATGGTGACCTTGCTGGCGATGTTCGACAGGTACAGCGCTTCTTCCACGGCAGTGTTGCCGCCGCCGACCACGGCGACTTCCTTGCCGCGATAGAAGAAGCCGTCGCAGGTTGCGCAAGCTGACACGCCTTTGCCCATGAAAGCTTCTTCCGAAGGCAGGCCGAGGTATTGCGCCGATGCGCCGGTGGCAATGATCAGGGCATCACAGGTGTACTCGCCGGAGTCGCCGATCAGGCGGAACGGTTTTTCCGACAATTTGGTCGTGTGGATGTGATCGAAAATGATTTCAGTATTGAAACGTTCTGCATGTTGCAGCAGACGTTGCATCAGTTCCGGACCTTGCACGCCCATCGGGTCGCCCGGCCAGTTTTCGACGTCGGTGGTGGTCATCAGTTGGCCGCCTTGCTCGACGCCGGTGATCAGCACCGGATTGAGGTTGGCGCGCGCTGCGTAGACGGCGGCGCTGTAGCCGGCGGGGCCGGAACCGAGAATCAAAACCTTGGCGTGTTTGGACGTGGTCATAAAATACTCTTAGTGAACTGAACAGAAGTAGACGCAGCAACAACATCAAGTACATGATGTCGGTCTGCTGAATTTCAATGCATGGCAAGGAGGCCGGAGGCCGCCGATAGCGGCTCTGCGCGGCTTGTACGGCTTATGTTGCCGTTTGCCCTATATTGCGCTGCAAAACGGTTAAGATTATAGACGAACAGCCGGACCGGCCTGATGGAATTACGCTATCCATTCAATAGGGCCGGAACGACGCAATCTGCGGGTGATTTCCGCGAGCCGCTTTTCTGGCCGGTAATCGCCGTTACAATGTCGTCTGAGTTTCAAAAATGCATTAGAAGTGCGCCAGATAAAGATTTATGACCAAAACCAGCCAAGCCTACACCCGTACGACCAAAGCCGCCGAAGCGCCACCGCTGCCCAGCAGGCTGGTGCGCCTGCTCTACGAAGCACGCTGGCTGGCCATGGCGACCTTGTTTGCCTACCTTGCCATCATCCTGCTGACTTATTCGCGTAACGACCCCGGTTGGTCGGTGGCCAATACCGTGCCCCATCTGCACAACTGGGGCGGTCGCATCGGCGCCTGGCTGGCGGATCTGATGCTTTATATTTTTGGTATGTCGGCATGGTGGTGGTGCGTGTTGCTGGCGCATTCCATCTGGCGCAGCTACCGCAAACTGGCGAACCGTTTTCTGGTGCAGAAGCAGGCAGAGCCTGAACATCATCAGGAAGGTCTGATCCGCGCCATCGGCTTTGTGTTCCTGCTGGCAGGCAGTCTTGGTATCGAATACATGCGCATGTATTCGATGAAGGCGCCAATGCCGCGTGCACCGGGTGGTGTGCTGGGTGAAATGATCGGTAGCGCGGCGCAATCGTCGCTGGGTTTTACCGGTGCGACGCTGCTGTTGCTGTTGTTGTTCGGACTGGGCTTCAGCCTGTTCTTCCATGTGTCCTGGCTGGCCGCGGTGGAACGCATTGGCGGCGCCATCGAAGACGGTATTTTCTGGATTCGCAATTTTTATTCCGCGCGCGAAGACCGCAAGGTCGGCCACGTTGCCGCCGTCAAGCGCGAAGAAGTCGTGGTGCAGGAACGCGCCAAGATCGTCGAAGCGCCGCCGATCCGTATCGAGCCGCAAGTCGTGGCGGTGCCCAAGTCCGAGCGCATCGAGAAAGAACGTCAAACCAGCCTGTTCCAGGATATCGACTCCAGCCTGCCGCCCTTGTCGCTGCTGGATGAGGCGCCGCCGGCACAGCAGACGGTCACCGTCGAGACGCTGGAATTCACCAGCCGCCTGATCGAGAAGAAGCTCTCCGACTTCGGCGTGGAAGTGAAGGTCGTTGCCGCCTATCCAGGCCCGGTGATTACCCGTTACGAAATTGAACCTGCCACCGGCGTCAAGGGTAGCCAGATCGTCGGCCTGGCGCGCGACCTGGCGCGTTCGCTGTCGCTGACATCGATCCGCGTGGTGGAAGTTATTCAAGGCAAGAATTTCATGGGCCTGGAGCTGCCGAACCCCAAGCGCCAGATCGTGCGCCTGACTGAAATTCTCGGCTCCAAGGTTTATAACGACAGCCATTCCAGCCTGACGGTGGCGCTCGGTAAAGACATCGCCGGCAATCCGGTCGTGGCCGACCTCGCCAAGATGCCTCACTTGCTGGTTGCGGGTACGACCGGTTCCGGCAAGTCGGTGGGTATCAACGCAACGATCCTGTCGCTGCTGTACAAATCGACGCCGAAACAGGTACGCCTGATTCTGATCGATCCGAAGATGCTGGAACTCTCGATCTACGAAGGCATCCCGCATCTGCTGGCGCCGGTCGTGACCGACATGCGACAGGCTGGCCATGCGCTGAACTGGGCCGTGGCCGAAATGGAACGCCGCTACAAGCGCATGTCCAAGCTGGGTGTGCGTAACCTCGCCGGTTACAACCAGAAGATCGCCGACGCCGAAAAGCGCGGCGAAAAGATCCCTAATCCATTCAGCCTGACACCGGACGCGCCGGAGCCGCTGGAACAGCTCGAAACCATCGTCATCATCATCGACGAATTGGCTGATCTGATGATGGTGGTCGGCAAGAAGGTGGAAGAACTGATCGCCCGTATCGCACAAAAGGCACGCGCGGCCGGTATTCACTTGATTCTGGCTACGCAGCGTCCATCGGTTGATGTCATCACCGGCCTGATCAAGGCCAACGTGCCGACACGGATTGCTTTCCAGGTCAGCAGCAAGATCGACTCGCGCACGATTCTCGACCAGATGGGCGCGGAAGCGCTGCTCGGCATGGGTGACATGCTGTACATGCCGCCGGGGACCGGTTTGCCGATCCGGGTGCATGGCGCCTTTGTTTCCGATGAAGAGGTCCACCGCGTGGTTGACCATCTGAAAGAGCAGGGGGAACCGAATTACATCGAGGGCATCCTAGAAGGAGGTGTTGCCGACGATGCCGAAGGGGCCATCGGCGGTGGCGCTGCGGGCGGCAGTGAAGGCGATGAGCTCTATGATCAGGCCGTTGCTGTCGTGCTGAAAAACCGCCGGGCATCGATTTCTCTGGTGCAACGTCATTTGCGCATCGGTTACAACCGTGCAGCGCGTCTGCTGGAGCAGATGGAGCAAAGCGGTCTGGTATCGACCATGCAATCGAACGGCAATCGCGAAATCCTCGTGCCGGCAGGAAATACCTCGGAATAATCTATGCAAACAACAAGACAAGAAACAACGCAAGAAGTAGCACAAGAAGCAGTGCAAGACCAACGATCCGCTTTACCTCGCATGAAGAAATGGCAACTCGCTGCTGCGGTGGCGGGTTTGAGCGCAGCGCTGTTTTCCGCGCAGGCTTCGGCGAGCGCGCTGGAGCAGTTCAAGCAATTTGTCTCGTCGACGCAATCGGCCAAAGGCCAGTTCGTGCAGCGTCTGGTCAAGACCGACAGCGGCACGGTCAAGGTCTCCAATACGTCCAGTGGCACTTTTGTGTTTTCGCGTCCGGGTAAATTCATCTGGACCTATCAGAAGCCGTATGAGCAAGTCTTGCAAGCCGATGGCGACAAGCTGTTCATCTACGACAAGGACTTGAATCAGGTCACTACCAAAAAGCTGGGCAATGCGCTCGGCTCGTCGCCTGCTGCGATTCTGTTCGGCAGCAACGATCTGGAAAAGAATTTCACGCTGAAAGAGGGCGGCGCCAAGGATGGCATGGAATGGCTGGAAGCCACGCCCAAGAGCAAGGATACGACCTTCGATCGTATCGGAATCGGTTTGAAGGATGGTGTGCCGCAAGCGATGGAGCTGCGCGATTCGTTCGGTCAGACGTCGCTGCTGTCGTTCACGAACTTTGAAAAGAATCCGCCGCTCAAGGCCACCAGCTTCACTTTCGTCGTGCCCAAGGGCGCCGACGTGTTCAACAACTGATCAGCTTGTTATCTCAGGTCGACATCTTGAGCATGTCGATCTTGCCTTCCACATCGCGCCATTGCTCGTGATCCGGCATCGGTGCCTGTGCCTGGGTAATCGGCTTCCAACCTGGATGCTTGGCCAGCTTTGCATTCAGATCGGTGAAATGCTTCAAGGCGTCGGGCAGATCGGTTTCGTTATAGATCGCGCCGACCGGGCACTCCGGCACGCACATCGAGCAATCGATGCAGCCGTCCGGATCAATCGCCAGGAAGTTGGGCCCTTCGACAAAACAATCCATGGGACAGACGCTGACGCAGTCGGTGTATTTGCAGGCGATGCAGGAATCAGTGACAACAAAAGGCATGAGCAGAAACGCCCTTGGGCGTGGAAGTGATGTAAGCAGAATGGCAAGTCCGATGTATTGCCGTACTGACGCGGTTTAAAACCGCCGCATACCAGCGAACCCGGCAGGATTCTAGCATCTGAGCCGATGTGCTGCTGCCGGATCGGTTAGACTAGCGATCCTGCGATCCGCGCAATCTTAACTCTCCATTTTTACAACCGCATGAATTCTGCGCCGTTAGCCGAACGTCTCCGCCCGCATTCCTTTGACGATGTCATCGGCCAGCAGCATTTGCTCGGTGCAGGCAAGCCGCTGCGCGTGGCCTTCGAATCGGGCGAGCCGCATTCGATGATTCTGTGGGGGCCGCCGGGCGTCGGCAAGACCACGCTGGCGCGCATCATGGCGGACAGTTTCAATGCCGAATTCATCGCCTTGTCGGCGGTGTTGTCGGGCGTCAAAGATATCCGCGAAGCCGTGGAGCGCGCACAGGTCACACGCGCCAATTCCGGCCGTCGCACGATCTTGTTCGTCGACGAAGTGCATCGCTTCAACAAGAGCCAGCAAGATGCTTTCCTGCCGCACGTCGAGAGTGGTTTGTTCACCTTCATCGGCGCGACGACTGAAAATCCATCCTTCGAAGTCAACGGCGCGCTGTTGTCGCGGGCGGCCGTCTACGTGCTCAAGTCCTTGACGGAAGATGACCTCGGCGCGCTGATCGATCGCGCCTGCCGCGATGAGCTGGATGGTTTGCAATTCGAACCGGAAGCAAAAGAAATGCTGATCGCCAGCGCCGATGGCGATGGCCGCAAGCTGCTCAACAATCTCGAAATCGTGGCGCGTGCCGCGCAGGCGAAAAACGTCGGCATCGTCGGTCCTGAAGTGTTGGCGGAATGCCTGGGGGATGCTTTGCGCCGTTTCGACAAAGGCGGCGATGCTTTCTATGACCAGATTTCCGCGTTGCATAAATCGGTGCGCGGCTCCAGTCCTGACGGCGCTTTGTATTGGTTGACGCGCATGCTCGATGGCGGCACCGACCCGCGCTATCTGGCGCGTCGGATTGTGCGTATGGCGTGGGAAGATATCGGCCTGGCCGATCCGCGCGCCATGACCATCGCCAATGACGCTGCCGCCACGTACGAACGTCTCGGCTCACCCGAAGGGGAGCTGGCCTTGGCGCAGGCGGTGATTTATCTCGCGATTGCAGCCAAGAGCAATGCCGGCTACATGGCCTACAACCAGGCGCGTGCGTTTGTCGCCAAAGACAAGTCGCGCGGCGTACCCGAACATCTGCGCAATGCGCCGACAAAACTGATGAAGGAACTGGGTTACGGCAAGCTGTATCGCTACGCCCATGATGAGCCCGAAGGCTATGCTGCGGGTGAAACCTATCTGCCGGACGGGATTCCCGATCCGCATTGGTATCAGCCGGTGCCGCGTGGCCTGGAAGCCAAGATCGGCGACAAGATGGCGCATCTGCGTGATCTTGATCGGGAATATAAAAAGAACAATAAGTAAGCGCCTGGCGGCTCTTCGGTGATCACGCTGCTGGAATCGCCTTTTTCCAAACCTCGAACGTGCCTTCCATCGCACCCATGGCGCTGATCACTGCGTTGTAGGTCGCATCGTTGTCGTAGCCCGGCAGCTTCACCTTGAACTCTTCCATCAGACCTTCCAATCCCGGCGTGTCATTGGGCAGGCGGATGCCGCCCTTGGTGGTGGCAATCATCCAGTAAGGCATCGGCAGGAAATCGTCGCCGATGGTGATGACGATGCGGTTAATGTCTTGCCAGGCGATGCTTTCCAGCTCGGTGCCGGCGCGCGAGGTCTTGATGAACTCTTCGTCGAATGCAACCGTCATCGGTTTGGCGCGCGCGGCGGCGCGGCGTGCGGGGCGCAGGTCAGCAGCGGTCGGTCCGGCATTGATCTTCCATTTGGTCGATTCCGGCGTCGGGAACAGGCGATTCTTGACGCGCTGGCCGAAGGCGAACATGGCGCCGAAACTGAGACCGGTCAGCACGCCGTAGCCCAAGCTGGAGCCGGTCAGCGCGAATTGCGAACCTGCCCAGATGGCGCAGCAGGCGGCAAGGGCGAAACCGATAATGTAGGCGAATAACGGCGGCTGCGAAGGCGTGTCGGACATGGCGCGTTCCTGTGATGGTCTTGCGGTGTAATGGAGCGATTGGCGGCAATGGTAACGCAGGCAGGAGCGTCGTTGATCACGGTTGATGCTATTTTTACCGCATTATTTCCCTCAATAAGCGGCCCGACGGCGAGGACAGGCAATGTCCTTGGTACAATCTCGGTTTTACCGCATTTTCTACATTGGCATTCCATGATCGACATCCAACTTCTTCGTAAAGACATCGACAATGTCGCCGCCCGTCTGGCCGCGCGCAAATTCCAGCTCGATGTCGCCGCTTTCAATGCGCTCGAAGGCGAGCGCAAGCAGATTCAGACCCGTACCGAGGAATTGCAGGGCAAGCGCAACAGCCTGTCCAAGCAAGTCGGCATGCTCAAAGGCAAGGGCGAAGACGCATCGGCAGTCATGGCGGAAGTGTTCGGCATCGGCGATGAGCTGAAGGCCTCGGCTACCCGTCTGGAAGAAGTGCAGGCGCAACTGAGCGATTTCCTGCTGACCGTCCCAAATTTGCCGCACGAATCAGTGCCTGCCGGAGCTGACGAAAGCGGTAACGTCGAAGTACGCAAGGTCGGCACGCCGCCGGTGTTCGACTTTGAAGTCAAGGATCACGTTGACGTCGGCGCTGCGCTCGGTCTGGATTTTGACGTCGCCGCCAAGCTGACCGGTTCGCGCTTTGCCGTCATGAAAGGCGGTATCGCCCGTCTGCATCGTGCACTGGCGCAGTTCATGCTCGATACGCATACGCTGGAACACGGCTACACCGAGTGCTATACGCCTTACATCGTCAACGCCGATTCGCTGCGCGGTACCGGCCAGTTGCCGAAGTTTGAAGCCGATCTGTTTGCGGCGAAGAAGGGCGGCCAGGAAGGCGATACCAGCGACAACACAGCGTTGTATCTGATCCCGACAGCCGAAGTGCCGCTGACCAATCTGGTGCGCGACGAGATCGTTGCCGGCGACACACTGCCGCTGAAGATGACGGCGCATTCCCCATGCTTCCGTTCCGAAGCGGGCAGCTACGGCCGCGACACGCGCGGCATGATTCGCCAGCATCAGTTCGACAAGGTCGAAATGGTCCAGATCGTGCATCCGGAGAAATCCTACGAGGCGCTGGAAGAAATGCTCGGCCACGCCGAAAACATCCTCAAGAAGCTCGGCCTGCCTTACCGCGTGATCACGCTATGCACCGGCGACATGGGCTTCGGCGCTGCCAAGACTTACGACATTGAAGTCTGGCTGCCGGCGCAAAACACTTACCGTGAGATTTCGTCGGTATCGAATTGCGAAGCCTTTCAGGCGCGCCGCATGCAAGCGCGTTTCCGTAACGCCCAGGGCAAGCCTGAGTTGGTGCATACGCTCAATGGTTCAGGCCTGGCGGTCGGCCGTACGTTGGTCGCAGTGCTGGAAAACGGCCAGCAAGCCGACGGCAGTGTGGTGATTCCAGAAGTGCTGCGTCCTTACATGGGCGGCTTGGAAAAGCTGGCGCCGTAATCCTGGCCCGGTGATGAAAAAATGGCTGATGTCCGCAGGGGCATCAGCCATTTTTTTGTCGTGCGCATCGGACTGCGAAGGGATTTGTGATCGTTTACATTGCCCACGAGAAAGTTGCCGGAACGCGCCGCTCAATGAACAGGCTGTTGCCGGGTGTTTTCTTTGCTTGCTTCTTGGCTTTGGTGGCAGCCGAGGCGATCTGGTGCGGCGAAGAATATTGCGAAGGTTCGATCTTGACCGCGCCCAGCGACAGGCTGACCAATGGATGCAGTACCCGATTGCCCTGGCGGTCTTCGCTGTAGTAGCCGCCGCGCTCCTTGTCTTCCATATAGTAGAAGCTCTGTGAGGCCGTGCTGAAAGCGTCCAGCATTGCCTGGCAGCGATATTCCCAATCCTCGCTCTGGAACATGATCAGGAAATCGTCGCCGCCGATGTGGCCGATGAAGTCGAGTTGCGGGTCGCAATACTGGCTCAGCGTGCGGCCGGTCAGCTGAATCATGTCGTCGCCCTTGCGATAGCCGTAGACATCGTTGAAGGGTTTGAAATGATCCAGGTCGCAGTAGCAGATGCAAAACTCCACGCCACTCTGCAGCAGGAACTCAATATGTTCGTTGATCGGCACGTTGCCGGGCAATTGCGTCAGCGGGTTGGCGTAGCGCGCTGCTTCGATTTGCATCTGCGTGATTTCGCGCAGCAGATCGTGACCGGTGCCCATGCCGACATATTGCCCTTGATCGACGATGATGAAGCCGTTCGACAAGTGATGCGATTCGGCTTGCACAAGCATGTGGCTGAGGTCTTGCAGGCTGGTGTCTTGCTCGGTCAACAGCGGATTCGGATCCATGAAGAAGGTGCAGGACTTTTTGCCGTACAGTTCGCGGCCGTACAGGCGGGCGAAACGTTCCACCATGCTATAGCGATTGATCAGACCAACCGGAATGCCGTTGCTGACGACCGGCAAAGCCTGCAATTGCGGGTCGTTGACGAAGAGGTCGTAAACTTCGTCGTTGGGGACGACAGGGGATACATAGCGTGTTTCACGCAGCAGCTTGAAGACGGTGGCGCTCTTTTTGGTCGGGCCATGTTTTTGTGTGACCAGCGGCACCTTGTCGCGGCGCAGGATCTTGCTGATGTCATCGCCGACCACGGTCTTTGGATTGGCGTGCGGCCGCGCGATGTGATAACCCTGGCCGCAGGCGATGCCGAGGTCGCGAATGGTCAGCAATTCAGCTTGTGTTTCGATGCCTTCGGCGATGACGATGGAGCCGGACTTTTCGGCGATTTCCTGAATGGAACGCACGAACTGGAGTTTCATCGGGTCGTTGTTGATGCCCTGGATGAAGTGCATATCGACTTTGACATATTCCGGTTGCAATTCCGACCACAGGCGCAGGCTGGAAAACCCTTCGCCAAGATCGTCGATCGCAATCTGAAATCCCATGTCGCGGTAGTGCATGGCGGCGTTACGCAGCAACTGGTAGTCGTAGGTCGGTTCGTTTTCAGTCAGCTCGATGATGATGCGTTGCGGGTTGATGCCGAGTTTTTCCAGATGGCGCAGTGTTTCGCCCTGGATGGCTTCCGGTTGCACCAGGGCGCCGGGGCTGACGTTGAGAAACAGATTCCCCGGTAAGCCGGACTGCGCGAACTGCGCCATGACGATATGACGGCACAGATGCTCGACCTGCACCGACAACTTGTTGGCGCGCGCGACTTTGAACAGATTCAACGGCGAATGCAGAGGGCTATTGGACGGGCCGCGGATCAGGCCTTCGTAGCCGACGATCTCGCCGCTGCGCATGCGAATGATCGGCTGGAAAAGGGCTGTCAGGCTCCGTTGCGCAATGATTTCATGAAGATGAGACAGCAGTTGCGAATCTTGCTGTTCTTCTGTTTGGCGAGCATGGCTGATACCGTCTGCCTCGCCGGCATGCGCGGCAGGGAAGGGCGGAAGGCTGCTTTCGAAATCATGTGCGGCAAAAGGTGCCATTGTCAGGTCCACGGGGTCCAACCATCAGTAAGTATGAATGCCACATCCGAGCGGCGGGCAACGTCTGATCCTAGTGGAGATTTATGACAAGATGATGATACGTAAATTATTTTCGACATGTTTTCTGAACGCATCGGGAATAAAATTTATAGAAAAACAGTACAGACCTATTTCCATCTTTAAAATGGTTCTGCTATAATCTTTTGCTTTGCTGCCCTCGGGCAGTAATTTCGACTAGGTTAACCGGAGAGGTGGCAGAGTGGTCGAATGTACCTGACTCGAAATCAGGCGTACGGTTTCCCGTACCGTGGGTTCGAATCCCACCCTCTCCGCCAAGATACAAGCAACGCCCGCTTTATGCGGGCGTTTTGCTGTCCAGACTGTGCGCGGTTATTTCAGATCCATTGCCGATCGATTGCAGGCATGCTGTGGGCCTATCGCATTTGTTGCCTCTGCTGCTTTCAGAAAAATTGATTCTTGTTGTTATTGCGCCTGGATCATTGCTGGCTTTATTTAGGGCTGGGTTTGTTGCTTTGTGCCTGAAGAATGAGCAATTGCGGACTGCTACCCTATAATGGCGGTCGTTGAAAGTTGATTAATTTGCAATTTTCACCATTCTGCGGGTATTTCGAAGGTAATAAGATGTCGCTGAATCGCTTGTTCTGGTTAATCTCGGTTGCACTCATGTTGATTTTGCTTGCTCTGACCGCAA
Source organism: Herbaspirillum sp. meg3 (assembly GCF_002257565.1). GTDB lineage: Bacteria > Pseudomonadota > Gammaproteobacteria > Burkholderiales > Burkholderiaceae_D > Herbaspirillum. Next base: position 3,722,258 of record NZ_CP022736.1, on the reverse strand, counting down.
GGATTGTCTCCAGCGAGTGGGGCCAGTATCGCCGCGGCGCTCGCAGCGTCGAAACCGTGCGGGTGGTGCAGCTCATCATGATTGCCATGGAAAAGACCTCCATCGAACGAGGTCCGTCAAATGCGCTGATGGGTGGAGAGATCGCCGACCTGCCGCAGTTGTCCCAAAAACTTCAGGCTGCACGCGCGCAAACTGACCAGTCCATCGCTGTCTTGCTCAACGCCTTGCGTGCAGATGCCGACGTGCGCTATGCCCCGGCCATCCGCAATATCGAATACGTCAAGGCTGCGCTGGAGCCGGCCCGCTCTAATGTGGATCGCCAGGTTGAGTTGCCGCGTTCTCAGCGCTCTTCGGATGAAGTCTCGGTGGCGGTCAGCGGCATGATCGATCTGATTCCCCCTTTTGTGACAGCCGTTGCCGATTTGACGAGCATCGCGATCCAATCCGATCCTGAGTTGTTGGACGGTCTGACCGGCATGCGCGTGGCGTCGAGCCTGCGCGAATATGCGGGACAGGTCGGCTCGAAATTTACTGCGCCCATCGTTACCCAGCGTCCGTTGACCAAGGATGAAGTTATCGAAATCGGCAAACTCTATGGCCGTATCGAGCAATTGCGCTCCTTGCTCAACATTCAGATGCGTGCTTACAGGAATAACCCGGCGTATAACGCGGCGTTGTCTGATCTTGATGCGCAATACTTCGGCAAGGGTTTGCCGATTTTAGGTCAGTTGTTGCAGGTGGGGCTGATCTCCGGCGGCTATGAATTGACGACGGCCGAATTGGCTGCGCGTTATGTCCCGCCGATGGCATCTATTTTGCGTTTGCGGGATGTCATTCTGTCCGATCTGATTCGCGATGCGGAAATTCGCAATCGCCAGGCGCGCAACTATCTGATTGCGACAGTTGTCATGGCGATGGTGGCGGTGATTTTTTTCTTCGTGCTGATGTATTTGGTGCGCCAGCGCGTGTTGGCGCCGATTCTACGGGCAACGACACTGGTGACCGGGCTGGCGGTCGACAATCTTGAGGTGGAGATTCCTCAGGCGCGCTATCAGGATGAAATCGGCGACATGCTGCGAGCACTGCAGGTCTTGAAGGCGAGAAGCCTGGAGCGTATCAGTCTCGCCGGCGAGCGCGAGATGCTGATTCAGCAATTGCAGGTGTCGTCGAATACGGATTTTCTGACGGGGGTACTCAACCGCCGCGCGTTCTTCGCGCACAGTGAGCAGCAGTTGGCGGTGGCGCAGCGTTATAAGCGCAATCTTGCACTTGTTCTTCTGGATATCGATCACTTCAAGCGCATCAACGACAGCTACGGTCATCTTGCCGGTGACAGTATTTTGCGCAATGCCGTGCAACTGATCGCGCAGCTGTTGCGCAAGGTGGATATTCTCGCGCGCTACGGTGGAGAGGAATTCATCATCCTGCTGCCGGAGGCGGATCTGGAGCAGGCGTTGGTGGTGGCGGAAAAGCTGCGCGCGACATTGGCGGGGCATACCATTGCTGCCGAAGACGGCACGCCAATTTCCATTACCGCCAGCTTCGGCGTCAGCGCGCTTGTCGGTGCGGAAAGTCTTGATCACATGATTCGTCTGGCTGACGAAGCACTCTACGTCGCAAAAAATAACGGGCGTAATCAGGTTGTGCGCGCAAGCTAGTGTCGCGCGGATGGTTTGCTTACTCAGTCGTGCTTGGTGCTGTCGGCAGGGCTTAGTCGCGGTCGTTGAAGGCCGAGATATGCGATACCTGAAAGACGCTGGACAATGAGTGCAGCTCGTTACGATGCAGCTCAGCCAGTCGATGCAAATACTGCTCTCCGATGTCCGTCAGTCTCACCTGCACCAGGCGTTTGTCCTTGTCGTCTTGGGTACGCGTCACCAATCCCGCCTTTTCGCACCGCGTCACCAATGCTACGACGCCGTGATGCTGTGACTGCAAGCGCTCAGCCAGTTCGCTGATGCTGGCCCAATCACGTCCCGGAAATCCCTTGATATGCAGCATCAGCAGATATTGCAGCGGTGTGAGTCCTTCGCTTTGTGCTGCATCTTCACTGAAACGGATGAAGCGGCGCAATTGGTAGCGAAATTCCGAAAGAGCTTCGAAATCGTCTTTTTGCAGGCGTGAGGGTGTTTTCATTGTTGGTGTGGCGGAGCGGATGAGGTGGGGCTTGTATCCCGGCAATTCAGCATAGTAATGCCTTGTCGCAGCAAAATATATCATCTTGTGATGTAATTACGGTTTCTGGCTTTTTGACTACGTTCAAGAATGGGTTGGGGCATGCGCGATTCTATCCTGCAATGGCTGAGGAGTTTTGTTCCGCAACGATCGGCGGTGGACCGCTTTGAGCGCATGCGCGCCAGTGTGGGCGCCTTGTTCGGGATTTTGCTCACGGGACTGCTGAGCCTGTCGATTCTGCCGCATGAGGCGGCGACGGTATGGTTGATCGCTCCGATGGGGGCGTCGGCGGTATTGCTGTTCGCTGTCCCGGCCAGTCCGCTGGCGCAGCCATGGTCGATCATCGGCGGCAATCTGGTGTCGGCGCTGGTGGGCGTGTCATGTGCAAAGCTGGTGGCGGAGCCTGCATTGGCGGCGGCGTTGGCGATCGCGCTGGCCATCGCCTGCATGTTTGCGCTGCGCTGTATTCATCCTCCCAGTGGCGCGGTAGCGTTGACCGCCGTGCTCGGTGGGCCTGCGGTGCATGCGATGGGATATGGATTCGTCATGACGCCTGTGCTGCTCAATTCGTTTTTGCTGCTGGCGATGGCCTTGTTTTTCAACAATGCGACGCGCCGCCGTTATCCGCATGCTCAGCAAAACGAGCATCGCAACAATACGCACGGTACGGCCGATGCCGCGCCGACAGCGCGCCTCGGTTTTTCTCACGACGATCTTGATGCAGTGCTGCGGCGTTATAACCAGGTGCTGGATATCAGTCGGGACGATCTTGAGGCGATCTTTTTGCAAACGGAGATGGAGGCCTATCGCCGCCGCTTTGGCGAAACGGTCTGCGCGGACATCATGTCGAGCGATGTCGTTGCTGTCGAATTTTCGACTGAGTTGGCGGATGCCTGGCGTTTGATGCGGGAGCATCGCTTGCAGGCTTTGCCGGTAATCGACAGGGCGCGCCGGGTCATCGGCATTGTTACCAAAACGGACTTTCTTCATCACGCCGGCCCGCACGACTATTTGAGTTTGGGTGATAAGTTGCGTGCGTTCCTGCAGCGCACACCGCATACGCATTCCATCAAGCCGGAAGTTGTCGGGCAAATCATGAGTGCCAAGGTAAGGACTGCGTCGGTGAGCTTGCCTATCGTGCAATTGGTGCCGCTGATGGCTGACGAAGGTGTGCATCAGATTCCGGTGATCGATGATGAAAAGCGTCTGGCGGGTATGGTGACGCAGGCGGATATGGTGGCAGCGCTGTACGTCAATAATCTGACGCGCGCTTCAGCCGGCTTGCGGATGGTGGCATCTTGATGGTGGCGCAGGGAATTGCTGAGGTTGACTGCGGTTGGTGCCAACGGAGATCGAACGATTCAATCTGAGGGCGTCTAAAATGATGGGGACGTGTGCAGCAAAAACGTCGTACAGATTACAGATGCAAAATACAGGAGATCGCCATGCGCCAAGCTGCTCTGATTTCAGTTTTATTTGCCGTCCTGCTGACGACGGCGTGCCAGCGTAAGGGCGATCCGCCAAAGCCGACCGTGTCGATGGCACCGGTTGCGGAGTACGCGAGCTAAGGGTTTGTGTACAAGTTATTGGATTTGTGAATATCTGCTATTGGAACAATAAAGCAGACGAGGGTGGAGGTGATCGCTATAGTTGCACCTGTCTCCTCCAATTTTCCTCCTTAAGAAATTGGATTCAGCCCGCAACCTCTGGTTCGCGGGCTTTTTTTTGCCTAAAATTTGCCCCAAAAGACTGCGGCTCCGCTTCTTGGTAAGATGTCGGCCAGTTATCACGTAGTCCTCGTAAAGATATCCATGTCCCAAACTCCCCCGGAACGCCCAGATACCCCTTGTGTTGCAGTCTGCTCAACAACTTTTGATGATGTGTGTCGCGGCTGCGGTCGTACCGTGTCTGAAGTGGCGCACTGGGTATTCATGACCGAGGAAGAAAAAGATGTGGTCTGGAAGCGTATTACCGCCGAGGGTTATCCGCGTCGCCAGAAATAAACTGCCCGCCTGTATGCCAATGTCATTGATGATGAAGTACATCCCATTTAAGGAGTCGCAAACATGATGCAAAAACGTTTTGCCTATCAAGCCGCTTCGGCGCTCTTGCTCGTCGCGTTGACGGCCTGTAGTGCTGTCCCGACTAGTGCGCCCGCGACAGTCGGTGCAAATACGCTGCCGGAAATTCCTGCTGCTGCGCCGGTGACGCTGGCTGCCGGCACGACTGCATTGCTGGTATTGGATATCAATTCGGCAGTGTGTCAGCCTAATCCTGCTTGCCTCGCCACCGTGCCGGCAATCGTGTCGCTCATCAACAAGGCGCGTGCAGCCAAGGTCCCCGTTTTGTATTCGACTACCGTCAGCCCGTCCGGCCCGCCGCCAATGTTGTCGGCGGTTGCGCCGCAGCCGGGCGAACCTGTGGTCTCGACACGCGCCAACAAATTTACCGGCACCAATCTGGAGGAGCTCCTGAAGCAAGTCAAGGCGGAGACGCTGGTGATCGTCGGCAGTGCGGCCAATGGCGCAGTGATGTACACGTCCTTCCATGCCAATACGCGTGGGTTCACCGTCGTGGTGGCGGAGGATGGCATTTCCAGCCCGGCCCCCATCAGTACGCAGGTGGCACGTTATCAGGTGCTGAACCAGCCTGGCTTTATCAATGCGACCAACACGCCGTTGGCGGACAAGAAGGTTACCCTTAGCCGCGGCGATCTGATTACGTTCAAATAAGCACTGATTGGTTTCAGAGATTTTGTCTCTGAGCCGGCGTCGACAATAAGGGGCTTTTGCCCCTTATTGCATTGCGCGACTTGTTTTTATTACTGATCAGGCGTGAGTGCTATTGGAGATGCCGAAAAACGGCATGTCTGCCTTGCGCAGCATGCTGGTCAGGGCAATCATGGGCAGGCCGGTCAGGGCGGTAGGGTCGGTGCTCTCGATTTTTTCGAGGATGGCGATCCCCAAACCTTCGTTTTTGGCGCTGCCGGCGCAGTCGTATGGTTGCTCAATGCGCAAATAGGCATCGAGCTCGGCATCGGGAAGGTCGCGGAAGGTGACGAAAGTCTGGATATTCTCGATTTGTATGACTGGCTCACCGGGATTGCGGTTGTCCAGCAGACATAATGCTGTATGGAATGTCACGCGTCGGCCGCGCATGCGGATCAGTTGCCTCAGGGCATTGTCGTGATTTCCCGGCTTGCCGATTTGTTCACCATCAAGCGTGGCTACCTGGTCGGAGCCGATGATAAGCGAGTTCGGGCTGGTCTTTGCGATGGCTTCGCCTTTTTGTCGGGCCAGGCGCAAGGCGGTGGCTTCGGGACTTTCTCCTGCTGCGGGCGTCTCGTCGATATCGGGTGAAATCGCTTCGAAAGGCAGTTGCAGTCTGGATAGCAGCTCTTTCCGGTAGGTTGAGCTGGAGGCCAGAATCAGGTGGGGGAGAGGCGAGGAATTGTGCATTATGCGACAACAGGGTGGAAGTGTTTGCTAAAAATGCGCTAACACTTTGACGAATAAGGGAAAACGCTGGTATTATCGCAGGTTTTCCGGATTCTGCTTTCGCCATGAGCACTTTTGTGATCGACGCATTTGAATTTAGTCGGCTCAAAGAGCACGCCGAAGGCGAGTTATCGGTAGCCGATCTGGCGCGTCTTGCCAGTGAAACGGTTGATCGCTCCGGCGCAATTAAGTGGTCGTTGAGCGGCGGTGTCGACAAGCTCGGGCATCCGCAATTGAGTCTCTCTATTTCTGGTCAGGTTAATCTGGTCTGTCAGCGTTGTTTGACGTCGATGCCATTTCAGATGACGTCTGATTCGAAGCTGGTGCTGGCCAAGAATGAAGATGCTGCGGACGCCATCGAAGAGCAGCTTGATGATGATGAGATTGATGTCATTGTCGGCGACGCAGCCTTGGATGTCAGTGTTCTGGTCGAGGATGAGGCTTTGCTGGCTTTGCCGGTGGCGCCCAAGCACGATGTGTGTCCCGGTCATGTTGCAGCTGAGGCGGTTGTGGCAGAGAAAGTTTCTCCGTTTTCGGTATTGAAGAATTTAAAGCAGTAATTGTTGGTGGCAAGCTTTTGGGCTTGTCAAAGTACGGATTCTCGGTTGGTCAGTCAATTTGCTAGCCGGATATGTTAAAATTTTAGAACTTAAGGTTTAGGAGTTATCATGGCTGTTCAGCAAAACAAAAAGACCCCATCGAAGCGCGGTATGCATCGTGCACACGATTTCCTGACAGCGCCACCGCTGGCAGTCGAGCCGACAACTGGTGAAACACACCTGCGTCACCATATCAGCCCGAACGGTTTCTACCGTGGTCGTAAAGTTCTGAAGACTAAGAACGACGAGTAATCGGGATTGCTGTTAAGGCGGAACGCGGCGCAATGATTTTTTAATTGGCGCCGCTTTTTATTATGCTGAATCAGCGTAGCGCGTCATTTTGAATCGCGCCAAATCTGCCCCATAATGCGGGTTGGCAAGGCTCTGAATCAAAACAATGACCATCAAAATTTCCATTGACTGTATGGGCGGCGATCACGGCCCGTCAGTTACTATCCCAGCCGCCATTTCTTTTCTGCAGCGCGAACCTGACGCCGAGTTGATCTTGGTCGGTCAGGAAGAGTTGTTGCGCGCAGTTTTGCGCAAGCAAAAGCAGGCAGATATTGCCCGGATTCACATCCAGCACGCATCTGAGGTCGTCACTATGGACGATCCGATTGAAGTTGCTCTGCGGCGCAAAAAAGACTCATCCATGCGCGTTGCCGTGAATCTGGTCAAGGACGGCCGGGCGAATGCGGCGGTTTCCGCCGGCAATACCGGCGCGCTCATGGCGGTTTCCCGCTATGTACTCAAAACGATACCTGGCGTTGACCGCCCGGCTATCTGCACTATTCTCCCGAATCAAAAAGACGGTCCGACCTACATGCTCGATCTGGGCGCCAACGTGGATTGCGAACCGCAGCATTTACATCAATTTGCATTGATGGGTTCTGCCCTGGTTTCCGCCATGGAGGGCAAGCCCAAACCGTCAATCGGTCTGCTCAATGTTGGCGAAGAAGAAATTAAAGGCAATGAAGTGGTCAAGCAGACCGCCGAGTTGCTGCATGCCGACCATGAAAAGGGCATACTTAATTTTTACGGCAATGTCGAAGGCAACGATATTTTCGAGGGCACTACGGATATCGTGGTGTGCGACGGGTTTGTCGGCAATGTGACGCTGAAGGCTTCGGAGGGATTGGGGCGCTTCGTCAAGATCGTCCTCACCACGGAATTCAAAAAAGGCTTCTTCAACAAGCTGGGCGCCCTGATTGCTTACGGCGCCATCAAGGCCTTGTCGCGTCGGCTGAATCCTTCCCGCTACAATGGTGCCAGCTTGCTGGGCTTGCGCGGACTGGTCTTCAAAAGCCACGGCGGCGCTGATGTGTACGCGTTCGAATGGGCGATCCGTCGCGCTTACGATGCGGCCAAATATGACGTGTTGTCGCGCATCACGACAACGATGGCGGAATTGATTCCGCAGGTGGAGGCCTTGCATGTCGCTGAGCGTGCCGCCACATCAACCGAACTAACAGAACAGAAAACGGTATGACTCTCTATAGCAAAATTGTCGGCACCGGCAGCTATCTGCCGCCCAAGCGTGTAACCAATGATGAGTTGGCAAAGCAACTGGCAGTAAAAGGCATCGAGACTTCCGACGAGTGGATCTTCTCGCGCAGCGGGATTTCCGCGCGCCACTATGCCGAGCCGGACGTGCTGTCGAGCGACCTCGCCGTAGCGGCGTCACAGCGCGCACTTGAGATGGCAAAGCTGCAGCCGAATGATATCGATCTCATCATCATGGCGACATCGACGCCGGATCATCTGGGCGGTTTTCCGAGCACGGCCTGTGTCGTTCAGCGCAAGCTGGGTATCACCAACGGCGCTGCTGCGATGGACGTGCAGGCGGTCTGCAGCGGCTTCGTCTACGCGATGTCGGTGGCGGACAGCTTCATCAAATCCGGCGCGCACAAGAATGTGCTGGTGATTGGCGCGGAAGTGTTTTCGCGCATTTTGAATTTTGAAGATCGCACCACCTGCGTGCTGTTTGGCGACGGTGCCGGCGCTATTGTCATGACAGCGTCAAAAGAGCCCGGCATTCTCGCCTCGAAATTGCATGCTGACGGCAGCCATGGCCACATTCTGTGCGTGCCCGGCAATGTGAATGACGGTGCAGTTGCTGGTAATGCGTACCTGTACATGGACGGCCCGGCGGTATTCAAGCTGGCTGTTTCCGTATTGGACAAGGTCGCGCGTGAAGTGCTGACGATTGCACAGGTTGATGCCAAAGAAATCGACTGGCTGATTCCGCATCAGGCCAATATCCGCATCATGCAGGGCACGGCCAAAAAACTCGGCCTGCCGCTGGAAAAAATGGTGGTGACGGTCGATGAGCACGGCAATACGTCGGCCGCATCGATTCCGCTGGCCTTGGATCAGGCAGTGCGCGACGGTCGCGTCAAGCCGGGTCACAACGTCATGATGGAAGGTGTTGGCGGTGGATTCACCTGGGGTGCCGTGCTGGTCAGGATGTGAGTGGAGGTGGCGAGGGCGCCGCTGCATTGAGTGCGGATGGCGTCTCGCGCATCCTGCATCTTGTTCTGATACGAATTGATTTACTAACGACAAAATAGAGCATGACAAAATTTGCTTTTGTTTTTCCGGGCCAAGGTTCGCAAGCCATCGGAATGTTGAACGGGTTTGCCGATAACGAAGTCGTCAAGGCGACTGTTGCGGAAGCTTCCGATGCACTGCAATTCGATCTCGGCAAGCTGATTGCCGAAGGCCCGAAGGAAGATCTGGATCTGACCACGAATACTCAGCCGGTCATGTTGACAGCTGCCGTCGCGTTTTATCGCGCATGGCTGGCTGCGGGTGGCAAGGCGCCGGCGCTGGTCGCTGGTCATAGTCTGGGCGAATATTCTGCGCTGGTAGCTGCCGGCGTGATTGCATTCAAGGATGCGGTGCCGCTGGTGCGTTTCCGTGCGCAAGCCATGCAGGAAGCTGTTCCTGTTGGTCAGGGCGGCATGGCGGCGATTCTCGGTTTGTCGGACGATGACGTGCGTGCTGCCTGTGCTGAGGCTGCGCAAGGCGAGGTGGTTGAGGCTGTCAATTACAATTCTCCGGCCCAAGTGGTGATTGCCGGCGGCAAGGCGGCAGTTGAGCGTGCCTGTGAAATCGCCAAAGCCAAGGGCGCCAAGCGCGCGCTGGTGTTGCCGGTTTCTGCACCATTCCATTCCTCGTTGCTCAAGCCGGCGTCGGACCGTTTGCAAGCGTATCTGGCAAATGTGCCGTTCTCTGCGCCACAACTGCCGCTGATCAATAACGTCGATGTCGCCATCGTCAATGATCCGGCCGCAATTAAAGATGCGTTGGTGCGTCAGGCTGCCAGCGCCGTACGTTGGGTTGAGACCGTGCAAAAGATGTCGGCCGAAGGCATTACTCATGTCGTTGAATGCGGTCCAGGCAAAGTGCTGGCTGGTTTGACCAAGCGCATCAACGGCGATCTGATTGGCGAAGCAATTGTCGATCAGGCTTCTTTGGACAAAGTATTGGAGTTATTGAAGTGAGTGATCAAAATTCGCAAAATTCGCAAAACCTGCAGAATCAAGTTGCGCTAGTCACCGGCGCATCCCGCGGCATCGGTCGCGCCATCGCTCAGGAGCTGGTTCGTCAGGGCGCCAAGGTGATCGGTACCGCAACCTCTGAGGCAGGTGCTGCTGCCATCAGTGAATATCTGGAGCAATTGCAGCCGGGTTGCGGCAAGGGTGTCGTTCTCAATGTGACGGACGTCGCGGCCTGTAATGCTGTCATTGATGCGATTCAAAAAGAATTCGGCGGCCTTTCGATTCTGGTGAATAACGCCGGCATCACGCAAGATCAGCTTGCCATGCGCATGAAGGAAGAGGAGTGGGATAATGTCATCTCCACGAATCTGACCGCCGTGGGGCGTCTGTCGCGCGCTGTGTTGCGCGGCATGATGAAAGCCAGGCACGGCCGTATCATCAATATCACTTCCGTGGTCGGTTCGGCCGGCAATTCCGGGCAGATGAACTATGCGGCCGCCAAGGCCGGCGTCGCCGGCATGAGCCGTGCGCTGGCGCGCGAAATTGGTAGCCGCAACATTACGGTTAATTGCATTGCACCGGGTTTTATCGATACCGATATGACAAAAGTGCTGGGTGAGCAGCAAACCGCGGCGTTGTTGCAGCAGATTCCACTGGGTCGTCTTGGTGCTCCGGAAGACATCGCAGCAGCGGTTTCCTTCCTTGCTTCACCGCAGGCTGGCTATATCACTGGAACGACCTTGCACGTCAATGGCGGCATGTATATGAATTAAGCGTCTTTGGACGCAGTTGGCAGCAAATTAAGTATTCTTGTCAGGAGTACTTAAAAGTGAATTTTTGGCGTGCAAACCTGATAAAATGCGCGCACTTTTGTAACCTATCCACTGGAGGCACTTATGTCCGATATCGAACAACGCGTTAAAAAGATCGTCGCTGAGCAACTGGGCGTCGCTGAAGCAGACATCAAGACTGAATCGTCGTTCGTGGACGATCTGGGCGCTGACTCCCTCGACACTGTCGAGCTGGTCATGGCACTGGAAGATGAGTTCGAAATGGAAATCCCAGACGAACAAGCTGAAAAAATTACAACCGTGCAACAGGCGATCGATTACGCCAAGGCACACGTCAAGGCCTAAGTTGGTTTTGAACGACTCCAGGAGAATTGCTTGAGCCGCTCACGTGAACGTCGCGTAGTCATTACCGGTCTGGGATGCATTTCACCCGTTGGCAATAATATTGCCGACGCATGGGGTGCAGTCAAAGAAGGTAAGTCGGGCATTGCTACCATCACGAAGTTTGACGCCACTCCTTTCACCACGCATTTTGCCGGTGAAGTGAAGGGCTTCAATATCGAAGACTACATCCCCGCCAAAGAAGCTCGCCACATGGATACTTTTATCCATTTCGGCATGGCGGCAGGGATGCAGGCCATGCAGGATAGTGGCCTGGTCGTTACCGATGAGAACGCTGATCGTATCGGCGTCATTATCGGTTCCGGCATTGGTGGTTTGCCTTTGATCGAGCAAACGCATGAAGAGCTGACCAATCGCGGCCCACGTCGCATCAGCCCGTTCTTCATTCCAGCGTCGATCATCAATATGATTTCCGGCAACTTGTCGATCAAGTACGGTCTGAAGGGCCCTAATCTGGCCATCGTGACTGCTTGCACAACAGGTCTGCATTGCATCGGCTCGGCCAGCCGCATGATTCAGTACGGCGATGCCGACGTGATGATTGCCGGTGGTGCGGAGTCCAGCGTTTCGCCCTTGGGTATCGGTGGTTTCGCTTCTGCGCGTGCACTGTCGACGCGCAATGACGATCCGGCGACTGCATCCCGTCCATGGGATAAGGATCGTGACGGCTTCGTGCTCGGCGAAGGTGCCGGCGTGATGGTGCTGGAAGAGTATGAGCATGCCAAGGCGCGTGGCGCCAAGATCTATGCTGAAGTGCTCGGTTTCGGGATGAGCGGTGACGCGTATCACATGACCGCGCCGAATCTGGATGGTCCGCGTCGTTGTGTGGTTTCGGCCCTGCGCGATGCCGGAGTCAATCCGGATGAGGTTCAGTACCTGAATGCGCATGGCACATCGACTCCGCTTGGTGACAAGAACGAAACCGATGCGATCAAGGCGGCATTCGGTGATCATGCTTACAAGATGGTCGTCAATTCCACCAAGTCCATGACCGGCCATTTGCTGGGCGGTGCAGGCGGGCTGGAATCGGTGTTCACCGTGTTGGCGTTGCATAATCAGATCTCTCCTCCGACGATGAACATCTTTAATCAGGATCCGGAATGCGACCTTGATTACTGTGCCAATCAGGCGCGCGATATGAAGATTGATATTGCCGTCAAGAATTCATTTGGATTCGGTGGCACTAACGGCACTCTGGTGTTCGGTAAGGTGTAAATATCCCAACTCGGCTTTCAATTGAAAGCCGAGTTCGTTTCTCCACTCCAATTTATATGTCAATAGCAGTTTCCGCGGATATCAAGCCTTCCCGTATGCTATTGCTCATGATGGCTGCTGCAGCTATCGTCGTTGCTCTCATCGGCGTTATCTTTGCTTTCGCTCTGGTGGGGCAATTGTCTTTCCTGGTCAGAATGTTGCTGGCTGCCGTATGTGTTGTGGCAGCACTGATGGCGTTTTGGCTGGTGCTGCAAAATCGTAAAGCTGTCTGGCTGCATATTTCCGGAACCGGGCAGATCCGGCTGGTAGAGCACCATGCGGTTGTTCGGGCCAAGGCGGGTTCGCGCGTCATGAGCGGTGGTTTGGCGCAGTTGCTGGCTGGTTCAACGGTGTGGCCAAATCTGCTTTTGCTGCGTCTGAGACTTGAAAACGGCAAAGTGCGCACCATACCTGTCTTACCGGACTCTGTCTCGAAGGAAACTTTCCGTGCGCTGCAAGTGGCTTGCCGCTGGGTTGCAAGTCATAATAACGACGCCCGCTAGGCATGCGATTCACTTAAAAACAAAAAAGATAGTACGCTTGCTGAATTTATTGCGTCACAACTGGTCAATGACTCGGGTTGTGCAGAAATGATAAAAAAACAAGGAACCTGGATTTGACGACGGAACGCGAAATTGATCAACTGCTTGTCGAGCGTGTACAGCGTGGCGATAAGAAGGCGTTCGAGCTATTAGTTGCCAAATATCAACGGAAACTGATGCGGCTCGTTTCGCGTTTAGTACGCGATCAGGCTGAGGCTGAGGATGTCGTGCAAGAGGCGTTCATCAAAGCCTATCGTGCGCTGCCTCAGTTTCGCGGTGATTCCGCGTTCTACACCTGGTTGTATCGTATTGGCATCAATACGGCGAAAAACTATCTGGTGACAATGGGCCGCCGGGCGCCGACATCCACCGAGGCTGATGCCGAAGAAGCTGAAACTTTTGACGATGGCGAGCACCTAAGGGACATCAATACTCCTGAGTCGATGCTGGCAACCAAGCAAATTGCCCAGACCGTCAACGTAGCAATGGAGGCGTTGCCGGAGGAATTGCGAACAGCAATCACTCTGCGGGAAATTGAAGGTTTGAGTTACGACGAAATCGCTGATGCCATGGGATGTCCGATTGGCACCGTGCGTAGCCGGATTTTCCGGGCACGCGAGGCGATCGCGGAGAAACTGAGGCCGCTCTTGGGTACTGCAATCGACAAGCGCTGGTAACGTCGATGGCTGTATGCAAAAGGCAGGTGTAGTGGGTTATGCGCAGTATAGAGTTTTGTAGGTAAGCGACATAAAAATAAGAGTGGGTGATGGAACTGAATTTTGTGGCCGGGTGACTACTTATGGATACCAAAGAAATTAGCAGAGAACAGATTTCGGCATTGGCCGACGGTGAGCTTGTTGACGCACACGTCAACGTAGCATTAGCCGTGTTGCGTCAGCCTGAGGAGCAGATCACATGGGATCTGTATCATCAGATTGGCGACGTTCTGCGCTCCGATGAAATGGCGTTTTCGCTCAGTGAAGGATTTACGGCGAAAATGCACGCGCGTCTTGATGCCGAGCCGGCAATCATTGCTCCGCACATTGCCCCACAGTTGAATTCGGTCGCAGCGGAGCAGATCATTGTTCCTGCTGCTGCCGCAAACGGTGGGGCGACGCGCAGGCGCTTTGTACGACGTTTTGCAATGCCTGGTGCAGCAGTTGCCGCAGCAGTTGTGGCGGTTGTTTTTGTGACGTCTCCGCAGCAACCCGCGACGATGGCTAATAACGGTGCGGTGGCTGGCACTGCGGCGTCGGCAATCGTGGCGCCGTCTGGCATTACGACAGTTGCCGCGACTTCAGTGCCTCAAAGTGCTACGCAAGTCAGCAGTTTGGCGCAGCAGGGCGAGGTCGCTCGTGATCCTCGTATTGACGATTATCTGCTGGCACACCAGCGTTTCTCGCCTTCCATGTACAGTTCGGTCCAATATGCCCGTTCGGCGGCTTTTGCAATTGACTCAGATAAATAATATGCGGCAGACACAAGGTTTGCTCCGGGTCGTTCTTTTCCTTTCGGCATTCATGGCATTCTCCGCTCGGGCGGAGAATGCACTGCCGGCAAAAGTGAGCAACAATCAGGACGCGCAGGTCTTACTTAAAAAGATACAATCCGCTGCTCAGCGGTTAAATTATTCCGGTACCTTCGTTTATCAGCAGTCCAATCAGATCCGTACGTCGCGTATCACGCACATTCTGTCCGGCAAGAATGAAATCGAAAAGCTGGAAGTCCTCGACGGCAAGCCACGCGAATACATTCGCAACAATGATGATGTCGCTTGTTATGTGCCGGAAGCGAAGACGGTTCTGATCGAAAAACGCATTACCCGCGACGTATTTCCGGCGATTCTTGCAGCAAATCCCACCGATCTGGTTGATTACTACAGCGTCAAAATGGGCGAAACCGGGCGCGTTGCCGGTCATGACTGCCAGGCAGTGATCCTCGAACCAAAAGACAAGCTGCGTTATGGCTACAAGCTCTGGGCGGACAAGGCTACCGGGCTGCTATTGCGCGCGCAGACTTTTGATGGAAAGAATGAGGTGGTGGAGCAAATCTCCTTCACGCAAATCGAAATCGGCAACATCGATCACAACCGCGTGAAGCCGACCTTCACCAATACAAGTGGCTGGCATATTGAGAACTCCGTCATGAGTCAGGTCAATCTTTCTGGCTGGGCGGTGACGCCACCACCGGGATTCAAGAAGATTCAAGAAGTGAAGCGCCTGATCTCCGATACGCAAAATACAGGTGCTTCCGCTGCCCAGCATGGCGTAACCACGCAGCGGGAAGTGTCGCAGATCGTATTTTCTGATGGCCTTGCGGCTATTTCGGTATTCATCGAGCCTGGCTCGCAAAGTCGTACTGAAGGCTCCATGCAACAGGGCGCCATGAACATTGTTGGCCGCCGTCAAGGCGACTATTGGCTGACCGTCGTTGGTGAGGTTCCTGGTGCAGCGATTCGACAAGTGTCAAATTCAATAGAGTTCAAATCCAAATAATACAAAAATCCACATGATGATTCCCGCAAAGAAAGTCCTGTTGTCGTCGCTTCTGAGTGCGTCGGTTCTCGCGTTGTCGCCGTCGCTATTCGGTTTGAGTGCTGCGGTTGCCGCGCCGGCCGTTGCAGGGTTGCCTGATTTTGCAGACATCGTTGATCGCACCGGTCCGGGTGTCGTTAATATTCGTACGACGGAACGCGTCAAAACAGGCCAGCCTCAAGCGGGCGCTGACGACGAAGAAATGCAGGAGTTTTTCCGCCGCTTTTTTGGCGTACCAATGCCTCGTCAGCAGCAGCCGAATACACCCAATACGCCCAATGCGCCGCGTAATAAGGGTAAAGGCGGCAATGCACAGCAGGAAGAAGTGCCACGTGGTGTTGGGTCCGGTTTCATCATTTCGGCTGACGGTTACATCATGACCAACTCGCACGTGGTTGAGGGCGCGAGCGAAGTGTATGTCACCTTGACCGATAAGCGCGAGTTCAAGGCCAAGATCATTGGCTCGGATACGCGTACAGACGTGGCGTTGCTCAAGATTGATGGTTCCAACCTTCCGCGTCTGGTGATTGGTGATTCGGACAAGATCCGCGCAGGCGAATGGGTCTTGGCGATCGGGTCTCCGTTTGGTTTGGAAAACACCGTGACGGCAGGGATTATTTCTGCCAAGGCGCGTGATACAGGCGACTATCTGCCCTTGATTCAAACCGACGTAGCAGTGAATCCCGGTAATTCCGGTGGTCCGTTGATCAATCTCAAGGGTGAGGTCATCGGTATCAATTCGCAAATTTATAGTCGTTCCGGTGGCTTTATGGGCATCTCTTTCGCAGTGCCGATTGACGAGGCGTTGCGGGTTTCCGATCAGTTGAAGGCAAGCGGGCGCGTGACGCGCGGTCGTATTGGTGTGCAAATCGGCGAAGTGACAAAAGATGTTGCAGAGTCGCTGGGCTTGGCCAAGGCGCAAGGCGCGATGGTGCAACGTGTCGAGCCGGGCGGTCCTGCTGATAAGGGCGGTCTGGAAGCCGGGGACATCATCCTCAAGTTCAACGGCGCCACGATTGAAAAACCGAGCGATCTGCCGCGCATGGTCGGCAACATCAAGCCAGGTTCGCGTGCGACGGTCAACGTCTGGCGTAAAGGCAGCGCACGCGACGTCAGCCTGACTGTCGTGGAGCTCGAAGCAGACAAGCCCGCCAAGGTCGAAGAGAAGAAGCCCAAGCAAGAGGCTGTGCCAAACTCCCTGGGCTTGATCGTCAGTGATTTGAGCGATGCGCAAAAGAAAGAGCTGAAGGTCGAAAACGGCGTACTGGTTGAATCTGCTGTCGGCGTGGCTGCTGCAGCCGGTTTGCGTGCCGGTGATGTTGTGCAGCGTCTGAACGACATCGATATCAAGGATGCCAAGCAATTCAATGGTTTGGTTGCCAAGCTGGATCCCAAGAAGCGTGCAGCTGTGCTGGTACGTCGCGGTGATTCGTCGCAGTTTGTTCCATTGCGCCCCAATACTAGCGGTAATTAACGTAACTGAAGGCAATTAAGCCCGATTCAGGCTTGTTTGGTAGTTTGTAAAGGCTGCATGCTTCACGGCATGCAGCCTTTTATCTGTCGAAGATTGAGGCGTTTGATGTCAACCACTCACTTCATCGTGTATTCCCGGTCGTATTGCCATCTATGCGAAGACATGGCGAATGCTCTGGAAGCTTTTCGCTCTGATTGTGACTTTACCGTTGAAATGATTGATGTCGATGCGGATGAGGCGCTGGTTGCGCTTTATGACGAGTTGGTTCCCGTATTAGTTGGGAGGAAGGCGGGGCAGTCGCCTGTGCAGCTATGCCATTACTTTCTCGATGTGCCGGCAGTAAAACGGTTTTTGCTTGACGGAAATTAATTGCTTGTCGAATTTCGCATCTCGTTGGCAACCCGCGCATTCCTCGGGCGATTCAAGTTGTAAATCAGCTATTTCCGGCAAACGCCTTTTTCAACGCCCTGATGACGGAAAGAATCTGCGCTGATGACGGTTCGTCAATGGCGATTCGGGTTTTAGCCCCTGAAATCCGGTAGAATGCTGGGTTGTACAAAAGCTGTTGTAAAGGCGCTCACTTGGGGGACGCTCCCACTCTGGAGCGCCTTTTTTCATCGTTTTCCGCAATTTAATGAACAATATCCGTAATTTCTCGATCATTGCCCACATTGACCACGGCAAATCCACGCTTGCTGATCGCATCATCCAGCTCTGCGGCGGCCTCTCCAATCGCGAGATGGAAGCTCAGGTGCTCGACTCGATGGACATCGAACGCGAACGTGGCATCACGATCAAGGCGCAAACCGCGGCGCTGCAGTACAAGGCGCTTGACGGCAATATCTACAATCTCAATCTGATTGATACCCCTGGTCACGTCGACTTCAGCTATGAAGTCAGCCGCTCGCTGTCCGCCTGCGAGGGTGCGCTGCTGGTTGTGGATGCCTCGCAAGGTGTGGAAGCCCAGACGGTTGCCAATTGCTACACCGCCCTGGAACTGGGCGTTGAAGTTGTGCCGGTTCTGAACAAGATCGATTTGCCCTCGGCCGATCCAGACAACGCCAAGAGCGAGATTGAAGAAGTTATCGGTATCGACGCCTCCGACGCGACGCCGTGCTCTGCCAAGACGGGTCTTGGCGTGCAGGACGTTATCGAGGCATTGATTGCCAAAGTGCCGCCGCCGAAGGGGGATCCCAATGCGCCTCTGCAAGCGCTGATCATCGATTCCTGGTTCGATAATTACGTCGGCGTGGTCATGCTGGTGCGCATCGTCAATGGCACCTTGCGTCCGAAGGAAAAGATTTTCCTGATGGCGACAGAGTCTACCCACCTGACCGAAAGCATCGGCGTCTTTACGCCAAAGTCACAGTCTCGCGACTCGCTCTCGGCAGGCCAGGTCGGCTTTATCATCGCCGGTATCAAGGAATTGAAAGCAGCCAAGGTCGGCGATACCGTCACGCTGGCGGCGAACAAGGCTGCCGAACCGCTGCCGGGCTTCAAGGAAGTTCAGCCGCAAGTGTTTGCCGGTCTGTTCCCGGTGGAAGCGAATCAATACGACGCCTTGCGTGACTCGCTTGAAAAACTCAAACTCAACGACGCAGCGCTGCAATACGAACCGGAAGTTTCGCAGGCGCTGGGCTTCGGTTTCCGCTGCGGCTTTCTCGGGTTGCTGCATATGGAAATCGTGCAGGAACGTCTCGAACGCGAATTCGACATGGATCTGATCACGACGGCGCCGACCGTGGTGTATGAAGTCGTGATGCGCGATGGCGAAGGCACCATCCTGATGGTCGACAATCCGTCGAAGATGCCGGAGCCGTCCAGGATTGAAGAAGTGCGCGAGCCTATCGTCACCGTCAATCTCTACATGCCGCAGGAATACGTCGGCTCGGTCATCACGCTCTGTACGCAAAAGCGCGGCGTGCAGATCAACATGAGCTACCACGGCAAGCAGGTGCAATTGACCTACGAAATGCCGATGGCTGAAATCGTGCTCGACTTCTTCGATCGTCTGAAGTCGACCTCGCGCGGTTACGCGTCGATGGACTATGAGTTCAAGGAATACCGTTCGGCTGATGTGGTCAAGGTCGACATGCTGATCAACAGCGAAAAGGTTGATGCGCTGGCGATCATTGTCCACCGCGCCAACAGCCAGTTCCGCGGCCGTGCAGTGGCTGCCAAGATGCGTGAACTGATCCCTCGTCAGATGTTCGACGTTGCGATTCAGGCCGCCATCGGCGCCACCATCATCTCGCGTGAAAACGTCAAGGCCTTGCGCAAGAACGTGCTGGCCAAGTGCTACGGCGGCGACATCAGCCGTAAGCGCAAGCTGCTCGAAAAGCAAAAAGCCGGCAAGAAGCGGATGAAGCAAGTCGGCTCGGTGGAGATTCCGCAGGAAGCGTTCCTGGCAATTTTACAAGTGGATGAAAAATGAACCTGCAGTCCCTCTTAGGTAACTTCGCGCTGATTCTGTTTGTGCTGATGATCGTGACCGGAGTGATCTGGTTTCTTGACGTGTTCTTCTGGTCCAAGCAGCGTCGCGCCAAAGCAGACGCAGCATTGGCAGAGTTCGATGCACGTATCGCCAAGCTCAGTGGCGAGGGCATCAAAAGCGATACCAATGGACGTGCGGCACTTGAAGCAAGTTTGCTGCGTCAGCCGACCTGGATTGAATACTCGGGAAGTTTTTTCCCGGTCATCGCGCTGGTGTTTTTCTTGCGGTCGTTTCTGTATGAGCCGTTCAAGATTCCGTCGAGCTCAATGGTGCCGACGCTGCTGGTCGGTGATCTGATTCTGGTGAACAAATATACCTACGGTATTCGCTTGCCGATCATTAACAAAAAAATCATCAATGTGAATGATCCGCAGCGCGGCGATGTCATGGTCTTTAAGTATCCTGAAGATACCTCAGTCGACTACATCAAGCGTGTTGTAGGCGTTCCAGGTGATAAAATAGTCTATAAAAACAAGCGCCTAACGGTAAATGGTAAAGAAGTTTCTTACAAGCCATTGCCAGATTATCTGGATGATGGGAATCTGACGTACTATAAGCAATGGCAAGAAATCCTGACCGGTGTTGAGCACAACATACTGACCGATGAGCGGGCTCCGAATTTTGTGCCTGATCCGCATCAGTATCCCATGAGAGACCTGTGTTCTTACAACGCCGAAGGGTTTGCCTGCACGGTGCCGACCGGTCAGTACTTCATGATGGGCGACAACCGCGACAACAGCCTGGATAGCCGTTATTGGGGCTTTGTCCCGGATGAAAACATTGTCGGAAAAGCATTCTTTGTCTGGATGAATCTGGGTAATTTGAAGCGTATTGGCAGTTTTCATTAAGTTTCTGTCAGGCATCATCTTTTTGGAGCAAGGGAGAAGAAGCCTTTTTCAGGCATTTTCTCCAGTCCAGGAAAATCCTACTGTCAGCCCATCATGGTGTCTGGTAACGATACCGTGGTTGGTTGCAGATAACGGGCCGGGTGGCCTGAGAGGTCGATCGAATGCGTCGCGGGCGAACAGCCGGGCGCGTCCGGGTTCAGACTTCTAAGCGACGGATGAATAAATGGATCCATTAGTATTGCAAAATCGGCTGGGGCACACGTTCAAGGACGCTACGTTATTGCAGCAGGCCTTGACACATCGTAGCCATAGCAGCTTGCATAACGAACGCCTGGAATTCCTTGGCGACTCGATTCTTAACTGCGTCGTTGCCTCTCTTTTGTTTGACCGCTACAGCAAGATCGACGAAGGCGATTTGTCGCGCCTGCGCGCCAATCTGGTCAAACAGCAATCCCTTTACGAAATCGCCCAACGCCTTGATTTGTCGCAGTTTCTGCGGCTCGGCGAGGGGGAGTTGAAGTCCGGCGGATTCCGTCGTCCCTCTATCCTGGCGGACACGCTGGAAGCCTTGTTCGGCGCCATTTTTCTGGATGCCGGATTCAATGCTGCGCGCGACGTGATTCGTTCGCTGTATATCCCGATTCTCGATACGGTTGATCCCAAGACATTGGGCAAAGACGCGAAGACCTTGCTGCAGGAATATCTGCAAGGGAAGAAAATTCCATTGCCGCAATACAACGTGGTTGCCACGCACGGTGCGGCACATAACCAGGAATTCGAAATCGAATGCCTGGTGCCCAAGCTGGAGATTCAGGTTTTCGGTACCGGTGGCAGCCGCCGCGCAGGCGAGCAGGCTGCAGCCAAACTGGCTCTGGAAGCGGTGCAGGCCGCGCTGGTCAAGGCGCCGGCTTCGGCACGCAAGCCGCGTACGCGGACGACGCAGCTTAAACTGGCAGGTATTGCGACGATACAGCCGGATGCTCCGAACGAGGAACTGCCATTGCTGGCGGAGCCGGCTGCGCCTAAAGTGGAAAATAAGGTGGAAAAGCCTGTCTCCATCAAAACGGCCAAGTCCGACGCAGCAAAAGGCGATGCCAAAGCTGATGGCAAGGCCGATGGTAAAGCTGACAACAAAGCCGACAGCAAAGCAGAAACAAAGAGTGACAAGCTCGATGCAAAGAACGACAGAGGTGACAGCAGGGGCGACAACAAAGCGCAACTGGCTGCCGCCGATCTGAACGAAAACCGAAGCGAGGCCGTGGCCTCTGCACCACCCGTTACACAAAGTAAAACCGCATGACAGACACTACAGCTCCTTCCGACGCATCGAACGATTACCGATGCGGATACATCGCCATTGTCGGTCGCCCGAACGTCGGCAAATCGACATTGATGAATGTGCTGGTTGGCGCCAAAGTCAGCATCACTTCACGCAAGGCGCAAACCACGCGCCACCGCATCACCGGCATCCAGACGATCGAGAACACCCAGTATGTCTATATCGACACGCCGGGTTTCCAGACACGTCACAGCAATGCCCTGAACAAGACGCTCAACCGCACGGTTACGACAACGCTGACAGCGGTTGATGTGATTTTGTATGTGATCGAAGCCGGTACCTTCGGTCCTGCCGACAAGCAAGTCATGGCGTTGCTGCCGGCCAACGTGCCGTGCATTCTGGTGATGAACAAGTCCGACCGCAGCAAGGACAAATCGGTGTTGATGCCGTTCGCACAGGAAGTCGCTTCACAGCACAATTTTGTAGCGGTCGTTCCGGTCTCTGCCAAGCAACGCTTCCAGCTGGATCAACTGCAGGAAGAAATCCGCAAACTGTTGCCGAATAATCCGCCGATGTTTGGCGAAGACGACATCACCGACCGCAGCGAGAAATTCCTGGCGTCGGAAATCGTCCGCGAAAAAGTCTTCCGTTTTGTCGGTGAAGAACTGCCTTACACCAGCACCGTTCTGATCGAAAAGTTTGAACAGGAAGGTGATCTTCGCCGCGTCTTCGCCGCCATTCTGGTGGAGCGCGATGGGCACAAAGCCATGGTGATCGGCAACAAGGGCGCGCGCCTGAAAGAAATCTCGACGCAGGCGCGTCTGGACATGGAACGCTTGTTCGGCGGTCCGGTTTATCTCGAAATCTGGGTCAAGGTCAAATCCGGCTGGGCTGATAATGAAGCCGGTTTACGCGCCTACGGCTACGAATAGAACTTATACATTTTATGGCTGAGATTATCGCCGATACTGCAGTTGGTCAGACACTCGATGCAGAAGCACTGAGCGCTGCTGCGACGCAGTCTGCGCTGGACAACGCCAAGAATACAGCCGCACCCAAACGCAGCACGCGCGTATCCTCAACGCCGCGCCGTGCCAAGGTGCCGGAAAAAGAAACCCGCATCCAGGCTCAGCCGGGATTTGTGCTGCACAGCTACCCCTACAAAGAAACCAGCCTGATCGTTGACGTGTTTTCACGCGATCATGGTCGTGTTGCACTGGTCGCGAAAGGCGCCAAGCGTCCGCATTCTGCATTGCGCGGCGTCTTGCAGACCTTTCAACCTCTGTCGGTCAGTTGGGCCGGCAAGTCCGAAGTACGCACCCTGACCATCGCTGAATGGGTCGGCGGCATGCTGCCGCTGGAAAAATCCGCGCTGCTGTGCGGCTTCTATCTCAATGAATTGCTGGTCAAATTGCTGGCGCGCGACGACGCGCATCCGGCGCTGTTCGATCATTACGTGTCGACGCTCAATCAGCTCGCGCATGGCGAGTCTGCTCCCATCGTGCTGCGCAAGTTCGAGCGCGCCTTGCTCAAGGAAACCGGTGTTGCCGGCGACTGGACCAGGTGTGTCACCAATGGAAAAGCGGTTGAGCCGGACGAAATGTATGTCGTTGATCCGGAGCAGGGTGTACGCTTCCCGCGCCTGTCTGATGTCTGGCCCAAGGTTTCCGGCAAGACCTTGCTCGACATGGAGAAGGAAGACTACAGCGACCTCAACACGCAGACGCAGAGCAAATTTCTGATGCGCTCGCTGTTGTCGCATCATCTGGGCGGTGCGCAATTGAATACGCGACAGATTCTGATCGATCTGACGCAACTCTGAGCCCTCGGGAACAACGTGTTTAAAGATTTTTCCTGGTCGGGTATGGCGGCGGGTTTTGTCGCCGTTCTCATCGGCTTCACCAGTTCCGCCGCCATCATCTTCCAGGCAGCCGCTGCCGCCGGTGCAACGCCGACCCAGATCAGCTCGTGGATCTTTGCTCTCGGTCTGGGCATGGGCGTGACTTGCATCGGACTTTCCCTCTACTACCGTACACCCGTCGTGACCGCCTGGTCCACACCCGGAGCAGCCTTGCTGATCACCGGGCTGGCAGGCCTCTCCATGCCGCAGGCAATCGGCGTGTTCATGTTTTCGGCTGTGCTGGTCACCATTTGCGGCGTCACTGGCTTGTTCGCACGCGCGATGAACCGCATTCCGATCTCGATTGCGGCAGCAATGCTTGCGGGTATTCTGGCGCGCTTCGGTATGGATGTCTTTGTCGCCATGAAGCTGGAATTCGCCCTGGTGCTGCTCATGTTCGCGGTGTATCTGGTCGCCAAGCGGCTCTTGCCGCGTTACGCCATCATCATTGTGCTGATCCTCGGTACCGTCTTTGCGAGCACGCAGGGGCTATTGCAATTCGAGACCTTCCACGTGGCACTTGCCACGCCGGAATTCGTCATGCCTGAATTCGCCTGGACCAGCCTGCTCGGCGTTGGCATTCCGCTTTTTGTCGTGACCATGGCATCGCAGAATGCGCCCGGCGTGGCGATCATGCGCGCTTCCGGTTACAACACGCCGGTATCGCCGCTGATGACCTGGACGGGCCTGACAACCTTGGTGCTGGCGCCTTTCGGCTGCTTTTCGATTTGTCTGGCGGCGATTACTGCCGCCATCTGTATGGGTAAGGAAGCGCATGAGGATGCATCCAAGCGCTACATCGCAAGCGTGGCCGCCGGCGTTTTCTACCTGATGGCAGGCATCTTCGGTGCGACAGTAGTCGCGCTGTTCTCCGCGTTTCCCAAGGCGCTGATCATGGCGATTGCCGGACTGGCCTTGTTCGGCACCATTGCCAACGGTCTCACCGTCGCCATGTCTAATGAAAAACAGCGCGAGGCAGCATTGATCACTTTTCTGGTCACGGCATCAGGCGTTTCTTTATTCGGCATCGGCACTGCATTCTGGGGACTGGTTGCAGGCGGTATCGCCATGCTGGTGTTCAACTGGCAATGGAAAAGCAAGCCATCCTCGACCTCCTTCACACAAGCGACGCCGGAAGCAATGCACGATAAAATTCCAGCCTCGCCCTCACAATCACCTCACAGCGCACAGCGATAATTGTCATGAGCTTCTTGAACCCTGTCGGCCCGGCCATCGAGCTGGGCATCAATATCGATCACGTCGCGACCTTGCGCAATGCGCGCGGCACGACCTATCCTGATCCTATCCAGGCTGCGTTGCAGGCGGAAGAGGCGGGCGCCGATGCCATTACCTTGCACCTGCGCGAAGACCGTCGCCACATCCGCGACGCCGACGTCGAAGCGATTCGTCCGCTGCTGCGCACGCGCATGAATCTGGAAGCTGCCGTCACCAGCGAGATGATCGATTTTTCCTGCCGCATCAAACCGCAGGATTCCTGCCTCGTGCCGGAGAAGCGCACCGAAATTACGACCGAAGGCGGACTTGATGTCGTCACGCATTTTGCGCAAGTGCAGGCTGCCGTGAAGCAGCTGCAGGCCGAAGGCATCCGCGTCAGTCTCTTTATCGATCCGGACGACGAGCAGATCAAGGCCGCAGCCGAAACCGGTGCTCCCGTGATCGAACTGCACACCGGTCGTTACGCCGAAGCGCACGATCAGGCTGAACAGGAGAAAGAGCTGGAACGCGTCAAGGCCAGCGTGCTGGAAGGCATCCGCCGCGGACTCAAAGTCAATGCCGGTCACGGTTTGCATTACACCAACGTGCAGGCGATTGCCGC
This sequence comes from Herbaspirillum sp. meg3, assembly GCF_002257565.1. Taxonomy (GTDB): domain Bacteria; phylum Pseudomonadota; class Gammaproteobacteria; order Burkholderiales; family Burkholderiaceae_D; genus Herbaspirillum. The sequence continues at coordinate 3,697,129 of NZ_CP022736.1, read as the reverse complement.
CATTCCGAATATTGCTGAACTCAATATCGGTCATGCCATCGTCGCGCAAGCGGTGTTCGTCGGCTGGCAAAAAGCAGTCAGCGACATGAAGGCCATCATGCTCAAGGCACGCCTGGACGCTGTTGGCAGGGGCTGATCATGATTTACGGCATCGGTACCGACATACTCCAGATTTCGCGTCTCAAGGCCACGCTGGAACGACGTGGCGATCGCTTTGCGGAAAAGATTCTGGGGCCGGAAGAGATGGTCAAATACCTCAGCCGTAAAGCCAAGGTCGAAGCGCGCGGGATCAGTTTTCTGGCGACGCGCTTTGCCGCGAAGGAAGCATTTTCCAAGGCCATCGGTCTGGGCATGCGCATGCCGATGACGTGGCGCTCGATGCAGACGCTCAATGCACCCAGCGGCAAACCGATCGTCGTGTGCAGCGGCAAACTGAAAGCATGGATGGAAGAGCAGGGCTTGACCGCGCAAGTCTCGATCACCGATGAGGTGGAGTACGCGGTCGCATTTGTCATAGCGGAGAAAACATGAAGGCAACAGGTCTGGCGACACCGTCGAAACAACCGAAACAGGCTTTGGGGCCCGTCATGCTAGACGTGGTCGGCACCACCTTGACCGCGGAGGACATTCGCCGCATTCAACATCCGCTGACCGGGGGCGTCATCCTGTTTGCGCGCAACTACGAGAACCGCAAACAGATTACGGCGTTGGCGCAGGCGATTCACGCGGCGCGCCCGGGCGTTTTGATTGCAGTCGATCATGAAGGCGGCCGTGTACAGCGCTTCAAGACCGACGGCTTCACGCACCTGCCCGCCATGCACGTGCTGGGCGAGCTGTGGGATCGCGACGTACTGGAAGCGACCCGCCTGGCGACCGCCGTCGGTTATGTGCTGGCAGCTGAACTGCGCGCCTGCGGCGTCGATCTGTCGTTCACGCCGGTGCTGGATCTGGACTTCGGCGTGTCGACTGTGATCGGCACTCGCTCTTTCCATCGCGACCCGCGTGTTGTGACGCTGTTGGCAAAGAGCCTCAATCATGGACTGGCACTGGCCGGCATGGCCAATTGCGGCAAGCATTTTCCCGGCCATGGCTATGTACAGGCAGATTCGCACATCGACACGCCGGTCGATGACCGCGCTTATCAGGACATCATCGGCGACGACGCCATGCCCTACGATTGGCTCGGCATGAGCCTGACGGCGGTGATGCCGGCACACGTGATCTATCCCAAAGTAGACAAGCACCCGGCGGGATTTTCCAAGAAATGGTTGGGTATCCTGCGCAAGGATATTGGTTTCCAAGGCGTGATCTTCAGCGACGACCTCAGCATGCAGGGCGCCAGCGTCGCCGGCAGCGCCCTTGAGGGTGCGCAAGCAGCACTGGAAGCCGGTTGCGACATGGTGCTGATCTGTAACTCGCCAGACAAGGCGGATCAGCTGCTGGCAGGTCTGAAAACCAAGGTTTCCGCCGCATCGGCGGCACGCATCGCAGCGTTGGTGCCACAAAGCGACGCCCTGGATTGGGACGGCCTGCAAAAGGACGAGCGTTACCTTGCTGCCAAAAAACTGGTGTTGACGCTCATCTGAATAGCCTCAACAAGCCACCACGTTACGACGCCACAACGATATCAATAGCTGTCCACGAGACGAATTGCCCGAGCCAGCATGTCAGACACTTTGCCAACCGATCCGATTGATCTGCCGGATTCTTCGGGTTCTCCGAACCCGCCGAATCCACGGGATATCGTCCTTGAGACGGTAGCCAAGCTGCCGCATCTGCCAGGCGTGTATCGCTATTTCGATGCAGAAGACAATGTTCTGTACGTTGGTAAAGCGCGTGACCTGAAGAAGCGTGTATCGAGCTATTTTCAGAAGAACCTGAGTAGCCCGCGTATCGCCATGATGGTCGAGCGTATCGCGCGTCTGGAGACGACCGTTACCCGCAGCGAGGCCGAAGCGCTGCTGCTGGAAAACAATCTGATCAAGACGCTGCGTCCGCGCTTCAACATCCTGTTTCGCGACGACAAGTCCTATCCTTATCTGAAGATCACCGGTCACGCCTTTCCGCGCATGGCCTACTACCGCGGAGCCGTGGATAAGAAGAGCCAGTATTTCGGGCCTTTTCCCAATGCCTGGGCGGTCAAGGAATCGATTCAGATCTTGCAGAAGGTGTTCCTGCTGCGTACCTGTGAAGACACGGTCTACGCCAACCGGACGCGGCCATGTCTGCTGCATCAGATCCATCGCTGCAGCGGCCCTTGTGTCAATCTGGTGACGCAGGAAGACTACGCCCTCGATGTCGAGAATGCGTCCAAATTCTTGCGCGGACGCCAGACCGAAGTGCTTAATACACTCGAGCAAAAAATGCACGCCTACGCCGGCGAACTCAAGTTCGAGCAGGCTGCGGCTGTACGCAACCAGATCACCTCGCTCTCCAGCGTCTTGCATCAGCAGACGATGGAAACCGGCAGCGACGCCGACATCGACATCATCGCCGTCATCGTGCAGGGCGGTCGCGCATGCGTGAACCTGGCGATGGTGCGTGGCGGCCGTCATCTGGGTGATCGAGCCTATTTCCCGACGCATGTCGATGGCGCCATCCCGGACGGTGAAGAGTCGCTGGAAGCGGAAGTCATGAAGGCCTTCCTGGCGCAGCATTACATCGACAAATTCATTCCCGGCAACCTCATCCTTAATACCGAATTCGACGATCCCGCACTGATGCTGGCGCTCATGGAGCAGTGCGGTCATCGCATTACGCTCACGTTGCAACCGCAAGGCCAGCGTCGACAATGGCTGGAGATGGCGCACAAGGGCGCAGAGATCGCGCTGGCGCGGCTGCTGTCCGAACAAGGCTCGCAACAGGCGCGTACGCGTGCACTGGTCGAGGCGCTGGGCAGCGAAGTCGAAGATGTCGAAACCCTGCGCGTGGAATGCTTCGATATCAGTCATACGCAAGGCGAGGCGACCCAAGCCTCGTGCGTGGTGTTTCATCATCACGCCATGCAGAATGGCGAATACCGCCGTTACAACATCAACGACATCACGCAGGGCGACGACTACGCGGCGATGCGCCAGGTGCTGATGCGCCGCTACGAAAAAGTCGCCAACGGCGAAGGCACCATGCCCGACATCGTCTTGATTGACGGTGGCAAAGGGCAAGTCGAAATGGCGCGTCAGGTGTTCACGGAGCTGGGCCTCGACATCAGCCTGATCGTCGGTGTCGCCAAGGGGGAAGGGCGCAAGGTCGGCCTGGAAACGCTGGTCTTCGTCGATGGCCGGCCACCGCAGGAGCTGGGCAAAGAGTCTGCAGCATTGATGCTGATCGCCCAGATCCGCGACGAGGCGCACCGCTTTGCGATCACCGGCATGCGCGCCAAACGCGCCAAGGCCAGACAGACTTCACGGCTGGAAGAGATTGAAGGTATCGGCGCCAAACGCCGCCAGAAGCTGCTGGCGCGCTTCGGCGGTTTGCGCGGCGTCGCTGATGCCAGCATCGACGAGCTGGCATCGGTGGAGGGGATTTCACACACGCTGGCAGAAGAAATCTACCGTCAATTGCATTGAGTTCCATTGATTCAGCGGCGGATGCTTGCCTGCCATTGAATTTCACCTCAATGCCTGCATGTAGCTGCAGATGCAGCATGAAACGCCTGCAACCTTGCAGCCGCAGTACTGATTTTCAGGCTGATTTCCGTACTGATTTCTTTCGGTAACAGGTTTTAAGAGGCGGCTCTGATACTATCTCGGTAAATTTCACTCCGCGCAGAAGTTCACGATAATAAATAAACGTATGCCATTCAATATTCCCATTTTGCTTACCTGGTTGCGTGTCGCCCTGATTCCACTGGTAGTCGGTGTGTTTTATGTGCCGGAAATCGGGTTGTCGCGCTACGAGCAAGGTATCGCTTCGACGATCATTTTTGTCGTCGCGGCCGCGACCGACTGGTTCGACGGTTTCCTCGCCCGTCGCTGGGATCAGACCTCCGCATTCGGCGCTTTTCTCGATCCGGTCGCGGACAAGCTGATGGTTACCGGCGCCTTGCTGGTGCTGGTACATCTGGATCGTGTGCATCCGATTACTGCTTTCATCATCATCGGTCGTGAGATCGCCATTTCGGCGCTGCGCGAATGGATGGCGCAAATCGGCGCCTCCAAATCAGTGGCTGTCAGCTCGCTCGGTAAGATTAAAACTACTGCACAGATGATCGCCATTCCAATGCTGCTGTTCTACGGTGATCTGTTCGGTTTCATCGACACGCAGGTGTTGGGCAAGTGGTTGCTGTTGATCGCGGCAGTGCTGACTGTTTGGTCGATGCTTTACTACTTGCAGAAGGCGTGGCCGCTGATAAAAAAAGTGCAAGAAAGTAAAAGTGGCGCTTGACTTCCTCTATGGAAGCTCTATAATAGCGTTCTGTTGTTGATGCGGGAGTAGCTCAGTTGGTAGAGCGATACCTTGCCAAGGTATAGGTCGAGAGTTCGAGACTCTTCTCCCGCTCCAGAATTACTAAAGGAAGCGCCAAAACGCTTCCTTTTTTCATTGTGAGAGTTCTGCATCAGCCGAAAAAACTTCAGAGAAATTGTGCTGAAGCCGGTTGAAAAGAAAGCCGCAATTAGCAACGAATAGACAGTAATATTTAATGTCCCCTGGCGGGGTAGCAAAGTGGTTATGCAGCGGCCTGCAAAGCCGTCTACGCCGGTTCGATCCCGACCCCCGCCTCCAAATGCTCCATGCGGGAGTAGCTCAGTTGGTAGAGCGATACCTTGCCAAGGTATAGGTCGAGAGTTCGAGACTCTTCTCCCGCTCCATATTAAAAAGGAAGCTCAGTAATGAGCTTCCTTTTTTCTTTTCTGCTTCCATTTTATTGTTTTTACTTTTCGGATTTCCTGCCACTTCTCAGGCGTTCTCCTCGTCCTTTTCCGCCTGCACCAGCGCAGTGCAATAAATATTGAATTTGTGTCGTATTTTGTCGGATTCAATTGTTTTTTATGCAATTACACTCTACATTGGCATATCGTTCAATCGCGGTTCCTCAATCGCAATGGCGTAAAACACGGGGGTGTAAATATGGATGCATTTCAAAAAGAGATCGACGAGAGAACCAACCTGACCAGCTCAAACAAGTTTGAGTTGCTGCTTTTTCGCCTTGGCTCGGACCCGCACGGCGTGCGTTCGGAATTGTTTGGCATCAATGTTTTCAAGATCCGTGAAATTGTTCCGATGCCGGAAATTACCAAGGCTGCCGGCACTCGATCTCCGCTTCTCGGTATGGTCAATATTCGTGGTCAGATCATTTCGGTGATCGACTTACCCGCGGTAGTCGGATGTACGCCCAAGACCGGCCTGAATATTTTGCTGGTTACCGAATATGCCCGCAGCACACAGGCATTTGCAGTCGAGTCGGTCGATGAAATCGTGCGCCTGGAATGGAGTCAGGTTCTGTCGGCGGAGTCCAAGGCCGGCGGCAACTTTGTCACCAGCATCGCGCGTCTGGATGATGACCTCAATAGCAGTCGGTTAGCACAAGTGCTGGACGTCGAGCAGATCCTGCACGAGATCATGCCGACCGAGCGCGACATGGATATGGCAGGCATGGAGCACATCAAGCTCAAGCCGGGCGCGGTCATCATTGCAGCCGACGACTCCAAGGTGGCGCGTTCACTGGTAGAGAGCGGATTGACTGCCATGGGTTTGCCTTTCCTCATGCACAAGACCGGCAAGGAAGCGTGGGAAAAGCTCCTCGAGATCAGCAAGGAAACGAAGGCGCAGGGAATACCAATTACCGATCGTGTCGCCATGGTGCTGACCGATCTCGAAATGCCCGAGATGGATGGCTTCACTCTCACGCGCAACATCAAGCGCGATGACAGCTTGAAGGCAATTCCTGTGGTGATTCATTCATCTCTGTCCGGTTCCGCCAACGAAGACCATGTCAAGAACATCGGCGCCGATGGTTATGTCGCGAAGTTCGTTATTGAGGATCTGACCAAGGCTATCGCTCACGCACTGGGAAAATAGTTTTCGTCAGCGCCTCGTCAGGCGATCTTCAAATAAAAACGTAAAAAGCCGTCTGTCATTTTTTGCAATGACAAACGGCATTTTTTTATTCCGGATAGTTTGATAGCAATGAATCAGCAGTCTGCGAGGTGTTGCTCGACACGTCTTCGATGTAGGGGAGACGCCGCGGTATCTTGTTCTCTCCTGATCTTGGAATAACTGGGGTAATCCCGGCAACGCGACATTTGCCGCAATGCAGTTCTTCCTCCAAGTCCGCAACGATTGGCAGCGTAAGAATGTAAAGAACGACCAGATGGCACGATGCGTTCGGTTGCAACGCCCGACTATCTCTTATACTGACGTCCTTTCGTTAATTCTGTATCCGTCGACTGTTTTCAAATCACGGCCAACGGAGTCTGATCCGGCTATGCTTATTCCACAACTATCGTCTACCCAAGATGCCGCGCTGTCATCGGCTTTACAGAGCCTGATTGACGACAAAACCAAGCCGCAGGGAAGTCTGGGCGTGCTGGAATTCATCGCCCACCGCATCGGGCTGATCCAGCAGACCTCCAGCCCACGTATCGATCGCGCAGCGATTGTCGTCTTTGCTGCGGATCACGGCGTCGTCGCTGAGAATATTTCGGCTTATCCGCAAAGCGTCACCTGGCAAATGGTGGAAAACTTCTTGCAGCAAGGCGCTGCCATCAATGTCTTTGCACGTCAGAACGACTGTGCCTTGCATATCGTCGACGCCGGCGTGAATCACGACTTTGGCAAGCGCGTTGAACTGCTCGACAGAAAAATCGGGCCCGGCACGCGCAATTTTGCAAAAGAACCAGCCATGACCGCGGAGCAGTGTCAGCAAGCGATTCAGCATGGCATGGATCTGGTGGCGGCGATGCCGGTTGACGTCATCGGCTTCGGTGAAATGGGCATCGGCAACACGACCACTGCGGCCGCGCTCATGCACAAGATTACCGGCATTCCCGCGGCTGAATGCGTGGGTGCCGGCACCGGTCTGGCGGCAGAGGGCATTCGTCACAAGCAACAGGTCATTGAACAGGCGGTAGCGCGCCATGCGGGTATTGAAGCGCCGATGGATATCTTGCTGACCTTTGGCGGGTTTGAAATCGCCATGATGGTCGGGGCCATGCTCAAAGCGGCAGAGCAACGCTGCGTGTTGCTGATCGACGGATTCATCGTGACATCGGCCTTGCTGGTAGCCGCGAAGCTGCAGCCCTCGATTCTCGACTACTGCGTCTTTTCGCATTGCTCAGACGAACATGGACACCGGCGCATGCTGGATTATCTGAAGGGCCGGCCTTTGATGCAGCTCGATCTGCGTTTGGGTGAAGGAACCGGCAGTGCGTTGGCCTTGCCATTGCTGCATGCGGCGGTAAATTTCCTGGCGCAGATGGCGACATTCTCCTCGGCGCAAGTCAGCGAGAAAAGCACCTGACATGTCGGCCGTTCCTGATGCAGGCTCCGGCTTGCGCTATCAACTGCGGCTGTTCTTTACGGCGCTGCAGTTTTTCACGCGCTTGCCGGTACCGCGTTGGGTAGGTTTTGATGCGGCGTGGCTGCAGCATGCCACGCGTTATTTTCCGGCGGTCGGTATTCTGGTCGGGATGGCATGTGCGATTGTGTATGGGCTTGCCGCGCTCGTATTGCCGCAAGTCGTGGCGGTATTGTTGTCGACGGCTGCAGGGATTTATCTGACCGGTGGTTTTCATGAAGATGGTTTCGCCGATGTCTGCGACGGTTTCGGCGGCGGCATGCAGCCGGCGCGTATTCTGGAGATCATGCGCGATTCGCGTGTTGGCGCGTATGGTGTGATCGGCGTTGGGATGCTACTGGGGCTGAAGCTCGCTGCACTTGCCAGTCTGCCGTCGATCCAGGTCATGCCGGCGCTGTTGCTGGCGCATCCGGTCTCGCGCTGCCTTGCGGCAGGGCTGATCTGGCGTATGGACTATGTACGGGAAGAGGGCAAGGCCAAGCCTCTGGCGCAACAGATGAGCACGTTTGAATTTGCCGTCGCCGCATTGACCGCGTTCCTGCCAGTCATGCTGTGCGCGGCGATGGGATGGTTTGCATGGCAAGGATTGCTGTTGGCGCTGCTGTTGGGTTTTGCCGCCACTCTGTTCCTTGCCTATAAATTTCAGCGCCGCATCGGCGGCTACACCGGCGATTGCCTCGGCGCTGTACAACAACTTAGCGAAATCGCGATTTACCTGGGCCTGCTGGCTGCGGTGTCGCCGGCATCGTCCTTATAGACAGAAAGGTCCATCATGTTGCTGCATCTAATTCGTCATCCTCAGCCTGTCATCGGCAAGGGCCTCTGTTATGGCAGCAGTGATCTCGCCGTGACGGAAGAAGACTGCCGCAAGGTGCTCGATCAGGTCAGCCCGGTCCTGCCGCCGCATGCGCCTTTATATTCCAGCCCGCTGCAACGTTGTGTCTTCCTGGCCGAGCCCTTGGCGACAGCACTCAACGCCGGTCCCGTGCGTTATGACCCGCGTCTGATGGAAATGCACTTCGGCACCTGGGAGCAATGTGCCTGGGACGATTTGCCGCGTGCGGAGATTGATCAATGGGCGGCTGACGTCGTCGGCTACCGTCCGGGTGGCGGAGAGAACGTGCTGCACGTAGCACAGCGTATCGACGCTTTTTGCACCGATTTGCTGTCGCGCGGCCATGGTCAGGCGATTATTGTTTGCCATGCCGGCACCATTCGCATGCTGCAAGCGCGGGCTTTGAATTTGTCCGTACCAAAGATGGCTGAGCATGCCGCGATCAATGCGCATGCCATTGCTTTTGGGGAAGTGCTGACTTTGCAGCTCTGAGGTCCAGGCAGACTCAAGAAGGCCTGAAGAGCCTCATCGGAAGCGCGGTGAAGCTGGTGTTGTTCATCACCCACATCAACATCGGCATAGTTGTTCAAAAGGAAGCCTTTGCGCTTCCTTTTTTCATGGCCGCACGCAAAGCAAAGTGGGCATGGGCGTGGCGCGCAGGGCATTTTCAACGAAGTCACTTCAAGTCATTGTTTTAATGCAAGATTTCTTCAAAAAAATGGCTGTTGATTTTGGCTTTTTTTCTGCAACACTAGAAAAAGCTGGGTGGCTAAAATAGTAAAATATAGAAAAAAAGACAATATTTATAAATAGACAAGTTTAAATTCATGTCTGATACTTCTCTCAAAAAAATTCTGATCGTCGACGACAGCAAAGTATCGCGCATGGTGATCAAGGCGCATATTCTCGCCGTCCATGCCGACTGGATCGTGCAGGAGGCCACGACCGGCAATGAGGCTGTCGCCATGATTGAGCAGGATCTGCCCGATTACTGCACGATGGATATCAATATGCCCGGCATGCTCGGCACGGATGCTGCCGAGATCATCCTCAGCAAATATCCCGGCGTGCGTATCGTGATTTTTTCAGCCAACATCCAGGAGGCCGCGCAATCGCGCGCGCAGCAGCTCGGCGCTTTGTTTGTCGCCAAACCGGTGACGGAAAAATCGATTGCGCAGGCAATCGGCTATTTCACCGGCGCCACCGGTATTTCTGGCTCAGGCGCTGCGGGGGCCGCGTGAAAGTGCTATCTGAGATCGAACTTGATGCGCTCACCGAAGTGTTCAACGTTGGTGCAGGGCGCGCCGCGTTAAGCCTCAGCGAAATCGTCGGCGAGGAAGTCTTGCTGTCGGTGCCATCGATCGAGATACTCAAGGCCGACGAGGTCAATGACCGCGTGTTGACGCTCAAGGACAACAAGTTCGCCACCGTCAGCCAGTTGTTCACCGGCCCTTTCGACGCCGAAGCCGTGCTGCTGTTCACGAAGAACTATGCGCTGGAAATCGTGCGTGACATGATGGGCTCGCAGATGAGCATCGAGGATCTGGCGGAGTTCGAGCAAGAAGCCATGTGCGAGCTCGGCAACATCATCCTCAATGCCTGTTTGTCGGCCATGGCCGACATGCTCAAGATCAGTCTCAGCAGTTCGTTGCCGAGCTATACCATGTCGTCACCAGAGGAAATCACCGCGCGCCTGGCCGAGCAGGGCCGCGACGACAGCTACATCCTGGTTCTCCACATTGATCTGGTGCTGGAAAAACACCATACCGAAGGTCATCTGATTTTCCTGCTTAGCTCCACATCGCTGAGCAAGCTGATTTCGCATATTCAGCAGTATCTGAACAATATTCTCTAAACGGCATGTCCATGAGCAGTCCGGTTCCACTTGGTTTTTCAGCAGATGAGGTTGTCAACAACGTCAACCTGGGACTCGTCGTGGTCGATCGCGACTTGCAGATCCTGCTGTGGAATGACTGGATGAGCCGGCACAGCCGCATCGGCCGTGAGCAGGCGCTCAGGCAAAACATCATCGCGCTATTCGGCGAGCAACTTACGCCGGGCTTCCTGCGGGCGCTGAACAACGCTATCGGCTACGGCTTGCCGGCAATCTTGTCCAGCGCATTCCATCGCTCGCCGTTGCCGCTTTTTGTCGAACAAGATAAAAGCGATATGCCGGTGCGTATGCATCAATCCATCATCATGACACCGCTGCAATCCGACGACGGTCAGCCGACATGTCTGATCCAGATCAGCGACTCCAGCACCTCGGTCAAGCGCGAAAAAATGCTCATGTCGCATTCCGATGCGCTCAAGCGAGAGGCGATTACCGATAGCCTGACAGGTATCTACAATCGCCGCTTCTTTGATGAAAGCTATGCGCTGGCGCTGCGCGACGCCAAGCGCAACCACACCAGCCTGTCGTTGCTCATGATCGATATCGATTACTTCAAGCAATACAACGACCATTACGGTCATGGCGAAGGCGACAGGGCACTGAAGCTGGTCGCCAACGTCCTGCGCGCGCAAATGCGCCGCCCTAACGACGTCTGTGCGCGTTATGGCGGCGAAGAGTTCATCATGCTGATCCCCGGCTTTACCGACGTCCAGGCGGAGAACTTTGCCGAACGTCTGCGCGCCAGCGTCAGCGACCTCTGCATTCAGCATGAAGAGTCCCAGTCCGGCGCGCACATGACCATCAGCGTCGGCGTCTGCACCATGACACCTGATATCGGCAGCGACGGTGCGGCTTTGCTCGATAGCGCCGACGATGCGCTATACCGGGCAAAGAAGCAGGGACGCAATCAGGTCGTCAGCGGCGTTTAGGTGCGGTTCTGCCTGTTTTTGAACGGAAGAGGAACAATCCTCGCAAAAGCTGAACGGACGCGGCCTGCGCATTGTCATAAACAAGTTATCAACAGGGTTGACCACATTTTCTGTGGGTAACTTTGGCTCGCGCCAACTTGTCGATATGGCCGCATTCGTCCGCTCGCCGATCTTGTGGATATCTTGCGTATAATGCGCTCCTTGATGCTTTTTGCTGTTTTTACCGCCTCGCTCATGCGCCGATTTTGTTTTTTGCTGCTGGCATTCCTGTTTCCCTTGCAGTTGTTTGCTGGGACGCTTGAGCCTATGGCAAAGCAACTGAGTGAGACACCTGCGATTGTGCAGGCTGCTCAAGCGCACTCGCAAGATGGCGCGCAGCAATCCGCATGTGAAACGGCTCACGATATTGCCGACACGATGGCCGATGAGCTGAGCGACCAGCCCGATACTAAAAAACTGACGGCGCAAGGCGATCTGGAAGACCAGACCTTACCGGTTCCTTTTGCCACCTTGCCGCTGGATTGGCAGCCTTTCCCTCATTTTTATCCCCTCGTGAACGACGGTACTTCCGCGTTCATTGATCTGCAGCGTCCTCCACCGCTAGCCTGACCGTGCGCTCTCCGACTCGGTGCAGTTGATCGTTTTCGATCAGCTGCGGCACCGAGATCGGCTATTGCGCGCAGTTCTCTATTCTTCCCCAGTTTTCATTGCTATTGCCCTGCGGCGGCGGCATCGCTACTGCCACTTCTCGTATTTTTTATTTAGGAAGCTCCATGAAACGCGTCATTCTTTTTCTCGTCACCAATCTTGCCGTGATGCTGGTCCTCAGCGTGACCGCCAGCGTTCTCGGCATCAATCGCTACATGACCGCCAACGGCCTCAACTTCGGCATGCTGCTGATGTTCTGTGCGCTGATGGGCTTCGGCGGGTCGTTCATTTCCCTCTTGATGTCGAAGACCATCGCCAAATGGTCCACCGGTGCGCGCGTCATCGCGCACCCGCAAAACTCGACGGAGATATGGCTGGTCGATACCGTCAACCGCCTGGCAACACGTGCCGGTTTGAGCATGCCTGAAGTCGCGGTCTATGACGGCCCGCCAAACGCCTTTGCTACCGGCGCCAGCAAGAGCAACTCGCTGGTGGCGGTATCGACCGGCCTGCTACAGGGCATGACCAAGGAAGAAGTGGAAGCCGTGCTGGCGCATGAAGTCGCACACATCGCCAACGGCGACATGGTCACGCTGACGCTGATCCAGGGCGTGGTCAATACCTTCGTTATGTTCTTCGCGCGTATCGTCGGCTACTTTGTTGACTCGGCTTTGCGCCGCAACAACGAGCAGTCGTCCGGGCCCGGCATCGGCTACATGGTGACCGTGGTTGTCTGCGAAATCGTCTTCGGTATTCTGGCCAGCGTGATCGTCATGTACTTCTCGCGCCAGCGCGAATACCGTGCCGATGCCGGCGCTGCATCGCTGATGGGTTCATCCACACCGATGATCGGCGCACTGCGTCGCCTGGGCGGAATGGAGGCCGATGGCTTGCCGCAGAACTTGCAGGCGTCCGGTATTGCGGGGCGCGAGTCGTGGATGGGTTTGTTCTCCAGCCATCCGTCGATTGAGTCGCGCATCGCTTCTTTGCAGAATCGCACACGCGCCTGATCGCCTAGAAAACGCTGTGTGCTCTGCAGCATTTCTGCAATCGTGATAAATTTGTGTGTGGCGAAAATTTCTAAATAGTTTGAATTTTTCTGCACACGATGTTCTCGGGGCGGGGTGAAAATCCCCACCGGCGGTGATGTCGCATGACCTTGTTTTCAAGGTTCTTGCGACGAGCCCGCGAGCGCTTGGCGGACGCCCGTCCGTCAAGGTCAGCAGACCTGGTGAGATCCCGGGGCCGACGGTCATAGTCCGGATGAAAGAGAACGGAAACCTGCCGCGCGCATGCACGCTTGCATACGCCTGCTCGTTCCTATGCGCCCTGTTTTTAGTCACCAAACAGGAGTCCTGAACAAATGCAACACGCAGCAAACCATACCAATACTTCTACCGCCAAAAATCGTATCGCTTTTATCCAGGCTTGCTGGCACAAAGAGATCGTCGATCAATGCCGTATTTCCTTCACTGCTGAAATCGCCAAGTTGGGTTTTCCGGAATCCAGTATTGATTTCTTCGAAGTCCCCGGTGCGTTTGAAATCCCTTTGCATGCCAAGTTGTTGGCAAAGACCGGCAAGTATGCCGGTATCGTCGCTTCCGGCCTGGTGGTTGATGGCGGGATTTACCGTCACGATTTCGTCGCCACGGCAGTGATCAACTCCCTGATGAACGTACAGTTGGAAACCGAAGTACCGGTTTTCTCCGCCGTGCTGACACCGCATCATTTTCATTCGCACAGCGAGCATCAGGAGTTCTTCCACGCGCATTTCGTGGTCAAGGGCCAGGAAGCCGCGCGCGCTTGCGCTGACACCATCGGCAAGATTGCACGTCTTGATGCCGGGCAAAACGCGGTGCCGGTGCTCAACGCAGCCTGATCGGTTGTAGCGGACTGACCGGTAGCCGGTCAAAACAGAAGACGGACATTGCGAAAGCAGTGTCCGTTTTTTTATGCCCGATTGTGAGTGCTGAAGAGTAAGGGAAGAGCGGGGAAGTGTGAATCCTGGTCAGGAATTTGTAGCATCTTGTTACAAGGCTTACCGGGTACTGACTGGTTATCGGGTGCGAATTGGATTTTAATAGAGTCAATGGTTAAACGAGTTGTCAGCCGCGCAGTACTTTTTTCAATGCGCAGTTCAAGCTCGACATTCAAGCACATAACGCATACGCATCTTCAGATGCACCCAAGGAGCCATCGTGAAAAAATCTCTTCTCTCCGTGACAGTCGTATCGGTTGGCGTGCTCGCCGCAAGCCTGTTTGCGGCACCGGCGATGGCCGCGCACGTCGGTGTTGGTATCAATATCGGTGTGCCTGTGTATGCACCGCCACCACCCGTGTATTACGCGCCGGCTCCGGTCTATGCGCCGCCACCTCCTGTGTACGTGCGTCCGGCGCCGGTTTATGTCGCCCCTGCACCAATTTACGTTGAGCGAGGCGGCTACTACCACCGTGGTTATGGCCCCGGCTATTATCGCCATGGCTACCGTCACCACGGTTATCACGACCGCCGCTGGTAATCCCACGTAGTCGCTGATATGCCTGACCTCAGTTGCCTGATGTACCCACACTGAGTTACTCACACTTACCCACAAAAACTGTGGGTAAGTGTGTGAGCAAGTCTGGGAGAAAGTGCTAAGTAGTTGATTATGAAGAACTTAGTTGTCGCGCCTCAAAATAAGGCAGTTGGTGACAACATTGAAGAAATGTTAAAGACGTATTGAATAAGTCTTGAATAAGGAGTCCTATTTGGACTCCTTTTTTTCTGGCTGTGCGACCGGGCCATCCAATTGGGTTTTGGCAGCTTTGGCGGCATCGTCTTCTGCCGGATCCAGATAGCGTTCTACCGCACCAAAGAATCGATCATAAAAATGACCGGAGCGGATGGTTTCGCTCGCCACGCGCACGAGCGAATCGTCACTTGAGCCGAACGGCATCGATACCGAACCCAACACGCCCACGCCCAGACTGGCGGAGTTGTTGGTCTTCTTCAGCGCGTAGCGATCCTGCGTCGCGCTCACAAATAGCGAAGCATTGTGGTCAGCCTTGCCGTTGGGCGCGCAGACGATATGGAAAGCAATCTCCACGTGCTGATCGGCTTCCGGTTGAAAGCTCTTGGTGCCGTCGACGATGTTGGCCTGGGCTTTGCTGATGATGTAGCCCTGACCCAGCAAGGCGCGGCGTGCAGCTTCGCATACCGCATTGTCGCTGGCGCCGAAGCTGCGTGAATAGGTGTCGGTCTCGCTGAAATCTTCCTGATGATAGAACGACGGCTTTGACGTCGAGCAACCTGCCAGACCGGCAACACCGGTGATCAGCAGGGCAGAAACGGATAACGAAGGAAGCAAGCGGCGCATGCCTGGAATCTCCTGATGGTAAATCTCTGAGTCTGTTAGTGGATAAGTCGATACCGTAATTGTAAATTATCGGCAAGGCCACAAGTCGAAGCAGAACGTAAGGATCGGTAACAAGTCGGCAGCCGGCAGCATCAATATCGACTCCCCGATATACTTGTCATTCGAATAGTTATTATGGGTGACTGCGGGTTATTTCTAATTATTCAGCTGGATCAGCTGAGACCAGCGTGGAAGCGTATTCGTAACCACGCTGCCACCGGGCCAAGTGCGGCAGCACCACAGCAATATCACGAATAGACCGGAGAACACATGGAATCGTTGCAAAAGCTGCTGGGAATCGACCTGCCGATTATTCAGGCACCGATGGCGGGCGTACAGGGACATGCGCTGATTACTGCAGTCTGTAATGCCGGCGGCCTGGGTTCTTTGCCTTGCGCCATGCTCACGCCTGAAGTGCTGCGCAAAGAGCTGGAGCAAATCCGTGCCGGCACCGACAAGCCCTACAACGTGAATTTTTTTGCGCATACACCACCCGAACCCGATGCAACGCGCGAAGCCACATGGCGTGCTGCGCTGGCGCCGTACTATCGTGAATTCGGTATTGATGCCGACACCATCCCGACAGGCCCTGGTCGCGCTCCGTTCACGGCCGAGGCTGCTGAACTGTTGAGCGAATTCAAGCCCCCGGTGGTCAGCTTCCATTTCGGTTTGCCCAGTGCGGCATTGATCGCCCGCGTGCGCAGCTGGGGCGCCAAAGTGTTGTCTTCGGCAACCACCGTGGCCGAAGCGCGCTGGCTGGAAGAGCAGGGTGTCGACGCCATCATCGCGCAAGGTCTGGAAGCGGGAGGGCATCGGGGCTTTTTCCTGTCGCACGATATTTCCACGCAGCTCGGTACCTTCGCCTTGCTGCCGCAAATCGTCCAGGCCGTGAACGTCCCGGTTATCGCCGCAGGCGGCATCGTCGATGCCAAGGGCGTCGCTGCCGCCAAATTGCTGGGTGCGGCAGGCGTGCAGATCGGTACAGCCTACATGCTCACGCCCGAGGCAACCACCAGCGCCATCCATCGCGCTGTCCTGAAAAGCGATGCCATTGAACACACCGCCCTCACTAACTTGTTTACCGGCGGTCCTGCACGCGGCGTGGTGAATCGCCTCATGCGCGAACTCGGTTCATTGAGCCCCGCGGCGCCGGCTTTTCCCTTGGCGACTTCCGCGATTGCACCATTGCGCAGCAAGGCAGAGAGCTTGGGCAGCGGAGATTTTTCTCCATTATGGTCGGGGCAGAATGCGCGCGGCTGCAAAGAGATTCCCGCCGCCGAACTTACGCGGGAGTTGGCTGCAGGCTGGTAAAGCGCAGCAGGGGCGCCCGGGATCCCAGTTCGACGTTCGGCATCGGGAGAATAAGTTGACCAAGATCAGCTTCATGTAAGAAATTCCACTCAAGCTTCAAAATTATTCATTTCAGCTGAAAAATAACGTGTAACGTTTATTGCGTGATATCAATATACTGTGCTGAACGCGAGTCACAAGCTTGAAAGAATTCATGCATAGTATGATCTTGGTTCTGCATGTTATATTTCCATGTGGAAATGTTTTGGGTGTAGGGGTAGCAGCCAGATTCGAACAACCGACGAGCTAAAAAGATAGCGATGGATAAAATAAAGAAAGCGGAATTGGAGCGGATCCGCAGAGAATTGATCAATGCGCATAATCGTGCAGCTTGGCATATGGCGGCGACGATCATCAAGGCGTCTCTGGTAAAAGGGGGGATGGACGAGCCCCCGACCGCACGAGAGCTGGCCGACCTGAATGCAACGATCACGAATTTGCGCAGCGTTGCCGAAGACGCGATTGAGCTTCTGAAGAAATAATTCCTCCACGTACCATTCTTCATTTGTCCTTTCATCCAGGACGATTTCCTCCTGTTTTCGCGTAGACATACGATGGGGACAGGGAATGCAATTTATTGAACATCAGACGGCGTCGCGATGTCTTTATATTCATTAGCGTGATTTTTTCCAGCATGTGGCGGCGTTTTCTTTTGAATTTGTGTAATTGAAATTCTGTTTGCATGCCACAAAGTATGGAAATGATCCGAAATGTTTTACACTGGCAATAAATCGAAAAATATTCGAAAAATTAAGTATTCGCTCTCACTTTCAACCTCGCAAGATACCAATTACCCAAAATGGCAGATGATCAATATTTCCTGGTAGTGGACGATTTCTCCACGATGAGGCGCATCGTTACCGGTTTGCTCAAGGAGCTTGAGTTCACCAAGATGGCCGAAGCTGAAGACGGCTCGGCGGCCATGAAGATACTAGAGGGCGGCGCGGCTGCGATCACGTTCGTTTTGACCGATTGGAACATGCCCGTGATGGACGGTCTGGCACTGCTCAAGAAGATTCGCGCAACACCATCGCTGGCGCATTTGCCGGTGCTGATGATTACTGCGGAAGCCAAGAAGGAAAATATCGTTGAAGCAGCACAAGCCGGCGCAGACGGCTATATCGTCAAGCCGTTCAACGCAGCAACACTGAAAGAAAAAATCGAGAAAATTTTGGCAAGACGCGCCAATATGGCAGCGGGCTGACAGACAAGCTAAGGAGGTCAATCAGGCTAAGTCTGATCGTGATTGCTCAACACGAGACCGACAGCTACAAAAAGCAGGTGTTAGCCGGGGATGGCGAAGTAAGCGCGGATGTCGCCAGGCGTCCATGATTTGACAACCACGCCATCCAGCAGCACGCGATATTCGCTGTGTCGTGCACCGTCTGCAGTCGCGACCGTGCGGCTCTGAAGCAAATACTCGACATTGTTGATGATGGTCGGTAGTTCAACGCAATCGTGACCGTCAGGCATTCTGTAAATCTCCCTTTAATAGAACAAAATCGTAGCACGAAGCAGGTGTCGGGCGCGTTCCCACATGTGCAATATAGGCGAAATATTTCTATTTCATTGTCGTGTCACCAATAGTCTCAGCAAAAAATGTGCAGTTATGCAATTGAATCTGCACATTTCATTGTCATTGCAATCACGTGCTGATATCCCGTATCCGGGACTGCTCCTGATGATCATGCCGTCCCCGCATCAAAAGCAGAAGTGCAAAGTTTTCATCTGCACAGACACATCTTTCAGCACGTGATCCGCGCCTGAGTTGTCACTGAGTTGCCGCTGAATTGCCGCTGAATTGCCGCTGAGCCACAATAAAAATCACCCCAGAACCAACTCCCGTTCAACCTGTGAAAGCATGCCCTCGCAGCACGTGTGGTGCGCGTTTCTTTGCAAAGTTTTGCGAGGCTTTACGCCGTGTTGACGAACTTTTCAGGCGTCTCTTTCTATACTTGCTTCCATGCATGGGTGATCGTATCTGTCGATGCGATGAGGCCGTGCTGATCAGACGCGAGGAAGAGCATGATGACTTTCGATTGGCTCTTGCATGTGTTGGCCGTATTAGCGGGAGGATTACTGGCTGCAATTCTCTGGGTTGTGGCACGCCAGGATCTGACCAGATAGATGCTCGCCGGATCGAAACGGCAGAGCAGGGAACAACGTCAGGCAATTGAGCCAAGGCGTCATTTTTCAGGCGAGGAAATCATGAAGTATTTTCAGAAAATTGCATATGTCTTCGCCACCGGCAGCATTCTGGTGCTGACGACGGGAATGTTGTTGGTGCTCGCAGTAACGGAGCCGATCTATCCGTTTCATGGCTGAGACTGTTTTCTCGGGGAGCTGCTTGTGCGTTCTGCGTGATATCCGTATACCCCTGCATTTGGGAAGGTAGGTACCCCGGGAGCTGCGACAATACCCGGTGGTCATCCTCCGGGATATTCATCGATCTTTCCTGATCTTACCGGTTGCCAGGTATCGCTGTAAGATGTACGCCTGCATGCAAGATGCTTGCATCTCCCGGCAGCTCAGGAAAACCATCGAATTTCATGTTCTCAATGTCTCCCATCTCGTCATCTTCTTCCGCTCATTCAGTTACCCCGGCTTCCTCATCTTCCTCACCGTCAGTGTCACGTCAGGTTGTCATTATCGGCGCCGGCGCTATCGGTGCCATGAGCGCACTGCACGCGCTCGATCAGGGGATGCAGGTCACCATCGTTGATCCGGGTACGCCCGGCGGCGAGCATGCCTCCAGCTATGGCAATGCAGGCTGGCTGTCGTCGCACTCCATCCTGCCGCCATCCGAGCCGGGTGTCTGGAAGAAGGTGCCGGGGTTTCTGCTCGACCCCTTGGGGCCACTGTCGATCCGCTGGCGCTACCTGCCGCGCACCTTGCCGTGGCTGCTGCGTTATCTGATTGCCGGCTCGACCGAAGCGCGGATCACCGAGACGGCCAAAGCATTGCGAACCCTGCTTGCCGGTGCGGCCCCTTTGCATCAACAGATCGCGGAGAAGGCGGGCGTCGGTCAACTCATCGAACTCAGCGGTCTGCTGCACGTCTATCGTTCGCGGCAGCATTTTGAAGGCGACGCCAGAGGCTGGCGCATCCGCCGTGAGCTGGGTATTGGATGGGAAGAGATCGAAGCTGAAGAATTGCATCAGCGAGAACCTGATCTGGATCCCGGTTATGGATTTGGCGTGTTCATCCATGAAGCCGGTCATTGCCGCAACCCGGGTGCCTATATCGCGGGGCTGATTCAGCATGCCTGTGATCGCGGCGCACGTCTGCGCGCCGTCAAGGCAACCGGACTCCGTTTTGCCGGTGATCGTCTGGCGGCGGTGCAAACCGAAGAGGGCGAGATCGTCTGTGATGCCGCCGTCATCGCCGCCGGTGCGCAAGCAAAAATGCTGGCAGCGCAAGCGGGCGATAACGTGCCGCTGGAAACCGAGCGCGGTTATCACGCCATGGTGGAACATCCGGAAGGCCGCCCGCGCACACCAATGATGATGATGGATCGCAAGGTCATCGCCACGCAGACCGAGCTTGGCTTGCGCGTGGCGGGGCAGGTCGAGATCGCCTCCTTCGAGGCTGAGCCGGACTGGCGTCGTGCAGAAATCATGCGCGACCTCGCGCTGCAACTTTTTCCCGCACTGCCGCGCGATCTGCCGGCCAGCCGCGTGCGCTACTGGCTGGGACGGCGTCCCAGCATGCCGGACGGCTTGCCCTGCATCGGGCCATCGACACGCAGCGCAGATGTGATCCATGCCTTCGGGCACGGCCATATCGGACTCGGCACATCAGCGAGAACCGGACGTCTGGTCGCTCAATTATTGTCCGGACAGAAGCCGGAAATCGATCTGGCGCCGTTCAGTGCGCAGCGATTCTAGCTTGACGAAAACCTGACTTAAGTCAGGCAGAGAACATGCCGGCCCGGTGATGATCATCCGGGCCGGCAGCGGCTTCTTAGTGGTTGTGACGCGGCAAGACCTTCGCCACGCCCTGATACTTGATGGCCAATTCCATGCAGGCGCCGGTTTCCAACTGGCCGACGGTGCTGCGATAAATCTCCTGCCACGGCGTCTGGCTTGGCGGCACTGCCGGGATACCTTCCGCTTTGCGCTTGGCCAGCTCTTCATCGCTGATGAGCATGTCGCAACGGCCGGTATTGAGGTCGATGCGCACCTTGTCGCCATCGCGCAGGTAGGCCAGACCACCACCCACGGCGCTTTCCGGCGACGCGTTGAGGATGGACGGGCTGTCCGATGTGCCTGACTGGCGACCGTCGCCCAGCGTCGGCAGCGTGGTGATGCCACGGCGCAGCAGTGCATCAGGTGGTTGCATGTTGACTACCTCAGCGGATCCCGGCCAGCCGACCGGGCCTGCACCGCGAATCACCAGGATCGTGTTTTCATCGATGCCCAGCGCAGGATCATTGATACGCGCATGGTAGTCGTCAGAGCCATCAAACACCGCCGCCTTGCATTCGAAGATGCCTTCACTGCCCGGTGTGTTCAGATAGCGCTCGCGGAAGGTCTCCGAAATGACGCTGGTCTTCATGATCGCGAAGTCGAACAGATTCCCCTTCAGCACCAGGAAACCCGCACGTTCGCGCAGCGGCGCTTCAAAGCGGAAGACAACCTCGCGGTCGTGGCTCTCGCGGCCTTCGAGGTTTTTCTCCATCGTCTTGCCGGTAGCGGTAAGACGATCGGAGCGCAGTTTGCCCGCCTGTTGCAGCTCCCACATGATGGCCGGCACGCCGCCGGCGCGGTGGAAGCGTTCACCCAGATATTTACCGGCAGGCTGCATGTTAAGCAGCAGCGGCACGTCATAGCCGTACTCCATCCAGTCGTCCGACTTCAGTTCCACACCGGCATGGCGCGCCATCGCCATGATGTGCGGCTGGGCGTTGGTCGAGCCGCCGATCGCCGCATTGACCACGATGGCATCGAGGAAAGCTTCGCGCGTCAGGATCGCCGACGGACGCAGATCTTCATGCGCCATGCCGACGATGCGGCGGCCGGTTTCATACGCCATCTGGCCGCGTTCACGATACGGCGCCGGAATCGCCGAGCAACCCGTGAGCGACATGCCCAGTGCTTCCGCCATGGCGTTCATGGTCGACGCGGTGCCCATCGTGTTGCAGTGACCGGAAGAGGGCGCTGACGCTGCCGCGATTTCCAGAAATTTGTCATTGTCGATCACGCCCGCCGACAACTGGCGACGGCCCTTCCAGATCGCCGCGCCGGAGCCGACCAGTTCGCCGTCCATCCAGCCGTCAAGCATCGGCCCGCCTGACAAGACGATGGCGGGGATGTCCACCGTGGACGCTGCCATGATCTGCGCGGGTGTGGTCTTGTCGCAGCCGGTGGTCAGCACCACGGCATCGATCGGATAGCCGTGCAGGATTTCCACCAGGCCGAGGTAAGACAGATTGCGGTCAATCGCTGCCGTCGGACGGCGGCAGTTTTCAAAAATCGGATGCAGCGGAAACTCCATCGGAATGCCGCCGGCATCGCGAATGCCGTCACGCACGCGGCGCGCCAGTTCGAGGTGGATGCGATTGCATGGGCTGATGTCGCTGCCGCTCTGTGCGATACCGATGATCGGGCGGCCGGAGCGCAATTCTTCCGCGGTGATGCCGTAGTTCATGAAGCGCTCAAGGTACAGCGCGGTCATGTCGATATGATCGGGATTGTCGAACCAGTCCTGGGAGCGGAACCGGCGGGGAGTCTGTTGATTCTTCACTTCTTTACCTCAGTTGATAGGTGATGTTGAGCCAGGCCCGGCGTGTCGGCGATGAAGGAAAACAGTCCACCCGCGAGCGGCTGCCTTGCCCGCTCTTCAGACGACAGACCTTTCCATGCTGTTGTGACATGAACCGTCCGCAAATCGTTTCCGCCGAAGACCAGTTTGGTCACATTGGCGCAAGGGAAGGGAATGACTCCCGCCAGCTCGCCGGACGGCGAGAAGCGCTCTATGCGCCACCCGCCGAACAAGGCGACCCACAGAAAACCCTCGGCATCGACAGCCATGCCATCGGGATAACCGGTGCCTTCGATATGTGCAAACGGACGCTTGCGTGACAGTGTTCCTGCAGCGTCGACATCGAAAGCATATACCGTTCGCTGCAATGTGTCCGTGTGATAGAGCGTTTTTCCGTCCGGACTCATGGCCGGACCGTTGGTGATGACATAGCCGCGATCCTGCGCCTGCATCCCGCGTGACCGCTCCCATCGATACAGCACGCCGCTGGGGCGGCTCTCCTCATTGTCCATCGTGCCGAACCAGAGCCGCCCCTGGCCGTCGACGAAACCATCGTTGACGCGGTTGCCGGGCAAGTGTTGTTCCACCGGCTGAATCAGCGAGAAGTCGTTGCTGTCCCGGTTGAATCGGTAGAGACCGCCTTGCAGTCCGCAGATAAAACCGCCGTCGTCACAGGGCGCGATGAATCCCGGCGCATGTGGTGTCGGCCAGCTTTGACGCTGACTGCCATCGGCGGCACAGCGATGGATCGCCTTGCCCTTGATATCGACGAAATAGACCGCCTTGTCCTGCGCGTGCCAGATCGGGCCCTCGCCCAGTTCGGCGCCGACCGGCCAGACACAGACGGGCACCGAGGCAGTCATGCGCCGTACCAGCCGGCGTCGACGAAGTAATCGCGGCCGGAACATTTGGCCGCGCTGTCGGACGCCAGAAACAACGCCAGCGCGGCGACGTCATGCGGTTCCACGCGTTCGTACAGACATTGCGCGGCGAGGATTTTTGCTTCTTCTTCCGGGCTGTGCCACAGACGCATCTGGCGCGGCGTGCGCACTGCGCCGGGGATGATGCAGTTGACCCGGATGCCATGCGGGCCGAGGTCGCGCGCCAGACCGCGTGTGAGACCTTCGATCGCCGCCTTGGCCGTCATGTACAGCGTCAGGCTCGGCAAAGCCAGATGCCAGGAAATCGAACCGAAATTGAGAATCACGCCACGGCCTTGCTCGCGCATGCCCGGCGTCACCGCCTGCGCACAGAAGAACTGATGGCGCAGGTTGACCGCCATGCGCTGATCCCAATATGCCGGGCTGACATCAGCGATCTTGTGACGGTCATCGTTGGCGGCGTTGTTGATCAGGATATCGACGGTGCCGGCCATTTTTTCGATACCGACGAAGGTCGCCGCCAGCGCATCCAGATCGAGCAGGTCGCAATGCAGGAAGGTCGGCGGCAGCGCAGAATGTTTCAGCGATTCTTCCAGCGCGCGCGATTCTTCCAGCGCGATATCGAGGAAGAATACCTGCGCCCCTTGTCCGGCAAAGGCCTCCACCAGCGCCGCACCGATGCCGGTGCCGCCGCCGGTGATGACGACCCGCTTGCCGGCCAGACTGCGATAAATGGCGTGTTCCACGGGAGTGGATGGGGCCGGCGCGGTTTGAACTGATACGGTCATGCTGATGCACTCCTGGAAGATGGCGAAGTTCCCGCCAGGCCACGCCCGGCAAGATGGTGATAGAGGGCTCGGATACCAAAGGTCCACGGTGCGATGGCGTCGCAGCGCTGCACGCGGTTGACCAATGCACCCAGCGCCGGACTGGCGATGGTGACGCGGTCGCCCAGATGATGGGTAAAGCCTGAACCGGCTGCATCGCGATCCTTGATCGGCGAGAACATGGTGCCGAGAAACAGCAGGAAACCGTCCGGATACTGATGATGCGCGCCGCAGGTCTGCGCCACCAGATCGAGCGGATCGCGGCTGATCTCGCGCATGAAGCTGGCGCCGTTCAGGCGGAATCCGTCGTCCTCGCCTTCGATCAGCAAGGTGACTTCCGCCTGACGCACGGTATCGATGGTGAAGCGCTCATCGAACAGGCGGATGAAAGGGCCGATGGCGCATGAGCCGTTGTTGTCCTTGGCCTTGCCCAGCAGCAGGGCGCTACGGCCCTCGATGTCGCGCAGGTTGACGTCGTTGCCCAGCGTGGCGCCGACGGCTTCTCCGCGGCTGTTCACGGCCAGTACGATCTCCGGCTCGGGATTGTTCCATTGCGATTCGGGATGCAGGCCGACTTCGGCGCCCAGTCCGACTGCCGACATGGCCTGCGACTTGGAGAACACTTCTGCATCCGGGCCGATACCGACTTCCATGTATTGCGACCAGGCGTCGCGTTTGAGCAGTTCCTGCTTCAGCTTCATCGCCGCTTCCGAACCCGGCCGGATCGCCGACAGGTCGGTACCGATACTCGCTTGCAGCTCCTTGCGCAGCGACTCCGCGCGGCTGGCGTCGCCTGCGGCTTTTTCTTCGATCACGCGCTCCAGCATACTGACCGCAAAGGTCACGCCGCAGGCTTTGATCGGTTGAATGTCGCAAGGCGCCAGCAGTCGTGGCAACCGCTTGTCTGAAAAGGGATCAAGCGCATCGCGGACCAGATCGGCCACGCTGCCCAGCGACTCGCCCGGCGCGTGGCGCGCCAGCGCCAACAAGTCGTCGGCGTCCAGCAAATCCGCCGATGTCGGTGCGGTGGCAGTGATGTCGAACACCTCGCCACGGCGAACCACGACCACGCAGGGGCCATTGATTTTGCTGTTTCGCCAGACGCGTCCGACCAGCAAGGCATCGGACAGGTCTGCGGGTAAAACCGCTTGTGCCTGAATAGATGGCATCGAAGATTGCATAGCACTTTCCTGTGTAAATAGTCGTATTGATTTCAGCGCGGTCATTACGCTGAGTGCGCTTAGCGTCCGGAACGGGTGCTGACGTCCACCCACACTGCGAGCATCAGAATGCTGCCCTTGACGATCATCTGCCAGTAGGTGCCGACATCGAGCATCGACATGCCGTTGTCCAGACTCGCCATTACCAGCGCACCGATCAGCGCGCCGTAGATGGTTCCCGATCCGCCGCGCATGGAGGTGCCGCCGATGAAGCAGGCTGCGATGGCGTCCAGTTCTCCCATGCTGCCCGACGAGGGCGAACCCGCCGCCAGACGCGCCGTATTGACCAGGCCGGCGAGTGCGCACATCACGCCCATGATGCCGAACACCCACAGCTTCACCGACTGCACGTTGACGCCCGACAACCGCGTCGCTTCCATGTTGCTGCCGACCGAATAGATGCGGCGGCCAAACACCGTCTGCGTCGTGATGTAGCTGAACAGACCGAGCAAGGCCAGCAGCAACAACACCGGCACCGGGATGCCGTCGTAGCTGTTGAGCGTACGCACAAAAGCCAGCAGCACGCCGCCGATGATCAGCACCTTCACCGCGTCGCGCCACAGCGCATGCACCGGCAGTGAGTGACGCACTCGGTTGACGCGCTGACGCCAGGTCAACACCAGCGCCAGGACGAACAGCACGATCACCAGCGCCACGCCCAGTTGTTGCGGCAGATAGCCTTGTCCCAGATAAACCAGCTCGCTGGATACAGGCGCAATCGTCAGGCCGCCCGTCACGCCCAGCAGCACACCGCGAAACGCCAGCATGCCGCCGAGACCGACGATGAACGAGGGGATGCGCATGTACGCCGTCAGGTAGCCGTTGAACAAGCCCAGCGCCAGGCCGCACAGCAAGACCAGCGCCAGATTGATCGGCAGCGGCAGGTGATAGGTGACATCCATGATCGCCGCGATGCCGCCGAGCAGGCCCAGCAGGGAGCCGACCGAGAGATCAATCTCTCCGGCGATGATCACCAGCACCATGCCGCAGGCGAGGATGCCGGTCACCGACATCTGGCGCAGCAGATTGGAGAGGTTGCGCGGCGTCACGAATCCACCTTCGGTCTTCCAGCTGAAGAAAGCCCAGATGATGGCGATGGCGATGAGCAGCGCCATGATTTTGTAGCGGCTGAACAGCTGCTTGATGTTGGTCGAGCTAAGAGAGTTCATACGGATTGATTCCAGGTTGTTTTACTTATGCGGTGGCTTGCAAGGTGCGGTGCTGCGGCGATTGGTTGATGGCCGCCGCCAGCACCATCTCTTGCGTCAGATCCTGATTGACGAAATCGCCGCGCAGCTTGCCTTCGCCGATGACCAGCACGCGATCGGACACGCCCAGCACTTCCGCCAGTTCGGACGACACCATGATCACGGCCACGCCTTGTCTGGCCAGTTCTGAAATGAGCCGGTAGATTTCTGCCTTGGCGCCGACGTCGACACCGCGTGTCGGCTCGTCGAGGATCAGCACCTTCGGCCGCGCCAGCAGCATCTTGGCCAGCACTGCCTTTTGCTGATTGCCTCCCGACAGTCCCGTGATCGGCAGGAAAGGGCTGGAAGTCTTCAGCTGCATGCGTCCGATCTCGTCCTGCACGGTCTTCAGTTCGGACTCGGCGTCGATGCGGGTGCGGCGCGAGAAGTCGTTGAGCACCGTCAGCGTGATGTTCTGGCCGACGCTGAGGTCCGGCACGATACCGTGCTGCTTGCGATCTTCCGGCACCATGCACAGACCCAGGCGAATCGACTTGAGCGGCGTCGCGGTATCGACCTTGGCGCCATGCATGAACACTTCGCCTTCATGACGGCCAGGATAGGCGCCGAACAAGGCCGACACCAGTTCCGTGCGCCCGGCGCCGACCAGTCCGGCGATGCCGAGAATTTCACCGCGACGCACCGAAAAGGACACATCGTCGACGCGCTTGCGTTTGGGATTGTCGACGTCGAAGCAGGTGACATGGCGCGCTTCAAAAATCACTTCGCCGATCTCGTGGTCGCGGGTCGGATACATGGTTGTGATTTCGCGGCCGACCATCTGCGTGATGATCTGGTCTACATCCAGCGCTTGCATCGGCGTGGTGGCGATGTGCTTGCCGTCGCGGATTACGGAAATGGTGTCGCATACCTCCGCCACTTCATCGAGCTTGTGCGAGATATAGACGCAGGCCACGCCCTTGGCCTTGAGGTCTTTGATGATCTTGAGCAGAACCGCGATCTCCGATGAGGTCAGCGACGAGGAAGGCTCATCGAGGATCAGCAGGCGCGCCTTCTTGTTGAGCGCCTTGGCGATTTCCACCAGTTGCTGATGGCCGCCGCCGTATTGCATGACCGGCAGGGCGACGTTGATGTCGGGCATGTTTAGCTCGCGCATGAGTTCTTCGGCGCGGTGATACATGGCCGGATAATTCATGCGGCCGCCGCGCAGTGTCAGTTCATGGCCCATGAAAATATTTTCCGCCACCGACAGTTCGGGCACCAGCATCAGTTCCTGATGGATGATGACGATACCGGCCGCTTCCGTGTCGCGCACCGAGTGCGCCACCAGCGGCTTGCCATCCCACAGGATCTCGCCATCCCAGGTGCCGTGCGGGTAGACGCCGGAGAGGATTTTCATCAGTGTCGACTTGCCGGCGCCATTCTCGCCACACAGGCCGACGCATTCACCGGCCTTGATCTTGATGTCGATGCCATTCAGCGCGCGGACGCCGCCAAACGTCTTGACGATGTCCTTCATTTCTAACAAGTACTCAGACATGCATGCTCTCGTGGAGTAAAAACTGCGCAATAGCCGTGGCCGGGTCGCCACAATTCACGCGTAACCGCTAACTGCAATCAGGAAAAAACGGCAATGCCGGACAGGCTTGCGGCCTGCCCGGATTGCTTCTTGTTTTTGTTATTTGCCGCTGATTTGCGCTTGTGTGTAGAAGCCGTCATCCACCAGTACGTTGACGTTGGCCTTGGTCAGAGGAATCGGCTTGAGCAGCACCGTATCGACTTTCTTGAAGCCATTGTCGTATTGCGAGTTGTAAGCCGGCTTCTCGTTGCGGGCCAGATGTACCGACAGATTGGCGGCTTCCGTGGCGATCAGCTTGAGGGGTTTGTACACCGTCATGGTCTGGGTGCCGGCGACCACGCGTTTGACCGCGGCCAGGTCGGCATCTTGTCCCGAGACCGGCACCTTACCGGCCAGCTTTTGCGCAGCCAGCGCCTGGATGGCGCCGCCTGCCGTGCCGTCGTTGGAGGCGACGATGGCATCGATCTTGTTGTTGTTGGCGGTCAGCGCGTTTTCAACGATGGACAAGGCTTCGGTTGGATTCCAATCCTTCACCCATTGCTGGCCGACGATCTTGATGTCGCCCTTGTCGATGTAAGGCTTGAGCACCTTCATCTGGCCTTCACGCAGCATCTTGGCGTTGTTGTCGGTCGGCGAGCCGCCCAGCAGATAGAAGTTGCCCTTCGACTGCGCCTTGACCACGCCTTCGGCTTGCATTTCACCGACCTTTTCATTGTCGAAGGAGATGTAGGCGTCGACGTCCGCGTTGAGGATCAGACGGTCATACGACAGCACCTTGATGCCGGCCTTCTTGGCTTCCTTGATGGTGTTGGTCAGTACGGTCGCGTTGAAGGGCACGATTACGATCACGTCAACACCGCGCGAGATCAGGTTTTCGATCTGCGAGATCTGGCGTGCTTCGCTGGCGTCGGCCGACTGGACGAAGACCTTTGCGCCCAGCTTTTCTGCGGCTGCGGTAAAAAAATCGCGATCGCGCGCCCAGCGCTCAACGCGCAGGTCATCGATGGAAAAGCCGATCTTCGGATTCTTGGCATCCGCCATGGCGCTTGTGCTGACCAGCGAGATCGTAGTCACCGCCATCAATGCCAATACACTTTTTTTCAGGATTGCGTTCATTGCCTGGTCTCCAGTTTCATTATGATTTTTAAGGGGAATGCTCCCGTGCATGGTCGGCGTCAATCTGGCGTTCCATTTTTTACCGGCGACTTTTCGTGGTTTGATTTGTGGTTCGCCGCCCGGCCGGGAGGATGAAGCGGTTCGTTGTCCCGCCCTGCAAACTCAGGTGGGAAGGCGCTCCGCTCATCTGCTGCTCATTTGCTTTCATTTGCTGCTCTGCCATCATTTCCTTGCAGAAGATCCCTGCTGGTTTTGATGTGGGGCCATACTAGCAACCAGCGACAGGCGTCTACAATTACGAAATTCACCAACCGGGATAGCGATTCTTTCTATTGCAGTTGCACAAAGCGGTATTTGGACTGACGCCAGCCTGACGCGTCGTTACAATTGATGGCGCTGAATAAGTCCAGCAACACAGAGCAACCCAAAGCAAGTCATAAAAAAATAGATGGCATTTTGTTAATCAAAACGTCAATCAAAAAATGCTGATCGTTGGAGGAAGCCGTCGCCGTCCTGTTGGTCGGTGAGGCAAGGCAGTTGGGGTATCAGGAGACTATGAAGTGACAAGAGTACCGACCGTGCATCGCATCGCGCTACTGTTCAACGGCAACAAGATATTCGATCGCGACATCATCGCCGGCATCGGCGAATACCTCACCAGCACACGCGCCTCGTGGGACTTGTACCTGGAGGAAGACTTTCGCTGCCGCCTGCAAGGCATCGAGCGCTGGCAAGGTCACGGCATCATCGCCGACTTCGATGACCCCGCCACGTGCGAAGCCCTCGCGGGAGTACACCTGCCGGTGGTGGCCGTTGGCGGCTCCTATGCCGACGCTGCCGACTATCCGCAAGCTATTCCCTACGTTGCGACCGACAATTTCAAACTGGTGAAGCTCGCCTACGATCATCTGATCGAAGCCGGGCTGCAAAATTTTGCCTGCTTCAGCCTGCCCAAGGCCGACGTCAATCGCTGGGCTCAGGAGCGCGAAAAAGCCTTCGAAGCGCTGATGCAGCGCGACGGTATTCAGGGACATATCTATCGCGGCGTCGGCACCAGCGCGCCATCCTGGGATACCGCCGTCGAGCAGCAGATCGCCTGGGTGCGCAGCCTGCCCAAGCCGATCGGCATCATTGCCGTGACTGATGCACGCGCCCGCCAGTTGTTGCAGGCCTGTTTGTGCGCAGGCATTGCGGTGCCCGAGCAAGTGGCGCTGATCGGTATCGACAACGATCCGCTGGCGCGCATCCTGACGCGGGTGCCATTGAGTTCGGTGATTCAGGGAACGGTCGAGATGGGGCGTACGGCGGCGCATCTGCTGCACCAGATGCTGCATGGCGCACGCTTTGCCGACACGCGCATCCTGGTACCGCCGGCCGGCATCAACGTGCTGGCATCGAGCCGGCACGAAGCACGCAATCATCCCCACGTGATGCAGGCCATGCATTTCATTCGCCAATACGCCTGCCAGGGCATCAAGACAGAGCAGGTGGCCGACTATGTCGGCATCTCGCGCTCCTCGCTGGAATGGTACTTCCGCCGCGAACTGGGGCGCAGCGTGCATGACGAGATACTGCGTTTCAAACTGGATGCCGCCAAGCGCTTGCTGCAACAGGCCGACAGCAATGTCGCCGACATCGCCGTCAGTTGCGGCTTCACCTCAGTGCAATACATGCACGCCGTGTTCAAGCGCGAACTCGGATGCACGCCACGGGAATATCAGGAGCAGATGGCCGCTGATGCGCCGCCACCGGTTGCACTCCCAAGGAAGAAATCTCCCGCTGCTGCATCGATATTGAGAGAACACAACGTGTAAGCAGGGCAGGAACAAGTAGACAAACGCATAGACGAACGCATAAGCAATCAAACGAATGGATTGAGGCATTCAATCCATCGCCAATTTTTCAGACGATGACACATTTCACAATCACCAGCGCTCCCGCCGACCATGGCATCACCCTCTACACCTTGCGCAATGCACACGACATGCGCGTCGTCATCAGCGACCGCGGCGCCACGCTGATCTCGTGGTGGGTGCCTGACCGTTACGGCCGCGAAGCCGACGTCCTGCTCGGTTATCCGGACTGCGACGGTTATCTCGCCAATCCGGCTTTCTTCGGCGGCGTGATCGGACGCTGGGGCAATCGCATTGCCAACGGCCGGTTCACGCTGGATGGCGTCGATTATCAGATCGACCGCAATGAAGGCGACAATCATCTGCACGGCGGGAAGGGCGGATTTCACCTGATGCCGTGGCAGGTGCAGACCGATCCGGAAGGCCTGAGGATGACGCTGGCGTCACCGGACGGCGCGGCGGGGTTTCCCGGCAACGTGCTGACCTCGGTGTTGTACCGGCTGGATGACGACGGCCAGTTGCGCATCGACTACACCGCCACGACCGATGCACCCACGCCGATCAACCTGACCTCGCACGGCTACTTCAACCTCAACGGCGGTGCCGGCGACATCTGCGACCACATCCTCTCCATCGATGCCGACGCTTACCTGCAAGTCGACCGCAGACTGATTCCTGAAAAAGCCGCCAACGTGGCCGGCAGCGCCTTCGACTTCCGCCAGCCTGCACCGATTGGCCCGCGTCTGGCATGGCCCGACGAACAGCTCAGCGTGGCCGGTGGCTTCGACCACTGCTATTGCCTGCGCCGGGAAAACGATGTTGTCGAGGAGCCGGGACGCAAGGTCCAGCCGCTGCGCGACGTGGCGACGGTCTACGATCCGGGTTCAGGGCGTGAGCTGACCGTCTCGACTACCGAGAACGGCCTGCAGTTCTACAGCGGCAATTTTCTCAAAGGCGTGCAGGGGCGTGCGATGCAACCCTATGCCATCCACGATGGCTTTTGTCTGGAAGCGCAAGCCTATCCGGATCAGGTCAACACGCCTGAGCGGGAAGCCGTCATCTTGCGGCCGGGCCAGGTCTACCGGCAGACTACCGCATACCGGATGAGCGTCAGGAAGTAGTTTGTTTTGAAGGAAATCAGACCGCAGGCCGCCTGTATCGCCCGTCCCGCCTGGATGTTGAGAGCGTCATATCGCTGTCACACTAGTTAACTAAAATTGCTGGTTAAACAACAATTTGCTGTTTTGCAGTTAACAGGGACAGGGATCACGTGGACACCGATTTTAGCCTTGCGCCGATGGCAGGGCGTCATTTGCAACAACCGACAGCCAGCGCGTTGGCGGTGAGCGTACCCGCAGTCACCTTCGAAGAGAACAACGCCAAGGTGTTGGAGGTATTCGGACGCCATCGCGAGCTGATCAGCCTGCCGGTGCTGGAGAACGGCCACCCGATCGGGCTCATCAGCCGCAATATCTTCATGTCGCAGATGTCCAAGCCCTACCACCGCGAGCTCTACGAAAAGAAGAGCTGTATCGCCTTCATGGACAAAGACCCGCTCATCGTCGAAGTCGACACCTCCATTGAGACGCTTGGCGCGCTGGCGGTGGAATCCGGCGACAAGACATTGGCGGACGGCTTCATGATCGTCAACCAGGGCAAGTTCGCCGGCCTCGGCTCCGGCCTGGATCTGATGCGCATGATGGTCTCGCTGCAGGCAGAAAAAAATCGCCAGGTCATGCAAAGCATCGACTACGCCAGCGTCATCCAGCGGGCCATGCTGAGCGCCTCGCGCACGGCCATGTCGCAAGCGCTGGCCGATGCCTGCCTGATCTGGGAGCCGCGCGACGTGGTCGGCGGCGACTTCTACCATTTCGAACGCTATGCCGACGGCTGGTTTGCCGCCGTCGCTGACTGTACGGGGCACGGCGTGCCCGGCGCCTTCTTGACGCTGATCGCGTCGTCATCCCTCAAGCAAGCGTTGGAACAGCACGGTCCGCACGATCCCGCACGCGTCATGGGCGAGGTCAATCGCAGCATGAAGAGCGTCCTCGGCCAGCACGCCACGGCAGAGCAGCGTTCCGAATCCGACGATGGCATGGATGCCTGCTTCTTCTGGTTTGAAGCCGCCACCGACAGCCTGACCTACGCCAGCGCCAAGATGCCATTGCTGGTGCTCCTGCCCGGTGCGGAAGAAGTGCAGACCTTCGACGGTGCGCGCACCGGCCTCGGCTACATCGATACGCCTGACGACATGAAGTGGAGCAACCGCAGCGTGCAACTGAGCGAAGGCGCGGTCGTCATGACCGCCACCGACGGCATCATCGACCAGATCGGCGGTCCGAAGAATATCGCCTTCGGCAAGCAGCGCCTGCGCAACGCCATGCGCGCCAGCCGTGATCTGCCCATGGCCGAATTCGGCAAGAAGATCATGGAAGAACAAAAGAACTACCAGGGCCAGCAGCGTCGCCGCGATGACCTGACCTTTTTCAGTTTCCGCCTGCGCGGATCGATTAACAGCAAGTAGAAGTAGAGTGCAGATACCTATGAACGGGATTCAACAGCAGTGGGATGATTTTCACCGATGCGTCGAGCGGCGCGACGTGATCTTTTACTACGTCGGGTATTTTTCGCAAACGATCATTGCCGCCATGGCCGATGCCGTCAAACTGCGTGCCGAGCACACCGGGGCGGTCGCTGTCACACGCCGCAAGTTGTTTTCGTCCTTTATCGAGATGACACAAAACATCGTGCATTACTCAGCCGATTCGTATGACAAGGAAGGCATCGCGGAAGCCGGCATGCGTCACGGCGCAGTCTTCATCTCGCTGACCAACGAGCGCTACTACCTGCATTGCTCCAATCCGGTCAACGCCGTCGTCGCCGAAAAACTGCGCGAGAAGCTGGAGCATCTGCGCTCGCTCACCATCGACGAAATCAAATTGGAGTATAAGGAGATGCTGCGCTCCGAGACGCCGCCCGACAGCAAAGGCGCCGGCCTCGGTTTCCTGACGATGGCGCGCGATGCCAGCGAGCCGCTGGAGTTTGAATTCTCGCCGCCGGCAGCCGACGGCACCTCAATGTTTTATTTAAGAGCGACGATCTGACCCGCCATGCCGTGCGTTGTCGAATGTGGCAGCGTGATGGCGGAAGAGATGTTCCTCGTGGTTTGTTTGAATAAAGAATGTAAATATGGATAACTTATTTATCGCGGCCAGTGCCAGTTCCCCTGAAGTCGATTTTCGTTTCGACGAGCGCAAGCTCTCGCTGAAAGGGGAGTCCTATCCGGAAAACGCCGCGCAGTTCTGGGGCGACATCATCGCCGTGCTGCGCCAGTTTCTGGAGCAGGAAACTGCAGGCACAAGCATCACGGTCAACGTGGCGCTGGCCTACTTCAACAGCTCCAGCACCAAGATGTTGTTCTCGCTGTTCGGCACGCTGAATGAAAAAGCCAAGTCCGGCACCGAAGTCATCCTCAACTGGTACCACGACGAAGAAGACGACACCATCTTCGAGTTCGGCCAGGAGCTGAGCGAAGACTTCCCCAATCTTGTTTTCCACGATCAGGCAGTAAAAAGCGAATGAGCGACGTCGACCTCTTTGAAGCCGAGACCGCAGTTCTCACCCGCGCCACGCAAGTCGTGGCCAGCGGCGCTGACGAGCCCGAGCAATATCGGCAAGCCCTGGAAGAACTGGTAAAAAGCTACGGCCGCCTCATGCGCGAAAGCCGCCGCCTGATTGCCCGCAGCGACCGCACCGAGCGCGAACTCAATCAGCTCAACTCCAAACTGCAACAACTCACTGATGAGCTAGACTACAAAGCCAGGCACGACAACCTCACCGGCGCGCTCAACCGTGGCGCCATCTTCGAACGCGCACATCACTTCCTCAAGAAAACCTCGCTGTCCCTCGTCGTCCTCGACATCGATTTTTTCAAACGCATCAACGACGAATTCGGCCACCCAACCGGCGACGCCGTTATCCGCGAACTGGTAAACCGCTTGCGTAACACCCTCAACGGCGAAGGCGAAATCGGCCGCGTCGGTGGCGAGGAATTCACCATCCTGCTGCCCGGCGTATCGCTCGATGCAGCGGTGGTCATCGCAGAAGAAATCCGTCTCGCCATCGTGCAGGAAGTCTTTCCCTGCCTGCCGTCACGCCCGGTGACATCCAGCTTCGGTATCTCCTGGAGCGACGTCGGCGCCGATTTTGAAGATGCTTACGCACGTGCAGACGCCGCCTTGTATAAAGCCAAACACGGCGGCCGCAATCGCGTGGAGCGGGACGCTTAAACCTTGTGGTAAGTCTCGCTTGTCGGTGCTCAATGCAGAGCGCGGGGAGGGAGGAGTGGAGTTGTTCAGAAGCGAAAGCGGCTTTGGATGTGCTCTCTCAAAGACCACCTCTGACTGAATAGTTACATCATTGCCGGCAGCGTTGACCGCTGCCATATCCGCAGTAAATCTAGACCTCCGTCTCTTACTTAATCCAGCTTGAGTGTTTCACCGTGCTTTAGCACCGTAAATTCACCTTCGGGCAACCCCGCGTTTTTCGCCGCTTCTGCGAGCAATTTTGGCGGCTCGTCAAGTGACTCATCCGCCAGTTCGAACGTGCCCCAATGGATGCCGATGGAACGTTTCGCATGCACGTCCTTGTGAATCTGCACGGCTTCTTCAGGATCGACGTGTTGGCCCTTCATGAACCAGCGTGGTGCATAGGCACCGATGGGAATCAGCGCCAGATCGAAGCCGCCGAACCGGCGGCCGATGTCTTGAAAATCCTTTGAATAACCCGTGTCGCCGGCAAAAAAGACCGAGAACGGATGCGCTGCACCTTCACCGGTCTTGATCACCCAGCCTCCCCACAAGGTCTCTGAGCGATCCATCAATCCCCGTGCCGACCAATGTTGCGCCGGGACGAAATGGATGTCGAGTTTGCCCACGACCGTCTTGTCCCACCAATCCAGCTCCCGCACATTGGTGATACCCACGCCCGCCATCCAATCCTTCACACCCAGCGGCACCAGAAACAAGGGCGGCCCGCCGGCCTGTTTATTCAATTGTTCAACACTGGCCTGATCCAGATGGTCGTAGTGGTTATGCGAAATCACCACCACGTCAATGTGCGGCAATTGCGTCAGCGTGATGTTGAGCGGTACTTTGCGCTTGGGGCCGACGAAGCTGAAGGGCGAGGCGCGATCAGAAAACATCGGGTCGGTGATGACGTTCATGCCGTCGATCTGCAGCAATGCTGTTGCATGGCTGATCCAGGTCACGCTCGGCGTCGTCTTGCTGGATTGCAGCCAGGCGATCTCGGGCGTGGCCATCGGGAACTGATAGTTATTGGCCGGTGCTTTCGGTACGCCTTGCGTGATGCGTTCCCATTGCCATTTCAGCAGCGAGGCGCGCGGCTCTTGCGGATAGTTATTGCGGAAGCCCGACGGCGTGCGATTGGGTTTGTCAGGATCGTAGTACTTGCTTGCTGCCGCGCAGCCGGCGCTGATGAGCACGAGAATCAAAGCAATATTGCGCAGACGCTTGCGCCCGGGGGATGATCTGTTCGCGCTGTTCGAGTTATTCGACGAGGAAGAAGGCATGAATGAGTATGGATATGCGTGGCAGGTTATTCAGACCTGCCATGCTATCAGGCTACGGCGCTTCAGGTGCCTTTGCTGTTGATTCTGCTTACAGCGCGTACTGCGCGAGGCCATTACCGAAGGACCAGTTTTCTTTCAGCACTTCCACCAGACTGATGAAGACATCTTCAGAGCGTATTCCCGGGTCTTCCCCCAGGCGCTCGACTATGCGCGCGTAGAGCGCCTTCTTTTGGTCGATGGTGCGCGTGTTGTTGGCCGTGATCTGGATCAGCACGAATTTGTCGCTGCGCGCGATGTTCAGATACGTTTTATCGAACACGAAATTGTCCGGATCGTATTCGTCCACGACCATGAACTTGTCATCCTTGGGGACATTGAAAGTTTCCAGCATCGCTTCGTAGATATTATCGAGAATGGCTTTGCGGTATTCGCGGGTTTCGCCGCGGCGAATATGGACTCGGACAAAAGGCATGATGTTCTCCTTCAAAGAGGGTGGGTCAACGGTGTTTCAACGGTAAGCCACAGGTGAATTGCAGTGGGTATGCAAGCATCTTAGAACAAGCGTATCATTTTAAAAATACATCAAAAAGTATTTCAATGATATTGAATTGAAATGATTGGCCGTGAATCATGAGTAATCAAAATACGCCCAAAAATGGAACCGACCCAACGCCCGCTTGATCTTGACGCCGTCCAGGCTTTTGTCCTTGTTGCTGATTTGCAAAGTTTCACACGCGCAGCGGAGGCCTTATACACGACGCAATCCGCCATCAGCCTCAAGCTGAAGAGGCTGGAGGACAGGCTCGGCCGCCGCCTGCTCGAGCGTACGCCGCGCCAGGTTCGCTTATCGTCGGACGGCATCGGTTTCCTTGATGCTGCACGCGGCTTGCTGGCAGCCCATGAGAGGGCGCTGGGGCGCATTGAGAACTCGACGGCGCGTCTCAGTCTTGGCGTCAGCGATCACGTCGCTGGTGATGGTTTTCCTGCGGTTCTGGCCCAAGTCAATGCCTTTGATCCCGGCGTGATCGTCGAGGTGCGTATCGGCGCTTCGCGCGATTTGCTCGTCATGTACGACCGCGGCGAACTGGATGCCGTCATCGTGCGCCGTGATGGCGAGCGCAGCGATGGCGAACTGATCCAGGAAGAACGCATGGGCTGGTTCGCGGCACCGCACTGGCAACCTCGCGCGAACGAGCCGCTTCGGCTGGCAACGTTCTCGCATACCTGCGGCGTCCGTGAGTTGGCGGTCCGGCGCCTGGAAGATGCCGGCATTTCCTGGAAGGAAGTATTTATCGGCGGTGGCGTGCATGCCGTCGCGGCTGCAGTGACGGCGGGGCTGGCGGTGACGGCGTTGCTCTATCGCGTTAAACCGGCCGGCGCCATCGATGTCGGCAAGAGCATGAAGCTGCCGTCTTTGCCTCTTGCGCAAGTGATGTTGCATACCAATGTGCGGGACAGTCGGGCGCAGGCAGTTTTGCGCACGGTGGTTGCGGCAATGAAAAACGACGGTCGGTAAAACAAGAGGCATTGTTAAAAAAAACGCAAAAAACATTGCTGAAAAAAGCTTGATAAAAAACCTCTTGAAAAGAAAAAGTCTGGTCGTATATCGGTAACAAGGCAGCGGGAAGTTTCCCGCGGTCTAGCGAATGCTCAATGGAGGTTCGCGCTTGTTTCTTGTTTATCTATCGCTTCTTTTTCAAAAGGATACTGTTATGCGTACTTACGATTTCTCCCCACTCTATCGCTCCGCAATCGGTTTCGATCGCCTGGCTCAACTGTTTGACAACGCGCAGCGCGCGGATTCGCAACCGAGCTATCCACCGTACAACATCGAACT
The DNA here is from genome assembly GCF_002257565.1 of Herbaspirillum sp. meg3. Taxonomy (GTDB): domain Bacteria; phylum Pseudomonadota; class Gammaproteobacteria; order Burkholderiales; family Burkholderiaceae_D; genus Herbaspirillum. The sequence continues at coordinate 3,658,688 of NZ_CP022736.1, read as the reverse complement.
GGTTGCCGACGACAAATACCGGATTACCATGGCCGTGGCCGGTTTCAGCAACGCTGAAATCGACATCGAAGCTGAAAACGACACACTGAAAATTGTTGGTCGCAAACAGAAGGAAGAAGGCTCGCCGACCTTCCTGCATCGCGGTATCGCAGCACGTGATTTTGAACAACGCTTCCAGCTCGCGAACCATATCAAGGTCGTCGGCGCACAGATGGAAAACGGTCTGCTGAGCATCGAACTGGTGCGCGAAGTACCTGAAGCACTGAAGCCGCGCAAGATCGAAATCAACGCCGACAATGTGCATCGCCTGGAACGCACCGCGGCCTGATTGCCGCGCGTAGTTAAAGTCTCTGAGTAGTTGATGTTGCTGTAGAAGTACCCGGTGTATCTGTACCTGTTGTACCAGTAGCTGTAGAAGTAGTTGAGTAGTTGCAGCAGAAGTTGTTGTACCGCTGTAGAAGTAGCTGTTCCAGCTGTAGAAGCAGCGTCGGTGATTGTTCATGCCGACGTCTGACAAAGCCCGCCTTGCGCGGGCTTTGTCGTTTACGCATGCCTTGTCGCATGCCTTGTCGCATGTCTTGTGAAGCAGGCAACAAGGTTCCCGCAGATTAGACAAGAATAAAAACTATTCTGTATAATCGGCCGCAAATAACGAAACAGAACTTCGTGAGGTAAGCTAAATCGGCTTCGAATTAGTTTTCTCTCACAAGCCTCCTGCCTCGTTACGTAAGCGTTAACGTCAACCAACGCGTCATTCACGTGCCGTGCCTGAAGGTTTCAGGCAGCGATTCAGGTCGCCGCGCACGTGTATAACGCTATGGTGAAAAATTGACGACACACTTACTTCCCTCGGGCGGGCTTACCTTGCCCACATCAGTACCTTCTGCAGCAGTTTTTACTGCCGCCGCAGTCACGGTAATCGCTGCATCATTTTCCCTCGACGACAAGTCAGCCGCCACCTTGCGTGGTATGCGTTCGTTCGCTTGTTCGTTCACCTCTACATGGGATCAATAACATCATGACCACAACAACCAACAAATCCACGGATGCATCCACCGAGACCGCCAGCGGCGGCCTGCTGCCTTTGGTCGCCATCGTCTTCACCAGTTTTCTCTGCATCGGTATTCCGTTGCCGGCCTTGCCTCTGCACGTCAATGGCGTGCTCGGCTTCAGCGCGTTGACGGTCGGCTGGGTGGTGGGCATTCAATCTTTCTCGACCATCTTTTCGCGCAAATTTTCAGGTTCGTATTGTGATCGTCATGGTTCCAAACGCGCGGTGTCGATCGGCTTGCCGATGGCTTCTGTCGCCGGTTTGCTGTATCTGGCCTCGACCATGATTGCGGATGCGGGCACCAGTCTTGTCGTGCTCTTCGTCGGTCGTTTGCTGATGGGGCCGGCGGAAAGCCTGTTCCTGACCGGCACCATGACATGGGGCATCGGCCGCGTCGGTATGCAACGCACCGGCAAGGTGATGGCGTGGCAGGGCATTGCCATGTTTGCCGCCCTGGGGCTGGGCGCACCGGTCGGTATCGCCATCCAGCAGCGCTTCGGTTTCACCGGCGTGGCGCTGACCACGATGTTGTTGCCGATGGTCGGCCTGGCCATTGCGGCGACGTTGCGCGGTTTGCCTGCGCTCGGCAGCAAGGGCGGTGGGGTGGCGATGTCGGAAGTGTTGCGCCTGATCTGGCGCTTCGGTCTGGCATTGGCCTTGAGTGCGATGCCTTTTGCGATCATCACCAGCTTCCTGGTGCTGCTCTATGCCACCAACAACTGGTCGGGTGCTGGGATTGCGATCCTTGGCTTCTCGGCTGGTTATGTTGGTGTGCGTTTGTTCTTTGCGCATCTGCCGGATCGCATCGGCGGCGCCAAGGTCGGCGCCGTCTCGGTGGCGATCGAACTGATCGGCCAATTGCTGTTGTGGCAATCACATGATCCGATCATGGCGGGGCTTGGCACGCTCCTGACAGGCATCGGTTTCTCGCTGGTGTTTCCCTCGATGGGCGTGCAAGCCATGGCGCGCGTACCGGCCCACTCACGTGGTTTGGCCGTCGCGACCTTCATGGCTTTCATTGATCTGGCGGCAGGACTGACCGGCCCGGTCGTGGGCGTGCTGATCGGTTTCTTTGGCTATGGGTCGGCCTTCCTGGCGGGTGCTGTCGCTTGCGTGCTGGCTTTGTTGCTGATGGTATCGGGCATGTCGCGGGCACCGGCGCGCCAGCAGGTGTAATGCATTCAGCCAGGAAATTTTGCGGTCGTCGCTCGTGCTTGTAACAACTGTAAGAGATTGTTTACAACTAACTGACACTCGAAACTATTCGGGAATAATGCGTCTAAAAAATGTCCTGTTCATACAGGACATTCAGCAACCGGCTTTCGTTGCAGCATCCCTATTTTTTACAGAGGCGTCATCATGAGAACAATTCATAAAATTACAGTCATCTCCATCACGGTATGTGCTCTGACAGTGCTGAGCGGCTGCAGCAATATGTCGCGTCGCGACAAAAACACCGCAGTAGGTGCGGGTATCGGCGCAGTAGCCGGTGCAGTGCTGACAGGCGGCAGCGGTATCGGTACCGCGGGTGGTGCGGCAGTGGGCGGCGTCATCGGGCATCAGATCGGTCGATAGTTCATTTGCAGTAGTTGACTGATTCATAGAAAAGGGATGTCGTTCAATACGACATCCCTTTTCATTTACGTCAGGCCAATGTTCTATCGATTCGTTGTTGTCTTGTCTTGCATCAGCCAGGGCGACGAGGTACTCCAAAAAATGATGTCTACGCCGAGATAGCTCTTCGCATAATCAGAAAACTCTTCGCGTGTGAACGGCTTTCTGGTTTGCGGATTGGTGTAGGTCAAGGTGGGCTCTTGCACGGCCATGGCCACGAGTGCGAGTTTCCCTTTGTATTGATGAAAAAACGGATACGCGTTTTTCATATGCGATTTTTTGTTCGGAATGATGTCGGGACCGCCGAGGCCGACTTTTTCTTTTTCGGCCAAGGCAAACAGGCGTGACATGTACTGATGATCGTTGTCCCATTCGCACGGCCAGAAATTCACGTATTGCACAACATAGGATTGTTTGAATACTTTCCTGGCGAAGCTGAGATTTTCCACTTCCGCGTTGAAGTATTTTTCGCAACTGAATCCGGTTTTATCCCGTTTGGTTTTTGGGTCAATTGCCGTCTCCGGCAGATTGACTCCCATCACCCGGCCGTCGAAGCGTGTTGCCAGCGCCAGCAAAAGCTGCTGGTAACGTTGTCGTACAGCGGGATTCCATTGCTGCGCGACCCATCCTGAGGCCACAGGTTTGTTCTCGCCGGGATTGTCATACTGCTCGACGAGGCCACCCCGATAAATCGGATCGGTTTGCAAGTAGAGTGGAACATGCTTGTGGCGGGGATCGAAGAAACGATCCTGGATTTGAATGAACAGTTTTTTGTTCAACCCATTGAGGTACGCCAGATCCTTCTCAATTTGTGCGAAATCGTAGCGATCTTTTTCTTTTTCCAGAGAACTCCAGCTATAGACGATTTGCACGCCCCCGATATCGGCGCGTTTGATCAGTGCTTCGATTTTGTTCAGGTCGTCCGACCCGGTGTAGAGAAAATTTTGCAACGGTGCTGCGTTGACGTACGCGGGAAGTGCGAAGAGCAGCAGCGGGGCTGCGAGCAGCATGTTGTAGCGTGAATGCACCATGTCCTCCTTGACCATGCCGGGAATGGCATAACAGATGGACTCGGTGAAGTCAGTCAAGTTTCATTTTTGACAAGTTTTTTGCTGCAGATGAGGTGGGATTCTCGTTGCGCGCCGCAGAATATTTATTCTGCGGCGCGGCTTATTGAGGTCGACCTGACTTCAGCCAATCGCTGCCAGTGCCGTCGCCTTCAGTTTGGATTCCAGCGCCTTGCCCTTGCGTGCGCGCTTGCCGATATGCAGACCCAGTGCTACTGCCGATAGTGAAACTTCCTGTGCCTTGCCGCCACGGCCGGTGCCGGAGACCAGTACACCCTTTTGGGTGATGGCTTGCGCGGCCAGCAGTTTTTCATTCTTTTCCAGTTCCATCAGGATTACGCCGCGGCCACCGCTCGACAAAGTCTTGATTTCATCCAGACCGAACACCAGCAGGCGTCCTTGTCCCGACAGGCAGGCAATCGCGCTGGCGCCGGTCGGCATTGGACGCGGCGCCAGTGGCAGATCCCCTTCATCCAGCGTGATGAAGGCCTTGCCGCCCTTGACGCGGCTGAGCATGTCACCAAGCTTGGCCGTGAAGCCATAACCGGCGTCGGACGCCAGCAGCATTTGCGTATCGACCGGGCCTGCGAAGTAGTGCAGCAGGTTGTTGCCGCTGCCGAGGTCGACCAGTGTCGTGATCGGTACGCCGTCGCCGCGCGCGTTTGGCAGGGAGTTGACGCCAACCGTGTAGATGCGGCCGTTGGAGCCGAAGCCCAGCAGGTTGTCGACGGTGCGGCACTCGAAAGCGCCGTACAGGCCGTCGCCGGCCTTGAAGGTGAATTGCGTCGCGTCGTGGCCGTGGCCACTGCGTGCGCGCACCCAGCCCTTTTGCGAAATGATGACAGTGACCGGTTCGTCGATGATCTTTTGCTCGACCACGGCTTTTTCGGCCTCTTCGATGACGGTGCGGCGGTCATCGCCGAATTGCTTGTCGTCGGCTTCGATTTCCTTGATGACCAGTCGCTTCATCGACGATGGATTTTCCAGCAGGTCTTGCAGCGTTGACTTCTCGTTGCGCAGTTCGGCCAGTTCTTGCTGGATCTTGATGGTTTCCAGACGCGCCAGTTGGCGCAGACGGATTTCCAGGATGTCTTCGGCCTGGCGGTCCGACAGCTTGAAAGCTTCAATCAGCGCCGGCTTCGGCTCATCCGATTCGCGGATGATCTTGATGACCTTGTCGATGTTGAGCAGGATCGCTTCACGGCCTTCGAGGATGTGGATGCGGTCCTCGACTTTTTGCAGCTTGAATTGTGTCCGGCGCGTGATGGTGGCGAAGCGGAAGCTGATCCATTCGCTGAGGATGTCGCCGAGACCCTTCTGGCGCGGACGGCCATCGCCGCCGATCATCACGAGGTTGATCGATGAGCTGGTTTCCAGGGAAGTCTGGGCCAGCAGCGTGTTCATGAATTCGGTCTGGTCCTGGTTCTTGGACTTCGGTTCGAATACCAGGCGCACTGCTGCTTCGCGGCCCGATTCGTCGCGCACCGCATCCAGCATCGCCAGGATGCTTTGCTTTTGCGCCTGCTGTTCCGGCGTGAGGGTTTTCTTGCCGAGCTTGATCTTGGGATTGGTCAGTTCTTCGACTTCTTCCAGCACCTTCTGCGACGACACGCCTGGAGGCAATTCGGTGATGACCGCCTGCCACTGGCCACGCGCCATGTCTTCGATCTTCCAGCGTGCACGCACCTTGAGGCTGCCGCGGCCGCTTTGATACATCTCGGCGATGGTCGACGACGGCGTGATGATCTGACCGCCGCCCGGGAAATCGGGGCCGGTGATGTGCGTCATCAGTTCTTCGTGGGTGATCTTGGGATTGCGGATCATCGCCACGGCAGCGCGCGCGACTTCACGCAGGTTATGCGACGGGATTTCAGTCGCCATGCCGACCGCGATGCCTGATGCGCCGTTCAGCAGCAGGAAGGGCAGGCGTGCCGGCAGCAGCTTCGGTTCTTCGGTCGAGCCGTCATAGTTCGGCTGGAAATCGACCGTACCCATGTCGATTTCATCGAGCAGCAGCTTGCTGATCGGCGTCAGGCGGGCTTCTGTGTATCGCATCGCCGCAGCACCGTCGCCATCGCGCGAGCCGAAGTTGCCCTGACCATCGATCAGCGGATAGCGCAGCGAAAAGTCCTGCGCCATGCGCACCAGCGCGTCGTACACCGACTGGTCGCCGTGCGGGTGCAGCTTACCGAGCACGTCGCCAACCACGGCTGCCGATTTGCGCGGCTTGGCGGTGGCGTTCAGGCCGAGTTCGTTCATCGCGTACAGGATGCGGCGCTGCACGGGTTTCTGGCCGTCGGCCACGTCGGGCAGGGCGCGTCCCTTGACCACCGAAATGGCGTAGTCGAGATAGGCACGCTCGGCGAAGGTCGACAGCGTCAGCGATTCGCCGTCGGATGGCGCGGCTTGTTCAAACAGATTGGCTTGTTCAGTCATGTGGCTGGGTTGCGTTGATGTCGTTGTGTGAATTATTCGATGGAAGTCGGTGGCGGCATGCTGCGGCGGCCCGGCAAAATGATTTCAATGCGGCGCGGCTTTTCCACGTTATCACCGGCATTGCCTGCATTATTGGCGGCGCTGCCGCCCGGCTGGTATAGACGATAAAACTGCGCCACCAGTTGCACGTAATTGCGTGTTTCCGGATAGGGCGGGATCTGATTGTTGTACTTTTGCACGGCGCGTTCGCCGGCATTGTAGGAGGCAATCGCCAGTTCCAGCCGTTTTGGGAAAAGTACCTGCAAGTCGCGCAGATAACGCGCGGCCAGACGGATGTTGATCTTCGGATCGGTCAGCTTTTGCTGGATAGTCTTGCGGCGATCGCCCTGGACGCCATAACGCTCGGCGGTCTCCGGCATGATCTGCATCAGACCGATGGCGCCCTTGGGTGAGACGGCGGTCGGGTTGAAACCGGATTCCGCTGCCATGATGGCTTTCAGCAACGCCGGCTCGACTGAAAATTCTTTCGCGCTCTGATCCAGCATGGCTTCATACTTTTTCAGATTCGGATGTTGCAGCATCAGCTTCATCAGCGGCGAGGACATGTTCTGTTTCACGTCAACGCCGGGGATTCCTTTTGCGATTTTGTCCGAGTCGAAGGTGGCGTCGCCACGCATGAACAACTGATAGCGGTCATCGAGCTTCTCCGTCGACACGTGCGCCATGCCGTCGGCGTCGATGTAGCCGTAGACATCCGCGTGCGCAGACGCTGCGGTCAACGACATACACAATGCAGCTGCCGCAACAGCAACCGGCAACACTCCCGAAAGGAAGCGGCGCCAGAAGCCGGGTTGCATGATGTCGTTGCCGATGCGCATTTTGCTGTCTTAAATGTCCGCTTCCGCTTCGTTGCCGTGCTCTTCGATCCAGGCACGGCGTGAGGCGGCTTCGCCTTTGCCCATGAGCATGGTGAAGCGCGCTTCGGATGCGATATGGTCGAGTTCACCCAAAGAGACCGGCAGCAGGCGGCGGGTGTCGGGGTTCATGGTGGTTTCCCACAATTGTTCCGCGTTCATTTCACCCAGGCCTTTGAAGCGCGAGATGCTCCATGCGCCTTCTTTCAGACCGTCCTTGCGCAGCTTGTCTTCGATCGCTTCCAGTTCACCGTCGTCGAGTGCGTACAGTTTTTGCACCGGCTTCTTGCCGCGTGCCGGCGCGTCAACGCGATACAGCGGCGGACGTGCGATACAGATGTGGCCGTGGTCGATCAGTTTGGGGAAATGCTTGAAGAACAGCGTCAGCAACAACACCTGAATGTGCGAGCCGTCAACGTCCGCATCGGAAAGGATGCAAATCTTGCCATAGCGCAGTCCGGTCAGGTCTGGTGTGTCGGTGTGACCATGCGGATCGACGCCGATAGCGACGGCGATGTCATGGATTTCATTGTTGGCGAAGAGGCGGTCGCGCTCGGTTTCCCAGGCGTTCAGCACCTTGCCGCGCAATGGGAGGATCGCCTGAAACTCTTTGTCGCGGCCCATCTTTGCCGAGCCGCCGGCGGAGTCGCCTTCGACCAGGAAGATTTCGTTGCGTGTGATGTCGTTGGATTCACAGTCGGTCAGCTTGCCCGGTAACACGGCCACGCCGGAAGATTTTTTCTTTTCGACTTTTTGCGCCGAGCGCAGACGGCTTTGCGCCTGCTTGATCACGAGGTCGGCCAGTTTCTTGCCGTATTCGACGTGCTGGTTCAGCCACAGCTCCAGCGCCGGACGCGAGAAGGTCGACACCAGACGGACGGCGTCGCGCGAATTCAGGCGTTCCTTGATCTGGCCTTGGAATTGCGGATCGAGAACCTTGGCCGACAGCACGAAAGAGACGCGTGCGAACACGTCTTCCGGCAACAGCTTGACGCCCTTGGGCAACAGCGAGTGCATTTCGACGAAGCTCTTCACCGCCGAGAACAGACCTTCACGCAGGCCGGATTCATGCGTACCGCCGGCTGAGGTCGGGATCAGGTTGACGTAGGACTCACGCACCACGTTGCCTTCTTCCGTCCATGCCACCACCCATGCCGCACCTTCGCCTTCGGCAAAACCTTCGGCATCGGCACCGGCGTATTGCTCGCCTTCAAACAGAGGGATCAATGGATCGGCGCTGGTCGACTGCGCCAGCGATTCCATCAGATAGCCGCGCAGGCCTTGATCGTATTGCCAGCTTTGCACGTCGCCGGTTTTACCGTTGACGAGCGACACCTTCACGCCCGGCAGCAGCACTGCCTTGGAGCGCAACAGGCGTTGCAGCTCTTGCTGTGAAATCGTCGGCGAGTCGAAATATTTGGGATTCGGCCAGACGGTCACACGGGTGCCGGATTTTTTATCTTCACGCGTCATCGGACGCGACTTCAGCTTCTCGATCAGATCGCCGTCGGAGAAGGCCAGCGTGTGCACCCCAGCCTCACGCCAGACCGTGATTTCCAGGCGCGACGCCAGCGCGTTGGTGACCGATACGCCAACACCGTGCAGGCCGCCCGAGAAGGCATAGGCTCCGCCGCTGCCCTTATCAAACTTGCCGCCGGCGTGCAGGCGGGTAAAGACGATTTCGACTGTCGGCACGCCTTCTTCCGGATGCAGTCCCACCGGGATGCCACGGCCGTCATCCTCGACGCTGACGCTGCCGTCGGGATTGAGCGTGACCATGATGTTCTTGCCATGACCGCCCAGCGCTTCGTCCGAGGCATTGTCGATGACTTCCTGGAGGATGTGCAGGGGATTCTCGGTCCGGGTGTACATGCCCGGACGTTGCTTGACCGGTTCCAGTCCTTTCAGGACGCGGATGGATGATTCGCTGTATTCAGACGGGGATGTTTTTTTAGTTGCCATGCAGGTGAGGTACTGGAATCTGGAAATCGATGAATCGGCGAGTCGGTGCGTTGACAATGCATCGGGGCAAGCCGCCGATGAGGCTCCTGAAAGCTGAGCCAAATGCGCATTCTAATGAAAAATTGACGACGGCAGGAAGTTTGGCTTGTTTCCAAAATGAAAGATTGTCAATTTGGAATTGCAGCATCCGTGTTATCGCCACCGGGATTTAGCCGCTACCCGGTGCGATAGGCTATATTGACGCCCACTTAAGCCATTTTAGTCCTATGCACGGCTGTATCGTTGTCGTACCTCCGCGCAGACGCACTGTCGTGCCCGATTCTATGCCCGATTCTCTTTTGTCGTTTTCTGACTTACTTCATTCCCGCAATTCCACGCGCGGCTTCCTCGATCGTCCGTTGCCTGACGGCATGTTGGCCGAATTGCTGTCCATGGCGCGCCGCGCGCCCAGTGGCGCCAATCTGCAACCCGGTGAATTCATCTCGCTGGAAGGCGAGGCGCGTGCGCGATTGTCGTCGGCGCTGGTGGAGGCTTTTCGGGCGGGTAAGCAGGAGCCGGAAGATTACAGCTATTTTCCGCAGCCGATGCCGCAGTCCCTGCGCCGACGTCAGGTCGCGGCTGCCAAGGAGTTGTACGGCGCCTTGCAGACCGGCCGCGATGACCGGGCCGGGCGCGACCGTCAGTTCGAACGCAACTTCAATTTCTTCAATGCGCCGGTGGCTTTGCTGGTGACCATCGATGCGCGCATGGGCAGCGGTTGTTACATGGATCTGGGGATGTGTCTGTATGGCCTCATGCTGGCAGCGGCTGCACATGGTCTGGGCAGTTGCGCCATCGGCGCGCTGGCCTCGTATCCGGGTTTGATCCGCTCGACGCTGGAGCTGGGCAATGACAATCACATTGTCTGCGGCATGGCGTTGGGCTACGCCGATCCGGATGCGCCGGAAAATACGGTAAGGACAGAGCGGCTGAAGCCGGAAGAGTTTTTCAGAACGCTGCGTTAGTTTGCGTTAGTTTCAGCAGCGCTCGACAATTGCCGCGGCGCCGAGACCGCCGGCCGCGGCGATAGTCGCCAGACCCAACGCGCCATCGGGCGCCGCATGATGCATGTCGGCCAGCAATTGCACCAGACTGATCGCGCCTGACGCCCCGATAGGATGTCCGCGCCCAAGTCCGCCGCCGTGGCGATTGAGCTGCGCAGGCGACAGATGCAATGTTTCGCAGAACGCGATGGCCTGCGCGGCGAAGGCGTCGTGCAATTCCACTCCCCATATATTCCCGATCTTGTTTGCAGTCCGCACCAGCACAGCTTGCGTGGCATCAATGGCGGCCAGCATTGGTGTTTCAGGCAAGGCACCGACGCTGACGCCTGCGCGCCATGCAAATTGCGGGCGCAGGTTCAGGCGTCGTGCGGCGTCGCGCGTGGCGATGATGACAAACGCAGCGCCGTCGGCGCTCGGTGAAATGGCGATACGGCTGATCGCGTGACGCTGCAGCGCTGCTTCATCTGCGCTGGTGTCATCCGAGATCGCCACAACCGGCATACGCATGAGGTGGCGCTGATCGAGTGTACGCGGATAACTGTCGTAGGTGGCCGCACCGATGGCGATGATTTCGTCTTGTACACGGAGGCGTGCCGCGACGGCGCGTGCATGGCTTTGCATCGCCCAATCGTCTTGCCGCTCGCGCGTGATGCCGGCGGCAAGTGCATGGCGGGCAGCGGCCAGCAGCATATCGGGATCGCGTGCCGGATCCGGTGCGAAGGCGGGACTGCCGTATTCAATGGCAGGCTCGCCGGAATGACGCGGACGATGTTGACGTATCGGCGCACGACTCCATGCTTCGACGCCGCCGGCGATCACGACATCGGCATTGCCTGCTGCCAGCATGCCGTTGGCCAACGCAACCGTATCAAGGCCGGCGCAACATTGACTATCGACCGAGAGAGCCGGAATGCGATCTGCGCAGCCCGCAGCCAGCGCCAACATGCGCGCCGGATTGCCGCCTGCACCCATGGCGTTGCCGGTGATCACGGCATCAATGGCGGAGAGCGGAATGCCGAAACGTTGCAGAATGCCCAGCAATACCGGCGCGCCGATTTCATGCGGCTGCAATGACGACAGCGCGCCACCGACTGGAGTAACCGCGCTGCGGCCCCAACCGAGGATAACGGCGTCGTGCATTGTATTCAGGGTGCTCATAACGGCCGCAACGAAGACGAGGATGCGTCGGAAGTGCTCAGGCGCAGCGCCAGTTGCTTGTGATCGCTTTTGCCGCTGGGCGTCAACGGCCAGTCGTCGCAGACGTAGAAACGGCGCGGAATCTTGTAAGGCTCCAGCCGCTCGCGGCACCATGCGCTCAATGCATCGGCGCTGATGGCTTCGGTCAGTTCCAGCAGCGCTGTCACTTGCACGCCGCGTACGGCGTCGGGGATGCCTTGCACCGAGGCGGCATGTACCGCGGGATGCGCTGTGAGCACGCTTTCCACTTCTTCCGGAAACAGATTCTTGCCTTGCGCCAGCAGCATGCGTTGTTGCCGTCCGAGCAAATGCAGCCGGCCTTGCTCATCGAGATGGCCGACATCGCGCACCGACAACCAGTCGCCATCGCGCAGCAAAGCAGGTTGATCTGATTGTTCGTTGAGCGTGACGTAGTCTTTGAAGACCATCGGGCTGCGCACGTAAATCAATCCAGGCGTGTTGGGTTGTGAGGCATCAATGCGCACGTCGACATTGCTGAACGGTTTGCCGACAACGTGATCGGGAAGGGCGCTATCGCTGTCGGTCCAGGCGATGAAGCTGGTCTCCGACGCGCCATAGAATTCAATGATGCGCGCACGTGGGAACAAGGCCTGCAGCTCCGGCGTTCGGGCACGCGTCCACGGCGCACCGCCGATCATCAGCAGCTGCACGTCAGGCATCGGCGCCAAGGCACGGCGTTGCGCCAGATCCAGCATCAGGATCAACTGGCTCGGCACGGTGACCATGGCGCCGGCGCCTTCAAGACCCTTGCAAGCCAGGGTATCGAGCGCCGCCGTCGGCGAAAAGCGCGACTGCAACCGGATGCCTGCGCCGCTCCACAGCCCGAGCAAAGCGCCGAACAAGAAGGTCGAATGCGACAAGCGTCCCGGCACCAGTATCGTCGCACCGGCGCCAGCACCGAACGATTCCAGAGAGATATCGAAGCTGCTGGTCCACGAGCCGTGATTGCGGCGGAAGCCCTTGGGCAAGCCACTGCTGCCGGAGGTGAATCCGATATAGAAAGGGGTGGAAGCGGTGGCGACATCCGGTGCTGTCTCCGCACCCACGCCGGCGGCCACGCGTGCAAAGATTTGCTCACGCACGGACGGTGGCCAGTCGGGATCGCTGACGGCGGCAGTACGGTTGGCGGAAATAATGGAAAGAAAACTCAGCAGCAAAGGCACTGCGTTATTCGTATCGCTGATGTCGTCAACCCAGCAGACTGCCGCCGGATGGGATTGCTTCAGTGTCTCTGCACGCGTTGCGACTTGCTGGAAGAGTTCTGCAAAATCGAGGCGGGTCACGCCATCGTCAATCGCGATGGCGTGCGGCGTCGTTGCCGCCCAGTGCGCCAGCGGCGCATGGACGGTATCGAAGTTTGAACGTAATGGAATCAATCGCGGTCCAGACGCCATGCCGGCATGCCGCGCACCACGCTTTGTACCAGCACTGCGCAGATCACGCACTTGACCAAGTCGCCGGGAATAAAGGCCAGCACCGCCAGCGAGGCTTGCACCAGTGTCAGATGCGCGGCCAGCATCAGGCCGAGGATGCCGAACAGATACATTGCCAGAATGCCGCCGATGACCGACGACAAGAAAGCAGCAATCAGCAGGCGCTTGCCTTTGGCGTCCGGCATACGGCGCATGAACAGGCGCATGCAAAGACCGCACACCACCGCGCCGATCCACCAGCCCAGCAGGAAGCCGGCTGACGGCGCCACGAACACGCCGATACCGCCACGGCCACCCGACAGCAAAGGCAGGCCCAGCGCTACCGCGACCAGAAACAGTCCAATGGTATAGAACGCGCGCTTCGGGCCCAGCAGACAGCCGACCAGCATGATGCCCAGCGATTGCAGCGTGATCGGCACGCCGAACGGCAGATCGATTTTGGGAATCAGGCCGAACACTGCGATCACGGCAGCGAACAGGGCGATGTAAGAAAGCGAGCGGGTAGATGTCATGGTGCCGGTTGTTGTCATGGAAGGGTCACTCATTAAAAGAAAGTCGGTTATCGGGATTCACGGAATGCAAAGGATTCAGTGGATTACGGGCCTTACTGTCTAGCCGCCAAGACGGGCGACCAGTGCATCGGCCACGCGTTCGGCGGTTTGCAGCGCGCGGATAGCCAGCGGCGCCAGCAGACGCAAGCCGCCACCGCGTCCGGTGCGGGCACGATGTGCATCGTCGAGACGCTGCCATTGCGCGTAGAAATTTTCAGCAAAACGCAGCGTCAGGCCGATACCCAGCGCGATGCGTTCTACCGGCACGCCGAAGCGGCGCAACGGCGACAATATCGTTTCCAGCACCGTGAGCAAATCGTCAAAGCGCGTCGTGATGGTCAGCATCAACGCCAGCATCGATGCCGCCATGATACGCAAGGCACTGATCACGCCGACAGCCGGATCGCCTGCCAGCCAGTGGAACCCCGCAATCAGTGTGCATGCGATCAACAGGCCGCGCAGCATGCGCCATTGCCGCCAGCCTGCCGGGCCCAGCGAAAGAAACAGCGCCAGCACGATCATTGCCGCAACGGCAAGTTGAACGAGCACGCCGGTCAACATCAGCGCCGTACCGCCGATGGACAGCGCCAACAGCTTGAGCCAGGCAGGCACTCCGTGCAGCCAGGTGCGGCGTGTGGAGTACAGGCTACGCATCGGCAGCTTGCTTCGGGAGAGCGCCGTCCATGAACGCTGTGTCCAGGATGATCGTATCGGCGACGCTGCGCTCGCGGACATCCTCGGCGTAGGCTGCGCAGACTTCCCGCCCCGGTCCGTCACCGCGCAAGATGCCATTGTCGAGCCACAGGACGCGCTCAAAGTCCCGCACGTGTTCCAGCAAATGGGTGGAAAGAATGATCTGTTGATCGGTCGCACGGATCTGTGCAGACAGCCGCAGCTGACTCGGCATGTCGAGGCTGGAATAGGGTTCATCCAGCAGAAGCGTTGCCGGATGCGTGATTTGCAGCGCCATCAGGCAGACTTGCTGGCGCTGCCCCTGGCTCAGTTCACCGATGGCGCGTGGCGCCCAGTCGGCACGATGCCGTTCAGCCAGAAAGGCAAGCGCCTGTTCACGCGCCTGCTTCTTTTCTGTCCCGGCCGCAGTCAGGCTGAACGCCAGTTCTTCAGCGACCGTCGGGAAGATGATCTGATCGTCCGGGTTCTGAAACATCAAGCCGACCTTGCGCGGCAATGTGCGGCGATCAGCGGCATGGGCGGTATCGCTGCCATGCACCGTCACGCGGCCCGACTGCGGTTGATCCAGTCCGCAAATGAGGCGAAACAGGCTGCTCTTGCCGGCGCCGTTGTCACCGATCAGGCCGATGCGCGATTGCGTCAAGTGCAGCGTCAATTGTTCGAAGACCACGCGGTCGCCGCGTTTGAGCGTGACCGATTCCAGTCTGATGCCGTGCGCGCTGTGTGACGGCACGCCGGGCCGGGTCATTGTATTTTGGTTCATATATAGATCGGCCTGTTTCCGCCGTAGGGTCGCCATTATATGACAGGCCGCGCGCGCTCCAGGCAAGGGTTGCTATGGCGCAATACATTGCGTCAAGGCGTACCGGGCGGAGTTGTCTGCCTGACATGAAGGGTGCCTGTGCTACGATGCCGTAATTATTCTTATTATTTTCAGGTGGGACCATGGCGCAGTACGGATTGGACTATCGTGGCAAACACATCACCGTGCTCGACAGCATTCATTCGGACAAGGGCGGTATCGCCTGCGCAGTGCATATCGGTGAAGACATTTATCCCCATATCAAAGGCGCACCGTTTGCCAACGTCGGTGCTGCACAAGCTGCGGGCGCTGCATTTGCACGCGCACTGATCGACGCGATGCTCGATGGCGATGCGGTGGAACATCAGGGTTATTTCATTCGCGCCAGCAGCCATGAGCAGCGCGACGGCTCCTGGGTTGGTGGTTACCAGTTGCATCGCAACGATAATCCGGTGCCTTTCCGCAGAGCTACTTGTGCCGAATTTCGCGGCAACAGCTCGTCGGAAGCGGAAGAGCATGCCATTACCGTGGCGCGAGAGGTTGTTGATGCCGACGTTGCGGCCGGAAAATTGTAGTCTCGCGGCTGGTCTTTCTCTTCTTTTTTAATAAGCAAAAGCGCCCTGATGGGGCGCTTTTGCTTGTGCGTCTACCTTTGTCTGCGAAGTGCTTTCGCTCTCCTGCAGCAATGTTTTACTTCTTCCTGACCAGCGACAATTGTTCCTTCGGCAGCGGTGCATAGTCCGCCGGATTGGGCGAGTTGCTGATTTTGGCGATTGCGGCCTGGGTTTCCGGGCTCATGGGCCAGTTCAGGTTTTGTCCGTGTGGCAGCGACGGTGACTGAAACCACTTTGCATAGATCTTGTTGATGTCGCCGGATTTGAAGATATTGGCGATGCTGCCGTCGACCACCTGTTTGAAGGCGGGATCATTCTTGCGATAAATCAGGCCGAAAGGCTCGACCGACAGTGCATCCTTGCCGACCACCAGTTCGTTTTTGATCTTGCTGCTGCCGGCCAGCGAGGCCAGTACGATATCGTCGTTCATGAAGGCGGCGGCCCGGCCGGTTTCCACGGCTAGCATTCCTTCGGCAGTATCGCGTGAGGCGATGATGTCGATGCCCAGCTTTTGCTCATCGTTGAGCATGGTGACCATTTTGATGTGCGTGGTACCGCTGTTGATGACCAGCTTTTTGCCACGCAGGTCGGCCAGCGATTGGATGTTGCTGGCGCGCTTGCTCAACAGGCGTGAACCACTGACGTAATAGGTTGGCGAAAACTCCACGATGTTCTGGCGCTCGGCCGTGTTGGTGGTGTTGCCGCATTCAATGTCGACCGTGCCGTTCTGAATCAGCGGGATGCGGCTGGACGAGGTTACCGGCACCATCGAGATGGTCAGTTGCGACATGCCAAGTTTGCGCTGGATGGTCTTGGCGATGGAGAGGCACAGGTCGACCGCATAGCCTTCGTAGTCCTGCTTGTCGTTCAGGTAGGAAAACGGTTTGGTCGAATCGCGTACGCCGAGCACGATCACGCCTTTTTCCTTGATTTTCTTCAGTGTGCCGTTCAGTTCATCGCTTTGTGCCGCATGGCTGTAATGCACGGTTTGCAGGCCGGCAAGAGCGCCGACATGGACCAATGCCAGTAAGAGTTTCTTCATTTCTTCCCCCTGATGTGATGTGTGGCGAGCGGATTACTTCGCGAAGATGTAATCCATGTTGGCGAAGGATTTGAATTCCAGTGCGTTGCCGGAAGGATCGAGAAAGAACATGGTGGCTTGCTCGCCGACTTCACCCTTGAAGCGGATGTAGGGTTCGATGATGAACTTGATGCCGGCAGACTTCAGCCGCGAGGCGAGGGCTTCCCACTCAGGCAAGGACAGGATCGCGCCGAAGTGGCGGGAGGGAACGTCATGGTCGTCTACCGAATTGCTGACGCTGAAACCGGTTTCTTCCGGCGCCAGATGCGCCACCAATTGATGGCCGTAAAAATTGAAATCCACCCATTTCTCGGAGCTGCGGCCTTCCGGGCAGCCGAGCAGGTCGCCGTAGAAAGCACGTGCTTCAGCGATATCCTTGACGGGGAATGCGAGGTGAAATAGCGATGTCGATGTCATCTTGGTTTCCTTCCTGAATAAATGTCGATGAATGAAATGCAAACAGGCCGCTGGAACGGGCATATGTCCGCAAGACCCTGCGATTGCCAAGGATTTAACGCAGTCTATATACACAAATTTGTGATGTAAAATTATCAATTTTGATCTTGTTAATTCAAATTTTTCATAAGCATGATTCGCTATCTGAAGACCTTTATCGCTGCAGCACAGCTTGGATCGTTCTCCACTGCCGGGGCGCGGCTGGGCTTGACGCAGTCTGCGGTCAGCATGCAAATCAGGCGGCTGGAAGAAGAATTGAACTGCGAGCTCTTCACCCGGGTGGGGAAGTCCGTCACCGTCAGCGACCACGGCAAACAATTGCTGCGAACGTCGGAAGAGATCATCCGGCTGTTTGAATCCATGAAGGGACAGACCGAGGTCGCCGCTACCCGAGGCAAGATCGACATCGGTGCGATCTCTACCGTTCAGTTGGGTTTGTTGCCGGCAGCGCTGGCGGATTTTCGCAAGAAACTGCCGCTGGTTGAAGTCAATGTCGTGCCGGGCACGTCGGTGCAATTAATGTCGCAAATCGACAGCAATGACTTATCGCTGGCGATCATGATCCGCCCCAATCTGAAGATGACCAAGGGGTTGACGTGGAGCACCATGCTGCGCGAAACCTATGTCGCCATTGCACCGTTGTCGGCGCAGGAGACCTCAATCAAGGCTTTGCTGGCGGCGCATCCTTTTTTACGCTACAGCCGCCGCTCGTATGGCGGGCAATTGGTGGATCGCTATCTCAAGCGTACGCGTCTGCAGGTGAACGACACCATGGAGCTGGACGAACCCATGGTCATCATCGAAATGGTCAGGAAAGGGCTGGGCGTGGCAATCATTCCCTACGATCTCGCTGCCGGAGCATCGATCAGGAAACTGCGCGTTTTGCCGCTGGGAGGAACCGGATTTTTTCGGGAAATCGGCGTGCTGCAGCGTATCGCGCCGGCGCCCAGCATCGCTGTGGCAACGTTGCTGGAGTGTATCGAAGCAGCGGCGCTGGCCAAGGAAGAGAGCAGCGCCGCTCAGCTGAAGTCGGATATGGCTAAGGGGCAGCGTTAGCTTTGGCTGGGGTGTCGGCAGCGTTGGCTGCCAGCGCCGCCCGTTGCTGGAGGCTGCGGTTCAGACGCCATACCAGTGTCAATGCCACCAGCGACGTACCGACGACGACATAGCCGATCACGTCGAAGTTTTGCAGTTGGCCATCCGTCCCGATGGCGACGATGTGCCCCGCAACCACGGATGCCAGTCCACCCGACAGTTGCTGGATGGACGCGCTGATCGCGTTGAAAGACCCACGCTGATTAGCTGCCGGCACCGACGACACCAGCGCCTGGAACGGAATCATGCGCGAGAAAATCCCCACAAACAGCACGACATTCACAAAAATCACCACCGGCAGCGATACGCGGCCCAGATGGGTGTAGACCAGCACCATCACGATCGACAAGCCGGTACCGAACATGAACACGCGGAATTTGCCGATCTTGTCCGCTGCCTTGCCGATCATCGGCCCGATGAAGATCGTGAACAAACCGGTGATCAGATAGACCGATGGCAGATGGTGCAGATCGATGCCCAGGTTAGCCACCAGATACGCGCTGCTGAACGGCATCAGCATGAAACCACCGGTCATCAGCAGGGCCGTCGTGGCAAACGCCATCAGATAGCGCGACTCGGTCACGGTATGGAACAGATGCATCCACGCACTGTGTTCGCTCGGCATCTTCAGGTGATCGGTGACAGGTTGCATTTTCCACATCACGACCAGCCCACCGATGGCGCCCATAGCAGCCATCGCAATGAAAGGGATGTGCCAGTTCCAGCGATTCGACAGGTACAACCCGATCGGAATCCCCAGCACCTGGCTGGCGGCGAAAGCGGTCTGGATCATGCCCATCACGCGGCCACGCATGCTCAGCGGGAACAGGTCGGTTGAGATGGCCAGCACGATGGAACCGATCACGCCGCCAAACAGGCCGGTGACGATGCGCGCCGCCAACAGGCTTTCAAAGCTTTGCGCCAGGCCGCACCACAGTGTGCCCAGAATGAAGCCGGTGTAAAAGAACAGCAACAGGCGCTTGCGGTCAAAACGGTCTGCAAAGCCGGCCGTCAGCAGGCCCGAGATGCCGGCGCTGAACGCATAGGCTGACACTACCAAGCCAAACTGGCTTGGTGCAATCTGCATGGCAGGCATGATCACGGCGCCCAGCGGCGACATGAGCATGAAGTCGAGAATCACGGCAAATTGCAGGAAAGCCAGCATGCCGACGACAAATTTCTGGTAACGAGAGAATTGATTGGGTGGGGCTGCGGTTGCGGTAGTCATGTTTTCTTTCTTGGGAGGACAAGCGCGGGGCTGAGGGCTTAGATAGCTGAAGACGTATCAGAGCGCGCAATATTGTATCTGGCTTGAAAACCAGTGCTAAATTTTCCTGAAGAGCAGGCGTGTTCTTCGCATCGCTGTCTTCAAGTGTGCTTTTGTGCTTCACAAAACCATCGTGAAGCGGCCTGAGCAAGTGCTTTCGAGGCGGCTGCTGTATCGTTGGCGTTACTGCCGGCGTTGGGCCACACCCACGCGACAATGCCATCAGGACGCACCAGCACGCTAGACACGCCGAGCTTATCTTTCGCATCGCCGGCGACATAGGTGACGCTGCCATTCCATCGGCACGCTGCCTCTTGCAGAGGTTTGCCGGCGCCAAAGTCCAGCAATAGACCTTTCCCGGTGCGGAGAAGATCACCAGGTCTGGCGCCGTCGGCCAGCTCGAATTCAGGCACACTGCGGCCGACCAGCGGGTGACTGTCGCCAAGATCGTAGCGCAGCGACAGTCCCCACACGCGCTCGGCAAAATAGGTCGCGCCATCACGTGTTCCGATAAGATCCCGGATGATCGCTTCCAGCGCGCGCGAACTTCGGCTTGGCCGCATCAGTCCGACCTGAGCGCGCGACCAGTCAAGTATCTGCGCGCCCACCGGATGCCGTTCCGAGTGATAGCTGTCGAGCAAACCATCCGGCGCATTGCCGTGGATGGTGGCCGCCAGCTTCCAGCCGAGATTCATGGCGTCACCCAACCCGAGGTTGAGCCCCTGGCCACCCAATGGTGAATGGATATGCGCCGCGTCGCCGGCGAGCAGCACTCGCCCC
Organism: Herbaspirillum sp. meg3; assembly: GCF_002257565.1. GTDB lineage: Bacteria > Pseudomonadota > Gammaproteobacteria > Burkholderiales > Burkholderiaceae_D > Herbaspirillum. The sequence continues at coordinate 3,638,611 of NZ_CP022736.1, read as the reverse complement.
TTGCGATAGGCCGTCGCCTGAAAGGCGCGATCGGTCCAGGTGCTCGCAAGCTTGAGCGCCGTGACGGTGACGTCGGTGCCGGAAACTCGTCGCAACACCGACTGCACGTGCTCCCGCGTCATCGGCTGAGTCCGATGGCAAGCACCGCCGTCAAAATCGACCATGGCGACAGTGCCCGGCGATTGGTAGGTGTACATGCCCGTGGCTGTGTAATGGCGGCCCGGAGAAAGTTTGTCCGGATCGGCCATCTCGATTTCTGCCGAATAGCCGGTGAACTCAGGCTCCGTGCCGGCAAACTCCATGTGGGCAAGCTTGCGCACGGTACTGCGGCCGCCATCGCATCCGATCAGCCAACGCGCACGAAAAGCCTGGCCGCCAGCGCGAACGCTCACATCTTCCTCCGATTGCTCGAAAGCTTCTACTGCAAAGCCGCGCCTGATCTCTACGCCCATGGCGCCGGCCCGGGCTGCCAATACGGATTCGATATGCGCCATATTGCTGACCAGTATCGCGTCGGTCTGACCCGGCAGACGATAGGCCCACTTTGAGGCGTCGATGTTGTCGCGATAGAACTGGATACCGGCAAAATGGCCGCCTGAAAGACGCGGCTGTTGCATCCAGTGCGCAGCGCCCGCGTTGCCACGGCGTGATGGATCCGAAGCATGCGTTGCATCTTGCTGCGCTTTGATGTCGTCCAACAAGCCGCGCCGATAAAATGATTCGACGGTAGGGATGGACAGGCCGCGTATCCCGAAAGGGAGCTGTTTCAACGGAGAATGTGGATCTTCGGCTTGCTCCAGCACCAACACGGAGAGACCGGCAAGGCGTAACTCGCAAGCCAGAAATAAACCAACAGGACCGCCGCCGGCAATGGCGGCATCGTAGATAAAAGCATCGTGCATGAAAACTCCTTAGTGGTCGTTCGACCAGGACGGTTCGTTGTCTTTGAGAACCGCACGGACGAACAAAGAACGCCAGGATGGCGTTGATATTCGTCGTGGGACTCATGCACGGGCATGGACAGAGCTTCAGCTTTCAGAAGGACCTGGGCTGGACCACACCAAGTCTGCCTTTTTCGACTTGGGTAATATAGCCGTTGGCCGATCGGCATGCAAGAGCGGAATAAAGAAAGAGCGCTCTCGGCTGACAAGCTGAACGGCAGAGTTGAGCTGCTGCAGCGGTAACGCACAGCCCTTGAATGATCGATCGTTCGTTAGCCTTGCGACGGCAGTCGGTGGCATTCAGAACTGTATCCCCGTATTGATAGCGGATGTGTTCCTATTGCGCACGGCGAGGCGGCGTTAGACTCGCACCATCAAGATGGTATTAAGTTCGGTCCGCATCGCGCTCTTGGTTGCTGACGCGGATGGAAGCGCATCCAAAAAAGGAACATTGCGGCCGAGAGATGAAGATCCTTCCATGCATGTGTTCCTGGATGCGTGTGGCAAAGCTGATGTTAAGTCCATGAACCAGGGATCCGCAAGAGACGGCGGGCACAGCCACTCAATGAGGGCGGTGCGGTATTCCTCATGAAGAGTGACCTATGCCGACCTTATGATCGCTTTAGAAGCATCGAGACGGAGAAGCGTTCAGCCGGATGGATTGAAACCGAAACTTCAAACACGTCGCCAGCTGCATCTGAATACCATCGGATGATTTTCAGTGCTGTTGTGCCGACCTCTACCTGCAATGCATGCGCCATCGATTCATCAATCGTTACCGCGCGGATTTCCTGTTCGACCTGCTCGATGCGTCTTCCGTAACGTTTTTCTATCAGTGTGCTGATCAGCAAGCCTGGCGAATGTCGAACAAGTTCAGCGATTTCGGCATGCGCCGGTGGAATATAAACATCGGTCCACCCGACAGGCAATCGATCATTGGCGCTATCCATGCGCAGACTGGAAATGCGTATCCATGTGCTCCCGGCTTTGCACCGGAGATCTTCCGCAAGATCTTTCTTTATCTTCTGGCTCACAACATCCTGAAGCTTGCGGACATGGGTATTACCGAACTGGATCAGATCATCAAGCGATGCCAGCGACGGCCTGAATTCGTTTGTTGCCTGGATTGCTTCCACGCGCGTTCCCACATTTTTTTTGCGTGAAACCAGCCCCAGTTGTTGCAACTCATGCAATGCGGCGCGCACTGTATGGCGGCTGGTGGAGTAGTGATCGCACAGCTCCATTTCTGTAGGAAGGAGGCTGCCGACAGGGAAGCGGCCGGAAGCAATGCTCTCTGTCAGATGCCGTGCGATATCAACGAAATTGGATTTTGTTGGCAAATGATTCATACATCAATTATGACGCGGAAGTTCAAATACGTGTTGCATCATATGTTCGGACATATTATATTTAATATGTCCGAACATAATAAATATTCATGGGCGAGACAATTTCATTTCGCTGTTCATTCATAGGCCTTTTATGTCGATCTCTGCTCTTCCGACAGCTAGTACGGTTGTCGATTCCATTTTGTTTCGTGATGCTTTTGGGACGGCGGCAATGCGCGCGCTGTTCTCTGATCATGCATTGATTCAACGTTATATCGACGTCGAGGTCGCCCTGGCGAAAGCTGAAGCCCGTGTGGGGGTGATTCCGGCAGAGGCCGCCGCCGTCATTGCGGAAAAATCGACAATTGATCTCATCGACTTTGAGCACATGCGTCACGAGACCGACATCGTCGGCTATCCGATTCTGCCTCTGGTGCATCAATTGGTGGGAATGTGCGGCGATGCGGGCCGCTATGTCCATTGGGGCGCAACGACACAAGACATCATGGATACCGCCGTCTCGCTCCAGGTGCGTGATGCCCTGGACGTGGTTGCCGGCGACATCCGCGAACTGCGCAAGATCCTGGCGGATCTGGCACTTAAACACCGTGATACGGCAATGGCAGGACGCACTCATCTGCAGCAAGCCTTGCCCGTGACATTCGGCTACAAGGCAGCGATCTGGCTGGCCATGTTCGATCGCCATCAGCAACGTCTGGCTGAGCTGCGTCCGCGTGTGGCCGTCGTTGAATTTGCGGGCGCCGCAGGAACATTGGCATCGCTGGGCGACAAAGGATTTGAAGTGCAGCGCGCATTGGCAGAAGAACTTGGTCTGGGCGTTCCGGCGACGACGTGGCACGTCGCGCGGGACGGCTTTGCCGAAGCCATCAACTTACTGGCGCTGGTTACCGGCTCGCTCGGCAAGATCGCGCTCGACATCATGATCATGGCGTCGACAGAATTCGGTGAAGTCTACGAGCCGTTCGTAAAAGGGCGAGGCGCCAGCAGCACCATGCCGCAAAAACGCAATCCGATATCCAGCGAGTTAATGCTGGCTGCCTCCAAGGCGGTGCGCCAGCATGCGGGGCTGATGGTGGATGCGATGGTGCAGGACTTCGAGCGCGCCACCGGACCATGGCACGCGGAGTGGATCGCTATTCCAGAAAGCTTCATTCTCACCGCCGGTGCATTGCATCAGGCGAAATTCGCCTTGGGTGGGTTGATTGTTGACACCGACCGCATGAAGGTCAATCTGGGTATCAGCAAAGGACTTATTGTCGCCGAGGCAGTGATGATGGGCATGGCTCCTTTGATCGGCCGTCAGCAAGCGCACGACATTGTGTACGACGCTTGCCGCAGCGCCAACGAAAACAAGGGTTCGCTGGCGGATGCCTTGGCCGCGATGCCCGAAGTGACGAAGCATTTCGACAGGGCTACGATCGATCGCCTGACCGATCCGGAGAACTATCTTGGTCTTGCTCCGCAAATGGTGGATCAGGCCATTCAATTGTCCGGCGAAATCAAAGCCTGATCGTCGCCGAGGAGACATGATGACTATAACTTTCAAAAAAACACCCTGGTACCGCAAACTCGGCATGCAAGTCTTGTTATCGCTTGTACTTGGCATTGCGGTCGGCTTTCTATTTCCCAAATTTTCCCTGCAACTGAAACTGCTGGGAGATATGTTCCTGTCGCTCATCAAGGCCGGTGTAGCGCCGCTGGTCTTTCTGACTATCGTGCACGGTATTGCTTCGGCCGGGGATATCAAGAGCGCAGGTCGCGTGGGATGGCGTTCCATCGTCTACTTCGAGGTGGTGTCGACTATCGCATTGGTGGTGGGGCTGCTAGCGGGGAACTTGCTCGAGCTTGGCAGCAACATGAGTCACGTGACGGCGGGCGCCGCATCGCCGGCAGCTGCTAAAGCCGCGGAGACCCAAAGTTTTGCGTCATTCATCATGCACATCGTGCCGGATAATTTCATCGGTGCGTTCGCCAAGGGCGAGCTGTTGCAAGTCGTTGTACTGGCAGTGATGGTGGGTATCGGTATTCTGGCAATTCCCGAAGGGCGCCGCGAGAAGGTCAACACCGGCCTCGACTACATATCGGAAGTTCTGTTTTCCTTCATCAACCTGGTCATGAAACTGGCGCCTATCGGCACCTTCGGCGCCGTGGCGTATTCGGTCGGCAGCAATGGCACTGCAGTTCTCGTAGCACTTGCACAGTTGGTACTGGGTTTTTACGGCGTCATCATCTTGTTCCTGGCGGTAGTTCTGGGTTCTGTCGCGAAGCTTGCCGGATTCAGTCTGTGGCGCTTTCTGCGTTACATCAAGGAAGAAATCTTTATCGTGCTGGGTACCGCTTCTTCCGAGAGCGCATTGCCGCGCCTGCTGATCAAGCTTGAGCGCCTCGGATGTGCGAAACAGACGGTTGGTCTGGTGCTGCCTACCGGCTACGCATTCAATCTCGACGGCACCTCCATTTTCATGGCGATGGGTGTGATGTTCATCGCGCATGCCTATGGCGTGCCTCTACATCTGGATCAGCAGCTCGGCATTCTGGTGTTGATGCTGTTGACTTCAAAAGGAGCGGCCACGGTATCGGGAGGTTCTTTCGTCGTGTTTGCGGCAACGGTGACATCGACAGGAATTTTGCCGATAGAAGGCTTGGCAGTCATCTTCGGCGTATATCGATTTTTGTCGATGGCGATCGCAACCTGCAACACGATCGGTAACAGTGTGGCAACCGTTGTGGTTGCAAAGTGGTCCGGGACGTTCGACGCAGCCACTGCGGAAAAGCATCTGTATCCAGAGCGCTATCCTCAAATGATGGCTGAGGATGAAAGCCTGAACAGTACTAACAGACCACAAGACGTTCGAATCTAATCCAGGTTTTTCAGTCAAGCCGACTATCTTTCACGGATAGTCGGCTTTTTGCCTATTAATTTTTCAGGGATGGCGTCTCCCGTTTATCGTGAGCGCCGTAGTGGGGTAAAACATGTTTTCAAAAATTTCCATCAGGGCGCGATTGATCGGGGCTATTTTTGTTTTGGTCTCTCTCATGCTTGCTGTTGGCGTCATTGGGCAAATATCCAATCGTGCCGGCGAAGCAGCCTTGCATGAAACCTATTCTGTGCAGCTGGCTTCAGCGCTGGCGATCGGGGAGTCCAAATACAATCTGGCGGTTGCACGTATCGCCATTGACCGGGCATTGCTGCATCCGGAATCGGGGGATATCAAGGCACTGGTCGATAAGACCAGGGATTATCTGAAAGTATCCGACAACGCCTGGCGCCGCTATCTGGATTTGCCAAAGACTGCTGAGGAAGATGCGATTGCGAAAGATGTTTCCGCCAAACGCAATACCTTTATTCAGCAGGCGCTGGAGCCCTCGCTGGCAGCCCTGCTGCGCAACGACGCTACGTCGGCCGACAAAATAACCATGCAAGTTGCTCCACCTATGGCACTGGCATTTACCAAGAGTGGAAATCAGCTGGATCAATATCTTTTAAAGCACGGTCAAGAGAACTACGAAGGATTCAGCAGCGAATTTCATCAGATGGGCTTCATCTCTGTCGGCATGATTATTCTCGGCGTCGCTGTAGGCATCCTGTGCGGCTGGGGACTGCAGCGCGCCATTGCACGTCCGCTGAATCAAGCGCTGACCCACTTCTCGGCAATTGCCGATGGCGATCTGAGCCGCGACATTCTTATCCAGTCTCAAGACGAGATGGGCAAACTGATGAACGGTTTAAAAACCATGCGTGACGGATTGCGTGCCACTGTCACCGCCGTACGCCAATCCGCCGATTCGATGGCGACGGCGACGAGTCAGATTGCCTCCGGCAATGCCGATTTGTCACAGCGAACGGAAGAACAGGCTGCGTCGCTGGAGCAGACTGCCGCAAGCATCGAGGAATTGACTGGTACGGTAGGCCAGAATTCGGAAAGTGCTCGCCAGGCAAATGCAATTGCGAACGAGGCCGAATCGATTTCTATCCGCGGCGGAGAAGTGACCGATAAAGTCGTGCACACCATGCGCGATATAAAAAGCAGCTCGGATCAGATGTCGGCCATCATTAGCGTCATTGACGGCATTGCGTTCCAGACCAACATTCTTGCACTCAACGCCGCTGTGGAAGCTGCCCGTGCAGGGGAGCAGGGCAGAGGCTTTGCCGTGGTCGCCAGCGAAGTGCGGGCGTTGGCGCAGCGTTCTGCGGTAGCGGCAAAAGAAATCAAGCAGCTCATTGATGAATCCGTCAATAAAGTCGACAGCGGCACGGTATTGGTAGAGCAGGCCGGCGCCACCATGCAGGATATTACCGACGCCGTGAGAAAAGTGAGTTCCATCATTCGTGAAATTTCAGTTGCATCGGATGAGCAAAAAGACGGTATCGATCAGATCAACAAAGCCGTTGCTCAAATGGATGGCGTAACGCAGCAAAATGCCGCGCTCGTCGAAGAAGCGGCAGCGGCATCGATGTCTCTTCAAGAGCAGGCCAGGACATTGCAAGATGCGGTATCAAAGTTTCAATACGACAGCGCCGAGATCGCATCCTTCTCGGGGGCGCGTTCTGGCGCCAGTCAACTGGTGACGTATTCCGGGCGCATTTCGCCGGCACGTTCCAGGCTTAGCTGATTTCATTTCCCTGTCTGGGAATCACATTGGATTACCACTTTGCCGAGCTAAAGATGAGTACATCAAGAATAGAGAAGGATGCCTTCGGTCCCGTTGAAATTCCTGCCGATCGCTATTGGGGCGCACAGACTCAGCGGACCTTGGCGGTTTTTGGTACGGCAGAAGAGCATTTCCCCGCAGCACTGATTCACGCATTTGGCCTGCACAAGCTTGCAGCCGCGCGCGCCAACCTCGAATGTGGCGTGCTCGATACGCAGCGTGTAAGAGTCATCGAACAAGCCGCTATTGAAGTGAGCGAAGGGAAATGGGACGCGCATTTTCCTCTGAGCATCTGGCAAACCGGCTCAGGAACGCAGACGAACATGAATGCGAATGAAGTCATCGCCAATCGCGCTAATGTGCTGCTTGGAGAAGGGCTAGGTACGAAGCATCCGGTTCACCCGAACGATCACGTCAATGCATCGCAGTCGTCGAATGACAGTTTTCCGACCGTCATGCACATCAGCACCGCATTGCAGCTTACCAGTCAGCTTCGACCGGCGCTTGTCTCTTTGCATGCATCGCTGGAAGAGCGTGCGCTGGCGTTCAACGATGTCGTCAAGATCGCCCGCACGCATCTCATGGATGCCGTGCCGACGACAATGGGGCGTGCCTTTTCTGCTTACGCCTATCAGTTGCAGGCAGCCGTGCAGCGCATCGACGACGTATTGCCGAGGATTATGCTGCTTGCGCAAGGCGGCACCGCTGCCGGCACTGGATTGAATGCGCCGGAGCATTTTGCCGAACGCTTCTGTTCGGAACTTGCCGTCAGTACCGGATTGCCGTTCCAGACGCATCCCAACAAACTGGAAGGCATGGCAGCGCACGATACGATGGTCGAGGTATCCGGTGTACTCAATACGATTGCCACTTCATTGGTGAAGATTGCCAACGACATCCGTTTGCTGGGCTCGGGGCCGCGCTGTGGTCTGGGCGAGCTGATTATTCCGGACGATGGACTGACTTCGTCGATCATGCCTGGAAAGCGCAATCCGACCATTGCAGAGGTACTGATTCAGGCATGTTTTCAGGTGATGGGAAACCATCAGACCGTTACCCTCTCAGGTGCGTCAGGCTTGTTTGAGCTGAACGTGGCGAAACCCGTCATTATCTACAACGTGCTGCAATCAATTCGCATCCTGAGCAATACCTGCAAGACATTCTCCGAGCGTGTGGTAGCCGGACTCCAGGTCGATGCGGAGCGTCTGGCCAAAAACGTCAACGATGCGCTGTTGTCCGTTACCGTGCTTAATCCCGTCCTTGGCTACGATGCCGTCGCGCAGATTACCGCCCTCGCACTGCGCGATCGGATCACGCCCCGCGCAGCAGCGCTGGCCTTGGGTTGCATTGATGCGGAGACGTACGACCGCCTGGTGAATCCAACAGAGATGGCCGGCGTGCGAAGTTCGACATCTTAGGCGCCATCTGCGCAGGAAGGCGTGAGGAAATTCGCTCATCGGCGATGGTGCTGCGATTATCTGATCCGTAAGGCTGAGGAAATCGGCGGCATTATCCTGACTGGGTATGCCATTGGGTGGAATTCATTCATCCGGAAAGTAAAAACGGCTTGCATCGCTGCAAGCCGTTTTCTATTGTGGTCAGCCGTTTGGCGCCACAACTTACCTTACTGTATTTCCATTACTGCTTCAACAACGTCTCCACCGCCAAAGCAATCGACAACAAATGGCGATCATTGCCACCGGCAGCAGCCAGCCCCAGGCCGACCGGTGCTGTTCCTGCAGCATGACAAGGCAAGGACACCGCACAACCATCGAGGAAATTGATCAGCGTCGGATTGCGCAGAATCAGACCATTGGCGGCGTAGTAGGCATCGTCGCTGACCTGCAGGTCGGCGATCTTCGGCGCGATGATCGGTACGGTCGGCATCAGCAGGGCATCGTAGCCTGCAAGCTGGTGTTCAACCTTTGCGATCCAGTTGCGGCGGCTGTGCAGGACGTCGAGCAGGTCGGCGGCGCTCATCTCCTTGCCGCGCATGATGCGCGAGACCACGCGCTGGTCGTAGTGATCCTTGCGTTCGGCGATCAGTTGGCGGTGCCAGGTCCAGGCTTCGGCAGCGGTGAAGCCGCCCTTGGCATTGATGGCCGCCAGTTCGTTGAAGGCCGGTACCTCTTGTTCGACGATCACGGCGCCTGCGGCCGTCAGTTTGGCAATGGCTACCTGCATGCTGGCGGCGACATGTTCATCCATGCCGTCGCGCACGATGTTGGTCGGGTAGAGCAGACGCAAGCCGCGTAGTGGATGCGCCACCGGCGCGACGAACTCTTCGCCTGACAGCACGGCATCCATCATGGCGCAGCAGAGGACGGTCGGCGCCATGGCGCCGATGGAGTCGAGATTCTCGGACAGCGGCAATACGCCTTGCATCGATACGCGGCGTGCGGTCGGCTTGAAGCCTGTGATGCCGCAGAACGCAGCCGGAATACGAATCGAGCCGCCGGTGTCCGAGCCGACGCCGGCTGAGGCCATGCCGTCGGTGACGGAAATCGCGGCGCCCGATGACGAGCCGCCGGGAATGCGTCCGCCATCAACGCCACCAACTTCGCGCTGCCATGGATTGCGCGGCGTGCCGTAATGCGGATTGATGCCGAGGCCGGAATAGGCGAATTCGGTCATGTTGGTGCGGCCGACGATCACGGCGCCCGCAGCGATCAGGCGTTTGACGACGACGGCGCTCTCGGTCGCTGCCGGATAGCCGCGCAAGGCGACCGAGCCGGCCAGCGTGGTTTCACCGGCGACGTCGAACAAATCCTTGATCGACACCGGCAGGCCTTCGATCGGCGAGCGCACGATGCCGGCGCTGCGCAGCGTGTCGGAAGCCGTCGCGGCAGCGCGTGCGGAGTCGGCATAGAGACGCGTGAAAACGCGCGCGCCTTCGCCATCGGCGGCAGCGGCGCGTTGCAGTGCGAGCTCAGTCAGTTCAAGCGAGGAGCTATTGTTGTTGCGCAGTTCTTCACTTTGTTGATGCAGGCTTGGAATCATGTCTTGATCAGGGAAGAATGAGTCGGAAGAGTGAATCGGAATCAAGCGACTTCGGCGAGGATTTCCGCTTCATACGAATGACGCAATGCGCGTTGACGACGCGGATCGAACAACTCCATCGTGAACGATGTCGCAGGGCGGATGCCGCCGATCGCGCCGACCGTGCCGCAGGTCATGCCGCAGCCCTCCGGCAGGATCTGCTTGCCGTCGGTGAAGCGTGCGATCAGATCTTGCGGCGTGCGCAGGCTGGCCAGCGTGCCTTCCTGATACAGCACTTCCTTGCCGTCTTCCTTGATCCACGAACGGATCACCAGCTCGTCCCAGTAGTCGGCGACATCGGCCAGCTTCCATGCGGCAGAGGCGACGGGTTTGACGCAGGCTTGTTTGGAGAAGGCCACGCTGTGTGCTTCGAGTTTGCGGTCGGTATGATCCGACGCGATGCTGACGTACAGTTCGCCGCCGGCGTTGAAGACGAAAGTTTCCACTTCACCCGACGATTCGCCGCCCAGCACTTGCACTGCCGACGATTGCGTCAGCTGATTGCTCGACACGCGGTAATACAGCGGGACGGCGCTCGGACGCTGGATGCCGAGGGCTGCCAGTTCTTCGATGTGATGCTCGATGGCGGCCATGTCGCGACCGGCCCAGCCGGCAATGATCAGCGTATGGATGTCGACGTTCAGCGATGTTGCTTCAGTTTGGAAAGAGAGTTTCATAAGGCCACTTCAGGTACGTGAAAAAGGGTGCGCCGCCGTGCAGAAACAAATAACAGAGGGATGGCGGCGCGGGGAAACAAGGTGCGTAGTGCTACTTGATTCAAAGGGTCAGACTTTTTTGATGAAGACGATCACCAGGAAGCTCGCGGCAAACTCCAACGCAGCGACGAAGTACAGGCCCGACGATAGCGAACCGGTGCTGGTCTTGAGTGCGCCGATCATGTACGGTGCGACGAAGCCGGCCAGGTTGCCGATCGAGTTGATCAGCGCGATGCCGCCAGCTGCTGCCGTGCTCGCCAGGAAGGCGGCAGGGATCGACCAGAACACCGGGAAGGCTGCCAGGATGCCGATTGCCGCTAGTGTCAGTGCGCACAGCGCCATGACTGCGTTGCCCAGCGTCAGGCCGGTCAGGATCAGGCCGACGCTGGCGATCAGAGTGGCGATGGCACTATGCATGCGGCGTTCGCCGGTCTTGTCGGAATGGATGCCGTTCCAGATCATAGCCAATGTGCCGGCGATGAAAGGGATGGCGGAAATCAGGCCGATCTGCAGGTTACCCTTGATGCCGATTTCCTTGATGATCGAAGGTGTCCAGAAGGCGATGGTGGCGTTGCCGCTGACCACGCAGAAATACACGGCGGCACACAGCCAGACGCGGTAGTTGCTACAGGCATCCTTGAAGGAGAGGTGCTTGCCGGCGGACTTGTTCTCTGCGATCAGTGCATGGGTGACGGCTTGCTGTTCGGCAGCCGACAGCCATTTCGCGTTGGCTGGTTTTTCCGGCAGGTACATCAGCACGAAGATACCGGCGATCAGCGACGGAATGCCTTCGAGGATGAACAGCCATTGCCAGTTGGCCAGATGGCCGACGCCTTCCATCTGACTCATGATGGTGCCTGCAATCGGACCGCCGACGGCGCCGGCAATCGCGAACGAGGTCATGAACAGGCCGTTGACGCGGGCACGGCGTTGCGCCGGGAACCAGTAGGTCAGATACAGCACTACGCCCGGGAAGAAGCCGGCTTCGAACACACCCAGCAAAAAGCGCAGGATGTAAAAGGATGTCGGCGAAGTCACATACGCCATCGCCATTGAGGCCAGGCCCCAGAGGATGGTGATGCGTGCCAGCGTCTTGCGGGCGCCGATTTTTTCCAACAGCAGATTGCTCGGGACTTCAAACAGAAAGTAGCCGATGAAGAAGATGCCGGCGCCGAGGCCGTAGATCGCTTCGGAGAATTGCAAGTCCTGCAGCATCTGCAGCTTGGCGAAGCCGACGTTGACGCGGTCGATCCATGCCAGCACGAACAGGAAAACCAGGAAGGGAATCAATCGCCAGGCGATCTTCTTATAAGTAACTTCCAGATCCACGGCGGCGTTGGCGGCCGAGCGCGGTAGAGAGTCGAGTGCTGAGGTTGAATTGGTCATGCTTGCCTTCTCCTGCTTTGAGATTGATTGAGCGGCCACAGCCATTCTCACAGCACGAGAACATTCCGGACATCAGGAATGCTGGATTGGAAATCGAAGCTGGAAAAATGCCTGGCGGAAATCTGTCGTTTGTTTTTGCGCCGGAGTTTGCATCCGGGGCCATGAACGATCTACTGATCTTGTGTAAATTCAGTATGCGCAGTAGGTCTGACGCTGTCCAACAAGAAATTGTTGGCGCAAATGATTGGAAAATCTTATGAGCAAAAATGGACAGTCTGCTGCGCGTTCATGGTGCTCGGTTGCAACCCTTTGCAAATACACGTAAGCCTTGCCGGCATTGACGATGCGAGGATCGCTATTGCGCCTGCGATGGCAAACGTGCAATCTCGTGTCCCCAATTGAGTGCGAAGTCGGCGGCAGTTTCCTGAGCAATACGGGCCACCGTTTCGGTCAGCGGGTTCTCGTTGTCGGAGCGGAAGCAGGCCAGCATGACCAGCGCCGGAAACTCCACATCGACGCGCAGCGTGTGCAGGATTTCTTCATTGAGTTCGCGCTGGATGATCGCAGGCGGCACCGCCGCCACGCCGAAGCCGTCAGTCACCAGCCGGATCATCGTGGCCACCGAAGCGATGCAATTGATATGCAGCGCGCCGCGTTCGCTGTCGGAGAATATGCGTTCGATCGCCGCATGCGGTCCCGAGTTGCGCGCAAAGCTGATGATGGGGAAGGTCGCCAGATCGGACAGGCTCAAGGTCTCGCTGCCGATATTGAGCTTGGGGCTGCCGACCCAGCGCATCGGGAATTCGCACAGGTTGAGATTGGTGATGTGCGTGCCGATGACCGGCTCGGCCTGCAGCACGATATCCAGCGCACCTTTGCTGAACTGTTCGCGCAGATGAATGGTGGTGTCGCTGGCTATTTCGATTTGCAGGCGCGGAAACATCTTGTGCACGCGCCCGATGAAATCCGGAAACCAGCTATGCACGATCGATTCGATCACGCCGATGCGAATCACGCCGGCGTAGACCTGCTTGTCCGACATATCGTCCTTCATCTCGCGCATCAGCTTGACCATGCGCTCGGCATACACCAGAGCCTTGCTGCCATCGGTGGTCAGCGTCACTTCGCGCGCGCCGCGGTCGAACAGGCGCACGCCGAAATCCTGCTCCAGCGTGGCGATGCGGCTGGACACCGCCGCCTGCGTCGTGTGCAAGCGCTCGGCGGTCAGGCGGAAATTTTTCAGCTTGGCCAGCCAGACGAAGGTTTCGAGAAAGCGGATGTTCATGATGGATATCGGTTGATGCGGTTTGGAACGATTGCGGCAGACATAGGTATATAGCCGAGAGGATACGGCATCGCGCGCCGGTTCGCCATTTCTCGACGTTGTCTGGTTTTGCCCGGTCAGCGTTCAGTCAGCGATTTTTGGCACCGCCAGCACCGTTGGCAGCGAAGGGATAGAATCCTCCGCACGTCGCGCTGCACATCTTCATATCTGCGGATACCTGCTCAGCGCAAGTCAAGCCAGCCAGAGGATACTCATGCCAGTCACCGCTATCGATCACATCCAACTCGCCATGCCCGTCGGGGGCGAAGACGCCGCCCGGCGTTTTTTCGGTACTATTCTCGGCATGTCCGAGTTGCCCAAACCTGCGGCCCTGCAGGCGCGCGGCGGTTTGTGGTTTCAGTGTGGCGTGCTGCAGCTGCATCTGGGTGTCGACAAAGAGTTTCAACCGGCGCTCAATGCTCATCCCGGGCTGATCGTCGACAAGCTGGCGCCGATGCTGGCTGAACTCAAGGCGGGCGGTTTCCCGGTGCAGGAAGACGCGCCGATTCCGGGCTTTATCCGTATCTATACGGCAGACCCTTTCGGCAATCTGATCGAATTACGGGAAATCGTGCCGCGTTGAGTGGCAATCCTGATTGTCAACGCTGTCCGTGCTGTTGCTGAGACAGCGCATTGCGGACCGTATTTCTTCTTTTCGTTTCAATCCGGCATCTTGCCGGCGGTTTGTCGTTCGTTTCTGCTTCGCTGCAGCAAAAACGCGGTGACCGGGCGTGCCTGCCTCCTCCAAAAATCATCCCGATTTCTGCGATCTTCAACGTGACTCTCGCGGCGTGTCCGTGATGAATTCACGCATTCCGCTTTGGTGCAGTGCAGCCAATTTCCTCTCTATTGAGGTGCATTTTTACCTTGCGCTCGCGTGATAAAGGTGCATCTGTTTTTACTTTCATTTTTGAAAGGATATTTTCTTTACTTTTCAAAATAATGAAAATATATTTACATTTTTGGAAGCGAAGCCGCTTCTATTTAATTCCGTTTTACTTCAGTTTCACGAACCGGGTTTCATCGCAACGTCGTATGCACAATTCAAAAAACACATCCTTGCAGGGCGGCGGTGCAGTAGCGCGCGTGCTGGGCAAGCTGTATCCGAATCTGTCGAAGGCGCATCGCAAGACCGCCGACTACGTGCTGGCGAACACTTTCCGTGCCGCCACCATGACCATCGACGAGCTGTCGGAAGCGGCGGGGATCTCGCTGGCGACGGCAAACCGCTTTGCGCATGCACTGGGTTTTGACGGCTATGCGCCGTTTCGCAATGCACTGGTTGCCGATTTTGCCTCTTCGCTGGCGCCGGTGGAAAAGATGCGTCACGAAGTGCAGAAGAGCGCCACCAGCGCGGAAATCATTTACGCCGCCTTGAACAACGACATCCGCAACATCGAAGCAACACGCCAGGCGCTGGTCGCAGAGCATTGCGACCAGGCGGTAGAGATGATTCTGAAAGCCGACCGTATCTTCGTCATCGGCTTCGGCGCCAGCGCTTTTCTGGCCGGGATCATGGTGCATGCGCTGGAGCCGTTCTGCCGTACCGTCTTGTCCGGTGTGCATCCGGGCGGCCCGTCGCAGACCGGCCGGCAGTTCTTCAAGCTGGACGAGCGCGATGTGGTGATCGCCATGGCGTATCCGCGCTATGCCACCGACACGGTGCGGCTGGCACGCCGTGCGGTCGAGAAGGGCGCCAAGCTGATCGCCTTTACCGATCTGCCGCATTCGCCGCTGGTGCCGCTGGCCGACGTGACGATTTATTCGCAGACTGAAAGACAGATGTCGCCGACGTCCGATGCGGCAGCGCTGGTGCTGATTCAGGCCCTGTGCGACGCCGTCGCGCATCGCGCCAAGCGCTCGGTGCAGGCGGCATCCGAAATGACAGAATTCGTTTTGCCCTGGCTGTACCAGGCGGAACAGTACGAACAAGGCAAGAGCCTGGCGCGCGCAAGCGGCAAGGCGATCAAGAACAACGCAGTTAAAAGCAATGCGGTCAAAAAGATCGCTGCATCAGGGACAAACAAAGCATGAACACTCCAGTCATTGCCATACACGGCGGCGCCGGCACTATCACGCGCAGCGCCCTGAGCGAGGCGGATGAAGCGAATTACCATCGTGAACTCAAAGCGATTCTGACATCGGCGCAAGCCGTATTGACGGCGGGCGGATCGGCGCTGGATGCAGTGACCGAGGCGGTGCGCCTGCTGGAAGATTGTCCGCTGTTCAACGCCGGCAAGGGTGCGGTCTACACGCGCGCCGGTACGCATGAACTTGATGCCGCCATCATGGACGGCGCTACCTTGAAAGCGGGCGCTGTCGCCAACGTGACCTGTGCGCGCAATCCTGTGGTCGCGGCGCGCGCTGTGATGGAAAAGAGCGCGCACGTGCTGCTGGCCGGTTGCGGCGCCGATGCGTTTGCGCGTCAGCAGGGACTGGATATCGTCGACCCGACGTATTACCAGACCGAAGCGCGCCATCAGCAATGGCTGCGCGTGCGCGAGCAGAGCGGCATGATGCTGGATCACGATGCGGCCTCGTTCACCTTCAAGGAATCGGCACATGGCCCCGGTTCGGCTGGCGCTGTCGATCCCATCGACCCCGACAACAAGTTCGGTACCGTCGGCGCGGTCGCGCTCGACATGCACGGCAACGTTGCCGCAGCGACCTCAACCGGCGGTATCACCAACAAGCAAGTCGGCCGTGTCGGCGATACGCCATTGATCGGCGCAGGCTGCTACGCCGCCAATGCGACTGCCGCCATCTCGGCCACCGGCACCGGTGAAGTGTTCATGCGCACCGTTGCCGCTTACGACGTCGCGGCGCGCATGGCATACGCCGGCGCGACGCTGCAAGAAGCCATGGAGCAAGTCGTCATGGACGTGCTGCCGGCCTATGAAGGACGTGGCGGCCTGATCGCCGTCGACGCCGACGGCAACGTGGCGTTGACGTTCAACACCGAAGGTATGTATCGCGGTTATGCCCGTGGCGGCGACACGCCGGTCACGGCAATCTACAAGTAGTGAAGGACGCAACAACAATGGCAACGCAAGATCAATCATCGCTGAATTCGTTGAATCCGCAGGCCGCAAAACGCGTGCTGACCGTCGACAATCTCGGCGTCACCTTCACCGGTTCCGAGCGAACGGTGGAAGCCGTACGCGGCCTGTCTTTTCATGTCGATAAAGGCGAAACACTGGCCATCGTCGGCGAGTCGGGTTCCGGCAAGTCGGTGTCGTCGCTGGCGATCATGCGCCTGATCGAGCATGGTGGCGGCCGTATCGTGTCCGGCAGCATGCAGTTCCAGCGCCGCAGTAATGGTGGCGATAGCACGCTGGATCTGGTCAAGGCGCCGCAGTCGACCATGCGCAGTATTCGTGGCGCCGAGATCGCGATGATTTTCCAGGAGCCGATGACCTCGCTCAATCCGGTCTTCACCGTCGGAGAACAAATCGCCGAATCGATTCGCCTGCATCAAAACATGAGCCACAGTGCCGCCAGTGCAGAAGCGCTGCGCATGCTGGAAATGGTACGTATACCGGAAGCCAAGCGCGTGCTCGGCCGTCATCCGCATCAACTGTCGGGCGGCATGCGCCAGCGCGTGATGATCGCGATGGCCTTGTCCTGCAAGCCGTCGCTGCTGATCGCCGATGAGCCGACCACGGCGCTGGATGTGACGATCCAGGCGCAGATCCTCCAACTGATCCGCTCCCTGCAGGAAGAAATGCACATGGCGGTGGTGTTCATCACCCATGACATGGGCGTCGTGGCGGAAATCGCCGACCGCGTCGTCGTCATGTGCCGCGGCGACAAAGTGGAAGAAAACGATGTGCGCAGCATCTTCGCCGCGCCTGCACATCCTTACACGCAAGGCTTGCTGGCAGCGGTGCCGCGCCTGGGCGCCATGACGGGTACCGACACGCCGTCCCGATTCGGTATCGCCGCCAGTGCCGAAGCCAAGCCGGAAGCCATTGCAGAAGAATTGCAGGCCGCATCGGAGATCGCTCAGCAGCGCCAGCCTATTCTCAAGGTCACCGACCTGACCACACGTTTTGACGTCAAGAGCGGCATCTTCGGTCGCGTCAAGCAACGAGTCCATGCCGTCGAACGCGTCAGCTTCGACCTGTATGCCGGCGAGACGCTGGCGATCGTCGGCGAATCCGGCTGCGGCAAGTCGACGACCGGCCGTTCCCTGTTGCGTCTGGTCGAGATCAGTGGCGGCAAGGTCGAATTCGGCGGCCGTAATCTGGCGGAGCTGCCGCGCAAAGAGTTGCGCGAGCTGCGCCGCGACATCCAGTTCATTTTTCAGGATCCGTTCGCTTCGCTCGATCCGCGCATGACGGTCGGTTATTCCATCATGGAGCCGATGCTGGTGCACGGCATGAAAGAGGGTGCGCAGGAGCGCGTTGATGCATTGCTCACCCGCGTCGGTTTGCTGCCGGAACATGCACAGCGCTATCCACACGAATTCTCCGGCGGCCAACGCCAGCGCATCTGTATCGCTCGCGCACTGGCGCTGAATCCGAAGATCGTCATCGCCGACGAATCGGTATCCGCGCTGGACGTATCGATCCAGGCGCAGATCGTCAACCTGATGTTGGATCTGCAGGCTGAACTCGGCATTTCGTTTATCTTTATTTCGCACGACATGGCGGTGGTGGAACGCATCAGCCACCGCGTTGCCGTGATGTACCTGGGCCAGATCGTCGAGATCGGTCCGCGCCGCGCGATTTTTGAAAATCCTCAGCATCCTTACACGCGCAAGCTCATGGCCGCCGTTCCGGTGGCGGATCCCGAGCTGCGCCATCTGAAGAAAGGTTTGCAAAATGATGAGATTCCAAGCCCCATTCGCGCCATCGGAGACGATCCGCTGGTCGAACCTTTGAAGCAAGTCGGCCCCGGCCATTTTGTTGCAACACATCGTATTTCTGCTGCTTTTTAGTTGCTTTTTAGTTTGTCGTCGCCTCATTAATCACTTAGATCATTTAGAAACTCAGGAGCCTAACCATGACTACTCAATCTTCCCGTCGCGGCACAACTGTCATCCGATGGCTCGCGCTCGGCGCCATCGGCACCACCATGCAATTTGCCGCCGTGCATGCATGGGCAGCCAAGAGCGTCACGCTCGCAGTTGCGTCCACCTTCACTACCATGGATCCGTATGATGCCAACGACACATTGTCGCTGGCCGTGACCAAGTCCTTCTATCAAGGCCTGTTCGCATTCGACAAGGATCTGAAGCTGGTCAACGTGCTGGCTGAAGGCTATCTGGTCAGCAAGGACGGCCTGGAATACACCATTCGTCTACGTCAGGGTGTGAAGTTCCACGACGGCACCGTGTTCAAGGCAGATGCCGTGAAAGCCGTGATGGATCGCGTCACCAATCCCGACAACAAGCTCAAACGCTACAACCTGTTCAACCGTGTCGCCCGCACCGAAGTGCTCAACGACTATACCGTCAAGATCGTGTTGAAAGAGCCGTTCTCGGCCTTCATCAACGTTCTGGCTCACCCATCGGCTGTGATTATCTCGCCGGCGGCATTGAAGCAATACGGCAACAAGGACATCGCTTTCCACCCGGTCGGTACAGGCCCTTTCAAGTTCGTCGAATGGAAGCAAACCGACTACATGAAGGCGGAGAAATTCTCCGGCTACTGGAAGGCCGGCTATCCGAAGGTCGACGAAGTGATTTGGAAACCGGTGGTCGACAACAACTCGCGTGCCGCCATGATGCAGACCGGCGAAGCGCAATTCACTTTCCCGCTGCCGTATGAGCAGGCTGAACTGCTGAAGGGCAAGGGCGCACTGGACATCGTCAGCGGCCCGTCGATCATCCAGCGCTACATGTCGATGAACGTGAAGCAAAAGCCGTTCGACAATCCTAAGGTTCGTCAGGCCATCAACTATGCGATCAACAAGGATGCGCTGGTCAAGGTCGCTTTCAGCGGCTATGCAGTGCCGATGGACGGCGTGTTGCCACAAGGCGTCGACTATGCGGTCAAGACCGGCCCATGGCCGTATGACGTGAAGAAGGCCAAGGCGCTGCTGGCGGAAGCAGGCTATCCAAATGGTTTTGAAACTGAATTGTGGTCTGCCTATACCCACACCACTGCACTGAAGATCATCCAGTTCCTGCAACAGCAACTGGCGCAAGTCGGCATCAAGGTCAAGGTGCAGGCGCTGGAAGCCGGTCAACGTGTAGAGAAGGTCGAAACTGCACAGAATCCGGATACTGCGCCGGTACGTCTGTACTACAGCGGCTGGTCGTCGTCGACCGGTGAAGCTGACTGGGGTCTGCGTCCGTTGCTGGCTTCGGAAGCCTTCCCGCCTAAGCTGTACAACACCGCTTACTACAAGAGCGACAAGGTTGATGGTGATATCGCTCAGGCGCTGACCGTCACTGACCGTGCACAGAAGGCCGCGCTGTACAAGGATGCTCAGATGGAAATCTGGAAGGATGCGCCATGGGCCTTCCTGGTCACGGAGAAAGTCCTGTATGCACGCAGCAAGAACCTCAAGGGCGTGTATGTGATGCCTGATGCATCGTTCAACTTTGATGACATCGAGCTGAAGTAATCGCTTGTGCCGTCGTCCCGCATCGCCGGGACGACGGTTGTTGTATCAGCAGTCACGCAGCACCGAATTTTTCAGCGATGGACACATGCAGCACATGTGTCCATCGCTCTCCAAGTTGTTGAATCATTGCAGGACGCGCCATGTTTTCTTATGTTTTAAAACGTCTTCTGGGCCTCATCCCGACCTTGTTGCTGGTCGCGGTGATGGTGTTCCTGTTCGTCCACCTGTTGCCCGGCGATCCGGCGCGACTGGCCGCCGGCCCGGAAGCCGACGAAACCACCGTGGCGCTGATCCGTGCCGATCTCGGTCTCGACCAGCCCATCCACAAGCAATTTGTGCGCTTCTTCGTGAATGCCGCGCATGGCGATTTCGGCACCTCGCTGCGCAGCAAGCTGCCGGTCAGCCAGGAAATCATGGAGCGCTTCTGGCCTACCTTGTGGCTGACCGTGACCAGCATGGTCTGGGCGGTGATCTTCGGTTTGTTCATTGGCGTATTTTCAGCGGTGTGGCGTAACGAATGGCCCGACCGCGTCGGCATGACGCTAGCGGTCTCCGGGATCTCGTTCCCGCCGTTTGCACTGGGCATGGTGGCCATGGAAGTGTTCTCGGTGCAGTTGGGTTGGCTGCCGACCGTCGGCGCCGACAGCTGGCGCCACTACATCCTGCCGTCGCTGACGCTGGGCGCCGGTGTGGCAGCGATCATGGCGCGCTTTACACGCTCGTCGTTCATCGAAATCATGAAGGAAGACTTCGTCCGCACCGCGCGCGCCAAGGGCCTGAACGAGCGTATCGTGATCGCCAAGCACTGCCTGCGCAATGCGCTGATTCCCGTGGTGACGATGATGGGCCTGCAGTTCGGCTTCTTGCTGGGCGGCTCCATCGTGGTCGAAAAAGTATTCAACTGGCCCGGCATGGGACGCTTGCTGATCGACGCCGTCGAGATGCGCGACTATCCGATTATCCAGGCCGAGATTCTGCTGTTCTCGCTGGAATTCATTTTCATCAATCTGGTTGTTGACGTGCTGTATGCGGTCATCAATCCGAGCATCCGTTACAAGTGAGGCAGAGCATGTCGACTTCCACTACCCCTGCCACAAATACCGTCGCCGCAGCCACGGGCACAACCGCGTCCAAACCTATCCGTACGCCCTGGAGCGAGTTCTGGCGCAAGTTCAAAAAGCAACCTCTGGCGCTGGTGGCCGGCGGCTTTGTGTTGTTCCTGGTGGTGATCGCGATTCTGTCGCCTTACATCTCGCCTTACGACGCAGAAAACTATTTCGATTACGACGCGCTCAATGCCGGGCCGTCGCTGCAGCATTGGTTCGGCGTCGATTCGCTGGGCCATGACATCTTCAGCCGCATTCTGGTCGGTACGCAGTTGTCGCTGGCAGTGGGCTTTTCATCGGTGGCGGTGGGCGCCATTGTCGGTACCTTCCTCGGACTGGTGGCCGGTTACTACGAAGGCTGGGCTGATCGCGTCATCATGCGCATCTGCGACGTGCTGTTTGCCTTCCCGGGCATCCTGCTGGCGATCGCCATCGTGGCGATTCTCGGCAACGGCATGACCAACGTGATTATCGCGGTGGCGATTTTCAGCATCCCGGCGTTTGCGCGGCTGGTGCGCGGCAATACGCTGTCGCTCAAGCAACTGACTTATATCGAAGCGGTACGGAGCATCGGCGCCAACGATATGACGATCATTCTGCGTCATATTTTCCCAGGCACGATTTCTTCCGTGGTGGTGTATTTCACGATGCGTATCGGCACCTCGATCATCACGGCTGCGAGCTTGTCGTTCCTCGGTCTGGGTGCGCAGCCGCCGACGCCGGAGTGGGGTGCCATGCTCAACGAAGCGCGCGCCGATATGATGACGTCGCCGCATATTGCGATCTTCCCGAGCCTGGCAATCTTCCTGACTGTGCTGGCGTTCAATCTGCTGGGCGATGGTCTGCGCGATGCGCTGGATCCAAAACTGGACCAGAAGTAACCAACTGATATAAGAAAGAGCGCGGACGAGGTCCGCCTTCCAGGCAATGAGCAACAAATATCCTCCTCACATCGGCAAGCTGCCTGCCGGCGCAGGCAACAGCATCGCCGATGTACCCGGCGTCACGGTCGGCCACTGTACGCTGAACTATGGCGGCATCCAGACCGGCGTGACCGTCGTGCGCCCGCATGGCGGCGACCTGTTCCGCGAGAAGATCCCGGCGGCTGCCGTCACCCTGAACGGCTTCGGCAAGAGTGTCGGTCTGATGCAGGTGGAAGAACTCGGCGTGCTGGAGACGCCGATTGCATTGACCAACACCTTTGCCGTGGGCGCCGTCGCGACTGCGCAGACGCGGGCAGCGGTGGCGGACAACCCTGAGATCGGCCGTAATCTCCCCAGCGTCAATCCCTTGGTGTTCGAATGCAACGATGGCTATCTCAATGATCTGCAAGCGTTCTCGGTGGAAGAGCAGCACTACTTGCACGCACTGCAAAACGCATCGGATGTGGTCGTTCAAGGCGCCGTCGGCGCCGGCCGCGGCATGTCCTGCTTTGAGCTCAAGGGCGGTATCGGCAGCGCCTCGCGCAAGGTCGTTGTCGGCACAGCCGAGTACGCTGTCGGCGCGCTGGTGCTGGCTAATTTTGGCAAACTGGCTGATCTGATTATTGCAGGGGAACCGCTGGGGCGTACGCTCAAAGGCATGCAAAAGAAGAATGCCGAGCCAGAAAAGGGCTCCATCATCATGCTGATCGCCACTGACGCGCCGCTCGACGCACGCCAGCTGCGCCGCCTTGCTGCGCGCACCGGCGCCGGTCTGGCGCGTACGGGATCGGTCTATGGACATGGCAGCGGCGATATTGCGCTGGCGTTTTCTACTGCACAGACGGTGCCGCACTTACCGGACATAGCATCGCCCGCCATGCAGTTCACCTGCCTGCACGACAACATGCTGGATCCGCTGTTCCACGCGGTTGCCGACAGCACCGAGCAAGCTATCCTTAACGCCTTGTTCAGTTCTGAAGCGGTCAAGGGGCGGGACGGAAACCAGCGCCGGACATTGAATGAACTACTGGCGGAACTAGCCACCATGGAGCACGCATGAATGTATTGATTTCCGTCGACATCGAAGGTATTGCCGGCGTATTCCATCCTGAACAGACACGTCCCGGCAACGGTGAGTACGAGCGCGCCCGTCGTCAGATGACTGAAGAAGCCAATGCGGTCATTCGCGGCGCACTTGCCGGCGGCGCACAGGAAATCGTTGTCAACGATTCCCATGGTACTTTCCGCAATCTGTTGCCGGATCTGCTGCATCCAGCTGCGCGCATGGTGCTGGGTAAGCCGCGTGTACTGGGCATGATGAGCGGTGTGGAAGGCAGTATCGATGCCGTCATGATGGTCGGCTATCACTCGCGCTCGCAAACGCGTGGCATTCTGGCGCACACGATCAACAGCTTCGCATTTTCACGCGTTGCGTTCAACGGCGTGGAATTGGGGGAAGCCGGCATCTATGGCGCGCTCGCGGGAGAACATGGCGTGCCGGTAATTTTCGGCAGTGGCGATGACGCTTTTGTGGAAGAGACGCAGCCCTTGTTTCCGCATGCACGCTTTGCTGAAATCAAGAAGGCCCACGGCGCCAGCAGCGGCGACTCCTTGTCGCAACAGCAGGCTTGCGTATTGCTGGAGAAGACGGCACAGGAAGCCGTCCAGGCAGCTCGCTCAAAACAGATGCCGAAATACCGCATCGAAGTTCCGCTCACCTGCCGCCTGCAAGTCCAGACACCGGCGCTGACGGACTTGTTTTGCCAGCTGCCGATTGTGGAGCGCGTAGACGCGGTGACGCTGAAGTTCGACGCGCCGACGGTGGAGTTCGCGGTGCGCGTGTTGAACAGTTTGTCGGCGATGTCGTTCATGTTGCGATAGCACAGGACTACTAAAAATCCCGTACATCCGGTTTCTGAATGCACAGTCTGGCGGATTGACCATGCAGTAGAAACTGAAATATCTTCAAATTATCCAACTGGATTCAGCTCCGCGAGCTCCACGAGTTCAAAAGACTGCAACTCTTGCGCTACGCACACACCGATGTGCAGGCGGGGATAGTCGACATGGAAGCAATTCCAGCCGGTGTCGCAGGAGCGCAGATCTGTCGTGATGGTGCGATTTCCGCGCAACTTGTACAGTGCTTCCCGATTGTTCCACAAACGATAAAATCCTACCTGACGACGCGCCATCTCAAGGCGCATGAGCCATTGCTGGTCGGCTTCGTCGAATGCTGCCGCGCTCAATTGATCAACATCGCGGGCATGCGCCTTATTTTCAATGTCGAGTCCGACCGCGCAGACAGTGCTTGCCAGGCAGCCGATCCAGCCATGGCTGTGCGACAGACTGAAGTGGAAATCGGAGGAGGTGTATGGTGCTGGAAACTCCAGCAATGGCGCATTGCCTTCGCGTTCGGTGACGATGATGTCGGAGGCTGCTATGCCAAGCATGGTTTGTACGGCATGTCGCAACAGCATGCGTCCCAGCAAAAACTCGCGTGCCCGTTGCGGGCGGAGGAAGCGGCCATATCGCTTACGTTCGCTCTGGCCCAGAGAAGCAGCCAGCGAAGCCAGTCTGGCTTCGCTTACCAGATCGCCGTGCAGCAGCCACAGCGTGGCCGCCGATGTCGACGCTGGAAAAATGGGAGCTATTTTATTTGTCGGCAATTTTGACGATGTCGCCTTTGAGCGCTACGCCTGCAACGATAGCACCGGCATGGCATTCGAATTGCGTGGCACTCGCCATTTCATTTTTCTTGTAGTAGCTGACGAGATTCACCACTGCGTTGGCGCCAAGCTGTTTGGCGCGATCCTGGAACGACAATAATGTCGACAGGAAGGCCCAGTTGCAGGCAACTTCATCACCTTTGCCGAACGAATTGGTTTTGAGGTTTGAAATATCTGTTTTAAATTTTTGCAAAACAATCGGATGCTTTTGTCCGGCGAAATAGAACTTAACAGAACCATCAAGCTTGGCGTCCGATTCGGTCTTCATTCCATCTTCAATCGACAGCATGTATTGCGTGTCGCGTGCGTGAGCCGGCGCCGACAAAACTGCAAAAGTACTGAGCGCCAACAAGAACGAAATACTTTTTTTCATTGTGCTTATTCCATGAAGTTGATGAAGTGAATTCGATGCAGTGCTGCGTGTTCAGTTCCAGCGCTTGAAAATCAGCGACGTATTGATGCCGCCGAACGCAAAGTTGTTCGACATGACATATTCGCAATCGATCTTGCGTCCTTCGCCGGTCAGATAGTCGAGATCGCCGCATTCGGCGTCGACTTTGCTCAGATTGATGGTCGGGGCGAACCAGCCGTTGCGCATCATCTCGATGCTCATCCAGGCTTCCAGTGCACCGCATGCGCCAAGCGTGTGGCCCATGTAGCTCTTGAGCGAGCTGATCGGCGTCTTGTTGCCGAATACGCGGGCGGTGGCGTTGGATTCGGCGACGTCGCCCTGACGGGTGCCGGTGCCGTGGGCGTTGATGTAGCCGATGGCGGCAGGATCAAGAGCGGCGTCGGCCAATGCCATGTCGATGGCGATCTTCATGGTGTCGGCATTGGGATTGGTGACGTGGCTGCCGTCGCTGTTGGTGCCGAAGCCGACGATCTCGGCGTAGATGCGGGCACCGCGCGCCAGGGCGTGCTCCAGGTCTTCCAGGATCAGTGTGCCGGCGCCTTCGCCCAGCACCAGGCCGTCGCGTTGTTCGTCGAAGGGGCTGGGCGTAATGGCGGGCGTATCGTTGCGCACGCTGGTGGCGTAGAGCGTATCGAATACGGCTGCCTCGGTCGCACACAGTTCTTCCGAGCCGCCGGCGATCATGGCAATCTGGCGGCCGCTGCGGATGGCTTCGTAGGCGTAGCCGATGCCCTGGCTGCCGGAGGTGCAGGCGCTGGAAGTCGTGACGATGCGGCCGGTAACCCCGAAGAACACGCCCATGTTGACCGGTGCGGTGTGCGCCATCATTTTCAGGTAGGTGTTGGCGTTGATGTTGCGGGTGCTTTTTTCTGCAAACATCATGCTGAAATCGGCAATGGCGCTGGGCGTGCCGGCGGAGGATCCGTAGGAGATGCCGACTGCGCCGCTTTTGAGCAGCGGATCGTCGAGCAGACCGGCGTCGGCCAGCGCCCATTCACTGGCGCGTGTAGCCATCAGGGCGACGCGGCCCATGCTGCGGGTGGTTTTGCGGTTATACCGATCGGATAAGTCGAATTCTGCCGCCGGTGCACCGAGGCGGGTGTGCAAGCCGCTGTATTCGTCCCAATCAGGCATGCGCACGACGGCATTGCGATAGCTTCGCAGGCTTTCCAGTGCGTGTTGCCAGTCGTTGCCGATTGGACTGATGCCGGCCATGCCGGTGACGACGACGCGGCGTTCGGTCATTGTGCGTGTGGTGTGGGCGGTTGTGCTCATGCCAGGCCTCCATTGACCGAGATCACCTGACGCGTGATGTAGGCGGCATCCTCGTGCATCAGGAAGCTGACGGCGGCGGCGACTTCTTCCGGCTTGCCTGCACGGCGTGCAGGGATCAGCTTGAGCACTTCATCCATCGGCAAGTCTTGCGTCATGTCGGTGTCGATCAGGCCGGGCGCGACACAGTTGACGGTGATGTTGCGTTTGGCCAGTTCCAGCGCCAGCGCCTTGGTGGCGCCGATGATGCCTGCTTTGGCGGCGCTGTAGTTGACCTGGCCGCGGTTGCCGACCATGCCAGATACCGATGCCAACGTGACAATGCGGCCCGGTTGGCGGCGCTGGACCATGGGCATGGTCAGCGGGTGAAGAACGTTGTAAAAGCCGTCCAGATTGGTCTTGAGGACACTGTCCCAATCCTCGCCGGAGATGGACGGGAAGGCATTGTCACGCGCGATGCCGGCATTGCAGACCACACCGTAATAGGCTCCGTATTGTTCGACGTCGCGCAGCAGGATTTCTGCTGTCTGCACGCGTTCCGCAATGTCGAATTGCAGGATGCGCGCGGCACGGCCCAGTGCTTCGATGTCCTTGGCCACTGCCTCGGCGGCATCGCGCCGGCTGTGGCAGTGCAGGACGATGTCGTAGCCGTCGCGCGCCAGGCGCAGTGCGATGGCTTTGCCGATGCCCCGGCTGGAGCCGGTGACCAGGATGGTTTTCCCCGTTGTTGTGCCTGTAGTGCTTGTCATGCTTCGCTTTCCAGAAACGCTTTGGCGTCATGCGGCTGAAAGACCGATACCGTCGCCTGCGCCAGTTGTTGTTGTGTACTGCTTTCCCTGATGATGCAGGAGAACGATCCCAGGCCGTTCTCCGCTTGTAATAATTGTTGTGCTTCCACTTGCAAGTGATCACCGGCGACAAACCAGGCGCGGCTGCATTCGTACCGGCGCGCTCCCAGCAGGAAACCGATCTTGACCGGTTCACCGCGCTCTTGAGCATGATAACCGGCATAGGCGGCGATTGTTTGCGCCATGTATTCGATGCCGACCCAGGCACCGACGCCGCGTTCGCCGTAGAACATGCTGTCGCTGCGGATGACGACTTCTGCGCACAGCTTGTCGGCATCGACGCTGATCACGCGATCCAGCAGCAGCATCGGCGCTGCGTGCGGCACGAGCGTGGCGATGGCGGGCAAATTCATGTCGGCGGTCACATCAGCGTTCATGTCAGTCTCTTCCGAAGATCAATGCGGCGTTGCTGCCGCCGAAGGCGAATGAATTGCTCAGTACATAGCGCGGCGGCCGGCCGAGCGCTTTGCCGACAGCAACCACGTTCAGCGGCGGCAGGGCAGGGTCAGCCTGACCGTCCCACAGATGCGGCGGTAATATGCCGGTCGGGTTGTCGTCTTGCATGGTCAGCCAGCACAGCCCGGCTTCGATGGCGCTGGCGGCGCCCAAGGTATGTCCGGTAAGGGATTTTGTCGAACTGACCGGCGTCGCTGCACCAAACATTTGATGGATAGCCTTCGATTCCATGGCGTCGTTTTGCAGGGTCGCGGTGCCGTGCAGGTTGATGTAGTCGATTTGCTCAGGCGTGATCGCAGCGCGCTGCAATGCTTGCCGGATTGCCAGTATGGCACCGGTGCCTTCGGGATCCGGCGCCGAAATATGATGCGCATCGGATGATTCGCCCCAGCCGCAAAGTGTAACTGTCGCTGGTTCCGACGTCATGAGGAACAGCGCGGCACCTTCACCGATGTTGATGCCTTGGCGGTTGGCACTGAGCGGGTTGCAGCGCTCGGCGCTGACTGAATCCAGCGCAGCAAAACCGGCGATGGTGAAATCGCACAGCGTATCCACACCGCCGCTGATGACCGCGTCGCACAGGCCCATGTTGATCAGGCGCGCGGCACTGGCCATGGCTTTTGCGCTCGACGAGCAGGCGCTGGAGTGGACATAGGCCGGGCCGCTCACGCCGAGTGTTGTTGCCAGCGCAGCCGCCGGCGAGCCGAGTTCTTGCTGGCCATAATGAAAATGAGAGGGGAATGCTCCCTGCTCGACGTAATGTTTGAAGGCAACTTCGCCTTCCGCGATGCCGGAGGTGCTGGTGCCCAGCACGATGCCGATGCGATCCGGGCCGAAACGTGCAATCAGTGCATCCACTTCGCTGCGTATTTGCGCCAATGCGGCGAGCGCGACACGATTATTGCGGCTGTGTTCGCGCAGCGGCAGATGCTCGAGGCTCGGTAATTCTGGATCGGTGAGGGCGATGCTGCCGACGTGGCGGGCAACGTCATTGGACATAGGGCGTTTGCTCGCATGCAAGCCGCTGTTGCCGGCGAACAGGCGTTGTCTGATCCCGGTGTGCGTATCGCCGAGCGAGCAAATCATTCCCAGTGCGTTAAGGTAAATCGTCATGATGCGGTAACGACCGATTGTATGGTCAGCTTGTAGTGATAGCGCAAATTGGTCAGGATCACTTTGCCGCCCCACGCTTTGCGGTCAGGATAATCGATTTGCGTGACGACTTCGTGATTCAACAGCAATGTCCGCTGCATGTCCTTCTCTTCCAGCGCCCACCCGGCGGGCAATGCCGCACGGATGGCGGCAACGGGCCACAGCGTCAGTTGCACATCTTGCAATACGTCTTCACCCTGGACTTCCTTGGGCAGCATGAAATGGCGCCAGGTTTTCAGTTCCTTGCCATCGTAAGCCAGCGTCATGACGCGTTGGCCGAATGCCAGACCGACCAGATGAAGGTGATCCGGTTCGATTTCCAGAACGGTGTCGATTTCATCGGTGCGGCCGGCGCGTTCCACGGTCAGGTGTTGCTGCAGACTGAGGGAGGTGCCCAGCGACGCCGGCGCAAGCTGCAGATGCAGGCGTGCAGATGTCGCCGGAGGTTCTGGCAGTGTCGGTGCGGTAGAGCATGCCGACAGCAGCAATGCCGCCATGACGGAAGAAATGACCAGGCTCAGGCGCATATGCTTTCCAGTGCGGTCAGCCGGCGCTTGCTTTCGGTGACGAAGGGGTTGCTCTGGTCCCACGCGTAGCCCGCCAGGATGGACGAAATCATGCGGCGGATCGCCGGTTCCTGATTCTCGTGGAAGATTACTTTCTGGAAGCCGCCTGCATACCAGGATTCAACAAAGGTGCGGAAGGTGTCGACGCCGCTTTTCAACGGCTTTGCATACTCGGCTTCCCAGTCCACGGTTTCCCCGGCGAGCATGCGTGTCAGGGTAGCCGTTGCCAGGCTGGCGGATTTCAGTGCAATCGTCACGCCCGACGAGAAAATCGGATCGAGGAATTCTCCGGCGTTGCCGAGCAGAGCGTAGTTCTTGCCCCACAGCGATGTCACGTTGGCGGCGTAGCCGGAGATGTTGCGTGCCGGGGTATCCCAATCGGCGTGTTGCAGCAACGCGCGCAGGGACGGGTCTTGCATGACCAGCGTGCGCAGCTTTGTGGTCTCGTCGCCGGGAACGTCGTCGAGGAAGGAAGATTCCGCCACCACCCCGATGGAGCAGCGACCGTGCGCAAACGGGATCAGCCAGTACCAGACGTCTTGGTGCTCTGGATGCACGGTGATGCGAATCTTGTTGCGGTCAAATTGCGGATCGCGGATGCCATCGGCGATATGCGTGAAATAAGCGCCACGCAGCGGAAAACCAGATGGACGCTCAAGGTCGAGCAAACGCGGCAGCACGCGGCCGAAACCGCTGGCGTCAAGAATGAAGCGCGATTCAATCGTATATTCGCGGCCATCGGCGTCACGCACCTGCGTGCGCGGACGTTCACCTTCCAGATCAACTGCGGTCACGGTCTGGCGATAGCGTATCTCGGCGCCTTGCAGTTCAGCCTGTTGCGCCAGCAAATGATCGAAGTCGGCGCGCTGTACCTGATAGGTCGTGCCCCAGCCGGAGGAATGCTTGTCGCGGAAATCGAAAGAAGTCTGGCGTTCGCCGCAGACGAAGGATGCGCCATTCTTGAACTGGAAGCCGTGTTCCACGACGGCCTGCAGCATGCCGGCCTGTTCCAGATAGGCCATGCTTTGCGGCAGCAGACTCTCGCCGATGGAAAAGCGCGGAAACTGCTCGCGCTCGATGACGAGCACCTGATGGCCGCGACGGCGCAGCAACGCGGCGGCAACTGCACCGGCCGGGCCTGCGCCGATGATCAGGATGTCGTGTTGCTCGGTATTGCTAGTTGGTGTCATAAGTTGGCGGTTTTGAGCCGGCAAAACAAGGTGAAGTAAGCCAGACCAGGGCCATGCCGATCAGCATGGTCAATCCGAATGCGTGCAACGGAGGGCTGCTGCTGAGAGCGAGCAATCCGAAGGAGAGCAGGGCGCTGATCGCCGACAAGCCAACAGTCAGCCAGGCGAAGCGCCGATGGCGCTTCGTGGGTTCTTGCAGAAATATGCCGTAATCGACGCCCAGTCCCAATAACAACAGACACGCCAGTACATGGAATAGTTGCAGCGGTTGGCCGATCACGCCGAATAACGCCAGCGTTGCCAATGTCGCCAGCAGCGGTGGTGCAATCGCGCGCCATGCAGCGCGGCGATAGCGCAATGAGAGCAGCATGAAAATGGTGGCATACGCTGCCAGCAAAGCCCATGTCATGTATTGCCGGTAATAGCTCAGCACAGAAGAAATGTCGGCAACTTTGTCGACCCACTGCACGCCGCTGATCCCGGGAGCGACGTCGGCCAGCACCTGCAACTGACGGTAGTCGCTCAGGCCGCGCACGGCGACGATGCTGGCATATTGAGTTGCAGATTGTCCTCCGGTTTTGCCAAGCCACAGATGGCGCCAGGGTTGACCCGCAGGCGACGCGATGAATGCGTCCGGCAACAAGGGTTTGCTCTGCGCGAGCAAACGCTGGCGCAGGTCTTGTTGCCATTGTTCATTTTCGTCGATGGCAGTCGCGATAGCGGCAAGCGCGCCTTGCGGCGCCAGCAATTTGTCGGCAACCAGATCATGATCGGCTTGCTGCTGCTGTCGCGACGGCACCCAGTTGGAAATCGCTTGCACGCCGCTGATCAGCTTTTTGTCGATCGCGGTTTGCAAGTGCCGCTTCAGTTGTTCTTCGCGTTGCAGGACGATTTCCGCGGAGTCGCCACGCACCAGATAGAACTGGGCCGGCGTCGGCGTATCGAGCAGCTTGCCGAGCTTGATCTGGTCGTCGATCAGATGTTGCGGTGTCTTTTGCAAGGCGCGGATATCGTCGCTGACTTTCAGGCGCATCAGTCCGGCAACAACAAAGACGGCGAAGACCGCCAGCAAGACGACGCCGATGCGGTTGAAGCGGAATTGCGGCCATTTGCCGATGCTATGGCTATAACGATCTGCCAATCCGGTGCTGCGCAAGCTGTCTGCATGGATCAGTGCCGGAAACCACAGGATTACGGTCAGCCAGGCAAACAGCAATCCCAGCACCGAGAACACCGCCATCTGGCGCAGTCCGGGGAAAGGCGTCAGCGCCATGCCGAGATAACCGATGACCGCCGCCAGCAGCATCAGGCCGAGGCCGGGCAGCAAGCGGCGCAGCAGCTGGCGCGAATCCATGTGGCGATCCGTGCCGAGGCGCGCGCACAGGAAGTAAATTGCATAGTCCTGCGCGATGCCCACCAGGCTGGCGCCGAACACCAGCGTCAGCAGATGCAGGCGGCCAAACAGCAACCAGCTGACCGACAAGGCGCCAAGGCAGCCGATGGCAATCGACAGGGCAATCAGCGCAATCGGCTTGAGCGAGCGAAACGTCAGCCACATCAGCAACACGATGCCGATCAGGGAGCCGGCGCCGATGGTCGTCATCTCGCTGCTGGCTTGCCGGCTGCCTGCGGCAGCATGGAGGATGACGCCGGCGGTGATGATTTCCACATCAGGCGCAGATTGTTTCGCTGCCTGGGTGGCCCGGTCCAGCAGGGGGATGACGTGTTCCTGTGCGGAGATCGAGAACGCAGACTGTTGCAGATTCAGCAGCAGCAGGACATAAGAGCGCCCGCCGCTTTCCACGAACAGACGGCCATCGCGCGGACGTACCGGCGTTTCCTGCGCGCGTGCCTGCACCCAGCCGCTGAACAGACCGAACGGATCGTCCTGCCATGCGCCGAGTTTGGGGCCACCGAAGGCACCATACATCGCGCTCAGCGCCAACTGACTCCATTGCTGCGGCGAGTCCTTGTGCAGTTTGTCGCGTTGCTCCTGCGTGAGCAGCATCAGGCGGCTCTGGTTGAAGGTCGACAGCCACGCGCCTTGCAATTGTGCAGCGTCGCCCGCCATCGGTTGCAGCAGCGAGGGCTGCTTGCCGATGACCGCTTCATAGGCCGATGCGGCTTGCATGGCTTTGTCCCAGTCACGTTCGCCGACGAGGACGACAACTTTTTGCTGGGCGCTGTCGACCATATGTGCAAAGGCTTGCTGCATCACGTCGTCATGACGCGACGACGGCAGCAGAGCCAGGATGTCGGTGTCAGGACTGACGCGCTGAACCAGCCACAGATAAGCGTTGTGGCTGAGCAGCAAGGCGACGATCAGCAGCCATGCCAGCGCAAGGCCGCGCAGCACCTTAGGCTTGGCAGGGACGGGCGCAATCGGTGAGCTTGCGTCGCTGTCGGCGCGTTCAGTCAAACATGGCTCCTTCTTCCGGCGTCATGGCCTTGTCGCCGGTCTGGATGCCGGAGAACACAATATCGGTATGATCGCCCGAGGCTTCCTGCATGGTGACCTTGTTGACGTACGCGCCGCCGTCCAGCTGAATGTCGCCGATGGCCTTGGCCAGACCCGGCTCGCGTGCCTTGAGGGCGACATGCCAGTTGCCGTTCTTGATCGTGCCGTCCAGTTCAAACAGTTTATCGAGTTGGCTGAGGTCGCCCGCCAGCAACGAGAACAGTACGTTGTTGATCATCTTGACGACAGGTTCCTGCTGCGCATCGAGACGCATGGCGACGCGGCCGTTCTGCATCTGCACGATGGCATTGCGGGTGATGCGCAAGGTGCTCGGGAAAGGCTGCAAGGTTTGCCACAGGATGCCCTTGCCAGAGGCCACGCAGAAGCGCCCGTTCGACAGCAGCGGTTTCTTGATGCCGGTCAGTTGCTTGGTCTGGTCAAAGCGGCCGCACATGAGGGCGGGTTTGGCCAGCGCGGCTTGAATCTGCGCGACGGGAGCGGCAGCGTTCGCGGTGGTGATGGCGGTGGCGGAGAATGCCGCCGTCACGGCCAGCGCGCCCAGTATTTTATGGAAAGTGCGAAGAGTAAAAATCATGTCGGTTCCGGATAAGGTAAGTCCAGCTTTTGCCACAGCACGCGCGGGCTGACGAAGCACATTTCGCGCTTGTCCATTTGCACCGCGACCTGCGTGGTGAAGCCGCGCGTCAGGCGCCGGCCACTGGCGGCGTCGGTCACCAGATATTCCATCTTCAGGCGGTTCTCCCATTCGGTGATGGCGGCGCGCACCTTGATGCGCTGGCGGAACGTGGCAGGATTGGAGTAACGCACTTGCAGGTCGATGATGGGCCACATAAAACCTGACTCCTTCATCGCTGCGTAGTTGTAATCGATCTGGTCGAGCAGCGCGCAGCGCGCGGCCTCGAAGTATTCGATATAGCGGCCGTGCCAGACCACTTCCATCGGATCGAGATCGTAGAACTGAATCTGCAACTCGACCTCGGCTTGCCACGGAGAGTTGGCGAGCGTGATCTTGCTGTCTGCAGGCAACTTAGTCATACAGGCTCCAGCTGCGCGCACGGATGCGTTGCAGCAGCAGGCGCAGGTCGGGTTCCAGCATGCGGTCTTCGGCGACCGGCGCGATATCGGCGGCAAGGGCTTCCTGCATGGCCGCCAGACGGCCGCCGGGCAGTTCGGCCAGCGGTGTTTCCGGTTGCAGCTCGCTGCGCAGCCAGACGCCCTGGCGCACGGTGATCAGCAACGCGGCGACGACTTGTTCGGTCAGTTCCAGTACGCGCAGGCAGTCGCGCGCGGCGATGGTGCCCATGCTGACTTTGTCCTGGTTGTGGCATTCGGTCGAGCGCGAGAAGACCGAGGCCGGCATGGTCAGCTTCAGCGCTTCAGCGGTCCATGCGGAGGAGCTGATCTGCAGCGCCTTGAGGCCATGGTTGATGGCGGCACGCGGGCCTTTGGCGCCCGACAGATTGGACGGCAGGCCGTTGTTGTAGCGGCTGTCGACCAGTAGCGCCATCTGGCGGTCAAGCAGGTCGGCAATGTTGGCGACGGCATTCTTCATGCTGTCCATGGCGAAGGCGATGTGGCCGCCGTAGAAATGGCCGCCGTGCAGCACGCGCTCGTTGTCCGGATCGATGATGGGATTGTCGTTGGCGCTGTTGAGTTCGTTTTCGATATTGCTGCGCAGCCATGGCAACGCATCGGTCAGCACGCCGATGACGTGGGGGGCGCAGCGGATCGAGTAGCGGTCCTGCAGGCGCTTTTCATTGCGCAGCGGTTGATCGCAGTCGAGATCGGTCTGTAACCATCCGGCCACTTGCTGCTGGCCGGGATGTGGTTTGACCGAGAACAGTGTGGCGTCGAAATGGTGGGCGTTGCCGTCCAGCGAGAAGCTGGCCATGGCGGTGATGCGTGTAGCCACTTTGCACAGATATTCAGCGCGTTGGTAGGCCAGGCACGCCAATGCTGTCATGACGGCGGTGCCGTTCATGATCGCCAGGCCTTCTTTCGGGCGCAGGCGCAGCGGCGTCATGCCGGCGGCTTGCAGGGCAGATGCCGCGTCGATTTGTTCGCCGTTCTTCCAGACCTGACGTTCACCGCACAGCACGGCGGCAAGATATGACAACGGCGTCAGGTCGCCGCTGGCGCCGACCGAGCCTTCGGATGGAATCAGCGGCAGCAGGTCGTTTTGCAGCAAGCCTTCGATCTGCTTGAGCAAACCGACACTGACGCCGGAATAACCCTTGCTGAGCGAGGTCAGGCGCGTAGCCAGAATCGCGCGCGTTTGCTCGGGCGTGAAGACGCTGCCCAGGCCGCAGCCGTGATAGGTATAAAGATGATGCGGCAAGTCGGCAATCAGTTCGGGCGGCACGGTCACCGTGCACGAGTCACCGTAGCCGGTGGTGACGCCGTAGACGGTGCCGTCCTCGCGCAGCAGACGATCGAGGAAGTCGGCGCCGCGCTGGATGCGCGCCAGGAAAGCAGGGGAGTCGGACAAGGCCGCATGCGCGGAACCGTCGGCGATGGCGTTGACCTGTTCGATGGTCAGCGGTGTTTCGCCGAAAGTAACAAAGTCGGCTGCAGCTGCCGGGAATTTAGGGTTTGGCATCGTGGCTATCCAGTGTGGGCAGGGCCCAGAAATCGTAAAAGTTGAACCATTGCAGCGGTGCGTGCAGGCAATGGTGTTCCAGGCGCGCGGCATAATCGGCCGCCAGTTCACCGAGCAGTTGGTCACGCTGTTTGCGCGGCAACTGGATCTGTTCACGAAAGCCTTCAAAACAAAGTTCTGCGCCGTCATGTGTGCGACGCGAAAACATCAGAAAAACCGGGCAATTCAACAGACTGGCCAAGACGTAAGGGCCAATCGGGAAGGGCGCTGCTT
The DNA here is from genome assembly GCF_002257565.1 of Herbaspirillum sp. meg3. Lineage (GTDB taxonomy): Bacteria > Pseudomonadota > Gammaproteobacteria > Burkholderiales > Burkholderiaceae_D > Herbaspirillum. The sequence goes on along the minus strand of NZ_CP022736.1, from coordinate 3,602,625 downwards.
CCCCCATGAAGGGCGCCAGCGCCACGCGCGGATTGGGCGAAACCGGAACCCGGTCGCCGGCGATGACGACAAACTCACCCTGCGCGACCTTGTCAGCCAGAATGACTGCGGTGGCGGGTGTCATCTCGGTAACCTGCATCAGATTCATCTGGCTGCCCGGATCGAGTTGCGCCAGCATGTTGTTGAAAGCTTGCGCATGCTTGGTATGCACCAGTACAGTCAGTTTGACGTTGGGATGCCGGCGGCCGAGCACGCGGCACAATTCCAGATTGCCCAGATGCGTACACATCATGAGTCCGCCGCGGCCTTGTGCGGCGGCCTCGGTGATCAGGGAACCGTTTTGCACGCTCACTTTGTCCATCGGGAACAGGCCGCCCCACAACAGCATTTTGTCGAGCAGGCTTTCTCCAAAGGCAGCGAAATGGCGGAAGGCGCCGCGAATTCCAACTGGCGTTGCCAGCGTCGGATGGGCTGAGCGCAGGTGCGCAAGATAATCGAGGGAAGCTTTTCGTGCCAACGGATTGCGTGCCATGTACCAGACCAGCACGGGATACAGCATTATCCGAAACGGCCATCGGCCAAACACGCGATAGACAAAAAACAGCAGGCGCATGCCGGCGACGAAACTGACTTCGTTGATTTGCGCCCAATGCCTGCCGGATCGCTGCTGCTGTGGCGCTTGTGTTTCTTCATTCGCCGTCATTGCGATGCCATGCGTCGGGTTGTTGCAAAAAGTTTGCGGGCCAGCAGCAATGGTGAACGAACCAACATGCCAAAAAACAGGACGGTATGCATGCGTGAAATCAGGACGTTGTCGAGCCAGACGTTGAAATGCGATACGCCGTCCGTCGGATAACGCACGCGCGTGGGAAAGTTAATGACTTGTATGCCGCGCCAATACAGGCGTACCAGGATCTCGGTATCGAAATCCATGCGGCTGCCAATTTTTTGCTTCGCGATCAGCGTCATGACAGGTGTCAGCGGATAAATGCGAAAGCCGCACATTGAATCTCGGATATCAAAAGACAGCGTATTGATCCAGACCCAGACATGCGTCAGGTAGCGCGCATAGAGGCGTCCTTTTGGCACGCTGTCGTCATAGATCGGGCAGCCGCTGATCACCGCAAGCGGGTGTGCTGCGCAGGTTGCGACGAAGCGCGGGATGTCGGCAGTATCGTGCTGGCCGTCGGAGTCGATCTGCAAGCCATGGCTATAGCCTTGCTGCGCCAGATGGCGCAAGCCGGTCATGACCGCATCACCTTTGCCGCGATTGACGCTGTGGCGCAGCAAGGTAACTTGTTGGGGCGTTTGCGCCGCGAGCTGATCGAGCACCGCCGCGCAGGTGCTGTTGCTGCCGTCGTCGACCAGTACGCAGTGAAGGTCATGTTGCAACACGGCTTCCAGTACGGCCGGAATAGCGCGCTCGTGGTTGTAGACCGGAATGACGACACCGATCTTCGGCGGACTTACTGTAGTCGTCATTGGAGTCATGCGGCACCTCCGAGCAGAATGCGTCCGCTGGCGTGCTGGCCGTCGGCGGAGTGCAGGCGGAAAGCCAGTGCGCTTTTTTGCATGTCGTGTTCAAGTTCAAGACTGACGGTTGCACCGGGAACAATCACGCGCTGAAATTTCAACGCCTGCATGCCGACGCAATCGTGTGGCAGGGGCAGATACTGACGTCCCAATTCCAGTGCCCAGTTCACTTGCGCGACACCGGGCAGGATAGGCGCTTCAGGAAAATGACCCTCGAAATAGAGCAGGTTTTCCGGGACATACAGTTGCAGCGTGACCTGCGTGTCGGTGCGCTGTATCAGCGTATGTTCGGGCAGCAATGGACGGGACGATGCCGATGCCGGCACCTGCTGTTCTTCCAGTAATGCGGTCAATGCCGCCAATGTAGTTTTGCCTTGCGTGTTGGCCGGCATGGCGTCGAGGTAACGCCACATGCGCGGCAGCGCGACGCTTTCGATCGCGTCCGCCAGGACGGCGCGTAGCTTTGTGTTCAGCGCCAGCTTGCCTTGCTGTTCCAGCACGTCGCGACCTGCCGCTGCGAGGACGACGAAAGCAGCAATACGATCACGTTGGCCCGGCGCCTGATGCAGCATGACGCGCGCTTCTGCTGCCAGCGGCGACGTCAGCAACAGGCGTTCGATCTGGTCGAGGGAGATGCGTTTTTCTTCCAGCTTGACGATGCGGTCGGCGCGACCGCGCAGGGTGAATTTTTGCCTGTCGGAGAATTCCACCCGGTCGGCCATGCGCAGCCAATCGCTGTCGGGCAAGTGTGGCGAGCGTACTTCCAGGCAGTCGTGTTCGATGTTCAGTCGTACGTCGACGTGTGGCATCGGCAGCCAGCTATCGTCTCGCTCAATGCCGGGCAAGGGCTGACGCCAGGCAATGCCGCCGGTTTCCGAGCTGCCATAGATTTCAATCGGGCTGTGTCCGAATTGCTGGTATGTGGCTGCGGCCACATCGGGGAACAGGGGGCCGCCCGATGAAAAAATGGCTTGCAGATGCGTGATGTCAGGTTGTACTGGACTCTCGGGCAGGCGCTTGAGATGCGCCGGACTGGACAGCAGCAGCCATGGACGTTGTGGCGCAATGGCAGCGAGATCTTCCGGGAAGAAAGCGCTGTGTGCATGGATCGCGCGGCCCGCGCAAATCGGCCAAAGCACTTTGAACAGCAAGCCGTAGATGTGCTGGTGCGAAACGGTCGAGACGATGTCAGCGTTGCCCACGCGCGCGCCGAACAATGCGTCAAGCGTGGCGACCTCGTTCGACATCTGCGAGAGTTTTTTCGGGATGGCTTGGGCCGCACCGGTGCTGCCGGAGGTGTAGACCACCAGGCCGATGAAGTCGCCGTCCAGCGTGGCCGCATCTGCAACTGTGGGCGCGGGGCTTTCGGCATTTAGTGATGGCGTCTCCAGCGGTTTCCATTCGTGCGCGAAATCGCCGATGAAACCGTCAACGTTCGCCGCCAGCGCCTTGCAAGTGTCCGGCAGGGTGTCGCTGGGCAGATAGACCGTTTTTCCCGCTTGCCAGGCACCGAACAGCGCTGCGGAAAAAGCGATCGTGTCATGCATGAACAGGGCAAAATTGCGGCCGCTGTGGCCTGCCAATAATTGCCGCCATTGTGCAGCGTCGATGCCGAATTGCGCATTGCTGACGGCATGGTGATGACGCCAGCCGATGAGATGGTCGTCAGCGCGTGCCATGTAGGGCAGCGCCAGCATATCGATGAAGTCAGGCATGGTGATGACGCCTGACATAGAGGCGTACGGCATATTCGCCGACGAACAGCACGCCCATCAGCACATAGGAGATCAATCCCGTATACAGCGACCAGATGGCTTCAGATGCCCAGACTGCAGTGGCAAAGGCGATGCCGCCATTGAGCGCAAAGAAGACGCACCACACCTGGGTGACGCGGCGGGTGTACGCAACGGCGAAGGCCGGCAGATTCGGATCTTGCAAACGCGCCAGCCGTTCGATGATGGAGGGCGGGCGCACCAGACTGGCGCCGAACAAGGCCAGCATGCCCAGACTGACTGCGACCGGATACAGCTTGAGCGGCAACATGGCGTTCCAGAACAGCGCCGGTACCGCCAGCGCAAGCGCGGCCAGGCTCATCCAGCGGTAGCGTTGGCTCAGTTTGGAGGTCAGCAGGCGTAACACCGCGACAGCTACCAGCGCCAGCGCCAGCAACCGAGGTTCGATCTTCCCGTGCGCATACCAGATCAGCAGTGGATATACCAGGATGATCAGGGTGGTCAGGACATTGGTGAAATCAGGCTTTTTCATCCGTTTGCAGCAGCGTCGCAATCACGTTGACCACATCTTGTACTGTGCGTACCGACCGAAATACGTCAGGCTGGATGCGTTTGCCGGTCATCTGATTCAGTTTGACGACGATATCGACGGCGTCGATGCTGTCGATGTCGAGATCAGTGTAAAGATTCGATTGCGGCGAGATCTTGGCTTTGTCGAGTTCGAACATCTCATGCAGCATGTCGACGATCCAGACGGTGATCTCGTCCTTGTTCATGGTTGGCGCTAAGGTTGTCATGGTGAGCCTACTTATTTACTTATTGGCGTGATTGGCGATCAAGGCTTCCAGGGATTGAACCGAAGCAAAGTGCTTGCGGGTTTCTTCTGAATTCGCGGATAAAACAACGCCGTAGCGTTTTTGCAATGCAACGCCCAGCTCAAGCGCGTCGATGGAATCCAATCCCAATCCGTCGCCGAACAGCGGGGCGGCGGAATCGATGTCGGACGGACGGATGTCTTCCAGTTGCAGAACTTCGATAATGAGTTCTTTGATTTCTTCGTCAAGTCTTGGCATCGCCTAGCTTTCTTTCATGAAATAGTTTTGCAGGTAGTACGTGAGCTGGCGCGCTGCCAGGGTCGGGTTCTCGGCCTGGCCGGTTACCGCCCTGATGTCGATATCCTGTTGAATCTCGATGCTGAAGTGTGCCATGGTTGGCGGCACTTTCCACCATTTGTTACCTTTGGCGAGCGTTCCCGGCGTGCAACGAATGATCACCGGGGTAATCGCACATTCGCCGCGCACAGCGACATTGGCCGCGCCGCGCTTGAAAGTCATGTTGCCGTCGGCAGGTGTGCGTGTGCCTTCGGGGAAAATAATCAGATTGCCGCCGCTGCGGATCGAGGCGATGCAGTCGTCGACCAATTCCGGGCCGTCTTCATTGCTGATGTAGCCGGCCGCCCGCACCGGGCCACGGGTGAAGGGATTGCGCCACAATGCCCCCTTGACGATGCAGTCGGCCTGCCGGACGAAGGCCATCAGCAATACGGTGTCAATCAGGCTGGGATGGTTGGCGAGGATGAGCAGGCCACGGCGTTCCAATCTTTCCAGGCCGGTAATCTCATAGCTGAGTACGCCCAGCATGCGCATCAGTTCGACGAATGCACGGAAAGACAGGCGGATGATCCGGCGCGACCAGAGAATGCGCTGTTGCTGATCGCGTACGAAGAGATTGAGCAAGGGGAAGATCGCCAGGCGCAATGCCAGCCCACCGGCGCCGAACGCGGCAAAACTGATACCAGTCCCACATACTCGCCAGTATTTGTTGAAAAGGGCGGTTTGATGCCTTGTCGATTGCTTCGTCGAATGCGTGATCAGCTGTTTGCCCGATCGTTTATTCAACCAATCAATCATGGCGGCTCCAGCGCCAGCAGCGCCCGTTGGCAACACGAGCCAGCTCGGCGTCGCGCCGCAGGAAGAAGCGCAGGACATCCAGTCCCGCCGGGACTGCCGAGAGATTTTCGGTTGCGCCATCGTGGTTTGCTGCAGACCAGGACAGTGAAATGTGTTCGCCGGTGTTGCTTCCGGAATGTTTGTCGGCAATCGCCTGCAGCAGCCAGGCCCAGGCGTAGCCTTCTTCGGCGCAATCGTTGTAGGCGCTGAAAGCCTCCGGCGGCGGGCTGTCCGACATGACCAGCAATACCTGCGGGGCGCCGTCGGCCAACAGGCCGCACGCTTCGATTAACGCATGCTCAACCGTGCTGGGGCCTGCGGCGATGGCGATGCTATTGCCACGGTCGCCGCGTGCAATGGAGAACAAGCCTGCATTGGCATTGTGTACGGAAAGGCTGAATGAGGCAGGCGACAGCGGGGCGTTATTGGCCAGTTCCATCAGTAATTCGACCGAACGCGCGCATTCGCCGTGGCGGGAGGCAAAGATGACGGGGATATCGGATTGCGCCGGAAGGCACTGATAGGCGGTTTCCAGAGCCATCTTGCCGGCCGGACTGGCACGACGGCGCAACATTGGCGGCATATCTTTGACTTTGGGTTCGGTCGGTGCAGATGCGGGTTTGCGGTCGTGAGCCCACTCCAGCCATGCGGCAGCGGTGTCTAAACCAGGCGCCCAAGCCGTATGCGATGCGACAGAAAAACTGACATCCCCAAAACGCATATTTCTATTCGAATGCTGTCGATTGCCCATGCTCTCTTCGCAAACGTTATCGTTATAGTAATCAGATAGGGCAGTTGTTATTCGCTTTTGGAGTTTTTACCACTCCGGCAAGCAATCCTGCCAACTGATCCGATTGTCTGATAATCGCTGCGACCCCCTCGCATTTTTTGTTAATGTGATAACGAGAGCCGGCTTATTGATCGTTAAAAAAAGTAAATCAAATATTACGATAAAAGTCGCTACAAATTTCTATTTTTGGCCGAATATTTGGGCCAAAAAAAAGGCAGGGACGAATAATCGTACCTACCTGTTTTGTTCCTGCAACGTTGGCGCATAATGAGCTCGCTGCAACACAACTAGCTTATTACTTTGCTGCCGAATCGCCGAGACGCAATATCTGTTGCTGCATATCGTCTCTTGCAAATTCCTGACGACTGCAATCAGCTACACATCTGTATCAAACATCTACATCCATACTGCATGCTCCATCAGCACATTTCAGTGCTGGTGCCGGGAGCCGGAATCGAACCGGCACGGTGTCACCACCGCGGGATTTTGAGTCCCGTGCGTCTACCTATTCCGCCATCCCGGCAACGCAAGACAGCGATTATGACGGATTTTGAAGAGAGGGGCAAGGCCCTCATGCAATTTTGCTCATGCCGCGCTGCGGTACAAACAGGTATCATCGCCGCTTGAGCGAAAAATGTCGAAGTATGTGGCACATGAATGCATGTTGAAGATTCGAGAAATGTTGTTGGGCAAGGCGCTGGACCCGTTGAAAAGCGAGACCCGCCATTCGTTGGCACTGGTCGCTTTTCTGGCATGGGTAGGTTTGGGGGCGGATGGTTTGTCGTCGTCGGCCTACGGTCCCGAAGAAAGTTTCCGTGCGCTCGGTGAGCACACTCACCTTGGACTTTATCTCGCGCTGGCGACGGCGCTGACGGTATTCATCATTGCGCTGGCCTATAACCAGGTCATCGAGCTGTTTCCGACCGGTGGCGGCGGATATCGGGTGGCAACCAAGCTGGTCGGCCCCTATCTCGGACTGATTTCCGGCGTCGCGCTGATTCTCGATTATGTGTTGACGATCGCCATTTCCATCGCCTCTGGTGTCGATGCGCTGGCGTCTTTGCTGCCGCTGGGCTTCCAGGATTACAAGCTGTGGGCGGAAGCCTTCTTCGTCGGTATGCTGATCGTGCTCAATCTGCGCGGGCTCAAAGAGGCGATCCAGTTCCTGCTGCCGATCTTTCTCGGTTTTGTCGCGACGCATCTGGTGCTGATCGTCTATGGCATCTTCGCGCATGCGGAATATCTGCCGGCGCTGGTGCCTTCCACGCTAAGCGATACCGGCGCCTTGGCACAAAACATAGGCTGGGCAGGCGTCGCCAGCATGCTGCTGCTGGCCTATTCGCAGGGTGGCGGTACCTATACCGGTCTGGAGGCGGTCTCCAACAACGTCAATATGCTGGCCGAGCCGCGCGTACGCACCGGCAAGGTGACGATGATTTATATGGCCTTGTCGCTGGCATTCACGGCCGGCGGGATCTTCTTGTTATATCTGTTGTGGGATGCGCGCCATGTCAATGGCGAGACACTCAACGCGACCACCTTCCGGCTGATCATCGACAGCATGGGCACCGGCAGCCGATGGCTCAACGATATCTTGCTGGCGGTCGTGTTGGCGTTTGAGGCGGGTTTGCTGTTTGTTGCCGCCAACACAGGCTTCCTTGGTGGTCCTGCGGTGCTGTCGAATATGGCGGTGGATTCCTGGGTGCCGCATAAATTCCGTTACCTGTCGACACGGCTGGTCACGCAAAATGGCATCCTGGTCATGGGCATTGCCGCATTGATCATCCTGTTCTGGACGCGGGGCAGTGTGACGTTGCTGATCGTGCTGTATTCGATCTCGGTATTTCTCACATTCGCCATTTCGCTGTTCGGCTTGTGCCGCTACTGGTGGCGTCATCGCCGCCATCTGGCGCACTGGAAGCGACGCTTCCTGTTGTCGCTGGTCGGCTTTGTGATCTGCGCGTCGATTCTGTCCGTCTTGCTGTTCGAGAAACTGACTGAAGGCGGTTGGGCGACGGCGGTCATCATTGCCGCGATTTCTGCACTCTGTATATACATCCGCAATCACTACCGCGATACCAAGGAAGCGATCCGCTCGGTCGACCAGATCTTTTCCAGCCAGCCCTTTGGCACCAACCTGAAGGCAATCGAACCGGATCCGGTCAACCAGACCGCGGTCTTTATCGTCGGTACGTCACGCGGCGGCGGTTTGCACGCCTTGCTGTGGGTGCAGCGGATGTTCCCGGAACATTTCAAGAACTTCATTTTCGTCAATGCGCGTACGGTCGATTCGCATGCCTATGGTGGCGAGGGCGCGGTGGAACAGATGCGCGCCGAGGCCAATGCGACCTTGCAGTTCTTCGTGGATTTTTGCCGCAGCCACGGCATGGCATCGACGTCGTTCCTGGGATTCGGCACCGACGCCGTGCAGGAAGTCACCAAGCTTTGCTATGACATCAGCAAGCAATATCCGAATGCGATTTTCTTTACCAGTAAGCTGATCTTCGAGCAGGACAACTGGTTCATCCGCTTGCTTCACAATCAGGCGGCGCTGGCGATTCAGCGCAGGCTGCACTTTGACGGTTTGCAGATGGTCATTCTGCCGATGAAGGTGTGACAGGCAAGAAGAGCATTTAACGAAACGCTCTTGTTATTTGAGGCTGCAAATGGCTTTGATCATCTGCGCGCCGGTTGAGCCGGGCACCGTGTCTTGCAGCTTGACGTCGCCGTAGGCGAGGTAAGGGGAAAACAGCGCGCCGCCCTGGGCGTCGGCCTTGGCGTACATGGTGCGGCTGCCGAAACCGATTTGCTTGTCGTCGCAGTCGAGATAAGCGATGGAAACTTCCGACAGATAGTATTTGCCGTGGCCTTGCAGCAATTGCGGCTTGTTCCAGTTCAGCAGGATATCGGCCTTCAGAACACCGCGGCTGCGAGTGACGGTGCTTTTGTCGACAAAGAAGGTACCGAGATCATTGTCGCCGAGCAATGACCATTGCGCGGCTAAAACCTGGTTCGATACCAGTAGCAACGCCAGCACAGCAAATTTCATCATGTCCCGTTCAGTGAATGCGGTGATTGTTGAAAGAAGTTTCAGACAAACGTCTTTCAAGAAAACAAGGTTTCAAGAAAACATAAACGCCAGCATTGCGGCATCATCTTCCAGCATGATCAGCAGGCTAACCGACCACAGCAAAGCGTGTGCGCTCAGTGCCGCAGTGAAATATGTTAACCGTACCTTCATGATCGTAATGGAAATGTCAGCTTATTTTAAGCGGCAAATGCTAACACGACATGACGGCGTCGTATTTCGGAAAACATCGATGATGTAAAAAAGCCGACGATTCGCAAGGAATTGTCGGCTTGAACTTGACACGATTGGCGCTGCGGCGGCTATTTGCCGTCCGGCGTACGGCCGATTTCCTTGTAGATGGATTGGATCAAGTCCTTGCCGATACGGTCTTCCATCTCGCGGTGAACCTTGTACTGGATCTTTTTCCACTCGCTCTTTTCTTCCGGCGTCATGGTCAGAATTTTCATCTTGCCGGTCTTTTTGATGTCTTCCAGCGCATCGTCATTTTCCTTCTTCGCGTTGCTGTTGAAATACTCGGTCGCGTCGATCACCGCCTTGTCCATGATCGGTTTGATGTCTGCCGGCAGTGCATCCCAGAAGCGCTTGTTGGCGATGAACACGTAGCCGTGATAGCCGTGTTCAGAAATCGTCATGAACTTCTGCACCTCAAACAGCTTGGCGGTGCTGACGATGGATGGCGGATTTTCCTGGCCGTCGACCACGCCGGTTTGCAGGCCCTGATAAATCTCCGACCATGGCATCACTTGCGGCAGTGCGCCGACGATGCGCGTGCGCGCGTCGATCACCTTGGATGACTGGATGCGAATCTTCATGCCCTTGATGTCGGCCGGCTTCACGATCGGCTTGTTGGAAGTCCAGTCGAGAAAGCCGCTGTCCCACATTGCCAGACCGGTGAGTCCCTTGCTGTCCAGCTTTTTGAGCAGGGCGTGGCCGATCGGGCCTTGCGTGATCTTTTGCGCCTGCGCCATGTTGTCGAACAGGTAGGGCAGGTCGAATACTTCAAATTCGCGCACGCCCATCGGACCGAATTTACCGAAGGTCGGCGCCAGCAATTGCACCGATCCCATTTGCAGGGCTTCGAGTTCTTCCTTGTCCTTGTAGAGCTGACTGTTCGGATAGACCTCGACCTTGATGCGACCCGCGGTGCGTTCTTCGACGATCTTTTTGAAGTATTCGGCTGTCTTGCCCTTGGACGTGTTGGTGGCGACAACGTGGCTGAATTTGATGACGATGGGTTGCTGCGTGGTTTGCGCTTGTGTGTTGAAGGCGAACGCTGCTGCTGCGGTCGCGACAATGGCTTTCCAGTGTTGCATCGGGTGTCTCCTCCTGTTGGTGATACGGTCGCGCTTCTGATGAGCGCGATCCGCATCCGGTTGCTGCGTTCTGATCGGATCAGATAGCGGCGGCGATGGCCTTGCCGACTGCCGTTGTATCGCCGGTGCCGCCCAGATCAGCGGTCTTCGGTCCTTCCACCAGCACTTTTTCGATGGCGGACAGGATAGCGTCATGCGCTTGCTTGTATTGCGGTTTGCCGTTGCCGAGGAAGTCCAGCATCATCGCGCCGGACCAGATCGTGGCGACCGGGTTGGCGATGTTCTTGCCGGCGATGTCGGGCGCCGAACCGTGTACCGGTTCGAACAGCGACGGCATCTTGCGGTCAGGATTGATGTTGGCCGACGGCGCAATGCCGATGGTGCCCGCGCAGGCCGGGCCGAGGTCGGACAATATGTCGCCGAACAAGTTGGGCGCGACCACCACGTCAAATCGCTGCGGATTCAGCACGAAATGCGCGGTCAGGATATCGATGTGGTACTTGTCCCATTTGACGTCGCCGTAGTTCTTGCTCATGGCTTCGACGCGCTCGTCCCAATACGGCATGGTGATGGCGATGCCATTGGACTTGGTGGCGGAAGTGAGGTGTTTCTTCGGACGGCTTTGCGCCAGGTCGAAGGCGTATTTCAGGATACGGTCGACGCCGTGACGGGTAAAGACCGACTCCTGAATCACTACTTCACGATCAGTGCCTTCATACATGCGGCCGCCGATGGAAGAATATTCCCCCTCGGTGTTTTCGCGCACGACGTAAAAATCGATGTCGCCAGGTTTGCGGCCGGCCAGCGGGCAGGGTACGCCGGGCATCAGACGCACCGGGCGCAGGTTGACATAGAGGTCGAAGTCGCGGCGGAACTTCAGCAGCGAACCCCACAGCGAGACGTGATCGGGCACCGTGGCAGGCCAGCCGACCGCGCCGAAGAAGATTGCTTCGAATCCCTTCAACTGATCGAACCAGTCGTCCGGCATCATCTTGCCGTGCTGGGCGTAGTAGCCGCAATGCGCCCAGTCGAAATGGGTGTACTCGATCTCGATGCCGAATTTCTTTGCTGCGGCGTCGACGGCGCGCAAGCCTTCGGGGATCACTTCTTGTCCGATGCCGTCGCCGGCGATCACAGCTACTTTATGTTTGGTCACGGTGCGTTCTCCTTTAAAAACCGAACGGAAATCATAAACGCTAATGCTTGCTCGGCAGCTCGCTATAATTCACGAATCGGTTACTTCATAAAACACGAATCGTGAACAATCAATCTGCCGCCGCGCCTTTGCTGGAAGATCTGCGCCTGTTCTGTACCGTGGCGCGCAAGAACAGTTTTGCCGAATCCGCCAAGGAACTGGGCGCATCTCCCGCCTATATCAGCAAGCGGATTGCCTTGCTGGAGGCGGCGCTGGGCGTACGCTTGTTTCATCGCACCACGCGCAGCGTCGTCATGACCGAGGACGGCAGCAACGTGCACGACTGGGCACGGCGCATCCTCGACGATGTCGATCAGATGATTGAAACCGTCAGCACCGCCAAACGCGTGCCGCGGGGTTTGCTCAAGATCAGCACGAGCTTTGCTCTGGGGCGCAAATATGTGTCACCGCTGATTTCAGAATTCGCACGGCTGCATCCCGGCCTGCGTATTCAGCTGGAGCTGTTTGACCGTCAGGTCGACATGATCAATGAAGGATTCGACCTCGACATCCGCGTCGGACCGGTGCATGAGCCGCATCTCTTCGCCAAGCGCATCATCACCAGTCAGCGGGTGCTATGTGCCAGTCCGGGATATCTGGAGCGTCACGGCATGCCGCAAACCTTATCCGAGCTGACTCAGCATCAATGTCTGGTGATTCGTGAGCGTAATCAGTCCTTCGGTATCTGGCGCATGATGGGGCCGAAAGGCGCGGAGACCGTCAAGGTTGCCGGCGGTCTGGCCTCGAACCACGGCGAGATCATTCATCAGTGGGCGGTCGACGGGCACGGCATCATCTTGCGGTCGATCTGGGATGTCGCCGCCAGTCTCAAGGATGGGAGTCTGGTACGCGTGCTGCCGGGGTATTTTCAGGAAGCAGATCTCTGTGCGGTCTATCCGCTGCAGTTGAAGAACTCCGCCAAGGTACGGGAGTGCGTGCGCTTCTTGCAGAAGCACCTTAACGTGCAAGCACGCTGAGCCATATGGCCCAGCGTTAGCCGAAGGCTTCCTGCAGGCTTTGTATTTTTCCGGTGTCAGTACCGTCATAACCCGCCAGATCGTCCACCACACTGCGGAATATCGGCGATTGCAGAATATTGACCACCGCCTGCACCAGTGGATCGTTGAGCGACGCCGTCGGCAGGGCGAAGAAATACCGCTCCCGCACCAGCGGAATGAAATCCAGCCCAAAGCGCTGCGATGCCGTCTGCACACCAAAGCCGACATCGGCCATGCCGCTGGCGATGAAGGCGGCTACCGCCGAGTGCGTGAACTCAGTGTTTTCGAAACCATTGATCTTCTTGTGCGAGATACCTTGCCCTGCCAGCATCAGTTCCAGCAGCATGCGGGTACCGGAGCCGGCTTCGCGATTGACGAAACGCAGATCGCTGCGGATCAGATCCGGTAAATCCAGAATTTGCTTGGGATTGCCGGGGGCAACGAAGAGCCCCTGATTGCGCACCGCCAGATGGATTAAGCAATCGCTGCGCTTGTTGAGCCATTTAGCGTACATGGCAATGGCCGGTTTTTCGAATTCACCCAGCGGCACGTGGAACCCTGCGAGATCACATTCCTGGCGCGACAAGGCCGCCACGGCATCGGTGCTGTGGCGATAGCGTACTTCCACCGGCAGTTTGGCCTGGTTGAACTGATTGAGCAGGGCGGCGACAGCGAAGCCATGGCTGGCGTTCAGGCGCACCGTCTTGGATTTGCCTTCGACCGTTTTGCCCAATTCAATTTCCAGCTCCGAGGCCAGGCTGTCCAGTGTCGGCGACAGCCGTGCGCTGACCATGCGGTCGGCCCACAGCAATTTGCTGGCAAACGGTGTGAGTGTGGTGCCGCGGCCACGTCCGCTTTCAATCAGGCTATGTCCGAATAACTGCTCGGAAGTACGCAGCAGACCCCATGCATGCCGATAGGAGTGGCGCAACTGCTCGGCGCCTTTGGCAATCGATCCACTCTGTTGAATCGCAGCTAACAGAGCAAGCAAATCGGCGGTATCTAGAGGTGTTTCTTCACCGTGAGCGATTTCCCAGTGAGGTTTGATGCGAACTTTATACATGATAAATATGAAATAAATAGCATATTGAGGGTGAAGAATTTCAATGATACCTTCGCGGTAGCACGCGTAGTACATAAAAACTATAGGTAATTATTTGCATAAATAGCCGAATTCCTTCGACTTGCATATAATTGCCGCCCCACAACATTAAAGAGGAGGGAGTAATGGCCTTCGATTTCCTGCAAAAGGAACACACCATAGCCAAGCCTGGCTTCAACCGCTGGCTGGTTCCGCCTGCCGCACTCGCAATTCACCTGTGTATCGGTATGGCCTACGGCTTTTCCGTCTTCTGGCTGCCCTTGTCCAAATCGCTCGGCATCAAAGAGTCGATCGCTTGTGCACCGGGCAGCAGCTTTTTTGATCAAGTGTTCTCCACCACCTGCGACTGGAAGATTTCCATGCTGGGCTGGATGTACACCATGTTCTTTGTTCTGCTCGGCGTTTCCGCTGCAATCTGGGGCGGTTGGCTTGAGCGCGCAGGTCCGCGCAAGGCTGGCGTCGTCTCGGCATTGTGCTGGTGCGGCGGTCTGCTGATTTCCGCATTGGGGGTGTATACCCACCAGATCTGGCTCATGTGGCTCGGCTCCGGCGTCATCGGCGGCGTGGGTCTCGGCCTTGGCTACATTTCGCCGGTGTCGACACTGATTAAATGGTTCCCGGATCGTCGCGGTATGGCGACCGGCATGGCGATCATGGGTTTCGGTGGCGGCGCACTGGTCGGCAGTCCGCTGGCCGACAAGCTGATGAAGCACTTCGCCACCCCGACATCGGTCGGTGTATGGGAAACCTTCGTTGCGATGGCCGTCATCTATTTCATCTTCATGATGGCAGGTGCGCTGGGCTACCGTGTTCCGCCCAGCGGCTGGAAGCCGGCCGGCTGGACACCTCCGGTGACGACCAACAACACCATGATCACGCAAAACCACGTGCATGTGAGCAAAGTCTGGGGCATTCCTCAGTTCTGGCTGGTGTGGCTGGTGCTGTGTCTGAACGTGTCGGCCGGTATCGGCGTGATCGGCATCTCGTCGCCAATGCTGCAAGAAGTGTTTGGCGGTCATTTGCTGGGCGTCAACGTCGGCTTCAGTGATCTGTCGCTTGAGCAAAAGGCAGCGATTGCGGCGATTGCAGCGGGTTTCACCGGCCTCATCAGCTTGTTCAACATCGGTGGCCGTTTTGTCTGGGCTTCGTGCTCCGACTTCTTCGGCCGCAAGATGACTTACGTGATCTTCTTCGTGCTGGGCTTCATCCTGTACGTCAGTCTGCCATGGTCGGCCAAAGCCGGCAGCATCGCGCTCTTCGTCGGCGCGGTCTGCATCATCCTGTCGATGTACGGCGGTGGTTTTGCAACGGTGCCTGCTTATCTGGCGGACTTGTTCGGTACGCAAATGGTTGGCGCGATCCACGGTCGTTTGCTGACTGCATGGGCAACCGCCGGTATTCTCGGCCCTGTCGTTGTGAACTACATGCGTGAATACCAGCTGTCGCTGGGCATGCCACGCGATCAGGTCTACAACACCACGATGTATATCCTGGCAGGCATGCTGGTGCTGGGTCTGATCTGCAATTTGCTGATCCGTCCTGTCGCTGCGAAGCATTTCATGACACCGGAAGAACTGGCCCGTGAAAAGCAACTGGCGCACGAGAAATCGTCGTCCGATAGCACTGCAACGATGTCCGACGCAGAATTGTCGCAAGTCGGCCGCGGTGGTAATCCTGCGCTGATCGGCGCTGCGTGGCTGGCAGTCGGTATCCCGCTGGTGTGGGGCATTGCTCTGACACTGCAAAAGACTGCCGTGTTGTTTAAGTAATAGACGTAAAGCAATAAGGCTGCCGCGACGGCAATGGCTCTGCGGCAGCCGGTTTCACCAGAAGTGTTCTGTACCAACCCGATGCATTTTGATAGGCAGGGAGAACATGAAATCGCTAGCTCACTCATCGATCAGACAGCGTGCTGTAACGCTCCCGCTCTTCAGCGCAGCGTCTGCACCTCTGATGGTTTGTCTTATCTCTGCCGCTGCAGTCCTTGCAGTCGCATTCTGCAGTATTTTCTTCCCCCGTTTTTTGAGCTTTGCCATGCCGTTTGCGCAGGCAGGGATCGCCGTATTCGTCGCTGCCGGCTTGTTGTCGGCAGTGCGTAAAAAAGCAGTGCAAAAACAGAGTCTGCGCCTCGTTCCAATCAGGATCCGGCGGCGAGACTAAACACGTATTTTCACGGTCCGGGAAATAAAACAACAAACCGGTGCCTTTCAGCAGTTCAGCAGGAGACGAAACAATGAACAGAGAACAGCCTTTCGACGTCGGCGCAGTCAGGGATGTGATTGCCGCGCGCCGTCATATGCCCGGCGCGATGTTGCCCATTCTTCACGGGATCCAGGATGCAGTAGGCTTCGTGCCGGCCGATGCTGTGCCGATGATCGCCGATGCCCTGAACGTATCGCGTGCGGAAGTACACGGCGTGATTTCCTTCTACCATCACTTCCGCCAGCAACCCGCCGGCAAGCATGTGATTCAGGTCTGCCGTGCTGAAGCCTGTCAGTCGGTCGGCTCCGAAGCCTTGGCCAGACATGCCGAGAAATTACTCGGCTGTGCCTTTCATGAAACCACTGCCGATGGCCAGTTCTCGCTTGAACCGGTCTACTGCCTGGGCCTGTGCGCCTGCGGCCCGAATGTCGTGGTCGACGGCGAACTGCATGCGCGCGTTGGCGCCGATAAACTGGATCGCCTGCTGCAAGCCAAGCGAGGTGCGTCATGAGCGTAACTATCTACGTCCCGCGTGATTCTGCCGCCATTGCTCTGGGCGCCAATGACGTCGCCGTAGCGATCTCCGGCGAGGCGAAAAAGCGCGGTGTCGAAATCCATATCGTGCGCAACGGATCACGCGGCATGTTCTGGCTGGAGCCCATGGTTGAGGTAGCGACCGCACAAGGCCGCGTCGCTTACGGCCCGGTTGATCCTGCCGATGTGGCGGGTTTGTTCGATGCCGGTTTCGTGCAGGGCGGGGCGCACGCATTGGAACAGGGCTTGACTGAAGAAATTCCTTATCTGAAAAATCAGGAGCGCCTGACCTTTGCCCGCGTCGGCATCACCGATCCGGTGTCGCTCAGCGACTATCTGGCGCACGAGGGGTATGCCGGGCTACGACGCGCGATCGGCATGAGCAGCGAAGCCATCGTGCAGGAAGTCCTGGATTCCGGTCTGCGCGGACGCGGTGGTGCTGCGTTCCCAACCGGTATCAAATGGAAAACGGTGGCCAATGCGCAGGCAGCGCAGAAGTACATCGTCTGCAATGCCGACGAAGGTGACTCCGGCACCTTCTCCGACCGCATGGTGATGGAAGACGATCCCTTCGTGTTGATCGAGGGCATGACGATTGCCGGTCTGGCGGTCGGCGCGACGCAGGGTTATATCTACGTGCGTTCTGAATATCCTCACGCCATTGCCGCGCTCAACGAAGCGATCGCCACGGCCAGCCAGAATGGCTATCTGGGCGCCAATATCCTCGGCTCCGGCAAGGCATTCCGTCTGGAAGTGCGCATGGGCGCCGGCGCCTATATCTGCGGTGAAGAAACGGCCTTGCTGGAAAGCCTGGAGGGCAAGCGCGGCGTAGTGCGCGCCAAGCCGCCCTTGCCGGCATTGGAGGGCTTGTTCGGCAAGCCGACCGTGATCAACAACGTGATCTCGCTGGCAACGGTGCCTATCGTGCTGGCGCGCGGTGCGGCGTTTTACAAGAACTATGGCATGGGCCGTTCGCACGGTACCTTGCCGTTTCAGCTGGCCGGTAACGTCAAATACGGCGGCCTGGTCGAGAAGGCCTTTGGCCTGACTCTGCGCCAACTGCTGGAAGATTTCGGCGGCGGCACCCTCAGCGGCCGGCCGATTCGCGCGGTGCAGGTGGGAGGTCCATTGGGGGCCTACATGCCGCAGCAGCAGCTCGATACGCCGCTGGATTACGAAGCCTTTGCCGCCATCGGCGCCATGGTCGGCCACGGCGGCATGGTAGTGTTCGACGACAGTGTCGACATGGCGCAACAAGCGCGCTATGCGATGGAGTTCTGCGCCATCGAATCCTGCGGAAAATGCACGCCATGCCGCATCGGTTCCACACGCGGCGTCGAGGTGATCGACAAGATCATCTCCAACGACAATCGTCCGCAGCAAGTGCATCTGCTGCGCGACCTGTGCGACACCATGCTCAACGGTTCTCTGTGCGCCATGGGCGGCCTGACGCCGTATCCGGTGCTGTCGGCACTGAACCATTTCCCAGAAGACTTTGGTTCGCCGACTGAAAAAGCCGCCTGAACCCTTATTCGCTTACGCATTCAGCAAGGAGTTGTTGTCATGAACCAGCTCAACGAAACAGATTACGGCACGCCGGCGCGTGTCTCCGAGACAGAAGTCACGCTTGAAATTGATGGCGTTGCCGTCACCGTGCCGAGCGGCACCTCGGTGATGCGGGCCGCAGTGGAAGCCGGCATCAACGTGCCCAAGTTATGCGCCACCGACAGCCTGGAACCCTTCGGCTCATGTCGTCTATGTCTGGTCGAGATCGAAGGCAAGGACGGCCGCAAGATGAAGGGCTATCCCGCCTCTTGCACCACGCCGTGCGAATCCGGCATGAAGGTACAGACACAGACGCCCAAGCTGGCCGACATCCGGCGCGGCGTGATGGAGCTGTATATCTCCGACCATCCGCTCGATTGCCTGACCTGCCCAACCAACGGCAATTGCGAACTGCAGGACATGGCCGGTACGGTCGGATTGCGCGAGGTGCGCTACGGCTACGACGGCGACAATCACCTGGAGATGAAGAAGGACGAGTCCAATCCTTACTTCACCTACGACCCGTCCAAATGCATCGTCTGCAATCGCTGCGTGCGCGCCTGCGAAGAGACGCAAGGCACCTTTGCACTGACCATCAGCGGCCGCGGCTTCGAGTCGCGCGTCTCGGCAGGGCAGATGGATACTTTCATGGAATCCGAATGTGTCTCCTGCGGCGCTTGCGTGCAGGCTTGCCCGACAGCCACGCTGACCGAAAAGACCGTCATCATGATGGGTCAGGCAGAACACAGCAAGGTCACCACCTGCGCCTATTGCGGGGTGGGTTGCGCGTTCAAGGCCGAGATGAAGGGCAATGAAGTCGTGCGCATGGTGCCGTACAAGGACGGCAAGGCCAACCACGGTCACTCCTGCGTCAAAGGGCGTTTCGCCTGGGGTTATGCGACGCACAAGGACCGCATCACCAAGCCGATGATCCGCAGCAAGATCACCGATCCATGGCGCGAAGTGTCGTGGGAAGAGGCGCTGGGCTATGCCGCCAGCGAATTCCGCCGCATCCAGGCCAAGCACGGCAAGGATTCGATCGGTGGCATCACCTCGTCGCGTTGCACCAATGAAGAAACCTATCTGGTGCAAAAACTGGTGCGCGCCGCCTTCGGCAACAACAACGTCGATACCTGCGCACGCGTCTGCCACTCGCCGACCGGCTATGGTCTCAAGCAGACGCTGGGCGAATCTGCCGGTACCCAGACTTTTGATTCCGTCATGAAGTCGGACGTCATCATGATCATCGGCGCCAACCCAGCCGCGGCGCACCCTGTGTTCGCTTCGCAGATGAAGCGTCGCCTGCGTCAGGGCGCGAAGCTGATCGTCATCGATCCGCGCACCACCGAGATGGTCAAGTCGCCGCACATTCAGGCCGACTACCACCTCAAACTGCGTCCCGGCACCAATGTCGCCGTGATTACTGCGCTGGCGCACGTGATCATGTCCGAAAACCTGCAAAGCGAGGAATACATCCGCGAACGTTGCGATGTTCAATCCTATGAGCAGTGGAAAGAGTTCGTGCTGCGTGAGGATAATTCGCCGGAAGCCTTGTCCGCTGTCTGCGGCGTGCCGGCGGAAGAACTGCGCGGCGCAGCCCGTTTGTTCGCCACCGGTGGCAATGGCGCGATCTATTACGGCCTGGGCGTGACTGAGCATGCACAAGGCTCCACCATGGTGATCGGCATCGCCAATCTTGCGATGGCGACCGGCAACGTCGGCCGCGAGGGTGTCGGCGTCAATCCGCTGCGTGGACAGAATAACGTGCAGGGTTCCTGTGACATGGGCTCGTTCCCGCATGAATTGCCGGGTTATCGCCACATTTCCGATTCGACGGTGCGTTCAATGTTTGAGCAAGCATGGGGCGTGACGCTTAATCCTGAGCCGGGTTTGCGGATTCCCAACATGTTCGACGCTGCGCTCGACGGCAGCTTCAAAGGCCTGTATTGCGAGGGTGAAGACATCGTTCAGTCTGACCCCAACACCCAGCACGTTGCGGCCGCCTTGCAGGAAATGGAATGCATCGTGATTCAGGATCTGTTCCTCAATGAGACCGCCAAGTATGCGCACGTATTCCTCCCGGGTTCGTCCTTCCTGGAAAAAGATGGCACCTTCACCAACGCCGAGCGCCGCATCTCGCGCGTGCGCAAGGTGATGCCGTCGAAGTCGGGCAAGTCGGACTGGGAAGTCACGGTGGCGCTGGCCGAAGCGCTCGGCTATCCGATGCCGTACAATCATCCATCGGAAATCATGGACGAAATTGCCGCACTGACGCCGAGTTTTCATGGTGTCAGTTACGACAAGCTGGAACGTCTCGGCAGCATCCAGTGGCCATGCAATGAATCGGCCCCGGAAGGTACGCCGATCATGCACATCGGCAGCTTCATCCGCGGCAAGGGCAAGTTCCTCAATACGCAGTACTTTGCGACCGATGAGAAGGTCACGCAGCGCTATCCGCTGATTCTGACCACCGGCCGTATCTTGTCGCAGTACAACGTCGGCGCTCAGACGCGTCGTACCGAGAATTCGCAGTGGCACAATGAAGATCGCCTGGAAATTCATCCGCACGATGCCGAAGATCGTGGCGTGCGCGAAGGCGACTGGGTCGGCATTGAGTCGCGTGCAGGACAAACGGTATTGCGGGCAACGGTGACCGAGCGGGTGCAGCCGGGCGTGGTCTACACCACGTTCCACTTCCCTGAGTCGGGTGCCAATGTGATCACCACCGACAACTCCGACTGGGCGACCAATTGTCCTGAGTACAAGGTCACTGCAGTGCAGGTCATGCCGGTGTCGCAGCCATCAGAATGGCAGCAGCATTACGAACAGTTCAATCGTGAGCAGCTGGGGTTGCTGAAAGGTGAGCAGGCGCCGCAGGAGCCTTTGGTCACGAAATAAGCTGATAGCGAAATAAAGAAAGAAGCAGTCAATGAATGCATGTCCCATCCCATTGTCGGCAGACACGGAATTCGCCACGTCGGCGCAAGTCGACGTGGAAAAGTGGCGCGATGGCCAGCGTGAACGCATTGTCGATGTTGTCGCCGAAGAGGTGCCGATTGCGCTGGAGTACAACGGCATTTCACATGCCGTGATGATGGCGACGCCGGACGATCTGGAAGATTTTGCCTTGGGCTTCTCATTGACCGAAGGCATTCTTGCCGATCCAAGCGAGCTCTACGACTGTGAGATCGTCCAGGGCGCTGAAGGCATTCAGGTGCAAATGAATGTCGCTACCGAACGCTTTGTCGCCTTGAAGGAAAAACGTCGCAACCTGACCGGCCGCACCGGCTGTGGTTTGTGTGGCGCAGAAACGCTGGAGCAGGCGGTGCGTCATCCTGCCGCGGTACAAGCTGATGCATTGCGATTTTCAGCCGAGACCTTGCACGCCGCATTGGAGGCCATGCAAGCACAGCAAGAGTTGCAGAAGCAGACTGGCGCCACGCATGCAGCCGCATGGCTGGGGCGCGACGGCAATATCAAGCTGGTGCGCGAAGACGTCGGTCGTCACAACGCGCTCGACAAGTTGATCGGCGCATTGGCAGAAGACAAGCAGGATTTTTCATCGGGCGCAGTGATCATCACCAGCCGCGCCAGTTATGAAATGGTGCAAAAAGCGGCAACGGTCGGTATCGGTTTCATCGCCGCGATTTCTGCCCCGACTGCATTGGCAATCCGGCTGGCCAAAGAAACGGATGTCACCCTGATCGGTTTCGTACGCCGGCAGGGACATGTCGTTTATGCCGGCCCGCACCGCCTGATCTGACAACACTATTCCAATACGAGACAACATCATGAATCTTCCGCACCTGATCAAGATGGCAAACCAGATCGGTACTTTTTTCTCCACCATGCCTGACCACGAGCAGGCGGTGATGGATCTGGCGTCGCACATCAAGCGATTTTGGGAGCCGCGCATGCGTCGCGCATTGCTGCTCTATGTGGATGAAAAGGGTGGCGAAGAGTTGAGCGACATCGTGCGCGAATCGGTCAAATTGCACCACGCGATGCTAGCCGCCTGAATCCTGCATAAATAGGCATCATCGCGAAATAGCTACGGCACCGGCCGGTATCAGCCATGCCATGCCAAGAGAGTCGAAGAGAGGTTGAAATTGATTCGCAATCGCGCGTTGTCTACGTAATACAAATGTTAATAAATAAGCAATAAAACTTATTGTTCGCCTTATACTGAAAAAGAAAATTCCTTTCAGGAATTATCTGTAGAAGGCGAATGATATGAGGGGTTTTCGCGTTATTTTTGTCTGTGCCGTGGTCGGCGTCCTTACTGCGACGCTATCCACTGGGGGTATGTTCTATCTCTCGCGGTATCGTGCAGGCAATGAAGAGCAGGCGCGGTTGAGTTCATTCGCGCAGCGCGGTCTGATGCGTGCGCAAAGCACCTTCAACGACATACGTGTCGTTCTCTTTACGCTTAGTACCATGAGCGTCACACCTTGTTCCACCGAGCATATCGCCATCATGCGGCGCTTGACCATCAACAACCGTTCGGTGGATGAAATCGGCTATTACGAAAATGGCTTCCTCAAATGTACCTCATGGGGTGTCACGGCAGAACAAGTTAGACAACCGACGGCAGATTTCACTGCTGAAGATGGCGTCAAGGTAACGATGCGTTTGATGCCGCTAGTCACCAAGGGCAATCCACTTCTGGCGTCGCAATATAACGCCTATAACGTCTTGACTGTGCCGGAAAGATTCTCCGATGTGCTCGTCGAGAGCGGTATTCAATTGGTGATCGCCTCCGATACGGGCAAGATTTTCAGCACACAAAATGCGCCCGATTTATCACTGACAGCCAAAATTATCGCCGCCGCTCAGCCCATCACAGATGCCAATGTTCTCTATGCCGTCGAACGTGGCGGTGGTTTTGTCGCCGTCGCGACTGAGCGGAAACGAGATTTGCTCCAAAAACTACATGAGGAAGATGCGCTGTTTGTGCCGATCGGAATCCTGATGGCGGGATTGGCGATCTGCATCGCGATTTTTTTGATGCGTCGTCGCCTGTCGCCGTTGGAGGAGTTGATCGCGGCGATAAAGAAGCATCAACTCGTCGTTCACTATCAGCCCATCATCGAACTGGCGAGTGGACGTTGTGTCGGCGCAGAAGCGTTGCTGCGTTGGCAGCAGCCTGATGGCGAATTGTTGCGGCCGGATTTGTTCATTCCGCTGGCCGAAGAGAGCGGCTTGATGGCGGAGATTACCGCTCACGTCATCGACATCGTTGTGCGCGATTTGCAGCCGGTGCTGGTGAGGGATCGCAGCTTGTATGTGGCAATCAATCTCAGTGCCGATGACGTCAAAACCGGTAAAGGCGTCGATGTCATTCAGAATGCGTTGGCTGGCACCGATATCGAAAATCACCAGATCTTGCTGGAAGCAACTGAGCGCGGTTTAGTTGATGTCACTTCTGCGTGCCTGACGCTGGATCGTGCGAGAGAACTTGGACACACGATTGCCATCGATGATTTCGGTACCGGCTATTCCAGCGTGTCTTCACTGCAAAGACTACCGCTCGACGCGATAAAAATTGATCAGATTTTCATTAATACAATAGGCACAAATGCGCCTACCAGCAGCGTCACATCACATATTATTGCGATGGCAAAAACGCTGCAGCTCAAGATCTTTGCGGAAGGTATCGAAACGCAAGGTCAGGCGGATTACTTGCGTCATCTCAAGGTGGAGTACGGGCAGGGCTGGTTGTTTTCCACGGCCATACCTCTCGGAGAGTTCATCTCTTACTATCAAAAGAACCGTGAGCAGTTTCCAATTGCATCCATGCTCAATGGTGATAAAAACAGCGACTGATCTGATTGAATGCTGCCGACAGCGATCTCCGGAGTTTCCCTAAGGTCTCCGGGGAAATTCTTGCTTTTCTTTTGTAGGTCTTTGCCGTCGTCGTCTCCGATGCTGTTGAGCCGGTGTCCGGCATCACTCTGATCCGTACGGCGTTTTCCAAGTGGCGGTCGGCGATCAATCTCACATTGTTTGTTGTTGTGCAGTAATAAAGCCAGTGGAAATTGGTGCAATGCACGATGATGCAACGATAAATGTACGCAGTCGTCGATAAAAATTTTCATGTGAAATAGTTTGCAAAAGGATTTTTGCGCTGCTATCTTGGAACCGGTTCCAAAGATTCATCATAAAAAAGAAACCTGGGAACCCGTAGAACAAATCAATCGATGTATCGATAGATAACAATCAACGATTTGGCAGGTAGAGTGAGACAAAAATCCAATATGCAACACATGCGCGGCGTTGGCGCGGGCAGGGTCACGATTGCCCAGGTCGCACGCGAAGCGGGTGTGTCGAAGACCAGTATTTCGAGATATCTCGGCGGCGAGCTTGATGCGTTGTCGGAGCACTTGCGCGAACAGATTCGCAGCACGATCGCCCGGCTCGGTTATCAACCCAGCCAGATGGCACGCGGCCTCAAGGGTGGGCGCACCCGACTCATCGGAATGCTGGTGGCGGACATTCTGAATCCGTATTCGGTGGCGGTGTTGAACGGCGCCGAGGCAGCTTGTCAGGAGCACGGCTATACGCTGATGTTGTGTAACACCGGTAACGATGAAAAGCGCGAGCAGCAGTCGCTGGCGGCGTTGCATTCTTATAGCGTGGAAGGACTGCTGTTTAACACGCAAGGACGCAATGTCACGCCGCTGAAGGAGTTGGGGCGCGTGGCATTCCCGGTGGTGTTGCTGGACAGGCGAATTGACGGGTGTGACTTTGATCTGGTGGGGCTCGACAATGTCAGGGCTGCGCGCATGGCGACCGCGCATTTGCTGGAAAGCGGCTATACCAACATCGGGCTCGTGGTGCAGCCGTTATATGGTGTCAGTTCGCGGCAGGGGCGACAAGCCGGATTCTTGCAGGCGCTGGCTGAAAGACCCGATTGCGAAGGCGAGACGCTGGAAGTGCATATCGATCAACCCGGCCATGTGGCTGCGATGCTGCAGGATTTTTTGAAGCGTCGCAAAGCCCTGCGTGGCGGCGGGAAAATCGCGATCCTCGCCGGTAACGGTATGGTGTCGCTGCAAATTGCGCTGGCGCTGCAAAGCATGAAATTACGTTTTCCCGAAGACATTGGCTTGCTGTGTTTTGATGAATTGTCATGGTCGCCATTGGTCGGCAGCGGCATCAGTACGGTCGAGCAACCGACGTACGAGATCGGCTTTGCCGCCATCGAACGTTTGCTTGCACGCATCAATGGTGAGCATGCGCCACGCCGCGAAATCTTGCTGGATGGACGCTTGATTTTGCGCGGCTCAAGTCAGGCAGAGAGAGCTGCCGGCGGAACGAAAGAACAGATTTTTTGAAAATTCTGGAACCGATACCAGAGATAAGAAATGCACGAGTGATGCAGAACTGCACAGAAGAATCGGACGGCGATCAGCGCAATCCGATACAAAAATAAGCTGTAAAGAAGAGAAGCAGTAAAGAGGGCGAAAGCCATTTATTGAGGATGTTTGCGAGTAGCTTTTATCCGAAGCTGCGAGCAAAAAAGGAGACAAATCATGAGCATCAAGAAACTGTTCAGCACCAAATTCGCCGCACTGACGCTGGTGGCCGCGTGTGCCGCCAGCGCAGCGGTCAGCGCCAGCGCACAAACCGTGGCCGACCTGATCAAGAAGGGCAAAGTCACTATCGGTGTCGTCAGCGGCACGCCACCGTTCGGCAGTGTTGACGCCAAAGGCGAACCGATCGGCTACGACGTTGATGTCGCCAACCTGATCGGCAAATATCTGGGCCTGCCGGTTGAAATCGTCCCGCTGGTGCCGCCTGCACGTATTCCTGCGCTGGAATCCGGCAAGGTCGACTTCCTGGCGGCGACATTGGCGCCAACGCCTGAACGCGCCAAGTCGGTGATGTTCACAATTCCTTACAGCGGCTTTGAGTTGTCGATCGTCGGTCCGGTCGGCTCCAAGTTCAAGAACCTGAACGATCTGGTCAAGAAGAAGGTCGGCGTTTCGCGCGGTAGCACCAACGACACTGCGTTGACACGTCTGGCACCTGCCGGCACCGTGCTGGTTCGCTTTGAAGATGACTCGACTGTGACTCAGGCTTTGCTGAGCGGACAAGTTGACGCGATCTCCATCCCGAACACCATGGCAACAGAAATCGTGAAGACGCGTGGCGCAGGCAAGATCGATATCAAGTTCCCCTACTCGGTGCAACCGAACTCGATGACCGTGCGCAAGGGTGCTTTTGACCTGCAGCAATGGCTCAACAACTTCATCTACTACGTCAAGCTGAACGGCGAACTGGATGCGATCTCCCGCAAGTGGTCGGGTTCGCCGCTGCCGAATCTGCCGGTATTTTAAGAAACGCTTAACGAATCCGGATCTCGATCCAGTCTGCAAACTTAACAGCATGTCGTCCCAGCGAAAGCTGGGACCCAGTGTCGTGAACAGGCTATCGGCAATCGTCGTAGCCGCCAACGTCGCTGGGTTCCGGCTTTCGCCGGAACGACAAGTTATTGGCAGGCATCGGTGGCCATTTGTCGCCAACCGTGATCCGGATGTTTCTGCCGACCGTTGCAACTTCAAGACGGTGTGGTGAATCGGCAAGGAGTAGAAGATGTCTTATGATTTTCAGTTTGCGTTCATCTTTCAGCACATGGATCAGTTGTTGTGGGGAGCGTTGCTCACCATCCGGCTCAGTGCGCTGTCGATGATCTGCGGTTTGGCGGTGGGTATCTTTGGGGCGATCGTGAGCATTCACGGTTCGGCGCCGGCCCGCTTTGCGGTCACGTCCTATGTGGAGCTGATTCGCAGCACACCTTTCCTGGTGCAGTTGTTCATTATCTTTTTCGGCTTGCCCGCTGCGGGCGTGCAGGTCGATGCCAATATCGCCGCGCTGGTGGCGATGACGGTCAATCTCGGCGCGTATTCGACCGAGATCGTGCGTGCCGGCATGATGGCCGTCCATCCTTCGCAGATCGAAGCGGCGCAGGCGCTGGCGATGACGCGCTGGCAGGTGATTCGCCACGTGGTGTTGACACCGGCGCTGGAGAAGGTCTATCCGGCCCTGGCCAGTCAGTTCACGTTGATGATGCTGGCCTCCAGCGTGGTGTCGGCGATCTCTGCCGAGGAGTTGACGGCGAGCGCCAATCTGCTCGACGCCGAAACCTTCCGCAGCTTTGAAATTTACCTGATCGTGATGGGGCTCTACATTCTGCTGGCGCTGCTGTTCCGCCTCAGTTTCTGGCTCATCGGTCTGGTTGTGTTTAAACGCCGCCGCCGTCTTGGCGTAGCGCGGCCAAGGGGGAACCGATGATTGCCGAATTTTCCTGGGACCAGTTTATTTTCTTGTGGGAAGCCGCGCGCTGGACGGTGCTGTTATCGGTGCTGGCCTTCATCGTCGGCGGTGCCGCAGGTTTTGTGGTCGCGCTGATGCGTACCTCGCACCTGCAGATACTGCGCACGTTGTCGGCGGTGTATATCCAGATCATCCAGGGTACGCCGGTGCTGATCATCCTGTTCCTGTCGTTCTACGGACTGGCGATCTACGGCTTCAAGCTGCCGCCGATGGTGGCTGCGACGATTGCGATGACGATTTATACCAGCGCCTATCTTGGCGAAATCTGGCGCGGTTGTATCGAAGCCGTGCCGGTGCCTCAGTGGGAGGCATCGACGGCTTTGGCGATGACACGCTGGCAGCAATTGCGCTATGTCATTCTGCCGCAGGCGTTGCGTATTTCGCTGCCGCCAACCGTGGGCTTCCTGGTGCAGATCGTCAAGAACACATCGATCGCTTCCATTATCGGTCTGGTGGAGTTGACGCAGGCGGGCAAGCTCGTCAGCAATGCGACTTTCCAGCCCTTCCTCGTATTCCCGATTGTTGCAGCGATTTACTTCATTTTCTGCTATCCGCTGTCGCGCTTCAGTTTTGCCTTAGAAAGGAAATTACATGCCCATCGTTGAGATCGAGAACATCACCAAGAGCTTTGGCAGCAACCAGGTCTTGAATGGGATATCGCTGTCCGTCGAGCGCGGGCAGGTCATTGCGATCATCGGACGCAGCGGTTCAGGAAAAAGTACGATGCTGCGTTGCATCAATGGTTTGGAGACCATTGATGGTGGTAGCATCAGCGTTGCCGGTCACAAGCTCACCGCAAAACATGAGCATCTGATCGAGTTGCGCAAGGATGTCGGGATGGTGTTCCAGCACTACAATCTGTTCCCGCATCTGACGGTCGAAGAGAACGTCATGCTGTCGCCGCGCATCGTCAAGAAAGTCGCAACCGAAAAAGCGCGTGAAACAGCGATCAGGGTGTTGAAGCAGGTCGGCCTGGATCACAAGCGCGATGCGTATCCTGAGCAGTTGTCCGGCGGTCAGCAGCAGCGTGTGGCGATTGCGCGTTCGCTGGCGATGGAACCGCAGGTGATGCTGTTCGACGAAGTCACGTCGGCGCTGGATCCGGAGCTGACGCAAGAAGTGCTGAAAGTCATGGAAGAACTCGCTCGAGGAGGGATGACTATGTTGCTCGTCACGCACGAAATGGAATTCGCCCGGCGCGTCGCCGATCTTACCGTGTTCATGCATCAGGGCAAGGTCTGGGAAACGCGTCCGTCGAAGGAATTTTTCGCCGATCCGCAAACGCCGGAAGCACGCCAGTTCGTCGGCGCTGGCAATATCAAATGAAAACCCCGGTACTGGTCGCGGCTTCGGCCTATGGCGCAGATTTTGTGCGCCAGGTCGGCCATGCGCATCTGATTCCCATCGTTGCGGCGGCTGGTGCGGCAGGGTTGGAGATCCGCCGTGAGTTGTTTGCCGAGTTGCCGGATTTTGACGAGCTGCACGCGCTATTGGTGAAGCACAAGCTGTTCTCGGTGTATTCGGCACCGATCGAATTGTTCCGCAAGGACGGTTCGCTGGCGCGCGATGAGCTGGACGAGGTGATGGGCGAGGCGCAGCAACTGCAGTCGCGTTTCCTGAAGGTGTCGCTAGGGCATTTTTCACCGTCCAGCAACATGCTGGACTGGTCGCGCTTTGTGGCGCAGGCACCCGTGCCTTTGTTGCTGGAGAACGATCAGACCGAACATGGCGGCAAGCTGGAGTCGATCGCCAATTTTCTGGCGGTCTGCTCCGGTACGGGTGTGCCGGTTGGCATGACCTTCGATATGGGCAACTGGCGCTGGAGTGGAGTCGATGCGGAAGTTGCCGCGCGTACGCTGGCAGGACACGTGCAATACGTGCACTGCAAGGGTGTGTGGAATGACAAGGGCAAACTCAAGGCAATTCCACTGGATGAGGATGACGCCGTCTGGCGGCGCTTGTTCTCGCATTTTCCACGCGGCGTGCAACGCGCGATCGAGTTTCCCATTATCGGCAAGGATCTGGAAGCAGTGACCCGCGACTATGTGGCGATGCTGGCATCGGCATAGTTTTTTGCCTATTGAGATCTTCTGCACGACACCATCAGAATCCATCAGAAAGAAAATAAATGACGCAAGCACAACTGGACGTCGTAACGTACGGCGAAGCATTGGCATTGTTTGTTGCAGATGAAGTCGGCGATTTTGCCGACGTGGAGAAGTACACGCGCCGCCTGGCCGGCGCCGAAACCAACGTCGCCATCGGCCTGTCGCGCCTTGGCCTGAAAGTCGGTTGGGTCAGTCGCGTCGGCAACGATTCGTTCGGTCGTTTCATTCGCAAGCGCGTGGCGCAGGAGGGTGTTGATGTCAGTCACGTCGCCACCGATATGGAGTTCCGCACGGCGATTCAGCTCAAGGCGAAAGCCGTCGATGGCGCCGATCCGGCGATTGAGTACTATCGCAAGGGTTCTGCCGCCAGTCACTTGTCGCAAATCGATTTCGATGAATCCTACTTTGGCGGCGCCCGCCATTTGCATGCCACGGGTATTGCTGCGGCGCTGTCGGCCAGTACGATGGCCTTTGCCCATCAGGCGCTGGATTTCATGCGCGCCAAAGGCAAGACGATTTCCTTCGATCCCAATTTGCGACCCATGCTGTGGCCGTCGCAGGAGGTGATGGCGCAGAAGCTCAACGAACTGGCCTTTAAGGCGGATTGGGTGTTGCCGGGTCTGAGTGAGGGGAAGATTCTTACCGGTTACAGCGAGCCGCGCGACATCGCTGCGTTCTATCTGGACAAAGGCGTCAAGCAGGTTGTGATCAAGCTGGGCGCGGAGGGCGCGTATTTCCGTAATGCCAGCGAAGAGGGCGTCGTCGCCGGCGTTGAAGTCAAAGAGGTGGTCGATACGGTTGGCGCCGGTGACGGCTTTGCGGTTGGTGTGATCAGCGGTTTGCTGGAGGGACTTACGATGCCGGAGGCCGTGATGCGCGGCAATCGCATCGGTGCGTTTGCGATCCAGGTCGTGGGCGATATGGAAGGTTTGCCGACGCGCGCGCAATTGAATGCCGCCTCGGTTTGATGATGACGCTTAACGTTATATAGAGAATCTGAAATGAAACAGCATGTCGTCGTGTACAAGTCCTTGCCTGCAGATCTTCTGGATCGTCTGGCGTCGGAGTTCGAAGTCACCAGCTTTGACGGCATCAATGCCGGCAACCGGGCGGAATTCCTCGCTGCGCTGGGGACCGCGCACGGCATGATCGGCGCTAGCTTGCCAATCACCAACGACATGCTCGATGCTGCGCCCTTGCTGACGATCGCATCGACCATTTCGGTTGGCGTCGACAACTTTGATCTGGCGTATTTTCGCAGGCGCGGCCTGATGCTGGCGCATACGCCGGGCGTGCTCAATGAAGCAACGGCGGACGCGATTTTTTCACTGATTCTCGCCAGCGCGCGTCGCATTGTGGAGTTGGCTGAACTCGTTAAGGCTGGGAAGTGGACCGGCAGCATCGGCGAGTCGTTGTTCGGCGTGAACGTGCATGGCAAAACGCTGGGTATGCTTGGCATGGGGCGCATTGGCAGTGCCGTCGCACGACGTGCGCATCACGGCTTCGGCATGAAGATCATTTATCACAACACCAGGCCCAATCCAGAAGCGGAAAAAGAGCTGGCGGCGACTTATGTATCGCGTGAAGAATTGTTCCGCCAGGCTGATTTTGTGTGTCCGATGTTGCCGCTGACGCCACAGACCGAGCGCACAATCGGTGCGCAGGAATTTTCGCTGATGAAGGCGAGTGCGATTTTTATCAATGCTTCGCGCGGCAAGATCGTCGATGAAGCGGCACTGATTGATGCTTTGAGGAAAAAGACGATCTACGGCGCTGGGCTGGATGTTTTCGAGAAAGAGCCCTTGTCGCCTGACTCTCCTTTGTTGCAGTTGCCTAATGTGGTGGCGCTCCCGCATATTGGCTCCGCCACGCATGAAACACGGCGTGCCATGGCCGAATTGGCAGTACAGAATCTGATGGATGGATTGCGCGGTGCACAACCGCAACATCTGGCTGTTTAGGCTTTCCCGTTACCACAAACGGAATCTTCAGTAACGCCATCCGGCAGATTTAATCTTGCCGGATGCGTTCCGGAAAAATCATTCAAAAAGCAATCCAGGGGACTTTCGCTGCGGCGATTTAGTGTGTATGCTTCACACATTAAAAAGAACGATCGTGCTAAATTTGGGTGGTGTCCAGCTTTTGCGCCGCTTTTGCTTTTATAATCACCGTTCAGTTAACGTTTACGTCAATTCGTTTTTTCCAAGGACCAGGCGATGAAAGTATTAGTCCCCGTCAAGCGGGTAGTAGATTACAACGTCAAAGTACGCGTCAAATCCGACGGCAGCGGTGTGGACATCGCCAACGTCAAAATGTCGATGAACCCTTTCGACGAAATCGCAGTGGAAGAAGCCACTCGTTTGAAAGAGGGCGGCAAGGTCACCGAAGTGATCGCAGTCTCCTGCGGCGTCACGCAATGCCAGGAAACCCTGCGCACCGCCATGGCCATCGGCGCCGATCGCGGCATCCTGGTTGAAACCGCTGCGGACCTCGACCTGCAACCGCTGGCTGTCGCCAAGCTGTTGAAGGCATTGGCAGACAAGGAACAACCGCAACTGATTATCCTCGGCAAGCAAGCCATCGACGACGACTCCAATCAGACCGGCCAGATGCTGGCTGCGCTGCTGGGGTGGCCGCAAGCGACGTTCGCGTCCAAGGTTGTGCTGGAAGACGGCAAAGTCTCCGTGACGCGTGAAGTCGACGGCGGCCTGGAAACACTGGCGCTGACATTGCCTGCCATCGTGACGACTGACCTGCGCCTGAACGAACCGCGCTACGTCACGCTGCCGAACATCATGAAGGCCAAAAAGAAGACTCTGGACATCGTCAAGCCGGAAGACTTGGGCGTCGACGTCGCGCCGCGCGTCAAGACACTCAAAGTCGCCGAGCCGCCAAAGCGCAGCGCAGGCGTGAAAGTGCCTGACGTCGCAACCCTGGTTGCGAAACTCAAAAACGAAGCCAAAGTCATCTAAGGAAGAGACAACATGACCGCACTCGTCATTGCAGAACACGACAATGTCAGCCTGAAAGGCAGCACATTGAACACCGTCACCGCCGCAGCTCAGGCCGGCGGCGACGTCCATATCCTGGTCGCAGGCCACAACGCCAAGGCCGCCGCGGATGCAGCCGCGCAAATCGCCGGCGTGTCGAAGGTCTTATTGGCCGATGCGCCACAATTCGCCGATGGTCTGGCAGAAAACATCGCCGAGCAGGCGCTGGCGATCGCCAAGGACTACACCCACATCCTGGCGCCGGCAACCGCTTACGGCAAGAATATCCTGCCACGCGTAGCCGCCAAGCTGGACGTGGCGCAGATTTCGGAAATTACCAAGGTCGACAGCGCCGACACCTTCGAGCGTCCGATCTATGCCGGTAACGCCATCGCTACCGTGCAATCGTCCGACAGCATCAAGGTCATTACTGTGCGTACCACTGGTTTCGACGCTGCCGCTACCGGTGGCAGCGCCGCAGTGGAATCGCTGACGGCAGTCGCCGACTCCGGCAAGTCCAGCTTTGTTTCGCGCGAAGTGGCCAAGTCGGATCGCCCAGAACTGACTGCTGCCAAGATCATTGTTTCCGGTGGCCGCGGCATGGGTTCGTCGGAAAGCTTCAAGATCCTCGAGCCGCTGGCAGACAAGCTCAACGCCGCCATGGGTGCATCCCGCGCTGCAGTTGACGCCGGCTATGTGCCGAACGACTGGCAAGTCGGTCAGACCGGCAAGATCGTCGCGCCGCAGCTGTATATCGCCGTCGGTATTTCCGGCGCGATCCAGCATTTGGCCGGCATGAAGGATTCCAAGGTGATCGTCGCGATCAACAAGGATGAAGAAGCACCGATCTTCTCGGTAGCGGACTACGGCATCGTCGGCGACTTGTTCGAAGTCGTGCCTGAGTTGGTCAAGCAACTGGGTTGATCCAAAAAACGGCCCCGCCAATTTGACGGGGCCGATTAATTTCAAGCATTACAGAAGCGTTGCAGAGGTTGCAGAGGTTGCAGAAGCGCTGAGCGCAACAAGAGATTGCGTATTTGCGTATACAACAAGGAATCAGGAGTCGGAGATGAGCTACGTCGCACCAGTGAAAGATATGCTGTTCGTCATGAACGAACTGGCAGGATTGTCGGAAGTCAACGCATTGCCACATTGCGAAGACGCGACGCCGGAAACCGTGGAAGCCATTCTGGAAGAGAATGCAAAATTTTGCGGCGAGGTCGTGGCGCCGCTCAATCATTCTGCCGATAAAGATCCAAGCTCATGGAGCGACGGCAAGGTCACCACCAGCAAAGGCTTCAAGGAAGCCTTCAAGCAGTTCGGTGAAGCCGGCTGGCAGGGTGTGCAGCATCCTGTCGAGTTTGGCGGCCAAGGCCTGCCCAAGCTGGTGGCGACGCCTTGTATCGAAATGCTCAACTCGGCCAATCTCTCGTTTGCTTTGTGCCCATTGCTGACGGACGGCACCATTGAAGCGTTGATGACCGCCGGCACCGAAGAACAAAAGAATACCTACCTGACCAATTTCATCTCCGGCAAATGGACCGGTACGATGAACCTGACCGAGCCGCAAGCCGGCTCCGACCTGGCGTTGGTGCGCACGCGCGCGGTGCCGCAGGGCGACGGCACGTTCAAGCTTTCCGGCACCAAGATTTTCATCACCTATGGTGAGCACGACATGGCCGAGAACATCGTCCATCTGGTGCTGGCGCGTACACCGGATGCGCCCGAAGGCGTGAAGGGTATTTCGCTCTTCATCGTGCCGAAGTTTCTGGTCAAGCCGGACGGTTCGCTGGGCGAGCGCAATGACGTGCATTGCGTCTCCATCGAGCACAAGCTGGGCATCAAGGCCAGCCCGACTGCCGTATTGCAGTTCGGCGATCATGGCGGTGCCGTCGGCATGCTGGTCGGCGAGGAAAATCGCGGTCTGGAATACATGTTCATCATGATGAATGCCGCGCGTTTCGCGGTCGGCATTCAAGGCATCAGCGTTGCAGAACGCGCCTATCAGAAAGCGGTCGCCTATGCGAAGGATCGCGTGCAATCCCGCGATCTGGCAGGTTCAGCCGGCGCGGTCACGATCATTCATCAGCCGGATGTGCGTCGCATGCTGATGTCGATGCGTTCGCAGGTGGAGGCGGCACGTGCATTGGCTTACGTAGCTGCTGCTGCCTCCGATGCCGGCCATCATCATCCCGATGAGGCGACGCGCAAGGCTAATCAGGCTTGTTATGAATATCTGGTGCCTATCGTCAAGGGTTGGTCGACGGAGTTGTCGATCGATGTGACCTCAACCGGCGTGCAAGTACATGGCGGCATGGGCTTCATCGAGGAAACCGGCGCCGCGCAGTATTACCGCGATGCGCGCATCCTCGCGATTTACGAAGGTACGACCGCGATTCAGGCCAATGATCTGGTCGGCCGCAAAACGGCGCGTGACGGTGGCGCAGTCGCAAAGGGCATCATTGCCCAGATTCACAAGACAGAATCGGCCCTGTCCGTTGCGGCAGCCGGAGAGTTCGGGGAAGACCTGCAGGCGATTCGCAAGCGTCTGGTCGACGGCGCGCGCGCATTGGACGAAGTGGTCAATTACGTTGTCGCCAACATCAAGACCGATATCAAGGGTGTGTTCTCAGGCAGCGTGCCTTACCTGAAGCTGGCCGGTGTAGTGCTGGGTGGATGGCAGATGGCGCGGGCTGCGCTGGTGGCTGTGGACAAGCTCAAAGCGGGCGAGGGCGACGCACAGTTCTATAAGGCCAAGATCGCGACGGCACGCTTCTATGCGGATCACGTGCTGACCCAGGCTTCATCTTTGCGCGCTTCCATCATCGAAGGCAGTGCCGGCGTCATGGCGTTGACTGAAGCTCAGTTCTGATACGGCCGGACTTGCCGGAGCGATCCTGCAAGTCCACTACTGGCCGTGCTTTAAAGATAGTGCTGTAAAAAATATCAGCCGTAAGCGCCGCCGGTGAACAGCAGATCGAAGCTGCGCGCCAGCAAGGCGATGACCGACATGGCGCCGATACCGAGCGTCAGAACCAGAATCAAGGCCAGCACCCAGTGCGACTCCGATTTTTTTCCGGACGTCGGATTATGTTTGGCGTCCCATTTTTCGTCTGGCGTCAGGCCGATGACGAGTGCTTCCAGAAAGCCGCACAATACGGACAAGACAAACAGCATTCCCATGAACAGAGGCTGGGAGTTGCTGAAAGTCAAGATGGCCAACGCCGAAACCGGCAGGGTGGCCGCATGCAGCCAGCCGAACAGATCTTTGCGCCCATACATATAAAATCGATGCAGGCCGATGCTGCCGGTGACGGTCGCGAGGAAAGTGGTGAAGGTTTTGTTCTTGTGTGGAATTGTCATTAAGTTAATTTCTTGAGGGCAAAGACGCGGTTGGCCGTATCAGTGGCACAAATCAGGACACGCATACTGCGTGACAGTGTTGTAAAAAAACTGCGGTTAGTATAGCGGTGGAAACTTGCCTCGCGGACGAGGTTTTGCGAGGAGAAGTGAATTAAAACCGCTGGTAACCAGCGGATAATTGGCAGGTAAGCGAAACGGGCCATTCCGGCCCGCTTGGATGGACACGGCGCTTGCCTGGCATTGAACTTGCCGTTTGGCTGACATTTCGGCTATAATCGTCATCTTTTCCGTGTTCGAACACTTTTTGGAACCATTATGGTCGTTATTCGTTTAGCTCGTGGAGGCGCCAAGAAGCGCCCATTCTTCAATATCGTTGCAACTGATTCGCGCAATCGCCGCGATGGTCGTTTCATCGAGCGTCTGGGTTTCTACAACCCGGTTGCATCCGGTAAGGAAGAGTCCTTCCGTATCGCTCAAGACCGTCTGGCTCACTGGCAAGGCACCGGCGCACAATTGTCGCCAACCGTTGCTCGCCTGGTTAGCGAAGCAGGCAAAAAAGCTGCTGCTTAATCGCAGTCGCTTTTTACGCTTTTTAGTTACGCAGCGATAGTAAGACAGGTTTGTCACGCACATTACAATCAGGCGTTACCGTTCCTTCGGATCTGGTGACGGTCGGTTATGTCTCTGGTGCTTATGGTATTCAGGGCTGGGTGCGAGTCAAACCTTATTCGGCGGATGCAGATGCACTGCTGAGCGCAAAAAACTGGTGGTTGGACAAGCCGGAATTGCGCGATGTCGAGATGATGCAGTCCAAGTACCACAGCGGTGATGTGGTAGCCAAGCTGATGGGAGTGGCGGGTCGTGAAGGTGCTGAAGCGCTGAAAGGCGCTGTAGTACAGATTTCGCGTAGCCACTTTCCTGCGTTGTCCGACGATGAATTTTACTGGGTCGATCTGATCGGCCTGGCAGTTGAGAACTTGCAGGGCGAGTTTCTGGGCGTAGTGAGCGATCTGATGGATAACGGGGCACACCCGATCCTGCGAGTCGCTCCTGCAAATGCCCCGGGCGAGACCGCCGATAGCAAGGCTGCAACAGAAATCCTGATTCCTTACGTCGACCAATTCGTCAAGTCTGTGACTTTGGCAGAGAAAAAAATGGTCGTCGATTGGGGGCTGGATTATTAAACCGGCAATCCGACTTGTGATGCCGGCAGCATTGGAGAAAGTGCCGAATGCAATTTGATGTCGTCACGCTTTTCCCTGAAATGTTTTCCGCTTTGACGCAGTCCGGTGTAACACGCCGTGCGTATGAGCAAAAGAAATGGGCGCTGTCGTTATGGAATCCGCGTGATTTCACAACAGACAATCACCGCACAGTCGATGACCGGCCTTATGGCGGTGGTCCTGGCATGGTGATGTTGGCCAAGCCTTTGCAGCAGACGTTGGCAGCAGCGAAGCAGCGGCAGACCGAAATGGGTTTGCCCGCACCGCGAGTTGTGTATCTGTCGCCACAAGGCAAGCCGCTGACACATCAGCGTGTCATGCAGTTTTCGCAAGATTCAGGTGTCGTATTGTTGTGTGGTCGCTATGAAGCGATTGACCAGCGTTTGCTCGACAGTCATGTTGACGAAGAAATCAGCCTCGGCGATTTCGTCTTGTCAGGTGGCGAGTTGCCGGCGATGGCGCTGATGGACGCAGTGATCAGGCAACTGCCGGGCGTGTTGAATGATGGCGCTTCAGCCGTCGAAGACAGCTTCGCGAATGGCCTGTTGGATTGTCCGCATTACACGCGTCCGGAAGAATATGAAGGCGTAGCGGTGCCGCCGGTATTGATGGGTGGGCACCACGCAGAGATAGAGAAGTGGCGGCGTGAGCGGGCGCTTGAAGCGACCGCAAAAAAACGTCCTGATCTGATCGTCAAGGCGCGTCAGGATGGTTTGCTGACGAAGTCGGACGAGAAGTTCTTGAAAAGTTTGTAGTAGTACAGTTGTAGTAAAAGTGCAGGCAAGGCCGGAGGTTCGCTGAAGGCAGTCTGTTGATAAATCCCCATCCTCTACCGGGCATATATGGACTTCAAGCAGCGGCTTCAGCCGATGCAGTCAGCGCCGGTAAGATGGTTATTGGAGTAAAAAATGGATCTGATCCAGCAATTAGAGCAAGAAGAGATTTCGCGTCTCGCAAAGAACATCCCTGACTTCGCGCCAGGCGATACAGTCATCGTCAGCGTCAACGTGGTTGAAGGTACGCGTAAGCGCGCCCAGGCTTACGAAGGCGTCGTGATTTCGCGTCGCAACCGTGGTCTGAACTCCAACTTCATCGTCCGTAAGATTTCGTCGGGCGAAGGCGTTGAGCGTACATTCCAGTTGTACTCGCCATTGATCGCTTCGATCGAAGTCAAGCGTCGCGGCGATGTCCGTCGCGCGAAGCTGTACTATCTGCGTGAACGTTCCGGTAAGTCGGCACGTATCAAAGAGAAGTTGCCTAACCGCCGTGGCACTACTGCCAAGGCTGAAGCGTAATCTTCGCATTGTCTTTGATATATGCATGAACAAAAGGGCGTCTTCGGACGCCCTTTTTGTATTCAATTTTTAGGACACGGTCTTGGCCAGTTTTGATCCCCTCATTCTTCCGATAGAGTCCATCGCCGGCGAAGCGCGTCTGGATGCCGAGCGTATGCGCGAAGAATGGTTGCGTCAGCGCTTTGCCGATCCTCGGCCTTGGACACCCGAAATCAGCGAAGAGCGGCGCATACGCGAGATGGCCGGCACGCCGCGGCCTGCCGCCGTGCTGATGCCCATCGTGATGCGGGAAGAGGGGCCGACCCTGCTGTTCACGCAGCGTACCGCGGACTTGAAAGATCATGCCGGCCAGATCAGCTTCCCCGGCGGCCGTACCGAACTGAGCGACGTCTCTCCGGTTGATACGGCATTGCGTGAAACCGAAGAGGAAATCGGCCTGGCCCGCAGCCATGTGGAAGTCATTGGTGGCTTGCCCGAGTATTTCACCGGTACTGGCTATCGCGTTACGCCAATCGTAGGGCTGATCAAGCCGCCGTTTGAGGTCGTTCCCGATCCGCGCGAAGTCGCCGAAATTTTCGAAGTCCCGCTGGCTTTCCTGATGGATGGCATGAATCACCAACGGCGTACCATCGAACTTTCCAAGGAGCTCGGCCGTCGCACGTTCTACACGATGCCTTATGAGCGCTTTTTCATCTGGGGCGCGACTGCCGGAATGCTGCGTAATCTGTTCCATTTCCTGCGTAGCTGAGGCAGCTATTTTTCTGTGCTTTTAAGCCTGCTCCATAGGGAAAATATCTCTTGTGGACAACATAAAGCATCAGCTACTCTTGCCGCCGTTGTATCATTTGCGTGTTGCTGCGTGACGTGGTGCGCCGAAGGCGCGCTTCAGTTATCCGGCAAGGAAGCTCACAAATAAGACTCACCAAAAGGCGGCTTGATGACATTTCTTTCCATACTCTTTGCGCTCCTGATCGAACAATTGAAGCCGTTGCGGGCGGATAACCCCATCTATGCATGGATCAAATCCTTCGCGGCCCGCATCGAGAACTGGTTCAATGCCGGTCATGCACATCACGGGCGTCTGGGATGGTTTGTCATGGTGGCGGCATTGACGGTGCCCGCCGGCTTGATCTACTGGGTCTGCCTGCGGATCAGCCCGCTGGCAGCACTGGCGTGGAATGTCCTGATTGTCTACATGACATTGGGTTTTCGTCATTACAGCCACTATTTCACCTCCATTCAACTCGCCCTCAATACCGGCGACGAGGTCGCGGCACGCGCTTTGCTGGCCGAATGGATCAAGCAAGACACCTCCGATATGGACATCACAGAGATTTCCCGTATCGCAGCCGAAAAAGCCCTGGTCACCACGCATCGCCATGTATTCGGCGTATTCTTTTGGTTCCTGATGCCGGTCGGTCCGGCTTGCGCGGTGATGTACCGCGTAGCCGAATACCTGGCGCGCGCATGGAACGAGCCGGATCACATGAAGCAGGAAGTATTTGGCCGCTTTGCCGAGCGCGCTTTTTACTGGATTGACTGGATCCCCGCACGTTTTACTGCCTCGGCATTTGCGGTTGTCGGTAATTTTGAAGATGCGATCTACGCCTGGCGCAATTTTGCGGATCGTTGGAAGGATGAGGCCGTCGGCATCATTCTGTCGGCAGGTGGCGGCGCGATGGGCGTGCGCTTCGGCACCCCGGCAGAGTCGGCCTCGGACGTATTGCCGATCGATGCCGCGACGGTAGATTCCACGCTGGAGGCTGCGGATGGCTTCCCTGGCGATCAGCCTTCACCGCGTACCTTGCAAAGTACTGTGGGCCTGGTATGGCGTGCTCTGCTACTGTGGATGTTCCTGCTGCTGCTCTTGTCTGTGGCTGTCTGGCTCGGTTGATAGAATGTCAAAGATGCCTGAAAGACAACTTTCTTTCAGGCATTTCATAGTTGAGATATAGGCACATTCAGGTACATTCTAAGTCTTCTATAAGATATAATACTCGGGTTACGAAGGCTCTTTTCCCATCCGGTCGAGAGCTATTTATGTGGCAAGCGCTAGAGAACGAATTGCACGCATGGCTGATCCCATCAATACCACCAACGCGCCGGCACAAGAATTCATCATCATGGGTTTGACCCAGGATGGTAAACAGTTCCGCCCCAGTGACTGGGCCGAACGACTATGCGGCGTCATGTCCTGTTTCCGCCCGGAAGGTACTGGCGGACGCAACGCTCACCTTCAATATTCCCCCTATGTTTTGCCGACCATGATCAACGGTGTCCGTTCGGTCGTCGTCAATGAAGCGCTGCGCGGCCTCGACCCGCTCGCCTATCATTTCGTGCTCAATTTCGCCAAAGACAACAATTTGCAGGTCATCGACGCCTGCCTCTTGCCCGAGAAAAACGCCGGCAAGTCCTAGGACGCATTACCTCAGTTGCTGTTGCCATCGGGCAGGCAATTGAGATAATGCGTTCTAAGTTGTCTCATATCGCTCAAGCCAGCCTGTGGTCGTGCGCCAGAGCCGTACGAGATGTAGCGGTTCTGTCGAACCATATTTCTTGCGGAGAAAAGCATCATGAAACATCGAATGGAGCGCGACACCTTTGGTCTGATCGAGGTCCCCGACGATCGGCTGTGGGGTGCACAGACGCAGCGCTCGCTGCATCATTTCCACATTTCCACCGAACGCATGCCGGCTGAGCTGGTTGTTGCACTGGCCGCCGTCAAGCGTTCCTGTGCCGTGGTCAATCAAGGCCTCGGCAAGCTGGACGCCAAGAAGGGCGCAGCCATTGTCGCCGCCGCCGACGAAGTCATCGCCGGCAAACACCCGCAGGAGTTTCCGCTGTCGATCTGGCAGACCGGTTCCGGCACGCAAAGCAACATGAACATGAACGAAGTGCTGGCCAACCGCGCTTCGGAACTGCTGGGCGGCGTGCGTGGCGAAGAGCGTCTCGTCCATCCGAATGACGACGTTAATCAAAGCCAGTCCTCCAACGACATTTTCCCGACAGCGATGCATGTTGCATCCTGTATGGCTGTTGCGACGCATCTGATCCCGATGTTGCACAAGTTGCGCGCGACGCTGGAAAAGAAATCCGAAGAATTCAAGGACGTCGTCAAGATCGGCCGTACCCATTTGCAAGACGCTACGCCACTGACCTTAGGCCAGGAGTTTTCCGGTTATGTCGCACAGTTGACGCATGCAGAAATGGCGATCATTTCCACCCTCAATGCGCTCAGTGAACTGGCTGCCGGCGGCACCGCCGTTGGTACCGGTCTCAATGCACATCCGGAGTTCGGCATGCGCGTTGCTGCAGAGCTGGAAACGCATTACGGCTTCCCGTTCAAAACAGCGCCGAACAAGTTTGCTGCGCTGGCCAGCCACGATGCGATGGTGTCTGCACACGGTGCTCTGAAAACGCTCGCCGCCGCACTGATGAAGATCGCCAACGACGTCCGCTGGCTGGCCTCCGGCCCGCGCTCGGGTCTGGGTGAACTCACGATTCCAGAAAATGAACCGGGCAGCTCCATCATGCCGGGCAAGGTTAATCCGACCCAATGCGAAGCGCTCACCATGCTCTGCGCGCAGGTGTTCGGCAACGATGTCGCGATCAACTTCGGCGGCGCGTCCGGTAATTTCGAGCTGAACGTCTTCAAACCGCTGATTGTGCATAACTTCCTGCAAAGTGTGCGTTTGCTGGCCGATGGCATGGACAGCTTCGATGAGCATTGCGCGCAGGGCATCGAAGCCAATCGTGATCGTATCGCAGACCTGATGGAACGCTCGCTGATGCTGGTGACGGCCCTGGCGCCGCATATCGGATACGACAAGGCCGCCAAGATCGCCAAACAGGCGCATCACGATGGTACGACGTTAAAGCAGGCCGCATTGGCGCTCGGTTATGTCACCGAAGAGCAATTCGCTCAGTGGATCAAGCCGGAAGAAATGACCGGCCCGAAGTAAAAGCCGATGAAAACAAGCTTGCCCCGGTGAGCTTGTTACCAGAGATTTCCGTTTGTCCGACAGCGCCGCTTTCAACCAAGCGGCGTTGTTGTTTCCACTTCCTGCAAAGCCGCGTGTATGCGGCTTTGTAGCGCCATGTACAGTATTCTTAAATTGGGTTACGAATTGAAACAAAGCCGTTGAAACGTTGCCGTTTTGAGTATATTGAATGCAGAGAGATGGCGTGTGCCGTCTCCGGCAGATCTCCGTGAAATATTCGAGGCGAATATGAAAAAAGCAGCTTTGTTGGGATTGTTTGCGCTGGGTTGCATGATGGCAAGTGGGGCCAGCTCTGCGCACACCCGTTTTGGTGTGTATATCGGCGGGCCGCTCTGGATTCCTCCTCCAGCCTACTATCCTGCGCCGGTTTACTATCCGCCGCCAGTCTACGTTGAACGTCAGGCGCCGCCGGTGTATGTCGAGCAAAGTCCGGCACCCGAAAACTACTGGTACTACTGCCAGGAATCCAAAGGCTATTACCCCTACGTTCAAAGCTGCCCCAGCAACTGGATGAAAGTGGTACCGAACGGCCCCGGCGGCAATCAGCCTCCACCGCAATAAGAATCCCAATGAGCGCGCAGCGACGCCATGCCATCCATTGCAGTCAGCATGGGCGTCGCATCCGCCGGGTAGTTATTTTCGAGGACAAGATCGTGAAACCAATTTACAAGACAACAGGCGCCGTTTCAGCTGTCGCCGTACTGCTGGCGCTGGGCGGATGTGTGAGCGTTCCGACCGGCCCATCCGTGATGGCCATGCCTGGCAAGGGCAAACCATACGAACAGTTCCGTGCAGAGCAGATGCAGTGTCAGCAATATGCGCAGGACTCCATCGGCGGGGCAGCACAGGCGACGCAGAATAGTACGGTCAATAGCGCAGCGGCGGGTACTGCCATCGGCGCGGTTGCCGGTGCACTGATCGGTGCAGCATCCGGTAACGCAGGAGCAGGCGCTGCAATTGGCGCAGGTGGCGGCTTGCTGGTCGGTAGTGCAGCCGGCAGCAACGCTGCGGCAGGCGGCAATTATTCGATGCAGCAACGCTACGACATGACCTACAGCCAATGCATGTACAGCAAGGGTAACCAGATCCAGACCCAGGCGCAGACCACGGTGTACACCTATCATCCGCGCCGCTATTATTATGCGGCTCCACCACCGCCTCCAGGATATTACGGCCCGCCACCGGGTTACTACGGTCCACCGCCGGGCGCGTATTGACACTGTCAGGCTGGTCCGACAAAACCGCATTGTGTGCATCGCGCATGCAATGCGGTTTTTTATTTTGGAAAGAGCGGCAGGGTACGTTCACCACGTTGCAATGCAGCACAGACGCGGATCTTGGTGATATACTCGTTCGATGCAATACCGAATCCCACAAATCCCCTTTACGCAAATCCAGCATTGGTGGCGCACCTGATCGAGG
Organism: Herbaspirillum sp. meg3; assembly: GCF_002257565.1. Taxonomy (GTDB): domain Bacteria; phylum Pseudomonadota; class Gammaproteobacteria; order Burkholderiales; family Burkholderiaceae_D; genus Herbaspirillum. The sequence goes on along the minus strand of NZ_CP022736.1, from coordinate 3,558,899 downwards.
TGGCCCGCTTTTGCACAGCTTTGCAGTACAGCTTTTGTTAATGTGATGCCGCCAGTCCTGGCGGCATTATTTTTTGCTGTTCCATTGACTGGCGACATTTCGAAATTTCCGGAGTGACCATGTCTTTGAATGTTTCGCCAGCATCCGAATCTTCCAGCCTTTCTACACCAAGCAAGAAACCTATCGTATTGACCGGCGACCGTCCTACCGGTCCACTGCATCTGGGCCACTACATCGGCTCTCTCAAATCGCGCGTGCAATTGCAGCATGAAGCCAGCCAGTTTCTGTTGCTGGCAGATACGCAGGCAATGACCGACAACGTCGGCCGTCATCAGAAGGTCACCGACAACGTCCTGGAAGTTGCGCTCGATTATCTGGCTGTCGGTATCGATCCGGAAAAATCCACCATCTTCATCCAGTCGCAGGTTTATGAGTTGTACGAGTTGTCGATGCACCTGCTGAATCTGGTGACGGTGTCGCGTCTTGAGCGCAATCCCACCATCAAGGAAGAGATTCGCCTGCGCGGCTTTGAGCGCGATATTCCGGCCGGTTTCCTGACCTATCCGGTCAGCCAGGCCGCCGATATCACCGCCTTCAAGGCTAATCTGGTACCGGTCGGTAACGACCAGTTGCCGATGATCGAGCAGACCAACGAACTGGTGCGCCGCTTCAACAATGTCGTCGGCAAGGAAATTCTGGTGGAGTGCAAAGAAGTTTTATCTGAAACAGGACGCCTGCCGGGTATCGACGGCAAGGCCAAGATGAGCAAGTCACTCGGCAACGCGATTGCGCTGGGTGCTACGCCCGATGAAGTCAAACAAGCCGTACAGCGCATGTACACCGATGCCAATCACTTGCGCGTGGATGATCCGGGGCAGGTCGAAGGCAACGTCGTGTTCGACTTCCTCGATGCCTTCGAACCGGATCGCGTTGCCTTGGAAGAGCTGAAGCAGCACTATCGCCGCGGTGGTCTTGGCGACAGCGTGCTCAAGCGTCGTCTGGATGGTCACCTGCAAGCTCTGCTGGAGCCGATCCGTACACGTCGTCAGGAATGGGAAAAGGAGCGCGGTGAAGTGCAGGCGATCCTGCGTCGCGGCACCGAGCGCGCTCGTGCTGTCGCTGCACAGACCGTATCCGAAGTGCGCGGCGCACTGGGTCTGAACTACTTCTGATCTGGCTTTTCAAGGCGCGCCGTTCTGGCGCGCCTTACCTCCTCAATACCATTCTTCAGTTCTGAGCCGGTTTGTCCGGTTTATCCTGTTTGTTGCGGACTTTGCCGCCGGCCTGCTTGAGCGGCAGCGACAGCAATACTTCCAGGCCGCCGTCGCGATAATTGCGCAGGTTCAGCAGGGCGCCGTGGTTCTCTGCAATATTGCGCGCAATCGTCAGTCCCAGTCCTGTGCCGCCGGTATCGCGCGAGCGTGACGTTTCCAGCCGATAGAAGGGATCAAACACCGCTTCCAGCTGGTCTTCAGGAATCCCCGGGCCGTAGTCGCGGATACAGATCAGCACGCGGTTGGGCAGCAAATCGTCCAGCGCAATCGAGACATCTGCACGTTGGCCATACTTGAACGCGTTGTCGAGCAAGTTGGTCAGGCAGCGGCGCAGGGCGTTCGGCTGAGCAACGATAAAGGCGCGTGTGCTACCGGTCAGCGTGACTTGCTGGCCGGCATCGGATGCATCGGCGCAAACGCTGTCGAGCAACGAGTCAATGTCGAGACGCTGCATCGCTTCGGACGAATCCATGCTGCGCGCCAGATCGAGTCCTTCGCGAACCATGCCCTGCATAACAGCGAGGTCGTCGATCAATTTTTGCTGCAGTTCGTGATCGCTGACTTTTTCCAGGCGTAAACGCAGGCGTGTCAGTGGCGTTTGCAGATCGTGTGTAATTGCCGCCAGCATGTGCGTACGATGCTGGATCTGGCGGCGAATCCGCGCTTGCATCGCATTGAATGCCTTGGCTGCAAGGCGGATTTCGGTAGGGCCTTTTTCAGCGAGTGGCGGATGATCGATATCGCGACCCAGTTCGACGGCCGCACTGGCCAATTGCTTGATCGGACGTGCCGTCATGCGTGCCACCACATAGGCCAGCATCGCAATCAGTACAAGGAACAGCAGGATATACGGGGTACCGCTGAACGAACCCATATCGCCACCGCGGCCGCGCCATGTCGGCGGTTCGCCGGGGATATGCAGTCGCAGGCGCAGTAGCGCTTTGTCCTGCAAGCTCACATAAATGACACGGCAGGTTTCCATGCGTGGCTTGCCTGGAGGTGGAGGGGGCGGCAGATTCTTGCGCGGTGGGCGTGGCGTGCAGTCGCTCTCGCGTTGCACCACGATCTGACGATCGGCGCCCAGACGTGCCTTCAGGATGTCGGCCATCGGGCTGGCGCTCGGCCGAACAGTATCGCCGATGCTGTCGACAACCGCCGCTTCAAAACCAAAACTGCCCGCCGCTTGCAAGACGTTACGACGGGCCTCCGGACTGATCTCGTCCAGAGCCAGTACGAATTGCTCCACGCGTTCTGCAACGTGCTGGTAGCGGATCTCCCTGAGGGTATTGCGGCGTTCGTTGGAGGCCAGCCAGGTTGTGGTCACCGTGGCGACCACAATCCCCGCCAGCAGTATCACAAAGACCCGGTTGGCCATCGAGCTAAAAAACGAACTGAAGATCTTTTTCATTCAGGGATTTCCATAGTGACGGTCGTCGCCAGCACATAGCCTTCGTTACGGATGGTTTTAATGATGGTTGGCGTGCGTGCATCGTCGCCCAGCTTCTGACGCAGGCGGCTGATCTGGATGTCGACGGAACGATCGAAGGGATCGGCTTCGCGGCCTTGGGTCAACTCCAGCAATTGGTCGCGATTGAGAATCCGGTTGGGATGGTCAAGAAAGACCTTGAGCATGCGGAATTCGGCACCCGACAACGCCACTACCACGCCGTCTCCGTTCAACAGGTGGCGTGCCGTCAGATCCAGCGTCCAGCCGGAAAAGTGCATAGCCTTCGCCTCGGAGCGGCTCATGTTGGGCGGCAACGCCTGGGTACGACGTAATACGCTGCGGATGCGCGCAAACAGCTCTCGTGGCTCGAACGGCTTGGCAAGATAATCGTCAGCGCCCATTTCCAGGCCAAGAATACGATCCAGCGGCTCGCCGCGCGCGGTCAGCATGATCACCGGCACGTTCGATTGCGAGCGCAGGTTGCGGCACAGCGTCAGGCCGTCTTCGCCAGGCAGCGTCAGATCGAGCACGATCAGGTCGACCCGCGATTCTTCCAGCACCTTGCGCATGTCGGCGCCATTGGTGGCGGTCAGGGTGCGAAAACCATTGGCGTCGAGATATTCCGCCAGCAAAGTGCGGATCTCGCGGTCGTCATCGACCACCAAAATGTGAGAATTTGTGTCCATGGCGGCCATTATGACAATTCCTGTAAAGAGGGCGACGCTGAATTGTATATTGGGATAACAGGGAGGCCGCCAGACATAGAGCGAAACAAAGCTGTCTTTCCCATATACAAAACGATACAAATCGAGCAACACGGGAAAGATCGCGGTTACACCTGGAGAGTTAAATACGAAGCGTGCAGAACGCACTCTCACGAAAGGAAGCACACCATGTTCAATCTGAAAAAACACTTGATGATCGGCGTCGCCGCAGCAGGTATCGGTCTGACCGCCATGTCCTCGTTCGCCCAGATGCCACCGCCAGCAGATGGCAACGGCCCGGCCGGACGCCATGCGCCTACCGCCGATCAGATCGCCAAATTCGAGCAGCACCGCGCCAAGCGCCAGGCCCAATTGCACGACAAGCTGAAGATCACCGCCGCGCAAGAAGGCGCCTGGAAGACATTCACCGACAAGACCACGCCGGTGCGTCCGGCCAACCCGCCGGCACGTCCAAGCAAGGATGAATGGAACAAGCTGACCACGCCGGAACGCCTGGACCGTCATCTGGAAATGATGAAGCAAATGGAAGCGCGCATGACGGACCGTATCGCCGCGACCAAGGAGTTCTATGCCGTTCTGTCACCTGAACAGCAAAAAACCTTTGATCAGGAATTCCGCAAGATGGAAGAGCATCGCTTCAAACACGGCCGTTTTGGCCATGAACACGGTGATGACCACGGTCCAAAGAAATAAGATTCTTTTGTAATCAAGGCCTTGCGTACATTTTGATGCGCAAGGCCTTTTGGTTTTTAGAATGTTTTTTGTTTTTGCAACGATGAACATTTCCGGTATTTCATCATCGTATCGTCATGCTTCTGGACCATAATATCGAGTTGGCTTTTTCAGCCTCTTTGCAGGGTGTCATTTTCGGGTCTGATTTGAGCCTGCCTCGGGTCTGATTGCAGCCATTGATCCCCGTCATTGACGACGAGTGCATTTTGCGAGCACCTGCTATCTGTGCCGACGCAGACGCCTGCGGCAGCAATGCAGATGTTCATGAAATGTCTTGATTAAAACTTATCCGTTTCCTGTCTTCCAAGATGACTATCACACCAAATCCCGATAACAAGCAAACGCCATCTTCCTCTTCTTCCGCCGGCAAACCGGGCGTGCTCAGGCGCTGGTGGTTCTGGATCCTGCTGGTGGTGTTGGCCGGAGGTGGTTATTCCTATTGGAGCCACAAGCGTGCCGCGACAGCCGAGCAGGCTCAGGGCGGTGCCGGTGGCGGCGGTCAGCGCGGCCCCGGCGGCAAGCGCGGTGCCGGCGGTCCCGGTGGTTTTGGCACCATGGGTTTGTCGCCGGTGGGTGTGGCACTGGCCAAAACCGCGGATGTCAACATTTACCTGACCGGTCTGGGCGGCGTGACGCCGACGGCGACGGCAACGGTGCGTAGCCGCGTTGACGGCCAGCTGATGAAGCTGCATTTCAAGGAAGGCCAGTTGGTCAAGCAGGGTGAATTGCTGGCGGAACTCGATGCGCGTCCTTATGAAGTGGCCGTGACCCAGGCAGAAGGCCAATTGGCCCGTGACCAGGCTTTGCTCAATGCGGCCCAGCTCGACCTCAAACGTTATCGCACGCTGCTGGCCCAAGACTCCATCGCCAGCCAGCAAGTCGATACCCAGGCAGCATTGGTCAAACAATACGAAGGTACGGTCAAGTCTGATCAAGGCAATCTTGCCAGCGCGCGTTTGCAACTGACCTATTCGCGCGTGACTGCGCCGGTCAGCGGCCGCACCGGTCTGCGCCAGGTCGATATCGGCAATATCGTCCATTCCAGCGACACCAGCGGCATCGTCATCATCACGCAAGTGCAGCCGATCACAGCGATCTTCAGCATTCCGGAAGACAATATCCCGGCCGTCATGAAGCAGTTGCAAGCAGGCAAAAAACTCGCCACCGATGCATGGGATCGCGAGCAGAAAAACAAACTCGCCAGCGGCACCTTGCTGACCATCGATAACCAGGTGGATGCAACCACCGGTACCGTCAAGCTCAAGGCACAATTCCCGAACACCGACTTCGCGCTGTTCCCGAATCAGTTCGTCAATATCCGCATGCTGCTGGATACCCGCCAAGGAGCGACGGTGATCCCGAGCGCGGCGATTCAGCGTGGCTCCAAGGGCCTGTTCGTCTATGTCGTCAAGCAAGACAACACCGTCACGGTGCGCAATATCAAGACTGGCCCGACAGAAGGCGACGTGACTGCTGTCGAAGAGGGCGTGGCTTCCGGTGAAACCGTGGTGGTTGACGGCATCGACCGCCTGCGCGAAGGCGCAAAGGTCGAGCCCGTCATGCGCGGCGGCGCCGACGATCCGGCCAACAAGCTGACTGAAAAAGCCGGTCCGCGCCGTCACAAGCGTGATGGCGCCGCAGGTGCCGGTGCAGCAGCAGGTACAGCAGGAGCATCAGCCGCACAAGGTGAACAAGGCGGGCAAGGCGGTCAGAACATGACGCCCGAAGAGCGTCAAAAACGCTGGGCCGAGATCAACAAGCGCATCGACGCCGGCGAGTTCGGCGAAGAGATCAAGAAGCTGCCCGAAGACCAGCGCCGTCAACGCATGATGGAAATGCGCCGCCAGCAGCGCGCCAATGGTGGTGACGCAGGTACACCCGCTACCGCAGGTGCGTCCGCAGCAGGCAACGCCAATGCAAACAAATAAAGGCTGAAGCATGAATCCTTCACGCCTGTTTATTCTCCGGCCGGTCGCCACGTCGCTGCTGATGCTGGCGATTCTGCTGGCCGGCATCGTGGCTTACAAGCAGTTGCCATTGTCGGCGCTGCCGGAAGTCGACTACCCGACTATTCAGGTCGTCACCTTGTATCCCGGCGCCAGCCCGGATGTGATGACGTCCTCGGTAACCGCACCGCTGGAGCGTCAGTTCGGCCAGATGCCGGGCCTCAACCAGATGTCGTCGACCAGTTCGGGCGGCGCATCGGTGATCACGCTGCAGTTCAACCTCGATCTCAGTCTCGATATCGCCGAGCAAGAAGTGCAGGCTGCGATCAATGCCGGCGGCAACCTGTTGCCATCGGACTTGCCGGCACCGCCGATTTACAGCAAGGTCAATCCCGCCGATACCCCTATCCTGACGCTGGCGGTGACGTCCAAAACCATACCGCTGCCCAAGGTACAGGATCTGATCGACACGCGTCTGGCGCAAAAGATTTCGCAGCTCTCCGGAGTAGGTCTGGTGAGTCTGTCCGGTGGACAGCGTCCCGCCGTGCGCATGCAACTGAACCCGCGCGCCATCGCCTCGTTGGGCATGAACCTGGACGACATTCGCACCGCCATCGGCAATGCCAACGTCAATCAGGCCAAGGGGAGTTTCGATGGGCCGACGCGTGCGTCGACTATTGACGCCAACGACCAGTTGAAGTCCGCCGATGAATATCGCAATCTCATCATCGGCTACAAGAACGGCGCGCCGATCCGCGTATCCGATGTAGCCGATGTGGTCGACGGTGCTGAAAACGTTCGTCTCGGCGCCTGGGCCAACGAGTCCGCAGCGGTGATCGTCAACATCCAGCGCCAGCCTGGCGCCAACGTGATTGCCGTGGTCGACAGCATCAAGAAGATTCTGCCGACCTTGCAATCCAGCTTGCCGGGCGCGATCGATGTGCAGATTCTGACTGACCGCACCACGACCATTCGCGCGTCGGTAGACGACGTTAAATTCGAATTACTGTTGTCGATCGTGCTGGTGGTGATGGTGATCTTTGTCTTCCTGCGCAATATTCCGGCGACGATCATTCCGAGTGTCGCGGTGCCGCTGTCGCTGGTTGGCACCTTTGGCATCATGTACGTGGCCGGCTTCTCGATCAACAACCTGACGCTGATGGCGCTCACGATTGCCACCGGCTTCGTGGTTGACGATGCGATCGTCATGATCGAGAACATTTCACGTTATATCGAAGAAGGCATGGAGCCTTTGCAAGCCGCGTTGAAGGGCGCGCAGCAAATCGGGTTCACCATCATCTCGCTGACGTTTTCTCTGATTGCGGTGCTGATCCCGCTGCTGTTCATGGGTGATGTGGTGGGGCGGCTGTTCCACGAATTTGCCGTCACGCTGGCGGTGGCGATCCTGATTTCTGCTGTCGTATCGCTGACGCTGACGCCCATGATGTGCGCGCGCCTGCTGCATCACGTGCCGGAAGAAAAGCAGGGCTGGTTCTATCACAAGAGCGGCGCCTTCTTTGACCGCATCATTGCGCGCTACGGCGTCATGCTGGAATGGGTGCTCAATCGCCAGCGCTCTACGCTGCTGGTGGCGCTTGGTACGCTGGCGTTGACCGTGATTCTGTATATCTATGTGCCCAAGGGGTTCTTCCCGGTGCAGGATACGGGTGTGATCCAGGGGATTTCCGAGGCGACGCAATCCGTCTCCTTCGGCGCCATGGCTGAGCGTCAGCAGCAATTGGCAAAAGTCGTGCTGGAAGATCCGGCGGTCGACAGCCTGTCGTCTTTCATTGGTGTCGACGGCATCAACGCGACGCTCAACAGCGGCCGCATGCTGATCAACCTCAAGCCGCATGCAGAGCGCGACATCAGCGCCAGCGACATCATCCGCCGCCTGCAGCCCCGGTTGGCTGAAAAAGTCCCCGGTATCACGCTGTACATGCAACCTGTACAAGACCTGACCATCGAAGACAGCGTCAGCCGCACGCAATACCAGTTCACGCTGGAAGACGCCGATGCCGCCGAACTCAGCACCTGGGTGCCGAAGCTGATTGATCGCCTGCGCCAGTTGCCTGAGCTGGCCGACGTCGCGACCAATATGCAGGATCAGGGTTTGCAGGCCTATGTCGAGATTGACCGCGACGCCGCTTCACGCATGGGCATCACGACGGCGGCGATCGACAACGCTTTGTACAACGCCTTCGGTCAACGTCTGATCTCGACGATCTACACGCAATCGAATCAGTACCGCGTGGTGATGGAGGTCAAGCCGGAATTCCAAAAAGGCCCGGACGCGCTCAACAGCATTTTCCTGGTCGCCTCCAACGGCAACCAGATTCCGCTGGCAAGTATCGCCAAGGTGACCGAGCGTACTGCACCGCTGGTGGTCAATCACCTCGGCCAGTTCCCGGCGACGACGGTGTCGTTCAATCTTGCCGCAGGCGCTTCGCTGGGTGAAGCCGTCAAGGTCATTACCGCTGCCGAGAAAGAGATCAATCTGCCGGCCAGTATTTCCACCAACTTCCAGGGCGCGGCGCTGGCCTTCCAGGCTTCGCTGTCGAACACGCTGTGGCTGATTCTGGCGGCGATCGTCACCATGTACATCGTGCTCGGCGTGCTGTACGAAAGCTATATCCATCCGATCACGATCTTGTCGACTTTGCCGTCGGCGGGCGTAGGGGCGTTGTTGTCGCTGATGATTTCACGCAACGACCTTGGCATTATCGGCATTATCGGCATCATCTTGCTGATCGGTATCGTCAAGAAGAACGCGATCATGATGATCGACTTCGCGCTCGAAGCGGAGCGCAACGAAGGCAAGTCGCCCCGTGAGGCGATTTATCAGGCTTGTCTGCTGCGCTTCCGTCCGATCTTGATGACCACCATGGCGGCTTTGCTCGGTGCGTTGCCGCTGATGCTGGGCAGCGGTGTCGGCTCGGAGCTGCGCCAGCCGCTGGGCATCACGATGGTGGGTGGGCTGCTGGTATCGCAGGTGCTGACGCTGTTCACCACACCGGTGATCTATCTGGGCTTCGACAGCCTGGCCAAACGCATGCGCAAGCGTTTCGGCAAGGACAAGCCCAACGATGCAGGCGACCTTGATGATGATGCACCATCTGCAATGATGCCGCCATCTTCACCACCTTCGCCACCTTCGCTGCATCCGTGATCCCGGCGCTGAAACGACATAAGACAGCATGAATATTTCGCGTCCCTTTATCGAACGGCCCATCGCCACCACTTTGCTGACCATCGGCATCGCGCTGGCGGGGATGGTGGCGTTCCGGTTGTTGCCGGTGTCGCCGCTGCCGCAGGTCGACTATCCGACCATTTCCGTCTCCGCCTCAATGCCCGGCGCCAGTCCGGAAACCATGGCGGCGACCATCGCGACACCGCTGGAGCGGGCGCTGGGCGCCATCGCCGGCGTTACTGAAATGACGTCGTCGAGCTCGCTGAACTCCACGCGCATTACGCTACAGTTCGATCTCACTCGCGACATCGATGGCGCCGCGCGCGACGTACAGGCCGCGTTGAATGCGGCACGCAACCTGCTACCGTCCGGCATGCCTAGCAATCCGAGCTATCGCAAGGTCAATCCTGCGGATGCGCCTATCCTGATCCTGGCGTTGACGTCCGACACCATGACGCAAGGGCAGATGTACGATGCGGCCGACAGTATTCTGGCGCAGAAGCTGTCGCAGGTGCGCGGCGTCGGTCAGGTCAGCGTCGGCGGCAGCTCGCAGCCGGCAGTGCGCATAGAGCTCAACCCCAGTGCGCTCAACAAATACGGTATCGGTTCGGCAGACGTGCGCACGGCTGTTGCCGCCACCAATGCAAATCGCCCCAAGGGCATTGTCGAAGATGGCGATCGCAACTGGCAGATCTATGCCAACGACCAGGCCAAGACAGCCGCCGAGTACGCGCCGCTGATCGTTTCCTATCGCAACGGTTCGCCGGTGCGGGTACGCGACGTGGCCGAAGTCAAGGATTCAGTAGCTGACCTGCGCAATGCCGGTTCCGCCAACGGTAAACCGTCGGTCCTGCTGATCATCAATCGACAGCCGGGTGCCAATATCATCGAAACCGTCGATACCGTCATGAGTCTGTTGCCGCAGTTGCGGGCATCGATTCCGCACGCTATCAATCTCGACGTGATGATGGATCGCACGCCAACCATCCGCGCCTCGCTCAAGGACACGGAGAAGACTCTGCTGATGTCGATCGCGCTGGTGATCATGGTGGTGTTCATTTTTCTGCGTAACTGGCGCGCAACCCTGATTCCGAGCGTGGCAGTACCCGTGTCGCTGATCGGCACCTTCGGCGTGATGTATATGCTGGGCTACAGCCTGGACAATCTGTCGCTGATGGCGCTGACGATTGCAACGGGTTTCGTGGTCGATGACGCCATTGTTGTCCTTGAAAACATTTCGCGCCACATCGAACAGGGCATGAAGCCGGTCAAGGCGGCGTTGATCGGCGCGCGTGAAGTTGGCTTCACGGTCTTGTCGATGAGCATTTCGCTGATTGCCGTATTCATCCCCATCCTGATGATGGGCGGGATTGTCGGCCGCTTGTTCCGTGAATTTGCGGTAACGCTGTCGGTGGCGATTCTGGTTTCGCTGCTGGTGTCGCTGACGACCACGCCGATGATGTGCGCCATGTTGCTCAAACGCGAGAGTGAGCAAGAACGCAAACCGGGGAAATTTTTCTCTGCCGTGGAGCGACTGTTCGACAGCATGCTGCGTGGCTATGAGCGCTCCCTGACATGGGCGCTACGCTTCTCGCCGCTGATGATCATCATCCTGTTTGCGACGATCGCGCTCAATGTCTATCTGTACGTGATCGTGCCAAAGGGCTTCTTCCCGCAGCAGGACACCGGCCGGCTGATCGGCGGCATTCGCGGCGACCAGTCGATTTCCTTCCAGGCGATGCGGATAAAACTCAATGAGTTCATCGAAATCGTGCGTCAGGATCCGGCGGTGGACAACGTGACTGCCTTCACCGGTGGCGGGCGGCGCAACAGCGGCAGCATGTACGTCGCGCTCAAGCCTTTGTCGGAACGCAAGATTTCAGCCGACAAGGTGATCGCCCGTCTGCGCAGCAAGCTGGCGCACGTGGCAGGCGCCAACGTTTTCTTGCAGGCGGCACAGGACATCCGTGTCGGCGCGCGCCAGAGCGATTCCCAATACGAATTCACACTGCAATCGGATGATCTGGAGGCGCTGCGTGTCTGGGAGCCGAAGATACGTCTGGCATTCTCCAATATCCCACAACTGGAAGACGTCACCACCGACCAGCAGGACAAGGGTTTGCAGACCACACTGACGATCGACCGTGAAACCGCCATTCGCAGCGGCGTCACGCCACAGTTGATCGACGCCAGCCTGAGTGACCTGTTCGGGCAGCGGCAGATTTCCACGATTTATAGCGGCATGAACCAGTATCACGTGGTGATGGAAGCTGCACCGCAGTATTGGCAAAGCCCGGAAATCCTGAACAGCACCTACGTCAGCCTAGCCAACAGCACCGCCAATCTGTCGCCGACGACTTCAGCGCTGGGTACGCCGCCGGCGTTGACGGCGGGTGGCAAGCTCAACTCCAACTCGTCGCTGGCCTTGACGCTGTCGACCGCAGCGTCGAAGCAGGTGCCGCTGACCTCGTTCTCGCGTTTCGCACCAACGACGACAGCCTTGAGCGTCAGTCACGAAGGGCAGTTCATTGCCTCGACGATTTCCTTTAATCTGGCCGAAGGCGTATCGTTGTCGCAAGCAACAGAGGTGATCAACGACACGCTGGCGCGCCTTGGGGTGCCGACTTCTGTGCATGGTGCGTTTGCCGGTACCGCCAATGCCTTCCAATCATCGATGGGCAGCCAGCCTTTGCTGATCCTGACGGCTTTGCTGGCGGTGTATATCGTGCTCGGTATCCTGTATGAAAGCCTGGTGCATCCGGTCACCATTCTCTCGACCTTGCCGTCGGCGGGTGTCGGCGCATTGCTGGCCTTGCTGGCAACCGGGACGGATTTCAGTCTGATCGCGCTGATCGGTGTGATTCTGCTGATTGGTATCGTAAAAAAGAACGCCATCATGATGATCGACTTTGCCTTGCAGGCGGAACGTACCCGCGGCCTGTCGCCGCGCGAAGCAATCTTCGAGGCGTGCAGCCTGCGCTTCCGCCCGATCATGATGACGACGATGGCCGCGCTCCTGGGTGCCGTGCCGTTGGCGCTGGGTACCGGTGATGGCGCCGAGTTGCGCCAGCCGCTGGGTATTTCGATCGTCGGCGGTCTGATCGTCAGCCAGATGCTGACGCTGTACACCACGCCAGTCGTCTATTTGTACATGGAGCGTTTCCGTCTATGGAGCAAGGGATTGTTCGAACGCAAGACGGCGCGAGTAGATTCGGCAAATTCGGCGCACTCGGGGAATTCGGGCGCGGCTTAAGCAGCGGCGCCTACGGAGAAATGAAAATGACATACGCAAAAATCAATCGCACCTTGACGATGTTCTCGCTGGCCCCTGTGGTGCTGGCGCTTGCCGCATGCTCGGTCGGGCCAGACTATGTACGTCCGCAGATGGACGAAGCGCCGGCCGTCTTCAAGGAAGGCCAGAACTGGAAGCCGGCCCAGCCGAGCGAACTGACCGCCGATGGCAAGTGGTGGGAAATGTTTGGCGATGCGCAGCTCAATGCGCTGGTCGGGCAGGTAGATATTTCGAATCAGAATCTGGCGCTGGCCGAAGCCAATTTCCGCAGCGCCATGGCGCTGGTGCAGACCTCGCGCGCGGCTTATTCGCCGACGCTGGATGCTACGGCTTCCGCCACGCGCAGCCGCTCAGGCAGCAGCTCCAGCAATTCCTCTTCGTCTAACAACGCTGGCGTGCGCAATTCTTATTCCTTTGCATTGAACGCGTCATGGGAAGCCGATGTGTGGGGACGGGTACGGCGCGACGTCGAAGCCAGCCAGGCCAGCGCCCAGGCCAGTGCCGCCGATCTGGCTGCGACCCGTCTTTCAGCGCAGGCTCAGCTGGCGCAGAACTATCTGCAATTACGCGTGCTGGATGCCCAGCAAAAGCTTCTGGAAGAAACGGTGGAGGCGTATCAGCGCTCCTACCAGCTCACAAAAAATCAGTACGCCGTCGGCATGGTCGCCAAGTCCGACGTGATCCAAGCGCAGAGCCAGTTGAATTCGGCCCAGGCTTCAGCGTTGGATAACGGTGTCTCACGCGCTCAGATCGAGCACGCCATTGCGCTGCTGGTAGGCAAGACACCATCGACATTTACCTTGCCCAAGGCGCCATTGGAGGCCACTGCGCCGCCGATTCCACAAGGTTTGCCGTCGATGCTGCTGGAGCGCCGTCCCGACGTGGCTGCTGCTGAACGTCGCGTGGCGGCCGCCAACGCCAAGATTGGTGTGGCCAAGGCGGCCTATTTCCCGAGTCTGACGCTGTCCGCTTCAGGTGGTTACCAGAGTTCGAGTTTCGCCGATTGGTTCTCCTTGCCGGGCCGCGTATGGTCGCTCGGCCCGCAACTGGCGCAATCGATCTTTGACGGCGGCTTGCGTCGCGCCGCGACGGATCAGGCGATCGCTTCGTACGACGGCACCGTGGCGGAATACAAGCAAGCCGTGTTGACTGCGTTTCAAGAAGTGGAAGATAACCTGGCCGCGCTGCGCATCCTGGAGCAAGAGGCTGCGGTTCAGAACGAAGCATTATTGGCCGCGCGTCAGGCAGTGCTGCTGGTCACCAATCAATACAAGGCCGGCACGGTCAGCTACGTCAACGTGATCACCGCACAAGCCACCGCGCTGTCGGCGGAGCGCACGGCGCTGGATATTCTCAACCGGCGCATGGCGGCCAGCGTGTTGCTCGCCAAGGCGCTGGGTGGGGGCTGGAGCGACACCAGCCTTAACGACCTGCAACCGGTTGCGCGCAAGTAGAAACAGGCGTCTGCAGCAGACAGGCTGCCGCGGACGATTTGCCATCGAATGGAATTGGAGTTAGCCGTTCCGTGCGCAGCTCTCTCCATCGACATGAAAGCCTGCAGGACATTGCGGTGCGTCGAAAGTGCCGACACGGCCATTGCAACCTAGTCGCTCCACGTTGGCCGGGCAGGTAATTTGTTCAGCGGGTTTGGCTTGCGGACGTTCACTGACCGGCAGCGCTTGGCCGGAAACAGGGCGCGGAGATAAAGAGCGAGCGTCTTTTTGTTGCTTATATTTTTGTGCGGTACCGACGTCGGACGGTCTGGATAACGGTTTCCCCGGCGTGTCATTGTCAGTGACTGCAGGCGTTTGCTTGCCGTATTTGTTCCAGAGAAGAGTGGAGGCGGCGACGATGAAAAACATCAGGAGCACGATTGCTGGCCAATTTTTGCGCTGGGGCTGTGGCGAGGCAGACGGCATGATGAGCTGAATTGCTACGGGGTGTAAGCGCGAGTTTGATGCTATCGACGTTGCAGGCGATTCAATTGTGCGAAGTACATTGGCAGAAGGCGCGCCGCTATATTGAGGCGCGACAGTGCTTGTTTTCAGCGACTCTTCATCGTGGTCGTTATCATTGTCGGCAATACGTTCGGCAAGATCATCGATACTGTTATAGCGGCGTAGCGAACACTTATCGGCAAGTTTTCGCACTGCATATAGCGACCATGGTTTCTTATGGGATTTATTCAGGAGCTCTTCGAGCTGGTCAAGGCTTACTATTGACACATACGGATTGTTTTGAAGTTCTTCTGAAAAATTGGAGCCCTCAGGTATCTGTGGCGTAAATACCATCGCACCATGTGGATACGATTTGAAAGCAGAGAGTTTGCTCATCCGGGACTGGAGAATTTGATTGTTTGACAATACCTGCTCATATCGATTGTCAATTTCTTCTTTATTGCCGCGATCATCCGTTAGTACCCATGGGCCGTTAAGACCTCCGGACACGCGGCGTACGTAATTTTTGACTTCGATCTGGAGCATCGTCGAAGTCGTTGCGACGAAAAGGTCAATTTGTGTATAGCGGGATTTTTTGTTCAAATTGCTGAGATGGAAATTGCAAAGGACAACGGCTTTTTCGTTGCGCCGGGAGAGCAAATCCATCAAGTAGGAAAGAACAAATTTTTCAGATTCTGACGGGCCTGTCTGGCCACAAAATAATTCAATATTCTGCATCGTTCCCCCGAACATTCATTGTTATTCGTGTTTTTCACTCCGCGCAACGTAAGCTTTTATCAAATAAAAAGCATTGCGCACTTGCTAGGTAGTCAAACACCGCGGCATGAATTTTAACAAAAAGGTAGATTTTTCCGTACGGAAAATAGAAGTGAAGAAGATAAAAACGAGGAGGTCGTTCGCAGAGTTAAGTACTTCTGATTCAGGCCAACCTGCTCAGAACGGCAAGTCGGCCAGCTGCGCGCGCAACATGCCGCGCAGCGCATTGCAGACAACGATCTCTTCTGCACGCGCCAACTCTGCGCGTGTGATGTTTGCTTCGCTTGCCGCCAGATCCGGATCTGCCAGCAGCACTTCGCGCATGATTCCCGGCAGCACGCCCGCCGACAGCGGAGGCGTCAGCCAGCGACCATCCAGTTTCACAAAGACGCTGCTGCGTCCGCCTTCAGTCAGTTCATCACGTTCATTGAAGAACAGCATGTCAAAACCACCGTGGCGTTCGGCGGTTTTCCACGCATCGTCATAGACCGTGCGTATCGATGTTTTGTGACGCAAAAATAGCGCGTCACTGGAGGTGATCGTCGGCGAGACGAATACCTTGAGCGGTTCCGTCAACGCCGACAATGCACCTTGCTGCAGGTGTATTGCGCCATCGTGATGCAAGTCGAGCCGCAAGCGATGCGGCATGGCGGACGGCAGTTTGGCACAGGCTTCCTTGAGCGCGGTACGAATGGTGGCCTCGTCATACGGGAAGCTGAAATAGCGCGCGGAACCCTGCAGGCGTTGCAGATGCCGGTCGAGATGGCGGCAGCCGTCTTCCTGTGTGGCGTAGATGGTTTCGAACAGGCTGAAATCGCTTTCCAGTCCGGTCAGGAAGCTCGCCTTCAATTTGCACTCGGCATATTCATCGGCGGCATTGCTGTCATACACGATGCCAGCGCCGACGCCCATTTCTCCAACGCGCACGCCGTCTTGCGGCGCCTGCAAGACAAGAGTGCGGATCGGTACCGACATGCAGAAATCGCCAATAGCCGCATCATCCGCAGCAGCATCAAACCAGCCGATGGCCCCGGTGTACAGCCCGCGTGGTGTGCTCTCCAGTTCGCGGATGATTTGCATGGTGCGCCGCTTGGGCGCGCCGGTGATCGAGCCGCAAGGATAGAGCGCGGCAAATAGTTCTGCGAGCGTGGCGTCGGGACGCAGCTGTGCCGTGATGGTCGAGGTCATCTGCAGCACCTCGCCAAAACGCTCGACAGCGAACAGATGCGGCACCGCCACTGATCCGTTCATGGCGATTCTGCCGAGGTCATTGCGCAGCAAATCGACGATCATCAGGTTTTCAGCGCGGTTCTTTTCGTCGTTCGAGAGGGCGTCTGCGCGGAGCGCATCGTCTTTTGCCTCACCGCTGGCGCGAGCCGTGCCTTTCATCGGTTGTGCATGCAGCGCGCCGTGTTCATGGCGTACGAACAGCTCCGGCGAGAACGACAAAATGCAACGCTGATCCGGCAGCCTGATGAAAGCGCCATAAGGCACCGGCTGACGCGCGCGCAGTTTGTTGTACAAAGCAATCGGCGCACCGTAGACGTCGAAGTGCAGGCGGTAGGTGTAGTTGACCTGATAGGTGTCGCCGGCCGCAATGTAGTCGCGGATACGGGCGATATCATGGGTAAATTGCGCTTCATCCACGCTGGCGCGGATGTCGGCAACGCCGCTGGCGCTGGCCGCGTCAGCGTTGGCTTGCTCTTGCAGCCAGGCGGTGGTTTCCGCTGCGCTTAAGAAATCGCGTTGCCTGAATAGCAAGATCTCTGCCTGTGCCGGTTCAGCATTCTTGGCCGCTGGACGAGGATCAATGCCATGCAGTCCAGCGCCCAGTTCGTAGTGCAGCAAGGAGACAGCGTACAAACCACCCCGGATTGCTTTTTCCATCTCGGCCAGCAGTGCGGGAAGCTCAGCGGCGCTGCGGCAGCTCAGCGTAGAGTGATAGCCCGTATAGAGGCGTGAACGCGGCGTCGCGGCGCGCACATCGTTGTCATCGAGCAAGGCAAAGCAAGGGGACTGCATCATGGGACCAAAAGAGCAAAAAAACGGTGCAAATTCACAAGGGATGGCAAGTATGGCGCATTGCAGGCGGAGAGGGGATACCCGTCTGATCTGCGTGCCCGGCAGCATCATAGCTTAAACGGTATACTGCAGAGCAGTTCCCCGTATCCGGATCGGTCGTCCGGATAGCGGCAATCAAGACCCATTCTCCACTCTCATTTCGTCCGATGGCATTTCCGCGCACATTCACCATTCCCCTGATCGTTGCCTGCGCCTTGTTCATGGAGCAGATGGATTCCACCGTGATTTCCACTTCGCTGCCGGTGCTGGCGGTGGATATGGCGGTCGACCCGATTTCGCTCAAGCTGGCGTTGACGTCTTATCTGGTCAGCCTGGCGGTGTTCATTCCGATCAGCGGCTGGATGGCGGATCGTTTCGGCGCGCTGACAATTTTCCGTTCGGCGATCTGCGTGTTCATGATGGGTTCGATCCTCTGCGGCATTTCGCAGAATCTGCCGGAGTTTGTCGCGGCGCGGTTCTTTCAGGGCATCGGCGGCGCGATGATGGTGCCGGTCGGACGGCTGGTCATCCTGCGCAGCGTGGATAAGGCGAATCTGGTCAAGGCGCTCAGCTACCTGACGATTCCGGCGATGTTCGGTCCTGTGCTGGGGCCACCCTTGGGTGGTTTCATTACGACGTACTTTCACTGGCGCTGGATTTTCTTCATCAATATTCCGATCAGCATTCTTGGTCTGTATCTGGCTACGCGCTTCATTGAAAACAAGAAAGAAGCGCAGGTCGCACCGCTTGACTGGCCTGGTTTCATCTTGTCGGCGTTGGGATGTTCGCTGCTGATGATGGGGCTGGCGACTGCCGGACGCCATCTGGTGTCTGGCGGGATCTCGCTGGCGTGTGTGGTGATTGGTGTGTTGTCGCTGGTGGTCTATGTCTGGCATGCACGCCGTACCGAATATCCGTTGATCGATCTGAACCTGTTGAAGATCACGACCTTGCAGGCAGGTGTTGGTGGCGGTTCGCTGTTCCGGTTGGGGATCGGCGCGATTCCTTTTCTGCTGCCGCTGATGTTGCAGCTCGGGTTTGGCTTCACGGCTTTCCACTCCGGTTTGCTGACCTGCGCTTCGGCTGCGGGCGCCATGTTCATGAAGACGATCGCGGCAAAATTCCTCAAGCGCTATGGTTTCCGCCGCGTGATGATCATCAACGGCACTTGCGGCGTGATTTCTCTGGCGGCTATCGGTTTGTTTACGCAGACCACGCCCTACGCCGTGATGCTGATCGTGCTGCTGATCGGCGGCTGTTTCCGCTCCTTGCAATTCACCAGCCTCAATGCGATTTCCTACGCCGACGTCGATACGCACAAGCTGAGCCAGGCCACCAGCATCGCCAGCGTGGCGCAGCAGTTGTCGGTGGGGATGGGCGTGGTGCTGGGCGGTTTCGCCTTGCAGACGTCAAACCATTTGCAGGGACATGCAACGCTGGTGGCGCAGGACTTCTGGCCAGCCTTCCTGACGGTCGCGGTGGCGGCTTCGTTTTCGATTCCCTTGCTGATGCGCTTGCCCGCCAATGCCGGCGCCGAACTGGCCGGTCGCGCTTCCGACTCTGCCTCGGCTGCAAAGCCGACGTCGGTATAAGTCAGCATAGATCAGCACCATCGCTGGAAAAACTCACGACATGCAACTCAAATACAGCGTCTTTCCCCTCGGAGCAGTCCTGATCTGGGCCGGTAACACGGTCGTCAGCAAAATGTCGGCGGGCCTGATCGAGCCGGCGGCGATTTCCTTCTATCGCTGGCTGCTGGCAGGACTGATTCTGACGCCGTTTTTGCTGAAACCGGTCTGGCGGCAACGCCGCACGATACAGCCGCATCTGCCGAAAATCCTTGTGCTGGCCTTACTCGGCATGGTGCTGTATCAGAGCCTGGCCTACTTCGCCGCGGCGACATCGTCTGCGACCAGCATGGGCATGATTGCTTCGCTGATGCCTTTGCTGACCTTGCTGTTGAGCAGCTTGTTTTTGCGCGAACCGCCAACCTGGGGCACGTTGGTGGGCGGCGTACTATCTCTGCTGGGCCTGATGATTCTGATCGGCAAAGGCCATCCGATGCAATTGTTTGAGCACGGCGTGGTGTTCGGCGACATCCTCATGTTGCTGGCGACGGTAGCTTACGCTCTATACGGTGTGTTGCTGCGCAAATGGGCGTTGCCGATTGCCTCGTGGCATCTTCTGTATCTGCAGATCTGGATTGCGGTGGTGCTGTTGTTCCCGCCATTCTTGCTGGCGCCATATTCGCCGGTGACGGCGGCCAATCTGCCCTTGCTGCTGTATGCAGCGATTGCCGCATCGATCATTTCGCAGATTCTGTGGATGAACGGCGTCGCCCATCTGGGCGCCAGTCACTCCGCAGTGTTCATGAACTTGTTTCCCATATTTACCGTCATAATCGCAGTGGCGGCTCTGGGCGAGTCGGTGCATTCGTATCATGCAATCGGCGGTGGCATTACGTTGATCGGCGTGCTGCTTGCACAAATGCTGAAACAAAGAATCGTCCGGCCGGCCGTCTGATCGACACTAAAAAAGGTAAAACATGATCGACGCAAACATGATCGTTAACTGCACGGCCTACAGAAAAGGCAAGAAGCTGCGAGAAATCACTCTCGATGAAATTAGTGACGTACTGGCGGAAGACGGCACCTTCGTCTGGCTGGGCCTGCTCGAGCCAAATGTCGAGCTGATGAACAAGATCAAGGAAGAGTTTCATCTTCACGAGCTGGCAGTGGAAGATGCTTACGCCGCTCACCAGCGCCCCAAGATCGAGGAATACGGCGACACCCTGTTCGTGGTGCTGCACACCGCGCAATTGGCCGACGGTGAGGTGCAGTTCGGTGAAACCCACATTCTGACCGGGCCGCGCTTTGTGGTTACGGTGCGCCACGGCGCCTCGCGCAGTTATGCCAAGGTACGCGAGCATTGCGAGATGCTGCCCGAGCGTCTGGGACGCGGTCCCAGTTTCGTGCTCTACGCCATCATGGACTTCGTGGTCGATAACTACCGCCCGATCATGGATGATCTGGAGGCCAAATTTACCCAGTACGAAGCGCAGCTCTTCGACCCGGCCGCCAATACCGGCAAGGCCTATCTGCAAGAGCTCTACCAATTGAAGCGTCAACTGATCCGGCTGCGCTCGGCGGCGTCGCCGCTGCTGGACGTCTGTACGCAGCTGCTGCGTTTCCACGAGGGGTTGATCACCAAGGAGGGTAAAGTCTACTTCCGCGACATCTATGACCACGTGGTGCGCTTCATCGACACCGGCGATCGCCTGCGTGAAATGGTGGAATCGGCGGTGCAGATCAACCTGGCGCAAGTCACCATCCACCAAAATGAAATCGTGCAAACGCTGGCCGGCTGGGGTGCGATTCTGGCCATCCCGACCATGGTCTTCAGCCTGTACGGCATGAACTTCGCCAATATGCCGGGCCTGTCATGGCAATGGAGCTTCCCGGTGGTGCTGGTGGGCATCTTTACCTGCTGTTCGCTGTTGTGGCGTCGGTTGCGCAGGGCAGGGTGGCTGTAGTCGGCAGGCTTGGGAACACGATCCTGATGGCGGGTGAGGATAAAAAGGGCGGATGTTTCCGCCCTTTTTTACGCCTGCACATTCATCTCATCAGTTTATCTTGCTTCAGTCGAAGCGACGGTTGTACAGAATGTTCAGACCGTTGATGGTACCCGTACGCGCTACCACCGACCAGCGGCGCGACAACTGCCACGTCGCCTTGGCGATGCTGGCGGCGCCGGTCAGGCTTTGTTCGTAGCCGACCGAGAGTTTTTCCGAAATCGCCTTGCCGAGATTGACGACCTGTTCGTCGGAGAGTCCCGACTCGCTGGCGCCGATGGAGAACTGGTCGAGGCCAATGTCCTTGGCGATCTTCTTGCCGCCAAAATTACCGACGAAGGCGAGCGCCTGGCTGCTGGCGCTGCGCTGACCGAGGCCGGAGCTGTCGCTGCCGTGGCCGAACATCATCCAGGACAGTTTTTCGTCGTCAGGGACATTCGGTTCCGACACCAGGCGCACGCGCGGCTGGTTGGCGTTGCCGGTGACTTCGACGCCGGCCTCGACGTCCTGATTGCGGCGCATCGCAAGGATGTTCAGATTGGGATTGCTGATCGGTCCCTGGAAGTTGATGATGCCGCGCTCAATGTTGAGCTTGGTGCCGAAGGCTTCGTAGGTGCCTTCTGCGACGTTGATGGTGCCGGTGGCACGCAAGGGCATCAAGGGTTCGCTGCGTACCGTCATGTCGCCGCGCAGGCGCAGGTCGGCGCCGCTGCCGTTGAAGCGGAAGTTGTTGCCCAGATCGACCTGGATATTCATCACCGGGGCGAAACGTCCGGCAGGTTTTTCGGTTGCGGCTGTCAGTTTCTCTTTCGATGTTGCTGCTGCGCCGGCCTTGGCTCGGGATTTCCCATCCTTGTCTTTCCGGACAATCACGACGTCGTCGCCGAGTTTGGGTGCGCTGCTTTTTGGGAGATCAAACAAGGCCTTGTCGACCACGAATTTGCCATCGATGCGCAACTGTTCATTGACGTTGGCAAGCTTGGCCTGACCCGACAGCATCAGTTGCCGGTCAGGGCTGGCGAACAGTTGCAGGTGATCGGCGACGATAGTGGCATTGAGATCCGGATCCGATGCGCCGAGCTGGACCTTGCCGGTCGCGCGCAAGGTACCTTCGCCACCGTGGAACTCGATCTGACGCAGGTCAATGACATTGTCGTCCATCACGATGCGGGCGATACCATCCTTGAGCTGGATACCCTGATCGAACAGCGTCACCGCGAGATTGTCGCCATTGATGGCGCCCGAGAGGCGCGGCTTTCCCACCGTGCCGCCGGCGTTCAACTCCATGGCCAGTTTGCCGTTGAGGCTGTATTGCGGACCCAGCAGCGCGCCGATGGTTTTGACTTCGGGGACGTTAAGTCGGGCTTGCGCCTTGAGCGGCGAATCTGCAAGCAGTGCGAGGAGTCCATCCTGCCTGATCAAGCCGGCCTGGCCGTTGGCTTCCAGCGTACCGATGCGGCTGGCTGCCATGCGCCCCTCAAACTTTGCTTCCTGCCCCGCGAGGTCGACACGCAGCTGCAACGCCGACAGTCCCAGCGCCACCAATGTGCTGCTGGTATTGACGGAGACGTCGCCGCTCTTGCGTGCGATCTGCAGATAGCCGCTGGCGGTTTCGGCCAGACCAAAATTCCAGTCGGCATCGAACACCAGATCGGTCTTGACCGGCGGTGGTGTGCCGGTCATTTCTTGCACCAGTTCCAGAAGACGACCGACATCGACAGCCTTGGCGCTGCCTTCCGAGCGGATACGGCCCTGCCGATAGCTGAGGCTGCGCAGATCGATGGCCATCTTGTCGATATTGAGCCGTGTCGCACCGGCGATCACTGTGTCGGGCGCCAGCATCAGGCTCAGCGGCGAGGCCAGGGCGATGCGCGGCAAGCCCTGATTGTCCAGCTTATCGATGACACCATTCCAGCCGTAACCGGCTTTGTCTTCGGTGACTTTGCCGTGGGCATTGAACTGCAGCGCCAGCGTCTGATCCTTGACGCGGCCGTCGGCTTGCAGCGCAAGCTGATGGTTCCCATAGGTGCCGGACAAGTTCAGCTTCAACTGTTTGAGCACGGCATCAGGACCTTTGTAGCCTTCGCCGTTCAGCGTCAACTGCAGTTTGTTGTTGGCCGATGCGGCACCGCCGGCCAGATCGGTCTGCAAATCGGTTTGTCCGTCGAGCTTGCTCAGATGATGCTGGCCAAACGCCAACTGCTCGCCGCTGTAGGTCGCCCGCAGGTTCGGCTTCTGCATGGTGCCGGTGACCTGGCCGTCCAGCTTCAGCAGACCGGAGATACCGAATCCCAATCGTGCCAACTGAGGCGCGTTGACGTGAACATCGAGACGATCGGACGGTGCGCCGAAAGCGCCTTTGAGTTGCAGCTGATTGCCTGCTACCAGCAAATCGACGGTGCTGGGCAGTAGACGCTTGCCGGCCAGTTGCACTTTGCCATTGCCACTCATCGGCAGGTTGTCGTAGCTGCTGTCGTGGATGTTGAAGGCGAGCTTCGCTTGCAGTTCCGGCGACAGCGAACCGCTGGTGTCGAAATCCATGTTGATACGTGCCGAGATGGATCTGCTGCCGGTGTTTGCCTGCACGGTACCGGTACGCATCCACAGGGATGGATCGAAGTTGCTGAGCTTGCCCTTGAATGCATAATCCATCGCACCAACCGTGCCCAATGTGCCGGCCAGTTCCAGGCGGGCTTTGGCGGCGGTCAGTTGCACGTGATTCAGCGTGACTTTGTCGGCGTTGATGGTGGCGTCGGCGAGGACGTTGTAGACGGCATCCTGCAGCTTGAGCACGATGTCTTGCGCGTCGGGCTTTAACTGCACGGTGAGCGGGCCGTGCAGCGCAGTCGGTTTAAGCTCGCCATGGATGGCGTGCAAGTCCAGGTCGGCAATCTGGAAGTCAAAACTGCCGGCCTTCTCCGCCGGACGGAATTGCCCTTTTCCGGTGATGCGGGCCTTGCTGAGAAGAGCGATATGCAAGTCTGACAATTGTTGGCTGTCCACGCCAAGATCGACATTCGCTTTGGCGGACGTCAAGGGCAAACGTTGCTGATTGATGCTTCCGGGGATGGCATTGTTGATCGTTACATCGCCCGCCACGCGTAAATTGTCGGCGCTGGCCCCAGCGACCGGCGCCAGATTGGCTTGCAGACGTAAATCCGCCTTGGGTGCACCCGAGCTGAAGGTTTGCGGATTGACATGCTGGAGGTCGATCCTGGCCTTCTTCAGCGGGACGGCCGCGAAAGGTGTGGCGACGATGTCTGCAGAACCGTTGAGCTTGTCGCCGCTGGCGGTCAGGGCAATGCCAAGTTCTTCAAGGGAGCCGGACAGCTGCGCCGCCAGCTGGAATTTTTCTTGTAGTTTTTCCTGCTGATACAGACCTGCCAGTTCCACACCGCCGCTGGTGGCAAAGGGCCGTTTGCCGTTCAGATGCAGCAGGGCAGTAGCCTGGCCGAAAGCGGTGGTCAGTTTGTCCAGCACCAGCGTATGTTGCACACCGTCGGACGTGCCATGCAATTGCAGACCACTGAGTTCGGTGATGGACGTGCCTGTTTGCAGGTGCAGCTGTTGCAGCGAGATATCGTTCAGATCCAGTGCCAGCGGCAAGCTCAGCGACGACGGCAAGACGGTCGGCGTTGGCGGTGTGGGCTGCTTGTTGATGTCGACCGTGCCCACATGCAGATAAGACACCGTCAGCCGGCGTTGGCGCAATGACAGGCGCCAGCTGGATTCGATGCGATCAATATCCAGTTGCATGGTCGCATCGCGATAGCGCAGGTCGCGCAGGCGTATGCCTTCGGCCAGATTACCGCCAACAAGTTTGCCCGACAACTTGCCTTGCATCGCCCAGACGGCAATCTGCCATGCATTGCGGGTGCCGCTGTCGGTAGCGACCAGCCAGAGCGTTGACGCTGTCAGCGCGAGCAATAGTGCAAAGACACCGGCCAGCAGCCAGCGCCCGACATGCCTGCTTTTTCGCGGGGCGGAAGCAGGTGGTTGCTGGTTGTCGCCAGAGTCAGACGCGGTGGATGGTGTTGGTGCGGTCATGCGTACGTCGTATCGATTCGAAGTAAATTCAGGCGTAAATTAAAAGGCGATGCCAAGCGAAATATGCGGACGGATTTGTTTCTTCTGTACGCCATAGGCCAGATCGAGGTTGAGCGAGCCCACCGGGCTGCGCCAGCGTGCACCGGCCCCGACGCCGTTATAGAAGGTTTTGTTGTTCCAGTTATCAGCGGCGGCACCGACATCGTAGAACACAGCAGCCCCCCATTTTTCCGTGAACCAGCGTTGATATTCGGCGCTCCCCGTCACCAGATATTTGGTCGGATAGACGGTACCATTTTGTTCATTGCCGATGCTGTCGTAGCTGTAACCGCGCACAGACTCATTGCCGCCTGCGCGAAACAACAGCGACGCCGGGACTTCAGATGCCGAGCCTTTGGTGAAGACGCCGCCCAGTTCAGTGCGGAAGATGATCAGATCGCGTTTGGCGACCGGCAGGTATTGTTTGAAGCGGCCGTAGATACGGCCGAACGTCTGGTCGGTGATCACACCTTTGAGCGCAAAACCGGTTTCTATCGTCAGCAGATTGCCATGACGCGGGAAGATGGGATCGTCCACATTGCGGCGCGCCCATGAAAATCCCGGCACCAGCGCCTGATGCTTGCCCTGAGAAATGACGGTATTGCTTGGCAGGGTGGCGCCATTTTCTTGTTGCAGTTCGTCGCGGTAATAGGTCAGTGTATAAGCCGTGTCATACAACTCGCCGGTGCGCGCGCGTTTGATGCCGGCGCGAAGGCTGCGCAGGTCGACGCCTTCGAGGCGGGTGCGTTCCATCGAGGTGTTGACGCTGTTGACGAAGTTCTTGCTGTCCGGCGGCATGGCCAGATTGAGCAAGCCGTACTGGCGTTTTTGTTCCAGCCGCAATTGACTGTCGAAGACGTAGGCTTTGTTGAAAACATTGTAGTGCGTATAACGGCCTTCGACTTGGGCACCCGTATCGGTGGCGTAACCGACACCCGTGCGGATACGCTGCGTGGGGAATTCGGTGACTTGTACCTTGACCGGTGTCATGTCGGGATTCTCGGGATCATTGTCGATGCCGACGATGGCGTTACTGAAGTAGGGCGTGTTCTGGATTTGACGCTGCAGCGACAGCAGGCGATTGACGTCATATTCTTCGCCGATATTGAGCGGATTGACGTTACGGATGATGCTTTCCGGATAGCGTTTGGTGCCGGTAATCTGCAATGGCCCCAGCGTGAAGCGGGGGCCACTGTCGTATTGCACCGTCAGGTCGGCCTGCTGATCATCGGGATCAATGCTGGCTTGCGACTCGGCGATACGGGCGGCGGCATATTTGTGCTGCTGCAGTTTTTCCAGCCCCTGATTTTTGGCGGCGTCCCAGTCTTCCTGGCGGAACGGCGCGCCGGCCGGCAAAGACCAGTTCTTTTGGATATCGGCAATGCGCGCAGGATCTTGTTGCACGGCAGCACCCGTTGCGGTGATGTCGACCGCATTGATCTTTGTCTGCGGCCCGGCCTCTACCTGCAATTTGATGTGTTTGGTGCTTTTCTCGTCCTGAGATTGCTCCACCTTGATTGTCGTCTTGGGAGTGAAGTAACCTTCCGTCGATGCCAGTTGCACGACCTGGTCATTGACGGTATCAAGCAAGAACTGCAGCTGTTCGTCGCTCAGGTCTGCGCGATCCTGGTAGCGCACCAGATCGAGATGTTCCTTGAGCATTTTTTGCAGCGGCGCGGGAGCATCAATGTCGACTTTATATGCGGCATGCGCCGATCCGGCCGCACACGACAAAACAGCAATGGCTAATCGACAAGTCCATTTCATTGGGGTGTTCGTAAATTCTGAAATCGTAGTAATCAAAGCACTCAGATGAAAGTGCAGTTAGGATGTTGTTTGTTCTATTGAACTAGGCCCTGCCCAGGGTAAATAGTTCCCGGATTATCCGGCGGTCAGGCAGGCCAAAACTTGTCGTTATTGTATCCGGCAAACTGAAGAATCGAGTCCGAAACGCGGGATTTGACACGATTTTCAGAATTTTCTCTAGTGTGGACATGAAGGAGCAGGGTAGTGAGTGAACAAGCAACGGCAACCGACAAGGCAACGCAGGAAAGTTTGATATCGATCCACCGCTGGACCGATAAGTTGCTGACTTTCAGGACTACACGTCCGGCCGGTTATCGCTTCACGCCGGGGCAGTTTGCTCGCCTGGGATTGCTGGTCAATGGCGAGATGGTGTGGCGCGCCTATTCAATTACGTCGGCGGAAACCGAAGACCAGTTGGAGTACTACGCCATCATCGTCCCCGGCGGTTTGTTTACCTCGGCGCTGGACAAGATGCAACCGGGCGATCCGATATGGGTGGAAAAGCTCAGCTACGGATTCATGACGCCGGATCGTTTTACCGACGGCGAGGACTTCTGGATGCTGGCAACCGGAACCGGGTTGGGACCGTATATTTCGATTCTGCAACAGCGCGAGGTGTGGCAGCAGTTTCGCAATCTGATTCTGGTGCATTGCGTGCGCCATGAGAATGAGCTGACCTATCAGGAAAAATTTGAGGCCTTGCGCGCCGAAGCAGTCGCACAGAATTTGCCCGCGCAATTACGCGTGATCACGATGACGACGCGAGACAATGCGATCGATGCCGCTGAGCCTGCCGCCGCAAATCGGCTGCACGGCCGCATCACCACGGCCTTGCGTGACGGCACTCTGGAGAAAAAGCTTGGAATAGACATTACGGCGGCATCGTCACGCCTCATGGTGTGCGGAAATCCTGAAATGATCACCGAGGTGCGCGAGCTATTGAAAGAGCGTGGGCTGGGGCCTTGCCGGCGCGCTGGCGGCGGCCAGTTCATCACTGAAGATTATTGGTGACAGTACCGTATTGACCCGGCCGGATTGGCCGGATGGGGTATGGGCGATGTAGACGACAAGTCACATCGCCTTTTTTGTGTTGCTTTCTGAGATTTTCGTGAAGGCCAAGGTTTGGTCGTGATTGCAGAATACTCGACATTCTTCTTGGTACGTCCTTCCTGCACGGCGAGTGATCGGCTCAATCAATAGTGACGTATATCCACATTGCGCCCGACGAGTGTGTCATTAAAAAACAAAATCAAATCACATCGCTTTCGGCATTCAATTTCATTTTTCAGATATCGGCTTCTTCCAAAAACATGGGAGTGATAAGAAAAAATATTATAAAAATAAGAATTTTCTTAAAGATTTTTGAAGCGCTCCCTTCCTATACTGCACCCCGTGATGAATTTGGTTTCGAATAAATTCTGAAGATCATCGTTGCCCTGCGTTTTCAATTTTTGATGAAAAATATTTTTCGATGTGCTGCCGTATGACAAGTCAGACATCGACTTCAAGGAAAGAAAATGCCGGGAACCAAACGCCTGAGGGTCACTTTAAGAGTGTCGATTTTTTTAACGGCGCATCGCACATGCACGAGGTGAGTACGACCGGAGTAACTAAGCACTTGAATCGATAAGAGGAGAAAACATGAGTTTGATTTTGAATAAAGTTTTGCAAATCGCCATTGCCGACGACCATCCAGTCGTACTGAATGCGCTGAAAAATGAACTGGGCCGCCTGCCGGAATTTCGCATTGTCCTGATGGCGCAGACCGGCGAGAAATTGCTGGAGTCATTGCAGCGTACGCCGTGCGAAGTCGTCATTACTGACTTTGCCATGCCCACTGATGACAAGGACGAGTCGGATGGCTTTGTTCTGATCAAGCGTATCCGCAATGACTATCCATCGACCAAGCTGATCGTCTACACCGCGATGAGCAACAGCGCGGTGGTGAAGCGCCTGTACCGTATGGGGGTATTTTCGGTGATCAGCAAGAAAGAAAAAGCGGAAGAGTTGATCAACGCTTGCATGGCGACGCAAACCAGCAAGCAAGTGTACTTCCCGGTTTCCTTGCGTGGTGAGCTGGAGATGAGCTGGGCGCAAGGCGACGCTTTTGCGCAAAACAAGGAGTTGACGATGAGCGAGTTGGAAGTGGTGCGCTTGTTTGTCGGCGGCAGTTCGCTGAGTGATATCTGCGAGCGCTTGTCGCGCACGCCGAGCACCGTCAGCACCCACAAAAACAATGCCATGCGCAAGTTGGGTCTGGGAACGGATGCCGATCTGATCAAGTATGCGTATGCGACCGGAATGATCTGAACGTGTCGCTGCTTGTCGTGACGAGGCCTGCCCATGATAAAAATGGGCAGGCCTTTTTGTATGGATAGTTGCGTGCCCCAGTATTTATCGTGGCTTGGTTTAATCTGCGACGACCCTTTCTGCGCTCAGCTTTGGAAGGTACGAGCTTTAACAAGCATCAACGGAGAGTGTTTTTTTGCAATTGAATACGCGAACGAATTCAGAGGTAAATTTGCCTTTGCTTTGTCGGATTGCTTATTTGCTTTGCGAAAGGGAGCATCAGATACAAGTTTGAAGCGGTCGCGAGAAGTCGCACGAAAGGGCAAGTGTGATTTGCGGAAAAAGCGGGGAGGGCGCAGAGAGATGAAAAGACAAGTCCAGAAAGCAAAAAAGGCCGTATCCGGTCTTTGATTTCTTTGGCTATTTTTTTATTTCTTGCCTGAGATGTTGAGGCCTTTTATGTTAAAAGCGCCTTTGCAGTGTTGGGGTGGCTGACGGGGCTCGAACCCGCGACAACAGGAATCACAATCCTGGACTCTACCAACTGAGCTACAGCCACCACTGCATAACCTGGGACCAAGTTTCGTCTCAGATCAGTGAAGCAAAAGATTATACAAAACTACTGGCATTATGGCAAATGAATTAGTCACTCTATTTTGTTTGCCGTCGATAAATCGCTTACTACGGCGTTTTTCCGTTGATCTGCACGATATCTGGTCTCATTTTCAACAGTTTTGAAAAGACATTTTCCAGTGTGGCCGCGCTGGCGGTCGTATAGGCCGTCATGTCACCCTGCGCGACTGCCGTATTGCAAAGCAAAGATCGCTCTTCCAGCAGACGTTGCAGCTGGCGTGTCACGGCTTCACCGGTATCGATGATGATGGGTGTCGCCAAGCCGGCATGACGTGCCGCTGATTCAATCAGCGTACGGACAAAAGGATAATGTGTGCAACCGAGCACCAAGGTGTCGGCGCCTTGCTCTATGAGCGGGGCGACGTACTGATCGACGAGTCGGGCAGTGGTCGCGGCAAGCAGCTCACCTTTTTCGATCTGGTCGACGAGTCCGACACAGGCCTGCGATAAAAAGCGGGCACCGGTATTGACGGCGACTTGCTCACGGAGCTGTATAAAACGCTTGCTCGACAAGGTACTGCGGGTGGCAAGCACGCCGATGATCTTGCTTTTGCTTTGGGCTGCAGCCGGTTTGAGTCCAGGCTCGATGCCGACCACGACCAGCTGTGGCCAGCGTTCGCGGATGGCCAGGATGGCGGCGGCAGTGGCCGTATTGCAGGCGACCACCAGCGCCTTGATGCCAGCCTCGATCAGAAAGCCGGCGACCGCCAGCGAGCGTTCCACGATCTGTTGTTCGTTTTTGTCGCCGTAGGGGGCATAACCGGAGTCGGCGAAATACAGTAGCTTTTCTTGCGGCAAAGCGATGCGAACATGACGCAGCACCGACAAACCGCCGATACCGGAATCGAAAATGCCGATGGGCGCATCGGCGGCCATCGGCATCGGTGTTACATGTGATTGCAAAGCTGTACCGTTCATCAGGGAGTGATCCGCATCTCAATCACGCCAGCGATACCCGGCAGCAGCTTTGCTGGTTGCAGCAGCATCATGCAGTCGTGACAGGAATCTTGCTCAGCGAAACACTGGCAGCAATCTTTTCCTTCCACTCGGCAGGCCCGGTGTTGTGCACCGAGATACCGTTGGCGTCAACCGCCACCGTGACGGGCATGTCCTTGACGTCGAACTCGTAAATCGCTTCCATGCCCAGATCTGCAAAGCCCAGCACCTTGGCCGACTTGATCGCCTTGGACACCAGATACGCCGAGCCGCCGACTGCCATCAGATAAGCCGACTTGTGCTTCTTGATCGCCTCGATGGCGGCAGGGCCGCGCTCCGACTTGCCGATCATGGAGATCAGGCCGGTTTGCTCCAGCATCATGTCGGTGAACTTGTCCATGCGGGTCGCAGTTGTCGGACCGGCAGGGCCCACCACTTCGTCACGTACCGGATCAACCGGGCCGACGTAGTAGATCACGCGGTTGGTGAAGTCGACCGGCAGCTTCTCGCCTTTGGCCAGCATCTCCTGGATACGCTTGTGCGCAGCATCGCGGCCGGTCAGCATCTTGCCGTTCAACAGCAAGGTTTGACCCGGTTTCCACGAAGCGACTTCTTCCTTGGTCAATGTGTCGAGGTTGACGCTCTTCGACTTCTCGGTGTCAGGCACCCAGTGCACTTCCGGCCATTCGGACAGCGATGGCGGATCCATGTAGGCCGGGCCGGAGCCATCCAGCACGAAGTGGCCGTGGCGGGTTGCAGCACAGTTCGGGATCATCGCGACCGGCTTGGATGCCGCGTGCGTCGGATACATTGCAATCTTGACGTCAAGCACGGTCGTCAGGCCGCCCAGGCCTTGCGCGCCGATGCCCAGAGCGTTGACCTTGTCGCACAGTTCGATACGCAGCTCTTCAGTCTTGTTTTGCGGACCGCGCTGCTTCAGTTCGTACATGTCGATGTCGTCCATCAGCACTTCCTTGGCCATCAGCATGGCCTTTTCAGCCGTGCCGCCGATACCGATGCCCAGCATGCCTGGCGGACACCAGCCGGCGCCCATGGTCGGCACGGTCTTCAAGACCCAGTCCACCAGCGAATCGGAAGGATTGAGCATGACGAACTTGGTCTTGTTCTCGGAACCGCCGCCCTTGGCAGCGATGCGCACGTCGACGGTATTGCCCGGCACCAGTTCCATGTGGATCACGGCAGGGGTGTTGTCCTTGGTGTTCTTGCGGTCGAATTGCGGGTCGGCCACGATGGAGGCGCGCAGCACGTTGTCCGGATGGCTATAGCCCTGGCGTACGCCCTCGTTGACGGCGTCGGCGATGGAGCCGCTGCCGAAACCTTCAAAGCGCACACCCATGCCGATTCGCAGGAACACGTTGACGATGCCGGTATCCTGGCAGATCGGACGCTTGCCTTCGGCGCACATGCGCGAATTGGTCAGAATCTGGGCGATGGAATCCTTGGCGGCCGGATTTTGCTCCAGCTCATAGGCACGCGCCAGATGCTGGATGTAATCCACCGGATGGTAATAGCTGATGTATTGCAGCGCGGCGGCTACAGATTCGATGAGATCGTCTTGCTTGATGATGGTCATGGCTGGTTCTCTCGGGTTGAATGAATAATGCGGAAAGAGGGCTGTCAGTGCGGGTCAGGCGACCCCGACGGCTCTTGCGGATGGCTCATGAGCCGGTCGCAGTAGGCGATCGCCATGGCGGACAACAGAAAGGTAATGTGAATGCCGGTCTGCGCCAGCAAGGTCTTGACGTCGTACAGGTTGGCGTTGATGAAGGTCTTGAGCAGATGGATGGACGAGATGCCGATGATCGCTGTCGCCAGCTTCACCTTTAGCACGGACGCATTGACATGCGACAGCCACTCGGGCTGGTCGGGATGGCTTTCCAGATTCATGCGCGACACAAAGGTCTCGTAGCCGCCGACGATCACCATGATCAGCAGATTGGAAATCATCACCACGTCGATCAGCGCCAGCACCACCAGCATGATGGTCTGCTCGTTGAGCTTGTCGGGACGCAGCGCGCCCTCGATGGCGACGGCGTCGAGGATATGTTCGAGTGAAGATGGATTGCCCAGCGCTGCACCGATCAGGTCGCTCAGCTCGACCCAGAAGTGGTAGACGTAGACGCATTGCGCCAGGATCAGACCAAGATACAAAGGCAGTTGCAGCCACCGGCTCATGAAAATCAGATTAGGCAGGATGCCGATCTTTTTCTTGCCGGAAGAAGCGGGACGGGTGTCTTTCATTGGCGCGAATCTTAAAAGTCGTAGAGTTGAAACCGGAGATGTCTGCAAGGCGCGATCCGGGCAACGTGTTGTTCAATCGTTGCCGCTATGTAAGCGGTACTCGGTCGGTACCTTGTCTGGCGCGCCGTCGCAAGCTGCGGACGAATTCAGGCCGCTATTTTACACTCCCTTGCCGCTCTCTTGGCGGCAGAGCGCGATTCCATCCGTATCGCTGTCGATCTTGCCGGCAAATGCGATAATGCAGGCGGGCAATATCGCAAGACAGACTTGTTGCAAACTTCACCGTATCACTGTGGTCTGACCCTTGGACGGGCTTGAATCCAGCCGCGAACAGCGCACTGAGGCCGGTTCCGGCGGATCATCAATCCGGAAGGTGTAAGGACTGAGTAAGTGAAAACGCCTATGTTTTGCAAAACGCAAAAATCAGAAGTGAAGCGGTACGCAAAAACAGATCGGTTTTTAAGGCAAGTAAAAACCGGCGCTCGCGGCACGCAAAACTGACCGGTTTTTGCCAAAAGCAAAAATCATCAATCGCAGGAGACTAATCGTGGCAGACATCGAAACCTTCAAGCAGGAAAACCGTGTATTCGCTCCACCGGCAGAATTCGTAAAAAATGCCACCGTATCCGGCATGGATGCCTATAACGCCTTATGCGCCGAAGCAGAGCGCGACTACGAAGGCTTCTGGGCCCGCCTCGCGCGTGAAAACCTGCAATGGAAAAAGCCCTTCACCAAAACCCTGGACGAGTCCAACGCGCCGTTCTACAAATGGTTTGACGACGGCCAGATCAACGTCTCGTACAACTGCCTCGACGTCAATCTTGAAAACGGCAACGCCGACAAGGTCGCCGTCATTTTCGAATCCGATGACGCCAAAGTCACGCGCGTCACTTATCGTGAACTGCACAAAAAAGTCTGCCACTTCGCCAACGGCTTGAAGTCGCTCGGCGTCAAGAAAGGCGACCGCGTCGTCATCTACATGCCAATGTCGGTCGAAGGTGTCGCCGCCATGCAAGCCTGCGCCCGTATCGGCGCCACGCATTCGGTGGTGTTCGGCGGCTTCTCCGCCAAGTCGCTGCAAGAGCGCGTCATTGATGCCGGCGCAGTCGCCGTCATCACCGCCGATTATCAAGTGCGCGGCGGCAAGCAATTGCCGCTCAAATCCATCGTTGACGAAGCACTCGCCATGGGCGGCTGCGACACCATCAAGAACGTCATCGTCTACAAGCGCACCGGTGCCGACATCAATTGGGTCGAAGGCCGCGACCTCTGGTTGCACGACGTCGTCGCCAATCAGTCCGACGTCTGCGAGCCGGAATGGGTTGATGCCGAACATCCGCTCTTCATCCTCTACACCTCCGGCTCCACCGGCAAACCGAAGGGCGTGCAGCACTCGTCCGGCGGCTACCTGCTGTGGGCCGTGCTAACGATGAAATGGACTTTCGACATCAAGCCGAACGACATCTACTGGTGTACCGCCGACATCGGCTGGATCACCGGCCACACCTACATCGCGTACGGCCCGCTGGCTGTCGGTGCAACACAAATCGTGTTCGAAGGCGTGCCGACCTATCCAAACGCCGGCCGCTTCTGGGACATGATCCAACGCCACAAGGCCACTATTTTCTACACCGCGCCGACCGCGATCCGCTCGCTGATCAAGGCCGCCGACGCCGACGAAAAAATCCATCCCAAGCAATACGACCTGTCCTCGCTGCGCTTGCTGGGCTCAGTCGGCGAGCCGATCAATCCGGAAGCCTGGATGTGGTACTACAAAAACATCGGCAATGAAAAATGCCCGATCGTCGACACCTTCTGGCAAACCGAAACCGGCGGCCACATGATCTCCCCGCTGCCGGGCGCGACACTGCAGGTGCCGGGTTCCTGCACATTGCCACTGCCGGGCATCACCGCCGCCATCGTCGACGAAACCGGCAACGATTTGCCCAACGGCACCGGCGGCATTCTGGTCGTCAAGCGCCCGTGGCCATCCATGATCCGCACCATCTGGAACGATCCCGAGCGTTTCAAGAAGAGCTATTTCCCAGAAGAGTTCGGCGGCAAGGTCTATCTCGCCGGCGACGGTGCAATCCGCAACAAGGAAACCGGCAACTTCACCATCACCGGCCGCATCGACGACGTGCTCAACGTCTCCGGTCACCGCATGGGCACGATGGAAATCGAATCCGCGCTGGTCGCCAATCCGATCGTGGCTGAAGCAGCCGTGGTCGGCAAACCGGACGAAACCACCGGCGAATCGATCTGCGCCTTCGTCGTTCTGAAGCGCCCACGTCCGACCGGCGACGAAGCCAAAGCCATCGCCAAGGAGCTGCGTGACTGGGTCGCCAAAGAAATCGGCCCCATCGCCAAACCAAAGGAAATCCGCTTCGGCGACAACCTGCCCAAGACCCGCTCCGGCAAGATCATGCGCCGCCTGCTGCGTGTGCTGGCCAAGGGTGAGGACATCACTCAGGACATCTCCACACTGGAAAATCCAGCTATTTTGGATCAGTTGAAAGAAGCGCAATAAAGCGGGCAGTAGCCGATCGGCAGGGCAGGCGGGCAGCGCATCAGGCCCGTTGACTGTATGGCGATCAATAGCAATCAGGCAAGCAATCATGGCGGCGCAGCAATGCGCCGCCATGATTTTTTAGTGGGTGAGGGGAGAAAACTATCTCATTTTCTGAAAAATGTTGCTATAATCAGCGGCTTCGCTAAAAACGAAGCCAAATTCCGGAGAGATGGATGAGTGGTTGAAGTCGCACGCCTGGAAAGCGTGTATAGGTTAATAGCCTATCGGGGGTTCGAATCCCCCTCTCTCCGCCAAGAACAAGTACTAAGCAGTCCAAAGAAGTCTAAAACCCGTATCAAGCTCAGCGCTGATGCGGGTTTTTTGTTTTATGCGGTCTTTTCGGTCCATTGAAATCCGAGGCGTTTATACCCCTGCTTGAACACATGGATGGCATGTGTCAGACACCATGAGTACAAAATGCCAAAACTCGCTACACCTCTGACGGATTTATGTATCAAGGCTGCTAAGCCCAAAGACAAGCCGTATCAGTTGGCTGACGGCGAGGGTATGTACTGTTCCTTTGCCCACTAAAGTTGCTTGCAACCAGCCTGTGGCCAGTCGGATTTGATTCGTACTTGATACGTTATCCTGTTGGCTTCAACATCTGGACCAGGCCAAAGTATCTTTGGCATCATTTCGTACCGGTATGAGTTGATTCCGGTGCGTATTCCTACCGCGCTGATGGTGTCGTTGCCCGGAGTCTGAAAAGATGGTCGGTTTGCGATATACCCGCCGGCAACGCTTTCGTGTGTAAAACAAGACTTCCACCAGTCTCGTCAGAGAGTGATCGTGCCGCCCCGGGTGAGTGCCACCCCTTGTCATGAATTCAATTGTTCCTTACAACCGCTTCAAAGTAATGGCTGTCGCGGCGTTGCTGGTTATCGTCGTGTCAACACTTCCGGTGGCAGCCGGTGTCTACGCCGCGTCTCGCGCGGTTGCGGCGGCCGCGCGTGAGCGCTCGATACTGGCCGTAGACCAAGCCTTGGCGCACGCCGGCGGACTATTGCGCGGCATCTCGCTGGCGCTGGCTGAGATAGAAAGCGCAGACTATCCGCCTTGCTCGGAACGGCATCTCAATAAGATGGTCGCCGCCGCCATTGCGCTGCCGGACGTTGCGGAGATCGGCTATGTTGCAGATCGCGTCTTGCAATGCTCGACCTGGGCAGGAGGGCAAGCCGGAACCCGCGAGAGAGAATCGGATTTTTCCCTGTCCAACGGCATGGCGGTGACGCGCAATATCACGTCCTCAGCACATGCAGGCAAGGGCCTGACGCGCCTGCAATATGGCGCGCACTACGCCTTGGTCGATCCTGCCAGTTTCGCGGATATTCACCTTGATGCAGGCACAAGTATTGCGATCGCAAGTGCGGACGGGCAACTGCTCGGAAGCGCCGGCAGCAGTGGTGAAGAAGGGGATGCGCTCTTGCTGCATGGCGATCAGGGCGCGGCAGCTTATCCCGCGCACGGTGTGTTGAGGCGTGATGCAACCCTGACGGTGCTTAGTTATACTGCGCCGGACCGTCGCATCGTCACCTTGTTGCGCGAACATCCGTCGATGCTGGCGCTCGGCGCTCTGCTGTCCGTGATGATGCTTGTAGTATCGGCCAGACACGTGCGCAAGCGTCTGTCGCCGTTGGCCATCCTTACAGAGGCCGTGAAGCGCCGGGAATTCGTCGTGCATTATCAGCCGATCATGGCGCTGGAATCCGGCGCTTGTGTTGGTGCCGAAGCCCTGGTGCGATGGCAGCGCGCAAATGGCGAGTGGGTTTGGCCCGATGTCTTCATTCCTTTCGCCGAAGAAAACGGATTGATTTTTTCGATTACCGATCAGGTGATCGCTGCCATCGTCACCGAGTTGGGGCCGACGCTGGCGGCGAGAAGCGACTTGCATGTCGCGGTTAATGTTTGTGCGCAGGATCTTCAAAGCGGCAGGATTCTGGATGTGCTGGATGCGGCGCTGGCCGGCAGCGGCATCCGCCCGTGTCAGATCTCGCTGGAAGCGACTGAACGCGGCGTCCGCGATATTGACACCGCACGCGCCACGCTGATGCGGGCGCAACAGCGCGGATACACGACCGCCATCGATGATTTTGGCACCGGCTATTCGTCGTTGTCGTGCCTGGAAAGACTCCCGCTCCATGTACTGAAAATTGACAGGTCGTTTGTCGACGCCGGGGCAGGCACAGGATGTGTGCTCAGGCACATCGTTGCGCTGGCAAAATCCCTGGGTCTGGCACTGGTTGCCGAGGGCATTGAGACGCCTGTGCAGGCAGTGCAATTGCGCGAGCAAGGTGTGGATTTCGGACAGGGTTGGCTCTATGCCAGGGCGATGCCGGCACCCGATTTCAGATCATTTATACGAGAGACGGGGGCTGGAGAGGGAGAGGCGTCCGATTGAGCAGCGCAGTCGCACCGCCACCTGTGAGCGACAGGGAAGACGCAAAAGAGGGAAGACCTGCAGCATCGAAGAACAGCAACATCCGTCAAGCGGTTTGACGGATGAATGAAGCGGGCTGGAGAGCTTAACCGGACTACGCAGCGGGCAGCCAGGGTAGCGGATAAGGGGAGGCGATGAAGGTCGATTCGTTGTCGAACGCCGGTTTGATCACGAAGCCATACAAAAAATCGCTGGGTGACGGCAGCCAGAAAACCATGCTTTCGCTGCGTTCGACACCGTCCCATCCGTATTCGCAGGCCGCCGTTTTTGCCGCCAGCCATCCTTCCGCAAAAGCCAGCGCATCTGGCGTTGCCGGCTGGGTTTCAACCACAACGAGCGAGACGGAGCCGCTTCTTCCAATTTGACGTTCGGTTTCTGCGACGGTCTTCAGGTTGTTCCAAAATGCGTCAACCGAAAGAGTTTTGTAGATGTGCCACTTCATGTCGAGGCTTTCATTGATTGTTGTATTGGTTGTGCTCGCTAAATATTAGCATGGGAGAGTGGGAGTGGTGCAGGGTGCTTCGCGGTAAGGACAGAGGGCCCATGACGGTAACTGCCGCCGCAGCGCAGTACCAGAAAGCATCGTTTGGTAAAAGCTGCGAGGGCGCATGTTGATTCTGCTTAGCGGTTCGAGGTCGAGAAGCTCACTTGTCGCGTCAGTTTGCGTTGAATGTCTGTCGCAATGCGCTGACCTTCCTTGCGGCCGATGGCGGCGGTGTCATAGCCGTCGTTGCGCACCTGCGTCATGTAGGCAGAAATCTTTTTCCCTGCGGCACGACCGATAGCACCGCCATTCAGGTTCCAGCCGGGCGTCGCATAGTACGCGCTGCCGACGCCGGAAAAGCAGGATTTCAGCGTGCCGCCGGCCTGCCGGTTTTCTTCTTGCCGAGTCTGGGTTGTCGTAGTCGCGGCCATTGCCGCCGGATTGGCGTTCGAA
This sequence comes from Herbaspirillum sp. meg3, assembly GCF_002257565.1. Lineage (GTDB taxonomy): Bacteria > Pseudomonadota > Gammaproteobacteria > Burkholderiales > Burkholderiaceae_D > Herbaspirillum. The sequence goes on along the minus strand of NZ_CP022736.1, from coordinate 3,519,989 downwards.
ATAGAGATCATGTCCGTTGCTTGCATAGTTGAAGGGGAGCCGCAGCTTAAAGCAGTCGTCCCGGTCCGGATATCAAGAAACGTACATGGTCCCGCCTCCCACAAGCGGCTCGGACCTGCCGCGACCACGTCGACGACTTAGCGTGTGATCTCCATTGCATCGATTTGCGCGCTTTCGTACCCGGCCGATGCGTTGCCGCGCGCAATCGGACGCGTCCGATTTTTCTCCCGATGGCATCGCCGTAACATTTCGTCTTGCCGTCGCGGTGTGCCCGGATACCTTGTGATCCTGCCGCGACCCCGACCGACTGTCTGAAAATACGCATGAATTTCATCTCACTATGCCGCCGCACCGTGTTGCGTCGGCTTCTCATTTGCCTACTGATATTGGCGATCACGCCGGCGTCAGATGCCTATGCCGATTGCTTCGCGCAAGCCGGTAAAAAATACGCCATCGATCCGCTGCTGCTGCAAGCGATCGCACAGGTGGAGTCGTCAATGAATCCCCGGGCGCTCAACCGCAATCGCAACGGTAGCGAAGACCTGGGCCTGATGCAGATCAACAGTTCGCATCTGGTACGACTGGGCAAGGACGGCATCACGCGCCAGCAATTGCTCGATGATGCTTGCCTGTCCGTGATGGTGGGCGCCGGCATCCTGTCGGAATTCATTGGCCAGTTTGGCTATACCTGGCGTGCCGTCGGCGCTTACAACGCCGGCGGTGGCGCGGGTCGCGATGTGTTGCGCGAGCGCTATGCCGGCAAGGTGATTCGCGAATACCGTCGCCTGAGCGCCAGGCCTGCGTTGATTGCGCCGGAGAAAATGTAAGCGTCTGCCTGCATGGAAGCAGTTACAGGCGCGTCGTTTGCGTTGTCAGTGACGGATGTTCAAGATCCTCCGTCGCATTGCGGCGCGAACGCGAGACGTGGCTCAGCGCTTGCTGCGCCAGTCCGCCTACCCATTCAAGACTCATCATGACAAGAAAGCAGATGCCGAACGGAATACCTCCCGGCGAATGGAAAAATACCCGCATCGCCAGATCGGCCAGTTGCAGGATGCCGGTAGCAAACAAGCGCATGGCAGCGGTGATGGCGATGGCCTGCGGCTGCGGTGTTTCGATGGCGAAATCTTGACGATAGCCGGCGCCACGAAAGAAGGAGAACACCGCCGTGCTGGACGCTGCTTCGGTGGCTTCGATCGCCGCCGCCGGAACGATGGTCTCGACCGCGTTGCACGCCATCGCGCCGGCTTCGCACACGAGCGGAGCTACATGCTGCGCGAACAGCAACATCCACGATGCGGCCGACAGGCCGTAGCAGACGCCTGCCGCCGACAACGCCGGCCAGTGCGGCGCCGGATCGCCGTCGGCCCGCGTCAACGTGACGCGCGGCCCCGCATTGCGCAAGCAGCTTTGCAGCGGATCGCGCACCAGCACATAGGCCATGTCGCTCAGGCCACCCAGCGCAATCGCGCCGGCCAGGCCTGCTGACGGCGCTGCGTAGGTCGCCGCCACCGGCAACATCATCAGGCCGCCGCACAGTGCCGCCGCGGCGCGCGCCGCCATGCGCGGCCGTGTCGACAGGATGCTTTGCGCGGCAGTAAGACACAAGCCGGTGGTCGCCGCGCTGCGAATGGCGCAGCCGGCGATGGCCAGCGGCATGGCCGCCGCGCCCAGCTCGGCCGGAAGCAGTTCCTTCACCATCCAGCTCGCCGTGCGCCCGGCTGCGGTGGCGAAGCCAATACGCAGTGCACTGCTGAGCATCGCGGGCACGGTGCTGTTCACCCATGAGGCAGAACCGCGCGCCGACGCTTGTTCTCCCTGTGCCGTTGCTCCCTGAAAATCAACAGACATTATTTGCGCGTGTACGTGTGTGAGGGCGTCGTTGCTGACGGTCGCTACGCCGCTGACGGCAGCCGGCAGGCGCTGATCGGTAACGCCGCCGCCCACTGGCACGCTATCGCTCAGATGGAGCGGTGTTCCCGTGATGGCGACGACCTGCTCGCGCAGCTGCCCGAACGATGGCGGGAATGCCATTTCCTGGGCAGAGAGCAGACAAGCAGGGCTGGCGGTGGGTGAGCTGGCGGGACTGAAGTGCAACATGGAATTCCTTCGCGAAAGAGGGGTAGCAGACATGCGTGCGACAGGAAGCAACGACGTCGCGACGAACGCGATGGACCTCACAGGCCATGATGAGTTCGGAAAAAACAGGCGCGGACAGTCGTCGGTGCAAGGAGGATAGGAGCGCGAATTTCGGCTTTCATCCGAGTCCGAAGGAATGGTGAGGCAATTTAATTCCAGTCCTATTTTTCGATTGGAGGCGCGGGAATAAACTTTCGGTTCTTTGGAAGTTGTGTGACAAATCAAGGACGGGGGGCATGTCGTGCGTCTTGTCGGGAAGCCAATCATGGATAGCCAGGACGTACAGACATTGACCAAGTTGCAAGCCTTCATCGACCATGCCCTGGGTGTCTCGCCGGGGATGCCGACCGGCGGCAATGCCACTGCCGGTCCGGCGTCGCTGATGGCAATGCCAGCCGTTGACGACAAGCGCCTGACGATCAATTTCTTGCGCATGGCGATCGACGATACGCCTGAATACCGGCACATCGCGGCATCGTTGCGGCGCACTGAAGCCTATTCCATGGTGTCTTTTCTGTTGCAGGAAGGGCAAGGCGAAAAGGTCGAAGATCTCAGTGCCCGCTACGGCATTTCGGCCGGCCACTTCCGTCGCCTATTCCGCGCCGCATTGGGTGGCAGCCCCAAGTCCGCACTCAAGGACTGGCGTCTGGCGAAAGCCGTGCTGGCGGTGATAGAGCGACAACATTCGGTCACCGAAGTGGCCATGGCGCATGGCTTTGCGTCGCCGTCGCATTTTTCCAGCGAAGTCAAAAAATCGCTCGGTCTGAGCTTGACGCATCTGTTTGATGCGCAAAAAAAATAGAGGATATCAGTGTGAAAAAGTGGAATATGTCGGGCCCCTCACGGTGGCTCGTGGCAGCGGCTTTTCTGTCCGCTCATCCGTTGGTATCGGCGCTTGATGTCGGCGCCGCCAACCGTAAACTCAACGTCGCCGGGGGCGATTTGGCGGCAGGTTATGTCGCCCGCCAGGAAAACATGCGCGCCTTTTTCGGCGGCGTGTCGTCTTACATCGGCAAACCCATCATCGTCAGCAAGCTGGCGGCGGGCAAGCAGATCTCCGGCGAATTCAACTTCGCCGCAGGCGACATTATCAGCAAGGTCAGCCGCCAACTAGGCCTGATCACCTACTACGACGGTAACGCCATCTACGTCTACGATGCCAGCGAAACCCGCAACAGCGTGATCAAGCTGAAGAACGTTACGCCCAAGGCGCTGGCCTCGTTCCTGAAAAAATCGGGACTGGCCGATCCGCGCTATCCGCTGCGCGGTGACGGCATTGATACCTTTTATCTGGCCGGCCCGCCGATCTACGTTGATCTGGTGACGCAGGCGGCCGAGTTCATGGACAGTCAGGACGCCGGCATGGGTAATCAGCATGTCGAAGTGATCAAGCTCAACAACACCTTTGTTACCGATCGCGCCTATACCCGCCGCGATGAAAACATCGTCATTCCCGGTATCGCCACCGTGGTTGAAAAGCTGTTGGCGGGGGAGACCGCTCAGGCTGCGCCGGCGGTGACCAAGTCCAACAGCGCCACCTCGTTGCTGGATACGCAGATCGACCGCGCGCCGGTGTTGCCGGTGGATGCTGTCGCGAACGCTAACCTGCCTGCCGATGCAACGGCCAAGCCGCAGCCGGCCGGCAATATCCGCATCATCGCCTATCCGGAAACCAACAGTTTGCTGGTCAAGGGAACGGCCGAACAAATTCGTTTCATCCGCAATCTGGTGGAAGCGCTGGATGAGCAGAAGCGTCACGTCGAACTGGCGCTGTGGATCATCGATCTGCAAAAGGACGATCTCGATCAGTTGGGCGTGAACTGGCAGGGCGCCATTTCCCTCGGCAACAAATTCTCCGCCGGACTCAACAGCGGCACGCCGCTGAATTCGTTCAGTACGCTGGAAGGCAACAAGTTCATTGCCTCCATCCTAGCGCTGACGCGCGACAACAAAGCGCAGATCGTCTCGCGGCCGGTGGTGCTGACGCAAGAAAATACGCCGGCGATGTTCGACAACAACCGCACGTTTTACACGCAGTTGCTGGCCGAGCGCGCGGTGCAACTGGAGAAGGTGACCTACGGCACCATGGTCAACGTGCTGCCGCGGTTTACCGCCAAAGACGAAATCGAACTGTCGCTCAACATTGAAGACGGTAGTGAAGTCCAGCGCAACGAGACCGCCGCCGGCGGCACCTTGCCTACCGTGGGACGTACGACCATCAGCACCGTCGCGCGCGTGCCCAAGGGCAAGAGCTTGCTGGTAGGCGGTTATACCCGCGGCGAGAGCGGTCAGTACGTCGGCAAGATTCCGTTGCTGGGCGACTTGCCGCTGGTCGGCGGCGCCTTTCGCTACCGCCAGACGCTCAACAAGAACACCGTGCGCGTGTTCCTGATCCGCCCGCGTGAAATCACCGAGGGCATGGACCTGAGCAGCGAGAACATCGAAGAAGCGGTCGAGTTCGAAACGCTCATCAGGCAGATGGACAAGACGCGCGAAACCGCACGTCAACAGCAGGAGAGTCTTTTCAATGGTAGCTAACATCCACGGCGCCGGCAGCACCATCGTTGCCGCCCGCGTGCTGGCCGAGACGCGCCAGAAAGAATCGCTCAAGGCCGCCAGCGACGGCATGGCGCAAGCGGCCGATGTCGAGAATGCCGACGACAGCACGCCGGCAGCGTTGCAACAGAAACTGGCGGACATGGCCGACGACATGGCTAGCGTCGCCACGCAGTTTCGCAATCGTCGCGAGTTCGAAAAAAAGGGCGCTTCCAGCGAAGGTTTTGAACGGGTACTGGACGAGGAAGCGGCTCCCAAGGCGCAAAAGCTGGTGGAAGTGCTGGCGGTGCAGAACCTGTCGATGGATGCGTTGCTGGCACAGGCGCGCAGCCTGTTTCCAGACGACAGCGACTTGTTCCTCGTGCTTGGGGAATTACTCAAGCGCAAACGGCTGGCCAACATCCAGCGCCGGCGTCTGGAGAGCTTGCTGGAGACGGTGACCCGTCAGGCCAATCCGAAAATGCTCAAGGGCGGCATCAACTGCGCGCTCAAGGCGCGCCTGTTTGGCGCCGCACTGGGCTTGCAGGCCTCGTTGTTGCGTCAGACTTATCGCCGTTTTCTCGAAAGCGAGCGCAAGCCGCTGGACGACTATGAAGACTGGATCGCCAGCTACGGTTACAAGGTGCGTCACCTGGTCCTGGAGTTCGTTGAAGAATCGCTGGGTACGGATATCCGCGCCGAAGACCCGAGCTGCGACCACCTCGAGTTCAGCTATTTGCTGGCGCACATGCGCAAGCTGCATCTGTTGCGCACTGCCGACCGTGAATTCGTGATGTCGCTACTGGCCAAAAAACTGACGCCGTCCTATGCACAGGAGGAAGCCGACTGGCTGCTGTTGCTGTGCGGTCTGGTCGGTCGTCAGATGCCTGCCGATCAGCTGTTGCCGCAAGCGCTGGGGGCCTGTCTGTTGCCGACCCATGCCGAACGGTCAACCTGGCTCAATGCCGTGCGCAGCGCCTACAAGCGCCTGCCGCCGGAATTGTTTGCAACGCCCGGCGAGAGCAGTGCCGGCGCCGACGCTGCTGCCCAGACGGCCAACACCGCCGACGTGATCGCGGTCTTCGATCAATTGATTGACCACAGCTATGCGGCGGAACTGCTGGAGCAGCGCCGCACGCCAACCTGAGCCCAGCCATGATTGCCCGATTTCTTACCAACGCCCGCGCGCGGCCGGAACTGATCATCGTGATGCTGATGGTGATGATCATCGCCATGCTGATCGTGCCGCTGCCGACTTTTCTGGTGGACTTCCTGATTGCGCTGAATATTGTCATCGCCATCCTGTTGTTCATGGGGTCGTTTTACGTCGACAAGATTCTTAACTTCTCGACCTTTCCGACCATTCTGCTGATCACCACGCTGTTTCGCCTGGCGCTGTCGATCAGCACCAGTCGCCTGATCCTGACGCAGGCCGACGCCGGCGAGATCATCGCAACCTTCGGTGAATACGTCATCGGCGATACGCTCATTGTCGGCTTCGTGATCTTTTCCATCGTCACCATCGTCCAGTTCATCGTCATCACCAAGGGCTCGGAACGGGTGGCGGAAGTGGCGGCGCGGTTTTCGCTGGACGGCATGCCGGGCAAGCAGATGAGTATCGACGGCGACCTCAAGGCCGGCGTCATCGACGCCGACGGCGCCAAGGAGCGACGCAATATCCTGGAACGCGAGAGCCAGCTGTACGGCTCCTTCGACGGTGCGATGAAGTTCATCAAGGGCGACGCCATCGCCGGCATCATCATCATCCTGGTCAACCTGATCGGCGGCATCGCGGTCGGCGTGACGCGCCATAACATGGACATGTCGACCGCGTTGCAGACCTACACCATGCTGACCATCGGCGACGGCCTGGTGGCGCAAATCCCGGCGCTGCTGATTTCCATCAGCGCGGGCTTCATCGTCACCCGTATCAACGGTGACGACGCCAATCTCGGCCGCAACATCATGGGCCAGTTGCTGGGCATGCCGTTTGCGGTCGCCATCACGGCGCTGCTGGCAGTCGTGGTGGCGTTCCTGCCGGGTTTTCCGGCAGCGGCGTTCCTGTGTCTTTCACTGGCGCTGGGTTTGTTCCTGTATCTCGGCCAGCGTCGTCGCAAGCGCGAATTGCGCGCAGGCGAGGCGGCTGCCGATACCGCCGTTTCCAGCCGTACGCCGCAGCCCGATGAAGAGGGCGATCAGCCGCAACTGGGTCTGATTGCAGACCTCGATAAAGTTGCCACCGAGACAGTGGTGTTCATCCTGCTGGTGCCACAGGCGCAGCAGAAATTGTTCATCGATGAGCAATTGGCACAACGTCTGCGCAGCCAGTTCTTCATCGACTACGGCGTGCGTCTGCCGGAATTCATGGTGCGCGGTTCGGCGACGCAGGAGAAGGATTGCGTGGCGCTGCTGATCAATGAAATCCGCACTGAAACGCTGCAGGTGCGTTTCGACAAGCTGCGCATCGTCAACATGTCGGATGAAGTGGAACAGCTCGGCATCAACGTCGAGATCCTGCAGGACGGCGCGCGCCAGGACTGCCATTGGGTCGCGCCGTCGCATCGCGATGCATTGGTGAAGTTGGGCTTCCAGCTGCGCAGCGCGCAAGACGAGTTGTACCAATGCCTGGTGGCGGTGCTGGTCAAGCACGTACCTGAATTTTTCGGCATCCAGGAAACCAAGAAGATGCTTGACCAGATGGAAGGAAGCGCCCCCGATCTGCTCAAGGAAGTGTTGCGCAACGTCACCGTGCAGAAGATTTCAGAAGTGTTGCAGCGGTTGTTGTCGGAGCGCATTTCGATTCGTAATTTCAAGCTGATTCTGGAATCGCTGGTCCAATGGGGCGGCCGTGAAAAAGACGTGATCGCATTGGTTGAACACGTGCGCGGCGCCATGGCTCGTTACATCTCGCACAAGTTTGCGGTCGGCAACAAACTGCGCGTGGTGATGCTATCGGCCGACATGGAAGAGCAGGTGCGCAAGGGCATCCGGCAAAACTCCAGCGGCGCCTTCCTCAATGTCGAGCCGGCGGTGTCGGAAGAAATCATCGACAAATTTGCGTTGCTATTCCAGGCGTTTCCGATTGCACAGAAAGATCTGATCGTGCTGACCGCCGTCGACGTACGCCGCTTCGTCAAGAAGCTGCTGGAAGCACGCTTCAAGGATCTTGATGTGATCTCGTTCGGCGAAGTCGCCAGCAATGTCGAGGTCAATGTCCTCAAGGTTATCTAAGACGCATTTTTATGGGAGCAAGCATGCAACAACTCAGTCTTGGCGAACTCGTCAAACAAGCTCTTTTGCACACCGGCTGTGATCCGGCGCTGATCCGTGAACTGGACCACCACGCCACGGTGCAGATCGACCTCAGCGATGGACCTGCGTTGTTTGTCGGCAACCTGGAAGAGCGCGTGGTGATCTGGAGCGACCTGTGCGAATTTCACGACAGCATTGTGCGGATGCGGTCGCAGGCCTTGCTGCAGGAACTCATGGCAGGCTTTCCCTACAGCGCCAACAAGCAACTGGTGCTGCGCGAAAGCGAAGGGCAGTTGCAGGTTTATGCCGATGTTGCCGCCGCGTGCCTGGCCGACGTCGACGCGATGGCGGAGGCGATCAATGCCTTTTTTGAAAGCCAGACGCGGCTGCTGGAGATTATCCGCCAATGAAGGTTACGCCATTGCGACTGCTGCGGCAGTTTGTGCATCCCCATTGCCTGTCTGGACCGATCATCGAAGCACCGCTGCGCAACGTCGCCGTGGGAGATGTCTGCGATGTGCGCCGTCACTGGCGCGATAACGAGGTTGTCGCGCGCGCACAAGTGGTTGGATTTCGCCGCGACATGGCGGTGCTGAGCCTGCTCGGCAATCCGCGCGGTCTGTCGCGCGAATCGGTGCTGGTGCCGACCGGCGGCGCGCTGACCGTGCGCATGGACGACAGCATGCTGGGTGCGGTGCTTGATTCCAACGGTACACACATTGCCAGGCTGGCGGCACCGCTGCCGGCCATCCATCCCGAGCGCTGGTGTGCGCTTGATGCGGATCCGCCGTCGTTCGACCGGCGTCGGCCGATCAGCGAGGTATTTCATAGCGGCATTCGTGTGCTGGATGCGCTCACGACCTGCGGCGTCGGTCAGCGTCTCGGTATTTTCGCCGCGGCGGGCACCGGAAAAACCAGCCTGGTGACGATGCTGATGGAGCATGCATCGGCCGACGTCTTCGTGGTCGGCCTGATCGGTGAGCGCGGCCGTGAAGTCACCGAGTTCGTCGAGGAGATGAAGAAGTCGCCGCATAGCCGGCGTAGCGTGGTGGTCTATGCCACCTCGGACGCTTCCTCGGTCGATCGTTGCAATGCGGCCTTGCTGGCGACCTCGGTGGCGGAGTACTACCGCGACCACGGATGCCGCGTGGTGCTGATCCAGGATTCGCTGACACGCTATGCGCGCGCCTTGCGCGATGTGGCGCTGGCGGCTGGCGAAGCGCCGGCGCGGCGCGGGTATCCGGCCTCCGTATTTGAGGCATTGCCGCGTCTGCTGGAGCGTCCCGGGGTGACAGACAGCGGCAGCATCACGGCGTTTTATACCGTGCTGCTGGAAAGCGACGACGAAGTCGACCCCATCGCCGAAGAGATTCGCTCCATCCTGGATGGTCATATTTATCTCAGCCGCAAGCTGGCCGCCAGGAATCACTATCCGGCAGTCGATGTGTTGCGCAGCCTGAGTCGCGTGGCCGGCCAGATTTGTCCGTCGGTGCAATTGCAGGCCGCAGGCGTCATCCGCGAAAAACTGAGTCGGCTGGAAGAGCTGCAACTGATGCTCGATCTCGGCGAATACCGCGCTGGTGAAAACACCGCAAACGACCGCCTGCTTGAACAAAAGGACGCCCTGATCGCCTGGCTGCAGCAAGCGCGTAACAGCGCGGCCAACGCTGACACGCTGGTGGCGCAGATGGTGAACCTTGCCGCGTAAACGCCAGGCGTATCAGGCGTTGTTGCTGCATAGCGAGCAGCGCCTGCAGGCCGGTCGTCGCCGTCTGGCGCAGCAGCGTCAGCGCCTGGCTGCGGTGCAGCAGGAATGCCGCCGCCTGCAGGGCGAAATCGGCGTGCAGCAGCAGCTGGCCCGCGCCGGCAATCTCAACGGCGCAGCACTGGACCGTCAGCAACTGTTCGGCTGGCTGCGCAAGAACGCCGCCGACCGTCGCCGCAGTCAGGCGCTGCGGCTGGAGCTGCACCGCCAGCAGGAGCTAGGCAAGGAATGCGCCGAACAGGTCAGCGCTCAGCATGCGCAGTGCCGTCATCTGGAAGGTCGAACCGAGCGCTACCAGACACTGCTCGTGGGCGAGCAAAAAAAAGCCCGCTTGCGACAACTTGAAATTGAAGAATGTGAAATAGAGGAACGTTTGTCATGGTCGAAATAAAAAATGGGAATACGTCGCTGCTGCAGAGTGCCGCGACCGCGGAAAAAAACGTGCAGAGCGTGCAGGATCGTCTGATGCAGGCCGGCGAGCGCGATCGTCACAATCGCGATGAGGCCGACAGCATTGATCAACTCGTGTCGACCGTGCAGGAAATGCTGCCGCAGATGCCGTCGCTTGGTTTGCGGGTCGAAACCAGTGGCGCGCCACCGGCAGAAAAAACAGGCAAGGCGGGTAAGCCGGTCCTGCATGCAGGCGGAAGCCATTCCCTGGACACCTCCGCCGGGACAAGCTCGCGGCCGCAGTCCAAATCTGTGCAGGGTGCCGGCGTCAACGGCGCCGCAACAGGTCCGCAGCTGACGGTGATGCAGATACGACGCGATGTGGGCGAGGACAGCCTGTCGTCGCCTGAGGCGTCCGGCATTCGTGCTGTTGCAATTGGTCCGACGGAGGCATCAGGCGGCGGGCGAGCGAGTGCCGCGGCGTCGGCATCGTCAACATCCATGTCAAGTGACGCTGTCGAGGTTGCCGACGCTGCTGCGCGCAAGTCAGCCGACGCAGCGCGCGACGCCGAAGCGGGTCGCAAGCAAAGCAACGCGTCAGCCACTGACGAGATGCCGATACCGGCAAAACCGTTGAATGCTGAAAACGCGCAGCAGGCGCATAAATCCGGCACAGCGAATGAAACGATGCCGGCCGCACGTACGCGCGCCGAGGTCGCTGCAGTAACCGCCAACGCCGCCAACGCCGCCAATTCCGGTGGCGGCGTCACCCAGGACGGCTGGGTCTACCAATTTCGTTCCTGGGGTACGCAGCATGCCGTCAGGGTGTCGCAGACGCCCGGTATGAACAGCGCGTCATCTTCGTCGTTTGCCGCGCTGGCCCTGCATCCGACCAGCGCGCTGGTGGAACAGCGCCTGAACGCGCACGGCGACACGACAGGCCGCAGCGACCAGTGGCTTTTACAGGAACACGGCGAAGAAGGACGGCAACAGCAGCAAGGCTCGCGGCAGCAACAGCAGGAGGAGGATGAATCGTGAGTTATCCCTCTTTGCGCCGCGTTGCCGCTGCCGAATTGCGCGCCCGCGCCGCGTTGGCGCATTGGCCGCGACGCGATGCGGCGCTGACCGGACGTCTCGCTTATTCGCCGCTGCCGCGTCATTCCGGTGTCGTGGCCGTGCATGCCTACGCTCAGGGTCTGTGCTGGCGCGGCCATGTCGACCTGAGAGAGTGGCTGGCGATTACCTCGCCTGAACTGGCAGCGCTGGCCTGTATGGGGGACCGGGGCGATGAACACGCGCTGGCGTTGTTCGACGCCGCCGAACAGCCGTTGAGCATGCCTTTTCGTGCACTGGACTACGACTGTCTGCGCATTCAGCACGATGCCACCTCTGTTACGCCTGCTGCGCCTGACACCTCCACATCGCAACCCTGTCTGTTGTCGCTGCGCACGCCGCAAGGCCGCGTCTGGTTCAGCGATTTTCCCGACATCGTGGCGCCCGTTCCAGATGACCTGTCGCGCGCCGCGCAGGCGCTGCCGCTGCTGTTGGACTGGCGCATTGGCAGCAGTCAGGCCAGCCGCCGCCTGATCGGCGGATTGCGTCGGGGCGATGTGTTGTTGATCGCCAATGAAGCATTTGAACTGAGCAGCGCCGGCACCGCCATAGGGCGCTTTTCAATTAACCAAGATGGAGAAATCACTGTGCAAGCAGCAAGCCTGAAACAACCGAAAGAAACCAGAATAACGGCGTCCGCAAACGTGGGCGCAGATGCAGATGCGGCGCTGTCGGCGATGCCAGCGACATCAACGACACCGGCGGCACCGGCGACACCAACCATCGCCGCCTCGCTGGCGGACATTCCGTTGCGCCTCGATTTTGTCCTGCAACGCCGCCTGATGACCGTGGCGGAACTCGATACGCTGTATCGCGGCCAGGTCCTGCAATTGGATCCGCAGGCGGAAAAGCAGGTGGAGATCACGGTCAACGGCATGCGTCTGGCGACCGGCGAACTGGTCGAGCTCAACGGTCGCCTGGGCGTTGAGCTGCACGATATCGCAGGCGGCAAAGCGGTTGCCGAAACACACCGTGTCTAACGATATTTCCCTGATCGGGCTGCTGGCCCTGGCGACACTGCTGCCGTTTCTGGTCGCGGCGGGAACCTGCTATTTGAAGTTCTCGATTGTGTTCGTGATGGTGCGCAATGCAATGGGCTTGCAGCAGGTGCCGTCCAATCTGGTTCTCAATGCTGTGGCGCTGATGATGTCGGTGTTCGTCATGTTGCCGGTGGCGCAGAACGTCTACGACTACCAGCGTGAGCATCCCGTCAATTTCTCCAGTCTGGCGTCGGTCGAATCCTTCGTCGACCACGGTCTGGATTCCTATCGCGGCTATCTGCAGAAATACAGCGATCCGGAACTGGCCGCCTTCTTCGAAAAAATCCAGACAGCGCGTCTGGAGGAAAAGAGCACGCCGCGCCTGGAAGGAGACGATCGCATCTCGATCTTCTCGCTGTTGCCGGCCTATGCGCTGAGTGAAATCAAGAATGCGTTCAAGATCGCGTTCTACCTGTATCTGCCGTTCGTGGTGATCGATCTGGTGATTTCCAGCATCCTGCTGGCGCTGGGCATGATGATGATGAGTCCCGTGGTGATTTCGGTGCCGGTCAAGCTGATCCTGTTTGTGGCGCTCGACGGCTGGTCCATCCTGAGTCAGGGGCTGATCCTGCAATACATCGATCTTGGCAGCGGAGGCTAGGCACATGGGCGATATCGTATATGCAGGCAACAAGACCCTGTATCTGGTGCTGATGCTGGTGTTGTGGCCGGTTGCCGTGGCTACCGTGGTGGGTTTGCTGGTGGGCCTGTTCCAGACCGTGACGCAGCTGCAGGAGCAGACGCTGCCGTTCGGCATCAAGCTGCTGGCGGTGAGCTTTTGCCTGTTTCTGCTGTCCGGTTGGTACGGCGAAGTGTTGCTCGGCTTCGGCCGTGAAGTGATGCGCCTGGCGCTGGGATGAACCCGGCCATGAATACCGCCATGAGCACTGCGCTGTTTTTCGACATCAACACCTGGCTGCTAGGCGCGACGCTGGGCTTCGCCCGGCTGGCGCCGGTGTTCTTCATGCTGCCGTTTTTCAATACCAGCGTGTTGAGCGGCGCCACGCGCAGCGCCGTGATCATGATCGTCGCAATGGGTTTTTGGTCCGCACCGATGGACGCCATGGCAGTCGTGGAGACCTGGACTTACGTCGCCGCCATCATGCAGGAATTGTTCATCGGCGTGATCCTCGGGTGTTTGCTGGCATGGCCGTTCTGGGTGTTCCATGCGGTTGGAAATTTCATCGACAACCAACGCGGGGCCACGCTGAGCAGCACTATCGACCCGGCTAACGGCGTGGATACCTCGGAGATGTCCAACTTCTTCAACATGTTTGCCGCGGCGGTTTATCTGCAGGGCGGCGGCCTGATGTTGTTCGTGCAAGCGGTCAGCGACAGCTATCGCCTGTGTGACCCCTTGCAGGGATGCCGCTTCTCCGGCGCGCCTCTGTTATCGCTGTTGACCGACATGGCGACGCGCATGATCGTGGTGGCCAGTCCGGTGATCGCGGTGATGTTGTTGTCCGAATTTACGCTGGGCCTGTTGTCGCGTTTTGCGCCGCAGCTCAACGCTTTCTCGGTGTCGCTGACGGTAAAAAGTCTGGTGGCGGTGCTGGTGCTGCTGATGTATTTCGGTCCGTTTTTTCCGGACGAGATCATGCGTCTTGGCGGCATGGCGCAGCAGTTGCCATTGTGGTTTGAGGAGCGCTGACCATGGCCGGCAGCAAAACTGAAAAGGCCACGCCCAAGAAGCGCCGCGACGCCGCCCGGCGCGGGCAGTCTTTCAAAGCGCGCGATCTGGTTGTGGCGTGCCTGATTTTTTGCGGCGTGCTGTTGGTGTTCTGGCTGGGCTCGCTGGCCGAGATCGGCGCGGCCTTCATCGGCGCCGCGCGCAGCGGCTTCACCCTCGACCTGCATCGCTACGTGGCGGATGTGTTGTTGCTCGGGCTGAAAGTTGTGGCGCCCATCATCGCGCTCTGCATCGCGGCGACGGCCTTGCCCTCGTTGGTGCAAAGCGGTTTTTCGCTGGCCGGCGAAGCGCTCAAGCTCAACTTCGGGGCGATCAATCCGGTCAAGGGCTTCAAGAAAATATTCAGCCTGCGCACGGTGAAGGATTTCATCAAGACCCTGCTGTATCTGGTCAGCTTCGGCGTGGCGATCATGCTGGTGTGGTGGTGGCATCGGGAATTGATTTTTTCTCAGGTGCACGCCTCGATTGCCGAGATCATCGGCATCTGGGGCAAGCTGATCATCAGCCTGGTGCTGATCTGCCTCGCTTGCATCTCGTCCATTCTGGTGCTTGATGCGCTGGCCGAATTGTTCCTTTATCTCAAGGACCTGCGCATGGACAAGCAGGAGGTCAAGCGCGAGCACAAGGAGCTCGAAGGCGATCCGCTGATCAAGAGCAAGCGCAGGCAAGCCCACCTGGAATTGCTGACGGCGCAAGACAAACACGACATCGAAAATTCGCGCATGGTGATCGCCAACCCGACCCACCTGGCTATCGGCATCTACTTCAAACCGGAACTCACGCCGATTCCCTTCGTATCGATACGCGAGCGCAACCAGCGTGCGCTGGCAGTGCGTCAGTACGCCGAAAAAGTTGGCGTTCCGGTGATCGTCGACGTTTCGCTGGCGCGCCGGCTGTATCGCACGCACGCGCTCTACGCCATGGTCAGCATGGAAGAAATTCATGCGGTGGTGAGACTGTTGCTGTGGTTGCAGGAAGTGGAGAGCGCCGGCGCCGATGTCGGTGTTGATGTCCATGCCGAAGTTGAAGCCGATGCCGGTGAGAAAGGCCGCAGCTAGCCGTCTGCAAGGGGTGGTATGTGCGTTTTTTTAACGCGCGCCCAATCTGTTTATTTGATACTGGCGTTATCGGTTGATGACGCGAAAGGAGTCTGCAGCATGAGTCATCAATATGACAACGACACCGTAGAGCAAGACCTCGAGGTCATCCTCGATGCGGTAAACCAAGGCGTCACGCTCAAGGAAATTCACGGTATATCCGACGAGCAGATGGACGGGCTGTATAGCCTGGCCTATGACTTTTATAACCAGGGGAGGCTGGATGAAGCGGAGAAATTCTTCCGTTTTCTGTGCATCTACGACTTTTATTGCGTCGATTTCCTGATGGGGCTGGCGGCGGTTTATCAGCTCAAGGAAATGCACCAGAAGGCCGCCGACATCTACGCGATTGCGTTTGCTCAGGGCGAGGCCGACTACCGGCCGATGCTGTACGCCGGTCAGTGCCAACTGGCCATGGGCAAATCAGGCAAGGCGCGCCAGTGTTTCAAGGTAGTGCTGGAGCAGGCCGACGACGACGCGTTGAAGGCCACTGCAGCAGCCTACCTGACCGCCTTGCAACGACACCGGGCATCAGCCCCGGTGAACTCTACCTCAGATACATCACGGGAAAATTGATATGAATATGGCACATGTAGGTGCGCAGGGAGCGCAGCTCGACTTTCTGTCCAACCAGCCGATGAGCAAACGGGCCGAGCAGCTGACAACGATGCCGCCGGCCATCCTGAAGGAAGCGGAGCGAGCGGCGCAGGAACTGGCGGCGCTGATTGCCGATGCGGCCGAAGAAGATCCGGCCTCGGGCAAGCAGCGTCGCAACAGCAATGCGGCGAAGCCGCAACTGACGCCGCCGCGCCAGGCAGCTGCGCGCAGCGCGGCACCGGCCGACACCGCTGCAGACAGCCGCAAGGCCGGCTTGTTGCTGGCGTCGATGATGTCGGCGCTGGAGCAGGCCAATCTGAGCAAGCTCGCCTTCAACGCCCATTCGGCAGCTACCCGCGACGCTGTCCGCAACGCAGGCAACGCCAGGCTGGCGGAGGAATACGAAGCGGCTCAGAATGCCGTCGCCGAAGCCATCGACCAGCTTGATGCCTTGAAAGACAAACTCCCCGGCGCGACCGACAAGGTCAAAGCGCTGGAGCAGCAACTGGCCGACGCCGAGGCGGAGCTGGCGACGTTGGAGCCGGACACCCAGGAGTACGAGGCGGCGTTGCAGAGCAGCGACGCCTTGCGTGAGGCGTTGGGGGCGGCGAAGAACGAACTGGCCGGCGTCAAGAATGCAGTGCAGGCGCAGCAAGACCATGTGCTTGAATTACAAAAGGTGACTGATGAGCTGCTGTCGCGCGCCAACATACAGGGCGTGGACGTGCCGCGCACGGCGGTGGAAAACGACGTCAGCAACATCACGCGCATGCTGACCCTGATGATGCAATTGGGTGAACTGCTGCTCAAGACCGGTGAAACGCGCTCGGAGATGCAGCGCGAACTGCTGAAAGTGCAGGAAGACGTGCGCGTCAAGAAGTTGGCCAAGGATGCCGAAAAAGCCGAGAAGGAGTTGGCCAAGGCTGAGGCGATGAACAAAGCCATGGGCTGCGTCGGCAAGATCCTCGGTGCGGTGGTGACGGCGGTCGCGGTTATCGGTGCGGCCTTTACCGGCGGCGCCAGCCTGGCGCTGGCCGGCATCGGCCTGGCCTTGATGGTGGCCGACGAAGTCTGCCAGGCGGTGACCGGCAAGTCCTTCATGCAAGAGGCCTTGAAGCCCCTGATGAAGTTGCTGCAACCGCTGCTGCAATTCGTCATGGACAAGGTCGCCGCCATGATGGAAGGCCTGGGCATGGATGCGCAGACCGCCAAGATGGCCGCCATGATCGCGGTCTCGGTCGCCATCGCTGCGGCGGTCGTGGTGCTGGCCGTCACCGGTGCCGGCGGCGCCATCGCCAGCGCGGTATCCAACGTGGTCGGCAAACTGAGTTCGGTGCTGACCAAGGTGCTGGAAAAGACGATCGCCAAGCTGGTGCCTGAAATGCTGAAGAAGTCGATTACCCAAATGGCCAAGCAGGTGTCGAGCGCGGCAAGCAAGATGTTCGACGCCGTTTCGCAGCGCCTGGGCCTGTCTACGGATGTGACCAGCAAGCAGATGTACGCCAGCAACCTGGGGCGCGTGTCGGCCGGCGTCAACCTGGGCAAGACCACCATCAACGGGGGCCTTGAAGTCGGCGTCCAAGACGCCAACATGAAAGTCGCGAAAGCCGTGGCAGGCATGAAGTTCACCATGAGCGAACTGGATCTGCTGCATGACATGTTCGCCAATCTGCTGGAGCAGTTCAAGAACGCATTCACGGTATCGCAGGGATTTTTCAGTCGCGCCAGCGAGGCCATCAACCAGCGCACCAGCACTGGCGTGGCCGTGGCGCGCGCCGTGCGCGGCGCACGTTCCGCCTGATTCAGCAGTACTCAATTTATTGAAAGGATACACAATGCAAATTTTCAGCAACGCACCTTCCCTGGCGAGTGCAGCCATTTCCCATGCACAGGGCACGATGGGGGAAGCCCGCAGCAAGGAACAGATTCCGATGTCGACTTTTTTCTCGTCGTTGAATCTGGATGGCGCCGAAGGAAGCGACGAAGCCCAACTGCGCAATACCTTGCGCGATGGATTGGGGGCAATGTCGCCGGAGTCGCACAAGGAAGTGGTGTCGGCGCTCAAGGATCTGGCGCGCACCGCCTCTGGAACCGATGTCGGCGAGCTTATCGACGGCAAGCTGCCGGATGTGGAAAAGGAAGCCCACAAGGGCGCGGGCGTGGATCGTCTGCTGGAATTGCTGTTCATGCTGATGATGTTGCTGGGGCAGGCGAATACCGCGCGCAACGGCAATGCCGCGAAGTTCGGTGAAATTTCGGTGAAGCAGGCGCAAGCCTCCGGCGACAAGGGCGTGAATGCCGCCAACAGCAATTTCGGTGGGGCGCTGGCCGGCATGGTGCTTGGCACCGTCACTGCTGGCGTCGGCTTCCGCCAGTTTTCCAAGGGCACTGCAGGGCAGACCAAAAACATTTCCACCAACGGCCGTGATATCAAACAACTGCGCCATGAGAACACCCAGGCCGGCAATGCGCTCAATCGTCCGACCTCGCCGATGACTGCCGCCAGTCCGCAGCAGCGTGTGAATACGCTCGACGCGCAAGGTCGTCCTGTCAATGTACAAAACAACCAGCCGCATCTGGGCGGCGACGAGCATGCCGTGCTGAACCAACCGTCCAATCGTACGGAGGTGCGCGTTGCCTCGCAGGAGTTGTCGCAGCAGGAAAACTATCAGAAATATGCCGAACAGCAGTATGCCGGACAGGTCATCAATACCTTCGCGCCACAGGTGTCGAACTTGGCGCAGACCGGTGCGGCGGTGAATGCCGCGGCGCAAACCGCAGCCGGCAAGATCAACGAAGCGGAAGGCGCAGTGGCGTCGACCGTGCAGCACAACGAAGAGCAGGCCGCGCAACGTTCGGTCGATCTGTTACTGAAGATTTTTTCGCTGATTGTCACCTCCTCGGAGCAAAGCCGCAGCACGCTGGATTCCATGTCGCAAGCCATCAAGGCTTGATGGGAAGAGGACTGCATCATGGAAATCAAACAAGCACAATTGCCGCTGGCCATGCCGGCGACCACGATGGACGACGCCGGCAAAGCTGCACGCAACGCCGCCACTGCGCAGGAGGCGCCGGTCACCGTTTCCGCAGACGGTTCGGAAGCGATGCAGGAAGCCTTGCTGAATGCCGCGCGCGATATGCACGATGCGCAAAGCGCGCGTTACCAGGCGCATGAGGAGGCGAACGCGCAGGCCAAGCGCGCGCTGGGCCTAGACGGGGGCGGGGTCGACGGCGGCAAGCTGGATGCGTTGCAAGAGGCGCTGGCTGCGGCAGCGCTCAGCGAGAAGCTGGATGGCGGACGCGAGAAAGCGGCCGCAGAGACGTTTTTGAATCTGCTGCGCAATGCTACAGATAGCAAGGCGGCTGACGCGGGCGGCGCAGACAATCACGGCGCTGGCGAGACACCCGCTATTTCTCCGTATGCTGCCCGCAGCCTGCCATCGCCTTATAGCGCGAGCGACAACGGCAGCAAGTCAGGCAACAATCTTGGCGATATCTGGAAAGAGCTGGCGGAGATGATCGGGAAGTCGGAGAAAGGCGATGTCGCCGACTACGGCGCGGCACTAGACCAGTACACCAAGCTGTACCAGGCCATCTCCGACATTCTGGCCAAGTTCGGCACGTGGGTTCGCGCCGACGACGACAATTACATGCGGGTGGATTTTGCGGCGCTGAAGCAGGCGCTGACAGAATTGCTGAACAAATATGAGAATCCGACCCAGGATCAGGTCATTGCCGGCAAGGCGCCCACCGGCGGTATCAAGGAAGACGAAGCCAAGGCAATTTGCGAGAAGCTCGGCCTGGATCCGAAAGAATGCTGTCACAAGAATGGCGACGGCACCTATTGCGTCATTCCCGACATGAGCCAGATCAAGAAGATGATCGCCGGATTGCCGGCCAGCAGCGACAACCACAAGATCTCCATCGCTTCCTACAACGCCTGGAAAGCCGGTTTCGATTCGCAGATGAGCCGCATCGAAGATTCCCTGCAGACACGCGGACAGAAGTACAGCAATACGTACAGCCGTTTTGAAAACTTCCACAAAACCATCAGCTCGATCATTCAGTCGATGGCGGACATGTTGCGGCAGTTCCTGCAATTTTAATCATTGAATGAAGGAGTTCAATCATGAATCCTATAAGCATTGGGGCCGGCCCGGCTTTTATCCCGCCGATGGCCAATCCCTTCATGTCCGGCATGCCGGTCGGCGCCCAGATGCGCGGCGCCGGCAGTAGCGGGCGCACGTTTCTGCCGGTGTCGAACGGCTTTCAGTTGGGCCGCGGGTTTCGTTCGCCGGCCCAGCAGGCGGTGCATGCGGCGGCGCAGGAAGCACATGCCGACATGCTGGATCAGGTGCAGCAATGCATGGTGCCGTCACAGGCAGAAGCGCAGGCGGAGTGCACTGGTGGTTTGCGACTGATCGACAGTGCACAGTCGAAGGCACTGGATGCGATTTTTCGTCATGCAGACGATCCGGCGCAGGCTGACGCGACGTATGCCGCCGGTCGCTATGCCGCGCGCATCGGTGTGGAAGATCTGGCGGTGGCCTTGTCGGAGCTGCGCATCCACGGCGGCGCGCCGGAAGATTGCGAGCGCATGGAAAAGGCGCTGTGCAAGATGATCATCAAAGATGGTCTGGGCGACCGTTCGGGATTCAGTGCCTGGCATGCGGGTAACTGTTACGACAAGGTAAAAAAGCTGACGCAGGAAATCAACGCCAAATTGGACGCCTTGCCGAACAAGCCGGATATTTTTGAAGGCGCGATGCAACGCGAGGTGATGCCTGCGATTCGCGCGTATATCGAGGCGCGCTTCGGCACGCAGAGCTACGCCACCTGGCAAAAAATCGATGCGGCAGGCGGCCTGATCTCGCATGCGGCGGCGGAAGCCGCTGATCGCATGACAGCAACCATGCGCGCTGCGGAACAGAGCGGTGGCAGCGGTGCTTTGCGCGCTAAAGTCAATCAATGGCGCGTGGCCCAGCATTGGGCTGAGATGATGCGTTCCGTCGAGACGGCTCCCGCCCAGGCGCGGCAACCGGCGCCTGCACCGGCTCCTGAGGAAGTCGCGCCGGCGCATGGACCGTCGGCCGCCGCGGCGCGTCCCGCGGCAACACCTGCACCTTACTCGGTCACGCAGACGGCCAATCCGGTATTCCGGCCGATTATCGTGATCGGGGGCCGCGAAGTTGATGGCACGCTCACGCGCATCCTTGAGCACGATACCGAACACGGTGCGCTGAATCCTGCCGATGTCGCTAGCGTCGATGATGCGGTTCCCACGTCGTCAGCCAGGGCGCGTCAAACGGTCGGTGCGGAGCGTCCGGCCTTGCCGGTGCAGCCAGAAGACGGACACGGCGACAACGCGCAGACCTTGCGTAATGCAGTGTTGAATAACGACCTCGGTCGCGATGAGGTGGATGACAATCACTATCCGGATCACGATGCCAACAACGCGCAAGAGCCGCTGCCGCCTGCCTCCCGGCATATTGATCAAGTGACAACCGAACTGGACGGCGGCATGCCGCATGGTAATTCTGTGTTACAATTACGGCCTGCTGTGCGAGGCTTGCGTGTCGATATTCCGCCGCCACCGCCACTGCCGGATTCAGCACCAAGAGCACCGAGCTCTGCATCATCGTCAGCATCTTCACTATCGTTACCATCTTCACCACTGCCAGCTACACCGGCAATGCCGCCAAGTCCGGCGTCCTTAGTAACATCAGCAACATCGTCGATAACATCGGTTCCGCCGATGCCGGCAACAGCGGCCAGGTCGCCGCAAGAAAATCAGGGAGCAGAAAATACCGTTACCTTGCGTAACCGGTCTTTGTCTCCCATACAGCAACTGATAAAACAATTTGACGACGCCGGTATCGGTGCTCAGCCACCGACCAGCAATTCCGCGTATGTCGGCTCTCTGCTGCATCGTGTCGGCAATCGCATCAGCACAACCGAATGGCCCTTATTGCGCAGCGTCAGTAATGGCGATGACCGTAGCAGCAGTCCGGTGTCACCGGATGCGGAGGAGCCTGCCGCATTACGTAACCGTCCGCTGATGTCGTCGCCGCCACCATCGCAACCGGGCTATACGCGGTTGTCGAGTGAAACCGGGCGCACTGCGGCCAGTCCGTATCAACGCTTGTCGACGCCGACCCGCCCGATACTGGCCGGTCCGGCGTTCGAACCGCTCAACGGGAAGTAAGTGATGACACAGGTATCTCTTGCTTCGCTTCGTGCAGCCGCCAGTCCGGCGCTGTCTGATCTGCCGGACCTGCGCGAGCGGGTGCGCGGTTTTTTGGGTGACTATTTCATGACCGGCAACTTGCCGGATGAGTTGGCGCTCCTGGTGGATGACCTTGGCGCCGACTCACTCGATCTGCTGCAGGTGGTGCATACCCTGAACGACATGTTCGACATTGATATCGACGTCGACTGGCTGCCGGAGATGCTCACCGTCGGCAGCGCCTGCGATGTGGTCCAGCGTTTGTACTACGGCGACCTGCGTACCGGCTGATCAACCGGGCCGGCGGCAAGATACCTGGCCGGGTCGCATTGGGAACGTAAATGGAACAACGACAACTGCGCCTTGATGGCGCAGTTGTCGTTGCGGAAAACCGAATATCTCGGGGTCCGGCTCCGCCACCGGCGGACGACGGATGCCATTCAGTCAACAAGAAAAGGGGGGTAAGTCTGCGTGCGCGAATGCCGGGTTGCAACGACCGGCGGGAAGCTTAGTATCGTGCCGTTAAAAAAACGATGCCAGTCACCAAAAACCGAAAACCGTGTGAAATCAAACTTCTGCGCCGCTATCAGCGCAGTCTGCTGCTGGGCGGCGGCGCCCTGTTGTCGCTGGCGCTGATACTGTGCGCCTGCCTCGCAGTGTGGACCGATATTCAGGACTACATTGCCGAAAGCCGCGCGGTGTATACCGCCAACAAGGCGCTCGTCACGCAGGAAATCGAAAAGAAACAATCCGCCATGCGGCGTGGAATTATCTATTCCGAACTGGTCTGGCGCGCAGCCGGATCGCAGCGTCGCGTCGACGATTTTCGCACCGGCCAGTTGCTCATGCAGGCAGACCCTTACGTGGTATCGCAATTGTTGCTGGGCGATGTGTCGCCCCGGCATCCGCCGCAGACATTCGCGCGGTTCATCGAATTCAGCGAAACGCAAGCCTATGCGGTGACCGCCAGCGCGCGCGAACGCGGTGAGTCGTTTGCCGGCTACTTCTTTGATCCGGCGCACACTTTCGTCTCCATTGCGTCGCCGCCGCCGGCCCACGCTTTGCTGAGCAATATTCCCTCAAGCGATGTGCGCCGCCTGATCGACCGGCTGGCGCCGGACATCGGCGACCTTAACGATCCGGTCTATCTGGCGTCGCTGCGCGAAAGCCGGCGTGTCTTCTGGCAGCCGCCCATGCCTGACCCGCTCACCGGCGAGACAGTGCTGCAAGTCGCCGCTCCCGGTTTTGACGGCGAGCGGCCGTTCGCCGTATTCGTCAGCAGCATCTCCTTCGACGTTTTGTACAAGTGGCTGCACAAATCCAGCTACAGTGGCAACTTCATGATCGTCGATCGCAACGGAGATCTGATCCTGAGCAGCTGGAGCCAGGATGCAGTCGATCCCGCGCTGACCACCAAGGTGCTGGATTCCGGCGTTTGGCAAGAGCGGCTCGACTCGTCCGACTATGTCTATCGCGACGGCACATTTACCATCAGCGAGCCGCTCGCCGATACTGGCTGGGTATTTGCCTATGCTTTTTCATGGCGCACTATCCTCGCCGCGCGGGGCAACTTTGTCATGGCCTACGCGGTTGCCACGTTGTTGCTGCTGGGACTACTGTGGACATTAATTTACGTCTATCTGAAGAAGGTGCTCAGTCCGCTGCTGCTACGCTCGCAGCGCGTCTTCGACAGTGAAAAACTCAATCGCACCATCATCGCCACCGCGCCTAATGGCTTATGTCTGATCTCTGAGCGCAGCGGTAAGGTGCTGTTGCAAAACGCGGCGATGACACTGTACGACAATGACGAAGCACCGTTGTCGGAGCGCTTGCGCAATCTGTGGCGCGAGAACGCCGCGCAGCCTTTGCCGGGAGCGACCGTCGCTGCCCCTGCCATGCATGAACTGACGGTGACGGGCGCCGACAACGAGCGCCATCATTTGCTGATCAGCATTGTGCGCACCCGTTATCTGAGTGAGGATTTTCTGCTCTGTAGCTTTTCCGACATCAGCGAACGCAAGCAACTTGAGCGTAGCCTGTGCGAAGCGCGTGTGGCGGCGGAAGCCGCCAATCAGGCCAAGTCAGCCTTCCTGGCGACCATGAGTCACGAAATCCGCACGCCGCTCAATGGCATCCTCGGCAATCTTGAGTTGCTGGCGCACACGCCGTTGACCGAGTTGCAGCAGGACCGCCTGCAAACGGTCACGCGCTCGTCGCATACCTTGCTCGACATCATCAATGACGTCCTGGATTTTTCCAAGATCGAATCGGAACAGATGCACCTGGAGCATATCCATTTCGACCTGATCGATCTGGTGGAGCAGGCCTTGGTCATCTTCGTACCGATCGCCGCCGACAAGGGGCTGAACTTGTACTATCGCGTGGCGCCGCAACTGCCGCGCTGCTATCTGGGCGATCCGACCCGGGTGCGGCAGATCGTGGTCAACCTGCTTAGCAATGCCATCAAATTTACTGCGCGCGGCAAAGTCAGCGTCACGCTCGATATCGGCCCGGCCGGCGAGGACGGCAAGACAGTACTAATCTTGCGGGTGGCCGATACCGGCCCCGGCATTGCGGCAGCGCGACGGCGTCAGTTGTTCCGTCAGTTCGAACAGGGCGATGCCTCGGTAGCACGGCAGTATGGCGGCACTGGCCTCGGGCTGGCCTTGTGCCGGCGTCTGACGCAGTTGATGGACGGCGTCATAGAGATGGAAAGCGAGTTGGGGCAGGGAACGGTATTTACGGTCAGGTTGCCGTTGCAGTCGGTGGGGAGCGCGTTGGCGTTGCCCGGTGCGAGCGTCGGCAGTACGGACGACACGGATGGCAGCGCCCGCGAGATCGGCGTTTTGTGCGCATCGTCGGAATGGCGCACGCAGTTGTTTGCGCAGTTGCAGGCGTGGGGACTCAAGGGTCGCCTGTTGCAAGGGCCTGAAGAATGGTGCGGCAATCGCGGGCCGCTGCTGTTATTCGGTGCGCACCGGTCTTGGAGCACCGCCGACGAAGACGCGCTCATGGAAGACGGCCTGCAGATCATCGACGGGCGCGAAGATGGCCCGCGCATGCCGGTGCGCCAGGGTAATCGGATTCTGGTTTCCTGTTATTCGTTGGAAGGTCTGCAACGCGCCTTGTTGCTGGCCGGCGGCGCCGACCTGCCGCGACCGGCGTTGTGCACGCATGTGCATGGCGACGCCCAAGTCGCCCTGCGGACGGATGCCGCGCGCGTGCTGGTGGTGGAGGATCATCCGGTCAATCGCGAACTGATCGGCGATCAGCTGGATTTGCTGGGTTACGACGCTTGCCTGGCGGCCAATGCCGGCGAGGCCTTGCAGTTGTATGCTGCGGACCAGTACGACATCGTCCTCACCGATCTTTCGATGCAAGGCGTCGACGGTTACATGCTGGCCCGCATGTTGCGCGAGCAGGGCGCGCGTTTGCCGATCGTCGCGGTCACTGCCCACGCGTCGCCGCAGGATCATCAGCGCTGTCTGGCGGCGGGTATAGACGATGTGTTGCTCAAGCCGATGTCGCTGCGTGAAATCGACCGGATCATGCGCCGTCATCTGACAGCATCGCGGCTGCGCTCGTCGCAGGTGCCGCCCGAACAGCGGGAGCGCGGCTTGTCTGCGCGCCTGCTGCAGGCGTTGCACGTCAGCAGCGACGATGCGCTTGCACAGATGCGCGTCGCTTGCGCACAGCAGCGTCACGATACCGTACTGGAACAACTGCATGCCATCAAGGGCGCGTTCGCGATGCAAAAACAGGCGCCTGTGGTGAGCGCGTGCAGTGAACTTGAACATGACTGCGCCTCGGGCCTGCCGGTCGATTTTTTTTCGCGTCTGGATCAATTGCAGACGCTGGTGCATCAGGTGCTCAAGCGCATGGCGCAGAAGGTCGCAGCCTAGCGCCGTGGTCGTCAGCATGGCGACGACTGAATGCAGGAGTTTATGCCGGAGCATATCCGGCCGACCGTCGCCGCGGCAGGTTGGGGCGCTTTCAGACTAGTCCGAAGAAATCATTGCAGCTTTTGGTTCTTGTCAGATTTCTGTCCCCGGGCAAACTCCCTACACTACGTTTCATTAACTCGCATGCAGTCGGCCACGCCGGCTGCATCCCGCGAGACCGGATTGTCATTGCCTGTTGTTCATGCGTTCATGCCGCGCTC
The DNA here is from genome assembly GCF_002257565.1 of Herbaspirillum sp. meg3. GTDB lineage: Bacteria > Pseudomonadota > Gammaproteobacteria > Burkholderiales > Burkholderiaceae_D > Herbaspirillum. The sequence continues at coordinate 3,493,983 of NZ_CP022736.1, read as the reverse complement.
CGGGCGGAGGTGCGCGGATCACAAGATGGCGCAGGCAGCACAAAAAACATCACAAGATTTCATCATGACACTGCACTTTGAATCGGAAAGCCCGGATGCCAGGGCGGTCCTGCGATTACTGAACGGACCGCTAAGCGGTTGCGAATATCACCTGAACGGCGACACCACGCTGGTGGTGGCGGGCGCCGCAAGTACGCTGTTGGGAGCCATGGCACACAAGGAAGCGGCGGAGCGGCCGGTATTTCCCGAGAGCGCAATCGTGGTGCCGATGGACGGCGGCAGCAACTTTGAAATCATCCTCGACGACAACGCCCGCGATGGTTTTCGCTTGCGCACGCTCGCGCCACAACTGGAAGAGCGCGTGCGCCCGTATCAGGAAGTCTGCCGTGTCGGCACGCTCGCGTTCGCGGTGCGCCCGGCGGATGCAGATTGGGCACCCGGCATTGTCGATGCGTTGCCGACAGCGGCGGAACCGGAAGACGTCGCACCACGGCAACGCTCCTGGCTTATTCGGATGCTGTTGGGCGTGATCGCCCTGTTTGCATTACTGGCGCTGGGACTGGCGTTGTGGATGACGCTCAAGGACAACCAGCGCGTCGCCGAAGTGGCGGCCGTCGTTACCGGCTCCAGCGGTCAATACCGTTTGCTCAAGGGAAGCGACGGCGCCATCTACATATTTGCCGATAGCGAACGCGACGTGTCCTGGGCCAGGCAAGCGCTGACCCGTGAGGGCCTGATTGCTTCGGCCCGTGTGTCGACCTTGCGTGACGAAGAACTGCGGCTGTGCAAGTTATTGCTGGAGAGTTATCCGACGCTGTCGTTCCATCGCGTGAAGCTGGCCAATTCGGCCAGGCCGGTAGTGGTGCTCAGTCAGGAGCGCGCGCACATCAGCAGCAAGGAGCGCCAGGCGCTCATGGCAAGCCTCGCGACATGGATGCCTTATGCGGAAAGTATCGGTATCGCGACGTGGTCCGACGCCATGCTCGACGAGCAGGCCAGGGCCGGTCTCGACAGACTTGGCATCGCCTATGAGCGTGTCGGCAATGCCGACAGCGTGACCTACACTGTTCAGGGTAGCCTGAACGACATCGAACTGGCACGTCTGCAAGTGTTTACCGACAGTTTCTATCGTGATTTCGGTACGCGCTATATCTATTTTTCAGTCGCCCTCAAGGATGACTGGCTGAAAGGGAAGTCGTTCAAATACGGCGGCCCCGGCTACGTCAAGATGACGCAGCAACATTGGTTTTTTCCACACACTTTTTAAGCAGGAGTTAAAGATGGCAACAACACCATATCAAGGTAACGGTTTGATGATGACAACCGCCAAGGCATTCGAAGACGGCGGGGCGCTCTTGTTTGCGCGCGAAAAAGAATTGCGCGCCAAGCTCGCCGGCGACGGCACCGCCGGCAGCGGCAGTTCCGACCCGACCGTGTTGGCCGAATACCAGGCTGCGATTTCGGAAATCAGCATCTTGCGCAATGCCCAGTCTTCTACCGTGAAGGCGTTCAAGGACATGGACGCGACTATCGTCGCCAACTTCCGTTAATTCGATCAGGAAAGCAATCCTCGTGAATACTCAAGCAATTGCCGGCATCCAGCCGGGCGCCGCGCTCACGGCGGTAGACATCACGCCGCAAGAAACCACATGGTCATCGATCGACGACCGTTTGCGCGACGCCTTCGCGTCCACTTCGGTGGCGACGCAAGCCGAATACGCCAACATCATGGCCAAGGCTAATGACGCCGAGTATTTGTCGACGCCGGGCGGTTTGTTCGAACTCCAAGTGCGTCTGGGCGAATACAAGCAGCAGGTAGAAACCATCAGTGCATTGACGCGCAAGGGTGTCGCTACCGCGGAAACCGTGTTGCGCGCATGAACAAGCTGGCGATCATGGCGACACTGTGCCTGATGCTGGCCGGTTGCAAGCAGGAAGGTCTGCTGCAGGGGCTGGATCAGGGGCAGGCCAACGAAGTGGTGGCAGTCTTGCATCGGCACAATATCGAAGCCGGCAAGAAGGACAACGGCAAGAACGGTTTCAGCGTCGATGTCGGCAAGCCGGACTTCGCGGCGGCGGTCGATATCCTCAGGTCTTACGATCTGCCGTCACGCAAGGCGGTGCAGATTGCAGACATGTTTCCGACCGACAGCCTGGTTGCTTCGCCGCGCGCCGAGAAGGCGCGGCTGTATTCCGGTATTGAACAACGTCTGGAGCAGTCGCTTTATACCGTTGCCGGCGTGGTGTCGGCGCGGGTGCATGTGAGCTACGATCTCGACGCAGGCGAAGGTGGTCGCAAGATGACGCCGGTCCATTTGTCGGCGTTGGCCAGTTATGAAGGCGATGTCGATGCGCCGGCGCTGATCAATGACATCAAACGCTTCCTGAAGAATAGCTTTGCGGAAGTGGAGTACGACAATATCTCGGTCGTCCTGTCGCGCCGCAGTGCCTTGCAACACGAGACACCCAGAAAAATCGACAAGCCCGACAACGGCATGCCGGCCGGCATCGCAGCAGTCATCGTCGCGGCAATCGCCGCTTTGGCGTGGCTCTGGCACAAGCATGGTCGCAGCGGTCGTGACGCTTTGCAGGCGATGCGCAAGGGGCGTGGAAACGGTGCGCGTGAGGGAGAGCACGATGGCAAACCAGACTGAAGCAGGCATTCTCAGGGAGCAACTGAAGCAGATCCTGTTCGATCCGCTGCGTTATGTCCATCCGCAGCGATTGCGCCTGCCGCGCAGCTTCGACACAGCGCGGCAACGCGCCATCGTCAATCGCATGTTACTCGGCGATGCATTGCATTCGCCGCCGATAGCGGCGCATCCACATCGCCTGTTGCAGCATTGGCGGCGCTTGCCCTACGTCTGTTCGCTGGTCGGCGCACAGTTGCTCAAGCCGTCGCTTGCATTGCGCGGCAGGTCCTTGCACCTGCCTGCGCCGGTGCGCTTCTTCATGGCGTTGCCGTTGCAGCAGTTGATTGCGGTGCAGGACGATCTTGCTCCGTTGACTGACTGGGGATCGGATGCAGATCCGTTGCGGCAGGTGCAGCGGGCAGGCTTGTCATGTGTTCTGGATTGGCAGCAGCAGGCGCCGGCGGCCTTGCTGGCGCGCATGCGCTTGTTGTTTGCGCCGCAGCTGGATGCTAGTTTTGACGGTCCCCGCAAGCCCTTGCAGGCAAGCGAATTGTTTTTGATTTCACAGGCGATCCTCTATGCCAAAAATCATCCATACCAGTTGTGACGTCGTCCCCGACGAGGCCTTGCTGGTGCGTAGCGCCTACCTGCGCAACGATATCAAGGCCTCGGCGCTGCTCGCCGAAGCGAAGCGACGCGCCACTACGCTGGCGGTGCAGGCCGACGATGCGGCCGCCCGGCTGTATCAGGAAGCCAGAACCGAAGGCTACACTGCCGGCATCTTGCAGGCGGCCGATGCATTGGCCGCCTATCTTGCCGATCACGTTGCGCTTGCGGCGCAATTGCAGACCCGTTTGCAGCAGCAGGTGGCGATGCTGTTGCAACGGAGCGTCAATGATCCCGATGTCGTCATGGCGGCCTTCGAAGCATGTCTGCGCGAACAGGATATTGCCGCCGCACCGACGCTGGAGCTTTTGTTGCCGGAATGCATGCGCGCCAGTCATCGCAGCCTGATGACGCGCTTGCAACAACATGTCCCCGGACCGGTCAATATCGAATACCGGCAGGACACGCGATTTTTGCTGCGCTTGGGTGACCAAGTGGCGGAGTTCGCACCTGACGATTTCGTGACGCGCGCGGGTGCGCGAGCCATGAGCAGCCTGCCCTCAATTTACATGGCGAGCGGCGCTGTCGCCGACAAATGTCGCGCGCATCTGGCGGCATTGTTTGCGCCGCCAAGCGCTGCCGCAGAGCCGCCTTCTGCGACGCACAATCAGAAAAATACCGAATTGCCGGAGGACCACACATGATTCAACAATTGGGAGTGAACTATCTCAATACCACTCAGGCTGGCGCATCGCCGGCGTCTCTCAGCCTGGATCAGCGCCTCGCACCGCAAGCCGGCGAGGGCGTCAAAGACGACAATATTGATCTCCTGTATGCGCAACTGAAGCAATTGTGGGAGGCCAATCCTGACATCAGCAGCACCGAGATCATCGATTGCCTGCGCAAGTTCGAGGCCGCAGATGGCAGCAGGCCGTACCAGGCGATTCCGACACACACACCGGCGCTGGCGCAAGTCATGAACCGCTTCAAGGAGGAGGGCGGGGAAGGTTCTCCAGCTTACGCGGCGCTATACAAGGGGGTCGGGCTAGCCGTGGTTTCCAACGGTATCCTGAACAGCTTCATGGGAAAAATGATAACGCTGCCGGAAGAGCCTGAAGACTGGTAGCAGTATCAAGCAATACAATTTATATTTATGGAACAGGAAGATATAGTAACTGCTGCGCGACTCCTGCTTGGCTTTGCCAAATTGTCCAAGACGGAGGTCCGGCAGTTCACGACCAGCATGAATCAATATCTGTTTGCTTCGCCGTTGGCGCGGCGGCAGATGATAAAGATGTGGGAGGAGGAGTTGCATTCTTTATCGACAAAAAGAACGGACTCGTAGACGAGCGCCCAGAAAGGTAATGCAATGCCCTACAAAATCAGAGTCGTGATTGCCGATGATCATCCTGCAATTGTCGAAGGCATCAAGCAGTCGATTGCCGTCAGCACCATCGAACTCATGGACACGGCGCGTAATTCGACGCAGATCATTGCGCTGCTGGACAAAGGCATCGCCGACGTCCTTGTTACGGACTATGCGATGCCGGGCGGCGAGTTCGGCGATGGCTTGCCGCTGTTTGAATTCATCTTGCGGCGCTATCCCGACATCAAGATCGTGGTCATGACCATGATGGACAACCCTGGTGTGCTGCGTACCCTGATTGCCCTGGGTGTACGTTGCATCATCAGTAAATCCGACGACGCCAGTCATCTGATCCCGGCGATTCATATTGCCAGTTCCGGCGGCCAATATTTCTCACCCACGGTCAACGCGATCGTGCAGACGCTGGATAAGCCGCCGGGCGAGGACAATAAAGACGTTAACCTCTCCAAGCGTGAATCAGAAGTCATCCGCCTGTATGTGTCCGGTATGAAGATCAACGACATTGCAGCGCAGCTCCATCGCAGCAAGCAAACGGTGAGTTCGCAAAAGAACAGCGCGATGAAAAAAATCGGCGTCGCCAGCGATGCAGATCTGTTCAAGTACGCACTCGAAGTCGGCCTGGTACCGTCTTCTTCCCCGCCGCAAGACTGATTGTCCGCAACGCTGTAGCTGCATGGTCATTGCGTCGTCATCGCTGGGCCGTCGCCTGGCGATGCATCTGGCATCACCCTCATCGCGGCTGCGCGAAAAACTGAGCAGGCTCTTTTTTTGAAAGCGCCCTCGCGCGCTGAACGACATAATCCCCTTCCATTGCGATCGCGCCAGCATCCGGTGCGCCGTTGTAGGCACCACGTTGCCGGGTGATCGTATTGCATCCGTATGAGAAAGGGTAGTCAATGAATAACATCAGTACAGTCGATACACAAAGCATCGTCAACCGGATCGCCGATCTTTCCGCTTCGGGGCGTGTGCACAAAAAGCCGCTGGCAGATGCCTTGAACGAGGTGCGCAGCGCCGTCAGGAAATTGGCCGACTTCCAGCCAGAGCAGGCAAGAAAGATCGCCGAGGGCATCGAAAAAGCCGTCACGGTATTGTCGACGCAAAAATCCAATATGGAAGAAAAGAAAGCCGGCAGCCTGCACGAACTGGCGAGCCGGTTGCGCACTTGTTTTTCGCACTCCATGGACAAAATGAGCGCGTCGATAGCGTCCTCCCGTCAAAAGCTAGCCGACTTGCCGGCCATGGCGCAGCGCGAGGAAATTCGCATTGAAAACAAGCACCAGAGCAAGATTGATGCGCTCAAGGATTATCTCGGCGAAATGCGCCAATCGACCGTCAAGTACGATCAGCTATTGCGTCAGCGCAAGGGGCTGGACGCTACCTTCGACGCCTTGCTCATGAAGAACGGATTTTCGGAAAGTGAGAAATGGACCGCCTTGACTCACTACGAAACGCCGACCACTAAAGAAGTCAAAGGCTTCGACCATCACTCCAGCGATGACGTCTTCAGTGACAAGGAAGCACTGCGCCGTTTCGGTGGCACCATCAACAAGCACGTCGAGTACGGTCGCCGTCAGTATGTGGAGCTCACCGTCAAGGTGTACACGCCGGCTAATGCCAAAGGCAAGGCCTGGGTGCAATTCCGCGAGCTGGCCGAACAACGGCGCTTTATCAGCAAGGAATTGTATCGGCATCCGGCCCATTCGCAGTCAATGCGGCAGCATGCGGCCCGCCTGGAGATCAAGGCGGAGAAAGCAGCCTGGACTGGTGAGCTGAAAACCCTGCAGACGATCATGGATGAAGAGTCGGCACATTTGCAGGCTGACATCGTCAAGACACGCGATCAGTTTGTGGTCTTGCAGAGTGCACATGATGCGTTGTTGCCCGATCGGGAGTCGACAGCGCTCTGACGTCGTCCGACTGCGTAACGGTGTGCAATCCCGCCGTCGCAGTTGTTTTCCGGGCGACCAGACTCTCACGAGGATCCGGTTTCGTCGTCCGGAGTTTTTCGATGGCGTGCCAGCGGAACGCCTGATGTCTCAAATTTGAAAGTCGCGCTCAGGGCCCGACGATATGCTCGGCGGACTATTCACTTTTTTATGGAGTTATGCATGAGATTGGCTTTCAACCTGAGCAGCTTTTTTACCAGACTACCGACGGCCATTGCCGACAAGTTGCGCCCAAGTACAGCACGGCGTTCCGAATTAAGTATAAAGCTCGCCGGCGCAGGCGGTTCCCAAGTGCGGCTCGCCGCGTGGCGCCCGGTCGACAGCGAGCGCTTGCGCTGGAACGACGTGCTGCCGTATTCGCACTACAAATTGCCGCGACTGGAGGTGAAGCAGGTTGCTGTCGGGAACAATGCGGAGCAACGTTTTGCGGAGTATTTCTTGCCCACTTCAATGACGCCGATGCCAGTCAATCGCAGGATGATGATTACCGGAGTCAAAGAGCGCGCTATCTGAGGTAAAACGGGTGATTGTTGATTTGCGCGTGGATTTGATCCACGTTTGTAATGAGTAATAACCTTGCCTAGAAATTCAAGATATCTATAAAACTTGGTTCTTCAAGCGAAATAGTGGGGCAACGGATGATGCAAAACGGGGTCAATCAGAACGGCAAATCAACATTCAATAGAAAAACCGGGAATTGGAATACGAGAAGTAGAAAAGAAAAGGCCGCACGATGCGGCCTTTTTTGTTACTGGCTCATTGCTTTCAGCGCAGCCTGCGCCAGAAATCCTGAGCGTGTCAGATGATGAGATTCTGCGAAAGCGTCAATGTCATGCAGCAGACTTTCTGGCAGGGAGATATTCACTCTCACCGGCTTAGTGTTGATCTTGGCGCGATCAATAGCAATCAGCATCCAAAAGCCGTCTGCATATTCGTCAGACTCTCTCCATCGCTCTACCGACGACGCATCGGGAATATGTTCTTCCCCTTCATACATCGCTTCTACGGCCTCTTGTGCCATCGCTGGCAATTCGTTGAGCTCGTCAGCGGCAGTGAAAACACTTGGCAGATCGGGAAAGCGCCCAGCGTAGGCGCTGTTCTCGTCTTTCCATACATAGAGCGGATATAACATGGTGTACCTCATTTCAATTCAGCTTGTTTCAAGATGGCTTTCGCCGTGCCTTGTGGCAGGTTTTTTTTAGGATGGGGAACGATGACAGACTTACCTGTCGCGGGGTTCTTGTACTTGTGGTGACTACCCCGCGTCGAAACATGTTCCCAGCCCGCCGCCTTAAGTTGTTTGATGATTTCAGCGCTGCCCATGTATTAATTATACACACAAATACACAAAAAATTGCCATGTGTGTATGGTTGCGACACGTTTCGGTGCGACGTCAGTCGATCCTTCAGAATGTCAGGACTGGCCGCAGGTCGTCTCGTCCGCTTCCCAAGCAGATGAATACGCCGGAATGCTGACATGGCCAGCCTCCCGACATCGTGCACTTTCAGTGAGACTTCAGCGAGACAGCATGACGTCGATCTGATGCTCCTTATGATCGTCTGCCAGCGTCACAAACGTCTCAGGCAAGTCAACGCCGTCGAGCCTGAAGCAGCATGCTGTCAGCGGTTCGTTGTCTGTCTCGGTTCTTGTTGTTTCCGTCACTTGCCCGAGTGTGATGGCTATCCGATAACGGGTTTCACCGTAGCGATAGTCGATGCCATAGCCATTCCATTCAAGAGGGATGCACGCGTTGATAGACAGTTTGTCGCCTTCGATGTGCAGGCCCAGCAGTGACTCGACGAGCAGGCGGTACATCCAGCCGGCTGATCCGGTGTACCAGGTCCAGCCGCCACGACCGGTGTGCGGTGTCACGGCGTAGACGTCTGCCGCGATCACGTAAGGTTCTACTTTGTAGTTGGCGATTTCCTGTGCGTTGCGGGCGTGATTGATGGGATTGATCATGCGCATCAATTGCCATGCAGACTGGTGATCGCCCATGCGTGCAAAAGCCATGATTGTCCAGATCGCGGCGTGGGTATATTGCCCGCCGTTTTCGCGTACACCGGGGACATAACCACGGATGTAACCCGGGTTTTGGTCGGAGTGGTCGAACGGCGGATCGAGCAGCTGAATCAACTTGTCTTCATCACGCACAAGGCGTTGCCGTACCGACTGCATCGCCTGTTGCACGCGACCAGAGTCGCCGGCGCCCGAGAGCACCGCCCAGCTTTGTGAAATGGAGTCGATCTGGCATTCGACGTTGGCGGCAGAGCCGAGCGGACTGCCGTCGTCGAAGTAGGCGCGCAGATACCAGTTGCCGTCCCAGCCGTTTTGTTCGATGTGCTTTTGCAAGGTCTGCGCATGTTCACGGCAGCCGGCGGCAAATTCCTGATCCTGATGCAGCGTTGCGACATCGGCGAAGCGCATCATGACTTCGTAGAAGAAGAAGCTGAGCCAGACGCTTTCACCCTTGCCATGTTCGCCGACCTTGTCCATGCCATCGTTCCAGTCGCATGAGCCTATCAGCGACAAGCCATGCTGGCCGAACTGCAGTCCGTGCCGGATCGCGCGCACGCAATGTTGATAGAGGCTTGCGCTTTCGGCCGAGCGTTGGGGAAGGTCGTAATACGAATCTTCGTCCGGACCGAGAGCGCGGCCCTGGAGGAAGGTTGCCGTCTCACTCAGCACGGAGACATCGCCAGTGATCGTGACATAGCGATGTACCGCCAGCGGCAGCCACAGGTAGTCGTCCGAGCAATGCGTACGCACGCCGCGATCGGTTGGCGGATGCCACCAATGCTGAACGTCGCCTTCGACGAACTGATGCGCAGCGCACAGCAGCAAGTGGCTGCGCACCAGTGCAGGTTCGCTGTAGACCAGCGCCATGCTGTCCTGCAACTGATCGCGGAAGCCGAACGCGCCGCCCGATTGATAGTAGCCGCTGCGTGCCCACATGCGGCAAGCCAGCGTCTGGTAAAGCAGCCAGCCATTGGCCAGTACGTCCAGCGCAGGTTCCGGCGTATTGACCTGAATCGCGCCCAGCGTGTGCTGCCAGTAGTCCTTGACCGATTGCAATGCCGCACGCGCGGTGGCAGCGCCGCGATGGGCCAGGATCAGTGTGCTGGTAACGGCAGTGCGCGTGTCGCAGAGGCCCAGCATGAACACCAGTTCACGCTCTTGCCCGGGCGCCAGGTCGAACACCGTCTGTATCGCGGCGCAGGGATCGAAGCCTGCACCGATCTTGCCGGACAGGCGCTGCCGTTCCAATGCAATCGGGTTTTGCAGAGAGCGATTGCGTCCGATGAACTCGTTGCGATCGCAAGTGACCGTCTTTGCTGTGGCATCCAGATCGAAGAAGGCGACACGTTGCGGGAATTCAGTGTTGTAGTGATTGCTTGCCAATAGCGCGCCAGTGGCGGTATCGGCTTCACTGTTCACGTGCATTGCCGTCTTGGCGCGCAAGTCGCCCAGCACCCATTCGACATAGCCGGTGGCAGACAACTGGCGTTGTATCCGGGAGTCGTTGCGTACACGAAGCACCATGTATTTCACCGGCGCATCGAGTGCAACAAACATGGTCAGTGCGGAAAAAATGCCTGCTTCGCTATGCTCGAACACGCTGTAGCCGAAGCCGTGGCGCGTCAGATAGTCGCCACTGCCGCGTCGCGGCAATGGTGTCGGCGACCAGCTCGTGCCGCTATGTTCGTCGCGCAGATAGAAAGCTTCGCCACCACCGTCACTGACAGGATCGTTGGCCCACGGGGTCAGGCGGAATTCGTGTGCGTTCTCAGCCCAGCTGTAGGCCTGGCCGCTTTCCGACACCACGCTGCCGAACTGTGCGTTGGCGATGACATTGCTCCAAGGAGCCGGTGTATAGCGATCTTCTCCGGTGGTGATCAGATATTCGTAGCCATCGGCACTGAAGCCGCCTGTGCCGTTTCCCAGCAATAGCACCGGTGGAGTGGCTGCTCGTGCTAGCGGTAGCGCCATGTCGGCATCCGATATCGGACCTGTCTTGGGCGACAGCAGCGGCATTTTTACTTCCGGGGCATCGCGTCGTGCGACTTGTTCGGCCAGCGTGCCGCTGCTGTCTCTCAGAATCACGCGTGCGACAGACTGGAACAGAATGCGGTCTTCGTCGGATATCTGATCCAGCAGGCGGACAAAGATACCGCCCGGGCGATCGATCGTATGTGCGCCGGTGACGGAAGAGATCAGATTCAGAATCTGTTCTTGCAGTACTTGCCGATAGCCGGCGTGGTCCTCGTTCCAGATGACCAGATCGACGGCAAGTCCCTTGGATCGCCAGTAAGCATGGGCCTGTACCAATTGGCGCACCAGCTCAATGTTGACCATGTCGCGTATCTGCACCAGTACGATGGGCAGATCGCCCGAGATTGCGTAGCTCCATAACGCCGACTGACCGCGCCGGTTGCGCGCCAGAATGCTGGCTTCGGCGCGCAGCAACGAATTCGCGTAGACCACCGAGTTGGCCAGACGGCCGTAGAGCTGAGCGTCTGCTTCGCTGGCATTGAGTTGGCGCAGCACCACCTGATTGTGGGTCCATGCCAGCTCCATGACGCGATCGGCCAGATGGCGATCCTGATATTTACCGATCAACTCTTCGCACGTATCGCGGCTTGCAGCGACGCCGGTCACCATATCGATGGTGACGGATTGCTCCGCTTCAAGCGTGATGCGGCGACGGATCGACATGATCGGATCAAGTACTGAACCTGCGCTGTTCGACAACGGGCCAACCTGACCCATGGCCTGCGGCGTGGCGGGTGTGTTGCCGCGGCCGAGAAACTGCATGCGGTCGGTTTCGTAAGAGGCCGCATCGGCCTCTGCACCGTGCACGGCCATCAGATGGAACATCCACGGCACGTTTTCGTTGGCCGAGCGTGGTCGGCGTGTGCACAGGATGGCGCCACGCTGCATGTCGATCTCGGTTTGGACGAACAGGTTGCTGAACGCCGGATGCATGGCGTCGGCAGCTGCCGGTGCGAGCACGACTTCGGCGTAGCTGGTGATCTCCAGTGTGCGCGTCGAGCGTGAGCGATTGGTGATCTTGGTACGGCGCAGTTCAATGTCGTCTTCGGGAGAGACCACGATTTCGGTATGCATCTCGATATCGCGGTCGTTGCGCCGGAACTCGGCGCGGCCTTCGGAAAAAATGACCTCGTAATGCGTCGGCGTCGTCAGGCTGGGCTGATACGCCGTCGACCAGAATTCATCTTCCCGGATGTCGCGCACATAGCAGAAGCTGCCCCAGTGATCGCGCGTGGTGTCTTCGCGCCAGCGTGTGACGGCGATATCGTTCCAGCGGCTATAACCACCGCCGGCACTCGTGATCATCACGTGATAGCGGCCGTTGGATAGCAGTTGTACTTCCGGCGTGCGCGGATCGGGGCGACGCATCACGCGGATTTGCTGATCCTGATCAGTGGCGGCGATGCGCACGTCAGCCAGTTCTGACGCACTGGAATAATTGGCGCCAGCCTTGGGGACGCGCTCGTGCAGCAGCGACATGGTGGCCTGAAACAAGGGATAGGATTCGAAGCGGCGTTGCATCGGCCGATCCAGCAGCAGGTAGGCCAATCCTAAGAAGCCCATGCCCTGATGATGTGACATGAACGAGCGGATCACAGCGTTGCTTTGGCCACGCGGCAGGCGCGACGGTGTGTAGTCGATTGCTTCGTACATGCCGAACACGCCTTCGAATCCGGCGGCGCTCATTTCCTGCAAGTTATTGCAAGCCTGCTCCGGCGCGACCATCAGCGCCATCATCGAGGCGTAGGGGGCAATCACCAGATCATCGCCCAGGCCGCGCTTGAAGCCCAGGCCCGGCACGCCGAAGGTTCGGTATTGATAGTTCAGACTGGCGTCGAAGCTGTGATAACCCGACTCCGACATGCCCCAGAATACGCCGCGCTGTGCACCGTAGCTGATCTGCCTTTCGACGACAGAGCGATAGGTTTGATCGAGCAGGGTACCGGTGAACGTCGGCATGACCAGCAAGGGCATCAGATATTCAAACATCGACCCGCTCCACGACAGCAGAATAGGTTCGCCGCCGGCGAGGGTGAGTTGTCGGCCCAGTGCAAACCAGCTGTCTTGCGGCAGTTGCCCTTGCGCGATACCGACGAAGGTCGCCAGTCGCGCTTCCGATGCCAGCAAGTCGTAAAAACCGGTGTCGCGCCGGCGATCGGCAACGTTGTAGCCAATTGCCAGAAGGTGAGTCGCCGGGTCGTACAGAAAACGATATTCCATGCGCGAGAATTCCGCCGCTTGCATCACCAGCATGTCGATCGCAGCAAGACGCGAGGCAGCCAGGTCGCTGCCTTCTTTGAGCAAGCTTTGCAATGCTGTCAGCGCGACCTTGTTTTCGTCGCTATCGCTATTGCTATCACTGTCAGAGCTTGGCGCCCGGAGAGACAGTGCGGGCAGTTGCGCTATCTGACGCAGACTGAGCGTGCCATTGAGCACAGCCGCGAGCGCGGGAAGGTTGTCGCTGCAGCGTTTGAAGTGATTGGTACGTAGCCATGGCGCCAGCGCATGCAGTTCCGCCAGCGCTTCGCGGCATTGGCTGGAGAGCGCGCGTTCCCATTGACGGAGTTGACTCAGCCGTTGCAGATATTTGTCGGATGGCGCGTTGATAGCAATAGCGGCAGCAGCGGCGCCGGCAATCTGAGCGCCGGTTCCCTGATGCAGGCCACGTGCAAAATCGACCATGTGACGATGCAGGCCATCGAGCACAGCGCAGGCATCGCTCAGCGATGCAGGTGGTGTTGCGCAGGCCGCGAGGAGTTCGCGTTCGAACAGCGGCGACAATTGCTGTGTTTCAGGGAGCGGCAAGTTATGCGACAGCTCGTTGAGAATCGCATACGCTGCGCGGAGTCCGGGAAACAGATTCGGATGCAGTACCGGCGCATCGGCCAATGCTTGCAATCCCGGCAGCAAGGTGAGCAAATGCCCGGCAAGGTTGCCGCTGTCGACGGTTGATACATAGGCAGGCGGAAGCGGGTGGAGATATTGCGTGTCGTACCAGTTGTAGAAATGGCCCTGATATCGCTCCAGCGCGGACATGGTCTGAAAGGTGTTGCGGGTGCGTTCCAATAGTTGGCCGCCGGGGATGTAGCCGAAATCATACGCCGTCAGATTGGCCAGCAGCGATAGTCCAATATTGGTCGGCGAAGTACGCCGGGCCAGGACTTCCACAGGATGTTCCTGCATGTTGTCGGGAGGCAACCAGTTGTCTGCCGGACCGACATAGGTCTCGAAGAAGAGCCAGGTCTTGCGCGCCAGCGAATTCAGGTAAGTCTGCTGGGTATCGCTCAGATGCGGCGCGCGCTGTGTGATCGGCTGGCTGATGCGAAACACGATGACAGGTGCGAGCCACCACAGAATCAGGATCGGTGCGGCAGCAGCCAGCGCGACCGGGTGACGCAAATCGAGATACAGCGCCACGGCCAGCGCCAGCAGCGGCGATTGCCACATCGCCGCGTAGTAGGAGCGCAGCCGATTACCGGCGCGAGCATTGACTTCGCTGGAGCTGTTCCACTCCAGCAGGCGTTTGCCTGAGATGTGCAGACGCCATTGCGTGCGCAGGATGGCGTCCAGGTGGTACCAGCTTTCATAAGGCAGCAGGGTGATGGCCAGACCGGCGTGTACCAGTTGAGCGCCGAGCGCTGACAGCGATGCCGAGATGTGTTGTTGCAGACGAATTTCGCCGGACTTTTTCAGCAGATTGAGCAACAGCGAACACAAGGCCGGAGTCAGTGATACAACCAGTATCAGACCGGTCCAGAGCCATGCCTTAGGTAACAGAATCCAACCACCCAGCGTCGCCAATGTCAGTGCCGGCGCAACCAGGCTGCGGCGCAGATTGTCGAACAGCTTCCAGCGCGACAAGGCCGACAGAGGTGTCTTTTCGTAGTGAAGTTTTCCTGTCGCATCGCGGTTCACTGGTACCCGTGGCCATAGCCAGGCGGCAATCTGCCAGTCGCCGCGAATCCAGCGATGGCGTCGGCTGACGTCGGCACTATAGCGTGACGGGTATTGCTCGTATAACTGCACGTCGCTGATCAGGCCGGCGCGCGCGTAACAGCCTTCCAGCAGGTCGTGGCTGAGAATACGGTTTTCAGGCATGCGATCCTGCAATACTTGTTCGAACGCATCGACTTCATAGATCCCCTTACCGATGAAAGAGCCTTCGCCGAACAGATCCTGATACACGTCGGAGACGGTGCGGGTGTACGGGTCGATACCGGTTTCGCCGCCATACAGCAGTTCGTAGCGCGAGGCCTGGGCGCTGGGGGAACTGACGGCGATGCGCGGCTGCAGAATGCCGTAGCCGTCGCTGATTTTTTTCTGCACTGCGTCGTAGACGGGACGATTCAGAGGATGCGACATCGTTGCGACAAACTGGCGGGCCGCGTCGCGTGGCAGTTCGGTATCGGTGTCGAGCGTGATGACGTAACGTGTATTCACGAGGCCGGTAGTGTCACCGACGACGGCGCAGAAAGCATCATGGCCGCTCCCTCGCAAGAAGGCGTTGAGATCTCCCAGTTTGCCGCGCTTGCGCTCGTAGGCCATCCATGTCGCTTGTGCTGGATTCCAGCGGCGAGGGCGATGCAGCAGCAAGAAGTTGTCGCCGCCTGCTCGCGGATATTTGACATTAAGCTCGTTCATCAGCTGGGTCGTAAACGTCAGCAAGGGAGCGTCTTCTGGCGTGCTCTCGCTGACGGCGTCGGCGAAATCGGTCAACAGACAAAAGCGCAGATTGACATCTTGATTGGCGAGAAAGCGCACTTCCAGCGCATCGACCAGACTCTCTGCACCTGCGGTCGTGCTGAGCAAGGTCGGCACCACGACGAGGGTATGACATTCAGGAGGAATGCCGCCGAATAAGTCCATTCGCGGCAATAGTCGTGGCGGCGTCAGCATGGGTACCAGCCAGTTGACGACAGATTGCGCCAACTGGCTGGCAGGCAGTGCGATTAACAAGCCCAGCAAGGCTAGCCACAGTGGATACCATTGATCTGCTCTGCCGCGGTATTCCTGGTGCACTTCGGCCAGCACCCACCAGGTCGCCACCGCGGTGATCGCCAATATGGCGCCGAGATACATGGTCATCGGACGCGTATTCGCCAGTCGCGCCAGCTTTGCGCGTAGTGGAATGTGCAGGGTCGCTACCGTTTGTAATGCTTCCAGCCCTTGGCCGATGAGGTAATAGCCGACGTGGGCGCGGCGATCCGCTTTGTCTATCTGCATTGCTGCAGTGCGCGCCATGGCAATGGCCTCACGTGCGACTTCGGTTTCGGACAGCGAGCCTTCACGCGCTATTTTTTCGACGACATGGCGGTAGCGGTCACGTGTCGCAAAATCCATGCGTGCGTAGGTATCGCTGGGGTCTTCGCGCAAAATGTGGTCGACAGTGCTCATGGTCTCGACGAATTCACGCCAGTCCATACTGGTCAGAAAGCGCAGCGAGCCGATGCTATTGCTGATGGAAACCTGGTCGGCAGCCTGGTGCTGGCTTTCTTGCTGTACCAGGTGTTCGATGCTGGTGCCGGAGGCGGCCAGGCGTTGCGCCAGCCACGTCAGCGGCAAGGTAAGCGTTGGGCTTTGACCTTGCAGGCGGCGTACCAGCTCGGCGACGAAGGAACTTTCCATCGGCGGTTCGGAACGCGCCATATCGGCCACCAGCAGAATCAGGTTGCTGGGATTCTTTTCGGCCACTTCGAGCATGTCGTCCGCCCAGAAATGCGCGAGGTTGCGATTAATGCGTGTCGCCGACAGGCGTGCCGCGACGCGTCGCAGATTTTCGATCAAGGCCAGCCGCAGCATGATGGGAATGGCCCACAGCTCGCCCAGATTGAGCGTTGTTGTCTGCTGATACGCCACGACGAAGCGACTCAGACTTTCGGGGTCGACCCGGCCGTCGCCATGCGAGATCGTTTCCAGCGCGATATCGTAGACACGCGGACTGCCGGCAGAGTGGCCGTGCAGCAGGCGTGGCAATTCCTTGCTGTAATTTTTGGGAAGATGGCGTTTGGCCGTACGGATCTGTTCTTCGATGAGATAAAAATTATCCAGCAGCCATTCCGCAGCAGGCGTCACCTGGCGCCCGGCCTTGATGGCTGCCGTCAGGCTGGTGCAGGCATCGATGATGGTGGCTTCATTGTCGGCCAGTCGGGCCAGCAGTTTGTCGGGGCCGTAGTTCGGATCAAGCTTGTGTGCATTGGCCAGTACCTGGCCATGCTGTTCCATTTGCTGGGCGCTGAACAGTTCGGCGCGCAGCGGGAGTTCTTCTTCGAGTAGTGTCTGGTCTTGATTCACGATTCACGTCTTTCATCCTGCGTGTACCAACGCGGATGCCTTCGGTCGCAGTAGCGTCGAAGGTGCGTTTCGTACAAGCGTATAAACGCCGCCGACTACGCCGTTATGCGCAGAGAGCGGTCATGGGAGTGCGGAAAGGGCTGAATCCAGGTTTGTGTGCTCCAGGTCACACGCAGAATGGCTGGGTTCGATGCAAGTTGAATCACCGTGCGAGCACCTTGGGAGGCGGGGTGACTCAAAGAGAGATGGGGCTGTCGCTTTGACGTAGCTGCTTAGCTTGATTTGTCAGCATAACTTGCTACAGGCAATTGTCCTGAGTGTACGTGAATTCCGGCCATCACGTCGGATTCTGACGGGCAGGAGATTGAATCGGGAGACTTACGCTGAATTTCGATTGTTTGTTTATTTTGTCTGTGTTGTCTGTTTTTAGCAGTCTGAGTTTGCCCAGCGCCGGAACACGCAACAAAAAAGCTCCACAAGGGAGCTTTTTTGTATCGGCTGATGCGGATGCATTCACACTTCGAATGCGAACGCACGGGCTTTTAGCCATCCGCGTTAATGCGCGAAATCAGCACCTTCAAGACTTCTTCCGCCTTGTCGTTCTCCACCTGGCAAGTACCCGCGTTCTCATGTCCGCCGCCACCGTATTCCAGCATCAGCGCGCCGATGTTGGTCTTCGACGTGCGGTTGAGGATCGATTTGCCGGTGGCGAAGACGGTGTTCTGGTTTTTCAGGCCCCACAGTACGTGGATGGAGATGTTCGTTTGCGGGAACAGGGCATAGATGATGAAGCGGTTGCCGGCGAAGATGACTTCTTCGTTGCGCAGATCCAGTACGACCAGGTTCTTGTGCACGGTGGCGCAGCGGCGGATTTGATCCTTGCACTTCTCAGCGTGCTCGAAGTACAGGTCCTTGCGTTCCTTGACGTCGGGCGAGGCCATGATCTGTTCAATGGTGTGCGTTTTGCACAGTTCGATCAGATCCATCATCAGGTTGTAGTTGGAGATGCGGAAGTCGCGGAAACGGCCGAGGCCGGTGCGGGCATCCATCAGGAAGTTGAGCAGATCCCAGCCTTCCGGGTTGAGCACTTCCTGTTCGTTGAAGCGTGCGGCGTCGCCCTTGTCGACGGCTGCCATCATGTCGCCCCACGATGCCGGGAACACCTTTTCACCGCCGTAGTAGTCGTACACCACGCGCGCGGCTGACGGTGCGTCGGGATGGATCACGTGATTCTTGCGCTCACCGGTATTGCGGATGGTTTCCGACAGATGGTGATCGAAGGCGATGTGCACGCCAGGCACGAACGGCAGGTTGGTGGTGATATCGTTGTCGCTGATGGCGATTTTTCCGTCCTGCATGT
Source organism: Herbaspirillum sp. meg3 (assembly GCF_002257565.1). Lineage (GTDB taxonomy): Bacteria > Pseudomonadota > Gammaproteobacteria > Burkholderiales > Burkholderiaceae_D > Herbaspirillum. Next base: position 3,475,703 of record NZ_CP022736.1, on the reverse strand, counting down.
CTTTGGGATGCACGAACAGGATTTCGTCGATCATATTGAGGTGCTTCAACAGCACTGCGCACACCAATCCATCAAAATCGCTACGTGTCACCAGACGATATTTTTTTGTTTCCGACATGAGTGTTTCCCCCTCGTTGATTGAAAATTTTGCCTGGCATTTGCCACTGCGACGCAATGGCTAATAATACAACTCAAAATTATGCGTGGACAGCTATTGTTGCTATTTGAAGCCTGTCTCATATCGCCATGGAACACGCCCCCATTTTAATTAGCAGGGGCAGGCAAGCGCGCAGAGATTTATTTCACAGACGGCTTTATTGCTGAAATAAAAAACCGCATCAGGCAGCTCGCCGATGCGGTTTCTTGTTGTCTGCAGAACTGAATTGTGCCCGCCTTACGCCTTCTGCATTTCTTCCCGTATTTCCATAATCCGCGGCAAGCTGGACTCTATCCAATCCGTCAGCGCTTCCACGTGTTGCGCCGCCTCCAGTCCCAGTGGCGACAAGGTGTAGTCCACATGGGGCGGTACGACGTCATAGGACTTGCGGATCACCAGGCCGTCGCCTTCCAGATCTTGCAAGGTCTGGGCGAGCATCTTTTCGCTGATACCGCCGATTTTGCGGCGCAGGTCGCTGAAACGGTGCGTGCCGACCAGCAACGCCACCAGAATCAGCACGCCCCAGCGGCTGGTGATGTGCTTGAGGACGCCGCGCGACGGGCAATCGCCGGAAAACAGCTCGCCGCGGCGCAGCCGTTCTTTGAGCGAAACGTGGTCGTCAGGCGAGCTTGGAAGGGGATCTCGTGTATTCATGCGATTATTTTACACTAACCTTTTTGTATGTACTTACTAAAAGTTAGTGTATCCGGTAATCTGCAATTTCTTTCCCCCGTAATCTCCATTTTTATTGAATAGGAAATCATCATGATCGTCGTTACCGGAGCTACCGGCCAGCTGGGCCGTCTCGTCATTGCCGCATTGTTGAAAACCGTCCCCGCCGGCCAGATCGCCGCCGCCGTGCGCAGCCCAGAAAAAGCCGGCGATCTTGCCGCCTTGGGCGTGCAGGTTCGCCGCGCCGACTATTCCGATGCCGCCAGCCTTGATGCGGCGTTTCAGGGCGCCACCAAAGTTTTGCTGATCTCGTCGAATGAAATTGGCGCACGTCTGGCTCAGCATCGTGCCGTCATCGATGCCGCCAAGCGCGCCAAGGTGCAATTGCTGGCCTACACCAGCGTCCTGCGTGCGGACACCTCGTCACTGGGTCTGGCTGCCGAGCATTTGGACACCGAGCAAGCCATCAAAGACAGCGGCGTGCCTGCGGTCATCTTGCGCAATGGTTGGTATACCGAGAACTACACCGCCGGCGTGCCGGGTGCGGTAGCGCAAGGCGCTATCTACGGCAGCGCCGGTGAGGGCCGCATTTCATCGGCAGCGCGCAGCGACTATGCGGAGGCTGCTGCCGTGGTGCTGGCAGGTCAAGGGCATGTGGGCAAGATTTATGAGTTGGCCGGCGACAGTGCCTACACACTGGCCGAACTGGCTGCAGAAGTGTCGCGCCAGTCCGGTAAGCCGGTGGAATATCGCAATATTCCGGAAGCGGATTACAAGGCTGCGCTGATTGGTTTCGGCCTGCCGGAAGTCGTTGCGGCTCTGTTGTCCAATTCGGATACGGCTGCCTCCAAGGGCGCATTGTTTGACGAAGGGCGACAACTCTCCACGTTGATCGGTCATCCGACGACGGCGTGGTCGGCATCGGTTGCGGCTGCGTTGAAGTAACCCCGTGAAGTAGCAAAAAATGAAGCCGAATAATCAATCGGCTTCATGAGTGAACAAACAGCGAGAGTGTCGAGGATCGATACGAATTATGGAAACTCGATGGAATACGTCACGCTGGTAGTGACGGTACCAGCGCCGACGGTGCCGGTAGCCACGTACTGCGCCATATAAGTCAGATTGGCATTGCCGCTGGAGATGGCAACAGAGGCGGCGCCCTGCGCGCCGGATGCCGCGCCGATTGAGATAGGCGTGTTATCTGTGTTCAGCAGGCCGATCTCCAGATTGGTTGCCGTGCCGTTGTTCTTCAGGCGGCGCGTGGCAAGGACGTTAGAACCAGTTTCAAAGAAAGCGCGCACATTACCGCTGTTCGGATTACAAGCAGTCAAGGCGATGGTGAAAGGCGTCGGAGTAGCCGTTTGTCCGGCGGAGGCCAGGGCAGAGGTCGAAACGGTTGGCAGCGTGACGGCGAGGTTAGGACTACCGCCGTTGATGGTGCAGGTTTGTGCCGTCACAGTGCCGTTGATGGTGATGGTGCCGTCGGAAGCGAAGGCAGCAGCAGGAGCCAGGGCAGCGATAGCCAGGAAGGAAGCGATGATCGATTTTTGCATGATGCTCTCCAGAAAAGTTAAGTAAGTGTCTGTCGTTGATTCGGTGTTTTGCTGCGCTTTTGTTCTCACCACAGGACAAATCTTACGGATTGGAGATCGTCAAAAATATAGGAAAACTCTCAAAAAATAGGTGTTGTAAAAATCGAATAAGTTAAATTTTTCGCTCTCTGAATGCGCTTGGCATTGACACGGACAAACACCTGGACAAGCACAGACAAGCATCTTTCATGCGGACACTGAAAGGATTGATTCGTCTTGTTTGTCACCTGCAGAGACGTGTGTTGCTCAAGGGAAATGCGCCGGCGGGCGAATGCCGGCCGGCTTGCGATACGAGGAGACTTGCTTACGACAGCTTGTCGAGAATGCTGTAATACGCCACGCCGGCAGCGATATAAAAGCGCTGCAGTCCATGAAAAGGAATCGGCTGTATCGTGCTGATCGGAAACGGGAAACTTGCAGATGCCGTACCGTCGCCTGTCAGGCGTTGCGCCAGGCAGCGCCCCATGGTGCTGGCCATGGCAATGCCGCGGCCGTTGTAGCCGAGAGCGATCGTCAGTCCGGCGGCCGGTTCGTGGACATGTGGCAGGAAGTCGCGCGTGATCGCCACACGACCGGCCCAGCGATATTCATATTCAACACCCGCCAGTTGCGGAAACAGCAGCGCCAGCGAACGCTCCAGATGCGCAAAGTCCTGCGGCCCTTGCGGATCAGGGAAGGGCCCGCGCCCACCCATGAGCATGCGGCCCTCGGCATCCCGGCGGTAGTACAGCAACAGCCGCCGCGAGTCGGACACCACTTCCTTGTTCGCCAGAATACTGTCGCCCAAGGCTGCCGGTAGCGGACGTGTCGCCACGATGAAGCTGTTGGCGGCAATCACGGATTGCTTCAGTTGCGGCCACAGTGCGCCGGTATAGCCGTTGGTGGCGATGATCACGCGCTCGGCGGTGATGATTGCGCCTTGCTCGGTATGCAGCAGCCAGCGTTGTCCCTGGCGTTCCAGTTTGATGACGGGCGTACGGCCGTGGATGGTTGCGCCTTGTGCCAATGCCGCACGCGCCAGCCCGCGGCAGTATTTCAACGGATGGATACTGCCTGCGCGGCGATCTACCCAGGCGCCGACATACGCGGAGGTGCCGATGCGGCGCGCGACCGCGTCACGATCCAGCAACTCAATCGGTGCACCGCGTTCGGCCCATTGTGCCGCGCGCTTTTCCAGCGTGGGCATGACGGCGGCTGAATGCGCCGGCTGGATCCAGCCGTTGCGCACGGCATCGCAGTCAATGTTGTGACGCGCGATCAGGTCGAACACGGTGTCGGCGGCATTGCCTATGGTGTCGATGAGGCCTTCCGCTTTGGCGGAGCCGAACATCACGCGCAACTGATCAGGATCATATTTCAGACCGGGAATCACCTGGCCGCCGTTACGTCCGGAAGCACCCCAGCCAGGCTCGCTGGCTTCCAGCACGCAGACCTTCACACCGGCTTCAGCCAGATGCAAGGCAGCGGACAAACCAGTGTAGCCGCCGCCGATGATGGCGACATCGACGGTTTTGGATTCGGCGCAGGGCGGTGTTGGTGCGGCTTCCGTTGCGGTAGCCGCCCAGAGTGAAGGCGGCAGCGCCGCGCCGGCCAGAGATGGATGCAGGGGTTTGCTCATGGTGTTCATGGTGTCACCAACGCTCCCTGATGATCGCCTTGTTCTCCGATCTGCGGCGCCAGAATACGGCGCAGAAAATCCTTGGTGCGTGCGTGTTGAGGCGCGCCAAGTACATCCTTGGCCGGCCCTTCTTCGACGATGGTGCCGCTATGCAAAAAGCAGACGCGGTCGGCCACTTCTTTGGCGAAACCCATCTCATGCGTGACCACGATCATGGTCATGCCGTCGGCTGCCAGCGTGCGCATGACGGCAAGCACTTCGCCGACCAGTTCGGGATCGAGCGCAGAAGTCGGCTCATCAAACAGGATCGCCTGCGGCTGCATCGCCAGTGCACGGGCAATCGCCACGCGCTGTTGCTGGCCGCCGGACAACTGGCTGGGGTAAGAATCAGCGCGCTGCGCCAGGCCGACTTTTTCCAGCAGCGCCATGGCGGATTTCTTGGCGACCTCCGGTGCGATCTTGTTGACGAAGATCGGGCCTTCGACCACATTCTCCAGCACGGTGCGATGCGGGAAAAGATTGAAGCGCTGGAACACCATGCCGACCCGCGTGCGCAGTTGATGGATGGACGGCGACATGCTGTCGACGCGTTGCCCATTGATGAGGATCTCTCCGGCTTCGTAGGTTTCCAGCCCGTTGATGCAGCGGAGCACCGTGGACTTGCCCGAACCCGACGGACCGATCAGGCAGACGACTTCACCTTGTGCTACTTGCAGCGACACGCCTTTCAATACTTCATGCTTGCCGAAACATTTATGGATCTGCTTGACCTCGATCATTTGGCTTTTCCTTTACCGGTACGGATTTCCAGGCGGCGGATGATGAATACCAGCGGCAGGCTCAGCAGCAGATACAAGATCGCGACCATGGTGTAGACCGTCATGTTCTGGAAGGTTGAAGAAGCGATCATCTGGCCCGCGCGTGTCATTTCCAGCACGGTGATGGTCGACACCAGCGACGAATCCTTGAGCATCATCACCAGTGTGTTGCCGTAGGGCGGCAGGGCGATGCGAAACGCCTGCGGCAGCACCACGCGGCGCATGATCATGGGATTCTTCATGCCGATCGATTGCGCGGCCTCGATTTGCCCAACGTCGACGGCTTCGATACCGGCGCGGAAGTTTTCGGCCTGATAGGCGGAGTAGGCAATCCCGAGTCCGATCACGCCGGCCTGAAATGCGCTCAGCTGGATGCCGAATTCAGGCAGCACGAAATAGATGTAGAACAGCTGCACGATGATCGGCAGCCCGCGAATGATGTTGATGACGGTTGCGGCAGTGATTGCCAGCGGCTTCCAGCGCGAGAGCTTCATCAGCGCAAAGGCGAGGCCGATCACCGAGCTCAGGATGAAAGCGTAAATCGTGACCTCGATGGTCACCCATGCGCCACGCAGCAGGATGGGCAGGAAATCGAGCATGTTCTGGATAAGCATGGCGTTTTCGCGGAGATAAAGACCGGCACTAAAGAAAGGGGATTCCGCCGAAGACTGCGCGACCATACGGCCGGCAGTCTGGCGAAGAGATGATGCTTAGTTGAGGTTCCACTGCTGCACGATACGGGCAATCGTGCCGTCAGCCTTCGCCGTTGCGATGGCCTTGTTCAGGCGTTCCAGCAATTGCGTCTCGCCCTTGCGTACCACCAGGCAGACGTCGCCCATCAGTGTCGACTGATATTCCTTCACCAGGCGCACTTGCGGATTGGCGCCCTGCGACAGCTGATACGCCACGATAGGGCGATCGCCGAAGCCGGCCTTGATACGGCCCAGGCCGACGTCGCGCATCATGTCGGCGATGGAGTCATAGACGCGTACTTCCTTGAAGCCGCCTTTCTTGTTGAGCGCGTCGACGAACACGGTGCCGACCTGTGCGCCCACGATCTCGCCCTTCAGATCATCCAGCGACTTGTAGACGTGCTTGTCCTCGGCGTTGACGAACAATCCCTCGCCATACGAATACACCGGATCGCTGAAGTCCACGATCTGCGCGCGTGCAGCGGTCTTGAGCATGGCGGCGGCGATGATGTCGATCTTGTTGGAAGTCAGTGAAGGGATCAGCGCTGCAAAAGGCGTCTGTTGCACGTTGACGGTGAAGCCGGCGTTCTTGCCGATGGCGGTCACGGTGTCGACCATCATGCCTTGCAACTTGTTGGTCTTGATGTCGAGGAAGGTGAACGGCACGCCGGTCGAGGTGGCGCCGACGGTGTAAGAGCTTTGTGCAAGGACGGCGGAAGAGCCGGAGACGGCGGCAAACAGGAAGGCAGCATGCAGCAGATGTTTGCGGAGAGCGTTGAACGGTTTCATACATTTCCCTTTTTGGTATGAGTCCGGCCGTGATCGGCGGGCGACCGGGTTTGACGAAGTGAACATCAATAAACGCGACGAAAATAAGTATATTCGCATTTTAAATATCGTCAATAGATATTATTGTATCGATATTCGATACGATTTATAATGGGCTGACATTGGTCATCCATCACCAAAAACAGCCATCAAGAGGTTTGCCATGAGCGAGACGGACATCAAAGAACCGCGTGAGGGTTCGGATCTGTTGTTCAACCAGTCTTTGGAGAAGGGGCTGGCGGTATTGCGCGCCTTCAGTGCACAGCGACGCACCATGACGCTGGCTGAAGTGGCAGAGGCGACATCGATCACCAAGAGTTCGGCCCAACGCATGATCTACACGCTCGAAGCGCTGGGGTATGTGCGCAAGCATTCGCAGACACGGCGCTATCAACTGACGCCCAAGGTCATGGAAGTGGGCTACAACTATCTCGCCGCCGATATCCTGGTCGACGTCGCCAATCCTTTCCTGTCGGAGCTGGCGAACCTTACCGGCGAGACCGTCAACCTGACCGAACCCTATGATCAGGAAATGGTTTATGTGGCGCGCTTCGTGAGCAGTAAATTCATTCCCATCCATATGCCCATCGGCAGCCGCATTCCCATGTATTGCACGGCTTCGGGGCGTTCGTACCTGAGCGCATTGCCGCTTGATGAAGCGCGTACCCAGCTGCAAGCCACCGAGCTGATCGTGCGCACGCAACACACGCGCACCGACATCAACGACATCCTGCAAGTGCTGGAGACCATTCGCGAAAAAGGCTATGCCTGCAATGTGGAAGAACTCTTCCTCGGCGACATGACCATCGCTTCACCCATTCTCAATAATCAAGGCATGCCGGTGGCGGCGGTACATGTGGTGGCGCCGACCAGCCGCTGGACGCAGGAAGAAGCAGAGAAGCGTCTGGGACCGCTCGTACTGGAATGCGGACGTGCGATCAGCAATTCGATACGCACGCTGACCTGATTTCTTGCGATCGCAGAAAAAGAAAAGCCGCCGCAGAAACTTCTTTCTGCGGCGGCTTTCGTTGTGCCGGCAAGATCGGCAAGATCAGGATATGCCGATCATTTTTCAATGTCTATTTATGGCGTGACGACACTTCCCACAAATTGAGGTGACCGTCTTTCGCCTGCTCGTCAATCGCCGCCAGTTCTTGTGCGGTGAAGCTCAGCTTGTCCAGCGCCGCCACGTTTTCGCGGATCTGCTTGCTGCTGCTGGCGCCGATCAACGTCGACGTTACACGCGGATCACGCAGCACCCAGGCCAGCGCCATCTGCGCCAGTGTCTGGCCGCGCGCCTTGGCGATGTCATTGAGCACGCGCACGCGCGCCAGGTTTTCTGCACTCAGATGATCGCCCTTGAGCGAGCCGCCGCCGGCACGGTTGACGCGCGCATCTTCCGGAATACCGTTGAGATACTTGTCGCTCAGCAGACCCTGGGCCAATGCCGTGAAGGTGATGCAACCCATTCCCTGGCGCTCCAGTTCATCGAGCAGGCCTTGCTCGATCCAGCGGTTGAACATGTTGTACGACGGTTGATGGATCAGGCAGGGGATTTTCCACTCCTGGAGCAACGCGGCGGCTTCCCTGGTCTTTTCCGGTGAGTACGACGACACGCCCACATACAGCGCCTTGCCTTGCTGCACGGCGGTCGCCAGCGCGCCCATGGTTTCTTCCAGCGGGGTGTCCGGATCAAAGCGGTGCGAATAGAAGATATCGACGTAGTCGAGATTCATGCGTTTCAGGCTCTGGTCCAGGCTTGCCAGCACATACTTGCGAGAGCCGCCGCCCTGGCCATAGGGGCCGGGCCACATATCCCAGCCGGCCTTGGTCGAGATGATCAGCTCATCGCGATACGGCTGAAAATCCTGTTTGAACAGATGGCCGAAGTTGGCTTCGGCACTGCCGTACGGCGGGCCATAGTTGTTGGCCAGATCGAAATGCGTGATACCCAGGTCGAAAGCGGTGCGCAGCATTTCGCGCTGGTTTGCCAGCGAACTGGTGTCGCCGAAGTTGTGCCACATGCCCAGCGACAGTAGCGGTAATTTCAGACCGCTGCGTCCGCAGTTGCGGTATTGCATGGTTTCGTAGCGGGTGCTTGAGGCCAGGTAGGTCATGGATGTCTCTCCTTGATTCTCGGAATAGTTGATGCACGCCAACAGGCGAGGCCATGATCTTAGACCAATGCGGGAAAACGCGTTGCACTACACCGTGCCGTGTAGCAACGTACAGATTCAGTTGCGATCAATCTGCTATGTCGCTGGTCTGAGTTCGCGGTGCAGATAGTCAGATTTGATTGCTGGAAAGCAAGGTGAAAATCATCACTTTTCTGACAAAAAGCTGACTCTTTACTGACGTGAAACCCTTTACTGGCTTGGTTCTTCAAGTCATCTTGGTATGTTGTAAAGATTTGTTGCGAAGCACTGAAAAATGTCGCTTAATATCGCCTGTCCGGGATAAATTTTTTTGAAACATGAGACGCCCGGTCAAATGTCTTGGGGGGATCCAAGCACAATTGCAAGTGAAGAGGGTGCACAAAAAATAGTGCACTTGCAGTGACGAGTTATAACAATGATTAACCACTCGGCTGGAGAAGTGCATGCAAAACCTTTTGATCGGTACCGGTGCGGGGCTGTTCGGCGCGGCGCTATTATGGCTGCGCTACGGCAAATCACCGAATGTTGAAACACCGGTCTCCGACTTCCAGCGCAAGCTGAATTTCATCCATGACATCTGTGACGGCAATCTGAAAAAATCAAACGCGCTGCTTACAGAAAAAATGGAGCTCGACAAATCCTTGTCCTATGAACAGGCCGTCGATCTGGTCTATGCCGACATGCTTGAACTGACCAGCGAAGAGCGTGCCGCCGTGCAGAAGTATGGCGAGCGTCGCAAGAAGAAGCGCTGAGAAAGCGCTGAGAAAAACGCAAAGAGAGCACGTGAAAAGAGTTCTTTTGTTCACGATGTTCTGAATTTTTTCTCTGTCTTTGCACAAAAAAATGAACGGCTGCTGATTGATTTGGATGTCAATCGCAGCCGTTTTTCGTTATCGCATTTTTATGATTGCTTAGTGCTTGATCGGCTCAGCATTGAAGCCCTGCTTGCCGAGAAATTCTGCGACGATGGGTGACCACACCTCGACGCCATTCGCGAACAATGTATGCCCGTTCTTGGCGAAGGGTGGCAGCAAGTGGTACTCGGCGTTACCGCCGGCTTTGACAAAAGCAGCGTGCCAGGCCTTGCTGTGTTCGGGGTTGAAGTACTGATCGTTTTCCGTGTAGATCCACAGCATCGGCGCCTGGGTGGTTTTTCCGAAACGCGCGTACATGTCTTCCATCCGGTTGCCTTGGCAAGGGATGCCGGGGTGCGTGGCCGGGTCGCCGCCTGATCCGCCTGCAAAATTGATGGCCGCGATCAGGCCTTCCGGATGTCTGGCCGCGGTCGCGGTCGTCGAGTAACCACCGACCGACTGGCCGACGATCAATACGCGATTGGGATCGACATAGGCTTGTTCTTTAGCGTACTTCAGAACGGCCAGGATTTCGGTGCTGGCGGCTTCCGCCATGGGCGCGTAGTTCTTGTTGTTGCAAGAGCCGCTGTCTTCAGGATCGAAATGCGTACCTTGCTCGCCGTAGCCGATGCGTGTTGGCTCGAACACAGCAAAACCACGTTCGACAAAAAATCTCACTTGCTTGGTGTAGCGAAAGCGCGGCGGATCAGAACGATTGGTCGGGCTGCGGCCGTGATTCAGAATGAGAATGGGAAAGGGCCCGTTGCCGTCGGGTTTGAACTGCGTCACCACGACCTTTCCGGTCTCTTCCCGGCCATAAAAATCCTTGACCTTCACATCCAGCGACGTGACCGACTCGTGCAGGTCGGTGGCGAGTTGCTGGGCGCCGGCAGTAACGGCAGTCGCGGCAAGGCTGAGGCAGAGCAGAAAGTGCAGGAAAGGGCGCATGGTCTTTGTTCTGTTTGTTTTGTTTATCATGGAGAGGACGTCGGCAAATTATCTGCGAACGGGCGGTGTTTGCGTCGACTGGGGAGGTTTTTTTTACGGCAAAAAGAGCCTCTGTTATCACTGTGCAAATAGTAATGGGCAAGGCTTGCAGCGGGCTGACAGCGCGGGCGTAGCCGTTCCTGCCGACGTGCTAGAATCCATCGCGCTACAGGTGTGCAAGTGAATTACAAGTCAAATAAGTCCAACAACAGATTTGCCGTCAACGCTTCATAGACCGCTTCACAGACCCGGAGAGCGTCATGCCTACCATCTCTTTTACCGTCAACGGAACGCGTCGTTCCGTTGATGTCCGCGATCCTGAACAACCTCTGCTTTATGCGCTGCGCAATACTATCGGCCTGACCGGCCCCAAGTTTGGTTGCGGTCTGGGGCAGTGCGGCGCATGCACGGTCTTGCTCGACAAGACGCCGCTGCGCAGTTGCATTACGCCCTTGTCGGCGGTCGCCGGCAAATCCATCACCACCATCGAAGGTCTCGGTACACCCGACAAGCCGCATCCGGTGCAAGCCGCATTCATCGCTGAGCAAGCAGCCCAGTGCGGCTATTGCGCCAATGGCATGGTCATGACCAGCGCCGCCTTGCTGGCCTCCAATCCCAAACCGAGCGAAACCGAAATCAAGGACGCCTTGTCCGCCAACCTTTGCCGCTGCGGTACGCATGTGCGCATCGTGCGCGCAGTAATGCGTGCTTCCGGGAGGACGCCGGCATGAACGCGCCATTTGATCTCCAAATGAGCCGGCGCCAACTGCTCAAAGCGGGTGGTGCGCTGGTAGTGACGCTGGCACTGCCGCTTTCTGCGCGCGCGACGGAACAAGTATTGCGGGACAAGCGCGGCAACGCGCAGCCGCACGCGCTGTTGGACAAGACGCTGGACGTCAGTGCCGTGGACGGCTTCATTGCCATTCATCAGGATGGCACGGTGACGCTGTTTTCCGGCAAGGTCGATCTGGGGCAGGGTTTGCGCATTGCAATCCGCCAGATGGCAGCAGAGGAGTTGGGCATCAGCGTTGACAAGATCGAGATGATCGAAGGCGATACCGCGCTCACACCCGATCAGGGGCCGACTGCCGGCAGCACCGGCATCATGCGCGGCGGTGTGCAGATTCGCCAGGCTGCGGCGACGGCGCGCGAGGCGCTCATTGCCATGGCGGCAGAGCGTCTGCAGAAACAACCGTCCGAACTGATAGTGCAGGATGGCGTGGTGCGGCCCAAGAGCGGCGGCGGTGGCGCAGGCGTCAGCTACGCCGAGTTGGTCGGTGGCAAGCGCTTCAACCTCAAGCTGGACGCCAAGGCGCCGCTGAACAATCCAACTGCTTATCGCATCGTCGGCAAACCGCTGTTACGTCCCGACGTACCGGCCAAGGTAACCGGCACGCATACCTATGTTCATGATGTGAAGTTGCCGGGCATGCTGCATGGTCGTGTACTTCGTCCGGCGGGTGACGGTGCGCAGATCATCTCGGTGGATGAATCGTCGGTGAAGAAGTTTCCGGGCGTGAAGATTGTGCGTATCGGCGACTTTCTTGCCGTTGCAGCGCCGGACGAATGGGATGCGATACAGGCTGCTGCTGCATTGAAGGTTGTGTGGAATGACACCGGCAAGCTGATGGGGCATGACAAGGTCGAGCAGTGGCTGCGTAGCGGCCCTTTCGACGGCGAGGAAACGCTGGTCAACAAAGGCAATGCCGCTGCGGCATTGCAGGCAGCGTCCGGCAAGCTGAGCGCCAGCTATTACTGGCCGGCGCAGACGCACGGCTCCATCGGTCCGTCCTGCGCCGTGGCTGATGTCGGTGCGAGGCAAGCCACTATTTATACCGCCTCGCAGGGCACGCATCGCTATCGTCCCGCTTATGCACAAATGCTGGGTTTGCCGAATGAGGCTGTGCGGCTGGTCTACGTCGACGGCGCTGGTTGCTACGGCATGAATGGTCATGACGACGCTGCAGCCGATGCCGCGCTGATGTCTAAAGCGCTGGGCAAGCCGGTGCGGGTGCAGTGGACGCGCCAGGATGAGCACGGTTTTGATCCCAAAGGTCCGCCGCAGGCGCTGACGCTGGAAGCGGCGCTCGGCCCCGACAACACGATCGCGGCCTGGCGCACCGAGATGTGGCTGCCGCGCGCAACCGCGAGTCTGCCTACAGTGCCTTTGCTGGCGCCCCAGACCGCAGGCATGCCGCAACCCAAGGGGATCTCGACCGGCCTGATCACGCAGAACGGCGATCCGCCGTACCAGGTCGCCAATGTCTCGGTCGGTGTGCACTGGCACGATAGCGCGCCTTTGCGTCCGGCCAACATCCGCGCGCCGGGCAAGATCGCCAACATCTTTGCCGTCGAGTGCATGACCGACGAACTGGCCGCCAAAGCAGGTATCGATCCGCTGGCGTTCCGCCTGCAATCGCTCAAGGATGCGCGTGGTGCGGAAGTGATCAGACGCACTGCATCGCTGTTCGGTTGGGAAGCGCGAGCGGCCGGCGCCGGCGCAGGCAGTAAAACCAATCAACGCGGACGCGGCATCGCCTATTCGCACTACAAGCACAACGAGACCTACGTCGCCATGGCGATGGAAGTTGAAGTCAATCGTGCCAGCGGCGAGATCCGTGTGCTGCGCGTGGCGTGTGCCCACGATTGCGGACTGATCATCAATCCCGATGGCTTGCGCGCACAGGTGGAAGGCAGCATCTTGCAGACGATCTCGCGCAGCTTGTTTGAAGAGATCCGCTTCGACACGCGCCGGGTGCAAAACGTCGATTGGGCGAGCTACCCCATTCTGACGTTTCCGGCGATGCCGGAGGTGCGCATCGATCTGATCGACCGGCCGACCATGCCGCCGCTCGGCGGTGGCGAGGCGGCGGCTTCTCCGGTGGCGGCAGCTTTGGCGAATGCGGTGTGGGATGCAGTAGGCGTTCGCTTGCGCACCGTGCCGTTCACGCCGGAACGGGTCAAGGCGGCGCTGGCAAGCGTCTGAATCGTTTGTGTTCTACACTGCGTTGGCGGTTTCCCAAGAGGTAATGACTGAGTTTCAACTGAGATAAAAACTAAGGAGAACATCATGATCAAGACAATCAATATCAAGGCAGCGCTGTTGGCCGCGATGCTGCTGACCGGTGCATCGGCAATGGCGCAAACCGTCAGCGTCGAACTCAAGGGCAGCAATGAAGTGCCGGCCAATCCATCCACTGCCGGTGGCACCGGCAGTATCAGTGTGGCCGCCGACAAGACGGTGAGCGGCAGCATCACGACCACCGGCATCGAAGGCAAGATGGCGCATATCCATACCGGCGCCGCCGGCGCCAATGGCCCTGTGCTGGTCGGGCTGACGAAGAATGGCGATAACGGCTGGACCGTACCGGCAGGCGCCAAATTCACCGATGAGCAATACGCTGCTTATATGGCCGGCGGTCTGTACGTCAACGTGCATAGCGCAGCACATCCGGGCGGTGAGATTCGGGGTCAGTTGTTGCCGAAATAAGTCGTCATCAATTCAATTTGTCCGGAGGACGAGGGCGGTTCGCCTTTCGACTGAACAAGTTGAATCCGGTAAAGCCGTCATCATCGGGTGACGGCTTTTTTTATTGGTGAGGGCGTCGTTGTCGCGTTAATCGTTCTCCATAAATCATCAGACAACATTGTGGCAGTCATGCGGTAAAAAGCCAGATTTTTGCAGCATCAAAAGCCGTTTCCGACGTCCAAAAATCGCAAAAGAAAGTGCGGTTTCACATACTTTGTTGTCGGCTTGTAATCGGCCATGGGTAAGGCTTTGCGTGTTTTTTAATTTGTCCTTGATAATTCGTTTGCAAAATGAAATTGGCGTGTTTATACTCCCCTTCATGTTGTATGACGACTGATAACAATTCGGTCGTATGACAGCCCTTTAATAATAAATACTGCTGCTGCAAGCCTGTTGCGCGCCGCAAGACAATAAGCAGGAGACCGCCCTCGGCGAATCAGCCCTCGGTATCCGGATTACTTGTCTTTGTCTCCTCGCACGTCGGCCGAAGCACGGTACCGGTCGGGAGATAGTCCGTGAGTGTCAATCAAGTCGGCGCTAAGGTCAGCGCCACCGTGCGCGCAGGCGCCAAAGCAAGCCATGTCCGTTATCTGATTTTGTTCATGCTGTTCGTGGTGACTACGGTCAACTACGCGGACCGCGCCACCCTGTCGATTGCCGGCACGTCGATGAAAGCCGAGCTCGGCCTCGACCCGGTGATGATGGGCTATATCTTCTCGGCGTTCAGCTGGGCGTATGTGCTGGCGCAATTGCCGGGCGGCTGGCTGCTGGATCGTTTCGGTTCCAAGAAAATTTATGCACTGAGCATTTTCCTGTGGTCCTTCTTCACGTTGCTGCAAGGCGGCGTCACCTGGTTCGGCACGGCCGCAGCGGTGGTGCTGCTGTTCCTGTTGCGCTTCATGGTCGGCCTGGCGGAAGCGCCGTCGTTCCCGGCGAACGGCCGTATCGTGGCGTCGTGGTTCCCAACGGCGGAACGCGGTACCGCGTCGGCGATCTTCAACTCGGCGCAATATTTCGCTGCGGTGCTGTTCACCCCGCTGATGGGCTGGATCACGCATGTCTACGGCTGGCACCACGTGTTCACCGTCATGGGCGCATTCGGCATCTTGCTGACCTTCATCTGGATCAAGATCATTCATAGCCCCAAAGATCACCCGATGATCAACAAGGCCGAGCTGGAGCACATCGAGCAGGGCGGTGGTCTGGTGGATATGGATCAGGCCAAGCCGAAAGCAGCCGCCGGCGCCGACGACGGCAAGGCCAAGTGGGGTTACATCAAGCAATTGCTGAGCAATCGCATGTTGCTGGGCGTGTACATCGGCCAGTACTGCATCAACACGATTACCTATTTCTTCCTGACCTGGTTCCCGGTGTACCTGGTGCAAGAGCGTGGCATGTCGATCCTGAAGGCGGGTTTCGTCGCGTCGATTCCCGCGGTGTGCGGCTTCATCGGCGGTGTCGTCGGCGGCTTGATTTCGGATCGTCTGATCAAGCGCGGCAATAGCGTCACGATGTCCCGCAAGATTCCTATCGTCGGCGGCATGCTGCTGTCGACCACGATGATCTTGTGCAACTACGTCGATGCGCAATGGCTGGTGGTCGGTATCATGGCCGTGGCTTTCTTCGGCAAGGGCGTCGGCGCACTCGGCTGGGCTGTCGTGGCCGATACCGCACCGAAGGAAATCGTCGGTTTGTCGGGCGGTCTGTTCAATACCTTCGGCAATATCGCCGGCATCACGACGCCGATCGTGATCGGCTATATCCTGAAAGAAACTGGTTCGTTCTCGGGTGCACTGGTGTTCGTCGGCGCCAATGCGCTGGTGACCGTGATCAGCTATCTGGTCATCGTCAAGGAAATCAAGCGCGTCGAACTGAAGCCGCTTTGATCTTGTCGTTTTATCTTGTAATAAGTCGCAGCAATTGCAGCAGATGGGAATAGCCATGAGCACCGAAACACACAGCGAAGCCAGCACCAACGTCAACACGCCGCGTTACATCCTGATGCACGAGAACGACAATGTCGCCATCGTCGTCAATGACCGTGGCCTGCCTGCCGGGACAGTGTTCCCGGACGGCCTGACGCTGATCAGCCAGGTGCCGCAAGGACACAAGATCGCCTTGCGCGATATTCCCCGGGGCGAAGCCATCGTCCGCTACGACGTCGCCATCGGCTATGCCGCGCGCGATATCGCCAAGGGCAGCTGGATCGAGGAATCAGTCGTGACCCTGCCGCCGGCACGTGAGCTGGACAACTTGCCCATTGCCACGCGCAAGGCACCGGCGCTGGCTTCCGTGCCGCTGGAAGGCTATACCTTCGAAGGCTATCGCAATGCCGACGGTTCTGTCGGCACACGCAATCTGCTGGCGATCACTACGACCGTGCAATGCGTGGCGGGGGTGGTCGAGCATGCGGTCAAGCGCATCCGCCAGGATCTGCTGCCGAAGTATCCCAATGTCGAAGACGTGGTCGCACTGGAACACACCTACGGCTGCGGCGTCGCCATCGATGCACCCAACGCCGATATCCCGATCCGTACGTTGCGCAATATCAGCCTGAACCCCAACTTCGGCGGTCAGGCGATGGTGGTCAGCCTCGGTTGCGAAAAGTTGCAGCCGAACCGCTTGCTGCCGGAAAGCATCATCCCGATCCATAAGGAAGGCGAACCCTACGTCGTCTGCCTGCAAGACTCGGAACACGTCGGCTTCAACTCGATGATCGATTCCATCCTGCACATGGCCGAAGCGCGCCTGAAAGAACTGGACAAGCGCCGCCGCGTGACTTGCCCGGCATCTGATCTGGTGGTCGGCGTGCAGTGTGGCGGCAGCGATGCTTTCTCGGGGGTGACGGCCAACCCTGCGGTGGGTTTTGCGACTGATTTGCTGGTGCGTGCAGGTGCTGCCGTGATGTTCTCGGAAGTGACTGAAGTGCGCGACGGCATCGATCAACTGACTTCGCGCGCCATCAATGAAGACGTCGCGCAAGCCATGATCCGTGAGATGGACTGGTACGACAACTACCTCAAAAAAGGCGGCGTCGACCGCAGCGCGAATACGACCCCCGGCAACAAGAAGGGCGGTCTCGCCAATATCGTCGAGAAGGCCATGGGCTCCATCGTCAAGTCGGGCAGCAGCCCCATCTCCGGCGTACTGGCTCCCGGCGACAAGCTCAAGCAAAAGGGTTTGATCTACGCGGCTACACCAGCCAGCGATTTTGTCTGCGGCACCTTGCAACTGGCTGCCGGCATGAATCTGCATATCTTCACTACCGGCCGCGGTACGCCATACGGCTTGGCGGCAGTGCCGGTGATCAAGGTTGCCACGCGCAACGATCTGGCGCGCCGCTGGCATGACCTGATGGACGTCAACGCCGGCACGATCGCCAGCGGCGAAGCGACGATTGCTGACGTCGGCTGGGAGCTGTTCCAACTGATGCTGGACGTCGCCAGTGGGCGCAAGCAGACCTGGGCAGAAAAGTGGAAGCTGCACAATGCGCTGACGCTGTTCAATCCGGCGCCGATTACCTGATTCACGTTCCGCAGCTGTACACAATAAAACCAACAAGCCCCTCGTCGATTGCTCATCGCAGGGCAGGGGCATTCTTTACCCTAAGGAGGAAGCATGGGAGTCATGAATTTCGCGCTGAAGCTGGGCGCAGCAGCAGTCTTGAGCAGCGCAGTGTGTGCCGGCGTTAATGCGGCAACGATGGTGTATGTCTCCAATGCCGATAGCAAGGATATCTACGTCATGCAACTGAACAAGGACGGCAGCGTCACGCCGGTCGAGCAAGTGCAGACCGGCGGTACGGTGATGCCGCTGGCGTTCAGTCCTGATCACACGCGTCTGTATGCCTCGCTTCGCTCGCAACCGTATTCGGTGACGACCTTTGCAGTGGATCAGCAAAGCGGCAAACTCAAGGCGCTGTCCACCGTGCCGCTTGCCGACAACATGGCCAATCTGGCGACCGACAAGACCGGCCGCTTCCTGTTTGCGGCGTCCTATACCGGGCACAAAATTTCGATCAATCCGATCAGCGCCACCGGTCTGGTGCAGCAGCCTGCCACCGTGATCAACACCGGCAAAAATGCCCACGCAGTCGGCAGCGATCCGAAGAACAAGTTCGTCTTTGCTTCCAATCTCGGCAGCGACGTCATCCTGCAATTCAAGTTTGATGCCGCCACCGGCACACTGACACCGAATACGCCTCCGTCGGTCGCCACCAAGGCAGGCGCCGGCCCGCGCCATTTCGTGTTCCATCCGAATCTGCGCTATGTGTTTTCGACCAATGAACTCGATGGCACGGTCAACACCTACGCCTACGATGCAGCGCACGGTACGCTGACCTTGCAAGGCACGGTCTCGGCAGTGCCGGCCGGATTCAAAGGCGATGCGCCGGCGGCAGCCGATATCCATCTGACACCGAATGGCCGCTTCCTGTATGCGTCCGAGCGCACATCAAGCACGCTGGCCGCCTATCGCGTCAATGCCAAGACCGGCGCGCTGACGCTCATCGGCAATGTGCCGACAGAGACGCAGCCTCGTGGGTTCAACATTGATCCGCAAGGCAGATATCTGCTGGCTGTCGGTCAAAAATCCAATGGCATGACCAGTTATGCCATCAACCAGAAAACCGGCGCGCTGACACCCTTGCAGCACTATGAGCTGGGCAAGAATCCGAACTGGGTGGAGATCGTCAACTTCCCCTGAGTTGCCTGGCTTAGCCGACTTGCCTCACAGCACGAGGCATCAACAATCCCTCGCGATGTCATGCGGGGGATTTTTTGTTGGGCATGAAAAATTGCCGATTCGGCAACGTTGCCATTGATTTTCCGCAAAAATGATGCAGAAAAGCGGACTGTCATTTCAACCTTGTTTTAAGATGGCGAAGGCACATCGGCGGGTCAGCCGCAGCCTAGTGGAATCAACATAATCAAAATAATCAGGAGCAGGGAATGCGAAATATCACCGTTCGTTTCAGCCTCATGGGCGCATTGGCGCTATTCGCCGCCATGATCGCACTGGGCGCTGCTGTCGGCATCTTTGCGCTGGGACGCGCCAACCAGTCGACTGTCATGGTGCACGACGTCAGCTCGCGTGCCTTGACCATCAACGACGCCTACAAGGACACCACCCGCACGCGTGCGGCACTGACTCGCGCCTACACTGCGTTGAAAGAGCAGAACGATCAGGAGGTCAAGAACTCGGCCCTGAAGAGTGCGCAGACCAGCTATGACCGCACGCTGAAACTGCTCGATGAATTCAGCAAGGCTCCCGCCTTTAAAGGACAGGACGACAAACTCAAAGCCGATCTGACTGATGCCGGCAAGCAGTTGTCCGATGTATTGAACAAGGCTGCCGACGCCTTGCGCAATAACGACACCGCTGCCTACGCCGAGATCAATGGCCGCGACATCACGGCCAAAGGTGCGAGTTTTTCCACGCAGCTGGAAAAATTCCAGAAGCTTACCAAGGATCTGTCGGAAGACATCGTCGCCCAGCGCGAGCGCGAGTACAACATGGTGGTCTGGCTGGTGGTAGTTGGTCTGGTCGCTGCATTGGCGCTGGTGCTGACCGTACACTTTGTCTTGCGCAGCATCGTGCTGACGCCGCTCAACCGCGCCGTCACCTTGCTGGATCAGGTGGCCAATGGTGATCTCACCATGAAGATCGCCGATCCGGGCCGCAATGAAATCGGCCGTCTGTTTGCGTCGATCCGCAGCATGCAGCAAGGTTTGCTCAACACCGTCTCGCGCGTGCGCAGCAGCACCGACATCATCAACACCGGCGCGCAGGAAATCGCCGCAGGCAATCTCGACTTGTCGGCGCGTACCGAAACGCAAGCCAGTTCGCTGGAAGAGACGGCGGCATCGATGGAGCAATTGACCGGCACCGTGAAGCAGAACGCCGAAAACGCCCAGCAAGCCAACCAACTTGCGCATTCCGCATCCGAGACCGCAGTCAAGGGCGGCGAAGTGGTGGCGCAGGTGGTCGACACCATGAATGCGATCAACGAATCCTCCAAGAAGATCGTCGACATCATCAGTGTGATCGACGGCATCGCTTTTCAGACCAACATCCTCGCCCTGAACGCTGCGGTGGAAGCCGCGCGCGCCGGCGAGCAAGGACGTGGCTTCGCAGTCGTGGCATCGGAAGTGCGCAGCCTGGCGCAGCGTTCCGCCGCTGCAGCTAAAGAGATCAAGGGGTTGATTACCGACTCGGTAGAGAAAGTTGACTCCGGCAGCCGCTTGGTTGAGCATGCCGGCAAGACCATGAGCGAAGTGGTCGAGAGCGTGCGTCGCGTCACCGACATCGTCGGCGAGATCAGCTCTGCCAGCCGCGAGCAGAGCGACGGCATCGGTCAGGTCAACAATGCCATCACGCAGATGGACGAAGTGACCCAGCAAAATGCCGCGCTGGTGGAAGAAGCTGCCGCCGCTGCGCAATCCTTGCAGACGCAGGCGGTAACGCTGGCCGATGCAGTCAGTATTTTCCGCATCGATGCCAATGCGCAGGTTCTTGCACCGGTGGCGCGTCCAAGGACGGTGTCAGCGCAAGTGCCGAAAGCGGTGGCTGCGGCGCCGACTTCAACTTCAGCTAAGCCTGCATTGGCGAAGCCTGCAGCGAATGCTGTCGCCACATCGAAAGCTGCGCCGAAGTTGCCGTCGCCCGGTTCTGATGACGATTGGGAGCAGTTCTGAATCCGGGCAACATCCGGTTTAAAAAGCATCGCTCAGGCGGTGCTTTTTTTACGTCGGTACTTTTTGAACGGACATAAAAAAAGCGCCGGAGCACACGCTCCGACGCTGGAAACCGCCGTTACCGGCGGCTGTGGATACCTGATGAGGTCAGGGTTCTTGACGTGGCATCGCCGGCGAAATTACGCGGCGGTGTACGAAGTCTTCACGGTGGTATAGAACTCGGCTGCGTAAGCGCCTTGCTCGCGCGGACCGAAGCTCGATGCCTTACGACCGCCAAATGGGACGTGGTAATCGACGCCGGCAGTGGCTGTGTTGACCATCACCATGCCTGCTTGCGCATTGCGCTTGAAATGGGTGGCGTACTTCAGCGAGGTGGTGCAGATGCCCGACGACAGGCCAAACTCGGTGTCGTTGGCCAGTTGCAGCGCGTGCTCGTAATTGTCGGCTGGGATCACGGAAGCGACCGGCCCGAAGATTTCTTCACGCGAGATACGCATGTCGTTGTTGCAGTCGGCGAACAGCGCCGGCGTCATGTAGAAGCCGTCGGTGTCGCGCTTGACGCGCTCACCGCCGAAGACGAGGTTGGCGCCTTCCTGCTTGCCGATTTCTACGTACGACAGGTTTTGGTCGAGTTGCGATTGGTCAACGACTGGACCGATGTTGGTGTCGGCAGTCAGCGCGTGACCGATTTTCAGACCGGCCAGCTGGTTGCGTGCTGCTTCGATGAAGCGCGGGTAGATGTCTTTTTCGACGATGATGCGGCTCGAGGCGGTGCAGCGCTGGCCGGTCGAGAAGAACGCGCCTTGTACGGCTGCCGTGACGGCGATATTCAGGTCGGCATCGTTCAGGACAACTAGCGGATTCTTGCCGCCCATTTCGAGCTGGAACTTTGCCATGCGAGCGACGCAGCCTTGCGCCACGCGCGCGCCGGTCGAGACCGAACCGGTGAAGGTCAGGGCGGTGACGCGGCGGTCGTCGATGAAGCGCTGGCCGACCACTGAACCGCGGCCCATGACCAGATTGAACACGCCGGCCGGGATGCCCGAGCGGCTGATGATGTCGGCAATCGCCCAGGCGCTGCCCGGCACCAGTTCTGCCGGCTTGAAGACGACAGTGTTGCCGTAGGCCAGCGCCGGTGCGATCTTCCATGCGGGGATCGCCATCGGGAAATTCCATGGTGCGATGATGCCGACGACGCCAACCGGTTCGCGGGTGATTTCGATATCCATGCCGGGGCGCACGGATGCCAGTTTCTGGCCCTGGATGCGCAACACTTCTGCAGCGAAGAATTTGAAGATGTTACCGGCGCGGCCGGCTTCGCCGATGCCTTCGGCCAGGGTCTTGCCTTCTTCACGCGACAGCAGGCGGCCGAGTTCTTCCTTGCGCGCCAGGATTTCGGAGCCGATCTTGTCCAGTGCGTCGGAGCGCGCCTGGATATTACCCACGCTCCATGCCGGGAAAGCGGCGTGCGCTGCGGCGATGGCGATGTCGGCTTGCGCTGCATCGGCTTGTGCGTACTCGCCGATGATGTCGGAGAGGTCGGACGGGTTGACGTTCTTGTTGATGCTGGCGCCTTGCAGCCATTCACCGTTGATGTAGTTCGCGAATTGGGTCATCGATTTCTCCTGGATGTGGAAGCCAAAACTGACCGCGGGATGAATCCGGCGGTCAGTCGAGGGCTTAGTTATTTACTTAGTTATTTATTGTGTCGTGCAATTTCGGCGCTGCAATTACTGAGGTCCCAGACGCTTGATCAGCGCGGCCAGTTCTTCGTGCTCGGCTTCGGTGCAGGCGGTCAGCGGCGTGCGGACCGGGCCTGCATCGTGGCCAACGACCTTGGCGCCGGCCTTGACGATGCTCACAGCATAGCCGGCCTTGCGATTGCGGATGGCCAGGTAAGGCAGGAAGAATTCGTCGATCAGCTTGCCGACGGTGGCGTGGTCTTCCTTGGCGATGGCGTGGTAGAAGTCCATTGCTGTTTTCGGGATGAAGTTGAATACCGCCGATGAGTAGACCGGTACGCCCAGTGCCTTGTAAGCAGCTGCATAGACTTCCGCAGTCGGCAGGCCGCCGAGGTAGGTGAAGCGATCGCCCAGACGGCGGCGGATCGTGACCATGGATTCGATTTCACCGACGCCGTCCTTGAACCCGATCAGGTTAGGGCAGCGCTCGGCCAGGCGTTCCAGCATGTCGGCGTTGAGCTTGCAGACGCCGCGGTTGTAAATGATGACGCCGAACTTGACCGATTTGCAGACGGCTTCAACGTGCTCGGCGATACCTTCCTGGCTGGCTTCGGTCAGGTAATGCGGCATCAGCAGGATGCCGTGCGCACCCAGGCGTTCGGCTTCTTGTGCGTAAGCGATCGCAGCGCGGGTAGCGCCACCGGCGCCGGCGATGATAGGCACCTTGCCTTTGCAGGTTTCCACGGCGGTGCGGATGATGTTCGAGTATTCGCCCGGCACCAGCGAGAAGAACTCACCTGTACCACCGGCCGCGAACAGCGCGCTTGCGCCGTAAGGGGCCAGCCATTCCAGACGTTCGATATAGGTCTTCGGACGGAAGTCGCCTTGCTCGTCGAAGTCGGTCAGCGGGAAGGAGAGCAGGCCGGCGGAAAGAATCTGTTTCAGGTCTTGTGGTGTGTACATGTCAGTAGTTGCCAGGTGATGAAGTTAAAAATACCGTCGCGCTTGATAACAAATTCCGAACCTGTTCAGCGCTTCTGGAGGGAACTCGTTCTTAAGCGTCTTAAGATATCAGTCATCGTACAACATGAATTGAGAGAAAGCCAGCAGTTTTTGCTGCCGGCCGGTGTTACGTTGGATTTTGTGTTGATTTGCCTGGTGCTAAGCTGGTTCTGCGCTGGTGTGCGTTATCAGCTTGTTGCGATGGTGCAGGGCAATGTGAGGAATACATTATTGCGTTGTCGCGTCGTTGCGCTGTCAGGTCGCCGATGGCTCCGATGCCTCCGATGCCTTTTGTGCATCTGCTGCCGATTCGGCTGCTTCCTGCGCACGGCGCAGGCGTTCGCGGCTGTTGGTCAGGTGGTTGCGCATGGCCGCGCGCGCCGCTTCGGTATCGCGGCGGGCGATGGCTTCGTAGATGTCTTCGTGTTCGCGCTGCACGCGATCCAGATAGCTGGCTTGCGGGTCGCGCGCCAGTTCAGCCGTGTTCAGGCGTTTGCGCGGAATCACGCCGGCGCCGAGGTGGCTCAGGATTTCAATGAAATAGCGGTTGCCGGTGGCGGTGGCGATCTGGAAGTGGAAGCGGAAGTCGGGGCCGACGGTGTCGTTGCCCTTTTTCAGGTTTTCGTGGAAGGCGTCGAGCGCCTGGCGGATTTCCAGCAATTGCTCGTCGGTGCGGCGTGCGGCGGCCAGGCCGGCGGTTTCGGTTTCCAGGCTGATGCGCAGTTCCAGCAGCGCCAGCAGATCCTTCATCGTGGTGATGGTGGCCGGATCGATATTGATGTTGCCGGCCTTTTGCGCCTCCAGCACGAAGGTGCCGATGCCATGCCGTGTTTCCACCAGTCCGGCCGCCTGCAGGCGCGAAATCGCTTCGCGCACCACGGTGCGGCTGACGCCCTGGGTGAGCATGATTTCGGACTCGGTCGGCAGCTTCTCGCCGGGCTTGATGGCACCGCTGGAGATCATTTCAGAAATCGCGCCAACCACCTCCTGAGACAGGCTCTGGGTCTTCTTGCGTGGGCGCATCAGCGGGCTGGGTGTCTCGTTGACTTCCATTTTTATAGGTCGATATGTGTGAAGTAGTTCGCATGGAACCGCGTTCGGATGAACGGGGCAGGCCTGCAAAAAGATATGCGACATCTTACCAGAGGATGACTGGGTTTCGTACCCTTGATGCCGACTTAAATGGCCTTGCAGCCGCGTTGCGACGGGGTTTGAAGAGATTTTTCGGCTTTTCCCGCCGGGTTCAGCAAAAATCCCGGCTGCCGACGTGGATTTCACCCAGCAGATGGGACATGTCCACCAATCGTTTTGCCACCAGATGCTGCACGCCGGCGTGGGTTTGCCAGATGCCGTAGACGCCGAGCAGGGAAGCGTTGAGGACTTCGTTGCGCTGCTTTTCCACCAGCGAGGGCCAGAGAATCACGTTGGTGGAGCCGGTTTCGTCTTCGATGGTGATGAACAGCACGCCCTTGGCGGTGCCAGGACGCTGGCGTACCGTCACAATGCCGCAGCCGCGCGCGAACTGGCCGTCCTGAAAGGTCGTCATGACGTCGTGCGGCAGAAACTTGTGCTTGGTCAGTATGGGGCGCAGCAAGGCGAGCGGATGGCGTTTGAGCGTCAGGCCGGCGCTGCGGTAATCGGCGACGATGTCTTCGGCCTCGGACGGCGCAGGCAGGCGCAGGATGTCTTCGCGTGAGGGGGCGGCATGCAGCAGATCTTTGGCCGGCGCGGCATCGAGGGCTTGCCATAAGGCTTCGCGGCGATGGCCGCTGAGTGCGACCAGTGCGTTGCCGGCGGCCAGCGCCTGCAGGTTGTGTTTGTCCAGCTGAGCGCGGCGCGCCAGATCCTGGAGATCGGTGAAGACATGTTCGCGGCGCGCGCGCTCGATGCGCAGCGCAGGCGCTTCTTTCATGCTGCCCAGCAGCGACAGGCCAAGACGCACTGCGGGGCGGATGTCAGGACGTGCGGGATCGAAGTCTTCCAGCGCGCTTTCCCAGTTGCTGTGCATGACGTCGGGCGGCAGTACGCGCACGCCATGGCGGCGCGCATCCTGAATCAATTGCGAAGGCGAATAGAAACCCATGGGCTGGCTGTTGAGCAGCGAGCAGAGGAAGGCTTCCGGCTCGTGACATTTGAGCCAACTGCTGGCGTAGGCAAGGATGGCGAAGCTGGCGGCGTGGCTTTCGGGGAAGCCGTATTCGCCGAAGCCTTTGATTTGCTTGAAGATGGCATTGGCGAAATCTTTTTCATAGCCGCGATCGAGCATGCCTTGCACCAGTTTGTGTTCGTGCTTTTCCAGTCCGCCTTTGCGTTTCCATGCGGCCATAGCGCGACGCAAGTCGTCTGCCTCTCCCGGTGTGAAGCCGGCGGCGAGCACGGCGATCTGCATCACTTGTTCCTGAAAAATCGGAACGCCGCGCGTGCGTTCGAGAGCTTGGCGCAAAATTTCCTTGGGATAGGTTTCCGGCTCCAGTCCTTGGCGGCGGCGTAAGAAGGGATGCACCATGCCGCCCTGAATCGGTCCGGGGCGGACGATGGCGACTTGCACGACAAGGTCGTAGAACTCTCGCGGCTTCAGGCGCGGCAGCATGCTCATCTGTGCGCGGCTTTCGATCTGGAAGACGCCGATGGTGTCGGCCTTGCAGATCATGTCGTAGGTGACGGGATCTTCGGCGGGAATGTCTTGCATGCGGAAGACATGGCCGCGCCGTTTGGCGACCAGTTCCAGCGCGCGGCGCAGGGCTGACAACATTCCCAGCGCCAGCACATCCACCTTGAGCAGGCCGAGTGATTCGAGATCGTCCTTGTCCCACTGGATGACCGAGCGGTCGGGCATGGCGGCGTTTTCAATCGGCACCAGGCGCGAGAGTTTGTCGCGTGCGATGACGAAGCCGCCACTGTGTTGCGACAGATGGCGCGGGAAGTTCATCAGTTGCAAGGACAGGATTGCCCATTGATGGGCAATCGGTGACTCCGGATCGAGGCCGCATTCGGCGAAGCGCTGCATCATGTTGTAGCGGTCGTCGAACCATTGATGCGACTTGGCGACCTTGTCGACGATGGAGGCATCAATGCCAAGCACCTTGCCGACGTCGCGCAGCACGCCGCGAGGGCGGTAGGTATGGACGGCTGCGGCGATGGCGGCGCGCATGCGGCCGTATTTGCGATAGATGTATTGAATGACTTCTTCACGCCGCTGGTGTTCGAAGTCGACGTCGATGTCCGGCGGTTCGCCGCGCTCCTTGCTGATGAAGCGTTCGAACAGCATGACCGAGCGCGTCGGGTCGACTTCGGTCACGCCGAGGCAGAAGCAGATCACCGAGTTCGCTGCCGAGCCACGCCCTTGCCGCAGGATGCCGTTGTCTTTGGCAAAGCGCACGATGTCGTAGACCGTGAGGAAGTAAGGCTCGTAGGCCATGTCGTTGATCAGTGTGAGTTCGTGCTCGATCTGATCGGTGACTTTTTGCGGGATGCCGGCGGGGTAGCGCAGGTGCGCGCCGAGGAATACTTCCTGACGCAGATAGCCGGCGGGCGTCTGGCCGTCGGGAACCAGTTCTTCGGGATATTCGTAGCGCAGTTCATCAAGTTTGAATGTGCATTGAACCGCGATGCGAAGTGTTTCTGCGAGTGTCGCTGCCGAGAAAATATTTGCCAGTCGCAGGCGCGAACGCAGGTGTTGTTCTGCATTGGGCGCGAGGGCGTAGCCGCAGTCGCCGACCGCTTTTCCAAGACGTATTGCCGTCAGCGTGTCTTGCAGGAATTTGCGTGAACGCACGTGCATGTTGACTTCGCCGATGGCGGCGACCGGCAGGTTGTGGCAGTGGGCGGCTTCTTGAATAACACCGCGATGCAGTTGATCGTAAGGGCGATACAACTGCGTTAATCCAAGCCAGGCGCGCTGCGGGAAGGTACGCGCCAACCAGGCAGTCTGCTGTTCGAGCAGAGTTGCATCGGCAGGATAATGTGGCGCCAGGATCACCAGGCAATCGGGCAGACCGCACAGATGTGCGTGGGATACCTGTGGCGCGGAAAAATCATCGATGTCGATGCGATAGCTGCCCTTGTCGGCGCGTGTGCGACCGAGCGTGATCAGCTCGGACAGGTTGCCGTAGCCTTCGCGATTCCGGGCCAGTACGATCAGGGTCATGGGTGGTTTTCCGGCTTCCCATTCGATGCGAAAGCAGGAGCCGATGATGAGTTTGAGGTCGGCTTTTTTTGCTTCCATATGCGCGCGCACCACGCCGGCCAGTGAGCATTCATCGGTTATGGCAAGCGCGGTGTAGCCAAGTTGCACGGCGCGTGCGGCGAGTTCTTCCGCGTGCGAGGCGCCTTCCAGAAAGCTGAAATTGGACAGGCAGAACAGTTCGGCGTAGTCAGGAATGGATGAGGTATCGGGCATGGTTTTTTCTCGCATCATCCAAACATGCCGTGCAAATACCAATGCGGTTCGACACCGTCAACATCGCCAATGCGCTCGCGATAAATCCAGTAAAGGCAGTGATCTGCTCCTTCGGCGATGTAATAGTCGCGTGTCACCAGGTCGCCGTTCCACCAGCCTGCTTCGATACGTTCGGCGGGCGAGACGGGGCGCAGGCGGGAGCCGTAATAGGGCCGATGCTGGCATATGGTCAAGGCAATCGGTTTTTCCAGCAGCCACGTGGGGCGGGGCGGCAGAGGGCGTTCTTCCAGCGGGGCGGCGGCGTCCATGACGGAAACCCAGCGATTGGCCTGTTCAGGCCGGTAGTCGGCGAGCGGTGCGGCGTGCAACACCTTGTCCGCACCCAGCCGCGCGACCAGCAGTTCGATCAGGCGCTTGTGGTCTTCCGGCGTGCCGCCGGGTTCGGGAAACAGATTGTCGCTGGCCGGCGCCATGGGTTCGGTTTGCGCCGCTTCCAGCACGACGGCGATGATGGGAGCGGTAATTTCCAGCCGCGCCAGGCGTTCTTTAAGCAGCCTGATCAGGTGCGCGTCTTGCCAGGTCGGTTCGGCCAGCATGAGTTCGATGGTCGTGGGGGCCACGGCCTGACGGTCGCGCTCGTGTTCCAGTTGTACGCGCACTTGCGTGACGGCCAGATGACGCGCCGCCAGCCAGCCGCAGAGTTGGGTGAGCAGGGCCTGAATGGTGTATTGGGCGGCGTCGGCGTGTTCGATGCGTTCGCTTAATTCAATGCGTTGCCGAAAGCTGGGCGGGACTTCGATCCAGGCGTGCAATTCCGGCGCGTCGCCATGGGCGCAATCGAGTGCATCCAGCATGTGCGTGTCGCCGCGCCGTTGCAGACCGGCGCGTGGCAGGCGGCGCAGATCAGCCAGCGTGCGGCAGCCGATGCCGGCGAGCCAGTCGAGATAGGGCACCGCAGCCGGCAATGCAGCGACAGGCAGGCGGCCGAGATGCCGGTGCAGGTGATGTTGTTTCAATGTCCGGGCACCGGTGTGTCGGGCGAGTAAAGCGGCGCCGTTGGCGGTCGGTGCGCAACTGATGACGGCGCTCAGGCCGAGTTGCCGGACGGTGGCGCGCACACGGCGGCATAAGGCGCGAATGCCGCCGAACAGGCTCAGGCTGGCGCCGATGTCGAGCAGGATGGTGGATTCTTCCGCGAAGCTGGCCTGCGGCGTGTATTGCAGCAAGGCGATGGCGGCGCCGAACAATGTCTGTGCCTCGCGATCGAAAGAGCGTTCGTGCATAAGCGCTTTGGGGAGCCGCGCCAGCACGCCGCCGCGCCGCATGCCGATACGCACGCCGGCTTCGCAGGCGCACTGCGAAGCCGCCATGACGCGGGTGTGCTCCAGCACGACGGAAGAGACTTCATCCGACCAGTTCGGATGAAATACTTCCAACGACAGCAGGGGCAGATGTACGGCGATCCACAGGCGCATGATGCAAAAGATTCAGAGAGGGCAACGAAATAAACAAGGGCGTGTCACGCTGCGGTCCGCGGCGTTTGACGAAACGGACTTCAATGCCGCCGGCCGCAGCCGCCAGCGACAAACGTAAGGGGGCCGGCGAAGCATCCTGCGCACAACTGAGCGGACGCAGCATGACGAACAGGGTGCTGCCGGTTTGCGCCGCCAGATGCAAGCGGCGCAGGCTGTCCTTGCGCATGTGCCGCTGCCAGAACAGCAGAGCGGCGCAACTGCCGGATTTCAATATCTGTTCAGCAGCCCAGGCGGCATCGGCGCTGGTGGCGGCACGCACCGACAGCAGCCGTGCGGCGTCGACACCAATCTGGCGCCATCCGATGGCTTGCGGTGCATGCGGCGTCTGCACCAATGCGATGCGGCGCGGCGACAGGGATTGGAGTGCCGGACCCAGCAGGCGCAGCTCGCCGACGCCGGGTTGCGGCAGCAGCAAGTCGATCAGCGCACCGGTCGGCCAGCCTTGCCCGGGGAGCTCTTTAGACAGCGCATCAAATCCGGTATCGAGTCCACGCGCCGTGCTGCGGGCAAGCTGTGAAGCGAGCCAGAGCGAGGCGTGAATACTTTGAGGAAGAGGCGCGGACATGAGCAAGATTCGAAATACGTATACTGTATAAATATACAGTAATTGTCGTGCTTCGGCGATCTTGATCGGGTGAGGTTTCTGCGGGTTTTGCAGTACCTGACAAGATTACTCAAGTTTGATATACTTGACGTAAATATTCGGGAATTCAGGGAGTGGTTCTGAAAACTGTTCTGGAGTCGAGATTTCATGCGATTAACTACTAAAGGCCGTTTTGCTGTGACAGCAATGATTGACTTGGCGTTGCGCCATGGCAATGGACCCGTCACGTTGTCCGCCATCAGCGAGAGGCAGGAAATTTCTTTATCATATCTGGAGCAGTTGTTCGGCAAATTGCGGCGCCACCAGATCGTTGAGTCCGTGCGCGGACCCGGCGGCGGTTACAACCTGGCGCGCAAAGCAGGTGATGTGTCGGTTGCCGACATCATCATCGCCGTCGATGAACCCCTGGATGCAACGCAATGCGGCGGCAAGGAAAATTGCCATAGCGTCACCCACCCCGGTGGCACGCGCTGCATGACGCACGACCTGTGGTCGACGCTGAATGAAAAGATGGTCGAATATCTCGACTCGGTCTCCTTGCAAGACCTGGTTGACCAGCAGCACCAGAAAGAACAGAAGCAGCCGGAACACAGAACTCTCGGCACTGAACAAAGCGTGGTTGTCATGCACCGCCCTCACGCAGCGGTTTGATTGGAGCTAGAACAAAATGAATGCACCTCTGGAAAAAAGCTTGTTGGACACCATCAAGGCGCCGCATTTTCCAATTTATCTGGATTACTCGGCCACCACACCGGTCGACCCGCGCGTGGCCGACAAGATGATTCCGTATCTGCGCGAGCAGTTCGGTAATCCTGCGTCGCGCAGCCACATGTATGGCTGGACTGCAGAGAAGGCCGTGGAAGATGCACGCGAAGAAGTCGCCAAGCTGGTCAACGCGGATTCGCGCGAAATCATCTGGACTTCCGGCGCGACAGAAAGCAACAACCTGGCAATCAAGGGTGCTGCACAGTTCTACAAGACCAAGGGTAAGCACATCATCACGGTCAAGACCGAGCACAAGGCTGTGCTGGATACTTTCCGCGAACTGGAGCGTCAAGGTTTCGAGGCGACTTACTTGCAACCGCAAGACAATGGTCTGGTGACTGTCGAGCAAATCGCCGCAGCCGTGCGTCCCGACACCATCCTGATTTCGGTCATGCTGGTCAACAACGAAATCGGCGTGATTCAGCCTGTACCTGAAATCGGCGAATTCTGCCGTTCCAAGGGCATCATTTTCCATTGCGACGCTGCGCAGGCAACCGGCAAGGTCAAGATCGATCTGGAAAACTGGAAAGTCGACCTGATGAGTTTCTCGGCGCACAAGACTTACGGTCCCAAGGGCATCGGCGCGCTGTACGTTCGCCGCAAACCACGTGTGCGTATCGAAGCGCAGATCCACGGTGGTGGTCACGAGCGCGGTCTGCGTTCCGGCACACTGGCAACTCACCAGATCGTCGGCATGGGCGAAGCCTTCCGCATCGCCCGCGAAGAAATGGAAACCGAACTGGCCCACATCCGCGCCATGCGCGATCGTCTGGCCAAGGGTTTGCAAGAGATCGAAGAGACCTACATCAACGGCGACATGGAACACCGTGTGCCGCACAACCTGAACGTCAGCTTCAACTATGTCGAAGGTGAATCCCTGATCATGGCGATCAAGGACATCGCAGTGTCGTCCGGTTCGGCTTGCACCTCGGCCAGCCTGGAACCGTCGTATGTGTTGCGCGCCCTGGGTCGCAGCGACGAACTGGCGCACAGCTCGATTCGTTTCACCATCGGCCGTTTCACGACCGAAGAAGATATCGACTTCACCATTGATCTGATCAAGAGCAAAGTCGGCAAGCTGCGCGAATTGTCGCCGCTGTGGGATATGTACAAGGACGGGATCGACATCAGCACGATCCAATGGGCTGCACACTAATATCGCGAAAATGAAAACCGCCCCCATATAGAACGCAGGGGCGACCTCATCAAGGAGCATCAAAATGTCTTACTCGGAAAAAGTACTCGATCACTACGAAAACCCACGTAACGTCGGCGCCTTCGAAAAGGGCGACGAGACCGTAGGCACTGGTATGGTCGGCGCGCCCGCTTGCGGCGACGTCATGAAGTTGCAGATCAAGGTCGGCGCTGACGGCGTGATCCAGGACGCCAAGTTCAAAACCTACGGTTGCGGTTCGGCGATTGCTTCGTCGTCGCTGGTGACCGAATGGGTCAAGGGCAAGACATTGGATCAAGCCTTGTCGATCAAGAACACCCAGATCGCTGAAGAACTGGCGTTGCCACCGGTGAAGATTCACTGCTCGATCCTGGCGGAAGACGCCATCAAGGCCGCGGTGCAAGACTACAAAGCCAAGCACGGCAGCGTTGAGCAAAAGGCTGCAGCCTAATAGAGAAGGGCAAGCATTATGGCAATCACACTGACTGAAAAAGCTGCAAAACACATCAGCCGCTACATGGAGCGTCGCGGTAAAGGCCTTGGCCTGCGCCTTGGCGTGCGCACAACCGGCTGCTCCGGTCTGGCTTACAAGCTGGAATATGTGGACGAAGAAACACCGGAAGATCAGATGTTTGAATCGCGCGGCATTCGCGTCTATGTGGATCCCAAGAGCTTGCCGTACATCGACGGTACTGAATTGGATTTTGCGCGTGAAGGCCTCAACGAAGGCTTCAAGTTCCAGAATCCGAACATGAAGGACGAATGCGGTTGCGGCGAAAGCTTCCGTATCTGATCTCATGATCACCACCGCGATGTCGGCGCAGCGATGTGCGACATCACGGCGGCGATTGAAACTGATCATATGATCTAGTGCTTAGCCAGAATCGCGTTGTATCGTTCAGCGATAGCCTCTGAAGAGTAGTTCTGCCAAGCCTGTTGAAGTCCGAACAGGCTTTTTATTTTTTGTTCCTCTGAACAATCTTTGCACAACGTATGCAAAATCACTTCGCACTTTTCCAATTGCCACAACGCTTTGCCGTCGATCAGACTGCGTTGGAAAAGGCGTACCACGGCGTGCAGAACCAGGCGCACCCGGACAAGTTCGCCAATGCGACCGGCGCCGAGAAGCGCGTTGCCATGCAATGGGCCACACGCGCCAACGAAGCCTACCAGACGCTCAAAAATCCTCTCAAGCGCGCCTCCTATCTTTGCGAGCTTAATGGCGTCGATCTGCAAACCGAATCCAATACCTCCATGCCGCCCGCATTTCTGATGCAGCAAATGGAGTGGCGTGAAGAGCTCGACGACGCGCGTGCAGGCAAGAATATCGATGCGCTCGAGCAGCTTGACGCTGCCTTGCGCAGCGCAAAGAAAGACACCGTCGCCCGCATCGAAGCGCTGCTCGACGCCAACGACTTCACTGCCGCCGCCCAACTGGTGCGCCAGTTGATGTTCCTTGAGAAATTCGGCGAAGAGATCGGCAATACCTTCGCTCTGATCGAAGGTTGATGCGCCATGCCTGACGTGTTCCTGTTTCTGATCGCCGCGATGATGCTGACCCTGGCTCCAGGGCCGGATAACATTTACGTGCTCACGCGCGGTATCGCGCAGGGCAAGAAAGCCGGACTGGTTGCTGCGCTCGGTTTTTCGTCTGGATTGTTTTTTCACACCTTGCTGGCGGTGCTGGGGTTTGCCGCCATCATCAAGGCCTATCCAGCCGCTTATCACGCCTTGCAATACGCAGGCGCGGCGTATCTGGTGTATCTCGGCGTCCGCACCTTGCGCTCTGCTGCGTCGATGTCGCTGGATGCGACCATGACGCCGGTCAGCCTGTCGCGCATTTACTGGCAAAGCGTGATCGCCAATATTCTCAATCCCAAGGTGACGCTGTTTTTCATCGCCTTCCTGCCGCAATTCGTCAACGTGCACGCCGGCCATGTGGCCTGGCAGATGCTGTTGCTGGCGGTGGTGTTCATTCTTCAGGCGCTGGCAATTTTCAGCGCGATTGCGTTTTTCTCCGGCATCGTCGGCGCGTATTTCAAGCGTCAGGCGCGTGCCGCTCTCTATTTGAACAGGCTTGCCGGCTGTGCGTTTGTCGGATTAGGTATCCGCATCGCCTTGCCGGAATAAATCGACTATGGCTCTTCTCCAAATTTCCGAACCGGGCATGTCCACCGCACCGCATCAGCATCGGCTGGCGGTAGGCATCGATCTCGGCACCACCAATTCGCTGGTCGCCACTGTGCGCAACAGCATCCCTGAAGTCCTCAACGACGAAGAGGGCCACAGCCTGTTGCCATCGGTAGTGCGTTATCTGCCTAACGGCCACGCCAATATCGGCTACAAGGCGCAAGCTGCGCAAACCACCGATCCGAAGAACACGATCGTCTCGGTCAAGCGCTTCATGGGCCGTGGCCTGAAAGATATCGCCTACGTCGAAAACCTGCCCTACGATTTTCAGGATGCGCCGGGCATGGTACAACTGAAGACCGTTGCCGGTGTGAAGAGTCCGGTTGAGATTTCGGCGCAGATTCTGGCGACTTTGCGTCAGACTGCGGAAGATGCGCTGGGCGACGATCTGGTCGGCGCGGTGATTACCGTGCCTGCTTACTTCGATGATGCACAGCGTCAGGCAACCAAGGATGCGGCACAACTGGCCGGTCTCAATGTCCTGCGTTTGCTCAATGAGCCGACTGCAGCAGCGATTGCTTACGGCCTCGACAATGGTTCGGAAGGCACATTTGCCGTCTACGATCTGGGCGGCGGCACCTTCGATATTTCCATCCTCAAGCTGACCAAGGGTGTGTTTGAAGTCTTGTCGACCGGCGGCGATTCCGCACTGGGCGGCGACGATTTTGACCAGCGCCTGTTCTGCTGGATTTGCGAACAAGCGCAGTTGGCTCCCTTGTCGGACGAAGACACGCGCATTCTGCTGGTGAAGGCGCGCGAGGTGAAGGAGCTGCTGTCCTCCAAGGCTTACACGCAAATCGATGCGGCCCTGAATTCGGGCGAAGAAGTACATCTGTCGATCACGGCGGAAGAGTTCACCGCGCTGACCCAGCATCTGGTCGCCAAGACCATCACGCCATGCCGCAAGGCACTGCGTGATGCGAATCTGTCCGTGGACGACGTCGACGGCGTGGTGCTGGTCGGTGGTGCAACCCGCATGCCACATGTGCGCAAGGCCGTCGGCGAGTTCTTCCAGACGACGCCGTTAGCCAATATCGATCCGGACAAAGTCGTGGCGCTGGGCGCCGCCGTGCAGGCTAATCTGCTCGCCGGCAATCGTGCCGCCGGTGATGACTGGTTGCTGCTGGATGTGATTCCTTTGTCGCTCGGGATCGAGACCATGGGCGGCCTGGCGGAAAAAGTTATTCCACGTAACTCGACCATTCCATGCGCACGCGCGCAGGAGTTCACGACCTTCAAAGACGGTCAGACCGCGATGGCGATTCAAGTGGTGCAGGGCGAGCGTGAGCTTGTCGCAGACTGTCGTTCGCTGGCGCGTTTCGAGTTGCGCGGCATTCCGCCGATGGCGGCTGGCGCGGCACGTATCCGCGTCACGTATCAGGTTGATGCCGATGGCTTGCTGTCAGTATCTGCACGCGAAATGACCTCGGGCGTGGAAGCGGCGATCACCGTCAAGCCTTCGTATGGATTGGAGGACGATGACGTCGCGCGCATGCTGCAGGATTCCTTCCAGTCGGCCGATGAAGACATGAAGCGCCGCGCCTTGCGCGAAGAACAGGTCGAAGCCGAGCGCATCATTCTGGCGACGGAGTCGGCGCTCAATGTTGACAGCGCTTTGCTGAGTGAACAAGAACGTATCGACGTCGCCGCGTTGATCGAAGTCGTGCGCGAGAAGGCGCTGGGTGATGATCATCTGGCGATCAAGGCGGCAGTTGAAGCGCTGGCGCATGGTACTGAAGAATTCGCTGCCCGCCGCATGGACCGAAGCGTTCATGCCGCGCTGGCCGGCAAGAAATTGGATGAAGTTTCGTAAAGATAGAGGTTAATACCGTGCCACAAATCGTCATACTCCCACACCCCACTTTTTGCCCTGACGG
The DNA here is from genome assembly GCF_002257565.1 of Herbaspirillum sp. meg3. Taxonomy (GTDB): domain Bacteria; phylum Pseudomonadota; class Gammaproteobacteria; order Burkholderiales; family Burkholderiaceae_D; genus Herbaspirillum. The sequence goes on along the minus strand of NZ_CP022736.1, from coordinate 3,439,877 downwards.
CGCCGTCATCGACGCACCGGTCGGCAAGACTCTGTGCGACGCCATGCTCGACAGCGATGTCGATATCGAACACGCCTGCGAGAAGTCCTGCGCCTGTACCACTTGCCATGTGGTGATCCGCGAAGGCTTTGATACGCTGGATGATCCGACCGACAAGGAAGAAGATTTGCTCGACATGGCCTGGGGCTTGGAAGCAAATTCACGCCTGTCGTGTCAGGTGGTGCTGGGCGACGACGATCTGGTCGTCGAAATTCCGAAGTACACCATCAATCACGCCAGCGAGAATCACTGATTCGACTGACGGCTTAGGGCCGGCGCGGGCGACTGATCAACATTAGCGAGGCAGCCATGAAATGGACCGACATTCAGCGTATTGCTGAAGAGCTGAACGACAAGTTTCCGGACACCGATCCCAAGACCATACGGTTCACCGATTTGCATCGTTGGGTGATGGAGCTGGATGGTTTTGATGACGATGCCAATCGTTCCGGAGAGAAGATTCTGGAAGCGATTCAGGCCGCCTGGATCGAAGAAGCCGAGTAAGTCGCGCAGCATTGCAGACTGCGGACGTAAAAAGGAGCGTAGATCGCTCCTTTTTTCATGCCCATCGTTTTGCTAGCTGAGCCTGCAATCACACCAGAATATTCGATACGTGCTGCATGCCCGTCGTGTATTGCGGGAAGATTTGCTGCATGGCGCTGTCCGGGATACGCATGTGTTTCTCTGCCAGCGTCGACATCACCGCGCGGAAATCAGTTGTGATCGCCAGATCCCGTCCTTCATTGAGTTCCGCCTTGTTCAGCCCCGGCCATTGACCGTAAATCGTGTGTCCGCGCACATTGCCGCCGAGCAGCCACATGACGTTGCCATGGCCGTGATCGGTGCCGCCGTTGCCGTTTTCACGGAAGGTACGGCCGAATTCCGACACCACCACGATCACCGTATCATTGAACGCCGGGCCAAGTTCTTGTGCCAATGTTGCCAATCCTGTCGCCAGCGGCGCCAGGCGATTTGCCAGCTGACCGGCGCCATTGCCCTGATTGGCGTGGGTATCCCAGCCCCCGACAGCAAGAAAACCCAGGCGGATCTTTGGATCGCCGCGCATCAGGCGACCAAGGCGGGCCGTATCGATGGACAAGCCATTCGGCAAAGGCGCGCCGTTGTTGGCCATGCGCTGCTCGTTGCTGCTCATTTCCGCCATCAGCTCTTTGCGTGCCGCGATGCCGTCGCGGTAAGCCTTGCCCAGAGCATCGTTGTCTGCGTACATCGCCCCGTAGGCCTGATTGACCTTGGGCTGATCGATCAATGTCTGGCGAGCGGCGTCGCGGCCGGTCGGCATGTTGGCGACGACTTGCCGGCCGCTGAGGATGCGTGGTGTCGATTCGCCCAGCGTCAACGCTTGTACCGGCGAATCGGATCGGGGCAACTGACCTTGCAGGCGATTCATCCAGCCGTCGCGGGTATTGTGCTGGCCGGGTGTGCCGGTTTCCATGTAGTCCTGCGCTTCGAAGTGTGAGCGCGAACCGTCCGGTGACCCCGAGGCGTGTACAAAAGCCAGCTGGCCGCTCTCCCAATAGGGCATCAAGGGCCGCAATGACGGATGCAGGCCGAAATAGCCGGTGAGGTCGATCGCACCATTGTTCTGTCCGGGACGCGCCACGGCGATGCTGGAGCGCGCCTGGTAGTACTCGCGGTCGCCATGCGGCACCACCACATTGAGACCATCGACGGCGCCGCGTAGGAAGACGACAACCATGCGCGGTGTACCGTCGCCGTTGGCGTGGGCACGTTGCTTCGGCGTGCCGTAGGCGAGCGGGGCGTTGCCGGATGACGATGTTGCAGCGGATGGTTTGCCGACCGGCGCCACGGCGCAGCCCGACAGGCCGATGGGAATGACAATGGCGCTGCCGCCGGCAATGCCCATGTAACGAATGAAGTCACGACGGTTCATGATGATCCTAACGTTTCATGAATGCGGGGCTGCCCAGAATCAGGCCGACCTGCAAGTTTGCGGGTGACGAGGAGATCGTCGTCACGTCGTTCTGGCTCAGCATCGGCGACAAGGTTTGTATCAATTGCACCGGATCGACGGCGGCCGCATCCGGCGACGGCTGGGTGCCTTCGGGGCGTGCAATCGGTGATTTACCGTTGCTCAGGCCGTTGACGAAATTGATCCGCCGCAACAACGCATCAGGATTGAGCCAGGCTTCTTCCGAATACTTGTAACCCTCCGGGGTCAGCCAGCCATACAAAGGCATCCCGAATTGATTCAGAACGCCGCTGACGGGCTTGTCGTTGACCACCGGGGTTGCGGTTGCGCGCAGAGATGAGATGACGTACTGATAGGGTGTCTTGAACTGGGCCTGATAATTCTTGCGCGCCCAGAATTGCGGACTGTCGAACAAGACGCGCAGCACCGATTTGATATCGCCATTGGTGGCGAGGAAGCGCTGCGACAGTTGATTGACCAGTTCCGGATCGGGCTGGTCGGAGACAAAGTACTGCACCAGCTTGGTCGAAATGAACCGTGCCGTGGCAGGATGGCGTGCCAGCATGTCGAGCGCGACTTCACCTTCCTGCTGGCCGCCGCGTGGAATGACTCTGCCGAGAAACTGCTTGTCGCCTGTATCGTGACGCCCCGGGCGGAAGATGAAAGTAGCGTCGTCTGTATCATCTTTCATCTCGCGCACAGCGATGGTCCAGCCACTGAGAATGCGCGCCAGCGAAATAACGTCGGCCTGGCTATAGCCGCCATTGACGCCCAGCGTATGCAGTTCCATCAATTCACGTGCATAGTTTTCGTTGAGTCCTTTGAAGCGGCCTTTGGCCTGCGGCGTATTGGTGCCGCTGCTGAGCCAGTTGTCGAGGTAGTAGAGCATGGCCGGATGGTGCGCGACGGCACCCAGCAACTGGCGGAAATTGCCGAGGGCATTGGGACGGATGGCATTCTTTTCGTAATCAGCGTTCCAGTAGCGAACCCATTCCTTGCCTTCAAAAACATTGAAGTGGTTAAACCAGAATTCAGTCATGACCTCCTGCAACTGACGTGGACTTTCCGTTGCCATCCAAAGACGGGCCAGATGACTGGCCGGGGTGATCTCTTTGGCGGCGCGCTGACGAGCGGCATTTTTTTCTTCCGGTGTCGCCGTGTTGGCAGGGAAAGACGGCGGGCCATATTGGATGTAGAGCTGTGGCGCACTCAGGTTGTACGTTGGCAAACCGTCGAGCCTTGCCTGCAAATCTGCCGGGAAGGGGATATGGTCAGGGTCAAGTTGTGCGTCGATATAGCGTTGCACGCCCATCCTTTCCACGGCGGCGACGTCGCCGGGGCGGGGGCCGTAAGCCAGACGATTGAGCACATGCAAGGCCTTTTCCTGCGAGGTCAGCGCTTGCGCAGATGCAGCCCCGCAAAGGCACAATGCCAGCAATCCGGTCAAGCCATGTCTTAGCGGGGTGTGCATGATCACTTTGCGGAAAAGGGAGGAGTTGCGTTCAGTATGTACATCCTCGTTTCCTCTCGCTGTAATAAAGTGTAAGGGACGAAACAAGCCTGACAAACAGCTGTCAGTTGGTCGATCAAAAAGTAAGAGATTACTTATTCGCCGAATAGAATTTAATAAAAATACTGGTTTTAAGTGAGTGAATTCTTTCTCTGAACATATCCTGAATTTCTTTCGTCATTCACCGAAAAACGAAGACTGAAATTAAGAGGATTCTCATTTACGCCAGATAACGCGACAGTCAGAATGGCTTCTTGTAATGAGCTATGTAATGCGCTGCGACAAGCGCCATCACGTTGGAGCGACTATGAGAACTATTGCGGATCTTTCTATCTTGATCGTCGAAGACGAACCCCTTCAGCGTGCCTTCATCGCCGCAAAAATAAAAGAACTTGGTGCCATCGATGTTCGGGATGCGACGGATGGTCTTGATGCAATGGTCATGCTGAGGGCGCGTGCAGCCGATTTGCTATTGTGCGACATCGGCATGCCCAACATGGACGGTTCTCAATTTGTGCTGGCACAAACGGCATTGCCAATGCGCAGCAGCAGGGATCTACCCATGCTGATCTGGATGAGTGTACATGATGGTGATCTGTTGGAGTCGCATTTGCAGATGGCGCGATCGGCAGGTTTTCCTTTTGTCGATACGCTCGCAAAGCCGGTGAACTCGGTAGCTTTGAGCGCTGCAGTCGATGGCGCTCTGGTCGTATTGAATGCGCGCAGTGCGGTGCCGCAAAAGACGTCAAAATCGACGCGGTTTTTCTTTGAGGATGCCATCAACGAAGACGATATTTTGCGGGCAATCTGCGATACCAGCGAATTCGAGGTGTGGTATCAGCCACATATTTCCCTGAAAACGAAAATGGTTACCGGCGCCGATGCACTGGTGCGTTGGAGTCATCCCAAATTCAGCGGCTTGTCGCCGGGCCAGTTCATGGCGCTGATCGAGAAGCAGGGACTCGGATTGATGTTGTTTTATCGCACATTCAATCATGTACTGAAGACGCAGCAAAAGTTGGCAAAACTCGGCTGCAGCATGCCTATCTGCGTAAAGGCTTCCGCAACGACATTGGAGGCGCCGGAGATCGCCGACTATCTCTACGAACGCATTCAGCGGCATGAAATAGCTCCCTCGCTTATCGTCGTCGGCATGTCAGAGGAAGAGCCGCCGCAACAGGCTTTGCAGCTGGCGGCTTCGATCAATCGCTTGCGTCTGCGTGGATTGGGCCTGTCCATCGATGATTTTGGTTCGGGGATTTCGACTATGAAGCTGTTGTCGCAGATGCCTTTCACCGAGATTCGCATAGACGGTCATTTCGTCCGTCAATTTCTGCGTCAGGCGCAGTGCCGCGTGATGGTCGAATCGATCATCGATATTGCCAGGCGACTCAAGCTCAAAGTCACGGCTGAAGGCATCGAGAACGCGCGGCAGATGGAGGTGCTTGCCGCGATGGGCTGCCTGTATGGGCAAGGCCCGATCGCCAAACCGATGCAACAGGACGAATTCCTGAGCAGTGTTGGTGCTGCGCATCTATTTAACAACGGCCTCGTAGATGCGTGAACTTGCTATTGCATTTTTGCTATTTTTGATACACTCGACCGTGATTCGTTTGGTCGTGGGCCCGAATTTTGTCGTGATGGGATCCAGGCGAAGCAAGCCATCAATGCCGGTGCTTATCGGTTTTGCTGCGTAAATGGGTGCTCGTGAAAGGACGTCATGATGGCATGGGCAGGAACAAATGCAATTCGCATCGCGCTACTGGATGATCATGCTGTCGTCAGGCATGGACTTGCAGCGCGACTGAAAGAAGAGTCTGACTTTGAGGTGGTTGGTGCTTACGCGACCAGCAAAGACATGATGTCCGCACTGCGCGCTACCCCGGCGGACATTTTGTTGATCGACTATTCACTGAGCGTCAACGACATTGACGGACTGAATCTGATTCGCGCCTTGAAGGTGCGTTTTCCCGGCAGCAAAATCATTGTCTCATCTTCCCATTACAATCCTGCTACGGTCGCTCTGGCCATGAGGGCGGGCGCACGTGGTTTTGTCGGCAAAGAGCAGGAGTTGTCCGAGCTGATTGCTGCGGTGCGTTCAGTGTCCGTTGGCAGGGTGCACCTCAATCCACTGATGGCGGCGGAGATTTCCTCCATGCTGTCCAGCAATAATGCGCAGGAAGATGATTTATCTGGAGCAGGCGACTCTCTCACTGATCACACCGAATTATCTCCTCGGGAACGAGAGGTCTTGCGCTGTTGCCTTGACGGGATGAGCGTAACGCAGATCGCTGAAAAATTCGCGCGCAGCGTCAAGACCATCAGTGGTCAAAAGCAGGCTGCGTTTCGCAAACTCGGTGTGCGCAACGACAACGAATTGTTCAAGATACAGCATCAACTTCAGGATTTATAAGGCGCATCACATGACCACCATTTCGTCGACTCCACAACCATTGATTCTCGTCGTGGATGATTCCGCCACCAGCCGCGTCGTCATCGAAAAACAACTGAAGAAGTTGGGATGCAGTGTGGCGACGGCGAATGACGGCGCCTCTGGTTTGGAGGCAATCTCAAAGATCGAGTTTGACCTCGTTTTGCTCGATTGTCAGATGCCCGATATGAGTGGTTACGACGTCGCAATGCAGGTGCGCAAGCGCGAGCGGGAAGAGGAGAGTGCGCATACGCCGATCATCGCCATCTCGGCGGAAACCGATGCAGCTCATATGCAAATGTGTATGGATAGTGGCATGGATGGTGTGTTGAGTAAGCCTCTTCCGGTTGATGAACTGAAAAAGATATTGTCGCTCTGGTGTGACGTGGAAGTTGTTGCTCCCCCTGCGACGACATCAAATGACGCAAAGGGTATTGATCTGCAATCGTTGTTTCGTTCGACTTCGCAGGAAGACTTCAACACCATGCAAACCTTGCTCGCACAAGCCGACTTCATGGGTATCGGGCGCATGGCGCATCGTATGAAAGGTGCTGCACTGACGATGGGTGCATCACAAATCGTTGAGACGCTTGTGCGCATCGAAGCGATCGCCGTGCGTAAGACAGCGCCGGTTTCCGAACTGAACGCCGAACTGGCTATCTTGAATCAGCAACTGCACGCTATCTGAACTGAGCTGAACTGAGTGCCTGCCCATGGGCGTGCAGATGCACAGCAAAGCTCGATAAGGCGTTCAGGCATTCGGCAACAAATCCCTGCGCAAACTGCAGCTTTTTTTGGACGGCCATCTGGCCGCGCTGCTCTTCTCTTTCATTAATTCCCTCGTCAGTCCGAAAGAACAATCGCTAGTGCCGCAGCCTTGTTCAGGCGCCTGCCCACGGTAATCCCGCCTTGCACCAGCCTTCTATGGTCTTGCGATGTCCTGCGCTGTCCTTATTGCCTTCAAAGCCTTCCAGAATGTCGTAGCACTGGGTGTAGCCATTTTCGGTCGCAAGTTTGGCGGCATGACGCGAGCGCACGCCCGAGCGGCATAGAAAGAGCAGTACGCAGTCTTTGTCTGCAACGGCGGCAAGTTGCTCCAGGAACTGTGGATTCGGCGTGCCTTCCGGATACAGGTTCCATTGCACCGCCAGATGCTGCTCGGCCGGTAGTGTCACCTGGCCGATCCAATCGCGTTCGGCCTTGGTGCGGACATCCACCAGTTTGACTGCGTTGTTGCCTTGAAGTAATGACCAGGCCTCTTGTGGCGTCACTGCTCCCGCGTAAGGGAACTGGCCGCTTTGGGCGCGTTGTTTGGCAGAAGAAAAAATGTCGTTGCTGGAGGTCATGTTGCTTCCTGTTAAAAATAAGAAAAATTCCCAAAAGTTGCTAAATGGAACTTGAATCGCAATTAATCGCACCAAAACTGTGCGATACATGAAAAATGTTTTTAATTGGTGCATTAAATTAAATATGCACCATAATGATTCAATCAAAAGTCATCCATGCACTGCTCGGAAACGCCTGTCCGTCGATAACTCCCTAAAATATGCCATAAGCATCAACACAAGGCAGTTGATGGCATGGAATCTGCTATCATTCCCGCCTGAGTTCTGGCGCACTATCTGTTGTATTTGCTGCACACATCAAGTCGCACGTAGTCGGCTCATCACCCAAATTGTACAAATTTATACTACTTCCTCGTTTTAGGAGATTCGCATGGCAAGGACGGCCGCAGAGGTTTTGAAGTTGGTGAAAGACAATGAAGTCAAGTTTGTTGATTTCCGTTTTGCCGACACCCGGGGTAAAGAGCAGCACGTAACGGTTCCTGTTTCCCATTTCGACATCGACAAGTTTGAATCCGGTCATGCATTCGACGGTTCGTCGATCGCCGGCTGGAAGGGTATCGAAGCGTCGGACATGTTGCTGATCCCTGATCCAAATACTGCCAATATCGACCCGTTCATGGAAGAAACCACATTGTTCATGCAATGTGACGTGATCGAGCCATCCGACGGCAAGGGTTACGACCGTGACCCACGTTCCATCGCCAAGCGCGCTGAAGCGTACCTGAAGTCCTCGGGCCTGGGCGACACAGCCTACTTCGGTCCTGAGCCAGAATTCTTCATTTTCGACGGCGTACGTTGGGGTGCGGACATGTCCGGTTCTTTCGTCAAGATCGAATCCGAAGAAGCATCGTGGAGCTCCGGCGCCAAGCTCGAAGGCGGCAACACCGGCCATCGTCCAGTCGTCAAGGGCGGCTACTTCCCAGTGCCACCAGTCGACAGCTTCCAGGACATGCGTTCGGAAATGTCCCTGATCCTCGAATCCCTGGGCATTCCAGTTGAAGTGCACCACCACGAAGTGGCCGGCGCAGGTCAAAACGAACTGGGCACCAAGTTCTCGACACTGGTTGAGCGCGCTGACTGGACACAAACACTGAAGTATGTGATCTGGAACGTTGCTCACACCTACGGCAAGACAGCGACCTTCATGCCTAAGCCACTGGTTGGCGACAACGGCTCCGGTATGCACGTTCACCAATCGGTCTGGAAAGACGGCAAGAACCTGTTCGCAGGCGACGGCTATGCTGGCCTGTCCGAATTCGCGCTGTTCTACATCGGCGGTATCATCAAGCACGCCAAGGCGCTGAACGCCATCACCAACCCAGGCACCAACTCGTACAAGCGTCTGGTTCCAGGCTTCGAAGCACCGGTCAAGCTGGCTTACTCGGCACGTAACCGTTCCGCATCGATCCGTATTCCACACGTTGCGAATCCTAAGGGCCGTCGTATCGAAACACGTTTCCCAGACCCACTGGCGAACCCATACCTGTGCTTCTCGGCTCTGCTGATGGCAGGTCTGGACGGCGTGCAAAACAAGATCCATCCAGGCGAAGCAGCTTCGAAGGATCTGTACCATCTGCCACCAGAAGAAGACAAGCTGATTCCAACAGTATGCGCATCGCTGGAAGAAGCGCTGGACGCACTGAACAAGGATCGCGAGTTCCTGACACGTGGCGGCGTCTTCACTGACAGCATGATCGATGCCTACCTGGACCTGAAGGGCCAGGAAGTGCAACGCTATCGCATGACGACACACCCAATCGAATTCGACATGTACTACTCGCTGTAATCGTCGATTTTGTATTGATAAAAAAGGGAAGCTTGCTTCCCTTTTTTTATGGCTTATCGAGACTGTGAGTGTGTTGTCATACACTAATCGGCATTTCGATAAGTGGACGTTGGAAAATGAAGTTTCTCGCAGTGGGCGCACTATTGTGCTTAGCTTGCCTGGGTGACGTACAGGCGCAAAATGACGTTTATGTCTGCACCGATGAAAACGGTGCAAAAGAATACAAGAATACCGGGACGACCAAGGGGTGCCGCAAAGTCGAATTGCCAGGTTTGCCTGCCGCAGTATTGCAGCCAAAGCGGGCGATGCAGGGCGGAACGGCAGTTGCATCAGGTGCAGGCACGACAGCCGCGATAGTCGCCAGTTTTCCCAAGGTCGATCCCAATACGCAGAAGTCGCGCGACAGCGACCGTAAGCTGCTATTGCAAGATGAATTGAATACGGAAGAAAAGAAGCTGGCGGGGTTAAGGGCGGAGTTCAACAACGGCGAGCCGGAACGTCGAGGCGACGAGCGCAACTACGCCAAATATCAGGAGCGTGTCGCCGGGATGAGGGACGACATGGCACGATCGGAACGCAATATTGCGGCGCTCAAACGGGAGCTTGCGAACGTACGTTAACTAGCGCGTTCGTCATTGCGTGAGTCAGAAATGCAGCGTCGTCGCAGGCTTGCCCAAATCTTGCTTAGCTGAAGGGAAGCTGACAATCACGCCCTGTGTATAGCTGGTTCGATTGTTGGTTGCTGTCACAGGCATTTCACAAGCATTTCATAAGCTTTAACCGGAACGCATGAAAACAACGCTACCTTCACTGGATGGTCTTGATCTGCTGGCTTCAGCAGTCATCATTCTCGACGCAAACGGCGGCATCGTCTATGCCAACGCCGCTGCCGAAAATCTGTTGGAGAGCTCCTTCAAGGTGCTTTCTCAACAAAAGCTGAGTGAGCTTTTTCTCAATGGAAAAGAACTCGCCACGCTGTTCTATCAGGCTGTCGCCCATCAGTTTGCCGACAAGCGGCTGGACCTCGTTTTGGAGCGCATGGGACGCGAGCCTTTGCAAGTCCACACCATCGTCACCGCACTCGATAGCGCCGCCACGCCGGTCTTGTTGGAACTGCGGGAAAACGTCCAGCAACTCAAGCTGGATCGGGAAGAGCGTCTGCTTGATCAGAGTCAGGCCAACAAAGAACTCATCCGCAACCTCGCGCACGAGATCAAGAATCCGCTCGGCGGCATTCGCGGCGCAGCGCAGTTGCTGGAGCTGGAATTGCCCGAGCGCCATCTGAAAGAGCTGCGCGAATATACCCAGGTCATCATCAAGGAAGCCGATCGTCTGCAGACGTTGGTGGACAGGTTGCTGGCGCCGCATCGCCGGCCGCATATCGTCGGCGACGTCAACATCCACGAAGTCTGCGAACGTGTGCGCAGCCTCATCCTTGCCGAGTTCCCGAATGGTCTGACCATTCGCCGCGACTATGACTTGTCGATTCCCGAATTTCGCGGCGACAAGGAACAGTTGATCCAGGCCTTGCTCAACATTGTTCATAACGCCGCGCAGGCACTTGCCGATCGCATTCGTGCGGGTGACGCCGAGCTGGTTTTGGCAACGCGAGTTGCGCGTCAAGTGACGCTGGCCAAGGTCCGTTACCGGCTGGCACTAGACTTGCATATCATCGACAATGGCCCCGGTATCTCACCAGACATCCAGGACCGTATTTTTTACCCGCTGGTTTCTGGGCGGGAAGGAGGTAGCGGTTTGGGACTGACGTTGGCGCAAACATTCGTGCAGCAACATATGGGCGTTATCGAATGTGAAAGCCGGCCGGGATATACGGATTTCAGAATTTTGATCCCGCTTCCCTGATCACGGTTTTTAAATGATCGGGAAGGTGGGGACTGAAGCAAATGCAACACCGGCATATGCCTTTGATGCTGTCTATTACACGCTACCAAAGCAGGAAAAGATAAGACTATGAAACCGATCTGGATTGTTGACGACGACGAATCGATACGCTGGGTATTGGAAAAAGCCCTCGCGCGAGAAAATCTCGCCACACAAAGTTTTTCCAGCGCGCGTGATGCGATGCAAGCATTGCAGACCGGCACGCCGCAAGTATTGGTTTCCGATATCCGCATGCCTGGCGCATCCGGTCTGGAACTGCTCCAGACCATCAAAGCCAAGCATCCCGGCATTCCGGTCATCATCATCACCGCTTTCTCGGATCTCGACTCGGCAGTGTCGGCGTTCCAGGGCGGCGCTTTCGAATATCTGGCCAAGCCTTTCGACGTCGACAAAGCCGTTGAACTGATTCGTCGCGCGCTGGAAGAAAGCCTGCGTGAAACCGACGTGGAGCAATCCTCCGCCAACGCACCGGAAATTCTCGGCCAGGCGCCGGCGATGCAAGACGTCTTCCGCGCCATCGGCCGCCTGTCGCAATCGAACGTGACAGTGCTGATTACCGGTGAATCCGGTTCCGGTAAAGAACTAGTCGCACGCGCCTTGCACAAGCACAGCCCGCGCGCTGCACAGCCTTTCGTCGCACTCAACACGGCGGCGATTCCGAAGGACTTGCTGGAGTCGGAACTGTTCGGCCATGAGCGCGGCGCCTTCACCGGTGCACAAGCTATGCGCCGTGGCCGTTTTGAGCAGGCCGAAGGCGGTACGCTGTTCCTCGATGAAATCGGTGACATGCCGCTCGATCTGCAAACGCGTTTACTGCGCGTGCTGTCGGATGGACATTTCTATCGTGTCGGCGGCCATCAATCCTTGAAGGCCAATGTCCGCGTCATCGCGGCGACCCACCAGAATCTGGAGCATCGCGTACGCGAAGGTCTGTTCCGCGAAGACTTGTATCACCGCCTCAACGTGATCCGTTTGCGCTTGCCGAGTCTGCGCGAGCGTCGCGAAGATGTACCGATCCTGGCGCGGCACTTCCTCACGCAAAGCGCACGTCAGCTCGGTGTCGAAGCCAAGCGCCTGTCGCCGCAAGCGATGCAGTTTTTGTCGCAGCTTGAATTGCCGGGCAACGTACGCCAGTTGGAAAACCTGTGCAACTGGATCACCGTCATGGCGCCGGGGCAGACAGTTGAAGTCAAGGACTTGCCGCAGGATCTGATCGAAGAACGCAGCAGCAACTTCCAGCCGGTATCGTCACAGGCGGCACCATCGCCCGCTCCTGCGATGGAGTCACATGGTGGCGCGGCAGCGGCGAATGTCGATGGTGACTTCGGTGGCGCTGATCGCAACTGGATCAGCCTGCTGGAAACCGAAGCCGCGCAAATGCTGGCGGAAGAACGCCCGGAAGTCATGGACATTCTCGGTCGCCAGTTTGAAGCTGCCCTGATCAAGATCGCGCTCAAGCATACTCACGGCCGCAAAAACGATGCAGCTGTGCGCTTGGGTATCGGCCGCAATACGATCACGCGCAAGATTCAGGAGCTCGGTATTGGTGGCGCTGAAGACGACTGATAGTCAAGCAAAAGTACAAGCACAAGTTAAGGGAAGTGGGAGAGCGGTAGCAGTAGAGGGGTAGGGAAGCAAACATCGCCACGGATATGCCTCGCAAAGAATGCAACCGAACGATGAACAACAAAATGAAAAGGGCCGGGTTCGCTAACGAATCCGGCCCTTTTTTTATATCCAACTTTACGTGCGTCCGACCTGAGCCGGACGGTGTACCAAAGATCAGCGCAGTTTCAACACATAACGTGCCGATGCCGAAGCGATGAAGCTCAACGCAGCACCGAAGATCACGAAATAACTGACCGACAGCTTGTTGCCGGTTGTCTGAATCAGCCAGGTAATGATCAGCCCGGCAAAACCGCCAAACAGCATCACAGCGATGTTATAGCTCAGCGACATGCCTGTGCCGCGTGTCTGCACCGGGAAGATATCCGACAGCAATGCCGGCATCGACGCAAAGTACATCGTCATCAGAATGCCGATCACGATTTGCAGCAACAGCAGGTTGATGAAGCTCGGCGAACCGGTCAGGAAAACGAACATCGGATAGGTCAGTACAACGAAAGCCAGGCTGCTGGCAATCATGAACGGCGTACGGCCATGTTTGTCCGACAGTTCACCCACGAGTGGCGACGCCAGCATCATGATCAGACCCGACACCAATGTTGCCGCATACGACGACCATGCCGGCATGCCGAGTTGCTTGATGGCGTAGGTCGGCATGTACAGCGACAGATAGACCGACACGGTTGCCATGATCACGCTGCCGGTACCGATCAGCAGGCGCATCTTTTGCGTGGCGAAGGTGTCGCGCAGCGGTGTCTCGGTGCGTTCTGCTTGTGCGAACTCCGGCGACTCATCCAGGTGGCGACGGATGTAGAAACCGGCAGGGCCGATCAGCAGGCCGAACAGGAAAGGCAAACGCCAGCCCCAGGAGTACAACTGCTCCGGTGTCAGCCAACCATTCAGACCGGCGCCGAAAGCGGCTGCCATCAACAGGCTCAGGCCCTGGCTGGCAACCTGCCAGCTGGAGAAAAAGCCGCGGCGATGCGGTGCGTGTTCCACCAGAAATGCCGTCGAGCTGCCGAATTCGCCGCCCGCCGAGAAGCCCTGGATCAGACGCGCCAGAACGATACCTGCCGGCGCCCACAGACCGATGCTGGAGTAGGTTGGCATGAACGCGATCATCGCGGTGCCGATGGTCATCAGCACGATCGACAACGACAATGCCGCCTTGCGTCCGACGCGATCGGAATACGCGCCGAGGATAACCGCACCGAGCGGACGCATGAAGAACGACACGCCAAACGTCGCAAAGGTCACCAACAGCGAGACCGTTTCATTGTCGGTCGGGAAAAACAGCTTGGCGATGACCACGGCAAACGCGCCGTAGATCAGGACGTCGAACCATTCCAACGCATTGCCGATCGAAGACGAGATAACTGCTCGCCAGGTTTGTGGATGAAGCTTGACTGACGCATCATTGCCGGTTGCTGCAGAACTCTTATTATTCATGCGTTCTCCCGTTGGTGAGATTGTTGAGGGGTGCCGTTTTAGTCGAGGATTGTTTGCCAGGATTCCGATGAGCGAAATGCTTAAAACAATATGCGCAATATCCTCGATATGCCGATGTCTATAGGCAACCGAGCGAGAATACGTGCAGGGGAGAGAGGCTGTCAATCACGCATTGAGATCGTCAGGTGATGCGATTCTTATTCTGCGGGAATAAGCGCGATTGCTCCCGCCGTTGATTCACCTGTGGATCAATGACGGCTCTCAGATGACCGGTGATGCGATGAGTGATGCGCACCCGGCATACAAAACCGGGTTAAGTTTTTTCACCCAGTTTGCGCCATAAGGTTGTACGGCTGATGCCCAGATATTTTGCGGCTGCGGCACGATTGCCGTTGAAGCGTGCGAGCACCTCTTGTAAAGACTCTTCCGCTCCCGCTGGGCCGATCTGTTTCGTCGTCGGTAATGCTGCAGTGCGGATAGCCGACGTATCTGCACTCGCGATTTCCGGTGCGACGCGAGCGATCAGATTCGGTGTCAATGCCTGCAAGGGTTCCGCCGCCAGGAACAGTGCCAGCCGCTCCATCATATTGCGCAACTCGCGCACATTTCCGGGCCAGTCATGACGAGCCAGCAGCGGAGCGCAACGCAAGATCTCAGCGTGCAGATTGGCGTGTGGACGTATGTCCATCGCCGCCAGCGCATTCTTCAGGCACCATTCCGCCAATGGCGCCAGATCGTCGGGACGTTCGCGCAGCGGCGGCAAGGTCATGCGCAACACACTCAGGCGATAGAACAAGTCTGCGCGAAAGCGTCCTTCCTTGACGCGACTGTCGAGGTCGCAATGCGTCGCACTGATGATGCGAACATTGACGGGGATCGGTCGCGTGCCGCCGACGCGCACGACTTCACGTTCTTCCAGTACACGCAGCAAGCGCGTTTGCAAAGGCAAGGGCATCTCGCCGATTTCATCGAGAAAGAGGGTGCCGCGATGCGCCGCTTCGAACAAACCGGCGCGACCGCCGCGGCGCGATCCGGTGAACGCGCCTTCTTCATAGCCGAACAGTTCCGACTCCAGCAACGACTCTGCCAGCGCGCCACAGTTGACTGCGACGAAAGGATGATGTGCTTGCACCTTGCCCTGCATTTGCGGATGCGCGCGGTGAATTGCTTGCGCCGCCAATTCTTTACCGGTGCCGGTTTCGCCCTGGATCAATACGGTGGCAGGAGATTTGGCAAACAGCGTGATCGACTGGCGCACCGATTCCATCGCCGCGGAATCGCCGCGCAGATCGTTAAGGTGATGCCGTGCGCGCAAGGTGTCTGCTACGGGCAGGATGCGTCCGCGTGTCGACTCCAGCTGCGTCAAACGCGCCAGTTCCAGCGCATCGTCGAAAGCCTGGCGAATGCTGGCGGCGGAGTAGACGAAGATGCCCGCCAGTCCCGCCTCCTGCGCCAGACCGGTGATCAGGCCGGCGCCGACGATGGCCTTGATGCCGGCAGCTTTCAGTTCGTTGATTTGCGAGCGCGCATCTTCTTCGGTGGCATAGGTGCGCTGTACGATGTTCAGTCCAAAGGTACTCTGGAAGTCGACCAGCGAGGGCATGGTTTCCTGATACGTGATCATGCCGATGTCGGGAGAAATCTTGCGCGCCTTTGCCAACGCCTGCATGACGTCAAAGCCGCTGGCCTTGGCGATGATGACCGGCACTGACAAGCGGCTCTTGAGATAAGCGCCGTTGGATCCTGCTGCGATCACGGCATCACAGTGCTCTGTGGCGAGGCGTTCGCGAATATGGCGTACCGCATCTTCGAAGCCGAGAGGGATCGGCTCGATGTCAGCTTGATCATCGAACTCCAATGTGATGTCGCGGAACAATTCGACCAGCCGCGACACGGAGACTGTCCAGATGACGGGTTTGTCGCTTTGATCCCGATGCTGAGGGCGAGGGTGTTTCATGTGTTTGTTTCATATGCATGTTTCAGTGTTTCAAATGTAACACGAAATGAAACGTTTCAAGATTGGTTAGTACTTCATTGTCAGAGCGATAACTGATTTGTAAGTGGTTGATTTTGCATATTCTTATGGGCTTTCTCCTATGAGATCAGGAGCACGTTTTAAATGTGACAGGCGGTGGCATGGCGATTGCAATGAAGGGCGCAGTAGCTACGGATGAAACACTTGAAGTGTCGAAACACCGCAGCGCATGCAAACACAACCGAGGTGAACACATGGCCATCCAATCCTCCGGCGCCGCATTCCGCAAAGCCGTTCAAGAAGAATCCCCACTGCAAGTCATCGGCGCCATCAACGCCAACCACGCCTTGCTCGCCAAACGCGCCGGCTTCAAGGCCATCTATCTGTCGGGTGGCGGCGTTGCTGCCGGCTCGCTGGGTTTGCCTGATCTGGGGATCTCCAATCTCGACGATGTACTGACTGACGTGCGCCGCATCACTGACGTGTGCGATTTGCCGCTGCTGGTTGATGTTGATACCGGCTTCGGTTCTTCCGCATTCAATGTGGCGCGCACCGTCAAGTCGATGATCAAGTTCGGCGCTGCCGCTATCCACATCGAAGATCAGGTCGGCGCCAAGCGCTGCGGTCATCGTCCCGGCAAGGAAATCGTCAGCAAGCAGGAAATGGTTGATCGTATCAAGGCCGCCGTTGATGCGCGCACCGACGACAACTTCGTCATCATGGCGCGTACCGATGCGCTCGCAGTGGAAGGTCTGGATGCAGCTATCGAGCGTGCTGTTGCCTGCGTTGAGGCTGGTGCCGACATGATTTTCCCGGAAGCGATTACCGATCTGCCGATGTACAAGCAATTCGCTGCGGCAGTCAAAGTACCTATTCTCGCCAATATCACAGAGTTCGGTTCGACACCGCTGTTCACCGTGGACGAGCTCAAGAGCGCCGACGTCGGGATCGTGCTGTATCCACTGTCAGCCTTCCGTGCGATGAACAAGGCGGCAGAAAACGTCTATACCGCGATTCGCCGCGACGGCACGCAAAAGAATGTGGTCGACACCATGCAGACGCGCATGGAACTGTATGACCGCATCGGCTACCACGCTTTCGAACAAAAACTGGATGCCTTGTTCGCGCAGCAAAAGAACAAGTAAGAACAAATAGCAATCCAACCCCATACAACCCTTCAGGAGGATTTGATGAGCGAACAAAAAGACGCACCGGCACCAGGCTTCAAACCAAAAAAATCCGTCGCCCTGTCCGGCGTCACCGCAGGCAATACGGCACTGTGCACCGTCGGCAAGACCGGCAACGATTTGCACTACCGCGGCTACGACATCCTCGACGTCGCCGACAGCTGCGAGTTTGAAGAAATCGCTCACTTGCTGGTGCACGGCAAGCTGCCGACCGCGGCGGAACTGAAAGCCTACAAGGCCAAGCTGAAAGCATTGCGCGGCCTGCCGGCCAACGTCAAGGCGGCGCTGGAATGGCTGCCGGCGGCATCGCATCCGATGGACGTGATGCGCACCGGCGTGTCCGCACTGGGCTGTGTACTGCCCGAGAAAGACGATCACAACACGCCAGGCGCACGCGACATCGCCGACCGCCTGATGGCCTCGCTGGGTTCGATGCTGCTGTACTGGTATCACTACAGCCAGAACGGCAAACGCATCGAAGTGGAAACCGACGATGAATCCATCGGTGGTCACTTCCTGCACTTGCTGCACGGTGAAAAGCCGTCCGAGCTGTGGGAAAAGGCGATGCATACTTCGCTGATCCTGTACGCCGAACACGAATTCAACGCCTCCACCTTCGCCAGCCGCGTCATCGCCGGTACCGGCTCCGACATGTACTCGGCTATCACCGGCGGCATCGGCGCGCTGCGCGGCCCCAAGCACGGCGGCGCCAATGAAGTCGCGTTTGAAATTCAGAAGCGCTACGACAATCCCGACGAAGCCGAAGCAGACATCAAGCGCCGCGTCGAGAACAAGGAAGTCGTGATCGGCTTCGGCCATCCGGTCTATACGATTTCGGATCCACGTAACAAGGTCATCAAGGAAGTCGCACGCAAGCTGTCCAAGGATGCCGGTTCGGTCAAGATGTTCGACATCGCCGAGCGCCTCGAAACCGTCATGTGGGACATCAAGAAAATGTTCCCTAACCTTGACTGGTTCTCCGCCGTGTCGTACCACATGATGGGCGTACCGACCGCGATGTTCACGCCGCTGTTCGTGATTGCGCGTACTTCGGGCTGGGCGGCGCACATCATCGAACAACGCATCGACAACAAGATCATTCGTCCATCGGCCAACTACGTCGGTCCGGAAGATCTGAAGTTTGTGCCGATCAGCAAGCGCAAGTAGTCGTTGTAAAGAAAATCTGCAACATCCACAGCCTGCTGCGCCGATATAAAACGGCGCGCAGGTTGTCACTCTTACCTAAAGTTTTTCTCGGGACCGAGCCATGAATACCGCAAACCGTAAACCTTTACCTGGCACCAAGCTGGATTATTTCGACGCCCGTGCCGCGGTTGAATCGATCAAGCCAGGTGCCTGGAACTCGCTACCCTATACCTCGCGCGTGCACGCAGAAAATCTGGTGCGCCGCTGCGATCCGACCATCCTCGTCGATTGCCTGAAGCAGATCATCGAATGCAAGCGCGAACTCGACTTCCCGTGGTTTCCCGCGCGCGTGGTATGCCATGACATTCTCGGCCAGACCGCGCTGGTCGATCTCGCTGGTCTGCGCGACGCGATTGCTGATCAGGGTGGTGACCCGGCCAAGGTGAACCCGGTGGTGCCGGTGCAACTGATCGTCGATCACTCACTGGCAGTGGAATGCGGCGGTTTCGACCCGCAAGCGTTTGAAAAGAATCGCGCCATCGAAGATCGCCGCAACGAAGACCGCTTCCATTTCATCAACTGGACCAAGAAGGCGTTTGAAAACATCAACGTCATTCAGCCCGGCAACGGCATCATGCACCAGATCAATCTGGAGAAAATGTCGCCGGTCATTCATAACGACAACGGCCTGGCCTATCCGGATACTTGCGTCGGCACCGACAGCCACACGCCGCACGTCGACGCGTTGGGCGTGATCGCTGTCGGCGTTGGCGGTCTGGAAGCAGAGAACGTCATGCTCGGCCGCGCATCGTGGATGCGTCTGCCGGAAATCATCGGCGTTGAACTCTCCGGCAAACCGCAGCCCGGTATCACGGCAACTGACGTCGTGCTGTCGCTGACCGAATTCCTGCGCAAGGAAAAAGTAGTCGGCGCTTATCTGGAATTCCGCGGCGATGGCGCTTCTGCCTTGACGCTCGGCGATCGTGCCACGATCTCCAACATGGCGCCGGAATATGGCGCGACTGCGGCGATGTTTTTCATCGATCAGCAAACCATCGACTACCTCAAGCTTACCGGTCGTGAAGACGAGCAGGTCAAGCTGGTGGAAATCTATGCCAAGGAAGCCGGCCTGTGGGCCGACAGCCTGGCGTCTGCGCAGTACGAGCGCACGCTGAAATTCGATCTGTCGACCGTGGTTCGCACGCTGGCCGGTCCGTCCAATCCGCATCGCCGCCTGCCGGTGTCGGCACTGGCTGAACGCGGCATTGCCGTCGATCTCGACAAGGCGCAAGCGCAGGAAGCCGAAGGCCTGATGCCCGATGGCGCTGTCATCATCGCCGCCATTACCAGCTGCACCAACACTAGCAATCCGCGCAACGTGATTGCCGCCGGTCTGCTGGCGCGCAATGCCAACAAGCTCGGCCTGACCCGTAAGCCATGGGTGAAGTCTTCGCTGGCGCCCGGATCCAAGACGGTGGAGCTTTACCTCGATGAGGCAGGTCTGGGCACCGAGCTGCAAAAGCTGGGGTTCGGCATCGTCGCGTTTGCCTGCACCACCTGCAACGGCATGTCGGGTGCGCTGGATCCCGTCATCCAGAAAGAAATCGTCGACCGTGACCTGTACACAACGGCTGTGCTGTCCGGCAACCGCAACTTTGACGGTCGTATCCATCCTTACGCCAAGCAAGCCTTCCTGGCGTCGCCGCCACTGGTGGTGGCCTACGCGATCGCCGGCACCATTCGCTTCGATATCGAAAAAGATGTGCTGGCTGTGGTCGACGGCAAGGAAGTCCGCCTCAAGGATATCTGGCCGACGGATGAAGAGATCGACGCTGTGGTCAAGTCCTCGGTCAAGCCACAGCAGTTCCGCAACGTCTATACGCCGATGTTTGCCGTGCAGGCCGACAATGGCGAGAAGGTCAGCCCGCTGTACGACTGGCGTGCAATGAGCACCTACATCCGCCGTCCACCGTATTGGGAAGGCGCGTTGGCAGGCGAACGCACCATGACCGGCATGCGCGCGCTGGCAGTGCTGCCGGACAACATCACGACTGACCACTTGTCGCCGTCCAATGCGATCCTGGCCGATTCCGCAGCCGGCGAATATCTGACCAAAATGGGCTTGCCGGAAGAAGACTTCAACTCTTACGCCACCCATCGCGGCGACCATTTGACGGCATTGCGCGCCACCTTCGCCAACCCGCAGCTGGTCAACGAAATGGCCGTCGTCAATGGCGAAGTCAAGAAGGGCTCGCTGGCCCGCGTTGAACCGGAAGGGCAGGTTATGCGCATGTGGGAAGCCATCGAAACCTACATGAATCGCAAGCAGCCGCTGATCATCGTCGCCGGTGCCGACTACGGCCAGGGGTCGTCGCGTGACTGGGCCGCCAAGGGCGTGCGCCTGGCAGGCGTTGAAGTGATCGCAGCCGAAGGCTTCGAACGCATCCACCGCACCAATCTGATCGGCATGGGCGTGTTGCCGCTGGAGTTCAAACCAGGCGTGACGCGCAAGACGCTGGATATCGACGGTACTGAAACTTTCGATGTGATCGGCAAGCGCACACCACGCGCTGATCTGACATTGGTCATCACGCGTAAGAACGGTGAGCGCGTCGAAGTGCCGATGACATGCCGTCTCGATACTGCGGAAGAAGTGTCGATCTATGAAGCAGGCGGTGTGCTGCAACGTTTCGCGCAGGATTTTCTGGCGTCGACGGTCAAGGCCGCTTAGGGCAGCTCAAGGTCACAAACAGGACACATACTATGAACCACGTACCGCAAATCAAAATCCCCGCCACCTACATCCGTGGCGGCACCAGCAAAGGCGTGTTCTTCCGCCTGCAGGACTTGCCTGCATCTGCACAGCAGCCGGGCGCCGCACGCGACGCCTTGCTGATGCGCGTCATCGGCAGTCCAGATCCGTACGGCAAGCAGATTGACGGCATGGGCGGTGCAACGTCCAGCACCAGCAAAACCGTCATCCTGTCCAAATCCAGCCGTCCCGGTCATGACGTCGACTATCTGTTTGGCCAGGTGGCGATCGACAGCGCTTTTGTCGACTGGAGCGGCAACTGCGGCAACCTGTCCGCAGCAGTGGGGCCGTTTGCCATCAGCAACGGTCTGATCGATCCTGATCGCGTACCGATCAACGGCACCTGCACCGTACGCATCTGGCAAGCCAATATCAGCAAGACCATCATCGCGCACGTGACGATCACCGACGGTCAGGTGCAAGAGACCGGCGACTTCGAACTCGACGGTGTGACCTTTCCTGCGGCGGAAGTGCAGCTTGAATTTCTTGATCCGGCGGATGAAGGCGATGGTGACGCGGGAGGCTCGATGTTCCCGACCGGCAATCTGGTCGATGATCTGGAAGTGCCGGGTGTCGGCACCTTTAAGGCAACCATGATCAATGCCGGCATACCGGCGATTTTTCTGAATGCGGAAGATATCGGTTACACCGGCGCTGAGTTGCAGGACGCCATCAACAGCGATCCCAAAGCGCTGGCAATGTTCGAGACCATCCGTGCCCACGGCGCGGTGCGCATGGGGCTGATCAAGCATGTGGAGGAAGCAGTCAAGCGTCAGCACACGCCGAAGGTCGCCTTCGTCGCCAAGCCGCGCGACTACACTGCGTCCAGCGGCAAGAAGGTCGCCGCCGGCGATGTCGACCTGTTGGTGCGTGCAATGTCCATGGGCAAGTTGCATCACGCCATGATGGGCACGGCCGCAGTCGCCATCGGCACCGCAGCGGCGGTTCCCGGCACGCTGGTCAATCTCGCGGCGGGTGGTGGTGAGCGGACGGCTGTGCGTTTCGGGCATCCCTCCGGCACGTTGCGTGTCGGAGCCGAAGCAAAATTGATTGACGGCGAATGGAGCGTCACGAAGGCCATCATGAGCCGCAGCGCACGCGTGTTGATGGAAGGCTGGGTGCGTGTTCCCGGCGACGCGTTTTAGGGGATCAATGAGGGCTGGCATGTTGCAATGCAGTGGCAGGAAAGCGTACGGAAAGCGGAATAAGGGAACGAAAGTTGGTAAGATGCCGTCCACATTCTCTTTTCACCCTGCACTGGATTAAAACATGACTTTTTTGCAACGTGCTTCCGTACTGACTCTGTCCATTCTGCTGGCCGCCTGCGCATCTGAAAATGTGCCGCTCACTGAAACCAAGCCGGTACCGGCGCCGTTGCAACCGGTTGCAGCCGCCGTGAATCCTGCGTGGGCCGGGAGATTGGCGACGGGTACTTTTTCCTGCGAGATGGGCAACAAGGTGGAAGTCAAGGTCGACGCATCCAATAACGTGAACTTGGTGTGGAAAGGCAGCACCTACAAAATGACGCCGGTCTCGACATCCACCGGTGCGCTGCGTTTTGAAGACAAGGGTGATGGCCTGGTCTGGATTCAGATTCCATCGAAATCGATGTTGCTGAATTCGAAGATCGGCCAGCAGCTTGCGAATGATTGCAAGAATCGCTGATTGTTTTTGTGGCGCCGATTGCTTGTCCATGTGCAGGTAATTCGTGTGTCATCCGATGATTAAAAAAGGATGCTCGCGCATCCTTTTTTTCGTCTCAGGATAGTG
Source organism: Herbaspirillum sp. meg3 (assembly GCF_002257565.1). Classification (GTDB taxonomy): domain Bacteria; phylum Pseudomonadota; class Gammaproteobacteria; order Burkholderiales; family Burkholderiaceae_D; genus Herbaspirillum. The sequence goes on along the minus strand of NZ_CP022736.1, from coordinate 3,416,947 downwards.
ATTTTACGCAGCCGATTTCAAGAAGAAAAGCGCATGAATTAAGCTGGGCGTAAGCAAGCGCTGTCACAGTAAACCACAGCACACAACACAGAAAGAAGATGCTGCGCAAAGACGCGGCACTCACTGTGCAATGACATCGCCATCACGTCATTGCTTATCCGATTGCCATGAGGAGACATCATGAGTTTCGCATCGTTTTATCAGCAGTCCGTCGACGATCCCAATACCTTCTGGGCGAACGAAGCCCGGCGCGTCGACTGGCATGCACCATTCAGTAAAACACTCGACTATTCGCGGCCGCCGTTTGCACGCTGGTTTGTCGGCGGAGAGACCAATCTGTGTCACAACGCCATTGACCGGCATCTGCCGCAGCGTGGCGACCAGGCGGCATTGATCGCCGTCTCGACGGAAACCAATACTGAAAAAACTTTCAGTTTTCGCGAGTTGCATCGCGAAGTCAGCGCCATGGCGGCGACCATGCAGGCGCTCGGTGTGCAGCGGGGTGATCGCGTATTGATATACATGCCGATGATCGCCGAGGCGGTGTTCGCGATGCTGGCATGTGCGCGGATCGGCGCTGTGCATTCGGTGGTATTCGGCGGCTTTGCTTCCAATAGCCTGGCGACACGTATCGACGATGCGCAGCCGAGCTTGATCGTATCTGCCGACGCCGGTTCTCGTGGCGGCAGAGTGGTGCCTTACAAAGGCTTGCTCGATGATGCAATCCGGCTGGCACAACACAAGCCGGCACATGTCCTGCTGGTGGATCGTGGGTTGGCGGAGATGCCGCGCACCGCTGTGCGGGATGTCGACTATGCCCCCGCACGGGCGCAGCATCTGGATGCACAAGTGCCGGTGGTCTGGCTGGAGTCGAACGAACCGTCCTACATCTTGTACACCTCCGGCACCACCGGCAAGCCGAAGGGCGTGCAGCGCGACGTCGGCGGCTATGCGGTGGCGCTGACTGCATCGATGCAGCATGTATTCTGCGGTAATCCCGGCGAGACGTATTTCTGCACCTCTGATATCGGCTGGGTAGTCGGCCATTCTTATATCGTTTATGGGCCGTTGATGGCAGGCATGGCGACCATCCTCTATGAAGGATTGCCGGTGTTGCCTGGGGAAGCACCGGACGCCGGCATCTGGTGGAGTCTGGTGGACAAGTACAAGGTCACGCGCATGTTTTCTTCGCCGACGGCAATCCGCGTGCTGAAGAAACATCCGCCGGAATTCATGAGCAAATACGACTTGTCCTCACTCAAAAGTTTGTACCTTGCGGGTGAACCGCTGGATGAGACAACATCGAACTGGATTTCCACTTCGCTGGGCGTGCCGGTGATCGACAACTACTGGCAGACCGAAAGCGGCTGGCCTATCCTGTCGATTGCCAAAGGCGTCGACGACAAGCCCACGCGGCTTGGCAGTCCCGGTGTGCCGCTGTATGGCTACAAGATGCACATCATGAACGAATCCACCGGCGAGCTGTGCGGTCCCAATGAGAAGGGTGTAGTGGTGATCGAAGGGCCGTTGCCGCCGGGTTGCATGCAGACCGTGTATCGCGACGATGTGCGTTTCGTCAACACGTATTGGTCCAACTTTCCGAAGCAGGTGTATTCAACCTTTGACTGGGGCATTCGCGACGACGACGGCTACTACTTCATTCTTGGCCGTACCGATGACGTGATCAATGTTGCCGGTCACCGGCTTGGTACACGTGAGATCGAGGAAAGTATTTCCAGTCATGCCAACGTCTCCGAAGTGGCTGTGGTCGGCGTTGAAGACAAGCTGAAAGGGCAGGTCGCGATTGCCTTTGTGATCCCCAGGAAAGCAGATGGGATCGCTACACCCGAAGGCCGTCAGGCGCTGGAAGCGGAAATCATGCGCGTGGTCGACAAGCAGATCGGTGCCGTCGGTCGTCCATCGCGGGTGTACTTTGTCAGCCTGCTGCCGAAGACGCGATCCGGCAAGCTGCTGCGCCGCTCGATACAGGCAATTTGCGAAGGCCGGGATCCGGGAGATCTGACGACCATCGAAGATCCGAGTTCGTTGCAGCAGATCAAGGCGGCGCTGCAGAGCTAAGGCAGCCCGGCGTCTGGCGAATCGTCTCGAATCTCCTTAGCGATTCCTGATGAGCCAGACGTCCGCAATTTGGTTACACTACGTGTTATCAAATTTTCCTCCACGCCATCTTCCATGAGCTTTTCGATTCGCCCGGCTACTGTCGCCGATGCTGCCGCTATTTGCGAAATTTACAACTACTACGTCCTGAATACCGTTATCAGTTTTGAACTGGAAGCCGTTTCCGTGACCGAGATGGAAGGCCGCATTACCGAGATATCCTCGCTATTTCCGTGGTTGGTGTATGAAGAAGACGGGCGTATCCTTGGTTATGCCTATGCCACCAAATGGAAGGCACGCAAGGCGTATCGGCATTCTGTCGAAAGCTCGGTCTACATGGCACAGGGCAGTGGTGGCAAGGGTATCGGGTCCAAATTGTATGGCGCCTTGTTTGCACAGTTGAAAGAACTGGGCGTACATGCGGTGATGGGCGGTATTGCCCAGCCGAATGTCGGCAGCGTTGCTTTGCATGAAAAGATGGGCTTCGTCAAAGTCGCGCATTTCGCCGAGGTTGGCCAGAAGCACAATCAATGGATCGACGTCGCCTACTGGCAACTGATCCTGTAAGGAGGAGGCACATGAGATCCACCAGAGCCACCGGCGCCATTGAACGGCTAAATACCCGCGCCGAGACGAAACAATATTCCATGGTGCGCACCTCGAGTGAACTGTTCTTCCTCGTGCAGCGCACGGCCGGTAATCCGGTCGAAAAATTGAGCGAGCCGTTGCCGCTCGATGAATTTGTCGCCTTCGTCAATGCCTATGGCCCGCAAAAGCCGAAGCGCGTCAGCAAGCTCGACGTCGCATTCGAAAAACAATTGGTCAAGAAGGATAAAGAATAGGGCAGCAACAAGGTCGCAACAAGGCAGGAAAGCAGCATTGGCAGGAGCACTCATGGAGAAACGGGATCAAGGCAAAGACTGGATACTGCGCACGCAGTCGTCCGGTGTGGAGCGCATCGAAGCCTTCTTCCATGGCAGCGGCTACGCCATGCATCGCCACGACACCTATGCGCTGGGCATCACGATGGCAGGCGTGCAATCTTTCCAGTACAAGAAATCTCTGCGCAACAGTTTGCCGGGCAACACGATGGCGCTGTATCCCGACGAGCCGCATGACGGCCAGGCCGGCACCGAGGTAGGTTTTCGTTACCGCATGTTGTATGTCGAACCTTCGGTGCTGCAAGACGCCCTGGGCGGCGTCGCTTTGCCCTACATCGAAGGGGGGATCTCGACCGATCCGCGCATGTTTCATGCCCTCAGAAATCTGTTGGAGCAAATGGATGGCCATGTCGAACCATTGCAGCAGGACGACGGTATCTTTGAGCTGGCTGCGGCGATGGACGCGGTTTCCGGCAAGCGGCCACGCCGTCACACCGCTGATTTCCATGCCGCGCAGCAGGCACGCGAATACATCCATGCTTCATTGGATCGCACGCTCACACTGGATGAACTGGCGCAGGCATGCGGTCGCGATCGCTGGGGCCTGACACGCGACTTTCGCAGCTTCTTTGGCACCAGTCCTTATCGCTATCTGAGCATGCGCCGTCTGGATATGGCACGCCGCCTGATGGCCCAAGGGCAGTCGCTTGTGACTGTGGCCGCCATGACGGGTTTTGCGGATCAAAGCCATATGACGCGATTGTTTACCAAGACCTACGGCATTGCTCCGGCACGTTGGCTGCGCATGGTGAAACCGGGTAAATGAAGAGCGTTGCCTGAAAGTTGCACGATCGTTCAAGACCGCGCGAAGCAGACTGCGTAATCTTGCTCCTTGTTATCGACACAGGAGCAAAACATGTCCCTCAATACCGCATCTCCCTCAAATTCTCTGCGTGATTACAAGGCCATTAATTTCGGTCAGAAGCTGACCCTGTTCAGCGAACAATGGTCGCAACGTGTTATCGCCGAAATGAACGACTACCAGTTCAAGCTGGCTAAGCTGGAAGGCGACTTCATCTGGCATGACCATGCGGATACTGATGAGGTCTTCATCGTATTGGAGGGGGAACTGCGCATCGATTTTCGAGATGGCGCCGTGCATCTTTCGGCCGGTGAAATGTTCGTCATTCCCAAGGGCGTGCAGCACAAGCCCTACGCGGAGAAAGAGGCCAAAGTGCTGTTGGTCGAACCGCGAGGTGTGGTCAATACCGGCAATGAAGAAAGCGACAGGACGCGGCAGAACGATGTCTGGATCTGATGCACGACCAGCGCTAATGCTCATATCAAAGCCGGGGCCTTGATCGACTTCAAGATCGTATCTGTCATCGTTGTTTTCAGCATTCTGTCGGGAGACGATTCGTAAAATCTCTGTATATCCAGACTGATTGCAGAGAGATGCTGCGGCAGTGCGGTCTATGCATAAAAAGCGCAGTGTGCCGTGATATTTTCCGATGCTCAAATCGCATCATGTTTTCTCTTATCGAGAGCAGGCATGTGCAATCGGCAGCAATCAAAAATGATAAGGAGATATCTGTGCACACTGCCATCGACGAGCAAAAACTAATCGATAAAATGGCCTGGAAACTGATGCCGTTTCTGGGGTTGTTATATCTGGTCGCTTACATAGATCGTCAGAACGTAAGCTATGCCAAGCTGCAAATGGTCTCCAGTCTGGGACTGAGCGAAGCATCCTATGGCTTGGGTGCTTCGCTGTTTTTTATCGGCTATCTGTTGTTTGAAGTGCCTAGTAATGTGATCTTGCACAAGGTTGGCGCACGCATCTGGTTTGCACGCATCATGTTTTCATGGGGGCTGGTAACGCTGGCGCTGGCATATACACAGAATGCGACGATGTTCTACATCTTGCGCTTTTTTCTGGGAGCGACCGAGGCGGGCTTTTATCCGGGCGTGCTGTATTACCTGACATTGTGGTTTCCGCAAAAACATCGCAGCCGCATGATCGGTTACTTCTTGATCGGCAGCAGTATCGCCAATATGATCGGCGCACCGATTGGCGGCGCGTTGCTTGATCTGGACGGTTTGTTCGGCCTGCAAGGCTGGCAGCTGACGTTTATCTTCACCGGATTGCCAGCGGTGGCACTGGCGTTCGTCGTCTTTTATTGTTTGCCTGCCTCACCTGAGCAAGCACATTTTCTCAACCCGGAAGAGCGCGGCTGGTTGCAAAGACGACTCGCACGCGAGCAGCAGGAGTTGGTGCAGACAGGCGGGAGTGGTCACGAGAATCCTTTCAAGACCTTGCTCGATTACCGGGTGTTGTTGCTGGCGTTCTTCCTGATCTTTTTCCCGTTGTCTTCTTACGGGCTGAGTTATTGGTTACCCACCATCGTTAAGAGTTTTGGCGTCGGTAATACGCTCAACGGCTTTATCAATATGATTCCCTGGATGCTGGTGACGCTGGTCTTGTGGTGGGTGCCGCGTAAACCGGGACGCACGGAAGATCCTGTCCGCAATATTCTGTTTCCGGCCTTGTTCGGTGCTGTTTGCCTGATCGGGAGTGTGTACTTCGACAATTCCTTTGTAAAGTTCGCCATGCTCTGTCTGGCAGCAGCGTGCAGCTTTACCGTCTTGCCATGTTTTTGGACCTTGCCCGGTCGCTTTTTGACGGGCGCGAGTGCAGCGGCAGGTATTGCTGCGATCAACTCCATCGGCAACCTTGGTGGCTTTATTGCGCAGAACGTCGTGCCGATGATTCGCGAAAGCACCGGCAGCACGATTGCACCGATGTTGTTTCTGGCGGCGTGTATGGCCTTCGGGGGACTATTCACGTTAGTGGTGATGCATTGCATCCGGCGTCATGAGCGCGGTTTGACACCCTTATCTGTGTGAATGGTTTTGAGCAGTCGATGTACATCAATAAAAAAGCCCACCTTGGTGGGCTTTTTTCATGGGCAAGTTTGTAGCCCATGCATCTTGTGTCGGACACTATTCCAGTGTCGCTATGACCGGCGTGTGATCCGACGGTTGCTCCCACTTGCGCGGCACCTTGTCGATCACGCAGGCAGTGCATTGTGCAGCCAGCGGTGCGGTCAACAGGATATGGTCGATGCGCAGGCCCTTGTTAAGGCGGAAACCCATCTGGCGATAGTCCCACCAGCTATAGATTTTTTCCGGTTGTTCAAACATGCGGAAAGCATCGGTGAAGCCCATCTTTTGCAAATGCTGAAACGCAGCGCGTTCCGGCTCCGATACCAGATTCTGACCGACCCAGGCTGCCGGATCGTGTACGTCGCGGTCTTCCGGCGCAATGTTGTAGTCACCGAGCAAGGCCAGCTTCGGATGCTGCAACTGTTCTTGCGCCAACCATTCGTGCAGGGCAGCCAACCATTTCAGCTTATATTGGAATTTTTCCGAATCCGGCGCCTGCCCATTCGGGATGTACGCGCAAACGAAGCGGATGCCTTCGATGGTCGCGGCGATGATGCGCTGCTGCTCGTCTTCAAAAAGCGGATTGTTTTTGACCACGTCATGGATCGGATGGCGCGACAGGATGGCAACGCCGTTGTAAGTTTTCTGCCCGGTGTAGACAACCTGATAGCCGGCGGCATTGATCTCAGCCAGAGGAAATTTGTCGTCCGTCAGTTTGGTTTCTTGCAGGCACAGCACATCGATAGGATTGTCGCCCAGCCATTGCAGCACTTGAGGCAGGCGGACCTTCAAAGAATTAACGTTCCATGTCGCAATTTTCATGAGCAAACTAAGCCTTTGTGCAGAAGTCTCCGGGGCGAGTGCCTGGCCGGAGGTAATAAGCAGAAAAATGATGAAGTGGGATATTACCCCATCCATCGGCGGTCCTGCCTCGCTGGGGTCAGCTAATTATCTTTTCCTGCAGGAGGTGCTGCAATGATGGTAAGCGAATCGAATAAGAGGCTGGCACGTTGCATGACATCTTCTTTCGCGGCACGGTTCTCAACAATGGACTGCCTTGCCCGTCCCGGATCATCGAAGTCATGCGTTGCGCCGTGATACTCGATGACTTTGACGAGGCTTGCCGGATCGTCGGACGGCATGACGGCCAGGCAATTGCGCGGAGAAACTTCTTCGTCGCTTTCTGCAAGAAAGATCCAGACTTCGGTATCGCTGCGATAGCGCCGGGTCAGGATTGAGCGCGCGCCACAGCCGGGGTAAAACACCAGTGCGGCGCGAAAGCGCAAAGGTGCTACCGATGAATCTCCCTGTGCCTGACGATACATCACATTGAGCGCGGTACTACCGCCATTGGACCAGCCCTGCAGCATGATCTGGTCTTTACGCACATCATTGCGGCTCGCCAGATAAGCGAGAGCGCCTTCGGCGTCGAGCGGACGTACTGTCATTTCATTGACCGCCTGGCGTTCGGGCAGATCATGCGAATTGCGACCATAGCCGTGTGCGCGCTCACGCGGACCGAAGCTGTCCACGTGCAAGGCGAGGTAGCCGTGGTTGGCCCAGTATTCTCCCCACATCTTGTGCCGCTGCGATAGCGTGCCTGCATGGCAGGGCGATGAGACATCGCGGCCGATGCGTGAGCACCTTGCATTGATGTTGCTGGAATAGGGGCCGCTGCGGCCATGCAGCATGATGATGGCGGGGTGTGGTGTACCGCTGTCGCCGGGCGGCTGGAACAGGTAACCCACCAGTTCGGTACCATCCTCTGAAGGGAAATACACCGTAGCGGGCGACGCTGCGGATACGGTCATCGGCATGTTCCAGAGCACGGCCGCCAGCAGTGCAATGACGGTTCTCGGACAGATGCGGCGATGGGAGGAAACACGTTGCATCCACATCGCGCAGCGGATTACTTGAAGTGATAGTTGATCGCGACCAGCCCCATGTTTTCGGTGCTGTGATTGATGATCGGACTGTTGGCGATACCGTTACCCAGCCACTTACGGCGGAAGGTGATGTTGCCTACCCAGTTTTCGGCGATCGGCATTTCTATGGTAAGGCCGAGCATCGGAGTGGTCGATGCGCCGGCGTGATATTGGCGGAAACCGCTGGCGGCGGATTCGGAGGCCGTGACGCCGTAGAAGTAGTCGTTGTAGGCGCTACTGCGGCGCTCAATGCCCACTTGCGGATAGATATGCGCGCGGCCGATGTCGACCTGTGCCGCATAGATTGCCTCCAGCAACGTGCCGTTGGACTTGTTGACGTCGTAGAAGGCGTTGAGGAAGAAAGCGCCGAAACGCGTTTCCTGCAGGGTGCCGATACCGATGGGGATGGAGTTTGAGCGGCGGTTCAGGCCGCGCTCTGCATCCATGTGATCAAAGTTGACGCGCGCAGCCAGTTCAAGATAGCCAGCGCCCATCTTCACGGTTTTGAACCCGAAGGTATCCAGACGCGCGAAGAAACGCTTGTAGTCGAAATAGGCGTAAGGCAGTACGGATGTCTTGTCGCTCTTGCCGAGGATGTTGCGCTCCAGGCGGAATACGCCGGGGCCGATATCGCCCGTCAGATGATCGGGGAAATCTGCATCAGGGGCAGCTTGCTGCGCGCACGCATGACCGGCAAACGAGAGGAGCAGCGTACAGAGCAAAGTTTTGTTCATTGTTGACTTTCAAGTAGGGGAGCCGGAAGGGTCGGTTCTTTTGTTTTGTTCTTTTCAGTAATTGCTTTGCCACGCTGGACGACTGGTTTGTCTTGCCGGCAGGCAGGGCGGATCGCTTGAATTCATGCCGGTATCAACGTCAATGCGCACCGGCTTTTTTCTTGATGACGGTATCTTCCGGCTTCAAAGGCTTGCCGTCGCTGGTATGCAATTTTATCTTGGGGACGGGTTTGCCGCTGGTGCGCTCCACCATCGGTGCGCAGGACTCGCCTTTTTTGAACAGATGGCCTTCGCCCCATTGACGCAGACATAGCACCACTGAAAACAGTTCCTTGCCTTTTTGGGTGAGGATGTATTCCTGATAGGCGCTGCCGTCCGAGGCTGGTACGACGGTCATGATGTCGGCTTCAACCAGGTCGCGCAGGCGCGTGGAGAGGATGTTCTTGGCGACGCCCAGACTTTTCTGAAACTCACCGAATCGCCGCATGCCGTCGAAGGCATCGCGAATAATCAGCAGCGCCCAGCGGTCGCCGACGACATCGATGGATCGCGCCACCGGACAGGGATCGCTCTTCAGACTTTTCCGCTTTGCCATTATTTGCTGCTTCCTCGTGCATGACCAATGGTTGCATTTTAGAACTCGCTGACCTACACTTCAACTGGTTTCAATTTGAAACTACTTTGGTGTTGTTTTGAAATTGGCTTCAAAACTCAGCTTCACGCTGAATCAGCCAAACATAAAGGAGGGAGCGGATGGCTGAAAACAAGGCGGACGGCAGTGTGTATCCATCGGACGGCGGTGCCGCCGGGAGGCCGTTGGCGAGGGCGGAAGTGAAGCATGAAGTGAGGAAGAACCGGCCTGCAGACGAAGTGTTCACGCCGGTAGTGTCAGCCATGCCACGCGCCATGGTGCTGTTGTTTGCCATCGCATGCGGTGTCAGCGTCGCCAATGTGTATTACGCTCAGCCGCTGCTGGATGCGCTGGCCGCAGAATTCGGCTTTACCCAGGCGGCAGTCGGAGTGGTCGTCACCGCGACGCAGATCGGCTCTGCGCTGGCGCTGATTCTGGTTGTGCCGCTTGGCGATTTGCTGGATCGGCGACGCCTCATACTGACGCAGCTTCTCTTGCTGCTGGCGGCGTTGGCCGGTGTTGCAACCGCACCGTTTTCTGCTGCGCTGTTGGCTGGGATGCTGTTGGTCGGCATGCTGGGTACGGCCATGACGCAGGGATTGATTGCCTATGCCGCGACGCTTGCAGCCCCGGACGAGCGCGGCAGGGTGGTTGGTACCGCGCAGGCGGGCGTGGTGATAGGGTTATTGCTGGCGCGGACCATGGCCGGATTTGTTGCTGATATCGCTGGTTGGCGCATGGTCTATTTCGTCTCGGCGGTACTGGCGGCGATGCTGCTTATATTGCTGTACGGGCGTTTACCCAAGCATGGCGAGGATGGCAATCAGGTTCATGGCGGATCAGCGAACGAGCGCCTCTCTTATTTTCAATTGCTTGCATCGATGGTGCAATTGATGTGGCGTGATCGTGTGCTACAGATACGCGGCGTGATCGCGATGCTGATGTTTGCCGTGATGAATATCTTTTGGAGCGCGCTCGTGCTGCCGTTACGCATGCCGCCTTATTCGCTCTCGCATACCGCCATCGGCGCTTTCGGCCTGATTGGCGTTGTCGGCACCCTGGGCGCCGCAAGAGCAGGCAAACTCGCGGACGGCGGAAAAGGGCAGTGGACCAGTGGTATGGCATTGCTCCTTCTGTTGGGATCCTGGCTGCCTCTGTCTTTGCTATCGCAGAGTCTGTGGTTGCTGGCGACAGGTGTGGTCATGCTGGATCTGGCGGCACAGGCGATTCATGTGACCAATCAGAGCATGATTTTTCGCGCGAATACGGGCGCTCACAGCCGCTTGGTTGCGTGTTACATGATCTTTTATGCTGTGGGAAGCGGTGTCGGAGCGATCATGTCGACGGCGGCATTTGCGGTGTTGGGATGGCTTGGGGTCTCGTTATTGGGTGCCGGCGTGAGCTTGCTGGCGCTACTGTTTTGGGCCGGAAGCTTGCGGTATATGCCGGTCAGCCAAGTGGGGCAAGATGATCGGATGACTTAATCCGACCATCAGATCTGTTCGCTGGCCATCAGGATGACGCGACCGATGACGACATCTTTCTTGTCATTGAACTCCTGACGTTGATATTGTTTGCGGCTGATGTTGTCCGAGCTCAAATACCATCGGCCCAAATCCAGCGCCATGCGCCTGACCACTGCCTCGCCTTGATAGTTGATCAGATAGACGGCATTGTCCTTGACTTGCGTGTCCGCGGTATTGACGACTACGACGTCACCGTCTTTCAGGGCCGGGGCCATGCTGGAGCCCGTCACACTGATCGCCAGCAGTTTGTCGGCGGACAAGTGGCGCTCTTTAAACCAGCTCTTTGAAAATCGCCATACACATAGCGTTGGATCTACTTCCTCAGATTTGAAGCGGGCCGAACCTGCGATCAGTTTCAAGTTGACCTGAGGGATGGGAATCGATTCGTCCGTCTTGGCACCCGTTCTGGCGTGCTGTTGATAAAGATGCTGAGCAGTGCTTTCGCCGACAGCCAGCAGGTCAAAATAGAGAGGACTCAGTCCCAGTCTGCCTTCCAGGCTGCGGGCTGCTTTTTCGCCGAAGCCCTGACCATCCCGGTACGATGTAGAGAGCAGTTGCGCCAGACGTGACTCGCTCATCTCGCTGGCGTCGCAGAAGGTTTTGCGGTCGCCGCCGTAGTTATCCTCAATGAGAGCCTGTAGCCTGCTGCGTCGATGTTCGTGCATATCCATGGCTGCATTTGAACGCAAATTTAGCATTTGGTAAATTAGCTTTTGCTTGACTTGTCTGTAGCAGATGCTAAATTATCAACATGACACTGATCGCATATCTCAATTCTCTCTCTGCGGAAAAGCGTAGCCAACTGGCGGTGCGTTGCGGTACGTCGTTTGATTACCTGCGCCAGATTGGCTACGGCAATCGCGCCTGTTCACCGCTGATTGCCGTTTGCCTTGAATTGGAGTCTCAGGGCGTCGTTACACGCAAGATGTTATTTCCGGACGACTGGGGCAAGCTTTGGCCCGAGTTACTGGAGAAGCGTGGTGACGGCTAAGTCTCCCTCTCGGGCTTCCCGTCGCATAAATTTGCCGCTATGTGCCAAAGATGTATGAGCGATATACACGTTGGCGCTGATCTGATTAAAATTCTCTCTCCAGTCTTTTCATGTCTTTCCTTCTCTCAGCATCGTGCCGGACAGCAGGTACATCAGTATTTGTGCAGTCATTTCTCTTTGCTGCCACGGTTGCGATATTACCTGCGACGTTTTACTGGCAATACCTGCGGCGTCACTGATGGCGACTTGGAGCCGGACTGAGCGCTTTTGTCTTGATGCAGGACTGGCTGATGTGGAAAGACAAGGGCAGTATCGGAGAGACTTTTTTCGGCGCGGCGGCCTTGTTCGGACTTTTGTATCTGCCGTTTGTCGTGCTGTGGGAAGGCAACCAGTATTTGGCGCGCAAACTTGCCGGTGATGCTTATGCGGCGGTTCCACTGCGTGCATCCGAATACTTGCTTCTCGTTGCCTTGTCGATCCCGATGCATTTACTTTTATTTGTCGTCATCAACGTGACCAACTTGACGAATGTTCTCGTTCTTGATGTGTTGCAGGGCGGCAGTAATATCGTGAACTGCCTATTCAGTTTGGCAGAGCCAGTCAGTTTGCAGGGGTATGGAGACGCTCTGAATATCCTGTTGGCGGCGATCCCGGTATTGTTGTCCGCGACCGCACTGGCTGCATGGTTTCGTCGCAGCCGAACGCATCATCTTGCAATGTCGTGGCAAGTGTATTTCGCGGCGACACCGGGCGTGCTCTGCGGCGGCTTGTTGCTGGCATCGTTGTTCACGCGCTAGCGAAAATAAAAAAGCCGTCATCGTTGAAGATGACGGCTTTTCGTACTGAGGAGCGAAGTTCAACGAGGCTGGATAAGTATCCTTAAATCGCGTTAAAACTCCCTCCGTAGACTCACGCGCGTGCTTTTTGCGCCTTCTTGGCTTGATTCAACAAGAAAGTGGTCAGCAGCGGGACAGGACGGCCGCTGGCGCCCTTGGTCGCGCCACCGCGCCACGCGGTGCCGGCGATGTCCAGATGCGCCCAGGTGTACTTCTTGGTGAAGCGTTCCAGGAAGCATGCCGCGGTGACGCTGCCGGCCGGTTGGCCGCCGATGTTGGCGATGTCGGCGAAGTTGGACTTCAACTGTTCCTGATAGACGTCCTGAATCGGCATGCGCCATGCGGTGTCGCCACTGGTCTTGCCGGCTGCCAGCAACTCGTTGGCGAGCGCATCGTGGGCGTCGTCTTCCCGAGTGAACAGGCCTGAGTTGTGATGACCCAGTGCGACAACGCAGGCGCCTGTCAGCGTAGCGATGTCGACCACTGCGGCTGGCTTGAAGCGTTCGACATACGTCAGCGCATCACACAGAATCAGACGGCCTTCAGCATCGGTATTCAACACTTCAATGGTCTGACCCGACATCGAGGTCACGATATCGCCTGGTTTGGTAGCGCGGCCCGATGGCATGTTTTCGCAGGTCGGGATGACACCGATGACGTTGAGCTTCAGTTGCAACTCGGCGATGGCGCGGAAGGTACCCAGCACCGAAGCGGCGCCGCACATGTCGTACTTCATTTCATCCATGGCGGCACCCGGCTTGAGCGAAATACCGCCGGTGTCGAAGGTGATGCCCTTGCCGACCAATACGGTCGGGGCTTCCTTGGCCTTGCCGCCCATGTGCTTGAGGACGATGAATTTAGGCGGTTCGTCGCTGCCGTTGGTGACCGACAGGAAGCTGCCCATCTTGAGTGCTTCGAGTTGCTTGCGGTCGAGCACTTCGACGCCCAGTTTGTATTCCTTGGCCAGCTTCTTTGCCGTGTTGGCGAGATAGGTCGGCGTGCAGATATTGCCCGGCAGGTTCGCCAGATCCTTGCTCAGTTCCATGCCGTTGGCCAGGGCTACCGCTTCGGCCAGGCCAGCCTTGGCGGTGGCTGTTGCCGCTGTGGAGACGCCGATGGCGATTTTCTTCACGCCGGTCGGGACGGGATCTTTTTTGCTCTTCATCGCGTCAGAGCGATAATTATTGTCGCGTGCAGCCAGCACCAAAGCGCGAATGGCCCAGGCAAAGTCGCGGCCCTTGATCTTGTCCAGCGGCAGCGCAATCAGTGCATCGTTGGCGCCGACGGTTGTCAGTGCGCGCACGGTTGCTTGCGTTGCAGTGGAGAAACTTTTGTCGGTAATGTCTTCGTCAGCACCCAGGCCGACCAGCAACACGCGCTCGGCGGCAACGCCGGTCAGGCCGCGCAACAGTAAAGTGGAGCCAGGTTTGCCGGTGATGTCGCCGGATTTGAGCGCGTTGGTGATCGCGCCCATCTTGTCCAATGCTTGCGCAGCTGGTGTCAGCTTGCGGTTTTCAAAGACGCCAATCACGAGCGTGCCGGTCTTGGCGGCGGTGACGGAGGTTTTTGCGTCCAATGTTTTTATGCTAAAGTCCATCGCTTGTCCTTAGTTTGCTGTTTGCTTCCTGATTTTGCTACATCGTTTGCAGTATCTGCTACGCATTCTGCTTCGTTTTCTGCTTCATTGACCCTTGTGATTATAAGCCCGAATGATTTTTGAGCGCGCTCTTCGACGCGAATTGATGAGCACCGCCGGCGCAGTGTTCACAACGCTATTTACCATCATCCTCACTGTGATGTTGATCAAGATCCTCGGCCAGGCGGCCGGCGGACAAGTCAACTCGCAGGACGTGCTTGCGCTGATCGGCTTCCAGGCACTGAACTACATGCCCATCATTCTGATCCTCACCGGTTTTATCTCGGTGCTGCTGGTGGTCACACGCAGTTATCAAGACTCCGAAATGGTGGTCTGGTTCGCCTGTGGTCTGAGCCTGACGCGCTGGATCAAACCTGTGCTGCGTTTCGGCTGGCCGATCATTCTGCTCACGGGCATTCTCAGTTTCGTGGCGACGCCTTGGGCCAACCAGCAAAGTGCGCAGTTCCGCGAGCGCTTTGAGAAACGCGAAGACATCGCCCGCGTCTCGCCCGGTAAATTCCAGGAATCGGCAACGGCCAACCGGATCTTCTTCGTTGAAGGTATTTCCGGCGATGCCAGCAAGGTCAAGAATGTTTTCGTCAACACTTTCCGCGACGGCAAGAACAGCATTGTGGTTGCCAAAGAAGGGGAGATGGAAGTCGACAAAGATGGCGAAAAATTCGTCGTCATGAGCCAAGGCCGACGCTACGACGGCGTGCCGACGCAGCCCGACTTCCAGATGGTTGAATTCGAACGCTACGGTTTGCTGGTTGGTGGTCAATCGCAAGCTGCTGCCGGCGAAAAGTCGGTACGGGCGCTGCAAAGCTGGGATTTGCTGATGCAGAACACCAGCTTCAGCCGTGGGGAAATGCTGTGGCGTCTGGCTTTGCCGCTGATGGCGCTGACACTGATTTTGCTGGCGATTCCGCTGTCCTTCGTCAATCCACGTGCGGGTCGCTCCATCGGCCTGTTGGTCGCGCTGCTGCTGTTCGTTGTGTATAGCAATACCGTTAGCGTATTCCAATCGTCGGTAGGCCAAAACCGCATCTCGTTCATGCTGGGATGGTGGCCGCCGCATCTGGTGGTGGCGCTGATTGTGGTCGGTTTGTTCTTCTGGCGACTGAAGGTCAACAGTCGTTATCATCCGGCCGTCTTGTGGTCCGGCATGCGCCGTGCGCTTACTCTGAAACGGCGGAGCTGATGAGAGTCTTACAACGTTATATCACTGCCGAGATCGTACGCTCGGTGGCATTTGCCCTGGCGGCTTTTTTGGCGCTGTTTGCTTTCTTTGAACTGATGGGACAACTGGAAGCTGTCGGCCGCAATGGCTATCAGCTGCAAACCGCCTTGCTGTATGTCGCGATGGGTTTGCCCGGGAATGTCTATGAACTGATGCCGACAGCGGTGCTGATCGGTACCATCTACGCGTTGGCGCAATTCGCCGCCAACTCCGAGTTCACCATCATGCGCGTGTCCAGCATGTCGACACGCATGACCGCCAAGGCGCTGGCGAAGATCGGATTCGGCTTCGCCATCTTCACGATTTTGTTCGGAGAACTGGTTGCGCCGAAAACGACCGAGTTTGGCGAGAAGCTTAAACTGCAGGCGCAAGGCTCTTCGCTGTCGCAACAATTTCGCTCTGGTCTCTGGGCCAAGGACGTGATCAAGGATAACGGGCTGGACGGCAACGTCATCGGCACGCGCTTTCTGAATATTCAACGCATGACTCCTGATGGCATGCTGGAAGGCGTGAAGATCTATGAGCTGGACAAGGATTTTCACATGTCCGACATGATCGTGGCCGCCCGCGGCGACTATTTGGGCGAGCACAAGTGGCAACTGACCGATGTGCAGAAGACGACCTTCATCGCCAATGACAAAGCCAGCGCGATCACGTCGCCGATCACGACCAGCAAAAACAAGACGACGACCTTCATCTCCGAGGTGACGCCGGAGATTCTGTCGGTGCTGTTTGCCGATCCTGATCGCATGTCGGCCTACGATTTGCGTGCCTACACCAAGCATCTGGAAGCCAATAACCAGCGCACCGAGCGTTACGAAATCGCTTTCTGGAAGAAGGTTGTGTATCCGCTGTCGATCTTCGTGATGATGGCGCTGGCTTTACCGTTTGCGTATTTGCATTTCCGTGCCGGCGGCGTCAGCCTGAAGATTTTTACCGGCATCATGATCGGCGTCAGTTTTCAGCTGATCAACAATCTGTTCTCCCATCTTGGCTTGCTCAACAGCTGGCCCGCGTTATTGACGGCGGCATTGCCAAGCACCTTGTTCATGCTTATGGCGATCGTCGCGTTACGTTGGGTTGAGCGGCGCTAGTTCACAGTACACTCTCATGAAAAAATCGCTAATTCTTTTTGCCCATGGCGCCCGTGATCCCAATTGGGCTGAACCGTTTCGCCGCTTGCGCGCACTGACGCAGGCGAGCCTGCCGGACGTGGCGGTGGAGTTGGCTTTCCTCGAGTTGATGACACCTGACTTGCCGCAACTGGCGCAGCAGCAGATCGCTGACGGCGCGCAGCAGGTGACGATCGTACCGGTATTTTTGGGGCAGGGCGGACATGTCCGGCGTGATTTGCCGACGCTGATCGATCAGTTGCGGCAGGCCCATCCGGGTATTCAATTTCAGGTGACAGAAGCGGCCGGCGAGGATGCCGGCGTGCTGCAGGCTTTGGCGAACTATTGCATTGCCAGCTTTAGGGCCTGATAACAGGCCCAGATACTTCAAAATAAGCGCGAACCGTCAGGCACAGCCTGATCGGGGGCGAACAACACCACTTCTCCTTGTGCGTCGGGGAATCCCAGGGTCAACACTTCCGACATGAACTTGCCGATCTGCCGTGGCGGGAAGTTGACCACGGCCGCCACTTGTTTGCCCACCAGTTGATCAAGCTGATAGTGCGTCGTGATCTGCGCGCTGCTTTGTTTGATGCCGAGGGTAGGGCCGAGGTCAATCTTCAGCTTGTAGGCCGGTTTACGCGCTTCGGGGAAGGCTTCGGCAGAGATGATCGTGCCGATGCGAATATCGACCTTGAGAAAATCGTCGAAAGTAATCGGCGCTGCGGCCGGGGCGCTGGAGTCGTGTAGCAGGTGCATGCGATGTGCTCAGAAAAATAAGCGTTGTTGCAAGGTGGCTCGGCTGCAATTCAGCAGCAATTCAGCCGCGGTTCGCCAGTGCTTCGCCAATCATGACGAGCACCGGGCCGCTGCATTGCGTCAGGCCTTGTTCCAGGGTACCGAGTTCCAGATCAAGGATGCGCTCGTTGTCGCGGCTGCAATTTTCCACCACCACCACCGGCGTCGTCCGGGCATAGCCGAGGGACAGCAAACGCTGGGCCGTTGCCGTCGCTTCACGGCCGCCCATGTACTGCACCAGCGTGTCGCCGTTGGGCATGATGAATTCGGTCGGCTCATCCGGCGCCGTGCTGGAGGTGAACAGCGACACGCTGCGCGCGATCCCGCGTTTGGTCAGGGGGCGTTGCGCAGAAGATGCGGCCGCCAGCGCGGCAGTGATGCCGGGAACAATTTCGTAAGGAATGTTTTGGCTGTCGAGGGCGCGCAGTTCTTCGTCAGCGCGGCCAAACAGCATTGGATCGCCGCCTTTCAGACGCACCACCAGACGGTACTGGTGTGCACATTCGATCAGGCGTTCATTGATCACTTGTTGCGCCGTAGAGCGTTGGCCGCTGCGTTTGCCGACGGAGATCTTGACGGCTTGCGGGCACAATTCGAGCATTTCTTCGGTGACCAGCGCATCGTGTAACACGACGTCCGCCTGGGTAAGCAGACGCGCCCCGCGCACGGTAATCAGATCTGCAGCGCCGGGGCCGGCACCGATCAGATAAACCTTGCCGATGGGTGTCGCAGAGAGAGGAGACATTGGCGCGTTGGCTGGATTGGCTGGGGCTGAGCTCATGCTGAAAATAATAAGAATCGCAGCCCGGCACATACCGGCTGCTGCGTGTTCCAGCCCATCATTTCGGGTGAAATTTCGGGTGAAACGCCACAGCAGCGATTATCAGGCATCCAGACGGATCATGCCAGCGGCAACCGTTTGATGCGTGACTTCGTCGATCAGGATGAAGGCGCCGGTCGCGCGGATAGTGTCGTAGCTGTCGACGGCAATGGCTTGCTGCACATTGATCGATACACGAGCAATGTCATTGAGCTTGAGCGATTCGGCCGGATGACGTTCCTGGGTGTTGATATCAAGCAAGGTATCGACTTTGGACACGCGCGCCGCGACCTGCTTGGTGGTGTGCTTGAGCCAGTATTTCCGGCGTGGGTCGAGCGCGTCTTCCGACAGCCAGCACAGATCGGCGTTGACGGTCTTGAGCAGTGTCGGCGCACTTTCCGCAGAAGCGAGCATGTCGCCGCGCGAAATGTCCAGATACTCGTCCAGCAGAATTGTCACTGATTGACCGGCCGATGCCGATGGCAGCGAACCGTCCAGCGTCAGGATATCCTTGACCGTTGCGGTCTGGCCGCTCGGTTGCACCAGCAATTTATCGCCTTTGCTGACTTTGCCGGCTTCGATACGGCCCATGTAGCCGCGGAAATCGTTGGCTTCGTGGCCGTTGTGGCGCGCCACCAGTTGTACCGGGAAACGGAACGGCTCTTCGTGTGCATCTTCGTACACCGACAGCGACTCCAGCAGTTCGATCAGCGTCGGGCCTTTGTACCACGACAAGTTGTCGCCGGCGGTCACAACGTTGTCGCCCGCCAGCGCCGACAGCGGAATCGGACGTACGTCCTTCAGGCCGAGTTGCGCAGCGAATTCCTGATACGCGCCGACGATGCGGTCGTACACGGTCTGGTCATAGTTCACCAGATCCATCTTGTTGACTGCGACCACGACGTGCTGGATTTGCAGCAGGTGAGCGATGGTCGAATGGCGTTTGGTTTGTGTCAGCAATTCCACACTGCCGTCGTCGCCGAGTTTGACCTTGGACACGTCGATCAGAATGATCACCGCATCGGCGGTCGAGGCGCCGGTCACCATGTTACGGGTGTATTGCTCGTGGCCTGGCGTATCGGCGATGATGAACTTGCGCTTGGGCGTGGCGAAATAGCGGTAGGCCACATCGATGGTGATGCCTTGCTCGCGCTCGGCTTCCAGACCGTCGGTCAGCAGTGACAGATCGATGGTGTCACCTACGGTGCGCTTGTGCTTGGCGCGCGAGATGGAGGCGAGCTGATCAGCGAAGATGCCCTTGCTGTCGAACAGCAGACGGCCGATCAGCGTGCTCTTGCCATCATCCACCGAACCGGCAGTGATGAAGCGCAGCAGTCCACGTTCATGGGACGTTGTATTCAAGTCTTTTTCGGCAACAGCGGCATTCATCAGAAATATCCTTCTTTTTTACGTTTTTCCATCGACGCTTCGGAGGTCTGGTCGTCCATGCGCGTCGCGCCGCGTTCGGTGATCTGGGTGACGGCGGTTTCGGCGATGATGGCTTCCACGGACGCGGCATCGGATGCCACCGGGCAGGTGCAGGAGATATCGCCGACGGTGCGGAAGCGCACGATGCGGTTCTCGACGGTTTCGCCTTCCTTGGCAGGCGTCAGCTCGGTCAGCGGCACCAGCAGGCCGTTACGCGGGATCACCTGGCGCTCATGCGCAAAGTAGATCGGCGGCAGCGCCAGTTTTTCGCGGGCGATGTATTGCCAGACGTCGAGCTCGGTCCAGTTGGAGATCGGGAACACGCGCATGTTTTCGCCCGGATGGACGCGCGTGTTGTACAGATCCCAGAGTTCTGGGCGTTGGGCCTTCGGATTCCATTGGCCGAACTCGTCGCGGAAGGAAAAAATACGTTCCTTCGCGCGGGCTTTTTCTTCGTCGCGGCGTGCGCCGCCGATACAGGCGTCGAACTTGAATTCTTCAATGGTTTCCAGCAGCGTCACGGCTTGTGCGGCATTGCGCGAATCGGTCAGCGGGTTGCGCAGACGCACTGTGCCGCGCTTGATCGAATCTTCGACCGAACGCACCACCAGCTTTTCACCCAGCTCGGCAGCGCGCTGGTCGCGGAAGGAAATGACTTCGGGGAAGTTGTGGCCCGTGTCGATGTGCACCAGCGGGAACGGAAACTTGCCGGGGCGGAACGCCTTCTCGGCGATACGCAGCAGCACCACGGAATCCTTGCCGCCGGAGAACAGCAGGGCAGGGTTGCTGCACTCGGCTGCGACTTCGCGCATGATGTGGATGGCTTCCGATTCCAGCCAGTCCAGATGGCGGCTGCTGGCGTTGTCCAGGAAAAGTTGTTCAACTGCTGTGTTCATACGATGACCTTTGGTTCAAGTCGAATTTCAAATCGAGTGCTGCGAATACGATGAATACTGCGATGGCAGCAGCGCTGCACATCGGGATAGTGTGTTTGGCAGCAGATCGGCAGAGCGAAATCAGGCCGGCGCGGTCTGCGATTTGATGCGGATCAGTTTGCCGTCCACCACGTGCAGGCCGCATTCCTTGGAGTCGGGGTTTTCCCACCACCAGCGCCCGGCGCGTACGTCTTCGCCCGGCTGGATCGCACGGGTGCAGGGCTCGCAACCGATCGACGGATAACCTTGATCGTGCAGCGGGTTGTACGGCACCTTGTGGTCGCGGATGTATTGCCAGACGTCTTCTTCCGACCAGTCGGCCAGCGGATTGAACTTGGCCATACCGTGCGCCGGATCGTCTTCCTGTACATCGAGCGCGGCGCGTGTCACTGATTGCGCACGGCGTTGTCCTGTGATCCAGGATTTGTTGCCGGCGAGCGCACGGTTGAGCGGCTCGATCTTGCGGATACGGCAGCATTCCTTGCGCATCTCGACGCTGTCGTAGAAAGCGTTGAGTCCGTTCTGGCTGACATATCGCTCGACGGCGGCAGGTTCCGGACGATACGGCGTGACGTCGTAGTCGTAGGTTTCCTTGATGCGGTCGAGCATGCCCAGTGTCTCTTTGTGCAGGCGGCCGGTTTCCAGCGTAAAGATGCCGATCTTGTCCTGCAGCTTGCTGCGCAGGATCATGTCGGTCAGCACCATGTCCTCCGCAGCCATGCTGGAGGCGAACACAGCCGGCGTATATTCGGCGGCGATCTTTTCCAGCGTGACGCGGGTAGCGGCAATCAGGTCTTGCAAAGCTTGTTCGGACATGGCGTTACTTTCTTCCCTTGATTCTGAAATCAATCGCGGGTGACAACCGTCTCGCGTTTGGCGCGACGGAACAACGGGTTCTTCTCATCCCACGAGGTCTGGTACTTTTCCGAAAAATCGGTCAGGCCCTTCAATGCATCGTGGATATCCTTGTCGGCACGCACGGCGAAGGCGTTGAAACCGACGCGCTGCATGTAGAACAACTGGTCGCGCAACACGTCGCCGACAGCGCGCAATTCGCCGGTGTAGCCTAGGCGGGCACGCAGGTTGTAGGCGATGGAATAGCCACGGCCATCGGCGAACTTCGGGAAGTCCACGGCGATGACCTGGAATGGCGCCAAATCATCTTTCAGTTCTTCCGGACGCTCGTCGCTGGCGAACCAGACGCCGAGTTCCTTGCGGCCTTGCAGCGCGGCGCGTTGCGCCTGCCACACCTTCAGGGGCACGATGATCTTGCCTTCAGGAACGGTGACGCCTTCGGGCGTTTCACCTTCGCTCAGGCGCAGTATGGTCCAGTCATCGCTGATGACGACTTTGTCTTTAATCAGATTAGGCACAGACGTCTTCTCCAGTGACATGATCAGCTTTGATCGGGGTTGCATAGACGAAATCCTTGAACGGTGTGACGCCGACGCGGCGCACGGTGTCGATGAAACGTTCGTCTTCGATGCGTTGTTTGACATAGACCTGCAGCAGGCGGTCGATCACGGTCGGCATCTGATGCGCCGAGAACGACGGGCCGATGATCTTGCCGATGCTTGACGTATTACCTTGCGCACCGCCCAGCGACACCTGGTACCACTCGGCGCCATCCTTGTCGACACCCAGAATGCCGATGTTGCCGACATGGTGGTGGCCGCAGGCGTTGATGCAGCCCGAGATGTTCAGCTCGATGTCACCGATGTCGTGCTGGAAATCGATATTGTCGAAACGTTCTGCAATGGCTTGTGCGATCGGGATCGATTTGGCATTGGCCAGCGAGCAGAAGTCACCGCCAGGGCAGCAGATGATGTCGGTCAGCAGGCCGATGTTTGGCGTGGCCAGACCGTGCGCTTTTGCTTCTTTCCACAGCGCATACAGTTCGCTTTTCTTGACGTCGGCCAGCACCAGATTCTGCTCGTGCGTGACGCGCAGTTCGGAGAAGCTGTAACGGTCTGCCAGATCGGCAACGAAGTCCAGTTGGTCGGCGGTGATGTCGCCCGGCGGTACGCCGGTTTTCTTCAGCGACAGGATCGCAGCGGCGTAGCCGGGAACCTTGTGTTCCTTGACGTTGCGCTTGATCCAGTTGGCGAAGCCCTTGTCTTCAGCCTTCAGGCGTTCGTATTCTGCGTCAGTGGCCGGCAGCGTTTCGTAGGCAGGCTCGGTGAAGTAGTTCGCCACGCGTTGCAGTTCTTCTTCGGTCAGTGTCGACGGGCCGTCCTTGATGTGCTGCCATTCTTCTTCGACCTGGCGTGCAAATTCTTCAGGGCCGATAGCCTTGACCAGAATCTTGATGCGCGCCTTGTAGATGTTGTCGCGGCGACCGTACTGGTTGTACACGCGCAGGATCGCTTCCAGGTAAGACATCGCGTGCTTCCAAGGCAGGAAGTCGCGGATCTGGCTGCCGAGGATCGGTGTACGGCCCATGCCGCCGCCGACCAGCACGCGGAAACCGACTTCGCCTGCTTCATTCTTGATCACGTGCAAACCGATGTCGTGCACGGCAGTCGCTGCGCGGTCTTGCTCGGAACCACTGATGGCGATCTTGAATTTGCGTGGCAGATAAGCGAACTCGGGGTGGAAGGTGCTCCACTCGCGGATCAGTTCGGCGTAAGGGCGCGGATCGACGATCTCGTCGGCGGCGACGCCGGCCAGTTCGTCCGAAGTCGTGTTGCGGATGCAGTTGCCGGAGGTCTGAATGGCGTGCATTTCAACCGTGGCGAGTTCGGCCAGGATATCCGGCGACTCTTCCAGCTTGATCCAGTTGAACTGGATGTTCTGGCGTGTGGTGAAGTGGCCGTAGCCGCGGTCGTATTTGCGTGCGATATGGGCAAACATGCGAACCTGGCGTGATGCCAGCAGACCGTAAGGAACCGCGATGCGCAGCATGTAGGCGTGGCGTTGCAAGTACAGGCCGTTTTGCAGACGCAGGATGCGGAATTCATCCTCGATCAGTTCATCGGAGAGGCGGCGGCGCACTTGGTCTCGATATTGTGCAACTCGCTCTTTGACGATCAGATGATCGTATTGGTCATAGCGGTACATCTTGTAGTCCCTGTTAACGTCTTGTCGAAATCTTGCAGTCGAGATTCCGTGTGATTAAAAAATAAAGGCCTGTAACTTAAAAAACCAGCTTCAGGGCAACGCTCGTCAGCGTAACTGCCAGCAGGCCACGCAAAAACTTCTCCGGCACCGCACGCGCAGCGAGCGAACCGATGGTGATGCCCGGCACCGAACCCAGCAACAAAGCGCCCAGCAGGCTCCAATCAATCGAGCCCAGCCACCAATGGCCGAATGCAGCGATGGCCGTCAGCGGTACCGCATAAGCGATATCAGTGCCGGCAATCTCAGCGGGCGACAAGCGCGGGTAGAGCAGTACCAGCAGGGTAGCGCCGACAGCACCGGCGCCGATTGACGAAATCGTGACCAGGATGCCGAGTACGGCGCCGGCCGCGATGGTTGCGTTGGTCAGCTGCTGACCTTGCAAGTGGCGCTCCGGATGGGCATTCAGCCATGCCTGAAGTTTACTCTTAAACAGCAATGCGATCACGGTCAGGAAAACCGATACCGCGATGGAATAGCGGATGACGAGGCTGATGCTGTCGCTGACGGCGCCAAAATGCTTGAGCAGCAGCGTGGCGACCACGGCGGCAGGCAGCGCGCCGTAGGACAGGCGACGCACGATATCCCAGCGCACTGTGCCTTTGAAACGATGCGCAAACGTCCCGGCCGTCTTCGTCGCCGAAGCAAAGGCCAGGTCTGTGCCGACCGCCACGCTGGGGTGGATGCCGAACAGCAACGTCAGTAAGGGAGTCATCAGCGAGCCGCCGCCGACACCGGTCAATCCGACCAGCAATCCCACAGCAAATCCGCTGACTACATAAGAAACAGTCATAACACCTCGTCTATAACAGGTCGAATCGTAATAAACTTAGGCTCCAAACCAAACTACTTACTATTTATTTGCTTATATGCACAATCGGCATATGCAAATACAGTCGCTGAAAAAACCTGTTGAAAGTCTTCCGTAGAGGCCATGAGACCTCTTGCTACGGGCTTGAACAGGTTCTGAACATACAGAAGGACGGGTCATGAATCTGCATCAATTCCGCTTCGTCAGGGAGGCGGTAAGACAAAACTACAACCTCACCGAAGCCGCCAAGGCGTTGTATACCTCCCAGCCAGGCGTCTCCAAGGCAATCATTGAGCTCGAAGAAGAACTCGGCGTCGACATCTTCACGCGTCACGGCAAGCGTATCCGCGGCCTGACCGAACCGGGGCGTGCGGTGTTGCGCTCGGTTGAGCTGATCATGCAGGAAGTCGACGGCCTGAAGCGCATCGGCAAGGAGTTTGCGGCTCACGACAGCGGCAGTTTCACTATCGCCACCACGCATACCCAGGCGCGCTATTCGCTGCCGAAGGTGGTGCAGGCGTTCACGCAAAAATATCCCAAGGTGAGGTTGTCGTTGCTGCAAGGTAATCCAAAGCAGATCACCGAGATGGTGCGCAACGATCAGGCCGACATCGCCATCGCGACCGAAGCGCTGGCCTCGGGCGAAGGACTTGTCTCTTTGCCATGTTACCAATGGGAGCATGTCGTCGTCGTATCCGCCGACCATCCCTTGCTCAAGTCCAAGAACTTGTCGCTGGAAGAAATCGCGAGCTATCCGTTGATCACCTACGATGCCGCCTTCAGCGGCCGCAGCAAGATTGACCATGCCTTTGCTTTACGCGACCTGAAACCGGACATCGTGCTCGAAGCTATCGACGCCGACGTCATCAAGACCTATGTCGAGCTGGGCATGGGCGTGGGCATCATCGCCGGAATGGCCTTTGACGCCGAGCGTGACCGCGGGCTGCGATCGATTCCTGCGGGTCATCTGTTCGGCACCAATGTGTCGCGTGTGGCGTTGAAGCAGGGCGCTTATCTGCGCAGCTATGTTTATACCTTCATCGAATTGCTCGCTCCGACGCTCAATCGCAAGCTGATTGCGCAGGTCATGGAGGGCGAGAAGGATATGTACGAACTTTGACGAATTTTGAATGCATCGGCTGCCGGTGACGCCGGCCGATGATCTGGAACTGATGCAATGATGCGAATGCTTGCCGGCCTGCATGGCCACACTTTGCGCCGTGTACGCCGTCTTTGGCTGCAATACGGAATTCTCTGGACGGGGGCAGTACTGGTCGGTCTGGTGGCGGTGATGTATGCGTGGCTGATCGATTTCGGCTTTACGATGTTCCGCGTGATGCAGCGCGGTCACGAATGGCTGCCGTTGATTCTGACGCCCGCCATGAGTGCCCTGTGTGTCTGGCTGACGCGGCGTTTCTTTCAGGGCGCGGAAGGCAGCGGTATTCCGCAGGTCATCGCCTCGCTGGGCGAAGAGGGTGAGCTGCATGCCAAACGTGCGCCCAAGCTGCTGTCGTTGAAGATCCTTGCCGGCAAGATCGGCGTGTCTTTTCTCGGTATTCTTGGCGGCTTCACTATCGGTCGCGAAGGGCCGACGGTACAGGTTGGCGCTGCGCTGATGTTCCAGATGCGGCGCTTTTATCCGCGTCCCAGCGCCTTGCTGGAAAAACGCCTGATCCTGGCCGGTGCTGCCGCTGGTTTGTCGGCAGCTTTCAATACACCCTTGGCCGGTATCGTCTTTGCAATTGAAGAGCTGTCACGCAACTTCGAACAGCGCGCCAGCGGTATTGTGATTACCACCATCATTTTTGCAGGCGTCGTTGCTCTGGGCCTGAACGGCAATTACACCTATTTCGGCACCATCAATGCCGGGGATGACAGTGCGCGCGAGTTGATTGTGGCGGTGGTCGTCAGCGGTGTGCTGATGGGTGTTGCGGGAGGCGTTTTCTGCTGGTTGCTGCTCAATACCCATAAATGGATCCCTGCGCCTTTGCGCACCTTGCGGGCGGAGAGCCCGGTTGTATTCGGCGCATTGTGCGGTCTGGTCGTGGCAATTGTCGGCATCTGCGCCGGCGGCATGACCTTCGGTAGTGGATATGCTGAAGCCAAGGGTTTGCTCACCGACCAGACGCAATTGTCGGCATGGTACCCAATCGCCAAAATGGTATCGATGGTCGGGTCTTATTTGCCGGGTATCCCGGGTGGCATCTTCGCACCGTCGCTGTCGATCGGCGCCGGTTTCGGCAATCTGCTGCACATGGTGTTTGATCACACTTCGCTGTCGATGCTCATCGCGCTGGCGATGGTGGGCTATCTGGCGGCAGTCACGCAATCACCCATCACCGCTTTTGTGATCGTGATGGAAATGATCAATGGCCACGCGCTGGTGATTTCATTGATGGCGACCGCCTTGCTGGCGAGTCGTGTGTCGCGCTTCTTTGCACCGCCTTTGTATGAGGCGCTGTCGGAACGTTACGCGCAGCCGCATCGTTGAGTGTTAACACGCCCCTGGTCGTAAAAAAAGCTGAGACCGCGAACGGTCTCAGCTTTTTTATTTGCTGCTTGGCTTGCTGCTCAGTCAGACCAGTCTGACCGGTCTGACTATCAGACCTGTGCTACCGCTTTGGTAGCGGCGCGACAGCCTTCCAGCAGGAAGGACAGGCCGACCACGAGCACCAGTTCACCTTCGGCAGAGCGCGCGGTACCGGTAATGCCGTTGGTCTGGATTGCGGTCAACGGTTTGATCACCAAGTCAGCAGTACCTTCCACGGCTTCGACACCGAGGATATACGGATGCGGTACGGCCATGACGATACCGACGCGTTCGCTGCCCGGTTCATAGCCAAGCACGCCAGCCAGTGAGTGCACCGGCAATGGACGCCCCTGGTCGCGCAGCACCGGTGCACCGCCGACTTCGTCGAACTCGGCGGGCAATTCCACCACACGTTCCACGACTGCCATCGGCAATGCCAGCGCTGCACCGGCGGTACGCACCAGCATGGTTGGGATGATCGACAATTCAATCGGCAAACGGATCGAGAAGCGGGTACCGACACCCAGTGTGGAGTCGATGCGGATTGTGCCACGGTGCTTTTCCACCGCCGTTTTCACCACGTCCATGCCGACGCCGCGTCCCGACACGCTCGACGCCACTTCCTTGGTCGAGAAGCCCGGCAGGAACACCAGTTGCAGTGCTTCATCGTGGCTTTGTGCTTCGTGTTCGCCGATCAGACCCTTGCCGATTGCCTTCTTGCGCAGGAAATCTGGATCCATGCCTTTGCCGTCGTCGAAGATTTCAATCATGACGCTGCTTGCTTCTTGCCATGCCTTGAGCGAAATGGTTGCCTTGTTCGGCTTGCCGGCAGCACCGCGATCGGTTTCAATACCGTGGTCGAGCGAGTTGCGCAGCATGTGAACCAGCGGATCGTAGAGGCTGTCCACGACGACGCGGTCGACTTCGGTTTCTGCACCGGAGATCGCCAGATCAACGTCCTTGCCCAGATCCTTGGCCAATTCGCGCACCAGTCGTGGGAATTTCTGGAACAGGCGACCGACCGGCTGCATGCGCGTTGACAGTGTGGCGCGTTGCAGTTCGCTGGAGTAGCGCGAAGCGCGGCCGAGAGTTTCTGCCAGTGTCGACATCAGCGATGCGGCTGTGCCTTCGAACTTGAACTGTTGCAGCTTTTCCAGCAACACGGCAGCCTGATTGGCGGCCTGTACCGATTCGCCCGCAACTTCCAGCAGAGCATCGAGCTTGCCGGCATCGATACGGATGCTTTCTTCTTTGCCGCCACCAGGTTGATTGTCGGTGGCACGACGTGCCGGCGGAGCCGCAGGCGCAGCAGCTTTTGGTGTTGCCGAAGGCAGCGATTTGGGATGGCCGGAGGCGGCGGCTTCGGCATCGGCTGCTTCAGCCGGCACATCCGCAGCGGCGGTAGTTGCAGTAGATGCCGCCGCCGGCGCACCGCTGACGGAAGCACTGTCTACACCGCCGGAAACGGCCTGGTACAGTGCGTTCCAATCTAATGATCCATCTGCGCCAAGCACACTGGCGCCACCGTTGGCAGAAGGCGTCGACACCGTTGCCGAGGTTGCTGATACGGCTGCCGGAGCAGAAGCCGGCGCTGCCGCTGGAGCAGGTGCCGCAGCGACAGGCGCTGCCGCGTTACCCTCAATGGCCTGCGTCAGGATGTCTTCCAAATCTTGCGGCATCGATGCGAGGCTCGCAGGATCGGCGCCGTTGGCCAGCTCAGTGAGCTGATCGGCGACAAAGCCGCTGGCTTGCAGCGCGGCTTCGATCGCCAGCGGCGTGACCGGTGCTTTACCCGTACGCAGTGCGTCGAACAGGTTTTCCGTCAAGTGACAGGCCGAAACCATGGCCGGCAGATTGACGAAGCCGGCTCCACCTTTGATGGTGTGGAAGGCACGGAAAACCGCGTTGAGAATTTCCAGGTCGTCAGGATGCCGTTCAAGAGTCAGCAGATGCTCTTCAACGTTAGTCGCGAGGTCCAATGCCTCGACGACAAAATCCTTGAGCATTTCGTCATCCATTAGAACCCCAGGCTATCGAGTAAGTCGTCCACATCATTTTGCACCATGGCGGAGCCGGGAGCGGAAGGCCCGTTAAGCAGTTCTGGTGGTTTTTCCATCGCCGCTTTGACTTCTGGCGGTGCGTTGTCACGCAGCAGCTGAGCCAGTTCGCGCTCGGCGATGGCAGTGATGCCGACAATCTTCTTGATTAGCTGACCGGTGATGTCCTGGAAGTCCTGCGCCATCATGATTTCAAGCATGCGAGCTTTTTCGACCTCGGTAGCTTCGATGACGGCGGAGGA
Organism: Herbaspirillum sp. meg3; assembly: GCF_002257565.1. Taxonomy (GTDB): domain Bacteria; phylum Pseudomonadota; class Gammaproteobacteria; order Burkholderiales; family Burkholderiaceae_D; genus Herbaspirillum. The sequence goes on along the minus strand of NZ_CP022736.1, from coordinate 3,387,633 downwards.
GAACTTCTTGGAGTCAGTCGCCAGGTTCTTGAATTCATCGATAGTCATCTGGCCGGCGAACAGGCGCGCCCAGCGATCGTCGATATCCTTGGCTTTGCTGGCTAGCGCATCCTGGGCTGGCATACCGGCATCGATCGTGTTCAAGACCTTGTTGGCGGCTTGTTCGGTCAATGTCGCAACGTGTTCCAGACGGCCTTGCGCATCGCCGATCTGCGATGCCACATCCGACAGAGAGCGGTCGTAACCGAGCTCGCGCATCGAATCGTGCAACAGGCGGACGATGCCGCCCAGACGTTCGTACATGGGTTTGTCGGACTGATCTTCTAGCGATGCAGCCGGGCTCGCGGAGGGCGCCGGCTCCGCTGCTGCAGTCGCAGCAGGCAGCGTTTGCGCTGAAATCTCGTCGAATAGTGCCTCTAAATCAACATCGTCACTCATGATCTTCTTTTCTCCATACAAATTTGATGCGTTATTTGCTTCTGCCGCAGATGCAGACAATCTGTCACAACTGAATTACATGGGATTACGACGAGATGGTTCGGTGATAGAGGCTCCTGTTCTGACAGATGGCTCAGGCAATTCATGTCGTCTTATGCATATCGGCCAGGAAAAACAAACCTGTAGCAACCTGACCGTTGCACTCGCTTGCTGTACCGGATGTGTTCTGTTGCTGAATTCCCCGCTTGACGCCTCGGTCGAGGCGGATCTGCTATTTGTTGAACGGATTATAAGTCCCTGTCAAGCAGCTCCATCGGCTAAAAAGCGATGAAAATTCCCCATTTCAATGACGTTATAACGACGATGTCGGTTTGCAGGCAATCTTACTGCAAGGGTGCTTCGCTTGTCACCACAGATTGCCGGGCGTGGCGTTGCCGCATACAATTGCGCCGTTTTGGTGCTCGCCGGTGCAGTCGCACCCTCGTCCAGCGAGTTAAACGGGAAGTACGGCGCGGGAAGACGGTCCAAATATTGTCGACCCGCCAACGTACGCTGCCCCCGCAACGGTAAACAAGCGCTGTCGCTGTCGACAGCAAACTGCCATGGTTCGCCACTGTGCTCGTCCTGACCCTGTTCAAATCAGAGTCAGTATGCATGGGAAGGTGTGGCAGTCGGTGCGGCCGTTGTTTTTTCGGCCATTTTTGCCAGCTTGCAGCCCGGATACCGGCCAGACAGGGGAAGGGTAATACCTTCAAATTCAATCCGGCTTGCGGGGAGGCAGGCTGGAAGTGCATATCAGAAACAGATCATGAAACATTTCACTTTGTCCTGGCGCCTCGTCGCCGGGCCTGCCATTGCTGCTTCGGCGGTGCTGTCGGCTTTTCCAAGCCAGGTTGTGGCAGAGCAAACTGCCTCCGACGTCACGGCAAGCGGCGCAGCAAACAGCAATCTGATGCCGGTCGTGGTAACGGCGTCACGTTTCCCCAACGACCCGGCATTCAGCCCGATCGGCGCCACGGTCATCAGCGCCGATGACATCCGCAACGCCGGCATCGACAACGTCAACGAAGCCATCCGCAAACTCGGTGGTGTGTATGGACGCCAAAGTTTGGCCGGGCCGGGCGACTATGCGCTCGACATGCGCGGGTTCGGCAGCAACGGCGATCAGAACATGGTGATCCTGATCGACGGCGTGCGCCTTTCGGAAAACGAATTGTCGACCGCCTTGTTGTCGTCGGTGCCCATCGACAGCGTCGAGCGTATTGAAATCATACGCGGTGGCAGCAGCGTGCTGTATGGCGACGGCGCGACCGGCGGCACGATCCAGATCATTACAAAGCGGCCGACGGCGGATGCTATCCATGGCACGGTGATCGGTGAGATAGGCAGCTACGGCCTGCGCAGCGGACGGGCCAGTGTCGCCAAGGGATGGGACGGCTTCGCACTGAATGCTGCTTACAGCAAACAGCGTTCCGACAACTATCGCGACAACAATAAGAGCGATCAGGAAAATTTCAGCGGCGCAGCGCAGTGGTTTTCCAATCAAGGGCGCTTTGGACTGCGCATTGATCTGGCGCGCGCCAACTATGGTTTGCCAGGTTCGCTGTCGATGGCACAGTTTCTTGCCAATCCACGTCAGACCGCCAATCCTAAGGACTATGGCTCTTATGACAGCGATCGCATTACCGCCTTCTTTGAGCGCAAGTTGGGTACATTCGATCTTGCCGCAGAGCTGTCGCATCGCGAGAAAATTTCGCGCTCCAGCTATGGCGGCGCTGCCGTCACTGAAGTGCATAGTCGCACCACGCAGTTCTCACCGCGCCTGCGCCAGGTTGCTGAAGGCCGATTGCTGAAGAACGAAGTGGTCACGGGGATCGATTATTCCGAATGGCAGATCGGCAACATCAACGGCAGCAGCGATGCATCGCAGACGGCGCGCGCCGCCTATGTGCGCGACGAATTGCAGATCGCCGGGAACACGCGCATCGCGCTCGGCGCACGCCATGAAGTATTCGACAAGAAGAGCGTCATCGGCGGCTATGACAAGGGGCAGGGAGTCAACGCCTGGGATGCGCAGGTGAGTCACGCGGTCGTGCCGTCCGTGCGCATTTTCGGCAAGGCAGGGCAAAGTTATCGTTTGCCGACTGCAGATGAAAACGGGTTCACTGCCTTGGCCACAGGACAAATTCTCAAGCCGCAAACATCGCACGATCTGGAGTTCGGTGCGACGCTGGGCGAGGCGGACAACAACGCCACGCTCAAGTGGTTCCGTCATCGTCTCAAGGATGAGTTGTTTTTCGACCCGACCGTTGGTGCATTCGGCGCCAACGTCAACCTCGATCCGACCAAGCGTCAGGGCATTGAGTTGGAAGCCAGCGCGCGTCTGAATCAAGACTTCAGTCTGAAGGCCAACTTCCAGCATGTCATCGCCACCTTCACCGGCGGTCCCAATTCCGGCAAGGAAATGGTGCTGGTGCCGAAGAACACCGCGTCCGCCCGCCTGAATTGGAACGATGGAAGTCAGACAGCCAATGTCGGCGTCTTGTGGGCCGACTCTCAACGTTACGGCAGCGATTTCAGCAACACCTGCAATGCCCGCATGCCGTCGTACACGACATTCGACGCGCGTTACGCTGTGCGCGTCAGTGCGTGGGAGTTCGCGCTCACAGGTAGCAATCTAACCAATAAGGACTATTTCTCGCAGGCTTTCGGTTGCGCCGGCGGTATCTATCCGGATAGCGGACGTACAGTAAAATTCACGGCTCGTTACGACTTCTAAAGCAGACCGCCGACTTCAAAGGACTTCATGCGCCGTGCAATTCTGCTGTTAATTTTCCTGACGGTACTCGCCGGACTGGCACTCACCGTCGCAGGTCTCTGCGGCAGCACCGGTTGCCTGCGCCTGAATGGTGACCCGGACAATATCGCCATGCTGCTGGCCTTGCGTGTGCCGCGTGCGCTGACGGCATTCACCGTCGGCGCGTTGCTGGCGATGGCAGGCGCATTGATGCAGGTCTTGTTGCGCAATCCCTTGGCGGAACCATATGTGCTCGGCGTCTCCGGCGGTTCTGCCGCCGGGGCGTTACTGGCGATGCTGATGGCGGCGTCCATCGGCCTGCCGCGCCAGAATATCGCGGCTGTCGGCGCGGTGCTGGGGGCGGGTGTCGCAGTGGTATTGTTGTTCGGACTGGTTGGCAAGTCTCTGCGTCGTTTGCCGCTGTCGCCGATGGCTGCAGGTCATCGCTTGCTCCTGACGGGCGTGATGCTCGCCGCGGGATTTGGCGCGGTGATAACGCTGGTGCTGACGCTGGCGGCAGACACGCAATTGCGTGGCATGGTGTTCTGGCTCATGGGCGATCTCGAAGACAGCCGCTTTTTGCCGATTGCCGCGCTGATCGCCTTCGCGGTTTTGTTGTGGTCGGTATGGAATGCGCCGCGTCTGAATTTGCTGGCGCGCGGCGAGAGTTTCGCGCAGTTGCTGGGGGTGCCTGTCGTGCGCTTGCGCGTAGCAACCTTGTGCGCAGCATCGCTGGCTACGGCAACTGCGGTCACGATGGCGGGTACGATCGGCTTCGTCGGTCTGGTGGTGCCGCATGGTTTGCGTCTGTTGATCGGCAACGACCAACGCGTCTTGCTGCCGGCGGCGGCGCTGGCGGGAGGGGCAGGGCTGACGCTGGCCGATCTCGCTGCTCGCACGGTGGTTTCACCCACACAATTGCCCGTAGGCGTCATCACGGCTCTGATCGGCGTACCGTTATTTCTGTGGTTGCTCTCGAGGAGCCGCACATGATGACGAAAGAGCCGCAGGGAAGCGAGACCGACATGACTGCCGGGAAGGTCGCTGATGTTTTACTCCATGCCGACAGACTGACGCTGCGCAATGGTGGAACGCCCTTGCTGACGGATTTCAATTGGCAGGTGCGTGCAGGCGAGTTTTGGTGCGTACTGGGTAAGAATGGGATCGGTAAAAGTACTCTGCTGCATGCGGTGGCGGGCCTGTTGCCGCCGGCAGGAGGACGTATTTGTTCTCCTGATGGCGATATCGCAGCATCGACTCCGCAGCAACTCGCACGATGGCGAGGTTTGGTGGCGCAGCAGCAGTTCGATGCTTTTTCATGCAGCGTGATCGATTACGTCATGGCGGGTTTGCATCCCTATCGCCCCGGGTGGGGATGGCCTGATGAGGCTGATCGGCGGGCTGCGCTCGTGGCGCTGGATCGGCTTGGCATGGCGTCCTACGCCGACACCGATGTCACGCAGTTGTCCGGCGGCGAACGTCAACGTATCGCGATTGCCACGCTGATGCTGCAAGCCCCGCAACTGTACCTGCTTGATGAGCCGGCGTCGCATCAGGACGTGGCAGCTCAGCAGATGCTCCTGCGATTATTGCGGGTATTGGCGGACGACAAGCATGCCGTTGTCGCCAGTATGCACGACATCAATCTGGCGGCGCGGTTTGCGACACATGTCATCCTGATCGGATCACAGCGATGGTGGCGCGGTGCGGTTGACGACGTGCTGCAGCCGGAACTGCTGCAAGCTGCGTTTGGCTGCAGCTTCAATGTCATTGCTTCAGAACAGGGAAAGTGGTTTTCCCCGTTCTGAGTGGGCTGGAGCCTGTTGACAGGCCCGGGCGCGCATCCCGTTTTGATTAGAATGTTTCCCAGTCGTTGCCGTCAGAAGTTGCCGGAGTCTGTGGCCTGTGAGTCAATTGCGCTGGCTGAGGTCTGGCCGGCAGATGCTTCACGGTTGTGCTGGCGGCGGTTGACGGCTTGTGACGCAACAGGGATTTGTGTATCGGCGCTGCGAGACGGGTCTGTTCGGTCAACTTGAAGACACTGACCACACGCGACAGATTCTGGGCCTGGTCCTCCAGAGATTTCGCTGCGGCAGCCGCTTCTTCCACCAGCGCGGCATTTTGCTGAGTGACTTCGTCCATCTGCCCGATGGTGTTGTTGACTTGTTCGATGCCGCTGCTTTGCTCCCTGCTGGCAGCAGAAATTTCTGAAACGATGCCGGTGACACTGCGTACGCTTTCAACCACTTCATTCATGGTGGCGCCGGCCTGTTCGACCAGTTTGCTGCCGGAAGCGACTTTTTCCACCGAATCGTCAATCAGACCTTTGATTTCTTTGGCCGCCGTGGCGGAGCGTTGCGCCAGGCTGCGTACTTCCGACGCCACGACAGCGAAGCCACGACCTTGCTCACCGGCACGCGCAGCCTCTACCGCGGCGTTTAGTGCGAGGATATTGGTCTGAAAAGCGATGCCGTCAATGACGCTGATGATGTCGACGATCTTGCGTGCGGAGGTATTGATTGAGTCCATGGTCTCAATGACCTGAGCAACGACGGCGCCGCCGCGAATGGCAATTTCGGAAGCTGAGTTCGCCAGACGGCTGGCCTCTTCGGAGTTTTCGGCATTGCTTTTGACTGTTGATGTCAGCGCTCGTGTGGACGCAGCAGTTTCCGCCAGCGAGCTGGCCTGTTGTTCGGTGCGACTGGAGAGATCGAGATTTCCTTGCGCAATCTGACCCGAGGCTGTGGCGATCGTCTCAGTGCTCTGGCGAACTTCACCGACAATCTTGAGCAGATTGTCGTTCATGTCCTTGAGGGCAAGCAGCAACTGGCCGGTTTCGTCTTTACCCGAAGGTGGAATAGAAGAGGTCAGATCACCGGCGGCAACGGTTTGCGCGATTCTGACTGCAGCAGCGAGGGGACGAGTGATGTTGTGTTTGAGCCAGTAAGCCAGAATCATGGCGGCCAATACGCCGATGACGCCACCGGTAAGAAGCGTCGCCGTAGTGATCAATGTGAGTGAGCTGACGGCTTGTGAGCGCTCGCTCATCAAACTGGTTTCTGCACCTTTCATGTCGCTGAAAATCTGCCGCATGCTATCCATCAGCGTCTTGCCTTTTGCTGCCTGCTCAAAGCCGATGACTTTCGCGATGCTGCTTTCTGAGTTTTCGCGGCGCATGGTAATGGATGGCGTCACAGCGGTATCCATCCATTGACGCTGAAGATCAAGCAGTTTGCTGATACGTTCTTGCTGCTGCGGGTTGTCGCTGGTCAGTTCTTTGGCACGCGCCATTTCCTTGTTGAAGGATTGTTGTCCCGCAGCAAGCGGCTCCAGCGATGCATCCTTGCCGGTCAGGGCAAAGCCACGCTGTCCGGTTTCCATGTTGATCAGAGACAGCAAGCTGCCGTCGACGGCAGCGACCACCTTGTGTGTATGCTCGTTCCAGTCGTTCGCTTCCTTGAGTCGAAAAAAATTGAGGTAGGCAACGGCGATGATGATCACGAGCAAAGACGCTAACGCGCCGAAACCCAGATACAGGCGCACGCCGATTTTCAGATTGGATGTTTTCATGGATCATCTCCGGAGTACAACGATGGAAGGACATTGACCGTCCTGCCTAACGGGCAATGAGAGACGCTACGCAAAAGATGAAATTGATCCTATGCAATGCCGCATAAACTTGTCAAATTGAAAATATTTTTACTTGGAAAAACTCGAATAAATTCGAGAGATACTGAAAAGTAGGATGCTTTTCGAGTGTGATGGAGGGCGTTGCGGAAGTTGTCGACGTGAAGCCGGCACCTATTTGGCGGGCTTGGCCGGTTGGGGGAGTGAGGGTGATGTCTTCGAACGTTTGGTGCGAACCTGATCCAGAAATTCACAGACTTGTGCCGTCGCATCGAGAATGCGCGGCCCCGGCCGGTTAAGCCAGTCTGCGTTGACGGTGAAGAGGGTATTGGCGCTCACTGCTTTCATCTTGCCAAACCGGCGCCAGTCGTCCAGCGGATGGTCTTTGGCGTCGTCGGGTGCAAGAATCGCGTCGGGATCGGCTGCAATCACCGCTTCCAGGCTGACGTGCGGAGCCAGTTGCGGCAGATCGGCAAAGATGTTGCTCCCACCGCAAGTACGCAATACGGCCGATACCATATGCTGACCATTGAGCGTCATTAACGGCTGCCCCCAGATTTGGTAGAACACGCTGACCACTTGCCGATCCCGGTACGTTCTGGTCAATCCTTGCCAGCGTGCACGGAAATCAGCGGCCGCCTTGTTGCCTATGTTCTCTGTTCCGCTGAGCGCTGCAAGCCGTTCAAGCGAGGTCGCAATCGTTGCATAGTCTGCCGGCTGGCTTTCAAATACGGGTAAGCCGAAGGAGCGCAATTTCTGCAATTGCGCTGCCGCATTGCCGCTGTGCCAGGCAACAATCAGATCAGGTTTAAGGGTGAGGATTTTTTCAATGTCGACGGCGCTGATGCGGCCCACTGATGCGACTTGCAGCGCTTGCGGCGGATAATTGCTGTAGTGGCTGACGCCCACGACATACGGCCCGGCACCGGCGGCGTAGAGCAACTCCGTGGTGTGTGGCGACAAACTGACGATACGGCGGGCGGGGCGTTCCAGGTGGATGTCGTCGCCGTAATCGTCCTTGACGGTGATGCCGGTCGCAGATGCAATATTGGCGGCAGCGCTGCTGACGCAGAACAGCGGTATCAGCGTCGCTGCGAGCCAGCGACGCATCAGATTTCCAGATTGTCGATCAGGCGGGTCTTGCCGAGTTTTGCAGCGGCGACAACGACCAGCTTTTCACCTTGCGCCAGATCGTCGGCCGACGGTGCTTGCAGATCCATGCGTTTGCGGATCGAAATATAGTCCGGCTGCCAGCCGCGCTGGGCCAATGCATCCATGGCTTTGCGCTCAAGCTGAAGCACGTCGAGATGGCCGCCACGCACTTCATCGGCAACCTGATTGAGTACTTTGTAGAGTGCTGGTGCTTCGGCACGTTCGTCGGTCGAGAGATAGCCGTTGCGCGACGACAGCGCCAGGCCATCGTCTGCACGCCAGGTTTCGGCGGCGATGATTTCGGTCGGCAGGGCGAACTGGCGCGCCATGTTGCGCACGATCATCAACTGCTGATAATCCTTCTTGCCGAAGACGGCAACGCGCGGCTGCACGCAGGAAAACAGCTTCAACACCACCGTCGTCACACCGGTAAAAAAGCCCGGACGGAACTCGCCTTCAAGAATATTGCCGAGGTCGTCCGGCGGTTGCACGCGGTATTCCTGCGGCTCCGGATAGAGATCTTTTTCGGTTGGCGCGAACAAGACGTAGACACCTTCCTTTTCAAGCTTCTCGACGTCGGCCTGGAAAGTGCGAGGATATTTGTCAAAATCCTCATTCGGCCCGAACTGCAAACGATTCACGAAAATCGACGCCACCACCGGATCACCATGTGTGCGCGCCAGGCGCATCAGCGAGAGATGGCCTTCGTGCAGATTACCCATGGTCGGGACGAATGCTGTGCGCAGCTGGCCACGCAGTTGGTCGCGCAGTTCTTCGATGGACGAGATGATTTTCATGTTGTGTTTCTTTGAGTAGGGTGCGGAGGCGGACTGGGCAGATACCAGATGCCAGGAGCCAGATTCAGCGAGCTGAAAAATCAGCTCGGAGAATACGACAGCCGCACGTAAATCGGTGCAAAGGCTTCGGCCTGGGTGATCTCGATCAGCGTTTCCTTGGCTAGTTCGAGCAGGGCGATGAAGTTGACCACGACCACCGGTACGCCGCGCATCGGGTCGAACAAGTCGGCGAACTCGACAAAGCGCGCCGATTGCAGACGACGCAGAATACCCGTCATATGCTCGCGCACGGACAGTTCTTCACGGCTGATGTGATGGTGGGCAGTCAGTTTTGCACGCCGCATGATGTCGGCCCAGACAGACTGGAGATCGTCGAGATTGACGTCCGGCCAGCGGGTCACCACGGTTTGTTCGACATACACCTGAGTGCGCACATAATCGCGGCCGACTTGCGGCAGCGAGTCGAGTTCTTGCGCAGCCAGTTTCATTTGCTCGTACTCGAGCAGGCGGCGCACCAGTTCGGCGCGGGGATCTTCCGCCTCATCACCGGTGTCGGCCTTTTTGACCGGCAGCAGCATGCGCGATTTGATCTCGATCAACATCGCGGCCATGAGCAGATATTCTGCAGCCAGTTCTAGGTTGTGCTTGCGGATCTGTTCCACGTATTCCAGATATTGCAGGGTCACCTGCGCCATCGGGATGTCGAGAATATTGAAGTTTTGCTTGCGGATCAGATACAGCAACAGATCCAGTGGGCCCTGGAAAGCTTCCAGGAACACTTCGAGTGCATCAGGGGGGATGTACAGATCTGTCGGCAGCTTGAACAGCGGCTCGCCATAAAGCTTGGCGAAAGCAACGCCATCGACCACATCCGGCGTCGTGTCCGGCTGGCCTGCCACCGTCAGTTCTGCTGCGTCGGAGGATTGATTACCTTGACTCCCGGCGTTTTCGATCATGCTGACGAATTAGTGATTTTGATAGACGTAAGGCTGTTGCTGAACGCGGGATTCCTTGTCGCGTGCGGTCTTGTCCAGATCCAGCGGAGCCTTGTCCCACAACAGGGCCCGGCCGGCGCGTTGCTGCTCTTCCAGTTTCGGATTCTTTTCCTTGAGTTCGGCGATGAATTTAGTCGCTTCGGATTCGTAGGATTTGAAAAGTTTGAAGAGTGGCATGATTTTTCCTGAAATTCTTATTAACTGGCTAATAGGCGCTATTCTACCCTGTCTTGAAGCCCGAGAATCAAAGATGGCAATGATGAGAAACAAGGTATTGGCGTGGTGCATGGCCGCTTGCGCGGCGTTGCTGGGGCTGGGATGTGATCGCAATGGCAATCCCATACAGGAGTTTGGCTTGGATAAGTTGAATATAGGCGTCTCGACCGAGGCGGACGTACGTGGCGTGATGGGACAGCCCGACAGCGTACGCGAGGAGAGTGGTGAACGGATTCTGGAATACCCGAAAGGGCCGCAAGGCGTCCGCACCTGGATGTTCCGTATCGGAGCGGATGGAAAATTGTCGGAATATCAACAGGTGTTGACGGACGAAAACTTCGATAAGGTGCAAAAGGGCATGACCCGCGACGAAGTGCGCAACATGCTCGGGCGCCCACGCACCGTGGTGCCGTTTGCCCGCAAGCAGGAAGAAGTGTGGGATTGGAAATACCTGCACGTACATGAAGAGCGACTCTTCAACGTCCATTTCGACATGGAGACCGGCAAGGTCGTGCGCATGTCGATTTCGGAGATTTCAGGTCATTGATTCAGGTCATTGAAGGCGGACCGTCGGCAGCAAGCGACGGTCTTTTTTTACGCCTTCAATATTCCCCAGACCAGGATCACCAGTTCGTCCTCGAACAGCTGGGTGCCCAGCAGCGGAGAGTTTTCCAGCGAGGCGCTGCGCAGCGTTCCCATCACGGCGCGGGTCAGAATGAAAATGCTGGCCGCATTGGGCGTGCGCATGGCGGGGGATTGCAACTGGCTCAGCGCCAGCGCGATGTGTTCAGCGCCCTCGCGCAGCGCTTGCATGACGTTTTCGTGATGATCCATGCGCCACGCCATGCGGATCATGGAGCGCTTGAAAACGCCTCCTGCGCCGAAATTCTCGATCAGCATGTGCAAGCGTTCGCGAATGATCTGTTGCGGATCGACACCGGCCTGGACGGCGCTGGCCAGCATGCTTTGCATCTCGTCCATCGCCTGCCGCCGGCCGCGCTGGATCATCGCCAGCAGCACCGCTTCCTTGGTCGGAAAATACTGATACAGCGTGCCGATCGAAAAACCGGCCTTCTGGGCGATCTTGTTAGTCGTGAGTCCGGCTTCGCCGTGTTCATCGATAATCTGAGCAGTGGCGTCGAAAATGGTCTCGATGGTGCGCTGCGCCCGTTCCTGGGTGGGCAGCTTGCGCATGATCTCTGCGCTTGTCGGGGTAGGTGGCTTGTTTGTCATGATCATGCTGGAAAACTGAGCAGCAAGCGAGTTGAGGCGTCTCGCCAAAAACTGAATAATGCTCACATTATCCACGGCACGCAAGGTTTTCATCATGACAAATTCCCGTACCGACATGCTTGTGCGCAAGCTCGACGTCGATCTGAAAAACGGATTTCCGCGCCATTGGCACGGCGGCGACGCCTTCCGCAGCATGTATTACAACGCGCTATCGATGAGTTTTCCTGCGGGCGAACAATTTTTCATCGATGCAGTCCGGGCGGGGAGCGCGATTCTGACGGAAGAGCCCGATCGGGAGCCGCTGCGCGAGCTCATACGGCAGTTCATCGGCCAGGAGGCGTCGCATCGCCATCTGCATCATGTCTATAACACCCGCCTCGAAGAGGATGGGATGGTCAACCATTGGCAGCATTGGGCGCGCCGGCGTATCGAGTGGACCAAAAAGAAAAAATTGCACCCCCTGAATTTACTGGCCGTTACCATTGCTTATGAACATTTCACCGCCGTGTTCGCCGACATCACCTTGCGTCATCCGGATCTGTTCGACGCTGCCGAGCAGAACATGCAGACCTTGTGGCGCTGGCATGCCTCCGAGGAAATCGAGCACAAGGCCGTTGCTTTCGATCTGTATCGGGCGCTCGGCGGCGGTTATGCGCGACGCCAGTTGTGGTACGTCTATGTCGTGTTGATGTTTGTGCTGGAGGCCGCTCTGCAGACAGCGAGCAATCTATGGCGCACCGGTAGCTTGTTCAAACCGTCGACCTGGTGGTCGGCAGCGACCTTCCTGTTTGGCAGGAAAGGCAGCGTATGGTGCATGAGTCTGCCTTTGATGCAATATTTCCGACCGGGATTCCATCCGGACGACGATGACAACCGTCATCTGGCGGCACAATGGCTGAAGACGAATGAACACGCGTGGCGCCGGATCGGCGCCTGACATGCGCGACCCGTGGCAAGCGCAGGATGGCCCCGGCTTGCCATGCGCTCAAGGAGGGTGCGAGTAGTCGCCGAACTCCTGGCGCTCCTGCACCACCACCGGATCGTCGCCGATGTTCATGCGGCTCTTGCGCAGCATGCCTGCCTCGTCCAGCACTGCATAGGCAGTTGAGCAGAACAGCGAATGCATGCGGCGCATGTCGCTGATCAGATCCAGATGCAGCGAACTGGTTTCGATGCTTTGCTGCGTCTCGCCAGCCAGGCGAATAAGGTGAGTCTTCGAATAAGCGCGTTCGAGATCGCGGAAAGCTTCTTTCTCGGCCAACAGTTTTTGCGCGCTCTTGAGGTCGCCATCAAGGAAGACGGATAAGCCCAGCTGCAAGCTTGCCACCAGACGTGTGTGCATTTCGCAGACTTCCGTCATGCCGGCGTCGGAGAAGGTGCGCTGTGGCGCAATCTTCTTGCTCTCAATTCCCTTGACGATACGTTCGATGATGTCGCCGGCCTGTTCCAGATTGATGGTCAGCGTGACGATATCGGTCCAGCGGCGCACTTCCTTGTCGTTCAGCTCTTCACGCGACACCCGTGCCAGATACATCTTTACAGCCGTGTAGAGTTTGTCGACATCGTCGTCGAGTTTGCGGATTTGCTGTGCGCGCAATTGATCATTGTTGCGGATGACCGGCAGCAGGCTCAGCAACATTTTTTCAATCAGGTCGCCAATACGCAGCACTTCACGCGACGCGTTTGCCAGCGCGAGCGACGGTGTATCGATGGCTGCCGGATCGAGATGGCGCGCGGCGATAGTCGCGTCGTCATCCTTATGCAACTCCGGCAGCAGACGTGTGCAAAGACGCGCCATCGGATCGACCAGCGGTAACAGCAGGCCGCAACGCACGGTGTTGTAAATGACGTGGAAAGCGACCACGCCGAAGCGCAAGTCTTTGGTCAGCAGGCTGATCCACACTTCCAGATAATTGATGAAGGGCAGCACCACAATCGCACCGGAGAGGCGGAACAGCATACTGCCCAGCGCCACACGCCGTCCGGCCACATTCTGGCTGGCTGCCGTCAGCAAGGCCAGGATGCCGCTGCCCAGATTGGCGCCGATGACCAGGCACAACGCCACCTTCAGCGAAATGATGCCGGATGTCGCCAATGTCGCTGCCAGCAGCACGGCTGCAAGGCTGGAGTAGGTCAGCATGGCAAATACGGCGCCGATCAGCGCATCCAGAATGATGTCGCCCGTCAGCGTCGAGAACAGCACTTTGATGCCCGCGCCCTGGATCATCGGACGCGTGGCGGCAGTGATCATTTCCAGCGCTAGCAAGATCAGGCCAAGGCCGATCACGGCACGCGCCATACGTCCGATCGACGTGTGACGGCGCGACAGATACACCACCACGCCGCCGAAAATCAATAGCGGAGAAATCCACGACAAATCAAAACTCAATACGCCCGTCATCAACGCCGTGCCGACATCCGCACCGAGCATGATCGTCAGCGCCGGCGTCAGACTGACTAACCCTTGAGCAACAAAAGAGCAGACGATCACGGCGGTAGCATTGCTGCTCTGCACCAGGCTTGTCACACCGACGCCGGCCAGGAAGGCAAGACTGCGGCGTTTGATACTGGTGCTTAAAACGCGGCGCAGCTGCGCGCCGTACACGCGCAGCACGTCGGTGCGCACGATGTGGGTGCCCCATACCAGCAAGGCCAATGCAGAGAGCAGGTTGAGTAAGGTGGTCATGGCTCCAGTAAGTGTTGAGTCAGCTCGGCGAATCCGGCGCCGCTGGGCTGGTGCGTAATGAAGCGAGGTGGATGCGGCAGGCGATCTGCAAAATCAAGCACGTTAGCCACGCCGACCGACAGCGGGAAATAGGCGAACATCGGCGCATCGTTGGGAGAGTCACCCGCGAACACGCAACGACGGCGTTCGGCGTCGTCGTCCAGATCGATGTCGTAGCGCTCCTGCATCATCAGGCGCGCCATGCTGAGTTTGTCGTAGTCGCCGAACCAGCCATTGACGTGAATCGAGCTGATTTTGGCGGTCATGCCTGCGTCTTCCATAATCCTTACGATGCAATCGATTACATCAAGTTCCAAAGGAGGAACATCTTCGCAGAAATCAATGGCCAGATCATATTGGCGGCAGAACTGATCCGAAGCGACCGCGCAGCCGGGAACATCGCGCAGAATTTTTTCGCGCACTGCAGCAAGGCGTGCCGTATTTTCGCGCCGGATGTTTTCTTCCAGCAGATGGCGTGTATGCAGCTTGCCGGTCGTGCTGTCGTGCCACATATACAGTGCGCCGTTCTCGCCGATGACACCGTCAACCGGCCACATGCGTGCGATGTGATCGCACCAGCCGGCAGGGCGTCCGGTCACAGGGATGACGCGCAGGCCGCTGCGTTGCAGTGACTCCAATGCCTCATAGGCCTGGGCGCTGAGCTTGCCGCCAGTCGTGAGCGTGTCGTCGATATCGGTGAAGACCGTCCGGACTTCTCTGGCTTGCGCACGCGGCAATTGATTCAGCGGCTGCATGTCAGCTCCGGCGCGCGCAGCGTTCGTTGAACCAGGCTGCGAAATCGGCGCGCTCTTGTTCGCTCATGTGCAGACCGCATTTAGTGCGACGCCACAGAATGTCGTCCGGCTGATAAGCCCACTCGTGCGTGATCAGGTATTCGACTTCGCGCTGCACCAGTCCGCCACCAAAATCACGGCCGAGCTCGGCGGGCGCTTGTGCCTCTTTCAGGATTACATGCGCGTTGCGGCCGTGACGGCCGAACAGGCGTGTCAGGAAATGTGTGTCGAGCTGAGCGTATTTCTTTTTCAGGTATTCCAGCTCCTGGGCACGGTCGGCGCGCTTGAACTTGCCGCCTGGCAGGGCTTCCTGGTTGGTCCAGGAGCCGCGCCGCGTCTTGGTCCAGGGCGCCAGCTTTTCCAAGACCGATTCCGCGAGGCGGCGGTAAGTCGTGATCTTGCCGCCATAGACGGACACGCAAGGTGTGTTCTCTGCATCTTGCAACACCAGCGTGTAATCGCGCGTGACGGCCGACGGGTTGTCCGACTCGTCGTCGAACAGTGGACGCACGCCGGCATAGCGCCAGACGATATCGGCGTTGCCGATCGGTTTGGCAAGGTACTGATTGACAGCGCGCAGCAGGTAGGCTTCTTCTTCCGTGCTGATCTTGGCGCCGTTGTCCATGTTCTCTTGCGGGACGTCGGTGGTGCCGATCAGCGTGAATTTGTCTTCATAAGGAATCATGAAGACGATGCGCTTGTCGTCATTTTGGAGGATGTAGGCATGCTCGCCCGCGAACAGGCGCGGCACGATGATGTGGCTGCCGCGTACCAGTTTGACAGCGGCGTGCTTGCTGCCTTGTTCAGTCGGATTCAGCAAATGATCCATCTTCGCGACCCACGGGCCCGCGGTATTGACGACGGCGCGTGCGGTGAGATTCTGGCGAGCCCCGGTGATGGTGTTTTCAAGCTCGCATTGCCACGCGCCGTTGATGCGCTTGGCGTCGACGAGCCGGGTGCGTGCAAAAATGTCTGCACCGTGTTCCTGGGCGCTTTGCAAATTCAGGATGACCAGGCGAGCGTCGTCAACCCAGGCGTCCGAGTAGGCGAAGCCGCGTGTGATGTCAGCACGTAAGCCGCTCGGTGCATCCATGCGATCCAGTTCAATGCTGCGCGAATGCGGCAGCGTGATGCGGCCTCCGATATGGTCGTACATCCACAAGCCGAGGCGGATCATCCAGCGCGGACGCAAGCCTTTGACGTGCGGCATGACAAAGCGCAGCGGCCATGCAATGTGCGGCGCGATATTGAGCAGGTGTTCACGCTCGGCCAGCGCTTCGGCGACCAGGCGGAATTCGTAGTATTCGAGGTAGCGCAAGCCGCCATGGATCAGCTTGGTGCTGGCGGATGAGGTGGCGCCGGCGAAGTCATTCTGTTCGCACAAGGCGACTTTGAGGCCTCGGCCCGCGGCATCGCGCGCCACACCGGCGCCGTTGATGCCGCCACCGATGATGAGGAGGTCGTAGGTTTCCGAACTGGCTGGTGGAGTCAGTGAGGTCATTGCTTTGCTCGCTTGCGGTTGGTTTTGTTGTTTGATGCGGTGTTGATTGTTGTATCTGTGGCCACGGCTTCTTGTTGCTGTTCCAGTTCTTCCACCAGCAATCTGGCAGTCGGTTCGTCAATCACCAGCTCGTTGATGTAGCCGCCCAGCAGCGCTGCGCGCAGGCCGGGAATCTTGCCCTTGCCGCACACTACGCAGATGGAGTGCGCTGCGCGCTGGAAACGATCCAGATCCGGGCCGCTGCTGCGTGCATTCAACGCAACATCACGCCAGCTGCCGTCTTCGCGGAAGAACACCGTGGCGATGTCGCCGATCACGCCGTCTTTGAGGATATCCTGCCGGTCCTGTTTGTCGAGATAGCCACCGGTGTGGATGTGGCTGCCGGTTTCTGCAGCGCCGATACTGAAGAGCAAAATCGAGGCGTTGCTCTGCAAGGTGCGGATAGCTTTGATGCTGCGTTCGCGCCAGAGGGCGTTGCGCGTGTCGGCGTAGTCGAAGAAGGCCGGCACAGGGAAGCTGTGCGCCTGCGCACCATAATTTTGTGCGAAGCGAGAGACGATGGATTCGCCAAAGGTGTTGACGATGTTGGCGCCGGCGCCCGAGCCGTTCAACTGAACCACTGCGACACCGTGCACATGCTTGGGCACCAGATTGTCGGCGATGGCAGCGACGGTATTACCCCAGGCCAGTCCGATAACGGTCGATGGCAGCACCAGCGAATTCAGATAGGCCGCTGTGTGTGCGGCAACGCGTTGCATGCTTTCACGCTCGTTGGCCGATACCGGAACAGGCACGACCTGGATCGAGCGCAGTGCATAGTGTTTCTTTATCGCAGCTTCCAGATTGCCGGACAACTCCAGCGGATCATGTACGCGGATCTCGACCAGACCATTTTCCATGGCGTAAGACAGCAGCCGCGACACGGTGGCGCGCGAGGTGCCCATCTCTTCCGCGATGGCGGCTGTGGTCATGTTCTGGAAGTAATACAGGCGTGCCACGCGGACGGCGGAATGCGCGACGCTCTGACGATCTGCTGTTGCCATATTTTGAATTGGACAAATGATCATTTGTGTTGAACGTTTGTACAATAATCCAACTGGCGTGAGAAATCAAGCTGCGAGCGTCACCATGACGAGCAGCCATTGCATGGCGTGGGGAAACGGAATGTGGGTGCCGGCGGGGTCTTCAGGCGTAAAAAAACCGTTGTCTGCCGGCAGATACCGGTCGACAACGGTTTACAGGCGTGTCTGATTCAGGGGATCAGTTGCGCAGCCAGCGACGCATCACGATAGGAGACGGCTCCATCGGATTGGCGCGGGTGTATTCCAGTTCCGGGGCGATTTCAAAACCGAAGGCGGCGTAGACGTCGAGCAATTGTTCCTGGTCGCTCCTGACTGCCAGGCGGAGTTCTCCGATGTCGGCAGCCAGCGCACGATGGATAAGGGCTTCCATCAGGTGCTGCGACAGGCGCTCGCCGCGATAGCTTGGCAAGATGCCCATGCGCAGGATTTCCCAAACGTCGAGCTCGGTATCCAGCGGCAGCCAGCGTACCGATCCCGCCGGGGTGTTGTCGCGCAGCAGTACAAAACCGCCGCCACGCTGCAAATCTTCGGCAACGCGTTGAGGATCTTCACGGTGGCCGCTGGAGCTTGGGGCCACCTTGTTGGCCCAGCTGCCACGCGTGAGTTCCGCGATCAGCTCGGCGTCGTCAACGGTCGCTTCACGAATCAAAAGGTCAATGTCTGCCATGGCGTGCGATAGCTTGGATTAACGAACGCGCATGCCAGGCTCGGCACCTGGCCATGGGGTCAGCACGTAGATGCCCGGTTTTGCTTTTTCATCCTTGGCGGAGGCGGCCAGCACCATGCCTTCGGAGATGCCGAACTTCATCTTGCGCGGCGCCAGGTTGGCAACCATCACGGTCAGTTTGCCGACCAGCTCTTCCGGTTTGTAAGCCGAAGCGATGCCGGAGAAGACATTGCGCATGCGACCTTCGCCGGCGTCCAGTGTCAGGCGCAGCAGCTTGGTCGAACCTTCGACTGCTTCGCAATTCACGATCTTGGCAATGCGCAGATCGATCTTGGCAAAATCGTCGATGCTGATTTCAGGCGCCAGTTCTTCGATGCCGGCATCGGCGGTCTCTACGGGGGCGCCCGTTGCTGGAGTAGCGGCCGCTTCGGGCGCATCGAACAGCGCGTCCAGCATCTTCGGATCGACGCGTTGCATCAGGTGAGCGTAAGCGTTGATGACGTGACCGTCAGGCAGCGCAGTTTGCACATCAGCCCAGGAGAACGGTGCGACCTTGAGGAAGCCTTCCACTTGTGCCGCCAGTTGCGGCAGCACCGGTTTCAGGTAGACGGTCAGGATGCGGAATGCTTCCAGCAGGCGGCTGCAGACTTCGTGCAGTTGCGCGTCCTTGGCGGTGTCCTTGGCCAGTTCCCACGGTTTGTTGGCGTCGACGTAGGCGTTGATGACGTCGGCTTGCTCCATGATCGCGCGCAGGGCTTTGCCGTATTCACGTTGTTCGTACAGCGCCAGAATTTCCGGAGCAATGCCACGCAGCTTGGACAGGAAGGCGTCGTCGGCAGTCGCCCACGCAGTCGACAGCTTGCCGTCGAAGCGTTTGGCGATGAAACCCGCCGCACGGCTGGCGATGTTGACGTACTTGCCGATCAGGTCGGCGTTGACGCGTGCAACGAAGTCGTCCGGGTTGAAGTCGACGTCTTCTACCTTGGCGTTCAACTTGGCGGCGATGTAATAGCGCAGCCATTCAGGATTCATGCCGATGTCGAGGTAGCGCAATGGCGAGATGCCGGTGCCGCGCGACTTGGACATTTTTTCACCGCTGACGGTGATAAAGCCGTGCGCGAACACGTTGTTGGGCACCTTGCGGCCGGCAAACTTCAGCATCGCAGGCCAGAACAAGGTGTGGAAATAGGTGATGTCCTTGCCGATGAAATGGTACTGCTCGGTCTTGTCGTCGGTCATGAAGGCATCGAAGTCGCGGCCGATCTTGCCGAAGTAATTCTTCAGCGAAGCCAGGTAGCCGATCGGTGCGTCCAGCCAGACGTAGAAATACTTGCCCGGTGCGTCCGGGATTTCGATGCCGAAGTAGGGCGCATCGCGGCTGATGTCCCAGTCGCCCAGACCGCTTTCACCGTCCAGCCATTCGCGGCATTTGTTGGCCACTTCCGGTTGCAGGCGATTGTTGTCGAGCGCCCATTCACGCAGGAAAGCCACGCATTTGGGATCGGACAGCTTGAAGAAGAAATGTTCCGACGACTTCATCACGGGCGTTGCACCGGACAGGGTCGAGTACGGATTCTTCAGGTCGGTCGGTGCGTACACGGCGCTGCAGTTTTCACAGGAGTCGCCGTACTGGTCCTTGGTGCCGCACTTCGGGCATTCGCCCTTGATGTAGCGATCCGGCAGGAACATGCTTTTGACCGGATCAAAGAACTGGTCGATGGTCTTGGTCGTGATCAGCTTGGCATCGTCGCGCAGCGCGCGGTAGATGTCTTGCGACAGTTGATGGTTTTCTTCACTGTCGGTCGAGCTCCAGTTGTCGAAGGCGATGTGGAAGCCGTCCAGATATTGCTTGCGGCCGGCCGCGATATTGGCGACGAACTGTTGCGGCGTCACACCGGCTTTTTCAGCCGCGATCATGATCGGTGCGCCGTGGGCATCGTCAGCGCCGACGAAATGGACTTCATGGCCCTGCATTCGTTGGAACCGGACCCAGATGTCGGCCTGGATGTATTCCATGATGTGGCCGATGTGGAACGCGCCGTTGGCGTAGGGAAGGGCGGTGGTAACGAAAAGTTGGCGTGGCGATGAAGTGCTCATTGGCAATGCTTGCTGGGTGGGTAATGGAGAAAAGAGGGTCATTTTAGCAGTCACAGGGCCTTTGGCGCAGGGTTGATGGACAAACAGAGTGCAAACCGCAGTCGCCGGAGCAGTGATTTGATGTCTGAATGGCAATTTTCATTGTCCGTGCTTTGTCGATCCGCCTGTGGTGGTGGCCTGATTAGTTTAGACTTGCGGGTGCATTAAAGCTGGTCTATCAAGGAGAGGTAATGAGCATCACCCCAGAAGTCGTCAAAACAGCGCTTTCCCAGGTCATCGACCCTAACACCGGCAAGGATCTGGTCGCAGGAAAGTCGATCAAGAACATCCAGCTCGATGGCGCCAATGTCGCCTTCGACGTCGAATTGGGCTATCCCGCCAACAGCCAGATCGAACTGATCCGCAGCGCCGCCGAGGCCGCCGTGCAGGGTGTGGCGGGTGTCGCTTCGGTCAAGGCCAACGTCTATTTCAAGATCGTCGCGCACGCCGTGCAGCGCGGCATCAAACTCAAGTCCAACGTCAAGAACATTATCGCTGTGGCATCCGGCAAGGGCGGCGTCGGCAAGTCGACCACCGCTGCCAACCTGGCGCTGGCGCTGGCGGCTGAAGGCGCGCGTGTCGGTATTCTGGACGCCGATATCTATGGCCCGTCGCAGCCGATGATGCTGGGCATCGACGCCAAGCCAGAAACCAAGGACGGCAAAACCATGGAGCCGCTGGAAAATCACGGCCTGCAGGTGTCCTCCATCGGTTTCATGATCGATCCGGACGAGCCGATGGTATGGCGCGGTCCTATCGTCACGCAAGCCTTGCAACAGCTGCTCGACCAGACCAACTGGCGCGATCTGGATTATCTGATCGTCGACATGCCGCCAGGCACCGGCGACGTGCAGCTGACGCTGTCGCAGAAGGTGCCTGTCACCGGCGCTGTGATCGTGACCACCCCGCAGGACATCGCCTTGCTGGACGCACGCAAGGGTTTGAAGATGTTTGAAAAGGTCGGCATCCCCATCCTCGGTATCGTCGAGAACATGAGCACGCATATCTGCTCCAATTGCGGCCATGCTGAAGCGATCTTCGGCACAGGCGGCGGCGAGAAGATGTGCGCCGACTTCAACGTCGATTTTCTCGGCGCCTTGCCGCTGACGATGACGATCCGCGAACAGACCGACTCGGGCCGTCCGACCGTGGTGGCCGACCCGAACGGACCGGTTGCAGAAATTTACAAGAACATTGCGCGCAAGGTCGCTGTCAAAGTGGCGGAAAAAGCCAAGGACATGACCAGCAAGTTCCCAAGTATCGTGATTCAGAACGACTGACGTCGCTCATGCTCGGCAAAGCCTGCGGGTGTTGTTTGCGTGTTCTGTCTTTTTTGCCGCCGTTGTTTTTGACCAATGTAGTCTATTGAGGAGACATGTAATGACATCCCTGGCATCGCGTTTGATTCAAACCTTGTTCTGTTCTGCTGTGTTGCTGGTGTCGGCAGCTTCGACGGCATCGCTGGCGCAGGCGGCGGAGCCGTCTGTCTCCTTCACTGCACCGATGGACGGCGCCACCGTCACCAGTCCGTTCGACGTCAAGTTCGCCGTCTCCGGCATGGAGATCAAGCCACTGGGCGACATGACGCCCAATACCGGCCATCATCATCTGTTGATCAACACCGGCCCGATCCCGAAGGGCGCGCCGATCCCGATGGACGAGACGCACCTGCACTACGGCAAAGGCCAGACTGAAGCCAAGATCACGCTGCCGCCGGGCAAGTACAAGCTGACCATGCAATTCGGCGACGGCGCGCATCAGTCCTATGGCCCGGCCATGAGCAAGACCATCAATATCACCGTCAAGTAAATCCCGGTCGGTGCGTAGCATGATTCCATGACTGCGCCCGACGCGGTAAAATGACGGCTTTCCGATCAGACTGACAACGGCTTTGGCGTTCCAAGGCCGTTTTTATTTATCATGACATCCACAGACCAGACTGCTCCTGCCACCGAATCCGTCCACACGCCGGTTCGTACCCGTTTCGCCCCCAGCCCGACCGGCTATCTCCACTTGGGCGGCGCGCGTACGGCCTTGTTCTCGTGGGCCTATGCACGTCGTTTCGGCGGCACCTTCATCCTGCGTATCGAAGACACCGATCTGGAACGTTCCACTCCGGAAGCGGTGCAGGCCATCATCGACGGCATGCAGTGGCTCGGTCTGGAGCATGATGAAGGCCCGTTCTATCAGATGAAGCGCATGGAGCGCTACCGCGAAGTCGTGGCGCACATGCTGCAACAAGGCACGGCTTACTATTGCTATTCCTCGCCGGAAGAAGTCGAAGCCATGCGCGAGCGCCAACGCGCCGCCGGTGAAAAGCCGCGTTACGACGGTACCTGGCGTCCAGAGCGCGGCAAGACCTTGCCGGAAATCCCGGAAGGCCGCAAACCGGTGGTGCGCTTCCGCAATCCGCTCGACGGCGACGTCACTTGGGACGACGTGGTCAAGGGCCCGATCACGATTTCCAATCGCGAGCTGGACGACCTGGTGATCGCGCGTCCGGACGGCACGCCCACCTATAACTTCTGCGTCGTGGTCGATGACTGGGATATGAAGATCACCCACGTTATTCGCGGTGACGATCACGTCAACAATACGCCACGCCAGATCAATATTCTGAAAGCACTCGGTGGCACGCTGCCGCTGTACGGCCACGTACCGATGATTCTCGGCGCCGACGGCGAAAAGCTGTCCAAGCGTCACGGCGCGGTCAGCGTGATGGATTATCCGGCGCAAGGTTTCTTGCCGGAAGCCATGCTCAACTATCTGGCGCGTCTGGGCTGGAGCCACGGCGACGAAGAAATCTTCTCGATGGAACAGTTCTGCGAATGGTTCGACCTCGACCATCTGTCGAAGTCGCCGGCGCAATTCAATCCGGAAAAATTGGCGTGGCTGAACAACCACTACATCAAGCTGGCTGATAACGAACGCCTCGCTGCGCTGGTGCGTCCGCTGCTGGAAAAAGAAGGCGCGCAATTCGACGGCGCACCGGCACTGGCGCAGACCATCGCGTTGCTCAAAGAGCGCGCCAACACCGTCAATGAACTGGCTCCTGCGGTGATGATGTTCTATCGCCAGCCTGCGCCAGATGCTGCATTGGTCACGCAACACATCACCGACGCCATCAAGCCGGCGCTGCAAGACTTTGCCGCACGCTGTGCGACAGTCGAGTGGAACAAGGCGGCGCTGGGCGCGATGATCAAAGAAGTGCTGGCTGCGCATACACTGAAGATGCCATTGCTGGCGATGCCTTTGCGCCTGATCGTTGCTGGTCAGTTGCAGACCCCGGCGATTGATGCAGTGTTGGAATTATTCGGTCGTGAGGTCGTGCTGGCGCGTTTGCAAAACTATTTGTAATAAAGAAGAGGGTTTTTCAGAAAACCCTCTTGCTATTTACCAATGCATGTTGCATAATCTCGCTTCTTCGCAAGGGGGTATAGCTCAGCTGGGAGAGCGCTTGCATGGCATGCAAGAGGTCAGCGGTTCGATCCCGCTTACCTCCACCAGCGGCTCAGTAGTAACTGAGTAGTAACTGAGTAGTAAAAGTAGTAGAGTAAATGCTAGTAATACACTGTGATGCCACACAGTCGGTAGTAAGGTAACAGCTGCGGGACAACACAACGTCCCCATCGTCTAGAGGCCTAGGACATCACCCTTTCACGGTGAGTACGGGGGTTCGAATCCCCCTGGGGACGCCAGCGTTATCGAGTACTATTTGAATTACTGCAACCGGACAATTGTCCCCATCGTCTAGAGGCCTAGGACATCACCCTTTCACGGTGAGTACGGGGGTTCGAATCCCCCTGGGGACGCCAAAACATAAAACGCCCGCTTATGCGGGCGTTTTTGTTTTTGCGTCACCAAGTGATGTGCCTGCGCACATCACGCGGGGGATTCGAAGGGTTTCGCTTGCAAGCGAAACCGCGGCCTGCCGAAGGTAGGCGAATCCCTCGGACGCGCAGCGTTCGTTAGCCGACCGCCGAGCCAACGCCGAAAGAAGCAATCCAAAGAAAAACAGCAATGTTTCGGCAAAGCCGAAACGAGCACGTCCGCAAAGCGGACGAAGCTGACGTCGGAACGATGCACTCATCAAGCAAGCAAAGAAAGCAGCGAAGTTCCGGCAAAGCCGGAACCAGCAGCGCGCCCGCAAAGCGGGCGAAACAGGCGTTCGAGATAACGCGGTAGCGAGTCAAAGCCATCAGGCAAAAACATCCTCCCACACACGCTAAAACGCGACGTCGCAATCATCCACCACCAGCAACGCCACTGGATTCTCGCGTTCGCGAGAACGACAAGGCGGAATTTTTCAGCGCATCTCCCTCAATACTTAAGCTTTGTCCTCCCAAAGACAACCCATCCCTCCATTTCCCGCTAATCTCCATCCTCAAATTCCACCAATCCCATTTTTCTTTTACTATCTCCCGATAGCCGCACCAAAACCAGACGCCCAAGGCGCACCGAAGAACCAACACCCAAGGAGCACACCATGAGCCAAGCCGCCGATCTCGTCATCGACGCGCGCGGGGTAGCAACCATCACCCTGAATCGCCCCGAAGTCCACAATGCCTTCGACGACCTGCTGATTGCGCATCTGATCAATCTGATTGCGCAGGCCAGAGACAATCCGCAAGTCAAAGCCCTGGTGCTTGCCTCAACCGGCAAATCCTTTTCCGCCGGCGCCGATCTCGGCTGGATGCGCCGCATGGCAGATGCCTCGCGCGAGGACAACATCAAGGATGCGCATCAGTTGTCGGCACTGATGGAAGGTCTGAATAATTTTCCTTGTCCGACGGTCGCCAAAATCCAGGGCACGGTCATGGGTGGTGGCGTTGGCCTGGTGGCCTGCTGCGATATCGCCATCGCCAGCGACAACGCTTTTTTCGCGTTATCCGAAGTCAAGCTTGGTCTCGCTCCCGCGGTGATCAGCCCGTATGTGATCGCCAAGATCGGCGTCTCGCAGGCGCGCCGTTATTTCGTTTCGGCAGAACGCTTTTCTGCCATTCGCGCCGCCGCCATCGACCTCGTACATGAAGTGGTGCTGGCGACTGAGCTAGATGCAAAGACCGAGCAGATCATCGCCACGCTGCTGGCCAACGGTCCGCAAGCAATGCGCCGCGCCAAGGAGTTGGCACAAGAAGAAAATCCTCTGCCGTGCACGCCGGCGCTGCGCGACTACACTACAGGAGTGATCGCCGATCTGCGCGCTTCGGAAGAGGGCAAGGAAGGGTTGCGCGCTTTCCTCGAAAAGACACAGCCCGGATGGATAGCCAAACACTGACCTGGCATCTTTGCAGGCATCAAAAAGAAAAAGCCGCCGTCCATTGCAGACGGCGGCTTTTTTTATCGCGACGAAATCAACTACAGCTTGATCTCGGTTCCCAGCACCTTGAGGAATTGCGCCAGCCATTCCGGATGTCCCGGCCAGGCAGGCGAGGTCACGAAATTGCCATCGGTGACGGCGCTGTCGACTGCAATATCCGCATAGTGACCGCCGGCCAGTTTGACCTCCGGAGCGCAGGCCGGATAGGCCGAGATCTTCTTGCCTTCGATCACGCCTGCTGCGGCCAGCAACTGCGCGCCATGGCATACGGCGGCGATCGGCTTCTTCGCTTCAGCGAAATGACGCACGATGGCAATCACCTTGTCGTTCAGGCGCAGATATTCCGGCGCCCGTCCGCCGGCGATGACGATGGCGTCGTATTTGGCAGGATCCACGTCATCGAAGCTGGCGTTGAGGGCGAACTGATGACCTGGCTTCTCGGTGTAAGTCTGGTCGCCTTCAAAGTCATGAATGGCGGTCTTGATCTTGTCGCCGGCTTTCTTGCCGGGACAGACGGCGTGCACGGTGTGACCGACCATTTGCAGCGCCTGGAAAGGCACCATGGTTTCGTAATCTTCGGCAAAGTCGCCGGTCAACAATAAAATCTTCTTTGCTGCCATGCTGATCTCCTTGGTTGCAGGCCGGATGGCCCGGTTGGGGTGTTTCACTTCCATAGCTTGCGCGCTGATAGCGCGTTCTTATTTGATCCACGTCATCTGACGCGACTTCCCCATTAAAAATTCCTTGTTCGGCTCCATGCAATCGCGCAGATAACTCCACAGCGCGGACACTCTTGCCACGTGGCGCTGTTCGCTGGCGGCGACCAGCCAGAACGAACGCATGATTTGCACGTCGTCAGGCAGCACCGGCACCAGATCGTCGGACTGCTGCGCCAGGAAGCACGGCAGGATCGCCAGGGCCTGACCGCTGCGCGCCGCGGTGTATTGTGCGATGACGCTGGTGCTGCGAAAGGCGCGGAAGGCTTCCGGCGCGATGTTTTCCTTGTAGCGCAGCTCTTCGCTGAACACCAGATCGTCGATATAGCCGATGAAGTTGTGGCGCTCCAGATCGGTGACCTTGCCGATGGCGGGGTGATTTGCCAGATAGGCCGGCGTGGCGTAGAGCTTCAATGCATAGTCCGCCAGTTTCGTGACAACGTAATTACCGCTGACGGGCCGCTCGATGGTAACGCTGATGTCGGCTTCGCGTTTGGACAAATTGACGAAGCGCGGCATCGGCAGCATGTCGACCGAGATATGCGGATTGCGCGCGCAGAAGTGGGCGATATGCGGCGCCAGTACAAAGGTGCCGAAGCCTTCCGTCGCGCCCAGCCGCACCTGGCCCGACAGCAGGCGGTTGTGGCCGCCCAGTTCTTCGGAGGCGGCGTAGACGGTGCTTTCGATCTTTTCGGCGTATTCGACCAGGCGATAGCCATCGGCGGTCAGGCTGTAGCCGTGATTGTTGCGGTCGAACAGCTGACTGCCGACTTGCTCCTCGAAGCGTTTGATACGGCGCGACACGGTCGAGTGATCGATGCCCAGTTTCTTGGCGGCATCGACCAATCCCTGACTGCGCGTGAGTTCCAGAAATACGCGGAGGTTATCCCAGTCCAGCATGTTGTCTCCATTGAGTGCTCTTAGCGTCGCTTTGCAATTATGCAAAAGCCTTTTGAATTATTGGCTATTGTAACGATATTAACGCACATGCAAAATGAGTCTCGAAATCGCCGCAGAGCAATTTCATAAAAAACATATAACGAGGAGACTCCATGCAAAAAAACATCCGTGCCGCCTTGGCAATGGCTGCGCTTTCCCTGACCTGTATTTCTGCCGCCGTCCAGGCGCAAAACTCCGACACCGTCAAAATCGGCATCCTGACCGACATGTCCGGCCCGTATTCCGCCATGGGCGGCCAGGGCTCGGTGGTCGCTGCCAAGCTGGCGATCGAGGATTGCCTCAAGGCCGAATGCAAGGGCATGAAAATTGAAGTGCTCTCTGCCGACAACCAGAACAAGCCTGACGTCGGCGTCACACGCGCACGTGAATGGCTGGATCGCGACAAGGTCGAGGCGATCGCCGATCTGACCAATTCGTCTGTGGCGCTGGCGGTGCAGAAGCTGATCAAGGAAAAGGGCGGCATCGCCATGTACAGCGGCCCGGCAACTGGCGCGCTGACAACGGCTGAGTGTGCGACCAATGGCTTCCACTGGATGTTCGACACCTATTCGCAAGCGGCCGGCGCGGCTGCCGCGCTGACCAAGCTGGGTAACAAGTCGTGGTATTTCGTGACCGTTGATTATGCCTTCGGCCACTCTCTCGAGAAGGATGCCTCCGATGTGGTCAAGGCCAACGGCGGCACCGTGCTGGGTTCGGTGCGCCACCCGCTGAACGCTTCTGACTTCTCGTCCTTCCTGCTGCAGGCGCAGGCTTCCAAGGCCCAGGTGATAGGCCTGGCTGACGGCGGCACCGACGTCGTCAATGCCATCAAGCAGGCGCGTTCGTTCTCCGTTGGTGGCAAGGATCAACGCCTGGTGGCGCTGCTGGTATTCCTGTCCGACGTCCATGCACTCGGTCTGGATGCAGCACAGGGCCTGGTCTACACCGACGGCTTCTACTGGGACTACGACGAACAGACACGCGGCTTCTCCAAGCGTTTCGAAGCGCAATTCAAGAACAACAAACCGACCATGGTGCAGGCCGGCGTGTATTCCAGCGTGTATCACTTCCTGAAGGCGCGCGCCGCCGCCAAGACCTCGGACTGGAAGGTCGTCTCGCAAAAGATGCGCGAGATCCCGATCAGCGACGTCGTCATGCGCAATGCTTCCATCCGCCCTGACGGACGCGTGATCCACGACATGTATTTGTACCAGGTCAAGTCGCCGGCCGAATCCAAGGCGCCTTGGGATTATCTGAAATTGTTGTCGACCATTCCTGCGCAACAGGCCTTCCGTCCGATGGACGCAGCCTGCCCGCTGGTCAAATAAGCTTTCCCGGGAGTCGGGTGTCGACATTGCCTTCATCTCCGACCCGCGAATTTTATTCACCTCCCGGTTTCTTCTTCATCACTATGGAAAACGCATCATGAGCCAAGCCAACATTCCTAACGTTCCCCTCTACATCAACGGCGAACACGTCCAGTCAACTTCGAAAGAATGGCGCGACGTGCTCAATCCGGCCACGCAAGAAGTCGTGGCGCGCGTGCCGTTTGCGACCAAAGAAGAAGTCGACCGCGCCGTCGCCAATGCCAAGGAAGCCTTCAAGACCTGGCGTAATACGTCGCTGGCCCAACGCATGCGCATCATGCTCAAGTTCCAGCAACTGCTGCGCGACAATATCGCACCACTGGCCGAGATGATCACGCGCGAACACGGCAAGACCTTGCCGGATGCCGAAGGCGAAGTCATGCGCGGTCTGGAAGTCGTCGAGCACGCCTGCTCGATCACCTCGCTGCAACTGGGCGAACTGGCCGAGAACGTGGCCGGCGGCGTTGACGTCTACACGATTCATCAGCCGATCGGCGTGGGCGCCGGCATCACCGCATTCAACTTCCCGGTGATGCTGCCTTGCTTCATGTTCCCGATCTCGGTCGCCTGCGGCAATACCTTCGTGCTGAAACCATCCGAACAAGATCCGACCTCGTCGCTGTTCCTGGTTGAACTGGCCAACAAGGCCGGTCTGCCACCGGGCGTACTGAACGTCGTGCATGGTGGCCCTGATGTTGCCAACATGATCTGCGACCATCCCGACATCAAGGCCGTGTCCTTCATCGGATCGACCCATGTCGGCACCCATATCTATCGCCGCGCCAGCGAAGCCGGCAAGCGCGCGCAGTGCATGATGGGCGCCAAGAACCACTGCATCGTGCTGCCTGACGCACCGAAGGATCAAGCCATCAACAACTTGCTTGGCGCGGCATTTGGCGCGGCCGGTCAGCGTTGCATGGCGAACTCCGTCGTGGTGCTGGTCGGCAAGACCAAAGAATGGATTCCGGAAATCGTCGAGCGCTCCAAGGCTATGAAGGTCGGCCCAGGCAGCGACCGCAAGGCCGACGTCGGCCCCTTGGTTTCCAAGGCCGCGAAAGAGCGCGTCGAACGTCTGATCGGCATCGGCGTGGAGCAGGGCGCCAAGCTGCTGCTGGATGGCCGTAATTGCAAGGTCGCCGGTAATGAAGCAGGCAACTTCGTCGGCCCGACTGTCTTCACCGGCGTCAAGGCAGGCATGGACATCTACGAACAAGAAATCTTCGGACCGGCGATGTGCATCGTCGAAGTCGAAACCCTGGACGAAGCGATTGCCTTCATCAACGCCAATCCGAACGGCAACGGCACCTCGATCTTCACCTCGTCCGGCTGGGCTGCGCGCAAGTTCCAGAACGAAATCGACGTCGGCCAGGTCGGCATCAACGTGCCGATCCCGGTGCCTGTTGCGTACTTCAGCTTCACCGGTTCGCGCGCTTCCAAGCTCGGCGATCTGGGCCCGAACGGCAAGCAGGCGGTGATGTTCTGGACGCAAACCAAGACCGTGACGGCGCGCTGGTATGCGCCGGATGAGGAAGCCGGTCAGGTCAACACCACGATTTCGCTGAAGTAATCCGCGTCCACTCAGAGAAAAAAGGAGAACAACATGAGCGCCGATATCGCTTTCATTGGTCTGGGCAACATGGGTTTGCCGATGGCGCAAAATCTCGTCAAGGCGGGATATTCGGTCAGCGGCCACGACCTCGTCAAAGCCAGCGTCGACAAGCTGGTCGAAACCGGCGGCGTGACCGAAGCCGACGCCATGGCGGCAGTCGCCAAGGCCAAGGTGGTGATCACCATGCTGCCGGCCAGCAAGCATGTGGAATCCATCTACCTCGGCGACAAGGGTATCCTGGCCAACATCAAGCCGGGCACCTTGCTGATCGACTGCTCCACCATCGCCCCCGAAAGCGCCCGCAAGGTCGCCGCCGCAGCACTGGAAAAAGGCTTCACCATGCTGGATGCACCGGTATCCGGCGGCACTGGCGGCGCCACAGCCGGTACGCTGACCTTCATGGTCGGCGGTACCGACGACGGCTTCGGGCTCGCCAGACCTTATCTCGAAAAGATGGGTAAGGCGATTTATCATGCCGGCGCCAGCGGCAGTGGCCAGACCGTCAAGGTCTGCAACAACATGCTGCTGGGCATACTGATGATCGGCACATCGGAAGCGATCCGCCTCGGCATCGCCAATGGTATGGACCCCAAAGTCCTGTCGGAAGTGATGTCCAAGAGTTCGGGGCGCAACTGGACGCTGGAGGTCTACAACCCTTGTCCCGGCGTCATGGAAAACGCGCCGGCATCGAAGGGTTACGCGGGCGGTTTCGGCGTCGATCTGATGCTGAAGGATCTGGGGTTGGCGGTGGAGAATGCACTGGCCACTGGCAGCAGCGTGCCCATGGGAGCACTGGCGCGTAACCTCTACGACATCCACAGCAAATCGGGTGCAGGCGGCTTGGATTTTTCCAGCGTGTTCAATATGCTGGCGAAGGCGAAGTAAGCCGGGAGTAGTAGGTGCAATTGGCAGTTGCTGTCTAGCTGCGGACCGTGGCGGGGGAGTCGACACGGTTGCGCGGTCTCCGTTGGTATCGTCTGGCGCGGATGTCCTTATGGATATCCGCGCTTTTTTGTATGTGCAAGATCGTATGCGCAGAAAAGAAAAACGGCGTCATGCGGACGCCGTTTTTGCCTGAAAAATAAATGTAAAAAATTACTTCTTCACTTCATCTTCAATGTGCGCTTTCACGATGCTGGCGAAATCGCTGTCGGCGGTGAAGCCCAATGCCTTTGCACGTTTCGCTTCAAAGTTGCCAGGCCACGAATTGACGATGCGCTTGATGGCTTCATCTTCTTTCCATTCGATCAGCTTGACCACGTCGGCGCCGGCGACTTGTTCCAGCGCATCGACCATCTGACGCACGCTGACCGACAAGCCGTCGATGCTGAGGAAGCGTGCCAGGCCCAGATCGGCGCCGTTGATTTCGTGACCATGGATCAGGTTATCGATGGCCTTGCGTGGCGACATCAACCACATGCGCGTGTCGGGGCTGACCGGGCACACCGAAGGCTGGCCGTTCAGCGGTTCGCGGATGATGCCGCTGGCGAAGCTCGATGCCGCCTTGTTCGGTGCGCCGGGGCGCACGGAAATAGTCGGCATGCGCAGCGCGCGGCCATCGATAAAGCCTTTGCGGCTGTAGTCATTGACCAGCAATTCACCCATGACCTTTTGCGCGCCGTAGGAGCTTTGTGGCATCAGCAATGCGTTGTCCGGGACTTGTGCCGGCAGTTCGCCGCCGAACACGGCAACTGAGCTGGTGAACACCAGACGCGGTTTGGTGCCGAGCGCGCGGGCGCGTTCCAGGATGATGCGGGTGGCGTCGAAGTTGATCTTCATGCCGAGTTCGAAGTCGGCTTCGGCGTGGCCGCTGACGATAGCGGCCAGATGGAAGATCGACTGCGTGTTCTTGTTGATGACACGCTCGATGACGGCGGCATCGGCGATATCACCGACGACCGACTCAATGCGCGCATCGTCAAATCCTTGTGCAGCGACCACGTCGAGCAGGGTGATACGGCTGATGGTTTGCTGCTTGCCGTCGCTGCCGGTCAGCTGACCGCGCTTGAGCAATTGACGCGCCAGACGGCTACCCAGAAAACCGGCGCCGCCGGTAATAACGATATGCATATGTTCTCCTCCAATCTGCTCATGCTCCTGCTGCGAGGCCGTGATCCGATGGCGGGCGGTGCTCGGAATCCTCATGTACTAAAGTACACTACGGTTCCTCCGCTCCGGCCGCTATCGGCTAACGGTCTCTCGCTACGGACCATGAGCAGATTTCAATTGGGTTGATGGGGTTCAGTAAAATTTTAAAGTTGTCATACAACTTTGCAGTCAGTGTAAAAAGAAAGCGGTATCATGTCAATCAACATGAAAAATACTCAGCTCTCCAAAACCAATCTCAATATGCCGCTGCCCACTAGTCTGGTTTCGGCCAAGGGTACGCTGGCTGACCGCGTTACCACGACCCTGTACGACCAGATCCGTCAGGGCGATTTTGCGCCCGGCGAGCGCATGCCGTCGGAGAATGAGTTGACCGAACGCTTTCAGGTCAGCCGTACTGTGATTCGCGAAGCCATTTCACGTCTCAAATCGGAAGGGCTGGTCGGGTCGCGCAGAGGCAGCGGCACCGTTGTTCTGGCGCCGAACAATGCCACGCCTTTTCGCCTTGATATTGATGTGCAGGATTCGATTCAGGCGGTGCTGCGCGTGATTGAGTTGCGGCGCGGTGTGGAGGGCGAGATGGCCGCGCTGGCGGCTCAGCGGCGCACCAGGGCGCAGAACCTGCGCATCCGGCAGGCACTGAAGAACATCGACAAAGCGGTGCAGGAGGGCAGGGATGGTGTGCAGGAAGATTTTGCTTTCCATGCGGCGATCTCCGAGGCGGCGCACAATCCGCTCTACACCTCTTTGCTGGAATTTCTGAGTCAGTTCTTGCAGGCGGCGATCCGGGTGGCGCGTATCAACGAAGCGCGGCGCGAGGATTTTCGGCAGCAGGTGCGTGATGAGCATGCCGTGATTGCGCAGGCCATTACCGATGGCGATGCCGATGCGGCGCGTGCGGCGGCATTGCGGCACATGGAGAATTCGGCAGTGCGCATTCACGCTGCCGACAAGGCATTCTGGGCCAGCGAAGGCGGTAAGGCCGCCCGCCATCTGGCGCAGGTAAAAGGGCTGGAGTAGATTGCAGGCCGGTAAATAGGTCTAGGCAATAGGTCGGAAGGCAGATGCAGGTTGATCTGCCTTTCTACCTTATTTGGTTTCCCGGTTCATGCCCGGCGCCGAAAGGTGCGCCACTTCAAAACTTTTCCCTTCGTGGGAAGATACCGGTGCAACATGCCATAGCGATATCCTCATCAATTTCCACGCAGTGGTGTCCAGCCCGATAAAGACGGAGTGCAGGCCATGTTCATGCGTCATCGCTTCGGCATCAGTCGCTTGCAGCGCGCACAGTTGCGCCAGATCGACATCTTCAGGGATATCAATGAATTGCTGAATCGCCAGTACCGGCGTCTGCGTCGCTGCCTGTCCTTTGAAGAAGGCGATCTTGTTCCAGCGCTGTACGACCGGGCGGCCATACTTGGCAATCACCGCGCGAAAGGCATCCGACAGCAGGAAGTCGCTCATGCCGCTTAATTCATTCCAGATATAGAACGGCGTGTAGCGGGCCGGACTTCCATCGATGGCGTCCGCGACCAAAAAGGCTTTTGTATAGAGACCCGGAAGCTGATCAAATCGGCTGCCAATCTCTTTGACACGTTGCCTGACGGCTTCTGCATCGGTAACGTCAAATCCGTATTGCATTGCGAACATGGTTTTCTCCTGGTGTTGAAAATGGAAGTGGGGATGAATCAAACAGGGCATTGCCGATTGGCTGTGGTGCGCGTATGTGTTTGTTGTAAGTAATTAGCAATGCAACTATATGGGTTAAAAAAAGAGCGCCGGCTTGGGGAGTAAAAATTACTCCAGCGCAGAGCGCACATCTCTGATTTTCAGGACTGCATCGGCAAATTCTTCCTTGCCCAGAATCTTTCGTATCTTCTCTGCCGCGCCGCCTGCAGACGCATTCAACGGCACTTTGATTTCTATGCCGGCAGCAGTCGGATAAACCGATATCTCCCGGCCATCTCCTTCTGTACGACGGCGTTCAAGGAGGCCTTTTTGTTCCAGCGTGTCTAGCGCACGCGTGGTGGTCGAGCGTGCGATGGCAAGCTCTGCCGCCAGTTCGCTCTGCAGCATCCCGGGCCTGTCGATAATGGCCCTGAGCATGAAGCCTTGCGGCGCAGTCAGGCCAAACGGCGCGAAGGCTTCTGCCCACTCACGCTCAAGCCGGCGGGACAATGCTGCGGTATTGAAATAGAGGCAGTGATCAAACATGAATCAACAATACGGCAATTTAATTCGCAATGCAACTATATTTTTATTGCATGTGTTTGGTAGGGTGGTGTCAGGTGATGTCGGGTAAGTACGACGACAGAGGGGGGCAGGAGGAGGGGATTCCGCTACTCGGGCGAAGCCGGATGGGGAAGGCACGGCATGGCGTGCTGGTATCGCAGCAAGAAATAAAAAACGCCGCGAAGAACGCGGCGTCTTTATGTGCACTTCTGAATAACTGAAATCAGTTACGAACGACTTTCTTGTATTCGTTGGTGCGTGTGTCGATTTCGATCTGATCATCCTGGCTGACGAACAGCGGGACCATCACGACGATCTGATTTGCTTCGATTGCGTTTTCGATCTTGGCTTCCTTCAGGACGTTGCCCGAAGTGTTGCCCTTGACTGCCGGTTCCGAGTACACAACTTGACGAACGATCGTTGTTGGCAGTTCGACCGAGATTGCCTTGCCGTCGTAGAAGACTGCTTCGCATTCCATGCCGTCCTTCAGGTAACCCAGAGCGTCGCCCAAGTTTTCGCCTTCGATTTCGAACTGGTTGTATTCGGAATCCATGAACACGTACAGCGGATCAGCGAAGTAGGAGTAAGTCACTTCCTTCTTGTCCAGCACGACCACTTCGAACTTGTCGTCGCCGCGGAAAACGTTTTCTTGTGGGCTGTTGGTCAGCAGGTTCTTCATCTTCCACTTGTAAGTGAAACCAGTGCGGCTCGAACCGTTGACATCAGAGCGCAGGACGATCATTGGCTTGCTATCAACCATAATGATGTTGCCGACGCGAATTTCTTTTGCAAATTTCATAGCGAATATACGTAAAAAGTAGGTTGCGTAAAAATCTTCTGTAGCCTACTGGCAAAAAACACCGCAAGCCCACGTACGATTAAATTGTTAATGCATTGATGCGTAAAAATTAGCCCTATATTTTAACCTAATTTTTTGGCGCTTCAGGCTCTCGGTGGAACTGTTTCTACAAACTTCAGCAAATTCGTCGCCAAATTGCCGTTTGCCAGCAACACCTGTTCCCAATCCATGGACAGGCTGGCAATGTTTGGCAGGTCAGCTTCCAGGCTGTGCCACAGCGCCGCGACGCTGATGGGTTCTGCCGCAGCGCCATTCCATGCCAATGTCAGCGCCGTCAGGCTATCTGTTGCCGCCACGCAGGTTTCCAGGAAGGCCTTCAGTTTGACGTGATGCAGGTTCTCGTCTTGTGGATAGATATGCCAGATAAAAGGCTTGGCGGCCCATTGCGCGCGGACGAAGGAGTCTTCGCCGCGTACAAAATTGACGTCGCAGGCCCATAGTAATTTGTCGTAGTCGGGTTGCGGCACAAAGGGAATGACGCGCACGGTCAATCTTCCGCGTGTGGCATGTACTCCCGCCGTCGCTGGCTGGCCGAGAAAATCCGTCACTGCATCACCGCCGACGCCTTCCGGCACCAGGCACAAAACCTCGCGCTCGCCGGCTTGCCACGCCGCAAACAAGCCGGAGATAGGTGCTTGCGGATAGCAGAAGAGCGATACCTTGAGTGCAGCCATTTCCGTGGCGGTCACGCCCAACTGTGCGAGGAAATTGGCAGCGGCGATACGATCGGCAAGGAAAGCTTCACGCTGTGCGATCAGGTCCGATTCGACTTGCAGTCCGCCGGTGCGCTTGTTGAACCCGGGAAAGAAAAAGTACTTCGTCAGCGGCAATTGCGGATGTGGCGAAGGCAGCAGATGACAGCCTTCCACCCAGGTTTCGGCCGTCAGACCTTCCAGATTCAGCCACACCGGACGCGGAGTGCATTCGGACATCGCCTTGATGTAGCCAGGCGGGATGTCACAGGCGAAGAATTCAATAACGATGTCGGCGATGTCGGCGGCGGCAAAGGTGCCATGTTGATCGCGCCAGTGTCGCACGGTGATGCCCAGTACATTTTGCACATCGGCATTGCTGTCGACGTCGGGGCAGATCCGCTCGAAGCTCGCCAGATCGTCAACCCACAAAGTGACTGCAACACCATGTTCGCGCGCCAGTTGCCGTGACAGCCGCCAGCAGATGCCAATGTCGCCGAAGTTGTCGACCACCTTGCAGAAGATGGCGAGCGAGATGGCGTGAGACGACTGCGAGGATATTTTCGAATGCATTTCTGGAGTGTTCGGTATGCGGATGGCAGGCAATAGTCGGCATTTTTTCGACCGTTATCGTGCAGCCACGCATGATACAGGGGATTCGCGGCGTCGAGCGAGGGCTTGTACATGCGGGCGCACACTGGCCGTAGGCGTTCATGACGCGAGGAATCCTCCATCCGCGGCCAGCACATGACCGACAACATAAGATGCTGCATCCGATAGTAGCCAGAGCACGGCTTCGGCGACTTCCTCAGGTTGTCCCATGCGTTTGAGTGGCAAGCCCGCCGCCACGGCGGACATGTCGGCAATGCCTGATGCCAGCATCATGTCGGTGACGACCCTGCCCGGAGCAATCGCGTTGATGCGGATGCCTTGGGGTGCGTATTCCATGGCTGCCGATTTCATCAGAGAGATGGTGGCGGCTTTGGAGGCGGAGTAGAGCGCCAGTCCGGGATTGGGATTGCGTACGCCGCTGACAGACGTGTTGATGACGATGCTGCCGTTGCCCTGCGCCAGCATGGGCGGCAATTGATATTTCATGCACAAAAATACGGCACGGACGTTGGCGTCGAAGACGGCGTCGTAAATGCCGGATTCCTGTGCGTGCAGAGATGCGCGCCGTTCTTGGCGGCCGGCGTTGTTGAAGGCCGCATCCAGGCGTCCGAAGCGTGCCAGGACAGTGTCGATCAGCCGCTGGACGTCGTTTTCCTGTGTCACGTCGGTTTGTACGTAGCAGCTCTGTGCGCCGGCGGCGAGGCATTCGGCGGCTACGGCTTCTCCCTCTGATTGACGCCGGCCTGCAATCACCACGGCGCTTGCCCCCGCCTGCGCCATGCGAATCGCTGCGGCACGGCCGATGCCGCTACCGCCGCCTGTCACCAGGACAACCTTCCCGGCCATGTTGTGCGGACTGGCGTTGGATTCCTTTTTCAGCATCGTTTCCATGTGGTTTCTCCTGATGAGAGGCATTTCTACCGTGATGATTTTTGGATTTATAGTTGTATAATACAACTATATTGAAAAGGGATGGAAAACATGCAAAAAGCGGACTCCTCAGTAGATTTTTCTTTCGTCGACGGTATCCGTACCGCTTCGCGCCGGATGGTGCGCGAGTTGGGTTTCATGCAATCCACGCTGGCGGCGACCGACTATCCGCCGTCCGCAGTCCACGCGATTATCGAGATCGGCGCACGCAAGTCGATGAGCGCCGCACAGCTTGCCGAATTCCTCGGCCTGGA
The DNA here is from genome assembly GCF_002257565.1 of Herbaspirillum sp. meg3. Taxonomy (GTDB): domain Bacteria; phylum Pseudomonadota; class Gammaproteobacteria; order Burkholderiales; family Burkholderiaceae_D; genus Herbaspirillum. The sequence goes on along the minus strand of NZ_CP022736.1, from coordinate 3,349,837 downwards.
AAAATCCAGCGTCAGCCGCATGGTGCGCAAGCTGGTGGAGGCCGGCGAATTGCAGGAGCAGGCCAGCGACGTTGACGGCCGCGTCAAATGGCTGGCGCTGACGCCGCAAGGCCGCCGCACACTAACCGCCGTCCAGTCGTTTGGCCGCAAACAGGTCGTTGGCGCGCTGGAGCAACTGAATGCGGATCAGCAGCACGCTGTGGCACAGGGACTGAGGGTTTATGCCCAAGCGCTGGCGGCGCGCCGGTCGGGCGAGGCAATCGTGCAAGCCGATGACATTCGCATCGTTGCCGGTTATCAGGCCGGTGTGATCGGCCGAATCGTGCAGATGCATGCGATGTTTTATGCGCGCAGCGTGGGCTTCGACAGTTATTTCGAGAGCAAGGTGGCGGCAGGACTGGCGGAATTCGTTCCTCGTCTTGAGCATGCGCGCAACGGCTTATGGTTGGCGTTGCAAGGCGAGCGTATTGTCGGTTCGGTCGCCATAGACGGTCAGGATCTGGGCGACAACAAAGCGCACCTGCGCTGGTTTATCGTCGACGATGGTTTGCGCGGGGCGGGTGTAGGACGCCGCCTGATGGATGCCGCCATGGCATTTTGTGATGCGCAAGGGTTTGCATCCATCCAGCTGTGGACATTCCAGGGGCTTGATGCGGCCCGACGTCTGTATGAGAGCTACGGCTTTCAGCTCAAGGAAGAATGGCCGGGTGCGCAGTGGGGCAAAGAGATGGTGGAGCAACGCTTTGAACGTTGACCGGCGTTGGCGGTGTGTTGAAACAGGCTGATTCAAAGGCAAACTTGCATCTTTGCAAGTTTGTTGTATTTTTAAATCAATACAGATTTTCATTTAAATTGCTTGCAATTTAATTTTTGACTATGTATTATTCAATCCATGGCAAACGCAAACACATCGACGACACAGGCAGCAGCGATTGATCAGGCACTCATGCTTGAAAATCAACTGTGCTTCGCCATGTACTCGGCGTCGCTGGCGATGACCAAGGTGTACAAGAAGATACTGAAAGACATCGATCTGACGTATCCGCAATATCTCGTGATGCTGGTCTTGTGGGAAAAGGACGAAGTCACGGTTTCCGATCTGGGCGGCAAGCTGTTCCTCGATTCGGGTACCCTGACACCTTTGCTCAAACGCATGGAAACGATGGGTTTGCTGCATCGTGCCCGTGATGTGGAAGACGAGCGCCGCGTGGTGGTGCGCCTGAGCCAGGAGGGCCGTGCTCTGCGCAAACGGGCAATCGCCGTTCCGCAGCGACTCATGTGCTCCTTGCCACCGCTCGAACAGGTTGCTAATCTGCGAGAAGAGCTTAAAGTCCTGCGCAAGGGCTTGCTGGATGGCGCAGAAGATTAGTCGTACAGGTTTATTGTTTGACCCGTGCTGTCGTTGTAAAAGTGACAGCAACTGGTAGGTAGTAGAAGTGAGCTTCACCGCATATTATTTATATTGTTAGCAATTTTATTGTTTAAAATTTATTTGTAGTTCCAGAAGTAATTTAATCGATGCTTCCCCTGCATCATTCTTCATACCACTCGAAAGGAATCAAAATGAAAATCGAAAAAGCACTCTACCAAGCTAAGGCAACTGCAACCGGCGGTCGTGAAGGTACAGCCAAGTCGTCCGACGGCATCCTGGACGTCAAGCTGACTACACCGAAGGAACTGGGCGGCGCCGGCGGTGCAGGCACCAATCCTGAGCAACTGTTCGCGGCCGGCTATTCGGCTTGCTTCATCGGCGCACTGAAGTTCGTCGGCGGCCAGGAAAAAATCGCCGTTCCAGCAGATGCCAGCATCACCGGCACAGTGGGTATCGGCACTATCCCAGGCGGCTTCGGTATCGAAGTGGCGCTGGACATTTCCCTGCCAGGCCTGGACCGCGCTGTCGCACAATCGCTGATCGAAAAGGCTCACCAAGTTTGCCCCTATTCGAACGCAACACGCGGCAACATCAACGTCACACTGACATTGGTATAAGCCATTCGTTAGCTGGTTGCATCGTTGGATGTAAAAAAACGCCCTTCATTGAAGGGCGTTTTTCGTTGGTTTTTTATTTATGCGATCTGAGGGGAGGCATCGTCATTTGTCAGGCATCAAGTATCGATCAAGCCGGTGCCAGCCTGAAGTCGTAACGCAACGCTGCCGATGCAGCGGCAATCGTGTTGCCGCGTGCGGTGACGCCCGCCGCTTGTGCTTCCAGCTTGCAGATCAAGGCGTCTTTGACGCCGAACACCACGTCTGAATCAAGATAGGGATCGTCAGCCAGGAACAGGTGTGTCACCAGCGTGTCGCAGCCCGGTGCGCTGATCATGAAGTGCACATGCGCCGGCCGATAAGGATGGCGGCCTTGCGCATCCAGCATCTTGCCGACCGGACCATCATTGGGAATCGGGTAGAACGCCGGAACGATCGAGCGAAACCAGAACTTGCCGTCGCAGTCGGTAACAAAGCGGGCGCGGTCACTCAGGTGTTGCAGACCGTCCTGACGCTGCACATCGTAGTAGCCGTCGCTGTCCGAATGCCAGACATCAACGACCGCACCGGCGATGGGTGTTCCGTCGAGCGCGGCAACGCTGCCTTCGACCAGCAATGGTGCGCCATCGGCATCTTGCGAGATCATGTCGCCTAGTGCATGTTGCTTCGCGTTCTCCACATAAAACGGGCCCAGCACCGTGGTTTGCGTGGCCTCGCCCGGATGGCGGTGGTTGATGGCGTCGACCAGCATTGACGCACCCAATGTGTCAGACAGCAGAATAAATTCCTGGCGCGTGTCGCTGCACATCTGTCCTGTCGCGGTGAGAAACTCGATCGCCGCCAGCCATTCTTGCTGACTTGGTTCGACTTCCTGAATCAGTGCGTGCAGATGGCGAACCACCGCCTCACTGATCTGGCGCGTGCGTGGCGAGGTGGAGTTTTGCAGTCGCTCCAGCACGGCACGGGTGATATTGTTTTCGTCAAAATTTCGCATTGTCTCTTCCTGTCACCGCAATTCAATTCGGCTTCGTTTTTCTCAGTTCAACTCAACTGGCCGGCGCCTCGCCGGCCCACGCGCGCGCCAGCATGGCGGTGATGGCTTGTTGCTCGAGCGGGCGTGGGTTCCAGTAGGCATCTTGCATGACCAGTTCTGCTGCGCGTGCAATCCCGCTTTCCGGCATGCCGATATCACGCAAGGCCAGCGGCGTATCCAAGCGCTGCGCCAGCTTATACATGCCGCGTACGGCATCGTCAGTGTCTAGTGCATCTGCGATCACACGCATCGCTTGCGGTGCCGACGGCGCGTTATAGGCGAGCGCATGCGGCAGCATGATGGTGTGCGTAGGGGCATGCGGCAAATCGAAGGTGCCGCCAAGCACGTGGCAAATCTTGTGATGCAGGGCCATACCGACTGCCCCCAGACAAGTGCCGCACAACCAGGCGCCGTATTGTGCGTCGCTGCGGGCGGCAAGGTCATCGGGATGCGCGACCACGCGTGGGAGGCTGCGCGCCAATGCCCGTATACCCTCTGCCGCCATCAGCGAGACGATCGGGTTGGCATCCCTGGCATACAAAGCCTCGACCGCATGCGCCAGCGCGTTCATGCCGCTCGTGGCGGATAAGGCGGGTGGCAGCGTCAAGGTCAGGTTGACGTCATAGATCACGACCTCCGGCAAAATGCGCGGCGAGCGTTGCGTGGTCTTGATGCCATTTTCGGTCTGACCCAGGATGGCGGTCACTTCCGATCCCGCATAAGTGGTTGGCAGCACCACTTGCGGCAGATCGGTGCGCAAGGCCAATGCTTTACCCAGGCCAATGGTGGAGCCGCCACCCAGCGCCACGATGCTGTCACATTGCTGGGCCTGCAGATAGGCGAGGGCTTTTTCAGTGACGGCCACCGGCGTGTGCATGACTGCTTCAGTGAAGCTGCCACCATAAAGCTCGCCCAACTGCTGTGCGATTTGTTCCGCCAGTTGTTGCTGTGAGGGCGTCGATAAAATCAATGCGCGCCGGCATTCGAGGCGACGCAGCTCATCGGCAATTTCCGCCGCGCGGCCTGCGCCGAACAAGATGCGCGCCGGCGCGGCGTTATAGGTAAAGGTCTGGGAGGTAAAGCTTAAGGTCATGATGCCGTCCGTTCAAGACAGGGTGGGTTCGCTACCGCGCTACTCTACACGGGCGAGGTCTCAAGGCTGGTTGAAGTAGTAGTCGACCTGATGCCGGGCGATGCGGATCTCGCCTATCTGCTGCTTGGCGGCCATGTGAGCCGGATGCTGCTGATAGACGGCCAGCGCCTCGGGACTGTCGAATTCGCTCAGCAAGACCACGTCGCATGCATAGTCCACTGCGCTGTAATCGATGCCGATCTCCAGCTTGAGCAAACCGGGAATCGCGCCATCGGCCGCGAGCGTCTCGAAGGCCTGTTTCAGAGTAGCCAGATTGGCTGCGTGCTCGGGGCTGCCGCGCGTGCCGGCGACATCCCACATCACGATGTGTCTCACTTTCATTATGACCTCATGGTTTTTGGGTAATATAGTTGATCAAATAATGAAAAAGAATGCCTTATTTGAAATTCTTATTTTCATTTAATGAAAAACTGAGTGCGAGACTGAGATCGCCAATCCAAGTGCAAAGACCTCATCATGGATCGCTGGACCGAATACGAATTGTTCGTCAACACCGCAGAACTCGGTAGCCTCTCCAAGGCGGCCGAGCAGATGGATATTTCCAACGCCACGGCAAGCCGCTACCTCGCTTCACTGGAGCAGCGCCTGGGCACACGGCTGATCGAACGCAATACACGTCGCCTCATGCTGACGGAAGCCGGTGAACATTTTTGCCGCAGCTGCAAGGCCGTGCTGGCCGAGATCAGCGACGCAGAAGCTGCCGTCAACGCCACCACGGTTGCCGCCAGCGGCACCTTGCGCATCACCGCTTCGCTCTCGTTCTGCCTGAAGCACATCACGCCCTTGCTGCCCGAGTTTACGAAGCGCTATCCCGACATCGAGGTTCAGATTGTCGCTGCCAATCGCTATTTTGATCTGATTGAAAGTGGCATTGACATCGCCATCCGCACGCGTGAATTTGAACCCGATTCGGCAATCACCGTACGCAAACTGGCCAGCACGCCGCGCGTGTTGGCAGCCTCACCAGCTTACCTGCAGCAACACGGCACGCCCGCCACGCCGGATCAACTGGCGGGCCACAAGCTGCTGCTCTACACGCATGCCAACAACATGAACGAGCTGCGATTCACGCGTAAGGGCAAGACCACGAATGTACGCGTGCGACAGCTGCTGGAAGCCAACGATGGGCAAATCCTGCGTGCGGCTGCGCTCGACGGTCTCGGCATTCTGGTGCAGCCGAGCTACATCGTGCATGACGACATCGAAGCAGGAAGGTTGATCAAGATCTTGCCGGATTGGGAGCTGCCGCTACTGGCGATCAATATCGCCTATCAAAACCGGCGGCATTTACCGGGCAAGGTGCGTGTTTTTATCGATTTCCTGGTCGAGCATTTCAGGACTGTCGACTATGAAAAACGGTGGAGTGGAGTCAGTGGGTCAAACGGTTCAGCATCGCCGGCACGATACGACGGTGAAACGGCTTGATCACGGCGAGGTAAGCACGCCCCAGCCATTGATTCGTGCGCACGACCGTCGTCACCGTCAGCTGTGCCGACAATTCCGTGGTGCCAGGCTCACGCCGCACCCAGATCCGAAAATCCAGATGCTTGTCGTCAAAACCAAGCTGCACCTGGTCTTCACTTTGTGTCACGACAGGAACGCCCGCAACCGACGATGATGTTGACGACGTATCACCGTCGATATGCAAGTCGGCTTGCTTCAAGCCAAACAATGCAACCACGCGATTGCGGGTCGCCAGCAGCAGCGACACCCATTCCGGCGTGCGGCTGAACATCTGACGTGTCAGCTCGCCGGCCGACAAGCGACCTTGCTCGTCGGTCAGCGCGATGCGGAAAGTGTCCGCAAAGCCGGCACCGGCCAGCGCTTGCAACAGCGCCGGATCGGTGGCGACCAGACGCGCCGAATGGGATGAGCATGCAGAGGCAGCGCTCATGATGGCCTCACTTTGTACCGGAACCGGGACGAGGGCCAGGACCAGCGGCAGGGCCGGGACGTTTTCTGGCGAGTTCGGCTTTGGCGTTGGCAGACGCAAAGCGTTCATTGGTTTCATCTTCGTTGCGGCGGCCGAAGGCGTAGTTGGCTTCGAGCCACATGACGTTGATGATGCCGAAGGCCAGTGCCAGGCCGACGCCGAGTATCCAGGCGAAATACCACATGATGTTTTCCTTCTCTGAATCAGTTAATCGGTTACTCAGTTTGTTAATAAGCGGTGTGTTCGTTGTCGGCGATGTGCTTGAGCGTCACTTTGCCACGCATCACGCGATACACCCAGGCTGTGTACAAAATGATCAGCGGCAGGAAGAACAGCACCAGCCAGAACATGATGCCCAGCGTTTTCTGGCTCGACACGGCATCCCAGACGGTCAGGCTGCTGCGCGGATCCAGCGATGACGGCATGATGAACGGGAACATCGCAGTCGCCGCCGTCAGGATGATGCCGGCCACGGCGATGCCGCTGCAAATGAAGGCCAGACGTGCTTTGCGCCATGCACCGAACGCAGCCACCAGCAGCAATGCAACGATGGCGACGACAGGGATCGCACGGGTTTCAGGCCAACGCTCATAGTTGTCCATCCAGGCGCCCGAGGTGATTTCCACCGTCTTCGCCAGCGGCATGAAGGCGGAGTTCGCGCTCGGCATGGAGGTGATGCTGTAGCCGTCAATACCGCGCGCCACCCAAAAACCGCCGATGACGAACAGCGCCAGTGTTGCCAGCGCCGCGTAGATAGCGATCTTGCGCACACGCGCCGCGATCTCGGCTTCGGTCTTCACCATCGCGAAGGTTGCACCATGTGTCAACAGCATCGCCACACTCAGCAGGCCGGCCAGCAGGCCGAACGGATTGAGCAGCTGGAAGAAGTTACCGGTGTATTCCACCCGCATGGTGTCGTCGTAGTGGAAAGGCACGCCCAGCAGCAGATTGCCGAAAGCCACGCCGCAGATCAGCGGTGGGACGATGCCACCCGCGAACAGGCCCCAGTCCCAGGCATTGCGCCAGCGCGGATCGGCAACCTTGCTGCGATAGTCGAAGCCGACCGGGCGGAAGAACAGTGAGAACAGCAGCACCATCAGCGCAATGTAAAAGCCTGAAAACGCTGTCGCATACACCAGCGGCCACGCCGCAAAGGTGGCGCCGCCGGCGGTGATGAACCAGGTCTGGTTGCCTTCCCAGGTCGGGCCGATGGAGTTGATCAGTACACGGCGTTCAGCATCGGTTTTGCCGACGAAGGGCAGCATCATGCCGACACCGAAGTCGAAGCCGTCGGTCAGGGCAAAGCCGATGATCAGCACGCCGACGAATGCCCACCAGATGATTTTTAAAGTTTCGTAATCGAAGATCATGATTGTTTCCTTGGGTGTTCTTCTGCAATCAGCGGGTTGGTTTCGGCAGTGGCGGACGCGGAGGCGTTCTTGACGGGGCGGCCGGCTTCTTGTCCAGCAGCTCCCAATGGTATTTGCCGGTGTGCAGGCTGCTTGGGCCGCGCTTGGCGTACTTCACCATCAGCACCATTTCAACCACCAGCAGGAAGGTATAGAACAGGATGAATCCGGCCAGGCTGAAGTACAGGCTTGACGGCTGCAATGTCGAGGCCGACAGATGCGTAGGCAGGATGCCGGCAATCGTCCATGGCTGACGGCCGTATTCGGCAACGATCCAGCCCAGCTCTGCGGCGATCCATGGCAGCGGAATGCTGAACACCGCCAGACGCAGCAGCCAGCGTTGCGGCGCGAGCTGCTTGCGGATCAGGAAGTAGAACGATGTCGCGAAGATGAACAGGAACAGCATACCCAGCGCCACCATGCCGCGGAATGACCAGAACAGTGGCGCCACATTTGGAATGGTGTCGTCGACGGCTTTGGCGATCTGTTCCGGTGTGGCGTCGATCACGTTTGGCGTGTACTTCTTGAGCAGCAAACCATAGCCGAGATCCTGCTTGAGCTTGTCGAACTCGGCGCGCGCAGCAGGTGATTTGTCGCCGGACTTCAGTCGTGTCAGCGCAGCGTAGGCAAGCATGCCGTTGCGGATGCGGACTTCGTGTTCCTTCTTCAGATCCTTGATACCGACCACCTGCGTGTCGGTCGAGCGGGTCGCAATCAGCCCCAGCACATAAGGGACTTTGAACGCGTAGTCGGTGCGTTCGTTCTTGCTGTCCGGCATACCGAACACCGTGATGCCGGCAGGGGCGGGGTGGGTATCCCATTCGGCTTCGATGGCGGCGAGCTTGACCTTGTTGACTTCACCGGCGGTGTAACCGGATTCGTCACCGAGGACAATCACCGACAGCGTCGATGCCAGGCCAAAACCAGCGGCGACGGCAAACGAGCGCAAAGCAAACTGGGTGTCGCGCGCTTTGAGCAGGTAGTAAGCCGATACGCCCAGCACGAACATCGACGCCGTCACATAACCCGCCGCGACGGTGTGCACGAACTTCACCTGTGCCACCGGATTGAAGATCACGTCGGTCATGCTGACCAGTTCCATGCGCATGGTTTCAAAATTGAATTCCGCACCCACCGGATTGTTCATCCAGCCGTTGGCGATCAGGATCCACAGTGCCGACAGGCTGGAGCCGAGCGCCACCAGGAAGGTCACCAGCAAATGCTGGACGCGCGAGAGGCGATCCCAGCCGAAGAAGAACAGGCCGACAAAGGTCGATTCAAGGAAGAACGCCGCCATACCTTCGATCGCCAGCGGCGTGCCGAAGATGTCGCCGACATAGTGCGAGTAATACGACCAGTTGGTGCCGAACTGGAACTCCAGCGTGATGCCGGTGGCCACGCCCATGGCGAAGTTGATGCCGAACAGTTTGCCCCAGAAGCGGGTCATGTCCTTGTAGATCGGGCTGCCGGTCATGACATAGACAGCCTCCATGATGACCAGAATCCAGGACAAGCCAAGGGTAAGCGGAACAAACAGGAAATGATACAACGCCGTCACGGCAAACTGCAGCCGCGACAGACTGACGACCTCGTCAATGGGAAGCATGGGTGACCTCGGAAGTGGATGGTAATGTGGAGACGGCGCTTGTCGTTATTGTTGGTGCAGAAGCAGGCGCCGGCGCCAGCAGATGCTGCTCCACCTGTTCGGTGGGCATGCGCATCTTTTTGGCTTGTGGTTCAGAGAAAAAGGTTTTTGCCAACACGGTCAGGATCGCAATCTTGACCACCAGGATCAGCGCGATTTCAGCGCCGAGCGGCAATTGCGTGAGACGGGGCAGGCGAGACAGACGATGAATACGGAACAACCATGAGGGTCTGGGCATTCTTCACTCCTTATTGGGAGATTCGGAAAACTCTTCGTCAGTTGCGTCCTTGCCGGTCTTGCTGCCGGTTTTATCGCTACTAAAACGGAATTTATCTTTGACGTCCAGCAATTTTTTGATCTTCGAGCCCATTTTCATCAACGAAGACAGCGTCTCCGGCGACAAACGCTGGACGTCGTCGAACCAGGAACTCGACAGCTCAATCAGGTCGTACATCTCGCGCATGCGTTTCTGCGCGTGCTTGTCATCGGGATTGGCCGGTGTTTCCAGCAAGGCATCGCGCAGCATCGACAGCGTCGGCTCGATTTCGCGGCGACGGCGCTCTTCCAGCAAAGCTTTGAAAATGTCCCAGATATCCTTGGGTGGCTCGAAATATTCGCGGCGATCGCCGGGCTGATGGAGTAATTTGACCAGTCGCCAGGATTGCAGCTCTTTCAGCCCCATGCTGACATTTGAGCGTGAAAAGCTCAGATATTCGGCGATCTCGTCGGCATTGAGCGGTTTTGCCTGTACATAGAGCAGGGCGTATATCTGTCCGACGGTGCGATTGATGCCCCAGCGGCTGCCCATTTCGCCGAAGTGGAGGATGAAGCGTTGCATCAGCGGGCTGAGTGTATTGGGTTCCATGACTTATTGAATTTTCAGTAATTACTGAAATATACGACAATTCGAAAATTTAGACAATCGGGAGTATTACCCAGAGAGGCGGAGAGAGCTTTGCGCCAGATCATGCCGACGCGGTTTATGTGCCGGTACGCGAGTAATTGGCGCGAAGACTCATGGCAATGCATCGATAAGCCGCAGCTAAGAGCGATTTGCCGTGGTGAACTGGTGACGAAGCCGTGATAAAGCGCGATAAATCGGATTTCTTGAATTTTTGGAAGGATAAAAAGACAAAAAATGCACTCCGACTCTTATCTGTAGTTGAAAAATTTGGAAGATTTGGAGAGAAGCATCATGGATCAAAGTCTGCATCACCCGACAAAGCGTCGTTTTGTGCGCAAGCTGCCCAACGAAAGTCGTCTCCAGCAAGCCTGGCAATTGAGCAAGGGCGCGATCACCGCGTGGCTGGACGACTTTGCGCCCAGCATGGGAGCGGCGATTGCGTATTACACGATTTTTTCGTTGGCGCCGATGCTGGTGATTGCGATTGCCGTCGCCGGGATGATTTTTGGTCACGACGCCGCACAGGGCGAAATCGTCGGCCAGATTCAGGGCATCGTGGGGATTGAGGGGGCGATGGCCGTACAGGGGTTGCTCAAATCCGTCAGTGAGCCGCGCGACGGCATCATTGCTGCCGGCCTCGGCATCGTGACGCTGGTGATCGGCGCCACCGCTGTGTTTGCCGAGCTGCAAAGTGCGCTCGACCGCATCTGGCGTGTGCCGGCAGTGCCGAGAGAGAGCGGCATCATGCCCCTGATACGCAAGCGTTTGTTGTCGTTCGGATTGATTTTGGGGCTGGGGTTCATGCTGACGATCTCGCTGGTCGCCAGCGCTGGCCTGGCGGCATTGGGGAAGTGGTGGGGCAGCTGGTTCATTGGCTGGGAGATCTTGCTGCAGATCCTCAATTTCCTGATTTCCTTCGTTGTCTTTACGGGACTGTTTTCGGTCATTTACAAATACATGCCGCGTGTGAGTCTGTCATGGCATGACGTGCGCACCGGCGCTATTGCGACCACGCTGCTGTTCATCATCGGCAAATACCTGATCGGTCTCTATCTCGGGCGTACCAGCATGACCTCAGGCTTCGGTGCGGCCGGTTCGTTTGCGTTGTTGCTGGCCTGGATCTACTACTCGGCACAGATTTTTTTGCTGGGGGCGGAATTTACCTGGGTGTATGCCAACAGATATGGATCGCGGTCGGCATCAGCATCGGCATTGGCTTCGACAGAGCAGGTCGCAGGTCCCTAACGGCGACGTGGCCGCACCGAAACGCGCGCGCATGTTAACATCCGGCGCATGAATAACGACGCCATTGCCCAAGCCTATCTGTATTTCCAGCACGGCAAGCTGGAAGCCGCGCATGCCATTCTGCAACCGCTCACGTTGGGCGCTGCCGATTTCAATCTGCTGCATTTGTCCGGTGCGGTGGCAGCAGGCCTTGGTCTGCACGAGCAGGCGATCGACTGGTATGTCCGCGCGCTGGCACTCAAGCCCGGCGATCTGGCGGTCAGCTACAAACTCGGCCGTGTTTTCTATGACGCCGGTCGACGTACTGAAGCGTTAAGCCTATATCTGCAACTGATCGCCTCCGGCGTGCAGCATGCCGACATCTATGTCGCCGCCGCCTTGCTGCTGCAGGATGCTCAACGCAACGACGAAGCCTTGCAGACGCTGGAACATGCCTTGCGTCTGGCGCCGCAAAACGTGGAGATCTGGTATCGCCATGCGGTAGCGCTCGGGCGGCTGCAACGCCATGCCGACGCCTTGCACAGCATCCAGCAGGCAATTTCTCTCGCACCTGACAACCTGCAATATCGCCTCGATCTGGCACTGACGCTCTATCGTCTGCATCGCAACGAGGATGCATTGCTGTGTATCGATCAACTGCTGTCGGCCGCGCCGAATGCCGCCGATGCATGGGCATGCCGGGCGGCCGTGTTGAGCCGTCTGTGCCGCTATGAAGAGTCCATCGCCTGCAGCGAAAAAGCACTCGCACTGCAACCCGGCGATGCGGATTCCAAGGTCAATCTGGCGCTGACCAGTCTGACCTTGGGCAGACTTGACAGTGCGTGGCCGTTGTACGAGTCACGCTGGCAGGGTGAGCTTGCCGATCCGGCACGGCATCAGGATATCCCTCGCTGGAACGGATCACAGGAGGTCGAGGGCAAGACGATTTTGTTGTGGGCGGAGCAGGGCCTGGGCGACACCATTCACTTTTGCCGCTACGCACAGCAAGTCGTAGAACTTGGTGCATTGGTCGTACTGGAAGCCCCGGCAACGTTGACGGCATTGATGGAGACGCTGGCCTCCAGCGGCCGCATTCAAGTCATCACAATCGGGGACGCCGTTCCGCGCGTCGATTTGCAATTGCCGCTGATGAGTTTGCCCGGTGTGTTCGGCACCACGCTGGAAACGATTCCGTCCCGCTCTTCGTATCTGCAAGCGGATACGTCGAAGCAGGCGCAATGGCAGGTTTCGCTGATGCCAAAAAAACACCTGCATGTCATGCGTATCGGCATCGTTTGCTCCGGCAATGCCGGCAATCACAACGACCGCCGCCGCTCGATTCCGCTGGAAGCTTTTGCTCCCTTGCTTGCTGTGCGTGATGACATCGAATTCATCCTGCTGCAACCAGAAATCCGCCAGAGTGATGAAGCTTTTCTGCAAGCTAATCCAACCATTCTCTGGCCTGCGCCGCAGTTGCGCGCATTCGACGACACTGCAGCGTTGATTGCGAATCTGGATTTCGTTATCGGCGTCGATACCGCCGCCATCCATCTGGCCGGAGCGCTCGGCGTGCCGGTGTGGGTGTTGCTATCGAAGGCAGCGGATTGGCGCTGGTTTCTGGAGCGTGACGACAGTCCCTGGTATCCGTCGGCGCGCTTGTTCAGGCAAGCGAACGCCGATGATTGGGGCGAGGTTATCAACCGCGTATGCCAGGCTTTGACGACAGCATCCGCGCAGAAAAAATAATCAGTCCTGGCGGTCCGGGAAAAACAGACTGAAGCTGATCCATCCATCGCCGGTGCATGCCACCGCCGCCGTCCCGCGATGCAGCGTCATGATGGCCTTGACGATAGCCAGACCAAGCCCGTTGGACTCGGTGTATTCGCTGCGTGATTTGTCGCCGCGATAGAAACGGTCGAACATGCGTTCCATCTGCTGCTGCGTCATGGCTGCGCCGCGATTTTCGACGGCGATGGTGACGCCGTCAGCACTGTTTTGCACCTTGATGCGAACCGCAGTGCCTTCTTCACCATAGCGCACGGCATTGACCACCAGGTTGCTGACCGCGCGGCGCCACATGATGAGATTGGCGCGGCAGGCGACACTCTGATTGGCGCTGACTTCAAAATGCATGTCGCGCTCGGCCGCGACGCCTTCAAAATAATCGGCGATCTTATGCAGTTCGTCTGCTAGTGCAATCGGCGTGCGGTCGACGGTGAGATCGGCGTGATCGGCCTGCGCCAGGAACAGGATGTTTTCAATGATGCGCGACAGGCGCGTCAGTTCTTCAAGATTGGATTCCAGTAGCTGTTCATACTCTTCAGTGGTGCGGCGCTTGCCCAGCGTGACTTGTGTCTGGCCCATGAGGATGTTGACCGGCGTGCGGATCTCATGTGCCAGATCGGCGGAGAATTGCGACAGATGTTCGTAACCGTTTTCCAGGCGGTCAAGCATGGCGTTCAAGGCACTGGCAAGCTGACGCAATTCAGCCGGAGCGTCTTCCTCGCGCAGCCGGGTGCTCAGATTGGTCGGCGTGATTTCAGCCGCGCGCCTGCTCATGCGTGTGAGCGGCATCAGATCGCGACGCAATACAGCAAAGCCCAGCACGGCGGTCAGTAATACCGTCAACGCCACCGCTGCGATCACGCGCCACAGATAGACCGTCATCATGCGCGACTCTTGCGTCATGACGTAGGCGGCGACAATTTCCACCGTATCGTTGTGGTTGCCGACGTCGGCCAGCGCGGCCACCCAGCGCACGCGTACGCCATCGGCACGCATGCCGTCATGCAGTGACGTGATTGCCAGCGGCATGCCGATTGCAACAGGCGCCATGGGAGGCGGCGTCAGGTTGTCGGGGTTGATGTTGATGAAAGGCGCTTCACCCTGACGGCGGAAAATACGCACATCCTGCTCGTTGCCGAGCATGCTTTCAAACAGCGCCGGACGCTGTTCCATCTGTTCGACGTTGTAAAGGTCATGCAAGAGGTTGCGGAAATGCTCGACGCGGCCAATCAGCGTGTAGTCGGCGCGGATTTCCAGCGATTGCCGTGCCGAGCTGTAGAGATACATGCCCAGGCCGGTGACGACCAGGCAGGCGATCAGCGCGAAGAGGGCACTGACGCGGAAGGCAAGCGTCCAGGAACGCCATGGTTTCATGCTGATGCTTTCATGGTGTTTCCGAGAACATGTAGCCGATGCTGCGCACGGTATGGATCAGTTTCTTTTCGAAAGGGGCGTCGATCTTCGCACGGAGCCGTTTGACGGCAACGTCGACCACGTTGGTGTCGCTGTCGAAATTCATGTCCCAGACTTGCGAAGCGATCACTGAGCGTGACAAGGCTTCACCACGGCGCTTGATCAGCAGATGCAGCAGCAGGAATTCCTTGTTGGTCAGCACGATATTGACGCCTTGCCGCGTCACCTTGTGGCGTACGTGATCCAGCTGCAGATCGGCCACTTGATATACCTCAGCATCGCGTGTGACGCCGCGCCGCAAGAGGGTGCGGATGCGCAACACCAGTTCAGTGAAAGAGAAGGGTTTGACGAGATAGTCGTCAGCACCCAGTTCCAACCCGCGGATGCGGTCATCCACCTGATCGCGTGCCGTGAGAAAGATGACCGGCAGGTCGCGTTTGGCACGCAGGGCGCTCATGACTTGCCAGCCATCGGTGCCGGGCAGCATGACGTCCAGCACGACCAGGTCGTATTCCTGTTCCATCGCCATATGCAGACCATCGGTGCCGTTGCGGGCCAGATCGACCGTATAGCCGGATTCGCGCAGACCTTTCTTGAGGTAGTCGCCGGTTTTTGGGTCGTCTTCGATGACAAGAATGGCCATACAGGATTCCAGGTGAGTGTTGCAGTGGTGCTGTCGCGATGTTGCAAATTGTTGCGGATGCACCTTACATGGGGGCATTCTAACAAGTCGCTATGGCCTCAACGATGACAAATTTGTCATCAAAATGCCATGTTGATGACACTGCCGATACCCTAGGATGATCGTGCGAGAAAAGTCTTTGCCTTCCGCGATATGATTTACCTGCGATCTGCGCGTTCTATGTTGTTTGTCGCAGTGTTTATACATCCAAGGTGCCTCAAGGCAACAGACCGAACCCATTCATTATTTCAGGAAAACGCCATGCTGATCAAAATCCGTCCCGACCAGATCGATATTCCTCTTGCCTCGGAAATCACACCGCAGGAAGTTTTTGCTTCGCGTCGCGCCTTCATCGCCAAGATGGCGGCAGGTGCTATCGCCGGCGGCGGCATGGGCCTGATTGGATCGGGCAACGCGTTTGCCCAGTCGGCCAACGCCCGCAAACTGGCGGCCAAGCTCAACAGTTCATATGCCGTGATGGACAAGCCGACCGCCTATCAGGATGCGACTACCTACAACAACTACTACGAATTCGGCACCGACAAGTCCGACCCTGCCAAGACCGCAGGGACGCTCAAGACCAATCCCTGGACCGTCAGCATCGAAGGCGAAGTGAAAAAGCCGTTCACGCTGGATCTGGATGCCTTGACCAAACTGGCGCCGCTGGAAGAACGTATCTATCGCCTGCGGTGTGTGGAAGGCTGGTCGATGGTGATTCCATGGATCGGCTATTCGCTGTCGGCGCTGATCAAGAAGGCCGATCCGACGGGCAGCGCCAAGTACATTGAATTCGTCACGCTGGCCGACAAGAAGCAGATGCCCGGCTTGTCCGATCCGATTCTGCAATGGCCGTACACCGAAGGCTTGCGCATGGATGAAGCGAATCATCCGCTGACCTTGCTGACATTGGGTATGTACGGCGAAGTGCTGCCGAACCAGAACGGTGCGCCGGTACGTGTGGTGGTGCCATGGAAATACGGTTTCAAATCGGCTAAATCCATCGTCAAGATCCGCTTCCTCAAGGAACAACCAAAGACCGCCTGGAACATGTACGCCGCGCGGGAATATGGTTTCTATTCCAACGTCAATCCTGAAGTCGATCATCCGCGCTGGTCGCAGGCGACCGAGCGTCGTATCGGTGAAGACGGTTTCTTCGCCCGCAAGCGCAAGACACTGATGTTCAACGGCTACAACGACGTTGCAGGTTTGTACGCCGGCATGGATCTCAAGAAGTATTTTTAAGCAGGGTAGGAAGATGAACGCACTGAACGCATTAAAAACCCTCTCGACGCGGCAGGTCTTGTACCTGCGCAACGTCTTGTTCGTGCTGGCTTTGTTGCCGCTGGCGCGTCTGGTGTTGTTCGTTTTCCTGGACAAGCTCGGCGCCAATCCGATCGAGTTCATCACACGCAACACCGGCGACTGGGCCTTGTACTTTCTGATGATCACGCTGGCGGTTACACCGCTGCGCCGCCTGACGGGATGGAACTGGCTGGTGCGTTTGCGCCGTATGCTGGGCTTGTATGCGTTCTTCTATGTGTTCCTGCATTTCACGATTTTCTTCTGGCTCGATCATTTCTTCGACTTTCAGGAAATGTGGAAGGACATCGTCAAGCGTCCTTTCATCACTGTCGGCGTGCTGGCTTTTGCGTTGCTGATTCCGCTGGCGATCACCAGCACCAATGCCATGGTGCGCCGTCTGGGCGGCAAGCGTTGGCAATGGCTGCATCGCCTGACCTATGTCATCGTGCCGCTGGGTGTGCTGCATTTCTGGTGGGTCAAGGCAGGCAAGAACTTGTTGGCGCAACCGATCCTGTTCACGACTATCGTGGCGGCTTTGCTGCTGATGCGTATCTTGTCGCAAAAGAATCGTCAGCAACTGGTGCAATTGTTTTCCCGGCGTGACGTTGGTGCAGGCGCTGGTGCAGGTTTAGTGAAAGAGAGTAAATGATGAAAGTACATTTTAAAAAAATCGGTTTGCCCGTTCTGATGGCTGTCGCCGCAATGACGGTGCAGATTTCGTCGTCGCAGGCAGCGGAATCCGCGTTCAAGATTCCGGCGCCGAAAAGTGCACCGGCAGCTTCCACCGCGACAAGCGAAACTGTGGTCCTCGCGGGTGGTTGCTTCTGGGGTGTGCAGGCGGTGTTTCAACACACGCTTGGCGTGACCAGCGCCGTGTCTGGCTACGCCGGCGGGAGCAAGGAAAACGCGCGCTACGACATGGTCGGCTCCGGTTCGACCGGACATGCCGAGTCGGTCAGGGTGACCTTTGATCCGCGCAAGATCTCCTACGGCAAGATCTTGCAGATCTACTTCTCCGTCGTGCATGATCCGACGCAGCTCAATCGCCAGGGGCCCGATACGGGCACGCAATATCGTTCCGCAATCTTCTATCAGAGCGACGATCAGAAGCGTATTGCAGCCGACTATATCGCCCAGCTTGATGCGGCGAAAGTCTATCCGGCGCGCATCGTTACGCAATTGACACCGCTGCAGCCGGCGGCGTTTTATCCTGCTGAAGACTACCATCAGGACTTCGCCACACTGCATCCGCAACAGGGCTATATCGCACGTTACGATTTGCCCAAGATCGAAAATTTCAAACAGATGTATCCCTCCGACTATCGCGCCGCGCCGGTCACAGTCTTCCGCAATTAATTTGTCCTGATTGCTTCCGTCCGCCCGGACGGAAGCATGACAAATTTGTCACCGCTTTGTCATCCGTTTAACCCCGCTCGGCTTCTAGACTGATCGTATGAACTGCTTACAGGTTAATTCACCTGTGGAGCTGTCTTGATGCGATCAACAGAAAAAGAGGAGGTTTTAATGCAAACAACACTGACGACAATGAACCGTCTGGTACGTCCACACCGCCACATCGCAGCAGCGGCCATGGTCGCCGGTTCGGTAGTCATGGCGGCGGTTTTCTTATGTACAAGCGGCAACGCCATTGCTCAGGATATGCAGGATATGCAGGGGATGCAAGGAATGCACCATCATCATGGTGCAGAACCGGCTGATGCCGCTGCCACCACTGTTAAAGATATGCCACCAGTCTTCATCGCCAGCACCGCAAAACCATTTGCCGGTTTGATGGACGATGCCATGGCCGTCATGGATCACGGCATGACACATGCACCGATGAACGGCAACGCCGAGCACGATTTCATCACCATGATGATGCCGCATCACCAGGGCGCAGTGGATATGGCCAAAGCGGTGCTGCTGTATTCCGACGATCCGGAAATTCGCAATCTCGCGCTCGGCATCATCACCGAACAACAAAACGAAATTCGCGTCATGCAGGCGTGGCTTCAGCATCACGCTGACGACACCGGCAAGACAGGCAAGTAGATTTTCACGCAGTCGCTTCGCTTTTTTGCATTCTTTTTTATACCAACATCAGGGACAACATCGACATGAAAAAAATCTCTCTCATCGCCAGCGCGGTGTCCGTATTGTTTGCTCAGGCGGCGTGGGCGCTGCCATCGGCGCAGGATCGCGTGTACACCGCCGACCAGAACAGCAACACCGTCACCGTCATCAACCCGGCAACCAACACGCTGGTCGGTCAAATCCGTCTGGGGAATCCGCGTCCCGATGTGTTGTCGCCGCTGTACAAGGGGCAGATCAACGTGCACGGGATGGGCTTCTCGCCGGATCACAAGACCTTGCTGGTTGTGTCCAACGGGTCCAACTCGGTGACCTTCATTGATACGGCCACCAATCAGGTCAAAGGCACCACTTATGTCGGCCGTTCGCCGCATGAAGGTTTCTTCAGCGCCGATGGCAAGGAAGTGTGGGTAGTGGTGCGCGGCGAAGATTACATCTCGGTGATCGATCCGGTCAGCTTCAAGGAGACGCGCCGCATCCAGACCGGGGTCGGTCCGGGCATGGTGCAGTTCATGCCGGATGGAAAACTGGCGTTCGCGGTATCGAGCTTCACGCCGCAAGTTGATGTGATCGACGTCAAATCGCATCAAGTGATCAAGAAGATCGACGTGGTCAGTCCGTTTTCACCTTTCCTGCAATTCACGCCGGACTACAAGGAAATGTGGATGACACACAAGGATGTCGGCAAGGTCACACGTATCGACACCAGGACGATGGAAGTGACCGGCGTCATCGATACGGGCTTCATCACCAACCATCTTGCCTTTGCCAAGGTGGACGGCAAGGTGCTGGCGTATGTAACGATCGGTGGCGAGAACGTGGTCAAGGTGTTCACCACCGACAAGGTGGCCAAGCTGGCGGCGACCATTCCGACCGGCGCATTGCCGCACGGGATCTGGACTTCCGATGACAGCAGCCGCATCTATGTGGGGTTGGAAAACGGCGACGGTGTCGAAGTCATCGACCCGGCCAGCAACAAGGTGATCGCGCATGTCGGCGGCGGACAAGCGCCGCAAGCACTGGTGTATCTGTCGCATGTGGCAGGAGCGGATGGCGGTACGGGCAATCTGGTGCCGCGTGTCAACAGCGATCCGCTGAACATTCGTCTGCAGCCGGTAGTCCAGTCCGCGGAACCGGCGCGCGGTTTTGTCGTGTCGCGTAATCTGGGTGTGATCGATGCGTTGGAAGTGTCGTTGTTCAAGCTCAAGCCACAGACCACGTACAGCGTTTATCTGGACGGCCAGCCGGCGCCGGTGGCGCGCTTTCTTACCGATGCCAAGGGTGTCGCCAACGGTACCGCCATCGGGCCGTTGCGGGAACCTGCAGCGCCCGGCGCATCGCCGGTTGCAACGACCGGCTCCAGCCGCGTCATCGTGATGGAAGGCAATCAGCCGGCTGATGCCGCCAAGGCAGTGCTGGTCGAAATGAAGCAGTAATCCTGCCTGGCGAAATTCAAGCAGGTGTGAGCGGAGAAACCGGGAACAGATAGCGGCGACGCATCAATCCCGGGATCTCTGCCGCCGGCAGCGGGTGCGAGATGTAATAACCTTGTACTTCGTCGCAGCCGAGTGCTTGCAGCAGTTGCAGTTGCTGCACGGTTTCCACGCCTTCCGCCACGACGGTCATATGGAGGGCATGCGCCATGGAGACGATGGCATTGAAGAAGACTTCGCCTTCAGCGCGTACGCCCAGCTCGGCAGTGAAGGCCTTGTCGACTTTCAGCACATCGAGATCGAGACGCTGCAATTGCGACAGTGACGAATAGCCGGTACCAAAATCATCGACCAATAATTTGATCCCCAGCTCCTGGAAGGATGCCAGCTCTTCAGCGATTTCAAGCGTGTCGGCCATCATGCAGGATTCGGTCAGCTCGATTTCTATTTGTGCCGGATCGATGGCGTAGTCCCTGAGCGCGGTGGCGATGATGGTATTA
Source organism: Herbaspirillum sp. meg3 (assembly GCF_002257565.1). Taxonomy (GTDB): domain Bacteria; phylum Pseudomonadota; class Gammaproteobacteria; order Burkholderiales; family Burkholderiaceae_D; genus Herbaspirillum. Next base: position 3,329,344 of record NZ_CP022736.1, on the reverse strand, counting down.
AGATTGCCCTGATTGAGTTGGCGCGAAGAGACGTTGACCGAGGTCGGCAATGCCGGTAATCCTTCCGCCCTCCATTGCGCCAGTTGTGCGCAGGCCTTGCGGATAATCAACTCGCCGAGCATGAGGATCAGACCGGTTTCTTCCGCGACCGGAATAAACTCCAGCGGCGACACCATGCCGCGTACCGGGTGCTGCCAACGCGCAAGCGCTTCCATGCTGCAGAATTCGCCGGTCGCCGTGTTCACGCGAGGCTGGAAGTGCAGGACGAACTCGTCGCGTTCAATTGCCAGACGCAGGGCATTTTCATTTTCCAGTTTGATCTGCAGGCGTTCGGACAATTGCGGCTGGTAGAAACGGAAGCGCTTTTTACCGTCGGATTTGGCCGCATGCATGGCGGTGTCAGCATGTTTAAGCAAGGCATCGACGCTGTCGCCATCGCGCGGATACATGCTGATACCAATCGACAGACTGACTTGCAACACACTCTGGTTGGACAGCATGATGGGGCGGGAGAAAGCCTGCAAGATACTTTCGGCAAGTTGAGCGGCGTCTTCGATACTACCGGTTTGTTGCTGGATGATGGTGAACGCGTCACCGCTGAATCGAACCAGTTCGTTCTTCATCGTCAATTGCGGACGCGGGTTATCGGGCGCTGCCGCGGCTGCGGCAGCATTCGCAGCGAGCAGTTCTTGCAGGCGCTGCGTGACCGAGCGCAAGAGCATGTCGCCACTGGAGTGGCCCATGGTGTCATTGATGTTCTTGAAGTCATCCAGATCCAGGAACAGCACGGCAAAGCCGCGTCGTTCACTGGCAGCTTCATTGAGCACCTTGTGGAGATGGTCGATCACCCAGTGACGATTGTGCAGACCTGTCAGTTCGTCGGTATTGATTTGTTCGAGCAGAGCAAGTTCATGCGCTTTGGCTTCACTGATGTCGCGCACGGTGATCACGAGGCCGAGCTTGTTGCGCACCATCTTGCGATATAGCCAGACCGACGTCAGCGGGCTGTCGTCGGGGATCATGTACTCGTCTTCGTAAAAGCCGACCTCCATGGCTTTCTGAAACGTCGGCAGCAGCTTGACGAAATACGCCGGCGAGTAATGCCGTGACATATAGCTGCCAATGAATTCAGCCTTGTTTTTTCCGAAGACAGTCGCGCCGCGTTCATTGCAATCGAGTACTTCAAAGTCAATCACTTTGCCGTCCTTGTTACGTACCGCACGCCACATGTAGAAGCCGTCATTGCCTCCTTCGGTGACGACACCGTAGGCTTCGCGCGCTTTCTCGGCTTCGCGCTTGCGAATGGCAAGGCGCAGCGACAGCAGCGTGCCGACCAATGCGCACAACGCGAGGAAGATCGAGCAGGCCGTTGCGATGACGGTGTAATCGTTTGCGCGCTCGCGGAAGGATGCGTAGATATCCTTGGTCGACATGCCGGTCACGGCAAGCAGGGGATAGTCGTGCAGGGCATACCACGAGACGATGCGCTCTTCTCCGTCGCTGAACACGGAGCCCGGCATGACACTTACGCCGCTATCGCCCGTAAATGCCGGCAGGGATTTGAAGATGTTTTGCCGGGCTATTATCGCGTCGGTTGTACGTGATACCAGTGCAGTACCGTCCTGCTTGAACAGCGCCATGAAATCATTTTTGCCGATGGCTGAATCATCCTGCGAAGGCGCGAGGAACGCCGGCTCCACGGCCACCATCACCAGTCCGTCGAATGTCCCATCGGCGGTGTCGAGGCGGCGCGAAAAACGAATCAGCGTGCGCTGCGAACGCAAACCAACCGATGGATTGCTGATGAGCAATCCCCTGTTCGGATGTGTTTTGTGCGTAATGAAATAATCGCGCTCTGCAACGTTGACCAGATTTTTCAGCGGCAGCGAGCTGGTTTTCAACGTGCCGTCACGATCGGAAATCGTGGCATATAACAAGGCTGCCGTCGGATAAAGACCTTGCCGTTGCTGGTCTTCCACGCTCAGGTGCCCATTGGTATAGGTCCAGTAGTACTTGAGATTAAGTGTGATTTGGTCAACCTGAGAGACCGAGCGGGCCAACTGATCGGCATACGATTTGGAATGTGCACGAGCTTCTTGCATCGCTGTCTTGCCGATTTCGGCTTCCCGGTCGCTGAGCCGGGATAGCAGCAGGGACCACATCAATATGGCAAGAAGCAGGCAGCCAACAGGCCACGAGAGAATGCTGAGAACTTTGAGTAAACGCTTCTTCACTGTCGTCTGCTTATAGAGTGATATCTCGTTGTGATGTGAATGCACATAATGTGTGATCGGCCCGGGCGATGTGATTCTTTAATCCATTTTGTTTTTATTGATCTGCACCGGGCAGATTTGATATAGGTAAATGATTATATAGAAACGTTCGTTTTGTTTATATGATTCTGCACATCAAGAGAGGCGATCATCGCTCCTGTTTGGGAGGTGCAAATGGATGGATGCATTGTCCGCATCGTGGTCGTGAATTGTGTTTTGCGTGGTGACAATCCGTCCGACAATCTGCCACGCGATTGGCGCTATAGTCTCGATAGTCGTCGGCAAGAAGTTGGGCTGCAACTGCAGCAGCGAGCCCGCCGCGAACCGGAGGATTACTAGTATCGGTTATCGCCGATGCCGTTAATGATGCATGCGCGGACGATAGCGGCTGATCTCAATTGCACTGGCTGCGAGACATTCTCTTGCAGTTCCAGATCCTGACGCCGAGGGCGCACCAGATCAGGAAGATCATCATATTAGCCGGCAGCCACACGAGTTGCAGCCAGACGTAATAGCGCATCCAGTCGCTCCAGTGCTCGGCATGCTCCACGTTGCCCAGACCAAGCCAGGGAACCGGACCTTTGACCGTGACGTATTGCGACCAGCCGAGAATGACCAGCACCGGAATTAATATAAAACTCCAGAAGAACCATGTGCGATGTACCGCCACACGGCAAGAGCCTGCGTTGGCGCTGCACAGCGTATTGTGGTGATCGTTGCGCTCATCGCGGCCATCATGAGGATTGTTCAGATTGACGGTATGGTTTGCGACATCGTTTTGCATAGTGCCCCCGCATTTGCAAACTGGCTTGGTTGAATTTGTTTGGTTTCTTATTTCTTCGCAGCGCTATCGCGTGGGATCACGTCATGGCAGCATTCATGTCAACAGCCCGTTCGCGCCATGGCGAACGGTGATGTGCCGCTTGCCGGACCAACATTGCGACGCGTCACGGCGAATGGACAAGGAAGGTATCAGCGAAAATAGGCGTAAAGGAGCGGACCAAAGAGAACGCGGAACGACGCGTGACAGCACGGCCGGGCTGCACAAATGCATGCGGTTCTCTGGCTGACTGGAAGCAGCCAAACGGTGACAAGGCATTTACGGTTCTCGCTGATGTGACAGACCCATCCTTGTTATTGTGAGCAAAACGGCACTCACGGCAACCTGGACAGACAAGTTTGTTATGCAATAGGAAAAACAAGACGATACGTTTCGTCTTGAATTTTAGGTGCAAAATTCCTACTACGCAACAAAACTTACGAGAATGTTGTTAAATTAATTCGGTTTTTGGTTTTGAGGGGGAGATGCCGTCGAGCACCAGGGCAACGTGCAAGTCAATATGACGCTCGTCGATACCGGCATGACGCATCAGCATGCGCTGAATAATCGGGCCGTAAAGCAGATCGAAAACGACGTCGAAGTCGAGATCATCCTTGAACTCACCGTTTTTAATACCACGCAACAGGACTTGTTTGGCGGCACTGCGACGTGGATCAAGGAAGTTGTCATTGAACAGACGCATGGTTTCTGCGTCGAATTGCGACAGGCCGATCATTTCACATACGACACGGCCGGTTTTGCCGCGGTAAAGCTTGGCCAGTTTGCGGATCTGGTTCTCGACGTCATGACGTGCCGATTCTGTTTCCGGAAAGGCCACGGTAGGACCGACTTCGCGCAGCAAGGCTTCCATGGCCAGCGAACTCTTGTTGGGCCACCAGCGATAAATCGTCGCCTTGCCGACACCCGCGCGCGCAGCCACACCTTCCAGAGAAAGCTTGTCGAACCCGATTTCATCCAGCAGGACACACGTGGCGTCAAGGATGGCGTCATGGGTTGCAGGGTTGCGGCGTCTGCCTGTAGCGGGATCAGGCATATAGGTGAGAGAAATGGTCATGCTCCAATAAGGAAGTGCAGTCTGTCTACAGCCTATATCGGTCGCATATGTCACAACTTGAGAAAGAAACGGCTCCTGCACCAACTTTTCATAACATTTTTTTACATACCGTTTGGAATGAGGCTGCCGGCGAGGCGTCGCCTGCAGGATGCGAAGTCTGCCGGTTATTTCACGTGATTAGTAAAATTGCGATGCGGCAATATCTTCTCTTGCCGGAGATCTTCAGCCATGCCATGCAAATTAACGACGCAGCAACAAGGTCTTTCCGGATTCGTTGATAAAAATCAGCAAGCCCATCAACACCAGAAAGCCTGCCAGTAATCCTGTCGCATTGAGCAGCACGTGCGGATAACCAAGTTCATTCACATTGATGAACGGGTAGGGATAAAAACCGGACATGCCGCCACGCCACAAGGTGATGAACAGATAGGACAGCGGATAAATCAGCCACAGCAGGCTTTTCTTCAGGCTGGGCTGGAAGCGCGGCACGAAAAAAATCCAATACACCATCGACAGGAGTGGTGTCACCGTATGCAGGCTTTCGTTGACCAGGGCGCGAAAGCCGGTCGGCTGCCATAGCTGGCGCAGTAACAGGTTATAAGCGATGCCGACAAAAATCATATACGCCACCACCGCCGTGATGACTTGCGGCTTGCGAAAGAAGCTGCTGATCGGATTGCTGTTGCGCAAGGCCAGTGCAGAAAAGCTGACGGCGCTGAGCAGGATCGTCAGATTGGTCAGGTAACTCGTCAAGCGCTCCACGCCATCCAGTACGGTCATGCCGCGTACCAGCACACGGTCAATGGTGATGTCGGTCTGGGCGCTCAGTGCAAACCAGCTGATGACGGCAATGAGCAGCGCCAGCATGCAGGAGAGAGTGGAGAGTTGGCGATCGGGGAATATTTCGGCGGACAGTGTTGGTTCGGACGTAGACATCGCAGGCTAAAAAGGTGGCGTCATGAAGGGGCTCGTAGAACGGAAATCGTGCACAGCTCAGGGAGCATTGAATCACGATATGGAGTGGCATGGCCACAGATTGTTCCCGCCAGGCGCTCAGTTCACGGCGTTTTACACCTGCTTGCTTGTCACTTGTCGACGCGTGCCGGGGGCGGCCTGGCGGCAAGTTTTCGGCTCTTCTTCCTGAATGTGTCTGTTCTGGCCGAGCGTTGTGTCAGATGAAAACGAAGTCTTCATTCTGATTTGGCACCAGCCTAATGGTTTGCAGCAGTTGGAACAAAAGTGATGCCCCGATGGGCAACGTGATGACGCCGATAGTAACCAACATGATGCGCTCCCTGTTTAGCACGATAGTGCGAAATTAACTTAAAAAAACGCAAAAACGAATTTTTGCCCGGAAAAACAAACCGGCGAACCTGCTAAAAGCTGCTGCCGGATAGAACTCAATGCTCAATGCGAAATCAACCGTGATAGTTAAAGCTGCGGTACGTTGAGATCAGGCGTTCATACGCCGTCTGCACGCGCTCCAGTGCCTTGGGGTCACGCAGGAAACGGGCATCATGCATCAGCCCGACCATCAGACAATACAGCTCGAACACCAACTGTTCCGGATCGGTATCGGGACGCAGCTGGCCTTCTTCCAAGGCCTGTTCCACCGTCCGATGCAGCATGCCACGCCATTGCATGATGTTCTGCTTGATACGATCGCGCATCGGATTGTCGACGTCGTCATATTCAAAGGCGCCGGCGATATAGAGGCAACCGACTTCATTGCTCGTGCGCCGCAGCCAGTTGCGAATCATCGCGTTCAGGCGCGGCAGCCCGCGCGGCAAGGTCATCGCCGGCTTGAAAATTTCTTCAACGAAACGACGGTCGAACTCATCCAGTACCGCTTGCTGCAATGCCTCGCGCGAACCGACTCGCGAGAACACTCCGCTCTTGCTGATGCTCAGGCGCTTGGCGACTTCGCCCAGTGACAAGGCTTCCAGGCCTTCGTTTTGCGCCATATCAAGGGCGGTGTCGACGATGGCTGCCAGGGTGAGTTCGCTTTTGGCGGTACGGGGAATGACGGTATCCATGTGACGTAATTTAGCACACATGTGCGAAATGTAAAGATGGATCTTCTGAAATAAGGAAGGCGCGTAGAACTACGGTATCTGGACGTTGCATACCAGCATAAATGATGCTGCGTGGAAATTATTTTGTGAATTACGGCCGCAGTCGCTGCAGTGCTGCCGATGTTTCCGCATCGGCGGGGAAGAAACATTCCATCGCCAGCTCTGACAAGGTGATGTCGACCGGCGTACCGAAGATCGTCGTCGTGCTGAAAAATGACAGCAGGCCGTGTTCCGTCTTCAGTTGAAAAGGCACAGCCACGGCGGCGTAGGGCGAGAGTGCCTGTTCATGCGATTGTGCGTCGTGGCCGGGCGTCGGATAGGCGTGCAACTCCTTGTTCAGATCAATCAGGACAGGATCAGCGCTTAAGGCAATTTGCTGGCGCAGACGATCCAGCATGTGCTGCCGCCATTCCGCGAAGTTGGCAATACGAGGCGCCAGTCCTTGCGGATGCAACGTCAGGCGCATGACATTGACTGGCGCTTCCAGCAGCGCAGGCTCAACGCCAGCCAGCAACAGAGGAATGATGCGATTGGCAGAAACCAGATTCCAGTGACGGTCGACCGCCAACGCAGGAAACGGCTCATGCCCGGTGAGGATTTGGTCGATCGCCTTGCGTGCCGCCAGCAAAGCGGGGTCATTCAGTGCCCGCTCCGGAAACAGCGGGGCGAAGCCGCCGGCCATCAGCAATGCATTACGTTCGCGCAAAGGGATTTCCAATCGTTCTGCGAGACGCAGCAGCATTTCACGACTGGCTTGCGAGCGGCCGGTTTCCAGAAAACTCAGATGGCGCGTCGAAATTTCTGCCTCACAGGCCAGGTCGAGCTGACTCATGCGGCGGCGCAGGCGCCAGTCGCGCAACATGTCGCTGACCGACCGCGCGGGCGAGGAGGGAGGCGAGAGCGTAGGTGTCGTGATCATGCGTCGATCATAGCGTATCGATGCTGCGCATCACATTACCTCGGAGGTAATTGTCCGGCAGCAGGCCCTGCGCAATGATGTGCCTGACGTTGCGCTTGCCGTACTGCAGGACGCGCCGGACAGCGGTCACATTTTTCGCTTTCTTCTTATTTTTTATGGAGCTCAGCATGGCAAATTCAATAGCTACAACGCATTCAAGCCACTCAACGTCGACAACCGCCACCGGCGAACAAATGAACAATCTCGTGGATCTCTACATTGCGGTCTGGAATGAAACCGACGCCGCACGCCGCGCCGGCCTGATTGCCGAAATCTGGACCGCCGACGCCAGCTATCGCGATCCCCTGATGCAAGGCGACGGCCACGCCGGTATCTCGCAACTGGTGGCCGCGGTGCACGAACGCTTCCCGGCTTTCCGTTTCAGCCGCATCGGCGAGCCGGATTTCCATGGCGACCATCTGCGTTTCTCCTGGGCGCTGGGTCTCGATGGCGAAGAGGCGATGGTCAAGGGAACCGATTTTGCGGTGCTGGAGCACGGACGGTTGCGCAGCGTAACCGGCTTTCTGGATCAGGTGCCGGCCTGAGTTCGACAAGTTCGGACAGGGCAGCGGCGGTGATCGTTACCACTGCCGCTGCCTTATCTTATGCATCAGATCATCGTGCGCTCAGGATACGTTCCACGCGTTCGGCGCTGGCGGGGTGGCTGGACAGATAAGGCGGTACGCCGCCTCCGGCCGCTTCTTTCTCACCCAGTTTTTCAAAGACATAAGCCAGCTTTTGACGGCTCATGCCGTTGGCCTTGAACAGGGCGATGGCATAGTCATCGGCTTCACGTTCGACATCGCGTGAGTACTTCATATCCAGCAAGACGGTCGGTATGTTGGCGATCACGGCAGAGACATCGCCGAACAGTACCGTTGCCGCCGCCCCGATCGCCGAACTCTGGATCAGTCTGCGCATCAGATGGCGCCGCTGCAGATGGCCCAGTTCGTGCGCCAGCACGCCCATCACAGCATCGTCGTCGTTGAGCAGAGTCACGATCTCGTCGGTCAGCACAATCTGGCCGGAGGGCAGGGCAAAGGCGTTGGGGCCGATGCGGCTCTTGCGGAAGATGATCTCGTACGGCGGTATCGGCTCAACCGCATCGATCGATGCCGTCAGCGTCTTGAAGCGCGCCGTGATCGCTGCCCGTTGTGCGCTCGGCAGCGCCGTGGGAGCCAGAATATGTTTATCGAGGAAGTCCAGTGCACCTTCGCCGATACGTTGCTCTACGCTGATCGGCAGTGAGCGCGCAATCACACCGGAGGCAGCCGGCAGCAGGTAGAGGTAACTCACGATCAGCAGCACGATCAGTGCGGTCGCGGCCGCCAGCGTCGCGCGCCAGTTCTGCTGCATACGCACCACCAGCGAGTCGCGATGGTTGGTGCTCTCCAGTAAGACGGCGAACGCCGCGTGATCCTGGATTTCCAGATAGGCGCCGTCAGGATAGGTCACTTTGCGAGCAGCCCTGCTGAGCCTTTCGGATACTCGCAGTTGCGAGATGGGACACACGCGCTCCACCGGCGCTGCTTCACCATAGGTGTCAGGGCTGCTGTAAATACGCGCCATGCCGTCAATCACTTCCAGCGTGACGGCGTGGCGGCGTGAGGTCTTACCGTCGAAATAAGAAGCAGCGACAGCTGTCGTCATAGCGATAAATCAAAATCGAGCAAGTCCGTCATACCTTCGCCCATGGCCGAACCGGATGGTTCGTTGTCGGCGATGAAGTCATCCAGGCTGCCCGCGGGATGCAGGCTCATTGATTCGACCCGGTAGCGCAGCGCGCGGATCTGCGCGAAGGGCGTGTACAGGCCCAATGTGCAAACGATGCCGATGATATTGGTGAAGGCGATGAACATCATGCGGCCCCAGCGCATCTCGCTGCGAAAGCCGTGTTCGCCGAGCTTGGTGTGATTCCAGATCAGGTTTTGCATCAGTGTCAGAAACAGCGGATACATCAGGAAAGTCCAGGCGTACAGCGCCAGAATCACCAGCACGAACGAAAAGACATGTCCGGCGCCAAACGATTGATCGCCCATGAATGGATAGGCGCTCGCACCGATCGTGAGCAAAATGGCAATGAAGCCGGCAAGGTAAATGCCGAAGCCGATCAGATAGGTTTTGTAAAACGCACCCACCGAACCATCGAACGAAAAATGGCTGGCGCCAAAGCGTGACTCCGTATGCTGAAAACGTTTGATGCGCTGATGGGTAAATGGCGTCAGCAAATACAGCGTGAAAAAAGTCAGCAGCGGCAGCCACAAATACACTTTGTAGGCGCCGGCAGCGTTGCCGCGAAAACCGAAGCGAATGCCGCGATAGCTGGTGTTGTAGAGCTTGAACTGCAAACTGCGCCAGATCAGCCAGGGCATCGCCACCATGAAGGCGATCAGCACGAGCAAGCCAATCAACGCGTTGAGTTTGAACGCGAACTGATAGCCGAACAGCAACACGACAGTAATAATGCGACCCTTGAGAATCGCCATCGGGTTGCCGTGATATTCAAAGCTGGTGCCGGCGACCGTGGTGTTGTCATAAAAATAACGTAGCCGTCGTACCTTGGCCCAGGCGGAATAAATCCCCAGCGTGACGACCGACAGCAGCAGGTTGACGATCCAGATGCGGAAGTATTCGGACCCGCGTCCACTGAAAGAAAATACCTCCACGGGAGCCGGTGCCGGTTGTACGGGTGGCGCGGAAAAATTCGGTCCGGCAGGGAAGTCGGGCTGGCCGGGTTGGTCGAAAGTGTCGCTCATGTGTTCCCCATCAGTTTGTTTTTGAAGTTGATTGATCCCTCAGAGTGCGCCAAAGAATCTCTTGCGGCCTCAAAAAAGTCAAGCGCGTCCGGTTACATTTTTCGAGACGGCGCGCCTTCGTCGGCGACGATCTTTTTCTCAAAAAAATGTAACAGCACTTGCATTGCATCAGATCGCTGTATTGACTTCGAATGATCAGATCGTGAATCGGTCGCAAGTATATAACTACGATGAATGTGCAAGCGAAGCGAATCGCCAATGGAAGAGGTAACTGAGCATGATTGCACCTGACATTGACGAGACATGTTTTGCGATGGAGGCGCAGAAATTTGCAGTGATAAGCATCTCTGAGGCATCGCTGAAAAATAGCCGGCACATTTTAATCAGTACGAAAAATTCGCAGCGTGAAAACATCATGCGCACACACGCGGAAAATATTTACGCTCTCATTTCACTGTTACAAAATTCTCGTGAACTTTCTATTTATTGATGTGCCGAAACGCTGAGATCGTTGCACAGCTCGTGTCCATCAACATCAGTCGGCATCAGCTTTTCAGCGATCTCGCCCTCCGCGGCGAAGATGTTCATCGTGATTGAAAAACCAGATGAGCGCATCGCCGATTCGTTTTATCAGTGCCACGTCTTGCACCGCACATTTATCTTCAGGAGATACCATGCTTCGCTCAGAAACTCTCTTTGGCAAACGAGAAACCAATTCGCCAAATACCCCTTTCAGCGCCAGTAATAATTTGACGCAACCGGGTGTATCCAATGTGGCCAAGACGACCAACACGCCATCTTCTACCAGCCCACAATCGAGCTCCGGTTCCAACGAAATGGGTAGCAAGCTGATCGTCGGTCCCAACATCAAACTGAAGGGCGTCGAGATCAACGACTGCGACACGCTCGTTGTTGAAGGCCGTGTTGAAGCGACGATGGACTCGCGTGTGATCCAGATCGCAGAGAAGGGCGCTTTCAAAGGTTCGGCAGAAATCGATCTGGCCGAAATCCGCGGCGACTTCGACGGTGATCTGACTGTACGTCAAAAGCTGGTTATCTATTCCAGCGGCAGAGTCTCGGGCAAAATCCGCTATGGCAAACTGGTCATTGAAGAGGGTGGCCAGCTCAGCGGCGATGTGCAGGTCGGCGGCGCAGCAGAGCAGCGCGAACTTTTGCAGGCTAAAACCGCGTAATTCAGACCTGGCCTCAAACAAGGAGAGTATCGGTCAGGCAGGGATCCGGGCGCTGATTGGCGTGCCGCTTCTATGCGTATCTCGTGAAACTCATAGCCGTACGCAGCATCGGCGGCTGTGTTTGTTCTTGTCATCACAAATGAAGCCTTCCGGGCGGCGTCCGGACGGTTTTATTGTCGTGGACGGGGCGAGTATGGCTATGCTGTGGAAAAGTGCTGCGTGCTTCGGCGGCAGTATTTTCTCCGCGTCTCCATGCTGCCGAGCATCCGATTCTGAGGCGTTTCGCGGTCGGAAGTGACCTTTTGCACGTCTCCGTTTGTCTCGATGAGCTTTATTTTTACCTCTCTGAACCGCCTGTGGGGCAGGCGGGGGCTTTGTGCGCGTGCGCCGGGCATGCGACAATAGCGCTTTTCGTCCTTCGTTATGCTTTTTTACTGCACTCGGGAAACATGCCGATAAAGTGCTGAGCAGTGGACGACTGTGTTTTTAAGATTGATTATGAGCCACCCGGAATACATTCTCACCATTTCCTGTCTCGACCAGCGCGGCATCGTGCATCGCGTGTCGGGCTTCCTCGCCGATCACGGCTGCAATATCATCGATTCGGCGCAGTTCGGCGATGCGCAATCGAAACTGTTCTTCATGCGTGTGCATTTTTCCTCGGAAGACACCAGTGTCACCGACGAAGCACTGCGGGCTGATTTTGCTGTATTGGGCAGCTTGCTCAACATGGATTGGGAGCTGCACGACGCCGCCAAGAAGCCACGTGTCATGCTGATGGTGTCCAAGATCGGACATTGTCTCAATGATCTGCTGTTCCGCTACAAGAGTGGCCTGTTGCCGGTGGAGATTCCGGCGATTGTGTCCAATCACACCGACTTTTACCAGTTGGCTGCAAGTTACAACATTCCGTTCCATCACCTGCCACTGGCAACCGGTGCCTCGGAAGAGGCCAAGCTGGCACAGGAAGCGCGCATCCTCGAAATCGTTGAAGCCAATCAGATCGATCTGGTGGTGTTGGCGCGCTACATGCAGATCTTGTCGCCATCCATGTGTGCTGCGCTCAAAGGTCGCGCCATCAATATCCACCATTCCTTCCTGCCAAGCTTCAAGGGCGCCAAGCCTTACTACCAGGCGCATGATCGCGGCGTGAAGCTGATCGGCGCAACCGCCCACTTTGTCACCAGCGATCTGGACGAAGGTCCGATCATTGAGCAGGGCGTGGAGCGCGTTGATCATTCGATGGGCCCGGATACCTTGACCGCCATCGGGCGTGACATCGAATCCGTGGTGCTCGCACGTGCGGTGAAATGGTTCACCGAGCACCGCATCCTGCTCAACGGTCATAAAACGGTCATTTTCAACTGATTCAGGCCTGACGATTCAAGCTTAATCATTCAAGCCTGTGGTGCAAGCCAGAGGCAGCGATAGAGCCAGTCTTTCAACGCCGGCGCAGATCTGATCTGCAGCCGGCGTTGTTGCGTCTGCAGTCCAGGTTTCTGCAGAGTTTCTGTCGTGGCTCGCATCATGCTTCCGATTGTTGACGAAAAAGCAGGCTCCATGCGGGAGTCCGCTGCTTTCGCGTATGGCAATGCGGCAACGATTCGGCCATAATGCCGGTGGAGCAGGAATCTCGCGTTTTATCGACATTTTTGCAAAATAAATTTCGCGCCGCGCAGCTTTACGCTGCTTGTGGCGTTGTGCCGTACCCCTACTTCAGGAAAGCCTGCTCAGCATGAAAAATTGGACGATCAAACAGCGACTACTCGGCAGTTTTGCGGTCATCCTGATCTTGATGGTCATCATGGCGGTGGTGGCTTCGACGCGGCTGGCCAAGATCGATGACGAGGCGACAAGTCTGCGGCAGGATTCCACGCCGGGTTTGTACTACAGCACCATGATCAATGCCGCCTGGTACGAGAATTTGCTGCTCGGCCAGCAGATCGCTCAGGTTGATGAGAGCGAGGCTGCGCGTCAGGCTGATATCGCCCTGTTGCGCGCCAATAGCGAGCGCCTGAATCACTTGCAGGAAGAGTACGACAAGACCGTCTACAACGCACGCGACCGCGCATTGTTCGACCAGTTCAAGCAGGCGCGCATGGCCTATCGCCAGATCCAGCAGGACATCCTGAAAATGGATCTGTCCAGCCCCAATCCCGCCGTCAATAAAATCATCGCGGAGCAGCTTCGTCCGGCCTGGCGCACCGGCTATGGCCTGACGCAAAAGATGGTGGAAATCAACAAGACCATTTCCGACGATTCCGCCCAGCGCATTACCGACGCTGTGACGCAAGCCAAGACCAGCATGCTGATCTCGGTGATTGCAGCGGTAGCGGCAGCCGTCGTGTGCGGCTTTTTCCTGCTGCGCGCGATCACCGGTCCGATGCAGCGCCTGATGGGAATCCTCGACGTCATGCGCGCCGGCGATTTTTCACAGCGCCTTTACTTTGAACGCCGCGATGAGTTTTCGCATCTGGCCGCAGGATTCAACCGTATGACGGATGAACTGACCGCGCTGGTGGGGCAGGCACAGAAATCATCGGCTCAGGTCTCGACCTCGGTGACCGAAATTGCCGCCACTTCCAAGCAACAGCAAGCCACCGCTGCTGAAACGGCGGCGACGACGACGGAAATTGGCGTGACCTCGCGTGAAATCTTCGCCACCTCGCGTGATCTGGTGCGCACCATGAATGAAGTCTCGCTCGTCTCGGAGCAGGCGGCGACGCTGGCCGGCAGCGGTCAAGGCGGCCTGACGCGCATGGAAGAGACGATGCACGACGTCATGGACGCCGCCGGTTCGGTTAGCGGCAAGCTGGCCATCCTCAACGAGAAAGCCGGCAACATCAATCAGGTTGTCACCACGATCACCAAGGTCGCCGATCAGACCAATCTGCTCTCGCTCAACGCTGCCATCGAGGCAGAAAAGGCCGGTGAATACGGCCGTGGTTTCTCGGTCGTCGCGACCGAAATCCGCCGTCTTGCTGACCAGACGGCAGTTGCCACCTATGACATCGAACTGATGGTCAAGGAAATCCAGTCGGCGGTCGCCGCCGGCGTCATGGGGATGGACAAGTTCTCCGATCAAGTGCGTCGCGGTATGTCCGAAGTGCAGCAGGTCGGCACGCAACTGTCGCAGATCATCGCGCAAGTGCAAGCGCTGGCGCCGCGCTTCCAGATGGTCAACGAAGGCATGCAGGCGCAGGCCAATAGCGCCGAGCAAATTAATCAGGCGCTGCTGCAACTAAGCGAAGCCGCTCAGCAGACCGTTGAATCGCTGCAGCAGTCGAGCCAGGCCATCGATGAACTGAACCTGGTGTCCAACGGTTTGCGCAACGGCGTCTCGCGCTTCAAGGTATCGGCCTGATGGCAATGAGCGTAAACACGGTCATCACCGTCGTCACTGTAGTGCAGACAACCCGAATTGCACGGGCCTGAGCATGCTTTTTTTGATTTTTCAGATCGGTAATGATCGCTACGCCCTGGAAACCAGCCAGGTCGCCGTGGTATTGCCGCCTGCGCCGTGCAAGCAGGTACCGGATGCACCGCCATGGGTGTGCGGCATTTTCCGTTACGACGGGCGCAATGTACCGGTGCTGGATGTCAGCATGCTGGCAATCGGCAAACCGGCGGCAGAGCGCCTGAGTACTCGCCTGGTACTGGCGCACTACGCACCCACAGGGCAAGCGCCGCAGTTGCTTGGTCTGATCGTCGAAAAGGCGACTGACACGCTACGCTGTGACGCCGAAGAGTTCACCGCATCCGGATTGCTGCATGAGAATGCGCGTTATCTCGGTCCGGTCATGCGGCATCAAGGCGAATTGATCCAGTGGGTCAAGGTGGCGGATTTGCTGGACGAAGCGGCACAAGCCTTGCTATTTCCGGAAGAGAGCCGGGCATGAGCGCGCAGATGAAGAGCGTCAATCACAGTAATCACGGCCTCGGCAGTAGCGCGGCCAATATCCAGGTGATCGAACAGATCGCCGCCATGCTCAAGCAGCATATGGGACTGGATGTTGCCGCCGTGGGCAGCGCGCTGATCGAGCGCGGTGTACGTGAGCGCATGAACCAGCTTGCTCAAAACGATATCTACGGCTACCTGCATACTTTGCAGTCGGGCCTAGGCGAACTGCAGGAACTGATTGAACTGGTCGTCGTACCTGAAACCTGGTTCTTCCGCGACCGAGAAGCTATTCTCGCCGTGGCGCGCCTGGCGCGTGAAAAGATCGTGCGCTCGCCCAACGCTCACGTGCGGATTCTGAGTCTGCCGTGTTCCACCGGTGAAGAGCCATACTCCATTGCCATGGCGCTGCTGGACGCGGGTGTGCCGGCGGGGCAGTTCCGTGTCGACGGCATCGATATCTGCAAGCGTTCGTTGTCGGTCGCTCAGCGCAGCATTTACGGTCGCAATTCTTTCCGCGGCAAGCAGTTGGAATACCGCGACCAGCATTTTTCCGTCCACGACACTACGTCATCGGCCTTGTCCGAAGAAGTGCGACGCCAGGTCAGTTTTCGCCATGGCAATATGCTGGCCGATGATTTTCTGGCGAACGAAGCGCCTTACGATTTTATTTTTTGCCGCAACGTGCTGATCTATTTTGATCGCGATGTGCAGGTGCAGGCGGTCCAGGTACTGGAGCGTCTGCTCGGGCAGGACGGTTGTATTTTTGTCGGCCCTGCCGAAGCGGGCATCATGTTGCGCCCGCATGTCGAATCGATCGGCATTCCGCTGACTTTTGGTTTCCGCCGCAAATCGGTGACGATGGCAGGAGCAGAGGTGGTGCCTGTATTGCCGGCGTTTGCGAAACCGGCTGCGCCCGCCTGGATGCCGGTACCGGCGCCAACATCGACACCGACGATACGGGAGCGCAGCAAAGCTGCTGCGCCATTGCCTGTCATCCGGCCAGACGTCGAGAAAATTTCTGTGCCGGCGCAAGATGACCTGCTCGTGCGTGCACGCGCCTGCGCCGACCGCGGCGAACTGGTGGAAGCAGAGGCCCTGTGCGAGCAGCACCTGCGCGCAGCCGGTTCGTCCGCTGACGCTTATTACTTGCAAGCCTTGATCAACGATGCCCGCCAGGATGCGTCTGCTGCCTTGCAGCTGTATCGCAAGGCTATCTATCTGCAGCCGGATCACCGCGACGCCTTGTTGCATTTGTCTGCCTTGCTGGCAGCCCAAGGTGATGTCGCCGGCGCACAGCGTCTGCAGCAGCGTGCCGAACGTGCACAACTGACGCAGGGCAGCGAGGAGCAGCCGCATGTCTGACCTCTTGCAAACGATGCCCGCCTTGGACGTTACCGTTGACGACTGCTGGAATCGTATCGGCGTGCGCGGCGACAACAGTTGTCCACAACTCAAAGAGTACTTCCGCTGCCTGAATTGCCCGACCTTTGCCGCAGCCGCTTCCGCTTTGCTGGATCGGCCCGTATCGGCCGCAGGTTTTCTCCCGAAGGGTGAGATGCCGTTACAGTCCGGCGGCGGTGACGGCGATATGGGCAATACGCTCAGGCGCGGCCGCGGCGACGCGACGGCATCGATGCTGGTGTTTCGGATCGGTGAAGAATGGCTGGGCCTGCCGACGACGGCCATTGTTGAAGTGATTGAAGCGCGCACAATTCACTCCCTGCCGCATCAGGCCAACCAGTCGGTGCTGGGACTGACCAATATTCGCGGCGCCCTCAAGATTTGCGTGTCGCTGGCGCGGATGCTTGGTATCGGTGGCACTAGCGGCAATGCCATCGCGGCGCATGCCGGCCAGCGCCTGTTGGTGGTGGCGCATGAGGAGCAGATGCTGGCATTCCCCGTCAATGAAGTATCCGGCGTACATGCCTATACGGCTGATGCCGCGCAGTTGCCGCCGTCTACCGTGGCACAAACCGGCTCTGCTTATACCCAGGCCGTGATCGGCTGGCGCGACAAGAAAGTTGGCTTGCTCGATTGCGGCCTGTTGTTCTATGCCTTGAATCGGAGCCTGACATGAGTTCGACCGATATCCGGCAGATGACCATGCTGGAGTTGTTCCGGCATGAAGTGGAAAGCCAGGTGCAGGTGCTGAACGCCGGCCTGCTGGAGCTGGAGCACAGCGATGATCAGAGTGATCGCGAGGCCTTGCTCGAACCCTTGGAGGCATGCATGCGCGCGGCGCATTCACTCAAGGGGGCGGCGCGTATCATCAGCCTCAATGCCGGCGTCAATGTCGCACATGTGATGGAAGACTGCTTCGTGCTGGCACAACAGGACAAGCTGCGTCTGCGGCGCCGGCAGATCGATGCGTTGTTCAAGGGCGTCGATTTGCTGACGCGCATCGCCAACGCACCGGGCGACGACGAAACCTGGGGCGAGCATGCCGGCAAGCTTGAGATTGACAGCTTCATGCTGGCGCTGAGCACTGCGATGGCAGACGATAGCGACGACGACATTACAGCTGCGGCCGTGCCGGCCGATGCAGCACTCGCTGATGACGTGCCTGTGACGGCGGCAGCGACAACTATATCCGCCGCCCCGGCAAACCATGCGGATAGCCGCGAGCAACGCGAACTGCGCGATGCTGTTTCACCCAACGGCGTGCGTTCGGTGCGTGTCAGCGCCGACAATCTCGACCGTCTGCTCAGCCTGAGCGGGGAGTCGCTGGTCGAGTCGCGTCGCCTGAAGTCTTTTTCCGCCTCGATGCTGCGCCTGAAGCGCATCCAGCGCGACGCCGCACAAGCCCTCGAGTTGTTGCAGCAAAAAATGACAGGCGGCGACGAAGCGACATACGTCGCGCTCACGGAAGTACGCACATTGATGCTGCAATCCCAGCATATGGTCGCCGATCAGCTGGCCGAGCTGGAAATGTTTGACCGTCATTCCGTCAATCTTTCGCAGCGTCTGTACGAAGAAGCATTGGCTTGCCGTATGCGTCCGTTTGCCGACGGCACCGGTGTCGGGTCGGGCAACTACGCGCGCATGGTGCGCGATGTCGGACATACGCTGGGTAAATCGGTACGGCTGGAAATCGTCGGCAGCGCCACCCAGATCGATCGCGACATTCTGGAAAAACTCGATGCGCCCATTGGCC
Source organism: Herbaspirillum sp. meg3 (assembly GCF_002257565.1). Lineage (GTDB taxonomy): Bacteria > Pseudomonadota > Gammaproteobacteria > Burkholderiales > Burkholderiaceae_D > Herbaspirillum. Next base: position 3,311,139 of record NZ_CP022736.1, on the reverse strand, counting down.
ATCTGCTGCGCAATGCGGTTGATCACGGTATCGAATCGCCGTCCCAGCGTTTGCTGGCCGGCAAGCCGGAGCAGGGCAAGATCACGCTGGAAGCACGTCATAGCGCCGGCATGCTGCAGGTAAACGTCATCGACGACGGCGCCGGCATTGATTTTGATCGTCTCAAGCACGCCATCATCAGTCGCAAGCTGTCCACTGAAGATATCGTGGCGCGTCTGAGCGAGTCGGAGCTGCTCGATTTTCTGCTGTTGCCGGGGTTCAGTCTGCGTGACACCGTCACCGAAATTTCCGGCCGCGGCGTCGGTCTCGATGTCGTGGCCGACATGCTCAAGCAAGTGCGCGGTACCGTGCGCATCACCAGTACTGCTGGACAGGGCACGCGTTTCCAGTTGCAGTTGCCGCTTACTTTGTCGGTGATCCGCAGCCTGCTGGTCAGCATCGACAACGAGCCCTATGCTTTCCCGCTGGCCTACGTCAATCGCACGCTGGAGTTGCAGCGCGATCAACTGGATGTGCTCGAAGGCTATCAGCACTTTCATTTTGAAGGCCGCCAGATCGGCCTCGTCAGCGCGCACCAGATTCTGCAAAAGGGCGAGTTGCGGGCCAGGGGCGAGTCGGTGATGGTGGTGGTCATCGGCGACAACGAAAACACCTACGGCCTGGCGGTTGACCGTTTCCTCGGCGAACGCATGCTGGTGGTGCAGGCCCTCGATTCACGCCTCGGCAAGATCCCCAACGTACAAGCCGGCGCTTTGATGGAAGATGGCGCTCCGGTATTGATTCTGGACGTGGCCGACATGTTGCGCTCGGTCGAGAAGCTGAGCGTCTCAGGTCAGCTGGAGAACGTCCAGCATGTCGCCAGTGACGACGTCGGCGCAGCACGCAAGAAAGTGCTGGTGGTGGACGACTCGCTGACTGTGCGCGAACTGGAGCGCAAGCTGTTGTCCAATCGCGGCTATCAGGTCACTGTGGCGGTCGATGGCATGGATGGCTGGAATGCCGTTCGTACCGAACAATTCGACCTGATCATTACCGACATTGACATGCCGCGCATGGATGGTATCGAGCTGGTCACACTGATCCGGCAAGCGCCGCATTTGCGTACTTTGCCGGTGATGATCGTGTCATACAAAGACCGGGAAGAAGACCGCCAGCGTGGGCTGGAAGCCGGTGCGGATCATTATTTCACCAAGAGTAGTTTCCACGACGAGACCCTGTTGCAGGCCGTAGTGGATTTGATCGGAGCTGCCTGACGTGAAGATTGCAATCGTCAACGATGTGCCTATGGTGGTCGAAATTTTGCGGCGGGTGCTGGCCGAATGGCCGGAGCATCAGTTGTTATGGGTGGCGCAAGATGGTGCTCAGGCGGTGGAGTTGTGTGCCTGGCAATTGCCGGACATCGTCCTGATGGATATCGTCATGCCGCATCTCGACGGCGTCGAAGCGACGCGCCGCATCATGCAGAAGACCCCGTGTCCCATTCTGATCGTGACGGCCGATATCGGCGCCTGCGCTGATAAGGTCTATCAGGCGCTCGGTTACGGCGCGCTCGATGCAGTTGATACGCCGGCTCTATCCGGTAGCGGCAGCGACTGGCGCCAGGGTTCGTCTGTGCTGATGGAAAAGATCGCACGTATCGGCCGCATGGAACACAAGCCTGCCGCTGCAAAGGCCGCACCGCAACGAGAGCGGAGCACATCCAAGCCGTCAACAGTGGCGGGGGGCGCCGTGCCTGCAGGCGCATCCGACAAGTTGGTGGTCATCGGTGCATCGGCGGGTGGTCCGGGCGCACTGGCATCGATACTGCGCGAACTGCCCAAGGATTTTCCGGCTGCCGTGGTGATCGTCCAGCATATCGATCCCGGTTTTGCTGGCGGCATGGCAGCGTGGTTGCAGCAGCAAACCGGATTGAAGGTGCGGGTGGCGCAAGAGGGCGACCGGCCGCAACGCGGCACCGTGATCATGGCCGGCACCAACCAGCACCTGCTGTTTCGAAATCGCGACAGCCTCGGCTACATGCCGGAGTCGCCGGAGGACGTCTACCATCCTTCGATTGATGTATTTTTCCAGAGCGTGGTCCGGCAGTGGCGCGGTCAGGCTGTGGGGGTGTTGCTGACCGGCATGGGGCGTGATGGCGCCGTCGGTCTCAAGGCTCTTCGCGATGCGGGCTGTCACACCATCGCACAGGATCGCCAAAGCAGTTCCGTGTACGGTATGCCGAAAGCAGCTGCTGCACTGGACGCCGCCACAGAAATTTTGCCTCTCGGCGCTATCGCCAAGGCATTGGTCAGTCAATTTACGTAATGCAAAGGAACGACAACATGGAGTCACCGACTCTGGGCAACAACCCCGACAGCGAACTGGGCTTACAGCTGCCGCCGGCGGATTACAAGATCATGGTGTTGCTGGTGGATGACCAGGCGATGGTCGGTGAAGCAATTCGCCGTGCTTTGCTGACTGAATCCGACATCGATTTTCACTATTGCCCGCGCGCGGAAGATGCGGTGCGCGTCGCCGAGAAAACCCAGCCTACCGTGATCCTGCAAGATCTGGTCATGCCGGGTGTCGATGGTCTGACGCTGGTCAGGCAATACCGCAGCAATCCGCTGACGATGGACATTCCGATCATCGTGTTATCGAGCAAGGAAGATGCGCTGGTCAAACGTGACGCCTTTGCCACCGGCGTCAACGACTACATGGTCAAGCTGCCGGACACCATCGAGCTGATTGCGCGTATCCGCTACCATTCGCGTTCGTACAATAATCAACTGCAACGCGATGCCGCCTATCGTGCATTGCGCGAAAGCCAGCAGCAGTTACAAAAGACCAATTTTGAATTGCAGCGGTTGACCAATACCGATGGGCTGACCAGTATCGCCAATCGCCGTTATTTTGATGACTATCTCAACGCCGAATGGAAGCGTGCCAAGCGCGTGCAGCAAGAAATTTCGCTGCTGCTGATCGACGTCGACAACTTCAAGCTGTACAACGACAACTATGGTCATGTGGCCGGCGATCAGGTATTGAAGAGCGTCGCGCGGGCGATGGAATCGAGCGCGGTGCGTTCATCCGATCTGAGCGCGCGTTTTGGCGGTGAAGAGTTCGCTGTGATTTTGCCGAGTACCGATGAAGCGGGAGCAGTGGCGGCGGGCGACAAGTTGCGTGAAATGGTGCAAGCCTTGCATATTGGTCACGCCCATTCGACAACCAGCGAATGGCTGACTATCAGTGTGGGTGTCGCGACGATGATTCCGAAAGATGAGCAGACGCAGAGCGACTTGATTCGTCTGGCTGACAAGCGTCTATACAAGGCCAAGCAGCAGGGCAAGAATCGGGTGATAGCGAAAGACGACTGAGTCAGCTCAGTACAACTCCGCGGCCCCATTCATGCGGAACACCTGCCTCGATTCCGGCAATACAGATCCGGAACCGAGGCAATTTTTTTAGCCCGGATATTGTTCACGCATCACGCGTTTGTTGAGTTTGCCGACGCTGGTGCGCGCCAGCTCGCTGACAAACTCGATGCGATCCGGTACACCGTATTTTGAAATGACGCCGTCTTCCGCGGCGGCCAATACCAGCTTGCGAATATCGTCGACGGTGACTTCAGCAGCCTGACCGGCTTTGAGCACCACCAGAGCCACCGGGCGCTCTCCCCATTTGGCGTCTTTGATGCCGATGACCGCCGTTTCCGCGACTGCGGGATGACGCGCGATGATCTCTTCGATTTCCAGTGACGATACCCATTCGCCGCCGGTCTTGATCACGTCCTTGATGCGGTCAGTGACTTGCAGATAACCGCGCGGGTCGATGTTGCCGATGTCCTGTGTATGCAGCCAGCCGCCTTCCCACAAGTCTTTCGACGCTTCCGGATTGTGCAGGTAGCCTTGCGTGAGCCAGGGGGCGCGCACCACCACTTCACCTGTGCTTTTGCCGTCGTGCGGACAATCGTTCATATCACCGTCGACCGTACGCAAGGCCACCAGCGGCAGCGGGCGGCCGGTCTTCACGCGGGTGGCAACATCTTGCTCCGTACCCAGCTCTGCCGTCGGCACATGCGCCAGCGACAGGATGGGGCAGGTCTCCGACATGCCATATCCGGTGAAGACGTCAATGCCGCGCTCGCGTGCCGTTTGCGCCAGAGCGCTGGTCATGGCGGAGCCACCAATGATCATTTTCCATTTCGACAGGTCGACATCTTTTGCTGCGGGTGCGCTCAGCACCATGTGCAGGATGGTCGGCACGCAATGCGAGAAGGTGACTTTTTCTGTCTCAATCAGCTTGAGGATGGTATCGGGGACGTAGCGGCCGGGATAGACCTGCTTGAGTCCGGCCATGGTCGCCACATAAGGCAGGCCCCAGGCATGCACATGGAACATCGGCGTCAGCGGCATGTAGACGTCGTCGCGATGCAGGCGTCCCTGCTGCGGCGCCAGCGCAAGTCCTGCGGTCACTGCCAGCGTGTGCAGCACGAGCTGGCGATGGCTGAAGTAGACGCCCTTGGGCAGGCCGGTGGTGCCGGTCGTATAGAAGGTGGTGGCGCGTGCGTTCTCGTTGAAGTCGGGGAAGTCGCATTTGGGCGAGGCCTGTGCCAGCAAGTCTTCGTACTCGCCGGCAAAGCCGGGGCCGCGTGGTGCCGGTGTGCCGTCGTCAGTGATCAGCACGCAGCGCGTGAGCGTGGTCAACTCACCGCGGATCTGTTTGAGTACCGGCATGAAGTCGGAATTGACCAGCAGTACGTCGGCCTGGGCATGGTTCAGGGTGTAGGCAATCTGTTCCGGCGACAGGCGCACGTTGACGGTTTGCAGTACGTAGCCAAGCATCGGAATGGCGAAGAAGCATTCAAGATAGCGGTGGCTGTCCCAGTCCATGACGGCGACGGTATTGCCGGGTTGCAGGCCCAGTTCGCGCAGCATGTTGCCCAGACGCTGAATGCGTTCATACAGATCGGTATAAGTATGGCGGCGCTGGTTGGCGATGCCGTAGACGATTTCCTGATCGGGCGCGGTCGCCAGCGATGAATGGAGCAACTGCTTGATCAGCAGCGGGTAGCCGTAGGCCTCGGGCGTGGTGTCGATGATGTGGACGCTCATGGGGTCTCCTGTCGTTGTTGTAAGAAGGTGTTCACAATCCATAATCCACAGTCCATTATGCAGGATCAGTTTGTGAACACGTTCTGAGGGACGGGAGCATGGTCAGCTCCTCGTCCTCCTGTTCAGTTGACTGATGATAGCCCGATTTGCTGTCGCCAGTCTTACTTCTGGGGAAGAAGCTCAATACTGGTGACGGTCAGTGCTCCGTTGCTTTTTTCCGCAGTGAAGAGTACCTGATCGCCGGTCTTCACCTTGCTGAGTATGTCGGGCGAAGCGACACGGAACACCATTGTCATGGCCGGCATCTCCAGATTGGGAATCTCACCGTGGCGGATGGTGATCTTTCCGGTGTCGGTATCGACCTTGCGGATTTCCCCGTTGACTTTGGGGACTGAGTCACTCTGCGTGGCGGCCGTCATTGCATGACGCATCGTGTCCGTGCTCATGTCTTGCGCGGTTGCAGGCAGAGGTGCTGACATCGCTGAAAATGCAGCGGCAAGCAAGACGGTGTTGACGAAAGCTGTTTTCATATTTTTCCTTTCTTGAGAACGGATCGGTATCAGTGTTTGTGCGTGCTGTCGCCGGAAGCGACGGTGACGCTTCCTTTCATGCCTGCGTCGTAGTGGCCGGGCTGCAGGCAGGCGAAATTGACGGTGCCGGTTTGTGTGAACTGCCAGATCAGCTCTCCGCTCTTGCCGGGTTCCAGAGTGATCTGATTGTCGTCGGCGTGTTCCATCTCCGGATTTTTCAACATGGCTGCGTAGTGCGCCTTCAATTGCGCTTCGTTGCCAAAGACCAGCTCATGTCTGATCTTGCCGCTATTGCTGACGACAAACCGAATCGTGTCGCCGGTTTTCACTTGCAGTTTCTCCGGCGTGAAGCGCATGTTGTCGCTCATATCAACCTTGACGGTGCGCGTGACCTTGCCTGCCGCGCCGGGTTGGCCGATTGTGTCGCCGGCATGCTCTGCATGTTCAGCGTGATGATGCGACATGGCTGGCATGGCCTGCATGTTTTGTGCTGCGGCATAGAAGGAGGTTGTCGCCAGCAAGGCAGCGATGAGAAGGTTTTGTTTGTGCGTATTTTTCATGATTCTTTCCTTGGTCAGTGTTGATGATTGCGTCGGGTGACGTTGACGGTATTGCCATCTGTGCCGGTTTTTTTATCGGGTGCGGACGTTGACGGTTGTTCGGCGCCGCGCCATTCGTAGGCGACCGTGCCGGGAGGTGCTTTGTACCAGCCGGGATCGCGGTAATCGTTGCGCGCCAGGTTCTTGCGCACTTTCACGACGCTGAACATGCCTCCCATCTCCAGCGATCCATAAGGACCGCTGCCGCCCATCATCGGCAGCGTGTTGTCGGGCAGCGGCATTTCCATCTCGCCCATGGAACCGCCTTTATCACCCATCACCATGTAGTCGGGAATGAGCCTGTTGATCTTCTTCGCCAGATCGCGTTGGTCGACGCCGATCATGGTTGGCACGTTGTGCCCCATGGCGTTCATGGTGTGGTGTGCCTTGTGGCAATGCAGCGCCCAGTCGCCTTCTTCGGTGGCATCGAATTCGATGGCGCGCATCTGGCCGACGGCGATATCGGCGCTGACTTCGGGCCAGCGCGAAGCCGGTGGTGTCCAGCCGCCATCGGTACCGGTGACGAAAAATTCATGGCCATGCAGGTGGATGGGATGATTGGTCATCGTCAGGTTACCGACGCGGATGCGTACGCGGTCGTTTTGCCGCACCGGCAGCGGATCGATGCCGGGGAAGGCCCGGCTGTTCCAGGTCCACAGATTGAAGTCGAGCATGGTGTTGACCTTGGGCGTGGCGGCACCGGGATCGATGTCATAGGCATTGAGCAGGAAGACGAAATCGCGATCCACACGCATGAAGTTCGGGTCTTTGGGATGCGTGATCCAGAATCCCATCATGCCCATCGCCATCTGCACCATTTCATCCGCATACTAACCGTTAGGTTTCATGCTATGGACGTGGTGGAATCCCTTATGTTTTAAGGGATAGATGGATTCGTCTAATGTCCATGGATTGTGCTAGAACAAGTGTATTTCTGTAGGGGGCGTCCATACTCGTAGAGGTTATTACGCTACGTCTGCTACAAAAATGCCGAATAGCGGAATGATTTTTTAGTTCTCTATCCGAATATAGCTGTACAAAAATAAATCCCAGATCAAGGGAAACCAGGATTTCGTACGTCAATTCCGCGCAAGCGATAATTTCAGCTTATTGTGGGAGGCCACCGTCGTCCCACAATAAGAGACTGGAGGGAGGGACATCGAGAGCAATGGCTATACGTTCAATATTGTAGATGGTGACATTTTTTTCGGCCCGCTCTAGCATTCCCACATAGGTTCGGTGAACCCCGGCTGCCTCAGCAAGAATTTCTTGGGACAGGCCGAGTGCAAGTCTTCGACGTCGGACATTCCGGGCGAAAACTTCAATTAATGGAATTTTTTGTGACTTGACAGACATCTTGGAAGTGTCTGTCGTTGCATACTGTGATTCTACATACTATGATTAGCGTTTTTTATTGGTCGACCATGCGCATTGATTCTTGCTCTATTGGTTGCTCAACTACTTTTTTATGTTTGTCACAGATGCTAGCTGGGAACTTCACGACGCACGACGATTGCTTTTAGCGCCGTTTCGGATTTGGGATAGCGTAGCAATTACCTATTCGGAACCTTGTTACCTAGTGCAGTTTCCTTATTCACTTGGTACGGAACGAAATGCCTTGGATCGCCAGATGATCTCTTCAGTCGAGCGTCTGCTTGAGGCGACTGCAAGTCACGGCCCCAAGCGATGTTTAGTTTATTGCGTAGAGTCAGTCTATGAGAAAGACCATTTTAAGATCAAATTGGAGGAAATCTCCGCGATCGGATGCTATAGGGATGGCGACGGCGAAATGACTCATTTTGTTCAATATGATCAAAACCATCGCCCACATCCAGTGTATCGAGGCCAACCAGAACTTCCCCAATATGCTGAGATCCAGCTTCTTGCCGATTTTACTTCCAAGAGGCGCTGTACAACCGAATAAGAAAACTGCTCCGGCATGAAAGGACTCCGAGGGCTCATTCCTCGATTCTTATGTGTGGAAAGGCTGTTTTCCCTTGTCCCTTCCTGAGATTGGGATCTCTGGCCTGCTCTTTGATCTTAGCCCAGTCGGCCGCGGTAACACCCGGAGTTTTTGTTGAGCGGTGCTTTATTTCTAATGGATCTTGTCTCGAGGCAAGGCCTCTGTCCCGCAAAGCCATCAATCTTTCGGTTACTTTATCGATCGACATTTAGATTCTCCTGTTGGATAAAAACTATGAAACAAAGTAAACCTCTTCAGGGCCGGACAGAGCAGGATTTGTTTCGATCCGAATTACTCAAGCTAGTGGAAGCGATGGTGGTGCAATCTAAACAGACACATACATTTGATGCGAATCATTGGTTACGCGACTGGCTAAAATCATCCGTGCCAGCGCTTGGAAATCGTTGTCCGACCGAATTTCTCAATACCTCTGAAGGACGCGAACTTGTCCAGACACTACTTATTCGCATGCAAAGTGGGGCATTTTCATAGTAATAAGCCCCCAGCAAAAACCTTCATTCGTAACCACTATCGGTACTTCGCCGCCGCTTCTCGCATGCTTTTTTGATGAGCATCGTATGCACTGTCTACGCTTGCGACGCGGGCATTTTCACAGTTGATTCCTACCGTAGTTTCCGACCAGGCAGCACGCTGAGATGGCGACATCGTGCTTACCTCACCAGACTTGAGCTCGCTACATTTCTGAAGAGTTGTCTTTGCTTCTTCCTGATTTCCCTTGTAATAGTCTACCGACTTGGCACTTTCCGACTTTTCGCCACATGCCATTAAGGATAAAAAAAGCAATGTGGAAAACAATGGCCAGTGTGAGTGTTGCTTGATGCTCATTAATGTCCCTTAGAAAATTTGTGTTTCTTCTCATTAATAGCTAATCATAGTATGTATAACTATAGTATGCAAATAGTTGTATGAGCCATGTATGCCGTGCTGTCCCAGAAGTATTTATGAGTTTGCTTCGAGAGAATTTTCGTAGAAGTTGGCTAAGCTTGGCGGGAGATTCAAGGTGAGCTTTTGCAGGAAGCTCTCATCAACCGGACGATAATTCGCTTGCATTAACTCAATGATTCAACAATAATTGAATCATTGAGTTAATGAGGGCATCATGGATACCAAAGAAACCATTGCAGCGCTGGCAGCGCTCGCTCAAGAATCGCGTCTCGCGGTCTTCCGCTTGCTGGTCCAAGCAGGTCCTGAAGGAATGGCGGCCAGCAAAATCGCCGAACAAATCTCGGTCACGCCTTCCGCATTGTCCTTCCACATGAAGGAGTTGTCCCACGCTGAGTTGGTGACCTCTCGTCACGAGGGACGATTTGTCATCTACTCGGCCAACTTCAACACCATGAACGGCCTGATTGGCTTTCTTACCGAAAACTGCTGTGGTGGAAATGTGTGCTCCCCCGGCAGCGCATGTCTTGTAACAGAAGAATCCACGACCTGATCAGCGGTTTTGGTCGTCTCAGCACCTACATTCCACACGAAAAGGATTTTCCATGAGCTCTCCTCAAGCAGAAAAAACCTATAACGTTCTCTTCCTGTGCACGGGCAACTCCGCCCGCAGCATCATGGCGGAGGCTTTGTTGAACACGATGGGCAAAGGTCGTTTCAATGCGTATAGCGCCGGTAGCCATCCTGGTGGCACCGTGAATCCTCTGGCTGTAGAACAAATCAAGAGTACCGGCTACCCACTGGAAAAGTTGCGTAGCAAGAGCTGGGACGAATTTGCAACGCCAGATGCTCCAAAGATGGACTTCATCATCACCGTCTGTGACAACGCTGCCGGTGAAGTCTGCCCAGTCTGGCCCGGACAGCCTATCTCTGCGCACTGGGGCTTTGAAGATCCTGCAGCAGCGACTGGGACCGAAGAGCAAAAGCGCGCCGTGTTTTCGAAAGTGGCACGCCAAATCACCACCCGCGTGAATATCTTCAATAGCTTGCCATTCCATACGCTGGAAAAGACCGCCATCAAGCGTGAAATGGACGCTATCGGCGCCAGCCAGGTCTGATCAGATGAGAAGGGGCACGCCGTTGCTGGCGTGCTCTTTCGCATCAAAAGTCCATCTATCCCCGGATACTCTAAGTCATAGGAACAACGTGCTCACTGCATTAGCCATCTTCTTGCTCACATTGGTTTTTGTCATCTGGCAGCCGCGCGGTCTTGGCATTGGCTGGAGCGCATGCGCAGGGGCTCTGGTGGCCTTGGCATTCGGCGTCATTCAGCTGTCCGATATTCCAGTGGTGTGGCACATCGTCTGGAACGCGACCGGCACGTTCATTGCCATCATTATCATCAGCTTGCTGCTGGACAGAGCCGGCTTCTTCGAGTGGGCAGCATTGCACGTCGCCCGCTGGGGAGGTGGTAGCGGCCGCAAGTTGTTTGCGTTACTGGTGTTGCTCGGCGCGGCTGTCTCTGCACTGTTTGCCAACGACGGCGCCGCGCTCATTCTTACGCCGATAGTTATTGCCATGTTGCTGGCGCTGCGCTTTTCGCCCCAAGCGACGCTGGCATTCGTGATGGCCGCCGGCTTCATCGCCGATACGGCAAGCTTGCCGCTGGTCGTGTCGAATCTGGTCAATATCGTCTCGGCCGACTTCTTCAAAATCGGCTTCTCGCAGTACGCTGCGGTCATGATCCCGGTCGACATTGTTTCAGTCATCATGACTCTGCTGGTGCTGTTCTTGTATTTTCGTCGCGATATTCCTGTCGACTACGACCTCAAGCAACTCAAAAAGCCAACGGACGCTATCCATGATCGGGCAACCTTCATTGCTGGCTGGTGGGTTCTTGGGTTGTTGCTCATCGGCTTCTTCTGGCTTGAAAGCCTGGGTGTAGCGATTAGCGCCGTCGCTGCGGCAGGTGCCGTGATTTTGTTGGTAATTGCGGCAAAGGGCCATGTCATCCCCACACAGGAAGTAATCAAAGGCGCACCGTGGCAGATCGTCTTCTTTTCGCTGGGGATGTATCTGGTGGTCTATGGGCTGCGCAACGCCGGGTTGACGAACTATCTCACTGGTCTATTGAATGGGTTCGCTCAACATGGCGTTTGGGGTGCCGCGATCGGAACAGGCTTCCTGACGGCGCTCTTGTCGTCGATCATGAACAATATGCCGACGGTGCTGGTCGGTGCATTGTCGATTGACGCTGCGACAGCACAAGGTGTCGTCAAGGAAGCCATGATCTACGCCAACGTCATCGGCAGCGATCTGGGACCGAAGATTACGCCCATCGGTAGTCTGGCCACCTTGCTCTGGCTGCACGTACTCGATAAAAAGAGCATTCACATCTCCTGGGGATATTACTTCCGAGTGGGCGCGATGCTCACGATCCCGGTTCTGCTGGTGACGCTGGCTGCACTGGCTTTGAGATTAAGCGCCTAAGCATGGATACCGCTGCCAGTAAGCCGGCCTGGCTGATCCCATCTCTCGGTCTGACCCAGATTGTGGGATGGGGCTCGATGTTCTATGCCTATGGCGTGCTCATGCAGCCCATGCAAACAGAGCTACAAGCCTCCAAGCCCGTCATCGTAGGTGCCTATTCGCTGGCGCTCCTGATTTCGGGACTGCTGTCGACGCTGGCTGGAAGCATCATTGATCGCGTGGGTGGCCGTTTGTTGATGGGAGCCGGAACAGTATTGGCCACAGTAATGCTGGCGCTGTTGTCCACTGTGAACAGCGTAACAGGCCTCTACTTGATCTGGGCCTGCATCGGCGTGGCGATGAGCGCTACGCTCTATCAGCCAGCGTTCGCGGTTATTACTCAGATCTTTGAAGGCGGCTTCAGACGCGCTATCACCATGCTGACGCTCTTCGGTGGTTTTGCCAGCACCGTGTCATGGCCGCTGACGCAATGGCTTCTGGAGCATTACGGATGGCGTGAAACCTGGGTGATTTACGCGGTAGCCAATCTGACTATTTGCCTGCCGATCCATGCCCTGTTGCCGAGGGCTGCCAGCATCAAGGCAAAGGCCAAGGTCCACGCTGCAGATAGCGTCGACCTGGCAACAGTGCTGCGCGAACCCAGCTTTTATCTCATCACTGCAGCAGTCACGTTCAATGCGCTGGTGTTTTCAGCAATGTCGCTACATCTGATTTCTATTCTTCATGACCGTGGTATGACTGCGTACTACGCAGCCGGCATTGGTGCGCTGATAGGACCAATGCAGGTGTTGGGCCGGATTTTGGAAGCGACGTTCGGCAAGAATGCTACGACACGGCAGATTGGGCTCATCGCTATTTGCCTGCTACCTGTTGCCCTCATTTTGTTGTTTGCGCCGGCTGAGTGGCTGCTTATTTACGGTTTGTTCGCTGCCATGTATGGCGTCGGTAACGGTGTCATGACGATCGTCAGAGGTGCATTGCCGGCAGAGCTCTATGGCCGTGAGGCGTATGGGGCTATCAGTGGCGCCATGGCCACCCCCGTGACGATTGCCTTTGCTGCCGGCCCCTTCGTTGCCTCTCTTCTCTACGCCATCGGCGGGGGGTATCCGGGCGCCATTGTGGCGTTGATAGGTATTGCCAGCCTTGGTGCTGTGCTGTTTTTCTATGCCACTGGGCATCCACGCTCCGAGACCATTTCTTCTATCCGTTAGGAAACCATCATGACAACTACGATCTATCACAACCCTGCCTGCGGCACGTCCCGCAACACGCTCGCATTGATCCGTAACAGCGGTGAAGACCCGACTGTGATCGAGTATCTTCAGCATCCGCCGTCGCGCGACACCTTGATTACTCTCATCAAAGATGCTGGCCCGACTGTGCGCGAAGCGATTCGCCAAAAAGGCACGCCGTATGCAGAGCTTGGCCTGGACAATCCTGCGCTGACGGACGAGCAACTGCTAGATGCCATGCTGGCGCATCCGATCCTGATCAATCGCCCGTTTGTTGTGACTTCCAAAGGCACGCTGCTGTGCCGCCCCTCCGAGGCAGTGCTGGATATTCTGCCAAATCCACAAAAGGGGCCATTTACGAAGGAAGACGGGGAGGTTGTCATCAACGCGGAGGGCCAACGTGTCACACCAGCTAAATGATCTTCCCAACGTCGCTGGGGATCTGTTCAAGGTACCAGTAGCGACAGATTTGGTCAACGTCGCCACCTCGACGCACGCACCACGGTTCTTGTTGCTGTATGGCTCTGTACGTGAACGCTCCTATAGCCGTTTGCTGACAATGGAGGCCGCACGCCTCCTCGAAGCAATGGGCGGTGAAGTCAGAATTTTCGATCCGCGTGGCTTGCCACTGCCGGACAGCGAGCCAGAAACACATCCGAAAGTGCAGGAACTACGCGAATTGGCTATGTGGTCCGAAGGTATGGTGTGGTGCTCGCCGGAGCGCCATGGGGCTATGACAGGCATCATGAAGGCGCAGATCGATTGGATTCCGCTCACGCAAGGCTCCGTTCGTCCGACTCAGGGGAAAACGCTGGCCGTCATGGAAGTCTCTGGTGGGTCGCAGTCATTCAATGCTGTCAATCAAATGCGGGTTCTTGGTCGATGGATGCGGATGATCACGATTCCCAACCAGTCTTCCGTTGCCAAAGCATTTCTCGAATTTGAAGAAGATGGACGGATGAGGCCCTCGGCTTACTATGAGCGTGTGGTGGATGTGATGGAGGAGCTTTTCAAATTCACCCTGCTGACGCGCGATGTCTCCCCCTATCTTGTTGACCGCTACAGCGAGCGTCGAGAGTCTGCAGATGAACTGGCCAAACGTGTCAATATTCGCTCGATCTGACTAGAATGATCGTCGTTAGTCGGTAACCATGTGACTTCGTGTCCACGTTGTTGAAGATTTAAACGGTGCTAGCGGCTACGAGGATTAGCCTTCAGACCTAGTTAGTGCATCTTCGACAATCTCCTTCCATTGCAAAAGAAGAGGTGTTGCCGTCATACGATACATCCACCAGCAAGCATAAATAGCATCATCGTGATAGCAATGCCCGGTGGTAAATTTTCCGTGAGCCATTTCGTGACGTAAGCTTGGGCCAGGTTTGTGGTGAAAGAGTAGATCTATTTCTTCAGTAAGGTCGGGGCCAAATAGTTGCTCCAGTTGGTGACGCATGCTTGTTAGAATCCCACTCAGGGAACGATCTTCTTGAAGCAAATCGGCCTTTATCTTATCGGATGGTGTGCCTGCGACCTCAAGGAGATAACGGAGTGATGCCTCCAGCTGCGGGATTAAAATGTGCGCAGCCCGAACATAATCGCCTTGGAAGAAACTGGAAAAACCAAGCGAAAATATGAATTCATGCCCAGGCGGAACAAAGGGGCTCGCTTCCACGATCGGATCAAAACAATAGGTGCCGACAGGGAATTTTTCCGTAAATATTCTGCGAGCTGGCTCGATCCTAGACGATACGTAGTACTTTCTTTCGAAACTCAAATTACTCGAACGCTGGGCCTTTAGCCATTCTGGGTTTAATTTTCCGCCCTCATCGGCGGAAGGCGTGATTGAGATTACTTTCCCTTGCTGGTCCACTTGGTGGCTGGAGAAGTTAGAATGAAAAGACGACTCCTGACCTTTGATCGCCCGTTCATTGAGTTCGCCTATCTTAGGTGTTGGAGCAAGTCCTACAAAAAGCCGTAAGGCGTTTGATAGTGACAATTCAGAAAACGCTTTATTAACCTCATCTAACTCTTCGGTCAGGTCTAGGGAATGCTCGAAGGTCACCATTTCCTCAAGGGCGTCAACTTGAAGAGCACGTAGTTCCAGAGTAAGTTCTTCAATTCGAACTTTGAATCCGCCTGCATCTCTCAAGTAACCGATAGCATCCATTGTCCACGATGCCTTTGCGCCAGCACCAGAAACACAGGACCGCATTGCAAGCATTGCGTCTGCTACTTTACCGCGGCATATTTGTTCTTGCTCTTTGTTCTTTTGCCGCCTGAATGCCGTTGCGGCTATTTCCCATATCTTCTGTCGGAAAACCGGGTACAGATTTCTAGAATCAGCTTCGATCGCGATGCCCAATGCGTCAACCGACACTTGCTCCCAAGTCCGGAGTCCAGAGCGAGCAGCCATTTCAGCCATACGAACAAAACCGACAAACTCAGCAGAGTCTCTCGTTTTCTTATAAAGCAACTCGAACGTCTCGTTGATTTCGATAGGAAACGGGGCTTTTCGATTTGCCTGCGCTGAAATTTCGAGCGCTCGTTCAAAGTACGTGAAGGCATCGAAATCAATATCGTTGCCAGGAGCAGAAAACTGAGAACGAATAGTCCCGGAAAGCAGTTGATTAGCGCACGCGCAATAAGCACTTACCGCTACCAGCGCGATTTGCCAACGTGAACGATCGTTGTACCAAACCGTATCTGCAACTCGCGCCAGTAACAATGGAGGCGTAAATGTACTGATGGCTTCGGCAAGTTGAATAGTTTGCTCACCCGCGAAATCGATTGGCAGCGGGCTGCGCCTGCCATCAATCTGGAAGCGAGGGCTGAATGTGTCGCCATCATTTGTCCGGAGAGAAAACAAACAAAGATGAGACAGTAGACGAAAGGCGTGCGCAGATGGGAGATCATCTGCGGTTTCTGAAGATTTTGCAGACTCTTCCAGCACTCGTTCGAGTGCGAAGTAGTCCCCACAGGATTGGAGAGCAATGTTCTTATCGAGGGCCAGTGATTTTAATTCCTGCGCTGATACAACCATCATATTCCTCCCCCAGCAATTTTTCGAGCTAGCATATCAGATGCTTAGCAACAGGCATCTTCTTAACGTTTTTGGAATATGCGGGAGCGATTTTCGATTTTTCTTTTGCTTCATTGTCCATGTTACTGAACACTCAATGTCGACGTTGTTGAACTATGTGACTAAATTCACTGGAATATGCAATCTCAGCATGATGACTACCCTATCGGGATGCTGCTTGGCCGGTATTGCAATCCATGCTTTCAGATTTATGTAGGCAGAAAATGTCTGCATTAAACACAATGCACATTTAAGAAGGGGATATCGTTGGAGTTACTAAAAATTGTGAGCTTGTTCGTGCTAACGGCCATTGCGGAAATTGTTGGCTGTTACTTGCCTTGGCTTGTTTTGAAGCAGGATAAGAGTCCATGGCTGCTTATCCCTGCGGCTATTTCCTTGGCGCTCTTCTCATGGCTCCTGACACTCCATCCAAGTGCGGCAGCTCGTACATATGCTGCCTATGGTGGCCTCTACATTGCGGTAGCGCTGGTTTGGCTATGTCTGGTGGAGGGCGTCCCATTAACGCGTTGGGATATTGCCGGAGCCCTCGTTGCAATCGGCGGCATGGGAATCATCATGTTTCAACCGCATCCCGCATAGTGCTGCGAGCACGATATTCAGTCACACATGCCAAAAGTCGAGGCGTATATCTAAACACCGCAGATTATGCGGAGAATATCATTGCTAATCACCGCATAATCTGCGGTGATTAGTCAGAGGGGACGATGTTGGCTAAGTTCACGATTGCGCAAGTTAAATGCAATCGCTTGGTCAAGTTCGATGCAAACGGTTGGGCAAGTCGAATGCAATTAACTGGTCAAGTAATGCGCAATTCCGCACCAAGCCATAGATGCAAAGAAGCAGAGGAAAACATGCCAAAAGAAGATAACTACATGGTGGAATATATACAGTCAATTGTGGACCGTGAACGCTCGCAGCTAAAAAAACATAGCGCTCAAATCGAGGCATTCACTGCCTATGCGCTGACGCAAGGGATTGTGCTGGAAGCTCACCATTTTTCCTACTTTTACACCATCGGCGTCATTGTGTCGTCACCGGGCATCACTGAGCGACTCCTCGAAAATGAAACACGAGAGCGGGATCGTCTTTTCAGCTTTGATTCTCTATCACGACGCTATCCAAGCAAAGCATTTGGGCCGGGATATTTTTCGGTCGAGACGTTTTCCTTCATGGCTCATTCTCATTTTAGAAGGGAACTGGGTTTATGCAATAGCTTCGCCCCCCATTTCATTGCCTTGTTCTGGGGAAAGGCAAACGCCCACATGACTCGCTACATTTCTCTCGATGCGGACCGCATCAAACTCAATATCGATGACGGACATGTCGTAGAGGCAGACACTTGGTATGGTGCTCCATTCAATGAAAACATCGCCGAGATCACTTCTGGTGTCGTCAAGCTCCGCCCTCCGTCAACTTTGACTGACTCAGAACTTCAGATGCACTTCTCGAGTGCCTATTGTCTTGATATCAAATGGAGCCAGGAAGGCAACATTAAGACGTTTCAGGCTCTGGAGATGAAGATAGAAAGCTACCGTTTAAAAAGACACGATAATAAAGTTTATCCTGCACGCTATCTTCACGCGGAATTTGATATTCAACAGGGTACGTTTCGACATTTTGACGGAGCCATGCAGTATTTCACAAAGGACGAGTATCTCCTGCGACGTGATTCAGATTTCAATTACAACGCAAAATCACTTTCTCAAATCAAAACGCAATCCGAGAAACTATTCAAAATCAATGGGGAGATAGAAAGAGATGAATGGAGTGAGCTTTGTTGCCACTTTTTTGCAGGGAATCCCTTGATTATCGAATATTTCACGGGATCCTATCCACAGCATACTATCGAAACATTGGAGCGAATTGATGCTAGAAACGAGCGAAAGCATCAGTGATTTGGAAGGGGAAATCTGTCGAGTAGATTTGATATCTCGTCCTGACTGTACCGCTCTGACTTCGTCTATAATCTAATTCATGAAAATGCTGCGTACATTTCTGATCCTGCTGTTGGCGATTGCTATTCCTCTTGAGGGATTGGCCGCGGTACGCATGGCCGAAATGATGCATGCCAATTCTGTTCCTATGGAAATGGCGGCGTCGGCGAGCACCGCAGATGAGTCTTGCGTGATGAATATGTCCGACACCGACAAGTCATCCCAATCGACGGCGCCGTGCAAAATGGGTGATGCCTGCAAGATTTGCCAGGTTTTTCCGTCAACAACATCCTCTTTTGATATTAATACGTTGGTCTTGCCGTTGATCGATACTGTATCAATACTGCCTGAATCGTTTCTGCCTTCTCACGACCCATCCGGGTTGTGGCGTCCTCCTCGTTCGCTCTAAATCACATTGATTCGTTGATGCGTCCGGCCTAGCTGCCGGGCGATTGTTTGCGCGCCTTCGTGCGCGCCGTCACGCTATGGGGTGAACACATGTCCCTTCGAAGGATATCTACGGCCTTGCTTGCTTTGCTCGCAGGGATGCTCGGTCTTGCCCAAGCCGGCCCTTTGTCTTTTAACGCTGCGCTCGACATTGCCGAGCGTCAGTCTCCCAACCTTGCCTCCAACAGGGCACAAATCCAGGCGGCTCAGTCGTCCGCGATACCCGCCGGCGCTTTGCCTGATCCGAAAATCGTTGCCGGCATTGATAACTATCCCGTCTCTGGTCCTGATCGAGGACGGCTCAATGCAGATTCAATGACGATGCAAAAGATTGGCGTCATGCAGGACTTTCCTAATTCTGCGAAACGTCAGGCTCGCGTTGCTGTAGCCGAAGCCTCAATCGAAACCGCCGAAGCACAACAGAAGATCGAGCGTTTGAAATTGCGCCGGGCGACTGCCCTGGCATGGCTCAATCGCTACTATCTGGAGCGCAAGATTTCGCTGTTCGATAGCCTGGATAAAGAAAATCTTCTTTTGTCAGATGCGGTACGCGCCCAGGTCGTATCCGGTCGCACACAGGCTGCCGATAGTGTCATGCCTAAACAAGAGGCGGCCCAGCTTGCTGACCGTCGTGACGATCTGGTCCGCGACCTGGTCAAGGCAAAAGCGAATTTGCGCCGTTATGTCGGCGGCGAAGCAGATGAGCCGCTGGTCGACGCTTTGCCCGTTTTGAACATCGATGCGGAGCACCTGCGTGATCATCTGCACAAGCATCCGGAACTACAAGCCTTTGTTGCTGAAACACGCAAGGCAGAAGCCGAAGTCCGCGAAGCGCAAGCCATGAAAAAATCAGACTGGGGAGTAGAGCTGGCCTACCAGCGACGCGATCCGCGGTTCGGCAACATGGTTTCTGTGCAATTCACCTTTGAGATTCCTGTTTCTCCATCAACTCGACAGGATCCTCGCATTGCCGCCAAACAGCAGGAACTATATCGGATCGATGCCGACCGCGAAGCCATGCTGCGCGATCACACCAACGAGCTGGAAAACGATCTCGCCGACTACCAGACCTTGACCCGCCAGCTGGAACGGGCCAATCAGACCACGTTACCGCTGGCACAACAGAAGCTCGATTTTCAGTACGCAGGTTACCGCTCGGGTAAGAATGATTTGACCGCGGTGCTGACTGCACGCCGTGAAATCATCGATCAGCGACTAAAAATTATCGATATAGACGCACAGCGTGCGGCGATAGCCGCGCAGCTCTATTTTGCTTATGGGGAGGATCTGCAATGAAAAAAAATACCTATCAAATCGCTGTACTGATGGCGGCTGTCGCTGCCGTAAGCGGAGCAAGCGGTTACTTGTTCGCTCACCGTACTAACGCCATGCCGACCATGCATAGCGAGACAACAGACCAGGCCAAGCAGGCGGAGCGCAAGGCACTCTATTGGTATGACCCTATGATGCCGAACCAGCGCTTCGACAAGCCGGGCAAGTCGCCTTTCATGGATATGCAGCTGGTGCCCAAATACGCTGACGAGCAAGCAGACGGTGCCGGCGTCAAAATCGATGCCGGCGTTGTTCAGAATCTGGGAATGCGTACTGCCAAAGTGGAACGAGGCAGCTTGTCGGCAACGGTGAGCGCAGTCGCCAGCGTGCAGTTGAATGACCGTCAAGTCGCGATTGTGCAGTCCCGCAGCAGTGGTTTCGTGGAGCGCGTCTATGCGCGAGCCCCCGGTGATGTCGTAGTACGTGGTGCGCCGTTGGTCGATCTGCTGATTCCTGAATGGGCCGGAGCGCAGGCGGAATTTCTGGCGGTGCTTAAGACAAACGACACGGCATTGATCCAGGCTGCCCGCGAGCGTTTGCAATTGCTCGGGATGAGCAGCGATCTGATCAGCCGCGTTGAAAAGAGTGCACGTCCCCAAACCGTTGTGACGATTACTGCCCCCATCGCAGGCCTGATTCAGACGCTTGATATAAGAAGCGGGATGACGGTAACAGCAGGCGCTCCTCTGGCCAAGATAAATGGTCTGGATACCGTCTGGCTGGAAGCGGCCATTCCTGAGGCGCAGGCCGGGCGGGTCAATGTCGGCGGCAAGCTGGACACCCATTTCTCTGCCTATCCGGGCGAAAATTTCACCGGAAAAATCCTTGCCGTTTTACCGGAAACAAATGCGGACAGCCGTACGCTCCGGGTGCGCGTCGAATTACCCAACCGCGACGGCAGGTTGAAGCCAGGCATGTATGCCCAGATCAGTTTGGGTGCAGGAAGGGCGACGCAAAGCCTGTTGATACCGTCTGAGGCAGTCATCCGTACCGGCACTCGCAATGTCGTTCTGGTTACCACGGGCGATGGACGCTATCAGCCGGTCGAAGTGCAGCTTGGCCAGGAGGCCGACGGCAAGAGCGTCGTATTGAACGGTCTTACCGAGGGACAGCAGATCGTCACATCGGGGCAATTCCTGATCGATTCCGAGGCCAGCCTCAAAGGTGTGCTGACGAGATTGAATACAGCGCCATCTTCTGTCGCTGATACCACTCAGGCCGCCCTCAACGACACTACCGGGAAAGTTGAATCGCTCAAGGGCGCAGATATTACGCTCTCTCATGGTCCGGTCCCATCGCTGGGCTGGGGACCGATGACGATGTCGTTCAAGCTGGCGCGCCCCGACATGGCGTCAGGTCTCAAGACCGGCGACAGCGTGTATTTCAGCTTTCACGAAAAGAATGGTGACTACGTGATCGAGAAGCTGAATCGGAGTGCGCCATGATAGAGAAACTCATCAAATGGTCGATTGCGAGTCGCTTTCTGGTTTTGCTCGTCGTCCTTTTCCTTGGAGCATGGGGCGTTTGGGCACTTAAGACGACGCCGGTGGATGCTTTGCCCGATCTGTCGGATGTCCAGGTCATCATCCGCACCAGCTATGCCGGCCAGGCGCCGCAGATCGTTGAGAACCAGGTGACCTATCCGCTGGCGACCACCATGCTGTCGGTGCCGGGAGCGAAGACCGTGCGCGGCTATTCCTTCTTTGGCGATTCCTTCGTCTATGTGTTGTTTGAGGACGGTACCGATATGTACTGGGCTAGATCCCGGGTGCTGGAGTACCTCAACCAGGTGCAAGGACGCCTGCCGGCTTCGGCCAAGGCGTCGTTGGGTCCGGACGCCACCGGGGTCGGCTGGATCTACGAGTACGCTTTGGTCGACAAGACGGGGCAACACGACCTGGCGCAGCTGCGCAGCCTGCAGGACTGGTTTCTGAAATATGAGCTCAAGAGCTTGCCCAATGTGGCCGAAGTTGCGACGGTCGGCGGGATGGTCAAGCAATACCAGATCGTGCTCGATCCGGTGAAACTGGCTGCCTACCGCATCACGCAAGACAAAGTCGTCGACGCCATCAGAAAAGCCAACCAAGAGACCGGCGGTTCGGTGCTGGAGATGGCGGAAACCGAATACATGGTGCGAGCTTCCGGCTATCTGAAGACGCTGGCGGACTTCCGCAATATCCCGTTGGCGACGGGGCAAAACAGCGTCCCCGTCAAGTTGGGAGACGTCGCGACCATCCAACTGGGGCCTGAGATGCGGCGCGGTATCGCCGAGCTCAACGGCCAGGGGGAAACCGTCGGCGGCGTCGTCATCCTGCGTTCCGGCAAGAATGCGCGCGACACCATTGCCGCGGTCAAGACCAAACTGGAAGAACTCAAGAAGAGTCTTCCATCGGGCGTCGAGGTCGTTCCCGTCTACGACCGCAGTCAATTGATCGACCGGGCTATCGACAACTTGTCGAACAAGCTGCTAGAGGAGTTCATCGTCGTCGCGGTAGTGTGCGGCCTGTTCCTGTGGCATCTCCGCTCGGCGCTGGTGGCGATCGTTTCTTTGCCGCTCGGCGTCATGATTGCCTTCATCGTGATGCGCTATCAGGGCGTCAACGCCAACATCATGTCGCTGGGTGGGATCGCCATCGCGATCGGCGCCATGGTCGATGCCGCGGTGGTCATGATCGAAAACGCCCATAAGCATATCGAAGTGTGGAAGCATGAACATCCAGGGCAATCTCTTCAAGGGGAAACCCATTGGAGCGTCATCGGCGAGGCGGCGGCCGAGGTTGGACCAACCTTGTTCTTTTGCCTGTTGATTATCACCTTGTCGTTCATCCCGGTGTTCACGCTGGAGGCACAGGAGGGACGCTTGTTCGGGCCGTTGGCGTTTACCAAGACCTATGCCATGGCCGGTGCCGCGGGCTTGTCCGTGACGCTGATTCCTATCCTGATGGGCTACATGATCCGCGGGAACATCCCCTCGGAAAACAGCAACCCACTGAATCGTTGGCTGATTCGTTGCTATAGACCGCTGCTGGAGGCCGTCCTGCGTCGCCCGAAAACGACGTTGGTCATTGCCGGACTGGCCTTGCTGACGACGCTATGGCCGATCAGTCGGCTGGGCGGTGAGTTCCTGCCGCAGATGGATGAGGGCGATTTGCTCTACATGCCGTCCGCCTTGCCGGGCTTGTCCGCATCCAAGGCATCCGAGTTGTTGCAGCAGACTGATCGCCTGATCAAGACTGTCCCGGAAGTCGCCAGCGTTTTCGGCAAAGCCGGCCGGGCCGAGAGCGCGACCGATCCGGCGCCGCTGGAGATGTTCGAGACGACCATCCAGTTCAAGCCACGCGATCAATGGCGCTCCGGCATGACGCCGGCAAAATTGATCGATGAGCTCGACCGTGTCGTCAAGGTGCCGGGCTTGTCGAACATTTGGGTTCCTCCCATCCGCAATCGCCTGGACATGCTGGCTACCGGGATCAAAAGCCCGATCGGCGTCAAGGTCTCCGGAACCAGCCTTGCCGATATCGACAAGACGGCGCAACAGATCGAACAGGTCGCCAAGCAGGTTCCAGGTGTCAGTTCAGCACTCGCCGAACGTCTCAGCGGCGGCCGTTACGTAGACGTCGATATTGACCGGTCCGCGGCCGCTAACTACGGACTCAATATCGCCGACGTGCAAAGTATCGTGTCCTCGGCAATCGGCGGCGAGAACGTGGGGGAAACAGTTGAGGGGCTGGCGCGTTACCCCATCAGTGTTCGCTATCCGAGAGAAATCCGGGATTCGCTGGAGAAACTGCGCGACTTGCCGATTCTGACCGGAAGTGGCCAGCAGATCACGCTGGGTACGGTCGCCAAGTTGAAGATCAGCGACGGACCGCCGATGCTGAAAAGCGAAAATGCACGACCGAGCGGCTGGATCTACGTCGACGTCCGGGACCGGGATTTGGCTTCCGTCGTTGCCGATCTACGCACCGCGGTGGCTGCCAAGGTGAAACTGGCGCCGGGGCTCAGCATTGCCTACTCGGGACAATTCGAGTATCTGGAGCGTGCCAACGCACGTCTGAAACTGGTGGTGCCGGCGACACTGCTGATCATCTTTGTGCTGCTGTATCTGACCTTCCGGCGCATCGACGAAGCAGCGCTGATCATGGCTTCCTTGCCATTCGCACTGGTCGGCGGCATTTGGTTCCTTTATCTGCAAGGCTACAACCTGTCGGTTGCCACCGGTGTCGGATTCATCGCTTTAGCGGGAGTGTCTGCCGAATTCGGCGTCGTCATGCTGCTGTACCTGAAACAGGCCGCTGCTGCCCGGCAAGGATCCGGAACGACACTGGCGACAGCTGTTCTTGAAGATGCGATCCGGGAAGGCGCCGTGCTTCGCGTTCGCCCCAAAGCGATGACCGTTGCCGTCATTCTGGCCGGGCTGATTCCTATTTTGTGGGGAAGCGGCGCCGGCTCCGAAGTCATGAGCCGCATCGCCGCACCCATGGTGGGCGGGATGATCACCGCTCCCTTGCTCTCCATGTTCGTCATCCCGGCTGCATATCGCCTGATGCGCGGCCGTCAACCTAAAGCCGGACAGGCTTGATTTATCTTTTAATCTGAAAGGAAATTCATCATGAAAAATCGTTTTATCGCTGCTGCTTTCGCTGCCGTTGCATTCATTGGCACTGCCTCAGTTTTCGCCGCAGACATGGGAAACATGAACATGGGTAAGAGTAACTCGGCTGAGAAGGTTGCTCACGGCGTTGGCGTCGTCAAAGATATTGATACCAAACAAAACACCATCATTCTTGCCCATCAACCTATCAAGGAATTGAACTGGTCGGCGATGACCATGGCTTTCAAAGTATCGAATGAGAAGTTGCTCAAGGGTGTCAAAGTCGGCGATCAAGTGTCGTTTGATCTGAAGGGAAGCGGTATGTCGCCGGTGGTGACGGCCATTCGCCCGGCCAAGTAGCCAGGTGCAGGTTGTGCTCGCCACTCGGTGGTGTTGCCAACTGAAAATAAGGAAAGTCCCGATAGTTAAAAACGGAAGCCAGCCGTAAAGTTGAATCTGACATCTCCTCTTCAGCTGAAAGGCTGACTCGCTCGTGATCGGTCCATTCCGATCACGAGCTTTTTTGTTTTATAGGTGAGAAATCGTTCGCCCATATCAAAGATACCGACTTCGTCGCTGTTATCTTAATCAAAAGGTGCTTTGGCTTCATTGTCATCGTTACGGAATTATTTCTCTTTGCTATTTTCTGGTGCGACAGTCTCAGTTCTTTCGGTGCTAACAAAATTCTTCAATACAAGTGATTTTGCCCCGTCAAACTTGTTTATAAGTAGTGTTTTCTTTGTTGGATCCCAGCAGAAAATAAAGTCTCCAGTGTGACCTAAAAATCTCAATGCCATGAGTGGAGCACTGGTAGAAGAATCAACTACGTACTGAAATTTTTTTCCCTCAAGGATGTTTTCGGCATTAATTCTACCGATCCCATAGGCCGCTATTGGTAGCATTGGAAGAACAAAGAGAGCCACAGAGAGGATATTGATTTGGGCTAATGAGCAATGAAAGCGGCTACGTATGTATGCCATAGCCCAAAATCTAAATGGAACTGCGAAGATAAGAGAAATCGCGGGCCATAGGGAAGGCGGGCCTTCTCTCAACAAAAAGAAACCACCCACTAATATACTGGCCGAAAATATCTCTGAATATTTTCGGATGAAAAGTATTGCGCGGATGTCCAAACTGAGCTTGGTATCCGAGTCGTCTGAGGGGCGAGCTTTAATTGCCAAAATTTGGCCACCGGCGGCGCCAACTATCATGGCCATAAAACTTGTTCCAATAGGAATTATGGTGGATTTTACGATATCTGAAAGCCCCACATACTCAAGGATATTAACGTGAAATGAAGACCAGTATCCGAATAGATAGAGTGAGCCGATTGTCACAAAAAATAGAGACAGAAGAGAAAGTATGTTGAGCTTCGACTCTTTTGTGATTGAGATTTTGTCTACCGTCTCTTCCATCATATGGCACTCTCAGAGTTTCTGATTAAACGTTCGATATCGATATGTTGATGCATGCTTTGACCTCGGTTTTAGTTGTGTTGGTAGGCAAGCTATTTGTCAGAATAGTAAAACGCAAACTTCAAGAAAAATCGCATTTCGCGACACGTTAAACGACATTTCTCAGCTTCGCGCTGAATGCCCAGAGAATGGAATCAAATCTATACTCCCCTAAAGCTATTAGTCGCACCTATGATCTTTGTTTCGACGGTTGGAAAAAAGCGAAATCGACGAAAGCATCTCTTGTTCCCGTAATTGTTCGATGGCCTCGGAGTAGTTCAGAAATAAGTTCCTCGGGATCCTGGATGCATTTTAGTAAGTGCTCAATAAAGTAGATATTGTGAAATATGACGTTATCGCCAAAACTATTTTGCGCTCCAACCTCTTTAAGTTCCTCAAATCGTAAGTAGTGTTTTTGCAGGATATCGAGTTCTTTATTCGCTACTTCTAGCGAGCGCTCTTGGTCGATCGTAAGTTTTCGATTTCCAGTAAGTATGGCTCCTCTAAGCGAATCCAGCATGTTGCGGAAGACTGCTGAATCATGGAGGCCACCGTGATCTGCAAGCGACACGACTACTTTAATAATTCGACGCCCTCCACGGTGTAGTTCAGTACCGTCGACAAACATTAATTTCCCTGTCTCGACTAGAAGCGCTTCTAGTTTTCCGAGTTGGTTAACTGCATGAATCGCTCCACGTGCCAAATCTGCCGCTAGCTGTAAGTCATTTCCTGCATTTGTGCTCCGGCTAAGTCCCTTCTTTTTTTGTTCAAATAAAACAATTGTTTCCGGGGTCTCAAGAATAAGATCTGCTTCCCCAAGAATTTTCTTTGATGTACCGATATTTCCTCGTATGCAAGAAATACCGACGTTCTGCATTCGCTCATAAAGACGCTCTTCGAAATTCTTCCCGATTTGCTCATGGACCGACTGATCGATACGCCCACATAAGGTTACCAACCTTGAAAAAAATGCTGGGCCTATAAAAGGCAGGGGCGCAATCCATACCCTGTCATTCGTAGCTTCTGCCAATGCGCATTCGCGGGTGTTTGCAGTGCCGGCATCAGTGGGCAACCTATATGCCGAATTAGGTTTTTGCAAAATGAATCCCGCAAGTAATTTTTCGGCTGCTGACGGTCCGATTCGTTGGGTAAGAAGTTGATTTAACTCAGAATTTTTAATGAACAACGAAGAGCCATTGGGTGGAAGAATTTTAACCAATAAGTTCCAAAATTCTACGGCATCGTTCACATGCCAATCGATATCCTTGAACAACTCTCGGTTAAATATATTTTTAAATAGATGGCCGAGAAGATCCTCAATTAGATCAGGGTGGCATTGAGGAACGGTAAAGATCTCGTCGTATATGGCGACATCTCTCAATACTTCTAAGCTACGTTGCCTGAGCGGCGGGAACATGAAATCATAAATAGAGAACGGCTCGACGTCATAGAGCGCAGCAAGGCTAACGAGAGCATCCGTCAATGAGTCCAGCATTTTTTTGGGAAGTACTATGTCGCGTCGTCGACCTAGTGTTCTGATTCCCAATCGATATAAATAGCCAAAGGGGAGTGATCTATCCATTTTGCGACCCATGGCGTCCGGAGTTGGGTGCATCCGAACTCTTTGCAAAGAAAGATCATATCTACCCATTAGTTGTGCGTTGATCGCAGTCATGCTGCCAACATCCCCCAGTGCGGCAAGAGGACGATATACCAGTTCAACGATCATGTCAGTTACAGATTTTTGGTGAATTTGTGCTTTGTCGCCGACTACAGGAAAATTAATATTTTTGCGACGAAAGAAACGGACTGCGTGGGCAAACGTGATGTGACGGTGACTGTGTTTGAACGGACTAGTGGACTGCGGATCTTTGTTCTCCAAGTAGACAATCGCGATACGTAGTGCCTCTATCCAGCGCTCATCGCTCAAGGTAAATAATGGTGTTGTTTTGAGTGGGCGGATCGCGTCGCGCAACGTATGGGCCAGCTCAAAATAAAATTCTGAATTGGTGCTTGTCAATGTAGAAGAAATTGTGATCTCTATGGCTACTAGGCCAAGCTGATCTTCTCTCTCAGAAAAAATATTGTCCTCAGAAGACTGATCTTCTGGCTCGAAGATTTTTCTTATTGCTTCATACGCCACCTTATGGTCAAGAAAATATGTTCCTTCAGGGGCAGAGCGTTGTCTCGCTATTTCTACAATTTCGCGAAACAACTTAAATCGAGGGAAGGAGTCAATTTTCTTTTTCTTCATTTTATATAGTCGATTTTTGTGTACGTAGATAACTTCAAATATCTATTTCTAGCTTTGAAGGCTAAACAGATTTAGCGGTAAGATTTGTCGGGAAAATATATTTGCTTCTAAGCAAACGCCATATTAGGGGCAGCATGTCATCGATTGCTGAGAGAAGAACTAACAAAAGAGGAATGTTTCATGCGACTTAGTAGGATCGTCATTAAGAATTTCAGAAACTTCAAGTATCTCAATATACAGCTGGGACAACATGCCGTAATCCTTGGTGAGAATAAGGTTGGAAAAACCAATTTATTGTTTGCGCTTCGACTTGTACTTGATCCTACGCTCCCAGATTCTGCGCGTAAGCTGCGTTTTGATGATTTTTGGGACGGGCTCAAGCGTCCGTTGAAGCGAGACGATGTCATCGAAGTGTCGGTTGAGTTTCGAGATTTTGCAGATAACGAAGATTTGCTGGCGGTGCTAGCGGACCATCTGATAAAACCAGACCCTATGGTTGCACGGGTCACATATCGCTATCAGCCAGCAGGGGGACTTGAAGGTGAGCCTCGAAGTGAGGCTGATTATGAGTTCACTATTTTTGGAGGAGATCGACCTGAGAACTCAGTTGGTTATGAACTGAGGCGATGGATGCCGCTGGATCTGTTTCCTGCCTTACGTGACGCGGAGTCTGATCTCGCGCGTTGGTCTCGATCCCCACTGCGCCCACTGCTAGACCGTGCAGCAAAGACTGTCAATGCAAGAGCGCTTAAAGAGATCGCAGGCGAAGTCCATTCGACTACTTTGAAAATTGCAGAACTTCCCCAGCTTGCGGATGTTGTGAGTCAAGTTAATACCCAGCTCACCACCATGGTGGGTGACAAGCACGCTGTTGAAACCGCGTTAGGATTTGCTCCTACGGAGCCAGAGCGTTTACTCCGTTCTCTACAAATGATGATTGACGGTGGTAGGCGTGGCGTGGCTGAAGCAAGTCTTGGCTCTGCCAATGTTTTGTATCTTGCGTTGAAGCACTTAGAGCATCAATTCTTGGTGGATGAGGGGGAGCGCCAACATACTTTCTTAGCAATCGAAGAACCCGAGGCGCATCTGCATCCTCATTTGCAACGGCTTATCTATCGAAACTATCTGCAAACGCGTGACGAAGTTGAATCCGATTCTGGTCCTCGCAGTATTCTTCTTACTACGCATTCTCCCAATGTTGCTAGTGTTGCACCACTTGCGAATATTGTAGTGCTGCGAGAGCTAGCTGGAGATGGACATACGATTGGACGATCTCTCAAAGGCATCAAGCTTGAAGATAACGATCGCGAAGATTTAGAGCGTTACATAGATGTCACCCGCGGTGAGTTGTTTTTCTCGAAAGGTGTCATCTTAGTAGAGGGCGATGCAGAAAAGTTTTTACTCCCGACGCTAGCTAAGCTATACGATGATGATCTGGATTTTGACGCGATGGGCATTACTGTCTGCTCAATTGCTGGTACCAACTTTTCGCCTTACGTGCGATTGCTGGGTCCTAAGGGACTTGATATTCCATTTGTCGTGCTGACTGATTTCGATCCCAAGACAGAAGATGTTAGCCAGGAAGATGCGGATCCAGACGAGAATGGTACTGAAACCAGCTATGGACAAAATCGTGTCGTAAATCAGATCATGAGGGATCTGTTGAGTGAAGATGAATGGGAGAAAGCGTCCTATTCGGAGGTGCTGGAGCTCGCGCCACAGTACGGTGTTTTCATGAACAAATTCACATTCGAAATCGATCTCTTCCGAGCGGGGGCGGAGATAATTTTTATGACGGCGATCAAAGATCTAACTACCAACAAAAAAATGCATGGGCGCTTTTCGGACTTAGCGATGTTTCCCGAAGAACTCGATCCGTCACAATTTCTCAAGGACATTGACTCGATAGGAAAGGGGCGAATGGCCCAAAGGCTTGCATCGGTGCTCCTGGAAAAAGGCTCCAAAGTGTGTCCGCCGTATATTAAATCTGCGCTGGACTATATGCAGGAAAAATTAGGATGACTTCTGCCGGCTACCTTTATCTCAAGGCCGCGGAGGACTTGCGAGAGAACGCGGATCAGTGGCAAGCATACGAATCCAAGAAAAATTGCGTTATTTTGGCTGGACCAGGAAGCGGCAAGACTAAGACAATCACTGTAAAAATCGCACGCTTACTTGCTGAGGATATCCGTCGCCCTCGTCGAATGGCTTGCATTACCTATAGCAATGCCTGTGTGGGGGAGCTGAGGTCAAGGTTAAATAGACTTGGTATAGAGGACGGAGATGGCCTCTTGCTCTCTACCGTCCATTCCTTCTGTCTCACGGAATTAGTGTCGCCATACGCAGCATTGGCAGGCCTTGATGCTTCGAATCCGATCGTTATTGCAACACCTGCAGAGGCGAGAAGATTTTTTTCTGATGCCTATAGTGAGCAATTGGGTGGGGTTCCAACCAACTCGTTTCGAATAGCTTGCGATAAACTTCGACGTACTATTCCTGATAAAGAGAGTGACGATTGGCGCGCCTCGTCTGCGCGCGAGACTATGGTGATCGAAGCTTATGAGGCATTACTCACCAAGCACGGCTTGATGGACTTCGATGGGCTTGTTCTCACTGGTTTGCTGCTAGTTGAAAAGCACGAGTGGGTTCGTCGTGCTGTGCGGGCCAAATATCCAGTAATTGTTATTGATGAATATCAGGATCTCGGCTTACCGCTGCATCGAATTGTACTGGCGCTACTTCGTGCTGGAACTCGAATAGTCGCGGTGGGAGATCCGGATCAATCTATTTATGGATTTACTGGAGCAAAACCAAGTCTTTTACGAGCATTGGCTAGTCGGCCTCAGATCGAATCCATTAGGCTAAAGTTGAATTACCGTTGTGCAGACAAAATTATCGCTGCATCAATGGCTCTCCTACCGGATCCTGAATCTTTTGTCTCTCATGATGGACGCGCTGGCGAAATTGTCATTCAGGGGTTGAAACGCAACGTGAAAGAGCAGGCACATTATGCTTTAGGCACGCTGGTACCAAAGATACTTGCAGCCAATCCATCGTGGACTTCTGGCGATATCGCTTTTCTCTATCGAACACTTAACGAAGGAGCACCAATTGCACAAGCAGCAGACGCCCTGGGCTTGCACTACTTTCGACTAGACAACGGCTCGCCAATCAAGCGAACTCGCCTCACTGAATGGCTTGTTGACGTAGCCAAGTGGTGTGCCGGAGGTTGGGAAACAGGGACAGTATTTCTTTCTCAGTTGCTCAAAGCTTGGAGACGATTGAGAAAATCTCTCACGAGAGAAAATGAATTCTTTGCGGCGCGCAAGCGTTTAATCGCAACCTTATTCTCGTTGCGAGATGGTGGGCTTTCTCTCCATCACTGGCTTTCTGTATTACGTCGCGACGTTCTGGATGATTTACTTCGAGAAGAGCCTGGGCTTGCTGATGAAAAAGACATTCTAGATGATCTGATTACTGCAGCCGCAAAGGGCGGCGCTCTCCAGGCTTCGACCGTCGAGATATTTGGTAATCAAGGGAAAAGCCCCGATCTACTCAATTTGATGACACTACATAGCTCGAAAGGACTGGAATTTCAAGCTGTGATCATGCTGGGATTGGAGAAAGGGGTTTTCCCCAGTAGCTACGACAAGAATGAAGAGCAATTGGCGGAAGCTGCTCGACTCTTCTATGTAGGTGTAACAAGAGCTAAATCTCAGATTCACTTAATCTATGATCAAGTGGAGTCACCTTTGATTACCTCAATACGGGGAATTGGCTAAATGTAGGCAACTTAAACCGTACTGCCTCTGGAACAATGGTCGACTAGTCGCTGTGTTTTGGCAATTGAAACCAAGATCCTTTTTTCTTTTGGACCATATGTTCAAGAGCTACTATATTGAGATCGTCTGCTGCCGGCATGGGGACTCCTAACGGGATCGGTGGCGCCTCTCCAACATCTTTTAAACGATCAAATACTTTTTTAAGCTCTTCGGGAGTTGATTCTTCTTTCTTTTTTTCTCGCCACTTTGGAAAGTGTTGATCCCATATGTCAGTCGTGGTTCCATTCCAGTCTGGTGGCGGTTGAGAAGCAAAATGCGATATACCTTTGTCTCTAACATCCTCTGGCAATTGTAGGTAATGTCGATTGAGTTGAGCAAGATCGGCTTTGAGATCAATGCCCCAAGTGAAGCTTTGATCTGGCCGCATGAAAAGTGAGGCACATTTTCGGTGCAGCTTATCAGAAGAGACAAAGGTCATGCAAAACGGCAGATAGAATAGATACGCTATATCCATTCGATTGGAATTTCGATCCGGAGAAATTAAGTCCGAGTTGATTGCGAGTTGAAAGAAAAGCTCAACTGCTGTCACATGCGCGGCAAATGGCGCAAATTGTTTTAATGATGGCCTATTGGCTTGAGTCCACGAATCGAAAGAAGATCGTTGTCTCTCCGGCGGGAGTTGAGCCAAGGTTACTGCAAGTTCCATCATGTCAAATCTACTGCGCGTACTGGAAATCAATTCGTCGATGGCAGATTTCACATCGTCAAGCGAGCCGAACCGCTTACCCTCGAGGCCAAAACGTTTAAATTTTGCGGCGATGGCCCTTAAATCGATTGCATCCAAGGAAGCTCGCCATTTTTTTGCGAAATCTCGCTCGAGACCGTTGAAATCTCCATGCATCCAACGGCTAAAGGCTGCCGCCGTTGGACTCTCCTTAAAAACGGCTGCGGGTTTACCTTGGTGTAAAACAGGGCGAGCGCCATCCATTGGAATCTGCGCACGCATGGGAATTGCCGCACCTAAAAGGTCGTTTTGGCAGAGCGTGACATGGTGCGCAACGGGCTTTCCACCGAATTCCGGGAATCTGCTAGCTATAACACCAACTATTTTTTCCGGAGGTCCCTTAGATGAGGATTCCTTGGCCAGGTTGGCAAGTGTTTCTAAGAAAAATATCGGGCAAACAACCGCCATAAAGAATTGATCAAACCAAACGGATTCATCTTCAGACAAAGATTGAAGGAAGGATTTATCAAATAGTGCAATTGGTCCCATTAGCTAACCGTGTAAGGCAATCTATAAATGCCGTTACAAGCAAACGACAACGCTCTATCCAAAATACTAACTTGATTGCTCTAGCGCTTACCGGCGCGTATTTCTTCGGAAATGCGGTCCATTGCGGCAACAGCTTTTCGATGATCGGCGTCGGCAGTATCAAGCTCTTCTAGATCTGCCTTTGCTGGAGCGCCATTACCCTGTGGTGCGAACTGCTGAATGACTTTTTGAAAAGCTCGTTGTCGTCGCTCAAACGTCCGTCGTTCATTGTTCATTGCTGCAAGCTCTTCTGCTCGCTGTTCGTCGACGTTAGCCAATGTAGTCTCCAGTTGAGAAATAATTGTCGTACCCAATGGTTCAACGCTTTTAACTAGGATCATGCGTCGATTTTAGCGGAAGAACTACCACGTTACTTTTCGAAGCAGTTTTCTGCAATTCGGCTAATTTTCCTTGCAACTCTAAGATTGCCATATCAGCTTCCGTCAATAAACTGGCGAGGTTGTCTCTTTGCTTTGTGACGTCATTTAAGCGTTCCTTCAGAGAACGATTTTTGTTTCGGATGGACAACGTTTTTTGTCGGGCCGAAATAGGTTTCGTACCGACTTGGCTAAACACATGTCGTTGAATTTCGTCAATAAATAAGGGAAACCGGCTTTTCTTGAGAGCGCTTGGATCTTTGTTCGCCTCTTTCGCTACGTTATTCTGAGTAACAGGGGTTCCTTTAGGGAGTCGTTCGGGAGCGTTTATTTTCAGCCGTTCGAACGCGGCTCGATATTGATCCAAGGCGGATAAAGATTCAGGTTTCTTTTGTTGCATGGTAGTAATTTTCTACGCTACGTTTTTGCGCTTCAAGGGATGCATATAGGGGATTTTCAGGTAGAGTTGAAGACAGTCGCTCGTTCAATATTTCATCCAGGCGATCAACCTGAGCTCGCTTCCCTTTGTCGTATAACACATCGGCGCAGGGGTTGTCTTTCTTATCTGCATCGCCTCCGCCGCAATGGGCTACTGAATCAATACCGCCGTATGGACATGGCTCTCTGTTCGTACAAACACCCAAGAGAATTTCTCTGCAGGCAGCACCGCCATTCTTCGCTAGTTTTATTGATTGCTTGGCATCGTCTGGGGAGATAAGTCTCACTATCTCTGCTTTTCGACGCTCACCATGAGGACTGATAAATCGGTCCGCAGTGAGTTGCACTAGTTCGCGACCTAGCGTTTCATACATGGTTTTAATATAGAGGTATTTCGAACTTTCCTCTAATTTGATCCGAGAATAGTTTTGGCCGTAGTACAAGGACATTGCTCGGGTTGAGTGCTTCAGTTGAAACTGCATTGACGCGTCTGATACGAGACCTGAGGCTTGCATATTGACAGCTCCTGTTCTGCGTAGTTGATGCCAAGCTAGTGGCCATACAGAACCTATTCTAAACTTCTCTGATAGAGTTGGATTTGCAAGCCTTGCCAATTCCAAGTCTCTTTGGTTGATACGTAATTGTTCAATGTCAAAGAGCGACGGATATAGCGAGGTGAAAATGGAATAGGCGGTGACATGTGGCGTCAGCGTGGGGGCTAATGCTCTGGCGCCTCCTATCCAGGGTTCTGTCACAGCACAGTTCAAAAAAAGTGGCCCATCAAACGCGACGACCGCGCATTTGGCGCGTAGATTAGCAATAAGGGTCAATGCGTCAACTGCGGCGGACACGCAGGGAGAAGTAACCCAAATGGCCCTGTCGTCAGCGACAGTTTTTGTTGTCGCTCCTTGAATTAGATAAATTTTCCCAAACTGCGGATCATCTTCAACTCGTAAGCAGTCGGTACGGAGACTTCCGGCTTCTGTTCGGCGCATTAGACTGAAATTGAGGATGTAAGCCAGACCGACTGACGTGATCAAAGAAAGATAGCTAGAAAATGAGTCTATCGTTACAGGGGACGTTGTTGGGGTATCTGGCGCACCAATCCATTTTCTAATGACGCCGTCGATTTTGTATTTCTCCGCCGTCGCTTGAAATGGTCCATAGAAGACTAAGCCAGCTCGTCTGGCAATTGCATCCTTTGGTGTATAAAACGGTCTCAATATTGTGCTGCGTTTTTTTCGTAGAGCAGCTTCCAGCGATCCATAGTTTTGCACATATGCTTTTAGACAAAAATCATAACAAGCTTGAATGCCGCTTACGTGTGTGAGGAAGTCTTCTAAGCAGGCTTGAAGTCGGCTTACTTGATATTGCCAAATTCTAGGAGGGATGTATGGAGTTTGCTTGCGCTCAAATTTTTTCAACAGGGATGCCAGCCTTGCAAGGCCAGTCCTGTCGATCAAATCAAAGCCAATTTTAGCTCGGCATTCGTGTATTTCATGAAGGAGGCCAAGAATTCTATCAGACATAGATTGGCTCATTACACTTGCAATCTTTTCCACAATCAATGGGTACCGATTTAGTTCTGATGCGAGGATGCCTTCGCTGGCACAGGTTGTGAATATGCACCGAAGCAAGCTGAACCGCGTCATTATGGTTCTTGCAGTGCGTACGTCACTTGGGCCATACAGCCACCAACTGACAATAGCTCTCAATAGATCGGCATTGCCTTTATCAATGTGAGCACCTCTGTTCTTTGGACCATCACCGAAATTCAATACTGTGCGTTGGTTTGCCCAAGCGTCGAGTATCCATAAACTGTCTGCAAATCGGCTGACTACATTTCCCTCTTTGTCTACCACAATCGGCCAATCTTGTGCCGGCGGCCACATAGGTGGGCGAAAATTGATTGCTGCAGGTGTTGCCAGTGGCGATTCAATGGCAAGGCCTGGCAGAAAAGCTACACCGCTCACTAATTACCACCTTTCATTTCGCTTAATTGAATAAAACCGTCCCAAGATGGGTGGTATGACTCTTCCTCAATGCACAAAAGCGATTCTTTTACCCAGATGCTCCGGACCTCGCTACTGCTTTCAAAAAACTTAATTTTTTGAGTTATTCGTTGTATTACCATCTCTGCCGGGTGCGGCGGAAATTCAGAGTTTTCCGGTGGTATAAATCTGGCTAGTTCGAGAGATTTTAGATATCTGAAACTCACTAAAGACCATATGTGATCATAGCTATCAATATCTCGATGGTTTCTACAAAAAAGACACCCGCCACCGGAGATGCAGTCAGGCATCGGCGCCCCATTAGGTATATTGTCCAGTGGTTCGGGCGTCGGAGTTTCGCAGCTTCCAGGACCTGGTGGCGTGACATGGCTGGCATTTTTTGCGTGAAATTTACTTATCTCGACCATTGCCAGCTGTGGATGGGGTTCCGCATATTGCCGAAGAAGTGTTTGCAGATCGTGCTGAGCTATCTCCGCAACCTGCAGCGGATCACTCATTCGGCGAAGCAGCCAGTTAACTCTCGTCTTACGCAGTGACCGGGGACGTACAAACGGAATATCACACTTCTGACACAGACTGATAATTTGCCAGAATCCAGGAGCTGAAGTACGGTTTCTTCCCCTGATTATGGATGGAAACAGAAGCCCCTTTTTTTGTTCCGGAAACCACGCATTGCGCCAACGCAGATACTCTTCGAAGTGAACGCGATATTCAGAGAATATCTCAAATAGAACGACGCCTTGGCGTCTTTCTTTATATCGCCGAACTTGGTATCCATCTAGATAGCTGGTGTAATGAAACGCGTCCATTTGAAGCAAGTGTGCTTGCTGCAAATTCATACCTGTTTGTGCAATGAACAAAAGTAGCTCTGCTTCGATACGAAGGTTCACGAGAGGTGAGCGCGCGAGCAGCGAATTATCTGCTTGTCGAATAGCTCGTTTTTCTTCCAACCCACGAATCTGAGAAGGGCCCATATTTTTTTTGTTGAAAGAGGCAACAGGCTTCGGTACGCCAGACCAATATTGTAGTGAGTGTCCTGTGTGAAGACAGACCTCGATGGGTAACCGGCCTTTTATTGCTTCAAAAGAGAGGCATTTGCAAATGTCGACGAGAGCATGCCCAAATTTAAAGGTTTCTGTTAGATTAACTTTGTCTGCGGCGGACGTACCAAATTTTCCATTTCCCCTTGGCTTGCGTATTCTGGTTTCTTTGATTAGAGGATATTCTCTCCCTAATATAGGGCTTAAGAGGGCAGAAAAAACGCTGGCGAAACTGTGGACTGTATGCCCGCCGATTTCTTTGAGAACAAGCTGTCTATACAAAAGTTCATCTGTCCATGCACGGTAGTTTTCGGTGACGGTCTCTAATCGCAAGTCGGCACCGACTCTGTCCGCCCAAGTGAAGACCACACGAAGTACTCTTATCCGTGCCTTGGCACTATATCTGCTACCACCGGCAATTAAGTCATCAGTCATCTCCTGATGAACTCTTTCTATTAGATTGAGCCGTTCCAAAAGACAGGGACCAAGGCTGCCCTTCTCAATAGCACTTGAGACATTTTTTACTGATGCCGCAGATCCTCCTGAGTACAGCAATGGAAGAAGAGTCCACGGCTCTTCAAGTTTTCCATATTCGACCATTGGGAAGTCCAAATCGGGTATTTTGATGACCTCAGGGCTGGAATTTATCGGCATTGTTAATTCCCATGAACGCTCTTGTAAACTCATTAGCTGCTGCTTGCTTAGCGGGCGTCTGAGTAACGAATTTGATGTATTTAAGTGATGTGGCTTCGTCTTTGTGAAGCAACGCATCGCGAACTAGTGCTATCGCATTGATGGGATCTGTCGTGCTGAGCGCAATGGTGGCCAATTCAGTCGCAAAAGTGCAGCGAGATTGATGAAAGTGAAAGCTTGAAGCAACCTTAATACCTGCCTGCATTCCTTTCCGTCTAAAGGTCACCATTTCTGTATTAACGGATGTGGATTGTTCTGAATCGTTCGCGCAGTACGGATTTCCGTATCTCGTTAGAAAAACGAGGTATTTGTTTTCGCTGGTGGCTCTTGCCTGTCTTTTTGAGCGACGCAAGCTATTGGCATACTCGAGAAGATCATCAAGCAACGGTTTGGGAATCCACACACGGCCAGTTACACCAAATTTTGTTCTTACTGGAGGTGAGGCACCAGGCCCGATATTGATGCAAAAGAGGCCTTTCGCAACGGGGTCTTCAACTGCATTTTCAAGAGTTTGTATTTTTAAGTCGCAAATACTTCCTAGACGCATTCCAGTAAAGAACCCCAAGGCGAGCATACGATATAACTCTTGGCTTGAGCTGGTTTTAGCTAGTTCCAAAAGCGCCTCTCGGTCTGCTGCAGATACGGGAAGCAATCCGTCTTCAAGCCGAAGGCCAAGGTGGGTTTTGTTTGGTATCGATAAATCTGTTGTAAGTCGAAGGATTGTTCTTTCAAATCCTACAGAGTCAAAAAAACGCACATATACAGCTTTGTCTCGCCAAAGTGGCGTAGTTACGTCTAAAAGTCCGTGAGATAACGCCCAGCGATAAAAAGAAATCGCACTACGCATGTACTCCGAGACGGTGGATGGCATTAATTTTCCTGCATCCCGTTCACGGATAAGGAATCCTCTATATTGAATCAGGCATCGGTCTGCCTTTCTTAAGGGGAAGGTAAACCATTCCAATTCAGCCATCTCAAGGAAATTGGCGTAGTGCAGCAAGCATTTCATATTGCTGGAGACTGTTCTCAACAACACGTCTTTGCTTGTGGCTCGCTCCATCGCCCAAAGATTGGCCTCCCTCCAGGGAAATGCGTTGCTCCAAAATATCTGAGGGAGATGCTGGATTGTCGGTTGCTTACTTTTCAAGTAAGCAACCGACCCGTCAGCCACGGAAACATTCTGGGGAATATGAGTGATTCGTTCTAGGGTGGCCAATTTGATGGTGATTACAAAACTGTTGTGCGGAGCAAGTGCCAAAAGAAATACATGCAGATTGTTCTTGAATCACCATGTTACGGATGTCAGCGAAAGCAATTCGTTTCTAAGTCATCAATCATATTGGGTAGAAGCAATCTTTTATGTCCATGGTAAGTTATATGCTGTCTGGATGTCCATAGTTTCTAACTTACGGTTAGCATGCGGGTGGTACATGAAGGTGCCGGCGCGTCGTGCGGTGAACTCGTAGACGAAAGTCTTGCCCGGCGGGATACCCGGCTGTGTCAGGCCTGTCACGCCATCCATGCCGTTGGGCAGGCGCTGTCCGTGCCAATGTACCGAGGTGTGTTCGGGCAGCTTGTTGGTGACGAAGATGCGCACGCGGTCGCCTTCGACAACTTCAATCGTCGGGCCGGGACTTTGACCGTTGTAACCCCATAGGTTGGCTTTCATGCCTGGGGCGATTTCGCGCACCACCGGCTCGGCGACGAGGTGGAATTCCTTGACGCCGCTATTCATGCGCCAAGGCAGCGACCAGCCGTTGAGCGTGACGACAGGATGATAGGGGCGGCCATCGGGCGGCGTCAGCGGTGCTTGCGTGCCGGCGCTGTTTTGCATGACCGCTTCGGGCAGCGAGGCGGCGCCGATGCGCGTGACGGCGGTAGCGCCGACGGCCAGCGCAGAGCCTTGCAGGAAGGCGCGCCGGCTTAGTGTGTTGCTGGAGTTACTCATGGATTTTTCCTTCAGTCTTGTTTTGTGCCGATGTCGTTACACTTGATGTCGGCCCGCCCAGCGCCAGTTGCAAGTCGCTGTCGGCGATCCAGTAATCGCGTGCGGCATCAATGGCGGCGTTGACGGCGTTGGCTTGTTCGCGTGCATCGGCCAGCAGTTCGAACACACTCGCCAGCATGCCGTTGTAGCGCAGCAGGTATTCGTCGGAGATGCGTTTGCGCAGCGGTACCACTTCGTCCTGATATTGGCGCGCCAGCAGGTAGGCATGCTGTTGGACGGCGTAGGCGCTGCGTACTTCCGACTGTGCCTGCACGGCAGTGGCGGCGAGACGATGGACTGCCTGCATGTAGATTGCCTCGGCCTTGGCGACGCGGGCACCACCCCAGTCGAACAAGGGAATCTCGATGCTGGCTTGATAGCCGATTTCTGCAGGCTTGCCGCTTTCTGCATTGCGGATGTAGCCAAGATCGAGCACGTTGATGAAGCGTGTGGCTTTGGTCAGACCGAGCGAGCCTTGCAGCGCGGCGACTTCCAGCTTTGCCGATTGCACGTCGAGCCGCTGTTCCATGGCGACTTGTTCGCTGTTGTCGAGCGTGATGGCACTCTTCGGCAAATCAGGAAGGCGAGATGGTAATTGCAGCGTGCCGTCTTGCTTGCGCAGGCCCAGCAGACGCATGAGGTTCTCGTTTTCTTGCATCGCCTGTGTGCGAGCACGTGTCAGTTGCGCAGAAGTCTCCAGATAAAAAGCTTGTTCGCGTGCGGCATCCAGGCGCGAAAAATTGCCTTGTTTCGCCATGCGGGCGGCCAGTTCATGTGCGACTTCTGCGGCCTGAAGAACCTGCTCTTGGTAGCGCACGCTCTGCGTTGCCGCGATGCTCTGGTAGTAGGCCTTACGTGTCATTGCGGCAGTTCGCAGCATGGCGTCGGCAAGTTTCAGTTTGGTCTGCTCGAAGCGGCGTGCTTCGATACGCGAGGTGGCCGGCATGGTCAGCAAACTCATCACCGACAGCGTCAGACTGCGGTCAATCTTGATGTCGTCGCCGGTGTGCGTACGGCCGAAGCTGAAGCCGGGATTGGGCAGTCGCCCGGCTTGCACCAGATCGGCTTCGGCAATGCCGAGTTCACTGTAAGACGCTTGCAGCTCGCGATTGTTGAGCAAGGCGATCTGCACGGCATCATCGATGCCGAGTGGTTTGGATAGCATGACGCGCACGCGTTGTGTCACGCTGTCTGCCTCCTGTTCGGAACGGCTCCAGCCGGTTTGTTTGTGGAGCCGCTGTTGAGCGGTCTGGTTGACGGCGTCAAAGCCGCCGTCGGCGCTGAAGCTCGCACAACCGCTCAGCACAAGGGCGAGCAGCGGCGGTGCGAGTTTCCGCAAAGGGTAAAATGTATTCATGTAAGCCTCGTGCAAACGAAGTGTTCACCGGCGGGATGTCAACGCCGGAACGGTTGCAAGAAACTGCGGACGGAGCAATGCCAGCTCGCTCCGCTCAGGCAGCTTCAGTGATTACACGGGCAGTGAAGGGGGACGTTCGGGATTTTCCGGCGTATAGCCGACGAAACCATGTTGTGCCATGGCGACGTGAATGTCTGCCGAGACGGGCAGGTTGATGAGCTTGTCCAGCGCCAGCGGCAGAATGGCGCCGATGGTGCAGACGCTGCAAGAGCTGCACGACGCGGCAGACGCTTTGTGCTGATGCTGCATGGGATGATCAGCGGCGGGGCCAGTGTCGGCTTGCGCGCTTATATCGGCATCGTGCATGGTGTGCATGGTGTGCGTTCCATGCATGTCATGACCGGCATGCTCATGCAGTGAAGCGGCGGGTGCTGCGACCTCATGGATTGCCGGCGCCAACTGCGAAGGCGCGCAACCCATCTGCACCGCGGCAGCGAACCCCTGAACGGGAATCGCAAAGGCCAGCAGCCAGAGCAGGAGGATTTTTACGCGCGAAGTCATAGGCCGTAGTGTAGCACTGCTTGAAAATGGACTCGTTATTTTACGAGATTTATGGGTGCTTGCATGGAGAGCTGCGATGGACGCGGGCCGATGTAAGCCGCACGCGGTCTGATCAGTTCGCCCGTGGCACGCTGTTCCAGCGCCTGCGCGATCCAGCCCATGCCGCGTCCCAGCGCAAACAGGCCGAACGCCGCGCCGACCGGCAATTTCAAATGCCGTCGTACGGCGACCAATGCAAAATCGACTGAGGGATGATGGCCGATCAGGGCGTGGGCCGCCTTGATCATTTCCTGCCACGCGGGATGTTGCGGCAGGATATTTTCGAGCAAGGCGATGGCGCGCACGTCGCCATCGGGATACAGGTGGTGGCCGAAACCCGGCAGGTCTTCACCGCGCGTCAGGCGCTGCTGCATTTTGTCGGCAATATTTTTGCTGCCGGCTTGAATATCAATCTCATCAAACATCGCTTCAACACGCGCCGTCGTACCGCCGTGTTTGCCGCCGGTGAGCGCTGCCAGTCCGGCAATCACCGAGGCGCGCAGACTGGTGCCGGTGGAGGCTACGCAGCGCGCCGTGAAGCTGGACGCATTGAGTTCGTGATCGGCGCACAGGATCAGCGCCATGCGGATCAGTGCCGTACCTTGCTCGTCGAGCTTCCACGCTTTGGCGCATTGCTCGTGGATCGGGGCGGCACTTGGTCGTGTACCGAGCAAGCTGGCCGCGAGCAGGCGCAGGAGTACGCCGCAGCCCTCTGCGACACGCTCCGGCGAGGTTTGCCAGACTGCGGTGGCGGTATCGTCGCTGGCGATAGTGAACAGCGGCAGCAACGAGTCTTCGGCGCGGCGTTCGTTGAAGTGTTTGAGCATGCCGGCAGTGGCGGCATGGACTGGTACGTCGTTGGAAGCGAAGGCTTGCGGCGTGCTGCAGTTCCACAGCAAGGCGGCGACGTCTTCTACGCTCTTTGTCGCTGCGAGCGTGACCGCGTCGTGGCCCCGATAGTAGAGCCGCCCGTCTTCGATCAGCGTAATGGCGGATTCCAAGACTGGTAATCCCCAACTGAGCGTGGCCTTGGCGACTTCTTTCGGTTTGCGTCCGCGTGTGCGTTGCGTGGCGAGACGTTTGACTTCTTCTGCGAGGTAACGGCTTTCGCGCACCTTATTGTCGGATTGAGCGGTCAGCAGGCCGCGGCTGACGTAGGCATACAAGGTCTGGCGCGACACGCCGAGCGCAGCGGCGGCTTCGGCGGAACTCAGGTAAGCAGGCATGGTGTCGAATAGAAAATAGCTGTTTATATTGATTATATTAATCAATATTGACAATTAAAACGAGCGGAATATGCTTCAGTCATCTTCATTTATCTTCACGATGCGAGGTCTGGTATGTCCACTCTGGCTGCTGTTTCAGAAGCAAGCGCACGCGGCTTTCTGCGTGAAATCTGGCTGGCCGCCAAGGGCGAGCGCCATCATCTCGAACAAGTACAACTGACCGGAAGCGGTAGCTTGCCGTCAATCTTTGCGGTGACTGACCTGGCGGTCGGTGCAATGGGTGCCGCAGGTCTCGCCGTTGCCGAATTACTTCATGCAGCCGGTAACGATCTCGCCGAAGTTCATGCCGACCGCCGGCTGGCCTCATTCTGGTTCGGGATTTCTTTACGGCCGCAGGGTTGGGAGGCGCCGGCCTTGTGGGACGCAGTTGCTGGCGACTATCAGGCAGCGGACGGTTGGATACGTCTGCACACCAACGCGCCGCATCATCGGGCGGCGGCATTGACCGTGCTGGATGCAACAGTGGATCGTGCTGCGGTCACAGCGGCAGTGGCCGGCTGGTCGGCGGAGGAGCTGGAAATCGCGGTGGTCGCTCAAGGTGGTTGCGCGGCGGTCATGCGCACGACGGATCAGTGGCGCGTTCATCCGCAAGGCATGGCAGTCAGCAGCGAACCCTTGTTGCACATCGTTGACGGGCCGGCGGCGGCCAAACCTGACTGGGCCATCGGCAGACAACGTCCTTTGCAAGGCATTCGCGTGCTGGATCTGACGCGCGTGCTGGCAGGGCCGACGGCAACGCGTTTCATGGCCGGGTTCGGTGCCGACGTGCTACGCATCGATCCGGCAAGCTGGGACGAACCCGGCGTGATCCCGGACATGGTGCCGGGCAAGCGCTGTGCGCGGTTGGATTTGCGTACGTCGCTAGGGCAGGAAATCTTTACGCAGTTGCTGGCGCAGGCTGATGTGCTGGTGCATGGCTATCGCTCGGACGCATTGGCGGGCATGGGTTTCGATGCAGAAAATCGTCGCCGCATCAATCCTGCGCTGGTTGATGTCAGTCTCGATGCTTACGGTTGGAGCGGCCCGTGGAAGACGCGCCGCGGTTTCGACAGCCTGGTGCAAATGAGCAGCGGCATCGCCGAAGCAGGGATGCGTCAACTCGGGCGTGATAAGCCGACACCGCTGCCGGTGCAGGCGCTCGATCATGCTACCGGCTATCTCATGGCGACGGCAGCCATCCGTGGATTGACGCAAAGGCTGAAGACTGGGAAGGGCGCTGAGGTGCATACTTCGCTGGCACGCATGGCGCAATTGCTGGTGACCGGATCGGGACAGCAGGTCGATGAAATCCTGGTGCCGGAAAACAAGGATGATCTGGCGCCGGCGATTGAACAGACATTCTGGGGGCCGGCACAACGCCTGCGTGGTGCAGTCGAGGTTGGCAGTACAAGCATGTCATGGGATCGGCCGGCTGCGCCCTTGGGTTCGGCGCAACCGGAGTGGTAGGGCGAGTTAAAGCGAACGCACCAGCCGCAGACCATTGAAGACAACGATCAGGCTCGCTCCCATATCGGCGAATACGGCCATCCACAGGGAGCTTTCACCGGTCAGCGCGAGGACGAGAAAAACTGCCTTGATGCCGAGCGCAATCGTGATGTTTTGCATCAGCACGCGATGCGTCCTTTTGCTCAGGCGGATGAAGTCGGGAATCTTGCGCAGATCGTCATCCATCAGTGCGACGTCGGCCGTCTCCAGTGCGGTATCGGTACCTGCGGCACCCATGGCAAAACCGATCTGCGCACGTGCCAGTGCAGGTGCATCATTGATGCCGTCGCCGACCATGCCCACGTAAGCGTGTTTCTCGATCATGTCGCCGATGGCGTTGAGTTTGTCTTCCGGCAGTTGATCTCCACGCGCATCGTCAAGTTGCACGATGTCAGCAATGGCGCGCGCGGTATGGACGTTGTCGCCGGTCAGCATGGTGACGCTGACGCCGAGTTTTTTCAATTGGGCAATTGCATCGCGGCTGCTGTCGCGCACCGTATCGGCGACCGCCAGCAGCAGCACCGCTTTGCCGTCGCGGCACAGGATGGTTGTCGTCTTGCCTTGCTTTTCCAGCGCCAGCAAACGTTCTTCCAGCGCAGGGCTGCACATGCCAAGTTCGTGCACCAAACGATGATTGCCGAGATAAAATGCGCTGC
The DNA here is from genome assembly GCF_002257565.1 of Herbaspirillum sp. meg3. GTDB lineage: Bacteria > Pseudomonadota > Gammaproteobacteria > Burkholderiales > Burkholderiaceae_D > Herbaspirillum. The sequence continues at coordinate 3,266,192 of NZ_CP022736.1, read as the reverse complement.
CGCCGATGCTCCCTTGTACGCCGCGTCCGGTCAGCGCTTCAAAGTCGCTGACGTCTTCTGCAATCGCCTCGGTCTGCTGGTTTTTCCAGAGCGCAGCAATCGCTGCCGACACCGGATGATCAGAGCGCAGGGCGAGGCTGGCGGCATGCGTGAGCAGGCTTGTCTCATCGCCGTCGGACAAGAGCTGCACATCGGTGACGACGGGTTTCCCGTGCGTGATGGTGCCGGTTTTGTCGAGTGCCAATGCCTTGAGCAAACGGCCTTGTTCCAGATAGACGCCACCTTTGATCAGGATGCCGTGGCGCGCCGCCGCAGCCAATCCGCTGACGATGGTCACGGGCGTGGATATCACCAGTGCGCAAGGGCAGGCGATCACCAGCAATACCAGCGCCTTGTACAGCCAAGGATAGAACGGCGCGTTGAACAGCAGCGGTGGCAACACTGCCACCAGCACTGCCACGGCCACCACGGCGGGAATGTAATAGCGCGCAAACTGATCGACGAAGCGTTGCGTCGGTGCGCGCTGGCCTTGCGCTTGCTGCACGCTTTTGACGATGCGCGACAGCGTTGATTCGCTTTGCACGGCGGTGACGCGATAGTCGAAGGAGGTATTGCCGTTGATGGTGCCGGCAAACACCTGATCGCCCGACTGTTTGGCGACCGGCATGCTTTCACCGGTAATCGGTGCCTGATTGATGGCGGGCTGACCATCGGTGACGACGCCGTCAAGAGGGATGCGTTCACCCGGCTTGACACGTACCTCAGTATTCAATGCCACTTGTTTGGCGGCGACGCTGACCCAATCGCCATCCTGCAACACCGTGGCCTGATCCGGCGACATGGCCATCAATCCGGCGATGGCATTGCGCGCGCGATCCAGCGACAGCGACTCGATCATTTCGGCCAGCGTGAACAGCACGATGACCACTGCCGCCTCCGGCCATTGGCCGATAATAGCCGCGCCGATGACGGCCAGCGACATCAGGAAGTTCATGTTCAGCGACAGATGGCGCAGCGCGATCCAGCCTTTTTTCAGTGTGTCGACGCCGCCGACGGCAATCGCGAACAATGCCAATGCGATGACGCTGAGCGAGCGGTCGTTGCCGGTGGTCCAGGCGACGCCTTCCGCCGCGAGCGCGGCAACAGCTGCGACGCCGACCATCAGCCATTTGCGTTTTGGAATGGCGTAGGACGCGCTGTGATCGTCGTCATCGATACCGACTGTCGCATCGAGCGTATCGCTCTTGACCTTGGGCAGCATGTCGAGCGCAGCCAGAGTGGTTACGATGGGTTCCACCGAGGGCAGGCGATGTTGCACCGTCAGTTCGCGCTGAATCAGGTTGAACTGCATCGCCGCGATGCCATCCATGTTGGACAGGCGTTCGCGGATCAGCTTTTCTTCGGTCGGGCAATCCATCTTCTGGATGAAGAAGACGGCTTCTTCGGCATCTTTCAGGCTGCTCGGCCTGATGTTGTCGACGGTGGACACGGCTTCGCCATGATCATGCGCGTGGTCATGATTGTGTTCATGGGTATGGCCATGGTTTTTGCCATGTTGATGGCCGTGATCGTGGTTACAGCAATTGGACATGCGTGCTCCTGATATGCAGAATATTAGGGCCTGTTATCAAGTAATTTGCGAGATGCGTTTCAACCAGAAGGCGTGTTGGCAAGGCGCGTGGCGTAACAGGTGGTAGGCCCACCTGTAAGCCATGCAACGCCGCCAGCGCGCCTTCTGGTTGAAACCCTTCGGGAACGGCTGCAGGCGTCGCCTGCCGTTGTTGCGACTCCTTGCCGTAGCACCGCTACGCCGCGTCGCCGCGCCTAGGCAGTCAACGCCTGCCGCGCGTTCGCATTCGCAAATTACTTGATAGCAGGCCCTAGGCTTGCTGTATATTAAAAACCCTAAACCAACTACAGGGTCAAGCCTTTAATGACCCTGCTTGCAGGGCGGTTATGCAAAGACAAAGGAGCTCTCGATGGACAACCTGAAGATAGGTGAACTGGCGGCACGCACCGATTGTCCGGTGGAAACTATCCGTTATTACGAGCGTGAGGCCTTGTTGCCGCAACCGACGCGGTCGCAAGGCAATTACCGCTTGTATGGCGATGGCCATGTCGAACGCCTGCAATTCATTCGCCACTGCCGCTCGCTTGATATGACGCTCGATGAAGTGCGCAGTCTGTTGCAATTCCGCGATGCGCCGGAAGACAACTGTGGCGAGGTCAATGCCTTGCTGGACAAGCATATCGGCCACGTCGCTCAACGCATCAGTGAGTTGAAGAAATTGCAAACGCAATTGAAGAGTTTGCGCGCGCAATGCGACAGCGCGCAGGCGGTCAAGGATTGCGGCATCTTGCAGGGGCTTGCCAATATGAGTGACGACAGTAAACCGGTCAATCTGGGCAGTCACGGTAGCGGCTGTCATTAGACCGACGAACCGCATTTGATGGAAACCGTTCGGAGCATCGACGTGTCGTCATGCTCCGAACGCAGAAACAGTCAGACGAGATTGCCCAAAATGCTGTCCATTGCCCAGCTCGTATGTGCTGCCGCGCGCCCTGTCGAAGGATGCTTGCCGGTGCCGCGTAAATGCTCGTGCATCTTGCGTACGTGGTAGAGCTGGATGTTTTCCGGATGCGCAATATCCACTAGCTGCGTGCCGCCGGCATTGGTCAGTGTCAGTGGTACATCGCCAAAAATCGAAAAAACAATCTTGCCTTCGCTGCCGGTGATTTCAACATGGTCAACGCGCTCGAAGCTGCCAAAATTCCAGCTGCCGCTGCCGGTCACGCCGGAAGCATGCAGCCAGCTCGCGCTCACTGCGTCTTTGGCGGAATACAGTCCTTGTTGATTGGTGCTGGAGCCTGATGCTTCCAGCATGTCGCCAAAATAATGCGCAAACAGATTCAGTCCGTGACTGGCCAAATCGTCGAAGTAACCTCCCGGCGCAATCCTGGCATCGGTGCGCCAGTTAGCCTCGCGACCCAGGTCGGTAAGCGAAGGCGTGCGGCTGAATTGCCAACTGACGTGTCGTGGGGTTCCTATCTTGCCTTCGTTGATCCAGCTCTTGATCTGCGCAAAGCGCGGTAATGAACGCCGGTAGTAGGCGACGAACAAGGGAAGGTTCAGTGTTTCGAAAGCGGCGCAGATCGTCAGGCAGTCGTCGTAACGTGGCGCCATCGGCTTTTCGATGCAGCAGGACTTGTTTGCCGCCGCGACTTTGAGTGCGTAATGCAGGTGCGTGTCGGGCGGTGTCGCGATGTAGATGGCATCGATGTCCGGATCTGCGATCAGTGCATCTGCATCGCTATAGTGCCTGGCGACGCCGTGACGCTGCGCATAGTCAGCTGCTTTGTCTGCATCGCGGCGCATGACCGCATGCAGCGCGAATCCGGGTGTCTTTTGATAGGCCGGGCCGCTCTTGCGTTCGGTGACGTCGCCGCAGCCGATGATGCCCCAGCGGATGATTTCGGGAAGATCGGTTTTTATCATGATGATCGATTCTTGTTTTGTTACCGAGACTGATTACCTCATTACATCACGTCGCGTGCGCGCTGGGAAGCTCTGCGCCAAGTGCGTCAAGTATCGGGCAGTCCGGACGGTTGTCTCCATGGCAATCATGCGCAAGATGTTGCAGCGTCGACTTCATCGCCTGCAATTCATGGATCTTTGCGTCCAGCTCGGCAATATGCTCATTCGCCAGCTGCTTGACCTTGCGGCTCGGGCGCGATTGATCCAGCCATAGTCCCATCAGATCGGCAATCTGTTTCATCGAAAAGCCGAGCACCCGGGCTTGCCGGATAAAACGCAACAGATGCACATCGCGCTCACTATAAATACGATATCCGGCGTCGGTGCGCGCCACCTTGGGCACCAGACCGATCTCTTCATAATGACGAATCATTTTTGCCGATACGCCTGAGGCTTGTGCGGCATCACCGATGTTCATGCTCATGCGGATTCTCCTTTGCGGTTCTGTTTTTCGCGGGCTTTTGTATCTTGTGGCTGCCAGCGTTTCAGCAGCAGGGCATTGCTTACGACACTGACGCTCGATATCGCCATTGCTGCACCGGCGATCATCGGGTTCAACAAACCGAATGCCGCCAGCGGAATGCCGACGATGTTGTAAATGAAGGCCCAAAACAGATTCTGGCGGATTTTGTTATAGGTGCGGCGAGAGATGTCGATGGCATCGGCCACCAGCGCCGGATCACCACGCATGAGCGTAATGCCGGCCGCCTGCATGGCGACGTCGGTACCGGTGGACATGGCAATACCGACATCGGCTGCCGCCAGCGCCGGTGCATCGTTGATGCCGTCACCGACCATGGCAATGCGTTGGCCATGCTGGTCGCCGTGATTGTTTTGGCGTAAGTCAGTAATGGCTTGCGCTTTGTCCGCCGGCAAGACGTTGGCGCGGAAGTCGTCGAGACCGAGTTCCCGCGCCACATGCGCCGCAGCGCCTTGGTTGTCGCCGCTCAGCATGACGGTGCGGATGTGCAAGTGATGCAGGCGCTCAATGGCTTGTCGCGCGTTACTCTTGATGGTGTCTCCGAAGGCCAGCAGGCCCAGCAGCGCTACGCTGCCGTGTGTGTCATGTGGGTTGGCTTGCGCCAGCCACGAGATGGTGCGGCCTTGCTGTTCCAATTGTTTTGCCACCGCATTGAGTTCTGGTTGGCCATCGGGTGTCGCACCGAGTTCCTGCATCCAGCGCGCACTGCCAAGATAGGTCAGATGACCACCGATCAGCGCTTGCGTACCGCGTCCTGGCACGGCCTTGCTGTCGCCGGCATCGCTCGGGGTAATGTTTTTGTTACGAGCGGCGTCCATGACGGCATGCGCAAGTGGATGTTCGCTGTGGCGTTGCAAGGCGGCGGCAATGCCGAGCAACTTGTCGTCATCGTGGTCAATCGCCTGCAGCGCTGCCAGCACAGGTTTGCCTTCGGTCAGCGTGCCGGTCTTGTCGAAGGCGACAACGCCGATGCGATGGGCGATTTCGAGTGCTTCCGCGTCCTTGATCAGAATGCCGTAGCGCGCCGCCACGCCGGTACCGGCCATGATCGCAGTCGGTGTCGCCAGGCCGAGCGCACACGGGCACGCGATCACGAGTACCGCCACCGCATTGAGCTGCGCTTGTTCCCAATTGCCGCCGATGAGGCCCCAGCCGATCAGCGTCAGCAGCGCCAATACCAGTACCACGGGAACAAACACGGCACTGACCTGATCGACCAGACGCTGGATCGGGGCTTTGGCGGCTTGCGCATGCTCAACCATGCGGATGATGCGCGCCAGGACTGTTTCAGCGCCGATCGCGGTGGTGCTGACCAACAACAGGCCGTCACCGTTGATGGCGCCGGCAGTGACTTTGTCGCCTGGCTGTTTTTCCATGGGCAGGCTTTCACCGGTGAGCATGGACTCATCGAGATGGCTGAGACCTTCTTGCACGAGACCGTCAACAGCTACGCGTTCACCGGGGCGCACAACGACCTGGTCGCCGATGCGGATGGAGGACAGGGCAACTTCGCTGTCGACGCCGTCGCGTCGTACCGTCGCTTTGTCGGGACGCAATGCATTGAGTGCGCGGATGGCGTCAGCGGTCTGGCGCTTGGCGCGCGTTTCCAGCCATTTGCCGAGCAACACCAGCGTGATCACGGCCGCCGATGCTTCGAAGTAAAAGTGCGACACATGATGCCCGCCGTGGGTGTACATAAATTGATTGAACAACTGATATAGCGACAAGCCATAAGCGGCGCTGGTGCCGAGCGCCACCAGCAGATCCATGTTGCCGGTATAGGCTTTGACGGCGCGCCAGCCGGCGCGATAAAAACGTGCGCCCAGCCAGAACTGCACCGGCGTTGCCAGCAGTAGTTGCCAGACGCCGGGCAATTGCCACTCGATGCCGAAGGGCATCAACAGCATCGGCAGCATCAGCGGTGCGGTCAATGCCGCTGCAACCGCGACCGGCCACCAAGTCGGCAAAGCAGGGCGTGCAGGTTCCGTTTGCGCGATGGACGGCAGCGCAGCGTTGTAGCCGGCGCGTTCGACGGCGGCGATCAAGGTATCGACGGACACGGCGCTGGTGGTGGTCAGCGTCGCCTTTTCGCTGGCGAGATTGACGGAAACCTCGCTGACGCCGGGAATCTTATGCAGTGCTTTCTCGACACGGCCAACGCATGAAGCGCAGCTCATGCCGGTGATGTCGAGTGTGATCTCCTCTTGTTTGACGTCGTAGCCGGCCTTGTGGACGGCGGCGATCAGTTGATCCGCGTGGACACCGGATTCAGCTTGTATGGTGGCAAGTTCAGTCGCCAGATTGACGCTGACGTCACTCACCGCGGGTACGGCGCGCAAGGCTTTTTCCACTCGGCCGACGCAAGAGGCGCAGGTCATGCCTTCGATGGCGAGGGTCAGTTCTTGCAAACGGGGTGACGCAATGGAAGCAGGCATAGTGGACATGATGGTCTCATTGACGGTTTGATCATGGACTCAGCATGATCCTTCCCATCATGGTAAGGTCAAGATCTATTTTGACACGATTGTTGAGAATGTGCGCTTGACCTTGCCCGTATGGGAAGGTTTAAGCTGGCTCCATTGATTTGCATCAATCCCCATCAACTGAAAAAGGAAAAAATCATGCTGACATTCAACGTTCAGGATATGACCTGCAATCACTGTGCGAGCGCTATTACCCGTGCCGTGAAGGAAGTGGACGCCAACGCCAAGGTTGACGTTCAGGTGGCCGAGAAGCGGGTCAATATCGACAGTGGCGTGGCAGCGGCGGAATTTGCCGAGGCTATCAAAGAGGCCGGCTACACGCCGGTAGCTGCATAAGCTTGGCTATTTGCTGAGCAATCGCATCGCGCGTTCCAGCCCATCGATGGTCAGCGGAAACATGCGCTGACTCATCAATTGCTGGATGATGGCGATCGATTGCCGGTATTGCCACAAGCCTTCGGGTTCCGGATTGAGCCAGGCGAAATTGCTGAAGGTGCTCGTGAAGCGCTGCAGCCAGACTGCACCGGCCTCGGCGTTGTTGTATTCAACTGAGCCGCCGGGCTGGACGATTTCGTAGGGGCTCATGGTCGCGTCGCCGACGAAGATCAGTTTGGTGTCTGCTGAGTACTTGTGCAGCAGATCCCAGGTTGGGAAACGTTCTGCATGGCGGCGGCGATTGTTCTTCCACACGTAGTCGTACACGCAGTTGTGGAAGTAGAAGAACTCCATGTTCTTGAATTCGGTCTTGGCGGCGGAGAACAGTTCTTCGGTACGCGCGATGTGGTCATCCATCGAACCGCCGACGTCGAACAGCATCATCACCTTGATGTTATTGCGCCGCTCCGGCTGCATCTTGATGTCGAGGTAACCGGCATTGTTGGCCGTGGCGCGAATGGTGTCGTCCAGCGCCAGCTCTTCCTCGGCGCCATCGCGTGCAAACTTGCGCAGGCGGCGCAGTGCGACCTTGATGTTGCGTGTGCCGAGCTCACGCTCGCTGTCGTAATCCTTGTAGGTTCGTTCGTCCCACACCTTCACGGCGCTGCGGTTCTTGCTCTCGCCGCCGATACGGATACCCTCCGGGTTGTAGCCACTGTTGCCGAACGGCGAGCTGCCTCCCGTGCCGATCCACTTGTTGCCGCCTTCGTGACGCTCGTGCTGCTCCTTGAGCAACTCCTTGAGCCGATCCATCAGCTTGTCATAGCCGAACTTTTCCAGTGCCGCTTTTTGTTCCGGCGTGAGTTCGCGCTGCATGCGTTTCATCAGCCAGTCGAGCGGGATCTCGGGATTCTTTTCGAAGATGGTTTCTATGCCTTTGAAGTAGCTGCCAAAGGCTTTATCGAATTTGTCGTAATTGGCTTCGTCTTTGACCAGCGTGATGCGCGAGAGATAGTAGAAGTCATCGATAGCCGGCGAGATGACGTTCTTTTGCATGGCCTCAAGCAGGATCAGGAACTCCTTGATGGAGACCGGAATCCGTGCGTCTTTGAGCGTAAAAAAGAAGTCGATCAGCATAAGAAAAGAATTAAATCTGAATCAATGTCCAAGCTTGAACTGCAGATGGCGTTTGACCGCAGGCCATTCGGATTCGATAACCGAAAATACCACCGTGTCGCGCAGCGAGCCGTCGGGTGCGCGCTGATGATTGCGCAGGATGCCGTCCTGTTTCGCGCCGAGCCGCAGGATGGCTGTACGCGATTGCTGGTTCAGCCAATGCGTGCGGAACTCCACGGCGATGCAATGCAATGTTTCGAAGGCGTGGGTCATCAGCATCAGCTTGCACTCGGTGTTGATGCCCGTACGCTGGGCGCTGGCGGCAGTCCAGGTTGAGCCGATCTCGACGCGGCGATGTATCGGGTCCGCGTTCATGTAAGTCGTCATGCCGCACAATCCGCCGGTGTCATGGCGCCGTGTGACGAACGGCAGCATGGAGCCTTGCTCTTGCAGCTTGAGGCGGCGTTCGATTTCGGCACGCATGTTTTCCGGCTTGGGAATCGAGGTATACCAGAGCTTCCACAGCTTGCCGTCCGATACCGCAGCGATCAGCGCATCGTGATGGTCGAGCGACAGCGGTTCAAGCGTGGCGTACTGGCCTTTGAGCGTAATAGGGTGCAAGAACTGCATGGTGGACTCCCTGGGGTGGCGACGATAGTTGATGACGATTTATCTGCTTCTTCTCGATTTCTTGTTTTCTGATTGCGTGGTTGCCTATCGATTGTTGCGCGACATGAACACCAGGCGCTCGAACAGGTGCACGTCCTGTTCATTCTTCAGCAATGCGCCATGCAACGGCGGAATGGCTGCCTTGCCATCCTTGCTGTGCAAGGTTTCTGCCGGAATATCTTCGGCCAGCAACAGCTTGAGCCAGTCGATCAGTTCCGACGTCGACGGTTTTTTCTTCAGCCCGGGAATATCGCGTACTTCGTAGAAGGTCTGCAGGGCCTGCGCCAGCAGATCGCGTTTGAGATCCGGGAAGTGCACGTCGACGATTTGCTGCATCGTGTCCTTGTCAGGAAACTTGATGTAGTGGAAGAAGCAGCGGCGCAGGAAAGCGTCGGGCAATTCCTTCTCGTTGTTCGAGGTGATGATGACCAGCGGCCGGTGCTTTGCGCGCACCATCTCGCGCGTTTCGTAGACGTAGAATTCCATCCTGTCGATTTCGCGCAACAAGTCGTTGGGGAATTCGATGTCGGCTTTGTCGATCTCATCGATCAGCAGGACCTGCGGCTCGTCCGCGGTAAAGGCTTGCCACAGCACGCCCTTGACGATGTAGTTGTGGATGTCCTTGACGCGTTCGTCGCCAAGCTGAGAGTCCCGCAACCGCGATACGGCGTCGTACTCGTATAAACCCTGCTGTGCCTTGGTGGTGGATTTAATGTGCCATTGCAGCAGCGGACGGTTGAGTGCCGCAGCAACTTCTTCGGCCAGCATGGTCTTGCCGGTGCCGGGCTCGCCTTTGATCAACAGTGGGCGTTGCAGGGTCAGCGCGGCGTTGACGGCCAGTTTCAGGTCGTCGGTGGCTACGTAACTGGAGGAACCTTCAAAACGAGTTTCTTGTCGCATGGCAGGATGTCATCAGGACGAAAATAAATCCGAGTATAAGGTAAAAAGATTCAGGGCTATTTTCCCCGTTATTCGATTGAATTCACGCTTTTCATCCCCAAGTGCTGTAGTTACGAGGTTCTGGCTTGCCTGACAGGTAAGCCGGGATCCTTTCCCCTCATAAAAACAGAGTGAGGCATGAAGTTTCTTTTTCTTAAAATGCGCGTGATCTGGCGACGTTTTCGCCATGGTCAGCAAGCGCGTTATGAACATCACATTGATTATGCGCCGCAGCTGGAAGTACTGATGCGGCGGGCGGACATCGACGCCGTCTGGCACGACCGCGCCAACTGGATGATCGACGTCGCCGAATGGCTGCGCCATCAGCCGAAAGTTTCGCTGCTCGATGCGGAAGGGCGTCGCCGCGTCAGGCATCAGCGCGTGCGCGCCATGCTCGACTGGCTGGATGAGCATCGCGACGTGCGCCGGCTGGTGCAGAATTGCCTGCAAAAGACTTTGCGTGAGGCGAGCGGGCCGGAGCTGTTTTCGGTCACGGGGCTGCCGCACGAATCGGCATTTTTTAGTGAGCTGACGGAGAGGGCCTTCAAGATGGTGCTGCCGCGCCACTTGTCGCCGAGCGAATTGCCGACTTTGTTTGCGGCCATGTTTCCTGATCCGGAAGATGCCGAATGGCTGCTTGAACTCGATCAGGATCAGCAAGAGCGTCTCTGGAAGCTGGCTGCCGACGACGGCATCTCTCACGCCTACTGGCAGCAGATCGAAGAAGCCTTGACCTACCTGACCACCGTGGTGGTTGCTGACGGCATCAGTCCGGCGTTTCGCCAACGGCTGGAGCCGAAGATGCCTTTGCAGGCAACGCCGTTCATGGCCTTGCGGCGTGAGATGGAAGCCTATCTGCGCGCCAGTCCGAATGATGAAGGCGCATTGCGCAGCGCGCGCATGCTGATCGCCGTATGCCAGGCGCAGACCGACCGTATCTACGCGCATCTGGACGAATACGGTGTATCCGTAAGCCTGGTCTACCGTATTGAACGCATGCGTGCACAGCTTACGCGCATGGGGCGATTGATCGATGTGCGCTCGGCGACGTGGCGCGAGCCCGGCCCGGGAGCGGGCGGCAGTACCGGTCGCGTGCAACTGCTGCTGGCCGATCTGATTGCCGCGCATCACAGCCGCTCATCGGTGCGCAGCCTGGTGCGCCGCAGTTTTGCGCTCTTGGCGCGCAAGATGGTTGAGCGCAGCGCTGATCATGGCGAACATTACATTGCGCGCGATCGCTCCGGTTATCGCGCGATGGTCAAAGCCGCCTGCCTGGGTGGTGTCGTCACAGCCTTTACCGTGCTGATGAAAATTGCGTTGGGCAAGCTGGGGCTGGCGAATTTCTTTGAAGGCGCATTTGCTTCAATCAACTACGCGATCAGTTTCCTCGTGATTGCCGCCATTGGTGGCGTGCTGGCGACCAAACAGCCGGCAGTGACCGCACCGGCGCTGGCGGCCAAGATGGGAGAACTGGATACGGTCGACGGCCTGCGTGCCTTGCTGGGTGAGACGGCGATGCTGCTGCGTTCGCAGGCGGCGGCGATTTTCGGCAATCTGACGGCCGTGATCCCGACCATGCTGCTGATCACCGCCGGGTTCATGCTGGCGTCGGGTACGGCATTGATGAATCCGGACAAGGCGGCTCGTGCCATGCACGATCTGTCGCTGATTGGTCCTACGCCCTTGTATGCGGCGTTCACGGGGATTTTGCTGTGGCTGTCCAGTCTGGTGGCAGGGTTTGCCGACAATTGGTTCGCCTTGCGTCGTCTGCGTGAGGCGCTGGCGCATCAGCGCCGGCTGGTTCATGCGCTGGGCCCGACCCGCGCGGCGCGCTGGGCGGCGTGGCTGGAGCGTCACGTGGCAACCATTGCCGGGAACGTCTCCTTGGGTGTTTTGCTGGGGATGACGCCGGTCGTGGCACAGTTTTTCGGGTTGCCGCTCGATGTTCGCCATGTCACGCTGGCGACCGGTACGCTGGTGGCTGCGTCCGCAAGCCTGGGCTGGAGCGTCGTGTCGACGCCGCCTTTTTGGCTGGCTGTCAGCGGTATCGTATTGATCGGCGTCCTCAACGTCGGCGTGGCGTTTGCCAGTGCCATGGCGTTGGCGTTGCGTGCACGTGATATTCCTGCGAGGATACGACGTGTCGTTTTTCGTGCTGTGCTGCGACGATTTACGGCTTCGCCGTTGAGTTTTTTCTTCCCTGAAAAAGCCGCGACGGCTTCTGCCAAGCCTGTTCCCAGCGAATCGGAAACGGAAGAAGAGCGCTGAAGCACTGCAATAAGAGAATCGTAAGCGGGAGGATGTTGTAATTTGGAGCGCCCTGACAGTTTGACTCAGGGCGCTGTTGGGGTAAAATCAACCGGTTTTTTGGCATCGCAGGGGACGGGCGAGAATGCTTAAGCCGAAATGGTTGAGCCAATAATGTATAGCCAAACCTGTGGGACCAGCTTCGAACAGTGTCGTTTTCGACTTAGTTTGTGCCTTAGTTTGATTTTATTTACCCCTGCCAATATGAAAAAACTATTCGTACTGCTCGCATTCGCGGGTGTTGCCAGCGCGGCCTCGGCCGTCGATCTTGCAGGCAACACCGGCAAGGTCAATGTGTCGATGTGCATCGGTTGCCACGGCATTCCAGGTTATAAAGCGACTTTCCCTGAGGTCTATCAGGTCCCCATGCTGGGCGGCCAATCCGCAAAATATATCGAAAACGCGCTGAAAGCCTATCAAAAAGGCGAGCGTAAGCATCCGTCCATGCAGGGTATTGCCGCCAGCTTGTCCGACAAGGATATCGCTGAGCTGGCTGCTTACTACTCACAGCAAAAATAAGGGAAGCACGAGATGAAAAAGATCATGACTTCGGCGGTTTTCGCCGCTTCTTTCGTTGTTTCCTTGAGCGCGATGGCTGCCGGTAATGCTGAATCCGGCAAGCTGCTGACTGAGAAGTACAACTGCGCGTCCTGCCACGGCAAGGATTTCAACTCGCCGATCGACCCGTCCTATCCGAAGCTGGCCGGCCAGCATCAGGACTATCTGCAACATGCGCTGGTAGCTTATCGCCGCGGCAACGACGGCATGAATGGCCGCACCAACGCCATCATGTCGGGCCAGGCCAAGGCGCTGACCGACAAGGATATCCAGGACATCGCAGCCTATCTGCATAGCCTGCCCGGTTCGCTGGTGCTGGAGAAGTAAAAGGCAAGTTGGCGAAGTCGGCGTCATTGATGTCGTCAACTTCTCCGATCTGAAATAAAAGCCACGGTATGCCGTGGCTTTTTTCATGGGCGCGTCATTTGCGTGTCATCTGCAGGGCGCAGACTGCAAGTTTAACGGCGCCGGATGCTTTCGATATAGGCGGCGCTGTCAGGCGGTAAGCCGCTGCGCTGGGAGTTCCAGATGACTTCGCCCAGGCATTCCATGATTTCGTGCTGTGCTTCGTGTTCGGACCCCTTGCGCTGTGCCAAGGCCTGGAAAGCTTTGCGGATGCCCGGCGGCTGATCGATGGAAATCTGCTCGCTGATCGACAGATGCATCGACAAATGCAGGAAGGGGTTGGTCTGGCCTTGCTCGACTGAATAGTCGGCTTCCAGCGCACGCTCGACATCGATCAGTTCGTCGTCGTACTCGGGATGTTGGATGATCCAGTCGCGGGCGATGGCTTCGAGCGGGGTCAGGATTTGATTTTCGCGATGTTTGCGGAACGCTTCACAAAAGAAGCGGCGCACATCGTGCTGGCTTGGGTTGAACATTGCGGCTGCGAGGACGGCATAAAGCCATCATTGTACGTCTTATCACCGAAGTCTTCCCGTCGCAGGGTCGGGATGCAGGGACTTCCTCGGGCCATCACACTCCATTGCACCAAAATGCGCAGGCTTGAGTTGTCGTCGGGTAATATGAGTACAGATGGCGAGGACACATCGCCACATTGCGGAAAGGGACGCCGATCATGAAGTACCGGTTTTGCACGTGGAGTCTGCCTTCGCAGCTTGTCTCGCTGGTGTGTGCACTTTGCCTTGCGGCGAGTCCGGACACGTTTGCTTCGCTGAGAACAGACAAAGCAGAAAGAGCTGAAAGAACAGAAAAAGCCGGCAAGGAGACGCAGACCGTACTTATCGGTTACGCCGGGCCGCTGAGCGGTATGTCGTCCGGCGTCGGCAAAAGTATGGCCAACGCCGCCCAAATGGCCGTGGATGAAGCCAACAAGCGTGGCTTGCAGATCCAGGGCAAGTCTATTCAGTTGCAATTGCTGCTACAGGATGACCGTACTAACCCTCGTACGGCGGAATTCGTCGCCCGTTATCTCTCCAAAACCGGCGTGGTCGGCGTGATAGGACATTGGAACAGTGCCGCCAGTCTCGCGGCGGCACCCATCTACAACGCTGCCGGGGTGATCCAGATATCGCCGGCGACGATGAGTACGCTGTACACCCAGCAAGGCAATCGCGCGACCTTTCGCACCATCGGCAACAACAGCAGCGCTGGCAGCTATACCGCCGACTATGCCGTAAGGGTTTTGCAAACCAGGCGCATTCTGGTGGTCGACGACGGTACGCCGTTCGGGCGCGGTTTCGTTGAGCAATTCAGTCGTACAGCCAAAGAGCACGGAGCACAGATCGTGGGCACGCATACGGTCAGCGACAAGACCTCGGATTTTAATCCCGTGCTGGTGGATGCGGAGAAGTTGCGTCCTGACGCAGTGCTGTTCGGTGGCCTGGATATGCAAGCCTCGACACTGGCACGCGCCATCAAACGACGCAAACTGCAGATGCGTTTTATCGGCGCCAGCGGCACTGTCGGCCTGCCGTTTCTGCGAGCCGCAGGAGCGGACGGCAATGGCAGTATCGTGGTGGAGCCGGGGCTGCCGATGGACAAGATGCCAGGTTGGAAGACCTTTGAAAAAAATTACATGCAGAAATTCGACAGCAATATCGACCTGTACGCACCGTTTGCTTACGATGCCGCCCAGGTATTGATTGCCGCCATGCGTCAAGCCAACTCGGTCGATCCGAAGAAGGTGGCGGAGGTGCTGCACGACATTCGCTTTGTCGGGATGACAGGGCCGATTTCGTTTAACCACGAAGGAGATCTTATCAATCCCACTTTTACCATCTACGAAGTGCAGGATCAGAGTTGGGTGGTGCGCAAAGTCATTTCAGGCAGCGTGAACTAGGTCGGGGCGATCAATAACGCTTGGATTGTGCTTGCGATCTTCGCACTCTTCGAAAATATAGCTAACGACCGTATCTTTGATCCCGACAATCTGCAGTGCACACTAGAGTTGGTGAGGACTGTTGCTTTTTTATTTCTTCGTCCCTTGCCTGCCGGTAATGCAGTGAACTCATATTGATTATTCTTTATGCGAGTGATTTTCACTGTGATACGTTAATTTCTCCGACACATACATGCATATCATTCATTCCGACTCGATATCGCGGGCATGGGATCTTGAGCGCCCGGCTTTCCGTCATTCTCTGTAATTCCTTCGTTCACGTTCTGTTCGCACCCATCTTTAGCAGATAAGTCCGTCTGCTTATTGAAACTCGATGGTGTAAGTCACGCTGGTGGTGACCGTACCAGCAATTGCAGTACCTGTTGCTACGTATTGGGCCATGTAAGTCAGGTTGGCGTTACCGCTGGAGATAGGCACGTAAGCGGTGCCTTGCGCGCCGGATGCGGCACCGACTGTGATCTTGCTGCCGTCAACATTTGTCAGACCGATCTGCACATTCGTTGCAGTACCGGTGTTCTTCAGAAGACCGGTCGTGGTGTCGACATTGGCACCGACTTCAAAGAAGGCGCGGACGTTGCCGCTGGCCGGTGTGCAGCCTGTCAGGGCGATGGTGAAAGGCGTTGCACCTGCCTTGGCGCCTGCAACCGCCAGGGCAGCAGCGGAAACCTTCGGCAGGGTAACCGCAACGTTTGCTGTGCCACCGTTGATCGTGCAGGTTTGAGCAGTGATGCTGCCGCTGAAAGTGATCGTGCCATCTGCAGCGAAGGACGCCAGTGGAGCCAGAGCAACGATAGTCAGCAGGGCTTTGAGGATCGATTTTTGCATGATGTTCTCTGAAAAGTTTAAATAGATGTCTGTTTGAATTCGGTGTTTTGCTGCGTTTTGTTCTCAACCACAGGACACATGTTACGGATCGAAGGTCGCTGAAAATATAGGAAAACTCTCAAAACATAGAACTGTTACGACCAAGAACTCAATGAATGACTATTCAGTAGAAAGAGATGGTTTGACCCTGCAAAAGAAAGGTGGCCGGCGCTTTACGGAAAAGGAGAGGCGGGGAAGGAGAGGCGGGGAAAGAAAGAGGGGCGTGTTGGAGGAGCTGCCTGGCCCATGCCTTTAGACGGTATGGATCGTATTGAGGCCGTATTGCAATGTGTCACGAGATATCGGCCACATTCGAATAATTTCATTGCTCAGACAGAAAGAGCCGTCTTCATGCTGCATGCGAGGCATGCTCTCCCGAGCTTTTCACACCAGACAAATTGCTTCGGCAGCATCCGGCAAGCGATATTTGCTTAACGAGGTGCTCGCCTCCAGCAAAAATTCAGATGGAGACCTTCTTTGTGCGAGATTTCAACATCGATGTTTTTTGAGAGTTTTCTTATATTTATACAGATCGTTAATCCGTAAGATTTGTCCTGTGGTGAGAACAAAAGCGCAGCAAAACACCGAATCAACGACAGACACTTACTTAACTTTTCTGGAGAGCATCATGCAAAAATCGATCATCGCTTCCTTCCTGGCTATCGCTGCCCTGGCTCCTGCTGCTGCCTTCGCTTCCGACGGCACCATCACCATCAACGGCACTGTGACGGCACAAACCTGCACCATCAACGGCGGTAGTCCTAACCTCGCCGTCACGCTGCCAACCGTTTCGACCTCTGCCCTGGCCTCCGCCGGACAAACGGCTACTCCGACGCCTTTCACCATCGCCTTGACTGCTTGTAATCCGAACAGCGGTAATGTGCGCGCTTTCTTTGAAACTGGTTCTAACGTCCTTGCCACGCGCCGCCTGAAGAACAACGGCACGGCAACCAATCTGGAGATCGGCCTGCTGAACACAGATAACACGCCTATCTCAATCGGCGCGGCATCCGGCGCGCAGGGCGCCGCCTCTGTTGCCATCTCCAGCGGCAATGCCAATCTGACTTATATGGCGCAGTACGTGGCTACCGGCACCGTCGGCGCTGGTACCGTCACTACCAGCGTGACGTATTCCATCGAGTTTCCATGATCGTTTAGGCTGTACCACTGAGAACGTGATTACGATCTCCGTAATCTGCGGAAATACCTTGGTGAGGAAGGGCAATTTGAGCGATGTTAGTCGGGACAGATTTGCAGAGATAGCGCTATTGCTCGGCCGTTTGCGCAAGACATGCGTGACATCTTGTGCGAAAACGTGACTGTAAGCGCCCTTAGACGCCTTTTTGCGGCAGCGGCGTTTTTTGCTTGAACTCGCACAGGTCAGCAATGATGCAGTTCCAGCATTGCGGCTTGCGCGCGATGCAGGTGTAGCGGCCGTGCAGGATCAGCCAGTGGTGCGCATCCTGCAAAAACTCAGGTGCGATGAATTTCATCAGCTTGCGCTCAACTTCATCCACGTCTTTGCCTGGCGCAATGCCGGTGCGGTTGGAGACACGAAAGATATGCGTGTCGACGGCAATCGTGGGATGACCGAATGCGGTATTGAGCACGACGTTGGCAGTTTTGCGCCCGACGCCCGGCAATGCTTCCAGTTCTTCACGTGTCTGCGGGACTTCGCCGCCGTGCCGTTCCAGCAAGATGCGGCAAGTCTCGATCACGTTCTTTGCCTTGGTACGGAACAAACCAATCGTCTGGATATAGGGGATCAGTTCATCCACGCCGAGTTTATAGATCTTGGCGGGCGTATTGGCGACAGGGTAGAGCTTGCGCGTGGCCTTGTTGACGGATACGTCGGTGGCTTGTGCCGACAGCAGCACGGCGATCAGCAACTCGAACGGTGTCGTGTATTCCAGCTCGGTGGTTGGGGTCGGGTTGGCTTGACGCAGACGGGTGAATATTTCGCGGCGTTTTTCGCTGTTCATGGCTGGCTGGTGGCTTGGCTGTTCAAAGTGGTTTGGCGCTTGGATTGTCGCCCGTCGCTGCCGCTTGTTCCTTCTTCAGGCGTGCGCGTTCGATCGCGGCCTGGATGATGGCTTTCTTGCGGTCTTGTTCGGCTTTTTCTTCCGGCGACTGGGCGCTCGCCGATTCTACTTCTTTCAGTTTCGCAGCGGCTTTGGCGGCGAGGCGGGCATCGTTTTCTTCCTTCTCGCGGCGCAGCCGGAAGCTGCGGAAATCGTGTTGTGCGCGTGCCTTATCTGCCTGCTCTTGCGACCATGCGTCCCAACCGGTTTTGCCGGGCGTCACCTCGATCATGGCGATGCAGTCGACCGGGCAGGGCGCGACACACAGGTCGCAGCCGGTGCAGGCGTCGGTCAGTACCGTATGCAATTGTTTTGCCGCACCAACGATGGCGTCGACAGGGCAGGCCTGGATGCACAGCGTGCAACCGATGCAAACCGCCTCATCAATGAAGGCGCGGGTACGGCTGCGCTCAATGCCATTGGCTGGATTGAGCGGCAACAACGGGCGCTCCAGCAATTGGGCAAGGCGCGCGATGCCTTCGGCGCCACCGGGCGGGCATTGATTGTAGGAGGCGCTACCTTCGGCGATGGCTTCTGCATACGGACGGCAGGCAGGATAGCCGCACTTGCTGCATTGGGTTTGCGGCAGCAGGTTTTCGATCTGGTCGGCGAGTGACAGGACAGCGGAAGAAGACACGGTGAATGCGCAGCGGTAGCGGTGGTAGTTACAGTAGTGGTAAGCAGCGTCCAGGACGATACATGGATCTGGAGCCGTATTATCCGGGAAACCGGCCTGGCGTGGGAAATCGCCGGACAATAAAAAAGCCTTTGCCGGTTGTCGCCGGCAAAGGCTTTTTGCTCATACCGTCCGGTCTCAGGAATTCGCTTTGATGAATTCGCCGATTTTTGGACAGATCGTTTCACGCCAGCGGCGACCCGAGAAAATCCCGTAGTGGCCGCACTTCGGCGCAGTGAAGTGCTGCTTGCGAGATTTTGGAATCGACGAACACAAGTCTTGCGCAGCCTGTGTCTGGCCGGAGCCGGAGATATCGTCCAGTTCACCTTCGATGGTAAAGAGCGCAACGGATTTGATGTCTTGCGGGCGCACGGTCTTGCCTTCGATTTCCCATGTGCCCCTCGGTAGGTCGAAGTCCTGGAACACGATCTTGATGGTTTCCAGGTAAAACTCGGCAGGCATGTCCAGCACGGCGTTGTACTCGTCGTAGAACTTGCGGTGGCTTTCCGCGGACTCGTCGTCGCCGTCGCGCAGATGCATGTAGAAGTCCCAGTGGCTCTCGGCATGGCGGCGCGGGTTCATGGCGACAAAACCGGCGTGCTGCAAGAAGCCGGGATAGACCTTGCGGCCAAAGCCAGGGTAGTTCGGCGGCACACTGTAGATGACGGTGTTTTCAAACCAGCTGAACGGCTTCTCGGTAGCCAGATCGTTCACGGCGGTCGGCGATTTGCGCGCATCGATCGGGCCGCCCATCATGGTCATGCTCTTGGGCAGCTTGGGATCGTTGGCGCTGGCCATCAGGGCGATCGCTGCCAGCACCGGCACGGTCGGCTGACAGACCGAGATCACGTGGACGTCCGGGCCGAGCGTGCGGATGAAGTCTTGTATGTAATAAACGTAGTCGTGCAGGTGGAAGGAACCTTTGTCCTGCGGCACCATGCGTGCATCGGTCCAGTCGGTGATGTAGACGTCATGGTTAGGCAGCAAGCCGCGCACGGTGTCGCGCAGCAGCGTCGAGTGGTGGCCTGACAGCGGTGCGACGAGCAGAACGGTCGGTTGCCTCAGCGCGGCCAGTTGCTTGGCGTCCAGATCCTTGCGGAAGTGGATCAGGCGGCAGAATGGTTTTGTTTCGGCAACTTTTTCGATGATCTCGACGGTCTTGCCGTTGATTTCAGTAGATTCGATCTGGAATTCGGGTTTTTCGTAGTCTTTGCCAAGGCGGTAGAGCAGTTCGTAACCGGCGGCAATGCGTTGTGCGAAGGGCGTATGCGCGAAGGGGGAAACGGGATCAGAGAAGAGTTTTGCCGAAGTTTCGGCCCACTGCATCAGGGGATTGAGAAAGGTGCGATTTAATTCGTGAAGTTGATAAAGCATGGCTAACCTTTACACATATTACGCATGAAGCTGGCTGATATATCCGTAACGGCATTGTGTGCCGTTCAGACTACAAAAACTTGCTATGTTGCAATGCAATATTTTACCACGGTTCGCCCTTCGCCGTCCTTGCCGGGGCCATGATAAAAACACCAAATGTTGACAAAGAATTTTCAGGTTGTTGATTAAATAAAGACTTTTTATTCAACGATTTATATCGACATTATTGGCATTAGTATGTCTTTTCTCAGGCTATATGGGGAGAGGCAGGCAAGAAAAAAGCCCCTGTCCGGAAGGAGAGGAGCTTTTTCTTCAGGTTGGCCTGATCGCCAATGTTGCGCAGATCAGTCGAAAACCGGTGTTTCCACGCCAAGGATCTTGTGCAGTTTCGGCGACGTTGTTGTGTATTGCATGTGGATCTTCTTCTCAGGGAAGATGTACGGTGCCGCGCCAAAGGCTGCTAGCGCAGCTTCGTGGAAGCCCGACAGGATCAGCTTTTTCTTGCCAGGGTAGGTGTTGATGTCGCCCACCGCGAAGATGCCCGGAACGTTGGTTTCAAACTTTTCGGTGTCGACCACTTTCAACTGCTTGCGCTCGATATCCAGACCCCATTCGGCGATCGGGCCCAGTTTTGGCGACAAACCGAAGAACACCAGCAACATGTCCAGCGGCAGGCGACGGGTAACGCCGTCGGCGCCGGTGACCTTGATCTCGGACAGTTTGCCGTCTTTGGCTTCAAACCCGGTAGCCTGGCCAACCAGGAATTGCATTTCGTACTGTTCGCACAGTTCCTTCATCTTGGCTACTGATGCCGGCGCCGCGCGGAATTCTTCGCGACGGTGCAGCAGCACGACGGATTCAGCCTTGCCGACGAAGTTCAGCGCCCAGTCCAGCGCGGAGTCACCGCCGCCGCAGATGACAATGTTCTTGCCTTCAAACTGTGCGGGATCCTTGACGCGATAGAACAGCTGCGAGCCGTCGAAGGCTTCGATACCGTCAACCTTCAACGTGCGCGGCTGGAACGAACCCACACCGGCTGCGATGAAGATGGTCTTCGTGATGAACTTGGTGCCGGCGGATGTTTCGAGGTCGAAACGGCCGTCTTCGCGCTTTTGCACGACGGTGACTTCCTGACCCAGATGGAAAATCGGATCAAACGGCTCGATTTGCTTGAGCAGGTTGTCGGTCAGTTCCTGGCCTGTGCAGACAGGTACGGCCGGGATGTCGTAGATCGGCTTGTCCGGATACAGTTCGACGCATTGGCCGCCGACATTGGCGAGCGAGTCGATCACGTGCGCCTTGATTTCCAGCAGGCCCAGTTCAAATACCTGGAACAGGCCGACAGGGCCTGCGCCGACGATGACGGCATCGGTTTCGATCGGCGTTGTTTTGCCGGCGTCAGCGGCCGCAATCTTGAAGTTGTCCATAAAAAAATCCAATTCCCGTTTCAGTTGAGAGGTGTTTCCAGACTCAATTGGCTATCGGCCAAGGCAGGTTTGCGCGGCATGGTGCTACTGCCTGTGCATTCCCGATCTTGGCTATATGGCTAGAGGTGAAGGCTGTGTCCGTTGCACTCAGTTGCCGGTGGAGGTGCAAGCATCGGCAACTGACTGTTGCAGCGCTTAGCGTTGCAGGAACTCCAGTTTGTTCTTGGCGTCTTTCCATTCCTCGGCTTCCGCCAGAGGAGCTTTGGTCTTGGTAATGGAAGGCCAGTTGCGTGCCAGTTGCTCATTGAGCTTGATGAATTCTTGCTGATCGGCCGGGACGTCTTCTTCCGCATAGATCGCATTGACCGGGCATTCTGCGACGCAAACGGCGCAGTCGATGCACTCGTCCGGATCAATGGCGAGAAAATTCGGGCCTTCGCGGAAGCAATCAACCGGGCATACATCAACGCAGTCCGTATAACGGCAGCGGATGCAGGAGTCGGTCACAACGTGGGTCATAACAGTCCTATCTGTAAAATTTCTTTAAAACCGATGTCAAACTCAGCCGGATTTAGTGGCAATATGGCGCGCAACGTGTCGCAATTATGTCGCGATCAATTTGCGTATGTATTGTTGCCGCAGCTTTCGCTGATTGTTGTGCGTTTTTCAGGCGGACTCAGTGCAAATCCGCGACGAGAGCAACAATTCCTAGGTAACCGGCTGGAAAGCCTTGTATTTTAAGGCAATTCAACTTTTCTCACAAATGAGGCTTATACAGATTACGTATAAGTAAATATGAAATATTCATTCGTCAAAGGACAGGTTTAAAAGTGCACGCCGGACAAACAAAAAGAAAAGTACTAATCGGCCGCCTGATTAGCCCGACAAGCCTTGTTGCAGCTTGCATGTTCGTGCTGACGGCGATGGCGCAGGCGCAAAATATCCGCATCGGTGAAATCAACAGCTACAGCGGTGTGCCGCAATCCAGCCAGTCGTACCATAACGGCGCGGAACTGGCCGTGGCCGAGATCAATGCCGCGGGCGGCGTGTTGGGGCGCAATATCGACTTGATTTCACGTGACGATACAGGGATTCCCGATGAAGCGGTCAGACATGCCGAACAATTGGTCAAGACCGACAAGGTGGACGTGCTGAGCGGCTCCATGCTGTCGAATGTGGCGCTGGCCGTGTCCAGGGTTGCTGCGTCGGAAAAGAAGCTGTTCCTCGTCGGTGACGCCTTGTCGGATGCGATTACGCTGGATAAGGGGAATCGCTACACGTTTCGCCTGCGTCCATCGACCTACATGCAGGCTGCGATGCTCGCCGAGGCCGCCGCCAGGCTGCCGGTTCGCCGCTGGGCCATCATTGCGCCCAACTATGAATACGGGCAGAGCGCTGTTTCCAACTTCAAATTGCTGCTCAAAGAACGCCGTCCCGACGTTGAGTTTGTCGCCGAGCAATGGCCGGCACTGGGCAAGCTGAAGGCTGCCGACGCAGTGAAAGCGCTGCGCCAGGCTCGCCCGGATGCGATTTTTAACGTGACTTTCGGTACCGATCTGCAGCAATTCGTGGAAGAGGGAAGCCGTCAAGGTTTGTTTGCCTCCAGCACGGTGTATTCCATGTCTGCGGGTGAGGCGCTGGGCGACATGCAGGCGCAATACGAGGCGGTGCGGAACTGGGTCGTGCTGGGCTATCCCACCGATCAGATTGCCACGGCGGAGCATCAGCGCTTTCGCGAAGCCTATCTGAAGCGCTATAACGAAAAGCCGCATCAGGCTGCCATCTTTGGTTACAGCACCATCATGGCGCTTGTCGGCGGTATCAAGAAGGCCGGTTCGACTGACTCGGACAAACTCGTGATCGCCATGCGTGGTCTGAGCATGGACAGCCCGGTCGGCCCTATCGTGTTTCGTAGTCAGGATCAGCAATCCAGCATGGGCGCTTTTGTCGGTACGCTGGTTTACAAGGATGGCCGTAGCCCGTCAAGCGACTGGCGCTATCTGGATGGCATACGCTATATGCCTGATGAAACCTACGTCAAAGGCCGTCGTCCGGCTTCGGCAATGCGATAACGAGATTACCAATAACGAGTTTCTCGATCGATGTTGCGAACATCATCGCGAGATGTTCGGGTTGTGCCTGACCTGCTTGAAAATAAACCATGCACACAGGCGGGGCACCTTCTACGTGATCCAAGGTAAGATAGTGCCCCTTGTATCCTCTATCGCACACATGGTGGTGCGTCGCCAGGTCCCATGATTATTTCTTCTTTGCTCGATACCGATCTGTATAAATTCACCATGATGCAGGTCGTATTGCATCATTTTCCCGGTGCCCAGGTCGAATACCGATTCAAATGCCGCAATGACGATGTTGACCTGACACCCTACATCGATGAGATCAAGGCCGAAATCGCCGCGCTGTGCCGCTTGCGTTTTCAGGAATCGGAACTGGCTTATCTGCGCAGTTTTCGCTTCATCAAAAGCGACTTTGTCGACTTTCTTGATCTCTTCCACCTCAATGAAAAATACATCAGCGTCACGCCGTCGCCCCTCAACAATGGCGAGATCGACATCCAGGTCAAGGGGCCATGGCTGCATACGATCCTGTTCGAGGTACCGGTGCTGGCCATCGTCAACGAGGTGTATTTCCGCGCGACTCAGCGTGCACCCGACTACGAAACCGGTCGTACGCGTCTGCGCGACAAGATAGCGTTGCTGACGGATAATCCTTTGCTCGAAGGCTGCAAGATCGCTGATTACGGCACACGTCGACGCTTCTCGCGCAGCTGGCATGCAGAAGTGATCCTGGCGATGAAAGACAAAATGGGGAGCCATTTTGCAGGCACCTCCAACGTGCAGTTCGCGATGCAGCATGATCTGACGCCGCTGGGCACCATGGCGCATGAGTATCTGCAAGCCTGCCAGGCTTTGGGACCGCGCCTGCGCGATTCTCAGATTTACGGTTTTGAAATGTGGGCCCGTGAGTATCGCGGCGACCTTGGCATCGCCTTGTCGGACGTCTACGGCATGGATGCCTTTCTGCGCGACTTCGACATGTATTTCTGCAAGCTGTTCGATGGCGCGCGCCACGATTCCGGCGACCCGTTCGAATGGGGCGAGCGCCTGCTGGATCACTACAACAACAACCGTGTCGACGCCAAGAGCAAGGTCCTGGTGTTTTCGGACGGCCTCGATTTCGACAAAGTGGTTTCGCTGTATCTGCGCTTCAAGGATCGTGCGAAAGTGGCTTTTGGTGTCGGCACCAATCTGACCAACGACCTTGGCTATACACCGCTGCAGGTAGTCATGAAAATGGTGCGCTGTAACGGCCAGCCGGTCGCCAAATTGTCCGATACGCCTGCCAAGAATATGTGCGATGACGAGGCGTATGTGAAGTATTTGCGGCAGGTCTTTGAGATCAAGTAGTTGCCTGAAGCAGGCGCAATTTCGCAATGAAATTACGCGAGTTGAAATATTTTAAAGCAAGCCGATTCCGGTCAGCAGGGGCGGTGTTGCTGGTATAGTGTGCCCTCGACTGATTCGGATTTCTTGAGCGGATTTCCTCGACTCCACAGGGCCAAAATTGCATAAAAAACTCCTCACAACCTCGGCCTCGCTGGCCCTTGCCTTACTGCTTCCCAACCTGGCTTTTGCGGCCGATCTTGATGGTAGTACCTTGTCTGCGTTGTGGGGGATTCCCTTCATTGGTCTGTTGTTGTCGATTGCTCTCGGGCCGCTCTTGTTCGAGCATTTTTGGCATCATCATTTCGGCAAGATCGCCTTGGCGTGGGGCGCGGCATTTTTGCTCCCGTTCGCGCTGGCATTCGGTGGTTACGCGGCAGTGGCAGGGACAGTACATGCCTTGTTGGCGGAATACATTCCTTTCATCGCCTTGCTGACGGCATTGTTTGTCGTGGCCGGCGGTATCTGCGTGCGCGGTAATCTGCACGGCACGCCGGCACTCAATACCGGTCTGCTGGCCTTGGGCACCGTGCTGGCCAGTTTCATGGGGACAACGGGCGCATCGATGCTGCTGATTCGGCCGCTGATCCGCGCCAACGACAATCGTAAACACGCAGTGCATATCGTCGTGTTCTTCATCTTCCTCGTGGCCAACGCGGGCGGTTCATTGACACCGCTGGGCGATCCGCCGCTGTTCCTCGGTTTTCTGAAGGGCGTGGATTTCTTCTGGACCATGCAGCACATTTTTCCGGAGACACTGTTCGTCTGCGTCTCTTTGCTGGTGATTTTTTATCTGCTGGATCGGCACTACTATCTGAACAAGGAAGAAGTGCTGCCGCCAGCACTTGATCCGACCCCGGATGCGCCGATTCGCTTTGAAGGAAAAATCAATTTCATCCTCTTGCTGGTGGTGATCGCCCTGGTTCTCATGAGCGGTTTCTGGAAGTCGGGTGTGGAATTCTCCATCATGGGAACGCCGGTCGAATTGCAGAATATTTTGCGCGATATTGCATTGGTTGCGGTGATATTGATTTCGCTATGGGCGACACCGAAATCAGCGCGAGAAGGCAATGACTTCGCCTGGGGGCCGATTGCTGAAGTGGCGAAATTATTTGCCGGAATTTTCATCACCATCATCCCCGTCATTGCCATGCTAAAAGCAGGCGAGGCGGGTGCCTTTGGCGCGGTCGTACGTGCCGTGACGGGCGCTGATGGTCAGCCGATCAATGCAATGTATTTCTGGATTACCGGTCTGCTGTCGTCTTTCCTCGACAATGCTCCTACTTATCTGGTCTTTTTCAATACAGCCTCGGGCGACGCCAAAATCTTGATGACGACGCTTTCGTCGACCTTGGCGGCGATCTCGGCCGGCGCGGTGTTCATGGGCGCCAACAGTTATATCGGCAATGCGCCTAACATGATGGTCAAGGCCATTGCAGAAGATCGCGGCATCAAGATGCCATCGTTCTTCGGTTATATGGCGTGGTCGCTGGCAATTCTGATGCCGCTGTTCATTGTGATGACCTTCATCTTCTTTGTTTAACGATAAAAAGAGACAAGCATGAAACCTAAGATTTTTGTAGCGCGCGCAGTATTTCCTGAAGTGCTGGAGCGCCTGGCGCAACATTTCGACGTCGAGTCCAATCAGGAAGATCGCATCTTCACCGCCGATGAGTTAATGGAAAAAGTGCGCGGAAAAGACGGCCTGTTTTCCACTCCCAGCGAGCCGGTAACGGCGGCCTTGTTCGCGGCCAATCCGCAATTGAAAGCGGTCTGCAATATGGCCGTCGGCTACAACAATATCGATGTTGCCGCGGCCACCCAAGCTGGTGTGCAGGCCACCAATACGCCGGACGTACTCAACGAAACCACCGCCGATTTTGGCTGGGCCTTGTTGATGGCGACGGCGCGCCGGGTGACTGAATCTGAGCACTGGCTGCGCGCCGGCCATTGGAAAAAATGGAGCTACGACAGCTTCACCGGTTCCGATGTGCACGGCTCCACGCTCGGCATTATCGGCATGGGACGCATCGGCCAGGCGATCGCGCGCCGGTCAATGGGGTTCGACATGAACGTGATTTATCACAACCGCTCACAGTTGTCGCCGGAACTGGAAGCCCGGGCCAACAAAGCTCGTTATGTCGGCAAGGAAGAATTGCTGCGTGCGGCCGATCACGTGATCCTCGTGTTGCCGTATTCGAAAGAATCGCATCACACCATCAAGGCTGCGGATATCGCTTTGATGAAGCCCCAGGCGACGCTGATTAATCTGGCGCGTGGCGGTATTGTTGACGATGCGGCCCTGATTGCGGCGTTACGCGACAAGAAGATTGCCGCAGCCGGACTGGACGTATTTGAAAACGAGCCTGCTTTCAATCCGGATTTTCTCGGCCTGTCGAACGTGGTGCTGACGCCGCATATCGCCAGCGCCTCGACGCCAACCCGGCTGGCGATGGCCAATTGTGCGGCGGATAATTTGATCGCCGCTTTGTCGGGCAAGACACCGCCAAATCTGCTGAATCGCGATGTTCAGCCGAAGCGTTGATTTGTGTCGATTGATGTTGCTGTTTGATCAATAAAAAACCCGCCGAGGCGGGTTTTTTATTGTGCATCTCCTGAATAAGTTGAAACCGGAAGGGTGGCATTCAGCCCCAGATTTCAGCCCTTCAGGTCAGCGATCAGGTCGATGTATTGCTGTTGCGCTTCTTCTTGCGGCAGACCCTTGATGGCGGCCCACGCATCCCACTTGGCGCGCGCCACAAAATCCGTCATGCCCGGACGTTCGCCTTGTACATCGCCGCTGCTGCCTTGTTTGTACAAACCGTACATCTTCAGCAGCGTCATATTGTCAGGGCGTTCCGACAGGTTTTTGGATTCCGCTACTGTTTGCTCAAATTGTTCCTGCAGACTCATTGTCTTCTCCTTCAATAGGGGATAAGGCTAAACGGCCTCAGACAGCCAGCAGTTCGACTTCGAAAATCAGCGTTGCGTTCGGCGGGATGACGCCACCGGCGCCGCGTGCGCCATAACCCAGCGAGGCTGGAATGATCAGCTTGCGGATGCCGCCGACTTTCATACCCTGAACGCCTTCGTCCCAGCCCTTGATCACATGACCTGCACCCAAAGGGAACGCAAATGGATCGTTGCGGTCTTTACTGGAGTCAAATTTGCTGCCGGCGCTGCCATCCGGATTTTGCAACCAGCCGGTGTAGTGCACGCTGACATGGTTTCCCGCCTTGGCTTCGTCGCCTGTGCCAACCTGGATTTCTTCGTATTGCAGTCCAGAGGAGGTAGCGATAGTAGACATTTTTATCCTTTCAAAGAGTACGTTTGTGCCATTTTGAGGCAATTGATTAGCTGTTTTTTTCGCCGCGCGTTCGGGAGGTAAGACCTTTAAAAGGCCCGATTTCCCTGTGTTCTGCGCATCTAGATGCTGCGTTACTGAACGGGGTTGGTCGCAGTGTAAACCAAAACATAATGTTCAACATCTCTCGTGTCAGCCGAATCGGCATCAGAGGCGTTATGTGCCCTGGGGCGTGCTTTTCAACGATGTTTCGCACGATAAGATCGCAAATTTTTAAGTAAAGTTCTTCATGCTGCATAGTTTTGTCCGGCTTTCCCGGATTTCCCGGCTCTTTTCCTTCATGCTGTCGCTGTGCATGCTGCTGGCTGCTCCGGCATATGCGAACGTCGTCGTTGTTCTCAATTCCGGCGACGCGACCGTGACCCTGCTTGATCAGGCGACTTATAAGGAAATCAACACATTTTCCGTTGGCAAGGAGCCGCATCACCTGATGGCGACCCCGGACAACAAGTCCCTGATCGTGGCCAGCGCCACCGGCAATCAACTGATTTTCCTCGATCCGAAGACCGGCGAAATCCAGCGCCAGTTGCGCGGCATCATCGATCCGTATCAAATCGGCTTCTCGCCAGACCAGAAGTGGTTTGTCGCCAACGGTTTGCGTCTGGACCGTGTCGACGTCTATCGCTACGATGGCCGCGATCTGGAACTGGCCAAGCGTGTCCGCCTGGCAAAGACGCCCAGCCACATCGCTTTTGATGCCGCCAGCACGACGGCTTTCATCACCCAGCAAGGCAGCAACGAAATCAGCGCCATCGATCTGGCGACCCAGCAGGTCAAATGGACCATGCCGGTCGGCAAATTGCCTGCCGGTATTTTCATGACGCCGGACAACAAGTATTTGCTGGTCGGCATCATGGGCAAGGACTACGTACAGGTCATTGACTGGCGCACACAAAAGACGGTCAAGACGATTCGTACCGGCGAGGGGGCGCATAATTTCCGCGCGCATGGCGACAAGCGCTATGTCTATGTCTCCAACCGCGTCTCCAATACGATCAACGTCATTGATCTGCAAACATTGGAAAACGTCGGCAACATCCAGGTGCCAGGTGGCCCGGATTGCATGGAAATCACCGAAGACGGCAAGACCATGTGGGTAACGCTGCGCTGGATCAAGAAAGTAGCAGTCATCGATCTCGCCAGCAAGAAAGTCATGAAAGTTATTCCGGTCGGCCGTTCGCCGCACGGCATCTATTTCTTCAATCGGGCTCCCGACCTCTGATGCGACCGCCGTTGCCAGCTAAGTCGTCTCGCCTGCGAAAGATTGCTGCTCTGGCCGCCATGGCGGCCGTCACTGCGGCAATCTGGCCGGCGCAGGCAGCGACCGACAATGCCGGCTCCTGCAAAGGCACGATCTACCTGACCTTTGATACCGGCAGCCAGTCTCAGGCGGATTACATTGCCCAGACGCTCAACAAGCACCACATCAAGGCGACATTCTTCCTCGCCAACGAAAAAACCATTCACGGCGACTACACGCTGAATCCTGCATGGGCGCCTTACTGGAAGGCCCGGGTAGCCGAGGGACATGCTTTCGGCACGCACACTTTTGATCACGTATACGTCCAGCGCGATCTGCCGGATGGCCGTATCGAGGTCAAACCGCAATTTGGCGCACAAGCCGGCAAGAAAGAAGTCTGGACCGCAGCTCAGTATTGCAGCGAGTTGCAACGTGTTGCAGACCGTTTCACCGAGCTGACCGGTTCCAAACTGGATCATCTGTGGCGCGCACCGGGCGGCAAGCTGACTCCGCAATTGCTGGCTGCTGGCCGCGCTTGCGGCTATTCTCATGTCGCCTGGGCTGACGCGGGTTTTTCCGGCGATGAGTTGCCGAGCGATAAATGGCCTAATGCGATGTTGCTGCAAAAAGCATTGCAAAAACTCAAGGACGGCGACATTGTGATGGCGCATCTCGGGATCTGGTCGCGCAAGGATCCCTGGGCGCCGGCTGTGTTGGAGCCGCTGATTTCCGGACTGGAGCAAAAAGGCTATTGTTTCGCGACCTTGCGCGAACATCCTGCTTACCAGGCTGCCATCAGCAAGCAGCAGACCGCCGTCATCAAATAGTTACGTACCGAATTACGCACGGATTGAGCATGATGCACCTGATTCAAACCTTTTCAGACTTGTTCGCCACGGCCCAGGGCTGGTTGTTCGAAACCTTCGTTCAGCCCGCAGTGTTTGCGCTCGGCCTCGGTGAGTTCGTCGAAGAGGCCTTTACCGGCACCGAATGGTTTCTGGTCGGTGTGTGCGAGTTGGCTGTACTGTTCATCATCCTGCGCCCGCTGGAGTCCATGATTCCCGTCCACCCGATCTTGGACAAGCGCGCCCGATGGAACGATTTCATCTATACCGCCTTGCATCGCCTCGGCGCGTTTTCCATTATTGTCTTCTTCCTGCTTGATCCGGCGATGTCCTATCTCAGCGAATTTTTGCATTGGGAAGGGTGGGGCACCTTTAATCTGGACGACGTCTGGCCGGGCGTGACCGACCAGGCGTTGGTGAGTTTCCTGTTCTATCTGATCGTGCTGGATTTTTGCGACTACTGGTATCACCGCGCTCAACATGGTTTCCGCTGGCTGTGGGCGTTACACAGCTTGCATCACAGCCAGGAAAACATGAACCTTTGGAGTGACGATCGCAACCATTTGCTCGATGACCTGGTAAGAGACGTGCTCATGGGATTGGTCGCGTTGGCCATTGGTGTGCAGCCGGGACAATACATCCTGCTGGTATCGGCATCGCGCATGTTGCAAAGTTTGCAGCATGCCAATGTGCGGATTCATTTCGGCCGTATCGGTGAATACCTGCTGGTGTCGCCCCGTTTTCATCGCCTGCATCACGCCATCGGCATCGGCCATGAAAGCCGTGGCAAGAATTCGCTGGGTGGACATAACTTTGCGGTGCTGTTCCCGATCTGGGATGTCATCTTCCGCACGACGCATTTTGGCAAGGCGTTTGCAATGACCGGTGTCCGTGATCAGTTGCCGCCTCCGGCCGGTAAAGGGCGCAATTATGGGCGCGGTTTCTGGGCGCAACAGTGGCTTGGCCTGAAGCGCATTGTCGAATTTTCTCGCAAGGCCTCCCGCTGATGCGCCTGTTTGCAACCTCATTCGGTCGGGCGCTGCTGTCCCAGCTGCACATCAGGATGCTGCTGCTGACGGTGCTTCCGTTTGCGCTATCCGTCCTGATCTGGGGCATTGCCTTATGGTGGGGCTTGCAGCCCATGATCGATGGTCTGCAAGACTACTTTGTCGGACATAACGGCTTCGGCGTAGCCGGCTCAATACTCAACTGGTTCAACATGGGCGCGCTGAAAACGGTGATCGTCCCGTTGATCGCCATGTGGGCCTTGCTGCCACTGATGATTCTGACTGCGCTGGTGTTTGTCGGGTTGTGGGCGGTGCCGGCCATCGCCCGCCATGTCGGCAGCCGCCACTATCCGCATCTTGAGCAGCGCCATGGCGGCTCTTGGTGGGGGAGCATCTGGACCTCGCTGTGGTGTTTCGCCGTATTTGTTTTTGCGTGGATCATCACACTGCCGATCGCCATTTTTCCGCCGCTGGCCTTCGTGATTCATCCTGTGTTGTGGGGCTGGTTGACTTATCGCGTGATGGCCTACGATACATTGGCCGACTATGCGACGCCTGCCGAACGGCGCGCCATACTGCATGCGCATCGCTGGCCTTTGCTGCTGGTCGGTGCGATTGCCGGCACCATGGGCGCTGCGCCAACTTTACTGTGGCTGGGCGGCGCGTTGTCGGTGATCTTTTTCCCTATTCTGGCCGCCGGTGCTATCTGGCTGTATGTACTGGTGTTCGTCTTTACCGGCTTGTGGTTTCAGTACTATTGCCTGGAAGCCTTGAGCAAGCTGCGCGCCGCCAATCCTGAAGCTGCGGGTGCGCAGGAAGTCCAAAACTAGCAATCGTCCAGCCTGATTTTTCGGATCAGTGCATAATTCCGGGTTACCACCTGCAGGAGTGAACGGATACATATGGCTATCGGACTCATCATCATCGGCGACGAAATCCTTTCTGGAAAACGTGTCGACAAGCATTTTCCCAAAGTACTTGAACTGCTCACCGCACGGGGCCTGCAACTGGCCTGGGTGGAATATCTTGGCGACGACCCGGAGCGGATTACCGCGACATTGAAGAGAACCTTCGCAAGCGAAGATATCGTCTTTTGTACCGGCGGTATCGGCGCTACGCCGGATGACCATACGCGCCAATGCGCGGCTGCGGCCTTGGGCGTCTCGCTGGAACTACATCCCGACGCCAAGGTGAAAATCCAGGAGCGCATCGCGGACACGGCACGAGAAGCCGGTATCACGCCTGTCTACGATGCCCCGGAAAACCTGCATCGGCTGAAGATGGGTGAGTTTCCTGTCGGCTCCTCAATCATTCCGAATCCTTACAACAAGATTCCAGGCTTCTTCGTACCCAATGTCAGCGGCGAAGGTGCACATTATTTTGCGCCCGGTTTTCCTGTGATGGCATGGCCGATGTTCGAATGGGTGCTCGATACACGTTATGCGCATCTGTTTCATCGTCTGGCCTGGGCGGAAAAATCCGTGCTGGTTTATGAAATGCCGGAATCCACCATTACGCCGCTGATGGAAGCGATCGAAGCAGAATACCCGCTGGTAAAAGTGTTCAGCCTGCCACATGTCGGCGACGCACAGACGCGCCGGCATATCGATCTGGGCGTCAAGGGCGAGCCGTCGCAGGTGGAAGATGCATTCCGCAAGATGCAAGACGGGCTGCGCAAGCTGAATGCGGACTATCAGCCGAACAGCAAGTAAAACGATGGCGTAATGCAGGGGGGAGGGACGTGAGTCTGACGGACAAAAAAATGCCCCGGCTCACCGAGGCATCAGAAACGGTATCTTAGGAGGAAAATCAGATACCGAGGAGACAAAGATTGCTCTGAGGCGCTACGGATAAAACGGGGTATTCGCCTCTTTGCTGAATTCGTGTCTTGCACAAGAGTCGTTGCGTGAAACTCAGGGAATCGTGCAGCGTTACAACTGTGTCAACGTGATGAAGCAACCGGGCAGAACAGTCATCATATCCAATTCTGTCTGTCCGGGTTGGTTGTTGCTCAAATTATTTTTTCGAACCGCGGCTTGTTGCTTTTACGGTCGCTTGCGACAACTGGTCAACCGCAGTCGTCACATTGGCTTCCATAGCTTCAGCAGCTTGCTTCGCGCTCTTGGTGAGCTGCTCATAGCCTGCATTGAGATTGCCGATCGTTGTCTTGACGAAAGAGATCGCACCTTCGGTACCGGCAGGTGCATTCTTCGAGGCTTCATCAATCATCGAAATCACCTTGCGATTGACTTCCGCCA
This sequence comes from Herbaspirillum sp. meg3, assembly GCF_002257565.1. GTDB lineage: Bacteria > Pseudomonadota > Gammaproteobacteria > Burkholderiales > Burkholderiaceae_D > Herbaspirillum. The sequence continues at coordinate 3,232,767 of NZ_CP022736.1, read as the reverse complement.
GCTGGGCTTCGGCTGTCTTGGTCAATTCGGCCTGGGTGCTGGAGAAGATGCCGGCGACATGGCGACCGTAAGCGATGCCTTTTTCCACACTCGGCTGAGCTTGCGCACCTGACAACGAAAAAAATTCCTGAGCATCCTTCGCGGTCAGCAGTTTCTGAACTGCATCGTGCGTTTCCTCCAGGGAAGATTTTGTGGCTTTCAAATTCAGATCCACCAGCTTTTCGACGCCCTCGAAAGTCTTACTTGCGAACTGGTTGAACAGTGCGACTTGAGCTTCGAAGTTCGCTTTGGTAGCGGCGGAAAATTGGTCGGTAAGAGTTGTCATATTCGTGGTCCTTTGGTTCGATTAAAAAATAGAATGAAGGGTTCAGGGAACATGCACACGTATTGTTGGAAACTGAATTTGTGCGGTGCACAATTAGGATTTTAGGTGAAAATATTTACAAGTCAATATTTTTTGTTGGCGATTTTTAAAAAGATTGTCAGCTGTTTTTTTAAGTCAACACACATACTTCCGCGTCGGTTTTTTTGAGAGAAAGAAGGCTGTTTTGAGAGCGTTTTATAGCGACCATTTTGTCCTGCCGCTACCCGCCGGTCATCGCTTCCCGATGGCGAAATACCGCATGATTCGTGAGGGAGCGGCCAATGCTGTACCTGATCTGGAATTTCATGAAGCGGTTGCTGCCAGCGATGGCGTGCTCGCTCTTGCTCATCATCCGAAGTATGTTGAGTTGGTGTCACGTGGGCAGTTATCCGACCGTGCACAAAAAGAAATCGGCTTTCCCTGGTCGCCTGAAATGGTCGAGCGTTCCCGGCGGTCGGCGGGTGCGACCATCGCCGCATGTCGCAGTGCAATAGAGCAGGGCATCTCCGTCAATCTGGCTGGCGGTACGCATCACGCCTATGCAGATCACGGCGCCGGTTTTTGCGTCTTCAACGATGCTGCTGTGGCATCGCGTCTGATGCAGGCTGAGCGTCGCGTGTCTCGCGTCGCGATCGTTGACCTTGATGTGCATCAGGGTAATGGCACGGCATCGATTCTTGCCGATGACGATTCCGTTTTCACGTTGTCATTGCATGGCGAGCGCAACTATCCCTTCGAAAAAGAACAAAGTGATCTCGATGTCGCTTTGCCGGACGGCGTGACCGATGTTGAATATCTATCGGCGTTGCAAGGCGCATTGAGTCAATTGATGGGACGTTTTGATCCACAATTGATCATCTATCTGGCGGGGGCCGACCCGCATGAGGGCGACAGGCTTGGCCGCATGAAGCTGAGTCTGGCAGGCCTGGCCGAGCGCGACAAGCTGGTCTTCGAACTGGGACGCCAGCAAAAAATTCCGATCGCGGTTACGATGGCGGGCGGTTACGGAAAAAACATCGAAGACACCGTCGCCGTTCACATACAAACAATTACGCTTGCCAGTCGATATGCTGCCGACTGGCGTTGATCGCGCCGTGCTGGTTTCATGACAATGACAGACAGGTCGTCTTGGAATCACATGCGTGCGATCCGGCGGAGACATCAGGCAGTCGTTTTGGACAATCATGATTCGCGTCACCACCGGTAACCAGTCCGATCCCAAGCAGGAAGATCGTTCCTGGCATCCTCAGTTGCTCAATCTCGTGCCGCTGGCATTTGTGCTGATCTGGAGCACCGGCTTCATTGTCGCCAAGTTCGGGCTGCCTTATGCACCGCCGCTGACATTTTTGATACTGCGCTTCATTGGCGTGTTGTTGTTCTTGCTGCCGCTGGTGTGGGTGTTGCGTGCGCCGTGGCCGCGCGGCAGGCAGGCTATGCATATCGCAATTTCCGGCATGCTTCTGCATGCGGCCTATCTGGGAGGCGTCTGGACGGCGATCAAGCTTGGCATGCCCGCCGGACTCAGTGCATTGATCGTAGGCTTGCAGCCGGTCCTGACGGCCTTCGCTGCACCGTTCGTGGGGGAGCGCGTCAAAGGGCGGCAGTGGTTGGGTCTGGGACTGGGCTTGTGCGGCGTGGGCTTGGTGGTCGCCAACAAGATTTCACTGATCGGCCTGTCATGGACGGCGATCTGGTTATGCGTGATGGCGCTGGTAACCATCACGATCGGCACCTTGTATCAAAAACGATTTTGCGCGCACTTCGATTTGCGTACCGGCACCATCATTCAATTCATTGCCTCCGCGCTGGTGTTGTTGCCGTTCGCGTTTTTCGTGGAGGATTTCAGTTTTGATCTGCATACGGTCACGTGGACGTCGCATTTCATCGGCGCCTTGCTGTGGTCGATTTTTGCTTTGTCGATCGGTGCGATCTTCCTCTTGTTCGCCTTGATCCGTAGTAGCGCGGCAACGCAAGTTACCAGTCTGCTTTATCTGACGCCGCCAACTACAGCGGTGATGGCTTGGCTGATGTTTGGCGAGGCATTCAGCATGGTGGGTATTGCCGGCATGGTGGTGGCCGTGATCGGTGTCGCCTTCGTTGTCAGGAAATGAGGCGATCCTGAAGCGCCGCAGAATCAGGTCGGCATCAGCGTAATCAGTTTGAGGTCCGGCCGGTTTGCTACACGAAAATTCACTTGCTGATATTTCAACGTCCCGCGCACAGGATGCTGGAATAAGCGCTCGCCGCCTTCACGTTCCACCACGTCCTGCAAACTCCATGCGCGCTTGAACAGACTGCTGCGTGAAGAGAGTTCTTCGACCATTTTTTTGATCTGTGGATCATCCAGATATTGTCCACAATCAGCGCGAAATTCGCCAACCAGACGACGCGCCCGTTGCTCCCAATCCGTAATCAAATCCTGCGAGGCTGTTGTACAGAAGGTGAAATAGAGCAGGTTGCTGTTTTCACTTTTCGGGCTCAGCCAGCCGGTGAATAAATTCTTTGCAGGCACATTGCAGGCCAGCGCATTCCAATAGCGATCCAGCACGTAAGCAGGCTGGCGAAAATTGCGCACCACATCCAGGATTTCCGGCGCCACGATTTCAGCGTGGTCATTCTGATGCACGGGGTCTTTCTTTTCCGCCAACTCAAACAGATAAGCGCGCTTGGCGCGCGGCAGATGCAGCGCGTCGGCAATACGCGACAAGGCTTGCGGCGATATCGAGTCGGTTCGTCCTTGTTCTATCCAGGTGTACCAGGTCACGCTGATGCCGCACAGTTGTGCCACTTCTTCACGGCGCAGGCCCGGCGTACGACGGCGTGTGCCATGCGACAAATGACTGAGGCCGGCCAGCGCCGGCGAGGTTTGCTCGCGTTGTGATTTGATGAATTCGCCGAGTGCTTTGCGTTTGATGTCTTCGTTTTGCATGGTCTACGGATAGGGCGGCGTGAGGCGTCAGGGTAGTAGTCAGTCCGTCAAGACTATTGCTTTTGATAATAGTATAAACACTGAACTTGTACCAGAATAGGAGATCGCTAGACTAGCACTTCCCAGCCGTTGTTATTAACTCTCTTACCCATCAGGAGCCAGGAATGCGTAGCCATAACCAAGTGATCTCAGAACAATTCGGTACCACCGCAGCGTCGTATCTGACCAGTGCCGTCCACGCCCAAGGTGCAGATCTGCAAGATCTCGCTGCCTACGCTGCGGCCTATCCGCAAGCGCGCGTGCTGGATCTTGGCTGTGGTGGCGGCCATGCCAGCTTTGCCGTCGCGCCGTTTGCGGCACAAGTCGTTGCTTACGACTTGTCGGCACAGATGCTGGAAGTCGTGCGCATCGCGGCAGAAGACCGTAAGTTGCCGAACATCGAAATCCAGCAAGGCAGCGCCGACAGCCTGCCGTTTGCCGATGCAACGTTTGATGTCGTCTGTACACGTTTCAGCGCGCATCACTGGCGTAATTTGCCGAAAGCCTTGAAAGAAGCTGCGCGGGTACTGAAGCAGGGCGGTCGTTTCATCGTGATCGACACTGCTGCGCCGGCAGACGTGTTGGCCGATACCTACGTGCAGGCGATCGAACTGTTGCGCGATACCTCACATGTGCGCAATGTCAGCATGTCGTCGTGGAAGAAGCTGATTGCTCAGACTGGTTTGCAAGTGGAGTTTTCCAAGAGCTGGAAGCTCACGCTGGAGTTCTCTTCGTGGGTGGCGCGCATGCGCACTTCGCCCCAACACATCACCGCGATTCAGTCGCTGTGGCGTGCTGCGCCTGCCGAGGTGCGGGATTATTTCCATGTCAGTGAGGATTATTCTTTCGACATCGATACCGTGCTGATCGAAGCGATCAAAAAGTGACGTTTGGTAAATAATATAAACTACGACTTAAATCTGTCTCAATAATATATTAGACCAAGGATGAGGCGGCGCTTAAGCTGGCGGTATTTCTTCTCACGCCAGTCTTCGCCAGCCTATGAACGCTCCGCGCTCATCCAGCTCATCCAGCTTCCTCGCCGTTCTGGCGCTCGCCACGGCAGCGCTGTTCTGGGCCGGCAATATGCTGGTCGGCAAAGCCCTCAATCAGCAAGTTGCACCGATGGCGCTGGCATTCTGGCGCTGGGTGTTGATCCTTGTGATCCTGGCGCCGTTTGTGCTGCGCGACGTAGTGCGCCATTGGCAGGCAATCCGCGCTGCGCTGCCGCTGCTGACCTTGTTGGCTTTACTCGGCACGGGCTTGTACAACGCACTCATTTTCGGCGCCTTGCACTTCACCAGCGCGACTAATGCCGCTTTGCTCAACTCGTCAATTCCAGTCTGGACGCTGCTGCTTTCTGTATTGCTGCATCGGCGTCGCCCGGGACGATTGGAGTTGGCCGGCGTGTTCGTCTCTCTCTACGGCGTGGCGATGATTATCAGTCACGGTTCGTTCGGCGGTCTGGCAGATTTTCAACTCAATCGCGGCGACGGCTGGATGCTGGTTGCGATGGTGATGTGGAGTCTCTATTTACTGCTGTTGCCGCGACGTCCACGCGCCTTGCCGAGCTTCGCTTATCTGTGGGTGACGGGTGTGATCGGACTGATCGCATTAACTTTTCTGATGCTCGTCAACGGAGGCGGGCAGGCGTTCGTTATACCGCTCAATCAAAGCAGTTTGATCGGTGTTTTTTATCTGGCGGTGTTTCCCAGCATTCTGGCAACGCTGGTATGCAATTACGGCATAGATCGTATCGGCTCCGTCAGAGCATCTCAATGCGTTCATCTGGTACCGGTATTTGCGTCTGTTATCGCGATGGCGTGCCTCGGAGAGACGTTACACTGGTATCATGCTTTGGGTTTTATTTTTGTACTGGCGGGTCTGGTTATAGCAAATTACAGGGGTATCGCGACACAAAAAAAAGTCGCGTAGGTTTCTAAAAAGTAAAAAAAGCGCATTATTGAAGAAAGTTGTTTAAATAGTTGCGCTAACTACCTAATTATCTTGCGATTTTTCCTTGATTTGCTACACTGCCAACAGTTTCTTGTATGTATCAATCAGGGGGAGGTTCACCAATGCTTAAATCTGCGCTAGCTGTCGTTACTACGCTACTTTTCGTGGTGGCAGGCATTTCTCCCGCACAGGCCCAAACGTCGGCCAATACCAAGAAAACTGCAGCTAAAAAGACCGTAGTCAAGAAAGTCGTCGTCAGACGACAAGCCGCTCCCAAGCGCGCCGCCCCTCAAGCTTCCCTCGATCACCGCGAAAAACTCGTCAAAAAAGTTGCTTACGTACACGGCAAGCGCCGCGTCGTTTATCAGCGTGTTGCCGCGATGCCGACCGTACCGGTTGTTCCGCCGGTGATGACTGCCGGCGACATGGCCGGTCTGAACCTGACGCAAGATCCGCTGGCGCTGCGTTCCAACGTTGCACTGGTAATCGATCAGGCCAGTTCGCAAGTCCTGTTTGAAAAAAATTCCTCCGTTGCCTTGCCGATCGCTTCGGTGACCAAGCTGATGACATCGCTGGTCGTGGTCGAAGCGCGTCAGAACATGGAAGAGATATTGACCGTCACCGATGATGACGTCGATCGTCAAAAACACAGCAGCTCCCGTCTGCGCGTCGGTGCGCAATTGTCGCGTGACGATATGCTGCACATCGCGCTGATGAGTTCCGAAAACCGCGCGGCATCAGCACTGGGCCGCAACTATCCGGGCGGTCTGCCGGCATTCGTTGCCGCAATGAACGCCAAGGCGCGCTCGCTGGGCATGATGGATACGCACTACGTTGATTCGACCGGCCTGTCCAGCAACAACGTTGCCAGCGCACGTGACCTCGCCAAACTGGTGGTCGCTGCCTATAACTATCCTGTCATCCGCCAATACTCAACCGATGCCAAGTACATGGTCGAGCCTAGCGGCCACGCTCTGCAATACGCCAGCTCCAATCGTCTGGTCGCCAGCAAGGATTGGGACATCGGTCTGCAAAAAACCGGTTACATCAACGAAGCGGGTCATTGCCTGGTCATGCTGACCAAGATCGAAGGCCGTTCGGTTGTGATGGTGTTCCTCGATTCCAAGGGCAAGCTGTCGCACGTCGGCGATGCCGCACGTATGCGCAAATGGTTGTCCGAACAAGGTCCGCAAAATCTGACCCGCGTGAATCTGCGTGGCGGACGTGCAGACGAAGGTTGATTTCAGATCAAGTCGGCTATCTCTGATATCAGAGATAGCCGAACAAATAAAAAAGGCGAACTGAGGTTCGCCTTTTTTATTGCCCGTTTCAGGACTAATCCATGTGATTAAACTGCGCCATCCTGCTGACTCACAAAACCCAGCGCAGAAGAAATCTGCGCCGCCGTCGTGATCAGATCTTCCACCCAGTCTTCCTGCAAGCGATCTGCGGGGGCTGAGATCGACAGGCCTGCCACCAGCTTGCCGGAGTCGTCGCGGATGCCGGCTGCCATGCAGCGTACACCCAGTTCCAGCTCTTCATTGTCGCGTGCGTAGCCAAGCGCGCGCACCATGCTCAGTTCGCGTTCCAGCTTGCTGAGATCGGTGATCGAATTCTTGTTGTGTCCGGCCAATCCGGTACGGGTCGCATAAGCGCGTACTGCCTTGGGATCGTCAATCGACAGGAACAGCTTGCCGGTCGACGTCAGATGCAGTGGCGCACGGCCACCGATGGCGCGCACCACCTGCATGCCTGAACGTTCGGAGAAAGAGCGGTCGATGTACACGATCTCATCGCTCTGACGGACCGACAAGTTGATTGTTTGATGCGTCTTGCGGTGCAGGGCGCGCATGAAGTCGAGCGCCGCTTCACGCACGCTCAGGCGGCTCTTGACGATATTACCCAGCTCCAGCAGGCGCATGCCAAGGCGATACGTGCCCGGCTCGGAGCGGTCGACGAAGCGCTTCACCACCAGATCGTTGAGGATGCGGTGAGCGGTTGATGGGTGCAGCTTGGTCGCAGCCGACAATTCCTTCAGACTGACCGGATCCGGATACATTGCCAGAGCGTCCAGCAGAGACACCATGCGCTCAATGACCTGAATCGATATCGCGCCTGTCTCGTCTTGGGCTTCTTTTTTCATATCAGTGTTTGATGCATTGCAATAGGTTCTTTATACCACATTGTGAAACAGAGCAGAAGGCGGTGCGCTACGATGAAGCGTTTTACGAGCGTTTCCAGTAGTTTTACCTGCGGCAAATGAAGTGGTCTCTTGATATGCGCCAGCGGCCATCCTCGCAATGAGGTGCTTCCATCATCTTTGATTGCCAGCCTCACCTGAAGAGCGATCGTTATTGCCATAGTTTGTTGAATTGCACCGAATTTTGCCCGATCGGGGGTGCGGACAGTTTTCGACGCATGTATGGACCCGACACCTTTTGCAAGTTCTTTTTGTAACGTTGAAACAGTTTGCGTGCATGTATCCGGCTTGCTCGTGGGCTAATGTCAAATATCTGCCCGCAGCCTTGATGAGATTCGCACACCCATTCCTTAGCAAATCTTCGGCTTGTCCCTAAAGACAGTCCGCATCGAAAGCAGGTTTGTGGGTATCGGTCTTACCAGTTTCGTCATCACTCTAAGAAGCTTCGCAAAACAAGAGATCGGTCTATTTCCTCCCCAGACCACAACAAATCGAGCTTATCAAACAGGCCTGTCCGATAAGCGATAACTATCCGGATGGCTCAACAACACTTGAATCACGCGCGCGTTCTTATTTGCTAGCGCAACGGCCGCCCGGTTATAACCTCGTCGTGCGATCAAATCTTGTAACCATCGGCTGCGCGCATCGGCTTTGCCGATCGCGTAGCGCAATACGACCCGGGCGCCATGAATCAACAGCGTTCGCAAGTACGTGTCGCCGCGCTTGCTGATTCCTTGCAGGCGAGACTTGCCGCCGGAGGAGTACTGACGCGGGACCAGACCGAGCCACGCAGACAGATGCCTGCCGTTTTTGAATTCCTTCGCATCGCCCACGGCTGCGACCATCGCCGTCGCGGTAATCGGCCCCACGCCATCGATTGCCTGAATCTTCTGGCACAACACAGAATGCTTCATGAATGCAGCGATCCATTGATTGGTACGTGCAATACGTTCTTCCAGGACACGCATTTGTTCCAGCAGCTCGATCAAAATAGCTTGGAAGGTACTCGTCATATCGCCCTCGCACTGGGCCAGCGCGACAGGTACTGCACGTTTGAATGCCGCAGGTGTCTGTGCAATGATCACGCCTCGTTCGCCGAGTAAGCCTCTGACTTGATTGATCATGGCGGTACGCTGATGCACCAGCAATTCACGTACGCGATGAACGGCTCTCATGTCTTGCTGCTCGACGGACTTTACCGGTACAAAGCGCATGGTCGGTCGGCTGGCGGCTTCAACGATGGCCGCGGCATCGTTGGCATCGTTCTTGTTGGTCTTGACGAAGGGGCTGACATATTGCGGGCTGATCAGCCTGACTTCAATACCAAGCTCCTTGAAACGCCGCCCCCAGTAATGGGCTGAACTACACGCTTCCATGGCCACAATTCGAGGTGCCAGCTTGCGCACGGTAGCCAGAAGCTCCGCGCGCATTACTTTAGCGCCGTACTTTGCAGAACCACCGCGATCCGCACCATGCAACTGGAACACCCGTTTAGCCAAGTCAATTCCGAGAATGTCTATATCCATGACACACCTCCACACTTAAATTGGATGAAACCTTAGTTTGATCCTATTGGTGGTGTCGGGTCCATCTCAGTAAATCAACAAAATATCTATATTCAGGATCAGAGCTTGGTGAAGCAACATCATCGGCATCAGACCCAGCCAGCGCCAACCTCCAGCCAGCCGCCATATCCACCGCTATATTGCTCCCGGTGATTCCCTTATGCGAATTTGATATGAACAGGCCTGCTCTATATTCAGCGGCATTGCGATTGCATATCTGTTTTTCGCATATTGAGAGAAGAAAGTATTCGTTCGTTTTTTCTTGCCCACTCATTAATCTGTGACCTCCAGAACAAAACTGAACCAAGAGGGATGCAGATCATGTTGAAAAAGTTTATCAAGTCGGTTGCGGTGGCAGCCTTGTTTTCGCAGGTCGTGCCGCTGGCGCACGCCGCAGATATCTCGTTGCTGAACGTATCGTACGACCCGACTCGCGAACTCTACGCGGACTACAACAAGGCCTTCGCCAAGTACTGGAAAGCCAAGACCGGCGACAACGTCACCATCAAGGCATCCCACGGTGGTTCGGGTAAGCAAGGCCGCTCGGTCATTGACGGGATCGACGCCGACGTCGTCACACTGGCGCTGGCTTACGACATCGACGAAATCTCCGAAAAGGCCAAGCTGTTGCCGGCAGACTGGCAAAAGCGTCTCGATCACAATAGCTCGCCGTACACCTCGACCATCGTGTTCCTGGTGCGCAAGGGCAATCCAAAGCACATCAAGGATTGGGATGATCTGATCAAGCCGGGTGTGTCGGTGATCACGCCAAATCCGAAGACTTCCGGCGGCGCACGCTGGAACTACCTGGCGGCATGGGCCTACGCCTTGAAGAAGGGCGGCAATGACGCAGCAGCACGCGACTACATCTCCAAACTGTTCAAGAACGTGCCGGTGCTGGATTCCGGCGCACGCGGCGCCACCATCAGCTTCGTTGAACGCGGCCTGGGCGACGTCCTGCTGGCATGGGAAAACGAAGCGCTGATCTCGCTCAAGGAATGGGGCCCGGACAAGTTCGACGTCATCACACCATCGATCTCCATCCTGGCTGAACCGCCTGTTGCCGTGGTCGACAAAGTCGTTGATCGTCGCGGCACCCGCAAGGTCGCTGAAGAATATCTGAAGCATCTGTATTCCGATGAAGGCCAGGAAATCATCGCCAAGAACTACTACCGTCCGATCAACCCCAAGATCGCTGCGAAGTACGCTTCACAATATCCGAAGGTCAACCTGATCACGGTCGACAATACATTCGGCGGCTGGCAAAAGGCGCAGAAGGATCACTTCTCTGATGGCGGCAGCTTCGATCAGCTGTACGTGCCGAATAAGAAGTGATGCAGAAGTAATTCAAGCAGTTCAATGCATGAATCCGGAAGCCTGATAGCGGCTTTCGGAGTCTTCACCGAGATTCATCCTTAGAGCTTTCAACATGACGATTCTTTTGCTGGCCGGTAGTCCATCCGCACCATCCCGTTCCACGCGCTTGCTGCATCACGTCGGCGACAAGCTGGCAGCATTGGGACATCGCTATTCCAAACTGGATGTGCGCGACTTGCCGGGGCAGGCGCTGATCCGCGCCGATTTCAACGATCCTGAAATCAAGGCTGCGTTGGCCCGTGTCGAAGAAGCTTCCGCTGTTGTCGTCGCTACGCCCGTCTATAAAGCAGCGTATAGCGGCGCGCTGAAAGCCTTCCTCGATTTGCTGCCGCAATTCGGCCTGACCAACAAGCTGGTGTTGCCGCTGGCGACCGGTGGCAGCCAGTCGCACATGCTGGCGCTCGACTATGCGTTGCGCCCGGTGTTGTCGTCGTTGAATCCCAAGCATGTCTTGCCAAGCATCTACGCAACAGAAGCGCAGGTGGTGTGGTCGGATCAGGATGGCCTGGTGCTCGACGCGCCGATCATTGCGCGCGTCCAGGAAGGTGTCGAACAACTGTCGAGCAGCCTGATTGCTCTGCACAAGACCGCACCGGGAGAATTCACCGATGTTCCGTTTTCGCAGATCCGATGTAGCGTTTAGACGCGGCATTTAGCAGCACCCAGCGCTTCACTTTTAACCAGAACATTCCACTATCCGCGACATGCACAGCAACGCGGAGGGATCTTGTTACGCCAAAAAACATTCGGGAAACAACATGAGCACACAACAATATTTTTCCAGACGCCGCGTTCTTGGCCTGTTTTCGGCCTTGACCGTCGCTGTAACTGCTGTTGGCTTCGGCAATGTCGCTTCGGCACAGTCCAAGCCCGTCTTGCGTATCGGCTATCAAAAAGCCGCCAGCACATTGGTGCTGCTCAAGGCGCACGGCGCATTGGAAAAGCGTCTGCAAGCGCAAGGCGTGGACGTGAAGTGGGCCGAATTCGCCGCAGGCCCGCAATTGCTGGAAGCATTGAACGTCGGCTCGGTTGACTTCGGCTATGTCGGCGAAGCGCCACCGGTATTCGCGCAGGCAGCGGGCGCCAACTTTGTCTACACCGCCTATGAAATTCCGACACCGAATGCTGAAGGTTTGCTGGTGCAAAAAGATTCGCCGATCAAAACCGTCGCCGAACTCAAGGGTAAGAAGATCGCCTTCAACAAAGGTTCCGACGTGCATTGGCTGGTCGTGGCCTTGCTGAAGAAAGCCGGTCTCACATACAGCGATATCCAGCCGGTCTACCTGGCGCCCGCCGATGCGCGCGCTGCATTTGAAAAAGGCGCGGTTGATGCATGGGCAATCTGGGATCCGTTCCAGGCCGCTGCCGAAAAGCAAATCGGTGCACGCCGTCTGGCCACAGGTGTCGGCGCAGTCAGCCACCACCAGTTCTTCCTGAGCGCGCGTCCGTTTGCTGAAAAGAACGGCGAGATCCTCAAAGTGCTGTTGGAGGAAATCACCAAAGAAGGTCAATGGATTCGCGCCAACACCAAGGAAGCCGCAGCACAGCTGGCGCCGATTCAAGGTCTGGACGCCGACGTGATCGAAGTCAGCCTGAAGCGCTACGAGCACATCTTCAAGCCGGTCGACGCCAAGGTGCTGGAAGAGCAGCAACGCATCGCTGACGCTTTCTTCGAGCTGAAGCTGATCCCGAAAAAACTGAACGTCAAGGAAGCGGTGCTGAAGTAACAGCATCCTTGCACCGCGCTCTCCGGAGCGTGGTGCAAATACGAATTTACTGATTGGAGTCTGCAATGAACGTTTTCTGGTTTCTTCCCACCCATGGCGACAGCCGTTATCTCGGTACGTCAGAAGGCGGCCGCCGCGTCAGCCACGACTATCTGAAACAAGTCGCAGTCGCCGCCGATACGCTCGGCTACGACGGCGTGCTGCTGCCGACAGGGCGATCCTGTGAAGACGCCTGGGTGACGGCGTCGAGCCTGATTGCAGAAACCAAACAACTGAAATTTCTGGTCGCAGTGCGTCCAGGCCTGAGCGCGCCGACCTTGTCCGCACGCATGGCCGCGACCTTCGACCGTCTGTCCGGCGGACGTCTGCTGGTCAATGTCGTCACCGGTGGCGACCCGGCGGAGCAAGAGAGTGACGGTATCTTCGGCACGCACAAGGAACGTTACGAAATCTCTGACGAATTCCTCAAGATCTGGCGTGAAGTCTTGACCAAGACCCACACCGGCGAAGAGACCAATTTTGAAGGCAAGCATCTGAGCGTCAAGGGTGCCAAGGCTATTTACCCGCCGATCCAGACGCCGTATCCACCTCTGTATTTCGGCGGCTCGTCGGACGAGGCCATCGACCTGGCGGCAGAGCAAGTCGATGTGTATCTGACCTGGGGGGAACCACCAGCAGCCGTTGCCGAAAAAATCGCCAAGGTGCGCGCCCGCGCCGAAAAGGCCGGCCGCAAATTACGCTTCGGCATTCGCTTCCATGTCATCGTGCGCGAAACCAATGAAGCCGCATGGCGCGCTGCGGATGAACTGATCAGCAAGCTCGATGACGAAACCATCGAAAAGGCGCAGAAGTCGTTCGCCAAGATGGACTCGGAAGGTCAGCGCCGCATGGCTGCGCTGCATGGCGGCAGACGCGACAAACTCGAAGTTAGCCCGAACCTGTGGGCAGGTGTCGGCCTGGTGCGCGGCGGTGCCGGTACGGCACTGGTCGGCGACGGCCCGACGGTGGCCGCGCGCATGAAGGAATACGCGGATCTGGGCGTCGACACCTTCATCTTGTCGGGCTACCCGCATCTGGAAGAGTCCTATCGTTTTGCCGAACTGGTGTTCCCGCTGTTGCCGCGCAAGCAGAAAGAAGATCTGCCGGGCTTCAACATCACCGGCCCCTTCGGCGAAATTGTGGCCAATACCCACGTGCCGTCTGCGCCCAAGGCAACGCCGGCCACGAAAGAGTCGCAAGAACTTCGCGTCTCTGAAAGCTAAGGAATCGACATGAGTGCAGGCATCACAAGTTCAGGCGTGCAGGATGCGGTGGCGGTGGCAGCGACAGTCTCCGCACCAGCCAAATCGGTACGCAAGACCGAACGCGGTGACCGCTTCGCCGGTAAGCAACTGGCGTCGTGGGCTTTGCCGGTCGGACTGATCGTCTTCTGGCAAATCGCTGCGCAAGCGGGCTGGTTGTCCAGCCGTATCTTACCGGAACCGTTCGCCGTCTTGCGTGCGGCCTGGCATCTCGCTGTCACGGGTGAACTGTGGGTTCATCTGGGTGTGAGCACCGGTCGTGCGGCATCCGGTTTTGCGGTCGGTGGCGGGTTGGGTTTGTTGCTCGGTCTGTTGACCGGTACCTTCCGTCAGGCCGAAACCTTGCTCGATACCACCTTGCAGATGGTGCGCAATATTCCTGCACTGGCGCTGATTCCGCTGGTGATCCTGTGGTTCGGTATTGATGAAATGTCGAAGCTGTTTCTGGTTTCCGTCGGCGTGTTTTTTCCGATCTATCTCAACACCTTTCACGGTATTCGCTCGGTCGACAAAGGCCTGATCGAAATGGCCAAGAGTTATGGCTTGTCCGGCTGGCCGCTGTACCGCGATGTGATCCTGCCAGGTGCGTTGCCATCGATTCTGGTCGGCGTGCGTTTTGCGCTGGGCTTGGTATGGGTTCTGCTGATCGTGGCAGAAACGATTTCGGCGCAGGCAGGCATCGGTTACATGACCATGAATGCACGTGAGTTCCTGCAGACCGATGTCGTGCTGGTCGGCATCCTGCTCTACGCCTTGCTGGGCAAGCTGGCTGACGTGCTGGCGCGCGGCCTGGAAAAATTCTGGTTGCGCTGGCATCCGGGTTACCAATGAAAGAGGGTGACATGATGCAAAACAATCACGTGGAAACGACAGAAGTTAAAAACACCGCTGAACGCCAGGTACGTGGAGTGCGCGGGGTTCGAGTCCTGGCCAAGGCGCTGTCCAAATCTTACGGCGGCCGCGAAGTGCTGAAGTCAGTTGAACTCGACGTCAAGCCGGGCGAGTTCGTCGCCATCGTCGGTCGCAGCGGTTGTGGCAAGAGCACCTTGCTGCGTCTGATCGCCAAGCTGGAAACTGCCTCCAGCGGCGACATCGCCTTCGCCCAGGACGGGCATCAACCTGAGACGCGCATCATGTTTCAGGACTCGCGCCTGTTGCCATGGAAGCGTGTACTGAACAACGTCGCGCTCGGCTTGCCGAAATCGGCGTTGTCATCGGCGGCACAAGCCTTGCGCCAGGTCGGTCTGGAAGAGCGTGGCGGCGAGTGGCCGGCCGTGCTGTCCGGCGGCCAGCGTCAACGCGTGGCTCTGGCCCGCGCACTGGTGCACGATCCGGAACTGTTGCTCCTCGATGAACCCCTGGGCGCGCTGGATGCGCTCACACGTATCGAGATGCAGCAACTGATCGAATCGCTGTGGCAAAAGCGCGGCTTCACCGCCGTGCTGGTGACCCACGATGTGCAGGAGGCGATCGCGCTGGCGGACCGCGTCGTGCTGATCGAAGATGGTCGTATCACGCTTGATCAGACCATCGACCTGCCACGTCCGCGTGCACGCGGCAACCTCGCGTTCGCCCAGATCGAAGAAGCGATTCTGTCGCGTGTGCTGCAACATCCGGCCAGCGCGCCGGACAGCACGCTCGGCGATATCTCATTGCAAAAGAGCGTCAGCCAGGTGCAGTGGGCCATTTGATTTATCTCATTTTCATTTTTTAACCGCAGTCCCTCAAGGAGCAAAGCATGACCATTCAAGCCATCAACGTCCGTAACCAATTCAAGGGCAAAGTAAAAGCCATCATCGAGGGATCCGTCGTCTCTGAAGTCGATGTCGAGACGCCAGCCGGTATCGTTACCTCCGTCATCACCACACGCTCGGTCAAAGACCTGGGTCTGGTGATCGGCAGCGAAGTCGTTGCATTGGTCAAGGCGACCGAAGTATCGATCGCCAAGCTCTGATTCTGGCTGCATCTTTAGAGCGGCTGACAAAACGCCGATGGCAAGGCGCGCCGACGAAGACAGTACGAAAGTACGGCTAGGAGAAGCAACGCCGACAGCGGCGTTTTGTTAGCCGCTCTTATTGCATTGGAGCCATTGATGAAGTATCAAACCCTGGAAAAATATCTTGCTCGTCTTAACGGCTCCGTCAGGGAAGAGTCCAGGGTGTGGCTGGATGCGGACGGGCGGGCGCAAGGCAAGTATTTCAATACGACGCTGACGTCCGCCTTCCAACCGATACGTGCGTTTGGCAGCAAGACGACTGCCGACGCCGCTATCGTCGCGCACGAAGGATTCGCGCGCAGCTATTCGGAAGACGACAGCGGTTTGCACTTGTGGCGCCTGCTCGATCAGGCCGCCAGCGATGACGAATCGGTCGAGCTGGATCGTTTGTGCCGCATGCTGCATTCCATCAATTTTTATCGCCAGGTGGAGGACAATGTCAGTCTCCATCTGAGTGTGCATGCGCGTCTGTTGGCGGCGGTCGACAGCAATCACGGTATTGCCTTCCGGCGCATTCTCAACATGCTGGAGTTGCCGCACGAGCAGATCATTCTGCAAATGCCGGTGGTCACGCAGAATCAGAGTTGGTTGCTGAACTATGTGCTGGACAATTACCGGCGCAATGGATTCAGGCTCGGCATCAGTGCGGCCGATGCACGCGACGCCTTGGTTTTGCTGGACAAGGTCAAGCCCGATCTCATCAAGGTCGATGCGCGTGAAATTGTCGACGAGCAAAGCACGGAGAAGCTCTTGCGCATCGCCGGTGAGCAAGATATCCGGGTCGTCTTCAAGCGTGTTGAAAATCCGGATGTATTCACCAAACTGCAGGCGTTCGGGCAAGCTCTTGCGCTGCCGGTGTATGCTCAGGGCTATCTGTGGGATACGCCGAAATCGACGCTGGCATTGCCAGCCGGGCATCATTCGGCGACCACGCATTCCGACATCAAGGTGGCCTGATATGAGCGAGACGACAGCAGTGCAATCGGAGAGTGGCAAAGCGCACCGGCGCAGTTCGCCGCGCCTTGCTGATTTTCGTGTGCTGGTCGTCCCGGGCTTGCATGGCAGCGGGCCCGACCACTGGCAGTCGCGCTGGCAGCGCCTTTATCCTTCCTTTGAGCGTGTCGAGCAAGATCGCTGGGATACGCCGGATTTGCCGGTGTGGTCGCAGCGTTTGCTGGACGTCTTGCAGCGCGATGCGCGGCCGACGCTGATTGTTGCACATAGCTTTGGTTGTCTTACTACGGTGTATCGGGCTGCTGCTGATGCCGGTTTGATTGCAGGCGCTTTGCTGGTGGCGCCGGCGGATCCGGTCAAGTTTTCTGTAGCGGATTCGGTTCAGGTGGCGTTGCCGTTTCCGTCGATTGTGGTGGGGAGCGGGGATGATCCCTGGATGACTGCTGAGCGTGCGCAGTACTGGGCAGGTGTGTGGGGAAGTGAGTTTGTTTATGCCGGGGAGGTGGGACATATCAACTCGGAGTCGGGGTTGGGGGATTGGGTTGAGGGGCAGGAGGTGTTGGGGCGGTTGGTTGCTCGTTCTGCGCCTTTCTCTACTTCCGCTTCTGTTTCTGGTTGAGTTGTTCCTGGTTCCTACTTTTGTCGTTGATTCCTTTCTTTCTTCGATCAACCTTTGCCGGGGGCGGCCCGGCAGCCGCTCACTTTTCTTGCTCCGCCAAGAAAAGTAAGCAAAAGAAGGCGGCCGCTGGGTCGTAGCCCTCTTCGAGGGTTCCCGGTGCCGTCAGGCACAAATCGGGAAGGGAAAACAACTCGCTTCGCTCAGACATTTTTCCCTTCTTTTTCCGATTTGCACCTGCCGTCACCGGCTACTCTCAAGCGGACTTTGAGACTGGCTCGCTTCGCCTCGCCAGGGTACGGAGGTGTTTCCAGCTTCTCTGGTCTCTTTAGGTTCGTCGTTCCAACGAAAGTTGGAACCCAGCGTCGTTGCGACGGTGGAGTGACGCGCTGACGTCACTGGAACCCAGCGTTCGCTGGGACGACGGACAGTGGAGTTATGTTATCCGAATCGTTCAAATCCCCTGGCCACCCGACACTTCAATCCGCTGTGCGGTCACCCAGCGATTATCTTCCGACAGCAAACTCGCGATCATCGGCCCGATGTCGTCCGGCAGGCCGACGCGACCTAATGCTGTCATTTCTGCAAACAATTTGTTGATGTCCGGGTTGTCGCGTACGGCGCCGCCACCGAAGTCGGTTTCGATGGCGCCGGGTGCGACTGTGTTGACGGCAATGCCGCGTGGTCCGAGTTCTTTTGCCATGTAACGGGTGAGTACTTCTACCGCGCCTTTGGCTGCTGCATAGGCGGCGTAGCCGGGGAAGGAGGTGCGGGTCAGGCCCGACGACAGGTTGACGATGCGGCCGCCGTCTGCAATCAGGGGCAGCAGGGTCTGGGTCAGGAAGTAGACACCCTTGAAGTGGACGTTGACCAGGCCGTCGAACTGGGCTTCGGTAGTCTGGCCGATCAGGGCGTAGTCGCCATGGCCGGCGTTGTTGACGATGTGGTCAACGGTATCGCGCGACCATGTTTCGCGCAGAGTGCCGCGCAGGCGGTCGGCGAAGGCGTCGAAGGTGGAGACGTTGCCGGTGTCGAGCTGGAGAGCGGCTGCCTTGCGGCCCATGGACTGGATTTCGGCGACGATGGCTTGAGCGTCTTCGCTGCGGCTTTGGTAGGTCACGATAACGTCGCCGCCGTGGCGTGCGATGCTCAATGCGGTGTTGCGGCCTAAGCCGCGGCTTGCGCCGGTAACGAGGGTAATTTTAGACATGATGTGCGTCCTTGCTGATGAGATGCTGCGTGGATGGGAAGCCGCAGTATCGGATCAGGGGAGTGGGTGTGGTTACCGGAAACTCGACGTTCCTTGCCTAATCCTCCAAATGGGATGCGCGTTCGGCTACGACGAGGTAGGCTTGCAGCATGACCACTTTACTCACTACCGTGCATCGCTATGCCGAGTCCCATGCCGACAGGGCCGGGCTGGCGCAGACGCCCATTGCGGGGCTGACGATCGTGCGCGCAACCGAGGTCAGCGATCTCCTGTATGCGATTTCACGGCCATTGATTTGTCTCGTCTTGCAAGGAAGCAAGCATGTCTCGATGGGCGCGCAGGCTTTTTCGTTTTCCGCCGGGGATTCCCTGCTGATCACGGCGGATGTGCCGACGGTCAGTCAGATCACGCGCGCGAGCCTTGCTGCACCTTACCTGTCTCTGGTGATGGAGCTGGACCCGGCAGTCATCGCCGATCTGGCGATGCAGATGGATGTCGTCAAGGAAGACGGCGCGTGGCCGGTGCGTGTCGATCCAACCGATAGCGAAGTGTCCGATGCCGCATTGCGGCTGATGCGTTTGCTTGACCGTCCGGCCTCGCTGCCGGTGTTGCATGCGCAACTGGTGCGGGAGTTTCACTACTGGCTGCTGGCCGGCAAGCATGGCGCGGCGATTCGTAATCTGGGATGGCCGGACAGTCAGGCGCGCCGGGTGGCGCGTGCGGTTGAGGTGCTGCGAACCGGATTTGCACAGCCCTTGCCGGTGGAACATCTGGCAGCCGTGGCGGGGATGAGCCCGTCGTCGTTTCACCAGCATTTTCGCAGCGTGACCTCGCTATCGCCGTTGCAATTTCAAAAACAGTTGCGTCTGATCGAAGCGAGGCGTTTGATGTTGTCGGAGGGCGTGAGCGCGAGCAGTGCCGCGTTCGCAGTTGGATATGAAAGCGTGCCGCAGTTCACGCGGGAATACGGCAGGATGTTCGGCCTGCCGCCGGTGAAGGATACCGAGGAAGCGAAGAGCCGGGTGCGTGCTGCCGGTTAAGGAGTAAGAACTGCAAGCACTTCGGCTTTGCCGTGATCAGCGTCCGCGAATCTTGCTCAGCGCCTGCAACACGCCTTCCTCTTCGATCCTGCGCAGGAAGCCTTTCACCACGGAGACAAACTCAATCCGCATGGCGAGATCGTTGCCGAACACCGCTTCAATCGCCAGCAGCGCATCGACGCGCTGACTGATATCCGTTATACCGGCTGCCGCTTGTAAGGTGTCAGCAAGCGGATCCGAAATAGGATACGCCCGTCCAGCTTCATCTTCCGCGCGCAGATAGCGCATCCAGCCGGCTACCGCAAAACACAGGCGCTCGCAGGGCAGACCGGCATCGAGGCGCGCGCGTATTGTGCCGAGCAAACGCTGCGGCAGTTTTTGCGATCCGTCCATGGCGATCTGCTGCAGGCGATGTTTCAACGCCGGGTTGCGAAAGCGTGCCACCAGTTCGTCGCGGTAGTCATCCAATCCCGGACGCTGCAAGGTTGGGGCGATTTCTTCCGTCATCATGCGTTCGATGAAGCCGCGCAAACCATCGTCGCGGATCGCCTGATCGACCGTGACATAACCCGCCAGCGAACCCAGATAGGCGAGGCTGGAGTGGCTGCCGTTGAGCATGCGCAGCTTGGCATGTTCGTACGGTTCTGCTTCGTCGACCATGGTGGCGCCAGCCTGTTCCCATGCCGGACGCGGGCCTGCGAAACGGTCTTCGATCACCCACTGCGAGAACGGCTCCGTCACGACCGGCCAGGCATCGTCGACTGTGAGTCGGGCGGCGATGGCGGTGCGGTCTTCATCCGTGGTTTTTGGCACGATGCGATCCACCATCGAGTTGGGGAAAGCGCCATGCTGCGAAATCCATTTCGACAATTCCGTATCGACACGCTCGGCAAACGCCAACACCAGCGCGCGGGAGGTATTGCCGTTAGACGGCAGGTTGTCGCAGGAGAGGACGGTGAAGGGAGGCAACCCGGCGTCACGGCGTTTCTCCAGTGCACGCACGATGAAGCCGATGGCTGAGTGCGGTGCGTCGACGTGCGCCAGGTCATGAACAATATCCGGATGATCAAAGCGCAGTGTGTTGGTCGCCGGATCGTGGCAATAGCCTTTTTCCGTCACAGTGAGACTGACGATATGGCAATGCGGATGGCTCATGGCCGCCAGCACGGCGGCAGGCGATTCCGGCGCGACCAGCGTATCGGTGATGGAGCCGATGATGCGCAGTTGTTCGCCTTCGCCTCTGATCCCCAATGTATAGAGATTGTCCTGCGGCGCCAGCGCATCGCGGGTATCGGGGCTGCGCAGCGACACGCCGACGATGCCCCAGCGCAGGTCGCCTTCCGCCAGCACCGTGTCGGTATAAACCGCCTGATGCGCGCGGTGGAAGGCGCCCAGTCCAAGATGCACGATGCCTGGCAGCAGGGCGGTTCTGTCGTAGGTTGGCAGCGTCGCCTGCTTGCTCGCTTGCGCCAGCGTTTGCTTGTTCAGCTTCATTGTCTTCCTGCGTCAGTTTTGCGGATGTTCTTTGACGCGCGACACCAGTTGCGTCGGGCTGACAAAGCGCATCGCGATCAGCAGCCAGATCAGCGTGACGATCATGTAGACCATCGCCATGGCATCGATCGATTGCGAAGCGCGTACGCCTGCTGCGAACACCGAGTAATACAGCGCCACCACCAGCGTTTGCGTATCCGCACCGGCGGTCAGGAAGGTCAGCTCGAACATCGCAATCGTGCGCACCAGCACCAGCAGCGAGGCTGCCAGAATGCCTGGTGCCAGCAGCGGCACCAGCACATGGCGGAACATCGTGAAGGTACGTGCGCCGAACACGCGTGCCGCCGATTCCAGATTCGGATCGATCTGTTCGATGAAGGGCGTCATCACCAGAATCACGAACGGCAATGCCGGCAACAGGTTGGCGATAATCACACCGGGCAGCGTGCCTGCCAGATGCAATTCATACATCAAGGTCGCCAGCGGAATACCATAAGTGATCGGTGGAATCATCAGCGGCAGCAGGAACAAGCCAGTCAGCAGTTTCTTGCCGCGGAAGTTGCGGCGTGCCAATGTGTATGCAGCCGGCACGCCGATCAGGATCGACAGCACCACCACCGACAGCACCACCTGTATCGTCACCAGCAGCACATCGCCAAGCTGGAATTCCTGCCAGGCGGCGGAATACCATTCCAGTGTCCAGCCGTTTGGCAGCCAGGTGCCGAGCCAGCGCTTGGCAACCGAATTGGTGGCGACCGAGGCAATCATCAGGCCGACGTTGATCAGGAAGAAGGTCATCAGGCCGACCACCAGCCCGCTCCAGGCGCGACTGGCCCAGTGGGTGCGGCGCTTCGGTGCGGGCTGCCGTGAGATTGATTGCGAAGTCATCATGGGAGAAGTAGTTGTCGTTGCTTGATTCATGATTAACCTTTACCTCCGGTGACCGGGCCGCGATAGAACAGATTGCGTGCGCCGAGCACGATCACCACCACGCCCAGTTGCACCGCACCCATGATCATTGCGACTGCGGACGCCATGGAATAGTCATAGTTCTCGAACGCCGCTTCATACGCCGCAATCGAAATCACGCGTGTCGCACCGGCTGGTGAACCCAGCAGCACCGCCGAAGGAAACACCGAGAACGCCTGCACGAACGACAGGCAGAACGCCATCGCCAGACCCGGCAGGATCAGCGGGAAGATCACGTAACGGAATTGATTGAAAGGTGTCGCGCCGAGCGTCGCAGCGGCACGCGGCAACACAGGATCGATGCCCGTGATGTACGACAGAATCAGCAAAAAGGCGAATGGAAAGCCCGAGATCACCAGCGAGATCACCACACCTGCATAGTTGTGCGTCAGGCGGATCGCACCTTCGTAGATGTGCAGCGTCTGCAGGATCTGCGCGAACCAGCCCTTGGGGCCGAAGTAGGTCAGCATGCCCTCGGCGATCAGCACCGTACCCAGCGTGATCGGGATCACGAGGATGGTGGTGGCGATCTTTTGATACGGCGTCTTGTGGCGCAGGCGATAGGCCACGGGCACGGCGATGAGGATGTTGATCAGCGTTGCCGGCAAGGCCAGCTTGAGTGTCACGCCGATGGTCATCCACAGATTGTCGGTGCTGAAGAACTTGATGTAGTTCGACAGCATGCCGCCTTCCAGCGGCTGGAACGACAGGATCAAACCGTGAATGAACGGATAGACGAATACCGCCAGCATGAAGATCACCGCCGGCGCCGCCATCCACATGGCGGGATCGCGCCAGCGCGAACCGGCTGTCTGAGAGGACATCAGCATCATGCCACCTGCTCAAAAGGATAAGCCAGCACACGGTCGGCCGGAACTGACACGCGGATGGTTTCGCCCGGGGAGGCTTTGCCTTCCGCGCGGACATAGAGACGGGTATTGTCTTGCGTGCGCAGCATGAAAAGCGATTCGCGGCCATAGTATTCGACCGACTCCACGCGTGCGCTGATGCTGTTGCCCGGCGAGGTACCATCGGCGCAGATGCTGAATTCTTCCGGACGGATCGATACGGCGGCGCGGCCGTTCAGGCGCATCTTCGGAATGCCGATCAGATTGACGCCGGGGCCGGCCAAGGTGACGGTCTGCGCATCCTGACCGACGACATCGAGCACCAGCTCATTCCGATATCCCATGAAGCGTGCGACTGCCAGGTTCGACGGTTGGCCGTAGACTTCCGGCGGTGTGCCGATCTGCTGCACCTTGCCGTCTTTCATGACGACGATGCGGTCGGCCAGCGACAGCGCTTCGTCCTGATCGTGGGTGACGTAGAGGGTGGTGCGGCCTAGTTCGCCATGGATGCGGCGGATCTCTGAGCGCATTTCCAGACGCAGTTTGGCGTCGAGGTTGGACAGCGGCTCATCCATCAGGATCAGCGGTGGTTCGATGACGATGGCGCGGGCGATCGCCACGCGCTGCTGCTGGCCACCGGACAACTGACCGGGCAGCTTGTTCATGTGTTGCGCCAGTTGCACCAGATCGAGTGCGCGTTTGACGCGGGTCTGGATCTCGGCGGCAGGCACGCCGCGCATCAACAGGCCGAAGCCGACATTCTTGGCCACCGTCATGTGCGGGAACAGGGCGTAATTCTGAAACACCATGCCGAAGCCGCGCTGTTCAGGCGGCAAGGTATCGATACGGTGATCGTCAAGATAGATGCCGCCATCCGACAGCGGCAGCAGGCCGGCGATGCAGTTCAGCGCGGTCGATTTGCCGCAGCCCGAAGGGCCGAGCAGGGCGATGAATTCGCCGCGCGCAATATCCATTTGCAAACCATCAAGTGCGGCGACTTGCTGCGCTTCGGTAGTTTTTCCGGTGCCGCCAAAGCGACGTGTAACGCGATCCAGTCGCAATGTCTTGAAGTCAGGTTTCATGCTTGCCTCTTATTGATCGTAATGAGCCGGGTGGCGTGGAAGGTGTTGTTGCCACCCGGCTTGTCTCTGCTTTTTTTCTGCTGCGTTTGCTTACTTGAACTTCTGTGCGCCGACTTGTTCATCCCAGATACGGAATGCTTTCACCATTACCTGCGCATCCAGCGGTTGCACGTGCGGGAACTTGGCAATCCAGTCGGCGTACTCGGCGCGGCCGAATTCTTTCAGCGTGTCCTGGCTGGCTTGCGGCGCCATCGTTACCGGCACGTTCTTGATTGCCGGGCCAGGATAGAAGTAACCCTTGTCGTAGGTCTGCGCCTGTTGCTTCGGCTGCAGTAGATAGGCCATCACGTCCAGCACCACGGCTTGCTTGGCGGGAGCCAGACCCTTCGGCACGATCATGTAATGCGTGTCGTTGACCCAGGTCATGTTCTTGAAGGCACCGACCTTGAACTCTTTCGGCACCACGCCCAGTGCGCGCGGATTGATGTCCCAGCCGGTCACGGTGACGGTCATGTCGCGCGAGCCTTCGCCGAGTTCTTTCATCACGGCGCCGGTGCCGCCCGGGTAGTACTCGATGCAGGTGTTCAGGTCTTTCAGATAAGCCCAGGTCTTATCCCAGCCCTTGACCGGATCTTTCGGATCCTTGTCGCCGAGCAGGTACGGCAGGCCCATCAGGAAAGTACGGCCCGGGCCGGAGTTGGCCGGGCGGGCGTAGATCAGCTTGTTCGGATTGGCTTTGCACCATGCCAGCAATTCCTGTGGCGTGGTCGGCACTTGCTTGACCTTGTCCGGGTTGTATTCCAGCAGGGGACCGGCAGGCATGAAGGCGACGGCCAGACCCTGGTTATGCGCCAGTTCCTGCATTTTCTTCACTTCCGGCAGATAGTTCTCGGTCAGCGGTGCAAACTTGGCATTGTTTTCCGGCAGCAGTGTCACCCACAGGTTTTGCTCGATGCCGGCGGCCAGGATGTCGGTGCCGCCGAGGACCAGATCGATGTCGCTGCGCTTGGCGTTCTGCATCGCCTTGAGCTTGCTTGGCAGCTCAGGCGCAGGCGCTTTGGTGAAGGTGAATTTGACGTTGGGATGCGCGGTCTTGTACGACTCGATAGCATCTTGCAGCAAGGCCAGCGAACCGGCGACGTCGACCACGTTGATGGTAACGGCTGCCTGCGCATGTGCTGCAGGGCTGCCGACCATTGCGGCCAGGCCCAGGCCGATGGCGGCTGCCATGACGGTGCGACGGGTCGCTTTGTGCAAGGTGTTCAAAACCTGTTTCATTACTGTCTCCTCCTTGGAATGGATATTAGGTACCGGGATAACGCGGACGTCTTATAACGTTCTGATGCATCTTCAATCCGTACTAGCGCATTGCTATGTTGCTGATGTGCTTCTCTTTCAAAAAACGGTTACAAGCGATAAGCCTGTTTGGCCAATCGGTATGTCAGGTCATGCGCCAGTTCCAGCGCTTCGTCTTCCTTCAGGCGATGTTCGGCAACCAGTCGCGCCAGATAGCCGCAATCGATGCGGCGGCTGACGTCGTGGCGCGCAGGGATCGACAGGAAGGCGCGGGTGTCGTCGTTGAAGCCGACCGTGTTGGCGAAGCCGGCGGTCTCGGTCGTCAGCTCGCGGAAACGGCGCATGCCTTCCGGCGCATCGAAGAACCACCATGCAGGGCCAAGCTTGAGTGCCGGATACACACCTGCCAGCGGCGCCAGCTCGCGTGAGTAGCTGGTTTCGTCCAGCGTGAAGAGAATGACGGACAGACGCGGATCGAGACCGAAGCGGTCGAGCAGTGGCTTGAGCGCACCGACGTATTCGGTCTGCATCGGAATGTCGAATCCCTTGTCGCGGCCGAATCGTGCCAGCATCGTCGGGCTGTGGCTGCGCCAGGAGCCGGGATGGATCTGCATCACGAGGCCATCGTCAATACTCATCGCCGCCATCTCGGTCAGCATTTGCGCACGGAACAACTCAGCCTCATCGCGGGTGATCTTGCCCGAGAGCGCCTTGTCGAACAGTGCTTTGCATTCGGCCAGTGGCAAGTCGGCGGTACGTGCGCTCGGATGGCCATGATCAGTCGAGGTCGCACCGTGTTCCTTGAAGAAGGCGCGGCGATTGCGGTGCGCGTTCAGATAGCCTTCCCAGGTGCGGGTGTTTTCCCCGGTCAGCTCGCCGAAGCGGGCAACGTTGGCGGCGAAGCCTTCAAATTCCGGATCGATCACCGGATCGGGACGATAGGCGGTGACCACACGTGGACGACCCTTCGCGGTTTGCCAGGGATCGTTTTTCAGCTTGCCGTGATGGGCCAGCGGATCGAGCGGCGACTCGGTGGTGGCGATGACTTCAATGTTGAAGCGCTCGAACAGCGCGCGCGGACGGAACTCCGGACGCTGAAGGCAGGCGTCGATGTGATCGTAGAGACGGTCGGCGTTGGCGACGCTCAGGCCTTCTTCCAGACCGAACACTTCCTGGAACACATGATCCAGCCACATGGCGGACGGCGTGCCGCGAAACAGCGGCCAGTGTTTGGCCACCAGACGCCAGATGCGGCGCGGATCGGTTTCCACGGCAGTGCCATCGCTACCTTCACGTGTTGGGATACCGAGGTCTTCCAGCTTGACGCCCTGGCTGAACAGCATGCGGAAAACATAGTGGTCCGGCTGGATCAGCAGGGCGGACGGATTGGGGAAGGCGGCGTTGTCGGCAAACCAGCTCGGGTCGGTGTGACCGTGCGGGCTGACGATAGGGGCATCCTTGATCTCTTTATACAGACGGCGCGCAATGGTACGCGTGTCCGGATCAGCGGGAAATAATCGGTCTGGGTGCAGCAATGGCATGTCGTCTCCTGATTTCCAATGGCTTGCTTGTCCGTTCACGGCATCCTTGGCTCTATCGGGTGTTGTCTACCCCGGCCTCTGGCGGATGCCATGACGGTTTCTTTTTTGAATCTGCTGTCGCTTCTGTCCTTACTCCGGGTGATGCGGCATATAAGCCTTGCCGCCGCCCCAGCCGCGCGAGAATTCCGTGGTCACGCGTTCGAGATGGGCATGCATCGCCTTGCGGGCGCCTTCGGGATCCCGGTCGACGATGGCCTCAAGGATGCGGCGATGGTCGACCAGTGTTTGCTGGCGCAACTCTTCGGTATGGAAGTGCTCTTCCATCTTGATCCACAGGCGGCCGCGCTGGTCCCACAGGTTTTCGATCACGCTGACCAGGGCGCTGTTGCCGGTGGCGCGGGCAATCGACAGGTGGAAGGTGCGGTCGGCTTCTTCGTTGTTGGGGCGGTCGTGATAGAAGCGCTCCATGTCGTTGAGCGCGCGCAGGATCGCATCGAGTGCGCCGTCAGTGGCCATGCGCGCGGCAATCGCGGCGACTTCGCCTTCGATCATGCAGCGCGCCGACAGGATCTCGAAAGGGCCGGGGCCGATTTCCTGGATGGCCGGCGCTGCGCCTTTCTTCTCGATCACATAAATCCCGGAACCGCCGCGTACTTCGATCACGCCGGTCAGTTCCAGCGCAATCAGCGCTTCGCGGACCGATGCGCGGCTGACCTTGAGCTGCACAGCCAGATCACGTTCCGACGGCAGGCGCTCACCGGCGTGAATCTGCTCATCGCGGATGAATGCCTGGATACGATCGGCGACCACGCGGTAAAGCCGCGTTTCGGGGGCGCTGAGTTCGGCGAGAGCAGTGACGACTTTGAGCATGGCGTGCTTTTCTAAAGGTCGCGAAAAATTGGTCAGGCCATTCTAGGTTGGCCTGACCAATATTGCAATATGGTCTGGCCGATTTATTTTGTGGTTCGCCAAAGTGGCTATGGATGCGGCTTGTAAGGCAATTGAAAGCTCACTTCTCGCTTTCTTAAGTGGTTGACCAATTTTTAATTTTATATGTGGTCAGTCGTCGGATGACTATGGCTGAAGCCGCTTTCCGAGGAAAGCGGGGGCACCGGTTTTGCGCCGCTCAAGTTGTTTTTGCGGTTTTCTATATGCGTAATCTTTCTATAAACATGCAAAAAAATTCGTTCTCTTTATAACAATGCGATGCGAATATCGGCCTTCATTAGTCGTATTTGTAATAAGAGATGCCGTTGTGTCACGCCGAAAGCGGTCTGACACCGGTGCCAAAGAAGAAGGAAGTGCAAGCGTGACTGTGCCAATCGCCTTACCTGTTATTAATAAAGCGCCATTCCGGGTGTTGCCGGGCTTTCGCCTGTCGCTCGGTTTCACGCTGTTCTATCTGACGTTAATCGTCCTGATCCCCTTGTCTGCGGTGTTCCTCAAGACTTTCACCATGACCTGGGATGCTTTCGTCAGCGCTGTGACGTCGCCGCGCGTGATGGCGTCGTATCGCCTGACATTTGGCGCCTCGTTATTGGCGGCGCTGCTGAACGTGATTTTCGGCGGCATCGTGGCATGGGTATTGGTGCGCTATAAATTCCCGGGCAAGCGCATCATCGACGCGCTGGTCGATTTGCCGTTTGCCTTGCCGACCGCCGTGGCGGGCATTGCATTGACGACGCTGTATTCGCAGAACGGCTGGATCGGCCGCTATCTCGCCCCGCTCGGCATCAAGGTTGCCTTCACCCCGTTGGGCGTCTTGGTGGCGTTGACCTTCATTGGATTGCCTTTTGTCGTCCGTACCGTACAACCGGTGCTGGAAGATGCGGAACGCGAACTCGAAGAAGCTGCCGCCAGCCTCGGCGCTTCGCGTTTGCAGACCTTCGCCAGGGTGATTTTTCCTACCGTCTTTCCTGCTTTGCTGACCGGTTTCGCGCTGGCGTTTGCCCGCGCCACCGGCGAATACGGCTCGGTGGTTTTCATCGCCGGCAATATGCCCATGGTGTCCGAGATCACGCCACTGTTCATCATTACCAAGCTTGAGCAATACGACTACACCGGCGCAACCGCCATTGCCGTGGTGATGCTGATCGTGTCCTTTGCCTTGCTGCTGACCATCAACCTGCTGCAAGCCTGGGTCCGCAAGCGCGGCCAGGCCGAGAAAGTCTGACATGAGCGCCATCATTACTCCTGGCGTCACCGCCGCCGGCCCGACCGCAATCATGCGCGGCGAGCCGGCTTACGCACCGGCTGCCACGCTGGAACCATTGTGGGTGCGCATCCTGCTGATCGGGATCGCTTTTGCTTTCCTGACCTTGTTCCTGTTCGTGCCGTTGGTCGCCGTCTTTTATGAAGGCCTGAAAAAAGGCTGGGACGTCTACATCGACAACATCATCGAACCGGATGCCTGGTCGGCCATCAAGCTGACCTTGCTGACCGCCGCCATCGCCGTACCGCTGAATCTGGTGTTCGGCGTGGCGGCGGCATGGTCGATCGCCAAGTTCGAGTTCCGCGGCAAGAACATACTGCTGACGCTGATCGACCTGCCGTTCTCGGTGTCGCCGGTGATCTCGGGTCTGATCTACGTGCTGCTGTTCGGCCTGCAGGGTTACTTCGGTCCGTGGCTGCGCGAGCATGACATCAAGATCCTGTTTGCCGTGCCGGGCATTGTGCTGGCAACGGTGTTTGTGACTTTCCCCTTTGTGGCGCGTGAGCTGATTCCGCTGATGCAGTCGCAGGGCAGCGAAGAAGAAGAGGCTGCGCTGGTTTTGGGTGCATCGGGTTGGAAGACCTTCTGGCACGTCACCTTGCCGAACATCAAGTGGGGGCTGCTGTATGGCGTGATCCTGTGTAATGCCCGTGCGATGGGCGAGTTCGGTGCGGTGTCGGTGGTGTCGGGCCATATCCGCGGCGAGACCAACACGATCCCGCTGCAGGTGGAAATTCTGTACAACGAATTCAATATCGTCGGTGCGTTTGCGGTGGCGTCGCTGCTGGCTTTCCTTGCGCTGGTGACGCTGGCGATCAAGAGCTTTATCGAGTGGCGTCTGCACAAGCAGTTGACCGCACACGTCGCCCATCCCGGCGCAGATCTGGAATAAGGATTAGGAGTTAAGCATGAGCATCGAAGTCAAAGACATCAACAAGCGGTTCGGAAATTTTGTCGCGCTGAACAACGTTTCGCTGAATTTCCCCGCAGGCGAACTGACCGCTTTGTTAGGCCCGTCCGGCTGTGGCAAGACCACGCTGCTGCGCATCATTGCCGGTCTGGAGTCGCCTGATTCCGGCCAGGTGCTGCTGGACGGCGACGACGCGTCGGCACGCCACGTGCGTGAGCGCCAGGTGGGTTTTGTCTTTCAGCACTATGCCTTGTTCAAGCACATGACGGTGTTCGAAAACATCGCCTTCGGCCTGCGCGTCAAACCACGCAATCAGCGTCCGTCGGAAGCGCAGATCCGGGAAAAGGTCACCAGCCTGCTCGAACTGGTTCAACTGGATTGGCTGGCAGATCGTTATCCGCCGCAGCTGTCTGGTGGTCAGCGTCAGCGTATCGCCCTGGCGCGCGCGTTGGCGGTGGAACCACGCGTGCTGCTGCTGGATGAGCCGTTTGGCGCACTCGACGCCAAGGTACGCAAGGAGCTGCGCCGCTGGTTGCGCCGTCTGCATGACGAGCTGCATGTCACCAGTATTTTCGTCACCCACGATCAGGAAGAAGCGCTGGAAGTGGCCGACCAGATCGTGTTGATGAACAAGGGTAACGTCGAACAGATCGGTTCACCGAGCGAGGTCTACAACCACCCGGCGTCGCCGTTCGTCTACGGCTTCCTCGGCAACGTGAACCTGTTCCATGGCCGCGTGCACGAGGGCGTGCTGGAAGCAGGCGGCGTTACCTTTGACGCGCCGGATCATGCGCAGGCACAGGATGAAAAAGGCATCGGCTACGTGCGTCCGCATGACCTCGAAGTCGACCGTTATTCACCCGGCGCTGAAGGTATCGTCGCTCAGCTCAGGCGCTCGCACGCCATCGGGCCGCTGGCGCAACTGGAACTGGAGCGTGACGATAATTCGGAACTGATCGAAGCCGTCATTTCCAACGAGCGTTTTGCACAATTGAATCTGAAAGATGGCGAAACACTGGTGGTGCGACCGCGCCGCCTGCATGTGTTCGTCGACAACGCGGCCTCTACCGGGGTCACACAGAATAAGGATGCACGATGAATTTCCAGCAATTGCGTTCCATCCGAGAAGCCGCACGTTGCGGCTTCAACCTGACTGAAGTCGCCAACGTGCTGTTCACTTCGCAACCCGGTGTGAGCCGCCAGATTCGTGAGCTGGAAGAAGAGCTCGGCGTCGAAATTTTTGAGCGTAACGGCAAGCGTCTGATCGGTCTGACCGAGCCGGGTAAGGGCATCTTGCACATCATCGAACGTCTCTTGCTGGAAGCGGAAAATCTGCGTCAGGCCAGTCAGGAATACGCCGGTGAACAGAGCGGCACGCTGACCATTGCGACTACGCACACGCAGGCGCGTTATGTTCTGCCACGCGTGGTGCAGGCTTTCCGTGCGGCGTTTCCGCAAGTGCGGATTGCGCTCCAGCAGAGTGCGCCGGAACATATCGCAGAGTGGGTCATGTCCGGCAAGGCCGATGTCGGTATCGCGACGGAAGGCCTGAGCCAATTCAAGGATCTGGTCTCTTTCCCTTGCTATACCTGGAACCACGTCATCGTCGTTCCGCAAGGGCATCCGCTGCTGTCGCTAAAACATCCGATCACGCTGGAAGAATTGGCCGCGCATTCGCTGATTACCTATGACGTCGGCTTCACCGGTCGCGGTCACATCGACGATGCCTTCCGCAAGGCCGGCATCGAGAAGGATATCGTGCTTACCGCCATGGATTCGGACGTGATTCAGCAATACGTCGCGCTTGGCCTGGGCGTGGGCATCGTGGCATCGATGGCGATCGAGCAGGGCAAGCATCATGGTCTGGAGGCGATTGAGGCATCGCACTTGTTTGCGCAGAACATCACGCGGCTGGCAGTGCGTCGCGGCGCCTATCTGCGTGCTTACACCTACGACTTTATCCTGCAATTTGCACCGGAACTCAAGCGCGCCGATATCGTTGCCGCATTGAACGAGCCGACTGCGCATTGACTCGGGACAAGAGCTGTTCTGCTCAATCAAAACCGCCTTCAGATTTCCAATGAAGGCGGTTTTTTAACGTGCTCAGACCGTCGCGGTATTGTGCTGTTTGGATGCAGGCAGGCAACCAAGACCTTCAAGCGTCGCGCGCACCGCTTCATCCAGCGGCGTATGCGGTTCGTGACCCAGAACCTGCAGCAAGCGTTGATTGCTCATGCGCACCGGTTGTTGCCAGAGGTAGCGCATCTCTTTCATTTCTTTGAACAGCGGTACAAAAGGCGAGGCCGGTGCCAGCAGCCACCATGGAAAGCTGCGCAATGGCAGTGCGGGGTTGCCGACCGCACGGCGAATGGCGTTGATCATCTGCATGCCGTCGGCATCCCAGTGCCCGTGCATCTGGAAGGTCGCGAACGCCTCCAGCGCTTCTTCTCGTTCGATCAGGCGCATCATGGTCTCGGCCAGATCCGGCAGATAGGTCCACTGATGGCCGAGTCCTTGTTTCCCGGGATTGGTGATCGACGTCGGTATCTTGCCCGGTTTGACCAGGCATTGCGAAAACCAGTTGTTGCCTGAGTGCGGGCCGAAAAAATCACCGGCTCGGACGATCAGGCTGCGGACATTATCGCCGGCAGCGGCTTGCAGGCGGCGTTCCAGCTCGACGCGAATCGCACCTTTGCGGGTGAGCGGGCGCTGTGCCGAGTCTTCGCTCAGGTTCGGCAGGGCATCCGGGCCGTAGTTGTAGACGGTGCCAGGCAGCAAAATACGTGCTCCGAAATCCTGTGCGGCGGCGATGCTGTTGTCGATCATCGGCAGCACCAGCTCGGCCCAGCGTTGATAGCCCGGCGGGTTGACGGCGTGGACGATCAGGTCGACGTCGCGTGCCGCTGCAACCACGTCGGCACGCTGCATGGCGTCGCCTGCTATCCAATCGTACTGTTGCATGCCGGGGCGGGCGGCGACTTCGGCGGCATTGCGATGCAGGGCGCGTACTTGCCAGCCACGCGCCTGCAGCTTGCGGGCCATTTCGCCGCCGATGCCGCCGGTAGCGCCGAGCACCAGGGCGGTCTTTGTCGTCGTCGTTTCATTGTTCATGATTTACTCCATGGTTGAAGGTTGATCGCGAGATCTGATGAAGCCAGTGTCGGACAAATGCGGGCTAAATGGAATTGTTGAAAATGAGTGAGCTGCTATACTTATTTGTATGACTAAACAAATCACTGCGGATCCCGGTTGGGAGCTTTATCGTTCTTTTCTCGCGGTACTGACCGAGGGTTCGCTCTCGGCGGCGGCACGTTCGCTCGGGCTGACGCAACCGACGATCGGGCGCCATGTGGATGCGCTGGAGCAGGCTGTGGGCTTCGCTTTGTTTACGCGTTCGCAACATGGCTTCATGCCGACGGAAGCGGCGCTGAGCTTGCAGCCATACGCAGAAAGTCTGGCATCAACCACGGCGGCCCTGATGCGAGCGGCATCGGCCCATGGCGGCAAGGACGCGTCAGTACGCGGCACCGTCCGCATTACGGCAAGTGAAGTAGTGGGCGCGGAAATCCTGCCGCCGATTCTGGTCAAGCTGAAACGGGCGCATCCGGAGTTGGTGGTCGAGCTGGCCTTGTCGAATCGTGTCGAAGACTTGCTGCGGCGTGAAGCCGACATTGCTGTGCGCATGCTGCGGCCGACGCAGGAGGTACTGGTCACGCGCCGTGTCGGCGTGATCGAACTTGGTTTTCACGCGCACAAGGATTACCTTGCACAACATGGCACGCCGAAGAACATGGATCAGTTGACGGAACACACGCTGGTTGGTTTCGACAAGGAAACCGCGTTCGTGCGGAATGCCGCCAAGGATGTGGCGATCATGCGCCGCAGTCATTTTTCATTGCGCACCGACAGCGATCTGGCGCAACTGGCGCTGATCCGTGCAGGTTACGGCATCGGTATTTGCCAGGCACCGTTGGCCAGGCGCAGTACGGATCTGGTGCGCTTGCTTCCTAAACAGTTTTCCATGCAGCTTGAGACCTGGGTGACGATGCACGAGGATCTGCGTAACAGCGCACGCGTGAGCGTGACCTTCGACGCCTTGGTTGAGGGCTTGCAAGAATACATCGCATCATGAGCGCCAAGTCGTGAGCACCGGTCTGAATCCGAAACGAGCGATGTGCTTGCGTTGTCTGCGTGCGCAGAGCAGTTGTATTTGTGCCTGGATCAGGGGCCTGACGCCGTTAGCGCAGGTACTGATCTTGCAGCATCCGCTGGAAATCCATCAGGCCAAAGGGAGCGGGCGTTTGCTGCATCTCAGTCTGGACGGCAGCGAGCTGGTCAACGGTGAACAATTTGAGGAAGAGACCTTGCGTCGGTTGCTGTATGCCGACGTGGGAGGGGAGCAGATACAACCGTTGTTGCTCTACCCGGAGACGCCCGGCGAGTCGCACGCGCAAGCGTTGCCAGAGTTATCCATGCCGACGCGCTTGCGACTGGTCATCCTTGACGCGACCTGGCGCAAGAGCCGCAAGATGCTGTACCTGAATCCTCTGTTGCAACAACTGCCGCGCCTGCCGCTGATCGATCCGCCGGCGTCGCAATACCGGATCCGCAAGGCACATCGCGCCGATCAGTTGTCGACGCTGGAAGCCGCTTGCCATGCGCTGGCGCAGCTGGAAGCTGACGAAGACAAATATCTGCCGCTGCTGCAGGCTTTCGACAGCTTTGTGGCGCAGCAAATTTCTTACATCCCCGCAGAAGCGCTCAACGATCCTCCAGCGT
This sequence comes from Herbaspirillum sp. meg3, assembly GCF_002257565.1. Lineage (GTDB taxonomy): Bacteria > Pseudomonadota > Gammaproteobacteria > Burkholderiales > Burkholderiaceae_D > Herbaspirillum. The sequence continues at coordinate 3,198,362 of NZ_CP022736.1, read as the reverse complement.
AATCGGCAAGCCCGACTGCGGTTTGACTTCTTCCAGACAAATCATCGAGCGCAGGCCGGCCACGCCAGGCACTTGCATCAGACGGTCGGTCAAAAAGTGCGACAGGCTCTTGAGGTCGTGCGATACCACCTTGAGCAGATAGTCGAAATCGCCGGAAATCGTGTAGCACTCGATGATTTCCGGAAACGCCCGGATCACGCTTTCCACCTCGCGCACCTGCTTGAACTGGGCGCGGTCGAGCGACAACGCCACAAAAGCCGTGACATCCAGCCCCACCGCAGGGGGCGAAACCAATGCCGCATACCGGCGAATCACCCCTTGTTCTTCCAGCACGCGGACGCGGCGCAAGCATTGCGGGGGCGATAAATGGATGTTTTCCGAGATGTCGACATTGCTCATACGACCGTCGTTTTGCAGCAATTCGAGGATCTTGACGTCGAGTTTATCCATGGAATCTCCTTGTAATGAAATAAAGCTGCATAACTATCTCTTTATTTATAGGATAAAGAAAGCAAATTTCCAATGTTCATCTGTAAAATTTCTTTCATTGAAACAACGGCAGCGAGCAGTAACGCTGATCATCATGGTCAAGTACATCGGAACCCGGGAATTGCAGTCTTTCGTGGCCACCCGCTCAGTGGAAGGCGTCATTGATGCGCTGACGGGCTATATCAAAGCAGACTACTTGCGCTGGCAACAGTTCGACAAAACTGCGCGGACGGCGAGTCATTCGGCGGTTGGCGTGATTGAATTGATGCCGATTTCGGACGGAAAGCTGTATTCATTCAAGTACGTCAACGGTCATCCCAAGAACACTTCCCACGGTTTGCTGACGGTCACGGCGTTCGGGGTGCTTGCCGATGTGGACAGCGGTTATCCGCGCCTTCTGAGCGAGCTGACCCTGACGACTGCGTTGCGTACTGCAGCGACGTCGGTGCTGGCGGCCAACTATATGGCGCGTCGCAACAGCCGCGTGATGGCGCTGATCGGTAATGGCGCGCAGAGCGAGTTCCAGGCGATTGCTTTTCATTGCCTGCTGGGCATTGAAGAGCTGCGCGTGTTTGACGTCGATCCCGCAGCGACTGACAAGCTGTGCCGCAATCTCGCCGCCTATCCGGACTTGCGCATCGTGCGTGCTGGAAGTGCTGCTGAAGCGGTGCGCGGCGCCGATATCGTCACGACCGTGACGGCTGACAAGCGCAATGCCGTCATCGTCACGCCGGACATGATCGAGGCCGGTATGCATCTCAACGCCGTCGGCGGCGATTGCCCCGGCAAGACCGAGTTGCATCGCGATGTATTGAACAAAGCGCGCGTCATTGTGGAGTTTGAACCGCAATCGCGTATCGAAGGAGAATTACAGCAGATGCCGGCCGATTTTGCCGTGACCGAGCTGTGGCAGGTGTTGTCGGGCGCAGCGGCAGGGCGCGGCAGCGATACCGAGGTAACGGTGTTCGATTCAGTTGGCTTCGCCCTGGAGGATTTTTCCGCTCTGCGTTATCTCGACGAGCAAGTCGGCGATGACGATGCGCAATCCATCGACCTGGTGCCGGAACTGGCCGATCCCAAGAATTTGTACGGCGTTGCCCTCGGCGGCACGCCGGCTGTGCTGGACGTGCTGCAGAAAGCAGCGTTGCTGCATGCATGATGTCCTTACCCGTCGGGCAATGTGCTCACGATTTGATTTATCCGCTTCACTTGTTAAGGAACCACCATGAAACAACTCAGACTGATTGGCGCACCTACCGACATCGGCGCCGGTCGTCGTGGCGCATCGATGGGGCCAGAAGCCCTGCGGGTGGCCAATCTTCAGCAGGCTTTGCAACAGCATGGCCTCGATGTGACGGACGGCGGCGACCTGAGCGGTCCGGCCAATCCGCAACAAGGGCCTGTTGACGGTTTCCGTCATCTGGAACAAGTCGTCGCCTGGAACCGCAGTGTGCATGAAGCGGTACACACGACCTTGCAGCAAGGGCAGTTGCCGGTGCTGTTGGGCGGCGATCACGCGCTGGCAATCGGATCGATTGCGGCAGTGGCACAGTATTGTCGCGAGCAGGGTAAGAAGCTGCTGGTGTTGTGGCTGGACGCGCATGCCGACGCCAATACCAATACCTCGACGCCGACCGGCAATATCCACGGCATGCCGGTCACCAGTTTGCTCGGCATTGGCCCTGATCAGCTGACTGGCATCGGCGGCAAGGTGCCGGCGCTGCAGCCGGACGCCATCCGCCAGATCGGTATCCGTAGTGTCGATCGCGAAGAAAAGCAGCACCTGCGTGAACTTGGTTTGCGTGTCTACGACATGCGCCATATTGACGAGCATGGCATGCGAGTAACGATGGAGCAGGCGCTGTCCGGCATCGATGCAGACACACATTTGCACGTCAGCTTCGACATCGACTTCCTGGATCCGGCGGTGGCGCCGGGAGTGGGCACGGCCGTGCCGGGCGGGCCGACTTACCGCGAAACACAGCTTTGCATGGAGATGATTGCCGATACAGGTCGTCTCGCATCGCTGGATGTGATGGAGCTCAATCCCGCGTGTGACGTGCGCAACCAGACGGCGGAGCTGGTTGTCGAGCTGGTAGAGAGTTTGTTTGGCAAATCGACACTTATTCGATAAAAAAGCGACAATTTGTCAGTTGACGGATCGAAGCATACGCCGGATCATGTCGGGTTTCGCGCACGGGACGCTCCTGGCATGCGCCCGGCATGACTTCCGGCAATTTGCGCAAATGCGAGCCGATGCCGACTGAGAAATCAGAGCCGCAGCAAAGAATTCTGTGGGTTTCATTTTTACCAGTGCCATCGATTTGGCATGTTTCATCAACAAAAAGCTTCACTACCGCTTCACCTCAGGGAGAAAACAATGTCGTTCAAGAAATTTGTCGTGCTCGCCAGCAGCGTTCTGGCGCTGACACTGTCCGCCACCGCAGCTCAGGCAGCCGACCAGACTTACGTCGTCGGCGCCGGCGGCACTTACCGCCCGTTTGAATTCGAAACGCCGAAGAAGGAACTGGTCGGTTTCGACATCGACATCATCAAGGCCATCGCCAAGGCATCCGGCTTCCAGATCAAGCTGGTCAGCACACCATGGGAAGGCATTTTTGCCACTCTGGGCCAGGGCGACCGCGACATCATCATTTCCGGCATCACCATCACTGAAAAGCGCGCCCAGATGGTCGACTTCTCGCTGCCATACTTTCCGGCTGAGCAAGTCATCATCACCGGTTCCGGCTCCAAAGTCGCTGCACTGGCTGACCTGAAGAAGCTGCAAGTCGGCGTGGTCAACTCGACCGCAGGCGACATCATCCTGTCGGAAGAAGTCGGCAAGTCCAGCACCGCCATCCACCGTTTCGACAATACGCCGCTGATGCTGGAAGAGTTGTATCGCGGCGGGGTTGATGCGGCCATCGGTGACGTCGGTGTGATCAAGTTCTACATCAAGAGCCATCCTGAAAAACAATTCAAGGTGGTCGGCGACGCCAAGTTCACCCGCCAATACTTCGGTATCGCCGTGAAAAAGGGCAACAAGGAACTGCAGGACAAGATCAACTCAGGTCTGAAGAAGATCGTTGCCGACGGCACCTACGCCAAGATCTACAAGGAATGGTTCGACGCCAACGTGCCGACACTGCCACTCCAATAAGCTGACAATCCGCACTTAAGTACGTCTTCCCCATGCCCACGTTCTCTTTGCAGACCGTGGGCAGATTTTTACCCGGATTGCATTCATGAATTCTTTCTTTCAATGGGAAATCATCGGCGAGTACCTGCCCTTGTTCGTCGAGGGCACGTGGATGACCATCAAGGCCGCGATCATTTGCGTGATCGCCGGAACCTGCTGGGGCCTGGTGTTGGGCGTCGGCCGACTGGCTGAAGCGCGCCATGGTTTCTGGAAATATTTCCTGCGTTATGCGGTGCAATGGCCGATACGCTTTTACGTCAGTTTCCTGCGCGGCACACCGTTGTTCGTGCAAATCCTGCTGATCCATTTCGCGCTCATGCCGATGCTGATCAATCCGAGCGGTGGCCTGATTCTGAGCGGCGATATCGCGCGTGAAATCCGCTCGCAATACGGCGCCTTCGCCTCGGCGGTGCTGGCGATTACGCTGAACTCGGGCGCGTATGTGTCGGAGATCTTCCGCGCCGGTATTCAGTCGATTGATCGCGGCCAGAGTGAGGCGTCGCGCTCGCTCGGCATGACCTACATGCAGACGCTGCGCAAGGTGGTGTTGCCGCAGGCGTTCCGCCGCATGCTGCCGCCGCTGGGTAATAATGCGATCGCCATCGTCAAGGATTCGTCGCTGGCCTCGGCCATCGGTCTGGCAGAGCTGGCGTATGCTGCGCGCACGGTCTCCGGCGCGTATGCGCGCTACTGGGAACCGTACCTGACGATTTCATTGATCTACTGGGCGATTACCTTGCTGCTGTCGGCATTTGTCCGTCACCTCGAAACACGCTACGGCAAAGGAGATGCGCGATGATCAGCGTCAAGCAATTGCAAAAGCAGTACGGCCAAGCGCATATCTTGCGCGGCATCGACTGCGAGATCAAAGAGAGCGAAGTGGTGTGCGTGATCGGTCCTTCGGGTTCCGGCAAGAGCACTTTTCTGCGTTGCCTCAATGGTCTGGAAGAAGCGACTGACGGCGAGATCTTCATCGATGGCGTCAAGGTCAACGATCCCAAGGTCGATCTGAATACGCTGCGCGCCAGCCTGGGTATGGTGTTTCAGCGCTTCAACCTGTTCCCGCATATGTCGGTGCTGGAAAACCTGATCATGGCGCCGATGCAAGTGAAAAAACTGTCGCGCCGCGAAGCAGTGCTGGTGGCCGAGAAGCTCTTGCAGAAAGTCGGCTTGCTGGACAAGATCGACGCCTTCCCGAATCAGTTGTCGGGCGGCCAGCAACAGCGTGTAGCGATTGCCCGCGCGCTGGCGATGGAGCCGAAGGTCATGTTGTTCGACGAACCGACTTCCGCACTCGATCCTGAGCTGGTAGGTGAAGTCTTGACCGTGATGAAGACGCTGGCCGAAGAAGGCATGACCATGGTCGTGGTTACGCACGAGATGGGTTTTGCCCGCGAAGTGTCGGACCGCGTGCTGTTCATCGATCAGGGCGTGATCATGGAAGAAGGTCCGCCGCAGCAAGTGTTGGGCGAACCGAAGAATGAACGTACCCGCGATTTCCTACGCAAGGTTCTCTAAGTTGCAATAAGTCTTTAATCTTCAGCCGTAATAAAAAACCGCCATTGCACGCAAATGCAATGGCGGTTTTTTTACGTCGGTCGGTTCGGCAGCTTAGCGCAGTGCGTCTGCGCATTCCTTGACCAGCGCGGGGCCGCGATAGATCAGACCGGAATACAGTTGCACCAGCGACGCGCCGGCTTGCATCTTGGCCTTGGCGTTGCTGCCGCTGAGGATCCCACCTACGCCGATGATCGGCAGCGCATCGCCCAGTTCTGCCTTGAGGCCGCGCACTACCTGATTCGACAGCTCAAACACCGGTGCGCCCGACAGGCCGCCGGCTTCTTCGCCGTGCTGCAAGCCTTTGACGGCATCGCGCGTGATGGTGGTGTTGGTGGCGATGACGCCGTCGAGCTTGTGGCGCAGCAGCGCGTCGGCGATGTTCTTGATCTGTTCGGCGTCGATGTCCGGTGCAATCTTCAATGCGACCGGGACATAGCGTTTGTGCTTGTCGGCCAGGCGCAACTGGGCTTCCTTGAGTTGCGACAGCAGGGCGTCCAACTCGGAGGCGCCTTGCAACTGACGCAGGTTCTTGGTGTTGGGTGACGAGATGTTGACGGTCACATAGCTGGCGTAGGGATAGACTTTTTCCAGGCAGTGCAGGTAATCCTCGGCGGCGCGTTCGATCGGGGTGTCGGCGTTCTTGCCGATATTCAGACCCAGCACGCCTTGCTTACCCTGATAGAAGCGCGAGCCTTGCACGTTGGCGACGAAAGCGTCGACGCCGCCATTGTTGAAGCCCATGCGATTGATGATCGCGTGCGCTGCCGGCAGGCGGAACATGCGCGGCTTCGGATTGCCCGGCTGCGCGCGTGGCGTTACCGTGCCGATTTCAATCGAGCCGAGGCCGAGTGCGGCCAGGCCGTCGATGTACGAACCGTCCTTGTCCAGACCGGCAGCCAGACCGACCGGATTAGGGAAGGAAATGCCCATCACGGTACGCGGATCGGCGGCAGGTTTGCTGATGAAGCCGGTCAGACCGAGCGCAGCAGCGCGGCGCAGGGCGGGCAAGGTCAGATGGTGAGCGGATTCTGCGTCGAGGGAGAACAGCAGCGGACGGGCAAGGGCGTAGAGGAATTTATCGGACACGATGAGTCGGCTAGAGGGAAAAGTGCCGCTATTTTAACGTGTCCGGTGCGGTTTTCCGCTGAAAATGGGGACTATCAGGTGACTGCAGGTTGACTACAATGCGGCCGCGAGGCAGCTGCGGTGAGGGATCAGGGTAATTCACTCCAGTTGCCGTTCTGCAATGCTTCCAGCGGCCGGAAGTTGGTTTTATAGGCCATCTTGGCGCTTTCCTTGATCCAATAGCCTAGATAGACGTAGGGAATACCCAGTTGGCGGGCTTGTTCGATCTGCCACAGGACGTTGTAGGTACCGTAGGAAGAGCCTTCGACATCCGGATCGTAGAAGGTATAGACCGATGACAAGCCGTCATCGAGCACATCAATGATGCTGACCATGCGCAGCGTACCGCCGGGTTCGCGGAACTCCACCAGGCGCGTATTGACCTTGCTTTGCAGCAGGAACTGCGCGTACTGGTCGCGGCTGTCCTGGTCCATGCCGCCGCCGGCGTGGCGCACTGACTGGTAGCGCAGATAAAGCTCGTAGTGTTCGTAGGCGTAGGTCAGATTGGTGACCAGCGTCACCAGTTGTTGATTCTTGGTCCAGGCACGGCGCTGGCTGCGATTGGGGACGAATTCTGCCGTCTTGATGCGCACCGGCGTACAGGCCTGGCAACCGTCGCAATACGGGCGGTAGGTAAAGATGCCGCTACGGCGAAAACCGGTCTTGACCAGTTCGGAGTAGACATCGGCGTTGATCAGATGTGAAGGCGTGGCGACTTGCGAGCGGGCTTGCTGGTTATCGAGGTAGCTGCATGGATAAGGAGCCGTCGCATAAAACTGCAACGTGGAAAACGGCAGGTCTTTAAGGTGCGTCATGTGCGTCCTGTGATGTCCTGGAGTGCAGTCGCTTACTTCAATTCGTAGTGCGCGCCGCAATGGCGTCGATGTAACAAAATCGTCACGATTACCGTTAATTTACACTACTTTCCGGAAGCAGTAACTGCGTCTGCCGAATGGGTTTTTACGCAACATTTACGGCTTGGTGAGCAGATCCAGCGGGTGCCAGAAGGTGATCTGCGGCGCTTCGATGGCCTGGCGCAAATGCTTGAGGAATTCCTGGCGGGGGATCGGCACTGCCCCTAATGAGGCCAGGTGCGGGGTTTCCTGTTGGCAGTCGATCATTTGCACGCCGTGCTGACGCAGGAAGTGCACCAGATACGCCAGCGCCACCTTGGAGGCGTCGGACACACGTGCAAACATCGATTCGCCATAGAACATCTGTCCGATGGACACGCCATACGCACCGCCCACCAGCTTGCCGTCCAGCCAGACTTCGGACGAGTGTGCATAACCGGCCCGATGCAGTCCGCAATAACCGTCGACGATGTCTTTCGAAATCCAGGTACCGGCATCGTCCTTGCGCGGCGCAGCGCAAGCGCGCATCACTTCGCGGAAAGCCGAGTCGAAGCGTATCTCCCAGCGGGCATCGGTATGACGGCTGCGTTCGATCTTGCGCAGGGTCTTTTTGAGGCTGTCGGAGATGATGAAGCGATCGGTGTACAGCACCATGCGTGGATCGGTGCTCCACCAAAGGATGGGCTGACCTTCGGAGAACCAAGGGAAGATGCCGTGGCGATAGGCATTGAGCAGACGTTGCGGCGATAAATCGGCGCCTGCGGCCAGCAAGCCGGCCGGCTCGGTCAGCGCCTTGGAGACATCCGGGAAGGGAGAATCGACATCCAGCCAGGAAATCATGGGCGGTTCTTCAGTCTGGTTGCATCATGCGTTTGCGGATATCTTCGGTGTGCAGGCCGAAACTGCCGTCGCCGGTCTTCACCCTGGCCAGATCCGCAAAGTAGGAACGCAATGTGTATTCGACGGTGGGGAAGGCAATCTCCGACCAGGGGATGTCTTCTTCCTTGAACATGGCAACTTCGAGGCTCTCGGTGCCGGCGGCGTAATCAAGGTCGAGCAGCTCAGCCAGGTAAAAGAGATGCACCTGATGCACATGCGGAACATTGATGAGCGAGAACAGCGGGCCCAGCTTGATGTGCGCACCGGCTTCTTCTTCGGTCTCGCGCGTGGCGGCGTCGGTGGTGGTTTCGCCGTTTTCCATGAAGCCGGCCGGCAGCGTCCAGTAACCGTGACGCGGCTCGATGGCCCGGCGGCACAGCAGCACGCTCAATTTACCGTCGCGCTCCCAGACCGGGATCGAACCAACCACCATCTTCGGATTTTGATAATGAATGGCGCCGCAATTGCCGCACACGAAGCGCGGGCGATTGTCATCGGGAGGAATCTGCAGAGAGACCGGATGAGCGCATTCAGAACAAAATTTCATAAAAGACGATCGACGTGTTTTTGTAGAAATGGTCGACGGCGGTCAGGCGCCATCGCGTGATAGATGATTCATGGCAAAGTGCGGGTAGAAGTGTATCACTGTCGTCTGTAGGGATACTCTTTTATCGTCGGCGGCGCGCGCAGGCGCGTTGCTACGGCTCAGCACGCCAGCAAGGGGCGGATGAAAGCGGAGTGAGGAAAGAATTCGAGCAATGGGTTTGCATAGTTCGCAGATGTGTCGTATAATCTTTTTCTTCAGACGCGGGGTGGAGCAGTCTGGCAGCTCGTCGGGCTCATAACCCGAAGGTCGTAGGTTCAAATCCTGCCCCCGCAACCAAACATGTTGAAAACCGTTGATAGCTTCTGGCTCTCAGCGGTTTTTTGCATTTCACGCCGGCATTGTTACGATGCGCGTAGCCGCTTCACTATCGACAGCAATAAAAAAGCCACGCGAACGTGGCTTTTTTACTTTCCGGCGATAACAACTCAACTGCTGACTCACCGAAGGCTTAACCGCTGACTTTTGTGCCGTCGGCGTTTTGTGCAACTGCCGTGACGGAGCTCGAATTGCCTTGCTTTGTCGCGGTGTTGGTATCGGTCTTGATATCGCCACTGGTACTTGCCATGACCTTGGCAAAGTCCACGGTCGATGGTTTGCGTTTGGCAGCTTGTTGCGCGTGAGCAGTTGTCGCTGCATTGGAAGAAGAAACGGTATTGATCGTCATAGTGCACCCCTCTGATGAAGAAACGAATTCTGTAGTGTCGATCCAGCGAAGCCAGTATAGGCGAGGAAGACGGCTCGTCTCATGACGTGCGGAATAACTTACACAGCTTTACGTTTTTGACGGCGCCCACTTCTTTTCTTAACAAGCGCAAAGAAGACTTGTATATTCAGCCGAGGCGGGCGAGGGGATGCCGATGGGTGTTGCGGAAACTGTTTTGCGTGCCGAGCATGTGTGTCGCCGGCGGCATGTATTGTATCGGGGATGGTGGCAGGGAGAGTTCTTCCGGTTCATCACGCATCTGTTGCATTTCCTGATACGCGGTTCGTGCTGCCAGGCGATAGGCGGCTGATTCGCGGCGTCGTTGCGCGACCGCCAGTTCCAACGTTTCAAGCTGGGTGCGGTGCGCTTCCTTGCGATGGACAGGACTGTGGCTGGCAACTTTCTGTGCTGGCGCTGTCATGGTTGTCGACGTCGCAGTGTTTGTCGCAATCTTTGTCGCAATCTTTGTCGCAATCTTTGTCGCAATCTTTGTCGCTGAGCTTGGCGTGGTGAGCCGGTTGGTGCTTTGGCCGGGGCGTGTCAGCCATGCCAGCAAAACGGGCAATAGCAGGACAGGCCAGATAAGAAAGACGATTTGCATAGGACATCGCAGGTGGATTCGGATGCCTTGCATTGTGGGGAATTCGGTGCGTTCGACATATAGGAAAAGTCTTAAAGTGCCGGCAGCAGAAGGAATTGGCTGTGGGAAACCCGCTGTGAGAAACTGGCTATTTGGTCATGCTGCGCAAGAATAACGATGCAGAGCAACACATATCGATAGTTACATGGAAATCACAATGACGCCAATGAAGACAAATCAAATAAATAGCTTGCTGCTCTTGCTGTGGAAAGTGCTTGCAGTATCGTTGCTGCTCTCTGCCTGCCAGTCGCTGCCGACCGGCATAGCCGCCGCCGACCAGCAAAAGATTGATCGTTTGTTGACGTTGATGGATCAGCGTTTGAACGTCGCGGTCATGGTCGCCCAGTCAAAGTGGAATTCCGGTGCGCCCATTAACGACCCTGTGCGTGAACAGAAGATTCTGGATGATCTGAGCGCCTCGCTGACAAGTGCAAGCGAGGATGAGAAAGCATTCATGCGCCGTTTCTTTCAGGCGCAATTCGATGCCGGCAAGTTGATTCAGTTGGACCTGCATGCGCAGTGGCGCCGGGAAAAGCGTGAACGTTTTATCGCGCCTCCGGATCTGGCACGTGATATCCGGCCGGAGCTGGATCGCTTGACGCCGTTGCTGATCGACACCCTGAATCAAACGCTGCCTTCGCTTAAACAGGCCGCGGCACGCCACTACTTGCAGCAACGCAGTGAGGTGTTGCTGCGCGGCGATGTGAACGGCACAGCGCGTCGCGAAGCAGTACGAGTTCTGCTTGAAATACGCTGAACGCGCGCGCCATTTTCGGTTTCAACGTTTGCTTTTTCCGGCACACGCCTTACCTCGTACTGCCAGATCTGCTATCGCACTATCAGACATGCAGGTTGCATAAGTCGCAGCGTAAGAAGAAAACTCACGACGCGCCTGTTGCAGCGGCAAACTCAGCAAGCGGGCAATGAAGTCTCTGCTGCCGATTTCAAAATGCTGGTAGTCGATTGGCTGCTTCCAATGCCCGCCCCAGATCATGAACCCGTGCCTGAAAAAGATATCCCGTACTTCTTCGGCCATGCCTGCGCGCACGGGCACGCGTGATTGGTACTGCCCACGTGCGGAAGGAGGCAATACGACGACTTGCTTGTCGGTGTCCTTGCTTATATAGGGATTCTGCAGCGGGTTGATATCGATGGCGACGCCATAGGCATGCTTCGACCAGGTACTGCCGCCCGTCATCGGGCGACCATTGAAGGCGGAGGTATTGTTGTCCGTCATCGATGCCTCGTCGTCGCCCTGATATGCCTCCAGCGATTTTGCCTTTTGCAACGGAAAGCCGCGTTGCAGCAGTGCATTAAAGATCGCTTGCACTTGCGGGGCAACGACATCCAGTACGACCAGCCGGCCATCATCGTGACGGCGTCCTTCAAAATCCTGATAGGCAAACGAGACCAGCATCAGGCGTTCGCATTTCACCGGGTTTTCTGTGCTGAGGACTTTGTTCTGTTGCATCGTTGCGCATTGCTCTCTTGTCAATGGTGCAATCTCGGCATGCGCGAAGAGTGGCAGTGCTAAAGAAACAATACAAAAAAACAGTGTTGAGGCCAGAAATGAAGGTTTATTCGGCATGCGGGAGCGAAGAAGGAATTGTTGGAATGGATTGTCGCGAAGACTTACGCAAAGAATGTCCATTCTCCTACAAGATGCGGCCTGCCGGGCGGGAACAATTGAACGTGAGCGCATCTAAATTTGTGCATGTAGTCACTTGTGTTCAACTCGTGTTCAATAACTCATTGGAGGAACTATGTTAGTACGTCACGCAGTGTTAGCTTCTGTCATGTTGACCGCCTTGCTGGCGGGGTGTAACAAACGCGATGAGGCGCCGGCTGCACCAGCGGCCAGCGATTCGTCTGCCGCCACACCTGCACCGGCAACACCAACTCCACCAGCCATGACGCCACCGCCAGCGCCGGCAGGTGATGCAAAACCAGCAGATGCCGCGCCACCGGCAACGCCGCCGGCAGACAACACTACCAATACCGACAAGAAGCCCTAAGGATCGCTAAGTTCGCGTGCGGGCTTAAACAGCCCTCACGCGCAGGTTTTTGGTATTGGTTTGGTAGTGGAATAGCGCCCATCCGGGAGAAATCCGGGATGGGCGTTTTCATGTTCGGGCTCTAACGCCGCAAATTTTGAAAGTGTTTTTGAAGAACTGCGAACTTTGTGGTGAGGAGGGAATCCTAAAAATGGTTGAACTGTTCCTTCAACCTCCCTCTTGAAAAGGGAATTTGACCCGCAGTCCATTGCTGCGGGTCTTTTTTCTTCTGCGGCGACATGATTGGCCGTTGCTGCTGTCAGAGCCCGGATCCTTGGGCCTTCGCCGCTACTTGCTTTTTAGCGTCCTTGGTCCTCATCGTCATCATCGTCGTTGTATCGCGATGATGCCTCTCAGAATGCCGGCACCAATGATCCCTTGAACTCAGCCTCAATGAATTTGCGTACTTCGTCAGACTGGTATGCCTTCACCAGTTTTTTTGCCCAAGGCTTGTCCTTGTCTTCCACGCGCGTCACGATCAGATTGGCATAACGGCCTTTGGCGTCTTCAACGGCGATGGTGTCTCGTTGCAGGGAGAGACCAGCCTTGAAAGCGTAATCGTTATTGATCGATGCAGCCGCCAGGTCATCAAGCGAACGCGGCAGCTGCGCCGCATCCAGTTCCACGAGTTTCAGCTTCTTTGGATTCTCGATCACATCCAGCGGCGTGGCATTGGTACCGTTTTCGCCGACACCAGGTTTGAGTTTGATCAGGCCTGCCTTTTGCAGCAGCAACAGGGCGCGATTGCCGTTGGACGGATCGTTCTGAATACCGATGCTGGCGCCTTGCGGCAATTGGTCAATTGACTTGTATTTCTTTGAATAGATGCCGAGTGGTGCGGTGATCGTCAGGCCGACCGGCACCAGTTTGTAACCGCGCGTCTTGATCTGGCTATCGAGGAAAGGTTTGTGCTGAAACGCATTGGCGTCAAGGTCGCCGGCCGCAAGTGCTTCATTCGGTTGAAGGTAGTCGCTGAAGGTGATGATCTGGATGTCGAGGCCGTCGCGGGCGGCAACGCGTTTCACGACTTCAAATGTCTGTTCGGAGTTGCCGACCGAAACTCCCACTTTGATCTTGGTTTTATCTTGTGCTGAAACGGCACTGCCGCTCAGAGCAAGGATGGTTAGCAGTACTGAAATTGACCAGCGACGCATTTCTTCTCCCGAGGTTGTCTGACCCTGTAAGCCGGCAACGACGCCGGCGAAGGCAAGGCGGGATGTTCACATATCGCACGTTCCGGACGAACGAATGATTTTGCATGTCGATATGCGTAATGCGTCTCTGCCGGTCTATTTTTGCGTGACCGTCTTTTCCACACCGATGATGGCGCCGAAGGAGGGGCCGATGTCTGCTTCCAGCGAGGGATAAATGCGCGAGATGTTGCCGTCGAGGTAGAGCGCATCGACGCATTGCAATTTATCGCGCAGAAACTGAGCGAAGTCGTGGAAGGTGATGGGATTTCTTGCCATCGCCAGCACGACCTTCTTTGACGGATCGATGCAGACCGCATTGCGCACGAACAGATTGATGGAGCCGGGATCGAAGGCCGTATTGATCTCGCCGTTGCGCAGCATGATCGGCCCCGATTGCGTGGCGTACAGGGCTTGCGACAACCAGCGCGGTCGGTCGCTGTCAACGCTGGCGGTATCGACAATCCGGGCCTGCTTTTCTTCCACGATAAAGACGCCGTTCGGCTGCAGGTAAAAGTTGCCGTAGGCGTTCTGGCGCGTGTTGAGCTTGCGTAGCGTGACGCCGTTTTCAATATAGAGGCCGAGCGGTTTATGTTCTTTGTCGTAGATGCCGGCGTTGGTGGCGCAGATCAGATCCTTGCCTTGCGGACGCAGCCATGCGCGCAGATTGGCAAAGGTACCGAAGATAGTCCCGGCCGGGTCCTTCCAATACATACGCAAGTTGTCTTGTTGCAGATCAATCTGGCAGGTCGTGATGCTGATCTGGTTGTATCGGTACTGCCGCAACTCCGCGGCATGGGCCGTCGGCGTCAGGTAATTGTAGAGTGCGAAGCCTGCTGTCAGTGCAAGGACGAGCGAACCGGCGACATTGATGATTTTGCGAAGAAACCAAAGCATGCAAGGGTGGCTGATGATCATGGGATGAAAAGGGCATCTCTCAAAGAGACATCGGGCTTTGGCAGGTTGTCGTGCGGTATTGTGACTTCTGCCGACCTATCCCGCCAGTGATAAAGAAGCTGCTTCCCTGATTGAGCATCCGAAAAGAGCAGGGTATCTGTTTGCTTTGGGCACGGTGGCAGGGTGCTGGCGGGCGTCTGTCTGGCGAACCTCGGGGTGCAGCGCAACAAGAGCATATATAGAAATATCGATTAATTTTTTTTGTTTTTTGAATGAAAGATGTGCGAAATATTATCTCGATGCGCAAAAAGAGCAAATATGGGGTCATCCGCATAAAAAAAGCTGTCGTATATGACGGAAATGTTACACTCCTGCCCCATAGCGCCAGCATCAGTAAAAGTGAAGCGCTTTGTTCGTATTTTGTTCGTATTTTGTTCATATCTAACGTCTGCTCAATGTTGTTGTCGGCTACGGCCCGCAACGAATAAATATATTGGAGGAAATTCAATGAAATCCGTATTCCCTTTGAACCGTCGCCTGACAAAAATCGCCATGGCCGTTGGTGTCGTCGCATCCGCAGTTTCCTTTGCCGGCACAGCCCAGGCTGAAACAGTGAAGATCGCGATCGCCGGCCCGATGACTGGCGCCGTGGCCCAATACGGTGACATGGTCAAAGCCGGTGCGCTGACTGCAATCGAACAAATCAATGCAGCCGGCGGTGCTGGCGGCAACAAGTTTGAAGCCGTCCTGATGGATGACGCCTGTGAGCCGAAGCAAGCCGTGGCCGTGGCCAACAAGATCGTCAGCCAAGGCATCAAATTCGTGATCGGTCACGTTTGCTCGGGTTCGACCATCCCAGCTTCCGATATCTATGAAAACGAAGGCGTCGTGATGATCACGCCGTCGGCGACTGCGCCTCAGCTGACAGAAGCCAAGCCGCACAAGTATATTTTCCGCACCATCGGTCGCGATGACCAGCAAGGTCCTGCCGCCGCCAAGTACGTTGTTGAAAAGCTGAAGCCAAAGAAAGCTGCCGTTCTGCACGACAAGCAATCGTATGGTCAAGGCGTGGCGACTTCGGTCAAGGCCGGTCTGGAAGCTGCAAAGATTCCAGTCGTCGTGTTTGAAGGCGTGAACGCCGGCGACAGCGACTACTCCGCGGTCATCACCAAGCTGAAATCGCAAGGCGTGGACTTCGTCTACTTCGGCGGCTATCACCCTGAAATGGGTCTGATCATGCGTCAGGCGCGTGAGCAAGGCGTCAAGGCCGTGTTCATGGGTCCTGAAGGCGTCGGCAACAAGGACATCACAGCGATCGCCGGTCCTGCTTCCGAAGGCATGCTGGTCACACTGCCGGCCGACTTCGCTGCCGATCCTGCCAATGCTGCTCTGGTCAAGGCTTTCGCCGCACAAAAGCGCGATCCTAACGGCCCGTTCCAGATGCCTGCTTACTCGGGTGTGAAAGTGATTGCCGATGCGATCACCGCCACCAAGTCGACTGATCCGACCAAGGTTGCCGCGTACATCCACGCCAATTCCTTCAAGACACCAATCGGCACTGTTGAATACGACAAGAAGGGCGATCTGAAGTCGTTCAAGTTTGTTGTTTTCACATGGCACAAAGACGCAACGAAGACTGAAGCCAAGTAATTTTTTCTCTGGCTTGCAGTAGTCGTCCATACTGACGTCCGATGCAAAATGCCCCATTGCGGTAAGAATGGGGCATTTGCACATCTATATTTGCCAAGTTTCCTATGAATGAACTGCTCCCACAACTAACCCAGCAGCTCGTCAACGGGCTGAGTCTGGGTGCGATCTATGCATTGATCGCCATCGGCTACACCATGGTCTACGGGATCATCGGCATGATCAATTTTGCTCATGGCGAAATTTACATGATCGGTTCCTACGTCGGGCTGGTGACGCTTACCGCCATCGGCGTGCAGGCCGGTTACCCGTTGCCCTTGCTGCTCGGCGCAGCCTTGATCGTCTCCGTCGTCGTCACCGGCTTGTACGGCTGGACCGTTGAACGTGTCGCTTATCGTCCGCTGCGCGGTGGGCCGCGCCTGGTGCCGCTGATCTCGGCCATCGGCATGTCGATCTTCCTGCAGAACTATGTACAGATCGGCCAGGGCTCGCGCGACATGTCGGTTCCTGTCCTGATTTCCGGCGCGCTGGAATTCCAGATGGGCAGCGACTTTACCGTCACCATTCCTTATTCGCGCATGATCATCGTCGGCGTGACGTTGCTGTTGATGGTCGGTCTGACGCTGTTCATTGCGCGCTCGCGCATGGGCCGCGCCTGCCGCGCATGTGCGGAAGACATGGGCATGGCCAATCTGCTCGGCATTGACACCAACCGCGTGATTTCCTTCACCTTCGTGCTGGGCGCGATGCTGGCGGCAGTCGGTGGCGTGTTGATCGCACTGACCATCGGCAAGCTCAATCCTTACATCGGTTTCATCGCCGGCATCAAAGCGTTCACCGCCGCTGTGCTGGGTGGTATCGGCAGTATTCCCGGCGCGATGCTGGGCGGTGTGCTGCTGGGTCTGGCCGAGACATTCGCTGCGGGTTATCTGCCGGCGGAATACAAGGATGTGGTGTCCTTCGCCTTGCTGGTCTTGATCCTATTGTTCCGTCCCACTGGTTTGCTGGGCAAGCCGGACGTGGAGAAAGTCTGATGCCTATCCCATTTAAAAACGCCGTGGCGGCGGCAATCCTGACCGCCATTCTGACGACGCCGCTGCTCGGTCTGCAATTGCAGCTCGAAGGCTATCGTGTGGTCTTGCAGGCGCATTGGACGCCGGTATTGATCGCGGTGCTGGCGGTGTTCGTGTTCCAGCTGATCAAGCCGGCACTGACGCGCAGCACCAAGGGCGTACGTCTGCCTGCGTTGCCGAAGCTGCAGCCGCGTCAACAGAAGTACGCCTTGCTGATCCTGTTTGCGATTGCCGTGGTGTGGCCGTTCTTCGGTTCACGCGGCAACGTTGACGTGGTGACGCTGGCCCTGATTTACGTGATCCTCGGCCTCGGCCTGAACATCGTGGTCGGCTTCGCCGGTCTGCTGGATCTGGGCTATGTCGGTTTCTATGCGGTCGGTGGTTACACCTATGCCTTGCTGAACCAGTACTTCGGTTTCACCTTCTGGGAGTGCCTGCCGATTGCCGCCGGTATGTCGGCCTTGTTCGGCTTCATCCTCGGTTTCCCCGTGCTGCGGTTGCGTGGCGATTATCTGGCGATCGTGACTCTGGGCTTTGGTGAAATCATTCGCTTGCTGCTCAACAATCTGACCTCGTTGACCGGCGGTCCGGATGGCGTATCGGGTATTCCAAAACCAAGCGTGTTCGGCATCGAAATGGCGCGTAGCGCCAGCGTCGAAGGCGGCACGACTTTCCATGAAATGCTCGGCCTGACGTATCAGGGCGGTCACATGGTGATCTACCTGTATTTCGTCGCCTTGCTGCTGGTGCTGTTCACGTACTTCGTGACCAGCCGCCTGATCCGCATGCCGATGGGACGCGCCTGGGAAGCGTTGCGCGATGATGAAATCGCCTGCCGTTCGCTGGGTATCAATCCGACCAAGATCAAGCTGTCGGCGTTCACGCTGGGTGCTGCATTCGCCGGTCTGGCAGGCAGCTTCTTCGCGGCGCGCCAGGGGCTGGTAAATCCGGAATCCTTTACCTTCATTGAATCGGCATTGATCCTGGCGATCGTCGTGCTGGGCGGCATGGGCTCGCAACTGGGTGTGATTCTGGCGGCGATCCTGCTGACGATTCTCCCGGAAGTGGCACGTAGCTTTGCGGAATATCGCATGTTGATTTTTGGTCTGGTGATGGTGTTGATGATGATGTGGCGTCCGCAGGGCTTGTTGCCGGCAACGCGTCCTCACGTGGAGCTGCCAAAATGAAACCCGTGATGACCACTAACTCTACTTTGCTGCAGGTCTCGGATCTGTCGATGCGCTTCGGCGGTTTGCTGGCGGTCGACGGCGTGTCGCTGTCGGTGATGGACAAGGAAGTCTTTGCCATCATCGGCCCCAACGGCGCCGGCAAGACCACCGTCTTCAACTGTATCAGCGGCTTTTACCAGCCGACCACCGGAGACATCAGCCTGGGCGGTGCGTCGATTGCGCGCAAACCAAGCCACGTCGTGGCCCAACAAGGTCTGGTACGCACTTTCCAGAACATCCGTTTGTTCAAGACCCTGACCGTGGTGGAAAACCTGCTGGTGGCCCAACACAATCAGCTCAATAACAATCTGGTGTCGGGATTGCTCAAGTTGCCCGGCTATCGTCGCGCCGAGAAGGAAGCGCTGGATCGCGCCGCCTACTGGCTGGACCAGTTGGGCCTGACTGCGCTGGCCAATCGTGAGGCCGGCACCTTGTCCTACGGCCTGCAGCGTCGCGTTGAAATCGCACGCTGCATGATCACCAAGCCGCGTCTGCTGTTGCTGGACGAGCCCGCCGCCGGCCTCAATCCGCAAGAGAAGCAAGAGCTGCAACAGCTCATCGACAAGCTGCGCCGCGAACACGGCGTCGCCGTCTTGCTGATCGAACATGACATGAGCCTGATCATGGGCATCTCCGATCGCATTCTGGTGATGGAACACGGCAAGCCGATCGTCATCGGCACACCGGACCAGGTGCGCAACGACGAGCGTGTGATCAAAGCTTACCTGGGAGAAGAATGATGTTGCAGTTTGAACAGGTACATACCCATTACGGCGCCATCGAAGCGCTGCATGGCGTATCGCTGAATGTGCAGCAGGGCGAGATCGTCACGCTGATCGGCGCCAACGGCGCAGGCAAGACCACCTTGCTGATGACTTTGTGCGGCAAGCCGCGTGCATCGAGCGGCAAGATCGTCTTTGAAGGCCAGGACATCACCCAGCGTGCGACGCATGAAATCATGCGCATGGGCATGGCGATTTCGCCGGAAGGCCGGCGCGTTTTCCCAAGCCTGACCGTGCTGGAAAATCTCAAGATGGGCGCGTTCTTTGCCACGAATGAGCAAATCGAAGAGGGTGTGCAATACGTCTTCGGTTTGTTCCCTCGTCTGAAGGAGCGCACCAACCAGCGCGCCGGCACCATGTCCGGCGGCGAGCAGCAGATGCTGGCGATTGGCCGTGCGCTGATGAGCAAGCCGCGTTTGCTGTTGCTGGATGAGCCGACGCTGGGTCTGGCGCCGCTGGTGATTGCGCAGATTTTCGACATCATCCGCACCATCCGCGATAACGGTGTAACGGTGTTCCTCGTCGAGCAAAACGCCAATAAGGCGCTCGGTGTGGCCGACCGCGGCTACGTGCTGGAAAACGGGCATGTGGTACTGGCCGACACCGGCGCCAACCTGCTTGCCAATGATGCCGTCCGCAAGGCGTATCTGGGCCATGCGTAATGTGGTGACGTAATACCTTGATGCAGTCGTGCAACGATTGCGGGTCCGCACCTCACACAGGTCCGGGCCCGCAATTTTTTTCTACGGTACTTTCTTGCTCCGCTTGTATTGCGGTTTGTCGAGTTTGCTGCACGCGCTGCCCGCATTGTCGACTATTTTGCCCGCTATAAAAACCCTCCCAAGTCGGTTACAGTAAGCAGCTCCGATGTGTGTATTTCTTCACGCATTTTGTCTCTGTCGCACTGATCATCGCAAGGGAATACACGTGTACCTACCCAGCCATTTCGCCGAATCCGACCGCCAAGTCTTGCATCGCCTGATGCAAGACTATCCTTTGTCGACACTGATTACGCAATCGTCGTCCGGTCTGGACGCCAATCATATTCCGCTGATCCTGAGCGCCGAAGAGGGCGAGCATGGCATTTTGCGCGGACACGTTGCGCGCGCCAATCCGGTCTGGAAAGACTATGTGGCGACGACCGAAGTACTGGCCGTTTTCCAGGGGGCAGATGCCTATATCTCGCCATCCTGGTACCCCACAAAACAAGAAAACGGCAAAGCCGTGCCGACCTGGAACTACGCTGTAGTGCATGCCAGCGGCCCCTTGCGCGTCATCGATGACGCCGAATGGCTGCGCGCGCTGGTGACCAGACTGACGACGCATCATGAAGCTGCAATGGCGCAGCCATGGTCAGTCGGCGATGCGCCGCCGGACTATATCGAGAAGATGATCAGCGCCATCGTCGGCATTGAAATTCCGATCACGAAACTGGTCGGAAAATGGAAGGTCAGCCAGAATCAGCCGATGCAAAATCGGGCCGGTGTCGTTGACGGTTTGCTCAGCGGCGCACAGCCGAATGGCGCCGCAATGGCGGCGCTGGTGGCGAGCAAGAAAGAGTGAAGCGGAATAGGTGAGTCGACGTTGAAGCCGCGCCGAAAAAGCGCAGTTTCTTCAGGCGTTGCTGGTGGCGACCGACAGCACGACGCTGAGATAACTGCTGCTGCGATTGCGGCTGCGGGCCTTCTCTTTTTCCAGGCGGAAGATTTCCTGATAGTGCGCCTGGATACGTTGGCGCAGCTGGTTCAGATCTTGTTCGGAGACGGACGACAGCATTTGCTGTAATTGCTGTTGCAGCTCGCGAATCTGGCGGGTCAGCTGCTGGATACGCTCGGAAATATCCTCGACGACGGCAGAAGCGGCGTTGGCGGCGTATTTTCCAAATTGAGCGCTGGCAGGCATGGTGTTCCCTTGCAGATGTAGTACTCCTTTTACGACCTTATCTGCGATTTCTTAAGGGCCAGGTAAAAATAAAGAGACGTTCCGGATCGCCCGGAACGTCGCTCTGGTATTGCTTTTTTGATAATTTAAGCGGTCAAGTCAACGAGGTTTAGATGACTCCGCGGCGGATCTGATCCAGCTCAATCGATTCGAACAATGCCTTGAAATTGCCTTCACCAAAACCATCATTGCCTTTGCGTTGAATGATTTCAAAGAAGATCGGCCCGATCAGTGTCTGCGTAAAGATCTGCAGCAACAGACCCTGGCCTTCGGTCGGTGCGCCATCGATCAGTATCTTCAGCTCGCGCAGCGCCGCCAGGTCTTCCTTGTGGCCGGGGATGCGGCGTTCCACCAGATCGTAGTAGGTGTTGATGGTGTCTTGCAGCGGTACCTTGCGCTGATACAGCGTGCGTACGGTCTGATAGATATCGTCTGTGCCCAGCGCGATGTGCTGGATGCCTTCACCGTTGTACTGCTTGATGAATTCTTCGATCTGCGACTTGTCGTCGGCGCTCTCGTTGATCGGGATACGGATCTTGCCGCAAGGGCTGGTCATGGCGCGCGATTTCAGGCCGGTCATCTTGCCTTCGATATCGAAATACTTGATCTCACGGAAGTTGAACAGGCGCTCGTAAAAGGATGACCATTTATCCATCGCGCCGCGCACCACGTTGTGCGTCAAATGATCGATGTAGGTCAGGCCGACGCCAACCGGATGGCGTTCGACGTTGGGGAAGAACTCAAAATCGATATCGTAGATCGAACCGCGGTCGCCATAGCGATCCACCAGATACAGCAGCGATCCACCGATGCCCTTGATGGCAGGGATGTTCAGTTCCATCGGGCCGAGCTTGGCCGGTACGCCTTCGGCGCCCATTTCCAGCGCGCGCTTGTAGACCGCAGCCGCATCCTTGACGCGAAAGGCCATGGCATTGACCGAGAGACCGTGCACCTTGGCGAATTCAGTAGCGTTGCTGTCCGGCTCTGCATTCAGGATGAAGTTGATCTGGCCTTGGCGGTACAGCGTGACGTTCTTGGAACGGTGACGCGCCACGGCGGAGAATCCCATCGATTCCAGCACGGCGGCGATCGGCATGGGGTCCAGTGCGGCGTATTCGACGAACTCAAAGCCGTCGGTGCCCATGGGGTTGTCGAACAGGTCGGTGCTGCTGCGGGTGGAAGTAATCTGCGTGGCGTGGCCCATCATGGTCTCCTGAAATGTGGGGCGGGACAGGCGCCTTGTGGACGCCTTGCACCAGCTCCGTAGGGGTAATGTATGAATCCAGTTTATTGCAGGAGTTGCGCAAAATGTGATTGTTATTTCCACATTTGTCGCGGTATGATGCACAAATTGTTCAATATTATTGGAAAAAGAGGGCGATATGAGCACTATCACCGTAGATCGGTTTGATCTGGCCTTGCTGGCTGAGTTGCAGCGCGACGGTCATATCACCAACAGCGCCCTCGGCCAGAAAGTGCACCTGTCGACTTCACAGATCAGTCGGCGCGTGCAGCGCCTGGAAGAAGCGCATGTCATCGAACGCTATACTGCGGTGCTGGATCCCGCTGTCGTCGGCCTCGGCGTTACGGCATTCACCAACGTTACGCTCGATCGCCAGGGTGAGACACGCGGTGACCAGTTCGAAAAAGCAGTGCAGAGCATGCCGGAAATCATGGAGTGCTTTTCCATCACCGGTGAAGCGGATTATATCCTGCGCATCGTCGCGCCCGACCTGGCGGCGTTTTCCGAGTTCATGATGACGCGTCTGCTGCGTCTGCCCGGCGTCACCAATGTCAAGTCCAACATCACCATGAAACAGATCAAGCACTCGCATGTGCTGCCCCTGGATCACGTCACGCAACCGGCGCAAAGCCGTCAGCGCATCAAGTTTTCGTCCTGATTTTTACTTAAGAAAACAATACTGGATTTAAAAGCAAGTCCCGGAGTGTGAGCAGGAAGCACGATACCTATACTGCGATGACCGTGTAACCAAAAGGTGTCATCATGCTTGGTATGAATACCCGCAAGTCCACTTCTCCTGCTCCTGTTCCTGTTTCTAAGCTCGCCGGCAGCCTTGACGATCAGCGCTGGCAGGCCGTTACGCAACGCGACAAAGCCGCCGACGGCAGTTTTTACTATGCCGTGCGCACCACCGGCGTGTATTGCCGGCCGTCGTGTCCTTCGCGCCAGGCGCGCCGCGAAAACGTTGCCTTCTACGATACCGGCGCACAGGCAGAACAAGCCGGCTTTCGCGCCTGTAAACGTTGCAAGCCGAACGAAGCCGCACTGGCTGAGCGTCAGGCGCAGGCCATCGCCGCAGTCTGTCGCGCTATCGAGCAAGCGGAGGAGTTACCTTCGCTGGATGATCTGGCACAGATCGCGGGCATGAGCCGCTTTCACTTTCATCGCATCTTCAAAGAAAAGACCGGTGTCACGCCCAAGGCTTACGCAGCAGCGCACCGGGCGCAGCGTTTGCGGCAGGGCTTGGCGCAAAGCGACACGGTCACCAATGCCATGTATGACGCCGGTTTCAACTCCAGTGGACGCTTTTATGCAGAATCCACCGGTCGGCTCGGCATGACGCCGAGCGCCTATCGTAGCGGCGGCAGCGGCGCGCAGATTCGTTTTGCGGTGGCGCAGTGCTGGCTGGGTGCGATTTTAGTGGCGACCACGGCCAAGGGCGTTTGTGCGATTACGCTGGGGGATGATCCGGATCAATTGGTACGCGATCTGCAGGATCAATTTCCTCAGGCTGAGCTGATCGGCGGCGATGCCGAATTCGAAAAGCTGATCGCCAAAGTGATCGGCTTCATCGAGTCCCCGCAAGGCGATCTCAACCTGCCGCTCGATGTACGCGGCACGGCTTTCCAGCAGCGCGTATGGCAAGCCTTGCGGGAGATCCCGGCCGGCGCGCGCGTGACGTATTCCGACATTGCCCAGCGCATCGGCAAACCATCAGCCGTACGCGCCGTCGCCAGCGCCTGCGCGTCGAATGCGATTGCCGTGCTAATCCCGTGTCATCGCGTGGTGCGCATGGATGGTTCGCTGTCGGGTTACCGCTGGGGTGTCGAGCGCAAGAAGGCTCTGCTGGAAAAAGAAGGAGACGGTCTGTCATGACCGGTGATCTCTTCGCAGCCTTGCGCGTGCCGTCCGTCGAACGCATCGACGATGGCGCGATTTGGCTGCGCGCCTTTGCCGACGAACAGGCGGCCGCTCTCGTGCAGGCCATCGAACAAGTGACCGCGCAAGCACCGTTCCGGCAGATGCAGACACCGGGCGGTTACACGATGTCGGTGGCGATGAGCAACTGCGGCGAACTCGGTTGGGTCACCGACCGGTGCGGCTATCGCTATCAGCGTGACGATCCATTGTCGGAACGGCTATGGCCCCCAATGCCGGATGTGTTCATCGATTTGGCGGTGAAGGCGGCAACCGCAGCCGGCTTCGCCAACTTCATGCCGGACGCCTGCCTGATCAACCGTTATGTTCCGGGTGCGCGCATGTCGCTGCATCAGGACAAGAACGAAGGCGACATGACGCAGCCGATTGTGTCGGTGTCACTGGGATTGCCGGCGACCTTCCTCTTCGGCGGCAACGCGCGCGCTGACAAGCCGGTGCGCATGCGGCTCGAGAGTGGCGACGTGGTGGTGTGGGGCGGCCCGGCGCGTTTGCGTTTCCATGGCGTTGACACGTTGGCGGAGGGCGTGCACGAACTGACCGGCAAGTGTCGCTACAACCTGACTTTTCGCAAGGCGGGTTAAGGCACGTCTTAGTGCAGTGATCCAAAATAGGGCGCCAAAAGACAAATCGGGCCAAGAGGTCTAAAATTTCGGGTTTCCTCATCCAAAATAAAACAGGCCATCATGGAGACAGCGCTCAACCCGCCGGAAATGCCTCAGGCAGCCGAGAAACAGGCAGCAGAAAAAACCGGTTTCCGCGTCCTTGGCGCGATCAGTTTTTCGCACTTCCTCAATGACATGATTCAATCGCTGCTGCTGGCGATTTATCCGCTGTTGAAGGGCAATTTCCATCTGAGCTTTGCCCAGATTGGTCTGATCACCCTGACATTCCAGGTGACTGCTTCGCTGTTGCAACCACTGGTCGGCCTCTACACCGATAAGCATCCCAAACCATATTCGCTGGCCATCGGCATGGGTTCCACCTTGTGCGGTTTGCTGCTGCTGTCGGTCGCGCCGAATTTCGGTGTGCTGCTCGTTGCTGCTGCGCTGGTCGGCACCGGTTCTTCTGTCTTCCATCCTGAAGCCTCGCGCGTGGCGCGCATGGCATCAGGCGGTCGCCATGGTCTTGCGCAATCGCTGTTCCAGGTAGGCGGTAATGCCGGTAGCGCGATGGGCCCCTTGCTGGCGGCATGGATCATCATCCCCGGCGGACAACGCAGCATCGCGTGGTTCACCATTGCGGCGCTGATTGCTATCGTTGTGCTGCGTCAGATTGGTCACTGGTACCAACGCCAGCAACTGGCCGGCAAGACCAAAGCGAAGAAGAAGTCGCACGGTTTTGTCGAACTGCCGCGCAATAAGGTCATCATGGCGGTCAGTATTTTGTTGCTGTTGATTTTTTCCAAGTACTTCTACATGGCCAGCCTGTCGAGTTACTTCACGTTTTATCTGATCAGCAAATTCCAATTGTCGGTGCAGGATGCGCAGATTCATCTGTTCGTGTTCCTGTTTGCGGTCGCCATCGGCACCGTGGTCGGCGGCCCGATCGGTGACCGCGTCGGCCGCAAGCTGGTGATCTGGGTATCGATCCTGGGTGTGGCGCCGTTCACGCTGATGCTGCCGCATGCCAACCTGTTCTGGACTGGCGTGTTGACCGTCATCATCGGCATGATCCTCGCATCGGCCTTCTCGGCAATTCTGGTGTTCGCGCAAGAGCTGATGCCGGGCAAGGTCGGCACCGTGTCGGGTCTGTTCTTCGGTTTCGCGTTCGGCATGGGTGGTATTGGCGCGGCATTGCTGGGCAAGCTGGCTGACATGACCGATATTTTCTTTGTGTATCAGGTCTGCGCTTTCCTGCCGCTGATCGGCTTGCTGGCGGCTTTCCTGCCGAAGCTGGAGAAGGCGCCTGCGGCGGCTTAGCGCTATTTGCTTTCGCACATGAAAACCGGCTTTCCACGCAAATGGAAAGCCGTTTTTTTTATGTTCTGATGATTAGCTTCTCTGTCTTTTGTGAGATTTCCCTTGCTTGGGTTCTTCCTGCAAGCGTTGCTGAAGCAGCGCCAGCACGGCAGCTTCTTCCGGGCTCAAGGCATGCAAGTCGTGGACCAGATTGTCGCGTACCTGCTGCTTGAGCGTGCCCGCCGTGACGCCGTCCAGATAAGATGAAATCACGTCGGGGTGCACGTAACATTTGCGGCAGATGGTCGGCGTATTACCCAGCTTCATGGCCACGTGCTCAATGGCCTGCACAATGTTCTTCTTCGCCTGCGCCTGTGAGTCGAACTGCTGAAACTCGTTGAGCGCCAGTGCTGCCAGCACGGTCCCGGCCCAGGTGCGGAAATCTTTGGCGGTGTAGTCCTCGCCGGTGATTTCGTGCAGATAGTCGTTGACGTCGCTGGAGCCGATGGAGTGTGTGTCGCCGGCTTCATCAACATACTGAAACAAATCCTGTCCCGGCAAATCGAGCAACTTGCGCACGATGCGCACCATGTAGGGATCATGCAGCTTGATCGTGTGCTGCACGCCGCTCTTGCCGCGAAAATGGAACTTGATGTCGGCGCCATCGACCTTGACGTGGCGATTGCGCAGCGTGGTCATGCCGAATGACTGATTGCTGCGCGCGTACTCGTCGTTGCCCACACGCATGAGTGTGGCTTGCAACAGATAGATGACTGTCGCGAGTACTTTTTGTTTGCTCAGGCCGGGTTTCTTGAGATCGTGCTCAAGGCATTTACGTATCTGCGGCAACACCTGCGCAAAGCTGACCATACGTTGATATTTGACTTCATCGCGCACGATGCGCCAGCGCGCGTGATAGCGGTATTGTTTGCGTTGACGCGCATCGCGTCCGGTGGCCTGGATATGGCCGTTCTCCCACGGGCATATCCACACATCTTCCCAGGCGGGCGGCACTGCAAGCGCCTTGATGCGGGCGAGAAGAGGGCTGTCATGGATGGTCTCGCCGTCGCTATCGATATAAATGAAATCGCCATGATCTCGTCTGCGGCTGATGCCGGGCGTGTCGTCGTTGACGTAACGCAGACCACTTTCCCGGGCAATTTTCTTTGCGTTTGGCACAGCCGGAGTTGAGCCTGAGTTTGGTGAGCAGGCCACGTCGCGATGGACTTGTGTATGCATACGAAGATCTTTCCTCAAGACAACTTGCGTTTGCGGATGACGTAGCAAATGCTGGAGGTGCCGTGTAATCCATCGCGTTCAACGACATTGATGAGGCGATCTGGCGACAGCAAGCTTTACGTGCGGCCTTGCTGCATGATAAGGACTTTGAATTGCAGTCTCCGGCATATTGTCTTCGTCGTAAACGGCGGAGGGAATTGTGAGATACGCCCGTCGATGGATGGATTATCGGCGCATTGTTTCGACAGGAATGTCGGCGTAACCAGACAGCGCGTGTGGGACGTTTCCTACGTGCGTGGGTCGAGAGCAATTCGTGCGGCGTTATTTCACGCGCAATGAGCGATCCCATGCGTGATTCGCGTTTGATCAGGCACTGGTAGCGCTTGAAAATAAAAAAGCCGAAGCGCAATGCTTCGGCTTGGTAGGTTGCTGCCAGAGATAGCGAACTTTAGCAGCGTGCGGTCTGTCAGGCAGTCGCTGTGGTGTGGAATTGCTGCTGACCCATATAGCGCGCCACCGACAAATCGTCCGATGCAATAGCAGGGCGTCTACCCGAAATCAGATCCGACAGCAATTGGCCGGATCCGCACGACATCGTCCAGCCCAGCGTGCCATGGCCGCTGTTGATGAAGAGGTTGCTGATCGGTGTGGCGCCGACCACCGGCGTACCGTCCGGCGTCATCGGGCGCAGACCGGTCCAGAAGCTGGCTTGTGCCGTATTGCCGGCGCCCGGGAACAAATCGTTGACCACCATCTCCAGCGTAGCACGGCGCTTCGGATTGAGCTCCTTGTTGAAGCCGACCACTTCCGCCATACCTCCCACGCGGATGCGGTTGTCAAAACGCGTGACGGCAATCTTGTAGGTTTCGTCGAGAATGGTCGACACCGGTGCCGCGTCGGCGTTGACTACCGGCACGGTGATCGAGTAGCCCTTGAGCGGGTAGACCGGAATGTCGACGATGTTGCGCAGAAAGTTGGTGGAGTACGAGCCCAGTGCAACGACGTAACTGTCGGCCTTGACCAGTTCCTTGCCGCACACTACGCCGTCGATCTCGCCGCCGGCCACCGCCAGCGCATCGATATCGACGCCGTAGCGGAAGTGCACGCCGAGTTCCTCGGCCATTTTCGCCAGTTTGGTGGTGAACAACTGGCAGTCGCCGGTTTCATCGTTCGGCAGGCGCAGGCCGCCGGTCAATTTGTGGCTGACTTTGGCCAGCGCCGGTTCTGCGCCGGCGAGCTCACTGCTGGTCAGCAGCTCGTAGGGCACGCCGGTCTGGCGCAGTACGTCGATATCCTTTTGCGCGCCGTCGAACTGTTCCTGCGTGCGGAACAGTTGCAGGGTGCCTTGCTGGCGGCCTTCGTAATCGATGCCGGTGTCGGCACGCAGTTCGCGGAAGCAGTCGCGGCTGTATTCAGCCAGGCGCACCATGCGTTCCTTGTTGACGGCGTAGCTGCCGGCATTGCAGTTGCGCAGCATTTGCCACATCCAGCGTAATTGCTGCAGCGTGCCGTCCAGGCGGATCGCCAGTGGTGCATGTTCTTCAAACATCCATTTCAGAGCCTTGAGCGGAATGCCGGGAGCAGCCCATGGCGAAGCGTAGCCGGGCGAAATCTGGCCGGCATTGCCGAAGCTGGTTTCCAGCGCCGGACCGGGCTGGCGGTCAAGCACCGTGACCTGATGACCGGCCTTGGCCAGGTAGTAAGCGCTGGTGACGCCAATGACGCCGCTGCCCAGAATAACGACACGCATGATGTAATCCCTGAAAAGATTGTATTTAATTAGAATTAAAAACTATGATATTGAGAATTAAGTAGAATTTGTTTGTGTATTAATTGCTAAAAACGAGAATAAATCATGAGAACGCAGCAGCTTTCAGTACGTACCCTGGATAAGCTGGACCGCAAGATCCTGACTGTCTTGCAAAAGGACGGCCGCATCTCGATGAAAGACCTCGGCGAACAGGTCGGCCTGTCGATCACGCCGTGCATTGAGCGCGTCAAGCGTATGGAGCGCGATGGCGTCATCAGCGGCTATTACGCACGCATCAATCCGGAGACGCTGGGGGCGACCCTGCTGGTGTTTGTCGAGATCACGCTGAACCACAAATCGGGCAATATGTTCGAGCAGTTTCGCCGTGAGGTGCTGCGTATTCCGGAAGTGCAGGAATGCCATCTGGTGTCGGGCGACTTCGACTATCTGATCAAGGCGCGCATCCGCGGCATGGCGGAATACCGCAAGCTGCTCGGCGACATCCTGCTGCAACTGCCGGGCGCGGCGCAGTCAAAGAGTTATGTCGTGATGGAAGAGATCAAGGAAACGCTGGCCTTGCCGCTGGAAGAATAATTGCGGGCTTGTCGGGGTGCTGCGGAGATATCGTCAATTCTTGTTTATTAAAAAATGTCAGATCAGTCAAATCAATCGGAACTGGAAACGCATCTTTTCTTCCTGTGCACACAGGTCGTGTATCGGCGCAATCACTTGCTGCAGGACGCCTTGCGGCCGCTGGAAATTCTCCCCACGGAATACCGGATCCTGAGCGCGGTGTTGCGCAAGGGGCCGTTGACGATGCAGGAGCTGGCGCAATGGACCGCCTACGAACGTACCCGCGTCACCCGCATCCTGCACGCCATGGAAGCGCGGGGATGGATCGCGCGCAGCACCTCGGCGCAAGATAAGCGATCCGTGGTCGTGCAGATGACGGAGAGCGGACGCGAGATGTTCTGGCAAGCCAAGGTGATCGTCGATCAGGTCACCGATCTCGCCATGAGCGACAACTCTGAAGAGGAGATCGCGCAGCTGCGGCATGGTCTGACGGTGTTGCGCAAGAAGCTGATAGCGATGGAAAGCTGAATTGCCTCTCGTCTGTACGGGGCAAGATGCTGAGTGCTGAGGAGCGCAGCATCTCGTGCCTCGCTGTACTTCTTCTTGTTATGACGCGGCTTCTTTCTCTTCTTTTTCTCTGTAGCGACGGCTTCCGTCGGTACGATCCGATCCTGTTGCAAAAAATCCACCGCTTGTTTTTGGTCAGTTCGCTGAGCCGGACTGCTGCAAAGCGCAATTTCACCCCATGCACCATCTCGTGACGCGAGACGATTTTTGTTTTCTCCGTTCACGCTCTCCAGCGGCATCCCGGGTCGCATTCCTGCTGCAATTTTTCGCCGCGACGCATTAATCAGCTGACGCCCTTGTTTGGTGATTGAGGTTCTTCGTGCGCCTGTTTTTGGGGCGGTGCAGCATTTATGTTACTAAATAACAGTGCTCGTTTTTTCTTGTAATGCTACATAGGTAATGGGTTTGCAACCTTCTTCGGATGTTTACTGATTGCTGCATTAAACTTCGTGATATAAACTACCAAAAAATTTGAACAAGCAGTTGCAGCAAAAGAATAAGAAATAAAGCATCAGCAAGCGGCGCAATACGGATGTGGCCTCACCGGGAGTTCTGAGAAAACCGGTAGCCGTCCGATCGCCGCTGCAAAGCCAGGATTTTTAACCCAGCAGGCATGTAGGAGAGGGATGATGACAGTGCGATCTTTTTTACCGTCGTTCAACAAGGGCAGGCGTCTGCTATTTCAATGTGCGGCAAGTGCGGCGGTGCTGCTGTCGGCTGCCACATTAGGTATGGCGCCACTGGCGCAGGCTGCTGCGGGCGGCGTCGCCAATCTGGCGATGGTGGCCGAACCGCAAACACTGGATCCGATGGCGTCGACCACCGATCTGGTTGCGACCATCATGCAACACGTCTATGAGCCGCTCTATACCTTTGACGCCAAGTGGAACATCCAGCCCATGCTGGCTGAGAGCCTGCCGAAGGTGAGTGCGGACGGCAAGACCGTCACCATTGAGCTGCGCAAGGGCGTCAAATTCCACAACGGCAAAGAGATGAAGTCCGACGACGTCGTCGCTTCGCTCAAGCGCTGGATGGACATCGCGCCACGCGGCAAAGCGGTATCCAAAGAGATCAAGAGCCTCGACGCCAAAGGTCCTTACACCGTCGTGCTGAGCATGCAGAATGCCTACGCGCCGCTGTTGGCGCATCTGGCGCTGCCGTCCGGTTTTGCTGCGATCATGCCGAAGGAATCTGCGGTCAATCCACTGAAGGACTTCATCGGTACCGGCCCTTATCAGTTCAAGGAGCGCAAGCCTGATCAATACGTGCTGCTAACCCGTTTCGACGGCTACAGCGCGCGTAAGGAAGCTGCCAGCGGTTATGCCGGCAAGCGTGAAGCCTTGCTCTCCGAACTGCGCTTCATCCCTGTACCGAATCCGAATACCCGTGTTGAGGGCTCGCTCTCCGGTCAGTATCAGTTCGCCGATCTGCTGCCGGCAGAAGCATCGCCGCGTCTGGCAGGCAAACCGAATGTCGTGCCGGTGATCACTGCGCCGTTCGGCTTTCCCTATGTGGTGCTGAACACGGTGCAAGGCCCGCTGCAAAAGCAGGGCGTGCGCCAGGCGATTCAGGCGGCGCTGAACATGAAGGAAATCATGACCGCCGGTTTCGGCGATCCGAAGTTCTTCTCCGTTGAAGGCAATCACTTCCCGAAGGGCTCGCCGTTCTACTCCATGGACGGTACGGCTTCGTATAACCAGGCCAATGCAGCTAAAGCCCGCGATCTTGCCGCCAAGGCTGGTTACAAGGGCGAGCCGGTCAAGATCCTGACCAGTAAGCAGTATGAATTCCACTACCGCATGGCATTGGTGATGGGCGAAGAGCTGAAGCTGGCCGGCTTCAAGGTCGACATGCAAGTGGTCGACTGGGCGACGCTGATCCAGCGCCGCAACGATCCGGCGCTGTGGGATATCTACATGACGCACTCGGCCTTCCTTCCCGAACCAACACTGTCGCCGCCGCAACTGAGCGACGGCGCACCGGGCGGCTGGAAGAGCGCCGGCAAGGACGTATCGGTCACCGTGTTCTCGCACGAGATGGATCCGGCACATCGCGGCGCGTTGTGGGGCAAGGTACAGAGCGTGGTGTACGACGAAGTGCCGTATATCCGTCTGGGCAGCTTCAACAGCCTGACCGCGAAGTCGTCCAAGCTGCAAGGCTACACACCGATGCCTTGGCCGTATTTCTGGAATACCAAGCTGGCTGACTAAGTAGCTGCAAAGCACTTCTCTGCGCAACGCATGATTTGCCATGCGTTGCGCAGAGGCAGGCTCTGAACATTTCATAGTCCATCGATTTCGTTTTTGACGAAACCGATGGACGTGCTGCATCCGTTTTTTATTTTATTTCCTAACCGACTTCACGTCTATGCTCCGTTATCTTTCAGGACGCTTCACCGGCATGGTGATCGTCATGCTGATCGTCGCCGTGCTGGTGTTTTTCATCACGCGTCTGGCGCCGGGCGATCCGGCTGCGATCATGCTGGGCGACCAGGCCACTGTGGCCGACATCGCCAAACTGCGCGCCCAATACGGCCTCGACAAGCCGATGCTGGTGCAATTCGGTTTCTGGCTCAAGGAGCTGGCGCAGGGCAATCTTGGCCAGTCCATTTTCTTGCAGATGCCGGTGACCGAGGCGCTGGCTTCGCGTGCCGAGCCGACTTTCTTTCTGACGATTTTTGCGGTGGCGCTGGCCTGCCTGATCGGCATTCCCTGCGGCATCGTTTCCGCCGTATGGCGTGGCCGCGTGGTGGATCAGGTGTTCACCGGCATCGCCATGCTGGGCGCGAGTATTCCGAGCTTCTGGTTTGGCCTGATTCTGATGCAGCTGTTCGCGGTCAAGATGGGTTGGTTTCCGGTGGCGGGTTACGGTGATCCCGGTGCGCCGCTGTGGGACCGCTTGCATCACTTGCTGCTGCCGGCGGTAGTTCTGGGCGTGCTTAACTCCGCGCTGATCATCCGCTTCACGCGCGCTTCCATGCTCGACGTGCTGTCGGATGACTACGTCCGCACCGCACGCGCCAAGGGGCTGAACGAGCGCCGGGTGATCCTGCGGCATGCTTTGCGCAATGCGCTGATTCCGGTGGTGACCGTGATCGGTCTGACGGCGGCGCTGATGATCGGCGGCGCGGTGGTGACCGAGACGGTGTTCGGCTTGCCGGGCGTCGGCAATCTGGTGGTGTCGGCAGTGCAGCGGCGCGATTATCCGGTGATTCAGGGTGCCTTGCTGGCGATCGCCGTGATCTATGTGCTGATCAATCTGGCGATCGATTTGCTCTATACGCTGATCGATCCGCGCGTCCGGTATTGATCCGGCTCTTGAACAGAATCACAGGATTTCCCATGTTTGCTTTTCTTTCCAAATTCATGCGGCGCAAGCTGGTCATGTTCGGTGTTGTCAGCCTGGTGCTGCTGGCCGTTATGGCTGTCGTGGTGCCGTTGACTTCTCCTTACGATTCGTCCGCGCTGGACATCATGGCGCGGCTGCAACCGCCGTCGGCATCGCACTGGTTCGGCACGGACGAATTCGGCCGCGACATTTTCACGCGCGTGCTGACCGGCGGCCGTTACTCGCTGACCATTGGCGCATTGGTGGTGGTGATCTCGCTGGTGGCCGGTGTACTGATGGGGTTGTGTGCCGGTTTCTTCAAGCGTATGGATGCACCCATCATGCGTGTGGTGGACGCCATGATGTCGTTTCCCGACATCTTGCTCGCGATTGCGCTGGTGGCGATTCTCGGCTCGTCGCTGATCAATGTGGTGCTGGCGCTGGCGATCGTCTACACGCCGCGCGTCGCACGTATCGTGCGCGCCTCCACACTGGTGGTGCGCGAGCTGTTGTTCGTGGAAGCGGCGCGCGCACTGGGCGTGTCGACGGTGCGCATTGTGTTCTTCCACGTGCTTGGCAATATCCTGTCGCCGATCCTGGTGCAGGGTACTTTCATCTTCGCCTACGCGATTCTGGCGGAAGCGGGCTTGTCTTTCCTCGGCGTTGGTGTACCGCCTGAACTGCCGACCTGGGGCACGATGATTTCTTCCGGGCAGGCTTATGCCGAGCAGGCGATCTGGCTGGTGGTGTTCCCCGGTATCGCCATCGTGCTGTCGGCCTTGTCGCTGCAGATGGTCGGCGACGGCCTGCGCGACATGCTCGATCCCCGCCTGCGCAAGAGCCTCTAATTCCTCCAGCAAAGAGAGTACAGAACATGCAAGAACAGAGAGTCCAACCAGGGACGCCGCTGCTGGAAGTCGACAACCTGCAGACACATTTTTTCACTGAGCAGGGCACCGTGAAGTCGGTTGATGGTGTGAGCTTCACCGTCAATGCCGGCGAGACGCTGGCGGTAGTCGGCGAGTCCGGTTCCGGCAAGTCGGTGACCAGTTTGTCCATCATGGGTTTGATCCCGGCCGATGCCGGCCGCGTGGTCGGCGGCAGCATCCGCTTCAAGCGCCGCGATGGAGAAACGGTCGACCTCACGCGCCTGCCGCAACGCAGCCTGCGCCAGTTGCGCGGCAATGAAATCGCGATGGTGTTTCAGGAGCCGATGACCAGTCTGAATCCGGTCTTCACGCTTGGTGACCAGATTGCTGAAAGCGTGCGCCTGCATCTGGGCAAGAGCCACAAGGACGCGATGATCCATGCACAGCGCATGCTGGAGCTGGTCGAGATTCCCGCTACGGCGCGCCGCTTGTATGAATATCCGCATCAGTTGTCGGGCGGCATGCGCCAACGCGTGATGATCGCGCTGGCCTTGTCGTGCAATCCTTCGCTGCTGATTGCTGATGAGCCGACCACGGCACTGGACGTGACGATTCAGGCGCAGATTCTGGCGTTGCTGCAAAAACTGCAGCGTGAAACCGGCACCGGCATTTTGTTCATCACCCACAACCTCGGCGTGGTGGCGGAGATCGCCGACCGCGTCGCCGTGATGTATGCCGGCCGCATGGTGGAGCAGGGCAGCGTGCCGCAGATTTTTGACAACCCGCAGCATCCTTACACAGCCGGTCTGCTCAATTGTCTGCCGGGGCGCAGCAAGAATCACGCTGTTGCCGGCGAGCGTCCGCGGCTGGCGGCGATTCCCGGTCAGGTCGCCAGTCCGCTGGCGCCGCCGCCGGGGTGCGCTTTTGAGCCGCGTTGCAGCCATGCCTCGGATGCCTGCCGTGTCGCCATGCCATCGCTGACGCTGGGCGATGACGGTCACAATGTCCGCTGTGTTTTGAGGAAGCCGGTATGAGCACGATGAATACGAACGGGACCAACACCACGCCGCTGGTCGAAGTGCGCCATCTGAAAAAATACTTCAGCGGCAAGCAAAAAGACGCGCCCATCCGCGCCGTCGACGATGTCAGTTTTTCCATCATGCCGTGCGAAGTGCTTGGGCTGGTCGGCGAATCCGGCTCGGGCAAGAGCACCGTCGGCCGTACCTTGCTGCGCCTGATGGAAAGCAGCGGCGGCGAGATCCGTTATCAGGGCGAAGACATCTCCAACCTGTCGGCTTCGCGCATGCGCGCTTTGCGCCGCGAAATGCAGATCATCTTTCAGGACCCGTATGCCAGCCTGAACCCGCGTCAACGCGTACGCGACATCATAGGCGAAGCGCTCGATACCCACGGCCTGCATCGCGGCGAAGCGCGCGCCACGCGCATTGCCGAGCTGTTGCAACTGGTGGGTCTGCGCGCCGAGCACGGTGCGCGCTATCCGCATGAGTTTTCCGGTGGTCAGCGCCAGCGTATCGGCATCGCCCGTGCGTTGGCGGTGGAACCGCGTTTCATCGTCGCTGACGAGCCGGTGTCGGCGCTGGATGTGTCGATTCAGGCGCAGGTGATCAATCTGCTGCAAGATCTGCGTCAGCGCTTCAATCTGGCGATGTTGTTCATTTCACATGATCTCGATGTGGTCGAATACATCTGCGACCGCGTGGTGGTGCTGTATCTGGGCAAAGTCATGGAGATCGCGCCGGCGTCAGCCTTGTTCGAAAAGCCCTTGCATCCCTATTCACAGGCCTTGCTGGCGGCTTCTCCCAAGCCGGAGTCGGATGCGCGGGAGCAAGCTAAGAATCGCCGCACCCTGCAGGGTGACTTGCCCAGCCCGGCCAATCCGCCGTCGGGATGTGTATTTCGCACGCGCTGCCCTTATGCGCAGGAAGCCTGTGCGGCAACGGTTCCAGAGCTGAAGGAAGTCGCGCCGGGCCGCTGGCGTGCCTGTATCCGCGACGACGTACTGTTGTAGGAAGAAAAGGAGTGTAGCGCTGCGCCTGCTGTACTCCTTTTTTAGCTGCTTGACTGTGTACGCCACGACCACCGGCAGCAGGTAGACTCTCCATCATCTGAAATTGTATTGGTGGAGCAAAAATGGCGAAGGCAGGCAAGGCAAAGATCGAGACCTATAACAACCCCGCAGGTGGTTGGGGCGCGCTTAAGTACGTGGCGCTGAATCTGGTCAAGGAGCACGTGGCTGACGGCAAGGGCTTGCGCACGCTGCTGTCGCAAAACCAGCCGGATGGCTTCGACTGCCCCGGCTGCGCCTGGCCGGATCGCGAACACACCTCCACCTTTGAATTCTGCGAAAACGGTGTCAAGGCGGTGGCGGCGGAAGCTACCAAGAAGCGCGTGACCAACGATTTCTTCGCCCGGCACACGGTTGCCGAGCTGATGGAGCAGTCTGATTACGAGCTGGAAGATCATGGCCGCCTGACTGCGCCGATGGTCTATGACGCCGTCAGCGACAAGTACGTGCCGATAGCCTGGGATCAGGCTTTTGATCTCATCAGCCGCCATCTCAATGCGCTGCCTGATCCGAACATGGCCGACTTCTACGTCTCCGGCCGCGCCAGCAACGAAGCCGCCTTCCTGTTCCAGCTGTTTGTCCGCCAATACGGCACCAACAATTTCCCCGACTGTTCCAACATGTGCCACGAGCCCACCAGCGTCGGCCTGCCGGTTACCGTCGGCGTGGGCAAGGGCACCGTGCTGCTGGACGACTTTGACCTGTGCGACACCTTGTTGCTGTTCGGTCAAAATCCGGCCACGAACCATCCGCGCATGATGGGTGAGTTACGTGAGGCCTCTAAGCGCGGCGTTGCCATTGTCGCCATCAACCCGCTCAAGGAGCGCGGTCTGGAGCGCTTCGCAGATCCACAAAGCAAAATTGAAATGCTGACCATGGGCAGCACCCAGATCAGCTCGATGTTCATTCACCCGACGCTGGGCGGCGATCTGGCGCTGATCAAGGGCGTCATCAAACGCACGATTGAGTTGGACGACGAAGCCTTGCTGAAGGGGACGGAGCGCGTTCTCGATGTGAAATTCATCGAGGAACATACTTCCGGTTTCGAGGAGTTTGCTGCTGATGCGCGCGCCGAAAGCTGGACTGACATCATCGGCGAATCCGGCGTGTCGCGCGAAGATATCGAAAAGCTGGCGCAAGTCTATGTCAAGGGTAAAGCAGTCATCGCCACCTGGGGCATGGGCCTGACGCAGCACAAACATGCGGTCGGCACGATTCAATTGCTGTCCAACATGATGATGCTGCGCGGTAATATCGGTCGTCCAGGTGCAGGCTTGTGCCCGGTGCGCGGCCACTCCAATGTGCAGGGTGACCGTACGGTCGGCATCGATGAAAAGCCGACTGACGCCTTCCTTGATCGTCTGGAGCAGGTGTTTGAATTCAAGGCGCCGCGTCACCACGGCAATGACACCGTGGGTTCCGTGATGGCGATGCTGGAAGGCCGTACCAAGGTCTTTATCGGACTGGGCGGCAACTTTGCCATGGCCACACCGGATACGCCGCGCACGTTTGACGCGATGCGTTCGTGCAACCTGACTGTCCACATCACCACCAAGCTTAACCGCAGTCATCTGGTGCACGGCAAGGACGCGCTGATCCTGCCGACGCTGGGCCGTACCGAGATCGATATGCAAGCCGGCGGCGCGCAAGGCGTGACGGTGGAAGATTCGATGAGCATGGTCCACGTCTCTTACGGGATCAACAAGCCGGCGTCGGAAAACTGCATGTCGGAAACCGCCATCGTTGCGCACATCGCCGAAGCCACAATGAAACATCGCAACAACGGCAAGAAGATCGATTGGCTCTGGTACGCCGAAGACTATTCGCGCATCCGCAACGCCATCGAAAAGGTCTACGACTCCTTCAAGGACTACAACCAGCGCATCGCCAACCCGGGCGGCTTCCATCTGGGCGTCGCCTCGCGTGAGCGCGTCTGGAAGACCAGCACCGGCAAGGCCAATTTCGTGGTCAACGCGATTCCGCTGGATACGCCTATCCATCGTGCGCGCAAAATGTACGGCGAGAAGCTGATGACGCTCATGACTACGCGTTCGCACGATCAGTACAACACCACCATCTACGGCATGGACGACCGCTATCGCGGCGTGTTCGGCCAGCGTCGCGTGATCTTCATCAACAAGCAGGATCTGGATGTGCTGGGTCTGAAGGACGGCGAATGGGTTGATGTTGTCAGCGTCTGGGACGATGGCATCGAACGCCGCGCCGACGGTTTCCTGCTGGTGGAGTATGACATCCCGCGTGGTTGCATCGGCAGCTACTATCCCGAGACCAATCCGCTGGTGCCGCTGGAGAGCTTCGCCGACAAGGCGCGCACGCCGACGTCGAAATCGATTCCGGTGCTGCTGCATCGCGCTGCTGTACAGCACGCGAAGGCGGCTTAAGAGCGTAACCGAGAGCATCCCTATGGACGACGCACACGATTCGTTGCAGGATCAGCTTCCTCCGGAACTGATCCGTATTCTGGATGAGCTGTACCAGGAGTATCAGCGCAGCCAGGCGCCGCTGTCGCTGGCGCGTCTGTCCAAACGCACCGAACTGCGCATGAGTACCTTGCGGCGGTTTTTGACGGCGTTGGAAGAGGCGGGGATTGCCACCGTCGTGGTCAACGACGATGGCACGGGCAACGCCATACTGACGGCTGCCGGGCTCAAGCTGCACGGCTGAGCTTGAGCTGACGAATGTTAGCTGAGTTCGGCGACAATCTTGGCAATCGTCTTCAAGGCTTTTTCAATCTCTTTCGACCATGTATAGCTGTAGTTCAGCCGGATGTAATGGCTGTAGCGATTGGTCGCCGCAAAGATGCGTCCCGGTGCGATCGTGATGCCCAGCACCAGGCAGCGCCGGTACAACTCCATCGCATCCACGCGTGGCGGCAGCTCGATCCACAGGATGTAGCCGCCCGCCGGTTCCGACACGCGTGTCCCTTCAGGAAAAAATCGCAATACGAAATGCCGCATCAGATCGCGCTGTTGCAGCAGGCCGCGCCGTACCCGGCGCAGATGGCGCTCGAAGCCGCCCTGCGTCAGATATTCGGCAATCGCACGTTGTGGAATCGTCGGCGTTGCCAATGTGTTGAGGAATTTCAACTTCTCTACCTGAGAGCGGTAACGGCCCGGAATCGCCCAGCCCACGCGATACGCCGAGGTCAGGCTCTTGGAGAAGGACGAGCAGTGCAGCACCAGACCGTCGCGGTCGTACGTCTTGAGCGAGGTCGGATGCGCGGCGCCGTAGAACAGTTCACTGTAGACCGCATCCTCGATCAGCGGCATGTCGTATTGATGGGCCAGATCGACCAATCGCTGCTTGTGCGCGTCCGGCATCATCGAACCGAGCGGATTCTGGAAGTTCGGCATCACCATGCAGGCGGCGATCTTCTGCGTTTGCAGCAAGGCTTCGAGCGCATCCATATCGAGGCCGGTCAACGGATCAGTGGGGATCTCGACGGCGCGCATGCCCATGCGTTCGATCGCGTGCAGCATGGCGTAGAAGGTTGGCGTTTCCACCGCGATCGTGTCGCCGGGCTGGGCTACTGCTTGCAGGCAGAGATTGATCGCTTCGGTTGCGCCGACGGTGATGATGATGTCCTCGGGACCGACATTGAGGCCGGTTTCCAGATAGCGTCGCGCGATCTGGCGCAGCAGGTCAGGATGACCCGGCGGCAGATCGGTGAAGACGCTGAAGCTGTCGCTGTTGCGCGTGATACGGCTTGCGTACTGGCCGATACGCTGCGAAGGGAACAGTGCCGGATTCGGATAGGGCGAGCCGAGCGGAATAGTGCCGTCTTGCTGGATGGTCTTCAGCGTGGCCAGCACCAGCCGGCTGACGTCGACCTCATGCGGCTGCTGGGTGGCCGGATGCGTGGGCGGCAGCAGCGTGCTTGCCGTGGGCGCTGACGCCGATGCGGCCGTCTTGCGCACAAAATAACCTGATTGCGGATGACTCTCGATGATGCCGCGGCTTTCGAGCAGCTCGTAG
The DNA here is from genome assembly GCF_002257565.1 of Herbaspirillum sp. meg3. GTDB lineage: Bacteria > Pseudomonadota > Gammaproteobacteria > Burkholderiales > Burkholderiaceae_D > Herbaspirillum. Next base: position 3,158,007 of record NZ_CP022736.1, on the reverse strand, counting down.
GCACGTACGACCGTGGTGACGCTGACGTTGTGCTGCTGGCTGGCGGCGCGCACTGATGTCACGCGTTCGCCCGGCTGCAGGACACCGGCGTGAATGGACGCCGCCAGTTCATCGGCGAATTTTTTGTAGAGCGGGACTTGGGGCGTAGAGGTTGTACGGGCCATACTTTATTGTTCTGCTTTATTCTGCTGTTAGAGTAGCGCAGCTACGCATTCTACAGAAAGGCGCAATACATGATCACTGTCCATCATCTGAACAATTCCCGCTCGCAGCGCGTGCTATGGCTGCTGGAAGAGCTGGGACTTGAGTACGACATCAAGTTTTATCAGCGCGACCCCAAGACCATGCTGGCCCCGCAGTCACTGCGCGACGTCCATCCACTGGGTAAATCGCCGGTAATTACCGACGGCGACCTGACGATTGCCGAGTCCGGCGCGATTGTCGAATATCTGGTCGAACGCTACGGTAACGGTAAATTCATCCCCGAAGCAGGCACCCCGGAGCGGCTGCGCTATCGCTATTGGCTGCACTATGCCGAAGGATCGGCGATGCCGCTGTTGCTGATGAAGCTGATCTTCAGCCGCCTGCCGAAATCGGTGCCGGGCCTGATCCGGCCGGTTGCCCGCCTGATCTGCAACGGCGTGCTGGGCAAGATGGTGGATCCGCAACTCAAGCGCCATCTGCAATATCTGGAAGGCGAACTGTCCAAAAGCACCTGGTTTGCCGGCAATGCCTTCTCGGCCGCTGACATCCAGATGAGCTTTCCGGTAGAAGGCGCACGTTCGCGGGGCGGCTTGGATGGGCATTATCCGAATCTGCTCAAATATCTCGAAGCGATCCATGGGCGTCCAGCCTATCAGCGCGCACTGGAGCGGGGTGGCCCTTATGAGCTGCTGCGCTGAGACGGCCATGATTTGAGCTGCCAGCAGCTCGGGTTGTATTTGCAGGATTGAAAGAGAATCGCCGGGCATTTGCCGCGGCGATTTTTTTTGTTTCATGTCAAAAACTTGTCGTTGTTTCAATCATTTGGTTCGTCAAAGTTCTGTGAAGGTGCAAAAAATATGCGCTCGTATCGTTTTGCAGCCTTATGTATCGCAAAGTAAATCTGGAAGAAAGGCTGCATTTTTTCCTTCTGCTGAAGTTATAATTGAGAATTATTATTATTTAGATTGGCCCTCCAAGGCCATCATCAGTGGAACATGAGGGAAGCTGCCGTCGCCGCAAACATGCCAAAACAGCAACGCCGTTCGTTTTGGCTCAAGCATTTGCATCAGTGGCACTGGATCAGTTCGGCCATCTGCCTGATCGCCATGCTGCTGTTCGCTGCTACCGGTCTGACGCTGAATCATTCTGCGCAAATCGAGGCGCATCCGCAGGTGACGAGCAAGCAGGCGCAGTTGTCCAAGGACTTGCTGGCACAACTGACGGTAGAAGAACACAAGGACAAGGATGCCTTGCCGACAGCACTGAAGACCTGGCTCGACAAGCAATTGTCCGTGTCCATCGACCAGCAAACCGGAGAGTGGTCGGCCGATGAGCTGTACGTCTCGCTACCACGTCCGGGCGGCGATGCCTGGGTGCGCGTCGATCTCGGCAACGGCAAGGTCGAGTATGAAAAAACCGATCGCGGCTGGGTTTCCTATTTCAACGATTTGCACAAAGGCCGCAATACCGGCACGGCGTGGAGCTGGTTCATCGACATTTTTGCGGTGGCGTGTCTGGTGTTCTGCATCACGGGGATGTTCCTGCTGCAACTGCATGCAGGCAATCGTCCGGTGACCTGGCCGCTGGTGGGTCTCGGACTGGTGGTGCCGCTGGTGCTGGCGATCATTTTCATCCACTGATTTTTCCTGGTTTTTCTATTCTTTTTTCTTCACAAGCGAGGTTGATTCATATGCGCGTGCTGGTTCCTGGTCTGTTGCCGACAACGTTGTCGGCTGCCTTGATGGGCGTGGTGTCATTGCCGGTGGTTGCGGCAGACATGAATGTCAAAGTCGAAATCCCGCGATTGAACGTGGCTGAATATCACCGTCCTTACGTTGCGGTGTGGCTGGAGCGTCCCGATCAAAGCGTCGCGGCGACGCTCGCAGTCTGGTATGACACCAAGAAGAAAGACAAGGAAGGCGAGAAGTGGCTCAAGGATTTGCGTCAATGGTGGCGCCGTGCCGGCCGTGACGTCCATATGCCTGTAGACGGCGTGAGCGGTGCGACGCGTCCTGCAGGCGATCAACAGTTAACGTTCAGCAGCGACAAAGGTCCGTTGGCGCAGTTGCCTGCCGGCGACTACATCCTGATGGTCGAAGCAGCTCGTGAAGTCGGTGGCCGCGAAGTGGTCAAGGTGCCGCTGCAATGGCCTCCGAAGGTTGGACAAAATGCCAAGGGCAAGGGCGAATCCGAACTGGGCGCCATCACGCTGGACTTCAAACCGTAATTGGAAGGAACAACATGAAACGCGCATTCAAAATCGCCGCGCTGGCGATGACCCTGGCGATTGGCTTGCCGCTGTCGGCCAACGCGCATCGCACCTGGCTGTTGCCGGCATCGACAGTTCTGTCGGGTAATGATCCCTGGGTCACGGTCGATGCTGCCGTGTCCAACGACCTGTTCTTCTTCGAAAGTTTTGCGCTGAAACTGGATGGCCTGCAAGTCACCGCGCCGGACGGCACTTTCGCCAAGCCTGAGAACGCCTACACCGGCAAATTCCGCACCAGTTTCGACGTGCATCTGACGCAAAGCGGCACCTACAAGATTGCCGTCATCAGCATGGGATTGTTCGGCAGCTACAAGGATGCCGCCGGCCAGACCAAGCGCTGGCGCGGTACCGCCGAGGCGATGGCAAAGGAAATTCCGGCCGATGCCAAGGATCTGCAAGTCACGCAGATGCAAGGCCGCATTGAGACCTTCGTCACCGCCGGCAAGCCGTCAAAGAAGGTGCTGGAAACAACAGGCTCAGGTCTGGAGCTGCAAGCGATCACGCATCCGACGGATCTGATCGCCGGTGAGACGGCGAGCTTCCGCATGCTGCTCGACGGCAAACCTGCCGCCAACGTCAAGGTGACGGTGGTGCCGGGCGGCACGCGCTATCGCGACAAGCTTAATGAAATGACGCCGACGACTGATACTGACGGCAAGTTCAGCGTGACCTGGCCTTCGGCCGGCATGTACTGGATGGAAGCGACAGTCAAGGACAACAAGCCGAACCTGAAACCGGCCACTGATCGTCGCGCCAATTACACCGCTACGCTGGAAGTGTTGGCGCCTTAAGAACTTGTTCTGAGCTGTGCTTCCGCATGGCAGGCAGCTTATCCGGTAAGTCAATCGGGTAACTTGTCGTTGCAGGTGTATCAGGCGTTCGCCGTACCGGCGGCGAACGCTGTTTTTACAGGCTGTCATTCGACGGCTATCTTTTGTTCTCTTGATTTCTATCCGGAAAAATTGCTTGTGCCGTCATGAATCGCGTCTTTATCCCGCTGAACCTCGCTCAACCTGATCCCGTTCCGGCCGATGCCGTTGTCGACAGCCTGTCCGGGCTGACGATGGGCACGTCCTGGTCGGTCAGGCTGATCCGGCCTGAAGGCAGCAGTCAGGAGGCGATTCAGGAGGGCATACAACGGCAACTCGACCTGGTCGTTGCGCAGATGAGCACATGGAGCGAGGACTCCGACCTGAGCCGCTACAACCACGCAGCTGCCGATAGCTGGCATGTGTTGCCTGAACACTTTATGAAGGTGCTCGACTGCGCGCTTGCGGTCGCCGAGCGCAGTGGCGGCGCGTATGACCCGAGTGTCGGCCCGCTGGTCAATCTGTGGGGCTTTGGTCCCGATCCCAAACGCGCGGATCGGCCGGACGAAGCGGCCATCGCACGTGAACGTCAGCGTTGCGGCTGGCAGCGCATCCGCATTGATCGCACCCGTCATGCCTTGCTGCAACCGGGTGGCCTGTATCTGGATTTTTCTTCCATCGCCAAAGGCTACGGCGTCGACCTGGTTGCCGCTTATTTGCGCAGCATCGGCGCAGTCAGTTATCTGGTGGAAGTCGGTGGTGAGTTGTACGGGCAGGGCGTCAAGGCCGATGGTCAACCGTGGTGGGTCGGCATGGAACATCCTCCGGCGACATCCGACACGCATGAACAGGTGCAGAGCATTGCGGCCTTGCATGGCGTGGCGCTGGCAACTTCCGGCGACTATCGGCGTTATTTTGAAGATGACGATCGCCGCTACTCGCACACCATCGACCCGCGGTCGGCCCAACCCGTTGCCCATGCTTTGGCATCCGTCGCCGTGCTGCATGCCGACTGTATGACTGCAGATGCCTGGGCCACGGCATTGATGGTGCTTGGCGATGAAGAGGGGCTCGCGCTGGCGCTTGGCAACGGCCTGGCGGCTCTGTTCGTCAGCCGTGATGGCAACGGCTTCCGCGAGCGACTTACCCCAGCGATGCAGGCGATGTTGGGATGAGCAAACCAGTGCACACGCAATTCACACAATTCATACCCGGCCCCGGGCTGGTCGGCTTGGCTTGCGCCGTCTGCGCGACGATTGCTATCGGCCAGATGCAATTGCTGGACGGCGCCACCGGACGCTTGTTCGTGGCGGCGCTGGTGCTGCTGTTTTACATGGTGTTCTGCTTCGTCATTTTCGTCGGCTATCGCCGCAAGCAGCAGGCTGCGTTGGCGTGGCAGAACAGTGATGCTAGCCAGGCAGGTGAGGCGTCAAAAGAGATGTTGATCGCCTTCGCCAGTCAGACCGGCTTTGCCGAGCAAATCGCACAACAGACGGCGCAAGCCTTGAAAGATGCCGGCATGCAGATCCGTGCTTGCAGCCTCGCGCAACTTGATCTGGCGCAATTGCAAGCGGCGCGCCGTGTGCTGTTCGTGGTCAGCACCACGGGCGAAGGCGACGCTCCCGACAGTGCGGCAGGGTTCGCGAGGAAGGTCATGGGGCAGGCGGCGACGCTGCCTGATTTGCACTACGGCGTGCTGGCGCTCGGTGATCGCAGTTATATGCAGTACTGCGCATTCGGCCATGCTCTGGACGCCTGGCTGCGCCACCACGGCGCGCACGCCCTGTTCGATATGGTCGAAGTGGATAACGGCGATCCGGGCGCTTTACGTCACTGGCAGCATCATCTTGGCGTGCTGAGTGGGCACACCGACATGGCGGACTGGAACGCGCCCGGTTACGAACGATGGATCTTGTCCGAACGCCGCCTGCTCAATCCCGGCAGCGCCGGCGGCGCGGTTTTTCATTTGTCTTTCAAGCCAGTTGATGCACAACAGGCACTGTCATGGCAAGCCGGCGACATCGCCGAAATCGGCCCACGCAACGATCCTGCCAAAGTACGTGCCTTGCTGGATGCCTTGCAACTGGATGGCAGCGCACCCGTGCAGGACGAAACGCTGAGCGATATCCTGGCACGCAGCCTGTTGCCGCACGATGCTGCGGGACTGGCGTCGTTGCAGGGAATGACGGCGCAAGCCCTGGTGGACAGTCTCAAACCGCTGCCACATCGCGAATACTCGATCGCCTCACTGCCGCAGGATGGCCGATTGGAACTGCTGGTGCGTCAGACGATTCTGCCGGACGGCAATCTGGGATTGGGATCGGGCTGGCTCACAGCGTATCTGGCCGAGCAGGGCGAACTCGATTTGCGCGTACGGCCGAATCGCGGTTTTCATCCGCCGGCCGACGATTGTCCGCTGATCCTGATCGGCAACGGCACCGGCCTTGCGGGTTTGCGCGCGCACATGAAGGCACGTATCGCTTTGGGCCGTCGCCGCAACTGGCTGCTATTCGGTGAACGTTCTGTGCAACACGATTTCTTCCATCGTACGGAAATTGAGCGATGGCAGGAGGATGGCATGCTGGCGCGCCTGGATCTGGCTTTCTCGCGTGATCAGGCGCAGCGCATCTATGTGCAGGACCGTCTGCGCGAAGCGGCGCACCTGCTGCAACAGTGGGTCGACGAGGGGGCCGCAATCTACGTCTGCGGGAGTCTGGATGGCATGGCGAGTGGCGTGGCAGAGGTGCTGAGCGGGATTCTGGGCGAGGAAGTGCTGGATAGCATGGCGGAGCAAGGCCGCTACCGCCGCGACGTCTATTGAGAGTCGTGAACAAAGCGCCGCTGGCTAAGCGCTTTGTTCACGACTCTGGGCCGCGGATTGTACTTTTCAGCTCCGACAGGAGAGAATAGGGACATAGTGACTTCAAGAGATAAGAAAAATGAGTTTTTTCGCCAGCTTTTTACTGATCCTCTTGCTCGTGGTCATCAGCGCATTTTTGTCTTGTGCAGAAATTTCTCTCGCCGCCTCGCGCAAAATCCGTCTCGAAATGCTCGCCAAGGAAGGTGACGCCAATGCCTTGCGCGTACTCGCCTTGCAGGCGCAGCCGGGCAATTTCTTCACCGTGGTCCAAATCGGCCTCAACGCTGTTGCTATTCTCGGCGGCGTGATCGGCGAGCCGGCGCTGACGCCGCACATGGTCAGTGCGGTGAGTACGGTGTATCAGGGGCCGTGGCTGGAGACGGTGAGTTTCTCGATTTCTTTCCTGTTGGTGACATCCTTCTTCATTTTGTTTGCCGACCTGATGCCCAAGCGACTGGCGATGCTGGCCCCTGAGCGCGCGGCGATCATGCTGGTCAGCCCGATGCTGTTCCTGGAGAGCGTATTCAAACCGCTGATCTGGCTGTTCAATGGCCTGTCGAAGCTGTTTTTCACCATGTTCGGTTTGCCGCAGGTGCGCCATGACGTCATCACGCCCAACGAAATCCATGCCATCGTCGATGCCGGCGCGCAGGCGGGTGCCTTGCTGCATCAGGAGCATCACCTGATCGAAAACGTGTTCGAGCTGGAAAGCCGTTACGTACCCTCGGCGATGACGCAGCGCGAGAGCATCGTCTATTTCCTCGTTACCGATACCGAAGAAATGCTGCGCCAGAAGATCATCGATCATCCGCATTCACGCTTCCTTGTGTGTGAAAACAATATCGACGACGTGCTCGGCTACATCGACAGCAAGGATGTGCTCAAGCGTCTGCTCAAGGGCGAGCAGTTTTCCTTGCGCGACAAGGGACTGATCCACGTGCCGCTGTCCATCCCCGACAGCCTCAATCTATGGGAAGTGCTGGAGCGCATGAAAGCGGTTGACGAAGACCTCGCCGTTGTCGTCAACGAATATGCACTGGTGGTCGGCATTATCAGCATCACCGACGTCACCAGCGTATTGATGGGCAATCTGCTGAACCTCTCCTCGGAAGAGCAGCAAATCGTCAAGCGTGACGAACATTCCTGGCTCATGGATGGTTTGACACCGCTGGCCGAGGTGATGAATGCGCTTTCCATCAGCGACTATCCGAATCCGATGGGATACGAAACATTGGCCGGTTTCATTATGTACATGCTGCGAAAAATTCCTAAGAAAACGGATTTTGCGTTGTTCGCCGACTATAAATTTGAAGTTGTCGACATCGAAGGTAATAGAATCAACCAACTCCTGGTGACACGATTCAAGCCGGAGAAAGTCGAAAAGCCCGAACAATAAAAGCGTAAAAAGAGACTCTGAAGATGGATTCTGAATACGCGCGGCATAGGCAATTCATCATCAACAGGGAGGGCTCGCAGGAGCTCATATGCATCACATGAAGTACCGCCGTGCACAAGCTTGTGCACGGTTTTCAGGATATATTCCGCGTCCGTTTTCTTTCCTCGTTTTTACATTCCTCTTCTTTATATTTTTCTCTGCCTGTCCCCGGCTGTCCGTAGCGGCGCGTGCGCCCGTCATGCTGGCCAATGTCTATCGACCGGGAATCGTCCTTGCGGATTATTGGGTTAGTGAAAAATACGATGGTGTGCGCGGCTATTGGGACGGACACCAGTTATTGACACGTGGCGGCGAAGTGATTCATGCGCCTGATTGGTTCGTCGCAGCCTGGCCGAAGATACCGATGGATGGTGAGCTGTGGGCCGGACGCGGACGGTTTTCGCATGCCGTATCGACAGTCCGGCAGCAACGTCCTGACGATGCAGCGTGGCGGCAGATGCGTTTCATGGTGTTTGATTTGCCGGGCCACAAAGGCCCCTTTGATGAACGTCTGCGGGAACTGCGTGCAACCGTGAAAAAGATAGCTCTGCCGTGGGTACAGCTGGTCGACCAGATCAAGGTGCCGACGCATGACGCCTTGCGGACGATGATGGAAAACATCGTCGCCCAAGGCGGCGAGGGACTTGTCCTGCATCGCGGTGCGTCGCTGTACCGTGCTGAGCGCAATGACGATCTGTTGAAATTCAAACCATATGACGACACCGAGGCGCGCGTCGTCGGCCATGTTCCGGGCAAGGGAAAATATCAGGGAATGGTGGGCGCCTTGCTGGTGGAAACACCGGAAGGAAAACGCTTCAAGCTTGGTAGCGGCATGACGGATGAGCAGCGGCGTCATGCGCCGGCGATCGGCAGTCTGGTGACCTACCGCTATCGCGGTGTCAACGATAGCGGTATTCCACGATTTGCCGTGTTTATGCGGGTGAGGGAAGAATGATTGTCTTCACTGATCAGGCGCAATCAGGATGATGAACCAGCAGCGTGGTTACGCTCCGAGATCTGCGTGTTGAGCGTCCAGAAGTCGTACAGTACGCCAAAACCGAAGACGCCAAAGGTCGCGAGCCAGATGATGCCGCTGAGCCATTTTCCCATGTACATGCGATGGATCCCGAAGAAACCGAGGAAGGTCAGCAGCAGCCACGCGACCGAATAATTGATGTTGCCGCCGTTGAAGCGCTGGTCGGCTTGTTTATCCATTCCGGGGATCAAGAACAGATCGATGATCCACCCGATGCCAAGCAAGCCCAGCGTAAAGAACCAGATGGTGCCGGTGATCGGTTTGCCGTAATAAAACCGGTGCGCGCCCGTAAAGCCGAAGATCCAGAGCAGGTAGCCAATAGTCTTGCTGTGCGTGTCATGGGGAAGCATGCCGGGACTTGCGCTGGTGGTGACGTCTGAACTCATATTCATGCAATTTCCTCGCAGTGAGATTGAAGGGGCGAACAGATGAATGGCCGGGCGATTGTACCCAGCTTGTCTGTCGCAGTCTTGTTTCTTTGGGAGGAAAAAGCGTGAATGGTTCCGGCAAACGCGCTCATGCGCCATCAGTTTGAAGCATGCTGCGGCGTATGAGGTGACCCAAAGAGGTGACGTAAAGACGGCATCAGTGATGCATCACCGATACCCCATGCGCGAGCCGGACAGCGGGCGTTGCACGATTTGCGTAAGCAGGACGCCGATCAGACTGATGCCGCCACCGATAAGGTGATAGGCATGCATGGATTCATGCAGCCACAGGATGGCGAACAGCGCCGTCAATACCGGGAGCAGATTGATGAAGATGCTGCAGCGATTCGGCCCGAGTTTTTTTACGCCTTCGATCCACAGGAAGGACAGCAGGATCGACGAGCCGATACCTGAATAGCCGATCAACGGCAATGTGCGTGCATCGAGTGCAGCGGTTCCGGCCGGCAGCAACAAGAATTGCGGCAGCATCAGTACGAGGGCGGCGATGGCTTGCATGTAAACCGCTTGCCAGACCGGTACGCTCATCTTCCATAAGCGCAGCAGCACGCCATACAAGGCATAGGACAAGGCCGCCAGCAGCATCAGCGCATCACCCAGATGCACGCCATCGCGCAATACGGCACCCATGTCGCCATGCCCGACCAGATACAGCAAACCGCTGAATGACAGCACGCCGCCCACGGCCATGCCGATGGTAATGGCTTCACCGAGTACGATCACGCTCAGCAGCGCCGTCAACAGAGGAATCAGCGCGGTGACGATTGCCATGTTGGTGGCGGTGGTGCTTTCCGCAGCGCGATAAGACAGGCTCTGGAACAGCGCCATGGCCAGCAGGCCGGAAAGGGCGAGTTGCCACCAATGACGGCGGATCTGTGCACGGTTGCGCCACAGCGGCCGCAGGATGAAAGGGCTCATCAACAGCAGCACGAGGATCAGGCGATAGAAGGTGATTGCCGTCGGCGAGATGGCGGAGGCTGCCATTTTCGACACAATCACATTGCCTGCCCACAGTACGATGGCGAGGAAGGGATAAAGATAGGAAGTCAGTGGCATGAATGTTCTCGTTAGTGTTGGTCGTATGTCGGCGATAAGGGAAATCAAGGAATAAAAGGACGCATTGGATGCGGAAGATGGCGCCTATCTTGCGCGGAATCGAAAAGTCGGTCGCGTGCTAACATGTCTTTGGTTATCGCAAAAGTGACAGTTCGCTTTTTCCGTTCGTATTTCCTGGTTTCTTCTGTTTTTTCTGTTCGCGCCGCCTTATGGACACCGCCAATTACCATCACCTGATCGATTCCAACGCGCCTGCCGCTGCGCTGGCGATCGACTATCCGCACGGGCATGTGATTGAACCGCATCGCCATGCCTATGCGCAGTTGCTGTATGCGATCGAAGGCGTGCTGGTCGTGGAGACGGTGGCAGGACGCTGGGTTGTTCCGCCGACGCGCGGCGTCTGGTTGCAGCCCGAAGTCGATCATCAGGTGCGCATGCGCGGCGACGTCAAAATGCGCACGGTGTTCGTCAACCTGCAGGAGTTGCCGAACCTGCCGCAGCAGAGTTGTGTGCTGGATATTCCGCCGTTGTTGCGTGAGCTGATCGTGGCGGCGGTCGGTATCGGTCCTGAGTTGAATGCCGATACACGCGACTGGCATTTGCTGCGTCTGCTGGTGCACGAATTGCGGTCGGTACCGGTATTGCCGTTGTACTTGCCGTTGCCGGTGGATGCAGGTCTGCGCAGGATTTGTGAAGCGTTGATGGCGCAACCGGATGAGACCGCGACGATCGATGCGCACGCGGAAGAATTGGGTATCGCCACGCGTACATTTCACCGCTTGTTCTTGCGTGAAACCGGCATGCGCTTCAGTCACTGGCGACAGCAGGCGAGGTTGTTGCTTGCCTTGGAAAATCTCGCCCGCGGCGACAAGATCATCGACGTGGCGCTCGACCATGGCTACACCAGTCAGAGCGCATTCGCGGCGATGTTCAAGAAGCACTTCGGCATGTCGCCAAGCCGTTTTTTTCGCTGACTTTTCGTTGATGTTTCAACTGCCGGCGGTGTGGTGTTTTAACGAAAATGTCGATGATTTGTCGGTAAAATTTCCTGTCCGCAACGCCGAAAGCGTAAGTGGTGTAAACTGGTCGAACCTTAGAAGGCTGTCAGAAGCGAGGCCGGTGCCCGTAAAGCAGTAACCAAGCCAGCCGAAACAGCCCGAACTCTTTCCAGTCGTACCGCATCAACGTGTCCCCCTCGCTTATCGTTCCGCTTATTGTTGGCTGCGCGCTGTTCATGGAAAACATGGACGTCACGGTCATCGCCACTTCCTTGCCAGCGCTGGCGCGCGACCTCGGACAGGACCCCATCACCCTTAAACTTGCCTTGACCTCTTATGTGGTCAGCCTTGGCGTGTTCATTCCGATTTCGGGCTGGGTGGCTGACCGGGTTGGTGCGAAGACAATTTTCCGTTCGGCGATGATCACCTTTATGGTGGGCTCCATCCTGTGTGCCTTGTCCAATACCTTGTTCACTTTCGTGGCTGCGCGTTTTTTGCAGGGAATCGGTGGCGCGATGATGGTGCCGGTGGGACGTATCATCATCGTCCGTTCGGTATCCAAGGCCGAGCTGGTCAAGGCCATCAGCTACCTCACCTTGCCGTCGCTCCTGGGGCCGGTGATCGGGCCGCCGCTGGGTGGTTTCATCACGACTTATTTTCACTGGCGCTGGATTTTCCTGATCAACATTCCGATGTGCATTCTCGGTCTGTATCTGGCCGGCCGCTATATCGAAAACTTCCGTGAGCCTGACGCGGCGCCGCTCGACATGAAGGGTTTCTTGCTGACCGCGTGCGGCGGCGGGGTAGCCATGTTGGGCTTCTCTTTGATCGGCAATCACCTGATCCCGCAAGAATGGCCGATCATCATGTGCGTGGTGGGATCGATTGCGCTGTACTTCTATTTCCGCCATGCGATGCGTGTCGAATATCCTCTGCTCGATTTGCGGTTGCTGAAGATTCCGACGCTGCGCGCCAGCGTGCTGGGTGGTTCCTTGTTTCGCGTTGGGCTGGGGGCGGTACCTTTTCTGCTGCCGCTGGCTTTGCAGGAGGGGTTGGGACTTAATCCGTTTGAAGCCGGCACGATTACGTGCGCCTCCGCATTCGGCGCCATGTTCATGAAGGCGCTGGCGTCGACGGTGTTGCGCCGCTATGGGTTCCGTACAGTGCTGATGTTCAATGCCGTGTTTGCCGGGATCGCGATTGCTTCCTACGGCTTGTTCACCTCGCACACGCCGTACCTGGTGATGCTGCTGTCGGTGCTGCTGGGTGGCTTTTTCCCTTCGCTGCAATTCACTTGCCTCAATTCGATCGCCTATGCGGACATCAGCAATCGTGACGCCGGTCGTGCGACCAGTCTTGCCAGCGTGGTGCAGCAATTGTCGCTCGGCATGGGCGTGACGATTGCGGGCCTGGTGCTGCAGATTTCCAATCATGTGCAAGGTCATGCCACCATCGTCGAAGCCGACTTCTGGCCGGCTTTCCTGGTCGTAGGATTGTTCTCGGTCGCATCGGTGCCGGTGACCCGTCGCTTGCCGCACAATGCCGGGCGCGAGCTGACGCACGGTAAAGCAGCGGCCGGCAAGTAGCGCAGGGATAAATCAACATTCAAATCGATATTCGCCGATAGTCTGGCAAGCAGGGCGCGTATTATGATGGCACGGTCATTTTTCACGGAGCCTCCATGCCTCGCATTCCTTTCAAGTCCTCTTTCAATTCGTCTTTCAAGCCGTTTAAGCACGTTTCCATCGCGGCAAGCCTGGTCTTGTGCAGCACGCTGGCGTTTGCTTTCTCGCTGTCCGATATCAGTAATCAGGATGCAACCAGCGGACTGAAAGCGGCGCTGGAGAAGGGCGCCAATGTCGCCGTCTCCAAGCTCGGCGTCGAGAATGGTTTTCTCAACAACGACAAGGTCAAAATTCAATTGCCGGGGCTTTTGCAGCAAGCGATGCCGTTGCTGAAGATGACCGGACAAGGGCAGAAGCTGGATGATCTGGTGGTTTCGATGAACCGCGCCGCCGAGTCTGCCGTACCTCTCGCGAAGCCTTTGCTGATCAATGCGGTCAAGTCGATGTCGGTGACGGATGCGAAGAATATCCTCTCCGGTGGCGATACCTCCGTGACTGATTTCTTCCGCCAGAAAACCGCCACGCCGCTGGGTGAAAAATTCCTCCCCATCGTCAAGAAGATCACAGATCAAAACGGTCTTTCGGCCAAGTACAACACTACTATGGGACAAGTCGCCAAGACCGGTCTGGTATCCGGCGAGCAGTCGACGGTCGAAGGCTATGTCACACAACGTTCGCTTGACGGCTTGTTCTACATGATCGGTGAAGAAGAAAAAGCCATTCGCCGTGACCCTGTCGGTGCCGGCAGCGCCATCATCGGCAAGGTGTTTGGTGCCTTGAAGTGAGAAGCTGAGGGTGATCAGCACGGATTGAACGGAGTTGATTTAGCGATAAAAATTACCTTGCAACAATAAAAACCGGCCTAAAAGCCGGTTTTTTTACGCCTACAGATCTGACGGTTATGACTACTTGAAATGTCATGCCTGGACTTCATTAAGCAGTTCGGGTATAGTGATGCCTGTCCCAGCGACAAAACTTGTTCAACTACTAAGTAATTCCTGACCCGTCACGGGTTGTCTCGTTCTCCGGTGTGCTGATTTTCCATGCAGGCCGGGATGCATAAATTGTCGATCGTGCAGCATGTTGTTTTACTGCCATCGATTTCATCGCCGCTTCTTGCGGCATCGGTTCGCATCCAAATGATCTGCCCTGTGGGGGCAAGCGAACCACGAAAAATAGTCAAACGCGCTGTCGCGGTTTCGGTATCGGCATTTCATTGATCTCGACCATGGCGGCCATACAGGGGGTAACCATGACGCGATGTTTCCGCAACGTCATCGGTGGCGCAGCCGTTTCCGTGCTCGTCATCGCCGGTCTGATCCATTGGATCGGTACGGACGTGATCATTCAATACCGCAGCGATCTGATCTACTACACCGGCAAGCATTTGCAGCTGGTGGCGTGGTCGATGCTGCTGGCGATGGCCGTCGGCATCCCTGCCGGCATCCTGCTCAGCAGACCATGGGTAGCAGGCCGTGCCGAGTATTTCATGCAGATCTTCAACATCGGCAACACGATTCCATCGATTGCCGTTCTGGCGTTGGCACTGGCGTTCTTCGGTATCGGCAACTGGCCGACGATCATTGCATTGTGGCTGGCGTCAATGCTGCCCATCGTGCGCAATACTTTTGAAGGGTTGAAGAATGTGCCGGCATCCATGCGTGAGGCGGCGAAAGGCATCGGCATGAAGCCGTATCAGGTGCTGTTTCGCGTGGAGTTGCCGAATGCTTTGCCGATCATCGTCGGGGGTATTCGCACAGCGCTGGTGATCAACGTCGGTACCGCACCTTTGTCGATGCTGATCGGTGGCGAAAGCCTGGGCGGCCTGATTTTCCCCGGCATCTATCTGAACAACCACGGCCAACTGCTGCTGGGCGCTGCCGCGACCGCTTTGCTGGCCTTGCTGCTGGACGCGATAGTCAGTCTGCTGAGCAACTGGTACCTGTCACGCCGTGGCCTGGCATAACAACAAAAGGAAGCGCAAGATGAAAAAATCATATTTTGGCCGGGTCTTCACGGCACTGGCATTGACGCTGGGTACACTGACCATAGCGCTGACAACCGCGCAAGCACAGGCCTCCAATCTGTTGGTCGGCGGCAAGAACTTCACCGAGCAACTGATTCTGTCGCAAATGACCGCGCAATATCTGCGTGCAAAAGGCTACGACGTCGATCTGCGAAACGGCCTCGGCTCGACGCTCATGCGCAAGGCGCAGGAAAGCAATCAGCTCGACATCGTCTGGGAATACACAGGCACTTCGCTGATCGTCTACAACCACGTCGATGAAAAACTCGATGCGGAAGAAACCTATGAACGCGTCAAAGCGCTCGACAAGAAGATTGGTCTGATCTGGCTCAACGAATCTGCGCTGAACAATACCTATGCCTTCGCCATGCCGCAAAAACTGGCCGACGCGCAGGGTATCAATACGCTGGAGGATCTCGCGCAGCGCATTACACAAGAGCAGCAGGCTGGTGGCAAGCCGCACCTGATGGGTGTTGATTATGAGTTTGCGTCGCGTCCCGATGGTCTCGACCCGATGCAAAAACTGTACGGCTTTCAGCTCGACCGCAGCGAGGTCAAGCAGATGGATCCGGGCTTGGTCTATACCGCCTTGCGCAATGAGCAGCTGTATGTGGGGCTGACGTATTCATCAGACGGACGCATCAAGGGATTCAATCTCAAACTGCTGGAAGACAACAAGGGGTATTTCGCGCCCTACAAAGCGACGCCGGTCGTGCGGCAAGAAGTGCTGGAGCAGAATCCGGAACTTGCCGGACAGCTCAATGCGCTGTCCGCCACCATCGACACCGAAAAGATGACCGAGATGAACAAGCGCGTTGATATCGACCAGGAGCCTGTAGGCAAGGTCGTCACCGAATTCCTGCAGCAGCAGGGTTTGATTTGAGGAGCCTGCCATGAATCTGATTCAATATCTCTCCAGCGACTGGCACAACATCCTCAATCTGACGTTGCAGCATCTCAAGCTGGTCGGCATCGCCGTCAGTCTTGCCATTGTGATCGGCGTGCCGCTGGGCATTGCAATCACACGGCATCGCTGGCTGGCGACGCCATTGCTCGGCCTGGCCACTGTGGTGCTGACCTTGCCTTCGATTGCCTTGTTTGGTCTGATGATCCCCGTTTTCTCGCAATTTGGCGCAGGCATCGGCCCCTTGCCGGCGATCACAGCGGTGTTTCTGTATTCACTGCTGCCGATCATGCGCAACACCTTCCTCGCGCTCGACAACATCGACAGCGGTATCCAGGAAGCCGGAATCGGCATCGGCATGACCTTCTGGCAGCGTCTGCGCATGGTGGATCTGCCGCTGGCTGTACCCGTGATCTTGGGTGGCGTACGTACCGCCGTGGTGATGAACATCGGCGTGATGGCGATTGCCGCCGTGATCGGCGCCGGTGGGCTGGGCGTGTTGATCTTGCATGCGATCAGCCAAAGCAATATGCAAAAACTGGTTGTGGGCGCCGTGCTCATCAGTCTGCTGGCGATTGTCGCCGACATTCTTCTGCAAAGCCTGCAACGACTTCTGACACCGAAAGGACTGCAAAAATGATCGAACTCGACCAACTCAGCAAAACCTATACGCAAAAAGACGGCAACCTCGTCAAGGCTGTCGATTCCGTCAGCCTGAAAGTGGCAGAAGGCGAAATTTGTGTTTTCCTCGGACCATCCGGTTGCGGCAAAACCACGACGCTGAAAATGATCAACCGATTGATCAAGCCGACCTCGGGCCGTGTTCTGTTGAACGGCGAAGATACGACCGGCATCGATGAAGTCAGTCTGCGTCGCCACATCGGTTATGTGATTCAGCAGATCGGCTTGTTCCCGAACATGACCATCGAAGAAAACATCACCATCGTGCCGCGCCTGCTTGGTTGGGACAAGAAGCGTTGCCGTGACCGTGCGACGGAATTGATGGCGATGGTGGCGCTGGATCCTGCGAAATTTTTGAAGCGCTATCCGCGTGAATTGTCGGGCGGTCAGCAGCAGCGTATCGGCGTGATTCGTGCACTGGCGGCAGATGCACCGGTGCTGTTGATGGACGAGCCGTTCGGCGCTGTTGATCCGATCAATCGCGAATCGATCCAGAACGAATTCTTCCAGATGCAGCGTCAGCTCAACAAGACCGTGATCATGGTCAGTCATGACATCGATGAAGCGATCAAGCTGGGCGATCAGGTGGCAATTTTCCGCGCGGGCAAGCTGGTGCAGTTCGATCATCCCGATACCTTGCTGGCGCGTCCCAAGGATGACTTCGTCAGCGCCTTCGTCGGTCAGGATCACACGCTGAAGCGCTTGCTGCTGGTGCGTGCCGGTGACGCAGCGACAACGCCTGCGACGGCGCGCCCCGGTTTACCGCTGCAGGATGCAATGGTCTTGATGGATGATCAGGATGCACGCTATCTGACCATCACCGACAACCATAATCGCGCTCTCGGCTACGTCAGCCGCCGCGATATTCGTGGTGTACAAGGTGTCAGTGGCGACAAGGTCAAGCCGTTCACACTCAACGCCACGCCGGATGAAAATTTGCGCGTGGTGCTGTCGAAGATGTACAAGCACAGCGCCAGCTGGATGCCGGTTATCGATGCGGACGGCATGTATCTGGGAGAGGTCACGCAGGATTCGATTGCCGACTATCTCAGTTCAGGCAAATCGCGTGGCCAGAAAGTTGCGGTATAAGACGCGTGCGTTGACCGTGTTGCTTCCTTCAGCAGTGTTTTGTATTACGAGACTGTTTAGATAACGCTGGATTGATGCCGCTCTAGTGAAACGTAAAGGTCACCACAGCGCCGGCCGTCACGCGGCCGGCTTTCGTCGTTGTGCCACTTGGCACCATGCGCGCGCTGAAATTAAATGTCGACACACTGGCTTGTAATCCGTAGTCGACATCCGTTCCCAATTTCACTGGTACGTTATTTTTGTCGAGCAATTGCACATGTACTCCTTGTGCGCCGGTTGTAGAGGTATCGCTATTGGTAATCGTACCGGCAGCTGCGGTTACGAGGGAGCCACCTGTGGGGGCGATATTGATTTTTACTTTGACGCCGGCGGCGCAGTTGATGGTTAACTGAAACGGCGCCGATTTGCTGGGTTTTCTGCTCTGAAGCTCTGACAGTGGAAGCGATCCTAGCGGTACGGATGGCGGTATGCTATAGGTACAGGGGTTGCTGATTAGCCGGCTTCCGCCAGTGATGCGGTAAATTATCGGCGGATAATTGTCTACTTGGGTGGTCCACACATTATCCGCTCCAAGAACCCCAGAACTTATCTGATCCGAAGTCTTGACGAAGGTGAGCCTGATAGAGCCAAAACTGAAGGTTCCACCTATCTCTTGAACCGGCCCTCCGCCGTTTCTGATCGTAAAGTATTGCCGGCACGTGAGAATGCTGTTGCTTGATACATAACGCGAGTCCAACCTTATGCATTTGCCGCTGACAGCAACGTTGATGCCCTCTGAAAGACGCACGCCGAGTCCGGGAATAGGCTTGCCGCTTTGATCGATGACCTCCATGACGCCGTCTGAAGAGATCGTTCTAGGCAATTGGCTGGTTATGTAGTTATTAGCGGTAGAGCAATCGAACGCTGTACGACTGGTCCTGCTGTCAACGGTGGCCAGAACACCGCCCACAGGCGTATCGCGCGCGACGCTTAATGTGGGCACGGTGATGTCGATAGGCGTCGGTGCGCCTCCCAACATTTTGCATGGCGCTGCAAGAATTTTTTCATGCAACAGAAGACCGCACAAGCCAATGATAGTTAAGCTGATGAAGGTCTTTATCTTCACTTTTTTATTTCCTCACATCGATTTATATTCATTTTCCGGTCTCTTCTTTATCGAGCAGATTGCGGTGTCCATGCATGATGAAGGACTTGTTAATCGTTGAGGGAGTTATGAAAAATTCTAAATTATTTCTTTTATATTACGATTTTTGAGAGCCGCGGTCGATAACATCCGGCAGCGATCATATTGTTGTGTTCAGGAGGCGACACTGTCTTAACCGGTGTATTGACCGCAGAAACGTCGGCTCGACATTTGGTGGGGTGCTTGTATATTTCAAACGATAAGTACAGGCGTTAATGCCCGAACCATGCCTCTGCCAATCTATAGAAATCATCTCAAAATACTTTTAGGGATTTTTGACGCACGCTGGCTGATGGCATTAAGAAAAACTGAAATGCGCATAGTCTTCTGGGAGGCGATGTAAAAGAAGATGAGCAAAAATGCTTGCTCTATCCCCTTAGTGAGGCGGAAATTTCTGTGTGCCCCTAATGGGGGTGTAGGCAACGTCTGAGGCTGGAGAGCAAAAAGCTAGCCGCTTCAGTTGGGTAAACTGGTTTCGCGCTACTCAGTGAGAAAAAAGCCCCGCGCGCCGGGTCTTTTCACTTTCTTCGTGTTACAGCAGGCGATGCATGAAGATGGCTTTGCCGGTTGTCGGATTCAATTCGTATCCGCTGAAACCAGTGCTCGCGTAGAGTGCGCGAGCGACTGTATTGCCTTCCAATACTTCCAGCGTGATCTTGCAGCAGGCGAGCTCGCGTGCGCACTTTTCAATCGCGTGCATCAACTGTTTTGCGATACCGCGTCCACGATAAGCAGGTGCGACCGCAAAGTCATGGATGTTGAGCAGGGGCTTGCAGGCGAAGCTGGAAAAGCCTTCGATGCAATTCGCAAATCCGGCCGGCGTATCGCCATCGAACGCCAGGAACACATGCACGGAAGGGCGCTTGCGCAATTCATCGATCAGATGAGTGCGGACGAAATCGGTGATGCCTTCGCCGCCGCCCATCAGATCGGATGCATACGCATCGAGCATGTCGAGAATGGCGACGCCATGTCGCGGATTGTTGAGATCTGCCTTGATGACGTCGATCATTTCTGCCACTTCGATACTCCGCGCTGTTTAGTCGAAAGCAGCTATTTTACCTGCCGCGACCACCGGAGCGATGTGTCGATGCCGAAGGACGTGCAGCAGGTCCGCGGTTTTGTGCAGGACCCTGGCCTTGTGGCTTGGCAGGGCCGCCTTGACGCGGCTTGGCCGATGCTTGCTGGCCTTGACCACTTCCGGCGCCCGGTTTTTTCGGTTGTTGCGAGCGACCGCCACCACCACCACCACCGCCTTGGCGACGTTGACCGCCGCCACCGCCGCTGCGCAGTTGAATCGGCTGTGGTTTCGCCTTCGGATCGGGTTCAAAACCAGGAATGATTTCGACCGGGATTTCGCGTTTGATGAAGCGTTCGATGTCGTGCAGCATGTCGCGCTCGTCGACGCACACCAGCGACACGGCAGAGCCGGTTGCGCCGGCGCGGCCGGTACGGCCGATACGGTGAACGTAGTCTTCCGGCACGTTGGGCAGATCATAGTTGACCACGTGCGGCAGTTGATCGATGTCGATGCCGCGTGCTGCGATATCGGTGGCGATCAGTGCCTGCAGCTTGCCGTCCTTGAACTCGGCCAGCGCACGGGTGCGGGCAGCCTGGCTCTTGTTGCCGTGGATCGCCATGGCGGTGATGCCGTCGCGCTCCAATTGTTCGACCAGCTTGTTGGCACCGTGTTTGGTGCGGGTGAACACCAGCACTTGCGTCCATTTGTGCGTGTTGATCAGGTGCGCCAGCATCGGATGCTTCTTGTCGCGATCGACCGGGTGGATCTTTTGGCCGATCACTTCGACGGTCGAGTTGCGACGCGCAACTTCGATCATTGCCGGCGAATTCAGCAGGCCGTCGGCCAGTGCCTTGATTTCGTCGGAGAAGGTCGCCGAGAACAGCAGGTTCTGACGCTTCTTCGGCAGGATCGCGAGGATCTTTTTGATGTCACGGATAAAGCCCATGTCGAGCATGCGATCAGCTTCGTCCAGGATCAGAACCTGGATATTGCGCAGGTCGACGGTGTTCTGTTGCATGTGATCCAGCAGACGGCCTGGTGTTGCGACCAGAATGTCGACGCCTTGCTTGAGCTGGCGAATTTGCGGATTGATGCCGACGCCGCCGAAGATGCATGCGGAAGTCAGTGGCAGATATTTGCCGTACAGGCGGACGCTTTCTTCAACCTGCGCAGCCAGTTCACGTGTCGGAGTCAGGATCAGTGCACGGATAGGCACATGACCGTTGATCTTGACGCGCTCGACCGACGACAAGCGTTGCAGCAGCGGCAGCGTGAAACCGGCGGTCTTACCCGTGCCGGTTTGTGCGCCTGCCAGCAAGTCGCCACCGGCGAGCACTGCAGGTACAGCTTGCATCTGAATTGGAGTTGGCGTGGTATAGCCCTGTTCGGTTACGGCACGAACGATTTCCTCGGAAAGACCGAGAGATGAGAATGACATAGTGGAATTTAAAAATATCGGCCTGTCGCCGCAGTGGGCGCCAGTCGCAGGCAAACGGGATTGAAACGTCGGGAGGACAGCGGACTTTGACTGGAGAATGTGCCGCACGGGGCGCAGTATAACAGCAGAAGTCCGGAAACAGGCGTTTCTGTGCAATTGCTTGTTGTGTCAGAATGTGAGCGGCGATTTTTCTGCTCGATTGCTATCGCCGAAGTCTTACTAATATCAACAATATTTGGGGTCAAAGAATGATTGGAAAATCCACGAAGTATGTTGTCACTGTAGCTATGTTGGCGCTGATCGCCGGTTGTGCGTCTTATCGTACCGACACCGATACTACATTTGCGTCAACCAAAGGACTATCGAACGCCAACAAGATCATCATCAGCGAGACGGCCTTGTCCGACAAGAAGTACAAAGAGCTTGGACCAGTCGAGGGTGAAGTGAAGAAATTGACGATTTTCCATCGTGATCCGACCAAGGAACAGGTCGACATCATTTTGTCCGACAAGGCTGCCGCCATGGGGGCCGATGCGATCGTGAATGTGGTCTACAAGAGTGGTGTCGGTATGACAACGTGGGGTTATATCGAAGCCAAGGGAACGGCAGTCAAGTTTGCTGACTGATTGAATAACCCTATGTAAGTTGGTGAAAGCGGCCGTCCTCGTGACGGCCTTTTCTTTAACTCCAAACCTATCATGCATCCAACAAGCGCAGGCCGATAGTGCCGGCGATAATCAGGGCAATGCACAGCAGGCGCAACGGTGACAAGGCATCGTTGAACAGGTAAATGCCCAGCACTGCCACCCCGACAGAACCGGTGCCGGTCCAGATGGCATACGCCGTGCCGGCGGGTAAATTGCGCATGGCCAGCGTCAGGAACAACACGCTGCACGCGGCTGCGCCGACACCGATCAGACTTGGCGTCAGCTTGGTCCAGCCGTTTGCATACTTGAGCGCGATCGCCATGATAATTTCCACTACACTTGCCAAAGACAGGTAAATCCAAGCCATTTGTTTCTCCGTAAGGAATCAATTGAACAGGCGCTCAGCATAGGTAAAGGGCGAAAGTGCAACAAGTAGGTACTTTTTGGTAACCATGAAACCCGCAAACAAAATTTCTGCAGAAGAAACGCAGACTGATATTTATCGTCTCGCATGCCCATCGCGCAAGGCACTCGAACTGGTCGGCAGCAAATGGGCCTTGCTGATTTTTCCTGCACTGGCAGCGGGGCCGATGCGCAATAATGCTTTGCTGCGCAAGATCGAAGGCATCTCGCAAAAGATGCTGACGCAGACATTGAAAGAGCTGGAGCGCAACGGTCTGGTGACGCGCTGCAATCTGGAGACAGCCGCGCCGCACGTGGAGTATGAGTTAAGCCCGCTGGGAGAATCCCTGAGCGAGACGCTGATTGCGCTGGACAACTGGGCGGAGCGGCATTATGCCGATTTGCAACGTGCGCGCGAACAATTCGACAGCGATGAAAAAGCCGGTGAAGCAGTCACCGGCCGTATCGTGCATAAGTTGAAATGAGTTGAAATAAGCTGCTCAGCAAATCAGGCTGACTGCGCAGCCAGAAAATCCAGCACAGGCGGCAACACCAGCTTGCTCTGCATCAGCCCGCCGAAATGCGTCACACCCGGCAGCGATACAAAGGACGCGCGCGGCAGTAATTCAGTGCAGCGCTTCACTGCCGCATGACGCGCATCGGCGTCGCCGCAAAACATCAGGCAGGGCATAGCGATCAAGGGCAACAAGTCTTCCATGGAGGCGCGTGGCTGTTGCGCCGCTGCTGCCAGCGCCTGCAAATCATTGGCGCGGATCATCATCTTTACTTCAGCGGAAATTTTTTCATTGAGTACCGATTCAAAGGCCGTGATGAAGGCTGCCGGATCGGTGCCGTCGAGCCCTTTGAACGCCTCCCAGCTGGTGTCGGCGTAGGGATGGGCTGCACCGAGGATCAACGATTGCAGGCGGTGTGGCGCATAACGCACCATGCCGTAGCCGACCCAGCCGCCCAGCGAGTAGCCGCAGTAGTTGACCTTGTCGATGCCAAGATCGTCGAGTGTGGCCACGACGTCTTGAGTGCGCTGCTGTAGCGTGTAAGCGTGGGTGTCGTGCGGCTTGTCGCTCAGGCCGTGGCCGAGTGCATCGATGGCGACGACGCGATAGTGTTTCTGCAAGACTTCGGTGAAACCAAAAAAACGCCAGGCTTGCGAACTACTGGTAAAACCATGATGCAGGAGCAGGTCAGGCCCTTCTCCGCTGATTTCGTAGTGAATGCGCCGACCGGCGCTGGTGACAAATGGCATGGAGCAAACGGCTTAGGCCGGAGTTGGTTTGCACTTCTTGAGCAGTGCCTGCGAGCGGCTGCGGATCTCTTCGTTGGACAAATCTTCTTTGTGCGTGGCAATCGACCAGATATGACCATACGGGTCGCGCAACATGCCGGACCGGTCGCCGTAGAACTGGTCTTGGACGGCACGCAACTTGGCGGCGCCCATGGCAATGGCCCGGTTAAAAATGGTGTCGACGTCATCGACGTAGATCAGCATGCTGACACCGGCCCCGCCGAGCGTCTTGGGGCAATGGATGCCCATTTCGATGAACTCGTCGGCCAGCATGACGCGCGCGTTGCCGATCTGAATTTCGGCGTGCCAGATTTTATCGTGGGGACCGTCGATGCGCATGACTTCGGTTGCGCCGAAGGCTTTCTCGTAAAACGCAATGGCGCTGGCGGTGTCGGAGACGATCAGATAGGGCGTGACGCTGCTGTAGCCTTCGGGAATGGGATTGACTGCCATGCTCGTCTCCTTGGGTGGCTGGGAAGCGCTGCAAATCGAATTGAATCGCAACGCCCCCCTGGCGTGACTTGGTGACTGCTCCGGCTCTCCGACCGGATTGTGATAAATGGTACGTGATGCGTGATGCCGAACTGAAGTCTGAATCTTATGCGAATTCAGACAGCAAATTGACTTGCTGCGAGAAAATCTTTGGATTACCGGCCAGGACGTCGCCCTTGTAGAGGTAATCGGCTTCGCCCTTGAAGGTGCCGACGATACCGCCAGCTTCCGTCACCAGCAGCGAACCGGCGGCGATGTCCCAAGGTTTCAGACCTTTTTCGAAGAAGCCGTCGAGACGGCCGGCGGCGACATAGGCCAGATCCAGCGCAGCAGCGCCCGGACGGCGCAGACCGGCGCAGCTTTCGGTCATGATCTTGAACATCTTCATGTATTCGTTCAGGCCATCCATGTCGCGGAACGGGAAGCCCGTACCGATCAGGCCGTCAGCGATCTTGTCGCGCTTGCTGACGCGGATGCGCTTTTCGTTCAGGTAAGCACCTGCGCCTTTGGAGGCGGTAAACAGGTCGTTGCGTGTTGGGTCGTAGACCACGGCTTGCGTAATGATGCCGCGCTGTTGCAGCGCGATGGAGACGCAGTATTGTGGAAAGCCGTGAATGAAGTTGGTGGTGCCGTCGAGTGGATCGATGATCCAGACGTTTTCATTTTCGTCGTGCAGGTTGGCGGATGCGCCGGACTCTTCCGCCAGAATGGCGTGGTCGGGATAAGCGGTCTTCAGGACCTCAATGATGGCGTCTTCCGCTGCTTTGTCCACTTCGGTGACGAAGTCGTTGTGCTGCTTCTTGGTGACCTTGAGCAAGGAGACGTCGAAGGAGGCGCGATTGATGACGGCGGCGGCGCGGCGGGCAGCCTTAATCGCCGTATTGAGCATTGGGGGGATAAGCATCCTGAGGGTTCCGTTAAAATGGCGTCTTCGCCGCCGGTTTCGTTACCGTCGGGAGAAGTTGCACAACAATGAAATTAATGAGCGGTGCACCGTCTAAAAATTGCCAATTTAACATCAAAGCGGCATTGCCGAGCCTGTTTTTGGCTGGGCTTACGAGATTTTTGGACATGCGAATACCGCTATTTTAAATGAACACGCCCAAAATCGATAATTCTGTTTTCAAACGCCTGCGTTTCGTGTTGGTGGAAACCAGCAGTCCAGGCAATATCGGCGCGGCTGCCCGCGCCATCAAGACCATGGGTTTCGGCGAGCTGGTGCTGATCAATCCACGGTTCCCCAATGCAGTACAGGAGGAGGCTGCGGTAGCTTTTGCCAGCGGTGCGCAGGACGTCTTGTCCGGCGCGCGTATCGTGTCGAGCATCGAAGAAGCGCTGCAGGACTGCAACTTTGCTGCGGCGATCAGCGCGCGCCTGCGCGAGTTTTCGCCGCCGGTGGTGACGCCGCGCGCGATTGCTGAACAAGTCGCCGGCGACACCGGCTTGAAGGCGGCTCTGATTTTCGGCAATGAACGCTTTGGTTTGCCGAATGAATTAGTGCAAAAATGCAACGTTTTGATCAATATCCCGGCTAATCCCGACTATTCGTCGCTCAATCTGGCACAGGCGGTGCAGGTGCTGGCCTATGAGTTTCGGATGGCGGAGCTGGGCGATCACAAACAGGCGACCGACATCGGTTTTCAAGGGGAAATGGCCGGCGTGGCGGAAATCGAAGGCATGTTCCGGCACCTTGAAGAAGCGCTGGTGGCCATTGAGTTCCTCAAGCCAGATAGCCCCAAAAAACTGATGCCGCGTCTGAAGCGTCTGTTTTCCCGTACCCAATTGGAAACCGAGGAGGTCAATATTCTGCGTGGTATCGCCCGCCAGATTCTGACACCCAAACAAGAAAGAAAGCCGAAGGAATGAGCAAGTTGAGTCTGGATCGCATCCTGCAATCGCAAGGTTTTGGATCGCGCAAATATTGTCGTTCATTGATCGAAGATGGCGAGGTCGTCATCAACGGTGAAGTAGTCGATGACTATCGTTTTACGCCAGATACCGAAGGCCTGGTCTTTACGCTGTTCGATGAAGAATGGACGTATCGGGAGCATGTCTATATTGCGCTGAACAAGCCGGCCAATTTTGAGTGCTCACGTAAGCCCAGTCATCATCCGGGCGTGCTGACGATTTTGCCGGAGCAGTTTTCCTGGCGCGACGTGCAGCCGGTCGGCCGGCTAGATCATGACACTACCGGCTTGCTGCTGATGTCGGATGACGGCGCATTTATTCATGCGCAATCGTCACCCAAACGCCATGTGCCGAAGGTCTATGCCGCAACCACGCACGATGCCGTGACGGACGAGCTGATAGCGCAATTGCTCGGTGGCGTGCAGCTGCATGACGAGCCGGCGCCATTGGCGGCTGTGACTTGCCGCAAACTTGATACGCATCTGCTGGAAATCGTGTTGGAGCAGGGCAAATACCATCAGGTCAAACGCATGTTGGCCGCTGCCGGTAATCATTGCAGCGCCTTGCGCCGTGTCGCCATCGGCGGCTTGCAATTGGACGCGTTGGAGCTGGAAGAAGGGGAGTGGTGCTATCTCGATGCGGCGCAGTTGGCGTTGCTGGTGCCTGCTCAAGTTTGATGTCCGACCTGATGAGGACTGATCGGCTCTCATCCGTCAATCATCGGAGCGGTCGTCCCGGCGCACGCTCGAATTGCGTGTCGTATTTGACAGCAACTGAATCTGAATCGTGCGCAACGGAAGCTGCCGGGTTCTGACTTTCGTCAGGACGGCAGCATCGCTATATCAGTGACGGGTATCCGTTTGCGGCACGGCATCGGCAGGTGTTTCCGGCAGAAAAAGATGGGCGCAGTCGATCGCGTCAAACTCGTAGTGCTGGCCGCAGAATTCGCAACTGATGCCGAGCTTTTCTTCGCTCGCCAGTGCATCTTCAATTTCTTCCTGCCCCAGCATCTTGAGCATCTTGCCGACTTTTTCGCGCGAGCAGGAGCAGTAAAATTCAGGGTGAGCAGGATCGAAAACGCGGATGGTTTCTTCCCAGAACAAGCGTCGCATCAGCGTTTCAATATCAGTGCTTAGCAACTCTTCCTTGCGCAAGGTATTACCGAGCATCGACAGGCGATTCCAGGTTTCCAGTTCTTCTGCGGGAGCATTCTTGCCGCCTTGTGTCGGCAGTTTTTGCAACAACACGCCGCGCGCGACGTTGTCGTCCGCTGCCAGCCACAGCTTGGTGTCAAGCTGCTCAGAGCGCAGCATGTAATTTTCGATCACGGTAGCGACGTTGTCGCCGTCCAGTGGCACGATGCCCTGGTAGGCTTGTTGGCCCGGCATCTTGTCTTTCGGGTCGAGCGTGATCACAAAGCGGCCTTCGCCATTGGCATTGACGAGCTGTTCCAGCGTGGCGTCATCGGCCACCTCCTGGCCTTCGACAAGTTTTGCCGTGGCGCGCAGACGCAGATCTGAGTCGCATTCGACCACCAGCAACTTGACCGGGCCGTCGCCATGAATTTGCATGACGATCATGCCGTTGAACTTGAGATTGGCCGACAGCAACGCCGCTGCCGACAGCATTTCGCCGAGCAGCGCTTTGACGGCGACCGGATAATCGCGGCGTGCAAGTATCTGTTGCCAGGTTGCAGAAATCTCCACCAGTTCTCCGCGAACCGGTGCATCTTCAACCATGAATTTTTGCAGCGTATCTTTCATTATTTCTTTCTATTGCTCAGTGATGCTCACGAGAGGCGGCTTACGCCGCATCGTGTTGTCTTGCCTTGTTTTAACGACGCGTCAGGCGATGCGTTTGAGACTGGTTTTAAACAACTGCGCGCGTTCAACGTAGCTGTCGGTACCGGCACGCATGCGTGCGATATCTTCCGGTGTCAGCGTGCGTACAGCCTTGGCGGGCGAACCGATGATCAGCGAGTTTTCAGGAAACTCCTTGCCTTCGGTGACCAGCGCGCCGGCGCCGACCAGGCTGTTTTTGCCGATCTTGGCGCCATTGAGCACGATTGCCTGAATACCGATCAAGGCGCCTTCGCCGATCGTGCAGCCATGCAGCATGGCCTGATGACCGACTGTCACGTTCTTGCCGATGTGCATCGGGTAACCGACGTCAGTGTGCAATACTGCACCCTCCTGAACGTTACTGTTTTCACCGATGGTGATTAATTCATTGTCACCGCGAATGCTGACGTTGAACCAGACGCTGGCATGCTCTTCGAGCTTGACCTTGCCGACCACGACGGCCGACTCGGCGACGTAAGCGGTTTCTGCGATTTCCGGCGTGTCTTGTTCCAACTTGTAAATTGCCATAATAAAATTGTCTCCTCGGTTAATCGAGAACACAGACACCCATATTGGGACGGACTGTGTTGCATCAACCCGTCATTTTACCGCTGCTTGTATGAATTCACCTTTGACTCCTGCTTTGAATGCCGATTTGCATTGCGGTAATTCTTTTAACCCGACGGAATTACGCGCAGGAGCCCTGGCTTGCCTGATCCAGACCGAGAGCGCCATGAAGGTCGCCGGTGTCCACGCGCTGGCGAGTGAGTGGCATGAAGGTCGTCTCGCGCTGCACTGTGGTGCGGCCTTGTCGACGGATGCCGCTATCCCCGGCAGACCCATACGGCCCGAACTGGTGTCTCCGCTGCAGGTGAAGCATCGTTCCATGCGCACGGAAGAAGGGCGTGCAGCCATGATCCATGCGCTGGCGCATATTGAGTTCAATGCAATCAATCTGGCGCTGGATGTGATCTGGCGCTTTCCGGATATGCCCGAAGCGTTTTATGTCGACTGGTTGCAGGTGGCAAGCGAAGAGGCTTACCATTTTTCGTTGCTGGCGGCGCACTTGAAGGTGCTTGGTTATTCTTACGGCGATTTTCCTGCGCATAACAGCTTGTGGGACATGGCCGAGAAAACCCGATCCGACATTCTCGCCCGCATTGCATTGGTGCCGCGCACGATGGAGGCGCGAGGTCTGGATGCTGCGCCGCCGGTGCGCAACAAACTGGCGCAGGCAGGCGATCGGGCTGCGGCGGAAATTCTCGACATCATCATGCGCGATGAAATCGGTCATGTGGCCATCGGCAACCGTTGGTATGGATGGCTGTGCAAGCAACGCGATCTTGATCCGATAGCAACGTTTGCAAACTTGTCCGTTGAGTTCAAAGCGCCGGTGATGCGCGGCCCGTTCAATATGACGGCACGTCGAGCGGCAGGTTTTACGGATGAAGAGCTGGCCTTGATGGAGTAACGGCAAGGTCTTCGAATTTCGCCTATTTCGGTTGGATATTTTTACTGTTTTGTTGTGTCTGAGGTAGACAAGAACCGGCAACGTGCTATCGTGCCGCAGGATGTTTTTCACGCGTCTTCCGGACGATTCTGATTTTGAAAGGGTAAATATGAAATTCACTAAATTAATGGGCGCTGCGTTGGCAATCGGCGCGGTGGTGCTGGCAGTTTCCGCTTGCCAGAAAAAAGAAGAAACACCAGGACCTGCAGAGTCAATGGGTAAGCAGATCGACAGTGCAGTAAAGAACGCTGGTGATCAGGCTGCCGTAGCTGCAGACAAGGCACAAGACAAGGCAACTGAAGCCGGTCAAAAGCTGGATCAGGCAATGAGCAATGCCAAGGAAGAGGCGAAGGATCTGACACAAAAGGCCGGAGAAAAGATTGAAGCCACTGGTCAACAGATTCAGGATGCAGCCAAAGACGCCAAGAAGTAAGTAGGCAGATAGAGGCGTCAGTACATTCTTTACACCTGTATGGCTTACGGCTGTAGTTCAAGAAACCCGCATTTTCCGATGCGGGTTTTTTTATTTGTCGGCCTTGTGGATTTCTTCGATGACGAGTGCTTGGATAGTGGCATCCAATGCCAGGGCGACGTGGCCGATGCCGCTGATGGCGATGTTTTCCGCTCCCGGCAAATGGGAGGATATTTGCGGCGATACGATGTTGTCGTGATGGGAATAGATCGACAGAATAACAGCGCGCGTTTCAGGATTTTCCGTAGCGGCCAATTTGTGCAGCCATTCGCTGCTGGTACCTTCCTCGGCGCGTCCCAGCCAGTTCATTTCGCCACAATTGATACCGATGCCGAAGTTTGCGATGGTGGTGCCATGATGTGGCGTGCCTAGCGTAATGACCTTGGCAATGTTGGTGTGGCCATGATCTCGAAGATACGCACGCGCCGCCAGGCCTCCCATGCTGTGGGCTACGATGACGATTTTGTTCTGCCCGCTTTCGGTGACTAGCCGCTGCACGGCTTCATGCACAATGGGTGCGTAGCCGTCGATGCTGCCGAATACCGGCTCCATGTCGACGGCATAATGAGTGATGTGGGCTTCGCAGAGCGCCTTGCTCATCCAGTGCCAGTAGCCGCTATTGCAGCCATAGCCGTGAATCAGCAAAACCGGCAGGGAGGTCGTATCAGTAAAGATGCGTTTATCGAAACGTTGAAAAGGCATGCCCCAGGACGAGCACACCATGGTGGCGCAATACTCACCCGCGAATAATCTGAAAATACCCGGCCAAGTCAGCTCGGGGGTATGGGCAGACTTGGCACGATAAGGCCATGTCAGGAAGAAGCTATTGGCCGTAATGGAGGCGCGAAACAATGCAACCAGCGCAAGGCTGAGAACGATCGCAAGAGGGACGTTGGTGACGTGCAGCTTGACGAGCAGAATGTAGAACAAAATGGCTACGCCAAATTGCGTGAGCAGCAAGGTTCTGGCGATGCGGGCGATCATGCAGCAGCGGCCTCGTGAGGATGGACAAAACGGCTAGCGTAACAGGATTGCATGACCGTTTTGTTTCAGCGTGTTTTTATTGTTTCTTTTTACGGGGATTCAGATCGACGATGCGTGTACCGGCGATTCTGTCATGCACGAATTGGCGTTGCGGATCGAGATAGATCAAGCCGGCCCAAACGATGATATTGGCGACGGGGACTCCAATCAGCATCCAATTTTGCGCACCCAAAGCCCAGGCCAGCGCAAGACCTGGAATGAACCACAGCCAGCTCAGCAGGAAGCGCGCAAGTGCGCGCAGTGTGCTGACGGGAAGGCCGTCATTGCCGATTACGCGAATACGCCAGGTTTTCATTGCCAGCGTTTGGCCGCCGTGCGTCCAGAACCAGACGAAATAGAGCCCCAGAACGATGAAGAGCCAGCTCTCCAGTGCATGACGCAGATACAAGGCGTGGCGTTGCTGAAGCAGGGTCGAGAACAGCCAGGCTGAAATGAACAGCACGCCGAACAGCAACATGGATTCATACACCATGCTGCACAAGCGGCGTCGGAGTGAGGGCGTGGGCAATGTCTGCGGCGTCTGATTCGAGGTGCTGTGCAAGGTGGCGCTCAAGTCTGTCTCTTCTCTTGATGATGAATCTGGCGTGCTGCTGAATCGCGGGCGTGCCAGGCGGCATGGAGCATAAAGTGGGCATCATACGCGGCGTCATTTGTGTTCGCCATGAAAAAATGCCATGTCGGCGTTCTCTCGCGGACATGGCATTTTACATTTCGGCCCGGAATACTTCGTTCAGGCCAGCTTCGCTTACTTTGTTTCGACGGCCGCCGGTGGTGCAATTGCGGGAGTGGTGACTGCAGCAGGCTGTGGCGCCAGAGTTTGTTCGAGCGCTTCCTGTGGCAGCTGGATAGTTGGTGCGGCCTTGCTTTGCGTTGCGGGCAATGCAGCAACATGCTTTGGCAGCTTGGCTTGAGATAATTTTTTCTTCTGTTCTTCCGACAATTGCTGGTATTCCTTCCACTGAGCCGATTTTTTTTCGGCATCCAGCTTCTTGGCACGGGTATAGCTTTCGCGAACCGAGCGGCGTTGTACGGGGGTCAGTTTAACCCAGTCGCGCATGCGCTCTTGCAGGCGCTCTTGTTCAGCCGGATTCATGGAGGCGAATTTATTACCAATGACCAGCCACTTTTCCTTGCTGTTTAAAGGCATTTTGTTCCATTCGCCTGCCAACGGGGCGAGTGCATGCTGCTGCGCCGGATTGAGTTCCGCCCAAGTTGGTTTGGAGTCGGGTTTTCTTGCCACCTTCGACGGGGTAGGTTGTGGAGTGGGTAATTTGGTTGTTGCTGCAGGTGCGGGTGTCAGCACCGGGGCGGGGGCTTGTGCCAGAGCGGTAGCGCCAGCGAGACAGGCAAGCAGGGCGACAATCGCAACAGGAAGGTTCAGAATCTTGCGTGTTGCGTTGCTCATTGAAGTCCGGATACGCACCATCAATTATTCGCCTTGCTGCGCCAGATAGGCATTGAAGCCATGATCAAGGTAAGCCGACAGCGGCAACTCGTCTGACAAGACACCTGCATCGATTTCCGCCAATTCGCTGATACGTTGCTGATGTTCGTGCTCATACAAGCCGGCAAACAGCATGACGCCGGCCAGCAAAGGAATGGCGACACCCAGGCGGCCAAGCCAGGCGAATGATTGCGGCTCGCGGAAGCTGCCGCCCATTGCGCCTGCCAAGGCAAATTGCGGCACGACGGCGCGTACCGGAACTGCTTTTTTCTTGCGGGCAATCGCGACACGGCGCGCTTCAGCCAGGCTTTGCGTGGTGGACTCGGGCAAGTGCTCCAGATTTGCATCCAGAGCTCGCTTTACCCGATAGGCAAATTGTAGTTCTTTGTTGTTCATAAAGTGATTCCTTTAGCCCTGAGTGCTTGAGCCAGAGCGTGTGTGGCGCGAGAACAGTGGGTTTTGACGCTGCCTTCGGAGCATCCCATTGCGGCAGCTGTTTCTGCGACATCCATGTCTTGCCAGTAACGCATGAGGAAAGCTTCGCGTTGACGAGTCGGGAGTTTTTGTACTTCGGCGTCAATTAAAGCAAGTGTTTGCTCGCGTTCAACTTTGTCTGCGCTGGACTCTGCCGCTTCCGTGCCTTCTTCCGCTTCATAACTTTCCAGCAAGTCAAAGTCTTCCTGATTCTCCGTATCGCGGCCGATGCTGGAAAAGAGACTGACCCAGGTGGTCCGGACTTTTTCTCGTCGGAAAAAATCATGAATCGTGTTTTGCAGGATGCGCTGAAATAGCAGCGGAAGTTCATTGGCAGGTTTGTCGCCGTACTTCTCGGCCAGTTTGATCATTGCATCCTGAACGATGTCGAGCGCGGCTTCATCTTTGCGTACGGCATAGACGGCCTGTTTGAAGGCGCGGCGTTCGACATTTTCGAGAAAATCGGAGAGTTCTTTGTCAGTTGCCATGCAATGCGGCTTGTAGATATACAGCCGGGAATAGATGAATCGAATGCATTTCCGACATGTTGGTGGAATGTACGGATTTGTAACAAGAGCGCATGCTAGCAAAAAAGCCCTTGTTTGTGGTGGTGTTTATCGGAAACGCACAATTTTCGGGCGGTTTGACGGTGTATTCAAAGAAATTCACTTGACCAAAATGATGCGACGCATTAACGTGTCAGTCCGCTTCATCAACATGAAGTTCTATGGTCTTTACCGTGGCTACGCATAATGTAGCGATTGTCAAAGACGCGCTTTATTTAAAAAGCTGTTTGTTCTAACCCGCGCCACAAGCGCGAGAAATTCGTAACGGTGTACTTGCACCAAGGCTGAACGAGTCGCGCTAAGCGGCATTTTGAACCTCACTACGGTTGGGGCGCAGAAATGACGTGACCGCACAAAGAAGGGATGCCGGAGGACGCAGGTCGATCAGTACGATTTCGTCAGGGGAGAACATCCGATCAATCTCCAATGGACCTTGAAAGGAAGTAGTAATGAGTGCAGAAAACCTCACCGGCGCGGAGATACTCGTCCGTTGCCTGGCTGAAGAGGGCGTTGAGCACGTCTTCGGCTATCCCGGTGGCGCCGTGCTTTATATTTACGACGCTATCTTCAAGCAAGATAAATTCCAACATATTCTGGTACGCCACGAGCAGGCTGCGGTGCATGCAGCGGATGCTTATTCGCGCAGCTCCGAAAAAGTCGGCGTCTGTATCGTGACCTCCGGTCCCGGCGTCACCAATGCGGTGACCGGTCTGGCGACTGCGTACATGGATTCGATCCCGATGATCGTGATTTCCGGCCAGGTGCCTTCGACCGCTATCGGTCAGGATGCCTTCCAGGAATGTGACACCGTCGGCATCACGCGTCCTTGTGTCAAACACA
Source organism: Herbaspirillum sp. meg3 (assembly GCF_002257565.1). Taxonomy (GTDB): domain Bacteria; phylum Pseudomonadota; class Gammaproteobacteria; order Burkholderiales; family Burkholderiaceae_D; genus Herbaspirillum. Next base: position 3,123,984 of record NZ_CP022736.1, on the reverse strand, counting down.
ACTTCCTCGTGAAGGATGTGAAAGACCTTGCCGCGACAATGAAAAAAGCATTCTATATCGCCACAACCGGCCGTCCAGGTCCGGTGCTGGTCGATATTCCCAAAGATATCTCGATGCATACTTGTGCTTACGAGTATCCGAAAACCGTCGAGATGCGATCGTACAAGCCGGTGGACAAGGGCCACTCGGGTCAGATCCGCAAAGCGTTGCAGCTGTTGCTGACGGCTGAACGTCCGATGATCTATACCGGCGGCGGCGTGATTCTGGCAAATGCTGCTCCCGAGCTTAACAAGCTGGTTGATCGCCTGGGGTTCCCTTGCACCAATACGCTGATGGGCTTGGGTGCTTACCGCTCCACCAGCGACAAGTTCGTCGGCATGCCGGGTATGCACGGTACGTATGAAGCCAATATGGCCATGCAGCACAGCGACGTGCTGATCGCTATTGGGGCGCGCTTCGACGACCGCGTGATCGGCAATCCGAAGCACTTTGCATCGAATGCCCGCAAGATCATTCACATCGACATCGATCCGTCGTCGATTTCCAAGCGCGTCAAGGTCGACATTCCTATCGTCGGCAACGTCAAAGACGTGCTGCAAGAGTTGCTGACACAGCTTGACGCGTCCGAAACCAAGCCAAATGCGCCTGCTGTGGCGAACTGGTGGAAGCAGATCAACAAGTGGCGCGAACGCGACTGCCTGAAGTTTGCTACCTCGGATGAGTTTATCAAGCCGCAGGCGGTGATCCAGAACGTGTGGGAAATCACCAAGGGTGATGCTTTCATCACGTCCGACGTTGGCCAGCATCAGATGTGGGCAGCGCAATATTATGGCTTCGACAAACCGCGCCGCTGGATCAATTCCGGCGGTCTGGGCACCATGGGTGTCGGCTTGCCGTATGCAATGGGCGTGCAAAAAGCCAATCCTGACGCGACCGTCGCTTGTATTACTGGCGAAGCATCGATTCAGATGTGTATCCAGGAGCTGGCGACTTGTAAGCAGTATCACCTGACGCCAAAGATCATTCTGCTGAACAACCGTTTCCTCGGTATGGTTCGCCAGTGGCAGCAAATCGATTACGGTTCGCGCTACTCCGAGTCATACATGGACTCCTTGCCTGACTTCACCAAGTTAGCCGAATCGTATGGCCACGTTGGTATGAAGATCGAGAAACCGGGTGATGTAGACGGTGCGCTTAAGGAGGCGTTCGGCATGAAAGACAAGCTGGTCTTCATGAACTTCATTACGGATCAAACCGAAAACGTCTGGCCTATGGTCAAGGCAGGTAAGGGTTTGACTGAAATGCTCTTGGGTTCGGAGGATCTGTAATCATGCGCCATATTGTTTCTGTATTGCTGGAAAACGAAGCCGGCGCTCTGTCCCGTGTTGTGGGTTTGTTCTCCGCGCGTGGCTATAACATTGAGACTCTGACTGTTGCACCTACCGAAGACGCTACCTTGTCACGGATGACCATCGTGACCAGCGGCTCGGACGACGTGATTGAACAAATCACCAAACACCTGAATCGCCTGATCGAGGTGGTAAAGGTCGTGGATCTGACAGAAGGCGCGCATATCGAGCGCGAACTGATGTTGATCAAGGTACGTGCCGTAGGCAAAGAGCGTGAAGAAATGAAGCGTACTGCGGACATCTTCCGCGGTCGCATCATTGATGTCACCGAAAAGACCTACACCATCGAATTGACAGGTAACAAGGGCAAGTTGGACGCATTTATCGACTCGATCGACCGTGCGGCCATTCTTGAGACTGTTCGTACCGGCGGCTCCGGTATCGGCCGCGGCGAACGGATCCTCAAAGTCTGATCCACGACCATCGTTACGTAGCTCTCTGTATTTAATTCAGTATTTAGTATTTTAAAAATTAGTTAATAGGAAAAATCATGAAAGTTTTTTACGACAAAGACGCAGACCTGTCCCTGATCAAGAACAAGAACGTGACCATCATCGGTTACGGTTCGCAAGGCCACGCGCACGCACAAAATCTGAATGACTCCGGCTGTAAAGTCACCGTTGCGCTGCGCAAAGACGGCGCATCGTGGAACAAGGCCAAGAACGCCGGCCTGAACGTTGCCGAAGTCAACGAAGCGGTCAAGGGCGCCGACGTCATCATGATCCTGCTGCCGGACGAAAACATCGGCCAGGTCTATGCAGAAAACGTTGCCCCGCACGCCAAGCAAGGCGCGACAGTCGCCTTCGCACATGGCTTCAACATCCACTACGGTCAAGTCGTGCCGCGCGCTGATCTGGACATCATCATGATCGCGCCGAAGGCTCCAGGCCACACTGTGCGTTCGACTTACACTCAAGGTGGCGGCGTGCCGCATCTGATCGCTGTGTATCAGGACAAGTCCGGCACAGCCCGTGACGTCGCCTTGTCGTACGCCACCGCCAACGGCGGCGGCCGTGCCGGCATCATCGAAACCAACTTCCGCGAAGAAACCGAAACCGACCTGTTCGGCGAACAAGCGGTTCTGTGCGGAGGTACTGTCGAACTGATCAAGGCTGGTTTCGAAACACTGGTGGAAGCCGGTTATGCACCAGAAATGGCGTACTTCGAATGCCTGCACGAACTGAAACTGATCGTCGACTTGATCTACGAAGGCGGCATCGCCAACATGAACTACTCGATCTCCAACAATGCGGAATACGGCGAATACGTCACCGGCCCACGCATCATCAACGAAGAGAGCAAGAAGGTCATGAAGCAAGTGCTGACCGACATCCAGACCGGCGAATACGCCAAGAGCTTCATTCTGGAAAACAAGGCAGGCGCACCTACATTGCTGTCGCGCCGTCGCATCAACGCTGAACACCAGATCGAAATCGTTGGTGAAAAGCTGCGTGCGATGATGCCGTGGATCAAAGCCAACAAGCTGGTTGATCAATCGAAGAACTAATTCGACTCCGGACCGCGATCACAGGCATCATCGCAGGACGCGCAAGCATACGCGCCCTGGGCTGGACGGCGCAAAGCAGTGCTTTGCGAATTCCCGTCCAGCCTACCGTGGATCAAAGCCAACAAGCTGGTTGATCAATCGAAGAACTAATTCGACTCCGGACCGCGATCACAGGCATCATCGCAGGACGCGCAAGCATACGCGCCCTGGGCTGGACGGCGCAAAGCAGTGCTTTGCGAATTCCCGTCCAGCCTGCCTTGGATCAAGACCAGCAAGCTTGTGGATCAATCGAAGAACGAATCGATAGATCGATATGTCAGTCGAAGAAAAAAGGACGCTCAGGCGTCCTTTTTTTATTTTCCACATCCGGAATAACAAAGATGCCTCGTTGCTTGCATCTTGTCACAATTGCATTGTTCCTTCGAAGAACTAACCGTGTTGCAAGGCGTCCAAACGCCAGTCTTCGTTGCCGCTTTTCATCACGCAGTAATTTGTAAAGCGTTACGAAACTCATCAATCCGTTTTATTTCTGGAGATATACATGTCGCGCTCAAGCCAACTATTATTCGCCGCCGTACTAGCCACTGCCACGATGGCGGCACATGCGCAATCTGCTCAATCCACCGGCACCATGGTGGTTATTCCCGCCTCAGGCGAACTCGTTGTGCCTAACGATGAAGCACATGCCACCCTCAACGTCGAAGAGCAGGACAAGGACAAAGCGGCGGCGGCCTCGCGTGTTAACAAGAAGATGAAGCAGGGCATTGACATCGTTAAGCGGCAGGATCCGCAAGCGCAGCTGAGGACTCGTGGTTACTACACCTATGCGGTCTACGCCGAAGATCCTCGTCCGAGCAATAAGCCGCGCCCCATTGTAGGCTGGCGTGTGGGCCAATACCTCGACGTCACCACTACGAATCTGGAGGGGCTGCCACGTACCGTCGCTGCAGCGCAGGGCTTGCTGGGACTTAATAATCTGCAATTTGGCTTAAGTCCGGCTGCCACAAGAAAGCTGGATGCGGACCTGATCAGCATGACCTTCAAGAATCTCAACGAGCGTATTGCATCGATTGCCGGCGCCTTGGGGCGCCGCAGCAGTGATGCGCTGGTGGAAACAGTGGACTTCGAAGGTTCTGGTAACTATGTCCAGAACGCGCCGGCACCGAAGATGATGATGCGTGCAATGGCTGCGGATGCACCGGCGCCGGAAGCCGTTGCGGAGCCGAGTTTCGAGCCGGGCGACACCACTATCGGCATGCATCTGGTCGGCAAAGTGCGTTTCAAGTAATTGATCGTATGTCATCGGGCGTCTTGCAGTGCAGGTCGCCCGATTTTCTGGTGTAAAGACTTGTCGTGGCTTGCTGATCAATCCTCCCCATCCTACCGGCCATTGGCATTGTTCGCGTTATTCATACTAATCGCGATAAAATAGACTTTCATCAAAACAAGAATGGCTTCACAAGCCACCAGGTCCATCCGTTTTCTCCGGCCGGAATCCCTGGCTGTCATTCGCTATTAACGGGTAAATATCCGTTGATTTGATTTGCGGCGCGTTACATTTCTTAGGCGCTCGTCTAGAATAAGCACGCTTTACCATTTTGAAAATCTATCAGCGACTATCGGAGTAACGTTGAATAACCATTATCCACATCCTATTATTGCCCGCGAAGGCTGGCCCTTCCTCGGTATCGCTGTTGTTGTCGCCATTATCGTTACGCTGATCGGCGGAGCTTGGTCGATTCCTTTCTGGATCATCGCCTTGTTTGTTTTGCAGTTTTTCCGTGATCCTCCACGCACGATTCCGCAAAATCCGAATGCTGTCCTATCGCCCGCTGATGGCCGCATTGTGGTCGTCGCTAAAGCGCATGATCCCTACACAAATCGCGAAGCGCTGAAAATCAGTGTCTTCATGAACGTATTCAACGTCCACTCCAATCGCGCACCAGTGGATGGCAAGATCGAGACCGTGCAGTATTTTCCCGGCAAATTTGTCAATGCCGATTTGGACAAAGCCTCGCTGGAAAACGAGCGCAATGCGCTGGCGATCACTGCGGCCAACGGCCAGAGTGTGACATGCGTGCAAGTGGCGGGTCTGATTGCCCGCCGCATCCTTTGCTACGTCAAGGCTGGTGACGTATTGGCGCGTGGTCAGCGTTACGGCTTCATTCGCTTCGGTTCCCGCGTCGACGTTTACCTGCCGTTGACCGCCACACCGAAAGTGAGCGTTGGTGAAAAAGTCTCGGCGACAGAAACGATTCTGGCCGAATTCTGATCACCTACGCATATTGAGACGGACTTTACATGGCAACTTTCCGCAAACGCAAAAACAAGGGATCCATCCCTTTCCCCAAATCCTTGCGCAGCCATAAAACGCCGATGTATCCGGCACAGCTGGAAGATGTAGATGGTGCGCCGATCGTACGACCACGGCGCTCACGCGGCATCTATCTGTTGCCGAATGCCTTTACGACGGCGGCGCTGTTTTGCGGCTTCTACGCCATCGTCATGGCGATGAATCTGAAGTTCGATCATGCCTCGATTGCGATCTTCGTAGCGATGGTGCTGGATAGTCTCGATGGTCGTGTGGCACGCATGACCAACACGCAAAGCGAGTTCGGCGCGCAATATGACAGTCTGTCGGACATGGTGTCTTTTGGCGCCGCACCGGCGTTGGTCGTCTATGAATGGTCCTTGCGTGGCATGGGCAAGTTGGGCTGGCTGGCGGCATTCGTGTATTGCGTCGGCGGCGCTCTGCGTCTGGCGCGTTTCAATACCAATATCGCTGTGGTCGACAAACGCTATTTCCAGGGCTTGCCGAGCCCTGCTGCAGCGGCATTGGTGGCCGGCTTTGTCTGGCTGATGGATGATCTGCGTTTTGCGGGTACGGATCTGAGTTGGGCCTCGTGGGTGATTACGCTGTACGCGGGTATCACCATGGTGACCAATGTGCCGTTCTACAGCTTCAAAGACATCAACTTCCGCAAGCCGGTACCGTTCATTGCCGCATTGCTGGTGGTAGTGGTGCTGGTGGCAATATCGAGCGATCCGTCCAAGGTCTTGTTCGGTTTGTTTGTGCTGTATGGCATCTCCGGCTACATCGTCTATGCCTGGCGCAAGATCAAAGGCAAGCCAGTCAGTATCGTCCAGACGGAACACGAGGAAAAATAAGCCCATCGGTCAACAGCCTTCGAAAACCGCCCAGATATCACCGGGCGGTTTTTTTACGTCTGTTGCTGCTGATTTGTCTACCTTGGCGTGGTTGCACTGCCATTGCAACATTATGCGAGAGGGATAGAATGAATTGCCGAGACTAGCCTGAGGAGTTGCCATGTCAGCAGAAAAACTCATCATTTTCGACACCACCTTGCGTGACGGCGAGCAATCTCCCGGCGCATCGATGACGAAAGAAGAGAAGATCCGCATCGCTCGCCAGCTTGAGCGCATGAAGGTTGACGTGATCGAAGCGGGTTTCGCCGCCGCGTCTCCCGGCGATTTTGAATCGATCAAAGCCATTGCTGGATTGATCAAGGATTCCGTCATCTGTTCTCTATCGCGCGCCAATGATCGCGATATCGCACGTGCCGCGGAGGCGCTGGCGCCGGCCCGGCGCAAACGGATTCATACCTTCATAGCCACTTCGCCATTGCATATGGAAAAGAAGCTGCGCATGACGCCTGATCAGGTGTTTGAGCAGGCCCGGCTGGCGGTGCGTTATGCGCGCCAGTTCACGGATGACGTCGAGTTCAGCCCCGAAGATGGCAGCCGCTCCGACATGGATTTTCTTTGCAGGGTGTTGGAAGCGGTGATCACCGAAGGCGCTACCACCATCAACTTTGCCGATACCGTCGGTTATGGCGTGCCTGAGCTGTACGGCAACATGCTCAAGAGCCTGCGCGAGCGGATTCCCAATTCTGACAAAGCGATCTGGTCTGTGCATTGCCACAACGATCTTGGCATGGCGGTGGCCAACTCTCTGGCGGGCGTCATGATCGGTGGCGCACGTCAGGTCGAGTGCACCATCAATGGTCTGGGGGAGCGCGCCGGGAATACCGCGCTCGAAGAAATCGTCATGGCGGTCAGGACGCGTCGCGATCATTTCAATCTGACGCTTGGCATCGACGCTTCGCAAATCGTGCCGACCTCCAAACTGGTGTCGCAGATCACGGGCTTCGCCGTACAGCCCAACAAGGCGGTGGTCGGCGCCAATGCGTTTGCTCATGCCTCCGGTATCCATCAGGATGGCGTGCTGAAGGCTCGCGATACGTATGAAATCATGCGTGCCGAAGATGTCGGCTGGACCGCCAACAAGATTGTCCTGGGCAAGCTGTCGGGACGTAACGCATTCAAGCAACGGCTCGAAGAGCTGGGCATCACGCTGGAGTCGGAAGGCGAGGTCAACGCTGCCTTTGCACGCTTCAAGGAGCTGGCTGATCGCAAGTCAGAGATTTTTGATGAAGACATCATGGCGCTGGTCAGCGATGAACAGCATAGCCATGAAGGAGAGCATTACGGCTTTGTCTCGCTGTCGCAGCATTCTGAAACAGGGGAGCGGCCGAGCGCGAAGATCATTTTCACTGCGGGTGGCAAGGAGGTCAGTTGCTCAGGGCAAGGAAACGGTCCGGTGGACGCCATCGTCAATGCGATCGAATCGAATGCTGCCAGCGGTGCCGAGCTGTTGCTGTTTTCGGTCAACGCGATTACTACCGGCACGCAATCGCAGGGCGAAGTCACCATGCGGCTGGCCAAGTCAGGGCGCATCGTTAATGGCGTCGGATCCGATCTGGATATTGTTGTTGCTTCGGCGAAAGCCTATCTATCGGCGTTGAACAAACTGTATTCAAAATCGGACAAGTTGAACCCACAGCAGGTGTGATGTTGCCATGCTGGCATCGATATTTGCCTTAATTGCTGCTAATCTACATTAACAACAGCGAATTTCCCGCGAGAATCGTTTATGGCAATTGCAGTCAACAGCTCGTTCACCGCCACCATCCCCTATGTATTCGGAGGGAATGCGCCGGTCGTTGACCTGGGCCAAAGCCCGGGCGTGATCAGCACAGCCGCTGCGCTTGCCAGCGGTGGTGCCGTGGTATTGAGTTTGCCTGGCGCGCCCAAGGGAGCAGTCACTTACACAGCGTCGGGCCTTCTGCACGTCTTGGCACGCGCCAGTGCGGCGAGTTCGCGGTCGACCGCCGCGAACGACGAAACAGCCGCCGCCAGCAAGGCCTTTCTAGCATCCCTGAACAAATCCAGTTCACCTTCTTCAAGCTCTTCTGACTCGTCCGATTCTTCTGGCACCTTGGCTTCTTCATCTTCCGGCATGCCGGACGGGGTCTACAACGGCAGCGGTATCTTTACGCCGACCGCCGGAAGTGGGGGCTCTGCCAATTTTGCCGATATCCTGAGTAGCAATCCCGGCTTGTCTTCCGTCGCTGTCAGTAGTGCGGTGGCGCAAGGCTCCGCAGTGGGTACGCTGGTTAGTACCAGCGCCTGAACGTTACTTCCAGTCTTTGGTTTTGATCGCGGCCGCGATGCGCTGGCGTAGCGCAGCGTCGTTGGCCATTTTTTCGCTGACGCGATGATCGGTTTCCGGCAGATCGATGATGCACCGAAAGCGTGCCGACACCGCGGCTTGTTCCAGCAAGTCGGCCACATCATGCGGAATGACTGCATCCTCCAATGCCCTGATCAGGGTCAAACTACCTCGATAATCACGAATCAATTCCAGTGTTTCTGCATCGCGCCAGCTATACGGCTGACGGATGATGCTTGAGAATTCCGGGCCGAATGGGGTCGAAAAGGCGGCACGGCCGTAAATGGCGCCGACGATGAGAACAGCGTGATCGATGCGACTGCCCATGCCGCAGGCAAGGCGCAAGGCAATCTCGCCGCTCATGCTGGTGCCGACGACAGTGTGGATAGTGCCGCCGGCGTCGGTATGCGCCAATACGGCTTGTGCCTGCTGCAGGCGTTTCTTCAGTGAGCCGGGGCTGTTGGCGCTGCTCTCGCCGTGCCCGGAAAAATCCAGTGCGACGCTGCCGAAACCGTATTGCGCAAGCTCTTCTCGCAGGAGGCGCTGGCGCAGACGATCACTTTGGCCTGCGCCATGCAAAAACAACGCGTGTAGATGATGCGGTTCGCCCAGAACATCGCCGACGATGGTTTCATCGCCGACCTGCAGTTCAAAACGACTTGAGATCATTCGTCTGCAGACTGGCGCCGGTCATGTGCAGGCACCTTGGCGTAGTAAGAACGCTTGTCCTCATACATGAGCGCGTCGGCGCGCTGCACGGTGGATTCCAGGCGTTCGCCGTGCTGACTGGTTGCGGCGCCCATCGACAGGCTTAATACTGAGCCGGAGTAGTACTGGTTGTTGATGTCGATCAGCTTTTGAATGTTTTCCATCATGGCCGCTGCGCCTCGGTCATCGGTGGCCGGCATGAGGATGGCAAATTCATCGCCGCCGATGCGCGACGCATACACCGGTTTGTCGGCGGCTTTGCCCAATACCTCGCCGACACGACGCAACAGGGCGTCGCCGGCGGCGTGGCCAAGCTGATCGTTGACTTCTTTGAGACCATTAAGATCGGCCATGATGACGCTGACCGGAAACGGTCCCTTGCGCTCCAGCCGATTCATTTCGTCGACCATGAAGGCGCGATTATGCAGCTTGGTCAGTTCGTCGTGCTTGCCGAGGAACTCCAGATAGGCCTCTGCTTTTTTGCGGGCGGTGATATCGGTCAAGGCGACCAGCACCAGGCTCCAGTCTTCTTCATGGCCGGGAAAAACCGAGAACTGCAAGTGCACGTGTAATTGCTCGCCGTTGAGCGCGTAGTTCACCACTTCGCGTTGATGGAACAGGTTGCCATGCCACAGTTCACTCAACTGCTCGTTGAAATGCGGTCGCATGTCGTCGCGGAATACCTCGCTCAGACGCGACAGCAAAGTCGTCTTGTCCGGGGCATGGAACATCGTCAGCGTTTGCTGATTGACGTCGATGACCCTGATCTCCTGCATGCAGCGCTCGACGAACTCGGGATGCACATCGGTGAAAACCCGAAAATCCTTGATGCCGATCTGGCGCAAATCGCCGAACAGGCGTTTGACCTGGCTGAAGTCTTCGACCCAAAGAGAAATCGGCGAATACTCGAACAAGCCACGGGCGTAATCTTCGCTATGTGTCAGCTTGCGGCGAGCGGTTTCGCGCTCGGTGACGTTTTCCACGGCCAGCAGCACGCGGCCCCAGCTGTCTTCATAGCCCGGCAGAATACGTGCATTGAGCTGGATGTCGAGGCGCTTTCCGGACAGCGTGTAGTTGACGCTATGGCTGGAGAATTCTGTTTTGCCTTCCCAGACTTGCAGCAGTTCCTCGATATGGGTGTGCAGCATGTCATCGCGGAAAACCTTGTCAAGGTTGGCGATCAGATGGGCAATGTCATCGGCTTCGAACAACTGCAGCGTCTTTTTGTTGACATGCAACACCTGGATATTCAGTGTGCAGGCATGTACGCGTGAGAGGTCTGCTTGCAGATAGCTGCGCAAATCGGTGACGCCGGCGGTACGCCATTCATCAAGCAGTTTTTTGACGCCGCTGAAGTCTTCCAGCCACATCGAAACGGGAGCCAGCTCAAACATGTCCGCGCTGATGAAGTCGTCACTGCTTGGTGTGTTGGAGGTGCTTAGTGCGGCAGCGTCTGTGGAGCGGATTTCATTCTGCATAACGATGAAGAGGTATGGTGATGCAGTAGTGTAATGCCTTTATTGCAATACACACACATTCTTCAGGGTTGATTTGACATTTTTTTGGCACTACTTTGATGTGGCACAGGTAAGCCGCTTGGGCCATGCCTGTGCTGTTCGCCCGCTGTTATTTCGATGTCATCAGTTGTGCTGCCATGCTGCGTAGCCATCTGGTTGGCGTACTCACCAGGCGTACGATGAAGTCCAGTGAAAAATAGCGCGGTTTGAGGCTGGCATAGCACAGCACCTCTGTGGTGTGGGTTGCATATAAGCAAGTCCAGCCGCTGCGCTCGGTCTGATAGTGCTGGCCTTCCTGCAAAGTGGAAAGCGTTTTCAGGATGGTTTCGCTCATCCACTCCGGCGATTCGCGCAGACGGATGCTGCCGGATTGCACAAACAGGACGGTGTCGCGGGCAGTCCAGATGGTGTGGCTTTGTCCGGCGCTCAGTTGGATTCTGGTGGGAGTCGCTTGCCTGTCTTCTGTACGCATGATGTTTTCCTGTTGGTTGGCGTAGGGATAGTTTAGGCAGAACAGCTTTTACGAAACAGGCACAGGCTGTGGCGATGTGAATCGAAACAGCAGGCGTTTTTCTGATCTGTTATCGTCTGTTTTCGAGGGCTCTGTATCTATCGCTGCAGGGGAAGAACGCTGAAGATTCACTCATGGACATGCAACCACTACCTCTCAATACCGGCCCAACGCCGCAAGCTTTGTCCGAACTCGTGCCGACTGCTGCCGGCCAACTGAATTCGTCTGGTCAGTCACAGCAACCGAGTCAGCCAATCTATCGACGTCTGGCAGAACACTATCTCTCCGCGATTCAGGCAGGAACATTGGCTGCCGGTGATCGCATGCCTTCGGTACGCGACCTGATGCGGCAGCAGCATGTCAGTTTATCCACGGCGCTGCAGACTTTGCGCTATCTGGAAGAGGGGGGCTGGTTGGAGGCACGTCCGCGCTCCGGGTATTTCGTCCGGCAGCCGCGGCGTGCGCAAATTCGTCCGGTGGGCGAGCCGAATATCTCTGCACCGTTGGACCCTGCACAATATGTCGGCATCCACGAGCAAGTTTCCGACTTCATCGCGCGCCGGCATTTGAAGGCGCCCACCATTGATCTGAGCGGCATGAGTTGCGCACCTGAACTGTACGCAGTCGATGCTCTGAAAAATGCTGCCATCAAAGCCTTGCGTGAACAGCCGACCTTGTTGACCAGCCCCATGCCGATCAACGGTAACAGCCATTTTCGCCAGGTCGTGGCACGCCGTGCGCTCAATGCCGGCATTCGCATCAGCGCTGACGATGTCGTGGTGACGCATGGCTGCATCGAAGCGCTCAATCTGGCGCTGCGCGCCGTGGCGCAGGCCGGCGACACGATCGCCGTAGAGTCGCCGACCTATTTCGGACTGCTGCAGACACTGGAAAGCCTTGGCATGCGCGCCCTGGAGATCCCGACCAGTCCGCATACCGGTATTTCCATCGAGGCGTTGGAATTGGCTATTCAAACTTACGGCAACATCAAGGCTGTGGTGGTGGTGCCGACATTACAGAATCCGCTGGGATGCATCATGTCGGACAGTCACAAGGAACGTCTGGTCAACCTGTGCGAGCAGCAGGGGGTGCCGTTGATTGAAGACGATGCTTACAGCGAGCTGGCAGATGGTGACGTAGCGCCGTCGGCAGCCAAGATCTGGGATCGGAGCGGCAACGTCATCTATTGCGCCTCCCTGAACAAGGTCCTGGCGCCCGGCATGCGGCTGGGCTGGATGACGTGCGGCAAATGGAATGAGCGGGTCAAGATGCTGAAATTCGCCTATACCCGCGCCAACGAGGAATGGACGCAGATCACTGCGGCCAACTACATGGGTTCGCCAGCATACGACCGTCATCTGCGCCGCCTGCGCAGCAGCCTGAAAGACCAGCGCGAACAGATGGCAGAGGCGATCGCAGAATATTTTCCCGACGAAACCCGGCTGAGTGTTCCCAACGGCGGCGTCGGCTTGTGGGTGGAACTGCCGCGCGGGCTGTCGTCGAAGGCCGTATTTGCAGCGGCATTGGATGAAAGCATCGGCGTGTCGCCGGGCGTGATTTTTTCCAATTCAGACCGTTTTGACCATTATTTGCGGCTGTGCTGCGGCAAGCCTTTCACGCGTGAACTGGATCAGGCATTGCGCAGGTTGGGCGTGATTACCGCACAACTGCTGGGCTAAACCTTCCCTCTTTCGCGACTAAAAAAGCTTTCCGACATGGGTCGGAAAGCTTTTTTTGCTTCTTGTACAAAATATTGTAAGAATATGAACTGTCCCTGCGACGAACGATCAGCCGCTTGTCCTGCGAATTCAACATTGCGCACCGTGCTGAAGGGTTCGAATTTCAGTGCGTTGCTGCCGGGCAATCGTATCGATGAATCAGAATAAAAGTCGCTGATAAGATGCCAGCGCCAATGGCAAGGCGCGTCGCCCTTGGCGGCATTTTTTCAGCGGTTCTACGTCACAGGAATAGGCTTATGGATTCTCTTTCCCAGGTGGGGGCCGGTAGTGAAGCGCTGCTGCAGTTGCTGGAGCAGGCAATTGGTTTTCATACCGCTGGCGATCTTCAAAAAGCAGAAAAAATTTATCGCGAGGTATTGGTACAAGATCCGGTGCATCCCATCGCACTGCATTACCTCGGCATTTTTCTCTATCAGAACGGCCAGGACGAAGAGGGCGTGCAAAATATCCGCCTGTCCTGCGCACTGCAACCGGATAACGCCGCCTGGCATAACGATCTCGGCAACGTATTGTTTGCGTTGCGCGAGTTCGAAGAGGCTTCCGAGGCCTACCAGGCATCGTTGGACGCAGCACCGCATGACCACATTGTCTGGAATAACCTGGGATCGTCTCAGCTGCAGCATGGCGACACGGATGGCGCAATTGAGTCTTTCAAGCAGGCGCTTGAGCTGGATGCCGATTTTGGCCCGGCGCTGATCCATCTCGGGAATATCTACGAAGCCGCTGGCGACAAGATGAACAGCGCGCATTACCAGTGCCGCGCGTTTGTGTTGCCACCGCATGAGGGCAAATCGAAGCAGATGCTCGGCATTTCGTACTACTTCCTTGGTCGTTTGCAGGAGGCCGCGGCACACTACCGCGACTGGATGAGCGAAGAGCCGGACAATCCGATTCCTGCCCATATGTTTGCCGCTTGTGCGCAACAGGACGTGCCGGAACGCGCGTCGGACAGTTATATCGAAAAGCATTTTGACCGTTATGCGGAAACCTTCAACGCCAATCTGGTCGACAGCCTGGCCTATCGCGGTCCGGAATTGATGCAGCAGGCATTGCAAGTGGTTGGCGTACCGGCCAAGCAATTCGATGTGGTCGACATCGGCTGCGGCACGGGCTTGTGCGAGCCGATCATTGCTCCTTATGCGCGTTCGCTGATCGGCGTTGATCTATCTGGAAAGATGCTGGAACAAGCCAAGGCGCGCGGCGGCTACGATCATCTCTTCAAGCAGGAAATCACCGATTACATGACCGGAAAGACAGCGAGCGCGGATCTCGTTTTTTCGGCGGATACGATGATCTATTTCGGCGACCTGGGAAAAGTATTTCAGACAGTCGCGAGTACGTTGAGAGAGAAAGGTTATTTCTTGTTCACCGTCGAGAGTGATGCGGAAGCTGGAGACCAAGGAGCTGGTTTTTCTTTGCACCCGAGCGGTCGCTATCGTCACAGCCTGAGTTATGTGAAGCGCTGCCTGAACCAATTTGGTTTTGAACTGCTTGATGTCAAAGACGCCGTGCTACGGGAAGAAATTCGGCAGCCTGTACTGGGCATGGTGGTGGTGGCACGGCGTAAGTCTTGATGCATAAGCGGGTGACTGGCACGGTCAAATAACCATGCAATAAACGTCACAGCAATAAAAAAGAGCGGCAGGTTTGATCCTGGCCGCTCTTTTTATTGTGGAACCTGTAGTGCTCAGCCGAGGCGGCTCACGACGGTATTGACTTGATCTGCCAAGGGAATGGGGGCGACGGCGCCATAACCCGTGGTTGAAATCGCCGCCGCCACGTTGGCATAACGTGCTGCGGTAAATGGATCCTTGCCTTCAACGATCTGCGCGACGAAAGCGCCGCCAAAGCAGTCGCCTGCGCCGGTGGCGTCCAGCGCATCGACGACGTGCGGTGCGACCAGACGGCGCTCTGTCGGCGTTGCGACGTAACATCCGTCCTTACCCAGTTTGAATGCGATCAGCTTGATGCCATAGGCCAGCAATTTATCGACGATGGCGTCGCGGTCGTCCAATCCCGTCAGCGCGCTGACGTCTTCCCAGCTTGGAAGGCAGATGTCGCATAGTGTAAAGGCCTCGGCCATTTTGGCGCGGGCGCGTTCGAGTGACCACAGGCGCAGACGCAGGTTGGTGTCGAGTGAGGTCAGCGTGCCGTTCTTGCGCGCGTGCGCCATGGCTACCAGACCGGCGTCGCAGGCGCTTTCGCTGATGGCGAGGCTGATACCGGACAGATGCAGCACCTTGGCGTCGGCAATTGCGTGCAACGGCAACTGTTCGATGGTGTAGCGGCTGGCGGCGGAGCCGGTGCGCAGGTAGTTGAAGTGATGGCCTTCGTCGTCATGCGTGACAACATAGACGCCCGACGCCACGCCCGGCATCACGCCGACGTGTGTCGTATCGACTTTTTCGGTTTGCCACAGGGCTTGCAGGCTCTTGCCGAAATGGTCGTCGCCGACCGCGCTGACATAACCGGTGTCGGCGCCCTGGCGTGCTGCTGCGATACAGAAGTTGGAGGTGTCGCCGCCGAAACCTTCCAGGTAATAGCGAGGATCTTCGATGCTTTGGTTGAACTCCACCATTGCTTCGCCGTAGGCGAGGATTTTATTGCTCATGATGTGATGCCGTTGCTTAGAAGAAGGTTTGTACGATGTCGATGACGTTGAACTTGCCATCCAACACCGGCAAGTGACGCCATTTGTCGAACGTCAGGCAGGGATGCGAGATGTCGAAAGCGATCATGTCGCCGACCTTGATATCATCGCCTGCGTTGATCTTCAGGTAAGCATGCTGATCCATCATGCCGGTGACTTCCCAGTGCGACGGTGACTCGACCGGCGCCTTATCCTGACCGGGGCGGAAACGTTTGACCGGCAAAGGCAGGCCGGCATCGAAGGCGGCATCGCGCTTGCCCAGCGTGATGATGGCCTTCTCGGATTCGGGAATCGATTGTACGTAAGCCCACAGCTGCAGCGCCGGCAGCAATTCGCTGCGCATTTTTTTTGCCACCGGATTGCGGGTCTGGATCTGCTCCTGCGCAGCACGATAGACACCGACGTCATGCGTCAGATAACAACCGGGACGCAGCACGACGTCCAGCGGGACACCGATGTCGGCGCCGGCGAATTCTTCTGCGACCACGTCATACCAGGCCGATCCTGCACCGGTCAGCACCACCGGTTTTTGCGCCGAGCGATGGCTGAAATAGCCTTGTCCGGCGAGATCCTTGGCGCATTGCACCGCGCGTTGCAGGAACAGACGGATATCGGCTTCCTCTTTTAATACGCCTTCGTAGACTTCAATGCCGGACAGCGCGATGTTGCCTTCCCAGCGTTTGACGGCTGCCAGCACGGTAGCTTGCTGTTCGTTGTTGCGCACGCCGGTGCGGCCGCCGACGGGGCCGAGTTCCAGCAGTACGTTCAGGGTTTGTTTGCGCTCCGAGAAGAAGCGGCCAAGCTGATCGACCAGATCAGCCGAATCGACCAGGCAGAAAAATTCGAAAGAGGGATCTTCCAGCAGGCGCGAAATGATGTTCATGTTTTGCTTGCCGACCAACTGATTGGCCATCAGCACGCGGCGCACACCATGGTGGTAGGCTACCTGAGTCTGGTGCGCAGTCGCCAGCGTGATGCCCCAGGCGCCGGTCGCCAGTTGGCGTGCAAACAGCTTGGGCGCCATGGTAGTCTTGCCGTGCGGCGCCAGTTTGACGCCGTATTCCGTGACAAAGCGTTGCATCCAGTCCAGATTGTGCGACAGGCGCTCTTCATACAAAACGGCGGTCGGCAGGCTCAGATCTTCTTTGAGGAGATTCCAGGGCAGGGCATTGGCTGCATTTGGTGCAACAGGTGCCGTGAGGGTGCCGATACCCTTATTCAGCGGATCGATGATGCCGCTTTGCCAAGTGTTTTGGTAGTTTGTATCACTCATCTTGAATTTCTCCTCAAAAATTTGATTTGACGTAATGATAGTCCTGAATTTACTATGTTGGAAGTGTGTTATAAACTAACACGAAAATTCTTCCGCGCCCCAAACAGGCCTTGTAAAGCACCGTCGGGAAGCGTGGAGCCACCACCGAGACTTCATTTCAACGCCATGGCACAAGCTTTTGACATTGTTTCACGCATTACCGAGCGTAGCGGACAATTGCGGCTTGCAGAGCAAAAAGTCGCCGAAGCAATTCTCAACGATTTATCCAGCGCGGCCAGCGCCAGCATCGGCGAGCTTGCGCAAAAAGCCGGAGTCAGTCTGGCAAGTGTGACGCGGTTTGCCAAAGCGATGGGTTGCCGCGACGTACGTGAGTTCAAGTTCATGCTGGCGCAGGCTGTTGCAGTCGGTCAGCGTTTTTTTGATGGTGTGAAGACCATTCCACCCGGGCAGCCTCCTGAGCTCGCCGATGTCGTCTACAACGATATACATGCCGTCCTCGAAGTCAATCGCGCGCTGTTGAATCCGGATGCCTTGCATCGTGCTGCAGAGCTGTTGCGTGATGCACGCATGATCTATTCATTTGGCATGGGTGGCGGTTCGACCATGCTGTCGGATGAGGCCCGTTATCGTCTGGTGCGTTTGGGGCGTCCGGTGGCAACATACCACGATGCCTTGTTGCAGCGTATGGTCGCCGCCACGCTGGACAAGGCTGATGTGTTGCTGGTGTTTTCTACGACCGGCAATGTGCCGGAAATGCTGACCAACTGCGAAGTCGCCAAGGAATATGGCGTCAAGATGATCGGCATCACCGCGCTGGGTTCGCCGCTGGCAGGGATGGTCGACGTGCTGTTGCCGATCAAGGCGCTGGAAACCGACTTTATTTTCAAGCCATCGTCGTCGCGCTACGCCATGATGATGGCGCTGGACATGCTCGTGCTGGAACTGGCGCTGCTGCAAAAGGACCGAAGCCAGGAGCAGTTGCGGCGCCTCAAGTATGTACTCGATATGCATCGCGGCGGCGGTGACCGCCAGCCGCTCGGAGATTGATATGACTACCTCTGTACCTTCCCAACGTTGCGACACGCTGATTCGCAACGCTTTTCTGATCGATGGCAGCGGTACTGATCCGGTTGTCGCCGACGTAGCTGTGCTTGATGGCCGCATTGCGGCTATCGGCTCCCTCGGCAGCTGGCAAGCCGATAACGTGATCGATGCCGCCGGCAAGGTGCTGAGCCCGGGCTTCATTGATGCGCACACGCATGACGACACCAATGTGATCCGTATGCCGGAGATGTTCCCCAAACTGTCGCAGGGCGTCACGACTGTCGTCGTCGGCAATTGCGGCATCAGCGCCGCACCAGTGACACTCAAAGGCGATCCTCCTGACCCGATGAATCTGCTGGGGCAATCCAGCGCCTTTTCCTATCCGACATTTTCCAGCTATGTGGCTGCGATCGAAGCGGCGCAACCGTCCGTGAATGTAGCTGCGTTGATCGGCCATACAGCGCTGCGCAGCAATCATATGGATACGCTGGATCGTGCTGCGACTGATGCTGAAATCAAAGGCATGCGTGATCAGCTGACGGAGGCGCTGGAACATGGCGCGCTGGGCTTGAGCACCGGTCTGGCCTACGGCAACGCGATCAATGCGCCGACCGAAGAAGTGCTGGCGCTGGCAGAGCCGCTGGCGGAATACGGCGCCATGTACGCCACCCATCTGCGCAGCGAATTTGCCGACATTCTCGACGCCATGGACGAAGCGTTCCGCATCGGTAAGCATGCGCGCGTGCCGGTGGTGATTTCTCATCTCAAATGCGCCGGCGTAGAAAACTGGGGGCGCAGCAGCGAAGTATTGGCAGCACTCGAACAGGCAGAAAAGCATCAGCATGTCGGTTGCGATTGCTACCCCTACACCGCCAGCTCGTCCACGCTGGATCTGAAGCAGGTGACCGATACCTACGATATTCAGGTGACCTGGTCGGAGCCGCATCCGGAGCAGGGCGGCAAGTTGCTGGCCAAGATCGCTGAGGAATGGAATGTCGACATGAGCGAAGCCGCGCGTCGCCTGATGCCTGCAGGCGCCGTGTATCACTGCATGTCTGACGACGACGTCAACCGCATCCTGCGCCATCCATCGACGGTGATCGGTTCCGACGGTCTCCCTAACGATCCTTT
Organism: Herbaspirillum sp. meg3; assembly: GCF_002257565.1. Lineage (GTDB taxonomy): Bacteria > Pseudomonadota > Gammaproteobacteria > Burkholderiales > Burkholderiaceae_D > Herbaspirillum. Next base: position 3,104,962 of record NZ_CP022736.1, on the reverse strand, counting down.
GCCGCATCCACGGCTGTGGGGCGCTTTCCCGCGCGTGCTGGGTTACTACAGCCGCGAGCAACAACTGTTTTCGCTCGCCGTGGCAGTGCGCAAGATGACGGGTTTGTCGGCTTCGCGCTTCGGCCTGAGCGATCGTGGTTTGGTCAAGGAAGGCTATTGGGCTGATCTGGTGCTGTTTGATGCGACGACGATCCGCGATGCGGCGACGTTTACCGATCCGATGCAACCCGCACACGGCATTGAGGCAGTCTGGGTCAACGGCGTGCTGTCGTATCGCGGTGAGGACAAGAAGGCAACCGGTCAACGCGCAGGACGTTTCCTCGCGCGCAATCGCATACAGGCTGATGCAGTCGACGCTGCAGCAAATTAATTCATTGCAACACCGGGGCGAAGTGATCAAAGCACGGCACCCGGATCATTTATCTGAAATCTGAAGGAGTTACACAATGAGCATCAAACGATATGGCGTCGACGGCGGCACCGGTACCGGCGGTCAGCATCTGCCTTTTGCACGTGCAGTGGAAGCGGACGGCTGGTTGTACGTCTCGGGCCAGGTGGCCATGGTCAACGGTGAAGTGATTGATGGCGGCATCGTCGCGCAATCGCATCAGGCTATTCAAAACGTCCTGGCAATCCTGAAAGAAGCCGGCTACGGTCCTGAGCACGTCGTGCGTTGCGGTGTCTGGCTGGACGATACCCGCGATTTCCAATCCTTCAACAAGGTCTTCAAGGAATACTTCGGCGCCAATCCGCCGGCACGTGCCTGCGTGCAATCGGCCATGGTTGTGGATTGCAAGGTTGAGGTGGATTGCGTGGCGTTTAAACGCTAAGTTCATGCGCTAAGTTCAAGCGCTGATCACCTAGTTGAGTAACACCCTGGTTGGGGTGAGGAGACCAAAAAATGGAAGCAGTACAAGGAAGTATGTTGCTGATCTACGCGCTCGTCGCGGTGATCGCATTGATCGTGTTGATTGCCAAGTTCAAGATGAATCCGTTCATCGTCCTGATCGTGGTGTCGCTGATCCTCGGTTTGTCTGTCGGCATGCCGATGGGCACGATCGTCAAATCGTTTGAAACCGGCGTCGGCAACACGCTGGGGCACATTGCACTGGTTGTCGGGCTGGGTACAATGCTGGGCAAGATGATGGCGGAGTCTGGTGGCGCAGAGCGCATTGCCACCACCATGATCAATGCCTTTGGTGAAAAGAACGTGCACTGGGCGATGATGACGGTTGCGTTCATTGTCGGCTTGCCGGTGTTCTTTGAAGTCGGTTTTGTGTTGCTGATCCCGATCGCGTTCAACGTTGCCAAGCGTACCGGTACCTCGATGGTATTGGTCGGCATCCCAATGGTGGCAGGTTTGTCGGTGGTGCATGGCCTGATTCCGCCGCATCCTGCGGCGCTGCTGGCAGTGACTGCCTATAACGCGGATATCGGCCGTACGATTCTGTACGCACTGATCGTCGGCATCCCGACCGCGATCATCGCCGGTCCGATCTTCGGTAAGCTGATGTCCAAGGTGGTGATTCCCAATCCGGATAATCCGCTGATCGGCCAGTTTGTGGATCAAGGTGGTGCCAAGCGCGAACTGCCGGGTTTCGGTATCACGTTGTTCACCATCCTGTTACCCGTGGCGCTGATGCTGATCGGCAGCTGGGCCGACTTGTTCTTCACGCCGAAGACTTTTGCCAACGACTTCCTGCGCCTGATTGGCAACTCAGTGATCGCACTGTTGATTGCGACACTGGTCAGCTTCTACACCTTCGGCAAGATGCGCGGTTTCAATCGTGATGCCATTCTGAAATTCACCAATGAGTGTCTGGGGCCGATCGCCAGCATCACGCTGGTGGTGGGGGCCGGCGCAGGTTTTGGTCGTATCCTGATGGATGGCGGCGTGTCCAAGGCCATTGTCGGTATCGCTACCGATGCGCATTTGTCGCCGCTGCTGCTGGGTTGGTTTGTGGCAGCGCTGATTCGTGTGGCAACGGGTTCTGCGACCGTTGCGATGACAACTGCTTGCGGTATTGTTGCGCCAATCGTGATGTCGGTCGGCGGTACGCGTCCTGAACTGATGGTGTTGGCAACCGGCGCCGGTTCTCTGATTCTGTCGCACGTCAACGACGGTGGTTTCTGGCTGGTCAAGGAGTACTTCAACATGACCGTGCCGCAAACCTTCAAAACCTGGACGGTCTGCGAAACGCTCATTTCGGTGCTGGCCTTGCTGTTCACCTTGGCGCTGTCGACCGTGATCTGATCGATGCGGTTTGTCGCTGAACAAAGAAAAAGCCGCTTTTCGAAGCGGCTTTTTTTACGGCGAAAAAACTCAGAAGCGCATGCGGCTGTCGTCGAAGCGCGGATCAGGGCCATTTTCCACTTTGCGGACAATGCCTTGTGCATCGAAATAGACGGTCATCTGAGAATTCCAGACACCGCTTTCCTTGAAACCGTAATTCCATGCTTCAAAAGGAATGCGCGCATAGCGGGTCACTTCAGTGGGGCGGCCAACCAGACGGAGCACATCGTTTTTGGTTGCTTGATCAACCTTGATGGAGCGGAAGTTCTCCATGGTCCAGACTTGTTGATAAGAAATCAACCTGCCGTCCGGGCCGATACGCGCCATGTAGCTGTACTGGCCGAAAGCGCCGGCAGCATATTCCAGCAAATGCGTGTTGCCGTCGGGATACACAGCGGTAGGCTGGCCGAGGCGAGCGACAACTTGCTGTTCCGTATCGCCGGGATTGACCGGGGGCGCGAACAGGGAGGCGCAACCGCTCAGGGACAGAGCAGCTGCAGCTAGAACGGGGAGAATGAAGCGTTTCATAAACAGTTGGAGAGGAGTTTGCGGGAATAATTTCCCGGAAGGACTATGATTCTACGCTTTTCCGGTAAGTATTTGAATCTGCTGATCTTTTGCTATATACTTGCGCCTCTGGTCATTTCGGCCAGTTTTTAATTGTTAGTCACGGTATGCAGGGTAAGTACTCCGCACACCGCTTGTGAAAGGTATAGCATGTCGATCGAAAAAGCAGCCAAGGCTGCCATTATCACTGATAACGCCCGTGGTCAAAACGACACCGGCTCCCCGGAAGTTCAAGTTGCGCTGCTGACAGCACGCATCAACGACCTGAACGGTCACTTCAAAGAACACAGCAAGGATCACCACTCCCGTCGTGGTCTGATCAAGATGGTTAACCGTCGTAAGAGCCTGCTGTCCTACCTGAAGGGCAAGGACGCCGACCGTTACCGCGCACTGATCGAAAAACTCGGTCTGCGTAAGTAATCTTGTTCCCTCGTACCATTCCGGTTCAGGGTTCATAGCCAAAATGCCTGCGTCAGTTTCTGACGCGGGCATTTTGTTTTTTGCGATTCCGCTTTTGTCTGGATGTGGATGTTTTTGCGGTTCGCAAAACTTCTTTGCAGTACCGCGATCCCATCCAATGATCGTGATTCGTAAGGTGACTTGTCGGTTTGCCAGCTGTTTCGCAGGACGACAAGCATCTGTGGTGAGGTGAACGACAGCGCCTGAAAATCTGTCGGCAAAAAAGAATCCCTGCAAAGCGATGCCGCGCAAGGGTTCAATATAGAAAGGAAATACCGTGTTTAATAAAGTTACTAAAACCTTCCAGTATGGACAACACCAGGTCACGCTGGAAACCGGCGAAATCGCTCGCCAGGCTTCCGGTGCAGTCGTCGTTTCGATTGAAGACACTGTTGTGCTGGCAACGGTCGTGGCACGCAAGGATGCCAAGCCAGGTCAGGACTTTTTCCCATTAACCGTCGATTACATTGAAAAGACGTACGCTGCGGGTCGTATCCCCGGCGGCTTTTTCAAACGTGAAGGCAAGCCATCCGAAAAGGAAACACTGACATCGCGCCTGATCGATCGCCCGATTCGTCCGCTGTTCCCGGAAGGTTACCTGAATGAAGTGCAAGTCATCATTCACGTTCTGTCCGTCAATCCTGAAATCGATCCAGACATCGCTGCGATGATCGGTGCGTCGGCTGCATTGTCGATCGCCGGCATCCCATTCAACGGCCCGGTCGGCGCCGCACGCGTCGGTTACATCGACGGTCAGTACGTCCTGAACCCAACTGCAACGCAACTGAAGACTTCGCAACTGGATCTGGTTGTCGCCGGCACAGAAACAGCCGTGCTCATGGTCGAATCGGAAGCGCAGCAATTGTCCGAAGAAATCATGCTGGGCGCGGTCGTGTTCGGCCACGATCAATCGAAGGCTGTCATCAACGCCATCCACGAACTGGTGCGTGACGGCGGCAAGCCGGAAGTCCAATGGGCTCCTCCTGCAAAGAACGAACCACTGATCGCACGTGTCACCGAACTGGCTGACGGCAAGCTGCGTGAAGCGTATCAAACCAAGGACAAGCAAGCTCGTACCGAAAAGCTGAAGGCCGTCACTTCCGAAGTCAACGCAGCGCTGGCAGCAGATGCCGCAGCCGCAGGCACATCGGCAGCGGATTCGGCAGAAGTCGGCAGCATCCTGTTTGATCTGGAAGCCAAGATCGTCCGTTCGCAGATCCTCGACGGCGAGCCACGTATCGACGGCCGCGATACACGCACCGTGCGTCCGATCACTATCCGTACCGGCGTGCTGCCACGCACTCACGGTTCGGCGCTGTTCACCCGCGGTGAAACTCAGGCGCTGGTCATCGCGACTCTGGGCACCGCACGTGACGAACAGAAGATCGATGCGCTGATGGGCGAGTACTCGGATCGCTTCATGCTCCATTACAACATGCCTCCGTTCGCTACCGGCGAAACCGGCCGCGTTGGTACACCAAAGCGCCGCGAAATCGGTCATGGCCGTCTGGCCAAGCGCGCGCTGATCGCTGCACTGCCGCCAGCTGAAGAATTCAGCTACTCGGTGCGTCTGGTGTCGGAAATCACCGAATCCAACGGTTCCTCGTCGATGGCTTCGGTCTGCGGCGGCTGCCTGGCGCTGATGGACGCCGGCGTGCCGATGCAATCGCACGTTGCCGGTATTGCCATGGGCCTGATCAAGGAAGGCAACAAGTTCGCCGTCCTGACAGACATCCTGGGCGATGAAGATCACCTCGGCGACATGGACTTCAAGGTGGCGGGTACTGCCAACGGCATCACCGCACTGCAAATGGATATCAAGATCCAGGGCATCACCAAGGAAATCATGCAGGTCGCACTGGAACAAGCCAAAGAAGGCCGCGTGCACATCCTGGGCAAGATGCAGGAAGCCGTTCCAGCCGGCAAGGCAGAGTTGTCCGACTTCGCACCACGTCTGATCACCATCAAGATCAATCCGGAAAAAATCCGTGACGTGATCGGCAAGGGCGGCGCTGTCATTCGCGCGCTGACCGAAGAAACCGGCACCCAGATCGACATCAGCGACGAAGGCGTGGTCACCATCGCTTCCGTTGACGCTGCTGCTGGTCAAGAAGCCAAGCGCCGTATCGAAGAACTGACCGCTTCCGTTGAAGTCGGCAAGATCTACGAAGGTACTGTGCTGAAGCTGTTGGACTTCGGTGCGATCGTTCAGGTCCTGCCAGGTAAAGACGGTCTGTTGCACATCAGCCAAATCGCCAACGAGCGTGTCAACGCCGTTGCTGATTACCTGAAAGAAGGCCAGCAAGTCCGCGTCAAGGTTCTGGAAACCGACGACCGCGGCCGTCTGAAACTGTCGATGAAGGCAGCGCAGTCGGAAGAAGGCACGGAAGCGCCTGCTTCGCAAGATGCACAGTAATGCGTAGCTGGATGCAGGCATCGCCTCATCCGCTGGTAATACTCAAGTAGTACGGAATCCCTCAGGGCGAAAGTCCTGGGGGATTTTTATTTTCGACTTTCGATTTTCGGCTAAGCGTTTGTCGATTTTGTCGGAGAGCATCGCAAGCGGCTGTAGGAGCTGTGCCGATTTCATCTGTACTGCTTGCCCGAAACCCGAACTGCCATTAGGCTGATCCTTGTTCTTTTGAGACAATGCGGATGTCATCGCAGAATGATTGAGAAATAATCAGGACGATTGGGGAGCATCATTTCATCAGAAAGGAGTCCCATGCCTCATGTGATCATCATCGGATGTGGTTTCGGCGGCCTTGCCGCCGCACGTGAACTGGCCGATGCCAAGGTCGACATCACCATCATCGATCGCAGTAATCACCATCTTTTTCAGCCTCTGTTGTATCAGGTGGCGACAGCAGGTTTGTCGGCGCCGGCAATCAGCGCGCCGATACGCAGTATCCTCGCAAAGCAGCGTAATCTCACCAGCCTCATGGCCGCGGTCAGCAAGATCGATGTCGTGCGCAAAACGGTTGCCTTGGAAGACGGCAGCGAGATTGCCTACGACTATCTGATCGTTGCGGCGGGTTCCACGCACAGCTACTTCGGGCATGACGAATGGGCTCCGCTGGCGCCTGGACTGAAAACGCTTGCCGATGCCTTCGATATTCGCCGCCGTATTCTCATGGCTTTTGAACGCGCAGAACGCGAACCAGACCCGGTGCGCCGCGCAGAATGGCTGACCTTTACTGTTATCGGGGCCGGCGCCACCGGCGTGGAAATGGCCGGTACGCTGATCGAGATTGCGCGCCATACCTTGCGCGGTGAGTTCCGTCGCATCGATCCACAGCAGGCTAAAGTGGTTTTGCTGGAAGGATCTGAGCGCGTTCTCGGCGCTTATCCGGCAGACCTGTCCGAGAAGGCGAGGGCGCAGTTGACCAAGCTTGGGGTCGATGTACGCACCAGCAGCCGCGTTACGCACATCGACGAAGAATGTGTTCGTTATACCGATCCGAGCGGCGAGCAGCGATTGGCTTCACGTACGGTCATCTGGTCTGCGGGTGTGGCCGCATCGCCTTTGGGAAAATCGCTCAATGTCCCGCTTGACCGGGCTGGACGCGTGATCATTGGCAGTGAGCTATCGATCCCTGATCATCCGGAGGTGTTTGTGATCGGTGACCTCGCATCGGCGACATCGGATGGCAAGCCGGTGCCGGGTGTATCGCCGGCAGCCAAGCAAATGGGACGTGTCGCTGCACGTAATATCCTTCACCGCATCAGTGACGAACCGCTTGAGAATTTCGTCTATCAGGACTATGGCTCGCTGGCGACGATCGGCCGCAAGGCTGCAGTGGCAATGGTCGGAAAATTCAAGTTCTCCGGCTATCCCGCGTGGCTATTCTGGTTGTTCGTGCACGTGTATTTTCTGATCGGTTTCCGCAATCGTCTGTTGGTGATGAGTGACTGGGCATGGGCGTATCTGACGTTCAAGCGTAGTGCACGTGTAATTTCCAACGCGATCGATACGCCTATAGAAAAGCCCGACGATGCGCCAAGCCAGTAAAATCATCTCTCGGAAATGAAAAAGGCCGGCATCTGCGCCGGCCTTTTTTTCGTCAGGAAGAAAACTCAGCCTTCCAGCGCCAACAGCGCGAAGCTGGCGAGCCAATGGCCCCCGCTATAGTGGCTGCCGACCACATGGTCGAGGCTGGCTCGCAGATGGCGCTGCACGGCGCCTGCCAGGGCAGCTTGTGCAGGATGATCTGATGGCAGATGACGGGCAATATGCTTCATGCTCCATGCGCGACTCAGGTTCAGACCATCCAGATGAGCAATCTTGGGATCGGTACGATCACTGACCTGTGCAGGCTGCATCAGTCGTTCGACTTTGTCGATCTGCGGCAGAAACTGGTTGAACCATGCCGGGAAGGCCGTGACATCCAATACCTTGCTCATCAGCAGCGCTTCGGTCAGTGCTGCAGAGATGTATTCATCGCCGCCCGGTTCATAGTGCGCCGGATAGTCGATATCCTTGCCGTAGTAGCGTTGCGAAGCCTGCACGATGGCGCTTTCAAGCTCGCTATCTTTTGCCGCACGTGCGTAATCAATCGCCAGCGCCAGCGCGAACGCCGTGTTGTAGTGTGTGCCGACGCGAATTGGATAAGTCAGCTTGCCCAGATATTCCATCAGGCGCTTGCGGATTTCCAATGTCAGCGGCTGCATGGCGGCATGCCAGATCGCTGCACGCGGATGCGGGGATTCCGCCAACTCCTGCGCAAGGCCGAGGATCCAGCCGAAGCCATAAGGACGTTCGAAAGAAGCGCGGCCACCCACCTGGAAATAAGCAGTTTCCTGCGCCATCAATTCCGGCGTGAAGTGCTCATCGAAGATCGCCGTGATTTTGTCGTGGGTCGGCAGTGACGGATACAGCTTCGCACAGCGCAGCAGCAGCCAGTAGCCGTGGACGGCAGAGTGCCAGTCATAGCAACCGTAAAACACGGGATGCAGGGCGCGCGGCGACAAGACATCGTCGGCGCTGTTGAGCACGTGCATGATGTGGTTAGGATATTCCTGACGGAGGTAGGTCAGCGGCATCTCGGTGTATGCGGCGGCCAGTTCGATAGTGAGTTGCATGAGAGTCTTCCGATTTTCAGATCAGTGTGGCGGCGCGTGTTTTTGCTAATTTGCGACCGGTGTGGAAACCACCGGCCGCGACACGCATTAACGAAACAATTAGCGGAACACGATGAAATACATCAGCAGGATATTTGCCGCCAGCAAGGTCAGGCCGGTAGGGATTTGTACCTTGATGACCTGATACTTGTCCTTGAGCTCCAGCAGCGCCGCAGGAACGATGTTGTAGTTGGCAGCCATCGGCGTCATCAGTGTGCCGCAGTAACCAGCCAGCATGCCAATGGTCACCAGCGGTGCAGGATCGGCGTGTTGCCCGACGATGATGAAGGGCAGGGCGATGCCGGCGGTCATGACCGGGAAAGCTGCGAAGGCGTTACCCATGATCATCGTGAAGAGCGCCATGCCGACACAGTAGATCACGATCAGCATGAAGCGGTTTTCAGGATTGACGAACAGGCCGACAACCTGCTGCACCGATTTGCCGGTTTGCGCTGCGACGAAGACGCCGCCAAGCATCGCCAGCATCTGCGGCAGAACGGCAGCCCAGCCGATGGCGTCGAGCAGGCGGCGCGACTCACGCACAGCATGCAGAGGCGTACCGCCGGTCAGTTTCCAGCCGGCCAGAATGGCGCAGATACAGCCGACGCACAATGCCGCCAGCGTCAGTTGTTTCTGATCGAGGATATACACGCCGCCGATGGCCACGCCCTTGAGCAGGATCGTGCACAACACGGTCACCACAGGAATCAGGATGGCCGGAACAAAGATCCAGTTGCCGTACTGATTGGCCGATGCCTGGCGTTGCTCGGCGCTGCGCTGTTTGTAGGTGCCGATCGACAGCAGGCCAAAACCGGCAATGAGCGAAATCAGAATGACGACGACGCCGATGATGCGATAAGCCATTGGTTTCCCCAGGGAGGAAACCAGCAAGTCGCTGAACAGGAATACCGCGCCGAACAGAAACCAGAACAGCGCGGTAGTCAGGCGTTTGGGGTTGCCTTTGTCGCGCAATGTCATGCCGACCAGCAGCATGACGATGACGCCGATGAGGTAGTAGATTTCGTTGATCGTGATGAGAGTACTCATGCTGCCACCTCTTTTGCTTCAGATTTTTTCCAGGCGTTGACGTCGCGTTGAATCCCGGCATCGAGACGCACCAGGCGGAACATGTGAATAGCCAGTGCCGCAATCGCGGTTGGAATGGCCCACAAGCCAAGATGCAGAGGCTCGACATTGGTGATGCCATTCTCTTTGAGGAAGGCATCGATCAGCAGCACCGCGCCGAAGGCAAGGAAAATGTCTTCGCCGAAAAACACGGCGATGTTGTCACAGGCAGCGGAGTGTGCGCGCAGTTTGTCGCGGATGTGTTGCGGCAAGTCGCCGTAGCGAGCTGTCGCTGCGCCCTCGACCATGGGCGCAAGCAAGGGCCGCACGGTTTGTGCCTGGCCGCCGATATAGGTCAGCCCGAGCGCACCAAACACCTGGCGCAGGATGAAGTACAGCATCAGAATGCGTGCAGATGTCGCGCTGGCCATGCTGGAAATCCAGTCTTGTGCGCGCTCCTTCAGGCCATAGCTTTCCAGCAGGCCGATGATCGGCAGGATGAGTACATATACGGCCAGCGAGCGGCTATTGATGAACTTCTCGCCGAAGGTTTCCAGCAGCATGCCGAAATCCATGCCGACGGCGAGACCGGTAGCAAGGCCTGCGACGGTGACGACCAACAGCGGATTGAAGCGGAATGCGAAGCCTGCAACGACGATCGGAATCCCGATCAACGGTAGCAAAATCGAGCTATCCATGGACTATCTCCCAGTAAGGATGGTTGTTGTTAATGTAGATCTGACGACGAAAGTGCTGCGATAAAAAGATAAGAACGAGAAGAACTAAAAAACAGAAGAGCGAAGAACAATAAAAACCAACTCAGGACGGCGCACGAATGGCAATGCGCTCCTTGCTCAGGCGTGCGCGGATCTGACGTGCGAATTCCAGTGCGTGCGCACCATCGCCGTGCAGGCAGACCGTTTGTGCGTTGACCTTGACGATGCAGCCGTCCAGTGCGGTAACTTGCTTGTCCTTGACCAGTGAAATGGTTTGCGCAATGGCCTGTGCTTCATCTTCGATCATGGCGCCGGGAAGCGTGCGGCTGACGAGGCTGCCGTCAGCGTTGTAGGCCCGGTCGGCGAAGACCTCTTCGATGGCGGTCAGTTTTGCTTGTTTGGCGGCACTGATGAGTTCGCTGCCCGCCAGTCCGAATAAGGCCAGCTCTGGATTGAAGGTGCGCACTGCGACGCAGATAGCGTTGGCCAGAACCGCATCTTTGGCCGCCTGGTTATAGAGCGCGCCATGCGGTTTAACGTGCACCATGTGTCCGCCTTCTGCACGTACGATGGCGTCCAGTGCACCCAATTGATACAGCATGCCGCTGATGATTTCCTCTGGCGGTAACTGCATGGCGCTGCGGCCGAAATTTTCACGATCGGGAAAGCTGGGGTGGGCGCCGATGGCGACATGATTCTGTATTGCCCAGCGTACGCTCTGGCGCATGGTATTGGCATCGCCGGCATGCCAGCCGCACGCAATATTGGCTGAGCTGACCAGCGTCAGCAGCATTTCATCGTTGTCACAACCTTCTCCGAGGTCTGCATTGAGGTCGATTTGCATGATCTTGCGTGCTCCTTCTGTCTCTTTGGTGCTTCGTCTCTTGCGGTTTACTTTTTGTACTGTGTAGCGCGTGACCAGTCGAGTGCGGCAAGCGTCTCGCGGATGCTGTTCAAATAGGCCTGCTGTTCTTCCCATGCATGCAAGGCTTGTTCCAGATCGCAAGGTTGCAATTGCAGTTGCGCGTTTAACGGTGCTTGCGCCAGCTTCCACATGTCGGCCTGAATGACGACGCCGATCTTCGGGTAGCCTCCGGTGGTTTGCGCATCTCCCATCAGGATGATCGGCTGGCCGGAGGGCGGCACCTGGATGACACCCGGCACCACGCCGTGCGAAAGCAGGTCGCGGTTTTGCTTGCGTTTGAGTTCCGGTCCATCGAGGCGATAGCCCATGCGGTTGCTATTTGGAGTGATGCGCCACTTGTCGAGCCACAAAGCGTTCTTCGCGGCGACAGTGAATTGTTCGAACTCAGGGCCGGGCAACACCCGCAAATGAATCAACTTGCTGCTGTCTTGTGTCTGCGTACCGACACCGCTCCATGCCGGCGAGCGCACACCGAAAGCCGGGCCTGCGATCGCGATGCTTGCCGGCCCTTGAGGCAGGCAATCGCCTTTGCGCAGGGCGCGCCCTTCATGGCCGCCGAAGTTGGCTTTTAAATCGGTGCTGCGCGAGCCGAGGACTTGCGGAACGTTGATACCTCCGGCGATAGCGAGATAGGTTCGCATGCCTTGCGTGGCATTGGGGCCGGCATGCGCCAGCTTCAACGTTTGACCGGCAAGCACCGGCACGCTCCAGTAGGGAGTGATGGATTTACCGTCGAGTCGCGCATCGAAATCGTCGCCGCCGAGCGCAATGCGGGTGTCGGTGGTGAAGCGCATCTCGCAGGCGCCCATGGTAATTTCGAGTCCGGCCGCCTCCATGTCGTTGCCGACCAGCAGATTGGCGGCACTCAGGGCGAGGCAGTTCAGTGCGCCGCCTGGATTGATGCCGAGCTGACGGTGGCCGGGGCGGCCAAGGTCTTGTACCGAGGTGAGAATGCCGGGTTGAAGGATTTCTATCATTTGGCAATCCGTTCCACGGTGAAGCGTACGCGGTCGCCCGGTCGCAATAAAGTTGGTGGAGTCTGTGTCGGATCGAAGAGCGGCAGAGATGTTTTTCCTAGCAATTGCCAGCCGCCGGGTGATGCGAGCGGGTAGATGCCGGTTTGTTCGCCGCCGATGCCGACCGATCCGGCAGGGATGGAGAGCCGGGGTTCATCACGGCGTGGAGTTGCCAGCGTAGGTTCCAGTCCACCCATATAGGCAAATCCCGGCATGAAGCCGATGAAGTAGACGATATATTCGCCGGCGCTATGGCGTTGAATGACCTCTTTGCTGGACAAGCCAGTGTGGCGGGCAACGATGTCGACATCCGGGCCGTCCGCACCACCGTAGACAACGGGGATTTCGATTTCTCGTCCGGCGATATGGCTGACATCGACATGCGCCCAGGTATCCAGAATGCGTTTGGTAACCACTTTCATGTCAACGACAGGACGGCGCAGGATCAGGGTCAGGTTGTTCATGCCGGGCACGACTTCACTGACTTCCGGCCAGCTTGCCGCCTCGTCGGCGATGCTCCAGATACGTTGCTGGTGAGGCAGTGTGGCGGGGGGAGGCAGATTGCATAGCAATGCGCTGTCGCCCAGGAAATGAATTTGAGGTTGAATCATTGTCATCCAGATTATGCAAAGGCTTAAACGCCTTTATCGTTCTCGCGGATCATACATTTACAGCAAGGTATAAACAATATGTCGATAAATTATTTGTTTAAGATTGCTATATAGTAGCGGCGTTGTATGAAAATCTCTTGATAGAAAATAGCTTATGAATGAACAATCCCTGGAAATCACGCCGGAGAATGCTGTGACCAAAAAGTCCCCGACCAAAATCGTCTCCTCGAATCACCTAGTTTCGGAGCGCAGCGCCGAGCTGTCGGAGCTCGAATACGCCCTGATCATGGCCGGTAACGCCTTCAATCGCTGGATGATGCGCTGCATGCTGGCTGCGGGTGCAAAAGACATGACCGCGATCGAAGTCTCTTTGCTGCATCACGTGAACCATCGTGAGCGAAAGAAGAAACTTGCCGATATTTGTTTTGTCCTGAATATTGAGGATACCCACGTTGTGACCTACGCGCTGAAGAAATTGGTCAAGGCGGGCTATGTGAAGAGCGAAAAGGCAGGCAAGGAACTGCTGTTTTCGACCACGGAAGAAGGTCAGGAATTGTGCATGAAATACAAGGAAGTGCGCGAGCGCTGCCTGATTGAAGTGCAAGTCGACAGCGGTATCCAGAATCAGGCAATCGGCGAGGCTGCCCAGTTGCTGCGCAGTGCGTCAGGTTTGTATGACACCGCAGCGCGTGCCGCTGCTTCGCTCTGATACAACTTATTTGTTGATCCCGGCTCAGGCAGGAAAGGATGAAATGAAGGCAATCGAAATCACTGAATTTGGCGCTCCGGAAGTGTTGCAATTGTGCGAGCGGCCCTTGCCCCAGCTGAAAAGCGGCGAAATATTGATCAAGGTGCATGCCGCAGGCGTGAATCGCCCTGACGTTTTTCAACGTCAGGGCAATTACCCGGTTCCGCCCGGCGCCTCCGACTTGCCTGGCCTGGAAGTCGCTGGTGAGATTGTCGACGGCGAGCTGGGAGATAGCGGTTTCCATAAAGGTGACCTCGTTTGTGCGCTCGTGCAAGGCGGCGGCTATGCTGAATATTGCGCTGCGCCTCTCGCGCAATGTTTGCCCGTGCCGGCTGGTTTGACGGCTTTGGAGGCGGCTGCGCTGCCGGAGACGTTCTTTACTGTCTGGAGCAATGTCTTTGAGCGGGCGCGGCTGTCGCCCGGCGAGACCTTGCTGGTTCAGGGCGGCAGTTCGGGTATCGGCGTGACGGCGATACAGATTGCAACAGCCTTGGGGCACCGCGTCTTCGCGACGGCAGGTTCAGATGACAAATGCCGCGCCTGCGAAGACTTGGGCGCCGAGCTGGGTATCAACTACCGTACTGAAGATTTTGAAGAAGTAGTGAAAGCGGCAACGGAAGGGCGCGGTGTTGATGTCATTCTGGACATGGTCGGAGGTGATTACCTGGCGCGAGAGATAAAAACCCTTGCCGATGATGGCAGGCTTGTCGTGATCGCGTTGCTGGGCGGCGCCAAAGGCCAGTTGGATTTGAGCCAGATTTTGCGTCGCCGCCTGACGGTGACCGGTTCTACCTTGCGCCCGCGTCCTGTCGAGTTCAAGGCCTATATCGCAGCGCAGTTAAAAGAGCGCGTATGGCCACTGCTGGCCACCGGCAAAGTGAAGCCAGTGATTTACCAGACCTTCCCACTGGAGCAGGCTGCGCAGGCGCACGCTTTGATGGAATCAAGCGCGCATGTCGGCAAGATCATGCTGACGGTAAGCTGAAATACCTCTTTATATGTCTTTGTAGCGGTGGATCTGGCAGAGAAATACCGGGCTATTGGTTTGACCGGGTTTGCCGCGGCGCGATAGAATGCGGGGTTATTCAAAATACTCACTCTTATGCGCCGTAAATTAGTTGCCGGTAACTGGAAGATGAATGGCGGTCTCGCCGCCAATGCAGCCTTGATTGCCGACGTAAAAACAGGTCTCGCCGCTGCGGGTGCGCAGGCCGATGTTGCCGTTTGTGTGCCTTCACCTTATTTGGCACAGGTGCAGGCAGCTGTTGAAGGTTCTGCGCTGGCGCTGGGTGCGCAGGATGTTTCCGCGCATGCTAACGGTGCTTATACCGGTGAAGTGTCGGGGGCAATGCTGGCGGAGTTTGGGTGCAAGTATGTGATCGTCGGTCACTCCGAGCGTCGCGCTTATCATGGCGAAACCGATACGGTGGTGGCTGCCAAGGCGGTTGCTGCGCTGAAGTCCGGTTTGACGCCGATCGTCTGTGTCGGCGAAACACTGGATGAGCGTGAGGCTGGGCAGACCGATGCTGTTGTCGGTCGCCAGGTTGATGCCGTGCTGGGTGTGCTTGATGTGGCCGACGTCGAAAAGATCGTGGTTGCCTATGAACCGGTCTGGGCAATTGGCACCGGCAAGACTGCAACGCCGGAAATGGCGCAGGACGTGCATGCGAAGCTGCGCGGTAAATTATCGGCCAAGAATGCCTCGGCGGCGGCCAAGGTGCAAATCTTGTATGGTGGTAGCATGAAGCCCGATAACGCAAAAGAATTGTTGGCCATGTCGGATATTGATGGTGGTCTCATTGGTGGTGCGGCCTTGAAGGCGGTGGATTTTCTGGCGATCGTCCAGGCTGCCCAGGGTAACTGATCGTTGTTGTTTTAAATTGAAGATGGCTATATGAATACTTTATTTACTGTTATTGTTGTGATTCAAGTGCTGGCAGCGCTGACAATCATTGGTCTGGTGTTGCTGCAGCACGGCAAAGGGGCTGATATGGGGGCTGCTTTCGGTTCCGGCGCGTCGGGTAGTTTGTTTGGCGCCACCGGTTCTTCCAACTTCTTGTCCAAGTCGACCGGCGTCGCAGCTGCGATCTTTTTTATCGCAACCCTCGCACTGGCTTTTGTCGGCAATCACCACGTTTCGCAAAGCGGCGGCGTCATGGATAATTTGCCTGCTCCGGCAGCTGCAATTCCCGCAACGCCAGCAGCGTCAGGTGCTCCGGCGGCAGCGCCTGCAAATCCTGCAGATCAATCAAATCAAATTCCGAAATAGTATTTTGCGCACGATGTAATAATGCGCAAAACTTAAAGCTGTTTATGAAGTTTTAGTGTGATTGTGCATTGAACAAGAGCATCAAAACGGGTTACAATTGCAGTCTCAAGCCGACGTGGTGAAATTGGTAGACACGCTATCTTGAGGGGGTAGTGGCGAAAGCTGTACGAGTTCGAGTCTCGTCGTCGGCACCATGAAATATCTAGAAAAGCCAGCAAGGGACAAAATCCTGAGCTGGCTTTTTGACGAGGGAAAAGCTGTTTGATATTGAGAATCATTCCGCTAATTATCAACAAACCTACGCCTAATCGTGAACCTCGAAAATTACTTTCCAGTTCTATTGTTTATCCTAATCGGCATCGCTGTTGGTGTCGCTCCTCAGTTACTCGGTCGTTTGCTTGGTCCCCACAGACCTGATGCGCAAAAGACCTCTCCTTACGAATGCGGATTCGAGGCTTTTGAAGATGCGCGCATGAAGTTCGATGTGCGTTATTACCTCGTCGCCATTCTGTTTATTCTGTTCGATCTCGAAACTGCATTTTTCTTCCCTTGGGGCGTTTCCATGCGCGACTTGGGCTGGTCTGGCTACATGACGATGATGGTGTTCATCGCCGAATTTGTTGTCGGTTTTTGGTACATCTGGAAAAAGGGTGCCCTGGATTGGGAGTGAGCCATGTCAATTGAAGGCGTATTAAACGAAGGGTTTGTTACCACCTCGCTGGATAAGGTAATCAACTGGACCCGTACCGGCTCTTTGTGGCCGATGACTTTTGGTCTGGCTTGCTGTGCGGTTGAAATGATGCACGCTGGCGCATCGCGTTACGATCTTGATCGTTTTGGCGCTGTGTTCCGTCCGTCTCCGCGTCAATCCGATCTCATGATTGTTGCCGGTACGCTGTGCAATAAGATGGCGCCGGCGCTGCGCAAGGTGTACGACCAGATGGCCGAGCCGCGTTGGGTGATCTCGATGGGTTCCTGTGCCAACGGCGGTGGTTATTACCACTACTCGTATTCCGTTGTGCGCGGTTGCGATCGCATTGTGCCTGTAGACGTATACGTGCCAGGTTGCCCACCAACGGCAGAAGCACTGCTGTATGGCGTGATCCAGCTGCAAAACAAGATCAAGCGTACCAATACCATTGCGCGATAAGAAGAGAGTGGAAGGGTCAGAATGACGACAAAATTGGAAGCTCTCGAAGCTGCCTTGCGCAATGCGCTTGGGGGGTATCTTCAGAATTTGACGGTGGCTTTGGGCGAGGTCACGATTGTGGTCAAGCAAGCCGATTATCTGTCGGCGATGCGCGTTCTGCGCGATCACGCCGACACCCGTTTCGAAGAATTGATTGATCTGTGCGGCGTGGATTACTCGACCTATGGCGATGGCGTCTGGGATGGTCCGCGTTTTGCCGTGGTGTCTCATCTGCTGTCGATCAGCCATAACTGGCGCGTTCGCGTCCGTGTTTTTGCTCCTGATGATGAATTGCCTTTGGTAGCCTCGGTGACTGGTATCTGGTCCTCCGCCAATTGGTATGAGCGAGAAGCCTTTGATTTCTTCGGCATCTTGTTCGATGGGCACGACGACTTGCGTCGTATCCTCACCGATTATGGCTTCATCGGTCATCCGTTCCGCAAAGACTTCCCGGTATCGGGCTATGTCGAAATGCGCTACGACGCTGAGCAAAAACGCGTGGTTTATCAACCCGTAACGATTGAGCCGCGCGAAATTACGCCGCGTGTCATTCGTGAAGAAAATTACGGGATTAAATAATGGCTGAAATCAAGAATTACACGCTGAACTTTGGTCCTCAGCATCCTGCCGCACACGGTGTGTTGCGTCTGGTGCTTGAGCTCGACGGTGAAGTTATCCAGCGTGCCGACCCGCATATCGGTCTGCTGCATCGCGCAACCGAAAAGCTGGCCGAGCAAAAAACCTACCTGCAATCGGTTCCTTACATGGATCGTCTCGACTACGTGTCGATGATGTGTAACGAACACGCCTATGTCATGGCGATCGAAAAGCTGCTCGGCATCGAAGTGCCGATGCGTGCTCAGTACATCCGCGTGATGTTCGATGAAATCACCCGTCTGTTGAACCACCTGATGTGGATCGGCGCGCACGGCCTGGACGTCGGCGCCATGGGTGTTCTGCTGTACGCCTTCCGCGAACGCGAAGATTTGATGGATTGCTACGAAGCCGTCTCCGGCGCTCGTATGCATGCTGCCTACTATCGTCCGGGCGGCGTTTATCGCGATTTGCCGGATACCATGCCGCAGTACAAGGCATCGATCATCCGCAATGACAAGGCAATCAAGCAACTCAATGAAAATCGCCAGGGTTCGATGCTGGACTTCATTGAGGACTTCACCAACCGTTTCCCGAAATATGTCGATGAGTACGAAACACTGCTGACCGACAATCGTATCTGGAAGCAGCGTCTGGTCGGCATCGGTGTGGTCTCGCCTGAACGTGCAATGGCCATGGGCTTCACCGGCCCAATGCTGCGTGGTTCGGGTATCGAATGGGATCTGCGCAAGAAGCAACCGTACGAAGTCTACGATCTGCTGGATTTTGATATCCCCGTCGGCAAGAACGGCGATAGCTACGATCGCTATCTGGTCCGCGTGGAAGAAATGCGCCAATCCAACCGCATCATCAAGCAATGCGTCGAATGGCTGCGTAACAATCCAGGCCCGGTCATCATCGACAACCACAAGATTGCTCCGCCTCCGCGCATGGACATGAAGTCCAACATGGAAGATCTGATTCACCACTTCAAACTGTTCACCGAAGGCTTCCACGTGCCGCCGGGTGAGACATATGCTGCCGTTGAGCATCCGAAGGGCGAGTTCGGTATCTACCTGGTGTCGGATGGCGCCAACAAGCCATACCGCATGAAGATTCGCGCGCCAGGTTTCGCGCATTTGTCGAGTCTGAATGAAATGGCAAAGGGTCACATGATTGCCGATGCAGTCACAATCATCGGTACGCAAGACATTGTGTTTGGTGAAATCGACCGATAACCGGTGAAGTAAGCCGGTCAGTGGATGTTTTTTAAAACCCATTAGGTTCTGGGGAATATCCGATAAACCCGCGCGAGTTCTCAAAGGACTATGCGCACGGATGGCCAACGATATGCTGTTAAGTCAAGACGCTCTAAAGAAAATCGATCGCGAACTCGCGAAATATCCGGCAGATCAACGCCAGTCTGCGGTCATGTCCGCGCTGCGCATTGCTCAGGATGAACACGGCTGGCTGCCTGCCGAGCTGCAACAGGAAATCGCTGATTACATCGGCATGCCTGCGGTCGCGGTGCAAGAAGTCGCCACGTTCTACAACATGTACAACACCAGCCCGCAGGGTAAGCACAAGATTACCGTCTGTACGAATTTGCCTTGCCTGTTGTCGGGCGGCGATCGCGCAGCGCATCATCTGAAGCACAAGCTCGGTGTCGGCTACAAGGAAACCACTGCTGACGGTCAGTTCACGATCGTTGAAGGCGAATGCATGGGCGCATGCGGCGACGCACCTGTCATGCTGGTCAATAACCACCGCATGTGCAGCTGGATGTCGAACGACAAGATCGACGCGCTGCTGGAGGAACTGAAGAAATGACTTGTCTGCACGATCGTCATATCAAACCGCTGATTCTGGCGGATCTGGACGGCCAGAACTGGCATCTGGAGGATTACGTCAAGCGCGGCGGCTACGAGTCGCTCAAGCGCATCCTCGCTGAAAACATCACTCCTGAACAAGTCATCGCTGAACTGAAGGCTTCCGGCTTGCGTGGTCGTGGCGGTGCTGGCTTTCCGACGGGGCTGAAGTGGAGCTTCATGCCGCGTCAGTTTCCTGGTCAAAAATACCTCGTCTGCAACAGCGATGAAGGCGAACCAGGTACATTCAAAGACCGCGACATCATTCGTTATAACCCGCACTCTCTGATCGAAGGCATGATCATCGGCGGTTATGCGATGGGCATCACGGTCGGTTACAACTACATCCACGGCGAAATCTTCGACGCGTATCTGCGTTTTGAAGAAGCGTTGGAAGAAGCGCGTGCGGCAGGTTTCCTTGGCGATAACATCCTCGGCACCAACTTCAGCTTCCAGTTGCACGGTCACCATGGTTATGGCGCCTACATCTGCGGCGAAGAAACCGCACTGCTGGAGTCGCTGGAAGGCAAGAAAGGCCAACCGCGCTTCAAACCGCCGTTTCCTGCCAGCTTCGGCCTGTACGGTAAACCAACCACGATCAACAACACCGAAACATTCGCCGCTGTTCCGTTCATCTTCAAGATCGGTGCACAAGCGTACGCCGATATCGGCAAGCCAAACAACGGCGGCACCAAGATCTTCTCGATCTCGGGCGACGTCGAACGTCCAGGCAATTACGAAATTCCGCTGGGCACGCCATTCTCCACATTGCTGGAACTGGCCGGCGGCATGCGCGGCGGCAAAAAGATCAAGGCTGTCATTCCTGGTGGCTCGTCCGCTCCGGTGATTCGCGGCGACATCATGATGGAAACCACCATGGATTACGACGCCATCGCCAAGGCCGGCTCGATGCTGGGTTCTGGCGCGGTCATCGTGATGGATGAAACACGCTGCATGGTCAAGTCGCTGCTGCGTCTGGCTTACTTCTACTACGAAGAGTCCTGCGGTCAATGTACGCCATGCCGCGAAGGTACTGGCTGGATGTACCGCATGGTCGAACGTATCGAAAACGGTCACGGCAAGCTGGAAGACCTCGATGTGCTGAACTCGGTTGCCGATAACATCCAAGGCCGCACCATTTGCGCGCTGGGCGATGCGGCGGCGATGCCGGTACGTGCTTTCATCAAGAATTTCCGCGAAGAATTTGAGTATCACATCGAGCATAAACACTGCTCGGTGCCAGCTTATATCTGATCGACAGAGTTAGCGATAAAGTTGAGCAGCACGGCAAGACATGCATTCGGCAACAGAGCAGGGCGCATGTCTTCAAGGTCAAAAGAATACTTAGCTTGGGCAAAAAGCCATGGTTGAAATCGAAATAGACGGCAAAAAAGTTGAAGTGCAAGAAGGCAGCATGGTTATGGATGCTGCCAACAAGGTCGGCACTTACATTCCTCACTTTTGCTATCACAAAAAATTATCCATTGCGGCTAACTGCCGCATGTGTCTGGTCGACGTAGAGAAGGCGCCGAAGCCGTTGCCGGCCTGCGCCACTCCGGTGACCGCCGGCATGATCGTCCGCACCGCAAGCGACAAGGCAGTCAAGGCGCAAAAAGGCGTCATGGAATTCCTGCTGATCAATCACCCGCTGGATTGCCCGATCTGCGATCAGGGCGGCGAGTGCCAATTGCAGGATTTGGCTGTCGGTTACGGAGGCTCCGCTTCCCGTTACGAAGAAGAGAAGCGCGTCGTTCCTCCTAAGGACGTCGGCCCGCTGATCTCCATGAAGGAAATGAACCGTTGCATCCACTGCACGCGTTGCGTACGTTTCGGCCAGGAAGTCGCCGGCGTCATGGAACTGGGCATGCTGGGTCGCGGTGAACATTCCGAAATCACGACATTCGTCGGCAATACCGTCAATTCCGAGCTGTCCGGCAACATGATCGATCTGTGCCCGGTCGGCGCACTGACATCCAAGCCGTTCCGCTACGCCGCGCGCACCTGGGAATTGTCGCGTCGCAAGTCGGTCAGCCCGCACGACAGCATTGGCTCCAACCTGATCGTTCAGGTCAAGGGCGGCAAGGTGATGCGCGTTCTGCCGCTGGAGAACGAAGACGTCAACGAATGCTGGATCACCGATAAAGATCGTTTTGCTTACGAAGCGCTGGACAGCGAAGAGCGTCTGACCAAGCCGATGCTCAAGCAAGACGGCAAATGGCAAGAAGTGGAATGGCAAGTTGCGCTGGAATACGTCGCGCACGGCCTGCGTAATATCCGCCATGAACACGGCGCAAGCGCCATCGCTGCATTGGCTACACCGTACTCGACACTGGAAGAGCTGACATTGCTGCAAAAAGTCGTGCGCGGCATGGGCTCGGAAAACATCGATTTCCGCCTGCGCCAGTCCGACTTCGCGCTCGACCACCAGGTCAATCCTTGGCTGGGCATGTCGATCGTCGAGTTCTCGCAACTGAATCGTGCTTTGATCATCGGCTCGTTCCTGCGTAAGGATCACCCGCTGCTGACCGCGCGTCTGCGTCAAGCAGTAAAGAGCGGCGCCAAGATCAGCATTGTGCACGCAACTGATGACGACCTGCTGATGCCGGTTGCCAACAAGATCATCGCAGCACCGTCCGCATGGTTGTCCGCGCTGAGCGAAGTTGTTGTCGCGGTCGCGCAAGCCAAGAGCGTTGCAGTCCCTGCCGGTTTCGAAGGCGTGGAAGCATCGCAAGCCGCCAAGCAAACTGCAGCAAGCCTGCTGTCGGGTACGTCAAAGGCCGTATTCCTGGGCAATGCCGCTGCACAGCATCCGCAAGCGTCGCAACTGCACGCTGCGGCACAATGGATTGCAGAACAAACCGGTGCCAAACTGGGTTATCTGACTGAAGGCGGCAATACCGTCGGTGGTTATCTGGCCAATGCGATTCCAGGCAAAGACGGCGTCAACGCGCTGCAAGCTTTTGCGCAGCCACGCAAAGCCTATGTACTGCTGAATGCCGAGCCGGAACTGGATAGCCATGACCCGCAAGTCGCCACTGCAGCGCTGAAGCAAGCTGAAATGGTTGTCGTCATGTCTGCATACAAACATGGCGCCGATTACGCCGATGTGTTGCTGCCGATCGCACCATTTACCGAAACATCCGGTACTTTCGTCAATGCCGAAGGCCGTGCACAAAGCTTCAACGGTACCGTCAAGCCATTGGGCGACGCGCGTCCGGCATGGAAGGTGTTGCGCGTTCTGGGGAACCTGCTGGGTCTGCAAAACTTCGACTACGAAACATCGGAAGCGATTCGCGCCGAAGTGATTGGTGCTGAGACTGATTTGTCCGCCCGTCTGAACAACGTCTCCAAGCTGGCTCTGCAAGCTGCCAATGGTGCTGCCAACGGCGCGCTGGAACGTGTTGCGGATGTGCCTATTCACTTCACTGACGCGATCGCCCGCCGCTCGCCTGCATTGTTGCAAACGCAAGATGGCCAGGCACCGAAGGCATGGCTGTCGGTCGCGCTGTCGCAAAAACTCGGCATCGTTGCCGGTGACCGCGTAAGCGTCAAGCAAGGACAGGGCAGTGCAGTGCTGACTGCGGATATCGACAAGAAGCTGCCGGAAAACGTCGTACGTGTGGCTGCAGCCCATGCAAGCACCGCTAATCTGGGCAGCATGTTTGGCGCAATCGTTGTGGAGAAAGCGTAATGGATCAACTGATTGCCAATATCAATGCAGTTGGCCCCAACTAT
Organism: Herbaspirillum sp. meg3; assembly: GCF_002257565.1. Classification (GTDB taxonomy): domain Bacteria; phylum Pseudomonadota; class Gammaproteobacteria; order Burkholderiales; family Burkholderiaceae_D; genus Herbaspirillum. The sequence goes on along the minus strand of NZ_CP022736.1, from coordinate 3,081,786 downwards.
CTGGGGACGGCATGGCCGTACGTGTGGACTTTCGTCTGGAGTCTGCTGAAAATTCTGGCCGTATTGATCCCGCTGCTTATCAGCGTGGCGTACCTGACTTACTGGGAGCGCAAGCTGATCGGTTGGATGCACATCCGTCTTGGCCCTAACCGCGTCGGTCCTGCAGGTCTGCTGCAGCCAATCGCCGATGCCTTGAAGCTGATCTTCAAGGAAGTGACCACACCCTCGCGCGCGAACAAGGTGTTGTTCTTCATCGCGCCAATCATGACCATCATGCCGGCTGTCGCCGCATGGGCCGTGATTCCGTTTGGCCCTGAAGCTGTCATCGCGAACGTCAACGCAGGTCTGCTGTTCGTGATGGCGATTACCTCGATGGAAGTCTACGGTGTCATCATCGCCGGTTGGGCGTCCAATTCGAAGTACGCTTTCCTCGGTGCGATGCGCGCGTCGGCACAGATGGTGTCTTACGAAATTTCGATGGGCTTCTGTCTGGTCGTGGTGCTGATGGTTTCCGGCAGCCTGAACATGATCGACATCGTTACCAGCCAGGGCAAAGGTTACTTTGCTTCGCACGGCCTGAGCTTCCTGTCGTGGAACTGGTTGTCGCTGTTGCCGATTTTCGTGATCTACGTCATCTCCGGTATCGCTGAAACCAATCGTCATCCGTTTGACGTGGTGGAAGGTGAATCGGAAATCGTTGCCGGTCACATGATTGAATACTCGGGTATGTCGTTCGCCATGTTCTTCCTGGCTGAATACGCCAACATGTGGTTGATTTCGATCCTCGCTTCGCTGCTGTTCCTGGGCGGTTGGGCATCACCGGTCAGTTTCCTGGACTTCATCCCAGGCTGGATCTGGCTCGGTATCAAGACGTTCCTCGTGGTGTCGCTGTTTGTCTGGGTGCGTGCATCGTTCCCGCGCTATCGCTATGACCAGATCATGCGTCTGGGCTGGAAAGTGTTCATTCCGCTGACGCTGGTGTATCTGGTGATCGTCGCGACCTGGATGCAGACCTCGTGGAATATTTGGAAGTAATGGATAAAGGCTGAGGTGAGAAGCATGGAAGCTATTAAAGATTTTTTCAACAGCCTGCTGCTGCGGGAGCTGTTCAAGGGCCTGGCCCTGACAGGCCGCTATCTGTTTGCGCGCAAGATCACGATTCAATTCCCGGAAGAGAAGACGCCGCAGTCACCGCGTTTCCGCGGTCTGCACGCTTTGCGTCGCTACCCGAACGGTGAAGAGCGTTGCATCGCCTGCAAACTGTGTGAAGCAGTCTGCCCGGCGATGGCAATCACGATTGAATCGGAACAGCGTGACGACGGTTCACGCCGTACCACGCGTTACGACATCGATCTGACCAAATGCATTTTCTGCGGTTTCTGCGAAGAGTCCTGCCCGGTCGATTCCATCGTCGAAACGCACATTCTCGAATACCACGGCGAAAAGCGCGGCGACCTGTACTACACCAAGGAAATGCTGCTGGCCGTTGGTGATCGTTACGAAAATGAAATCGCTGCTGCGCGTACCGCAGACGCTGCATATCGTTAATTGAATTCGGGACGGCATGCTTGTTTGTTCGTTGTTGCGTGCCGCTGAGATGATCGAGTCTGATGTTTGTTGGGGCGCTTGATCGATGGATCAAGTGGTCGGATGATCTGATGCTGATTTAGCCAACTTTTTGGTTGATTATGGAATTTAAAACTGTCTTGTTCTATGCGTTTTCAGTGGTCCTCGTGCTCGCTGCATTACGCGTTATTACTGCCCGCAATCCGGTGCATGCGGCCCTGTTTCTTGTGTTGGCCTTCTTTTCGGCGGCCGGCATCTGGATGCTGCTGAAGGCCGAGTTCCTGGCCATTGTGCTGGTGCTGGTCTACGTCGGGGCGGTGATGGTGCTGTTCCTGTTCGTGGTGATGATGCTCGATATCAATCTCGACAAGATGCGAGAAGGCTTCTGGGGGTACTTCCCGCTGGCTGCAACAATCGGCGTGGTCATCGTGCTGGAAATGGCCGCTGTCTTGCTGCGCAGCTTCTGGGCTCCGGAGGCGCAAGTGCCTGCCGCATCCAACACCATCGGCGGCACCAAAGCGTTGGGTATGCTGATTTACACCGAATACGTGTATGCGTTTGAAGTTGCTGCCGTTATCCTCCTGGTCGCTATCGTCGCCGCTGTTGCCCTGACACTGCGCCGCCGCAAGGACAGCAAATACTTCTCCCCGGCGGATGCCGTCAAGGTCAAGAGCACCGATCGTGTGCGTCTGGTCAAGATGAAGTCGGAATCCACTCGTAACACCGGCGGCGATGCTCAGGCATCCGGCGCGGAACAACAACCTTAAGGAGCGGCGCAATCATGACTCTTTCGCTCTCGCATTATCTGATCCTCGGCGCGATTCTGTTCGCGATCTCGATCGTAGGTATTTTTCTGAACCGCAAGAACGTCATCGTGTTGCTGATGGCAATCGAATTGATGTTGTTGGCGGTGAATATGAACTTCATTGCTTTCTCGCATTATCTCGGCGACGCAGCAGGGCAGATCTTCGTGTTCTTCATCCTGACCGTGGCAGCTGCTGAGTCCGCAATTGGTCTGGCGATTCTGGTGGTGCTGTTCCGTAATCTGGACACCATCAACGTCGAAGATCTGGACACGCTCAAGGGATAAGCGCGTAGTTGTGCATTTCGCAGTGCATGTAGATTGAATTTAAATTTCATTTAAAAGATGGGCGTTCTCCGAGAGTCCTTGTGATTCGAAGAGAACCCAAATAGCGATAAGGTTCATCATGGCGGGGCAACTTAACCCACATCTTCTTTTAGCCGTACCACTGGCGCCGTTGGCCGGTTCTGCAATTGCAGGCCTGCTCGGTACGAAATTCTTCGGCAACGTAGTTGGCCGCAAGGTATCGCACACGGCGACCATCCTCGGCGTATTGATCGCGTTGATCATTTCCGTTCAGACTTTGCTGGCGGTCATTGATGGCGCGACCTACAACGGCACGCTGTACACCTGGATGACGGTTGCCGGCCTGAAGCTGGAAGTCGGTTTCCTGATCGACAGCCTGACCGCGATGATGATGTGCGTGGTGACCTTTGTGTCCCTGATGGTTCACATTTACACCATCGGCTACATGAAGGACGACGACGGCTACAATCGCTTCTTCTCGTACATTTCGCTGTTCACGTTCTCGATGCTGATGCTCGTCATGAGCAACAACTTCCTGCAACTGTTCTTCGGTTGGGAAGCAGTGGGTCTGGTTTCCTACCTGCTGATCGGCTTCTGGTACACCCGTCCGACCGCAATCAAGGCCAACATGAAGGCCTTCCTGGTCAATCGTGTCGGTGACTTCGGCTTTATTCTCGGTATCGGTTTGCTGCTGGCTTACGCCGGTTCCATGAACTACGGCGAAGTCTTCGCCAAGCGTGGCGAGTTGGCGCAACTGACCTTGCCGGGTACTGACTGGATGCTGCTGACGGTGGCGTGTATCTGCCTGTTCGTCGGCGCGATGGGTAAGTCGGCACAGTTTCCGCTGCATGTCTGGCTGCCGGATTCGATGGAAGGTCCAACCCCGATCTCCGCGCTGATTCACGCGGCAACCATGGTGACCGCCGGTATCTTCATGGTGTCGCGCATGTCGCCGCTGTTTGAATTGTCCGATACCGCCTTGTCCGTGATTCTGGTGATCGGTGCGATTACTGCACTGTTCATGGGGTTCCTCGGCACGATGCAAACCGACATCAAGCGCGTGGTGGCGTATTCGACACTGTCGCAACTGGGTTACATGACCGTCGCACTGGGCGCTTCGGCCTACTCGGTCGCGGTGTTTCATCTGATGACGCACGCATTCTTCAAGGCTTTGCTGTTCCTTGGCGCAGGTTCGGTCATCATCGGCATGCATCACGATCAGGACATGCGCAACATGGGCGGCCTGCGTAAATACATGCCGATCACCTGGATCACTTCGTTGCTGGGTTCGCTGGCACTGATCGGGACGCCATTCTTCTCGGGTTTCTACTCGAAGGACAGCATCATCGAAGCAGCCGCAGCGTCGCATCTGCCAGGTTCCGGTTTTGCCTACTTTGCCGTGCTGGCCAGCGTTTTCGTGACAGCGTTCTACTCCTTCCGCATGTACTTCATGGTGTTCCACGGTGAAGAGCGTTTCGGCAAGGCAGATGCACACGGCCACGATGATCATCATGCACGTGCAGTTGCTGGCGTTGCTGCTGCACACGCTGCTCATGCTGACCATGCGCACGGTCATGACGCTCATGGCGCGCACGATGACCACGCACACGACGATCACGAACATCACGGTCTGGCCCCAGGTCAGAAGCCGCATGAGTCGCCGCTGGTGGTAACACTGCCGCTGATTCTGCTGGCAATTCCATCGGTCATCATCGGTTTCCTGGCGATTTCGCCCATGATCTTCGGCGACTTCTTCAAGAACGTCATTTTCATCGGTGAAAACCACAAAGCGCTCGAAGAGCTGGCTGAGGAATATCACGGTCCTATCGCGATGGCGGTGCATTCGCTGACCTCCGCACCGCTGTGGCTGGCGATTGCCGGCGTCGTCGTGGCGTACTACTTCTACATGGTCAACCCGCGCGTACCAGCCTGGTTCAAGGACAAGTTCAGCGTGATCTACACCATCCTGGACAACAAGTACTACATGGACAAGTTCAATGATGTCGTGTTTGCCGGTGGTGCACGTTTGCTGGGTACCGGTCTGTGGACTGTCGGCGACAAGGGCCTGATCGATGGTCTGGTCGTCAATGGCAGCGCCAAGGTCGTCAACTGGTTCTCGAAAGTCACGCGCCTGTGGCAATCCGGTTACATCTACCATTACGCTTTCGTGATGATTATTGGGGTGCTGGGTTTCCTGGTTTGGTTCATGCCGTTTCCGTTTGCCAAATAAGTTGGCGGAGTAAAGTAAATAACAACCATGATGCAGTCAACTTTTCCTCTCCTTAGCCTTGCGATCTGGTGTCCGGTCGCGTTTGGCGTGCTCGTCCTGGCAGTGGGCCGCGACGAAAATCCATCCATCGCGCGTTGGCTGTCGCTGCTTGGCGCAGTCGTCAGCTTGCTGGTCACGATTCCGCTGGTTCTGCATTTCGATGCAGCCGCTCACGGCTACCAATTCGTCGAGAAGACGCCTTGGATCGATCGCTTCAACATCAGCTACTTCCTCGGTATTGACGGTTTGTCACTGTGGTTCATTCCGCTGACTGCCTTCATCACCGTGATCGTGGTGCTGGCAGGCTGGGAAGTGATCCAGAAGCGTGTCGCGCAATACATGGGCGCCTTCCTGATCCTGTCCGGTCTGATGATCGGCGTGTTCTCGGCACTCGACGGCATGCTGTTCTACGTGTTCTTCGAAGCCACACTGATTCCGATGTTCATCATCGTAGGTGTGTGGGGCGGAGCAAACCGTGTTTATGCTGCGTTCAAGTTCTTCCTGTACACCTTGCTCGGCTCCTTGCTGATGCTGATCGCGCTGATTTATCTGTACATCGTGTCCGGCGGCAGCTTCGAAATCCCGACATGGCATCAACTGCCGTTGTCGATGCTCGAGCAAAAACTGCTGTTCTTCGCATTCCTGATGGCGTTCGCGGTCAAAGTGCCAATGTGGCCGGTGCATACCTGGCTGCCTGACGCCCACGTGGAAGCGCCTACCGGTGGTTCCATCGTACTGGCTGCGATCATGCTGAAGCTCGGTGCATACGGTTTCCTGCGTTTCTCGCTTCCGATCGCTCCTGATGCCAGCCACGCGTTGTCCGGTTTCATGATCACCTTGTCGCTGGTCGCCGTGATCTACATCGGTCTGGTTGCACTGGTTCAGCAGGATATGAAGAAGCTGGTGGCGTACTCGTCGATTGCTCACATGGGTTTCGTCACGCTGGGCTTCTTCATGTTCAACGACATGGCAGTGCAGGGCGGTATCGCACAGATGATTTCTCACGGCTTCGTGTCCGGCGCGATGTTTATGTCCATCGGTGTGTTGTACGACCGCATGCATACTCGTGAAATCGCGCAATACGGCGGTGTGGTCAACAAGATGCCGCGTTTTGCAGCGTTCTTCATCTTGTTTTCGCTGGCCAACTGCGGTCTGCCTGCGACGTCTGGTTTCGTGGGTGAGTTCATGGTCATTCTGGGCGCCGTCAAATTCAATTTCTGGATTGGCCTGCTGTCCGCGACTGCTCTGATTCTGGGTGCGGCTTATTCGCTGTGGCTGACCAAGCGTGTGATCTTCGGCGCAGTGACCAATCATCACGTTGAAGAACTGACTGACGTCAACAAGCGTGAATTCTTCATCCTTGGTTTGCTGGCGATTGCAGTGCTGGTGATGGGGCTGTATCCAGCACCGGTGACTGACACGATGCAAACCTCGGTTTCGGATCTGCTCAAGCACGTAGCGGTGTCCAAGATTAATTAAGTAAGAAGTGCCGGCGCTTCACAGTGTTCCTTGCTGTGCTGCGCCGACACCAGGCAGCAATTCGGTACGACGTTTCGATACAAGCCGGTCACATGTTTCGCACGGCTGAAAACGGCGGCAACGGTAAGCGGACAAAATACGCGGACGAAAATAAGCGGTAACTAAATGAACAACATGAATCTGATCCCTGTCTATCCGGAAATATTTCTGCTGATTGCGACTTCCGCAATTCTGCTGATCGATATGTTTTTGCCGGATGCAAAACGCGTCATCACCTACCTGCTGTCCTTGCTGGCACTGGTGGTCTGCGCAGTGTTGACCTTCACCAACTACGCAAGTGGGGAAACGGTCTACACCTTCAGCAACATGTTTGTTTCGGACCCGTTGTCCAGCCTGCTGAAGTTGTTCTCGTATCTGGCCATTGGCCTGACACTGATCTACGCCCGCCAATACAACAGTGATCGCGCCATTGTCGGCGGCGGCCACCTTGGTGGTGAGTTCTACGCGCTGGCGCTGTTCTCGCTGCTGGGTCAGATGGTCATGATTTCCGGCAACAGCTTCCTGTCCATCTACCTCGGGCTGGAGCTGATGTCGCTGTCGCTGTACGCATTGGTTGCTCTGCGTCGCGACAATGTCGGTTCGACCGAAGCGGCGATGAAGTACTTCATCCTTGGCGCGCTGGCCTCTGGTTTCCTGCTCTACGGGATCTCCATGCTGTATGGCGCGACCGGTTCGCTGGAATTGAACGACGTCTTCCGCGCCATCGTGTCCGGTACCGTTGATCGCAACGTGCTGGTGTTCGGTATCGTCTTCGTGGTCGCCGGTCTGGCGTTCAAGCTGGGCGCTGTTCCTTTCCACATGTGGGTCCCAGACGTCTATCACGGTGCACCGACACCGATGACACTGTTGATCGGCGGCGCGCCGAAGCTGGCTGCATTCGCCATGGTGTTCCGCTTGTTGGTAGAAGGTCTGTTGCCGCTGGCAATCGACTGGCAGCAAATGCTGATGGTCTTGGCAGTGCTGTCGATCATCATCGGTAATGTGACGGCGATCGCTCAGACCAACATCAAGCGCATGCTGGCTTACTCGACCATCTCGCACATGGGTTTCATGTTGCTGGGCATGATGTCGGGTGTAGTGGACGGCAACCTGTTCCAGGCGGTCAACGCCTACAGCTCGTCGCTGTTCTACGCGATCACTTATGTGTTGACCACACTGGGCACTTTCGGTGTGATTCTGCTGATGGCGCGCTCCGGTTTCGAAGCAGATACGCTCGACGACTTCAAGGGCCTGAATCAACGCAGCCCTTGGTTTGCCGCGATCATGCTGATCCTCATGTTCTCGCTGGCAGGTATTCCTCCGATGGTCGGCTTCTACGCCAAGCTGTCGGTGTTGCAAGCCGTGCTGGGGACAGGTCAGATCTGGCTCGCTGTGTTGGCGGTCGTGTTCTCGCTGGTTGGCGCGTTCTACTACCTGCGCGTTATCAAGAACATGTACTTCGATGAGCCTGCCGACAATGCCAAGATCACTGCAAGCTTCGACGTTCGCATTGCACTGAGCCTGAACGGTCTGGCAGCGTTGGTCATCGGTCTGTGGCCAGGTCATCTGATGGATGCATGCACCAACGCAATCGTCACGACGCTGGCGACTTTCCTGAGCAAAGTCATCGCAACCTAAGCGAATTTACCGGTGAATGTTTCTCTACTGAGCTGGTGTGTCATCTTGTTGGCGGTCTTGGCCGCCAACCTGCCTTTCTTTAATCAGCAGCTGTTCGCGCTGATTACCCTGAGCAAGTCCGCCGCATACCGCAAGCCGGTATGGGTGCGACTGCTTGAGCTCATTGTTCTGTACTTTCTCGTCGGCGCCATTGCCCGTTTCTTCGAAGCGAACATCGGCAATGCATTTGCGCAGGGATGGGAATTTTATGCCGTCACTGGCTGTCTGTTTCTGGTGCTGGCGTACCCCGGTTATGTGGTGCGCTACTTGCGCAAGAGTCACGCATAGCAAGTCCTGGCTGGTTCTGAGCGCGACGCTGAAATGGCCGGCACCAAGCCCGCACCAATTTGCTGTGCTCCCTCACTTACCCTTACTGCATACCTGCCACGCATGGATACTCATCTCAAAGAAACCAAGGTAGACGGAGAGCTGGTCTACGAAGGCCATTTTCTCAAAGTCCAACGAGACAAGATCCGTCTGCCTGATGGTAAAAATGCCGTGCGCGAGCACATCAAGCATCCTGGCGCCGTCGTTATTCTGCCGCTGTTTGAAGACGGTTCAGTGTTGCTGGAAAGACAGTTCCGCTATCCGCTGGACCAGGTGTTCATCGAATTTCCCGCAGGGAAGATTGATCCGGGCGAAGATCATCTCAAGTGCGCCAAGCGCGAATTGCAAGAAGAAACCGGCTATACCGCCACTGACTGGCAATTCGTCTGCACCATCCACAATGCCATCGCTTATTCAGATGAGCATCTGGATATCTATCTCGCCCGCGGCCTGACTGCAGGCGAACGCAAGCTTGACGAAGGTGAGTTTCTGGATATCTACAAGGCGCCGCTTTCCGAATTGCTGGAACAAGTCCGGCTTGGCAAGGTAACCGATGTCAAGACGGTTATTGGCGCTTTCTGGCTGGAGAAAATCCTCAACGGGCAGTGGACCTTGCCGAGTACCTGAACCGCAGCTACTTCACTGAACAAAAGGAAAAGGCTTCGATAGATATCGAAGCCTTTTTGCTTATGAATCACAATGGGGGATATCTTCCGAATTTAACGCTGTGGCAGCGTTTTCAACAATGCGTCGATCTGCTTCGCATAGAACTTTGAGAAGCTCGTTGTCCCATGTCCGCGCGTCTCTGCACTCGCCGGGATCAGCAGCAATTCAGCATTCTTCAGTTGTTTCAACGCCGCAACCATCGTGCCGGTTTCCGGCGGATTACGCTCATCATCGGCAGAATTGATCGCCAACACTGGCGCCTGTATGTGCGTCAGATTCGGCATCGCATTGAAATCAGCAGACGATCCCCACTGATAGATGAAGTCGTTGGCGTCGGCCGTCACCGGCGCATTCAAGCGGTCATCCACGATTTTGTCGGCTTGCGCACGCGTCGGCGCCAGCGTTTGATAGGCAATGGTGCCGCCGGCAGTGGCAATACCGAACATGGTGTTGGCGAGTCGCAATGACGGTGGTTGGGTGGTGTAGTTCCCGCCGTTCCAGGCGGGATCCTGCTTGATTGACTCGACCAGCATGCGCCGCATCATCCAGTTACGGCTCGCCATTTCGATCGGCTGGGATGCCATCGGCACCAGCCCATCCATCATCGTCGGATACATCTCGCCCCACAGCCATGTCTGCATGCCGCCCATGGAGTTACCCATGACCAGACGCAGGTGTTTGATGCCCAGGCCCTCGGTCACTAGCCGATACTGCGCGAGCACCATGTCGGCGTAGTTGTATTGCGGGAATTTGGCGCGCAGGCCGTCGGATGGCTTGGAAGATTTCCCGACGCCGATAGCATCCGGCATGATGAGGAAATACTTACTAGCGTCGAGCGCTTGTCCCGGGCCGAGCATTTCACCGGCAAAATCCTTGCCGACGAAATCCGCGCCGCTGCGATAGGTGCCGTGCAGCAGCAGTACCGCCGGATTAGCCGGATCGCCGGCAGTGGCGTAATGCAGCTTGAAATTGTTCAGCGTTTCGCCGGTGTGAAACGTGAAGCTCGGCACAATCCAGTCAGCCTGACGGTAACCGGGATAGTCCGCTGCGTGAGCGGTGGAGCCAAGCAGGGTGGAAGGCAGCAGTGAAAGTAACGACAACGACAGTGGGGCGATGAAGCCCGAGGCAAGTCTCCGAATCATTTTTATAGTCCTCGTAAGATGGTCTTATGGGAGAGCCCATACTAAAGGATATTTGGTAGCATCGCAGAGCGTGTCATTCCGTCATTGCATCGACGCGACAAGGGCAGGGCCAAAACAAAAACGGCGCTTCAATCGAAGCGCCGTCTTTGTCATTACGTCAGTACGTCAGTACGAATGCAGCCGCAGACGAATTACATGTTCGAGTAATTCGGCCCGCCGCCGCCTTCCGGTGTCACCCACACGATGTTCTGTGTCGGATCCTTGATATCGCAGGTCTTGCAGTGCACGCAGTTTTGCGCATTGATCTGCAGGCGATCCGTATTGTCGTCATTCTTCACAAACTCATACACGCCGGCAGGACAGTAGCGCGCTTCGGGGCCGGCATATTTCGCCAGATTGATACCAACCGGCACGGACGCATCTTTCAGCGTCAGGTGAATCGGCTGATCTTCCGCGTGATTCGTGTTGGAAATGAACACCGACGACAAACGGTCGAAAGTCAGCTTGCCGTCCGGCTTCGGATACGCTATCGGCGAGAAGTCGGCCGCCGGCTTCAGGCATTCGTGATCCGCATGCGAGTGATGCAGCGTCCACGGCGCCTTGCCGCCGAACAGCACCTGGTCGATGCCGACCAGCAGCGTGCCGGTGTACAGTCCCTTGCTCATCGACGGCTTGAAGTTACGCGCCTTGTACAGCTCTTCATGCAGCCAGGACTTCTCAAACGCGGCGCTGTAGGCCGTCAGCTCATCGTACTGGCGATCATTGCCCAAGGCCTCAAACACTGCCTCCGCGGCCAGCATGCCGGTCTTGATGGCGGCATGGCTGCCCTTGATGCGCGAAGCGTTCAGGAAGCCTGCATCGCAGCCGATCAGCGCGCCGCCCGGGAAGGTCAGCTTCGGCAGCGATTGCAAACCGCCGGCCGTGATCGCGCGTGCGCCATAAGCCAGACGTTTGCCGCCTTCAAAGAACTTGCGGATTTCCGGATGCGTTTTATAGCGCTGAAATTCTTCGTACGGCGACAGGTAAGGATTCTCGTAAGCGAGGCCAACCACGTAACCCACGGCGACCTGATTGTTCTCCAGGTGATACAAGAAAGAGCCGCCATAGGTGCCGCTATCCAGCGGCCAGCCGGCGGTGTGCACCACCAGGCCCGGCTTGTGCATCTTCGGATCGATTTCCCAGATTTCCTTGATGCCGATAGCGTATGTCTGTGGATCCTTGCCGGCGTCGAGCTTGTACTTGGCGATCAGTTGCTTGCCCAGATGGCCGCGCGCGCCTTCGGCGAAGAAGGTGTACTTCGCATGCAGTTCCATGCCCAGCTGAAAAGCGCCGGTCGGTTCGCCATGGCGATCCACACCCATGTTGCCGGTCGCGACGCCCTTGACGGAGCCGTCGTCGTTGTACAGGATTTCCGCCGCGGCAAAGCCGGGGAACACTTCCACGCCCAGTGCCTCAGCCTGCTGGCCCAGCCAGCGCACGACATTGGCCAGCGAGATGACGTAGTTGCCGTGATTCTGGAAACAGGCTGGCAGCATCCACGACGGCGTCTTGTATGCCTTGCTGGCGGAGAGAAAAAGGAAGCGGTCTTCGGTCACTTCAGTATTCAAGGGCGCGCCGAGTTCTTTCCAGTTGGGAAACAGTTCGGTAATCGCCTGGGGATCCATGACCGCGCCCGACAAGATGTGAGCGCCGACTTCGCTGCCTTTTTCCAGCACGCAGACGGAGACTTCCTTGCCGGCATCGGCGGCCAGTTGCTTGATGCGGATGGCCGAGGACAGTCCAGCCGGGCCGCCGCCGACGACAACGACGTCGTATTCCATTGCTTCGCGCGGACCGTACTGCGCAAGCAAGTCTTGAGTTTGAGTCATGGAGTGTCCCGTAATGTTTTGGTTGGAATATTTGCGAACGATCGTGCTATTGTTCAGTATTTTGCGAGAGAATGCTAGTCTGATCCACAAAAAATGTTCACGACGCCCAAACTTGTCGACATTTTATTTGATTTTTGCCAATTCCCTTGTTCTTGTGTGGAAATGCCGGCGTGATGCGATGAACTAGATTGCAAGATGAAATAAATTCAACAATCACCTGAGCGTGATCCACCAAGATTAAGGCTTACGAAGAAAGGCGTTACCCGATGTCCGACAAAATCCTGATACACACTTCCACCATGAAGATTCGCTGGGGCGACATGGACGCCTTCGGCCACGTCAATAACACCGTCTATTTCCGCTACATGGAGCAGACCCGTATCGAATGGCTGGAGACAGCTGTTGGCGGTATGGTCGAAGACGGTTTGGGCCCGGTGATCGTCAATGCCCAATGCACCTTCCGTCGCCAGCTCAAATACCCGGCCGACATCGAAATCCGCATGTATGCGCTGCAACCGGGCCGCTCGAGTGTGGAAACTACCTATGAGATCCGGCGTGTAGATGAACCGGAAATCATCTATGCTGAGGGCGGAGCCAAGATCGTGTGGGTTAATTTCAAAGAAGAAAAATCGGTTCCACTGCCTGACAGCATTCGACAGATCCTGACGGATTTGTAAGTTTCGAGAAAGGTAGATGGGACAGAATCAGCGACGATCACGGTGCCTCAGAACAACGCAAAACAACTGACGGCCCGGCAAGAATTGAGTTAGACCACATCAAGATGGCCAACCAAGATAATTACACCAGGAGGAAGACAAATGTCATACAAGACCCAAGCTTTGGTTGCAGCAGCACTACTGAGCCTTTCCCTTTCCAGCCAAGCAGCTGATCCTATCAAGATCGGCGTGTCCGGCCCGTTCACCGGCGGTTCCGCTCCGATGGGGGCTTCCATGCGCGACGGCGTCAAGCTGGCCGTGGCCGACATCAATGCCGCAGGCGGCGTCTTGGGACGTCAGTTGCAACTGGTTGAACGCGACGACGAAGCCAAGAACGAACGCGGCGTGCAGGTTGCGCAAGAACTGATCAACAAAGAAAAAGTTGTCGCCACTGTCGGCTTCATCAACACTGGTGTTGCACTGGCGTCGCAGCGTTTCTATCAGGAAGCAAAGATTCCTGTGATCAACAACGTTGCTACCGGTAGCGTTATCACCAAGCAATTCGAAAAAGATCCGGCCAACTACGTCTTCCGTACTTCGGCAGCAGACGGCATTCAGGCCAAGATGATTGCCGACGAAGCCGTCGACAAGCAAAAATTTACCAAGGTCGCGATCCTGGCGGACTCCACCAACTACGGCCAACTCGGTCGTGAAGATCTGGAAAAAGTCCTGGCTGCCAAGAAGATCACTCCGGTCGCCATCGAGAAGTACAACATCAAAGACGTCGACATGACTGCACAATTGCTGAAGTCCAAGCAAGGTGGCGCACAAGTCGTGCTGACCTACGGCATCGGTCCTGAACTGGCACAGATCGCCAACGGCATGGAAAAGCTGAACTGGCACGTGCCTATTATCGGCAGCTGGCCGCTGTCGATGGGTAACTTCATCGACAACTCCGGCAAGAACGGCAACGGCGCCCGTATGCCGCAAACCTTCATCCAGGACGGCAATACGCCTAAGCGCAAAGCCTTCATCGAAGCCTACCAAAAAGCCTACAAGGTCGACCGTATCCCTTCGGCCGTGTCTGCCGCTCAAGGCTACGACTCGATCTACCTGCTGGCGGCCGCCATCAAGCAAGCCGGCACCACTGACGGCGAAAAGGTACGCGCTGCGCTGGAAAACCTGAACACCAAGGTTGAAGGCGTTGTGACGACCTATGACAAGCCGTTCTCGCACACCGACCATGAAGCGATCAAGCCAAACAACGTCGTCATGGGCGAAGTGAAAAACGGCCGCGTCGTTCTCGGCAAATAAAATCTGACGACGGCGTAATTTGTCGTTAAAGCATAAAGGCCAGTCCTTGCGATCCGGGGACTGGCCTTTTTCGCAGAGTATGTTGACGATTTTTTAACTTGTATCGGAAGTGACGAAGTCGCAGCGACGCGGGCGCATCAGGCGGGCAGCATGCCGTGATGTCTGACGTCGGCGAGGTGGCAGCAGGGGTAGGGCGCAAGCCCGGCCGTTCGGCTACACGCGATCTTCCATCTCTCATACCTGAAAAAAATCCCGGCACACTCAACCCGCCAGTTAATGGCAAGCCGCTTCTTGGGTAGAAATAATGGATATTCTGTTACAGCTGGTTTTCAGCGGCATCGCGCTAGGCATGATCTACGCGGTGATCGCCTTCGGTTATCAACTCACTTTCGCCACCTCCGGCACCCTGAACTTCGGACAGGGCGAAGCGTTGATGTTGGGTGCGCTGGTCGGCCTGTCGGTGGTCGGCAACATACATGGCGGCCCTTATCTCAACTACTGGCTCATGATTCCCATCGTGCTGGTCTTCGGCGCGCTGCAAGGGATGTTCGTCGAATGGATCGGCGTGCGCCCTGCGATCAAGATCAAGTCCGAATTCGGCTGGATCATGTCGACGATTGCGCTTGCCATCATCTTCAAGAACGTCGCCGAAAATATCTGGGGAAAAGACGATCTTCCATTCCCCAGCCCATTGTCAGGCGCACCGTTCCAGATCTTTGGCGCCAATGTGCAGCCCATGCAAGTGCTGGTCGTCGTCGGCGCGCTTGCCATGATGCTCGCCGTTGAGATCTTCAACCGCAAATCGATTTACGGCAAAGCCGTCGTCGCCACATCGAACGACCGTGATGCTGCCGGCCTGATGGGCATTAACACCAGCATGGTGATCACGTTCTCCTACGCACTGTCCTCGGCAACGGCAGCCTTCGCCGGCGTGCTGGTGGCACCGTTGACGCTCACCGGCGCCACCATGGGCGCAGCGCTCGGTTTGAAAGCATTCGCCGTGGCAATCATCGGCGGCCTGACCTCCGGCATGGGGGCGATTGTCGGGGGGCTGATTCTCGGCATCGCTGAAACTGTCACCGGTTTCTACATCTCCACTGGCTACAAGGAAGTCCCGGGACTGTTGCTGCTGTTGCTGGTGCTCGCAGTCAAACCTGCTGGCCTGTTCGGCAAAACTGCGATCAAAAAGGTCTGATGAACATGAACAAAAAAATCCTCTTCTTTTCGCTGCTCGGCATCATCGCGCTGGCGGTGTTGCCGCAGGTAGTACGCAATCCTTACTACCTGCATCTGGCAGAAACCATTCTGATCTACGCCATCCTGTTGTTTGGTCTGGATATCGTGGTCGGCTACACAGGCCAGGTCTCCCTGGGGCATGCCGGCTTATTCGGCATCGGTTCCTATACCGCCGGCGTGTTGTATTTCAAACTCGGCTTGCCGTTTCTGCTGGTGCTGCCCGGCAGTATCGCCGTCACCGCGCTATTCGGCGCTATCCTGGCGCTGCCGGCCTTGCGTGTGACCGGGCCTTACCTTGCGATGGTTACGCTGGCCTTCGGCACCATCATCCAGATCCTCATCAATGAAATGACCTTCCTCACCGAAGGCCCGATGGGTATCAAGATTCCAAAGCCGATGCTCGGCGCCGCCAAGATGACGGAAGTCGAATTCTTCTACGTTGTCGCCATCCTGATGGTGGTGTCGCTGATCGTGGTTCATCGCATCCTGCGCTCCAACCTTGGCCGCGCTTTCCAGGCGCTGCGGGACAGTCCGATCGCCTCCGATTGCATGGGCGTCTCGGTATATCGCTACAAGGTTTACGCCTTCATCATCAGCGCGGCGCTGGCTGGTTTGTCCGGCTGTCTGTATGCGTATTCGGAAGAGTACATCTCGCCCAATACCTACAACTTCGAACTGACCATCCTGTTCCTGCTGGCCGTGATCATGGGCGGCCGCAAGTCGCGCATCGGTTCGCTCATCGGCGCGCTGATCGTTGTCATGCTGCCGAGCCTGTTGTCCGACATTGAACTGTTCCGTCAGATCGCCACCGTCGCCGCCGTAATCGTCGTGGTCGGCGGTATCGCTTCCGTCGTCAAGAAGACCAAGACGCCGCGCGAAATCGCCGTGCCGGTGATCGCAACGGTACTGATGGCAGCGTTCTCTTACAAGCTGGAAAACATCACCGACTGGCGTCTCACCATCTTTGGCCTGATGACATTGTTTGTCGTCTACTACCTGCAAGACGGTATTGTTGGTTTCTGCCGCAGCCTGTTCGGCCGCGTGCTCAGCAAGCGTGTCCCGCTGGCACAGCAAATCGACGGCAACGTATTAAAAGCGACCGACGCCGTCATCACCACAGCAGCCGTCAAGGAAGACGGCGCGACCCTGTTGAAGGTCAATCAGGTGCTGATGCAATTCGGCGGCCTTAAAGCGCTCAACAAGGTCGACCTCGACATCCGCAAAGGCACCGTGCACGGCTTGATCGGTCCTAACGGTTCCGGCAAGAGCACCATGATGAACGTGCTCACCGGCATCTACCGTCCGACCGATGGTTCGGTGGAATACGACGGGCGCGCCATCACCGGCCAGACGCCATCGCTGATTGCGCTGGGCGGCGTGGCGCGCACCTTCCAGAACGTGCAACTGTTCGGCGAAATGAGCGCCACAGAAAACGTCCTCGTCGGTCTGCACCACACCTTCAACAGCAACGTCGCCGACGTCATGGTGAACTCGCCGCGTTACAAGCGCGAAGAGAAGGCCGCACGCGAACGTGCTGCCGCGATTCTGGAGTTCGTCGGCCTCGCCGATCTCGCCAACGAAGAAGCGCGCAACCTGCCTTACGGCAAACAGCGCCTGCTCGAAATCGGCCGCGCCTTGGGCCTGAATCCAAGCCTGCTGCTGCTCGACGAACCGGCCGCCGGCCTCACCGCACCCGACATCAAGGAACTGGTCGCCATCATCCGCAAGATCCGCGATGTCGGTATCACCATCATCCTCATCGAGCACCACATGGACGTCGTCATGTCGATCTGCGACACCGTCACCGTGCTCGACTTCGGCCAGAAGATCGCCGAAGGCAAGCCGGCCGAAGTGCAGGCCAACCCCAAGGTGATCGAAGCCTATCTCGGCGGCAGCGCCGGCGATTCCACACCAACCACCGCGGGAGCTTGAGATGTTGACGATTTCGAATTTGCAAGCCGCTTACGGCAAGGTTGAAGTGCTGCACGGTATTTCCATGGAAGTACCGAAAGGCAAAGTGGTCACCCTGATCGGCTCCAACGGCGCCGGCAAAACCACTACCATGCGCGCCATCTCCGGCATGATCAAACCGAAGGGCGGCACTGTCACCCTGGGCGGCAAAGACGTCACCGGCCAGGACTCGCACAAGATCGCACGCGCCGGTCTCGCCCATTCACCCGAAGGCCGCCGCGTCTTCGCCACCATGAGCGTCACCGACAACCTGCTGCTGGGCGCTTTCCCGCGCTTCACACGCGCACGTCCCAAGGGCGACATCGCCCACGATTTGGAACGCGCGCTGGAGCTCTTCCCGCGCCTCAAAGAACGCCAGACGCAACTGGCCGGCACCTTGTCCGGCGGCGAACAGCAAATGCTCGCCATGGCCCGCGCCGTCATGTTGAATCCGGAAGTCATCCTCCTCGACGAACCATCGATGGGCCTGGCACCCATCCTGGTCGACGAAGTGTTTCGCATCATCTTGCGATTGAAAGAGCAGGGCATCACGATGCTGCTGGTGGAACAATTCGCCGCTGCAGCACTGAACGTCGCCGACTACGGCTATGTACTGGAAAATGGAAAAATCTCCGTACACGGCCCGGCCGACAAACTGCAGAACGATCCGGCCGTCCAGGCAGCCTATCTCGGCGGTGGCGCACATCATTAATCAATAACATGCCAAGCCGGCAACCGGATACTCAGGCGTACAGCACGCTGGACGCAGGGTATATTAAGGAGGAGACATACCTCTGAGACCTGACTAGGGTGCGCCGCGGCGCACCTTTTCTTTTTCTGTAGCTTTAGTAGCTATTGTTTACTAGTTCGTAAGTAGATAGATTTAGCGAAATATCTTATTTCAACTTAACTGAAAATATATGCGCCTCATTCCATCGGATCCAGATATTGAAACTATTGCTAATCGCATTCGAAATGGAGATCTTGATCTCCAACCAAATTTTCAGCGAGGAGAAGTTTGGACAACAAGTAAAAAGCAAAAGCTAATCGATAGCGTTCTAAGAGATTGGCATGTGCCGCCAATTCATGTGATTAAAGGAGCGAACGGTGGTGCAGACGTCGTTTTAGACGGGCAGCAGAGACTGGCGGCTATACGAGATTTTGTCGGCGGGGCAATAAGGGTGAATGGAAAAATTGAGCCGTTTGATGAGAAATTGGCAGCCCTTGATGGAATGTATTTCGACGACCTTAGTCCAGAGTGGAAACGGAAGGTGAGAGGATTTGCCATACGTCAATTCACTATTGTTGACTATCAACCGTCGGAGCCGAGTGAGTTATTTTATCGTCTCAATCAGCCGACAGCGTTAACGGCTGCGGAACAGCGCAATTCATTCTTCGGAAAACCTCGTGAGCAGATTAAAGCTCTAGTTGAGAAAATGGAGTTGTTGGGACTAAGCAAAGATTTTTTGGGATTTTCAAATGCAAGAATGTCTTATGACGATGCACTCGCTCGAGTATGCGTAGCTCTTGAAAGTGGATTGTCTACAAAAACAGGGGCAAATCTCTTGGCTGACAGGTATAGATCGGGAGATCCTTTCAGTGATGAGGCTCTTCGGCGCGTGGAACAGTCCATAGAACTACTCTCCAAAATTAAGGATACTCGCCTGGCGCAGTGCCGTTTAAATAAGGCTAGCCTATTTTCTTGGTTAGTTTTCTTCTGTCGCTATTTGGGTGTCAATCCAACTGTAGACTCGGCTAGATGGGCTAGTTTTTTCTACAAGTTTGAATCAGACCGGGTTCTATATTCCTTGGGAGAGATTGGTCGAGGATATGACGAAGAAGTACGAGCCGCACTGTTCGCTATCTACAATGATCGGGTAACTTCTCGAGTTGCAGATGTTAGTTCTGTAGTGCTTCGAGACATTGCTATGTGGGGCATATATGCTTGGGATCCTGAGAAAGACATTGAGTCTTTTACTGGGCTCTTGCGAAAACTAAGAATCGTACTAGAGCAGTCGAATAGTACAGATGCTTCTCGAATTACTGAGCGCTATCTTATTCAGAATTTTCTTTCCGAAAATTCTGAAAAGTGGGAGCAAATAAAATGAGATCTGCTGCCGCTCAAGACTTATTAAAGAAAGTCGTCAAGCGTAAAAATAAAATAGCATTGACTAAGTTATCTCTGAAAAATGTTAGAGGAATAGGAAATCTGGAAATCGCATTCAGCGAAAACGTGATGGCTATTTGCGGTGAAAATGGGGCTGGTAAAACAACTTTATTAAAGGCGATTTTCTCCGCATTAGCACCTGGATATGCTCAATCACAAGGAATTAATTTAAGAGCTCAAGATGCGAATGTCCCTTACGTCGCGAGTCCTCTTTTCTCTGTGCGTAACGATGCGGGGGCGTATGTGGAAGTTTCGAATGCAGATCAAATCGCAGCGCTAATTTGCCCTGAGGGAGATACTCCCAAAGTTCAGTACGTAGATGCCGCTTTAGCCTCTCAGCGGATTAAGTATGTAATACGCAATGATGGCGATTTTGAAAGTGCATTGGAAGGGGCCCCACAGATTACGGATGATTCTATAACTCTAGATTGGCGCAAGACAATTACAGGAAGAAGCTATAGCGAAGTAAAAACGTACGAAATTGAAGAATATGGGAACGAACCAGTATTTCCGTACTTCGAAGTTACGACCGCAGGGGTAACTTATCGTTCTGAGGATATGGGGCAAGGAGAGCTCTGTATTAACTATTTAGTTTGGGCGTTGCAACGAATTCCCTCAGAGAGTTTTTTGTTATTAGAAGAACCTGAGTCGCATCTCCCTCCTCGAGCGCAGGAGGCCCTGATGAGTTACATCATGCATAGATGCGACCAAAGTAAAATTACCGCCATTCTATCGACGCATTCTCAGCACACGCTAAAAGGAGTTCCTCTGAAGAATTTAGCATTGTTGGCTAGGGCTGGTGCAAACGTAATCTCCCAAGTGTCGCCGCTGCAAACTACTCTGCATGAGAGTCTAAAAATTGTTCCTTTCAAACCTATCTTGGTAATTACAGAAGATCGAAGTGCGGCAGAGTTCTTAATAGCGTTGATGCAATGGCAGGATGATGACTTTTTTGACCATCTGGATGTTACTTGGGTACAGGGGTGGAGCGATATAAACGAAATATTGACAAGACTTCCGAAAGAGTTGAAAAAAATAAAGATAGTTGGCGTGTACGACGGAGATCAACGAGATCAGCTTAGAGAACATTTGCATTGGCCGTACAAATACTTGCCGGGGACTGGAGACCCCGCTGAATATATGGTTGCGGCGACCAAGGCGAATACGCAGGCATTTGCAGATATGTGGCCTGACAGACGGGGCGACATTGCAATTGCTTTGGCTATGCAGGCAGAAACAGATTCTAAAGATTATTTTTTAAATCTAAAGAATGCCTTAGGTGGCGGTTTTGATTTTAAGGAGCTCTATCGGGCAGCGACTTATGTCTGGCTTACTGTGCCAGCGAATCAACAAAGCGCGTTGCAATTTCTAGGTGACTTGCGAGAGGCCATAAAATCGTAGTGCTGGTGAATATATGGTTGTTCAGGTGAGGCTCGTAATTGGAACCTCACCAGTTCGTTATAAAACTCGAAGTTTTTCTTTTAATTAAACAAGCCTTGAGGTCTTCGCCAAATACCGCTTCCGCCAAGGCTTCAACACCAACAACGCCAACACCGCAGCAAGAATATCCAGCGTAATCGCCGTGCCAAACACCGGATGCCAGCTACCGGTCTTTTCGTGCATCAGCGCAGCCAACGGTCCGCCGAGGATCGATCCTATCCCTTGCGAGATATACAGCCAGCCGTAGTTGGCTGTTGCATTGCGCGTGCCGAAGGTGTCGGTCAGTGTCGATGGGAAGAGTGAAAAGATCTCGCCCCAGCCGAAGAACACCACGCCAGACAACAACACAAACAACACCGCGTTTTCACGCGTCATGAGCCACAGCGCCATGGCGATGCCTTCGAGGGCGAAGGCGAAGAACATGGTGTTTTCACGGCCGAAGTGATCCGATACCCAGCCGAAGAAAGGACGCGTCAGCCCATTGGTCAGGCGGTCGATGGTCAGCGCCAGCGGCAGGGCGGCGAGGCCGAACACCATCACGTTGGCGACACCGAAGTCGCGCGCGAAGCTGGCCATTTGCGAGGTCACCATCAGGCCCGAGGTGGACATCATGGTCATCATGCAGAACATCAGCCAGAACAGCGGCGTGCGCAGCATCTGGCGCGGTGTGAGGTCGTTGCCGGTGGACTGCGCGACGCGTGTTGCCGGCAGCGCTGTCATCGGGTCAGGCGAGCGCAGTGCTTGCGAGGCGATCACGCCGATCACGGCGAAGATGATGCCGAACTGCCACAGCGTGCTTTCCAGGCCTTGGCCGGCGAGTGCGGACGAGATCGGGAAGGTGGTCAGGATCGCGCCCATGCCATAACCGGCGGCGACCATGCCGACGGCAAAGCCGCGGCGATCGGGGAACCAGCGCACCATCTGGCCGACCACGCCGACATACACGATGCCGGTGCCGAGCCCACCAACCAGGCCGTAGCTCAGGTACAGCATGCCGATGCTGGAAGCTTGCGACGCCAACACCCAGCTCAGGCCCGACATGAGCGTGCCGATGGAGATCAGGCGGCGCGCACCGAAGCGTTCAATCAGACCACCCTGAAACGGCGAGAAGAAGGTCTGCAGCACGATCAGCATCGAGAAGGTGATTTGCAGCTCGGACAACGGCACGCCGAGTTTGGCCGAGAGCGGTTTGGTGAACAGTGTCCACACGTACTGCGGGCTGGAGATCGCCATCATGCAGATCAGGCTGATCAGCAGCTGGAACCAGCGGTTCTGGAGCAGGCCCTGCGCGCTGGCAGGGGCGGATGTTTCAGTCAAGGTGGTCATGCGTTTTCTCCTGAAGTAAGAGGGATGGAGCGCGTTGCCGATGGGTTGTTAATTTATGTATGCATAAATTCGTGGCAAACGAATGCAGGATTCGTGCCATTGGACGGGCATCGCACCAGTGCGAGGCAAGAGCAACGCAAGAGCAACACAAGAGCGCTGCGCACGCCGGAGAGAACTGGCAATATCAGGAGAGAAGCGGGAGGTGGTCGGTCGGAAGTACACACTGGGCGCGGCTGTCAGCGCCCGGTAAGCTGCACTAAATGCGTGCTTCAGCCGAAGCGTTTGCGCCGTGCGGGTGCCGGCGAGGGATGCTGAGCCATCTCAGTGCGGACATGTTCAAGCCGGTCGATGGTGATCTGTTCGACGACGGCGTGGCTGTCCTTGATGTGACGTTCGACCAGCGCGCCGGCCTGGGTGGTGTCACCATCGGCGATGGCATCGAGGATGGCGACGTGTTCGTTGTAGGTGTCGGCGATGCAGTCACCGTAGGCAAAGTCCAGACGTCGCATGATGCGGATGTGCTCTGTGACTTGCCGGTAGACGGCATCGGTCTCCGGGTTGCCTGCTGCGGCGACCAGCATCAGGTGAAATTGCTCGTCCAGTGCAGCGACGGCGAGGCCGTCTTTTGAGCGCTTTCTGGCCGTCACGCGCCAAATGGCGCCGGCTTCGGCCAGCAGTGTGTCGCGGGCGGACGCAGGCCTGCCCGGATCGCACAGGCGGCGTACCGCATGCAGCTCAATCATTTCGCGCAGGTCGTAGAGGGCGGCAAAGCGGGAGAAGTCGATCGGCACCACTTCCCAACCATTGCGGAAATAGCCGCGCACCAGACCTTCGCTCTGTAACCGCATCAGCGCTTCACGCACCGGCGTGCGGGAGACTTGGAGACGCTCGGCGACGTCGTTCTCGGCAAAGCGGTCGCCGGGCAGCAGGCGGAAGGCGAAGATGTCGTCGCGCAGTTTTTCATAGACGGTTTCGGCAAGCCGCAATGCAGGGCGTCGGCTTGCTTCGTCGGCGGGTTGCAGCAATGGTTTCATTGTCATGCGGTGGCTTCGGCGGTGACGTGGCCGGTTGCAGAATTCGATTACCGGCAATGGTAGCGCATGGCTTCCGGATCTGCTGCACAAATTCGGTCTATGCTGCGCAGGAGTCGCCGTGTTGCCTGTCAAGCCGACAACAGCGATCCGGTGTAAGGTAGCGGGTTTTCTCAGCGCCAGTTCTCTCCATGATCGATGCATTCAAAGCCGCTACCGCCGGATTCAGCCTCAGCCTTTCGCTGATCCTCGCCATCGGTTCGCAGAACGCCTTTGTGCTGCGTCAGGGCTTGCGGCGCGAACATGTCTTCCTGATTTGCCTGACCTGTTTTCTCTCCGACACGGTGCTGATCTTTGCGGGTATTGCTGGTTTCGACGTCGTCATTGCCAGACTGCCGTGGCTGGAACAAGCCATGCGCTACATCGGCGCTGCCTTCTTGTTTGCCTATGGCGCCAGAAGCTTGTGGTCGGCGTTGCGATCTTCCGCAGCCTTGGCCGCCGGCGATGCGACGCCACAGCCGCTGAAAAAGACGCTGCTGATCTGTCTGGCCCTGACCTGGCTCAATCCTCACGTCTATCTCGATACGGTGTTTCTGATCGGCTCGATCTCTACGCAATACGAAGGGCAAAAGATTGCTTTTGCGCTTGGCGCCGGTGCGAGTTCGCTGCTGTTTTTCTTTGCACTGGGTTACGGTGCAAGACTGTTGCAGCCCTTGTTCGCACGCGCAGTGGCGTGGCGTATTCTGGACGGGCTGATCGCCGTCGTCATGTGGAGCATTGCGTATTCGCTGGTGCGCGACATGACGCTTTGATTTTCTGAAAGTTGATAAAAAGTTAATTGAAAAATGCATTGACCGGAAATAACCCTGCTTCATTTGATTTTGAATGTCCGGCGGTACTCATAAAATGTGCCGGATAAACATAAGGAGAAGAACATGCTCAAGGTCGCCAACGGAACAATAGGACTTGATTCGCAGACGCTGACGCCTGCGAGCAACGTCGTCGGCACGCCATTTCGCGAAGTCCTCGCCAGCGTCAAAACCGATGCAGCCGCCAACGCGGTCGATGTCTCCGCACTATCTTCGCAAGCTGCTGCCGTCGCCGCGCTGAGCACCGCCTTGTCACAAGCCGGCATCTCCGTCCCGCCAGCTCTTCGCATCACGTCCGGCCTCAATGGGCTTGAACTCAGCGGCGACAAGCGCAACGACAAGTTCCAGGCGATGCTGCAGGCTAATCCGGCGCTGCAAAGCCAGCTGTCAGGGATGATTTCTCAGGCCGACATGAGCCGCAAGGCGGCGCTTAATGCCGTCGCCAATGACTTTGCCGGCAAGAACCCCGGCGCCGGCGCCACCGCTTTCCTCGAAGACTTCATGGACGACGAGAAGAACGAGACCTACAGCATCAGCTTCAATGGCGCCAACGTTTCCGTAGACGAGATGGGCAAGAAAGCTTGGGAGCCGGTCAAGGACAAGGCTGATTTCACCAAGGACTTGCTGGCCGCCTACACGGGCTATCTGCTGACGCATCAGGCGACGGTTGAAAAGGATAAAAACGACAAAGAGTCCGACGCCGATCTCGACTTCCGCGCCAAGCTCGCCAAGGCCGCGCAGGAAACCGCCGGGACGGTCTGAGTCGTTCCTTCAATTCTGTCGCCGAGATTTTCAACCGTTGTAATGCGTATTGGATGATGGTGGAAATACAAGATGCAGATACGGCCTCCCCATATTGATGATATCGACATCATCTGCCGGCACCGCGAAGAAATGTTTCGCGAGGCAGGGCGCGATGACAAGACGCTGGCAGAAATGACGAGTGCCTTTCGCGTGTGGCTGAGGCCGCGTTTGCTGGATGGCAGCTACTACGGTTTTTTTGCGATCGACAACGATCAGGTGGTGGCCGGCATCGGCCTGATGTCGATCGACTGGCCGCCGCATCCTTCCCATCCTGAGCAAGACAAGCGCGGCTACGTCCTCAACGTCTACGTTGAACCATCCCATCGAAAAATGGGAATCGCCAAAATGCTGATGCGTCTGGCCGAAGAAGCGTTCGCCGCACGCGGCCTGCAATTTGCCATTCTGCATGCGACGCAAATGGGGCGCGAACTTTATGCCGGTATGGGATGGGCGCAGACGTCAGAGATGGCAAAGGTGCTGAAGTAAGAGATGCAAACTTCATCACTGTCTTTGCCCAAGCGACGCAGAACTTCCACCAAAGAAAAAACGCCCGATGGCTGGCCTCGGGCGTTTGTGTGAGCAGACTCGGAATGTACGAAGAAGATTTTAGTATCGATATCCCAGCGTCAGCATCACAGTGCGGTCGTCACCCAACGCGACCGCCCGAGCCAGACCGCCTGCGTAGTACTCGGTATTGAAGATGTTCTTCACGTTCAGCGCGGCGCGCCACTTTGCTGCGTTGTAGGCGATACCTGTGTCGGCCAGAACATAGCCGGGCAGGGTGTAGCCGTTCGTGCGTTGCATGCTCTGTCCGCGAACGCCGCCGTTCAGTTCCCATCCGTTCAGTTCGCCGCTGAAGCGATAGCGTGCGCTGGTGTTGAAAGTGTGGCGTGGCACGTTGTCCAGCCATTGACCGACGGTAGTGGTTTTTTGACCGCCATCGTCGGTGATCGTCGCGGCGGTATAGGCATAGCCTGCGATGATGCTCAGCCCGTTCTTGAAGTCCGACGTGAGTCCAATTTCGACGCCGCGCGAACGCTGTTCGCCGACTGCGATGCTGAAGCCGTTGTTGGCTGGATTCGGGTCTGCTTGCAACACATTGCGGCGATACAGATCGAATACCGCGACGTTCAGATTCGTGCGGCCCTCATCCATTTCCACTTTGACGCCAGCTTCCACCTGCTTGCCGGTTTCCGGTTTGAAGGTGTTGCCACTGGCGTCGGTGCCGCTGTTGGGGTAGAACGAAGTGGCGTAACTCACATAGGGGCGCACGCCACGCAGTACTTCATACATCAATGCTGCGGAACCGGTATTGGCGCTGGCCGGATTGTCAGTATGGGTGCGGGTACGGATGTTGTCGGCGTATGTGGATGCCGTGTCGCGGCGCAAGCCGGCGACCAGTTGCCAGCGATCACCGAACTGAATCTGGTCGCGCAGGTAAATGCCCAGGTCACGCACGGTAGTGGACGTATTGGTTCCGGGCGCAGCAGGACAGACGAAGCGTCCTGTATAGACCGGGTTATAGACGTTCAGCGCAGGCACGGTACAGGTATAGGAAAGTACATCTTCGCGCGTGTTCAGATAGTCGCTGCCGAAGGTGATTTCGTGCTTGCCGAACGCCGTGTTAAAGCTGCGCTGCAAGTTGGTGTCCATCGTGAACGTCTGGCCGTTGTAGGTCTGGTCCGTACCGGTACGCGTGAGGCTTTGGCTGGTCGCATTGAGGACGTTGTTGGCGATCAGTTGTCCACTCATGTTGAACTGTTGATAGCGCAGGTTGTTGTGCAGCGTCCAGCCATCGTCGAAGCGATGTGTCAGCGAATAACCAAGGCGAGTTTCCGTTGCGTTGTAAGGGCGCGTCGCAGGATCACCGATAAATCTGCTGCGCGGGATGCTGCCGTTGATATTGCCGGTAATGGAACCGGACAGAGGCAAGCCTTGCTGACGGACATAGCCGCGCTCCTGAAAACTCGTCAGAATGGTGAAGTCCGTGCGCGCACCCAGGTCAAGCGACAGCGAAGGCGCGATATAGCGGTTTTTGAACCAGACGTAATCGGTGGCATCGTTGGAATTGGAAATCAGGCCGTTGATACGGAAGGCTTGCTTGCCGTTTTCCGAAAGTGATTTGTTGAGGTCGACCGTTGTTTCATAGAAATCATGGCTACCGACCGTGACGTCGACATTGGCGAAGTCATATCCTTGCGGACGCTTGCTGACCATGTTGACCAAGCCGCCCGGCAGTACCAGGCCGTAGAGTAACGAGGCCGGCCCTTTCAGCACTTCTACCTGCTCCAATCCAAACAACTGTTCCGCCACGCGATTGGAGGCGGCGGTGCGCAATCCATCCAGATACAGCGAATCCGACGCCACCTGACCGCGGATGATCAAATCGTCCCAACCGCGGCGGCCATATTGATTGGAAACGACACCCGGTACGTTCTTCAACGCGTCCGACAGGGTCACTGCCTGTTGGCTGTCGAGTACCGAGCGAGGTATCACCGTGATGGACTGCGGCGTTTGCGAAAGCGGAATACTGGATTTATTGACCAGCGGTTTGGCAGCGTTGAACCCTGTCCCTGCGTCGCCGTCCGATACCACCGTCACCGCAGGAAGTTGATTTGCCTCCGCAGTCGGTTCGCTAATACCGGACGATGCCGGAGAGGTGGTTTGCGCGATCAGCGCGGAGGGGGTAAGGGCGGCCAAGCCGACAAAAAGGGGGTAAATACGGGAGGAGAGCATGGAGAGGCGAGTGAATATTATTAAATGAGAATAATTTCTATTTATAATATCCGTTAATGCCGCATTGCCGCAAATTAATTCGAATTTCTTTGAGTTTCTTCGTTGGCTGATCAAAAATCACAAACGCCCTTGGATCATCATTCCTGTTTGCTGAAAAGGGCTTCGGGCATGGAGGCTGCGCGGGTGACCGGATGATGGTGCTGCGGCAATGAGGAGACGGGCGAACTCGAAATACAGGCACTCCCGGACGTATGAGCCGCAGCGTAGTCCTTGATACGAGGGGCAAAGCGGGGATGATTTTTGCGCTTCGCCCCCCTCATACGCGCTTTTTACTCAGGCGTTTTTCCGATCATTCTTTTGGCACGAAGGAAATCAAAGTCCACACCTTGATCGGCCTGCGTCACGGTATCCAGAAACAGCTTTGCGTAGCCACGCTCAGCCGTCGGTATGACCACCGGGTTTTCCTGCGAACGCCTTGCGAGTTCTTCATCCGACACCAGCAGGGCGATCTGACGTTGCATCACGCTCAGGCGAATTCTGTCGCCATTCCGGACATAGGCTAGCGGCCCACCAATGGCTGCTTCCGGGGTGACGTGCAACACGATTGTGCCAAATGCGGTGCCGCTCATGCGCCCGTCGGAAATACGCACGATGTCTTTGACGCCGGCGCGCGCCAGTTTCCGGGGAATCGGAATGTAGCCTGCCTCGGGCATGCCGGGGGCGCCTTTGGGGCCGATGTTCTTGAGGACCAGGATGTCGTCTGCTGTCACATCCAGATCATCGCTGTCGATACGCTCTGCCATGTCTTGCATGTTTTCAAATACGACGGCGCGACCTTCATGTTCCATCAGTTTGGCATCGGCAGCCGACTGCTTGATGATCGCTCCGCCGGGGGCAAGATTGCCGCGCAAGACGGCAATGCCACCTTGCGGAAAAATGGGGTTGTCGGCAGAGCGAACCACGTCTTGCGGAAATCCCTCACCGGCAAGTTCGATTTCCTCACCCAGCGTTCTTCCTGTCACCGTCATGGCTTCCAGACGCAGCAGCGGTTTCAGTTCGCGCAGCAGCGTCGCCATACCGCCTGCGTGGTGGAAGTCTTCCATGTAATGCTGTCCTGATGGCTTCAGGTCGAGCAGCACTGGCGTGCTGCGGCCCATGCGGTCAAGTGCATCCAGGTCGATTTCCAGTCCCATGCGTCCTGCAATCGCCGTCAGGTGCACGATGCCGTTGGTGGAGCCGCCGATGGCCAGTAGCACGCGCATGGCATTTTCGAATGCGGCGGGCGTGAGTATTTTGTCGATCGTCAAGCCGTCGTGCGCCATCTGGACCGCGCGTGATCCGGTTTCTTCCGCCACGCGGATGCGGTCTGCCGTTACCGCCGGAGGCGATGCGCCACCCGGCACCGTCATTCCCAGAGCTTCAGCGATACACGCCATGGTGCTGGCGGTGCCCATGACGGAACAGGTTCCCACGCTGGCGACGAGCTGATTATTGACTTGCGAAACCTCTTCGGTGGTGATTTCTTCCGCACGATATTTCCCCCAGTAGCGACGGCAGTCTGTGCAAGCACCCACGCGTTCTCCGCGATGGCTGCCGGTCAGCATGGAGCCGGTAATGAGCTGGATGGAAGGAATGCCCGCCGATGCGGCACCCATTAGCTGTGCGGGAACCGTCTTGTCGCAGCCGCCGATGAGCACCACGGCATCCATCGGTTGGGCGCGTACCATTTCTTCGGTGTCCATCGACATCAGGTTGCGCAGGTACATGCTCGTGGGCGCCGAGAAACTCTCGTGAATCGAGATGGTAGGAAAGTCCATCGGCAGTCCTCCCGCCAGCATGACGCCTCGCTTGACGGCTTCGATGAGCTGAGGCGCATTGCCATGGCAGGGGTTGTAGCTGCTGCCGGTGTTGACAATACCCACCACCGGGCGCTCAAGCGCCTTGTCCGTATAACCCGCGCCTTTGATGAAGGCCTTGCGCAGAAACAGCGAGAATCCTTGATCGCCGTAGTTGGTCAGACCCTTCTTCAAACCGGTTTGCTTGGGTTTCATTTATCTCTTTCCTCATTGTGTCGCCGGCGCCGTTGGCGGGCAGGCTGTTGTTGTGGAAGGCTCCGTAACATCAAGCCGAAAATGCTGATTCTGAATCCTTCTATTAGAAAAAACAATTTGGTATTGCTTGCTTAAAAAGAAAATATTTTTTACTATCTGCGAATGGATATCCGCTACATTCAAAGCTTCGTCACCACCGTCGAGTGCGGCTCGATCGCCGAGGCCGCCAGGCGTCTGGATCTGACATCGGCGGCGCTCGCTGCGCGCGTGCGCGCCTTGGAGGAGGAACTGGGTACGCCGCTCGTCAAACGTTCCGGGCGCTCCGTCAAGCCGACGGCGGCCGGTCTGAACATTCTCGACAGCGCCCGCAGCATGTTGCGCGAAGAGCGTGACCTGCGCGCCATGGCGACGAAGGAGTTGCCGGTTGGCGAGTTGAGACTGGGCACCTTCGTGTCGGCATTGACCACCGTTCTTCCTCCGGTGTTGCGAAAGCTCTATGCCGAGCATCCCGACTTGTCGGTGTCGGTGGTATCCAATGCATCGGTCGAACTGTGTCGCATGGTGGCCTCGGGAGAGCTCGATGCCGCCGTGGTTGTCGAACCGCAATTCGCCATCCCAAAAACGTGCGAATGGCGACCGCTGATGGATGAGCCATTGGTGGTGGTCGCGCCGGTCGATCTGGCCGACGGTGATCCTCACGAACTGCTTCGCAATCAACCCTTTATCCGCTATGACCGCACCGTCTGGGGCGGCCAGCTGGCTGACCGATACTTGCGCGATCACGGCATACGTCCGCATCAACGTCTCGAAATCAATGGCCTGATGTCCATCGCGGTGATGATTGACCATGGGCTGGGTGTTTCGCTGCTGCCGGACTGGTCGGCGCTATGGTCCGGCGGTCTCTCGATTGCGCGCATACCGCTGCCGAACAAGGCACCAGTGCGGCGCATAGGATTTATCTGGGGCGAGCAGAGTCCGCATTCGCATCTTGCCAGGCTGTTTCTTGAACACGCCGAAACGGTATTCCGAGGCCACGGCAACAAGCCGCGCATAGCCCGCAGATAAGCGCCTGCAGGCGGCCTGATCATCTGTCGACCTGCGCAGGCGCTTGGTTTGGTCTGCGTCAGCGATTCACCAGGCGGGCAGGGATGAAGGCCCAGATCAGCAGCGCCGCCAGCGTCAGCGTGCCTGCCACCAGATACAAGCCCGAGGACAGCGTTCCGGTCATGCTCTTGAGTGCGCCGATGACTGTCGGGCTGATGAAGCCGGCCAGATTGGCCGTTGAATTGATCAAGGCAATCCCTGCTGCCGCTCCTGCACCTCCCAGAAACGACGTCGGCAGCGCCCAGAACATGGGCAGCGCGCTGACCACGCCCATGGCCACCATGGTCAGACCGACGACCGACAACACTGCGCTATGTGCGGTGTTGGCACAAACCACGAAGCCACATGCCGCAAAGAGTGCCGGAACAATGACGTGCCAGCGCCGCTCGCGATGCTTGTCTGCGCTGCGTCCCATCAGGATCATGCTCAATAGCGCCGCGGTGTAAGGGATGATGGTCAGGATGCCGATCAGGGTTGGATTGGTGATGCCGGTCCCTTTGATGATGGTCGGTTGCCAGAAGCTCAGCGCGTAGGAACCCATGATGATGCAGAACAAGATCAGCGCCAGCAGCCACACGCGTCCGGATTTGAATGTCGCGCCTATCGAGGCATGCGTTCTGGAAGTGTTGTCCATGTCGATGTCACGCTGGACCATTGCGCGTTCTTCTGCGCTCAGCCAACCGGCATCTGCAACACGGTCATTCAAATGACGAAAGACAACGATGCCCAACAAGATGCCCGGCAGTGCTTCGAGAATGAACAGCCACTGCCAGCCATACATGCCTCCCACTCCCGCCATGGAAGTCATCAGAAATCCGGACAACGGGCCGCCCAGCATGCCGGAAACGGGATTGCCCGCAGTCAGCAATGCCACCATGCGGCCGCGGCGATGCGCTGGAAACCAGTAGGTGAGATAGAGCAGCATGCCGGGATAGAACCCGGCCTCTGCGATGCCCAGAAGGAAGCGCACCACGTAGAGCTGCAGCGGCGTCGACACCCACGCCGTGCACATCGACAATATTGACCACGTGATCATGATGCGTGCGATCCAGCGCCGCGCGCCGATCTTGTGCAGCAGCAGGTTGCTGGGAACCTCGAAAATGAAATAGCCAAGAAAGAAGACGCCGGCACCGAGCCCGTAGACGGTTTCGCTCAATTGCAGGTCGTTGAGCATTTGCAGCTTTGCAAAGCCGACATTCACGCGGTCGAGATACGCCATGACGTAGCAAACGAACAGGAGCGGGAGGAAGCGCAACGCTATTCTGGCGTAGACGGAGTCGGCTGCGCCGGCATGGTAGCCGGCGGCATCGTTGGTGGTGGGATTCAAATTTATCTCCGATAGTTATTAGTAGTGACTGAGCGCCCGTAGTTTCACTGATCCACGGGGTTCAATACAGCGGCTACTATCAGGTTCAAACCAAAATATGTTTTTGGTTCAGAGGTTTGAAAATCTCCAATGTCGATGATATTCAGGGCTGTTTTCTGAAGGAGGCTCAGCAGGGAAAGCGAGCAAATTCATGACCGGTATGAGCTTGTTTCTCGAGGCATATTCGTGATTTCCGCCCAGGGGCGTTCCCATTCCCGATAGATCGGAAGCAAGCGAGGTTTGCTATCATTCCCGACGCGCGAGAGTCCGGACGCCGTGCTGCAGTGACGGCGCAAGATGGTCAACGCGTTTTATCGTTCCGTGCCGCATGCCGTTGGGAAATACTTTGTACGATACGGTTCAGCCCGGACTGCCAGGTCAAGGCAGGCCAATGCAACCCATCTCATTCAGAAAGCGAAAAATGACAGGTACCCCGCTCGTGCAAGGCGATCCAATCCATATCCGTTCACTACGCAAGGACGACTTTGCGGCATGGCAGGTGTTATGGCAGGGTTACAACGCCTTCTACGGACGCCATGGCGAGACCGCGCTGGCCGATGAGATCACGGCAATGACGTGGTCACGGTTTTTTGATGCCTATGAACCGGTACATGCGATCGTGGCCGAACACGCGGGGCAATTGATCGGGCTGGCGCATTTTCTGTTCCATCGCAGCACGACGCAGATTGGTCCCAACTGCTACATGCAGGATCTCTTTACAGCAGAGTCGTCCAGAGGGCAGGGCGTGGCGCGCAAGTTGATCGAAGAAGTCTATGTCCGGGCAAAGACGGCAGGCAGCGGCAGAGTCTATTGGCAGACGCACGAGACCAATGCCACTGCCATGAAGCTGTACGACAAAGTCGCTGAGAAGTCGGGATTTGTCGTCTATCGAAAATTACTCTGAAGACGGGCAAGACGCATGGCTGTTCCAAGGATCATCCTGGAACAGCCATGCGATTGATATAAGCGCTAGTTGAACAACTTCAGCAGCAGCGTGGCGCACACAATCATGACGGCGCCGCCGATACGCGTGGATATCTGCGCGAAGGGCATCAGGCCCATCCGGTTTGAGGCGGACAGAATCGCGACGTCACCGGTTCCGCCGAGGCCGCTGTGGCAAGCCGTCACAATGCCGGCTTCCACCGGATACATGTTGAGCCATTTCCCGGCGAAGAAGCCGGATGCCACCAGCGAGATGACGGTAGCCGCACAGACCGCAAAGTAGCCCGGTGTAAAGGCATGAACCAAATCCTTCCACGACACGAACAACGCTCCCAGACCGACGAGGATGGCAAACGTCAGATTGCTCGAAACGAATTTGTACATCTGGTAGGCGCCCAGTTCGATCTTCTCTGGAATCAGCTTGAACACTTTCAGCAATGCTGCGCTGATGATCATCAGAATCGGGCCGGGGATGCCGGTGTATTCCGACAGCACCGCGCCGAGAATGAAAAATGCGCAGCTGACCAGCAGGCCGGCACCCATCAGGCCCAAGTCAATGGGGACGCTGGTGTGATCGGTTTTGAGCAGGTCGACATCTTCACCTGACTTGACGAGGTAGCCATTGCCGTTCAGATGCGGCTTCTTGTCGCCGATCCAGCGGAGGACGCCACTCGACAGAATCGCCACAACATTGCCCAGCAGCGCGGCAGGAACCAGCATCGCGATCAACTCAGCCTGTGGTCTGCCAAGGATTTCCGAATAGCCGATGGAGAGCGGCAGGATTCCTTCGCCGATACCGCCTCCAAAGATCGGAATGATGATGAAGAAGAAGGTATGTTTGGGCGTATAACCAAACAACCAGCCGACGGAGATCCCCACCGCAATGGCAGCGATGGAGCCAATCAGCAGCGGAAGGAACATGCGCATGAAGCCCTGCACCAACACCTTGTGGCTCATGCCCAGGATGCTGCCGGCGACCAGGCAGGCGATGTAGAGATACTGCAGGTTTGCCGTCTTCATGGTGGTGGTGATGGCCTTGAGCATCTCCGGGTCCATCAGCTTGAACCCGATGAGCGCAGACGGCACAAAGAGGCACAGGATCGCTGCACCGCCGATGTGCTTGAAGACGGGAAGCCGGCTGCCGATTTCGCCCAACAGAAATCCGGCCAGCATGAGAACGGCAAAGCCACCGATGATGTCATTGGGCAGTTTTTTGTTCAGCGCGGCAATGACGGTGATTGCCGCGATGGCGACATAAATCGGTAATGGCAGCGGGCCGATTTTATAGCTGCTGATTGATTGCCATAGACCTTGCCGGGTGTGGGGCGAATCGATTGAAGTTGCTTCCATGTTTGTCTCCTTATAGGGAACGGCAGCCTCTTTTATTTTGTAGGGCCGGCTGCCGCCTGGTTCAAGAAATAGTGCTAGCTGTTACCCAGAGGTTTGGCGGGCGAAGTCGCATTGATCCGCGCCCTGGTGACGTGAGCGATGTTGTGCAACCAAGGGCGCTGTTGCCAGTGCTTCTCCTGAAATGCGTTGATCTTGTCTTGCAGCGACAAGGTCGCGCCGATGATGTCGAGGCCTTCGAGAAACATGTGGTGATGGCGGGCCGACAAAGTGAATGAGGCCTCTACGCTGTGGCTCTTGACGGTCATGCTGCTGACGTCGATCAATACATTGCTGGTCAGCGGATTGGACACGTCTTCCATGATGCGTTGCACCTCGGCCTCCGGAAGCATCACCAGCAGCAACCGGTTATTCATCGCGTTGCTATAAAAGATCTCTCCGAAACTTGGGGCAATGACCGCGCGGATGCCGAATTGCTGCAATCCCCATACCGCATGTTCGCGACTCGAACCACAGCCGAAATTGCTGCCGGCGACGATGATCGAAGCACCTTTGTATGCCGGCTGGTTGAGAACGAAACCGGGGCGCAGCTGATTGTCGGCGTCATAGCGCAGGTCATACAGCAAGCCGTTGTCCAAGCCTTTTTTGTCGATGCCGCGCAAGAATTGTTTGGGCATGATCTGGTCGGTATCCAGATTTGGCGTGGGCAGGGATGCGGCGATACCTTCGACGCGGGTGGTATTCGAGATACCAGCGATAGTGGTCATATCAGACATGGGCTTCTCCAAATTTGCGGACGTCGGTGATGCAGCCGGTAATGGCCGCTGCGGCCGCCATGGCCGGACTCATCAGATGCGTGATGCCGCCGCGTCCTTGTCGCCCTTCAAAGTTTCTGTTCGTGGTGGAAGCGCAGCGCTCACCCGGCAACAGGAAGTCGTCATTCATGGCCAGGCACATGGAACATCCCGGCTGTCTCCATTCAAAGCCGCTGTCGATGAGTATCTGGGCGATGCCTTCACGTTCCGCCTGTCGGCGTACGGCGCCGGAACCCGGCACCACCATGGCGCGCACCGAGGAGGCGACTTTGCGTCCCTTGACGATTCCCGCTACGACACGCAGGTCTTCGATGCGGGCGTTGGTACATGAACCGATGAACACCCGCTGCACGGCAATGCCTTCCATGTTCGTACCGCTTTGCAGACCGGTATAGCGCAGTGCCTGCTCGGACGCGGCACGTACCGTGGCATCCGGTGCCGATGCGGGCGAGGGAACTTGTCCTGTCACCGGCACAGCCTGGTCGGGGCTGGTTCCCCACGTGACGTAGGGGGCAACGTCACGTGCGTCGAATACATGTTCGATGTCGAATGTGGCCTCGGGGTCACTATGCAGCGTGGCCCACTCCGCCAGTGCGGCTTCTTTGTATTGCGCGGCAATGTCCGGTGCGCGTTCCAGAACGTAGTCGGTGGCGGCGTCATCGGGAGCAATCAAGGCACCGCGCGCACCGGCTTCCACGGTCATGTTGCACAGCGTCATGCGCGCTTCCATGGACAAGGCGTCAATGGCGCTTCCCTGAAATTCCACGACGTAACCACGGGCGCCTTGCGCACCAATGCAACTGATGACATACATGATCAGATCCTTGGCGCTGGAGCCCATGGGCAGCACGCCGTCTATGCGAATGCGCATGTCCTTGGCCAACCGGTATACCAGTGTCTGCGTCGCCAATACGTGTTCGACTTCCGACGTGCCGATGCCAAAACCAAGCGCGCCAAACGCGCCATAGGTCGTGGTGTGACTGTCTCCGCACAGCACCACCATGCCCGGGCGGATCATGCCCAGTTCCGGTGTGATGACGTGTTCAATCCCTTGTAAGGCATCGTTGGTATCAAACAGCACGATGCCGTGTTCGGTGCAATTCTTGGCGAGATTGCTGGCTTGCAGCGCGGACGACGGATCCTGAATGATCCGAAAACTCACCGGATGTGTCGGGATGATGTGGTCCACCACGGACAAGTGCTGCCCTGGCACGGCCACCGGACGAGCGGCTTCATGCAGCCCTGCGAATGCTTGCGGGCTGGTGTATTCGTTCATGATGTGCAGGTCTGCATAGAGCAGCACGTTTTGCTCGTCGAGCCGCGCCACCGTATGTGACTCCACCAGTTTTTGATATAGCGTCTTCGCCATGTTTCTTCCTCCTCGGATGCTTTTGCGCTTGCATGTTTTGAGCAGCGCCAAAACTTTTGCCACTGCATGAGGAGGAAGTGTAATAATTCTGTGGCTATTTATAATTCATATTCACTTCATCTATTGTTTAGCTGAGTTTAATAATGGACCGCATATCTGACCTGGAGTTTTTCATACAGCTGGTGAAGCAGGGATCCCTGGCTTCGCTCGCCAGAGAGATGGGTGTCACGCCGCCGGCGGTGACGTCGCGGCTGGCGCAGATCGAAAAACGCCTCGGCGTCAGACTGCTCAATCGCACCACGCGACGCATCAGCGTGACGCATGAGGGCGAGGTGTATCTGGCAACCGGCGCCAAGCTGCTTGCAGAACTGCAGGAACTGGAACAGACGGTTTCCAGCAGCCGCGCCGTTCCCAAAGGCGTGCTGCGTGTCAACGCCACCTTCGGCTTCGGCCGACGGCACATCACGCCGGCAATCGCGGCATTCGTACGACGCTTTCCAGAAGTGGAAGTGCAGCTTGAACTCACCGACCGATCCATCAATCTGGCCGACAAGGCATTCGACATCGGTATCTGGTTCGGCACCGTACCGGATTCCAGAATGGTCGCAAGAAAAATCGTCTCGAACAAAAGGTTGCTCTGCGCCTCACCGGCCTACCTTAAAAGAGCAGGCACGCCGGTGGTTCCCAGGGACCTCCAAACACACCAGTGCATTGTCTTGCGCGAAAGCGACGCCGCCTACGGCACCTGGCATCTCGCGCGCGGCAGCAAGCAGGAGACCATCAAAGTCAGAGGCAGCCTCAGCACCAATGACGGCGAAGCCGGCGTGGTTTGGGCGCTGGAAGGCCATGGCATTCTGATGCGTTCCGAATGGGATGTTCATTCCTACATCAAGAGCGGCAAACTGGTACAGGTATTGGGAGACTGGACGTTACCGGGATCCGACATCTTTGCGGTTTATCCGG
Organism: Herbaspirillum sp. meg3; assembly: GCF_002257565.1. Classification (GTDB taxonomy): domain Bacteria; phylum Pseudomonadota; class Gammaproteobacteria; order Burkholderiales; family Burkholderiaceae_D; genus Herbaspirillum. The sequence goes on along the minus strand of NZ_CP022736.1, from coordinate 3,044,159 downwards.
AGCGAGCACATCTTTCTGCGAAGGTCAGTGCGTTCATTGATTTTTTGACGGCGTGGTTTGCTACGCAGGCTGCCTGGACAAATGAACGCAGGTAGGTGCTGGGTTTGTATTGATGCCGATGAACGCAAAGAAGAATGCGATCAGTGTCTTGTTGAATTTTGGCAATATTAACAAATAGCCGTAACAATAAACAGGCTCCAAGAAAGGGCTGAGCTTGTTGTTTGGGTGACGCAAAAAACCTCAATAGCTGGGGGTGAATAAAATTATTTCGCAGAGCGGATCTATTCCACGCGTGCAGAAAGAATAAACTTCACCGAGGGATAATGCGTGATTCGAATTTCATGCCACGGCACACGCATTGGGGCAAAAGCTTACTATGGAGACAATCGGGCACGATTGATGCGTATGAAAAAAAGATACCATCCCGCTAACTTGTTTTCTTTCGCACAAAGCATACTGTCCTCTTGAGAATATGAATTTTGTATCAAAGCATTCTTTGGCAGTACATTTGCTACGGATCATTTTTGGCAGTTACTTTGTCGTGACGCTCATTGTCACCTGCGTCCAGCTGACTGCTGACTACCAGCATACGAAAACCGGCATCGACAATGAATTGATGGCCATGGATCTGACGTTTGGCGCCAGTCTGGCCAGCTCGACATGGCGCTTTCAAGGGGACGTGCAGAAAGCCACTCTCGCCGGAATCAGCAATCTGCCGGTCGTGACCGGCGTGAAGATAGAAGATCCTCAGGGACGTTTAGTGCTCGCACTGGGCAATATTGATGACAGTGACGGCAAGCAGATTCACGTCGACGATAACGGTGTGCGCAGTCCGGTGGCGACAGGTTTTCTGAATGCGGCAACCGGCCATCGCTTTCCTATCCTCTATCGTGATGAACATAACCTGATCCACGATATCGGCTCCTGGACGGTGTATTCAAGCCGTCACGTCGTGGTCAGGAAAGTGGCCTATGGATTTACGCTTATTCTGATCAACTCCATCATCAAGACCTTGGTGTTGTGGTTTATCTTCCTCTATGTGTTTCAGCGCTGGCTGGGTACACCCATCACCACACTCAGCTCCTTCGTGCGGGAGCAGGATCTGAACCGGCTCGATGCGCAGCAAAGCATTGCGTTGCCTGGAAAGAAGCAGCATGAATTGCATTTTCTCGCTGACGCCATCAACGCCATGTTGGCAAGTCTGAGAAAACACATGGGGCAAAACCGGGCGCTCTATGACGAGTTACAGCAGGAGAAAGAGTCGCTGCGTGCTTTGAACAAGTCGCTGGAGTTGCGTATCGCCGAGCGTACCCGCGATCTGGCACAAGCCAACGAGCAACTCAAGTTGCTCAGCCTGACTGACGCACTGACGGGCATTCCCAATCGTCGCTGTTTTGATCAGAGCCTTGATCAGGAGTGGCGGCGCTGCGCACGCAACGGCAAACCGTTGACAGTCGCTTTATTCGATGTGGACTGGTTCAAAAACTACAACGACCAATATGGGCACATTGCCGGTGACGAAGTATTGCGCCGGGTTGCCAGCACCTTGCAACAGACCGTCGGCAGGGCAGGCGACACCGTGGCGCGCTATGGTGGGGAAGAGTTTGCCCTGATCGCCTCGGACACGGATGGCGAATCGGGACTGGCTCTTGTGCACAAAATGCGCGATGCCATTTTTTCTCTGGACATGCCCCACGTACTGTCGGATTTCGGGCGTATCACCGTGAGCGTCGGCGTGGCCAGTTGCATGCCGTCCCAGCATAACGATGATATCAATACGCTGCTGCAGGCTGCCGATGCAGCCTTGTATCGTGCAAAACTTGCGGGACGCAACCAGGTTCTGGTTGCGTAAGGGTTCTCCGCCATCATTGAAGAAAGTAGGCAATGCTGTATAGAGTTCTGCGTTACGTTTTGGCTACCTTGCTGATGAGCGCTTCATTTTCCGCTGCAATGGCTGCCGACCAGATTGTGTGGGGAAAATATAATGTGCCTCCCTACATGATTCGAACAGGGGAGTGGGCACATCAAGGTATCTTTGACCAGACCCTCGATGTCCTCAAGGAAAAGATGCCGCAGTACCAGCATGTGGAGTTGGAGGCGCCGTTTCCTCGCATCAACAGCGAGATCAAAAAGGGCAGTCACTGGTGCTATAACGGGACGTTGAAAACGCCGGAACGTGAATCCTATGGTTATTTTTCCCTGCCGAGTTCGATTTTTCTCCCACTCCGGATCATCGTGCGCCGAGACCGCCTGAATGACTTCAAGGGGCGGCAATCGCTGCAATCTCTGCTGCAGAATCACCGGTACATTACGTCGGTCATGCGAGACCGATCTTACAGTCCGACCGTGGACAAATTGCTGGCCGCGTACCCACCGAAAGAAAACTATTCCGAGCAGATAGAGGCCATCGGCATGCTGTTGGCAGGACGCATCGACTTCATGATCGAGTTGCCCTTGTTGGCCTTAGATCAGGCGCGCGTGATGGGCCATCCGGGAGAATTGATCGCCATTCCCATGCAAGAAGCAGACGAAGTCGTCTTCAACCGGGTCATGTGCTCAAAGAATGAATGGGGACGCCAGGTAGTAGAGCAAGTCAACAAGGTACTGATCGTCAACCGGGGCCAACCGTATTACCGTCGCATTGTCGAAAGATGGCACGATCCTGAGTCCGTGGCTGAAATTCGTAAAATTTACGATAGCGTATTTCTCAAGACGCCATAAACTCGCTGGAAAGAAAAGCTGGACAATTACGAAGCGGATTCATCCAATCTGATCAACTCAAAAGCTACGTTGCCATGCCATCACTTCATCTGTTTGCGCTATACATTACCGCCAGCCTGGCACTCAATCTGACACCCGGTCCCGATATGGCGCTGACGCTGACGCGAGGCATGACGCAAGGTTTCAAGGCCGCATGGTTGAGCGTGATAGGCACATTTGCTGCCGGGATTCTCCAGATTCCACTGGTCGTGTTCGGGCTGGCAGGAATCTTTCAAGAATCGCCCATGCTGTTCGAATTGGTAAAAATCGTCGGGGTACTTTACTTGGTCTACCTGGGGTTGCGGGCCTTGCGGCGCTCCATTCAGGGAAAAGAGACAATCGCAACGGCCGGCACCGATAGTGATCGCGGCGTATTTTGGCAGGGATTTTTCACCAACTTGCTGAACCCGAAAGTTTTTATTTTCCTGGTTGCATTCCTGCCGCAGTTTGTGGATCCGGACATCGGACCGATCTGGCAGCAAATGCTGGTCTTGGCTGTCAGTTCAAAAGTCCTGGGCCTGTTGAACGGCACATGTTTTGCCTATGGCGCATCGCGAATTCGCGTCTGGCTCAGCAGAAATTTATGGTTCCTGCGCCTTCAGGACAGCCTTCTTGGCATCGCCATGCTGGGGATTGCCGGCTATCTCGTTTTTAACCGGGCGCCCGGCGGTCGAGGTTGATGTTTCTGGGGATATATAGTCGTAAATTCACGCTAAAAGAAAAATTTATTTGATGCCCAGGTGTTCTAAATTGGCGGCGTGTCGAATGTCTACAGCCGGCCAGGAACTGACATCGAAAATTTGATGTGGAAAAATATGCACGATTGGATAATAGTTACTACTGTGTTTGGAAGCCCCTTACGAAACGGCGCCACAACTTGATCAGTTCCAGCCACGACAATTCTCATACCGTTACAGATGCCTATGAATGAACATGATTCCATTGCCGAAGAACTGATTGCTCGTCTTGAGCTTCTGCCGCATCCGGAAGGAGGCCATTACAGAGAAACTTACCGTAGTCAGCAAAGAGTACTGCGGACAGGTAGCGATCTCGGCCGTTCTGCAGCTACCGCGATCTACTATCTACTCCGTCAGGGAGAAAGGTCAACGTGGCACAGGATCCAGTCCGACGAGATGTGGCATTTTTATGCGGGGGAGCCCCTGCATATTCATGTCCTCGAACACGGCCGCGAGCTGTATACCCTGACGCTTGGAAATCCCTTGACGCAAGACGGTGCCATGTTCCAAGCCTTGGTCCCTGCTGGCGCCTGGTTTGCGGCGCAATGTGCCGGGTCGGGCGCCTATGCGCTTGTAGGTTGCACGGTAGCACCAGGTTTTGAATTCCAGGAGTTTGAAATAGCGGACAAGGATTTCCTCCTGAAGACCTGGCCGCAACATGCACAGGTGATCGAGCGCCTGGCATAAAGCGCGTGCTGGCCAGAAGCGGATGACACAAAAATTGAAGACGATGCGAACCCCAATGAAATATTCCCTCGGCTTCCTGACCTTCTTGATTCTCGGTTTCACAAACCATGCACGAGGCGCCTCGCTCCCTAAGACGGATATTCCGGCCTTCATCGCAAACAATTTAAATCTGCGGTCATTTCCCAACTCACTGCACCCTCGAATGGACGGCACTCGTTCTTCGGTAACGTTTTCTGACCTGGCGCTGATCCCAACCCGTCTAACGGGTGATGTCGTCGAATTTGACACCGATGATTGGTTCTATAGTTTGCAGATTATTGAGCAGGGAAAAGAGATTCGGGACAACGAGTATTTATATGTTTGTTTTGTCGACCATGCTAAGGTCGGGAGTTACTCTACAGTTACCCCTCTGCGACTCTCATACGCCAGCGGAAAGATGACTGCGACCGAGGCAGCATCATCGGCCGCTTGCAAGCGATTTTCCCGATAGTCTGTTTTCGGCCAGGAGCAGTCTTCCATGGCGAGTCGAAGATTCACTGAAAAAATAGCGATTTTTGATACAGTGGCCCCCTGAACTTTCATTTGCTTGACTCTTCTACTAAAACCCATGACTGCATCGCTCAATACGATTTTGATATACGCCCGCAATCCTGCAGTTACCAGTGCTTTCTACAAAGACCATTTTGGATTTAAGACGACTGGTGAGATGCACGATGGCCTCATTGAATTGAATAGTCCCGCCGTCGGCATCAACCTCTTGGTTCATCAGGCCGCCAAATCCCTAAAATTTGGGCAGGCGGTAGTCAAACTGATGTTCAGTGTTTCCGACGTTGAATCGTTCAAGGTCGAATCTGCGAAAAGAGGTCTGGAGTTTGGCAGCATCCATGAGGCAAATGGCTATCAATTCGCTAATGCTAAAGACCCGGATGGAAACTCAGTAGCTATTTCCAGTAGAGACTATCGGCAACAAGTTAATTAGCGGATGGCTGCTATCGGCCAGTTAGAGCCATTCGATAACTTTAAACAGTAGGTATTACATGGAACAGAAAGTGGCGGGAATCGCCGGCTATGGAGAGAATGCCGAGCATCTCGCGGAGCAGTATGAAAGTATTGAATTTGAAGATGTGTATCGCGACGTCCTTCATTTGTTTCCAACACAACCTAGTGAGATTCTGGATATAGGCGCTGGTTCGGGGCGTGATTCCGCTGCTTTGGCGCGCAAGGGGCATGCCGTCACCGCAATAGAACCCACAAAAGAATTACGCGAAGAAGGACAGCTGCGCCATTCCATGAAAAACATACATTGGATTGATGACCACCTTCCTACTTTGAAGGTCGCAAAGCAACAGGCGCGAAGCTTTGACGTGATATTGCTCACCGCAGTCTGGATGCATTTGGAAAAAGAGGAACGAAAAATTGCAATGAAAGTAATTTCCGAACTGCTACGTCTCAGGGGAAAAATTATCATGACGTTGCGACATGGCCCAGTTCCCGATGGGAGGCAAATGTTTGACGTATCCGCTCAGGAAACTGTCGAGCTTGCCGGACAATCGGGTCTGCAAGTAAGACACGTCAGCGAACGTCAGGACATGTTCAGTCGGAACGATGTGAGTTGGAGCATAGTTGTTTTGGAAAAAATATAGCGCTGGCTATTGGCCTTCGGAGCTTAACTGTCGAAGGTCCGTAATCGGCCAGGAACGGATATTCATTTTCCTCGAATAAAACGCACCCTCCAAACAATGAAACTAAATTTTGTCATGAGAGTGACGAGTGTTGCCACAGAAGACATTGGCGCTCAACTAAATGAAGTAACGATTTGGTTACAGGATTTTCTTGCGGATAATTTTAATACTGAGTTCTTGGGGGAGGCCTTCGATCAGCTTATTGTGGTCTTCGTCGCCGTTGATTCAAGCCTATCCGAGATGGAGTCCTATCTCGCAGCACACGATAGATGCGGCAAATACAAAAGTTTTCAATCCAAAGAAACCGTTCGATATGCAGGACTTGCCGTAAGAATGAACTCACAAATTCTTTTGAATAAGGATGGCCATAAAACAGAAGCCCTACGCCTCTTAGTTGAGCGCCTTCAAAAACCACTTCGGCGTGTTCCTAAGGGTGCAGCGGCAGATCTACTGGTTCTTGAGTTAAGACGAGTTATATCTGCCCTACAAAGCACGTTGAAATTAGGCGCTTAAGTGGCATGAATCGGCCAGGAGCAGTCATCTCATGGATGCCCCTATCGGCGCAAACTGATCCTCGATTCTTGCGAAGGAGAGTCAGATGAAGGGGCTAACTATGCCAGTTGCTTCTTGAAACAAGGGCAGACTCGCCGGACACAAACCACGGCGACCATGTAGCTCTCGCCACCGAGACTGGCGTCTCGACACGGGCCTTTAACAATTACTTCCCGAACGAAGGGGTTGTGATCGTCGGTATCGGTGCGATCCGCGCCGAACCGTCCGTGTTTGCCGAGGAACGGAAGTCCGGCATTGAGATCGCGTGTAACATCGCGGTGCAAATCGGCGCCGCCTCGATGTGCACGGAGGTCCAATTTCAACCCGCCATTCCTTTCGCCTTATCGTTGCTCGACGCCCTCCAAAGAACAGTGAGCCATTTGTGCCTAAACGAAGCCGCCTCGCAAATGCTCAATGAATGCGCTGAATGCGCGGGTCGGGTGCCTGGAAGGCAGATAATAAAAACAATGGCCGTCGAAGGTAGGCGAATACTCTTCTAGCAATCGCACGAGCTGTCCGGACTCAATTTGAGCCGCCACATGGTGTACGGGCACGTAGCAAACCCCTGCACCTCGCACTGCGGCAGCAACGATCGTGGCGAGGCTATTGCTAGTCAGTGTTCCCGGCGGATCAATCGTTACAGATCGACCGCCGTCCTCGAAGTCCCAACGATAAATTCGGCCGTTAGCGAAGCGCTGACGGATACAGCGATGTTCCAGCAAATCTGCCGGCAGCCTCGGCGGCGGATGGTTCGCGAGGTAGGCAGGAGCAGCGGCGGCAACGAGCGAAGACTTTTTCGATATCGGGATCGCCACCATATCGGGTGGAACGTCGTCTCGAAACCTGACCCCAGCATCGAAGCCGCCGGCAGTGAGGTCTACAAGGGCAGAGTCTATGACTAACTCTACCTGGACAAGCAGATGACGGGCTTGGAATTCGGATAGTCCTCTTTCAAGGAGTAGAACCGCGCCGTATTCCGCGGCGGTGATGCGAATTTGACCTGAGAGTTGGTCGGCATCGTCACGTAATTCAGCGATGGCATTCTCCACGCTATTCAGCGCAGGCCTGAGACGTTCGGCCAGCCGAGCCCCGGCCTCTGTAAGACCAACGCTTCGAGTTGTTCGGTTGAGGAGACGCGTTCCAAGCCTGCTCTCTAAGGCCCGCATGGCGTGGCTCAGTGCCGATGGTGAAAGGTCCAGGAGAACAGCTGCGCGCCGGAAACTGCCATGCTCCGCGATCGCGAGAAATAGAGTTAAGTCATCGAGAAATGGCCTCATTAGTGAAAATTTCTCATTAAGCTGTTCATATAATCCCATATTGTTGTGATTTATTTCGCTAATTATAATGTTGATGAATTGGCGCAAGCAACGGACGGGTTTCCAGCGCGAGCCATCACCTGGAGCCGCCCATGACAGATATAAATAAGACAGTAGTGATCACAGGCTCATCAAGCGGCATCGGAAAAGCGACGGCGCAGGTCTTTTCGAGAGCCGGGTGGAACGTTGTCGCCGCAATGCGACTGCCGGCTGTGGAAAAGGATCTTGTAGAGACCGACCGGTTGAAGCTTGTCGCCCTCGACGTTCAAGACGCAGCTAGTGCCACCGCGGCTGTAGCGGCGTCAATATCGGCATTCGGCAAGATTGATGTTTGGATTAACAACGCAGGCTACGGCACTTTTGGTCCGATAGAAACGGCGTCGCAAGCACAAGTGCAGCGGCAATATGATGTCAACGTCTTTGGGGTGATTCATTGTGTCAAAGCTATCGCTCCGCACTTCCGCGCAAATCGAGGGGGCGTAATAATCAATGTTAGCTCGATAGGAGGCCTGATGGCCTTGCCCGCCTATGCCCTTTACAACTCCACCAAATTTGCAGTCGAGGGACTATCAGAGGGGCTGTGGTATGAGCTGAGCAGGTTCGGGATCAGGGTCAAGATAGTGGAGCCGGGTCTTACCAAGACCAACTTCGGAAGTAGCTCCATGGATGTACTCGATCATTCGGCGCTGCCTGCCTACGAGCAAATGATGGGGGCAATAAACGCCGCGCGTAAAGATAACGTCTCGCGCTCAAGCTCGCCGGAGTTAGTGGCAAATACGATCTTTGAAGCCGCGAACGACCCTGGCGATCGTTTGCGCTATCTCGTTGGAGCCGACGCCAAGCGCCTCTGGCGGTTACGCCGATGGATCGGCGCTCAAACACAGATGCGCATTATTCGCCGCGTCTTAAAAATAAGCTGATTGGAACAACGAACCATGCCAACGCTGCGATACATACTTCCCTTCTTGATAGGAATTTTATCCATGAGCGCCCCCGCCGAAGCTTCCTCACGCAACCAAGTGCTGGGCACGTGGCGGATGGTGTCAGCCTGGCTGGATCCGGAGGGCGCGAAGGTGCCGGCCTATGGTAAGAGGCCCAACGGATTGCTCAGTTTTACATCCGACATGCATTTCGTCGAAGTACTAACCGACGCGGACGTTCCCCGTTTTGCATCTAATGCGCGTGGTCAAGGCACTGACGCAGAAAATCGAGTCGCGATGGAAAAAGCCATTGGTTTTTTTGGGACATACACAGTCGATGACAAGGGGGAGTTTAGCGGCAATAAGGTCGATGGATCGACCTTTCCGAACTGGGTTGGCGCTGTCCGGAGCCGCAACGAGCTACGCCTGGTTGTTGAAGGAGACAGAATGACGGAGAACTTTCAGCGGCCCGATGGTGCCAAGATCGTCATCCACTGGGAACGTGTTCGTTAGCCCCCATCCAGACCCTACGAACCGGCAAAGCACGATAGCTTCAAATTCAAACCAGGATTACCACCCGCGACTACGCTCGCAAAACAGGCGGTGTAGTGGGTGCTGTCGCTTTAGCGGCAGGTAGCGCTGCTACGGCACTAAGGGAAGAAATGAATACGCTCTTCTTCCAATGAGATGTTCCCTTCAGTGATAATGACTAAGTCCGCTTTTGGGGAGGAAACAGATGGCTGCAACCGCCCAGGAGCGGCCGGAACCTGGCTGGGGAAGATTTGCATAACTACCTGTTTTGGAGGGAATTGATGCTTGAAGGGCCATATCGCTCAAGTCGTTGGCGGGAACACTTGCTGAGCATCGAAGGCGTTCTGCAAATACTGATGATTCCCGCAGGTCTGATATATCTTTCCATTTCAACCTATGAGGCTTGGATCAATGGAAGATACGTCACGTCCATCTTTTATGCTGCAGGCGTAACGACACTCTTAACAATTGCATTTGTCGTTGTCAGGGCGATTTTTAGAGGCTGGAATCGCTAAAAAAATGTGTAAGAACGTTTAGTCCGGAGGCTATGAGTGGCATGGTCGATATTGGCCTATCAAACCTTATGAGTCACGACTATGCCTATAAAGACTGCATCCGGTCAGTTGCGGACATCGATTGCAAGTATCTTTTCGCTAAAAAATCAAGAAAATGAAATCAAATTCGTCACTTGCAACACCGTTCTTTGACGCGCTCATTGGAGAAAAAATATCCCATGTGTGGAGAGGAGGCGGCTCGGCAATCTTTATTGAATTGGGTAATCTCCGAAAACGGAGAAAACTTAATGGTGAACCAGGTGAGCCCAAAGGGGATATCACTGTGATGATTGAATGGAGTTGGCGTATCGAGGGACCTAAATCTATTCTGGGAGGAAGCTGGAGCTCTGAACGTGGCTGGCCAAAGATATTTGAAAAAATCATCGGGGAATCAGTTCTCGACGTGCAGTTATTTGGCGTACTTCCAGAGATTTGTATCTTGCTTTCGAACGGCTCACGAGTAACCTCGTTCATGACGGCCAACGGCCAACCTCAATGGACAATACTTACGCACGATGTCAGTCGCGGTGCTTTAGGCGTAAAAAGAGGACGTCTTCATGTTGAAATATAATTGCCCGTTGAATGGCTGAAATCGGCCAGGAGCGTACATGGATCAAGATGAGACTCGAAGCAAGAATATAAAGTAAAGGTCTAGAAATGTCATATTTGGTCTCCCCGACACGCGCAGGAGCCCTTCGTGTGTGCTGGGCAGTGCTTGTACTCCTAGTCAGCTTGCTATTAGGCTGTGCCCAGCCGGCTGTCGTCAATATGCGCAAGCTGGATGTGAAGAACGTCATCTTTGTCGAGCCACGCACGGACAAAGCGAATGAGCTAAAGCTGCGCCGCCCGGATTGGGCACCTTTCGTTAGCGCAGATACATTGCGCGGGGAGGAGCTCACAATTAATAATGCGCTACCGTCATGGGAGCCAAAAGTGCGCGCTAGTTTTGCAGATAGCTTTATCAATGTCCTCAAGGAAGACGGCTATTCGGTCACTAGACTGACATATGAACAATACACCGCCCAAACCAATCCACCTATAACAGCACTTGTTGTAAGCAGTTATATCGAGCCAGGCTTCATATATAAAACTCTTGGTTCCGATATGTACAAGCCGTACGTGTTGGTAGCCATCGGTATCAGCGAAAATAAGGGACGCGACCTCTATAGAAAAACGTTCGTTGCGACTGATCGCCCATTCAATATCTTAATGACCCACGAGCCGGCATCTACACCGTATGAGTTTCCAAGCATCAAGTCCTTGTACGGCGCACCGGAGCGCGCACTCGAGGCACTTTCAGAACTTTCATCGCAGTTAGGTAAAAAACTGGCAATCAATACGTTTCACCAGTAACGTTATCCGACCTAACAGGCACTGTTTAGTGCGGAAACGTCCGCAATCGGCTAGAAGCAGTCTTCCATGGCGAGTCGAAGATTCACTGAAAAAATAGCGATTTTTGATACAGTGGCCCCCTGAACTTTTGCCTGCTTGACTCTTCTACTAAAACCCATGACTGCATCGCTCAATACGATTTTGATATACGCCCGCAATCCTGCAGTTACCAGTGCTTTCTACAAAGACCATTTTGGATTTAAGACGACTGGTGAGATGCACGATGGCCTCATTGAATTGAATAGTCCCGCCGTCGGCATCAATCTCTTGGTTCATCAGGCCGCCAAATCCCTAAAATTTGGGCAGGCGGTAGTTAAACTAATGTTCAGTGTTTCCGACGTTGAGTCGTTCAAGGTCGAATCTGCGAAAGGAGGTCTGGAGTTTGGCAGCATCCATAAGGCAAATGGCTATCAATTCGCTAATGCTAAAGACCCGGATGGAAACTCAGTAGCTATTTCCAGCAGAGATTATCGGCAACAAGTTAATTAGCGGATGTCTGCTTCCGGCCAGGAACGGACATAAGGCTAAAAACCTGTCGTGCGGTACTGGCTCTCTCAAACAGTAGATTGAACCAACGCCAATTTCGCCCCGGATTGGCTATTTCAGAGCTTCGTGACGCTGATCAAAATGTTCCTCTTAAACCCATGAGAATGCGATACGACGATGACACTGCCGCATCTCACCCTCAGTGTTCTGCCTGACGACTAGATCTTGTTGAACCACTCGACAGCATCCGCGCCGGCCGGAACGCGAAACGCAGTCGAACCTTCTTGCGCAACCTGCCAGACTGCGTCAGCAACATCAATCGAATGCGTCACTGAACCGGTGTAATTCTGAAACCCCGACATCACAGCGTTCATGGTGGCAGCGTAATCGTCGGGAAATGTCTGGATGACTCGTGAACCGGCATTGGACGCAAACGCGGTCTCCGGCGCCATTCCCGGCAACACTACGCCTACCCGGATGTTGAACTCCGCTAGTTCGAGCGCCAGCGATTCGGTAAATGCGACGACGGCGGCCTTGCTGGCTGTGTAGACGGGAAGTAGCGGCAGGGCCTTTAGGGTCACGGAAGATGCCACATTGACGACAACGCCCGCTCTGCGTGCCCGAAACTGCGGCAAAAATGCCTGCGTCATGGCCATCGTACCGAATGTATTGGTTTCGAACACTTCGCGTACGGCTTCCATCGAGGTACTTTCGAAAGGCCCGAGCATACCGACGCCTGCGTTATTCACCAGAACGTCCACCGGACCAGCTTCTTCGACTGCGCGACGTATGCTTTCAGGATCGGTCACGTCCAATTTCAACAGTCGCAAATGTTCAGACTTTGGCAGAACGCCATCATTCGGCGTACGCATGGTAGCGACCACGCTCCACTTGCGGTCCAAAAAATACTTGGCGATTTCCAGGCCAAATCCGGAAGAGCAGCCGGTGATTAAAACGGTTTTCATGTGAATCCTTTCATCATCAGTGAGCCACAACGATAACGCGTGCCATAAAAACCATCTACAATAGAAAGTCCAATATTTGTTTGCGAGCGTCCGGAATGACTGATCCCTTAGCTTCTGTAGTGGCGCTACTGCAACCGAAAATGACGTTCTCAAAGATTGTGACCGGCGCGGGACGTTGGGGCGTGCGCGGCGAACTCATAGGCACACGCTTGTGTTGCTGCGTGGTTTTGGAAGGGAAGCTGCGATATACGATCGACGAGGCTGAACTCGTCGTCGAAGCAGGCGACTTCGTGCTGATTCCGTCGATGTCGAAATTTCTGGCAACCAGCTTTGACGTTCCTTTTGAGAATGAATGGCAGTCTGAACCGGCTCTCTTGGAAAACGGCGAGCACCGCAATGGATCTCTCTCCGCCGATGCCGACGTGAGAACACTGGTCGGTTTTTGCCAATTGACGTCTCCAGACTCCACTTTACTTTTGACACTGCTCCCGAAGCTCCTGCATATTCGGGGAGACGTTCGCTTGTCAGCGCTGGTTAAACTCGTTATTGATGAATCACGCGCGCAGCGCTCAGCACGGGACGTGGTTCTCGAGCGCTTGCTGGAAGTCATGTTGATTGAAGCGCTTCGCTCGTCAAACAATGCGGTGACCTCGCCGGGGCTGTTGCGCGGACTTGCCGATAGCCGACTGGCGAACGCAATACGTTGCATCCATGAAAACCCTCAAGAGTCATGGACAGTGGCGCTTTTGGCAAAAGAGTCGGCACTCTCCCGCTCGGCCTTTTTTGAGCGATTCAGCAAAGCTGTGGGCGTCACACCGATGGATTACCTGCTGTCATGGCGGATGGCATTGGCAAGAAATCTTCTTGAACGAAAAGAGACAATTACAGAGGTAGCGGCTCGGGTGGGTTACAGCTCATCAAGCACATTCACCGTCGCGTTTACTCGTCATACCGGCATGCCGCCCGGTCAATATGCCAAATCGTGGCATGACGTGGGTAACTCGTCCGATGCGGGAGTGTTTGCCACAGCATGAATTGCTACCCGGACGTCAGCTATCGCCGCCAAAATACGACGTCTGAAAAGCAAGAGCCCGCAAGCGGGCTCTTGCTTTCTAAACTATCTGCAGCCGTGCCGCTCCATGCGGCGTTTTTGTGCGTGAGTCTCCGGCAGTCCGCGTAACTAAGCCATCGCTCAACTTGAAAGTAGACACGATCCCGGCCAGCGCCGTAGCCTGTTCCATCATCGAATTTGCCGCCGCTGCAGCCTCTTCAACCAATGCGGAGTTTTGCTGAGTGGCTTCGTCCATGTGAGTGATGGCGAGATTTACCTGTGCGATACCATGGCTTTGCTCCTGACTCGCGGCGGAAATTTCAGCAACAACGTCTGTAACGCGTTTGACGCTTGTCACGACCTCCACCATCGTCTGGCCTGCCTGCTCGACCAATTGGCTGCCGCGTTCAACCTTTGACACCGAATCGTTGATCAAAACAGTGATCTCTTTCGCCGCAGCGGCACTACGCTGCGCCAGGCTGCGCACTTCAGATGCCACGACCGCAAAGCCGCGGCCTTGTTCGCCGGCGCGGGCGGCTTCGACCGCCGCATTGAGCGCCAGGATGTTGGTCTGAAATGCGATGCCGTCGATGACACTGATGATGTCGACGATCTTGCGTGACGAGTCGTTGATCCCAGTCATCGTCGTGACGACCTGGCCTACCACGTCGCCGCCCTGGATAGCCACATCGGACGCAGACACAGCCAGTTGACTCGCTTGTCTTGCGTTGTCGGCGTTTTGCTTGACGGTTGATGTGATTTGCTCCATTGCTGAAGCGGTCTCTTCCAGCGAACCCGCCTGCTGTTCAGTTCTGGCCGAAAGATCGAGGTTTCCAGAAGCAATTTCAGAAGAGGCGCGCTCTATCGTCTGAGTGCCTTCCCGTACCTGCGACACGATGGAGGAAAGACTGTTCCGCATGGTCTTGATGGCGAACAAGAGACTCGTATTGTCGCCAGGTTTGGTTTGCACATCGCAAGACAGATCCCCGGCAGCAATCTTCTGGGCGATATCGGCAGCATAAGCAGGCTCCCCACCCAGCTGCTTCAACAGACCTTTGGTTATAAGAACGCCGACTGTCACAGAAACAACTGCCACCACGAGCGTCAATACTGCTACCAGGGTTACAGCATGTTTCGCCATTTGTTCGGTCAGGCTATGAGCTTGATCATCTTCTGCCTCGACCTGCGCAATGACTTTATTGATGTCCAGAACGATCTGCCTCCGCAAAGGGCTGCATTCGTTGACAAGAAAATCCCGAAACTCCTCCATCTTGCCGGCCTCTCGGTAAGTGCGTGGGCGCTTGAGCTCTTCCGCCATCTGCAGCAGGCCCGATCTGGCTTTATCGAAATCCTTATTGCCGGGGAAAAGCGGTTCCAGCTTCTTCAACGCTTCAAGATAAATATTCTTTTGTTCATCAACGATCTTGAGTTCCTTTTGCGCATCAACATCGCTGCGGAACACATAGGCGTTGCGTGCGGCGAGACCCGTTTGGTCCAATGCCTCCCGGGCGACATAGAGTGGAGACAGCTTTTGTTCTTGCACCAGGTCGGCTGACTTGATGGCGCGAGTTAAAGACATGATGCTGTACAGCGAAATCCCCGCCAAAATAATAGTCAGCACAAGTAAGGCGGCGAAGCCCAGCGATAATTTAGTACCGATTTTCATGTGTCGAAATGAAGACATAGTTCTTCCGGATAAATGCGAGTAAATTTAAAAAATTGCCTGTCTAAAATCTTTTTTCGTCTCCACTAAAACAATTTCTCTTTGATAATTTTAAGCCAAATTGCGTCATCTTATGGCTATTTTGGCAGGGGAAAATATCAAGAGGTATCGGGATTACCCTGAGTTTGGGTACTGCTACGTGGTTTTATGTAGACATAAAAAGCGAGCCAATTAGGGAATTTCAGGTGTTTTAGGGCAAATCGTCCGTCCGGGGGAGCGATCGAGGGAGCGGCCGCTACGGGAACGCCTGATTAGCGCAACGTTTGATTCTTTTCAACCGCATCGTCAAAGACTTTTCTTCGTTCAATTTCTCTATGCACGGAGTGCATCTTTACGTGTTTTCTTCGCTCAGCATCCAACGCGTCAAGAAGTTCTTCCGCATTTTTTTTGAACGCTCTGTCTCTTTGCATTAATTTATATCTGGATGCAAAGAAGAAAATCAGTCCCAGTGCAGGGAGGAGAGTTGCCCAATATATCGTGGCTGCCGGCAAAGAAAAGTTGAGCATTCGCTGACCTCAGTAGGTAAAAGTGATGAGTGTCCCTGAGTCTTCAGATTCGGTCTTTTTACTTGGGGCCTTTGCATTTACTTTTGGCGCGATGGATTCTGTTGCCACCATCACCTTCATTCCATCATCGCAAGTACTTTGTGGCGCAACACCGCCAATTGAAAACCGAATCATGCAACGCGAAAGAACAATGGCTGATACCGCCAGATTCCCCGTCGAGGTGGCGGCGATGAGGACCTCTGAAAAACAAAGAGCGCACACAATCGTAGTGAACATCACAACAATTTTGATAAGACGTTCTGTCATGGTCAGCTTCTACAGTTGAATCTAGTTATCGGATGGGGTACGTCAAGCATACTTGCGAGTATGCTTGCTTCCTATCGGGCAAAACCTGATTTCTCAACGGCAATTGATCAACCTCAACCGCTGGGTGGGGAAGGGGCATGAGCAATAAATTTGGATCCACGCATGTCTGCAATCCGCCAGGAGCGGACCTTGAGCTTCTCCCATGAAAATCACGTCCGCTCATATCGAATTGGTGTCGAAGCTACGTCCTTACGTCAACCCGTGGCGTCGGCTGCAGACTTTTATGTCCTCAGGCACAGCCTGACGATCGTTTTTTTAGCGATGGCGGTAGCCACTTTTTTTTGGGGGGCGGAGAGTGGATTTTTACGCATTTTTTACGTAAATCACATCAAATGGAATCCGGTTTTTATGCTGAAGATTCTACATTGAGGTCTCCATCACTACGGGTTTGTTGACGCAAGCCCTGACTCTATGAGACCAATCGCGATTCTTCAGCACGAATCAACGCAAGGACCGGGCGTACTGCGCGATCACTTGGATAAAAACTGCATCCCATACCGACTTATTTCTCCGGCGTCGGATGGAAAGGCGCCCGTCGATGCAAGCAAATTCAGCGGCATTGTTGTGTTGGGGAGCGATCATTGCGTCAATGAAATGTTGCCGTGGATCGAGGACGAGCGGGTGTTGCTGCAAGATGCCATCAGGCGCGATGTTCCGGTTCTCGGGCATTGCTTTGGTGCGCAGATGCTTGCGCGCGCCATGGGAGCGAAAGTCACCCGCAATATCTGTCCCAACATTGGCTGGAGCCAGATCTGGATCACGCCACATGCACAACAGTTTATGGGGCTGCCAAGACAGGCGACGATCTTCAACTGGCATTACGATACGTTTGAAATTCCCGTTGGCGCCATTCGTACGATGTACGGCAGTCATTGCCTGAACAAAGGTTTCATCCGTGGCCGCCACTGGGCATTTCAAGGCCATTTGGAAGTGACCGAGGAAAGCGTCAAAAATTGGTGTGCAGCCGGTCGAGCCGAACTTCTCCGGGCGCATGGACCGGCGGTTCAAAGCGAGACAAGAATTCTGAAAGAATTGCATGATCGCATCGATGCATTGCACACGATATCGGATCGGACTTATCGGGCCTGGACCCGGCAGTTGGACAGACCAGTCTTTGTTGCACTGAACTCCGCTTCTTCATACGCTTGAACAACAAGCCGTAATGCCGTTCTTGCATTGGCCGGCCGAGGCGGTTCATCTTCCTGGTCACTTTATGTCAGCGTCGTTGACGACGACTCATGCTTTTATGGAAGCAACGTGGGATGCTTGAAGAACGAAAGCGGCTATTCACAGGAATCCGTGAACAACCGCTTTACCTTCAGTATTTATCCGCTTGTTCAGGCAAGCTCCAGAGGGCTCGGCGTGATATCGATGCTGTTCTTCAGCATAGGCAAGGTTCCCAGTTTGAAGATGCCGACCAGGCTCGATAACTTCGCCGCCTGTTCTTGCAAGGATTGCGCGGCGGCAGCGGCTTGCTCGACCAGCGCGGCATTTTGCTGAGTCACATTGTCCATTTGCGCAACGGCGTCGTTGATTTGTTCGATGCCATCGCTTTGCTGACGGCTGGATTGCGAAATTTCTGCGACCATCCCATTGACCTTCCGGACGCTGCCGACGACCTCGCCCATCGTTGTGCCGGCTTGCTCAACCAGAGAACGTCCGATATCGACTTGTTTCACGGAGTCACTGATCAGTACCTTGATTTCTCTTGCGGCAGTCGCGCTGCGTTGCGCCAGGTTGCGTACCTCCGAGGCGACAACGGCAAAACCGCGCCCCTGTTCTCCGGCGCGTGCCGCCTCCACAGCAGCATTCAGTGCGAGGATATTGGTCTGAAAAGCAATGCCGTCAATGACCGAAATAATCTCGACAATCTTGTGCGATGAGTCGTTGATCACCCCCATCGTGTTGATGACTTGTTGGACGACTTCGCCGGCCTTGGTTGCGATGTCCGACGCCGACACCGCCAGTTCGTGAGCCTGGATTGCGCTGCCGGAATTCTGTTTTACCGTCGACGCCAGTTCTTCCATTGACGAAGCCGTCTCCTCCAGCGAACTTGCCTGTTGCTCCGTCCGCGATGACAGGTCCAGATTTCCTTTGGCAATCTGGCTGGACGCTGTCGCAATCGTATCGGTCCCGGCGCGCACCTGGCCGACGATTTGCGCCAGAGCGTCGCGCATGCTCTTCATTGAGAACAGCAGGCTATCCTGATCGCTCGGCTTAGTGTCGATATTGACGGTCAGATCGCCGTGCGCGATCCGGGTCGCAATCTGGTTCGCGTAGGCTGGCTCTCCGCCGAGCTGGTTCAGTACGCTGCGCGTGATCAGATAAGCCGCCATGATGCTGACGACCAGCGCAAGTCCGCCAAACAGCAGCATCATGAACCGCGCATTCGCGTAGGCCGCATCTGCATTGTTCGAGGCGTCTTCATTCTGTTTGTTTTCCAGGACGATGAAGTTGTTGAGCTGCTCCCACCATTTTCGCTGAACCGGTCTGAATTCATTGCGCAGCAACGAGTACGCCTCGTCCCGCTTGCCGGCCAGGATCAGTTCGGTTGCCCTTTTTATATGTACGTTGGCGGCCGTGGAGGTTTCTACAATGGTGTCGAACAGCTTGAGCTCTTCCGTACTCGTGGAGCTTTCCCTTTTGAGCATCGCGCCCAATTTCTTCTCGGATGCAGCATATTTTTGCGCTTGCGTATCGATGCGTTTCATTTCGCCATCGATTTCCTGTGGATTGTCGCCTAGCAGGATCATGTTGCGCAAAGCCAGCGCTCGCTCGGTAATGGAGAGGTACATCGACGAAGCTTCGCTGGCTTCAACGTTATTGATCTTTGTGATCTCCTCCATGCGCTGTTTCTGCTGCGCCATCTGGATGATGCCGAGCAGTGTGACAATAATAAGCAACGCACAGACCAACGTAAATCCGATTGCCAGGCGCGTAGAAATTTTCAGCTGTGAGAGTTTCATGTTTCCCTCGGAAGGAGAGGTGATCCAGATGATGTTTATATTCCGGCCCTTGGCAAGCGCCGTCCCCGATCCGTCCCGGTTTTCTTTACCCTGACGCGATATTGAAATACCTCTAAATGAACGGTTTTACTTGTCGAACTGCTAATAGCAACGTTGTTGGAATACCGTCTTCGCCTGGCAGCTTTCCTAATGCAACGACATTGAATTTTTGTACGTTATTGATGTAATTGTCGGTTACCAGATTAGCATTCTTTAGTTGGCGTCCGAGGTATCTTTTCAGAAAAAATGCACAAGCATTGACGGTTTGGTAATTAATCGTTGCAAGGAACATTCAGCAACAGCACATATCGCTCGCTTGTGATCTTTGGTATTGCGTTGAAGCAGATGGAGCACAAAAAATACTCGTACGCAGGATGCAAACTTTTATTTCAAGATGTCTACGCAACTCAAACTGCAAGGATATGCTTTGGATGGTGAGACGAGCCGCCGTCTTGCAATATCGTCAGCCCCGGCGGAACCGTGACGATGCACCCGATGCACTTCCAGATGCCACTCGCGCATCCGACTTACAATATCCTCATCTATTAACGGCACCTGAAGACAGGTGCCATGTCATGAGGTATTGACCATGAATAACGCTTTGAAGATCGATTTCATTTCCGACGTCGTGTGCCCGTGGTGCGCTATCGGCCTGGCTGGTCTTAACACTGCGCTCGAACGTATCGGTCCGGCGGCGCGCGTTGACCTCACTATTCATCCCTTCGAACTCAATCCCAATTTGCCTGCGGCGGGCCAGGTTCATCTTGAACACATCACCGAAAAATACGGCATTACTGCCGACCAGGCTCGCGTCAATCGGGAGCAGATCCGGGCGAGGGCGGCCGCGGTCGGCTTCACAATGAATCGCGACGATGACAGCCGCGTGTACAACACCTTTGACGCTCATCGCCTGCTGACCTGGGCAAAAGAAAAGAATGTTCAGGCAGAGCTTAAATTAGTCCTGCTCAAAGCCTATTTCACCGATGGGAAAAACATCGCGGACAGGGATGTGCTGGTACAGCTCGCCAAGGGCGCCGGCCTGGATGGCATAGAGGCGGGCGAAATACTGGCCTCCGATCGCTTTGCGCAGGACGTGAAGGCAGAAGAAGCGTTGTGGGCGCAACGCGGCATCAGCAGTGTGCCGGCAGTCGTGGTGAACGATCGCTATCTGATCTCGGGAGGGCAGCCGCCGGAAGTGTTTGAGGAGCAACTTCGCGGGATCCTTGCCGGCGCTGACACGGAGTGATTATCGTGGACGGGCATTCGCCGCGGCAGGCAAGTTTTTTGTGAAGTGCGTGTGCTTGTCGGCTACCATTCGCTCTTCGATGAAATGAAAGACAATCCATGGGAATACTTGACGACGCGCTACGCGAGATAGCGCTGGAGAAACAAGCGGCTGAGGACGATGCCAGACAGGCGCTGGAGGATTTTGACATCATCACATCCAGAGCCATTGATGCGGTCAAGACGATGGTCGCGTCCCTGCGAGGTGAATTGCAGGCAGCGGGTTGGTGGACTGATGAATTGAGGGAAGATAGTCAGAAACCGGAATTCCTGAGTTTGAGCTTTCGTGTCAGGCGCTATGCGGACAATCCCGATCTCGTGACCAATCCTGACTATATTTATTCCGTCAAATTTGACGCTTTGGGCGGCGCCGTCCGAACCGTAGACGACAGCGACACCATGCTGGAACCGCTGGTATTGCGCGGCGTAGCAAGACAAGATTTTGGTGTGGATCTGGAGAAGGATCTCAAGCTTTTTTTGAAAGCGATTCTTCGCAAACACTAGGCGTTCAAGCTGGAAGCACATGTCGGTGATTTGCCGTCGCGGCTTGCGCCATGCCGGGAAGCGCCTTACGCTGGAATGAAGTTTTACGACGGAGACCGCGCAGATCTTGATAGATAGCAGAGACGCGCAGTTTAATTTAACAATTTTGGATTGCTCATGCTTGCACACACACTCAACTTCACGACGCTCGCACTGTTTGCTTTGGTGGCGCTGGTGACGATTGCCACGCCAGGCCCGACCGTGTTGTTGGCACTGGCCAATGGTGCGCGCTATGGCGTACGCCGTTCGTTGCCGGGTATGCTCGGCGCGGTGTCGTCGGACTTCGTGCTGGTAGGTTCGGTTGCGCTTGGCTTGGGCGCGGTGCTGGCCGCCTCAGAGTTCTGGTTTTCGGTGGTGAAATGGATCGGCGTGGCGTATCTGACCTGGCTGGGGATTCGCTTGCTGCGTTCCAAAGGCGGGCTGGATCTTTCGCGCGCGATGGTCGAGCCGGAGGATGTGGCGCCGTCGCGGATTTTTTCCAAGTCGTTTCTGGTCGCCGTGACCAATCCCAAGGGATATCTGTTTTGCTCAGCGCTGCTGCCGCAGTTCATCAATGCCGCCCAGCCGCAGTGGCCGCAGTATGCAGCGATCAGTCTGGTGTTTGCCGGGTTGGATTTCAGTGTGATGCTGGGCTACGCCCTCATCGGCGCGCGTGCGGTCAGTTTGCTGCGTCAGCGCGCAGTCCTGTGGCTGGATCGTTCTTGCGGCGCGATTTTGCTGGCGCTGGCAGGCACGATGGCGTTTTATCGTCGCAGCGGCAACTGAGCCGAAAATTGAACCGAGTTCGGTTCAGACGGTTTTTCTGAAGAAACCAACGCACATAAAAAAGAACCGGCAGCATTGTTCAAATGCCGGCCGGTTCACACCACAACAACTTCAGGTACTGCAGGAGATTTTTTGATTACTGCGGTTTCAGCAAACTGCACTTCGATTCGGCGACGGTAGTGAATGCCTGCTCGCCGGGAATCGTTTCCACCAGCTTCAGATAATCCCAGGGCTTCTTGGACTCCGCCGGCGACTTGACCTGATACAGGTACATGTCGTGAATGTTGCGGCCGTCGGCGCGGATATAACCCTTGTTGTAGAAATCATCGATCTTCATCTTCTTCAGCTCGGCCATGACCTTGGTCGAATCATCGGTCTTGATCGCGGCGACTGCCTTCAGGTAGGTCGTGGTCGCGGAGTAGGCTGCCGCCTGGTGCGTGCTCGGCATCTTCTTCATCTTCAGGAAGAAGCGATTGGCGAATTGGCGCGATGCTTCGTCCTTGTCCCAGTACCAGCTGTCGGTCATCATCAATCCCTCGGCGTTGTTCAGGCCGAGTGCGTGGATGTCGTTGATCACCATCAAGAGGCCCACCAGCTTCATGGTCTTGGTGACGCCGAATTCCTTGGCCGCCTTGATTGCATTGACGGTGTCGTCGCCGGCGTTGGCCAGGCCCAGAATCTGCGCCTTGGAACCCTGCGCTTGCAGCAGGAAGGACGACATGTCGGAGGCGAACAGCGGATGCTTCACCGAACCCACCACGGTGCCGCCGTTGGCTTTGACCACGGCGCCGGTGTCGCTCGCCAGCGCATGACCGAATGCGTAGTCAGCCTCCAGGAAGAACCATGATTTGCCGCCTTGCTTGACGACCGCCTTGCCGGTGCCCTTGGCCAGGGCCACGGTGTCGTATTCATAGTGCACGGTGTAGGGTGTGCACTCTTCATTGGTCAGGCGCGCCGAGCCGGCACCGATGTTGATGTAGACGCGTTTCTTTTCCGCCATCACCTTATTCGTCGCCAGCGCGGTGGCGGAGTTGACGCCGCCGATCAGCATGTCGAGGCCGCGCTGGTCGGCCCATTCGCGCGCCTTGGTGGCGGCGATGTCGGCCTTGTTCAGGTGGTCGGCGGACAGCACTTCGATCGGCTTGCCCAGCACCTTGCCACCGAAGTCGGCCACCGCCATGCGGATCGCTTCGAGGCCGCCGGCGCCGTCCGTGTCGGCATAGGGGCCGGACATGTCGGTGATGAAGCCGATACGGACAGCGTCGTCCGAGACTTGCGCCTGCGCGGCCCCGGTGAAGCACAGCGCGGACGCTGCGATCAGACGGGCGAGGGTGTTCAGTTTGAATTGTGCTTGCATGTTGTCTCCTGGTTATCGATGCTTTCTGATGAAGCGATCTTTTTTGTGCTGCGGGTGAGTCTTATTTTTCACGTCGCTGGCTGAGCAGCTTAACTGCAAAATCGACGCGCACGTCTTTGGCGGCAACCATTTGCTGTACCACCCAATCCATTTCATCCGCCGCTGCGCCGGCTGCCAGCGCAATGTTGCGCGCATGAAGAGCCATGTGACCGCGCTGGATGCCTTCAGTGGCGAGGGCGCGCAGAGCAGCCATGTTTTGGGCGAGACCGACGGCGACGGCGATTTCAGCCAGTTCTTGCGCCGACTTCACATCCATGATCTTGAGCGCCAGGCGGGCCAGCGGATGCGTCTTGGTGGCACCGCCGACCAGACCGACCGGCATCGGGATTTCCAGTGTGCCGACCAGATGGCCGTCGTTGCCGATTTCCCAGGTGGTGAGTGAGGTGTAGTGGCCGTTACGTGCAGCATAGGCATGCGCGCCTGCTTCGACCGCACGCCAGTCGTTACCGGTGGCGACGATGACAGGATCGATGCCGTTCATGATGCCTTTGTTGTGCGTGGCGGCGCGGTAAGGATCGACAGCCGCGAAGGTGTAGGCATCGACAATGCGATTGATCACGTCGGCGCCGTCGTAGTCGGCGGTGGTCAATGCTTCCGGCGAGACACGCACATGGGCGCGCGCCAGGCGCAGGTCAGCGAGGTTGGAGAGGATGCGCAGGCGCACCTTGCCGCCGGTGATTTGTTCGATATGGCCGGCAACCGCTTCAGCCATGGTGTTGACGGTGTTGGCACCCATCGCGTCGCGCACGTCGACGATCAGATGCACGATCACCATCGCGCCGCGCGGTGTGTCGGGGAAGACGTGAACTTCGATGTCCTTGCAACCGCCACCCAGGCTGATCAGCAGTTGGTCGCGGCTGTTGGCGATATCAATGATGGCCTGACGATCTTTGAGAATCGCCAGTCGTGCGCCGTAGGGATCTGTCACGCCGATGACTTGCACCTGGGCGCGCATCAGCGGTTCACTGCTGGAGGTATGGAAGCCGCCGCAATCGCGGATCAGCTTGGCCATGAAGGAGGCAGCTGCGACCACGGACGGTTCTTCCACCGCCATCGGCACCAATACATCCTTGCCGTTGAGTTGGAAATAACCGGCCACGCCCATCGGCAATTGAAAGGTGCCAACCACGTTTTCGATCATGCCGTTGGCGACGTCGAGCGACAGCGCGGTCGGATTGCCGAGCAGAGCGGCTTCATCGGCGGTGAGGTTGGCGCGTTCGGCGATTTGCGCCAGGCGTTGCTGTGGGGTGAGTGAACGGAATTGCGGGAGTCGGGAATCGACGGTCATGACGTACCTTTGTCTCAATGTTATATCCGGCGCGGCCGGAATGGAATGAGGCAAGAATAGCAGGCTGTACCCAATATATTTGGTACACTTTTGACGAACAGTACTACAACTGTACCCAAGACACTTCTCCTGCGATGCAACATCATCCGGAATCGCCATGCCGACCACATCCCCAGAAACCGCCGCGCCCTTGACCCTTACGCGGCAACTGGTTCAACTGATACAGCGCCAGATCCGCGATGGTGTCTATGCTCCCGGCAGCCGCCTGCCATCGATCCGCGATATGGCCAGGACGCATGACTGCGCCAAGAACACCATCGTCAACGCGTTCGATTATCTGACCGCGCTTGGCGTGGTGGAACCGCGGCGTGGTTCCGGGTTCTTCGTTTGCGCGGCGCCGCCGGCCATCAAGGAAGACGACGAAGCTTCGTCGCTGAGCCGCGCCATGGACGTGGTCTGGCTCATGCGCGAACAATCGAAGAACGATCCCGAGCATCTGCGCCTGGGCGATGGTTTTCCGCCGGTGGATTGGCTGAGCGAAGTGCGACTCGACAAATTCCATCAGAAGGTGGTGCGCACCGGTCTCGGCGCCTTATTCGGCTACGGCAGCCGTTTCGGCTACCAGCCCTTGCGCCAGCATCTGGTGCACCGGCTCGCCAACCACGGCATCGAGGCCTCGGCCAGCCAGATCGTGCTGACCCATGGCGCCAACCAGGCGCTGGACATCGTGATCCGCAATTTCGTCAAACCGGGCGACCGCGTGCTGGTGGATGAGCCGGGCTACTACATGCTGTTCGGCAAGCTGAAGCTGAGCGGCGCGCGCATCGTCGGCATTCCACGCCTGGCAGACGGGCCGGATCTGGAAGCGCTCGAGCGGGAGTTGAAAATCGGCAAACCTTGCCTGTTCTTTACCCAGACGCTGGCCCACAATCCGACCGGCTCCGACACCTCGCCGCACAAGGCGCACAAGATCCTGCAACTGGCCGACCGCTACAACGCCATCATCGTCGAGAACGACACCTTCGCTGACTTCAAGCCCAACGCCGCGCCACGTATTGCTACACTGGATCAACTGCGGCGCACGATCTATGTCGGCAGCTTTTCAAAGTCGGTGTCGGCGGCTTTACGCGTCGGGTTTCTTGCCTGCCACCGCGATCTGGCCAGTGATCTTGCCGACATCAAGATGCTGATCCATGTGAGCAGTTCCGAGTATTGCGAACGCACGCTCGATGTCATTCTCAGCGAGGGACATTACAACCGCCATGCAGCCCGGCTGCGCGATCGCCTGACGCAGGCCACCGAGAATGCACGCCGTTTGCTTGATCAGCTGGGAGCAGAACTGTTTTGCGCACCTGCTCAATCTCTGTATGTCTGGGCGGCAATGCCAGGTTTTCCGGATTCCAAGACGCTGGCGCAGGCATTGATGCGGCAGAACATCGTCACCGCGCCGGGCAGCATCTTCCACATCGATACCGAAGTCCAATCCCGCTGGTCGCGCTACAACGTTGGTTTGCTTGGCGATCCGCGGTTTGCAGCGGCGATGCAGGGATTGCTGCGCTAGAACCGGACTGGAAGCGGGGGCTGGCCTGATCGTCAGCTTCGTGCCCCGGTTTGCACTAGAATGGAGGCCTTTTCGAGGCAATCCATTTTCTTTCTATGCTAGTCAAGCCACCTCTGCTCAGCGTCGCGGAAGCGACCAAGTTTCTCGCCAAGTCCGCCGTCCCGCTGACTGATATCGAGATCGTTCCTACGCTGGAGGCTAACGGCCGTGTTTTGGCGGCACCGCAGGTGTCGCAGATCAACGTGCCCGGCATGGACAATTCGCAGATGGATGGTTATGCCGTACGGGCGGCTGAGTGCGCCGGCGGTGAAACGCGTCTGCGCGTGTCGCAACGCATCCCCGCTGGTCACGTCGGCACCGCGCTGGAGCCTGGCACGGCAGCGCGCATTTTTACCGGCGCGATGGTGCCGGAAGGCGCTGACGCCATCGTCATGCAGGAGGCTTGCGAACTCACTAAAGATGCCGATGGCGATCACGTGATCGTTCGCCATGTGCCGCAAGCGGGCGAGTGGATCCGTACCATTGGCGAAGACATCCGATCCGCCAGCACCATTCTGCCGTCCGGGGTGCGCCTGCGTCCGCAAGAACTGGGTCTGGCTGCTTCGGTCGGGCTGGCGACATTGCCGGTCGTGCGCAAGCTGCGTGCGGCGGTGTTCTTTACCGGCGATGAGCTGACGATGCCGGGCGAAGCGTTGAAGCCCGGCGCGATTTACAACTCCAATCGTTTCCTGCTGCGCGGTCTGCTGGAAAACCTTGGCTGCGAGGTCAAGGATTTCGGCATCGTGCCGGATCAGTTGCAAGCTACGCGCGACACCTTGCGCGCCGCTGCCGCCAGCCACGATCTGATTATCACCAGCGGCGGTGTCTCGGTCGGTGAAGAAGACCACGTCAAGCCGGCGGTCGAAGCGGAAGGCCGTCTCAATATGTGGCAGATCGCCATGAAGCCGGGCAAGCCGCTGGCTTTCGGCGAAATCAATCGTAACGGTGATGCAAGCGGCAAGGCCTTCTTCATTGGCTTGCCGGGTAATCCTGTGTCGACCTTCGTTACCTTCCTGATTTTTGTGCGGCCGTTTTTGCTGCGCCTGCAAGGCGTGGAAAACGTCGTGCCGCGCGTGCTGGCCATGCGTGCCGATTTCAACTGGCCCAAAGCCGACCGCCGCCAGGAATTCCTGCGCGCCCGTTTCAACGATCAGGGCGGGCTTGATTTGTTTCCGCACCAGGGATCGGGTGTGTTGACGTCAACGGTATGGGGCGACGGTCTGATCGATAACGCACCGGGCAAGACCATCGCCGAGGGTGATCTTGTACGGTTTATTCCATTCGACCACTTGCTGAACTGAACCGGGCAAGTGCCCGTCGTCTATCGTCTTCAAAGGATTTGAAACACATGAAAATAGAACTCCGTTTTTTTGCCAGCGTGCGTGAAGCGCTCGGCGCCACGCAAGAAGTCGTCGATTTGCCTGATCACGTCAAGACCGTCGGTGACGTGCGTGCTTTCTTGATGGGGCGCGGCGGCCTGTGGATGGAAGTGTTGTCACCTGAAAAGGCATTGCGCATGGCTTACGATCACAACATGGTCGAGCCTGATACGCTGATCCAGGAGGGCGGTGAAGTCGCTTTCTTCCCTCCGGTCACGGGCGGTTGAGTTTGGGAGGAATCATGCCGCTGCCCAAAGAACAGCTTGACGTCATTGCCGGCGGCACGCTGGCGCATTACGAAGGGCGCGCCGTCGACTTCCGCGAAGGCACGCGCGACCATGACGTCAGCCAGAACATCAATGCCTTGCTCGAGGCGATCAACAAGCCGGCGCCGCTGACCATTCTGGATTTCGGCTGTGGGCCCGGGCGCGACTTGCAGGCTTTTGCGAAGCTGGGTCATCGTGCCATCGGTCTTGACGGCACGGCCAGTTTTGTCGAGATGGCGCGCGCCGATTCGGGCTGCGAAGTGTGGCATCAGAACTTCTTTGAACTGGATTTGCCGGACGCGTTATTTGACGGTGTGTTTGCCAATGCATCCTTGTTCCATGTCCCGGCCGCTGAGTTGCCGCGCGTGCTGGTTCAGTTGCGCGAAACGCTCAAGCCGGATGGCGTGCTGTTCTGCTCCAATCCGCGCGGCAGCAACAGCGAAGGCTGGAGCAGCGGACGCTATGGTTCCTATCACGATCTGGAGGCATGGCGCAGCTTCATGACGGCAGCAGGTTTTGCCGAGATACGGCATTATTACCGTCCCGACGGACTGCTGCGCGCCGAGCAGGCGTGGCTGGCGACGGTGTGGCGCAAGTCCGTGTAAATTTGCGCCCCTGAAATCATTTAACAAGAACAGCGATCATGACGCTACAAACCTTTTTTCTCTATCTCGCGGCGGTATTCGTTCTGACCGTCACACCCGGCCCCAGCGTCCTGATGTGCATTACCAACGGCATCCATCATGGCGTACGTCGCGCCTTTGCCGGTGCGTTGGGCAGCGTGACGGCGGTGTGTCTGATCATGGTGGTGTCGGCCGCCGGACTGGGAGCGATTCTTGCAGTTTCGGAAAAGGTGTTTCTCATTTTGAAGTGGTGCGGCGTTGCCTATCTCGCGTATATTGGCGTGCGAACTTTTTTCTCGACCCAAAGCACGATAGGCTTGGACGAAGGGCACGCGCCGGCGACGACAAAGTCGCGCGCCAGTTTGTACTGGCAAGGATTCCTGGTCGGAGGAAGCAATCCCAAGGCGCTCTTGTTCTTCACCGCGTTCTTCCCGCAGTTCATCAATCCGCAGGCCGCACAGTTGCCGCAGTTTCTGGTGCTGGGCGCGACCTTCGTCTGTTTCGAATTGTTCTGGCTGACGTTCTATGCGCACTTTGCTGCGCGCGTGGCGCCGTGGCTGCGTACGCCGGGGCGGGCGAAGATGTTCAATCGCCTGTCCGGTGCGACCTTCATCGGCGCTGGAGCGTTGCTGGCGACAGTAAAACGTAATTGAAGAAAAACCAGTTTGCAGAAAAAACGCCAAGCGCCAGAGTAGTGCAAGGCAGGAGAAAATCAGGTGAGGAGACGCTCATACATTGAAGACAAGGAGATATCTTGCACCTGACCACTGAAATTGCCGCTTGGGCGGCACAGGATACGCGCCTGCTGCTATCCGTTCTTATCGCTTTGATCGGCATCGTTGTGCTGATCAGCGTTCTTAAAATCGCTCCCTTCCTTTCGATCCTGCTCGGCACTTTTATCGCCGGCATGGGTGCGGGCTTGCCGCTGGAAAAGATCGCTTCCGCGTTCAGCAAAGGCGCCGGCAGCATCCTCGGCGAAGCGGGCATCATTATCGCGCTGGGCGCCATGCTCGGGGCTCTGATGGCGGACTCCGGGGCAGCCGACAAGATCGTCACGACCTTGCTGAAATACGCCAAGGGCCAGGCGATCCCGTGGATGATGGCGCTGGTGGCGCTCGTCGTCGGTTTGCCGTTGTTCTTTGAAGTCGGCCTGGTGATGATGGCGCCGATCATCTTCGTGATGGCGCGCCGGTCGCAGCAGCCGATTCTGCGGGTGGCGATTCCTGCGCTGGCCGGCATGACGACGCTGCACGCCTTGTTGCCGCCGCATCCGGGCCCGCTGATCGCGGTCAGTGCCTTGCACGCAGATCTTGGCACCACCATGCTGCTCGGCTTTATTGTCGCGATTCCGGCAGTGATTCTGGCAGGGCCGCTGTACGGCATGTGGCTTGCGCCGCGCATGCCGATCGGCGAGCCTGAACAGATCGGCGCCTTGTTCAAGGGGCAGCAAGCGGCTGAGCTGCAACCGGGTTTCCTGCCATCGCTGGTGACGATTCTGCTGCCGGTGGTGCTGATGCTGGGCCGCACCGTCGCCAAGATCTGGGTCACGCCCGAAACCACCTTGTTTGAAATGCTCAATTTTTTCGGCGAACCGATTATCGCTTTGACAGTGACGGTGCTGTTTGCCGTGATCGTGCTAGGTTGGGCGCAGGGAACGGACCGTACCAAAGTCGGCGCCATCCTGCGCAAGGCCTTGCCGCCGATTGCCGGCCTGCTGCTGACCATCGGTGCGGGCGGCGGCCTGAAGCAGGCTTTACTGACAGCAGGTATCAGCGACACCATCACCAAGGTTGCGACCGGCACCCACGTGCCGCTGATCTTGCTGGCCTGGCTGATCGCCGTGGCGCTGCGTCAGGCGACTGGTTCGGCGACCGTGGCGACGACTGCAACCGCCGGCATCGTTGCGCCGCTGGTGGCAAGCTTGTCCGGCACGCACAATGCCTTGATGGCCTTGGCAATCGGCGCCGGATCGGTGTTCTTCTGCCACGTCAATGATGCCGGTTTCTGGATGGTGAAGGAATACTTCGGCCTCGATCTCAAGCAGACCTTCGCAACGTGGTCGGTGATCCAGACCATCGTCTCGGTGGTCGGGTTGGGGATGACCTTGCTGCTGTGGGGCATCCTCGTTTGATAGCATTCTCGTTTGCCTGAACAAGTCCCGGCTGGTCCGGGACTTGTCGTTTCTGCAGACGGCAGCTGCAAGACATTGGGTACAATGAAGGCGATTTTATTTGCCTCTCCATTTTCTATGCCAATTCGCGTCCAGACTGCCGACTTTGACCTCAGCGCCGAGATCGCTGCGTTGCGCCTGACCAATCCCAAGGTGGGTGCGGTGGTGAGCTTTGTCGGCACCGTGCGCGATCTCAATGATGGCGCCAGCGTGCAGGAGATGGAGCTGGAGCATTACCCCGGCATGACCGAAAAGGCGCTGGAGCAAATCGTTGCCGATGCCAAAGCGCGCTGGGAGATTTTCGATGCGCTGGTGATCCATCGCGTCGGACCCTTGCTGCCGCTGGATCAGATCGTGTTGGTGGCGGTGACTTCGAAGCATCGCGGCGAAGCCTTTGCCGCCTGCGAGTTCATCATGGATTACCTCAAGACGCAGGCACCGTTCTGGAAAAAAGAACAGACGCCCGACGGCCCGCGCTGGGTGGATGCGCGCGAGAGCGACGACCAGGCGGTGTCGAAATGGCAGCCGAAAACAGATTGATCTTCTCTTCTTCTCTACAACAATAAAACATGTTCCGTCTGCCAACGACCGCCACTGCGCCATTTTGTCCTTCTGAAGTTTCCGGCAGTGTGTCGGTGCCGCCACATGCCGGCGTCTGGCAAAAGCTCAAAGTCTATGTCGGCCCCGGCTTGCTGATCTCCATTGGTTATATGGATCCGGGCAACTGGGCGACGTCGGTGCAGGCCGGGTCGCAGTTCGGCTATCAATTGCTGTTCGTGGTGATGTTGTCGAGCCTGGCGGCGATCATCCTGCAATGTCTGTGTGCACGGCTGGGCATCGTCACGGGCAAGGATCTTGCCATTCATTCGCGCGAAAATTATCCGCCGGCGGTGGGTAAGGGCATGTGGGTATTCGCTGAGCTATCGATTATTGCCTGCGATCTGGCCGAGGTGCTCGGTTGCGCGCTGGCGTTCAAGTTGTTGCTGGGCGTGTCGCTGCCGGTCGGCGTGTTGCTGACTGCGCTGGACACCGTCATCGTGCTGGGTTTGCAAGGGCGTGGATTTCGCCAGGTTGAGGCAATCATCCTTGGTCTGGTGATGACGATTGCGGTATGCCTCTTCACGCAACTGGCTTTTGTCAAAGCCGACTGGCATGCCGTGGTGCAGGGCTTCGTGCCGTCGCTGACGGCGCTGTCGAGCCGTGAACCGCTGTATCTGGCCATCGGTGTGCTGGGCGCGACGGTGATGCCGCATAACCTGTATCTGCATTCTTCCATCGTGCAGACGCGTGCGGTCAGGCGCGATCGCAGCAGCCTGCTGGAGGCGATTCGCTACACGCGCATCGATACCACCGTGTCGCTGCTGATTGCAATGGCGATCAATGCCGCGATCCTGATTATCGCGGCGTCGGCATTCCACAGCAGCGGCCGCACCGACGTGGTGGATCTGGATGTGGCGTATCACTTGCTCGATCCGATTACCGGGTCGTCGCTTGCAGCGATCTTGTTCGGCATCGGTTTATTTGCGGCAGGGCAGAGTTCAACCTTCACCGGCACAATTGCCGGCCAGGTGATCATGGAAGGTTTCCTCAAGCTGAAGATCCCGTGCTGGCAGCGCCGCATGGTGACGCGCGGACTGGCCTTGATTCCGGCGCTGATCGGTGTGCTGACCTTGGGCGAGCATTCGGTCGGACGTCTGCTGGTGCTCAGTCAGGTGGTGCTGAGCCTGCAGTTGCCGTTTGCGATGTATCCGCTGATCCGGCTGACCAGCCGGCGTGATTTGATGGGCGACTTCGTCAACCCGGTGTGGTTGGCCGCGCTGGTGTGGATGTTATTCCTCGGCATCAGCGCGGCGAATGTGTGGCTGGTGGTGCAGCTTTTTACTTGAGCTTATTTGGCGGAAGCCGACTTGCTCTGACCGTTTGGTTCCAGCGTCACGGTGCAGGTCAGACCCGCCGCCAGCAGCACATCCTTCGGCACTTCATCGATATGGATTCGCACTGGAATCCGTTGCGCCAGACGCACCCAGTTGAAGGTCGGATTGACGTCGGCCAGCAGCTCGCGGCTTTGCGGATTGTCGCGGTCATAGATGCCGCGTGAAATGCTGTCGACGTGACCACGCAATGTGGCGCCGTTGATCAGCTGAATCTTTGCCTTGTCGCCGACGGCAACGTAGGGCAGCTTGGTCTCTTCAAAATATCCATATACCCAGAACGAGTGGCTGTCGATGATGGCGATCTTGGCTGCGCCCGCGCTGGCGTAGTCGCCACGGCGCACGTTCAGATTGGTGATGTAGCCGTCTACCGGTGCATACACCTTGGTGCGGTCGAGATTGAGCTTGGCGGCATCGCGCTGGGCGATGGCGACCTGATATTGCGCATCGGCGGCAGTAACCTGGCTGCCGGCGTCTTCACGGTTTTCACGCGAGACCACCAGGCTATCCATGTCGGCACGGCGGCGTGCCTGTGCGCGGCGCATGTCGAGATCGGCCTTGCGCGCCAACACGGAGGCTTCCGCCTGTTGCAACGCCAGTTGGTAGTGCGACGGGTCGATCTGCATCAGCAGGTCGCCCTTGTGCACCAGCTGATTGTCACGCACAGGCAGATCCACCACCTGGCCGGCGACGTCCGGCGCAATGTTGACGACGTCGGCCCGTACACGGCCGTCGCGTGTCCATGGCGAGACCATGTAATGCTGCCATAGCGTCCACGCCAGGAAGATGGCGGCAAGGAAAATCAGCGCCGTGATGATAAATCGAAAAATGGTTTTGACCGACATGATGGATTACTCCTGATTGATTCCGTATCTGTTTTTCTGAAGTTGCCGTTTTTTCAGGCTAACTGTAAATCGCCAGGCCGAGCAGCGCCGCGATGCAGGTGAACAAGCTGACGCGAAACAGCGCCGGATGCCACACCAGGTTATACAAGCCGATGCGCACCAGGATGCGGTCGGCGACCAGCGCAATGGCGCCGGCGACGATGACGGCCAGCAGCAGTGTCGGCACGTAAGCGTCGAAGAAAGAAATTTCACGCGGCATGGTTTGCTCCTGAAGGGGTTCCCGGGGACGTGCTGGTGCGACCGTCCTGGTTCTGATTCTGATGCATGGGTTGCAGCGGCGATTGCGGATCCAGCAGCGCCGTGCGGATGAAATGCAGGTAGCTCAGCGTGCGCTGCAGGCGATGGCGCTCGCTGCGTTCGCGATAGTGCGGGCCGATGGCGCGCTGCACTTCGGCGATGGCGTTATTGTTGGCGCCAAGCACCGCCGCCAGCGTCGCGGGTGTGGGTTGTGCGAACAGCGCCGGCAGCGTTTCGCGCAAACGATTGAGCGCGGTGTAAGCGGTGTCAGGCAGCAGCTCCGGATGGCCGCTGCGGATACCGTGCAGTTCGGTACGCAGTTCAATCACGGCGTGGCCGATTTCCAGTGTGGTGAACATCCAGCCGAAGGCGTCCTTGCGCAGCGCGGGGCGGCTGCCGGTGACCATGGTGATCTGATGCATCAGGTCGCGCGTACCGCTTTCAAATTGCAGGGCCAGATGCGCCAGCTTGCCGAAACAGGCCTGGATAACTTGCTTGCGCAATTGCTTTTCCAGATGGCGTACGGTCCAGTTGGTGGTCGGCGGCAACAGCAGCATGAAGGCGACGGTGGTCACGATCAGCGAGACCATCAGGGCGATACATTCGTTCAGATAGCCCGCTGCGTTGAAGTGGGCGAGGTTGTCGGGTACCGCCACAAACGGGAAGAAGATGCAGATGCCCAATCCATAACCGGCCAGCGACGGTTTGGTAGTCAGCAATACCGCCAGCATCAGCACCGGCGTCAAGGCAGCGGCCAGCATCCAGAAACCGTCGAGTTGCGGCACGATATGGAAGGTATAGAAATAGCCCAGTACGACCGCCAGCGCCACACCCATGGTGACGGTGCGTGTTGCCTTGGCCGGATCCGGCGCCGCAGAAGTGATGGCGCAGAATGCGGCGGCATTGAGTGCTGCGACGTCGCCGCTGGGCCAGCCGCTCAGGATCCAGAATGTCGATAGCCCGATCAGTGTGATGGCGGCGCGGGCGCCGGCAATGCTGGCGATGACCAGACTGGTTTTGGGGGCGTAGGCGTGCTCCCATTGCTCGCGCTCATGGCGGCGTTGCACCAGCGAGGCGTAGGTCAGGGTATAGGCATGCAGCTCGTCAATGACGCGATAGAGCAGTTCTGAGGCGGTATCGAAATCGAGGATGGCCTCATCGCCGAACGCTTCCGCGTGGATTGCGCGCGTGGTGCGCACACGGCGCGGCAGTTCTTGTTTATACGCTTCCAGCTTGAGCGCCGCATCGGCGGCGTCGCTTGCCGTCATCACCGGTTCACCGCCGCTGCGTGTGAGCAGGGGCTGCACTTCCTGGTAGTAGGGCGAGATTGCATCGATCACCAGCTGTGCGGAAGGATTGCGGCTGTCGTGCAGGCGATTCATCAACTGATGGAGGGCGTGTACACGGGTCGACAAGGCCATGAACTCGCTGTTCATGCGGGTCAGGCGACCGCTGCGCAGGCGGATTTCAGGATCTTCAAAAATAGCCGAGCTGCGTAGCGCTTCCAGGCCGATGATGTCGCCGACAAAGCGAGCGTTGGTGGCTTCCAGCGCCTTGCGGTCGGCGGTGCCGCCCAGCGTGTTGCCGATCAGATCGACAAAGGCGGTGAAGCGGCCGCGGATGATACGCACCAGGCCCGGGGCACTGGCTTGCGGAAAGACCAGTGCGCTGACCACGCCGGCACAGACGATGCCGACAGTGATTTCCGTCACGCGGGTCATGACCGAATCGAACGTCAGTGCCGGGTTGAGCGCGGCCGGCAAACCGATCAATGCCACCGTGTAACCCGACAGCACGAAGCCATACGAACGGAAGTTGCGGTTATGTGCCGAGCCGAGCGTGCACAGGCCGATCCACAAGGCGGTCGCCAGCAGAAACAGTTCCGGCGTCTGCGCGAACAGACCGACGAAGACGAAGATGGCGACCGAGCCGACCA
This sequence comes from Herbaspirillum sp. meg3, assembly GCF_002257565.1. Taxonomy (GTDB): domain Bacteria; phylum Pseudomonadota; class Gammaproteobacteria; order Burkholderiales; family Burkholderiaceae_D; genus Herbaspirillum. The sequence continues at coordinate 3,008,582 of NZ_CP022736.1, read as the reverse complement.
GCGTGCCGATGACGCGATAAAAACTCTTGGCCAGGATCATCCCGCTCTGCGGCTGCATCACGATGAAAACGGTGATCAGGCCGGAGCGCGGCGACTCCAGATCCAGCCCATAGCCTATGCCAAGCGCCAGCAGGCCTGCAAAGACCATCTTGAAGACATAGATCCAGTTCGGGAATTCGGTTTGCCACCAGTCGGTGGCAGCTTCGCGCAACTGTTGGCCGAAGGGTGGCCGCACAGCTGCTGGCGCTGAAACGGCAGGCGTTGCCGGCGTGTTCACGGTGCGACTCCTGCGGTGGCTGCTGCTGTTGTGGCTGTTGTGGCATCGTCAGGAGCCGATACTTCCAGTCCGCCGCCCAAGGCGACCGTCAGGCTGGCGTAGGCGTTGAGCTTTTGTGCCAGTAGTTGTTGCACCACCTGTTGCTGATGCAGCCATTGTGTTTGTGCGGTGAGCACATTGACGTAGTTGGTCAGGCCGCGTTGATAGGCGCGGGTGGCGATGTCGATGTTCTTTTGCGCGGCCGCCACGGACAGATCGGCTTGGACTTGCTGGCGCTTGATGGCTTGCAGCGTCACGATCTGGTCGGCGATGCTCCTGAGCGCCTGGCTCAGCAACATGTTGTAGTGCTCCACTTCCAGGTCGTAGCCTGCCGTGGTGGCGCCGAGTTGGCCGCGCAGACGTCCGCCTTCAAAGATCGGCAGCGAGATCGCCGGGCCGTAGCTGGTCGTGATGTTGGGGCCGCTGAGGAAACTGAACAGGCTGCCGCCTGCCGCGGCCGGGCCGATGCTGGCCATCAGGTTGATGTTCGGATAGAAGGCGGCCTTGGCGACTGCGATGCCTTTGGACGCGGCCTCCACGCGCCAGCGCGCGGCGCTGATGTCAGGACGGCGGCCAATCAGTTCGGCCGGCAATGCACTCGGCAGACCGATACCTGCCTCCAGATTCATGCTCGGACGAGTGATGCTGTCACCGGCACCGGGACCCTGGCCGAGCAAGGCGGCCAACTGGTTACGGGTGAGGGCGATGTTTTCGTTCAAGGCTTCGATCTGACGGCGGGTTTCCGGCAGCGGGACTTCGGCCTGGGTGATTTCCATCTGGGTGCCGATGCCGCCTTTAAAGCGGCGATTGGCCAGGTCGAGGATGCGTTGCTCCTGTTTCAGCGTGTCTTGCGTGTTGTCGAGCAGTCCATATTGCAGGGACAACTGCACGTAAGTGCGTACGACATTGCTTTCCAGATCGAGCTGGGCGGCACGGGCATCGGCGGCGACGGCATGGATTTCATCCTGCGCGCGCTCGGTGGTGTTGCGGTTGCGATCCCACAGGTCGAGGTTGTACGACAGGCTCAGCGCAGCGGTATTGTTCCAGGTCAGTTTGTCGCGGAAGGCTGCGCCGTAATAGACGTTGTCGGACCAATCCTTGCGGCCGATGGCGGCGTCCAGCTGCGCTTGCGGCAATTCACCGGCATGAGCGACAACCGCCATGGCTTGCGCCTGACGCACGCGGGCGGCGGCGATGGCCATGCTGGGGTTACCGGCAACGGCAGCCGTGACAAGACGATTCAATTGCGGGTCCGCGTAGGTTTCCCACCAGGCGCGCTTGGGCCAGCCGGCTTCTGCACCGACCTGGCGGATGGCGTTACCGACATCGAGCGTGTTGGGCTGCTGCAAAGCCGCCTGTGGCTTGATGCCGCCGTTGTCGGCGCAGCCTGCGAGGACGAGCAATGACGCCGTACACAGGGCCAGGAGCGGCGCAGCAAAGAGACGTTTGTCAGCAGTGGTGTTCATCAGACTATCCCAAAAAATGCAAATATGTAGCGTTTGCCATTCTATTTGGTAAAGATCTAGAGAAAAACCGCAGGAAATACAAAGGGTCTTTTCAATTACTGCAATAATGATTGCGCTGTTTTGGGTAACAATGCAGCATCCGAAAGGCCGTTTTGCATCATTTTGTTGCTTTGCACAGTCACAACGGTCGGTGTCGGTCGGATTTGAGACAGGAATATATGGATACTTTGCAAAATATGCGCATATTCATGCGTGTAGTCGATGCTGGCAGTTTTACGCTGGCCGCGCAACAAATGGATTTGACCACCGCGCACGTGTCGCGCGCCGTCGCTGATCTGGAGCGTCATTTGCGTACGCGCTTGCTCAATCGCACCACGCGGCGCATCGCGCTGACCGAAGCGGGCGAGCGTTATCTGCTGCGTTGCGAACAGATCATGTCTTATGTGGAGGAGGCTGAAGCCGAAGCCGGTGATGCGTACGTCAGGCCGTCGGGGAGGCTGCGCATCCACACCATGACCAGCTTCGGACAGCGTTATGTGATCCCGGCGATCTCCAATTATCAAAAGCGCTATCCCGACGTCGCCATTGAGCTTACCTTGGCGCAGCGCGTACCGGATCTGCTCGAGGAGGGGTTTGACGTGTCGCTGGTGCTGGCGCGTGAGTTACCGGATTCCGGACTGATTTTTCGTCAGCTCGGCAGTATTTACAGCATCCTGTGTGCGTCGCCGTTTTATCTGGAAAAGCACGGTGCGCCGCAAAAGCCGTCGGAATTGTCCGGTCACACCTGCTTGCAACTGGTCAGCCCGGTGTCCCCGTTGGACGAATGGATCATGGACGGACCGGACGGCAAGGAAACGATCGCCATCAAGTCCAATTTCCACGTGAATGTGGCAGAGGCCATGCTGCTGAGCCTGAAAGAGGGCATGGGCATCGGCGTACTGCCGATTTATTCAGCGGTGGATGCATTGCGAGCCGGCACCATCGTGCGCGTATTGCCGCAGTACCGCATGCAGCACATGGGCGTATATGCGCTGTATCCGTCGCGGCAATATCTCGACGCCAAGATCAGCACCTGGGTCGACTGGATGCATGAGAGCGTCGACAAAGCCTTGCAGGATGATCATCAGGCCCTTGACCGGATCACGGTTCATTCGCCATGATCGCGGTTTGCGGTGGTCGCACGGCGATCAACACCAACACTTCGACATGAACGGAAACTGACGATGAAATGGCTGGCAGTAGGCATGGGAGCGGCGCTGGGCGCCTGGTTGCGCTGGGGACTGAGCCTGTGGTTGAACGTAGGCGGCAGTGCGCTGCCGCTGGGAACGCTGGCAGCCAACTGGGGCGGTGGTTTTGTGATCGGCTTTCTGGTGGCGTTTTTTGAGGGACATCAGTCCTTGCCGCCGGAATGGCGCTTATTTCTGATCACCGGCTTCCTGGGCGGACTGACAACGTTTTCTACCTTCTCGGCGGAAGCCATGATGCTGCTGCAGCGCGGTGATTATATGTTGGCGATTGCGCATTCCGGGCTGCATCTGCTGGGGTCGATCATTCTCTGCGTGGCCGGCTTTGCAGCGTATCGCGCCTTGTTTGCCTGATTGTGTGGCTCATTCCTCCATGGATCGTCCGGTGCTGCCGTTTCGGATTCTGACTTTGTCCGGCAGCTTGCGTGCCGCGTCCTCCAACAGCGCGCTGCTGGAGGCTGCTGCCGTATTGGCGCCGCAGCAACTTCAACTGGTGCCGTATCGCGGTTGGGGCGCGTTGCCGTCTTTTAATCCCGATCTGGAAGGTGCTGAACCTGCCGGAGTGCTGGCATTTCGCGCTGCATTGCGCGACGCCGACGCGATTCTGATTGCCAGTCCGGAATACGCACATGGCGTGCCGGGCGCTTTCAAGAATGCGCTGGACTGGGTAGTCGGCAGTGGTGAATTCATCAACAAGCCGGTGGCCGCCATCAATGCCTCCGGGCGTGCCAGCCACGCCCAGTCATCCCTGCTCGATACACTCGCCATGATGAACGCCGACGTGGTTCTTGCCGCCTCGCTGACGGTCGCGTTGCCGACCAATAAGCTGGATTGTGCGGCAATGCTTGCCGACGCAGGCATTGCCGCAGCGCTGGGCGAGGCCTTGGACGCCTTGCAAGAGCACCTCTTGTCGCTGGGGCTGTCTGTCAACAATAGTTAAGAACAGTTGATCTGTATCAAATCCGACGGGATTTCCTCTTCCGGTGACCGGATGCTTCCTTGAAATACGTCTGCACGTCCCAATTTTCTAAGTATTCAAAAATTTGGAGCGAAAGCACATCATGCGTCTCGACAAACTCACAACAAAATTGCAGGAAGCTCTGGCAGATGCCCAGAGTCAGGCTGTCGGCAACGACAACCAATATATCGACCCCGTCCATCTCACGCTGGCCTTGCTGGCGCAGGATGACGGTGGCGCCCGTTCGCTGTTGCAGCGCGCCGGCGTCAATGTTGCCGGGCTGACTTCAGCCTTGCAGCATGCTTTGACACGCTTGCCCAAGGTATCGGGCAACGGTGGCGAAGTGCAGATCGGCCGCGAGCTGGTGGCCTTGCTTAATCTGGCCGACAAAGAATCGCAAAAGCATGGCGATCAGTTCATCGCCAGCGAAATGGTCTTGCTTGGCCTCGCCGACGATAAATCGGATGCCGGCCGTGCCGCGCGTGAAAACGGCCTCTCGCGCAAGTCCCTGGAAGCCGCGATCAGCACTGTGCGCGGCGGCGCCAGCGTGTCCTCGCAAGAAGGCGAAGGCCAGCGTGAATCCCTGAAGAAATACACCCTTGACCTGACCGAGCGCGCCCGCAACGGCAAGCTGGATCCCGTGATCGGCCGCGATGACGAGATCCGCCGCGCCATTCAGGTACTGCAACGCCGCAGCAAAAACAATCCGGTGCTGATCGGTGAGCCAGGCGTTGGTAAAACTGCCATCGTCGAAGGCTTGGCGCAACGGATCGTCAGCGGCGAAGTGCCGGACAGCCTCAAGTCCAAGCGCGTGCTGTCGCTCGACATGGCGGCCTTGCTGGCCGGTGCCAAGTATCGCGGCGAATTCGAAGAGCGCCTCAAAGCCGTATTGAAGGAAATCGCTCAGGATGAGGGCCAGACCATCGTCTTCATCGACGAGTTGCACACCATGGTCGGCGCAGGCAAGGCCGAAGGTGCGATGGATGCGGGCAATATGCTCAAGCCCGCGCTGGCACGCGGTGAGCTGCATTGCGTCGGCGCCACCACGCTGGACGAATATCGCAAGTACATCGAAAAAGATGCCGCGCTGGAACGCCGCTTCCAGAAGATCATCGTCGATGAACCGAGCGTGGAAGCTACCATCGCGATTTTGCGCGGTCTGCAGGAAAAGTATGAAGTCCATCATGGTGTTGACATTACCGACCCGGCGATCGTCGCGGCGGCGGAATTGTCGCACCGCTATATCACCGATCGCTTCCTTCCGGATAAGGCGATTGACCTGATCGACGAGGCCGCTGCCAAGATCAAGATTGAAATCGACTCCAAGCCGGAAGTCATGGACAAGCTCGATCGTCGCCTGATCCAGCTGAAGATCGAGCGCGAAGCCGTCAAGCGCGAGAAGGACGAAGCCTCGCAAAAGCGCCTGACGCTGATCGAGGAAGAAATCGTCAAGCTTGAGCGCGAATACGCCGATCTGGAAGAAATCTGGAAAGCCGAGAAAGCGACGGTGCAAGGCAGCCAGCATCTGAAAGAGGAAATCGAACAGATCCGCTTGCAGATGGAAGACGCGACACGCAAGAGCGACTGGCAGAAAGTGTCTGAGCTCAAGTACGGCAAGTTGGCTGAGCTGGAAAAGGCGCTGGAAACGCAAAACAAGCAGGATGCTGCCAGTGAACAGACAGTCGGTAAGCCGCGTCTGGTGCGTACGCAGGTTGGCGCTGAAGAAATCGCCGAGATTGTTGCACGTGCGACCGGTATTCCCGTTTCGCGCATGATGCAGGGCGAACGCGAGAAATTGTTGCACATGGAAGAGGTATTGCACGAGCGTGTGGTGGGGCAGGACGAAGCGATTGTTGCCGTCTCGGATGCAATCCGCCGCTCGCGTGCGGGGTTGGGCGATCCGAGCAAGCCGTATGGCTCATTCATGTTCCTTGGCCCTACCGGCGTCGGCAAGACCGAGTTGTGCAAGGCGCTGGCGTCTTACCTGTTCGACACCGAAGAGGCAATGATCCGCATCGACATGAGCGAATTCATGGAAAAGCATTCGGTCGCCCGTCTGATCGGCGCGCCACCGGGCTATGTCGGCTACGAAGAGGGTGGTTACCTGACCGAAGCGGTACGGCGCAAGCCTTACAGCGTGATCTTGCTGGATGAAATCGAGAAGGCGCATCCCGACGTGTTCAACGTCTTGCTGCAAGTGCTCGATGATGGCCGCATGACCGATGGTCAAGGCCGCACGGTGGACTTCAAGAACACCGTGATCGTGATGACTTCCAATCTTGGCTCCCACAAGATCCAGGCGATGGAAGACAGTGACCCTGCGGTGGTGAAGATGGCGGTGATGGCCGAGGTCAAGCTGCACTTCCGTCCGGAGTTCATCAACCGGGTTGACGAGATCGTGGTGTTCCATGCCCTCGACGAAAAGAACATCGGTGCAATTGCCAAGATCCAGTTGCAGATCCTCGAAAGCCGTCTGGCCAAGATGGATATCGGTCTGGTGATTTCAGATGCCGGCTTGCAGAAGATTGCCGAGGCCGGGTTCGATCCGGTGTATGGCGCACGTCCGTTGAAACGTGCGATTCAGCAGGAAATCGAGAACCCGCTGTCCAAGCTGATTTTGCAAGGCAAATTCGGTCCCAAGGATGTTGTGCATGTGGGCGTCGAAAATGGAGCACTTTCATTCAATGCGCACTAAGGCTTGCTGAAATGACTTGATCAGTTTGTTGTAATTATGCTATCCAGTTCCCTGATGTTCGGAAAAATGCCACAGAGAAAATCGGTATTTTTCATAGCATCAGGGAATTTTTTTGCGTAAACGATTAAACTCTGAGATCAAAGGACGATAGCGCGTCGGAGGGTCACATGTTGGCTTATCGGGTGCAAAATCGTATATAAAAAACAATAAAGCACGTGGTCCAACCCGTCGTGGGCGATTATGGCAATGATGGCAATCTTAGAGATTCTGCCAACCGGCAAGGGGTGAAATTCTGAAGCAATCTTCATTACAACGACTGTTCATTCTGCCGTTTGTGTTCTTGATGTTATGCCTGGTAGTGACGATAGGCTGGTTTTTGTATCGTGCGGGCGATGATGCCACAGAGGTGCTGGCGCGCAATGCGCTGATGGATACCATGAGTCGTATCGGGCAGGCGACAGACCGACAGTTATTGGGCGCGCGCGAGAGTCTGCGCGTCGTCGCTCCTGATCCGATTCCGCCCGCAGAAAAGGGCGGTCAACCGATTTTGATTCCCTTTCCGAAAGACAAGGCTGCGCTGGAAGAGCGCTTGTGGCTGGCCAATAGTCTCTTTGATGATCCCAGCTACGTTTATTTTGGTGGCGCCGATGGCAGCTTCCTGGGTGTGAAGCAGGAACAGGTCAATCTGTTCATGTACAGCATCCGCGATCCGCAAGGCAAAAATTACGTTTACCACTTGCGCGGCCCCGGCACGACGCCAACGCTGATCGCGACGCAGGATTACGAACCGCGTACGCGGCCGTGGTACGTCCAGGCGATGCGGCGCAAGAGTGAAACGTGGTCGCCGGTGTTTACTGACTTCCGTCTGAAATTTCTTGGCATTACTTTGTCCAAGCCGGTTTATACGACAGACGGTACCTTGCTCGGCGTGGCGACCAGCAGCATTGGTTTGCGCCGTCTGAGCGAATTCCTGCAAGCGCTGCCGCTGAGCAAAAACGGCGTCGCCTTCATCGTGGAGATGTCCGGCGACCTGATCGCCACGTCGGTGAATGAGCCTATCCACAAAATGAGCGGATCTGATTTTGTTCGTCTCAATGCCGGTCAAAGCAGTTCTCCGCTGGTGCGCCAGGCCTATGCCGATCTGACTGCTTATCTCAAGAAGCAAAAGCTCGAGCCCGGGAAGCTGGTCGTTCAGCGATTGCAAACCGACGGTCCCAAGACTGAGCTGGCATTTCGACTGCATCACGACGACGCAGGACTTGACTGGGTCGCTGTCAGTGCGGTGAGCCGTTCAGACTTCCTTGGGTCAGTGACGGGCGGCGTTTATCAGACCTTGCTGCTGGGTTTGATCGCGGTCTGCATGACCTTTGTGCTGGGCTTTGTCATATTGCGCTGGGTATTGCGCGATATCCGTAAATTGACGCTCGCTGCCAAGAGTATCGGCAATGGAGAGCCTTTCCCATCGCTGAACATTGATCGCCGCGACGAGATCGGTCAGTTGGCGCAAAGCTTCCAGGAGATGGAGCGCAACCTGCGCACTGATCGCCTCACCAACGTGCTTAACCGCGACTCCTTCATCGCGCAGATCGATTTCCGCCGTCGCAAGGGTAGCGAAGCAACGCCGCTGCGTTTCGCGTTGCTGTTCATTGACCTCGACAAGTTCAAGTCAATCAACGATCAATACGGTCATGACGAAGGCGACAAAGTGCTGGTGTCGGCGGCGTCGCAATTGCAGCATGCCTTGCGTAAGGACGACTCGGTGGCGCGCTTCGGCGGCGACGAGTTTGTGGTCTATTTGCATGGTGTGTCGGATGAAGATGTCGCCAAGACAATTGCAGAAAAAATCCGCAATTTCCTCAACCAGCCAATAGAGGGGCGCGACGGCAATCAGTACATTGTGGATGCGTCCATCGGTGTGGCGCTGTTCCCGCAGGATGGCCTGGATATTGAGACCTTGCTGCGTGTGGCGGACGAGCGCATGTTTGAACAAAAGCGCATGCATCGCGTCTTGTCGTACGAGGTACCGGAGGTTCAAAGTGCTCCAGATGTGCCAATTGAGCCTGACGAGAAGGACTGATGCTGTAGAAGCAGGGCGTAGTAAAAAGCCGTGCAGATTGCACGGTTTTTTTTCGTCTGTTGCCTTCATCGAAATTGTCTTCCTTGCTTCAAAGCAACTCGACGTTAGGCAGGTTCAGATAGCTGGTTTCGCGGGTCGATGCGACAAAGTCGTTCAGATAGGATTTGCCGGATAGCTCCGGCAGACATGCCGCATAGAGCCGGCCGGTCAGGCCGGTCGGCGTGATGCGTTTGGCGAGGACGTAGTCGCGGTTCAGGTAGTTCTGTGCCGCCCAGAGCGGCAGCGTGGCGATGCCGCGGCGGCTGGCCACCAGTTGCAGCATGGCGACCGTCAGTTCCGTGGTGCGTCGCTGCGTGGTGATGCCTGCCGGCTTCAATACCTGGCGTACCACGTCGAGCATGTCGTCTGGGACAGGATAGGTGATCAGCGTGTCGGTGGCGAAGTCTTCTGCGGTGAGGTAGTCCTTGCCTGCCAGCGGATGATCGTGGGCCAGCAGCGCGACGATTTCAAAGCGGAACAGCGCGTGGTAATCCACAGGCTCATCGGTATCGACCTCCGCCACGATAGCGACGTCGGCGCGGTGCTCGTAGAGCAGCCCGATCGGGTCGGCCTGAAAGCCCGAGACAATATCCATATCGACTTCCGGCCAGCGCTTGCGAAATACGTCCATCGACGGCATCAGCCAGTCGAAGCAAGTGTGGCATTCCACCGCAATCCTTAGCTGACCGGCTTCGCCTTGTTGCAGGCGCGCGAGATCGCGTTCGGCGTCGGCGATGCGCGGCAGCACTTCATCGGCCAGTTTCAGCAGGCGATCACCGGCCGGTGTAAAGCGTACCGGGACAGACTTGCGCTCGAAGAGTTGTGTACCGTGATGATCTTCCAACTGTTTGATCTGATGCGACAGCGCTGATTGCGTGACATTGAGCAGGGAAGCCGCACGCAGCAGGTTGCCTGCTTCTTTGAGTGCTTGCAGGGTCTTGAGATGGCGAAGTTCGAGAATCGAATGCATTATTAGTAAAATTCAAGTTGATTCTTAAAATTTATCGTTTGAATCATAGTCTATGTTCTTGCAACATGCCAGTTCTCAGGATTGTGTGGCTTATCGCCGCACGATCTCCGTCATTTTTAGGGGAGTTGGCGATGGCTTTGTCTGGTGCGGTTCGTTCGGAACATGTTGCACACGTATTGGGTTTTCCGCGCATCGGCGGGCAGCGTGAACTGAAATTTGCGATGGAATCGTTCTGGAGGGGCGAGGCTACCGAGGCTGACCTGCGCGCAACTGGTAAGGAGTTACGTGCGCGTCATTGGCAGGCGCAGGCCGCCGCCGGCATGGATTATGTGACTGTGGGCGATTTCGCGTGGTACGACCACGTACTGGGCACGCTGGTGCTGCTGGGCGCCTTGCCGACGCGTTTTAACCTGGATCCGTCGACACTTGATCTCAGCGGCTATTACATGATGGCGCGGGGGAGTAAAAATCACCTCGAAGATCACTTCGCCCTGGAAATGACCAAGTGGTTCGACACCAACTATCACTACCTGGTACCGGAGTGGACGCCGGAGCTGTCCTTTGACGGCGGTGTCGACTGGCTGTTTGACGAGATTGCGGAGGCGCAGGTGCAGCTGTCGTCGAGTTCTGCATCGGCACAGACCAAGGTCGTCTTGCTCGGGCCGCTGAGTTTGCTGTTTCTCGGCAAGATCAAGTCGGGTTTGTCTCACAAGCTGGATTTGTTGCCGAAAGTCGTCGCCGGATACGAAAAATTGCTGGCCCGCTTGCGTGACAACGGTGTCGCGCTGGTACAGATCGACGAACCGATCTTGGCGCTGGAGCTGAGCCGGGAGTGGCTGGATGCTTTTCTGCCCGTCTACATCAGGCTGGCCAATGCTGCACCGTCCTTGCTGCTGACGACCTACTTCGACACGGTCAGTGAACACGCCGATCTGTTGCGCAGCTTACCGGTCGCGGGCGTGCATCTGGATGGTGTTCGCGGCGTGGCGCAATTGCAGGAGTTCGCCGACAAGTGGCCTGAAGATAAGATTCTGTCGGTGGGTATCGTCGATGGCCGTAATATCTGGCGCTGTGATATGGATACCGCACTGGCGACGCTCAAGCCCTTGCACGACAAGTTGGGTAAGCGCTTATGGCTGGCGTCGAGTTGCTCGTTGCTGCACGTGCCAGTCGATCTCGCCAATGAAAACAAACTGGATCAAGAATTGAGAAGCTGGCTGGCTTTCGCTACACAAAAGCTGGATGAGATCTTTGTACTCAAGCAAGCGCTGAGTGGCAATGCAGATGCCGTTGCCGGCCAATTCGCGGCCGCACGCGCTGCACTGGCGGCCCGACGCAGCTCGCCACGCATCCATAACCCACTCGTGCAAAAGCGGCTGAAGGCTGTCACGAGCACCGATGCGGATCGCACCTCTGCTTTCCCGGCGCGTATCGCGATCCAGCAGCAACGTTGGAATCTGCCTGCGTTTCCGACCACGACCATCGGTTCTTTCCCTCAGACCGCACAGATCCGTCAGACACGCGCTGCTTACAAGCGAGGTGAGATCGGTCATCTGGATTATCTGAACAAAATGCGCGACGAGATTCGCCTGGCGGTCTCCACGCAGGAGGAACTCGGCCTGGACGTCCTGGTGCACGGCGAGCCGGAACGTAATGACATGGTCGAATATTTCGGTGAGCAGCTGTGGGGCTACGCTTTTACCGCGAACGGCTGGGTGCAAAGCTACGGCTCGCGCTGCGTCAAGCCGCCATTCATCTACGGCGATGTGTATCGCCCGGAAGCGATGACGGTAGGCTGGAGCCAGTTCGCGCAAAGCCTGACGCAAAAGCCGATGAAGGGCATGCTGACCGGGCCGGTGACGATGCTGCAATGGTCTTTTGTGCGCGACGATCAGCCGCGCGCGACGACCGCGTTGCAAATCGCGCTGGCGTTGCGCGATGAAGTTTGCGATCTGGAAAAAGCCGGCATCGGCATGATTCAGATCGATGAACCTGCCTTCCGTGAGGGCTTGCCGTTGAAGGCCGTCGACTGGACGGATTATCTGGATTGGGCGGTGCGCGTGTTCAAGATCAGTGCGGGCGGCGTCAAGGACGAGACGCAGATTCACACCCACATGTGCTATTCGGAATTCAATGACATCCTGCCGTGGATTGCGGCAATGGATGCCGATGTGATCACGATCGAAACGTCACGTTCGGACATGGAGTTGCTGGATGGTTTTGGTCAGTACAACTATCCGAACGACATCGGTCCGGGCATTTATGATATCCACTCGCCGCGGATTCCGAACGTCGATGACATGGTGCGCTTGATGGAGAAGGCACGTGGCGTGATCTCCGATCAGCGCCTGTGGGTGAATCCGGATTGCGGCCTGAAGACTCGCAATTGGACGGAAACGCATGAAGCGCTGACACGGATGGTGCAGGCAGCGCACACACTGCGTGAGAAGGGTGGGTTGAAGTTGCAGGTGACGTCTCAGCATGCATCTCGGTTGACGCCTGCAGCGGCCTGAATGGTTGGATAAAAAGATGCCGCAGAAATAAAAACGGCGGGAGGTAACATCTCCCGCCGTTTTTTATACCGGCTCGGCTTTCCGCAGAATGCTTTCGATAGCGCCGGTCTGCGCCACGATTTCCTGCAAGTCGTTGTTGAGCAGAGCGGAGCGGCGACGTAGTGTGTGCCAGCCCGACCATTCCGGGGTGCTGGGCTGTGTGGTGAGCGCGAAATCTTCAGCCGCCATCGTGTCGGCCAGGGGATTCACAACAGCAGGCGCGACATCCTCGACGGGGACGGTCTGCTTTGCGTTCGGACCCTCAAGAATGCTTTGCGCTTGCAGCAGATGCGCAGTGGCATTCAGGTAGGTCTGTTCGATCAGTTTGTTGACCGGTTCACGCGGCAGGCCTTCGGCATGGCGACGCAGCATGATGCGCAGGGCGGCAATGTGGGCGGCGACAAGATAGTTCTGAACCACAAAGCGATTGATCTCGCGCACGGCGCGTTGCTTGCTCATCGGCTCGTCCATCATGCGCACCTGTGCCGAAATGAGCGCCGACAAGCTGTCCATGAAACCTTTACGGCAGACGCGGTAGAAGAAGTCGTCGCCGACTTTTCCTTCCAGCATGTCGCGGCTGGCCTTGATGTAGCGATGGCTGGCATGCAGCACGTTCTTGAGCAGGCGCGGCAGATCGCGATATTCCCAGCTCGGCAGGACGTAGCTGAAGATGGTGGCAATGGCCACGCCGATGATGGTGTCGATCAGGCGTTCGCCGATTACACCGTGATGACCCGCCGGCAGCAACAGGTTCAGCAGCATCAGAATCTGTACCGACGCCGCAATCGCGGTGTAGCGATATTTGACGTAAGTGAAGGCGGGCGCCGCCACGCTGGCGATGAACAGGACTGCGAGCAATCCCATCGGGTCGTGTACGAAGCGCAGGATCAGCGCCGTGATCAGGCAGCCGATGATGGTGCCGATCAGACGGTCGCTCATGCGCTGCTTGGTCGAGCTGAAATTGGGTTTGAGGATGATGACGATGGTCAGCACGATCCAGTAGCCGTGCGACATGTAGGGCAGCGCGGAAGCGATCCACAGCCCGGTCGACACCGCCAGCGCGACGCGGATGGCAAAGCGGAAAATCGGCGACTGCCAGCGCAGGTTGGCGATCAGCAGGCCGGCCTTGTACTTTTGTTGCGTCAGGAACGGCGTCATGTCCGAACCCGGCAGGATAGGAATGGCGTCAATCGGCGTGCGCGTTGCCAGATGCAATTGCGAGATCAGTTCGATGATGTCGAGGATCTTGTTGTAAGTGACGCGCAGCACCGTGATGGCTTCATCCGGAATGTGGCCGGCAAGGCTGTCTTGCTGCAGTTGCTGCAATTCATATTGCACGGCGCGCAACTCGGCTTTGTAATTGACGGTCGGTGTGGATGCACGCTTGCGGGTCACGGCGTAGGCAATGGATTCGATATCTTCAGCCGTCTTGTTGGCGAGATCGCGCAGGAAGATGATGACGTCGGTGTCGCCGAAATGGCTGCGCAACAGCGCGTAGTCGGCGTGCGTCGACAAGACCTGCTCGTAAAGCTCCAGCATGCTCAGGTGGACGTGCACCAGCAAGCCGTCCTGTTTGGTGTGCATGTCGCGCAGCACCAGGTCGCGCGATGCTTGCAGCTTGTCTGCCAGCACGATCTGCTGGCGTACCAGTGTCGTGAATTGCGCCTGCAGATCGCTGCGCACGTCGTAGAAATCCGCTTTGATGCGCAGATAGCGCGCCAGCTCGAACAGCGCTTCTGCCAGAACCTGCTGTTTGACGCGGCGTCGCAAGAAATAGGACACTGTCATCGAATACGCCAGATAACCCAGACCACCAGCGAGGAAGAAGCCGGCATGCAGGAAGGCTTCTTCAAACGGCACGGTGTTTTCCATCGACAGCGTCATGACCATCAGCGCAGCAAATTGCAGCGGCAGCGTCTTCTTGCCGTACACCACCATCATGCTGGCAAGGAAGCTGACGACCACCATCGCCACGCTGACCAGCCAGTGGATCGGCGCACACAGGCTGATCACGAGCATCACCAGCGTGCAGAGCAGCACGCCTGCCAGCATTTCATTGAATTTGTGTCGCAGCGGACTCGGCAAGTCCATCAGGCTGGTGCAAAGCGCGCCGAGGAAGACCGTCATGGTCGTCTGCATGTCGGCCATGTTGAAGACCAGCATGGTGAGCCCGACGACACCCGTGGCGATGCGCAGGCCGGTATAGAAATAATGGCTGAAGAGGAAAGTGCGTATATCCAGGGCGTAATGCATGTAGGCAGTCGGCGTAAATTTCTATAGACGCCATTCTGACCCTTCTATCTGCAATAGACAACAGATTCGCCACCTGACTTCTGCTGAAAGCGCTGTCGGACGATGCCACCATTCATCCGACGTGCTTGCTTGACCAATTAGTTTATGGCAATGGAAACACCAGGCAGGTTGTTGTTGCATGCGCATAAATTTTGCCGTCAACGTCAACAATGCGGCCTTCGGCGATGCCGACACGATTGCCGACCTGAATGACCTTGCCTTCGGCGCGCACCGGGCCGGTCTTGGCCGTCAATGCGCGGATCAGATTGACCTTCAATTCCAATGTTGTGTAGCCCATGCCTTGCGGCAGCACGGAGTGCACCGCACAACCCACGGCAGAGTCAAGCAGGGTGCAAAAGTAGCCGCCGTGCACGCTGCCGAGCGGATTGTAGTGCTGCTTGCCTGGTGTGCCCTGAAAGACAATGCGGCCGGGTTCGCCTTCGATGGGGACGAAGTCCATGGTTTCACCGATCGGTACCGACGGCAGTTCGCCGTCCCAGATGCGCTGCAAAAATTCCATGCCTGTACCTGCTTTCAGGTCGTCCATCGAGGCGACGCCGGGTGCGGCGAGTTTGGCGCGGACTTCGGCTTCGCGGGTTTGCCATTGTTTGAGTGTCTCTTCTCTGCTGTTCATGTTTTTCCTTATCTTTATGAATGAGGTGGATGCGGTAAAGAGCTGAATCGTTGGTCGATAAACGTTACTTTTATAATGAAAGAATGCTGCCATTATGCCTCGCACGTTTTCATTTGCGTGACAGAAGGCGTGAAGTCGACGGTTAAAACGGTGATTTTTCATGATGCAAAAATAGCATTTCATATTGTGAAAAATACGATTGCGCAGCATCATGAATTTATTTCATTTTCAGAAATTTCATTTCGTATCGCAAAATCATTGAATTAACTAATTGAATAATAAGGAAAATAATTTATTGATATGTCTTATATAAGACATTGTTGCTGCGCACCCAAAAGCCTACTATGAAGTCATGGAATTCACTTTTTGACCTCCATTTTTCGACTACCTGATTAACCTTAAGGAGATTGACCATGACAACACGTGAACAGCAAATCCAGGCATTGGCAAAAGACTGGGCAGAAAATCCACGCTGGAAGGGTGTCAAGCGTAACTACACCGCTGACGACGTGGTACGCCTGCGCGGTTCGGTGCAGATCGAACATACGCTGGCCAAGCGCGGCGCTGAAAAACTGTGGAATCTGGTCAACAACGAACCGTTCGTCAACGCACTGGGCGCACTGACCGGCAATCAGGCGATGCAGCAAGTCAAGGCCGGCCTTAAGGCGATCTACCTGTCCGGTTGGCAAGTTGCCGGCGACGCCAACCTGGCCGGCGAAATGTATCCTGACCAATCGCTGTATCCGGCCAACTCGGTGCCGATGGTGGTCAAGCGCATCAACAACACTTTCCAGCGCGCTGACCAGATCCAATGGTCGGAGGGCAAGAACGATATCGATTTCTTCGCGCCGATCGTGGCTGATGCAGAAGCTGGTTTCGGCGGCGTGCTGAACGCCTATGAACTGATGAAGTCGATGATCGACGCAGGCGCCGCCGGCGTTCACTTCGAAGATCAACTGGCATCGGTGAAGAAGTGCGGCCACATGGGCGGCAAGGTGTTGGTGCCGACACGCGAAGCAGTTGAAAAGCTCAACGCAGCACGTCTGGCAGCCGATGTCTCCGGCACGACCACATTGGTGATCGCCCGTACCGACGCGGAAGCAGCCGACTTGTTGACATCCGACGTGGACGACAACGACAAGCCTTTCCTGACCGGCGAACGTACTGTTGAAGGCTTCTTCAAGACCCGTCCGGGCATTGAGCAGGCAATCTCGCGCGGTCTGGCTTACGCCGACTATGCCGATTTGGTCTGGTGCGAAACCGGCAAGCCGGATCTGGCTTTCGCGAAGAAGTTTGCCGAAGCCATTCACGCCAAGTTCCCGGGCAAGATGCTGTCGTATAACTGTTCGCCATCGTTCAACTGGAAAAAGAATCTGGACGATGCCACTATCGCCAAATTCCAGAAGGAACTGGGCGCGATGGGCTACAAGTTCCAGTTCATCACGCTGGCTGGTTTCCATGCGCTGAACTACTCGATGTTTAATCTGGCACACGGCTACGCACGCAACCAGATGTCGGCCTTCGTCGAGTTGCAGGAAGCCGAATTTGCCGCAGCCGACAAGGGCTTCACTGCGGTCAAGCATCAACGCGAAGTCGGTACCGGCTATTTCGATGCTGTGACACAAGCGATCCAGCAAGGTCAGTCGTCGACGACTGCGCTGCACGGTTCGACCGAAGATGAACAATTCTTCGACGGCAAGGAAAAGAAAGTCGCCTGAGGCTGAGTCTCAATCATAGAGAACGGCGTCAGGCTGGAGAGAATGTCTGAGGAGACTAGGGCGTTATAGCGCCGACGATGGGAAAGCCGCACTTCACAAGAGTGCGGCTTTTTTTATTGATGCTTATTTGTGCTGTCTGATCGTGCCGTCGCGCACCTCAAAGACGGCATCACCAAGTACGTCAACGTCGGCAGGATCATGCGTAATGATTAGCATCGGCACGCGCAATTGCTGCTGCAATTCACTCAGCTCGTGACGCATGCGTTCACGCAGGGACAGATCAAGCGCTGAGAAAGGCTCGTCCAGCAGCAAAATATCCGGTTGTGCCACCAGTGCGCGCGCCAAGGCAACACGCTGGCGTTGGCCTCCGGAAATTTGCGAAGGGTAGCTGCCTGCAGTTGCTTCCAGGCCAAATGCCTGCAACCATTTCATCACTGTCGGATGCGCTGCCGGTCGACGCAGGTTGAGGCAGCCGCGCTGCAAGCCGAAGGCGATATTCTGCGCCACGGTCAGATGTGGGAAGAGGGCGTAGTCCTGAAAAAGATAAGCGACGTTGCGCTGCTGCGGGCGGACGTTGATCTCATGTGCTGCATCGAACAATGTCCGCTGATTGAGATTGATCTTGCCTTCGTCCGGCGTCATCAGTCCTGCGATGGCCTTGAGTGTCAGGCTCTTGCCTGCGCCGGACGGGCCATACAGCACGATGCGGTCGCTATCGGACGAGAAAGCGATATTCAGATCGAACACGCGATCATTGGCGCGCAGTTCTTTGCGGATATGGACGTCGACGCTCATGACAGATCCGCCCGGCGTGCATGTTCCGGCACCAGTCGTCCGGCGATCAGCAAGACCGCGACGCACGTGACTGAAGTAATGACGACCAGTAAGGTCGCGGTGGAATCGTCGCCGGCTTGCACTGCTTCGTAGATGGCGACCGACAAGGTTTGGGTACGTCCCGGCAGATTGCCGGCAATCATCAGTGTCGCGCCAAATTCACCCAGTGCACGCGCGAACGCCAGCAAGACGCCGGCAGCAATGCCGCGCGCGGCCAATGGCAAGCTGACGCGAAAGAATACGCCGGCTTCAGACACGCCCAGTACGCGGGCTGCATTTTCCAGTTGCTTGTCGACGTTTTCAAAGGCGGCGCGAGCCGATTTCAAGACGAGCGGGAAGGCAACAATCGTTGATGCAATCACGGCACCTTGCCAGGTAAATACCAGCTCGATACCCATGTCTGCCAGCCAGGCGCCGAAGACACCTCGCTTGCCGAGCAGCACCAGCAGGTAGTATCCAAGCACGGTCGGCGGCAGCACCAGCGGTAGTGTCAGAATGGAGTCGATCAGGTCGCGCAAGGGCGAGCGCCAACGCGACAGGCCGTAGGCCGCCGCGACACCAAAGAAAAGATTAAGCACCGTTGCCCATCCCGCGACTTTTAGCGAGAGGAGCAACGGCGTCCAGACTGAACCCATAAAGAAAACGCCTGATTGAGTAAGAGTTGAAGTTGAATCAGCCCGCAGGGTATCAGGGTTTCAGGAAGCCGTAACGGGTCAGCACCGCCTGGCCGGCAGCTGATTGCACGTAGGCGAGATATTTGTTGGCCAGTTCCGCTTGTGCGGTATTGGTGGTGACGGCGATCGGATAAGTGGCCGGCGTGTCGGATGGGATGCGGATCGCCACCTTGACCTTGTCCGGCATCACGGCGGCATCGGTTGCGAACACGAAACCGGCTTCGACTTCGCCACGGGCGACATAGTCCAGGCTCTGGCGCACGTTTTGCGCCATCACGCCTTTAGCCAGCACCGTATCCCACAGCCCGGCATGTTCCAGAGCGGTTTTGGTGTAGCGGCCGAATGGCACCGATGCCGGATTGCCGAGTGCGACTTTCTTGACGCTGGCCTGGGTCAGATCCTTCAGATTGGTCAGTGGCAGGGTGCTGTCGTTCGGCACGATCAGGACGATCTGGTTGGCGGCGAAGTTCTTTCGGGTAGCCGGTTGTACTGCCTTCTCGGCGACGGCTTTGTCCATCGCGGTTTGATCGGCGGAAGCAAATACGTCGGCCGGCGCGCCGCGCACGATCTGTTGCATCAGGATATCGGACGCGCCGAAGTTGTTAATGACCTTGACGCCCGGGTTTTGCTGCTCGAACGCCGCGCCGAGCTCCTTGAATGCATTGGTCAGGCTGGCGGCAGCGGAAACCACCAGATCGGTGGCGTGCGCGCTTGTCGCCGCAAAGGGCAGCGCCAGCAAGACGAAAGAGGCGGACGCAGCGAGTCGGCGCATGGTTTGTGCGGTGGCGGTCGTGAACATGGAGGTTCCTGTTTTTTTGAAATGGGAAGGCGAATGTGGTCGAAATATACGTAAGGATATAGCGATAGTCAATTCGCTGCCGGATATGGAACTCATCTCATTCATCATCGTGATACGAGTTCTTCATATAATTTGAGCGAGGCCCTTGCTACAATCTCGTCCATGACAAATTCCAAAACCGTACGACTGCGCGTGATGCAAGGCGAGACGATTGCCTTCGGCCCCGGTAAAGCCGCGCTGCTGCTGGCGATTGAACGCACCGGCTCGATTTCCGGCGCGGCACGGGAGATGGAGATGTCCTATCGCCGCGCCTGGTTGCTGGTGGAAGAAATGAACCGCTGCTTCACCAAGCCGCTGGTGGAAACCGCAACCGGAGGCGCCAAAGGCGGCGGCGCCAGCATCACCGAGGTGGCGCGCGAGGTCATTTCTTGCTATCAGCGGATGCAAAAGAAGGCGGACGCCGCGGTTGAAAAAGACATGCACTATTTGCGGTCGCTGATTGTCGATGTCGACAAAGACTGAAGACATTGTCGATGCGCACCAGCCTCCTTAAATTTCGCTTTCGCCTGCAAAAACTTTTCCGCATGTCGGAAAGCCACGCCATGCTGCTGTGGGCGGCCATCATCGGCTTCGTCGGCGCGCTGGCGACCATTTTTTTTCGCGAATGCATCGGGTGGGTGCAATACCTGCTGACCGGCCATAGCGGCAGCTTCGTGGAAATCGCCAAAGGCCTGCCCTGGCATATGCGTGTGCTGCTGCCGACCTGCGGCGGTGTGGTGGCCGGACTGATCCTGATCTGGGCTAAACGCATGCCGGCTGGTGCGACCTCTGACTATATGGAGGCGGTTGCCATCGGTGACGGCCGCATTCCCATCCGACATACTTTATTGCGCAGCTTGTCGTCGCTGGCGACCGTCGGCTCGGGCGGTTCGATCGGGCGGGAAGGGCCCATGGTCCAGCTGGCGGCCTTGTGTGCATCGCTGGTGGGGCGGTTTGCGCACTTTCCGGCGTCACGCATGCGGCTATTGGTGGCTTGTGGCGCAGCGGCGGGGATTACGTCGGCCTACAACGCGCCCATTGCCGGCGCTTTCTTCGTGACGGAGATCGTGCTTGGCGCGCTGGTGATGGAAAGCTTCGGCCCCGTCGTCGTGGCGTCTGTCGTGGCCAACATCACCATGCGTGAACTGCCGGGTTACGCGCCGGCCTACGAAATGCCGTATTTCCCGGAAGTCGGCGGTGTTGAAATCATCCTCTTTGTCGTGCTCGGAATCATCGCCGGTTTGCTGGCGCCGCAGTTTTTGCGTCTGCTGGATATCAGCAAGCAGCTGTTCCAGAAAACCCGTTTGCCGCTGCCGGTGCGTCTGGGTGTGGGGGGCTTGCTGGTCGGCCTGCTGTCAATCCAGGTGCCGGAAGTCTGGGGTAACGGCTACAGCGTCGTTAATTCGCTGCTGCACACCAATTGGTTGTGGTCGACTGTGCTGGTCGTGATGATCTACAAAATCGTCGCGACCGCGCTGACCACCGGCTCCGGCGCGGTGGGCGGTATCTTTACGCCGACCTTGTTCGTGGGCGCTGCCATCGGCTTCTTGTTCGGTGACGTGGCGCACGCGCTGTGGCCGCATGCGATTTCGCAGCCGTTTGCCTATGCCATGGTCGGCATGGGGGCCTTTCTGGCGGCAGCCACCAATGCACCGTTGATGGCAATCCTGATGATCTTTGAAATGACGCTGAGCTATCAGGTGGTACTGCCGCTGATGCTGTCGTGCGTGGTGGCGTATTTCATCGCGCGCAGTCTCGACGGCAATTCGATGTACGAGATCACCCTCAAACGCCACCGCGACGCAGCAGAGCGCATCCGCCTGCGCGGCACGCACATGAGCGAACTGATCAAGCCTGCAGAAACCGTCCTGCAGAAGGACGCACCGTTTTCGGAGGTAACGCGGATCTTCCTGCAATATCCGGTGAAGTACATCTACATTACCGATCAGGACAACCGGTATCTGGGCGTCGTCGCTTTGCAGGACGTGACGTCGTTGCTGCTCGACAAGAACGACACCGACACGGATACCAAACGCGCCGGTGACTTCATGCGCACGCATTTTCTGCATGAAGTGACGCCGGACATGTCGCTGGGCGAGGCTTTGCAACTGTTTCTCGATCACCAGGGGGAGCGTTTGCCGGTGATCGCCAGTGTTGAGAATCCACAGTTGCTGGGCGTTGTCTTCAAGACATCATTGCTGGATGCGTATTTCCGATTAGATCGTTCTGGCGAGTAGGTTGCAAAAATGTGTTGGCAGGTTTGTAACAAACGAGAGCAGGGACGACTATTGAGGGGGCAACCTTGTTAGAATGCGAGATTATTTGTGAGAAAGTACCAAATTGCATCGTTTTTTGATCGCAAGAGTGCTGCCACAGCTGGCCGTTGACGCCATTAACATATCAGGGATTCGAACGATTTTATGCTGAGTTACCGCCATGGCTTTCATGCTGGCAATCATGCTGATGTGCTCAAGCACATGGTTACGATCCAACTACTGCGTTATTTAGGCCAGAAAGAAACTCCGTACATGGTGATCGATACCCATGCCGGTGCGGGTGTCTACGCGCTGGACGGAAATTACGCCAGCAAGAATGCTGAATACGAAACCGGCATCGCGCCATTGTGGGATCGTACTGATTTACCTGAAGCCCTTGCCGACTACGTGCAACTGGTGAAAGACCTCAATCCCAGCGGCAAGATGCGCTATTACCCGGGTTCGCCTTATTGCGCCAACCAGGTGATGCGCGAGCAGGATCGTCTGCGTCTGTTTGAACTTCATCCGACTGAAAGCAAAGTGCTGGCGGATAACTTCCGCAAGCTTGATGCGCATGCCGCCGAGCAGGGCAAGCGTCCGTCAGGCCGTGGCCGTCGCGTGCTGGTCGAACGCGGTGATGGTTTTCTGGCGCTCAAGGCGTTGCTGCCGCCGCCATCGCGCCGCGCTTTGGTGCTGATCGATCCTCCTTATGAAGACAAGCGCGACTATCAGCGCGTAAAAGAATCCCTGCAGGACGCATTGGTGCGCTTCCCGACTGGAACTTACGCTGTCTGGTATCCCGTATTGCAACGGATAGAATCCAAACAATTCTCTGACCGGCTGAAACGCCTGGGCGCCAAGAGCTGGCTGAATGTGACGCTGTCGATCTGCTCGCCGTCGCCGGACGGGTTTGGCTTGCACACGAGCGGCATGTTTTTGCTCAACCCCCCATGGACGCTGGAAGCTACTCTTAAGGAAGTCATGCCCTACCTGGTGAAGGTATTGGGACGCGACAGCGGTGCAGGCTTCTTGCTGGAATCGGGAGAAGCCTAGGATGGTTCGTTCTGACGAGATTGGCGCCGATGCAGGGCTAGGGCTGCATTGCCGTCTCACCTGTGAAATGTTTTCTGGTATTCATGACGCATCACGGCATACAATAGAAAGTCATGCCGAAGATACATTGTTTGCCGAAAGTGCTGGGGTTATTTACAACAAGAAATCATGACTGAACCGTCTCCTGATCACGTCACCCCGGCGCAAGTGCAACAACACGCCCACGACTTTTTTCTGGCACGACAGCCGATCCTGAATCGCGAACAGGAGTTGATCGGCTACGAGTTGCTATTCCGCAGTGCCGCCTTTGGCCCCGCCAATGTGAACGATGACGTGTCCGCGACCGCATCGGTGATCGCGCATGCGTCCGAACTCGGTCTCAACAACGTCATCGGCAGTCTGCACGGGTTTATCAACGTCGACGCCACCGTGCTGATGAGCGACTTCATCAATTTTCTACCTTCCGACAAGGTGGTGCTGGAAATTCTTGAGACTGTCAAAGTCACGCCTGAGCTGGTTAAGCGTGTGACAGAATTGTCCCGTGCCGGCTATGTGTTTGCACTCGACGATGTCATCGCAGAGTCTGAGGACATCGCTCAGCTGCTGCCGCTGGTAAAAATCATCAAGATCGACGTTATGGAGCTCGATGCCAGCAAGCTGCTCAAGCTGAGTGTGCACTTCAAGCGCGCCCAGAAGATGCTGCTGGCCGAAAAGGTCGAGACGGTTGAACAATTCCGCGATTGCGTGACCTTCGGCTTTGATTACTTTCAAGGTTATTACTTCGCCAAACCGGTGATCCTGCAAGGTAAGAAGCTGGAAGCGTCGAAGATCGTGATCATGCATATTCTGACGCTGCTGGTGCGCAACGTCGATAACGGTGAAATTGTCCGCTATATCAAGCGCGACGTGGCATTGAGCCTGACGCTGCTGCGTCTCGTCAATACGCCTGTATACGGTTTCATGAAGCACATCGATTCGCTTGGACAGGCGTTGATCGTGCTGGGACGCCGCCAATTGAAGCGCTGGCTGCAGATTCTGTTATTTGCCAATACCGAAAAAGAGAAGCATTCGCTGTCTCCGCTGCTGATCCTGGCCGCGACGCGCGGCAAGATACTGGAACTGATCACGGAAAAAGTGCGACCGGGCCGCCGCAAGATGTCCGAAATCGCCTTTACCGTCGGCATCATGTCGTTGGTGGACGCCTTGTTCGGTATCCGGATGGAGGCGATTCTGACGCAGATTACGGTCAGTGAAGAGATCCGCGATGCTTTGCTGTTCCGCACCGGTTTTTATGGCGAAATCCTGCAATTGGCGGAGTGGACTGAAAAGGCTGATAAAACCGTAGCAGAGATGAATGATTTGCTGACCGGCCTGCAGTTGTCCGTAGAAGAGTTCTACGCTCTGGAGACAGAAGCCTTTGAGTGGGGCAACAATATCTCCACCAATATGGGGCACACACCAGCGAAGAAGACGGAAGACGCGGATACCAGCAGCGTCTCCGAGTAAATTTATAAGCGTGCATAAGCATGCATAAGCGATCTTGACCGGTGGAGCAGGTTTGCCAAATTTCCTGCGCCGGTCTTGCGCAATAACTTGAAGCGATTTAGTTATCCACCCCGATCACGCCGCCTTGCGGCGTATTTTTTTATCAGGCGCATCAGGCGGTTACTCTGGCCCTTGCTGTTAAACCAGCGCGCCTTGAAACCTGTCCACCAGTTGCGACGCATGGCGGTAAAGGTCGCCATGCCGGCTTGCACTTGTTGCCATGCGTGCGTAGCGCGCAGCTGGGCAATCATCTTGTCCTTGAATCTCAATACGGCATCGCGGCATCGCACAAACCATGGCAGGGTCAGTAATGCTTTCTGCGTCAATGCGTACAAGCGTGCTACCAGCGCGGTACCGAGTACCTTGGCGGTAATGATGATAACGAGTCCAAGCGTAGGGTGACCGTGTGCGATGGAGAGCAGGGCGAGAATCTTGACCGGCAACAGTAAGAGGCTGGGCAGCACGAAAATCGCCAGCGCAGCATAAGGCGAGAAATTACCAATCCAGGATTCGAGGCGGGCGATGAATGGGATGAGCGGCAAACGCGCAAACAGCCGCTTGCTGGCATTCCACAACCATTCTTCGAACAGCAGAAGAATCGCCGCAGTATAGATGAAAGGCGCAAGCAGGTATTTTCTGATCTTGTGCGACAAGGATTGATCCTTATGGATGCGGAGAGCTTGCCATACATATGTTGGGCAAGCGTCGGAAATACAAGCTGTTCCGCATCAGGCAACGCCTTAGGGATCGTGGATCGTCTTTAGCCTGCCGGACTTTAGCCCACCTGACGCTGCTTGATCAGGCTCAGCCAGCGATCTCCCCATTTTTCATCGCTCATGCACGATGCGTAGTCGGTGACGGTACGGGCTGCACGTTCCAGCAACTGGATGTCGGCTTCATGCTGACGGGCAACGTGTGGATCTTCCAGGAATAATACCCGGCGGCATTCGTGTTCCAGGATCAACTCGGCAATCTGCGCATCGCCGCCAAGCGGGCCGCTGAGAAACGGTTTGACCCAGTTGCGTCCGGCCTCGCCTTTGATTTTCATCGCCAGTTCGTTCAGCAAGCCGCCGGTGGTGCCGGTGGCGCAGCGGAAGGCAAAGCTGTCGAGCACTTCAAAATGACGTTCGGCCAGTGCCAGCATGCGCGATTTCATCGAATCATGGGCAATCAGTGCGATGCCTTCCTTGCTGAGATCGAAATAAGGATCCAGCTTTGGGTCGGGAGCAGCGCCGCTGGCGATTGCTTCCAGTTCAAACCATTCGCGCGCGCCGGCCATCGTGGATAAAAAAGGTTTGCCGTGGATGACGCATTGGCGTTTGAGCGCAACTGCTTCCGGAAACGTAGAGGACGGATCAACCGGATCGATCAGATAAATGATCGCATCCAGTTTGCGCGCCGGATCGCTGTCGACCACACGCGACACCAGCTTCATCAGTCCACCCTGGCGACCATATGGGAAACGCTCGATATGCGGATAGTTTGGCAGCAGACCGAGATGACCGATGGCGTCGAGTGTTCTGCCGACGACGACCAGTTCCGGTTGCAAGGCTTCGATGCGTGCGCGTGATCCTTGCAGCAGCTGAACCAATGCAGAGTTCGGGGCGTCTTGATGGGCGCGGTTGGCGGCCAGGCCGATACGGTAGCGAGTAGTGGTGGACATGGAAGTGACTGATGGAAGCGTTGTGGAAGCGTGGTTTTTTAGGGCTTGAATGCAGTGCAGGTGCTGCCGTGTGAATATGAGTTATCAGTGAAAAGCGTTCTCGGCGACTTTAACATACCGCTACAATGATGGACATACCGGCCGGTCTGCACCAAGTGAAATATGCAAGTGAGAACATGAATAAAGCATTCGTAAAAGAATCCGATGGCGATGATGACGACGAACTGGCGTTGCCGGCAATTCCGCCTGGGTCAAAGAATTACATGACGCCTGAAGGGCACAAGCGGATCAAGGACGAGCTGCTGCATCTGATCGATGTCGATCGTCCGGAAGTCGTGCGTATCGTCCACTGGGCTGCTTCGAACGGCGACCGTTCCGAAAACGGCGACTACATTTACGGTAAGCGCCGCCTGCGCGAAATCGACCGGCGTATCCGCTTTCTCACCAAGCGTCTGGATATCGCTGAGGTAGTGGATCCGACTATCCATCACGGCAATGATCAGATCTTTTTCGGCGCCACCGTAACCTATGAAAATCAGGATGGCGTCGAACACACCGTCACCATCGTCGGCATCGATGAACTCGATCCGCTCAACGGCAAGATCAGCTGGGTGTCGCCGGTGGCACGCACGCTGACCAAGGCGCGCGAGGGTGATGAAGTGACTTTGCAGACGCCGGCCGGTGTCGAGCAATTGACGATTCTTGAAGTGAGTTATCCGGCGCCGCAAGGCTGAGCGTGCCGTCCCAATTAAGATCATTGGCGTGAAGCGTCCGCGCAGGATGCGCTTGCCGACGCGCACTTTGTGCAGAGTGAATGCGTGGAATGAATCCTGCTTCGCTGTGTTGGTGTAGCGTCATCATCCCGGCGTCATATTCAGGGCTTACTGTTCAGATCCCACTGTGCTTGCAATACGAATTCTGTTTTGATTGAAAAGGTAAGTTCATGTCCATCGTGTACGCCAATCTGAATCATCCGCAGCGCGTTGCACTGGCCGCAGAAGTGCACTCGCGACCGTTTTTGCACCTCAAGGCGCCTGAGAGTCTGACGCATCTGGCAGTGTATGTGCGCGACCAGGCGGCCGACACCAGTCGTCATGCTGTATTCCAGCATGCCTTGCTGACCGACTTGTGCGTCCATTTCGGTGTGACTGCGCCGGGCATGGATGCCAAGCATTTCTTCCATGATTTCGGACGCTTTCGCCTGAAGTGGGAGTGCCATACCGAGTTCGCCACCTATACCTTTGCGCAGCATCACGAGTCGGAACTCACTATCGATGAAGCATTTATCGAAGCGCCGCTCAAGCATGTGCCGCAGCAATGGTTGTTGGCGTTGCAAGGCAAGATCATGGTGGCTGCACATGTGGTGCTGGAGCGCGTGTCGAACGAGACCGAGGAAAACGGTGGCCGTATCTCCAGCATGCAACGGCTGTTCGAAGGCAAACTGCTGTCGTCGAGCAAGGTGTTGCAGGGTGGTGAGATCTGGACTGACTTCCTGATCCAGGCGGATGGCTTCAGTCGCTTTGTGGTGCGGGATATCGATCTGCGCGACATGCAGGGCGGCCGTCTGGCGCAACGCATTCTGGAAATCGAGACTTACCGCATGATGGCCTCGCTGGGCTTGCCGCATGCGCAGCAGGCTGCACCGGTGTTGAGCGCAATTGAAAGCGATCTGGCGACCCTGACGGCCACGATGGTCGATATGGATCACAGCAGCGGCAATCCGGAGCAGACGCAGGCTGAGGATGAGCGGATTCTGCGCAAGATCACCGGACTGGCCGCTCGCATCGAGAAGATGTCACTGGAAAACAGCTATCGCTTTTCAGCCTCGCAGGCGTATTTCCGGCTGGTCAAGGCCCGCATCGAAGAGTTGCGCGAGAGCCGCGTGGAAGGCGTGCCGACCATCGGCGAGTTTATGGAGCGGCGTCTGGCGCCGGCGATGGATACGTGTACCTCGGTGGCGCGCCGGCAGGAAGCGCTGGCCGAGCGTATCGCTCACACCAACGATTTGTTGCGCACGCGCGTGGGAATTGTTCAGGAGCAGCAAAACCGCCAGATCCTGGAGTCCATGAACGCACGCGCCGCACAGCAATTACGGCTGCAACAAGCGGTGGAGGGCTTGTCGGTGGCGGCAATCTCTTACTACATGGTGGGCTTGTTTGGTTACGCAGGCAAAGCCTTGAAGGCGGCGGGAGTGCCCATCAATCCTGACATTGCGACCGGTGTGATGGTGCCGGTGTTTGCAGCCGGCGTCTGGCTGGGGCTAAGGCGATTGCACAAGACCATGCACGATGCTTAAGCGAAAAACAAAAGCCGGATCTTATGGATCCGGCTTTTTTTGCAGGAAAAAATCAGACGTTGGCGCTGATTTGTTCCTGTGCTTGAGCGATGGCTTGCTTGGTCTTTTCTTCTCCCATCGATACGCCTTCAGCGATCACCAGTTCGACGTCGGTGATGCCCAGGAAGCCCAGCACGCCACGGATATACGTGCCTTGGAATTCCAGCCCTTGCGCAGGACCTTCCGAATAGACGCCGCCGCGCGACAGAATCACGATAGCGCGCTTGCCGGTAACTAAGCCGGTTGCGCCTTTGTCCGTATAGCCAAAAGTACGGCCGACACGGCAGATATGGTCAATCCAGGCCTTGAATGCCGATGGCGGCGCAAAGTTGTACATCGGGATACCGATGACCAGTGTGTCGGCAGCCAGCAATTCATCCACCAATGTGTCGGAGAGGGCGATGATCGATTGCTGCTCCGCGCTGCGCTTGTCAGCAGGTGTGTAATAGGCGCCGATCAGCGCTTCGGTGATGTGCGGGAGGGTGTCTTTCGCCAGGTCGCGACGGACGATCTTGCCGCTGGGGTTCTTGGCTTGCCATTGTTCAACGTAAGCCGCGCTCAGTTGGCGGGTAATGGAGCCGGTGAAGCGGGCGCTGGAGTCGATGTGAAGAAGAGTGCTCATGCTTGTTCCTTGGAAAGTTGCCTTGGATGAATACTGCGTCGGTGTCGCGGGAAGTAGCGATGGATGGAATATAAAGGCTTTCCAATAACATCAATAGATGGGAGAATTTGATTTCACTAATCCATTAATGGAATGAATCATGTTGGATCTGAACGATATCGCCGTCTTTGTCCATGTTGTGCGCGCCGGCAGTTTTGCCGCCGCCGGTCGCCGTCTCGGGATGCCGTCCAACACCATCAGCCGGCGTTTGCAGCTATTGGAAGAGAGTCTGGGAGTGCGTCTGCTGCAGCGTTCGACGCGGCAATTGAATATGACGGCGGCCGGGCGTGAGTTTTTCGATCGTTGCGCGCCGGGGATTGAAGATATCCAGCAAGCGGGGGCAACACTATCCGAAGGCAATCGCGAGCCAAGTGGTGTGCTGCGTGTCGCTGCACCGGCCGATTTTTTCGACAACTTCGCCATGGAGTGGGTGGGCGAGTTCATGCAGCGCCATCCCAAGGTGCAGCTGGAATTTGTCCTCAGCGACGAGCGTGTTGATTTGATCGCCGAAGGCATCGATCTGGCGTTTCGCGCCGGACAATTGCCTGATTCCAGCCTGGTGGCTCGCAAACTCGGCGAAAGCTATCGCGGCTTGCTGGCGAGTCCCGCCTATTTGAAAAAACACGGCATGCCTGCCTCACTCGAAGAATTGGCGGAGCACGACTGCCTTGCTGCCGCCAACACGACGCAGGCCGCCTTGTGGCGCCTGGAAGGTCCTGCAGGCGTCGAAAGTATACGGATAGCCCCACGTCTGTGTATTAACACGGCGCAGGGCTTGCTGCGCGCTACGCGTGCCGGTTTGGGGATTGCTTTGCTGCCGGTGATGGTGGCCGCGGAGGATTTGCGACGAGGCAGCCTGGTCGCGATCCTGCCGCAGTATCAACGTGACCTGAGCGGCATGTACGCGGTCTATCCCAATCGGAGGCAGTTGTCGCTGGCGGTAAGCGCCTTGATTGAGTACGTTGCGGAGAAGGTCAAGCACGGTGCCTGTGACGGCACTCACCGGGAGATGCGTTTTGCGGTTCCGGAGGTACAAGAACAGCAAGAGTCGCAAGAGTCGCAAGAACAAGTGAAAGCGCCGCAAACGCAGAAAGCGGCATAGCGGCATAGTGGCTAATAAAAGCTCAAATCGAGGTATGACGCAGAAATATTCAGGACGCAAGATACCGGACTCAACAAGGCGAAACGCGTTGGCGTACGCCTTGTATCGACGGCTTAATTGCGTTCGCGCAGGATACGGGTCACGCTGTCGATGCTGCGGATGCCGCGCATGGTGCGGGCCAGATGTACCCGGTCTTCGACCTGAATGGTGAAGCGCAGATGCTTCATTGCCGGATCGCCATCGTCATCCATGCTCACGGAAACGATATGCGCGTCGGCTTCGCCGATTTCAGCTGCAATGCGAGCCAGCGAGCCTTTTTGGTTATGGACCAGAATGGTGATGCGGCATTCAAAGCGGCGGTTAAGCTCACCTGCCCAGGTTACTTCAATCCAGCGATCCGGTTCTTTTTCGCGATGCCGTTTGGCGGTTTCGCAATCTTCGACGTGGACGATCAATGCCTGGTCGTGTTTCAGGTGGCCAATCAGCTTGTCGCCCGGGATAGGCAGACAACAGGCGGCGAGTTGCACGGTCGAGCCTTCGTTGCCGGTAATGACGACCGGATCCGGTTTGCTCGGCAGGACATGGCCTTCGACATCGAGCTGCGGAATCGAGCCGCCACCTTCGGTCATGCCCATGATGTGACGTGCCACCAGCGGCGCCATGCGTGTGCCGATGCCGATATCGGCGTACAGCTCTTCCATGGTCTTGGCACTGGATTCGTTGAGCAGGCGCTCGATGATTGCCGACGGCAAGTCGGGCTCCAGACCAAGCGTATTCAGTGCGTTGGTCAGCAGGCGTTTGCCCAGTGCCTGAGACTCGACCAGATTGACCGTGCGCAGACGATGGCGAATTGCCGAGCGTGCCTTGCCGGTGCGGACATAGCCGAGCCAGTTCGGGCTCGGGCGCGATGACGGCGAGGTAATGATTTCGACGATGTCGCCGTTATGCAATTCTGTGCGCAATGGAGCAGGTTCGTGATTGATCACGACGGATGTCGTCTGGTCGCCGATGTCGGTATGGATGTTGTAGGCAAAATCCAGTGCCGTCGCACCGCGAGGCAGGGCGATGATCTTCGACTTCGGCGTGAACACATAGACGGAATCCGGGAACAGGTCGACCTTGACGTGTTCGAGGAATTCGGCCGAATCGCCGGTTTGTTTCTGGATATCCAGCAGCGATTGCAGCCACGCATGCGTACGCTGCTGCAAATCCGTCAGGCTGCCTTCGTCATCCTTGTAGAGCCAGTGTGCGGCGACGCCCGATTCGGCCACGCGATGCATGTCCTGCGTACGAATCTGGAACTCCACCGGCGTGCCGTAGGGGCCGATCAGCGTGGTATGCAGCGATTGATAGCCGTTGAGCTTGGGAATTGCAATGTAATCCTTGAACTTGCCCGGCATCGGCTTGAACAGCGAGTGCAGCGTGCCCAGCGCAACATAGCAATTGGCAAAGCTGTCGACCACGACACGGAAGCCATAGACGTCCAACACTTGCGAGAACGACAGATGCTTGTTGCGCATCTTGCGGTAGATACCGAACAGCGTCTTTTCACGGCCATCGACTTGCGCGGGAATGCCGGCAGCGATCAGCGTGCTGGTGACCGATTCAAGGATCTTGGTCACGACTTCGCGGCGATTGCCGCGTGCAGCCTTGACCGCCTTGAGCAACGTGCGATGACGCAGGGGGTAGAGATGCGAGAACGACAGCTCTTGTAACTCGCGATAAATATTGTTGAGGCCGAGGCGGTGCGCGATCGGCACATAGACTTCCATGGTCTCGCGGGAGATGCGGCGCTTCTTATCCGGCGGCATCGAGCCCAGCGTACGCATGTTGTGCAAACGGTCAGCCAGTTTGACCAGAATCACGCGTACATCACGCGCCATCGCCAGCAGCATCTTGCGGAAATTCTCCGCCTGGGCTTCGATCTGGCTTTGGAACTCTATCTTGTCCAGCTTGGACAGACCGTCGACCAGCGACGCGACTTGCGCGCCGAAGCGTTCAATCAGCTCATCTTTCTTGACGCCCTGATCTTCCATCACGTCGTGCAGCAGGGCGGCCATCATGGCCTGCGCATCAAGCTTCCAGTCGGCGCAGATTTCAGCGACCGCGAGGGGATGCGAGATGTAAGGTTCGCCTGACTTGCGCATCTGGCCCAGATGCATTTCGTCCGAGAAGCGATACGCTTCCTTGACCTTCTTCAGTTCGGAAGGGGTGAGGTATTCCTCGAGCTTGTGCGTCAGATGGGTAAACGTTGCCACGCCGCTATGCAACGCGGGAGCAGGGTTTGCCGGGGGATGTTGCGAATTTTGCTTTGACGCCGAGCGTCCGGAAGACGCTCGGGTGGTATTGCTAGTAGTACTAGATGCTGATAACGGAGAACCGAGGGTTGAATCTGTTGGTGTCAGGCTCATACGTTGGCGTTGTCAGCAGCATGGACGTGGGTCAAACTCAGGCAGGCACTTTTTTCAGCATCTCGATACCGACCTTGCCGGCTGCGATTTCGCGCAGTGCCGTCACGGTTGGCTTGTCCTTGGCGTCCACTTTTGGTGTGTGACCTTGCAGCAGTTGACGTGCGCGATAAGTCGCAGCCAGAGTCAGCTGAAAGCGGTTAGGGATTTGCTTGAGGCAATCTTCAATCGTGATACGGGCCATAAATACTCCTGATTACTTGGTTCTTACATGGTTCTGGTTCAGCTTAAATCAAGCCCGATCCAGCGCGGTGGCGGCAATAAAGCTTGCTGCTGCCTAGCTGCTGGCATGGATGCCCAGCTGAGTGAATAAGAAGGTGTTGCGCGCGGCTTGTTGCGGGAAGCGGCAACGAGCCGCTTTGACAATGGCGGTTAATTCCGACAAAGCGACTGCAAACTCTTGATTAATAATAACATATTCGAACTCCGGAGAGTGAGCGATTTCGCCGCCGGCGGCCAGAATGCGGCGTGTAATGACATGCGCTTCGTCTTGTCCGCGCTTTTTCAGGCGTTCTTCCAGTGCAGCAATCGAGGGCGGCAAAATGAAAATCCCGATTGCATTCGAGAACTGTTTCTTGACCTGCTGCGCGCCTTGCCAGTCGATTTCCAGCAGTACGTCGGTGCCGTTGGAGATCTGGTCGGCGATCATCAGGCGCGACGTGCCGTAATAGTTGCCGTGGACTTCGGCCCATTCCAGGAATTCGCCTTCCGCCTGGCGCTTCAGGAAGTCGTCGGTAGTGGTGAAATAGTATTCGCGGCCGTGTTCCTCACCCGGGCGCGGTGGGCGCGTGGTGTAAGAGATTGACAGCTTGATTTCCGGCTCTTGCTTGAGCAGGGCATTGACCAGGGTCGATTTGCCTGCGCCGGAAGGCGCTACGACCATGAACAGGCTGCCGGAGGTAGGATTTTTTGCGGGCATGGAATGCTCTCTCGTCGTTCTGATTGAATGTCTTTTAAATATAGATGCTTATTGAAGCATTTACTCCAGGTTCTGCACCTGTTCACGCATTTGGTCGATCAGCAATTTCAATTCCATCGACGCATCGGCGAGTTCTTTCATGGCGGCTTTTGAGCCGACCGTATTGGCTTCGCGGTTGAGCTCCTGCATCATGAAATCCAGGCGCTTGCCGACCTGGCCGCCTTTTTTCAGGATATGGCGGGTCTCGGTGAGATGGGCCGACAGGCGCGCGAGTTCTTCGGCGATGTCGATGCGGATGCCGTACAGCGTGACTTCCTGGCGGATACGTTCCAGCACCTCGTCGCGTGGGAGTGAGGGTGTTGTTACTCCATCCTTGGCGTCCTTGGTCGCCAGTCCCAGTGCTTCCTGCATGCGTTCGGTTGCCTTTTGCTGGAACTGCGCCACCAGTTGCGGCACCAGCGGGGTGATGCGCGCGACGATAGCTTCCATCGCATCGATACGGGTTTCCAGGACGGTTTGCAGGGCCGCACCTTCGCGTGCACGGCTGTCGATGAAGGCCGCCAGAGTTTCCTGTAGGGTCGACAGTACGTCCGCTTGCAAGGTGTCCTGACCGATTTCCGCTTCTTCGATGACACCGGGCCAGCGCAGCAATTCACTGACCGTCAGCGGCGCTGCTTCGGCGAATTGCCGGCGAATCTGGCTTTGCAAATCAGCCAGGGTCGCCAGCAAGGTTTGGTTGAGCGCCTGAGTAGAGCCTTCCGCCGACTTGCGGCCAAAGCTCAGGCGGCATTCGACCTTGCCGCGCACCAGCTTGCTGATGATGGCTTCACGCATCGCCGGTTCCACGGCGCGCAGGTCGTCGTTGACGCGGAACTGCAGATCCAGAAAGCGCGAGTTCACGCTCTTCATTTCGACGGTGATTGCACCGGCGGCGGTTTCACGTTTGGCGACGGCGTAGCCGGTCATGCTATAAATGGTCAATCGATTCTCCGGGTGTTGGCCATCCTGTTTGCACGGACGACCGGATGATTTGCTGGAGGCGCTGTGCGCTTCCTTTACAAACCGGCAATTTATCAAGACAATGCCGGTGAAAAATTTATTACGTCGCGTCTGCGGCCAGCTTAATTAAACAAGCCTGCTGACAACTGAGGCGTGATTGTATTTGGGTTTGGATAGCGCATTGTAAAAAGTTTGCCGGTTCTGCGCCACTGCGCCATCAAAACCCGCTCTCCCGTATTGTCCTGAACACAACCATCAGGGCCGTCGCCCCCGATTTCTAGAGGAAACACATGACTGACTTTCAACGTCCCAGCGGACGCGCCACTGCCGATTTGCGTACCGTCCGCCTGACGCGCCATTACACCAAGCACGCGGAAGGCTCCGTGCTGGTGGAGTTTGGCGATACCCGTGTGCTGTGCACGGCCAGCATTGAAGAAAAGGTCCCGGGTTTCCTGAAGGGCAAGGGGCAGGGCTGGATGACCGCCGAATACGGCATGCTGCCGCGCTCGACGCATACCCGCATGGATCGCGAAGCCGCCAAAGGCAAGCAATCCGGCCGCACGCAGGAAATTCAGCGCCTGATCGGCCGCGCACTGCGCGCAGCCTTTGATCTGGAAGCCTTCGGCGAGCGCACGCTGCATCTGGATTGCGACGTCCTCCAAGCCGACGGCGGCACGCGTACGGCAGCCATCACCGGCGCCATGGTTGCCGCTTACGACGCATTTTCGGTTCTGCTGGGCCGAGGTCTGATCACCAAGATCCCGGTCAAGAGCTTTGTTGCCGCCATTTCAGTCGGCGTCTATCGCGGCGTGCCGGTGCTGGATCTGGACTATCTGGAAGACTCCGACTGCGACACCGACATGAACGTCGTCATGACCGATGCCGGCCATTTCGTCGAAGTACAGGGCACGGCCGAAGGCGCTGCATTTGACCGCGCGACCTTGAACAGCTTGCTGGATATCGCCGACAAGGGCATCAAGGAACTGTTGTCTCTGCAGAAACAAACACTGGGTCTGACGAAGTAAGCTGCCTCGATGTAGTCTCGGGAAAGTGTCGAAATGACACTATTTCGGCCAGCAGCGCTTGGATACAGTTTCAGCAGCCTTGGCCGAATCCTTTTACAATCCCGGCATGCCATGTCCGTTCTCTGCGGACATGGCGTTTTTACGTTCGCCATTCATTCTCGATATGCTGCAAAAAATGCCGCAATCCGCAATCACTAGTGCCGGTACCAGTCATGACACAAAAAATCGTTCTCGCTTCCAATAATCAGGGAAAACTTAAAGAATTCGGCGCCTTGCTCGGCGAAATCGGCCTGGACGTGCGTCCCCAAGGCGAATTCAACGTCCCGGAGGCAGATGAGCCATTCGCTACCTTCGTTGAAAACGCCTTGACCAAGGCGCGTCATGCATCGCGTCTGACCGGCTTGCCGGCGCTGGCCGACGACTCCGGCGTGTGCGTCAACGCCCTCGGTGGTGCTCCAGGTGTCTGGTCGGCACGTTACGCCGGTGAGCCTAAGTCAGACGCGGCCAACAACGCCAAGCTGATTGCCGATCTGGCGGCGCATGCAGACAAGTCTGCTTACTATTACTGCGTGCTGGTCTATGTGCGCCATGCCGATGATCCGCAACCGGTGATTGCCGATGGTTCGTGGCACGGCGAAATCGTGGCGGATGCGCGTGGCGAGGGCGGCTTCGGCTATGACCCGTATTTCTTGTTGCCGGCGTTGGGCAAGACGGCCGCGGAGCTGACCGCTGCAGAGAAAAACGCACATTCTCACCGCGGCCAGGCTCTGCGCGCACTGGTAGAAAAGCTCCGATGATCATTCCAATCAAGCCAGTCAGCGTCAACTTGTCGTCGATGTCTGATCAGCCAGCCCAGCAAGGACAAGGCCCGGCGCAAGCCGCTTTGGCTTTCCTGAAGCCGGGCAGTCTGCAACTGACGGCGTTGCCGCCGTTGTCGCTGTACGTGCATTTTCCGTGGTGTGTTAAAAAGTGCCCGTATTGCGATTTCAATTCGCATGAAGTGAAGGGCAGCTTTCCCGAAGACGCTTATCTTGATGCTTTGCGCGCCGATCTCGAATCGGCGCTGCCGTTGATCTGGGGGCGCAAGATTTATTCGATCTTCATCGGCGGGGGGACGCCTAGCTTGTTGTCGGCTGCGGGTCTTGATCGTCTGCTGTCGGACATCCGTACTTTGTTGCCCATGGACGTCGACATTGAGATCACGATGGAGGCCAATCCCGGCACTTTCGAAGCTGAAAAATTCAAGTCCTACCGCGCCAGCGGCATCAACCGTTTGTCGATCGGCATCCAAAGCTTCAACTCGACGCACCTGGCGGCATTGGGCCGGATCCATGACGGCGAGCAGGCAAGGAGGGCCGTCGACATCGCGCATGCCAATTTCGACAACTTCAATCTCGATCTGATGTATGCCTTGCCGTCGCAAAGCCTTGACGAGGCGCGCCGCGACATTCAGACCGCCATCGATTGCGCGCCGCCGCATCTGTCGCTGTATCACCTGACGCTGGAACCGAACACCTTGTTCGCCAAATACCCTCCGGCAGTACCCGACGACGACGTCAGCGCAGACATGCAGGACATGATCACTGAATTGACCACGGCAGCCGGTTACCAGCATTACGAAGTGTCGGCCTATGCCAAGTCGAAGCATCAGGCCCGTCACAATCTCAATTACTGGCAGTTCGGCGATTACCTTGGCATCGGCGCCGGGGCGCATTCCAAGCTGTCTTTCCCGCATCGCATCGTGCGGCAAATGCGCCACAAGCATCCACAGACCTATCTGGAGAAGATGCGAACCGGCAATGCCATCCAGGAAGAGGGTGAGATCGGCCGCGACGCGCTCGGGTTTGAGTTCATGCTCAATGCGTTGCGTCTGCAAGACGGTTTTCCTGCGAATTTGTTCGCCGAACGCACCGGTATGGGGATCAACAATATCGATGCCGCGCTCAACGAAGCCGAGAAAAAAGGCCTGTTATATCGCGATCACATGAACATCCGGCCGACCGAACTGGGGCGTCGTTTTTTAAACGATTTGCAAGAAATGTTTTTAGTTGAATGATCACTTAGGCAAGTCGTGATTTATCGGGTATATTAGAAAAATATTTGGATTTAGATAAGAATTCTTTTTGGAAATAACCTTATTTATCGTTAATAATTAATTAAAAATGTTGCGGCTGCTCACCGTGACATCTATACAAAATGGCTGTTCAGGATAAAAGTACTTCTTCTTTTCCTCTCGTGTTTCTACAGCCTGTTGCAGACGTTCATTACCTATGGACGGCTCTGTCGCTTCATGTCTCCCCGTTCGATGAGAACGGATGCGATTTGTTTTCCCGGCTTTTTAACGAATTTGGTCTCGGCGATGCCCTCAATGGTCTCGCCTGCATCCTCACTGTCCCCAATCCTGAACGGTTTGCCGGCGAATTCGGCGCACCGCCCAAGGACACCAATCTGATTCTGCGTATTCCAGTGGAATATTGCGTCGACGCGGCGCGCCATCCTTTGCTGGAACGTCTGAACAAGTTGGGCTATGGTCTGATCGCTGATGGCCTGCCGTCGCGCCAGGCCTTGTTTTCCGAATATGTTGAATCCATTTCGTTGGACTGCAGCGCAGGTATTCAGCCGGAAGCCGGTAGCTGGCTCACCAGCCTGCGCGGTCCGCATATCGCCGAAAACGTACCCGATCCCGTGCTGTTCGACGCTTGCCGTGCCGAAGGTTTCCGCTGGTTCAGTGGCGAATATCCTTTGCTGCCTTCCTCTGCCGTCACGCAAAAGGACGCGATTTCGCGCGGCCGCCTGCTGAAACTGCTCGAACTGGTCTCGCATGATGCCGATGCGCCCGAGCTGGAAGCGCTGCTCAAGCAGGATCCCGCCTTGTCCTATCAGTTGTTCAAGCTGGTGAGTTCGGCAGCGTTCGGATTCTCGGCGCACATCACCAATTTCACCCAAGCCATCAATTTGCTGGGCCGCCGTCAATTGCAGCGTTGGTTGCAATTGCTGCTGTATGCACGTTTTCCGGGCGATGAATCCGCCAATCCGCTGTTGCCGCGCGCCGCTGCGCGCGCTGCCATGATGGAAGCACTGTGCCAGCAAACGGACGGTGATCGCGACGAGCAGGACCGCGCTTTTATCGTCGGCATGTTCTCGCTGCTGGATGTGTTGCTGGCGATGCCGTTAAGACTGATTATTGAACCGCTCAAATTGCC
This sequence comes from Herbaspirillum sp. meg3, assembly GCF_002257565.1. Lineage (GTDB taxonomy): Bacteria > Pseudomonadota > Gammaproteobacteria > Burkholderiales > Burkholderiaceae_D > Herbaspirillum. The sequence goes on along the minus strand of NZ_CP022736.1, from coordinate 2,970,047 downwards.
GCAGGATATTGTCGATGCCCTGATGCAACGACGCGGACGCCTGGGACGCCTGCTGGATGTGGTGGAACGCGCAGAGTACGGTCGCATTCCGTTGCGCCACACCGATCTGGTCTCGGCAGGCGTTACCGCCGAAGGCTATTGCCGCGGTTTGATACAAGCCTATCGCTGGGCATCCAAAGTCAGTCACGAGGCATAACACGATGATCGCCACGCTCAGCAGCAATGATCTCGCCTGCTGCTCGGCTCTGCTTGACGCAGTGCTGAGACTGGAAGGCTTGGCATTGCATGACGCGTTGAGTGAAATCGTCTCGGCCTTTCTTGGCCGCCCGAACGGCCGCTATTTTTCGGAAGCGCCTTTGCCCAATTCGGTATTGGCACAAATCGTCGCGCATGAAGGTCTGCTCTATGGCCACTATGCTTTTCCGGCAGTCGATGCCGTCGACAAGGAATACAGCGATACCGAGATTGCCCGGCTGGCATCCTTTGCCGGCTTGACCGGGCGTCTGCTGCAGAATCGCGCCGACACGGAAAAACGCAGCCGCGCGCTGGATCAGATCGAATCCAAGCTGGAGCAGCAGGCGCAGATCCTCAACCAGATGCATGAGTCCGTCATCACGATGGATCAGGCCGGCTTCATTACCAGTTGGAACCGCGGCGCGGAACAACTCTTTGGTTACACCGCCATCGAAGCCATCGGCCGCAACGTTCTCTTTCTCTACGAGAACGAAGACGAGGACGACACCTCATTGAGCGACCTGTTTCTCTCGCAAGGTGGCCGCGAGATGGAAGTGCGTCGCCGTAAAAAATCGGGCGAAGCGTTCTGGGCCAGTTTGTCGCTATCGGTCATGCGCGACCAGCATGGTCAGCCCATCGGCATGATCGGCTACATCAATGACATCACCGAACGCAAGAACGCCGAAAAACTGATTCATCATCTGGCCTACTATGATTCGCTGACCGGCTTGCCCAACCGCACGCTGTTGACGCGTACGGTCGATCAGGCGCTGGTCGCGGCGCAGCAGGACAATGTCTACGGCTGCATCATGTTCATCGACTTGAACCGCTTCAAGCCGATCAACGACACGCTCGGTCACGTCGCCGGCGACATGCTGCTGGTCGAAGTGGCGATTCGTCTGCGCAAGGCTTTGCGTGATGAAGACGTGGTGGCGCGCCTGGGTGCTGATGAGTTTGCGATTGCCTTGTTCGACATCGACAAGGACTACCACGCTGGTTTCGTCGCGCAAAAACTGATCGCGCTCTTCGATGAGCCATTTTTCATCGATGGCCATGAGTTACGGGTCGGCGCCAGCATCGGCATCAGCATGTATCCGCAAGACGCCTCCGATACGGAAACCTTGCTGCGCCTGGCCGATATCGCCATGTACCGCGCCAAGCAGGGTGGCGAGAATAACGAAGGTGGTTACGCTTACTACAGCGAAGAGATGAACCGCAATACGCTCGATCTTTTGCGTATTGAAACCGGTCTGCTGCACGCTTTTGAGTACAACGAACTGCTGCTCTATTACCAGCCGAAGATCAATCTGGTCAGCGGTCAGATTACCGGCGCCGAAGCGCTGGTGCGCTGGCAGCATCCTGAGCGTGGCCTGTTGCTGCCGGGTGATTTCATCCCCATCGCGGAAGAGACGGGGCTCATCGTCCAGCTCAGCGACTGGGTGCTGGAAGCAGCCTGCGCGCAAGCGCGTCGGTGGAAAGAAGCCGGCATGGAGCCGATCCGCATCGCCATCAACGTGACTGCGCGCGAATTCACACGATCCTTGCCGGACCGGGTCAGAGCGGCGCTGAGCCGTCATCAGCTGACCGGCGAATGGCTGGAGCTGGAAATCACCGAGAGCATGCTGATGCACAGCACCGACCGCGTGATCTCCATCATGGAAAAAGTGTGTCTGTTGGGCGTGACGATCTCGCTCGACGATTTCGGTACCGGCTATTCAAGCCTGTCGTATCTGAAGCGCTTTCCGATCAATACCCTCAAGATTGATCGTTCCTTCACCACCGGTATTCCTGACGATACCAACGATTGCGCGATTGCCAGTGCCATCATCAGTATTGCCAAGCAGCTGCGCCACAAAGTCATCGCCGAAGGCGTGGAAAGCATGGAGCAATTCGAGTTCTTGCGCGAGGCGGGCTGCGACGAGCTGCAGGGTTATCTGTTCTCTCGTCCGGTGCCGGCCGCCGACTTCCATCTCATGCTGACCGAAGGCCGCAAGTTTTCGGCAGCGGTCTGATCCGTCAGATCCGATCTCTCTTCAATCTCTTCAATCTTTCAGGTAGTGCGGAAAGCGCTCGCGGATCTCGTCCAGATGCGACAAGGTTCCAGATAAGTGCGTGCGCAAGGCGTCTTGCGCCGCTGCGGGGTCACCGGCAGCAATTGCCTGGACGATAGCTGCGTGGTCGCGCAGCACCGCATGCGCCTTGCCGGGAATCGGTACGTGCAGGGCGCGCAGGCGATCGAGGTGACCACTGTGCCGGCGCACCATCGCCCATAGATCCGGAATGTTCGCCGCCTCATACATCTGCCGGTGAAAAGCCTGATCTGCCTCGACAAAGGCACTGTAGTCGCCGCTTTCTGCCAGCGCTGTCTGGTTGGAGATGCTGTTTTTCAGCCGGACGATCAGTCCTTCGTTGGGCGAGGATGCCAGCGTGTGCACGATTTCCAATTCAATCGAGCGACGCAGAAAATGTGCCTGTCGCGCCATCGCAATATCCACCGCGCGTACCACCGTTGCGTGCTGCGGAAAAATATCCACCAATCCTTCTTCACCGAGTTTCATCAGAGCGTCGCGAATCGGCGTCTGGCTCAGGCCGAACTGCAATGCCAGTTCGGCACGCGACAGCACGGTGCCGGGCGTGAGCTGCATCGTAATGATGGCTTCGCGCAGGCGTTCGAATACCTGTGGCGCTGCGTGGCGTGAGCGGTCCAGCTGATGCAGGCGCTGAGGCTGGGGTGAGGGCAAAGGGCTGTTCATGGGTGATCGTGAATGTGGAATCCGGTCCGGCAATAAGGCAAAAATAAAACCGTCAAAGAGGGTGGCGCCATCGAGTGCAATCATCTGAGCATGTGGTCAGATCCGACATCTGTACTGCCAGGTTCAGCAAGATGCTGGCTGATGCCAGCCTGATCCTCTGTGTTATCCGCATGATAAGGCAATTCTGTCTCATTGACACGCTAATATATTAGTGTTTTAATGTTTTAACGCAAAAGGCAACAGCCTTTTTCTCATACTAAAAACGCAGGAGACAGGCAGTGAATACAGCGCAGGCAGCAAGCATTGCAGGGCGGGTCTTATCTCCGCTCGACAAGGCGGTATCCAAGATCAAGCAGCGCATCTTGCCGCTGTTTGTCATCATGTTCATCGTCAACTATATTGACCGCGTCAACATCGGCTTCGTGCGCACGCACCTTGCCGCCGACATCGGCATCGGCACCGCCGCCTACGGTCTGGGTGCCGGATTATTCTTCGTTGGCTACGCGATCTTCGAAGTACCGTCCAACATGCTGCTGCAGAAGTTCGGCGCCAAGGCATGGCTGACACGCATCATGCTCACCTGGGGCATCGCCGCGACTGCGATGGCTTTTGTACAGGGTGAGATGTCGTTCTATGCGCTGCGGTTTTTACTCGGCGTGGCAGAGGCAGGTTTTTTTCCCGGCGTGATTTACTACTTCACCCAATGGCTGCCCAATGGCGAGCGCGGCAAGGCGATGGCGATCTTCCTGAGCGGCTCGGCGCTGGCATCGATTCTCTCGGGCCCTGTCTCCGGGGCCTTGTTGCAGATCGAAGGCGGCGGCCTGCACGGCTGGCAATGGATGTTCATCATCGAAGGCCTCGCTTCCGTGGTGCTGTGCGGCTTTGTCTGGTTCTGGCTTGATTCGCGGCCTGCCGACGCCACGTGGCTCACGCAGAGCGAGCGCGACCTCATCACCAGCACCATCACCGCCGAACAAGCCGAGCGGGAGAAGAGCAAGCCGGCGCACATCTCGGCATGGATGCTGCTGCGCGACAGCCAGATCGTCATTTTCTGCTTCATCTATTTTTCGATCTCGCTGACGATTTATGGCGCGACCTTCTGGCTGCCCAGCATCATTCGCAAGATGGGCACGTATTCAGATTTTCAGGTTGGCCTGTTCAATTCGATTCCGTGGATCATTTCCATCATCGCGATGTATCTCTTCGCCGCGCTGGCGGCACGCTTCAAGTTCCAGCAGGCATGGGCTGCAGCGGCACTGGTCATTGCGGCGATCGGCATGTATGTCTCCACCTTCGGCGGGCCGGTGTTTGCCTTTGTCTCGATCTGTTTCGCCGCGGTCGGTTTCAAGGCTGCGTCCTCGTTGTTCTGGCCGATTCCCCAGTCCTACCTCGATGCGCGTATTGCCGCAGCCGTCATCGCGTTGATCAACTCGCTGGGCAATCTCGGCGGCTTCGTCGCACCAACCACCTTCGGTTTCCTTGAGCAAAAAACCGGCTCGATCGAAGGCGGCCTGTACGCGCTGGCGGCGACATCGCTGGTTGCTGCGGTCGTGGTGTTTTTCGCTCGCACGACAGCGCAGACCAGCAAGAAATAATTCATTACTGCCTATTACTACTGATTCTCGGAACCAAGACCATGAAAATCACACGCGTCACCGTCACACCGATCGCATTCAAAGATGCACCTTTGCTCAACGCCAGCGGCATCCACGAGCCGTATGCCTTGCGCTCCATCATCGAAGTCGAAACCGACAACGGTCATTTCGGTCTGGGTGAAAGCTACGGCGATGCGCCGGCCCTGGCGGTCATGGACAAGGTCAAGACGCAGATGATCGGCCTCGATCCGTTCAACCTCAACGGCTTGCGGGCCATCGTCAAAGCGACGGTGGCGGGCATGTCGCCGGCCAATAACTCAGGCGCCGAGCTGGCTCCCGGCTCGCATGCCAGCAAAGCCGTCAGCAATGCTTATTCTGCGTTTGAGGTCGCCTTGCTGGACGTGCAGGCGCGCTATCTGAATGTGCCACTGGTTGATTTGCTTGGTGGCGCCGTGCGTACTGAAATTCCGTTCAGCGCCTATCTGTTTTTCAAGTATGCGCAACACATTGACAGCCCCTACAAGCCCGATGCCTGGGGCGAAGCGCTGAGCGAAGAGCAGATCGTGGCGCAAGCACGCAGGATGATCGATGAGAACGGCTTTCAAAGCATCAAGCTCAAGGCCGGCGCCCTGGATCCGGAACATGAAGTCGCCTGCATCAAGGCCCTGAAAAAAGCCTTCCCGAACACGCCGCTGCGCATCGATCCCAACGCCAACTGGTCGCTGGAAACCGCCGTACGCATGGCCGAGTTGCTCGGCGACGACCTGCAATATTACGAAGATCCGACACCGGGGCTGGAAGGCATGGCCGAACTGCATCGCCGCACCGGGTTGCCGCTGGCGACCAACATGGTCGTGACCGATTTCGATGAATTTCGCCGCAGCGTCGCGCTCAACAGCGTACAAATCGTGCTGGCCGATCACCATTACTGGGGCGGCTTGCGCGACACGCAGATGCTGGCGCTGATGTGCGATACCTTCGGCCTGGGCGTATCGATGCACTCTAATTCGCATCTGGGCATCAGCCTGATGGCAATGTCGCATGTGGCCGCCGCCGTGCCGAATCTTTCCTACGCCTGCGACACCCACTACCCATGGCAGGAAGCCGACGAAGAAGTCATCAAGGGCGGCAAGCTGCCCATCCGCAATGGCTGCGTCAGCATCACGCGTGCGCCTGGTCTGGGAGTGGAACTGGACCGTGATCAGTTGGCGAAGCTGCATGATCTGTATCTCGGCTGCGGCATCCGCTCACGCGATGACGTACGCCAGATGCGCAAGTACAAGCCGGATTGGAAGACGGTCAAGCCGAGATTCTGAACGCCTTCACCAAATAAAAAAGCGGAAGTTATCTTCCGCTTTTTTTTTCATCGCAGACGTTGGCACGAGGGAGGTCACGGTTTGCGGGCACGCCGCTTCCAGGCCTCCAGAAACGCCAGCGTCACATTCGCCTCGTTGGTTTCCGCCAGTCCGCTGCCGAAGAAGGCGCCGACATCTTTGAAGTCGTTGCCGCCGGCCAGATCGGATACGCTCCGAAACGCGATGAAGGGCACGCCGTTGGCATACGCGACCTGGGCAAACGCCGCTGTCTCCATATCCACCAATTGCGCCTGCAGCGTTTCGTAGAGATACGCACGATAGCCGGCATTGGCTAAAAAGGCCGTGCCGGAAATCCCGCGTCCGCCAACTTTCAATGTCGGTTGCATAGCTACACACAGTGCCGGATTTTTGGGGCCGCATGTCGCCAGCGCAGGTTGCAAGGTGCGCGCCAACGCCAGCATTTCAGGATCTGCCTGAAACTCGAACCGGAACTCGCCCTGCGGCGCGTTGGCTGCAGTCATCACAAAGCTGTCGCGCATGAAGAGGCCGCTGCTGACTTTTCCTCCGGCGGCATCAACCAGAAAGTCCGGGCGGGCCTTGCCATTTTCTGTCGCCAACTTCAATCCCAGGCAACTGACGTCACCCGCGTTACCGCATGCCGCAGGCAGGCTGCCATCGCCATTCCAATACACCTCCATGGGCATTGCCCAGCTCTCCGGTACGATCACATCGCCAACGTGATTGGCAGGGTTCACGCCGCCGGCAATGCCGCTCATGAGGAGCCGTTCGACGCGGAAATGATCCAGCATCAGTTGTGTCGCCATCGTGGCGTTGACCATGCTCACGCCGCTGAGCACGATGACCACGGGGTTGCCGCGTAACACGCCCGTCGTGAATCGATTGCCGTTGATACGCCAGTCGCGTTTTTTCTGTGTCTGCTCAAGCAGAAGATCTGCCTCGGCGCCAAAAGCAGAGACGATGCCGATGCGCGGTTTGCATTCGCTGAGACAGCGTGTTTTCTCTGCCTGCGCTGCGGCTGATACGGCCAGCAAGATACTGCCTGCCAGGAGCGTGCAGGCAAACTTATTCAATAAGGAGGGCATGGCAGACAAAGGATTCCTTTCGCTGAGAGAAATAGAAGTGGCGCTCATGTGAAGCGGTAGATGTGCTGCCCAGAGAGTGCCGAAGAGTACCGGATTCCGCCAGTGTTGACTGAACGTCAATATTGGCGCGGCTTTCAGCAGAAAAAGATGATCGCCAAAATTGCCTTAAGGATATATTGCGTATATGATTGCCTCAAAGAAATAATCCAATCTGGAGACGGTATATGTGGCAATCCATGGTTCTCGTCGTTTGTGCTCTGGCAGTCTGCGGCTGCAGCCGCTCTCCTGCGGAACAACTGGCTTACCGCCACGCAGAGGAACAATACCAGATCAACATGGAGCGATCCGAGCGCTATCGGCAGTCGCTTGAGCAAGGCAACGGCGACAACGTCGCACCCATCATCGTGACAGCGCGCCCGGCGGAATAGTTTGCCGGCTTGGATGGCCGCCTTCGTTTTTCATCTTTCATAAAAATCGCCGCACGCAAAATTTTACGTGCGGCGATTTTTTTTCAGCATTCAGTCCTGAGACGATAGGCGCTCACAACATGGAACGATGAACGCGTAGCAGAGAATTCACGCAGTCAGTCTTCAGTGCTACCAGCCGCAGTGAGTGCATCGCCGATGGCGTAGTAGTGGCCGCCTGCGATGTAATGAAGGCTGCGCCACTTTGGGTCGGCGTTTTCAAAATTCCAATGACCGTTTTGAAATATGCGGTCGTCCGCCCACGCACCGATGACTTCACCAATGAACAAGTCGTAAGTGTTTTGGTTGTGCGGTTCGGCAATCAGCTTGCAGGCGAGCCAGGCGGAGCAGCCCGCAACGAAGGGCATCTTGTGGCCATCAATGCGAAACAGCTCGGCACCACTTTTTGCAAGCTTGTCCGGATCATCCGACAAGCTTGCTGATCCTACCGCCTGCGTCAACTCAAGCTGCGCCGCATTGGGAATTTGAATGACGAAGCGATGGCTTTTTTCGACCAGTTCGCGGGTCTTGGTTTGCTTGTCCAGCACCACGGTGATTTTTGGCGGCGCAAAATCCAGAGCGCACGCCCATGCCGCCGCCATGACGTTGTCGACGCCGTCATGTTCCGCGGAGACCAATACCGTCGGCCCGTGATTGAGCAGGCGATATGCTTTTTCCAGCGCAACCGGAGAGATATGTTCGTCCATTGTGGTATTCGTACGTTCGTTGTCGAACCCGAATTATGGCCGATCACGTCGTGCCTTGCTGAAGGATGCCGTGCCGGAAGGCTCGATCAGGCCGTCTCCGCCGCCTGTGTCTCCACCAGCAGCTTCTTGATCTCCGGCACGCAGGAGCCGCAGTTACCGCCGGCTTTGAGGCAGGAGGTGACTTCAGCGACGGTCTTCAGTCCTTTTTCGCGGACCGCATTGCAGATGGTATTGCGACCCACGCCGAAGCAGGAGCAGACCGTCGGACCGGTATCGGCGCCTTTTTCGATGGGTTGACCGATCAGCAGGCCGACACGGTCGGCTTCTTCCAACTGTTCCTTGTCGAACAGGCTCGCCAGCCACGCGCGTGAGGGCAGATCGGGGCGCTTGGACAGGAAGATGCACATGTCGATGCGGTCATTGTCGACGTGCACCGCGCGGTAGACGCCGGCAGTGCTGTCTTCGTACTCAAGCCAGTCGGCGTCGATGTCGTGCACCCCGAGGAGCGTGCGCGCCCACGCGCCGTGGTCGGCAATGACATTGCGGCCGGCCAGTTCGTAGCGCGCAAAATCGCGGCCCTGTATGCGTGTCCAATGCGTGATTTCATCCAGCGCGAGCGCCTTGCGGCTGAGGATGAAGCCATGCCATGAGACACCGAATTCTTCGATGTTCACCGGCGTATGTTTGAACTCAGGTTCGCCCGATACCGGATCGACCACGGGATTGACAAGGGCACCGACGCGCGCATCCGAGGCGGTCTGGCTGTTCCAGTGGATGGGAACGAAGACGCTGCCGCGCGCGATGCCGCCGCTGTGCTGCACACGCGCCACCATCGCGCCCCAGCGGGAACTGATACGCGCCAGACCGCCTTCGCGTACGCCATAGCGCAAGGCGTCTTGCGGGTGCATGTCCACGAAAGACTCCGGCACGTGATCGGCCAGTCGCGCCGACTTGCCGGTGCGCGTCATCGTATGCCACTGGTCGCGCACGCGGCCGGTATTGAGTGTGAGCGGGAATTCTTCATCCGGCAGATGCGCCGGTCCGCGCGGTGGTGTCGCGACGAAGCGCGCCTTGCCGTCGGGGTGGGAGTAGCGATGGTTGCCAAACAGGCGGGCTGTCCCAGTGACGGCGGCATCGGCATTGCTTGAGCGCGTGACCGGCCACTGTATCGGTTGGAGCTCGTCGAACTGCTGTTTGCTCATGCCGGTCAGTCCGTCGAGATTGAACAGGCGATGGCTGTGTCCGGTGATTTGTGGCGGGCCGTTGCGGTAGCTGCTCAGACGTGCGTGTTCGTCAAAGATGGCATGCGGGCCGGCAAAGTCGAAGCCGCGATAACCCATGCGCTTGGCGACATCGCAAATGACTTGCCAGTCCGGGCGCGCTTCGCCGGGCGCCGACAAGAAGGTGCGCTGGCGCGAGATGCGGCGTTCTGAATTGGTGACCGTGCCGTCCTTTTCTCCCCAGCCCAAAGCCGGCAACAGGATATGCGCGAAGGCATTGGTATCGGTCTTTTCCATGATGTCGGAAGCAACCACCAGCTCACACTTTGACAAGGCGCGCTGAACCACGTTGGCATCCGGCATGCTGACCATGGGATTGGTCGCCATGATCCATACCGCCTTGATACGGCCTGCTTCAATGGCGTTGAACAGATCGACGGCTTTGAGTCCCGGCTTGTCCGCCATGCGCGGCGAATCCCAGAAGGTCTGCACGGTGTCGCGATGCAGCGCATTGTCCAGATCCATGTGTGCGGCCAGCATATTGGCGAGGCCGCCGACTTCGCGTCCGCCCATGGCGTTGGGCTGGCCGGTGATGGAAAATGGCCCCGTGCCCGGCTTGCCGATACGGCCGCTGATCAGGTGGCAATTGATGATGCTGTTGACCTTGTCGGTGCCGGCGGAAGATTGATTGACGCCCATTGAAAACGCCGTGATGACTTTTTCGGTATTGGCGAACGATTCGTAAAACGCCAGCAAGTCGTTGACGTCGACCTTGCAGATACGCGCCACTTCATGCGGATCGGCGCAATCGGCGTCCGCAATCGCCAGCGCTTCGCCGAGGCCGGTGGTGTGGGCATCAACGAAGGCATTGTCGCGCGCACCGCGATGCGCCAGATAACTCATCAGACCGTTGAACAGCCAGACGTCGGTGCCCGGTTTGACCGGCAGATGCATGTCGGACAGTTCGCAGGTCGCGGTACGGCGCGGGTCGATGACGACCAGCTTCATCTCCGGGCGGTTTTCCTTGGCCTTGGCGATGCGTTGGAAAAGAATAGGGTGGCACCAGGCCGTGTTCGACCCGACCAGCACGACCATGTCGGCCAACTCCAGATCCTCATAGCAGATCGGCACCAGGTCTTCGCCGAACGCACGCTTGTGACCGGCCACGGCCGACGACATGCACAGGCGAGAATTGGTATCGATGTTGGCGCTGCCGATGTAGCCCTTCATGAGCTTGTTGGCGATGTAATAGTCTTCCGTCAGCAATTGGCCCGAGACATACAAGGCAACCGAATCCGGACCGTGCTGATCGATGATGCTGCGCAGACCGCCCGCAACTTTGTCGAGCGCGGCATCCCAGCTCACGCGCTGCATGTCGCCATGTTCATCGCGCATCTTCGGATGGAGCAGGCGTCCGTCGAGGTCGACTGTTTCACCGAGCGCCGAGCCTTTGACGCACAGGCGGCCCTTGTTGGCCGGATGCAGTTCGTCGCCGGCAATCGCGATCTTGCCGTCGGTTTGCATCGAGGCGCGTACGCCGCAGCCGACGCCGCAATACGGGCAGGTGGTCTTGGTGCCGACGGTCGAGAGCGGGATGTGGGAGAGATTCACGATAGTTCCGATCAGGCTGCCTTGTTGCCTTGGGCCTGGCTACAGATCGCCTGGCCGAACAGCAGTTGATGACGGATGGCGGAGATGTCGCCACCTTTCTGGATCAGGTCAAAATACCACGGGCCGTCCTTGACGTCACCGTAGAGCACCGCGCCGATCAGCCGGCTGCCTTTGAGCACCAGCCGTTTGTAGATGCCGCGGCGTGGATCGCGCAGCACGAGGTCTTCGGTGTCTTCCGCAGCGATGAAGTCGCCTGCCGAATACAAATCGACGCCGGTGACCTTGAGTTTGGTGGCAGTGGCCTGTTGCACATAGCGGCGATGTCCGGCGCCGGCAAGATGGGCGCCGCAGACGCGTGCCTGATCCCAGATTGGCGCGACCAGGCCGAAGGTCGCTTTGCGATGTTGCACGCATTCGCCGACGGCGTAGATGCGCGGATCGTAGGTTTGCAGCGTATCGTCAACCACGATGGCGCGGTCGCAATGCAGGCCGGCGCCTTTCGCCAGCTCAATGTTGGGACGTACGCCGGCGGTCATCACGACCAGATCGGCCGGGATCTCCGAACCGTCCTTGAAGCGCACCGCCGTGACGCGATCGGCGCCGACGATGGATTCCGTCTGCGCATTCAGCAAGAAGCGCAGGCCTTTCATCTCCAACGCCTTCTTCAGTAGCGCGGCCGCAGGTTTGTCCAGTTGCTGATTCATCAGGCTGTCGGTGACGTGCACCACGGTCACATCCATGCCTTGCCGCAGCAAGCCATTGGCAGCTTCCAGGCCGAGCAGGCCGCCACCGATCACCACCGCATGGCGATGGTTGCGCGCAGCGTCGAGCATGGTGTTGACGTCCTGGATGTCGCGAAAAGCGATTACGCCCGGCAGCTCATGACCCGGCACCGGAATGACGAAAGGCTTGGAGCCGGTCGCCAGCAACAGGCGGTCGTACTGAATTTCAACGCCGGCTTGCGAGCGCACGGTACGTTTGCGGCGATCGATCTTTTCAACCGGGTCGCCGGCGTGCAGCGTGATGTTGTTCTGTTCATACCACTCACGCGTGTTGAGCATGATGTCGTCAATGCTCTTGTCGCCAGCCAGCACCGGCGACAACAGAATGCGATTGTAGTTGCCGTGCGGCTCGGCGCCGAACACGGTGATGTCGTACAGATCCGGCGCCAGTTTGAGCAATTCTTCGACCGTGCGCATGCCGGCCATGCCGTTGCCGATCACCACCAGCGACGGTTTCTTCGAAGATTCAGCAGAGGCCGGAGCGACTGTCATGCGCCCACCCACACCTTGCCATGATCGATGCATGCCGGATACGCGCTGACCGAATGTTCGGGGGCTTCAATGCATTCGCCGGTCTGCAGGTCAAAGTGCTGCTTGTAGATCGGCGAGGCGACCACGATGCGCTCGCCGATGCTGCCGACCAGACCACGAGAGAGTACCGACGCATCGGCGTTGGGGTCGTAGTTACCGATGGCGAAGACGCGGGTCTCTTCCTGATTGGCATCGACAACGTGGAACACCGCGATCTGCTCGCCGTTGATCAGCGCGCAGACGCCGGTGTTGGGAACGATGTCGGCGATATCGCAGACTTCAATCCAATGTTCAATTTGTCGGTCGCTATGCATGTTCATGTTCTCCATCAGGGTCAGATTGCTTCCGCCACCACCGGAATATCGATCAGCTTACGCTCGGCAACCGTGGCCGGACGGATCTGGCCACGCTCGTCGACAAATTTGACGTTCTGGTCGGCTTCCTTGCTGTTGACGAAATGGCGGAAGCGCTTGCGTGTTTCCGGATCGTTGACTGCTTTCTTCCATTCGCATTCATAGGTGTCGACCACGTGCTGCATGTCGGCTTCCAGTTCGGCGGCAATGCCCAGCTTGTCGTCGATGACCACGCTCTTCAGGTAGTCAAGGCCGCCTTCCAGGTTGTCGCGCCAGGTACTGGTGCGTTGCAGGCGATCCGCCGTACGCACGTAGAACATCAGGAAACGGTCGATGTAGCGCACCAGCGATGTCTTGTCGAGATCGGAGGCGATCAGTTCGGCATGGCGCGGCTTCATACCGCCGTTGCCGCAGACATACAGGTTCCAGCCTTTTTCGGTGGCGATGATGCCGACATCCTTGCCTTGCGCTTCGGCACACTCGCGCGTGCAGCCCGATACGCCGAACTTGATCTTGTGCGGCGAGCGCAGGCCTTTGTAACGATTCTCCAGCTCGATTGCGAGGCCGACGCTGTCGTCAACACCGTAACGGCACCAGGTCGAGCCGACGCAGGATTTGACCGTACGCAGCGACTTGCCGTAGGCGTGGCCGGTTTCAAAACCGGCGGCGATCAGTTCTTCCCATATGTCCGGCAATTGCTCGACGCGGGCACCGAACAGGTCGACGCGCTGGCCGCCGGTGATCTTGGTGTAGAGGCCATACTTCTTGGCGATCTGGCCGACCGCGATCAGGCCGTCCGGCGTCACTTCACCGCCGGCCATGCGTGGCACGACGGAATAGGTGCCGTCCTTCTGGATGTTGCCGAGGAAGTAGTCGTTGGAATCCTGCAGGCTGGCGTGTTCTTTTTTGAGCACGAAGTCATTCCAGCACGAGGCCAGGATGTTGGCGGTGACCGGTTTGCAGACGTCGCAACCGAGACCTTTGCCGTGTTGCGTCAGCAGGTCGCCGAAGCTCTTGATCTTGTTCACGCGCACCAGATGGTGCAACTCCTGGCGCGAGTAGGCGAAGTGTTCGCAGACGTGGTTGTTGACGGCCAGGCCTTGCTTCTTCATCTCGGCCTTCATCACCTGTGTCACCAGCGGCACGCAACCGCCGCAGGCAGTACCTGCTTTGGTGCAGCTCTTGAGGTCACCGATGTTGGTCACGCCGGACGCCACTGCGGCACACAGCTGGCCCTTCGACACGTTGTTGCAGGAGCAGATTTGCGCGGAGTCAGGCAGGGCATCGACGCCGAGGCCGACCTTGGTCTTGCCGTCAGCTTGCGGGAGGATCAGAAATTCCGGCGACTCCGGCAACTCGATGCGGTTCAACATCATCTGCAGCAGAGTGCCGTATTCGGCCGCGTCGCCGACCATCACAGCGCCGAGCAGATGCTTGCCGGATTCGGAGACGACGATCTTCTTATAGATCTGTTTGCGCTCATCGGTGAACTGGAACGAACGGCTGCCGGCTTCCTTGCCGTGCGGATCGCCGATGCTGGCGACGTCCACTCCCATGAGCTTCAACTTGGTGCTCATGTCGGCGCCGTTGAACTGCGGAATGCTGTCGGCGGCGTCGTTCAGATGTGCCAATACGTGCTTGGCGGCGGTGCGTGCCATGTCATAGCCGGGTGCGACCAGACCAAAAATCTTGCCGTTCCATAAGGCGCATTCACCGATGGCGTAGATGTTGGGATCGGACGTGACGCAGCTGTTGTCGATGACGATGCCGCCGCGGTCGCCGACCTTGATACCCGATTCGCGCGCCAGCTCATCGCGAGGACGGATGCCGGCCGAGAACACGATCATGTCGGTGTCGAGGTGCGTGCCGTCTTCAAAATTCATGCGGTGGGTGCCGGTCTTGCCGTCGACGATTTCCAGCGTGTTCTTTTGCGTGTGCGCCGTGACGCCGAGATCCTGGATCTTTTGACGCAGGATGCGGCCGCCGCTTTCGTCGACCTGCACCGCCATCAGGCGTGGCGCGAATTCGACGACATGGGTTTCCAGGTTCATGTCGCGCAATGCCTTGGCGCATTCCAGACCGAGCAGACCGCCGCCAATGACCACGCCGGTCTTTGAACGCTTGCCGCATTCGAGCATCGCTTCCAGATCTTCGATAGTGCGGTAGACAAAGCAATCCTTGCGCTGGTTACCCGCGACGGTCGGGACAAAAGGGTAGGAACCGGTTGCCATCACGAGCTTGTCGTAAGACATGGTTTTGACTTCGCCGTTGATGTTGACGGTCACGGTCTTGGCGACGATATCGATGTTCTGCGCCTTGGCGTTGAGCTTCAGATCGAAGTGGATGCTGCTTTTGCCGGCATCAAAAAAACCGGGCGCCACCAGCGACAGATCGTCGGCGGTTTTGCCGGCGAAGAATTCGGACAGATGCACGCGGTCGTAGGCCGGACGCGGCTCTTCACACAGTACGGTGACGTTGATATTGGACGCACCGCTTTCGGCGAGCGATTCCAGAAACTTGTGACCGACCATGCCGTGGCCAATGACGATGATGTTCATGATCCGGTTCTCCTCAGGCGGGAATATTGTTGGCAGGAACGGCAAGCGCAGGCTCGTCGCTCTTGTCGGTAGCAGTGAAACGTACCGCGATGGCGCACAGCGCCGACACCGTCACCAGCACACCGAGCATGCTCAGTGTCTGTTGCGTATTGCCCAGACCTTTCATCAGGAAGCCCGCCAGCACCGCGCCGACGTTGCCGCCCGCGCCGATGATGCCGGCCACGCCGCCCAGTGCTTTGCGATCAATAAAGGGCACCAGCGCATACGTCGCACCGCAGGCCATGTGTGTGAACAGGCCAAAGCACAACATCGCGATGACCGCCAGCGTGACGCTGCCTGCATGGGCAAACCACAACAGGCCGAGGCCTTCGCCCAGCATCATCACGAACAGCAGGGTGGCGCGGCGATTGAGGCCGCCACGCAGTGCTACCTTGTCGGAGATGATGCCTCCCAGCGCGCGTGCAAACAGCGCCAGCAAACCAAAGCTTGCAGCAGCAATGCCGGCACT
The DNA here is from genome assembly GCF_002257565.1 of Herbaspirillum sp. meg3. Taxonomy (GTDB): domain Bacteria; phylum Pseudomonadota; class Gammaproteobacteria; order Burkholderiales; family Burkholderiaceae_D; genus Herbaspirillum. Next base: position 2,954,312 of record NZ_CP022736.1, on the reverse strand, counting down.
CTTCAAAGACAGGCCGAAGTGATCCACGTAATAAATAGCGGCGATGTTGTGGATGAAGATTTCCACGCCGAAGCAAGCGCCATAGGTGACAAACAGCATCCACACGCGGTAGTTGGCGCTGGCCGCGCGGAAACTTGCCCAGCCGCCTTTTTTGCCGCTATCGATAGTGATGCCGGCAGCGCGCAACTCCTCGAAATTGCCTTGCGGGCAATCCTGGGTGAAATGCCAATACAGTGCCGCCATCACCAGCATCAGCAAGCCCGGCACCAGCAGCGCCACGCGCCAGCCTAGGTAGTCGCCCACGCCCAGCATCAGCATGGCCGTCAGCAACAATGGCATCAGACCTTGCGCCACACCGCCGCCTGCATTGCCCCAGCCAGCAGTTGCCGCATTGGCGGTACCGACGACATTGGGAGCGAACATCACCGAGGTGTGGTATTGCGTGATCACGAAACTGGCGCCGACCGCACCGATGCAAAGGCGGAAGAACAGGAAGCTCTCATAGCTTTGCGAAAAGCCGACGCCGATCACAGGAATGGCGCCGATCAGCAGCAGGCCGGTGTAGGTCTTGCGTGGGCCGAAGCGATCGCACATCGGGCCGATGATCAGGCGCACCAGGATTGTCACGGCGACGGCGGCGATATTGATGTTGGCAATCTGTTCGATGGTCAGGCCGAGTTGGCCCTTGATGACAGGCATCAGCGGCGCGCAGGCGAACCAGGCAAAGAAGCAGACGAAGAAAGCCATCCATGTCAGATGGAAGGCGCGCATTTGCGGCGAACTGATCGAGAAGAGCTGGATCTTGCTTGCCTTGCTGGTGCTGTTTTGAGAAGTCACGGCCATTTTTATCCCGTAAAAAACAAAAAGGCGCCCGCTCAACAAGGCAAGAATGCCAAGCTAAGCGGACGCCGTTGTCCTGCAGATCCGTCTTTAGATCGGCATTAAGAATTGGGGGGATCGTCGTTGATCCGTATACAGCACTATGCAAAGCCTGTGCCAGAGGGGCTGAATCCCTTATTGCAGAAGGGTTTCAGAGGAGAGAGAGGTGGCGGGGAGAAGATCGCGAAAAAAATATATGTCATGTTATGAGGTGTCGCGGTGCACGGCTGCTCGTAAATGGTGCGCTGCACCGGGCGATTTTGGGTAGTTCGTTTTGTCCTGTTCTTAATCAAGTCGCTGGAAATAAAATGCCGTCAGGAAATGGTGTTGAGAGGATTGAAGAATTTATGCATGAGCCAATTGCGGAGATATAGAATCACCATACGCCATGGTTCCTGATGGCTATCCTCATGACCAATAACAAACAAGAGGAATTCTCATGAAAATTAAACCTAATTTGTCTGCAGTATTTTTAGGTCTTCCCTTACTCGTCTTTTTCTCGCTTTCTGTCTGTGCCAGCGATATTGTCTTGAAGCGTGGAGAGATGATTGATCTTGGCAGCATGCAGCCAGACGGCGGGGCATATTATTTTGATCACTTGATATTGGAAGACAAGACGATCATCGCGATTCCATCTTCCCGGCGCAAAGCAGCGCTGATTATCAACAAGATCACTTCGACAGGTACTTCGTATATTTGGTTATACGACGATATCGTTCATCCGGTTCCACCCAAGCCGCCAGCCAAGGCTCAGGCTGGATACAACGACAAAGGTGCGACCGGTGACACAGGCAAGGCAGGAAATGATGGCGCAAGCGGATTTCAGCTGAAGCTCACCGTAGGCATCGAGAAATTGGAGAAGTTTGTAGTGCTGGGGCAAGGTGTCGGTGGTGGCGTCGGAGGAGAAGGGGGAGATGGCGGAAAAGGAGGCGGCCCAGAGTGTGTCCCGCAACGAAATGGTGGAGACGGTGGAAACGCAGGCGGTGGCGGCAACGGAGGTCGTGGGGGACAGGGAATGCTTGCCAGTGTGAACTTTTCCGGTCTGGATTTGACGAGGGTACATGTTGATAAAAAATTGCCGGACCTGACCAATGAATTGGTAAAGCAGCTTCTTGATATCGCGTCGCTGTTGAAAGAAAAGCAGGTCGCAGGATCGGGCGAAAAAGGCAAAGGGCTGATGATCCTGCGTGGTGCCATCGGATCAGTATTGGCGATAAAGGAACGCGCACCGGATGCTGTAGACGTTACTCCCCGACAGTGGGAGCAGGGGATGAGTTTCTATGTTTCAGGCGGCTCAGGGGGCGGCGGCGGACGTGAAGGGCAGGCCGGGCCAGGAGGTGATGGTCGCGTCTGTACCGGACCGTTTTGGTCAATCCATGTCGATCAGGGGCATCCGGGAACCAGTACTTACACTACGGGTCCCGCAGGATCGGCAGGCTCGCCCGGAGACGTTGTCCTGGTTAAAACGGACTGAGAACAGGAGGGATACTCAGACCTTGTAATCACCTGTTGAAAATGTTGTATTTCAAAACTGTGGATCAACTAACTACCGAGGCGAGGGGCTATGAAACATCTGATTTTTGTTCTTTCCATTTTTCTATTCGGCTTTGGCGCGGCGTGTTCGGCGCGGACGATGCCGGAGGACGAGTCGCAGGCGCTAGGCCGCTTGAATATTTCCCATATTAAGCAGGAACTGAGTGAGCAATATACTGCGCTTCCTGCCGAGAAAAATTTAATTGCTCAGAACGCTTGTCGCGGCAAAGGCGAAAGCTGCAGCTTCAGCAATGACTGTTGCGGGAATTTGTATTGTTTGGGGGGTACGGCTGGGGCGCATTTTTGCCGCGAGATCGGCGAAAACGGAATCAAGGAAAATAAAGAGTTCCAACGCAAGGCTACTCTCTCCGCTGCAAAGAGCAGTTGTGAACAAGCATGCTACGACGCGAGAAATCAATGTATCGATAGGCAGGGAAATACAGAAATGTGCGATCCGGCTTATGATGCGTGTGTCGCTAAATGTGACTGATAGAGGGGTATGTCGTGACAGGGAGTTGGCAAGCTTGCGCAAATGAACTGATTTTGCAGCGGCATGTGATTGGTGCTGTTTTTCTCTCCGGCACCTCTCTCAGTTCATCAATGAAAAAGTAACCTGCTCATCCATCTCGTGTTTTGAAATTTACTTTCCTGAGGCGTTTTCGGTTGCCGGATGGCGAATATCTCAAGTATCACGCAGTGGAATAAGTAAAAAGATGAGAAGTGCGAGGCGAACGATACATTTGCCTACCAGCGCAACACCGCCGGCCCGAACAGCCATCCCAGCACGGCGGGAATCAGCATGCCACCCAGATACCAGATACCCCAGAACGGCACGCCCATTTCCGGGCAATGCAGGCAATACGCGACGGTCGCTACCGAGCCGGCCAGCAAGCCCGCCATGGCGCCCGCCAGACGCAAGCGTGTCGGCGCCAACTGGCGTACCGCCCAGGTGATCGTCACGCAGGTCGGGATCGACAGAATGGCGATATTGAAAGGGCAGCGACGCCAGGTGAAGCCCATGATCAGATTCAGGCGTTCGCTTTCCGGCGCAACCGCCAGCACGGCCAGAGCCGCGATCCAGATCACCAGCACCGGCGTGGCCGGAGCGATCCAGCGCTTGCCCAGACCTGCACCCGGGAGGCTCAGGCGCGTCAGCAGCCATAGCGAGGCGGCCGCCAGCGACAGCGGGAAGGCCATTTTGAACCAGAACAGCGGCGTGACCAGCATGACGCCGATATCCGGACGAATGCCGAACAGCAGCACCATCAGGATGAAGGCACCGGCACCGCCGACAAGGATGGCTTGCGAGAAACGTTTGAACTGCACGTGACGATCCACCGGTTTGACGCCGGTAGTGAGCATGGAAATGAAATCGTCAGTCTTCATGAAAACAATCGTATTTTGGCCGCGAGAGATTTGAGGCCGCGGTGTATGCCTATTTTAACGGCGGATTCGGACCAGCCGGTCAGTTGTGCGGTTTCCGCCACCGACATGCCTTGCAGTTTAACGTGAACAATGGGCAGGCGTTGCTTGTCCGGTAATTGTTCCAGCAAGACGTTGATATCGCGCTTGGCGTCGTTGGCCGGTTCTTCATCGGAGCTGGAGAAGATGTCGACATAGTCGTCCAGCGGCTCGTTGAAGGCATCGTGACGCGAGCGCATGCGCAAGAAGTCCATCAGCTTGTAGCGTGCAATCGCATACACCCACGCCGTCAGTGGTTCGTCGGCACGATAGGTGTGGCGTGCGTTGTGGACCGCCAGCAGGGTTTCCTGAACGATATCTTCAACTTCGTCGTGCAGGTGGAACAGACGCTTTCTGACATAGGCGCGCAGACGGCCGCTGAGGTCGTTGAGGAAGGCGTGATAGGCAGTTTCATTGCCGTCCAGTCCGGCCAGAAGCAGCGCCTTCAGGCGCTCTTCGACGGACCTCCCCGGATCGGTTTCTGCTGTTATTGTCAGTCGCTTCATCTGGTGGCCATGCGATGGCTCAGGTGGTTGGCAAGCATTTGCAGTGCTGCGGCTCGTTTTAGATCACTTGTTTTAAAATGATATACTAGCCCGAATAACAGAGCAATCACGGCAATCAAGCCCATCAAGCCAATACGGCACGTCTCATGGCACGACCACGCGAATTCGACGAAACAGCAGCGCTTGATGCCGCAGTCCAATGTTTTTGGGCCCACGGCTACGAAGCCACTTCGGTGCGCGATCTGGCCGAGAGCATGGGCATCACCGGCGCCAGTCTCTACAATGCCTTCGGCGACAAGCGCGCCTTGTACCGGCGTGCGCTCGATCGTTATGTCGAACAGAGCTTCCTCGACCGCGTCGGCCGTTTCGAAAACCAGATGCCGCCGCGTGCCGCCATCGCCGCCTTCTTCAACGAAATCATCAAACGTTCGCTGGCCGACAAGGATCGCAAAGGTTGCATGCTGGTCAACTCGGCGCTCGAAGTCGCGCCGCATGATCCTGAATTTCAGCGTGTGGTTGCCGACGTACTGGTGCAAGTGGAGGCCTTCTTCCGCCGTTGTGTCGCCGCCGGCCAGAGCGACGGCAGCATTTCTTCCGGACAGTCGGCGGAAGACATGGGACGCATGTTGCTGAGTACCTTGCTCGGCATTCGCGTGCTGGCGCGCACCCGGCCCGAGCGTGCCTTGCTCGAAGGACTGGTGCGACCGGTTGCCGCGTTGCTCGATCCCTGAATAGATCACTACACCCTTTACCAGCGCAGCAAGCGCGGGCCGAGCAGGGCGCCCACCGCCGTCGGCGCCAGCATGCCGATCACATACCAGACTCCCCAGAAGGACACCGTCATTTCCGTGCAATACAAGGTGTAGACCACTACGCCCTGTGCTCCGGCCACCAATCCGATACTGGCACCGGTCAGCATCAGCCGCGTCGGCGCCAGCCCACGCATGGCCCAGAACATCGAAAAAAAGGTTGGCAGCGATAGAAGCGCAATATTCAATGAGCACACCTGCCAGGTCGATCCCAGCACTAGCGCCAGCCGTAGTGACGGCGGTGCCAGCAGCAAGAAGCCAATACTCGCCAACCAGATCGCCAGCACCGGCAAGGCCAGCAGGATCAGTCGCTGCAACCCCAGCAATGCTCCCGGGCGCGCCAGCCGTGCAGTGACGCCCTGCGCCGACATCAATATCGCCAGCGGAAACGACACCTTGATCCAGAACAGTGGCGTGGCCAGCAATTCAGGCATGTCGCTGCGTATGCCGTAGGCAGCCACCAGCAGTGCCGACGCGCCGATCAAACCGATCAGCAACGCCAGTCCGAGTCGTTTACCCAATAGGTCGGGATCGCTGCGCGTTGTTCCTGTTGCAAGCATGGACACCAGATCAGGTGTTTTCATCAGATTCTCCATCCTTGCGTCTTCTGCCATGGGCCGCCACCGGCCCGGCAAGACGCGTTGCTTATATGTTCGTCGGCACGACCGATTCGGTTACACCGTTTGCAAAATAAATATTTTCTAATTTATTTTCGAATTTATTTTCAATTTGCTGTAACCGAACGCCATGGTCCGACGAACTAACGTTCAGATCATCTGCAAAAGAACACTTCCGGCAGATATCTGCTTTCCAACAATCCATTCATCTTTAAGGAGTACGTTATGAACACCATCAAACTTGCAACTGCCGCTTTCACCCTGGCTGCTCTGACATCCGGTATCGCCATGGCGCAAAACACACCAGCCGCAGCGAAGACTGCAGTTGAAAAGTGCTACGGCGTGTCGCTCGCCGGCCAGAACGATTGCAAGGCAGGCGAAGGCACGACCTGCGCCGGCACCGCCAAGATGGACTACCAAGGCAACGCCTGGAAGAATGTTCCAGCCGGCACTTGCACCAGCATCAAGACACCGAAGGGCGCAGGTTCCCTGACTGCAATCTGATTGCATACAGGAGCAGGAGCCTGAAATGACAGCGACACTTGGTGCAGGCCTGGGATTGAAGCCGCAACATTTCGACGACGCGCTGCAATGCGCCGAAGCCGAGATGTGGTTCGAAGTGCATCCCGAGAATTACCTGATGGCAGGCGGTCCGCGGCTTGCATGGCTGGATGCGGTTCGCAGCCGCCATCCGGTGTCGCTGCATGGGGTATCGCTGTCGCTGGCGGGAGCAACTGCTCCCGACCAGCAGCATCTGCATCGATTGAAAGAACTGATACGCCGTGTCGAACCAGCGCTGGTATCCGAACATCTCGCCTGGTCGACATTGGATGGCCGCTACTATCCCGACTTGCTGCCGGTGCCGCGCACCAGCGACATCCTGTCGCGTGTCGCCGCCAATATCCAGCGTACGCAAGAACAATTGCAACGTCGCATCGCCATTGAAAATCCGTCGCACTACCTGCGTATGGAGAATCACGACTGGAGCGAAACCGATTTCCTTGACGAACTGGTGCGCCGCACCGGTTGCGGACTGCTGGTCGACGTCAACAACGTCTACGTCAGTGCCCACAACATCGGTTACGACGCGCACACCTATCTCGACAATCTGCCGGCTGAGGCGATCATGGAAATCCATCTGGCCGGCCATAGCGAGGACAGTGACGATACTACTGAGGCACAACTGCTGATCGACTCGCACGACGCGCCGGTGATCGAGCCGGTCTGGCGTTTGTATCGCCATCTGATCGAGCGCATCGGTGAACGTCCGACGCTGATCGAACGCGACGACAAGATCCCTGCTTTCGCCGAACTGCTGACCGAACGCAACAAGGCGCAAGAGATCCTGTCCGCGCAGGGAGTGCTGAAATGAATCACGCCGCCGATCACTTTCAACACGAATTCATTCGCGCCATTTATGGCGTCGGTGACAGTGACGCTTCAATGGCGCAATTGACCAGCCAGCCCGGCTTCAAGGTCTATCGCAATACCGTACTCAAGGCCAGCGTCGATGCGTTGGCGGCCAACTATCCGGCTATCGTACGTCTGGTCGGCGAAGAGTGGTTTCGCTCAGCAGCCTTGATCCATGTCTGTGCCGAACCACCGGAAAGCGTGTGCCTGATCGAATACGGCCGTGGTTTCGCCGATTTTCTGTCGGCGTTCGGCCCGGCGGCAGAGTTGCCTTATCTGGCCGACGTCGCGCGCCTGGACCGTTTCTGGAGCGAATGTCATATCGCCGCTGACGAGGCACCGCTGGAAGCCGGCATGCTGGCAACATTGGGTGAGGTGGACTTGTTGCAGAGCGCCTTGCGACCGCGCGCCAGCGTCCGCTGGCACTGGTGCGTAAATCTGCCGGCCTATTCCATCTGGCAAGCCAATCGCGAACAACGCGATCTTTCCGACGAACTCAACTGGGACGGCGAGGGTACCTTGTTCTGCCGCATTGACGGCAAGGTAGTGTGGCAGCCGGCAAGCGTCGGCATGTGTGTGTTCCTCGATGCCTGTGCCGCCGGCGAGGATTTGCAGACGGCGACGACAAAGGCCGTCGAAGCAGAACCCGGGCTGGACGTTGCGCGCTTGCTTGGTACGCTGATCCATGCCGAAGCATTTGCCTCGCCTTTCATTCCCACGCGCTGATCCTCATTCATTTTTACTTACGGAGACCATCATGTCTACCTATCCGACACCGACCACAACGACTACCGCAACGAAGCCCAAATCCATCGCCGATTGGTACAACTTCGCTGTCGAACGTGCCACACAACTGGTCGGCGATTCGTTGCTGGCATTAGTCGCACGGGTCGCTATCGCGGCAGTGTTCTTTCTCTCTGGCCGTACCAAGGTCACCGGCTTTCTGACCATCAAGGACAGCACCTACACGCTGTTCGAACAGGAATACAAACTGCCGCTGGTGCCGCCGGAAATCGCCGCGCATCTGGCGGCTTATGCGGAACATTTCTTCCCGTTACTGCTGGTGATGGGGCTGTTCACACGCTCGGCTGCACTGGGCTTGCTGGGCATGACGGCGGTGATCGAAATTTTCGTCTATCCGGACGCCTGGCCGACACACCTGACCTGGGCCGGTCTGCTGTTGTTCCTGGTCGGTCGCGGCGCCGGTGCGTGGTCGCTGGATCGTCTGTTCGGCATCAAGTAATCCTCTTTCCTCCGCTATCTACTATCCACAGTGAGCCAGCCATGTTCGCCAAACTGAAAATCCGTACCAGCCTCCTGTTCGTTCTCGGCATCTTTTCGCTTGCTTTGTGGACGGCGGTATTCATCGCCTGGACCGATACGCGCCAATCGGCCAAGGCCATGAATGAACTGATCGATCTGTCGGACAAGCAGATCCAGCCGCTGCACGAAGTCGAACGACTGTTTCAGTCCACGCTGATCAACATGGATAACGCCTACATCAATCTGGTGCGCGGCGATCAGGTCAAGGCCAACGACTACACGCGCAAGGCATCGATGGCGCTGCAAGAAGCCAAGAAAACGTTTGAAAGTTATCGCAAAGGCGACAAGTCGGTGTCCGGCCTGGCAGAACGGTCGCAGCAAGTCGGTCAGGCCTACGATGCCTATACCAAGGTGCTGGAGGGGCGTGAAGTAGCGCTCTACGACGTCTCGCTTGATGCCTATGCTGCAGCCACCAGCAGTGCCGAAGAGGCCGATCGTGTATTTGCGTCGACCTTGCGTACTGTTATTCGCCATGCTGAATCGGTGCGCGATACCCTGAGCATCGCCTCGGAACAGCGTTATACGATCGCCGTCTATCTGGCGGGTGGCTTGTTCATCTTTTCTTTGTTGCTGGTGGGCTTGTACTGGATGTTGTTTGACCGCGTCTTGCTGCGTCCGCTGGCTACCACCGGCATGCATTTCGACCGTATCGCCGGCGGCGATCTGAGTTCGCCGGTGGAAGGCGCTTCCCGCAATGAAATCGGCGTCTTGCTGGGTGCATTGCAGCGCATGCAGCAAGGGTTGGTGGAAACCGTTTCCTCCATTCGCAACGGTACTGAAGACGTCAATCGTAGCGCACGCAACATCGCTGAAGGAAACATCGACCTGGCGGCGCGAACCGAACAGCAGGCCTCGTCGCTGGAAGAGACTGCCGCGACGCTGGAAGAATTATCTGCCGCCGTCAAGCAGAATGCAGAGAATACCCGTCATACGAACCAACTGGCGGCAACGGCGGCAGGCGACGCCGTCAAAGGTGGCGAGCTCATGGCAAGGATCGTCGGCACGATGGGAGAGGTCTCCGTCAGTGCCAACAAGATTTCTGAAATCGTCAGCGTCATCGACGGCATTGCGTTCCAGACCAATATCCTGGCGCTCAATGCGGCGGTCGAGGCAGCGCGCGCCGGTACGCAGGGCAGAGGTTTTGCGGTGGTGGCGACGGAGGTGCGTTCGCTGGCATTGCGCAGCGCCGAAGCGGCCAAGGAGGTCAAGGTCTTGATCGGCGAATCCGCTGCCTGCATCGATCTGGCATCGTCCCAGGTGATCGAAACCGGTCGTGCCATGGAGCAGATTGTGACATCGGTCAATACCGTCATGAACACCATGAATGAAATTTCGATCGCCACACGGGAACAGGCAGAAGGCCTGGAACAAGTCAGCCGCGTGGTCGTGGAAATGGATAAGTCCACCCAGGAAAACGCCGCGCTGGTCGATCAGACCGCCGAGGCCGCCAATGCACTGACACGTCAGGCCGACAGTCTGGTGCAATCGGTTTCAGTGTTCAACATCGCTGCGTCAGAAACAGATACGAAGGCAGAAGCAGAAGCGGCAGCGCTGGACGAGCGCAGCGCAATGCGTCCGGCAACCGATGTCACGCCGCGCAACATGCTTGGTTATGTTGGCGCCTAGTCTTCGTCCTGAGGCTGAGTCGAACGCATCGATTGTTTCTGGAATTGTTCAAAGCGATGCAGTTCTTCCTCGATAAGACTTTTCAGCGGCGCTGACTTCTTCGCAATCCAGCTCCACTTCTGCATGCGCAGCTTGCCGGCCTGACGGTCCATCTTGAGGTCGATCGCCGCGACGATACGGTCACCAGCCAGCACCGGCAGGGCGAAATAGCCGAGCACACGCTTCTCCGCCGGCACATAGGCCTCGAAGCGATGCTCATAGCCGAAGAACAATTCCAGCCGCTTGCGCTGGATGACCAGCGGGTCGAAGGGCGACAGGATGTGCACGCGTTCTCCCGAGACCGGCTCGGTCGTTGCGATGACCGTCTCCAGTTGCTCCTGCGTGATCCAGTGCTGGCTCTTTGGTGCGCCATCCAGATGCACAGGCACCAGCTGTTTGCGCTTGACCTCGGCAGCAATCAATTCTTTCACCATCGCCTTCATCGGTGCGTTCCCATAGCAGATCGAGTCCAGACTGACGATGCCTTGCGATTGCAACGCGCGTTGCGTCAGATATTTTGCGAATTGCTTTTCCTTCGATGCCGCCGGCCGCCGCTGCCAGCCGAAATGGCGTCCTGCCAGCTCATAGGTCTTGATCATCCCGGTACGTTTGCTGATCACCAGATCGCCGATGAAAAATCCCCAGCGCAAAGCCTTTTTCGATGGCTTACGGCTGCCCCAGGGATGCGTTTTTTCCACCAGTACGTCGTCCTCTATATCGCGGATCGACAAACCGCCTTCCTTGCGGATGCGCTTGAGCAGCGCGGCATAGTCGGCTTCGTCCACACCATCAAACGAGGAATGCGGATTGAGCCGCCGTTGTTCCATCGCCGGAATGAAATGGCGAAACGCGGTTGTCGGTACATAAGCCAGGGCATGCGTCCAATATTCAAATACCGACTTGTCGACCGATTGCGCCTGTTCCAGATCGTTCAGTTTGTAGTCGGGAATACGCGTGTAGAGAATGTGATGATGGCTGCGCTCGATGACGTTGATGGTGTCGATCTGTACATAACCGAGATGCTCGGTCGCCAGCCTGACTGCCTCGGCGCCGGCGCCGAAAGGAGCCGGTTCGTCAAGACGTTGCGCGCACAGCCAGATGGCGCGCGCCTGGGCGGGAGAGAGCGGGATCGAATGGATGCTCATGATTTTACTGGTGACGAGACCAAATGCAATTTCGTGAATTAATGTGATTGAGATTGTAGAGACTTTGGCAGATTCACGTGCACGGCTGCAGGTGATGAACCGTCCCGGCAGCACTCTTTGCCAATGCCGAATAGTCAATTCAGCGGCAGGTGGTTTATCTGCGCGGCGGTAATCGGGATGATGATATGCATCGGCTTCGTGTTTGCCTTTACGAAACCCCTGGATTTACCACCATATCAACCGGACAAGGATAGTCATGAAATTCATCAATTACGTCGGCTACACGGACGACAAGGAAAAGCTCGCAATACACGCCCCCGATCACCAGCGTTACATGAAAAGCCTGCTCGACGCTGGCAAGCTGTCAATGGGAGGCCCGTTCTCGGATGGTAGTGGCGGTCTGATCATTTACGAAGTCGCAACGAAGGAGGAGGCAGAGGCCCTGCGCGATCAGGATCCGTTTGCGATCAGCGGTGTCTTCGTACGATCGGAAATCAAGCCCTGGTTGCTGCTGGCAATCAATCCTGGGCTGGTGAAGCAGGACGGATGAAGATGAGATTCTTCTGCTGCCGATACCTCGCTGTCAGGGAAGAACTAGCATCAGGATTCATTGACAGGGAGCATTCGCAAGAAAAGTGCCAGTATCAATAGCGCAATTGATCGGCAGGTCCTGGCCGGCCAAACGCGTAACCTTGGTATTTTGTACATCCGATCGTAGAAAGAAAATCTCTGACCTCAAGCGTTTCGACACCTTCGGCAATCACATCGACACCCAATGCAGAACCGAGGGCGATGATACTTTTTGCAATTGCGACATCACTCGCATCGACAAGAATGTCTTTGATGAATGACTGATCAATTTTGAGTTGATCAATGGGCAGGCGTTTCAGCAAAGACAAAGATGAATATCCTGTTCCGAAATCGTCCAGCGATAACGAAATGCCGAGGTGTTTTAACATGTACATTTTTTCGACAGTGGCCTGCACATCCTCGACCATCATTGTTTCCGTCAGCTCCATTTTAAGGCGAGCCGGATTGGCGCCAGTCTGAGTAATGATGTTTGAGACATCGGACGTGAATTCCAGATTGCAGAACTGAATTGCGCTAACGTTGACGGCGATCACTATAGGTTTTTCGGGGCTTTCCCGTTCCCATTTTGCTGACTGTTCACAGGCCTGGCGGAGAACCCATTGACCAATTTTGAACATCAATCCACATGTCTCAGCGACTGGAATAAATAGGCCCGGAGGCACCAGACCACGCTCCGGACTCTGCCAGCGCAGCAGGGCCTCTACACCGATGAGTTGTCCCTGCAAATCAACCTGCGGCTGATAGTGAAGAAAAAATTCTTCCTGATCAATTGCTTTTCGCAAGTCAAATTCAAGTGCTGTTCTGAAGTTGACGGCATTTTCAATCTCGACTGTAAACAAGCAAAAAGTGTTACGTCCATTTTTCTTTGCTTGATACATTGCCAAATCACCACGCCGTAACATGTCTTGTGCGGTTGAGTCCTCATTCTGCATAAGAGATGCACCGATGCAGCAGGTGGCATGATGACTCAATCCCGCAAGTTCAAACGGATCGTTCATGGCTGTCAAGATGCGCTGAGCAAACCGCCGAACTACCCGATCAGAGTCCGAGCGTTCTATCCCTTGAAGCAAAACGACAAACTCATCGGCTCCCAGGCGGGCCACATTTTCCGCCGAGTCGGCAGTGGCCACGAGGCGATTTGCAATTTTCTTGAGAAGCTGATCGCCAACGTCATGCCCTAACGAGTCGTTGAGATCCTTGAAATTGTCGATGTCAATGACGATCAACGCGAAGTTTTTATTGTTGTCTGCATTGATCGCAATAGACGACTGAATGCGTTCAATCAGCCGCCGCCGATTGGGTAATCCAGTCAGCGAATCATAATAGGCAAGCCGGACTGTTTCTTCCAGCAATAGCTTTTGCTGGGTGATATCTGTCTGGGTTCCTACGTAGTGAGTAATTTTCCCGGCGACATCACGCACGGCGGTCATGGTAAGGCGAGCGATGTATCGTTCATCGGTTTTCTTTTTTGCGTGGACTTCGCCTTCCCACTGACCAGTTTCTTTCACTATTTTCCACATCTCGTCCCGGTAGTCCGGTTCGCCCTGGGCAAGACAGAAGGGTAGAGTCATCTTGTCAATAAGCTCGGCAAGATTGAAGCCGGTCACCTTCACGAAAGCATGATTGATATCGAGGATGCGATGATCCGGGCCCATGACCCACATGGCTTCTTGTGATTGAAATACGGTGGCCGCCACCCGCAAAGATTTCTCGCTGTTGCGTAATTCGCGCGTGCGTATCTCGACCTCTCGTCGAAGATAGGCAGCGATTCCAAGCGCACTCAAAAATAAACCAATGGCGGCAATCAGCCCCCATACAACAGTTCTTTCTATCTGAGAGCGCGAGCCACGTCCCCATTTTCGTAAAATCTCAAAGTAGATGGATTGCGAATCTTCTTGCCAGGCTCGTAGGTTGCGATCAATTGCGTCCAAGGCATCCTTGTTCTGGCCCTTGGCTGAAGCAAAGAATAATTTCACCGGTTGGAAAACAATTGGCGTGTCAGATAAGCCATGGCGTTCGGCCAACATATCTCCAGCTTGCTGGCTTCCAATGACAGCGTCTGCTTTTCCTGCTTCAACTGCTTGAAATCCCAGTTCGAGCCTGGTTACGGGAACAAAACTGACACTTATTCCCGAGTTCTCCAAGAGTTGCTTGAAATAGTCTGCCTGAACAGAGCCGGATAGTAATGCGATGCGTTTTTCTTTGAGATCAAAAACGGAGTTGATGGCAACATTTTTGTTTCGATAGAGGATGGACCAGCTGTAAAGCGCAGGCACCTTGTGGAAATCAAAGATTGAGGCCCGCTCATCCGTGTAGGCGACATCAGGAAGCAGGTCGATTTCACCGTGCTGCACTGCTAGCAAACAGGCTTGCCACTCACACGGAATAAAGCGCAGAGTCCAGTGTTCCTGCTCCGCGATCTGGCGGATCAGATCGATATGAATTCCTGCTGCGGCGCCATCTTTGTCCAAAAAGATCTTTGGAGGATTAGCGTAGACGCCGATTGTCAATTCTTTGCTAAAACAAGAATCAATACCAATGCCGGTCAACAAGATTGCAAATAAAAATCTGCCAAGAAACTTTCTACTCGTCTGCACTGTGAAGAGAGCGGTGAAGAGGTGGGGGATGCCGATGCGGCTAATAGTTGGTTTCAGCATGTCCGCGTGTCGATTAATCTGAGAGTCGAAATCTCGTTTTCAATATTATGTGATATCGGGTAAAGGGGGAGTGTTGTTTTTAGGTGGTGGCATAAATTATCTTAGTCAATTGATGGGTTGTGTTCTCCGTGATGTGTATTTGTCAGGTATGTCACGGAAGTCAGATCCTGCATGAGGTTCGCCAGCTTCACCGGCGACCTTATGTCTTCAATTGCAGGTTCTCTGTTTAAAGGAATGTTTTGGCGAGCAGCCCAAGCAAGGCGCATGCGATGATGACGTGAATCACATTTCGTTTGAAGCGGAATAATGCAATCAGTGCTGCAAGTGCAATGAGTCCGGATATCCAGTCAAAACGCTGCGCCCATCCTTGCGGCCATAACACATGGAATCCAAAAAATGTGGCCAGATTCAATATCACGCCTACCACTGCCGCGGTGATAGCAGTCAGAGGGGCGGTAAATTGGATGTCCTGATGCGTCGCTTCAACGAGCGGGCCGCCGATGAGAATGAATAAAAAAGACGGTAAAAAAGTGAACCAGGTCACGAGCGTCGCGGCAATCGCGCCGGCCAGAAACAAATTGTCGGGACCCAAGACAGCCTTTGCATACCCACCAACGAAGCCGACAAATGCCACCACCATGATCAAGGGGCCGGGCGTCGTTTCACCCAAGGCCAGGCCATCAATCATCTGGGTGGGCGTCAGCCACGAAAACTGTGCGACGGCGCCTTGATAGACATACGGCAAAACGGCGTAAGCACCGCCGAAGGTCATGAATGCCGCCTTCGTAAAAAACCATCCCATTTGAGTATAGGTGTGATTCCAGCCATATATCGCGACCAGTCCCCCCATCGGAATCACCCACAAAAGTACTCCGATGAAGACAATCTTAAACAGCCTCATCGAGTGAAATTGTGCATGCAGTGGTGTTGGCGTGTCATCGTCGATGATTGCTTTTCCAAACGATTTTTGCGCCACGCCGTGACCGCCGCCGACCGAAAATTTCGATGGCGCAATTTTCCCTCCAGCGTAACCAATCAATGCGGCGACGGCGACAATGACAGGGAAGGGGACATTGAGGGCGAAAATAGCAACGAACGACGCCGCAGCAATCGTCCAGAGAGCGCTATTTTTGAGAGCGCGTGAGCCAATGCGATGCGCCGCCTGTAAAACGATCGCGGTCACCGCAGGCTTGATTCCGTAGAACAAGCCTTCTATCAACGGCTGATTGCCAAACGCGATGTAAAGCCATGACAACACAATCAGAATCAGGAGCGATGGAAGGACAAACAGGACGCCGGCAACAATTCCGCCCCGCGTACGGTGCATTAGCCAGCCGATGTAAGTAGCTAATTGCTGTGCTTCCGGACCTGGCAATAACATGCAGTAATTCAGGGCATGCAGAAAGCGCCGCTCAGATATCCAGCGCCGGTTTTCCACCAACTCTTGGTGCATGATGGATATCTGTCCTGCCGGGCCGCCGAAGCTGATAAATCCAAGCTTTAGCCAGAAAATAAATGCATCGCGAAATCGCACAACAGGTGGTTCTGTTCTCACTTCAATTGGCGGCTGCAGATCGGGTGTATTCATGGATGTTTTTCGTGTTGTAGCGAACACTCACTGGCTAAATGGCGTTGAGATTCGTACGTTTCGCCAACAGGTCTCTGGTTTCGCGTCGTTCACTATACCGGTCGACCAAAAATGGCGCCACGTCCCGCGTCAATAAAGTGGATTTGAACAACTCTTCCATGACGTCAACAACGCGCTCATAGTAAGACGATGGCTTCATGCGGCCATCTTCTTCAAATTCGCGGTAGGCCTTCGCCACGGAGGATTGGTTCGGGATGGTGATCATGCGCATCCATCGGCCGAGAATGCGCATCTGATTGACGGCATTGAAAGACTGGGAACCTCCGGATACTTGCATGACGGCCAGTGTTTTTCCTTGTGTTGGCCGAACCGCGCCTTGCGTCAGGGGAATCCAGTCGATCTGTGCCTTCATGATGCCGCTCATGGCGCCGTGACGCTCAGGCGAACACCAGACCATGCCTTCTGACCATTGTGCCAGCGCGCGCAGTTCTACGACTTTGGGATGCGTTTCCGGCTCGGCATCGGGCATTGGCAGGCTGTGCGGATCGAAGATCTTCACCTCTCCACCCATCGCTTCAAGCAGACGCGCTGCTTCCATGGTCAGCAAACGGCTATAGGATCGATCACGTAGCGAACCGTACAGCAGCAAGAATCGCGGCGCATGCGTTACCGCACCGATATTGGCAAAGTCCTTTGCCGTTGGCGCTTTGAACAAGTCATCGGCAATGTTGGGGAGGATGCTTTGCAGATCATTTGGCCGGTGTGACACGCTGTCCCTCCGCGTTGATGACAACTTCGCCGTCTTCCTTCGTAAATGATCCTTGTTGAGGATGTTGCAGGATATCCAAAACAACTTCGGATGGACGGCATAGGCGAGTTCCCCTGGAGGTCACCACAAAAGGGCGATTAATCAGGAGCGGATGTGCAAGCATGGCATCAAGCAATTGCTCGTCTGTCAACGCCGGATTGTCGAGGCCCAGTTCAGCATAAGGTGTTCCTTTTTGGCGGATGGCTCCGCGCACGGTCAGGCCGGCATCGTTGATGAGCTGGATCAGGATTTCACGCGAGGGCGGATGTTGAAGATACTCGATAACAATCGGTTCTTCCCCGCTATTGCGGATCAGGACGAGCGTATTGCGGGACGTGCCACAGGCGGGATTGTGATAGATCGTAGTTGTCATGATTCATCCTGATATGAAAATGAGGTTGTTGCGGAGCGGGGAAGTGCAGTGGCATACAAGAACAATGTGGTACCGAAGCCGACACCAAACCGGCGATTTGCGTCAATCCGAGAGAGGGAATCAACCAGCCAGGCTTATGGATTGTGGTGTCCATTTTCAAGCGCTCAGGCAGTCAGGCGAAGAGCCAGGGCTGAAAGCGTCACCACCAGAACCGGGATTGTCATCACGGCGCCGACCCGGAAGTAGTATCCCCAGGAGATCTGAATTTTCTTCGTCGCCAGAACATGCAGCCACAATAATGTCGCCAGGCTACCGATCGGTGTGATCTTCGGGCCGAGGTCGCTTCCAATGACATTGGCATAAATCATGGCGTCCTTGACGACACCTTGCGCTGTTGCTGCGTCGATCGATAGCGCTCCGACCAAGACCGTCGGCATATTGTTCATGATCGACGACAGGAAAGCTGTCAGCAAGCCGGTGCCAATGGCTGCGCTCCATACGCCGTGTTGGGCGAAGCCATTCAAGATGCCCGTGAGATATCCCGTCAGGCCTGCATTACGCAATCCGTAGACCACCAGATACATGCCCAGTGAAAAGAAGACGATCTGCCACGGTGCTCCCTTGATCACTTCACGTGTTGGGATGATGCGGTTTTTTGCGGCGACAATCAGGAGGATGAGGGCCCCGGCCGCAGCGACGGCGCTGATCGGTACTCCACGTCTTTCAAGCCAGAAAAAGCCAACCAACAGCAGACCGAGAACCCACCAGCCGGCGATGAAAGTAGCGCGGTCATGAATCGCGTCATTCGGCTTTTTGAGCTGGCTGAGGTCATAGTCGACCGGAATATCGCGACGAAAATACAAAAACAGCACCAGCAGAGTCATGAGCACCGAGACGACATTGACGGGAAACATGACTGCCACGTACTGTGAAAATCCGATCTTGAAGAAATCGGCTGAAACGATATTGACGAGATTCGAAACGACTAACGGCAAGCTTGCTGTGTCTGCAATAAAACCGGCGGCCATGATGAACGCCAGAGTGGCTTGCGGCGAGAAGCGCAATGCCTGCAGCATGGCGATCACAATCGGCGTCAGAATCAGCGCGGCGCCATCGTTGGCGAACAGCGCAGAGACAGCCGCACCGAGCAATATCAAGAGGACAAACAACTTGCGCCCGCTGCCTCCGCCCCAGCGTGCAACGTGCAGTGCCGCCCATTCGAAGAAGCCGGCTTTATCCAAAAGCAAGCTGATGATAATGATGGCAATGAAGGTGCCAGTCGCATTCCAGACGATGTGCCATACCACCGGAATATCGGACAACTGGATAACGTCGAACGCCAACGCGATGAAGGCTCCCGCAGATGCACTCCAGCCGATGCCCAGTCCACGAGGCTGCCAGATAACAAAAACGAGAGTCAGCAAGAAGATAGTAAAAGCGATGAGCACGTATTTTTGTCCTTGTTATGTTGGCTATCCGAGAGCACCAAGCGTATTGATGCGGAACGAGGCAGGGTGGAAAGCCGGCAACTCGCAAGACGCGGCCTGTTGATCCGGCTCGGCAGGTGACGTTGCGAGATTGACGAACGGCAGCTTAAGTTGCCAATCCTTCCTTTTCGCGACATGCACTAGCGGGTGAACACACATTCCCTCCGCAGCAGTTTTCGGTAAGGAAGCCGATTAAACCGTTCATGGTGTCGAAGTTGGCCGAGTAGATGACAAAGCGTCCTTCATGACGAGAGGTCACCAGGCTGGCGTGAGAGAGCTCCTTCATGTGGAAGGACAATGCGGACGGGGTAACGGATATTTGTTCAGCGATTTTGCTGGCCGCCATTCCTTCCGGGCCAGCCTGCACCAGTAAGCGAAAGACCGCGAGACGTGACTCCTGCGCCAGCGCGGCGAGCGCAGCTATTGTTTCTTTGGTATCCATGATTTTCTCATTAACTCAATGATTCAATTATTGTTGAATCATTGAGTTAATACAAGCAATTTGCTCAGATAAATTTTGACGGCTTCCACCTGCATGGATTTAAAAAGGAGGGATTTATCGAGCGAATGTATTCCGAAAAACAAAAAAGCCCTGAAATCTCAACGAAATCAAGGCTTTGTCTGTTTTTGGCGGAAGGTGTGAGAGGCGAACTTAAAAAAAATATGCTTTGAAATCAAGGGTGTTTTTTGACCTTGCTTTTCACCTTGTACCGGTACTTTGTACTAGTTGTCGTACTTTAATTTTTCCTTCTGATTTCGTCAATCAGCTTAAATACTTTTTCGTCACTCTCTTTATGAGGGGGATTTTCCAGGTGCACGCATGGAGTTAGCAACATCTGGAAAGTTTTTCTTCGACGATTATTCAAATCAGTATCTATGCAGATGCTTATACTTCAGTGACGGCTTAACACTTGATGGCATGTCACCGTCAGGTGGTGGTGTGGCGGCGGTCACACTACATATAGCCGAAACCATCTTGTGATGGTTTCTGGAATATCGGAGCTTAGGACTCCGACCTACTACGTATGGTTTGTTTGAGGGGCTGAGTTTTTATTCTGCCCTATGTTTTTCAGCAGCCCTACTAAGGTAGCGACGTTTGAACGATGTGGCCTTCAGTGCTTGCATGAGCGCGTTGGTTGTGGCAGCATCGCTCCAGCTAGATGGTAATTAAGTTGGTAAAGAAAAAATGGTGCTCCTGGATTATTAGGTAAAGTACCCCCCACTTATCCAGTCAATCGAGGCTACTAATGCCAAAAAAAGTCAACGCAATCAAACCGTCAGGGCTGTTTGTGATAGACCTCAAAAGCCTTAATTTGTCTGAAGCACAACTCCGTTTAATTGACGAAGCACTTCAAGACACTGTCCAGCGCGAAATCGCGAAAATAGATGATACGGAAGGTTTAGCAGGCGGACCACTAGAGGGTATCGCTGGCTTCGTCGCGAATCGAGTCTAGCCATGCTGTGCCCCAGTGCACCCTGCAAAGAAAATAGCCTTTTAATTGGTAGGGCAACGAGTCCTACGAGCGTAGTAATACTTCTGACTCCAATACAAGTTTCAAAAGCTTTTGTTACCGAAGCGGAAAAGCATCGTGAACCTGAGAAGCGCTTTAGGTTCGCCTCTGAATGCAGGACAAAGCATTGTCGGAACTGGAGCGGAACTAAGTGTTTGGTTCCAGAGAGTTTAAGCGGATTGGTTTCTGCTGACCCAATAGAAGTGCCGAATTGCGCAATCCGTGAGTCCTGTAGATGGTTCAATCAAGACGGATATTCTGCGTGTTCTGTTTGTGTAAAAGTAACTACTCAGCGTGACTCTTAAGAGGGGGGGAAATGATTGTTTCCGTCGACAAAACCAATCGTTCTCGGCTCGATGTTCCTACTTATACTTATATCGCTCCGTTAAATAAAATAACAATAAATTTCAGTGGTAATAATGGTCAGCAAGTAGCCGCAACTACTTTCATTAATACCGAAGAAAAGAGAGATATTCACCCACAGGTGCAGTCGTTTATTCAACAGGCGAACTTGTTGGGACTAACACACGCAGGCATGGCAGACCAGCCAACAGATATCAGTGAGTTTAGCGATTCAAAAAATAATCGAGTGCGATTTCGCAGCAATGAACTAATCATTGGTTTTCCACGCATAGAGCGAAAAGCAATTGCCTCGGTCATTTTAGATTACAAATTACGTCTTCGATGGTTTGATTCACGCGGCTGGTTTGGTCTTTACCGTGTTACAGAAATCCCAATCGAAAGGGTGTTTGAGCAATTGGCTCGAGACAAAAGAGTGCTCTATGCAGAACCGAATATTCTTGACGGTGCCGATATTTTTGACGTATCCGACTTAGAAGATGATGGCGTATCACCTCCCCAAGATGTACTCTGGAATCATAGTGTATTGAACCGAAAATCTGGGTGGTCTGTTAGCGATGGTCGCGGAGTCATTGTTGCAGTAGTTGATGCTCCAATTTGGCTTAATCATCCTGGACTATCTAATGCGCTATACACAAAGAACAATGATTTTCATTTTGGCGAATCGCCGCCTGAGCCACAGGCACATGGGACAAGCGTAGCAAGCATACTCTGTGATTCAACATTGGTAGGCGGATACACGCTGGGGTTATGTCCAGCAGCTAAGCTCTTACCTGTTTCCATCGATACTTCTGCCAACTCTAGCTATGCTGGAAGAGCAAGGGCGATTAATTTTCTGGCGCAAGTTGCAACAAATCGCGAAGCAATCACTAAGAGCGGAGAGAGGCTTCCTGTACCACGGTTGGTTGTCAATTGTAGCTGGCAACTTCAGGGGGCGCAGGACTTAACATCAGTTGCGCGCGCGTTCACATCTTTGTCTCAGGCAGGGGGAATCTGTGTTTGTTCTGCGGGCAATAGTGATACGGATGCACCACATTATCCATCTGATTATCCATCTTGTATTTCTATAGCCGGCCTTACTAAAACACTATCAAAATCTAAATATTCAAACTACGGTAAGGCTATATCTTTTTCGATGCCTGGCGGTGACGGTACACCTTATGATTTGAACGACATATTTGCAGCTCAGTCCGTAAATCGGTTTGACTATTGTTCCGGAACCTCATTTGCATCACCTCATGCTGCTGGAATGTTTGCAGTGCATTGGTCGAGGAATCCAAACTTAACTCCTTCTCAGCTCATTGAAATTATAAAAACTAGATTTTCTTTGCCTCTGGAGACAACGAATCCAGCGTTAGTTGGACAGCTTGGAGCAGGGCTTATCTGCTTCGCAACCTAATTGAGGGATTGTGATATGCCATTTCCAATGTTGATGTACGGAGTAGCACTAAACCAAGCCATAGCACGCGGTAATCTGTCCGAGATGCGAGAACTTGCAACTGTAAGCGCGTACCTGAAACGTACTCAAACAGATGACTTAGAGTCAGACGAATCGAAAGAATGGGATGAAGCTCATAAACAGCTTCTTGCATCGATAGCCGAAAAAGAGGCTATCAAACTGGCAAAGGAGGACATCGTAGCTATTAGGGATGGTTTTGTCGTATTAGACAATATACAGGTCGCTCGTGCGCTTAAAACACTGTTGGATTCTGACAGTGAAGGGCCTTATATCAAAATTTCCTTCGGTTGGGATTGAATAATGACCATACAACCGGTGCGGCTAATTAGGCTGACTGATAAGACCGAACGCCGGCCGGTTTATGCCGTTTGGGAGCTGACGCTTCGGTGTAATCTGAAATGCAATCATTGTGGTTCCCGTGCTGGAGAGCAGCGCAGTGGGGAATTAACAACTGAAGAGGCATTTCATCTCATAGATGAGCTGGCAGAATTGGGCGTTCGTGAACTGGCGGTCATAGGTGGAGAGGCTTATTTGCGACGAGATTGGCTCGAGATTATTGAGCGAATTTGTTCCTATGGAATTCGACCTGTATTACAAACAGGGGGATATGGATTATCGGAGAAAGTGATAGTCAGAGCGAAGAGTTCTGGATTGGCCGCAATTGGGGTCTCGGTTGATGGAACTTCAGAAATTCACGATAAGATTCGCGGAGTCAATGGAGCACATTACTCTGCTTTGCAAGCCATCCGATGGGCAAAAAAACATGGGCTAGCAGCAACTGCAAATACTCAAATTCATTCAAGGAATTGGCGCCAATTACCTGAAATTTTGTTGGAGCTAGCAGATGCGGGAATTGAAGCTTGGCAACTTCAGTTGACCGTGGCTATGGGGAATGCCGTAGAAAACTCCCAACTGCTTCTTCAGCCCTATTTTCTTGACGAATTGTTTCCGATTCTAGCGAAATTATTTGAAGAATGCGACAAGAGAGGGATTGAATTTCAGGCAGGAAATAATATTGGATATTTTGGCCCTTATGAGCATCTTTGGCGAGGTCCGACGCGGATGTCAGACCATTATGATGGATGCCAAGCAGGTATAAATGGAATCGGCATCGAGGCAGATGGAACGATTAAAGGCTGTCCCTCACTTGCAACGTCCAGATATACAGAAGGAAATGTAAAAAGACGGCGATTGAAGGATATTTGGACAGACCGAAAAAATTTTCAATTGAACCGGGTAGAAAAACCATCTTTATGGGGTTTTTGCAAGTCTTGCTACTATTCTTCTGTATGCAGGGGCGGGTGCGTTTGGACTTCTGATTCTCTTCTGGGGCGACCTGGCAATAATCCTTATTGCCATCATCGTGTTCTTGCTCTGAAAGCACAAAATATCCGTGAAAAAATCGTCAAGGTCCACGACGCGCAACAATCCTCCTTCGGAGTTGGACTTTTTCAAATTGTTGAGGAGGCTTGGGACGATTGAAGAATACACTCCATTTGTGCGGGAATTGTCTACGACACGTCAAAATTGATGAGAAAATTTGCCCTTTTTGTGGGAGGGCACCATCAGTACAAGGAAGCGAATACCGTAGACGTAACTATGCGGCTCAGATAGCATTTAGACGTCTCAACGCTCTTATCGAAGAGCGGTTGGCAAGGCCGAAAACTACGAGCCTTCGAAATGATTGCCCCTAAAAACAGCTTTAGCGAATTACATTTGCAGTTTCGAAACTCTTTTCGTTGATTGGCATCGAAAACTGACTCACGAAAAATGGGCTTGCTGGCTTTCTGATTATTAGGTACAAGAAAGTGTATCCCTTCTGAAAATGGCCGCTCTTTGTGGCCATTTTTCATTTCAAGAGGAGGAAAGTTCTTTGGTCTCAGAATCCTTCACCTGGTTTAGCCAAGTTGTAGAGCGTTGACCTGCTTACCCTGAACTGTGCCACAAGGTCCGAGACCAATAAATCGCGATTGAGCATTGCGATGCCGGCGGAACGTGCCATCCTAGTATCGAGAACTTTTGGCCGGCCGCCCATCTTCCCGCGGGCACGAGCTGCTTTGACACCCGCAGCGGTTCGCTCACGAATTAGAGAACGCTCAAATTCAGCCACGGCGCCGAACAAATGGAAAACAAGCATGCCTGTGTGGCCACTGGTATCAATGCTTTCGCTGAGCGACTTGAATCCGATTTCGCGTTCGTTTAGCTCGTTCACAATTCGAATTAGGTCCCTGAGGTTTCGGCCCGGACGGTCAAGACGCCAGACCACTAACTGGTCTCCTGGTCGAAGTGACCTCAAGCAAAATTTCAATACAGTCCGGTCAGTGGACTTGCCGCTGGCCTTCTCTTCGTAGATGGACTCTGCTCCGGCCAATTTCAGTGCATCGGTCTGGAGGTCAAGGTTTTGGTCGTCAGTGCTGACTCGTGCGTATCCAATGACTGCCATTTTCATCCCCTTTTTACACGCTGGTTGTTGAATAGGATATTGAGTATCCCCAGAGGTATAGCGCGCAGAAAAATGATGCTAAGGCAGAATGTCCAAAAAGCTATCGTTTGTTGAAAGCTATTGTGTGTGATAGCAGTGAACTTCCCCTGACCATGGTTATTTCGTGAGATAGTTTTGAAGCTTCATCTCAGAAAATAAATAACGCTAATATATAGCTGGTCAACACAAGGGGAAATAATGGCGTCAAAACGTCCACCATTGCATCGAGCGGATGATATTAATGACTTGTTACTGCACTCCAAAGCACTTCAACCTATTTCTCCCATAGATGTAACAGAGCTTGAACGGATTGCGAAGCTAGATGTTTCGAAATATTCCGAGGCTGATGTTCGGGCTGAAATTATTGACCCTGTAATTCGCATCCTTGGGTATCAGAAGGAGACTTTTTTCTCACTTCAACGTGAAAAACATCTCAAAGTATTAGAGGGAAATTTGTTTATTGACTACAGCATGACACTGTGGTCAGAAGCGTTTTGGGTCATTGAAGCAAAGAAAGTCAAGAGAAAGCCTCTTCGATTTTCTGTTGATGAATTACTCCAAGCTCTTCAGTATGCTGTCCATCCTGACATTAGAGCTACGCTTGTGGTGCTTTGTGATGGGCGAGTCTTTGAAGTGTATGACCTTGAGGAAAGCGTTATTGAGCCTGCGGCAAGAGTGGAAGTAAAGAAGCTTCCGAAGGAATTTAGCCAACTGCAAAAATTACTCGCACCCTGGCAGGCGTGGTTCTTTCAAAAGCGCAGGCTGCTTCGACTAGTAGACAAGGTGCTTGACTACGAGATAAATCCCGGGCGACTTGATGAGTTTAAACAGGCAATTGAGCGTCGTTTGGAAGACAAACGAGGCAGAATTATTGAAAACTGGCGTACGACACATCCTCTACCCATCAGTCCCGTAGACCGAGAAGCAGTTTTCAGTGGTATGTCAGCAGAGGACCTTATTAATGCAGAATTTTTTATCGGTCCAACTGTGGCTGATATAAACGCGATGGCAAGAGTTTTGGTCGTCAAGGCGCAACCCAGCGCGTTTAAAGTAATGCATGGGATGTTTCCAGATTTACCGAGAGATATGAATGACCATTTTGCTGCTGCATCGTTGCGTACTCTTATTGAATTCGACTCTTCAAACGTCTCTGTAAATTGGTTGCCTAGTTGGCTCGGAGGAGGGGGGGGAGGCCAGGATGTGAATGGAGCTATAAAGAAAGTAATTGCTCTGGGACTTACGACCTTTGACGGTGACCGAAGCCGTAAGATAGTGCTTCAATACTCCGCCTGCGCTCGCCGACTAGCAAAGATTGCGATGGCTCTCGTCCCAAATTTGACGGAGGCTGGCCAACGAAATCATAAGCTACTCCGATATTTGTGGCCAGAACTAGACATCGCGCAAATCATGTCGTCACCTGGAAGCCAGAATATTCGGTTATTGGATGGACTTCAGGTCACGCTCACAAATCGATTTGTCGCTCAGTGCATGGACGATAGAAAAAAATTTAATATTGCGCGTGCCGAAACTAGCCTCAAAGATTCGTGGCAATTTGAACAGTCGGTGCTGCAAGACGGCCAAAAATATTGGACCAGTTTGGCTGGGCGTGGGATTGATGATGAGATGTATCACACCGAAAATTACTGGGTGAACTACGATTATCTCGGTCATCTTATTTTACTTGTCGTTGGGATGTCGACTCAAAAGTGGAGTGACTACGTACTCTTAGAGCATAAGGATGATGTTATTCGTCTTGCGAAAGGTGGCTCATGGAAAGCTCGTGAGCTATTAGGTTTAGATTTTAATGCCCGCATGCCTTGTCTTTCCGATGAAGATATGGCGAATCGTTTTTTTGACGGAGATTTACCTCTATACCAAAAATTGAGTCGAGCATATGCGAATCGCCCATCTAAATACTAGAACTTCCAAACTTCGCGCAGACTATAGAAAAATAGTGAAATTCCATCTGAATGAACGTTTTAAAAAACATCGTACATTCAAGGTATAGCATTTATTTCCGGCCAAGAGATTTTTGGATGGTCTTTTTGCCTGGTTCTACTTACATAAGCCACACGTTAGATAACAAGCACTGCACGGAAGCGCTCTTAAGGAGCGACCGAGATGCGTTCACCATGCTTGGTTTTTTGCATGTAGAACAACTTCGGTGGTGCTTCGGTGTACCCATTCCGACGCGCGGCATGGAACAGTTCCGCCGATTGGCTGAGAACTCCGTGGAATCCGGGTTGGCGTGCGATACGCTCTAAACTTGCCGTCAGCGCGCTGTAGTTTTGGGTCCGCGCTTGGTAAGCGAGGAGAGTATGAAGTTTTTCCATTTCTTGCTTGGGCCGGCGCCACGTCCAAGTTGTTTTTCCTCGTGAAGAGCGACGAACCAGTTCGTAACCTAGGAAGTGCAGCCGAGGCTTGTCTTCGGCGTGACGCAAGTCTTCCTTTTCCATTCCCTCTCCATCAGTCGATAGGAGTATCCATTCGACGACCTCAATGTCGACTGGCCAGTACACGACGAGAAGCGTGTTTGCATGGCCCTTTTTCTTCTTAGTGAGACGCTGTGCAGGAGTGCAGCCGATTCCGTACAAGAGATGAAATTTCTTCCCTAAAGATACTGCCTTGGAGGCCGCGACAACGCCACAAGTGTAGCGATGATAGCCTTTTGGAACGCAATCCAAAATGCGGGCCAGGGCCGCAGACTTGCTGCGGGCAATAGGTGTAGTTGCCATGCTTTCTCCAATGTGATGGTTACATTGGGTATAGCGATTTACACTACAGATAAAGTGTGATTCGGTTTGGCAAAAAGAGACTTAATGATGTTCCATGCGACAGGACGGGGATGTGGAATAGATGAGGCTCCGCATATTGGGAACAGAAGCGGAGTCGCTCCGACGGAAGTTAAACAAGTACACGTTCTGCTGCTCGCTAGGTTGCAGGTGGTGCCTGCCCGACATGAGAATTGATAAATTCCAGCTTTGCACTCCGACGAATGGGGCGCCGGTATGCTGGGCTATTGAGCGCAAAGATGCTTAATAGCCCATCCTAATATCAGTCGTAGTAAGGGATGCTGGAATGTGCCCATCCACCGGGCGGAACATATTCCCGCGGGTTCTTAAAGTATTCCTTTAATATGGCGTTTTCATCAGTAAAAAATTCTTCATAGCGGACGTCCCAGAGAACGCGACCAGCGTCTGACAAAGTAGCTCGATTTGTTGGGTCTATCTCCAAAAGCCACCGGAGGAGCCACTGAATGACCTGGCCGCCGGGAACTTCTATTGCCGTTGTGCTAATGACTTCGCGATTGACCCAGTTCTTCAACGTACCGTCATGAACCTCTTGAGCATAGTGCCCAAGACTAGGTGCGCGAGGAGGAGACTTGTCAGTTAACAGGCTGTACAGAAGCAGTCCCATGCCCCAGCTATCATATTCGCCGCCAAAGAATGTATTTTTTTTGTGTGGCTTAAACGTCTCTGGAGGCAGGTTCGTTATGGAGCCGCTCAGCATCGTTGGGGATGCAGCTGCCATAGTGAAATGATAGTCTGGCTCATCCTGGAATCCGCCAACGAGAACAGGCATGGCTTCACCCCAATCTAAGATTCGCACGCCAGGCTCTATTTCCTCTTCGTCAAAATCTGGCCCCATTTTGACTGTTTCTAGGGGGAGAAGAAGGATATTGCCGGGATGAACATCTCGGTGTTCAAAGATGAGTGTGGCGCCTGAAAGCGCCAACACGATTCGATGAAAAACAGCAAGCTTTTCGTCCATTGAAAGAGTGCCGGAGCGCTTAAGCCAAGCCGACAAGCTCTCTCCGTCGATGAAGTTTGTCACGATGACATCCGTTAGAAGGTCGGGAAACTCCTCGTAGTGTAGAAGTGTTGGGGTAACTTTCCGGTCGAATAGCGCGGGATGCTTCAACGCATCGCGCTCAAGCTGGAATTTTGCCTTTTCAATTGGACCTCTAGGGCAAATGAGATACTTCATGAATACTTTCGCATCTGTCTCTAGGTCGCGCCCGACGAAGCTGCTTCCACCATACGATGCACCAATTGGGCATACTGGTTCATAGCGGTCTGCTACAGCAGTCAAGCCGAGGGTGCGAATTAGCGTCAGGGATGGGTCTTCATTTAGAGTATCTGGCTCACTCATGGAATTTCGATTTCAGTGTTAGTAGGATTTATAGATGGCGGCTGGCTTTAAATGCGTCGCCCACAAGCATGATTTCATTTCCAGACTGTAGCGCACCTTCCAAATCGCTGCATTTGAAATCTAGTCGCTCAAGCATGGCGGGTATGGTTTCCTGCTGACTCATCGCCTCGAATTCATCGTACAAATCATGGCTTTTTTTACTCCAGCAGAATTGAAACGGACCGATTGCTTGAATAACACGTACCTCACCGTGGTCGCCCGCATAGCGACGTGCGACGTCAAGGCTGCCGGTAGTGAATAGGGACCGTTGACGGAATCTAGTACCGAGTTCTTTCTCAAACCAATCATCCATTTGGTGCTGAACACTTAACGGCATGTGCGCAGGCTTTCTGTCAGTAGGCGAGCGCACTAAAACCGTATCTTCAGGTGCTTTTTGCGAGAAGCCTCGGTAAAGGAGCATGCCTCCAGACAGGGGCTTCCAGTCATCGTGATTGAATTTCATATTCATAGTAGATAGCGATTTTTATTCGGCTTATGATGATTTTCATAGGGACGTGAAGAGGTCGCCAGAGATTTTACGCAATAATATGTCACATGTATTTCAGTTACATTTCTGCGCGTTAGATAGGGAGGTTACGGAATCGCAGAGCATGCTTTATTCGGTTTTTCTCAGAACAAGTTTAGCTGCGCTATACATAACGGTGGGTAGCAATTGTTAGGCTATCCGATTGCTTCAGCCGGTTGAAGGCTTGTTTTCGCAGTACGAACGAGCTGGTTTTGCACTTGCAACTGACAAGATTCATCGCTTATGCTTTGAGAAACCCCTGAAAAGGAGCTAAATATGGCAGCAGTTTTGGAAAGAATCGCCCCACAGCAAGCTACTGCGGTTGTGCGGGACGCTGTTGCTCGTATGCAAGCCGCACCGCGCTTTTTCAATGAGGAAGAGTGGAATGCACTTGCGTCGATTGATGGCCCTGTAGTTTCGGGTGACCCAGAAGGCCGTGTTCCGGACGACTTGGCCTCGGACGACAACGAGTAAATACTCTATGCAATATCAACCCCCGCGCAGTCTCTGCCGGTGGTTTTTCAAGTCTACGGGAATGCCCGTAAATTTCCTGAATCTTCTCGGTCTGCTAGTCACTGATTTCCGGGAAGCGGCGGCAACGTTTAAAAGCCTTCTTCTGCAGGCTTTTTGGACAAATATCCCTGAGAGCAGTTTCCCGCGAGGCTCGGTGGCGCGCACAAAGTATAGCAATGCCGTGCCGCGTACACGGAAAATAAATGACAATAAAATTGTTCCCGTAAATAGGGAATAATTACGAATGGTCATCCGGCCCCGCTTGTACCGTTAAAAGCCGACCTACACCACCTGGACGCATTAGCACCTCGAATTCAACCGTTTATCGATTAGACGGCTCAATCCAGTAGAGATGGTCGAGGGAATCTAGTGCTAGCTCAAACTTCTCGTCCTGGAGCGCCGTACGCATACCACTCGATACGCTGGCCGGTCGCAGCAATTTTTCTATTGCTTCCAGCATGCGTTGATGACTGGTCGGAGCCTCGGGCTCTGGAGTTCTGCGGACATTGGCAGAACCGGCCATCGGTCGCTATCGCGGATATGAAGCGTTGACTGGTTTTGTGTGGAACGGTAGTGACGCCGGCAACTAGCCTATCGCTTCCCTTCTTTCTTGCGGATTTCCTTCAGCCGTATCACTGCGCGCTCAACGGTCACCTTCTGCTCCTTGTGTTTCATGCCCTTCCAATCCTTGATTTCAGATTTGGAGCGGCCACACCCAGTGCAGACATCGTGCTTCAGAAAACAAAGTGAGACACAAGGGCTTTTAACTTCTTTACTCACCTTCGATTCCTAGATGTTTCGATTGAGATGCCGACAGCCATGCTGGCGTAAGATGGTTTTTCAATAGTAATTCCAGAGTTTGCATAAAAAATTAAGCGATTGCGGCGTGCGCCAGAGGGAATCTTAGGGCGGGGGACGCAAGTCTAGTTAGCCACAGGCTAGATGTACTGGAAGGAAGCGCTGATGACGACGGTTCCGGGCAGAACAAAGTCAAGCATCCGTTTGAATAGCTCGAACTGTCCTTTGACTATCCCTCGATATCTCGCGTTAGAGAAGCATTACTCTTCCATCAATCGCACGATGAACGTGGTGCCGATTGTAATTATTGTCTTGTCGCCTCGTGGTCCAATAATCTCTAGTGCCTGTCGTTGTCGACCATCAAAGTAATACGGGGAGTCGTTTGTTGGAAGATACACTTTCCATGCTTTCGTCCAAATTCGAGCGCCTTCGGCATTAAAACTTCTCTTCCACAATGTGAGAGCGCCGACATATGCACCCTCAATTATTTCCGCCTCGTAGGTCAGTCTTCCCTGTGCCACTCCGCTCGTAACTGAAAATTCAAATGACTCCAGGGCAATGGGAGCAATTTTCAGCGCTCCAACCCCTAAGGCTGAATTGGTACCCGCAAATGCGTGGTTGAGTGCGTCAATGAGCGAGGTAGCAGCTGCGTATGCCTTTGCCGACTGGTCGACCATGCCCTTTAACGCGGTATATTTCTGCATATCTACTAATACACATTCCATATTTCCCTCGCAAATTGTTGAATTTTTAAGAATAGGTTACAACATGAAAGAAAAAGAAATAGAGTATTTGTTTGCAAAAATGCACTCGATGGACATTGTTTTAATGGCAGTGTGCGCGCAACTGGATGCATCCAAGGCCTCGGGTGCGCTTGGCCTAATTCAGAAAATGACGAGTAATGTCGCTCATTTACCAGTTCCCAACGGGAATGTAGAAAACGTCATGCTACTGATATCTCAAGAGTTACTACGATATCAGCGGGTGCTGTTGGCACAGACTTCGGCCGGCGTTCCACCGATAAATAGATAATAAAAAAATCTTAAGCAGAGAGACTCATGCGGAAGGTTGTCTCGCACCTGCCAATTTTCATGTAACAGATAAATGCACTCAATCGGCCAGTAGTGGTCATCCTGATTATTTCAAATGTATAAAGTCTTATGATGTCATCCCTAAGCAGCGCGATAGAAATTTATCTAGGTTTTGGTACCAAACCGTTTCCCTCGGCCGATGCCGACAACGTCCTCCAGGAATTCGGAAATATCGAGGGACATCGTTTGCTTCTGGAAATAAAAGAATTGCTTAAAGTGACCGAGCATATTTCGATTGACTGGACGAGCCACGATATTCTCGAAGGCAGTAAGCTCTTTCGAGAGGTGCTATTAGCGAAATTTCCTAAACTTGATGCAAACGCCGTTGATGCAATCACGTGGAAATTTACTTACGATTGGCGTTGACCCCAATCGGCCAGAAGCGGAAGTTCACATACGGGACAACTCTGAAGAGCAAATAGAATTGTGTTTTAATTATGTACAGGCCTCAATACACGGCTGCGGTTTGAATCCCTTGCTCAACTTCTAATCCCCGCTTTTGTCTTTCACCTCGATTTGCCCATTAGAATCGCCTCTTTGTTTCAAATATGGCCCGGTAACCAGCTATGCTTCGCTCCACCTCGGTTTCGTATTTTCGAGGTGGATATAGCTCAAAGAATGCCTTCTGTACATGTGCGAAAGGCTTCTTCTCTTCGGCGCCAAGTCGTAGTCTCAATGCCTGGCGCAAGGCCGTGGCGCCGCTCTGGCCAAACTCCCGGATGACGTTGCCGTAGGCAGCATATTCATCTAGCGTTTTGGCTGTGTTACGGCTATCCAATGCATGAAGAAAATAGCTCCATCTATCGGCGTCGACGCCTGTTGGCGTGTCGTAGAGCGTAGTCAATTCGCCATTCGGGGCTATGGTTAAAAGATATCTTTCTTTCAAGGTGTAGCCGGCAGGGGCTATGGATTTGGGATAAGCTAGCTCGTTCAAAAGGCGATATTGAAGGAGGTCATATCCGTTCTCAATCAGGTCGGTCATTTTGGCGCCAGTGATGCCCTGTAGTTCGGCGACCAGGGCTTGCGGCGTATTTGGTACACGGCTTGGCGGTTGAGCATACCAGCCGTCGCTGGTTACGCCAAGAGCCCAGGTGCGAATGAGTTCAAGGCCCATAGAGGCATTTTCGCCGCTAGGTTTGCGGACCAGAGCTCGATACACTTTGTCTTTATATGCAACCTCATAAAGAGGCAACTCGCGGCCGAGGCGTAAATCCTCACAGCAAAAATTTCCGCCGCCCGTAATTGAAAAAGATGCTGGTTCGAACAGGGCCTTTGCAGCTTCAGCGCTCATAAATCCTGACGCTAGGTCAGTTGCGTGACGCACCGAAGTAAAGAATACAACTCCGTCCGATTTCGCTCTGAGCGAATTGGAGTCGATGGGGGACCGCTGAATTTGGTTCATTAAAGTAGCCTTCAAGACAGTTGATTTGCTTGAGAAAAATGCTTATCCGATACGCGGTGGCTCTAGTCAGTCGCCGCCGTTGACATTAACATTGACACCGGCAGCATCTTTCATGATGTCGTTCCTAATTAGTCGTCAAAACGCCTTGGATTGAGCTTTAGCCTTTTCAGCTTGTTGAGTCTTACGGTTGGCGGCTATTTCTGCCTCCATAGCTTTATTTGCGTTCAAATCCACGTAAAGCAAGTATGTAGTGGTATCTGGCCAACCACGCGTCACACGTAGCTCCATGCCTTGCCCAATTGACCAAATGGCCGCCACTTCGCCTAGCCCGTAGTTTCCTTTGCGCGATGTAGGACGCCCGTATTTCGCGGCGACCATATCGATAATCTTTCCAACTTGCTGTGTATCCATGCGGCTGGGAAACGTGTAACCGGCAAAAGCGAACTTGCTAGTGGCGGAAACGTAGCCGGCAGAGAACTCGGTGGCACCGTCTAGCACGCCATTTGCATTGTAGTTATCTACCCAGTAACGGTCATCTTCTCGCACGGGGTTAACTCCGTTTTGCTTGAAGGTTTGGCGTAATTGGTCACGTGTTGCGCCTTTGAGCTGCATACCAAAAAGCTCCAGCCGTTTTGGCGGAGCGGAGAATACAGGTGCGTGGATGAGAATAGCTGCAGCCATAGTAACCAAAGCCAATCGGCGATTCATTTGATACCCCTTCCTTTATTTGTTTTTGTGTTTTCGCGAGATGAAACTGGAGAATAGGCTTTAAGGTGACAAGCTCTGGTTCCAGTTTACCTTCGCGTTGAGTTGAAATCCAGCCAAGTTAGGTATCTACGTGGCTCGGAGCTTCCCCTCTCATTGCTTCTCTTTTATCGAGGCCGCCCCGCACTCGGTGCAACCTCGCGTATAAGCCTGACTAGGCTAGCGATTTAGAACCTGTGTCACAGGCCAACGGTCAGCACGGTCTGATTATTGTTCATGCCGGAGGCACTTCCTTCGGTGTCGGGATTATATCCATCGGTATCTATTTGTACTTGCTCTTCCTTAGAGGGCATACATCTTCATGAAGCTTTGAACACAAACTGCTTTTAGCTATACCAAATAGGACAATCATTTTGTGTAGGTCCAGAGCCGCAGCGAAAGCTGAGGCGCTCGCATGCACGGCGGTCTGTCCCAAGGTTCTCTGCGGTAGCTACCAGGGGCCTTCGGACAGACCGCCAACTGTAAACACACATACTGTCCGAAAGGACGTGTCGAGGCGCCACCTCGACAGGCATCAGGTCGCCAATCTGATGCCAAGCAAACGCTGTAGCCGCATGCCTCTAATAGGGCTGGTGCGGCTGCGATGGGCGCTGAAGGGTGTAACTCCCTTCTTCGACCCAATCTGCCGGCATATTGCCAAGGCGAGGTTGGGCGACACGGAAACGGCTCCAGGCAGGCAATGGCCTGGTGACCTGTTATTTGGTGAAAGTCGGTGAAAGGCCGATTCGGGGGATGTGCCGCAAGGGCATAACCCGTACCGCACACGTAGGCTGATGAGCGTATAGCGATGTACGAGGGCTGCAAGGGGAAACCTGGCGCGGTTGGCACCTTGGGAAACCATGGGCCTCTGGATAGCTTAAGCGTGTAACGGCACCCCTCGATGGGTGCTGTGCGGAGCAACGTAGAGCCATAGGCATGAAGCCGTGGTTCGTAGTCGATGAAGCACAATCTGAGTACCTGAGCCGCTATGGAACATCGAGCCAGGGAAACCTAAGGGAAGTCGGAAGACTAGGGGAGTGTGGAGATGGTGGCGCTACGTTGCGCAGTAGCTGGTAACTAACGTGGGAACCTCTCGCCGTACCGTATCGGATGGCTCCGTACGGGAAGATGGTGAGAGGGGGAGATTAACTGATTAGGGTTCGACTCAATGTGCGATACGACCGAAGCACTTGGGGAGCTGCGAAAGCGGCGACATGGTTGGCACCATGTCCCGAAAGGTTGAAGCGTTTTGCGAAAGTATGTGGTTAGGCTTGGCGGCCTGTTGCAGTGATGTGCCGTCTCGTCCGCTTGGCGGTGGACGAGACGAACTCTAACCTTGGCAGGTTGGATAGCGAAAAAGGAGATTTTAAGAAAGGTAGTATTTTTCTCGGCCGGGCTACCACTTTGGTACCCGGCCTCCTCCTCACATGGCGCTGAGTTGGATATAAGGTGCCTCCGTACGGTATGGAAAGTCATTGTAACGTTTCATTTCATGGCATTCTTCGGGCGCCTGATAAGGCAATTAATCGTAAAATGTCGAAAATGCAATAATCAATTCCATGCGTATTTGATAACAATAACGCGAACACGCTTTTTACTCACGAAGGTGACATCAGTTAATGCTCGACGACATCAAAAAAACACTCTGGGCAACCGCTGACAAGCTGCGCGCCAACATGGACGCCGCAGAATATAAGCATCTGGTTCTCGGGCTGATTTTTCTCAAGTACATCTCAGACACCTTCTCAGCACGTCAGGCAGAACTCGCGATGCGGTTTACCGATGAGTCGGATGATTATTTTCTGCCCGATTCCAATGCCGAATTAATTGCGGAAGAACTGGAAGACCGCGATTACTACAAGGCTGCTAACGTTTTCTGGGTGGCCGAAGGTGCCCGGTGGGAAGCCTTACGCGCAGCCGCCAAACAACCGGACATCGGCAAACGCATTGACGATGCCCTGACCGTTATCGA
Source organism: Herbaspirillum sp. meg3 (assembly GCF_002257565.1). Taxonomy (GTDB): domain Bacteria; phylum Pseudomonadota; class Gammaproteobacteria; order Burkholderiales; family Burkholderiaceae_D; genus Herbaspirillum. Next base: position 2,918,411 of record NZ_CP022736.1, on the reverse strand, counting down.
GGGCGAGAACCCCAAGCTCAAAGGCATCCTGGACAAACGCTACGCCCGAGCGCAACTACCTGATGGCAAGCTTGGCGAGCTGGTGGACTTGGTTTCCACTATCGGCTTTGGCACCAACGCATCGGAAGCGCGTGATGTACTGGGACAAGTGTACGAATATTTCCTGGGTATGTTCGCCAGTGCGGAAGGCAAGCGGGGCGGCCAGTTCTACACGCCTGCCAGCATCGTCAAGACCTTGGTTGCCGTGTTGGCCCCACACCATGGCCAAGTGTATGACCCTTGCTGCGGCTCGGGCGGCATGTTCGTGCAATCTGAAAAATTCATCGAAGCCCATGGCGGCAAGTTGGGCGACGTGTCCATCTACGGTCAAGAGGCCAATCCGACTACCTGGCGTCTGGCAGCCATGAACTTGGCGATTCGCGGCATCGATTTTAACTTGGGTCGCGAACCCGGCGATACCTTCATCAAGAACCAACACCCGGACCTGCGGGCCGACTTCATTCTGGCTAACCCGCCGTTCAATATCAGCGACTGGTGGCACGGCAGTCTGGAAGGCGACCCGCGCTGGGTCTATGGCGACCCACCAAAAGGCAATGCCAACTACGCATGGTTACAGCACATGCTGCATCACCTCAAACCAAATGGCCGTGCCGGTATCGTGCTGGCCAATGGTTCGATGAGTTCAAGTCAAAATAATGAGGGTGTCATTCGTGCTGCCATGGTTGATGCTGACGTGGTGGAGGTGATGATTGCACTGCCAGGGCAGTTGTTCTTCAATACCCAGATTCCAGCTTGTTTGTGGTTCTTGACCAAGCAGAAAAAGCGCGAGGGCGAAGTGCTGTTCATCGATGCACGTAAGCAGGGTAAGATGATTTCCCGCGTTCAGACCGAGTTGAACGATGAAGCAATTACCTACATTGCGGATACTGTTGCGGCATGGCGTGGCGAGGTAGAAGCTGGTGCTACCGTTACCGAGTATCAAGATGTGCCGGGCTTTTGCCGTAGCGTGCCTCTAGCCGAGATTGCCCAGCACGGCCATGTGCTGACGCCGGGTCGCTATGTTGGCGCTGAAGAAGTTGAGGCTGATGATGAGGCCTTTGCCGACAAGATACAAAAGCTGACTGAGAAGTTGGGTGAGCAGATGAGCAAGGGCTCGGAACTAGATGCGCTGATTCGGCAGAAGTTGGGAGGACTCGGGTATGAGTTCTGAGTGGCCAAGAGTCAAGGTCGAGGAATTGGCTGCGCCTATACGAGGGGCGATGGCCGTGGGTCCATTTGGTTCCAGAATGAAGGCAGATATGTACGTGCCCGCGGGCGTCCGTGTCATCCGTGGAAATAACCTATCTGGGGGGCGTGAACCTGAAGGCGAATACGTTCATGTTTCAGAGGCCACAGCTGACTCATTGGCTAGTTGCTGTTTAGCGCCAGGTGACCTTGTGTTTCCGCACCGAGGGAATATCGGAGAGGTCGGGATTACCCCCGATGATGGGCGCAGGTATATGCTATCGAGCAGTCTAATGAAACTGGCCGTAGACCGGACCAAGGCGGAGCCACTTTTTCTGATGTATTTTTTCAAGAGCTCCGTTGGACGGGCTGCATTACTCATGAATGCTTCCCAAGTTGGTACGCCGGGAATCGCAACACCTTTGAAGTCCTTACGCGGGATTGAAGTACGAATACCGCCGCTGAGCATTCAGCAAGAAGTTGCGGCGATGCTCAGCACTATCGACGACCGCATCATCCTCCTGCGCGAAACCAACGCCACCCTCGAAGCCATCGCCCAAGCTCTGTTCAAATCATGGTTTGTCGATTTCGACCCCGTACGCGCCAAGATGGAAGGTCGTTCCCCCGAAGGCATGGACGAAGCCACGGCGGCGCTGTTTCCGGATGAGTTTGGTGAGTCGGCGTTGGGGGCTGTGCCGAAGGGGTGGACGGTTATGCCGGTTGGAGATGCCATCGAAGCAGTTGGTGGTGCTACACCTGATACAAAAAACACGGTCTTTTGGGAGCCACCTGTTCATTGCTGGACGACACCTAAAGACCTTTCAGGGATTGCAGCGCCGGTACTTTTGGACACTGAGCGTAAACTCAGTGCACAAGGTCTCGCCAAAATTGGCTCTGGCTTACTACCGATTGGCACACTGCTTCTGTCGTCACGTGCGCCAATTGGTTACCTCGCACTAGCTCAGGTGCCTCTGGCCATCAATCAAGGATATATTGCCATGCTGCCGGGAGGCATCTTGCCACCACTTTATATGCTGTTCTGGTGTCTGCAGAATATGGAAAACATTAAGGCTAGGGCTAATGGTTCGACCTTTATGGAAATCAGTAAGAAAGCATTCCGGCCCATTCCGGCTTTAGTACCGGTGCCTGCAGTAGTTAATGCATTTATCGATGTTGCAGGTACTCTATTCGACCGATTGATAGAGAACGAAAAGCAAGCCCAATCCCTTTCAGTGCTCCGCGATACGCTGTTGCCTCGTCTAATTTCCGGCCAACTGCGCTTACCAGAAGCAATGGAACAACTCGAAGCAAGTTAAAACTAAAAAAGACATCAGGGAGTGATGCCAGCATGACCGAAGACCAACTGGAACAAGAAGCGCTGAGCTGGCTGCAGGATGTCGGCTACACGCATCGCTACGGACCTGACATTGCGCATGATGGTAGTGAGCCTCAGCGTATAGATTACCGTCAAGTCATTCTGCCGTTCAGGCTCCGGGAGGCCATCGGGCGCTTGAATCCCCTCATCCCTAGCGCCGCGCGCGAAGACGCACTGCAACGGGTCATGGAATTGGGCATCCCTTCGTTGTTGTCCGCAAACCGCGCTTTTCACAAGCTGCTAGTAGGCGGTGTGCCGGTGCAATATCAAAAGGATGGTGAAACACGCGGGGACTTAGTGCGGTTGCTCGATTGGTCTGATGTCACCCGCAACGAGTTCTGGGCGGTGAATCAATTCAGTATCAAGGGACCACATCACACCCGCCGGCCAGACATCATCCTTTTCATCAACGGTTTGCCCTTGGTGCTGGTGGAACTCAAAAACCCGGCAGATAAAACGGCAGATATCTGGAAAGCGCACGACCAGATTCAAACCTACAAAGAACAAATTCCCGACGTATTCCAGTACAACGAGGTGCTGGTCATTTCGGATGGCACTGATGCACGCATGGGTTCGTTGTCGGCAGATGCCGAGCGCTTCCTCCAATGGCGCACCATCGATGGCATCAACCTAGACCCGTTGGGTGAATTTAATGAGCTGGAAACCTTGATGCGCGGTGTTTTTGCGCCGCAGTATTTATTGGACTACCTGCGCTACTTCGTATTGTTCGAGAATGACGGTAAGCTGGTCAAGAAAATCGCTGGCTATCATCAGTTCCATGCGGTGCGCGCGGCTATTGACCAAGTCGTGGCGGCTTCACGCAATGACAGCCCGGCCAATATTCAGGGCAAGGGTGGCGTAGTCTGGCATACCCAGGGCAGTGGCAAGAGCATTACCATGACCTGTTTTGCTGCACGCGTCATGCAAGACACCGCGATGGAAAATCCAACCATCGTCGTCATCACTGACCGCAATGACCTGGATGGGCAGCTGTTTGGTGTATTCAGTCTGGCGCAAGACCTGTTGCGCGAACAGCCGGCTCAAGCGCATACCCGTCAAGAACTCCGCCAGTTGCTGACTAACCGTCCCTCCGGCGGTATTGTTTTCGCGACCATCCAGAAATTCATGCCCGGAGAAGACGAAGACATTTTCCCCGTCTTGTCTGACCGTCACAACATTGTCGTCATTGCCGACGAAGCTCACCGTACTCAGTATGGCTTTGAAGCAAAGCTCAAAGGCAAGGTGGGTGAGGAAACCTACAAAGTCGGCTACGCACAGAATCTGCGTGACGCCTTGCCGCATGCTACTTTCGTGGCCTTCACCGGCACACCGGTTAGCAGTGCCGACCGCGATACCCGTGCTGTCTTCGGCGACTATATCCATGTCTATGACATGCAGCAGGCCAAGGACGACGGTGCCACCGTCGCGATTTACTATGAGTCCCGGCTGGCCAAACTGAAGTTGAAAGAGGCGGACCTTTCCATCCTCGATGAAGAAGTGGATGAATTGGCCGAGGACGAGGAAGAGAGCACGCAGGCACAACTCAAAAGCCGTTGGGCCGCCTTGGAAAAAGTGGTTGGTTCCGAGCCCCGTGTCGCCAGCGTAGCGGCCGATTTGGTGGCGCACTTTGAGGAGCGCAACAAAGCCCAGGATGGCAAGGCCATGGTCGTGGCGATGAGTCGCGATATCTGCGTGCATCTTTATAACGAAATTATCGAATTGCGTCCTGAATGGCATGACGCAGACCCTGAGAAGGGTGTCATCAAAATCATCATGACAGGCAGCGCTAGCGACAAGGCTCTCTTACGCCCGCATATATACAGCAACCAGGTAAAGAAACGGCTGGAAAAACGCTTCAAGGATGCCGGAGACCCCCTCCGTCTGGTCATTGTGCGCGACATGTGGTTGACCGGATTTGATGCGCCGTGCGTGCACACCATGTATATCGACAAGCCCATGAAGGGGCATAACCTGATGCAGGCGATTGCGCGCGTCAACCGCGTGTTCAAGGATAAGCAGGGTGGATTGGTGGTCGACTATATCGGCATCGGTAATGAACTCAAAGCCGCCATGAAGGAATACACAGCTAGCAAAGGCCGCGGCAAGCCGACTGTGGACGCACATGAAGCACTGTCAGTCTTGCTGGAAAAGCTCGATGTCCTGAGAGCCATGCTGCATGGCTTCGACTATTCCGGCTTCAAGTCTGGTGGTCACAAAACCCTAGCAGGCGCAGCCAACCATGTCCTCGGCATCCAGTCAGAAGGCAAGGATAGCAAACGCGATGGCAAAAAGCGATTTGCTGACGTTGCTCTCGCATTGAGCAAGGCATTCAGTCTGTGTTGCACCCTAGACGAGGCGAAGGCGCTGCGGGAAGAAGTCGCTTTCATGCAGGCGGTCAAGGTCATCTTGACCAAGCGTGACATCAGTAGTCAGAAAAAAACCGACGAGCAGCGGGATGCTGCTATTCGACAAATCATCAACCAGGCAGTTGTGAGCGAGAGTGTCGTCGACATTTTTGATGCCGTTGGTTTGGAGAAACCGAATATTGGTTTGCTAGATGAAGAATTTTTGGCGCAGGTTCAAAAGTTACCCGAAAAGAATCTGGCAGTAGAACTCTTGGAGAGATTGCTGGAAGGTGAAATCAAAAGCAAGTTCGCCAGTAATGTGATTCAACAGAAGAAGTTTTCTGAACTGCTAACCGGGGTTATCTCGCGTTACCAGAACCGCAGCATTGAAACCGCGCAGGTGATGGAAGAGTTGGTTGAGATGGCCAAGAAGTTCAAAGAAGCCGCAAATCGGGGCGAACAATTGGGGTTGACCGAGGACGAGGTGAAATTCTACGACGCGCTGGCTAATAATGAGTCAGCGGTAAAAGAGCTGACAGATGAAACGCTGAAAAAAATAGCGCATGAGCTGACAGAGAACCTGCGCAAAAATATCACTGTTGATTGGTCTCAGCGAGAGAGTGTGCGTGCCAGTTTGCGTTTGATGGTAAAACGGATTTTGCGTAAATACAAGTATCCGCCGGATACGGCCGACGCCGCAGTTGAGCTGGTATTGCAACAAGCTGAGGCTCTCGGTGAAGCTTGGGCTTGAAAAATGAATGCCGTGAATCAGCTATAGAGTCGCACGAATGCCAACTCTGAATCGCTACCTTTAAATATGGCACTCAAGTTCATCAATCCCTTCAACGGCACCCCCACGAAAATTCGGCTTACTGAGCTTTTTCTTTTTCATCCTCATACCTACTTAGACATTGCCGGCCATTCAATAAGTAGAGCCTTTAAATTGATGGGTAAGGAGTCGCTTCTAAAGCGATTCGATGCAATTAAGCCGGAAGATAAAGTATCCCCAGACCGACTACGTAGCCTCATCACGGAAATGTTGGATGCAAGTGAGACTCCAGATGCGTTGAGGAGAAAATTCTTGGAGGACTTGGAGCGTGCAATCGGGGAAGACGAAAAGGGCGAGTTCAATCCCGCGAGCATGGGGATGTATGAGGCAGCGGTTGTTGCATTCAATCCTTCAGGAAAGCAGTTGGGGGCACCTCAGGAATTTCTATTGGAGATAGAGAGAGAGTCGCGAGCTGCATTTGCGTTGATGCACAAGCGACGATTTGAAGAGGCAGCTCAAGAAATATTGGACAGTAAATTCTTTGCTCCATTTCTTTGGGGTGGGATTCGTGATGCACTTGGCAGAGTCACAGATTTTGGTACTTTGCTTATATTACGCGCAAGCATAGCCATGGAAGTTTTTCTAGCCGTAATGGTCGTCTATGAATCCGAGTATGAAGCAACTACTGGCCAGGGCGACCAAAGCTGCGTGCTGGATTTATGGCCAATCGTAGGACCCAAGGCTAAGAATCCGTTTGGAATGCTATTCGAATGGACTAAGCGGGAATCTGGAGCTAGTACGCAGCGGGAATTCTTTGACCATCCAGCATTGCGCGAGATAGAAATGGACGAGTTGCGGCTGAAGCGATGGAGCAGTGGAACGCACCAACCTCGCAAAGAATGGCTCGACCGCATCGCTGCCGGTCTTTGGGGTAACGCTGAGCATCCGGCATTTCAAATGCGTTTGGCCTACGCGCAGCAGGTCAATTTTTTAGGTCACTTCTCTCAGCTTTTGGTCGCGCTTTTTCCTAAAGAGATGACGGCCAGCCAGAGTCTGGAGGCGTATCCGTGGCCCAACTACCCTCATGACCTTTCTGACTTTGCTGATTGGGGACGGACTCGATATCCGGTGTGGCGAGAATATGCCCGCGACTACCGGGCCAAATTCGAATAGTCGCGGGGCTGCTCTTATTTGCTTTTCGGGGGATTGTTGCCGCGGCCGCCGCCAGATTTTTCACCGGTCTTGCTAGGTGCGTTTTCGAGGGTGTAAGTGATTGCGCTCATATCGGTTCCTTGGTTATGCCGGACATCCCGGTGAGGAAAGTATCGCCTTAGTTGTCGACATTTCCGGTATCAAGGTTTGGAAATCTGACGGGGGGCGATAGCATCTTCTTCGTCGGCTCCGTTATCGACTGCTCTGGGGATTTTCCAATTTTTGCGCGCGACTACTATCTTCTTCCAGTCTGCAGAAATATCGTACTCTCGAATCCGATGACTTGGGTCCACGGATGCACTTTTCAGCTTCTCTACTGCAGCAACGAAGGCTTGTTTGAAGTTTTTTGATGTTCCTGGGTAGCCAGTCATTTTTTGCAGATATTCAAATGGAAGCCAACAGCATCGGCTATGGCTGGCATAAAAACCGGCAATCCATGCCATCAGACCGTCATAGGTCAGAATATCTTTGTGCAAGGCTGTCCAACCTTGCGGGCCGCACAATTCTGCCACTCCGTCTAGGACTTGGAAGCGAATCAGGTCACTACCCCGTTGTCTTCCGTGTTCACTTCCATCCTGAAAACTAGCGTTAAGAATTTTTTGGCCTCGAAGGTTCCAACCCTTATATCTGATTCGGAACTGTACGGCATCGAGTCGAATTAGGCTGGCGAGAATAGCTCTATGAGTCGATTTTCCATACAGTTCCCCCATCTTCTTGGCGAAACCATAGAAATTGGTCTCCATTTGCTCCGATGCGCCTTCCTTGGTAAGTGGCTTGTCGCGATAGAACTCGACACAGGTCCCCCATACCTTGCGGTCATACTGGCAGAGATTGTAGCCCTTTAGCTGCGCGTCAATGTAGTCAAAAGAGACAACGTCGGCGAAATCGTTAGTCTGTTCAAGCTTGCCGCTTAACAAACTGGCGTTACTCAACTGGACGCCGCGACCAGTTGTAAAAATTGCAGACCTTAGGCAAGCGTTGGGGACCACACGAAAGTCTTCTCCTACAATTGGAAGGAATACCTCGCCGTTAACTCTCACCGCTTGGGTAAGTCTGGCTTTGCTTACGTCCGATTTCAATGGCCGGCCATCGAAATTGAAAATAGCGTCGCTTGCATCAATCGCTTTTTGAATTCTTTCGGCTACGTTCTCGAGTTCTACAAAGCCAGCCATTAGCTGGTCGGGGCTAACTGTCATTCCCATGGCAGCTGCAGCAAGGTCGGCTGCTGTGTTTTTAACCTTCTTTTGGTACTTGACAAGTTGGGGAGTTACTTGGATTTTCTTGGTCATCTTTACTATAAGAACTCAGTGGTGGAGTTAACATATAGTTCGATTTGTAGATGATGATTTTGAAAGAATGGTGTCTAAATTTCCAAATTCCCCTTATGGCACCGGGACTATTCAACTCGGACTTCGGCAGAAATTATTTTTTTCCTTTTGAATTTCGCCGGTACCACCTGGTATTCGCGGCTGGCTATCTTCAGACTTTGTACTGGGTTTAAAAATACCAATCGCGCAGTTTGAAAATTCCATTTACTGGTTTTGGAAATTCTATTCGCTGGTTTTCAAAATTCCCGAAATGCCTGAGCGTCAATGCTGATAAGCGATTGCGGTGTTCCTTAGTAGTCGTAGTCGTTGTAGATATCAAAATGATTGTGCCCCTTCGGCTTTCGAGTGAAGAGTGTCTGGGTGAGTTGAGGTGATATTCGGGTCTCTTTTTTGTCGAAGGTGAAAATGAATTGCCCTGGCTGCCTGTGGCAACGATGGAAGAGAAATCGCTCCTCGAAGAATTCTTTTCGACTCTAAGCCTACTTGAGGGTGGTTTTTATATTGAACTGAAAGCAGCCAGGGAGGGCGATTTTGGAACTTCATCTAATTGACTTGGCCCTCCAACCACATTTCCTATGGCTTGGGCATATTCGGTAGCTCCTTGAGATGTCAGCCGATGCTCAACGCCCTTCAGTACCAAGCGATAACCCTTAAATGCATCGACTTGGATGTCCAAGAACTCCAGTAAAATCTCGCCATTTTCTTTCTGAAGACGGGTGACCTTAGTCGGTTGGCCACGTGCTGTTTACCCGTCAATATCTAGATGGTCAATAACCACTGTAATGCTATGGTTATTTCAACTTGAGTCTTGAATTTTGTGAGTTATTTCTTATACTCATTTTAATGTGTGTAAGAAATGAGGTGCATCCGTGGCTAAAACAGGCAACATCCCATATCAAGCATTTGGCGAGTTATTGGCAAAACGCCGGAATGCGGCGGGCTTCGCGAAGCAACGGGAGTTGGCTGAGGCCTTGGGCGTAACTCAGCAGACGGTCAGTCGGTGGGAAAAAGGGTTAGGCAGACCTATATCTAAAGAGCTTCTCCGACTGGAGAAGCTGGTCAAGGCGCAGGAGGGGGAGCTTTTCGCAGCTGCCGACTATAAAGAAGCACCTCTCCAAGCGAAGAGCGAATTGGCGACTTCTTACGATAAGCCTCTCCCCTTGGCTGCATTGACGCCAGATACCTTTGAGATTTTTTGCACCTCTCTCTTGGACCGTCTCTATCAGCCCTTGGGAGGGCATGTTCATCGATACGGCGCAACAGGGCACACTCAACACGGCATAGATATCGTGGCTAAGGGGCCATTTGGGACGCACACATTCCAATGTAAAAGGGTTGTGGAATTTGGGCCGCAAAAAGTTCATAGCGCAGTTGCGAAACAGACATATGAAGCCGACCTGAAGGTGCTCCTATTGTCGAGTGTAGCCAGCCCCAACGCGCGAGATGCGGTGGCGATGCACGCAGACTGGCAAATCTGGGACCGCGACGACATTACTCGCAAGCTCCACGAGCTGCCACTTTACGACCGACTAGACTTAGTCGACCGATTTTTCCATGGCCAACGATTGAACCTGTTAGGCATTGAGGAGCCAGGGCCGATTCAGGACGAGGAGCGATTTTTCATTCAATTCTTGGTTCAAGACAGGTTCTTTAACCACGCTTGGGCTCTGGTCGGTCGGGAAAGTGAGATTGAACAGGTAGTCGTCGCAGCACGAGATGAAAAAGTCCTACTCACTTGTCTGATTGGGAACCCGGGGGCAGGAAAGACACGTGTTCTTCGGGAGATTTCTCGGCTGCTTGGTAGCGAAGGAGGACTCCATGTTCGATTCATCTCCCCGACAGAGGAAGTGAAAGCTCATCATTTGGATGGTCTGCGCGATAGAAAAGGCGTAGCTACCATCCTGGTCATTGATGATGCCCATGATAGAGAGGATTTGGGCGTATTGCTCCGCCATGCCGCTGACCCGGGAAATCGAACTCGGCTGCTGTTTTCGCTTCGTCCTTATGGTGTTTCCACTCTGGTCAGCCAAGCGGCCGATGTGGCGCTTTCGGGGCCGTCGGTAGCGCTTGTTCAGATGACGTTGCAGTCAAAGGAGCAGGCTAGATTGTTGGCCGAGTCAATATTGAGGGAGTGCGGAGCAGCGTTAGAGGCTGCTGCCGAAATTGCCGAGGCAACATACACAACACCGTTGGCAACAGTTCTAGCCGCTCAGTTGGTCGCACGAGATGCAATATCTTTGCAGTTGCTTGGAAAAAGTGAAGAGTTTCGTCGATATGTGCTGTTGAAGCTGCGAGACGAAATAACAGCGAAATTGGTGTCTAAGCACGAGGAAGAAAAGCTAAAAGCTGTGCTCAGCGTCACAGCTTTACTGCAGCCAGTGATTCCTGATGACCCGAATTTGGTCACAATACTCACGACGGTCTACGGAGTATCGGACGCAGAGATTGCACGTCTGATGCTTCTGTTGGGACAGTCAGGCGTTCTGTTCAAGCGAGGTATCCGCACGCGATTGGCGCCCGACCTGCTCGCGGATGAGTTTATTCGGTGGAGCTATTTGAAAGAGGATGGAACGGTAAACGAAAGCTTTGCGGCGATATTTGAGCTTGCAAATAAAGACCATTTGAAGAATATGCTCGTCAATCTTGGGCGATTGGATTGGCGGCTGCGGGAAGGGGCGACTGACGATAGCGATGCGCTACGTAGCATTGAGCCGCATCTTCGCTGGCATGGTGACTATGTAAATCGGCACGTTCAGGCGGTGGAGGCGATGGCCTACTATCAGCCTCGCTTGGCTTTGAACTTTGCACGCAGGCTTGTAAATGAAGGGCACGGCAATGACACTCATGTGTGCAATATAATTCGTAACGCTTCCTACAACTACGACTACATTGAAGAGGGATGCACGTTACTTTGGAAAGCGGGTAAGAATGACAATCGGCAGCTCAATCAAGAACCTGGTCATGCGGTCCGGATTCTGAAGGAGCTGGCTAAGTACCAGCTGCATAAGCCGGTAGAGCATGTACGTAAAGTGGTTGCTTTTGCCTTGAAGCTTCTGGAGCGTCCCGCCTCAGTGACATCCCTATATACCCCGTTCGAGATGTTGACAGGGCCATTGGAAACAGAGTTTCAATCCACCTCATACTCAAAATCGACCTTCACCATCAGCCGCTATCGAGTTGCGTTGAAGAATGTGCAGCAGTTGAGAGATGACGTCACGAACGCGCTTCTGGATTTCCTAAAATTGGGGCGCGACAGGCGAGCATTTTTGGCAGCGCAGACCTGGCAGAGCGCTCTGAGTGGAGCGATACCTAGCGATTCATCGGTCGATGAGTGGGCGGCCGAGCATGGAAAAAATCTGGCAGCAATAAGCAAGTTGGTGAACGAGACGTATATGCCACCGGTAGTGCTTGTAAGGTTGGCGCAGTCGCTCCGCTGGCATGCATTCCATGGAAGGCCTGAAACGTCAGTCCTCGCAAAACCAATTCTGGAACTTCTTCATCGCGATTTGACGACTCGGCTGACGCGCGCCCTCATCGATGGTTGGGGCATGGAGACATGGGATATCGGCGATTCACTCACCAGGTCAGGTTATGAAGAGGAGCGTCAGACGTTGGTCGCGGAAATCGTGAAGGCCTATCAAGGCCCATCCGCACTATTCGAAGTGGTGAATTCTTGCCTGGATGAGATGAGCGCCATCGCTAGAGGATATGGAAGTCCATATATCTTTGTTGGATATCTATTGGAAGCTTCTCCAGCCTTTGCAGAGGAGATTGTTGCTCGAAACTTCGAAGGCAAAGCGGAACATCTGGCTTTGCACGTTGGGCGCGCACTGAGTATCGTCATTGCCTCAGGTGCTCCCGACACGGTCAGTAAATATGTTCAAAGGTCCAAAGATTCATCAAAGGAATTGTCGCAGCTGGCGGAGGCCTATGCGAGTTACGTGCCGAAAGGTCCGTATCGACCGGATGAAGTCGCGCTTTTCGAACGAATCATGTCGTCCGATGATGAATCCGTTTTGTTGCCAGCGACATTCTTGGTGCAACAAGTCGCTTCAACGAATCCAGGCCTGGCAGTCGAATTGATTTGTAAGGTCGATTTCACGGTGTCGACGCGCGTCACCCACGATTGTCTGATGTGGGTCGCGGGTGGACAAACAATTCCGCAGGAGATAGTTAGCAGCATGCGGACACGTTTGTTGGAAAAGCTTGTGAGTCTTAAGGAACTGGACGACCATTGGGTGAAAGCCTTCTTGAGTTCATCCGTCAAAGAAGACTCTACAGCCGTGATGCAATTTATTCGTGCTCGCATGGTTGAGTGTGAGCACCATGGTACTTGGCGCTTCACTCCACTTCATAAGGAATATGGCGGAGCTGAAGATGGAATCGGATTTAACGAGAGCGAGAATGGATTACGGCACTTGGTTGAGTTCCTAGACTGGGGCTTGAAGAATACTACGCAAGACGGCAGCTTGCCCCGTATTGGAGAGGTAGTGGCCGGTATGTGGGGGAGCTACGATGAGGTAATGCTGAATGCATTGCTGACTTGGATGGCAGCTGGTGACCGTGAGCGCGCTTTAGTGGTTGGCCTGATACTGCGTGAAAGTCAGAATTCCTTTGTATATGAGTTTCCAGAGTTCCTTCGAAAACTGCTCAATGCAGCTGAGCTGATTGACGACGAGGCACTTGATGCAGTTAGGTCTTCAATCGTAGCCGCCACGAATACTGGTGTTCGTCACGGCACGCCTGGCGAGCCATTTCCTCAAGACGTCAAGCTCGAGAAGCACTGCTTAGAGGTTCTAAGCACGCTTAGCCGTGTAGAGCCAGCTTATGAGCTTTACGACAGCTTGCTTAAAGATGCGCGCTATTCGATGGCACACGAGCGCCGGACTAGCCGCTACCTCGATGAAGAGGATGATTAGACAACTCCGATGGCCGGTAGCGGTGGTGACAGAATTGCGACGTCGCGATGCGCCCCCCCTTACTTTTCCTCCAGCTGTTCCTGGACCAGCAATACGAACTGATGTGGCGTTACGTCAAGCGCCTGAGCAATCTTGAATATCGTAAACAGTGATGGCTGTTTCAGCCCCAATTCAATCTCGGATACGAAATTCCGCTGGATTGTTGCCTTAAAACTCAATTTCTCTTGCGTTAAATCCATCTCCTTTCGCAGTCGCCTGAGCACTTTCCCTGCGGCCGCTGCCACTTCTTCTGCTTGCAATTGAGTCATTGATTTCTCCCGCTGTAGTAGGAGAAATATTTGCCCCGTGGTACTCTTTAGTCTTCCCGCTATAGCGTGAAAACGCATGTTGTTTAGATAATTTTCATATTGCCAAAACGGCAAAATATGGAGTGAGATGAATGCTAGATGTACTGAGTGTCCTGAATGGACTGTTCTTGGGCGGCACAATGCTTGCCAATATCACGCTCTATTCAGATGCTGACTATGAAGTTCAGAAGACGTATGAAATCAGGGACATCGCGACGCCGATAAGTGCGCATCGCGAATGGTGGCGTGACGAGAGTAAGTGCAAATTCATCGGGCTAATGGTCCCGTACGCGAGAGATTGGCCAGAAATCATCAGGAACGGAGAAATTGAAACCGTTTTACCACCAGAGCCAGATAAGGTCGCCGGCCAGGCATTCATCATTAACCGTAAGGTTTGCCCTGGCAAACCGGACGAGGCCATTTTTCGGGGCGCAGATAAATGGCGAAACCCAGGCATCTTTTTAGAGAAGCATCAAATCACAGCGGAAGATTTGAAGGGTATGAAGCCACAAGACCGCCCTAAATGGTTTGAACAGGTTATGGCACGGATTGAGCGAGTTTCAAGTAATGACGCGCAGATTAGAGAGTTTCTTCAATTCACAGTGATGCAGGTCAAGTCTTCAAATGAGCACACGAGTGAGTCGGAGGGGGCTCGAGACACATCGAACGAAAATTCAGTTTCGATAGAGTCGACTAATGAACCACTTAAAATCGGACCCTAGGCGATGACAAACGAAACAACCCAAGGTGAAAAAGATATATCCGCATTCAATCAGCTACTCACGGCACGCCGTGAGGAACTCAGAAGGGCCTGCAGGGAGGAGGTGTTAAGTGACGAAAGCTCATGCTTCTACGTAAGAAAAGGTAGGGCCGAAGCATTGATTGAGGCGCTAACCGCTCCTTATTCTGTTTGCGCGCAATGGTGCAAGCCCTTGATGCTGCAAAAAATTCAAGACATAGCTGCTGACCCGTTTATGGGCGACGCAGGACGGCATCTGGATAGCATTACATCGTATGTAGAGTTGGCCGCCGAAGAGTATTGGGAAGAAAATAAGGCTAGAGAATGCACATTCTCTGAGCTCAAATCCAAGCTCAATAAAATCCTGGAAAATGAAAAGGCGATGGAATCGCTTTCGTTGGATTACAAAAGAAAATTGCATGAGGCGCGCCTCCAAATATCGGGGGAGCCTCAATCCCTGGCAAGCAAGCCCACGTTTATTAAAACGTACTCTCAAGTAGCAGGGACGTATCAATCGCTGGAAGACAATGTTGCGCTTGCGTGGAAAATGGCTGAACTTCAGTGCTTTCTATTCGATAAGGTGGCTCAAGACGAATCAGTGGATAGAGAAATCTTGGAAGTTTCGCTATACGCCTTGACTCAAGCTTATGAGCTCGCTGCAGAGAGCAATAAGCAGCTCAAGGCGATTGAGAAAGCGGTTAGTGAAAAGGTTGAAGCTTGTTGGACTCAGTTGAAGATAAACGAACTATTTACCAAATAATTTTTCCATCAAGCAGTTAATTCTATTGCCGCTCTTTGGCACGCATATTCAAAAAATGAAAACCGAAAAAATTAAATCGTATCGTTCGTCTGAAGGCTCCCTCACCCAACTAGAGCGCTTGTTGGCTTCTATCCGCATATCTCCATCGCGCTTATCCAATATTGTCATCATTGGTCCCCCGATGATTGAAAAGGCTTTTTACAACGAGCTTGTCGCATGCCGATGGGCGTATTACCAAGGCAATACGCCGACAATCACTACTGGACGTGCGAATGCGATTAAGCATTTGAAAAAGATGGCCAAGAGGAGCTTTTCGGCGGACGCTGTCCATGCTCTGACATTCACGATGAAACGGAAGCAGTACGGCTTGTTAGGTGGAGTTAAAACCGTTTGGGCCAACACCATGCCTCAATTTCTGGGCGGAGGCCGCCATCGAGCGGATATTGTGGTCGTCGGTGCACCTGACATCTTCGACATAAAGTTGAAAGAACTCGCCAATTTTATTCAAGGCCTGGAGCAGGGTGGAATATTGCAGGAAGGGGTAGTAAAAATCGAGGACGGTAAGTTCGTGGTCAATGCAACCAGGCCCATTCTTCTGGATTTAGATGCAATCGTTGATGAGGTTTATTCCCCGATAAGATTCAGAGTCATCCAGGAAGAGGAACGCCAACGACAAGAGAAAGCAAGGATTACGGAATATCTTTCGTCCAAAGCGGAGCATCACTCGGAAGAGGTGTTTCAAGGTTTCGCGGAGAGTTCTCTACCTGACATGAGTGCCGATTCCGGCCCGCTGGTAAATCCGGCGACAGGGCTGCCAATGGTGCAGGGTGGGCAGATAGACGTTGGTGGCAATACATATGGGTTCGATAACTCGCACATTTGAGTGGGGAAGGCTTGTCATTGCGACCAGCCTTCTATGAACCCATTTCACCCACCCACTTGCCAGGCATTCCGTGGAAGCAAAGACAGTTTTTCTGCGAACTAGATTTCGTATCTTTTACTTCCATTTCGCCCCCCCTTTTTCCTCGTACTTGATAGGGACGTTCCTATACCGGTTGCCGCGTTGTCGACCGTTTATTCAAGCCAAAGCCAAGCCCGCCAGAATATCGTCGTATTCTTTCAATTTAGGCAAATAACGAAGCAACCGGGCAGGCTTAAACACTGTCGCATAGGCCGACACATCCAAGCCTTGCTCTTCGCCTGCCGTGATGATTGAAATACCCATACTGAGAAGCAGGTCGTCAATCGTTCCATTGCGCAGCATATAGTCCAGCTCTTGCTGACGGTTGGCCGGCGCGGTCATATTGATTCTGAATTCTTCAACTAAGTTGAGGACCGTCACACCTTGGCCAACGTCAAAGGAGAAAATTGCACGAACCGCGCGCCGCCGACGCGTCTCGCAGCTCGCCCCCACCAGATTGATAGCATCCCCTACCGGGATATCGAAGGTTTTCCGTCCAGGCCCGTTTACCTCAGTTCCACCTACCAAGCGCAAACTGTTCAACACGCGCACCTCCTCCGCCTCCACATTTGGGGTAGCGTAAGCATGACGAATTTGGACGGCTGGGTGAAGGCGCTTGTATTCGCGTTCCTTGTCAGCCTCTAATCCACCTTTGATGACACGGAGGGGGCGTTTTTTTGTATGCATATATTGTGAAATTCCCTTGTAAAGTGAAAGCGCTTTTTTGCTTAAAAGATTCTGTATCTCTGGCGTCAGCGATGAGACGCTCCATTCAAATCAACGAAGGCACTTAAGAAGTTTTTCTTGCGCGATGGTTTTCTGCAATCATCTAATGCGCTAGTGCATATACTGCAGTGACGGCAACTCAACTCGAGGACATAACGCCGTCACGTGTGGGAGGTCGGCCGCACGTAATTACTCCAAACCATCCTGTGATAGTCCGGACTATCACGGCTCAGCGCCCGACCTGCTAAGTATGGTTTGCGCCAAGGACCGCATGCAAATGCGGTCCTTGGTGTTTCAAGGTGCAACTGCCATAGACGGTTGAAGTTCGTTTCAAACGGATTGCCGCAGTAAGTCGGAGCGGAAGTCATGAACGCAAGCGCTCAAGATGTCCTTAGGTAGGGTCAACGGCAACTCGCACGGCGAATGGGCTTGCCACCTACCGGCGCATAAATTTCCTCCGCCAATTGCCTTGCCAATTGAGTCAATGCAACTGCAACCAACGACCGCTTGGCAGTAGCTAGCTCGCGGGTGGTTTTTGCGTTGGCTAATTTCAATGCAGCTCTTCGAGTCGCGGCCGTACTGTTGATGGTCTGTACTTTTGCTAACCATTCGGGATGTTTTTTCATGAAAGCTCCAAGTTGATTTCGACGCACTCCACTGACTTAATTTATTCGCAGTAGTGCGCGGTGAACTACGATAACAACGAGATTCAGAGCCGCACAACGAAAATATTTTCATACTTGGCAGAACGCGTTTTTAACGTTATATCATTCGTTGTTTTTGGGTAACATTTTCTTTTTATCCATTAGAGCCAAGCAGCTTAGCGGCTTAGCAAGGGCCGAGTGGCCATTGCGAGAGGAAGGGAGTTGATGAAAGTTTGGTAGAAAAGGAAACGACACCGCGGCAGGGGAGGCCGCGATGCTACAAGTTCATTGCCAGTGCATTTTGCGTGTTCAGCCACGACATCCATAAATTTGAATAGGGTGGCTGGCCACTTGGTTGCTCTTTATTAAAATCTCATTTCCATTTACTGCCCCAATCTCTATTCAGAATCACGATGAGATTGCCCGCGACAGATGGTTTTCCATCGAGCCATTCTTTATAAGGCTTGGGAAGCTTGAGGCCGTCGTATTGAATTCTTGCCACGTATTGAACGACGCGGGTGGCGATGTAGCCTGTTCCGTAATGCCGTTCGCTACCTACTACTCTGAACAAATCCATATCTCTATCGCCGGGTAACGCTCGGCCTGAGTAGAACTGACCTAAACCTGCGGGCCAGACGTCATCCAGTTGAATATTTCGCAAGCAATCTTCAAGCGTGTGTCTGAAACTGTGGTTGCCATAGCCGTTTCCGAAATTCAATTTATCTCGCACATAGCGAAGAAAACTCTGCTCGTATGCGCGTCCCCATATGGGATGTTTGCTGTCTCGGTCTGGAAGGGCAGAAGGAAAACATGGAGAGGTGGCGCCTCGAGACTTGGCTTCGCTTACCATGCCCATAAAGCCAAGCTCAAGTAAGACAGGATGAATCGGCACATCTCGTTTTGAGGCTTCGTTTTTTACGCGACGGACAGGTAGAGCCGATTCTGAGTCGCCGTCCTTTTTGCTGCCTTCTTCAGTTTGAATGCGAAGTAACGGATGCTCGCCAGGAACTATATCCGAGACTCGAATTTGAGTCGCTTCTCTCACGCGCAGGCCGTGATAAAGACAGATGAGAGGTATCCAATACCTAGCGGATAAATCCCATTTCATTTTTCCTTTGAAGCTTTCAGAATCAGGGTTGTACCATTCTGATGCGTAGAGATTATTTAGCTGCCCGATTGTGAAGGGGAACCGAGGCTTCTTCCGATTATTCTCATCTATATCCGGAATTTTCGGCATGGCGAGAACGTCCGCTGCAGGATTATTTATACAGAGATTCTTTGTCTTCGCCAGAAAAAAAACCACTTTAAATTCTCTGCGAACTTGATTGCAGTATTTCATACTCCAGCCTTTTTCTGCGGCATCCAAACGACTTTCAAAGAAATTGTAGATGTCGTTTGATGTCACCTCAGACAAAGCCGCGTCTTTGCAAAAGTCTGTTAAGCCCTGCCACCAGGATAGTCTCGTTGTTTGCGTCTTACGACCATAATTAGCCAGGTGTTTTTCGTAGTGCGGTACAACACTGGATAGTGTCGCGGGAGAAGATTCAGCAGTGGCGACAGGCTTTCTACGGGTACTGATATCGAGTAACCAAGCCGGCCCAGGGTCTTTTTCAGAGAATTCGGATATGTCTGGCTGAAGGAGGTTGCCGGCCTGCCGTTGTACCAATGCTTCGATTCCTGGTTTCGCAGCTAGCACGAAATCATAAGCAATCGTTTGCCATTGCTCTGCAGTGGCTTGAACGTCGTAGCCCTGTAGATATAACAACTGATGTATGACTTGAGGATAAGCCGAGACGTTGCCTGATGCGATGGCAAAATTGGCTTTCTGGAGCATGGAATCGAAGGTCTGTGATAGGTCAGCGAATTCTGCTTCATCCAATTGACCGGTGCGTCGTTTATTGAGGTCTGCGTCCAGGCCGGACAAAAATAGCGCAGCAGCGTGGCCGCTGAGATTCGGCGAGTCCCCAGGAAGCACTTTGTGCTTCCCGTTTTTCAAAAACTGCTCGCTTGTACTTCCTACCTCTAGTTTTTTGCGAGCGGCCTCAATCATCTGGGCTACTTCGGCTTCCAGTTTTGCGCATTCGAGCACTGCTTGTCGGTAATCTTTACCGAGTGCCCGTATAAATTCTGTCTGTTTGATAATGTGCCGGACGTCGGCAGGAATGCTTTTGCGGAATCGGTAACCGCTTTTTATTTTTTGAAGATTTGAAGGCAACTTGACCCCTTTGGTCGAGGCCTCAGACTGCTTCCTTGTACTACTCATTTGTACCAGCTCGTTGTAAAAAGTCCTTGATAATACATGAAATCAACGACTTGGAGCTCTGTGGCGGAAGGTGTGAGATTCGAACTCACGAAGGGCTTACGCCCTCGCCAGTTTTCAAGACTGGTGCATTCAACCGCTCTGCCAACCTTCCTGCGCAAGCCGCGCATTATACATGAGTTGCCCGGCTGCTACCGTTTTGCTTTTTGGGAAAAGGCTGGATTAGAAAATACCTGGGTAAGCGCCGCCATCCATGAGCACGTTCTGGCCGTTGATATAGCCTGCGTGTTTGCTGCAGAGGAAGGCGCAGGTGGCGCCGAATTCGTCCGGGTCGCCGAAGCGGCCGGCTGGTGTTTCGGCCATGCGCTGTACACGGACTTCTTCGGGGGTTTCGCCGGTCAGTTTGGCGGAGCCGACGAAGCTGCTGCGCAGACGATCGGTTTCGAAGCTGCCCGGCAGCAGGTTGTTGATGGTTACGCCGCTCTTGGCGATATGGCGCGAGACTCCGGCGACGAAGCCGGTCAGGCCCGAACGGGCGCCGTTGGACAGGCCGAGGTCGTAGCGGGGTGCTTTGACCGAGCTGCTGGTGATGTTGACGATACGTCCCCAGCCGCGCGCGATCATTTGATCGACAGTGGCTTTGATTAGCTCGACCGGCGTGAGCATGTTGGCGTCAATAGCCTTGAGCCAGATCTCGCGATCCCAATCGCGGAAGTCGCCCAGCGGAGGGCCGCCGGCATTGTTGACAAGGATGTCGGGGCCGTGGCCTTTTTCGCCGGCGATTTCGTCGACGGCGGCGAGCGCTTTTGCACGGCCTTCCGGTGTTGCGATATCAGTGGCGACGGCGATCACCTTGATGTTGCCGAGTGCGCGCAGTTTGGCGGCGGCCTGGTCCAGCGCTTCCTGGCCGCGTGCGACGATGACGACATGCGCGCCTTCACGCGCCAGATGTTCGGCACTGGCGTAACCGAGACCTTTGCTTGCGCCGCAGACGAGGGCGATTTTTCCTTGTAGTCCGAGATCCATAATTCTTGAGTCCTTAGTGTTGGGTTGTCACATCAGGGTTTTCATACATTGATGAAAGGTCCTGGCGCATCGATACCTTGCTTCGCCGGATTAAAATTTTTCATCCGGCGCTTCTGAGCAGATCGTGTGCTTCGCTTGTGACGGCGAGGTCTGGCTGATAAACTGGCTGACAGCTTGGGAGGGCGCGGTTACGGTCCGTTTTATTTTTTGCGGATCAGGTAAATCGCCAACGCGATAATGATGACAACGCCCGCTTCAAGTACAACAACCAGAACGCCGCTACTTCCATTATTCACGTCTATCTCCTTTTTGGTTCGCCAGCTCGGCAAGTCTTCTCGGTCTTTCGACGGGACTTGTCCAGCCAAGTGCGTACTTTACACCGAGAACTCATTTCGCGAATATGCGTGAGATGCGTTCTTACTCAAAGAGGCACTGGACGCGTCGCACGCCTTGCCAGCGCCTCTTTGAGTAAGAACCCTTTGGGAACGGCCTCTTTGGGTGTATTGCTGCGTTGTGCCGCTTGCCAAGACGCCTAGTCTTGGCAAACGGCACGCCTTGCACTACATCCCAAACAGGACACGTTCGCACTCACGCCTATTCACGAAATGAGTTCCAGATGCATTCCTTGTATTTCACCGTAATAGTTAACTTTTTTCTCGGCGGCGTGCTTGGCGCAATCGGTGGTTTATTCGGCATCGGCGGCGGACTGATCGCAATTCCTGTTTTGGGATTTTTGTATGGAATGGATCAGCAGCTCGCACAGGGGACCGCACTGGTGATGATCGTACCGAATGTGGTCATCGGTTTCTGGCGCTATAAACAGCGCAACAAGATTGAACTCGGATCTGCCTTGCAGATGGCGATTCCGGCGGTGTTCATGACGTATTTTTCGGCACGCTTCGCGACGTCGATTGATGCGCGTTCATTGCATTTGTCATTTGCACTGTTTATGGTGGTACTCGCCGTGTACTACTTGTGGACGTTAATGCGCAAGCAGAAGGAAATGATTCCACGCGCACGTCTGCCGCAAAAATACATCTTCTTGATGGGGATTGCCGCAGGGGCATCAGCGGGTTTTTTCAGTGTCGGCGGTGCGATCGTGGCGGTGCCGGGACTGGTTGGACTATTTGGCATGACGCAGACCGCAGCACAAGGTCTGGGCCTGGCGATGGTGACGCCGGGTACGCTGGTGGCGCTATGGACCTATGCCAGTGCGGGACACGTCGACTGGAGTATCGGAATCCCATTGGCGCTGGGCGGTATGTTGAGTATTTCCTGGGGTGTAGCGCTGGCCCATCATTTGCCGGAGCGGCGTTTGCGGATGCTGTTCTGCGGCGCTTTAATCGCCATTGCCCTGTGGATGATGACCCACGGCTAAGCGCATTGCATTGCTAAATCAGGCTGCTTCCTTTTCCACCGGCACCGGCGGTACTTGCGCCGTCTGCTGCTTGATGAATTCCACCAGGTCACGCGCATACAGGGGCAGGGCGTCCAGATTCTGAACCACCATGCTGCGCTCGCGCACGCTCCACGGATCGGTCAATTCCGTCAGGCTCAGTTGCATGGTTTGTTTGTGGCGCAGCGCGGCTGAGTGCGGCACGATACCGATACCGACATTTGTTTCCACCATACGGCACATGGCCTCAAAACTGCGTACTTGAATGCGCAATTTGAGGCGCTGTCCGCTTTCCGACACGATGCGGTTGAGGAAGTGATGAAGCGTGCTGCCTTCATGCAGACCGACGTGTTCGTACTCCAGCGTTTCCGCGAAAGCGACCTTGCCGGCACCTGCGAGTGGGTGCTCCAGCGCCGTCGCGAGTACCAGGCGATCAGTGGAAAAATTCAGTATCTCCAATCCCTCTCCCTGCACCGGGCCGGCAACGATGCCGATGTCGGCGGTGCCTTCCTGAATGCCGCGCATGATGTCGTGATTCAGCCGTTCTTCCAGCGCGACGTTGACTTGCGGATGCAGTGTGAGAAATTTACCGAGGATTTCGGGCATGAACTCCGTCACTGCCGTAGTGTTGGCGAAAATGCGGATGTAGCCCTTGATGCCATTGTTGTATTGCTGCATATCGCCTTTGAGGCGTTCGACTTGCTGCATGAATTGCTGCGCATGGCTCAGAAAGGTCTGACCGGCGGGTGTCAGTTGTACGCCTTTGCTCTCGCGATAGAGCAGGCGCATGCCGAAGCGTGTTTCCAGCTCCTTGATGCGGTTGCTGGTCGCCGCCAATGACATGTTCATGCGCTCGGCGCTGCGCGTGAGGCTGTTGAGTTCGGCAATCAGAATGAACAGGCGCAGGTCGGTCAGGTCGAATAGCATGATGTCGGAGTCTCTCTGAAATGGTCGCCGGGTTGATGGGACCGGTCTGTTTTATTCAGACTTATATTACGCCTTTGTTGTTTGTGCTGCTATTTTCGCTTGTTTAATTCTTCCGACGGTTTCTAACTGTCATCCTGCTTGACGGCGATGATCCGACTTCAGTGATGCGCCAAGACATTAATCAGTTTGCCGAAGGGATCCCGGATATAGAAGCGGCGTACGCCCCATGGCTCATCGGCGGGGCCATATTCAAGCGGAATGTTCATCTTTTTGACGCGTGCCAGGGCAGCTTCAATATCGTCTACTTCTATCGATAAATCAGGTGTCGGCGTGCCGGAACCGCCTTGCGAAGCAAAACTGATCTGCACGCTCATCTGTTCGTCGGAGCCGTAGGTGGCGATCCAGCCGTGATCCATCAGCACATCGAGTCCGAGAAGATCGCGATAGAACGATCTGGCACGATCAACGGTTTCCGTTTGGATGTTGGCGACGATGCGCTTGACCTTCATGGTGTTCTCCTGCGACGAAAAATCAGAAAGTAAGAGTGCAAAACTAAGTGGGGCGGAGAAAACGGGCTATTGAAAGCCCGCTTTGGCTTACTCTGGGGGGACGCTTACTTGCCTTTTCCCATCGCTTCCATCATGCGCACCGTGAGATACAGGCGCGGGACAATGCTATCCAGATCGGCCCATTCATCGGAAGAGTGGATGCGGTCGCCGACGATGCCCATACCGTCAAGGACTACGGGCTTTCCGGTTTCAGGATGATAGGCGAAACCGGCATCGGTGCCGTAACGCATCGAGACCGGCGTGATCGACTTGCCGAGTTCTTTGTAGATGCTGTCTGCGGTTGCGGCGAGGCGATCACTTTCAGCGTTCTTGCTGAATGGCGGGCGACGGTTTTCAACCTTAACCTTGACGTCGGTTTCCGGGATCAGCTTCTTTTGGATAATTTTGTCGGCATCGGCTTGCACACGCTGAATCTCGGTGACGTCGGACATGCGCATGTCGGCGGTGGCGCTGGCCTTTTCAGGAATGATATTGACGCGGTCGCCGGCCTGAATCACGGTCCAGTTGACCGTGGTGCCTTTGGTGGGGCTGCCCAGATCCTTCAACTGGATGATCTGATTGGACAGTTCGACTGCCGCGTTGCGGCCCGCTTCCGGTGCGGAGCCTGCATGCGAGGCGCGGCCCTTGACGTCCAGGTGGACGTAGGCGATGCCGTTGGTAGCGACCGTCACAACGTCAGCTTCCGGTGGCTCAAACACCAGAACGTAATCCTGATCTGCCGACAATTTGGTGATCATGTCACGTGAACCGAGCGAGCTTTTCTCTTCGTCAGGGTTGAATAAAACAGTGAGTGTCTTGTAGTCCTTGAATCCGCGTTCACGTGCGATGTCGAGCGCATAGACAATCAACAGTGCGCCACCTTTGGCATCGGCTACGCCGGGACCATAAGCCTTGTTGCCGACGATCTTGAAGGGGCGCTTGGCGGCTTCGCCAACGCCGAATACGGTGTCGAAGTGAATCATCAGCATGATGTTCTTGGTGCCGCTGCCTTGTAATTTGCCGATCACCATTTTGCCAGCAGCCGGTGGTGCGGCGACGATTTCGACGCTGGCGCCGACTTCTCTCAGGCGCTGCGCCAGCACGGCTTCCACTTGTCCGAGACCTTTGGCATCGTCTGTGCCGGAATCGATATTGACCAACGTCGTCAGATCCTTGATCAACGGATCCTTGCGTTTTTGTGCGGCTTGCAACAAGGCGTTGTCAGCTTGTGCTGCCGGTGTGGTTTGAGCGAAGGACGCTGCGGAGGTGGTGCACGCCAGAGCAGCGATCAGCGATATCAGATGGTTTTTCTTCATAGGTCTCTCTTGGAGTTATTGATTCAAAAGCAGGCTCTTGCTGACTAAACAGAAATTTGCCATGGCGCACTATAGCAGCAGATTTTCGTGTGGCGACTGCAACACGTCGTGTGGCTTACGCAATCTGGTTTGATCGTGAAAATTGCTGCAATCGCACATATGTGACTTCAGTAAAGACGATGCCCCCCTTCAAAAAATACAGATTGTTTTGACAACGTCCGGCGCTCAGACTCTGTGCGTTCCCGAATCATCCAGCTTCATGGCGGGTTGGATACGGATACCTGCAGAAACTAAACACTGAGTGACAAAGACGGGCCACGCACATGAGCACGCATGACATCGACCTGACGCTACTGCGTCAATGGATAGGCAAGACAGAGTCGTACAGCGACACCATCAATCCGGCCTTCGCTGCGGCGCTGGCTGCGACGCTGGATCATCCACAGGCGCCGGCCGCGGGCGATGCTTTGCCGCCGCTGTGGCACTGGATTTATTTCTGGACAGTGTGCCGTCAGTCCGGGGTGGGCGACGACGGCCATCCACGCCGTGGTGGATTTTTGCCTCCGGTGCCGCTGCCGCGCCGCATGTGGGCGGGCGGACGTTTGCGCTTCCCCGCGCCGTTGCCGATCGGTGCAACCGCGGTGAAGACCTCGCGCATTGCCAGCGTTGATGTCAAGAAGGGCAAGACCGGCGATCTGGCTTTTGTCACCGTCGCACATGAGATCGCGCACAACGGCCAGCTCGCCGTCTACGAAGAACACGACATCGTCTATCGCGACATGCCGCAACCGGGCGCCGCGCCGGTCGCACCGAAGGCCGCGCCGACGGAAGCCGACTGGCGCCGCCGCATTGAGCCGGATCCGGTGCTGCTGTTCCGCTATTCGGCACTGACCTTCAACGGCCACCGCATCCATTACGACCGCAGCTATGTCACAGGCGTTGAAGGCTATCCCGGACTGATCGTGCACGGCCCGTTGATTGCCACTTTTCTGGTCGACTTGCTGGGACGCAGCTTGCCGTTGGCACGCTTGGTGGAATTCAATTTCCGTGCGGTCGGCAGTCTGTTCGACACCGAAGCCTTCGAGGTCTGTGGAAAATTGTCAGCCGATGGCAAGAGCGCAGAACTCTGGGCGCAGAACCTGCGTGGCGAACTGGCGATGCAGGCGCAGGCCGTGCTGGCATGAACAAGTCATTCAATACTTCATCAGTCGAATAACCAAATAGTGAACAGAGGAATCATCCATGTCTCATCAGTCGGACGCTTATCAAGACCTGCGCGATGCCGTGCGCGATCTCTGCAATACTTTTCCGCCGGAGTACTGGCGCAGGGTCGACGAAGCCCGCGGCTATCCTGAAGAATTCGTCGATGCACTGACCAAGGCCGGCTGGCTGGCGGCACTGATCCCTGCTGAATATGGCGGCTCAGGTCTGGGGCTGACGGAGGCGTCTGTGATCATGGAAGAAATCAATCGTACCGGCGGCAATTCAGGCGCCTGTCACGGCCAGATGTACAACATGGGGACCTTGCTGCGTCATGGATCCGAAGAGCAGAAACAATTCTATCTGCCGAAGATCGCCAGCGGTGAACTGCGTCTGCAGTCGATGGGCGTAACCGAACCGACGACCGGCACCGATACCACCAAGATCAAGACCGTGGCCGTGAAGAAGGGGGACAGGTATGTCGTCAACGGCCAGAAGGTATGGATCTCGCGCATCCAGCATTCCGATCTGATGATTCTGTTGGCACGCACCACACCGCTTGATCAGGTCAAGAAGAAATCAGAAGGCATGTCGATCTTCCTGGTCAACCTCAAACATGCCATCGCCAACGGCATGTCCGTACGTCCGATACTCAACATGGTCAATCACGAGACCAATGAACTGTTCTTCGATAACCTGGAAATCCCGGTTGAAAACCTGATCGGTGAAGAAGGAAAAGGCTTCAAATACATCCTTGACGGTCTCAACGCCGAGCGTACGCTGATCGCCGCCGAATGTATCGGCGACGGTTACTGGTTCATCGACAAGGCGGCGCAATATGCCAAGGAACGTATCGTCTTTGACCGGCCTATCGGTATGAATCAGGGCGTGCAGTTTCCGATTGCGGACAGCTATATCGAGTTGGAAGCGGCCAACCTGATGCGCTTCAAGGCCTGCGAACTGTTTGACGCGCATCAACCCTGCGGCGCGCAGGCCAACATGGCGAAGTTCCTCGCTGCCAAGGCATCGTGGGAAGCCGCTAACGTCTGCCTGCAAACGCATGGTGGCTTTGGCTTCGCCTGCGAATACGATATCGAACGCAAGTTCCGAGAAACGCGTCTGTATCAGGTCGCGCCGATTTCCACGAACCTGATTTATTCCTACGTGGCTGAGCACATCCTCGGATTGCCACGCTCGTTCTGATGCGCTGACATGCTGATGTGCTGATGCGGTCGTTTCTATCCACTTTTCAGGCAAGAGAAAAATCATGATGCAATCCTTACGTCCTCTCGAAGGCATCACCGTTGTCAGCCTCGAACATGCAATCGCCGCACCGTTCTGCACACGCCAGCTGGCCGACATGGGCGCACGGGTGATCAAGGTAGAACGTCCCGGCGTCGGTGACTTTGCACGCGGCTACGACGAACGCGTCAATGGTCTCTCATCGCATTTTGTCTGGACCAACCGCTCCAAAGAAAGTCTGACGCTCAATCTGAAAGACGAAGAGGGCAAGGTCATCATTGACAAGTTGTTGTCCGAAGCCGATGTACTGGTACAGAACCTTGCTCCCGGCGCGGCTGCAGGGCTGGGCTTGTCGGCAGCGGTGTTGCACAAGAAGAATCCGCGTCTGATCGTCTGCGATATTTCAGGCTACGGCGAGAATGGCCCTTATCGCGACAAGAAAGCCTATGACTTGCTGATTCAGAGCGAAGCCGGGTTTCTGTCGGTGACGGGAACGGCCGATGAGCAAGCGAAAGCTGGCTGTTCCATCGCCGATATTGCCGCCGGCATGTATGCCTATTCGCACATCCTGGCAGCGTTGATCAAACGTGGCCGCGACGGCGTCGGCAGCCATATCGATTTGTCGATGCTGGAGTCGCTGACGGAGTGGATGAGTTTTCCGATGTACTACGCCTATCAGGGCGCATCGGCGCCGGTGCGTTCCGGTGCGGAACACGCCACGATTTATCCCTACGGCCCATTCACGGCCGGCGACGGCAAAGTCGTGATGCTGGGGCTGCAGAACGAGCGCGAGTGGAAAGTGTTTTGCGAATCAGTGTTGAAGAATCCAGTCCTGACACAGGATGCACGCTTCTCGACCAATTCCCGCCGTCATGAAAATCGCGCTGAATTGCGGCAACTGATCCTCGACATGTTTGCACCGCTGACGGCGGAGCAGGTAGTGGCCCGTCTCGATGACGCGCAGATTGCCAACGCGCATGTCAACACCATGCAAGATCTTTGGCAGCATCCGCAACTGGCGGCGCGTGAGCGCTGGGCCGAAGTCGGATCACCGGCAGGAACGTTGCCGGCGCTGCTGCCGCCGGGCGTCAACAATACGTACGACTTCCGCATGGATCCTATTCCTGCGCTGGGCCAGCATACCGATACCATCCTCGGCAAACTTGGCTATGCGCAGGCGCAGATCAAGCAGATGCGCGAGCGCGGAGCAATCTGATGTCATCCCCAGCTTCGGCCCGTTCGTATTTATTCGTTCCCGCCAATCGGCCAGATCGCTACGTCAAGGCATTGGACAGTGGTGCCGATGCCGTGATCGTGGATCTGGAGGATGCGGTTGCGCCCTCGCTCAAGACGCAGGCAAGGGACACCTTATCGGACTGGCTCGCTCAACAAGAGCCGCCGCCAGTGAATTTGTGGGTGCGCATCAATGCGGCTGACACGCCATGGCATGCGGATGACGTCCGTTGCTTCGCCGACGCATTTGCGGGAAGGATCGCCGGCATCGTCCTGCCCAAAGCTGAGGATTGCAACACGATTCGTCATATCGCTCAACACTTCACCGGCCCACACAGCCAGGCACGCGTGCTGCCGTTGATCGAAACCGCAGCCGGCATCGCGCAGATGCGTCCGATTGCACAAGCCGGTCGCGTCGAGCGGTTGGCGTTCGGTTCCATCGATTTGCAAGTCGATCTTGGCATTCAGTGCGAACCGCTGGAGGGCGAACTGTCGCATCTGCGTATCGAGATGGTGATCGCTTCAAGGCTGGCGAATATTGCCCAGCCTGTTGATGGCGTGACGACGAGTTTTGACGACGAGCCGTTTCTGGCCGCTGCGGTCAGTCGGGCGCGGCGCAGCGGTTTCGGAGCGAAATTGTGTATTCATCCCCGACAAGTGAACGTCGTCAACCAAGGCTTCTTGCCGAGTGATGAAGAGATGGTCTGGGCGCGTGCCGTCATGGATGCAGTGGCAAAAAGCGACGGTGGGGCAATCTCGTTGAACGGCAAGATGATCGACAAACCAGTGATCCTGCAGGCAGAGCGATTTCTGCGCCAGCACAGGTAGGCGTCTGATGAAGAGTGAAGTGCGGCAATAGTCGAATTACGGGCAAAAATAGAGTAAAACAGAAATCGAAGTCAAAATGTACTACTCAATTTGCAACCCAATTTTGCAACCCAATTTTGCAACCCAATTCCATCCGACTACAAACGCATCATCCCAAACAGGAGACAGACATGAAGATTCAAGCCGCAGTATTACGAGAAATGACCACGGTCGAACCTTTTGCCAGCAGCCGGCCGCTGCGGATTGAAGAACTTGATCTCGATGCGCCGGGGCCGGGCGAAGTGCTGATCAGGATGCGCGCGGCGGGCTTGTGTCATTCCGATTTGTCGGTGATTACCGGTGCGCGTCCTCGTCCGATGCCGATGGCGCTGGGGCATGAGGCTTCCGGCGAGGTGGTGGAGGTCGGTGCCGGCGTTAGTGATTTGCGTCCCGGCGATCTGGTCGTGCTGGTGTTTGTGCCCAGCTGCGGACATTGCATGCCATGCATGGAAGGACGCCCGGCGCTGTGCGAGCCAGGGGCGGAAGCCAACACCAAGGGCCAACTCCTATCCGGCGCGATGCGCTTGCGCGGACAGAACAAAGTTATCAACCACCATCTCGGCGTATCGGCGTTTGCAGATCACGCGGTGGTGTCTCGGCGCTCCTGCGTCAAGATCGAAGCTGATATTGATCCGATTGAGGCCGCGTTGTTTGGTTGCGCCGTATTGACCGGCGTCGGCGCCGCAGTCAACACCGCCGAAGTCAAGGCTGGAACCACCGCAGCCGTGCTCGGCCTGGGCGGCGTTGGTCTGTGCGCGATGCTGGGCGCACTGGCCTCGGGTGCGCGCGAAGTGATTGCGGTTGATCTGCACGACAGCAAACTGGAGTTGGCAAAGTCGTTGGGTGCAACGGCAACCGTCAATGCTCGCGATCCCGACGCCGTGGAAAAGGTCAGGGCGCTGACCAAGGGCGGCGTCGACTACGCCTTTGAGATGGCCGGTTCGGTGCAAGCCATGGAGGCAGCCTACCGGATGACACGCCGAGGCGGCATGACGGTGACTGCGGGCTTGCCCGCGCCGGACCAGAAATGGGCCTTGCAACAAGTCAGCCTGGTGGCCGAGGAACGCACGGTCAAAGGCAGCTACATCGGCTCTTGCGTCCCGGTGCGCGATATTCCGCGGTATATCGGTCTGTATCAAAGCGGAGGGCTGCCGGTCAACAAATTGATGGGGCAGCGTCTGGCCCTGTCTGACATTAACAGCGGCTTTGACCGTCTGGCTTCGGGGGAAGGATTACGCGATCTGATTGTTTTTTGAGGTACAACGAGGAGACAAGGAATGATGACAAAAATATTCACCGCTGCAACGACGGCGGTTGTTCTGGCACTGGCAGTGCAGGCGGTACCTGCGCTGGCGCAGCAACCTATCGTGATCAAGTTCAGCCACGTCGTGGCGAACAACACGCCGAAAGGCAAGGGCGCAGAGCGCTTCAAGCAACTGGCGGAAGAGCGCACCAAAGGCCGCGTAAAGGTGGAGGTGTATCCCAACAGCCAGCTCTACAAGGACAAGGAAGAGCTGGAAGCGCTACAGCTTGGCGCTGTGCAAATGCTGGCGCCATCGCTGGCCAAGTTCGGTCCGCTGGGCGTGAAGGAGTACGAAGTATTCGACCTGCCCTATATTTTCCCGAACCGCGCCGTGCTGGCGCGTATCACTGAAGGTCCGATCGGGCAGGGACTGTTCAAGAAGCTGGAAAGCAAGGGAATCAAGGGACTGGCGTATTGGGATAACGGGATGAAGGTCATGACCGCCAACAAGCCGTTGCACAAGGTTGACGACTTCCGCGGCATGAAAATGCGCATCCAGTCATCCAAGGTGTTGGATGAGCAGTTCCGCGCCTTGAAGGCCAATCCGCAAGTGCTGGCTTTCTCCGAGGTGTATCAGGCCATGCAGACCGGTGTGGTTGACGGTAGCGAAAACACGCCCTCCAACATTTATACGCAGAAAGTGTATGAAGTGCAGTCGCAATTGACGGTGTCCGATCACGGCTACATCGGCTATGCGGTGATTGTGAACAAGAAGTTCTGGGACAATCTGCCTGCCGACATCCGCACCCAACTTGAGTCGGCAATGAAGGATGCAACACGCTACGCCAACGCGATTGCGCAGCAAGAGAATGAAGACGCGCTGGCGGCGATCAAGGCTTCCGGCAAGACCAAGGTCTACTATCTGACCGACGCCGAAAAAGCCGAATGGCGCAAAGCGATGCTGCCGGTGCACAAGTCGATGGAGTCGCGCGTGGGCAAAGATCTGATCCAGGAAATTTATAAAGAGACCGCAACCTTGGGCGCGAAGTAGTCCACCTTAATTTGCGGTCACGCCAATAAAAAGCCCACCGGTGTATACCGGTGGGCTTTTTGTTTTACTTGCCGTGGATCAGGGGGCAGGATTCGGCTGCGTCTTGTGGATCGCGTCGATCTGTTCCATGATTTCCGGCGGCAGCTGTACCGACAGGCTGTCGATGTTGCTGCGCAGTTGATCCATAGTGGTCGCGCCGATGATGTTGGATGTGACAAAAGGACGGCTGTTGACATAAGCCAGCGCCATCTGTGCCGGATCAATGCCATGCTTGCGCGCGAGCGCGACATAGGCTTTGGTCGCGGATTCGGCTTGCGGGTTGGTGTAGCGCGTGAAACGTTCGAACAGGGTCAGGCGACCGGCGGCAGGGCGCGCGCCGTTTTCGTATTTGCCGGACAGCATGCCGAAAGCCAGTGGCGAGTAGGCCAGCAAGCCGACCTGTTCGCGATGGGCGAACTCAGCCAAGTTGATTTCGAAACCGCGATTGAGCAGGTTGTACGGATTCTGGATCGTGACGATACGTTCCAGGTCGAACTTCTCTGCGGCGCGCAGGAATTGTGCAACGCCCCACGAGGTTTCATTGGACAGGCCGATATGGCGAATCTTGCCGGCTTTGACGAACTCGGACAGGATGCGCAGTGTTTCATCGATGGCGACGGTATCTTCGTTGGCAATATGCGAATAGTTGAGTTGACCAAAGCTGTTGACGCTGCGATCCGGCCAGTGCAACTGGTACAGATCGACATGGTCCAGTTGCAGGCGTTCCAGGCTGCCGTTGAGTGCCTCTGTCAGACCTTTGCGGTCGAAGTTATTGATGCCGCCGCGGATATGGCGTGGGTTGTGGGGCTTGCGTGCGGGGCCGGTAGCCTTGGTAGCGATCAGCAATTGGTCGCGCTTGCCGGATTTCTTGAGCCAGGTGCCGAGATAGCGTTCGCTCAGGCCCTGGGTTTCGGCCTTGGGCGGAACCGGGTACATTTCAGCGACGTCGATCAGGTTGATACCGCGCTCGGTGGCGTAGTCAAGCTGCGAGTGCGCTTCGGCCTCGGTGTTTTGTTCGCCCCAGGTCATGGTGCCGAGTGTGATCAGGCTGACGTTGATATTGGTGCGGCCAAGAGGGCGGTATTGCATGGGTGAATCCTTTCGGAAGGCTGACAGACGGCGTGCGGGAAATAAAGTAGTATATCCGCGCGTGAAACTTCGCGCAGCGCCGCTCACCGCATAAGAATATTCCCCGCCAATGACTGCCTCCATCGCTCCGGAACAACTGCTACACCATCGCTCTTTTTGTTTGTTCTGGCTGGCCAGCGTCGCCTCGACAATTGCCCTGCAAATGCAAATTGTCGCCGTGGGGTGGCAAGTCTATCAATTGACGCACAGCGCTTTTGATCTCGGTATTGTCGGGCTGGTGCAGTTCATTCCTTCGCTGTTTCTGGTGTTCATCGTCGGCCATGTCGCCGACCGTCATGATCGTCGCCAGGTGGCGCGTTTCAGCATTCTGGTGGAAGCCATTGCTGCCGGTCTTCTTGCTGCAGGCAGTATCGGCGGCTGGCTGAACAAGGAGGCGATTTTTGCGATCGTTTTCGTGATCGGTGCTGGCAGGGCGTTCAGCAAGCCGACAATGTCGGCCATGTTGCCGACGTTGATGCCGCCATCCCTGTTGCCGCGTGCTGTTGCCGGGTCAGCATCGGCGACGCAGGTGGCAATCATCGTTGGGCCGGCGCTGGGCGGTTTTCTGTATGTGGCAGGGCCATCCGTAGTGTACATCACCAGTTGTGGCATGTTCATCCTTTGCAGTGTGCTGGTGTCGCTGATCAAGGTTGAGACGCCACCCTCAAAACGCGAAAATGCGACGCTCAAATCGGTGTTTGCCGGCATCGCCTACATTCGCAGCAAGCCGGCGATATTTGGCGCGATTTCGCTCGATCTGTTTGCCGTGTTGCTGGGCGGTGCCACGGCGTTATTGCCGGTATATGCTCAGGATATTCTGCATACTAATTCTGTCGGCCTTGGCTTGTTGCGTTCCGCGCCTGCGGTAGGCGCTTTGTCGGTGGCGCTTTTTCTGGCCCGCAATCCGCTGAGAGGGCGTATCGGCCGTACCATGTTCATCGCCGTTGCCATTTTTGGTTTTGCGACGATTGTGTTCGGCTTGTCGCATTCCTTTGTGGTGTCGTTGCTGGCGCTGGTGGTGCTGGGCGCTTCCGACATGATCAGTGTGGTGGTGCGATCGACTTTCGTGCAGTTGGAGACACCGGATGAAATGCGCGGCCGCGTGAGTGCGGTGAATTCGGTATTCATCGGGACGTCAAATCAGCTGGGGGAATTTGAATCCGGACTCACGGCGGCATGGTTTGGCGCGATACCTGCCGTGCTGATCGGCGGCATCGGCACGCTGGTGGTAGTGGCATTGTGGATACGCTTTTTTCCGCAGCTTTACCATGTCGACAGGCTCGCGCCCGTCGACAAAAAATAAGGTACAAAACCTTATGCGCTCAACCCAATGTTGAGCTGGCAGACTTAATACTTCAGGGTTCTGGATCCTGATTGGCGAGGTGGATACGAATATTCGGTAGTGTGCCGCCTTCTGCTGAAAACACCACTGGACAATTGACGATCAGGTTGGTCTTTTCAATGCTGACCTGACCGGCTTCTTCCGCCGCCAGTACTTCTTCTTCCGATTTCAGGACACGCGGCTGTTTTCCTGGCAGCCAGCTGACCTTGTGCACTTGCCATAGCGGCGAATAATTGACGTTCTCGTTGTTTGCACCGGTCGGCGAAGGCAGCGACGGCAACACGCCACCTTGTTTGAAATTCACAAACGAATAGATACGCTCGACAGCACCCGGTTGCCCTGGCTGGCGCTGCTGATTGATGGCATTGGCCAGTCGCGGCACATAGTTGGCGCCCATCTCGGCCGCAGCCTTCTTATCGGACACGTCGGTGGTGACATAGCGCACGACCTTGCCGTCGTACCAGCCGGAGATCAGGGGGAGTTCCACGATGTCACCAGTCTGTTGTGCCTGTGCGGCGTGGATAGTCGACAGGCCGGTGCAGAGCAGGAGTGAGGAGAGCACCGTGGAGAAGAGGCTTTTTTTCATTTTGATACTTTCGGTCAGTCAATCGGCAAAGTGGCGCAAGTCGGAAAATAATCATTGGTCGCTATTCCGATCAGGATATTACAGCGACCAAGAAAAAAGGCCTGCGGCAAAATGCCGGCAGGCCTTTATAACGTCGTGAAGCGAATACTGCGTTATTGCGGATGGAACTGATGTGCGAAGGTGAATTCGTCAATACGTGGGGTGTACTTGATGCCCTTGCGCACGGCCCATGTTGCGTACTGATGATGCAGTGGGATCACGGCATAGTCAGTCAGTGCCACGGTTGCCGCCTGCTTGGCGAATTCCTGACGCTGCTTTTCATCCACGGATGCCAGCGAGGATTGCACCAGTTTGTCGACTTGTGGATTGCTGTACTTACCCCAGTTCCACGAACCCCAGCCTGTGCTTGCATCGGTCGTTCCGACCAGTGTACGCAGGCCGAAGTCGCCTGCCAGTGTACCCCAGCCCAGCAGGGAAACGCTGAAGTCGCCATTGCGTGCTTTACCGAAGTAGACCGACAGCGGGAAGGTTTCGACCTTGGTCTGGATGCCGACGCGGCTCAGGAATTGCGCGACAGTTTGCACGACGCGTTCATCGTTGATGTAGCGGTTGTTCGGGCCATGCAGCGTCAGCGCAAAACCGTTTGGATAGCCGGCAGCCGCCAGCAGCTTCTTGGCGCCTTCAGGATCATATTTTTCGACCTTCAGGTTGTCGGCATAACCGAGGATGCCCGGTGCGACGATATTCGATGCCGGTGTGCCGAGGCCTTCCAGTGTGCGTTCGGTAAGCGCCTGACGGTTGATCGCCTTGGAGATCGCCTGGCGAACACGGATGTCCTTGAGCGGGTTCTTGTCCAATGGCTTGCCGGACTTGTCGGTAATATCAGGCGTCTTGTCGCGGGACTGATCCAGTGTCCAGAAAATCGTGCGCCACGAGGTACGTTGCACCAGTTCGAACTTTGGATTGGTCTTCAGCTTCGGCACGTCTGCCGGCGGCACACTGTCGATGGCATCGACTTCGCCTGCCAGCAACGCGGCCAGGCGCGCGCCGTCGGAGGTCAGGATACGGAAGGTGACTTTGTCCCAGTCGGCCTTGCCGCCCCAATAGCTGTCGTTACGCACCAGTTCAATGCTGTCGCCGCGCTTGAAGCTGCCGAACTTGAACGGACCGGTACCGATCAATGCCTTGCCGCTGTTGAAGTCTTCAGTGGTCGCGTTTTGCGCCGCCTTCTTTGAGACGATGAAAATGGTGCTTACGTCCAGCGCCAGCGGGCCGTAGGGTGTCGCTGTTTTCAGGCGCACGGTGTACGGATCGACGATTTCTTTAGCGACGATCTGCTTGGTATAGCTGGTGAACGGGCCGGGGCTGTTGG
Source organism: Herbaspirillum sp. meg3 (assembly GCF_002257565.1). Taxonomy (GTDB): domain Bacteria; phylum Pseudomonadota; class Gammaproteobacteria; order Burkholderiales; family Burkholderiaceae_D; genus Herbaspirillum. The sequence goes on along the minus strand of NZ_CP022736.1, from coordinate 2,882,286 downwards.
TCAGCGTGGCGGGGCGATCCAGCGAGAAGACGACATCTTCCGCGGTGAAATCGGAACCGTCATGAAACTTGACGCCGCGGCGCAGTTTGAATTCCCAGGTGGTCGGATCAATGGCTTTCCACGATACGGCGAGACCGGGGATCAGTTTGCCGGTGGCATCGACATTGACCAGCGCGTCAAACAGGTGCGACGACAACGAGATGTTCGGGGCGATGTTATTGAAATGGGGATCCAGTGTGGACACGTCGGCGAACAGACCGATCTTGAGTTCGGCGGCTGCCGCGGAATGCGCAGTCAGAGGTAGCGCGACGGTGGCGGCGATACCGCTGAAGGCCAGGCTGAGCAATTTTTTCTTGAAAGACAATGCCATCACAACTCCCTGTAAAAATGATGTAAATCAGGCGCTTATTCTAAGAGTACTTGTTGATTCAGGTGCAACAATATTCCTATTTGCTTATGCAAGGGCCTGCTAACAATCAATTTGCGAGATGCGTTTCAGCCTTGCCAGCGCGCTTTCTGGCTGAAACCCTCTGGGAACGGCTGCAGGCATCGCCTGCCGCGCGTTTGCATTCGCAAATTGGTTGTTAGCAGGCCCTCGAATGCATGACATTGGCAATGTACATGCAATAAGAGTTTTATGCAGAGAGTACCGAAATTACAGTTTAGGTTGCGCGTGTTGCTGCAGCATCTGTACAAAGGCCGCGTGCGGTATCGGCCGGCTGAAGAAATAGCCCTGATATTCATCCGAGCCGAATACTTGCAAGGCTTTCAACTGTACCTCTGTTTCCACCCCTTCAGTGACTACCTTGAGGTTGAGTGCATGGGCCATGGCAATGATGGCCTGGACGATGGCGCTTCCGTTGGCGTCGTGCGGGATGTCAGTGATAAAGGATCTGTCGATCTTGACATTGTCTACCGGGAAACGCTTCAGATAGGCGAGTGAGGAATAGCCGGTGCCGAAGTCGTCGATGGAAATCGTGAAGCCCAGGGCGCGGATACCATCCATGATGGCGATGGCTTGCTCGCGATTGTGCATCACCATGCTCTCGGTGATTTCGAATTCCAGACTTGCTGAAGACACGCCGCGCGCTTGCACCACCCGTTGAATATCGGCCAGCAGATTGTCGTCGTTGAACTGGCTGCCGGCGAGATTGATGGCGATACGGCCAAATGCCAGGCCAAGTTTGTTCAGCGAGTCGATGTCGACACAAGCGCGGTCCAGCACTTGCAAGCCAATCTGATCGATCAGTCCTGCTTCTTCCGCCAGCCCGATGAACTCGCCCGGCGGCAGCAGACCGCGTACCGGATGCTGCCAGCGCACTAACGCTTCGGCGCCGACGATGCGCGAACTCTTTAGGTCGACCTTGGGCTGATAGTGGACGACGAACTCCTTGCGCTCGATGGCACGGCGCAGTTCGGTTTCAAGTGCAATGCGTTCGATGGTGTGGGTATTGACTTCATCTGAATAGAAGCGGTAATCGTCCTTGCCTTTGTGCTTGGCGCGATACATGGCGATGTCGGCATGCTTGATCAACGTCTGCGCGTTGGGGCCATCGGTCGGATAAGTGGCGATGCCGATACTGGTGCTGAGTTGGCATTCGTGACCGCTGATGTCGAAGGGCTTGCGTGCTTCGGTCAGGAGCTTTTGTGCGATTTCGCCGAGTTGCAGCGGGTCTTCGTAGTCGTCGATCAGCACGATGAATTCGTCGCCGCCGACGCGCGCCAGGATGTCGAGTTCACGCAGGCAATTGCGGAAGCGGATGGCGATTTCGCGCAACAAGGCTTCGCCCGTTTCATGGCCGAAGGTATCGTTGATGTTTTTGAAGCGATCCAGATCCATCAGGAATACCGCAACCTGTCCACCGCGATGTTCCGCGTGCGCGATGGCATTGCTGATGTGTTGTGTGCACAGGAAGCGATTCGGCAAGCCGGTCAGTTCGTCGTAGTGGGCCAGATGGCGGATACGTTCTTCGGCCTTGCGGCTTTCGATGGCGACGCTGGCCAGATCGGCAACTACACCGGCCAGATGCATATATTCGCTGGCCGGAAGACCATGCTCTTTGAGCAGCGCGGAAAATACCCCCAGCACCTGGCCTTCTTTGCCGATGATGGGCCAGGAGCCGCAGGATGGGAATTCTTCCAGATTGATGAATTGCCTTGCATTCTCCATGACCGGGTCGGTCAGGATATCGCCGACGACGTATGGCATGCGCGTGATGACTGCCTCGCTGCTTGCGCCGTTGCCGTGCGCGATTGGCATGCTCAGATAGCCGACGCGCATGCGTTCCGACAAGCGGGACGTAAAGATCGCAGCGAAGTGCGAGGCTTCGTCGTTGAGCATCAGGATGGAGCAGACGCTTTGCGGAATCTGCGAATCGGCAAACTGCACGATTTCTTTGAGGATGTCTTCCAGATCGGCATCGGTCATGACCAGATGCAGGATGCGGTTTTGTGTTGTCTGCAGCAGTTCGGCACGTTTGCGTGCGCTGATATCGCGCAGGATTGCAAAGATGGCGTAGCCCTTGTCCAGTTCGGTACGGTTGATGGTGACGTCGGTGTAGATGATTTTGTGGCGCCGTATCGTGACCCATTCAAATTGTTGCGGTTCGCCGGCAATGGCTTTCTCGATGAGCGCCGTAATATCCGGCTGCTGCAATTGAAGCGCACTTTGGCGCGAGAACAGACCGACTTTTTTGCCGATGATGCGTTGCTTGTCCGCGACTCCGAAGAATCTGACCGCCGCCGCGTTGCAGTCAATGTAAAGCATGTCCTGGCTGATCAGCACGATAGGGTCGTTGCCGTCGTCGTAGAGCTGCCGGTAGCGGTGCTCGCTTTCGGTCAGCGCGTCGTCCAGTTTTTGCTTGTAGTTGTAATAGATGATGAACGCGACCAGTGCCAGCAGGATGAATCCGCTGATGCCGACCGACAGAAGGATACGGTTAAGCGTGCGGCTCTTCCAGGGCATGAGCACATCGTCCATGCGGCGCGAATACACGGCCACCATCGGCGAATCTGGAATTTTCTTGTAAGTGAACAGAAGATATTCGCCGCTCAATATGGAATGCTCCGCGAATGCACCTTCATCAGCGCCGTTGCGGATGTTGATCATGCTCTTGGCGTCGCGCAGGCTCCTGTCAATCCAGGTCGGTTCGAACGGCGAGCGGATCATCAGCGAACCGTCGAGCTTGCGCAACGAGACGATGGCCTTGTAATTGGTGATGCGCTTGTAAAAATCGAAGAAGTAATTGACTTTGAGTTCGGCGACGATAATGCCGACATGCTGGCCACGTATGTACAGGTTGCGCGCAATCGGCAGGATCAGTTCCTGGGTACTGGGACTCTTCATGAGTTGCCCGACGAAGTAGCCCGGTTTGGCAGGATTGGCATCGACCTGGCGCAATTGCAGATCGGTGAGCTCGATTTCGGTAGCGCCCACGCGTGACGAGCTGGCACGGCTGACGCCGGTCAGATCGACAAAACGCAGCACTTGCACAGGAGGCAAGACTTGTTTTTCGCGCACCAGCAATTGGTACAGGGCAACGTCGTCTTCGAGGATATGCTGGTCGGCGATCTGAATGGAAATCGCCGCAGAGTTCAGCATGCGGTCGACGTCGACGAGGATCCTCTCGGCGTGTTCTTCTACGCTGCGTACGGCAACCATCGAACTGCTCATTTCCGAGTCGATGGTTAACTGACGATCCTGCCGGACTTCCCACCATGTCTGGGCACTGATGACCGCGATAACGAATGCGACGAAGAAAAACAGAGTCCGCAGTGTGCTGCTTGCTCTTCCTGTCTTTTTCCCTTTTCCCATGTGGCGATAGTCAATTCTGTTGCGTCGGCCAACCATTCAGAACATCTGATTCCTTCGCGCTGTTCTTTTTGCCTTGCGAAGGGCGCTTGCAAGTCCGTAACAAATTTTGTTTCTTCTATGAATTGCTTGCTATGGGATCAACCATACCGTATGCAATGCTCTTTGTCATTAATCTGACAAATTAACAATTCGGATTGTATTCACCGGGGGAAAGTTCGCTCCTATTCATAGGATAAAAGAGGCTTACGGGGATTGATAAAGAAATTCACAGATCAGATGAGAGCGCTTCTCTTTTGCGCCTGCGAATTCTTTGTGGCAATGCGATAATACGGCCCTTCAAGCAGCTTTCAACAAAGATCCGACCAGTTAACCGCGCCGCCCGGCAAAGCACAGGCGTAACAGAAGGCGGTTTCGGGCGGGCAGGCGTGCACAAATTCTCGTATTTCCATCAACAGATCAAAGGACAGAAATGAAAACCAAAGCAGCAGTCGCCTGGCAAGCAGGCAAGCCATTGACCATTGAGGAAGTCGAACTGGGAGGCCCGAAGGCCGGCGAAGTGCTGGTCGAAATCAAGGCAACCGGGATTTGCCATACGGATTATTACACGCTGTCGGGCGCCGATCCGGAAGGCATCTTTCCTGCCATTCTCGGTCATGAAGGTGCTGGCGTGGTGGTTGACGTCGGTCCCGGCGTCAAGAGCCTGAAGAAGGATGATCACGTCATTCCGCTATACACGCCGGAATGCCGCGAGTGCAAATTCTGCCTCTCGCAAAAGACTAACTTGTGTCAGGCGATCCGTTCGACCCAGGGGCGCGGACTGATGCCGGATGCGACCAGCCGGTTTTCGCTGGACGGCAAGCCGCTGTTCCATTACATGGGCACATCGACGTTTTCCAATTACATCGTGGTGCCGGAAATCGCGCTGGCTAAAATCCGTGAAGATGCCCCGTTTGACAAGGTTTGCTATATCGGTTGCGGCGTGACCACCGGCGTTGGCGCCGTGCTGTTTACTGCCAAAGTGGAAGCAGGCGCCAACGTCGTCGTGTTCGGCCTGGGCGGGATCGGTCTGAACGTGATCCAGGCCGCCAAGATGGTTGGCGCCAACAAGATTATCGGCGTTGATCTGAATCCTGGCCGTGAAGCCATGGCGCGCAAGTTCGGCATGACCCATTTCATCAATCCCAAGGAGGTACCGAACGTGGTTGATGCCATCATCGGCCTGACCGATGGCGGCGCAGACTACAGCTTCGAATGTATCGGCAATACCACCACCATGCGTCAATCGCTGGAGTGCTGTCACAAGGGCTGGGGCCAGTCGATCATCATCGGCGTGGCAGCAGCAGGGCAGGAAATCAGCACCCGCCCGTTCCAGCTGGTGACCGGTCGCGTCTGGAAGGGCTCGGCGTTCGGCGGCGCACGCGGCCGTACCGATGTGCCGAAGATCGTCGACTGGTACATGGAAGGCAAGCTCAACATTGACGACCTGATCACGCACAAGCTGCCGCTGGAGCGTATCAATGAAGGGTTCGACCTGATGAAGAGCGGCGAGTCGATCCGTTCCGTCGTCGAGTTCTGAGATGGCGCTGGAACTCTTGAGCGAGCACGGCTGCTTCGGCGGCATGCAGGGCTTCTACAAACATGACTCGCGAGAGATCGGCCTGCCGATGCGCTTCTCGGTGTTTGTGCCGCCGCAAGCCAAGCAAGGACCGGTGCCGGTCTTGTTCTATCTCGCCGGTCTGACCTGTACCGAAGAGACCTTCATGATCAAAGGCGGTGCGCAGCGTGTCGCGGCCGAACTGGGTGTCATGCTGGTGGCGCCGGATACCAGCCCGCGCGGTGCCGGTATCCCCGGTGAAAGCGACTCCTGGGATTTCGGCGTCGGCGCCGGGTTCTATCTGGATGCAACGCAAGAACCCTGGGACAAGCATTACCGCATGGGTTCGTATGTGGCGCAGGAGTTGTTGCAACTGGTATTGGCGGAGTTTCCTGCAGATGTGGCGCGCGTCGGCATCTTCGGACACTCCATGGGTGGCCATGGTGCGTTGACGCTGGCGTTACGCCATCGCGATGTCTATCGTTCGGTATCGGCTTTCGCGCCGATTGCGGCGCCGTCGCAATGTCCGTGGGGAGAAAAGGCGTTCGGCAATTATCTCGGCAGCGACAGGGCTGCATGGCTGCAATACGATGCCAGCGCACTGATGGAGCAGCTGCAGACGCCGTTCCCGCAAGGGATCCTGATTGATCAGGGACTCGGCGACAAATTCCTGGAGCAGCAGTTGTTGCCTCAGGCGTTTGAAGCTGCCTGCGCGCAGGCGAAGCAACCGCTGACCTTGCGCCGGCACGAGGGCTATGACCACGGCTATTACTTCATCTCTACCTTCATGGAAGATCACTTGCGGTTTCATCACCGCATTTTGTCGGCCTGAACAAACTGTCGAAGCTGTCCGCTGTAATAAAAAAGCGCTCGTTCTTATCAGGAACGAGCGCTTTTTCATTGGGTACGCAGATCAGTGTGCCGCGCTAGTGCGCCGCTGCTGCTGCTTCGGCACCGGCACTGCCCTTGGCCGGCTTGATGATCCAGATCACGGGGATGATCACGATAAAGATCACTGCCGACAGCCAGAAGATGTCGTTGATGCCGATCATCGCCGCCTGCGCATTCAGATTGCGTTCGATCAGGCCGGTCGCCTGCTCGGTGCTCATGCCGAAATTGCCGGTGAGATTGCTGAACATCTGTTGCAATGCCGTGCTGTAAGGCGTCGCATGTTCCGTCAGCTGCGCATGATGGACGATGGTGCGGTTGTTCCAGGCTGTCGTCGCCACCGAAGTACCGATCGCGCCGCAGAACACACGCACGAAGCTCGACAGACCGGCGGCGGCGGGGATGCGTTCCGGCGGCAAACCGGACAGCAGCAACACCGTCAGCGGCACGAAGAACATCGCCGTCGGAATACCTTGCAGCAGCGTCGGCAGGATAACGGTCCATTGATCGACTTCAAGGGTGTAACGCGACCGCAGCCAGAACACCAGTGCGAAACAGACAAAGGAAGCCGTCGCCACTTTACGGGCATCCACGCGCGGCAGGAACTTGCCGATCAGCGGCATCAGGATCACGGCAAAGATCCCGAGCGGTGCGGTCGATAAACCGGAGTCGATCGCCCGATAGCCGAGATATTGCTGCAGCCACTGCGGCAACAGCACCAGATTGCCGAAGAACACGCCGTAGCCGATGGAGATCGCCACCGTACCGCCGAAGAAGTTACGCCTGCCGAACAGGCGCAAATCCACCACCGGGTGATCGTTGTTCAGCTCCCAGATCACGAAGTAGGCAAAGGCCACTGCGGCAATGATGCCCAGCGTCACAATGGTCGGCGAGGCGAACCAGTCGAGATCCTTGCCTTTATCCAGCATGATCTGAAACGCCGCCACCCACGTGATCAGCAACAGCAGGCCGATGGTGTCGATCGGCAGCTTGTGCGTAGGACTCTCGCGATCTTTGTAGATCGCTATCGTCATGCCCGCAGCCAGCAAGCCCACCGGGATGTTGATGTAAAAGATCCACGGCCACGTATAGGCATCGGTAATCCAGCCGCCCAGTGCGGGGCCTGCTACGGGAGCGACCACCGCAGTCATGCCCCATAGCGCAAGGGCAAATGAAGCCTTGGATTTGGGGTAGGCCCCCAGCAGCAGCGACTGCGACAACGGTACCATCGGACCTGCGACCAGGCCTTGCAAGACACGTGCTGCCAGCAAAATCGGCAGTGTCGGCGCCAGGCCGCAGAGCCACGAGGCCAGCACGAACAACAGTACAGACGTCACGAACAGACGCACGGCGCCGATACGTTGCGTCAGCCAGCCGGTCAGCGGAATCGAGATCGCATTCGCCGCCGCAAAGGAGGTAATGACCCAGGTTCCCTCATCGATCGAGACGCCGAGGTTGCCCGAAATGGTCGGGATCGCCACGTTCGCAATCGATGAATCGAGTACGTTCATGAACACCGCCAGCGACACGCACAAGGTGCCGAGCACCAGCTTGCCACCGGTCAGCGGTGGCGGCGGTGTGTAGGTTTGAGGACTGCTCGCCATGGAGGATGCGTCCGATCAGGTGTGAGGAATGACGATGGCAGCCTTTTTGCGCGCCGCTACCGGCAAGCCGCTGGCGTTGTCGCTGATGATGCGGTCGACGATGTCATCGGCTTGCTTGCCCAGGTCGCTGTAGACGTTGGTCTGATAATTGGTGGCGGTTGCTTCGAGCGCCTTGCCGTCGCCGCGAATGTTCACGGTGGCGGTGGTCGACAGGCCGACGCGCAGTGGATGTGCTTGCACTTCTTGCGGGTCGAGTGCAATCCGCACCGGTACGCGCTGGACAACCTTGATCCAGTTACCGGTGGCGTTTTGCGCCGGCAGCAGCGAGAAAGCGCCGCCGGTGCCGGCCGAGAAGCCGATCACTGTGCCTTTGTATTTGACGGCGGAACCGTAGATGTCAGCGACGACTTCAACCGGCTGGCCGATGCGGATGTGCTTCAACTGGCCTTCCTTGAAGTTGGCGTCGATCCAGATCTGTTCCAGGGGCACGATTGCCATCAGCGGGCTGCCGGCGGCGATGCGCTGGCCGAGCTGGACGGAGCGCTTGGACACAAAACCGGATACCGGTGCAACGATGTTGACGCGGGCATAGTTCAGATAAGCGTTACGCACTTGTGTCGCTGCCTGCAGCACGTTCGGATGTTCCGTCACGCTGGTGTGGTCGGTCAACGCGCGATTGGCCGCCAGGCTGGCGCGAGCCTGCTCCAGCGATGCGTTGGCGTTCTTGACGGCATCTTGAGCGTGCGACAGATCTTCTTGCGAAACAGCACCGGAAGCGATGCCGGCCTGACGGCGTTGCAAGTCGTCGCGGGCGCGTGCCAGATTGGTTTCCGCTGCGGTGACATTGGCCGACAAGGTGTCGTTGTTCAGGAAAGTCTGGCGTGTCTGACGCACAGCCTGCGCCAATGCGGCTTCGGCTTGCGCCAGAGCGAGCTTGGTATCGGCGGCATCAAGGGCCACCAGTTGCTGTCCGGCTTTGACGATTTGCGTGTCATCCGCCTTGATGGCGGTGACGGTGCCGCCGACCTGGGCGGAAATCTGGATGACATTGCCGCCGACATAGGCGTCGTCGGTCTCTTCGTAGAAGCGGGCGACCAGGAACCAGTACAGGCCGAACGCGATGGCAACCAGGATAATGACCAGCGTCAACAGCAGCAACTGGCGCTTGCGTTTGCCATTACCGTTGCCGTTTTGTGGAAGGGCTTCACTCATGAATTACTCCGTGTATTTCTTGATTTTGTCTGGGAGGTGCAACCGGTCATGCTCATTCAGTTTTGCTCGCGATTCATCGGAGTTCATCTGAAGGCCGGCTGCTCCACGCTTGGAACAATTTTGTTAATAAATTTATTGGGGCTTTGCGGTACCTGCTGCCGACGGTGCAATCGCCAGTCCGGCTTGCTGCGCGTCAAATCCACCGCCCAGCGCCTTGAACAAACCGATTTGCTGGTTACGGCGGCTTGCTTCCAGATTGATCAGCGCTTGTTGCTGGCCGAGCAGGGCAGTTTCCGCATTCAGTACAACCAGCTGCGAAGCCAGACCGATCCGATAGCGTTCTTTGGCCAGGTCGTAAGCGCGTTGCGTCGACGCCAATGCTTCACGGCGGATCGGCAACTGCTGATCGATAGACCGGATGCCGGTAATCTGCTTGGCGACATCGCCGTAGGCATCGTTCAACGTCTGGTTATATGACGCCACTGCCATGTCGTAAGCAGCGTACGAACCTTTCAGGTTGGCGCGCAATGCACCACCTTCAAAGATCGGCAGGCTGATGGCAGGGCCGTAGGCGATGCTCTTGCTGGCCGCGGTGAACGGATTGGCGTTCAGCAGCGAATCAAAGCCGATCATTGCCGACAGATTGATATCTGGATAAAAGCGTGCCTTGGCGACATCAATATCCTTGCTGCTGGCTTCGACCTGCCAACGCGCGGCGACGATGTCGGGGCGACGTCCCAGCAGGTTCAACGGCAAGGCCGATGGCAACGCGGGGGTAGTCAGCGTCGTCATGCGTGGTGCGGTGATTTGCAGGCCGCGATCGGGGCCCTTGCCCATCAATACGCCGAGCTGTTGGCGCGTGAGTGTGATCTGACCTTCGCTTTGCACCAGTTGTGCACGCGCATCGGCGCTGCTGCCTTGCGACTGGCTGCGTTCGATTTGCGTATCGAGACCGGTTTTGACGCGGTCGGCGGTAATTTTTTGCAAAGATTCACGCTGCGTGACGGTACGTTGCAAAATGTCATGCAGGGCGTATTCGGTAGCGAGCTGGTTGTAAGCCGATGCAATCGAGCTGGTGATGACCAGGCGGGTTTCCTGCGCGCTGGCTTCGGCCGCTTTTTTCTGCGAGACCGCTTGTTCGAGCGCTGCGTGGTTCTTGCCCCAGACATCCAGTTCGTAACCCAGACTCAGGAAAGCCTTCTTTTCGTTGTACCAGCTGCCGCCGTATGGGGCAGGGTAAATCGTGGTTTCCGGGAACAGGTTGCGGGTGAACGATGCTTCGGCGTCGACGGTCGGCAACAACGGCGCGCCTTTGCTGTCAGCCAGTGCGCTGGCGGAAGCGATGCGGGCCTGTGCTTGCTGCAGGCTTGGATTGTTTTCCATGGCTTCTGCAATCAGGGCTACCAGCTGCGGGTCGCCAAATTGCTCCACCCAGTTGGTGGTCGGCCATTGCCCCTGGCCCTGGCCGGACAAGCTGCGCTCGACGGCATAGTCGCCGGGTTGCGCCATGTGTTTATCGCTGTTGATACCACTGAAGCTGGCGCAGCCGGACAGGCCCAGCATGCCGATCGTCAGGGTACACAAAGCGATCACCCGCAAACGCAGTGCGGGCGATGAGGCGGATTTCATGTAGTTCTCCAAGGTGATTTTTTGTTGCGATATCCGGGTCAGAACAGGTGATGCGTTTATTGATGCCTGATGCTGTTATTGCGTCTTTTCGTTGAATTTGTCGCCGACGTTGCTGTGATCTGCCGATGTGTTGGAGAAAGCTTAGAGAGGGCGTCTCGCCGAAGCTCTTTGCAGACTGGCGAGTAAAAACTCATCTTTTGTATTATACTCGCATATACGAACATTAGCTCATGTTGTAAATTGGAATAAAAAAATGAAACTGCAGCCAAGGAAAGAACCCCGCCAGGCACGCTCCAAAGCCATGGTCGACACAATTCTCGACGCCATGGCGCGCGTGCTGGTCGAACGTGGTTATGCCAAGACCAATACCAATCTGGTGGCAGAAGCCGCCGGCATCAGCGTTGGCTCTCTGTATCAGTATTTTCCCAACAAGGACGCGTTGATTTTTGCACTGCGTGAGCGCCATGTCGCACGTATGCTGCATCTGTTCGAAGAAGTCGTGGCGAAGATGGATGAGTCAGGCAGTCTGGAAAGCGATTTCGAGGCGCTGATCGAGGCGCTCGTCGCCGCGCATCTGGTCGAGCCTGAGCTCAATCGCATCCTGGAAGAGGAATTTCCTTCTTTTCACCTCCCGGTTTCTAACCATGTACGCCAGCGTTTTTTCGAGGCGATCAAGGGTGTCTTGACCAAGCATCGCAAGGCCATCACCTCGCCGGATGTCGATGTGGCGGCCTTTGTTGTGCAACGCATGTTGAAGGCACTCGTCAATGCGGTAGTATTGATTGCGCCACCGGGACTCAATGCTGCGCATGTGCGATCCGAAATTGTTCCAGCTGTTGTTGGTTATTTAACTGCGCAAAGGTCAAATTTGATTGCATAATGAGCCTCGCTCATTAAACATTCATAAAAATCCAGAATGAGCGGGTCGGCAGGAGTCTCTGCCCAATTTTCGATTCATTCAGATCATGCGTTTATCGTTCGTTCAAGAGCATGCCTGCCGCATGCTCAAGGCAGCAATCGTCCTGACGTTGTCGGCAGCGTCCATGCACGCGGTGGCGGCCACCGTTACCGTGCAGGTGCTTGATGTGGCGGGAACGCCGGTGCCCAATGCCGTCGTCTACGCCGAACCGACCGGGGGACAGACCGTTGCCAAGTCGCTCAAGCAGGCCGAAATTGAGCAAAAAGACATCAAATTCTTCCCTCTGGTCAGTGTTGTGCAAGTCGGGACACCCGTGTTGTTCCCGAATCATGACAAGGTCCGCCATCACGTTTATTCGTTTTCCTCCGCAAAAACATTTGAGTTGAAGCTATATTCCGGTGTGCCGACAAGTCCCATCGTTTTCGATAAAGTTGGTACAGTTGTTCTGGGGTGCAATATCCACGATCAGATGGTGGCGTATCTGCAGGTGGTGAACACGCCTTATTTTGCTAAAACCGACATGTCCGGCCATGCCAAGCTGGAAGGGCTGACCAACGGTAAATATGCCTTGAAAGCCTGGTACTTCAAGATGGCACCGAACGAGGCGGCAATGGAGCAGCCGCTTAACTACCAGGGCGCAGACATGGCCGCGTCGGTGAAACTGGCTGTCAAGGCCGTGCCGGTACAGTAAGCAGCAAGTAAACACAGATAGAGATAAAAGGGGATACATTCAAAGTGCGTTGGCATCGTCTAGAAAACCGCATCGTCGCGCTGTTCATCGTCCTGATTCTGCTGGTGCAACTGGCGGGTTTTGTGGCCATTCGCAAAGCCATTGATGAAAACGCCCGTGCCTCGATTCGCGACGAACTGATCATCGGCGAGCGTGTGTTTTTACGGTTGCTGGAACAGAATGCAGACAAACTGACCCAGGGAGCGCGCCTGCTGGCATCGGATTTCGGCTTTCGCCAGGCCATCGGCACCGATGACCGCGGCACGATTACCTCTGTGCTGGAAAACCATGGCGCCCGCATCGGCGCAACCTTGTCGATGCTGATCGGCACAGATCAGCAGATCAAGGCTTCCACACAAGCTTATCCCAGCGCAGACCTGCAGCGTAGCGCACTGGAGCTGGTGACCAAGGGGGCGGATACCAATGGTGCGTCGGAGACAGTGATCGTTGACGACAGTCTGTTCCAGATCGTGGCCGTACCGGTACGAGCGCCGGTCGTCATCGGCTGGATCGTGATGGGCTTTCCGGTAGATCAGAAACTGATCTCTGACATGCGCGCCTTGTCGTCGCTGCAAGTCAGCGTCATGGTCAGTACACGTGGTGGCCAGTGGCAGCAGGATGTGTCGACCTTGCCGAAAGAAGAATCCGGCATGCTGATGCGTCAGTTGCCGCAAAAGCAGGACAACAGTTCTTTCATTCCTCAACTCACCATCGGCGATAACGATTACAGCGCACGCCTGCTGGTGCTGGCCAAGGGATCGTCCAATCAAAGTGCTGTCGCGGTATTGCAGCGCTCGATCAGTGAGGCGGTCGCACCATACCGGCGTCTGCAGCTGATTCTGCTGACCATCAGCGTGATCGGCGTGGTCATGGCGATCTTTGCCAGTGCTTTCGTGGCGCGTCGCATCACCAGCCCTTTGCGGTCATTGGCGGACATCGCCAAGCGACTGGGTGCAGGCGACTATCGCGCCCGGATTGAAATCAAGGGCGGTGACGAGATCGGCAAACTGGCAGATGCTTTTGAGAGCATGCGTACCGGCATCGCCAACCGCGAACTCGAAATCAGACGCCTGGCGTATTGGGATCCGCTGACCGATTTGCCCAATCGCGTGCAGTTTGCAACCTTGCTGAATTCTGCCATTGAGCGCGCCAAGGCCAGCAACGGGCAGTGCCATATTTTGATGATGGATCTGGACCGTTTCCAGCACGTCAACGACGTGCTGGGTCACAGTTTTGGCGACAGCTTGTTGCGCGAAGTCGGCCGTCGTCTTGAGCAGCAACTGGAGCGCGAAAACGATAAAGTCGCCCGTCTCGGCGGTGACGAGTACGCCATCTTGCTGCCGGCCACAGATGTAACTGAAGCGATCCGCCAGGCCAAGCGCATTTTGCAGTCCTTGGAAATGCCGATCTCCATCGGCGACCAGACCGTCGATCTGGGCGCTGGTATCGGTATATCCGGTTATCCTGAAAACGGGCAGAACAGCGATACGCTGCTCAGCAGCGCCGAAGTCGCGATGTACGTTGCCAAGCGACGCGGCAGCGGCTTTACCGTCTACGATCCGTCCATCGACAAGAGCAGCCAGGAAAGTCTGAGCCTCTTGAGTGAGCTGCGCCGCGCGCTTGATCGCAATGAATTCCTCCTGTATGCCCAACCCAAGGTGGAACTGGCCACAGGTAAGGTGGTTGGCGCTGAAGCGCTGGTGCGTTGGGTACATCCGGAAAAGGGCTTCATCGGCCCGGATAACTTCATTCCGTTTGCAGAGACTACCGGTTTCATTCGCATGCTGACGTCCTGGATGTTGAACAGGACGGCAATCCTGTGCGCCGAGCTGCAGAAGAAGGGCATCACACTGAAATTTTCGGTCAATTTGTCGACGCGCGACTTGCTCGATCAGGATTTGCCGACGCATTTCGCCGATATCCTGACGCGTAATCAATTGTCGCCGTCGTCAATGTGCCTTGAGATTACCGAGAGCGCGATCATGGATGATCCGATACGTGCGCAACTGACGCTGGAGCGTTTGCACGGCATGGGCGTGGAGCTGGCGATTGATGATTTCGGCACAGGGTATTCGTCGCTGGCTTATCTGAAGCGTTTGCCGGTGGACGAGCTGAAAATCGATAAATCCTTCGTCATGAACATGGAGCATGACGCCGATGACGCCAAGATCGTTAAATCGACCATCGATCTCGGCCACAACCTCGGCCTGCGCGTTGTCGCGGAAGGACTCGAGACGCTTGCCGTCTGGCATCTGCTCAAGCAGATGGGCTGCGATCAGGCGCAGGGATATTACATGAGCAAGCCGATGCCGGGAGACCGCTTTATCGAGTGGCTGGAGCAATGGAAAGCCCCGGAAATGCCTGGCCAGTCGGAAAATATGGCGATATGATTTGCTCAACAGCAAGTCGTGCCACCAGGGGGGAACATGACAGACAAGCAGGTCAATAAAACATCCGGACCGTTCAAGCCACTGATCGCCATGTCGGCCTGGGCGCTGTCCATGGTGTCGGTTTCCGTTGCCGCACAAACCAGTAGCATGACGCCCGATCTGGGCAAACTGATGGCAACGGCCGGCGTGATTCAGGTCGAAGGTGCAGGCGGTGGCGGACTGGTGCCATGGGCGACCATTACCGGCTACGGCACGCGCGACAGCTACGGCGCCAATGCACATTACACCTATGTCGGCACGCAGGACTACAAACTCGCCTCATATGGCGTTGCCGTCGGTATCGCCGACCGGGTAGAACTGTCGGTGGCCAAGCAACGCTTTACCGGCAGTCAGGAGCCACTCAACAATCTGCGTATTGACCAGGACATCTACGGCATCAAGGTCAAACTGGCCGGCGATATCGTCTACGACCAGGACACCTGGATGCCGCAGATCGCCGCCGGCATGATGATCAAACGCAACAACGGTATCGGTGGGCTGGGTGCGGTTAATAACGTCAAGCTGCTGGGCGCCAAGGATGACTCCGGCATTGATTACTATCTGGCGGCGACCAAGCTGTTTCTGGACCAGAGCCTGCTGATCAACGCTACGGTGCGCGCTACCAAAGCCAATCAGATGGGCATCCTCGGCTTTGGCGGCGACAAGGGCGACCGCTATCAGGCCATGCTGGAAGGCTCGGTAGCGTATCTGCTGAATCGCAAATGGGTAGTGGGTGCCGAGTACCGCATGAAACCCCGCAATCTGGCCGCCGACAACGAAAAGGATTACTACGACGCCTTCGTCGCCTGGTTCCCCAGCAAGAACCTGTCGCTGACGCTGGCCTATGTGTCGTTGGGTGATATCACCGTCTATAACCCCAAACGCCAGGATGGCGTGTATCTCTCCGTGCAGGCGGGCTTCTGATGAAAACTCTGATAAAGAAAGCCGTCTGGCTGGCAGCGGCCATGGTCATCCTGATGACGGCATTGCCCGTACAGGCGCAAAAAGACGACGACAGTCTCTATCGCGATCTGGGTGGGCTGGAAGTGCTGACCAAAGTAGTTGACGACACTCTGGCGTTGGCCTTGGCTGATGTGCGCATCAAGGATACCTTCAAGGATACCGACATGAAGCGCCTAGCCAAGCTGATCACGGAACAGTTCTGTGAACTCAGCGGCGGCCCGTGCAAATACAGCGGTGACCCGATGAAAGAAGTGCATCAGGGGCTGGCGCTGAATAACATGCAATTCAATGCCCTGGTGGAAGACTTGCAGGCTGCGATGGATAAGGCAAATATTCCTTCGCGCACGCAGAACAAGCTGCTGGCCTTGCTGGCGCCGATGCAGCGCACCGTGGTGAGCAAGTAGCAGAGCACAGCAAGGCAGAGACGAAAAAAATATTTTCAGTCGCGTGGAATAAAGCCGTCGTACGTCACGTATACCGGGCCATGGGTAAGGCAAATCGCGTAACCCTGACACCAAAGGAATACTGAAATGAAACTGCTCCCACTCTCCCTGTTGACCTTGTCTTTGCTGTCCTCGCTGTCTTTTGTCGCGCCTGCCGCCTTTGCCGAAGAGATGGCCATCACGAAGGCTGACGATATTCTCGTCACCACCAGCGGCATGACCGTTTATACCTTCGATAACGACACGGCGGGCAAAAGCGTCTGCAACGGCCCATGTGCGGCAAACTGGCCACCGGTTGCGCCAAAAGGTACGCCGAGCGCACCGTTTTCCGTCATCAAGCGCGACGATGGCAGCCCGCAATTGGCCTTCAACGGCAAGCCGTTGTATACCTTCGCCGCTGACAAGAAGGCGGGTGACCGCAACGGCGACAACTTTAAGAACATCTGGCACGTTGTCAAAAACTGATTCGCCAATTCACTGCGCGCCCACCACAAGCCTATGTCCGACGAAAGTCATTTGCTAGCCTGTCTCCCACGCCTGCGCCGTTACGCGCGGGCGTTGGTGGGCGATCGTGCCGGCGCGGACGATCTTGTGCAAGACACCATGGAACGCGCCTGGCAAAAACTGTCGAGCTGGCGCAAGGGTACCGACATGCGGCCGTGGCTGTTCAGCATCATGCACAACCTGCATGTTGATCAGCGCCGTAAGCCGATGATACCAACCGTGACGCTGGATGACGAAGATGCGTTGGCCACGCCCGCCTATGCGCCGGATCGGCTGGTGGGCTACGACCTGGAATCTGCCTTGCGTATGCTGGCGGCCGAGCAGAGAGAGATTTTGTTGCTGGTTGTGCTGGAAGAAATGACGTATGAAGAAGTTGCTGTGACCCTGAACATCCCCATCGGGACTGTCATGTCGCGCCTGTCGCGTGCCCGTGAGCGCTTGCGGACGCTGGTCGAGGGGCGGCCCCAGCTTTCGCCGTTGAAGGTGGTCAAATGAAACCGATGCCGATTACCGAAGCCGACTTGCAAGGTTATGTCGACGGCCTGCTGCCCGAAGAACGCCTGGAAGAAGTTGCCGCCTATCTGGAAAGCAATCCGGATGAGGCTGAACGCCTGCGCACTTATCGCCATCAGAATCAAGCCTTGCACCTGTTGTTTGATCCCGTGCTGGATGAGCCCGTACCCGCGCGGCTGTCGGCACGCCCCAGCAGTAGCTGGGAGTTGTTGCAGCGCTATGCTGCAATCCTGATCGTCGCCGTGTTCGCCGGTGCCGGAGGATGGTATCTGCACGGTGCGGCGCAGTCGTCGTCGGTGTCCTGGATCGCCAGCGCCGCCGGATCGGTGACACGCGTGGATGCGCCGTTGATGATGGCGCGCCGTGCGGCTGTCGCCCACGCCGTTTATACGCCGGATCCACGCCGGCCGGTTGAAGTCGGTGCTGATCAGGAAGAAGCCCTGGTGCGCTGGCTATCCAAACGCATCGGCGCCGACGTCCGAGCTCCCAAGCTGGCGCCGCTGGGCTATGAACTCATCGGTGGACGTCTGTTGCCGGGACAAAGCGGGCCGGTGGCGCAGTTCATGTACCACGACGGCGCCGGGCAGCGATTGACCTTGTACGTTTCCACCGACCAGGTGCAGAACAAGGACACCGGTTTCCGTTTCGCACAAGAAGGTACGGTCAACGTGTTCTATTGGATCGACGGCAAGTTCGGCTATGCCTTGTCCGGCAGCATTGACCGCGGCGAGCTGGCGCGGATTGCCAATACGGTCTACGAGCAGCTGGACAAGCCTGCGAAATAAATCTCAGGACGGCTCGACGCCGTTCTGCGACTCCGGCATTGGTGCCGTCTTCGGTGGCATGAAAAAGTCCACCGGCTTTTTAAGGAAGCGCCGGCACAGCGATTTCACCAATGGCCAGCCGTGGCGGAATTTGACCTGGCGTGAGCGCAAGGCTACAAACAGCGCCAGCGAAAAGCTTACCCACAAGTTCACCATGCCGATCGAGAGCACGCCGAAGGTCGATACTGCAATCACGTGCCAGCTCACCGCATGATCCAGGGCAACCAGCGCAATGGCAAAATTGGTCGCGGAGAACGTGATGTGGCGGATGTCGATCGGTAAGCCGATCATGAAGCCGATCGTACCGATGGTACCGAGCAAAATACCGAAGTAAAAATTCCCCATCAGGCCGCCGAGGCCAGTTTCCAGATAGTCGCCCAGACGGGCGGTGCGCGCCTTGCCAAGCAAGCCGTTGAGCCAGCGTGCACGCGCTACGCGCTGCGACATGCGTGTGTAAAGCGCCTTGTTGTCATAGTAGCCGGAGATCAAACCCGCCAGGAACAGGCAGACACCCGCGATGGCAGCATGGAACAAGGCCAGGCTGGAAAACGGATCGATATCATGCAGCAGATGCCCGGCTTTGTCCGGTGTGACGAAGTGATGCCCGGTCATGAGGAAATAGCCGTAGACCAGCAGATACGCCACAGGGAAGGCGATGGTCAGATTGCCCAGCACCGCCACGAACTGAGTACGCACGACCTTGACAATCAGTTCCGTCAGGCTGTCGAGATCAATGTTGCGGCCATCGCGGCTATGCAAGCCTGCCGCAATGCGCGAGGCGGTCATCGCCGGTTGTTTGGTGGCGACAGTAAAGTGCAGCACGTGGATGAACATGAAGCCCAGCGAATAATTCATGCTGAACAAAAATGCTTCCACCAGCGGCGCGGCGCGTAGGTACGAAAACAGGATCTTGATCAGCGACATAAAGCCGATGATGAACCCGGCGCCCGCCGCAGAGCGGTACATGGCGGCGTATTCGCGGCGGTCTTCGGCAATGTAATGCTCGCCGGTACGGCTGGCGTTCTCGGTGATGTTGCGCGCCAGCAGGTTGATATTGGCGGCGAACAGGTCGCGCACGGTGTATTTGCGGTTGTGCGCTTCGATCAGTTCCAATCCCAGTTGAAGGCCGATGCTGCGCTTTTCGTTGGTGATGGCGGCAGACGTGTCGGTGGTACCGACATCAACCAATGACAGCAATTTGTGCAGGCGATCCAGATGCTGATCCAGGCGCACCAGGCGATAAGTGACAGAGATGCTGGTGCCCAGGCGCAGGGTGCTGTTGCGGATCTTCTTCACGACATCCTGGCATTGCTCCAGCATCACCAGTACGTGGCTGGCGTCTTCTATGGGTGTCGGGTCACCATTGAGATGACGCATGTAGCCGTCGAGATAGCGGTGCAGCTCGACATTTTGCATCAGAAAGGGCGATTCAAACGCTTTGATGTCACTGTAAATACGGATCAGTTCAGGTTCGATGCCGATGGCGCTGATGCGATACGACAGCACCTGGATGGCGAGCAGAATTTCCGTTAGCGTCTTTTGCTCGTCGATTTGTTCGAGATCAGCTAATTCGACTTCAGCCTGGCTGACGATTTCAAACAGCGCCGCCCAATCCTCCGGCGGAACGGCTTGCATCCACAGATAATCGGTATCGAAAGGGAATATCTTTTCCAGACAGTCGGGTAGATAACGGTCGTCCAGAGCCGGGGGCAGGATGCGATAGGCGATACGGCGATGCAGCTCTGAAAAGAAGCCGTCATTGGAGAGAATGCCGATGTCGGTGTACAGGCTGGTCTGGCGCCGCTCCGACAACAAATGCAGCAGGTAATGGCGCAACGTTGCCGCATGGTGCGGATGCTGTTGCAGCACGTGCGTCAGTGTGCGCACGTTGGTAATGGCCAGTTCCGGTGCTTCGCGTTTCTTCGGGCGTATGGCTGTCATCAATTCGATCAGCAGATCGAGTTCGGCATTGACGGGGGACGCGCTGATTTTTTCTAATATGTGGAGCATGGGGAAAAGCAGAGGGTGAAATACCGGAATGGCAAGGATACCGAGACGATCTTAAGCGATTGGATGAAGCAAGTGTAAGGCTTCAAACGGGCAGAATCTTAACCTATGTAAAACAAAGATAAGGACATGTGTAAATCGTAAAGAGTTGTCAGATTGTGTCGCTAACGGGAAGTTGCACCCGTATGAAGGAGTCATCATGGAGATCGCATCTCTGGCAACTGGTGTCGCAACCGCTTGGCTGGCGAAAAAAGCCGTGGAAGGAATCGGACTGGATCTGACAAAAGTGGCTAATCATGTCGTCGATGATGTGGTCGCTCTTGTCAGCCCGGCCCTGCCAGCCAACCCGAATATAGGCCGTCTCATCAATACCAAGGCCTGAAGGGGGAAAACCCGGCACATCAGGGTTCATTTTTGAAATCGCATCCTCGTGATGCGATTTTTTTTGCCCGAATAAGCCCGTAATTCGCTTGAATGAATCGCCAACTATTTGTTTTATTGGCAATTATTTGAAATTATTTTTGTAAAAAATCTTGATTGACGTAAAGAAATACGGAAATATGACGTTAAGAAATGCAGTCATTCAAGGAGTTGTCATGGATATTGGAAACATTCCCGCCGTTGCCTCGGCATTGTCCGCTGCTGAAACTGCCGACGCGGTTAGCATGACCATGCTGAAAAAAGCGCTGAACACCCAGGCTGCTGCCGCTATTGGCGTATTGCAAGCATTGCCGCCGCCATTGCCGGCCAATCCGAACATCGGCCGCAACGTCAATACCGTTGCCTGATCGTTGATCGGTACGGTTTTTGCAGCGAAATCGCCCCTTGCAGGGCGATTTTTCATTTGTGCACTATATTTCAAATATAAGCCCACGGTTAGGCTAATTTGCATAGTTAAATAGACATTTTGTGTATTTGACTAATTAATTGTGTAAATCCTTGATTTTTTCAAAATGCATAATAAAATGGTCTTTAATATCATAAGCACACTTTATTATGCATTCCGTCCAAGACCTCGGCGCACGCATCCGCGCAGTGCGCAAATCGCAGAAGCTCAGTTCGGCCAGCCTGGCCGAGCGTAGCGGTATCCACCGTAATACGCTGCAAGCGCTGGAAACCGGCAAGGGCAACATCGAACTCAGCAAGCTGTTGTCCATCTGCAGCGAACTCGGTCTCGAGCTGCTGCTGGTGCCGCAGGAGGTCTCTGCGCAACGCGCGGCGGACGGTGAGGGCGACGGCGCCCGCACCGAACTCTCCGAACGTCTGCATCGTCTGATGAGGAGCACGCCATGAGCATGTTGCGGTCATTGCGGATCCGGCTTGGTGTGACCGAGGTGGGCTCCTTGTTTGCGCTGGATGACGGCCGGGTCTATTTCCGTTTCGACGATGCCTACGCAATCAATGCACAACGGCCGGTTCTGTCGCAGCTCTATCGCGCGTCGACCGAAGACCGCACCGTGGCGCAGTTGCTCAATCCCGCACTTGAAGTCAATCGTGGCGACGGCAAGGGTGGTTTGCCGCCGTTCTTTCAGAATCTCCTGCCCGAAGGGCCGTTGCGCAAGCATCTGATTGAGCGTGCGGGTTTGCCACCGGATGACGAATT
This sequence comes from Herbaspirillum sp. meg3, assembly GCF_002257565.1. Classification (GTDB taxonomy): domain Bacteria; phylum Pseudomonadota; class Gammaproteobacteria; order Burkholderiales; family Burkholderiaceae_D; genus Herbaspirillum. The sequence goes on along the minus strand of NZ_CP022736.1, from coordinate 2,860,610 downwards.
CGGCTTGCTGGCGTTTTGTGGCAAGGATCTGCCGGGTGATGTCTCAGCCTTGTCGGAAAGTCTCGACGACGCCCATCTCGGCCGCCTGATCGGGCAGGGGCGCGACAGCTACGAAATGAGTGCAGGGCAGTTGCCGACGCCGGATGGCGAGTCGATTTCCGGCGTGCAGCCCAAGATTGGGTTGGTGCGCGCCTCCGGCGGGCGCTATGTCATGCGTTCCAAAGATGCGCAGGGCGCGCATTTCATTGGCAAGTTGCCGGCCTCGGACTATCCGCACATGCCTGAGGTCGAGTTCTCGTCCCTGGCATTGGCGCGCGCCGCCGGCGTGCAAGTCTGCGAGCACGAACTGGTGCCGCTCACCGCGATTGCCGACCGTCTGCCGTTCGGCCTGCGCAGCGATGCTGAAAACTTCTTGCTGATCCACCGCTTCGACCGTGATGCAACAACGCCGACCGGGCGTTTGCACATGGAAGATTTTGCGCAGATCACCGGCACGCCGGCCGCTGCCAAATATGCCGGTACGTATGCGGCATTGGGCATTGTTCTGCTTGAGCGCAGCGCCAAAGGCGAGGATGATTTATTCGAGCTATTGCGCCGGATCAAGGTGAACGAGTTGCTCGGCAATTTCGACGCGCATTTGAAAAACTTCAGCATGCTGTATCGCACACCGCAAGTCGCAGAACTGTCGCCGGCTTACGATATCGTCGCGTATTCGGCTTATCTTGCGGGGCATGGCCATGCATTGGCGTTCGCGCCGGGAGAGCGGGCGCGGCAACTGCTGACGCCGGCCGTGTTGCGTGAACTGGCCAATATCTGGGGCATCCCGGAACCGAAACTGCAAATGATTCTGGTCGACACCGTCGAACGCGCCATGCAAAGCTGGCCGGAGCTGCTGCGCACCTTGCCGCTGACCGACGTCCAGCGAACCCGCATCAAAGCTCATCTGGACACCAATCCCAGCGTCATCGCGTGGCAACGCCGTGCCGCACGCAAAGTCACCGGCAAGGCATGAAACTGAAAGCACCTTTGCCGTTGAAAGACGGCGTCGCGCCAAGTTATCTGTGGCTGCAAGATCCGCCGCAACAGTGGCGCGACATGCTGGTATTCCTGTGCGCGCGGTTTCCCGGGGTGTCGGAAGATACCTGGCGGCAGCGTATGGCGCGCGGCGAGGTCGTTAATCAGCGGGGTGAAGCCATGACGCCTGCATCGCCATACCGGCGCGGCGACTGCATCTTTTATTATCGCGATCTGGAGGGACGGGAAGAGGCGATTCCTTTCGAAGAAACCATCCTGCATCAGGACGATCATCTGCTGGTGGTCGATAAACCGCACTTCGTGCCGGTGATCCCGACAGGCCGTTTTTTGCAAGAAAGTTTGCTCGTACGCCTCAAGAAGAAAACCGGGCTGGATAATCTGACACCGATCCATCGTCTCGACCGCGAGACCGCCGGTGTCATCATCTTTTCGCATAATCCGGATAGTCGCGGCGCGTATCAGTCAATGTTCCAGCAACGCACGATGGACAAGACCTATGAGGCGTTGGCGGGTTTGCTGGAAGGGCGCGATTTTCCTTTCGTGTACCGCAGCCGTCTGGTGGATGCAGACAAGTTTTTCCTGATGCGCGAAGAGGCGGGTGAGGCGAACTCGGAAACGCATATCGATCTGATTGAGCGCCGAGGAAATCAGGCGTTGTACCGGCTCAACCCAGTGACCGGGCGCAAGCATCAACTACGTGTACATATGGCCGCGCTGGGTATCCCTATTCTTAATGACAGCTTCTACCCGCATACGGCACCGGCTGACGCGGCCGATAACTACGACGCTCCGTTGAAATTGCTGGCGCGCTCGATTGCTTTCACTGATCCATTGAGCGGAGATGTGCGTTATTTCGAAAGCCTGAGAAGACTTTGATTTGTCTCTATTTGTCTCTCTAGCTGCCCGACGCTTGCTGCGCAAAGTGTTGTCTTACCCACTGCTCGCATGCCGTCCACAAAAAGGGCGCGCCTTTTTGAATAACAGGGCCGTAGCGGGAGAGCACTTGTTCCAGTGAAACACCGTTCTCTGTCCAGGTGCCGCCGCCGGTAAAGATATTGATCAGGAGAGGCTGAAAGCGATCAAGCGCTTTGGCGAACCTGGCATCCTCGGTTTCTCCGCGTTCAAACTCTTGCCACAACGACAGAAACTCATTGCCTTCAGGCTGCGGCAGGAGGCCAAAGAGTCGCACTGCGGCCTTCGCTTCCTGTTCGGCTTGTACCCCCGCTGACGACCCGCCATGAATGGGAAAATCACCGACGTCAATCTCGACAATGTCATGCAACAGGAGCATCTGCACAACGCGATTGGGATTCACCGGCGCACAGGCATATTCGGTGAGCAGCAGCGCATACATGGCCAGATGCCAGGAATGTTCAGCGGAGTTTTCTTTCCGGCTTTTGTCAAGCAGCGGCGATTGCCGGACAACGGCTTTCAACCGATCGATTTCTCTGAGAAAACTCAGCTGTTTTTCCAATCGCGCCAATTCCATAGCCTTGCTTTCACCTATTGTCGGAGAGAATAACTACGCGGACGTTTTTAAGAACGCAGTCCGCAACCGGTCAAAAGGGCACGTCGCCAACAATTGGCGCACGTGCCCTTGCAGAGAATTACAGGAATAAAAATACGGAACAAACGGCCGTTTCTAGCGATAGAAAGCTTCGACCTTGCCTTTGACTTTGGTCATCAAGGGATTGCCCTTGCGATCCAGCGCCTTGCCGGCGGGGACTTTGATCCAGCCTTCACTGATGCAATATTCGTCAACATCAGTGCGCTCTTTATCGTTGAGCCGGATGCCAACGTTGTGTTCAAAGATCGCAGCGTTGTAGAAAGGGCTGCGAGGATCGATTGAGAGACGATCGGGAAGTGGGGGGCGGTTTGTTGTGTCGTTCATGGCGACAATTATCGACGATAAGATTAAGCAAAACAATTCTTTTGCGCGGTTTTGCTACTCCCGGTTCGCCTCTTCATGGCATCAGGCCGTCAGCGGCGCATACGCTCCAAATCCGTCCGGCCACAGCGTCAGCACTTCAAAGCCCGTTTCGGTCACCGCAACCATATGCTCCCATTGGGCAGACAGGGAGTGATCCTTGGTGACCACGGTCCATCCGTCAGGCAGTTCTTTGGAATGCCGTTTGCCCGCGTTGATCATAGGCTCAATCGTGAATACCATTCCCGTTTGCAGCGCCAGACCTTCGCCCGGCTGACCGTAATGCAGCACCTGCAGATCCTCGTGATAGATCTGGCCGATGCCATGGCCGCAATACTCCCGCACGACGCTAAAACCTTCCCTGTGTGCCACCGATTGAATCGCATGGCCAATATCGCCCAGAGTTGCCCCGGGTTTTACGGCGAGAATGCCTGCACGCATGGCCTCATAGGTTGTATCCACCAGCCGTTTCGCGAGGATGCTGGGCTGCCCCACAAAATACATGCGGCTGGTGTCGCCATGCCACCCGTCTTTTGTCAGCGCGACGTCGATATTGACGATATCGCCATTTTTCAAAGGCTTGTCGGACGGTATGCCGTGACAGATCACATGGTTGACCGAGGTGCAGACCGTTTTGGGGTAGCCGTTATAGCCGATATTGATGGGCACTGCGCCAAGAACATCAACGATGTAGTCGTGACATATCTGGTCTAACTGGTTGGTGGTGACGCCGGGGCGCACGTGTTCGCCAATCATGCGGAGGACATCGGCGGCCAGGGCGCCTGCCTTGCGCAGCATTGCAATATCGGACGGCGACTTGAGGATGACTTGTTCGCTCATCATGCTTTCTCAAGCGCCAGGGTTATTTCCTGTGGAGAGCCGGCGGCCTGTTGTTCCGCCTCGATCAGTTTTTGGCAGATGTCGTTATAACAAAGGCCGGGATTCAGCTCGGCCATCATGCCTACGCGAAGCCAGTGTTCGGCTTGTGAATTGATCGAGCGGCTCATTGCGCCGCTGGTGACGCGCAGATTCGTATGCATCTGCTCAGTGATTTTGACGATTCCCATGACTGCCTGTCGATGATATGGTGTTTATATAAAATATATACATAGCGTATATGAAACGTATATTAACACGATGGCGACAGGGAGGCTTTCCCATCAATGAGCTGCATATTGGCAACGACGGAGTCCCTTCGGAGTCAGTCCAGTTTCTCGTGGAAATCGGTTGCGCCGCGCTTCCAGTAGGCGGATACGCGCATGGCTTCTTTCGGATGCTGTTTCTCGTCGGCCAGGACGGCGCGCACGGACTTCATCGTAGCGGCCTCGCCGGCAGCCCAGATATAGCCGTCTCCTGCAGGCAGATCCATGTTGCGGATAGCGGTGAGCAGTTCTTCGCCGGAGCTGACCCATTTGATATCAAGATCGGCCAGTGTCTCGAACTGTCTGATGTCGCCCATTTGCTCCACCTCGACAATAGCCGTCACCTTGACACCCGGAGCCAGTTCTTTGAGGCGCCGGCTGATGGCCGGTACGGCAGACAAGTCGCCGACCAGCAGATGCCAATCGTAATCCGTCGGCACCACCATCGAGCCGCGCGGGCCGGCGATGACGGCGTCCATGCCGACTTTTGCCCGGCGCGCCCAGTCAGTGGCTGCACCTTCCGCGTGCAGCGCGAACTCCAATACGAGCTCTTTGCGTTGTCCGTCGTGGTTGCATGGCGTATAGTCGCGCCGAACGGAGGTTCCCGTTGCATCCGGGAAAATGAACTTCACGTGGTCGTCGAACGAAAGCGATACAAAATCTGCCAGCGCGTCTCCCTGGAAAGTGACGCTGAGCATATTGGCGCCAATCTGGCGGACATCGCTGACTTTGACGTCGCGAATCTTGAGGTCGTAGCGTATGCGCTGTACTTCACGGGTTGTTGTCTTGGATTCCATGATCATAAAAATTAGTTGATAATGTCATCATTATGAAAAAACAAGTTGATAAAGTCAACCAATCACCTGCCGCCGAAAGGGTCTTTGATGCAATTCACACCGTGATGCATCTTTACCGTTCGGGGCGATCGCAGGCTTTTCGCGAGGATGCTCGCGGGATTACGCACATGGAAAGCCGGGTGCTCGATTATTTTTCGCGTCATCCTGGCGCTACGCTGAGTGATCTGGCGGCGCATTCCGGGCGGGATAAGGCGCAGCTCACACGCCTGGTGAAAGGATTGCGTGAACACGGCGATCTGGAATCCAAAGAAGACCTCAAAGACCGGCGCAGCGTACGGCTGCAATTGAGTGCGCAAGGGGAGGCGCTGCAGCGCGATCTCAGAAAAACCGGTGCGCAGATATTGGAACGTGCCGTGGTGGGCTTGTCCGAAAGCCAGTGCGAGGATCTGGTGACGCTGTTGAAAAACATCCAGTCAAATCTGGAAGGCGAACGCTGAGCATCTATGCCACGTACCCGGGCAGCGTGATAACGCCGCCCGGTATGCACCTGCGTTGCCTGTCTTTTACTCCTGAACGTATTTCATCCGCTCCAGATCCGCAATCAGTCCGGGGCCTGCCGGCTGCCAATTGAGCAAAGCCTGTGTCTGGGCGCCTGAAGCGGGGAGATCGCGGCCGACAAAATCACCGAGCCATCCGAAATGCGCCGCCGCTTCTTCGGGAGGCAGGCTGACGACCGGTATCTTCAGACCTTTGCCGATGACTTCCGCGATATCCCGAACCGATATGCCTTCTTCCGCCACGGCGTGATATCGGCTGCCGGCTTGCCGGCGCTCCAATGCCAGTCGGTAAAGCCGGGCAACATCGCTCACGTGTGCCGCAGGCCAGCGATTCCGGCCCTCGCCGACAAACGCCGAGACGCCTTTTTCACGTGCTATTTGCACCAATGGGCTGATGAGACCTTGCCTGACGGTGTCATGTACCTGCGGAAGCCGGACGACCGACACGTTCACGCCGCGGCTCGCGACTGAAATACCCGCCAGTTCCGATGCCTTGCGCGGGTTCGGATGATTGGGGTTGAAGTTGTCTTCCGTTGCCGGCTGCCCCGGAGCAACGGCTCCCATGCCGGTAGCAGAGGTGATGATGAGAGGACGATCGGAACCGGCGAGGGCGGCTCCCATCGCTTGAATGGCCTCCCCGTCCGCTTCGCAGTTTGCGACAAACTTCGAGAAGTCGTGGTTGAAGGCGGTATGGATGACGCCGTCCGACATGGCTGCTCCACGGTGCAGGCTGTCCAGGTCTTCCAGATCGCCTCGAAACACTTCGGCACCCGCCGCCATCAGGGATTGGGCGCCTGCTTCCGATCGGCTTAGCCCAAGTACCTGATGGCCGGCCTTGATGAGTTCGGCAACGATGACCGAACCGATGAAACCGGTCGCGCCGGTAACAAAAATACGCATGATGAATTTACCTTTGTTTCAGTTGAGGACTTTTGCTGCCGTCCGATGGTGTTGAATATAGGCGCTTGTATCCATACCATCAATGCGATAAAGTCCGTATTATTGGTTCAATCGTCCGGAGATCTATGGATCCGCTCTCAGATGTGTTGTCGCTGTTTAAACCGCGAAGTTATGTCGCCGGTGGATTCGAGATCCCGGGCGAGACGGCGATCCAATGGCCGGAACATCCCGGTATCAAGTGTTACGCCGTGGTTTCCGGTCAATGCTGGTTATCGGTGGAATGTGTTCCCGAAGCGGTTTTGCTGACCGCTGGGGAGTGCTACCTCTTGCCGCCGGGGCCGCCGTTCCGGCTGGCGACGGATTTGTCTGCCGAACCGGTCGATTTCGGCGTGTACCGTTCCAAATGGCGCTCGGATCAGGATGTCGTCGAGAAAAAAGCAGGAAGCTGCTATCTCGTCGGCGGTCATTTTGTTCTGACAGGAAGTCATGCTGATTTTCTGCTGAGCGCATTGGCGCCCATCATTCATATCCGCAAGGAGTCCGACAAGGCGGCTATGCGGTGGTCGCTGGAGCGCATGAGAGATGAGGTGCGGGATCCGCAACCGGGTGGCTCGCTGATCACACAACAACTCGCTTACATGATGCTGGTGCAGGCATTGCGGCTGCACCTGTCAGATGGGGCAACGCAAGGCATCGGGTGGCTGTTTGCACTGGCGGACAAGCAGATGGGCGCGGCGATCCGATCCATGCACGATGACCCCGGACACGATTGGACATTGCAGAAGCTTGCAGAGCGTGTCGGGATGTCGAGGTCGGTGTTCGCCTTGCGTTTCAAGCAGACGGTCGGGACGACGCCGATGGAATACCTGACGCGCTGGAGGATGTTGCTGGCGGGCGATCGCCTGAAGAATTCGCGCGAGTCGACTTCTGCCATCGCCTTGTCGCTGGGTTACGAATCTGAAAGCGCTTTCGGCAAAGCATTCAAGAGGGCCATGGGATGTTCGCCGAGAGAGCATGGCCGCAAAGTATCACTTCAGGCTATCGTGCCGGCCACCAACGATACTGATGGCAACGATGGCAAGGTCAGAGCTGCCGAGGTCAGCGTTTCGTCGTCTTAGCACGCTGCCGGTGGTGATGGCGTCTGCTCGTCAAAAAAGCCGCTGATGCGGCTTTTTTGTTTGGTGAAGCTCACAGTCCCGTCAGCAGGGTAGCTGCAGGTCAGCCGTGCGCCAGCATGAGATCGAGATTCTGCACCGCCGCACCGGACGCTCCCTTGCCCAGATTGTCGAATACTGCCGACAACAGTACATGCCCGTGCTCCTCATTGATGAACACGCCCAGATCCATGTCATTGGTACCGTTGAGGGCCTGAGGATTAAGGTGTGTCAATGTCTTGCTTTCTTCCAGAGAGATCACCCGCACATGTTGCGAACCGGCGTAGTGGCTGTTCAGGGCTGCATGCAATTGTTCCCCTGTGACGCCCTCGGCGAGCAGACGCAGTTCCAGCGGAACGGTCAGCACGATGCCCTGGCGAAAAGCACCATAAGCAGGCACGAAGATCGGACGATGAGTCAGCCCTGTATAGCGTTGCATCTCGGGCGGATGTTTGTGCGCGAGCGCGGTGCCGTATACCTGAAAAGCCAAAGCCTGTGCCGCCGATGGGCCTTCGTACTGCTCAACGGCAGGACGGCCGCCACCGGAATAGCCTGAAACCGCCTGCACATTGACCGGATAGTCGCGCGGCAGTAAGCCGGCCTGTATCAGAGGGCGCAACAGGCTGATCGCACCAGTCGGGTAGCAGCCGGGATTGGTCACGCGTTTTGCACCCGCGATCAGTTGTGCTTGCCCGGCATCCATCTCGGGGAAACCATAGACCCAGCCCTCTGTCGTTCGATGGGCGGAACTGGCGTCGATCACACGCACGGCTGGATTTTCGATGGCGGCGACGGCTTCCTTCGCAGCGGCGTCAGGCAGGCAGAGAATGGCGATATCTGCGCCGTTGATGGCTTCGGCACGGCGCAATGGGTCTTTGCGTTCTGCCGCCGGCAGTGTCACCAATTGGATATCGCTGCGGTTGCGCAGGCGTTCGTGGATTTGCAAACCGGTGGTGCCCTGGTCGCCGTCGATAAAGACAAGTGGAGAGGCCATGATCGAGTTCCTTGATGAAAAGTACAACTAAGAAATACAACGAATAAGTACAACGAAAATAAGCGTAAAAGACGCAAACGAAAGAAGCTGGGACTGATGTTGCGCGCATTGATAGAATAGGAAAAGTTGAATTTAATAACGATAAGATTCAGTTTTTCTGATCTTTGATGGATCAATAAGGAAGCCGCATGCGAGAAATCAATCTGGACCGGTTGCGCACTCTGGTGGCGATTGCCGATCTTGGCTCTTTCGCCGAGGCGGCGCGCGTGCTGCATCTGGCGCCGCCGACGATCAGCCTCCATATCGCCGACCTTGAAGAACGCGTCGGCGCAGCCTTGTTGTCGCGCCAGCGCGGGCAGGTGCGCCCCACGACAATCGGTGAGACCCTGATCGAACGCGCGCGCCGCTTGCTGGCGGATGCCGAACAAGCGCTGCAGGACGTGCAGCGGCAAGTTCAGGGACTGGCCGGACGTGTGCGTCTGGGGGCATCGACCGGGGCGATTGCGCATTTGCTGCCGCAAGCTCTGGAGGTGTTGGGACAGGATCATCCCGGCATCGATGTGCAGGTCGAGGTGCTGACTTCGCAAGAGACGCTGACACGGTTGAATGAAGGGACTCTGGATGTCGGGCTGGTTGCTTTGCCGCAGTCGCCAATGGCGCGGCTGTCGGTTCAGCCTTGGCGGCGGGATCCGGTGATGGCGTTCTTGCCGGCGGACTGGCGTTGTCCTGCGCGCGTCACGCCCGAATGGCTCGCGCTCCAGAAGCTGATTCTCAACGACTCAGGCACGCGGCTTTCGCATCTGACGCAAGAATGGTTCGCCACCGGCGGACAACGGCCGGTGCCGCGCATTCAGCTCAATTACAACGATGCGATCAAGAGTCTGGTGGCGGCAGGCTATGGAGCTACCTTGCTGCCGCATGAGGAGGGCGCCTCGCTGCCGGATGCACGGATCCAGATGCGCCCCCTGAAGCCGACGCTATGGCGTCAGCTCGGCATTGCGCACCGCGCTGAAAATATCGAACGGCCGACACAACATGTGCTTGATGTCTTATGGGGATTCAGTCTGGACTGAAAACCTGTCCGAAGTCTTACTGCGAGGCCATGATCTGGCGTCGTCCGGTGCTCGAAATCCTCATGGTCTCAAGACCACTCCGGTTTCTCCGCTCCGGGCGCCACCAGCTGATGGCCTCTCGCTACAGACTTTGAACAGGTTTGGAGAGCGTTGATTCAGTTGCGTAGCGCATCAGGGGTCACGCCAGTGCATCGCTAAGCGATGGTTTTTCGCTATCCGGCGTCGACTTCAACTGGTGCAGCGATGCCACCAGGTCGGCAAAGCGTTGCCCCTGAACCATCACATGCTGGCGCAGCAGTTCCACCGTGCGGTCGCTGTCGCCGGAGATGATGGCGTTGACCACACCTTCATGCTCGTCGTAAGACCTTTTCAGACGATCGCGCACGCGCAGTTGCAGGCGGCGGTAGGGGCGCAGACGGCGTTGCAGGACGCGCGCCTGTTCTTCGAGGAAGGCGTTATGGCTGCCGGCGTAGATCTGGCCGTGAAAGTCTTCGTTCTTGTAGAAATAGGTATCCGGATCGGCGGCGTCGCGCGCATCCTTGCAGGCCTGATGCGCCTCCATCAGCGCGGCGTGTTCGGCTGCCGACATGCGCCGGGCGGCAAGACGGCCGCACATCGCCTCCAACTCAGCCATCACTTCAAACATCTCAATCAATTGCTGCGGGCCGATCTCGGCCACGATGGCGCCGCGCCGCGGCCGCATCACGATGATGCCCATCGATGCCAGCTGGATCAGCGCTTCGCGGATTGGCGTACGGGAAACGCCGAATTGCTCGGCCAGCACGGTTTCGTCCAGATGCTGGCCGGGCGTCAGTTTGCCGACGGCGATCAACTCTTCAATCGATTCGCGCAACGTCTCGGAACGCTTCTTTGGGGTATCCATAAGTGATATCAAGTATGCAATGAACTAATTCTAAATCATCTCAGGTGCTTGACAATGTATTTGTTTTGTAAGAACGTGTATACAAGAAAGATACATAAAAAAGCAAAGACAACAAAGCAAGTGCAGAGACAACGTCGCAGGGCAGCTACAAATCAACGTAGGTCCGTAGCCTGGCGACGTCATGGCAAGAACAAGCCGGCCTTCAATATATGGAGCTGGCAAGCATCAGCAACAGCCGGCACCAGATAACTAAAAGCAGTATTTCTTTCACTTAAGGAGGAGCAGCAATGACTTCGCAAACCCGTAGAAGCATTATCGGAGCGCTGGCAACAGCACCATTGTGGACAGCCGGTACCTCGGTATGGGCACAGACCACCTCGCTGAAGATTTCCCATCAATTCCCTGGCGGCACGATCAACGAAGGCGATTTTCGCGATCGTCTGACCCGCCTGTTTGCTGAAGAAGTTAGCAAACGCACCAAAGGCAGCCTCAAGTTCGAGATCTATCCCGGCTCCTCGCTGATGAAGGTCAATGCGCAGTTCTCGGCCATGCGCAAAGGCGCGCTTGACCTGTCGCTGGTGCCGCTCAATTACGCCGGCGGTGAAGTTCCGGAAACCAATATCGGCCTGATGCCGGGACTGGTGACCTCGTACGCACAAGGCTCGGCATGGAAAAACGCTGAAGTCGGCAAAGAACTTGCACGCATCCTGGCCGAGAAGGGCATCCTGATCGTCAGCTGGATCTGGCAAGCGGGCGGTGTCGCCTCGCGCGGCAAGCCGATCGTTGATCCTGCCGACGCCAAGGGCATGAAAGTGCGCGGTGGTTCGCGCGAAATGGATCTGATCCTGAAAGAAGCGGGCGCTGCCGTCGTGACGCTGCCGTCCAACGAAATCTACGCGGCCATGCAAACCGGCGCGATGGATGCGGCGATGACATCATCGACGTCTTTCATGTCTTTCCGCCTGGAAGAAGTCGCCAAGGCGCTGACCACCGGTCGCGACAAGGCGTACTGGTACATGTTCGAGCCGCTGATGATTTCCAAGTCCGTGTTCGAAAAACTGAGCAAGGATCAGCAAGCCGCCATCATGGCCGTCGGCGCCGAGATGGAGCAGTTCGCACTGAAGGCTGCCCAGACCGATGACGTCGCGGTCGCCGCCGTGTACCAGAAAGCCGGCGCCAAGGTCGTCGACCTCGATGCCGCAACCGTCAAGAAGTGGCAGGACATCGCCCGTGCGACTGCATGGAAGGACTTCGCCGCGCGTAACGCCAATTGTGCCAATCTGTTGAAACTGGCGGAGAAGCTCCTATGAGTCACGGTTTCGAGATGCAGCCGCAGGCCAAGCCTGCCGTGCCTGCCAACGCCGTCCTGGCCGGGCTGCACCACGGGCTTGAGAAGTACAACAAGCTCGCGGTGTTCCTGGCGATGATCGCATTGATGCTGACGTCGATCATCCTGACGTACTCGGTGGTGGTGCGCTATTTCTTCCATCAACCGACCGACTGGCAGGACGAGGCATCGGTGTTCATGCTGGTCGGCGTGATCTTCCTGTGTTCGGCGTATGTGCAATCCTTGCGCGGCCATATCGGCATCGAGGCGCTGGCGGGCTTTTTGTCGCCGACTGCCAACAAGATCCGCATGTTCATCGTCGACCTGATCTCCTTCGTGTTTTGCGCCTTCTTCGCCTGGAAATCGTGGACGCTGTTTCACGAAGCCTGGGTGGACGGACAAACCACCTCGTCGACCTTCGCGCCACCACTGTGGATTCCGTATTCGATGATGGCGCTGGGCATGACCATGCTCACGCTGCAACTGCTGGTGCAAGTGTTGACCCGCATGACAGGCACTGTTCCGGCGAAGGAGGCAGCATGACACCATTGGTTCTTGGTTCCCTGTATGGGATCGTCACCATCCTCGTGATGTGTTCCGGCATGCCGATCGCTTTTGCGCTTGGCGTGGTGGCGACTTCGTTCATGTATTTCTTCATGCCGGCGTCCTCGTTGGATACGGTGACGCAAAACGTCTATGAAGAGATTGCATCGATCACCTTGCTGTCGATTCCGCTGTTCATCCTCAAGGGGGCGGCCATCGGCAAATCCCCGGCCGGTAAGGACTTGTACTCCGCCATCCACGCCTGGTTGAATCGTGTGCCAGGCGGCCTCGGCATCGCCAACGTGTTTGCCTGCGCCTTGTTTGCGGCAATGGCAGGCTCGTCGCCGGCAACATGCTCGGCCATCGGCTCGGCCGGTATTCCCGAAATGCGCCGTCGCGGTTACTCACCCGGCTTTGCCGCAGGCATCATCGCTGCGGGCGGCACGCTGGGGATTCTGCTGCCACCGTCGATCACCATGATTTTGTACGCGGTGGCGGCGGAGCAATCGCTGGGACGTTTGTTCCTCGCGGGCATCGGCCCGGGCGTGTTGCTGGTGATTCTGTTCGCCGGTTACGCCGTGTTCCGGGCACGCAAAGAGTACAAGATGGCACACGCCATCTATACCGGTGGCGGCGCCAAATCGGCTTACCTGGATGACGAGCATTTCACGCTGGCACAAAAGGTGGAGATGCTGCCGCGCGTGCTGCCTTTCCTGATCCTGCTGATCGGCGTGATGGTAGCCTTGTACGGTGGCTTTGCCACACCGTCGGAAACAGCCGGTCTGGGCGCCTTGCTGGCTATCGTGCTGATCGCTGTCGTCTACCGCATCTACAAGCCACGTGAGCTGGTGCCTTTCCTCAACTCGACCATCAAGGAATCGGGCATGCTGCTGTTGATCATCGGCATGTCGCTGCTGTACTCCTATGTGATGAGTTACCTGCACATCAGCCAGTCGGCGGCGCAGTGGGTGGTGGACATGCATTTGTCCAAATGGCTGTTGCTGGCGGTGATCCTGCTGATGGTGATCGTGCTCGGCTTCTTTCTGCCGCCGGTATCGATCATCCTGATGACGGCGCCGATTATCCTCCCGCCCTTGCGTGAGGCCGGTTTTGATCTGATCTGGTTCGGTATCGTCATGACGGTGGTGATGGAAATGGGCCTGATCCATCCGCCGGTGGGTTTGAACTTGTTCGTCATCAAGAACATCGCACCCGACATCCCGTTGTCGGACGTCATCAAGGGGACGATTCCTTTCCTGGCGCTGATGTTCCTGGCGGTGATTCTGTTGTGTTTCTTTCCGGGTATTGCCACCGGCTTGCCCAATATCCTCATGGGAGTGAAGTAAATGTCTGCCACCGACCACGTCTGGAATCGTCGGCAAACAAATCGCAATGAACGCCTGGCGCGCGCAAGCGGCGTGCTGGGCAACGCGCTCGAAGGCAAGCTCTTGCCCTCCGCACGCATTGCCGATTTGTTATACGCCGTCATCGAATCGGGCGATCGCGTTTGCCTCGAAGGCAACAACCAGAAGCAGGCCGACTTCTTGTCGAAGGCGTTGGCCGGGCTTGATCCGGCGCGTGTGCATGACCTGCACATGCTGTTTTCCGTGCTGGCTCTGCCGGAGCATCTGGACGTCTTCGAAAAAGGCATCGCCTCGAAACTGGATTTTTCCTTCTCCGGTCCGCAGGCCGGTCGGTTGGCCAAGCTGGCGTCGGCCGGCAAACTCAATATCGGCGCGATTCATACCTATCTGGAATTGTTCGGCCGTTATTTTGTCGACCTGACGCCGCGCATCGCCCTGGTGGCGGCGCAGGCGGCGGATCGCCACGGCAATCTCTACACCGGCCCCAATACCGAAGACACGCCGGCGATTGTCGAAGCGACCGCCTTCAGCAGCGGCATCGTGATTGCACAGGTCAATGAAATCGTCGACGTGCTGCCGCGCATCGATATCCCGGCAGACTGGGTCAGCTTTGTGACCAAGGCGCCGACACCGCATTACATCGAGCCGCTGTTCACGCGTGATCCGGCGCAAATCTCTGAGATTCAGGTGCTCATGGCGATGATGGCCATCAAAGGTATCTACGCAGAGTACGAAGTCCAGCGCCTCAACCACGGCATCGGTTTCGACACTGCCGCCATTGAGCTGATCCTGCCGACTTATGCCGAATCGCTTGGCCTGCGCGGCAAGATCTGCAAGCATTGGGCACTGAATCCGCATCCGGCCTTGATCCCCGCGATTGAAGCCGGTTTCGTCGAGTCGGTGCATTCTTTCGGCTCCGAACTGGGCATGGAAGATTACATTCGCGCACGTCCCGATATTTTCTTCGTCGGCCCGGACGGCTCCATGCGCAGCAACCGCGCGTTCTCGCAAACAGCAGGCCACTACGCCTGCGACATGTTCATCGGCTCGACCTTGCAGATCGATTTGCAGGGCAATTCGTCGACCGCAACCCTGGGACGCATCGCCGGCTTTGGCGGCGCACCCAACATGGGCGCTGATGCGCGCGGCCGCCGTCACGCCAGCCCGGCATGGCTCAAGGCCGGCCAGCAGGCGAGGGCAGGCAAGAACACCATCCCGCGTGGCCAGAAGCTGGTGGTGCAAACGGTGGAAACTTTCCGCGAACACATGCAACCCGCCTTTGTCGAAAAACTCGACGCCTGGCAACTGGCCGAGCAAGCCAAGATGCCGATTCCTCCGGTGATGATTTACGGCGACGATGTCACGCACATCCTGACTGAAGAAGGCATCGCAAATCTTTTGCTGTGCCGCACCGATGAAGAGCGCGAGCAAGCTATTCGCGGCGTCGCCGGCTACACGCCGGTCGGCCTGGCGCGCGATAAGCGCATGGTTGAGAACCTGCGTGACCGGGGAATTATCCGCCGTGCCGAAGACATGGGCATCGACAAGCGCCTCGCCACGCGTGATCTGCTGGCGGCCAAGAACATGAAGGATCTGGTGCGCGCCTCCGGTGGGCTATACAACCCGCCCAAACGTTTCAGGAACTGGTGATATGGAAACCTTGAACTATCGTTTTGAAAACGGCACCCGCAAACTCTCCGCCAAGGCCGAACTGGTCGGTGTGGTCAGCTCCGGTAATCTGGAAGTGCTGATTGAACCGGCCGACCTGCAAGGCGGCTGCTCGGTTGAAATCAAAACCGCGGCACGCGGCTTCGGCGCGATCTGGGAAGCCGTCATCGGCGACTTCAACAAGCGCTGGCAACTGGCCGATACGCGCATCTCGATCAATGATATGGGCGCGACTCCCGCCGTGGTGAGCCTGCGCCTGGATCAAGCGGTGGAATCCATGGTGGAGGCGAAATGATGGCGACCAAAAGTGTGAGCTATCTTGAAGCCAACGCCCGCGAACGCGTCGCGCTGGTGCTCGATGCCGGCAGTTTTGAAGAGTTTCTGCCGCCGGCCAAACGTATCGTCAGTCCGCATCTGGGCCAACTGGATGCGCCGGTGTCATTTGATGATGGCGTCGTGATCGGACGCGGCAGCCTGAATGGTGCGACCGTATTCGCCGCAGCGCAGGAGGGCGGCTTCATGGGCGGTGCAGTCGGCGAAGTCCATGGCGCCAAACTGGTCGGCTTGCTCAAACGCGCTGTGCAGGAACAAGCCGAAGGCGTCATCCTGCTGCTGGAAACCGGCGGTGTGCGTCTGCATGAAGCCAACGCAGGTCTGATCGCCGTATCCGAAGTGATGCGCGCCGTACTGGATACGCGTGCAGCCGGTATCCCCGTCATTGTGCTGGTAGGCGGCTCCAACGGCTGCTTTGGCGGCATGGGCATCGTTGCACGTTGCGCCAACGCTATCATCATGTCGGAAGAAGGGCGTCTCGCCATGTCGGGGCCGGAAGTCATCGAAACCGCCAACGGCGTCGAAGAATTCGACTCGCGCGACCGTGCGCTGGTCTGGCGCACCACCGGCGGCAAGCATCGCTATCTGCTGGGCGATTGCCAGGGCATCGTGGCGGATGACGCCGATGCATTTCGTGCGGCGGCATCGCAGACTTTGCAGGCATTTAAAGGCAATCCGACAGCTTTGAGCTTGCAGGCGCTGGAAGCGGAGCAGGCCATGCTTGAGCAACGCATCGCGCGCTTCGGTGACGCGGCCGATCCGCAGGACATCTGGACGCGTCTTGGCATCGAACAGGCGCAGCAGATTCCCATGCTGGAGGCGGCACCCTTCGTCGCGCTGGTTGAGGCGCATCGTGTGAAAGGAACACCATGAGCTGGCAAACTTTGGCGGATGACTTATTCCCGCAAGGCCACAGCATTACCGAGAAGGCCGAGTTCTTGTCCGGCACGGCGCAGGTTGACGGCGAGATCGTGACGGTGGTCGGCACCACCGGCCATACGCCGATCGGCATCGAGATCGCGCTTGCGCAAGCGCAGGCAGTCCTGCAAACCGTGCGCGAGCATCCGGGGCGTTCCATCATCATCCTGGTCGACACGCAGGGACAGCGTCTGCGTCATCGTGACGAGATGCTCGGCATCAACAGCTACATGGCGCATCTGGGCAAATGCATAGCCCTGGCGCGTCAGCAGGGGCACAAGATCATCGGGCTGGTGTATGACCAGGCCTTGTCGGGCGGCTTCATTACCAGCGGCCTCATGGCTGACGCCTGCTATGCCTTGCCGAATGCGACCATCCGGGTGATGGGCTTGCCTGCCATGGCGCGTATCACCAAGGTGCCGGAAGAACGTCTGGTCGAACTGGCGAAGAGCAATCCGGTGTTTGCACCCGGCCCCGAAAATTATCGCCGCATGGGTGGCGTCGCTGAAATCTGGAGCGGCGATCTGGCCGCGCAATTGAAGCAGGCACTGGCCGATGCAGACAACAAGGACGGTCGTGCCGCCCTCGGTCAGGAACGCGGCGGCCGCAACTGGTCGCAGCGAGTCGTCAATGCCATCGTCAGCGGCAGCGATGTCCAGCCTGTATAAGCGACACAGCCTGGTCTGGCTGAGCGAACGCGGCTGGCAAGATGCTGCGTTGACGCTGCCGGATGCGCATCGCCATCATGTCCTGTGTTGGCAGGCGCACGATTGGCCGGCGATTGTGCGCCGC
The DNA here is from genome assembly GCF_002257565.1 of Herbaspirillum sp. meg3. Classification (GTDB taxonomy): domain Bacteria; phylum Pseudomonadota; class Gammaproteobacteria; order Burkholderiales; family Burkholderiaceae_D; genus Herbaspirillum. Next base: position 2,843,203 of record NZ_CP022736.1, on the reverse strand, counting down.
CAGGATGCCGATTGCCCGGCAGATGCAATTTGTCTTGGCGTCGCTTTGCCGCCGGATGCGGAGGGCAACAAGCTGCGACTGCCTTTGCGCGTGGCAAAAGAGCACGTACGCCGGGTGCAAGATCCTTTGGCGATTCTCAATGTGATTCCGCATGTGACGGCTTCGTGGCGGGATGCATTACAACAACTGGACAATGACGTCGTCGCAAAAGGCTTGTCGGTGAGCGTCTACGGCTCGCTGGCATTGCAGGCGCTCACCGGTCAGGTTTATCTGCGGCCGTCTTCCGATATCGATCTGTTGTTCCGGCCGTTGAGCGGCCGGCAATTGACTGAGGGCATCGATCTGCTCCAACGTCATGCACAAACCTTGCCGCTGGATGGCGAAATCGTCTTTCCTGATGATGCCGCGGTATCGTGGAAGGAATGGGCGCAGGCTTGCCATCACCCCGATAATCGCGTGCTGCTTAAACGCAGCCGCGACGTCGCGCTCTTGCGTGTCGGCGATTTGCTGGCGAAGCTGAACAGTCACGAAGAACGTCAGAGGCCGGCATGCCCAGTCTGATCTCTCTACCCACTCAGCCAGCCATGCGTCTGTCGACCGTACCGCACTACACCGAGCGACGCCGCCGGCAACGCAGCCTGCGCGATTTTTGCCGCAAGATGGCACGCGAGGCGGTGCGCAGTTTGTATCAGGAGCTGGTGCTTTATCCCAAACCTGGACTTGTCTCTCTGGTCGACAACGGCAGTCACGACGACATGGATGCATCGACCTTCATGCGCAGTCTGTTTTCGCTAAGGCGCTATTTCGTTGAGATTGCGGAAGCAGGTACACACGGCGCACCTTTCAGTGAACTCAAGCAACTCGGCATCAGGGCAGAGCAGCGTATGCTGCGCGCCACTGCCGGCATCAATACCCATCGCGGAGCGATTTTCGGACTGGGCATGCTGTGTGCTGCGCTGGCATCGTGCCGTGCGCAAGGGATGACGCTTTCTCCGCAAGCGGTACGCGCCACTTTATTGATTCAATGGGGCGATGCCTTGACTGCGCACACCAGCGCTGGCGACGCCAGCAGCAATGGGCTGCGGGTTGCCGCGCATCATGCTGTCGGGGGCGCACGCGAAGAAGGCGCGTTGGGCTTTCCCTCGGTCTTTGATATCGCCTTGCCGCAATTGCAGGCGACCCTGGATGCCGGACGTGACTGGCAATGCGCCAAAATCGATGCCCTGTTTGCGCTGATGGCGCATGTCAGCGACACCAATGTCTACCATCGCGGCGGCAATGCCGGAGCAAACATGGTGCAGGCCCGCAGCCGTGCTTTCATGGCGGACGGCGGCACCGGCAATATCGATTGGCAAGCGCAGGCCGAAACATGTCATCGAGAATTCGTGCGACATCGCTTGTCGCCCGGCGGTGCTGCCGATCTGCTGGCTGCAGCTTGTCTGATGCATGCGATTTGTTTCGATAAGGACAAGGAGCATGGCAGCGAAATTGCCAACATCAACAGCAACCTGAAAGCATGACCGAACGCTTTGCCATTCTCTGCCCCGGCCAAGGCGGCCAGCATGCCGCCATGTTCGATTTGCTGCGCAATGATGTGCGCGGCGCAGAGATCTTGCAGGGTTATGCATTGGAACAGCGCCTTGGGCAACCGCTTGATGTCCTCTTGCAAGATGACCGCCTCTTGTTTGCCAATCGCCATGCACAGCCTCTGGTGGCGGCAGCCGGCCTGGCTGCGTGGCAGGCCCTGACGCTGAACAGCGAACTCCCGGTGCCATATCTGGTGGCGGGGTACAGCATTGGTGAATTGACTGCTTACGGTGTCGCTGGATCAATGCCGGCAATAACCGTCATCGATCTTGCCATCGCGCGCGCCGGTTATATGGATGCCTGCCTGCGTGAGGAGCCTCAGCAAGGTTTGATGTCAGTTGGCGGCTTGCCGGTTGAGGAAGTGGCTGCCGTATTGCGGCAGCACAATGCCCATGTGGCGATACAGACAGGCTTCGATACGCTGATCGCCGGCGGTCGCAATGCCGACTTGCTGGCGGCAGGACGTCAATGTGAAACGCGCGGCGCCAGAACCGGCATGTTGCCGGTCGGCATCGCATCGCATACACCGCTGATGGCATCGGCATCCGCGCCGTTTTCAACAGCCTTGAATGCGATTGTCTTCGATCCTCCTGTGGTCTCCGTCCTGGCAGGCATCTCGGCACAGGAAGTGCACGATACAGACTCGGCCAGGCGCAGTCTGGTCGAGCAACTTACCACTACCATCCAGTGGTCTGCCTGCATGGACGCCTGCGCAGAACGAGGCATTACGGTCGCGCTTGAGCTTGGGCCGGGTTCTGCCTTGTCGCGCATGTTGCGCGAAAGTCATCCAGGCATCGAATGCCGTTCTCTCTCTGACTTCCGCAGTCTTGCGGGAGCATCGAAGTGGTTGCAAAGCCGTCTCGGATAACTTGATTTTCCAACCTACCTGGAAGCTCTTAGTTGACGAAAAATCAAGCTTTGCACACGCATCTTTAAAACCCGATACGTACGCTTGAAATGTAACTATCAATTAGGTACATTGGACTCGTCATTCAGGTTTCATAAAAATATAAACAAACAATCAACCTTGCTTCACTGACAGAGTTTTTGGTGCTCCCGCAGCATCGGGCGAGACAAGAAACGAGGCAGCAATCAAGTAAAAAGGTGTTTGTCCACACTATTAGCTTGCCCGATATAGCAGCACGTGAGTATCTGAACACATGTGACCCTGTAGTGGATTTAAGTACTCGACTTACTTACGGCTCTTTTTAGATACGGACATAAGCGATGACATTACAAGTCTCCACAAAGGAGATTGCAAATTTTCAATTGTTGTTCGAGTCGGTGCCCGGACTGTTTCTCGTCTTGTTGCCGGACTTTACTATTACCGCCGTCAGCGACGCTTACTTGCAGGCAACGCTCACCCGTCGCGAGCAGATTGTCGGACGCCATCTGTTTGATGTCTTTCCGGACAATCCGGACGACCCCAATGCCGACGGCGTAGCCAACCTGCGCCGCTCGCTGGAGCGTGTGCTCGAGACCCGGATGCCGGATGCCATGGCGATGCAAAAGTACGATGTGCCGCGACCGGATGGAACTGGTTTTGAGGAGCGTTACTGGAGTCCGTCCAATTTTCCCGTGATGGATGCCGATCGCAATATCCTTTACATCATGCATCGTGCGGAGGACATCACATCTTACGTGCTGCTCAAGAAAAATCGCGATGAGCTCGGCCTGTTGCATGACGAGTTGAAGAAAAAGGTCTGTGCAGACGAGCTGGAACTTCCTGAGTTGACAGACGATATCAGCGCCGGCAATCAACACCTGCATGCGCTCAATCGCGCCCTCAAGCTGGAAATCCTGGCGCGCAGCAAACTGGAAGAAGCCAATCGTGAATTGACGCGTGAACTCAAAGACAATATCGAAAAGCTGGAAGCGAGCAACAAGGAAATGGAGAGTTTCAGCTATTCGGTATCGCATGATTTGCGCGCACCGTTACGTGCCGTCGACGGCTTTGCACGCATGCTGGAAGAAGACGTTGCCGATCAGCTTGACGACGAAGGCCGGCGCAAACTGCAAGTCATACGCGACAACACGCGCAATATGGGGCGTCTCATTGATGAGTTGCTGGAGTTCTCCCGCCTGGGGCGTAAAGAACTCAACTACGGTCATCTCGACATGTCTGCATTGGCCCAGGCGGCATTCAACGATGCTGCGAGCGTCGCCGTCAATGACACGACCTTGTCGCTGAGCGAGCTGCCCGCAGCGCGAGGCGACATTACCCTGATCAAGCAAGTCTGGTTCAACCTGCTGTCGAATGCCTGCAAGTTCAGCGCCAAGCGCGAACAGGCCCATATCACCGTCAAAGGATCTGTGGAGGGGGACGTCCTTACGTACACGGTCAGTGATAACGGCGCAGGCTTTGACATGCGCTATTACAACAAACTGTTTGGTGTATTCCAGCGCTTGCATCGTGTGAGCGAGTTCGAAGGAACCGGTGTTGGTCTGGCAATCGTGCATCGCATCGTGACGCGCCATGGGGGAAAAATCTGGGCGGAAGGCGTGGTTGGCGAAGGCGCGGTATTTCATTTCACCTTGCCTGCGGCAACATGAAAGGATGGCGATGAACAGCTTCGAAAAAATTGATATCTTGCTGGTGGAAGACAACCCCTACGATGCCGAGCTGTCGATGCGCGCGCTGCAAAAAAAGAAGCTGGTCAACAAAGTCGAATGGGTACAGGACGGTGCCGATGCGCTGGACTTTATTTTCAGCCAGGGTGTCTACGAACATCGGGTGCAGGACGAGCCTCTCAAGCTGATCCTGCTCGATATCAAACTGCCCAAGGTCAGTGGCATTGACGTGTTGCGCAAGATCAAAGCTGATCCTGTCACCAGATCGATTCCGGTGGTCATGCTGACGTCTTCTGCCGAAGGACAGGATCTGAGCGAGTGTTACAAGCTCGGCGTCAATAGCTACATCGTCAAGCCTGTGGAGTTCGAAAGTTTTCAGGAGGAAGTTGAAAAAGCGGGTTTCTACTGGATGCTCGTCAATCGCGTACCAGCATCATAAAAAAATAGGGCATGGGGATGAGAAGAAGCACACTCAAAATTCTAATAGTGGAAGATGATCCTGACGATGTGGAACTATCACGCTATGAACTGGTGCGTGCCGGTATCGCCTGCGACATCTATCAGGTAGAAACCGAAGATGCTTTTCTCGACGCGCTGAGCCACTATCAGCCCGATATCATTCTGGGCGATTTCTCCTTGCCCGCTTTCGACGGCATGTCGGCGCTGCAGATCGTGCAGCAGATCGCGCCGAACACACCTTTTTTGTTTGTCTCCGGCACCATGGGCGAGGAACGTGCGATCAAGGCGCTGAAGCAGGGCGCCTATGACTACGTGCTCAAGTCCAATCTGGCACGTTTGCCGTCGGCGGTGGAGCGCGCTCTGCAAGAGGCGCATCAGAACCAGATCCGCCACAAGATGGAACAGGCTTTGCAGGCCGAACGCAATCTGCTGTCAGCCATTTTCGACACGACCGGGGCACTGGGAATGATGCTGGACAAGGACGGCCGCATCATGCGTTTCAACCAGGCGGCCGAACGCACCACCGGTTATACCTTTTCGCAAGTTCAGGGCAAGCAGTTCTGGGAAGTTTTCTTTCCGCCGGAAGAGGTGGAGCCGGTGCGCAATCATTTCCTGCACTGGCATCTGCAGTCGCAACCATTGCAATATCAGAGCCGCTGGCTGACCACAGGCGGGGAGCGCCGCGAAATCCTGTGGTTGACTACCTTCTTGCAAGACGACAGCGGGCTGGCGCTCAATTTTATTTGCAGCGGTATCGACATCACGCAATGGCGTCAGGCGGAAGATCGCGTCCATCGCCTGAGCAACTATGACGTCCTCACGGGCTTACCCAATCGCAGCCTGTTACGCGACCGTTTGGAGCAAGGCATTACGCGGGTGGAGCGTGAACAACGCCCCGGTTTGATTGCAGTCATTCTCATCGGGGTACGCGGTGCTATTGCCGTGCGCGAGAGCCTGGGATTGCAATTGAGTGAAGATGCGCTGGTGGAGGCCAGCCGCCGTTTGTCAGGGCTGATGCAGCATGATGCGACGCTGGCACGCTTTGGAGACACCAGCTTTGCGATGGTCTTGCATGTGCATGCTCAAGACCAGATCGCTATGGTGGTGCAGGAAATCATCGATGTGCTTGACCTGCCTTATCACGTCGATGGCCATGAGGGCGTCTATCTGGAGTCCAGCATCGGGGTGACTGTTTATCCCAATGACGGCGATAGCGGCGATGCCTTGTTGCAGGCCGCCGAGGTTGCGATGCACCGGGCCATGGACAACGTGCTGGAACGTTTTCAATTCTACACGCCGAGCCTGAACAGCCAGGTCAGCCACCGCTTGCAGATGGCTTCACAATTGCGCCAGGCTGTGCAAAAGCACGAGCTGATCCTGCACTATCAGCCGCAGGTATCGCTGGATAGCGGCAAGATTGTCGGTGTTGAGGCCTTGCTGCGCTGGCAGCATCCGGAAAAAGGCATGATCTCACCGCTGCAATTCATCCCGCTGGCAGAAGAAACCGGGTTGATCGTGCCGATCGGCGAATGGGTTCTGCGTACTGCGTGCGAACAGGGTAAGCGCTGGCACGATATGGGTGTGCACGGATTGACGATGGCGGTCAACTTGTCGGCCAAGCAGTTTGCCCTGAATAGTCTGGCCACAGTGGTGCGTCATGCGTTGGATGACAGCGGCTTGGATTCGCATTGTCTGGAACTGGAACTGACCGAAAGTGCTTCGATGGAAACTCCGGAAAAGAGCATCGAAGTGATGCAGTTACTCAAGTCCATGGGCGTGCGCCTGTCGATCGATGATTTCGGAACCGGCTATTCCAACCTCAATTACCTCAAGCGTTTTCCGGTAGACCAACTGAAGATCGATCGCTCCTTCGTGCAGGATGTGACGTCGGATGCGGACGATCTTGCCATCGCCAGGGCCGTCATCGCACTGGCGCGCAGCCTGCATCTGGAAGTACTGGCTGAGGGAGTGGAAACTCTGGGGCAGTACAATGTGATGAAGGAAAACGGCTGCGACAAGGTGCAAGGCTACTACTTCAGCAAGCCATTGGCTGTGGACGATTGCACCCGATTTTTGCTGCAACAGGCAACGGGCGGATGACGGTACGCTGACGCAAAACCAAGGCCACCGTTGGCGTCACGCAGAGAAAACGCATGAGCGCAATTTTGATGGATAATCGGAGGCCATGACCTCCGTAATTTCATCCTCAGCATCTCCGTCCTCTCGATTTGTCGGCCTTTTGCTGGCAGCCGGAAAAGGTTCTCGCTTCGATCCGAGCGGCGCCGATAACAAGTTGCTCGCGCCATTGTCCGATACGGACGATTGTGTTGTCGCCGCTGCCGCTCGCAAACTGCTGGCGGCATTGCCGGTCGTTGCGGTGGTCAACTCCCTGCAAGGAGAGGTCGCTCGGCGTCTTGCCGCGATGGGATGTCAGGTGGTGGAATGCCGCGATGCAGGCGAGGGCATGAGCGCTTCGCTGATGTGTGGAATCCGGCATACCAAGGATGCGACAGGCTGGCTGATCGCATTGGGTGACATGCCGCATGTGCAGACATCCACACATGGCGGCTTGCTGGCGGCACTCAAGGACGGTGTCGATCTGGCCGTGCCGGTTTATCTCGGCAAGCGCGGTAATCCGGTGGCCTTCGGCCGCAAGCATCTGGATGGCCTGCTGCAATTGAGCGGTGACCGCGGCGCAAGGGAGTTACTGAAATCGTCACCTGTCAACGAGATCCCCGTCAACGATCCCGGTATTCATCGGGACATCGATACGCGTGCCGATCTCGCAGCTTCCGGCAGTACCGCCTGAAGCAAAAACAGCGTCTTATTTGGCGAGTTCACCGACCGTGCAACTGCCGCCACCTTCGGTGCCAGATCCAGGGAGAGGATCGGTGCGAGCAGCATGCGTCTGCGAGATGGACACGCCGTTACGGATGGCGGTCATTTCCGCCAGGATGGCGATGGCGATTTCCGGCGGCGTACGGGCACCGAGGAAGAGCCCGACAGGGCCGTGCAGCTTGTCGATTTCTGCCGTACTGATGTCGAACAATGCCAGTCGCTCGCGACGCTTGATGTTGTTGGTGCGCGAGCCGATGGCGCCGATATAGAAGGCCGGCGACTTGAGGGCTTCGATCAGCGCCATATCGTCCAGCTTGGGATCGTGTGTCAGCGTCACCACCGCGCTGTTGGCATCCAGTTGCAGGCGCAGCAGCAGATCGTCGGGCATCTCTTTGGTGAGCTCAACGCCGGCGATATCCCATTCCTTCAGATACTCTTCCCGCGGGTCGCAGACGATCACCTGATAATCCAATGCGAGCGCAAACTGGGCCACATAGCGCGACATTTGTGCGGCGCCAATGATGATCAGACGATAGCGTGGACCGAAAGGTGCGATCAGCTGGCGATCCTGCACCCGTGTCTGGTGTGCGTTGCTGTCGGTGGACAGCGTTGCGGCGCCGGTGTCGAGATCCAGCGTGCGCGTAACACGCAGCCCCTGGCGTACGGCAGCCAGTAATTCTGCGATGCAGGATGCGGCCGAGACCGGCTCCATCATGATTTCCAGCGTGCCGCCGCAAGGCAGGCCGAAGCGGTGTGCTTCGTCGGCGGTGAGTCCGTATTTCAATTCAAACGGCAAAGCTTCCTGCAGTTCGCCGGCTTGTATGCGGCGGATCAGATCGTCTTCCACACAGCCGCCGGACACGGAGCCTCGCACGTGACCATCGTCGCGAATCGCCATCATTGAGCCGACCGGGCGCGGCGCCGAACCCCAGGTATGGGTGACGGTGCCGAGCAGGACATGATGTCCCTGCTCGTGCCAGGCAAGAGCGGTATTGAGGACGTCGAAGTCGATGGATTCCATGGGTTCTCCGTGTTATCTCCGAGTTATTGCTGTGCCAACTGCGCGCTAACGGTTGCCTTGCTGGTTTCAGTCATCAGGCTTTTTCAGGTTTCTTCAACTGCTCGCGAATCGGCAACTGGCGAATGCGCTTGCCGGTGGCTGCAAAGATCGCATTGCACAAGGCCGGCGCAATCGTCGGCGTGGCCGGTTCACCGACGCCACCCAACGGTACGTCCAGCGTATGCGGAACAATGTGCACCTGAATCTGGCCCGGTGCGGCGAAGGCGCGCAAGACTTCGTAGTCGTGGAAGTTGCTTTGCTCCACGGCGCCGTTCTTGAACGAGATTTCACCGGTCATCGCCAGGCTGATACCCATGATACAGGCGCCTTCAACTTGCGAGCGGATACGATCCGGGTTGATCGACGGGCCGCAATCGACGGCGACGTCCACACGGGGAATCGATACTTCGCCTTCATCGTTGACGATCACTTCGACCACCGCTGCGATATACGTCACAAAGCTGTAGCATACCGCCAGTCCGAGCCCGCGACCTTTAGGCAGCTTGCGTCCCCAGCCGGCCTTTGCCGTTGCCAGTTCGATCACGCCGCGCATACGTCCGGTATCGAGCGGATAACGCTCGGGCGACTCGCCGTAGTTCCAGCCGTCGGACATTTCCGACGGACTGATCTTGCGCGCAGGGCCGATCAGTTCCAACAGGTAGTCGCGATGATCGCGCTTGGCGGCGGCGGCAAGTTCGGCACTGAACGATTGGACGGCAAAAGCATGCGGAATGTTCGACACCGAACGGAACCAGCCGATGCGCGTGTGCGCTTCGACTTCCGGTGCTTCCACGCGGAAATTCGGAATCGCGTAAGGGATGTTGATCGCAGACATGCCCAACTCAAACGGCGCTTCCCCCTTGGCTCCTGCAACGAAGATCGATGCAATGGTGGGTGCGACGGTACGATGCAGCCAGGCATTGACCTTGCCGCTGGCATCGAGCGAGGCTTCCAGATGTTCGACCGATACGGTATGCAGGTAATCGTGGTGGATGTCGTCTTCGCGTGTCCAGGTGATTTTGACCGGCGCACCGTTCATCGCTTTGGACAGCAAGGCCGCTTCGGCAGCAAAATCCGGCTTGGACTTGCGACCAAAGCCGCCGCCCAACAGGGTGACGTTGACGGTAACTTCTTCCGGCTTCAGGCCGAGATGGCCGGCGACGGTTTCGCGTGTGGCTTGCGGTGCTTGAACGCAAGCCCAAACCTCACATTTGCCATTGACGATGCGGGCGACCGCAGCCGGTGGTTCCATCGTGGCGTGGGCAATGTGCGGCAGATAGTATTCGGCCTCGATACGGCGCGTTGCGCTTGACAGCGCAGCCATCGTGTCGCCGTTATTGCGCACGGTCTTGGCCGGTTTGCGTGCCGCAGCTTCCATGGTTTTGCGATATTCAGCCGAATCGTAAGACGCGTTGGGGCCGTTGTCCCAGGTCAGCTTGAGCGCCTCGCGGCCTTTGATTGCGGCCCAGGTATTGCGCGCAATCACAGCGACGCCGCCGAGCGGATTGAACAGCGCCGGTGGCGGACTGCCCTTGAGTTCGACCACGCGGATCACGCCGGGAATTTTCAATGCTTCGCTGCTGTCGACGCTGGCCAGCTTGCCGCCAAATACCGGCGGACGGGCGATGACGGCGTAGACCATGCCTTCCAGGCGCGTGTCGATACCGTATTGCGTGTTGCCGGTGACGATATCGTGCAAATCGATGCCGCGCGTGCTGTCCTTGCCGATGTAGCGGAACTGCTGCGGCGTCTTCAGGCGAACCGCATCGCGTGCCGGCAACGGCAGCTTGGCCGCATCAGCTGCGACATCGCCAAAGCCGAGCTTGCGGCCGCTGGGCTTGTGGAAGATTTCGTGATTCTTGGTTTCGACTTCGGTAACTGGTACTTTCCAGCGCGCTGCCGCGGCGGTTTCCAGCATCAGGCGGGCAGTGGCGCCGACCTGGCGCATGGGGCCGAAGGAGTGGCGCATGCTGCGCGAACCGTCGGTGTTCTGATTGCCGTATTTTTCCTGGTCACCTTGCGCTTGCACTACGCGCACACGGCTCCAGTCGGCTTCCAGTTCATCGGCCACCACCATCGGCAGGCTGGTGCGTACGCCCTGGCCCATTTCGGAGCGGTGGGCGACGATGGTGACGACACCGTCTGCGCCGATGGAAACGAACAGCAATGCGCTGTCCTTGAGTCCGCCGGGCATGCCGTCGCCACCGAATTTAGGCGCATCGGCAGCGGTAACTATGCCGTTGACACCCACCGTCAACGCCAGGCCGGTAAATGCGCCGATACCTTTGAGCAGGCTGCGGCGGCTCAGTTGTACTTTGCCGAGATCATCAAAGACTGCGCTCATTTTGCGCCTCCGTTTTGTGCCGCAGCTTGCTTGATGGCAGCCTTGATACGAGTGTACGTACCGCAGCGGCAAATGTTGCCGCTCATGGCGTCGTCGATGTCTTTATCGGTCGGATTTGGCGTGGTCTTCAGCAGCGCCGTGGCGGACATGATCTGTCCGGCCTGGCAATAGCCGCATTGCGGCACGCCGAGCGCCATCCAGGCGTCTTGCACCGATTTGCCGATCTTGTCCTGGGAAACTGCTTCGATGGTGGTGATCTGCTTGCCGGCGGCGGCGGAAATCGGCGTAATGCAGGAGCGGATTGGCTGGCCGTCCAGATGGACCGTACAGGCACCGCACAAAGCCATACCACAGCCGAATTTGGTGCCGGTCATGCCGAGCTGATCGCGCAAGGTCCAGAGGATCGGGGTGTCTTCAGGCAAATCGACGTTGTGCTGTTTACCGTTGATGGTGAGCGTGGGCATTTGTACTTATACCTTTCCGACTTGGGGATGACCTAGTGAGGGAATATTTCGCTGCCATAGGCAATGTAGCAGCAATCCGTAGCGCAGGAGTATCGCAATGATTGCTGTACGTTGAAATGAAAAGCTTTGGAATTCTCGATTCCTGTTTGAGGAATAATTCCATGAAGAGTCCTACGTGGCCGATTTCGAGTCGATCGGGAAATCCCCCGAAGCTGATAGCGTATCCACCAGTGCATCGAATACCAGGCGCACGCGTGCAGGTACCGGCCCGCGCTGGGGGCGGTAAACATAAAGGTCCCATGGCGTCGGTTCCAGATCCTGCAGCACGGTGACCAACTCACCATTGCGAATATGGGGCATGGCCATGAAAGCCGCCAGTTGACCGAAGGCTACACCGTCGAGCACCGAACGGCGCTCGGTGTCGGGATCGTCGGTAATGAAAGCCGGCATGCGCGGACCGACTTGCTGGCCGTCGGCGAAATACCAGGGCCAGATACGTCCGGTGTTGCGGTCAACAATGGCGCTCATCGGGTGCTCAACCAGTTGCTCAAGCGTGGTCGGGACACCGCAGCGCGCGATCAGCGCCGGGCTGGCGCAGACAAAGAATGCCACCTTGGCGACCGGGCGCGCTACATAGCGGCTATCGCGCAGAAAGCCGACGCGGATACCGATGTCGATCTTGTCGTCGACTGCATCGGTAATGACTTCCGACAGGCGCAAGTCCAGCGTGATATTCGGGTGGGCAAGCGCGATCTTGTTCAGGATCGGCAGCAGATAGGTGCGCGTGAGCGTGCTGGGCGCGGTGATGCGGACGATTCCGCGCAATTCATTATCGTTGCGATGGTTGTTGTCGAGAAATAAATCATCCAGTGCATTGATCGACATGCGGGCGCGATGCATAAGGCGCTCGCCAAAAGCGGTAATGCGTACTTGGCGGGTATTGCGGTGAAACAGCAATTCACCGAAAGCTGCTTCCAGCTCTTTGACGGCGCGCGTGACGACTTGCGGCGAGATGCCCATGCGCACGGCAGCTTCGCGAAAATTCGCGCTTTCTGCAGCCATGCAAAAAATTCGTAATTGCTCAATGCGGTTCAGTTTGCTCTCCCTGTTACAGCGCTGCGTGCCCGGTTGAAGGTGCAGATTGGCGTTCCGGGCATTATTCCATAAACAGGAATTGAGGGCTGTGGCAGGACAATTTCTGCAATTTTGCACGGATGTTCTATGGTGAAGAGGTAGGCAGTAAGCATGCTGCTGAATATCGAAAACGAGGAAAAATGCGAGCCAAGGTTCATCCCGGAGGCTCGATGAAATCGGGTTGAACTAATGATTTTTACCCTAGTCCCACTTGAAGATCATGCTGAAAAGCACGTATTTTTTGATCATGCGCAACATGAGTGAATTGAGTAATGATTGACAAACCGGCAAGGGAGAAATGATGAAAGTAGATGTGTATAAAAGGTCTGAAGACAGCAACCTCTGTTCTTATCTCGTTGTTCCGACCGAGAAGCCTTTGCCCCAGGAAGTCGCCAGTACCGATTGGCTGGTACATGAGCTCAACGTGGACTTTGAGCGCGATGGCAAGAAGCATTTCACGCTCAATCCAGAGGATGCGTTTCATCAGATCGGCGAGAAGGGCTACGCAATCAGTCATCTGGACGATCGCACTAAGGATACCGACGCCCATTGATTAGTCATCCGTTGCTAAGCGGCGAAGTACGCCAGAGTCGAATTGATAGATTCAGAGACGGCGAAAGACCGAAGTAGAGGAAAAGAGCGTAATGTAAGAAACAGGCAGGAAACTGAAAAAACGAAAACCGTACGCTAACGAGGAGACATCACCATGCCGATAGAACAGGTAGGCGATTACGAAATCGAGTATTCCGGTGTGAAGCTGGCATCGGATAGCAATAACTGGGCGGCGACGGTCACAATCTTTGGCCCGTCGACCAATCCCATGCATCGAAATGCTATTTTTCCGTGCCAGCGCGTGTTGCTGGATACCACTTTTGAGGACGAGAAGTCAGCCGAGCAGGAAGCGCGAAAAGCGGCAGTGGAAATGTTGCCACACCATTGATTACTAGCGGTTGACGATCTGCCGAAGGTGCCCCGGCTGTAGAGTGCAAACAGTATTCACAGACCGCTCAAGCTGAGAGCACGAGAACGGCGAGATAGGGCATCAGCCCGGGCCGCAGGCAGGCGGAATGTCATCGTCGCTGCTGCAAACCTGATCGCGACCGCGCGCCTTCGCGGTGTAGAGTGCTTTGTCGGCGGCGCTGACGAGATCCATCAGATTACAGTTCTTGTTCGGTACGATGGCCTGGACGCCCACGCTGATGGTGACAATGCCGGTCGGATTCTTGCCGTGTGGAATATTGAGATTGCGTACGTCAGCGCAGATCTTTTCCGCAACGTTGACCGCGCCTTTCAGATCCGTATTAGGCAGCAAAATGGCAAATTCTTCTCCGCCATAACGGGCCGACAGGTCGCCGGGACGATTCATCTGGATGACTTTGCCGATCTTTTGCAGGCAGACATCGCCGGCAGGGTGGCCGTAGGTATCGTTGTATTTCTTGAAGTGATCGACATCGATCATCAGCAATGCCAGTGACTGGCTCTCGCGTTTGGCGCGATTGAATTCATTTGCCAGCGTCACGTCGAACTGCCGCCGGTTGGCGACCCCGGTGAGACTGTCCTCCAGCGCCATCTTCTGCAAAGTCTTGTTCATTTCCACCAGCTTTTCCCGGGCAGCCAGCAGTTTTTGCTGGGCCTGGGCTCGCAGCTTGATTTGATTGACCAGGCGTTTCCCCAACCAGGCCAGCATGGCGACGAGGATGAGTACACCAATGGATTGCAGCAGCGTTTCCGTACGCCAGCCGGCGAGAACTTCGTCGTAAGACACGCCTGCTGTCACAAACAGCGGGTATTTTTCCAGCCGCTTGTAGCTATAAATACGCAGCAAGCCATCTCGTGGAGACTTGAGCAGCGCCACGCCGCGTTTGTTACGGCGCGTGTGGTCGCTGACCAGATTTTCATTGCTGATGTTTTTGCCGATGGAGTCGACTTGTAACGGTCTTTCAGCAAGCAGGATACCGGCTTGTGACGCCAGCAGGATTTCACCTTTTTTGCCGGTGTCGAAGCTCGTGTAAAACTTGAGGAAATAGTCGACAGCCACTGTCGCCAGTGCGACACCTGCAAAACTGCCGTCGGGGTGATTAATGCGCCGAGAAACAGGAATGATCCAGTCGCCGGTGGAACGGCTTTTGACCGGCACGCCCACGTGAGCACCTCGGTCGTTATGGGTCATGTGATAGATGAAGTACTCGCGATCCGAGTTGTTCAGCATCCATGGCGAATCGTCGAGAGAGTTGACCAGCCATTTACCGGTCTGGTCGTAGATGAACAAACCTTGCAGCTGCGGCAGTTCCTTGACATAAGACGCCAGCAACGGATACAGGCGCGCCAGAGCTTCGCGGTCGTTGCCTTCCACTTCCAGCCGCTGCACGATGCCGAACAACACCGAATCGGCAGACGTCAGCGTTGCCTCGGCATGTTCTGCCAGCGCCCGCGACAGGTTGGCCGTGGCAACTTGCGCATCGTCAATGTCCTTGCTGCGGACATTCCATGAAAAGAAGATATGCAGAGCGAGAATGGAAATACAGACCAACCCGACAAAGACGGTGGCAAAAATGCGAATGTTGACGCGTTTGGCGCTGGACACGGCTAAGGCCGGCGCCTCTTCAGGGGTAGTCATCTAGATCGATTCCATTTTCGTTCTATGAACGGATATCGGTGAAACATAACTACGGGCTATAACAAAGAGTTTTTGCTGTCGACGCAATGTACTTGCGTCATGTATTTATTTGTACTTATTTTTGTATTAGTGAAAATAGCAACGAAGTACTTACACGATAGCAGTAATGTGGAGGAATGTGCGCAAAGAGAAGACGAGTTAATCCCACTCATTTCCCTTGCTGACATGAATGCCTTCGCACTTCATCCGCTGCCTGATCCTGCGTTTCACCCATGAAGCAGCGGCCCCTCGTATAGCTCAGCTACGTGCGCCCGGCACGCTTTGCCACCGCACGCTGCGTACGCTTTTTTCCAGGCCGAGACGACTGACCAGACGCACCAAAGCGGCGCGTTCGGTGGTGGTGCAGGTCAGCGAGATGGTGTAGTCGACCAGTTGCTGATGTGCGCGAGGTTTGATTTCCAGCTCATAACCCTGATCAAAACCGTCCTGTAATTGCAGCAGGATCAGTTCTTCGATGTGCTGAGCCTCGTCGCAACGGCATGAGGCGATTACTTTGTAAGGCAGGCGCTGTGGCGCAACCGGTGGCGTATTGTTGAAGAAATAGTTACCGTTGAAAAAGGTATCGAGTTTGGTTTCCAGTTTGGTGATGCGCATGGCTTTACTCCTTTCCCCTGGATCGCTCGCCTCGCAGAATTGTCCGGTTGCGGCGAGATGATCCTCTTATGTATAAATTCTGTGTAACTTTTGCGTCATTGCTTTCAGGTGCTTTCAAGCGATGTACAAGCTGTTCCTGCAATGCTGCTATAACGCCAGCGGTCTACACTTCGACGACATTCAAGACTGCCCATCGCGCTGCGCTGACGCCTTTTTCCAGGCTGACCCGGCTGACGATCTGTTCCAGCTGCAAATGATTGCTTGGCGACGTGATCAGGTCCGCCCGGACTTCCAACTGATTGCCGGAAGGCAGGTCTTCGCTATGCAGCGACTGTACGATCAGGTGCGGCATGCCGTTGAGCATATGAAGCATCAACGTGCGGACTTGCACTTCATCGTCGGGACGGCAAACGATAGAGAGGCGATAGACCTGTTCGACTTCGGTTGCACGTTGCAGATCTTGTTTGTTGATCAGATGCGCGACACTGCGCAACAGCACGTTGGCGCCCAGGATGGCGCCGGCACCGATAGTGGCTTCCAACGCATGTCCGAGTCCCGAGAGCACGCCGATAGCGGCTGAGCACCACAAGGTGGCGGCGGTGTTGAGGCCGCGTACATTGGCGCCTTCGCGCATGATCACACCGGCACCGAGAAAACCAATGCCGGAGACGACGTAAGAAGCGATGCGCGTAGCGCCTTGCGGGTCGGTCTCAAATGCCGAGACCATGACAAACAGTGCCGCGCCCGTGGCGACGAGAGCGTTGGTGCGCAAGCCGGCCATGCGCTGACGCATCTGGCGTTCGGCGCCGATGATGGAGCCGAGAACCAGCGCCAGCAAAATCCGTAGTGCGAAAACGTGTGCATCCATGAAAAAATCCTTCCACATCCGGACGTGCGCGGCGCGTAGCTCACAAGCCTTAGCACATGAACTCGGAGACGCGCACATCGTGCTTGCCGAGGCAGCAACAAGGCGCCTGCGCAAGCATTAAAAATGAAAGACGGGAAGACTTGGATAGGGAAGGGTGAGAATTCACCGCGACACTGCAACCGGAACAACTTCGGCTGCAGCCATGATGGTGCTGCGAGGGAAGCGTGTCCAGGTTATCGACCCGTCTGCGTTAAATAACCAGAGCAACTGTCCACTTCGTGTTAACACCAAAAATTAAGATGGGCGCAATATAAAGGATGAGAAATAACGCGTCAAGCGAGAGTGTGAATGGTGTTGCTTTCAGGGCACCAGAGGGCGGTCGCGCGTCGAAATGCAATTCGCCATAAAATTGCATATCTGCAGACTACGCCTCTCCCTTCCATTTCAATCCGACAATGAAACCTCAACTCCTGGTCCTTATTCATCTTTCCGAACAAAGCAAAGCCACCATCGGCGGTGCCTTCGAGATCCTCTATGCGCCCGACAAGCAGACTCGTGATGCCGCTGTTTCCGGTGTCGCCAAAGACGTCAAAGTGGTGCTCACCAATGGCTCGACCGGACTCACTGCGGCCGAGATGGATATCCTGAGCCAGCTGGAGCTGGTCTGCGCTCTCGGCGCCGGTTTTGAGAACATCGACAGTGCACATGCCGAGAAGCGCGGCATCAAGGTCGCTACCGGTGCGGGCACCAATGACGATTGCGTCGCAGATCACGCGATGGGCCTGGTGCTGGCCGTGATGCGCAATATTCCCCAGCTCGACATCGCGTGCCGCGGTGGTATCTGGCGCGAGGCCTTGGTCCTTCCGCCGCAGCTTGCAGGCAAACGCCTGGGAGTGGCTGGGCTGGGCACCATTGGCAAAAAAATCGCGCGCCGGGCGGCTGCCTTCGACATGGAGATCGGCTATTTCAACCGGTCACGCCGGGACGATGTCGATTACCGGTATTTTGAAAGCGTGCCGCAGTTGGCAAGCTGGTGCGACGTCTTGGTCATTGCCACGCCGGGCGGCGCGGCCACCCGGCATCTGATTGGCGCGCGCGAGTTGCAGGCACTGGGGCCGAAAGGCTTTCTGGTCAACATTTCGCGTGGCAGTGTGGTCGACACGGCAGCGTTGGCGGAGGCGTTGCGCAAGGGTGAACTTGGCGGCGCAGGGTTGGACGTCTATGAAAGCGAACCCAAGCCGCCGGTGGAATTGCTCGAATTCAAGAACGTGGTGCTGACGCCGCATATGGCCGGCTGGTCGCCGGAAGCCATCACGGCCTCGGTCGACAAGTTCCTGCGCAATGCGGATGCCCACTTCTCAAAAGCGGGCTGAGCAGCGTACAGATAAGCCGGGAGGGGCGGTAAGAGCGCGACAAGGCCAGAAACTTGCTTAGCTTTGGGCTTGCCTGACAGGATTATTCCAGTTAGGCTTTCCGCTTTGTTGCGCTGCATCGGAAGACAATACGAGCCAAAATTCAGAATTCAGGCTCCGGAATTGCTTCAAGTTAGCCGGCAGTGCGACGTAAATGAAGCATATCACTTGAATTCAACAAAAAAGAGAAAGCCGCGCACCATGGACATGCCATCTCACCAACTCACCATGACCGTTCTGATGACGCCAGACATGGCCAATTTTTCGGGCAACGTGCACGGCGGCACCATTCTCAAATTCCTCGATCAGGTCGCTTACGCTTGCGCCAGCCGTTACGCCGGTCAATACGTGGTGACGCTGAGCGTGGATCAGGTGATGTTTCGCCAGCCTATCCACGTCGGCGAACTGGTCAGCTTTCTGGCCAGCGTCAATCACACCGGTACGTCATCAATGGAAGTCGGCATTAAAGTGGTGGCCGAGAATATTCGTACTCAAGAAGTGCGTCATGTGAACAGCTGTTTCTTCACCATGGTGGCGGTTGACGGGGAACGCAAGCCGGTGGCGGTGCCATCGCTGCGCCCGTTCACAGCAGAGGAAAAGCGTCGCTTCGAAGCCGCCAAGCTGCGCAAGAAGCTGCGTGCGGAGCTGTCGCAGCGTTTCGAAGAAGCCAAGCTGTCCTGATTGATCACATCTGCCAAAGGGAAGTGAAATGCTTGCCAGTTTCGCGACCCTGCTGGTCTTCCAATGTCTCGGCGAAGGCATTACTTTCGCCCTGAAACTCCCGATTCCCGGTCCCGTCGTCGGTATGCTGCTGCTGTTTTTCAGCCTGGTGGCGTATCCGCCTTTGCTGGAGAAAGTCGAAGCGACGGCTTCCGAGCTGCTGCGGCATCTGTCCCTGCTGTTTGTGCCGGCCGGTGTCGGCATCGTCGCCGCTGCCGGGCAGGTGAAAGGACACTGGATAACGGTCATTCTGGCGGTCGCGGTCAGTACCTTGCTGACGCTGGCTGTGACTGCCACCGTCACCCGTGCTGTCATGAACTGGCAGAAACGACGAGAAGCTTTGCTTGGCAAGCCGGACGAAGGCAAGGAGGACGATCATGCGTGAGCTGCCGCCATTCGGTCTGATCTGGGTGTATCTGTCGGCCTCGCCGCTGCTGGGGTTGACGTTGACTTTGTGCGCGTATGTTGTCGCATACTGGATCTACGGCCGCTGCAAGTTTTCTCCGCTGGCCAATCCCGTGGCGATCGCCATCGCGCTGGTCAGTACTGTGCTGCTGATAAGCGGCATGCCATACAGTGAATACTTCGCCGGTGCTCAGTTTGTTCACTTCCTGCTTGGGCCTGCGACCGTTGCACTGGCGATTCCGCTGGCGCGCCAGTTGCCGCGTTTGCGCCGTTCCTTTTTACCTTTGCTGTGCGGGTTGCTGGCCGGTTCTGCGACCGCGATTGTCTCGGCAGTGACCTTGACCGTGTTGCTGGGTGGATCGTACCAACTGGCGGTGTCCATCGGACCCAAGTCCGCTACGACTCCAATCGCCATGGGTGTTGCGGAAAAGCTCGGGGGCCTGCCTGCATTGACAGCGGTGCTGGTGATCAGTACCGGGATCTTCGGCGCGATTGCTGCGCGCTTCCTGTTCAATCGCATGCGTATTGATTCTGCCGAAGTGCGCGGTTTCGCGCTCGGTGTGACCTCGCACGGCATTGGTACGGCGCGCGCCTTTCAGGTAAGCCCGGAGATGGGTGCTTTCGCCGGTCTCGGCATGGGACTTAACGGTGTGCTGACGGCTTTTCTGGCGCCATGGCTGATTCCGGTCTTTGCCGGATTGCTGGCGCGCTGATCTAATCTGACCTGCGCTGACCTGCGCTGATATCAGGCAAGCAATTTCGGGATCGACGAGACGAGTAGCGCAAAGCCCGACAAGGTCAACAGACTCAAGACGATCTTGCGAAAGGTGGCTTCACTGATACCGAGATAGAGACGGGTTCCCAACAGCGTTGGAATCAACATCGCCGGCGCGACGATGCCGAACATCGGCAACATCTTGCGCGTAACAATGCCGCTGAAAATATAAATCGCCAGAGTGACAACCTGCATGCTCAGGTTGAAGTTCTGGATCACGGACCGTTGCTCGTCCTTGTCCAGCCGGCGCAGATTGCACCACAGCGTAGGAATGACACCGCTGAATCCACCGATACCGCCCATGATGCCTCCCATGACACCGATCACGCCATCGGCGGCGCGTCCGCCGAATTTGACGGGCGGCATTCTGGGAATCAACAACATTGTTGGACACCAGATCGCCAGAAAGACGCCCAGAAACAGCTTGAACATGTTGGCGTTGAGCAGAGGCAAAATGAACACGCCGATCGGGATCCCGATCAGGCCGCCCAGCACAAATGGCAGCAAACGTTCCAGCTTGAACCCGCGCCGCACTGAAAACACCGCCAGTACTTGTCCCAGCAACGAGCCAAACACCACCAGTGCGGCCGCCACCATCGGATCAATAGTCCAGACCCAGAAGGACATGGCCACTAGTCCGAAAGCAAATCCCGACAAGCCCTGAACGAAGCCGGCAACCATCGCGCCGACGGCGATGATCAGAATCGTTGAATCCATGTGTTATGTCCGCCCTTTGGTTTTTGCGTCGTTTTCGTCAGCCTTGGCTTCAACATCCACGCCACGCTTTTGCCAGCGCTTTAATTGCGTCGACAATCGCGGCCTCATCGGCGCCGCCAAAGCCCATGACAAGCCCGGCGCTGTTGTCGGCGCTGTTGTCGGCGTTGTCCTGATTCACGACATCGGGAAGCCAGAAGCGCGTCAACGCATCGATTTCCACCCCTGCGCGCGCCGCTTTTTCAATCATGTCTTCTTGTTGCGCGACCGAAGGCAGGCGCACCGTGCAATGCAAACCGGCATCAATCTGCGGCAAAACAAGGCCGCCCGGCCGGATGCGATCCCAGGCTTCGGTCATCGCGTCTCGGCGTGCCCGGCTGGCGCGACGCATGCGGCGCACGTGGCGCTGAAAATGCCCCTGTGCGATGAATTCCGCCATCACCGCTTGTTCGGATACGGACGAGTGACGGTCGTATTGCATGCGCAGATTGATCAGCGTGTTCGCCAACGCCGGCGGCGCCACGATATAACCCAGCCGCAAGCCGGGGAAGGCGATCTTGGAAAACGTGCCCATGTACAGCACGCGTCCGCTGCGATCCAGTGATGCCAGCAAGGCCAGCGGCGTGCCGCTGTAGCGATACTCGCCGTCGTAGTCATCTTCGAGGATGTAACTCTGATTGGCTTCTGCCCAGGCAAGTAATTCCAGCCGGCGCGCCAGCGATAGCGTTACCCCGCTGGGATACTGATGCGAGGGCGTGACATAGGTCAGGCGGATGTCGCGATGTGCGTGCAGCTCTTGTGCAATCAGGCCTTCGGCATCAACGCCGATGCCGACGACTTTGCCGCCCGTCAGGGTCAATGCTGATGCTGCGCGCGGATAGCCAGGATTTTCCATCGCCGCCAGATCGCCGGGGTTGAGCAGCAACTGGGCACACATGAACAGCGCCTGTTGAGTGCCGGCGGTGATGATGATCTGATCCGGGTCGCACACGAGGCCGCGCGCATTGCGCAGATAACCTGCCAGCATTTCGCGCAGTTGTGGATCTCCGGCCGGGTCGCTGTAACCGATATGGCTCTCCGGCGTACGCCGCCAGAAATCCGCTTGTAGCCGCGTCCACACGTCGCCAGGAAACAAATCCAGCGCGGGTACGCCGAGACGGAACGCACGTGGCTTACCGGGCTGCGGCAGGAGTTTTGCATGCGTGGCGACACGTTGTCCCAGCGCGGACAGGCGCGGCTTGATATCGGCCTTCACGGGTGTCGGCGTTTTGGGAATGTCGGTGGCAGGCGCGGAGACATAAGTGCCATCGCCGACACGCGCGCTGATGTAGCCCTCGGCATATAGCTGATCGTAGGCGCGCACGACCGTTGTACGAGAAACCTTGAGTGCCTGTGCCAGTTCGCGCGTGGTCGGCAGCTTGGCCTGGCGGTCAATCTGGCCATCAAGTATGCGGTCGCGCAGGCTCTGATACAGCTGCACCGCCAATCCCTTGCCGGGAGCGAGGTGCATCCCTGTGGGGTCGAAAGGGAAAGGGGAGGTGTGCAGGTTGTTTTGCATTGGTTTGCTAAAAATACTGATTATTGGCTCTTTTGGAAGACCAAATTTATCATTAATCTGTGGGCTCCAGTGCAGATTCGTGCGGATTAATTCAACAATTTGATCGTTCGTTTTCCTTATTTCCAACTCTTCTATTTCCTGCGCAGCGTCTCCATCACCTATGACAACATCTACCGCTCTTCACGCCTGTAACGAATTCGGCCAGCCGGTCGGCCTGCCGTTGATCGACTGGACGCCCCGCCAGTTGCCGCCGTCGGTACCTATGGTCGGCCGCTATTGCCGTGTCGAGCCAATCAAGCCTGAGCTGCATGCGGAGCAGTTGTTTGAGGCCAATGGCGACGATGCAGGCGGCAAGAACTTTACGTATCTGTTTGCCAATCCACCGTCCAGTTTTGCTGAGTATCGCGAATGGGTTGAAAAGATGAGTGTCAGCAAAGATCCCATGATGCACGCCATCGTTGATCTGGAGAGCGACCGCGCGGTAGGCGTAGCGTCGTTCATGCGCATGGATCCGAACTTCGGCGCCATTGAAGTGGGCAACATCAATTTTTCGCCGCGTCTGCAGCGCACACGGGCCGCCACCGAGGCGATGTTTCTGATGATGCGCCGCGCATTCGACGAGTTGGGTTACCGCCGCTATGAATGGAAGTGCGACAGCCTCAACGCACCATCACGTGCAGCCGCGCTGCGTTATGGTTTCACCTTTGAAGGCATCTTCCGAAATGCGGTGGTGTACAAGAATCGCAGCCGTGACACGGCATGGTTTTCCATCACGGACGGCGAATGGCCGCAGGTCAAAAGCGCGTTCGAGCACTGGCTCGATCCGGATAACTTCGATGCCCAAGGCTCCCAGCGCGACAGTCTGGGCACGTTGATGGCGCGTCATCGCCAGGCCGGCAGCGGTACTGAAAAAACTGCCGCATAATTGCGTCTTCCGTGTTGCCCGAAATGAAATAACAAAGAAAATATGCGCGAATCAAGCTTGTCATCCCGCCAGGCGATCCTGTTGCTCGGCGTGGTTGTCATCATCTGGGGTACAACCTGGCCGGTCAATAAAGCCATCCTGCATTACATGTCGCCGATCTGGTCGACCGCCATACGTTCATGTATCGGCACCGTGGTGTTGTTGATCTTGTGCCTTGCGCGTGGTCGGCTGATCTTGCCGCAGCGTGGAGATCTGCCGGTAGTGTTCAGCGTCGGTTTGCTGCACATGACGGCGTACTCCATTCTCGGCAATGTCGGCATGCAGCATGTCGCGGCGGGGCGTTCTGTCGTGCTGGCTTACACCACCCCAATGTGGGTGGCTCCCTGTGCGCGCTTGTTTTTGGGCGAGGCATTTACGATGCGGCGTGCTATCGGAACGGTGTTCGGGTTGCTGGGACTGGTACTGATTTTTAACCCGCTGGCGTTCGATTGGGGCAATCAGGCGTCGGTACTCGGTAACGGACTGATCTTGCTGGGCGCGATGTTCTGGGCTGCGAGCATTCTGTACGTGCGCGGTCACCGCTGGATCGGCCAGCCTTTCGATTTGCTGGTATGGCAGGCGTTGACGGCAAGCTGCGTGCTGGTACCGTGCGCTTGGCTGTTCGAAGGTCCGCCGCAGGTCGATTGGAGTGCGCAGGTGATCGGCCTGCAGCTCTACAGTGCAACCTTCGGTATTGCGATTGCCTACTGGGCGATCAACAAGGTGAATCAGGCGTTGCCGGCGATGACGACTTCACTGGGCCTGTTAGGCGTGCCGGTGTTCGGCATTGTGTGTTCGTCGCTGGCGCTGGGTGAGCAGCTGGAGTTCAGTCTGGTGGCCTCGATGGCGCTGATTATTATCGGTATTGCCATTGGCGCATTGCCGGAGCGACGCGCATCGGCGACCACAAGCTGAATCCAAAGCTGAATCCAAAGCTGAATCCAAAGCTGACCACGAGCCGTCAGTAAATTTGGGGGTGTTCGCCGTATCAGGCGGCATCCTCCTGATCGGCGGCGTCTTCCATCTGCTTCGCTTCTTCCATGACGCGCGCGGCGGGCCAGTGTTGCAGTTCGCGCCGGCGGTGCAGGCAGCTATCAAGCCACTGCAGCGTCTCCATCCAGAGACTGTCTCGAAAGCGGTCATGAAAAAAGGAGAAGTGACCGATCTGTTTCAGATGCAGATCGCCGGGCGTCAGACTGACCAGGGTGCGATCGCTGTTGATGTAATAGTCGAGCAGGCGTGTCACCGCAGCCGGCGTGCCGAACGGATCGTCACTGATCGTGTAGGCCAATGTCGGGCAGCCAAGCAGAGGAAAGTACTGCACACGGTCAGCATCCGGATGTTCCAGCCGGGCACGGCGAAACGCCCATTCATACGCTACGCCTGCCGGTAAATCCTCGAGCCAGCCCAGTGCGCTACCGGGAAAGTAACCGAGCAGTGTCGTCAGCAGCGGCATCGCCACATGCCATTTCAGGAACATTTTTCGCCTTGACGCTTGCGCGTAGTCGCACCAATAGGCGAACTGCGCGCCGACAATGAGCATGCGGTCAATGCGCCAGGAGGAGGGCGCATAACCCGGCATGACGCCGCCGATGCTGTGGCCGACGACATGCAGTTCACTATCGGGAAAATTGTTGGCAGCCCATTGCAGGATGCCCTCAAAGTCCTTGTTGCCCCAGTCAAATTTGCCGGCTTTGAGCTTGCGCAACGAGGCCGGCCGCGAAGCACCGATGCCACGATAGTCCCACGTCAGCGCCAGGTAACCATGATCCGCAAGAAAGCGGGCATAGCGCGCATAGTAGGCCGCCTTGACGCCGGTGGCGCAGTTGATGATCGCCAGCCGTTCCGGACGTGGTGAATCATCAGCGTAGTACAGCGTTGCCCCTAGTGAATAACCGTCGGTGGCAGGGATGTGGATGTTGGATTCGATTTGCATGAAGTGTGTTTGAGTGAGGCACCATAAATAAGCCACGTCTTACCCTCATTGTAGGAAGCGAAACTGTTTCGCATAAGCTATGCTGACTTCATCAATTTGTTGAAGTTAATTCACCAATATATTCAATCAATATATTCAATCAATATATTCATCAAAAAGCGTGCCGCCATGAACCTCGATGCCAATTCATTGATCATTTTTTGCCATGTCGCCAAAGCCGGCAGCCTGAGCAAGGCGGCCAAGGCGTTGA
This sequence comes from Herbaspirillum sp. meg3, assembly GCF_002257565.1. Taxonomy (GTDB): domain Bacteria; phylum Pseudomonadota; class Gammaproteobacteria; order Burkholderiales; family Burkholderiaceae_D; genus Herbaspirillum. Next base: position 2,817,873 of record NZ_CP022736.1, on the reverse strand, counting down.
GCCTGTCACGGTCGGCGCTGAGCCATCGCATCAAGGCCATAGAAACCCGGCTGGGCTGTCAGTTGCTTATGCGCACCACGCGCAAGGTCGGGCTGACGGAGGCGGGTTATCGGCTGGCGGCACATGCCGACCGCATGGCCGACATCCTCAAGGATGCCAACATGCTGGCGCACGGTCTCAACGAAGATACGAGTGGATTGGTGCGCATCTCCGCACCGCTGGCGCTCGGCGCGGTGTGGCTCAAGCCTTTGCTGATGTCCTATATGCAAGCCAATCCCCGCGTGCAGGTCGACTTGCGTTTTAGTGAACAAGCCGTTGATATCACCAGTGATCCTGTCGATCTGGCGATTCGTGTGGCGTCTCAACTGCCGGAAAATGTTGTTGCCCGCAAGCTGTTCGGTATTTCATGGAAGCTCTGCGCCAGCCCCGATCTGGCCGGACGGTATGCTGCAGAGTTGGCGGCCGGCGATCTTCAGGCGATTCCGCTGGCAGGCTTTGCACGCAGCAGGCAATTCGTGCAACCGCTGATTCAGCACGCTGGCAAGAAACTGCAATGTCCGACCGAGCCGGTGCTGCTATCGAACGACCTGGATGTCGTGCGCGAGTCAGTGAGACGCTCGCTGTGCATGGCGGTGATGCCCGATTATTTTGTCAGTGAAGATATCGCGGCGGGGCGTCTGGTCGATCTCTATCCGGATACGCGGGTTGATGTCGGCTTCGGTGAACAAGTCTACGCATTGCATCTGCCGGGACGTTTGCTGCCGGCACGGGTACGCAGCCTGATTACATTTTTGGCGCAGGAAAGCGCCACATGATATGAGTGAGAATGGTATGACTGTTGAGTTTTTCTGGACGATCCGATGCCTTGTTATTTTTATGCGCAGGGGCTTCCCAAGGACGAAAAATTTGACGTAGAATCGTCGACGGATCTCTCTGATCCAACGTCGCTCGGACGGTTCCGGGCGCTCACGTGAAAGTACAACATGACTCAATCCCGCAGTCCGCGCAGCTTTGCGCGCATCGATCGTCTTCCCCCCTACGTTTTCAATATCACCGCCGAGCTCAAGATGGCTGCGCGCCGCCGTGGTGAAGACATCATCGACATGTCGATGGGCAATCCCGATGGCGCCACGCCGAAGCATATCGTTGAGAAACTGGTCGAGGTAGCACAACGCCCCGACACGCATGGTTATTCCGCGTCCAAAGGTATTCCGCGCCTGCGCCGGGCGATCACGCATTGGTACAAGAGCCGCTACGATGTCGACTTCAATCCTGACAGTGAAGCCATCGTCACCATCGGCTCCAAGGAAGGCCTCGCGCATCTGATGCTGGCGACGCTGGACAAGGGCGATACCGTGCTGGTGCCGAACCCCAGTTATCCGATTCATATCTACGGCGCCGTGATTGCCGGTGCTGATATTCGCTCGGTGCGCATGAGCCCCGATGTCGATTTTTTCGCCGAGCTGGAACGCGCGATTCGCGAGAGCTATCCCAAGCCGAAGATGATGGTGCTCGGATTTCCCTCCAATCCGACTGCGCAATGCGTGGAACTGGAATTCTTTGAGCGCGTGGTCAAGCTGGCGCGAGAACACAATATTCTCGTCGTGCATGATCTGGCGTACGCCGATATCACCTTCGACGGCTGGAAAGCACCATCGATCATGCAGGTAGAAGGCGCGCGCGACGTTGCCGTGGAATTTTTTACGCTATCCAAGAGCTACAACATGGCCGGCTGGCGCATCGGCTTCATGGTCGGTAACAAGGAGTTGGTGGCGGCATTGGCGCGTATCAAGAGCTACCATGACTACGGCAGTTTCACCCCGGTGCAGGTTGCGGCGATTGCCGCGCTGGAAGGGGATCAGCGTTGTGTGGAAGAGATTCGTGCCAACTACGAAAGCCGCCGTAATGTATTGGTCAAAGGCTTGCACGAAGCCGGTTGGATGGTGGATATACCGAAGGCATCGATGTATATCTGGGCGCGCATTCCGGATGCGTATCGCCATCTCGGGTCGCTGGAGTTTTCGCGTCAACTGCTCGAAAAAGCCAAGGTCTGCGTCTCTCCCGGCATCGGCTTTGGTGAGTATGGCGACGACTACGTCCGCTTTGCATTGATCGAAAACGAATCACGTATTCGCCAGGCCATCCGCGGCATCAAGTCGATGTTGCGCGGTGAAAAGACCGGCGCGGGTGAAAAGCCCGCGCCGACCGTGACGGTCAAACCAAAAAGACCGGGCCCAGCGCACCAAGGGTAATCACGACCAGGCCGAGAATCAGGTTGATGCCGACGATGCGTCGGATTTGCGCGAGCGCCGCACCGCCGGCGCTCCAGTCTTCTGCTGCGACGGCGCGTTTGAGGCGTTTGAACGGTGCAAAGAATACGTGCGCAAAGATCAGCATCATCAGGATGCCGAGTCCTGCCATGGCTGAGACATACAATGGTGGCTTACCCAACTGCGCCATCATGTGCAGGCCGCTCGCCAATATCAGCAGGATCGACAGCCATACCCAGGGGAAGAACTTTGCGAATACGCCTGCCCAGAGCGTCAGACGCTGCGGTGGTTGTAGTACGGCGCCGGCGACCGGTCGCAGGCATTGGTAGGCGAAAAACATGCCGCCGACCCAGATGGTAAAACCGAGGATGTGCAAATACTTGGCAAAAAGCATCATGGCAGAGAAAATCCAAAGTGTTGAAAAAGGCGGTGGATGGCGAGGGCGGTTTGCTTAGTCAGTTAATTCTTGTTTCACCGCATGTTCCTGCTATATCGCACCAGCGAACCTGGATTGTCGCACGGCATGTCGGGCGCGGCTTGATACGCTACTATTTTGGACGGGGGCGGGGATGGCGTTCACCTTTTTGGGTGGCTTGTGTTGATTGCAGCAGATAAAAGTAAAAAACGGTAAGGATCGTATTTCATGGCCACACTGAGTGCGCTGCACATCTATCCCATCAAATCTTGCAGTGGCATCGATCTGTCCGAAGCGGGCATCAGTGAGCTGGGACTTGCTCTGGACAGGCGCTGGATGCTGATTGATCGTGACGGGCGATTTTTGACACAGCGCGAGTATTCGCTGATGGCCACCGTCAAGACGGCGTTGAGCGACCATGCATTGATCGTGCGGGCACCCGGCATGCCGGAACTTAGCTTGCCGCTGGAACCAGCTCCCCTTGCCGTGACATTGTCCGCCAGCATCTGGGACTATCCCGTACAGCCGCTGGATTGTGGTGAGCGGGTGCATGAGTGGTTCTCCTCCTATTTCGGAGCGGATGCCAGACTGGTTCAATTCAATCCGGCAGAGCAGCGTATCTGCAGCCAGAAGTGGACCGGCGACGCGGTCGCCACGACACAGTTCTCGGATGGTTTTCCATTGCTGGTGGTAAGCGAGGCGTCGCTGGAGGATCTGAATCAGCGCATGAAAAAGAAAGGTGCGCCGGCAATTCCGATGAATCGCTTTCGTCCCAACCTGGTCTTGTCGGGGCTGGATGCCTACGAAGAGGACTACATTGATACCTTGACGCTGGGCGAACCGGGCAATGAAATCGTTCTCAGAATGGTCAAGCCGTGTGCCCGTTGTCCGGTGCCGGGAGTCGATCAGGAAACGGGTCAGGGCAGCGCAGAATGGCCTAACGAGCCGCTGGATACCCTGGCAACCTATCGCGCCAACGACCGCGTGGACGGTGGCCTGACGTTTGGACAGAACGCCATTGTCATCCAAGGGCACGGCAATATTTTGCGCGTTGGGCAAGAAGCGCATATCGAGTTGAATTTCTAGAACGTATTTCATGTACATTTCTTGCCGCTGTCTGCGACAGCGCAGGCATGGAACTTGCGGCATGCTCTCTGACGATCGGTTCGTACGATCTGGATGCATACAGGACTATGGTTAAGAATCTGGGGATTGCAAGAATGAAACTGCTGGATTCTTTGAAGTTGCTCGGCCTCGGTGCAACGATGTTGTTGTCGTTGCACGCGATGGCGGCAGACAAAACAGTATTGATCGGTTACGCAGCGCCCTTGAGCGGCGCATCCGGCTCCATCGGCGCCAGTCTTGTGCACGCCGCGGAGATCGCGGTGGAGGATGTCAACAAGCAAGCCATTTACATCGATGGCGACAGGCTGGTGTTCAAGTTGCTGACGCAGGATGATCGCTCTGACCCGCGCACAGGTTTGCTGGTCGCCGAATACTTCGTCAAAAGCGGCGTCGCGGGCGTGATCGGTCATTGGAACTCGGGTGTCGGCATTCCGGCCTCACAGATCTACAAGAATGCGGACATCGTGCAGATCGCTCAGGCGACAACAGCACACGCTTACACGGAACAATCGTTTCCGACAACGTTTCGCATCGTCCCGCATGACGATGAAGGCGCCAGCTACACCGCAGAATATGTGGTGCACCAGATGAAGTCGCAACGCATTGCCATCATCGACGACCAGACACCATTTGGCGCAGGCTACGCCAGGCATTTTGCGCAAATGGTCGAGTCGCTCAAAGGCAATATCGTCAGCCAGTTCGGCGTAAGCAGCCGTACCTCTGATTTCAATGCCGTACTCCGTAATATTCAGAAGCAGAATCCAGACGTCGTCTTCTTCGGCGGACTCGACGCGCAAGCGGGGCAATTGGCGAAAGAACTGAAACGATTTGGCATCAAGGCGCCGCTGGTCAGCGTCGGCGGCACGGTCGGTGCGCAGTATCTGAATATTGCCGGCGAAGCGGGCAACGGTACCGTCGCGCTGGAGCCGGGGCCGCCTTCGTACAAGGGAGCGCCATGGCAGCAATTTGAGCGGGCCTACAAGAGCAGATTCGGCAGCGACATGGGGTTGTATGCGCCATTCTCCTATGATGCGGTGCAAGTACTGGTCGCGGCGATCAGGCAAGCCAATTCACTGGATCGTCTGCGCGTCATTGCTGCCATGCATCAGATTCGTCACAATGGATTGACCGGTGCGATTTCTTTCGATGCCGAGGGTAATCTGGCCAATCCTGTTTTTACGATCTTCGAGGTAAAAAATCAAAAATGGGTGCCGCTTAAAGTCATCAGTGGTAAAAAATGAAGCGCTCACCATACCGCGCCGGAAAGATACGGTGACATAATCGGGATTCCATTTTTTGCTCGTCCAAACTCATGCCTATCATTCGTGTCATCACTGCCGTCAACTACAACAAACAAGGCAACGTGCAATACGTGCGCTGGGGATTGGCAAATACCGATACCAATCGATGGGCGGTTGCGCCAAGCGAAAGCCACGTCATTCACGTTCTTGAGGCCCTCAAGTACGGGGAAGAAGTCTGGACGGTATTTGTCGATGGCGACAAAGTCCTGCCCGGTCCACGCGTCCAAGCCGTCAAAGTTCATCCCGGATTAAAAACCCTCGCGCTGATGCATACGGAAGGCGAAGAGCAAGGGCATACGCTGGAGCGCATGGCGGTGTTCTGAAGGTTTTTGAAGCAGTTGCGAGCATGCTGATCAATACTCAGTCATACCTGACAATACCAACCATCATTAAGCAATGATGGCTTCAATACCGTGGTTGCTGACGGTGGCTGCGCTCTACGTTCCAACAAGCAATGGCTGGCGAAGGGAGCTACGAAGGAGACGGAAGGAAGCCGGGACTGAAACGGCAGGGGTGCTGCGAAGGATTTAGTACAGAAGTTGCCTCCGAAAACGCCATCGGCATCTTCGGAGGGATGGCAGAACGAATTACTTCTTCGGACGGCCGACTTTCAATGGCGTCAGGCCTGCCAGCAGCGTCTTCAGCTTGCCGGTTTCCAGATTCTTGATCAGCGATACGCCGATGCGCAGCAGGTCGCTCTTCTTGATTTCAAAACCCGCCTTCAGGCAAGCCTTCTTTACTTGGCTCAGGACTTCATATTCGGTTTCAGGCATTGTGAAGCTATCGCGGACTTGCTTGATCTTCTTGAGCTTCACTTCTGTTTTCTTTTCGGTCTTGGCGACTGCCTTGACTGCGGCTTTTGCCAAAGGGGCAAGCGGCTTCTTCAGTGCTGGCGCGATAGCGTTGGTAGCGGCTTTCACGGCGGGCTTTTTAACGATCTTGGTCTTGGCCGCAACAGCTGCTTTAGCAGGTGCAGTCACTTTTTTTGCGACGACTTTTGCGGCAGGTTTTGCAGTAACTTTTGCAGCGACAGCAGTTGGCTTGATTGCCGGCTTAACTGCGGGTTTAGCCGGCTTCGCTGGTGTTGCGCGCACAGCTGTTTTTGCTTGAGGTTTTTGTGTTGCCATGGTTGCTCCTGAATAAATAATATAAACAATATATATTCTTTTAACGTATTGCGCAATCGTAAAACGTACTACTGGCTTGATTTCAAAGAGATTTCCGGTTTTTCTTTCAAGTGAAAATAAATGTAATCGTTAACATCGCCATATGAACATCCTCATCATGCCTTGTCCATCATCGGCGCTGCCCAGACGTGAATTTGCTGAGCAACCCACACCGGTTCATCTAACGGCAGATCATGCCCGCCCGTGTCATGTACCCGCAGCGGTGCTTGCCAAGACCGTGACAGCGCTGCGGAACAGCGTGGATTGACGAGCTTGTCGGCGCCGCCGCACAGAATCAACAGGGACGCTCGTGGCGCTTGTTGTGGCGCGCTGTACCGCATTGCGGCCAGAAGCTGGCGCAGCGCATTTTCCCGATCGACAGGTTGTTCGCGCAAATAATGCATCCATTCACTGAGCAGGCTGGCCGGCGAGTGACGATTGCTGGTGAGGCGAAGTATTGTGCGTTCACGCGTTGCGGCATCAGGATTGCCCAAGGCAAGCCTCATCAGCGCTGGGTAGTTGCCTGGCCGCAGGCGTTGATAGAACGGGCTGAAAGGCCGCAGGCTGGTATTGATCAGCACCGCCTTGTCGATTTCGTCCGGATAGCGTGTACTCCAGTCGCAAGCCACCATGGCACCCAAGGATAGGGCGAGGAGATTAAACGGCGGCGCGATGCCGCGTGCCGTGAGTTGCCCGCGACAAGCTTCAGTCATCTCCTGTACGGTGGACGGACTGCGTTCCCGATACAAACTGCCATTGCCCGGAAGATCCAGCATGACGATTTCCGCATCCGGGAAATAGCCGGATAAAATCTGCGGAAACGCTCCCCAATGACGCGTCTCGCGCATCAGGCCGCGCAGCAAGATCCACGGCGTCATGCGCCCGTCACCCTGATCGGCGTGCTGCCGTCTTCGCCGGGTAGCCAATGTTTGTGGGCGCAGGCCGCGCGGGTCAAAAAATCAAACCAGACCAAATGGCTGCGAAGCACCCGTTGCAAGCGATGTGGCGCATTGGGGTTGAACATGCCGGTGCGTGAAAACAGCTGACGAGGATTTTTCTTGACCCAGCGCCAGGACCCCATTTCCAGCGTGAGCGGCAGAAAGACATTATTGGTTTCCGCCGCAGTTTGCATGTAGAGGTAATCCCATAAATCGCCGTGGGTCAGGTATTGCAGACTCTGCGGTTCGAACAGATAGTTGTGGTCGGCGTAGGTCTGGCTGAAGAGATCCTTGAGTGCTTCGATTTGCGGCATATGGCGTATCGGCTGCGAGCTGTGCGCAAAGGGAAACCATATCCGGTCCTGCAAGCCGAAACCGGAGTGGCAATCCAGCGCAACGCTGAATGCGCGACTGCTCAACTCTTCCCGGACGACGTCGCACAGCGCTTGTGCTTCGGCCTCCATCGGCGCATCGGCCGCACCGCGATACCATGGCAGGCGGGCGCTAAAGCGCTGGCCGCCAAGCAAAAAAGGGACTTTTTCGAGAGAGTCAACCGGCGCATTGCGCATCAGGTCGACCCCGCTGGTATTGCAACGGGTGTTGTTCCACATGCCGGCCGGATTGACCAGCGGCATGAAGATCAGGCGTACCGATTCAAGTTGATGATGCAGCACCTTGTCCCACTTGAGGCGGCCGAGCAGGCTGCGCAGGAAGGCCAGCAGGATACGTGTGCCGATACGTTCCAGCCCGTGTACTCCGCCGAAGAAGCCGACTGCCGGCGCGGAAGGATCCTTGCTGCCGATACTCAGTACATATACCGGAAAATGCCGTCCCTTGAATTCGACGTTGCAGGCGGAGCGCGCCTCAAGCCATGGCGCACCTGCCTGAATGATGCGTTCCAGTTCGGTCAGTTCGGGTAGCTTCAGATCCATGCGCTTGCCGGCTCCATGCACTCAACGAGGTGTGGCGTATTCTTGCATAGAATTGTCGCCGCAAAATGACAGTATTGTTTTATTTGCAGCAAACTCGCGGCAAAGAAATACAGGCTTTGCGTAACGAAGGAAAAAGGAACCTGTCTCCGTCACTTTTGCGGCGACGGCAGACAGGCCAAGAGGGGGAAGGTGAAATGAAAAAACTGCAACTGCACGGGGACTGCATTACAAAAAACTAGGTGAGCGACAAAAGCTCGACTACGTGTTCAGCGATACAGATTTGATCTGTACTCAGGCGATCTTCGCCAGACGAACCGGCGGTTGAAGCACTTCCTGAGCCTCTTCATCCGCGGCCTGCACTTCACGCAGATATTGGGAAAACTCCTCGCCGACTTCGGGATGCTTGGCGCCCATGGCAACCGTCGCCTTCAGATAGCCCAGCTTGGAGCCGCAGTCGTAGCGTTGACCGTCGTAACGATATGCCAGCACGGTTTCGCTTTGCATCAGGTCGGCAATACCGTCGGTCAGCTGGATTTCGCCGCCGGCGCCTTTGCCGATATTTTCCAGGTGTTCAAAAATCGCAGGCGTCAGCACATAGCGTCCGACTACCGCTAACGTTGACGGTGCAACGTCCGGCGCCGGCTTTTCAACGATGCCGCTGATGACGTCCAGGCGATCACTATGCGGGCTGTCGGCATCCGTGCTGACGATGCCGTATTGTTTGGTTTCGCTGCGTGGCACGTCTTGCACAGCGAGCAGGCTTTTTTGTTCCTGCTCGAAGACATCGATCATTTGTCCCAGGACGTTCTTGCCGTTTTCCGGTGCATCCATGAAATCATCTGCCAGGACGACGGCAAATGGTTCGTCGCCGACCAGCGATTTTGCGCAAAGCACGGCGTGGCCCAGGCCGAGAGGAGAGGACTGGCGGATGTAGACGCAATTAATATGTTTGGGGATGACATTGCGGGCAAATTCCAGCAGTTTAGTTTTGCCTGCAGCTTCGAGTTCAGTTTCCAGCTCATAGGCTTTATCGAAATGGTCTTCGATGGCGCGCTTGTTACGTCCGGTGATGAAGATCATTTCGGTAATGCCGGCTTCCACGGCTTCTTCCACGGCATATTGAATCAGCGGCTTGTCGACAATGGGCAGCATCTCTTTAGGCTGCGCTTTGGTCGCCGGCAAAAATCGGCTGCCGAGACCTGCGACAGGAAAGACGGCTTTGGTGATTTTTTTCATGATGTTTGTTCCTTGGTAAATACCGGATCAGACCGGAAGAAAAATCGACGCCAGTGGGCTTTAACTCAGTGTTCAACTCAGTTAAAACTATCTGGCACGCCTACATTCGTTTTTTGCTGTGTTTATTTTTTCATTAATCTGCATTGGCGGAATTTTTTCCCCTATGCGACTTGCGCAAAGACACCAGCATTGCGCACGAGTGGAATAAAGGCGCGGCGCTAGGACAGGCCTGGCTGAGAAAGCTTGCCGCAAACAGCGGCCATGAGGCGCTCTTGTCGAGTCCATCATGAGCAGTGTGCGTTCGCCGTTGGATCCGTTCGTTTTGCTCTTGCATGTTGTTTTCCCCATTCAGATTAATTGGATCAAGCTTAAAAAAACGCCCATTCTTTGGCTATAGGAAACATTCCTTTTGATTTGTAGGAATAAGTGAGGAGTGCAGGGACGCAGGAGATCGCCGCAAAGTCGCAAGAGTGCGCGGCTTGCCGCTTGTCCTACAAGGGAATTGGCCGCTGTCCGATATGGCGGGACGGCAACGGCAAATAATATTCTTCCAGCTGCGCAATCCGGCGGCGTTCAAAAAAATAACTCTGAAAGGAACATCATGTCTCACGGAATCATTGCCTGGCTGGTCATCGGCGCCATCGCAGGCTGGCTGGCAGGCGTACTCGTCAAAGGCGGCGGCTTCGGCTTGCTGGTCGACATCCTGGTCGGCATCATCGGTGCATTCATCGGCGGCTGGCTGGCAGGCTTGTTCGGCGTGGGCGTGGGCGGCGGCATCGCAGCTTCCATCGTCACCGCCACCATTGGTGCAGTCGTCCTGCTGCTGCTGTTGCGGCTTGTACGGCGAGCGTAACGACGTGCAATAGGACGTAGGACGGACAAATAGAGGGGCGCAAGAGGGGTGTACTCTCTGTGCATCACCGTGATGTACATCCATCTGCCCCTTTAAAAAACCGGCGCGCTACCACATTTTAAAAAGCACGTACAGCTAACAGAAAACGAACGTTGTCACTCATCTATCGTCCGTTTTCAAGATCTCGTGTACATTTGAATTCATGCAGAAGATTCCTTCATTGCGGGAGTGAAGATCATGCAGACCACAGCACATACCGACAGACCCAGGTCAGTCCATTCCTCCGGCGTATCGGCCCAGTCGATACAGACGGCTCAAGCGGCTCATACTGCGCGCACCGCATCCAGCGTGCCGCAGCCGTATCAGCCTAGCCAGCCGCATGTATTGACGGATGATCTCAAAGCACAACTGGCTGAAGAGAATCAGCGTCGACGCGCAAATCTCTACCCCAGACTGGCCCAGACGCTGGCGACCATTGAGCCGAGCAGCGTGCCGCAGAGCTATTCGGAGCAGCGCGCTATGTCTCTGCAAGAACTGGCTGCCGCCAATAAGGCGAGACGCAACAGATTGCGTGAGACTGGTTACGCGGTATCTACGCCAGAGATGGCATAGCCCTTCATTGCTGCGCGGAGTTGCCGCGCTTACAATAGCGAACCTGAGACGTCATTCATCGATGACGGCGCGACGGTGCATTCGTATGCAGTCATAGCTGTACCTATGCGAACTGTCGCGTCATCTCCTTATCTTTTATACCCAAGAAACAAAAGAAACAGCAGGCAAACGATAAACATGAGCAGCATCAGTCCTCTGGCCGGTCAACGCGCCGATACGTCTTCCCTGGTTAACTTACCTGTGCTGGTCAGCAGCTATTACAGCCTGCATCCTGATGCCGGCATTGCCGCGCATCAGGTCGCCTTCGGCACCTCGGGGCATCGCGGCAGTTCGCTGACATACAGCTTCAATGAATGGCACGTGCTGGCGATCACGCAAGCCATTTGCGATTACCGTGCCGAGAACGGTATTACCGGCCCCTTGTTTCTGGGTATCGATACCCATGCCTTGTCGGCCCCCGCTTTTTCCAGCGCATTGGAAGTGCTGGCGGCCAATGGTGTCCAGACCATGATTGCGCGGAGTTCTCCATACGGGTCACCCTACACACCGACGCCGGCCGTGTCGCATGCGATTCTCATGCACAATCGCGCACATCCTTCCGCTCTGGCGGACGGCATCGTCATTACGCCATCGCACAATCCTCCTGACAACGGCGGTTTCAAGTACAACACGCCTAACGGTGGGCCGGCCGATACCAACGTCACCAACTGGATCGAAAAACGCGCCAACGTCTTTTTGCGTGATTCTGTGCGCACGGTCAAACGCATGACATTCGATCGCGCTTTGCGCGCGTCAAGTACGCACCAGTACGATTATCTGGAAACCTACGTCAACGACTTGTCCAACATCATCGATCTCGCCGCGATCCGCGATGCAGGCATCAGCATCGGAGTCGATCCTCTCGGCGGAGCCGGCGTGCATTACTGGGACGCGATCGCAGACCGCTATGATCTGAAACTGGAAGTCGTCAATCGCGAAGTCGACCCGACGTTCCGTTTCGTCCCGCTGGACTGGGATGGACAAATCCGCATGGATCCTTCATCGCAATATGCGATGCGTGAATTGATTTCGCTCAAGGATAGATTTGATATCGCCTTTGCCTGCGACACCGATCATGATCGCCACGGTATCGTCACCAGGAGTGTCGGCCTGATGCCGTCCAACCATTATCTGTCGGCGGCGGTTTCCTATTTGTTCCAGCATCGCCCCGACTGGCGCGCCGAAACAGGCGTTGGAAAAACCCTGGTCAGCAGTCAGATGATCGATCGCGTGGCGGCACAATTGCAGCGGCCCTTGCAGGAAATGCCGATCGGCTTCAAATGGTTTGTGCCAGGTTTGCAGGACGGTAGCCTGGGCTTTGGTTGTGAAGAGAGCGCCGGCGCTTCGTTCCTGCGGTTTGACGGCACACCATGGAGCACAGACAAGGACGGCATTACCGCCGCGTTGCTCGCTGCAGAAATGACGGCGCGCACCGGTCGTGACCCGGGAGAAATTTATCAGGGCCTGACGCAGCAATTGGGCCTGCCATGCAACGGTCGCATCGAAGCTGCAGCGACGCCGGAACAGAAGAAACTATTGTCCGGCTTGTCTTCCGACAACGTGCATTCAACCGAACTCGCAGGTGAAAAAATTCGCCAGATTCTCACCACTGCACCAGCCAACGACAAGGCTTTCGGCGGGGTGAAAATCATCAGCGACAACGGTTGGTTTGCGGCCCGTCCGTCCGGCACGGAAAATATCTACAAGATCTACGCAGAGAGCTTCCGCGATGAGGCACATTTGGACAGTATCTTTGCTGAAGCGCAGCAGATTGTCACTGACGCGCTCGCAGCCGGAACTGCATGAGTTAATTCAGACTTACCCTTGATTCGACCACATCGGTAGTGCGTGGTCTTGCGCGGCGGCATGAGATTTTCATCATCTCATGCCGCCGTTTGTCATTGCTGACGTGGTTTTTCTTTTTCATTCCCATTCCTCCTACACCTGAATAGGTGCCTGTCCTGCTGGCACGGGGTGCTGGCTTGCCTAAGATGAAGCTGTAATTCGTTTTTAGACGGCTTTAAAGGAGAGCATCATGCCAAGAGGCGATAAATTTTCCTACACCGATAAACAAAAACGTCAGGTTGCCCACATCGAAGAGAGCTATGAAAAGCGCGGCGTCAGCCACAAAGAGGCAGAGCGGCGCGCTTGGGCAACGGAAAACAAAATATCCGGAGGTGGACGCAAATCCGGTTCCGGCCGCAAGCACTAAGGTGCTGCGTACTCCTATTTCGACAGGCGGTTCAGAATGTTTGCAGACAGCATGATCCTGCACGCAATGGCAGAGGCGCAGAGTGAACAGTCCGGAGCCGCTACGGCCCCGGCTTCGGCCGTTCCACCGGGCGGCGAAAATCCAGTCAAGGAGAGCACCATGCCTACGCAAAAACAGATGCAGCAAGACGCACCGCAAAGTCAGCAGCAGGAACAGTCAGAACAGCAAGCCTTGCATGTCCAAAAGGACGTGCAAGAAACAGCTCCCGCAAAGCCATACACGGATCCGCTCGGACGTCCGCGCTACCAGGGAACGCCGCGCTTCACAGACCAACAGGTTGGTGGCGATCTGACCGGCGACGAATCCGATGCACGCGACGACAATTATGTTGAAACCGGCTCGGGGCAGAATACACGCGACGTGTCCGCGCATGCAGATCGTCTGCCTGCCGCGTCTGCAGAATTGCTGCGCTCGATTGCGGTATCGACTGACATCAAGGGCGATCTCAAAGAACCTCTCAGGCCGCCGGTGAGCGAGCAGCGTGCATCAGTAGAACCGGAGCCGGATGGCACGGAAGACCCCGGCTCAAATGCCGATGATGGACTGGTGCCCCGTAAAAAAGATGGCAGCGCATCCGAGCAGCACTAAGCACATACCAGGAGCCGTCAACAGCGACAACTAGTCGATACGACGCCCGCGCAGCCAAGAGCTTGCTCTGACTTTCATTTTCTCTCCGGCAGCTGACATCCGCGCATGTCAGCTGCCATTTTGTTTGTGTCGTTTGTCGTCTTTTTTAGTGTTTTGCATCGTCTGCGCCCAGTGTTTAACTCAGCCGGAGATCGCTCATCGACATCCCTACCGTATATTTTTTGATCGCCGGCGTGTTGCTGACGTTCATGGTGTTTCTTGAATCGGTACTGGAGAAGTTGCCGTTCAACGCCGCCATGTTGTACTTGCCAATAGGCTGGCTGCTCGGGCCTGCCGGAGCAGGCTTGATCCATATCGATCTGCGTGCACATGCGGATGTGCTTACGGTCATCACGCGCGTCGCATTGCTGTTGTCGTTGTTCACCGTGGGGTTAAAGTTGCGCGTGAAGTTTCGCGGCAAGGGAAGTCGCTTGTGGTGGCTGCCGCTGCGGCTTGGCGCGTTGTCGATGCTCATTACCGTGCCTTTACTGGCCATCAGCATTACCTTCCTGTTCAATCTGCCGTTTGCGGTGGCGATGCTGCTGAGCGCCATTCTTGCGCCGACCGATCCGGTGCTGGCTTCCGATGTGCAGGTGAAGAATGTCGACGATCCCGATCAGTTGCGCTTCAGTCTGAGCGGCGAGGGCGGTCTTAATGACGGCAGTGCTTACCCTTTCGTTATTCTCGCGTTGATATTGCTCGGTGTAACCGACGAGATCGCGCAGGTTAATCATTTCGGCTGGTTTGTGCTCTGGGGTGTGGTAGCCGGTATCGGATGCGGCGCCTTGTTTGGTTGGGCAATGTCGCGTCTGGTGCTGTTTGCGCGTCAGCGATTCGGCCTGGCGCTGGGTATGGAAGAGTTCATGGCCATCGGCATCATCATGCTGTCGTATGGTGTTGCTGAGCTGGTGCACGGTATCGGCTTCTTGTCGGTATTTGCGGCAGGTTTGGCGATGCGACAGGTGGAGTCAGCCAGCAGCGGCGATAAGCCGGCCGGAGAACTGATTGCCGCTGCCGAGGACAGCGGCAAGTCTGCCGCCGCCATTCATCCCGAACAGGCTCCGGTTTATCTGACCGAGACGGTGCTCGGCTTTAATCAGCAATTGGAGCATTTCGCAGAGTTCTTCATGGTGCTGTTGATGGGCATCCTGTTGTCGGAATTTGGCATTTCGGGTGAGGGCGTCTTGATCGCCGGTTTGTTGTTCTTCGTTGTCCGGCCGATTGCCGTCGGCCTCGGCTTGCTCGGATCGGATACCGAAACCTCACATCGCTGGCTGATCGCCTGGTTCGGTATTCGCGGTGTCGGTTCGCTGTATTACCTCTGTTTTATTTTGCAGTTCTGGCACGACAAACTCAATGTTCGCATCGCGCAGGATGTGCTGACCGTGTTGGCGCTATCCGTACTGCTTCACGGCATTTCGTCGGCACCGCTGATGCATCTGTATTGGCGAAAACGTGTCAAATCCGGTGCAAAGCCGGAGTTGTGAAGTAATAAAACTACATTTACTACATCAACATTTTTTACTTTGCCTCAGCCGCTGGCTCAATAAAAATGCTGATTTACGCAGGAAAAAGCTAGAAGCAAATCCATCTCTGTGCCAGAATCATTAAAAAAAATATAGTAAAACTACATAAAATGGGTCGGCGAAGATTGTTCTTGAAGCAATTTGCGCAAATTCCCGGCTTTGCACAGAACAGGAGACTCCGTATGACATTTTCCCGCCTTCGGATTGGCCAGCGTTTGTCGCTTTGCTTTGGCGTCATTCTGGTATTGATGGCGGCGGTGACGGCGCTGGCAGGATGGTCGGCGCATCGCGCTCAGCAGCAGCTGGCGGCGGCATTGAGTCATACCAACGGCAAATCCGAAATCGCCGCATTACTGCGTCAAAGCCTGTTTCGTCAAGGCCAGGCCGCCCGCAACGTCGCCACGCTGACCGATCTCAATGCAATGCAAAAAGAGATGGCGCGCATCGGTGCCGAGCGCAAGAGCTATCGCGCCAACCAGGCCGCCTTGATCCAGCGTGGCGTGAGCGCGGAGGAGCAGGCCGTCATCAACGACATGGATGGCTATGACCGCCGCAGCGAACCGTTCATCAAGCAGGCGGAAGAGTTTGTTGCCGGCTTCAATGCCGGGCAGGCGACCAAGTTGCTCAACACCGAAGTCGCGCCGCTGCAAAATCAATGGCTGGAAGCTATCGACAAGCTGGTGAAGTTGGAGCAAAGCCAGATCCAGCGTGATCTGGACGACTTTGCCGCCAGCGGAAGGCAAACCACCATGGCAACCATTGTCATCTGCGGTGTCGCCATGCTGCTGGCCGCGTTGGTGGCGTGGCGCCTCAATCGCAGCATCACGCGCCCGCTGAATGACGCAGTCAATCTCGCCAGCCGGGTTGCCGCAGGAGATCTCACTGCCCACATCACCGAGGGTGGCAGGGACGAAACCGGCCAGTTGCTGGCGGCTTTGGGGCGCATGAATCAAAGTTTGCTGCAAACCGTCAGTGAAGTGCGCGACGGTACGCAAAGCATCTTCCGTGTGTCGCAGCAAAACGCTGCCGGCAATACCGATCTGGCGGCGCGTACGGAAGCGCAGGCCGGCTCGTTGCAGCAGACCGCAGGCGCCATGGCAGAACTCACCGATATCGTCAGCCGCAATGCGCAGCAAATCGGCGAAGCCAACCGGCTCGCGCAATCAGCCGCCACGGTGGCTTCGCGCGGTGGTGACATCGTATCGTCAGTGGTCGGCACCATGACGGCGATCAAGGATAGTTCACGCAAGGTGGTGGACATCATTTCGGTCATCGACGGCATCGCCTTCCAGACCAATATTCTGGCGCTGAACGCGGCGGTGGAGGCGGCGAGGGCGGGTGAAACAGGTCGTGGCTTTGCCGTGGTGGCAACGGAGGTGCGCCATTTGGCCATGCGCAGTGCGGCCGCCGCCAAGGAAATCAAAGTGCTCATCGGTGACTCGGTTGAGCGCATTGACGCCGGCAGCAGGCAAGTTGATGATGCCGGTCAGACCATGCGTGAAATCGTTGATTCAGTCGAGCATGTCGTCGGCATCATGGATGAAATCGCTGCCGCCAGCGACGCACAAAGTCATGGCATCGCCGATCTCAATCAAGCCATTACCCAGATTGACACCGTTACGCGCACCAATGCCACTCTGGTGGCACAGGCCGCGGTGGCGACCGCCGATATGCAAGAGCAGGCACATAAATTGTGGGGCGCCGTGAGTGCCTTCCGCGTCGGCGAAGAGTCGGCTGGTTTGCATGAAGTGGAAGGCGGGCAGGTTACGCTGAACAGCTTGCCGACTGCGCCTGTTGCGACAGGTTTGCCGCATCGGGCAATGCCGCTGATTTCCACCGCGCTTGTCTGATCGCGAAAGCGGCAGTAGTTGCAGCAGTTGCAGCAGTTGCGTTAGTTGCAGTAATTGCTGCCGGTAGCCGCTGTAGTGGCAACTGCTTCAGCAATTGCTGCAGCGGTTCAGCTTTTCTTCAGATGTTCTGATCATTCTTCCTGCGTGTGGCCGGCGGCGTAAGAGTTGATGAAGCCCGAAAAAGTGTTTGTCCTATACGCAGCGAGCGTGTGAGCGCGTAGCCTGACGATGTGTCGCCGCCCGTCGACGCTTTCGTCGGCGTTGGCTCGTGCGTCATTGCATCATCGTATCCACTGATGCGTCAGAAAGGACATTCCATGCACAAGCCACAAGATATTCCGCCGGTCGAAGTGCCGCCGCTTGATCCGACTCCGCAGCAAGATCCTATTCCTCACCAAAATCCGCAATGAGGAGCTGCACGCATGCATAACACGCCGCAAGATATTCCACCGACCGCGCCACCGCCACCAAAGGACATTCCGCCGGATGAGTACAACCCGGTTCAGGATCCTCCGCTCAATCCGACCGAGCCGGGAATTCCCGAAACCGATCCTGCCGAGCCGCCGCTGAAAATGTCTGCTGCGTCGATGTAGCAGAGCATTAGCGGGGCCGGAAATGGATGGGCTACCGTTCCGTCAGCCAGATGTTGGCGGAATTTCACCAGATTCACAGAGGAGTCATTATGGCTACCAGTACTCTCGATCTCGACGTCTTTCCGATCTCGGACCGTCAACTCAGCAAGGGGCACGACAATCATGCGCTTGGCCCGAGCGATACCTCCGATAGTGGCAGTGATATGACGAACATCGCTACAGAAGCCGACAGCGACTCCACCGGCACCGGCGAGCGCGCTTCGATTGAGCGCGGCAGCCGTGACCGTGCTCCCGAAACGCCGGAATCCGTCGAGCAAGTCGCGAGCGACAACGAACGCGGTGAGGATATTGTCGCCGCCGATGAGCGCGAGCTTGAAAAGCAGACGGACAGCGTCAAGGATGCCAGGAAGGGCAAGCGTGACCGGGATCTGGATGACGCGTTGGAAGATACCTTTCCGGCCAGCGATCCGATCAATCTGACGCCCGAATCGCCTAAAAAGGTCGCAAAAGGTCCTAACTCCAACTAACATGCTTGAATGGGTCGGCTAAATCCTTGGCTGACCACCATTTGATCGCTTTGCAATCTCTCTCGGCTGTGCATTGACCCGTCACGGGTCTCGCGCAGCCAGTCCTGAAGACCGGTTTCAAGCCGGCTGGAGGCTTGAAGCAGCACCGCTTCAGATCTCTTCCGGTTGCCAGAATCCCTCCACGCACCTATACTGCCGGGGTAGCATTGCCTTGGGTATCCTGCGTATTTCTTGCGCTGGATTTAATCGGGAAGCCGGTGCGTTCATCCAGATCATTCCTCTGGAAACCATTCCGGCGCTGCCCCCGCAACGGTAAGCGAATCAGCGAATCTGCATTCAGCCACTGTGTATGTGTCTTAGTTTTATCGACACGGCATGGGAAGGCGCAGATTCCGGTTCCGGTCAGATCATTCTCACCGCGAACCCTTCGCAAGCCCGGAGACCGGCCCTTGGTAACGACTTGTTTTGCATCGCGGAGGGCGATCGACGGACTGCTTCCCGGATTGCATGATGTTCCTGCAGCCGCGTTGTTTCCTCATTTTCCTTCGTGACGTTTCCGTTATTTCCGTTATATGTGCTGCGGCAGTCTTGTCAGCGACATGTCCGGTTTGGCTTCAACGCTTATTCGAAGGAAGACACATGGCTCTCACCACCGGCGCATCCGCCAACGACACCAGCACCATCGATTCCACCACTGGTTCCAGTTTGTGGCGCGACCGCATTTTACCGGGCATTGCCGCAGTAGTGCTGGGCGCAGGCTTGATCTACGCCGCCGGTTTTGCCTCCGCGGTGGAGCTGCACAACGCCGCGCATGACGGCCGCCATTCGGCGGGCTTTCCCTGCCACTAACAATACTATTCAGCGGAACAATTGAATGATGAATCTCGCAGTATTGCGGCGGATCGCCTCCACCGTCCTGTTGGCTGGCGCCTGCGCCGGCGTCTTGCTGACCGGTGTACAGCAGTTGCAGGTCTCCAAAATCATCCTCCAGGCGGAGGTCTACGAAGAAGCGGCTGCTGCCAAAGCTCATGAGCAGGCGCACGCTCATGAACACGAACAGGCGTCCGCGGTAACGCCTGCTGCCGGGGCGCCTGCAGAAGCGCACGAGCATGAACATGCAGGCGATGAATGGGAGCCCGCCAACGGTTTCGAACGCACCGCCTATACCGTGCTGGCCAATATCAGCATGGCAATTGGCTTTGGACTGTTCCTCGCTGCTGCAATCGTCATCAGCGGCAAGCAAGTGACCTGGCGTTCCGGTTTGCTGTGGGGTGTCGCCGGCTATCTGGTGTTCTTCGTCGCGCCGTCGCTGGGCCTGCCGCCTGAAGTGCCGGGCACTATGGCAGCGCCTTTGCATGCGCGTCAACTCTGGTGGGTAATGACGGCGGGAATGACCGCCGTCGGCCTGGGTCTTGGCGTGTACGCGCGTCACTGGGCGCTGAAGTTGCTGGGCGTGGTTTTGCTGTTCGTGCCGCATCTCATCGGTGCGCCGCATCCTGCCGTGCATGGCAGCGCCGCGCCGGAAGAACTGGCGCAGGCGTTCATCCACGCCACAGCCTTGGCCAACGGCATGTTCTGGCTGGGGCTTGGCGGACTGACTGGATACTTTTACAAGAAATTCGCTTAAGACTTTAAATCCAAAGCACAAATGCCGATCCGGCCCTGATGGGTCGGATCGGCATTTTAGCCATTAAAGAACTGAATACATGAGAACTCACCATCGGCACATCCTGATGTGCACCGGCCCGCGCTGCACCGAAGACGGTGTGCTGGCTGAGGCCATGTTTGCCGTTCTCGGCGAGCAGATCGACGCGCGCCCCGAGCTGCGCGTCAAGCGTACCCGTACGCATTGCATGGTGGCCTGCAAGGCGCAGGCGCCGGTGGTGGTGGTGTACCCGGAAGGCGTGTGGTATCGCTGCGAAGATGCCGCTGCGATTGAGCGTGTGGTGGTCGAGCATCTCGAAGGTGGGCAAGAAGTCACCGATCTGATTTTTCACCGCCTCGGCAGCGGCGACGTCAATCCCGAGGAAGTCGACAATGTCTGACCGCGCCACACAACCCGTCGCTGCACCTTCAGCACCCTCAGCACGTATTGCCGTGCTGACGCACGCTTCCACCGATCTCTCCATCCTGAATCACGCATTGACGCAAATGCCCGGAGATTTTCCGGCAACGATAGGCATCAATCTGCAAGGCGTGGAAAACGAAATCCGCATGAGCGAGCTGCTCCAGAACGAACTGGCGGACGCCGACATCATCGTGCTGCGCATCCTCGGTCGTCTCGGCAGCGTCGCCGGTTTTGCCGAACTGCTGCGCCATGCGCAACGCCAGGGACGCCATCTGATCGCGCTGAGCGGTGCCGGCGAGCCGGACGCGGAACTGGCGGCGGTCTCGACCGTGCCGGCCGATGTGCTGCGCGAGGCGCTGGCGTATTTTCACGGCGGCGGCAGCGTCAATCTGGCGCAGTTTTTACGTTTCGTATCGGATCGTTTGCTGCTGACCGGCTTTGCTTACGACCCGGCAGTGGCCTTGCCCGATCACGGCATCTACCATCCGGATCTGGAGCAGGATGCCGTTATTGCCGACTGGCTCAGGTTGCGCATCGACGTCGCAGGACGCCGCAAGCCGGCAGTCGGCATCATTTTCTATCGCGCCCACTGGATGAGCGGCAACACGCGTTTCGTCGACGCGCTGGTGACGGCGCTGGAGCGGCGCGGCATGGACGTGCTGCCGATCTTCACGGCGTCGCTGCGCACCTCGGCGGCAGATTCCGATTTCCCGGCAGCGCTAAGTTATTTCGCCGGCGAAGAGGGCGCGCACGTAGACGTCCTGATCAACACCACCTCCTTTGCCATGGGCGAAATCACACCGGGAGGCCCGACGCCTGCCGGCTGGTCGGTGTCCGTATTGGAAAAACTCAACGTCCCCGTGCTGCAAGCCATGACCAGCGGCATGACGCAGGAGCAGTGGGAAATCTCGACGCGCGGCATGAACCCGCTCGACGCCGCCATGAACGTGGTGCTGCCCGAATTCGACGGCCGCATCATCAGCGTGCCGCTGTCGTTCAAGACGCAGGCAGCAGGCTTGTCGGGCGATGTGGTGGAATTCCATCCGGTCGCTGATCGCGTCGAACGCATCGCCGGGCTGGCCGCACGCTTCGCCCGTCTGCGTGCACTCGCCAATGCCGACAAACGCATCGCCTTCATCTTCACCAATTCCAATAGCAAGGCCTCGCAGATCGGTAATGCTGTCGGTCTGGATGCACCTGCCTCACTGATGCGCATTCTGGAATCGATGCGTGACGCCGGTTACGCCATCGGCGATCTGCCCGAGAGCGGCAGTGCACTGATCCATACGCTGGTCGATCGCTGCTCCTACGACAATACCTATCTGACCAGCGAGCAATTGCAGCACGCGGTCGGCCGTGTGTCGGCAGAGCGTTACGCCGAATGGTTTGCGGAACTGCCTGAAGGACTGCAACAGAAAATAGAAGCGCAATGGGGCCCCGCGCCCGGCGTAGCTTACGTCCACGATAACCAACTGGCGTTTGCCGGTATTGAGTTGGGCAATGCCTTCGTCGCCTTGCAACCGCCGCGTGGCTACGGTATGGATCCGGATGCGATCTATCACCAGCCCGACCTGCCGCCCACGCATCACTACTACGGCTTGTATCGCTGGCTCAGCGACGAGTGGGGTGCGGATGCCATCGTCCACGTCGGCAAGCACGGCACGCTGGAATGGCTGCCGGGCAAGGGCGTCGGCCTGTCGGAGAACTGCTTCCCCGATGCGCTGCTGGGCGACATGCCGCTGTTCTATCCGTTCATCATCAATGATCCGGGCGAAGGCTCACAGGCCAAGCGGCGCGGCCATGCGGTCGTGGTCGATCACCTCACGCCGCCGATGACCACTGCCGACAGTTATGGCGCGCTGGCGCAATTGACGCAGTTGGTGGATGAGTACTATCAGGTTGAGGTGCTGGATCCATCCAAGCTGCCGCTGCTGCAGCAGCAGATCTGGGAGCTGGTCAAACAGACCAATCTCGACAGCGATCTGCAGATGAAGCTGCTCCATCACGATCACGACCACGATGACGAACACAGCCATCACCATCATCACGGACATGCGCATGGACACGACCACGATCATGACCACCATGATCACGATCATCCGCACGACCACAGCCACGATGGCGAACTGCCGGAAGCGCTCAGCGGCATGGGCGGCTCCGACGTTGCCCATCTGATCGAAGACCTCGACGGTTATCTGTGCGAACTCGGTGCGGCGCAGATCCGCGACGGCCTGCATATTCTCGGCCGCGCGCCTGATGAGACGCAGATGCCCGACATGCTGGTCTCGCTGACGCGCCTGCCGAATCAGGACATTCCAGGTTTACAGGAAGAAATGGCGCGCCTGTTCGGACTCAAGCTAGACATGCTGCTGGAGAACAAAGGCCAGCGCCTCAACGTTGACAGCGCTCTGGCGCGCATCGCAGGCCGAGCCGTGGTGACACGTGCCGATGCCATCGAAGCCATCGATTCTTTGTGCGTGCGCTTGATGCAGACGCTGCAAGATTGTGGCTACAAAGCCGACGCCATCGACGGCATCCTGACATCGATGTTCGGCGACCTGAGCATAGCCACGCCGCGCATGCAAACGGCATCCGTACGCCAGCCCGGCAGCGTGCTGGGGCAGATGAAGATGCAGGTGCGCGCCAAGCCTTTAGCCGTGGCGCCGCCAGTTACCATCTCAAAACCGTCGACGGACTCAGCTGATAAATTCGCATCTCTGCGCCGCGTCCTCGATTTCGCCTGCCGCCAGCTCTTGCCCAACCTGCATCGCGCCGGCGACGAGATCGGCAATCTCTTGCTCGGTTTGGAAGGCGGTTACGTGCCGGCTGGCCCAAGCGGCTCGCCGACACGCGGGATGGCGCATATCCTGCCGACCGGCCGCAACTTCTACTCAGTCGATCCGCGCAGCGTGCCGTCGCAGTCGGCATGGCGCGTCGGCCAGCAACTGGCACGCGAAGTGCTGGAGCGCCATCTGCGTGAAACCGGCGCGTATCCGGAGAGCGTCGCCATCAGCATCTGGGGCACCAGCGCCATGCGCACGCACGGCGATGACGTCGCGCAGATTCTGTGCCTGCTCGGCGTGCGCCCGGTTTGGCGTCCCGGCAATCGCCAGGTCTCCGGCATCGAAGTCGTGCCGCTTCAAGAGCTGCAACGCCCGCGCATCGACGTCACCACGCGTATCAGCGGATTCTTCCGCGATGCCTTCCCGCAACTGATTGACTTAATCGACGACGCCGTCAATGCCGTCATCGCGCTGGATGAGCCGCTCAATCAGAATTTCGTGCGCAAGCATTATCTGCAAGAACTGGGCGAATGGATCGGCAAGGGCCTTGACAAGGATGAGGCAGAAGAGCGTGCCGCCTATCGCATCTTCGGCGCCAAGCCGGGCAGCTATGGCGCCGGTATTCTCCCGCTGATTCAGGAAAAGAACTGGCAAGCCGATGCCGATTTTGCCGAGGCTTACATCAACTGGGGCGGTTACGCCTATGCGCGCAAGCTGGGCGACAAGCAGGGCAGCGATCAGCGGGATGCCTTCCGCACCCGTCTGTCGGGCGTGCAGGTGGCCTTGCATAACCAGGACAACCGCGAACACGACATCTTCGACAGTGACGATTATCTGCAATATCACGGCGGCATGATTGCGACCATTCGTGCGCTGACCGGCCAGCAGCCGCGCCATTATTTTGGCGACAGCCACGACCCGGCGCGCGCGCAGGTCCGCGATCTGAAGCAGGAAACCTTGCGCGTGTTCCGCTCCCGCGTGGTCAATCCGAAGTGGCTCGACAGCATCCAGCGCCATGGTTACAAGGGCGGGCTGGAGCTGACGGCGACGGTCGACTATCTGTTCGGTTACGACGCCACGGCGCAAGTCATGGAGGACTGGATGTACGAACAATTGGCGCAGACCTATGCCTTCGATCCCGGCATGCAGCGCTTTCTCGAAGAAGCCAATCCCTGGGCGCAGAACGCCATCGCAGAACGCCTGCTGGAAGCGGCAAGCCGCGGCATGTGGGCCGAGCCGCAGGCACAGACGCTGGAAGACTTGCGCCAGCTTTATCTCAAGAGCGAAACCTTGCTGGAGGCGCGTGGCGAAACCCCGCGCGGAGTTTGATATGAGTGTTCCTCTGTTTCCGCCGTTATTTCCATTCTCTGCCATCGTCGGCCAGCCGCAACTGAAGAATGCTTTACTGCTGTGTGCAGTTGATACCACGCTGGGCGGCGTCCTGATCCGCGGTGACAAAGGCACGGCAAAGAGTACCGCTGCACGCGCATTGACTGCGGTGTTGCCTCCTATTGAACGTGTTGCCGGCTGCGCCTTCAATTGCCTGCCGGGGCAGCCTGCCGAGCAGTGTGCGGTCTGCCAGGGCGACGCCAAGACGGTTTCCGCAACGGTGCCTTTTGTCACCTTGCCGTTGGGTGCGACAGAAGATCGCGTGCTCGGCACGCTCGATCTGCAACGCGCATTGAAGGGCGAGAAAAACGCCTTGCAACCGGGCCTGCTGGCTGCCGCGCATCGCGGCATTCTGTACATCGACGAGGTCAATCTCTTGCCGGATCATCTGGTCGACGTGCTGCTCGACGTTGCGGCGATGGGTGTCAACTCTGTCCAGCGTGAAGGTCTGTCGGTGTCGCATCCCGCGCGCTTCACGCTGATCGGAACGATGAATCTGGAAGAAGGTGATCTACGCCCGCAACTGCTGGATCGTTTCGGTCTCATGGTGGAAGTCGTTGCACCGCGCGACAAGATTTTGCGTGCTGAGGTCGTGCGCCGCCGTCTTGCCTACGAAGCCGACCCGCTTGCCTATGCCGCGCAATGGAATGACGAGCAGAATGTATTGCGCACACGTATCGCCGCTGCACAGGCTTTGTTGCCGCAAGTCGTCTTGAGTGACGCCTTGCTCGATCTGATCAGCCATTTATGCTGCGAATTCGAAGTCGCCAGTCTGCGCGCCGATATCGTCATGCACAAAACTGCGCGTGCTTTTGCGGCGTTGGATGGCCGTTTGCTGGTGACTCCTGACGACGTACGTGCGGCGGCTGAACTGGTCTTGCCGCATCGCCGCCGCCGCAAGCCGTTCGAGCAGCCCGGCCTGGATCAGGACAAGCTCGATGATCTGATGCAGGAAGCAATGCAAGCTCCGCAGCAGCAAGGCGGCAATGGACAGGATCAATCGGATTCCTCTTCTGATAGTGATGCTGAATCAGAAAATCAATCAGAGAAGCCGTCGGACAACGGCGACAGCCAGCAAGTATTCGCTGCCGCAGCTGTCGGCAACGCTCGCCAGCTCAAAGTCGATGCGCCGGTGAACAATGTCGCCACGCTCGCCGGCCGCCGCAGCGATTCCGCGGATGCAACGCGAGGCCGCATGATACGCGCCGTACCGGACAGTAATCCTGCCAGCCTCGCGGTCGGTGCAACACTGCGTTCAGCGGTCTTGCGCGGCGCCGCCGAAGGCGTACAAGAGGGCGCGGTGCAATTGCAGGCAAGCGATCTGCACGGCAAGGTCAAGGCCGGCAAGAACGCCAACCTGATCCTGTTCGTGGTCGACGCTTCCGGTTCGATGGCCGCGCAACGGCGCATGGAGGCAGTGAAGGGCGCCGTGCTGGCTTTGCTGACGGATGTCTATCAACGTCGCGACCAGGTCGCAGTAATCGGCTTCCGTGGCGACAAAGCTTCCGTATTGCTGGCGCCGACACGCAGCGTCGATCTTGCCGAACAAGGTCTGCGCGAATTGCCGACCGGCGGCCGCACGCCGCTGCCGCATGCCTTGCAACTGGCCTTGCAGACGCTGGAGCAATCCAATGGCACAGCACCGCCATTGCTGGTGCTGCTCAGCGACGGTAAAGGCAACGTCGCGCTGCAAAACGGCGGCGATCCCTGGCGCGAGACGCTGGCGCTGGCCGAGCAACTGGCTGCACGCGGCACGCCTGCGCTGGTGCTCGATACCGAAACCGGCTATGTCCGTCTGGGCCGCGCTGCGCAACTGGCGCAAGCGCTCGGTGCGCAATGCATGACGCTGGAAGAGCTGACGGCCGACAATCTGGCGCTGACGATTCGCGCCCGTATGACGCAATAGAGAATTAATCAAGGAACAACAATATGATTATTTGCATAGGTGCAGGCCCGGGCGATATCGGCTACCTCACCCAACGCGGTGCCGAGTTGATTCGCAATGCCGACGTGGTGGCGGGCTTCGACGCCGTCGTCAATGTCGTGCAAAGCATTATCCCGCCGACGGCGGAAGTCATCCTCATGAACTATCGTGATCAGGTCGCCCAGCTCGATCTGGTCGCGGTTGCACATCACGTCGGCAAGCGCTGCGTGGTGGTGTTCATGGGCGACATCCATTTCAGCGGCTTCCAGTATCTGGAACGCGTCGAGCGCGCCTGCGGCCATCCGGTCGAGACCTTGCCCGGCATTTCCTCCGCGCAAATTCTGGCGTCGCGCGCGAAGGTTTGTTTCGACGAAACAACTTTTATCACCTTCCACCGCCGTGGCGACCTGACGCCGTTCAAGCGCCATCTTGTGCATGTGCTCAATGACGGCCGCAATGCGATTGTGATACCGTGTCCGTGGGATGCGGCGCGCTCCTTCATGCCGCGCCATATTGCGGCCTACCTGCTGGAAAACGGCGTGCAGCCCGACCATCCGACCGAAGTCTGGGAAAACCTCACGCGCGGTGAAGCAGAGTGGCACGGCACCCTGGCCGAATGCGTGGACAAGGAGTTCACCGACATGAGCATCATGCTGATTCGTACCCATACGCCCATGGACAGCCAGATCGAGCCGCCGCCGGGCACATCTGCCAAGTCTGCGGAGGTCGCATGAGCGTAGTGCCCGCCGATATCGTCAGTGGTGCAGTCACCCCTGTTGACAGTGTTGGCAATGTTGACAATGCGGCAAGCTACGGCATCGTGATCGCCGGTCACGGCAGCCGCGACGCCGACGCTGTGCGCGAATTCGAAGCGCTGGTCGATATCGTGCGCGCCCGTGCGCCAGGCCGCGTGGTAACCCACGGTTATCTCGAATTTTCCAGTCCTACCATCAGCGAAGCAGTCGAAGCCAATCTGGCCGCCGGCAGCAAACAGGTTGCCGTCGTACCTGGCGTCCTGCTGGCTGCGCGTCATGCCAAGAACGATATGCCGGCCGAAGTATTGGAGCTGGCGCGCAAGCATCCCGACGTCGATTTTCATTTCGGCGGGGCGATGAACCTGCATCCGCAATTGCTGCAACTGGCGCAGGAACGCGTGCTCGCCGCCGAAGCACAATCCACACAAACCATTCGTCGTGACGATACCTGTCTGGTGCTGGTCGGCCGCGGCACTACCGATCCCGATGCCAACGGCGAAGTGTCGAAACTGGCCCGCATGCTGGAAGAAGGCATGGGCTTTGGCGGCGTCTACGTTTGTTATTCCGGTACCGCAAAACCGCTGGTCGCAGATGGCTTGCGTGCGGCGGCCTTGCTTGGTTTTGCGCGCATCATCGTGTTGCCGTTCTTCCTGTTCGATGGCGTGCTGGTGAAACGCATCTATGCCGCCGCCGATGACTTGCAGCAGCGCGAGCCGGGGCTGGAAGTGCTGAAAGCCGGCTATTTTGGTGTGCATCAACACGTTGCCGACGTCATGCTGGAGCGTGCGCGCGAGGCGGTCGAAGGACGTGCCGCCATGAATTGCAGCCTGTGCAAATACCGCGTGCAGATCGTCGGCTTCGAAGAACAGATCGGCGAGCCGCAGCGCGCGCATCACTTGCAGGTGCGCGGTTTGCTCAATCGCGAGACGCTGGCCGCTGAACCGAAGACAGAGTTCCCGCCGTATGTGCCGCACCCGATCGAGAAAGAAAGTTTCGAGATCATTGCATCCGGCCGCGACTGGTCGATGTTCCCACCGGCGCATCTGACGGCGTTGCAGCGGCTGGTGCACACCAGCGGCGATTTCAACGCGGTCGATGACATCTATTTTTCTGCTGGTGCAATCGAAGCCGGCATTCGCGCCATCTTGCGCTGCAAGCGTGTGGTGACCGACGTAACGATGGTGCAGACCGGCCTCAAGCGCGCACTGGTCGAACAGCTCGGCATCGAAACCTGGTGCGGCGTACACGACCGCGAAACGCACCTGTTGTCGCAGGCGCAAGGCATCACGCGCTCGGCAGCAGGTGTACGTCGCGCATGGGAGAAATTCGGCAACGACATCATCCTCGCCATCGGCGATGCACCGACTGCGATTGTCGAGACCACACGCCTGATCCGCGAGCACGGCTGGCGGCCGCAACTGGTGATCGGCTTGCCGGTTGGTTTTGTCGGCACGCGTGAAAGCAAGGACGATCTGCGCCGCTGCCTGCAAGTACCGCGCATCACCAACAGCGGCACGCGCGGCGGGTCGCCGTGGGCAGCGACGGTGGTCAACGCCTTGATGATCGATGCGATCGGACAAGTTATTGCAGCGCAGGAAGCGGAGTCGCAAATAAATGCAGGAGCTTGAACGCGCTGAATTCGACCTGACCGTGCTGGCCCCGAACGGCCTGCGGCGCGGCAGGACGACCGGCAGTTGCGCCACTGCGGCAGTGAAGGCTGCGCTGACCATGCTGTTGCGTGACGAAAAAATCGACAAGGCGGAAGTCAGCCTGCCGGACGGCAAGCACTATTTACTGGTGCCGATACAAGACGTCCGGGTGCTGGATGAAAAACGTGTGCGTGCCGAAGTCCTGAAAGACGGCGGCGACGATCCGGACAACACGCATGGCGCGACGATCTTTGCCGAAGTGGCGCGCAACGATATCGGCGAGATTCGCTTCCTGGCGGCGACCGGCGTCGGTACCGCGACGCAGCCCGGTTTGCGCGTGGCGGTCGGTGAACCGGCCATCAATCCCGTTCCGCGCCAGATGATGCGGCTGGCGGTGAAGGAAGTACTGGAAGAACTGGGTATGCAAGGCAGGATAAGCTCAGGTTTCGATCTCGCCATCGGTTGCGAGGACGGCCAGAAGATTGCGCAGAAGACCTTTAATCCGCGTCTGGGTATCGTTGGCGGCATCTCGATTCTGGGCACGTCGGGCATTGTGGAGCCGATGTCGCTGGCCTCGTGGATCGCTTCGATTGAAGTGTATATCCGCGTGGCGCTGGCCGATGAGAGCAGGCCGAACGGCGTCGCCGCTTGCGTGGCATATCTGCCGGGCAAGATCGGCCGGACTTTTGCGCGTGATGCGTTGGGCTTGCCGGAAGTGCGCTCGGTGCAGATCGCCAATTTTCTCGGCGACGCGCTGGACTTCACGCAGACGGCCCTGGCTGAGCAGGGCGCAGAGTTGGACGTATTGTGGCTGGCGGGTCATCCCGGCAAGCTGGCCAAAGTGCTCGACGGCGTATGGGATACACATTCGAGCAAGAGCAATATGGCGATGGGCGGTGTGGCCCGCGTAGCGTCGGAACTGGCGGCGACGCTGGGATTTTCGCCCGTGCTGATCGCCGAGATAGAAAGTGCAAACACAGTGGAAGCAGCAATCGAACGTTTGAAGGATGAACCGGGCTCAGTCAGCTTGTGGCGCGACATCGAAGCGCGCATCGCCACGCTGGCGCAGGCGCGCATGCCGTCGGTGAAACGCGTCGAGGTGCGCCTGTTCGATCTCGACGGCAATTTGCTGGGAGGTCATTGATGACGACGACCGCAAAGGAAAAGGCACAACGCGGCATGTTCTGGGGCATCGGCGTCGGTCCCGGCCCGGCGGGTTATTTGCCGCTGGCAGCGATGCAGGCCTTGCAGCAGGCTGATCTGATCTACGTGCCGCGCGCCAAAAGCGCCGACACCTCCGTCGCGCTGCAATGCCTGGAAGGCGTGGCCGTCGCGCCGGAACGGCTGCGCGAAGTCGAGTTCAACATGGACCCCGACCGCAACGTGCTGCGCGAACATTACGCGCAACTGGCGCAGGATATCGCCGCCGAATTGCAGGCCGGTCGCAGCGTGGCCTATCTGACCATCGGCGACACGCTGACGTATTCGACGTACGGCTACATCCTGGCGGCGCTGAAGGATTTGCTACCGGAATTTCCGCACCGGACGTTTCCCGGCATCACCAGTTATGCGTCGGCTGCCGCCGCGCTGGACTGGTCGCTGGGCGTTGGCAAGGAACGCACGCTGATCCTGCCGTGCCCGGACGATCCGGCGAGCCTGCAGCATGAGATCGAAACCCACGACATCGTAGTGCTGATGAAAGTCGGTGCGCGCCTGCCGTGGGTGCTGGCGTTGCTCAAGGAAATGGGCATCGCCGAACACTGCGCCTTTGCCCGCCGTATCGGGCTGGACGGTGAAGTATTGGCAAACGACTTGCGCGAACTGGAGGCGGGCGATCGGGATCATGCCGTAAGCGGCTATCTGGCGACCATGCTCATTCGCAAGACCGCATTGGAAAAGAGGCATCAGGCATGAAGGTGAATTTATGAAAGTCTACTTATGAAGGTCTACTTTGTAGGTGCCGGTCCCGGCGCTCCCGATCTGATCACGCTGCGCGGCGCCAAGCTGCTCGGCAGCGTGCAGATGGTGTTGTACGCCGGTTCGCTGGTGCCGACCGAAATGCTCCAGCATTGCCGTCCCGATGCCGAACTGATCGATACGGCACAGCTCGATCTGGAGCAGCAGCAGGCCTGCTACGCCCGCGCAAAAGCACAGGACATCGACGTCGTTCGCCTGCACTCCGGTGACCCGGCCATCTACGGTGCGACCGCTGAGCAGATGCGCCGGCTGGAAGCGTTGGGCATCGCTTATGAAGTCGTGCCGGGCGTATCCTCGTTTACTGCCGCCGCCTCGGCGGTGACGGCGGAGCTGACCAAGCCGGAAGTGTCACAGACCGTGATCCTGACGCGTGTCTCGGGACGCGCCTCGGCAGTGCCGGAGCTGGAGTCGATTGCGCGCCTTGCCGAACACAAGGCGACCATGTGCATTTTTCTATCCGGCCCGCATCTGAAAAAAATCGTCACCGACCTGCGCCTGCATTACCCCGACACCACGCCGGTGACGCTGGTCTATCGCGCCACCTGGCCCGATCAGCGCGTCTATCAGGGCACGCTGGCGACGGTGCTGGAAGAGACCAAACGTGGCGCCTGGAACCTGACCACGATGATGCTGGTCGGTGCGGCGCTGGATAAGGGGCAGCAAGTCGAATCGAGTTTGTATTCCAAGGATTTCACGCATCTGTTTCGCGTCGTGAAAAAGAACAAAAAAGACAATGACGCTGCCGACACCGTGGAAATCGTTACCACCGGAGACGAGGTCTGATCATGAGTAATCCCCTGCAAAGTACGCATGCAACAACGCAATCCAATACCCTCGGCATCTGGCTGGTGCGAGCGGAGAGCGAAGCGCTGGCGGCACGTTTGCAGGGACAGCTGGGCGGCACGCTGTACCGGCCATGGCTCAATGCGGGGATTCCGCAGAAGCAGCAATTCCGCGCTTCCTACCGACATCAGGGGCAATGGGTGATGCTGGCGGCGAGCGGCGTGGCGGTGCGTTTTCTGGAAGGTTTGCCGCAAGACAAGCTGACCGACCCGGCGGTCGTGCTACTGGATGAAGCGGGGCGGTTTGCCGTGTCGCTGCTGGGCGGCCACGAAGGCGGCGGCAATCGTCTGGCCTATCGCGTCGCCAATGTCGTCGGTGCGGTGCCGGTAGTGACGACAGCCACCGAAGCCCTGAAGCCGTTGGTGCTCGGCATTGGTTGCCGCAAGAACGTACCGGTGGAAAAGATCTCCGCTGCCGTTACACGTGCGCTAGCCTTGCTGGGACGGCCACTAAGTGACGTGCGCGAAGTGGCGACGATTGATCTGAAGGCGGAAGAACCCGGCTTGCTGACCTTTTGCGCCGCCAATGACTTGCCTTTGCGCGTGATCGCCGCCTCCGATGTCGCCGCGCGCGGCTGGGTGACGGCGCCGTCGGAATGGGTGCAAAAGAATGTCGGCGTCGACGGCGTGTGCGAACCCTGCGCGCTGATCGCCAGCCCGCGTGGCGTGCTGGCCTTGCCGAAGACGGCGCTCGACGGCGTCACTGTGGCGGTGGTGGAAGATATCGGCTTGCCGGATACGGACGCGCCGGCAGGCCCTGGCTAACCCGAAACAATGTAAGTAAATAAACAAGTATCAAAGAGAAAGTGGTTTTATGAGTGGAGTTTTAAACCTGGTATCGGTTGGCCCCGGCTTCGGCGATCTGATCGTGCCGCGCGCCATTGCCGCTTTGCGCGACAGCGACGTCATCGTGGCCTACGAGTTGTATCTGCGCTGGATTGCGTCGCACATCGAAGGCAAGCAGATCTTCACGCCGCCGCTGACACAGGAGCGTGAACGCGCCTTGCTGGCGATCGACAAAGCACGCAACGGTGAAAAGGTGGCGTTGATTTCCAGCGGCGACATCGGCATCTATGCCATGGCGGCACTGGCCTTCGATGAAATGAAAGAAGACGATGACTACCAGGTCAACGTCATCCCTGGCGTCACCTCGGCCAATGCCTGCGCGTCCTTGCTGGGCTCGCCGCTGTCGCATGACTTCGCCACGCTGAGCCTGTCGAATCTGCTGTGCCCGTGGGAATGGATCGAGAATCGCGCGCGCCATATCGCGCAGGCCGATCTCGCCTGTGTGCTGTACAACGTGCAAAGCGCCGGCCGTCAGGAAGGTGTCTATCGCATCCTCAAACTGATGCTGGAATCGAAAGCGCCACATACGCTGTGCGGCGTGGTGAAGAACGCCTATCGTCCCGGCCAGGAAGTCAGTATTCATCGTCTTGATGAACTGCCATCCCTGCAATTCGACATGCTGACCAGCATCGTTATCGGCAATCGTTTTACCCAGCGCAAGCGCGGCTACATTTTCACGCCGCGCGGCTACAACGACTGGCATGACGAATCGACCGTTGCCGCAGAAGAACCGGCATTGCCGTCGCAGGCGGTATGGGTCTTTGCCGGCACCAGCGATGGCAATGCACTGGCCAGACAGCTGGCCGAACAAGGCCATCAGGTGGTTGTTTCTACCGCCACCGAATACGGCGGCGAGCTGGCCTTGCAGGATTGCCCCGGCGTCACGGTCTGGGCCGGCCGTCAAGGCGTGGAAGTGCGCAAGCAGGCCTTGCAGCGCCACGCAGCGCGTGTGCTGGTCGACGCCACCCATCCGTATGCCACGCTGATGTCGCAGCAATTGATGGGCTTGTCGCAAAGCCTGGGCGTCCCTTATCTGCGTTATGAACGTCCAAGTGCAATCGTCGACATCGCCAGCGATGCGCTTGTCTGCGATTCGATGGAGCAGGCCGCCGAACAGGCGATTGCAAAGAGCGAGCGCATCTTCCTCGCCACCGGTTCCAAGGATCTCGCCACCTTTTTACAAGCACCGGGCGCGGATCGCAAACAATGGTTCGTACGCGTCACCGCCGAGCCGGAATTCATCCAGCGCGCCATCGATCTGGGTATTCCGCGCAGCCGTATCTGCGCCATGCAGGGACCATTTTCGCAGGCCTTCAATCAGGCGTTGTGGAGCGACTGGAACATCGATTGCGTGGTGACCAAAGACTCCGGCGATGCCGGTGGATATCGCGCCAAGGCAGATGCGGCGAAGGCGTTGGGGATTCCATTGTTGACGGTGCGCCGTCCGGCGCTGGATTATCCGGTGCAGGCCGACAGTCTGGGCCACGCTTCGGCGCAGGTGCAGGCGTGGTTGCACGAGCAGCAGCAAGAAGGCAAGCACGCATGACGCCAGCGCAGCCTATTCCCGTCACCATCGTCACCGGTTTCCTCGGCGCCGGCAAGACGACCTTGCTGCGCAGTCTGGTGCAACGC
This sequence comes from Herbaspirillum sp. meg3, assembly GCF_002257565.1. Classification (GTDB taxonomy): domain Bacteria; phylum Pseudomonadota; class Gammaproteobacteria; order Burkholderiales; family Burkholderiaceae_D; genus Herbaspirillum. The sequence goes on along the minus strand of NZ_CP022736.1, from coordinate 2,783,726 downwards.
CGCCAGACGCGCCGGCTGGCGCTGCTGATCAATGAGTTCGGTGAAGTGACGATCGACGGTGATCTGATGCGGGCGATGAGCAACAGCGGCGACGATGCGGAACATGTGCGCATCCATGATTTTTCGTACGGCCTGATTGCTTACGGCGACGACGAGCGCTTTGTGCCGACCATGCTGGCACTGGCCGCGCGTCGTGCACAAGTCGACCATGTGCTGATCGAGACTTCCGGCCTGGCTTTGCCGACAGCGGTGATGGAAAGCCTGCAGACGCCTGAGCTGGCAGCGCATTTCATCCTTGACGCCACGCTGGCGGTAGTGGATACGCCTTTGCTGCTGGACGACCGGTTCGCACAAGGAAGCAACACAGACAACGCCGTTGCCGACATGTTCGGTCGGCAACTGGAATACGCCGATGTGGTGGTACTCAACAAGATCGATGATCTGAGCGAAGGGCAACTGCTGGACGCCGAGCAGCGCGTTCGCTCGTGCGCGCCCAATGTGCGTTTCCTGGAGCTGGCTTACAAGGCGCAGCTCGATATCCGACTGGCGCTCGGTTTGCGGCTGCATCAGCCGACCTTGCAGGTGCATCAGCACACCTACACGCATGTGCGTATGCCCGGCGTCGACGCCAGCGTGCTGGCCGATCAGGGGCGTCTTAACGGCCATGCACATTCCGGTCTCGGTGCGCACAGTCACGGACTGGCGACGCACAAGCATTTTCATGAACAGGATCCGGGCTGGCTGTCGTTTACGCTGCGCAGCCAGTCACCGCAACCGGCGGACAAACTGAAGCAGGCAATTACCGAAGCAGCAAAATCGGAACCCATCCTGCGCACCAAAGGTTTCGTGCGCACGCTGGAAGGCAAGCGGCCGCAACTGGTGCAGGGCGTGCGCACGCGCGTGACGATGAATGCAGATGCAGCAAATGAAACTGTCGAGACTGACAAATCCGAACTGGTTTTCATCGGCTATCACCCAAGCCGAAGCAAAGTTGCCGCCTTGCTTTCTGAATTAACCGGTACAAACTGGAAGTAAAGCAAAGAGAGAACATATGAAAACCGATCCCGAATCGCACAAGCGCATGACCCAGCGCCACAAGGAAGGCTTCGAGAAAAAGAAGGCTGCCGCGCAAAAAGAAAAAGGCTTGCTGATCGTCAATACCGGCACCGGCAAAGGCAAGTCGAGCGCCGCCTTCGGCATGGGTATGCGCATTCTCGGCCACGGCATGAAGCTGGGTGTGGTGCAGTTCATCAAGGGCGCGTTGTACAGCGCCGAACGCGATTTCCTAGGCGGCCACGCCAATTGCGATTTTCATGTGGTCGGCTCGGGCTACACCTGGGATACCCAAGACCGTGATGCCGACATGAAAACTGCGGCCCATGGTTGGGCCGAGGCGATGCGCATGATCCAGGATCCGTCTTATGACATGGTGATCCTCGACGAGATGAACATTGTGTTGAAGTATCAGTATCTCGATCTGCAGGAAGTGCTTGATGTATTTGCAGCGCGCCGCGAGATGCTGCACATCGTCGTCACCGGCCGCCACGCGCCCGATGCGCTGATCGAGCAAGCCGATCTGGTCAGCGAAATGCGACCGCTCAAGCATCCCTACAAGGAACAAGGCATCAAGGCGCAAAAGGGCGTGGAGTTCTGATCATGCCGGCCGTGCCTTCTGCGAATAATCCGATCCTTTGTCCCGCGTTGTTCATCAGCGCACCCGGCTCCAATCACGGCAAGACGACCGTGACGGCGGCGCTGGCGCGCTGGCATCGCGATCAGGGACGCAAGGTGAGGGTATTCAAGACCGGCCCGGATTTTCTCGATCCGACCATCCTTGAACGCGCCTGCGGCAGCACCGTGTATCAGCTCGATCTGTGGCTGATGGGCGCGACCGAGTGCCGCCGCCTGCTGCACGAAGCCGCGCAGGATGCCGACCTGATCCTGATCGAAGGCGTGATGGGCTTGTTCGACGGGGATCCATGCAGCGCGGACTTGGCGGAGCTGTTCAAACTGCCGGTGGTCGCCGTGGTCGATGTCGCCGGCGTGGCGCAGACTCTGGGCGCGATTGCCTACGGTCTGGCGCATTACCGGCCGGGATTTCCGCTGATCGGCGTGCTGGCCAACGGCGTCGCGAGTCCTCGCCATGAAGAAATGCTGCGCCAGGGCATGCCGCATGGCATCGACTATCTCGGCAGCATGCCGCGCAACTTGCAATTCAAATTGCCGGAACGCCATCTCGGCCTGGTACCGGCGGCTGAAGTCGCCGATCTTGATCAGCGCATCGCCGCGGCGGCAGCGGCTATCGGCCAGACCGAATTATCCGAACTGTCGCGCTTGCCGGCGCCGGTCGAATTTGCTGCCATCGATCCGCAGGAGCATCAGCCGACGCCGAAATTGCTGCCATTGCTGCAAGGACAGCGCATTGCGATTGCACGTGATGCGGCGTTTTCCTTCATCTACCCCGGCAATCTGGATCTGTTGCGGCAGCTGGGAGCGCAGCTGACTTACTTTTCGCCACTGCACGATGCGCGTCTGCCGCCTGCTGACAGTGTCTATCTGCCGGGCGGTTATCCGGAGCTACATTTGCAAGAATTGCAAAACAACGCAGCCATGAAGCAGGCTTTGCACGATCATTGCGCCGCCGGCAAGCCTTTGTATGCCGAATGCGGCGGTCTGCTATACCTGCTGGAAAGCCTGACCGACAAGAACGGCGCCCGCGCGCGCATGTTGGGCATCTTATCCGGCCGGGCGGTCATGCAGCGCCGCTTGCAGGGCCTGGGCTATCAGACCATTCCGTTTGTTGAGGGCGCCTTGCGCTGCCACACCTTTCATTATTCGACTACCGTGACGGCGATGGCGGCGGCTTTTACCGGCGAGCGTCTGTATGACACCTCCGCCGGTGAGCGCGTATATCGTTCGCGAGGTGTGACGGCGACGTATCTGCACGCTTGTTTTGCATCGTCGCCACAAGCAACGGCGGCGCTGTTTACCGGGAAGATCGCGACGCCCGAGCCTGCGGGTGCGGGAGATACCCCGACATGAGCCATCGCTACAGTCAGAGCGATATCGAGGCCGTCTATCGTGTCATCGCAGAGCGGCGCGACATGCGACATTTTCTGCCTGATCCGGTAGATACCGGCTTGCTGCAACGTCTGCTGCAAGCGGCGCATCTTGGCCCCAGCGTTGGCTTTATGCAGCCGTGGCGTTTCATCCGCATTGCCGATCGCAGCAAGCGGGATGCGATTCACGCACTGGTGGAGCAGGAGCGCGTCCTGACCGCACAGGCGCTTGAAGAGCGCGAAGACGAATTCATGCGCCTTAAAGTGGAAGGCATCCGCGAGTGCGGCGAAGTATTGGTGGCGGCCTTGATGAACGGCCGCGAGCGTCACGTATTTGGCCGACGCACCTTGCCGGAGATGGACCTGGCGTCGGTCGCCTGCGCTATCCAGAACATGTGGCTGGCGGCGCGCGCAGAAGGTATCGGCATGGGCTGGGTGTCGCTGTTCGATGCGGACAAGCTGGCGGCCTTGCTGGCAATGCCTGAAGGAGCGAAACCGGTGGCAGTGATCTGCCTCGGCCACGTCAAAGAGTTTTATGCACGCCCGATGCTGGAGAAGGAAGGCTGGGCAGCGCGCCAGTCGCTGGACGATCTGGTCTATCGCGATGCTTGGGGAATCAGGGAAGAAAACGAATGAATCAGCGTACTTTGGTATTCGGTGGCGCTCGCTCCGGCAAGAGCGCGCAGGCGGAAAGGCTGGCGGCGGCGAGCGGCAAGCCGGTCATCTACATCGCCACCGCTGCCGTCGGCGACGACGAGATGGCCACGCGCATTGCCTTGCACCGGCAGCAGCGCAGCACGCACTACGCACATTGGAACACCGTGGAAGAGCAACTTGCCCTGGGCGATGCCATTGCTCACAACAGTACGCCTGACAATGTGGTGCTGGTCGACTGCCTGACGGTGTGGTTGTCGAATCTGCTGTTCAGCGAGCACAAGGAATATCCCGAGATCGGGCGGATTGAAGCACCTGCGCTTTTTGCCGCCGAGCGTGAGCGTTTTCTGCAAGCTTTGTCGCAGGCTAAAGGCGAGGTCGTGCTGGTCTCCAATGAAGTCGGCATGGGCATCGTGCCGCAAGGCGCCATCTCGCGCTGGTTCGTGGACGAAGCTGGGCGGCTCAACCAGTCAGTTGCAGCGATCTGCGAACGCGTGCAGTTCGTTGCCGCCGGTTTGCCGCTGGAACTCAAGGGACACGTTGGACAGGTTGGACACGCGGGACGCAGCGCATGATCGGTTTCGACATGACGCTGCTGGCGTTGCTGATGGTGGCAGGCGTTGCGCTGGATTGGCTGCTTGGTGAAGTATCGCGCTGGCACCCGCTGGTCGGCTTCGGTCGCTATGTGCAATGGCTGGAAGGTCGTCTCAATCGCCAGCCGGGGAGTTATGCACGTGGCGCGCTGGCGTGGTTATTAGCGGTGTTGCCGCTGGTGGCGCTGTCGGTCTTGATCACGATCTTGCTGGCGCGGCAATCCTTTTGGCTGGCGGCTGCCTGGCATGTGGTGCTGCTGTATTTTTGCATCGGCTTGCGCAGCTTGCGCGACCACGTGATGCCGATTGCCAAGGCGCTGAAAAGCGGCGACCTGGCTGCGGCGCGGAACCTGACCGGGCGCATCGTCAGCCGCGACACCACGCAGTCGCAGGAGACCGACCTTGCCAAGGCCGCAGTCGAATCCTTGCTGGAAAACGGCAACGACGCCGTGTTCGGCACCTTGTTCTGGTTTGCCTTGGGCGGCGGGCCGGGAGCCTTGCTGTTTCGTCTGGCCAATACGCTTGATGCCATGTGGGGCTACCGCACGCCGCGTTTTCTCGCCTTCGGCTGTGTTGCCGCACGTATCGATGACGGCCTGAACTGGATTCCGGCGCGGCTGACTGCGTGGTCCTATGCACTGCTGGGCAACTGGCGTCAGGCGCGTACCTGCTGGCGGACCCAGGCCCCGGCGTGGAGCAGCCCCAATGCCGGGCCTGTGATGTCGTCCGGTGCCGGTGCACTGGGATTGTCTTTAGGCGGCGCGGCGATTTACGACGGTGAAGTGGAAGAACGCCCGCCGTTGGGCGTGGGACGCGATGCTGTCGCCGATGACATCGTACGCGCATGGAAACTGGTGTCGCGCACGGCGATGCTGTGGCTCACAGTGATGTTGACGATATCGATGTTGATGACGATGTTCTATACGACTTATGTCAGTTTGACGATGGGAGGTACGCATGCTTGAGCATGGCGGCAACCTCAATGATGCGGTGATGCGCTATGGCATTGCGCGCGCAGAGTGGCTGGATTTGTCGACGGGGATCAATCCGAACTGCTATCCGGTACCCGTGTTGCGCGCCGATGCCTGGCATCGCTTACCGGAGTCCAGCGATGCGCTCGTCATGGCGGCATGCGCCTATTACGGCGCACCGCGCATGCTGGCGGTGGCCGGCACACAGGCGGCGATACAAGCCTTGCCGCAGCTCCGGTTACGTGAAAAAGGCGTGTCGCGCGTGGTCGTGGCGGCACCGGCGTATGCCGAGCATGCGCATCGGTGGCAGCAGGCCGGACATGCCATGCGCGAAATTGACTATGCGGATCTGCAGAAAGCGCTGGATAACTGCGACGTGATGGTGGTCTGCAATCCCAATAACCCGACTGGTGCACGCGTCGCACCGGAGGTCTTGCTCGGGTGGGCGCAACAACTGGCGTCACGCGGTGGCTGGCTGGTGGTTGACGAGGCATTCGGCGATACGACACCCCACCTGAGTGTGACCGGACAAGCGGGCGTGCAGCCCGGGCTGATCGTCTTGCGCTCGGTCGGAAAATTCTTTGGTCTCGCGGGCCTGCGGCTTGGTTTTGTCGCTGCGCAAAATACTGTGCTGGAGTCCCTGCAGAAATGGCTGGGGCCATGGGCAGTCAGCGGCCCGGCGCAGGAGATCGGCATTGCAGCCTTGTGCGACGAGGATTGGCAACGCGCCACATGCGAACGTCTCCTGGCCGATGGCGAGAGGCTGAACCAACTATTGGTCGGTGTCGGCATACAGGCAAGCGGCAGCGCGATGTATCAATGGTGGGCGGAACCCGATGCTGCCGGATTCCATGACTGGATGGCGCAGCAGGGGATCTGGGTGCGTCTGTTTACACGCGGCGCAGGTGGAATAAGGCTGGGTCTGCCGCCGGATGAGGCTGGTTGGCAGCGCTTGCAGACAGCCTTGCAAGGCTGGAATCAGAACAAAAATCAGAACAAAAACAAGAACCCGGAGCATGCCGCATGAATCTGCTCCCTTTCCATACCCTGATGGTGCAGGGGACAACGTCGGACGCCGGCAAAAGTACGGTGGTCGCCGCCTTGTGCCGCCTGCTGGTGCGCCACGGCGTCAAGGTCGCGCCGTTCAAGCCGCAAAACATGGCGCTCAACAGCGCCGTCACCAGCGACGGTGGCGAAATCGGCCGCGCGCAGGCTTTGCAGGCGCAGGCTGCGCGCATCGCGCCCCATACCGATATGAACCCGGTGCTGTTGAAGCCGTCCAGCGATACCGGCGCGCAAGTGATCGTGCACGGCAAGGTGCGCGCCGACATGAACGCGCGCGACTACCATCGCTACAAGACCAGTGCGATGGCTGCCGTGCTGGAGTCCTATCACCGGTTGCGCGAGCAGTACGAGGCAGTGCTGGTGGAAGGCGCAGGCAGCCCGGCGGAAATCAACCTGCGCGCACGCGATATCGCCAATATGGGCTTTGCAGAAGCTGTCGATTGCCCGGTGATTCTTGTCGCCGACATTGATCGTGGCGGTGTGTTTGCGCATCTGGTCGGTACGCTCGATTGTTTGTCCGAGAGCGAGCGCAAGCGTATCGTCGGTTTCGTCATCAATCGTTTTCGCGGCGACATCAGCCTGTTGCAACCGGGGCTGGACTGGCTGGAAGAACGCACCGGCAAACCTGTGCTGGCGGTACTGCCTTACTTGCATGGCTTGCATCTGGATGCCGAGGATGCCGTGGCTTCCTCGCAGAGTGTCAGAGGGAAATTTCGCGTGGTGGTGCCGGTCTTGCCGCGCATCAGCAATCACACCGACTTTGATGCTTTACGCGCGCATCCGGATGTGGATCTGCAGTTCATTGGCCCGGGTCAGCCGATTCCGCCTGCCGACCTGATCATTCTGCCGGGCAGCAAGAATACGCGTAACGATCTCGCCTGGCTCAAGCAGCAGGGCTGGCCCGACGCCATCAGAAAACATCTGCGCTACGGCGGCAAGCTGATCGGTATTTGCGGCGGCTTCCAGATGCTGGGCCGCAGCGTCGACGATCCGCATGGCGTGGAAGGTACGCCGGGCAGCATGGAAGGGCTGGATCTGCTGGCGATGCGTACCGAACTGACGCAGCAGAAACAGCTGCTGCAAGTGTCAGGGAAATGTGCGTTCACTGAAGAGGATGCCAGTGTCACCGGCTATGAAATTCACATGGGTGTTTCGGCAGGCGAGGCCATGCAACGACCCGCGTTCCATATCGATGGCCGTCCTGAAGGCGCACGTTCGGTGGATGACCAGATTCTGGGGAGTTACCTGCATGGCATGTTCGACACGCCGCAGGCTTTCTCTGCCTTGTTGGCGTGGGCCGGTCTGGGCGGCGTCGATGCCGTCGATCTTGATCAGTTGCGCGAGCAAAGCCTGGAGCGCATCGCCGACGCTACGCAGCCTTTGCTTGATGCGCTGCTGAAGGTCAATTACCGCGCTTAACGGAAAGCGCCGAGGACGTCGTAGCCGATGTTGCCATTGGTGGCATCGCTTTGTTTTTTCGACGATTTTCCTGCAGTATCGTCGCGCCATGTACCGGGCTGAAAGTGCCAGCCGTCGGCATAATGCTCCCAGCATGGTGCGACATAGCGTTGACCGGGGCGGGACAGTTCCCAATGCCCGGCGCACCAGACAAACCAGTTGTTGGTGAATTTCCAGTAGCCCGGGCTCCAGATGACGCCGTCGCGGTCGCTTGGCGCGGCTTCCGTCTTCGGCGGAGGTGGCGGCATCGTGGCGACGAGGGAGGATTCTTCGGATGCAGCGGGAATGGCAGCCGGCTTCTTGCCGGCGAGGATGGCGGAGACGCAGAGTCGGAAAGGAAGCATGATGGTCTTTCAGGGGCTTGTACGGAACTACGAGTAGAACGATGATCCACTGTAGCGCTATCGCCGCTGAAAGCCATCCGCCGAATCCAATTGTTACACCTGTCCTACAGTTCATTACTTGCCGGACAAACTTTGTTACAGCAGCGCGTACTTGTCTGCACTTGCAGGAAAGATTATTTTGCCGCTATTTAATTGAGCGCTTCTTTCGCGGCTTCTTCCGGCGTCAGACCGTCATAGAATAAATCGGTAAACCATTCGACTTCTTCCTCGATGTGTTCTTGCGCCTGTGCAAGCGTTGCGCCGCCCTTGACCAAAAACTTCTCGACTTCGGTACACCACTGGATCAGCGCTTCAGTTTCCGGATCCAGCTTCTCTTCTTTTTTGGGCATGATTGTTCCTTGTTCAGTTACGTAGTCGTGCTGGCAGCATAAGCCAAAAGCGCAAGGCGTGCTTGCCTGATAAATCACTTAGCGTATGGCTGTCCATAGCAGCGACAAGCCAGACAGCAGCAGCAACAAATCCAGCAAGCGCTGAAAATTGGCTTCGCTCATCTTCATGACAAAAAACTTGCCGGCGAACGTGCCTGCCATCAATGATGCTCCCACCAGCAAACCTTGCAGGAAAACACTCAGCGGCATGGCGCCGAACTCGCGGAAAGTCAGTACTTTGCTGACGTAGAGAAACAGCGAACTCGCTGCCTCAGTCGACAGAAATGCACCTTTGGTCAGACCGTAAGCCGTGAACACCGGCACGCTCAGCGGCCCGGTTGAAAGCACGATGCCGGTCAGGAAGCCGATGACCGCGCCCGCTACCGACAACTGCCACAGACGGACTTTGAAGTCGTGCTTTTTCAGCCAATGGCGGAAAGGCACCATCGCCAGAAAAAATACCCCGAGACTGACTTCGATCAGATGTGCAGGCAAGACCAGGAGCGTACGCGCGCCGATGGCTGCGGCTGGAATACCGGTGATGGAATAAGCCGCAAAGGCACGCCAGTCGACCACGCGCCACCAGGCCAGCACGCGTGCCAGATTCGCCATGAGGGCTGCGACTGCCATGATGGGGACGGCTTGCTTGGGGCCAAAGTTGTAGACCAGCACCGGCAGCAACATGATGGAGGAGCCGGTGCCGATGACGCCGCTGATCATGCCGGCAGCGAGGCCGACAAGCAGGATGAATAGATAAGTTGCCACGTGATTTTTTTATTGAAAAGGACGTGGCATTGTACGCTGAAGGATGGCCGGGCTTCGGCATCTGAGAAGCCCGACAACCTGATGACATGCTTAAGGACGTTCGCCGGCCTTCAGTCGTTCTGCAATCAGTTCCACCACGCCAGGCAAATCCGCGACGGAGTCGATCACGTAATGGGCGCCGGCTTCACGCAGGCGCATTTCTGCCAGTGTCTTGAGGGCCTTGATTTCTTCCGGCGACAATTGCGCCAGCTCTGCCTTGGTGCAGCCGACTTCATTGCCGGACAGAGAAATGCCGACTGTCCACATGCCTGCGTTGATGCCTTCTTCGATACCGGGCGTGGTGTCGTCGACCTTGATGCAGGCGGCGACGTTGCTGATCTTCAACGCCAGCATGTTGGCCAACGCCATGTACGGGCCAGGGCGACCACCTGCAGGCAATTCATCGCCGGCGATGACGTGGTCGGGCGTGATGCCTTCGGCTGCGGCCAGCGGCAGCAGCACATCAAGCACCTGACGCGGATAGCCTGAGCAAGAGCCGATTTTCAAACCTTGCTGGCGCAGCCAGGCGAGCGTTTGCTGGACACCGTCGATCGGTTGCGAATATTCGCCGACCTTGGCGATCTGCATCGGCATGAAGCGTGCGTAAAGGGCGTCGACATCGGCATCAGTCGGCAACTGTCCGTGACATTCCTTCCATTGACGGGCGATTTCAGGATTGTCGAGCAGGGTGCGGATGTGCTGCCACTTGGACAAGCCCATCGGGCCGCGTGCCTGCTTGAGCGAAATGTTCATGTCGAAGCTCTTGAAGGCATCGACGAAAATCTGTGTCGGCGCCAGCGAGCCGAAGTCGACCAGTGTGCCGGCCCAGTCAAAGATGACGGCCTGGAGCTCTTTGGGAGCGGTGCTTGTACGGGACATGGGAGTTCCTTTCTGGTTCACGGATGGATGGCGTGTAATGTGTTGGAGGTGTCTTTTGCTGCGGCGATAAAATTGCGTCCGCGTGGACCTTGCAAGGCGCGTTGCACGAGCGCGTCCCAGGCATCGGCGACGCCGTAATCTGCTGGATCAGTACTCACACCCAGGCGTTCGAGGAAGCCGGATAAATTGTCGACCGCTTCCTGCGCATCGACGGCGTCGAAGATCTTCAGCAGCAGTGCATCGACGTCGGCCGCGTTGCCGAAGGCCAGCGCCATGACGCGCGGCAGCGAGAACGAGCAGGCAATGCCATGGGTGACGCCGTGATGCAGCGTGATGTCGTAAGACAGTGAATGCGCGAGCGCCGTCTTGGTATTGGAAAACGCCAGTCCGGCTTGCAGTGCGGCAACCGCCATGCGTTCGCGCAGCAGCAGGTCGCGCGGATGGTGCAGCAAAGCGGGAAGTGTATCGATGATGCTGCGTGCCGCTGTCGCTGCGAGGCTGGCAGAGACCGGATTGCGGTTGACGTTCCAGATCGATTCCAGTGCATGCGACAGCGCGTCAAGTCCGCTGGCCAGCGTCATGTCCTGCGGCAGGCTCAGCATCAGTTGTGGGTCGATGATGGCAGCCAGCGGCCAGGTCCAGTCCTGATGCAGGGAATATTTGTTGCCCGCGGCTGCATCCCAGATGGTGGCCCATGGCGTGACTTCGCTGCCGGTGCCGGCGGTGGTCGGGATGGCGATCAGCGTCTTGGCGCCGATACCCGACAGCGGTGCAGCGTCGCGCAAATGTGAAAGCAATTCGTCGAAACGGCCGGAAGGCGTTTTGCTCAGCATGGCTTTGGCGCAGTCGATCACGCTGCCGCCGCCGAAGGCGACGATGCAGTCGACATCGGTGTAATCGCGCCATACGCGCTCATACATCGCAGCAAGCCAGCTGACGTCGGGGTTCGGTTGCACCGCGTTCTCGATGCCGGCCAGTTGTGTGCCAAGCAATTCAGCAATGCGCGCTTCCATCCCAAGCGAGGCGGCCTGAGGGAAGGTGATCAGCAGGGCGCGCTTGCCCTTCAACAAGCCCGGCAGCTGCGCCAGACTGCCGCTACCGGCCTGTATGGCGACCGGGTTGTGATAATTCCACATGGAGTTCTTTACTAAAAATGTGTCTGAAAATGAGTGCAGCTGAATCAATGCGTCTTGCCGTCCTGGATCATCTGACGCAAGCGGCTGGAGATCGTATCGGCGACGACTACCATCAGCGTGACAACCACGATGCAGGTTGCGGTGTCCTGGTACTTGAACAGCTTCAGGCTGTTGACCAGTTCGAAACCGAGACCGCCGGCGCCGACCATGCCGAGTACGGTGGCCTGACGCAGATTGACTTCAAAGCGGTACAGCACGGTGGCGATCCAGGCCGTGATGACTTGCGGCAAGACGCCGAAGACGATGACCTGCAGCGGACGGGCGCCGGTGGCGCGCAAAGCTTCGAGCGGGCCATCGTCGATTTCCTCGATGCTTTCTGCGAAGAACTTGCCGACCATGCCGACGCCATGCAGCGCCAATGCCAGCACGCCGGGGAAAGGGCCGAGCCCGACGGCGGAGACGAACACCAGCGCGAGGATCAGTTCATTGATGCTGCGCGTGACGTTGAGCATCTGGCGCACTGCCTGATAGACGACCCGGTTGCGATTGAGGTTGCGTGCTGCAAGGAAGGACACGGGGATCGCAACGATGACGCCGAGCAGCGTACCCCAGATGGCGATCTGGACGGTCTCGATGGCGGGGCCGACGAGATTGCCGAGGATCTTCCAGTTTGGCGGGAAAGAGCGGCTGAGAAAGTCGCCGATCTGCGGCAGGCCGTTGGCCAGTTCGCTCCAGCTCAGTTGCGTGCCTTGTGCGCTCCACGCCAGAACGAAAGCGACTGCGGCGACGGCGGCGATGCACAGCAGCCAGGAGCGCAGAGTCAGCGGACGCGCGCCGGTCCAGACGTAGTCGTGATAGCTGGAGCGGGATGCGTCGCGGTCCATTTCGGGTTGCATGGGAACACTCATGACAGGGCTCCTTCCAGCACCATTTCAGTGGGCTGATCAGTGGGCTGATTTGTGTGGCGAATCGGGTTATGCAATTCATCTTGGGCCTTGACTTGGTCAAGGCCGGAGTAAATCAGATTGAGATGCGAATCGCGCAGCTCGTCGCCGCGGCCGTCGAAGACCAGTTTGCCGCCCGACAGACCGACGATGCGATCACCGAATTCACGGGCGTAGTCGACCTGATGCAGGTTGCAGACCACGGTGATACCGAGTTCGCGGCAGGCTGCACGCAGATATTGCAGCACCAGCCGTGAGGTTTTGGGATCGAGACTGGCGACGGGTTCGTCGGCCAGAATGACTTGCGGACGCTGCGCCAGAGCGCGGGCAATGCCTACACGCTGACGCTGGCCGCCTGAGAGCGCATCGGTGCGCTGTTCCGCTTTGTGTTCCAGCTCGACGCGGCGCAGGCAGTCCATCGCCAGGGCGATATCCTGACGGCTGAACAATTGCAGCACCGAGCTGAGCGTCGAGGTCTGGCCGAGCCGGCCGGTCAGTACGTTTTTCAGTACCGACAGGCGCGGCACGACATTGTGATGCTGAAAAATCATGGCCACCTGCTGGCGCAGCTTGCGAACGTTGCCGTTGCGCGCATCGGTGGCGTCAAATCCGGCCGCCACCAGCTCGCCGGAAGTCGGTGTCGCCAGCCCGTTGATACAGCGCAGCAAGGTTGACTTGCCGGCGCCGGACGGTCCCAGCACGACCAGGAATTCTCCGGGAGCGACATCGAGGTCGATGCCGCGCAGCACGGCATTGCTGCCGTATTGCTTGGTGAGCGAACGGATCTTGATCATTTCATTGCCTTGAGGTCGAGATTGAGGATCTTTGCGGTGTCGCGGACAACGTTGTAGGCGGCGTCGTTGGTCGGCACGAAACCATTCAGCACGCCCTGGTCGCCCCATTCGACGTTCTTGATGTTGGCGAAGGCGGTGGCGATCTTCTTCTTCAGTTCAGGATCCAGATCCTTGCGCCAGACCATCGGCGATTCAGGGATGTCCGGCGAAGTCCAGACGATGTTGAAATCGGCTTGCTTGATGACACCTTTGGCGACGGCGGCGGCGAAGATGCGGTCGGCGACGGCAGCGGCATCAACCTTCTTGTTGGCCACGGCCAGGATGCTGGCGTCATGCGAGCCGGAGAAGATCACGCGCGAGAAATACTTGCTCGGCTCGATGCCTTGCTTTTGCAGGCCTGCGGTCGGAAACAGATGTCCCGACGCCGACGATGGATCGACGAAGGCCATGGTGTGGCCCTTGAGTTGCGGCACGGTTTCGATGCCGCTGTCCTTGCGTACGATGATCAGGCTCTTGTAAGAGCTCTTGCCGGTCTTCTTGGTTTCCGCCACGGAGAAGGCTTCGACGTTGGCGATCGACGTCGCCAGCACGTAAGAGAACGGGCCGAGGTAGGCGACGTCGAGCTTCTTCGAGCGCAGCGCTTCAATGATGCCGTTGTAGTCGGTGGCGATGAAAGGCTTGACCGGCATGCCCAGCTGTTCTTGCAGGCTGTCGATGACCTTTTTGCTGTTTTCCAGCATGGCTTGCGAATCTTCAGCCGGAATCAGGCCGACTGTCAGTGGTTGGGCAGCGAATGCAGAGCTTGCGGATATCAGGCTCAGGCACAAGGCCAAAGGTCGGAAAAGGGCGGAGAGACGTTTCATGATGCTCCTGGCGGTGGTGAGTGAGGTCCGTCCTGGAGAAGACGGGCTTGTGTTCATGACCGACAGAATAGGGAGCTATTGTGACGCCTTTATTATCGATATAATCAGGAGATTGACGATTACCTATTGATGGAATCTATAGATGACACCTTCGCAACTTCGCGCTTTCCTTGCCGTGGCCCGCAACCGCGGCTTCAGCGCCGCTGCCCGCACGCTGGGCGTGAGCCAGCCGACGCTGACCTCGCAGGTGCAGGCGCTGGAGCGGCAGCACAATGTCGAGCTGTTCTACCGCCGCGGCCGCCGTCTGGATCTGACCGATACCGGCCAGCGCCTGTTGCCGATCGCACAAAAGATCGCCGAGCTGGAGCTGGACGCCTACAACCTGCTGTACAACTCCGGCGTGCTCAATGTCGGACACCTGAAGATCGGCGCGGTCGGGCCTTTCCACGTGATCGAGATGGTGGATGCTTATCGCCGCAAGTTTCCCAATGTGGAGTTGTCGATCCGCATGGGCAATTCGGCGGAGACGATGGCCGATCTGGAAAATTACGTCACCGACGTTGCCGTGCTGGCCAGCTTCAACGACGATCCGCGCTTTGTCGCGGTGCCGTATGCCGATCACGCCATCGTGGTGTTCGCCCACGTCGACCATCCGCTTGCCAAACACGATTCGATCAGATTGCAGGATCTGCACGGCCAGCCCATGGTGATGCGCGAGCAGGGCTCGACCACGCGGCTGGCGCTGGAGAAGGTGTTGAAGGAAGCGGATGTCATGCCGCGCGTGGTGATGGAAATCGGCAGCCGCGAAGCTTTACGCGAAGCCGTGGCGCGCGGAATCGGTTTGGGGACGGTGTCGGAGGCGGAGTTTGTGCCCGATCCGCGTTTCAAACTGCTGCCGATCGAGGGCAATCCGGTCAGCACGCATACCTATATCTATTGTCTGGCAGATCGGAAAGACAGCCGCCTGGTCGCATCTTTCCTGGAGCAGGTTTCTGCTATGCCAGCGGCTGAATGAACGCATTCATCAGTTCCAGCACGGCGGTCGCCTGCTCCTGATGCGGTGTATGCCCGCATTGTTCCAGTAACTGCATGCGCGCACCGGGAACGGCTTCGACGATGGCATCGACCTGACGACGGGTGCCGTACTGGTCGTCGATACCTTGCAATATCAGCGCAGGGCAGACGATGGACGGCAATTGCTCTTCGATATTCCACTTTGCAAAATCCGGCGTCAGCCAGGTGTCCGACCATGCCTTGAAAATCTGCTCGGTCTTGTCGCCGTGATATTTGCTTAATCCGCGTAATTTGCCATCGGCGTAGGCTTGCTCTGCGACGCGGATGCCGTCGAGGGTGACGTTTTCGACAAAGACATGCGCAGCTTCGGTGACGATTCCGCATAATCGCTCCGGCCGTTGTGCTGCATGCAACAAGGCAATGCTGCCGCCGTCGGAGTGGCCGATGAGGATGTAAGCTTGTTGCGGAGCCAAGACTTGCGCCAGAACAAGCGGTAACTCGTCGAGGGCGTAGCGATGCAAATAATCGAGGGTACGCTTTTGTTGCAACGCATCGGAAAGACCGTATCCGAGACGGTCGTAGAGCAGTCCGGAACAGCCCGTTATCTCACACAAACGGCGCGGAAAATCCTTCCACATTGCAGTGCAACCCAAACCTTCATGAAGGAAGACGAGACAAGGTTTTTCAGCTTGTCCGTCGATCAATTCGTAGTAGATATGATGTGCTTCGCCGACGGCGAAATCGATGCGAACATGAGGCATGGAAGGAAGCGGCACCTGTGATGAGATGTACTAGTTTTCCATGTTTTTACGTTTCCGGGCGAAGCCTGATGCAAAAGAAATGGAAACAAGCTGAAATCTCTCTCCCACTCAAAAATAAATCTGCTATCTTTATATCCGGTACTGACCTGAACACATAAGGAGACACGTATGGATTTGGTTGAGAAATTCGACGCTAAAGGCAAGACTGGAGCTGCCTATCACGTAGAGGTGTACCAGACGCCAATCGAAGAGGCGGACAAGACTGCACCGGAAGGTCTCAAAACCTACAAATTGAATGACGGACGGGCGCTTGATCCTTTATCGGACGCCAAATTCAAGATCGTTCAGACCGGAGAAAAAATCTATCGCGTTTGACAGACGTTCGGTCATCGGCATACAAACAGGCACAAAGTTAAACGGCAGACATCGCGTCTGCCGTTTTTATTTATACGATTCAACTTGTGACTGATTAACCGCCGCTGCTCGGCTTGCGATAGCCGCCTTCCACCCAGCGCTCGGCACTGGCTGCACTCAGTTTGAAATTCGGTGCGACCTGCACCTTGGCCAGCAACTCTCCGGCTTCATCCCAGGCTTTGAGATCCGCATAAGGAAAGTCATCATCGGGCACGATATCCAGCGTCACCTTGATGCTGCCTTCTGCGCTATCGACGGTAACGTTCTTGTGCAGCTGCGCATGCAACTGCTGCTCGCTGCGGCGGCGGAATTCCGATGCTGTTTTGACCAGCGTATTGAAGGCCGGCTTGTCCATCGGTTTGGGGTTCTTCTTGTCGCGGCCCATGGTCCAGGGGCCGATCAGTGTCGGTTCGCGCTCGCCTTCGCGTGTCATTTCAACAGCCCAGCCGTCATCGTCGTCGTTCTTGATGATGCGCGCCGTCCAACCCTCGTCGCGCCACAAGCGCGGCTCGTGAATGACATCGGAAACATCAGTGGTTTGATCGTTGGTATCGTCGCTATCGAGGATATCGGCAGAGTGGTCGGACATGGAATGCAGTCAAGATGGAGCAAGGCCCGCCATGATAGTGGAATATGACAGCCCATGCTCAGAATCATCCGCATGCCTCGCATTGCTATGTAACAAGCTCTTGCTTTGAGTAAATTAAATTTTGTGTTTTGGCCTAATCGCGAAACAAACGGTAATAAATGTTAAGTGAAATTGCGGTTAAACTCCCGACCATGGAAATCGAACTCAAACTATCCATCGCTCCGGGCGATGTTGACGCCTTTCATCAATTGCCGCTGTTGAAGGAATATTCTTTCGGTGCACCGGAGCTGCAGGGCTTGTTCAGCATCTATGTCGACACGCCAACCTTGCATTTGAAGAAGCATCGTTCGGCGTTGCGGGTGCGCAAAGTCGGCGACAAGTGGTTGCAAACCTACAAAGGCGGCGGTCGCGTTGAAGCCGGCTTGCACCAGCGCCATGAATGGGAGTGCGAGGTTCCCGGCCCGGAGATCGATCTCGATAGTCTGCTGCCGCTGGTGGACAATCCTGCCGCGCGCGAAGCGCTGGAGGCGCCGCATCTGGCGGAGCAATTGCGGGAAGTTTTCACCACCAGCTTTTTGCGAACCATCTGGATGTTGAGTCTGCCGCAGGATACGGTCGTCGAACTGGCGCTGGATCAGGGTTTTGTCTCGGCCGGCGAGCGCAGTGAAGCCTTGTGTGAGATTGAACTGGAACTCAAGTCCGGGCAGACCGAGGTCTTGCTGGCATTTTCACAATCGCTGCGGCAGGCGATTACACTGGAGCCGAGCAATATCAGCAAAGCACAACGCGGCTTTGCGCTGCGCTTTCCTGGCGGCGACAGCGCGCTGTAATCGTCGTCCAGCAGTCTTTCTCCACTGAACTGTTTCTCCCTATTCGATGGCTTGCTGACGCAATAATCCATCGCAACAATTCCTTCCAACATGTCGATGATGTCTTTTTTCCATCGTGGCATGGATGCTGCTTGCCGGAGAAGGACGGCTTTTGTCTGGCTATTTCCACTGTTTTGCACTGATATGAAGCGTAATCACGGGTGCAACCCCACGCAAAACGATTGAAATAGCGAGACCAACGCCGTCTTCCGCATTGATTTCGTCTGGGGGGACACATGAACACCATTGCAGCAACAACAGCACCAATATCAGCCGCCGGCAGCGTTGAAGAGCGCGACGTCACATTTCGCCGCATTGTCTGGCGCATCATTCCTTTCGTCACGCTGATCTGGTTTTTGGCCTGGGTCGACCGCGTCAACGTCGGTTTCGCCAAGCTGACCATGATGAGCGACCTGGCCTGGTCGGACGCCGTCTATGGCGCAGGCGCCGGGATCTTCTTCATCGGTTATTTCATTTTTGAGGTACCCAGTAATCTGGCGCTGCAAAAGTTCGGCGCGCGCAAAACCATCATGCGCATCACCATCGGCTGGGGCATTACCTGCGTACTGATGGCCTGGGTGCAAACATCCACGCAGTTTTATATCCTGCGCTTTCTGATGGGCGCTTTTGAAGCCGGGCTGCAACCGGGCGTGATCCTGTATCTGACCTATTGGCTGCCGACGCATCGGCGCGGCAAGGCATTGGGCGTGTTCGTCTCTGCTTCAGCGGTGTCGCTGGTGCTGGGCAGCCCGCTGGCGGCATACATCATGGAGTTGTCGCAAGGCCTGGGTGGTTTCAAGGGCTGGCAATGGCTCTTTATCATCGAGGGGATTCCTTCGATTCTGGCCGGGTTGGCTGCGTATTTTCTGCTGACCGACCGGCCGCGCGACGCCAAGTGGCTCAGCGACCGTGAAAAGGCCCACGTCGAGACCGAATTGTCGGCAGAAGATCAGGCTTTGGGGCCGCGTGAACACAGCTTCTTTGCTTCACTGCGCAGCGCGCGCATGTGGGCGTTGATTGCCGTCTTTTTTTGCATCATCGCCGGTAATGCGACGCTGGTGTATTACGGCCCGAGTCTGGTGAAAGAAGTCGGTTTCACCGATATCAAGACCCTGGGGTGGGTCATGGGCGGTATCTATTGCTGCGGATGGTTCGGCATGCTGCTCAACGGTTATCTGTCGGATCGCAACAAGGAAGTCCGCATCCATACCGCCGTGGCTGCCGCCATTGGCGCGATCGGGCTGTTGTTGGCGGCTTATTTTCTGGGGCAGAAGAGTGCTGCGGGTGTGGTGTTTGCGCTGGCGTTGTCGTCGGCCGGCACGATGGGCGCAATCCCTGTGTTCTGGCAGTTGCCGGGACGCTTCCTGTCCGGCACGGCGATTGTGGTGGGGCTGGCGGTGATCAATTCGGTGGCAAATCTGTCGGGCTATTTTTCGCCGCAATTGCTGGGTTATCTCAAGACTACAACCGGGCAATACGGCAAGGGCCTGACCACCATCGCCATTGTTGAATTCATGGCGACGGTGATGATCTTTGCGTTTATCAGCAAGACGGCAAGGCCGGACGCAAAGTAGTCAAGTAATTTACAGATCCTGGGGCGGCGGTGCGAGCACATCTCGTGCGCCGCTCTTGGACATGGAGGACAGGATACCTGCCGCCTCCATCTGCTCCACCAGTCGCGCCGCACGGTTGTAGCCGATACGGAACTGGCGCTGCACTGACGAGATCGACGCGCGGCGGCTGCGGGTGACATAGGCTACGGCCTCGTCGTACAGCGGATCGCTTTCGTCGCCCGGCTCACCGAACATATCGCCTTGCTGCGGCTCTTCCGAGGCCGGACCGGCCAGAATTGCTTCTTCGTATTGCGGCTCGCCGTGGGCCTTCAGATGTTCCACCACGCGGTGTACTTCTTCATCCGACACAAAAGCGCCATGCACGCGTTGCGGATAGCCCGAGCCTGGCGGCAAGAACAGCATGTCGCCGTGGCCGAGCAAAGTCTCTGCACCCATCTGATCCAGCACCGTGCGCGAGTCAATCTTCGATGACACCTGGAAAGCCACCCGTGTCGGGATATTCGCCTTGATCAGACCGGTGATGACATCGACCGAAGGGCGTTGGGTCGCCAGAATCAGGTGAATACCGGCGGCACGCGCTTTTTGCGCCAAGCGAGCGATGAGTTCTTCAATCTTCTTGCCGGCGACCATCATCAGATCGGCCAATTCGTCGATGACCACCACGATCATCGGCAGGCGATCCAGCGGCTCCGGCGCATCCGGCGTCAGCGAGAACGGATTCTTGACGTACTTCTCGGCGGCAACACCGTCGGCAATCTTCTGGTTGTAACCGGCGAGGTTACGCACGCCCAGCGCCGACATCAGGCGATAGCGCTTGTCCATTTCCGCCACACACCACGACAGCGCGTGCGCGGCCAGCTTCATGTCGGTGACCACCGGCGCCAACAGATGAGGGATGCCGTCATAGACCGACAATTCGAGCATCTTGGGGTCGATCATGATCAGGCGCACTTCGTCCGGCGTGGCTTTGTAGAGCAGCGACAAGATCATGGCATTGATTGCCACCGATTTGCCCGAACCGGTCGTGCCTGCCACCAGCATATGCGGTGCACGTGCGAGATCGGTCGCCACCGGTACGCCGGTAATGTCCTTGCCCATGGCGAGTGTCAGATGCGAGGCGGAGCGGGCATAGGCTTCTGACTGGATGATTTCCGCGAGACGGATCATTTGCCGCTTGGGATTCGGCAATTCCAGGCCCATGCAGGTCTTGCCGGGAATAGTCTCCACCACGCGGATCGAGGTCAGGCCGAGCGCACGCGCCAGATCCTTCATCAGATTGACGATCTGCGCACCGCGTACGCCCAATGCCGGTTCAATCTCGAAACGGGTAATCACCGGCCCGGCGTAGGCGCCCAGGACGGTGACCGGGACTTTGAATTCTTTCAGGCGTTGCTCGATCAGCTGGCCGATTTCAACCAACTGGGCTTCGTCCATTTCCACCGGCATGTCACTACCCTGATCAAGCAATTCGATGCCGGGCAGGGGGATGTCGGTCGGACGATAGGCTGCCGATATCTCCACAACCGGCTCCATCGCTTGTGGCGTTGCGGGAGGCGTTTGCGTCCAGGTGCGGATTTGCATCGGCGCCGCAGGTGCGGCGATATAGGGCTCTTCGGGAGCATCGAACAGCAGCGAGGTCTCAGGCGCAGCGACTGGCGCATCAGGAGTGGCAGCGGGTTCCCAGACAGGTTCGACGCGTGACTCGACAATGTTGAATGCCTGGGGATCGACAACGGCTTCTGGTTCCGGCAGATCGAACGGCAGTGACGTTGACGCGGAGATGGTTTCCAACGGGGCTTGCTGCACTATTGCCGTGGTAATTGTGGCAGCCACGGGCGCTAAAGAAGATGTCACCGCTGGCGGGATGGCCGCCGTTGCGGCTACTGCAGGCATGATCTCCGGGGCTGACGGCGGAAGCGTTGTTTGCTCCGCCGGAGCAGACGCATTCGAAGCGGCATTCAAAGCAGCATTCGAAGTCGCATGAGAAGGCAGGCGTGCTGCCAGGGTAGCGCTCAAGGAGGTCGGAATCGCCTGGCTGCGGTCGGCGGCAGTGCTGATGCGGACTTTGGTGCTGCTGCCAGGAATCGGCGTAATCCGTGGCTTGCTGATGATGCTGGTAGCAAGCGACGGTTTTTGCGTTGTCAGATGCGCCGCCGCCGGTGGAGGTTCTGCGGCTTGCATCGAACTGGAGCGTGCCAGCATGGCTTGGGTCGGGCGCAAGGCTTCAAACGGCGCCCATTCGGAAGCCGGACGCGCCGGGCGCTTGATCGGTTCGGCCGAGCGCGGTGCAGCCGGCCATTTGCCGGCGGCCGTTTGCGTTGGATTGGCGTTGCGCGGCATTTCGTTAGGCAGCGGCCATGGATCGCGTTTGCGCGTGAGGTTGCCGAAAGCTTGCAGAGGCTCACGTGGTTGACGTGGTGGCTGCGGCTTGACGGATCCGGAGGCTTTTGGGGCCTGGCTGGCGGGCAAGTTGCGTACCGTTGGCGGGATATTGGCTTGCGTGCGGCGCGCCACGGATGCCTGCAGCGGTAAACCAGCGGTATCGGACTCGTCTTCGGCAACGACCTTGCGACTGCGTCCGAACAGCCAGAACAATCCCAGCAAGCCGCTTGCCATCAGGGCAAGTACGCCGAGCAATTTGCCAAAGCTTGCGGAGACGCCGCGCGCCAGAGCCTGACCGAAGAAATCGCTTTCCAGGGCAACGTCGCCCTGGCTTCTCAGCATGGCTTCAATGGCGCTGCTGGCGCACAGGACGATCAGCGTGCCCAGCCAGATGCGGATGGAGCCGCGTCCGCGCAAGCCTTTGCCGGACAGCAAAGACACCAGTACTCTGCCGAGCAGGGGCAGTATCCACAAAAACGACCAGCCGAACCAATCAAGTAAAAATAAGCGCATCCCCTAAGTTTACAGGAAGCCGGGACCCAAACTGAAATTTCCAGCGGGTAAATCTAAAAAACGGCCAAAAATCGGAGAGCGCCAGGCAGAAAAAAGCCCGCTTCCCAACATGCAGACGCATTCGCAGGGCGCAAGCGGGCTGGGGAGGCTTGTTTCGCGCTTACTTTTCCAGCGGTACGGTCAATGGCTGGCCATCCTGCACCAGCGACCAGACTAGCAGCTTGGCTGGTTTGGTGGTGCTGGCGTTGCGCGACACCAGATGCGGTGTGTTCGGTGCTTCGTACCAGGATTCGCCGGCCTTGTAAGTCACAGTTGCGCCGCCTTGCAGCTGCGACACGACTTCGCCCTCAAGCACATAGGCAAAGATCGAACCGGGATGGCGGTGGGCGACCGAGCTTTCGCCCGGACCGTAGGCCACCACGGCCATGACGCCGCTTTTACCTGCGGCATCAGACAGCGCCTGATGCTGCAACGGCGTGACGACTTCATCGCCGTGTTTACCATCGTGCGCCTGCGCGCCGGCTGCCAAGGCCAGAAGGGCCACCAGCAGTGCGTTTTTTGCGGTAGAGATGAATTGCATGTCAGACACCTTGTTCGGTTGTTCGCTGGTGCCTCAAGCAACAGGCATCTTGCGGAAGCCGATCGCAAAACGGTTCCAGGCGTTGATGGTGTTGATCGCCAGAGTCAGGTTGACCAGCTCGGCATCGCTGAACTGCGCGCGTACCAGTGCATAGTCTTCGTCAGGTGCACCCGTTTGGGAGATCAGGGTCAGCGATTCGCTCCAGGCCAAGGCTGCGCGTTCACGTTCAGTGAAGAACGGTGTTTCGCGCCAGACCGGCACGGCGTAGAGGCGGCGTTCAGTTTCGCCGGCCTTGCGGGCATCGGCGGTGTGCATGTCGACGCAGAAGGCGCAGCCGTTGATCAGCGAGACACGCAGGCGAACCAGTTCCAGCAGGGAAGTTTCGAGGCCGAGTTTGCCGACCACGTTTTCGAGTGCAATCATGCCCTTCAGGACTTCAGGGGAAGCTTTGTAGAAATCGACGCGTTGTTCCATGGTAATGCTCCTTGAGAGTGGATAAAAAGTCAGTTAATGAGCCGGATAAGTCGTGAATTGGCGTCTGCGGAGGGCCAGTTCTGTTGCCGTTTTTGCTTAGCCAGTGACGTCATCTTAAGGAGTCCAATGCCCTTCACGAATAACCAATTTCTCGAAAAATGAGGAGACCACTTTCATCAGTACCGCTAGAATCAGCGGTAACAAAAACAACCACAACAGGCTTGCGAACACGCCATGGAACTGCACATCGTCATCGAAGGAAGCAAAGATCTCGCCGGACAGGTTTACCGCCAGCTACGCGACGCTATCCTGACCGGCCGTCTGGCGCCGGGAGAGCAGGTGCCGCCGTCACGGCTATTGGCAACGCAGCTCGGTTTGTCGCGCAAAACCGTGTCGGAAGCTTATAGCCGCCTGACCCTGGACAAACTGCTGGTCGGCCAGATTGGCAGCGGCACCTTCGTCAATACGCCGGCAGAGGCCAAGCCGAAACCGAAGCGTTTCGAAAGCCGGGATCTCGCCGCAGGCAAACTCATCGAACATTGGCTGAATCAGTCCTTTCCGTTGTCGATGCGACATATCGGCCCGGAGACGCGCTCGCAGTATGACTTTCAAGGCGGCATCCCGGTGCGCAGGCAGTTTCCGCAGGAAGAATGGCGGCAATGCGTCCTGTATGGCTTGCGCCAAAGCAGCAACAGCAGCGGGTTTTATGCAGAAACCGAAGGTTTGCCCGCGCTGCGCGAGGCGATAGCGCGCCATGTATCGTTTGCGCGCGGGGTGCAATGCACGGCGTCCGATGTACTCGTGACCAATGGTGCGCAACAGGCCCTGGATCTGATCGCCCGCGTACTGGTTGAACCCGGCAGCGTGGTTGCGGTGGAAGATCCCGGCTATCCACCGGCGCGCATGCTGTTTGCGGCACAGGGCGCCAAGGTTGTTGGTATTCCCGTCGACAACGAGGGCATGCAGGTCGATCGGATTCCGGACGGCACGCGTCTGATTTACGTCACGCCGGCACATCAGTTTCCGCTTGGCATGCCGATGAGCGCGGGCCGCCGCGAGGCCTTGCTGGAACGAGCACGTGCATTGAGGGCGATCGTCATTGAAGACGATTACGACAGTGAGTTCCGTTACGAAGGACGGCCGCTGGATTCCTTGCAGAGCCTGGATCAGGATGGTTTGGTGGCTTTCGTCGGTACGTTTTCCAAGACCATCAATCCGGAACTGCGTGTGGGTTACGTCATCGCGCCGCCGGCCATCCGGCGCGCCATGACGATCGTCAAGGGGCTGTCGGACTGGCATACGCCGACCATGACCCAATGGGCAATGACCAAGTTCATCGACGAGGGCTATCTGCAAAAGCACATTCGCCGCTGCCACGGCATCTATGTCGCCCGGCGCGAAAAGCTGCATGCAGCGTTCAACGGCGACCTTCAGCCGTGGATGCGTGCTGTGCCGACCAACGCCGGTTTCCATCTGGCAGCGCAGATGACCGCCGAGGTCGACATGACGCAACTGCTGCGGCTGGCGCGACGCGTGGATGTTGCGCTGTACACGCTGGACGAGTTCTATTACGAGGCCAAGCCGCAACCGGCCTTGTTCTTCGGCTATGGAGCGATCGAATCACTCGACATCGAGGTGGCTTTGGGGCGTGTGGCCACGATCTTGACGGAATTGAGCCACTAGGGAAGAGGCAGGGGCTGAGCTCAGGCAACTTCAATCATCGGATAAAAATCACGATCTTCGCGCTGCATGCGTTCGAACAGGATCTTCAGCACGCGGTTTGCCTCGTTGCGAAAGCCTTCAGGGTTGCTTGCCACTTGGGCGGCATCGTTCCATTTACGCGCAAAGTCACCATAAGTCTCGGCAATATGCGTCATCTCATGCTGATACTGCTTGCCCAGCATTGCCAGTCGAGGATTGTTGGCTCCCTGCAGCGCGGGATAGAGGAATTTGTCCTCAATGGACAGATGCAGCTTGATCACAGAACTCATCTTGATGACCAAGGCTGCAATGTCGGCGGCGTTTTGAGGAATCCCGTCATGGGACAGCTCTTTGAGCTGGCAGATGCTGTTGAAAATGGCGACATGCTGGTGTTTGTATTTGTCGATGTTCATGGTGGTACTCGCTAAGCCTGTCTTGTTGTCAGGCCCGAAATAAGATGAAAGATAAAAAAGCACCGGGCCACACTGACTCATGTCGAGCGAACCAGCCCGATCCGGCGCAAACCTCACAATACGGTTGAGACTATTTCGCCTTCAATCCAGCGACGAAGCCGGGCCGAAGAACTCGTAGCGGCTTTGCGCTGCCGGCACGCCGAGATCGCTCAGGAGACGCTTGACGGCTTTCATGAAAGACTTGGGACCGACGAAGTAAGCATCCACGTCCATTGATGCCGGCAACCAGCTGCCCAGCTTGTCGCGATCCAGATAGCCGGTCGCATGCGGCGCCGGATCGTGTTCACGCGGCTGCTCGTAGCAGATGTAGTGCTGCAATTGCGGATGCTCTTGCGCCAGATCCGCGATTTTCTTGCCGAAAGCGTGCACGCCGCCGTGGCGCGCCGCGTGTATAAAAACGACCGGACGCTTGGTCGGCAGCGCCGCATCCAGCATCGCCAGCATCGGGGTGATGCCGACGCCGCCGCTGATCAGCACCAGCGGCTTGTCGCTGGCGGTCAGCGTAAATTCGCCGGAAGGCGGCATGAGGTCGATGGTTTTGCCGACCGTCATGTGGTCGTGCAGATAGTTCGACACCTTGCCGTTCGGCTCGCGCTTGACGCTGATGCGGTACATTTTGCCGTTGGGGGCAGCTGACAGCGAGTACTGGCGGCGCATTTCTTCGCCGTCGATATCAACGCGCAGACCGATGTATTGACCGGGTTGGAAGGCCAGAATCGCCTTGCCGTCTTCCGGGGCGAAGTAGAAGGAGGTAATTTCATCGCTTTCGTCGACCCGGCGCACGACCACAAACTTGCGCATGCCGCGCCAGCCGCCGTCGGCGGTTTCTTTGGCGCTATAGAGGCCTTCCTCAGCGCCGATCAGGATATCGGCCAACTGTCCGTAGGCAGCACCCCAGGCTTCGATCACCTGATCGGTGGCGATCTCGGCGCCAAGTACCTCGCGAATGGCACGCAGCAGGCAGTCACCGACCATCGGATAATGCTCCGGCAGGATCTGCAAGGCGACGTGCTTGTTGACGATGGTGCTGACCAGGCCTCCGAGTTGCTCCAACTGATCGATATGGCGCGCATACATCAGCACACCATTGGCCAGCGCACGCTGTTGATCGCCGCTGCCTTGGTGCGCTTTGTTGAAGTAAGGGATGACCTGGGGATAATCACGCATCAGCATTTTGTAGAAATGCGTGGTCAGTGCTTCGCCGCCGCTTTCGAGCAGGGGAACGGTGGACTTGACGATGGCACGGTGAGCATCGGATAGCATGGAGAACCTCTTTTTGTATGGGTTAGCCGGGAAAAAACGGCAAAAACATCGAAATGTCGCTGCAAAAAATCATTTCGTCCCGATCCTCTATACAATCTCCATGCCAGATGAAAAATCCTTTACAATCAGTTGCTTAGAAATTTGACGAGTCAAATTGACCTGAGTCAAATCGACACGAAAAGAGTAAAAATGACTCCAAAGCTCTTGCTGGACGCGCTGATTCCCCTCATGGCCGACTTGTCGCGCGAGATGCACGACAGTGAACGCTATCGTCGACTGCTCGACACCTTGCGCATGCTGTTTCCATGCGATGCCGCTGCCTTGTTGCGACTGGATGGTGAAATCCTGGTGCCGCTGGCCATCAACGGCTTGAGCAGTGACACCCTTGGCCGGCGTTTTCGCGTGAGCGAACACCCTCGGTTTCGCATCCTCTTGTCGAACGTGCCGCCCACGCGTTTCCCTGCGAACTCATCGCTGCCGGATCCTTATGACGGATTGGTCGAAGCCCATTCCGGCGAACTACATGTGCACGACTGCATGGGGTGCCAGATCACGATGAACGGCCGGCCATGGGGATTGCTCACGCTTGATGCGTTGGGAGCAGGGCGTTTCGACTCGGTCGATACGGCGTCTTTGCAAGCCTTCGCCAGTCTGGCGGCGGCAACTGTCAATGTCGCCGAACGGATCCACGATCTGGCCGAGACCAGCGAGCAGGAACGCCAGCGCGCCGAAGCTTACCGGCTGGCCGCAAACCAGAGCCGGCGTGAGCTGATCGGCCAGAGTCCGGCACACAAGAAGATGATGAAGGAAATCCGGCTGGCCGGGCCAAGCAACATGACCGTGCTGATTACCGGCGAAACCGGCGTCGGGAAAGAGCTGGTCGCCAATGCCATCCACGCCGCTTCCCCGCGTGCGCGCAAACCCATCATCAGCATCAATTGCGCCGCCTTGCCGGAGACCCTGGTGGAGAGCGAGTTGTTCGGTCACGTGCGTGGTGCATTTTCCGGCGCCGTCAGCGATCGGCGCGGCAAATTCGAGCTGGCAGACGGCGGTACCTTGTTTCTTGACGAGGTCGGCGAGCTGTCGCTGGCGGTGCAAGCCAAGCTGCTGCGCGTGCTGCAGAGCGGACAGATTCAGCGAGTGGGATCGGATGAGGAGCATAAGGTCGACGTGCGAGTCATTGCCGCGACCAATCGCAATCTGGAAGAGGAGGTGCGGCAAGGACGTTACCGATCCGACTTTTACCACCGGTTGAGCGTCTATCCATTGCTGGCGCCGCCGTTGCGTGAACGTGGGCACGATATTCTGTTGATCAGCGGATTTTTCCTGGAAGAAAACCGTTTCCGGCTGGGTTTGCTGAGCTTGCGCCTGGCCACTGACGCGCAGGAGGTCTTGCTCGGTTATCGCTGGCCGGGCAATGTGCGTGAACTGGAACATGTCATCGCGCGCACTGCGCTCAAAGCGCTGGCAAAACAGCCGGAACGTCCCCGTATCCTGACGCTGGCGGCAGAAGATTTTGATCTGGTCAATGAGATCAAGCCCCTGATCTCGGAACAGGAAGAACAGATCCAGACGGAGCTGGATCTGCAAAACGGCAGCAGCCTGCGTGATGCAGTCAGCGCCTACGAACGTCGTCTGATCAGCGCCAGCCTGGCGCGCAATGGCGGCAATGTCGCGTCCACCGCGCGCGAGCTGGGTATTGATCGCGCCAACCTCAACCGCATGGCAAAACGCCTGGGGCTGAAATAGCGCAGCTTACAGTCTTAAAACTGCTCCCATGAACCGCCGTCATCGTGCGCCGGTGCTTCACTGGTCAGGGACTTCTTCGGCGCAGTTGCCGGCACGGCGGATTTGACGCTGGGCCTGGCGGGCAGGGCGGCAGCCTTGGGCGTGATGTTCACGGTGCGCTTTTGGGGCGCAGCCGCCTGTACCTGTGCGTTGGGTTGGGACAAGGCATTGCGGTCCAGCTTGAACACGCTAACGGTTTGCGACAGGTTGCTCGCCTGCTCCTGCAAGGACTGGGCCGCCGCCGCCGCTTCTTCCACCAGTGCGGCGTTTTGTTGCGTCACCTCATCCATCTGCGTAATGGCGCGGTTGATTTCATCGAGGCCGACACTTTGCTCCTGGCTGGCAGCCGTAATTTCTCCGACGATATCGGTCACGCGCTTGACACTGCTCACCACCTCATCCATGGTCGAACCGGCTTGTTCCACCAGCCTGCTGCCGACGTCGACCTTGGCGACGGAGTCGTCGATCAAGGTCTTGATCTCCTTCGCAGCAGCAGAAGATCGCTGCGCCAGACTACGCACTTCGGAGGCGACGACGGCAAAACCACGGCCTTGTTCTCCGGCGCGAGCAGCTTCCACTGCTGCGTTCAGCGCCAGGATATTTGTCTGGAAGGCGATACCGTCAATCACGCTGATGATGTCGACAATCTTGCGCGACGACTCGTTGATTGAACCCATGGTGTTGACCACCTGACCTACGACATTGCCTCCCTGAACCGCCACTTCCGAGGCAGATACGGCCAGTTGATTGGCCTGGCGCGCGTTGTCGGCATTCTGTTTGACGGTCGATGTCAGTTCTTCCATGGCCGAAGCGGTTTCTTCCAGCGAGCCGGCCTGTTGTTCGGTGCGCGAGGACAAGTCCATGTTGCCGGAGGCGATTTCGCTCGATGCGGTCGAGATGGTGTCGGTGCCGGTACGTACGCTACTGACGATGCGCAGCAAATTGTCGTTCATCAGCTTCAGCGCCCCCAGCAACTGTCCGGTTTCGTCATTGCTGTCCTGCCGGATATCCGCAGTCAGGTCGCCGTCGGCTACCTGGCGGGCGACCTTGACGGCTTCGCCCAGCGGCTGGGAAATAAGACGTGCAATCCAGACCGCCAGCACCATTGCAAGTGTCACGCAGACGACCAGCATGCCGATGATCCACATGCGCGAGCTGGCGTAGGTGTCGTCAGCGGTTTTGCTGGAAACATCGGAGCCGTGATCGTTGATGTCAACAAGCTTGTCGATATCCTCAATCATCTTGCGATAGTTCTTGGTAGAGTCCCCCTTCATCAGGGCGCGCGCTTCTTCGTTTTTGTCCTGACGGGAGAGCGCGATGATCTTCGGATGTTCACCGACAAAGATGTCGATGGATTTGCTTACCTCCGGATAGAGGGCGCGTTCCTCCGGTTCGGATATCTGTGTTTCATACACCTTGCGCAGTTTGGCAAGGTTGTCGATCTGCTTGTTGGCGCTTTGTTCGATCTCGTCGAATTCCTTTTTATCGGAAGCGAGAATGTGTTGCTGTTC
Organism: Herbaspirillum sp. meg3; assembly: GCF_002257565.1. GTDB lineage: Bacteria > Pseudomonadota > Gammaproteobacteria > Burkholderiales > Burkholderiaceae_D > Herbaspirillum. Next base: position 2,753,828 of record NZ_CP022736.1, on the reverse strand, counting down.
AAAGCTGCGAATACGGGCGGCAGTAAATTTCAATTGCGCCAGCGTACGTATGGTCGGCAGCCAGTTGGTCGAAATGTCGGTGGAGGCTGTGTTGACTTTGTCCAGTTGGACTATGGCGAAAACGCCCAATCCAATCACGAGAACGATCACCGACAGGAAAGTGGCGATCAGTTTGGTAGCGATTTTTAAGTTATAAAACCATTTCATGGTTGTCTCCTCGCTGTATAAATCGCAGTTGTCGATCGCATTTCCGCTGGAATGCGTGTTTCTAGAATTGCATAGAAATTAACTTTATTCAAATAAATACGAGCAATTTTTATGTGTTTTTTGGTAATTTTCGCCTTGCAATTTGGTGGTTTTGGGCATGTATAGTCGCTTTCTACTTGCCATCGCGATTGAGGAATAAGAAAGGGATTGACGTTATGCAGCAAAAAAATGCGTTTCCGGAACAAGGCCTGAGTCCGACACAGGATCAGATTCGCCGCCATTTGCATCGATCCAACGAGGTTGCCAAACGCGCCGTGAGTATCGGTCATCATCCGTTTGGCGCGATCCTGGTCGGCCCTGATCAGGAGACGGTACTCATGGAGCAATGCAATGTGGATACGGTCAATCACGCCGAGTCAGTGTTGGCGCGCATGGCGGCATTGAACTATTCAGCGGAGTTTCTCTGGAGCTGCACCCTGTACACCTCGGTGGAGCCGTGCTGCATGTGTGCCGGCACGGCGTACTGGGCCAATATCGGACGGGTGGTGTATGGGATGACCGAACGCCAGTTGCTCGATGTGACTGGTGCACACAAGGAGAATCCGACAATGAGTGTGGATTCGCGCTACGTGTTTGATCATTGTCAGAAACCGGTGGAGCTGATTGGCCCGATGCCGGACATGGTCGATGAGATCGTGGAGTTGCAGCGCAGCTTCTGGGCGTCGCGTTAAGAGCCGCTCCAGGAAATTGACCGGGCAGGCTTACGCCAGCGTGATATCGATGCCTTGCGCTTGATAAGGCGCGATCAGTTCGGAGGCCGTATCGCGGTTGACAACGATACGGCCGACTTCGTCCAGGGGGACGATTTCGAAGGGGGACGTCGTTTCCAGTTTGTCGGGTGAGGCCAGTACGACGGTTTCGGCGGCAGCCCGGCTGAAGGCGCGCTTGATGGCGGCTTCTTCAAAATCCAGTGAGGTGATGCCGGTGCGCGGATGCAGGCTGCATACACCCATGAAATATTGATCGGCGCGCACCTTGGCAATTTCTCCGATGGTGCTGCTGCCCATCGCCACGACAGAATGCTTGAACAACTTGCCGCCGATGATGATCACATCGATGTGGGCATGCCCGGACAACTCAACCGCTATCGACGGGCTGTGTGTGACCACGGTCGCATGCAGGTCCGGCGCGAGGTGGCGCGCCAGTTGCACACAGGTTGTGCCGCCATCAATGAAGACCACTTGGCCCGCTTGCACCAGCCCGGCCGCAGCCCTGCCGATATCCGCCTTGGCGCCAGGTTCGATATTCTGCCGGTTGGCAAACATCACCATCGGCGGCGTCACCGGTAGCGCACCGCCGTGCACGCGCCGCAATAGACCTTCCTTCGCCAGCTCCCGCAAATCCCGCCTGATCGTGTCTTCGGACACGTCCAGTTGCTCGCTCACGGGCTTGGCGACAATGCGGCCATCGCGGCTCAGCAGATCAAGCAGATGTTTTTTTCGTTGGCTGGTCAGCATGCGTTTTCCCGGAGAGTTCAATTGGGCAAGAGGTGGCAGTGTACAAGAGTACGTGCAGAAACGTGCAAGTTCGTGAATTAATACAATAATTATTGCACGAATATTCTTGATATTTCACGATATTGCATGATAGTTTAAATAAAGCAGGCACATTCCCGCACACGGTAACGCCTGAATTCACGTATTCACTGCACAGGAGCAAACAGATGGAAAACGAGCGCGTCCGCATCCGCAATGTCGAGGTCTTGTCCGACGATTGGTATTTGCTGAAGAAAACCACTTTCGACTATCGGCGCGCCGATGGCGTCTGGCAGACACTCAATCGCGAGACTTACGATCGTGGCAACGGCGCGACCATCCTGCTGTACAACCTGCAAAAACGGACGGTGATCCTGATCCGGCAATTCCGCTTTCCAACGTATCGCGACGGGCATGACGGTTTTCTGGTCGAAACGCCGGCCGGCTTGCTTGATAACGCCAGTCCAGAGCAGCGCATCCGTGACGAAGTTGCAGAGGAAACCGGCTATCGCGTGGGGGAGGTGCGCAAGGTATTCGAAGTGTTCATGAGTCCCGGCTCAGTGACCGAGAAGCTGCACTTTTTTGTCGGTGAATATGCCGGCGATGACCGCGCCGGCGAGGGCGGGGGCAATGTTGCGGAAGGCGAGGATATCGAGGTGATGGAAGTGCCGATTCAGCAGGCGTTGATGATGATTGCCGAAGGAGAAATCGCCGACGGCAAAACCATCATGTTGCTGCAATACGCGCAATTGCATCTTTTTGGCGCAGGGCCAAACTAAACAATCAGTAAGTCCGGAGAGCAGGCCGATGCGCTGCGGATCTCGTTACAAAGAGAGGGATTGTGTTCGATATTGCATGTGAATTAAAATGATAAGCATTCTTATTGGCTGCTTTGTCTTGAATCGTCACCGAGACCGGTTCGTGCTTCAGGTTCTCGGCATATGCCATGTGCACCGTCACAGCCGTCACTGCATTATGTGGAGGCCAGTTACACGGCTCGCACCGGCAAGGTCGATGCGGCTTTCCGCGCGGCCATCAATAAAGTTACGCTGAATCTGATCTGCACTTGCATTTGGTCTGCGATTGATCTGAATAGCTCGACATGAGCTGAACCTGCCGGCGGTCTTGCTCCAACAAGGGCAAGACCGCCTTGGCATTTTTTTGAAGTGACTTTATGCGTGCAGTTCTCGTCCTTTTACATCGTTGGTTCGGCCTTGGCGTCGCGGTGTTCCTGTTCATTTCAGGCGCTACCGGTGCGATCATTTCCTGGGATCATGAACTTGACGCGATGCTCAATCCGTCGCTGTTTCATGCCAACAGCGCAGAGCAAGGCGTGGTCGGCGCATCTCAGCCAATCGCCAAGCCGGGCCTTGAACTGGCCAATCTTGTCGAAGCAAAAGAACCGAAGCTGCGTGTTACCTATGTCCTGACCGAGAGCGAACCCGGCCATACCATCCCCATGATGATTGAGCCGCGTCTTGACCCCGTAACCGGCAAGCCGTACACCCTCGATTACAACCAGATCGCTGTTGATCCGATTACCGCCGAGATCCAGGGCCGCCGCATGTGGGGCGCCATCTCGGTCAGCCGCGAGAACCTGCTGCCTTTCCTCTACAAACTGCACTACACCATGCATCTGCCCGACGTCGGCGGCATCGAAACCGGTATCTGGCTCATGGGCATCATCGGCATCGTCTGGGCACTGGATTGCTTTATCGCACTGTGGCTGTCTTTCCCTAACTGGAAGAGCTGGCGCAAATCCTTCGCTTTCCGCTGGAAAGACGGTGGTCCCAAGCTCAACTTCGACCTGCATCGCTCCGGTGGCGTCTGGGTGTGGGGCTTGCTGTTGGTGCTCGCGGTGACGTCAGTGTCGATGAATCTCAATCTGCAGGTCATGCAGCCGATCATCAAAGTGTTCTCAACCATCACCCCGACCGCATTCGAAACACGCACGCCGGTCGCACCGGAGAAGGTTGTTGAACCGAAGATCACGCGTGAGCAAGTCACCCAGCTGGCCATTGAAGAGGGCAAACGCCGCGGCTTTGACGTGCCGGCCGGCGGGGTCTTTTATTCGTCGATGTTCGGCCTGTATGGCGTCGGTTTCTTCGTCCCCGGCAATGATCACGGCGACGTCGGCTTGGGCAATGCCTGGCTATATTTTGATTCTGCAACGGGTAAGCCGGAGGGCGCACGCGTTCCGGGTACCGGCAGCGCAGGCGATCTGTTTATTCAGGCTCAATTTCCGTTGCATTCCGGCCGTATTCTTGGTTTGCCGGGGCGCATCCTGATTTCCTTCATGGGTGCGCTGGTTGCCATGCTCAGCGTCACGGGCGTGATCATCTGGTTCCGCAAACGCCAGGCGCGGGCACGCCAGAAGATCAAGGCAAAAGAACAGGAAGCCGCTTCGCGAAGCAATACATCCGGCATCAAACCGGCTGCCGCCAAGGCGGGTAACGGGGTGGAGGGCAGGGAAAGCGCCTCGCTGTCATAAGGGGCAAGCACGGAAGAGATGGCGTCACAGCATCCTCTTGCGTACTGAAAGCCTTTAAAAAAGAGCCGCATCAACGTGGTTGAGCGGCTCTTTTTATTTTTGTTCCCCATATTCTTGTTTCCTCAATTCCTGCTCGTGACCTTGCGTAACGTGCTTGCAAACGTTTTCATCAACGCGCCGGCAAATTGCGCGCCGTCCAGTAAGACACCGCATCGGTCACCGTATCCATCAGTGTGTGCGCATCGGCAGATTTCACCAGATAGCCGTTGGCACCCAGTTCGTAACTCTTGCGGATGTCTTCACGATCAGTCGAGGTGGAAAACATCACCACCGGGATATGCGAAGTTGCCTTGTTGCCCTTCAGCATGCGCAGCAGATCATGTCCGCTCAGGCGCGGCATATGCAGATCCAGCAGGATGAGGAACGGATGCAGGTCGCGTCGCGCGGTGTATTCATGGCGAAATAGCACATCAGAGGCATCCTCGGCATCGCTGAACCATTCCCACTTTTCCGTGAGTTTTTTACGCAGAATCGCATACTTGGTCAGTTCAGCCACTTCCGAGCTGTCGTCCACCAGCAGGATGTCGGATTGTTGCATGCTCGTCACCTTCACAAAGATTGGGTCTCAATGGAGGCTCACCTTGTGGGGAGCCCATGAACACACCGACGACACAACACGATTCAAACCTTGCGTTTCGCTGGCCGTGTGTTCATGAGTTCATTTTGGCACGCTCGTACAAAAAGAATATCGGGGGATTCCTGAATTAATACTGATCAGTAGGTTGTTGTTGAAATGGCAAATAAAAACTAACTGATTTCATCTGTCCAGACCTTGAATTTGCTCAAGGTATTGGGGCCGAAAGTGTTGTTGAGTGCGACATCGGCCGCATCGCGGCCGCGGGCGATCAATACTCTGCCGATGCGCGGCGTATTGTTGCGGGCGTCAAAGGTATGCCAGCTGCCATCCAGAAAAACCTCAAACCACGCCGCAAAATCCATCGTGCCATACGGCGGTGGCGTGCCGATATCGCCCAGGTAGCCGGTGCAATAACGCGCCGGAATATTCATGCAGCGGCAAAAGGCGACGGCCAGATGCGCGTAATCGCGGCAAACGCCCACTTTTTCCTGAAATGCTTCCAGTGCCGTACGCGTCATGCGTGCGTTTTCATAGCCGAAAGTGATGTGGTGATGGACATAGTCGCAGATCGCCTGCACACGTCCCCAGCCGGTGGGCGCGTGTTCAAAGAGCTGCCATGCGGTTTCCGACAGGCGATCGGTTTCGCAGTAGCGGCTGCCGAGTAAGAATAGCAGCGGTTCTTCCGGCAGGTCTTGTACGGCAAGCTGCCGCGCCTGCGGCGAGAGCACATCGGGAATGCCGCTGTCGTTGACGATGGCATCGGCAGAGATGCGCATGCGGCCTTGCGGTGCGACGATGCGCGTACACCAATTGCCGAAACTGTCCCGGTAAGCAGTCCTTGGCACCGGTGGATCGAACATCAGATCGTCACGGCTTACCAGATCCGATACCCGCGTGAAGTGGACATTCAGATTGAAGATCATGGGCGTGGGCTTCGGGCAATCGTAGATCATTTCAAAACCGATATGGATTTTCATGGTGGGTTCCGGTGTTCAATCTATTGCAAAGGCACCTGCAAAACGCAGGACGCAATGACAACAGCTGAGATTAAAAAACTGCAGAAAATGTAAAAACGAAGAGCCGGCGACTGGAAATTGATGGGGGCACTTATGGGACATCCCGTGCACACGCCGTGCGCAAGCTATCCGGCAGCAAGGCGCCCAGCATCGCCCACTGCGCCGCATCTTCCTGCACGATATGTTGATTAACCTCCAGCTCGATTCCGATATACGCAGACGGCGAGAAGTGCGTGCGCAAGTAAGCGGTCAAACCATCCCCTTTGCCAGCATAAGGATAATTGCGACGTACGCGCAGTGCCGGTGCGGCTGCGGCTAACGTCGATTGCCACTGCGCGCACAGTTTGACCTCGCCATCCCGCCCGGGGTGATAGAGCAAACCAACATCGGCGCGGCGCACTTTGCCGTCCAGTTCAGGCGTAAAACTGTGCGAAGAGATGTGAATGACGCGCTTTCCCTCAGACACGGCTTGCCTGGCCAGTGCTTCGACCTGCGCGCGATAGGGGCGATAGTAGTGCGCCAGAATTTCCTCGCGCATCGCAGGCGATAAACGGCGTGTTGTCGCTGAAAAAAGCCGCGGATGACCGATAGAACGATTGAGGTCGACCAGCAAACGGCTCACGGTGGCGGTTACCAGCGCGCCGTCGCAGGCCGTCGCGAGCTTTTGCGCCATCACCAGCGCACCGGCATCGTAGCCGCGGTGAGAGTCGAGCAAGGCCCGCTCGTCGCGAAACAAAACGTCGTAGGGCGCGGGGATGACATTGCCCCCGTGTTCACAAGTAATGATGAAATAGTAAATCGAGAGCCCTTCGCACGAGGTATTCAGATACATGCCGGAACATCGCAACTACACTGTGCCGGTCGGAAGGGTGAGAGATTTGCAGTTTTGCAGAAAACGGGAAAGACGGTGATGTTGACAGCGATCAGCATACAGTAACACGTATGTGATAAAGCTATGTTCTCGGGGCGCAGGAAAGTGAGAGAGGTGTTGAATCGTGAAGCGGCGGCTTTGCTTTAGCCGTACAAAAAGTGCGCAATGACCGGCGGGATGTCCTTCGCAGAACGAGGCATCGCCATCGAACCGATGCGGCCCCGAATTGGCTTATTCCAACATCGCATCCAAACCTGCAGTCAATTCTTTCAATGCCGGCATGGCGCGATCAGCCCGGTCCTTGGCGTGTGCCACCAATGCCGGTACCCAGCTGGCATCGACACCCAGCTTCCTGGCAACGGCAGTCGGATAGCTTGCCACGATTTCCTCATCGCTCAGCTCCAGTACTTCGGCGCGGGCGCGCCAGGCACCGAGGTGAACCCAGGCGGCGGATTTGCTGAACGGGCTTGGCGAAAGCGGATCAGGGACGTCTTGCAGGGCGGTGCTCAGGGTTTCCGGGAAATTCCAGATCTTCGCCAGTTCGGCCGAGACTTCGCCATAGTGAAAGCTGAGTTTTTCTTTTTCCAATGCGGCGCGACCGGCATCGAGGACATTCAATTGCTTGTCCAGCGGCGCCATCTCTGCCGGCGCGACGGCATGCATCTGCAACTGGCCGATGCCGTGCATCATGCCCAGTGTGAATACGGCGTCGCCGTTGTCACCACCCTTGTGTGCCAGCCAGCGGCTCGCGCAGGCGGTGTAGAGGTTGTAGCGCCAGAACTGCTGCAAATCCATACCCTTGGTGTTCTTGAAAGCGGCGACCATGCCGTTGCCCAGTACCAGGTTGCGTACCATCACGAAACCGAGCATGCGCAGCGCGTCGTCAACGGTCCCGACGGTGCGAGAGACATGGAAGTAGGCGGAATTGGCCAGGCGTAATAATTTGGCGCTCAAGGCCGGATCACTGGCGATGAGATGTGCGATCTCTGTGGCGGAGATGTCTTCGGAATTGAAGCTCTCAATGAGCTGCTGTACGACTTTGGGGACAGTGGGCAGCTTGTTCGGCTGATCAACCAGACTCTTCAGTTCCATGCGGTGTTCCCCTTTTTGCCAACTTTGCATCAAATCGGTAACTACGACTTCACAAATTCTGCGTACACTCAATTCAAAGAATTGCGGTTTTATTGTCGCAGAGATCAGAGAATTTGATCTCATCTTTCTCGGTATGATGTTCCGGATCGTTGTATAAATCGTCACACCACCATCTAAGGAGTGGATCCATGGCAACGCGTAAGAAACCTGGTCAAACCGAGGAAACCGCGCCGCAAGCCGCTTCTGCTTCCGTTTTTCCGCAACTGGGCGACGTCAATGCCTACCTGACGGACGCCATGCAGCGTACGTATCTTTTCCTCGATACCTTGCTTGATCGCGGCAACAACTATCTGGAGCATCTCGACCAGGGCACGCCGCCGCTGCTGAAGTTTGAGCACGAGGTGGTGATGGATGGCCACGATCTGCCCAATCCCTGCAACTACGCCTTGCTGCGTTTGCAGCCGCCGGCCAGCATGCCGGTGAAGGCGGATGCGCGTCCGGTAATGGTGGTCGATCCGCGCGCAGGACATGGTCCGGGCATCGGCGGCTTCAAGTTCGATTCGGAAGTGGGCATGGCCATGCGCGCCGGGCACACGGTGTATTTCGTGACATTCCGCCCCGAGCCGGAAGATGGCCAGACGCTGCTGACGGTCATGGATACGGAGGCACTGTTCCTCGAAGAAGTCATCAGGCGTCACCCGCAATGCACAGCCAAACCGGTGGTGATCGGCAATTGCCAGGCCGGCTGGGCGATGATGGCCCTGAATGCGCGCCGTCCGGATTTGTTCGGCCCGCTGATGATTGTTGGTGCGCCAGTGTCCTACTGGGCGGGCAGCTCTACACTCAACCCGATGCGCTACAGCGGTGCGTCGCTGGGTGGTTCCTGGTTGGCATCGATGACCAGCGACATGGGTGCAGATCGTTTTGACGGCGCTCATCTGGTCGAGAATTTCGAGAAACTCAATCCTGCCAACACACTGTGGAGCAAGTATTACAACCTCTGGTCCAACGTCGACACAGAAGCCGAACGCTTCCTTGAGTTCGAGCGTTGGTGGGGTGGCTATTTCCGTATGACCGGCAGTGAAATCGAGTCCATCGTCGAGAACCTGTTCGTCGGCAACAAGCTCGCGCGCGGCACCATGATGGCCGGCGACAAGGCGATCAACCTGCGCGACATTACCTCGCCGATCGTGGTCTTCGCCTCCTGGGGCGACAACATCACACCGCCGCCGCAAGCGCTGAACTGGATCATCGATGCCTGGGGCGACGAACGTGCCATTGCCGCTGCGGGCCGCACCATTATCTATGTGCTGCACGAAAGCGTCGGCCATTTGGGCATCTTCGTTGGCGGCTCGATTGCGCTGAAGGAACACGATCAACTGGTGACCTCGCTGGACGTCATCGAAAGCCTGCCGCCCGGCCTGTACGAGATGAAGCTGGAAGCCAAGGCCGGCAAAGAGGAGCAACGCTGGGACGAGCTGGAGCCGGGCGATTACACCGTGCATTATCAGCATCGCACGATGGAAGACATCCGCAAGATCAATCCGGAGGGCCGCGAGGAAGAGGCGATGTTTTCCACCATTGCGCAATGGTCGGAATTTAATGCCAACCTCTACAAGACCTATGTGCGTCCGTGGGTGAAGATGACTGCCACGCGCGAAGTCGCTAATGCCATGGTCAAGATGAATCCCTTGCGCATGCAGCGGCAGATGTTTTCCGACAGCTTCATGCTGGCGCCGTTCATCCGTCAAAAGGCCGCAGAAGCGCGCGCCAATCGTGTCACGGTCGACAGCGATCATCCGCTCAAGCAGTTCGAAAAGAAGATGGCAGAACAGATCACCGAGGAGCTCAATGCCTACCGTGACCGCCGCGATGCACGTACGGTCAAGACGACACGCCAGGTGTTCGGCCCTGAAGGCCTTGGTGCCTGGCTCAAACCGCAACAGCCGGATGCTGACGTCGCGCATGCACGCGCCTTGCGCGAGCTGGAAAGCTATCGCGAATCCGCGCTGGCCCACATTGCCGAAGGCGGGTTCGCCGAAGCGGTGTGCCGTATTGTGGTTGCAGGGATGATTTCCATCGGTGCCTTTGAGCGTCGCAGTCTGCGTCTGGCGCGTCTGCTGGCGCAATTGCCGAGCATGCATTCCAGCGTTTCTGCCAAGACCAATTGGGTGCAGTTGTTGAAAGAGCAGGCGCGCATCACTGCCGTGGCGCCGATTGAAGCCTTGAATGCACTGGAACAATTACTACCCGACACGGCGACCCGTGAACGTGCGCTGGCCGTCTCGGCAGCGGTGATGATGATCGAGCCAACGCTGGCGAATCCACGTTCGGAAATTATCGAGTTCCTGATCGGTACACTGGGTGTCGACCCGCAACGGGTGATCGGCTTGGCGCGCAAGCTGACAGACGCATTGGAGAAACCGGAACCGAAGGTGCCCAAGGCGGCTGTCAAACCGGCCGCAAAGCCGGTCGCCAAAGTTGCCGCGAAGGCTGTGGCGAAGAAGACCGTCGCCAAACCTGCGGTCAGGAAGCCTGCCGCAGCAAAAACAAAAACAGAGACAGTAAAAAAAGCTGTCGCCAAGCCCAGAACTACAAAGAGCAAGGCGACAGCAAAGGCGGCTTAGGCCTTCGATTGCGAGGTCTGTTCGCGTATGGGACGAACAGACTCTAAGCCGCTTCCACAACTACTCTTAAAGGGGTACTTGTCGGACGGCCCTTGAAATCCGTCCAGCACAAACGATCGAAGTCATACAGCTTGCAGCGCCGCGCCGTATCGAAATACCAGCGCCAGGAGAACTTCTGGATCACGATGCGGCCGGGCAGCATGGTTTCCAGCATTTTTTGTGCCTTCTTCAGGCGATATAGCGGCACGCTCATGTCGACGTGATGCGCGGTGTGTTCCATGATGTGATGCAAGGCTGCGCCAATGCCGTGACGGAAGGTCAGATGCACCGTCGTCGAGACGAAAGGCTGTGCAGCAGCCCATTCCGATTTATCCTTGTACCAGGCAACTTCGGCGTGCGTGTGATGCACGTAGACGACGAAACCGATCATGGCTTTCCAGAACAGCACCGGCACTACGAAGGCCGTCAGCAGCAGTGTCCAGAACGACTGGCCGCTAGCCTGTGACGCCCAGCCGAGTCCGGCTATCCAGACCGCCGCCGCTGCGCTGACCAGCACGCCATCCCAGATAAACTCGGCGCGTCGTGTCGGCATTTGTTTGCGCGAAGGAAAGTACATCTTCTTCCACCACATATCCACCGTGTAATACAGCCACGGCGCCCAGCCGCTGCGGTAGAGGCGTTCCAGCTTTTGACGCCAGCGCGGCAGCGCCTGAAACTCCTGGAGAGAATGCGGCTGCCAGACGAAGTCGAAACCTTTCAGATTGGTATAGCCGTGATGCACGACGTTATGACCGACCGCCCACAGGCTGTAGGGCGTCAGCGACGGCATGAAGACAAGGCGGCCGAGCCAGGCATTGAGGCGGCGATTGGCAGTAAAGCTCTGGTGGCAGGCGTCATGGCCGAGGATGAACAGACGGCCGATGATGAATCCGGTCAGCATGCCCAGCAATACCTTGGCGATCAGATTGGATACCCATACCGTCGCCGCCAGCGACAAGCCGAACAGGCAGAAATCCAGCAGCACCAGTGCGATGGCAAGTGGTGTGCTGCGTGCGACGATGGGTTCCAGCCAGGAGCGGATGACCTTCCGGTGCGGCATGGGGCCATGAGGGGAAACGGGAGTAAGCGGCGTCAATTTGGAAACAAGATGCGGCATGAGACAAAACCTTAAAACGTTGTTGTGGTGTTGTTCTTATCGTGGTTACGGAGATTTGAACGATGGCGCCACCGGCGTCAGGTGGCGCGCATCCGACTGCTCAAACGTTTCGCTCAGAAACGGTAGCCAACACCGACGCCGATCAGCCATGGATCAATCTTCACCGTGCTCAGCTTGCTGCCGTTGGCTGCCAGTACATCGCTGCGGATCTGCACTTTCTTTACGTCAAAGTTGATCAGCCAATGGCTATCCAGCTTGAAATCCACGCCGGCCTGCAGCGCGCCGCCGATGCTGTGATTTTCCAGACGCGCACCGCCGTTGAGCAGATTGACGTCGGAAATGCGCGTGTAGTTGATACCGGCGCCGAGATAAGGGCTGATGGGCGAAGAGGGCGTAAAGTGATATTGCGCCAGCAAGGTCGGCGGCAGGTGCTTGAAGCTGCCGATGGTATTGCCGTCGAGCTTGACGTCATGTTTTTGCGGATACGTCAGGATCAGTTCCGCCGCCCAGTTGGGTGTAAAGAAGTAACTGATGTCGACTTCAGGAATAGTCTTGGAGCTGACGCTAAGGCGATCCGACGCACCGACGCCACCAACCGGATCGGACTTGTTTTCCGGGCTGATATTGACGGCGCGTACACGCACCAGCCAAGGGCTTTCCTGTGCGGCAGCAAAGGATGAGGCAGTCATGGCGCCTGCAAGCGCCAACAGCATTGCGATCTTTTTCATGATGATTTCCCCGCGCTTTCTATCGATGAGAGCGCCTAGTTGTGAATAACATTGCGACGCAGCGAAATGTACGCGTGATGCCGGACAGGGGATTTGATGTCGATCAAAAAATAAAAAGAAGCTCTCTGCAATGGCGCAAACAATCCCGCGGAAATCCACATCCGGCGGCTATTTCGACTGCGTTTGCCCGCCTTTTGATGTAGGTCAAGATCGTGAACAGAGGAGGTCTTTAGACTTGCCGTGATCGGGCCGCTTGCCGTGTTACTTCGATACGGCAACCCAGCAGTACCTAACATTTCGCGGTCGCCTCTGGAGCTAAAAACATGGTGGTATCCGCAATGCCGATGGTCGCTGAACCATCTGTCGAATTCGACGCGCAACTGGTGCGCAAGCTGAGCCAATCCGGGCCAAGGTATACGTCTTATCCGACTGCCGACCGCTTCAGCGACGACTTCGGCTATCGCGACTATCTGCAGGCGGTGGCGGGCATGCGTACGCGCGGCAGCCGCAATCCCTTGTCGCTCTATGTCCACATCCCGTTCTGCGAAAACATCTGCTACTACTGCGCCTGCAACAAGATCATCACCAAGAATCGCGACAAGGCGGCGACCTACCTGAGCTATCTCAAGCGCGAGATCGAAATGCAGGGCAGGTTGTTCGACGGCATGAATCAGGTCGAGCAACTGCATCTGGGTGGTGGTACGCCGACCTATATCTCTGACGAGCAAATGGCGGAACTGATGGCGCATCTGCATCGCTGGTTCCGCTTCGCCGATGATGACGCGGGCGAATATTCCATTGAGGTCGATCCGCGTACCGTGTCTGCCGACCGCGTTGCCAGCCTGCGAAAGCAAGGATTCAACCGGCTTAGTCTGGGCGTACAGGATTTCGATACGGTCGTTCAAAGGGCCGTCAATCGGCTTCAGCCCGAATACATGACGCTGGATATCATCCGCGCGGCACGCGAGGCCCACTATCGTTCAATCAGCATTGATCTGATTTACGGCCTGCCGGGACAGAACGTTATCAGCATGGCGCAGACGCTGAACAAGGTCATTCGCGCAGAACCTGACCGGATTTCTCTCTACAACTATGCGCATCTGCCGCATGTTTTCAAGCCGCAGCGTCGCATCGACGTACAAGAGTTGCCAAGTGCCGAAGCGCGGCTGGACATGTTGGCCTTGGCGATCCGGCGCCTGACCGATGCCGGTTACGTCTACATCGGCATGGACCATTTTGCGCTACCGGATGACGATCTTGCGATCGCCCAGCAGCAGGGGCGTTTGCACCGCAACTTTCAGGGCTATTCCACCCATGCGGAGTCCGACATGGTGGCCTGCGGCGTGTCAGCAATCAGCTCAGTCGCATCAACCTACAGTCAAAACGTCAAGACGCTGGAGGAGTACTACGATGCCATCGACAAGAATGAGCTGCCCATCGTGCGTGGTATCCGTCTCAACATGGACGACGTGCTGCGCCGGCTGATCATCCAGCGGCTGATGTGCAATTTCGAGTTGTCGATCGCCTCCATCGAGACGGCGTATCCGATCACCTTTGGCGATTATTTCGAGAGTGAACTGGAGAACCTGCGTCGCCTGGAGCTGGACGGTCTGGTGATAATCGACGATGAATGGATCACCGTTACGATCAAGGGACGTCTGCTGATCCGCAATATCTGCATGGTGTTTGACCGCCACTTGCAGAGCGCGCTGCAGCAGCAGGCTCAGCCACAACGCTATTCAAGCACTATCTGATGCGGCGAAGGATCTTTCTATTCTATTGCTGTCATCCCGGCGAAAGCTGGGATCCAGTGTCGTGACTATGGTTGATACGGCGCTGGATACTGACTTTCGTCAGGACGACGGTGAGTTATTCACCGCTAACTGAACCGCGCCTAAGTCATCGGGCAGGTTTCAGCGCCGGCTGCAAGCGCCTTGAGCCGCTCCGGATCCAGCAGTTCAATCTCACGTTTGTCCACGCCGAGCCAGCCCAGCTTGCGAAAGCGCGATACCAGGCGGCTGATGCTTTCTATCGTCAGGCCGAGATAATTGCCGATATCTTCGCGCGACATGCGCAGCTGGAAGCTGGTCGACGAATAACCGCGCGCTGCATAGCGCGAAGACAGATTGACGAGAAAGGCTGCAAAGCGCTGCTCCGCACGCATGTTGCCGAGCAGAAGCATGGCGTTTTGCTCGCGGGTGATTTCCTGGCTCATGATGCGATGAAAGTGCCGCAACAGCGTCGGGATAACGCCGAACAACTCTTCCAGTCGATGAAATGGAATCTCGCATACCTCGCTGTCCTCCAGCGCTTCGACGTTGCAGTGATGCTTGTCGGAGCTGATGGCGTCCATGCCCATCAGCTCGCCTGCCATTTGAAAACCGGTGATCTGCTGTTCGCCGGCGGGATTGAGCTGATAGGTCTTGAAGTGGCCGAGACGGATGGCGTACAGACTGCTGAACGGGTCATCCATGCGATACAAGCTCTCGCCCCGGGCGACACGGCGACGCCGTCCGATGATCTGGTCGAGACGATCCATGTCGGCATTATCGAGGCCCATCGGCAAGCACAGCTGGTGCATGCTGCAGTTGGCGCAGCTTGTTTTCATGGGTTGGAGACTGGCGGATCGCTGAATCACTTGAGGATTGCTCATGGCATGGAGGCGTGTGTGGAGGCGTGAGCGTGCCGAACGTACGGACGTGCACACAGATGATTGTTTTGTCCAATATAGCGCAGGCAGACGGACGATTGGCGGTGTGGGCAAGGGTATCTGGCCGGTCTTTGATCTGGATCAAGAGACAGCCTTTCATCGCGTCTGATTTTGTTCTTTGAGGTGCTTTTTTGCACAAGAGCCGCAGCGGCTCGTCTCAAAAAAACAGACGGCGATTTGCAAGGACTTGTAAAGATTTTGAGAAAACTACCGTAAAGCAGCTAGCGGGGAGTGATGTGCTCGTCGCCCTTTAGATTGCCATTATGACAAACGTGTCTTCGCTGGGGATATCGAGCCCCGCCGTATCGCCATCGGTACAGACAAACAAAACCGCAGCGCCGACCGGTGGTTCTTCCGCGCAAAACTCCCCGCAGTCGGTTACTACGGTAACGCTTGGCCAGTCTCAGTCTCAATTCGCCTCGGGCAGTGCGCAGATTTATACGCTGCCGCCGGTCAAACCACCGGAACCGCCGGTCTTCGAAAACACTGCAACTGATTCCCTCAGCAAACTGATGGCGGCGAATAACAACGCGTCGACGCTGGGGTTGCGCTTCAAGGGGCTTGGGGAAGCAATGCTGAGCCGTTTTGATACCGATGCGACCAATTTTTCGCAGTCGGTCATGCAGTTTGCGCCGGGCATGGCGCCGGGTAATTTGCTGGAAACGATGACGCAGTCGCAACTGCACAAGACACCTGACAATCAGATCAGCCTGAGCATTCAGACCGTCGGCGGAGCACAGGTCGAATTGACGCTCGGCAGTACCGACACCGGCCTGGCCGTCGACGTGAAAGTCATCAAGGGAACGCTCAGCGCCGCCGATCAGGAGGCGCTGTCCAAGCTCTCCGGCGCTTTTCAGAAAGCCATCGACGGCTTGACAGCCAACCCGCCGCACATGGATCTGGCGGGCCTGACCCAGTTCGACACAACGGTGTTGGCGTCAGTGGATCTGCATGCGAGTGTGAAGATCGGCAACGACAGTCAGATCATCGATTTTCATGCCGACAGCAAGTCGCGCTCGGTCAATTCCAGCGGTCCGTTGGGCGCTATGAAGGTTGCCGTTGACCTGGCCAATCCGGCAATCATCGGCAACGCCAAGCAACAGGCGCAAGCGATTGCCGGCTACCTGAAACAGTTCGACTACGAGCAGACGCGCGGGCACGGCGACGCGTCGCTGATGTCAATGTTCAAGGATGCCTTTTCCGAGATGAACAGCAACTATCCGGTATCGCAGCAACAAGCCGGTATGCCGGGAGTCTTCAAACTGAACGCGGAAGATCATAGTTTGCTCACCGGTCTTGCTGATTTCACGGCGTCGGTCACACAGAACACCCAGTTCAGTAATCCCATGCATTCGAATGAATCGGACAGCTTTGCCTACGACGTTTCGCAGAGCAGCAGCGTCAAAGGAAACGGGCAACTGAACCGTTCCATCACGCAGCGTCAGCAATCGCACCTGACCGCCAGCTATCACGAACCGCTGACACCCGGACTGCAATTGAAGTTGACGACCGACAAGAATTCCCAAAACTACTATTACACCCAGATCGACGACCATGCGAGCAGCGAAGCCAACATCGCCTACAGTCTCGGTGCGCTGACCAAAGCCTCGTTGAGCCAGTCGGCCAGCCAGTCCAAGCACGTCCAGAAATATGTGATGGGCAATCTGGAATCGGATGTCACAACGCCGTTGTCGTCGTCCTGGGTGATGGATTATCTGATCCAGTTCAAGGCGGCGCAGTCAGCCAACAATAGCCGCACGTCGCAGGACAGCTACAGTTGGGAACAGACGCTGGCGTCAATCAACAGCATGACCGTGTTCCAGGCTGATCCGGCGCAACTGAGCGGCCGGAAGTCTTCCGCGCTGTAACAAACGGATAACTGCCGTCTCGGCGAGGAATTTGCCTGCGTCCATAAAAAAACCGAAGCCGTGGCTTCGGTTTTTTATTTCATCGCAGCCAACCTGAATCAGGTCGGTGCCGCAAAACGTACTGCCTGACGCGCCAGCAGATGCCATTGACCGCCGGTTTTTTTCCAGACCATCAGGATTTTGATCGACACATTGCCCGGCTTGCCGGAGTCATTGGTCGCTGCAGTCAGGGTATGACGCACGACAGCCACGTCTTGCTGCACGTTCACAGTCTGGTCGGACAGGGTGATGCTGACGAAGGTCGACTCGCCGCTGACCAGTTGGCCGATGAACTCAGCCTTGGTTTGCACGACGCCGTTCGAGTGGCCGTAGCTCAGGTGGTTATCCACCAGTTGTTCCAGTGACGCGCGGTCGATCGGAGAGGTCATCGCGGCGCGCAGTTTTTCAACAGCGGTCGCAACGGCTTGTTCGTCGGCTGTCGGTGCTGCGGCAGCGCCTTGCGCAATGACCATCGAGCATGCCATGGCGCTGCAGAGATACATCCATTTCCTGAACATCTTGTCTCCTTGGGTTTTGGTGAGGTACGGCGTTAATTCTTTCGGCAATTTTTATTGCGGCCCCAGCTTGACGATCAGGGCGCCCAGTGCTTCTGCTTCGGCACTGTTGAGATCCGTCAGCGGCGGACGCACCGGGCCGGCGTCGTGGCCGACCAGACGGGCGCCGGCCTTGACGATGCTGACTGCATAGCCTTGCATGCGATTGCGGATCTCCAGGTACGGCATGAAGAACTCGCGCAGCAGGTGATGCTGGGTCGCCATGTCGTCGTTGGCGACGGCGTGATAGAACGCCATCGCGGTTTTCGGGATGAAGTTGAACACCGCCGAGGAATACACCGGCGTGCCCAGCGCCTTGTAGGCAGCGGCGTACACTTCTGCCGTCGGCAAGCCGCCGAGGTAGGCGAAGCGGTCGCCCATCTTCATATAGATCGAGGACATCAGCTCGATATCGCCAATACCGTCCTTGAAACCAACCAGGTTAGGGCAGCGCTCGGCCAGACGCGCCAATGTGGCGGGCGTCATGCGGCATTGACCGCGGTTATAGACGATCACGCCAAACTTGACGCTCTTGCAAACGGCTTCCACGTGCGCCGCCAGACCATCCTGCCCGGCTTCGGTCAGGTAGTGGGGCAGCAGCAGGATGCCGTGCGCACCGGCTTTTTCAGCAGCTTGTGCGCATTCGATGGCGTAGCGGGTCGGGCCGCCGGCACCGGCGATGATCGGCACCTTGCCGCGGCAGGTATCGACGGCCGTCTGGATGATGGTTGGGTATTCCTGGCCGGTCAGCGAAAAGAATTCCCCCGTGCCGCCGGCAGCGAAGAGGGCGCTTGCACCGTAAGGAGCCAGCCATTCCAGGCGCTCAATGTAACCGCGGCGGTTGAAATCGCCGTTGGCGTCAAAGTCAGTCAGGGGAAACGAAAGCAGGCCGGAGCCCATGATGGATTTAAGTTCTTGTGGCGTCATGATGGCGATAGAAGTAGCTGGGTGGCTGGAGTGGCTGAAGAATGTCTCTGAGTTAGATTGGAATTATTTGTTATCAGTCATCATACAATGCGATCTTCTCATTTGCCAATGGCGATAAATGACTTTTTCAGCCGGGCGAATGGGGAAGGGTAGATTGATCGGGGAAGTTTGATGCAGCGCGCTACTGCGCTATTTGATTGGCGAGAATAATTGTAAGTACTTACTTTAACTATGATGTTTAATTAATTGAATATATTGATATATATTAAAAACAAAATACTTAAAGTAATTTCTCGATCAGGTCAAATTCAGATGGTTGGGAAAGCCATTGATTTGATGCGCTGCAGCGCAGGATTATTTTATTTTTCCCTCGGACTTTGTTTGACAAGGAAATGATGCGAGGTCGATAATCCTTGCTCGCGTTATAAGACAACGTATCACGCGAATCAAGACAGGCCGGAAATGACATCGCACCACGGCAGCCTCAGGCGCAAAGACCTTCACCGGCAGCTTGATCCCAAGAGCAAGACGAATTCCGCATACCTACCCAATACTGGAAACACTGAACATGGCCGACCAAGCAACAACTTCAAGCACGGCAGCATCCGATTTGCATTCATCCTCATCCGGTCAGAAGTTCGGTCGCTTATTGCTGACCGGCGCCGGTGGCGGCCTGGGTAGAGTCTTGCGTCCACGGCTGGCGGCATTTGCAGACGTCCTGCGTGTCTCCGATCTGGCTGCGGCCTTGCAGGGCGACGCTGCGGCGCACGAAGAAGTTGTCCCTTGCAACCTTGCGGATCGCGCGGCAATGGACGCACTGATCGCCGGCTGCGACGCTATCGTCCACCTGGGCGGTGTTTCGGTCGAGCGTCCGTTTGAAGAAATCCTCGAAGCCAATATCAAGGGCATCTTCCACGTCTATGAAGCGGCGCGCCGCCATGGCGTCAAACGCGTTATTTTCGCCAGCTCCAATCATGTCACCGGCTTTTATCGTCAGGACGAAAAGATCGATGTACGCGATTTGCGTCGTCCCGACGGTTATTACGGGCTGTCGAAGTCATATGGCGAAGACATGGCGCAGTTCAACTTTGACCGCTACGGTATCGAAACCGTCAGCATCCGCATCGGTTGGTCCTTCCCTGAACCGAAGGATCGCCGTTCGCTGGCCAGCTGGCTGAGCTACGATGACCTGACCGAGCTGCTGCGCTGCAGCCTGTTCACCCCGGATGTCGGTCACACCGTCGTGTACGGGATGTCTGACAATCCGTCGACCTGGTGGGATAACCGCTATGCCGCACATCTCGGCTTCAAGGCGCGCGACACGTCCGACATCTACCGCGCCAAGATCGAAGCGCAGCCCATGCCTGCGGCTGACGATCCGGTACGCGTCTATCAAGGCGGCATCTTCACCGTCACAGGGCCTTTCGATCCCAAATAACCGCCTCGGAAAGCGTCCCTGTTACCGCTAAATAAGCGCTTTAAGGGGAATAGGTGAATACGCACATTTTTTAATTGTATGTTATCGTACATCCATGCTATCTTTGCTCCGCTCAAGGCAAAAGCAGCAAGCAAGGGTGGGTAGCAAGATAGCCAACCTGGTTCTTTATCCGGCAGGAGACAACGCAATGTTGCCGGTCATGAACCAAGGGTAAAAGGGTAGCGAGTCGGTAGTAGTAGTGACGGTGGGCGACAGTAACCAATAACAACAACGCACACACCGCAGGTAAGCGGCATCGCTTCGGATTCGGCAGTACAGATTCGAACGGTAAAGTCGCGAGCGCAGGGGAAATTCGTTTCACGGTGGATCGCCTTTGTTGTTCCGTTCCTCGTGTCCTCCACTGTCATTACATCGCCGAACAAGATAGAACGCCAAGTATAAAGGGCATCATCGGCATGGGTTTTTCACTTAATTTTGGTCCTCTTGCGCCGTATTGGCCGGTTTTTCTGACCGGTGCATGGCTGACGCTGAAGATGACCACGGTTGCAATCGTCGTCGGCGTCTCGGTCGGCACGTTGATCGCATTCCTCAAGCGCGGCAGCAACCGCTATATTTCCAAAGCTTGTTCCGCCTATATCGAAGCGGTGCGCAACACGCCTTTTCTGGTGCAGATCTTCTTGCTGTATTTCGGTCTGGCCAGCCTCGGCATCCA
Organism: Herbaspirillum sp. meg3; assembly: GCF_002257565.1. Classification (GTDB taxonomy): domain Bacteria; phylum Pseudomonadota; class Gammaproteobacteria; order Burkholderiales; family Burkholderiaceae_D; genus Herbaspirillum. Next base: position 2,733,220 of record NZ_CP022736.1, on the reverse strand, counting down.
TATGCCGACGTTTGCCGCTGCGGTGCTGGCGATGATCATCAATATCGCTGCCTACGCTGCAGAAATCATTCGCGCCGGCCTGGAATCGGTACCAAAGGGCCAGATCGAAGCCGCTGAATGCCTCGGCCTGTCGCGCTGGCGCATTGCTTGGCACGTCATGCTGCAACCATCAATCGAGCGTGTTTATCCGGCGCTGACCAGCCAGTTCCTGCTGATGATGCAAGCGTCTGCCATGGCTTCGCAGATCTCGGCTGAAGAACTGACCGCGATCGCCAACACCGTGCAGTCGGATACGTTCCGCTCGCTGGAAACCTATATCGTGGTCGCCTTCATGTACCTGGCGCTGTCGATTCTGGTCAAGCTGCTGGCATGGGGTTTCGGCGAATACCTGTTCAAGCGCCGCCGCGTCATCCGTCGCGCCGCCGCGGAAATGGCTCGCCGCCGTCCACCTGCGATCCCGCCATTCCAGCCAAATGTTGCAGCAGTCACAACAACACCTTCGAACACCAACGGGAGTGCATCATGATCGGCAGTTTCTCCTGGGGACATTTCTTTTATCTGGTGCAGTCGATCTGGTGGACGCTGGTACTGTCCGGCCTGGCCTTCATCCTCGGCAGCATCGGTGGTTTTGCGGTGATGCTGGCGCGGATTTCTCCGCGCCGCTGGCTGTGGATGCCGACGCTGGTGTACATCGAGTGCATTCAGGGTATTCCGCTGCTGATCCTGTTGTTCATCGTCTATTTCGGCCTGTCCGTGTACGGCTTCGCTTTGCCGGCATTGGTTGCCGCCGGTCTGGCGATGATGGTCTATACCAGCGCCTATCTGGGCGATATCTGGCGCGGTTGCGTCGAAGCAATGCCGCGTCCGCAGTGGGAAGCCGCCGAGTGCCTGTCGCTGACCCGTTGGCAGACACTGCGCCTGGTGATCATTCCTCAGGCGTTCCGTCTGTCGTTGCCGCCGACCGTGGGCTTTCTGGTGCAGGTCATCAAGATGACTTCGCTGGCGTCCGTGATCGGATTTATCGAACTGACCCGCGCCGGTCAGATTATCAACAACTCAATTTTTCAGCCTTTCCTGATTTTCAGTCTGGTAGGGGTGTTCTATTTTGTACTGTGCTACCCGCTCTCGCGCTGGAGTGAATCGATGGAGAATAAGCTCAATGTCAGCAACCGTTAATACCCCTGTTGGCCAAACAGGCCCTATCGTCAAAGTCGACCAGATCTACAAGAGCTTTGGCTCCAATCAGGTACTGAAGGGGGTTTCCTTCGAAGTGCAAAAGGGCGAGATGATCGCCATCATCGGCGCCAGCGGCTCCGGCAAGAGCACCGCTCTGCGTTGTATCGATCGCCTGGAAAAAGTCGACTCCGGCACCATCGACGTATGCGGTATGCGCGTTGACGATCCGCATGTCGATCTGCACAAGCTGCGTCAGGAAGTCGGCATCGTGTTTCAGAGCTACAACCTGTTCCCGCATCTGACCGTGCAGGAGAACATCATGCTGGCGCTGCGTCACGTCAAGCAACAACCAAAAGCGCAGGCGTTGACCGTGTCGATGGCGGCGTTGGAGCAGGTCGGCCTGGGCAACAAGGCTGACGCCTATCCAGAGCAACTGTCGGGTGGCCAGCAACAGCGCGTGGCGATTGCCCGTTCCCTCGCGATGGCGCCAAAGGTCATGCTGTTCGATGAAGTCACCTCGGCGCTCGACCCGCAACTGACCGGCGAAGTACTGCGGGTGATGGAAGACCTGGCAGCCGGCGGCATGACCATGCTGCTCGTGACCCACGAAATGGCCTTCGCCAAGCGCGTGGCCGATCGCATCATTTACATGCATCAGGGCACGGTGTGGGAAGTCGGCCCGGGTGAAATGCTGGACAACCCCAAGACGCCGGAACTGCGCGCCTTCCTGAACAACGGCTTGTAAGTCGACATTCATCCGGCATTCTGATTTTTATTTTTTCATTGCAACACAATCAAACCAAGGAGACCTGCATGAAACTGAATCACCTCTTCGCCCGTACTTGTATCGCTGCGCTGCTGACCGCCGGCCTGGCCCACGTAGCCATGGCCGACCAGCTCGACGACATCAAGAAGGCCGGTAAGGTCCGCGTGGCGATCGCCATGGGTACACCGCTGTTCAGCTTTGCCGACGCCAACCTGCAACCTGCCGGCTCCGACGTCGAAACTGCCGAGCAATTCGCCAAGGATCTGGGCGTGAAGCTGGAAATCGTGCCGGTCACCAACGCTGCACGCATCCCGACACTGCAAGCCAATCGTGCCGACGTCGTCATCGCCGACTTGTCGATCACGCCTGAGCGCGCCAAGGTAGTCGACTTTTCCGTGCCTTATGCCGTGATCACCATCATTGTCGGCGGCCCGAAGAGCATGCAAATCAAGGATTACAACGACCTCAACGGCAAACGTATCGGCCTGACACGTGCCACCGTCAACGACACGCTGACGACAGCACAAGCGAAGGGCGCCGAGATCGTGCGCTATGAAGACGACGCCACGCTGATCACGTCGATGGTCACCGGCCAGGTCGAAATCTTCTCCAGCACCCCATCCAATCTGGCGGAAATGATCAAGCGCGCACCAGGCAAGAACCTGGAACTGAAGTTCGCACAAAAGGATTTTGATCTGGGCATCGCCTTCAACCAGAATCAACCTCGCCTGAAGGAATGGATCAACAACTGGGTCGTCACCAACCACCGCAATGGCAAGCTGGACGCGATCTACGTCAAGTTCCACGGCCGCCATCTGCCGGCTGCTATCACCAAGCAATAATGCCTGACAACGGCGCAGCATAACTAACAAAAACAGCTGTTATATCGACCCTGCGTTGGCAGGGACGAACTGAAAGCTGCTCTTCGGAGCAGCTTTTTTATTTTGAAGGGAAGATAAACGGCAGGAGCGTTCAGGATCGCGGCAGTGTAGTTGTCAAACGGCGCGCGCCACTGAAATGCTTTTGCCAGTAAGGCTCATTCAGACCCGATTCATAGACGGCGCCATGTTTGCGCGAGGCATGAATGAATTTCTTGCCGCCGACATAGATCCCGACATGGGACACGTGGCGCTTTCCCTTGCCAAAAAAGACCAGGTCGCCCGGCTCCATATCGTTCAGGCCCACGTGCTTGCCCATATCGCTGATTTCCTTTGCCGTGCGCGGCAAGTCTTCACCGACGGCTTCCTTGAACAAATAGCCGACGAATGCGCTGCAATCCAGACCACGATCGGGATTGGTGCTACCGAAGCGATAGCGGATACCACTCGACAGGCTGCTCACGGCTTCTTCTGCCAGCAGGCGATTGACTGAAGCAGGAGCCGCCTTGGGCTCAGCGGCCTGAGCAAGGTGGAGAGGTGCGGCAAGTGCCGTAAGTACGAAAACGCACAGTACTCGGCAACAGGTTCGGCAGGATGAGGAAAGTAGGCGGGATATCGGCATGGATGTCAAAAAAAACCGTCCCACGGGGGCGAGAACGGGACCAACAGGGAAAAATTTGGCTGTCATCCGGATTGATGAACCGGAAAGCAGTCGCGAGTTTAGGGGGTTCGCGCAGTCGTTGATATAGGACGATTCTCAAAAAACATCTGATGCAGCCTTTCGTGAAAGAGCCCGGTCTCCAATTAAAAAATCGCCCGCAGGGACGATTTTTGTTGATGTGTCAATATCCATCCTCGCCGACAAAATCAGGACAATTCCCGCCCGGCGTTGCTGTTGTCGCCCGCAGCAGCCAGGATGGCCGGCGGCATCTGAGAATCCGCAGGACGCGCAGTCAGCGTCGCCCGGATCAGCTCTTCCACCACATCAATGTCGACCGGCTTGACCAGATGGTGGTCGAAACCGGCATTGGCGGAGCGCAGACGATCGCTGGCCTGGCCATACCCCGTCAGGGCGATCAGACCTATGCCTTGCAGATGCGGCAGGGCGCGCAAATGTCCTGCGACTTCATAGCCGTCCATGATGGGCAGGCCGATATCGAGCAAGGCGATGCGTGGTGTGAAATGCTTGACCGCATCGAGCGCCGACGGGCCGTCATAGGCAACACGGACATCGTGTCCCTGCATGGATAGCAGTTCACCAAGAATTTGCGCGGCATCCTGATTGTCGTCGACGATCAGGATCGCGCAGGCATCACCGCCTGGCGTCAGCGCGATTGTATCGGTCGTCGGTAACGGCAACAGAAGCGGTGTAGTCTCGCTCATCACGGCAGGCAGTTTGATAGTGAATACGCTGCCCATTCCCACGCCCGCGCTATAGACATGCGCCGAACCGCCATGCAATTCGGTCAGGCTGCGCACAATGGCAAGCCCCAGCCCCAGGCCACCGCCGGCGCGGTCAATGGCTTGAGTCTCTTGCGCAAACATGTCAAAGACATGCGGCAACATCTCGGCTTTGATGCCGATGCCGTTGTCACGCACATCAATGACAATCTGGTTGTTTTCCAGCATTGCGTCAATGCTGATGTGGCCGCGATTTTCGGTGTACTTGCCGGCATTGGTCAGCAGGTTGGCGAGTACCTGTGTCAGCCGCTCGGGATCGGCATGCACCAGCAGCCCCTGGGAGGGCACATTGATGCTCAGGCGATGATGGCGCTCTTCCAGTAGCGGGCTGGCGGTTTCGATCGCCTTGGCAATGACGTCCGCGATTTCTATTTTCTTCTTTTGCAAATTGATTTTTCCTTGTGCTACCCGCGATACATCCAGCAAATCGTCGACCAGTCGCACCAGATGACGCGCCTGGCGTTCGATGACGCTGCACTCTTTTTCCACACCCCCGCCACCGCGCAGGCGCATCAGGTGCACCGCAGTCAAAATTGGAGTGAGAGGATTTCTCAACTCATGGCCCAGCATGGCCAAAAATTCGTCCTTGGTGCGATTGGCGACTTCAGCTGCCTGCCGAGCACGCGTCAGCTCGGTGACTTCAAACGCCACCACGGCGATGCCTTCAATGCTGCCGTCGGGCTTGAGCATCGGTTGGTAGACGAAGTCGAAGAACCGCTCTTCCGCCATACCCGTGCTGCTGCGTCTCAGATTGACACCCAGCGAGCGGCCGATGTGCGGTTCGGCGTGGCGATAGACCTCGTCGAGCAGACCCAGCACGCTCTGGCCCTCCAGTTCGGGCAAGGATTCTCTGACACTTCTTCCGATGATGGGCCGGTTGCCGATCAGTTCCATGTACGGTGCGTTGGCCAGCTCGAACACATGGTTGGGGCCGCGGGTAATCGCAATGGCGACCGGCGCCTGCGCAAAGATGGTGCTCATGCGATCGGCATGGCGTTTTTCCATGGCGCGGATTTGCGAGCGCAACAGCATGGATTCGATGCGGGCGATCAACTCCCGGCTGGAAAACGGTTTGACCAGATAATCGTCGGCACCGGCAGCCAGCCCCTCCAAACGCGCCTCTTCTCCGGCGCGGGCCGACAACAGAATGAACGGAATATTGCGGGTGGCGTCATCGGCACGCAGCCGCTCCAGCAGACCGAAGCCGTCGAGCTGCGGCATCATGACATCCGACAAAATCAGATCATGCGGGTAGCGGCGTGCAGCCTCAAGGGCATCAAGACCGTTGGCGACGGCTTCTATCTCCCAATGCGGTTGCAGCAAATTGGTCAGGTAATCGCGCATGTCGGCGTTGTCGTCGGCGACCAGAATACGCGCACCCAGACCAACCATTGGATCGCGGCTTGCCGGTGTGCTTTGCAACGGGGACGCCTGTACGACCTCCTGATCTGCAGCTCGATTTACGGCAATCCAGCGATTGGCCTCGGCAGCGTAAGTATCTGCCAGCGGACTGAGTGAGGTGTGCACAGCCTCGGCCTCGGTCGTATCCACGATGCGATCTGCAGGCAGATGCGCACGTCCCGCCGGTATTTGCAGTACAAACGCCGAACCGGATTGCGGTGTACTGTCGACCTCAATCGTTCCACCCTGCAGGCTGACAAGATCGCGCACCAACGCCAGCCCGATGCCCGATCCTTCATGCGTGCGCGCTTGTACGCCTTCAACGCGATGGAAGCGCTTGAACACCAGCGGCAACTGATCCTTGGCAATGCCCACGCCGGTGTCAGTCACGGACAACGCAATATGGTCGCCGTGGCCGCTGAGTTTGAGGCTGATCTTGCCTTCCAGCGTGAATTTGAACGCGTTGGAAAGCAGGTTGAGAACAATTTTTTCCCACATCGTGACGTCGACGTAGGTTTCTTCCTTCAGCCGCGGGCAGTTGACCTCAAATACCAGTCCCGCCCCCTCGATGGTGGAGCGGAAAGTGCTGGCCAGATCTGAGGTGAGGGCGGCCAGATCGACTCTCGCATAAGTGGCCTCCGCGCGCCCGGCCTGAATGCGCGAAAAATCCAGCAAGGTATTGACCAGTTTTTGCAGGCGTTGGGTGTTACGCCGCAACATATTGGCACGTTGCTGCTGCACCGGCGCGAGTGCGTGCTCGTGGTCATTGAGCATGTCATCCAGCGGCCCCATCATCAGCGTGAGAGGCGTGCGGAATTCATGGCTGACGTTACTGAAAAATGCTGTTTTGGCTTGATCCAGTTCCGCCAGCAGGTCGGCGCGCTGCTTCTCGGCTTCTGCCATACGCGCTTGTTGAATCGCCGTGGCTATCTGGCCGGCCACTAAATCGAAGAAGGTCTGGTAATCGTTGTCCAGCGGACGCGTGGGATTGATACCGCAGATCAGCACGCCGATCGGCCGTTCCAGCCCCGGCGAAGCCAGCGGCAACATGATGGCCCGGCGAATGCGCTGGTCGGCCAGACCGAGTGGCAGTGTATCAATATGCGCTACATCAACCAGTTCCTTGGTAACGGTGTCCAGCACTTGCCCCATCGGCCAGAGTCGCCCAAGGAGCGGCATACCGGTCGCGTCGATTTGCGTCTCGGCAGCATCGAGGCTGATGAATTCGGGGGCAATGCCATTCAGCGGCGGCAGATTGACGGTCTGTTTCAGCACTGCCTGGTACTGGTTGCAGTCAGTCAGATAGAGCAGCGCAAATGGCACGTCGTCGGGATTTTTCGCGAGGATGGTTGCCGCCGTGGCCGCAGCAGCGTCGGCGGTGCGTTCCATCAATGCGCCGGAAGCCAGCTCGGACAGCGTGCGCAGACGGCGCGCATTGAGATGCTTGGCGGTCATCTCGGCGTTCGGACAAAACAAACCGCCGACTTCCCCCGATTCGTCGCGGATCGGTGAATAGGAGAAGGAAAAATAGTTCTCTTCGGGGCCGCTTTCACGGCTCATGAACAAACGTACTTCGTCCACAAAGGTGGCTTCGCCTTGTTTGAACACTTTATCTGCGAGAGGGCCGCAAATGTCCCAGATTTCCGACCAGACTTCGGCGGCCGGCCGTCCCAGCGCCCACGGGTGCTTGGCCTGGCTGAGCACATCGATGTAAGCGTCGTTGTAGAGAAAGGTGACTTGCTCGCCCCAGCCCAGCCACATCGGCTGGCGCGAGTTGAGCATCAGGCTGACGGCTGTTTTGAGACTCTGGGGCCATTGGCTGATCGGCCCCAGCGGCGAGGATGACCAATCATGTTCAAAAATAAGTTGGCCAAGCGTGCCTGTACCTTTAAGAAAGCCAAATTGGGCTGATACGGAATCAAGATTCATAGGCAGCCTCTGCATTCACCGGGATGAATCATATTATTAGATTAATTTAGCGCTAAATCTCTGGCAACTAAGTAGCAAATTTGCACTGCAAACTGCATAAGAGTTTGCCGCGTCTGACATCTTACGAAGGAATCGCCGGAAATGGCTCATCCGCCTGGGCGACGCGGGCTTTCTTACTTTGGAATAAGTGTTTGTCCTACAAGTAGCGTTGTGTCAAAAGCAATGAAAAAAGGGCACCTCCGGCTCAATGGCCGAAAGCGCCCGCAGTGATGTGGCGATGTGAAGGGTTGACGCTAACGCGAAGTAGCAATGTCCCGGCGAAGTACTGAGCAGACCTGATTCAGCTCCAGGCGGGGCTGGCGTTCCAGGCTGCCAGCCATTGACGCAGTTTGGGGCCGGGCATGGGGCGCGAGATCCCATAGCCTTGCGCCAGCTCGCAACCCAGTTCCATGAGTTTTTTGCCATGGGCTTCGCTTTCCACTCCCTCTGCAATGACCTTGCGTTGAAACGCGGTCGCCAGGCCGATCACACCGCAAACGATGGCCAGATCCTCATGGTCGCTGAGCATGTCGCGCACAAAGCTTTGATCAATCTTGAGTGTCTTTGCCGGCAAACGCTTGAGGTAAGTCAACGACGAATACCCTGTGCCGAAATCATCGATGGAGAACTGCACACCCAGGTTGCGGCAAGCCTGCATGACGTGTGAGACGGCTTCGATGTCGAGCATGGCGCTGGTTTCCAGAACTTCCAGTTCAAGATCTGCCGGATCGAGCTCGGGATAACGCGCCAGCATGTTGCCAAGGATGGTCGGGAACAGTTCATCCTGCAGCTGATTAGGCGCCAGGTTGACGCTGACCGGCATGCGAATTCCTTGTCCGCGCCAGAGTTCCATCTGCGCCAGTGCGCGGCCGATGACCCAGAGGCCGAGTTCTTCGTTGATGGAGTGGCCGTCAATCAGCGGCAGGAAAGCCGACGGCGACAACAAGCCACGATCCGGATGCTGCCAACGGATCAGGGCTTCCACACCGACCACTTCGTTGGTTTTCATGTTGATCTTGGGTTGATAGTGCAGCAACAGTTCGTTGCGCTCCAGTGCTTCACCCAGCCGGCGTACATAGACGTGACGGCTCTTGCCTTCGGCTTCGCGGAAGGCGTCAAAAACGTGAAACCGGTTTTTGCCTGCTTGCTTGGCCTCATACATGGCCAGGTCGGCATGACGCATCAACTGATCTTCATCGGCGTCGTCATGCGGATACGTGGTCACGCCGATGCTGGCGGTGACTTCCAGGCGTTTTCCGTCAATCATGACCGGTTCGGCGCAGGCGCACAGGATGCGGCCGACGATACGTTTGAGTTTTTCAGCGCTGTTGATGTCCATCAGGACCGCAACGAATTCGTCGCCACCGATACGCGCCAGCGTGTCGGCTTCGCGCAATGTGCCGGCCATGCGGCGGGAGAGGGCGACCAGCAGCGCATCGCCCACATCGTGCCCGTGGGCATCATTGATTTGCTTGAAACCATCCAGATCCAGATACAGCACCGCCAATTGCTGGACCCCGCGCTTGCACAGCGCCATGGCCTGACGCAGGCGATCGGTCAGCAGCAGGCGGTTGGGCAGATCGGTGAGACCGTCATAGTGAGCGATATGCTCCAGCTTTTCCTGGTGCCGGCGCAGTGGCGTGATGTCGCGCGCAATTTTTGATGCGCCGACCACATTGCCGTGACGATCGCGGATTGGCGATATCGTCACCGACACGTGAATCTGTTTTCCATCTTTGCGGATGCGTACGGTTTCGAAATGGTCGACCTTTTCACCGGCAAGAATCTTGCCGAGAATAAAGCTCTCTTCTTCGACACGGTCTTCGGGAAAGAGGCGCAGCATTGGTTCGCCGATCATTTCATCTGCGGTGTAGCCGAAGATGGTCTGCGCTGCATTGTTCCAGCTGCAGATTTGTCCGTTGATGTCTTTGGTAATGATGGCGTCGTCGGATGAACTGACCAAGGCACGGAATTGCTCGGCGGCACTTTCCAACTCAACCTGCTTGGTGATGTCACGGGCGATCTTGGAGGCGCCGACAATATTGCCATCCTTGTCGCGCAACGGCGAGATCGAAACCGAGACGTGAACCGGCCTGCCGCTTTTGTGGATGCGGACTGTTTCAAAATGGCTTACAGGCTCTCCGGCGAGGATTTTTTCGAGGATGTAATACTCTTCGTCCTGACGTTCGATAGGGAACAGGCGCAGCATACGCTGGCCGATCATTTCGCTCTCGGTATAGCCGAAAATCGCTTCAGCACCAGGATTCCAGCTGGTGATGATGCCGGTCAGACTCTTGCTGATGATGGCATCTTCGGAAGACTTGACGATGGCCTCAAAACGGTCGTCGAACACGGTCGCCGTCACGAGCTGTAATGGCGCAACACGCTGTTTGGGCGGGCGCCGATGCTGCATGCCGCCGAAAGTGCGGGCCGCGGATACGCGTTCACATAAGTTGGTTTTCATGGATTGCTATCCTTTGCGTACAGTCGGTTTGGGGCGCGATGACGATGAAGACGTCTTGATGCCGGGTTGTCATCAGCTGAAATTGCATGCGAGTGCGGTGACAACTGCGGAGCCGGTCTGTGTCATGGAGAAATAATACGTGGCGGCGAAGCAGCTTTGTATCGGGGATTTCCTGAAGCAATTCTGATGCTTCTCCAGGAATCGTCTCACTCGGATCCTCCGGTACTTCTGAATCGGGGGCGTTACCAGCCAGCCTCCCGTACCCATGCCCGCAAAATAAATTACTATCTGTAATGCAACATCCCCTCAGCAAACAACGAACGACGATGAACTACAACGGAGAATCCATGCTGACGCTTCCCGAATACAGCGACGTGGTCGCCGCGGCAAAACGCCTTGAAGGCCTTGCCCACAAGACGCCGGTGCTGACATCGCGCACTGCCGACGATGAAATCGGTGCACAGATTTTTTTCAAATGCGAAAACTATCAACGCATGGGCGCCTTCAAGTTTCGTGGCGCGATGAACTCTCTGGCGCGCTTCACGCCGGAACAGCGCGCCGACGGTGTTGTCACTTTCTCATCAGGCAACCACGCCCAAGCCATCGCGCTGGCCGCAAAAGTGCTCGGCATGCCCGCCACCATCGTCATGCCGGAAGATGCACCCGAGGCCAAAGTCGCTGCGACAAAAGGCTATGGCGGCAAGGTTGTGCGCTTTAACCGCTACACCGAGAACCGGGAAGAAATCTGCGCCAACCTTGCAGAAAAACATGGCTTGACCATGATCCCACCCTACGACCACCCGGATGTCATCAGCGGACAAGGCACCGCCGTCAAGGAATTGCTGGAAGAAACCGGTCCGCTGGACGCCTTGTTCGTGTGTCTGGGCGGCGGCGGCTTGTTGTCTGGTTCGCTGTTGTCAGCCAAGGCCTTGGCGCCGGCATGCAAAACCTACGGTGTCGAGCCGGAAGCCGGCAACGACGCCCAGCAATCGCTGCGCGCCGGCAAGATCATTCACATTGACACACCACGCACCATTGCCGATGGCGCTCAGACCCAGCATGTCGGGCATTACACCTTTGAGATCATCAAGCGCGACGTGGAAGACATCCTTACCGTCAGCGATGACGAACTGATCGCCTGTATGCGCTTCTACGCCGAACGCATGAAAATGATCGTCGAACCGACTGGTTGCCTGAGCTATGCTGCCGTACGCAAGATGAAAGATCAGCTCAAGGGTAAGCGCGTGGGTGTTGTCGTCAGCGGCGGCAACGTCGATCTGGCGAAACTGGCCGGTTATTTTGCCGACGCATAAACGACCCTGCATCACCTGCAAGCACCTGCTGCAAGAATGAAACATAAGGAAACGTATCAATGACAAGTCCGACCACAACCGCCACCGAGACCGCTCTCCAGCCATTACGCAAGCTCTATCCGCCGATCAACCCCTATGACAGCGGCATGCTCGATGTCGGCGACGGTCATCAGGTGTATTGGGAAGTTTGCGGCAATCCCCAGGGAAAGCCGGTGGTGTTCCTGCATGGCGGTCCAGGCGGTGGTTGCGGACCATCGCATCGACAGCTGTTCAATCCGGAAAAATATCGCATCGTCCTGTTCGACCAGCGCGGTTGCGGCCGCTCGCTGCCGCATGCCAATCTCGACGCCAACACGACCTGGGATCTGGTGGCCGACATCGAACGTCTGCGTAGCAAACTGGGCATCGATAAATGGCAAGTCTTTGGCGGATCATGGGGTAGCACGCTGGCAATCGCCTATGCAGAAACGCATCCCGAACGGGTCACTGAAATCATCTTGCGGGGCATCTTTTTGCTGCGCCAGCGCGAGCTTGACTGGTATTACCAGGAAGGCGCGTCGTGGTTGGCGCCTGACCGCTGGGAAGAGTTCCTCGCGCCGATTCCGGAAGCGGAACGCGGCGACCTCATGGCGGCGTATCACAAGCGACTGACCGGTGACGATGAAGCCGCCAAGCTGGAAGCCGCGCGCGCCTGGAGTCAATGGGAAGCGGGCACCATCACCTTGCTTCCGAACCAGGGCATGATCAACCAATTCGGCGACGCCCACTTTGCGCTGGCTTTCGCGCGCATCGAGAACCACTATTTTGTCCACAAGGGTTTCATGGAAGAAGGGCAGTTGCTGGCCAATGTCTCGCGCCTGAAGGATATCCCCGGCGTCATCGTGCAAGGCCGCTATGACCTGGCCACACCGGCAAGATCCGCATGGGAACTGCATAAGGCCTGGCCGGCAGCGCAATTTCATCTGGTCGAAGCAGCAGGGCACGCCTATAACGAGCCGGGCATTCTGGACAAACTGATCGGCGCCACCGACGCCTTTGCGGATCAATAGGCGCGATGTCAGTGGCAGGTGCATCAGTGGTCGGTGTTGCGGGCACTTCCAACCTCATCACGGCGGTAGTCTGCAACGGCAAGGTTATTGACGGCGATGGCGATGATCTGCAAGAGTCCAGGCCAGCGCTGTGGTGGAGTTTCACCAAGACCGTTCTTGCGGCTGCGGCGTCGGCGCTCGTGCGGGACGGCAAACTGAACTTGGATGTTCCGGTAGACGATCAGCCTTACACCTTGCGGCAATTGCTTCGCCACACTGTATATCACTTCCCGGATCATCGCTGTACTGTAGCGACGTTCGCCCCGGCCAACGATCAAGCCATTGTCGAATGGGCGGCGCACCATGCCGCCATGGCTCATCAATAATAAGACAGAACACACCAGGAGGAAGAATGAATATTTTCATCACCGGCGCCAGTGGTTACATCGGCGGCTCGATCGCTTTGCATCTGATGAAATCAGGCCACCACATCCGCGGCCTGGTGCGCGATACGGCGAAAGCAGAGCACTTGCGCGGGATCGGCATCGAGCCTATCTTCGGTAATCTCGATGATAAGGAAATACTGATACGTGAAGCCCGTAACGCCGACGCCGTCATCAATTGCGCCAGCAGCGATCACCGTCCTGCGATTGAGGCGCTGTTGGAAGGTCTGGCAGGCAGCGGCAAGCCCTTGTTGCATACCAGCGGATCGAGCACGGTCGGCGACGCGGCCGCCGGCAAAACACTCAGCGACAAGATCTTTGACGAAGATACGCCATTGATCGTCGCCGAAGGCAAGCAGGCCCGCTACGCGCTTGACCGTCGCATCATGGACGCAGGCAATACCATGGGCATCCGTACGGTCATCATCTGCAACACGCTCATCTACGGCACGGGCAAAGGTCTGCATCCGGATAGCGTGCAAATCCCTGCGGTAGTCGACCATGCGCGCGCCTGCGGTATCGTCCAGATCGTCGGCCCGGGTCTCAATCGCTGGGCTACCGTGCACATTGACGACGTTTGCGCGCTATATCAGCTGGCGCTGGAAAAAGCCCCGGCAGGCTCCTTCTATTTTGCAGAGAATGGCGAAGCATCTCTTGCCGACATCGCCGTAGCGATCAGCAAACGTCTCGGTATCGCCAAGATAGAAGGCCTCACGGAAGAAGCCGCAATTGCCGTCTGGGGGCTGGGCCGTGCACGCTATTCGCTGGGTTCCAATAGCCGCATCCGTGGCGTCAGGGCCAGAAAGGAACTCGGCTGGCGGCCGCTACATGCGTCAGCGATTACCTGGATTGAGCAAGAGATGCGTGCGTAGGCCCGCGTAGGCAAGCACGAAAACAAAATTCCGTTTTGGCATCCCAATTCAAAAAGCAGTCTGAATTGCCATTCTCGCAATGGCCGCAGACGCCGACATACGCCTGACCTGTGAAGACGAGGAAACGGGTTCGGACGGCATACTCCGAGGTGATTCAAATTAACGTACACTAGCGTACCGTTGCCTGCGGCGATATGTCGTGAAGCAACAAATACAATCCCATCTTTTCGAATCATCTCTTGTGCTGCCGTATGCGCACTGTGATTCAACTTGTGACTCAACTTGTGATTTAACCTGCATCGAATCCAGCGATTCCGCGTGTGACCGGAGCACACAAACCTGGATTCAATTCTTACCGCAAATTCCATTGACCGCATTCTGTACATGATCGTGCAGGACAGCGGACGTTTTAACGCTAATACCAAGTGTGTCATCAAGGCCACCATGAAACTGTACTATTTCATTACGAAGCACATCGACGATATCCTGGCTGAATGGGCGCGCTTCGCACATGTGGTGTCGGGTGACGTGCATGAGAAACCAGATTTGGTTCTGCGCGATTATGCGCGTGAAATTCTTCAGGCAATTGCGGTCGATATCGAGACCTTGCAGAATCCCGAGCAGCAACAGTTAAAGTCGCAGGGGCTGGCTCCGGGCTTGTATTCTCAAGGCAGTGCCGCATCCATCCATGGCGCTTTGCGCCAGGCGGGAGATTTTTCCTTGTTGCAGGTGAGTGCCGAATATCGCGCTTTGCGCGCAACGGTCTTGCGTCTGTGGCTTCCGCTGGCCGAAACGATGTCCGAGGAAACGATTCAGCAAATGGTGCGCTTCAATGAAGCGATCGACCAGGCGCTGAGCGAGTCGATTTTGACTTTTTCCGCACGTGCTGAACACACCAGAGAATTGTTCCTGGCGATTCTCGGACATGATCTTCGTGCTCCCTTGACCAATATGGGACTCACGGCCGACCTGATGACGCACGCCACGTTGCCGGCAGAAAAAGTGGTTGAACTCGGCGCTCGCATCAAGCGTAGTTCACGGATGATGAATTCCATGGTTGATGACCTGCTCGGCTATACGAGGACACAGTTTGGCAGCGGCATGCCGACATGTTGTATCCCGACCAATCTGCTTGATATCTTTCGATCAGTCGTTGAAGAAGCCGCTTCCATGCATCCCCAAATGCAATTTGACTTGCTCACCGAGGGCAATATGAACGGCTCTTTTGACGCGGTACGCATGCACCAGCTGTTTTCAAATCTGCTTCTGAACGCCGCACAGTACGGCTCGCCGCAACGCCCTGTGACGCTTGATGCCCGACGCGGGCCGGACGGCATTGTCGTCAGCGTCAAGAATTACGGCGCAAAGATACCTTTCGAATCGCTGCAATCCATCTTCAAACCGCTGGTTCAGTTGCCGACCGAATCCGGCAATGACGGACGCCCAAGAACCAGTCTGGGGCTGGGCCTGTTTATTGCACGCGAGGTGGCGATTGCGCACGGCGGCAGCATCAAGGTGGAGTCGAGTACGGAGGCTGGGACAATTTTTACGGTTGAGCTTCCCGGTAACGAGGCCTGAGACTGTTTCTTTCTTGAATTATCCTTTCGCGCTTACCGCATGGGGTTGTTGCATGACACGACGTCATCAATCAATCCATACGCTTTGGCGCCGTCGGCAGACATGAAGTTGTCCCGCTCCGAGTCCTGTGCAATCTTGTCCAGCGGCTGATCGCAGCGTTCGGCGAGGATGTTGTTGAGACGTTCGCGCAGGTACAAGATCTCGCGTGCCTGAATTTCTACATCGGCAGCCGTGCCTTGTGAGCCGCCAGACGGCTGATGGATCATGATGCGGGCATTGGGCAGGGCCAGACGCTTTCCCTTGGCGCCCGCGGCAAGCAAAATGGAACCCATGCTCGCGGCAAAACCGGTGCATAAGGTGGACACTTGCGGACGGATGAACTGCATGGTGTCGAAGATCGCGAGGCCCGCATAGACGGCTCCGCCGGGAGAATTGATGTAGAGCGAGATATCCTTGTCGGGATCTTCGGATTCGAGAAACAGCAGTTGGGCGATGATCAGATTTGCAGATTCGTCCGTCACCGGTCCGACGAGGAACACGATGCGCTCACGCAGCAGCCGTGAATAGATATCGTAAGCCCGTTCGGACCGGCCTGATTGCTCGATGACGGTGGGAATCATGCCAAGAGCGTGTGGAACGGATGAATGCATATTCGTTTTTCCTTTCAGGTAATGTAGTGAAGTGGTTGCCGTGACTTGACGCCGGGGACGTATTGCTCGTGACAAAGAAGGAATATTTTTCACGTTCTGTCACGTTTCCCATCTCACCGTCGTCAAGCTGGTGAGCAAGCGCGTATTGCGCCGGACAGGTCAGGTGTCAGCGCGCCATCCTGGAGTCCGGAGTCCTGGTTTGGAGAGAAAAATGAAAGAAACACAGACAGAAGAATCCACCTCTCTTTTTGAGGCATCCCGCCGCCGGTTGTTATCGATTTCCTACCGGATGCTGGGCAGTCTTTCCGAAGCGGAAGACGTCGTTCAGGAAACCTGGCTGCGCTGGCACGAAACCGACCATCGCAAACTGAAGACGCCCGTCGCCTGGCTGACAACCGTTACGACACGCATCGCCATTGATCGTTTGCGATATCTGCAGCGTCAGCGCGCGACCGAACCCGTCGACTGGTTGCCGGATCCTTGGCTGGACAGTCATGCCCCTTCTGCGGAAGACGCGGTTTCCATGCTGTCGGATCTGTCGTATGGCGTGTTGCTGCTGCTTGAGCGTCTGAGTGCGGATGAAAGAGCGGCTTTGCTGCTCCATGAAGCCTTCGATTGCCAATACGAAGAAATCGCAGCGACCCTCAACAAGACGCCGGTGCATTGCCGGCAACTGGTGCGACGGGCGAAGGAGCGCGTGCAATCCGATCGTGCACGCCGGATTGCCGATGAGCAGATATGCGAGCGGCTGGTACAGGATTTCTTGCATGCGATTGCGCATCAGGACAAGCCCGCGATGTTGCGGTTGCTGACGCCGAAAGCAATGGTCATCGGAGATGGCGGCGTCAGCAGCATCGGCAGCCACGGCCGCAGTAGCACGCCAGTCGCAAGTTTGGCCGTCACACAGTCAGCAGACGAATTCGTCAATGGCCTGGCATCGATGGGGGCGTTTGACGTGCAGATCAAACCGGCATGCATCAACGGCGGGTGGGGCGCCACCATCGCGCTCCAAGGGAGGGTTGTTCTGGCGCTCAGCTTTGCGATTGAAGTGGACGGCATCAGTACGATCTATGCCGTCGCCGACCAACGCAAGCTAAAAGGTTTGCAACTGACGGGTGAGATCCGGATGCGAGCCGACGTCAGCACCCAATAGCTCTGATTCCTGGCCCATCTATACGGCAACCCCATGGAACATCGCCGTTTGCATCAGAAGTTGCCTTTAGTACCTCGGTATGGTTCTGTTTTTGAGTTGCCCCTGAGCCGCCTCTGAACGTCGTTTGTCATCGCGCAGATAAATTTGCAATTGGCATTGAACATTTTTTGGTGCCGCGCGTTCATATCATTTTTTAATCCCCACTTTGCTCAATTGTCCGAACATGGCGACGCTGTCGCCATGCGTCGATACCGTTTATTTTTACTACAACAAGGATATCAATGCGAAGTCGAATGCATTCTTTTGCCGCGGTCATGTTACTGTCCGCTTCCGGTACGGCCCCCCTGGTTCAGGCCGCCGACGCTGGTTCTGATGCCGGAGCGCTGTGCGCTCCCGATTTGAAGGTCGACAAGGAAAAGCTGGCAGCGCGCCTGCTTGCCGCTTATCCCGTGAGTACCGCTTATTTGTCGGTGGGCGACCACCCGGCGCCGCTGTCGTCATACCGGGAACTGGCCTCATGGCTGCTGAAGAAGCAAGCCGCTGACAAAGCCGGAGGAGAGACGTGCAAGGGCGATAGTTGCAACGCCGGCCATATCGCCGAAGATTTGCAAAGTCTGCTTGACGGCAAAGATGCGCAATTCAAACCAACGAGTGGCGCGGCTGCCGGTAGCTTCTTTGATGCCGGCAACCAAAGTAGCCTGGTTTGCGTGAAGAGCGATGTGCAACTAAGCTTGCCCCATGCTGCATCCGCTGCCAGCATGACCACGGCAAGCGCTGCAGGTTCTACTGCCGCCGCCAGTGCAACCGCAACCGGTGCAGCAACATCAGCCGTACCGGCATCTGCAGCACAGGAGCCGAGCTGGCTGGATCCTATACGCGTGCGCGGCAATCCCGATCAGTTATCCGTCGATCGCAGCAATAAGGCTGCCTATGCCTCCGTCGATCGCGCCCACCTGACGCTTGCCAACGACGATGTGGCGCAATCGCGCACCAATGACATCGTGGTCTATACCGGCTATTCGTTCGACAAGCGTCCCATGGACGGCAATGGCAGCACCTATGAGGCCGTGCCTTATGTCGGTTTCAAGCAGAATCGTGTCACCACCTACAACGGCGGCGGCGTATCGGTGGATACCACGCGTACGGGCCAGATCGGTATGCTGTCGGCGTTCCACTTCGCCCATCCGGGATCAGCCAACACCGAAGATCTGACCGCGCGGCCTGACTACCTCATCAACAGTACCGATGGCAGCCGTCTGCTCACCGTCAACTTTACCTACACGATGGTGCGTCCCGGCATCCTCAACGATTTCATCCGCTGGAACAACGGCCTGGCCTTCAAACCTATCCTGATCGGCCAGAGCCGCAACGGTATGTATGTTGATCGCGGCAATCCGACTGTCTATGACCAGCATCAGGACTTTATCCGTCTGGGTGCGCAGGCAGGCTTCACGCTGGCATCGACCAACCCCAGACTGCCGTTTGATTTCACCACCACCTACACCGGCCTCAAGGCGCTGGAAGGATCGCGCAGCATTCACTACTGGCGAAGTGCATTGACCTACAATTTCAATCAGAGCGTCGGGTTGAGCCTGGACTATTCAAATGGTCTGTTGCCCGATACCGGCGACCCGGAACGCAAATGGGGCCTGGGTGTGTCGACCAAGTTCTGATCCATTGCGCGACTCTCTCACGGAATGATTTACTGAACGAAGTCAATGAACGCCCGCAACGGCGCAGGCAAATGGCGCCGGCCCGAATAGTATAAAAACGGGCCGGGGAAGCTCAGCCACCAATCCTGCAGCACAGGTTGCAGCTGGCCGGAACTGATGTACGGCTCCAGCCATTCTTCAAAAAGATAGATCAATCCGTGTCCCGCCACGGCGGCGCTCACCGCAAGGTCGGCGACGGTGGGCGTCACGATCAACGGGCCGGTGGGTTCGACAGTGAGTGTCTGCCCGTCGCGCTCAAATTCCCATGGATAGATCGCGCCACTGAGAAATTTTCCGCGCAGGCAGGCATGTTGCAGCAGGTCGCGCGGATGTTCCGGGATGCCACGCCGCGCCAGATATGAGGGCGCGGCAGCCACAGCGAAGCGCTGGGTGCGAGGCCCGATGGGCACGGCGATCATGTCCTGCTCCAGCTTTTCTCCATAGCGGATACCGGCGTCACAGCCGCTGGCCACCACATCCACAAAATTATTGTCGACGACCAGTTCCAGCATGATTTCCGGATAGGCGCTGAGGAATTCGTTGACCATCGGTTGCAAAAAGAAGCGCGCTGCACTCACCGGCACGTTCAGCCGCAAGGTGCCGCGGGGACGATCGCGCAGATCGTTGAGTACGTCGAGCGCGTTGGCGACTTCATCCAGGGCAGGCTTCAGACGGCTGAGCAAAAGCGCACCGGCCTCAGTGGGCGTCACGCTGCGTGTGGTGCGTAACAGCAAGCGTATCCCCAGCTTGTTTTCCAGCCGTCGTACCGCTTCGCTCAGCGCCGAGGCGGATTGTCCACTGGCGCGGCCTGCCTGGCGAAATCCTTGATGCTGAACCACCAGAGCAAAGGTCGACAGATCTGCCATGGAATGAATGTCTGTAGTCATCGGCGCCACCTTTATTGTGCGGAATTTCGTACAACCTGTACGTCACTGCACGGATTATCACACGCGCCCATCTTCATTACCATGCAGTGATGCCGCTGTGTCACCTGCCTCCTGACGCAGGGATGCCGCGAATTTCGAGTCAGTCCCCTTAATTGCATCAACATTCAGGAGCTTTCATGAGCACGTATTCACCGTCCAGCGACCAGTTTTCCCCCGCGCAGTGCGACATCACCTTCAATCGACTTGGCTATGGCGCCATGCAGCTGGCCGGCCCGCATGTCTGGGGCCCGCCTAAAGATCGTGCCGCTGCCGTGGCCGTATTGCGCGAAGCCATTGAGCTGGGCATCAACCACATCGATACATCGGATTTCTATGGGCCGCACGTCACCAACCAGATTATTCGCGAAGCGCTGCATCCTTACCGGGACGCGCTGACCATCGTCACCAAGATCGGCTTTGTACGCGGCGAAGATCAATCGTGGATACCGGCGGCGTCGGCGGAACAACTACGTGCCGCCGTACATGACAACCTGCGTAATCTGCAATTGGATGCCCTGGACGTCGTCAATTTGCGTGCGCCCGGACTGGAGGGTCCGGATGGCTCTTCGATCGCGGAGGCGCTTACTACGCTGGTGAAGATGAAAGAAGAAGGTCTCATCCGGCATATCGGACTCAGCAATGTCAATGCGAAACAGATCACGGAAGCGCAGCAGATCACCGACATCGTTTGCGTGCAGAACATGTACAACCTGGCTGCTCGCGGCGATGATGCCTTGATCGATACGCTGGCTGCGCAGGGCATCGCTTATGTGCCGTTTTTCCCGCTGGGTGGATTTTCGCCGCTGCAATCGGACACTCTGACACGTGTCGCCGCATCCGTGCAGGCAACGCCGATGCAGGTAGCGTTGGCCTGGCTGCTTCAGCGCGCCCCGAACATCCTTGTTATCCCTGGGACGTCATCGGTGGCGCACTTGCGCGAGAACGTCGCGGCGGGAGCATTGCAACTGGACGCCGCAACGGTAGCAGCACTGAACGCCATATGATTGCTCAATAACGGGCCTCAACCACGCCGGGCGGCTTCGATGGCGGCGATGTCGATCTTTTTCATCTTCATCATCGCTTCGAAGGCTCGTTTGGCGACGGCCTGATTGGGATCGGTGACGGCGGCGATCAGCACGCGGGGCGAGATCTGCCACGACAGTCCCCATTTGTCTTTGCACCAGCCACAGGCGCTCTCCTGGCCGCCGTTATCGACGATAGCGTTCCACAAGCGATCGGTTTCTTCCTGGTCATCGGTGGCGACCTGAAACGAGAAGGCTTCGCTGTGCCGGAAAGCCGGGCCGCCGTTGAGGCCGATGCAGGGGACGCCCATCACGGTGAACTCAACCGTCAAGATGTTGCCTTCTTTACCCGCGGGATAGTCGCCTGGCGCGCGGTGGACGGCTCCCACCGTGCTGTCGGGAAAAGTCTTCGCGTAGAACGTTGCGGCATCCAATGCGTCGCCGTCGTACCAGAGGCAGATGGTGTTTTTGCTGGTCATCGTGTGTCTCCTCAATGAGCGTGAACAAGAAAGTTGTTGCCGGCCCATCAATGTTTTATTTCATTTTTATTTGTTTGGCCCGGCGAACCTGTTTTCGATTTGATTTGCCGGAAATGGTGCCGTGAACATTCGGAGGATTCAGATGATCGAAACAAAAACAGCCTCTCAAGAGAGGCTGTTTTCTTATGAAACATGCACATCAGGCGACGTATCGCGTGAATTATTGCGTCTCGACGTGCTTCTTGAAATTATTCAGAATGCTTTGCCAGCCTTGTTGTTGTTGCTCAACCGGATAGAGCGTCTCGGCCTCGAAGCGCACACGGACCAGAACACCATCCGGGGTTTCGGAAAACTCCACCTGCGCACTACGATCACCGAATGCGTATTCAATCAACTGGTTTTCGATGACTTGGGTATACGTCCCCGCAAAGTCAAATCCCATGCTGCCATCCTTTGCCTCCATGCGAGAGGAAAAAGCGCCACCCACGCGCAGATCCACTGCGGCGGAGGTCGTGTGCCAGTCGGGAGATGCGGTATTCCACTGTTTGATGTCATCGGGCGTGGTGTAGGCGTGCCAGACTTTGCCGATGGGCGCAGCAACAGTGGTTTCAACGGTAATCTTCATGGGTGCTTTCCTTTCTTCCTCAATATCAACGACGGTGGGTGATTGTGAACATGACGAGCTATCAAGCTTAATTCACTTCCGGCCCTTGAGGTCGTCGGCAGAAGCAGGTGCAGCGGTCAGGCCAGCGAGGGAAGCGACGACTAAAAACTGCAGAGAAGACAGAGACGGCAAACGCACGGTTTTTCTCCTGAAGAGCGAAGAAGTACAAAGAGGTACGAAATGTGGCTTGGATTATACGATGCGTATTTGCATCGCCTTATCCGTCCGTACCAAAGAAAAACGGCTTGCAACGTTGCAAGCCGTTTCGATTGAATCCCGCCGAGATCGCTCAATGCAAGAAATCTGCAATCACAGCGACAGTCGCCTTCGGTTGCTCTTCCATCAGCCAATGACCGGCGTTGGGAATCACCGCGCCGCGCACGTCTGTGGCGGCAAAGCGTGTAACGGCTTCCATGGTCGTACCGAAGGATTTCTCGCCGCCAACCGCCAGAACCGGCATCGGCAAAAGGCCCTTGGCGATATACGCCTTGTTGTCGATCGCATCCTGATCGAAGGCGTGGAACTGCTCAAAGCCGGAATGCATCGCACCTGGCAACGCATAGAACTTTGCGTAGTGACGCCGTGAGGCTTCGTCGAAATGCTTGGGATCCGCCGAGAACTCGTTCCAGAAACGATCGAGGTAGATACGCTCACGGCCTTTCACAAGGCGCTCCATGTCGGGGCCACCGAAATGGAAATGCCAGAGCAGGGGATTTTTCAGGATTTCTTCCCATGGGCCGACACCGGGAAGAGGCGCATCCATCAATACCAGCTTGGTCACGCGTTCAGGCTGTTCTGCGGTGAAAGCGTAGGCAACCATGTTGCCGATATCGTGCGCGACCACATCGACCTTGCCGATTCCGAGTGCGTCCAGCACGCCGGCGATGTCGCGCGCCTGGTTCTTCTTCTCATAGCCGGTTGCGGGATGATCGGACAGCCCCATGCCGCGCAGATCCGGTACGATGACCGTGTGCCTGGCGGCGAGCTTGGCCGCCAGCGGCGCCCACATGTCGCCGGTTTCACCATAGCCGTGCAGCATTACCACCGCAGGCCCTGTGCCTCCGACTCTGACATAGATACGGGCGCCATTGGTGGCGATCGTCTGTGTCTTGAACCCACGAGGAAAAGAGAAACCGGCAGCCAGTGCCGGGAAGGAATGGAGTGAAGCAAGTACGAGCAGCAGCGCTAATATTTTTCGCATTTTTCTGAACCCCCGTTCGTTGTTCAGGCCGGCTGGCCTAAAGACGGATACTGTCATACATCCCTGATCTGGAAAATGACTTTTCCAAGCTATGCGATCAAGTCGGCGGATGCGATATAAAAAGATCAATATTTCTGCTGCAAAAAAACATCATGAGTGAGCAGAAGAGCAACAGGCCCTAGCTCATGATGTCATCACAACGTCATCAAAGCGTCAGTGCGTTTGCCCTGCAGCTTCCAGAATCAGATTGGCAATTTCATCCGGGTGCGACAGCATCGACAGATGGCTGGAAGCGATCTCGATGGTCTTGGCCTTCATGCGTTGCGCGAGGAAACGTTCCAGCTGAGGCGACGTGGTACGGTCATTGGTGGAAACGGCATACCAGGTCGGCTTGCTGCGCCATGCTGCTTGCGTGGTGCGCGAGGCAAACAGCGTGTCGAAGATACGGCCTTGTTCGGCATACATGACCTTGGCTTTGACCGGATTGATGTCGCCTGCAAAATCGCGCAGGAAGGCTTCTTCGCTCAGCTGTGCGAAGCCGCCGGCCTTGACCAGCCCGGCACTTGCCGGAGGTGTCGGGAATTTGCCTGCCAGTGCACCGTAGTCTTCGCCGGCATCAGGCGCGCGCGCAGCGACGTAGACCAGACCGGCCACTTTGGGATCGGTGCCGGCTTCGCTGATGACGGTGCCCGCCCACGAGTGACCGACGAGGATGGTGGGGCCGTCTTGCAGCGCCAGGATGCGGCGGGTTGCATCGACATCGTCAGCCAGCGAGGACAACGGATTTTGCACGGCCGTCACGTGCAGACCGGCTTTTTGCAGGCGTTCGATGACTTCCGACCAGCAGGAGCCGTCGGCATAGGCGCCGTGTACCAGCACGACGTTTTTGACCGGCGCAGGTTTTGCAGTGTCTTCAGCGAATGCTGCATGGGTCAGGAGCAGGGCGGCAACGCCGGCAATTGCGGATTTCATGAATGAGCGGTTAGTGAGCACGGTGATAATTCCTTTTGGGTGAGTGAAAACGGGAAATACAGTGATCGGCGAATTCATGCAGACACAAATGCGCAGGACGCACGACTCCATCCGCTCCGATCAGCGGTTATTTTTTACAACGAGGAAAAGGTCTGAGTTACGTCACGACTGCGGCCGGTTGGGCTCGATGGCCCTTTGTACCGGCAAGGTTGACGGCGTGTCGGACGGACTGACGACAGCGTAGAAATAGCGTCCCTGACGCCAGTATTGCGTCAGCAGATTGCCGTCCTGGCGATTGCCCGTGCCGAAGTTGAACAGCTCGCCCGGCGGCCGGACGTAATACACGATGGCTTGCCCGGCATCGTTCTGATACAGCACCATCGCCGCCGCGCCTTTATCGCTGGCCATCAGGCGACCGCCCACCGGTTTGAATCCATAGGCGCTGAAATCCGGCATAGGCGCAGCCTGGACAAAATGCTGGTTCAGCCAGCCTTGCAACTGATCGGGTTCGCTGGTCTTCATATCTACCTTTTGCGCCATGTCGCTGGTCGCAAACATCCGATACGCCTGCGTGGCATCGGCCATCGGCAGATAGGTCTTGCGCATCGACATGTCACGTAATTGCCAGCCACCCAGCGTACCCAAACTCAGGGTCAACACCAGCGAGGCAGCAATCGCCATGCGACGCTGCGAGCGCGCGCGCAGTTCACGACGGATACGGAAGGGATCCAGGCGCGGGGGAATCGGTGCGGCAGGTAAATTTTCCAGCGAGGCGCGCAAACGCTGGTTATCCATGCGCAGTTGCTCGACCTCACGAGCGGCATCAGGATGGCTCGCCAGATAAGCATCGATCTGGCGGCGCATCGCTTCGTCCAACTGGCCGTCGACGTAGGCGTGCAGATCGTGTTCGGAAGGAGAGAAAGCGTTCATTTGAGTATCCGCAGAGAGGGATTTGCCGGCAAGCCGTCATTGAGCGCGCGCAATGCTTTGCGTGCTCGCGACAGGCGCGACATGACAGTGCCGATGGGGATATCCATGGTGTCGGCGACTTCCTGATAACTGAGACCTTCGACCGACACCAGCAGCAGCAAGGCGCGCTGCTCCGCCGGCAGTTTGCTGAAATCCTGCAAGGCCGAGCGCGACATGGCGACGTCTTCGGCCGAGGGAGCGAGGTCTTCTTCAGTCCGGCCAAACAGCGACAACAAACCGGCATAGCGTTTAGCGCGACGCTGACCATCAAGGAACTGGCGATACATGATCTGAAACATCCAGGCGCGCAGATCACCGTCGTCACGGCGGCGGTCTGCGCGTGACAAGGCACGCTCCAGGCAAGACTGCACCAGGTCGTCGGCGCTGTTTTCATGGCGCGTCAGCGATAGCGCAAAGCGCCGCAACCGGGGCAGCAGTTCACGCAAATCGTCGTCGCTGAAATCTTTACTCATGGCAATCAGTCGTCCGCTTAGTGTCCGGGTAATGATATCGTTCATGCACAGTAAGACGAACGGGCCGGAGGCTTATTCCCGCTGGAGGCAATTATTTTTCAGGAATACAAAAGCAAGATCCGGCAAGCGAGCCGGCTTGCTTTGACGCATCATAACGGGTTACACGCGGTGCATCTCTGCGGCTTTCTCAATTGCCATCATGACAAAACAACACACTGATAACATTCCCGGCCTGATGACAGCAGACGATGGCACCGTCTACTGCGCCTGGCATGCCGCCATGCCTGAATATCACGGCGGCGAGTGGGGCAGGCCAGTGGCGGACGATATCCGTTTGTTCGAAAAAATCTGCCTGGAAGGATTTCAGTCCGGCATGGCGTGGATCACCATTCTGCGCAAACGCGAGAATTTCCGCGCCGCATTCGATGGCTTCGATTTCCACCGGGTGGCCCGTTACGGCGACGACGATATCGCCCGCCTGATGGCCGATGCCGGTATTGTGCGCAATCGCGCCAAGATCGTCTCCACCATCAACAATGCGCAGCGTGCGCTGGAACTGATAGACGAAGCCGGCTCGCTGGCGGCCTGGTTCTGGCAGTTTGAACCGCCTGCCAAGGAACGCCCCAACGTCGTGACGCTGGACTACTGGACGGCCAATCCAACCTCGGAAGCTTCCGTCAATCTATCCAAGGCGCTCAAGAAGCGCGGCTGGACGTATGTCGGCCCGACCACCATCTACGCCTTCATGCAAGCCATGGGGCTGGTCAATGACCACCTGACCGGATGTGTCTGCCGCGATCGCGTCGAGGCAGAACGCAAGGACTTCAGGCGTCCCGTGCAATAGCGTTCAAGACATCCTGGCGGGGTTGTCCGACCATGCGGGTTCTTTATCAACAAAAGGACCTGCAAGTGACTGACACCGCAATCGATCTTTCCAAAACTATCCCGCAACGCTGCGTCATCATTGTCGATGCGGCCTTGCCGGTCGGCAAAGCCGCCAATGCCGCCGCCGTCATCGCGCTGACCATCGGCCAGCGCCATCCTGAACTGGTAGGGCCTGCGCTTGTCGATGCAGACGGCTGCGCACATCCAGGCCTGATCCCGATCGGGATTGCCGTGCTCGCTGCCAGCCGCGACGAACTGACGAACATCCGCGCCAAAGGCGTGGAGATTGGATGCGATGTGGTGGATTTTCCCGTGCAAGGGCAGGAGACGACGGACTATCAAGCCTTCTGCGATGCAGTCGGTAACGTGGCGACCCGCGATCTTGGTTATCTCGGCGTGGCCCTGATCGGGGAGAAGAAACCAATCAGCCGCATCGTCGCCAACATCGGTCTGTTGAAATAGTGCGGCATATCAGCGGGCGATCAAGACGCTGCCAAAAGCATTGCGGTAGGCGCCCGGGGTGATGCCCATGATGCGGCGGAACCAGCGCGTCAGGTGCGCCTGATCAGAGAATCCCGTCGCTGCGCTGACGTCCGCCAGTGAATGATTGAGACGAATGAGGCTCTTGGCAACGCGTACACGGGCCTGGCGCTGATAAGCATGCGGCGTCATGCCGGTGGCGCGTTCGAAAGCACGGAACAACTGGAAAGCCGGCAAACCGGCCGCAACCGCAATCTCTTGCAGATGGACTTGTCGGCCAAGATGCTGGTCGAGATATTCCTGCGCCAACCGGATCGCACGGTTTTCCTTGCCGGCAATGGCGGGCGTCTCTGCATCGCGAACGTGGCGGTCGAACAGACGTGCAGCGAACTTCAGATAAACCTCTTCGCAGTACAGCGCAGAAGGCGCGTCAGAGTTTATGTCGGATGTCTGCAATTGCGAGCAGTTATGCATTTCGTAAAACAGCTCGGCCAAGCCCTTGTCACGAATCAAGGGACCGGCGACCGAGATGCCGTGCACGACCTGCTCGTCGCGCACCAGCGAACGCAAGTAGTTGAGATCGACATACAAGGTGCGTTGCTGCCAGCCATCGCTGTCGACCGGCCAGCCGGCATGCGGCTGATCCGCGTCGATGGCGTAGAGATCACCGGCGCGTGCGATGAATTCCGTGCCGCGCATCCGGATACGGATTGCGCCGCGCGTCAGCAGAGCAAAGCAGGCGGTATCGTGAGTATGGACATCGTAGGAAAAATCGACGAAACGTGCGCGCAGCAATTCGGCGTGTAAATTGGGCGCGTGCCACAGTGTGATGTCGGGAGCTTCGTTGCGCATGACGGAGTCGAGGTAGGGGCGAAGAAAAATCGGGTACGCCCGAAAGCATACCCGAAAAGGTTTTACCTCATCCGGCGAGCCAGGAACTCCGGCAGCTCGGCGACAGCGGTTTAGATACCGCCCATGCAGAGATACTTGATGACCAGATAGTCGTCGATGCCGTAATGCGATCCTTCGCGTCCCAGCCCGGATTGCTTGACGCCGCCGAACGGGGCGACTTCGTTGGAAATCAAGCCGGTATTGATACCGACCATGCCGCTTTCCAGACCTTCCGCGACGCGCCAGATGCGGCCGATGTCGCGGGAATAGAAGTAGGCCGCCAGCCCGAATTCGGTATCGTTGGCCATCGAGATTGCTTCGTCATCGCTGTTAAAACGGAACAGCGGCGCCATCGGGCCAAAGGTTTCTTCCTTGGCGATGATCATCTTAGATGTCACGTCGGCAATCACGGTCGGCTCGAAAAAGCTGTGGCCGAGGGCGTGACGCTTGCCGCCGATCAGCACGCGACCGCCTTTGTCACGCGCATCGGCGATGTGCTGCTCGACTTTTTTGACCGCTTTTTCATCGATCAATGGGCCTTGTGTGACGCCGTTTTCCAGGCCGTTGCCAACCTTGAGCTTGCCGACAGCGGCGACCAGTTTTTCAGCGAAGGCATCGTACACGCCGTCCTGAACGTAGATACGATTGGCGCAGACGCAGGTCTGACCGGCGTTGCGAAACTTGGAAGCGATCGCACCTTCGACGGCGGCATCCAAATCGGCGTCGTCAAACACGATGAAGGGGGCATTGCCACCGAGTTCCAGCGACAGCTTCTTGACGCTGGAAGCGCATTGTTCCATCAGCAGCTTGCCGATTGCTGTCGAGCCGGTGAAGCTGAGCTTGCGCACAATCGGGTTGCTGGTCATTTCGCCGCCGATCAGTTTGGCAGAACCGGTGACCACGCTGAACACGCCGGCCGGCACGCCTGCACGCTCGGCCAGTACCGCCAATGCCAGCGCCGAGAAGGGCGTCGCTTCGGCCGGTTTCAACACCATCGGACAGCCCGCAGCCAGCGCCGGTCCGGCTTTGCGGGTGATCATCGCCGCCGGGAAATTCCACGGTGTAATCGCCGCACAGACACCGATCGGTTCCTTGGTGACGACGATGCGGCTGGTCGGCGATGGGGATGGAATCGTATCGCCGTAAGTCCGTTTTGCTTCTTCGCCAAACCACTCGATGAAGGACGCGGCATAGGTAATTTCACCCTTGGCTTCAGCCAGCGGTTTACCTTGCTCGGTCGTCATGATCAGTGCCAGGTCGTCGGCATTGGCAAGCATGAGATCGTTCCATTTGCGCAGGATGACGCTGCGTTCTTTGGCGGTCTTTTTGCGCCAGCCGGCCCATGCGGCTTGTGCGGCTTCGATGGCGCGGCGCGTCTCGGCTACGCCCATGTCAGGGATGGTGCCGATCTTGTCGCCGGTAGCCGGATTGTGCACGTCGTGTGTGCCGCCGCTGTCGGCATTGCACCAGGCACCGTTGATATAAGCTTGCTGGCGAAGAAGAGTAGGGTCTTTAAGATGTTCAGATAGCAGCATCGGATTTGTCCTTAAAATTTGGCCGCAGCTTTATTGCGGCCACGCAGCCATTCCAGCACCAGCAACAGGCAGGTGGAGAAAATGATCAGGATGGTCGCCAGCGCGGCGATGGTGGGGCTGATGTTGTCCTTGATGCCGGCGAACATCTGGCGCGGCAAGGTAGCCTGATTAGGGCCGGCAACGAACAGCGTCAGCACGACTTCGTCGAATGAGGTGGTGAAGGCGAACAGTGCGCCCGAGATCAATCCCGGCGCAATCACCGGCAAGGTGATGCGGAAAAAGGTGCGCAACGGGCTGGCGCCAAGGCTCAGGCTGGCCCGCACCAGATTGTGATTGAATCCCTGCAGCGTCGCCAGAACGGTGGTGACGACAAACGGCGCTCCCAGCGCCGCATGCGCGAGAATCAGGCCGGTATAGCCGTCCGACAGACCGATCTGCGCAAAGAACAGATACACGCCGACACCGACCACCACCACCGGCACGATCATCGGCGAAATGAGGATCGCCATCAGAACGCTTTTGCCGCGAAAGTCGGCTTTGTTGAGGCCAACCGCGGCCAGCGTACCGAGCACAGTCGCAATCACGGTGGCGGCGGGGGCGACGATAAAGCTGTTGCGCGCAGCGCGCATCCACTCGTCGGACTCAAACAGGTTCTGATACCAGCGCAGCGAGAAACCCTTGATCGGATACATCAGGAAGCTGCTGTCGCTGAACGACAGCGGAATCATCACCAGTATCGGCAGGATCAGGAATACCAGAATCAACACATTCAGGCTGCGCGAGACGAAGAACCACGCACGCTCCGGCAACGACATGTAGGGCGGGAAATCCGGCAGGAATGTTGAGAACGACAGCGAAGGCATCTTGATCATGGCGTTATCCGATAACCGGTGTGATGTTGTTGAACACGTTAAGTTGCATGACAATGTGACAAGATGGTCTAGGCAATGCCGACATCGATCTTGGCGAAACGGCGATATACGCCATACAGGATCAGCGTTCCGGTCAGCAGCAAGCCGCCCAGTGCACACGCCATGCCCCAGTTGATCGTGGTGTTGATGAAATACGCAATGAAGTAGCTCACCATCTGTTCGTTCGGGCCGCCCAGCAGCGCCGGCGTAATGTAATAGCCGCCCGCCATGATGAACACCAGCAACACGCCCGCACCGATCCCCGGATACGTTTGCGGCACATACACGCGCCAGAATGCTGCAAATGGATGGCTGCCCAGCGAGATAGCGGCCTTGAGATAGGTCGGCGGCACCGACTTCATGACGCTGTAGAGCGGCAGGATCATGAACGGTAACAGGATATGGGTCATTGAGATGTACACGCCGACACGATTGAACACCAGCTCCAGCGGCGCCTGCGTCAGCCCGCTCAGCATCAGCGCAGAATTGACCAGCCCCTCCGATTGCAGCAGCACGATCCAGGCGGCGACACGCACCAGAATCGAGGTCCAGAACGGAATCAGCACCAGGATCATCAGCAGATTGGCGCGGCGTTCTGACATGGTTGACAACCAATAAGCCAGCGGATACGCCAGCAGCAGCGTGAACAGGGTCACCATCGCGCTCATCCACAGCGTGCGGCCGAAGATGGAGCGGTAGATGGAGGCTTCCGGATCGGACTGGATGATATCGCCGACGGCGTTCTGCTTCAGGTCCAGCGATGCCAGCAGGTAATAGGGGGAATAGATCGAACCGTTGCGAGCGATCACTTGCCAGCTATCGAGCTCAGCCCATTGCGGATTGAGCGCGATCATTGCTTCCCTGATCTGGGCGGCCTGCGAGGGTTGTGACGGCTGCAACTCGTTGCCGTCGGTATCGTGCAGCGGCAAAGCGCGCGCAGTCCCCATGACCAGCGAACGCGCGCCGGAGAGTTCGGTATTGATGCGCCGCGCCAGAGGCCCGGCGGTGCTGTCTTGTTTTGCCTTGAGCAAATCGGCCGCCATCGCGGCATAAGCCTGATCCGGCGGCGGGCTCTTGCGATCCCATTTGGCCAATGCGGCGACCGTTTTGGGCAGCGTCGAGGCGATCTCAGGGTTCTCGACCGCTCGCACCAGCAACATGACGATCGGTGCGACAAAGGTCATCATCAGAAAGATTGCCAGCGGCGCAATCAGTATCAGTGCGCCAAGACGCTTGCGTGTTTCCGCCAAGCGCAAATCGCGCTTGAGCTGCTGTGGCGTCGGGTCGGCAGAGGCCGGCTTTTTCGCGTCGACTTCGGTGGCGATGGGCATGACTGCGCTGGAACTGGTGGCGAGAGTATTCATCGTGACTCTTGATTCTGAATGCTGCCTGACAATAGATAATCGGATGCGCAAACAACGGTCGGAGAACAGTCTGATAGCGGGCTAAGAGCGCTACACTGCAACTGCTGCCTGCGGCATCCTTGCTAGGTGACTAGCTGGTGAAAAGCTTTATTGATCCAGCGTTGCCTTATTTGGCAACCCATGCAGCAAAGCGTTGTTCCAGTTCTTCACCGTGGTCGGTCCAGAATTGCTGGCTCAACTGGATTGCATCCTTCGCATTGGCGGTCGACGTCGGCAAATTCGCCAGCGTCTTCGCGTCCAGCAGCTTCAGCGTGTTCTTGTTGACCGGGCCGTAAGCAATATTGTTGGCATAGACCTTTTGGTTCTCCGCGTTGGTTGCGAAGATGATGAACTTCTCGCCCAGCGCCTTGTTCGGCGAACCCTTAGGAATCACCCAGTAATCCAGTGTATAAACGCTGCCGGCCCAGACTACCTTGAGGTTCTTGCCTTCACGCTGTGCGGCGTCGATACGGCCGTTGAAAGCGGTCGACATCACGACGTCCCCAGACACCAGGAACTGTGCCGGCAACGCACCTGCCTCCCACCATTGAATGTTCGGCTTAAGCTGATCGAGCTTCTTGAACGCGCGATCCACGCCGCCCTTGGCGCTCAGTACCTTGTAGACATCCTTGGTCGGTACGCCGTCAGCCATCAGAGCGAACTCCAGCGTGTACTGGGCGCCTTTCTTCATGGCGCGTTTGCCAGGGAATTTCTTGGTATCCCAGAAATCCGCCCAGCCTTGAGGTGCAGTCTTGAGCTTGTCGCCGTTGTACGCCAGGACGGTCGACCAGACGAAGGCGCCCATGCCGCATTCGCTATTAAGCGACTCAGGAATGTAATCGTCTTTCTTGATTGTCTTGATCAGATCGAGTTTTTCGATCAGGCCGTCTTCACAGGCGCGCGCCAGATCACCGCCGTCGATTTCCACCACATCCCAGGTAACTTTCTTGGCTTCGACCATGGCCTTGACCTTGGCCAGTTCACCGTTAAATTCGGCGGTGACCACCTTGGTGCCGGTGCTTTTTTGAAACGGTTCCACATAGGCGACCTTCTGCGCATTGGCATTGGCGCCGCCAAAATTGACCACGGTCAGTTCAGCCGCCTGGCTGAGACCGGCCGAAAACAACAAACCTAAAGCGAGCGGAGAGAGCAGAGCGAGAGTAGGGCGTTTCATGTGTTCCTCTTTGGTTGTGGTTCTTGGTGATGAAAATGAAAGACGAAAAAGATCAGGCAAATACGCGCAGGCGTTCCGGCGCGATCAGCAGCCCGACGTTGCTGCCTTCGGCGAGATCGGCCAGCGCCGGGTCGCTCAGCGACAGCTTGACGAAACAATCGTCCTGCCCGCTGACGACACAGCGCACACGTACGTGGTCGCCGAAATAGATCAGGCCGGCAACGCTGGCCTTGATGAGATTGGTGCCATCCTGCATCGACAAAGGCTGTAACCGGATGCGCTCCGGACGCACACAGGCGACCACGTTTTGTCCTGTCTGCGCACGATGTACGTTCAGACCGGAGAGTGTTGCGCCGTCCGGCAGGCGGATCGTGCAGCGTTCGCCATCGATGGCTTCAACACTGGCCTTGAAGCGATTGTTATCACCGATGAAACTGGCCACGAACTGGTTTTCAGGGAATTCGTACAGGTCTTCCACCGGTGCCAGTTGCTGGATCACACCCTGGTCGAACACGGCGACGCGATCCGACATGGTCAGCGCTTCGCTCTGGTCGTGCGTGACATAGACGAAGGTCACCCCGAGCCGCTTGTGCAGCGCCTTCAATTCCAGCTGCATGTGCTCGCGCAGTTGCTTGTCGAGTGCTCCCAGCGGCTCATCCATGAGCACCAGTTGCGGATCGAACACCAAGGTGCGCGCCAGCGCCACGCGCTGCTGCTGGCCGCCGGATAACTGCGTCGGATAGCGATCACCGAACTTGCCCATCTGCACCATGTCCAGCGCCTGCTTGACCTTGGCGGCACGCGTCACACTATCCATCTTGCGCACCGACAGCGGATAGGCGACGTTCTGCGCAATCGTCATGTGCGGGAACAGCGCATAGTTCTGGAACACCATGCCGATGTTGCGCTTGTGCGGCGGCACGCGATTAAGCAGTTGCCCGTCCAGCCGGATCTCGCCGCTGGTCGGGTACTCGAAGCCGGCCAGCATCATCAGGCAGGTTGTCTTGCCCGAACCGGACGGCCCCAGCAAGGTCAGGAACTCGCCGCGGCGAATTTCCAGATCGAGGTTCTTGACGATCAGGTTTTCACCGTCGTAGGTCTTTTTCACGCCGCAGAACTGCACCAGCGTGTCGGCCGGCTTCACTTGCTCCGGCGCTATCTCCATCGCATTTGGTCTCATGCTTGCTCTTTCGGGGTATCTGGAAATCAAAGCTGAAATGAATGCGGGCTCAGGCGTTGGCGATGTGTGCGTCGAGGATCGCCTTCTCCAGAATGACCAGCGCTTCGTCCATGACGGTATCCGGAATCGTCAGCGGAAACAAGAAGCGAATCACATTGCCGTAGCTGCCGCAGGTCAGCAGCAGCAAACCGCTTTTCAAGGCATTGCCCTGCACGCGCTTGGCGAATTCCGCATCCGGCTTGTCGGTGCCGGGTTCGACGAATTCCACCGCGACCATCGCGCCAAGGCCACGTACTTCACCGATGGCTGGCGTGTTGGCGCCCAGGCCGATCAGGAAATCCTTCAGCGCAGAACCCAGGCGCGCACCGCGCACCACCAGGCTTTCTTCCGCAATGACATCCAGCACCGCCAGGGCCGAGGCGACCGCCAAGGGGTTGCCGGCGTATGTGCCGCCCAGACCGCCTGGCGCCGGTGCATCCATCACCTCGGCACGGCCGCAGACGGCCGCCAGCGGCATACCACCTGCCAGACTCTTGGCCATCGTCATCAGGTCAGGCAGGACGTCGTAATGTTCCATTGCAAATAATTTACCGGTACGCGCAAAACCGGTTTGCACTTCATCGGCAATCAGCAGGATGCCGTGCTCGTCGCAGATTTTGCGCAAACCGCGCATGAACTCTACCGGCGCGGCATAGAAGCCGCCTTCGCCTTGCACCGGTTCAATAATGATGGCCGCCACACGCTTCGGATCGACGTCGCTTTTGAACAAGCCGTTGACTGCCGCCAGCGCATCATCAGTGCTCACGCCATGCAGCGCCGTAGGGAAGGGCGCGTGATACACCTCGCCGGGGAAAGGACCGAAACCCAGTTTGTAAGGCGCAACCTTGCCGGTCAGCGCCATGCCCATCATCGTGCGCCCGTGGAAAGCCCCCGAGAAGGCGATGACGGCGGCGCGCCCGGTGGCCGCGCGGGCAATCTTGATGGCGTTTTCCACTGCCTCTGCGCCGGTGCTGAACAGCGCGGTCTTCTTGGCGTGCTCGCCGGGCGTGATGGCGTTGATACGTTCTGCCAACTCGACATAGCTCGCATACGGGACGATCTGATAGGCGGTATGGGTGAAACGCTCCATCTGGGCGCTGATCGCTTGCATCAGCTTGGGATGGCGATGACCGGTATTCAATACGGCGATGCCGGCGGCGAAGTCGATATAACGGCGGCCTTCGACATCCCACAGCTCGGCATTGAGGGCACGATCAGCGTAAAAGTCGCACATCACACCGACGCCGCGTGGCGTGGCGGCGTTCTTGCGAGCCTGCAGTTCGCTATTGGAGGCGGCCTTGGCCGAAGTAACTTGTGTGACGGAGGTCACTGCTGCCACTGCTGCTACAGGTGCGACGCTCTTGAGTGCATTGGATGTCATTGCTTGCTCCGGTATCCGCTTTGAAGAAACTGAAAGAAAACTACGTTGAAGCAATACTAAATCTGCAATGGACCTGTAATATAGAGCCAATTCTAAATATTTGATGGGGCCACTTTGCGCATCGTCTCCTTGTCGGATTATTTGCTGCTACGCGTCAATCGCGCTTCTTCAGGTTCGGGAAGTGCTCGCATTCCGCGCGCCCCGGTCAATCGTCAGATCTATCAGTTGATCCGCGAAGCGATCCTCGCTCAGACCTTGCCTGCCGGTTTGCAATTGCCATCCTCGCGCGATCTCGCCGGTGAGCTTGGCATGTCTCGCAACACGGTCACCTACGCTTACGAACAATTGCTGGCCGAGGGGTATCTCGAAAGCCGCGCAGGTGCAGGCACCTTCGTCGCCGATACCGCGCCTGACCAGATTCCGGAAACGGTCGAGCGCAATGTGCCGCTCACCGATCCTTCCGGAAAATCTGAACTCTCCGCGCGCGGCGCCATGCTGACGCGGCAGGCCGGTGTGAGCGACAAGCAGTGGGGCGCCTTCATGCCCGGCATTCCCGACGTGACGCAATTCCCCAGCAAAGTCTGGAGCCGCTTGCAAAACAAACACTGGCGCCGTTCGCAGGCGGAAATGCTGACCTATGGCCCCGGTGCAGGTTACGGCCCGCTGCGTGAGGCCATCGCCGAATACCTGCGCATCTCCCGTTCGGTCAATTGCAATGCCAGCCAGGTGTTGATCACCACAGGCATCCACCAGTCTCTTGATACCGTCGTCAAACTGCTCGGTGAGCACGGCGACTCGGCCTGGATCGAAGATCCCTGCTACTGGGGCACGCGCAGTGTATTGAGTTCGCTGGGGATTGAATCCGTGCCGATCCCGGTCGATCAGGAAGGCATGCGTATGCGTCTCGCCAATCTGCGCCGTCCGCCACGTTTTATCTGCACGACGCCGTCGCATCAATATCCGCTCGGCATGGTCATGAGCTTGTCACGCCGCCGCATGCTGCTTGAATATGCTGCAGCTCACAAGGTGTGGGTCATCGAAGACGATTACGACAGCGAGTTCCGCTACGGCGGCCGTCCACTGGCATCGCTGCAAGGCATGGATACGCACAACCGGGTGCTGTACATGGGGACTTTCAGCAAGATCATGTTTCCCGGTCTGCGCATCGGTTTTCTTGTCGTGCCGGAAGCCCTGGCACCGGCCTTCAGCACAGGCATGGCCGAGCTGTACCGGTCAGGACAAGTCTTCCTGCAAGCGACACTCGCCGACTTCATGGCCGAAGGCCATTTTTCCTCGCACATCCGCAAGATGCGGGTGCTGTACGCCGAGCGATTGCAGTTGCTGCAGCAAGCCATCCATCGCAACTTCGGCGACGAGATGAACATCACCGGCGGTGAGGCCGGCCTTCATCTCACGGTGTCGCTGCCACCCGAGTGCAATGACAAGCTGGTCTGCGAAGACGCGCGAAAAGACGGCATCATCGTCCGTCCGCTGTCGACCTATTACATGTCGCCCAAGACCGCGCGAAGCGGACTCTTGCTTGGTTATGCGAGCGTGCCGGATGAGGCTATCGGACCTGCCTTCGACACCTTG
Source organism: Herbaspirillum sp. meg3 (assembly GCF_002257565.1). Classification (GTDB taxonomy): domain Bacteria; phylum Pseudomonadota; class Gammaproteobacteria; order Burkholderiales; family Burkholderiaceae_D; genus Herbaspirillum. Next base: position 2,696,179 of record NZ_CP022736.1, on the reverse strand, counting down.
GCGAAAGTAATCCGGCGGCATGTTTCTCAAACAGGATCACCCGCCGAGCAGCAGCGCCCGCAGAAGACGTTTGCCTGATAAGTTACTCATCAAACAAGCAATTGATATCTCGCCGGCGGGTTCTCAAAACATCGCCTTAAAAACATGCCCGGAAGGAGGTATGTTTTTCTATCGTTCTTATGATCTAGCGCATTGACGCCCATCTTTTATACGCGCATCCTAGCCACTTCATATAGCCAGGCGGCAATATCCGGATGACTTCAGGAGAGGTCATCCGATAACACATTCTGCGCTAGCCAAGTAAGAACACATCACCACTGCAAATCGATACATCGATGCAAGCCCGGCATATCAACCGGCCCGCATCGCACGATTTAAATCTTGTTATGGGGCGCCTATGCTTAATGCAGTTGCAGTTTTTTCTGCCTTCATTACGCCTGTCGCAAGCAAGCCATCCAACGCTGCTCAGCACCGTTTTTCCACAGTTTCTTCCCGCCGCCGGCGCTGTTCGCCGCGCCGCGGTTTATCTCCACACTTATCTCCGCGTTTATTACCTTTTCCATCCCATTTTCAAAAACAACATCTCTTCCTTGAAAGGCAGTAACCATGGAATGGCTACACCATTTGTTTGCACGCTCTCCCGAGATTGCCTTATTTCTATCCCTTGCCGTCGGCTATTACGTCGGCAAGATCCAGTTCGGAAAATTTCAACTCGGCGGCGTAGCAGGTTCGCTGCTGGTCGCCGTGCTGGTCAGCCAGGTCGGCGTGAGTGTCGATCCCGGCGTGAAGTCGGTGCTGTTTGCGCTCTTCATCTACGCAGTCGGCTATGAAAGCGGACCGCAATTTTTCAACTCGCTGGGCAAGCAGTCGATACGTGAAATCATCCTCGCCGCCGTGCTGGCCATCACCGGCCTGGCGACGGTGGTCATCATGGCAAAACTGTTCGGTCTCGACAAAGGGCTGGCTGCCGGTGTCGCCGCCGGAGGTCTGACGCAGTCGGCCATCATCGGTACCGCCGGTGACGCCATTGCCAAACTCGGACTTGCTGCCGATGAAGTTAAACGCCTGCAAGGCAACGTCGCCGTCGGCTATGCCGTGACCTATGTGTTCGGCTCGTTCGGCGCGATTCTGGTGTGCGTGAATCTGCTGCCCAGGCTGATGGGGCGCAGCATCAAAGAAGATGCCGTACGCGCCGAAGCCGCCATGCAATCGGGTGTGCAAGTACTCGCACCGGGCCAGCAAGAAGCTGCGCCTGATCTGATCGGACGGATTTATCAGATCGGTGACCACACCAATCTCACCATCGAGCAGCTGGAAAAAGAACACGCCGCCCACGGCATCACCATCGAACGCCTCAAGCGCGGCGGCAAGATCATCGAGGTTGCGCCCGAGTTGCCATTGGAAGCGGGTGACATCGTACTTGCCGTCGGCCGCCGCCAGGCAATGATCAATGTGGAGCCGATTTTCAGCAAAGAGCTGTACGGCATTGAAGGCATGGAGCTGACCGTGGAACGCCGCGATGTCGTGCTCTCCAATAAGGAGTATCACAACCGCACTGTTGGCGACATCCGTATCAACACCGCATTGCAGGTAAAGCATGGCATCTATGTCGTGCAGCTCACGCGCATGGGCAAGGTATTGCCGCTGCAGGAGAAAACCGTCGTCCAGATTGGCGACGTGGTGTCGGTGTTCGGGGCCGAGCAAGACGTCAAACGCGTTTCTTCGCTGATCGGCTACGCCCTCGTACCGAGTGCAAAAACCGACTTTGTCTATCTCGGCGCCGGTCTGGTCGTGGGCCTGCTGGTCGGCTTGCTGACGGCGCGCGTCGGCTCGATTCCGTTGACGCTTGGCAGCGGTGGCGGGGCATTGTTGTCTGGTTTGCTGTTCGGCTGGCTGCGGGCAAAACGACAGACCTTCGGCGCGATGCCGACAGCGGCGGTACAGATTCTCAAGGATCTTGGTCTGGCCGGCTTTGTCGTCGTGGTCGGTTTGTCGTCCGGCTTGCAGGCCGTGCAAACCGTCAAGGCGCAGGGATTGACCTTGTTCGGTATCGGCGTGGTTGTCACCATCTTGCCGCTGGTTCTGACGATGCTGATTGGACGCTACATCCTGCGTTATGAAAACACAGCCGTATTCGCCGGTGCGCTCAGTGGCTCGCGCAGCGCCAATCCAGCCTTCGGCGAAGTCCTCGACAAGGCCGAGAACGCCATCCCGACCGTTCCCTTCGCCATCACTTACGCGCTGGCCAATGTCTTCCTGACCTTGCTGGGGCCGCTGATTGTGGCGCTGGTGTAAGCGAACAAAGCTACCGGTTTTACATTTTTCGATTTCACACCTATTTTCGCCGCTGACACAGGGCATCGTTTTAAAAAAGGAGCAGCACCATGGATTTTAGCGACCCAGCAAAGCTTTCCCTGTTGAGCCCATTCGAACTCAAAGACGCGTTGATACAAACCGCGCTGCAAAGCAATAAGCTCATGCTCAACGCCGGCCGCGGCAATCCCAATTTTCTCGCCACCACGCCACGTCATGGCTTCTTCCAGTTCGGTCTGTTCGCCATGTCCGAAGCTGAGCGCTCCTATATCTATATGGACGGCGTCGGCGGTTTCCCAAAACGCGAAGGTATCGAGGCTCGCTTCGAACTGTTTGCCAAAAACCACGCCGGCGTGCCCGGCATCCGCTTCATTGAAGCCGCCGTGTCCTACGTGCGCGATCAGCTCGGCATGTCGGCCGGCGACTTCATCTATGAGATGTGTGAAGCCATCCTCGGCTGCAACTATCCCGTGCCGGACCGTATGCTGCGCATGACCGAACGCATCGTCGGCAATTACCTGCACAAGGAAATGATCGGCACGCATCCTTTCGTCGGCCACTTCGACATGTACGCGGTGGAAGGCGGTACCGCCGCGATGACCTATCTGTTCGGCAGTCTCAAGGCCAATCACGTCATCAAGGAAGGCGACACGATTGCCCTCGGCATGCCGATCTTCACGCCCTACATCGAGATTCCGCACCTGTCCGAATTCAACCTGGTTGAGCTGGTGATTGACGCGCCGCAATCCAACAACTGGCAATACACCAAGAAAGAACTCGACAAGCTCCTCGATCCCAAGGTCAAGGCTTTCTTCCTGGTCAACCCGAGTAATCCGCCATCGGTCAAGATCGACGACAAGACGCTGGCTTATATCGCCGAGATCGTTAAACAACGTCCCGACCTGATCATCCTCACCGACGACGTCTACGCCACCTTCGCCGACAACTTCACCTCGCTGTTTGCGATCTGCCCGTACAACACGATCCTGGTGTATTCGTTCTCCAAGTACTTCGGCGCGACCGGTTGGCGCATGGGCGTGGTCGCCACGCACAAACACAACGTCATCGACGAACTGATCTCCCAACTTCCTGAGAAAACAGCTCTCCAGCTCGACGAGCGCTACAGCTCCATCACCACGGCGCCACGGACGATCAAATTCATCGATCGACTTGTTGCCGACAGCCGCACCGTGGCGCTGAATCACACGGCGGGTCTGTCGACGCCGGTGCAGGCGCAGATGAGCCTGTTCTCGCTGTTCTCGCTGATGGACGAGGCCGGCACTTACAAGGCCGCAATGAAGCGCATCGTCCTGCGCCGCAAAGAAGCGCTCTACCGGGAGCTGGGTCTGCCCATGCCGTACGACGCCAACTCCGTGCGTTACTACCATCTGCTCGACATGGAATTGCTGGCCGCGCAAATGCATGGCGAAGAATTTTCCAAGTGGTTGCTCAAGCGGATGAAACCCAACGAAGCATTGTTCCGCCTGGCGGAAGAAACCGGCGTGATCCTGCTGCCTGGCAAAGGCTTTGGCGCGACACATCCATCCGGCCGCGTCTCCCTGGCCAATCTCAACGAATACGACTACGCCAATATCGGCCGCGCGATCAGAAAGATGGCCTCGGAGTATTTCGCGATATTTGAGAAAGAGAAGGGTGGCGCTAAAAGCAAAACCGCGAAGGGAGAGAAGGCAGTAAAACCCGCCAAGACGGTCAAAGCCAAAAAATAGCATTGGTCTGACACTGGATGAAATGACAGGAAGCCCGGTGCATGCCGGGCTTCTTGCGTTATGGCGACACGCAAGGTGATGTCGTCGACAGCAGTTCGGGCGGATCGTTTTTTGTCAGCCTCCGGATAGCCATGTAGATGACTGACGGCGCGTATTATCCAGCGAATTCAAGCAAGACCTGAAACGCCGGCAGTGCCAGCGTAAGCCTGCCGGCATCTTCTCGCATCGGCAACCCAAGCGATCGCGCCCGGTCGGCGATATCCTTGCGATCACCGCCACAAAAACGGATCGCTGCAAAAAACGCCTCGCGCTGCGGAGCATACCCGGCGAGTTCACCAAATCGCCCCGGCAAACTATCCGTATCCGTGAACTCCAGCGAGAAATCGGTGCCCCAACGCCCCATGCGGCCATAATCGTCCGTTGCCAGCGCAGGATTCTTGTCCACTACCAGCATGCCGGAAATGCCGTGCACGCCATTAGGATGCGCCATCCATTCCGGCCGCCAGACCAACTCCGGCGTCAGATGACGGCAAGCATAAACACGGCCTGCCGCAAATTGTCCGGGCAACAGCCGGACCGTAGAAAACCGCGCATCGATCGCCTTGCCGTCAACGTCAACCGGACGCGAAAAATGCTGAACCGGTGTCGTCTTCAGCCCCATCGCCCCCCATTCGTCGTGGCAGGCTTGCACATCTTCCACGGCATAAACCAGACCATCGATGCCGACCGGGCTATCCAGGATCTCCTGGCGCACCTTGTCGCTGCCGCGCGGTTGGCCGATCAATTCCAGATACCCGCCGGCAAGCACGATCAGATGGTTGACTGATCCAAGGGTGTGATAGCCGCGTGGAGTGATGGTGAAGCCCAGGCCAGCCAATAATGACTGGGCGGCGTCGATGTCGTAATGAGTGTTGATAACCAGATGGTCGAGTGAAGCCGGATTCTGACTGGCTGCGGATTGTATTGGGGTGTCGTGCAGACTCATGATGATGGAGATGGGATTCAGGAGGCGAAGATAGTGTGGAGCGCAGTGTACCTCAGAGCAGGGCAGCGATTTCGATCTGACGGCGCTAAGCTCAGGCGCCCACCCACCATGGTGGCATCCTCAGCGCAATATGCATCGCTATATGTATGTATTGATGGTACAACTGACTTCAGCCGCGTGCCTGCGTTTTCATCTGATCGGCCAGCGCTTTGCAGCGTACCGGGTTGATTAAATATCAACGGGAAAACCTTGTCATCCTTGATCGTGCCGGACCGCAGGCGGCAGCCTGCAGCTGCTATGCTGCACATCGCCATACCTATACCGAATTACTGGAGCGTCCTTAAATCGGAACCAGCATCGTCGGAAACATACTGATGGACATATGGATAGAACAGTCAAAGAGCAAGAGAAGGGCGGTTCCTTACTGAGCAAGCTGGGACCAGGTCTGATTACCGGCGCTGCAGATGACGATCCTAGTGGCATTGCCACTTACTCGCAGGCGGGGGCGCAATTCGGTTTCAGCATGTTGTGGACCGTGTTGTTTACTTATCCGCTGATGGTTGGTATTCAAATCGTCAGCGCCCGCATCGGCCGCGTGACCGGCCACGGTCTTGCCACCAATATCCGTTTGCATTATCCCAGGTGGCTTTTATATGCCGTCGTTGCGTTGTTATTGCTGGCCAATACGATCAATATCGCGGCCGATGTCTCGGCCATGGGCGATGCCTTGCATCTGATCATTGGCGGTCCCAGCCAGCTTTATGCCATCGGATTCGGATTGTTGTCTTTGCTGTTACAGGTATTCCTGGCCTATAAACGTTACGTCCGTATTCTCAAATGGCTGACACTTGGATTACTGGCCTATGTAGCGACGGCCATGGTGGTCCATGTGCCATGGACGGAAGTCGTCATGCGTACATTCATGCCACATTTTTCGTTGAAGGCCGAATACATCACCACCGTTGTCGCGGTCTTCGGCACCACCATCAGTCCCTATTTATTTTTCTGGCAGGCTTCACAGGAAGTCGAAGAGCAACTGGCGACGCCGGGAGCATTGCCACTGATACAGGCACCGCAGCAGGCCAGAGCTAATCTGAGACGCATCAAGCTCGATACGTATATCGGTATGAGGGTCGGCCGGGATTACGGTTTTTTTCGCAGAAATGTAGTTAACTCAATGATTTAAAAAGAGAAATTGATTTTATAGTCTAGTGGATCTGCGACCCTATCGAGATCCAATGGGTACTCCCCGAAACGATTGATATGGCTTCTTCGATATGGAGCCATCCCCCTCAAAATCTCCTCTGTTAGCACGTATCCTTTAGCCTGCAGGCGCTTCAAGATTCGGGACATGCTGTGCACGTTGTGCAAAATGACCATGTTGGCCACGAGCTGATTGTATTTGATGACCTTCCGTTGCTCGTGCCGGATATTTTCAGCAATGATGCCGTCGCCACCAAAAAACAGCCACTTAACGAAGTCATTGAACTCCTCGCTCTTGTTTGTCGCTGCGTTGATGGTTTTGCGTAATTCCGCGTCATTGATGTATTTCAGCAAAAACATTGTCCGCACCACTCTTCCAAGCTCCCGAAACGCGTAGTACAGCCGGTTCTTGCGACTCGCGGTGCCCAAACGCCGCAGGATTGTCGATGGCGCAATCTTTCCAGCTTTGATGGAAATCACCACGCGCAACATGTCTTTCAAATGTCGCGCGATCAGCTCCCAGTCGATGTTTCCCCTGAATAAGCTCCCGATGTGCTCATACTGGTCATGACGATCTGCCTTAAAAAACACCAGGTCTTTAATATTGCGAATCCGAGGCATGAGATTGATGCCCAGCAGATGAGCAAGCCCGAACACGGGAGTGCTTTGCGCCTGGGTGTCGCCATGCAAGGTATCAGGTTGGATATCTGATTGATTATTGATCAGGCCGTCCAAAATGTAGACAGCTTCATAGACGCCGCAAGGTATGAAATGGCTGAACAGCGCAATGTATTTATCCGAGACATGGTAGTAGCCGATCCCGCCGTAACCACCATATCGAATATGGTATTCGGACAGCAAATTCTGCTCATAGACATTCCACTTCGTACCGTCTGCCGAGGCGCTCTTGCCTGATCCCCAGTAGCGCGGCAGCGAAAAACGGTTGTAGGCGTTAATGACCTTGACGATGGCCTTATCTAAACGCTGCTCAGTGACGTGCTTCAGGTTCAGCCAGGCGACCTGCCTGCGGCTCAGCCCCTTGACGGAACGCGCTGTCTGCACCGGGCCAAGATTGCATCCATAACAAAACAAGGTTGTAATGAAGCGTTTCCGGGGATCGTCAATCTTGGCTTCAAATCCTGAGAGCGGGCCGAAGAATTTATGCAGATCCAGCCATTGCTCGGTTTCTGTCAGCACATCGAGGATGCTCGCCTCGCTCATTTCTGACGTGATCGCCTGATCAACCGTTTCGAGTTCTGGCGGCGGCTTGAGGCGCTCCGCACGGCGGATAACGATACCGGTTTGGTCTAGGTCGACATGCCCGTTTTCCGGGAATCGCTTGTCAACTGCCTTGGCGAGACTTTGTAGTTGCTCCTTCATTTCGCTCACGAAGATATCGGCCTCGACCGGCAGCCCCACTAGTTCTCCGTAGCCTTGCACTTCCGCTTCGTATTCCTCCCAACTTACCAAGTGGTTACGATAGTCGTCATATTCTCCGCTGTGCTCCACATACAGGTCGCCGGATTTCAGCTCGTCCATGACCTCCGAAAACACGGCCAGTTCGAAGTACTTGCGATGGAAATGCGGTGCTGAATCATTTTGCCGTTTGCCGAAAACCAGAGCACGCCATTTATCAGGCATCCAATCTAGTACGAGCTCGTCGATGCCGGAATCAGCGCATGGCAGCTGCTCTCGATGACTGGAACGGAATTTTTGAAGGAACGCGATCGCTTCCAGCAGACTGTCATCTTGGGAGCTTGAGCTTAAGGTCAGTGCTTCTAGGCATTTGAAGAACAAACTGCGCTTCGGCGTGTAGCCACTAAGCATGAATGGATAATAGTTATTGCCGGCATACGCCATGTGCTCGTCACATTGGTTGATCCATTTTTCATAGTCACCGTCAAGCGATTCGTCCACTCGTGCAACCCGCTGATCTCCCGTACCATCCTCGTTCAATGCGCTCAACACTTCGCGGAACTGACCTATCAACCGTTCAGTTTGCTCTGCCTGCTGCAGGTGGTATTGACGCAGCCGTTCTTCTGCGGTGTTGTGTAAGCTCCGCAACGATTTGATAAATATCTCAGCGATATCGTCCATCGCTTTTTCGAGCTGGGTCTGGATCAATAAGACGGCCAGCGCATATCGCTTGATCGGTTTCAGCGCCCGCATTTCGGCGACATCCAAGGCCCTGGCCTCAAGGGTCAGTTGCTCCCGCTTTGTCGCTGCAATTTCCTGAGTATTGGGCAACCCTTGCGCCATTGCGATCATGCTATCAATGTGCTGCAAAAAGTCGGTCACTTCGCGCACGTTCGGCTGCTTAGGCTCTCGTTTTAAGCCATCCCAGACACTCTGTCCTTGCCGAGCCGTGAGAATATTGTCAAGCCTCTGCGCGGTCTGCTCGTCGAGGCCGTCTGCGATGCTCTTGTAGATAAGATCGTTGACGGTGTTCCTGCAACGTCTGGAGAGACGGAACAAGAAGGTGAACCCCGGCAGTTCATACCGTCTCTGTACCAGTTCTTCAATCAAGACATTAATAATATCGGGCAATTCCTGCTTGGTTTGCGCGGCTTGCATCGCCTGCGTTTCCAGCCACTGTTCGGCTTTTTTGTCGACCGTGCGAATGCCCTGATAAGTGCGTAGTCGTTGATGATGTTGTGACTTACTACCTGACTGGTCGTACTGCAACAGCGCTCGTTTCAGTGGGCGCCTCAAGCTCGCCTGCTGGCAAATATGTTCGATAATTTCCGGTGGAACCGATGCCAGTGGAACAAAATAACCAAGCCGCTGCAGTAGCTTTAGCTGAATGAGAAGGAAGGTTCTTGGACCAGCTTGCCGATATTGCGTAAAAACAAACTCGATCTCGGTTGACGATGGGGTGTACACCGCCGTAAGTTCTTCCTGGCTGAGTTCGGCCTTTAATCGTGGATACGCCGTCTCATGAATGCCCGTCATGCAGCACCGCTGGCAAACGACGTGTTATCTACGCAAAGGCATACATATTTCATGTGAGATTAATGGCTGCTTTTGATTTATCGGTTTGAGTCCACGTTTATCGATAAGGCAACAATCTTTGCACATCAGTCATTAACATTGCCTGATTCCACGGTTATTTGTCAATGGTCGCCTATCAGCGCATCCATACTGGGGCAACCATGACGAGAAACTCGACCTGCTCTTGACTCGTGACTACGATGGATGAATCGTGCACCAGGAGCAATCCGTACCCACCCACTTCAGCAGCTCCAATAGCCACTCATCGACACCTGAATTGTTGAGCCCTAATACGCAGAGCAGGGTCAGAAGAGTCATTAGGGTCAGACTTTCTTGCCAATGCTCTAATCCATTCAAATAAGAATTCCGGTGATGTGAAACACCACGTTTAATGCGGCTGGTATTCATCATATTCTCCTCAGTAAGACGGACATTTGTTCTACTCTGTATGCTCTTGTTCGCACTTACGCCATAGTCCGAAACGTCGACTCGCAGTGACGACAAGCCACAGCCAAGTCAAGGCCGTCAGAATCAGCAGGCCGAGTAACATGCGCGGACTTCGATGGTTCAACCGAGACAGGCCAACCCAACTAGTCAGCAGTAAAAGATGAATTGCCGTCAGTCCCAAAATTTGCAGATTTAGCTTCGTCCGTTTAGCTCGGATCATCTCTTCGACGCTATCGCGCTGTTGTTCTGTGCGTTGAGAGGCGTTGTTTTGCATGTCTCCTCCTGTCTGATTAGCTTTCAGGGGTTCCGATTGAGCCGAATTCAACAGCAGTCTTGACGTAAAACACAGAGACGCCTTCCTTGGTTAAAGCATCGAATAGCGTGTCAGCAGTCTGTTCGTCGACCGCCATCGTGACTTCGATGGGTTGATCGGCCAATTCAAAGAAATGCGCGGAATGGAAATGACTATCGCGCCCGAAACTCTCGCTGCCGGCCAGAATGGTGGCGCCGCGGGTGCCGTGCGCCTGAGCAAACTGGAGCAACCATTCGGCCAACTGTTTGCCGGCATGCTTGCGATCTTGTTGCGTAAAAAACGTAATCTGAAAGCCTTTCATTGCTATCTCCTGATGATTGTTATTGCCGTGTCAGCACCACTGTTGTGATGCCGAGAAATGTCATTGCCAATGCACCCGCGACGTGCAAGGTGATCGCACCGAACGCCCACATCAGCCGTCCAGATTGCAGTAATGAAACGACTTCCTCTGAAAAGGTGGAAAACGTCGTCAATCCGCCTAAAAATCCCGTCACCACGAACAGTCGCCACTCTGGTCCAAGCGTCGGATGTGCTCCCAGATAGGCAATGGCTACGCCGATCAGGTAGCAGCCCACAAGATTTGCGGTGAGCGTGCCAAACGGAATGACCTAAAACACGCCATTGAGCTTGCTGCTCGGTAGCCAGCGCATTAGGCATCCAGCAGCGCCGCCCAGACCAATGACCACGATCGATTTCAGCATTCCATCGCCTCTTTATTGGTGTCGCCTACGTGCTAATTCTCCAAAGGCAATTCGCATTTAAATAGCACTGCACGCACTTTTTGCAATTCCTCCGCATGGTCGTGGAGATATTTGCGCAGATGTTTTTCCGTATCGATCAGCTCCAGGCACTGGGGATGCCGCATTGACGAGACCTCCGGGTGATGAACACTGAGCTTTTCGCCCGCCAGGTAGCCAGCATCGATGTGATGCAACATGGCTTGCTGGATGCCGGCGCGGCGCGCCACCGCCAGTAAATGATGGGCAAGCGCCGGTGCGGACAGGCGATGCCAAAAGCGTGTGGCCTTGGCTTTGGCCGAGATAGGGAAATACAGTCGCAATGCAGTCAGTTCACTCATGATGGGATTGGTCTTTGGTGGATGTAGTGGATGCTTCGTTTTCTTGATGCTTTCTTTTGAGATCGGCCTTGTAGGCGTTCATCTCGGCGATTTTCATGCCCTCAGGCATGGGCCGATGCTTGGGGTGTCCCACGCGCTGCGCGTGATAAATGCCGGTATGGCCGGAGAACAGATAGCTGACGATGCAGGCTAAGGCCGCGAATGGTCCAATTTCAGGACCAAACAGCTCGATGGCCATGATGGTCGAGGCAATAGGCGTGTTGGCCGCACCCGCAAATACGGCGACGAAGCCGATACCGGTCAGCAAAGAAAATGGAAGATGGAGTAACGGCGCCAGGGCGTTGCCGAGCGTCGCACCAATGTAAAACAGTGGCGTCACTTCGCCGCCTTTGAAGCCGGTTCCCAACGAAGTCACGGTGAACACCATCTTGGCAAAGAAATCCCAAGGGGCTACCGGTTGCTGGAACGATTCCACGATCACGGGAATGCCCAAGCCGATGTATCGCTGGGTGCCGATGGCCCAGACAGCCACAGCCACAATGACGCCGCCTATAAGTGGACGTAGAGGCGCATAGCTGATGCGGCGCTTCATGAAAGCGGACAGGCCATGCGTGGTATTGGCGAACAGCATGCCGACTAGCCCAAAGATAATGCCCGCGACGATGACAGACACAACACTCCAGAACGCAATGGGTGTCATCCCTGTCATCGCATAGTGGGTATGGTGCACGCCCCAGGCGAGTCCGATCTGGTCGGCGGCAATGGCCGCCACAAAACACGGAAAGATGGCGTCATAGCGCATGCGGCCAATGGCCAGCACTTCCAGACCGAAGATTGCACCGGCCATGGGTGTGCCGAACACCGAGGCGAAACCGGCACTGATACCCGCCATGAGCAGAATGCGACGATCCTCCTGGCGCAACTTGAAAAGATGGGTCAGCTGGTCGGCCAGCGCACCGCCCATTTGCACCGCAGTTCCTTCCCGACCGACAGAGGCGCCGAACAGATGAGAGACGACGGTACCGATCAGCACCAGCGGCACCATGCGTAGCGGCACTACCTTCTTGGGATCATGGATTTCGTCGATAAGGAGATTATTGCCGGCCTCAACAGGCTTGCCGGTGTGCAGATAGAGCCATCCCACGGCGAAACCGGCGAGCGGCAATAGCCAGATAACCCATGGATGGGCTTCGCGCCAGTTGGTAGCGTATTCGAGGGAGAAGAGAAAACATGCCGATGCAGTGCCGGCGAGCGCGGCAATGACGCTTGCGATAATGCACCACTTGCCGATATACGGCAGTAGATCGAGTTGCTCAGGGTGTTTGTAGTGTTTCATGTTGCCAGGTGTCGAGTAAATCAGCCTGGCGAACAAAGACTTTGGGCGAATACCTACAGTCCCGGCTTACCAGGTATCTGTAGGCATCATCAGCTCCGGCGTGATGCCGGTGGCGGTTCAAGGAGGAATGCCATCTCCTGTTTGGGATATTAACAAGTTTTCAGAAATGGGACAACTTTCTTCAATCTCCTGTTCTTTAGGATCGCGCAGCTCGCACGGCGCTCATTCCCAGCATCAGTACAAAGCCGATAAAAAAGACCACGGAATCCGTCGTCATGGAAACATTCACCCGGCTAGCAGCACCCCAGGCAGCAATCACCCATATGAGAATGCCGGCGGCCAGCATGCCATCGTCAACAAATAGCCCGACCAGCTCATGCCAGATTGTCTGCAACCAGCCAGTTGGCGAGGCTTTCTTTACTTTTTTCACGGCGGGCGTGTCGGCTCTTGGTTGTGCTTTGCAGATCATCAGAAGGACGTGGGCGAAGATGAAATAGCCGACGATCAGCGCAACGATGGCCCAGTCGGCTCCGGGCCATTCAATATGGACACCTTCGCCCACCCAGAACGTGCCGAAGGCGGCGAGCAAAATACCAACGCAAAACTTCAGCGCATTTTCAGGAATATTACCCAGAGGACGATGCAGCCATAGCCCAAGCAAGACTACCAGGACTAAGGCCGCAATAGCTCCGACAGACGCCGGAACAATAAGCTGGCCACTAGCACCAATAGCGATGACAATAAAAACGACCTCAATTCCTTCCAGCATAACAATCTTGAAGGCCGTCAAAAAAGCGACTTTGTCCCAAGCGCCTTGAACATCAGGGAGCGACTGGTGCAATTGCGCCGTTTCCTTGGCGTAGGTAGCCACTTCGTCATGCAAGGCAATGACACCCGCGGATCTTAAAATTGCTTTACGCAACCAGCGCAAACCAAAAAGCAAAAGCAATGTGCCGACGACTAGCTGAATGGTCGGCAGCGGCATCTCCGCTAGTGAACGCCCAAAGGCCAGTACCATTCCTGCAAGCAAGGCCAATGCGCTGACGGTGCCTGCAATGGCGGCACGCCAGCCTCGCACTATACCGACCGCCAAAACGACCGTCAGGGCCTCGATGAATTCGACAAACGACGCCAGGAATGAGGCCAGAATTGTCGGTGCTGCATGCGCCAAGTTGAGTAACAAGCTCATCCTCCTTTTGAAGTAGCGAGTGTCGATACTAAAGATATAGGCATCTAAAGAAAAAAGCCATGTGGAAAAATCCACATGGCTTCATCAATTGCAATTCAAGAAATCAATTACCAAATTGCGTTGCCAGATCCATCCTTGATTTGATTTTTCCAAGCTGTTTCAATTACCTTCACAACTTCCGCCGGCATCGGAATATAGTCCAGTTCAGCGGCCATTTGGCCACCATTTTTGTACGACCAGTCAAAAAACTTCAATACTTCTTTTGCTTTAACTGCGTCGGCCTGGGTCGTGTGCATCAGCGCGAAAGTGGCGCCAGTGATAGGCCAACTGTTCTTGCCTGGTTGATCAGTAGAAACTACGGCGAAGCCTGGAGTTTTCTCCCAGTCAGCACCTGCTGCTGCGGACTTAAATGTTGAGTCATTTGGCTGAACAAACTGGCCGTCGTGATTTTGCAGCTGCGAATAGACCATATCATTCTTCTTCGCGTAAGCAAACTCAACATACCCAATTGCGCCCTTGATTTGCTTCACGTTTGACGCCACGCCTTCATTACCTTTGCCGCCTACGCCAGTTGGCCATTTCACAGTCGTACCTGATCCGACTTTCGATTTGAAGTCACCATTCACTTTAGACAAATAGTCTGTAAACAAGAACGATGTGCCGGAACCGTCGGCACGGTAGACGACAGTAATGTCCTCTGCCGGTAACTTCACCCCTGGATTCAACGCGGTAATCTCTGGGGCAACCCACTTCGTAATCTTGCCGAGATAGATGTCGGCCAACACTTTACCAGTCAATTTAAGTTGCCCAGGTTTGACACCGTCCAAATTAGCGACTGCAACGACTCCACCCATGATCACCGGGAACTGCATGAGGCCATTCTTTGCCAATTCATCCGGCTTCAAGGGCATATCAGATGCGCCAAAGTCCACTGTGTTTGCTTTGATCTGATTGATACCGCCACCAGATCCAATAGCTTGGTAGTTCAAGCCATTGCCGGTATTTTTCTTATAGGCTTCAGCCCATTTCGACGCGATCGGATAGACAAACGTTGATCCTGCGCCAGTCATGTCAGCAGCAAACGCCGATGACACCACAACAAGCGAAGAAAGCGCTATCAAGAACGATCTCTTAAGCATATTAATACGCACAATATCCTCCTAATTAGAATGGTCGAAACCGCAAGATATTGAGCAATTATTACAGCTGGATGACATCTCGCTAGATGTTACATCTAGTTTCAATTGAGGGATTATTTCAATTTTCTTCGCGCAGAGAAAGAGAGTTGGCAAATAATTTTCCCTTCAGGAAACTCTCAAGAGTTTTCCAGGGCAGCTCCATACACTCAGTGTCAGCTAAGTTTTGCCGACTACTATTCCGAATACCAATTTGCCGCACCAAGGTTACTCACCCTCCACGCGAAATGCTTAGTTGAGGCCTGCCAATCAGGGAAATGGCTTTTTAAGTATCGGGACCGTAATGGAAGAACTGAACCAAGCTCTATTTTTGTTGATTAACGCATCGATACATCCGAATTCGCTCACAGTGTTTGCCGCCAAGGTATTGGCAAATGACACTATATGGATTATCCCTTTAGGTATCAGTGCGTACTGGTTGTATGGCGCAGAGAGAACCAGGATCGTAGTCTTGGCGTCCTGCATGTCGGGAGTTTCAGGCCTACTCATTAATCAGATCATTGCCCTGATGTGGACGCATCCTCGTCCATTCATGATAGGTCTCGGGCAGACCTTAATTCCTCATGCCGCCGATTCTTCTTTTCCAAGCGATCACCTGACGCTAGTGTGGGCAGTAGGAGTGACGTTCTTACTACACAGGGATTTCCGATTTGTCGGTTCCATACTCTCTCTCCTCGGCATAGCGATCGCATGGGCGCGTATCTACCTTGGGGTCCATTTTCCGATGGATATGCTCGGATCGGTTTTCGTAGCGACAGTTACCAGCTGCTTAATTTCGTGGCGCGAAGATCTCTTTGTTCTCCCTCTGTTTTATCTCATCAGTCGGCTTCACCGGTCCTTGCTTAGCCCCTTTATTCAGCGTGGATGGGTCAAAAAATAGCTAACTATGGATGAGCTAAGTTTTACCTGCGACACTAACTTTATTAATTTTGAATATTCGATCCCAGCATCGACATGAACAAATCCTTCGCCCAAGACGGCTCTATTTTTGCCAACAAAGTTCCAGAGGCAACAGCTCTTTTCTGGATCATAAAAATGATGTCCACAACGGTCGGGGAAACCGCCGCAGACTATTTAAATGTCAACTTGCACTTTGGATTAACCGGGACATCCATTTTTATCGGATCATTACTTGCGATCGTTCTGTTCTTGCAGGTTCGGGCCGCTCGTTACATTCCCTCTTTGTATTGGATATCAGTCGTTCTGATTAGCGTATTTGGTACGCTCGTGACCGATAACCTAAGCGACAATTTCGATATTCCACTAGGCATTACCACTGCGGCATTTAGCCTAGCGTTGATTGCCACGTTCGTAGAGTGGTATTCCAAAGAAAAAACGTTATCCATCACGGCTATCAATAGCTTTAGTCGAGAATGCTTTTATTGGCTTGCGATTCTTTTTACGTTTGCTTTAGGTACCGCAGCTGGAGACTTGGTCGCAGAAGGTTTGAGCATCGGATATGCCAGTGCCGCACTTCTATTTGGCGGATGTATCGCTATCACAGCACTTGCTTACTACGTATTGAAAATCAACGCTGTTACGTGCTTTTGGATTAGTTATATCTTGACGCGTCCGCTAGGAGCTTCTTGCGGAGATCTGCTATCTCAACCTACCTCTGCTGGCGGTTTTGGGATTGGCACCGTGACGACGAGTGCGCTATTTCTCGTCACTATCGTGGGATTGGTTTTCTACCTATCCGTCACTCAGAAGCGAATCAAAATTTCTTAAAGTGCCATGCCTGAAAACATAGGAATAGATGAAATGACGCTCTCCGATTCGAACAAATATACATCCCCTGCGAAGATATTTCATTGGCTGACCGCATTGCTTATTGTGCTGCAATGTGCAGTTGGATGGATCATGCCAGACGTCGATGAACTATCAACGCCAGAAGGACTCGTTAGCGTGCATCTTTCAATAGGAGTATTAATTGCCGTATTAGTGGTCGTTCGTTTGATGTGGCGCTTTGGCCACAAGCCTCCTCAAGCATCCATTCAATTGTCTCCAGCTTTTCGATTTGCCGCTGGGGTAACACATTGGTCTATCTATTTATTGCTGCTCATTGTTCCTATACTTGGCTGGATTAATGCCGTGGAACGAGGATGGTCAGTAACGCTATTTGGAATATTTCGTGTCCCGGATATGTTGCCCCGCGAATCTACACTGTGGGCAGACATAGGAGATATGCATGTTGCTAGTGTGTGGGTTCTTGTCGTGCTGGTCTGCCTACATGCAATAGGAGCGCTCTACCACCATTTTGTGCTTAAAGACGATACGCTCAAGCGCATGCTGCCTGGCTCATAACGTTAGACTAAAGATTTAGTCATTCGACGATACTTTTTTTAAAATCAATTATGAATAATATTCGTGATACTGAGCACCTTTTTAGCAAAGTGCCAGAAATAACCTTAGCATTCTGGATTGTGAAAATTGCAGCGACGACCTTGGGTGAAACGGGTGGCGATGCAGTATCCATGTCGATGAATTTTGGATACTTAATGAGTACGGTTATTTTCGCAGCCTTGTTTTTAGCTGCAGTAATAATTCAAATCCGAGCAAAACGATTTCATCCTTTGATTTATTGGGCAACGATCATCGCGACCACGACAGTAGGTACTACGCTCGCTGACTATGCTGACCGATCCTTAGGCATCGGCTATGCAGGTGGCACCGCACTATTGATCGTCTTATTGGTTGCGTCATTACTTACCTGGTACCGGTATATGGGAACCATATCGGTTAACACCATTAGTTCGTCCAAAGCTGAGATGTTTTACTGGGTCACCATCATGTTTTCGCAGACACTAGGAACCGCATTGGGCGACTGGACCGCAGATACCGCAGGACTCGGGTATGGTGGCGGCGCCATATTATTTAGCATTATGTTACTTGCCCTTGTAGCGGCCTACTACTGGACTAAGATCTCCCGGACTTGGCTTTTTTGGGGCGCATTTATTCTGACTCGCCCTCTGGGCGCAGTGGTGGGAGATTTCCTCGATAAGCCGATCAGCGCCGGCGGACTCGCAATGAATCGCTATTCAGCATCTATTGCTTTACTCGCCTTCATTCTGACAAGTCTCTTAATATTCCGGCAGCGTGCCGCAAAACGATTCCATTGAAAGAGTGCGGCCTAGATGTGCATAGAAAAAGACCGAAGAATTGACGGTCAGAATTAGAGAAAAAGGGATATTGCATGCGCGTATTACTAGTCGAAGACGATGTCATGATTGGGGAGGCCGTGCAAGCATCGCTAAAAGATGATTCTTACGCGGTCGATTGGACTGTCAATAGCATCACGGCACTAAGTAGCCTTGCCTGTCAGGCCTATGATCTAATTTTGTTAGATCTGGGTCTCCCAGGTAAAGATGGGTTTTACGTGTTGAAATCGATTCGATCAAATGGCGATCGTGTACCTGTCATCATCATCACAGCAAGAGACGATGTCGCGGATCGCATTCGAGGACTTGATGGCGGAGCTGATGATTATGTTCTTAAACCTTTCAATATGGCCGAATTACTTGCGCGAATACGTGCCGTACTGAGAAGAAAAGGAGGCTCCGCGTCAGCGCAACTAAGCAATGGAGAAATTGTTCTTGACCTTGATACGAAAGAAGCCGCAGTAAGCGACAATCAGCGCCGTCAGTTGTCCAATCGAGAATTTTCCTTGCTTCAGACTTTAATGATCAGGCCAGGTGCGATTTTATCTCGCACTGAATTGGAAGAACGAATATATGGCTGGGGTGAAGAAGTTGATAGTAACGCTATTGAGTTCATTATTCATTCACTTCGAAAGAAGCTTGGAAGCCGAGCTATTAAAAACGTGAGGGGTCTGGGATGGATGGTTTCAAAAGGCGACTAAAGGATTCTCTGCAGTTTAGGCTTTCTTTAACCCTCTCAATCTCAATTTTAAGTATTGCCATAGTTGCCGGATTTTTTGCCTTTTACACGGCATTTGACGAGGCGCATGAGTTGCAAGATGACGTGCTTAGGCAGGTCGCTACACTATTTGATAGACACGGATTAAATCCTCCCGATAACGGAGATGCCGGTAACGAATCTGATAGCGAAAAAGAGTCACGTGTTTTTGTACAGATAGTTTCGCCAAATATTAACGACAGTGCGAAAAACGGCTCACGAACCTTATTGCCACTACCGACAACTCTGGCCGATGGTATGCAAACGGTCATCGCAGGAAGCGAAAATTATCGTGTCTTTGTGAAAAAATTAAGTACAGGCCAGCGCTTGGCCGTCGCTCAGGAGACGGATATTAGAGATGAAATAGCGTACGAGAGCTCACTACGAACCTTGATGCCATTTTTAATTCTGATTCCCATTCTTTTACTTGTTGTCGCAGACCTGATTCGAAAGATATTTAAACCGATAGCAAATCTCTCACGCGAGATAGATAGTAGAGGGGATCAAGAACTTCATCCAATTCCAGCTGAGCCACTGCCGTCAGAAATTATCCCATTTGTCGGAGCGATTAATCGGCTCCTTGCGCGGGTTGAACTTTCAGTGGGAGCTCAGAGGCGCTTTGTCGCTGATGCGGCACATGAACTCAGATCGCCGTTGACAGCATTATCATTGCAGGGCGAAAGACTTGCTAATGCTGAGATGTCGGTCAATGCACGCGAGCGTTTAGCCACGCTACGCCATGGCATTGATCGCACTAAAATACTACTGGAGCAGCTGCTTACGCTGGCAAAGGTACAGGCAGAAACCGAGCGTATCAGGACAAACGTATCGTTGCAGAAGGTATATCGACGAGTCTTGGAGGACGCTCTTTCTTTAGCGGAATCAAAGCATATTGACATTGGGGTCACTAGCAGTACGGATTTCAGCATTTGCGCTAACGAAGTTGATTTGATTGTTCTCGTAAAAAACTTAGTCGACAACGCAATTCGCTACACCCCAGAAAACGGTCGAATCGATCTCTCGATAGTGACCGATAAAAATGAAACGAGTCTAGTTGTTGAAGACAATGGCCCAGGTATTCCTGAATCAGAATGGCATCGTGTCTTTGATCCGTTTTATCGTATTCCTGGCAGCCATGAAATCGGATCTGGATTGGGCCTCTCTATTGTTAATGCAATCGTAAGCCGCCTTGGTGCATCAATTCATCTAGGTTTCACAAACAAGACCCAATTGTCAGGACTTCGAGTGGCTGTGACGTTCCGCTCAAAAAACAGGTGATACCAAGCCTTGCCAAGCCACGGTTAGGCTTTAATCATTTGCACGATTCTGTGTCCACGTTATCGATATTTACGGTAGCGAGCATACAACTCAGAGATGCGGAATGTATTGCTACGATGGCAATCCTGCCTTAGTCTTAGCAGGTGGAGGAAATTTAATTCTGCCGCCACAACATAAATATACATTAGAGAAATTGACGGCTTGGGAGGGAATATGAAGATTCGCGATTTGCGTATCGGCACGAGGCTAGGTGTCGGCTTTTTTGTTGTGCTATTGCTGGCCACGATTTCGTCGTGCGTAGGGCTGTGGCGGCTTAACGAAGTTGCGGAGAGTACTCGAAATATGATGCGAGAGCCGCTCATGAAAGAGCGGATGACCGAGGAGTGGTATCACATTACCTTTGCAGGACTCAAGCGCCAGTTAGCCATCGTCAAAAGTGGAGATCCGTCGCTCGCTGATTTTTTTTCGGAAGATGCAAAATCTTCGACTGCTAGAATTAATGACATCCAAAAATATATTGAAGGGCATCTCCTTAATGATAAAGAAAAAGAGCTATTCCAAACAGTTGGTGCTGCGCGAAAGCGGTATCTAAGTAATCGCGACTTGGTCATGCAAGCAAAAAAAGAGGGCCGAAATGATGAGGTGGCAAAACTATTTGAACAATTTACACCTCTGTCAGAAGCATATAAAAAATCTCAACTCGATTTTCTCAATTTCCAAAAAGATACTGTCAACACATTAAGCGTTGAAGTAGATGCGATTGCAGAGAGTAGCAAACGACTTGTTTTATCGCTAATTGGCCTATTCATTTTGTCGGGCGGAATGCTCGCTTGGTCCTTAACTCGTAGCATCACCCAGCCAATTTCCTATGCGTTGGAGTTGACGCGACGAGTGGCTGACGGCGATCTAACTGCCAAGATTGATGTCCATGCCAAAGACGAGACTGGCCAGCTATTGACCGCGTTGAAGGAGATGACGAGTAACTTGGTCAATATTATTAGTCAGGTTCGGACAACTACAGGCACCATTGCTTCGGAGTCTACGCAGATTGCTCGAGGCAATCTCGACCTTTCTTCTAGAACAGAACAACAAGCGAGCACGTTAGAGCAAACAGCATCGTCAATGGATTCATTGACGTTGACTGTAAAACGGAACGCCGAAAATGCGGGGCAAGCCAACAGCTTAGCCATCAATGCATCGGAAGTCGCGATCAGTGGAGGTACTGTGATGTCTGAAGTGGTAGACACCATGAGTTCCATCAATAATTCGTCTAAAAGAATCGTCGATATTATTAGCGTTATCGATGGCATCGCTTTTCAAACTAATATTCTAGCGTTGAATGCCGCCGTAGAAGCGGCTCGCGCTGGTGAGCAAGGCAGAGGTTTTGCGGTTGTCGCGACAGAAGTGCGCAGTCTTGCGCAGCGCTCTGCAAGCGCCGCGAAGGAAATTAAGGATTTGATCAGTGATTCGGTGGAAAAGGTTGAGGCTGGAACTAAACTTGTCGACCAAGCCGGGTCGACGATGCAGGCAATTGTTGAAAGTATTGGAAGCGTAACGAACATCATGGGAGAAATTACAATCGCCAGCCAAGAACAAATATCAGGTATTGAGCAGGTGAATCAGGCCATTCGGTTGATGGATGACGCAACTCAGCAAAACGCGGCGCTGGTAGAGCAGGCAGCTGCCGCGGCGCAAACTTTGCAGGATCAGGCCAAGAGTCTTGCAACGGAGGTAAATCTATTCAAGGTGAAAGTTTAGTCGCGTGAAGTTAGGAGGGATAAGGCTATTTATACCCATCCCCTCGAAAAGGTAAAAGTTTCTTAAACACCTTTCCCTGCGCCCCTCCACCAAGCATCAAATTAGTCAAAATGACTAATTTGCGGACGAAGCACCTAATACCTTCAACGCCATTGCGTTTTGCGAAATTGCTTCCAGCTACGGAAACGCCGGGAGTAAATTTTCAGATCATTCCAGGCATCCGGCAAAAGATTCACTGAGCGAGTAGCTCGGGGAGCGCTCTCACCTTCGTCGGCAAGATACTGCGCGGCACGTTTCGCATTGATATAACGAATGTTTCGGAAGTAGTGAGAGACCCTGCTTCTTCCAGTGCCTGGCACCGGCCCATGGCCGTTCCAACGCTGGAATCGGCGTGGCCGACATTGACCGGCAGATTTGCCACGCAAGGAAAAAAACGACTCGGCGGTAATAGTCTCGCCGACATCGTTGCGCAGGATGTATTGATAGTCTACGTAACCCGCGCCGGTAAAGGCATGAAAGTGTGGGCCGACGTTAGATGCGATCCACGAATAGCTCAATTTCTTGAGCGTTTCTTTCATGGAGCGGAAAACGACGACGCTTCCATTTCGCTCAAAAAGAGTGACGGAAGTCTGGTGTTGACGAATGATATGCATGACTACTCCTAGGAAATAAAAACCTAGAAGTGGTCAAGCGTAGCCTTTGTCGTGAAATTAAAATGCATATATTCTTTGATGATGGCCAAATGTGAAGTCAGGCAGGCACTATATCCATGATCCTCTATCGAAGTTAGATTCTTCGCGCCACAGAAATTCGACCATTGCCGACTGATACTTCAAGTGTATCTTCCTCGTTCCATCCTAGTTGCATGAGCAATTCATCCGGTAGTACTAGCACCGCGTCGCCGGAACCGTCCCCAGCATCAACCAATTTTGCCTGCCAAGTAGGCGGATTCGCTTGCAACATTTTCGTACTAGGCAGGTGTTGTAGCAAGATATTCAGCAACTCTGTGTCGTCGCTTGGCAACTGTAGCCACATTGCGCAATGGCTCTCAGAATAGTCCAGCCACATACTGACCGCCTGCAAAGGTGTCACTGTGTGTGCACTGACTAACAGGCAGTGCTGTATACGCGCTATGTCGGCGCCGTGTCGGTGCAGTATTTCCAGACGTTCTTTCCTGGAGGTCGCCATTATGAATCCCTGTTATCGAGGTATTTGTCTGGCTCAGCAATTTCCTGCAGCGACGGCGGGAGCATACGTTCAATGCGTTTTTTACTGAATGGATCTGCGGCGTCAACGTATCGCATAGCTGATTGTATATTTTTCCAGCCTACATATTCCATGAGAGTTTTCAGATCCCAACCGTTCGAGGTCGCCCAATTGGCAAATCCACGCCGAAGAGAGTGCGCGCTGTAATCACCGGCATCGAGGATGCCGGCCTTGTCAAATAGCGACCGCAACAGCGGAATGATGCTAGAAGGATTTAAACCATCCTCGTTGAGCCTGCCCCAACGGTTAATTGATCTGAAGGCGGTGCCGCTGTCCAAACCACTTAAATCTATCCACGCTTGATACGCTGCGACTGGGCAGAGGCGAGACAAGGCTGGCGCTTTAAATGTACTGCCCTTGAACTGCCGATCGCCTTTAGTCTGCGGGAAATAGCATGTCATGCCTTCGCCGGGTATTGCATCGACATATTGCACCTCCAGCCGCGCCAGCTCATCGCCGCGAAATCCTCGCCAGAAACCGAGTAGCACGAGCGCCTTATCTCTGGTGTGACGCAATTGGGCAATCCGATCACTCGCTGCGCATGCGTCGGCGATAGCACTATCAAGCCAGGTCGTTACTTGTTCGAGCTGATCCAATTGCAGGGGCTTAGCGCGCTTTTCCTGTGCGGGATGCAATCTCTGAATGCCTCGAAAAACCTGACGAACAACCGGTGCTTTCGTTGGATCTGGAAATCCTTGGTCGACGTGCCATTGAGCCAGTGCCGCCAAGCGCTGTCGCAGGGTATTGATGGCAAGCGTATCCGCGTAGTGCACGAGGTACTTGGCGATACTATCCGCTGTGGCCGGCAAGAAGCCGCCCCATTCGACCTCAAAATGCTGAACTGCTGCACGATAGCTGCGACGCGTGTTATCGCGTGTAGCGGCTTGGATGTATTGTTCGATTGTGCTCATGGCATCTGGTCACGGCGAAAAAGGGAGGCTTTCTGGACATTACACTTAAGACAGGGGCAATTTTAGTGATTTTGGCCTTTGACAAGTGATAATGCTACATTATATTTTGCTTAATCTAACTGAGATTAGCATTGAATTTGCATCTAAATTAGTATGTAATTACGTGGTATGTAATATATTATCAAATTTGCCGGAGTACGTATGGCCCGCACAGGACTCTATAAATCAGAAGTCAAAAACGCCCGAGACACCCTGATAGGGCAAGGCAAACACCCGTCGGTCGATGCGGTGCGTGTCGAACTTGGCAATACCGGCTCGAAAACGACGATCCACAAGTATCTGAAGGAGCTGGAAGAGGATGACGGCGGCCAGAGCCCAAAAGCACCCTTGAGCGACGCGCTGCAGGATCTCGTCGCCCGGCTGGCGGCGCAATTGCAGGAAGAAGCGGACGGCAGGATCAGCGCGATCCGCAGTGAATCCAGCGAGATTGAGCGTCGGCATGCAGCCACAATTCTTGAACTGCGCCAAGAAAATACAACGGTCGGAAGCCACCTACAGCAAGTACAGACTGCCTTAGTGGCCGAAAAGGAGGCCCATGAGCACACCTCAGCCTTGCTGCAAGACGCAACGATTGCGCGCCAAGGCCTAGACTTGCAGGTGTCGGCGCTCAAGGAGCGTCTGGAAGAGAACGAACGGCATCGCCAATCCTTAGAGGAAAAGCATCAGCACGCACGCGAATCTCTTGAGCACTACCGTGCGTCGACCAAGGAACAGCGCGATCAAGACATAAGGCGTCATGAGCAGCAAGTCCAAGGCCTGCAGGCAGAGATGCGCCAGCTGCAGCAAAGCCTGATCGTGAAGCAAGACGAAGTTACCCGGCTTAATCAGGACGGTGTGCGCCTGGTGTCGGAGCTATCTCATGCACAACAGGCACTCTATGAGCAGCAAACACGGGTACGTCAGGTCGAACAGAAGCTGGAGCAGTTACATGCCGTGGAGCAGCGCAATACACTTCTGGCGAAGCAAATTGATGAGAAAGATGCCCATATCAAGGACATGCAAGCGCAGGTTGGAGATTTGACCCAGCAAGTCTCCGTGTCCACAGAGCAGTTGCATCAGCGTGCAATGGAGTTGGCCACTTTGCAGGCGAAGCTAGACACGCACACGGCGCTTTCTAGCGAACTGCGATCCTATCTCGATCGGGAAGTGACACCGAAATAACGAAACCATGCTGGCAACGGTGTGTTTAATCCTTTACTAGGCAATCACAAGATGATCCTGTTTCTAGATTTTGACGGTGTACTTCATCCGCTCAGCAGAGCGAACGGCGCCTTCGCGCTGGTACCGCATTTCGAACAGGTAATGCGTGACTATCCCGACGTCGATATCGTGATCTCCAGTGCTTGGCGGGAGGACCATTCTATTGAGAAGCTGCGCCTGGTGTTTTCAGAGGATTTTCGACACCGGATCATCGATGTCACGCCTGTAGTGGCATTGGCGAGAAAGCCGCATCCGCGTGAAACTGAGATCCTGTCCTGGTTGCGGGATACCGGACGCGAATATGAAGCATGGATTGCCATCGATGACAGCGAATGGCTATTCTCGCCAGGTTGTAAGAATCTGATTCTCACAGACACTGATATTGGCTTTAACGGGCAGATTGAGCAGCTACTACGAAAAACGCTCAGCCCCTACAAACGTAGTTAGTCAGGCTCTTCGCTCTGCGGTGGGAGTTCTCGAAAAGCATAGCGATTAGCCCGTGCATCGTGTAGAGCGTGATGCTCAGGTAAGGCGTTCTTTTCGTGATAGTCGAAGCGAAGCAACTCATTGATCCGATCCGCTACCAAACGGGGCGTGCACCAGGTTGGAATACGTCCATCCAGCGCCTTGTAAAACAAATCCCAGTCAGTCTGATAGTCATAGCAAATCTCTAGAACATCGTCTTTCGGTCTGACGATCCGAAGCCAGTTTGAAATTCTGAAATAAAGTTCATCTTGGGATACTTGGGCCCCGAATTCTTTTCCCAGCATCGGGATGACGGTGTCGCGGACAAATTCGCTGCAAGCCGCTAGCTGATAAGGCACCTCTGCATAGAACTCCTCACCGAACTCAGAGACAAGACCAATACTGATCAATTGCGGATCAGCAAAGTCGGTGAATTCAGTGTCTATGAATATTTTTATCGCCATTTTGGGGACATCGGGTGAGGAAATGATCCATCTTATAGATCAAATCCCCGTTAGCCAATTGCACAAAGCCAATGATTGAATACCCGAACGCAATCCTTCAGCGAGGGGCGAGCCGGACGTGCAACAAGACGACGTCGACCATGATGTGGCGCTCGTAGTCGGTGAGCGTCTCACCTGCGATGAGCTTACGTGCGATCTCTTCATCCCAAGCGACATCCAACGCGAACTCCAGAAGCTCGCCTGTTAGTCGTTCGTTTCTCTTTAGTCTACGCTTCAAATGGCCACACTTGGCACTAATGGCATCCATTAAAAACTCCTCGCTGTTAGTCTTTTTCAACGGTAGCGCGAAGGTCACGGACGCTGCAAGCAATCTCATCTTGATGGCAAATGGGCTAGGTGACACCAACACTGTCTGCAAAATGCTACAACGCCATGGCAGGCTGCTTATCGCTAGGGAAATAAAGGGTATTCCAGCATAAGCAGAGCAAGGCATGATTCATGCGAACGTCTCTCATGAAGTTTGATTGTTTGCGACCATTGAGATGGTCGCCAAACATTCCCATCAGAATGACGTAAAAATACTAAAATCTTTTCCGCCTGAACAGACCTACAACAAAATGTAGGCATCAATCGTACGGCGATGGGGGTGTCTTGTGGCTTTCACATGGCAGCAATTTTTAATTTATATCTCTAAGAATATGATGGGAAAAATCTATCTCTACGCATTGATTGCGGCGTGTCCTTTGCTCATTGCCGCATGCGGGGGAAAAGCTGAGCCAGTACGTCGATTTAACGTGATCGATTTCGATGGCTATAAATTGCCGGGGCGTATTGAAGAGGCAAAGAAAATGGGTTTCAAGGATTGTAAATCAGGCTACGGTCACTTTGAATGTGCTCGAACAGACAAGACTACCTTGCTGGGCGTGAAGACTTTGAACGCGTCGTTGAGTCTTGAGTATAAGGACTATTTTCTGGATGACGGCACCTATAAAACCGAGTTACCTCAAGATCAAAGAGTGCCGGAAAAATTAAGCTATGAAAGCATCTCATTTCTTCTGCCAGAGACGCAGTACGAAGAGCGATGTGTAGCGAAAAAGAAACTGGATGTGTGGGATAAACCTATCGAATGTCGCAAGGATGACGAGGGAACTGAGTATCTGAAATATAAATTGCTAACTACCGGATGGTTGACGAGAGATTCGAAATTGCATCGTTATTATTTCAAAGAGGATCAACTAATCCAGATCCACATTGATCGAGATGGAAAAAATGTAGATATCAAGCAAATCTCCAGAAAAGAACGAGACTCTGCGATTCAGAGTATCAAACAAAAAATTAGTGATGCCCAAGCCAAACAGGCTGCTCAAGATGACGTACTTAAGAAGCTGAAAGATTAAACGCCGCCCGATGGCTCATCAGAGAAAATATTTATGCCAATAGCGTCGACAATGGCACCTTCGTAAGAAACCATACAAGAAGCTATCAGCGAAAGGGACGTAATGGAGTTTTCAGTACCGATCGAGCCGGATGACGAAGGTTATCTGGGACGGGAATGCCCCGAATGCGAGAAATACTTCAAGATCAAGGGCGGCACCGGCATACCGGACGTTCCTGGCTGTCACTGTCCCTACTGCAATCACGTTGACGGTCACGACACCTTCTGGACGAAGGCGCAGATCGAGTATGCGCAATCAGTGGCGCTTCACGAGGTCAGCCGCCATTTGCTGGGCGAAATGAAGAAAATGGAGCGTCGCCCCGACAGAAACGCCTTCATTTCCATCGGCATCACCGTCAAGGGTGAGCCCACTCCGATTGCGCGTTATTCCGAGCGTGAGCTGGAAGAGCGCGTGACGTGCGCTGCCTGCACGCTGCAATACACAATTTACGGTGCGTTTGGCTATTGTCCCGACTGCGGTGTTCACAATTCGCAGCAAATCGCCTGTGCGAATTTTGATCTGTCTTTGAAATTGCTGGATCTGGCCGCCGGCGCCGAGGCGAACGTGCAAGCCAAACTCGTTGAAAATGCGCTGGAAGACGTGGTATCGGCATTCGACGGCTTTGGACGAGAGCACTGTGCCGGGTTGGCCTACAAACTGTCATTTCAGAACATCGATGCCGCGCGCACCAAGCTCCAAAAGGAGGAAGGCTTCGATATTGGGGCTGGAGTAGCCCAGGACGAATGGGATTTTGTATGCGAGCAATTTCAAAAGCGTCACTTATTAGCACACAAGATGGGCATTGTTGACGAGGAGTTCGTCCGCAAGACGGATAGTAGACTTCCGGTCGGGCGCAAAGTACCGATCGAGGAAGCCGACGTGCGGAGCTTGGTCAAGATACTGAAGACGGTCGTTGATACGCTTTATGGGGGCGTGGCACGTCGGTAGAGGTTCACATAACTCGAATCTAAAAAACCTTTATAGCTTAGGCCATGCAAGTGCTATGACGAACAATATTTCTTTTAATGATGACCATTCTTTCCCCGTTGATGTCTTTCATGATGAATTGGGAAAGGTTGGAAATGCGACGTTGGCCTTTGGCCCACGAAAAGCAATTTCACTCAGATTTCGAGGGGGAACAATTGCGAAATTTGATACGGAAAAATCTTATGAAAGATTGGTAGCAACTTCACTTGAAGGCAGATCCTATACGCTGTTTAATTGTGAGCTGCATTTCGGCGACGTTTATGCAGAATACATTCTTGCTGGCGAAGCATTTAATGCTTTCGATTCCATCGAAATCGAAATGACCCACATCACTCAATGGTTTTTTCAATGGGAACGAATCATTGGTGACGTCGGGACTTCCGTTCAATGGAAGAACCGACCTTCAAGAATCTCTGCAAACGTAACATCTCCATTGGGAAATTTTTGCCTCGCAATTGATCCACATACTGATCTAACAGCAACAGCTGAGAGAAGCGAAATTCTCAATACAGCGGTTGTTTTGGTCGAAAACTCTCACTCTCATCTCGGAGTGATCGACATCCGTTCCCTCGTTACTAGTCTTTGCACGCTGTTCTCCATTCTATTGGCACTACCGGTGTCGGTACTCACTGTTCGCGCCAAAGATAAGAACGGGAAATGGCACTCTATTTATTTTCCTCACTATGAAAAAGTGGAAGAAGATGAACGAGATGCCAAAAATGGAATGCGATATCTGCTAAAGCGAAAAATCTTAGATGAGGATGCAAAATGGCAAGTCATCGCGCAAGCATTCTTTAATTCAGAATTGCGCGATCCCAATTGGATCAGACTGTCTTCAATGAAGCGATATCAGGATTTCTGGGAATACAAAGTTGCCGCCTATGTTTTCCTTCTCGACTCCTACGTAGATTTCAAGACAAAATCACTGCCCAAGAAAAACAGCAAGTCAGCTACGAATAGAATTAATCACTTCAGCAGGGAGCTATCAACCGTATCGAATTTGAATACAGAACAAAGTGCTGATATCGTTGAGCTAGCAACTAAGATCTTTGGTTCGATAGATCATTCCTTCGTCGATAAGTATCAACACGTGGTTTCAAATGTTGATCAAGACGTTCTGAAGATTATCAATTTGACGCACTCTGATTTTGTAACTTTGAAGAACTTTAGAGATGATGTTGCTCACGGGAAAACGATAACTTTTGGTAGCGCGTCAGCATCAGTTATTCCTAGACTCACCGAGAAGCTGTCGCTTCTCCTGACCTATTTTGCATTCCTAGATTTTGACTTGACCTCGGCCGATTTCATCGAGTGCATTTCTCACACATGGAATCGGATGGTCTTAAGTTCCGATATCAATGGCATGCATTTGTCGCGCGTAAATAAATCGGCGGAATTCATTACCGTATCTAAAGGCACTCTCAACACAATCAAACAGCAAACAAAAAAGCGGACTTTTTGCTGTTTTCATTTGAATCCTAACGGTGAGCCAACGTTCTCTGAATATCATACGGATCTTTACTATAAGCAGCTATTTGTTGAAAAGCCTTCCAATTCATCACAAGATCCGAATTCCATATTCCAGTTGGCAAATAGAAAAGTCCGTACGATTGGAACCTTATATTTTGAAAATGGCGAAGATCACCTTGAACTTCATCACGTATTTTTGTTTGAGCCAATTTAGACAGCCAAGGCCAACTTACCGCCTTTATTAGCCGTCCGTTCTGGAGCGACGGGATTGCGGCACTTTTGCTTCATATGCGGCGGCGATTGGCAAATTCGCTTCAGATAATCGGGCACTTTTACTTCAACGGACGGTGGCGCTCGTAGTCGGTGATAGGTCACACGAAAACGCACCTGCGACACAACTATAACAAAGCAATCCAGCCGTGGTAGCCAACGTAAAGACCAACCAGGACGATGAGGCCGCTAGAGAAGTAAGGGGCTTTACGAGCGAACTCACCGAAACCAGACCAGCGTTTTGAAGCATGGCGCACACTAATGGCAGCAATAACGCCTGAGAAAACCATCGTTAACGCCAGGCCGATGCTGAAACAAAGCACCAGGGTGGCGCCCAACGCCACCTTCTTGAGCTGCAAGCAGAGTAGCAGTACCGTAATGGCGGCGGGACACGGAATCAGGCCTCCGGTGATGCCGAATATCACAATCTGGCTATTTGTGACCTCGCGATTCTGGAAGCGTTGCTTGATGTCGTTGGCATGTGCCAACTCGTGTGGGTCCTGATAGTCCGGACTGCTGACATCCAGTCCGTTTGTCGCAGAGGCGTGTTCGTGGCCATGATGATGCTCATCCTCCTCATACACTAGGTCATAGTGATGGCCATGCTCACCATGAATAAGGGAAAGGCGAGCAGTGAAGGCATGCGGCTCAGGGATGTCGTCGATTGACTCCAGGAAGCCATCTCGCTGTACAAAAGCGAATTGCTGCGTCGAGCCATCACCACGCATCGTCTGTATGAGAACGTCACCGGCTTGCCAACTTTGTCCTTGGTTTCCTTCGTCATAAAATCGGAAGCGCGGTGGTACACCTGTCTCGAATATTTCCACACGGACAGTGCCATGCCCCGTATCCACCCATTTGGTTTCTTCATGACCCTGCGTGTGCAGCGCATGATCGTGGGATGTTTGCGCCAAAGATTGACGCCAAGTGCGCCAGGCCATCCACAGCGCAATACCGATAATCAAAACGCTCGACGCAAGCTGAAAATATGGCTCGGTGGTCTCCGCATCCCATTGGCTACCGAAGTACATACCTATGATTGCAACAAGCCAGACTACCGCTGTGTGTGAGATGGTCGCGGCAAGTCCAAGCATCACCGCCTGCCCGACAGTGCCGCGAATAGCCACGATGAAAGCGGCCATCATAGTCTTGGAATGCCCTGGTTCAAGCCCGTGTAAGGCGCCGAGCAAAATGGCGCTCGGAATGAAAAGCCAAGCGTTACCCGCTCCTTGTTGCAGGAGGGTAGAAAAATCAGTCATGCCAGTGTTCCTTACAAATACTTGGTGATTTCTTTGAATTCGCGGATGGCTTCAGCGGAATCCTTGGTGTTGTCGCCGATAGCGTGTTCGAGGCAATGTTCGATGTGATCGTGAACGAGCGCTTTCTTGGCATTGCCAACGGCGCTTTCGACCGCCTGCAGTTGCTGGGCGATTTCCAGGCAACTACGCTCTGTCTCAAGCATCGTGATGATGCCCTTTAGATGGCCTTCGGCGCGTTTGAGGCGTTTGATGATGTCAGGGTGAGATGTATGTGTACTCATGTTTAATATCCTATGCTGGGGTATAGGATACATGAATTTAAAAAAATGCTCATTCCTCCGAAAAAACCGTTGTCCGGCCACCACCATATGTATTTCGATATAAAATTTAAGCGCCATATAACCAAAAGTGTTATGAGCTATTTTTACCCTTATCTCGGCACGCCCCCTACAGCATCTGACATCAGGTTAGGGTATAGCTTAACCGGACACCTCGGCCTCTGTGCCTTTACTGCTTTTCGGTACAACCGTCAAGAACAGGCAGAGCGCTCCGATAGTTATCGCCACATCAGCGAGGTTGAAGGCGGGCCAGTGCGCAAGTCGCCAATGGAAGTCAAGGAAATCAACAACCTGTCCACGCAGCACACGATCCGCGACATTGCCCAGCGCACCGCCGAGGATCAGGCTGTATCCCATCGCTTCGAGACGGGGCAATTGCTGGCACAGCATGCGTCCCAGCCAAGCAGAAACGACCAGGCCCAGCGTGATGAAAAAGTAACGTTGCCAGCCGCCAGCGTTCGCCAGAAAGCTGAATGCCGCGCCGGGATTCAGGACATGGACGAAGTTGAAGAAGGGCGTGACTTCGACCTGTTCACCGTAGGCAAACGTGCGGGTGATGGCGAACTTTGCGAGCTGATCGGTCATGACAGCACTGGCGGCCACTGCGAACCAGACCCAAGTCGATGTGCGGCGAGCCGATTGCCACACAGGGACGGCCAGCGGCATCAGCCACCCGGCGAGCGCCGTGCAACTCAATCCAAGTACCCACCCCGCCAGCACATCGGCAGGAAAGTGCATTCCGGCTGCGATGCGTGACCAACCGACCAATGCGGCGTACAACACCAAGCCGATGCGGCCACGACGGCCTATCAAAGGCCAGAGCGCGCCGACCACCAGCGCGGCATAGGTGGCATGCCCGCTGGGCAGGCTGTAGTGTCGTTCGATGCCCCCGATAACGCGCACCATGTCGCCAAAAACGGCAGGCGGGCGTGGAAAGTCGATCCATAGCTTCAAGATGGTGGCGACGAGAAATGCCAACGCAAAGGCCACGCTAAAGACTCTGAGTCTGTACCGGATGGCATCGGCCCGCGTTGGGTCAGGTGCCGACTTTGACCATCCCCACATCGCCAAGAGCATCAGTGGTGCAGTCCAGTAGTTGCCTATCACAAGGTTGAAGAACGATGCCAGCGGTTCCAGCGCTGCAGGTGTGCTCATGTTGATGGCTTGGAACAACGCGATGTTCAGACCACCCCAGTCGTAGAGAAAGAATTTCCAGCTCATTTGCGCAACAGCCTCAAGCCATTGCCAACGACGAGCAAGCTGGCCCCCATATCAGCAAACACCGCCATCCACATGGTCGCTTGACCCGTGAAGGTCAGCACCAGAAATACTGCCTTGATGCCAAGGGCCAGCACAATGTTTTGCATCAGCACCTGCGCCGTCGCACGCGACAGGCGCACGAAGGTCGGAATCTTGCGCAGGTTGTCGTCCATCAGGGCCACGTCGGCGGTCTCGATTGCGGTATCTGTGCCAGCCGCTCCCATTGCAAAGCCGATGTCCGCACGCGCCAAGGCCGGGGCATCGTTGATGCCATCACCGACCATGCCAACCTTGCCGCTTCGGGCCAGTTGCTCCACTTCGCGCAATTTGTCATCTGGGAGTAGGTTGCCTTGCGCACGGTCGATTCCGGCTTGTGCGGCAATGGCCTGTGCCGTATGGGGGTTGTCGCCGGTCAGCATCATGGTGTTGATGCCCAGTGCGTGCAGCTCGGCGATGGCGGTCCTGCTGCTGTCCTTGATGGTGTCCGCTACGGCGAATAAGGCATGTACCGCCTTTGCGCCTACCAACATCACGACGGTCTTGCCAGCGGTTTCCAGCGCAGCGATGCGCTGCTCCAGCTCTGGTGTGCACTGCCCCAGCTCTTCGAGCATCCGGTGGTTGCCCAGATGGTAGGTCGCACCGTTGATTTGGCCTTGCACACCCCGACCGGGCAGCGCGTTGAATTCGGCCACGTCGAGCAAGGCAACCCCGTCCGTCTGCGCGGCCTGTGCCACCGCCTTGGATACAGGATGGTCCGAGCGGGCCGCCAGACTGGCAGCGATGCTGCGGCTGTCCGAGGCGAGTGCATTGCCCCATGTGACAAAGTCGGTCTGTGCGGGCTTGCCGTGCGTGATCGTGCCGGTCTTGTCCAGAGCCAGCCAGCGCAGCTTGCGGCCTTCTTCCAGATAGACGCCACCTTTGATGAGAATGCCGTGGCGGGCGGCGGCGGCCAGGCCGCTGACGATGCTGACCGGTGTAGAGATCACCAGTGCGCACGGGCAGGCGACCACCAGCAGAACCAATGCACGGTAGATCCAGTCGAGCCATGCCGCACCCATGAACAGCGGCGGCAACAACGCGACGGCGATGGCAACGCCGAATACAACGGGGGTGTACCAGCGGGCGAACTGATCGACAAAACGCTGAGTCGGCGCACGACTACCTTGCGCAGCCTCTACCGCGTGAATGATCCGGGCCAAAGTGGAGTTGTTGGCCAAGGCGGTGACGCGGTACTCGAACGAGCCGGATTCGTTGATCGTGCCAGCGAACACCGAATCACCGGGGGATTTTTCGACCGGGAGGCTTTCACCCGTGATCGGGGCTTGGTTGACGGCAGAGCGGCCTTCCAGCACCTCACCATCAAGGGCGATGCGCTCACCTGGTTTGACCCGGACGCGGGCGCCGATGGTGATTTGCTTGGCGCCCACCTCGCGCCATGTGCCGTCAGCCTGCTGTACCGTGGCCTGTTCCGGGGTCAGGTCGAGCAGGCCACGGATAGCGTTACGAGCGCGATCCAGCGATTTGGCTTCGATTACCTCGGCCAGCGCGAACAGTACCATCACCATTGCCGCTTCGGGCCAGTGGCCGATCAACATGGCACCCGTGACCGCAATCGACATGAGGGCGTTCATGTTGAGATTACGGTTCTTGAGCGCAATCCACCCCTTCTTGTAGGTGGAGAGGCCACCCGTGTAGACCGCGACAAGCGCCAGAACGACAACCGACCAGTGATTGCCGTTGTGGAGCCAGTAGACCGCCTCGGCCGCCGATGCAGTGACCAAGGAGATGCCCAGCGGCCACCAGTTGGTCGGCGTGGTCACAGGGGCGGCGGATGGAGATGCGACCTCTGCCGTGTCCACGACCTGCGCCTCGAATCCAAGCGCTTGCAGTGCCACGAGCACGTCTGGCAGAACCTGGTTCGCATGGCGTACCGACAGCGTGCGCTGCATCAGGTTGAAATCGAGATCAGCAACACCGGCCACGGTGCCGAGCTTGTTGCGGATCAACGTCTCTTCGGTCGGGCAATCCATCTTGGCAATGGACAGCTTGGTCGTCTGCTCGGCCGACGCCTGATCCATGCGCACAGCTTGCATGCCGATGGCCTTCAGCGCCTGCTCGACGGGAGACAACGAAGGCAATTCGTGTCGCACGGCCAAGGTACGTTGCATCAGGTTGAATTCAAGACCCGCCACCCCCGCCAGACCGGCCAGTTTGCTTCGGATCAGCGCCTCTTCGGTCGGGCAATCCATGTTCTCGATGCGGTACACCGCTTGAGCCGATCCGGTTGCCAGCGGGGCCGGTGCCGTGGGTTGGATGATCGGCTCAGTCGTGCAGCCACACCCCTTTGAAGCGCATTCGCTCATGAGTAACTCCTGAAAATCTTCTATTCAGCCTCCATTAAAATCTCTATAGTCACTATAGAGTCAAGTGATAATTGGAGATTGATGCATGGAAATCAGAATTGGCGACCTCGCCAAGCGCTCTGGGTGCGAGGTCGTGACCATCCGCTACTACGAGAAGGAAGGGCTACTGCCGAAGCCAGCGCGAAGCGGTGGCAACTTCCGGCTGTACGGTGAGGCGCACATTGAGCGCTTGCAATTCATCCGTCATTGCCGTTCGCTCGACATGACGTTAAGCGAGATTCGCGCATTGCTGGGTCTGCGAGACAACCCGATGCAGGACTGTGGGGAGGTCAACACGCTGCTGGAGGCCCATATTCAACAGGTGGAAATGCGTGTGTCCGCGCTGTTGCAGTTAAAACGGCACTTGGTTGATTTGCGCGAGAAGTGTTCTGGCTCTCGATCTGTAGAGGCGTGCGGCATTTTGCAAGGGTTGGGCAATTGCAATTGCCATGGTGAAAGTGCCACGAACAGTCAAACATCTGGGTAAGTAAGGGCTTAGCGTGCTTTATTTTCCGTTTTCTGAGGCGACCCCAAATAGAGCCTATGGGATTGATCCGCCCGGGCCGATGCCGGAGATCGTCGAGCCTAGGTTATAAGTGATTACAAAGGGGAGCAGCCGTTGGAAGAGTATGTCGTTGGCGGGGACATATGGGGCGAGTCAAAATATCAGTATTTCTTTTTAAAAAACAGTTACTTAACTTCATTCCTGCGAAAAAAACCGTAATCCCGGCCGCTCCTCGGTATGGGATTTTCCAATCTGGTCGCATTCTTCATCATTCTCACGGCAGCTGTCACGCTCAATCTACATGGTCTGGACAATATCCAGACCTCGGCGCAGGCGGCAACAGCGTTGCGACCGATCGCCGGCGAGTTTGCATTCTTCCTTTTCAGCGCCGGCATCATCGGCACCGGTCTGCTCGCCATTCCGGTATTGGCCGGGGCTTCAGCGTATGCCATGGCCGGAACCTTTGGATGGAAGAACAGCCTCGACAGCAAACTGAATGCGGCCAAGGCTTTTTACGCAGTCATCGTCATATCAACGGTGGTCGGCACCGGGCTGGGATTCAGCGCCATCGATCCCATCAAGGCCTTGTACTGGAGTGCGGTCGTCAATGGCGTGATCTCCGTACCGATCATGACAGTGATGATGCTGATGGCGTCGCGCGTCGATGTCATGGGCAGTTTCGTGATCAAGCGAAGGCTGCGAATGTTGGGCTGGTTGGCAGTCTTGATGATGACAATTGCTGTGATTGCCATGCTGGCGACATTCTGAGATGGTCGGATGGCGCATCTTATACTTCGCATAATTTACATTATGTAAAATGCAGCAGGCCTGAAGCAAACCTAGATACAACGCCCGTTCGTTTGCAGAATTATGTTCCCGTTTATCGCATAATTTTGTGCCCGCCTCGCTAGCACAGCAAATACCGTCTACCCCATAAAAAAGCCGCTTTCATAGCGGCTTTACGTCGTTTCCTCTGAGACTAAAATCTTTAACGGGTTAAATGGTTTGATCTGGTACACCTGGCATTTTCGAACGTGGCGAACGCTAGTTGAACCTCGGGCGTTATGCGTAGGCGCTACTCTGCATTTGAGAAATTAAGGAAAAAATTATTTCTCGCCCTGCCTGGGTCTTCATAAATTCGGCCGGCTTCCGATTCCCTAAAGCTGGATTCGCACTGACGAGCCATTCTTTTAGCCATGATGGTCATGGGCCGATGCCAAGGAAACTGTTGGCGATAAACTGTTACTCAGTACGAAGTTGTATTTCGATAGTTATTACGTGCGGCATCGCCCCGGCTTTCGTTAAGCTCTTCTTTTACTTCTGCTCGTGTCTTCTTTGAGGCGTTGGCTGGAGATGGATTGAACGTAGCCTCATAGTTCTTTCGCCCCAAGTTGCCACCTGCTTGTGTTATCTCGGCAATTACTTCTGATCGAGTCTTACCTGAAGCAGTCGCGCTATCTACAGGCTGCTCGGCGAGCGCAAAAACATTGACAACGCTACTAGCAGCGATTGCCACAGCGGCTAAAAAAAATTTCGTAGTATGCATTTCGATCCTCATCCGAGCATTCCAAGGTACATCGGCGGCACCGCCGTCAGGCCCGCATGCACGCTACGGGTAACTTCATCAGCCAGCAGTTCGGGCTGTCCGGCCTCCAATGCCGTGATAGCCAGGCGGGCAACCTCGTCGGGGGATGTTTTATCACCCGGTACTCCGCGAGCCATGTCTGTGTCCATGAAAGCCACATGCAGCGACAAAACTTCTGTACCTTGGGCTTTCAGCTCCTGCCGCATCGCGTTGCTCAAGGCCCAGGCTGCGGCCTTGGAGGCGCTGTAGCTGCTAGTAACTCCCGGCAGTGTGGCCCAGCTCAGGGCCGAGATCACGTTGATGACAGCACTGTTACTGCTAGCAGCCATAATCGGAGCAAATGCCTGCGTCATGCGCAGCGGGCCGACCGCATTTGTCTCGATTTGCTGTTGTAGCAAGTCGATGGACGCGAGAGCAAGTACAGGACTGGCCCCACCAATACCAGCGTTGTTAACCAACAAACTCACGTCGCCCAATTCTCGAGCGAGCGCCTCGATCTGGTCGGGGCAGGTCACATCCAAGCGTACGGGCACCACGCCAGGCTCGGCGACAGTAGATGGGGCACGTGCGGCAGCATAGACCTTGGCTGCGCCAGCCGCCAGCAGTGCGCGGGCGAATGCAGCACCTAGCCCTCTATTGGCACCCGTAACGAGTGCGACAGAACCTTGAATCTTCATGGCACTCTCTTTCAAAAAACGAAGTAGTCAGTGGCGCGATGCCAAATGAGGCATGGTGTAGTGCTCATAGTGGCCAACGCCATTTTTCACGATGGGATCTTCCGAGGTGAAGGCGGTGATGTCTTCGTTATCCGCAATTCGGTAAAGCGAAACACCGTATCCGCCGTTTTCGTCAATCACGGGGCCGTGGGCATCGATCACTCCTTTTGCCAGGAGATCATCCAAAAAAGCGCCGTGTTGCTTCATCCAGTTCAATTCATCGGCTGACATCGTTGTTAGAAAATCAGGCCGCGGTGGGATGAATTTGCATAAGTAGTACTTCATTTTTGACCTTTACACTTTTCCGAATACAGGCAACTCTCGTTGAAAACTTATGGAGTGAATCAATTAAATTCATTCTTCCGGAATCTGGTTGGTCACAAGGTGCTTGCCTGCTTCGGCCGCCAACGTCAGCACTGTATGAGCGGGGCGCATCATGATCGCGAAATCGGTGATCCTGCCTTCCTGATTAAATTCGACAAGGTCGACGCCGAATAGAATTTCATCGCCCACTCGGGTACTGAATTCGAGGACATATCCGGTACTATTGCCGAAGTGGCGCAGATATGTAAAATCTTGAAAAACACTGAAAACAGCACGCAGGATTGCCACCATCGTTGCCTTACCATGGTATGGCTCTAGCGCCGCAGGGTTGCGGAAAACGACATCTTCGGTGAGTAGCTCGGGAAGACTATCCCAATCCAGAGAGGCAACAATACGATGCCACTCTTTGAGTCCAGTCTGTGCCGCCTGATGAGGCTGTCCCGTCTGGATGTCAGCGTCGGAGAGCGAATTGAAGTCAGTCATATGTATCCAATCATGAAATGGTTTGTATCTGAAATCCGGAAAAATTCGGTACATCAATTTATATTGGCAGTCGCTAAGTATTTACTTCGCAGTCTTGACGCTTTTCAGTATTGAGCCCTCGAACATCTTTGGCGCGTAGCTCTGGAGGAAGAGAATCATCCCAGTCATCTTGCCTACCGGATTGCTGAACTTCGGTTCTTTTGCCAGGATGAGATTGGTGATAGTGCCTACGACCGCATCTGGTGCTTCGGCATCGTCTATGCCCTTTTTTGTAGCCGCTCGTACCTGTTTTCGGTAAGCATCGTAGTCCGCGATATTGCCCCCTGTCGACGAGACGGAGTTCTGACCGAGGTTAGTTTTGAACCACACCGGCTCAACAACACTGACCTTGATGTTGAACTGATCCAGTTCGAAACGCAGGGCTTTGAAGTAGCCCTCGACCGCGTGTTTTGAGGCAGAGTAATACGACAGGTTCGGAGGACCGATCAAACCAACGATGGAGCTGACTGTGATGATCTGACCGCTCTTCTGCTTACGGAAGTACGGCAGCAAGGCATTCGTGACCTTGACCGTGCCCCAAAAATTGGTTTCGAACTGCTCTCGGCCAACCTCGATCGGTGTTTCTTCAGCGATGCCTGTCACCATGTAACCCGCGTTATTGACGAGCACGTCCAAGTGCTTCGTATGCGCGAATAACTCTTGGGTGAACGATTGGATCGAACTGTCATCATCGATATCGAGACGCATCAGTTTGAACGGTACCTTGCGTTCGTACTTCTCAGGCTGACGGCTAGTGCCTATCACATTGAACCCATCTTTATGGAGCTTGTTGGCAAGCATCAAGCCAAAGCCAGACGACGCGCCTGTAATTAAAATTGTTTTCTTCATTTTGTTATTCCTTGGT
Organism: Herbaspirillum sp. meg3; assembly: GCF_002257565.1. GTDB lineage: Bacteria > Pseudomonadota > Gammaproteobacteria > Burkholderiales > Burkholderiaceae_D > Herbaspirillum. The sequence goes on along the minus strand of NZ_CP022736.1, from coordinate 2,656,145 downwards.
ATTTGGTAAGTTTGATGCTTTGCATGTTGATGATCTTTCAACTGCGGCAAGGGATTTTTGGCAAAACGTAAAGCTCTTTGAGAACCGTAACTCATGTCGTAACTTTGCCTGCAAATCACGTCTGCGACACTAGCGGAGTGCGCCAAATTAATAGCAAAACGCGCCAATTTTCGTGGTGAGACTTGGCGCCCTTTGCTATTGCGGTGGCATGATTTGCAACATAGACTCCACGCATGAATACTGAAAACACACGCTCTACGAGTGGTAGAAATGCTCAAGCACTTGACTATGCGATCTGGCCTGGATGGCGCCTGTTGATGCAGGACGCAGGGCTAGCATCCTCTCCCGTTCTGCGGCGTGCGCAGCTTCCAGGTGATCTCTTTTCGCGTCAGAACGTTCGCCTGGATCCGGTCAGTTTCTTCAAGCTCTGGGTTGCAATCGAGGCTGAGGCAACGTCTATCAACGCCGATTTGCCTGCGGCACTGCAGATCGCAAAGGTTATGTCGTCAGACTGGTTCGATCCTGAGCTCTTCGCTGCGCTATGTAGTTCAAATATGGAGAGCGCACTCGATAGGATTGCGAAATACGTCAGGCTTATTGCGCCCATGAGTATCAAGATTGACCGCGCGGTTTTGCAGACCACAGTCTCCATAGATTTCCTGGACCACACCCAGGCACCGCCTGATGTGTTTCTTGCGTTCAAGCTAGTATTTTTTGTGCAACTTGCACGCTTGGCAACCCGGAGCCATGTGCAGCCGTTAGGCGTGGGTTGGCCATTGGCGACAGACGCTACGAGTGAAGATGCGCTCGCCTACGAGGCATATTTCGGAGTGCCTGTTACGGGTACGCCCTTAGCGACCTTGGTATTCTCTAACGAGGATATCGAGCGGCCGTTTCTGACAGAAAACCATAAGATGTGGTTGTTCTTTGAGCCTTCATTGCGCCAGAGATTAGCTGATCTGGATAGAACGGCCAGCATGACAGAAAGGGTGCGTAGTACGCTGCTGGAGGCCCTGCCGGCAGGTGAAGTGTCGATGCTGACGATCAGTCGAAAACTGGCAGTTAGCGCCCGTACGCTACAGCGGAGGCTTCAAGATGAAGGAACCTCATTCCAGCAAATATTGGACATTCTGCGCGAATCTCTTGCGCATCATTATCTACGCAACACAGAAATGTCTAGCGCAGAGATTTCTTTTCTATTGGGTTTTGAGGATTCCAACTCCTTTGCGCGGGCGTTCCAATCTTGGACTGGAAAGACACCGCAAACAGTACGATCGGAAATTAGTTCTTGCGATAACGGCCTCAAAGACGTCAGGTCTCAGTAGACAACTTGACGCTTAATTTGCAAGCATCACCTGAATAGATTTTGGCAGCAACTCTCCTAGCGGCTCTTTACTTTAAAATTTACGCCAACTGGATGCAGTTAATTGGAAGTAAGAACGATTTGTTGATTTGCGAGTGGATTTGACCCACATTTGCAATGAATGATGACCTTACCTAGTAATTCATGATCTCCATGAGACTTGGTTCTTCAAGCGAAATAGAGGGGCAACGAATAGTGCAAAACAGGGGCAATCAAAGCTGCAAATCAACATCTTGATGAATTCATACGACTAAGTATGTCTCCGGAAATAACTATTTTTCTCTAGAAATATGCTTGAAGTGAGTCCCACGATCACTTAACATTCAGCATGTTTAGCGCATCCGCGCAGTACCGGCAACGAGGTGTCATGCCTGAGAGCCAGCTTGCCTGAACATTGATTTCAGACACCATGAATACGCCATTGCAATGGCGCAGCATTCATGATGTACAGGCCGGGACGCAAAGAACCAGTCTGCGAAAGGGGGGCTTTCTTCAGAAAATTGAAGAAAGAGAATTACAAAATAAAACTGCACTGCAGTGAGAAAATGTTTCGCATGCCTATCCATAATAGCAAGTCCGCACTCAAGTCCCGCTCGTTCCGTCGTATCGCATTCAGTTGTCTGGTGCTAACTGCCGTTAGCGGCTGCGCTTCCATCGAACCGCAAGCCCTGAGCAACGCCGAAATCTCTGCCACGCTGCAAGCCGACAAGGAGGCACTGGGCAAAGACATCGAACCGCTCAGCGGACCTCTGACATTGGATGAGGCAATTGCCCGCGCCATCAAGTACAACGCCGAACGCCGCCTGAAAATGATGGAAGAAGCGCTGGCCACCGGCACGCTGGAAGCCGGCAACTTCGACATGCTGCCCAAACTGGTAGCGTCGGCCGGATACCGTGACCGCAACAACGACTACATTACCCGCAGCCAGGATTCGGTGACCGGGCAGCAATCGCTGGCCAATCCGTTTATCTCCTCTGGCCGCAGCGCGACCACCACCGATCTGACCTTTTCCTGGAGCTTGCTGGACTTCGGCCAAAGCTATTACGCTGCCAAGCAAAACGCTGACCGCGTGCTGATCGCCCAAGAACGTCGTCGCAAGGCACTGCATACCTTGATTCAGGACGTGCGCACGGCCTACTGGCGCGTGGTGGCTGCACAATCGCTCAAAGGCAAGGTACAGAACGCCATCGTAGATGCGGAGAAGGCGTTGAAGGATGCCGAACGGGCCGAAAGCGAGCGGTTGCGCAATCCGCTTGATGCCCTGCGCTTCCAGCGTCAATTGCTGGAAAACCTGCGCCTGCTGGAAACCGTCGAGCAAGAACTCTCTGCGGCACGCATCGAGCTGGCTTCGCTGACGCGCTTGCCGCTGGGCAGCGACTACACTGTCGCTGCACCCGCCATGGAAATGCAAAAAACCTGGCTCGAACTGCCGGTCGCCCAGCTTGAAGAGCAAGCTCTGCAGCGCAATGCCGATCTGCGCGAAAGCATGTACAACGCCCGCATTGCCCAGCAGGAAACCCGCCGTACCATGCTGCGCCTGTTTCCCGGCCTGTCGTTCAATTACGGTTACAAGAGCAGCGACGATAGCTATCTGATCAACCAGCACTGGAGGGAAGCCGGTGTTCAGGTTTCGTTCAACCTGTTCAACCTGCTCGCACTGCCAAGCCAGAAACGTCTGGCCGACGCCGGTGTCAGTCTCGCCGAGCAAAAACGCATGGTCACTCAGATGGCCGTGCTGACGCAATTGCACATCGCCCGCCTGCAATACGCCAATGCAGTGCATCAGTATGACCGTGCCGATGCCATCGCCAATGTCGAAACCCGTATTGCCGACCACGTCACCAACCAGGCCCTGGCCGAAAAACAGACCCAGCTTGACCGCGTGTCACAGCAGACCTCTCTGATTCTGGCGCAACTGCGTCGCTATCAGGCCATGGCTGCTGTTTACACAGCCTCATCGCGGTTGCAGGCCTCACTGGGCATGGAACCGATCATCGGTGATACCGCCAGCGAATCGATTCAGGATCTGGCAAAGGCAGTACACAAGTCACTTCAGGATTGGGATAGCGGACAACTGCCGACCACCAGCAAGTAGGCTGGCAAGCATGCAAACTCTCTCGCCTCGCCGCCCATGGCATTGTCTGCCGACCTCGGCAGTCACACTCATTGTTGCCGCTGGCATGGTGATCGCTGTCGCTGACGCGGTCAGTGCTGCCGAGCCGCTCAAGGCACCGCAGGCGGCCCCGGCCAGGGTCGCCGCAAGCGCTGCACCGGCCCTTTCACCAACGGCGTCGCCAGGCATGCTCGATAAACGAGAAATTCGTGCGCAACTGGCACCAGTCCGCTACACCACAATCGCGGCAGAAATCGGCGCCGTCATCGCGCGCCTGCCGGTCACCGAAGGCGGTCGGTTTCAACGCGGGCAGGCTTTGGTGCAGTTCGATTGCGCGGTCCAGAATGCGCAGCTCAACAAAGCCAGGGCCAGCCTGACGGGTGCCGACAAGGCCTGGCAAGCCAACAAGCGCCTGGCGGAGCTCAATTCGGTCGGCCGCGTAGAACTGGACAACGCCGAAGCGGAAGTCGCCAAAGCTCGCGCCGACCTCGCCGCGCAAGCGGCAATCGTCGGTAAGTGTGTCATCGCCGCCCCCTTCAGCGGACGCGTCGCAGACCAAAAGGTGCGCGAACAGCAATTCGCACAACCCGGCCAGACCCTGCTCGAAATCATCGATGACAGTGCGCTGGAACTGGAATTCATCGTCCCGTCAAAATGGCTGGCCTGGATCAGGCCAGGTAATACCTTCCAGATCCGCATCGATGAAACCAGCAAGACCTATCCGGCCAAGGTCCAGCGTCTGGGGGCCAGGGTTGACCCGGTGAGCCAGTCGGTCAAGGTGGTCGGTGTGGTTGATGGAAAATTCAATGAATTGATGGCAGGCATGAGCGGTGCCGTCATGTTCCGCCCGGAAGAGCAACGCCCATAGTGCGAAATCTTAGGATCGAAAAACACATCGAAGGAGAAGGCACATGCAGATCAAGTCCAATAAAACAGCTAAAAATATTGCAAAACTGAGTGTATTGACCGCAGCACTCATGGCAGGTACCAGCAGTTATGCCTGCCCGGCCGATCCTTTCATCTCGGCGGTCTGCATCATGGCCGTGGCAGGCAGTCAGTATTCAGCTGGTTTCGACAGCTACGTGCTGGCCAACGGCCAGGCACTCAACACCAATTCCTATCAAGCCATGTACGCGCTGATCGGCACTACCTATGGCGGCAACACCAATGCATTCAATCTGCCAAACCTGCAAGGGCGCGTCGTGATCGGCGCCGGTTATCACGCCGCTACAGGCCTCAACTACGCAGTTGGCGCCACGCAGGACAATAACCCGTCGATCCAGTTGACGGCCTCGCAATTGCCCTCCCATGCCCATGCGCTCAGCAGTGCCAACGCGCCAATTCAGGTCGGCGGCGGCGGCGTATCGCTCAGCTTCCAAAATGTCAGCTTCGTCACCAACCTGTCGGCCGTCACCGCGACGACAACACTGGCGAACGTGCAGGCCACGGTTGATGGCAGCGCGCTGAAACTCTACGCATCCCACGGCGGCACCACAACCAATGAACCAGCCAACGGATCGCTAACTCTGACCTCCGGTGCCGCTGCCAAGATCTATTCCAATGCGGCCCCTTCGGTATCCATGATCGCCGGCACTAACGGCAGCATCCGTGGCACCGCCCCGGTCGGCTTCGTCGGCAACCCGACCACCACACTGGGTGGCACAGCTTCCACGACCATGGTGGGTACACCGTCGGCCAACCTCTCGCCGTTCGCTGCCAGCATTTCGGGATCAACGGCCCTGGCCGGCACCAATACACCTGTCAATATCATGCCGTCGTATATCGCCTTGCGCTATTTCATTGCCATTTCCGGCTTGTATCCTGTCTCCAATTAACCGCTGCGGCTGCGCTGCCGCCCAGCGCAGCCGTAGGATCTTGATTGCCGTTACCGCTTATGAAGTTCGCCTGTCCACATTGCCTTCAGGTCTTGCTGATTGCCACGCTGCTGGCAGGCAGCGGCCTGGCGCATGCCGAACGGGACAAGGCGCTCGACAAGGCCTTGAATACGGCGCAGGCGGCACTGAGCGCCAAGGACTACAAGAAGGCTTATTCCTTATACCTGCGCCAGAGCGAACGCAGTGGTCTGGCGCAGTTTGTGGTTGGCATGTTTTATCAGGAAGGCTGGGGTCGCCCGCGCGATCCGGCAGTAGCTTGCAGCTGGTTCGACAAAGCCGCACGACGCAAAGTGCCGACCGCCGAAAACAACTGGGCTGACTGCCTGGCACAGGGCATCGGCAGAGCGCCGGACATTCCCGCCGCCCTGAAATGGTATGCACTGGCGGCCCAGCACGGACATTTGATTTCGTCCTGCAATGCCGCCGACTACTACATCCAGGGCAAAGGTGTTGCACAGGATATACAGCGTGGCATCGACCTGTGCACGCAGGTCGCTCTGGCCTCCTCGCCTCCGGCCATGCTGCGGCTGGCAAACTATTACCAGCAAGGCAACTTCGTGCCGCAGGACCTGCCGCACGCGCGCGCCCTGTACCAGGAAGCCGCAGCACTGGGCAACCCCGAAGGGCAATACCGGCTTGGCCTGATGCTGGCGCAGGGCGAAGGCGGCCCGGCCGACCTCCAGGCTGGCGCGTTCTGGCTTGAAACGGCTGCCGGTGCGGGTTACATCCCGGCCTATCTGCCTACCGCCCTGCTCTACGCAAAACTCCCTGTCGATCCTGATACTGGCGTGTTGTCACCCGAACATCTGGCCAAGGCTTACTTATGGAACAGCGCTGCCAGAGCCACGGTGACCGATGCAGCAGGACGTGCAGCCATAGAACGCCTGGACCAGATGATCAGCGCCGTCATGCCGCCGACCTGGCAACCGCAACTGGATCAGCAGGTTGCAGCACATTTATCCAGCCATGCGCACTGACTTGCGCGAAAACATGGCTAAAATACTTCAACCCGCTGCTGACTCCGGCAGCACCGGTATTACTGTCACCTCGGAACTATCGCCATGAACAGTACAACTCCCCATCATTTCCTCGAAGCGCTCGATCTTGACGCGGCCAAACCGGTCCGGACACGCTTGCAGCGTACACCGCACCGGCTCGCGCTGGAGCAGCGTTTCATGTTCGACGGTGCCGCAGTGGTCGATGCTGCCCATGCCGCAGCCGATACCGCCGCGCTGGCCAAGATTGCCGAGGTGCCGGCGGCGGTCGAAGTGCGCGCCGCCGATCCCAGCAAGAACGATCAAAAGAAGGAAGTGGTCATCGTTGACACTTCGGTGGCCGACTACAAGACGCTGGAAGCCAGTATTCGCGCCGGTGTAGGCATCATCGAAATCGACGGCAGCAAGGATGGCCTGGCGCAGATCGCCAAATGGGCAGAGACACAAGGCGGCTACGACTCGATCAGCATCCTGTCGCATGGAGCCGATGGCCAGTTGCACCTGGGTACCACCACGCTCACCGACAGCAGCCTGTCCGACACCCAGGTGCAGGCCGAGCTGGCTGAGTTGGGACACGCTCTCAAAGCGGGCGGCGATTTGCTGCTGTACGGTTGCGATATTGCCGAAACAACGAATGGCCAGACCTTCATCAACGACCTGTCGCAAGCGACCGGGGCCGACATCGCAGCCTCCAGCGACGCCACCGGCAGCGCGGCGCGCGGCGGCGACTGGACTCTGGAGTATCGCACCGGCACGATCGAAGCCAGCACGCTGACAGCCAGCGCTTATCAGGGACTTCTGACCAGCTCGACTTTCGATTTCGAAACTGTGGCGCAAGGCACGGACAGCAACACCATCTCGCAGACAATCGGTTCGGACACCATAGTCATCACATCGACCGATGCCAACATGCTGGTCGATACTGAACTCAATGCCTTTGGCTCGGACATCAGCAATGCCTCCGGCAAAGTGCTGGCCTCAGGGGAAGGTGGCGTCTTTACCGAGTCACGGCTCTCGCTGACCGTTGCCGGCAGCAAAACCTTTGACCTGACTTCGTTCACACTGGCCCAGCTTGGCCCCGATGGCCTGAGCATTACCCTCACCACAAACAAGGGCAGTGAAACCTTCACGGCCAGCTTTGTCGGCAACTCCTGGGTGCTCAATCTGTCCACCGCCACGCATCCGAGTTATTTTACCGGCGTCACCAATGTCGTGATTACCACCGCTGATGCCGGCGGCGTCTTCGAATGGGGCTTCGACAATATCGTCCTGAGCAATATCACCGATCCCAACGCCCCGCCGTCCACCACCGTCGCAACCGCCGCCCTGCAACACGACACTGGTGTCAACGGCACCGACTTCATCACCAACGTTGCCAGCCAGACGATTAGCGGCACCCTGTCGGCCAGCCTGGTCACCGGCGAATTCGTCGAGGTCTCGTTCGATGGCGGCATTAGCTGGTCCTCCGCCACCAGTAGCGTCGGCAGTGCCAGCTGGTCGGTCAGTACCACGCTGTCCGGCAGCAATACCTTCGAGGCTCGCGTCACCAACGTCAATGGCAGCAGCACGCCGTTCACACACACTTACACCTTCGACAACGTAGCGCCGACCACCACCGTGGGCAGTCTGTCGTTCTCCAACGACACTGGCTCCAGCTCCACCGATTTCCTTACCAGCAACCCATCCCAGACCATCAACGCCACCCTCAGCACGACACTTGCTGCTGGCGATGTCGTCTGGGGCTCAATCGACAACGGCGCTACCTGGACCGACATCACCAGCAAGGTGAGCGGTACCGCGCTGACCTGGAACGGCGTGACGCTGATCAGCAGCAATACGCTCAAGCTAAAAGTACAAGACGCCGCCGGCAACGACGGTACCATTGCGCAGCAGATCTATACACTGGACACCACCGCGCCGACCATCAGCTTCAGCAGTATCGTTTTTTCGAACGACACGGGCACCAGCAGCTCCGACTTCATTACCAATAACCCGTCCCAGACCATCACCGCCACGCTCAGCGCGACACCTGCGGGTACTGATGTGGTCTGGGGCTCACTCAACAACGGCGCGACCTGGATCAACATCACCAGCAAGGTGAGCGGCACCACGTTGACCTGGAACGGCGTGACACTGACCGGCAGCAATACGCTCCTGCTGCGCGTGACAGATGCCGCCGGCAACAATGGCACTAGTACGTCCCAGGCTTATGTGCTCGACACCACGGCACCGACGATCGCATTCTCCACAATCGGGTTCTCAAACGACACCGGCAGCAGCAACACCGATCTCATCACCAGCAACCCGTCCCAGACCATCACCGCCACGCTCAGTGGCACACCGGCCGGTTCCGACGTGGTCTGGGGCTCGCTCGACAACGGCACTACCTGGACCAACATCACCAGCAAGGTGTCCGGCACCACGTTGACCTGGAACGGCGTGACACTGACCGGCAGCAATACGCTCCTGCTGCGCGTGTCAGATGCCGCAGGGAACAATGGCGCCAGTTCGAGTGCAAGTTACACGCTCGATAGCACTGCCCCCGCCACACCCGGTACCCCGACCCTTGATGCAAGCAGCGATACCGGCGCATCCAGCAGCGACAAGATCACCAACGACAACACACCGACTCTTAGCGGCACGGCAGAAAACGGCAGTACCGTCACCATCTACGACGGTGCCACGCTGCTCGGCACCGTGGTGGCCGGCAGTAGCGGCTGGAGCTACACCACCGGCGTGCTGTCCGACGGCAGTCACGTCTTCACCGTCACTGCCAAAGACACCGCCGGCAACGTCTCGGCCGCTTCTGCCGGACTGACCGTCACGGTTGATACCGCCGCGCCTGCAGTCAACTCGGTCACCACGCCAGCCAATGGCACCTACTACAGCGGCCAGGCACTGGACTTCGTCGTCAACTTCGGCGAAGCGGTCATCGTCGATACCGGCAGTGGCACGCCAAGCATTGCCATCGTGGTCGGTGCCACTACGCGCTACGCCACCTACCTCTCTGGCTCAGGTACCAGTGCGCTGACGTTCCGTTACGTCGTGCCCAGTGGCGACAGCGACAACAACGGCATCACGGTCGGCGCACTTTCAGCCAATGGCGGCACGCTCAAGGATACCGCCGGCAACAACGCGACACTCACGATCAATCCCGGATCTACCGCGGCGATCCTGGTCGATGGCTCCCAACCCAGCATCACCGGCGTAAGTGCGAGCACGGCAGACGGCGCCTATGGCAGCAGCCAGATCGTGACCATTGTGGTCAACTTCAGCGGCGCAGTCACGGTTGATACCACCGGCGGTATACCGGCGCTGACGCTCAACTCCGGTGGCACTGCCACCTATACCGGCGGATCAGGCAGCTCGGCATTGACTTTCAGCTATACGGTTGCCAACGGCCAGAACTCAGCCGATCTCGATTACAACTCGACCGCCGCACTGTCACTCAACGGTGCCACCATCATCGAAACCGGCGGCAGTCACCAGAATGTCTCGATCACCCTGGCGACACCGGGGACCGCGGGTTCCCTCGGTGCCAACAAGGATATCGTCATCGACACCACGGCACCGACGACGACCTTCAGCGCGCTCTCCTTCTCGGGCGACACCGGCACCAGCAACACCGACTTCATCACCAACACCGCGGCGCAAACCATCAGAGCCACACTGAGCGTGGCCCCAACCGGTTCCGAGACCGTCTATGGCTCGCTCGACAATGGTGCTACCTGGACTGATATCACCAGCAAGGTCAGCGGCACCTCGCTGACCTGGAACGGTGTCACCCTGACCGGCAGCAATACGCTGCAGCTTAAAGTGCAAGACGCCGCCGGCAATCAAAGCACGCCCAAGACCCAAGCCTATACGCTTGATACCACAGCACCGACAATCACCTTCAGCAATCTATCCCTGTCGGCAGACAATGGCAGCAGCAGTACCGACTTCATCACCAATACCGCGGCGCAAACCATCACTGCGACACTGAGCGCCGCTCCGGCCGGTACCGACATCGTCTACGGCTCGCTCGACAACGGTGCCACCTGGACCGATATCACCAGCAAGGTCAGCGGCACCACCCTGACCTGGAACGGCGTCACGTTGAGCGGCAGCAACACACTGCTGCTCAGGGTGACGGACAACGCCGGCAATGATGGCTTGGTCAAGAACCAGAACTACACGGTGGACACCACCCCGCCGACCATCACATTCAGCAACGTGGCGCTATCGGCCGATACTGGTGCCAGCAATACTGATTTCATCACCGCCACCGCAGCACAAACCATCACCGCGACGCTCAGCGGCGCGCCGACAGGCACCGACAGGGTTTTCGGTTCGCTCGACAATGGTGTCACTTGGACCAATATCACAGCCAAGGTCACCGGTACCACGCTGAACTGGGACGGCGTCACACTGCTTGGCGGCAACCATACGCTGCTGCTCAAGGTGCAAAACAATGCTGGCAACGACGGCGTCAGTGCCAACCAGGCCTATACCTTGGAAGTCGCCACCATCACCACCACCACCACGGTGACGCCGTTGATTCCGACCAACCCGCCTGTGGCCTCCCTCGACCCGGTGATTCCACCACCTCAGCCGACGGTATCGGTTGTGTTTACGTCACCCGCGGCCGCCTCGCTGACCTTCCTGTCGGGCGAATCGCCGCTCAGCACGACGCAACAAGGATGGGGCGCACCAGGCCAAAATAGCGCTGCACTCGACTTCAACAATGGCGAACGCGTCAGTTTGCTGACCGCACCGGCGACCCAGGGAAGCTATCAAGTTGTGGTGCTGGAGCGCACCGGCAGCGGTGACTCCCTGCAGGTCAATGCCCCGTTGAACGATGTGACATTCGCTGCAGGCCAGCGCATCTCCTTTCAGGTGCCTGCCGATGCCTTCGGCCACACCAATCCAGATGCCGTGGTGACCTTGTCGGCAACCACGGCGGATGGTCGTCCCCTGCCAGCGTGGTTGAAATTCTCGGCACAGAGCGGCACCTTCTCCGGCCAGGTTCCGACAGGCATGCGCGGCGAAGTCAGCATCCGGGTGGTGGCACGTGACAATCAGGGGCACGAAGCAGTACAAGTGCTCAAGATACGTCTCGGCGAGCGCGCACAAAGTGCCCGGAACCACCTGCTTCCTGGCGACTGGCAAGACGCAGAAAAACTCGCCGTCGGCCGCAGCAGCCTGAGCGAGCAACTGCACGCGTCGCGTACCGGCGGTACCGATCGGCTGGCTGCGCTGGCACGTAGCGTCAAGGTCGCGATGACAGGGCATGCATGAACAACGCAGTTCCGCATGACAATCCACCATCGCCGCTACTGACCCTGATCGATCTGGGCCATCGCGCCCGGGTTGCTGCGAATGGCGATGAACTGGCATTTCTACTGGTCAACGAAACACATCGCCTGCAGCGTTACCGGCAAAGCGCGTTGTGGTTCGCCGAAGGTGGCGTGCGCTGCCTCTCCGGGGTAGTGCAAGTGGAAGCCAATGCACCCTACGTGCAGTGGCTCAAGCAACTCTGCCAGACCCTGCCTGGATCAGACTCAGACCAGCGTCCGCAAGCCAGCGTGGTGGAGGTAGACTCGTTGCCTGCTGAACTACGCGCGCAATGGGATGAATGGTTGCCGCGCCAGGCGCTGTGGATCAGCCTGCCCGCCAGCGCGGAGCACCCCGGCAGCGTAGCGGGCGGCCTGCTGCTGGCCGGTGATGCCGAACACGATGCCGGTCTGGCCAATCCCACACTGTATCCCTTGCTGGAAGAATGGCTGCACACCTGGCGTCACGCCTGGCTGGCCCAGTTTCGGCCGCGCCCCTGGTCGCTTTCCTTGTGGCGTACAAAGACTGCCGCCTGGTGGCGTGGCACCAGCGGCCGTCCTTGGTGGCGACGGCGTCCGCCCCAGATCGCACTGCTAGTGACCGCCTTGTTGCTTTGCCCGGTGCGACTTACCGTTCTCGCACCAGGCGAACTGGTGCCGGCCCAACCGGCTGTCATTCGCGCACCGCTCGACGGCGTCATCGCGCAATTCCATGTACAACCCAATGCCGTGGTCAAGGCCGGACAAGCCCTGTTCAGCTTCGACGAGGCACCGTTGGCGAGCCGCCTGGAAGTGGCCCGCTATGCCTTGTCAGCGGCACAGACCGAATACCGGCAACAGGCACAAATGGCGGTATCGGACAGCAAGTCCAAAGGCCAGCTGGCAATGTCACTGGGCAAGATCGGCGAAAAACAGGCCGATGCCGATTATCTGGAAAGCCAGTTTCAGCGCTCCCATGTGCTGGCACCACAAGACGGCGTGGTGTTATTCGACGATCCGTCTGAATGGATCGGTCGCCCGGTACAGACCGGTGAACGCATTATGAAAATAGCGGCACCACAGGATGTCGAGATCGAAGCCTGGATTGCGGTCGGGGACGCAATTCCGCTGCCCGATGCCGCCCCTGTCAGCCTGTATCTGGCAGCCACTCCGTTTGATGCACTCAGCGGCCAGGTGCGCTATCTGGGGCACGACGCACTGCCACGCCCCGACGGCAACTACGCCTATCGCCTGCGCGCCCGCCTCGACAACGTCAGTGCGCAACGCGTCGGCCTGAAAGGCACCGTCAAGGTGCAAGGTGCCTGGGTGCCGCTGGTGTACTGGATTCTGCGACGCCCGCTGGCGCTGATCCGGCAAATCATCGCCTATTGAGATTGAGGCGCCCCGATGATTGCTGCACTTCCCCCGCTGCGTGAAGAACTGGCATTGCTGCCCGGCCCGCCGTTGGCCGACGGCCAGCCCAGCTGGACCTTGCAGGACCCGGTGCGCAACCTGTTTTTTCAGATCGACTGGAGCGGCTTCGAAATCCTCAGCCGCTGGACACTCGGGCAGCCGGTAGCGATCGCCACCGAGGTGAATGCGCAAACCGCCTTGCAGATCGACGCGGAAGAAGTGGAAGCACTGGCGCATTTTTTGCTGCAAAACCAGTTGCTGCGTCCGGCGGACGGCTCCGCGCCGATACTGGCCGCGCAACGCGGCAGCCAGCGCAAAGGCTTCGGGCAGTGGCTGTTGCATAACTACCTGTTCCTGCGCCTGCCGCTGGTACACCCTGATCGCTGGCTCTCACGCTGGAGCCCGCGCCTGGCTTTTTTCTATAGCAAACTGTTCTTCCAGCTGACTGTGGCCGCTGCCATGCTCGGCTTGTTGGGGGTGTACCGGCAGTGGGAGCAGTTCGCCGGCACCCTGGTGGACCATTTCACCTGGCAAGGCGTGGCTGCCTACAGCGCCACCCTGATCACGATCAAGACACTGCACGAGTTGGGACATGGCTTCACCGCCAAACGCCACGGCTGCCGGGTGCCGAGCATGGGCGTGGCACTGCTGGTGCTGTGGCCGGTTGCCTACACTGACACCAATGAAGTCTGGAAACTGCGCCGGCGCAGCCAGCGTCTGCAAGTGGCCGGTGCAGGCATCGCTACCGAACTGATCATCGCCGCCTGGGCCACGCTGGCCTGGGTGGTTCTCCCGGATGGCGTACCGCGCGCGATCGCCTTCCTGCTCTCGACTACCACCTGGATCACGACGGTACTGGTCAATGCCAGTCCATTCATGCGCTTCGACGGTTACTTCCTGTTGTCCGACTATCTGCAATTGCCCAACCTGCACAGCCGGGCCTTCGCGCTGGCTCGCTGGGATTTGCGCGAACGCCTGTTCGCCATCAACGAACCGGTGCCGGAACATCTGCCGCGGCGCCTGCACAAAGGGCTGGTCTGGTTCGCCTGGGTGGTGTGGATCTATCGCCTGACAGTATTCCTGGGAGTCGCGGCACTGGTGTATCACTTCTTCATCAAAGCCGCCGGGATCTTCCTGTTCATGATTGAAATCGGCTGGTTCGTGCTGCTGCCGTTGCGACTTGAGCTGCTGGAGTGGCGCAAACGCTGGCCGCAGATTCGTCGCCAGGGACGCTATCGGCGCAGCGCTGCCATCGCCGCCGTCCTGCTGCTGCTGTTCGTGCTGCCCTGGCCGACCCGCATTACGACCTCCGGCTTGCTGCAACCGGTGCATCAGCTGGAACTCTATGCCCCCGCGCACGCGCAGATCGGCACACTGCCCTTGGTCAACGGCAGCAGGGTCGCCGCCGATGCACCATTGATGCTTATGAACTCGCCTGACCTGATACGGCGCAATCAGCTCAACGAAGCGCGTCAGCAACAGCTTTCCTGGCAATCAAACGCGGCCAGTTTCGATAATGACGCACGCAAGAACTGGCAACTGCTCAACGATCAACTGTCCTCCACCGAAGCCGAACAAGCGACAGTGGAGGCGGATCGCAAGCGCTACCAGCCGGTCGCGCCCTACCCCGGCAAGCTGGAAGACCTGGACCCTGACCTGCAGCCGGGCCAGTGGCTCAGCCAGGGAGAATCGTTGGGCCGGGTGATTGGCGATGGCCCCTGGCAGGTCGTGACCTATGTGGACGAAGACGACATCCATCGCCTCGCGGCGGGCGACCGTGCACTCTTCATCGCCGATGGACTGGCCGGCCCCGACCTGCACCTTAGCTTGTTGAGCATCGACAAGAACGCCAGCCCGACGCTCAGCGAAGCGCCGCTGGCCAGCACTTACGGCGGCCACATCGCCGTCCGCGAAAAAAGAGGTGTGCTCTATCCGGAGCGCGCGGTCTATCGCGTGGTCTTGAGCGTCAACGGCGATGATGCCATCGCGCAGCACAGCTGGCGCGGCCGGGTCACCTTTGCCGCCCGCTGGGAAGCGCCGGGATTGCGTTTTCTCAAGACTGCCGTCGCGGTATTCTGGCGCGAAGCGGGATTCTAGCGCGGTGCTGCTGATGAAGATTGCGCAATTCTATCGACCACGAGTCGGACGCAAGGTCACGGTGTCCAAAAGAACCAATCTCGATGATCCCCATCTTAAATTTCCGTGAATTTCGACTCTGCTTGGTCGAAATAAAGGGCGCATATGACCATAAACCACTATGGTTAGGTAAATCAAATAGCGCCCACGAAAAACCGACATGATTACGTAAATATTGATTCTTTTGAAAGTTTCTCGTTTAAGCCGAATTTACCTAAAACTATCGGCTATCGAAATGAAAGTATAGATGCAGTAAAGATTCGCGGGTATTTGAAGGCCGATATATTTATGTAAGAGCGCTGCAAAAGCTCTCTTGTTGATCGGCTTGCAGACTTACCCCTCTCACAGTTTTATCGATCGCAGCCAATAGTGAGCGGATCTGCCGGTGCCGTTTGAAAAATCTGGTTGATCCAGTTACCGAACAACAGATGCGCATGGCCACGCCACTGGTTTCTGGGAGGTTTGGTTTCACAGTCTCCTGGAAAATAGTTACGTGGGAGATGAATGCTTCTTCCCGCGTCCCGGTCGCGGAAATATTCGTCGGCAAGCGTGGTCGAGTCATATTCGATGTGATTGAAAATGTGAAGCGCGTGGTGTCGCGGATCGTTGAGCAGACAAAGTCCCGTCTCCAACGAGTCGATCAGGACGGATATCCCGCTGTCGGGTGGAATGTCGGCGCGCCGCATTTCCATCCAGCGCGATACCGGAATGTAAAAATCGTCGGGCAAGCCTTTCAGGTACGGCGAGCCGCTATCCAGTCCGCAGTGACTGAATACGCCAAACGCTTTTTCACTCAGTAAATATCTCGGCATGCCGTGAAAATAATGCATCGCCGCCTGGGCTCCCCAACAGATGTTGAGGCAACTGTGGACGTTGGTTTGAGTCCATCGGAAGATATGCGTAAGTTCGTCCCAGTAAGCAACCTCTTCAAAAGGCATCTTTTCTATCGGTGCGCCGGTAATGATGAAGCCGTCGAATTTCTGTTCCTTGACGTCGCTCCAGTCGCGGTAAAACGACGCAAGATGTTCTCCTGATATGTTCCTGGGGACGTAACTGGAAGTCTTGATGAGAGTCAGTTCGACCTGCAATGGCGTGGCGCCCAGCAGGCGGGCAATTTGGATTTCGGTATTGATCTTGTTGGGCATGAGGTTCAGCAAACCGATGCGCAACGGCCGGTGAGACTGAACTGCCGGGCCCTCCTCGTCTGTCACCATGACACCTTCCATTTCTAGCGCGGATAGTGCAGGCAAACCTTTGGGAATTTTGATGGGCATGGGCGTCCGATGTCTTTTATCGGGCATAGTATCATCGGTATTTTTAGCGGCTATACCGTGCGTCTCACCTTTTAAAAAGCCGTCCGGCAGTCTTCCCAGCGCATACACTGTCGGCTCAATGCAATGACGTCATCTTTGTTCAACCAGACCGACAATCCAAACGATTCACCATGGCCGCACCTGATTTGCAGATGATTCCTCCGGCAGTACTTTCCGCGCAGGCTGCGTTGGAAATTGCGTTTCCCGTACTGCCTTCCCATGCCGCGCTGTGTATCGGCGTCACGCTGGCGCCGGCGCTGTCTGCGGCGATACCGGATTGCTGCCATGACTATACGACTGCGTCGGAGCAAGAGCGCGCCGGACGTTTCCTGCACGCCGACGATGCGCTAAGGCATTTGTATGGGCGCGCCCTGCTGCGCCGAGCTGCGCTTGCTTACGGCGTCATGCGCGGCATACAGGAATTCGACCTCAATCCCTGGGGAAAACCGGTCTTTCCCGGCGCCTCGCTACAGGGCAATATCAGCCATTCGGGGATGCAGGTGTGGCTGGCGCTGGCACGCGATTGCGAGATCGGGATCGATATCGAGTCCGCGCAGGCGCCCGTCGATTTTACCGACATCGCGGCGTCGTTCCATCCGCAGGAACGGCAATCGATACGCGATGCAACCGATGCGCCTCAGGCGATGATGCGTTGCTGGAGCCGCAAGGAGGCGGTGGCAAAGGCCGTCGGACGCGGCTTGTCGCTGCCGCTGGACTCTTACGCCGTGGACTGCGGCATCGGCGCGATCGACTGGCTCAGGCATGCCCCACCCGGCACGGCGTTGCCGAATTGGCATTGCGTCGATCTGCCGCCTACGCCCGATCATGTCGGTGCGGTTTCCGCTCATGGCGACTGCCGCCAGATACGCATCTGGCAACTGAACATCGGCACCGGATCGGTGTGATCGGCCACCATCCAGAGGAGACAACATGCATGCGCCCACCCCCATCACCAAAGCCGGATTGCGTCGCTTGCACGCGCAGGATGTGATCGTCCGGCACACGTCCATGGCCGGCGTGAGCATGGTCATTCCCGTGCCTTTGCTCGACATGGCCGCGGCGATGTCGGTACAGATCAGGATGGCGAAGAAGCTGTGTGGAATTTACGATGCCGAATTTAGTCGTGGCGCGGCGCGCGACGTCATTACCGGCGTCCTCGGAGGCTTTTCGCCCGGCAGCAT
Organism: Herbaspirillum sp. meg3; assembly: GCF_002257565.1. GTDB lineage: Bacteria > Pseudomonadota > Gammaproteobacteria > Burkholderiales > Burkholderiaceae_D > Herbaspirillum. The sequence goes on along the minus strand of NZ_CP022736.1, from coordinate 2,638,441 downwards.
CAGCGCGACGGCACTGCGCTATCTCTCTTTCGCCAGTTACTTTGCCGGCACCCTGCCATCGGCGGGTCTGAGCGCGGCGTATACCTACGTCCTCGGTGAAGTACTGCTGGAGCGCCTGATCGCCACCGGACGCATTGACCTGCCCTCGCCTGCCGAAATCAAGCTCTCATTGTCTGAAATGAGGGCCTGACCCGGCGTCCCGGGTAGCCTAGCGCAATGGAGGATGGTCGAGCGAAGGACGTTGCTCCTTGCGATGGGTTTCTCGCGCCTGCAAGTCGGGGATCGGCGCGGCCGGTTTTCCGGCGGCAGGTTCAGGCTTTAGCGAAGAGAGCTTCTCTATCGGTCCCGCCCCCTTGCCGGTGAGAGTTCCGGATTTCAGCTCAAGTCCGGTGTCGCCCTTGCCCAGATCAGCGCGCGGCATAGCAGGCTTGTTCTTGGTGTCCTTTTTGTCTTGCGGTACGCCATCGCCGTTGATCGAAATTAACGGCAAGCCGCCGGTCTTGTCGTTGCCGATCACGACCACCTTGGCGTTTTCTGACCGGGCCAGCTCCAGCGTCGCTTCGATGCCGCGCCAGCGCAGGTAGGCATCCGACATGCCGCCGCTGATGATTTCCTGGAAGTTGCGGATGCCGAGCGCTTCCACCCGCTTGCGTTCGCTCTCCTGCTGTTCCTTTTCGACAATCAGGGCATATTGTTCGACCTCGTGGCGCGCCACGTTCTTGCGCACGATGGCATCTTCTACGCCGGCCGGCAGCACGATGCGTTTGACCAGCACGTCTTCGATCAGGATCCAGTTCTGGCCGGAGCGCAGTTCCGTGTTGAAGCGATTCTTGATGTCATAGCGCACTGATTCCGATATCTGGTTCTGGATTTCCAGGCGATGGCTGGTGTAGATATCTTCCGGACGATAGATCGCAATCACGTCACGGGCGCGGGCGCCGACCGACTGGCCCAGCAGCGTCTCAGCGTAATCCGGACCGGCGTATTTATGCAGCTCGCCGAGGTATTCGGGGATCACGCGGAAGCGCCAGGCCAGGGTCGCCATCAGCTTCAGGCCGTCGGACGACAGGACTTCGAATTCGCGTTCCACGCTCTGCAGGCGCGCGTCGTAGATGTACATCTCATCCCACGGCAACATAAGATGCGTGCCTTCCTTCTCGACATGGTCGATCACGGTGCCGCCGCCGAAGCGTTTCCACAACACACCGAGATGACCGGCCGGGATCGTGACGATCATCGACGGCAGCAGGAACGCCAGCAACACCACAAGGATGACTCCCACAATCAGCAGGTCGTTGCTGAAAAACTGCAAGCGCCGGCGCAATCTCTGCCAGGGGGATGCAACTGGAGGGTGGAATTCTTCGATGGTGCTCATGCTGCGGCTCCCTTGCTGGAGATACTGGTAACGCGGCCGTCCTCAAGGTGGAGGCGGCGGTCGGCGTGATGAAAATATTTGTCGTCGTGGGTAATCGCGATGACGGTGATGCCGGCGGCGCGCAGGCGCGGCAAGACAAGCTGGTAGAACTTGGCGCGAAAATGCGGATCCTGATCGGCGGCCCATTCGTCGAGCACCATGATCGGCGGATTTTCCAGCTGTGTTGCCACCAGGGCGAGTCGCTTGCGCTGCCCGGTCGAAAGATCGACGGTGGAAAAGCGGCGGCCGTCCAGATGCGCCTTGTTTTCGACTTCCATTTCGTCGATCAGGCTGGCCGCGCGCTCACGGTCGATGCGTTCGACGCCATACAGCGTCGGGAACAGATGAAAATCCGAAAACACCGCACCGAAGATGTCGCGATAGCGCTGCATGTCGGCCCTGCCCACCAGCCTGCCGTCAACCAGGATCTCACCGGAATCCGCCTGATACAGGCCGGTCAGCATCTTGATGAAAGTCGTCTTGCCGGAGCCGTTGCCGCCGGTAATGAACAAGGTTTCGCCGCGCCGTATGCTCAGGTCGATCGGGCCGACCACAAAGCGTTCGCTGCCCTCGCCTCGCGCAAAGGTCAGATGCCGCAAGTCGATGGTGCTGAAATCTGAAAATACCGCTGCAGAGACTTCTCGCGCGTCGTCGGCGACGATGCCTTTTTCGACGTTCTCGTCAAACAGTTTTTCCAGTTTCAACAGGTTCTCTGCTGCGGCATTGGCCACCGTGATCTGCGGTGCAGCAGAAATCACACCGGACACAGGGCCAACCAAAAACAGCACTGCCGTGAGCACCTTGACCGTGCTGTCGGCGAAGGTGGTGCTCAATGCGGGCAAGATAAAGACCAGGGTGCCCAGCAAGATGAAGATGGCAACTTGCGAAAAAACGAAATTCACACCCAGCGCGCGCTGCGCCAGGGAGCGGAAGAATGCCGTTCTGCCGGACACCATGACAGCATCTTGCAACAACTCGGCGGCACGGCGGCTGGACAACTTCACTTCCTTGAAACCGGCCAGCAGCCCTTCGACCATTTCATGCAGGGCGACCACTTCTTCGTGAGCGCGCCGCAAGTCGATGCCGGCGCGTTCACCGCGCTTGCGGTACAGGCGTGCCGCCACCAGTAGCACCACGGCCACCAGCGCCAGTGCAGGCAGCGACAAGGTCGCAATGTAGATCGTGGTCCAGAAGATCATCATCACCGCCTGGACGCCAAGGATCAGGCTGCCGGCGGTCTGCGAGATGGTCTGTGTATCGGCGTTGATGGCGGAAAAAATCGCGCCGTGGCCGATCTTTTCGACCCCCAGCAATTCACAGTCGGCCAATTTGCGGATCAGGCTGCGGCGACGCTCGTCGACGATCCGCTCAACTTCGTCGGTGGTCGTCTGCAAGACATAGCGCTGGCTGAAGATATACACCAGCAAGGCGATGCCATAGAGCGCGACGGATACCAGATGGTTGCTGTGGCCGTTCTGCGAGGCGGCAGCAGAATTGACGATCGCCAGTATCCCGGTGCTGGCCGCGCCGGCCAGGAGCGCCATCAGCCCGAGGCGTTGCAGCGAAGTCCGCGCATCGCGGACAAGAAGTTCGGTCAGACGCATCAGATCAACGCTCTACCGGCTCGTGTGAATAGGGCTTGCTCTTGTCGTCGAGGGCAGCGAACAGCAACACGTAAATAAACGCCACCAGCGGCGTCAGCAAAAACGCCAGCACCAGCGTGCGCAGCGATCCAAGCTTGCTTTTGCGCGCGATGAATGCAACCAGCAGGCACAACACGACATAGATTAAAAATGCGATAGGCATGATGACGGCTCCTTGTTATTTCTTGTCTTGAATTTTTAACGGCACTGCACCATATTCCAACGCCCGCACGTCTTGGGCGCAGCTCTCGCCGGTGTCGTACAGACATTGGATGACTTCAACTTCGCCGGTCGTTTCTTCGCAAGCGGAGGTGTCCAGCACGCTCGGGAAAAAGTGCACGTCCTGCTTGCCGGTCTTGATCAGATAAAAACGCGACAAGGTGCTGCCGATGGTCTTGCTCGCCTTCTTGTAGCGGATGCCGACGACGAGCTCTTCCAGCGTCTGATTAGACGAATTGGTCAACTGGATCTGCGGCGAACAACTCGGCTTTTTGTTACCTCCTTCACTGGCGACCATGATCGCCTGCGGCACCGCCAGGTAAATCAGCCCTTTCGGACGGCGTTTCTTGAGCAGCTCCTGCAGCGGCTGATCGGACACGAAAGCTCCTGCGCCAAGGTGATGGCTGGCGTCCTGTGCACGGGCTTGCACCGGCAGCACACCGGTCAGTGCGCTCAGTGCGGCGAGTCCGGCAAGCGTGGCGATCAGTGTCGACCGGATTTTTCTTCTTGCGTGCAGCGCAGCGATGGGCGGCAATATTCTTTTGTTGTTCATTGTGCGGCTCCGCTCAGGCGGAGACAAGTGATGATAAATCGGCCGACCGCGCCAGCGCCAGGTCGGTGTTCAACGCCGGACAGACATCGGCGCTGCGGAGAAAAAAATGATCTCCGGCAAATTCTCTCAGGATGAAACCGGCTCTCGTGAAGCGCCGCCAGCCGGCCATCTCCTTTGTACCGGCATGCGCGTCGTCGACGCCCGCATAGCACGCGATCGGATACGCAGCGGACGCAGCACCGGCATATGCGTGCGCATCCAGCGGCGCGGCTGCGAGCGCAAAGTCGGCACGCATGACCGGCAGTGTGAGATCCCAGAATCCCTGTTCGCGTGCCATCTCCACAGGAATCCCGCCGTATTGCAGCAACAGCGCTTTGAACGACTCGTCATCCATGCCCGCTGCCTGCAAGGCCGGCGACGGCAGATCCGGCGGCAGGTGCGCTGCGACGATCAGTTGCACGGGTGGCGTACCGGCGGCGGCCAGTCTGGCGGCCAGCGCAAAGGCAAGACGCGCGCCCATGCTGTAGCCGAACAAGGCGTAGGGACGATCAAGCAAGGGGGCAAGCGTTTCCTGCAAGGCCGCCAGCATGTCTTCCCATGCGTGCAAAGGCGTTTCGCCCAGGCGTGTCTCGTGGCCGGGATACTGCACCGGCGCCACCCCGATACCGGCCTCGGCCAGCCGGGCGCGCCAGGGAAGAAAATTCGATGCGCCTCCACCCGCGAAGGGCAGGCAAAACAAGCGCGTGTGCGCATCCTCCCGGCCCATCCCAAAAGGAAACCAAGCACGTGATTCTTCTGGTGCTGTCATCGAAAAGTAGTCATTCCAGGGGATGCATGAGGCCGCCATGGGGCGCGTAAAAAATACCGGAAGTGCATTCACTCCCGGCATGCAGTTTCTTGCAGGGTTTCCTGCCGGATTCCCTGCAAATCGTGCCGGCAGCGATCAGACTGCGTCTTTCTTGGCGCCGGGCGCATGCTTTTTCAGGAAATCCTTGCCCTCCTGAACATGCTGCTTCAGCTTTTGCCCCATCTCTTTCGTATCGACGTCAAGCAAAGTGCCGCCCGATGCAAAGTGCTGCAGGAACAGTTTGCCGACCGCATAGGTGGTCGCGCCCGCCAGCGTGGATTGCGCCAGGACGCCTGCGGCAATGCCGACGCCCGGGATGAACTTCAGGACGCTGCTGACCGGACCGGCAATCATCAGCGGCAAGTAGCCGCTGAGCACCGCACCCAGTAGTTTTTTGCCGGTTTCGTCGGACAGCGTGAAGCCGTACAGATTGCCGATCTTGCGCAGCAGGCTCAGTTGCACGCCTGTCAGTGCGATCAGGTCAAGACCGGGAATCGGCAGGATACCCACGCCCATGGCTGTCATTGCATGATTTTTAATGGAATGCAGCGCCTCGTTCTGAACTTCGGCCGGGGTCAGTTTTGCAGCCTGCTCAGTTGCCTGCTCATTCGCATGTTCTGCTGCCGGTGCTTCTGCCGTGATCGTTTCTTCTGCTTGATCGGTAGTTTTCATTGCAATCTCCTTCATAAATTAAACGCCCTGACGCGCATGAGACCTGACGGATAGCTCAAGGCTTCGGGAAAAGACTCTGCCGCATTTGACAGAGCGTCACTATCGGGAAATCAGTCGAACACCTGGTCAATGCTCGATACACGGACAACGCATGGACGACACATGCTCAACGCATGTTCAATATACGCAGGCCGCAGAAATTATTGGGCATACAGCCAATATATTCAACAAATTCCCAACAAAAAACGTAGTTGCTATCTGGATTCATCTCACATGCAAGCCCCTCCGTGCTGTTCAGACATGTATCCCCTCCATCAGAAGTCCCAGCGACGACTCGCCCAGCGCTTCAAGAAGCTCGGCGTAAGAGCGCAATATGGCCTCGGCTCTCGCCTGCGGCACCAGTCCTGCGTCATATACGGCGATCAGACTCAAGTGCTCTCCCGGTGTGACTTCCAGGTTGAATGGGTAATGCCACGGGTCGCAAATGGCGACGTCGCTGACCTGCACGGCGTTACCGCGTCCGACATCGCCCAAGGGGTAGTTCTGAATGCGCAGCGCCGTGCCGAACAAGGCGTCGCCGTCGGACAAACCGGCGGATTGTGCAATTTCCGACAAAGTCAGCGTTGCGTGCGCGGTTGTGGCGACACGCCTGCGCTGCAACTGCAGGCATGCCTCGATAAAACCGGCGTCGGGATCGATCTTGCAGCGCAAGGGCGGCGTGTTGATCAGATTCCCGACCATCGTTTCGATACCGTCGACCTCGGCGGGACGCAAGACCGAAGTGACACCGAAGCAAACCTCGTCCGCCCTGCTGTGGCGCGCCAGCACCAGCGCCCATGCCAGCATGAAAATGCTTGGCGCCGACAAACGATGCCGGCGCGCAAAGATGCCAAGGCGGGCACCGGTTCCAGCTTGCGGTTGCCATGTCATTTCCGCAAAGCTGCCGCTGCAAGCCGCCCCTTGTTCCACCGGCCAGCGCGAGGGTGTCATCGCCGCCAGTTCGGCGCGCCAGAAGTCGCGCGCCGCTGTCGCATCCTGACGCCCCAGCCAATCCAGGAAGACTCGGAAATCCGGCGCCGGCGCTGTCGTCAATTGTTTGCCGTAAGCGGCCATGACTTCGCTGAGCAGTACCGGCATCGACCAGCCATCGATCAGAATATGGTGATAGGTCCAGACGAAATGCTGGCCGGTCGTCGTTTGAAGCAAGGAAAAACGCATCAGCGGCGGCTTGGCCAGGTCGAAACCGCGTTGCCGGTCCTGCAGGCAATAGGCGTCAATGGCCGCACTGAGATCCTCGTCCGGCAAACCGGTCCAATTCTCCTGTTGCCAGGCAAGCGGCACCGCTTCGCTAAAATGCTGGCGCGCCTTGCCGTTCTCCCCGATGGTGAAATGGGCGCGCAGCGACAGATGCCGCACCAGCACGGCTTGCCAGGCGGCGATGAAGCCGCCGGTGTCCAGCTCCACCGGCAAGCGCGCCGTGAATTGCACCACATAGGCGGAAGAATCCGGATACGCCACGGCGTGCGCCAGCATCGCGGCTTGCTGGGGTGCCAATGCGCAAGCTGCGACGGCGACGTCTGTTGCTGCCACTGTTGCTGCGGCAGGAACATCCCGCGTCAGCGCCTGCAGCCAGTCGCGCATGGCGGCGCATAGCCGATCCGCAAAGGCCTGCGGCAATACACGCGGATCGAAAGTGAGGTCCAGTTGCAAGCGTCCGCCGGCAATCAAGGCATTGACTTCCAGTACATACGGACGCGGTGTCGATGGTGCAAAACCGGCACCGTCGGCTTCCGGTGCAGGCCGCACAGGCAAGCTGTCGGGCCAGGCCGTATCCCATTGACCGAGGTAGTTGAAGGCGATTTCTGGCACCGGCAATGCGGCGAGCGCCTCGCGCACTGCTGCATCGGGCGAGAGAAAACGCAGCACCCCGAAACTGAAGCCGTGGCGTGGCATCGCCTTGAGCGCTTCCCGGATCTTGTCGATGCGATGCTCACCGAGCGGCATGGTCCACGGTGCCAGCACGGTGAACCATCCGGGGATGCCGCCGACATCGATGCCTTCCAGCACAATGTCGCGGCCGTGAGATTCGAGCGCTATACCAATACCAGAGCCGCTTCCGGCTGAGCCGTCGATCAGTTCGTCCAGCGCCACGCTCAAGGCGGTCAGCAAAATCTCTTGCACCTGGGCGCCATGGCTGCGCGGAAGCTCCCGTACCAGCGCGCTGGTGACGCGCTCGTCCAATGCAAAGCTGGTGGTCTGCGCGGCACCGGCCGTTGCGGCGATATCGGTGCGCAGCAAAGGCAAGCGCGCCAGATTGCGCGGCTGTTCCAGCCAGTAGCGCAATTCGCCTGACGCTTGCGGGGATATTGCATGGCGTTCCACTGCCGCAGCCCACAGGGCGAAGGAAGCGCGCATGCCGTTATCGGAGGCATACGGCAAGCCGATGGAAGAAGAGATCTGCGCTTGCGCGTAGGCGTCGAACAGGTCTTCCAGCAAAACGCGCCACGACACGGCGTCAATGACAAGGTGATGCGCCACGACATGCAAGCGTGCCATGGCCTCGCCAGCCGGCGCCACATACAGCACCAGACGCAGCAAGGGCCCCTGCTCGATATTCAGGCGGGTCTGGTTGTCCGCTGCGCCTTGTTCCAGCAATGCGCGCCAGCCGGCCATCTCCGCCGGCGGCGGCACGATCTCCAGGTGCGTCGCGGCATGCTCGGCGAGATGCTGATGCCAGACGCCGTCGACCTGTTTGAAACGCAGCCGCAGCGCATCATGGCGCACGCAAACAGCCTCCAGTGCGAGGCGTAACGCCTGTGCATCCAGTCCGGCCGGCACTTCCAGCAGGAAACTCTGGTTGTAGTGATGCCGATCAGGTGCATCCTGATGCAGGAACCAATGCTGGATCGGTGTCAGCGGCACCGGGCCGCTGGTTGGCGCTGACACTTGTCTTGATACCGGCGGAAGTTCCACCTTCCGTCCGGCGGCGTCCACCTGTACCGCCAGCGCTGCCAACGTCGACGAATCGGAATCCATGATCTGGTTGAGCGTCAGCGCGATTCCCTGCCGGTTGGCTTTGGACACCACCTGGATCGCGAGAATCGAATCGCCGCCGAGTTCAAAGAAGTTGTGTCCCGGCTGCACTTGCGCGACATTGAGCACCTGCGCCCAGATACCCGCCAGTTGCCGTTCGGTCTCGCTGGCATAGTCGCAGGCGGCTTCTTCCGACGGCTGCCCCGTCGCCTCCGGCATCGCTTCCAGCGCCTTGCGGTCTATCTTGCCGTTGACGGTCAGCGGCATAGATGCCAGCACGATGAAATAGGCGGGAAGCATGTGCGGCGGCAGTTGTTCGCCGAGGAAATCTCGCAAGACCTCGTTCGTTATCGGCGCGCGGGTCTCCAGATAGGCCGTCAGACGGCGGTTGCCCTCATCCTCGCCCTCGCCGTAATGACGCACCAGCACCGCAGCGTGGCGCACCGCGGCATGTTGCATCAACGCCGCCTCGATTTCGCTCAATTCGATACGGAAACCGCGCAGCTTTACCTGGTGATCATTGCGGCCGACGAACTGCACCCTGCCGTCGGCGAGGCGATAGCCGCGATCCCCGGTTTTATACAAGCGCGCGCCGGGAGATCCATAAGGATCCGGCAAGAAGCTCGCCGCCGTCAGATCCGCGCGGTTCAGATAACCGCGCGCCAGCCCTGCCCCGCCGATATAGAGTTCGCCGATGACACCTGGCGGGAGCAGTTGCATGTCGGCGTCCAGCACGTGCAGCTGCATGTTCGGCAGCGGTCGGCCGACCGGCAGTTGCCCGGTGTTGTCGCCGTTGTCCGACCATGCCTCGACGCTGACCGCAACCGACGCTTCGGAGGGCCCGTAGCCGTTGTAGAAACGCCGTCCGGGCCCCCAGCGCAGTACCAGTTCGGGTGCGCAGCTTTCACCTGCGACCACCAGAGTCTGCAAATCCGGCAGGCGGCTTTCATCCAGCGTCGCCAACGCAGTCGGCGGCAAGGTCGCCGCGCTGATGCGCTGGTGCCGCATGAACTGTTCCAACTCCTCGCCCACGCGGACGGTCGCGACGTCGGGTACGATCAAGGCAGCGCCTGCGCCGAAGGCCATCGTCATTTCCCAGATCGAGGCGTCGAACGACAAAGAAGCAAACTGCAACACGCGTGCGTCCGGCAGCAAGCCGAAGGCGCCGCGCTGGGCATGCGCCAGCGAGCGCAAGCCGCCGTGGGTATTGCCGACGCCCTTGGGCGTACCGGTCGAGCCCGAGGTGTAAATCACGTAAGCCAGTGCATGTGCGTCAGGCGGCGGGAAGCCACCGTCATCCGGCGTATCGTCCAGGACGTTCAGAACCGGCACAACATCCGATGCCGCAAACAACATATCCGGATCCTGCGTGATCGACTCGGCCTGCAATTCTCGGGCGCACGCGCTATCCGCGATCAACAGGCACGCGCCGCTGTCTTCCAGCATGAAGCGCCGGCGAGCTGCCGGATAGGCAGGATCGAGTGGGACAAAGGCACCGCCGCAGCGCAGGATGCCGATGACCGCAATCAGGTAACGCGAGGATCGCGGCAAGCACAGCGCGACCTTCTTTTCGCTGTCCACGCCGAGCGTTCGCAGACGCCGCGCCAGCTGCAGCGATGCGATACGCAATGCGGCATAACTCAGGCTGCCTTCCTGATCGCGCAAGGCGATGCTGTCCGGAGAATGTCTTGCCCAATCATCGATTTGTTGCGGCAGGAAGGCCGGCGCGATCGCTTCGACCGGACCTCTGCCTGCCGCCAATGCCGCCTGCGCATCGAGATCGTCCAGCGCCAGTAAGCGTGCTGCCGGCCAGTCCGGATGCGCCGCCATATTGTCGAGCAAGCGTCCCAGCTGCGTCAGCAAACGGTCGGCCGCCGCAGCGGGAATGGTGGCATCGCGATGCAAGGCCAGGTTCAGCGTTTCACCGGCGCTACAGACCAGGGTCAGCGGGTAGTTGGTGCGCTCTCTCACCGCAACGCCCGCCAGGCGCACGCCGCCGCCGGACAGCGACTGCGCCTTGGGATAGTTCTGTAGCAGTAACAAGGTCTGGAACAATTCCTGATTGCCGGGCAAGGATGCCGCCTGGCGAATCTCGGTCAGCGAGGCGCCGGCATGCTGCTCGCGCTCCAGGTGCTGCTCCTGCAATTGCGCCAGCCAGTCGGTCAGAGGTGTGGAGGATGGAATCCTCAGACGGGCTGGGACAGTGGCGATGAGCATGCCGATCATGTCTTCAATGCCGTCGAGTTCCGCTGACCGGCCTGAGACGGTGACGCCGAACACCACGTCACGGCTGGCGCTGCAACGCGCCAGCAACAATCCCCAGGCCGCCTGCAGCACCGTGCCGAGCGTCGTGCGCGCGCGTTGCGCCAGTGTTTGTACAGCCTGCGTGCGCGCGGGCGATAACGCTATCGCATGCACCCCGGACATCGTGTCTTGCACCGATACGGCATCGCCGGCCTGCCTGGCGAACGCCAGAGACGTCGGCTCTTCGATTCCCTGCAATGTGCGCTGCCAGAACAAGACGTCTTCGCTGCGTTCGCGCCCATCGGGCCGCTCATGCCAGCGTACATAATCGGAGAAACGCGGCGCCGCTTTCAGCCGCACCTGCGCATCGCCCAAGACCTGGCGATACAGCGTAAAGATGTCGGCCAGCAACAGCGACACCGACCAGCCGTCCAGCAACAGATGATGCGAACTCCAGACCAGCTCATGGCGCTCCTCCTCGACCTGCAACAACTGCAGTCGCAACAGCGGCGCCTGCTCAAGGTCAAAGCCGCGCGCCAGGTCGGCGCGCATCAACTCGTCCAGCGCCGCCGCGCGCGCAGTTTCATCCAGGCCGCGCCAGTCGGCGAAGCTCCACGGCAACTCGACGGCGGCGTGCACGCGCTGGCGCATGGCCGGCAGGTCGCGCCAGTGAAAGCTGGTGCGCAGCATGCTGTGACGTTGCAGCGCCTGCGTCCATGCGCGCCGCAACGCCTCGGCGTCAAGCGCGCCATCCAGCGTCAGGCAAAGCTGATTACAGTAGATGTCCGGATCACGCAGGCTGTGGAACACCATGCCTTGCTGCAAGGCCGTCAGCGGCAACTCTTCCTCGATCCTGTCCTGCTGCAGGGAAGTCTGGCCCTGTGCTGCAGCGGCGGCCGCGGCGATCTCGCACAGCGCCGCCGTTACTTCGCGCAGCCATGCATCGATGCGCTCACGCTGTGCCTCACCTGCCGGAAAACTGACTGCGCCGCTGAGGCAGCCAGCGCGGATGCCGGCGTTGATTTCGATGACGTGACTACGCGCGAATGCATCGCTCTGCGCGGGTCCGCTGTCTTCATCGACGGCGCTAAAACCCGCGCTGCCGAGCACGCTCACAGCGCCGATGTCGAGCCTGCCAAGATAGTTCAGCAGGATCTCGGCACCGGGCAAGCTCTGCAACGCAGCACGCTGTCCGGCATCGACGGACAAATACCGCAGAACTCCCAGCGCCACCCCCTGGCACGGCGATTCGCGCACGCGCTCGCACACTTGCATCACCAGTTGGGCCGGGGTTGACAGCGAGTCCGGGTCTGCATCCGGCCATTGCAGCAGCACCGGCTGCACTGCCGTAAACCAGCCGACGGTATCCGACAGGTCGACGTCGTCAAACAGGTCGACGCGACCGTTGCGTTCAAGATCTATCTGCAATGCCCCCTTGAGGCCGATGCGGGCGGCGCCGATAAACAACGCCGCCATGAGCAGTTCGTCAACACGCGCCTGGAATACCCCGGGCGCCACTTGCAGCAAGACTGTCGTGGTTGCACTGTCGAGCGACAACGGCAAACTTTCTGCTGTACCCGCCGTCCCGGCCGGCAATTGCGCCGGCAATACGGTGAGCCCCCGGACTGTGAAGCGCTTCAGAAAATAATCGTGCGCCGACTGCGCCGCCGGCGTGGCGGCCAGTTCGTGCAGCTTGCGCGACCAGACGCGATAGGAGGTGGTCGGTGCAGGCAACGAGATCTCGCCGCGCAATGCCTGTGCATAGGCCAGACTCAGGTCATCCAGCAACACCGACCAGGAATAGGCATCGATCGCCAGATGATGCACCGCGATCATCAGGCGCGCGGCCGGTTTAGCCAGCACCGCTTGCAGCACCCGGCCGGTTCGCAAGTCCATACCCCGCTGCGCTTGCGCATAGGCGGTGGTACGCGCCGGCAATGCGGCATCTGCGCCGTCCAGCACGCGCAGGATAGTCCCCGGCACAGAGGCCGCAACCCGCAAGCGTTCGCCATCGACCTGCAAACGCAACATCGGATGACGAGCCACCACCGCCTCCAGCGCGCGTTCCAGCACGGCGACGTCGACATCCGGTGGTGTCTGCAGCACGACCGACTGGTTATAGTGGGTGCGGTGTTGTCCCGCCTGCTCGAAGAACCATGCCTGGATCGGCGTCGTTGGCAAATCATCGCCATCGTCCGATTCTTGCAGTGTGCTGCCGCATATCGTCTGCCCACGCGCTTCCAGTGCGCGCATCAGATCACGCACCGTCTGGAAGCGGAATATGTCACGCACCGTCAGATTCAGCTGCAACTGCCGGGCACGCGACACAAGCTGCAGGCTGCGGATGGAGTCGATGCCGAGTTCGAAGAAATTGTCGCAAGGCCCGACCGTGGGCCGGTCCAGCACTTCGGCAAACAACGCCGCCAATGGCGCCTCAGCTGCAGTCGCGGCGGCGACTGCAGGCGCGTCATGTGGAGCAAGCGCTTCACGCGCGATATCCATCGCCAGCAATGCCCGGCGGTCGGTCTTGCCCGATGCCGTGCGCGGCAACTGCGGCAAGGTGACGCACAACGCCGGCACCATGTAGACCGGCAGGCGTTCCGCCAGCCATGCACGCAGCATTCCAGGCTCCAGTTCCGCGTCGCAGCCGGCGACGGCCAGCAATTGACTCGATCCTACGTTGTCCTCCCGCATCAGCACCACCGCCTCGCGCACCTGCGGATGCAGCATCAGGGCCGATTCGATTTCCGCCAGTTCGATCCGATAGCCCCGCACCTTGGCCTGCTGGTCTTTGCGTCCGATAAATTCCAGCGTGCCGTCGATGCGGCGACGTCCCAGATCGCCGCTGCGGTAGCTGCGCAACATAGGCGCTGCCGGATGCGGCTGGAAGACGGCGGCAGTTTGTGCCGGCTGCCCGATGTAACCCTGCGCCACGCCGGCGCCGCTGATCATGATTTCACCGATGATGCCGGGCGGCACGGCCAGGCCGCAGCCATCGACGACTTCCAGTGCAACGTTGGCAATCGCCCGGCCGAGCGGCAAGACTTCGGCGGCCGGCGACAACGGCTGTTCGGCAGGATTGAAAAAAGAAGAGGTAATGGTCGCCTCAGTTGGGCCGTAACCACTGCGAAATGCAACCGGATGCACACATAGCGCCTGCCATTCGCGCCAGCGGCGGGCAAACACCCGGTCGCTGCCGGTCACCACCAGACGCAGGCAAGACGGCGGTGCACGGCGCGTCTGACCGAGCGTGCGGACCCACTCATGCCAGAACGCCGCCGGTAAGTTCAACACGCTCAAGCCTGCTTGCTCCACGTGTTCCTGGAACGCGTCGATACTGTCGGTGACGCTCTCTGCACGAATCACCACGCAAGCGCCGGACGCCAGCGTGGGGAAAATTTCTTCGGCGGCGACATCGAAATCGGCGGCGGCGAATTGCATGACCCGGTCACTGTGGCGCAAGCCAAAATCCTGCGCCACTGCGCGTGCATGATTGGCGAGATTAGCGTGCGTCACGGCCACGCCCTTTGGCGTACCCGATGAGCCGGAGGTAAAGCAGACATAGGCCAGCGCCTGCGGTTGCACAAACTCGACGCCGACGCTGCCGCTGCCTTGCCCTGCCGTGAATGAAGAATCCGACAACAAGACCGGCACCGGCCAGCCGCTCTCTTCGGCCTTGCTTGTCACCACCAACGCAATACCGGCGGCGGCGATCATCTGTGCGCGCCGCGCTGCCGGCTGCTGCGGGCTCAGGACGGCATAACCCGCCCCAGTGCGCCACGCGGCCAGCATCGCCACCACCAGCGCTGCCGAGGACGAAAATCCGAGGCCGACCACGTCGCCGGGCTTCACTCCTGCATCAATCAGGCCTTGCGCCAACAGCGCCGCCCTGAGCGCCAACTCCCGATACGTCAGGCGAATTGCGCCCTCTTCCACGGCAATCCGGTCGGCGTGGCGCAGCGCACTGTCGGCGATCATCTGCGGCAGCAACGGCGCCGGGGCATACACCGGTAACACCGGTGCAGATGGCGGCGCAAGTTGCACGCACGATAATGGCGTGGACGCATCGATGCTCGCTTGCTGCAGCACGTAGGCGTATTGATTGCAAAATTCGGCAATGCTGGCCTGATCGAACAAATCGGCGTCGTACTCCATCACGCAGAGATACGCGTCGCCGTCGAGATGCACGAAAAAGTTAAGATCCAGTTCGGGCGCGCCGGCTGCCGGCTGCACTGCGTCCACCTCTAATCCAGCCAGATCCAGTTGCGTACTGGCATCGCTTTGCTGCATGAACATGGTCTGGAACAGCGGCGCCTTGTTCAGTGCGCGTTCCGGACGCACTGCCTGAACGATGCGCTCGAACGGCGCCTGCTGATGTTCGAATGCCTCCAGGCAGATAGTCCTTATGCGCCGGATCAGCTCGGCAAGATCAGGATCGCCCTGCAAGCTGATCCGCAGCGGCATCGTGTCCACGAAGAATCCCACCAGTCCATGGGTCTCGTTGCGGTCGCGGTTGCCGACAGGGCATCCGATCACCACTTCGTCCTGTCCCGACCAGCGCGACAAGACCTGCGCGTACACTGCCAGCAACACCATGAATGGTGTCGCACCGGCGCGCAAACCAAGGGCCTGCACCTTTTGTACGCTGCCGTGCGCCACACGCAGCTGATGCATGGCGCCGGCATTGCCGCGCTCGGCAGGACGCGGCCGATCCAGCGGCAACGCCAGCTCAGTGACGACGCCGGCCAGCTGTTCGCGCCAATAGCGCAGATGGGGTTCCAGTCGGTCTTCACTGAACATCGCGCGCTGCCACACAGCATAGTCGGAATACTGGATCGCCAGCTCGGCCGGCCGGATCGATGATGCGCCGGTTTCCAGTGCGTACAGCATGCCCAGTTCCCGGATCAGCACGCCCATGGACCAGTGATCGGAAACGATGTGGTGCATCGCCAGCGTCAGCACATGGCGATGCGGTTCCAGTTGCAACAGGCTGACGCGCAGGGGCGGCGCGGCAGTCAGGTCGAAAGGCAAGGCCGCTTCGCGCGCCAGCAGTGCCTGCACGGCCTGCTCACCCGAATCGTGGCTGGTTCCGGCAGCCGGTGTTTCGACCGTCAGCACAAACGGCGTAATCGGGAGGATATGCAGCTCCGGCTCCGGACCTTCATCGCGAATCACGCTGCGCAGCAATTCATGGCGCGCAGTGAGCGCACTCACTGCGCGTTCCAGCGCGGCCCGGTCGAGCGCCCCCTTCAGCCGCCATCCGGCCATGATGACAAAGGCACTGCCGCCGCCTTCAAGACGATCCAGAAACCACAAACGGCGCTGATTGAACGACAGCGGCGCCGTCGTCCGCTGCACCGGGCTGCGTGCCAGCTCGGGGAAAGACATTGTCAGGGGCGACTGGGATAACGCCTGCAAATGCGCAATCAGCTCGGCCTTGCGCACACCGAGCTCTGCGCGCAGAGCCGGCGACAAGGCGCCGGCCGGGCCGCGTACGCGCAGATCGCTGCCGGAGCAAGTCAGCGTGACGCCGCGCTCCGCCAATTGCGCCATCAAATGTTCAACACCGTTCAAATCGTAAACTCCTCGATGCCGTCGTCTCCGGCGCGGCATTGATCAATATGCCCGGCCAGCGCGGCCAGCGTGGCATGCTCGAACACGGCGGTGATGTTAAGGTCGACGCCGAAGCTCTCGCGCACGAACGCCAGCAAGCGCATGCCGATCAGCGAATGCCCGCCCAGTTCAAAGAAATTTGCTTCGCGCGTGATGTCCGCCACACCCAGAATGCTGCGCCAGGTGGCGGCCAGTTTTGCTTCCGTATCTGTCATGCTGCTCATGCAGCTAAACCCGCCTGCCTCCGCCAACGCCGGCACGCCGGTGCCTGCTGGGGATAGCGGTGCCGTTGTGGACGGCCTGTCCATCAACAAATCGGTGCGCGCCATCAGGTCAGGCAAGTCGCGTATCGATACCGCAACGCGCGCGTGCGGCGACGCCAGCACTCTGCGCAAGACCTCAATGCCTTCCTGCGACCGCATCGATTCCTTACCGTCCGGCGCAGCGTGGCCATGACGTTGGTAGGCCGCGACGGTCATACCGGCCTCGCCCCAGTCGTCCCAGTTGAGCACGGTGGTAAACCCGCCTCCACGCGCATTGCGCTCATGCGCGAACAAATCCAGGAATTCGTTGGCGGCGGCATACGCGGCCTGGCCGAACTTGGCCTGGGGCAGCAAGCTGCCCAGCGTCGAGCACAGCACCATGAAATCCAGCGCATCGCCTTCCAGCAAGCGATCCAGTAATACCGTGCCTTGTACTTTCGCGGCCATCACCTGATGCATCGATGCGACGCTGCGGTTCTGGATGATGCCGCCGAGATCGGCCACGCCGGCGCAATGGAATACGCCGTGGATAACACCGAAACGCGCATGCGCCAACGCAATCGCCGGCGTCAGCGCAGCGGCGTCGGCAACATCGCAGGCGCTTGCGAAGACCTCGATTCCCTCTCTTTCGAGTTCTGCGACGAGCGCGTGGTCGACATGGCGCCCCAGCAAAACGAGGCGTGCGCGGTAACGCGCAGCCAGATCGCGCGCAATGCTCGCCCCCATGCCGCCGAAGGCGCCGGTGATCAGGTAGCAGCCTTGCCTGCGCAGGCGATCGTCGCCCGCTTCGGGCGCGGCGAGCCTTACCGGCTGCAACTGCGGCACCCAGCGATGGCGGCGGCGCAGCGCGACCTGCGGCTCTGCTTTTGCGTGCAGGAGTTCGCTCAGCAGCATGGCTGCAGAGCCGTCTGCCTCGATATCGATGAGACGGCAGGTCAGGCTGCGATATTCCACCGGCAGGATTTTGGCCAGGCCCTGCAGTGTACCGAGCGACGCCGCCAGCGGCTCGTCGCCGCTGACATCTGCGGCACCGCATGTGACGACGTCGAGTTGCAGCGTGCGCGCCTGCGAGCCCGCGCCGATGGCCTGCGCCAACAGCATCACGCTGGCAAAGCCGCGTTCCAGCGCCGTCTCGAAAGGCTGTACAACACTGGCCCAGAGATGCACAACACGGGTTGGTGCGACGCTGTCCAACAGCCGGCGATAATCAGCTTCACTGGCGGGATCGATGGCGTAGTCCTGCGACGAGAGCGCCTCGAATGCCGCCGCCGCCCTGACTTCGACAATCTGTTGGCCGGTTGCGCGCAAGCCGCTCGCCAAAGCGCGGCCCGCATGGGTTTCAGCACCCAGCAGTAGCCAGATGTCCGGCGCGGGTGATGTCGCCGCTGATGTTGTAATCACCGACAGCTGCGGAGCGCGTTGCCATCCCGGCAGGTAGAACCAGTCTGCGATATCGGCGCGACGCTCCTGTGCATTTACGGTCGCGGCGATAGCCGCTTGCGGCGCAGGCCAATGGCGCGTGCGTTCAAACACATAGCCGGGCAGCGCGACGCGCAATGGCGTGCCGGCATCTCCGCTCTCCTGCCGGCTAACCTTGCCTTTGCGCCAGTCGATCAATGCGCCGCGCGTCCACAGTTGCGCCGTGATATCTTCCAGCGCAGATGCTTGCTGCGGCGCTTGCCGGTGCAGGCCCAACGCAATCAGTTGCGCCGAAGACCAGCCAACCGTGCGCGCCAGCTTTTGCAAGGCGCTGCCGGGACCGACTTCAAGCAGCAGCTCAATGCCGTCGCGCTGCAATGTGTCGAGACCGTCGCCGAAGCGCACAGCCTGACGCAAATGGCGCGCCCAATAGGCAGGATCGACGGCATCTGCATCGTTGATCCAGTTGCCGGTGACATTCGATATGAAGCGGCGTTGCGGCGGCTTCAGGGTGATATGGTCGAACTGAGCAACAAAAGCCGGCAGCACCGGATCCATGGCTGCCGAGTGGAAGGCGTGCGAGGTATCGAGGCGCACGGCCGGCACATTGATTTCTTTCAACCTTGCTTGCAAGGCATCGATGGCGTCCATCGCTCCGGACAACACGCACTGTCCGGAACCGTTGACGGCAGCGAGGCTGATCGCGTTGCCGCAGTCATGCATCAGCTCAGGCATCAACCCCTGCGCCTGTGTTTCGTCTGCCTGCACCGCCAGCATCGCACCGCCTGGCAAGGCCTGCATCAGACGGCCGCGCATGGCGACCAGCGCCAGGGCGTCATCCAGTTCGAACACGCCGGCCAGGCATGCCGCGACATATTCGCCGAGGCTGTGCCCCAGCATGGCGACGGCTTCGACGCCGCGCGCCTCCAGGCTGCGCGCCAGCGCGTACATCACCGAGAACAGCACCGGCTGCGCCAGTGCGGTCTGTCTGAGCGCCGCGACAGCAACGGGATCGTCGGCCGCAACTCCATACAGCACGGTGCGGATATCGTGCTCCACATGCGGCAACAGCGTGACGGCGCAGCGGTCGAACCAGGCCCGATAGCCGGCGTCGCTCTCATACAGCGCCTGCGCCATGCGCGGATATTGGCTGCCCTGCCCCGGGAACAGGAAGGCAAGCCTCGCCGCTCCTTTGAGCGTTGCCACCGGCTCAGTGCCGGACTGTTCTGCCGCCAGACGCAGCGCGACGATGGCTTCTTCGTTGCTGGATGCAACGATGGCGTGGCGGCAGCCGAAGGCCGCACGTCCCTGCTGCAAGGTGAAGGCGATGTCGCGCAAGGCTAGCTGCGGCTGGCTCTGCAAGGCATTGGCGAGCGCCTGCATGCTGCTGCGCAGGCTTGCCGGCGTGCGCGCCGAGAGCGGCAATATATGCTGCAACACCGGCTGCAACGACGGCTGCGATCTCGCTGCGGTGACGCTCTGCAAACGCGCAGGCGCCTGTTCCAGCACCACGTGCACGTTGGTGCCGCCGATGCCGAAGGCGCTGACGCCGGCACGGCGCGGATGGTCGCCTTGCTGCGTGGGCCACGCTTGCGCAGCGCCCACCACGCTGATCGACGCCGCAGTGAAATCGACATGCGGATTCGGCGCCGAAAAATGCAGACTCGGCGGCAGCACACCGTGCTGCAAGGCCAGAATCGTCTTGATCAGGCCGGCGACGCCGGCTGCCGCGTCGGCGTGGCCGATGTTGCTCTTGACCGAACCCAGCGCCAGCGGCCGTTGCCGCCCGCCGAAGACGCGCGTCAAGGCGGCAACTTCGACCGGATCGCCCAGCTCGGTGCCGGTGCCGTGGGCTTCGATATAGTCGATGTCGCCCGGCTCCAGTCCGGCCTGCTTCAATGCCGAGGTAATCGCGGCGGCCTGGCCGTCTACGCCGGGAGCGGCGTAACCGACCTTGCGCCCGCCGTCGTTGTTGACGGCGCTGCCGCGGATCACCGCCAGCACGTTGTCGCCGTCGGCTTGCGCCTGTGCCAGCGGCTTGAGCAGCACCATGCCGACGCCGCCGCTGGGGACGGTGCCGCGCGCATCGGCGGAAAACGGTTTGCAATGCCCGTCGGGCGACAGGATCATGCCCTGCTCGTGGAGATAGCCGCTGCCTTGCGGAAAGCGTATCGCCACGCCACCCGCAAGCGCCATACCCGCAGCGCCGCTGCGCAACGAACGGCAGGCCATGTCAAGCGCCGTCAGCGATGACGAACATGCGGTCTGCACTGCCAGCGCAGGCCCCTTGAGGTCCAGATGGTAGGCAATCCGCGTGGCGCCGAAATCCTTGTCGTTGCCGGACATCGCGTGATAGCTGTCCGCATTTTCGGGCATCGGGCCAGCGGCAAACAACTGTCCCTGCAAATAGGTATTCACGCCCACGCCCACGAAGACGCCGACGTCGACATCATCTCGCGATTCCACCGCTGCATAGCCGCCATGTTCCAGCGCGTGCCAGGCGCATTCCAGCGCGACGCGATGTTGCGGATCCAGCGTGACGGCGTCGCGCGGCCCGAGACCGAAAAACTCGGCATCGAAACAATCCGCCCGCTCGATCACGCCGCCGGCGGCAACGAAATTGGCTTGTTGCAGCACCTCGATAGTACGTCCTGCCGCCGCCAGCGATGCAGGATCGTGGCGACTGACGCCTTCGCGGCCTTCGACCAGCAGTTGCCAGAAGGCTTCAATGTCCGGCGCTCCCGGGAAACGGCATGCCATGCCGATGACGGCGATGTCCGACTGGGCAGGCAACGGCGCGCGCGCCGGATATCCTGTCTCCCGGATATCCTCATGACCGGACAAATGTTGCGCGAGACTGCGGATGGTCGGAAAACGAAACAGATCGCTGATCGACGCCACCGTACCGAACTCGGCCGTCAGCAAATCGTACAAACGGACCAGCAAGAGCGAATGACCACCGACATCAAAGAAATTGGCGTCCGGGGCGATGTCCTTCAGATTCAGCACCTGCCGCCACAGCCCGGCAACACGCGCCTGACAATCGCGCCCCTCTCGACCTTCGCGGCTCCCGGCATTATCCGATATAGGGCCCTTTGGCTCAAAGGCCGGCAACGGCAAAGCGTTCACATCGATTTTGCCGTTGCCGGTGAGCGGCATGCCATCCAGAATCGAGATGAAATCGGGCACCATGAAGGACGGCAAGCTGCGCCGCAGTTCGCTGCGGAGCGTCGCCGCATCCGTGTCGGCGGCACCAACAACATAGGCCACCAGACGGCGCTCTCCGGCGCTGTCTGGACGTAGCATCGCCAATGCCTGAGTCACGCCGGCCTGCTGCGACAAAGCGGCTTCGATTTCGGCCGGTGCGATGCGGAAACCGCGCAGTTTGAACTCGCGGTCGCTGCGGCCGAGAAAATCCAGCGATCCGTCTTCACGCCAGCGCGCGCGGTCGCCACTGCGATACAGGCGCGCCAGCGGATCGTCGGAATACGGATCCTGCTGAAAACGTTCTTGCGTCAGCGCCGGATTATTAAGGTAGCCGATGCTCACCCCCGGTCCGCCGATGCACAATTCACCAACGACGCCGACCGGCATCGGCGCACCCTGCTCGTCCAGCACATAGATGCGCGCATCGCCCAGCGGACGACCGATCTGTAAAGGCGCTTCAGCCCCCGCATAGCGGCCGGCGGTCGCGGTCACCGTGGTTTCGGTCGGACCGTAGGCGATGAACAGATCGCGGCCTTGCTGCCATTGCGACGCCACCGCAGCGGGACACAACTCGCCGCCGACGATCAGTGTGCGCAAACGCGGCAACGGCGCAACCGGCATCGCTGCCAACAGCGCCGCCGGAATTTGCAGATGCGTGATATTCATTGTGTCCAGCGTCTGCAGCAGCGGCGAGCCGGGCAACAGACGTTCGCGCGGCGCCAGGCACAGGCAGGCGCCGGCGGCCAGGGAAAACACGATATCGGAAACCGCCACATCGAAACCGAAGGCGGCGAGTTGCAGAATGCGGCTTTCCTGCTTTATGGAAAATTCAGTCACGGCGCTTTGCGCGAGACGGCACAAAGCGTGATGCGCCAGCGCCACGCCTTTCGGACGGCCGGTGGAGCCGGACGTGAAAATGACGCACGCGGTTGCGGTGAAGTCCTTGTCCAGCTCGTAGTGAACGTGCGTCAACTCGTCCTGTTCAGGCGTGCAAGACAAGTCCTCCCATACCGGCAAGCGCATCCATTGCGCCTCGTTCCAGTCTGACGGACGATCTCCAACCACCAGCGCGACGCCGGCATCTTGCAGCATCTGCCCGATCCGTGCGGAGGGATAGCCGGGATCAATCGGCACGAACACACAACCGGCTTTTGAAATGCCCAGCAGCGCAGCGATCAGGCCAATGGAACGCTCGCCGATCAGTGCGATGCGATCTCCCGGATTGAGGCCTGCGGTACGCAGACGCCGTGCAAAGTCGCCGGAGAGCTGTTCCAGTTCCCGATAATTAAGTCCGCCCTCGGGCGTCGCCAGCGCCGGCGCGTCGCCGTTGCGCTGCACGCTGGCGCGCAGCAAGTCGTGCAGCCGCAGCGGCACGCTTGCCGGCGGCAACACGGTGTGCGCCCGACCGAACTGCGCCAGCAAGGTGCGCGCCTGGGCCGATCGTGCATCGAGCAGCGAGTGCGACAGCGGCGGCACATCGGGTTGCGCCAGCAAGGCGTCCAGCAACTGCACGAAGCCCGTGCCGATGCGCTCAGCCAGCTCGGGGATAATGACGTCGGCGGCATATTCCAGCTCGCCCGCGATGCCTTGCGCATCCTGATGCAACGCCATGCTGAGATCCGTACGCGCCAGCGGCGTCGGCAAGGGTTCCGCTACCGCGTCGATGGCGTCCAGCTGCAATTGCCACTGGCGCAGATCGGCCAGCACGAACATCGCCTGCAGCAAAGGCGGCCGCTGGGGAACCCGCTCGACGCCGGCAGCTTCGACGATCCGGCTGAAAGAGATGTCCTGATGTTGCAGTCCTTCGGCGACGCGTTGCTGGACGCGGCGGCCGAACTCCGCCAGATTGGCGGCGCTGCAATCCAGGCGCATCGGCAGCGTGTTGGCAAGAAAACCGACGATGCCGTCAAGCCCGGTGCGGCTGCGGCCGGCGACAGGAATGCCGACCACGACCTCCTGCTCGCCGCCAAAACGCGCCAGCGTCAATCCCCACACCCCGAGCAACAGCGCGAAGACACTCAATCCGGCGTCATTGGCTGCCTGTTGCAGGCGTTCGCTGCGCTCCCGGCCGAGCGTGACCGGCACGCGGCCAAGGCGGAAGTCGCGTTGCTCCGGCATCCGGCTCAAGGCTAATCCGAGCACGGCAGGCGCACCGGCAAGCTGGTCGCGCCAGTAGTTGTACTGCACCTCGAAAGCGCTCTGTTCGTCGCAATGGCGCTGCCATTCGGAAAAATCGATTTGCTGCAAGGCTGCGGGAGCAGGATCAAGCGCATCGCTGTAGGCCTGCCCCAGTTCTTCGACAATCACGCGCCCGGAGCCGCCGTCGAAGGCAGTGTGATGCGCCACGATCGCCAGCAAGTGTTCAGCGGATCCGAGCCGGATCAGGACGGCGCGCAGCGGCAGGTCTTCCGCCAGCGAGAAAAACCGTTCTGAAAATTCCTGCAGCAGCGGTGTAATCTGCTGCCGGCTGTCGTCTGCTGCGATCCTTTCCAGAGTGAATTCAGGCGAGGCGTGGACCTCTTGCACCTCCTGCCACAGCACGCCGTCGGCAAGGACGAGCCGCGTGCGCAGCGCTTCGTGGCGTTGCATCACGCGCCTGAACGCGGTTTCCAGACGTTCGACGTCCAACTGGCCGCGCAGCCGGTAAACCACCGCCTGATTGTAGGCGCCGCGCTGTTGTCCGGATTGCTCAATAAGCCACAGACGCTCCTGATTGAACGAAGCGCGCGCACGCCGGTGCGGGCCGCCGGCCACCACTTCCGGCAGTCCTGCGCCACGCTGCGCGCGGCACACTTCCAATGCCATGGCGCGCAAGCTTGGCGCGTCAAAAATTGCCGTCACCGGCAGGCGCACGTCCAGGCTTTTTTCCAGCGCAGCGACCAGCCGTATGGCGCTCAGCGAATGGCCGCCCGACTGGAAGAAATTGGCTTGCGGATGTTGTGGACGACTACCGATTACTTGCCGCCAGATATCCGCCAGCAGGTTTTCTTCCAGCGTCATCGCGCTTTCCGTCTCTGGCGCTTGTGCCGCTGCCTCTCCGTCGGGCGCGGGTAAGGCAAGGAAATCGATTTTGCCGTTGGAGTTGAGTGGCAAATCCGGCATGAAGACATAACGGGACGGCTGCAAGGCCATCGGCAAGATGTCCTGGATGCGTCGCCGCAACGCCGGCTCCACCGATTCTTTCGCGACAACATATGCCATCAGTATCAGTTCGCTGCTGCCGTCAGTACCGACCTCGCGCGCCACGACTACGGCATCCACCACACCGGGGCACCTGCGCAGCGCGACGCGGATTTCCTCGGGATCGATGCGCACGCCGCGAATCTTCACCTGACGATCCAGTCGCCCCAGGTAATCGATGCCGCCATCGGGACGCCAGCGCCCGAGGTCTCCCGAACGGAACGCGCGACCGCCGGCGACGCCTGCGGGCAAGGTGACAAAGCGCGGCTCGCCGCCATTGAGACTGAGATAGCCCCGCCCCAGGCCGATGCCGCCGATCATGATTTCTCCTGCCGCTCCCACCGGCAGCACGTTACCGGCCGGATCGAGAATCGCCAGCAGATTGCCGGGGATCGGTCGGCCTATCTGCACCTGCGGTCCTTCGGCAGTGTCGACGTCGTAGCAGGTCGAATCTGCCGACGCCTCAGACGATCCGTAGAGATTGAGCAGATGGCAATCCGGCAACAGGCTTAGGAAACGGCGCGCCAGGTCGCCCGGAAACGCCTCGCTGCTGCAGATGCAGTGACGCAGCCCGCCCAGCACGTGGCCGACGTCGGCGACATGATCGAGCAGCGATTTCAGCAGTGATGGCACCAGCGTCAGGCGCGTAACCCCGTACTGCTGCATCGCCGATGCGAGCGCCCGGGGATCACGCACCTGGGCTACCGACAAGATCACGGACGGTACGCCGCCCAGCAGTGGCCCGAACAGTTCCCAGACGAAGTCGACAAAGGTCGGCGTGGTTTTCTGGCAATAGCGGTCGAACGGTTCGAAGGGATAGCGCTCCAGCATCCAGGCGATACGATTCACCGCCCCCTGGTGCAAGCCCATCACCGCTTTCGGACGACCGGTCGAGCCGGAGGTGTAGAGGATGTACAAGAGGCTGTCGGGACGATTGACATCCGGCGGCACGGCTGCCTGCGGGAATGCCTGTGAAGGATCGACCAGCGTGGGCTGCTGTGCTGCGGGAACGCCGGCGGCAAACCAGTCCGGCAAGCCTGTCGTCATCAACACCGTCGCACCGCTGCTGTCGAGCATGTAGCGCAGGCGCTCGGCGGGGAAATTCGGATCCATCGGGACGAAGGCGCCGCCCGCGCGCAAAGTCGCCAGGATGGCTATGGCCAAATCCACCGAGCGAGGCAGACAGATGGCGACCGGCGTTTCGGCAGCCACGCCCAGTTGCACCAGATGCGCGGCCAGCGCGGCGGAACGGCGGTCAAGTTCGGCATAGGTAGTTTCGCCCCTGCCTTCCGCATCGATCAGCGCCACGGCGTCCGGCGTCCTTGCAGCCTGTTCTGCAAACCAGGCGCTCAGCGTACGCGGTGCGGCAGCAGGCAAGGATGGCAATGAGGGCAACGGCGGATTGAGGCGCGCCAGCATCTCGCGCGCCACGTCGCTGCGTTGAAGCGGCAGTTGCGACAACGGCAGTTGCGGATCGGTCAGCGCCGCTTCCAGCAGGACTTCAATCGATGCCGCCATCGCGGCGGCGACCTGCGGATCGATGAAGTTGCGGCGATACTCCAGTCCGCCTTCGATATGTTCTGCGCCGGCCTCCAGTTCCAGCAGCAAGTCCGCCCGGGCGGCAGGAAGCGGCACGGATGCGGCGTGCGCACGCACCGCACCTGCTTGCGCCTGCAGCGGCGGCATCGTCTGGAACACCAACATGGCCTGGAACAGCGGGGCAAGTCCTGTACGGCGCTCCGGATTGACGAGTTTGACGACTTCGTCGAACGGCAGTCCCTGATGACGCAAGTCTTCCAGCATGTGATCGCGCACCTGTTCAGTGAGGCTGCCGAAACTTTGGGTACGCTCCGAGAGATTGCGCGACACCATGTTCTCGCTCAGGAAACCGACAACGTCCTGCTCCTTCTGCTGCGGGCGGTTGACGACCGGAACGCCGATGGCGATGTCGTCCATGCCGGAATAACGCGCCAGCACGGCATGGAACGCCGCCAGGACCACCACGAAGGGCGTGGTTCCTGAGGTGTCGGCAAAGCGTTTGATGGTGGCCGTCAGCGGCGCCGGCAAGACCACCGGGATACGTTCGCACAATGTCGCGCCGGCTTGTCCACGCTGTCCTGAAAACGGCAATTCAAGTGCTACCGGCAACTGCGCCAGCCGCGTCTTCCAGTAGCCGTGCAATTTTTCGCGCGCGGCGACTTGCTGCGGCTCGCGCAGCCACGCCGCATAGTCGCCGAACTGCACCGGCTCGGGCAGCGCCGCCGTTTCATCGACCTGGCCGAGTTCGCGCGCATACAGCGTCACCAGATCGCGCAACAGCAGATGTCCCGACCACATATCGATGATGCTGTGATGGAAGGTCAATAGCAAGGCGCACTCCTCGCCTCCACCTCCGCCCTTGCTATCGTCGTCATGCAGAAGTTGCGCTCGCAGCAGCAGGTCGGCAGCGAGGTCGAAAGGCTGTGCAACAGCCTCGCGCAAGAAAGACGGCCATGACGCTGCTGGCATGGTCTGCTGCGTCAGGGAGAAGCTGTCGACTTGCGTGAAGGTCTGCCCGATGATGCCGTCATCCTGCTCGAAAAAGCCGACGCGCAAGCCCTCGTGACGTTGCAGCAGCGCCAGCAGAGCACGTTCCAGCGCGGCGACGTTGATCGGGGCATTGAAACGGATATCCATGCCCAGGTTGAATTCTCCGGTCACGCCGTCGATGCGTTCAACCGTCCACAGCCGTTGCTGAGCAGGCGTCGCCAGCACGCGCGCCGACGCCGCGCGGCGAGGGATTGTGGGCTCTTCCGACGGCAGTTCGAAACCATCTTCGGCCAATAGATCGGCCAGCAGCGCTGCATCCAGGGCTGCATCCAATCCAGTCTCCATCGCCGGCATTTCAGGTGTTGTCATACAGTCCTCGCAGCAACACGTGCCGCTTTTTGTTCGGGTGTCATTTGTTCTATTTCCAGCCAGCGGCGAGCGATGGCTTCGGTGATTCCCGGCTTGCTTTCGCCACGCCGCACGTGGGCGCAGAATCCTGCCACGGTGGGGTTTTGCAGCAGATCGGGCATCCCCACATCGAGACGGAAACGTTCACGCGTGACCGCTGCGATTTGCGCTGCGCGCAGTGAATTGCCGCCCAGTGCGAAAAAGTCGTCGTGCACGCCGCATGTGGACAGCTCGAGGATCTGCTTCCACAACTGCGCCATGTAGCGCTCGAATTCGCTGCCCGGCCGGCCCGGCTGCAAGAATCCGCCTGCTATCCGGGTCAGCTGTTCGCGATCAACGCTGCCCGATTCGGTGCGCGGTATTGCGTCTACCTTCAGCACCGCGACCGGCAGGCAGCGGCCGAAGTGGTCGCGCAACATCACGGGGCCTTGCGAAGCGCCGCCTGTTTCAAAGACCAGCGCTTCGTCCACCGCAATGGCCGCATCTTGCAATCCTGCGTGGCGCGGATGCTGCAGGTCGAGACCGATCGCCAGCACCGGCACGGCAGCCGATAGCGCAATGTCGAAGCTGGCGACGGCATAGTCCGGTTCCAGAGAAAAATACCCTGCTGCTTCCACCGTCGATACCGGCGCACCGTCTTTGCTCATGCCGGTATGGCGCCAGGATGAAAATCCTAGGTAACGGCAGCGCGTATTGCCGGACGCGGTCAGCTGCTCGGCCATCGCCGCTTGCCAGGCGTTCGCGGCGGCGTAGGCGGCGTCCTGCCGGCCCGCGACCATGCCGGCTACGGAGCCGACCAGAACCAGCCACGCACCGGGATGCGCTTCGGCCAGCGCCTGCAAGGCTAGACTGCCGGCAACTTTCGCATGCATCGTCTGCGTTAGCGCTGCTGCCGTTTCGCGGCTCAATTCGGTCTGCCGGCCCTCCCCCGCCAGATGCAATACGCCGTCCAGTCCGCACTGCCAAAGCGTTCGCGCCCGCGCTACGGCGGTGTGCAAAGCCGCGGCGTCGGCCACATCGGCGCTGACGTACAGCACCCGGCCGCTACGTTCCAGCTCCTGCAGCGCCGTCACGCGCGCGGTGTCGAGCTGTGCAAGCGCGCTACGGCCGACAATCAATAATCTTGCATCGTGACGATCGAGCAGATGCCGCGCCAGCAACAAGCCGACACCGCCGAGTCCGCCACTGATCAGATACAGGCCTCCGGAGCGCAGTGCCGGGCGATCAACCTTGATCAATTCGACGTTGCGCCAGCGTCGCAGGTGGCGCGCGCCGTTGATATAGGCCAGTTCGGTTTCGCGCGTGCGCTTGCGCAGGTCGTCGAGAATCATGCCGGCATCGTTGCTGAGGTCTTTGCCTGAAAACTGGATATGCACGCAATGCACACCCTCGATTTCCGCTGCCGCCGTCCGCAAAAAAGCGGCGGCTGCAGCGTGCCTGGTGGCATCAGCAGTATCAGCGCCGCCGCATACGATCAGCCTTCCAGGCCGGTTGCCTCGCGCGGTCGCCGCCAGCGCCTGGCATAACGACAGCAGCCGGGGCAAGCGCGCCCAGCCGGGTAATACAAGAATGATGTCAGGCAATCCCTGCTGCGCCATCTCGTTGAAAAAACGGTTCAGGGAAGGCAACGGATCGGTTTCTTCATCCAGCACGAACGGCTTCCAGTCGATATCGTCGGCCGCTTGCGCGAGCGCTGCCCGGATCGCGGTATCGCCGGCGGAGGCGTCTCCCAGTACGGCGATGCGTTGTCCGTGGACAGACTCGCCTGCCGGGACAGCGATCGGGCAAGCTTTCCAGAACGGTTCGGAGAACCAGCGGGGAATGGTGCCGGCAGCCTCCAGCAGGCAGGCAGCGTGCTTGATCTCAGTATCGAAAACACCGGCTTCCAGCCGGCGCTTGAGTTCTATCCGCTGCACCTTGCCGGAATTGGTACGCGGCAGGCGATCGGCCGGCACATGGATGAAATACGCCGGCATCAGCGACAGCTGCTTCCCCAGGCGCATGCGCATGTCTTGCATGACGCGCCTGAGAGCGTCATCGCGCACAGCGGCAATATCTGAAACGCCGGAAACATGGAAAAACAAGGCCAACTGATCCGTTCTTGCAGCCGGCGCGCGTACACCGACAGCCGCGATGCTGATGCGCTCCACGCCCTCTGTCTGCGCCACAACTTCCTCAATTTCGCTGCTGTAGAAATTGGCGCCGTTGACGATGATCATTTCCTTGATGCGCCCGACTACGAAGAGCTCGTCATTGCGGATGATGCCCATGTCGCCGGAGCGGAACCAGTTGCCGTGCATCGCTTCGGCCGTGAGGTCATCGCGGCCGAAATATCCCATGAACAAGGAGTCGCCGGACAGCTCGACGGCGCCGATGACGCCCTCCGGGACCACCTCGCCATGCTGGTCGACGATGCGATGCGCGGCACCGCAGATCGGCAGGCCGAGGGAAACCACCTCGCCGTTGCCCGGTGCCCACTGCGACATGCAGAATCCGCTGACGGTTTCCGTCATGCCGAAAGATGGCCAGATTGCGCCGGAGGGTAATTTGTTCTCCGCAAAACGGGAGGCGAAAGCCGTCAGAATGCTGTCGGAAACTGCCTCACCGCCGTTAAGGATCATGCGCAGGCTCGATAAATCCCAGTCACGTGTCGCGCCGGGCGCAGCCGCCGCCTGCAGCAACAGCTCGAACGCAAAGTTGGGCGTCCAGACCATGCAGACCCGATGCCGATGCGCCAGCTCCAGCCAGCGTACGGGCGCTTCCAGCACCGTGGCGGTGTCGACCTGTATCTGGTTCATGCCGAGCACCAGCGGCAAGATCGACAAGAAGCCCAGGCCGCCGACATGGTCTAGCGGCATCCAGTTCATGGTCGTCGCGCCGGGCGTCAGCGCGGCGCCGCGTTCGGCTGTGCCGCCGATCATCGCCAGTACATTGGCCTGGCTCAGCATGACCCCCTTGGGAAGACCGGTGCTTCCCGAGGTCATGAACACCATGGACAAGGCTTGCAGATCGCTTGCCGGCGAAGGGATTGCACTTTCGGCGCGACAAAGTTCAGACGTATCGAGCAGGGTCATTCCGCTCAGCGCATCCGCGCCCAGCGGCGCCAGCGCTTGCAAGCTCGCAGGATCGGCGGCAATGAACGGCCGTCCCAGCACTTCCCAGGAGTCGCGCAAGCGCTTGACAGATGCACCTCCCGCTGCTGCAGCCGCAAGCTTGAACGGTGCCGGCACCATGGAGCCGAGTATGCAGCCCCAGAACAGCGGCAGCAGGCTGCGGCTGTCTGTCGCGTCGACAAGAACTACATCGCCGCTGCGAACGCCGTGTATGCGCAAGCCGCCCAGCATCCGTCGCGCCTGATCGAACAATTCGGCATAGCTGACCTGAATTTCACTCATATCGGCGGCGACATGGACGATGCCGAGTTCAGGATGCTGCGCGGCGCGCTCCAATGCTTCGGCCAGATTGGCCGGCATTTGCGGCTGCGCAGGAAGCGGTCTGAGGCGGGACACCGCCGGCTTGCCGGCAGCAGCGCTCACCGGCGTCCGGGAAAGCAGTGTTTCCTGCAAAGTGGGAGCCAGCAAAGGATGATCCGGAAGGAGATCAGCCAAATGGATGCGCGGCCGCAACGGCACAATCGGCCGATAGACGGCAGTCGGCGGCAATGAAGTCTCGACCCAGGCCGGCAATGCGGCCAAGGCATGGTCATCCACGCAGCCGTCGGGCCGCAACGGCAAAGCGTACGCGCGCACCAGCGCTACCGGTTCCGGATATCCTGAGTCCGCAATGGCGGCGTCCAAAGTCTTGCGTTGACCGCCAACGACATAGGCGACCAGGCCAATACCCGCCTCCGCCTCCCCCTTCGCCGCTGCTGCGACGAGATGGACGACCGAGACCGTCGGCACTGCCAGCAGCCGCGTTCTGAGCGCGGCAATCATAGTGTTATCCAGCATCCCGCTCCCCCTGAGCATTCCCGACCTAACATCGGCAAGCTTGTTGATTCCGGCAAACAATCCGATTAACAAGCAAAGCCTCATCTGCAAGGGTGATTTGATGTTGCCTTTATTCTTTACGACTCAACGAACCATCGTCCGCGCTCATCATGAGGCGTGCCGACACCGTTGAATACTTAATTTGTCCCCGCAAAAATGAGGGTATTTTCTGCACGCAATAGTGCCACTGAATCGCCAAAAGAATTGACTTCTTGTCTCACTTTTTCAAAATATATCCTGATTGCCGCGCCGCAATGAAATGCATATTCATTCGGCAAGCGGTATCGCAGCACGGGAAGCGATGCAAAAATTACTGCAAGGCAATTTTATTTATTTCGGCTGGAATGCCTGCGCCGTTACGTCCTGTCAGGAGCGGTCGGAAAGGCCGGACTCAATGTCTGCGAGAGATACGGCAAACATCCGATATTTGGCGCACGTAGAACTGACGACTACTTAGAACCTGCGGGACAGTAGATGATTAAAAGCTTGGCGGCATCAATTGAGCACTAAATACTCAAGTTGGCATGTTTCGGTAGGCTGGGTGGGGATGACGAAAACTGTGACTATGTTCAGCTTGATTCGTGGAACTGTCTACCGGCGTGAACAAAGTGAGCTGACTTATAAAACTCACCTTTGAGAATCAGCTGCCTTGAGAAACATGAACATATGACATTGGGGACTCGTAAAATCTTATCCGTGCGGTGCCGAGCCTTATCCTGCTGCGCGCTTCCCAGAACTGAGCGCCGTCATACGCGCGCTGGAACAGGCACGTCCCTTTTTTGCTATTTCGATTTCAGCGCGAATGTATCGCCTGACTAAAACGCTAATGGAAGACGCTCAATACAGCCAGAACTAACTTGGCTGTCATCAAGCGCCTTCTATGTCGATCTCTTAATAGCCGTCAGGCGACCTGTGGCGCCAGATTCTGCTGTCGCGTCGATTCAATGTTCACCACTTGCGTCGCGTTGTGTTCCTCCGGTGCCTGTCCGGATGCCGACAGCTGACCGTTCTGGAGCGACAACACGCGGTCAGCAAGGTCAAAGTATTTGTCATCGTGTGAGATTACCAGCACTGCCTTACCCTGCGCCTTCAGTTCGGGCAAGATCGTGCGGTAGAACACGTCCTTGAACAATGGGTCCTGATCAGCCGCCCACTCGTCGAACACCATGAACGGCCTATCTTCCAGAGCAGCTACCACCAGTGCCAGACGCTTGCGCTGTCCTTGCGACAACGCTCGAGTCGTAAACGCACCGTCCTTGACCTGCACCAGATGCTGCAACTGCAATTTCTCCAACAAGCGATTGGCATCGGCATCCAGATTGGGGCGATCACTTTCCAGCAACTGATCGAACAGATGAAAATCAGAAAACACCGTCGAGAATAATTGGCGGTAGGCGTCACGTCCGGCATCGTCAACCACATTGCCGTTCCAGACGATTTCCCCCTCCTGTGGCACGTAGAGTCCGACCAGCAGTTTGGCCAACGTGGTTTTGCCGCTGCCGTTGCCGCCGACCAGGAACGTTACCTCGCCGGGAACGAAGCTAAGCCGGATCGGCCCGAGCAGGAAGAAACCGTCGCTGCATTCGCGATAATAACGATGTGTCACGTTACGCAGAACCAGACTCTCCAAGGTACCGGCCTGCGCTTCTGCCGCGGGTGGTTCGCTGCTGGACATATCCTGTGTGACGGCATCGATGCGCGCCGCAGCTACGCGTGCCAGATTGGCGCGTGGGATATTCATCAGCAACACTTCAAGAGGCGTGACGATATAGACGAACACCAGTGCAAAACCGCTCATCACCGCGCGTTCCGAGGGCGCATCACTAACCAGAAAGAACAGCACCAGGCCGATGAATGCAAATATCAGGAAGTTGCCCCAACTGGCCGATGCGGTAAAAATCGACATGCCACGCGTCCTCAGGCTGCGCACGTTTTCAATCGCCACATGCAACAAGTCGCGCTCAAATAGCTGGCGTTTTTTGCGATGCAGGCGCAATTCCTTGGCACCGGCCGTCATTCCCTGAAAATGACCGAACATGACGTCTTGCTCCTTGGCTGCGCGTTCCAGATAGCGGATCGCCTTCAGATGCGCCAGATGGTAGCCCAGCGAACCCAGCCCCAAGACGGCCAGCGCCACCAGAAATACTTGCCAGGACAGCAGCAGCATATAGATCAGACAGCCGATCACGACCACCGAGTTGGTCAGGATGGCCGGCAAGCCGACAAAGAATTCCGCGACCTTGGCGCTGTGCTCGGTCAGTGCGGACTGGATACGCGCTGCGCCGATGCGTTCGATATGACGATAATCCGCACTAATCACGCGAGCGGAAATATAGCGCCGCATATCCGCCTGCGCCCGCTGATTGAGTCGTTCGAACAGGATGTTTGACGCCATGTGACTCAGCATCAGCGTCACCACGGTCGCGGCAAACCACCAGGCCGCCTGGGCGCGCGCTGCAGCATCGGCCGACAGCGCGGCATTGATCTGAATCACCATCAGCACGCTGCACACACCGCGCGTAATGCTCGCCCCTGCTGCCAGCAACAGGAAGCGCCAGGATTGTCTTAATAGATAGTTAAGCATGCGTTCGCCAAATAAAGGAAGTCTCCTTATCAGACGAATCAAGTAGCCGCCAATTTAAGCCGCAAGGCCTCCTGGCGACGGTTTCAGATCAGCCATGAAAGCCGCAAACCAGCTCCGGTACGGGTCTTGATAGATTTTTGTAAATAAAAATACTTCTCATTCGTCAAAGAAGGGAGAGCGACATTTGCCTTGCGAAACCAAGGGCTGAAATACCTTTGCCGCATTTGTCGGAATATTTGTCCGGAATTCACTCAGGAGTTGTATTGAATCGTCCACTACCTGTTTATGCCACACCGCTGTGCGTGCGTGGGACGCCCTTGTTCGTCTATTGCGAAGCCGATCAACTCAGCGTTTGCGATGATGAACACCGGGAACGCTCGCGCTGGCAGTGGCAACGCGGTGCAGCAACGTCACCAAAATCATCCGATCCGCTAGCCGTGGCAAACGCGGACTGGCGCATTTCCACCGATGCATCCGGCTACGACGACCTGCTGGCGGTATTGCAGATGATTCTGATGCATGAACCACAAGTGCGCATGATCGAGGTTGTCTTGCCTGACGGGACCGCACGCGAACTGGCCCATGCCGGCCTGCTGGTTGCTCAGAACGGTGGCTACGTTTCCTATGCGGAGATGGTCTGGCAGCACGCGGCCGGCTGGCTGCCGCATGCCGCGACTACAGCCTTCCCGGCGTTACAGGTCATGCACGATGGCCGCCGTCACCCCTTGCGCGGCCCGAAGCCTCAGGGCGTGGTGTATACGCGTTATATCCCTTGGCTCAAGCGGACTTTGACACTGCGGACCTTGCGGCAAGAAAACGATCTGCCGTTGTTCAGCCGCTGGATGAACGACCCGGTGGTGGCGCAGTTTTGGGGTGAAACCGGCGACCTCGCACAACACCGGCATTATCTCGACACGATTGCAGCGGATCCGCATATGACGTCGCTGATTGCCAGTTTCGACGACCAGCCGTTCGCTTATTTCGAAGCTTACTGGGCCAAGGAAAACCGCATCGCGCCGTTCTATGACAGCGCAGACTTCGACCGCGGCTGGCACGTGCTGGTGGGCGAAGAAGCGTTCCGCGGCAAACAATTTGCCGTGGCATGGCTGACCTCGATCTCGCACTATCTCTTTCTCGACGACTGCCGTACTCAGTGCGTGGTCGGAGAGCCACGCGCCGACCACGACAAACAGATCCGCAACCTCGACAAAAGCGGTTATGCCAAGGTCAAAGAATTCGATTTCCCCCACAAGCGCGCCATGCTGGTCATGTTGTCGCGCGAGCGCTATTTCGGGCAGGGATTGTGGCAGCCGCAGACAGATCTTGGCACGCTCCACAGCCCCTTCCCCGGCGCACCCTCTCTCACCTATTGACAGGAGATTGTCTTGCACATTCACGATCTGATCGGCGTCGGCTTCGGGCCGTCCAATCTGGCGTTGGCGATTGCCCTGGAAGAAGGCTTGCCGGCGGGACACGCACTCAACGCGCTGTTCCTGGAAAAACAGCCTAATTTCGCCTGGCATAGCGACATGATGCTCGATGACACCCATATGCAGATCTCGTTTCTGAAAGATCTGGTGACGCTACGCAATCCTGCCAGTCCTTTTACCTTCGTCAACTATCTTCACCAGAAGCGCCGGTTGAGTGATTTCATCAATCTCAAGACCTTTTATCCCAGCCGGTTGGAATTCAATGACTATCTTTCATGGGCGGCCGGACATTTCGAAGAGCATTGCCGCTATCAGGAGGAAGTGATTGATGTGGTGCCGGAAAAGCGCGGCAACGACGTCGCCCTGCTCCGCGTGATTTCACGCGACAGCCGTCAGCAGATTCAGGAAAATCTGACCCGCAATCTGGTCCTCGGCATCGGCGGTGTTCCTAACATTCCCGATTGCATGGCCCCGCTCAAAGGCGACCCCCGCGTGTTTCATTCCAGCCGCTTTCGCACTGCTTTCAATCAGCAGCCGCGAGCGCGTCGCGTCGCCATCATCGGCGCCGGCCAAAGCGCCACCGAGATATTCATGGACCTGAACGGTCGGGAAGATATTGCGGTCGACTTTATCACCCGGGCGCGCACCATCAAACCGTCCGACGACAGCCCTTTCGTCAACGAAATTTTCAATCCGGACTACACCGACTACGTCTTCAATACCAAGGAAGACAGTCGTGGTGCCTTGCTTGATGAGTTCATGCAGACCAACTATGCGGCGCCGGACATGGCCCTGATTGAACGCATGTTTCAAGTCTTTTACCTGCAAAAGGTTAGCGGTAGCCAACGGCACCGTTTTCTGCGTCGTCACAACACCGTCGAGGCTAGCGCAGACGCTGCCGGCGTGCATCTGCGCCTGCACGATATGGAAACAGGCAACGTGCACAGCCTGACCTATGACGTCGTGATCCTGGCCACCGGCTACCAGCGGCAACAGCATCATGCGCTGCTGTCCTCGCTGCAATCCTACTTGCCAGAGATGCGAGTTGAT
This sequence comes from Herbaspirillum sp. meg3, assembly GCF_002257565.1. Classification (GTDB taxonomy): domain Bacteria; phylum Pseudomonadota; class Gammaproteobacteria; order Burkholderiales; family Burkholderiaceae_D; genus Herbaspirillum. The sequence continues at coordinate 2,602,144 of NZ_CP022736.1, read as the reverse complement.
CGCAACTATCGTCTGCACAGCACACCGCAATTCAAACCGTCCATTTTTCTGCAAGGCAGCTGCGAACCCTCGCACGGCCTGAGCGACACCCTGCTCTCCGTGACAGCGATTCGTACCAAAGAAATCAGCGAGGCACTTTCCAGATGCCCGCTGCCGATGCCGGCCTATCCGGCCAAGCATCAAAGTCCCGGGGAAGTGCATGCAGCTGCTGCACTGCGGATCTGACAATAACTTTAACTACGATACGACTCATCACCTCATCATGCCAATAACAACATCTACTCAAGGTTCGTTTCCTTTTCGCCAGCGTCTGCTGGTGCGTTCGCTTCAATACGGAATGCTGGGCTTGTCCCTCTCGGGCAGCGCCTATGCGCAGCAAGCAAGTGCTGATCAAAATCAAAGCCTGCCGGAAGTGACCGTCAATTCAAAAAAGGAACAGGAAAAGGCCACCGGTCCGGTGCAAGGCTACGTCGCCAAACGCAGCGCCACCGGCACCAAGACCGATACCCCTATTACTGAGACGCCGATGTCGTTGTCAGTGGTCACCAGCGATCAGATCGCTGCCCAACAGGCCCGCACCGTGAGCGAAGCACTCGGCTTCACCAGCGGTGTGCAGGCTCCTACCGGCGCGTTTGCGGTGACCGAATCCGCATTGTTGTTGCGCGGCTTTCCAATCAACAACGGCGGATCAATCTATCGCGACGGTACGCTGACCTCTTCCAACGCCAATTACAGCCGCTACGCACCGGAGCCTTATGGCCTGGAGCGGATCGAACTGCTGCACGGCCCGGCTTCGGTGTTGTTTGGTCAGAATCAGCCGGGTGGCGTGATCAATGTCGTCTCAAAGAAACCGACCACCACACCGCTACATGAACTGCAAGTACAGGTTGGCAGCTACAACCGCAAGCAAGTCGCCGGTGATTTCAGTGGTCCGATCGACGATGCCGGCATTTGGTCGTATCGCATCACAGGTCTGGTGCGCGATGCAAAAACACAAGTTGATGACACGGTCGACAAGCGCACTTTCCTGTCCCCTGCGATCACCTGGCGCCCATCGAATCGCACCGAGCTGACGATTCGGGCCGAATATCAACGCACTGAAGGCTTGTCCAACAATCTGCTGCCGGCAGCCGGTACCGTGGCGTACAACCCCAATGGCCAGATCCCGACCAACCGAGTGCTTGGCTTGTCCCGTTATAACAATGAAGTGTACGAAAACTCGGCCATCGGCTACCAATTCGAACATCGTTTCGACGATGTCTGGTCGGTGCGCCAGAATGTGCGCTATTCCAGCTATAACGGCACCCGCAACAATCTGCGTTTCGGATCCTTTTTCCCGACCACGCAGTTAAACACCGTCGCGCTGCAACGCTGGCAACTGCACACCGATGCCGACACGATTACTGCTGACAATCAGGTGCAAGCCGATTTCACTACCAGTATCCTCACGCACAAGGTGATAGCGGGCGTCGACTATCATCGCACTGCTGCCAATCTGCGCGGCTATACCGGTAATATCACCACCAGCACACTCAGCCTTTTCAATCCGGTTTACGTGAACAACTTGCCGGCCGTGGCGGACAACTACAACGTGCGCACGGTGGACGACCAGTTCGGTGCCTACCTGCAAGATCAGATCAAGATCGCTCAACGCTGGCTGCTGTCGGCGGGTGTGCGTCGCGACTGGTCGGATCAGACGACCCAGAACTATCTGAGCAAGGCCAAGACCGAGCGTAACGACAAGGCCTTTACGCGCAATTTCGGATTGGTTTATCAGATGGACCACGGCATCTCGCCCTACTCCAGCTACTCACAGTCGTTCACACCAGTTTCCGGCACTACCTCCCAAGGCGTACCGCTGAAGCCGGAACAGGCCAAGCAATACGAAGTCGGCGTCAAGTACGAGCCGGTAGGCACCAACGCGCTGTTCACGGCAGCCTTATTTGACCTGCGCCGCCAGAACGTCACCACTACCGATCTCAGCAACCCGACCTTCAGCGTACAGACCGGTGAAGCCCGCTCACGTGGTCTGGAGCTGGAAGCCAAGGCCTCGCTGGTACGTGGACTCAACACCACGGCAAGCTATAGTTACACCAACACTGAAGTCACCAGCGCCAACGACGCCAAACTAGGCAAAGCTCTGCCCGGAGCAGCCAAGCATAGCGGCGGCGTGTGGGCGGACTATGCATTCCAGAATGGTGCTCTGGTCGGCTTGCATGTCGCCGGCGGCGTACGCTACATCGGTCGCAGCTACGGCAACGCACTCAATACCTTTGAAACACCGAGCGTGACCTTGATCGACTTTGGCGCACGCTACGATCTGGGACAACTGTCGTCGGCCTGGCGCAACTTTGAACTGGGCCTGAAAATCAATAACGTCGCCGATCGCGTCTACGCATTCTGTTACGAGAATTGCGAGTACGGCGCTCGCCGCGCCGGCATCATCTCGCTCACTACGCGATGGTAAGCAGTACTCCTGCAGGGCGGATGCGCATCTGGCATCCGACACGCCAGACCTTTGTCCTGCTGCATCGTTGGACAGGTCTGGCGATTGCTTTTTTTCTAGTCGTCGCCAGCCTCACCGGCACCCTGCTGGCATTTGAAGACGAACTGGAAGTGTGGCTGGCGCCGCAATTGCATGTGGCGCTGCCGGCGTCCAGGAAGGCTACGGATGCCATGCTTGATCCTTACACGTTACGCGAACGGGTGGAGCAGGCGCTCGGCCCCAAGGTCCGTATTAGCCAGCTGATGTTGCGCCCGGAACCAGGACGTACGCTCGCCTTCACACCTGATCCGGCGATTGACCCCGCGACTCAACGCCCCTACCAGCTTGGCTACAACCAGATTCTGGTCAATCCCTACACCGGCGCCATCCAGGGAGTGCGCGATCTTAACAAGATCAGTATCCGGCCGGAAAACCTCATGCCCTTTCTGTTTCGCATCCATCATTCGATGGCATTGCCACGCATACCGGGCGCACTGTTGATGGGATTGGTGTCGGTGTTATGGACTATCGACTGCTTCGTCGGTGCCTATCTCACATGGCCGCGTGGCAGGCCGTTTTTCACCAAGTGGAAACCGGCGTGGCTGGTCAAATGGCAAGCCGGTTTTTATCGGGTCAATCTGGACTTGCACCGCGCGTTGGGCTTGTGGTGCTGGCTGATGTTGCTGCTGTTTGCCTGGTCAAGTGTGATGTTCAATCTGCGTGAGCAAGTCTTTGAGCCGGTGATGGCCACCGTGCTGCCGTTCGACAACAGCTGGCGCGGCCAGCCGGCCTTGCGCGAACCGCTGGCGCAGATGCCGATGACCTGGCCACAGGCCCATGCCGCCGCACGCAAGGCCATGCAACAATTCGCCAGCGAACATGCCATGCAGATCGACGCCGAAGAACGTCTCAGTTTTGACCGGCGGCGCGGCTTGTTTGCCTACATGGTGCACAGTTCGCTGGACCTGCGCCCGCATGTCGGCAATACCGGCGTGCTCATCGATGCGCGCACCGGCGAGTTGCGCGGGCATTGGTTGCCGACGGGTGATGTCAGCGGCAACACCTTCAGCAATTGGATCGGCGCTTTGCATATGGGACATGTGTTCGGCCTTCCCTGGAGAATTTTCATTACCTTCATCGGCCTGTTCATTACCGTCGTTTCAGTAACGGGTGTCATCGTCTGGTGGAAAAAACGGCGCGCCAAATCCACCGTACGACGCTGAACCAGCCTGTTTTTTTCTCTTTTCTTTTTCACCTTTCAGCCTGAGGGGCGGCATCTCCATGATACGAGACGCCGCCCCTTTCTCTTCCCTGCCGCTCTGCTACATCAGCGCTGCCACCTGCACATGCCATGCCGGGGATGTCAGCAACGACAGATGGTCGGCATCCACCACACTGACCTCTGCCTGTCCTTGTCCTTGCGCCGCATACGCACGCCAGTCAGTAGCGACCTGTGCAGCCTCGCGTCGACCAGCCTGCCAAACATGCAGCGGCACGGAGGGTGCGGGTGGCAGCTCTGTTTCCAATCCCAGACGCAGACAACGAATGCGCTCCCACAGAGCGGCCTCGGCACCTTCCTGACCGGATCCGTCCAGCGGTAATCCATCACCCGCTCTGGCCACTACTTCCAGCAAGAAATAGGCGCGTTGAGGCGAGGTCATCTGTGCCAGCAAGGCGTGCCAGCGTTCGGCCATGGCCGAACGCTGCAACCATTGCGCCAAGCGCGCTTCCTGCGGTGCCAGCACTGCTTGCGGCGGCATGCTCATTTGCGCCAACTGTCCGCGTAAAACGGAGAAGTCGGAACTGTCTGCAAGTCCGATCCAGTCAACAGGGATGTCCGCCCCGCTCTGACGCAACTGCCTGGCAGTCTCCAGAGCCAGCAAGCCGCCCACTGACCAGCCAAGGAAGCAGCAACGCTTGCCCTGCAGGTCTCGCTTGATGACGCCGGCATACTGCGTCGCCAATGCCACCACATCCATGCTGCTCCAGCGCCAGCGCTCTTCAGGAGGACATAGCAATTGCAGCACGCTGTGATGCTGCCCCAGCGTTTCTGCCAGTGCACGGTACTCGTCTGCATTGGACATGCGCGCCGGGAAGCACACCAACACTGCTGCCTGCGTCTGATCTGGCGACCGGCTGGCCTGATGATGCATCAGCGTGGCCGCCGCACCGTTGCGTAGCGCCAGCATGCTCGCCAATTCCCGCAGGACTGGGAGGCTAAACACATCGGCCGGTTGCATCGCCGCCAGTCCATGATCGCGTGCCACCGCATTCCAGCGCGTAAGCACCTGCATGGCTTGCAGCGAGTTGCCGCCGAGCGCAAAGAAGTCATCATCCGGCGTCACCTGCTTCACCAGGGGCTGATGCAACACCGCTTGCCAGATCGAGATCAGATGCGCTTCGACTGCACTCGTCGTTGCTCCGATGCTGGCGACAACCATGTCCGTCTGTATTGCCGACGACATGGGCACTGCCGGAGTTACCGGTGCTGCCAGCAAGAAATCCGCCAACCTGCCGTGGCGGCTATCGGACAGTTTATCGAGCAACACGGCCAGTCGTTGCGCCACCTGCTCCACCAGCGCTGGCGCCAGACGTGCCGCATCGTATTCAAATTGGAAGCGTAAGGCGGTACCCGGCAATACCACCAGCGTCAGCGCAAAATCACTGGCGCCGCGGCTGCGGATAGTATCGAAGGCGAGCGAACGACCCACTCCCTTTTTCAGCGATTCGTCCACTGGAAAGTTTTCAAAGATCATCAGCGTGTCAAACAAGGCATGCGTAGCCTGGCCGGACCAGGCCAGTACGTCGCCCAGCGCCACATGTTCACGTTGCCGCAGGTTCAGGTTATGCGCCTGCAACTGTGCCAGCCACTGCACTACACTGTGCTGCGCATCCAATCGCTGTATCAACGGCAAGGTGTTGATACACATGCCCATGACCCGTTCGATCCCCGGGAAATCCACACTACGACCGGACACGGTGACACCGAACACAACATCAACCGCCCCCGTGTACTCGTGCAGCAGCAGACTCCAGGCTGCCTGTACCAATGTGTTGAGCGTCACCTGGCTGGCTCCGGCAAAGGATTGCAAGCGACGGCTACGTTCCTGATCGATCGACAGATAGACTGTCGCATACGCTGACGGCGCGCCACTGTTGCAAGTCGCCTCAATTGCAGGCAGCAGCGCGGTGGCCGCCGGTGTCGCACCCAGCAAGCCCGCCGGTCGGGATGGCGCACAACGTGCAAACTGCGCGCGCCAGTACGCCTCATCCGAATCGGCAGAAGCTGCCGATTGCTGCGCCAGCCATGCCATATAGCTGGAAAACGGCAAGGCTTGCTGCGCCACAGGTTTATCTTCCGCCAGTGAAAACACCTCGCCCAGCAATTGCGACATGCTCCAGCCGTCCAGCAAAATATGATGCCAGGTCCAGAGTAAGCGAACCCCATCGTCCAGTTGGGCGATCACAAACCGCATCAGCGGTGGCCGCCGTGCATCGAAACCGCGCTGGTGCTCATAGCGGCACAGGGCCAGCCATTCTTGCTCGGCATTCTGCGACGACCTCCCGCGCCAGTCGAGCAAGGTCATCGGCAATGTTGCCTGACGCAGCACGACTTGTTGCGGCACCTCCAGCGGACTCCAGACAAAGGCCGTTCGCAGCACCGGATGACGCTGCAACACCGTCGTCCAGGCCTGACGGAATCGCGCCACATCGATCGTCTTGCTGTGTGCATCGAGCTGGACCACATTGGCGGTCGAATACGGTGCGCGCAGCAGATGCAGCAACATGCCGCGCTGCAAAGGCGTAGTCGGATAGATATCCTCGATCTGGGCGGGCCGGCAATCCATTTCAACCAGCACGCTGTCGAGCTGCGGCTGCGTCAGACGCGCCAATGGAAAGTCCGACGGCGTGATGCCGCTGCTACCGCTGCAACAATGCGTGACCACGTCATGCAAAGCGCGCTCCAGCAACTGCATCAAGCCATCAATGGTGGCAGCGTGATAACGCGCTTTGCTGTAAGTTGCCTCCAGCCGTAGTTCGCCGCCGACAATCTGACCGTTGATGGATAGATCCTGTGCCATCGGCGCAGCGGCGTCACGTGAGGCCCCCGGCGATTCAGCCGCCGGTTGCCAGTCGTCGCCGGCGCGGAAATTGCCGTCGAACTGCCCCAGATAATTGAAGGCAAGCGCCGCCGTCGGCACCGTCTCCAGTGCCGCGCGTTGCTGTGCCGTGCCCCATTGCCGCAACAGACCAAAACCGATGCCCTTGCGTGGGATAGCGCGTAAGGTTTCCTTGACCGCAGTGATCAATGCAGGCAACGTGCCGCTGGTGGGCAACGCTACCGGCATCACACTAGTGAACCAACCGACCGTGCGCGAGACATCGATGTCATCATCGAGTTGTTCGCGGCCATGCCCCTCCAGCGTGATCAGTACTTGCTGCAAGCCGCTCCACTGTCCCAATGCCTGACCCAGCGCCGCCAGCAACAGATCGTTGATCTGCGTGCGATAGGCAGCCGGTGCCTGTTTCAGCAGCGCCTGTGTCGTCGCCACATCCAGCCGGCACGCAGCACGCGCCTGATCGCTGGCCAGCAGCGGCGCCTGCGGCATGTCGCACGGCAACCCTGCAGGCGTTGTGCTGAGTGCCTGCCAATATGCCAGTTCGTCTGCGGAAGTAGGTGCGAAGTCCTGCAACACGCGCCCCCAGTCACGGTACGAGTCCGTCTTTGCCGGTAACACGATGTCCTGTCCACTCAGCCGCTGCGCATAGGCGGTTTGCAGGTCTTCCAGCAACACCCGCCAGGAAACGCCGTCCACCACCAGGTGATGCACCACCACGAGCAAGCGCCACGAACCGTCTTCGAGCGCCATGCAGACCGCACGCAACAGCGGGCCATGGGTCAAGTCGAGACTGCGTTGCGCCTGCGCACACACCTCATCCAACGCGCTCGCGTCAACCTGCTTCTGCCACAACAACGCTACGGCCGCGGCATCTTGCTCGGTCAACGGCGGGCTATATGTTTGCCGCCAGGCACCATCGTCCATCTGTTCAAATCTCATGCGCAAGGCATCATGCTGATTGACGATACTCAACAACGCGCCTTGCAACGCAGCCGCATCAATCGCGCGCGGGCTACGCAGCATCACTGCCTGATTCCAGTGGTGCCGCGATGGAATCGGGCTGGCAAAAAATTGCGCCTGTATCGGTAGTAAGGGCACTTCGCCGTCACTGGCGGAGTCGGCTGTACGATGTAGGGATCCCGCCGACACGCTACCGGCAGCTTCGGCCACCAGCGCGAGCGCTGCCACGGTCTGCTGCTCGAAGATCTGTTTTGGCGTCACTTTCCAGCCGTCCTGACGCAAGCGGGCAATGATTTGCAGGCTCAGAATCGAGTCACCGCCTAGTTCGAAGAAGTTGTCATGACGGCCGATGGCGGTGACGCCCAACACAGCTTCCCAGCACGCCGCAATGCGCGTTTCCAGTTCGCCGTCCGGGAGGTCGGCAGGTGCGCCGGCGGCGCGCTCCTTGTCCTGTCCGGCGTCCTGCGGCAGCGCCTTGCGGTCAATCTTGCCGTTGGGATTAAGCGGTAATGCGTCCAGCAGCAGTATCTTGCCCGGCACCATATATCCCGGCAACGTCGCCGCCAAGGCGCGCTGTACCGCTGCCAAATCCGGAGCAGCATCCGCATGCGCGCTTACATAAGCCCACAGCCGGTCGACCTCGGCTACGCGTCTCACCACGGCCACTGCCTGGCGGATACCCGGCTGCGCTAGCAAGGCGGCTTCGACTTCACCCAGCTCAATGCGGAATCCCTTGATCTTGACCTGATGATCGATGCGCCCCAGATAGGCAATCTGACCGTCCTCGCGCCAGCGCACCAGATCGCCTGTGCGATACATGCGCGCACCTGGCTCACCAAACGGATCAGGCAGAAACGACGCCGCCGTCAGACCAGGGCGATCAAGATAACCGCGTGCCAGTCCGCTGCCGCCGATATACAGTTCTCCGGCTACGCCACGTGGCAGCAACTGGAGCCGGTCGTCGAGAATCATCGCAGTGCGTGCCCCGACCGGACTGCCTATCGGTGCATACGGTGCATCACAGGCTTGCTGTGCGTCGACTTTCCATACCAGTGGCGTGACCACCGTCTCGGTGGGGCCGTAACCATTGATAAGACGCTGCGGGCGCAGCACCTGACGGACCTGTTCGAAGGTGTCCTGCGGCATCGCTTCGCCGCCGAAGGAATACAGAAATACCGGTGGTGGATTACCGGTCCGCGCTACCCAGTCCGCGAGCTGCTTGAGATATACCGGCGGGAAACCGGCGTGTGTGATGCCATGCCGATGCAACGCAGCGACGGTCTGTTCGGCGGTCCACAGATCGGGGTCACGCAACACCAGCGTGCCGCCGGCACTTAGCACCGTCATCCAGCGCTCGTGCGCGCCATCGAAAGAAAACGACAAGAAATGCAGCTCACGTGATTGCGGCCCCATTTCATAAAGCGTCGCAGTGGCCTGGATATGCATACTCAGAGGGCCGTGCGTGACGGCGACACCTTTGGCCTTACCGGTGGAGCCCGAGGTATAGATCACATAGGCCATTTGCGCCGGGCTGACCTCGACAGCGGGCGCATGCGACGCACCGTGAGTCAGATCCAGCGCATCCAGTTCAAGCACGACGAGACCGGACAGCGACGACGGTGGCAACGGTGGCAACGGTGGCAACAGATCGCGTTGCGTCAGCAGCAGGCTCACACCAGCGTCGTCAAGCATGTAGGTCAGCCGTTCGGCGGGCGTTTCCGGGTCCAGCGGCACATAGGCGGCACCCGCTTTGAGCACCGCCAGCAATGCCACGATCATCTGCGGCGAACGCGGCAAGGCGACGCCGATGCGCAGTTCTCCGCCGCTATGAGCGCCGGCATCAACAGCGGCAGCCTGCGCCATCAGCAGATGCGCCAACCGGTTGGCGCGAGCGTCCAGCTCGCTGTAACTGAGACTGTCCTCCCCCATACGCACCGCCAACGCCAATGGCGTGCGCTGTGCGATCTGCTGGAACAGCACATGCACCGGTTGTGCCGCATAGGTTTCCGCCTGCCCCTGCCCCTGCTTCAGCAAGGCGCGCTGTTCATCGGCATCAAGGATAGACAGGGCGCCAGTCGGCTGGTCGTGCGCGGCGATAAGTTCTTGCAGGCAATGCTGTAGTTGGCGTGCAATCGACAGCACCGCGCTATCGCTGAAATGGCTGCGGTCATAGCGCCAGCCGATGTTCAGGCCATCACCCAGCGAGACACCGACTGTCATCGGATAGTTGGTCTGTTCACGGCTATGCGTGCGCTTGAAACGCAAGCTGCCGTCGGCAGCAGCACCATCCCGCAATGCGGCGTCGATCGGATAGTTTTCGAACACCAGAATGCTGTCAAACAGGCTTTGACCCAGATGGGCATGCCAGCGTTGAATATCATAGAGCGGCGTGTGCTGCAGCGTGCGCGATGCCAGATTCTGGGCCTGCAGGTCCTGTAACCATTGTGATATCGATTGTCCATGCTGAGCCGGTACCATGACCGGCAAGGTATTGATGAACAACCCCAGCAAATGTTCGGCACCGGCCAGATCGTCCGGCCTCCCTGCAACGGTAGCGCCGAAGCACACAGCCGGCTGTCCGGTATAGCGTTGCAACAGCAATCCCCAGGCTGCCTGCACCAGTGTATTGAGCGTCACACGCTGAGTCCTGGCGAAGCTGGCCAGCGCCTCGGTTTGCGCAACAGACAAGACGATCCGGTGTTCGCCGAAGGACTCGGCATCCGGCACCGACGCTGATACCGCAGTCGGCGTTGGTGTCGGTACACTCAGCGTCTGATGCAGATAGGTCGGTGCCGTCAGCGGCGTCAGCAGTGCTTGCCAGTATTGCTGGGGCTCTTCACCGTCCTGTTGTTGCAGCCAGCGGATGTAGTCGCGATAAGCGCCGGTCTGTACCGTCGATGTGCCTGCTCCGTGATAACGCCGCACCACCTCACCCAGCAATTGCGAGGTACTCCAGCCATCCAGCAGCAGATGATGCACAGTCCAGATGAAGTGATAGCCGACCTCGCCGGTGCGCACCAGCGCCAGCCGTTGCAGCGGTGGCTGATTCAGGTCGAAGCCCCGCGCAAGCTGTTCGGCGGCGATACTATCGAGCGCCGTACCGGGGTCGGCCATGGCACGCACGTCGTAGTCTTCCAGCGGCAACGGTGCGGTGCGCGCGACCCATTGCAAAGGCGGTGTGCAGTCGGCAAGAAAACCGGTGCGCAAGACATCGTGTTCTTGCTGCACCGCCTGCCAGGCGGCGCGAAAGCGATCGCTATCGAGCGCGCCGTCAATGTCGATGCGCAACTGATTGATGTAAGCCGCGCTGCCGCTTTCATAGACGCTATGGAACAGCATCCCGGTCTGCATCGGTGACAGTGGATAGAGCGCTGCCATCCGCTCCTGTGGCACTGGCAGCTGTGCCAGTTGCGGCGATGTCAGCGGTGAGGACAGCAAGGACATATCCAGTGTATCGGCAGGATGTTTCTGCAATCCGATACCATGCGCTGCATCGCTCACCACAGGTGCCAGCGCGACCGCCACGGCAGCCAGCAACGCCACGCTTTGCCGTTCGAACACCTGCTTCGGCGTAATTTTCCAACCCGCCTGACGCATACGCGCAATGATTTGCAGGCTGAGGATGGAGTCGCCGCCGAGCGCAAAGAAGTTATCGTGCCGTCCGACCTGTGGCAGGCCCAATACGGTTTGCCAGATCTGCGCCAGTTGTTGCTCGGTGTCGCCCTGTGGTGCGGCGTAGGCTTCTTCGCTCTGCGTCTGCACCGCCGGCAAAGCCTTGCGGTCGATCTTGCCGTTGGTGCTCAGCGGCAGCGTCGCCAGTTCCATGATCACGGTCGGCACCATGTAGTCCGGCAGTTGTCGGCCCAGAACCATCCGTAAGGCTTCCGCATCGATCTGTGCACCGGCCCGCGCTGAAACATAGGCCACCAGTTGTTTGCTGCCTGCCACCTCCACGGCAACGACCACCACTTCACGGATGACCGCTTGCGCCAATAAAGCAGCCTCAATTTCGCCAAGTTCTATACGCAAGCCGCGGATCTTGACCTGATGATCCAGTCGCCCCAGATACATGATCTGCCCGTCCTCGCGCCAGCGCACCAGATCGCCGGTGCGATATAACCGTTCGCCGTTGGCTGAGAACGGGCTGGCGACGAAACGCTCTGCGGTGAGCCCGGGCTTGCCCAGATAGCCGCGCGCCAGATTGACACCTCCCAGATACAACTCCCCTGCCACACCCTGCGGCACCAGTTGCAGCGCGTCGTCCAGAATATAGGTTTGGGTGGCGCTGATAGGACGCCCTATCGGTACGCTCGCGCTACGGTCATCGACCCGGCACGTCCAGTGCGTGACGTCGATGGCGGCTTCGGTCGGTCCGTACAGGTTGATCAGTTGCGCCTGCGGCAATTGACGCTGCGTCTGCTGCTGCAACTCCATCGGCAAGGCTTCGCCGCTGCAAATCACGCGTTGCAGTTTCGGGCAATGCGCTGCAGCAATGTCGCTCACGAAGGCTTGCAGCATCGACGGCACAAAGTGCAACGTGGTGATGCCGTACTCACGAATTAACTGGCCCAGTTGCGCCGGATCACGATGTGCGCCCGGCGGCGCCATGACCAGTTCTGCACCGGTCATGAGCGGCCAGAAGAATTCCCACACCGAGACATCGAAGCCGAACGGGGTCTTTTGCAGGACCTTGTCGCCGGGACCTAAGCCATAGGCTTGCTGCATCCACATGAGCCGGTTGACCAGCGAACTATGCCGGTTGGCAGCGCCCTTGGGCTGCCCGGTGGAGCCCGAGGTGTAGATCACATAGGCCAGATGTTCGGGGTGCAAGCGCAACGCGGGATTGTGCGCGGGTTGCTGTGACAGTGCCGGTGCCAGCGTGGCGACATCGATGACGCGCACAGTGCTGCCATCGGATGCTGCCGGCAACAACGGTAACAACGGTAACAACGGCAGTATTGCCGCCTGCGTGAGCAGCAAGCCAATGCGGCTGTCTTCGATGAAGTAGCTCAGCCGTTGTGGCGGATGATCCGGATCCATCGGTACGTAGGCCCCCCCTGCCTTCATGATGGCCAGCAAGGCGACGACCATTTCCTGCGAACGCTCCATGGCAACGCCAACCCGGCTGTCCGGCCCGACACCCTGCCCGATGAGCCAGTGCGCCAGCTGATTGGAATGACGATTGAGTTGCTCGTAGGTCAACGTCTGTGCGCTCTGCACCACGCGCACAGCGCTACTCCGCGCATGCAACATCACCTGTTGTTCAATGAGCGACAGGATACTGGGGACGCTGTTGGCATGTGCCGTATTACGGCTCCACTGCAACAGGGTCTGTTGTTCTTCTTCATCCGACAGAACCAGATCACCGATGGTGCAGTCGGGATCGGATGTCATCTGTGCCAGCACCGCCTGATAATGTCGTGCGATGCGTTGCATGGTGGCGGCACTGAATACCTCGCTGCTGTATTCCAGGCGCGCATTGACCTTGCCGTTGATGATCTTGATGTCTAACGCCAGATCGAACTTGGCCGAGCGCACGCCGATGTCGAGCGTGGTTGCGGTGACACCATCCAACTCCAGAGTAGCTGCGCCCTCAATGATCTGTAAACCAAACATAGTCTGAAACAGTGGATGACGCCCGAGTCCGCGTTCGGCCGGATAGCGTTCCAGCAGCAGTTCAAACGGCAGTTCGGCATGCTCCAGCGCTGTCAGCGCAGCGCTGCGCACCTGCCGGCATGCGTCGCGCAACGACAGGCGCGAACCGAGTCTGGCACGCATGACCTGAGTGGTGACGAAAAAACCGACCATGTCTTGCAACTCCGGCCGGTTGCGACCTGCCTGCGGCACTCCGACTGCAAAATTGTCCTGCCCGCTGTACCGCCTTAGCAGCACCTGCCAGGCCGCCAGCAACACGACAAACGGCGTGCAATGCTGATCTCTGCAAAATTGCCTGAGCCCTGCAGCCAGACCGGTGTCCAACGAAAAATTCAAAGCCGCACCGGCACCGTCGCTTTGACCACTGCGGGGGCGGTCCAGCGGGAGGTTGAGTGGCGGTACGTCGTCACCCAGTACGGTCTGCCAATGATCCAGCTCTTGCCGGAGCCAGTCTCCTTGCAGATGTTCGCGCTGCCAGCGGGCGTAATCGGCATACTGCAACGGCAAGGCCGGCAGCACCGGCAAGCACCCAGGCTCTGCCAGCGCGAGCCGGTAAGCCTGCTGCAAATCGTTTGCGACAATTGGATTGGACCAGGCGTCGGAAATAATGTGATGCATGCCGATCAGCAGTACGTGTTGCTGCTGTCCTGAATCTTGCCCCTCTTGGCCCTCTTGCTGCCCCAGTTTCAACAGCCGCACGAACAACAAGGGTGCCTCGCGCAGATCGAACACATGCGCCATGGCGGCATCGATTTGCGCAGCCACTATGTGTTCCTGCTCTGCCGGCGTCTCTTCGCTGCAGTCAATCACCTGCATGGCAAACGGCACTGTTGCCGTCACCTGCTGCGATGCAATCCCGTCTTGTTCCACAAAGCAGGTGCGCAAGCTGGCGTGACGTGCAATCAGGGCGGCAAAGGCAGCTTCCAATGCAGCGTGGTCGAGCGTGCCGTGCAACCTGAAGGCGCGGGTCAGGTTGTACGCCGTCTGCTGCGGCTCCATCTGCTGCAAGTACCACAGCTGCTGCTGCGAGAACGATAGCGGCGAGGACGATGCTGCGCCGGCGTCCCTGTCCAGTCTGTCGCTGTGCTCGGAGAGGCTTTGGTAACGTAGTGCCTGCTCTTGTGCATCGCTTTGCAAGAGTGCCAGCAGTTGATTGTTTTTTTCGTTCATGAAGGGGCTGCTCACATATCTGGTGGCGGTGTGCCCTTTGCCAGCTGCGTACGCAAGGGGCACACCTCGGGAAGAAGAAAGGACGGCGGCGGCTGGTGGCTAGACCTGTTCCAGCAAAGCGTCGCGCTCGGCGGCGGGCATTTCCAGCAAGGTCCGGCGCAGAGCCGCAAGTTGCTCCAGCTCTGCCCGGTCCGGTGCCTGCTGACGCAAGGCGGCTGCCAGCGCGGCCGGTGTGGCGTGGTCAAACACCAGCGCCGGCGCGATGTCGATGCGAAACAATTTACGCAGTCGCGCCACCAGCTTGATGGCCAGCAGCGAATGCCCACCAGCCTCAATGAAATCGCTATGCCGACCAAGCGCCTGTGTTACGGGGGGGAGTAATTGCGTCATGGTATCGAGCACCACGAATTCGAGATCGTCGTCCAAGGCAACGTCAGACTGCATATTGGACGGCGCATCAGATGAGGCATCGGTGACAGCAGTTTCCAGCGATTGCAGCAAAGCACGGCGGTCTATCTTGCCGTTAGCCAGGCGCGGGAAAGCTGCCAGCATCACATAGCGGGACGGCACCATAGGTTCTGGCAGCAGCGCCAGCAACGCAGGCCGCAAGCTCGCGGCGTTGATCCGGCCGGACTCGCCAACCAGGAACGCCGTCAGACTCGCGGTCTGATCCGCTGCCCCATGCGCCAGTACGACTGCCTGCCGGATACCTGACTGCTGCAACAGAGCGACTTCTATTTCCGCCGGTTCGATACGGAAGCCACGGATTTTGACCTGATCGTCCGCCCGGCCAAGAATGCGCAATCCGCCTTGTGGTAGGTAGCAGGCCAAGTCGCCGCTGCGATACCAGGTGCGGCTCGCATCGAGCGGGTCGACAACGAACGCGCTGCTATCGACGGACCGATTCAGGTAACCACGACAGTTTTGCGCCCCCCCGATGTACAGTTGGCCGACGGCACCGACCGGCGTTTCGCGCAGCATGTCGTCGAACACAGCCACGCGGCAGTTGGCCATGACTTGCGTGAGTGGAATGGCGGTATCCGTCTCGACATCATCAGGAGTGACCGCATGCCACATCACGCCCACCGTGGTTTCCGTCGGGCCGTAGTGATTGAACACCCGGCAATCAGGTCGATGCTGCCAAATCTTGCGTACCAGCGCCGGCGCTGCAGTTTCACCGCCCAGCACGATGGTGGATGGCAACACGACAGGGTCAATTTCCAGCAAGGCTTCCAGATGCGAGGGAACGATCTTCAGCGCATCAACCCGCCGGCGCTTTATGAATCCGGCAAAATGAGCACCGTCCTGCATGTCGTCGTCATCGGCGATGGCCAATGTCGCACCGTGATAGAGCGCCGCGAACAGCGCGGTATTGCCCAGATCGGCGGCCACGGTGCTGGTCAGTCCCCAGCAACGGCTTGACGCCAGCTGCATACCTTCGCTTGCTGCCAGTACGTAGTTGAGCAATTGCCGATGTTCGATCACGACGCCTTTGGCGGTTCCGGTCGATCCTGAGGTGTACAAGACGTAAGCGGCATCGCTCAGACCGGCAGCAGCTGTCGAGTCCGGTGCCGGGGCTTGCGACGGATAACGCGGCAAAAGCGTATCAAGCGTCGCCAATGCCACATGCCGTACTTCGTTCGCGGCCAGTGCAATGTCATCAGCGCCGTCGTGCAACACCAGCAGCGGCATCGCATCAGCCAGCAAACCGGCACGTCGTGCCGCCGGCCAGCCTGGATCGATGGGCAGATATGCGGCACCGGCACGCCACACGGCCAGCAATGCGACCACCATCTCAGGTGAACGGCGCAAGGCTAATCCCACTCGCGATTGAGGGCCAACCCCCTGTTCCTTGAGCCAATGTGCAAGACGATTGACGCGCACCATGAGGCTGGCGTAATCAATCGGCAATGCAGAGGTCGAGCCGCACAGGGCAATCGCCTGCGGTGTGGCGTGCGCATGCCGGTCAATGTGCGCCAACAAGGTATCGCCACCGGTATCGAGCGCGATAGACTGCGTCACCAGACGCCGCGACCATAACGCACGATCATCCCAGCGCAATGCAGACAGCGATGCCGTGCTATGGGCAATAGCTTGGGCAAGGAACGCCTCGAACTGTCGCAGCAAACCATCGATAGCGGCGTGCGCGTAGTGTTGCGGCGCGTAGTGCATTTGCAGCCGGAGCGCGGAGGAATCGGCCAGATCGACATGCAGCGCCAGTTCGTAGCGAGCGTCCCACTGCGGACCGGGAAAAACTTTCCAGGTCGCAGTCGCGTCGCGCCAGAACGACACCAGTGTATTGACTGAAAAACCAATGCCGGATGTCGCCGCAGCAGCGACATCATCGGTCAGGTATTCCTGAGCACCGGTATGGTGTTCGCCGAGAACCGCCAATTGCCGTAATACGTCGCTGAAACTATCCTGTGCACCGACCTCCAGCAACACGGGAAAGACCTTGCCGTACAGTCCGACAGCCCCGGCCATCGGCTCATAATCAGCACGGCAATCATGTCGCCAGACGCTGCGGATCTGTTGCGCTTGAGTGAGCTTGCCGAGCAGTGCCAGCCAGGCGGCGTGCAGCACTGTTTCTACGACGGTCTGATTGGTCTCGGCGTAGTCTTGTAACGCGTCTGAAAGCGTAGCCGGCAGATGTGTGCCGTGCACCTGCAGCGCGGTCTGCCCGCGTTCCTGCCGGTAGCTTAGCCGGGGCGATGCAGCCTGCGCCACGCGATGTGCATAATTGGCCCAGTAGGCTCGCCCTGCCGTGGCGTCCACGTCGTCATCCAATGACTGACGCCATTCGATGTAATCGGCGTACTGGAACGAATCACACTCTGCCGCACCGCTGCCTGCCATGTAATGGTGGCGAATATCTGCCACCAGCTGTAACAGACTGCGCGCATCGGCGACCAGTGCCGAAGCGGCAAGCCATAGTTGCCAATGCACATCGCCGCAACGTATAAGACGTGCCTGCAAAACCTCGCCCGCAGCCGGCGCGAAAGTTTGCTGCTGCCACTGCTGATACTCCAGACGCAGCGTATCCCCCGCGATGCGGTCAACGTTCGCCAGTGCGGTGAATACTCGCCACGACTGCGGCGGCGCATCCGTCAGCGCTTGTTGGCGCAGACCGCGATAGCCGCTCACCATGCCGAACGCGTGACGCAACACGGTATGTTGCTGTACCGCCGTGTGCAATGCCTGTTCCAGTCGTTGCGGGTCGAGCTCTCCTTGTATGTCGAGGGCCAAACAAACTGCCGACGCAGAAGATGCCAGCGCATTACGCTGCTCCGAACTGAGCGGCAAGCCTGGTGCCACGTGGCGGGAAGATTCAAATGTCTGCGTCATGATGCTGCTCCTGTAATGACTGTGCCGATCTCTGTCGGCACCGATGCTGTGCCCGGTATCGACACCTCTGCCCGCTCAACCATCGCACCCATGGCCACGACGATTTTGCGCGGTCCCTCAAATGGATCGCGGGCATGCGCGGCCAGCATGTTGTCGAGCATGACCACATCGCCCTGCTGCCAGTCGAAACGCACCGCGCAAGTTTCATAGAGTTGGCCGATCAATTCCATGACTGCGTCTGGAATCGGACTGCCGTCGCCGAACAACACATTGCGCGGCAACCGTTCGGGGCCGACCATCGACAGCAGATCGCGCCGCAGCTCCGGATCAAGACAATAGGGATGGTGCAGTTGCACCTGATTGAAGAACACCTGGGCGCCGGTCACCGGATGCACGATGACCGCCGGGCAACGGGTGCGGGTCTGCAAGGTATCGTCGTCGAGCCAGACAAAACCGGTACCGGCAGCCTGCAAGCGAGCCTCGACAACCGCCTTGTCGCTGGTCTGATAAAACGATTGCCAGCTCACATCCAGCCTTGGTGTGAAGGTGCGTACATAGAGCAGTTGTTTCTGTTCAAATTCGTTGCGCAGTGCTGGCGGCAAGCGGTGCAGCATCTCCCTGCAATCGACAATCGGCGTGGCACCGCCGACCGGCGACGGCAGCTCGCAGAAGAACCACTGCTTGCGCGGCCAGCGTTCAATATGTGCACTTTCGTTGTGAAACAGGATCATCTGTTTTTCCGGATAAGGCGTGGAACGGTAGGTTTTCTTGCCGCCCTCTTTCTTCGGCAAGTCGCCGTAGCTGCCGTATAACTCGGGCTCGATCGCCTCGGCAAATGCCTCGAACTCTTGCGGCGTGCGCAGACCGAAGCGACGGAACAGCACACCTCCGTGGCGTCCCAGCAATTCCGCAATCAGGGCCTTGTTGTCATGCGCCCAGACGACTGTATCCAGATCGGCGCTGGTGGCTTCGATCAACAGCGGAAAATCGGCATCGGCGCGCAGCGGTGCAATACGTACGGGCGGTATCGGCGCGGCCGGTGCCAGCGACGCTCTGGCATTGCCGCCAGACAAGCTCTTGAGCTTGCTCAGTTTACTGAGCTTGTCGCTCTTGCCGGGAGTGCCGGCGGGGCCGGAGACGGAGACGGAAGCAGCAGATGCTGACATGGTGGAAGAACTGCTTGTCATGACGAAGTCTTCTTTCAGAGAAGGAATGGCGAATTGCGACAGCGGCCACTCGGGATGGAGCGCGATCTGTTCCAGCAAGCTGATCCATGCAGCAGCGATGCGCTGTACGGTGGACGGCGCAAACAGCGCTGCGGCATATACCCATTCGAGCTGTAATGCGCCTTGCCCGGGAGTGACGAACAAGGCAATGTCGAACTTGGCGTGCGCATGGAGCGCCGGCAAGCGCTGTACCTGAAGTTGCGGTAAATCGAATTCCCCGGTGGGCATGTTCTGCATCACGAACAGCAGTTGCACCAAGGGATTCCAGCGACGGTCTCGACGTATCGCCGCGACTTCGGCGATACGTTCGAACGGCAGTTCCTGATGCGCAAAAGCATTGAGTACCGACTCACGCGTGTCACCCAGCATCGTGACGAAACTCTGCTGCGGCTGCAGCCGCGAACGCAACGGCAAGACATTGACGAAGAAGCCGACCAGTCCCTCCAAGGACTGATGTTCGCGACCGGCTACGTCGGTGCCGATCAGCAAATCATCGCGTCCGCTCATGCGATGCACCAGCAACTGGAAGCTGCTCAGCAACAGCATGAACAAGGTGACCTCGCTGGCTTGCGCCAGTGTCGTCAGTCGCTCGCCCAGCGACACCGGAATCTGCAACGACAAGCGCGCACCGGCGCTCGACAACGGGGCCACGCGCGGCCAGTCGGACGGCAATGCCGGTTCGGCAGTCACGCCGGCCAGCGTTTGCTGCCAGAACACCTCGTCCTGCTGTGCAGACGGTCCGGCACGGCGTTGCTGTTGCCAGACGGCGTAGTCGATGTATTGCAGTGGCTGCGATGGCAATTGTGGCTGCACATCAGTCGCCAGAGCACGATAGATGTCGGAGAACTCGTTGATCAGCACGCCTACGGACCAACCGTCTGCCACGATGTGATGCAGTGCCAGCAACAAGACGTGACGTTGCTGCGCGCAGCGCACCAGCACTGCGCGCAGCAGTGGCGCGGCGGCCAGATCAAAGGCCTGCTCGGCCTGGCGTTGTGTTTCCTGCGCCAGCAGAACTTGCTGTTCTGCATCTGCGACGCCGGACAGATCGAACACGGCAAGCGTGGCCTGCACGTTATCCGGCGCAGCGATACGGGAATATGCTTCGCCGTCATCGTCTTCTGCATAGCTGGTACGCAAAATTTCATGGCGTGCCAGCAAGTGTTGCAGAGTGCTGCGCAGGTGCGCTTCCGACAAGCTGCCGTCCAGTTGCAAGGCAGCGGTCATGTTATAGGCCGCCGCCCCGCCTTGCATGCGATGTACCAGCCACAGGCGTTGTTGCATCGGCGACAGCGGCATGCGTGCCTGGCGCGGCACTGGTACCGGAACCGAAACCGGTATCTGCGCCACGTCGGGCTGGAGTGCGGCGTCCAGGGCGGCGGCCAGCTCATGCAGTACCGGGGCCGCGAACAATTGACGCAGACTTACCTGCGTCTGCGGCCACAGCGCACGCCAGTGTGCCAGCACGCTGGTGGCCAATAGCGAATGGCCGCCGAGCGCAAAGAAGTTATCGTGCCGTCCGACCTGTGGCAGGCCCAATACGGTTTGCCAGATCTGCGCCAGTTGTTGCTCGGTGTCGCCCTGTGGTGCGGCGTAGGCTTCTTCGCTCTGCGTCTGCACCGCCGGCAAAGCCTTGCGGTCGATCTTGCCGTTGGTGCTCAGCGGCAGCGTCGCCAGTTCCATGATCACGGTCGGCACCATGTAGTCCGGCAGTTGTCGGCCCAGAACCATCCGTAAGGCTTCCGCATCGATCTGTGCACCGGCCCGCGCTGAAACATAGGCCACCAGTTGTTTGCTGCCTGCCACCTCCACGGCAACGACCACCACTTCACGGATGACCGCTTGCGCCAATAAAGCAGCCTCAATTTCGCCAAGTTCTATACGCAAGCCGCGGATCTTGACCTGATGATCCAGTCGCCCCAGATACATGATCTGCCCGTCCTCGCGCCAGCGCACCAGATCGCCGGTGCGATATAACCGTTCGCCGTTGGCTGAGAACGGGCTGGCGACGAAACGCTCTGCGGTGAGCCCGGGCTTGCCCAGATAGCCGCGCGCCAGATTGACACCTCCCAGATACAACTCCCCTGCCACACCCTGCGGCACCAGTTGCAGCGCGTCGTCCAGAATATAGGTTTGGGTGGCGCTGATAGGACGCCCTATCGGTACGCTCGCGCTACGGTCATCGACCCGGCACGTCCAGTGCGTGACGTCGATGGCGGCTTCGGTCGGTCCGTACAGGTTGATCAGTTGCGCCTGCGGCAATTGACGCTGCGTCTGCTGCTGCAACTCCATCGGCAAGGCTTCGCCGCTGCAAATCACGCGTTGCAGTTTCGGGCAATGCGCTGCAGCAATGTCGCTCACGAAGGCTTGCAGCATCGACGGCACAAAGTGCAACGTGGTGATGCCGTACTCACGAATTAACTGGCCCAGTTGCGCCGGATCACGATGTGCGCCCGGCGGCGCCATGACCAGTTCTGCACCGGTCATGAGCGGCCAGAAGAATTCCCACACCGAGACATCGAAGCCGAACGGAGTCTTTTGCAGGACCTTGTCGCCGGGACCTAAGCCATAGGCTTGCTGCATCCACATGAGCCGGTTGACCAGCGAACTATGCCGGTTGGCAGCGCCCTTGGGCTGCCCGGTGGAGCCCGAGGTGTAGATCACATAGGCCAGATGTTCGGGGTGCAAGCGCAACGCGGGATTGTGCGCGGGTTGCTGTGACAGTGCCGGTGCCAGCGTGGCGACATCGATGACGCGCACAGTGCTGCCATCGGATGCTGCCGGCAACAACGGTAACAACGGCAGTATTGCCGCCTGCGTGAGCAGCAAGCCAATGCGGCTGTCTTCGATGAAGTAGCTCAGCCGTTGTGGCGGATGATCCGGATCCATCGGTACGTAGGCCCCCCCTGCCTTCATGATGGCCAGCAAGGCGACGACCATTTCCTGCGAACGCTCCATGGCAACGCCAACCCGGCTGTCCGGCCCGACACCCTGCCCGATGAGCCAGTGCGCCAGCTGATTGGAATGACGATTGAGTTGCTCGTAGGTCAACGCCTGTGCGCTCTGCACCACGCGCACAGCGCTACTCCGCGCATGCAACACCACCTGTTGTTCAATGAGCGACAGGATACTGGGAACTGCTGCTTGCTCTTCGGCATTGACGCTAAGTGCAGTGAGACGCATCTGTTCTTCGGCCGGTAACGGCATCAGATTACCCAGTGCTTGTCCGGCGTCCGCGCTGAGTTGCTGCAACAGCATCAGCATCTCCTGCGCTATGCTGTCGGCGGCGGCGTCCGTAATCTGCGCGGCGTTGTAACGCCAGTCGAACTGCAAACGCTCGGTCAGCGTCGCGACTACCGTCATCGGATAATGCGTCTCTTCCCGGTTGCTCACCACCGCTATCCGCAAGCCGCCGTCCTGCTCTGTTTGCAGGGCCAGATCATGTGGATAGTTTTCAAATACCAGAATGTTGTCGAACAACGCCTGACCGGCTTGTCCTGCCCAGGTCTGGATCTCGTACAACGGACTGCTGTCAAACTCGCGCACAGCCAGATTGGTCGCGTGCAAGCGGGCCAGCAAGTCGGCTACCGTCAACGCGGGTTGCAACTCAACCACCAGCGGCACGGTATTGATGAACAACCCCAGTAATTCGTCCGTACCCGTCAGCTCACTCGGACGTCCGGCGACGGTGACGCCGAACACCACGGTAGATTGGCCGCTGTAACGTTGCAAGAGCAGACTCCATGCCGCCTGTACCAGCGTGTTGAGAGTCGTCTTGCAGTCCTTGGCAAAGGTTTGCAAGCGTGCTGTGGCGACGCCGTCAAGAGTGGTCGTGCAGACCCGCTGTTCAGCTTGCTCCAAGATAGGCAACGGCAAGCCGTTGGTCAGTCGGCCCGGACCGTCGAGCGCGGCCAGCGGCGCCAGTTGATCGCGCCAGAAATGCTCGGCGGCGGTACGATCCTGACGTTGCAGCCAGTCGATGTAGTCGCGATAGCGCAAGACGGGCGATGACAAGGCTTCTCCACGATAAAGACGCAGCACTTCACCGATGAGCTGTTGTGTGCTCCAGCCGTCGAGCAGCAAGTGATGCCGCGTCCAGATCAGTTGATGCACCTCGTCGCTGATACGCACCAGAGTCAGTCGCATCAAAGGCGGATGTGCCAGATCGACGCCGCGCGCATGATCGGTAGCGGCCAGCGCTTCCAGTGCGGAGTCGATGTCGCGACGACCACGCCAGTCAAATTCGACGAACGGCAGATTGACTTCTTGCGCGACCCATTGGAGCGCCGGGTCGGCGTGCGCGAGAAAACCGCTGCGCAGGATATCGTGGCGCTGCATCACTTCCATCCATGCCCGATGAAAGCGCACCGTGTCAAGCTGGTGCAGATTCACCCGCAATTGATTGAAATAGGCTCGGCTGTGCGGTGACAGCAACGTGTGGAACAACATGCCCGACTGCATCGGCGAAAGCGGATACATGTCGTCCACACCTGACTTTCGGCTACTCGCCGGCAAACTTTCGAGCAAGACGTCCAGTTGCGACTGACTGAGTGTGACCAGCGGAAAATCAGACGGTGTGGCGCCGCCTGCAGTAGTGCGGCAATGCGACAGAAGGTCTTGCATAGTGCGCGAAAAAATCTGCAACAAGGCCTGTATGTCTTCGCGTCGATGCAAGGCGGTGCTGTAGACGCATTCCACCTGCAGCTGCCCTGCCACGACCATGGCATTGAACTCCAGCAAGGCACGGCGCCGGCTCGCTGGGGCACGTTCCTGATCAGCTTGAGTACTGGTGCGCGGCAGCAATTGCCAGGCATCATGCGCAGCAAACTCGTCGAAGCGTCCCAGATAGTTGAAAGTAATCTGCGGCTGTTGTACCGCGGAAGATTGGCGCGGAGTTCCCGTCACTCCCAGGTAACGCCACAAGCCATAGCCGATGCCATCGCGTGGCACCTGGCGCCGTTGTTCCTTGATGCTCTTGATGACGGTGCCGGGGTCATTGCTGGAAAGCCTCAGAAGCAATGGCGACAAGGCGGTAAACCAGCCTACCGTGCGGCTCAGATCAAAACCGGCGCCGTCGATGTCGGCATGGGAGGGATCAACGCGGCCATGATTTTCGACTTCTATCAACAGACTGTCACGCTGCGCCCATTCGCAAAGCGTCAAGGCAGTCGCACTCAGCAGCAGATCGTCAATGCGAGTGCGATAGGCCGCATGAGCTTCTCCGAGCAGGTACGTGGTATTGGTATGGTCCAGCACGAACTGCTCGCGTGCGGCAAGCGCCACTGTGTTATCAGTGACACCAATGGCATCGGACAGACGGGGTAGCGCGGGATCTTCTACTTCTTCCAGCTGCTGCCAATAGGCACATTCTTGTTCCGACAGGCTGGCCGCGGCAGTCGGCAATGCTTGCGCCCATTGGCGCCATGATGCCGTCGGTGCAGGGAAGCTACGTCCTTGCAACAAGGTCTGTAAGTCTTCCAACAGAATGCGCCACGACACGCCATCAATCACCAGATGATGCGCGATCAATGCCAGCGTTGCTTTTTCGTCTGCGCGCGGCGTTAACGGTGTCAGCCACAACACCCGCCATAGCGGTCCATTCTGCAAGTCCAGGCTGCGTTGAGCACGGTCGATCGCAGCAAGGCGAGCAGTCTCGCTCTGCGTCCCTGACGGCAGGATCACGTGTTCGAAACAATCCGTCTGTTGCGCGCTGACCTGCTGCGTCCACTGGTCATCGGCTGCTTTCCGGAAGCGTAAGCGCAAGGCTTCATGATGCTGCGTCAGCACTGCGACTGCGGCACCCAGTTCTGCCGCCGGCGTGGTGGCGGGCCCTTGCAGCAAGACGCTTTGATTCCAATGCGCCGGGGCATCGGCATGATCCGTGAAAAACCATTGCTGCACCGGCGTCAGCGGCAGCAATGTGCTGTCTTGAAGCGCGACTGGCGCGGGTGTTGCGGTGGCTGTTGCAACAGCCACCGCAACCGCCTGCATCGCCAGCGCGGCCAGATCCGGCGCTTGCATGAGCTGGCGCGGCGTGATGCGCCACCCCGCTTTGCGCAGGCGCGCAACGATCTTGAGCGTCAGGATGGAGTCGCCGCCGAGCGCAAAGAAATTGGCGTTGCGCGCGACCTGCTGCAGCCCCAACACTTCTTGCCAGACCTGCGCAACGGCGATTTCGGCGTCACCTTGTGGCAAGGTATGTGCCGCCAGCGTCACAGATTCATTGTCGGCTTGTTGGGACGGTGCCGGCAACGCCTTGCGGTCGATTTTTCCGTTGGCGGTGAGCGGCAGGCGATCCAGTGCGACGAAGTGGCTCGGCACCATGTAATCTGGCAATAGCGCCGCCAACCGCTCACGCAGTGCAGCCGGTTCACGACCGGCCGCGCCCGCAACATAGGCGCACAATTGCGTACGTCCATCATCAGCGTGGTGCGGCATCACTTCGGCGGCCGTCACACCGTCCAGTCCGCGTAGCAGACTGGCGACTTCTTGTGGTTCGACCCGGTAGCCGCGTATCTTGAGTTGGTCGTCGCAACGCCCCAGAAACACCAGACGTCCGGCGCGGTCCAGGCGGACCTTGTCGCCGCTGCGGTACAAGCGTTCGCCCTGTCCGAAAGGACTGGCAATGAAACGTTCCGCTGTCGCCGTCGCACGTCCTTGATACCCACGCGCGAGACATGGTCCGGACATATACAGTTCGCCTTCTGCACCGGCCGGCACCGGATTGAGATCGGCATCAAGCACGTGGATCTGCACATTCGGCAACGGTAGTCCCAAAGGCAGTTGCGCATCCCGCTCGGCAGTTGCCGTCACGGCATGGGTCAATACGCCTACCGTGGTTTCAGTCGGGCCGTAGTGATTCACCACCCGACAATCAGGCCGCAACGTGTGGATCTGTTCCAGCAAGACCGCACTGGTGCTTTCGCCGCCCACGATCAGCGTGTGGCGTGGCAGCACTTGTGCAGCTTGCGGCCCTTGCATCAATGCCTGCAAATGACTAGGGACGATTTTCAGAACGTCGATGGCATGCGTTTGCATCACGTCGGCAAACTGTATCGGATCGAAGGCTGATTGCACCGACAACAGATGCAGGCTGCGGCCGGAACACAAGGCACCAAACAGGCTGGTATGCCCAAGATCGGCGGCCACCGTGGACACCATGCCCATGCTGCGCACCGTATCAGGCAAGTCCAGCTGCTGCAGCACTCCCTGCACGTAATTGCTCAGAGCGCCATGCGTCAGCACCACGCCTTTGGGGCGGCCGGTGGAACCAGATGTATAGATCAGATAGGCCGCTTGTTGTGGATGCGGCGCACAAAATGCACGGCAGTCGCTGCGCAATGGCGCGGCCGCTATCGTCAGCGGCAGCATGACGAGTGATGTACCTGTTTCGGCTGCATGCAACAGCTGCAGACGTTCACCTTCGGCGCTCGCCAGCAGCAAACTGATGCCACTGTCGGCCATCTGAAAGGCCAGCCGTTCATCCGGCAGCTGCGGATCGAGCGCCACATAGCAAGCACCCACCCGCAAGGCTGCCAGCAGACCGATTACGAACTCGACCTGGCGGCCGCTGGCGATACCGACACGAGATTCGATGCCGATGCCGTGATCTTGCAGTTGCGCGGCGAGATGCTCGACCTGCGCCATCAGTTCTGCACCAGTCAGTGCCTGCCGTTCGTCGGCCACGGCGATGGCTTGCGGGTCGCGCGCGATGTTACGCCGCCAGCAGGACACTACATCAGCATGCGCGAAGACTGCCTGCGTGCCGCTCAGTTGCGACGGCACATCCGGCAGCTGCAATTGCGCCAGCGGACGCGTGGGCATCGCTACAGTTTGCCGGGCCAGTGCCACTAACGTTTGTGCCAGCGCCTGCACACTACTTTCAGCGTAATGATTTGCCGCATAGACGAACAGGCAATCGATGCTGTCAGCGCCGACGCTAAAGTCAAGGCTGAGATCAAAGTGAGCCTGACCGCCGGTCAACTCTTCGAGTTGCATGCGTACGCCGGCGCTGTGCCAATGCGGCGGCAGCGCTGCCCGTTCGGTGCATTTCACCTGGCACAGCGGATGCACCCCGGGATGACGTTCCGGCTGCAGCGTAGCGACTACCATGTCGAACGACACGTCCTGGTGAGCCTGCGCTGCCAGCACGGTATCACGCACCCCGGACAGCAAGGCGTCGAATCCAAGACGGCTGTCTACCTGCGTACGCAGGACATGCAGATTGATCAGATAACCGATCATGCCGTGCGTCTGAGGATGACGGCGATCCGCCATCGGCGAACCGATGCGCAGATCGGCACAACCTGTGGTGCGGTACAGCAGCAGATTCAGCAACGCCAGCACGCCCATGTAGATCGATACCCCTTGTCCGGCGCACAACTCCTTGAAGGCGGCGCTGACGTCGGCTGGCAAGGCGAATGCATGGCGCGCTTCCAGAAGTGCTGCATCGCTTTGACGGCGGTGACCGAACGGCAATGTCAGCGGCACGTGTTCATCACCCAGCTGGTGTCGCCAATAGTCAAGTTGACTGGCTTGCACGGCTGCGTTCAGGCGCTGGTTGTGCCATACCGCATAGTCAGCGAATTGGTGCGCCGGGCCTGATAGCGCGGCAGATTCCCCTCGGCTGCGGGCAGCGTATAGCGCCGACAATTCGTCCAGCAGAATCTGCAGCGACCAGCCGTCGGCTGCAATGTGATGCAAGGAAAGTCCCAGCAAATGACGTTGCGGCTCACAACGGATCAGTAATGTGCGAAACGGGATGTCCCGATCCAGTTGAAATGGCCGGCGAGCAAAGATCTGCAGCAGTTGGCGGGCGTCTGCCTCGTTGCCGGCAGTCGTGGCAGGCAGCAGCAGACCAGATGGCGCCGCCAGCGTCTGTTGCTGTGGCAGACCGTCCGGCTGCGGCACATAAATCGTCCGTAGCACCGCATGCCGCGAGACGAAATCATCAATGGCCAGCGCCATTGCCGCCTCATTGAAAGGGCCATTCAAATGCAGCACGCCGGGCATGTTGTAGGCAGGGCTATGCGGATCGAGTTGCCAGGTGGTCCATAGCGAGCGCTGTGCCGCAGTCAGCGGCAACAGTCCCTGCCGTTGCGTGGCGCTCAGAGTGGGGATGACATCAGAAGCTGCCGCAGATAACGCAGATGACGCAGATTCAGTTGCGCCTTGCGCCAGTAGAGTACGAATCGTCTGGGCCAAATCCAGCAGTTGCGGCTGTTCGAACAAGCTGCGTATCGGCAAATTGATATGCCAGTGTTCGCTGATGGCAGCGGCCAATTGCACGGCTTTGAGCGAACTGCCGCCGCTGCGGAAAAAATGCGCCTCGCGCGCCGCGACCGGAGCAGTCGCCACTGGCAGGATTTGTTTCCAGAGTGTGATCAGGTCGCGTTCGATCTGGTCGGCGACGATATTTTCGACCGTTGCCGGGACGGGGGCGGAAGCCTCCGCAGCTATCGCAGTTGTCAGCGACAACCTGCCGAACGCCTGCACTGCATACGCATCCAGCGTACCGTCCAGCCAGCCGCTGCGACAAGCACTGCGTTGAAGCTTGCCGCTTGAAGTTTTGGGCAAGGAGCCCGGATTGAGCAGCACGATGACACTGGCAGGTTCGCTGCAAGTCAGTGCAATGGTCTCTTGCAAACTGTCGATCAGGGTCTGTGCCGCCACCATTTTTTGCACGCTGCGCGAAATTTCCAGCGCCACACCAATGCCCTCGATGCCGTCCGGGGATTGTTCGCGTGGTACGGCAAATGCCGCCACACGACCTTTTCGCACCAGTTCGACCTCGCTTTCGATGGCGCGCTCGATATCTTGCGGATAGAGATTCTGACCACGCACGATGATCATGTCCTTGCGCCGTCCAGCGATAAACAGCTCGCCCTGCTCAATGAAGCCGAGGTCGCCGGTGCGTAACCAACGCTGGCCATCGCGCTCGACAAAGGTGTCTGCACTGTCAGTCTGGCGCCGCCAGTAGCCAGCCGCGACGCTGGGCCCGCCGGCCCAGATTTCCCCCACCAGTCCGTCGCTCAGAGGCATACCGCTGGTCGGGTCTGCAATGCGTAGCTGATGTCCGGCCGG
Source organism: Herbaspirillum sp. meg3 (assembly GCF_002257565.1). Taxonomy (GTDB): domain Bacteria; phylum Pseudomonadota; class Gammaproteobacteria; order Burkholderiales; family Burkholderiaceae_D; genus Herbaspirillum. The sequence goes on along the minus strand of NZ_CP022736.1, from coordinate 2,573,099 downwards.
CGAGATACCGCAGGCAACCAGTCTGACTGCATCGTCGGCTGCGGCAATTTTCCGGGCCTGACCGTCTTTGAGACCGTCCGGATCAAAGCAGACGACCCGCATGCCACCGTTGCGCTTGCCGCCGGTGACCAGCAGAGTAGATTCGGCCAAGCCGTAGCAAGGGTAGACTGCATCAGCGGAAAAACCAATATCGCGGAAGGCGTCGATAAAGTCGTTCAACGTATCGTGCCGGATCGGCTCGGCACCAGAAAATGCCACGCGCCAGTGCGACAAATCCAGGCCCGCACTACGGCCGGACCGAATGCGCTCGGCACATAAGCGGTAGGCAAAATCGGGGCCGCCGCTGATAGTGCCGCGATGGCGCGACAACGCCTCAAGCCAGCGCACCGGACGTTCGAGAAAAAAAGCCGGACTCATCAGCACCACCGGAATACCCCGATAGAGCGGTTGCAGCAAGCCGCCGATCAATCCCATGTCGTGATATAGCGGCAGCCAGCTGACAAAGGTATCGTCACTACGCACGCCTAGCCGCTCCTGGATCGCCGCTTCGTTGGCCATCAGGTTGGCATGCGTGACCATCACGCCTTTGGGCTGTGACGTTGACCCGGAGGTGTATTGCAGAAACGCGATATCGTTGTCGTCAATCGCATGCGCGCGCAGAGCGGTATCGGTAGCAGCAAGATCAACAGCGGGAGGTGATATGTCCATCACGATCAAGGCTGCATTGCCGGCCAGCGGCGTATTGTCAGCCTGCAGCGCGGTTGCGGTGGCTTGCGTGACGAGCCAGCAGCAGGCACCGGCATCTTCCGCGATACCAGTCAGGCGTTGCAAATGCTGGCCGCGTATCGATTCGGGACGATGCAGTGGCACCGCCACCAGTCCGGCCATCAGGCAGGCGAAAAAGCCGACGACGTAATGCACGTCGTTGTCCAGCAACAGCAACGCCCGTTCGCCAGAAGCGAAACGCCGCTGCAATTGCTGCGCCAGCGCTGCCGCGCGGCCATGCAGCTCCGCGTAGCTAAAGCGTTGATCACCGCTGGCGTCAACGGTGATCAGGGCAGTGTCGAGCGAGCGTGTTTGCGCCAATTTTTGCAGGCGTAAAACGATGTTGTCTGCCGAGTCGATAGGTTTTGTCATCGCATGCTCAGTTAGGTTGATTCATTACAGATTGGTATGGGAACGGGCCATGGCGACCACCACTTTGCGCGGCCCGGAAAAAGGCGTTCTGGCATGTGCCACAAGCATGTTGTCGAGCATGAGTACATCGCCGGGCTGCCACGCGAAACTCACTGTTTCCTCTTCCAGCACGGCACGCACCTGCTCCAGGACGGCATCTTCAATGCGACTGCCGTCAGCCCAACAGACGTTGCGCGGCAACAGGTCTTCACCAACTAACTCCAGCAGCGAGGCCCGCACTTCCGGCATCAGATTGGAGGCGTGAAACAGATGCGCCTGATTGAACCAGACCATCTCGCCCGAAACGGGGTGGCGTTCGACACCTTGGCAGCGCTGGCGGGTGTTCAGCGCATCATCGTCGAGCCAGCGCCATTCGATACCACTGCGTCGGCAAAAAGCCTCGACGTCCTCGCGCCGTTCCGATCCAAAAACCTCCTGCCAAGGCAAGTCAAAATCACTGCTGTAGTTGCGTACATAGAGCAGCCCTTGGGCGAAACGCTCGCGGATTGCTGTCGGCATGCGGCGATAGATGGCGCGGCTATCGGCAATCGGCGTTTCACCGCCAACCGGCGATGCGGTGACGCAGTGAAACCAGATTCGCATCGGCCATTCACGCGTGTAGGCCTGCTCGTTATGCAGCGGAATATGCTGATGGGCAGGATATTCGGTCGAGGTGTAGATACCGTTGCTGACCGCCGAACGCGGTGTCGAGGCGAATTCATAACGCAGCAGTGGATCGCCGAAAGCGGCTGCGAAGCGTTGAAAATCGTCTACCGCCGGCACCACATAGTCGCGCAACAGCACACCGCCGACGCTATGCAGATGCTGTTCGATTTTCGGCTGCAAGGCCGACCAGGCATCGGTCAACAATATGCCGGGGCGCTCCGCCTGCAACACGATCGGCAATACGGAACCGGTCGGAGCGCGCAAGCGCTGGAAGTTATTCATTACTTGATCTGCTATCAATTCGATACCTCTGGAGGAAGCCAGGCCAGCGCAGCGGCATAACCTGGAGGTGAGTCGAGCCGGTGTGCGCAGACTACCGGCCATGTCGGGTGATCATGAGATGCGGTGTAGGCGCCACCGCTGGCGGGCCACACTGAGAGCGTCTGCAAATGCTCACCAATCCCGCCCTCCTGCCAGCCACGGTTTGCCAAACCGGTTCAACGCTAAGCGCACCTCCTGCGGTGAACATGCCAGCCGTTGCCCCAGCAGCCGCCGCGAGGTCGCGCGCATCACACCGAAACGGACTCGATCCTGGTGACGGTGAAAGTGAGATGCGCGGACCTGTTCATCCGTGCTCAGGCAGACCCAGTCATCCGCAGCAAGAGGACGTTCAAGGTCGAAGTCAATCTGATAAAGAGCAATGCCCGCCGGCGCTTGCTCAGGACAAGACAGTCGCTTCATCGACGGAGGACTCTGGTAAAACGCGGCCTTGTTCGTCGCTGGAGTAGCGACCGGGATAGCGATTCAGATAAGTGGCAATGGTAGCCATCAAGGCCGCCTGCTGTGCTTGCAGATAGAAGTGACCGCCCTCAAACCAGTCCAGCGTTACTTCAGCCGAACTCTCTCCGCGCCAACCCTGCAAACTGGCCGCAGGAATCGCATCGTCAAGGCCACCGAACACATGTATTGGTACATCGACAGGACTTGGATCATCGCATCGGAACGAGCGGCACACGCGATAATCGGCACGCAACACAGGCAAGATCATCTCCAGCAACTCGGGACTGGAAAATACTTCCGACGGCGTACCGCCTTGCCGCCGCAGCGAAGCAATGAGAGCCGCATCGGACTCATCCGGACGAGACCATTGACGAACAGATGGTGCGGCGCAGGCAGAGATCAATAATGCGACAGGCAAGGGAAATGTCGGCCTCTGCGCGCACAAGCGCTGCACAATGCCATGCGCGAGCAAGCCTCCCATGCTGTGACCAAAGATCGCGTAAGCGCCACGCACCTGCGCCGCCAACTCCCGTGTCAGCAGGTCGGCAAGACAGCCAAAGTCTTCATGCTGCGGCTCACGCATACGCCGCCCCCGCCCCGGCAGTTCGAGCGGTTGCATTCGCACCGAGGCCGGCAGTGCTGCGCGCCATGGCTGATACATGGCCGCGCTGGCGCCAGCGCAGGGAAGACAAAACAAGGTGAGCATGCCAACGATGAACTAGTTCTGCGGCGCAGTGACGTCCTGATCCTGCATGTATTCACGCAGGCTGCGCGGGCGCATGTCGGTCCATGTGCTTTCGATGTATTGCAAACAGTCTGACTTGCTTCCTGCCACACCGGTATCGCGCCAGCCGCCCGGAACTGCTTTGTAGTCGGGCCAGATGGAATATTGCTCTTCGTGGTTCACCAACACGCGGAAATTGGTATCGTCTCGATCGAAACTCATGCTCTTGCCTCTCGATTTTTCAGGATGCGGCGCCAGGATGCGGACACCATCCTATTGACATGCCAGGTACGATGCTCACTTTTCATGAATAAGAATCGCTCTCATTAACTTGACGATTCGAGACGCGACAAATTTAGTCGGGAGCATCGCTATTGAGAAATATTTTTCTCTACGAGATGACCTCGCGGCAGCATTCCATCGCATCGCGGATCATGAAATTGACGAGCGTGGTGGACACGCCGAGTTCCTCAGCAACTTCGCGCTGTGTGCGGCCATCGAGCCGATGCAGTTCGAACGCCCGACGTGTGCGGGCCGGTAATGCGGATAAGGCGAGGACAACCTGCGTAAGTGTTTGCCGCGAGATGGTACTGCTCTCCGGTGTGGCGCCGCCGGAACATATCTGCATACCCTCTTCCTCGTCCACAAAAAAGAACGACTCCATCGACATACGGCGATGCCGATCGATAGCCAGATTGCGCACGACCTGAAAAATAAATGCTACGGGCTGGCGGATGTCACTGGCGGCAGCGACATCCGCGATTTTGAAATAGGCGTCCTGAATCACATCTTCGGCGCGTTGGCGACATCCCAGGATACGCGTAGCCGCGTCCCGCAACTGACTTCTGCAAGCAATGAATTCAGCACATAAATCGACGCTTGCATGATCGTATGACAACTTATCTGCTCCTCATTGATTATTAAATAATAATGCAAATCATTCTTAGTTACAATGAGCAGGATGATCGTCGAAGTTCTATTTGAAATCAACAATAGTTACGTAATTTACTCAGAATATTGACGACTAATCCACTTGGAGAAAGTAATGCGTCTGAGAAATCGCAGTTTCTTTCACCAATCGACGTGAATACTTCGGCGTAGGTTTGATTTAATTATTTTGTTGTCGTTTCAAACGACGCCGATAAGGTTTTATATTGGCTAGGTGCGCCCATCCCCCGCTTCGGTTTTTGACCCAGACGAGAGTTTGAGTGTGTATTTGTCCAGAGAACTCAGAGGGTGCCTGTCTGCATAGGCTGGCTCAATGGTTTTCGCGCGAATGTATCGGCTGACGGTGTTGCGTGAGATGCCTGAACGCCCGGCGATCTCTCGCAATGGTATCTGGTCACGAAGGTGCCAGCGTCGAATAATACCGAGTAATGCCACGTCGATCATGTCGATCTCCTGCTTATGGTCATAAGCAGAATTGCGTTCTAAACGCGGGTTAATTCTTGGTGCACAATTTCTCTTGAAGAAAACATTCTGTCCAAATTTTCCTTCACTCCCCAGTCCAATCAAGGCACCTAGCCTTATCTCTCCGTACTCTCAGGCCGGGCCAGACTGTCCCGCCGTCCCGGCAAATTGAGCATGAACGCCAGTCCGCCGGAGATGGCGCAGAAAAGCCATAGAAAGAAAAAACCTAAGGTGTAGGCCGCCAAGCGGTCGCGTTGGGTGGTCAGATTTAATACTTCGTCCGGGTCGAACCAGGCAAAAAAGCATCCTTCCGCTGCGATTGCGGCCAGAAACGACGCCCACAGGATATTCGGTACGATGCGTTGCATGGCGATAGCCTTTCTTTGGAAAATCAATCGTCTGCCGGACGATCGGCAGCGAGCTCAACCAGGCGCTGCTGCGGCCACCGCCAGATACCGTCTATACGCCAGTCGTGATTTTCGTTTTCCAGCTGAACCTGCCAGCGTGCCATCTCCAACATGGGCAAGGCAACCCTGAAATCGCCGTTGCTGTCAGTCTGGACGTCGAGTTGCACGTCCTTTTCCGGACGCGTTGGATGCGCCATGTGCAAACGAAGCTTTTGCTGCAAGGGAGCGTTGAGAGATCGGACGTTGCCGGTAAGTTGTCCGGCGCCGGGATCGTAGGCCATGCGCAGAGAAATGCCCAAGCCGGCGGCAACACGGTCACGCTTTAAATCCTGATTGATGGCGCGGCCTTCCTTGTAATAGTCACCGACTACCATGGCATCTTCACGTGTGAAGGCCAGCCACATCGTATAAGAGCCGGCTACGACGACCAGCGCTGGCCCGAGCATGAGCAGCCAGGGCCAGCGGTGTGCGTACCAGGGGCGGCATGTTGGCATTGCTTGCATATGGTTTCCTTTCAAGCTCATCGCGGCACAAAAAATACGGCTTTTTCACGTACTTCCACAGCGGGATTATCGACAGCGATCAATTCAAAAATAATCTTGTTTGAACCATGTGCACCCTTGCCTGCATTAACGCGTACCCGCACTGGAATAGCGCGCGTGGTGGCGCCATCGATATCCACTTCCGATGGTGTCGCCAACGCAATGCTGTCGATGCCGGAGACTGCGATGCGAAAACGATGCGGGGTTTCTCCGGTATTCATGATCTGCAAGCGATAGACGTTTTCGATCATGCCGTCTTCAACCTCGCGAGCCATCACACCCCGGTCTCGGATCACGTCCAGTTTGAGCGGAGTCCGTATCGCCAACATCGACAAAAATGCGACGACGATGATCGCCAGAAGCGCCGTGTAAGCGAGCACGCGAGGACGCAGGACGCGACGGCGCATCTCCGGCAACGAAAGACGCGACACGATGGCGCGCTCGGTCGAGTACCGGATCAGGCCGAGAGGCGCCTCTATTTTCGTCATGACGCTGTTACAGGCGTCGATGCAGGCGGCGCAGCCGATGCATTCGTACTGCAATCCATTGCGGATATCGATACCGGTCGGACATACCTGCACACACATTGAGCAATCGATGCAATCGCCGGTCTGTGCGCCCTTGCCTTTGGCGCCGCGTGGTTCGCCGCGTTGATGATCGTAGGTGATGATCAGCGTGTCCTTGTCGATCATCGAACTCTGAAACCGTGCATACGGGCACATGTACTTGCACACCTGCTCGCGCATCCAGCCGGCGTTGCCATAGGTGGCAAAACTGTAGAACCCGACCCAGAATGTTTCCCACGGGCCGAGCCCGAGGGAAAGTATCTCGCCCATCAGTTCATGGATCGGCGTGAAGTATCCGACAAAACTTAATCCGGTCCATATCGACAATATCACCCACGCAGCGTGCTTGGCCCCCTTTTTGAATGCTTTTTGCGCATTCCATGGCTGGCGATCCAGACGCATGCGAGCGCTGCGGGGCCCTTCAATGCGCCGTTCTATCCACAGAAATATCTCTGTATAGACAGTCTGAGGACAAGCAAAACCACACCACACGCGCCCCGCCACCGCCGTAAACAGGAATAAGGCGTAGGCGCAGATGATGAGCAGCGCCGCCAGATAGATGAAATCCTGAGGCCACAACACGATGCCGAAGATGTAAAACTTGCGTGCGCCGAGGTCGAACAGCACGGCCTGACGGCCGTTCCAGTTCAACCACGGCAAGCCGTAGAACACCAGTTGCGTCAGCCACAGGCAAATCCAGCGCAAGCTGGCGTAACGGCCCTTGATCTCGCGCGGATAAATTTCCTCGCGCGCAGCGTACATCTTGACGATGGCGATATCCGGCTGCGGCTTATCCATGGCTGTGCACCCTACTTCTGATCGGCGTTGGAGGGCGCGTTCGACAGACTCCAGACATAGGCCGCCAGAACATGAACCTTTGCTTCGCCGAGGAACGATTCAAACGCAGGCATGGTGTTATTGCGGCCCTTGCGGATGGTTTCCATCACGGTTTCGACGCCGCCGCCATACAACCAGATCTTGTCGCTCAGATTGGGCGCACCGAGCGCCTGATTGCCGGCTCCATTGGCACCGTGGCAACCGGCGCATATGGCGAATTTGGATTTGCCGAACACTGCTTTAATGGGATCGTGCGTCGAGTCTGACAAGCTCAACACATAGTGCGCGACGTTTTCGACATCCTTGTCCGAGCCGAGTGCTGCCGCCATCGACGGCATCTGGCCATTGCGGCCATGCAGGATCGTGGTCTTGATCACATCAGGATCACCACCGTAGAGCCAGTCCTTGTCCGTCAGATTGGGGAAACCCTTGCTGCCGCGGGCGTCCGAACCGTGACATTGCGCGCAGTAAGTGAGAAACAAGCGCTCACCGATGACATGTGCCTGCGGATCGGCGGCAACAGCCTTGATGTCTTGCTGCAAGTACTTGTTGAACAACGGACCGTATTCTGCATCGGCTTTCTTCAGCTCGCTCTGATAGGCCTCACTGGACTTCCAGCCAAGCTTGCCAGCATAGCTGCCCAGGCCGGGATAAAGGAACAGATACGCCAGAGCGAACACGATGGTGATGTAGAACAACCACATCCACCAACGCGGCATCGGTGTATTCAGTTCGGTCAGATCAACGTCCCAGACGTGTCCGGTGGTGCCAACCGAAGCCGGATCCTCTCCAGGTTTCTTTTCCATCTTCACCTTGGATTGCGACCACAGCAAGATGCCGCAACCGAGAATGCTGATGATGGTCAGTCCTGCAATATAGATATTCCAGAAACCACTCGTGAAATCAGACATGACGATTCTCCGCCTCATTCGCCCCATTCGCCTCATGCGTCGGTGTTACTGACGTTAAGGACGCCGGTCTGTCCAGAAATTCATCTGCAAAAGGAATCCGCTCTGCTTCGGCAAAGTCGTCATCACGACGGCCGCTGAAGGTCCACCACAGAATGCCGATGAAGGTCGTCAGGCTGACAACAGTCATGACACTGCTGGCCTGGATCGTAAAATTGTCGATAGCCATGTTGCTCCCCTGCTTTCTTAGTTTCTTGTCTTGATTTGCGTGCCCAGGCCTTGCAAATAGGCGATCAACGCGTCTTCTTCAGTTTTTCCGGCCAACTCTTCCGGCCCCGCCTTGATCTCGGCATCGGTGTACGGCACGCTCAAACGCTGCAAGGCGCGCATTTTCGGCAGGATGCTCTGTGGATCGAGTTTGGTCGCCGCCAACCACGGATAGCCGGGCATGTTCGACTCAGGCACGACGTCCCGCGGGTTGTTCAGGTGGATGCGATGCCATTCGTCGCTATAGCGTCCACCCACGCGTGCCAGGTCTGGGCCGGTGCGTTTTGAGCCCCATTGGAACGGATGGTCATACACGTATTCGCCTGCGACGGAATAGTGGCCGTAGCGCTCCGTCTCGGCGCGGAACGGACGGATCATTTGCGAATGGCAGTTGTAGCAGCCTTCACGAATATAGACGTCGCGGCCGGCCAGCCTCAGCGGCGAATACGGTTTGAGTCCGGCAACCGGCTCCGTCGTCGAGCGCTGGAAAAATAACGGCACGATCTCTACCAATCCGCCGACGCTCACCACCAGTACGACCAGCGCGATCAGGAGCCAGGGATTCTTTTCGATCCATTCATGCGAAAATTTCATTCGATACTCCTGCTCAAGCGTGGGTGGTCGACAAAGTGGGGATGCGCGCCTCAACCGGCTGAGCGTCCTGCATTGTCTTGAACGTGTTGAAGGCCATCATCACCATGCCGCCCAGATAAAGAAGGCCGCCGGTGAAACGGATGACGTAGTACGGATAGGTCGCTTTGACGCCTTCGACAAAGGTGTAGGTCAGCGTGCCGTCGGCATTGACCGCACGCCACATCAACCCTTGCATCACGCCGGCAATCCACATCGATGCGATGTACAGCACCACGCCGATGGTCGCGACCCAGAAATGCAGATCGACCAGACGCATACTCCACATTTCACGTTTTCCAGACATGCGTGGGATCAGGTAATAGATCGACCCCATCGTGATAAAACCGACCCAGCCCAGCGCACCTGAATGGACGTGAGCAATGCCCCAATCGGTGTAATGCGACAAGGCGTTGACGGTCTTGATGGACATCATCGGGCCTTCAAACGTCGCCATCCCGTAGAACGACAGCGAGACGATCATGAACTTGAGCAGCGGGTCAGAGCGCAGCTTGTGCCATGCTCCCGACAACGTCATGATGCCGTTGATCATCCCACCCCATGACGGCGCCAGCAGGATCAGCGAAAACACCATGCCGATCGACTGCGTCCAGTCCGGCAACGCGGTGTAATGCAGGTGATGCGGGCCCGCCCACATGTAGGTGAAGATCAGTGCCCAGAAGTGCACAATCGACAGCCGGTATGAATACACCGGGCGTTCAGCCTGCTTGGGAATGAAGTAGTACACCATGCCGAGATAGCCGGCGGTGAGAATAAAGCCGACTGCGTTATGGCCGTACCACCATTGAATCATCGCGTCCTGTACACCTGCATAGGCCGAATAAGACTTCCACATTGACACCGGCATACTCGCGCCGTTGACGACGTGCAGCAATGTGACGGCGATGATGTACGCGCCAAAGAACCAATTGGCCACGTAGATATGCTTGACCTTGCGCTTGATCAGCGTGCCAAAAAACACGACTGCATAAGCAATCCACACTACGGCGATGAGCAATGTGATGGGCCATTCCAGTTCGGCGTATTCCTTACCCCGGGTGAAGCCCATCGGCAGAGTGATGGCCGCAGACACCAGTACCAATTGCCAGCCCCAGAAAGTAAACGCCGCCAGCTTGTCCGAAAACAATCTGACCTGGCAAGTGCGCTGCACGACGTAATAGGAAGTTGCGAACAGCCCGCAAATACCGAACGCAAAAATCACAGCGTTGGTATGCAAGGGGCGCAGACGGCCGTAGCTCAGCCAGGCAATATCGAAGTTGAGGGCCGGCCAGGCCAATTGTGCTGCGATGAAAACGCCGGCAAGCATACCGATGACGCCCCAGACTACGGTGGCGATCGTGAATTGCTTGACGATCCTGTAGTTGTAATTGAGTTCTTTGTCCACACCCTCTCCCAGAATTGTGTCGCGGTTTTCCGTGTACCACGTTGATGATGGGAGAGTAGATTTGCGAGCGCTCAGTGTCCTTGATATGTATCAAACGTACTGGAATGAACCATGGATATGCTGGTTAGCGATGACTTGATGTGTCTTTTTTCAGAGAGACTGCCGTCTCGTTGACAGGTGCCAGTGGTGGTTTGTCATCGTCTTCGAGAATACGCCATCCGGGACTGACCAGATCGTCAAACTGCCCACCGTCGGACATCCTGAAAAACAGCCAGATTGCGCCAAAGACCACGGCGATGCTGAGCGGCACAAGCAGATAGAGAGCTTCCATGACGATCAGCCTTTTCGGTGACCGGCGCGGTGTCGGCATAAGCGCAAGGCATTTGCCACCACGACGACAGAACTGACCGACATGCCGATACCGGACATCCAGGGCGTGATCCAGCCCAAGGCTGCCGCCGGTATCGCGACGGCGTTATAGAGCATGGCCCATGCCAGATTCTGGCGGACGACCGATAGCGTTTTATCCGCGACGCGATCCGTCTCGCACAAGGCAGATAATTGCCCTGACAAAAATACGCAATCTGCATGTGTCTGTGCGAGTGCGGCGCCATTGCCCATGGCAAAGGAGACGTCGGCGGCGCTCAGCACGGCGGCATCGTTGATGCCGTCCCCGACCATTGCGATGACCGCCCCACCCTGCTGCAAGCCTTGCACAAAAGACAGCTTGGCCTCTGGCAGACAATCACCGAGCGCGGTAGGTATGCCCAGCCTGTCGGCCACGCGTTGCGTCACGTCATGGCGGTCGCCACTGAGCAATACCAGGCATTTACCCTGCTTCATGAAATGGCTGACCACTGCCAGCGCGTCCTCGCGGATTTCGTCGGCAATGTCGAAACGGGCCAGCCAACCGTGACGGGAGGCCAGGAAAACATAGCTTGCTTCCACAGCCGGATCGGCATCCGCCGCAGGCATCGTGGATGCCGAGGGGATCATTGCATGGACAAACGCAAAATTCCCGAGCCGGTACGACACACCGTCTACCGTCGCTTCCAGGCCTTGCCCTGCCACGTGATGCAAAGCAGTTGCTTCTGCAGGATTGAGTCCTGCTGCCGCTTTCAGAATAGTTTGAGCAATAGGATGCGTGCTGGACTTTTCCATCGCCGCGGCAATGCGCAAGCAATCGGATTGCGTCACAGAGCCCAGCACGATGATTTCTTGCAGGGACGGTTGCCCTTTTGTCAGTGTGCCGGTTTTATCGAAGACGATATGCGTAGCGCGCTGCAAGGTCTCAAGTACATGCGGCTGCACGACGAGGATGCCTTGCCGCAGCAAGCGGCCGGTCGCAGCCGCAAGCGCAGTCGGCGTCGCCAGCGATAACGCACAGGGGCACGACACCACCAGCACGGCAATCGCCACCGGCCAGGCCCGCGCCGGATCCAGAAAATACCAGACCATGAACACGGTGCCCGAAAACACCAGCAGCGCCATCACAAACCAGGCGCCGATCCGATCGGCCCAGAGGGCCAGCTTCGGCTTGGCAAGTCCGGCACGATTGACCAGGCCCAACAGCACTGACAAGGTACTATCCGTCACATTGCGCACGACCTGGGCGACGATTGGCTGCGCGATGTTGACGGCTCCGCCAGGGATCGTATCGCCGACTGTTTTGCGCTGCGGCAGACTTTCTCCGGTGAGCAGTGATAGATCAATGTCGGTTTCACCTTCAATCACCGAACAGTCAGCCGGCACCGCGTCACCGGGCCGTACTAAAACCAGATCGCCGGTACGCAACTGCGCGGCAGCGATCAATTCGACATCCCGTCGCGGGTACGCATGCATGCGCGATGCGGAGGCCGGCAAGGATTGCTGTAACTGATCCAGCGCCGACGCAGCCTTACGGCGTGCCGTCAATTCCAGATAGCGGCTGCACAGCAGCAGAAAAATGAACATCGTCACCGAGTCAAAATAGACCTCGCCCCGGCCCTGCCAGGTTGCAATGGCGCTGGCGCTGAAGGCGGCAGCGATGCCCAGCGCAACCGGCACGTCCATGCCGGGCGCACGATTGCGAATGTCGCGCCACGCACCGCGAAAGAATGGCTGTGCCGAATAGACCAGCGCCGGAATCGTCAACAGCAGGCCCGCCCATCGCATCAGGGCTTCCATATCTGCATCCATGCCGCCTTCGCCCGCCAGATAAGCGGGTACGGCGTACATCATCACCTGCATCATCGACAATCCGGCGATGAACAACTGGCGGAACAAGGTCTTGCGGCTGCGCTCCAGCTGTTCACCGTGCTGCACCGGATCGTAGGGAAAGGCGGCGTAACCAATGGATCGCATCGCCTTGAGAATATCGCTGGCCTTGCAGACATCTGCTTGCCAACGTACTCGCAGGCGTTCGGTAACTGCATTCAGGTTTGCACTGAGGACGCCGGGTAAGCGGCCAAGATGACGTTCGATCAACCAGACGCAGGCTGCGCAGCGGATGTTGCGCACCGAGTAGTCCGCCTCAACAATGCCGTTATCCGCGCCGGCAATCACCGCGGTGTCGTCGTAGAGCTGCAGTTCCGGCGGTATCAGGTCCTGTCCGGCCAGCGTGGCAGCAAAGCCGCTACGCGACGCGTAATAGTCAGAGAATCCGTTGCCGACAATGCTCTCGGCCACCGCCTTGCAGCCAGGGCAGCACATGGCGCGCTCAACATTGTCAATGCGAACGCGCCACGCGGCCCCCTGCTCCACCGGCAAGCCACAATGAAAACAGGCGCTGTCCGTGATGCCCCGCTCGACCGCAATCATGGCGGTTCCGCCGAATGTACCGGAGTCGCACACAAGGCCGCGAGCCAATCCGGAGTCAATCCATGACTTGCGCGCAGCAAGCCCGATACGCCAAACAGCAGCACCACCAGTCCACACGTCAGCCGCACGCTGCGGCGCTGCAAGATGCTTCTCAACCGGGCACCAAAGACGCCTGCCGCCAGCAACACCGGCAAGGTGCCCAGACCGAAGGCCAGCATCATCGCGGCACCTGAAGCAGCCGAGCCGCTCACCATCGCCGTCAACAAGACGCTATAGACCATCCCGCAGGGCAGCCAGCCCCACAGACTGCCGGCCAACATCAACTTGAGGGGACTATCGAGCGGCAGCAGCAATGCGGTGAGAGGCTGAATATGTTTCCAGAGGAGGTTGCCGAGTTGCTCAAGGCGGGATAACCCGTGCCAGACATTCATCAGATATAAGCCCAGCGCGATCAACATTGCATGAGCGAAAACATAGGCGCCAGTCTGCCAAAGCGTCATACCGGCCAGCAGGCGTCCGCTGCCGACGATGCCACCGACAATGGCGCCAGTCAAGGCATAGCTCGCTATCCGGCCCATGTTGTAAGAGATCGTCCGCAACATCACCGACATGCCGGCGTCCTGCGCGCTGGCTTTCACCCCAACAGGAAAAGGCTTACGCGGCTTCGCACCCGCCGGCGCCAGAGAAAATGCGCCGACAATACCTCCGCACATGCCAATGCAATGCACGCTTCCCAGCAAGCCGATCATGAACATGGAAATCAGGATCAGGCTATTCATGGTGTCCATGCATACAGCCGTTGCGCGCCCAATCCGGCAGCCGGCGGGGTGATCATCGACATTGCTGATACCACCATTTATTTAGCTCCGGATGTGACTGCGCAAAATTGCCGCACCGGCGAGACATAGCGGGCAGCGTGACAGGAGCAAGTCTATCGGCTCCCCATCATCGACACCTTGACCTATATCAAAGGAGATTGCATAGGATCATCCTACAGTTCGCAACGACCACGCCAAGGTCGTCGCGTCTCACAAATTCATTGTTGACAGGCCCTAAGTCCATCTCAAATAAAAATGCGTCTCACAACAATTCAGGTCATCTCTGATGGTCATTTGCAGTGGCGCTCACTACAATCGCACTCACTACACATACTGGTTGAGAATTGCATGAGCCACGTTCTTTCCAAACGCCACTCAGAGCGTCATCGTATTGATGCAATAGGATGGCTTCGTGCTGCCGTGCTCGGCGCCAACGATGGCATTGTCTCTACCGCAAGTCTCTTGACAGGTGTCCTTGCTGCACAGGTATCACATGAAACCGCAGTCCTGACCGGGATCTCCGGGCTCGTCGCCGGAGCAATGTCGATGGCGACCGGCGAATATGTCTCCGTACATTCTCAGGCCGATAGTGAAAAAGCGGCGCTGGAGCAAGAACGCGCAGAACTGGAAACCGATTTTCATGGCGAGCATCGCGAGTTGACAGCAATTTACATGCGACGAGGGCTTGATCATCATATGGCGAGCCAGGTTGCAGAAAAGCTCATGGAGCATGATGCCCTCGGCGCCCATGCGCGCGACGAGCTGGGAATCTCGGACGCGACGATGGCCAATCCTTTGCAAGCGGCCTTGGTGTCTGCATTGAGCTTCGCTGCCGGTGCGGCGCTACCGCTGGCGGTCGTGCTGCTGGCACCGAAGGCATGGCTCATTCCTGCCGTTGTTGTTTCAGCGCTTTGTTCACTTGCGTTTTTAGGCGGCGTAGCGGCAAAGACCGGCGGGGCCAAAGTGTGGGACGGCGCCGTCCGGGTTACTTTCTGGAGTTCGCTTGCGATGGCGGCGACGGCCGGCATAGGAAGCTTTTTTGGCACAGCGATCTAGGGCCGGTTAGCACCCTTCTTTTTCGATCGAGGCACGTCGTTTTGAGTGATATGTTCGCCTGTTCAACCAACCTATTTACGGCATGAAAAAATACCATCCGACATCCGTGGTCCTGCATTGGCTCATGTTTTTACTATTCGCCGTCGCACTGGCAGCGATTGAACTTCGCGGTGAAATTCCGAAAGGCATGCCTTTGCGGGCAACACTCAAGATTGTGCATATGACGGCAGGCCAACTCATTCTTCTGTTTGTCGTATTCCGGCTGGCCGCACGCTGGAGATTCGGTACGCCGGCCAAACTTGACGGTCCGTCATGGCAAACGCAGAGTGCCAGAATCGTTCATGTCCTCTTGTATGTGGTGATGTTCATGCTTCCCATCAGCGGCATTCTCTTTACGCAGGCAGATGGAAAAGATGTGATGTTCTTTGGTGTGGCGCTCCCCCGCTTTATCGGCCTGAATGCAGAATTGTCTGACACGCTGCAGGACGTTCACGAGTTAATGGGTAACGCCGTGTACTTTCTGGTCGGCCTGCATGTCGTAGGCGCCCTTTGGCATCATTTCATGCGGCGGGATGGAATTTTTCAACGCATGAAGTTCTGACATCGCCCTGTTTCTTAAGCCGCTTTGGGTATCTGCCGCCCAAGCGGCTATGACACGACTTTTTTCAGGGCATAAACGCCTCCTGAATCACAAAAGGCGCTGAGCTGCGCCGTGATGATGCTCTTTACTGGGATATCCGTACTTTTTGATTTGGATCAGAAACTGACTCTTGAGGACTTCCGATAATGAATTCGGCTTCCCCGTCGAATTTGCCATCGAACGTCAATCAGTGCAATGGATCCCATCATGAACCATCTTAACGCGCAACAATTGCGTTATCTGCAAGAGCTTCTGGACGTACAAGAAACTTCCACCCGCATCAGGGCGCGATTACATATTCTGGAACAAGCAGACGACTGTGACGTTGCCGATGTCAGTGATGCTCGCACGCTGATGGAACTGAACGAACTCACTGACATTGAAGCCGCACGTCAACGCATGGCTGAAGAACAGTACGGGATATGCGTAGATTGCGGATGCCCGATTGACTATGCCAGGCTGGAGGCGAATGTCACCGCAAAACGATGCCTGGCGTGCCAGAATGTCTACGAGGAAGGAGATGTGGCTTAGGCCCTTCTCTCTGACAGTATCAGCTTGAATATCAGTGTGAATATCAGATCTGATACCAGAACCTGACGCCCTCAGCTACTCAAAGACTGCGGACTTCTTTGAGAAAATCGTTGAGCCTCTCGCCATCCTATCCACTCTTTCGACGCGTCCTTCATAGCCTGCGTCACCTCTTCAATATTCAGGCCCAGCGCCTCCGATTTTTCAAACAAGCTTGGCATGGACGCCTGCTTCTCATCCTCCGTAGCAACGTCGATATCGGCAATGAACGCGGCAAGATTAAGCAGCCGAGCCAATCGCTGCCTCCGATTGCTTTCCTCCCACCCGGACAGCATAGGTTTTTTGTAAAAACGAACGGCATCGACAAACAGGCTTGGGATCTTCCAGTCGTCCATCATGGCGGCAGACAGTTGCACCCGATCATAGCCAAAACGATCGCGCTCCAGGGCCATTAATTCTCCCACGGTTGCGCTGCTGTTTTTCTCCAGCAGATCACCGTAAGCGTCGGGGCGTACTGCTGCCAGCCCCAGGCGGCCAATACCCGCAAGCAGGCCGCAGGTGAACAATTCGGCAGCCGGCGCGATAGGCTGGCGCTCGCCAATGGCTTGTGCCACACATGCCATGGCCAGTGACCGTGACCAGAATTGGTTGTAGTCAAAACTATGACAGGCGCCGTTCTGGTATGAATTGATGAGTGAGACACTTAATGCGACCTGACGCACCGCCTGCACACCGATGAGCAGGAGAACTTCTGTCGAGACCGCGACGACCGGACGCGTTCTCGGCCTTCTGCTTGCATTCGCAAGTTGAATGAGGCGACCCGCCAACACCGGATCGGCCTGTATTTGCGTGGACAGATCAGGCAATGAGACGTTGTCGCTGCGGCACATTCTCATCACGTTCAATGCAACACCCGTTGGCGATGGCAATGTCCGGGCTTCTTTTATTTCATCGAAATTGATCTTGTCGCTCATGATACGTAGCCTTCCTCGTCCTGATGCGCATCGATGATTTCCAGGATCTTGCCTGGATCAGTTAGCAACGCATCGACACACAGCGGATCAAAATGACTCCCGGCATTTTGCCTTACCCAGGCGACTGCTCTGTCGATACTCCAGGCTGCCTTGTACGGCCGGGTTGAAGTCAGCGCATCGAATACGTCGGCGACTGCAACAATACGTCCATAGAGGGGAATATCTTCACCTGCCAAGCCCTGGGGATAGCCGCTTCCATCGAACTTTTCATGATGCGACAGCGCGATGGCCGACGCATTGCACATCAGCTTCGAACTGTCATCTTTGAGAATGTGCGCGCCAATCGTTGGATGGGTTCGCATGATTGCCATTTCTGCACAATCCAGGCGTCCGGGCTTGAGCAAGATATGATCAGGAATGCCGATTTTCCCTATATCATGCAAGGGAGCAGCATCATAAATATCATTTTGTTCCTCCTCAGACAAACCAAGGTTGGCAGCGATAAGACGCGCATAGTTAGCCATGCGGAGCAAGTGAGCGCCGGTTTCCGGGTCGCGATATTGCGCGGCAGCCGTGAGACGATTGGCCGTGCCCTGCTCGCTTTCTCGCAGCCTCTCTTCGACCGCTTTCACTTCTCGCTTAAGATTGCGCGTCAGTCCGACCTGATGCAATTGTGCTTTGCGCAACGTCAGCATATTGCTGACCCGGGAACGCAGTTCGGCTTTGTTTACGGGCTTGGTCAAAAAGTCATTGGCACTCAGCTCCAAGGCTGCGTGTTTAACAGCGGTCTTGGCGTCTGCCGTAATCATGATGACCGGGACATGATCCTGCCCCGACAAATCTCGAAATTGCTGAAGGAATGTGAAGCCATCCATCTTCGGCATCATGTAGTCGAGCAACAGCAGATCCGTATCATGTTCCTGACACCAGGTCAGGGCTTCGTTCGGGTCTGACGCCTCAAATATCGTCGCATCCGGGATATCTTCCAGGAGGTGCGAGAACAAAGCCAGGTTGGTACGATCATCGTCAACAATCAGGACATTCATATTGTTTCTTTCATTTCGTTAGTGCGTTGCTCCAGGATTTGAAATGCCTGAATTAACGCATTCCCAAGTTGACGCAGGCGGTCGCCGTCCTGCAGTCTGGCCGCAGCATCCCCCTCGTTTGCAAGAACCGTCATCTGCGCGGCGCCCAAATTGCTGCATGAGCCAATTAATCGATGCAGCAAATCGATGGCGGCTGCAAAATCATCCGTTGCGACAGCCGCTTTCAACTCCACCAGGAGAGGACGGGTATTGGTGATAAAAAACGCCAGCATTGCCTGCATCGCGCCACGGTCGTCATCGAACAATTCCAGCAAGCGCGTCATATCGAGAATCTCCTGTGCGCCCCCGGGAGCTGGACTCACAGCACTCGATGAACGCACTGCGCTCAGTATGTTTGATGCGTTCCGGCACACATATTTAGACAAAGTATCATCCAGCCGATCACGCAAAATTGGCTTACTGAGATAATCGTCCATACCCGCTTCAAGACATCGTTCGCGATCGCCGGTCATGGCATTGGCGGTCATCGCAATGATTGGAATGTGTTTTCCACTCGTATGCTCGCGTGCACGGATGCGTCGTGTCGCCTCAAACCCATCCATTCCAGGCATCTGACAATCCATTAACACTGCCGCATAGCTATTGCGCTCCAACATCACCAATGCCTCTTGCCCATCGGCGGCAACATCTGCCTCATAACCAAGCAGTTGCAATTGATGAATCGCAACTTTTTGATTCATGGGATTGTCTTCCACCAATAAAATCAGCACGTCGCTGTCTGCCTTCTCGAAGACAGCGCCAGCTGACCTGGCACTCCCCTGAACCATTGCCGCATCAGAGCCAAGAGACGTAGCATTTCCCGACAGTGCGCGATAAAAAACCGACCTTTTGATCGGAAGGGACAAAAGAGGAACATTTACCTGCGCACCTATGTCTTCACGCATATCCTCGTCTTTCGTGAGAAGCAACCAGGTATTCACCGCGTGCCATTCGCGACGAATCTGCGTAAACACCGGCAAGGAAAAATCAGGCATGGCGGTGTCGACGACAGCCATGACGTTGGACGCAAGTCTGTGCAGCAATTGCCTCCCTTGCTCAAGGGTCAGTGCACGATGTACGGTTATCCCTCTCACCTCTGCGTATCTACGCAATGCACGTGTCGCTTCATCATCCGGAGCGATCAACAGCAGCTCACCAGCCATGTACTCCGGCGACGGTCCGGATTGAATGATTGGCAGCGACAATTCAAACCAGAACGTCGATCCGGATCCGTATTCGCTTTCGACGCCAATCTCCCCATCCATCAGACCAATCAATCGCTTGCAGATCGAAAGACCTAATCCGGTCCCGCCGTATTTGCGGGTCACGGAACCGTCTGCCTGCGAAAATGGCATGAATAGTTTTTCCTGCGTTTGTTTGTTGATACCAATCCCCGTATCGCTGACTTGAACATGAATTCGGCAATGTCCAGGAACCTCACCGACAAGCTGAACCTGAATGGAAACTTCACCGGCGGAGGTAAACTTGATGGCATTGCCCAGCAAGTTCAGCAGCACTTGCCTCAGACGGCCAGGATCTCCACGCAGCAACGCCGGTACGCGAGGATCGACGTAACTGCTTAACCGCAACCCCTTCTCGTATGCCCGCGTCGCCAAGACATCGACGCTGGCTTCCACGATCGCAAGCAGATCAAGCTCAAGCGCTTCGATTTTTAACTTACCCGCATCAATCTTCGAGAAATCAAGAACGTCGTCGACGATGTGCATCAGCGCTTGCGCAGAATCCTCAATTCCTTTTGCAAAACTATCTTGCTGTGCATCCAACTGCGTGGTTCGGATCAAGCCGGCCATACCAATGATCGCGTTCATTGGCGTGCGGATCTCATGGCTCATTGTCGACAAAAATTCTCCGCGCGACGAGTTGGCGTTATCTGCCGCCTCTCTCGCGCTGTGCAACTGAGATTCCACATCAGCCCGCTGGCGCATGAAGCGCCAAAGAAACAGACTAAATATCAGCATGACCACTGCAATTGTGCCGCCGGCCCATGCCAGTCTGATGAGTGCCGTCACCGTGTTGACGGGCGCAGCGGACTGAACGGCTATCGCGGTGATTGGGAATTTGGGCAGAAACTGGTAGCTGACCAGCGAGGAGTCGCTCGCCATCGGCGACTCCATGTTGAAGCGCCCGTGGCGATCATGCGGATGACTGGTGTCGCGCAATAACTGCGTCAACATCACACCTACCGAATAGTGCTGACCGATTAGCCTGTCTTTATCATCAGAAGCGCCAAGGACATCGCCGTCGCTATCAAGCAAAGCCGTATAGGACAACGCGGACTCTTCGCCTCTGTCCAGTCCGGAAAAAAACACGGCAGGATCAAGCATGGCCAACATCAGAATCCGATCGGATCCCACCCGCACCAGGCGCGCGAACGGAATCAAATACGTGCCGCCGACAAGCAACGGTTTTCCCGGAGCCAGTATGTCGGACAAGGGCCGCATGAAGCCAAGATTTTTCAAATCAATATAGGTGTCCCGAGCCAGCGGCTCTGAACTTCTCAGTACGCGCTGATCCTGATCAAGCAAAGAGAGGGACTTCCATTGCAGTAGCTTTTTTCTCGATTCCGACGACGACGCAACCGGTGTAGCGCCAGCCAGATTGGCGGCAGCCAACAGTTCTGCGCTGTCATCAAGCGCAGACAACACTGCCGACGCCTGCAAAGAAAGCACTCGCGCCGCATCGGCACCGCGCTGAACGCGAACTGCTTCAATGCGCTGGTTTTCGAAATTTGCCAGATAAATACTGCCGCATAGCATGCCGACAGATAACAAGATCCCGGTCAGAAAAAATAAGTGCCGGGCGCCCATTGGCCTACGCACTGTTGCCGCACCGGCCAGCTGTTGAATCACAACATGCTCCCAAAAGGGATTTGGTCCTTGCCGACAGAGACGCTGAGGTCGTTCAATACGTAGTCTATTTGTTGCAAACTATCGAGTGTCGTAGTCAATTCGCCCAATAACGTTGCCACATCATGGGTCAAGGGTTGCTGCGCCGTATCGATGGCGTCCGTTGTGTCGACCCAGACGAACTCAACCAACTTCAGTGTTGAAGCCAATTTTTCTATTTCAATACGCTGCTGCAACAGCCAGCACTCTTCCAGAAGCGCATGGACAAACGAAAGCCGCGCCTCACGTATGTGGCGAGAAAACTCAGCAATATCAATCGCACTAACGATTTCGTTGTTTTTCATGTTTTCTCCCTGCCCTTTCAGATTTGAGTGTTTCACCCCATAATGGCGGCATTAAGTTGCCTTACGGCAGGTGATCACTTGAAATATACCGAATAAATTAATTTTAACAAATTAAACATTAAATTTGCAAATTTATTTAATTCGTTTAAAATTCAATACAAATGACAGGGAAGATGACGATGACAACAACCGAGGTGTGCACAACTCAGGAAGCTGCGCAGATATTGGGCATTTCCGTGACGTCGGTTCAACAATTGGTTGAGTCCGGTGTGATTGAAGCCTGGAAAACAAAAGGCGGACACCGACGCATCCCGCTTGCCGCTGTCGAGGCGTACAAGGCTTCGCCTAACGCCCCGCAAGTACCTCAGGACAGGCCCGCTCCGGGCAAGAAGACATCTATTCTGGTGGTCGAGGACAACAAGCTGCAGCGTGATATCTACGCCAAGAAGATTGCCTCCTGGAATCTGCCGGCGACCACGACATTTTGCGAAAACGGCTATCAGGCGCTGGTGGAAATCGCCATTAACAAACCCGATATCGTGCTGGCCGATATCGTGATGGATGGTATTGATGGCTATGAAGTCATTTCGACCATTCTCAGCTATCCATCCCTGTCGGATACCAATATCGCGATTCTTTCGAGCCTGGCGCCGGAAGAACTCGATGCCCGAGGCGGCATTCCGGAGGGGGTCGTGTTTTTCAGAAAACCTGTCAACTATGATGAATTGTCCGGTTACCTGCGTGCATGCTGCGCTCAGAAAGCCCGCATGACGCGTAGTTAGTCGCCTCATACCTACACGACTAGACGACGCCATGCACTTTTCACATCCAGTTCCGGTACCGGCCTCCCGCCTGCAAAGAATGAGGGACGCCATGGAGGTCAATGTCGGCGCCATCTTGTGCATTTTTGCTGCCTTGCTCATCGCAGGGCTGTGGGTCACCACATGGTGGCAACTGGACAAAAACTATCGCGATGAAATTGCCGGCGCAAAGCGTGATGCCATCAGCCTGTCTCTGCTATTCAAAGAACATGCTTCACGTACCGTAGAGTCAACCGATCAGGCGATCGTCTCTCTTCGTTCCCGCTATAACGTCCTGGGAAAGCAGCTCGATATCAATAAAGAGCTAAAGGACGGCATTGCGCCATCGGATATTTACAACCTTTTCAGCATCGTTGATGACAAGGCAGACGTCGTGCTGTCGACTAAGCCATTTAAGCCGCTGAACCTGAGCGACCGTGAGCATATCAAGGTGCACATGCAATCTGCGGATACAGGCTTGTATATCAGCAAGCCCTTGCTTGGGCGGGTGTCTGGGAAATGGTCCCTGCAGATGACGCGGCGTATTAACGGGCCTGATGGTGGGTTCAAGGGCGTGGTGATCGCCTCGATGGATCCGGGGTATTTCACTTCCCTGTACAAAAAGGTTGACGTCGGCCAGTTCGGTGCGATTTCCCTGGTGGGTGATGACGGTGTGCTGCGGGTGCGTCATGTGGGCAACGACGATTCAATGGGGCAAGACATTTCTCTCAGCGAAGTATTCAAGGCTATGCGCATGAATGGCAGCGGCTTGCTGCGAGCCACAAGTGTTGTCGACCATCGCGATCGCTTTTATGCCTATCAGAAGCTGGGGAGTTATCCCTTGTATGTGGCGGTGGGCATCGACATCGATGAGCGCCTTGACGGCTACCGTGCCATCCGATCACAAACGCTGACGCTCGTCAGCCTGACCTCGTTGCTGATCATTCTCGGGACGGCTGCGCTGGTCATCCTCATTCGCCACCTCGTCGCGAGCCGCCGTGAAGCGGTGCTGGCACGCAAGGCCAAACTGCATTTCCTGTCGAATATGTCGCACGAATTTCGCACGCCGCTTAACGGCATTCTGGGCTACTCGGAAACGCTGATGGAAGATTTTAACGGCACCCGCCATGGCGAGTTCGCGCGCGCCATCCATGACAGCGGCATGCGCCTGCTCGGCATGGTTGATTCGGTGCTGGAACTGAGCACCCTGCGCTCAGGAAAAGTCAGTTTGAATATCAGCGAAGAAAAACTCAGCGATATCGTCCGCAATGCTGTCAGCGCCTGCGAAGAAGCGGCCGCAAAAAAGGGATTGTGGATTAACTCTTTCATCGCCGACGATGTACCTCCTTATCTGCGTTGCGACCGGATCAAGTTGCTGCAAGTGCTCGATAAGTTGCTCACCAATGCCTGCAAATACACTGCTGCAGGCCATGTACAGCTCAGTGTCGAGGCGGTCGGCAAGGACTTGCGTTTCAGCATCATCGACACCGGCCCAGGGATCCCTGCAGCTGCATTGGATACGATATTTGAAAAATTCGCTCAAATCGATGACTCTGCCGCGCGCCCGCATGATGGAGCTGGACTGGGACTGACGATTGCCGCCCTGCTGGTTGAGTTAATGGGTGGAGAGATCAGCGTCCAATCAGAGCTGGGTGCCGGCAGCACGTTTTCTTTTCAACTGCCTTTATTGAACGGCACAGAAGCCGTTGCGACGCGTACAATAAAATAACAATAAGCCTGACCGAGGCTACAGGGGGATGCGCAAATGATGCCACGCTATCAGCATATCAATCCGGCAGTACTTCTGGATGCCGCAGGGCAAGACATTCCGACTTTTCTGGAACTGTCCGCGACCTTTCTTGATATCGCTCCGCCCATGTATGAGCGCCTGCACCATGCCATTGCGGCGGGTCAGGCTGCTGACGTCACACTCCAAAGCCATTCGCTCAAAGGAACGGTTGCGCTGATTGGCGCAGATCAACTGGCGACCATGTTGGGACGCATTGAAGCATTGTCGCGTACGGCGTCGCTGGGAGAAATCCATGCGCTTTGGGCAGACCTCGCGCAAGTCTATAAAGAGACGATCGCCGAAGTACACCTCAGTATCCGGCACTTCCAGAAATCGGCGGGATGTTCCGATGATTCTCGCGCCGGCTAGTTTCGATGCCGACGCGCTCCACCACCTCTCTCCTTTTTGCTGTCCTGCATCCATTGTTATGGCTGGGGCGCAGCGCGCGCCGCGTCACACTGACAATCGGCGCACTATTGCTTATCCTTCTCGGCATAGCCACTTTAAGCGCGAGCTCCATCCTCTACAACTGGGCCACCGATGACTGGCAGGAGGATATCGATAATCTTTCGCTGGTGCTGGCAGAGAACGCAGCGCAGACAATGGCCTCTTCCACTCTGGTGCTTGACGATATAAGCCAGTTGTCCCGGGCCGGCGCCAAGGATGATCGAACTTTTCGTGCAGCCGCTTCCCACCCAGCCATCAGTCAAATGATGCGCGACAAGATCAGCGGGCTCCCCCAGATTTCCGGCGCGGCAATTGTTGCCGCCGACGGCAGCGTCCTCGCGCTGACACGGCCACTCCCCACAAGCGGCATCAACGTGAGCGACCGAGACTATTATCTCTATCACGTCAGACACAACACCGATGAGATCTTCTACAGCGCTGCGGTGCGTAATCGGAGCAGCCAAGCGTGGACGTTTTACCTGAGCCGTCGCATCAATGATGCCCGCGGCAATATGGCCGGGATTGCTCTGGTTGCTATCTCGTGCGATTTTTTTACCAATTTTTTCAAAAGTATCAGCCTGGAGAAACACGTATCCATTGCACTTTTCGGAGGCGCCCATAATTTGCTGGTAGGCTGGCCGCAGCAAACCGGCGACAGCGAAACAAACAAGGCCGCAGATTTTGACGACACAAAAGCTGCTCCTGCAAACAGATTGCTTGCAGGCGTGCCCAGTGACACGCCGGATATATCTTCTCAACGCACAGTCCGGCGCACGCCGATGAGCATCAAAGTCAGCATCACTGAAAGCGGCTTTCGGGACAGTTGGTTACGCGCCATGCGCGTCCTGGGCGCTATTGCCGGCGCCAGCATGCTGGTGCTGTTGATTGCGTTCAGTTTCATGGCAATCATACTCAGGCGACGCGAAGAAGATGCTGTCGCGGCAGCGATACTCCGAGAACAGGCCGACGCCTCTAACCAGGCAAAATCACGGTTCCTCGCAATGATGAGTCACGAGATCCGCACACCGATGAACGGCATTCTTGGAATGAGCGAGCTATTGCTCGACACAAATCTCGACAAGGTGCAGCACAGTTATGCCCGGCAAGTCCATCTTGCCACCTCAGAACTGATGCGCATCATCAACGAAGTTCTCGATTTTTCCAAAATCGAATCCGGGCGCATGGACTGTGAGAACAGCATTTTCTCTCCTTCGCAGTTGCTCAACGACGTGGTAGCGCTGCATCGTGCTACGGCGCAGAAAAAAAACCTCCGCATCGACATTCAGATCGGCCAATCCGCTGCAGCCGAGGTCGAAGGCGGCTCTGCACACATTCGCCAGGTGCTGGGGAATCTGCTGAGCAATGCCATCAAGTTCACTGCATCCGGGTATGTAAATGTCTCGCTGCAATGCATCTCCGATGCGACACGTCCCGGGATGGTCATATTGCACTACGCAGTTTCTGATACCGGCATAGGTATCGGCGTTGAGCAGCAAGCAAGGCTATTCCAGCCGTTTAGCCAGGCCGATAGCTCCATTAGCAGAAAATACGGCGGCACCGGACTGGGGCTATCTATCTGCAAGCGACTGGTAGAGCTGATGCAGGGCAAGATATCCTGCGAGAGTGAGGCGGAAAAAGGAACGACTTTTCGCTTCGAAGTCCCCTGCCGCAAAGTCAGCTCCTCCGACGGAGCCAAACTGTTACCCGCAGGAGCGGAAGGAATCACATCTGTGCCGACGGCACGTGCCGACGACGACAATCTCAATAAAGACAACATACCCTCCCCGCAGCCTTCCTCTGCGCCTCCCTCCGTGGATGCTGCTGCGCATATTCTGGTGACCGAAGATACGCTGATCAACCGGCAACTGGCGCGCATGTTGTTGACAAAGAAAGGTTATCGCGTCAGTGAAGCAGAAAACGGCGCCGAAGCCCTGGCTGCCATGAAACAGGAGCATTACGACCTGGTGCTGATGGACTGCATGATGCCCATGATGGATGGCTACGAAGCCACGCGCCTTCTGCGCGAGTGGGAAGCCTCCAAAGGACTCCCGCACCTCCCCATCATCGCGCTGACCGCCAGCGTGATCGAAGGAGATCGTGAGCGTTGCCTCGCGGCCGGCATGGATGACTATCTGCCCAAGCCTTTCACTGCAGCGGCATTTCTGGCAATCGTCGAGCGCTGGCTGCCAAGAGCGCCGCAGGACGCTTCCACCGAGAACTGATGAGGCACAGACCGCCCTTCAGAGTCAAAATCTTCTCCTGCTGCTTAAGCAGGCTGAAAACGAACGATCAACATCGAGAGAAATTGAACAATTAAATAAAACAAATAAAACAAATATTTAATTAATTCAATAAAATTGTTATAATTGTTGCGTCGAATTTGGCGCAACAAGCATGTGATGCACATCGCCACTCGACAATATTCCATCGATAGTCGGCCTCGGGAGATTCACATGAAATGGTTCTACGATCTGAAAATTGCCAAAAAACTGATTTTGTCTTTTTCAGCCATCCTCTTGCTTGTTACAGCATTGGGAGGCTTTGCATTGATGCAGCTTGATAAGGTCAATCAGGCATCCAACGAAATTGCATCTAATTGGCTACCCAGTATTCGTACGCTCGCCGATCTCAAACTGACCTTGTCCCGTTTACGCAGCTTTGAGCTTCAACATATTTCCGCGCTCACTCCGGAACGCGCTGCCGAAGCCGATAAAAATGCCACCAATCAGCTTGCCCTTATCATTCGCAGTCAAAAACTCTATACCGAGCAAATCTCGGAACCAGAAGAGAAAGCCATCTATCCACAGGCCGAAAAGCAAATTCAGACTTTTGTGGACGAACATCCGAAGATCATGAAATTAGTCGCTACCGGCAAGAAAGACGAAGCTCTCGTCTTGCTCAACGGCGTGTCGACCGCCTCATATCGCGAAGCGATGGACTTGGTGGAAAAGCTGGTGATTGTCAATGAAAAAGGTGCGACAGCGTCGAATCAGTTATCTGCCCAGACGTACGCCAGCGCCAAGGTATTAATCTCGGGATTCCTGATCGCAGCCATTGCGCTCTCGTTGTGTCTTGCAGTATGGATTGCAAAAATCGTCTCGCGCCCCTTAGGTGAAGCTCTCGGCGTCGCGAAAAGAGTCGCCGCCGGAGATTTGACCGCGGACATCGAAGCCCATAGCAAGGACGAAACAGGCGAACTCATGCTGGCGCTCAAGTCCATGAATGACAATTTGCTCAAAATCGTCGGTGAAGTGCGCACCAGTACTGATACCATCAATACCGCCTCCGGTGAAATCGCGGCCGGCAACCTGGATCTGTCTTCGCGTACCGAAGAACAAGCAGGCTCGCTGGAAGAAACCGCATCCGCCATGGAAGAACTGACGTCGACCGTAAAACAAAATGCAGACAACGCCCGTCAGGCCAATCAGCTGGCAGTCTCCGCTTCCGAGGTTGCCGTCCAGGGCGGCAATGTTGTCGGAAAAGTGGTCAGCACGATGGATGCCATCAATGAGTCCTCCCGCAAGATTGTGGACATCATCAGCGTCATTGACAGCATTGCCTTCCAGACCAACATCCTTGCCCTGAATGCCGCAGTAGAAGCAGCCCGTGCTGGCGAACAAGGTCGTGGTTTTGCAGTTGTTGCTTCAGAGGTTCGCAATCTCGCGCAACGTTCGGCAGCCGCAGCCAAAGAAATCAAAACCCTGATTGATAACTCCGTCTCCAAAGTCGACGACGGCAGTAAATTGGTGGCTCAGGCCGGTGCGACGATGGATGAAGTGGTAGCCAGCGTCAAACGTGTGACCGACATTGTGGGAGAAATTTCAGCGGCAAGTGTTGAACAAAGCAGCGGCCTTGAGCAGATCAATCAAGCCATCGCACAAATGGACGAAGTGACTCAGCAGAACGCCGCGCTGGTCGAAGAAGCTGCTGCCGCAGCCCAGTCTTTGCAAGACCAGGCCGGTCGCTTGTCACTTGCAGTCGGCGTGTTCAAGCTGAGCCATAACGACGGCTTAATGTTGAATACTGCTCCGCATCAAAGCCATCGCAGTATCGACATTACCCCTCGTGTAGCTCAGCTTCCACGCAAAGACATCCGATCGTTGGCGCAAAAGCAAGTTGCCACCGCGACCGATGACATGCATGGCTCCTGGGAGCAGTTTTAAAGCAAATCACGTCCGATCGAAGCCGATAGGACACCAGACGACGCAAAGCAAAGCAAAGCAGACACATAGTCCCGTCTGCCACATATAACCTTGAGGCTTCCATGGATGCATTTCAAAAAGAAATCGACGAACGTACGAATCTCACCAGCAGCAACAAATTCGAATTGCTTTTGTTTCGCCTCGGTGGCGGCACGGAAGATACTCCCGGCGAGCTGTTCGGTATCAATGTATTCAAGATTCGGGAAATTGTACCGATGATGCCTATCACCAAAGCAGCGGGAACGCAGTCACCCGTGCTGGGAATGGTCAATATCCGCGGTCAAGTGATCTCAGTCATCGATCTGCCTGCAGTCGCCGGCTGCACGCCGCGCACCGGCCTCAATATTCTGTTGATTACCGAGTACGCACGCAGCACGCAAGCATTTGCGGTCGAGTCGGTCGAAGAAATAGTTCGCCTTGACTGGAGCCAGGTACTGTCTGCGGAATCCCGCGCCGGTGGCGACATCGTCACCAGCATCGCACGCCTGGACTCTGAAGGCGAAGGCGGACATCTGGTGCAAGTGCTGGACGTGGAGCAGATTCTGCATATGACATCGCCGATTCAAAAGGCACTCAACGAAACGCAGGTCACCTCACTGCAGTCCATGATCAAGCCTGGGGCGGTTGTGCTTGCAGCAGACGACTCCAAAGTGGCACGCTCGCTCATTGAGCACGGACTGGAAACACTCGGTCTGCCGTACATCATGACAAAGACCGGCAAGGAAGCCTGGGAAAAGCTGCAATCCATCGCCGCAGAATCAAAACAGGCCGGTACGCCAATCGGCGACCGGGTTGCCTTGATTCTTACCGATCTGGAAATGCCGGAGATGGACGGCTTTACGCTTACCAGAAACGTGAAAGCCGATCCTCGCTTGAAAAGCATCCCGGTCGTCATCCACTCTTCCCTGTCCGGATCTGCAAATGAAGATCACGTACGCAGCGTCGGAGCGGACGGCTATGTTGCCAAGTTTGCAGTCGAGGAACTGGCAGCGACCATTAAAACCGCCCTGCAAAAATCCGCCGCCGTACCTGCAACCAACTTGCACGCTGTTCCGGCCTGACGTCATCGGCTGAATCACAAACGAGACAAACATCACCAAAAGCGAGTCCCCATCCGAACACCACTTGAACAGGGAGTACTGAATGCGTACCAATCTGCCCGTCACCAACAACGAACATCCCTTTAAAGACGGTGAGTCGATTGTTTCCAAAACCGACTTGCAAGGAAATATCCAGTACGTCAACCCTTACTTCCTGGAAGTAAGCGGCTTTACCGAGGCCGAACTGATCGGTGCCCCACAAAATATCGTGCGGCATCCGGACATGCCCGTTGAGGCGTTTGCCGACATGTGGGCGACCCTTAAATTGGGCGTCCCATGGACTGGCCTGGTCAAAAATCGCTGTAAAAATGGCGATTACTACTGGGTCCTGGCCAATGTCACCCCCATCCGCGAGAACGGAAAACCCGTCGGGTACATGTCGGTGCGCACCAAGCCCTCCTCTCAACAGGTTGCGGAGGCAGGCAAGGCTTACCGGATGTTCAAGGACGGCAAGGCCAAGGGTTACGCCATCCGTCAGGGCGAGGTTGTCAGCACCGGCGTACTTGCACGCGTCCGGAACTTGCGGGACATCTCTCTGACATTGCGCATCGGCCTCATCATGAGCTTCATGATCGTGCTTCTCCTTGGACTGGGCGGCGCCAATTTGCGCACAGGAATGCAAGGCAACACCGGTGCTTACTGGATTGGTGGTGCAACACTGGGCGGCGCAGTCGTGATTCTGTACTTCTGGCATTCTCTGCTGACGTCGATTTCACAGCCGCTGAAGCTGGCAACAGACGTAGCCCGGTCGATTGCCGGCGGCGATCTGTCCAGTAAATTCGCTTCTTCTCGCAAAGACGATACCGGTCAGTTACTGCGCGCTCTGCAACAAATGACGGTCAACCTGGTTGCCATCATCGGCGATGTCCGCGCAAACGTAGATTCGATTCAGGTCTCGACGAAAGAAATCGCCAAGGGCAACATGGACTTGTCCGGTCGCACGGAAGCACAAGCATCCAGTCTTGAAGAGACGGCTGCCAGCATGGAGGAATTGGCTGCCACAGTGCGGCAGAATGCTGAAAACGCCATGCAAGCCAACAAGTCCGCATCGACGGCATCCGAAGTCGCGATTGCCGGCGGTGAAGTGGTGCATAAGGTCACTACGACCATGGGCGAAATCAGCGACTCCGCAAAACGCATTGTCGACATCATCGGAATCATTGACAGCATCGCATTCCAGACCAACATCCTTGCTCTTAACGCAGCTGTCGAGGCGGCGCGCGCCGGTGAGCAAGGCCGCGGATTTGCCGTCGTCGCCACCGAAGTGCGCAG
Source organism: Herbaspirillum sp. meg3 (assembly GCF_002257565.1). Lineage (GTDB taxonomy): Bacteria > Pseudomonadota > Gammaproteobacteria > Burkholderiales > Burkholderiaceae_D > Herbaspirillum. The sequence goes on along the minus strand of NZ_CP022736.1, from coordinate 2,542,060 downwards.
TCTGGCTCATCGATCGGCTGCTGCCGCCAAAGAGATCAAAACCCTGATCAACGTTTCGGTTCAAAAAGTCGATGCCGGTGTAACGCTGGTAGCACAGGCTGGAACAACGATGGAAGGCGTCGTCTCCTCCGTACAGCGTGTCACCAGCATTATCGGAGAAATTTCGGCTGCTTCCGGTGAACAAAGCAATGGCATTCAACAAGTCAACGAAGCCGTCACCCTGATGGATGAAGTCACTCAGCAAAACGCAGCATTGGTTGAGGAAGCAGCAGCTGCTGCTGCCAGCTTGGAAGAGCAGGCAGTCAAACTGTCGCAGGCGGTCAGTATTTTTAAACTGGCCAATCAAAGCCCTGCGAGGTCTGTACCGCTTGCTGTTGTACACCCGCGAACCAGCCAAATTGCGAGGATCGCAAGATCCTGAGTTCTGACAGGGCCGCACTATGAGCCGCCATCAGCAAGAAACCCCTCAGGACAATCGCGGTAATGTATGGCGACAGGATTGACTCCTGTCGTCGTTACGCTAATGCCAACGAGGATGCACCACCGAAATACGTGCACACACGATTGCGGCCGGTGGACTTTGCCTGGTACAAAGCCTTATCCGCCATATCGACAATACTCTCTGCGGTGTCGGCTGAAGAAACTTCCGTCAGGACGGCGACGCCCGCGCTGGCGGTCACGACGCCGGGTGGATTGCCTGAATGCGCAATTCTCAGGTCACTGATGTTTTTCAGAATGTCGGATGCAATGAGTGTGGCGCTGTGCTTATCGCAATGCGGCAGCATCACTACAATTTCTTCTCCTCCGTAGCGCGCCACCAAGTCACCGGGGCGCTGTTCCGCAACTTTGACAGCGGCAGCGATGCGGCGCAGACAATCGTCGCCGGCAACATGGCCGTAGGTATCATTGTATTTTTTGAAGTAATCGACATCTATCATCACGATGGCAAGCGGTTCGCCATCACGCGACGCACGACGCAGCTCCTTGACGATCTCGTCGTCGAAACAACGCCGGTTCGCCAATCCGGTCAATCCGTCATGCATGGCCAGACCTTGCAGCATTTGATTCAGATGCTCGACTCGCACTCTCGCTTCAATCGCTTCGTTTTCAGCTTGCCCTCTCAATTGGATCTGGACAATCATTCGATTTCCCAAATAACCGAGAAAGGCAATCAGCAATAGCAAGCCCACGCCATGCATGATGGCATCCGACTTCCAATTGGCCAGGACTTCGTCCTCGGACAAGGCGGCAGCAACGAAAAGCGGATACCGGTTCAGATGCCGATAACTGTTAATACGTGTAATACCGTCTTGCGCGGAAGTGATTCGCGCTACACCTGAAGAAGTCTTGGAGGCGTAGTCGCGAAAAATAGAGGCATTCTCAAGGCTTTTTCCGATCGAATCGTTGCGAAGCGGTCGCCTGAACAGGATGTTGCCGTCGTTTGATGCCAACAGCAGTGCTCCAGCATCACCAATGCCGAAGTTGTCATAAAAGTTTGCAAAATAATTCAACTTGATGGCTGCCATGACAACACCGTCAAAACTGCCATCCGGTTTATTTAGCCGCCGCGAGATAGTGACAATCCATTCACCGGTCACGCGACTTTGAATCGGGTTATCGATGTGAGGCAAGCCATTTGCATGCGTCTGATGATAGATAAAATACGCGCGGTCTTTGCTGTTGACATTTGCGCGGACCATCTTTTCCGAGTTGACGATCCAGTTACCCTCTTTGTCGATCACGAACAATGCATGCAGCTGCGTCAGCTCGGAAACCTGCAACGCCAGAAACCGCTCCAGTCGCCGCAGCGCGGCAGGTTCCCGTCCGTCATATTCCAGTTTTTCCGACATGCCGATGAGTGCCGTATCAGCGGCCTTGAACGTGTCTTCAGCGTGTTGCGCCAAGGCACGGGATATGTTGGTGGTGGTGCTGCGCGCCTCGTCCAGCTGAGTGGCTCGCGCGCGCCAGTTATTCCACGTCACCAGCAGCATCAGCAAGACACATACCAGAACGACGAATATTTTTGCAGAAACAACGACAGCACGGAGTTCTTTGCTGAGCATGGGCAATTCACGACGGAAGAGATGATTGAGGAGTATTGGGCACCATCGTAGAGCAATCAATGCTCCGCATCCTGATACAGATCAAAATCCGTCGCAGTATCTTGCCGGAACGCGAGTCTCTTTCGAAGACTGTTGCCAAATGAGCGCGGAATGCTCTGGTCCAGTGTGCCTTCAGATGCAAATAAGTTGATCCAGGACAGGTATATGCAAGGAAGGAGGCGACACGATGGCGATTGACGCCTAGACTCAAAACACTCGCTGTTTAACCAATCGGATCGTTTGCCGGAGCAACTTATGAACTATCCATTGCAATCCGCTACCTCAAGTCACCTTCCCTCCACCATCTTCGTGCCGAGTACTACTGCCAGAAGCTGTTCCGGATGCAGCATGCACCAGCTCTGCTTGCCCACCGGCCTGAACGATTGCGACACAAAACGCCTCGACAAGATTATCGGCCGCCGCAAAGTGGCCCGCGACAGCTTTCTGTATCGCATCGGAGATCCGTTCACCTCGTTGTATGCCGTGCGTGTTGGCCATTTCAAGAGTTATCAGCAAAACCTTGCCGGCGATCGTCAGATTACCGGCTTCCAGATGACCGGGGAATTGCTCGGCATGGATGCGATCAATACCGAGCGTTATCAATGCGATGCCGTCGCTTTGGAGGATAGCGAGGTATGCGAAATTCCCTTCGAATCCCTGGAGAACCTGTTTGCCCAGATGCCGACGCTACTGCACCATTTCCACCGTGCCCTGAGCCAGGAAATCACCAACGAGCAAAGAATCATCATGCTGCTCGGCAATATGCGCGCCGAACAGCGCTTCGCATCATTTCTTGTCAATTTATCGATGAGTTACGCTACGCGCGGATATTCTGCGACGCGCTTCCAACTGCGAATGACGCGAGAAGATATTGGCAACCATCTCGGACTGACGATAGAAAGCATCAGCCGCATGATTGCCAAAATGCGCAGAGAGGGACTGATTCAAGTGCGTCAGCGCGACGTTGAAATACTTAATTTGTCCGCAATGGGCAAGCTGGCATCCGGGAGTGAGACTTTTGTGTCGACTCCCGTCTGCTATCCAAAGCAATGATCTGCAGGGTGCCGTCAACCAAAAGTCAATACGACGCGCGACGGCACGTCACCATGTTCCAGCCGCTCGAAAACATGATTAATTGATGTCAGCGGCTGCAATTCGATATCTGCCTTGACCTTGCCTGCGGCGGCAAAGGCGAGCGCTTCCGCCATATCTTTGCGCGTACCAACGAAGGATCCTCGGATAGTGATGCAGTTGGCCACGACATCAAACAAGGGCGTCGGAAATTCGCCGGGAGGCAATCCAACCAGCACACAAGTTCCGCGCTTTCGTGTCATCGCAACACCTTGATGGAATGCCTCCAGGGATGGCGCAGTGATCAACACACCATGCGCCCCGCCTCCGGTGACTTCTCTCAATCGAGCAACGGGGTCGCCGACACGCGCATTGATGACAGCTTCCGCTCCGAGGCGCCGGGCGTGTTCAAGTTTGCCGTCATCGATATCAATAGCGCACACGCGCAGTCCCATCGCCTTGCCGTATTGAACCGCCAGGTGGCCCAGACCGCCGATTCCTGAAACGGCAAGCCATTCGCCGGGCTGCGCCTTGCACTCCTTGATGCCCTTATAGGATGTGACGCCTGCACAAATGATGGGAGCCGCCGCCGTTGCGGACAGTCCCGCAGGAATATGCGCCACGTATCTGGGATCGGCCAGGATGTATTCTGCGAAACCACCATTCTTGGTATAGCCACCAAACTCCGCCTCGCCGCATACCGTTTCCCACGCCGCCAGACAGTGCTCACAATGCCCGCACGCAGAGTAAAGCCATGGCACACCGACACGATCGCCCATATTCACTTCAGTCACGCCGGCGCCAACGGCCACGACGACACCGATACCCTCGTGCCCAGGAACAAAAGGCAAGGACGGCTTGACCGGCCAGTCTCCACGTGCAGCGTGGAGATCCGTATGACAGACCCCGCACGCTTCCGTTTTAACCAGAATCTGTCCCGGCCCGGGAGAAGGCAAAGAGATTTCCTTGATGACGAGTGGTTTTCCGAACTGCTCCACCACTGCTGCTTGCATCGTGTTTTTCATTGGGATACTCAATATGAAATACGCTATTAGAAGACGCTGAAGATCAACGTAGATAGGCGAAAGAAGAAGACTTAAATCCCGACAGAAAGCTTGTCGATCACCTTCGTCACACCTGGCGTTCTGAGTGCTGCCGCGAACGCCGCCTGGCGCTCCGCCAATGACGAAACCGATCCGTTGAGCGTGATCTGATCACCGCTCACGACAACATCGATCGCTTTTACCGCTGAATGGGCGCGGCGTTGCAATGCCGCTTCGATATGCATTTTGATGTCGACAGGCCTTGCAACGTTTTTTACGGAGATCTGGTTGCTGATGCCAACGACGCCAAGCAAGCTGCGCAGGGAGCTTTCTGCAGCCACGCGCTGATATTGATGATCCACCTCGCCGCTCAAGGTGACCCAGCCATCCTCGACCATGATCTTGACCCGATCTTTTGGCAGCAGAGCATTCCACTCCAAACCATGTGCTGCGGTTCGGGCAATATCGGCATCGGTGCGTTTGCTGGAACCTGGAAGAACGACATCAATTTCAACGGCAAGTCCCTTGACACCCGCGACACGCTGCACGGCTTTCTCTGCGGCGTATTTTTCTGCGTAGCTGTCAAGGTTCCCCGTCAGAGTGACGACGCCGTCACGCACCTCTACACCAATCTCGTTGTCGTTCACGGCTGCTTCCCATGCCAGTTCGTCGATGACGTCTTTTTTAATCTGAAAATCGGTTTTCATAGAAACACCTCTTACGTTGTTGGTTAGGGTTCGCGTTGGCAAAGCTGTCTGCGTGCGATACGTTTATTTGAATACGAGGACCGGCAATTTGCTGAAGGTCAGCACCTTCTGGGCCTCGCTGCCCAATATCAGCTTATCCAGGCCGTGTCGCCCATGCGAAGCCATGAAGATGGCGTCACAACCATATTCGGTGGCAAATCGCAGGATTTCTTCATGGGGATGAGTCCCTTTGACGGTATGCACTTCACATGCGACACCTGACTTCTTCGCGCATTCCGCAACGAACTCAGCATTGAGCTTCGATTGTTCGAAGATCTCGTCTTCAATTCCCTTCAGGTCGTACCCTGCCCCCATCTCCGGCATGATCAGGCTTGAAAAAATCTCGGACACCGCCAGACCGACGATCGTGCTGCCATACGATGCAGCGAAATCTACCGCAGCCCGCACTGCATTCTTAGAGAGCTCCGATCCGTCCGTCGCGAGCAATATCTTCTTTAGCATTTTTTCTCCAATCAAAAGAGACTCGACGAAGATCATCCTATGCCTCGCTGCCCGGACGCCATTTGACCTGGATCAAAATCGATATAACCAGAAAATTAATTTCGTATGGAGGTGCTCTGGCGCACTTCGCTTGATGTAAGTCAATTCTATTTTCGTGCCGACGACTACTATTTCCTCATCCAATGCGAGGTATCAACCTGTATCAACCTGTTGGCGAGAGGCGAATCATGAATTACAGATCAATCTTGATATACGTCAGCGACGCGGCCGATCTGGAGCAACGGATAAAGCTCGCCGCGCATCTGGCTTCTCGCGCACGCACGACAGTCATCGGACTGGCCATCACAGGAATTTCACGGTTCATGTCACGTTTGCTCAGTCTTTCCGGAGAGACAATTGTCGAAGATGCCCCGGCTTCTGCTCACACTCCAGAGCAAAAAGGCCATCGGGAAAAACTGCGCCTGGACATGACCGAGGCCTTGGAGCGCTTCACCATGTTGGCACGAGTAAATGGCATTGCCACCATTCAGCAGTTACAGGTTGACGACGACGCTGCCAGCGCTTTAAGTCACTACGGCAATGCCGCTGACCTGATCATTCTTGGCAAGAGTGAATTAAGGCGCACCGCAAGACGTGAAGAAAGTGATTTTGTCGAGTTTGTGGCCTTGAATGCAGCTGCGCCTGTATTTGTAATCAATGAAAAGCCGTTTCTCTGGCGACACGCACTGATCGCCTGGAACAGCAGCAGTGTCGCCTCCAGAGCAACGCGCAATGCCATTCCGATACTCCAGGATGTCGATGTCGTCAGCGCCGTCATTTTCGGAGACGGCACTGCGCCCGGCACCCACGGCCCGGCTCTTGAAGAGGATATAAAGCAATGCCTCACAGCGTTGGCGAAACCGATCAACATCATTCGACGCCCGGCAACACCCGACGTCGGACATGCACTACTGGCGCTTGCCGGTGAGCTGGATGCCGACCTCATCGTGATGGGATGTGTTGCGCATCCACGTTGGCGCAGCACGCTATTGGGCGGAACCACGGGCGTGGTGATAGCCGAATCACAGGTTTCCCTATTGTTGTCGCGGTGACATCAACGGAGAGTCACTCTGATACCGATTATTAATGCCGCCTATTAATGCTGTTGATGAATGCCTTTTGCAGAGGATCATATGTTCAAAAAAATCTTAATTCCTACAGATGGTTCAGATCTGTCAAATCGGGCAGTACGCGCTGCCATTGAGTTCGCCAAGGATCATGGCAGTGAAGTGGTTGGCTTATCGGTCGCGAAGACCCTTCCTTACGAATCTTTCACTTTGATCAGCCGGCGCAATGATTTCACATTGCTGTCGGAGTCTATCCGGCAAGGGGCTAAAGACTATGTTCAGATCATTGAAGATCTGGCAGACGCAGCCGGCATAGCTTGCCAGGTACATACCGTGGAAAGCCCTTATCCATGGAAGGCAATCGTTGAAGCAGCTTCGCGCTATGCCTGCGACTCGATATTCATGGCCTCGCACGGCCGCAGCGGCGTAAATCGGATTTTGCTTGGTGACCAGACCAACAAGGTGCTTGTTCAGAGCGAAGTGCCGGTGATCATTTATCGCTAGCTGTCTTCTTTTTGTTTGGTCGATCACTCACAGCTGTCATGAGTTCCTGGAAGAATCTGTGGCTGTGGGGCCAACCAACGAAGAGTGGATGGCCGCCAGCCTGGCACCACCGCGATTGCCGGCAACATCCACTCACTTTTATGCAGTCTGACCAAGGACTTACTCCACCAGGAGCTCATCATGTACCAGACTATTCTCGTCCCCATCGACGGCAGCAACACCGCCGAATCCGCAGCCAAGGAGGCATGCCGGTTGGCCTCTCTCTGCAAGGCGCGCGTGCGCTTGCTGCATGTCCTCGACATGACAACAATGAGCAACGGTTTTGAAGAGCCGGATGTGTACGCCTCGACGACCAGACCTCTCGCACTGAAGGAAGCGGAGGAATTGCTCACCCGCATACGTGCCGAGATGGAAAAGTCGGGAATAACTGTCGATACCGAAATCCAGGAAGCGATGGGTGCGCAGATTGCCGACGTCATCGTTGAACGGGCTATGACCTGGAAGGCCGATATTATCGTGATCGGAACCCATGGCCGTCGCGGTGTTCGCCGTTTTCTCATGGGAAGCGACGCTGAGCAGGTCGCACGAACGTCGCCTGTGCCGGTCTTGCTGGTCAGAAACGAAGCTGGACCATAAGAAACAGCAAAAACAGCATCGACGAAAAGTTCAGTCGATGCTGCCGGGCGTAGCGCCAAATAGAAGATGTCTTGGCGGCTTATTTTCGGGCACGCGTCTTTGTCGCCAATGCCACATTCTTTGCTCCATCGGCGTGAGCTGCATCACTTTCAACCGCATCCATCGCACTCAGTGCCGTGCCGGCCCATTGTGTGTATCCCTTGCTCGCTTGCTCCACCATGTTCTGGATGAACGCCACGGCCGAAGCTCCGCTTGCTGGCACGATGGACTGCGTAGACTGCTGATTGGCGCCGGTTGCCGCATTTGCGCTCAGCGTCTGTGAGGCACGCTGCTGCGCGACTTTTACCAACTCCCCTTGCAAGTCCAGCATCAGCTTGCTGACTTGCTGCCCATAGGTCGCAAAGTGTTCAAAATCCTTTTTGAGATGATTCGCATCGAGCCATTGTGGCATGGTGTTACCTTCTGCCAGTCCTATTTTGGCCGACTTTTCTGACCAGCCGGCGGCATTTTGCTTCAGAACGCTCAGATTCAAATCAGCGATTCTGAATGCAACGTCGACAGCATTCGTGATTACCGTGTTGTACAAACGAAGCTCGGCATTGAACATGCGCCTGACTTCATCGGGACTTTGCATCAAAGGAAACGAGAACATAAAAACTCCTTGGCTTACAGGTTCACTGACGGCAACCTGATTGAAAAACAAAAAATTTCGATCCGGGAAGATCAATGCAGCATGTCCCCTTTACGGCATCGATACCTGTGCATGGGTGCTCGGCTTCGCGCCGGACTTATTAAGCGCTTTAACCAGCTCGGCATCCATTCTTATCAAATGATTCAGAAACCACTGAGGCAGCATGCCAAGTACTTGCCGGGGCAATACATACTCACCATTCATCGCCTTGGGAACCACGTGATGTAAGGTACTCAATAAATCCGCATGCTCTGCGCGATGCTCCCGCAAGGCGGGATAGTTCATTTTTTCCATCAACATCTCTTCTTCCCGAAAATCGGTTTCCAGCAACTCCACGATGCGCAGCAAACACGGCACAAATTCGTGATCCGGCGCGGCCATGATCTTGGTCAACTCCTGAATCAATTCCTTGTGGGCATTGTCCATTTCAACGATGCCTAAAGACATCTGCGGTGACCATGTAAGTGTTTTCATCTGTTGCTCCTGCACACATTATTTCTGACCCGATGTCGGTGACGTCACGCTATGAATTGGCCGCCATTGAGGGCTGGCCGAAAAATCCACCACGTTCCGGCAAAAGCGTGCGCCCGGCATAGGTCGACTGTAGTACGGCATTGTTTTTTCTATTTGATCCACGTCAAAAGGATCAAAATTCGCTGCATGAATAAGAAATGAATAGAAGCTGCAAGTCTGGATAGCAGGATGTCAAAGCAGGCAGTGGACGCGCGATAAACTGCTAAGGCGCTTGATGTATGTCAATCTCCGGCATGACCTCGAATGCTATGTTGGAGCCAGTGTTCCTCAGTGCAGAAACTTGCACACTCCGACCGACAACCTCCAGGTGAACTCATGTCATACAAAACTATCCTCGTCTATGTCGACCAGTCCCGCCGTTCGGCCGAGCGCATCAAACTCGCTGCGGAAATTGCGATCGCTCACGACGCGCATCTTATCGGGGTGGCCGTTACCGGCATCTCACGCTTTATCTACCCGGACGGTATGGTGTTCGTGACATCGGTAATCGATACGCTCCGGCAACGTGCGCAGCACAGCCTCGATCAATTCGAAGAAACCGTTAAGAAGATGGGCGTGAATTCTTACGAACGCCGTGTCAGCGAAGATGATGCACAAGGTGCTCTTGCGCTGCAGGCGCGCTATAGCGATCTGGTCGTTGTCAGCCAGATGGATCTCAGTGAACCCGATGCCGTCGACATTTCCGATCTGCCGGAATACGTCATGCTCAACTCGTCGAAACCGGTACTGGTAGTTCCCTATGCGGGTAAATTCAGCGACACCGGCAGTAACATCTTGGTGGCCTGGGACGGCAGTATGGAAGCCACACATGCAATCGCTAACGCATTGCCGATGCTCAAACGCGCGAAGAAGGTTACCCTCGCAATCTTCAACCAATCCCAAAGATTTGCCACGCATGGCGAACAACCGGGGGCCGACATCGGGCTATACCTGGCGCGTCACGGGGTAAAAATCGAGATCGAAGAAGAGAATACCGAGCTTGATGTCGGCAACGCCCTGCTATCTCTGGCGGCTGATAAAGGAGCCGATCTGCTCGTCATGGGTGGATATGGCCACTCACGTTTCCGTGAAGTTTTGCTTGGTGGTGTGACGTCGCTGATTCTCAATACGATGACACTACCGGTACTCCTGTCACATTAATGCGGCGGTTCAGAAAAGAGGCTTAGAACCTTGGGCGGTTCTAAGCCTCTTCCTGACGAACGCTGTCGCCGTTGCTGCGTCGCCCGTCTTGCAGCAGCCCTTCTCTGAGCTCCTTGCGTAGAGCTGCAATCTCGGCGCGCAACATCCGGGTGTCCATATGCAGCTCATGCCGGAGCCGCTTTTCATCTTCTCCCACCAAAATTGCTGAAATACTCGCGGTGAAGACAGAAAATAAGGCATAGCCCAACAGAACAATAAATACGGCGAAGACTCGGGAGCCAGGTGCAGAGGGAACCAGGTCGCCATATCCCAGTGTCGCGACAGTCAGAAATGCCAACCAGACACCGTCCGCATAGCTATGGATTTTTGGCTCCAGCAACAAAAAACCTTCACCGGCGATCGCCAACACAAACAAGGCAAAGACACCGATCTGCAGCAGTCTATGCGGCGCGACATAACGCGCCACCAACAGGGACAGTCGTAAGAACACGACGGCACAATAGGCTAGTCTGAATAACCACTCCATAAAATGCCACGACGAGTCGTACGGCCACGCACTGGCAATAGCACCAAAGACGATCAGCAAGTCTACGGCAGCCAGTCTCCGGTGTTTCTTGCTCAAAGGCTCAGCCCGGTAGTGCCGCCACAATTCAAAACCGGCAAGCAATGCCACCACACCATAGAGCCATCGTCCGGTATCTCGATATGGCAGCGCGTCGCTATTGAGCACCAGATAGAACGCAGGAATACTCAGCAACAAGGCGACCATCAATAATGGCCGGGATGATAGAGAGAAATACGATCTGGAATTCAACACATTGGCCTCGTAGCGATCCATAAATAGATGGTTTTTTCTACTATGCTCGGTTGTGATGTACAGTGAATTGAGATAGCTCAAATCGATTCGTTTTTCCTTGCAGTAGAGTGGCGCATCGGATGCAAGCCTGACGACAATCAGGAAATTCCCTATGTGGCAAAAAAGCCATATCCATGTAGTATCAGAACAATTGATGCCAGCTCGCCGTTCCGGGCTGTGTTGCTGCACTGCAGTTTGTTCCCACTAAAAATACCAATTGGTAGGTTGTCACTCTCCACATCAAGAGCCGACGCCAAGAACCACACTGCGAGGAACAGAAATTCATGACGAATGACTCGGGGAAAGATGGCCTGAACGGTGGTGAAGTTGATGCCCCTGAAGCGTGGTCCCGCGCGTCAGCTGAACGCAACCGGCGACTGTACTCATCCAAAGAGTACTTCGATGGAATCATTCAATCTTCCGACGACGCCATCATCAGCAAGACCCTTGACGGAATTATCACCAGTTGGAACCACGGTGCAGAGATCATCTTCGGCTATACCGAAGAAGAGATGCTGGGGCAACCGATGCTGCGTCTGTTTCCATCGGACAGAACCGATGAGGAAGCCCTGATTCTCGACAAAATTGTCAGCGGCGAGCGCGTAGCCCATTTTGAAACCATACGTATTCGCAAAGGAGGATCTCCGATCAATGTGTCGGTCTCGATCTCTCCCATACGCGATCCTCAGGGACGGATTATTGGTGCATCGAAAATAGCACGTGATGTGACGACGCAAGTAGAACTGGAAAATGCTGTCGAACAGTTCCAGGCATTGGTCAATTCCTCCGACGACGCGATCATCAGCAAAACCCTCGACGGCAGAATCACCAGCTGGAATGCCGCAGCGCAAGTGATGTTTGGTTACAGCGCGGAGGAAATGCTAGGTCAGCAGATGCTCAAATTGTTTCCAGAAGATCGGCAGAACGAAGAGATGTTCATTCTCGAGAAAATTCTTGCCGGGGAAAAAATCGATCATTTCGACACGATACGCATGCGTAAGGATGGTTCGCCTATTCAGGTTTCCGTCACGATTTCACCGATTCGGGACAAACAAGGAACAATCGTCGGCGCATCAAAAATTGCACGCGATGTCACCTTGCAGAAGATATCGGAAGCCAACTTCAAACTCACCTCTTGCGTATTTACGCATACCAGCGAGGGCATTGCCATTACCGACAATCATGGCGTGATTATCGAGGTCAATCAGGCTTTGACCTGCATTACAGGGTATTCCCGGGAAGAACTGATTGGCCGGACCTATAGCGTATTCAAATCGAGCCGCCAAGGGCCTGACATCGAGAAAGGAATACTCGTCGAATTGGTGCGCAACGGCCACGCACGATCTGAGATCTGGAGCCGACGCAAAGACGGTGAATCCTATACAGGATTATTGACTATCAGCGCCGTCACCGATCAATCTGGACAAACACAGAAGTACGTTGCCCTGTTTACCGATATCACCTCCCTGCGTAAACAGCAGGAAAAACTCGAGCACATCACGCATTTCGATGTCCTCACTGATTTGCCGAATCGCCTGTTGCTGTCAGACCGGCTCCGCCAGGCAATGCGGATGAGTAAGCGTAGCGAAAAAAATCTGGCTGTCCTGTATCTTGACCTTGACGGCTTTAAACAAGTCAACGATCAATGGGGGCACGAACTGGGTGATGCGCTACTGGTCGCCATCGCGCGGCGTATGGCATCTACTTTGCGCGAGGTCGATACACTTGCCCGCATGGGAGGTGATGAATTTGTCGCCGTCCTGGTTGATATTTCCAGCAACGACGAGCTCGATTGTTTGACGAAAAAAATCCTCAAAGCTTGCTCAGAGCCCATTGCTATCGGAAATCACCTTATCCGGATCTCTGCCAGTATTGGTGTCACGCTTTACCCTCATGATGATGTTGACGAAGACCAGTTAATACGTCATGCGGATTTCGCAATGTATGAAGCAAAACAATCCGGAAAAAATAAATACCACCTCTTCGATGCCGCCCGGGACGCAGAAGAAAAAGGCCGTAGCGCCCAGCTGCGTCGCTTATCCGAGGCCCTGGAACTCAATGAGTTTGTGTTGTATTACCAGCCCAAGGTCAATATGCGAACCGGAGCTATCGTCGGCGTCGAGGCACTCATCAGATGGCAACATCCGGAATTGGGTCTTGTCCCGCCTGGATCGTTTTTGCCATTGATTGAGGGGGACAGGCTCAGCGATGATCTTGGCATGTGGGTAATCACGCAGGCCCTGATGCAGATGACAACCTGGAAGGCGATGGAATTGGAGCTGTCCGTCAGTGTCAATCTGGGCCCGAGACAACTTCAGCAAGACAATTTTTATACGACGCTGCGGGATCTCCTGAGATGCTATCCCGATGTGAATCCTGCGAATCTGGAGCTGGAAATTCTTGAGACAAGCGCGTTGCAAGATATCGAGGCCATATCGCAAGTCATGCAAGTGTGCCGAGAATTGGGAGTGCATTTTTCGATTGATGACTTCGGCACCGGCTATTCGTCGCTCACCTATCTCAAGCGTCTTCCAGCTGAAACATTGAAAATCGACCAAAGCTTTGTGCGAGACATGCTAAGCGATCAGGAAGATCTGGCTATTGTTCGTGGGGTAATTGGTTTGGCCGAAGCATTTCACCGCAAGGTCATCGCAGAAGGTGTGGAGACCATTGCCCATGGGGAAGAGTTGCTGCGGATTGGTTGCGAGCTGGCACAAGGTTATGGAATATCCAGGCCAATGCCGGCATCTGCACTCTTTGAATGGATCCGCTCCTGGACGTCTCCGCAACAATGGAAAAAACTTTGTTGATAGCCGATGTCGGCCCGTCGATTATCCGTTCCCCACGAAACACCAGACCGAGGTACAACGCTCCATTTGGAACGTCACACAGGGAAAAATGATTAGCACCAAGCTGATTCCGGAATCGTCGCCAGTTCCTTAAACCCCGGCTTGGCGAACCAGTAGCCCTGCATGAGAGTAATGCCGATGCCCAGCAAAAAATCTCGTTCAGCACGGGTTTCAATTCCCTCAGCAAGAACACGGATATTCAATCGCTTGCAAATGGACGCGATGCCTGCCACGATCGCCTGGCGCGGTACATTGGTATCAATGTCACGCACCAGATCCATGTCTATCTTAATGAGATCCGGCTGATACTCCGCCAGCAAGTTCAGGCCTGCATAACCAGCACCAAAATCATCGATGGCGGTCTGGAATCCAAAGCGGCGATACTCCTTGAATATGTTGACCAGATGCGGCCTGTCCTGGACACGCTCCCCCTCGGTCACCTCGAAGATAATATTTTCAATCGGAAAATTAAATTTACGCGCCGCTGCGAACGTGCTACGGATGCAGACTTCCGGGCGGTACACCGCGTTCGGCAGAAAATTGATCGACAAGAGTTGAGTCATGCCCAACTTGGATGCGCCCTCGACGGCCTTCATTCGGCATGCCTGATCGAACCGATAGCGATTAGTGTCGTTGACTTGCGCCAGCACGCTGGCGGCAGACTCGCCTTGCGGACCACGAACCAGCGCCTCATAGGCGTATATCGACTGCGTGGCGAATTCAACGATCGGCTGATACGCGTACTCAAACTGAATATCCAACTCCGGTGAATCGCGGCAACCATTGCAACCGTTTGTTGCCTCCTGGCCGTCATTACCGCGGGTGGAGTCTGGGTGGATTGGGATCATGCGAATTCCATCAAAAATTAGGTGAGTGAGAGATCAATACCTAACCACCCACTAATGGCACATTGGGAGAAACCGCATGCTTGTTAGAGTCGATATTGAACCGAAAGTGAACCGATATTATATTAATTAATCCAGAATGTACAGATAATGAACTGATATTTCCCATAATTAATGAGTTCAATACTGGTTCATTCTGATATGATTTGTCCTTGTTTACGTTTCAGGATGAAGTCATGTCGGATGAAAATCTTCAAGTCGAGTCGGAAATTGCGTGCTATCGAAGTGGCGTCGCGGCCCGCCTTACCGGAGTACCAGTCGAGACCTTGCGTGTCTGGGAGCGGCGCTACGGCGTGGTCGGACCTCGATTAAGCGAAAGCGGCCAGCGACTTTACACCCCGGATGAAGTACATCGTCTGGGGATCATCAAACGATTAGTCGATGCCGGACATGCCATCGGCAGTATCGCGACCTTGCCCATCGTCACCCTGATCGAAATGTCCAACTTCGAAAAGAGCTCGATTTCGCAAAAAGCGGTCCCGGCACTTGCTTCGCGGACCGATACTCGCCTTGCGCTTGTCGGCCCGTGGATATCTTCCCGGCGAATCAGCGAAGCGCTATCGCACAGCATGCTGAACATTGTGGGGAAGTGCACTGACCTCAACAGGGCAGCCAAGGAGCTGGAAGGAACGATGGCCGATATTATCGTCGTCGAATTTCCGATCCTCGACGAAACGACGATCGATACGCTCAACGAGGTCAAGCAGGCCTGCGACGCAGGCAATGGCATTGTTTTTTATCGTTTTGCCCCCTCGCCCGTTCTGCTGGAGTTGCGCGCGGCAGGCTATGAAGTAGTCCGAAAACCACTGGATTCCGTCGAGGTTGAATGGTTTTGCAATGCATTGATGCGTACACAGGCATCACCTGACCGGGCACGCCCTCTCCTGCCGGCAACCCAGCCGCCCCCACCTCCTCGTTTCGATGAGAGCGGCCTGGCTGCGTTCGCCGAAACGGGTGGAAAAATCTATTGCGAATGCCCACGGCATTTGGCCGAACTCCTGCTAAGCCTTGGCAGCTTCGAAAAATATAGCGCGGACTGCGCCAATCGCGACAGCAAGGACGCGGCATTACACCGCGATCTGCAATGGACGACCGGGCATGCACGCGCTGCACTGGAGGACGCTCTGGTACGCCTGGCGCAAGCGGAGGGAATCGATCTCCCGGCACACTCAGGCGAGTCATTGTGAATATCTCAAGCCATGGACGGCAACCCTATGCGCCGGCACTTGCCCTGGGGCTCGGAGGCTTGACCCCATTCGTTCTGTTGCCGCTGTTAGTCATGGTGCTTGATGAGGGACATCAAGCATTTCTATTGCATGCACTGGTTCTTTATGGTGCCGTCATCTGCACTTTTGTCGGTGCGCTCCAATGGGGCTATGCGGTGCGCGGAGGTTCACAGCAGCCGTGGCTCCAATGTGGCTGGAGTATCGTACCGGCACTCATTTCCTGGATTGTCCCGCTGCTGGCTGTTGTGACCGCGCTTCGGATACTTGCCTGCCTGCTAGTAGCTTGCTACATCGCCGACAGAATCATTGAAAAAACTGAACCTGTCCCTGAGTGGTTTATTCGCTTGCGTGGAATTCTGACTATCGTCGGCTCAGGTTCCTTGCTTGCCGCCAGCTTCATCTAGAACTCATTTCAACCGCGCCGTAACAACCGCGTTGAAGCAGCGCGTATTTGCACTTATCTGTCCGTCACATCACTTTCGATCACCATGCACCTCTTTCTAGACCGATATTACAAGCAGGCTCATCGCCTGATGCTGCCGCTGCTTTGGCTACTTTTTCTCTGTGGGCTCGGCCTATCGACGCTGCACGACACCTGGCACTGGGCGCTGCTGATCGGACTTCCTACAGCCGTCGTGCCGTCACTGTTCATTTGGCGCGCCCCGTATGCGTTTGCCACTCGTGCGCTGGTCGCGGCAGGATTGATGATCTTCGCAGCGCTGTTCATTCATCAGGCAGCCGGGATGACTGAACTGCACTTCGGGATCTTCGTCCTGCTGGCGTTTCTGCTTTGCTATCGAGACTGGAAAGTCATTCTCGTCGCCGCGACCGTCATCGCCATTCATCATCTCAGCTTCAGCTATCTGCAAGAATGGGGATATGGCGTGATTTGCTTCACGAAACCGGGCGTTGGCGAAGTTGTACTGCACGCGCTATTCGTGGTGATTGAATCTGCCGTGCTCGCCTATCTGGCACAACTACTCTATCGCGACGCGGTACAGGCGGGGGAACTCAGCACCAGAGTCGCATCCATGGCAGGCGCCGGCGATGGAACCATCGTCTTGCGCCTGGAGGCCGAGGCACCGATGAGCAATGCGGGAAAGGCATTGCAATTGATGATGACAGAGCTGCGCGACGCCATGATCGATGTTCGCGACGGGACCAGCACGATTGCCGCTGCCTCAGCCAAGATTGCGACCAACAATAACGCGTTGGCCGAACGGACGGCGCAGCAAAGCAGCTCTCTTACCGAGACCGCGAGCTCAATGGCTGAGATCACCTCGGCCGTAAAGAATAGCGCGTCTCATGCCGACCATGCCGATGCGCTCGCAAAAACCGCTGCGGAAGTTGCCGAACGCGGCGGCGCCGAAGTAGGAAAAGTCGTTGCCACCATGGCAGCCATTAACGAGTCGTCACAAAGAATTGTCGATATCATTTCTGTCATCGACGGCATTGCCTTTCAGACCAATATTCTCGCCCTCAATGCTGCGGTGGAAGCCGCCCGCGCAGGAGAGCAAGGACGAGGATTCGCCGTCGTGGCCGGTGAAGTACGCAGCCTTGCTCAGCGTGCCGCCGTTGCGGCAAAAGAGATCAAGCAACTGATCAACGCATCCGCACAGGAAGTCGACACCGGTGGCATCCTGGTTACGCAAGCCGGAAAAACCATGGAAGATGTCGTCGCCAGCATTCGCAGTGTGACGGCGACGATGGCGGAAATCCGTGCCACCGCACGCGAACAAAGTTCAGCTATTGAGCATGTCAATCACGCTGTGCTGGAAATGGACGCCGTGACGCAGCAGAACACGAGTATGGTTGAAGAGGCTGCTGCGATCTCTGCAACACTGAGCGAGCAGGTTCGACGCCTGGTCAGTGTTGTCGGCATATTCAGACTCACGCCTTAGGGCCTGTAGCAGCTGTGAAAAGGAATACATATGGAAGATCGCATAACTGGTCAGGGCTGCAAACCGACGGAAGTCATGTTTGATGGTGCATGCCCTCTTTGCCGAAGCGAGATTGCGCTCTACAGGCGGTTGCAGGCGAAGGCAGAAATTCATTGGATAGATGTCTCCTCCGATGATTTTCAACCGCCGGCCGGCATGACGAAAGAACAACTGCTGCGGCGCTTTCATTTGATCAGTCCTGATGGAGAGATCCTCAGTGGCGCCGAAGCGTTTGTCTTTGTCTGGGATCGCCTGCCTGGCTGGCGCCGGCTCAGTCCTTTATGTCGCTTGCCTGGAATGATGTTCCTGCTGGAGCGGCTTTATCGCTGCTTCCTGATCGTACGGCCTGCGCTGCAAAAAGTTGTCAGGTTTTTTGCGGCAAAGCGCGTACGCCCTTCATCTGCGGCAGATTAAATGCCACAAAGTGGAAATTCACCGGCAAGTTCAATTGAACAACCATTTCTGCGCCAGTCGCGTATAGCGCGGCATGATCACATAGGTCATCAAACCGACAATGATTGCCGCAGCGATCAGCTTGCTGATCAACTGCTCATGCAAGACCGGCACGGTGTCGAATACCGGTGCGAGCAGCCACGGCAAGACCAGCGTCAGCGGATAAATCACCGACAAGGTCAGCAGAAACTGTTTCCACGGCTTCGCACGCTTTTGCGGCTGACCTGCCGGTGGGGTGAACCAGAACTCCAGCCCAGTGATGGTATCGACCTTTTCTTGCTGCTCCATCAACGGCGCGGCTTCCTTAATCAAATCACGCCTGGCGGGCGATGCCAGCCATTGCTCCGCGTGTTCCAGTGTTTCAAACCGGATGGTGACTGTATAGCGGCTTGTGCCTGCCGGCGGTTTGATCACGGTGACGCCACGATGGCCGGGCGCCTCTGCGGCGATGGGCAGAATGCGTTTAAGCCATTGCTCGTAGTCGGACTGGGAGCCGGTGCGGATATCATGCTGGATGACGATGGTCACCATGTCGGGTTTCTGGTCGTTATTCATGCAGAGGCTTTCTCTGAGTAAGTTCTTGTTATGTTGATGCAATCCGGCCGGCACCAAAAACGCCTACGATGTCGCATGCCTGCGCCGGTGTCAATCCGATTGGAAGACCGCTCTTATACGTTACCGTCGCGGAAATAAAAAAACGCCCGATACATGCGCATCGGGCGTCGAGGTCAAAAGTGAGAATATTGCTTTCTCTTTCTTCCGTTTTTAAGCTCGGACCATGCGATAAGCCTGATCCGGTTGCTCAGGCGTTTATTGTCACAGCAAATTGTCAGTGGACTTGACCGCTTGTCTCACATTTTCAAAATTTAATCACCTCAGGCAGCATTTTTTGCCCCTGAATGGGCGGTCTAATTAGCCCTCGCTCAAGAGAAAATTCCTGGTCGGGGCACCAACTTCTGCAGATCGGCCGCTTTCGTCCTTCAACCCCACGCCGCTCAACTGACGCCGGGTCGCTTCGGATAACAGATACTCCAGCTTGAACGCTGCTTCGTCGTAGCGCATGCCTTCAGTCCTCACGTTCGAAATGCAGTTGCGCTCTGAATCCGCCATACCGACTCGCGGCATCCAACTCAGATACAGCCCCATGCTATCGGGCGAACTGAGGCCGGGACGCTCGCCGATCAGCACGACCACCAGCCTGGCTCGCAGCAGGTAGCCGACTTCGTCGCCGACCGCCACCCGCCCTTGCCGCACGATGGTCAGCGGCGCCTGCTTCCAGCCATGTTTGGCGATGCGGGGTTGCAAGGCACTCAGAAATGGAACCGCATTCCTGGCAATGGCCAGCGACGACAAACCATCGGCGACAACGACGGCCAAATCATAAGAGACATCCTCCCCCTGCGCCTGCATCGCCGAGGCCAATGCATTGCGAGACGCCTCACTCAGCCGGCGGCCCAGATCCGGGCGCTGCAGATAGGTCAGCCGGTCGCCTGCAGCGGTGTCAAGAACAAGGCAAGCCTCCGCACCGCCGATACCAACGTCTAGCAGGTGCCGGCGCAATTGGTCGGCATCAAGTGCAAGATGCACGGCGTCGCGCGCTTGCGCATGCGCCAGTTGAAAGGCCAGTTGCGGCGATGTCGGCAAACTGACTCCTGCACGTCCCAGTGCGATGCGGGCGGCCGTGAACTCGCGCAGCATCTGCCAGGGATTATTGATGACCGGGGATTTGTCGTTTTCCATATCAGAGCAAACGCTGCAAAGCGTCGCGAAAGGTCGGAGGCACATTTTCACCGAGACGAAATTGCTCGTCGCTGCTGAATATCTGCATACGCTGCAGCCAGGCCTCGAACTCCGGTGCCGGCCTGAGCCCGAGCACCCGCCGTACATACAGCGCGTCGTGGAAGGACGTGGTCTGATAGTTCAGCATGATGTCGTCGGATCCCGGGATGCCCATGACGAAGTTGCATCCCGCCGTGGCCAGCAAGGTCAGCAGGTTGTCCATATCGTTTTGGTCTGCTTCGGCATGATTGGTATAGCAGACATCGCACCCCATCGGCAGGCCAAGCAGCTTGGCGCAGAAATGATCCTCCAGCCCGGCGCGAATGATCTGCTTGCCGTCGTAGAGGTATTCCGGACCGATGAATCCGACAACGGTGTTCACCAGCAGCGGCTTGAACTTGCGCGCCACGGCATAGGCTCGCGCCTCGCAGGTCTGTTGATCGATGCCGTGATGGGCCCCGGCGGAGAGTGCACTGCCCTGCCCGGTTTCAAAATACATGACGTTGTCGCCCACGGTGCCGCGGCCCAGCGACAAGGCGGCACTGCGCGACTCCGCCAGCAAGGCCAGGTCAATGCCAAAACCGCGATTGGCCGCCTCAGTACCCGCGATCGACTGGAACACCAGATCGACCGGCGCGCCGCGCTCGATGGCCGCAATGGTATTGGTCACATGCGTCAACACGCAAGACTGGGTGGGGATCTCGTAGCGCGCGATGATCTCATCCATCATCGTGACCAGATTGATCACTTGCGCCACGTTATCGGTGGCGGGATTGATACCGAAGACGGCGTCGCCGCTGCCATACAGGAGTCCATCCAGCAAGCTGGCTGCGATGCCGGTGGCGTCGTCGGTCGGGTGATTGGGTTGCAGCCGGGTCGACAGCCGCCCCGGCAAACCGATGGTGTTGCGAAAAGCGGTGACGACGCGGCATTTTTTTGCGACCAGGATCAGATCCTGATTACGCATGATCTTGCTGACGGCGGCGGCCATTTCCGGTGTGATGCCAGGTGCCACGGCGCATAAAGTCTCGCTGTCGACGTCGTCCCCAAGCAGCCAGTTGCGGAAGTCGCCAACCGTCAAATGCCTGATCGGAGCAAAAGCCGCGGCGTCATGATCGTCGACGATCAGGCGTGTGACCTCATCGGCTTCATAAGGCACCAGCGCCTGCTCAAGAAAAATCCGTAGCGGCAGCTCGGCCAGCGCCATCTGCGCCACGACCCGTTGCTCCGCACTCTCGGCGGCCACACCGGCCAGCATATCGCCGGAACGCAGCGGCGTCGCCTTGGCCATCAGATCCGCAAGATCGCGAAACTGATACGTGATGGGACCTACCGTATGACTGAATTGATGCAGGGACATTGGCTGACCTCTATCGGTGTCAGCGCCCAATATAGCAAAGGACAATCACCTGCGGAACATAAATTGAGACACCGGCAACATTGCCGGACAGAGGCCGTGAAGGCGTGTCCGTATCGGCGCAGCGTGCGGACATTTCATGAACATTTTTGGTGAGAAAGGGGCTCTCTCTGACTCCGGCCGCACCAGCCTGGCGCAGCCGTAGTCAGATGAAAGGATTACGCGCCGACCAGCTTCTTGAACGTCGCCAGCACGGCATCGCCCTTGAACGGCTTGACGATCCAGCCCTTGATGCCGGCAGCCTTGCCGCGCTCTTTCATGATCGGCGAGTTTTCGGTGGTCAGCATGATGATGTTGACAGCGGTATTGCCAAGCTCGCTACGGATCTTCTCCGCCATTGTCAGACCGTCCATATTGGGCATGTTGACATCGGAAACAACCAGCTTGATGGAAGGATCGCCCTTGAGCTTGGTCAGACCGTCGCGGCCATCGACAGCCAAAGCGACATCGAGGCCATTCTTCTTCAGGAAATCGCCGACTTCGGCGCGCACAGTGCTTGAATCATCAACTACCAAAATTTGTGCCATGAGATTTTCTTGTAATGAAAGATAAAATTAGAAGAGTTCCAGCTCGCCGGTATCACTGCCAAGCTCTTCTGCGGAAACGCTAAAGTCGATATCTGCGTACGCCGACACACACAGACTCACGTGAAACCGCGGCGAGCCATCCATATCGATTGCAAAGTGCTGAATGTGCTGGCTATTGAGCTTTTGCAGATAGGCTGCACAGTTCTTGTCGATAACATTCGGCGTCGACATGCCAATGTGTGGAAAGAAATTACCCAGATCGCGATTGAGAATGCCGCAGCACAGATTGCCGCTCTCTGCGATGGCGTCCATGAAAGTCTGCTCGCTCATCTCGGCTTCATCCACGTTATTCAAGCGAGCGAAATGACTGCGCGTGGCATCGTTGGGCGAGAAGTAAAACATCACCATCAGACGAAACAGATAGGACGATACCGTCAACACCACCATCTGTTTTTCCGGAAAATCGGCCGGCTCGGTCAAGGTCAATATCTGCGCCTCAGTGCCTGACGGCACAAGGCTGTTCTTCAGAGACTGCGTCAACAGCAGATCAAAACCGTCTTTGGCGGATTGGCTCAACATGGATTCGTTTCCTTACGCGGCCAGCGCTTCTTTGGTTTTCTTGTTGATCAGATCGAGACCGATGATGGCGCCGATGATCATCTTGCCGCCCGCCTGCAAATCCTGGAACGTCGTGGTCGTGATCAGGTCGTTCTGATACAGATTGGCGCGGTAGCTCTTGGAAAGCTTCTCGGCACGTTGCGCCAGATCGCGGACTTCCGATGCCACCACCGCAAAGCCGCGTCCATGTGCGCCGGCGCGCGCTGCTTCGATGGACGCGTTGAGTGCCACGATGATGACCTGATTGACGATCAGCGCAAACTCGTCGTTTTTGCGGTGCATTTCGCGGTTGTGCGTGATCAGGACATTCATGTCGTCATGCCAGCGCTCGAAAGTGCGCATCAGGCCAAGCAGATTGCCGATGGTTTCTTGCGAGGCGTCGCAGTTTTCCAGCACGCGCGCCATACTCTCGGAGTTCTGCGAGCTGAGCTGGGCGACGATTTTTTCGGTTTCGCGCTGGGTATGAACCAGACGCAGGTCGTTGTCGCGGCGTTGTGCTTCCAGCTCCTGCTGATGCGCCTCGATATTCTCTTGCTGCTCGTGCAGTGTCGCCTCGACATTGCGCTTGAGGATCTCGACCTGCTCCAGATCGACCATGCGCTTCATGCGTGCATTCTGGCGCTTGAGCATCAAGGCCAGCGGCACGCCGGACAGCAGCGCTCCCAGAACAACAAAAATAACCGGATTCAACATCATGAAAAACATCCTTGCAATAGACACGTATAACTGCACTACAGAACCTGCCGCCAATCGCTAAACTTGCTGTTCAGTCAAACATCAGGTCAGCAGAGCGATCACCCTGCCTTCCCTGTTTTGAATTCCTGCCTTGGTCTCCCGATCAGGCGACCTGCGGATCGCTGCCGGCTACCGGCACAGCGCCAGTCGCGACCTGATCCAGTTCTGGTATCGGATAGGCGACATCGATGCCGTCGACTTCCACCGCGACATTTTCCGGTAGCAGCACGTTGATCTGGAACTGGCGGAAATCTGCACCTTCAGCGTGATCCAGGAACTGAATCTCGATGCGGCCGTGTTCGCGGGTAACAAAATCCAGCACCGCATCCATACCCACGCCACGTCCCGACACATCGGTCACTTCGCTGCGAGTCGAAAAACCGGGACGCATGATCAGTTCTGCCAGCTCGGCGTCGGTCAGCGCCTGATCCGCCGTAATCAGATTCTTTTCAATACCGGTCTGGCGAATACGTGCAAGCGCCAGGCCGCGGCCGTCATCCGACAGCGCCATGTGCAGCATGTTGTTCATCACGCCCATTTGCAGGCGGACAGTACCGGCTTCCTGCTTGCCCTTGGCCTGACGCTCTTCCGGCATTTCCAGCCCGTGATCGACGGCATTGCGGATCAGATGCATGAAGACGTTCTTCAGCAATGCCGATGAATGCGTGTGGATGACGTAGCCGTTGTCTTCGATTTCCACAACCGGCGCAGCCTTGCCCAATTCGGCGGCGAGTGCCGGCAGCGAGTCGGTGACGCTGGCGAGGACTTCGCCGATCGTTTCCGTGCCCAGCAAACGCAAGGTCTTGCGCACGGCATTACGTACCGCCACCATTTCGTGCAAGTTGGCCGTATTCACCGTTTCCAGGCGATGCAAGCTTTCCAGAATGTGCTTGCGGTCGATGGTCATGATGTGGCGTTCGACGGCGGCAGCCTGTTCCGGTGCGGCTTGACGGCCCAGTGTGACTTCGTTGATGCGGGCATAGCGGTCGACGGCGACACGCACCTTGGCCAGATCCTGCAACAAGGTTTCCTGATTCCAGACCGCACCGGTTTCCGGATGGCGCAGATCGTCGTAATGTTCTTCAACGCCATGCACCACGTTGCTCAGATGCAGCAGGCCATAAGTGCGGGCATTGCCCTTGATGGTGTGCATGTTGCGGAACAGCTTGGCGATGGCGAATGCCGTCGCTTCGGGATTCTGATGCACCAGTTGTTCGTTCTCGTCAAGAAAGCGGCGCGAGGTCACGATGAAGTCCTGGAACTTCGGTGCAGTTACCGCCAGAATTTCACCGATGATTTCCAGCTCGTTCTTTTGCTCATTGGCTTCCGCTGCCAGCTTGCGCAGTTCGGTCACGTCGCGTACACACAGCATCAGGCGGATCACCTGATCGGCGTCATCGGTGATCGGCGACCAGCTCAGATCCAGAATCTTGACGCGGCCATCGGCCATTTTTTTCTCGACTTCACCGACCATCAGATGCTCGTTGAATTCGAAGTTCATCACGTCTTCACCGATGCAGGCGCCACCGATGGCTTCGATCTGCGACAGGGTGTCCGCACCGAGTGAGGTATCGGTAAAGACCAACTCCATCAGGTCGCGGCCGGCGATGTCCTTCGTCTCGAACACGGTTTCGAGGAAGGCCGAATATTCCGGATGCACCTTGTTGCCGTCGACCACGGTCAAGATGCCTTGCGGGATGTTTTGCAGCATGGCCTGCATGTCGGCAGTCTTTTGTTTGACCTGCGCCGAGGCCTCCTGGATTTTCTCGATCATGCCGTTGAAGGCGACAATGGAATGGCCGACTTCATCCATGCGATCCACCGGCAGGCGGCGCGTGAAGTCCTGATTGACGGCAATCTCGGTCATCATGATTTGCATGCGGCTGATCGGACCGGTGATCTGGCGATACAGCAAGAAGCCGATCAGCGCCAGCGCCACGACGGCAACCGCTGTCACGATGGAAATGGTGGTCGTTGTCGATGCCAGATTCTGGTTCAGCGCTGCAATCGCCGTGTCCTTGCTTCGGTTCTTCTCGATGCGCAAGGTATCCACAACGCCTTCCAGCTCAGCCTGATATTGCACTACGCCACCGAAGAAGGACGCCTGCGCCAGCGCATCCTTGCCGGCCAGCTTGAACTTCGCCGTGCTGTCGATGGCGCCAAAGTAGTTATCGAGACTTTCCTTGGCTTGTTCGATCAGGCCTTTCTGTGCCTGGCTCGCAGCTTGGCCGGCCTGGAACTCCAGCGCTTTTTCCAGCGTGATTTTCTTGGCCGCGAGCTTTTCATTTTCCTGACCGATGAGATTGGTGTCGGTCTCGGTGACCATCACCATCGCGGCCAACTGGACATCCTTCAACTGTCCGACCAGGTCGGATGATGCCAGCACGCTCGGCACAACGCCTTCGGTAACCGACTTCACTTCCACGGCGCTGGCGCGGGATTGGAACACTGCGTAGCCACCGATGGCGGAAATCGCAATGAACGTAAGAATGACAAGCAAGGTAATGCGCAGACGGATAGTCATGTGGAATTCTTCCCTGGTGGCGGTAAGCGCTCGTGTGTGATTTTGTTATTGCGCAGCGATTGCACTCGCTGCACTCATTGCATTTATCTGGCATTGATCAACCACTGTCGACGCCGCAGCATTCTTGCACTCAAGTATTACTTCCGCATGACAACAAAATGCATACAGGAAATTAGACGGGTAAATTTCCCCCATCAGCTTCGATGGAAAAAGCACGCCACAGATTAAATAATTCCGCATGGAAATATTTTGACAACATCTCCTTGAGAGAATCGTCTCAAGTCGCTCTTGAAGTCTCGTCTAGCATGCCCTCAACAAGAAAATCGAAAGCACGTTAACATGTTCCATCCATCCCATGCAGCCCATGGGCCAAAGAACAGCAAGCCGAGAGCACACACCGCCCGGCCAGGAGACACGCCAGCATGCAAGCATCGTCAGTACACCCCATCCAAGCTGCACCCCTGCCCTTCGCCCGTCGCGCCCGCCATCCGGGTTCGCCGGATCCGGTACGCATCGTCAGCCTCGCCGGCAATGCAGCCAGCGCCAGTTTTACCTTGCAGGCAGGAATGAATTTGCGTGACGCCATCAGCATGCCGCTGGCCGCCGCCGGTATCAACGGTGCCACCGTGAGGTTCGAAAACCTGCGCGTGTCGCCGCATCACTTCCTGATGCCGGCGCTCTCGCACGACGGCAAGCATGCGGCCTTTTACAGTGCGCCGCATGAAGTCGACGGCGGTGTCGTCATCGAACTGGCCTGTGCCACTTACGGCCGCCGCGACGGTGCGCCTTTCGTGCATTGCCACGCTATCTGGCGCGATGCCGAAGGCAAACGCCAGGGCGGACACATGCTGATGGATCAGACCATCGTCGCAGAGCCGGGCATGGCACAAGCCTGGGGCTTGCACAACGCCACGATGGAAACACGCTTCGATCCTGAAACCAACTTCACACTGTTTCACCCGGCAGTCGTCGCAATCGAGGCCGCCAAGGATAAAACCGAAGGCCTGCGCACGGTACTGGCACGCATCCGGCCCGATGAAGATCTGAATATGGCGATTGAAAATGTGTGCCACACACACGGTATTCGCCACGCAAAAGTACGCGGCAGCGTCGGCAGTATTATCGGTGCCGAGTTTGAGGATGGTCGTGTGGTGGAAGATCTGGCGACGGAGATTCTGGTGCGAGACGGCGATGTACAGCCGACTGCTGACGGCTTGCGCTGCCATCTGGACATCGCACTGATCGACCCGCGCGGCAACGTCTGTGAAGGTGTGCTGGCACGCGGGCGCAATCCCGTGCTGATCTGTTTTGAGCTGGTGATCGAAGAACAGGCAGACGGCAAGATTTGATTATCTGCAAGCAGACGATGAAGTGCTCATTGTAAAAACACAAAAAAACTGCCGCCAGGATCGACTCCATGAGGAAGTGCGTCCTGACGACAGAGGGGGAACCCATAAAACGGAGTCCCGTTATTGTTATGCGTGCTGCTTTGGCTTACTGCTTAATTCGTCTAACCGGTTCAAGTTCATGAACCTGCTTATTTCTTTGCATCCAGCTTGGCCTTCAGGGCGTTAGCCATTTCCAGATGGTGTTCCAGATTAGGCAAGGTCTTGGCCGCAAAATCCTTCACGTCCGGGTCTTTGGCTTCCGCAGCGTTTTTGTGGAACAGTTTGACGGCGTCCTTGTGCGCTGCCACGCCGATCATGCGGACGTATTGCTTGTCGAAAGTAGCGCCATCCAGTTTTTCCAGAACGGCGATCTTGGCGCGTTGCGCCATGCTTGGTTCGGTGGGCACGTCAACGTTCTTGCTAGTGGCGAGTTTCTTCAGGTTGTCGCCCACGGTAGTGTGTTCATCAACCATCAGTGTGGCGAAATCCTTGACGTCAGGATTAGTGGTCTTTTCCAGCGCAATTTTGCTGGCCTTGACTTCAGCATTGCCGGCTTCGGCTGCGCTGTTGATAAAGCTCTTGTCAGATCGCGGCAGCTCATCGGCGCGCGCATGATGATTGATCGCCAACGCCAATCCGGCAACGCTGATGGCGGTCAGGCCCAATATCTTGAACATGGTGCCGGAACGGCGAGCTGACTGCATGCGTAATTGCGGACGAAATAGCGGTTGCGACATGGTGATGCTCCTTATGGATGAAAGTCAGTCTGCGCCGCAACAAACATTCAACCTGACGCAAACAACATGGTGCCAATGTAGTGCCAACCAGCCGGAGATGAAATCGGACAGTGCCGCTGCTGCTTGTAAGAATTGATGAATGGCGGAAGATGGCGCGCTCGCCGCAAAAACGCCCATGCATGGCAACGATGTGCGTTCTTCCGTAGATTCCTACAGCGATTTACGGCAGTCGCCGATAGTGACCGGCGATATCCGAGTCTATGCTCAATGATCTGAGTACTCAAAGAAGCTCAAAGAAGATAAGGCACTCATGTCAACCACCGTTGCCGAAATGCTCGTCGAAACCCTGCATCGTATCGGTGTGCGCGATGAAGAAGGCAACGCACTCGTTGCTCCCGGCCATATCAAGCTTACCGGCAAGCTGGAGATCTGCTTTACGGTTAAGCTGAGGTAGCCAACCATCCCAAACTTTCCGCGAGGAACGCATGAAACTCAAAGGCTCCTGCCATTGCGGCGCCGTGACCTTTTCGCTTAACAGCGACACCCCCTATCCGTATCAACGATGCTATTGCTCGATCTGCCGCAAGACTCAGGGTGGCGGCGGTTATGCCGTCAACCTCGGCGGCGATTTTCACAGTCTCAAGGTGAAAGGTGCGGATGACGTCAGCGTCTATCACGCCCGTCTCAAACGCAAAGGTGAAAAGCGTATCCACACCAGCACAGGCCAGCGACATTTTTGCCGCCGTTGCGGCAGCGCGCTGTGGCTGTACGATCCCACCTGGCCGGATCTGGTTCATCCGTTCGCGTCGGCCATCGATACACGCTTGCCGACGCCGCCGGAATATACGCATCTGCTGCTTGACGACAAAGCGCCGTGGGTCGAGGTCAAGGCCGGCCGCAAGGATAAGCAGTTCGCTCAGTTCCCGAAAGAGTCGCTGTTGGAGTGGCATCAGCGCCACCGCTTTACCGATAAAGAGTGAATGAGCTGTGGACGCCGTTTTTACACTGGCGTCCCGTCACCGCTACAATTTTTCTGCAGCATCTGCTGAAAGCACCCCGCGTCTGCAGCTTGATGAGAACAAGGACGTCGGGATGCTTGGTGCGAATGCGGATTTCCACGCCTTTGGTTATTGCTCTGAGCCGTCAACGTCCTACAAGGCAATCAGCTCCTGTCCGATGCCTTCGTAGACGCGGGCGCGTTAGGCTGCGTATCTCTTTCCCGTTCGACACCATTCACACTAGCCAGGAGCACACGATGGACACCCACCCTAACGAACCACTGGCACGCGAACAATATGCCGAAGAACTGGTACGCCGCTATCGAGAACTGCGCCGCTGGGCAGTCGAGAACTGGCCGAATACCCGACAGCCACTGGAACAATCCGATTTCATCGCCAGCGACCGCGAACTGCTGTTATTGCTGGGTGCCCGCCTGCACACCGACGAACGCAAAACCGGCTCACCTTTCACTGAAACACCTCCCCCGGCAAACGCTCAGTACCAGGATGTCACGCCGATGCCATGGCCCTGAGCGCTCAGATAATTATTCAAAGGCGACCCGTGTAAGAACGATCTCCTTGCAAATCGACATAGCGCGGAGGCGTCAACGGGTCAAAGTCATCCCAGTCGCCATGCTCAATGTGACCTTCGCTGCGCTCGATATCTGCCGCCTTGAGTGAGTGCAATAAGGCGATCGCCTCATTTTCTTGCGGTGCGCCATCGACCGCGACCGCTACGCGCATGCCTGCTTTGCGGACTTCCGCTTCCTGCGCATGGCGGCTGCCACCATCCGTGTCATCGGTAGCGTTAAGAGAGCCGACCAGCGAACCAAGATGCGCGCCAACCAAGCCGCCTAACGCCGGGCCGGCGACGCCGGTGACCGGCGCTGTCGCAGAACCCACAGTCGCTCCCACGATGGCGCCGGTTGCTGCACCTGCAGCGACGCCGGTGTCGGTATCTTGGGCCCCGGGAGACTTGTCACGGTCGCCACCGACGGGATACAGATCGTGCTGGCCGGCCGGATTGAGATAAAAGGTGGTGATGGCGTCACGTGAATAACCGGCTTGCACCAGTTCATCCACGGCGTATTCAGTTTCATCCTGCAGTTGAAATCTGCCGACAATGATAGAGGACATGATAGGACTCCTTCCTGTTAAGTGTCGTCGAGACTCCATTGAGCCTTGTTAAGGAGCCTATCCTTGCCGTGTAGCGAAGGCGATAGGCGCGCCACGCATTTGCCTGTAGGAATTGACGTTGAAACCGGGCGTCACTCCACCGCGCCAGACCGACTGCCGGCTATAGGACCGCCTCCTCGGGACAGTACCAGCACATCCACCGGAAAACTTCGCAAGACGTCAGCCACGTCGATGTATTGCTCACGAATCGCACCCTGCATTCCCGACAAGATGCTTTGCCACTCTCCACCGGTCCATTCCAGCGGCAGATGCACCGCTGTATCCGCCCAGCGCTGCGGCGGGATCAGTGGAACAGCGGAGTGCAGCGATTGTGCCGAATGGCCGGAGGCGATCAGCCGTGCAGCGTGGCGGCTGCATAGGACGACCACCGTCACATCGCCTGCGCTGCGGGCAAACGCCAGCAGATGCTCGGCCAGTTCTCCGTCCACCGTGAGCGGCAGGTAATCTCCTGTCGTGAACAAAGCCTCCCGGCCGCTGCGGAAATGCAGCAGCGTGCGAATCAGTTGCTGCTTGCAGTCGCCACGGCGCCAGTCCTCGAGTGTCAACGCCCGCACGCCGTTACGCGCCATCAACGCTTGCCGCAATGCATAGTCCACCGGACGACGGTTATCCGGGTCAACCAGGCTGAAATCCCAGAGATCACACCCCTGATAAAGATCCGGAATGCCCGGCGCCGTCAGCCGCAACATCGTTTGACTCAGACTGTTGAGTGCGCCGGCAGCAGAGATCTCTTGCACAAAAGCGCGTAAGGCCGGCAAAAACGGATTGTCGGTATCCGATCGCAAGATGCGTTGCAGGAAAGCTTCGCAATGCCCCTCATAAACCGGATCCGGCGCATTCCAGTCGGTGCGCCGTTTGGCTTCTCGCAAGGCCTTGCGCTGCCATGCAGAAACGCGCCGGATCAGGTCCGTCAACTCCCCTGAATGGCTTTCACCCGACGGTGAAGACGGTGACGATTGCGTGGTTTGCGGCAGCGGCCACACGCCAACCAGCGTCTGATACAGCATCAGTTCGTCCACGGGATCGATGGGCGCCTGCTGGCGTGCCGTTGTGTTAAGCGCACGCCAGCGCTGCAATGCCTGTTGCCAGTGCGCAGGAATCTCGCTGAGTACCGCCAGCCGCATGCGGGCGTCTTCGCCGCGCTTGTGATCATGCGTTGCCGTCGCGAGCATGCTGCGTGGAAAATCGCGTTGGCGCCGCAAGACGTCGCGATGAAAATCCTCTACCGGTAACGCCAGTTGTGCCGGGTCGGATCCCACTTCGTTGCGCGACAGCAAACGGCCGTAGCGATAAAAGGCGGTGTCTTCGGTCGACTTTGCCGTCAGCGGCGGCGTCAATTGTTGAAACCGTGTCAGCGCGCGCCAGTGCAACTGACTGTAATTGGCGGCGTGCCCCTCCTGATGCTGCTGATTTTTCAGCCCCTGCAGTTTCTCCGGCTCCGGCGCATCCGCCAGCCAACCGGCGATGGCGTCCAGTGTCGGCAAATCCTGCTTGCGCAGACAGTCGCGCACGCGCGCCGCAGTGGTCCTGATCAGAAAGCCGTCGCGGCTGTCGCAGCCGTCGTGATCGCCATAGCTGCGATACACCGGAAAGTACGCCAGCAACTCCAGCATGCAACGCCGTATCGACATCAGCGAGATGTCGCGTGTCGCCACACTTGTGCGCGCCAACGCATGCAAGGTCGCGGTCAAGGCGTTGAACTCGCTGGCGAAGTTCTGCGTCAGCAAACGCCGCCGCGTCGCCAGCACGACATAGTCGAAACCGTCGGGGTCGGCGCGGTACTCCTTCCAGATCGTATCCAGTGCTGCTGCTCCCTCACCATCGTGCAACACAGCGCCGGCCTGATCCATGAAGTCGTAACCGGTGGTGCCGTCGAGGCTCCAACTATTGCGCAAGCTTTCATCTGGCGCCAGAATTTTCTCGGCGATGATGTAGGGTACGATGTCGCGCCGGATGCCTTGCAGGCGCTCGCGCAACCGCCGCACATAGGCGGCTGGGTCGGCCAGTCCGTCGATGTGATCGATACGTACGCCGTCAATCAGGCCCTCTTCATAAAGACGGAACAGCCCGGCATGCGTCGCTTCGAATACATCCACCTGCTCCACTCGCATGCCGATCAGATCCCCGATCTCAAAAAAACGCCGCCAATTGATTTCATCGCCGGCGTTGCGCCAATCGGTGAGGCGATAATGCTGGCGCTCCAGCAAGGCATGTAGAGCCTGCGCGCCATGCGGTGTGGCCGCGCTGAAGGTCGCCAGCGCAGTATGCAGCGATGCCATGCCCTCAACATCGGCGACGGTAGTTGCCAGTTCACGCCATGCCTGTTCGGCTCGCGTCTGGCGCTCTTCTTGTACAGCAGCATCCAGCACACGCTCGAAGGCAGTGATGGATTTCGTCAGATAGGGGGAGTCCGCCGCCGAGAGAATCTCAACATAGTCTTCCGGCGCGACCGGCAAGCGGTTACCTGGAATCGCGACGTACAGACGCGCCGATTCAACATCAAAACCGAGACCGATTTCGGCATCGCGCAGTAATTGCCCGTAGGGCTTGCCCAGTACCGGCAACAACACTTTGCCGTGTAATGCCGGATCGGCGCCCAGCCATTCGATATCGAACCAGCTCGCGTGACGGCTATGCTGCCCCCAGAGCAGGATGTCGTACCACCAGGGATTTTGTCCATCAACGGCCATGTGATTGGGCACGATATCGACGATCAGTCCCATCTGCCGTGCGTGCAAGCCTTGCACCAGGCGACGCAGGCCTTCTTCGCCGCCGAGTTCAGGATTGACGCGTCCAGGATCGACCACATCGTAGCCATGCGTCGAACCGCTACGCGCGGTGAATATCGGCGAGGCATACAGATGGCTGACGCCAAGCGCGGCAAAATAATCGCACTGCGCCAATGCATCGTCAAAGGTGAAGCCGCGATGAAACTGGATGCGCAAGGTGGCTTGCAACGGGCGCGGAAGCTGCTGAGGATTAGATGTCGGCATATTTACTTTCGCGTCATTTTTACGTTACTTTTTTATGTCGGGCCGTTGCAGCAAGCGCATGCGCCGGCGGCATGGCGTCTGTTCCAGCAAGGTGGAGGCGGTCGCCGGCAACCGCCGTTGCCAGTTGGGATGTACCGCAACCGTGCCGGGCAGATTGGGTTGCTCTTCCAGCCCCAGCAGATCCTCAATCGGCAGCAAAGCCAACGGTGCCGGAGTCTGCGCGATGTAAGCCGCGGCGCCGTCCGCCACGGATTCCGGCTGATCATCGGCGGGCTGTTCTCCGCTGACGCATCCGGCTTCCTGCAGGGCTTGCCACAGTGATCGGCGATCTTGCTTACGGTCGTCCAAGGCCTGCGCCTCGGTGTCGCCCGGCGTCAGCAAATCCAGTTCAGCACGCCAGCCGATGTCGCGCCCGCTCCACCAACCCGCCACCGTCGGCAGGTCATGCGTGGAGGTGGTCGCAATGGCGTGCGCAGGCCATGCCTTGGGCGGCAAAAATTGCTTCTGCTCGCGTTCAAACCACAGCACGCCTATCCCAAGCAAGCCGCTATTCTGGAGTTGCGTGTCAAAACCTTCCGGCACGGTACCGAGATCTTCGCCGATCACAATGGCGCGATGCCGCCACGATTCCAATGCGACCAGCCGCAACAGGTCGGATGCCGGATAGCGCAGATAGGCGCCGTCGTTGGCATCGGCGCCTTCCGGCGTCAACCACAGCCGCGTCAGACCCATCACATGATCGATACGCACGCCGCCGGCATGCGCAAACACCGAACGCAGCATCGCAATATAGGAGCGGAATCCCGCTGCCCGCATCGCCAGCGGTGAGAACGCGCCGATGCCCCAGTTTTGCCCACGCGTGTTAAGCAGATCCGGCGGTGCGCCCACCGACAGACCGGCAATCATTTCGTCACTATGGCTCCATGCCTGACTGCCGCCGTTGTCGGCGCCGACGGCCAGATCGGCGATCAGACCGACCGCCATGCCGCTGTCGCGCGCCGCCTGTTGCGCACGTTGCAAACTGCGTGCCGCCTGCCATTGCAAAAAGACATGGAAATCGATTTCGCCGCCCTGCTCCTGCGCAAAGCGACGCAGCTCTGCGGACTCGGGATGGTGGTAGCGCTCTGGCCAATGCCGCCAATCGCTGGCAATGCCCGGCGTCTTTGCGGACAGCGTGTGATGCAGCGCCTCGAACAACGCGTGGTCTGCCAGCGCCCGTCCGCCCTGCAAGCGAAACGCGGCAAACTCTGCCGAAGGCGTACCTTGCATGCGAAACATGCCGTATAAGCGCCGCAACAGATTCAGGCGATGCCGCCCGGCTTCCGGCCAGTTGACCTGCGACGCGTGTTCCAGACGCTGTTGCAGGGCCATGGCTTCCGGTCCGGCTTCCTGCAGAACCTGCTGCATTGCGCTGCGCCCCATGACATCCGCCGGATCGATATGCAGCACATTGAGGAACAAGCGGCTCGATGGCGAATACGGACTGAAGCGATGCGTGTCTGCGGCAAACATGGCGTGCACCGGCGAGATCGCCAATGCTGTCGCCCCCTCCTTGCCGGCTTTCGTCGCCAGCTGCGCCAAACCGCCGAAGCTGCCGATACCGCCATCGTCTTCGCTGCGCAATCCATAGAGTTGCAGCGCCAGCCCCCAGCCGCGCTCGCGGGCGTCCCCTTTGTCGAGAAAGGCATCCGCCACGCCATAGCAGCGCGGTGGCGCCACAGCCAGCGTGACTTCGATACCGGCCACCTGCAGACGGTGATAACCGTAACGGTCAATGGCGGCGATGATCGGCGCGTCACCGTCGTTTCCGGCGTTTCCTGATATCTTTCGCGCCAACTGCTCGCCGGATTCCAGAATGATCAGGCAGGACTGTCCTTGCAAGCCACATTGCGCCGGCAGGACAATGTCTTTACCGACTTCCGCAGTGATCAATGACGGCAGTGCCGCCGAGCGGTTGATCTCTTGCAGCCGCGCACGGCTTTCATCAGCTTGCCGATGGCTGTCGCACGGCAAGCCCAATGTCGCCAGGATCGTGCGCAGCGATGCCGGCGACACCGTTTGCGGCTGGTCATAGGCATCGATCCAGTTGACTGCGATGCCGGCCAGCGCCGCCAGGTTATAGACGGCCTGGTCGTAATCGCTGGGTGCTTGTTCTTGCGGACGGCTAGTCATCTTGCTGCCTCGCGAATGACCAAAATAGAATGCGGCGGCAATACACCTCCAGCCAATGAATCAAGTACGCCACCACTATCGAACAGAACATCGGCACCGGCCAGCGTAGCGAGCGCATCCAGCGTTGTATCGGTTGAATCCGTCACTGCCTCGTTACCCAGATTGATCGTGATACACAACACCGTGCCGTTATTCAGCCGCCACCGCGCGTAGACCGCCGCTGGCCCGATGGCTTGCGCATCCAATGCGATGGCGCCCGGCAGATACGGCGTAATCGCCTCACGCCGGATGAGCAGCAGGCGGTAGCACCAGCCCATCCATTGCCCTGCGCTGGCGTCTTCTTCCGGCGCGACAGGCTCGGGAATCGATGCCATGAAGGTGGAAAAACTGTTTGGATCGGGCAAGGCATCCAGGGCCGCCGGATCCGCAAACTCGGGGAAGCGTGAAAACTCTTTGCGCCGTCCCGTCCTCACCGCATCGGCCAGCTTTTCGTCAGCATGGCTGGTGAAGTAATAGAACGGCTGCGCCGCACCGTATTCTTCGCCCATGAACAGCATCGGGATCTGCGGCGATAGCAACAGCAAGGCTTGTGCCGCGCGCAGCGCTGCAGGATCGGCCAGCGCCGTGAGCCGCTCACCGCGGGCGCGGTTGCCGATCTGATCGTGATTTTGCAGAAACAGCACGAACGCCGTCGGCGGCAGTTCAACACTGCTTTCGCCACGCAGCTCGTTGTCGCGGTATGGCGACGGCTCACCCTGATAGATGAATCCTTCGCGCAGGCAACGCGCCAGTTTTTCAGCAGGCTGGATCGCATAGTCGGCATAGTAGCCGCCTGTTTCGCCGGTCAACAGTACGTGCAAGACGTGATGGCCGTCATCGTTCCATTGGGCCTCATACGTGCCGCCACCAGATCCGTCAGCGACACCACCGTTGAGCAACGACGCGGCATTGCCGTCATGCTCCAGCACCAGATGGACATGACGTTTGCCGAGACCGATCTCCCCATCCTCCAGCGCGATGGCTGTGCGCACCTTCGCCGCCAGCGTACGCAGCCAGCTTTGATCGCCAATGGCATGCACGGCGTCCAGCCGCAGGCCGTCAAAGCGATACTCTTGCAGCCAGTACAAGGCATTCTGCGCAAAGAAGTCTGCTACCTCTGGCCGGTGAAAATCGATGCTCTGCCCCCACGGCGTGTTCGTATCGTTGCGAAAGAACGGCGAGTAGCTGGCGAGATAATTGCCGTCCGGCCCGAAATGGTTGTACACCACGTCGAGAAACACCATCATTCCCAGGCCATGCGCCGTATCGATCAATTGCTTGAGTTGCTCCGGCGTGCCATAACTGGCGTCGGGGGCATACGGCAATACGCCGTCATAACCCCAGTTGTAAGCCCCGGGAAACTCCGACACCGGCATCAGCTCGACCGCCGTGATGCCGAGTTCGGCCAGCTCTTGCAGCCGCTGCGTCACCCCTGCAAAACCGCCCAGTGCGCCGACATGCAACTCGTACAGCACCGTCTCATGCCACGGCCGGCCGCGCCAGTCAACCGTCTGCCACTCATAGGCAGACGCATCGATCACGACACTGTCGGCATGCACGTCACCGGCCTGGCAGCGTGAAGCAGGATCGGGCACGCTGATCTCGCCGTCGATCTGCGACATCAGCACGTAGTGATACTGGGTCAGCGCCTCGCAGTCGGTCTCGACTTCGAACCAGCCGTCCTCCGCAGAAGACAGAGACGGCGACATTGGTACGCGGCGGCGCCCGTCCAGTTCGACGGCGGCCGTTTTGGCCAGCGGTGCCCAGATGCGAAAGCGCGTGCGGCCATTACCCAGATACTCGGCGCCGAACGGCAAACGATAATGAAAACGGACATTATTGGGATGAAGCGGAACCAGACTATTCATGATTATTCCCGGCACGGACGGTTGGCGAAGACCTGCACACTGTGGGCGGCAACCTGAACGCTCGCCTCAGTACAGGGCTCGATAGAAGCAGCGCCATCGGGAACATTGCTGTCGATCAGCAGATAATGCGCGTCCCCGGGGCGTGGGAACGTGAAATCGATGGCCTCATGACCAGCATTGAAAAACATCAGGACGATGTCCGGCTGCACGGCAGAATGCGGGCTGTCCTGGTCAGCGGCACCGCTGTTGCCGTCCTTGCGGCCGACGGCCTCATCCGCCGTCGCCGGCGCACTGGCGCAAAGCAATGTCAGCGCACGTGCCACCGGATTTTGCCAGTCTTCGACTGAAATCGGCGTGGCGCGCTCGTCGAACCAGGAGACATCCTTGAGGCCCGGCTGGATCTCGCGACGGCCGTGCAGGAAGCGTTCGCTCAGCAACACCGGGAAGTCCCGGCGAATCGCGCTCAGACGGCCAACGTAGGTGGTCAGCGCGACTGCCTCCTCGCTTTGTGCAGCAGTCCAGTCGACCCATGAAATTTCGTTGTCCTGACAATAGGCGTTGTTGTTGCCCCCCTGGCTGCGATGGAATTCGTCGCCGGCAAGCAGCATCGGTGTGCCTTGCGCAAGAAACACGCAGGTCAGCATCGAACGCTGCACCGTTGCACGCAACTGTTCAATTGCAGGATCGTCGCTCGGTCCCTCGATACCCCAGTTGGCGCTGTAGTTGTCGTTGTGGCCGTCATTGCCGTTTTCACCGTTGGCTTCGTTGTGTTTGCCTTCATAGCAGACCAGATCACGCAAGGTAAAACCGTCATGTGAAGCGATGAAGTTGACCGATGCCCATGGCTTGCGATGGTGATGGTCGAACAAATCCGAAGAACCCAGCATGCGTCCGGCAAATTCGCCGCGCACGCCCTCGGCGCCGGCCCAGAAGCGGCGAATGCCATCACGGAATTTATCGTTCCATTCGGCAAAACGCGGCGGATGATTACCCAGTTGATAGCCGCCCGGCCCGATATCCCATGGCTCGGCGATCAGCTTCAGTTGCGACAACACGGGATCCTGCATCAGGGCGTCAAAGAAGCCGCTATGCGGATCGAAGCCGGTCGGCTCGCGTCCCAGTGTCGAGCACAAGTCAAAACGGAATCCGTCGATGTCGAACGCCTGTGCCCAGTAGCGCAGCGAGTCGAGCACCATCTGGATCACGCGCGGATGCGACATGTTGACGGTATTGCCGCAACCGGTATCGTTGATGTAGTAACGCTCCTGCCCCGGAATCAACCGGTAGTAACTGGCGTTGTCCAACCCACGGAAACTCAGCGTCGGCCCGAGTTCGCTGCCAGAACAGGTATGGTTGTAGACCACGTCGAGGATCACCTCGATCCCGGCAGCGTGGAAATGCCGCACCGCCATGCGCACTTCGTTGAGGTCGCCCGTAGACAGATAGCTCGGTTCGGGGGCGAAAAATCCCAGCGTGCTGTAACCCCAGTAATTGCGCAGGTCGCGTTGCAGCAGAAAACTTTCTTGCAGAAACGCATGCACCGGCATCAGCTCAATCGTCGTCACGCCCAGCTTCTGCAAATGCGCGATGAAATCAGGATGGCCCAGCGCGGCGAAAGTCCCACGCTCATGCGGCATCACACCTTCGCGTTGCATGGAAATGCCGCGCACATGGGCTTCATAGATTACTGTCTTCGACCATGGCACGCGCGGGCGCGGATAGTTTTGTCCGACCGGCATCTCTTCAATGACTACGGCTTTGGGCATGGCCGCTGCGCTGTCGCGGCGGTCAAAGCTCAGGTCACCCTTGGGCGAATGCAGGCGATAGCCAAACAAGGCGTCAGTCCAGCGCACTTGGCCCACCAGCTTGCGTGCATAGGGATCGAGCAGCAGCTTGTTGGGATTGAATCGATGGCCCTTGTTCGGCTCATAGGGGCCATAGGCACGATAGCCGTAAACCAGTCCCGGCGAGGTATCCGGCAGATAGCCGTGCCAGACTTCGTCGGTGCATTCAGGCAAGATGATGCGCTCGACTTCGCGCCTGCCGGTAGCGTCAAAAATGCACAGCTCGATTTTGCTGGCATGCGCCGAGAATACGGCAAAGTTGATCCCCAGTCCGTCAAAACGTGCACCCAATGGATAAGGTGCTCCTGCCTGCAGTTTTCTTGGTGTGATCAGTGTCATTGTTGTTTTCTCAGAGTATTTCTCAGGTTATCGTCGGCGTAAAAACAGGGTGGACAATGGTGGCAAGGTCAGCAGAACCGAAGCCGGATGGCCGTGCCAATGCTCTGCTTGTGCGATCACCCCGCCGGCGTTGCCCAGATTGCTGCCGCCATACATGTCGGCGTCGGTATTGAGGATTTCGTCCCATTGATAGCTGTTGTCCGGCCCCGGCGGCACTCCGATGCGGTAGTTATGCCGCGGTACCGGCGTCATGTTGACGACGACCAGCAGCGGCGCCTCGCCCGCATCGCCGTAACGGAAATAAGCGAACACGCTGTTGACGCTGTCATTGCCCACCACCCAAGAGAATCCTTCGGCCTGGGAGTCATAGCGATGCAAGGCAGGCAGGTCGACGTAGAGGCGGTTGAGGTCGCGCACCAGACGCTGAATGCTGCGATGACGCGGATCGTCCAGCAGCTCCCATTGCGGCGATTTGTCGTGATCGAACTCGTCGTACTGGCCGAACTCACTGCCCATGAAGAGCAATTTCTTGCCGGGGTGGGTCCACATGAAACCAAAATAGGCGCGCAGGTTGGCGAACTTCTGCCAATAGTCGCCCGGCATCTTTTGCAGCAAGGTGCGTTTGCCGTGCACGACCTCATCGTGCGAAATCGGCAGAACGAAGGATTCCGAAAATGCGTAGATCATGCCGAACGTGAAGTCATGATGATGGTAGCGGCGATAGATGCTGTCCTGCTCCACATAACGTAGCGTGTCGTGCATCCATCCCATGTTCCACTTGTAGGAAAAGCCCAGTCCGCCCTGCTCCACCGGCGCCGTCACACCCGGCCAGGAGGTTGATTCCTCCGCGATCATCAGCGCGCCGGGGCAACGTTCATGAACGGTCTGGTTGAGTTCGCGCAGGAAAGCGACCGCCTCCAGGTTCTCGCGGCCGCCATGGATGTTCGGTACCCACTCACCGGCATTACGGCTGTAATCGCGGTACAGCATTGACGCCACCGCATCCACGCGCAGTCCATCGACGTGAAAGTGCTCCAGCCATTCCAGCGCACTGGCGATCAGGAAACCGCGCACCTCATGCCGGCCGAGGTTGTAGATCAGCGTATTCCAGTCCTGATGAAAACCCTCGCGTGGATCGCCGTGCTCATACAGCGGCGTACCGTCGAAGTGAGCCAGGCCGTGCGGGTCCGACGGAAAATGCGCCGGCACCCAGTCGAGGATGACACCGATGCCTTCGCCATGGCAGGCGTCAACAAAGGCTGCGAAATCTGCTGCCGCCCCAAATCGCGCGCTGGGGGCAAACTGTGACAAGGGTTGATACCCCCACGAGCCGCCGAATGGGTGTTCCATCACGGGCAACAGTTCGACATGGGTGAACCCCATGCCTTTGACGTAAGGAATCAGGCGTTCCGCCAGTTCGTTCCAATCGAGATTGCGGCCGTCCTCTTCAAGGATGCGCATCCAGGAGGCCGCATGGACTTCATAGATGGATATCGGAGACTGTACGGATTGTCGTTGCGCACGTTGCTGCATCCAACTCTCATCGTGCCAGCGCCAGCCGCTACGGTCATCGATGACGCGCGATGCAGTGGCCGGTGGCGCTTCAGTCGCCCGCGCCATGGGATCTGCCTTGGCAGGCAACACCGTGCCGTCGGGCCCGACAATCTCGTATTTGTAGAGCGTGCCGTCGCGCAAGCGCGGGATGAACAGCTCCCACACGCCCGCGCTCTGGCGCAGCCGCATGGGATGCCGGCGGCCGTCCCATTGATTGAAATCACCGATGACGGAGACGCGCCGGGCATTTGGCGCCCACACCGCAAAGCGCACGCCTTCCACATCGTCTATCGTCATCACCTGCGCACCGAAACAGCGGCCGAGCTGGCGATGGCGGCCTTCGCGGAACAGATGCAGATCAAAGTCACTCAGCAGCAGGCCAAAGGCATAGGCGTCTTCGGTGATCTGCACCTCTTCGCCACCGGCCGGGCAAGGCCAGGCCACATGCAGCACATATGGAATCTCGCGCTGTGCAGCGTGCGCAGGCAACACCACTTCGCCATAAAAAATGCCTGTAGCGGTTTCGCTGTCTCCCGGCACTGGTTCAAGCTGCGTGAGATTGCCGAGCAAGGCGCCATGCGGATCGACATCGTCAGCCGGACGTGAGAACACCTGCACGGCGGTTGCCCCCGGGTAGTAGCAGCACAGACGCAGGCGCGGTTCATCCTGCGATAATTTGACATAGCGCGGCCCGAGCAAGGCAAACGGATCCCCCAACTGACCCTGTTGCAGACTGGCAGTCAATGCCACGCCGGGGAAATACGGCGCGTCGTGCTCATTCTGAATCGGGTGATGTTCGGTTTCCATGGTGTTTTTCAGTTGCGGCAATGCCATCGTTGCTCCCGTTGGTGCTATTTCTTTTCCAGTAAACGATTCGCGATGGCATAGATGCCGTGCAACGGCACGTGCATCCATGCGGGCCGGTTGGCCGCTTCGTAGCAAATCTCGTAGGCTGCTTTTTCCAGGGTGAACAAATCGAGCAAGTCGTTTTGCGCAGCCAGCGGCAGGTTATGCGCCAACGCCGGATTACCGACGCGATAACCTTCCAGAAAGGCGGCCTGGCATTCCGGTGCGAACCGGCGCAAGACCTGCTCCTTGCCCGCACGTGCAGCGTCGTCAAGATCGCCCGGCCCCATGTTGTTGCCGAAGGCGGCGGCATAGTCGAAAGAACGCATCAGGCCGGCGACATCGCGCAAAGGGCTTCCCTTGGCACGGCGCTCTTCCAGCGAGCGTGCCGGTTCACCTTCGAAATCGATGATGAAGACGTCGTTGAACGCGATCAGTACTTGCCCCAGATGCAGGTCGCCGTGCAGACGGATGCATAAGGATCCTTCGCCTGCCTGCGCCAGTTGCTCGATGCGTTTGAGCAGCGGTTCGCGCTGTGCCAGCAGCCGTCCGACGTAACGCGCCTCGTCGACTGTGACCCAATCGTTCTTTCTGCGCAGGATGTCGCAGGCGGCATTGAGCTGGGTTGCGGCGGCCTGAGCCCAGGATTGCGATACGGCAGTGCGCACGGTTTCCGGCGCAAAGGCCGGATCGTCGGTGGGCTTACCCAGCAAGGTATGCATCTCACCCAGGCGCTGACCCAGTAAACGTGCAAAGGTCGCAAGCTCGGCCAGTGCAGTGTCGCCGTTGCTATTGCTCCGATCGTGTTGCGCATTGCGGGGATCGGCCAGCGTGTCGCTCTGAATTGCACGCTCCAGCGTGTCCATGGTCCATTGCCAGGCGTCACCCTGATTGTCGATATAGCGCTGCAAGACAATCAATGCATACGGTGTACCGTCTTCGCTGATGCGGGTGACTTCGCCCAGCGTCGCCGGTACATTGGGAAAGCCATGCTCAGTCAGGTAGCGGCCCATCTCGATTTCCGGATGGATGCCGGGCTTGACCAGGCGCAATACCTTCATGACCATGGCGTCATTGATGACCACAGAGCTGTTCGACTGCTCCTGGGCGACACGGCGCAATTGCAGCGGTGCTTTCAGGATGGCGGCATCGAAGGCGGCGGTCGGCGCGAATAGCATGCGTCCCTGCCCGGCAGGTACTTCAGCGCGTTCCGCCAGCAGTTCCAGAACGGTCATGATGAAAGAATCGAGGGCAAAAGCATCCGTCAGGAAACCCACATGACGATTGCGTCGTACTCGCGACAAGGCCAGTTGATGCGGCAAGGCCGAGATAGTGTCTTCTTCGCGGATGAAGCCCAGCGGCAGCAAATATCGCTGTAGCTGAGTGCCTCCTTGCGCGGCTGTCGATACTTCGATTTCGCTCAGCACCACCGGCAAAGCGCCGGGTACGTTTTTCGACATCGGCAATGTGGTCGCCGCCACCATCGATACCGCTTCTATCGTCTTTTGCTTGGCGGCATACCAGCGCCGTTTGAGCAGATAGTGCGGCAACACTTCTTGTTCCAGCGTGGTGCGCGCAGGCGCCTCCATGATCTCTTCCACGCCGTTGCGCAAGACCAGGGTCACATATTCCGGCAAAGGTTCGGGAGTCGCGGCGTACCATGACGGCATGTTGGCTTCGGCCGCCAGCAGGAACCAATAAAAGCCGAAAGGCGGCAAGGTCAGCAGATAATTCAGCTTGCCGATTGGCGGAAAAGCAGTCCCGCCCATCATTTCGATAGGAATACGGTCGGCAAAGGCCGACAGCT
Organism: Herbaspirillum sp. meg3; assembly: GCF_002257565.1. Classification (GTDB taxonomy): domain Bacteria; phylum Pseudomonadota; class Gammaproteobacteria; order Burkholderiales; family Burkholderiaceae_D; genus Herbaspirillum. The sequence continues at coordinate 2,498,414 of NZ_CP022736.1, read as the reverse complement.
CCAGCTCGACCGCCTGCGCCGACTGCGACAGGTTCGCCACGCACAGGATAGTCTCGGTAGCGCCGCCTTGTTTGGGATCGCTGTATTCACGCAGATAAGCGAGGATCTTGCGATTGCTTGGGTAGATCAGCGTCAGCGTGCCACGGCCGAAGGCCTGATGCTGCTTGCGTACGCTAAGCAGACGGCGCATCCAGTTGAGCATGGAATGGCGGTCGTCGCTTTGCGCTTCCACGTTAATGGTCTGATAGCCGTATTGCGGATCCATGAGCGGCGGCAACACCAGCCGTGCAGGGTCGGCGCGCGAAAAGCCGCCGTTGCGATCCAGCGTCCATTGCATCGGTGTCCGCACGCCGTCGCGGTCGCCCAGGTGGATGTTGTCGCCCATGCCGATTTCGTCGCCGTAATAAATCACCGGCGTACCTGGCATCGACAACAGAAAACTGTTGAGCAACTGGATACGGCGCCAGTCGCGTTCGACCAGCGGCGCAAGGCGGCGGCGGATACCAAGGTTCAGGCGTGCCCGGCGATCCGGCGCGTAAAAATTCCACAGATAGTCGCGTTCGGCATCGGTCACCATTTCCAGCGTCAGCTCGTCATGGTTGCGCAGAAAAATCGCCCATTGGCATTCCGCAGGAATATCCGGCGTCTGCCGCAGGATGTCGGTAATCGGAAAACGATCCTGACTGGCCAGCGCCATGTACATGCGCGGCATCAGCGGAAAGTGAAACGCCATGTGGCACTCGTCGCTGTCGCCAAAATATTGCTGCACATCTTCCGGCCACATGTTGGCCTCGGCCAGCAGCATGCGGTCGGGATATTTGCGATCCATCTCGGCACGGATGCGCTTGAGGATGGCGTGGGTTTCCGGCAGGTTTTCGTTGCTGGTGCCTTCACGTTCGATCAGATACGGCACGGCATCCAGGCGCAAGCCGTCGATGCCCAGATCAAGCCAGAACGACATGACGTTGAGCACGGCTTTGAGCACTTGCGGGTTGTCGAAATTGAGATCCGGCTGGTGCGAATAGAAGCGATGCCAGAAGTAAGCCTTGGCGACCGGATCCCAGGTCCAGTTGGATTTTTCGGTATCGACGAAAATGATGCGCGTACCCTCGTAACTCTTGTCGTCGTCCGACCAGACATAGAAATTGCGCGCCACCGATCCGGCCCGCGCCTGCCGTGCACGCTGAAACCAGGGATGCTGATCCGAGGTGTGATTGATGACCAGTTCGGTGATGATGCGCAGTCCGTGCTCATGAGCTGCGGCGATAAAGCGGCGCACATCGCTCATGTTGCCGTAGTCGGGATGGACGCCCTTGTATTCGGCAATGTCGTAGCCGTCATCGCGGCGTGGCGACGGATAGAACGGCAACAGCCAGATGGTATTGACGCCAAGCCCCGTGATGTAATCGAGTTTTTGAATCAGCCCGGCAAAGTCGCCGATGCCGTCGTCGTTGGCGTCGAAGTAGGATTTGACGTGGATCTGATAAATGATCGCGTCCTTGTACCACAGCGGATCATCGGTAAAGCGCAGACCGGCCCTGCCCGCCCGGTTGGCTTTGGCGCGCTCGGCCTTGCTGGGCCTTTGCTTGCTGCCCTTTGCATCGCTATGTTCTTTCTTGTCGCCCGCAGGCGGTTCGCGATTACGCAGTACGGTACTGTTTGCGGGAATATCCATATCATGCCTCTCCTGCGCGGATACGCCAGATGGCATAAGGGCGCACGTGGGGATCGAGGCTCAACGACTGACGCCGGCCGGTCCAGTGAAAACGGCGCTCCGTCAGCAGGTCTTCGACCTGAATACGTGCATCGTCGGGAAGTCCAAAGCCGTCAAAAGGCAAATCGATCTCACCATGCTGGGGCTGGAACGGGTCGAGATTGATCGCCACCAATACAACGTTGTCGCCAAATTGCGCCGGCTCAGCCTGATTGCTCCCTGCGCACGTTGAAGAAGCCGCACGTGTAGCCGCACTTGTGGATTTGACGAAGTACAAAATATTGTCATTGGATACCGTCAGAAAACGCACACCCAGATGCGTTTGCAAGGCGGGATTTTCAGCACGGATATGGTTGAGCCGCGTGACGTCATCAATGATGTTGCCCGGACGTTCCCAGTCCCAGGCTCGAATCTCATACTTCTCGGAGTCGAGATATTCTTCCTTGCCAGGTACTGGCTGCGCCTCGCACAATTCAAAGCCGCTATACACACCCCACAGGCCCGACAAGGTCGCGGCCAATGCGGCACGGATCTGGAAGCCGGGGCGGCCGGACTGTTGCAAAAACTGGGGATTGATATCCGGCGTATTGACGAAAAAATGCGGCCGGTAAAAATCGCGCGGCTGGTCGCTGTCGCCGGTATCGGCGGTCAGCTCGGTCAGGTAGTCGATGAACTCCTGTTTGCTGTGGCGCCAGGTGAAATAGGTATACGACTGTGAGAAGCCCAGCTTGGCGAGTCGATACATCGGTTTTGGCCGGGTGAAGGCCTCCGACAGAAAAATCACCTGCGGATAACGGCTGCGCACCGCTGCAATCATCCACTCCCAGAACGGAAACGGCTTGGTATGCGGATTATCGACACGGAAAACATTCACCCCTTGCTGCACCCAATACATCACCACGTCGCGCAAGGCGACCCACAGATCGGGAATGGCGTCGTCGGCATAAAAGTCGACATTGACGATGTCCTGATACTTCTTCGGGGGATTCTCGGCGTAACGCATTGAGCCGTCCGGCCGCCAGGCGAACCAGCCGGGATGCTCACGCAGCCACGGATGATCCGGCGAGCATTGAATGGCAAAATCCAGCGCCAGTTCCAGCCCGTGATCGGCCGCCGCATCGCGCAACCGCAAGAAGTCATCCAGCGTGCCGAGCTGCGCGTGGATGGCGTCGTGCCCACCCTCGCCGCTGCCGATGGCGTAAGGGCTGCCGGGATCGTTTGCATCCGGCGTCAGGCTGTTGTTCTTGCCCTTGCGATTGGTTTTCCCGATGGGATGGATCGGTGGAAAATACAGGGTATCGAACCCCATCGCGCGTATCGCCGGCAAGCGTGCAATGACATCGTCGAAGGTGCCATGCACGTCCGGGCGGCCACTCTGCGAGCGAGGAAACAGTTCGTACCAGCTGGAATACGTGGCCGCGGCGCGTTCCGCTTCCAGTGGATATTCGACGGTGCTGCGGGCAAGAAACGCTCTTGCCCCCGCCAGTTCGGTCAGTTGCTCGACCAACTGCGCGGTGTCGTCCGCGCTCAACATGGCCAGTCGTTCTGCATAGGTGGGAGCAACCCCATCAACAGCGTCGGCGTCTTTTACATTCTTTGCGTTGCTTGTTTTTTTCCCGGCGTCGCGCTTTATGGCGGCGGGCGGCGTCAGGGCCTTGAGCAAGGCGGCGCTACGTTCGAGCATCGCGCCGTCGACGCCGTTTTCCAGTCCTTGTTCAACCAGCCCGGCAATGAGCAAGCGCCCTTCTTCCAGTTCCAGATGCACGTCGACGCCGGCGTCGGCTTTCTTTTTGAGGCCGTCGCGGAATGTTTCGTAGACGTCGCTCCAGGCTTCAATGCAAAAATAGTGGCGGCCAAGGCGGGACAGCGACAAGCTTGCTTGCCAGCGGTCGTTGTCATGGTGATGCATGGGAATACGATGCCATTGCTTTTCGTCAGCGGCGCGCACCAGCACCGACGCTGCCAGATGGTCGTGACCATCCATGAAGATATCGGCGCTGACAATGAAACGTTCGCCGACGGTATGTTTGACTGCGAAACGACCATCATCGACAGCTGGCGTCACGTGTTCGATGGCGATGCGTGTGGAGCGCACCTTGTCCGGCACCGGCTTTTTGCGCCGGTTCGGGTCGCTGCCGACGGCAGGCGGCGTCTCCAGATCAAGCGTGCGAACGGCGCCCGGCGGTACCTGGCGTCCCTCCCCATGCCATTGCACGGCGCTGCCGCCAAGGCGTTGTTGCCAGTCGCTCTCGCCGATGCGCGCGCTGGCATCGAGCTGCGGATTGACGGTGATCAACTGACTGGCGCTGGCAGCGCGACGCTCGATAAGCAATAGCGGCGCATCCGGAGCACTCAGCGGCCTCAGATGCGGGCTGCCTCCTTCGATACGGCGCGCGGCCATGGCCTGATTGGCGGCGAGAACATCTTTACTGAGATCAAACTCCGCATCGGCGCAGGCTTTTGCATACGCTTGTGGATTGATCAGGCGATTGGCGCTGCCGACGTGATGCGCGACGCTCAATGCATCGGTGAGACCGTATTCGAAGCCCATCGACATCAGCCAGCCGGCACCGCTGATGGTCGCGAAATGCAATGCCCTCAACGCTCCCAGACGGCGGGTCTGCTTGTCGCGAAAACCATGAATGCGTGCCAGCCGCGGGCCGAAGGGGTCTTCCGGAAAAGCCAGCACCGGCGCAATCGCCGCCAGCTTGTCGTACTCACGGAAATACCAGGGCGCGCGGAAATCCCACCATGCACCGGAAGAGAAAACGGCATCGAAACCGCATCCCACCATCTCGTCCAACTGACGATGTGTACAGCCGGGCGTCCAGGCGAGGAAATGGCTGCAAGACCGCTGTTCGCGCGTCAATGCGATCAGACGGCACCAGAATTCGGCAGGAAAACTGGCCGGCTCGCGGCAGCAAAAACCGGCAACGCCGGTGTCGATCAGGATAGCCAGGCGTGCATGCCACCATGCCAGCATGGAATCGGCAATCTCCGGCACATCCAGCCGGGGGGTGTTCGGTTCCGACTGCTTACCCGGATAACGCGGATCCGGCAGGACATCGCGGCCCAAAACGCTGACGGCTGCGGGCGCACCGACCGGATTAAACCAGTCAGGGTGATGCTGCAAAGTTTCGTCGTTGGCGTTGATACGCGTCAGCGACAGATCCAGCAAGAGGCGCAGACGGTATTCGGTGCAAAGCTGCGCGAGATCTTCCAGCTGCGCCAGGCTGCACATGCCGAAGTCGGCCAGAGGATTCGCTACGCTGCCATGTTCAGAAGATGCCGCATCAGGTACTGTGCTGCCCGCGGCAAACAGGTCTGCTACCAGCGTATCGCCACACAGGAGAATGTGATCGAAGTCCATGGCGGCACAGCGTTCGAGCAAATCGATCCAACCGGCGCGAGCCACCAGCGTCGGATCGATGCAATAGATACGCGGCGAAAAGTCCGCATTGACATGGTTTTCCAATGATCATTCTCACTTGTCTCAAGACCGGGCGGACTGCATGGAAGCTGCAGCAAAATTCGTCACAGGCAGCACGGTACGGAACGCCGCCTTGGCTTCGCCTGCAGCGATATCCTTGTAGGCGTCGATATACGCCGCCGCAGCGGTCTGCCAGTCGAAATTGGTTCGCATGGCATTGCGTTGCATCGTTTGCCAGGTGGCGCGATCACGATAGAGATCGAAGGCACGCTCCATAGCGGCTTCCATATCCTGGGCATGCTCACCATCGAACAGCACACCGCTGGCACCGGTTGCGGCTTCGCCGGACATACCTGCATCCGCAATGGTGTCGGTCAACCCGCCCACGCGCGAGGCGATCGGGATGGTGCCGTAGCGCATCGCATACAAAGGGGTCAGGCCGAACGGCTCAAAGCGGCTGGGGTGCAACAGCATGTCGCTGCCGGCGTGCAAGGCGTGGGCACGGCGTTCGTCATAACCGATATGCACACCGACACGGCCGGGATAACGGCGCGCCAGATCGAGGAAGCCTTCTTCATAGCTGCGTTCGCCGCAACCGAGGACGACCAGTTGCATGCGTTCATGGCGATTCAGAACGGCCGGCAGTGCTTCCAGCACCACGTCCGCCATCTTTTGATGTGACATGCGGCTGCCGATGCCGACGATAGGAGCAAACGGATCAACCGGCAGCAGGCCGAACATGCTTTGCAGATCGCATTTGCACAGCGTCTTGCCGCGCATCTTGCCGATTTCAAATGAGGAGGTGGTCAGTGGATCATTTCGCGGATCCCAGACGTCGCTGTCGATGCCATTCGGAATTGCCCGCAGCACATGGCGGCGGGCATTGAGCACGCCTTCCATGCCGTAGCCGAATCGCGGTGTGAGGATTTCGGCGGCGTATGTTTCGCTGACGGTGGTAACGCAGTCGGCATGCTGGATGCCGGCCTTGAGGTAACTGATCTTGCCCCAGTATTCCAGGCTTGCCATGCTGTAGCCCGGCAAATCTGCCAGTCCGAGTTCTGCGGCAAGGTCGAACGCATAGTTTCCCTGGAAGGCCAGGTTGTGAATCGTCAGCATGGAGCCGATATGATGCAGGCCGGCTGTCTTGAGCAAAAAAGGAATCAGGCCGGCATGCCAGTCATTGGCATGCACGACATGCGGCGCCGGCAGACTGGTTTCCCCGGCGCAGATTGCCACGGCGGCATGAGCCAGATCGGCGAAACAAATGGCGTTGTCGCAAAACTCCTGCCCGCTCTGATCGATGTAGGGATTGGCGCGGCGCTGGCTGAAGCGCTCCGTGTCGAGCAGCAGAACCGGCACGTCGGTGCCTGGCATGGTCCCCTGCAGCAAGCGTGCCGGACCGCCAGGCAATGGTCGCGGCAAGGCAATTGGCATCAATGGCTGAGTGGCCGCATTCGCCGCATTGACGATGGCTGCCGCATAGCCGGGCATGAGAATGGAGGCATCGATGTTGCACTTGCGCAGGCTGACGGCCAGCGCAGTGATGACATCGGCAAGGCCACCCGTTTTGACCAAGGGAACGGCTTCGGAACTGACTAAGAGGACGCGTGCTTGCAATTGATCACCCCGGTTATGGATTGTCTTCAAGGATTGGAAATTTATCTTCAGAAAGCAAAGCGCGATGCTTATGCAGCTCTTGATGCCAGGATCAGATCAGTCGATCTCTGGAGTCACATCACCGCCAAGCATCAGCGTCCCGGGTTGTCGTTATTGTTTGCAGACGTGCCTTTCTCTACAGGCCTTACGTTATCCAATCATGTTGCAGTGAACCATCGGACACCGGCGCATATCACTGTAGGATGCCTCCTACCGGCGTGTCGTCCGGAGTCCTCATCTGCAAATCTGGGCCTGCGGCACTGCCTTGCTGATCTCTTGTGAATGCGGTCGGCTCACCTAGCTTTCGATACGAAAACCGAGTTTCAGCGAGACCTGAAAATGCGCGACCTTGTCGCCGTCGATATGCCCTCGCTGGCCGACGACTTCAAACCAGTCCAGATTGTTGAGCGTGCGCCCGGCTTCTCTGATGGCGTTGCGGATGGCATCGTCGCTGCCTTTTTCTGAACTGCCGACGACTTCGATGATCTTGTAGCTATGGTTGCCGCCGGTGACGGATTGATTCATGGTGAACTCCTTGAGTGGGATTGAGAGGATTAGCCTGGATTGAAGTGCACAGCAGCAACGCCGCTGGCAAACATTGAGACGGCCGGCTGTTCCAACGCAGCTTCAGGCTAGGCAGTCCCGGCGACCACGCCTATAAGCGGGTACCTCAAAGCCGCGTAGGAAAATATTTCGTTGCCGTTAGTCTTACGCCGGTATGCGGCAGCGGCTGATGGTCTGCGAGTACCGCGAGGGTTAGTCTGGCTCTAACGGAAATCTCCGTCTTTCTCAGATTTTTCATTTATTTCAGGGAGCGCATCATGGCAAAATCCACTTCGAACCACACGACAATTGGCGGCACCGAGCCTCAACAAGCCTCGCAAGCCAACGCCGCCGAGGCCGAAGTTCAGCAGGCTCGCCACCGCACGACGATCCGCATTGCCGGTATCGAAGGAATTGATGGCTTTGCCGACGTGCTCGACGACGACGATAGCAAGCCGCATCCCGAAAAACACTAAATATAGTGGAACATATTGCTGAACACGGCGTGCCGATCAGCACACGCCGGCAGCGGATAGCTCGCAGACTAAAAGACTAAAGAACGATCTCTGCACCGACACCTAGCCCCGCGCCGCGTGTCGGTGTTTTTACTTTCGGAAGGAATAAACATGTCGCACGCATCGCATCAGGAGCACGAGCAGGCGCGCCGCAATCAACGTCATGCGGAATTGCGCGACGGACCGGAAGCACTGCCGGAGGACAAGCCGGAAGCCCCGCGTCGCCAGAAAGGCAAGACGCTGCATAGTGGAAAGCACGGTGAGGATAAGGCGATCAAAGGTACGGCGCCGTCGGCGCCGCCCAAGCATGAAGATGAGGCTTTTGATGTCTTTGAGGGAAATGCCCCGCAAAGCGACGGCTAAGGGAAAGCAAAATGCAAGTCGGAGCGACTTGCAAAGACTTTATGAAGCTCAGCGTTGAGCGCGGCCCGGCAGGATGAAGCTGAAACGCGAGCCACGCCCGACTTCGCTGTCGACCGTCAGCGTACCCTCATGGGCTTCGACGAAGGTTTTGAAAATCGCCAATCCGAGTCCGAGGCCGCCCTTCTCCTTGGTTTCGGTTTCGAACTTTTCAAAAATCAAGTCCAGTCTGTCCTTCGAAATACCCATGCCGTTGTCGCTGACCCAGCATTCGACACCACCGTCAGGTGTCGGCGCCGCGCCGATGACGACCTCACCCTGCGGGGTATGCATGATGGCATTGGCGATCAGATTTTGCATCATCCGGCGTAACAAGTCGGCATCGGCATAGATGACCAGTTCTTCCGGCACATCATTGAGCAAGCGCGTACTACCGGTACCGGCTACCGGATTGAGATCGTAGACCATGCTCTCGATAAGCGGCCACAAGTCGACATCACGGCGCTCCAGCTTGACACCACTTTCGGTGCGCAGATTGTCATTCTCTTCGATTACCTTGGCAACGAGTGCCGACATGCTCTGCACATTGCGCTGCAAGACTTTGATCATGCGTGCTGCACGATGATCGGGCAACGCGGAGGCAAAGGTGGCTTCCAGCACTTTCGATGCCAAGGCGACGGCATTCAACGGCGTGCGCAGATCGTGAGCAACGAAGGAAAGATATTCTTCCCGGCGGCGCTGCACTTCCAGCGCCCGGTTGATGGAAAACGTCTGCACCGCAAGACCGATCGCGCTATCAAACACCAGATTCATGACATGGAAAGGCTTACCCTGCAGGTTGATCTTATGCTGACTGGCCAGGTCATGAATGCAGCCTCGCAGCAAATTGTATTCGGCAACAACCTCTTCGATCAGGTAGCCGTTGTGCAGACGTTGTAATCCGTGCTCAGGCGGCGTGCCGTTAGCGAGCACTTCGGCGATGGATTCATCGGAATTACGTCGAAATGCCAGTGCGATCTCGTCCAGCAATGCAGGCACGTGATCGTTGAGCGTGGGGATGCTGAGATTTTGCGCCGAGGGCAAGGTACGCACCTGATTGCGCCAACGAACCAGAACGTTTTCCCGATTGCGCTCGACCAAATCTGCCAGAACTTCCAAGGTATTGATAGCGCCTCCTGTGACCTGTGACCCGTTATGCCGCTGATGCTGTCAAGTATCAGCGCGGTGATATTGGTGACGATGTGTTGAATGTGATGTGGTGATTACTTACGATGTACTGATGACTCAATTATCAAGAAATCAAAACAGCACCCCGATCAATGCGCCAGATCACCTGTACTTTGCAGTTCGCGGCTGATGCCGTCGAGGATGCTTTGCAACTGGTCGATGTCGTAGGGCTTGGGCAGTGAGAACGAGGCAGCGCCGACATTCTTGCTGATCTGCGCGCCGTACCCGGAGGCGAAAATGATTTTCAGGCCGGGCGCTTTGACGTTCATCTGTTGCGCCAGCTCGATGCCGGACATGCCCGGCAAGCTGACGTCGGTAAACAAGACGTCGAAGGATTCCTGTTCCAGCACGACCAAGGCTTGCTCGCCGCTGCCGACGCCGTGAGCATGATGCCCCAGCGCGCCGAGCAGCTCACAGACCAGTTGTTGCGAGTCGAGGTTGTCTTCCACCACCAGAATGTGCAGACCGGGGTTGTCGTCGGTCGCGGACGGCGCGGATAAGGGAGTCGATAAACTTGTCATCATGTTTGCCAGTGTTGTCTGTTCAGCATTATTTTTTGAAGCGCACTTTTGTGCCGTACCGTCTTGCGGCATTGTCGTACGGGGCCGTTGTTCCTAAGGTGTTCATCCCCCTCGTGCGGCGACTGTCCCCGCGCAGTTTACAGCCTCGATAGTAAAGCATCCCCGCTGCAAATTCATATGCCGTCAACAAAAAAACGTTTCCTCGGCAAAATCAACAAAGTCTTTCCTGGCGTGGTTTTGCGGCGTGACTTCAAATTGTCTTACAAAGGTTTCAGGGGTCATCTGACAGGGGTGAAAAGGCCCTGCTGCTAAAGTGAGCCATCATAAAAAGACGTTTTATTTTGTCAACTCAAACGACATTCATGTGATGGATCTACACAAAAATAACCTCACTTCAGGTCGCCTTCCAGCGTACTCCGACCGCGCTGCAACTGGTATTGCAGGCCTCGATACCGTGCTCGCCGGCGGCTTGACTGCGCATCGTCTTTATCTGGTCGAAGGCACTCCCGGCACCGGCAAAACCACTTTCGGCCTGCAATTTCTCCTCTCGGGCGCGGCAAAGGGCGAGACCGGTCTCTACATTACCCTGTCCGAAACCGCGTCCGAGCTGAAAGCCGTCGCCGCCTCGCACGGCTGGTCGCTGGAAGGGCTGTCTCTCTTCGATCTGATCAATGAAGAAGACCTCAACCCCGATTATCAGCAATCCATCCTGCACCCGTCTGAAATCGAACTTGGCGAAACTGTCAGGAGCGTCATGGAACGAGTGGATGAGCTGCGACCGTCGCGCGTTATCTTCGATAGCTTGTCGGAGATGCGTCTTCTGGCGCAGAACCCGTTGCGCTACCGGCGCCAGATTCTGGCGCTCAAACATTTTTTTGCGACGCGTAACTGTACCGTGTTGATGCTTGACGATCGCACGAGCGATCCCGGGGATCTGCAACTGCATAGCATTGCCCACGGCGTGATCAGTCTTGAGCAGATCGCCCAGGAGTTCGGCTCCGAGCGGCGTCGCCTGCGCGTGGTGAAAATGCGCGGTATCAAATTCAGCGGCGGCTATCACGATTTCTTGCTCGAAACCGGCGGTATGCGTGTGTTTCCAAGATTGGTGGCATCAGAACATGCCATCGAATTTGACGATGCAGTTGTCAGTACGGGTGTTCCCGAACTTGACGCCCTGCTCGGCGGCGGTCTCGTGCGCGGCACCAATACCTTGCTGAGCGGCCCCTCCGGCGTCGGCAAGACAACCACCACGATTCGCTGCATATTGAGCGCTCTGCAGCGCGGTGAACGTGCGGCTTACTATCTGTTCGACGAAGGCATCGGCACCTTACTGATCCGTTCGCGCGCGCTGGGGATGGACATCTCGTCCTATATCGCCGACGGCAGCCTGACGCTGTATCAGATCAATCCGGCGGAAATGTCGCCGGGAGAATTTGCCAGCAAAATCCGTCAGGCCGTCGAACAGGAGGATCGCAACTTTATCGCCATCGATAGCTTGAATGCCTATCTGCAAGCCATGCCCGGAGAACAATTCCTGTTGCTGCAGATGCATGAGGTACTGACTTACCTGAACCTGCAAGGGGTGACGGCATTGCTGGTATTGGGTCAACACGGCTTGGTCGGGGAGATTCGTTCGGACGTTGATCTGAGTTATCTGAGCGATGCCATCCTGATGTACCGCTTCTTCGAGGCGCATGGCGATATATCAACCGCCGTCTCGGTGATCAAGAGCCGCACCAATCACCATGCAAGAACGATTCACGAGTTCCGTCTCAGCGCCCATCATGGTCTGCAGATCGGGAAACCGCTGCTGGACTTTGAGGGCATCATGAGCGGCTTGCCATCCTATCGGGGCAAAACGCCTATGCTGAACAATGCCGGTTGATTCTTCGCTTGAAGAACGCATTCTGATCCTCGCTCCGCATGGCCGCGATGCAGAGGTGATTGCGCAGACGTTGTCGGGCGAACACATGAAATGCACCGTCTGCCATGACTATGCGACATTGCTGCATGAACTGTCAGGCGGGGCGGCGGCGGCATTGATTACCGAGGAAGCGCTGATTGGTGTCGATTTCAGCCCACTCAACCTTTGGGTCGAGACACAGGAATCCTGGTCCGACTTCCCCTTTGTGATACTCAGCGCACGTCAGCGCGGGCCGGAACGCCATTCGTCTCTCCAAGTGCTGGAGGGGCGCATCAACATGATCCTTCTTGAACGCCCCGTCAATGTCGAAACGCTGGTTCGCGCCAGCGTCTCTGCCTTGCGTGCGCGCCGCCGCCAATATCTGAGCCGTAGCCATTTGCACGAGCGGGCGCGCTCAGAAGAACATCTGAGCCTGGCGTTGCATGCCGGCAGACTTGGCTCCTGGAGTCTGGAATTGGACTCGTCGGTGCTGATCGTCTCAGAAACCTGCAAGATGCATTTTGGCATTGCTCCCGAGAGTGAATTCACTTACGACGATCTGCTGCAAGCGATCCATGCGGAGGATCGCCAGCGCCACCTCGATGTGATCGAAGCCGCCATGATGTCCAAGGAAGACTTCGCCATTGAGTACAAAGTGGTCTGGCCGGATCAATCGGTGCATTGGGTGCAGATTCGCGGCCAGACCATGCACAACCGGATCGGCGTGCCGGTGCGCATGGCGGGTGTCTCGCTGGATATCAGCGAGCGCCGCGAGGCGGAAAATCGCTTGCTGGAAAGCCAGAGCGCTCTGCAGCAGTTCAACGAAACGCTGGAAGCGCGTATCGAAGAACGTACGTCCGAGCTGGCACAGGCAAACGATCGCCTGATGCGGGAGATGGCCGAGCGCGAACGTACGCAGATAGCATTGGTGCAGGCGCAAAAGATGGAAGCCATCGGCCGCCTCACCGGTGGCATTGCGCATGATTTCAACAATCTGCTCAACGTCATCATCGGCAACGTTGATCTGATCGAACGCCTGTCTGCCGACGAACGCATCAAGCGCATGGCTGGGTCTGCACGCAATGCCACCAAACGCGGCGCCAAGCTGACCGGGCAGTTGCTGGCTTTTTCACGCAACCAGACACTGGATCTCAAGCCGGTGGATATTGAAGCGGTCATCGACGGCATGAAGGATCTGATTGCCGTCTCGGTGGGTACGGGCATCAATATTACTGTCAACATCCCCGCCGCATTGCCGCGCGCCATCGCCGATGCGAACCAGATCGAAATGGCAATCCTGAACCTTGCCATCAATGCCCGCGACGCCATGCCGGATGGCGGAAACCTGGCTATCGAGGTGCACCAGCGTATAACGCGGGACGGCGTGCTCAAGGCAGGCACGTACGTCGTCATTGCCGTCAAGGACTCGGGGGCGGGCATCACGCAAGACATCCTGAGCAAGGTATTCGACCCTTTCTTTACCACCAAGGCGGTGGGCAAAGGCACGGGTCTGGGCTTGAGCCAGGTCTACGGTATCGCCGATCAGTCCGGTGGCCAGGCGCGTATCGAAAGTGTGGTCGGCAAAGGCACGACGGTCGAGATCTGGTTGCCTGTGGCAGGCACCTTACCCGCTTACGAGCATTATCAGGAGTCGCTCGATCACGAACTGGTCTCCAAGGAAAGCGGCAATATTCTGGTGGTTGAGGACGACGACGAGGTCCGGCAATTCATTGTTGAATGTCTGGAGATTCTTGGCTATACGGTGGAACAGGCGGAAAACGGCTGGTTCGGCCTGGAGAAACTGCAGGCGGGGCGCTTCGATCTGCTGATTGTGGATTTTTTGATGCCGGGTATGAATGGCGCGGAAGTCATTGCGGCTGCACGTGCACGCCATCCTGATCTGCCTATTCTCATGGCCACCGGTTATGCGGACATGCAGGCAGTGGAAAGAGTGATTAGCCTGGATGCTGTGTTGCGCAAACCTTTCCAGATTTCCGAGCTGGCCGGGAGCGTCAAACGCGCCATGCATACTCATCCTGCGCCAGAACAATTGCACTCCGCCGGTTCGGAACGCCGCTGAGCGAACGGTTTGCCTATTTTTTAGAGTCGTGGCAGGGGTCACATGACAAAGTCATGGCGTCGCGAAGCGCATCCCGCCAGTTACTTCACGCGCTGCTTCTCCAGCTTGCGCGCCAGGGTACGCCGATGCATGCCCAACCGGCGTGCGGTCTCCGAAATATTGAAATCGGTCTCCACCAGCACCTCGTGTATGCGCTCCCACTCCAATGTTTTGATTGACGTCGAACGGTTAGTCAGCTCAACCTCGGTATTGCCGGCGACATGGCCGAAAGCGGCTTCGATATCGTCGGTATTGGATGGCTTGGCAAGGTATTGGCAGGCGCCCAGCTTGATGGCTTCGACTGCGGTGCCGATGCTGGCAAAACCGGTCAGCACCACAATCAGCATGGCTTCGTCATGCTGATGCAACATCTGCACACAGGCCAGACCGGAGGTATTGCCGTTGAGTTTGAGGTCAACCACGGCGTAGCCGGGATTATGTTGCTTGAGCAGTGCTTCGGCTTCTTCCTGGCGGGCTGCCAGCAGCACGCGATAACCGCGCCGCTCGAACGAACGTCCCAGCGTGCGTGCAAATGCCGCGTCGTCTTCGATGATCAGCAGCAGACGCTCAGTGGACATGTTGCGAGTTCTCTTTCGTGGATTCTGATGGATTCTCTTGTGCATCAGCGCCCTCTTCCACCGCCGGCACATCAGCTTCCAGGCTGATTGCTGACAATGGCAGGGTCAGACTGACCGTAGCGCCCGCGATGATACCGTCTTCTTCACGATTGTGGGCAGTGACGGCACCGCCAAGTTTGCGAGCGACATTGACGACAAAAAACAATCCCAGGCCGCCGCCTGTCTTGCCCTTGGTGGATTGATACGGCTTGCCCAACTGATCCAGCATGCCAGGTACAAAGCCGGGGCCGGTATCGTCGACGGTCAGGTTCAATATCCCCTCCTCGCGCGTGGCTGTCAGGCGCAACCAGCGGGGCGAGGCTTCAAGTGCGTTGTCGAGTACATTGCAAATCATCTGCTTGAGCGCCGAATCGAAGGCAACCGGCATGTCTTGTTCAATATGATTTTCAAAATCGAAGGCGACAATCGGGCGTGTGGTGCGGAATTCCTCTGCAATATCACTCAGGAAGGTATTGAGCGTCGTCTTGACCGACGACTCTCCACGGGCTTCTCCTGCCGACAACAGCACGCCGCTGACGATGGTCTTGCAACGCTGAAGCTGAATTTGCATTTCGCTGATTTCTTCCAGCAGTTCCGGGTTGCTGCTGAATTCAGGCATGCGCCGCCAGTCACCGAGAATTACCGACAAGGTTGCCAGCGGCGTGCCGAGCTCATGCGCAGCGCCCGATGCCAGCAGGCCCATGCGTACGATGTGATCCTCTTCTGCCGCTCGTTGGCGCAATGCAGCCAACTGCGCATCGCCGGCACGGCGGATGCTGCTGATGCGCGTAATGAAGATGGCCAGCAAGGCTGCAATCAGGATAAAGCAGATCAACATGCCCTCGACATACAGGCTGAAGACACCGTTGCCATGGTCCGGAGGCAGCGACAAGGGTATCGAAAACTGCGACAGCCCGGCAAAACACAGGCTGGTGATAACCACGATGGTCCAGGTTGACCAAGCGGCCAGCAGCACCGCGCTGATGATGATTTGCAGCAAATACAGGAAGGCAAAAGGATTGGTGGCGCCACCGCTGAGATAGAGCTGCGCCGTCAGCGTGGCCACGTCTACCAGCAAGGCGAGAAAGAGTTCGCGATTGGTGACGAAGGGACGCTCATGCCAGCGCAGGTGGCTGCCGATATTGAAGGCAATCAGACAGGCCAGCACTTCCAGCATATGCGGCAGCGGCAAATGGATGTCAAAGCCGAAGATCACCACGATGATGGTGGTGATCTGGCCGAACACGGCGATCCAGCGCAACTGGATCAGTTGCAGCATGTTCTTGTGACCGGCGGCGCGGTCAGGCGTGCGGGAGGATTTATCCAGGCCGAGTGGAAACAAGCCGTCCATCACTTCAGCATGCTGAGGCGGCGGAATGTTGTTATCGGTGAGGTAATGTGTATTGTCAGCCTTGCTTGCCATTATTGCTTTCCTGGTCGGATCGGGCCGCGCGGCGGCGTTTTTCGTCGCGCATGACCCAGAAGCCGGCACCGGCCGTCATCAACGCCAGTCCGTACCAGGTGAGAGCATAAACCAAGTGGTTGTTGGGGAAAGCAATTACCGTCAAACCGCCGATAGGTTCGCCGGCCGCTCTCGCCGTTGCGCGCCCGTCTTGCTGCGCGGAACCATTGGATGCGGCATCGACATCAACAAAATAAGGCGCAACATTACTGAGCTTGCGTACATCAGCGATGGCTTGCACGTCGCGTGAAAACCAGCGGTCGGCTGCAGGGTCGTTATGGCGCAAGAAACCACCACCGCGTTCGCTGATACGCAACAGGCCGCTCACCTCGGCGGGACCGTCGCTTGCGCCCTCTTTCACATCATGCGCTCCCGTGGCGATGTAGCCGCGATTGATGAGGATAATCGTCCCGTCGGCGGCACGTAACGGCGTCAGCAGCCAATAGCCGCTGCCGTAGATAGTGACGGCCTGTACGCGCGCAGTTTGCGAATACAAATACGTGCCGGCAGTGTGAACGTGGAGATATTCGTGGGAGTCAGCGGTAATCGAAGGCCAGATAGCCGGCCCCGGTGCAGCAACGGGCGCGGCATGAACACGGCGATCCACGCGCTCGATCAGATCGAGCTTCCAGAACAGGCGCTTGACCTGCCAGGTGCCGAGTGCGAGGAACCCGAGAAAAACCACGAGCATGGACAACGCCAGGATGCGAGGTAAAAAGCGGCGAAGCCCGGAAGACCGAGGGCGCGCTGTGGCTTCCCTTGTTGCAGAAGCTGCGGCGCGCCCTGGAGACTGACTATCTGTCACTGAACGATACTTAGAAGATGCTGGGGAAGATGCAAATCAGCTACAGATCACTTCATGCCAGGCATGTTGTGCTGCATGTTTTGCATCGAACCCGGCACGGCTTCCTGGATCAGATCCTGGCTCATGCCTGGCATCATGTTGTGATTCAGGTGATACATGACCCACAGCGAACCAGCCAGCATGATGACCACGACCATGATCGTGAAGATCAGCGCCAGAATGGTCCAGCCGCCTTCGGACTTGGAGTTCATGTGCAGGAAGTAAATCATGTGCACGACGATCTGTACGACAGCCAGGCCCAGCAAGACAAAACCTGCAGTGCTCGACTTCTCGATCACGTTGCCCATGACCAGCCAAAACGGAATCGCTGTCAGGATCACCGCCAGCACGAAGCCGATGGTGTAGCTCTTCAGGCTGCCATGGTCGGCGGTATGGTCATGATGGTGGACGTCAAAGCCGTCCTCATGACCGTATTTCTCGGCGTGCGATGGGTGGGCTTGATGTTGTGGCGCGCTCATGGCAGGACTCCCATCAGATAAACAAAGGTAAAGACGCCGATCCAGACCACGTCCAAAAAGTGCCAGAACATCGACAGGCACATCAGGCGACGGCCGTTTTCAGGTGTCAGGCCATGCTTATTGATCTGGAACATCAGGGTGATCAGCCAAACGATACCGAAGCTGACGTGCAGACCGTGGGTTGCGACGAGTGCGAAGAACGAAGTCAGGAAGCCGCTGCGTTGCGGGCCTGCGCCTTCATGGATCAGATGGATGAACTCATACAGTTCCAGATAGATAAAGCCGGCGCCCAGCAAGCCTGTGACGGCCAGCCAGATCAGCGTGGTCTTGACCTTCTTCTTTTGCATTTCCAGCATGGCGAAGCCGTACGTGATCGACGACAGCAGCAGCAACGAAGTATTGATCGCCACGAGCGGCAGATCGAACAGCTCGGCGCCGGTCGGACCGCCCGCGTAGTTGCGGCCCAGCACGGCGTAAGTGGCAAACAGACAGGCGAAGATCAGGCAGTCGCTCATCAGGTACATCCAGAAACCCAGCAAAGTGCCGTTTTCCGGATGATGTTCCTTGACGTAGTAACGCGAACTTGGCGATGCGCCCATGGTTGCGGCGGAGGAGTTAGAAATCTCAGACATGGCTATCCAGCAAGCGTGTGCGGTTAGCTTCAACCCGGACGACGTCGTCGGCCGAGATGTAGTAATCGCGTTTGTAATTGAAGGTATGTGTAATGATCGCAGCCATCAGAGCGATGAAGCCCGCGCCTGCCAGCAGCCACATTTGCCAGATCAGGCCAAAGCCGATCACTGCGCTCAATGCTGCAATGATGAAGCCTGCACCGGTGTTCTTCGGCATGTGGATAGGCACAAAACCTTCCTGCGGACGGGTGTAACCGTTGGCCTTCATGTCAGCCCACGCATCGTTGTCATGCACGCGTGGAGTGAACGCGAAGTTGTAATCCGGCGGTGGCGACGAAGTCGACCATTCCAGAGTACGGGCGCCCCATGGATCACCAGTTGTGTCGCGCAGCTTGTCGCGGCGCAGGTAGCTGACCACCAGTTGAATGATGAACGAGCCGATACCCAGAGCAATCAGGAAGGCGCCAAACGCAGCGATCTGGAACCAGATTTGCAGCGAAGGATCTTCAAAGTGGCTCATACGGCGGGTAACGCCCATGAAGCCCAGCACGTACAACGGTGTGAAGGCAACCCAGAAGCCGATGCACCAGAACCAAAAGCTGCAACGTCCCCAGAAATCGTCCAGCTTGTAACCGAAAGCCTTCGGGAACCAGAAGTTGATACCGGCGAACATGCCGAACACCACACCACCGATGATCACGTTGTGGAAGTGAGCAATCAGGAACAGGCTGTTATGCAGCACGAAGTCGGCAGGAGGAACCGCCAGCATCACGCCGGTCATACCGCCGATGACGAAGGTGATCATGAAACCGATGGTCCACAGCATTGGCACTTCGAAACGGATGCGGCCGCGGTACATGGTGAACAACCAGTTGAAAATCTTCGCGCCGGTCGGGATCGAAATAATCATCGTGGTGATACCGAAGAACGAATTGACGCTCGCCCCGGACCCCATGGTGAAGAAGTGATGCAGCCAGACCAGGTATGACAGGATGGTGATCACGACTGTTGCATACACCATCGAGGTGTAGCCGAACAGGCGCTTGCCGCTGAAGGTCGAGACGATTTCCGAGAAAATGCCGAAAGCAGGCAGAATCAGAATGTAGACCTCAGGGTGACCCCAGATCCAGATCAGGTTCACGTACATCATGGCGTTGCCGCCGAGATCGTTGGTGAAGAAGTTGGTGCCGAACACGCGGTCCAGCGACAGCATGCCCAGAACAGCGGTCAGGATCGGGAAAGCAGCGACGATCAGCACGTTGGTGCACAGTGCAGTCCATGTGAAGACAGGCATCTTCATCATGTTCATGCCTGGCGCGCGCATCTTGACGATGGTGGCTATCAGGTTAATCCCTGATAGCAGCGTCCCTACCCCGGCAATCTGTAATGACCAAATGTAATAGTCCACCCCCACATCAGGACTGCCGAGAATACCCGACAGCGGTGGATAAGCCAGCCAGCCGGTACGGGCGAATTCGCCGACGAACAGCGAAGCCATGACCAGGCCGGCGCCGAATGTGGTCATCCAGAAGCTGAAGTTGTTCAGGAACGGGAAAGCCACGTCGCGTGCGCCGATTTGCAGAGGCACGACGTAGTTCATCAGACCGGTCACCAGCGGCATCGCTACGAAGAAGATCATGATCACGCCGTGGGCGGTGAAGACCTGGTCGTAGTGATGCGGCGGCAAGAAGCCGGCCGAATCGCCGAAGGACAGCGCTTGTTGCGCACGCATCATCAGCGCATCGGCGAAGCCGCGCAGCAGCATGACGATGCCGAGGATGACATACATGATGCCGATTTTCTTGTGATCGATACTGGTGATCCAGTCGCGCCACAAAGGACCCCACAGGCGGAAATAGGTAATGCCGCCGAGTACGGCGACGCCACCGATAAGCACGCCGATAAAGGTTATCAGCAGGATGGGTTCATGAAAGGGAATCGCTTCCCAGCTGAGACGGCCGAAGATCAGCTTGGTCATGTCAATATGGTCTAGCATCGTTACTTTCCGCTGAAAAAGAAGGTCGCGGCATCATGCATTGCAGCTTGCATGACACACTTGCCGGTGGCGTACATCGCTGCCGCCGGCTGTTCTTTCGATTGATTATTCATGGTGGTGCTGGCCGGCTGCCATGGCGACTTCCTGCGGAGCGGCCTTGGCAGCGCCCTTTTCAGTCTTCTCGCCCTTGCTTTCGTCCTTGACGTTCTTGTCGGTCATCATCTGCTTATCCATGCAGACCTGGCCTTCAGCGACGCAACGGTTCAGAATCGCGTGGAACAGCGTGCCATCGACAGCGTTGAAATGCTGCACCGGATCCTTGATACTCGGCTTTTCCAGCGCGATGTATTGAGCGCGTTGCAAAGCGCCGCCGCTGGACTTGACCTTCTTGACCCAGGCGTCGAAGTCTTCGTCGCTCACGCCATGAAACTTGAAGCGCATGTCCGAGAAACCTGCACCGCTGTAGTTGGCGGAGAAACCTTCGAACTCGCCCGGCTTGTTGATGACCGCGTTGAGCTTAGTCTGCATGCCCGGCATCGCGTAGATTTGTCCTGCCAGCGCCGGGATATAAAACGAATTCATCACTGTCGAAGCAGTAATCTTGAACTCGATAGGCCGGTCGACCGGTGCAGCCAGCTCGTTCACGGTCGCGATACCTTGCTCCGGATAGATGAACAGCCACTTCCAATCCAGCGCGACGACTTCAACGGTCAGCGGCTTGACGTTTTCAGGGATCGGACGCTGCGCATCGAGGCGCGACAGCTTGCGGTAAGGATCGAGCGTATGGGTGCTGATCCAAGTCAACAGGCCGAGCGCAATAATGATCAGCAAAGGCGCGCCCCAGATGACCAGTTCGAGCTGTGTCGAGTGATCCCAGTCCGGCTCATAGCGGACCGCGGTATTGCTCTTGCGGTAACGCCAGGCAAAAAGAACCGTCAGCGCGATCACCGGAACGATGATGAGCAGCATCAGGATAGTGGAAATGACGATCAGTCTGCCTTGCTGGCTGGCGATGTCTCCCGAAGGATTCAAGACTACCGTGTTGCAGCCAGCCAACAAAATTGCAGGCAGGAAAATGAGTCCGCGGCGAATGAGATGTGAAAACATGCAGGGAAAGTCCAGTCGGAGCTATCAAATCATGCTAATGTACACTTACCGTAAAGCATTGGCGATTGGACAATTTGTCCTACCCAGCTGTCCAGGTACATAACAAAAAATCGACAATGTCTTCGCGGAACGTAGCGGCGTCACAGACCGAACCAAGAAAGAGAGACAATGATCATGGCTAGCACTCATATTCATCACCCTGAACATCCTGGCAAATTTTCTGCAAATACGCCTGTCGGTGGTTCTGATAATGCCAAATCTGATCATCCAGTGATTGCGCCTGGTGATATTGCAATCGGCGTGGTCATCGGAAGGGCTTCAGAATACTTCGATTTCTTCGTGTATGCCATAGCCTCAGTGTTGGTTTTTCCCACAATTTTCTTCCCATTTGAGCAACGCCTGGAGGGCACGCTCTACGCCTTTACCATTTTTTCCTTTGCGTTTATTGCGCGACCGTTCGGCACCATTATCTTTATGGCAATACAAAAGAAACTGGGGCGAGAGGTCAAACTGACGCTGGCGCTGTTCATGCTGGGCCTGTCCACAGCCGGTATCGCGTTCCTCCCGACCTATGAGCATCTCGGCTTCACAGCCATCGTCCTGCTGGCGGTCTTGCGCATCGGCCAAGGCCTGGCGCTGGGCGGCTCCTGGGATGGCCTGCCGTCGCTGCTGGCGCTGAACGTGCCGAAGAACAAGCGCGGCTGGTACGCCATGCTGGGCCAGTTGGGTGCGCCGGTGGGCTTTATCGTTGCCGGTCTTGTGTTCGCTTATCTGATCGGCAACCTGAGCAACGAAGACTTCCTTGACTGGGGCTGGCGCTATCCGTTCTATGTCGCCTTCGCCATCAACGTGGTTGCGCTGTTTGCCCGTCTGCGCCTGGTCGCCTCGGAAGAATATTCGAGCCTGCTGGCTGAACGTGAACTGGAACCGACCAGCGTCGTCGACATCACCCGTACTCAGGGCCGCAATCTGATCATCGGCGCCCTTGCCGCCCTGGCCAGCTATGCACTGTTCCATCTGGTGTCGGTGTTCCCGCTGTCGTGGATTTCGCTGTATTCGATGCGTTCGATGAGTGACTTCCTGATGGTTCAGGTATTCGGCGCCGTGCTGATGATGGTGGGTATTGTCCTGTCTGGTCCGATTGCGGATCGCTTCGGTCGCCGCACCACGCTGGGCGCTCTCGCAGTATTGATCGCCGTATTGAGCGGCTTCGTGCCAACGTTGATCAACGGTGGCGACACGGGCCAGGACATCTTCATTCTGGTGGGCTTCGCCCTGCTCGGTTTGTCGTACGGTCAGGCTGCAGGTGCAGTGACGGCCAATTTCCCGGCCAAGTATCGCTATACCGGTGCGGCGTTGACGTCCGATCTGGCATGGCTGGTCGGCGCTGGTTTTGCACCGCTGGTGGCATTGGGATTGTCGGCACACTTTGGCTTGGCTTACGTCAGTATTTATCTGCTGTCGGGTGCAGTCTGCTCGCTGGCGGCACTGAGCGTGAACCGCGCCCTGGATGTCCGCTGATTTTTTAAACGCATAAGAAAAACGGCCTGGTTGCTTTCGCATGCCAGGCCGTTTTTTCGTTATCTCCTTGCAGAGACCGATTTCGGCCTCTCTTCTTAATCTCCCCCGTTTTAAGCGACACGTCCCAATACATCGCCGCCGCTTTGCTGATAGATCCGGTGTGCCGGTCGGGCGAGTCCCAGATTTTCACGCAAGCTGCGGCCTTCATATTCGGTACGGAACAAGCCCCGCCGACGTAACTCCGGCAAGACCAGTTCAACAAAGTCATCCAGCCCACCCGGCAAAGTCGGCGGCATGATGTTGAAACCGTCTGCACCGCCCTTCACAAACCACTCTTCCAGACGATCAACAATGCTCTCCGGTGTGCCGTGAATCGACCAATGCCCGCGCGCTGTCGCTACACGCAGATAAAGCTGGCGAATACTCAGATTTTCACGGCGCGCCAATGCCGTCACCAACTGAAAACGGCTCTTGGTGCCATTCGGTTCTTGCAGATTCTCCGGCAACGGCCCATCCAAAGGATAGCCGGACAAATCGATGCCCCCCAGATGCTGCTGCAACAACGACAAACCGACAGTCGGATGAATCAGTGACTGCAATTCCTCAAATTTTTCCTGCGCCTCGCTTTCGCTGCGGCCGACTACCGGAAACACACCCGGCATGACCTTCAGCTCATCCGGATTGCGGCCATACTTATCGAGACGCGATTTCAGTCCGCTATAAAAATTCTGTGCATCTTGCAGGGATTGCTGCGCCGTAAAAATCACTTCTGCCGTACGAGCCGCCAGCTCTTGCCCCGGCCCCGATGATCCGGCTTGCACCACCACCGGATGGCCCTGCACCGGACGTGCCACATTTAAGGGGCCGCGAACCGAGAAATGCTTGCCCTTGTGATTAATGGCATGCAGTTTTTCGAAATCGAAATGCACACCCTCCGCCTGATCGAAGCGGAAAGCATCGTCCTCCCAGCTATCCCACAAGCCGCGCACCACGTCGACGAATTCTTCAGCGCGTTCGTAGCGAGCGGCATGCTCCGGATGCTTGTCGAGATTGAAGTTGTGCGCCTCCGACTCCGACCATGACGTCACCACGTTCCATCCAGCACGGCCGTTGCTCAAGTGATCCAGCGAAGCAAATTTGCGCGCCACATGATAGGGCTCGTTGTAAGTCGTCGAAACCGTCGCCACCAAGCCGATATGCTCAGTGACCTGAGACAATGCCGACAGCAGCGTCAATGGCTCGAAAGTCGCCGCGCGTGATGTCAGGTGCAAGGTTTCCGCATCGTGCGAACGGATCGCAACACCATCGGCCAGAAACAGCGCGTCGAATTTCGCGCGCTCGGCAGTCTGCGCAATCTGCCGGTAATGCGCGATATTCTGTCCGGCATCGGCTTGCGAGCGTGGATGGCGCCAACCAGCAACGTGATGGCCTGTCGCCTGCAAAAATGCCCCGAGCTTGAGCTGCTTTACCTTCTTTTGTGCCGTACTCATGATGTCACCGCCACTGTTGAAGCTGCAGCATTACTACCGGCTGAGGCGACAGCACGCGTTTTTTCCGGCACCTCACGCGCCACGCTGCGCCGGCCGTCAACACTGACAGGGATGTCGCCGGCAATCGTCACCCGGCGTACAACGCGACGCTGATCGCCGTAGTCGTTGATCGCATAATGCTGTGTCGCGCGGTTGTCCCAGATCGCCACATCGCCCGGCGACCAGCGCCAACGTACGGTGTTCTCCAATCGCGTGACGTAGCTGTCGAGCAGCTTCAGCAAATGCTCGGAATCGGCTGTCGGATAACCCAGCAGCTTCTTGACGAAATGGCCGAGCACCAAAGTACGTTCACCAGTTTCCGGATGCACGCGCACCACCGGATGTTCAGCCTCATAGATGGTCGACGTGAATACCTCCCTGTAGCGCTTCAATCCCGCTTCATTGGTATTAAAACGCGATGCGTAATCGTAGTCGTTGGTATGCAGCGCCCACAAGTTATCGGCCAGTTGCCGCAGCGCCGGCGGCAAATCCAGATAAGCCTGCGCGGTGTTGGCCCAGACAGTGTCGCCACCATATGCGGGGATTTCCACCGCGCGCAGAATCGACGCCTGCGGATAGGCAACGTCGAAGGTCACATCCGTGTGCCATGAATTGGCTCGCCCGCCATGTGCGGAATCCAGCTCCAGCAAATAGCCGGTACCGTCGCGCACCGGCACCGTCGGATGTGCCACGGGATTGCCCCACAGTTTGGCGAAAGCCTCCTGACCGGCATCGTCAAGATGCTGCTGCCCGCGGAAGAACAAGACCTTGTATTTCAGCAAGGCCTGTTGGATGGCGTTGAATGTTTCTTTTCCCAGATCGCCGGATAGGCGCACTTCGCGGATCTCCGCACCGATACGACCGGCAACGGGATGCAAATCAAGCAATGCTTCTGACATCTTGTATCTCCTTCATTGAAATGATGCAGGCTAAAGTTGCGTCTTACGGTTGAGCTGTAGAAGACGGACGGCAATTCTTGCGACAAGCGACATTGGAGGTGTCCGGACGGCTATCGTTGACGAAACCGTCACGATTAGGCATGCGCACCTTTGGCAAAGACTGCGCATCGAGCACCGCGTTATCCGCAACAATCCCGTTCAGATAGAGCAGATACGCCGTCACCGAATACACCTCGTCGGCGCTCAGACTCTGCGGTGCGTTGTAAGGCATGGCCCGGTTGATGAAATCAAATACCGTCGTCGCATACGGCCAGAAACTGCCGATCGTCTTCACCGGTTTTGCCGTCGCCAGCGAGCCCTTGCCACCGACAAGCTGGTCAGCAAGACCACCCTCGCCTTTGGCGCCGTGGCAGGCAGCACATTGCTGTGCGTAGATGTTGCGGCCGATCCCGACAGTGCCACTTCCCTTGGGCAATCCCGTACCGTCAGCCGCAACATCGATATTCCAGGCGGCCAGATCACGCTCGCCGGCCGGATGGCCGATACCGTAGTTCTGCGCCTGTGCAAGCGGCTGCATCAGCAAAGCCACCACAAAAACCGCAACGAGGATAGCGAACGACTTAGACCTGAACATTGGTAATGACTCCGTCGCTTGCCACTTTCCAGCTCTGTATGGCGTTGAAGTGATAATTCGATTCGACGCCTCGCGCTTCGACCAGCTGCGTTGCCTTCGGCTGCACATAGCCGTTTTCGTCCACTGCGCGGCTTTGCAATACTGTCGGTGCGCCGTCCCATCGCCAGGGAAAACGGAATCGTGTCAACGCACGATCCAGTACTGGTTCCTGCAACTGCGCAACGCTCCAGCTGCGACCGCCATCCGTCGATACATCGACACGCTTGATGCGTCCGCGCCCCGTCCATGCCAGACCCGATATTTCGTAAAAGCCTTTTTCTTTGAGTCGATGATCCGGCGCGGGAAAGGTAATCACCGACTTGGTTTCCATCAAAAACGTGAATTGGCGCGCAGTACCGTCCGGCATCGAATCGGTGTACTTCGACGTCTCTTCTCGCGTCATGAAAGGTTCGCGTCCCACCTTCAGACGGCGCAGCCATTTCACGCTCATGTTGCCCTCGAAGCCCGGCAGAAAAAGACGCAAGGGATAACCATGTTCCGGCCGCAGACGTTCGCCGTTCTGCGCGTAAACCAGCAAGGCATCATCGAGCGCCTTGCTCAGCGGAATGCTGCGGGTCATGCTTGCCGAGTCGGCCCCTTCCGCCAGAATCCATGCGCCTTCCGGCTTGATGCCGACCTCTTCCAGCACGACGGATAGCGGCACGCCGGTCCATTCGCAGCACGACAACAAACCGTGGCTGAATTGCAGCGAAGCCGTCCCCGGCCCTTTCCATTCACGACCGGTGTTGCCGGAACACTCCAGAAAATGAATGCGTGAGACCGACGGCAGACGCACCAGATCTTCCATGGTGAAAATCGTCGGTCGCTCCACCAATCCATGTACCGCAAGCCGATGCTGCTCTGGATCGATTTGCGGGATGCCGGCATGATGCCGTTCGAACACCAACCCGGTCGGCGTGATAATGCCGTGCAAATTCTGCAACGGCGTCATGGATGAATTTGCACCCGGTAGCGGCGTTGTGCCACGCGATCGGCGCACCACATTTTTTTCGTAGGGCGACGGCTGGCCATAGGGATGCCACAGTACCGGCTCTCCCGGTGTTTTACTCCACGGGGCAACCGTCAATGGCTCCGCGCGTGCGCCTGTGGCCAAGGAAGCGCCCACCAACGCACCACCCAGCCCAGCGCCACCACGCAGAAAGCGTCTGCGTCCTGCTTCGGGATTTGTCTTACTGCTCATTGTCGACGCTGTCTCTCTTCTTTTTTTCTATTTAGATGGCGAACTGCCACTGGCGAATTTGATCCGGGTCAACAGCATCAGTACGCAAAGGCGGCTCCGCCAGACTGGCGCTGTCGCCCGAGAATTCCTTCAATACCTCTTGCTTGACCTCGGCAAACGCGGTTGCCGCGCGCTCACGCGGGTGTGCCAGATCCACCGGCACGATGCGCCGGATGCGTCCAGGGCGCGGCTCCATGACGACAACCTTGTCGCCCAGATAGATCGCCTCTTCCACATCATGCGTGACCAGAATCATCGTGATGCCTTCTGCCTGCCAGATACGATGCAACTCTTGCTGCAGATAGGCGCGCGTCAGCGCATCCAGCGCACCGAATGGTTCATCCAGTAACAAGATCTCCGGCTTGCTGACCAGCGCACGCGCAATCGCCACACGCTGCGCCATGCCGCCTGACAGTTGATGCGGATACGATTTTTCGAAGCCGTCAAGGCCGACCAGGGCAATGTGCTCACGCACTGCCTGCCGCTTTTGGCCTGGCGTCAGATCAGCGTTGAGTAATCCCAGTTGGATATTGTTCTCCACCGTCAGCCAGGGAAACAGCCGATGCTCCTGAAACACGATGCCGCGTCTCAGGCTGGTGCCGACGATGCGCTGACCGTCCAGCAAAACCTGTCCCTGATAATCCTCTTCCAATCCCACGATCAGGCGCAGCAAGGTCGACTTGCCGCAGCCGCTGGAACCGACGATACTGACGAATTCTCCTGGCTCAATGGTCAGTGTTACATCCTCCAGCACCGACAAATCCCCATTCTTGACGGGATAGGACTTGCTTAAATGCTGGATATCCAGCGTACCGGCCAACGACATCTCAACTCCTTAAAATTGCGCGACGGAACGGCCGCGCCATGCCAGCAGACGACGTTCCAGACGCGCCGCAAGCCAGTTCAGTGCAAAGCCGACAAAGCCCACGACGATCACGCCAAAAATCACCAGATCCATCAAAAACAATTCGCGACCATCGATCATGGTGTTGCCGATCCCCTTGCCGGACACCAGCAGATACTCCGCACCCAGCGTCGCGAGCCATGCATAGATCAGGGCCAGATGAATGCCGGCCAGAATCGACGGCGATGCCGCCGGCAAGATCAGCTTGAACAACCACTGGCGACGGTTGAACTTCAACACGCGTGCCGCCTCGATCAGTTCACCCGGCACACTGCGGACACCTTCAAAAGTATTGAGCACGACCGGAAAGAAAGCTGCGAGCGACAAGAAAGCGACCTTCGCAGCGTCGCCCAGACCGAACCAGACCGACAGCAAGGGAATCCAGGCAAACAAGGAAATCTGTTTGAGCGTATGGAAGGTCGGGCCGATCATGCGTTCGAACAAGCGCGATAAACCAAATGCGATGCCGAAAACCAGACCGCCGCTGACACCAATCGCGAAGCCAATCAGATCGCGCCGCAAACTTGCTTCAAGCGCAATCCATAATTCCCCGCTGCGCACCTGCTCGACAGCGGTGTCCCATACCTTATCGACCGGCACCAGCAAAGGAGAATTTGTCCAATGAAAACGCGCAGCCAGCCACCACAACGTCAGCAGCAATATCGGTAATACCCAGCCTCGCAATACCTTCGGCACGGGATGCTTGTCCTCAGGATGAAGAAACGACATGGCGATCTCCTGTCAGAATCCGCTGCGGCGCCAGCCGAGCAAGACAACTTCAATCCGTGCCAGCACCTGATCCAGCGTGTAGCCAACCACACCGACAACGACCACCGCCGCCATGACGACGTCGAGCTGGAACAACTGACGACCGAAGACGATCATGTACCCCAGACCTTCCGACGACGCCAGCAACTCCACCACCACCAGTGCCAGCCAGGCATGGGTAAAACCGTAGCGAACTCCGTTCCAGATGGGAGGCAACGCCGCGGGGAAAATAACGCGCCACAACAATTGCCAACGCGAGAACTTCAACACGCGCGCCACTTCGACATAACGGGCAGGCACGTTTTCGATACCTTTGTAGGTATTAAGCGCAATCGGCACCAGCGCCGCCTTGGAAATCAGGATGATCTTGAGCGCCTCATCAATACCGACCAGCAGCATCAGCAGCGGCAACCAGCCCAGCACCGGAACCTGGCTGAACGCCTTGAACAGCGGATAGACATAGTCCTTGAATACCGGCGACAGCCCCATCGCAACGCCAAGCAGCAAGCCGCCAACCAAGCCGACGCCAAAGCCGAGCAATACCCGCAGCAGACTGATCTTGAGGTTGTCGAACATCTCCCCTGAAGCCACCAGGTCGATGAAGGTCTGCAACACCGCTTGCGGTGACGGCAACACTTGCGGCGCGACCCATTCAAATCGGGCCGCGACGTACCACAGCAACAAGAGAAATAGAGGAAACGGCAAGGCCAGCCAGCGCGGCGACCACTTATCGTAAAACCGCAGCTGTGGTGTTACCGCTGCAGCGACAACATGAGTCGATTTGGGCGATGCAGATTGTGTGGGTGGCGATAACTCCAGCGCTGCCTGCTGCGTACTCATGGATCAGGTCCCCAGAATCTTGCCGTTGACCTGAAAAATCGGCCAATACGTTTCCAGATGCAGCTCCTTGAGCGCCGCCTTCAGATAACTCTGATCGATCCACTGATCCACGTCGAACTTGGCGCGGCTCAGCTTGAGCCGATATGCCTGTTCCACCGAGTCCTTGTAGCGTGCAACCAGGAAGGGATCGAAATTGGGATTGATGCGTACACGCAGCGGTTCGCCGTCGTAGTCTTCCCGCCAATGTTCGTAGGGGGTGCCTGCCTTTGCCCACAGGCGCAGCACCTCTTCGCGATTGACTTCATCGGACGCCCACTTCGATGTCTTCACAAAGGTTTTGACCACGCGCGTGGTGATCGCGGGGTATTTCTGCGCAAACTCTTCCGTGACCAGCACATGCGATTGCGTCGTGAAGACCGGCGAGCCGCCCTTGCTGCTGTAGACGATGCGCGCCGCATTTTTGTCGCGCAGACGTAGCAGATTGATATTGCCGAACGCAGCGTCGATATCCTTGGTGCTTAACGCTGCCAGTGTCGTCGCCTGATCCAGATTGATGGCGCGCAGATCGCGTTCTTGCAAACCGTTTGCTTCCAGCACGCGATTGATCGGCAGCTGCGCGTTGGTGCCCTTGAAGATGGCCACGCGCTTGCCGCGCAAATCCTTGACAGACTGGATCGGCGAATCGGGCGGCACCGCCAGATAGATATTCGAACGCACGCCGGTAGCAAGCACCAGCTTGGTTTTGAGTCCCGCCGACTTGGCCACGATGGCCGGCAAATCGCCTTGAAACGCAAAATCCAACTGCTTGTTGGTCAGTGCCTCGTTGACGGCAGGACCGGCGCCTTTGAAAAAGAACCACTCGACTTTGATGCCGTCCGCCTTGAACTCCTCCTCCACCCAA
Organism: Herbaspirillum sp. meg3; assembly: GCF_002257565.1. Classification (GTDB taxonomy): domain Bacteria; phylum Pseudomonadota; class Gammaproteobacteria; order Burkholderiales; family Burkholderiaceae_D; genus Herbaspirillum. The sequence goes on along the minus strand of NZ_CP022736.1, from coordinate 2,468,014 downwards.
CCCTTGGCATTGGCAACAGCGGCGGAGCTGCCTGAGAACTGTGGCGGATTGCCGATGCCCGGCTGCGCCACGCCGATCCGGATGGTCGCAGGGAGACTCTCTGCACGGGCCTGCAGCCCCAGCAATGCAGCACCTGCGCCAACGCCTCCGGCAGCAAGATGTTTGAGTACAGTTCTGCGGTCTACGGTCATGGGTTTCCCTTCCTCTTACTTGTTTGCTTACTTTGTTCAAACAGACAGCCGCGATAGCGGAGCGAAAATCTGCGATCAAGTATAGGTAAGGGAAAACCGGCGACAAACGAATGAATTCGTATGTCCTTATGCGAAACTTTTTATCGTGCGCGCATGATATCGGCGGCGCGTTGTCGATGCTCGGTGTCAGTCAGCAGCGTCCAGACCGGACAATTCCGGACGTGCAAGATACAGCACCTCGTAGGCATCGCCGGGATGTGTCGCATCAATTTCTTGCGACGACAGATGCAGGCGCACCAGATGCCATGTCGACAAGTCTACTGCGGTGACCACCGCGACAGTGTCAGGCAGGTGTGCCAATTGGCGATTGCGCTCACACTCCTCTGCGCGCAATGCAGCGACGTTCGCCGAGTCTTTGAAGGGGATGTTTTCGCGATAGAGCGACTTTGCCTGCTGCGCGGGGCCGGAGCGCGCGTCCAGCGGCAGCCATAGTTCGACGCTGGGACGGCCAAAGCTGCGGATGACATTCCGGAAGCGGTCGCCACTGACGAAGTCGGCCGCTTCTGCAGCATCATTCCAGAGATAAACCGAGGCATATAGATTGCCGGCGGCGCCGTTCTTGTTCGCTTCCTGCAGGACAAAAGCTTTGAAAACGAGGCCTTTGGTGTCGTCCCATAACTTGCCTCGCGCGGCTGCACGGCGGCGAATGATATCGAGATCGTAGTCGATCGGTAACCGGTGTGAATATTGTTTCGACAGCATATGCTCTCCTTGTTTGATAACAAGGAGAGCGTAGGTTCAACTTGATGTGACAACCAGCCGGTGACTGTCATTTCTGCAATGAGTCTTGCAAATGGTGCATTTCGTACATATCGACATGCAGAAAATGACGGTACGTTCAAATCACCGTCACTCCTCGCCGGCATCCGCGCTACATTTTGAAACCGCCCACGATGGCCGCCAAACGCGTAGCCTGATCCTGCAAGGATTGCGCCGCTGCAGCGGCCTGCTCCACCAATGCAGCGTTCTGTTGCGTGCCCTCGTCCATATGGGTGATGGCGCGATTGATTTCTTCAATGCCGGTACTTTGCTCGGAACTGGCGTTAGCGATCTCGCTGACGATGGCGCTGACATTCTTGACGCTGGTCACGATCTCGACCATCGTCTGCCCTGCCTTTTCGACCAGATGGCCGCCGTCAGTCACCTTCGACACGGATGAATCGATCAACACCTTGATCTCTTTGGCAGCCTGTGCGCTACGTTGCGCAAGGCTGCGCACTTCACTGGCGACCACAGCGAAGCCACGACCTTGCTCACCGGCACGCGCCGCTTCAACGGCTGCATTCAAAGCGAGGATATTGGTCTGGAAGGCGATGCCGTCAATCACGCCGATAATATCGACAATCTGGCGCGATGATTGGTTGATCGCTTCCATGGTCGCGACAACATTGCCGACCACTGCGCCGCCCTCCGCAGCAATAGCCGACGCCGCCAACGCCAGTTCGTTGGCTTGACGCGCATTGTCCGAATTCTGCTTGACGGTGGACGTCAACTCCTCCATCGCGGAAGCCGTCTCCTCCAACGCACCGGCTTGCTGCTCAGTACGGCCTGAAAGATCGAGATTGCCGCTGGCGATCTCGGACGACGATACTTTGACGGCATCGCTGGTGCGCCGGATCTCCTGCAGGATCGTCGTGATCTTTTGTACAAATACGTTGAATGATCGTGCGATCTGGCTGACTTCATCCTTACCGTCTTCCGGCAGGCGCATGGTCAGGTCGCCATCACCGGAGCCGATGCTGTCCATGGCATTGCGCACCTGCGACAGGCGTTTGAATACGGCTTGAGTAATTATGCCAAGGATCAGCGCCGCCAATGCCGCGACCAGCACGATGGCAATCAGCGACGACTGCGTTGCGTGACGCATACCGGCATTGACGTCTGCCTTGTCGATTGCCACCAGCAAGGTCCATTCGGTGTCCTTCACAGGGATTGCCTGCACCAGCTTGGCGGCACCGTTGAGCACGATCTCTTTTTTGGCGTCATCACCCGCAAAAGCATTGAGACGCTCAGCCGTCAACTCCGGATTCCAATCCTTGACCGGCTTGTTGATCCACTGGGCGTCGGGATGCGCCAGCATCATGCCGTCGCGATCAACCAGGAAGGCGAAACTGGCCGGCGTCGGATGCACCGCTTTCACCACATTGCTGACGCCGTCAAGAAATACCGCTGCCGCCACCACACCCTGCAAGACGCCATCCTTCTTTACCTGCGCAGTGAAAGACACCATCGGCTTCTTGGTGACGACGTCGGTGTAAGGCTTGGTCACCACCGCCTTGCCGGCCTTGACCGACTGCTGATACCACGACCTCCCGGTCGGATCGTAACCAGGTGGCAGTCCCTCAGCCGCCGACGTAAAAGCGGTCTTGTCTTCCTTACCGAAAGTGGTGACGTAAAAACCGCCGCTCTTCTGCAACTGCTTGATGACGAATACCGGATCCGCCTGCAATACCCCATCAGCCGCCGCAGCCGCCATGCTGGCCTTGGCCGCCACCCACTCATTGATCGCCGAGGCATAGCCATCGGCGATGGAACGCGAACTCTGATCGATGGCGAGGTCGTTATCCGTTTTGACAATCACGTACGACACTGCACCGACCAACCCCAGACTCGCAATGAGCAAGGCAATACTGAAGAACAGAATACGTGTTCTGATTGAGCTAAACATGGCGGAACCTTCCCTGACTATTGTTATGGGCCTGCTTTATTGACGTACTTAAGCGACGTACTTTACTGAACTACCCGATGCAAACGTTTCAAACAAACTTGCCGATACGGCCAACCACAGCCTCGCGCACCGATCCACTGGTGATAAAGGAATGCGCCACCTGAATATCGTTGTGGAACCAGCGATCGCCGTCCAGACATGCCGGTATCTGCTTGCGGATCTCTTCATACGCCGCCTGCGTGCCCTCGCCCAGCACGAAATCCTTGAGCAGTTCTTCCGTCATGGTCAACCCCTGTGCCGCCAATAGCATCTCCACGCCGACGATGTATTGCGTGTTGGCGACAACAGTGGCGGCCTTGCGCGCGCACCAGGTCGAGTTGGAGACGTGATCTTCGCTGTTGCCCTTGGACGGGATGCTGTCGACGCTGCCCGGCATGGACAGCGTGCGGTTTTCCATCACGAGAGAACTCATCGAGCACTGCACCACCGGATAGCCGGTGTTGACGCCACGCACGCCGCTCATCAGGTTGCGCGGCAAGCCCCATGACAGGGTCGGGTCGATCAGACGTGCAATGCGGCGCTCGCAGATGCTGCCCAGATCAGTGATGGTCATGGCGAGCAAGTCCATCGCCTGCGCCAGATACTGGCCGTGGAAGTTACCGCCGGAGATGATTTCAAAACCGCCGCCTTCCTTGTCAAAGATCAGGGGGTTGTCGGTGGCGGAATTGATTTCCTTGTCGACGATGGTGTCAATGTAGTCCAGCGCATCGAACACCGGGCCGTAGACTTGCGGTGCGCAGCGCAGCGAGTAGACGTCCTGGATGCGCGACGAATACGGAATATCGGTACGACGCAGTTCATCCGGCAATTGCACCGAACGCGCTTCGTGCGTCGTGCGGGTGGAGCCTTTGAGCAAGGTGCGGACAACCGCCGCTGTCTTGATCTGACCGGCGTGCGGACGCGCTTGCTGGATGCGTGGATCGAAGGCGGACATCTCTGCACGCATGGCTTCCAGCGTCAGGCCCAGCGATACGCAGGCGTCGGTCAGCAGGTTGCGCGAATCGTGTGCCGCCAGCACGGCCACGGCCAGCGACGCGGTGCAACCATTGATCAGCGCGGAAGCATCCTTGGCTTTGAGATCAAACTTGACCGGGCCGATGTCGGCCTTGGTGATCGCTTCCGGCGCGCTCATGCGCTTGCCCTGGTACATCACTTCGGCTTCGTCGAAACCGACGATGGCTGCAGCCAGATAGGCTAACGGCGCCAGATCGCCGGAAGCGCCGACGGAACCTTTCTGCGGCATGATGGGGTGAATACCGGCATTGATGAAGGCCAGCAGGCGATCGACCACTTCCACGCGCGGCGCGGAGTAATTGCTGGCAAAGGCATTGGCGCGCAACAGCATGGTGGCGCGGCTGACTTCTTCCGAGAACGGCTCGCCGATGCCGGCGCTGTGGGCCTTGATCAGTTGGGTCTGAAACAGCTCGATATGTTCAACCTTGATGCGGGTGTCTTTGAGCAAGCCGACACCGGTGTTGAAACTGTACATCATGGGCGCTTCATCGTGCATCCAGGTGGATTCGATGAAGTCGCGGCTTTGCTTCAGCGCGGCGCGGGAGGAATCCGCCAAGGCGACTTTGGCATAGGTGCCGTTCTTTGCGCGTGCAACGCTGACAACTTGCTCCGCGTTGAGGTTGAAACCGTCGATGGTAATGGTGGTCATGGGAGTCCTTTGTAATGAGATGGAGATGCGGCGGACTCGTCGTCAGGCCGTGAAGTTTTCAACGAAGCTGCTGAACACCTGTGCGGCAATTGCAGCGTCTTCTTCGGTCATGATCTCGTCCGGGTGATGGCTGATGCCGCCGTTGCCGCAACGGACAAACAACATGGCGACGTCGGCGATGGCCGCAATCGCCATGGCGTCATGTCCTGCGCCTGAAGGCAGATGGCGCAGCGGCAAGCCGCACGCTTCGATGGCGCTTGCCAGTTGCTTTTGCAGATGAGCAGCGCACGGCACGCTGCCGGCTTCATGGGTTTTGCGCAACGTGATGCCGACATTGCGGCGCGTGCAGATACGGTCGATTTCCGTAATCACGTCTTCTACTGCGTCCAGACGGATCTGATCCTGTTCGGCGCGAATATCGATGGAAAACCGTGCGCTGCCCGGCACGACATTGGCCGCGCCGTTCGGCACTTCCATGATGCCCATGGTGCCGACCAAGCCGGGTCTGCCGCTGCAACGCTGCTCGATGTACAAACCGATCTCCGCCGCCGTCATCGCGGCATCGCGGCGCATATGCATCGGCACCGTCCCGGCATGTCCGGCCAATCCCTGCAGCTCGCCCATGAAGCGCGTCGCGCCGGAAATCGCCGTCACCACGCCGACCGGCAACGCTTCGTTGAGCAGCAACGGCCCTTGTTCTATATGCACCTCGATAAAGGCGGCGACCGTTGCAGCCGGCCATGCCGACGCATCCAGCTGATCCGGGTTGAAACCGGCAGCACGCATGACATCGCGCATGCTGTTGCCCTGCTCGTCGAGGTTATCCAGCACGGTCTTGTCGAAAGTCCCGGCGACTGCCCGGCTGCCGAGCAAGGTCGCCTTGAAACGCACACCCTCTTCTTCCGCAAAACCGATCACGTCAATGGGAAAGGGAAAGCGCTTTCCTTCGCGATGCCATTCTGCAATGCACGACACCGGCAACAGGACGCCCAGATTACCGTCGTACTTGCCACCATTGCGCACCGTATCGAAGTGCGAACCGGTAACAAGCGCAGCCGCATCGGCATGGCCGGGAGCGGCTTCATAACGGCCGATCACGTTGCCGGCATTGTCGCGCCGCACCTGCATGCCTGCCGCAACCATCCACTCGCTGAGTTGGTGTGCGGCGGCATGATGCATAGCCGTCAGATAGGTGCGGGTCAGCATGCCGTCGGCTTCTGTGTGGACGGCAAGCGCATCGGCGCGCTGCATGATCTCTTGCCCGCAACGCTGGTATTGCTCTGGAACATTTTTCACGGCTGTCTCCTTGGTCTCGTCAGGATTGCATATTTTTATTGTATTCACAAATTGTATGCAATATAGTGAGCTTGTTCCAAGACGTCAAAAGAATTTGTTGAATTGACGCAGAAGTTGCCGATGAAGCAACAAATGGAACAACGGTCGGAGAAGTGACCGCAACAACCTAAAAGCTGAAATAAGAATCTGCACAGAGGACGCGACATCCCTATGCCGCGCCCATCCAGAACAACATCAGGAGACCAAGGTGAATCGATTTTTGAAATCTTTATTCGGGCAAGTCGTCGTCGCCCTCATTGCCGGCATCGTCGTCGGGCTGTTTTATCCGGACTTTGCTCAAAGCCTTAAACCACTCGGTGACGGCTTCATCAAGCTGATCAAAATGATCATTCCGGTAATCGTGTTTTGTGTGGTGGTGCAAGGGATTTGCGGCGCCAGCGATCTGAAGAAGGTTGGCAGCGTTGGCGTCAAAGCCATCATCTACTTTGAAATCGTGACGACGATCGCGCTTGTCCTTGGTCTGATACTGGCTTTCGTGTTCCAGCCAGGCGCGGGAATGAATATCGACCCGACCAATCTTGATGCCAGCGGCCTGTCCAGCTACGTCGAGACTGCCGGCAAGGTAAAGGGCACCAGTTTTGCCGACTTCATCATGAAGCTGATCCCCGGTACTGTCGTGAGCGCATTCACCTCCGGCGACGTGTTGCAGGTCTTGCTGATCTCGGTCATCTTCGGCTGCGCCCTGCTGCTGATCGGTGAAAAAGGCAAACCAACGGTAGCGCTGATTTCTTCACTGTCGGAGGCCTTCTTCAAGTGCATGGCTTTTATCATTCGGCTGGCGCCACTGGGCGTGTTCGGAGCGATTGCCTTCACGGTCGGCCGCTACGGCATCGGCTCGCTCAAGCAATTGGGCATGCTGGTGTTGCTGTTCTACGGCGCGGTGATCTTCTTCGTGGTGGTGATATTGGGTGCGATTCTACGCACGTCCGGCCTGAGCATCTTCAAGCTGATGGCCTATCTGCGTGAAGAACTGATCGTGGTGCTGGCAACCGCTTCGTCCGACAGCGTGCTGCCGCAGATCATGAAAAAGCTCGAACACATGGGCATCAAGAAATCGACGGTCGGCCTGGTGATTCCGACTGGTTACTCATTCAACCTCGATGCGTTTTCCATTTACCTCACCATGGCGGCGGTCTTTATTGCGCAAGCTACCAATACGCATCTGGCCATGGGCGATCTGTTGATGATTCTGGCGATTGCGCTGATCACATCCAAGGGCGCACACGGCGTACCGGGTTCCGCCATTGTGATTCTGGCGGCGACGCTGACGACGATTCCAGCGATTCCCGTGGTCGGTCTGGTGCTGGTGCTGTCGATTGACTGGTTCGTCGGCATTGCCCGCGCACTGGGAAATCTGCTCGGCAACTGCGTCGCTACCGTAGTGGTCGCCACCTGGGAAAAGGACATTGATAAGACCCGTGCCCGCGCCGTGCTGAACGGTGAAATTCCTGCAGCGACCTTCGAGTAAGAACTGACACAAGTTCTGGATGGATAGCGCAAAATACAGGGTTACAATTCGGTCTCTACTTAAAACCGCCTTATACACCAACGCCTATCCATCCTATGACTGAAGCAGCACTTCCCTCCGACAGTTCAGAAGCGATCGCCCGCGACATCACCATGGCCATCGCAGAACAGCGTCTTCCCCCCGGAGCAAAACTTCGCGAAGAAGCGCTGGCACGCGTCTACCAGGTCAGCCGCACCAAGATCCGCGCGGCGCTGGTGATGTTGGCCAAGGACAAGCTGATTGACCTGATTCCGGACAAAGGGGCTTTCGTCAGCAAGCCGACCGTGGAAGAAACGCGCAACATCTTCTTCGTGCGCCGCACACTCGAAGCCGCCATGGTCAAAGAATTTGTTGCACGCGCGACTCCTGAGGACTATGCACGGCTGGAAGCGCACTTACGCGAAGAACGACGCGCCATCGAAGAAAACAATCCCCAGGTTCGCTCGACGCTGCTCAGCGACTTTCATATCCTGCTGGCCAATATCGTCGGCAACGAAGTGCTGACCGACATCCTCGTCAAGCTGGCCGGTCGCAGCTCATTGATCACCATGCTGTATCAATCCACGCGCGACGCGATCTGCTCGACGGAAGAACATTCCGCCTTCATCGCTGCCGCCAAGGCAGGTAAGGCCGACGAAGCGGTCGATCTGATGCTGCATCACCTGCACCACGTGGAACAGGCGTTGAAGTTCGATACGCAAAACGATCCAAAGAGGGATCTGGCGAAAGAGCTGCTGCTGTAACTCCTGCATCAATTTGGCTCATGCCCGGCTCAATAAGGCGTAATCGAGCACCAGGTGCAGTTCGAGCCCAGCTCAGCCAGCAGGTGCGTCATCCCGGCATCGAGCTCCTCCCGATGCGCGGAAAATGAGAACACGAGCAAGACCGCAAAAATGAAGATGCCGGCGCGTTGCTGATGATGCGCACCATCCTGGCGATATCTCCCATATGTCCGCAGAAACTGCTGCAAGTTATTGGTAGCCATTGCAATACTCCTATCAAGAAGACAACGGACATCATCGGCAACCGAATGCACAACTACGCAACATTCATGCCCGACCTGAGCATGAACACATACATTGACGCCCGTTCTAGCCCCCGACGACCAAACGTACAATGACAATTAAAGCAGCGATAAAGATAGCGACAGCAATCAAGCCAGCACCGATCACATAAAAAGGATTGAGGGACGTCGCATCCTTTTCATAGTCAGCACGCCGGCGCAGCCCGACGAAAGACCAGAATACCGCCGCCAGCGTGGCGAGAAAAGAACGCTTCTGTATCGTGTTGGACTGTATCGGCTTCATGCTTGTTTCTCCTGGTCAGACTGCGACTGCATCAACCGATGCAGCCTTGCTATTGCCACTGCCCATCAGATGGAACAGCAGTACGCCCGATACGGCAGCGATGGCAGCCGCAGCCAGCATCAATATCGAGAACGCGTGTGCAAAACCGGTCTGCGCCATTAGCAGTGCCTGCGCATTGTGGTGCAAGGCCGGCAAAGCGGCAACGCTATCGCCGGCGACGATGCGCTCAACCACATCGTTGATCTGCACCGGCAGCGGCAGATGAGCACCGAGCAATGCCTCTTTCAAATAACTGCCGGTGCGTACCGTCAGTACGCAACCGAGACAGGCAATCGCAAGCACGATGGCCGAAAAACGTGTCGTGGTGCTGATGCCGGACGCCATACCGGTGCGCTCGCGCGGCACACAATGCATGATGGCTTTCTGCGTGTTGCCGTTGAGCAGCCCGGCGCCGCTGCCGGTAATGATCATGCCGATCAGCACCATCCAATAAGCGCTTACATAAGCTGCGATCGCCACCACCACATTCCCGGCGCATACCAGCGCCATCCCTAACCCCATCAAACCGTGCAGAGACATCCGCTGTGCCAGCGCCACGCCTACACGTGGAAAGACCATCATTGCCAGCGCGAACGGCAGCATTGCCAATCCGGCAGCGACGGCAGAATACGAAAACGCATTTTGCAAATACAAAGGAAGAAACGTCATCATTACCTGCGCGGCGGCAGCGTAACCGAACATCGCCAGCACTGCGCCAACAAACGGCGCTCTGCGGAACAATCGCAAGTCGATCATCGGCCGTTTCTGCATCAGCTCAACCGGAATGAACAAAGCCAGCAACAGCAGCCCTCCTGCCACGCGCATGATGGTGGCATGGCTGCCCCATCCCGAAGAATTGGCATTGATCAATCCCCAGATCAAAAAGGACAACCCGCTGCTCAGCAACAAGCTTCCCCAAGGGTCCAGGCGTGCAGCGCCTGCGTCTCCCGATTCGCTGACCTCGCGATAGACCAGGGTGCCGAGACACAGGCATACCGGCAAATTCAAGAGAAAAATCCAACGCCACCCAAGCAGTTCTGTAATGACGCCGCCGAGCAAAGGAGCGACCGTCATCGATACGCCCATGCATGCGCCCCATACCGCCCAGGCGTGCGTACGATCCTTCTCGGTGTGAAAAACATGGCCGATCACTGCCAAGGCAGACGTCAGCAACATCGCCGCACCGACGCCTTTGAGCGCACGCGCCAGTTGCAGCACTTCCACCGACCATGCCAGTCCGCATCCCAGCGAGGCGATACTGAACAGACTGAGTCCGAGCAGCATCATGCGCTTGCGTCCAAAGCGATCGGCCAGGCTGCCCGCAGGCAACAACAGCGACGCAAACGCCAGCATATATGCGCTGACCACCCATTCGATGTCGCTGAAATCGGCATGCAGCGAGCGTGCCACCGAAGGCAGCGACACTGCCACGATGTTGGTGTCCAGTACGATCAGTGCACAGACGCTGGAACATATCAGCAAAATATTGCGCCCTTTGCGACGCTCTTTATCGAGCTGTGCAGCGGTAGCAGCAGCCTTAGCAGCCTCCATGTTGATGACGGTTTGCATGTCGGTTGGTTATCTGTTTATGGTTTCAATGCTGCGAGACCGGCACGAGCAATCTGGCTATCGTGCACTTTGGTATCGGCGCTCACACCAATAGCGCCGACAACCTGGCCATCGATCACAATCGGCAGTCCGCCTTCCATCATGACCAAACCTGCGGTAATGGCCGCCGGCCGGCCATTGTTGACGGCGTTCTCCAAATCTGCGGACGGACGTTTGAACAAGGCTGCCGTGCGCGCTTTTTCTATCGCTACTGTCGGGCCGATAGTGGTAGCGGCGTTGTCCATACGTTCTGCAGCGATCAGCCAGCCGCCTTCATCCACCACGGCAATCCCGCCGGGCCAACCGTTCTTGCGCGCCTCGTCACGCGCAGCGGCAACGATGGACTTTGCCATCTCCAATGTCAGCACACGCTTGCTGATCGCAGCGCCTTCTTTTTGCTGCGCAAAGGCGGTGACACTGAAGCTCGTCGACATTGCACCCAGCAGGCACAAAGAGAGAGTGGTAAAAGCGCGATTCAGATGCATGGAGATTCCTCATGTTGTCAGGGGGGATGCGAGCCATTCTAATCCTGCCTATAATTATCTTTATTACATACAAACTGCAATTTAATTTCTCTTTAGTTAATTATTGGAATCCCCATGGAACTACGCCACTTCCGCTGTTTTGCCGCTGCTGCCGAGACATTGCATTTCGCCCGCGCGGCGGAACAACTAGGCATTTCGCCTCCGGCGCTGACCAAGCAAATTCAAGAGATAGAACGCCTGCTCGATGTACGCTTGTTTCAACGCACCAAGCGTTCTGTGCATCTGACGTCGGCGGGGGAAGTGTTTCGAGAGGAAGTCATTCGCACGCTGCATCAGGCTGCCTTGGCTGAGGAAGCTGCGCGGCGTGCAGGCCGCGGAGAAATCGGACGCATTGAAATTGGCTACATTGCTTCGGCGGCCTATTCTGGCTTGCTGCAAACGGAGGTGGCGCGTTTTCGCAGTGCGTATCCGCAGGTCAAACTGAACCTGATTGAGGCGCCCATGGACGGCCTTCCCATGATGGTGAGCAACGGCGGCATTGATCTGGCGTTCATTCGCCCGCCGGTGCCATGTCCGCCGGACGTTACCCTCATGACGCTCATCTATGACGACTTTGTGGCGGCGCTGCCGGAAGATTCACCGCTGGCACAAAAAGACACTTTGCTGGCGGCCGACCTCGGCACGGAGCAATTCATCCTCCCCGAACAGGCTTCCGGAACAATGGAAGTTGCGCGGCGGGGACGTTTCGTACCGCGCACGATTGCCAATCCTGGCGGTCTAGTGGCCGTCATTACCTTGGTATCACTGGGACAAGGGGTGGCGATCGTGCCGGTTTCCGTGATGCAACGGGTACATATGCCGGGCGTGGTATATCGGCGAATTGAAGGAAAAAGCATCCCCGGTGCAATCGCACTGGCGTCACGCCGTCACGAAAAATCGCCCGTGGTACGGGCATTTCTCAAACAATTGAAATCGCGACAGGAAACTCAGGCGGATAAATAGCGCGTGCCTGTCGGCAGGCGGCTGACATGCGCGCCGCGCATGCCGGAGTCATGGAACCGATAAGCGCCCTTACCGGCCTTTTTGGCCGCATACATGGCCGTGTCGGCTTTGGAGAGCAACTCGTCGACAGTATGGCCATCGTCGGGAAACAGTGCGATGCCGATACTCAGGCTGGTACACACCTCGTGCCCCGCAATATTAAGAAACGGTGCCCCCACCGTCTTGACCAGTTTGTCGGCGATGTCGGCGATCTGGCTCTGGTATTTAATATCCGACAAGAGAACGACAAACTCATCGCCACCCAGCCGCGCCACCAGATCGTATTCTCGCAGGCTGGCACACAGACGCTGCGCCACGGATTGCAGCAAGAGATCGCCGACGGCGTGCCCCAGTGTGTCGTTGATCGGCTTGAAACCATCCAGATCAATGAAGAACAAAGCGTAGAGATTGGGACTGCGCTTGGCGCGAGACAACTCGGCTGCGGCGAGTTCGTTGAATAGCATGCGGTTGGGAATACCGGTCAGATAATCATGCGAGGCAAGTTGATAGGCGCGGGTCTTCTCTTTTTCCAGTTGTTCGATGAGACAGATCTTTTCTCGCTCTGAGCGCTCAAGCCGCTGGTAAAGTTTTTTCCGATGGTACGAGATCCAGATCAGAATCAGTGTCAGCGTTACGACCGCAATCGAAATGACGATGGCATAACGGATATATTCATAGTGCGACTGCGTCAGATCAGCAACGATAAAATCCGGATCCATGCTGACAGTGATGGTCAACGGATAACCCTCGACCTTTTGATAGTTGCTCACGCCCGGTAAGCTGTGTGTATTTTCGTTACCGCTGGATTTGCTGACGATGCCTTCGCTCGTGTTGCCAATCAGCTTGCCATCACTGAGCGTCACCAGTGGAAGTCCTGATGCACCATCCACCGATATGCGATAGCCGTCGCCAATTTTCTGATAGTCGGTAAGGAAGCGGCCGAGATCAAGCACCGCCACAAAGAAGCCATGCACGTTGTTCCTGGGGCTGTTCAATGAGATCAGCAATGGAATGCGCCACGCATAGCCTTCGGCTTTACCCAGCACAACAGAACCAACCTTGCGAGCGGCATCATCGGAATCATTGGAGGCTGCAGGATGCATCTGCCGGATCAGATCAGCGAAGCCCCCCTCGGTCGGAGAACCGCTTGATGAATAGCGTAGTTTCATCTCTGCGTCGAAGACTGCAGAACGAACATAGGCGGTATCGCCGTTGAAGAGTAAATTTAAGTATTCGGCTGCCGTTGCGTCGCCATCCAGTACTTTATTGGCAACGCTGCCGTAGAGCATCGCTCGATCCAGCCGGTCATTGAGATTGGATGCCAAGATCGCGGCCATGTTCTTGCTTTCGCCGGAAGCGCTTTCCATGGCCATCTTCTTCTCGCTGGAGACGTGCATCATGGTGATACCCCAGATCACCACAAGCACCAGCGAAGAAAGCAAGACAAAACAAACGGACAATCCCCAGCCATCCTGAATCAGGGCGCGGGGCCATTTTGCTTTCAATGAAAATCCGGATCGCAATTTAACTCCCTGGAAACAGGGGAATGAACATCCTGGAACATGTGTGCATACCCTCCTCGCATACCGCTCAGATAGCACACACATCGCTCGCAGGTCGCAGATCAATGCCACTGCATCAGCACTCACGGCATAAGCAATATATCTGCCGGGTCTATTGTAGACACAAAGTTATGTATGGTCTGTCGCACAAATGCGCTACGACACTCATTTAAGAGTGCCCTACGGAAACAATGTTCCGCAATTTTCGACATGAATTTTTTGTTACGGGGCACGCTTCAGCAGGAGTCCGCCTTTTTGTTTTCACCGCGAGCGAATAAATTGATTTTCATTTAAGCCCGACAACAAAAAGATGTGCCGTATCAGCGAGATATTGACCGGCACCTGCATTAAGTTGATCCGCGCGGCAACCGTGCGGCATGTTTTCGTGCGCGCGAAAAGTGGAAACGTGGATTGTCTGTCTGAATAAACAATCCGCGCCTTATTTTTAGAGACGCGGACTGTTCGTACTGAACCTGCAGATCAGATGCTGTAATGAATAGAAGGAAGCTGCTGTTTGCCGATAGGCATGACTGTTTGCAAAGCATCAAATTCAGCAAGAATCAATTCGGCCTGATAACAATGCGTGTTCGCGGATTTCAGCGCGCTGCGAAACGCTTTCAAGGTCGCCGGTTTGGGAACGTCTCCCTTGCCTTTGTTCGCACGAACGGCGTCGGCGACGATATCGGAGAGCAAGGCATCTGCGCAATTCTGCGCTTCCTTGAGTTGGGCCAAACAGTCGAGCAAAGCGAGAGTCTTGTTCATAGCCACACCTCTTCATGAAGTTGTCGTAAAGAAATTCTACTCAGGGACCATTAGTCAACACAAGCTCCCAAATACATTTTCAGAACGAAAATCAAATTAATTTCAATTACAAACGATAGATTATCTACGCGCTGCAAACCAGCGCCCTATGTGGCGTTGCAGCAAAAGGTGATTTCGTTTTTTGGATTTTTCATCGGAGATCACCGCAGTATAGACAGCTGTCCCGCAAAATCCATTGTCGGTTTTTCATCGACTGTAAATGTATTTCCAACGGCATTCTTAGCCGCACCACCGCGTCCGCCTGGCGAATATGTAACGAGCGCCACAACTGTATAAAACAACAGTAAAATAAGTGCCTCTCCTGCATGCTGCTCAATCACAGATTTCGTAGCAATACCCTCTCATGCTGCGGATCCGTAACATGAGTCAATGAATTACTCACGTGCGCGCCAAGACAAGCAAAGATGAACGTCGATTATTTGGAAAAACTGAATGCCGAACAGCGCCAGGCGGTGGAATTCGGCATCACGCCGGGACAACGCGACGTGATACCTGCCCGTCCTTTGCTGGTCATTGCCGGCGCCGGATCCGGCAAGACCAATACGCTGGCGCATCGTGTCGCGCATCTGATCGTCAATGGCGCGGATCCGCGCCGTATTTTGCTCATGACATTTTCGCGTCGTGCCGCCGCTGAAATGACGCGCCGCGTGCAGCGTATTTGCGGCGAGGCAATGGGAGCCAACGGTCGCATCATGGCCGATGCGCTGTCGTGGGCCGGCACATTCCATGGTATCGGGGCGCAATTGCTGCGTGAATATGCTGACCAGATCGGTCTTGACCCCAATTTTTCGATCCATGACCGCGAGGATTCCGCCGATCTGATGAATCTGGTGCGACACGAACTAGGCTTGTCCAAGACGGAAAAACGCTTCCCGCTCAAAGCCACCTGCCTCGCCATTTACTCACGCGTGGTCAACTCCGAGGCCCCGCTCGACAGCATCCTGCACAAGGTCTTCCCCTGGTGCGCCGAATGGGAAGCGCAACTGCGTACGCTCTTCGGCGCCTACGTCGAAGCCAAGCAGGCGCACAACGTGCTCGACTACGATGACCTGCTGCTGTACTGGGCCCAGACCATCGAAGACCGCATGCTGGCCGAGGACATCGGCGCCCGCTTCGATCATGTGCTGGTGGATGAATATCAGGATACCAATCGACTGCAGTCTTCCATCCTGCTGGCGCTGAAGCCCGACGGTCGCGGTCTGACCGTAGTCGGCGACGATGCACAGGCAATCTATTCTTTCCGCGCGGCGACCGTACGCAACATCCTCGACTTCCCGCGCGCTTTTGACCCACCGGCCGACATCGTCACGCTCGACCGCAACTATCGGTCGACGCAACCCATTCTTGCCGCCGCCAACAGCGTCATCGACAAGGCGCTCGAACGCTTCACAAAGAATCTCTGGACCGAACGTACTTCCGACGACAAGCCCCACCTGGTCTCCGTGCGCGACGAAGCTGATCAGGCGCGCTACATCGTCGAGCGCGTGCTGGAAAATCGCGAAGCCGGCAGCACGCTCAAAGAACAAGCCGTGCTATTTCGCGCCTCCGATCACAGCGGCCCGCTGGAAATCGAACTGGTGCGCCGTAACATTCCCTTCGTCAAATTCGGCGGACTCAAATTTCTCGACAGCGCCCATGTCAAGGATATGCTGGCGATGCTGCGTTTCGTGCAAAATCCCCGCGACCGCGTGGCAGGCTTTCGCCTGATGCAATTGCTGCCCGGTGTCGGCCCCGGCTCGGCGCAAAAAGTACTCGACGCCATGTCGACGCATGCCGATCCGCTTGCCGCGCTGTCCACCCTGCCCGCACCGCCACGCGCCGGCGATGACTGGGGCACCTTCGTCGACGTGCTGCAATTCATGGCACAAGGTAAAACCGGCTGGCCCGCTGAAATCGCTCATGCGCGCAGCTGGTATGCGCCACATCTTGAACGTCATCACGAAGACGCCGCCACACGCCAGGCCGACTTGCTGCAACTGGAACAGATCGCCTCCGGCTACCCGTCGCGCGAACGCTTTCTCACCGAACTGACGCTGGATCCTCCGGATGCGACCAGCGATCAATCGGGCATTCCCTTGCTCGATGAGGACTATCTGATCCTGTCGACCATCCATTCCTCCAAAGGACAGGAATGGAAATCGGTGTATGTGCTCAACGTGGTCGATGGTTGCATCCCCGCCGATCTTGCCACCGGCAGCACCGACGAGATCGAGGAAGAACGCCGGCTTCTCTACGTCGCCATGACACGCGCCAAAGACGACTTGCATCTGATGGTGCCGCAAAAGTTCTTCACCGGCGGCCAGCATGCCCAAGGCGACCGCCATGTGTACGCATCACGCACACGCTTCATTCCACCGGGGATTTTGCCGCATTTTTCCAGCAGCGCATGGCCGGTGGTCGCCGTCGGCCCAAGCGGACGTCCCGATGCAAAGCAAATGCGCGTCGATGTGGCGGCACGCATGCGCGGCATGTGGAAATAGAATGTAAAAGACCTGCACGCTTTCATACCAACGACATCAACACTCAAGAACACACTGCATGCCGACTGCAAACTACGGCTTTTTGTGACGCTGAAAAATCAGCCGATCATCTTCGTATAAGCCGCAGCGTCAAGAAACGCCGAGTCATCGAATGCCGTCAACGGCCGCAGCTTGAAGATCCACTGCTCGTACGGCGCTTCGTTAATCGCCTCCGGCGTATTGGCCAGTACCGTATTGACAGCGAGCACTTCGCCGTCGACCGGCGCATGGACATCGGATGCGGTCTTGTTCGACTCGACCACACCGGCATCAGCGCCGCGCTTGAGCACGCTGCCGACATCCGGCGTCTGCACATACACCAGCGGCCCCAGCTGGTCCTGGCCGAAATCAGTGATGCCGATCGTCAGCGTACCGTCGTCTTCCTGCCGGATCCACTCGTGCGTGTCGGCGTAAACCAGATTGTCGGGTATCAACATGCTTGTCTCCTGTTGTGATGTGCTTTGCTTATTCCGAAGCCGGAAAAACCGGCTCGCCCAGATTGAGCATCAGGCGATTGGCCCAGGCAAAGATCGCGACCGAATGGATCAAGTCGAGGATTTCCTGCTCGTTCAGACCGACGTCCTTGAGCGCCTGGATGCTGGCGGCATTGACGTCGTTGGGATTCTTGGTCAGATCAATGGAAAACTGCGAGATGGCTTTTTCACGCGCATCGGTGCCTGCCGTGTACGGATCGTCGAATACCTGCTGTACGGTATCGTTGCGTTTGGCCAGTTGTTCGAAGCGCTGGGCATGCACCGACGCGCAGTAGACGCAGCCGTTGATGCGCGACACGACCATGGAGCCAAGTTCACGCTCGGCGCGCGACATGCCGCCCGGCGCGTACATGATGGCGTTGAACGCGGCAGAACGCTGGCGCAGAATTTCCGGCTGATGGCCAAGGAACAGGTAGTAGTCCGACGTCTTGGCCTTGGGATGGCTTTCTTCCAGAACCTTGATCTGGTCTTCAGTCGCTTTTTCGATATCAATGACATCGAGCCAGGCGTCCCACTCAAGAACTTCGTTGGTGAAGCCGTGCGATTTGATGATGGTGCTCATGGTTTCTCCGATCTCAGTTACTTGCCAATTTCATCGCCTTCAGACCGGCGACGACGCGGATCTGATAAGAGACGAAAGCGATCAGTTGCGACAAGGCCACTACTGCAGGCGTGCTGATACCTGCGGCAGGCAAGGTATGCAGCGCGGCTTTGTCGCCTTCGACCGGACGCTCGGTCAAGGCACGGGTAAAGATCAACATCGCGCGCAAACGACCTGCCGGCAATTGCTCCGGTTCGCCGGAGGCGGCGACGGCCAGTTGTGCGGCATCCGCTGGCAGCGCTTCCAGACGCGCACGGTAATGCGCCGCCACATCCGTCGCACCGGCCAGGCGGCAGGCATACAGCGCCACCAGCAGGCGCTCGTCGAGGCCAATGCCTTCCAGCACCGGATCAAACAGGGTGTCGTAACTACCCTGGGTTGCCACCGCAACTTTTTCACGCTGATGGCGCAAGGCATGAAGGCTACTACCGGCCTGCAAGCCGACCAGCTTGTCGATGACATCGTTGTCGATGTTGTATTCCACTTGCGTTGTCATGAAACTTCCTTTCGAGTGAGGGATGCCCGTGCTTGCTCTTACTATTACTCTTGCTTAAGTTTTTTCTGAGCGATGGCATTCCGTAAAAATTGCTGCGCGTGCTGCCACGAGTGATGGTCGGCATGCGCGTTCGCGGCAGGCAGTCCGCCGCCGGTGCTGATGCGTTTGGAAACCGGATGCGCGTAACTGATTTGCGTCGTCGGCACATAGGGAAACAGAATTGCATGACCTGCGTCCTGATAATCGTGCCACTCCACCGCATGCGGATGTGCGACTTCTGCCAGCTTGTCGCTCACCATCCGCGCGTACACGCTGGACGGCCATGAGCCGTCGTCGGTCGCTGAGAACAGCAGCACCGGAGACTGGATGTTTTCTACATGGATGCGCGCCTTCGCCACAGCGTCCTTGTCCTGCAAGGCAGTCAGCATGGCCAGTGCATGCCGATGCGGCGGCGGGCCTTCGTCAAACGGTGCCCAACTGGCGTGACGGTTGTTTTCCCATTGGTGGGTCAATGGCTTGCCGTTCAAGAGCCAGGTCGGGCCTTCCCGTCCGATGGCCGGATCGCAGGCATTTTGGCCGCTATGCACCAACGCACTCGGTACGTAGGCCAGGACGGCCGAGACCTTTTCCGGGAAGGTAGCACCCAGCAACAGCACCAGCTCGCCGCCGCGCGACTGGCCGCTGATGGCGACGAAATCATGCAGAGGCTTAACGGTGGCGCGCAGCCAGTCCAGGCCTTTTTCGAAATATTCCAGCGGCGTATTGGAGATGTAGTCCGACAATCCGGGGGCCTTGAAATACGCCAGCGCAAAAGCCGCATAGCCACGCGACGCATACAAAGCCGCACGCGGCTCGTTGATGCCGCCGCCCGACCCATTGAGGATCATGACGGCAGGATAAGGTCCCGGACCGGCCGATGCGGGTGGCATAAACAGCGTGCCCACCAGCCCCTGCTCGCGCACTTCCCTGCGTGTTACACCGTCGGCGCAAAGACGCTGCACCAGAACGGTGTCAGCCTCTCCGCTGACGGCGCTGGCATGCACGGTCGTCATCAACGGCTGTTGCACGTCCGGATGAAACTGCTCGCGCTTGCCCTCTTGCTCCGGCTGTTGCGACCACAGCAAGCCCATCGCCGAAATCCCGGCATAGCTGCCTTCAACTGCCGGCGCCAGCGACAGATCGACGTGACCTGCCGCATCGGCGACGAAGCGCGCGCTGCTCTGCCAGTTGGCGCCGGCGCGCAAGGTACTGCTGGAAACCTGTACCAGCTCGCCCGGCACCGCGCCGGTGACGACGATACGCCGCGGCACATCGATCAGGTCATCGGCCGGCGTAACGGAAACATTCAAGGTAGCCATACTGTTACTTCCTCGATTGCAAAAATTACTTCTTATCCTGTGTCACCATCATCGCGGTGGTGCGATCGCTGCTGGCCGGTGTGACCTTCAGGCCCCTCTTTGCCGCCCAGATGTTTTGATAGTGATACAGAGGAATGACACCGGCGTCGTCGGAGACGATCTTGGCTGCATTGCGCAGGATCGCTTCACGCTTGGCCGCGTCGAATTCGGCAGTCGAATCGGCCAACGCCTTGTCGATGGCAGGATTGCTGTAGTGATTCCAGTTGGAAGCGCCCAGCCCCTTCTTGGCGTCGACAGTCGCCAGCACGTTCACCAGTGCATAGCTGGCTTCACCGGTACCGTTGCCCCATGCCAGCACGCTGACGGCAAACTCATTCTTGTTGGCCCGTGCCGAATAGGACGCCCATGGCAACACTTCCACTTGCGTCTTCACACCGATGCGAGTCCAGAATTGCGCCACGGCTTGCATGGTTTCCGGTGCTTGCGGATAGCGGTCGTTCGGCACGTGGATGGTCAGCTTGAAGCCTTGCGGGAAGCCGGCATCAGCCAGCAGCTTCTTGGCCTGGTTCACATCGTTCGGGATGTTCTTGATATCAGGGTTGTAGCCGAAGGTATCCGCCGGCATCCATTGATTGGCTTCGGTCGCTGCGCCTTGCAAAATACGGTCGACCAGCGCCTTGCGGTTGATCGCCAGCGACAAGGCCTTGCGCACGCGGGCATCCAGCAATGGATTCTTGTCGAGTTGCTTGCCGTTGTTGTCGGTAATGTACGGGCTCGGACCTTCATGGAAACTTGGTTGCAACAGCAACACGCGCAGGCCGTTGTATGGGAACACCTTGACGTTCGGCGACTGCTTCAACTTGGCCAGATCCGACACCGATACTTTGTCGATTACATCGACGTCACCCGACAGCAGCGCAGCGGTACGTGCAGCGGCGTTGTTGATGTAACGGTAATTGACCTTTTCCCAGAGTTGCTTCTGGCCCCAGTAGTCATTGTTGCGCTCCATGATGACGCGGTCGCCCGGCGTGTAGGAAACATACTTGTATGGGCCGCTGCCAACCATGGCGGCGCCGCTGTTGTAGTTCTCGGTTTGTGACTTCTCACCAACGTGCTTGCTGACGATATGTACCGACGCCAGGTTCAGCGGCAGGTCTGGATTGGCAATATTGGTCTTGATGATCAAGGTCAGCGGATCTTTGGCGGTCACCGATTCCACAGTGCGCAGATAGCCGGCGAAAGTCGCCACACTGCCCGGCACGGCGCGTGCGCGTTGATACGAGAAGATTACGTCGTCCGCGGTGAACGGCTTGCCGTCCTGCCACTTGACGTTGGGACGCAGCTTGAATTCCCAGGTCTTCGGATCGATATTTTTCCAGCTGACTGCCAGGCCAGGTTGCAGCTTGTTGTAATTGTTCTCGACCAGCAGATCCCAAAAGTGCAGGTCGACGGAACGATCACCGGCATGGTTGTTCAGTTGCGGATCGAGCGAGGACAGCGGATCGGCGAATGCGATGTTCAGCGTTTGCGCGCCGGCTGAATTGACGGCTGCGGTTCCCAGAAGCGCGACGGCCAGCAGGCTGGAAAGTACGGTTTTCTTCATGTTCATCATCCTCGGTAGTGGTGGATATGGAATAAGCTTGTTATCGGTGTTGCTTGCTGCAATGCTTTACTGATCGTTCAAATGACATGCGCTCAAGTGTCCCGGCGCGACTTCTTTGAGCGCCGGTGCTTCCTGTCGGCAGCGCGGCATGGCATGCGGACAGCGCGGATGGAAATGGCAGCCCTGCGGCGGATTCAAGGGACTCGGGATCTCGCCCTTGATTGCCGTGAAAGACTTGTTGCGTGACTGCAAACGCGGCACTTCCGCCAGCAATGCCTGGGTGTACGGGTGATTCGGCCGCGCAAACAACTCGTCGACGGCGGCGCTCTCGACAATGTGGCCCAGATACATGATGACCACGCGATCGGAGACATGCTCGACCACGCCGAGATCGTGACTAATGAACAGGTAGGTCAACCCAAGCTGTTCGCGCAGGTCACTGAACAGGTTGAGAATCTGCGCCTGAATCGATACATCCAGCGCCGCCACTGCCTCGTCCGCCACCAGCATCTGCGGCTGCACCGCCAGCGCGCGCGCAATGCCGATACGCTGACGCTGGCCGCCGCTGAACTGATGCGGATAGCGGTCACGCAACTCGGGATCAAGCCCGGCGCGCAGCAATTGCGCACTGACGTAATCGTCGAGTCCGGCCTTGTCGGTCATGCCGTGGATCAGCGCAGCTTCGCCGACGATTTCATCAACGCGCAGGCGCGGATTGAGACTGGCGTACGGATTCTGAAAAATCATCTGCACCTTGCGGCGCGTGGCATGCTGTTCGCGTGCGCGGAGCTGGTTGCGGTCAACGCCATCGACCAGCACCTGCCCTGATGAAGGCGACAGCAGTCCACTCACGATGCGGCCCAGTGTCGACTTGCCGCAACCGGACTCACCTACCAGACCGACGACCTCGCCGGGCATGACGTGCAGGTCGACCGCGTCGAGTGCTTGCGTGACCGCAGCCGGACGCATCCAGCCGCGTGCAATCAGTTGCGATTCAAACGGCCGTGGCTTGCGTTCGCCGAAACGTTTTCCGACCTGGTGTGCTTCCACCAAAGGGATGACTTTATCCATGGCGCAGCTCCACAGTATTCGCAGCATCCAGCGGCACCGCCGGATGGAAGCAACGCACGAAATGCGCCTTCAGCGGCTCCGTGATTTCCGGACGCGTGAGGCATTGTTCGCTGACGCGTTCGCAACGTGCGGCAAATGCGCAGGTCGGCGGCAGGTGCAGCAAATTCGGCGTCAGGCCAGGGATCTGGCGCAGGCGTTCGCCGCGGCGGTTGTTGCTCGGCAAGCTGCCGATCAGGCCTTGCGTGTAAGGATGCAACGGCCGGTCGAGGACGTCGGATACTTTACCTTGCTCGACGATTCGGCCGGAATACATCACGGCGACATCATCAGCCAGCCCCGCCACCACCGACAGATCATGTGTGATCCAGATCAGCGCGGTGCCATGCTGGCGCGCCAGCTTTTGCACTTCCGACAGAATCTGCGCCTGAATCGTCACGTCCAATGCGGTGGTCGGCTCATCAGCGATGATCAGGTCGGGCTTGTGCAGCATGGCAATCGCAATTGCCACGCGTTGCCGCATACCACCGGACAATTGATGCGGGTACGCCTGAAGCCGCTCGTCCGGGCTGGCGATGCCCATCATGCCCAGGGTATCGCGCGCCAGTTGGCGTGCCTGATCGCGGCTGACCTTGCTGTGTGCGAGTACGGCGTCGATCATCTGCGCTTCGACCCGCAGAACCGGATTCAGGGTCATCATCGGATCCTGAAAAATCATCGCGATGCGATTACCCTGCAGGCTGCGCAACGACTTCTTGTCCAGCGTCACCAGATCCTGTCCCTTGAACAAAATCTGTCCACCGACAATGCGGCCCGGTGCATCCAGCAAACCGAGGATGGAAAAACCGGTTACGGTCTTGCCCGACCCGGATTCGCCGACCAGACCGAGAATGCGGCCGCGCTCCAACGTCAGCGAGACGTCATCGACTGCCGGCAATACGCCGCCGGGCGTAAAAAAATGCGTACGCAGATTGCGTACTTCAAGCGTCGGCACAGAGTTGGATGCACTCATTTCTGCCACCTTGGATTCATGACATCGCGCAGACGATCGCCGACCATGTTGATCGCCACGATCACGACCAGCAAGGCGATGCCGGGATAAAAACTGATCCAGTATTCGCCGGACAGCATGTATTGATAACCGTTGGAAATCAGCAGACCCAACGACGGTTCCGTGATCGGCACACCAAGGCCGAGAAAGCTCAAGGTGGCCTCCAGTGTGATGGCGCGTGCGATCTGCAGCGTGCCGATGACGATCAGCGGCGGCAGGCAATTCGGCAGGATATGCCGCACCATGATGCGCCAGCCCGATACACCCAGACCGCGTGCAGCCTCGACGTATTCCTTCTGCCGCTCTACCAGCGCCTGACCACGCGCAGTGCGGGCGTAGTAAGCCCACTCCAGCACCACCAGTGTCGCCATGACGTTGAAAATGCCCTTGCCCAGATACGCCAGAATCAGCATCGAAACCAGAATCGACGGGAACGACAGCACCAGATCCGCCAACCGCATCAACAGCGCATCGACCTTGCCGCCGGCATACGCCGCCAGCAAACCGATCAGGGTGCCGATCACACCAGCCAGCAAGGCTGAGCCGACACCGATACCGACGCTGATGCGCAGACCATAAAGAATTGCGGAATACAGATCGCGCCCCTGCCCATCCGTGCCGAGCCAGTAGGTAAATGTGCCCAGACCGTTGGCGCTGCCCGGATGCAAGCGCGCATCAAGCACATCCAGTTGCATCAGGTCATAGGGATTTTGCGGAGTCAGCCACGGTGCCGCCAGCGCGGCGATCATCAGCAGGACGGCGACGGCCAGTCCGAACATGGCCGTCTTCGACGCCAGGAACCCACGCATCACGCGTCGCCACGGCGACTCGCGCCGCGGCGTCTGGAATGCCGACAAGGCGGCAACTTTGGCGCGGACCTCTTCCTGCGTCATTGGTACTGCTTTCGGGGCAGAAATCTCGCTCATGCCTTGACCTCCACCCGCACGCGCGGATCCAGTACTTTATACAAGACGTCGACAATCAGATTCAGCGTCACGAACAGGCACACGATCACCATCATGTACGCCACGATGACCGGACGATCGAGCGCATTGATGCTGTCGAGGATCAGCTTGCCGGCGCCGGGCCAGGCAAAGATGCTTTCCGTCACGACGGCGAAGGCGATGGTCGAGCCGAACTCCAGACCGAGGATCGTCACCAGCGGAATCAGCGTATTGCGCAGCACGTACATCAGCACCACGCGCAGCGGCGCCAGGCCTTTGGCGCGCGCGAACTTGACGAAATCCATCGGCAGCACTTCACGTACATTGGCGCGCGTGAGACGGATCACCAGTGAAATCTTGAACAGTGACAAATTCAACGCCGGCAGGATCAGATGGCGCAAACCATCTGCCGTCAGCCACGACCACTGTATGCCGAACAAGCCCGCCGTCTGGCCGCGTCCGCCGGAAGGCAACCAGCCCAGCGATACGCTGAATGCCATGATCAGCATCAGGCCGATCCAGAATGTCGGCAACGAAAAGCCGAGGATGCTGCCCGTCATGATCATGCGCGAGAAGATATTTTCCGGAAACAAACCTGCCAGCAAGCCGAGCGGAATACCGACCAGCACCGCCAGGATCAAGGCCGCAAAAGCCAGTTCCAGAGTGGCCGGGAGACGCTGGAAGATCAGTTTGATGGCCGGCTCGTTGTAGACGAAGCTGTTGCCGAGATTACCGTGCAGCGCGCCATTGAGGAAGGCCAGATATTGCCGCCAGATAGGCTGATCTAGACCGAGTTCTTTGATGATGCGCAGGCGATCGACCTGATCCACGTCCTGACCGATGAGGATGTCGACCGGATTGCCGATCATATGCAGCCCGAAGAAGACGATCACCGTCATCAGCAGCAGCACCGCAAGCGCCTGCAAGACGCTGCGCAGAATCGCCCCGCTCATCGGCTTGCTCCCCGGCGTTCTTGCTCGGTCGGCTCGGACGGTGTCCATTCGTCGCCGATCAGTTCCGGCTCGGCATAGGCTTGAATGTTTTTGTAATGCGTATCGACGTCTTCGCCATAGAGCAAGGACGCGATGCCTTGCGCCAGCCGTTGCGCGCCATCGCTGATGGCAGGAATATCGCCCGACAGCGTGCCATGGCTCAATGCCGCCGGATAGCAGAAGCAATGCACACGCTCCAGTCCCGGCAAGCCGCCCGGATGCTTTTGCCGGAATTCGAATGCCGGGCCGAGATCGGGAGAATCGGACAACTCCATGTCTTCGTCGCCGACCGGCGGCATGTAGCGCGAACGCCAATTGCGAATATGTGGCGCAATGGCGGCAAACTCCGGACGCACGGTCCAGTCGATACGAAAGCCCGTCGAGAAAATCAGGAAGTCAATCTCGAACAGACCGCGCGGCGTGGTGATGCGCAGGCTATCACCGACCACCTCGACCTTGTCGATGGACGCTCCGAACAGGAAGCGCGCGTTGGCAAACTTCGACACACGCTGCACGCTGCCGCTTGGCGGCGGCGTCTGTTGCACGTTGATGTAATGGCGGATGCGCCATTTCCACTCATCCGGCAGATTGATGTGGCCGTTGGTCAGACCCGGGCTGCCTGCGCCCTTGCCTTTGTTGATGCGCGGCAGTTCCTTGCGGCGGATCAGCAGGTCGACGCGTTCAGCGCCTGACTCCAGCGCAGTTGCCGCGCTGTCCATGGAGGACGCACCGGCACCGATCACGCCAACGCGCTTGCCGGCCAGTTTGCTGTAATCCATGTCGTCCGAAGAATGCGCCCACAGCGCACGCGGCAGACTCTCGGCCAAAGCCGGCAGATAAGCACCGCCAAGACCGTCGCGCCCGGTGGCCAGCACGACGCGGCGTGCCAGTACCACAGACTTGCCCGCCGGGGCATCAATATGCAGCTCCACAACGCCGTCGGCGCGTGGCAGGATGGCATCGATGCGATGATCATTGCGGATATCCAGCTCCATGACCTTGCGATACCAGCGCAGATAATCCATCCATTGCAGACGCGGGATTTTATCCAGCGCTTCCCAGGCGGCCAGTCCGAATTGCGCCTCAAACCAGGCACGGAAAGTCAATGCCGCGAAGCCCAGCGCCGGGCCGGTCAGCTTCTTTGGCGAACGCAGGGTTTCCATCCGCGCAGTCGTTGCCCAGGGACCTTCAAATCCTGCCGGCGACTGATCGTAAATGACAGCGTTAATGCCCAGATGCAGCAGCGACACCGCAGCAGCCATCCCGGCCTGGCCGCCGCCGATGACGGCGACATCCAGTACCTGCTGGCCGTCCACGGTCTTGGGGGGCACCCACGATTTGGCGGGCAACTCCAGCCACGCCAGGTCTTGTTGCAGGCGCGCTTCCAGCGCAGCCAGGCCAATCGCTCCGGTGCCGGTCACTGTGTTCGCGGCTTGTGTAGTTTCACTCACGATGAGCGCCCCTTCCCTGTCGGCTGAATGTAAAAAATCATGTACTTACCTGCCGCTTAATTCTGTTGCTCGTTTGTTCGGTTAATGTACTTGCACCAAGAAATGCAGTCCCGCATTCCGTTGTCACCTCATTACAGCAAATCGTCGTGATCGCTGGCATCACGTTTGACGAAGCCGTGCAAGATATCTCTCGCCGCTGTTTCAATCGCGCCGATCAAGGCTTGCGTGATGCTGTCGACCGGCTTACCAAAGGGTGTGACGACGCCGAAATAAAAGGGAATGTTCTCCGCCAGCGGACGCACCGCCAGCCCTTCGATCGGCATCCCCAGCGCGGTGATCGGTTCCACCAGCGCGACGCCAAGGCCTGCATGTGCCGCCATGATGGCGTTAAAGGAGGTGTTGGTTTCGATTGCCACGTTCAACGGCTTGTCGTGGCCGAGCGCCATGTCGATGCGCTGACGCAGGCGATAGCGGTTGGACATGGTGATCACGCGCTCATGGCGCAAGGCATCGACGGTTATCACGTCAGCTTTAGCCAAAGGACTGTCCGCGCGCAGCACCGCCACGCAAGGTGCCTGGCCGATCCAGTGCAGATCCAGGCCGCGATGCGCCACCGGAAGGCTGGTCAGACCGAGGCTGACCGTACGGTGCAACACCGAATGCACCACTTGCTCCGCCGAGGCGCTGCGCAGATGGATATGCTCTGGCAACCCGTTCTTTTCAATCAGCTTGAGTGCTGCCGGCGCAATGGTCGATGCCAGCGCCGGGGTTGCCACCAGATGGATGGGTTGTAATTCTTCGCGGCCGATTTCGATGGCGCGTTCACGGATAGTGCGCAGCCCGACCAGCGAGCGCTCCACTTCTTCATATAACAGGAAGGCCTTGTCGGTCGGCGTCACGCGCGGGCCGTTACGATCAAACAAGGGATAACCGAGCTCACCTTCCAGATCCTGAATCGCCTTGCTGACAGCCGGTTGCGACCGGCCAAGACTACGCCCGGCTCCAGTCACGCTGCCGATAGTCATCACCGCCGAAAAAGCTTCCAGTTGGTTCAGGTCCATATTATTATGGTTTATACGATTTTCGGATTATAGACATATGTTCATTCCATTTAAGTATAATCATTTTGCATAAGTTAATACGAAAAAACTGCATAAGCAGCGAGTGCAATGCATGAAAGCTTTTTGGCGCATCTTGAACAAACGTGAACCAGATGCGAATTAGCTAAAATTTTTGATGAAAAGCTGGCTTACCGCTCTCTTTAAATCAAAAAATGCATATTGAAATAACTTTATATTCGTTTTTCATCTATACATTCCATCGTAACTTAAGCACACCTGTAAGCACACTTTCATTACGGATTCATTGCCATGAATGCTTCCTCCGCCTGTATTACCTCCGACAGTTCCGTCAGCCCCAGCGGCGACAAGGCTGCGCTGCAATTCCCCATTTACCTGGATTATTCGGCCACAACCCCGGTCGACCCGGCGGTTGCAGTCAAGATGTGTGCTTACCTGACGGAGAAATTCGGCAATCCGGCCAGCAGCTCCCACTCTTTCGGTTGGGAAGCCAAAGCCGCGGTGGAAAAGGCGCGCAAGCAGGTCGCTGCACTCGTCGGCGCAAAGGCGACGGAGATCGTGTGGACGTCCGGCGCGACAGAATCCAACAACCTGGCGCTCAAGGGCGCGGCACATGTCTTGCGGGAAGCCGGCCGCGGCAAGCATTTGATTACGGTCGCCACGGAGCACAAGGCGGTCCTCGACACCATGCATACGCTTGAGCGTGCAGGTTTCGACGTGACGTTCCTGCAGCCTCAGCCCAATGGCCTGATTACCATCGAACAATTCAAGGCGGCGTTGCGTCCTGACACCATCCTGGCTTCAGTCATGATGGTCAACAATGAAATCGGCGTCATCCAGCCAATCGCCGAACTCGGTGAAGTTTGCGGGGAGCGCGGCATCGTTTTCCACGTTGACGCGGTACAGGCTGCCGGCAAGATCACCATCGACCTGCAAACGCTGAAGGTTGATCTGATGTCATTCAGCGCGCACAAGATTTATGGCCCCAAAGGCATCGGCGCCTTATACGTCCGCCACAATCCGGCGCTGAAACTGGAAGCCCAAATCGACGGCGGCGGGCATGAAAACGGCATGCGCTCCGGCACGCTGGCGACACATCAGATCGTTGGTATGGGCGAAGCTTTTGCCTTGGCCGCACAATTGCAAGAGGAAGAAAGCGCGCGTATCCGTGTCTTGCGCGACCGCCTCTGGAGCGGCCTGCGCGACCTGCCGGGCGTCGTGATGAATGGCTGCGAACAAGCGCGTATCCCGCATAACCTGAACGTGAGTTTCGATCTGGGTGGAGAAATTTCGGTAGCGGGACAGCTGCTGGATATCGCCGTATCGGCCGGCTCGGCCTGTAATTCGGCCAATGCGGCGCCGTCTTACGTGCTCTCGGCAATCGGCCGTCCGGACGCGTTAGCGCGCAGTGCCATCCGTTTTTCACTGGGACGCTATACGACGGAAGCGGAAATCGACTACACCATCAAGACCCTGCAGCAATTGCTGCAAAATCAGCCGGCACCTGCGCATTGACCAGGCATTGGCAGCGCAGGACGACTCAGTGAAGCACTGATAGGTCACGAATGCTTCGCTAAGTCGTACCTGACTCGCGATGAGCGCTTGAATCTGGAAATGAGTGGTTGAAGATCAGCGAAACGAGCCTTTGCGGCTCGCCCTACCCGCTCCGCCGACGTGCGACGAAACAAGGCTGTTTTATTGAGGCGCCACACCGGCGCTGTTTGCAGCAGCTTCTTCGCTCTGACGCTTGCTGACTGCCGCAAAATGCTCCGCGTATTCGGCCCGGCGCGCCTGATCCGATTCAATCAGCATCTGATAACGCGTCTCCGACACCCGCTGTTGCAGGACAGCCGAATAGCGCTCGCGCTGCAGCCATTCGATAATGACCGATGCCAGCATCACGATCGTGCCGTAAACCACGATCAGAAATACATCCTTGTTACCCAAGCCATCCATCATGAAATACGGCTTGCGGAAAAAGAACAGCGCCGTCGGAATACTGATAATCAGCAAAATCAGCGACTGCACATAACCGAACAGATAACTCATCACAATGCAGTTAAGCGCGAAAAACAGCATCGACATTGACTCGTCGACAAACGGGCTCAACACGTAGCGCAACGCGAACGCAACCAGAAAACCGAAGGTGCACACCAGCGTGGGATTGAGGTTGACTGCTTTCCAGCGCTTCGCGTTTCTCAATTTGATGATGCCCATGAGAAGCTCCTTATTCATCATAGTCATGATGCCGATGCCGACCGGCGGTCCTTCAATGGAGAGTTGTGCAAAAGATACTTGAGGGAAATATCGTTACTGTGCATGTCGATGTTGCGCTTGATGAACTGCGCCGCTTCGTTGGTCACGATCTCACGTTCGTTATCGACCGTAATGATGTGATAACAATCGCCCAGCCAGATCACCTTGCGAACTTCCGATTTGATGTTTTCCATGATCATCTCGGCGTTGCGCGGTGCGGCGGTTTCGTCGTCGATCGAATGAATCACGAGCGTGCTGGCGCGCACCAGCGGCAGCGATTGCCGCACGTAAGCCATCAACTTTTGCGCCGCCCATAAATGCCGCGCCGGAATGGCCGCAGCACCGACTGCCGCCACGCCGTCTTTCTTGAGGGCGTTGGCAACGCGACGACGCATTTCAAAATTCTTGATACCGTAGGGATCGCTTTCCTTGTAGGTCCAGTTGCGATAGCCCAGGGTGTACGGCAGATTCATCCAGCGGTGATACCAGGGGATCGACCAGCCATCATATTTCAGAACCGGCGACAACAGCACGACACTCAGGATTTCCCGGCTGAAGCTCGCCACTGCCAGCGCCAACGTGGCGCCCATGCTCAGTCCGCACAGCGATACCGTTTTGTGCTCTTCCTTGAGTTTGACGATCTTGCTTTCCACCATGGCGCACCAGTCCATCCAGTTCGGGGTGACGGTGGGATCAGTCAATGCAGCAGAGTAATTGGGGATCTGCATCTCAACCACGGTGCAGTTGGCCTTTTTCAGCGCCTTGGGGATAGTTCCCAGCTCAAGGCTAGAGCCGCACAATCCGTGCAACAAAATAACGGCATGATCCCGCTGCCGTTCCTGATGCCTCTCTTGCAGATGTTCGGTGCGTGCGCTCTGGTCCATGCGATACAAAATTACGATGATGTCGAATAGTCAGCATTGTAGACCTCTATTGACATTTCTTCACAGTGATTTGCGAAACGTTCTCAATAACGACACGCAGCGTTCACTTCGCCGGAAGGATGATCGTCGCGATGAGGCCGCCTTCTGGATGATTACGTAACAACAATTCACCGCCGTGCGCCTGCACGATATTACGCGCAATGCCAAGCCCCAGGCCCATGCCGCCGCTGTTCAGGTTACGCCCATGCTCCAGTCGCAGATAGGGCTGAAACAGACTTCCCATCGCATCTTCCGGTACGCCGGGGCCGTGATCACGGAGTTCGATCTCAACCATATCGCCGTCAACGCCTTGTGACTGCCGGATCGTGATCTCCACTTTCTCTCCGTAAAACAGCGCATTGTCGAACAGGTTGCCGATAGCGCGCTTCAGGGCCAGCGGCTTGGCCATGACGTTGATGCCAGAAGGCTGGAACGCCACCTCATGCCCCGCCATGCTGGCATCGCGGATCATCCGTGCCACCAGCGCATCGAGCCGGACTTCGGTACGGTTTTCGTGGATGTCGCTGTCTTTGACGGATTGCAATGCGCCCTTCACCATCATGTCCAGCTCATCGAGATCGTCGTGGAATTCAGTGCGCATGTCATCGTCATCAAGCAACTCCGTGCGCAGCTTGAGACGCGTGATCGGCGTGCGCAGATCATGTGAAATCGAGACGAACAGTCGCTCGCGGTCTTCCAGATAACGCTTGATGCGCTCGCGCATGCCGCTGAAGGCGCGCGCGGTTTTGACGAATTCGCGGCTGCCGGTTTCAGGCAGCTCCGGCACGGTCTCGCCCTTGCCGAATGCTTCGGCCGCATCCGACAAGGCTGCCAGCGGACGCGTGGTCCAGCGCACCACCAGAATGGTCAACAGCAGAATCGCCGCCAGCGACAAGCCTTGCAAGACCACGCGATCCAGCGACAAGGGATTACTGCTGTCGAGGAAATACGGGTTCGGCATCAATGCCGCCAGATATAACCACTTGCCAGACTCGATCTGCGTCTGGATCACCAACACCGGTGCCGGGTTCGGCTTGATCAGCAGAATGTGCTGCACCCAGCTGTCAGGCAGATCGCCGATTTTCAGGCCGTCATCGGAGACCGGCAGGTTGTCCGGCCAGGCGAACGCCAAACGGAATTCCGGCAGGAACGGCAAATCGGATTTCAAGGCTTCTTCAGCAGATTCGACGGCAATATCCGCCAGGGAATTCTGCGCAATTGGCTGGATCGGCACCAGCGCGGTATTGGCGTTGACGAAAAAGCGCGTGCCGCCCATTTCACGCAGTTGCTGGATCATGATGGGACGATAATTGGACGGCAAGCTCATGAAATAACGAATTGCGCCCGAGGCACTGTGCGCCAGATGCTGTGCGGCGATGCGGGTTTCCGCCTCTGATTTGGTGCGCAATTGCGCCGCCCAGATCAGGCCTCCGGCCAGTTGCGTCACCAGCACGCCAAAGATCATCACCACCGACAACCGGCCCAGCAAGGAATTCGGCAACAGCCAGTCCAGCACATGCGCTACCGCAGGAAAATACTGTCGGCGCAAGGCCTTGGGCGGCGCCGGCAATACGGGGGGCGGAATGCCGGACATCGTCAGACCGACGCCGCAGTCACATCGGCCGAGAACACATAACCCGCGCCGCGTACCGTCTTGATCAGATGCGGCTGCTTACCGCCGTCGTTCAGACGCAGGCGCAACTTGCTGATCTGTACGTCGAGCGAGCGATCCAAAGGACCGGAATCGCGGCCACGGGTTTCTTCGCTGAGCACATTACGATCCAGTACATCACCCGGATGCTCGACGAAATACTTCAGCAATTGATAGTCCATCCCCGTCAACGCCACCACCTGCCCGGCGCTATCGAGCAACGTACGTTCCACCGTATCAAGAGTGAAGCCAACGAAGCGATAAAAGCGTGGCGCCGCGGCATTATCGATACCGGTGCGGCGATGGATGGCCTTGATGCGCGCCAGCAGTTCACGCGGGCTGTAAGGCTTGGCGATGTAGTCGTCGGCGCCCAGCTCCAGACCGACTACGCGATCGGTTTCGTCCGAGCTGGCGGTCAGCATGATGATCGGCACATTCGACTTGCGCCGTACGATCTTGCACAGCGCAAAGCCGTCGGTGTCCGGCAGCATGACATCGAGAATCACCAGCGACAGCTCGTCGGCGTAGCGCTGAAACTCCGCCAGAAAAGCTTCGCCGTTGTGCGCCAGGCGCACTTCATACTGGTTTTTCTCCAGATAGGTTTTCAGGAGAGTCCGGGTTTTCTGGTCGTCGTCGACGATGAGGATTTTGCGGGTCATTGTTACTCGTTTGCTTAGTGCTTTGCTTACCTGATTGACTTGTTCCGACTACGTGGTCGGCCTATTCCACTTTTCCGGTGCGCGACAGTGCCCGTGCGATGGAGGCCAACTTGCGCTGCACCTCCGCTTCAGAAATTTGGTCATCGACAAAGAATCGCCGCAGCTCGGCGACGATGGCGTCCTTGGTGGTTTCATCGGTCGCCATGCGGTGCACCAGACTTGGCGCCTGAAACGCGGCGCCCTTGCTGAACGTCCGCCACGAATTGAGCGAGCAACTGTCCATCTTGCTGGTGTCCGGCGAACGCCATACCGGGATCGCACCCTTAAATTTATTGTAGTCGGATTGCACCGCGGGCGACATTGCAATTTGTGCCAGCACTTCCTGTGCAGACTGATGCGAATAGTCATCGGCAAACATCGCCAGCGTGTCGATGCTATACAAATGGTAATCGGCCGTACCCGGCACGGCAGCACAACCAAACTGCTGATCGGCGCTCAAGCCCCAGGCGTTGAAATCGCCCTTGGCCCAGTCGCCCATGATGAACATACCCGCTTCGCCGTCCGCCAGTTGATGTGCTATTTCCGTCCATGCCCGCTCCCGCACCGGCAATTGCATTACCTGTTTGAGGTTGCGCAAACGTTTCAATGCATGCAACAAGCGCGCATCGGCAAAGGCACGCGGACTAAGGTCTACGAATAATTCGCGGTAATACGCCGGCCCGCTTTCGGCCAGTACCAGCGTTTCGAACAATGTCGCCACCTGCCATGATTCACTGCTCTGCGCCAATGGTGTGATACCGGCCTGCTTCAGCTTGGCCGCAACCTGCTCAAACTCGTCCCAGCTACGCGGCGGGCGCAATCCCAGCCGGTTGAACACTGCAATGTTGTAGTACAGATTGTTGATGCGATGAATGCCCAACGGTGCCGCAACCACATGACCGTGATTGTTCAGAAGCGACCATGCCGTCGGAAACAGCAGCTTTTGCCAGTTGCCCTGCGTCGCCACAGTGTCAAGCTCCAGCAGCAAACCAAGATCCGCCCACTCGCCGAAGATCACGCCGTTCAATTGCGTCACTTCCGGCGCATGGCCGGCCAGCACCATGCTTTTCAATACCTTGCCGGCGCCGATGCCGGCACCACCTGGAATGGCGAAATCGCGCCATTGGATGTTCTGTTCAGCCAGCTTGTTGATCAGTACGCCGACTGCCTTGCGTTCACCGGCGGATGTCCACCAGTGCAGCACCTGCAGCGAAGATCCTGCACTGCTGCTCGCAGATGCAGCAGGCGGTACAGACGGCATCGGCGGTGCGGCAAAAACCGGCGACAGCAAAGCAAGCGCCAAGACATATGCCACGCCAGCGACGCCCACTGCGCGCAGCGTTGCCTCTCCCATCATGAGCCTTGTCATTTTTATCATTATGTTTTCTTGCGTCTCCAGAGCGCGTGTGACTATAGCCCAAGTCACCGTCACCACGCGATAAGAACATTAATTGGATTCACGTTTTGTAAAGAAATGTAATGTTTTATTTAGTTTCCTGTTTACCCGATCTCCCGCCTTACAAAGCCGTATGCCCCGATGCCATGGGCGCAACCTGAGAACCCCTCCGCCGCTCTGTAAATATATGTAATCCAACATCGTTGCAGTTTTTATTATTCATCAATTAAATCAATTACTTACCAAGTATTTCTGGCAGCAATTCCAAATGCTCGCATCACATTTTCTCCGGTGCTACTGTCGCGGCGCTGGCTCTGCAATTGCGGACTTTTTTTGGGGAAGCTCAGAGCGGCCACCTCCCACCATCAATGCAAAAACACCATTAGGAGACCTTTGATGCAAACCGTAAAAAAAGCCCTCGCTCTCGCTACCCTCAGCAGCGCCGTGCTGCTCGCACTGGCAGGCGGCAATGCGCAGGCCGGCACGCTGACCATTGAAAGCTGGCGCGTCGACGATCTGGCGCTGTGGGAAAACGTCCTGATTCCGGCCTTCCAAAAAAAGAACCCCGGCATCACCGTCAAATTCTCGCCGACCGCACCAACCGAATACGACTCCAGCCTGACCGCGCGTCTGGCCGGTGGCACTGCGGGCGATCTGGTTGCCTGCCGCCCGTTCGACGTTTCGCTGTCGCTCTACAACAAGGGCCATCTGGAAAAACTGGACGGCAAGGCCGGCATGGAGTCCTTCCCGTCATCGTCCAAGGTCGCATGGCAGACCGATGACGGCAAAGACACCTTCTGTATGCCGATCGCATCCGTGATGCACGGCTTCCTGTACAACCAGAAGATCTTCAAGGAAATGAACCTGCAGCCGCCCAAGACGGAAGCTGAATTCCTCAAGCTGCTGGAAACCGTCAAGGCAGGCGGCAAGTACACTCCGCTGGTGCTCGGTACCGCCGATCAATGGGAAGCACATCAGGTGCTGTTCACCGGCGTCGGCCCCAACTACTGGAAGGGCGAAACCGGCCGCAAGGCGCTGATCGCCGGCAAAGCCAAATTCACCGACCCGCAATTCCTGGCTGCCTGGGAATATGAAGCCAAGCTCGGCAAGTATCTGTCCAAGGGTGCATCGGCGCAAACCTACGGCGACAGCCAGAACATGTTTGCACTCGGCCAGGGCGCTGTATATGCCGCCGGTTCGTGGGACATCGCCTACTTCAACGCCAATGCCAACGCCAAGCTGGAACTGGGTGTGTTCCCGCCGCCCGTGCCGAAGGCCGGCGACGCTTGCTACATCTCCGACCACAACGACATCGGCATGGGCGTGAACAAGAAATCCAAGAACAAGGAAGACGCCTACAAGTTTTTGGCATGGCTGGGCTCGCAAGAATTTGCCGACATCTACACCAACAAGGTCACCGGCTTCTTCTCGTTGTCGAACCACCTGATCTCGGTCAAGGATCCGATCGCCAAGCAGATGATCGACTGGCGCAAGTCCTGCTCGTCGACCATCCGTGTCAACTCGCAGATCCTGAACCGTGGCACGCCAAGCATGGAAAACGAAATGTGGAACGTCAACGCTCAGGTCTTGAACGGCAAGATGACGCCGAAGGACGCTGCCACCAAGATCCAGACCGGCTTCGCCAAGTGGTACAAGCCACAGCAATAACCTGCATACGATCTTACTGCGAGGCCATGATCCGCGAAATGGCAATCCTTGGGCGGTGCTCGGAATCCTCATGTACTGAAGTACATTCCAAGGGTTTCAACTGAGCTGTGCTCCGGCCGCCACCGGCTGATGGCCTCTCACTACAGATCGTAAGCAGGTTACGGTGCATCAACCGTATTTGAGATCTGAACCGGCCAGACACTTCATCGTTCTGCGCCGGGATTCGCATGCTTCATACTAGGAGTTGCAGTGAAAACAGCTCGTCCCTGGCACATCGTCGTCTTCCTGGCGCCGGCGGTCATTATCTATTCCCTGTTCAGCGCCCTGCCTTTGCTGGATACGCTGCGCCTTGGCTTCTATACCGCCAACGACGCCGGCGTGCATAGCTTTGTCGGCCTCGACAACTACCGCACCATCCTGTTCGACGCCGACTGGTCGACCGCTTTCTGGAATGCGATGTGGAACAACGTCAAGTTCTTCTGCATCCACATGCTGCTGCAAAATCCCATCGGCCTGCTGCTGGCGACGTTGTTCAGCCTCAAGGGCCTGCGTGGTGCGCGGACTTACCGCACCCTGATTTTCCTGCCGACCTTGTTGTCGGTGGTGATCATCGGCTTCATCTGGCAGTTGATCATTTCTCCGCTGTGGGGCGTCGGCGAAAAGCTCATGACGCTGGTCGGTCTCGGCGATTATTTCGCGCCCTTTTTGGGCCAGGAATCGACTGCGCTGTTCACGCTCTCGCTGATCTCGGTGTGGCAATACATCGGCATCCCGATGATGTTGATCTACGCCGCCTTGCTGGCAGTCCCCGAAGAAGTTCTGGAAGCCGCCCATGCAGAAGGCGCCAGTGCCATGCGCATCTTCTGGCAGATCAAGCTGCCGCTGATCTGGCCGACGCTGGGACTGGTCACCATCCTCACCTTCGTCGCCAACTTCAATGCCTTCGATCTGATCTATTCGGTCAAGGGAGCACTGGCCGGGCCGAATTATTCCAGCGATTTGCTGGGCACCTTCTTCTATCGCACCTTCTTCGGCTACCAGGCGCAAGTCGGCAGCCCGACCATGGGTGCAGCAGTTGCGACATTGATGTTCCTGGTGATCCTGGCCGGCGTCGGTACGTATTTTTATCTGGTGCAGCGCAAGCTGACCCGTTACGAGCTTTAAGGAATCGCGATGACTTCTACTTCTTCCATCGCACTGGCAACAGACAGCAAAACCGTAAAGACATCAACCAGGCGCGGCCCTTCTTTAATCCAGCGCAGTTTCGGGCCGGCTGGTCACATCTGGGTACATATCGTGCTATGCCTGTATGGGGTGATCGCGCTGTTTCCGATAGCGCTGATCCTGATGAATTCGGTGAAGTCGCGGCAGGCGATTTTCGATAACCCGATGGCGTTCCCGACGGCGGAGAGTTTCTCGCTGATCGGCTTTCACAAAGTGCTGTCGAACACCAACTTTCTGCTGTACTTCGGTAATAGCCTGATCGTCACACTTGGCTCCCTGCTGCTGATCGTCCTGTTCGGCGCGATGGCGGGATGGGCGCTGTCGGAATACAAATTCCGCGGCAATCGCCTGATGACGCTGTTCATGGCCATCGGCATCATGATTCCGATACGCCTCGGCACGGTCTCCATTCTGCAACTCGTGGTGGCGCTGGATCTGATCAACACCCGTACGGCGCTGATCCTGGTCTACACGGCGCAAGGCCTGCCGCTGGCGGTGATGATCCTGTCGGAGTTCATTCGCCAGATTCCGACGGAATTGAAAGACGCCGCGCGCTGCGACGGTGTCGGTGAATTCACGATCTTCTTCCAGGTGATCCTGCCGCTGATCCGGCCGGCCATCGCCACCGTCGCGGTATTCACCATGATCCCGGCCTGGAACGACCTGTGGTTTCCACTGATTCTCGCTCCCGGCGATCAGACCAAGACCGTCACGCTCGGTGTGCAGCAGTTCATCGGCCAATACGCCACCGACTGGAATTCGGTACTGGCGGCGCTGTCGATGGCGGTCATCCCGATCCTGATCTTGTACACGCTGTTCTCGCGCCAGTTGATCCGCGGCTTGACGGCCGGCGCAGTGAAGTAATCCAACATACGCAAGGCAAATCATGGCAAACGTAAGCATCAAAGAACTGAAAAAATCCTACGACGGCAAGCAGGATGTACTGGCCGGTCTGAACCTCGACATCCGCGACGGCGAATTCTGCGTTCTGGTCGGCCCTTCCGGCTGTGGCAAGTCGACCTTGCTGCGCATGCTCTGCGGTCTTGAAGACATCAGCGGCGGCGAACTCGCTATCGGCGGCGAAGTCGTCAATCATCTGCCGCCGGCCAAGCGTGGCATTGCGATGGTGTTTCAAAGCTACGCGCTCTATCCGCACATGAACGTGTACAAGAACATGGCCTTCGGCCTCAAGATCGCCGGCAGCAACAAGGCCGACATCGACGAGCGTATCCGCCATGCCGCCGGCATCCTCAAGATCGATCACCTGCTGGAACGTCTGCCGCGCGAACTTTCCGGCGGCCAGCGCCAGCGCGTGGCCATCGGCCGCGCCATCGTGCGCAAGCCGAAGCTGTTCCTCTTCGACGAACCGCTATCCAATCTTGATGCCGCTCTGCGCGTGCAGACCCGTCTGGAAATCGCCAAGCTGCACAAGCAACTCGCGGCCACCATCGTCTACGTCACGCATGATCAGGTTGAAGCCATGACGCTGGGCGACAAGATCGTCGTCATGCACGACGGTCACATCCAGCAAGCCGGTACGCCGCTGGAGCTGTATCAGCATCCGCAAAATCTGTTCGTGGCCGGCTTCATCGGCTCGCCCAAGATGAATCTGCTGCCCGGCGTGGTATCCGCCGTGGGCGAAGATTGCCTGCACGTTGCCATCGTCGGCGGCCAGCAAGTACGTGTCGACGTCGCGCCAGGTACGGCCAGGGCCGGCGACAAGGTCACACTGGGCCTGCGCGCCGAACACATCCTTGAGGATGGCTTTGGCGGCGCCACCGGCTCGGAACATTTCAACGGCACAGTCAATCTGGTGGAGCATCTGGGCGAAGCCAACTTCATCTACGTGACGCTCACCAGTGGACAAGACATCGTGGTGCGCGGCGACGGCAATCGCAACGTCGAGATCGGCGAGCGCATTGCGCTCTCAGCCGGCAGCCATGCCCTCCATCTGTTCGATGCCAATGGCGAGGCATTCCGCCGCCTGAAGCCGGGCAATCTGGTGTCGTCCCGCCAACCGACTCAGCATTGATCGCCAAGAACCAACAACGGAGCAATGCATGGACCAGGCGTATGACTATCTGATCGGCGTGGATGGCGGCGGTACCAAGACACTGGTGCGCGTCGTTCGTGCCGACGGCAGCTTGCTGGGCGAAGCAGTCGGCGCCGGCTCGGCGCTGCGCAATGGCGCAGCAACAGCCTGGGACGCCATCCTGACGACGCTGCAAAGAGCCTTTTCCAACGCAGGGGTAGCTATGCCGCCATTCAGGAAACTGGCGGCGGGCATGGGCGTGGCCGGATTCAATGTGGCGCAATGGGCAGAAGATTTTCGCGCCAAAGCCCCCGCGTTCGGTGCACTGCAATTGGCAAGCGACGCCACCACGACCTTGCTCGGAGCGCATCAGGGCAAGACCGGCGCCATCATCGCGGTCGGCACCGGCACCATCGGCGTGGCCTTGTATGCAGACGGCAGCGAACGCGTGGTGGATGGCTGGGGCTTTCCTTCCGGTGACGACGCCAGCGGCGCCTGGATGGGCTTGCGCGCCATCAACCACGCGCAACACGTCGTCGACGGCCGTGCGCCGCATGGCGCGCTGTCGGCTGCCACAGTGGCGTTTTGCGAGACCGACGGCGCCAGCAATATGCCTGGACGCGCTGAGCGCGATGTCGTACTCGACTGGCTCTCGCAAGCCGATCAGGCCGCCTTTGCCAGGCTGGCACGATTGGTGATTGCGCATGCAGACAACGATCCCGCTGCCCGTAACATCCTCGTCCAAGCTGCGGCCGAACTCGAACTGATGGCCGCGACGCTCGATCCAGAGCAGCAATTGCCGCTGGCGCTGTGCGGTGGCCTGGCGGCCGCTCTGCAAACTTATTTTTCACCGGCGCTGCAACAGCGCATCACGCCGCCGTTGGCGGATTCCGCCGACGGCGCTTTGCTGCTGGTGCGCAAGAGCCTGATACTTTCTTGACGGAGAAAACCATGTCCTCCATTACCCAAGTCCGCGGCAACGTGCTCACGCCGCATGGCTGGATCAACGGTGCCATCAACTTCGGCGACCTGATCTGCAATATCGATGGGCACGCGCTCGATCATGAGCCGGTCGACGGTTCACCGCATGCCAACGACGGCGATTACATCCTGCCCGGCTTCATCGATCTGCACGTGCATGGCGGCGGCGGCAAGGACATCATGGAAGGCGGCGACGCCGTCGATGTGATTGCCCGCCTGCACGCCCGGCACGGCACCACCAGCCTGCTCGCCACCACCATGACCGCGCCGCTGGAAGAACTGGAAGTTGCACTCAAAGCCATCGGCAGCGCCAGCCGCAAGCGCGAACCAGGCAGCGGCCGCGCGCGCATCCTCGGCGTGCATCTGGAAGGCCCCTACATCAACCCCGGAAAGCTCGGCGCGCAACCCGACTTTGCCGTCGAAGCGACGCTGGAACAAGTCGACTGGCTGGCCAGCTTTGCCCCGATAAAACTGATCACTATCGCGCCTGAAGTCGATGGCCATCTGGAACTGGTGCGTACCCTGACCACCGCCGGCATGCTGGTGCAGATCGGCCATACGCTGGGTACCTACGACGATGGCGTCGCCGCGCTCAAGAACGGCGCAGCCGGCTTTACCCATCTGTTTAACGCCATGAGCGGCTTCCATCATCGCGAACCCGGCATGGCCGGCGCGGCGATGGCGCATGCCGAATACGCCGAACTGATTCCCGACATGCTGCATGTGCATCCGGGCGCGATTCGCGCAGCCTTGCGCGCCATCCCTCGTCTGTATTGCGTCACTGACTCCACCGCCGCTGCCGGCATGCCTGACGGCGACTACACGCTGGGCCGCCAGGTCGTCCACAAATGCGCAGGCGGCGTACGCCTCGCCGACGGCACGCTGGCCGGCAGCACACTGACCATGGATCAGGCGCTGCGCAATCTGATCGCCATGGGCCTCGACGTCTCCGAAGCCTCCCTGCGCACGTCGACCTATCCGGCCGACTATCTCGGCGTCAAGGAACGCGGCCGCCTCAAGCCCGGCTGTTTTGCCGACATCCTGGTGTTCGATCGCCAGTTCAAATTAAAAGAAGTCTACGTAGAAGGAGAAAAGATTGACCTCGCTCATGCTTAAGGAGGCGCGCTCGGCCGGTACGCACGTTGCCGACCAGCTCGCGCAAGACCGCGGCCGCTATGCCGAACTGGGCCGTTGGCTGCGCGCCGCACCACCGTCAGGCATCGTCACTGTGGCGCGCGGCAGTTCAGACCATGCCGCCAGCTATTGCGCCTACCTCACCATGGCACGCCTGGGCCACATCGTCGCTTCGCTGCCGATGTCGCTGGTGACGCTCAACAAGGCACCGCTGATTGCCCGCGATCGCCTGGCTATCGCCATCTCGCAATCGGGCCAAAGCCCCGACGTGATCGAACCCATTCGTTATTTCCGCGACGGCGGCGCCATCACGCTGGCGCTGGTCAACGACGCCGAATCGCCATTAGCGAAGGCAGCCGAGTGGTCCATCCCGCTACGCGCCGGCCCTGAACTCAGCGTCGCCGCGACCAAAAGTTTCATCGCCAGCCTGGTGGCCGGGGCAATGTTCGCTGGTCACTGGCAAGACGACGCCAACTTCCTGCACGCGCTGGAAAGCCTGCCGGATTCACTGCAGCGCGCTGCCGACAGCGACTGGTCAAAAGCCATCGACGTACTGGCGCCCGCCAGCAGCATCATGGTTGTCGGTCGCGGCATCGGTTTCCCGCTGGCGCTGGAAGCCGCGTTGAAATTCAAGGAGACCTCCGCCATCCAGGCCGAAGCATTCAGCGGCGCGGAAATCAAACACGGCCCGATGGCACTGATCAACGAAGGCTACCCACTGCTGATGTTTGCCACACGCGGCCCGACGCAGGCCGGCATGCTGCAACTGGCCGCAGAGATGCGCCAGCGTGGTGCCAAGGTTTTGCTTGCAGCACCGGAAGATGTGAGCGAACGCGATCTGACCTTGCCGACGGCCGTCACGCCGGATCTCGATCCCATCGTCGCAATCCAGGCTTTCTACGTCATGGCGGCGCAGCTGGCGGTCGCGCGCGGCATGGATCCGGACAAACCGCGTCATCTGAGCAAGGTGACCAAGACAAGTTGATCAAGAACGATTGACTAAATTAAAGCAATAAGCTGGGGACTGAGGAGACAAACGAAGCCGCGAAAAACAGTTCTTCCGCTGTCGTATTTTGCCGCCTATGCCTGAAAAGGTCTGGGCGGTTTATTTTTGAGCGCGTCATAAAGATGTTGTGCACTGGAAGACAGCTTGCGTCCTTTTTTGCGGATCAGGCCGAGGGTGCGCTCCACCTTGGGTTCCACCAGCGGGATCGCTTTCAACGGCGAGTCATGTTCCGTCGGCATCGCCAGGTGAGGCACGGCAGCGATACCCAGGCCAGCGGCGACCCAAGCCAATGAAGTCGCGACGTGGCGCACTTCATAGACTGCGCTCGGACGCACATCCGTCGTCGCCAGCGCCTGATCCAGCAGGAGCCGATTACCGCTGGAGCGTGCCACCGCCACGTAGGGATATTTGTCGATCTCACGCCATTTCACCGAGCGCCGTTGTGCCAGCGGATGATCATGCAGACAGGCCAGTACAAAACGCTCGCTCATGATCTCTTCAAAATCGATGTCGGCCTGCTGTGCGCCAATGAAGTTGATGCCGAAGTCGGCTTCGCCGCGCAAAACGCCGTTAAGCACCTCGTTGGCGCCTTCATCAATTACCTTGATGCGAATATTCGGATAGAGGGCATTGAACTGCTTGATCACCGGCGGTAAATAGTGATACGCCATCGACGGCACACAAGCAATGGTCACTTCGCCGCCGGAACTGGCGGCAATGTCGCTGATGCTCAATAAGGAGCTTTCGACATTGGCGAGGATTTCCTGCGCCTTGGCATAGAACTCGCGTCCCACGACCGTCAAGGCAACGCGGCGGGTAGTGCGTTCGAACAGCCTGACATTGAGCGCTTCTTCCAGCTTGTCGATGCGACGTGACAAGGCCGGCTGCGATAAATTGATGGCGCTCGCGGCAGCGCGAAAACCTCCGCGCTCTACCACTGCCACCATGACCTGCAGATCGGCGATGTCGAAGCGGAGTTGTTTCATGCGTGACCTTGAATAAAAATTCAAATCTTATTGATGCTATTAACGAATCAATAGTACTAAATTATGCATTTTACTTTATCAATTCTATTTGCAAGAATCGCGCTCTTGATTCCCGCTCCGACGTGAAAAATCGGGAAAGATCGGGAATACTCAATACGATTCACTGGCACGGCGCTGCACTGCAGGCTGCATAAAAACAATAACGACCAGAGACAACACTTCAACCAAGATAGAGAACCCCATGCCCAAGATGCGTCGCACACTCCTCATTTCCTGGCTGGCAATTTCAGTCAGTATTTTGTCAGCAAATAGCTGGTCCGCAGAACTCAAGGTCATGAATTCGGGCGGCTTTACCGCAGCATATAAAGCGCTTGCGCCCAAGTTCGAGCAAGCCACCGGCAATACCTTGTCGACTGCCTGGGGCCCATCCATGGGGACTGCACCCGAAGCCATCCCCAATCGCCTGCAACGCGGCGAACCAGCCGACGTCGTGATCATGGTCGGCTACGCACTGGACGAGCTGATCAAACAAGGCAAGGTTATCCCCGGCAGCCGCGCCGCGCTCGCCGATTCGCGCATCGGCATGGTCGTACGCGCCGGCAGTGCCAAACCGGACATCAGTACTCCTGAAGCACTCAAGAAAACCTTGCTGCAAGCGAAATCGATCGCGTATTCGGACAGCGCCAGCGGC
Source organism: Herbaspirillum sp. meg3 (assembly GCF_002257565.1). Classification (GTDB taxonomy): domain Bacteria; phylum Pseudomonadota; class Gammaproteobacteria; order Burkholderiales; family Burkholderiaceae_D; genus Herbaspirillum. The sequence continues at coordinate 2,423,343 of NZ_CP022736.1, read as the reverse complement.
GTCTATATAGAGCGTGAATTGTTCAAAAAGCTCGGTATCGAAGATCAGGTCAAAGGCAAGGCAAAGATGATTCCCAAAATTCCCGTCGCCGGCGTGATTGCCAGCGGCGACTATGAACTTGGCTTCCAGCAGGTCAGCGAGCTGCTGCCGGTTGCTGGCGCCGACTTTGTCGGTAAAATTCCAGAGTCGCTGCAAAGCGTCACCGTGTTTGCCGCAGGTATCCCCACCGGTGCGCAGCATCCGGACGAGGCGCGGCAACTGATCCGCTTCCTGGCATCGCCCGAGGCAGCGCCGGAAGTCAACAAAAGCGGCCTGGATTCTTTGCTCCCCTTATCCAAATAACAATGCATAAAATAAACGCAACATGAAAGCTGTTAGAAAGCTATGCTTCCTTTGGTTGCGATAGACTGCGCTCCGCCGACGCTCAATAACAAAAAATCCGCGTCGCAAGCACTGTTCAGAAAACACATAACCTGATCACCTCGGGTAGAGAGAGACAAACCATGACATCTCAAACATCTCAGTCATCTGCATCGTCCTCGAAATTCGTCACTGTATTACGCGTCACCAGTGGCAATTTCATGGAAATGTTCGACTTTTTCCTGTTCGGCTTTTACGCCAGCTACATCTCCAAGGCATTTTTCCCCAGCGGCAATGAATTTGCGTCCCTGATGCTGACCTTCATGACCTTCGGCGCAGGCTTCCTGATGCGTCCGCTGGGTGCGATCATTCTCGGCGCGTATGTTGACCGCGTGGGTCGCCGTCAAGGTCTGATCGTGACACTGGCGCTGATGGCCGTCGGCACCATGCTGATCGCCTTCGTGCCGGGTTATGCAACCATCGGTCTGCTGGCCCCGGCGCTGGTGCTGATCGGCCGTTTGCTGCAAGGCTTCTCGGCAGGTGTCGAGCTGGGCGGCGTATCGGTCTATCTGGCTGAAATGGCAACACCGGGCCGCAAGGGCTTCTATGTCAGCTGGCAGTCCGCCAGCCAGCAAGTCGCCATCATCGTTGCAGCGGCGATCGGCTACGGCCTGAACATGTGGCTGACCAAGGATCAGGTCGGTGACTGGGGCTGGCGCATCCCGTTCTTCATCGGCTGCCTGATCGTGCCGGTGCTGTTCGTCATTCGCCGCTCGCTGCAAGAAACTGAAGAATTCATGGCCCGCAAGCGCAAGCCCAGCCTGTCTGAAATCTTCCGTTCGATGCTGGAAAACTGGAAGCTGGTTATCGCCGGCATGATGCTGGTGTCGATGACCACCGTCTCGTTCTACCTGATCACCGTCTACACACCGACCTTCGGCAAAAACGTGCTCAAGCTGAGCACGGAAAGCGCGCTGATCGTCACCTTCTGCGTCGGCATTTCCAACTTCATCTGGTTGCCGGTGATGGGTGCGCTGTCTGACCGCATCGGTCGCCGTCCTTTGCTGCTGGTGTTCACCGTACTGACCATCCTGACCGCGTATCCGGCCATGACGTGGCTGGTTGGTGACGCTACTTTCGGCAAGATGCTGATCGTGGAACTGTGGCTGTCCTTCCTCTACGCCAGCTACAACGGCGCGATGGTCGTGGCGCTGACCGAAGTGATGCCGGTCGATGTGCGTACCGCAGGCTTCTCGCTGGCATACAGCCTGGCGACAGCGATCTTCGGCGGCTTCACACCGGCGATCGCCACCGGTCTGATCGAACTGACACATGACAAGGCTGCGCCAGGTCTGTGGATGAGCTTCGCTGCCGTCTGCGGTCTGATCGCAACCCTGGTTCTGTATCGTAAAAAGTCGCTGGCGGTACCGCTGGCTGCCTGATCGATCTGGACAAAAGAAAAGCGGGAAGCGGCTTGCGCCCTTCCCGCTTTTTTCACGTCTGCTGTTGCCTATTTGGCAGATTCGCGTAACGCCTTCATCTTCAACGGCGAATCCGTCATCACCACATCCACGCCCAACTGCTGCGCGCTGCGATAGGCTGCCGCCGAGTCAACGCCGAACACCATTACTCTGGTGCCGGGATTGCTCTTGAAGCATTTCATCGCCGCCGGTGTCCACCAGTGCGCCACCACCTCCGAGACGCCCTCACCGAGAGTAAACTTCTCCACCACGGTGACCTTTCGCTCCAGCTCGATACCGGACCACGTACCGGCCGCCGGTGGCATGTCGCAAGCACCGCCGTTGAGCGCAATGCGCGCCAGGCGGTCACGTGTGGCGTCACGGGATTCGAACACCTGCGCCTTTGGCTGCTTCGCCATCAGCGCGATCACATCGGCATCCGTGGAATAAAAGCGCACGCGTTGCCACGCGTTTTCTTCCTCGATGACTTTGGCGACTGCATTCACGAGCACTTCAGCAGGCAACTGCTTCATGTCGATCATGATCGGCACCGACGCAGGCACTGCACGCAACGCGTCGCGCAAGGTCGGTACCGTCACCGGCTGCTGGCGATAGGGATAGCTCTTGTTGCCGGCTGCATCTGTCGCGCTGTACATATAGCCCGCATTGAGTGCAGTCAGTTGTGCCGCGGTCAAACTATTGACCACTCCTTTACCGTCGGTCAGCGCCGCGACATCGGCCGGACGATACAACACGGGGATGCCATCACTGGACACCTGCACCGTCATCCACAAGATATCCGCGCCGTGCTTGAGTGAATTCTGCAGCGTCGGAATCGTGTTTTCCGGTCCGTCACCGGTACCGCCCCGATGTGCCGCGATCAGCGGTTCAGCGCTGACCACCAGCGATACGCTCAGGAGCGCGGCGCAGACGGTCAGTCTCAGTCCGTTCTTGACTATGCTCATCTGTTTCTCCTTGTAGGCGAACAAGCCGATCAGAACTTGTGACGGATACCGGCCGTCAGGACGTTCTGGGTATTGGTGCCGCCCGGTGCGACGTACAAGCCTGGATTGAACATGTCCGACGAACGGATGTTCGCGTAGAACAGATACACATCCGTGCGTTTGGAGAGGAAATAATCCACGCCCAGCGATACCTGCGACGCCTTGCCGTCTTTGGCACCGACAAATTTGGAGCGTGTGCCGACGAAGTTCGCGAGCAGTTGCGTGGTTGGCGTAACGTTGTAGTTGACGCCGAAGTCGATAAGATCGACCTTGCTGTTGTTGACGCCGCCGAACGTAAAGGCTGCGCCCGTAGCGCCGGTGAAACCGGTCATTGCGGTACCGGCGGCAACCGCCAGCGGTTGCTTGACCTGCGAGTACGAACCGTACATGCGCACATCACCGAGTTTGTACGAACCACCGATCAGGAAAGTCTTGAGCGAAGTGCTGGCAATGCTGCCGGTGGTGGCGCCCGGTGCAATGCCGGAGTCGCTGGAACCGGTGAAGGTGTTGTTGGCAGTCAGCTTGTTCTGAAAATACGCAGCGCCCAACGACAACGGACCGTTGTTGTAGCTACCGCCCACACCAAAGGATTGACCGGCGCCGGTCGATCCGGCCTGCTCGCCGAAACCGTACAAGGCGCTCAATGTGACACCGCCCATCACCGGCGAGTTGTAGCGCACCGAGTTATTGACACGCGAGCCTTGCGTGCGATCCAGATTCAATGCATGGATGTTGTTGACCAGACTGCCGAAATCCAGCGCGCCGTTGTAAGGCGCCAGATCGTCGATGTAATCTTTCTGGCGGCCGAGATAAATGGTGCCGCCCTTGCCGGACAGGCCAATGATGGCAGTACGGCCAAAGAACAAACCGCCCTGCGCCAGCTGGCCGGTGTCGGCGTTGAAGCCGTTCTCCAATGTGAACAGTGCTTTCAAACCATCACCCAGATCTTCCACACCCTTGAAACCGATGCGCGAACCTTGCGCCACGGCGGTGTCCATGCTCAGACGTGAGCCGGTCCCGGTTGGATTGGCTGACGTAGCGTTGGCGACCTTGTCGGTATAGGTCAGGCTGGGATTGATGATCCCGTAGATGGTGACGCCCGATGAGGCGACGTTGGTTTGCGCATAGGCGCCTCCGGCAACGGACATGCCGGCGGCGGAAAGCGAAATGGCGAGAGCATATTTTTTCATGAATGTTTTTTCAGGAAAGTTGAAAAGGGAAATTGCGAGCAGTGATGAAACTGCTGCGAACTATGCCCTCGATATATGACATCGCCATGACGTTGTGATGATGTGAAAGGCAAATGACGTTCATATGAACATCAACAAGGTCACGATCCCGTAACAATCGCTCGATAACATTCAACACGTTTTCAAATGAACGAATGAATGGATAAGTGAACATGCCAGCGAATCCTGCAAGTAACCCTTCCTCGAAGTCCGGAGCCAAGCCCGTCATCAAGCCTGCTTCGCTGCGGCATAACGAAATCATTGCGCTGTTCCGCCAGCACGGGTTCATGACGATGGAGGCACTGGCAGAGCATTTCGCCGTCACGACGCAAACCATTCGTCGTGACATCAACGCCTTGTGCGATGCCGATATCCTGCGTCGTCGACATGGCGGCGCCGAGCTGATTTTGTCTGCGCGCAACCAGCCTTATGACATGCGACGCATCAACAATCTCGAACAAAAAGCCGAGATCGGTGCTGCGGTCGCCAGGCTCATCCCCAACTCGTGCAGCGTGCTGATCGGCATCGGCACCACACCGGAACAAGTTGCGCTGGCATTGGCCAAGCACGACCACCTTACCGTCATCACCAACAACCTGCGCGCGGCGCTGGCCTTGTCAACAAATCAGAACAACCAGGTCATCGTGCCGGGCGGCACCCTGCGATTTCCCAATCCGGAAATTCTCGGCAACGATGCCGATAAATTGTTCCGCAATTTTCGTGCGGACTTCGGCATTTATGGCGTCGGCGGTGTGGACACCGATGGCACGCTGCTCGACTTCGACCGTATGGAATCAAGCTCGCGCCAGGCATTGCGCGAGAGCTGCCGTACCCAGATTCTGGTCACCGACAACTCCAAATTCGGCCGTCAGGCGCCGGTGCGCGGCGGTCATTTGTCCGACCCCGACATCCTCGTCACCGACAGTCCCCTGACCCCGAACCTGGCCGCCATGCTGGCTGGCAACACCCGTGTCGTCGTGACTTCGCAATCCGACAGCGATACAGAAGAACGTGAATTCGCCATGACCAACGACGCGGCCATCGCAGCAGGAAAATGAATATGCAAAACGACAAAAACGATATCGCCATCCGTCTCTCAGGCATCAGCAAATCCTGGGGTGCGCACCAGGTCATCAAATCGCTCGACCTTGAATTTGAACGCGGCCAGCTGGTCGCCCTGCTCGGCCCTTCAGGCTGTGGAAAATCAACGTTGCTGCGCTTGCTCGCAGGTCTCGAAACACCCGACAGCGGCCGTGTAGAGATCGATGGAAAGGACGTGACCACCGCGACGCCTTCGGCACGTGGCCTGTCGATGGTGTTTCAGTCGTATGCACTGTTCCCGCATCTGAACGTCGCTGAAAACGTTTGCTTCGGCATGCAGGTACGCGGTGTGCACGCGGCAGAGCGCCGCCAGCGTCTGCAGGATGCCTTGGCGTTGACCAACCTGCAGGGACTGGAACAACGCAAGCCCGCGCAACTGTCCGGCGGACAACGTCAGCGCGTGGCGCTGGCACGCGCCATCGTCGCCGGTCATTCGATCTGCCTGATGGACGAGCCGCTGTCCAATCTCGACGCCAAGCTGCGCCACGCCGTGCGCCACGAAATCCGCGCCTTGCAACAACGCCTGAACATGACCGTCGTCTACGTCACGCACGATCAGACCGAAGCCATGGGCATGGCCGACAAAATCGTCTTGATGAATGCCGGCGGCATCGTCCAAAGCGGCACCCCGGCAGAGCTGTACGAGACACCATCGAGCGCATTCTCTGCGGCATTTATCGGCAGCCCGCCGATGATGCTGATGGACGCCGAAAAGCTGCCCACTGCTTTACGCGCAAGCGTGATCCCGGTCGGCACCGGGCAAGAAAAACAGTTGATCGGAGTACGCCCCGAACATTTCCGCATTGTGGCGCCATCATCCACCGAGTTCTTCGGTACGGTTACCGGCGTCGAATTTCAGGGTGCGGAATCCTACATCTATCTCGATCTGCCGGGCGGTGACGCCATCATCGTACGCAGCCCGGAAAAGAGCCTGCTGAAACTCGGAGACCGCGTCGGCCTCGGCTGGGATCCGGTAGACGCACATGTTTTTGCTGCCGATGACGGACGCCGTCTTTCACCGGTACCGGCACCTTCGCCGGTGCCGGCATTTCTGACGGCCGACACATCGAACGTCCACAGCTTGCTGCCACGCGCAGCAGCGCTGTAACTGGAATTCCCCCGAATTTATCCCGTGCTTTTCAACATGAACCTCCCCCACAAAGGAACCGCAATGCTGAGCAAACTCATCAGAAAAACAACCTTGGCGGCACTCTTCGCAAGCGCCCTGACAGCATCCTCGCTGGCAAGCGCAGCCACCGATCTGACCATGTACTACCCGATCGCCGTCGGCGGCCCGCTGACCGAGGTGATCGACGGCATGATCAACGACTTTCAGAAGGCCAACCCGGACATCAAGGTCAAGGCGGTCTACTCCGGCAACTACGACGAAACACGCGTGCGCGCCCTGTCGGCAATCAAAGGCGGCCAGCCTGCACAGCTGTCGGTACTGGGTGCGCTCGACACCTATGACCTGATCGACCAGAACCTGATCGAGCCGTTTGACAAGGTCGCCACCAGCGCCGAAGACAAGGCCTGGCTGCAAAGCTTCTATCCCGGCCTGATGGCCAACGGCACCATTGGCGGCCACGTCTGGGGCATTCCGTTCCAACGTTCGACCATCGTGATGTTCTATAACAAGGACATGTTCCGCGCCGCCGGCCTGAACCCGGACGCACCGCCAAAGACCTGGAAGGAAATGCTGGCAGCAGCCACCAAGCTGACCGGCAAGGACAAGTTCGGTCTGATGGTGCCATCGACCGGCTATCCATACTGGATGTTCCAGGCGTTTGCGATTCAGAACGGCGTGTCGCTGATGAACAAGGAAGGCACACAGGTCTATTTCAACACCCCGGCAGCCGTCGAAGCACTGGAATTCTGGCGTTCGCTGGCGGCGACACACAAGGTCAGCCCAGCCGGTGCGATTGAATGGGGCACGCTGCGCCAGGCTTTCGTGCAAGGCCAGACTGCCATGATGTGGCACACCACCGGCAATCTGACAGCCGTGAAGAAAGAAGCCAAGTTCGACTTCGGTGTCGCCATGCTGCCTGCCAACAAGCAACCCGGCTCGCCGGTCGGCGGCGGCAACTTCTATCTGTTCAAGGGTTCAACACCTGCACAGCAAGCCGCTTCGGTCACTTTCGTTCGCTGGATGACGGCGCCGGAACGCGCAGCGCAATGGTCGATTGCTACCGGTTACGTCGGCACCAGCCCTGCTTCGTACAACACGCCTGCCCTGCGCGATTACGCCAAGACCTTCCCGCAGGCACTGGTTGCCCGCGATCAGCTGGCGGTAGCGATTCCGGAGTTCTCGACCGAGCAGACCGCCCGTGTGCGTGAAGCATTGTCCAACGCTGTCCAGGCTGCCCTGACCGGCACCAAGACATCGAAGCAGGCGCTGGATGAAGCACAGGCAACTGCAGAACGTCTGTTGAAGCCTTACCGTTAATCGCTGAAACGCTGCAAAACCTTGTATCGCTGTCGTCCTGATTTTCGTCAGGACGACAGCAAAAAATCCGACACCGGACAAGATCCTGATGAATCAAGCAACGTCACACGTACTACCGACCAATCCGGCTGAGCGCCGCCTGCACAATCTGTTCGGCTGGGGACTGCTGACACCGTCGCTGATTCTGCTGACGCTGTTCGCCTTTTTTCCGATGCTGGCGACCTTGTGGGCCAGCTTCTTCTCGCGCGGCACGGCGCGCCGCCCGAGCGTGTTCAACGGCCTCGACAACTACCGCGACCTGGTGGCCGATCCGGCCTTCTGGCAAGTCGTCGGCAACAACCTGCTGTATGCAGGTGTGACCGTCCCGGTATCGATTGCACTGGCGCTGGGTATGGCCTTATGGGCCAATGCCCGTATCGGCGGCCGTGGCCTGGTGCGTACCGCCTTCTTCACACCGACCATGCTGCCGATGATTGCGGCGGCCAACCTGTGGCTGTTCTTCTATACGCCCGGTCTCGGTCTGCTCGACCACATCACGGCGCTGTTTGGCATCGGCCCGACCAACTGGCTCGGCCAGCCCGGCACCGCCTTGTGGTCGGTGATGGCCGTGACGATCTGGAAAGAGTCCGGCTTTTTCATGATCTTCTATCTCGCGGCACTGCAAGCGATCCCTCCCGATCTGCGCGAAGCCGCCCGCATCGAAGGCGCCGGGCGCTGGGCGTATACGCGCCGCGTCGTATTGCCGCTGCTGATGCCGACCACGCTGTTCGTGACGATCAATGCGCTGATCAATTCGGTTCGCCTGATTGATCACCTGTTCATCCTGACCAAGGGCGGCCCGGACAACGCATCCAAGCTGATCCTGTACTGGATCTGGGAAATGGCTTTCGCCTATCTCGATCAATCCGGCGCCGCCGTGATGACCGTGATGGTGCTCGCTGCACTGGGCCTCATCGCCGCGCTGCAATTCCTGTTCTTTGACCGCCGCATCCATTACCGCTAAAACGCTGAAAACCGTCGATGAATACCGCTACTATCAACGCCTCACCCATCACCGGCAACAACGCTGCCACGACACCTTCGGCCCCGGGCGAACGACTCTGGAACATCGTCGATACCGTCGGCGCATGGTCGCTGGCGCTGGTGTGGATCGCCCCGCTGCTGTTTGCGCTCTGGGCCGCCTTCCACACCTCCAACGCGGCGTTGGCGCTGGACTGGCGCGCACCGCTGATTCTGCAGAATTTCAGAGACGCGTGGCAGTCGGCGCCATGGCTGCGCTACTTCTTCAATACCTTCGTGCTGGTCAGCCTGATTCTCATCGGTCAGTTCACGCTGTGTACATTGGCCGGCTTTGCGTTCGCGCGCTTCCAGTTCGTCGGCAAGAATCTGCTGTTCGTGCTGGTGCTGTTGCAGTTGTTTGTGCTGCCGGAAATCCTGATCGTTGAAAACTATGCCATGGTGACGCGTCTGGGCATGTTCGATACGCCGCTGGGCATGGCCGTGCCTTATATGGCCAGCGCCTTCGGCATCTTTTTGCTGCGCCAGGCTTTCATGCAGATTCCGCGTGAGCTGGAAGAAGCGGCGCGCATCGAAGGTTGCGGCTGGTTCGGCGTTCTGTGGCGAGTGTATGTGCCGGCGGCCAAACCGGTCTATCTGGCCTATGCGCTGGTGTCGGTGGCGACGCACTGGAACAACTTCCTGTGGCCGCTGATCGTGACCAACTCGCCGATGACACGCCCGCTGACGGTCGGCCTGTCGCTGTTCGGCGCGCCGGAGAGCGGCGTCAACATTTCCATCATCAGCGCCGCCACGCTGGTGGCCATTGCACCGCTGATGATCGGCTTCCTCGTATTCCAGCGGCAGTTCATTCAAGCCTTCCTGCGTGCCGGCATCCGATAAATCTCTTTATTCAACACCAACAACACATCCTGATGAAAGTCATACAAATTACCGACATCCACCTGGTGCCGGATGGGAACCTCTTGTTCGGCGAAGATTCGGTAGCGCGTTTTCGCACCTGCATTGCGCACGTCAATGAACACCATCCCGACGCGGATCTGTGCGTCATCACCGGTGACCTCACCCACGATGGCGATGAAGCTTCTTACCGCATCCTGGCCGACTGCCTGAAAGAACTGAAGTTGCCGGTGCGCCTGCTGCTCGGCAATCACGACGAGCGACCTATGTTCCGCAGCATCTTTCCCGACATGCCGGTGGACGGCAACGGCTTCATCCAGGGCGTGCACGACACGGATACCGCGCGCCTGGTTTTTCTCGACACCAAAGAAGTCGGCACGCACGAAGGCCGCCTCTGTGCGGATCGTCTGGCATGGCTGGATCGTACACTGGCCGAAGCCGGCGAACGTCAGGTCTATCTGTTCTCGCACCATCCGCCATTTGAACTTGACCTGCCGTCAATGGACTGGATTCGCCTGCGCGAAGAAGCCGATTTGCGCGCGCTGGTGAAGAAACACGGCAACGTGCGCTACATGTTTTCGGGGCACGTACACCGCCCGTCAGGCGGCACCTGGTACGGCACGCCTTTCGCCACCGTACCCGGCACCAACCACCAGCACGCGCTCGACTTCGCCCTGACCGGCCCGGCGACGACTTCAATGGAGCCGCCCGCCTACGCCGTGCTGAGTTTGCGCGACGCCGGCGTGGTGGTGCACTACCATGCCTTCATGGACAAGTCGGAGCAGTTTCCCTACTACGGCTAAGCAAAGCTTCGGGCAATTAAAAACGGGGAGGCACACTGTGCACTCCCCGTTTTTCATTCAACCTTCTGAAACCAGAATCTCTACTCAGCTGCCTTTGCGTGTCTTGAACGCCGGCACAAACAAATCCGACCATACCGCAGGCTTGGTCTTGATGGTGCCTGCCTTGTCCATGAACACCACGTATTGCATGATGTCTTCCGGCGTGGTCGTGAATTGCGTGTCCGGATCGGCCAGCATCTTCTCGACTTCATCCTGCGTCAGTTTCATCTTCGATACGCGCAGGAAGGTCTCTGCGGCGCCCTTGCGGTTCTTGGCGATGTAGGCGTTGGCTTCTTCCTGCGCTTCCATGAAAGCTTGCGTCAGCTTGGGATTTTTGTCGGTGAATTGCTTGAGCGCGAACACGACGTCGATGGTGATGTGGCCCAGGACGTCGGAAGAATTCAGCACGCGCTTGATCTTCGGATCCTTGACTTCCTGATACGAGAACGGTGGCGAGGTGAAATGGCCGGTGATTTCGGTCTTACCCGACAACAGCGACCCCAATGCTTCCGGATGGCTCAGGCTGACGGTCAGCGGATCGAGCTTGGCGTAGTTGTCGATCCCAAAGGTCTTGGCGGCAGCCATTTGCAAGAGCACTGCCGACAGCGAAGTCTTGATGCCTGGAATCGCGATCTTGTCCTTGGAAGTGAAATCCTTCAGGGATTTGACGTTCGGGTTATTGGTGTTGAGCCACAGCGGCGAGGTACTCAGTGCACCGAGACCGATGACTTCCGAACGCGGAATGCCGTGCGCTTTCGACCACAAGGTGATGAAGCCCGGTGCGCCGGTGCCGGCGATGTCGAGGTTACCCGACAGCATGGCGTCGTTGATCACATTGCCGCCATCAAGCAGCACCCAGTTGGTCTTGACGTCACCCAGGCCAAGCGCCTTGGCGTGCTTCTCGATCAAGCCCTGATCGCGGATTACCATCAGCGGCAAATACAGCAAGCCGTAACCGTGCGACAGGCGTACCACCGGCGCTTCGGCACGGGCCGGAACACTCGCTGCCAGCATGGACAGACCGAGCGTTGCGGCCATCATCAGTTTTGAAAAATTTCTGCGTTTCATTTGGTCTCCTTTAAAAGGTTCTAATTTATTTAGCCGAACCTGTTTGTGATCCGTAGCGAGAAGCCATCAGCCGGTGGCGGCCGGAGCGGAGCTCAGTTGTGTAATCCTTGGAGTGTACTTTAGTACATGAGGATTCCGAGCACCGCCCGACGCCGGATCATGGCTTCGCAGTAGGATCGCGGACAGGTTTAGTGTTGCATGCCCCAGCGGCGGATGGTCCGTTTTTCTATCTGGGCAAAAATCAGGTTTTCAACAAACAAGCCAATCATGATCACAAAGAACAAGCCCGAGAACACGTTTGCGGTTTCAAGCTGATTGCGATTTTCAAAGATGTACCAGCCCAGGCCGCCGGCGCCGGACGACACGCCGAACACCAGTTCGGCAGCGATCAGCGTGCGCCAGGCAAACGCCCAGCCGATCTTGAGGCCGGTCAGGATGCTTGGAAAAGCGGCTGGAATCAGGACCGAACGCACCAGCGAAAACCGTTTCAGGCCGTAGTTCTGGCCCACCATGCGCAAGGTATTCGATACGGATCGGAAGCCCGCGTGCGTGTTCAACGCCACCGCCCACAAGACCGAATGCACCAGCACGAAAATGATGCTGCCGGTACCGAGACCGAACCAGATCAGCGCCAGCGGCAGCAAGGCAATCGCCGGCAGCGGATTGAACATGGAGGTCAGCGTTTCCAGAAAGTCATTGCCGATGCGCGAACTGATTGCCAGCGTGGTCAGCAAACCTGCAAGCAAGATGCCGAGGCCATAGCCGATCAGCAAGGTCTCCAGCGAGACGGCGGCGCGTTGCAGCAGAACGCCGCTGCTGATGCCGCTCATGAAGGCGTGCAAGGTTTCGCTGAAGCTGGGGAATAGCAGCGAGTTGTCGAGCCAGCGGCCGTAGATTTCCCAGACCAGCGCCAGCACCAGCAGGATCGCGGTCTTGCGGATCCAGCTGATGCGATAGATAGCTTCAAAGGCCGACAGCGGACGCTGAACTTCGGCGACAGCGTTGCGGTTCGGCTCGACGACGATTTCCGGACGCATGAAGAGTGTGTTGTTTTTGCTCATGGCTTGTCTCTTTATTTATCGTTAATCGTTATTAATGCGCGAACAGCATGTCATTGATGCGCTGTTCCAGCTGCGCCTGGCTGGCGGTGCCCATTTCTTCCGGCGGAATGCTGTTGAGCTCGGCCCGGACCTGGCCCGGATGCGGCGACAGCAACAGGATGCGGGTACCGATGCGGATTGCTTCTTCGATCGAGTGGGTGACGAACAGTACCGTGAAATTGGTGTCGTCCCACAGACGCAGCAACTCGTCCTGCATCTTGCGGCGGGTCAACGCGTCAAGTGCAGCGAAGGGCTCATCCATGAGCAGCACGTCCGGCTCCATCGCCATACCGCGTGCGATGGATACACGCTGCTTCATACCGCCCGACAAAGTATGCGGATAGCTGTCGATGAATTTGGCGAGGCCGACCTTTTCGATGTAATAAGCGGCGCGATCGGAGGCTTCCTTGCCGTGCAGTCGGCCGCTGGCGTGCAGCGCGAATTCGACGTTCTGGCGCACGGTCTTCCACGGCAGCAGCTGGTCGAACTCCTGAAAGACCATCATGCGGTCTGGGCCCGGCTGGCTGACTTCCTTGCCTTTGAGGCGAATCCTGCCGCTGGTCGGCTGCAAATAGCCACCGATAGCCTTGAGCAGCGTCGATTTGCCGCAACCGGACGGGCCAAGCAAAATGTAGCGATCAGAGGGGTGGACGTTGAAGCTGACTTGCTGCGTCGCAGTAACGAGCGAGTCGGACGTCTTGTATTGCAGAGTGACGTTGTCGATTTCCAGCAGAGGCACGGAAGGATCCACAGGCGTGGAGGAAGACTGCGGCGCTGCCGCAAAATCGTTTTTCACAAAATCTCCTTTGAGTACTTTTATAAGTTCTGTGAAGGATGCTAATCTCGCAAGCTGTAACGAAACTGACATACCGTCAGAAAGCTGTTGCCATATTTTCCCGATATCGCAACATCACTACGCATCACTGAGACGGAACCATCATGCGCATCCTTCTGGTCGAAGACACGGCCGACGTTGCCGAAGCGATCATCGCCCACCTGTCGCGCATCGGTCATACGGTCGATTGGCAAAGCAAGGGCAATGAAGCCGCCAAACTCGTCACCGATCCCTACGATCTGCTGATCCTCGACGTCATGCTGCCGCAGCAGGACGGCTTCTCGCTGCTCACGCGCGTGCGTGAAAAAGGCCTGACCACGCCGGTCATGATGCTGACCGCCTGCGCTGAAATCGAAGAACGCGTACGCGCGCTCGACCTCGGCGCCGACGACTACCTGATCAAACCCTTCGACTTCCGCGAACTGGATGCACGCATCCGCGTGTTGCTGCGCCGTAGTGGCGGCGAAGCGACCAATCTGCTGAGCTGCGCCAATCTCACCATCGATCGCAAAAGCCGCACCGCCTCGCTCGACGGCATGCCGCTGGAGCTGACACGGCGCGAAGTAACGCTGCTGGAAATCATCGCCGCGCGACCGGGACGCATATTCGGCAAGGACGAGCTGATCGACCGTCTGTTCAGTGTTGACGACACGCCCAACGCCAACACCGTCGAACAGTACATCGGCCGCCTGCGCAAGAAGCTCGCCGGCGCCGGTTTTGAAATCCGTACCTTGCGCGGACTGGGCTATCAGCTGGTGTTGCTGCCGGCCGGTACGCCACCCGCAATGGCGACCGCACAGTGAGGCCCGCGTGATCATCGCCGGACGTTCGCTCTACACGCGCCTGGTCATGCGCGTCGGGCTGGTGCTGTCCATCAGTTCCATCGCCCTGCTGATCGCCATCTGGATATCAACCCAACTTGCCGCCAACGAAGCTTATGACCGCATCCTTACCGGCAGCGCACTGCAGATTGCGGAAAATACCTGGTATCAAAACGGCGCCGTGAATGTCGACGTGCCGCTGGCCGCCTTCTCCATGCTGACGGCGGGCGATCAGGTGTTCTACGTGGTGGTCGATCCGGACGGCCGCACGATCGCCGGCGACCCCGATTTCAAACCCGAGATTCCGTGGAAGAAACTGAAAGACGGCCCACTATTGCAGGATGGCGCCTATCTGGACACGCCGGTGCGCATGGCCATTGTCGGCCGCCGTATGCCGGTCGCCAACGAACACCCGTGGGCGGTCATCGTACTGGCCCAGACCAACAACGCCCGCCTCTCTTTCGCCAAAAGCGTCGGTACACGCGCCCTGCTGGTGATTCTCGCAATGGGCGTGCTGACATTGATTGCGGCAATGTTCACCTTGTATCAGGCCTTGTCGCCGTTGAAGAAAATCGAAGCCGCCATCCGCGAGCGAGACCTCAACGACTTGTCGCCGTTATCGATCACCGTACCGGTAGAAACCCATGCGCTGGTCAGCTCGATCAATGCCTTCATGCAGCGGCTGGCGGTGCACCGCACGACCATGCGACGCGTCATCGGCGACGCTGCGCATCAGCTGCGCACGCCGGTGACGGCGCTGATTTCGCAGATGGAATTGCTCTCTGCGCAACATGACGACGCCGGCCGCCGCCATCATCTTGATCGTCTGCGCGACCGTACCCGCCATCTTGGTGCGCTGGTCAATCAACTGATCAACCATGCCATGGTGCAGCATCGCAGCGACACCGCCGCCTTCGAAAAAATTGACCTCGGAGAGCTGGTCCGTCACGAAATGGCCGACATGCTGTCACATCAGGAACGGCAACTCGATCTCGCCATGGAAGCACCCGAGCAAGCATGCATGATCATGGGCGACGCCATCAGCCTGCGCGAGGCAATCAAGAACGTGCTCGGCAACGCGCTGCAATACGGCGCCGTGAGCTTTCTGCACGTGCAATTGGAGCAGATAGAAAATCTATACGAACTGCGCGTCATCGATGACGGCCCCGGCATCCCGGAAAACGACTGGGAGCGTATCCGCAAACCCTTCGCCCCACGCAGCGGCGAACGCGTCGGCGCCAGTCTCGGCCTGTCCATTGTGGAAGAAGTCATGCGTACCCATGGCGGCCTGCTGCGATTTGGATACAGCGGCGCGGGGAGCTTTATGGTGGTGTTGAGTTTTCCGGCGGAAGCGCCGTCTGCAGCATAACGGCGCTGGATGATACCGGGCCCGGCTTTCGCCGGGACAGGTGTCGTCCAGCGCCTTGTTACTTGCCGGCTAGGTTTTATAGAATCGCTTGGCCCGTTCCGCAGCCCTGTCGATCGCCTGCTGTACCGTCTTCGATCCGCTGGCGGCTTCCGCCACCATATCGACCAGTACGTAATCTGCCAGACAGGCCGCTGACGCCTGCCCCAGCGGGCCTGCATGACCGTGATCCAGCATCAACGATGCCGCGTCGCGATACGGCGTGGCCTTGGGATCGGCAGTCCAGACCGGATTCTTTTCATAGGCCTTGAGCGGCTGGCTGACGTAACCGATGGCGGCCTTCATCCAGGGATTGAACTGATCCGGCTCCATCATGAATTGCATGAAGGCCTTGGCTGCGTTGGGATACTTGGTGTGCTTGAACGCCATCATCTGCGTCAGTTGCATCAGCTCGGTCGGCTTGCCCGATACGCCGATCGGATAGTGCGCATGCTGGGTGTCCTTTGCCAGCTCCTGCAGTTTGGGATCGGTCGAGTTCTTGGCGGCGTAATAAATCGAAATACCGTTATTGGTCAGACTGATCTGACCATCGAGATAGGCCTTGTTGTTGGATGGATCCTGCCAGGACAGCGTGCCCGGCGCCATGGTCGGATAAATCTGCTTGCCGTATTCCAAGGCTGCGCGGGTCTCCGGCGAATTGATGACGACGTTGCCGTGTTCGTCCACCAGCTTGCCGCCATGCGCCCACAACAGCCAGTGTGCATAGTTGTTGGCATCGCCGACCGCCTTGCCGTGAGCGAAACCGAGCGGCGTGTTCTTGGCCTTGAGCGCCTGCGCCATCTTGAGGAAACCGGGCAGATCCCTGGGCACCGTCTCAAACCCGGCAGCCTTGAGCTGGCTGTCCCGATACACCAGGCAGATGCCGATCACCCCCAGCGGGATGGCAATCCATTTGCCGTTGCTCTTGCCGTATTTTTGAAAGACGTCATACCAGCCGCCGTAGCGCGTACCCAGCGAGTTTGCCAGGTCGGTAACATCGAGCAGTTTGGTCGGATACTGATGCGGATCGTCGAACCAGCCCAGCACGATGTCGGGGCCGCTGCCGACATTGGCTGCAACGGCAGCCTTGGGACGGACATCCTCAAAACCTTCGCTGTCGGTACGCACGGTGACGCCGGTCAGTTCGGTGAATTTCTTGACGTTCTCGTTCCACAAGTCCTCATCGCCCTGAACGAAACGCTTCCAGCGCAAGACGCGCAGGGTCGCGCCTTTTTCTATCGGGTAATCGATGCCGCCAGGCGCCGTCGGGGCAGCAAATGCGCTGCCTCCCATGGTCGAGGCGGCTGCGGCGGATGCCGCGCTGGCGATCAGAAATTCGCGTCTGCTTAACTTCGTCATGTCTCCTGCTCCTTCGGTTAGAACGGATGGGCCCACGTTGGCGCGGTTATATGGTTTGACGTATCAGGACGGCGGTGAAGAATAGGTACGGTAGCGGTCTCCTTGGGTGAAATATGGTGCGGCAACGACAAATGCCAGTCATCAACTGACCGGCATTTACCTTCTTGGATGGACAAGGCGGTCGGACAAAACTAGTCGAACATGTCCGGGCTGGTTTGCACCAGTTGTTCATAAATCGGCTGGAAGTGCAGCCAGCCGATGAAGGAATTGCCGACGTTCTCGCGACTGTAACGCGCACGGTCCGGCGGCACCATGATCGGTTTGATGCCGGTGGCTTCCACCATAAGCTGGACTTGGCAGCAACGCTCCAGCGCGATGAACCAGAAGGCAGCGTCCTCGATACTGTGACGGCTGGCGGTAAACAAACCGTGGCTCTGATGGATCGCCGCCTTGTTCTTGCCGAAAGCGGCGGCGACCGATTTGCCGGCCTCGGTCTTGACCGCGACGGCACCGGCCTCGGCGGTGATGACAACGTGATCTTCAAAGAATACGGCGGCATCCTGGGTGATCGGATCCAGCGGACGCCCCAGCGCCGACCAGGCCGTGCCGTAGACCGTATGGGCGTGGCACATGGCGACGATGTCCTGATGCATCTCATGTACTGCGGCGTGCAGCACAAACCCGGCGCGATTGAGCGCATATGAACCCTGCACCACTTCACCATGGTGATTGGCAAGGATGAGGTTGGAAAGCTTGACCTGCGAAAAATGCACGGCCATCGGATTGGTCCAGTACAAATCCGGGAATTCCGGGTCGCGCACCGTCAGATGCCCGGCGAATCCGTAATCGAGTCCATGCAGGGCGAAGGCCCGGCAGGCGGCAACCAGGCGCTCCTTGCGATGCTGGCGCTCCTCGGCATGGGTGGCGAATACCGGCACCTGAGGGAATTTCAGCCCCTGCTGCTCAGGCTGGTAGACCGATACCCGCGGGTCGGCGGCGTTGAGGGCGCTGAAGCTGGATTTGACTCCAGCTGAGGTTGGATTGGCTGACTGGGCGGCGCGTTCAGCGACATCGATCATCATGGCTGGGTCTCCTGCTTTATTGGAAATTTGGAAATCGAATCTTTGGAAATCGAATCTTTATGGTGAGCAGATCATCCCAAGAAGCTCGTCGCTTTGACAAATGACGAGTATTCACAATATGATGAATCTGATTCACCTCATGAGCGGATACCAAGGCTGCGATGCGAAAACTCCCCAGTTTCTTCTCCCTGCGCGCCTTTGAAGCTGCAGCCCGCCTGCAAAGCTTTGCGCTCGCCAGCGAAGAGCTGCATCTTTCCCCCTCTGCAATCAGCCATCAGGTACGCGGCCTGGAAACCTACTTCGGCAAATCCCTGTTCACGCGCTCCTTCCGCCGCGTCGAACTGACGGCTGACGGCCGCCGCTTGCTTGATAAGCTGTCGGTAGCTTTCGACCTCATGGAGGCAGCCTGTGAAGAGCTGGGCCCGGCGCGCCGCAGCGATGCGCTGGCGGTGCACTGCTCGCCCAGTTTCGCCGCCAAATGGCTGGGGCCGCGCCTGCCGCGCTTCATGCAGCAGTATCCAGACATCAACATCAGCATGTCTTCAGGCGCCGAGCCGATGGACCTGCTGCGCCATGAAGAACTGGATCTGACCATCGCCTACGGCAACGCCCCCACGCGCGCCGGTATCGTCAGCGAAGCTATCGGATCGGAAACCATCGTCCCGCTGTGCTCGCCGGCCTTGCTGCACGACCGCGCGGTGCCGGCGCTGACAGATATTGCAGCAATGACGCTGATCCAATCTACGCTCAACCCCGTCCGCTGGAGCGACTGGTTCGCTCTCAACGGCATGAAGCTGCCGCCCGGACGGCCGATGCCATCCTTTGACCGCGCCTCGCTGGCATTGGCGGCGGCGGTCAATCAGGTTGGCATTGCATTGGAAAGTACGAGGCTGGCGGAGCAGGAAATTGCCAACGGAGAATTGGTGCCGCTCAGCGGCGGTACGCTGAAGTCAGTCTGGCGGGAGACGCATTTTCTGAGCTATCGGGAAGCGGAGAAGAACAGCAAGAACATCGTCCGCTTCCGTGACTGGCTCTTTAGTCAGGCAGGATTACATCAACAAAATCAAGCAACTGGAAGCTAAAGCTGACAAGTTACTTCCACTCCAAAATGGCGTTTTTCTTGTCCAGCCAATGCACCTTCACGGTGGAAGCATTGACCTTGCGTCCGGCGCAAGCGCTGGCAGCCAACGCGAACGGCGTATCGTAATAACGGCCGTCATTGGATGAACGCAAGCGCGTCTGAGGCGCATTTTGCGCAATCCAGTCGGCAGCATTGGTGCGCATGTAAATCATGCAGGCGCTGCCACTGGTGTCGGCGACTTCGCATTTGCAGGTATTGGCGCTGGTGGTCACCACAGGCTTGTCAGGCACCGGCGGCGGATAGCCAAAAGGATGACGCTCTATCAACTGGGCCGACGCCGAACCGCAGAGCATCGTCAGCAAGGCGATTGCGCCGCAATACGAAAAGACGGACGACAGGGATGGTTTCATAGACAGTCCTTTTGCATAGCTCCACGACTTCAGCTGCCTGAGCAGCTTAAGCCTTCTTCACCTTCAACTTCCACAGCGACGTCACTTCCTTCATGCGGGCGGCCGACAAGGGATCTTCCGCATCGCTGGAACGGGGATGACGCGGCTTGATATCGGTCTTGCCGACAACCTGCAAACCCGCCTTGTCGATCATCGCCTGTATCTCGCCACGCGCCCGCAAACCAAGATGCTCGGCGAAGTCAGACATGATCAGCCAGCCTTCACCACCCGGTGTCAGATGGTCGGACAGGCCGTCGATGAAGCCGCGCAACATGCGGCTGTCGGGATCGTAGACTGCCGCCTCAATGGCCGAACTCGGCTTGGCCGGTACCCACGGCGGATTACACACCACCAGCGGCGCGCGTCCGGCGGGAAACAAATCCGCGCTCATCAACTCAACCTGCTTGTTCACGCCCAGGCGTTTCAGGTTTGCGGCGGCGCAATCAAGTGCGCGTTCGCTCTGATCGGTGGCAACGATACGTTTGACGCCGCGCTTGGCCAGCAGCGCTGCCAGCACGCCGGTGCCGGTACCAATGTCAAAAGCCAGATCGACCGTCGGCAACACTGCTTGCACGATCAGGTCGACATATTCGCCCCGCACCGGTGAGAACACGCCATAGTACGGATGGATACTGCCGCCCAATGCGGGGATCGGCACCCCCTTCTTGCGCCATTCATGCGCCCCCACCAGACCCAGCACTTCGCGCATCGACACGACACTGGCTTCCTCGCCGGGGCCGTACACCTCCGTACAAGCCTGCGCCAGATCCGGCGCCCGGCGCAGAGGAACGCTGTAATCGGCTTCCATCGGCAGCAGCAGCATGCCGAGAATACGCGCGCGTTGGGCCTGCGCCTGACGATGCTGATGAAATGCCTGCGTGATGGTAATTGCGGGAGTTGCCTTCGGAGCAACTGTTTTACTTGCTTTACCGGCGGCTTTGTCCGCTGCTGCTTTATCGGCCGCCTTGCCGTTTTTGCGATCTGACTTCTTGTCGATGCGTCTGGCGAGAGCCTGCAGCAATTGACGGGCATTTTGATAATCGCCGCGCCAGAGCAAGCCGGTGCCTTCGCAGATCAATTTGTAGGCGACATCGGCGGGTATGCGGTCATCCGCCACAGTGACGTTTTTTGGAGGTGAGTTGCCGGCTTCGGAACGCCAGCGGGCGGAACGAATTTCCCCTGCTTCAGTCCAGCTTATAAGGGGGTAATCGCTCATGCTGCTTCTTTCGTAATCGTTTGACATGGCGCAGTGTAACAAAATGTCTGAAGCGATATCCTGCACGAGATCGAAACTTCTCTTATGATGAGGACTTACCTTGAAAACAACAGCAGCAGAAGCAGAAACAGAAACAAAAGCAGTAGATGCACCAGAAAACATAAAAAACAGCAGCATTCGCCCAAGCGGCAATGCGCGTCGTCCTAACCCTGCATACCCTAACCGCTGGAGCCGATATGTCTGATCCCATCCTGCGTCAAGATGATTCCCACCACGTACGACTGAAACAGATTCTGGCTGAGCTGGAACTGGAACTTCAGAACATCCCCGTCGACAGCCCTGAAGCCAGAACGCTGAAGAACGATTTTGCCGTGCTCAAAGGCCATCTGAACACGCCTGAAGTCGAAGCCGGCGTCTTGCGCGAGCATATCGGCAAGACCCAGAATTCCGCCATGAATCTGATGGACTCAGTCGAAGGGGCGATTCTGAAGGACAGCCCCTACGTCGCGGAGCTTGGCCGCATCCTCGGCATGATCTGACCGGTATGTACGCAAAAATCCTTGTCCCCGTCGATGGCAGTCCGACCTCCAACCAGGCACTGGATGAAGCCATTCGGCTGGCCAAAGCCCTCGGCAGCAACATCGAGGTCGTCCATGTCGTCGACAACAGCTACATTCTCTACGACACCGGCTACCAGCCACCGGCCGGTTTGCACACGGACTTCATCAGCGCCGGACAGGGCATACTCGACGACGCAAAAAAACGCGTCGAAGCCGCCGGCCTGCCAGGCAACACGCGCCTCATCGAGAGCCCGGTAGCAGCGGGCGATATTTCCGGGACCATCCTGCAAGCCGCCAAAGAAAGCAGCGCCGAGCTGGTCGTCATCGGTTCTCACGGGCAAAAGGGCTTCCGCAAGATGGTGCTTGGCAGTGTCGCGGAAAAGGTCATGCATCAATGTCCGTTGCCGGTCTGGATTATCCGGGGTACGCAAGCCGCCGCGTGAGTAAAGCGGCAAGGATACGGAAGCAAAAAAGGCCTGATATCACTATCAGGCCTTTTTTATGTGGAAGAACGGTGGACTTGCCCGCTCAGCTTTTCAGCTTCATTTCTCCGGCAGCGGAATCCACTCAACTTCGCCGGGAATTGCCGGAAACACCGAACGATCCTGAGCGCGCCACGCCAGTTTGGCGCTTTCGATCATCTCTTTGCTGCTGGCAACGAAATTCCACCAGACAAAGCGTGGACCGTCGATCGGCTCGCCCCCCAACAGCATGAACAGCGTATCGCTCTGCGCCGTCAGCGTCACTTCTCCGCCCGGCTCCAATACGGCCAGCACGCCGGCTTCCAGCGCTTCACCATCCAGCGAGGCCGCACCGGTGACGACATAGACGGCGCGTTCGCTGTAGTCCGCGGGCAAAGTCAGCGTGCCGCCGGCCTTGATGCGTCCCGACAGATAAAGCGTCGGGCTGGAAGTTTTGACCGGCGACTGCTGACCATAGGCTTGACCGGCCAGCAAATGCAGGCTGGCGCCATCCAGCTCGATGCGCGGCATGTCGGTCTCGGGATAGTGATGAAAGCTGGCGTCGCCCTGCTCCTGATCCTTCGGCAACGCCACCCACATCTGCAAACCGTGCACCGGCACCTTGTCATTGCGGATGTCTTCCGGAACACGCTCCGAATGCACGATACCGCGCCCGGCCGCCATCCAGTTGACCGCACCCGGCGTAATGCGCTGCACGACGCCGAGGCTGTCGCGATGCATCATTGCGCCGGAGAACAGATAGGTCACCGTCGCCAGCCCGATATGCGGATGCGGGCGGACGTCGCCTTCGGTGGTGTCGCTGTCGAATTCCACCGGCCCCATGTGATCGAAGAACACAAAGGGGCCGACAGTGCGGACGGCAGCGGCAGGCAACAAGCGGCGTACCGGGAAGCCGATATCGCGTACCAGGCCGTGGATGAGATGACGGATGCTGCTCATGGCGGTCCTTTTAAAAAGTAAAGATTAGAAACGTCCGGCGCGAAAATCGTCGATAGCCTGCTCGACTTCTTCGCGCGTGTTCATGACAAACGGTCCCCACTGTGCAATCGGCTCATTCAACGGCTGGCCGGAGATCAGCAGAAAACGGCTGTCCTTGCTGGCATGGATTTCAACACCTTCGGCGCCGGGCGTATTGCTCAGGATCGCCATGCGGCCTGCTGCTGCCACACGCTTGTCCACACCAATCTGCAACTCGCCCTCGTACACATACAGGAAGGCATTATGCGTCGCAGGAATCGGCAAGGCCACCTGTTTGTCGGCCTCCAGATGCAGGTCGAGATACAGCGGCGCCGTAGTAGGACGCTCTACCGCGCCCTTGGTGCCGAAGGCTTCGCCTGCCAGCACACGGACGGTCAGGCCATCCTGCGGCGAGACTTCCGGAATGCCGGCCGACGGAATGTCGCTGTACGCCGGTGTCGTCATCTTGTCGCGCCCTGCCAGGTTCACCCACAGCTGAAAACCGCTCATGAGCCCGTCCTCCTGCTCCGGCAGCTCCGAATGC
Source organism: Herbaspirillum sp. meg3 (assembly GCF_002257565.1). Taxonomy (GTDB): domain Bacteria; phylum Pseudomonadota; class Gammaproteobacteria; order Burkholderiales; family Burkholderiaceae_D; genus Herbaspirillum. The sequence goes on along the minus strand of NZ_CP022736.1, from coordinate 2,400,025 downwards.
ACCAGGCCGCGGCCGGCGGTCATCCACTGCATGCCGCCCGGTTCCAGCAGACCTTCGTTGCCGGCGTTGTCGCGATGGCGCATGCGTCCTTGCAACATGTAAGTCACGGTTTCAAAGCCGCGATGCGGATGGTCGGGAAAACCGGCCAGATAATCGTCCGGCTTGTCCGAGTGAAAAGCGTCCAGCATCAGGAAAGGATCCAACCGGCGTTGCAAATCATGGGTCAGCACGCGGGTAAGGCTGACACCTGCGCCATCCTGGGTCGGGATGCCGTTGACCAGCCGTTCCAGCTGGCGGGTAAAAGTGGTGCTCATGGTGTTTCTCCTGTTGTGGGTACTTGTGGCGACTGCTGCCGGAACGGCCACCGTCGCCTGCTACTTCAGATAAACGCTACAGATTGATGCCTTTGCTGCTCGTTCAAACTATCCAGCTTATTCAATTACTCAGTTGGCTTGATCGACCAGAAAACCAGCAGACCGCCGATGATCGACAAGTTCTTCAGGAAGTTGGTCAGTTGGCCTTGCATCGCAGCTGGATCAACAGCCCAGAAACGGTGTGCGGCCAGCGTTGCGCCAACGGTGAAGATCGCGATCAGCAACGCTGCCGGACGGGCCAGACGGCTGCCGCTCATCAGTGCCAGACCGGCGCCGACTTCGACGAAGATCGTCACGATGACGGCCAGTGTCGGCACCGGCAGACCGAGGCTGCCCATGTAGCCGACCGTGCCGGCAAAGCCGATGATCTTGAAAATGCCGGAGACGACGAACAGCGAAGCCAGCAGGATGCGGCCGAAGGTATAAGTGGATTTGGAAATGGTCATGATGAAACTCCCTAAAAATTGTTTTGGATAAAGTACAAGTAAGTGTTTGGTTGGTAAGGCTTAACTCTTAAAACTCTGAAACTCTTGAATCAGAATGCAGAGTAAGAATAATGCGAATAAGCGCAACATGAAATTGATTATTTTTCTATAATCAATATCTAATAAATAGATAGTGTTGCCATGATGAACATAGAACGCTTCTCCCTCGACCAGCTACGCGTCTTCGTCCAGGTCGCCGACAGCGGCAGCTTTCTGGCGGCTTCCCGCATCCTTGCCCGCGCTCAGTCGGCGGTCAGCTACGCCATCGGCACGCTGGAAAGCCAGCTCAATGTCTCCTTGTTCGACCGCAGTGGTTACCGTCCGCAACTGACGGACGCGGGCGAAGCCTTGCTGCGCGACGCACGCCAGGTACTGGATCAGGTGGACTCGCTGCAGGTGCGCGCCAATGCGTTTTCACAGGGACAGGAGCTGGAAGTGGCGCTGGCGGTGGACGTGTTCTTTCCCACCGACTGTCTGGTGGATCTGCTGCGGCGCTTTCGCGACGCCTTTCCTGCTGTGACGGTGCGACTGGAAATCGAAGCGCTGGGCGCTGTAGCGGAACGCGTGCTCGACGGCCGCTCCATGCTCGGCATTCTCGGCACCCTGCCGACCACGCCACCCAATCTGTTGCGCGTGAGCCTGCCCAGCGTGATGGTGGTCGGCGTCGTCTCGCCCCAGCATCCGCTGGCGGCAGTCAAAGGACGAATCCCCGACAAGCTGCTGGCGCAACAGACGCAACTGGTGCTCAGCGACCGCAGCGAACTGACGGCACGTCAGGATTTCTCGGTGCACTCGCGCCTGTCCTGGCGCATGAGCGATCTCGGCACCAAACACGCCCTGCTGCGCGCCGGCATGGGCTGGGGTTACATGCCGCAGCATGTGGTGAAAGACGATCTGCAAAACGGCAAGCTGGTCAGAATCCTGACCTCGCAGCATGCGCCGGAAGGCATGGCGCTGCCGATCCAGTGTGTTTACCGGCCCGACTATCGCGCGGGGCCGGCCTTGTCATGGTGGCTGGACTCGCTGGCGGCGTTGAAGACGCTGGATGGGATCAGCGTCATCGAATAGAGATTGTTGATGCTAGTGCGCAGAAAACCGGCTGCGGTACTGCGCCGGGCTCACGCCAAGCTGGCGCTGAAACACGCGCCGCAGGTTCTGTTCTTCGCCATGGCCGGTTTCGGTGGCGATGCTCTTGAGCGGCAGGTCGGTTTCTTCCAGTGCGCGGCAAGCGGCTTCCAATCGCATCGTCTCGACCGTCTTGGCTGGCGTGCGCCCTTGCTCGGCGACATAAGTACGTGCGAAAGTACGCGGACTCATGTTGACGCGGTTGGCGAGATTTTCCACCCGCAGGTCGTTTTTCAAATTAGAGGCAATCCAGGCGTGCAGCTCGGCGAAGCGCGCGTTTTCGGATGATTGCGACACCAGCGGCACGCTGAACTGCGACTGCCCGCCCGGCCGTTTGATGAACATCACCAGTTGCCGCGCCGTCGCTATCGCGACCTTGTGCCCATAGTCTTCTTCCACCAGTGCCAGCGCCAGATCGATGCCGGCCGTGACGCCGGCCGAGGTCCAGACATCCCCTTCGCGGATGAAGATCGGTTCAGGGTCGACGTCGATGTCCGGATATTGCTGTTGCAGCCGCAAGGCCCAGTCCCAGTGCGTAGTCACGCGTCTGCCTTTTAGCAATCCCGCGGCGGCAAGCAGAAATGCGCCCGTGCAGACGGAACACACCCGGCGCGCCTTACCGGCATGACGGCCTATCCATGCCACCAATGCCGGATCGGCCTGAAAGGTTTCGCCGATACTGCCGCCCGGTGCGATCAGCGTGTCCATGCTTTGGCCTTCGAAAGCTTCCAGCGGCTCCGTCATCACGGTCAGACCTGCCCCCGTCAGCAGCGGACCGCCTTGCGAGGACAAGACATGGACTTCATACAAGGGGCGCGGCTCGCTCACGCCTGCGGACAGTGCGGTACGGCTGGCGGTCACGAAGGTTTGCAGCGGACCGCTGAGGTCGATCAGGTTCATGCCCGGATAGGCCAACAAGACAACGCGCAAGGTCTTACCGTGCTTCATGATATTCCCGTGTTTCTGAAGTAAATGATGCCGCGCGCTATGGCTACTGATCAGGCCACAACGGTTTTTTTGGAGCCTGCCGCCATCCAGCGCATGCTGAGAATCGCGCACACTGCCAGCAAAGGCAAGATGGCGATGTTGAGCGCCTGCCAGCCGTAGTGCTCCAGCAGCGGCCCCGCAGCCAGCGTCGCCAGCGCGGTAGCAGCATAGCGTAAAAATTCCGACAGCCCCTGCGCCCTGGCACGCTCGTTGGGACGATACGATTGCGCCAGCAAGGTCGTACCGCCGACGAACATGAAATTCCAGCCGATGCCCAGGCACAGCAAGGCGACATAGAACGCCGGCAAAGTCGTCGACGCCGTAGCGATCAGCGCGCACGCCAGATTCAGCACCACGCCGCTGAGCACAATCGGCCCCAGTCCAAAGCGTTTGATCAAGTGACCGGCAAAGAACGACGGCGCGTACATCCCGACCAGATGCCACTGAATGATGTTGGCGCCATCATTGATACCGTGATGGCAAGCCACCGCAGCCAAGGGTGCGGCGGTCATGATGAACATCATCACCATTGAGCCGACGACGTTGTTTGCCAGCGCCGCGATGAACACCGGCTGACGTGCGATTTCACCGGTTGAACGCGGCGGCGCTTGTGATGCGGACATGGCTGTGTCGATGGCGGCGTCGATATTTTCCACATCGCGGTAGAACGCCAGCAACACGATCATCGACAGCAGGCTGAGCAAGGCCACCATCAGATAGGCGCCGGAAAACAAGGCTGTCGGAAACAAGTCTTTGCTCCAAGCGGCGAGCGCCGGCCCCAGCACCGCAGCAATCACGCCGCCGGTGAGTACGGTGGAAATTGCCCTGCTCTTGAGTTCAGGCCCGACCGCATCGGCGGCGGCTAACCGGTAGTACTGGGCAAAGGCCTGAAACACGCCGACGCCCGCCGTGCCGATACAAAAACTCCAGAAATGCCCATTGAACACCGACCACACTGAAATGGCCCCGCCGACAGCCCCTGCCAGCGCGCCCAGCGCGAAACTGAGCCTCCGTCCCAGCCGCTGGATCAGAAAAGCCGCGAACCACGTCACGACCGCGCCGGCCACAGTAATCAAGGCGAAAGGTAAAGTCGCCAGCGACTTGTCGGGAGCCAACTGATAGCCGGTCAGCGCGGTCAGGGTCAGATCGATCGAGATAGCGCAAGTGAACAAGCCCTGGCATATAGCCAAGATACGGGCATTGCGATACCCTGCCGTGACGCCGCCTGTTTCATCAGCCTTGTAATCCTCACGAGCCTCGCTCAAGGAAGGCTGGCTATCATGTTGATCTTGATGTGATTTTGGCAAGCTCACGTTCCATCCCTATACTGAAATTAGCTAGACTCTGCGAAAGTCGGCTCAACAACTGCCGACACGGATATGCAAGTGAAATTGTCGAATCCACGCACAATGTCGTCAATGACACAAAACTTTCAATTTCTGCCAACGCCTCCGGCGCGGCCGTGCGAACCCATGCGGAAGAACACCTGAGGAGTGCTTATGCTGATGAATGCCAATGAATCCGCCTTGCTGATCATCGACGTGCAGGAAAAGCTGATGCCTGCCATCCACGACGGCGCTGCCGTCCTGGCGCAGAACATCAAACTGGCGACCATCGCCAGCCTTCTCGGCCTGCCGGTCATTGCGACCGAACAGACTCCCGACAAACTGGGCGTGAATCATCCCGACATCAAACGCCTGTGCGACCGCACCTTGGTCAAGACGCACTTCGACGCCTGTGTCGACGGTCTGCCGGCGGCCTTTTTGTCGGCGTGCAAGGAAGTCGTCATCAGCGGCTGCGAAGCACACGTCTGTATGCTGCAAACCGCGATGACGCTGCTGCAGAACGGTTATCGTGTATGGGTAGTGACGGACGCCACGGGTTCGCGCAAGATCACCGACCGCGACGCGGCCTTCACCCGTCTGGCACAGGCCGGCGCGCATCTGGTGACGCTGGAGATGGTGGCGTTCGAATGGATGCGAGACAGCCGCCACCCCTTATTTCGCGAAGTACTTAAGCTAATCAAGTAAACTCTTACCAAGATTATGTAATTATTAAGCAAGCTACCCTGCCGCCAGGCCAGATCAAGCCAGACAAGCTCGCAACTATGTTATTGCTGAGGAGCACAAAACAGTATGTCCAGTTCCACCAATACCGCGCCGATATTGACCGCACCAATGCTTACCGTCCAGGCGCTTCAGGCAGGTTGTGCTGCGTGCAGCATGCACCAGTTGTGCCTGCCCATGGGCCTGGATGAAGCCGACATGCTTCGCCTTGATCAGATCATCGGGCGCCGTCGCCGCGTCAAACGCGATCAAAGCCTGTACCGCATGGACGATACCTTCAATACGCTGTACGCAATTCGCCTGGGCCATTTCAAGACCTATCAGATGAACAGCAATGGAAGCCAGCAGATCACCGGTTTCCAGATGGCCGGCGAGTTGCTGGGCATGGATGCCATCGGCACCAGCCGCCACCAATGCGAGGCCGTGGCGCTGGAAGACAGCGAAGTCTGCGAGATCCCGTTCGGCCAGCTTGAAGCCCTGTTTCAGGACATGCCCGTGTTGCTGCGCCAGTTTCACCGCATCATGAGCAAGGAAATCTCACGCGAGCAAGGCGTCATGCTGGCGCTCAACAACATGAGCGCCCAGCAAAAACTCGCTGCCTTCCTGGTCAACCTGTCGTCACGCTATGCCACACGCGGCTATTCGGCCACGCGCTTCCAGCTACGGATGACGCGTGAAGAAATCGGCAATTATCTTGGCCTCGCCGTCGAGAGCGTCAGTCGCCTGTTGTCCAGCTTCAAGAAGAACGGCATCGTCGACGTGAATCATCGCGATCTGGAACTGCTGGACTTGCCTGCGCTGCGGTCGATTGCGCTGGGTACGCCGGCCTGCTGATCTGCCGTAGAACCGGCAAAGGACTTCAACACAACCACAAACGCATGGCCAATCAAGACACAGTCAAACCATCCTTCCTGCAAGCCCGGCTGGCCCGGGATCATTATCTCGGCCTGCCGCTGACCACCGGCATCCTGACTGCACTCTGCACTATGGCGTTGTTTGCGCTGGTCGCCTTGCACGCGCTTCGCCCAGGCACCCTGCCGGATCTCGATCAACGGATTGCCGACTGGTTTCACGTCCGTGCTTCCAGCAACTTGACGATTGCCGTGCTGGCTTTCACCCATCTGCACGGCACCATCGGGATTCTTTCCATGAGCGCCCTGCTGGCAGCGCGGCTGATCCGCGACAAAGCCTGGGTGTGGTTGCTGGTTCTGCTCGTATCGGTGCCGGGCGGCATGCTGTTTAACTATGGATTGAAATTCATCTTCCAGCGCATGCGACCGCAATTCGACCAGCCTATTCTGGTCTTGCAAAGTTACAGCTTTCCAAGCGGTCACACCATCGGTGCAGCAGTGTTCTACAGCGTGCTGGCGGCCTGGCTGACGACGCAGCCGGCCGGCGCACAACGACGCTTGCCTGTCGTTGCCGCAGCAGTTGCGCTGACTGCGCTGACAGGGCTAAGCCGTATCTATCTCGGCGCACATTTCTTTAGCGACGTGATCGCCGCCATGCTGGAAGGCTGGGGATGGGTTGCTTTTTGGACAACGATTATTTTTACGATACAGCGGCACCAATCGGCGCGAATGTCTTCAAACTGATTCCGAAGTGCTAATAGAATGCCCATGACAGTAAAGCCAGAATCGTCCCGCCACATTGCCGTCATCATCAACGCCCACGCCGGCGCCGGCCATGCACAAGAATTAGCCCAACGCATCATCGACGGTTTCCAGCATTACGAAATACAAGCCCACGTCACGCTGGCCGAAGACGGCGCACAACTCATCAGTGCGGCAGAGAAAGCCGTACAGGAAGGCGCGGAAATCGTCGTCGCCGGTGGCGGCGACGGCAGCGTCAACGCTGTCGCCTCGAAAGTCGCCGGCAGCCGGTCAGCCTTCGGCGTGCTGCCTCTGGGCACGCTCAACCATTTTGCCAAGGACCTGCACATTCCACTCGTACTGGAGGATGCCATCCGCACCGTCGCCCAAGGCAGCCCGCTGGCCATCGATACCGGCGAAGTCAACGGCGTGCTGTTCATCAACAACTCCAGCCTGGGTCTCTATCCGGACATCGTGCGCGATCGGGAAAAACAGCAAAGCCGCCTCGGGCGCGGCAAGTGGCTGGCCTTCTGCTGGGCCGCCATGGAAGCGTTGCGGCGGTATCCCTTCCTCGATGTGCGACTACGCATCGATAACGCCGAACATCATCGGCGCACGCCCTTCGTCTTTATCGGCAACAACGAATATCTGATGGATGGCCTTAACATCGGCACCCGCAAAACCCTTTCCGCCGGCAAGCTGAGCCTCTATGTCTGCCATCGCACCGGCCGGCTCGGGCTGGTGCGCCTGGCGCTGCACGCCTTGTTCGGCAAGCTGAAGGAAGCGCGGGATTTCGACATACTCAGCACTACCGAGATCGAAATTGAAACCCACCTTCGCCGCGCGAAACGGCTACGCGTCGCTACTGACGGCGAAGTCAACATCATGCAGACGCCATTGCGCTATCGCATCAATCCCGCGTCGCTGACTGTCATCGTGCCCAATACGGGCACGACCGCACCGGCGCCGGTCAATGCCACGTCCACAACTACCGAGGAGGCTTGATCATGCGTACCATCGTTCATCTCTCCGACCTCCATTTCGGCCGCATCGACGAGGCGCTGATTGCTCCCATCGTTGCGCAGATACACGAGATTGCACCGGACCTGATCGTCGTTTCCGGCGATCTGACGCAACGGGCAAAATCCGAACAGTTCATGGAGGCGCGCCAGTTTCTCGACGCCTTGCCGCAACCGCAAATCGTGGTGCCGGGGAATCACGACGTGCCGCTGTTCAATGTGATGGCGCGTTTTTTCCGCCCGTTGACGAAATATCGCCGCTATATCACGCAGCAGTTGCAGCCGATTTTTATCGATGAAGAGATTGCAGTGATCGGCATTAATACTGCGCGCTCACTGACCATTAAAGATGGGCGCGTCAATGATCGCCAGATCGAATTAGCGCGCCGTGAGCTGGCGGCAGTCGGCGACCATGTCGTCAAGATCATCGTCACCCATCATCCCTTCGATCTGCCACCCGGCCCTCAGCATCACGATCTGGTCGGCAAAGCCTTGCCGGCCATGCGCGCATTTTCGATCTGCGGCGCCGACGTTCTGCTCGCCGGACACGTGCATACCAGTTCCGCCGCGAGCAGCGCAGGACGCTACGACATCGCGGGCTATTCCGCATTGGTGGTTCAAGCCGGCACCGCCACTTCCACGCGCAGCCGCGGTGAAGCAAACTCGTTCAACGTCTTGCGCGTGGAGCCGCATCGCATTGCCGTTGAACGCATGCATTGGCAAGGCGAGGAAGGAAAATTTGTCCAAACGTCCACGCAAGAGTTCGAGCAACGCGGCAACGAATGGTTTACGGCCTGAGTTCCCGCCTGCGTTTTCGCCTGCGTTTTCGCCTGAATTCCAACTAAGAATCCAGCGCAAAATCTGGTCTGGAGGAAGTAAAAAAGCGCCTCGAATCAGGCGCTTTTTTTATCCATCCAAGATCCAGTCTCTTTGCACTGAAGCGTTATTCCAGAACTTATTTCTTCGCGCCTGGATTACCTGGCATGTTCGGGCTATTGGCTGGAATACTCTTGTCGTCGCCATCGCCACCAGAGGTCGGCGTCTTGGCGCCGGCTTCAGCGGCGCGTTTTTCCTTGCGTTCTGCCGACTTGGTTGCGCGCGACTTGCCTTGCGCATTGTCGCGACTTCATTGGCGCTATTGGCGCCGGCGCCAGCCTTGGTGTCGCCTTCGCCGCCCTTGGTCTGAGCGTGTGCACCGGCACTCAATGCGCCGGCCATCAACAACAGAACGAGTTGCTTTTTCATAGGTATCTCCTTGGATTAGTGGTCGCCGCTGCAATGCGCCCGGCGTGAGTCCATCTTAAGAGCATCTTCAAGGAAATGAAGTCAGAGCGAGTCCCTTGCCATCGTCAGAGGAACGACTGCCACCACGTAAGACGAACAGGGAAGTCACCAGGAAGAACGCGGAATTCAGGCCACCGTCCCTTGATGATAGACAATCAGCCAGCGCGTCGACTCTCGCCGCCATAAGGTCATGCGCTGCGTGATGCGCTCCCCTTGTGTCAACGTATACGTCAGTAAAAAATTGTCCGGTGCAATTTGCTGACAATAAAAATCAGAAGTTTCCCAAGGGTCGTCATGCTGCTGTGCGTGGCGCGCCACCAAGGTGTCGAGAATGAATTGCTTGCTGTAGCGCTGGCCGGAGGCGCCGGTTTCCCAGAATTCCTCGGCCATCATTGCTTCGAAATCAGCGCGGGTAACGCCAAACTCCGGACGATGAAAAATCGGTTCACGTGCGATCAGTTGCTCTTGCACCGACAGCAAACTTTCCGGGGTCTTTCGTTCTGGCATCATGATGGTTATCGCTATGGTTGCCGCTGCGGACCTCTTCATACAACGATCTTATCTAGATGGCGTATTTTCAATGAAATCCGCAATACGATCCAGTGTCGGCGCAAGATGGCGAAACGGACGCGACAGGCTCGCAACAAGCGTCGCGTGGCTTGTATTGTCAAAATAGATTTCCTCGACAGGCACGCGATGATCCCGCAACAGCTGCGCCATGCCACCGGTATTGCGCACGGCATTGACGATCTTGTCCTTGTGCGAAGCAATCAGCAAGGCAGCCGGGCTGTCATCGCCGACATGCCGCACCGGCTGCGAATCCAGCGGTGAATCGGGAAACCAGAATACGGGTTTGACATCGGCATTTTCAATCGGCAGAAAATCGTAGGGCCCGGCAAGACCAATCCAACCGCACAATTGCCGCGGCGAGACACCCGCTCCTTTCAACCAGCGCGCATCCAGGGCGACCATGGCCGCGTTATATGCCCCAGCGCTATGCCCCATGACAAAGACGCGTTTCAGGTCGCCGCCGTATTCTCCGGCGTGCTGAAGCGTCCATGCGACAGCCTGCGCGCTGTCTTTAAGAAACTCCGGATACTTCACCTCCGGATAAACACGGTAATCCGCCACCACCACGATAAATCCACGCGAACTCAGCGCCTCGCCGACGAAGTCGTAATCCTTGCGGCTGCCGTCATTCCAGCTGCCGCCGTAGAAAAACACCACGACAGGCGGCGCTTTGCCGGCCGCCGGCTCGCGAGGAACATAGATATCGAGTTTCTGCCGCGGATTAGCGCCGTAAGGAATATCTGCGGTCTTCTGATAAGCAGCGTCCGGCGTCACCGCATTGAGCACCTTCAGTGGCGAGCAGGCCACCAGACTACCGCCGGCCAGGATCAGCACGCCAACCACCATTAGTATCTTGCCGGACAGACTCATATCTCTACCTTCATCGTTTAATCATTCAGAGTGTCGTTGCAAGGTATGACACCATCAGGAGGAACTAAGTTTTCAATGGCAAAGTGACCACATCAACGGCAACCCGACCTCTTTTCACTTCAGCAAATCGGTAAAAATAGATCAAGTACAGCCTCGCCTTCCGGGACATCCGGAAAGAACCTGATACGCTGCGCAAACAACGGAAAGTCCCGCAGCTCTTCGCCGCTCTGCGGCAACCACTCCAGGTACAGATAGCGCGCTGCCTGCTCCAGCATTTCTTCCGGCCCGGTAACCCGCAGCACTGCACAGCGGCCGGCGGGAATTATCTTCTCGACGATGCCTGTGGAATTCACCCCTATCGCTTGCGCCGTGGCGGCACAAATATCGAGACGAAAATCTTGCGGCGCTACCTCGGCAGGATTGTCGTAGAGGATGTTAAAAGTTGCACTGACAGAAGGCGGCAGGTGGTGTTGCTTGCGCCAGTCAATAAAGTGACGCACCGAGTCGCCAATACCGCGCGGATCGCCGCGATGCTCGAATGCGGCAACCCGTGTAACGTTGAAATCGACGATCTTGACGTCTTCAGCGCTATACGTATTCTGCATGGTGATGATCCTCAGTTCTTTCAATGATTGATAGATGGCATGCCAGGGATCCCACTGCGGCTGTTCGCGAAAACCGGACGGTGACTGACCGCCCTCCTTCTTGAATGCGCGGGAAAACGATTCGGGTGTTTCGTAGCCATTGGCCAATGCGATGTCGATGATCTGATCATCCCGAAACGCCAATTGATACGAGGCGCGCCGCATACGCCTCAACTGCACGTAGCGATACACGTTGACGCCGAACAAGCCGGTGAACTGCCGATGAAAGTGATACTTCGAAAATGCCGCCACGCTGCTCAGCCGCTCCACCGACAAATCGCCATCGAGGTGATTGTCGATATGGTCAAGAACCTTGCGGAATCGGCTGTAGAAGCGGCTAGAGACTTGGCTGTCTTCGCGTCCGGGCATTGCTCCGTTCAAATTATCACCTGCATCATCGTCCATATGGCCATTCATCTGTTTTCCCTCGAACCTGGAATCCAAAGATTATCGAAATACGATCACAGCGACCTGACCGATCTTGCTCAATGCATTGAATTCGCATCACCGATTGCTCAGAACAACTCTTTTTGCCCCGTAATCAGTGCCGCAAAGTCATCCTGCAAAAAAGGCAGGATGGCGTCCGCCACCGGCTGCAACTGACGCGTGACGTAGTGGTCGTAGTCGATCGCCGAACGCCGCGTCTCAGGCATCTCCAATGGTTCCGGGCCTGTTGTGGTCATGACATAGCTGATCCAGCCACGGTTCTGATATTGCAGCGGACGTCCCTGCTCACGGTTCAATTCGTCCGCCATACGCGCCGCGCGCACGTGTGGCGGCACATTGCGCTCGTAGGCGTCCAACGGACGGCGCAAACGCTTGCGGTAGACCAGCGCATCGTCGCGTTCACCACGCAGCGTGCTTGCCACGTAGTCGCGCACATAGGACTGGTAAGACTCACGCCGGAAGATGCGCCGATACAGTTCTTGCTGGAACTGCTGCGCCAACGGCGTCCAGTCGGTGCGCACGGTTTCCAGCCCCTTATAGACCATTTCCTCGCTGCCGTCGGGCTTGACGATCATGCCTGCGTAGCGCTTCTTGCTGCCGAAGTCGGTACCGCGCACGTTGGGCATGAGAAAGCGGCGGTAATGTGTTTCGTATTGCAGCTCCAGCGCACTATCCAGTCCGTATTGCTCCTGCAGATGGGCACGCCACCAGCCGTTGACGTGCTGCACCAGCGCATTGCCGATGGCATCGGCTTCCTGCTCGCCATGCGCCGATTTCAGCCAGACAAAGGTAGAGTCGGTATCACCGTAAATCACCTGATAACCCTGCGCCTCGATCAGCTCACGGGTGCGATGCATGATCTCGTGGCCGCGCATGGTGATCGACGACGCCAGCCGCGCATCGAAGAAGCGGCAGATGGTCGCGCCGAGCACGCCATACAGGGAGTTCATGATGATTTTCAAGGCCTGCGACAGAGGCTTGTTTTGCTGACGCTTGGCGACTTCGCGTCCCTGCCAGATTTTTGCGATGATGGCCGGCAAGCTGTGCTTGGTGCGCGAGAAGCGCGCACCGCGAAATCCCGGTATCGAGTCTGCGTCATCCGGATGCGCCAGCCCCTCGATCAGGCCCACGGGATCAATCAGAAAGGTACGAATGATGGACGGATACAGGCTCTTGTAATCCAGCACTAGCACCGAGTCATAGAGGCCCGCCTGCGAATCCATGACGAAGCCGCCCGGGCTTGACTCCGGCGGCGTATCGCCAAGATTGGGGGCGACAAAGCCCTGGCGATGCATGTGCGGCATATACAGATGACTGAACGCCGCCACCGAACCACCGGTGCGATCTGCGGGCAAGCCGGTCACCGAAGCGCGTTCCAGCATGAAATCCAGCAATTGCGTCTTGGCGAAAATCCGCGTGACCAGCTCACAATCCTTGAGGTTGTAGACCGCCAGTGCCGGCTTGTCTTCGGCAAAGCGCCGGTCGATTTCGTCCATGCGCTGATAGGCGTTGTCGATCGCCTTGCCCTCGCCCAGCAACGTCTGCGCAACCGATTCCAGACTGAAGGAGGGGAAATTCCAGGTCGCCGCGCGCAATGACTCGATGCCGTCGATGATCAGGCGGCCTGCCGCCGACGCAAAATAGTGATTCTCGTTGTAACCGTGTTCGCGCCACTCCAGCTCGCTGCCGTCGCGACCGAAGCGCAACGGCGTCTTGAAGCGCTCGGCATGTTCCTGCAATACGCGCAGATCAAATTGCACCACGTTCCAACCGATGATGACGTCGGGATCGTGTCGCGCCATCCATTGATTGAGTTTTTCCAGCATCAGCTGGCGGCTGTCGCAATACTCCATGCCGAAGTCGATACAGGACGCGTCGCCGTTCGGCGGGCCGAGCATGTAGACCTGCCGCTGTCCGCAACCTTCCAGTGCGATCGAATAAAGATCGCCGTGCATGGTTGTCTCGATATCCAGCGACACCAGTTTCAGTTGCGGACGGTAATCCGGTGCTGGTTTGAGCTGGACATTCAGCAAGGGCGTTTTGGCGCTGCCCGCTTTTTCGCTCTGCTCTCCGCTGAACTGCACCGGCGCCGTGATGAAGCGTTCCATCAGATAACGTTCCGGCGGGCGGATGTCGGCTTCGTAGACGCTGATGCCGTATTCCTTGAGCAGCTTGTCGATCTTCATCAGTTGCCGGTGTTGCTGGCAATACAATCCCAGCACCGGACGGCGCTGGAAGTCGGTCAGTTCAAGTGGGCGCAATTCGTAATTGCGCTCATTGCGCAATACCTTCTCGGCCTGCTCGCGTTGCTCTGCCGGGATAAACGCCACCGACTTTTGCATCGGCAATCGCACCAGCCGCGGCCCCTCGTCCGTCGCCAGCCAGAACTCGACTTCCGTCCCGGCAGGCGTGTCGCGCCAATGCCGGGTCAGGACAAAGCCCTGCTGCTGGCTGGATAGGCTGGATTGATCAGGTAACGGTTGCTGCATTGCTTGACGGCTTTCTTTGCGCCCTATCCCGAGATGGGACGGTGAACGCGGAGGTTCTTTGCATTATTTTACGAAGCCGCAAAGTATAGGGGATTCGCGGCGGATTCACCTGAGGCAGCGCACTCTCGCGGCGTTGAAAGACGTGCGCACGTTGTTGCGTGCAGGATAAAACGATATTGCATCCTGCAAACCAGCGACTTATATTATTCGCCTCTACACCCTGTTGCTGCCTCCTTCTGTCGCCATGATGAAAACGCCGATTCTCCGCTTGTCACTGAGCTTATTATTCGCGCTGTCACTGCTGGCCTCGACCGCCCGCGCACAAGAAGCCTGCGTCAGCGCCAATCCGGTCATCGGCGCCATGCAGGCGCAGTGGAACAATGCACGCACCGAAACCACCGCGGCATTCACCGACGGTTTTGTGCCCGTGACGCTGATGCTACTGCCAGTGGATGAAGCCGAGACCAAATACGGCAAGCTGGCGGTCAAGTCGAAGAACGCGATGCGCTTCACCAACCGCTACGGCTGGCGTATCGAGACCGAAGGCGACTACTGGGTCGCCGCCGACGCACCGGCATGGATGGATGTCATCGACGACACGAATGGCAAGCAAGCGCTGGAACCACTTACCTTCAATCACGGCCTGCGCTGCGCCGGGATTCACAAGGCCTTGAAATTCCATCTCCCCGCCGGGATCTACACCTTGCTGATCGCATCGGAAGACGTGGACAAGGTCAAAGTATCCGCCGGACGTGAGACACCACCCGAGTGACGCATCACGCCTGACGCGGTGAGCCGTCAATGATGTCACCGAGGCGATCGGCAAGATTTCGGCCTTGATCAGACGATGCGCCGATCTCCACCGGATCAATGGCTGACCGCAATCTCGGCAAGGCTTCCGGATAATCCCTGGCGATGAAGGCGATCATCGATTCGCGAATGGCGCAGCGCAAATCGAAAGCATTGCCCGAGTTTTGCGCGCTGACCAGCATGCGGATCTGCATCGCGCGATCGCTGGCATCGGTGACCTGCAAGACACAGACCCGGCCATCCCATTGCGGGGCCTGCTTGCAGACCCGTTCAAATTCGGCGCGCAGCTTCTCCACCGGCAGGCAAAAATCCAGCCACAGAAAAACCGTGCCGAGAATGGTCGACGAGGTATGCGTCCAGTTTTCAAACGGGTTTTCAATGAACCACTGCAGCGGCACGATCATGCGCCGCTCATCCCAGATGCGCACGACGACAAAGGTACCAGTGATTTCCTCCACCCGCCCCCATTCGCCATTGACGATCAGCACGTCGTCGAGGCGTATCGGCTGCGAGAAAGCGATTTGCAGACCGGCAATGAAATTCCCCAGCACCGGCCTTGCAGCAATACCGGCGACCAGACCGGCTACGCCTGCCGAGGCCAGCAAACTCGCGCCGAACTGGCGTGCGCCCGGCAAGGTCAGCAGCACAAACGAGAACCCCAGCAAACCGACGATGAAATACGCGCTGCGCGTCAACACCCTTGTCTGCGTCAAAATGCGGCGCGCCTTGAGGTTGTCGGCGACATCGTAGGGATTGAGCTGAATCACCGTGGCGCTGACCGACACGATGCATCTCATAACGAACCAGGTCAGCGCGAGTATCAGGGCCACCGTGCACAGATAAGACAAAGACCGCAGACCCGGCGTGTCGTCCGGCGCGGCCGTCAGCACCACTCGGATGGCGAACAAGGCGACGCACACCTGGCTGGCACGAAACGCAATGCGGGTAACGTTGGTGGTGTACGGGCGATTGCGCACCAGTTTGCGTACCAGCACAATGCCGATGCGATGCAGGATGACGGCGATCACCACCGCCACCACAGCGGCGGCAGCGACGATCAACCCTGACTGCAAAGGCCCGGGCTCCACGCCGTTAAGAAATGGCAACTCCATTGGCAACTCCTGTTTGTGTCCTGTTTGTGCATAGGTGTAACAAACAAGATGATCGCCATTAAGGGACGACAGTTCCCCAGCTTGATTTTTTGACAACCAATGAAGCGTCCCAGATAAACTGCGACGGCAATAAAAAAGCCGGAAGTTTTTGCTTCCGGCTTTGCTTCTTGCTTACGCCCTTGATCTGGCGGTGTACTGTCAGTACTCAGGCATTCTTCCATTCTGCTGTACGTTTCTGCAGGAAGGCATTGACGCCCTCTTTCTGATCCTGCGTATCGAACAGATCGATGAACAGTTCGCGCTCGACCGGCAAGGTCGTTGCCAAAGGATTGTGGCGCGCGCCCTGGATCAGCTTCTTGCTCGCCGTTACGCTGGATGGGCTTTGCTTGTCGACTTGCTTTGCCAGCTCCAGCGCGCGTTGTTTTGCCTGACCTTGCGGCACGACTTCTTCCACCAGGCCGATGCGCAATGCCGTCTCGGCGTTGACGCGCTCGCCGCACAGGATCATGCGCTTGGCCCAGCCTTCGCCGACCAGCCACGGCAGCAACTGGGTGCCGCCCGCACAAGGCAGCAAACCGACTGAGGCTTCCGGCAAAGCCATCTGCGCCTGCGCCTCGGCGATGCGGATGTCGCAGGCCAACGCGCACTCAAGACCGCCGCCCATGGCATAACCGTTGATGGCCGCAATCGATACGCCGCGGAACTGGCTCAACGTCTCAAACGCCTCGCCGAAACGGCGCGCCATCTCACGCGCGAGCGCCTTGTCACCATCGGCGAACAATTTCAGGTCGGCGCCTGCGGAAAAGAATTTCTCGCCTTCGCCGGTCACCACCATGCTGTAGATATTGCGGTCGTTGTTGAGATCGGTGACAAGACGCTTGATATCGATCAGGCCTTCGCGCGTCCAGGTGTTGGCAGGCGGATGGGCGAGCGTGACGACGGCAGTATGGCCGACAACTTCCAGACGCAAATTGGTATAACTGGTCATCGAATATCCTCGTTGGATTCGTTATTGAGCAGATGGCGCGCAATGATCACACGCATGATTTCATTGGTGCCTTCCAGAATCTGATGCACGCGCACGTCACGGAAATAACGCTCCAGCGGATATTCACGGATGTAGCCATAGCCGCCGTGAATTTGCAGCGCTTCATTACAGATCTTGAAGCCCAGATCGGTGGCGAAACGTTTTGCCATCGCGCAGTAGGTGGTGGCGTTGGGGGACTTGGAGTCGAGCTTGACCGCCGCCAGACGCACCATCTGGCGTGCTGCGACCAGTTCGGTCTGCATGTCGGCCAGCTTGAATTGCAGCGCCTGGAAGTCGGCGATCGGACGGCCGAACTGCTTGCGTTCTTTCATGTAAGCATGTGCGGCATCTAGTGCTGCCTGCGCGGCGCCGACGGAACAGGTGGCGATGTTGATACGGCCGCCGTCGAGTCCCTTCATGGCGAACTTGAAGCCTTCGCCTTCCTGCCCCAGCAAGTGATTGGCCGGCACCTTGACGTTGTCGAAGCTGATGGTGCGCGTGGGCTGACTGTTCCAGCCCATCTTGACTTCCTTCTTGCCATAGCTGATGCCCGGCGTATTGGCGGGCAAGACAAGCGCCGAAATACCTTTGGCACCGTCACCACCGGTGCGCGCCATCACGACCAGTACGTCCGTCGCGCCCGCGCCCGAGATAAAGGCCTTGGATCCGTTGACGATGTAATGACCATCCACCAGTTTGGCGGTGGTTTTGAGCGATGCCGCGTCGGAACCGGAACCGGGTTCGGTCAGGCAGTAGGAACCAATCTTCTTGCCCACGGCCAGGTCGCCGCACCAGGCCGCCTTGACCTCCGGCGTGGCCCAGGAGGCAATCATCCAGCTCACCATATTGTGAATCGTCAGGAAAGCCGCCGTCGACGGACAGGCGTGCGCCAGTTCTTCAAACACGACGGTCGCGTCAAGACGCGTCAGACCGAGGCCGCCGACCTCTTCCGGCGTGTACAAACCGCAGAAACCGAGTTCGCCTGCCTTGGCGATGACGTCAACCGGGAAATGCGATTCTTCATCCCACTTCGCCGCGTGGGGAGCCATCTCGCCGGCGGCGAAATCGCGTGCGCTGCTCTGGAAGGCCAGTTGGTCTTCGTTCAGTTCAAAATCCATGTTGTCTCCTGAGGTCTATTTTGTGTTTGGCAAAAGACTAACGTAAAAACAGCGGCCATGATGTCGCCGGGGCGACATTGACAGCACTGCCTGAGAAGCCATGACCATTGCGCATATCAGTCATTTTGCATGAAATGGGGAAAAGTGTCGGTGGCAAGAGGCGTGTGCAGCAATCCCAAACAGCTTTGCATCGCTGCACACCGGCCCTCACACCGCGTTGTGTCAGGCAGCCACCATACGCGCAATATTCACTTTCTGTGCCAGATCGCCCGGTGCACGGTAACGCGCCAGCAATTCTTCCTGCTTGCCACGCACCTGTGTGAGCGCCTTGTCTTTGACATGTCCATAGCCGCGGATCTGCTCGGGCAATTGGGCAATTTCGACGGCCAGCGCCAGCTTGTCGGCGGTGAGTCCATCCAGCAAAGACATCACCGTTTCGCGATACTCGGCAATCAGGCGACGCTCGGTTTTGCGCTCTTCGGTGTAACCGAAGACGTCGAATGCGCCACCACGCAGGCCCTTGAATTTTGCCAGCAGCTTGAACGCCGACATCATCCACGAACCGTATTTGGCCTTGACCAGACGGCCTTGCGCATCCTTTTTGGAAAACATCGGCGGCGCCAGGTTGAAGCTCAGCGAGAAGTCGCCTTCAAACTGCTGCTTCAGTTGCTCCATGAAACGGCCATCGGTGTAGAGGCGCGCGACTTCGTACTCATCCTTGTAGGCCATCAGCTTGGACAAATTGCGAGCCACTGCCAAGCTGAGCTTGTCGCCCAGGTTCAGGGCGGCCTCCTTCTCACGCACCTGTTCGATGAAGCGTGCGAACGATTCTGCGTACGCCGCATCCTGATAGTCGGCCAGGAAAGCCACGCGGCGCTTGATCAGCTTGTCCAGTGTTTCCGGCATGCGGATCACCACCGGTTGCGCCGGTACGGCAATACGCTCAACACGGGCCAGATCGACGGCGGCGCGGCGGCCCCACAGGAAACTGGTCTTGTTGGATTCGATGGCGACGCCGTTCATTTCGATAGCGCGCAGCAAGGCGGCTTCGCTTAACGGCAACTCGCCACGTTGATACGCATAGCCAAGCATGAACAAGTTGGTCGCAATCGAATCGCCCATCAATGCCGTTGCCAGACGTGTCGCATCGATGAAATCAGCCTGTTGATCAACCGATTCCTGAATCAGCGCCTTGACGTCTTCAAATGGAAATTGCCAGTCGGGATTCTTGGCGAACTGACCCGGTGGTTGCTGATGCACATTGACGACGGCACGGGTGCGGCCGGGACGCATCTTGGAAATCGCATCGTGCGAGCCTGCAGTCAGCATGTCGCAACCGAGGATCAGATCGGCTTCACCGGTGGCGATGCGCTGGGCGCGGATGGCTTGCGGTGTGCGCGCGATACGCACGTGTGAAGTCACCGAACCGTTCTTTTGCGACATGCCGGTCATGTCCAGCACCGATGCGCCCTTGCCTTCCAGATGTGCAGCCATGCCCATCAGTGCGCCGATGGTGATGACGCCGGTGCCGCCGATGCCGTTGATGAGGATGTTGAACGGTGTCTCGCAGGACGGGATCGCTGGCTCGGGCAACACGCCGAAGTCGTCGGCGCTATCCTTCTTGATGACGCCGGTTTTGGATTTTTTGAGCTTGCCGCCGTTGACGGTGACAAAACTCGGGCAGAAGCCTTTGACGCAGGAATAATCCTTGTTGCACGAGGATTGATCGATGGCGCGCTTGCGGCCGAACTCGGTCTCCAGCGGCAAAATCGACGTGCAGTTCGATTGCACGCCGCAGTCGCCGCAGCCTTCACAGACGGCTTCGTTGATGAACAAGCGCTGGTCAGGGTCGGGATATTCACCTTTTTTGCGGCGGCGGCGCTTCTCGGCGGCGCAGGTCTGGTCATAGATGATCACGGTCACGCCGGGCAGCTCGCGCAGTTCGCGCTGCACCGCATCCATGTCCTTGCGGTCGTGGATGGTCGCCAGCGCCGGCAAGTTGGAGCGATCGGCGTAGCGGCTGATGTCTTCGCTCACCAGCGCGATGCGCTTGATGCCCTCTGCCGCCATCTGCTGCGCGATCATCGGCACGGAGGTGGTGCCGTCAACCGGCTGGCCGCCGGTCATCGCCACGGCATCGTTGTAGAGAATCTTGTAAGTCATGTTGACGTTGGCCGCCACCGCAGCGCGAATCGCCAGATAACCCGAGTGGAAATACGTGCCGTCACCAAGGTTGGCAAACACGTGCGGCACTTGAGAAAACGGCGCCTGTCCGATCCACGGCCCACCCTCGCCGCCCATGTGCGTGGTCAGCTTGTTGAATTCCGGATAGATCGCCGTCGCCATCACGTGACAGCCGATACCGGCCAGCGCAAAGCTGCCTTCCGGCACCTTGGTCGAGGTATTGTGCGGGCAACCCGAGCAGTAATATGCCGGACGCGGCGGTGTGCTGACCGCCTTGTTCAGAACGGCATCCTTGGCATCGAGGAAGGCCAGACGCGCCTTGATCAGGTCGCTGGTGTGGAACCGCGCAATCCGCGCCGCGATCACGCGTGCAATCTGCGCCACCGAAAAATCCGCCTTGGAGGTCAGCAGCCACTCGCCGCGCGGCGCCACCCATTCGCCTTTTTCGTCGAACTTGCCGATCACGCGAGGACGCACGTCATCGCGCCAGTTGTAGAGCTGTTCCTTGAGCTGGTACTCGACCATCTGGCGTTTTTCTTCCACCACCAGAATCTCGTCCAGGCCTTGCGCGAATTCGCGCACGCCTTCCGGCTCCAGCGGCCACGGCATCGATACCTTGAACAGGCGCAAACCAATCTCGGCAGCGAAGTCTTCGTCAATACCGAGCTCACTCAGCGCTTCCAGCACATCGAGATAGGATTTGCCTGACGCGATGATGCCCAGCCGCGCCTTGGGGCTGTCGATCATCACGCGATTGAGCTTGTTCGCGCGCGCGTAGGCGAGCGCGGCGTAGATCTTGTAATCCTGCATCAGCGCTTCTTGCTTGCGCGCCTGCACCCCCAGCGTGTCGGTCGACAAACGGGCGTTGAGACCGCCTTCGGGCATGACGAAGTCGGCCGGATAGTTGATCTCGACGCGGAAAGGATTGGCATCCACCGAGGCACTCGACTCCACCGTATCGGCCAGCGCCTTGAAGCCCACCGTACAGCCGGAGAAGCGCGACATCGCCCAGCCGTGCAAGCCGAGGTCAAGGTATTCCTGCACGTTGCAGGGATACAGCATCGGAATCATCGATGCAGAGAATATGTGATCTGACTGATGCGGCAACGTCGATGAATACGCGCCGTGATCGTCGCCCGCTACCAGCAACACGCCACCTTTGGCGGAAGTGCCGGCATGGTTCATGTGCTTGAGCACATCGCCGCAACGATCCACACCCGGGCCTTTGCCGTACCACATGGCGAACACGCCATCGACCTTGGCCGGACCGATCAGATCGACCTGCTGCGTGCCCCAGACGGCGGTCGCCGCCATATCTTCGTTGGTGCCGGGCTGGAATCTGACCTTGTGCGCATCAAGATGCGGCTTGGCCTTCCACAGGGCCTCATCAAGACCGCCCAGGGGCGAGCCGCGATAGCCGGAGATAAAGCCCGCGGTATTGAGCCCGGCCTTCTGATCACGCAAATATTGCAACAAAGGCAAGCGCACCAGCGCCTGGATACCCGACAGAAAGATGGAGCCGGAGGTCGCCGTATATTTGTCATCCAGACTGACCTGGGCCAGCGCTGTTGCTGAAGCCGATGAAGCAGCCGAAGATGCGGAAGAGGATGTTGCTGCAGAAGTATGAGTTGCTAGCTCCTGGACTGTCTGTCCTGCCACGTCTGGCAGGATCGACAATCCAGCAAGCTCGGCTGCCGAACGGGATTCCATGTCTGTCTCCAAAATGTTTATTCAGATATCGCCTGCCATTACTGCACCGGGTACGATGCGTTACTGCCAGACAAAATGACCGTGGTAGCGGTCTTCACAACAATCCGTTCACCGAAACTGCTGTGACTGAAGTCTATGCTTTTGGAGGAAGAACAAGGAAATACCGTTTTTCGATGATGGTATAAGTTTTAAATATACCCCCTGCACCCTCCAGCCATAAACCGCGCTCTGCCGGTGGCAGCTTGCCCTCAATCAATGGTAGGATCGCTGCGTTCGCCCGGCGTGGTTCAGCATGGCTGAAATGGCCAAATTGACCGGCGTCTTCATCCAACACCAACAACATCAAGTCATGAAACGAGTCATCACCAGCATCCTCATCGGCGTCGTGCTCTACTTCCTGCTGCCGTTCATCACCAAATTCATCCCGCAATACCGCCTGGCCGTCTGGTCGATCACGTCCGCCATCGTAGCGTTTGTGGTCTCGGCGGGCATGGACCGGGTATAGCCGGCTCTAAGCATTTTCCCGAGGCAGACCTTCTTTCAGTACCCGTCGGAACAATCATGACCAGCTCGCCATTTGCCAAGCTTCCGGAGCCGCCCTATTACTCCGTCATTTTTTCTTCGCAACGTACTGAGGGTGACAGCGGCTATGGGCAGATGGCTGATCGCATGGTGGAGCTGGCAGCTGAGCAGCCCGGCTATCTCGGCGTAGAAAGCGTGCGAGGCGCCGACGGCTTCGGCATCACGGTCTCCTACTGGAGCAGCCTCGAAGCCGTCGCAGCATGGAAGGCGGTGGCGGAACACAGGATCGCGCAGGAGACGGGTAAAGCGCGCTGGTATGCGCATTACGAAGTACGCATTGCACGGGTGGAACGAGCCTATGCAACACGGCTTTGATGACAGACATTCAGCATCGATTGCCTCGCTCACCCCGTGTGTCCGCTGCCGGGTTCTCTTACTCAATCATCAATAAAGACGGTGCAGTTGAACCGTCAATCTCGATATCTGCATGCCTGAGGCAACCTACAAGACCGCCACCTACTGGCAGCAGTACCAGCCCTTCTTCCCGGAAGATGTACGCATCTCTGCGGACAATGCTCCCGCAGAAGAATGGTTTGCCTGGCGTGGTGCGTCTATTCATCTTGATCGGTTTTCATCGCCTTCATCGCCACTGACCATCATCGTCGTCCATGGCGGTGGCGGTTATGGACGCATGTTTGCGCCGCTGGGCCGGCTGCTGCATGAAGCCGGTTATGACGTCATTGCTCCTGACTTGCCCGGATATGGATTGACGCAGGCAGATGCGTCCATGATCGACTACGCGACGTGGGTCGATATCCTGTGCGATCTTGCCGCCGACGAATATCGCCGCCGCGGACGCCGCGTCGTGTTTTTCGGAGGAAGCCTTGGTGGCTATCTGGCCTACCTGTGCGCAGCGCGCATGGGTAAGGAGATTATCGCCGGCGTCATGGCGACGACGTTGGCCGATCCGCGATCGCCGCTGGTGCGGCGTCAGTTTGCGCGCAACGCGCTGGTGCTGCACGGGATGATGCCGCTGATGCCTTGGTGTGCCGCCCTGTTCGGCAAGCTCAGATTACCGGTGAAGTGGTTTACCAAAATGCACGCCATGTCGAACGATCCGGCGTTGAACCGACTGGTTGCCAATGATCCGTTCGGCGGCGGCGCGCATGTTCCTGTCCGCTTCATGCAGTCGATCTTTACAGTGCGCCCGCTTGTCGAGCCTGAGGATTTCGACATCTGCCCGGTGCTGCTGGTGCATCCGGCGAATGATCGCTGGACCGGCGTCGCTTCGAGCCGGCCGTTCTTTGATCGGATCAAGGGCGAGAAGACGTTGGTCATGCTGGAAAATTGCGGACACTTTCCCGTCGAAGAGCCTGGCATCACTCAACTTCGCCTGGCCGCGCTCGGGTTTCTGTCCAAAGTTGCAGGCTGACTCGCGCAGACAATCCCTCGAAAGCTCATATTGCAGCAGCCAAGCGCAACTCCTTTCGCACGGGATGATGCGTCCATTTCCACGAGATTAACTTCATCACAGCCTCGCATTTCACGCCTCAAGACGGGATGTCTCTTCTCGCAAAACGCATGCGTGTTAGCGCTAACATTGATATCATTGTGCTTCGTTGTTCCTGGATTTTTACTCTTTCTGCAGCAGGATTTCACCTGTTCCGATAAGAAGACGTTGCAAAGAACCAGGTTTTTTGCACTGCCAGGACTGTTTTCCAGCGCTGCCCGATCAGGCTCGTGTCATCATGCATTTGGATTGATCTGCATGAACTACTGATCCGCCAGACGCTCTCACGCTTTCAACAAGCAACCGCAGGAGTTTGCACAATGCGCCAGGTCACCAACCCCAGCATGAAGGTCGCGTCATGAAGCCGCCCGTTCCCGCTTCGAAGACAGCACCCAAGGCCGGCTTCAAACTGACAGGCGGCATCAGCCGGCGTCACATGCTCATCGGACTGGCCGCACTAGTCGCCGAAGCCGGCTTCTGGAGCAACCCGCTGTTCAGCAATGCCCAGACTGCGCCGGCCCCCATTGCACCGCCACCACCCAGTCCCGAAGCCGTCGCCTTCCTGACCTTTTCCAAACGCATCACCGGCCATACCGATCTGAAGCTCGATACCGCCAGCCGGATGGAAGCTGCGATGCGCAAGACCTATCCCGATTTTGCTGCGCAGTCGCCAAAGCTGGCCGCGTTGCTGCAGAACGAGCAGGATCCGAAGGCTTTGCTGGCAGCCGCCACCGACGCCGGTCTGCGCGACCTGACGCTGGCGATTGTCGCCGCCTGGTACACCGGCACCATCGGCAAAGGCCAACAGGCGGTTGTCGTCTCGTATGCCGAGGCCTTGATGTATCAGCCTGTCGCCGACGGCCAGACCGTGCCGACGTATTGCAATTACGGTCCGCTGTGGTGGACCAAGGCCCCGCCGGAGATCCGTGTCTCCGCCCCCGTTGAAGCGGCCCCTGTGCCTGCGCCTGCCACCACCGGCACTCCCGAACCTAAAGCAAAGACATTATGAAACTCCCTATCTTTTCCTCCGAGGGCGATGCAACGGCCGATGTCGTGATCGTCGGCTCCGGCGTGGTCGGCGCCATGATCGCGGATCAACTCGTCAGCCAGGGCTATTCAGTCCTGATGCTCGAAGCCGGTTTGCGCATCGAGCGCGCACAAGCAGTTGAAAACTGGCGCAACATGCCTTTTGAGAACCGTGTCGGGTCCGACTTCCAGGGCTTGTATCCGCAGGCTCCCAATGCACCGGCGCCGCTGTACTTCCCAAAGAACAATTACATCGCGCTGTCCGGCCCTGACGGCAACGGCTTCCAGCAGGGTTATCTGCGCACGGTCGGCGGTACCACGTGGCACTGGGCGGCATCATGCTGGCGCCATCTGCCGGTCGATCTGAAGATGAAGTCGACCTATGGCGTCGGCCGCGACTGGCCGATTTCGTATGAGGAGCTGGAGCCCTACTACTGCCGCGCCGAAGAAGAAATGGGTGTGGCCGGGCCGAATGATGCGAGCATGCAATCGCCGAGCGAGCGCAGCAAACCGTACCCGATGGACATGGTGCCGTGGGGCTATGGCGACAAGCGTTTTGCCGAAGTGGTCAATGCTCACGGCTATAACTCAGTGCCGATTCCGCAAGGACGCAGCACGCGTCCGTGGCAAGGCCGTCCGACCTGCTGCGGCAATAACAATTGCCAGCCGATCTGCCCGATCGGTGCGATGTACAACGGCATCCATCACGTCCAGCGCGCCGAGATGAAAGGCGCCAAGGTCTTGCCGGAAGCCGTGGTCTACAAAGTCGATACCGATCAAAACAACCGCATCACTGCCGCCTACTGGTACGACGCCGGCAAGCAATCGCACAAGGCGACCGCACGCGCTTTCGTGTTCGCCTGCAACGGCATCGAAACACCGCGCCTGCTGTTGCTGGCCGCGAATGCCGCGAACCCGAACGGCCTCGCCAATTCGTCGGATCAGGTCGGCCGCAACATGATGGATCACTCCGGTTTTCACTGCACCTTCCTCGCGAATGAGCCGATCTGGACCGGTCGCGGCCCGGCGCAAAGCAGCTGCCTGGTCGGCCCGCGCGATGGCGCGTTCCGCTCCGAGTATTCCTCCAACAAGATGATCCTCAACAACATCACACGCGTCGGCCCCGCCACCCAACAAGCATTGAAGCTCGGTCTGGTCGGCCAGGAGCTCGACGATGAAATCCGTCGCCGCGCCGCCTTCGGCGTTGATCTGTCGATCAGCCTCGAACCGCTGCCGGAAGCCAACAACCGCCTGACCCTGAGCAAGACCCGCAAGGATCCGCTCGGACTGGCCTGCCCCGACATTTACTATGACGTCGGCGAGTACGTGCGCAAAGGCGCGGAAGCGGCGCACAAGCAACTGGAACATATCGGCCAGTTGTTCGGCGCAGTGGAATTCAACATCACTACCAGCCTCAACGCCAACAATCACGTGATGGGCGGCGTCATCATGGGTAGCGATCCGAAAGACTCCGTGGTCGACGGCAACTGCCGCGCCCACGATCACGCCAACCTGTGGCTGCCCGGCGGCGGTGCGATGCCATCGGCCAGCGTCGTCAACAGCACGTTGAGCATGGCGGCACTCGGCTTGCGCGCTGCCGACGACATCAGCAGAACACTGGCGAAGGGATGATCATGACTCGCGCATCCCTTCTTTCTTCGCGGCCCTTCTCCCAACGCGACGGCGCGGTCTTGCTGAACACCTTGCTGAGCGCGTTGCTGTTCACCGCAGGCGTTGCCAGCGTCCACGCGCAGGAGCAATCGCTGGAGAAACCGCCTGCGCCGCCGGCTGCAGTCACACCTGCTGCTGCCGCTCCTGCAACATCTGCAACACCAGCCAACCCCGTCAAAGCAGACATCGAAAGCGGCCGCTACCTCGCCATCGCGGCCGACTGCATGGCCTGCCACACCGCGCCGGCCGGCAAGCCCTACGCCGGCGGCTACGCCATCGAGTCGCCCTTGGGTACGATCTACGCGACCAACATCACGCCGTCCAAGACAGCGGGTATCGGCAACTACAGCGAAGCGCAGTTCGCCCGCGCCTTGCGTGAAGGCGTGCGCGCCGACGGCAGCCATCTGTATCCGGCCATGCCGTACACCAGCTATGCCATGCTGACCGACAGCGATGTGCACAAGCTGTACAGCTATTTCATGAACGCGGTAACACCAGTCAACGAACCGGCCAGCAGCCAGACCAAGCTCCCCTTCCCGTTCAACGTGCGCATGTCAATGACGGTGTGGAATGCGATCTTCCTCGACACCAAGCGCTTCGTCCCGGATGCATCGAAGTCGCAGCAGATCAATCGCGGCAAATACCTCGCCGATGGCCTCGCGCATTGCAGCACCTGCCACACGCCGCGTAATTTTCTGATGGGTGAAAAAGGCGGCTCGGCGCTTGCCGGTGCGCCGCTGGGCCCATGGCATGCGCCCAACATCACCTCCGACAAGGTCAGCGGCGTCGGCGGCTGGAGCGATGCCGAGCTGATGCAGTATCTGAAGACCGGTCACGTTGAAGGCAAAGGCCAGGCCGGCGGCGCGATGGCGGAAGCGGTCACCAACAGCTTCCAGCATTTGCGTGACGACGACATCGCCGCCATCGTGGCGTACTTGCGCACGGTGCCGCCGGTACGCGACGCCACGCAGAGCAAGCCTGCCTATAGCTACGGCAAAGCCGTAAGCGACGAGTCGGCGCTGCGCGGTACACGCGGACCGAATGAGCACAACAGCCTCAACAGCGGCGCGGTGCTGTTCAGCGGCTATTGCGCCAGCTGCCACGCGGCATCGGGTGCCGGCAGCAACGGTCAGGATTATCCTTCGTTGTTCAACAACACGGCCACCGGTTCGCACAATCCTGCCAATCTGGTGTCGGCGATTCTGTACGGTGTGGAACGCAAGGTCGGTGACAAGGAAATCCTGATGCCGCGCTTTGATGCGCACTCCTACGTCAATCCGCTGACTGACCAGCAAATTGCCATGATCGCCAACTACGTGTTGAAGCAATATGGCAATCCGGAAGTGCAAGTCAGCGAGGCCTATGTGGCGCAGGCGCGCAAAGGTGGTGAACAACCGATACTCGCAAAACTGCAGCCGTATATTGCACCGGCCATCGGTATTGCGATTGTGCTGCTGTTGTTGATTATCTTCGCAGTCATCTCAGTGCGTCGACGTCGCCGCATACCGTTCTGAGCATCATTGATGTAACCACCATCAAAGCCGGTAACCGCCATGGTTGCCGGCTTTTTTGTTTGTGTCAGACGCATGACTCGCTTTGAGATTTCACACTGCGATAACTTGTTCGGGTTATCCTTATGCAATCATTTCTTGATGCAATGCGCTTTAGATTCCAAAGGGAAATAAGACGACCAGCAACAAGATATTGCGCATCGACACATCCTCTACAAATCGCCATAGCCATCCATGACCGAACCGATTCAGAAGCAAATGGAACCCGACAGCGCCGTCTACAAGACGCTGCTGGAATCCACCAAAGCCATTCCCTGGAAGATCGACTGGAGCACGATGAAGTTCGCTTACGTCGGCCCGCAAATCGAAGAATTGTTAGGTTGGACGCCGGAGAGCTGGGTCTCGGTGGAAGACTGGGCCACACGCATTCACGCGGAAGATCGCGAAGGCGTGGTGAACTATTGCGTGTCGCAATCCAAGGCCGGCGTCGACCATGAAGCCGACTACCGCGCCATCACGCGCGACGGCGAACACGTCTGGATTCGCGACGTGGTGCATGTGGTGCGCAAGCCGGACGGCGAAGTCGATTCATTGATCGGCTTCATGTTCGACATTACCGAACGCAAGAAAACCGAAGCGCGTCTGGTCGAGCTGCAAAAAGAACTGGAAGCGCTGTCTTATTGCGATGCCCTGACCAATGTCGCCAACCGCCGCATGTTCGACTCCGCACTGGAAGTGGAATGGGCCAATGCCGTCAAGAATCGCACGCCGCTGGCAGTGATCATGCTTGATATCGATTACTTCAAGCAGTTCAACGATCACTACGGCCACATCCGCGGCGACGCCTGCCTGAAGCAGATCGCCACCGCACTGAGCGGCGCCGCAACGCGCACACGCGACTTCTTTGCGCGCTATGGCGGCGAAGAGTTCGTGCTGATCCTGCCGGAGACCGACCGCGCGTCGGCGCTGAAAGTGGCGCAGCGCTGCCGCAAGCTGGTGCTGAAAGAAAAAATCCCGCACGAAAAATCACAGGTCGAAAAAGTCATCACCATCAGCCTGGGCATGAACACCATCATTCCGTCGACGCAGGATCACCGCATCAACTTCATGGAGTCGGTCGACAAACGCTTGTACATGGCCAAGCAACGCGGCCGTAACTGCATCGTCGCCGACGACTAAGGCCTTCGGCTATCCTCAGACGGCGACCGGATTCCTCTGTGCATCTTCGGTCGCCGGCTTACCCTTGCTGGTCTTTGACGGCGTGCCAATCAGGATATCTTCATAGAATGCACCGATCGGTTCGGTCGGATGGCGCAGCTGCACCTCCAACACCCAGACCGCGTCGCTGGGCACGATATCCATTTCCGCCAGCTTGGCCGGGCCAAACAAGGCGTGCGGAAAATCTGCGACGCGATGGCCGGCCAGATTGCGCTCCAGCAGCCAACCGCCTTCCGCGGCAACCCGCTCGGCCAGATCATAGAGCTCACGCCCGGTCAGTCCGGTGAGCCAGGCTTCTTTGCTGGCACTGAACACGTCCCGCGCCGCCTGAGCACATGCGGCATAGAGCGCATGCTGGCCGAACACGATGGTGTCGCCAAAGTCGCCTTCATAGCCATCCCATACCGGCCCCAGATCGACCACGGCGATGTCGGTCGCTTGCAGACGGCGCTCTTTGTCCGCGCCTTGCCGCGGCGTTCTCACGGTGTCGTCGCCGAAGCGGATATAGGTCGGATGCCAGGTATGCGACGAACCCATCTGACGCAGGTGTTCGTTGGCCATCTCGATTGCTTCGCTGGTGGTCATGCCGACACGCAGCTTACCGACGATCTGCGCCAGTGCACGTACTGATTGCTCACGTGCGGCCAACATGCCGTCGAGCGAATACTTTGGCCCGACGCGTTCCCACACCGGATCGAAACTGCCACGCACCAGTGCTACTTCGCTGGCCCCCGAAGGCACGAATGCTTCGGCAACGAAGTGATGCGCCTCCAGCCCCAGCGCGATGCAACGCTGGCGTGCGTCCTGCACCATCCTCGGATTGCCGCAAGCGTAAACCAAAGTGCGGCTCCAATCGTAAGCGTGAGTCGCCGCAAGATCCTGCACATGTGCCTGCTCGACGCCGAACCAGCGGAAGCGTTTGTCTTGCACTGCCAACGCATCCAGAAAAGCGCGGTCATAAAAATCGCTGCTGCTCGCGCCGCCCCAATACAGCGTCACCGGCACATTGCCGGCCTCCGCCAAAGCCGCCAGCAAAATCGGCTTGATGCCTGCGTAACCGGTGCCGGTCGCCAGCAGGATCAACGCATCATGCGCGCCCGGCTGCCAGGTGCAGGCGCCAAACGGGCCTTCGATGCTGAAGACATCGCCTGGTGCCAAGCGGCCCAGCATGTCTTGCGAGAATTTGCCGCCGTTGACGCGGCGGATATGGAAAACCAATTCACCATCATCTACTGCAGGCAGATTGGCAACAGAAAAGCAACGGCTGCTGCCATCATCGAGAAAGAATTTGACGTACTGCCCTGCCCTTACCTGTACTTGCATGCCGGCTTCGCCCTGCGGTTTGAGCACCAGCTTCGTCACATCGGGAGCCACGGCTTCCTTCATCAGGATCGTGGCTTCCAGCCGCAGTGCTTGTGCGTGCGGCGACCAGCCGGGGATGTCGATGCACATGTCGCCGCAGGCATGGCTCTGGCACAGCAGCATCTCGTCCGGAGCCAAAGGGTAAGGCGTGCCGGCGGCCACATAGGGATTGCTTGCGTGAGCGCCACTCAGCACCTTCACCTTGCACGAGCCGCACTCGCCGCGGCGGCAAGAGAACGGTATCGAGATACCTTCGGCCAGCGCCGCGTCCAGCAGCAATGTCTCGTCGTCGACGGCAAAACTCTTGCCGGAGCCGGCCAACTGGATGGTGTAGGTAGTGGGCATAAGTATCTTTCCTTATCTGGATAGCTGAGTTCATTGAATCGCAGAGAGTGCGTCCGTGAACAGTATTGTCAGGCTAGAATAGGACCATTGAAACCTCCAGATTTGAATATTCCAGATGGTCCAGATGAGAACATGGCGGCTCTTGCTCGATCTCGATGCGTCGCCGATGAAGGCGTCTTACCGCAAGATCGTTGATGGCCTGGCGAGCGCCATCCAGAACGGTCGTCTTGAACCCGGCGCAGCCCTGCCCGGAACGCGCGAGCTGGCGGAGATTCTCGACGTCAATCGCAAGACGGTGATGCTGGCCTACGAAGAAGCCATCGTCAAAGGCTGGCTGGTGAGCGAGCCGCGGCGCGGCACTTTTGTCAATGCCTTGCTGGAATCACCGCAGGCATCGTCACAAGCAACATCAACCAAACGCAAAGCGGCACAGACGGCATCGTTTGCTCCCGAAGTCATCTCTCCTGCGTTACCGCCCTATTTCGACGATCTGCATCTGCCATCGGTACGGGCCGGAAGGAACGGCGAGTCCATGTATTTCGACAACGGCGCGCCGGATCACAGGCTGCTGCCGCAGGCGGTATTGCATCGCTATTACCGCAACGCGATGACGACCGCCTTCAAATCCAACTGGGTCAAATACGGCAATCTGGAATCCGCAGAAAAGCTGCGTACAGCCCTGGCCGACATGCTGCGCACTACGCGCAATCTGGCCGTGACCAGTGACAACATCTGTCTCACGCAAGGCACGCAGATGGCCTTGCATCTTGCGGCCAGCGCGCTGATCCGGCCGGGCGATGTGGTGCTGGTGGAGCGTTTGAGTTATCCGCCTGCATGGGCGATTTTTCTTGCGCTGGGGGCGCGTATTGAAGTCGTCGACATCGATCAGGACGGCTGCAAGACCGATCATGTCGAAGCGCTATGCAAGCTCCATTCAGTGAAGCTGATCTACGTCACGCCGCATCATCAGTTCCCCACCACGGTCAGCATGCGCGCCGATCGCAGGCAAAAACTCCTGCTGCTGGCGGCGCGTCATCGCTTCACCGTAATTGAAGAAGATTACGATCACGAATATCACTTCGAGGGCCGTCCTTACCTGCCGCTGGCCAGCGATCCTCAGCAACGCAATGTGATCTACATCGGCTCGCTGTCCAAGTTGCTGGGTTCATCCTTCCGTTGCGGCTTTATCGCGGCGCCGGTGAATCTGATTGAAGTGCTCAATCACAATCTGCTGCTGATGTCGACGCAAAGCGACGCCGTCATGCAGAAAATGCTGGCCGACCTGATCAGCGACGGTGAGTTGCGCAAGCATCTGCGGCGCGCGTCAAAACTGTACCGGCTGCGTAAAGAGGCGTTGCAGGACGGTTTGCAGACTGCATTCGGAGAGGATATCCGCGTGCGCAATCCGGAAGGCGGACTGGCACTCTGGGTCGAATTCGACAAGCGCATTCGCGTCGATGCCCTGGCCAAACACGCCGCGGACAAGAAGCTGTTCATCCGCAGCGGTCGCCAGTTCTCGCCGCAAGATAGCGCCGTGAATGCAGTACGGCTGGGCTTCGCTTCCATGAATCCGGACGAAATCGGCATCGCCGTCAAACGTCTGCACGAAGCATCGCGGCTGGCGATGAAGAAGTAGCCGGAGCGATTTCCCGCCTTCGACGTGTTTAGTTCTTGTCCAGCAGCGCCGGCAGCTCTTTAAGGAAGGCATCTCTGTTGTGGATGCCGGCGCTGATTTTTTCTTCTTTCTCTTCCTGGATCAGGCGCACGAACACACGAGTGCGATTGCCCTTGGTCGCCCAGCCGACGAACCAGCCATAAAAATGTGCCTTGTCATAGCTGCCGTCCGCATGCTGTGGCGCAGCTGCGCCGGTCTTGCCGTAAATTTGCCAGCCATCGTCCGATCCCTCGGGCAGCATGCCGAGTTTCATGATGCTGGCGGTCATGTCGATGGCATGCGCATCCACCGGCAGTTTCCGGTTGACGATCTTCGCCAGGAATTGCGCCTGCTCCTGGGGCGAGATCTTCAGCGATGAGCTGATCCAGGCGCGATCCAGAGCATTGTTCTTGCCTGCATCGCCGGAAAGATCGCGATTGCCGTAGTGGAAAGCATCCACGTATTTTTGCAAGCCGGCAGCGCCGATAGCGTGTGTGATCTGCTGTGAATACCAGACCACCGAATACTTCATCCATGCCGCCGGATCGGTCGGCTGACGCCAGGCCGGATTGCCCCAGTAGGTATAGCCTTCGCGAAACGGGATCGTCGGCCCGTGCTCATCTTTGAGGAAACCCGCATCAAAGCCCATCAGGCTGAGCGCGACTTTGAACGTGGACGCCGGCGTGAAACGCTCGGTGCAATTGCCTTGCTGGAGAATGGGGGCGGTGATGCCGGCATCGCTGATGTGCGACGCGTCGGCGACGATGGTGCAGATGGTTTTGGCTTCCGTCTCGGCGACAAAAAGCGATGCGCCGACGGCGAAGACGGCTGCGATCACGTAAAACATGATTTTCCTTTGGCGGATGTTCTGAGCCAGACATGGGCCGCCCCCCTTCAGAGGTGCATGCCATGTCGAGCGGCTGCCAGTGTACTGATTCCGCACAGCAAGAACAAACCAGCTTTCGTGAGACCTGACCTCAGCATTTCTTGGGTCAGAGGCGTTCGCTCACTATGCTGGAGGAATTACCAAAGCACGTAAAAAGCGACGGCGCCTGCAATGACGTCGATGGCGATCACGGCAAGACCGGACAGGCGTTTCTCGAGGAAGAGACCAAGCGCCCAGAACGCGATGAGGAATGTAGTACAGACCGCCAGCAGGCGCAGATAAGAAACATCATCGGCAACCCACAACAGGATGGCAGTTGCCACCAGCAGCAACAAAAACTGCAGACCGGCGAAGATGTTGGCCTTGAGCGGCAACGGCGGATCGTAACGGCGCGCAGCCTGCTCCAGATCGAATGCCGGACCGCTCGCCTGCGCATAATCGGGCAACCAGCCCGGCGCTTTAAACCAGACACGCAGCTTGTCTTGCCAATGCGGCAGCGTCGCGGCAGTCTTCGCCAGTTGCCAGTAGCCGCCAACCACGGCCCAGATCGGATCCCAGCTTTGCAGCGGAGTGCGGGTGCCGTAGACGCATTTTTCTTTTTCTTCGGCGAAGGTGCCGAACATGCGATCCCAGATCACCAGCATGCCGCCGTAGTTCTTGTCCAGGTACTGATCGTTGACGGCGTGATGGACGCGGTGATTCGAGGGCGAAGAAAAGATGCGGTCGAACCAGCCCAGCTTGCCGACGTGTTCGGTGTGAATCCAGAACTGATAGATCAGCACGATCAGGCCGGCAATGCCGAACTGTTCCGGCGATACGCCCAGCACTGCCATCGGCAGATAGAACAGCCAGCCGATAAAGACCACGGTGCTCTCCTGGCGCAAGGCGGTGGACAGATTGAAGTCCTGGCTTTGGTGATGAACCGAATGTGCGGCCCACATCACGGCGCTTTCGTGGCCCATGCGATGCAGCCAGTAATCGAAGAAATCAAACAGCACCACGGCGACAACCCAGCCGAGCGCAGTCTGCCAGAAGCGCACATGCGGAAAAATCGCGACGAAACGGTACACGATCGAATACATGCCGATCTGGAACAACTGGGTTACCAGTGCCACCAACTGGCTGATCAGCCCCTGGCTCAGGCTGCTGATGGCGTCGTTGAGGCGATAGGTATTGCGCCGGCGTATATAGCCATAGACGAACTCCACCCCGATGAGTACAAAAAACAGCGGGATAACGTAGACAATAATCTTTTCCATGAGGGGTATCTGCAAGTGCCGCAAGGCAATAATGCGCGCAAAAACAGGCGCAGAGCGACGGCAATAGGATACCCGGTATTGAAATATGTTGCAGCGCGCAACAAAAAAGCACTAACTACTTTTAGTAACTGTGGGAAGTGAGCAACGTATTCAGGAGGAATACGATCCACCGGGCAATACTGGAGATCGTAGGCAAGGCAGGAAAATCAGACTTATTCATTCTTTTGCGGCTGCGCGATAGTGCGCAACTGGAAGCGGCCGTCGTTATTGAACAGCCAGGTCTCGGACAACTCGATGCGACCGTTGCTCAGCAAGGCGATCGGTGGTTTGGGGAAAGGCGCGGTATTGCGCAAGGTGGTCAGTGCCGTGGATTCCGTGACCTTGTCCTTGTTGGTGCGTACGACTTCGCTGCGCACCAGGTTGCCGTCCTTGTCGACGACATATTTGATGACGATCACCGAGCGCAGCAAAGCTTGCGGCCTTTCGATATGCACCTTGGTGGAGTTGACCTGCGAGATACGTCTGGCCAGATCGGCCTTGTAATCGTCCAGCGAGTTGGCGGTGGAGGTACCGTCGGGCGTTGTCTTGACCTGCTCGATGATTTCCTTCGCGGTGGCGTCGCGATTGGCTTGCGTGTCGGGCTTTTGCACTGTGCAGGCAGCAACCAGCCCGGCACCGAGTACCGTTGCAATCCTGATTCCGGTTTTGTTTATTCTGTTCAAATGCGCCGCCTATTAAATAGGTAAAAGCAAAATCTGGTGATCATTAGACCATACCGGACACGCAATTCGTTCCAACGTTTTTACAAGAGACCCTTGCCTGCAGTTTGCGGTGCAATATTGCCGGCGAAAAATATCTCCGTACTTGGCAAAATGACCTCATCCATAACCTGATGCTATAGGAGGAATCCACTCCATATATAACATCACAAGTGTCATCCAGCTGTCATATTAGCTACGTAATATCCGCTCACTTTCTGGCCGAACCCGGCATAGTCTCAACGAAAGAATGTGATGCCTACTTCGTTATCTCACCCTGCCGACATTTCCGTTGCTGGCTCTTCCACCGATGTGTTCCTGTCGATCCGTACGATACAAAAACGCTTCGGCGCGTTCACCGCGCTGGACCATGTATCGCTCGACGTCAAGCAAGGTGAAATGGTCTGTCTGCTTGGCCCGTCCGGCTGCGGCAAAACCACCCTGCTGCGCACCATCGCCGGTCTGGAAAAACAGGACAGCGGCAGCATTCACGCACATGGCCTGGATATTTCCCACCTGCCACCGCAGTCGCGTGACTACGGGATTCTGTTTCAATCGTATGCGCTGTTCCCCAATCTGACGGTCGCGCAAAACGTCGCCTACGGCCTCAACAGCCGCCGCATGAATCGGGCCCAGATGCAGCAGCGCGTAGCGGAGATGCTGGACATGATCGGCCTGTCCGGCAGCGAAAAGAAATTCCCCGGCCAGCTCTCCGGCGGCCAACAGCAACGCGTTGCGCTGGCGCGCGCACTGGCGCCCTCGCCGTCGCTGCTGCTGCTCGACGAACCCTTGTCGGCGCTGGACGCACAAGTGCGCGAACACCTGCAACTGGAAATCCGCCGTCTGCAAAAACAGTTCAACATCACCACGCTGATGGTTACCCATGATCAGGAAGAAGCGATGGTCATGTCGGACCGCATCGCCATCATGCACCACGGCCGCATCGAACAATTTGACACACCGGATCGCATCTACCGCCATCCGGCTACGCCCTTCGTTGCCGACTTCATCGGCCAGGCCAACTGGCTGCCTTTCCAGCGGCTGTCGGCGCATCAAGTCAGCGTCGGCGCATTGACATTGAATATTGACGAAGCATCTCGCCAAGGCGCCATGCATACGGCGGCGGGCAATGAGGCCGGCCGCCTGTTCTGCCGTCCGGAAGCCATCGACGTGCAACCGGCTGCCGACGCGTCAAACCGCTTTTCGGCGCGCGTGGTCGATCAGATCTATCTCGGCAATCGCTATCGCATGATGCTGGAACTGGACGAACTGCCCGGCCAACGCCTCATGGCGGATGTTGCCGACGATGTACGTTCCCGCTTGCCGGATGTCGCCGCAGAGAGAATGTGGATCGCTCTGCCGCAACGCGCCCTGCATTTGTTTGCCTGAACAGCATGACCGCCTCCATTCAAACAACAGTGCTGCCTGAATCCGCCATGGCAACGACGCACGCGTCCAGCAACGATACAAAGCCGCTGAAGGCGCTCAATCTCGATGCAATGGTGTCGGGCAGTCTCAAGTATTTTTTATTGCTGCTATTGCTGCTTGCCCTGGCGATGCCGCTGGTGGCCGTACTGGGACAAGCCCTGTTCGATCAGGGCGGCGTCTGGGCGGGTATGGCTCCGTGGCGCAAACTGGTCGCCAATCCCAACTTCTTCCCGATGGTGGCGCGCAGCGTCGGCGTGTCTGCGGCAACGGCATTGGTGGTCGTGCCACTGGCCTATCTGTTTGCTTACGGCCTGCAGCGCACGCTGGCGCCGCTCAAAGGTCTGTGGCGTGCGATCGCCCTGCTGCCATTACTGGCGCCTTCGCTGCTGCCCGGTATTGCGCTGATTTACCTGTTCGGCAATCAGGGGCTGTTCAAGGAATGGATGAACGGAAGCATCTACGGTTTCTGGGGCATCTTGCTGGGCGAAGCCTTCTATACCTTCCCGCATGCCCTGATGATTCTGCTGTCGGCGCTGTCGCTTGCCGATGCGCGTCTGTATGACGCCGCCTCGGCGATGGGGGCCAACAGCTGGAAGACTTTCCGCACCGTGACCTTGCCGGCGACACGCTACGGCATCTTCGGCGCGTTCTGCCTGGTCTTCACGCTGACCATCACCGACTTCGGCGTACCGAAGATCGTCGGTGGCGCGTTCAGCGTGCTGGCGGTGGAAGCCTATAAAGCGGTGGTCGGTCAGCAGCAGTTCGACCGCGGCGCGTTGATCGGCTTACTGCTGCTGATTCCCGCGTTGCTGACTTTTTTCATTGACGGCTGGCTGCAAAAGCGCCAACGCGCACAAATGAGCAGCCGTGCAGAAGTTTTGGTGCCGCGTCGTCAATGGCGCCGCGATAGCGTCTATACCCTGATCCTGATGACGATCAGCGGCGCGCTGCTGCTGATGATCGCCGTTGCCATCGGCGCCTCGCTGGTGAAATTGTGGCCGTACAACCTCAAGCTGACGCTGATGCACTACGACTTCGACAACATGGACGGCGGTGGCTGGCTGGCCTATTGGAACAGTCTGCGCCTGGCCATCGGCACCAGCATTGTCGGTACGACGATTATCTTCACCGGCGCCTGGCTGATGGAGAAGACGCGTTCGAACCGCGTACTGGATACCTCGCTGCGCTTCCTGGCCTTCATGCCGATGGCGGTGCCGGGGCTGGTGTTGGGACTGGGCTTCGTGTTCTTCTTCAATCATCCGGCCAATCCGTTGAATTTCCTCTACGGCAGCATGACGATCCTGGTGCTGTGCTCGGTGATGCACTTCTACACCACCGCGCATCTGACCGCCGTCACCGCGTTGAAACAGATCGATCCCGAGTTTGAAGCCGCTTCGGCCTCGCTCAAGGTGCCGCTGCTGCGCACTTATTTGCGCATTACGGTGCCGCTGTGCCTGCCGGCCGTGCTTGAGATTTTCCGCTACCTGTTCGTGTCGTCGATGACGACGGTGTCGGCCGTGATCTTTCTCTATAGCCCGAACACCGTGCTGGCGGCGATTGCCGTGCTGAACATGGATGACGCCGGCGATGTCGGCCCTGCTGCTGCCATGTCCACATTGATTCTGCTGACCTCGATCGCCGTTTCCCTGCTGATGCACTGGGGTCTCGGTTACTGGGTGCGCCGCGCACAGGCCTGGCGCACTGCGGGCAAAAAACATTGATTTGTCGTTCGTCGTATTACTTTTCAACCACAAGAAAGCAACCATGAAATCTACAAACATTCTTAAACTGCTTGCTTCCGTTCTGGGTGCAGGCGCTCTGTTGTCCGCGCATGCAGCGACCACACTGACTGTCTACACGGCGCTGGAAGCCGATCAGATCAAGGCTTACCAAGCTGAGTTCGAAAAGAGCAATCCGGACATTGAAATCAAATGGGTGCGCGATTCGACCGGTATCGTTACTGCCAAGCTGCTGGCTGAAAAGGCCAATCCGAAGGCAGACGTGATCTGGGGTCTGGCGGCTTCCAGCCTGGCGATCCTCGACAAGGAAGGCATGCTGACACCGTACGCGCCGAAGAATCTGTCGAACATCGAAGCCAAGTACCGCAGCCCTGCCAACCCGCCAGCATGGGTCGGCATGGACGTCTGGGGTTCGGCAATCTGCTTCAACACTGTCGAAGCGCAAAAGCAAGGTCTGCCGAAGCCAACGTCGTGGGCTGACCTGACCAAGCCGATCTACGCAGGCAAGATCGTCATGCCGCATCCAGCCTCTTCCGGCACCGGCTATCTGGACGTCACGGCATGGATCCAGATGATGGGCGAAGACAAGGCATGGGCGTACATGGACGCGCTGCATAAGAACATCGGCCAGTACACTCACTCCGGTTCCAAGCCATGCAAACAAGCTGCTACCGGCGAATTCCCGATCGGCATCGCATTTGAATACCGCGCAGTGAAGACCAAGAAAGAAGGCGCACCGATCGACATCATCCTGCCATCGGAAGGCCTGGGCTGGGATCTGGAAGCGACTGCCATCGTCAAGGGCACCAAGAACCTGGACGCCGCCAAGCGCCTGGCTGATTTCTCCGCCAGCAAGGACGCCATGATGCAATACGAAAAGAACTTCGCCGTTCTGGCTGTTCCTGGCATCGCCAAGCCTGATCCGCTGCTGCCGGC
The DNA here is from genome assembly GCF_002257565.1 of Herbaspirillum sp. meg3. GTDB lineage: Bacteria > Pseudomonadota > Gammaproteobacteria > Burkholderiales > Burkholderiaceae_D > Herbaspirillum. Next base: position 2,360,287 of record NZ_CP022736.1, on the reverse strand, counting down.
CGACTACGAAAAGCGACTGACCAAGAACGACTTCGTCTGGACCAGCACCAACCGCGATCGTATCCTGACCGAGTGGAGCAAGCGCTACGAAAGCAAGGCGGAAAAGAAATAATCAGCTACATTAACTTGTAGCAGTTCACTCAAAAGAGATGGAGCAGGACGGCGCACTCGTCCGCTTCATCTCCCCTCTGTTTCCATGAACGATCTTCTGCGCGCCTATGCATGAGATCGTTCATGAAAGCAAACCGGACACCGGACACCGAACACCAGACACATCACAGCAAGCGTATTGAGGAAACAAGATGGGCAACACCAACAAGGGTCATATTGACGTCGCCATCGTCGGCGCGGGCATGCTCGGATTGGCGCATGCCTTCGCAGCAGTAAAACGCGGCCTGCGCGTGGTCGTCTTTGAACGCAGCTCGACGCCGATCGGCGCATCAATCCGTAACTTCGGCATGGGCCTGGTCACCGGCCAGCCGCCCGGCATCATGCTCGGTCTGGCCAAGCAAAGCCGCGAGCTATGGCTGCATCTGGCGCAACGCGCCAACTTCAGCGCGCGTGAAGCCGGCACCTTGCTGTTCGCGCGCACCGCAGCCGAACATGCAGTGCTGGAAGAATTCATGATCGTGCGTGCACGCCAGCACGGCTACGACGTCTCGCTGCTGGAGGGATCGCAACTCGAAACACTGTATGGCGGCCGTTTCCGCCATCATCGCTCTGCCCTGCACGGCACGCAGGATTTGCAACTGTATTCGCGCGAAGCGATACCGGCGCTGGTCTGCTATCTGCAATCTCAAGGGGTGCACTTCCATTTCAATACGCTGGTCAGGGAAGCCCGTGACGGCCATCTGTCGACGACCATGGGTGAATTTAGCGCCGAGCGCACCATCGTGTGTTCCGGCCATGATTACCAGACGCTGTTTTCCGACAAACTCGGTGAGATGAATCTCAAGGTATGCCGCCTGCAAATGCTGCGCGCGGCACCGCAAGAACGTTTTCCGCTGACACATGCGGTGTTGACCGGTTTGTCGTGTACGCATTACGGCGCGTTCTCCGATTTGCCGAGCGCGGCGGGCGTGAATGCAGAAATCGAAGCGAAGTATCCGGTGCTGAACCGCCACGGTATTCACCTGCTGGTCAGCCCGACGCCGTATCAGGAAATGATCATCGGCGATTCGCACTACTACGGCGCCGATGCGCCACCGTTCAACAACGAAGAAATTGATAGTCTGCTGATCGGTCTGGCGGAAGATACGCTGGGCGTCAAACTGACCGTGCTGGAACGCTGGCAGGGCGTGTATGGCAGCAAGGGACCAGGGCCGTTCTCCGCAACAAAGATCGACGACAAGACCACCGTAGTGTTGATGCATACCGGTATCGGCATGAGCGTGGGCTTGGGCTTGGGCGAGCGGGTTGTCAATGCATTGGTCGGCGGCACGGCATTGCCGGATCCTGCCATCGACAAGAACTAAGGCCCGCCAACAATGCCGTCGTCCCAGCGAACGCTGGGACCCAGTGTCGTGAAGACGCTTGAAACGACTACGACGCTGGGTCCTGACTTCCGTCAGGACGACGGCAATTGAATTGGCATGCTGAGCGCTGAATTTACTCCCGCGCCAACGCCTCTGCATGCAGCCACTTGCCCTTGCGGCATAAATCATCCGTCACATCCAGTACCAGCCGCTCTACCGCCGCCGCGGCATTCGTCAGCGGAATATTCTTCGACGCACACAAGGCCAGCGTACGCGCCATGCGTTCGCCGCTGATCGGATACGCGATCATGTCGCCGCGTTCGATCTCGGACAGCAAAGGCGCTACCGGAAGAATGGTCGCACCGATGTCGGCCAGAATTGCCGACTTCAGAATCGCCACCGAATTGATCTCGATCACGTTGTCCAATGACATGCCATGTGCGCGGACCACATTTTCGATACGCGGCCTCACGCCGTGCTGCAATCCGGGCAGGATCAACGGCGCCTTGATAGCCTTGGCCAGCGTGACTGATTTGCTCTTTCCCTTTCCTTCCCGTCCTTCTTTCAGGCCGTATTGCGAATCGGCGCGGGTGATGTACATCATTTCTTCTTCCACCATCGGCGTGCAGGCAAACGGAGACAGTTGACCATCGTCGAACAGCACCGCCAGGTTGATCCGCCCCGATTTGAGCTGGACGATCAGGTTGCCGGTCAGTTCTTCGGTGAGCAACAAGGTGATTTCCGGATAGGTGGCGCGAATTGCAGTGAGCAACGGCAAGGCCAGGGCGCCGGAGACGCTTTGTGGAATGCCCAGCGCCACCGTGCCTGAAGGCTTGTCGTTGGATTGTGCAACCGCCGACTTGGCGTCGGTGACTTGCTTCAGGATGGCTTGCGCGTGTTCGTAAAAGGTTTTACCTGCATCGGTGGCGATCACGCCTTGCGCGGAACGATGCAGCAACTGCGCTTCCAGCTCTTCTTCCAGCTGACGGATCTGCTGCGTCAGGGCCGGCTGCGCAATATGGAGCACACGTGCTGCGCGGGAGAGCGATCCGTGATCAACGATGGCGACGAAATATCTGAGTTGACGCAGTTCCATGTAGCTTGTTTCGCAGTCTTAAGTTGTTATTTATATTTACAGGAAAGTATTTACAAGCCTGGCCGACTGTTGAACATGCGGCTACGCGCATTCTCGATATGCCCGCGCATGGCGCGACGCGCGCCCTCGGCGTCTTGCCGCTTGATCAGCTCAAAGATATTCCGGTGCTCGTCCATGGCATCCTGGGTGCGCTTCCAGGGCTGGATGTGCATCAGGTGGCGCAGCATATTGACGGCATGGCTGACGTCGTACTCCAAGGTCTTGAGCACTTGCACGAAGCGCAGATTGGCAGTGGCTGTGGCGATTGCTTCGTGGAAGGCAAAATCGAAATGGTGGGCAATGCCGCCAACGGCATTGGCTTCTTCAAACCCCGTCAGCAGCTCGTCCATGCGCGTCAGGTCGGCCGTGCTGCGGCGCAAGGCCGCCATGTAGGCGCACTCCGGCTCGATCACCATGCGCAACTCAAGACCGTTCATGATGTGGCCGATGCGTTCGGACGGCTCCGCGTTGGCGGGCTTGCCGGCCAGCTCGGGCTTGTCCATGACGTAGGTGCCGGAGCCGCGCCGCGATTCCACCAATTGATCTTCGCGCAGACGATCCAGCGCCTGGCGCACGATGGGTCGCGATACGTCGAACAGGGTCGCCAGATCATTCTCGGAAGGCAGGCGGCTGCCGACGCCGATCTTGCCTTCAACGATGGCGTGGAAGAGATTTTCGTAGACACGCTCAGCGAAACGCTCCTGGCGTACCGGTCCCAACCCGGCGGCGGCAAGCGCCAAGGCATCGGTGGACAATTGGGCAGTGCGTGGCAGTGCTGAAGTCCGGATGCTGACAACTTTTGCGTCTGGATTAGCTTCTTGCTGATTGCCTGGCGATTTCGGCATGGCGCGTCTCCTGTCGAATTTTGTAATTACCGTGAATTACTGCGCATGGTAGCCGATTTCCGGCCCGGCCATAAGCAGGCCTTATGCCCCTTCTTGCAATATGTCGCACCTGCACAAGTAGTAATATTAGTTGACATCTTTTAATCAGCAACATACATTGAAAGCCAAGCGAGACGGTGGCGGACTTCCCGACCATTGTCCAAAAAACAAAAACGACAGGAGACAAACGGTCCGGCCCGATGGCTGCGACGGTGATATCTTTTGCCGTCCATTGTTTATCGAAGCCAACCATGAATCAGCCGCAAAATCCGAATACTCCGAATACACAGTCCTATCTGCAGCAGTTCTCTCTGAGCGGAAAGATCGCCCTCATCACCGGCGCCGCGCGCGATATCGGACTGGAAATTGCGCGTGCACTGGCAGGCAGCGGCGCGCACGTGATCCTCAACGGCCGCAACGCCGACACGCTGGCAAGCACGGTGCAAAACCTGACCGCACAAGGCCTGTCCGCCAGCGCCCTCGCCTTCGACGTGACGGACAAAGCCGCCGTCAAGGCCGCCTTTGCACAGATCGCCACCCAACACGGCCGCCTCGATATCCTCGTCAACAACGCCGGCGTGCGCAATCGCAAACCCCTGCTGGAATTCAGCGACGATGAAATTCACGCCATGCTGGAAACCAACCTGATCGCGGGCTACACGTTGTCGCGTGAAGCGGCGCGCCTGATGGTGCCCAACAAAAGCGGCCGTCTGATTACTGTCACTTCGATTGCGGGCCAGATCGCGCGCTCGGGCGACGCAGTCTACACCGGCGCCAAGGCAGGTCTGACCGGCATGATGCGCGCCCTTGCCGCCGAATACGGCCCGCTGGGTATCACCAGCAACGCGATTGCACCGGGTGGCGTGGCGACGCAAGCCAATGCAGCCGCTATTGCCGATCCCAAAATCAATGCTCACTTCGCCACGCGCACGCCGCTGGGTCGCTGGGCGCAGCCCGCTGAAATTGCCGGCGCCGCCGTTTTTCTCGCTTCCAACGCTGCCTCCTACGTCAATGGACATGTTCTCTACGTAGACGGCGGCATGTCGATTGCCATGTAGATAAAGGGACTTCGAAATCATGAAACAGCACTTCATCAACAACCGTTGGACCGCACCATCGTCCGGCGAAAGCATTCCCGTCACCGATCCGTCCGATGGCCAGGTGTTTGAATCGCTGGCACGCGGCAATGCCGCAGACATCGACGCCGCCGTGCAAGCCGCGCGCAAGGCTTACGACAACGTCTGGAGCCGCACCAGCGCCGCTGACCGCAGCCGCCTGATGATGAAGCTGTCGCAAAAACTGGCGGAGCATCAGGAAGAACTGGCACAACTGGAAGCCCGCGACTGCGGCAAACCCTTCAAGCAGGCACGCGCCGATGCGGCCGCGATCGTACGCTACTTCGAGTTCTATGCCGGTGCAGCCGACAAGCTGCATGGCGAAACCATCCCATATCAGACCGGTTACACCGTACTGACCCTGCGCGAGCCGCATGGCGTCACCGCCCATATCGTGCCGTGGAATTATCCGATGCAGATCTTCGGCCGCTGCGTGGGCGGTGCGCTGGCAGCAGGCAATACCTGTGTGGTCAAGCCGGCGGAAGATGCCTGCCTGTCGTTGTTGCGCGTGGCGGAGCTGGCGGCAGAAGTCGGCTTCCCCGAGGGCGTGCTCAATATCGTCACCGGCTACGGTCATGAAGCCGGTGACCTGCTGGTCAAACATCGCGACGTCGATCACGTGTCGTTTACCGGCTCGCCCAACGTCGGCAAGATCGTGGTGCGCGCTGCCGCAGAAAATCACACGCCGGTCACGCTGGAACTGGGCGGCAAGTCGCCGCAGGTGGTGTTCGCCGATGCCGATTTTGATGCCATGCTGCCGGTCATCGTCAACGCCATCGTGCAGAACGCGGGACAAACCTGCTCCGCCGGCAGTCGCCTGCTGGTTCAGCGCAGTGCGTATGAGCAAGTGCTGGAACGCGTCGGCGCCGCCTTCGGCAAACTGCGTGTCGGCTCTGCCGCCATGGATCTCGACTGCGGCCCGCTGATCCGCAAGACACAGCAAGAGCGCGTGGCCGGCTTCCTGCGCGAAGCGGCCGACAGCAAGATCCCGGTCGTCGCGCAAGGACGCATCGCCGATGGTGCGCCTGCCGGTGGTTTTTATCAGGCGCCGACCTTGCTGCGCGACGTACCGTTTCAGCATCGTCTGGCGCAGGAAGAAGTGTTTGGCCCCGTGTTGGCGGCCATGCCGTTTGAAGATGAAGCCGATGCCATTCGTCTGGCCAACGGCACCGATTTCGGCCTGGTTGCCAGTGTCTGGACACGCGACGGCGGGCGTCAGATGCGTCTGGCGCGCGCGATCCGCAGCGGGCAGGTTTTCATCAACAACTATGGCGCAGGCGGTGGCGTGGAGTTGCCTTTCGGCGGCGTCAAGGCCAGCGGTCATGGACGTGAAAAAGGTTTCGAGGCGCTATACGGCTTCACGGTCCTGAAGACCATTGCCATCAAACACGATTAAAAAAAACATTCAACACCACAAGGAGAAGACATGCGATTGAAAGACAAAGTAGCCATCGTGACCGGTGCAGGTTCAGGTTTCGGTGAAGGCATCGCCAAGAGCTATGCACGCGAAGGCGCCCGCGTTCTGGTGGCAGACATCAATGAAGCGTCCGGCAAGCGCGTCACCGATGAGATCAACGCTGCCGGCGGGCAGGCGCGCTTCATCAAGTCAGACGTGTCCAAGAGCGCCGACATGGCAGCCATGCTGGCAGCTGCGCTGGATGCTTTCGGCGGCTTGCATATCGTCGTCAACAACGCCGGCACCACGCACCGCAACCGCCCGATGCTGGAAGTGGGAGAAGACGAGTTCGAGCGCATCTACGCAATCAACGTCAAGAGCATCTTCCTGAGCGCCAAGACCTTCGTGCCGTACTTCCGCAAGGTTGGCGGCGGCGCCTTCATCAACATCGCATCGACCGCAGGCATCCGTCCGCGTCCGGGCCTGACCTGGTACAACGGCAGCAAGGGCGCGGTTATCACAACCAGCAAATCGATGGCGGCAGAGCTCGGCCCGGACAACATCCGCGTCAACTGCGTCAATCCTGTGATTTCTGCAACCGGCCTGCTGACGGAGTTCATGGGCGTGCCGGATACCCCGGAAAACCGTAAAAAGTTTACCGCGACGATTCCACTGGGCCGCTTCTCGACGCCGGACGACATCGCCAACGCCTGCCTGTATCTGGGTTCGGACGAAGCGTCGTTCATTACGGGCACGTGTCTTGAAGTAGATGGCGGTCGCTGCGTGTAAAGCAGTGACGAGGATCTAGTCGCGCTGACAGACTGCTTGTCAGGGTTTTGTCAGTGACGAGCCGCTTTACATTAAATCGACAAAATTTGTGTCTATAATCACGCTGCAATAAAAAAAGAAGAACCACAGTAATCAGTACTTAAATAAATCCAGTCCAGAGAGACTGGATTTTCATAACAACAAGACTGATCCATTTTTAATACGTATGGAGTGAGACATGTCGTATACCCCAGCACAAGGCATTGCCGCGTCGCCCGGCAACAATGTATCGTTTGAAGAAGCGACCTTTTCCAAGGTCACATGGCGTCTGCTTCCTCTGCTGTTTCTCTGCTATGTCGCGTCCTATCTGGACCGCGTCAACGTCGGGTTCGCCAAGCTGCAAATGCTGCAAGACCTGAAGTTCAGCGAAACAATCTATGGTCTCGGCGCCGGTATTTTCTTTATCGGCTATTTCATTTTCGAAGTCCCCAGCAACATCATCCTGCACAAGGTCGGAGCACGCCTCTGGATCGCTCGCATCATGATCACGTGGGGCATCATTTCCGGCGCGATGATTTTCGTGACGACGCCTGAAATGTTCTACGTCATGCGCTTCTTGCTGGGTGTGGCTGAAGCCGGCTTCTTCCCTGGCGTGATTCTGTACCTGACCTACTGGTATCCGTCGCATCGCCGCGGCAAGATCACAGCCTTGTTCATGACAGGTATCGCGATTTCGGGCGTGATCGGCGGCCCGCTGTCGGGTTGGATCATGCATGCCTTCCCAGGTGTGCACGGCCTGGCCGGCTGGCAATGGATGTTCATCCTGGAAGCGATTCCTTCGCTGGTGCTGGGCGTGGTCGTGATCTTTTATCTGAAGGATCGCGTTCGCGATGCAGACTGGCTGAGCGAAGATGAAAAGCGCTTGCTGGAATCCCAAATCGCACAAGAACAAGCCGACAAGACTGAAGTGTCGCTGGGCCAGATGTTCGCCGACGGCAAGGTCTGGCTGAGCGCGATCATCTATTTCTGCTTCGTGATGGGCCTGTATGGCGTGAGCTTCTGGCTGCCGACCATCATCAAGACGACCGGCGTGAGCGATCCGCTCAACATCGGTTTGCTGACGGCGATTCCTTATGCGATCGCGGCCATTGCGATGATCATGATCGGACGCAGCGCCGACCAGCAGCGCGAGCGTCGCTGGCACGTTGCAATCCCGGCTTTCCTCGGTTGCGTGGGTCTGCTGTTCAGCACCGTGTATGACCACAACACACTGCTGGCGATGGCCTCGCTGACCTTGGCTGCGGTCGGTATTCTGACCACGTTGCCGCTGTTCTGGAGCCTGCCGACCGCTTTCCTGAGCGGTACGGCTGCGGCTGCCGGTATCGCGCTGATCAACTCGCTGGGCAATCTGGCCGGTTTCGTCAGCCCGTATCTGGTCGGCTGGTTGAAGGATGCCACCCAAAGCACCAACATGGGCATGTATGTGCTCGCGGGCTCGCTGCTCCTGGGCGGACTGCTGACGCTGGCGGTGCCGGCAAAGCTGGTCAATAAATAGTCGTCATCTTTCGCGCCCGGCGCTTCAGCCGGGCGCAATTTACCTTCGTTTATCCACATCTTCCTAACGCGTAACCGGCACGGCTCCCAGCCAGAACCGCAACTGCGCCGAACGAATTTCTCCTTTATCCCCAAAATATTTGCTCTGCCACTCGTCGGGCTTGACGCTTAGCATGGTGTCAGCGGCCTTCTGTCCTTTTTCCTGCACCATCCAACGCCATGAGAAGTGGTCATAGATATCAAGAACGTGCGTCGCATAAGCCTGCGCCAGCGCTTGCTGTCCTTTGAAGATGGCAAGATTGTCGTCGTTGTCGTAAGACGCCTTGTAGCCGAGATTGTGGCTACCGGTCGCGACGACGCAGTTGTCGGAAAACGGATCGATAACCACGATCTTGTCATGCGTAACGGCGAAACCGGCTGAGAGGATTTCCTTCTGCCAGCCGCTGGGTACCACAGACGTCAGTGCCTTGGCGGAAATCACTCGCGGATCCTGCTTCCCCGGCGGATCGCCCTTCTTGCGCTTGGGCTGCTCCACGCCCTGCAGCTCATACAGAAAGCCTGCCGCTGTGGATGGATTGGTAACGCAACCGCGCACGAAGAGATCCTTATTGGTCAACTGTGCCTCAGCTACCCAGTTGACGATGCTGGGCGTACCCGGATAGAACGCCAGAAACAGCACCGCATGCTGGGCGCCGGCAATCAGTGTGGCAAGCTCTTCCATATCGGGCGGACGCGCTTCGTTGGTTCGTGAACGTCCACGCGCTTTGGGCGTATTCGGAGAAAACCAGCTGGTCACGGTAGAACTGTCGGCTTGCATGATCACTTTCGGCTTGGCGTCCCAGGCGCGCAGCTTCGCTCCCTGCAAGGCCTTGGCGTTGTCCCCTGCGGCTTCGGTATCGGCCGCAAGTTGGTTCCAGTAGTCGAGATAGCGTTTTGCCAACACGGTGTCGTCGGCGACGATGGTGTTGTTGGTCTGCGTGCACAGGCCGGTCGACGTCCAGTTGGTCGAGCCGAACAAGACGGCCTTCGGCTTGCCCTTGGCATCCACATAGACCAGAAACTTGTTATGCGCGATGTGGTTGGACGCCACCATGCGATCGATCAGAGTGCCAGCCGTCTTGCGCAGGCGCTTGCGCGAGGCGTCGTTGCCGTCGGTGATGCCGCTGGCGCTTTGCTGGTCGCTGGCTTTGGGATTCGAAAGGATCAGGTGCAGTTTTTTGCCGGCTTTCTCCAGTGCGCTGATCAGCTCGTCGTCGCCCAGTTCGTACAAGGCTGCGTACAGTGTGCCACCCTTGCCGTTGCCAGCGCGCGCCACAAAGTCCAGCAAGGCGGCGATCATGTCGCCCGCCAGGCTCTTGCGCATGGCGTTGCCGGGCTGCGCCACCATGCTCAGCAGACTTTCCTTGTCAGGATGGCCATCCATGGCACGTGAGACGCGTTGTGTCGAAATCAGGCCGCGATTGAAGTAAGCCTGCAAATCCGGTGCGACCTGCGGACTCAGCGTGACTTCATTGGAGATGGCAAAGCCGACGCGCATCGGCATCAGGCTTCCCGGCTTGCCCTCCAGCGGCACGATCTTGTAGCGGAAGGTACGACTTTCTTTGCCGGCGATCAGACGGGCGTAGGGATCTTTCCAATAGAACTTTTGAATCGGAAACTGTGCGGTGGTCTGCGCAGGCTGGCGTTTCGTACCGGGAAACACGGCCATCGAAGGCAGCGCCGTCTCCTTGCCTTTGGCGTCGATACGATACACCGCGAAGCCCATGCACCCGGGCAGCTTGCGGCCATAACTCCATGCAATCACGACAACGTCGTTGTCGGCGAACGCTACGGCATTTTGCATGCACATCTCCTATCCGAGGCCATCCGATGATCAGAAACCTGCGACGCGCTGCCCTGCAGAACTTCCTGCATAGCAAAGTAGCGCCACCATATGACCGGACAATGACGAGAAGAAGATTGCCCTGTTCAAGGGGGAAGTGTATTAAGCGAAAAAGCCGGTCAGATTTCGACTGCCGGCAAAGCACACAGCAAAATGATTTAACGCGCCAGACGCTGCCAGATCTGCGCCAGCGCCGCCTTCAGATTGGCGCCGTCTCCTTGTACTTGCCCAACGCCGAATTCCTTTCTGGCGACGGCACCATCGAACAAATCCACACCCCAGACAACATCGGTTGCCTGCTCTGCAGGCAGTTTCTGCGGAAAACGCCACACCGCGTTCGCCAGTTCAATCACCGCAGCGACATCGCCATCGCTCAAGGGCACTGTGCGGCTTTGCACCACATCCAGTTTGTGTGTCGAGGCATTGAGCTGAGTGATGAAGCGGGTCATCTTGCGCTGATCGATGTCGACCATTTCCCAATAGCCGACCGGCGTGGCAAAACTGCCATTGGAGAGAACCACGCCACGCTGAGGAATCATCCCGGCCGGGACGTTGATCTTGCAGTCGGAGCAGACTTGCGCCTTGACCGGCGCATAGGCCGGCAAAGCAGACGCTGCAGCCGGCGCTACGGCATCTGCAGCGAGGGCATTGGTCACCATGCAGATCGCCGCCAACGCGACTGCCATGCTTACTATGCTTAACCGGCGAAGTTGCTTGTCTGCTTTCATGTATTCCCTATCGTGATTTGTTGTGATGCCGCCTGATCAGAAAAGCATGATGCCGCAAAAAGCAGCGCGATCCTATGGGATCGTCGCTTCTCTGTCAAAATGGCGCTTTCAGCTGTCATGTGCACCCCCACCTTCTTTTCATGAATTCTCCAGCCTCCACGCCAGACACCAGCACCGACGATGCCGCAGCATTGCTTCCCTTCGGCAATGCATTTGCAGAACTGCCGCCGGCGTTCTACACGCACTTGCAGCCGACGCCTCTGCGTGCGCCCTATCTGGTTGGCATCAGCACTGATGCGGCAGCGTTGATCGGACTCGATCCTGCGATGGCGAACAGCAGCAGCTTCGTCGACGTCTTTACCGGCAACACCATTGCACGCGACTCCAAGCCGCTGGCGGCAGTGTATTCCGGCCATCAGTTTGGTGTCTGGGCAGGTCAGCTTGGCGACGGCCGCGCGATTCTGCTCGGCGATCTGCCGGCGCGTGGCGGTGGCCGGATGGAATTGCAACTCAAAGGCGCCGGTCAGACGCCTTATTCGCGCATGGGCGATGGCCGCGCCGTGTTGCGCTCATCGATCAGGGAATTTCTGTGTTCCGAAGCAATGGCCGGCTTGGGTATTCCAACCACACGCGCACTAGCCGTGACCGGGTCGGATCAGCAAGTCCGCCGCGAAACCATGGAAACCACTGCGGTCGTGACCCGCATGTCGCCCAGCTTCATCCGCTTCGGTTCCTTTGAGCATTGGTATTACAACAAACGCCACGACGAACTGAAACTGCTGGCGGACAACGTCATTGCCAATTTTTACCCTGAATTTCTCGGCACCGAAAATCCTTATCGCGAACTGCTGGCGGAAGTGACGCGCCGCACCGCTCACCTGATGGCGCACTGGCAAGCGGTTGGTTTCATGCACGGCGTGATGAATACCGACAACATGTCCATCCTCGGGCTGACGCTGGACTACGGTCCGTTCGGATTCATGGAAGCCTTCGACGCGCGCCACATCTGCAACCATACCGACCAGCAAGGCCGCTATGCGTACCAGATGCAGCCTCGCATCGGTCAGTGGAATTGCTTTGCACTGGGACAGGCGTTGTTGCCGCTGATCGGCAGCGTGGAAGATACCGAAGCCGCGTTGTCGCAATACGAAGCGCAATTCGCCGCCAGAAACGACGCCTTGCTGCACAGCAAACTGGGGCTGACAACACATCAGCCGGACGACGATAAACTGTTCGAATCCATGTTTGCCATCCTGCAAGCCGGCCATGTCGATTTCACGCTGTTCTTCCGCCGTCTCAGCGACCTGCAAGCCGGCGGTAACGCCGGCGATGAACCATTGCGCGATCTGTTTATCGAACGGCCTGCTTTCGACGCCTGGGCCGAACAATACCGCGCCCGCCTGCAGCAGGAAAACAGCCAGGATGCACCGAGGAAACTTGCAATGGACGCAAGCAACCCCAAATACGTGCTACGGAATTACCTGGCACAAGTCGCTATCGACAAGGCGCAGAACAAGGACTTCTCTGAAGTCGCCAAGCTGCAAGAAATCTTGCGCAGGCCTTTTGACGAGCAGCCGGAGCACGACAAATACGCCGACCTGCCGCCTGACTGGGCCAGCCATCTTGAGGTGAGCTGCTCCTCATAAGCGCAAAACGTAAGATCGGGCGCCTCTGAACGACTAATCTATGCCGCCGGTCAGTATCAAACAATTTTTTACATTCTATTTTCCACTCTTACCACGGAGCATCAGCATGACTGCCAAAGTCCAAAAAACCGACGCCGAATGGCGTGCCCAACTGGATGCGATGGAATATCAGGTGACCCGCCACGCGGCTACTGAGCGGGCCTTTACGGGTAAATTCTGGGATCATCATGAAGCGGGCATCTACACCTGCGTATGCTGCAACACCCCCCTGTTTGCATCGGACACGAAATTTGACTCCGGCTGCGGCTGGCCCAGCTATTTCAAAGCGCTTGATCCGGCGAATGTCCGCGAGATCGTGGACAAAAGTTATGGCATGATTCGTACCGAAATCGTCTGCAACGTCTGTGATGCGCATCTGGGACACGTGTTCCCTGATGGTCCGCCGCCGACGGGCTTGCGATACTGCATCAATTCCGCCTCGCTGCGGTTTGATCCGGCGACCTGATAACCTGATTTTCTGCGCGATGTTGTCCGAACAATAGTTGTCCGAGCAATGTCCGCAATCTTTTGAAAAGACTTAACCGATGAAGTTTTTGTTCGACCTCTTTCCTGTTCTACTCTTTTTTGGTGTTTTCAAATGGGGTGAAGGTCATACCGATGCCGCTCAGGGTCTGGTGTCGCAGTATCTGTCGGGCTTCATGTCCGGCGGTGCCGTGACACCGACGCTGGCACCTATCCTGCTTGCAACGGCCGTCGCCATCGTCGCCTCGCTCGCACAGATCGGCTATCTGCTGGCGCGCCGCAAGAAAGTCGACGGCATGCTGTGGGTGTCTTTGGCCATCATCGTCGTCTTCGGTGGCGCGACGATCTATTTCCGCGACGATACCTTCATCAAGTGGAAGCCGACCATTCTGTACTGGTGCTTCGCCGCCGCCTTGATCATCAGTCAAGTTTTTGTAAAGAAAAACCTGGTGCGCGTGATGATGGAAAAACAAGTTTCTCTGCCTGAACCGATCTGGGGCAAGCTGAATCTGGCGTGGTCGATTTTCTTCGTGGTGATGGGCTTGCTTAATCTCTATGTGGCTTTCAATTACGCCATCGATACCTGGGTCAATTTCAAGATGTTCGGCACCATGGGCCTGATGTTTGCCTTTATCATCGCGCAGAGCCTGTTCCTGTCGAAATACATGAAAGACGCGGAATGAGCGAGCCTCGAATGAACGAACGTCAGGACGTCATCCGAGAACGCCTGCTTGCAACTTTCTCTCCCAGCGAGTGTCTGGTTGAAGACGAGTCAGCCTTGCACGCAGGCCATGCGGGCGCGGCGTCAGGCGGCGGACACTACCGGGTGCGCCTGATTTCCAGCGTTTTTGAGGGCAAAAATCGATTAATTCGCCATCGGCTGGTGTATGATTGTCTGGCTGATATGATGCACAAGGATATACACGCATTGGCGATCATCGCCATCGCGCCATCTGAAATAGCGAACTAACAAGACTATCCCCCCTCTATATCTCTCATTTCTGTTTATTTTCCCGATTTATTACCTCCATTTTTAGGATTCAATAATGACATTCAAACCTGCTCGTTTGCTGGTACTGCTGTTTGCAACTGCTGCTTTGCCAGTCATGGCGCAAAATCTGGCCGTGGTTAACGGCAAGTCGATTCCGTCCTCGCGTGCCGATGCAATGGTCAAGCAAATGACAGCACAAGGTCAGCCTGACAGCCCGCAACTGCGCGGCGCCGTCAAGGAAGAGCTGATCAATCGTGAAATCCTGATGCAAGAGGCCGACAAGCAAGGTCTGAGCAACAACCCTGACGTCAAGAACCAACTGGAACTGGCGCGTCAAGGCATCGTCATCCGCGCACTGATCGGCGATTACCTGAAGAAGCATCCGGTTGCGGACGCCGACATCAAGGCTGAATACGACAAATTCAAGGCACAAGCGGGCGACAAGGAATACCACGCTCGCCACATCCTGGTCGACAAGGAAGAAGATGCAAAGGCGATCATCGCCAAGCTGAAGGCCGGCACCAAGTTTGAAGACCTGGCAAAGCAATCGAAGGATACCGGCTCCGCAGCCAACGGCGGCGATCTGGACTGGGCAACACCAGCTTCGTTTGTGAAGCCATTCTCCGACGCCATGGTTGCGTTGAAGAAGGGTGAAATCACTGAAACACCAGTGAAGACCCAATTCGGCTACCACGTGATCAAGCTGGAAGACACACGCCCAGCCAAGGTCCCGACTCTGGAAGAAGTGAAGCCGCAAATCGCTGAAGCGCTGCAACAGAAGAAGCTGCAAGCGTATCAGGAAGAACTGCGCAAGAAAGCCAAGGTTCAGTAATTCAGCAAGCTGGAAGTACGGCCCAAGCTACTCGGCGGGATGCGATTTTAGCGTCCTATCCGCAAAGAAAACGCCCATCACCGACATCGGTTTTGGGCGTTTTTTTAATTTAAACGATTGTTTTTTTGTTTTGTACAAAAATAGACAATCGATGCGTAAAAATATAAAAAAAATATGCCGGCATGCGCGAAACACGCATCCAGGTCAACATTAACGACGAAATAATTTACGAATTTACCGAAAAACTACAAATAGCACGTCCGTCATTTAATTCCTTTTTCACCCGAAAAATCTCCTGATATTCTCTCGCCTACCCGATAGGGGTAACGCCGCATTCAAGCGAAAAATACAAAAGCACATGCGGTGATGAAGGTGTAAAAACAGGCGCTACACAATAGCGATCATGTCTTTGCACGGACCATAAAAAACAGCAAGTTTCAGGAGAAATGCATGAAAAAAACTTCTTTGGCACTCGTCATCGCCGGCCTCGCCAGCAGCAGCGCCTTTGCTCAATCCAACGTCACCATCTACGGTATCGTCGACACCAGCATCCACTATCTCAGCAACGCCAATGCCCAAGGCAACAGCAACGTCCGCGTGGATAACGGCGCCATTGCCAACAGCCGTATCGGCTTCAAGGGCACCGAAGATCTGGGCGGCGGTCTGAAAGCCATGTTCCAACTGGAAAACGGCTTCAGCAGCGATAACGGCGCAATGTTGCAAGGCGGCGCACTGTTCGGCCGCCAATCGTGGGTTGGCCTGCAAGGCGGTTTCGGCAAGATTCGCGTGGGTAAGCAAGACACGCCGCTGTTCGACCTGCTGGCAGACCACTTCGACCCACTGACCGTCGGCAACTATGCGAGCAACTCCTGGCTGCCGGCTGCCGGCACCTTGATTCGTACTCCCAACATGGTTCGCTATGACAACGACTTCGGTCCTGTGTCGGCTGCGGTTAGCTGGGCCTTTGGTGAGCAAGCCGGTTCGGTGCGCACGGGCAGCCAGTTCAGCAGCTCCCTGCGCTATACCGCAGGCGCCTTCGCGATCGGCGGCGGCTACCAGCAAACTGTGAGCGCCACCAACTCCAGCTACAAGGATACCGTCTGGAACCTGTCGGCTTCCTATGACTTCGGCCCGGCCAAAGTATTCGGCGGCTGGTTCAACATCAAGGACAGAACTGGCACGACCGGCGCCTATATGGCCGCCGACAGCGATACCACTGGCTGGACCACTGCAAGCACCGTCACAGCAACTGCTGGCAACCAGCGTAAGGACAACGGCTTCTTCCTGGGCTCCAGCTACAAGGCTACCAACGCCCTGACCCTGACCGGCGCGTTCTACTACGACAAGAGCAAGAACGTGTCTTACACCACGTTGGGCAATGTCGGCGATGGCAAGCGTTACGCCGTGGTCGGCTGGGCGGACTATGCACTGTCCAAACGTACCCAGTTGTACACTACGATCGACTACAACAAGGCCAGAGACGCCGCCGTGTATGAGCTGACCAACTCTGCATCGGGCAAAAACAGCCAGACCACCCTCGGCGTCGGCATTCGCCACATTTTCTAAGCTTGTTTTTCGGCTGAAAAACACCGCACAGGTGAAACGTGCGGCTGGAAAATTTAAAAACGCAGACTCCTTCGGGATCTGCGTTTTTTCTTTTAGTCGTTCGAATGCCTGCAGAATAATCTCGATATTTTTCAATTTCATATCGACAATCCTTCGCATTACTTTCTGATTTGCTTCCTTTTGTAACGTAAGAGAACCCCATCGTATTCTCTTGAGTCACACCACTTCTTCATGACTTTCGCTATGCATTAATGAATCCCAATAACTGGTCGCCAATCGAACTGTTCAACATCGGCGCATGTGCGTGCCTGTTGCTGTTTTCCATCGCCTTCTCCACCTGGCGAGCTTTTCGCAGTAAAACCAAAGGCTGGCTCTGGCGCATATATTCAGCCCTGATCTGGGTCGGACTGGTGATCATGCTATACAGCGATAAATTTGCCGGCGCGTCTTCGCACCGTATGCCGATGGAATTTGTCGCAGGCACTTGGCTTTTGTTGGCGGGCGTCATTGCCACGATGATGCACGGCCTGTGGCTCCTCCGA
The DNA here is from genome assembly GCF_002257565.1 of Herbaspirillum sp. meg3. Lineage (GTDB taxonomy): Bacteria > Pseudomonadota > Gammaproteobacteria > Burkholderiales > Burkholderiaceae_D > Herbaspirillum. The sequence goes on along the minus strand of NZ_CP022736.1, from coordinate 2,343,251 downwards.
CGGCACACTCGCCCACGACCGCACATGCCTGTCAGTTGATACAGGATGATATGGGCGGACAATCCTGCAAAGAATCCCGACAGTAACGCTGAATCACGCCCAATAAAAAAGCACTCCGAAGAGTGCTTTTTTGCGCCACGATACAAGAGACACGAAAGTCAGGCTTACCCCACCCACTTGCGCGCATTGCGGAACATGCGCATCCAAGGCGAATCCTCACCCCAAGCGTCCGGATGCCACGATTGCGTCACCGTGCGGAACACGCGCTCGGCATGCGGCATCAGCACGTTGAAACGGCCATCCGGCGTCGTCACCGACGTGATACCTTGCGGCGAACCGTTCGGATTGTACGGATAGGATTCTGTAACCGCGCCCTTGTTGTCGATGAAACGCATTGCCACCAAGGCTTTGTTGACGTCGCCGGTCAACGAGAAGTCTGCGAAGCCTTCACCGTGTGCGACAGCGATCGGTGTTTGTGTTCCGGCCATGCCTTGCAAGAAGATCGACGGCGAATCCTGCACTTCGACCATAGCGAAGCGCGCTTCGAATTGCTCCGACTTGTTGCGTGTGAATTTCGGCCAGGCTTCTGCACCCGGAATGATGGACTTCAGGTTGCTCATCATCTGGCAGCCGTTGCAGATACCCAGCGAGAACGTGTCCTGACGCTGGAAGAACTGCGAGAACTGCTCAGCCAGCTGCGCATTGAACAAAATCGTCTTGGCCCAGCCTTCACCGGCACCCAGTACGTCGCCGTAGGAGAAACCGCCGACGGCGATCAGGCCGGTGAAATCACCCAGCTTGGCGCGGCCGGCAATCAGATCACTCATGTGTACGTCGACCGACTCGAAGCCTGACTTGTGCATGACATAAGCTGTTTCGATATGCGAATTGACGCCCTGCTCACGCAGGATTGCCACACGCGGACGTGCACCGGTGCTGATGAACGGCGCAGCGATATCTTCTTGCGGATCGAAGGTCAGCTTCGGCGTCATGCCGGGATCGGCGACATCCAGCAGGCGCTCGTATTCCGCATCGGCGCAGGCAGGATTGTCGCGCAGACGCGCGATGCGCCAGCTGGTCTCGCTCCACAGGCGATGCAACTCGCTGCGAGGCTGGCTGTAGATATTCTTGGCGTCGCGCATGAATTCGATCACGTCGCGATTGTTCGGCTTGCCGATGATGTGACTGCACGCACCCAGATTGTAGGTACGCAGTACGTTCATGACTTCCGACTTTTGATCGGCACGCACCTGGATCACCGCACCCAGCTCTTCGTTAAACAGCGCGCGCAACGTCATCTCGTTGCGGCGCTCGCCGACTTGCGACGCCCAGTTCTTGGAATCACCCCAGTCGGAAGCATGCTCGCCTTCCATCGTCAGGATGTCGAGGTTGATCGACAAGCCGCTGCGGCCGGCAAAGGCCATTTCCGTCAACGTGGCGAACAAGCCACCGTCCGAACGGTCATGGTAAGCCAGCAGTTGGCCTTCCTTGTTCAGTTGCTGGATCGCCGCGAAGAAGCCCTTGAGGTCTTCGGCGCTATCAACGTCCGGCGTTTCATTGCCGATTTGCTGCATGACTTGCGTCAGTGCGGACGCACCCATGCGATTCTTGCCGCGACCGAGGTCGATGGCGATCAGCACGGTATCACCCAGATCCTTGCGGATTTGTGGAGTCAATGTGCGGCGTACGTCCTGTACCGGTGCGAACGAAGACACGATCAGCGACACCGGCGATGTGACCGCTTTGGCTGCGCCCTCGTCTTTCCACGTTGTGCGCATCGACAGCGAGTCCTTGCCGACCGGGATGGAAACACCTAATGCCGGGCACAGCTCCATGCCGATGGCCTTGACGGTGTCGAACAGCGCTGCATCCTGGCCGGGTTGGCCACAGGCCGCCATCCAGTTGGCCGACAGCTTGATGTCGGAGATTTTTTCAATCGCGGCAGCGGCGATGTTGGTAATCGCTTCGCCGACCGCCATGCGGCCAGAGGCAGCGGCGTCGATCACTGCCAGCGGCGTACGCTCACCCATCGCCATCGCCTCGCCCAGATACCCTTCCAGGCTCATGGCGGTGACGGCGCAGTCGGCGACAGGCACCTGCCACGGACCAACCATCTGGTCACGCACGGTCATCGCGCCGACGCTGCGGTCACCGATGGTGATGAGGAAAGACTTGTCGGCGACAGTAGGCAGACGCAGCACGCGGTGCGACACCTCGACCAGATCCATGCCGGTCAGGTCCACTGGCGGCAATTCGACGGCAACGTGCTTGACGTCGCGATGCATCTTTGGCGGCTTGCCCAGCAAGACGTCCATCGGCATATCGACAGGATTGTTGTTTTGCTCAGGATCGACCAGCTTCAGCTGGCGCTCTTCTGTTGCGGTGCCGACTACGGCGAACAGGCAGCGTTCGCGTTCGCACAGGTAGCGGAACAGCGGCAGTTGCTCCGGCGCGATCGCCAGGACATAGCGTTCTTGTGATTCGTTGCTCCAGATTTCCTTGGGCGCCAGACCGCTTTCTTCCAGCGGAATTTTGCGCAGGTCGAAAATCGCGCCACGCTTGGCGTCGTTGGTAATTTCCGGGAAAGCGTTCGACAGACCGCCGGCGCCGACGTCATGGATCGACAAAATCGGATTGTCGTCACCCATGGTCCAGCAGGCGTTGATGACTTCCTGTGCGCGACGTTCCATTTCAGGATTGCCGCGTTGCACGGAGTCGAAGTCCAGATCGGCGGTATTAGCGCCGGTCGCCATCGACGAAGCGGCACTGCCGCCCATGCCGATGCGCATGCCCGGGCCGCCCAGTTGAATCAACAGGCTGCCGACCGGCAGGTCGTTTTTCTTGGTGTGCTTGGCATTGATGTTGCCGATACCGCCGGCGATCATGATGGGCTTGTGATAGCCCTGCACGTTGCCGCCGACGTTTTGTTCGTAGGTGCGGAAATAACCGCCCAGATTGGGACGGCCGAATTCGTTGTTGAACGCGGCGCCGCCGAGCGGGCCGTCGATCATGATTTGCAACGGAGAGGCGATGCGATCAGGTTTGCCATAGATGCCGGCTTGCGCCAGTGCATCGCGCTGCGCCGGCGCTTGCGCGACGTCGCGGGCGTTTTCCCATGGTTGCACAGCGTGCGTGACCATCAGGTTGGAGACGGTAAAGCCGGTCAGGCCAGCCTTCGGCTTGGCGCCGCGGCCGGTTGCGCCTTCATCGCGAATCTCACCACCGGCGCCAGTCGAAGCGCCTGGGAATGGCGAAATCGCAGTCGGGTGATTGTGCGTCTCGACCTTCATCAGGATGTGGGTCAATTCGTCCGAAGCTTCGTAGACGTTGCCCTTGGCGGCACCGCGCTGATAGAAGCGCGAAATATTGGCGCCTTCGATGACGGAGGAGTTATCACTGTAAGCGACTACGGTGCCTTCAGGATGCAGCTCGTGCGTATTGCGGATCATGCCGAACAGCGACTTGGTTTGCTTCTCGCCGTCAATGGTCCAGTCAGCATTGAAAATCTTGTGACGGCAGTGCTCGCTGTTGGCCTGCGCGAACATCATCAGTTCGACGTCGGTAGGATTGCGCTGCGCGCGGGTGAAGGCGTCGACCAGATAGTCGATTTCATCATCCGACAAGGCCAGACCAAGTTCGGTGTTGGCGTTTTCCAGTGCTGCTTTGCCGCCAGTCAGCAGGTCAATGAATTCCAGTGGTTTGGCTTGCAACTCGCTGAACAGCCCTGCCGCTTCCTGAGGGGTACGTAGAACCATGTCCGTCATGCGATCATGCAACAGTGCAGCAACCGCCATCAGGCTGGCTTCGTTCAGCTTCTTTGCGCCGCCCAGCAAACCGGTTTTGACTTGCACGTGATACACGATGCCACGTTCAATGCGATGGATATGCGTCATGCCGCAGTTATGGGCAATATCGGTGGCCTTGCTGGCCCATGGCGAGATCGTGCCAAAACGAGGAATCACGACGAACTCATCGCCCTCAGCCGCGCTGGAGAACGGTTCGCCGTAAGTCAGCAAGCCGTCGAGGCGCGCCTTGTCATCCTGCGACACCTCACCGACGGCGTCGATGAAATGGATGTAGCGCCCGGTCACGCCGGTAATCGCGGCATCGACAGATTGCAGTTGGGACAAGAGACGTTGAGTGCGGAAGGCGGAAAGGGCATTGGAGCCCGGCAGAATCAGCATGGCAGAAAGTCAGGATTTGGCTGTGGAATCGGGTTCGTATTTGAATGTATGAGCATCCCGCCACGCAGCGTTTGCGGCGGGAAATACGAAAAGCAGCATTATACCTTGCCCACCCTGATCCAGCCCATGAAAACCGCCACTCCGGCTGGAAAGCCCACCGGAATGGCAGCATCATGGCATCAAAAACTTAAAAGTCCTTCAACACGATCTTGCCGATGACCCGCCCGCCTTCCAGATCGGCATGCGCCTGGCGCAGGTTAGCCGCGTTGATCGGCGACAACACCTTGCTGACCGTGGTCTTGATCACGCCCTGGTCGATCAGATGGGCAATTTCGTTGAGCAGCTTGCCCTGTTCCGCCATGTCGGTAGTCTGGAACATCGAACGGGTGAACATGAATTCCCACACAAAACCGGCACTCTTGGCTTTCAGCAGGGAAACATCGAGCGGACCGCTGTTTTCCACAATGGTGGCAATCGTGCCTTGCGGCGCAACGATCTGCGCTGCCGCCGGGAAATGCTTGTCGGTGTCGTTGAGGATCAGTACGTGCTCCACATTCTCGATGCCCAGTGTTTTCAACTGCGCCGGCATGTCGCCGAAGTGGTTGATGACATGCTGGGCCCCCAGCTCGCGGACCCATTTTTCCGATTCCGGACGCGAAGCAGTGGCGATCACATTCAAGCCGACCACTTTGGCCGCCAATTGGATAGCGATCGAACCCACACCACCGGCACCGCCGATGATCAGAATGCTGGACGCCTTTCCGGCAGCGGCTTTGCGCGGCACCCGCAGGCGTTCGAACAAGGCTTCCCACGCGGTAATCGCGGTCAGCGGCAAGGCCGCAGCCTCTTCCATCGCCAGCGATGCCGGCGCATGGCCGACGATGCGCTCGTCGATCAGCTGAAATTCGCTGTTGCTGCCCGGACGTGTGATATCCCCTGCATAGAACACTTTGTCACCGACCTTAAAGCCGGTGACGCCTGAGCCAACCGCCTCCACAATGCCGGCGGCATCCCAGCCGAGCACGCGCGGCGTATCTTCGACCTTATCTTTGGGTGCACGCACCTTGGTGTCGACGGGGTTCACGGCGATAGCCTTGACGGCCACCAGCAAGTCGCGACCTTGTGGCGTTGGACGCGGCAATTCCACGTCCAACAGGGATTCCGGGTTATCGATGGGCAGGTAGCGCTTTACGGCAACAGCTTTCATGGTCTTTCTCCTTATGTGCATTGATTCAGTTCCGGCACCCGGAATATCCGGGAGATGAGCCATTATCACAGCCACGCAAAAACAGATAAATAGACTTAAAATTGAATTACTTACAAATTAAATTTGAAAATAAGCTTTCCATATCCATCATGTATGCCATCACTGATTTGCAATTGCTGATCCACACCGCCGATACCGGCAGCCTGTCTCAGGCGGCGCGCATTCTGGGCATCCTTCCAGCGACGGCAAGCGCCAGCCTGAAACGCGTTGAGCAACGGCTCAACACCCGGCTGTTCGCGCGTTCCACACGCAGCATGCGGCTCACGCCTGAGGGAGAGATTTTTCTGGAATATTGCCGTGACGCGCTGGCGCTGCTGCAGGAGGGGGAATCACTGCTCAGCAGCAGCAAAGACGCCATACAGGGGCATATCCGCTTGTCGATGCCGTCAGACATCGGGCGCAATGTACTGCTTCCCTGGCTTAACGACTTTCAGACGCTGCATCCCGACGTCAAGTTCACGATGCAGTTTTCGGATCGCATGGCGGACTTGTTCCGCGACGCAGTGGATGTCGCGATCCGTTCGGGCAAACTCAGTGATTCAACACTGGTATCGCAGCAACTTGCCATTGGCCGGCGCGTCCTTGTGGCCTCTCCCCCCTACCTTGAACGACATGGCACGCCAGCCACGCCGGACGATTTGTTCGATCACAATTGCCTGCTGTTTTATCTGAAGCAAGGCCTGTTCAATCAATGGCATTTTCAGAATGGCAAACAGCGCATCGATATCAAGGTTCAGGGCGATCGCATGACCGACGACGCCTCCATCGCACGCCAATGGGCCGTGGCCGGAGCCGGGATTGCTTACAAATCATGGATTGATGTACGCGAGGATGTGCGCGCAGGGCGGCTGGTGACTGTACTGGATGACTATTGCCGTGAAGAGATTCCGCTCAATGCTGTCTATCCGCATCGCAATAGCGCATCGCCGACGGTGCGTGCCTTGCTGGTTTTTCTGCGCACTCGCTTTGACGCGCTGGAACATGAAAAACCAATTTTGCAAAAAGAGAAGCTGCAATAAGATCGGCCCGGATCAACTGGTGGTCGATCCGGGCCGATGGGGTTGCAATGTGAAGACTTACTTCACAACAAGACTGTTCTTGACACCCTTGACGCCTTCTACCTTGCGTGTCACTTCAGCAGCCCTTAACGAGACTGCGCTGGAATTGACAAAGCCGCTCAATTGCACGATGCCCTTGTAGGTTTCCACACTGATTTGCAGCGTCTTCAGATTCGGCTCTTCGAAAATCGCTGCCTTCACTTTGGTTGTGATCACGGAATCATCAATGATCTGCCCGGTGCTGGCCTGCTGAGGAGTCGATGTGCAACCGGCCAGTGCCAGCATGAACAGCGCGAAGAAAAATGCAGCAAAACGTTTGGAGATTGTCATAAGTTCACCTTTATAAGAATTGATGTAGAACGCCGGTTCCGCCGAGGAGCGAACGGAAACAAAAAGCTCGGTTATTGCGACACACCGCACTGTAGCCAATTACCCCCCGGAATAACAAGCCTTCTTCAGAGGAATTTGTGATTTTCAAGTTCCTGCCTCCACGCAGAATTTCCCCCAGAATTGAAAACAATCAAAAACAAATGCGGCGAAATTCGTTTTTTACTTCGACAATGCGCGACAGACGCTGCCACATTGTCACGCCCCGATCACAAAAAAACCGCCGAGCGCGCTGCGGGTATGCCGATTTGGTATCATTCAGGCCGCATTACCGAGGCAAACAGCCAGACATAACGCTGGCAGACATCCACAGTGCCGCCAATACGGGTCTGCATGGGGAAGCAACCTTTTCGGTTTCATAGAATTAGTGACGATAAATAGTGACGCAAAATAAAACACTGAAACAGATTGCCATTGTCGGCGGTGGCCTGTCGGGAGTAAGCACTGCTTATTTCCTGGCGTGCGCCGGCTTCGAAGTCGCCGTGCTGGAGCGGCGCGCCAATGTCGCCGAAGAGGCGACTTTTGGCAATTCCGGCCTGTTGGCGCCGTGCGTGGCGCAGCCGCTGGTATTGCCGGGAATCACGAGAACTGCGTTCTCCAACCTGTTCAAAAACGATCCCCCGATTCTGGTCAAATCCGGATTTAATCCTGCACGCTGGCGCTGGGTGCGCAAGTCGCGCCGCGACTATCAGGACTACTTCTCGCTCAACAAACAACGTCTGACGCGTCTGTCTGCGTATGGTCAGATGCTGACCCAGCATCTTCAGGATCAATACGCGCTCGATCAGGAAAACAGTCAGGGCTTGCTGCATCTGTTTCGCCAGCAAGCCGATGCGGATCGTTGCGCCAGTGTCCAGGACAGCCTCAAACAATTCGAATTGCCGCGGCATAGCATCAAAGGACTGGAAGCCATCCAGCAAGTGGAACCGGCATTCCAGTCGGCGACACCGGTCGCCGGTGCGATGTATTACCCAAAAGACGGCGCCGGCAACTGCGTCCTGTTCGTCAAGCAATTGCGTGCCATCGCCCAGTCGCTCGGCGTGCAGTTTCACTTTTCGCAATCCGTCAAGGCGATCCGTCCTGAATTCGGTGGACGTGTCTCGATTGATGTCGCCGGCGACGATGTTGCCGACAGCACACTGAAGGTCGATGGCGTCGTTCTGGCCGCAGGCATGCAAAACATGCAATTGCTCAAACCGTTGGGCATGTCGCTGCCGCTGTGCCCGATTCAAAGCTACAACGCCATGGCCGCCGTCAAGAATCTCGATGAAGCCCCCAATACTGCGCTGTTCGACGAAACCTACAAGGTCGCCATTGCGCGCGTGGGCAACCGCATCCGCGTATCGGGCCTCCTCGGCTTCTTGCCGAAGACCGACCAGCCGCACGTCAAAGCCATCAGCAGCTTGCTCAAGGTCGCCAACGATTACTATCCGAACGCCGCCAACTTCAATACCGCCAGTTTCTGGAGCAGCACCTTTGCCTTGCAACCCAATGGCATGCCGCTGACGGGCTCCACCACGCACGGCAATATCTTCGTCAACACCGGACACGGCGCACACGGTTGGGCAGCAGCGGTCGGTTCGGCCAAACTGCTGGCCGACGCCATGGCAGGACGTGAAACGGAAATCGACAGCGACGGCCTGCTGCTGTCGGCCTTGGCCTCTTGATTTTCAATAGAGACGCTGCCTGATCGGCAGATGGGCAGACGGCTTCAGTTTTACACTGGCAGCCGTCTCTTTTCATGTCTGCGGATTTTTTTCAATTGACTTAAAATGGATGCGTCAGCACCATCCTTTCATTCCCTTCGTTCCATTCTTTTGACCTTACCGGGCCGCATTGACCATGAGTGCGCTATATTCGATTGCTGAAATCCGCCAGATCGAAAATGCCGCCAAGGCAAAGCTGCCCTCTTACACCCTGATGCAACGTGCGGGCGAAGCCTGCGCCCGCCTTGCGCTGAGTCTGGTGGCCAACGAAGACGAAATACACGTCCTGATCCTGGCCGGTCCCGGCAATAACGGCGGCGACGCGCTTGAAGCCGCGCATTACCTCTCCCAATTCGATCTGCATGTCGCCGTCGCCTTGCACGCTGATGAAGCCAAACAGCCTGACGATGCGCGCCACGCGCTGCAACGAGCACGTGAATCTGAAGTAGAGTTTCTCGACGTTGCCGATCCCGGTCATCTGGCCTCTCAGCGCTGGACGCTGGTTGTTGATGGCTTGTTCGGCATCGGCCAGACACGCCCTATCGCCGGCAAATTGCGAGCTTGCGTCGAGTACGTCAATACGTTGCGCTGCCCGGTGTTGTCCATCGATATCGCCAGTGGCATGAACGCCGATACGGGTAGCGTGATCGGCGGCACCGGTTGCGTTGCCGTGCGCGCCACGCATACGTTGAGCTTTATCGGTGACAAGCCCGGCATGCACACCTGCGATGGCGAGGATTTCAGCGGCGATATCCTGCTGGAGTCCCTCGACATCGAAGAGAGCTGTTTTGTCACGCCCCACGCCCGCCTCAACGCGCTGTCGCTGTTCAGCTCCGCATTGAAGCCAAGAGCCGGCAATACCCACAAAGGCAGCTATGGCGACGTCATCGTGGTCGGCGGTGCCCACGGCATGGGCGGCGCGCCTGTGCTGGCGGCACGTATGGCGGCCCACGCAGGCAGCGGCCGCGTGTTCATCGCTTTTGTCGACGATGCCCCGGCATACGATAGCGTGCATCCCGAACTGATGATGCGCCAGGCGGATCGCGTCGAATTCAGCACCGCCACGATTGTGGTCGGCCCCGGCCTCGGCACCTCGCGCCACGCGCATGATGTGTTATCACGCGCCTTGGATGCGCAAGGCCGTATCGTGATTGATGCCGACGCGCTGAATATGATCGCGGCCGAACCAGGCTTGCAACACAAGCTGCAAGACCGTGCCCAGCACACCAGCATCATTACGCCGCATCCATTGGAAGCCGCCCGGCTGCTCGATGCCACCACCGCCGAGATTCAGCATGACCGGCCACAGGCTGCGCGCCTGCTGGCGCGTCATTTCAAAAGTATCGCCATCCTGAAGGGTGCGGGCACCGTCATCGCTTTTCCGGATGGAGAGATCGTCATCAACACTACCGGTAATCCGGCGCTTTCCACTGCCGGCACCGGTGACGTCCTGTCAGGCTTGTGCGGTGCGTTGCTCGCACAAGGCTGGCCTGCCACGCAAGCAGCGCTGGCAGCAGTCTGGATGCACGGCAAGGCCGCCGATCAACTGGTCGACCTCGGCGTCGGCCCGGTCGGTCTGACCGCCAGCGAAGTCATTCCTGCCATCCGCACTCTTCTCAATCAAATTATCCGAGACCATGCCCGCTAACATCGCCACACATCCGCAACTCTGGCTGGGCATTTTCTTTCTGATTTCTGGTTTGTGGACACTATCCTTGCTGGACACTGCAGGCAAGCTGCTCGGCATGGTCGGCTACCACGTGGTGATGATTGCCTGGATGCGTTACACCATCAATACGATTTTTATGGCGGCCACGCTGATGCCGCTCTACAAACGTCGTCACGGCCGCAGCATCTTGCATTCGAATAATCCACGCTTGCAGTTCATCCGCGCCGTGGCGCTGCTGCTGTCGACGCTGATGTTTTTCTCGGTATTGAAGATTGTCCCGCTGGCTGAAGGGACGGCGATGAATTTCTGCGCGCCCTTGATCGTGCTGGCCGTATCACCGTGGCTGCTTGGAGAAACCACCTACATCTCGCGCTGGATCGCCGTGGCGGTCGGATTTGCCGGCATGCTGATCGTGATCCGCCCTGGTGGCGATATCCCTGCACATGGCGTGGTGCTGGGCTTGTTATCGGCCGCGACCTACGCCGCCGTGTCTATCCTCAATCGCAAGGCCAACCGTGCGGATGATCCGATGGTGACGTTGTTCTATGGCGGATTGATAGGCATGGTGCTGAGCACGCTGATGGTGCCGTTCTTCTGGTCGCCGCATACGCCTGACGCGACCGAGTGGCTGATTCTTGCGTCCACCGGCATCACCAGCACCATCGGTCATTTGTTCATGAATACCGCCTACAAGCATGCCGAAGCTTCCGTGCTGACGCCCTTCGCCTATACGCAGATCATCTCGGCGACCACCATGGGCTGGCTGGTGTTCGGCCAGTTTCCGGATGCCGTCACCATTCTTGGGGTAGCGATCATCTGCGCCAGCGGCATGGGTATTGCCTGGGTCGAACACCGTCGCGCACATCCTCTGCGCAAGGCGATACAGACGCCCGCCTGACATACCCTCAAACGAACCTAAACGAGACGCCCCGCAGCGATCGTGATCGTACGGGCGCAACGTGCCGCGATGGATGGATCATGCGTGACCAGCACGAGCGTGGAGCCGTGCTCCTGATTCAATTCAAACATCAACTGAATCACCGCCTCGCCGGTCGTCGCATCGAGGCTGCCGGTGGGTTCATCTGCCAGCAACAACGGCGGCTGGGTGACGAAAGCCCGCGCCAACGCCACGCGTTGCTGTTCGCCGCCGGACAGATATTTGGGATAGTGCCTGAGGCGACTGGCCAGGCCGACGCGTGCCAGCATGCTTTCGGCCTTGACGCGGGCTTGGGCGTCACCGCGCAATTCGAGCGGCAGCATGACGTTCTCTACCGCATTCAGATGCCCCAGCAATTGGAAGGACTGGAAGACAAAGCCCAGCTTGTGCTTGCGTAGCGCTGCACGGCCGTCTTCGTCGAGGGCGAAGATGTCAACACCGTCGATCTTGACGGTACCGTCCGATGGCGTGTCCAGTCCTGCCAGCAAACCGAGCAAAGTCGACTTGCCGGAACCGGAGGCACCGACAATGGCCAGCGTCGTTCCCGCCCGCACGTTAAAATTGACGTCACGCAAAATCGCCAGCTCACCGGCCTTGCTGACGGCAGTGGCCTGAGCGGCTGCATCGGCAACGCGTTTGGATAGTTGGACAACTTCGATGGCGGTGGTGGTGGTAACACCAGCAGCGCCGGTAGCAAAAAATTCAGAGGAATCAGGCATGCAATACGATGGCGTCAAGTGGATGGGTCAGTGGCTGAAGAAGTACATCGGCAACCGCAATATGGCGAATACGGCAATGCAAAGCAAGTCATGGCGCCGTGTACTCGTCGCATTGCTGGCGATGCCCTTGATGATGCTGGCGGCGAGCGCCTATTCTGCACCAAAAACCCTGCTTGTGCTCGGCGACAGCCTGTCGGCGGAATACGGCCTCACACGCGGAAGCGGCTGGGTGGCCCTGCTGGATCAACGCCTGCAACAGGAAAAGATCGGCGCCTCCATCATCAACGCCAGCATCAGCGGTGAAACCACCATCGGCGGCAAAAACCGCCTGCCCGCTCTGCTGAGCAAACACACACCCGACATCGTGATCGTCGAACTCGGCGCCAACGATGCGCTGCGTGGCTTGCAGCTGAGTGCAACGCAAAGCAATCTGCAGGCGATCATCGATATGTCGCGTCAAGCCAAGGCCAAGGTATTGGTGGTCGGGATGCAGATTCCGCCGAATTATGGCGCCGACTATGCGGGCAAGTTCGCCCAATTGTTCCCTGCTGCGGCCAAGCAAAACAAGACCGCGCTCGTACCGTTCTTCATGAAAGACATCGCCGACAAACCGGCGCTGTTTCAGGCCGACCGCATGCATCCGAACGAACAGGCCCAATCCACGCTGCTGGACAATGTCTGGCCCCATCTCAAGCCGCTGCTGAAATAGCGATCTCAGGCGTGCAGATACAGGAAGCGGCGCAAGATTGCCGCTGACTGCGGCGTGTCGCTGACCTGCCCGGCCATGACATCGGTGTCGATGCCGCACTTGCTGTAGATCTCGCGATACCAAGCCAGATGCGCCTTGACGAAATCACTGCTGAATTCCGGATGGAATTGCGCTGAAAAGATATTCGGCGCCAGACGCAGCATATGATGCGGATCCATCGGTGAACTTGCAAGAATCGTCGCGCCTGGAGGCGGCTCCAGCACCACCTGAGAATGCAGCATGTGCGCGGGAAAACTGTCCGGTGCCTCATGCAGCAAATGCTCGTCTGCAGCGACCGGATGTTTTTTGACGGTCATGGTGCCGGCGACACGGCCGGCCGGGTTGTAGCCCACCTTGCCGCCAAAGGCGTGCGACAGCAGTTGATGCCCGTAGCACACGCCGAACATCGGCAACTGCCTTTGTGCGGCACGGCGCAGCCACTCTGCAGTGCGCTCGCTCCACTCCACCAGATCCGTCACCATGGTCGGCGACCCGGTGATCAATACCGCACGATATTGGTCCGGCTCACGCAGGTACTGTCCCTGGAACACCGACACAATCTCGGTTTCATGATCCGCCAAGCCGGCAGCCTGCTGCAATTGCTTGGCATAGCTGCCGTAGGAATGTTTGAGATCGTCGTTGGGGTCACCCGTGTGGATGATCAGGACTGGGGCTGAATTGGATGGCGAGGCGGAGGTTGAGGCTGTAGCTGAGGCAGACATTGGCGCAGGCTTCAAAGACGAGGATGAGAATCCATTGTACGTTCCAGAACATGCCGCAGTGCATAAAAAAAGGCCGCATAAGCGGCCTTTTTTTATCTTATGCACATCAGACGTCGCATCCGATGCGTATTACCTACCGATTCCACACACTTACTACTTGTCAATTTGTCCATTTTTCAAAAATCTGGCAAATGATTTACATCATTTACATCAATTACTTTACTTGGCCGCATCAACCGGCTTGTTGGCCGATGCACCGGAAGTAATCGCCTCGCCACCCTTCAGGATCTTGGTCTTCGCCTTTTCCTTGATGAAGTTGATGTACGACAGCATTTCCTGTTCGGCCAACACATTGGCAATCTGCTCCTGCTCGGTCTTGCGACGGGCAGTATCAGGCGTTGCCGGCTGCGCCACCTTGGTCACGCGGAACACGCTGTAACCCTGGCCCGGCAACTCGACACCGGTGTAAGCAGGCAACTTGGCGGTGTCGGCCTTCATGACTGCCAGGAAAGCCTCCTGATTCCAGCCTTGCGTCTTCACGCGGGAAGCCACCTTGACGTCGCCGAAACCGGCGGCATCGTCCTTGGTCTTCAGTTCCGCCAGCTTGGCCTCGCCTGCCTTTTTGGCCAGCGCCATGGCTTCGTCTTGCGTCACCAGCTCACGCACCATGCTCTTGACGTCGTCAAACGGACGCTTGGTAACCGGCTTGTATTCCACGATGTGACCTGCGATCAAGGTGGTCGGTGCGATTTGTACCGCCTCTGTATTGTGCTTGCCCTTGATGGTGTCGTCGGTGAACAGCGCCTTGAGGAACTTGGCATTGTTGTACGGCGTATTCGGCGCCAGCGTGGGATTCGGCAAACGGGTCACGCCGGCAACCGTTTCGATCTTCAGCTTGAGCTTGTCGGCGACCGGCTTCAGGCTGTCGCCCTGTTCATAGACGGTATTGTTGAAGATGTCGGCCAGTTCGGCATATTTCTTCGCGGCCAGTTGCTTTTTGATTTCGCCGGCGATTTCGCCTTTGACTTCATCCAGCGGCTTGACGCTACCGGCCTTGATGCCGGTCAACTGAATGATGTGATAGCCGAAGTCAGACTCAACCGGGTCGCTGATCTCGCCTTGCTTAAGCTTGTACGCAGCATCTTCGAACGACTTGAGCATCGCACCCTTGCCGAAGAAACCGAGGTCGCCACCCTGATCCTTGGAGCCTGGATCCTGGGAATTGGCCTTGGCCAGCTTGGCGAAATCGCCCGGATTCTTGCGCAGTTGTGCAACCAGCTCATCGGCCTTAGCCTTGATGGCAGCCTTGTCGGCGGCAGAAGCGCTCTTCTTGACTTCGAGCAGGATATGGCTGGCGCGGCGTTGCTCGTCCGTCGAATACTGCTTGAGATTCTGATCGTAGTACGACTTGATGTCGGCATCGGACACGCTGACTTGCGCGGCCACAGCAGCGCTGTCAAGGATCACGTATTCGATCTTCGCTTGTTCAGGCACTTCGAACTTGCTGCCGTTCTTGTCGTAGTAGGCCTTGATCATGTCATCGGTGACCTTGACCTGGCTGATGTACGACGCCGCCTTGAAGCTCAGTTCCTGTACCGAACGCTCCTGGTCGTTCAAGTCCGACAGGCGGGCCGAAACTGCCTTCGGCGCGAACGCGGTGCCTTGGACGGCAAAGTTGAGCTGCTGCAATGCCAAAGCACGGCGTTGGCTGGCTTCATAACCCTTCGGCGTGAGGCCTTGGGCCGCCAGCAACATGGCGTACTGTTCCTTGTCAAAGCTTCCGTCTGCCTTGAGCAAACCAGGAATCTGCATGATGTTCTGCTGCAAGGCCTGGTCGGTCACGGTCAGCTTGTCGCTGACGACTTCCGCTGCCAATGCTCGCTGGGCGATCAGGCTTTCCAGTACGTCGCGGCGCGCTTCAGGCGTATCGAACACCTTGGCGTCGATCTGGCCGCCGGACATCTGGCGCAAACGCTCCAGTTGCTGGCGCTGCGCGGCGTCCCATTCTTCCTTGGTGATAGTCTGCCCGGCCACCTTGGCCACGGCGTTGTCGCCATCGGACAAACGGCTGTAGCCTTCCAGGCCGAAGAATGCGAAAGACGGGAAAATAAACAGCAGCAGCAGGAATTGCATCAAGCGCTGATGGTTACGGATAAATTCAAACATTGGTCAGCCGATCACGAAATCACAAACAAATGACATCAAATAAGAAAAAAGGCGAACTCACGTTCGCCTTATAGCAATGCTACCGCTGGCGGAGCAAACTATGGTCTGCTCTGGAGGATGCCGCCTTGGCAACACCCGCGCGTCATTATACACAGCCAGCCGTGTCAAGTCACCGATACTGCCTCAGGGAAATACCCCGAAATTACTGCTTTAGCGCCTGCCCTTGCGCTATCATCCAGCCCAAAACACGCTCTGGAACTAAAGGATCGAACATGGCCAAGCTGGAAGATATCGTCAAAAGACAGAAACACGGCGCGCAATTCGTGCTGTCGGCGCAGATGCTGGGTATGGATTTTGCGACCTTCGACACGGTTGCACAAACCTGGATAGAGCACGGTGGCCCCGGCTTCGGGGCGACCGGCGTACCGTTTCGCAAGGTGATCGACGGCGAATTCCTGATCGCTCGTCTGACCGTAATCAAAACCGATCCGGACTAAACGATCTCACTGATCATTCATATTTGCGCGCATCCTCAATGACCTTGCCGTCATTGGGTAAACTCCCAGGCGCCGCAAACAGCACTTCACCACGCAATTTGGTGATGTCGCGCACACTGTCGGCAATCGCCCCCGCCTGCTCCACCGCACTGCTCATGTCCATGGTTTCGCAATGCAGTGTCATGCTGTCGTTCGCCATTTCACCACTGACCACCAGGCGCGCCTTCAGGATCAATGCGTGACGACGCGTGATCTCGGCCACCTGCGAGGGATGCACAAACATGCCTCGTACCTTGGTCGTCTGATCGGCACGCCCCATCCAGCCCTTGATGCGCGTATTGGTACGGCCGCATGAAGAAACACCGTCAAGCACCGCCGACAGATCGCCGGTGCCGAAACGAATCAGCGGATAGTCCGGATTGAATGACGTCACCACCACCTCACCCACCTCACCCGGATTGACCGGATCGCCGGTGCCTGGACGTACGATTTCCAGAATCAGATCCTCATCAAGGATCATGCCCGGATTGACCTTGCCGTCGCTGATCGACTCGTAGGCGATATTGCCGATATCGGCCGAGGCATACAGCTGCAACACGTTCGGTACGCCGTTGTCGTGAAACCAGCTGCGCAATGAAGGCGGCAAGGCTTCGGCGCTGACCAGCGCGCGCTGCAGGCTACCGAGGGCGACACCCATTTCCTGCGCTTTTTCGATGATGATCTTGAGGAAAGACGGCGTGCCGACATAGGCGTCCGGCCTCAGTGCCGCCATGGTTTGCACCTGCAACTCAGTCTGACCAATGCCCGAAGGAATCACGGCGCAACCTATCTTGGCTGCCGCGCCCTCAGCCATGAACGCCGCCGGCGTGAAATGGTAAGAAAAACAGTTCTGAATGATGTGCCCCGCACGCAGCCCCAGCGCGCGCATCGGCCGCTCGAAACGCCACCAGTCCAGCTGATGCCCTTCCGGATCGAAGATCGGTCCCGGCGAGACGAACAAGCGGCGTAACTGGCGATGCGGTGTGGTATTGAGTCCGCCAAACGGCGGCGCGGCGCTCTGCAAATCTTTCAGATCCGATTTGCGCGTGACCGGCAACTGCGCCAGCGCAGAGCGGTCCCGGATGTCGCCGGCGTTGACGCCTTTGAGGATGCGGTTCCAGCCTTCAGCGCCCTGCGCACGCGCCACCAGATCCGGTAAAGCGCGCATGAGCGTGCCCTCACGCTGTTGCGGATCGCGTTGTTCCAGAGAGTCGAGAATATCGGACATGAAGATACCGTTTGCGTAGTCGGAAAGAAAAAGTGCAGCAAGGATGACTATCGTTCACCGGCGTCAGGCCAGCCAGCGCTTGCGGCGCCGGTAAAATTTCATGTCGCGGAAGTTCTTGCGTCCGGCGGCCGAGACGCCGAGATAGAATTCTTTGACGTCCTCATTGCTCGCCAGATCGTTGGCAGCGCCTTCCATCACCACGCGGCCGTTTTCCAGGATGTAGCCGAAATCGGCGTAGCGCAGCGCCACCATGGTGTTCTGTTCCGCCAGCAGGAAGGACACGTTTTCCTTGGTGTTGAGGTCTTTGACGATCTCAAAGATCTCTTCCACGATCTGCGGCGCCAGTCCCATCGACGGCTCGTCGAGCAAGATCATCGATGGCTTGGCCATCATGGCGCGGCCGATGGCGGTCATCTGCTGCTCGCCGCCCGAGGTGTAACCGGATTGCGACTTGCGGCGTACTTTCAGGCGCGGGAAATAGTCATAGATTTTTTCCAGTTCCTGCTTCACTTCGCTGTTGCTGATGTTGCGCGTATAGGCGCCGGTCAGCAGATTTTCTTCCACGGTCAGATGGCCGAAACAATGCCTGCCCTCCATCACCTGAATCACGCCGCGCTTGACCAAGTCGTTTGGTGTCAGTTGGTCGACGCGCTCGCCCTTGAATTCGATACTGCCCTTGGTGACGTCGCCGCGCTCGGCCGTCAGCAAGTTGGAAATCGCCTTGAGCGTCGTGCTTTTTCCCGCTCCGTTGGCTCCCAACAGCGCGACGATCTTACCTTCCGGCACCGCCAGTGAAACGCCCTTGAGGACCAGAATCACATGGTCGTAAATGACTTCGATGTTGTTGATATTCAGTGCTGTACCCATGCTCACTCCAGCTTGGCCTGCCTTGTTCGGATCTGCTTCTTCAATGCCACTCAATCTTGTTCAAAAAAGCGTCGGCGCGCCCGACACACATCAACACGCCGACGCCAAGGCCTGAACTTATTTCATGCAGGCTGGGGTAATACCTTTTTCTTTTGCATATTTAGCAGCAGATGCCTTGAACAGCGGGTGGATCAGGTTCTTGTTGCCTTCGATCCAATCCGATACCAGCACCCATTTGCTGCCGTCCCATTGCTGAATCTTGACCTTGCCCGAACCCTCATGGTTGTCGCAGGAAGTCTTGATCTCAGGCAGCAGACCGGTTGCGCCCAATTGTTGCAGGCGAGCGTTGGTGATGTTCAGGTTTTCCAGGCCCCAGCGCACGTCCTCGCCGCTCATGACCTTTTTGCCGAACTTGCCTTGCGCGGTGCGCACAGCCTCAACCGTTGCCAATGCTGCCGAGACGCCGCGGTTGTAGAGTACCGAACCGATCTTGTTCTTATCCTGCAGGTTGCCCTTGCCGGCGCCGTAGACCACCTTCTCGATATCGGCGATCAGTGGTACGCCCTTGCCTGCCACGTTCCAGGTCGCGCTCAGATAACCCTTGGCGGCATCGCCCGCAGGGATGGTGTCTTCCTCAGAGCCTGCCCACCACGAACCGATGATCTTGTCGCGTGCAAAGCCGACCTTTTGCGCCGCCTTCAACGCGGTCTGGTTCATCACACCCCAGCCCCAGAAAATCACATAGTCGGGATTCTCCTGACGGATCTTCAGCCATTGCGCGCCCTGCTCGTTGCCGGGGTGAGCAACCGGGATTTCCACCAGCTTGAACTTGCCGATACTGGCTTCCGCTTCCAGTGCAACGATTGGTTCTTTGCCGTAAGCCGAGTCGTGGTACAGGAACACGATCTTCTTGCCGACCAGCGAACCGCCGTTCTTGGTGGACAGATATTTAACGATGGCCGATACCTGCATCTGATAGGTCGTCACCAGCGGGAAAGCGTAAGGAAATACCGAGCCGTCCACCGCATCGGTACGGCCGTAACCGATCATCAGCAGCGGCACCTTGTCCTCGGCGCTCTTGTCGATCAGCGCGTAGGAAATCCCCGTCGCCATCGGATTGATGGCGGTGCCCTTAGTGACGGTGTTCTTGTTCTTCATGCGCTCATAGCACTCGACGCCTTTGGCATTGTTGTACTCGGTTTCGCATTCTTCCCAGGACAGCTTGACGCCGTTGACGCCGCCATCCTTGAGATTGACGTAATTCAGATAGTCGACATAGCCGCCGTAATACGACTGGCCGTTGGTGCCGTAAGGGCCGACCCGATAGCTCGGAATCGCGATGAACTGATCATTGGCCTGCGCCATCGCCGGCAGCGCGGGGGCCAGGAAGCTTGCAGCAACGGTCGCAGCAAGCACCAGCTGTTTGATATTTTTCATACGTGTCTCCTTGTGTAGTTTTACCCATGTGCGCGCTTTTCTTGCGCGCATCGTTTTACTTCTGCAAAGCGATTGGTGCATAAGCGTATTAATGCGGGAACGGCCACAGGCGCAACTTCTCCTTGGTAATCTGCCACAGGCGCGCCAGCCCATGCGGCTCAACAATCAGGAAGAAAATGATCAGCCCGCCGAACAGCATGAGCTGGATATGCGACACCGTCGCATTGGTGAACGGCAGGTGCAAAAAAGACGCCAGCGGCGGCAACACGTTATCGAGGAAGATCGGCAACAGCAGGATGAAGGCCGAGCCGAGGAAGGCGCCAAGTATGCTGCCGACACCACCAATGATGATCATGAACAGGATGCGGAACGACAAATCCAATGAGAAGCCGTCAGGCTCTACCGAACCTAGGTAGCAGAACGCATACAGCGCGCCGGCCACACCGCAGAAAAACGAACTCACCGCAAACGCCAGTAGCTTGGTGCGCATCAGCTGGATACCGATCACCTCCGCTGCGACGTCCATGTCGCGCACCGCCATCCAGGCGCGGCCGGTCGATGAGCGCACCAGATTCTTGGCCAGCATCGCCATCACGCAGACGATGCCGAGCACGAACAGATATTTCTTCACCGGCGAGTTGATGTCGATACCGAAGAAATCGATCTTCTGCGTACTGATCACACCCGACGAACTATTGTTGGAGAACCAGGAAAACTTGGTCAGCGCCCACACCACGAAGAACTGCGCCGCCAGCGTCGCCACGGCCAGATAAAAACCTTTGATCCGCAATGACGGCAGACCGAACACAATCCCCACCAGTGCAGCACAACCACCCGCAAGGATGAAGGACAACACAATGGGAATGCCCTCAATGCGTAGCTGGAAGTTGTAGGCGGCATAGGCACCAACGGCCATGAAAGCAGCCGAGCCTAACGATAGCTGGCCCGCATAGCCGGTCAGGATATTCAACCCCAGCGCCGCCAATGCAAACACCAGGAAAGGAATCAAAATCGCAGAGAACCAATACTCGCTGCCTATCAGGGGAATACCGACGAAGGCAATCGCCAGCAGAATCGCCATGCCGATGCGATCCTGCCGGATCGGAAAAATCTGGCTATCGGCAATGTACGACGTCTTGAACTGTCCGGCCTCACGATAAAGCATAGTGTTTCTCCTGGGTCTCCATACGGCGAAGCGTCGATGTGCTTCGTCCTTTATTTTTCATGCCGCCGATGTGATTCTGTGCGATCACACCCGGTCAATATGCCGTTCGCCGAACAATCCCTCAGGACGCACCAGCAGGAACAACAGCGCAAACACATAAGGGAACCAACCCTCAATGCCGCCGAAGTTGCCGCCGAACAGATCTTGCAAAACAGGTGGGATATAGATCTCGGCCAGCTTCTCCGACGCGCCGATGATGAGACCGCCGACAATCGCTCCCGGGATCGAAGTAAAGCCGCCCAGGATCAGCACCGGCAACGCCTTCAGTGCCGTCATCGTCAGCGCAAACTGCACGCCATTGCGCGAGCCCCACAGCAAGCCGGCCACCAATGCAACGAACCCGGCCACACCCCAGACGACCGCCCAGATATGTTGCAGCGGAATGCCCAGCGACAATGCCGCCTGATGATCGTCGGCAACAGCGCGCAAGGCGCGGCCGACTTTGGTGCGTTGAAAGAACAAGGCCAGCAGCGACACCAGTGCAATCACCATGCCGGACGCAAACAGATCGAACTTGGAGATGCCGATACCGATACTGTCCATGATGGACATGATCGGCTCGTCAACGATGCCCAGATTGATCGCGCGCACTTCGCTGCCAAACAGCAAAGGTCCCAGGCCTTCCAGGAAAAACGCCAGGCCGATGGTTGCCATGAACAAGGTAATCGGCGGCTGATTGACCAACTTGCGCAAGACAAAACGCTCAGTCGCCAGCCCCACCAGAATCATCACCACGAACGAGCCGATGATGGCCGCCCACATCGGCATGCCCTTATCCATCAGGCCGACCACGGCCAGTGCGGCGAAATACACCATCGCGCCCTGGGCAAAATTG
This sequence comes from Herbaspirillum sp. meg3, assembly GCF_002257565.1. Classification (GTDB taxonomy): domain Bacteria; phylum Pseudomonadota; class Gammaproteobacteria; order Burkholderiales; family Burkholderiaceae_D; genus Herbaspirillum. The sequence goes on along the minus strand of NZ_CP022736.1, from coordinate 2,321,560 downwards.
AACACGCCCGAGGCCTTGTAGATAAGTACGAAGCCCAGCGCCACCAGCGAATACATCAGGCCGGACAGCAAACCGCTGAGCGTCACTTCAAAGAAAAATTGCATCTGCGTTCTCCGCTTGTTCTGTTCGCTGGATTAGTGTGATGTGCCGAGATAGGCTTTGATCACTTCAGGATTGGCCATCACTTCGTCCGGCGTGCCGTCGCCGATCTTCTTACCGTAGTCGAGCACAACCACGCGATCCGAGATATCCATCACCACGCCCATGTCATGCTCAATCAGCACGATGGTGGTACCGAACTGTTCGTTGACGTCGAGGATGAAGCGGCACATGTCCTGCTTTTCTTCCACGTTCATGCCGGCCATCGGTTCGTCCAGCAGCAGCATGCTCGGCTCAGCTGCCAGCGCGCGCGCCAGCTCGACGCGCTTTTGCAAGCCGTACGGCAGGCGCCCTACGGGCGTCTTGCGGATGTGTTGAATCTCGAGGAAGTCGATTACCTCTTCGACTTTGTGGCGATGCTGGATTTCTTCATTGCGTGCCTTGCCCCACCAGATCGCATTGGCGAGAAAACTGGAATGCATCTTGGTATTGCGGCCGGTCATGATGTTGTCTAGAACAGTCATACCCTTGAACAGCGCAATGTTCTGGAACGTACGCGCAATGCCCTGACGCGCCACTTTGCTGGGATGCATGCTGTGGCGCTGCTCACCGCGAAAAACGATGTTGCCTTTTTGCGGGTGGTAGACGCCATTGATGACGTTGATCATCGAGCTCTTGCCGGCGCCATTGGGGCCGATGATGGCGCGGATCTCATGTTCGCGTACATTGAACGAGATGTCGGTCAGCGCCTTGACGCCGCCGAAGGAAAGCGAAATATTCTGCAAATCCAGCACGACTTCGCCGATCTTGCGACCGCCGTCTTCTATTGCCGGCACATCCTGTCGCGCTGGTTCCATTGGCTGCACTTCTTCCGTGATATGTCTTTTCATGGTGGTCATGCAGGCCTATGCCGCTTGATTGAGGTTGGCGAAGGTCTTGACGTCGGCGATCTTCAGATCGGCCGAAATCATGCCCTGGCGACCGTCTTCGAACTTCACCTGCGTCTCGATGTATTGCGATTGCTTGCCCGCGTAGAGCGCTTCGATCAGCACGCCGTATTTCTCGGCGATGAAGCCGCGCCGCACTTTGCGGGTACGCGTGAGTTCGTCATCGTCCGGATCCAGTTCTTTATGCAAAATCAAAAAGCGATGAACCTGCGAATCGGCCAGCAAAGGATCCTGCACCAGATCAGCGTTGACCTTTTCGACGCATTCGGCAATCAAGGCATAGACACTTTGATGCGCAGCCAAATCGGTGTATCCGCTGTAGGCAAGATGGCGTCGCTCGGCCCAATTACCGACGGCGTCCATATCGATGTTGATGAAGGCAGTGCATTGCTCGCGCTGGTTACCGAAGACGACCGCTTCCTTGATGAAAGGAAAGAACTTGAGCTTGTTCTCGATGTACTTGGGTGCGAACATCGTGCCGCAGGCCATCTTGCCGACATCCTTGGCGCGGTCGATGATTTTCAGATGGCCATCGGCGTCGAAGAAGCCGGCGTCACCGGTATGAAAATAACCGTTTTCATCAATCGCTTCCGCAGTTGCATCAGGACGTTTGAAGTAAGATTTCATCAATCCCGGCGAGCGCACCAGCACTTCGCCGTTGCTGTCGATATGTACCTCCACACCCTTCATCGGCCGGCCGACAGTGTCGAGCTTGACGTCACCGGAAGGTTGCATGCACACCGTCACACAAGTTTCCGTCATGCCGTACAACTGCTTGAGATTGATGCCAAGCGAACGGTAGAAGTCAAACAAGTCCGGGCCGATCGCTTCACCGCCGGTATACGCCACACGGATGCGCGACATGCCGAGTACATTTTTCAGCGGGCCGTAGATCACCAGATGACCGATCGCGTATAGCAGTCGGTCGCTCAGCGAGACATCCGGCTTCTTGTCGAGAATGCGCATGCCGACGCGGCGCGCAATCTTCATGAAGCCATGAAACAGCTTGCGCTTGACCCAGCCGGCATCTTCGATGCGGATCATCACTTGCGTGAGGATGTTTTCGTAGATGCGCGGCGGCGCGAAATAATAGGTCGGGCCGATCTCCCGCAAGTCCGTCATGACGGTGCTCGGCGACTCCGGGCAATTGAGGCAGAAGCCGGCCACATGCGTCTGCGCGAACGAGTATAAAAAGTCGCCCACCCATGCCAGCGGCAGATAACACAGCACGTCGTCGCGATCGTTGAGCTGATCGAACTCCACCAGCGTCGTCGCGGTGGCGATCATCGCGGCGTGCGAGTGGCATACGCCTTTTGGCTTACCCGTGGTGCCGGAGGTGTACAGAATGATGGCGATATCGTCAGTCGTCAGCGCATTGACCTGCTCCATGAAGAACGATGGATTGGCCTTGTCGTAGGCACGTCCCAGTTCCTGCACGCCGGCAAACGACGACAGTTCCGGCTGGCGATAATTGCGCATGCCGCGCTCATCGTCATAGATGATATGCGTCGGACGTTCGCTGCCTTCGGAGAAATTCAGTTTGATGTCGAAGACCTTGTCGACCTGCTCCTGGTCTTCGGCAACGACGAAATCGATTTCCGCATCATTGAGCACATAGGACATGTCGGCTGCGGGAGCGTCTTGATACAGCGGTACCGGCATGCCGCCCAGGCATTGCGTGGCCGACATAGCCCAGTACAAGCGAGGGCAATTATTGCCGATGATCGCGAGGCTCATGCCGCGCTTGAAACCGAGTGCAGCCAGGCCGCAGGCAAACGCCCTCACCTCGTCGGCAACCTGCGCCCACGTTGTGGTTTGCCAGATTCCCAGATCCTTTTCCCGGAATGCCGGGCGATCCGGGCGTGCTTGTGCATGCATCAGGAGCAACTGCGGAAATGTCTGCGCTCCTGGACGTTGTGTTGTCTCCACCATCGTCCCACCTTTATTTATAAACGTTCGTTGCTGCCGGGTATGGCTTTGCAGCGAAACGTTTGGGGTCTCTATGTGTGTCAAGTCAGTCTGAACCGGGATGCTTACGTCGCACTTACTGGGGCGCCATCAGTTTTTCTGCTTGTCCGCCCTCGTAAGCGAGCCGGTATTGCGCTGCTTTTGTGCGATGATAGTAGTGTGAGTTGACTGGCAGGGTTGTCATCTCACAGACAATTGCAGAACAATTGCCAAACTTTTGATATTGCGACGCATCATAGAACTCATTCCAATGACAAGAGACACATCGATTAAGGACATGCTGGGCAAGACTATCTGGGCGCAATCGCTGACGACTGAGCAATTAGCGCGTGTTCAAGCAGAAGTATTCAGCCGCAAGTTTTCCGCCGGCGCATTCGTGTGCCACAAAGGCGATCCGGTCACGCATTGGATAGGCGTGCATGAAGGCCTGCTGAAAATGAGCAGCGTTTCACCGGAAGGCAAGACCGTTTCTTTCGCAGGCATGGCCAATGGCGGCTGGCTGGGAGAAGGATCGCTGCTCAAGGACGAGCCGCGCAAATATGACGTGGTGGCGCTGCGCGACAGCGAGTTGCTATACATGCCGAAGGCGACCTATCTCTGGCTGCTGGACAACAGCATCCCCTTCAACCGTTTTCTCGTGACGCAGCTGAATGAGCGGCTGGCGCTGTTCATATCATTGGTGGAATACGATCGCATGCTCGAACCCGATGCGCGCGTGGCGCGTTGCTTGGCAGCCTTGTTCAATCCTTATCTGAATCCGGGCATCGGACTGGAGTTGCAGATTTCTCAGGAAGAAGTCGGTAACCTCTCCGGCGCGTCACGCCAGCGTGCCAATCAAGCCTTGCAGGTATTGGAGAAAGCCGGTTTGCTGAAAGTCGATTACGGCAGCATCACCATTCTTGATCTGGATGGCTTGCGTCAGTTTCCGTCTTGAAAAAGATCAAGGGCGCAGAAATCAATCCGACATCACAGTGACAAAAAACTGAAGCATCCAAGAAAAATGCAGGCTCGATGCCTGCATTTTTTATTTGTGCTTGATCGTCGCTGCCGGTAACTTAACGAACCGATTTGTTACGCGTCACCCAATACTGTCCGGCGTCTGCAACCGTACCAATGAATTCGCGCGGATCGGCTGACTTCATCAGATAACCGTTGGCGCCCAACTGGTAACTTTGTACGATGTCGCGCTGATCGTCAGAGGAAGAAAACATCACCACCGGAATGTGCGCAGTGGCAACATTCGACTTAAGCATCTTCAGAAAGTCATGTCCGCTCATCAGGGGCAGATGCAAATCAAGAAGGATCAGACGCGGATGCAAATCCTTGCGATCGGCGTAACCGTTCTCGGCAAACATGAAGTCCGCGGCCTCTTCGGCGTCGGCGAACCAGGTCATCTTGTCCGAAAGTTTTTTTGTTTCCAACGCAATGCGCGTCAGCTCGGCAACTTCCGGGCTGTCGTCCACCAGCATAATATCCATTTGCTCCATATGCAGATCACTTTCTTGCGGGCACTACTTCTAAACATCACCAGTTTCTGCACCAGAATACTGCACGACGGGCTTGTGGCATGCCGTGTATGAAGGTGAACAGGCTTGATCGACGTTGAATTTATCTGCATGTACTGGTTCTTAGCCACATTCGCAGTATCAGGTCGGCGAATTAATTATGGCATAAGCAACAACGGTCGCTATCAGGATTTTCCCGACATGGATCCTTTACTTATCGGATGTGGTCAGGCCGGTGCGGATCGCATAGCGAACCAATCCGGGGACATCACGGATCTCCAGACGCTCCATCAATTGGGCACGATGCGTCTCGATGGTTTTGGCGCTGACATTGAGGCGGTAGGCGATTTCCTTCGTATTGTTGCCTTCCGCAATCAGCTGCAGGATCTCGCGCTGGCGCGGTGTCAATACTTCCACCGGCGTGCCGTCCTGCGCGACTTTCTTCATGTATAGATCCAGCGCCTCCTTGGAAATATGCGAATCGAGATATTGCCGGCCATGGATGACTTCGATCAGCGCCTTCTCCAGTTCATAGGCAGCAGAATCCTTGAACAGGTACCCGTTCGCACCGGCGTTAAGCGCCTGCATCACGTATTCTTCGCTGCCGTACATCGACAACATCAGAAATTTGATGGTCGGATGATCAGCGCGCAAGCGGCGCACCGCTTCCAGTCCGTTCATGCCTTTCATGGCGATATCCATTACCACCACGTCGGGCTTGTGCTTTTCCGTCAGTTCGATGGCGGCGTTGCCGTCATCGGCCTCGCCCACTACTTCAATCCCAGGCATCGCCGTGAGCAGCGAGCGAATGCCGCTGCGCACCAGTGCATGATCGTCCGCCAGCAAAATTCGTGTCAACATGTTCAAACCCTCCGCATGACTGGTGTAACAGGCAATTGCAAAACAATCTCGACGCCCTCGCCGGGCGCAGAGGCGATATCCATGGTGCCGCCGACCAACACGGCACGCTCTTCCATATTCAATAATCCGAAACTCGTCCCCGAAATGGCGCTGCTGCGCGCCTTCTCGATGTCAAACCCTTTGCCGTCATCGCGAATGCTCACGTTCAACTGATCCTGGCGCTGGCTGACTTTGACCCAGATGTTTTCTGCCTTGGCATGACGCAGGATGTTGGTGACAGCTTCCTGCACGATGCGAAAGCAGGTGTTTTCGATATCGTGGTGCAACTCAGCCGATATCGGCGAACTCTCGAACCAGCCTTTCACATTGGCAAGGTTGGATTTGTTTTCAACATAGGATCGCAGCGTGGCGATCAGCCCAAGGTTGTCCAGCTGCGGTGGCCGCAAATCCAGCGACAGGCTGCGCACCTGCGACAACACCGATGCCACGATGTCGATGCCGTTCTGCAACGACGGGCCTTCGAGTGAGCCGGTTTTCTTGATGGTCTCCAGATTGATCTTCAAGGCGGTGAGCGATTGGCCGACGTCGTCGTGCAGCCCGCGTGCCAGATGCTGACGCTCACGTTCCTGGACTTCGATAACGCGGCTGGCCAGCATCTTCTGCCGCTCCATCGCTTGCTCCAGCTCTTTCTGTGAATTGACGCGCTCGGTGACATCCATCGCCAGACCTGCAGCAAGGCTCTTGCCGTCGCTGCCGATCGGGAAGCGCACCACGTCCATGATTTTTGGATTGTGATTGGCATCGAAGATGGTTTCCTGCGTATGCATTTCGCGCTTGCTTTCGAGCACCAGGCGGTCATGCTCTTGCGCATTTTGCGCCGCGCCACTGGACATCAGGTCAAAGTCACTCAGGCCGATCATGTCACTGGGCGTCATGCCAAAAAATGCAGACTGCGCCGGGTTGACGTACAGATAACGCAACTCGGCATCCTTGATCCAGGCCGGCATCGGCGCGGCATTCATGAAGGCGTAAAAGCGCGCCTGCATCTCGCGTAATGCGGCGGAACTTGCACGCTGCTTGCGCCGTACCAGCGCATCGCGCAGTTCACGCTCGACCGCAATCGGGAGCCGCGCGATACTGCTCTTGAGGAAGTAATCCTGCGCGCCCGCCTTCATCACCTCCACCGCCGTTTGTTCCCCGATCGCGCCGGAGACGATGATGAAAGGAATCTGATCATTCTGGCGCTTGACCATCTCCAACGCATCCACCGCACTGAACATCGGCATCGAATAATCGGAAATGACAATGTCCCATTTGTCACGCATCGCGGCTTCCATGTCAGGCTCCGTATCGACCCGTTTCCATGTCGGCTCGAAGCCGCCGCGCTTGAGCTCGCGAACCATCAGGATCACGTCTTCTTCCATGTCTTCGACAAACAGAACCCGGAGTGGGATACTCATCATTCGGCTTTCGTAAAAAGTCGTCACGGATGCCGCGCGATGGCGTCACCCTGATCGATTCATGCAAAGTCTGACTGTTCTTTCGGCAAGGAAAAATAAAAACTGGTCTCTTCACCCGGCGTGCTTTCTGCCCAGACGCGACCACCATGCCTGACGACAATACGCTGCACCAGCGCCAGGCCAATGCCACTGCCCGGAAAGTCCTCCTGCTTGTGCAAACGCTGAAAAGTCCCAAAGAGTTTATGTACATAGCGCATGTCAAACCCGACGCCGTTGTCGGTCACGCGATAGATCATTTCTTCAGGCGTTTCCGTGACTCGGACGCTGACCCTCGGCGCCAAAGTCTTGCTGCTGAATTTGGCGGCATTGCCGAGCAGGTTTTCCCACACTTCAACAATCAGAGCGCGGTTGGCGATTACGTCGCCCAGCGGATCGACGACAAATTCAACGCCACTATATTCGCGCTGCAATTTCTTGATGGCTTGCCCGACGATGTCCTGCATGGAGATGCTTCCCAAGGTCAGCTCGCCGGTCCCCGATCTCGATAACCGCAACAAGTCATTGATCAGCCCATCCATTTTCTTGACGTTCTTGCCGATGACTTGCAGCAGTTCCCTACCCTTGTCGTCCAGAGCTTCTGCATAGTCCTCTTCGACCATCATGGCGTAGCCGGAAATAGCCCTCAGTGGAGCGCGCAGATCGTGCGAGACTGAATACGAGAAGCTCTCCAGCTCTTTGTTGATATTGCTCAAATGCAGAGCCTGCCGTTTGAGATCGGCGTTGAGTTCCTCAATTTCACGCTCATTCTGCTTGCGTGCAGAGATGTCGTAAATCACACTGCGACTGAGCCTATGTCCTGTTTCCGGATGCTGCGCCGTGCTGGCACTCATCAACGCAGAAAAATGCGTCCCATCGGCGCGCCGGTAATCGAGGTCAATATTACTGACTGATTTATCTCGCAAAAACCGCGGCCAGACCTCAAGCCGATAGCGCTCGGCACTTTCCACCGTCAGCAGATCGGCTTGTTTGAGCTTGCCGATCACCTGCTCGCGGGTGTAGCCAAGCCATCCAAGTTCGGTATCGTTCATCTGTACGATCAATCCGTTCTCTTCATCAATAGAGTGGTAACCACAAGGCGCGTGGTTGTACAGATCAGCGAGTTCCGCGGCGTAGATACGTTCCTTCGTCTGCGCAGCCCGACGACGTTGCATCTCGCTCTTGAGACGCAAATATACGATCAGCAAAAGTGTCAGGCTAACGATACTGCCGCCAACGATGGCGACAATGCTCCAGTCGATGCTCTTCTTTGTCTCGATCGAGCGCTTTGCCAGCAACGCGTTTTCCACTTCCTTGAGTTGCATGAACTGCTTGCGGATGTCTTCGTTCAGAACACGGCCATATGAGTAAAGACTATCGAGCCGGACATCCTTGTTGGCTCCCACCAAGGTGTGAGCCAGTTCGACGCGTTTGCTGATGTTCTCGCTGAGCTGCGCCAGTCTCGCCATTTGCGCCTGATCACCCAGTTCCAGAGTGCGCAAGCCGCCAAGCATGTCGAGTAAGGCCGCACTATCCGCTTCAAAACTGAGAAGATCATCTTGCTGACCAAAGAGAGCATAGCCACGCGCACTGGCAACCAAATCGCGCAAGGTCGAATGTGTCTCTTCAAGACGCTGCAAAACTGTATGCGTACGTTGAACCGACACCGCCCTTTCTTCAAAAATACGTACGCTGCGATAGGAGACGACCGTGACGCCAACCGATAACAGCATGGCGAAAAAGAAAAAGACGCCGGTATTCGCGATGGAGGATTTTCTCTTATTTAATATCGGCATCGTAACGATGGATTTCGATGAGGCTTTAACAGTTTGTCGGGGACACTGTGCCGGCGCTAAACAGCACCTGGCACTGCACTGCGATGCACTGATGTTGCGGTCCGCTAAAAATCGATTTGCAAAAACTAGCTTTTACTCGTTATGGTCGTTGCATTGCTTGTACTTACCGGCTTCGCTTTGTATTGCGATCTTCGTCTTTTTATTCTTTTCCGCATTGACGTGCTGTCTGCCCTGCCAACTCACATCGGCACTGTCCGCCGAGTGCATGAAATCTCTGGTTCTTGCGGCCGCTGCATTTGATATCGCTATGCATCAGACCAGCAATCACCATTCGACTTGGCACTACTCCATCATACCCGTCGAGAAAAACAGTGAATCTATTTGTTTTTTTGGCATTTCTGAACGAAAGAAAATTTCTCTGACGACATTAAATGTTTGCATATAAACACTAAATGTTGTCTTCGTCAGACATCTCCCTCTTCAAAGAACCCAATCCCGATGTCAAGTCAGGGTTTTCCTTAGAATTTATTTTATAATAGCCTCAAATATACGACGTTACCAAACGGCATTTTATTCAAATGAAAACAAAGCAAAAAATCGCATTTGCAATGGGGGCAGGAGTACTGTTATTGAGCAGTCTGGGTCAGGCTGCAACATCGACAGGAAACCTGGCAGTGTCCGCTATCGTCACTTCGACGTGTAGCGTGCAGAGCGCCGCCCTGCCATTTGGCGTCTATAACTCTTCCGCAGTACAACAGTCGGCGCAAGTCGGCGTAGTGTGCTCCAGCGGCACCAGCTATACCGTCAGCTTCGACGCAGGCGCGGCTCCCGGCGCCACAGCAACCGATCGCAAACTGGTCGGCGATTCCAACGCAACACTGAGCTATGCCCTGTACCAGGATCCAGCTCGCAGCAAGAACTGGGGCAACGCCTCCGGTTCGGACACAGTGACCAACATCGGTAACGGCTCCCAACAAAATCTGCCTGTTTATGGGTATATCCCAAGTGGCCAAAATGTTAAAGCGGGTAGCTACAATGATGTTGTAGGGATCACACTCTCGTATTGATACGTTCTATTAATACGTTCTATTTTTAATGCATTTCTGATACGCTGATTACCAGAAGTGACGTTTCAGCTTAATTAACAGTCACGTTAGCAAACCGTCGCAGCCACTCCGGCAGTCCTGCATTGCCCATTCATTGTTGTAGTTGAATTAGCGTTCTTTCGTCGTTACGGGGGAAAATTATTTTTTACTACCTTGCACGCCTCTCTCTCCTTCTCTGCTTAGCTTACGGGCTCATCGTCCCCGCAGCTGTTGCCTCGAACTTCGAAATATCCCCGGTAGTATTGGAACTGTCATCGGCCCGAACGGCTGGCGTCGTGAAGATCGTCAACAACGATACGCACGATGTGTCGCTTCAAATACGCGCCTATGACTGGACGCAAAAAGATAGTCAGGACAGTCTCGAACCGACCCAAAGCCTGATCATCAGCCCCCCGGTGTTTACTGTGGCTCCTGGTGCATCGCAAACCATCCGCATTGTTTCCAAGCGCCCTGCTGAAATCAACGAGATCGCCTATCGGCTGCTGGTCGATGAAATTCCGACTGCCTCCGCCGGGCCGGCGATCAATTTCAAATTCCGTATTTCCATGCCGATCTTCATTGCCCCCAATGCGGCGGCAAATCTGAAGATGGGCTGGGCCATCAGCGCTGGCAAGCCCCCCAGGCTCATCGTTACCAATACCGGCAACCGGCGCGGACGTCTGCTTAACATGGCGCTGACCCTGCCCAACGGCAAGAAAATCACGCCGCCCGCAGGCGCCAATCCTTATACGCTTGCGGGTATGACCAGACAATATGTGTTTGATGTGGAATCGCCGCTGCCCGCCGGTTCGCTGGTGAAGATGACCGCGAATTCGGACTCTGGCCCGATTGATACCGAGCTCACCGTGACGCCTTGATAAGACCCGCAACATGGATCGGCTTGCTCGCCTTTACCGTCAGCGCTTATGCGTATGGCGCGGCTCAGGATTCCGCGGAAACTTTGTTGCTGGAAGTATCCATCAACGGCAGGACGACCGAACTGGTCGGACAATTCACCAAACGCCAGGATGGCTTGTTCGCTACCGCAGGTGAACTGCGCAGCCTGGGCATCAAGGTGCCGGGAAAAGAGGATGAGCTGGTGCCGATATCCGGCGTCACCAGCAAGATCGACCTGAATCCGACGGCGTTGAAAATCGACATGGAAGTACCCATGAATTTTCTGAACACCACCGATATTGCAACATCAGGCAAGTCGGCCGATAACGTGCCATTGACCGAGAACGCGCGTGGTGCGTTGCTGAATTACGACTTGCTGGCAACCACGAGTGAAGGCGTACATAGTCTGGGTGGTTACTTTGACGGCCGTTATTTTTCCGGTAGTAGCGTATTCAGTTCGACCGGTCTGGCCTACTTTGCAGGCAGCCCGGCGAAGTCAGCACGGCTCGACACCACCTATACCTATTCGAACCCACGTGAGCTGATTCGCTATCGGGTCGGTGACTTCATCACCAGCGGCCTGTCGTGGACACGACCAGTGCGATTTGGCGGCGCACAGTTCGGCACCGACTTTTCATTGCGCCCCGATCTGATCAAGTACCCGACACCCAGCCTGGGGGGCGAAGCGGTTGTGCCCTCGACTGTCGATCTGTTCGTCAATGGCGTACGCCAGCTTTCTCAACCGGTGCCACCGGGGCCGTTTGAAATCCGGCAGGCGCCGATCGCCACCGGCGCAGGCCAGATTGCCGTGGCCGTCACGGACGAGCTGGGACGCCAGACATTCCGCACCATACCGTTCTACGCCACGGACAAACTGCTGGCAGAGAATCTGTCTTCTTACACGGCCGAAGGCGGTTTCGTGCGGCGAAATTACGGATTGCGCAGCAACAATTATGGCGAGTTTGCCGTCGCAGGGACTGCGCGCCACGGCTTCAGCAAGATGCTGACGCTGGAGACGCATGCTGAAGCAATGCGGGGCATGACGCTGGCCGGCGGTGGGCTGGTCTATAACATCGACAACTTCGGTGTGTTGACCGGCGCGGTATCCGGCAGCAACTCGGATGCCGGCACTGACCAGCAACTGGCAGTGGGCTTCGAGCGCAGTACCAGCCTGTTCAGCATGTCGCTGATGCGCACGCTATCGGGGCCAAACTACCGCGATATCGGTGCCATGGAAGGATCGCCGGTATCACGCTCATCCACCATTGGGACGCTCGGTCTCAATCTGGGCTCGTTTGGCTCGGTCAGCCTGGCATATACCTTGGTAAAAAGCCCAGTGATCATCTCCACCTTAGGCAACATCGGGATCAGCAACAGCGAGAGCGTCACCGTTTCTTATTTCAAATCGGTGTCGCGCGGCGCCAATCTTTATGTGACCGGCTTCCGGGATTTTCGTAATGGCGGTTACGGCGCATCAATCGGCCTGATCATGCCGTTTGGGGACAACAGCGCGGGCGGCGTGAGCGTGAACAACAACAACGGTATGAAGACAACCTCCGTGCAAGCCAGCCGCCCGACGATCTCTCCGGGCGACATCGGCTGGCAACTGCAGACATCCGAAGGCTCCTACAAGCAACGCTACGGCGAAGTCGATTACAAGGGCACCAAAGGCCGCGCCAGCTATACCGTGGCGCAAAGCAACAACACGACCAGCCAACGCGCCGGCGTTCGCGGTGCGGTGGCATGGATGGATAACTCCCTGTTCATGTCGAATTGGGTCGACGACAGCTTTGCCGTCGTCAATACGGAAGGCGCCAGGAATGTCGGCATCTACACCGAGAACCGCTATGCCGGCAAAACCGATGGCAGCGGCCAGCTCCTGCTGACTGACTTGCGCGCCTATGACGTGAACAAGATATCAGTCGACGTGCTGGATTTGCCTCTGACACTGCAAATGGATCAGAACGAGCAGTACGTCAAACCACGTGACCGCTCTGGTGTGGTCATCAACTTCAAGACTAAACGGACTTCTGATGTGAACCTGGTTCTCAAGATGTCCAACGGTGACTTCGTCCCGGTCGGCTCCAGCGTCAAGATTCGCGAAAACGGCCAGCAAGCACCGGTTGGCTATGAAGGCGCCGCCTATTTGTCCGAGCTTGGCGCCGTCAATACGCTCGATATCCTCATGCCGTCCGGAGAAACTTGCCAGGCGGTGTTGATCCCTGACCGCAATCTGGATGGCGGCATGAGCAGCAGCACATTGGAGTGTCACTGATATGAAGAACATACGCTCTCTGCTTCAGGTTGCCACTCTGCTGCTTGCCAGTCTCTGCGGCATTGGAAATGCACAGGCACAAGCCTGCACCGCCTCTTCGCTCCCGGTTGCGTTTGGTATTTATGATCCGAAGAGCGCATTGCCAAGCGAAACCACCGGCACCATTACGGTTGTCTGTCAGGCCACAGTCGCCTTGCTGGTCGCCTATACCGTGAAGCTAAACGGCGGATCGAGCGGCAGCATCGGCGCGCGCAAGATGAATACCTCCGGGTCACAACTGAGCTATCAGATCTACATGGACGCCGCGCGCACCATCGTATGGGGTGACGGCACCAGTAGCAGCAGCTATAACGTCGGCGGTTATCTGCTGTCCGTGCTAGTCCCAGTCACGACTAATTACACCGCTTATGGACGCATCACGGCACTGCAGAACGTCTATGCAGGCGCGTACACGGATACGCTGACGATTCTGGTGACGTACTAAGGCTTGCGGAGCTGTCGGCTATCCGCCGCGAGAGTGTATTCCGCGAAAATTACGTTGTTTTCGTAACTGCTAAGGAATTTCCTGATGTGTTGGAAGCTCTTGTAGGGATTCCCCTGATTTTGTGAGAGGTGTCAAAAATATAAAGTTCACCTGTACCCGGCGAGTTCGACATTCTTGTAATGGGACAAGAAACAGAACCACCGAATCCAGGAGAGATTGCTATGTTCACCATCAAAAAAAATCGTGTTGTCTGTGCCACCCTCGCTGCTGCCATGCTGGTTTCCGGCGCGCCGGCTTTCGCTGCTACGTCGAGCGGTTCGCTGGTCGTCACCGCAACCGTGCTGGCATCTTGCACGGTGGTTGGTTCGACCATCGCCTTCGGCAACTACACCAGCTCGCAAGTTGACCAAACCGGCAACGTTGCGGTTCTGTGCACCAACGGCACTTCTTACACCATCGGTCTGGATGCAGGTGCCGGCACCGGCGCCACGACCACTGTCCGCAAACTGACCGGCTCGCTCGGCGGCACATTGAATTACGCACTGTATCGTGATTCCGGCCGCACCAATAACTGGGGCTCGACCATCGGCACCGATACGCAAGCAGGTACCGGCAACGGCCTGGTTCAGAACCTGACCGTCTACGGCCGTATTGCAGCCAGCCAAACTCCACTGGCCGGCGTCTATACGGACACAGTGACCGTCACACTGACCTACTAGTTTCCTTCCGGTATCGACTGAGCCCGCTTTTGCCTTTACAGCAGCTCAATGATGCCGGTCTTGCGGGTAGAAAAGATCCAGGCGACTGCCACCGGCATCTGCTCTTCCTGCTCCTTGAGAAGCCGTTAAGTATTACCTCAGGCTCACCAGAAGTTCGCTTGTACCCGCCGCTGTATGGATACTGTTCATAAGACCAAAACGCAGGGTCGGGGTAAGGAGAGAACAATGTTCTTTGTACGAAAACATCGCATTTGTTGCGCCGCTGCGGCTATCACCATCGCAACGGCGGGTATGCACATGGCCGCGCATGCCAATAGCACCAGCGGCGTGAATTCGTCGGCGGCTGTGCTCGCCACCTGCACGATTGTCGGTTCGGCCATTGCATTCGGCACCTACTCATCAACGCAGGTCGATCAAAGCGGCACCATTGCAGTGGTGTGCACCAACGGCATTTCTTATTCGATCGGACTGGACGCTGGAGCCGGTACCGGTGCCACGACCGCGGTGCGCAAGCTGACAGGCTCTTCGGGAGGCACGTTGAACTACACCTTGTATCGGGACGCAGCACGCACCAGCAATTGGGGATCGACTATCGGTACCGATACACAAGCCGGCAATGGCAACGGCATCGTACAAAATTTAACCGTCTATGGCCGGATCCCTAGTGGGCAAACACCACAAACGGGCACTTATACCGACACGGTGACCATTACACTCACCTACTAAGGCTTACTGTCGCCTATTGCCTCATACTGACGCGCTTCACTCCAACATCCCCCTCTCGAAATCGGGTAGCAATCGCTGCCAATATCCTCACCCCACGGCCAATCCGGCTGCAATCACGCGTCTGTTTTTGCCTGTCTAGGGAAATTCCTTAAGCAAATAACATCACATTGAGGAATCTCCTGATTCTGGCGAAGGCATCAGAAATATAAAGTTCACCTGTGCCCACCGAATTGGAAATCCTCGTAATGGGACGAGGATACAAAAACGGTCATCCAGGAGAAATCGCCATGCTCACATCCAACAAAAACCGCGTTATCAGTGTCGCAACCGCCGCTATCCTGCTGGCTTCCAGCGCTCCGGTCTTTGCGTCTTCCACAGCAACGGGTTCGCTGATCAATACAGCAACCGTGCTGGCATCCTGCACCGTGGTTGGTTCGACCATCGCCTTCGGCAACTACACCAGCTCGCAAGTTGATCAAACAGGTAACGTAGCTGTTCTGTGCACCAACGGCACTTCTTACACTATCGGCCTGGATGCCGGTGCCGGCACCGGCGCTACCACCACAGTCCGCAAACTGAGCGGTTCGCTGGGCGGCACACTGAATTACGCGCTGTATCGCGATTCCGGTTACACCAATAACTGGGGTTCGACTATCGGTACCGATACACAAGCCGGCACCGGCAACGGCCTGATCCAGAACCTCACCGTCTATGGTCGTATTGCCGGCAGCCAGACTCCTCTGGCCGGTGTCTATACCGACACAGTGACGGTTACCCTGACTTACTAAGTTGCGTGATTGATGTTCCTGCGGAATCAGAAATCCGATGGCTTCGAGGCGCAGGCGGTTCAATACCCTGGTGAAACGCGACGCTGACGATGTCCATAGAAACGGCGAACGTCGATCAGCTTTTGTAATTTGATTTAAATGGACAGAAGGCCCAACGACTTATGTGAGGCCGCCGACGCACTTGCAAGCGCATCCCTTCGAACTCCGCCGAGAACCGGACAAGCGGCTATCGCCGCTCCGAGAATGAACATGCCCTATCGGGCATAAGTAAAAATACAAACAAAAAAACCTGCTCAGTTTCCTAAGCAGGTTTTTGTATTTTGGCGGAGTGGACGGGGCTCGAACCCGCGACCCCCGGCGTGACAGGCCGGTATTCTAACCAACTGAACTACCACTCCTAAACTAATGCAGACCGTTTGAGTTCTGGTGGGTGCTGAGAGGCTCGAACTCCCGACCCGCGCCTTGTAAGGGCGCTGCTCTACCAACTGAGCTAAGCACCCGCACCTAAGCTCAAACAATCACTCGCCATCTGTCAATGACGAAAGACCGCTAGTTTAGCGCATCTTTCAAAGCTTTGCCAGGTTTAAATTTAGGTACCTTCGCTGCCTTGATTTTAATCGCTGCACCGGTGCGTGGATTTCGACCTGTACGAGCCGCGCGCTTGCCGACGGAAAATGTGCCGAAACCTACCAGCGTAACGCTGCCGTTCTTTTTCAGTGTGGTTTTTACTGCGCCAATGACAGCATCCAGCGCACGCGCCGACGCGGCTTTGGAAATATCCGCAGACTTGGCAATGTGATCGATCAATTCGGTTTTGTTCACTTACGCCCCTTTAGACAAAGATTGGATTTCGCAACGGCGTCTTCCTCTGTGAATGACGCAAGACGCTCATCACACGCAATGCAGAAAAATCTGCAGAAGGTATTAAACAAGCCGCAAACCCTTGTGTCAAGCGGTTTACAGCCAAATCAAACTGCCCGAAATGTCCCTTTTAGCAAATACGTAAAACGTTTTATTTTTTTGCCAACAGCATAAAAAAAGCGCCCCGAAGAGCGCTTTTTTATCTTGCCCGACCAATCCTGAGACTTGTCGGGCAATAAGCTCATCAATGCTTCACGACGCTGGGATCTGTCGATTCTTCTTTGGGTGTCACCGCTGCGACAACCGCTTCGTCTTCAACCAAAGGGGTGGGCTGACGCTCCAGAGCAATTTCCAGCACCTTGTCGATCCAACGTACCGGCACGATTTCCAACTTGTTTTTCACGTTGTCGGGAATCTCGGTCAGATCCTTGACATTTTGCTCAGGGATCAGAACCGTCTTGATACCGCCGCGATGCGCTGCCAGCAGTTTTTCCTTCAAGCCGCCGATTGGCAAAACCTCGCCACGCAGGGTAATCTCACCGGTCATCGCAACGTCAGCACGCACTGGAATACCGGTAAAGACCGATACCATTGCCGTCGTCATCGCAATACCTGCCGAAGGACCATCCTTCGGGGTGGCGCCTTCAGGGACGTGAATATGGATGTCACGTTTTTCGAACACATCGCTCTTGATGCCGAGCTTGTCCGCGCGGCTACGCACAACCGTGCGTGCTGCTTCGATCGATTCCTTCATCACATCGCCCAAGGTACCGGTGCGAATCACGCCGCCCTTGCCTGGCATTGTCACGGCTTCGATGGTCAGCAGATCGCCGCCCACTTCTGTCCATGCCAAACCAACCACCTGGCCGACCTGATTTTCTTTTTCGGCGATGCCGAAATCGAAACGCCGCACGCCAAGGAATTTATCCAGATTGCGCGAGGTGACAGTGACCTTCTTTTCCTGTTTCTTCAACAGCAGCATCTTCACGACTTTGCGGCAGATCTTGGACACTTCGCGTTCCAGCGAACGTACGCCGGCTTCACGGGTGTAGTAGCGAATGATGTCGCGGATCGCCGATTCAGCCACGCTGATTTCGCCTTCTTTCAGACCGTTGTTCTTGATCTGTTTCGGCAGCAAATAACGTTGCGCGATGCTGGTCTTTTCGTCTTCGGTATAACCTGACAAGCGAATCACTTCCATCCGATCCAGCAGCGCCGGCGGAATATTGAAAGAGTTCGACGTCGCCACAAACATCACGTCCGACAAATCGAAGTCGACTTCGATGTAGTGATCCGAGAATGTGTGGTTCTGTTCCGGATCCAGCACTTCCAGCAACGCGGACGATGGATCGCCGCGGAAGTCCATACCGAGCTTGTCGATCTCATCCAGCAGGAACAGTGGATTACGCACACCAACCTTGGCCAAGCTTTGCAAAATCTTGCCGGGCATGGAGCCAATGTAAGTACGACGGTGACCGCGGATCTCCGCCTCGTCACGTACACCACCCAGAGCCATACGGACGAACTTGCGGTTCGTCGCACGGGCGATCGACTGGCCCAGCGAAGTCTTACCCACACCTGGAGGACCAACGAAGCACAGAATCGGCGCTTTCAGCTTGTCGACGCGTTGTTGCACGGCGAGGTATTCCAAAATGCGTTCTTTGACCTTGTCGAGGCCGTAATGGTCGCCTTCAAGGACTTTTTCAGCATTTGGCAGATCGTTATTGACCTTGGATTTTTTCTTCCAAGGCAAACCGACCAAGGTGTCGATGTAGTTACGCACGACCGTCGCTTCCGCGGACATCGGCGACATCAGTTTGAGCTTCTTCAGTTCGGACTGCGCCTTTTCCAACGCTTCCTTCGGCATCTTGGCAGAGAGGATCTTCTTCTCCAGCTCTTCCAGATCGGCGCCGTCTTCGCCTTCGCCCAGTTCCTTCTGGATGGCCTTGACCTGTTCGTTCAGGTAGTACTCGCGCTGCGATTTTTCCATTTGGCGCTTGACGCGGCCACGGATGCGCTTTTCAACCTGCAGGATGTCCAGTTCGCCTTCCAGTTGGCCGAGCAGATGCTCGTGGCGCTTGGCGACGTTGAAGATTTCCAGGATGACTTGTTTTTGCTCAAGCTTGAGCGGCAAATGGGCAGCGATCGTGTCAGCCAGACGGCCGGCATCATCGATGCCTGCCAACGAGCTCAGGATCTCTGGCGGAATCTTTTTGTTCAGTTTGACGTACTGGTCGAACTGCTGAACGATGGTGCGACGCATGGCCTCGACTTCAGCTTCGTCGCCCAGCTCAGATTCAACCGGTGTCAAATCGGCAACGAAATGGGTATCCAGTTCGCTGATGTGATGGATGCGCGCGCGCTGTGCGCCTTCGACCAGCACTTTGACAGTGCCATCAGGCAATTTCAGCATTTGCAGGATATTGGCGACGCAGCCGATTTCATAGATATCGTCTGCCGATGGCTCATCCTTGGCGGCGGCTTTCTGGGCGGCAAGCATGATGCTCTTGCCCTGCTCCATTGCAGCTTCCAAAGCCTTGATCGACTTTGGACGACCGACGAATAAAGGGATCACCATATGCGGGAAGACAACAACATCCCGCAACGGCAACAGAGGCAATTGCGTTTGTTCTGTGAGAGTAGAAGTCGTCATGGCGAGCCTTATCAAAAGTTACTGTTAGTGATGTTGGCGCGAGCTGCTAAAACACAAGCCCAAACTGAATAAAAACACGACAACTTTTTGGAGTAATGCGCTTGGCAAGGTAAAAACTGCGGTTAATAAAGTGACAAAATAAGTGACAAAAATAACAACAATTTCACAAACAAAAAAAGCCACACACGAAGTCGCCCTCGGGTGGCTTTACGATGGAAGCCGAAGTGAAGTTCGCGGTTTATTGTACCGCTTTTAGTTCAAACAGATTCCATCCGGTATTTTTAGCTCCCGGATGGCTTCCGCCTATGATCAGCCGCCCGAAACCTTGGGCTGTTCGTGGTAGATCAGCAAAGGCTTGGCGCCGTTGGTGATGGTGTTTTCATCGATGACCACCTTGGCGACATTTTGCTGGCTTGGCAGCTCGTACATCACGTCCAGCAGCGCATGTTCAAGGATGGAGCGCAGACCGCGCGCACCGGTCTTGCGCGCCAGCGCCTTCTTGGCGATGGCTTGCAGAGCGGCAGGACGAATCTCCAGCTCCGCGCCTTCCATTTGCAGCAGCTTGGAATATTGCTTGATCAGCGCATTCTTCGGCTCCAGCAAGATCTGGATCAGTGCTTCTTCATTCAATTCGTTCAGCGCTGCGATCACAGGCAGACGGCCGACCAGTTCGGGAATCAGGCCGAACTTGACCAGATCGTCCGGCTCAGCGTGCAACAGCACTTCGCTGGCGGTCTTCTGAGTCTGACTCTTGACGCTGGCGCCGAAACCGATGCCGCTCTTTTCCGAGCGTTCGGAAATAATTTTCGTCAAACCGTCAAATGCGCCGCCGCAGATGAACATGATGTTGGTGGTGTCGATCTGCACAAAGTCCTGGTTAGGATGCTTGCGACCGCCTTGTGGCGGCACCGAAGCCATCGTACCTTCGATCAACTTCAGCAAGGCTTGTTGTACACCTTCGCCGGAGACGTCACGAGTGATCGACGGATTGTCGGACTTGCGCGAGATCTTGTCGATTTCATCGATGTAGACGATGCCCTTCTGGGCCTTTTCGACTTCGTAATTGCAGTTCTGCAGCAGCTTCTGAATGATGTTCTCGACGTCTTCACCGACATAGCCGGCTTCGGTCAGCGTGGTCGCGTCGGCGATCACGAAGGGTACGTTCAGCATGCGTGCGAGTGTCTGGGCCAGCAAGGTCTTGCCGGAACCGGTTGGACCGACCAGCAGGATGTTGCTCTTGGCGAGCTCGACGTCGTCCTTCTTGCCGAGATGCTTCAGACGCTTGTAGTGGTTGTACACGGCAACCGACAGAATGCGCTTGGCAGTCTGCTGGCCGATCACATACTGATCAAGCAATTCGGAAATTTCTTGCGGCGTCGGCAGATCCGATTTGGCACCGGCAACCGACTCAACGCTGGAAGCTTCGTCGCGAATGATGTCATTGCACAGATCGATACATTCGTCGCAAATAAAGACCGACGGACCTGCGATCAGTTTTTTGACTTCATGCTGACTTTTGCCGCAAAACGAGCAATAAAGCAGCTTTTCGCCACTGGAAGATTTTTTCTCGGACATATAGGGCAAATGTGAATAGAGTTCGGCTTGATCATACCTGCGATTTCATGATTCGTCACGGAATCGCCATATTTGCGCGCCAGTAAAAACAGGTTCTAGCCTACTCCATATGGGATCGCAAACAAAAAAAGCAATAAGATGGAAATCAGGCCTTAATCGAGGCATTGACGGGCGATATTGACCGTTTTTTACAGTAGTTGCATTGATGCAGTGCAAAAAGAAAATGCCCGAACCGAAGTTCGGGCATTTGCTGAAAACACAATAACCAAGCGACGTAAGAGAAGACGGAGACCGCCCGCTCAACACTGCCTGCCTGTTACTTGTTATGCGCGTTTTTCCAATACCTGATCGATCAGACCATATTCAGCAGCAGCCGCCGCCGACATGAAGTTGTCGCGATCGGTATCCTTGCCGATTTGATCGATCGTACGACCGGTCTTCTCAGCCAGGATGGCGTTCAGGCGTTCACGCAGATACAGAATTTCGCGCGCCTGGATTTCGATGTCCGATGCCTGACCTTGCGCACCGCCCAGAGGCTGGTGAATCATGATGCGCGAGTTCGGCAGTGAGAAACGCTTGCCTTTGGCGCCAGCGGCCAGCAGGAAAGCGCCCATCGAGGCAGCCAGACCGGTACACAGCGTGGAAACATCCGGCTTAATGAATTGCATCGTGTCGAAAATCGCCATGCCGGCCGAAACCGAGCCGCCCGGTGAGTTGATGTACAGCGAAATATCCTTGTCAGGATTTTCGCTTTCCAGGAACAGCAATTGCGCCACCACCAGGTTGGCGGTCGCATCATTGACCGGACCAACCAGGAAAATGATGCGTTCTTTCAGCAAGCGCGAATAAATATCATACGCACGCTCGCCGCGACCGCTCTGCTCGATCACCATCGGGACCATGCCGAGCATCTCTGTATCCAGTGCAGACTGCTTGATGAAACCTGTCATGTGCATTTCCTTATGCGTAGTAGTCTTCTCTGATGTTACCCGAGAAGGTCGAATTACGCTTGCGGCTGATTGCCCATCAACGCGTCGAACGCGACCGATTTCTCGGAGACTTTGGATTTACCCAACACGTAGTTGACGACGTTTTCTTCCAAAACAAGAGCTTCGACTTCAGCCAGACGGCGACGATCGCTGAAGTAGTACTTCAGGACTTGTTGCGGGTCTTCGTAGCTTTGTGCGAAGTCTTCGACTTGCGCCTTGACTTGTTCTTCAGTAGCTTCCAGCTTGTTGGTCTTGACGACTTCAGCCAGGATCAGGCCCAGACGGACGCGACGTTCTGCTTGTGCCGCGAACAGTTCGCGTGGCAGTTGCATGCCCTTAGGATCCATGCCGCGTTGCGCCATGTCCTGATGCGCCATTTCAACCAGGCGCTCGATGTCTTGCTCAACCAATGCCTTCGGCACTTCCAGTTCGCTGACCTTGATCAGGGCGTCCATGACGCTGTCTTTGGTCTTTGCCTTGGTGCGGGCGCTGACTTCTCGTTCCAGATTGCGCTTGATATCTTCGCGCATCTTGGTCAGGTCGCCGTCTTCGATACCCAGCGACTTGGCGAATTCTGCATCGACTTCCGGCAGGTGCGCCCATTCCAGCTTCTTCAGGGTGATGGTGAATTCTGCAGTTTTGCCTGCCACGTCCTTGCCGTGGTAATCAGCTGGGAATGCCAGCGGGAAAACCTTGGATTCGCCAACCTTCAAACCGATTGTCGCTGCTTCGAACTCAGGCAACATACGGCCTTCGCCCAGCACGAACGGAAATGCATCAGCCTTGCCGCCTTGGAATTCAACGCCGTCGATCTTGCCGACGAAGTCGACCGTAGCGCGATCGCCGTTTTGTGCAACTGGCTCACCGCCGTCGCCGTGCGCGCCCTGCTCGCCCTTGACGTGGTAGTGCACGCGTTGCTTGCGGAGGATGTCCAGTGTCTTGTCGATTTCAGTGTCGGAAACAGCCGATGTCGTCTTCTCGACTTCCGCCGAGGACAAATCGCCGATCGCGACTTCTGGGTAGACTTCGAATGTTGCGTCGAATGCCAACGAACCTTCAGCCACGCCTTCGCTTGTCTTTGGTTCGATCTTTGGATAACCGGCAACGCGCAGGTTGTTTTCGACTGCGATGTCGTTGAATGCGCGGCCGACTTTATCGTTCAGCACTTCGGTTTCGACTTGATAGCCGAACTGAGCGGCAACCATCTTCATTGGCACTTTGCCTGGGCGGAAGCCTGGCGCCTTGGCAGTGCGAGCGCGCACTTTCAGGCGTTTTTCAACTTCAGCCTGCACGTCGGCCAGTGGGAATGTCAGGGTAATACGGCGCTCAAGTTTGCTCAGAGTTTCGACTGCAGTTGCCATGTGAATCGTCCAAAAATTAATAAATTCCGTGGTGCGGCCCGGAAAGAACAAGCATAAAAACCATGCCTTTTGCCCTGCCCGGCCGCGCTAAAGTCCGCTATTTTATACGGAAAAGATGCCGTTGCGCCAAAACGCCCCGGTTCTGTTAATAAAAACGACCGTGGCGGTTGGCAAACCTTGTACCAGCGCTGCCTGTGAGCGCTATCCGTCAGCTCTGCTTGCCGGACAAAACTGCTTCCACAGTGCGGCCGATTGCCAGCACGCGTGCGTCGTTGCCATACTGGCCGCAAATGCTGATGCCGACCGGCAATCCTCCTTCGGACGGGCACGGCAAGTTCAATGCACAGCCGTCCAGAAAATTGATCACACTCGGATTGCGCAATACCAGGCCGTTGGTGGCAAAGAAAGTTTCATCATTGTCTTGCAAAGCTTGCACCATTGGCGGCACCACCGGGACGGTCGGCATCAACCATGCATCGAATACCGACAAGCGACGCGCGGCCTGCGCAATGATGCGCCGACGCGCCTCAAGAAGATCAATATAATCGGCCGCAGTCTGCTGAGCGCCACGACGGATGCGCACCGCCACACGCTGATCGTACTGATCCGCAGAGCTTTCCAGTAGCTTGCGATGCCATGCCCACGACTCTGCTGCACTGAAACCACCGCCAGCATTGATCAGCGGCAATTCTTTCAGTTCAGGAAATGAAAAGCGTTGAATCAACGCACCTGCGCTTTGCAAGCGCGACAACGCCGCATCAAAAGCAGCGCGCACGGTGGCGTCCATGCCATCACCGACAAAATCATCGGTTACACCGAATCGCAGGCCTGCAAGGGGCACGGCATCCGTTTCAAGATTTTCGCCGGACAAAATGGCATCGACGATGGCACAGCAATCCACGCTGCGCGACAGGGGCCCGGCAGAGTCCAACGTGGTCGACAACGGTACCGCCCCCTGCAAACTCACACGATCTGCTGTTGGCTTGAAGCCGGTCAATCCGCAAAACGCGGAAGGGATACGGATCGAGCCGCCGGTATCCGTACCCAACGCCGCTACAGCCATGTCCAGCGCTACGGTCACGGCGCCGCCGGAAGTCGAACCACCACTCACCCGCTCCACATCCAAAGGATTGCGCGGCGTACCGTAGTGCGGATTCAGGCCGAGACCGGAGAAGGCAAACTCGCTCATATTGGTACGACCGAGCAAAATCGCGCCCGCATGCCGCAGATGCGCCACTGCAGACGCATCATTTTTTGCGGCCGGCTTGCTAGCGAGTGCTTTCGAACCGGCTGCAGTCACTTCACCTTGCACGTCAAACAAATCCTTGATCGAGACCGGCAAACCGGCCAACAACGAAGGCACGTTGCCGGCAGCACGCGCGGCATCGCTGGCGCGCGCCGCAGCCAACGCCCGATCAGTGTCGACACTGATATAAGCCGCACCGCCCTGCCCGCGATACGAAGCGATACGCTCCAGCGCCTGCTCTACCAATTTGACGCTCGTTGTCTGCCCAGACTGCAATTCTGCAGCGAGTGCTCTGATAGTCTTCATTATTTATTTCACCGGGATAGGAGTGGATGCCGCGACAGGAACTGCGGTAATTGCATTCATCGGACTACCGTCGATCAGCTTGTCGGAATACGTCAAATATACCAAGGTGTTGCGTTTAACATCGACGAGCCGCACGATGTGCAAACGCTTGAACAGGATGGACATCCGCTCGGAAAAGACATCTTCCTGCTGCGGCACGGTACCCTTAAACGTCACCGTCGCCGCAACCTGGCGGCAGGCGATAGAAGCTTCCGCCTTGTCTTCAGCCAGACCGACCGTACCCTTCACGCCGCCGGTGCGCGCGCGCGAGACATAACAAGTCACCCCTACAACTTTCGGGTCGTCGTAGGCCTCAACGGCAATACGGTCATTTTTCCCCAGCCAGCGGAAAGCTGTGCTGACGTCGCCGAGTTCCTGGGCCATCACGGGCAAGGTTGCGGACAGAGATACCAACGACACGGCTACGGCCAGTTTCAATACGTTATGCATAAGGTTTCCTACCTGAAGAAGAAATCAACGAAGCCATGACATTAACAGAGGCTGCACGTCAGCCTCATCGAAGAATTGCCAGATTTGCGAGAATCAACCGGCCTCGTCCATCAGCGAAAAACGCGGCACACGCTTGCCGTCGACTTCGATGATCTCGTGGAATACCTCTTTCGGACGAATCCAGACCGTGCCGTTGGCAGCACGATAGACAACCATCGGCGTCAGATCCGACTCCAGCGTAGCATCGTGGAGATATTCATAAATACCGCCTTTGTAATGTTGATAGCGCATGTAAACCTCAACAGAAAATGGAAGAATGAAAATGAAAACGCCCGGAAGAACATGCGACCGAAGTCAGCGCATTCTTGCCGGGCGAATATAACAACATCAATAACAAAGGGAATGTTGGTGCGAGGGAGGGGACTCGAACCCCTACACCATTGCTGGCGTCAGGACCTAAACCTGGTGCGTCTACCAATTTCGCCACCCTCGCTGAAAGGTGCATCACCGACCGGACTGCATTGGAACTTTTCAGCGTATTTGCCGGAAAACCAAGCCCTGTCAATGAGGTAGCATTTTTATTGCAGCCCGCTATTCTACTGCAAGCTTGGCGGGCTGTCTGCGTTTTTATAGGGTCAGAATGCATTTTTTCCGCGCCCACTTCCCGCCTCCCGCATCCTGCAACGACTTTTATGGCCGCCACGCCTTCCGCGCAAAATCGGTGCTAAGACGCTTAGCGGCCGCATGCTCTTCAGAAATCGGCGCAAACAGATTTTTCCATTACTATTCGGGACAGAAAAGGCTGGCGGCCAGGCGCAGGGTTCAGCAAACACCCTGCGTCCACTTCGCTCCGCACTACACTGCATTGAATTGCATTCTTCGCTCCGCCTGCCCTCAACCACTTTCACTGGATGTCCGTTTGCATGGCTGTTGACCATTACGAAAATTTTCCCGTTGCTTCGATTCTTCTGCCGGCGCACCTGCGTCCCGCCGTCAAAGCCATCTATGCTTTCGCGCGCAGTGCTGACGATATCGCCGATGAAGGCGACGCCAAACCGGCGCAACGACTCGCTGCACTGACCGCGTATGAACGGCAACTCGACAAGATCGAAGCCGGGGCCACACTCACTGATCCGATGTTTCAGACACTGGCAGACGTTATTCATCAGTACCGACTTCCTCTGACGCCTTTTCGCGACTTGCTTTCGGCCTTCAAGCAAGATGTCGTGACCAAGCGCTATCAAGACTTCGATAGCTTGCTCGATTATTGCCGCCGGTCCGCCAACCCTGTGGGTTTGCTCATGCTGCACCTCTACAAAGCAGCAACGCCAGAGAACGTGCGCGACTCGGACACTATCTGCTCATCGCTACAGCTGATTAATTTTTGGCAGGACGTTGCTATCGACTGGGAAAAAGAACGTATCTATCTTCCAGCGGAAGATCTGCAACGCTTTAGCGTCAGCGAACAAGATATCGCAGGCGCTACCAACAACCAGGCCTGGCGTGCGCTGATGCAGTTTGAAATCAATCGTGCGCGCGCCATGATGCTGGCTGCGGCGCCGCTGGCGCGTCGCTTGCCGGGACGAATAGGTTGGGAATTAAGGATGGTTGTGCAAGGCGGCTTGCGTATTCTGGAGCGCCTGGAACAATCGGAGGGTGATGTGTTCAGACACCGGCCGAAACTGGGAAAGACAGACTGGTGCGTGATTTTGTGGCGCGCCATTGTCATGTGACGTCGCGCATCAAGGCGACAATCGGACGATCACAAGACGAAAAAAAGCCTCTTCAATGAAGAGGCTTTTTCGTCATCGACCTGACGCAACGAGAATGCAGGCCTTAGATTACTGGCCCTTGTTCAGATCGCTCTTGGGCTGAGGCTGCGCCAGCTGCGCATTACGCTCGGCAGTCGATTCCTTCTTTTCTGCCTTCAGCTCCTTCTTTGCGGCCTTCTTGTCTGCCTTCGCTTGCTCCTTTACAGCCTTCTTCTGCGCCTTGTAGTCGGCCTTGGCGTCAGCGTCCGATTGACGCTTCTGCACATACGGGTCGCTGGATACGCCGTTAGCCGTCGAAGCAGGAGCAACCATGCCGGGCGATGCAGGCACATCTGTCGTGCTTTGTTGTGCCATGGCGCCGCCGGTCATGGCGAGCAGTGCGGCTGTAATAACGAGTTGACGTGTCTTCATGTGTAAATCTCCTTCTACATTTTTCAATAAATCCATCGCCGGGAGAGAAATGGCGCGATGTCTGTCAGACATCGCCGGACACCGCTCCCATAAAGGCTTTGCGACGGGCATGTATTAGTAGAGATCAGAAATTCACAATGGTTCTCGCGATTTGCAACTGAATGTTAGCGACCTTGCGTCAAGGTCGATTTTCATCTCAGGCGATTCAGCGTTTTGGTGTCTTTCTTTTGCTTTGCTTATAAATCGTTTTAGCATCCAGCAATGCGCGCTCTTGCGTACGCATCGCTTCGAAATCATCGTGCTTGACGAAAAATTCCTCAGACTGCGCCTTCACCACCATCTTGATCGCATCGGCGTCATTGACGTCATACAGCTCGGCAATCAGCGTGGTCACTTCATCCAGATATTCTTCGTAAGTCATTTGACACTCCCTCTTCTTGATTCTTAATCTACTCAATTGCTCGCACCACGGCGGAACGGCGCAGTGTATGCGCCCCGCACCTTGCAAGTCTATCGCCTCCTGCAAATATATTTACAAGAGAATGAGAAAGAATGGAAATGAGCGCTTGCTATTCAAATTGATCCTCTGTAGACTTCGGCTCCTCAGACGCGGGGTGGAGCAGTCTGGCAGCTCGTCGGGCTCATAACCCGAAGGTCGTAGGTTCAAATCCTGCCCCCGCAACCAAATACGATAAGGGCTTGCACATTGTGCAGGCCCTTTTGTTTTGGTTTCTGTTCGTTCTTATGGCGGATTCATCTCCTGCCGCCTCAGAGATGACTGTAGGCCGCTCCTGATGCCGCTCTGTTAGACTTCCCTCACTTCCGTTAGCGCTCAGGTCCAATCATGGTGAACACGACACCCTCGCCCTCCTTTCCTTTTTCAAATCTGGCGCTCATGCCGGCCATGCTCGCCAACCTGGACGCGCTCGGCTATCGCGAGATGACGACGATCCAGGCTGAAAGTCTGCCTTCGGCGCTGGAAGGACGCGATTTGATTGCTCAGGCAAAGACCGGCAGCGGCAAGACTGCAGCGTTTGGCATTGCCATGTTGCATCGGCTGAATCCGGCGTATTTTGCGATTCAGGGCCTGGTCATTTGCCCGACGCGTGAACTGGCGGATCAGGTATCGAATGAATTGCGCCGCCTTGCGCGCTTTACCGAAAACATCAAGATCCTGACCTTGTGCGGCGGCACTGCCATGCGCCCGCAAATTGCATCGCTGGAACATGGCTGTCATATCGTCGTCGGTACACCCGGTCGCATCCGTGACCACATCGGCCGCGACACCATCAACCTCAAAGCCGTCCAGACGCTGGTGCTGGACGAAGCCGACCGCATGGTCGACATGGGATTCTACGAGGACATCGAAGGGATCGTCAGCGCCTGCCCCTCCCGTCGCCAGACTTTGCTGTTTTCAGCGACCTACCCTGACGATATCCGCAAGGCCAGTTCACGCTTCCTGCACGACCCGGTAGAAATCAAGGTCGAAGCCCAGCACGATGGCGAAAAAATCGAACAGCGCTTTTTTGAAGTCTCGGCCGAGCAGCGCAATTTTGCGGTTGCACGGCTGCTGCAACACTATCAGCCGGTATCGACGCTGGCCTTCTGCAACACCAAGATCCATTGTCGCGAACTGGCGGAAGAATTGCGCGCACAAGGATTCAGCGCATTGGCCCTGTACGGCGATCTGGAGCAACGCGAGCGCGATGAAATCCTGGTGCAATTCGCCAATCAAAGCTGTTCGGTGCTGGTCGCGACGGATGTGGCGGCACGCGGACTCGACATTGCCAACCTGAGCGCCGTGATCAACGTCGACGTCACCCGCGACACGGAAGTCCACATCCACCGCATCGGCCGCACCGGCCGCGGACAGGACAAGGGTCTGGCGCTGAATCTGTGCATCCCGACCGAAAAACGCTGGGTGAAACTGATTGAGGAATATCAGAAAGCGCCGGTGCAATGGTTCGACCTCAATGCGCTGGACACCAATGAAGACAAGGTATTGCGAGCACCGATGCGCACCTTGTGCATTCAGGGCGGCAAGAAGGACAAGCTGCGTCCGGGCGACTTGCTCGGCGCACTGACCGGCGATGTCGGCCTGACCAAGGAGCAGGTCGGCAAGATCAACGTGTTCGAGTTTTCAACCTATGTGGCGCTGGACTACCGCATTGCTGAAAAAGCCTACGCACGTCTGAGCGAAGGCAACATCAAGGGCCGCAACTTCAAAATGCGTCTGATGCGAACAGCCTGAAGCCCAATCTGCAACAAATAAAAAAGCAGCCATGATGATGATGGCTGCTTTTTTATTACCTCAGGCGTTCTGCCGATTCAGGAAATCAAATCAGCAAAGCCTGGGTCAGTGAACGGATTTCGTCAGCGGAATCTTCCAGCATGTCGCGCAAGGAATCATCACCGATGAATTCATCGACGATGGTGTCCGGTGCACGGCCGGCTTCCAGCAGACTCTTCTGGAACGGCGAAGGCACCGGCGACAACTCTTTCGCCAGCAGCAGCACGTCGCCCAGCGTTTCCGGCGGCAATACCCGGATGCCATGCCACAAGGACTCCACGGCGGCAACCACGGCCTCGGGAATGCCGAGCTTTTTCAGCACGGCGCGGCCGATCATTTTCTCGCCATATTCTGCCCAGTCTTCGGAATTGCCGTCGAGCAGGCCGGGGAACTCATCCGTGCGCGACAACAGGTAAAACCCACCGACTTCGTGGACGATACCGGCAAACATGGCAGTTTCCGGATCCAGCCGCGTCATCTTCAACGCAATCACCTGCGCGATCGCAGCGACGTTGGCCGTGTGCTCCCACAGTTGCGCCGCCTTGACGCGCATTTCCGCGTCGGAGATGTTGCGGCCCAGTTGGCGCACGATAACGGCTGTCGTAATCGCGTTCAGGGTTTTGAAACCGAGACGCATGACCGCCGTTCGGACGTTGTTGATTTCGCCGCCGGAGCGGTTGTATGCGGCCGAATTGGCGATCGCCACGGTACGTGCCGACAGCAGCGGCTCTGCCATCACAAGCTTGGCAGCCGCTTCCAGGTGACAATTCGGATCGTTAAGCGCTTGCTGCAGTTTGATCGATGCATTGACGTTGGTAGGAAATACCAGTTCGCCGCGACCGGCCTGCGCTGCAATGCTTCTGAAAGCTTCCAGTCTGTTCATGAAGAATTAGTCTCCTCGCCTTGATATGAGCTGCTTACCCCTGCCGTATCCGATGATGGCTCCCATTGGAAGCGCATGCGCCGATCCGGCTTCTTTTCTTATCTTCTCTTATCCTGCCGTGCCGTCGCCAACCCTTCAGTCGTGATCCATTGGCTTGTTTTTGCATTTTTACCAACAGCATCCGACTGTCTGCCAGCGATGAAGCCATTGCCGTCAGTCATGTCTCGTTGCCCTCAGCTTAATGTACAAAGTCTACCGCTGCAACCATATATATCGAAGCTTTTATCCTCTATTTTCGAGGCTTTGCGCGAATGCCGCGTACAAAGCAGATTGCCCTTCGCCCCCTAGTCGGCTAGCATAGCGGCTTCGCGCATTGCGCCCGCTTTCATTGCTATCCCACTTCATGTCTCCTGACGAATATTGCCAGCAAAAAGCTGCCCAGAGCGGCTCCAGCTTTTACTACAGCTTTTTGTTCCTGCCACCTGAGCGCCGACGTGCCATTACTGCACTGTACGCCTTCTGCCGCGAAGTGGACGATACCGTTGATGAAATAGAAGACGCCGGTGTGGCGCGCACCAAACTGATGTGGTGGCGCAAGGAAATTGCTGCAATGCTCAATGGGAATCCCAGCCATCCGGTCACCCTTGCCCTGCAGCCGCATGTGGCGACTTATGGCCTCAAAGGCGAACACTTGCAGGCGATCATTGACGGCATGGAGATGGATCTCGACCAAACGCGCTATCTCGACTTCCCCGGCTTGCAACGCTATTGCTGGCACGTCGCCAGCGTCGTGGGCATTTTGTCGGCGAGCATCTTCGGCGTCACACAAGGCGGCACGCTGCTGTTTGCTGAAAAACTCGGACTTGCGTTTCAACTGACCAACATCATCCGCGATGTCGGCGAAGATGGGCGCAAGGGCCGCATCTACTTGCCGGTCAATGAATTGCAGCAATTCAACGTCACCGCCGCCGATATTCTTAATGCGCGTCACAGCGAAAACTTCGAGAAGCTGATGCGTTTCCAGGTAGAGCGCGCTCAGCGCGTGTACGACGAAGCCTTCGCCTTGCTGCCGAAAGAAGACCGCCGCGCCCAGCGCCCGGGTCTGATGATGGCGGCGATTTATCGCACCTTGCTCAACGAGATTGAGCACGATGGTTTCCACGTCTTGAATCAACGCATCTCGCTCACGCCGATACGCAAACTATGGCTGGCGTGGAAGACTTATATACGCGGCTGAAGCAAACCACAGAGACACAATATAGAAACAGACTTGTAACAGCTGCCGGTACAGCTGAACTTTAACCCGCTCAGAACGTCAATTCGCTTTCCGGATTTGACCGACGAGAAAATGAAACGAATTTACGCAGTATCTCTGTTTGCCGGCCTTGCCTTCATTGCCAGTATGGTTCTCAATCCCGCCTTCAACAACACGTTAAATCGCTGGGGCAAAAAAGAGTTTTACGTCTACGTAGTGGATCCTGGAAAACGTATTTTGCCGGACACCATCGTGCGACATATTTATGAATACCGCCTGCCGGCCATGGACGAAGGCGGCAGCCAGAAAACGCTGACCTTCACTTCGGACAAGCAATTGTCGCTCGACACGTATCTGCGGCTTTACGTGTCCTCAGCCGACAAAGTGACCGCCTGGGAAGAAGTGCCGCAGCAGGAATTACCGGACCGGATCAAGAATGGGAACATCCCCTGACAATAAAAGTATAGATCACATCGCCGTCATCGGCGGCGGCTGGGCCGGCTGCGCTGCGGCAGTCAAACTTGCTCAGGCCGGACGATGCGTCAGCCTGTTCGAATCCAACCGCATCCTCGGCGGCCGCGCCCGGCGTGTAGAAATCAACGGCCGCACGCTGGACAACGGCCAGCACATCCTCCTCGGTGCCTACCGCGCCACGCTGCAACTGATGAAAGTCGTCGGCATCGATGCCGGAAAATCCTTGCTGCGCCTGCCGCTGCAGATGCGTTATCCGACACACATCGATGGCATGGATTTCATCGCGCCACGCTTGCCTGCCCCTTTGCATGTGCTGGTCGCGTTGGTCAAAGCCAGAGGGCTGACACGCGACGACAAAATGGCGCTGGCGCGTTTTTCCACCACTGCGCGCTGGATGGGCTGGCAGCTGTACGACGATTGCAGCGTCACAGAATTGCTGGAGCGCTACGAACAAACCGAGCGCCTGACGCGCCTGATGTGGACGCCGCTCTGTATTGCGGCACTCAACACGCCACCGCAGCGCGCCTCTGCCCAGGTCTTCCTGAACGTACTGCGTGACAGTCTGGGTGCGCGTCGCACTGCGTCCGACATGCTGATTCCGCGTACCGACCTGACGGCGCTGTTTCCGCAGCAAGCAGCCACGTTTGTCGAACAATGCGGCGGCGATATCGTTTGCGGGCGGGCGGTTGAGTCGATTTCTCCGCGCGCTCCCTCTCAAACCGGATCGCCATCGGCGCGCTGGCAAATCCATTTCAAGCAAACCGACGATCCGGCCTCCTTCGACGGCGTCGTCATTGCTACCGGCCCGGAAGTCGCCGCAGATTTGCTGGAGGGAATCTGCGATACCGTTTCACTACGTGCGCTGGATTACGAACCGATCACAACGTGCTATCTGCAATACCCGCCGCAAGTCCGCCTCGATCAGGCTTTCTACGCTTTGCTGGATGATCCGCAGCAGGCGGCGTGGGGGCAATTCGTCTTTGATCGCGGTCAGCTCAGTGCTGATGGCAGTGACAATGCAGGCCTGCTGGCTGTCGTAGTCAGCGCCGCCGGCGACGCCATTGCACAGGGGCATGCGGCACTCACCGAAGGTATTACCACTCAACTGGCACAACAGTTGCAAAATCCACTACTGAAAACACCGCTCTGGAGCAAGGTCATCTCCGAAAAACGCGCAACGTTTTCCTGCACACCGGGCTTGTTACGCCCCGACAATAGCACCATGCCGCCTGGCTTGGCGCTGGCCGGCGACTATGTCGCAGGCGACTATCCCGCTACGCTGGAGGCTGCTGTGCAAAGCGGCATCAAGGCCGCCGAGCTGTTTCTGTAAGCAGACGGCCCGTCTTGGCCATTTAGATGGCCATTTCGGCGGCGATGTCGTCCACGGTCGTGCAGACATTTAATTCAGCGAAACTTTTCATCTTTGCCGCCAAAGGGATTCACCCCATGAGCGGTCTGTTTGTTCTACGATACGGTCAAAATTCAGCAAACACGTATCCCTATTTACGGATTCTATTTTTCGGAGAATAAACATGCCCGTCATCACCTGTGTCGAAGATTTGCGCGTTCTGGCAAAAAAACGGGTACCTAAAGCGTTTTACGACTACGCCGACAGCGGCTCCTATACGGAGAGCACCTATCGCGCCAATACCGACGACCTGGCGGCGCTGAAGCTGCGCCAGCGCGTTGCCATCAACGTCGACAAACGCTCCACCAGCACCACCATGATCGGCCATGACGTCACCATGCCGGTGGCGATTGCTCCGACCGGACTGACAGGGATGCAATGGGCAAACGGCGAAATGCTGGGCGCGATCGCGGCAGAAAAATTCGGCATCCCTTTCACACTGTCGACCATGAGCATCTGCTCGATTGAAGACGTAGCCAGCGTCACCACCAAGCCGTTCTGGTTCCAGCTGTATGTGATGCGCGACCGTGGCTTCGTGAAGTCGATGATTGATCGCGCCAAGGCGGCAAAGTGCTCTGCGCTGGTGCTGACGCTGGATTTGCAGATCCTCGGCCAACGCCACAAGGATCTGAAAAACGGCATGTCGGTGCCACCGAAGCTGACGCTGGACACCCTCATGGATCTGGCGAGCAAACCAGGCTGGGCCTTGCGCGCGCTGACCGGCCGCAAGACCTTCGGCAATCTGGCAGGCCACATTACCGGTGGCGGTAGCGGCATTCAGACGCTGAGCCAATGGACGGCAAGCCAGTTCGACCCGACGCTGAACTGGGACGACGTCGCGTGGATTAAAGAACAATGGGGCGGCAAGCTGATCCTCAAGGGCATTCTCGACGTGGAAGATGCCAAGCTGGCGGCACAAACCGGCGCCGATGCATTGGTCGTCAGCAACCACGGCGGCCGCCAGCTGGATGGTGCGATGTCGTCGATAGAAGCGCTTCCGGCAATTGCCGAAGCAGTCGGCGACCAGATTGAAGTCTGGTTCGACGGCGGCATCCGCACTGGTCAGGACATCCTGAAGGCAACTGCGCTGGGCGCCAAAGGCACCATGATCGGCCGTGCCTTCCTGTATAGCCTCGGCGCCATGGGCGGTGAAGGCGTGACCAAGATGCTGCAAATCCTGCAAAAAGAACTGGATGTGAGCATGGCGCTGACCGGCACCAGGGACATCAAGGATGTCGGCCCGCAGATTCTGATTCCGCGTCGCTGATCAGTACCTGCAACAAAAAAATCCCGGCTCACGTCTGACGTGACCGGGATTTTTTTATAACTACAGGAGGTATAGGGATGCGGATACGGGCTACTGTCCGGGACGCTGCTGCGACCAGGGCGTGTGCTGACCGGTCAGTTCTTCAACCACGTCCTTTTGATCGAAATGACGCGCCAGATCAAGAGCCGTCATGCCGTCTGCGTTTTTCAGCGTGATATCCGCGCCCTCTTCCTTGAGCAATCTGACGGCGGCAGTCCGGCCGCGCACCGCTGCCAGCATGATCGGCGTCATCTTGTCGTCGGGGGATTCTGCATCGATATAAGCGGAGGCATCCAGCAGTTGCTTGATGATGTTCGGATTGCCGTTGATGGCCGCATAGTGCAAGGCAGCCCAGCCGGGGCGATTCACTTCCACTTCCTTGTCGAGCAACAGTTTCACCACGCGCTGATTGCCGTAAAACGCGGCGACCATCAAGGCCGTATCGCCATTTTTTGCCTTCACTTCAAGATCGACGCCCGGCGTGTTGAATAGCACGTCGAAAGCTTTCATCGAATCTTCACGGATGGACAGGGTCAGCGCCGAATAGCCGCGCTGCGGCTCAACCACATTGGGACCGAGACCGCGTTTGATCAGCTCCTGCAACTCGCGCGGCGCATCCATTTTGACTGCAGTGATGTAATCCTCGTAAGAGCCGGCCTGCACAAAAGGCGATGCCAATGTGGCCACTGCCAGCGAAGCAATCCCGACAAAACGTTTAACAAACTGCTCGATCTGATTCAGCATGCCGCAACCCTTATTTGGCCATCTTGAACAAGGTGAAGAAATTTTCCGTGGTGTGACGCGCCACTTCTTCCACCGAAATGCCGCGCAAGTCGGCGATGAATTCTGCGACGTGACGCACAAGCCCGGGCTCGTTGGTTTTGCCACGGTGTGGCACCGGCGCCAGATAAGGCGAATCGGTTTCGATCAGCATGCGCTCCAGCGGTATCGTACGTGCGACCTCTTGCAATGCCTTAGCGCTTTTGAACGTGACGATGCCGGAGAAGGAAATATAAAACCCGAGTTCAATGGCGGCATCAGCGACTTCCTGCGACTCCGTGAAGCAATGCATGACGCCGGCAACGCCACCTGCTTCAGGACTTGCGCCCTCTTCGCGAAGGATACGGATTGTGTCTTCCGAGGCTGAGCGGGTATGGATGATCAGCGGCTTGCCGGTGATGCGCGAAGCACGGATATGCGTGCGGAAACGCTCGCGCTGCCATTCGAGATCGCCTTGCAGGCGAAAATAGTCGAGCCCGGTTTCACCGATGGCGACAATGCGCGGATTGTCGGCCAGCTCGACCAGTTGCTCGACAGTCGGCTCCGGCGTGTCTTCATAGTCGGGATGCACCCCGACCGAAGCATAGATATGCGGATGCTTCTCCGCCAGCGCGAGCACTTGCGGAAATTCAGGCAGGTTCACCGATACGCACAACGCATGGCTGACGCGGTTCTCAGCCATCTTGCCGAGGATATCGGGAAGACGCGCTACGAGTTCGGGGAAATTGATGTGGCAATGGGAATCGATATACATGATGGCCGCTATTTTACGCCATCGCCCCGCCTCCGGCCTGCGGTGATCATTGATACGCCGACGCAGTCCTTCAGCGACGCAACCGGCGTACCCCTATCACCACACCCGTGCCGCTCAACGCCAGTCCGCCCAGGCTCAGCAAAATCAACGCGGCATCCCACCAGGGACGGCTCGACAGCAATACCGGCAAATCCCAGCTGTGCAAAAAGGCGAACAACCAGCGTTTGACGCGTTGCCGCTGATCCAGCTTGCCAAGCACGACGCCGGTAGCCGGATCTATGTGCACCCAGGTTTGCGCCGCATCGGCATAGCGGATGCGCAAGACCGGCAAGGAATGCGACATGCCGCCCATCATGGTGTGTGCCTCACGGCTGTAATAGTAGGTATCCTCTTGTTGCAACAATTGCACGTCCGCAATGGGTGCGTCGATCAACCTGGCGGCGGCACTCAATATCTCTGCTGGCGGCGCCTCGCTCACCTTTTGCGTCGTAGCATCGATCATGCGCGTTCTTCCCCCGCCGTCGACAGCGATCAAGTATGGCTTGCCGTCAAGCAGATGCCAACGCAACTCTTTGACATGCAAATCGGACGGCAACAAACGCAAGGCATCGCGACTGCCAAGCGGCCAGGTCGCCGGCGTCAACTTTGCACCTGCGTAAGCCTGTTGATTGATTGCCGGCGCGGCGCCGCTGAAGATATTCCAGGGATTCATCGACATCAAGCCACTGAACACCCAGGTCAGCGTCACACCGGCAAATCCCAAACCGACCAGATGATGCCAACGCATGACAGGCTCGCGATACGGCGTTTTCGCGCCAGATCGAAACCGGCCACGGAATCGCCAGCGCCAGACACCGATCACGCTGCCGCTGATTGCCACCAACACACCGGCCAGCGACAGGTAGACCACGATGCCATTCCACGCGCCTTCCAAGGGACCGCCGCGAAAAGCGTATAGCCAGTGCAACCAGGCGCCGGCGTAATTCCAGACACGCTCGGTCTGCGTTGCCTTGCGCACGACTTCGCCTGTCGCGCCGGATAGATAAAGCAGCGTCCGCTCGGGATCATTCATCTGCACACGATGCAAGGGCCGATGCATATCGAGGCTACGTGTGTGTGTCCAGGTATCCTCATCAATCAGATCGATATAACGCGGCGTTGCCTGCGGCATGAATACCTGTGCCGCCGATATGGCGTTGGTGCTCGAAACACCTTTTATCAGCGTTCCGCTAACGGCATCGACGGCGAAGATTTTTTTACCGCTGCGAAATTGATACTGCGGTTGTTCGCCCGCACTGGTCAGCACAATCGACGATGGCTGGATACCTTGCGGCAGCGCACGAGCCGCCTCATCCACGGCGATGCAACAGCGGCGACTGTCGAGATCCGGCAAGCGTGCCAGTCGCTCTGCCGATGTCAGCTTGGGATAGCCGACATACATCATCACCACGCCGCTGACGAACCACAACAGCATGACCAGACAGACGACAATCCCGAGCCATCGATGGATGAGAAAAATTCCACGTTTCATGGCTGCGCTGCTTAGAAATTCGCCAGTACAGCGATTTCAAACGTACGCGGTGCGCCGAGGTAAAACATCGGCGCCGAGGTTACGTTGTCGGCATACACTTTATCGGTCAGGTTTTTGACGCGCGCAGTCACAGTCGCGACGCTTTGGATCTTGTAACTCAGGCTGGCGCCAAAGATGGCGTAGCCTGGCGCACTGAGTGTATTTGCCGTGTTGCCGTAGACCGACGATACTGCGCGCGCATCGAGGCCTGCGTTCCAGCCTGGCATGAAGGCGTAGTCCAGCCACAGGTTGGCGACGCGCATCGGTGTATTGGTGGGTCGCTTGCCGGCGCGCGACACGGCCACACCTCCGACGCTTTCGGTAAAGTCATCGTACTGCGCCTTAACCAGTGAAAAATTGCCCTGCAGGCGCACATTCTTTACCGGCCGCACACCGAACGCAAACTCCAGCCCGCGCGAAGACTGCTGGCCTGCCGGCACCGTATTGTTGGGATTGGTGGAATCGGTGACCGCCAGATTCTTGCGCTTGATCGCGTAAGCAGAAATCGTCGCGTTGCCGCGTCCGTCCCAAAAATCGAACTTGCTGCCGGCTTCGACCTGATCGCCGGTAGTCAGATTGAAATCGCGCACCTGGCTGAAACTCGCCGTCGTCAACACACCTGCAGGTGGATCTGCCGCCGTACTGTACTGGACGAATACATTGGCGCTCGGCGTGATGTCCCATACCAACCCCGCCCGGCCGGTAGTCGGGCGATAGGTATTGCTGAAATACGCAGGATCAGTCGCGCTGGCCGTGCGCAGGTTTTCGACTTCCAGCTTGATCTGATCGTGGCGCAACCCCGTGACCAAGGACAGTGAAGACAAGAGCCGGGTGCGATTCTCAAGAAAGGCTGCCAGCGTGGTGACGCGATTACTACGATCCGGAACGAAATCCGGCGTCATGCCTGGAATGGAAAAGAAGCTCTCCGTGCTGAAATTGTAGGGATCAACCGAGCTGATCGGTCCGGCGACAGTGCGCGGAAACCGTTTCATCCGATTGATGCTGTAGTCGACGCCGCCGGCCCAATCGGACTGCATCGCGCCCAGCTTGCCATGGTGCTGCCACTCCAGACGATTGCCGGTCAGCTCCTGATCGTGCCGCTGCAGAAATGCTGAATTGCGCACGACCTGCGTATTGGTGGCGTTGTAGCGATACACCTCGACATTGCGATAGTCGCGCAAGGCGTTGTAGTGATAGAAGGTGTTCTTGATCGACGTGTCGGCAGACAGACGATAGTCAACAATGGAGCGAAACCATTCCACGGTTTGTTCATAAACGCCATCGTTGGCGTTGTAATTTTTAAAGCGCGTCGCGGGATCGATGCGTCCGACGCCGGTAGTCGGGTTGAGCAGCGGCGTGCCCCAGTAGGGGCGGTCAACGTGTTCCTGCTGATATTCATAGGCCAACGTATGCGACAACTGCGGCGTGATGTCGGTCAACAGCGAAAAAGCACCGCTCAGAGAGCGACGCTTCTCACCATCGACATAACCGTCGCTGCCGCTGCGGCTGAGGTCGATGCGCAGGTAGTTGGTCACACCAGCACCATCATCGGATGAATTCTCGCCACCAATCTTGCGATTGATCCCTGCGGCGGCGACTGATGAATTGTTCGAACCATAGCTGCCGTAAAGCTGTGCCGTGTTGCCATCGCGATTGGCGAGCTTGGTGATGTAGTTGATCGCACCACCAACCGATCCGGCGCCGTTGACGAAGCCGGATGCACCGCCGACTGCTTCGACGCGATCGTAAATCCAGCTATCGATCGGTCGAGCCGAGATGGAGTCATACTGGACGGTGATACCGTTAAAAAGCTGCGTGATTTGCGACGCAGAAAAACCGCGATAAGAGACGAAACCCGCCTGGCCTGGTGGCGCAGACGCCGTGACGCCGGGAATACCTCGCAAGATCTGCTGCGTGTCGCTGGCGCCGCGCGCTTCGATGGCGCTGCGATCGATGATGCTGATGCTGCCGGGCGTTTCGCGTACGCTCAGTCCGAGTCGGCTGGCGGTCGATGCGCTTTGATCCAGCGGCAGTTTTTCATTCGGTTCATCTCGCGTCTCGCGTACTTCAATGGTCTCCAGTACATCACCGGCAGCCATGGCGGTGCCACCGGCTGTTCCCGACAAACTCAAGATGGCGATGACAACCGCGCGCCGTGGCGGCAAGACTTTACCGAATAGCTTTTTCACCAGACTTCCCCCTAGAAACAAAGGGGGCATCCTAGTGCGTAGTGCGGCGATTGGGAATGCGACCGATTGTCGCAGGAGTGCCTGTGACGAGCTTCGAAAGGCCTATTTTGCGACCGGACGTTTGGCCAGTTTGCGCTGCAAAGTGCGGCGATGCATGTTGAGCGCACGCGCTGTCGAGGAGATGTTGCCTTGATGTTCGGCCAGCACACGCTGGATGTGTTCCCATTCGAGACGCTCCACCGACAAAGGGACGGCGATGTCCGCATTGTCCGCGCCGTCGCTCTCGCTGTCGGCATCGTTGGCGCTATGTTCAAGCGCTGAAAGAATGGAATCCAGATTCGCCGGTTTGGCAAGGTAGTTGTCGGCACCCGCCTTGATCGCTTGCACCGTCGTGGCAATGCTTGCGTAACCGGTCAGCACCAACAAGCGAGCGTGAGGCAACTGTTGCCGCAATGGCGCAATCCACTGCAAGCCGGAATCCTTCTGCAATTGCAAATCGATCGTGGCATAGGCGAAATCGGTATCGGCGGCGGCCTTCATCGCCTCTTCGCCACTATGGGCGACCGTCGCAGAAAACCCTCTGCGCGATAGCGAACGCGCCAATGTGGAGGCAAAGACGTCGTTATCATCAAGGATCAAAAAAGCTGCGCTCATTGTAATTTTTCTTTCTTCTGTGGAGCAGTTCTATTGTCTTGCAAGGGAACCGTCAAGGTCGCGCAAACACCGCGCCCCTCGTCCGAAGTCAACATCAGTTTTGCGCCGAATTGCCGTGCCGTGGCAAAGGCCAGCATCAGACCGATACCTTTGCCGCCGGTATTGCTACGCACCGGTTCGTAGCCAAGGCGTTTGAGCTGATCGGGCGCAATGCCCGGCCCATCGTCGACGACGCGAATCATAGCCTCATTGCACGACATGCTCAATGCCATGTCGATCTTGCCGCCTTCGTTGACTGCCTGCGCGGCGTTGTCCAATAGCGTCAACAGAATCTGTCCGATCAATTGCTGGTTTTTGACCGGCATCGCTTCAGCAGGCAGCGAAAGATGAATCGATATGGCGGGATGACGCAAGCGCCAGGTATCAACAAAATGCCGCAACCAATCCGTCAAGCGTACAGGCGCTGCAGTATCTGCGTACCCACCGTGCACCTGAACATCCATGCCCATGCGGTCGAGCGCGATCTTGCAAGCGGCGATCTGCTCTTCCACGATCGCCAGATCGTCGCGATACATCGTGAGCGCGCCGTTGCGTCCGGCTTCGATACGCAACTCGCCGGCAATCACGGCAACGGTCGCCAGCGGTGTACTCATTTCATGGGCCGCACTGGCAGCTTGCGTACCAAGGGCGACGATGCGCTCGTCCTGCAATTGCTGTTCACGCGCTTGCGCGAGCTGTGCATCACGGGCGCGTACGGTCGCCGACATGCGTGTCACAAACCACGTAATCAATGCCGCCGAGACCAGAAAATTGACCCACATGCCGGCCAGATGATAGGCCATGGCCTGATCATGGTCGTGGACATGCAAGGGTTGATACAGATAAGTCAGTCCCGAATAACAAGCGAAGGAATAAAGCGCCAGCACAAACGCGTAGCGTGGTGCGAGGATTGCTGCACCGACTGCCAGCGCCGGTAAGTAAAAAGACACGAAGGGATTGGTCGCACCACCGGTGAAATACAGCAACGCCGACAAGCCGCTGATATCGACAAAGAGCTGAAAGAACAGCTCCAGCTCGCGCACCGGATACACCAGCCGCATACGCCACCAGGTTAGGCCATTGAATGCCAGCATTAGCATCAACACCGCACACAAGGGTGTCAGCGGCAAGCTGAGCTCCATCCCCAGATAGGCGCCGGCAACCAGCAAAGCTTGCGCCAGCGTTGCGATGCAACGCATCCAGAACAGGCGTAGCAACAGCTGATGCTGAGGCAAAGGGCGAGAAAGGGAAAGTATCGGCATGAGGGAATTATATGTCGCCCTGCTCCTGACGCAGCCAGACCGGATTGACAGCACACTGCCGCGGCAACTCAAACGGTGACTAGAGCACCAAATTATTTCCAAAAGAAAACTTTTTGAGCAAGTACGCAACAAGCGAGCAAAAATTTACGTAAATTAAGCAATCAAACACAATTACGAATACAAACG
The DNA here is from genome assembly GCF_002257565.1 of Herbaspirillum sp. meg3. Taxonomy (GTDB): domain Bacteria; phylum Pseudomonadota; class Gammaproteobacteria; order Burkholderiales; family Burkholderiaceae_D; genus Herbaspirillum. The sequence goes on along the minus strand of NZ_CP022736.1, from coordinate 2,279,201 downwards.
ATAACGATTCTTAATTATAATAAATCCGACTCAGCATACTCGCCATGATGTTCGGCCGCTAACGTATTCGGTCTCCGTCATGCACGAGCCCACGATTTTCGACTATTTCCCATATCAAAGGATCCCATGCAATACCGCCTTACCCCTATCGCTGCCGCATTGGCTGTCGCATTCATCGTTCCCATGACTTACTCCGGCCAGGTACGCGCACAAGCAGCTTCTGCCGCTGCGTCGCCAGCGGCTGCGGTCAACGATGCGAAAACGGATCAGGCGTTACCGTCCGTGACCGTCAATGCCTCCGCGGATGCATCAGCAGATGGGTTACCGCCTGCATATGCAGGTGGTCAGGTGGCGCGCGGTGGCCGGGTGGGATTTCTGGGCAATAAGGATTTTCTTGAAACGCCATTCAACAGCATTGCCTACACGGAACAACTCATCAAGGATCAGCAAGCAAAGGGTGTCGGTGATGTGTTGCTGAATGACCCGACCATTCGTGTCACGCGCGGCTACGGCAACTATCAGGAGTCGTACATGATCCGCGGCTTTATCACCAATTCGGATGACCTCGCCTACAACGGCTTGTATGGTCTGCTGCCACGCCAGTACGTGGCGGCCGAAATGCTGGAGCGTGTGGAAGTGTTTCGCGGTGCCAGTGCCTTCCTGAATGGCGCCACACCTGGCGGCAATGCAATCGGCGGTACGATCAATCTGTTGCCCAAGCGTGCATCGTCCGAGCCGACAACGCAATTCACAGCAGGCATCGAATCAGGCGGCCAGACCTACGTCGCAGCTGATATCGGTCGCCGTTTTGGCCCGGAAGAGCGTCTGGGCTTGCGTCTGAACGCTGTGCGCCGTGCCGGCGGCACTGCCATCGACAATGAAAACCGCGAGCTGAACATGGCGACCATCGGCGTCGATTATCGCGGCAACAGTTTCCGCCTGTCGGCCGATCTTGGTCTGCAGGAATACAACCTGAGCTCCACTCGCCCGAGCGTACGCATTGCGGCTGCCCCTGCCGGTTATGTACCGTCGGTGCCGAGCGCTTCTTCAAACTATGGGCAGAAGTGGTTTTACTCCAATGAGCGCGATATCTTCGGCACCGTCCGCGGAGAGTGGGATGTGGCGCAAGATGTAACGTCGTGGTTCGCCCTGGGCATGCGCCAGGGAACCGAGAACAACAGCCTGGCCACACCGAATGTCAACAGCACCAACGGCAATTTCACGTCCAACCGCTTCGATAACTCGCGCGAAGATTACGTCTGGACCGGCGAAGTCGGCATCCGCGGCAAATTCGCCACTGGTGGCGTAAAACACTCGGTCAGCGCATCTGCTTCCAGCTACTGGCAAGATTCGCGCAACGCCTACGCGATGTCACTGGGCACCGCGACGACCGGCAACCTGTATGCACCGAGCACCTCTGCACAGCCGGCGCTGGACTTCTTCGGCGGCAGCCTCGCCAGTCCGCAAACTACGACCAAGACACAGCTGTCGAGCATCGCGCTCGGGGATACGCTGTCGGTTCTGGATGAGCGTCTGCAACTGACTCTGGGCGGACGCTATCAGCGCCTCAAGACAATCGGTTACGACTACAACACCCATCTGCAGAGTGACTACTATAACAATGGCACCGTCACTCCCGTTGCCGGCATCGTCTACAAACTGACCAAACAAGTATCGCTGTACGGCAACTACATCGAAGGCCTGCAACCGGGCACTAAAGTATCCGACACTACTGCCACCAACTTTGGCTCTCTGCTTGCTCCGTACAAGTCGAAACAGAAGGAAGTCGGGGTCAAATATGATGCAGGCAAAGTTGGAGTGACCGTCGCCCTGTTCAGCATCGAGAAGCCGAACGTCATCAAGACGGGGCCAAGTGCCACGCCGACTTATACAACCAGCGGCAAACAAGAAAATCAGGGTATTGAAATCGGAGCCTTCGGCGATCCGATGCGCGGCTTGCATCTGCTGGCCGGCCTCACTTTGCTGGATGCCAAGCAGAAACGTACTCAGGACGGTACCTACGATGGCAAGAATGCCATCGGTACGGCGAAGACCATGGCCAACGTCGGTGCCGACTGGGATGTCGCAGGGGTACAAGGCCTGTCGGTTAGCGGCCGCGTGATCTATACGTCCAAGCAATATGTCGATTCGGCCAACACTCAGGCAATTCCTGCATGGACACGGATGGATATTGGCGCACGTTACCTGACTGACATCGGCGGCAAGGTCGTCACTCTGCGCGGCGGCATTCAGAACTTGACCAACCGCAGCTACTGGGAATCGGCAGGTGGCTCTTCGGCCCTGGGTTACCTGGTTCAAGGCGCGCCTCGCACCTTCATTACGTCGGCTTCAGTGGACTTCTGATCGCCTGCACCAAAAACAAAAAAGGGAAGCTTCTGCTTCCCTTTTTTCTTCAGTGCAGAAAACACCGATCCGCAGATCGGCAACTGCCCCGCTCACCGCCGGCAAATCTGACGATCAGTTAGCTCAAGCCACACGCTTACCCAAAATCACCAGATCACGCTCAATGCCGTCCAGCGTTGCGACCCGTGGCATATTGGCCCAGCGTTCAAAAGAAAATGCCTCAAACAGTTTCAGGCTTGGCTGATTGTGACCAAACACGAATCCCAGCAGTGTGTGCACATTGATCGAGGGTGCAAACGCAATGGCCTGCTCCAAAAAATAACGCCCTAATCCCTGGCCACGCGCCTTTTCATGGATATAGACCGACAACTCGGCGGTGCCTGAATATGCCGGACGGCCATAGAAGTTGGAATACGACAGCCAGCCGATAATTTCACCGTCGCGCTCGGCAATCCACAGCGGGCGCTTGTCGGGAGTGTGTTCGTCGAACCAGGCCTGGCGCGACTCCACCGAAACCGGTTCGGTGTCGGCCGTCACTTCTCGCGAGGCAATGGTGCTGTTGTAGATGGCGACGATAGCGTTCAGGTCTTCCTGGCGCGCCAGGCGATGCGTATAGTTAAAGCCCATGTTGAAAACGTAGTAAAAATAAATCAGTTGGTTGGTTGATCAAGCTAAAAGCCGCTAACAAAACGCGGTCTGCTTAAACGAACAAGGTCGAATACTCGATCAGCATTTCTTCAATGAACAGCCTTGCCGACAACGGATGATCCGCAATCGCACGGCGATCATTGGCAGCCTTCAGCGCAGACGCGATCGTCGCCGTATCAATGCGACCACTCAGCGCGCCAAGCTCTTTGCTATAGCGCGGATAGTAGCGAATCGGGCCGCCGGATTTCAGCGAAAACAAATCATATAGCCAGCGCTGTTGCCAGCCCACCAAATCGACAACCGGAATTTTCTGCAGCCGCTCGGCAGTCTTCAGCGCCACGTCGATGCCGGGATGACTCAACGAACGCAGAAACTCATCCATCGTTTCGCGACTATCGCCCTGCGAGGCATTCAATGCCGCCAACGGTGCACCGCCCTGCTCCGACAGCCAGACATCGGCATCTTTGACGTTCTGCTGCTTTAGCCAGGCCAGGCCTTCATCATGCGACGGCAGTGCCAGCGCGAATTTACGGCAGCGCGACAAGATGGTAGGCAACAAACGGTCGAGCCGGTTGGACACCAGCAGGAACATGGTGCTCGGCGGCGGCTCTTCCAGCGTTTTCAGCAAAGAATTGGCGGCGGCGGTATTGAGCGCTTCGGCCGGGTACAGCACCACTACGCGCATGCCCGAACGGTGTGTGGACACGTTCATGAAATCAGACAAGGCGCGAATCTGGTCGATCTTGATTTCCTTCGAAGGTGTTTTGCTGGCCTTTGCTGTCTTCTTTTCCTCGCCCTCACCGTCATCGGCGGCATCTTCGCCATCAAGGATTTCGGGCCGGACACGGCGATAATCTGGGTGATTGTATTGCGAGAACCAGCCGCAGGAAGAACAGGTGCCGCAGGCGTGACCGTCAGGCTGGACGTTTTCGCATAGCAGCGATTGTGCAAATGACTCGACGAAGTCAGTCTTGCCGATGCCTTCGGGGCCGTAGAACAAAATGGCGTGCGGCAAGCGGGCGCGCAACTGCTGAAGTTGCAGCCAGCTATCCTGCAGCCAAGGGAAAACGGTATTGCTCATGCGTGATCAATCAAGGATAAAACGTTGATCGGAAAATAGGTGTATCTCAGAAATCCGCTCAGACATCCACCAGCAACTGCGCGATCTCTTGCTGAATGTCGGCGATGGAACGCGTCGAATCGACGACGCGGAAACGCTGCCGGAACTGCTTGGCCCGGCGCAGATATTCAGCGCGCGTAGCAGCAAAAAAATCCGCTTTCTCTTGCTCGAACTTGTCCAGCGTGCGCTCGGCATCAAGACGCGCACGCGCCACTTCCAGCGGCACATCGAACAACAGCGTCAGATCGGGCTGCAGATGCGGATGGACCCACTGTTCCAGCGCGTCGAGCTTGTCCAGCGACAGATGGCGGCCACCACCCTGATAGGCAAATGTCGCGTCGGTAAACCGGTCGGAGATCACCCAGTCGCCGCGCGCCAACGCCGGCTCAATGACTTGCGCCAGATGCTCCCGACGGCCTGCAAACATCAGCAGCGCCTCGGTTTCGAGATGCATCTTTTGATGCAGCACCATGGAACGCAGACTTTCGCCCAGTTCGGTGCCGCCCGGCTCGCGCGTGGTGACGACAGTCAGTCCGCGTGCACGCAGCAGGTCGGCGACGAAAGCGATGTGCGTCGACTTGCCCGCGCCGTCGATGCCTTCAAAGGTGATGAATTTGCCTGATGCCATGTGATCCGTCTTCGTCAGATAAAAAGTTTCAGCGTGGAGTCGTTGCGATGCAGATCAACGTTGATATTTGTTGACCGCCTGATTATGTTCGCTCAGGTTGCTGGAAAAATGGCTGGTGCCGTCGCCGCGCGCCACAAAATACAGCGCGTCGGTCTTGTCCGGATTCATTGCCGCTGCCAGCGATGCCGCACCCGGCAAGGCAATCGGCGTTGGCGGCATGCCCTTGCGGGTATAGGTATTGTAAGGCGTGTCGGTCAACAGGTCGCTTTTGCGGATGACGCCCTGATAGCGCTCGCCCATGCCGTAAATAACGGTGGGATCCGTTTGCAACAGCATGCCGGTTTTCAAGCGATTGACGAATACGCCTGCCACCATGCCGCGCTCGGACTTCTGCCCTGTTTCCTTTTCGACAATGGATGCCATGATCAGCGCATCGTACGGCGTCTTGTAAGGTAACGACAGGTCGCGCTTGCTCCAGGCCTCGGCCAGACGCTTGTTCATCAATGCAAATGCCTGACGATAGATCTGCATGTCGCTGGCGCCTTTGGCGAACAGATAAGTGTCCGGGAAGAACAAGCCCTCCGGTGCGGCAAATTCGGTAGTCAGCTTGGCCAGCAGCTCACTGTTGGAAAGCGTGGCGGTATCGTGTTTGAGTCCCTTGTGGTCGGCGATCGCCTGGCGCATCTGCCGAAAACTCCAGCCTTCGATGATGGTCAGCGATTCCTGTGCAAATTCGCCACGCACCAGTTGTTCCAGCAGGCGCAATGGCGTGTAACCCGGTTTCAGCTCGTAGCTGCCGGCCTTGATACGATTACCTTTGCCGCTGCCGCGCGCCAGCAAGGCGAACAGGATCGGATTGACCGGCGCGCCGGCGTCGGCGATCTGCTGGGCGGCGCCATTGATGCCCGCCCCCGGCGTGATGGTGAATTCAACCGGTTTTTGCCCTTCCTCGATAATCGGCTGGCTCAGCCAGTAAGCCGCCCCGCATGCTAGGGCGACACAAAGCAACAGAAGAGTATTAAATATTTTTTTCATTGTTGAGGCAAAATCCGGCGCAATCCGACGCGTTTTTCCAGCGCCACTATAATCGAGGCATCAATGATAATCGCTGTATAGCTCAGTAACCTAATTTATGACCGAATCGACTCAAGCATCCTCGCCCTGGCAGGCATTTCTCGAACAGCAAGGCGCTCATATCGAGGCCGCGAACGGTGCGGAAGTGCGCTATTTCGGCACGGCAGCGGCAGCGGAGTTGCCAGACAATTTCGTTGCGCCGCTGACCGATCTTGGCCTGATCTCGCTGAGCGGCGACGACGCCGCCAGCTTCCTGCATAACCAGATTACCAACGATGTCGAAAAACTTGATCTCGGCACAGCCCGCCTGGCCGGCTATTGCACACCGAAAGGCCGTCTGCTGGCGACCTTCCTGATGTGGAAGGATGTCGGGCAAATTGTGCTGCAGTTGCCGCGCGCACTTCAGCCGGCTATCCAGAAGCGCCTGCAGATGTTTGTGATGCGCTCCAAGGCCAAGCTGGCTGATGTCAGCGAACAGTACGTCGCGCTCGGCCTGGCCGGCAACACAGCCTCTGAGGTTTTGCAACAATGGTTTCCCCAATTGCCAACGCAGCCTTACAGCAAGATTGACAATGAAAACGGCACGCTGGTGCGCGTCGCCGACAGCCGTCAGGCCCCACGCTATCAATGGGTCACCTCGGTTGAGCAAGCGATTGCGGCCTGGCCTGGCCTGACACAAAAACTGAGTGCGACCGGCACCCATGCCTGGCGCCTGACCGATATTTATGCGGGCGTGCCGATGATTACCCAGCCGACACAAGAGCAATTTGTGCCGCAAATGATCAATTTTGAATTGATCGGCGGCGTCAACTTCAAGAAAGGCTGCTATCCCGGCCAGGAAATCGTCGCGCGGAGCCAGTATCTGGGCAAGCTCAAACGCCGCAGCGTGCTGGCACTGGTTGATGCAGTCGATGTCCGCGCCGGCGCGGAAGTGTTCTCCAGCGAAGATCCGGGCCAGCCTTGCGGCATGATCGTTAATGCAGAACCGGCCGGCACGGGCAAATCCGCCTGTCTGGTGGAAATCAAACTGGCGGCAAGCGACAACGGCACCATCCACCTCGGCACCGTTGATGGCCCCGTGCTGCAATTGCAGCCCCTGCCCTACGAATTGGCGGAACCGCAATAAGCGACCGGGATTGTCGATGGATCTTTATATCTACTACCGCGTGCTTCTGACCAATAGCGAGCAGTTGCAAAAGCAGGCTGCCGCCATGCAGGCGCAATTGTCACAGCAATACAAGGTCGCCACGGAATTGAAACGCCGCCCGCAAGACCAGGATGGCAAACACACCTGGATGGAGGTTTATCTGGATGTGCCCGATGGATTTGAGTCGGTACTGAAACAAAGTATCGCCGCCAATCAGCTGGATCAGCTTATTGACGGCCCGCGTCATACCGAACACTTTCTGGACTTTTCACCATGTGTCTGATCATTTTTGCGTGGAAAGTCATTCCCGGCATGCCGCTGATTGCGGCCGCCAATCGCGACGAGTTCTATCAACGCCCCGCCGCCGCGGCCGGCTGGTGGGAAGATCGGCCGGACGTGTATGCTGGCCGGGATCTGCAAGCCGGGGGGACGTGGCTGGGCGTGACCCGTGACGGCCGCTTTGCGGCATTGACCAACGTGCGTGCGCCGTCGGAAAAACGTCCCGATGCCCCCACTCGCGGCAGATTGGTTTCGGACTATCTGTCCGGCACATTGACACCAGAACAATACGTCGAACACGTCCGGCCTGGCGCGGCGGAATATAACGGTTTCAACCTCCTCGTGGGCGATCGCGAGAATTTGCTGTGGTATTCCAACAAAGGCGACGATGATCCGCGCAACGGCAAACCGCTCGGTTACGGAGTCTACGGTCTTTCCAACGCCTTGCTGGACACGCCGTGGCCCAAGGTAACTCGTGCCAAGGCGCAGTTTGCCAGCCTGCTCTGCCAGGGAGCACCGGAAGAAACCTTTTTTGAGCTTCTCAGCGACAGTACCCGCGCCAACGATTGCCGCCTGCCCAGTACAGGAGTCAGCCTGGAATGGGAGCGCGTCTTGTCGCCAATTTTCATCTGCTCTCCGGATTACGGCACGCGAGCTTCCAGCGTTGTACGGGTTCCCATCGTCGGTGAGCCGGTATTGAGCGAACACGTCGTTGATCCGATCAGTTCGTGCCAGGCGGCGCCGACCACCGAACCGCAAAAGAAAAACGCTCCGTGCAGGGTCAAGATTCAACCGGATGCAGAAAGCCCGAGCTGAATGCCGCCATATCAATTGAACTCATTTCACGCCTATTTATGAAATGAGTCACAGATATAACCAAAATAGATATCTGATATTTAAGAAATAAAGTGGTCGAAATTTGTGCAGAGCATTAAAGTTACACCTGTCTCCTCCAATTTCCTCCTTAAAGAATTGGATTTAAGCCCGCGCCGCAAGGCCGCGGGCTTTTTTTTGCCCCGCCACAACCGGCGCCGGCAGCCCATCCCCTTGTCACACCTGCCTCGGTTTCTCCTCGCTTTCGTCTGATATTCAGATCAGCCGCCCGCTATTTGTCTTCAAACTCTTCCATCATTCTTATCAAAATAACATGCTGCACCGCAGAATGACTATTGTGCACAAAGGGAACACAATAGCTTGAAATAAATCCAGTCCTTAAGAGGCTGCGAGGAGACCAAGACCCGTAACGTTCCCCCCTTCGTTATGGGTCTTTTCTTTTGTGCGCACGCTTTACACTTGCTTCGGCACATAAAAAAACGGCGGCGAGACCATCAAGTCCCGCCGCCGTTTTTTCAAGGCGCTCCAATAAACCGGAGTTCGCCCTCATCACTGTCAGTGATGAATCTTCGCTTCTGTACGATCCAGCACCGCTTCCGGCGAGTTCGCCTCTTCCGATGTTTCGTTGTTCAGTTGAGCATGCAGACGCTTCTCGTCCAGTTCATTGCTCCACTTCGCCACGATGATGGTTGCAACGCCGTTGCCGATCGTGTTGGTCAGCGCGCGCGCTTCGGACATGAAGCGATCAATACCAAGAATCAGCGCCAGACCGGCTACAGGCACGTGGCCTACTGCCGACAAGGTCGCCGCCAGCACAATGAAGCCGCTACCGGTGATACCTGCAGCGCCCTTCGAGGTCAGCAACAAGACTGCCAGCAAAGTGAGCTCCTGCGTCAACGTCATCGGCGTATTGGTTGCCTGCGCAATAAACACCGCCGCCATGGTCAGATAAATCGCCGTGCCGTCCAGATTGAACGAGTAACCGGTCGGAATCACCAAGCCGACGACCGTCTTCTTTGCGCCCAGATTTTCCATCTTGGCCAGCATACGTGGCAGCACCGATTCCGAAGACGACGTACCCAGCACGATCAGCAGCTCTTCCTTGATGTACTTGACGAACTTCCACACGCTGAAACCATGCAGACGCGTGATGATGCCCAGCACGACGAAGATGAAGATCAGGCAGGTCAGGTAGAAAGTGCCCATCAGCTTGCCCAGCGACAGCAGCGAGCCGACGCCGTATTTGCCAATGGTGAACGCCATCGCACCGAACGCGCCGACAGGAGCGGCCTTCATGATGGTGCCGACAACGGCGAACAGGACGTGGGAGATTTTTTCGATGAAATCAAAAATCATCGTGCCGCGACCGCCGAAGCGATGCAGCGCAAAACCAAACAGTACCGAGATCAGCAGCACCTGTAACACGTCGCCTTTGGCAAACGCATCCACCATGCTGATCGGGATGATATTCATCACGAAGTCAATCGTGCTGGTCATCTTGCCCGGACCGGTGTAAGCCGTGATGCTCTTGGTATCGATGGTGTTCGGATCGATGTTCATGCCTGCGCCAGGCTGCAACACGTTGACCAGCACCAGACCGACGATCAGCGCCAGCGTGCTGACGACTTCAAAATACAACAGCGCCAGACCGCCGGTTTTGCCGACCTTCTTCATGTCTTCCATGCCGGCGATGCCGAGCACGACAGTACAAAAGATCACCGGTGCGATGATCATTTTGATCAGTTTGATGAAGCCATCTCCGAGCGGCTTCATTGCCTCGCCGGACGACGGATAGAAATGCCCGAGCAAGACGCCGATGACAATTGCCACCAACACCTGAAAGTAGAGTGATTTATAAAGTGGCGTCTTGCCCATGCGGTTCTCCATTTATTCTAGGATCTTAGGAAACTTGTCGTGCAGTCGACATTGCCAAAGAATAAAGCCGCAACTGTCACTGCGGGCGCAAGTATGCATTACCAGCATACCCCTAGATATTGTGGGAAACCACAACAAAACGACGAAACATGACCGGAAGGCAACGGAAGAACTTCTAAATTCGCTTGCTTAAAATTGCTGCAACGCGCAAAAAAAACGAAAATCTATCTTCCCTAAGCGGGTAAGCGGCCAGCAAGGCCACAACACCTCAGGAGGTAGACGAACTGAAGGCGGCTTCCCATGCCGCCCCACTCGCTACGCACCATCGAATCCAATCAGGCCAATGCTGCCCGCATGTGAATATGCGGAATGCCCGCGTCCATGAACTCCTCGCCTTCTTGCGCAAAACCGTGGCTGCCGTAGAAAGATGCCGCATGCGTCTGCGCGTTCAGAACCACTTCACGATCCCCGCGTTGGCGAGCCGCTGCCATCAGCGCCTGCAATACGGCGCCACCGACACCTTGGCCGCGACCAGGTTTCCGCACCGCCATGCGGCCGATATGACCATCCGGCAGCAAGCGTCCGGTGGCGATCGGTGTGCCGCCTTCATCGTAAGCGACCGCATGTACGCAGACGGCGTCCATCTCATCCATTTCCAGCTCTGCCGGTACATTCTGCTCAACGACAAAAACTTCATTGCGAATCAATGCGGCATCTTCGCGCAGATCATTCCATGCAGCGATTTTGATGTTGTGTTTCATGTTCAGTCCTGTTGCGATGCTGCCGGAGCGGCCGGGACAGCAGGTTGTTCATTTGCTTCACTCGTGTCGTGCGTCAGCTTCTTGGCGATATCGACGCGTTTGATGGCCTTGAATGTTCCCATGGACTTGGCGACCAGCTTGTCGTCGTTCCACAATTCGGCTTCACAAAAACACATCGTCGTGGAACGGTGGTAGACATTGCCGCGCGCAATGATGGTTTCGCCAGCCTTGCCTGCGGGCTGCAGAAAACTGGTGCTCATGTCAACGGTAGCCGACGATTTCGCGTCCGGGATGGCGGTGCGTGCAGCCAGTCCCATCGCAACATCCATCAACGTCATGGAAATGCCGCCTTGCGCCACCGCCCAGCTGTTCATGAATTCAGGCTGCAGCTTGAGCGCCATGACCGCCTTGCCGTCGCCGTATTCCAATACTTCGACGCCGAGGCTTTCCAGATAAGGATTGCCGTTGGTGAAAACTTCAGAGAGTGAATAAGTCATCTTGGCGTGAACTCAGACCTCGTAGTCCATGCATTGGCGCCCTTCGCGAATCGCACCGATGAAAGGCTTGATGGCAACATGGTCCGGGTGATCCTGATACGCGTCCAGTGCCGCCTTGGATTCGAATTCGGAATACAGCACGACATCGTAAGTAGCTTCCAGACCGGGCTGCGCCAGCGCTGCCTCAAACTTCAGGATACCGGGCACCAGATTGGCACAGCCGTCGAGCAGCTCTTTCATCTTGCGTGCGTTGGCAGCCTTGTCGGCGCCTTCGGCCTGGTCCTTCAGTTTCCACATGACGATATGTTTGAGCACGGTGTTTCTCCTGACTGCAAAGGGTGAATGATGAATCGCAAAACCGTAATGATAAGCGAAGGCAGCCAAGGAAGCAGGCGATACACCAGCCCTGTTTTCGGAGAAGAAGCCGACACGTATTAAAATGACGCCTTTATGCTGTCATTTTGCTGTCATTTTCTTTTTTTTGGATTAGCGTTACCGTGATCAATCAACCTGTCGTCATGCTGGACTTCGAGACCACCGGCCTGAGCCCTGCGCAAGGCGCCCGCATCACCGAAGTCGCCGCGCTGCGCATCGTCGACGGGCGTATCGTTGAACGATTCGTGTCGCTGATCAATTGCGACGTCGAGATTCCTTATGACATCACGGCGCTGACCGGCATCACACAAGAGATGGTCGACTCGGCACCGTCCGTAGAGCGTGTTCTGCCGGAACTGTTGCGCTTCATCGGCAGCGATGCTCTTGCAGCGCACAACGCCAGTTTCGACGCCAAATTCCTGACTTCGGAAGCTGAACGCCTGGACTTGCAGGCAAGTTATTCCGAGCTGGTCTGCTCGCTGCTACTGTCGCGCCGGTTGCTGCCGGGGCTGTCCAGCTATCGCCTGTCGAGCCTGGCCGACAGTCTGGGTATTCGCTTTAGCGGCAACGCTCACAGGGCCGAAGCCGATGCTGAAGTGTCTGCCGAATTACTGCTGCATTTGAGTGATCGCCTGCGCGGTCACCACAAGTGCCTACGTATCGACCCCGGCTTGCTGGCGGCGATCAATCGCCTCCCTGCCGCCAAGGTTCCTGGTTTCCTGCAAGAACAAGCAGCCTGATTTTTGCTGCGCTGCATCTGCCATACGCCTGCGCACCCGCTTCTGATCTACCCAATCTGCCGTCTTGCGCCTGTAAGCTTATGTAAGTTTCAAGCAAGTCCTGCGTAAGTTTCGCGTCGCACACTCCATGCGTGCACAAATGGCGCCTGCGCAGTTTGAGTCGCCCGTTTGTACATCCACATTAATAAAATCAAGGAGACAAGCATGGCGACAGCTTCCACTGCGCACACCATCACGCCTGAAGAGCGCAAAGTTATTTTTGCCTCTTCGCTGGGCACTGTGTTTGAATGGTACGACTTCTATCTGTACGGCTCGCTGGCAGCGATTATCGCCAAGCAATTCTTTGCCGGCACCGATCCCAATACCGCTTTTATTTTCGCGCTGCTGGCATTTGCCGCAGGCTTCATCGTGCGCCCGTTCGGCGCGCTGGTGTTCGGCCGCCTGGGTGACCTGGTCGGACGCAAATACACCTTCCTGGTGACCATCCTGATCATGGGTGCGTCCACCTTCATCGTCGGCATCCTGCCGAACTACAACTCCATCGGCATTGCCGCACCGATCATCCTGATCATCCTGCGCATTCTGCAAGGCCTGGCGCTGGGCGGTGAGTACGGTGGTGCAGCGACTTATGTTGCTGAACACGCGCCGGAAGGCAAACGCGGCTCCTTCACTGCATGGATTCAAACGACAGCGACACTGGGCCTGTTCCTCTCGCTGCTGGTGATCCTGGGCGTGCGTACTGCCGTCGGCGAAGCTGCATTCGCTGACTGGGGCTGGCGCATTCCTTTCCTGGTCTCCATCATCCTGTTGGGCATTTCCGTCTGGATCCGCCTGTCGATGAATGAATCGCCTGCTTTCCTGAAGATGAAATCCGAAGGCAAGATTTCCAAAGCGCCGCTGACCGAAGCATTCGGCCGCTGGAAAAACCTGAAACTGGTCATCCTGGCGCTGATCGGTATGACTGCAGGTCAAGCCGTGGTCTGGTACGCAGGTCAGTTCTACTCGCTGTTCTTCCTGACGCAAACGCTGAAGGTTGACGGTCCGCTGGCCAACATCCTGATCGCGCTGGCACTGTTGCTGGCAACACCGTTCTTCCTGATCTTCGGTTCGCTGTCCGATAAAATCGGCCGCAAACCGATCATCCTGGGTGGTTGCCTGATCGCTGCGGTGACTTACTTCCCGATCTTCCAGGGTCTGACCCACTACGCTAACCCGGCGTTGGAAGCGGCTCTGCAAAAAGCACCGGTGATCGTCACTGCCGATCCTGCCACTTGCCAATTCCAGTTCAACCCGACCGGCACCAAGAAGTTCACTTCGTCTTGCGATATCGCCAAGGCCAAGCTGTCCGCTGCTTCGGTGAACTACGAAAACGTGGCTGCGGCACCTGGCTCGGTTGCCACCATCAAGATCGGCGACAAGATCCTCACCTCGTATGACGCCGCCGGCCTGTCCAAAGAAGATGCTGCTGCCAAAGACAAGGCGTTTTCCAAGGAATTGGCTGACGACATCAAGGCTGCAGGCTATCCAACCAAGGCTGATCCTGATCAGATGAACAAGCCGATGGTTCTGCTGCTGCTGTTCATCCTGGTGCTCTATGTAACCATGGTCTACGGCCCGGTCGCTGCCGCGCTGGTTGAGATGTTCCCGACCCGCATCCGCTACACCTCGATGTCCATGCCTTACCACATCGGTAACGGCTGGTTCGGCGGCCTGCTGCCAACCACAGCATTCGCACTGGTAGCGTACAAGGGCGACATCTACTACGGCCTGTGGTATCCGATCGTGATCGCTCTGGCGACTTTCGTCATCGGTCTGCTCTTCGTCAAAGAGTCCAAGGACAACAACATCAACGCCGAAGACTAAAAGCATCAAGAGGGGGAAGCCAGACGGCTCCCTCGCTTGAAGGAAGATAGCGTCTAGTCACAAGCGAGAGAGAACGTCGAGCCGGTCAGGATACAAATCCTGACCGGCTTTTTTCTTGTATCAGCTCCAGCAAACCTTGCGCGGCGATCGACAGGCTGCGTTCCTTCGCTTTGACGATCAACAGCGGGCGCACCAGATCGGGCGCGTTCAGCGGGATCGCCACCAGATTCGGATGGCGGAACTGAAACAGCGTCAGCTCCGGCACGAGACTCACGCCCAACCCGCTTTCAATCAGCCCGGCGACGGTCGCCAGATGCTCCACTTCCAATCCTGTATTGATCACGCCGACCGGCTGCAACAACGCGTCGAGATGCTGACGCACACTGGTCGAACGCGCTAGATGGATCAACTCGCAACCGGCCAGTTGCGGGATCTGGATGATGCGTTTTTTCGCCAGCTTGTGATCGCGCCGGCACACAAGATAAAACGGGTCTTCACACAGTGGTTGCGTGTCGAACTCCATCAGATTCGGCCCCGGCGCAGTCAATGCAATATCGGCCTTGCCCTGCCGCAGATAGTTCAGACAATGATCTGAAATCGCATCGAACAACTCCACCGTCACGCCCGGATGCAGCGCACGATACTGAGCCAACACCGGCGGCAACCAGCCCGCAGCCAATGAAGGCAAGGCCGCGATCGACACCCTGCCCTTGCGGCGTGCAACGTAGTCGCTCATGTCTGAAAACGCGGCCTCGATATCGTTCATCAGTTGCCGCGCCACCTCGACGAACAGTTCTCCTTCCGGTGTCAACGTCACGTTGCGGGTATCGCGTTCGAACAGCTTGGCGCCGGCGGCGGCTTCCAGCTTTTGAATCATCACGCTGAAGGCCGATTGCGACACGTGACAGCGCTCGGCCGCGTGGCCGAAATGACGGCAATCATTCAATGCCAGAAAACCTTGCAACAGCTTGGTGGAGATATTTGCTTGCATGGCAATTCATTCATAAAACCGATTAATCAATCGAAAAAATGCACTTTACAACAAAATTGCGCGCCGCCTACACTCGGCCTGCAATTGCATAGCGTCTGGACCAGACCTATAGAACCATCCAGACGGATCGACAAGAATCCTCGGAAACCGCCAAGCGGTATTCCGCCAAACAAAAAATACCGGAGACACGCATGCTCGCCCTACTCGGCTTTATCACGATCGTTTTGCTATTTACGGCCATCTTGACCAAAAAGATGTCGCCGCTGGTCGCCCTCATCGCCATTCCTATCGCCGCGGCATTGATCGGTGGCTTCGGCATGCAAACGTCCAAATTCATCGTCTCCGGCGTGACTTCGATTGCACCGGTGGCAGGCATGTTTGTCTTTGCGATTTTGTTCTTCGGCATCGTCACAGACGCCGGCATGCTGGATCCGATCATCAGCCGCATCCTGCGCACCGTCGGCAGCCGCCCCAGCCGTATCGTGCCAGGGACTGCCTTGCTGGCATTGCTGATCCATCTGGACGGCTCTGGTGCCGTGACCTTCCTGATCACCATTCCTGCGATGCTGCCGCTGTACAACCGCCTCGGTATCGATAAGCGTATCCTCGCCTGTGTCGCGTCGCTGGCGGCCGGGGTCAACTTCCTGCCGTGGACGGGGCCGATGATTCGTGCTTCGGCGGCGCTGCATATCCCTGTGAGCGATATCTTCACGCCGCTGATTCCGGTGCAGCTGGTCGGCCTGGCATTCGTCTTCATCACATCGTATGCACTCGGTCTGCGTGAAGAAAAGCGCCTCGGCCTGAGCGCCGGTGCTGCAGCTGGTTTTGTGCAGGAGCACACACTGACCGAAGACGAAAAGAAGATCCGCCGTCCGCGCAACTTCTGGATCAACATCATCCTGACCGTGTTCGTACTGGGCGTGATGATCAGCGGCAAGGTCGATCCTGTTGTGATGTTCATGATCGGCGTGGTGCTGGCGCTGATGATCAACTATCCCGACGTCAACATGCAACGCGCCCGCATTGATGCGCATGCCAAGGCTGCATTGCTGATGGCGAGCATTTTGTTTGCCGCAGGTGTGTTCACCGGCATCATGACCAAGTCCGGCATGCTGACCGCGATGGCGAAGATGGCAGTCGGTTTCGTACCCCCGTCGATGGCCTCGCATATCCCGGTCGTACTCGGGATTCTGTCGATGCCGCTGAGCCTGCTGTTCGATCCTGATTCGTTCTACTTCGGGGTGCTGCCGGTGATTGCGGAAGTCAGCCACATCCTCGGTGTACCGTCGATCCAGGTTGCACAAGCAGCATTGCTGGGCCAGATGACCACCGGCTTCCCGGTCAGCCCGCTGACGCCGGCAACCTTCCTGGTGTGCGGCCTGGCCGGTATCGAACTGGCCGATCATCAAAAGTACACAATCCCTTTCCTGTTCGGCGCATCGGTGATCATGACGATTGCCTGCGTGCTGCTCGGACTGTTTCCCTTGCTGTAAAGAGTTGCCATGAAACATATTCGCATCGGCGCCGGTGCAGGCTATTCCGGCGACCGCATTGAACCTGCCGTCGAACTCGCCGAACAAGGCGACCTCGATTATCTGATCTTCGAGTGTCTGGCCGAACGCACCATCGCCATTGGCCAGCAGGCGCGCCGCGCCGATCCGCAAAAAGGCTATGACCCGCTGCTGGCCGAGCGCATGCATGCAGTGCTGAAATTGTGCGCCGACAAGGGCATCAAGATCGTCACCAACATGGGCGCTGCCAACCCGCTGGCCGGTGCCGCAAAGATCCGTGAAATCGCGAAGGAACTCGGCCTGCCGCAGTTGAAGATTGCGGCTGTCAGCGGTGACGATGTGCTCGACATTTTGCAAAGCGGCGACTACCGCATTGAAGATAATGGCCTGCCGGTCAAATCGCTCGGCGACAAACTGGTGTCGGCCAACGCCTATCTCGGCGCACAGCCGATCGTCGACGCGCTCAAAGCCGGCGCCGATATCGTCATCACTGGCCGCATCGCCGACCCCGCACTGGTGCTCGGCCCGCTGATCCATGAATTCGGCTGGGCTACGGATGACTGGAAGCTGCTGGGACAAGGCACGCTGATCGGCCATTTGCTGGAATGCGCAGGACAAATTACCGGCGGCTACTTCGCCGATCCCGGCGTGAAAGACGTCAAAGACCTCGCGCGCCTGGGCTTCCCCATCGGCGAAGTCGCGGAAGACGGCAGCGCCGTCATCACCAAGGTCTCAGGCTCGGGCGGACAAGTCACGGCGGCGACCTGCAAGGAACAATTACTGTACGAGATTCACGATCCGCGCAGCTACTTCACACCTGATGTGATTGCCGATTTTTCGCAAGTCGTCATCACGGAAATCGGTCCTGATCGCGTTGCCGTCAGCGGCGGCAGCGGACGCGCCCGGCCCGATACACTCAAGACCACGCTTGGCTATGTCGACAGCTATATCGGCGAAGGTCAGATCTCCTACGCCGGCCCCGGCGCGCAGGCACGCGGACAACTGGCCCTCGACATCGTCAGGGAACGCCTCGCCATCATGGGCGTGCAAAGCGATGAAATGCGCTACGACCTGATCGGCGTCAACGCCATCCACGGCCCGCAAATTTCCGCCGCAGCCAACGAACCGTACGAAGTCCGCGCACGCGTGACTGGCCGCACAGCCAGCATGCGCGAAGCCGTACGCATCGGCAATGAAGTCGAAACGCTCTATACCTGCGGCCCTGCCGGCGGCGGCGGCGCAACCAAATCGGCGAGGGAAATCATCGCCGTACTTTCAGCCTTGGTACCGCGCGAGCTGATCACACCCACCATCCACTTTGAGGAGAGCTGACATGCTGCTGCGTGACATCGCGCATTCGCGCGCGGGCGACAAGGGCGACATCTCCAATATCTCTGTCATCGCCTATGACATCAACGACTACGCCATGCTGGAAAAGCATGTGACGGCCGAGCGCGTGAAGGCGCATTTTGCCGGCGTTGTGTACGGCGAGGTCGTACGCTATACGCTGCCGCATCTGGGAGCGCTCAACTTCGTGATGAAGCAGGCACTGGGCGGTGGGGTCACCCGCTCGCTGGCGCTCGATGCGCATGGGAAGAGTTTGAGTGGGGGGATGCTGGGGATGGAGATTTCTGACTGGTCGTGAGCTAGATACATTTTAGTAAGTAAATGCCTTGCCTCAATTCAATGATGGCCCTACCGTGCGATGGAACCATCATTGCAGCCGGCATTTTCGATAGACGCCAATACATCCGATATTTTTTCCTTGTTTAAAATATCTGCGCGAAAAACAGAAACAGTTTCATTTGTCTGCTTGAGATTTTTTACGGCTCCTCTAAAACTCGCCGGAGAAGTTTTCTTCAAGCCGCAAGCGGCATACATCCTTGCTTCATTTGTAGAGGATGTTGACTGAAAGATGTTCTCGAAAATATCGCGCGCATTTTTTGCGTTGCGTATTCTTTTGTATAGATTTTCCCCTTTGCTGATGTGCCCCACGAAGCCGACCATTCCGATGGCAAAGGTAGTGATTTTCTTTAGTTGCTCGATATCCTCTTGCAAGGAAGATTCTTCAAGATCGACAGGTCCGAAGACACGCGTTTCAGCGCTTCCGAATCCACCTTGTGCGACAAGGTAATAGCGTGCCGGAGAAGAACAGACGTCGCAGTCCACACCAAACAATTAATAAAAATAATGCTGTGGATATGTCGGTAGTTGTGCTCCAAATGGAGCGATAAAGCGAGACGAGTTCGCCAGGACATGCATCGCCTCTTCTTCAGCGATTTCAGGAAAAGGAATCTTGTTGAGCGTGCTCATATTTTTCACGAAGGCGTAGCGCTTGGCAAATTGTTTTCCGATACCGCCCGGCTCTTGCGCCAACGAGAACGACGCCACACCTACATAGCAAATAGAGGCGATGAGAATGTTTTTTTTGACGATGGACATAGATAAAAAATATTATTCAGTTTGAAATCAATAGTGCAGCGTCGTTGCCAGCAGTTGCACCTGCGTCGCCTATCCACTTTCAGATCCTGCTCCTGCCCAACTCTACGACCTTGTCATGCAACAAGCCCGCAACGATCATTCTTCAATTCCACGATCTTTCCATTCTCAATGGCAACGATGCGCTCTGATGCATTGATCGTTTCCGGCCGATGAGCAATGACAATTTTCGTCAATTGTAATTGCGCCAAAGCTTGGTTGACCCTATGCTCGTTGACCATGTCCAGATGACTGGTCGCCTCATCCAGCGCCAATATTTTCGGCTGTTTGCATAAGGCACGTGCCAGCAAGATACGCTGCTTTTGCCCGCCAGAGAGGCTGCTTCCCATGTCTCCGATCAAGGTCTGATAGCCCATCGGCATCGCTGCGATATCGTCATGGATGGCCGCCAATCTGGCGCAATGAAAGATCCACTCTTGCTCGACCTGAGGATTGAAAAAACTGATGTTGTCCAGTATCGACCCTGATAGCAAACTGTCATCCTGCATGACCGTGCCGATTAATTGGCGGTATGCTTTCAAGCTAAGCCGCGTGACGGGAATAGCACCGATCAGCACTTCGCCTTCAGTCGGTTGCAGCAGACCCAGGATGATCTTGCACAGGGTTGTCTTACCGCAGCCGCTGGCACCGATGATGGAGATGCTCTGCCCCGCTGGAATCGTCAGATCAATGCCATTCAGTAACCACGGCTCGCCGTCCGCATAACGAAATTTGATGTTGCGCAAACTGATGCTGTGGTCGAGGCGACTGATATCAGTTTCCGTCTCCACCTCCTCTTCCACTGGCTCCAATACGATATCGGCCAGTCGGGCGCCATGCATGCTCAGCATCTTGAGGTTGACCACCAGATCAACCAGGTTAAACAAGCGCCCAGAGAACGTCGAGGCATAGCTGCTGAAAGCCATCAACATACCGACGGTCAGGCTGTTTTGCATCACCAGCCCGGCACCAAGGTAGAACACCGCCAATCCCTGCACGCCGAAGATCGCCGTGTTGCCGAGCTTGAAGATGATGCCCAGCTTTTGCGTTTCCACGTCGCGATTGATCACGTCCTGCTTCAGGTTTTGCCAACGTGAGCAGCGTTGCGCTTCCTGTCCGAAAAGCTTGACCGGAGTGACAGCGCGCATGCTTTCGAGGAAATGGGTATTCTCTTTTGCGGCCAATACCAGCCGCTCCTGCGATGCCTCGCGAAATGGGTAATAGAAAAACCAGCGCAACAGAATATAAGCAGCAACAGCGACAATTACAATCAGGCTCAGCTTCGGGCTGTACAGCAACATCATGCCCAGCGCCAACAAGGCCATCAGGCCGTCAAGGGCGCTTTCGACAAACAGGCTCGTCAACGTGCCTTGTATGGCGCCGATGCTGCCGAAGCGCGACACGATATCGCCCAGATGCCGCTTTTCAAAATACACCGAGGGCAAGCGGCATAAATGCGAGAACACCCGTATGCTCCACTGAAATCCGACATCTAAACTCCAGCGCATCAGGAACCAACTGCGCGCCAGACCGATCGCCGTCTGCACGACCAGCATCAATGCGAAGCCGATCACCAGCACGCTCAACAGTTCGCGATCGCCGCCGACAATCACTTCGTCGATAACGAACTGGTTGAACAGCGGCGCACAAATGGCAAAAACCTCCAGCGCAACCGCCAGCGCCATGACCTGCACCACCGCGCGGCGCAAGCCGAGAATGCGCCCGGTCAGGTCGCGAATGGAGAGATGCTTACGCTCATCCTTGACCGTAAAGTCCGGATTGGGTGAAAGCTCCAGCGCCACACCGGTGAAGTTGTCGGAAATGTCTTGCAACAGCAGGCGACGTTCGCCTTTGGCAGGGTCAAGGATGATGACCGTGATATTGCCGCGCAAGCTCTTGCTCACCTTTTTCAACACCACGAAGTGATTGAGATTCCAATGCAGGATACAAGGCGTCTTCAGGTGTTGCAGCATGTCCAGCTCGACCCGCAACGGACGCGCGGCGAGCTGCATCGACACCGCATGGCGTATCAGCTGCGCCAGCGTCGCACCCTTGGCGCTGATCAAAAAACGTCGACGCAAATCAGCAAGATCCACGTGGTAACCGTAGTGACCGGCGACCATCGCCAGGCAAGCCAGGCCACATTCGCTGGTTTCGGTTTGGCGTATTGCTTTCATCAGCACCGGTTATTTGAACAGAATGGCCGACCTGTGGTCCTTCAGGATCGCCTGCGCTACCGGCAGCCATTCGCGTAATTGCGCGGGCGTGCAGACATTGGAAGCCAAGGGACGATCCAGCATACGGCGTACATCGACAGTCCTGCCGTCACGGCTGTAGCTTGCCGTGTAACGGACGCCGCCACGCTGAATATCGACGTTCTGCGGCAACGAGGCGACTTCGACCTTCGCCGGAAAAGTCATCCGGTAATGCAACTCCACCGTCTTGCCGGGACAGATCGCATCTTGCCGACGTGTCTGCTTTGCTCGTACAGAGTTTGCATAACCGGTCAGATCGTTCGCCTGCGGAAGATAGGGAATGTTCATATACCTGACGTCAAAGTCGGCCAGCTTATTGAGCTTTCCACTCCACCGCATGGCATAGCCCAAGGCAAGCGTCTTCGGATCATCGTCGTCAAAAACAATGTCGCCGATCAGCTTCGCACTGTCCAGTGCTGCCTTGGCGCGTTCAGCCGGAGTCTGCGTTGCTGCAGCCAGCCGGTATTTGGGACTTTCATAGCCAGCCATCTTCTTGCTGACGGAAACGGCGGCGTTGCCGTCAGCGTCGAAATCCACGCGCGCATCGTATCGCGCAAATGTATTGGCGCTGTTATGCGGCGGCGTCTTCCTGATTTCGCCACTTTTTGTCAGCAAGGTTGGCTTGTCGCCCAAAACAAAAGCCAGTTCACCGAAGGCAGCATCTTTTCCCGTGGCATCGATAAACTGGTCGAACTCCGGCAAATAGGTGATGACGTGATTGAACAGCGTATTGCTCAATGCCACCGACGGCATGCGGTAGCTGGAGCCGGCATTGATTAGAGCCGGCGAAGAGACGATACCTTTGGCGCTCAACAATGCCTCCAGCAACACAACGTGATCCTTGCAATCGCCGTAGCGGTTATCCAGAATCGACGACGACGCGTGCGGTACTACCGGACCTGCGCCGAGGTACACGGCCACATAGCGGATATTCTGACTGACCCAGTTGTACAACAGGCGAGCTTGTTCGCGCTTGTCGGTGACGCCCTGCGTGATGTCGTCCGCCAGTTTCTGGATGACCGGCGTGACGGCGGCCTTATCGGTCGACCTCGTATCATATTGCGCGGCAAAATCCGCCCAGTCCTTGAAGGTGCTGACAATCAGACGCGGGTCAGTGTCGAGAATGGAGATTTCACGTGTTTCGTCGGATGCCTCTTTTTTGGGCGAGGCGTAGCGCCAGTCGTAGGTCTTCCAGCCATCCTTTTCCTGCACGATTGGCGCGGCAACACCGACCTGCTCCAGATGCAGCGTCATGCTTGCCGGCGCTCGCACCTGCAAATGTACATCGCCGTACTGGATGTTCTCCGAAAAGACCATGGGAAAGCTGAAACGACCGGGAAACAAGCCCTCTTTTTCGCGTACCGCGTAGCGCACCACAACGCTGTCGCCGGGTTCCAGCGCGGGAAATACCACGCTCTTGAGGTGGAGCTGGCTGTACATCGGTGCTTGCGTCGTCATCGGCAATGGCTGATCGAAGACGGCCTTTTTCATATCGACCGGAATGCGTCGCCCATCTGCCTTGATTGTTGCTGCTTCTTCGATACTCAGGCTGTTCATGTCCTTGACATACGGCAGAGGCAGCTGACCCGATTGCTGGACGCCCCGCGCGGTTTCCAGCTTGACTTGCATCTCGATGGTTTGCTCGAAAAGACCGTCCTGATTGATCTGAATCTGGTTGTCGAGTTTGACGATTTTGAAATCGGTGACGGCGGCCACGGAAGCAGTCGAGCAGATGAAGGCAATGACGGTCGCCAGGGCGATTCTTGATGGAATATTTACCATAACTTCTTTCTTGTGAGAACGATAGCGGCTGGCGACGGGCTGGCTGAAAAATGGAAAATTTCTTGGGGATTGTATTAAGAGCGGCTAACAGATTTTCAAGTCGAGGTACTATTTTGTACCGCTTAAAAACACGGAAACAGCCTCCTTTTGGGCATCTAATCAGCTAAGGACTGCAGCGCAAATTCTGGTTTAATCCGATTGTATTCAGTGATCGCTTTTTTGAATTCCGTTAATTTTTCCGGATCAAGTAGCAACTCTCTGAAATGATCAGCGATTTTTTCAAGTGCACTCTGGTCTTCCGAAAAAGGAGTTAACGAATATCGACTTGGCAGAAAATTTGGTAGCAGCTGTTGGCATATCCATGTCGCGTAGTGAACCGTTCTTGCAGGATGTACGCCAACGGCGATATGAAATGTTTCTTCATTGGAGGGAATTGCTGTGTGCCACCATCCGCGAGGAATGTATAAAACATCACCTGCGTTCAGATAATCGTCAAAGATGGGCTCTGCCGGACAGTCTTGTTTATGATCACGGCTTTTTTGATCTGGCATCGGCAAGAGAAACGTTGGCGAATATATCCGCCAACGCTTACGTCCGATTAACTGAACGGCAAAAACATCATGTGTATCCCAATGATTACCAAAAGATTCTTTTTCACCGAAGGCAGCATAGCCATTTGCAACTACAGGTTGACCTGTAAATTGAGAAATGAAGTCGCAGTATCGCTTTACTGGCAAAGAAACTGAATCCATCTTATCGACTATCAAAGTTGCCCCTTCACGCAATCGTGCATACAAGGACTCTTGATTCAAACGCGTGGTATGTATGCCCGCATGCACATGATTTTCTTTATATTCATCTTCCGGAATCAAACTTTTACCATCATGAATTTGTATATATGACGGAGCCATTTGCATAACATGCAATGCTCGATTGACCTCTTTCCATGAGATGTCAGAGACAAAGGCGTTGCGTTGCAGGTATAAATTCTTTTCGTAATACTCGGAAAAAAATATTTGCTGATTAATTGAAAATTGCAACATCAAGGCCTCTTTTTTAATTGCCCTTTTTCCTTTCTCAAGAAAAAGGGCAGACTTGAAAATTATTCGTCACCATCGCGAGTGTTATCTTGCGGAGGAGGAGGTGGTGGTGGCGGCGGGGATTGAGACGAAAAGGCGTCTTGGACTTTGCTGCCGATATACGCTCCTATCGCTCCTCCAACCGTGGTACCGCTGGCGGCACCAACTGCGGCTCCAATAAGCGCACCTGCCAGTGTCCCAACGCCTGGAACTGCCGACCCAATTAGAGCTCCGGCTACGGCTCCAGCCTCCACACCACCATATCTACCTGCGAGGGCTCCCGTTAAACCGCCGACCAGTGCACCACCATCACCGGTGCCGCTGACAATCTCTATTTCTTTTGGAGTAAGTGATCTCATAAAATATTTCCTTAAAAAGTGAGTAATTTAAACTGCGAATCGAATGATCACCTCCTTAATATTTTCGACAAAAATAATTCGCCAAATTTGATTCCAGTAATAATAGGAAGCAAATATTCCATCCCGTAGTGATTTCCGTGTGCACGAAAAAATATTGATATAAGACCGAGAAAAATAGCAATCCATTCAATGGAGGGAATAAATCTTCTTGCTCTAAATTTTTGGCTGACACCTGTAAATCCCGCCGCTATCAGCGACGCTGTAGCCATACCGAAAAGGGAGAACCAGAAATATTGGGAAAATGAATCAGGAATGAAAATAAAAAAAAATAATAGAAAGGAAGTGTATGAGGCTGCATTTATGCAAATCGAAATGTAGTCACCGCGTGTCATTTTTTTATCTCTTTCTCAATATCACGAAACAATACGTCTAACACCGCGCTATCATGGCCAATGGAAGTTTTACAATTCATGTTCTCTATCTGATTCCTCCTCACGCATTAACGTCGCTGCACTGCGGCTAATAGAGGTTCAGCAACCCACTCCCATATTTTTCGTTTGTCCTGAATGACATCCGCCTCCAGTGTCATGCCGGGCTTGAGTACTTGCTCTTGTCCATAGGCATCGATAGTCTGACGATCCGGTTGGACCTTGATGCGGTACAGTGCCTCATTGCTGTTAGCGCCGAGGATATTCTGCTGCGCGTTGCTGAGTATCGTGCTGGCCAAGTGTTGCGGCAATTCGCCGGGAGCAAAGGGCGTCTTGCCGACATCAATGACAGTGCCAGGTTGCAGGCCGAATTTTTGATACGGATAGGCTTGATAACGGATCAGCACCTGCTGGCCGGCGGCGACAAAACCTGCTGTACGGCTGGGAGCGTAGAGATGCACTTCCAGTGCCGGATTGTCGCCTTGATTCTTGTCACCGGCGCCGGACGGAATCAGCGTCGCCAGCATCTGGCCTGCGGTCACAGTCTGCCCCGGATCGTAGGCGATAGCAGTTACGGTGCCGTTGTTTGGGGCAGTGACGAACGCGGACTTTCTGCTTTGATTCTCTGCCATTTCCTGTTGCAGACTGGCTTGGGTGCGTTCGAGTTGCGCGAGGTCGGTGGCGAGTCCGGTTTCCATCGCGGCGAGGTCAGCTTGCAAGGCCAGCCGTGTTGCTTCCAGTTGGACCTTGTTCCTTTTAAGGCTAGCCAGTTTGGAGGCAAGGTCGATGGTGTCTTCCTGCTTTTGCTGGGTTTGCGCAGCAGAGACATAGCCACTCTGTTGCAGCGTTTCGAACTTGACCAAACTTTGCAATGCCAGCTCATGCCTGCGCTGGGCAAGGGCGATTTCCTGCGCCAATTGTTCGGCTTCCATCGTCAGGTTTTGCAAGCGTTCATGCGCTGCCTGCTTCTTGTCACGATATTGGGCGGTACGCAGGCGTTGCTCCGACTCCAATGTGGCTTGGCGCGTCGCCAGTTGCTGGGCGACCAGCGCGGTGAGTTCGCCGCTCGCAGCTTGTCGTTCGGTGGACACTTCGAACAGCGTTTGTCCTGCCGTAACCACCTGCCCTTCCTTGATATGGCTGCGGATCAATACACCCGCATTGGGGGCGGCAATGCTGATACTACCGGCATGAGGGACAGTGACGCCGGCGACATGCGACTTGCGGGTGACAGCGCCAAAGATGACGAAGGCGATCAATGCTGCGGCAATCGCCAGCGCACAACCAGAGATCAACCAGGCAGATAAAGGCTGCGCTAGGCGCAGCGCGCCAAGGGCATGCTTGTCGTTTGCGGACAGCACTTCCGGGCGAAAGAGCGGCAATGTTGGATTGGAGGCTTCGAAGGACATTTTCGTTGGCTGTAACTGAAAGATACGGTGCGCTCTAAAAGGGTATCAATCTCTCATCACTTGGCCTCCATGATGATCGACAACACATCAGTTTGGAATATGTACTTTCTCATGGTTTACCAATTTTCTTGCACGGATTTCCAGATACGACGCGGTCGTTTTAACAGGGCGAGAACATCACGATATCGCGTGTGCGATATCAACATCAGCCCTGTCCACGCAGCTACACCGGAATACTCACCGCCAAACAAGTCTCTCCTCGCTCGGCATCGCAGGTAAATTGCAACACCCCGCCAAGCGAAGAGGTACGCTCACGCAATACGGTGAGCTTGTAAGTATCTTTCTCCACCAGTATTTTTCCTTTGGACAGTATCTTCAGGATCAAGCTTGTGTCCCGGTCAATCATCTCAATCAGAATCTCAACAGGATCTGTATGTCGCATGACGTTGGTAATGCCTTCCTGAATCAACCGGTAGATAGCGCCGGCGCGTCGTGCATCGACCTGGTCGAGAAAAGACGCGTGCACAAGCTCAAAGTCGACCTGCGGCGCTGCCTTTCGCCACTGCACGATCATGTCTTCAACCGCAATCTTCAAACCCCCTACGCTGATGGCTTCGGGGCGAAGCTGCATGATTGCCTGCGAGACATCTGCGTGCGCTTGTGCGAGCACTTTCTTTCCGTCCAGGCAAGCGGCTGCAATAGAGTGCTTCTCCTTCGATAGCGACATGTCGACAGAAGATGCTGAGACCGCCCTGTCGATGCCGGAAAATATCCAGGTCAGCTGTGTAATGGCCGCCCCCATTGCGTCATGCAGGTTTTGAGCAATCAGCCGCCGCTCATCTTCAAGCTGTGCCGTCGCCTCTGCGATGAGCCGATTGCGCATCTGGCGCTCACGTCCGATTTCCAGCCCTGCACGTATGCTCCAGATGGCGCTCTGCTGCAGCGGCTTGATGAGATAGCCGACCAGATTCTGCGAGATCGATACATCGGCAAACATGCTCTGGAAGGTAGGCTCCTTGTCGTCTTGCGTGCACAGCAGGCATGGCAAGCTGCCTGCGCAGCGGACCACGTCGGCGGCGGTGCCATCCGGCAGATTGATGTCGACGATGGCCATCGCAATGACATGCTCTGCCATCAGCGCTTTTGCCTCGCGAACATTCTCGGCCTCATAGCAATGCCATTCGTTCGGCGCCTGGTTCAATACGATGCATAACGACTGGCGAAACACGGGGTCGTCGTCGACTATCAGAACAGGTGTCTTGGTAGCGTTGATCATGCTGCCCTCATGGTCACAAGCAAGGCATGCAACGCCTTACGGGTTCGATGGAAGGTATCGACCATCGAAGCATATTGTCGCTGTGCAGACTCGCGACTATCGCATACGGCCAACTCTTTGAAATATTCAGCCAGTGCCGTGGCGCCGATGGTGGCGCATGAGCCGCGCATGCGGTGGATGATTTTTTCCAGGTCGGCCCGACTTTCGTCTTTGCCGCCACACCTGGTTAGCCTGGACTCGATCTCGATCAGGGTATCGCCGACAGTTTTGTTGAACGTGGCACACATCCGAATCAACGCCTGATGTTGCGCACCGCATCGACCGAGCATCTTCAATGGGCCGGCATCGATAATCTGCGACGCATCCCTGGTGGGCTGATACACAATGGGCGGCCCCTCTCCCAACAGCTGCCGCAGAACATTCGCCGTGGTCGGCTTGGTGACGACTTCATCACATATCGTCCGTGCTGCAATCAGCACTTCCGACGTGACATCGGCAGTGACGAGTACCATCCGTGTGGCTGCGTCGGGGCAGGAAGCACGATATTGCTCGATCGCCTTCAAGCCGCTTCCTCCGGGAAGACGATGGTCGATCAAGGCAACGTCATAGACCGGACCACCTCGCTGGAAGGCTGTGCAGAGTTCATCGTAGGTCTCCGCAAGGGTGACGTCGTGTCGCAGTTGAAGAACGATGAGCAACACCGCCTGTGCCGTGATGGGATCATCTTCGGCGACCAGTACGTTCAACCGGCGCACGGGCAGGCTTTCTTGTTCTCCAGGCTGCCCCGCTTCAATCGACGAGGAATTGAACGATGACGAAGCGTCGAAACATGCCCGGAACTCAAACTCGCTACCGACGCCAGGCGCCGATCTGACAAGTTCCAGACTGCCATTCATGTTCAGTGCGAGCTGGCGTGAGATAGCCAGGCCAAGGCCGGTTCCAGTGTGGCCGACCTGCCCGCCGCTGGTCACGAAGGCGCCAAACACCTGTTCGTGCATGGGAGGGGCAATGCCCACGCCGGTGTCGTTGACCCGGATGATGCAATCGCGCTTTTCCCCATCAGCGGTATCGCTAACCGACGCGGTCAGCGATACCGAACCCTGCTCCGTGAATTTGAACGCATTAGATAGTAAATTGATGACGACACGCCGCAATGAGGTCAGGTCGCCACGGACCATCATCCCTAGACATGCGTCGACATCCAGATTGAATTGTGCCGCGGACCCGTGCCGCAATGGACCGAGCATAGCGGCGGTCGCACGAAGCTCATTGCCCAGATTGAAATCCTGAATCGGCCCACACTGTCCGGATTGCTGCCGGTCGTCTAGCAGGAGCAGGTTTTCCACCAGCTGGGACATGTGGTTGGCGATAGCGGAGACGCTCGAGATGACTTTGGTGTCAGCGACGGCCTGGTTCTGCGCTGAATCGAGAAGCAGGCACAATGCATTGACCGGCGTGCGCAACTCGTGGCTGGCGTTTGCCAGCATCATGCGTCGGGATTCCAAGGAGGCTTGAAGTGATTCTGTGCGTTCGGCTACGCGTTGTTCCAGTCGAGAGCGCTCCTCCTCAAGCATTTTCAGTTCGCGCTTGGTACGTTCGTCAAGAATTGCATTCTTCTCCCTCTCAGCTAGCTTGACTCGATATGCAAGAGCGAGGGCAAATAAAATTGCTTCCCAAACCGAAGCAACTTGAATCGAATAGTTAGTAACGGGCGTCGAGGGAATTGCACCTATTGTTCGAAGGGCCAACAACAACATAGCAACCGCGAATAGCGCCCATCCTGTGCAATATAGTCGCGCAGGCTCGTAGCCCTGATACCAACGAATAAATCCAGCAGCAAACAGAACTGGGGCGACGAAAAGCACCAAATAAATTACAAGCTGATAGGGACGCCCAACGGGAAGAAAAAATGATGCAATCCCTCCGGCGAAAAGGAGGAATTGCCAAAATCTCAGATAGATATCGAGCTTAGGAGTTGTTGTTCTTAAAGTTAGAAATTGACGTGCAAATAATATCGATCCGTGTAAAAAGCCATAGGTGCATGCCGCAAAAAATTTTTCGGAGAATGGAGTCCATTGGAATGCAAATGGCACAAATCCATTCATGTAAAAGAAGGTCGCGATGAAACAGCCGAGATAGTATACGTAGTAAAAATATGACCTATCACGAAGATAGAAATAAAGGACGAAATTATAAAACCAAATCACCAACAGCCCACCGAAGAACAGGCCAAAAAAAAGCTGCGAGTGATGAATATGTTCGAGAATCCCTTTTTCGCTTGACCACGAAAGGTCAACGCTAAGCCAATGCCCACGAGGCTCTATACGCACATAGTAGGTTACGGGGAAATTTGGAGAAACGGGTATCTTGAAAAGATAATTCCGAATCTTGAAGAGGCGATCTTCTATGGGATCTGCTTCTTCTATTTGGAGCACGTCTCTGCCATTTTTTGCGGGATAGAACAATTTAATATTTCCCACATGCTCATAGTTTTGAGTCAAAAACCAATAAGGCTCCCCGTAATTTTTAAGATCCACAGAGAATCGAATCCAGATTACTTTTTTGACATAGTCGTAGCTATGAGTTGATACATCAAAGAGCTTAAATATGCCGGCACGGCCATTTTCAACATCCTCTATGGAATATTGGCCTAACGCATCGTCCAAATATTCGATTTTTGTATCTAGCGGTTGCCAACGATCTCCATCAGGAACGAAAATGGCAGGAGACGCTTTACTTAACGATACCGAAGCACAAACCAAGAGAACTAACATCACGACAGTGCGGACAGCACTGCGCTTGCAGCAACGATAAGTCGCCTCCTTTATTTCACGCACGATAACTCCTCAGCCAATCTTTTCCCACACAAGAGTGCCTGTTAGCTCCTCGCCATCAACCCGAAACGGTGAAGTTCTAAGCGTCAATATCCGATCGTTGTCTGAAAATTGAAAAAAGCGATCAAGAGTGGAATCTGCCTGATTTGGAAACAGACTACCGAGCACTTGATGCCGTACCATTTTTCTTTCCATGTCTACGTCATACGTTCCGTAATAAGCTGCATAGCTGCTGAATGCCGCCTTCATTTCTGCATCTGTTCCAGCCAACTGATCGTTCTTGAGGAATTTCTTCCTTTCAGAACTATGTAATTGAGCAGACATCCAGCCTTCTTCTCCGTACACAAGCAGTCCGCTCGGACTATCGCCTAATGGCCTGAGAGAGCTACCGTCCTGCTTGGAAAATTCAGCCATCACCAGCATCCAGGAACCTATAAATTTATCCAACACAATTTCCTCTTCAAAATTATCTATTGCCAAGCCACATTTAACGACTTATTCCACTACACCGAACCGCCGGGCCACTTGAAAAAATGCTGACCTTGGCGCATCTATTTTTTTTACAACCTGCGACAACAGGTTCTGTATCCGCTTGTCAGACACGCCCAATCTCCGGGCCAATGCATCTACGCTTTCCCCCTTCGCATAGCCGACAAATACCTCCTTCTCCTGTGCCGACAACATTCCCAACGGCGACCGACGATCTTCGATATGAAAATTTGCAAGACTGGATGCAACGGATGGAGGGAGATATCTTTCGCTTTTCTCGGCCTGGTCCACCGCCCTGACGATCTCTTCCGGATCGTCGCTTTTGGGGACGAATGCGATGGCGCCGGCGTCGTAGCAGAGCTCGATGGTGCCGGGTGCTTCGCGCATGCTGTAGACAACAACCCGGCACGGTGGCGCGGTTTTGCGCAGCTTTGTCATCAATTCAGGAAACGGTAGTTGGTCGATGCCCAGATCGATGATGACGATGGCATACGGATGTTTCCTGACCAGGGCCAGCAACTCCGGAACGGCGCCGCAGGCGCCGACGATGTGCTTGTTTCTCTGCTCCAGGATGTGGCTCACGCCGGCACGAATGGCGGCGTGGTCGTCGCAGATGATGATCGCCTGGAGACGCGTTTGGTCTCGATCGGCTTTTCGTCTGGCTCCGGAAGCAGTAGGCATGGCATCTTTCATTGCTGAGCTCATCGCTGGGTGATTGATTTGAACAGCGACCGTATTTTTCAAACAAAAATAAAGATCAGAAAACTCGAAAAAATGCGTGAGTTTTCAGATATCGAATGATTGCCACGGGAAAATTTCCCGATATTATGGGATCGCATTTTTCTGTAACAAAAGTGTAATTGGCAACCGTCTCCGTCAATCGTCCCATCTCCTCGCTGTGCACGAAAAAATGAAAAATAGATCAGATAGTCAGACATATTTCCAAGCGAGTCCCGAAAATAAACGCATACTTATCATCGAAGATCATCCCATCGTCTCTCACGTGATTGCATCGATCCTGCTGGAGATCAACAAGAACTTGGAGATCACAGTCAAATCTTGCTCCAACTCCGCCTTGGCAGCGTTGCACGAAGACAGACAGACGCATCCCTGGCACCGAATCTTTCTGGATCTTGATATGCCTGGATCACTGGGACTGTCTCTCTTGCGTCACTGTGCCGATATGGGTATCGCACAGCATTGCGTGATCGTGAGCGGGACGTGGTCTGAGCAACGTAACAAGGAAGTGAAAAAGATCGGCGCGTTAGGATTCATCAAAAAAAGTTCGTTGTTTGATGATTTCAAAAATGGGCTTGTCTCGGCAATGAAAGGAGATCCGATCCCTCAGGGAAACTCATCGTCACTGCTTTCCGCGGCATTGCTGACGCCACGGCAACGTGACATGCTGTGCCTGCTGCGACGAGGATTGTCGTCAAAGAAGATCGCTGCACAATTGGGAATCAGCCCCGGCACCGTAGACAATCATGTTTCTGCTTTGGTAAGTCGGTTCGGGGCGACGGGGAGAATGCACGCTGTCGCAATGGCAATTGAGCTGGGCTTGCTGGGCGATCCGGAAAGTACGTACCGATCGCGAGACGACGGAGTCTTACCAGCGATGACGGATGCCAAACTGTAGAGCGCTTGCACTCTGTCCGGCCCCACTCGTGAAGCCGCCAGCATAACCGGCGCCTCCCGAGGCGTATTGCGCGTTCTCCTGATTGCGGGCGTACGCGACTATCGTATAAACATCGGTGCGTTTCGACAGATCATGAAGATATCCCATTCCATAAAGAGCTACCTTGCTCCGCGATGCTTTTTCGGCCGTACGCGAAATCGCCGCAAGGATTCTGCCGTGACCCAGACGATATTGCGTGCCGACGCTGACACTATGGGAATCCAGCCTGGCATTACTCCCAACAATGTTGACGTAGGTCGCCCCGATCACGGGCGTCAACAGCGGCACGATGGCGGAATGGTCGTTGCGCATGTGCGCATAACCTGCAAACAATTTGGCGTTGCCCATCACGTAGGAACCGCCTGCAACGGTGGTATTGAGCGATGAGCGACCTTGTTGATCCTGCTCCTGTTGGTAGCTGATCCCGGCATTCCACGTCTCATTCCTGAAACGTAAATTACCGCCATAAAAGCGCTTGGAAAGATTGAGCGAGCCGGTATTATCGAACGCCGCCATGAGCGATGCTCCCGTCCCATTCGACTCAATACGGTATTGAATCGCATTGCTGGCCCGAATCGCCACCCCGGAAGTAATGAACCCGCCGGAGCCTTGCAGAATCTGCCCCCAACCGGCCGCCGTCCCTGCTTCGAATGTGTCTGCCTTAGAGACAACCTCATAGGCTGGCGTGTATTGCCGTCCCACCAAAATTGCCCCTGCTGGGGTGACCAATCCAACGATGGAGGTTCTGTCGAACAAGGTGGCATTCGTATTGACGACCACACGCGGCGTTAATTGCGGACCAAGCATACGACTGACGGCGGCGGGCAAACCCCGCGTTAGATTAGCGCCAATATTGGGCGCAATATAGCCATTCGATATGCCCCCTGTATCTACCTCAATCCGGCTTTCCAGGTTAATCATTGTCTTGTAGCCTTGCCCAAGCTCTTCCCATCCTTTGACTCCAATCCTCGAGCCTTCGAATTGTCCGCTTGCCAGATTGAATTGCGTGCCGTTACCAAATCGGGAAACCTGCGTTCCGGCATCCATGACGCCGTAGATCGCGATACTGGATTGCGCCAAGGCCCCGGTAAAAGGAAGTACGAGAACGCCCATGCCGATGATGAGTCGATGCATACGAATGACTTACTTAAAGAGGAAATTAAAAACAGGCTTGACGATTGGCTAGCCGATGCGCGTCATGTCAGATGGCTTGATCAACGCTTATCTCTCTGACAAGGATGCGGATTGAAACAGAAATATGAGCCCATTGGCCGCGACCTCACTCTATACCTGTCACTTTTCAGATTTTTTCTGTGGCGATCTCATTTAAATATCGTCGATAAAAGTTAATAAATTGAAAACACGTGCAACATCTGACTGTCCGAGATCGTGTACCTTATCGCCAACTTTGGCTGTCCAAAACCCCCAAGATTTGGTATCGTCGCGCGATTCCTCGACTTTCCCATTCTTCTTTTCTGCATTGACCTCCATGAAGACACCTGTCCGCCTCGGCACTCCGCTTTCCCCTTCCGCCACCAAAGTCATGCTGCTCGGCTCCGGCGAGCTCGGCAAAGAAGTGATCATCGCCCTGCAACGCCTGGGCGTGGAAGTCATCGCCGTGGACCGCTACGCCGACGCTCCCGGCCATCAGGTGGCACATCGTTCTCATGTCATCAACATGACCGACGGTGCGGCGCTGGCTGCACTGATCGAAAAGGAACAACCTGATCTGGTCGTGCCGGAAATCGAAGCCATCGCCACCGAGACCTTGGTCGAGCTGGAAAAAGCCGGCAAGGCGCGCGTCATCCCGACCGCCCGCGCCGCCTGGTTGACCATGAACCGCGAAGGCATCCGTCGCCTGGCTGGTGAAACCCTGAGCCTGGCGACATCGCCTTACCGCTTTGCAGACAGCCTGGAAGAACTGAAAGCCGCCACCGAACAAATCGGTTTCCCCTGCGTGATCAAGCCGGTCATGTCGTCCTCCGGCAAGGGTCAGTCGAAGATCGACAGCGCTGCCGAAGTCGAAGCAGCGTGGAATTACGCCGCAGCCGGCGGCCGCGTCGATTCCGGTCGCGTGATCGTCGAAGGCTTCATCGACTTCGACTATGAAATCACCCTGCTGACCGTGCGCTCGCTCAACGAAAACGGCGACACCATCACCAGCTTCTGCGAGCCGATCGGCCACGTGCAAGTCAAGGGTGACTATGTCGAATCCTGGCAGCCGCACCCTATGCATCCGACCGCATTGGACAAGGCACGCGACATCGCTCGCAAGGTCACCGAAAACCTCGGCGGCCTGGGCCTGTTTGGCGTGGAATTATTCGTCAAGGGTGAAATGGTCTGGTTCTCCGAAGTCAGCCCGCGTCCTCACGACACCGGCATGGTCACCATGGTCAGCCAGATCCAGAGCGAATTCGAACTGCACGCCAAGGCCATCCTTGGCCTGCCGGTCAACGTGGCGTTGCGCACGCCGGGCGCGTCTGCCGTGATCTATGGACAGCACGATGCCAAAGCCATCGCCTTTGAAGGCGTGGCCGACGCGCTGCGCATCCCAGGCGCGGATATCCGCCTGTTCGGCAAGCCGGAGTCCTTCGAACGCCGCCGCATGGGTGTTGCGCTAGCCGCCGCCGACAACGTCAGCGATGCGCGCATCCGCGCCAAACAGGCTGCCGCCAAGGTCAAGCCAGTCAAGACCAACTAATCTCTGCTGTAACCCGCTGTATCGGCATCGCTGCGCGCTCGCGCAGCGATGTATCCTTCCTGCCGCCGCCCCGATCCTCCCGACTTCCCCGCTGACAGCGACCTGTGCGATTGCCGACCACGATTGGCAGCTATAATCGAGCATCCTCTCAACATCTTTGCCTGCTCTCATGAAATTCGATGTCGCCATCATCGGCAGCGGACTTGCCGGTTTGTCGGTTGCTCTGCATCTTGCCGAAAAGAAAAACGTAGTCGTGATCTCCAAGGGCGAACTGCTCGACGGGGCCAGCAACTGGGCGCAAGGCGGCATCGCTGCCGTGCTTGATTCGGGCGACAGCCATGAGCAGCACATCGACGACACGCTGATCGCCGGCGCCGGCTTGTGCGACGAAGGCTCGACCCGCTTTATCGTCGAACACGGCCGCGAAGCCATTGAGTGGCTGATCGAGCAAGGCGTGCCCTTCACCCGCGACGACAGCGCCGAGCTGGGCTATCACCTGACGCGCGAAGGCGGCCATAGCCAGCGCCGCATCATTCACGCCGCTGACGCCACCGGTCATGCGGTGCAGGTGACGCTGGAGCAGCGCGTCCGCGCACACCCGAACATCACGTTGCTGGAGCATCACTGCGCCATCGACGTCATCACGACGAAAAAACTCGATCCGTCCGCCAAAGGCACTCCTCGTTGCGTCGGCGTCTATGTGCAGGACGTCAGGAAAGGCAAGGTCGTCACCATCGCCACCGACCACACCGTGCTGGCTACCGGCGGTGCGGGCAAGGTCTATCTCTATACGTCCAATCCTGATTCCGCCACCGGCGACGGTATTGCGATGGCTTCGCGCGCAGGCTGCCGCGTGGCCAACATGGAGTTCATCCAGTTCCACCCGACCTGTCTGTATCACCCGTACGCCAAGTCTTTCCTGATCAGTGAGGCCTTGCGCGGCGAAGGCGCCTTGCTGAAACTCCCCGCCGCTGCCGGTGCGGCTGCCGGGACGCGTTTCATGCCCGAGCACGATGACCGAGCCGAACTCGCACCACGCGATATCGTCGCCCGCAGCATCGACTTTGAGATGAAAAAACGCGGTCTCGATCACGTCGACCTCGACATCAGCCATCAGCCGCCGGAGTTCATCAAGGAACATTTTCCGACCATTCAGGCGCGCTGCCTGGAGTTCGGCATCGACATCACTAAACAGCCGATTCCGGTCGTGCCTGCCGCGCATTACACCTGTGGCGGTGTCGTCACCGACATGTCCGGCCGCACCGACCTTCCCGGCCTGTACGCCGTCGGCGAAACCGCTTATACCGGCTTGCACGGCGCCAACCGCCTTGCAAGCAATTCACTGCTGGAATGCCTAGTGCTGGGCCGCGCTGCCGCACAATACATTGAACAGCAGGCTGCCGCCCCCGTACTTGCCCTGCCTGTCTGGGACGAAAGCCGCGTCACCAACGCCGATGAAGAAGTCGTGATCTCGCACAACTGGGATGAGTTGCGCCGTTTCATGTGGAATTACGTCAGCATTGTGCGTACCAACAAGCGGCTCGAACGCGCGCAGCATCGTATCCGTCTGCTGCGCGAAGAAATCGACGAGTACTACGCCAACTTCCGCATCACGCGCGATCTGCTGGAACTGCGCAATCTGGTGGAGGTGGCGTCGCTCATCGTCAACAGCGCGTTGGCACGCAAGGAAAGCCGCGGCCTGCATTACAGTCTGGACTATCCCGATACACTGGCGAAAGCTTTGCCCACGGTGCTGTCACCGCAAAAATAAACAGGCTGTAACACACGCTGAGGTGCAAGCTGAAGCACAGGTTCGGGATAATAATGGAAGGTAGTACGAATCGAATTTGCTGAAGGAGGAGATGATGAGCATTACGCGTATCAATACATTCCGGGCGCTCGACGATCGTGTCGATGATTTGAAAAAATTCCTGCTTGCACTGCTTCCCACCATACGTGCATCGGTCGGTTGCCAGTCCTGCCAGTTCCTGCAAGATCAGACTATCCCGTCGCGCATGGTTATCATCGAAGTCTGGGACAGCATCGAAGCGCACCACGACTCGCTGCAGCATGTCTCCGAGGCCAGCATCGAAGAGGCCAAAACCATGCTGGCGGCAGCGCCTGTTGGCGGCTACTACCAATAAAGGCAAAGGCCCGCAAGGAGCGTGTCACGTCCGGCACATAAGACATGATGCATGTGCCCGCCGGAACACATCCGCAATCGGTCAAATCGCACTCCGTTCATATTTTTCTTGCGCTCCTCGCATTGCCGACATGGAGGGGAGCGATTTACCATTGCCGCATTGCCATTCTCTCTTTCTATCGTGACACGCACTCCCTTCTTCAATCTGCCCCGTCTTGTCGCGGGAATTGCACTGGCGACTCTGCTCACGCAGTCCGCACTGTCCGCCGAGAATGTTGATACGCCAACCAAGGAACCCGCCGCAAAGCCGAGACCGCGCATCGGCCTGGTGCTATCCGGTGGAGGTGCACGCGGCTATGCCCATCTGGGTGTCCTGCAATATCTGGAAAAGCTGCACATCCCTGTCGATTACATTGCTGCCACCAGCATGGGCGCGCTGGTGGGCGGCCTTTACGCCAGCGGTATTTCGGCGGAAGAGCTGGAGCACCGGCTGTCCAAAACCAATCTGAGCGACATTGCCTTTGATCGCAATGAACGCGCCAAGCTCCCCCAGTCGCAACGCGAGGATGATTTTCAATATCCGATTTCGATTGCGGTCGGTTATGACGACGGCAAACTGAAGCTTGCACCGGGACTCGTACAAGGCAACAACCTGCTGACGCTGCTGCAAAACTGGACGGCACAGTTACCGGGCAATATTTCCTTTGACCGGCTGCCCATCCCCTTCCGTGCCGTCGCCACCGATCTCGGCAAGGGTACGGCCGTCATTCTCGATCATGGCTCGCTGCCGCGCGCGATGCGCGCCAGCATGGCCGTTCCGGGGCTCTTTGCACCTTATCAGATCGACGGCCGTACGCTGGTCGACGGCGGTCTGGTGAGTAATCTGCCGGTACAGGAAGCGCGTGACATGGGTGCCGATATCATCATCGCCGTCAACATCGCCACGCCGCTGCAGGACCCTGCCAATCTGCAATCGCCGACCGCTGTGGCGCAACAGATGGTTGGCATCCTGATCCAGCAAAACGTCAAAACGCAGAAATCCTTGCTTGGTAAAAGCGACATCCTCATCGAACCTGAACTGGCCGGCATGTCTTTCACCGATTTTGCGCGCGGCAGAGATGGCGTGAATGCCGGGTGGGATGCCGCTCAGGCGCAAAGCAAGCGGCTCACTGAACTCTCTCTGCCGCCGGAAGAATGGAAAACCTATCTGGCAGCGCGCCACACCGACATGGCATTAGCGAAAGGTACACGCGTCGATGCCATCGAAATCAAGACCACCGGCCGCATTCCCGCCGCCTATGTTCGCAGCCGCCTGAGCGTCAAGGAAGGCGACGTCTACGATGCCGACCTGATCAACCAGCAGTTGTCGCAACTGTCGACCAACGGCGACTTCAATGCCTTGACACAGGAAATAGTGAACAAGGACGGCCGTAACGTCCTGCTGATCGATGCCGAAGAAAAATCCTGGGGACCGCAATACCTGCTGTTCGGTCTCGGCATTTCCAATACCTTCGATGGCCGCGGCAGCGTCAACCTGCAGATCGGCCATCGCTATCCATGGATGAATCAGAGCGGTCTGGAATGGCGCAACGATGTCATTCTCGGCAATAAACGAGCAAGCCTGCACAGCGAATTGCGGCAACCACTGTTCGGCTCGTCAGGCTTGTATGTCTCGCCCTATATCGATATCAGCCGTCGCTATGTGGATATCTATCCGGACGGCAGTGATGCCAAGGCGTCACCAATAACGCAATATCGTTTCGATAACGATACTGCCGGTATCGATCTTGGCATGCCGCTGGCGCAGTTGGGCGACTTGCGATTGGGTGTCAGTTATCAGCATACAAAGTACACGCCGACCTACAACGTCTCTTTGGAAAGCGTTGGACCGCTATTCAACGCCATCCAATCAAGCCAGCCGGTTGCGCGTGCCCGCCTGACGATCGATCAGCTCGACGATCCGCTATTCCCGCGCAAGGGCTATTACATTTATTCAGAGGTCAATCGCGGCTTCGGCCAGGTGGACAATCGTTACAGCGATGCGCAGCTCAAGACGCTATGGGCCTTCAGCCGGGAACGCAACACCTTCAATGTCGCGGTGGAAGCAGCCAGCAACCTGTCCAGCAACAACGCAGGACCGGGATTTTTCCTCGGCGGATTTCAACGTTTGTCGGCTTACGCGCCGGATCAGTTTTATGGCAACTACTTACTGTACAGCCGCCTGACCTACTTGCGCGACTTGACCGACTACAGCTTGCTCGGTCTGCGTAATCCGGTTCTCGGCAGCAGCCTGGAGGCCGGCAATGTCTGGCAAACGCGCGATGCTTTCGGGGATGGGCCTTACAAAAAGAGTCTGAACCTTTTCCTTGGCGGGAACAGCCCTGTCGGACCCGTCTATTTCGGCGCGGCCTTAGGACAGCAGGGAGTCTGGAATTTGTATTTGCAGCTGGGACGGGTGTTCTGAAACGGACCTGAGGCAAGGCGATGGGCCTTTAGCTTTACGCGTTGTCGTTCTTTTCTTCCGCAACTGCGCCACGCATGCGCTTGCGCGCACGTTCCGGCATAGGCGGAAAGCCGAAGAATTCCAGCACGCTGTTGGCGACCTGATCGCGATCATTGTCGACGCAAATCATGTGATAGCTGTTCTCCAGCACAACGGTGCGTGCATCCGGGATGGTTGCCTGCAGATATTCTGCCGACCGCAAGCTGGTCAGCTCGTCTTCGCGAGCATGCACGATCAGCGTCGGCGCGTTGATGTTCTTTGCCCCCGCACTGGCCCAACTGCGCAGACGATCGACCTGGCGAATGCAAGCCATCGGCACCCAGCGATAATGAAAATTGTCGCCACGCTCAAACTTGGCTTTCACCACTGCACGCACCAGCGTGTTCTTGATGCCGAATGGTTCACCCTCCTCCACCTTCATACGCGACGCAACGCCTGGGATCAGATAGAACAGCGACCGCAAACCGGCGTACCAGGGCGTTGACCAACCGTCGATGTAAATCGGCGGCGCCAGCGTGACCAGTTTTCCCTGTTTTGCAGTATGGCCGACGCGCTCACACACGTTGATCGCAAGCAAAGCCCCCATGCACATGCCCATGACATGCAATTGTTCATATTGAGGCTGCAATTCACGATACTGCGCCACCACCAGGTCTATCCATTGTTCAGCGCGAATCGGAATGAGATCCTCCGGCCGTGTTCCGTGCCCGGGCAAGGTAACGGCATGGGTATCGGCACCGGCTTTTTGCAGGATCTTGTGCATCGATCCCAGATCGTATTGCGTGCCGCCCAACCCGTGAATCAGTATGACGCCAACCTTGGCAGTCATTTTTCGCTCCGTCCTTGTGCCAGATCGGCTGCGTCGAAATGCCAGGTACCCGCGACCATGACGAGACTGCCATCCGGGTCGTGCAGACTGCGGCTCATATCGGTTGCGCCAATAACACGGCCATTGCTCAGCAAGAGACGAAACGGCAGGTCTTCGCGCACATCATCGCCCTCATTGCCCTCGTCGCCCTCATTGCGATTGTCTTCCAGCCAGCGCTGGCGCATGCGGTGCTGATCCAAAGGATGCACCAGCTTGAGCGCGTCATCCAATGTTGTGAACTTGTCCGGCGGCAGGCCCAACAGGCTTTGCACATCGCCGCTCCAGGCGATGGTTTTCTTTTCAGGATTGATGCTGTACACCAGCTGGCGACTCACTGTCAGCGCCAGCTCGACCTCGCTCTTCCAACGCGCCACATCCTCATGCAGTTGTTCGCGCGTCGTCTTCAAGGCGCTGATCAGCAATGACAGCAACGAGGCTACTGCCAGATAGACCTGCAATTCGAGCAAGGCATTGCTGGAATTCAACTGAACCAGTTCGACGAACGGTCCGCGCCCCAGCGAGTTGTAGACAAACGCCATCAGCGACAGCACCGCCACCGATAGCGCACCACCGCGACCACCCCACAGCAGCGCAACCAGCGCGATGAAAAACAACGGCAAATAGGTCGATGAAAAATCGATATCGAAAATGATGCGATCAAGATCGCTGTCGAAGGCAATGTAGCCAGTCGCAATCACGGCAATGAAAGCTGCCAGACCCAGCAAAAATTC
This sequence comes from Herbaspirillum sp. meg3, assembly GCF_002257565.1. Taxonomy (GTDB): domain Bacteria; phylum Pseudomonadota; class Gammaproteobacteria; order Burkholderiales; family Burkholderiaceae_D; genus Herbaspirillum. Next base: position 2,237,484 of record NZ_CP022736.1, on the reverse strand, counting down.
AGTACGTGCAATCCCCCCCGAACGCGTTGCGCGGAACTGCGACCAGCTCGCCAGTACCGGCGTCATGATCAGGATGCCGACCAGATCAGACAGCGCCCAGACGCGCAAGGTCGGCCAGAATGGTGTGTCTTGCGTCATCACGAACCAGGCTGCGCCAAAGATCCCGCTGACCACGCTGGCGCCGACGCCGACCATCAGCAAACCGCGCACAAAATACAGCCCTTCCATCGGAAAAGGCGCACGCCGAACCAGCCATACCGCTATCGCGGCAACACCGATCTCATCAAGGCAAAACAAGGCCATGCGCCAGAGTTCGCGATGTTCCAGCCAGCCCAGCAAAATCTGCGCGGCAAACAGCAGCACCAGCAATGGAAACCAGCGCGCCGTCGGCGTCAGCAACAAGGCGCTCACGGTGATCCCTGCCGGCAGCCAGATATACCCTGTCGCCACGAAGGAGCCGTTCAATGCATGCGACACATAACCGAACACAAAGTACAGTGCGGCCCACAGCAAGGGTGCGACAAGATTGTTTGATTTCACGATGAATTCCCTGAGGATTGCCTGCTTGTTCTTGCACGCCCCGACGACGCAAATAACATAATGCGACTTGCTTGCCCAGAGCGACTGGATGGCGCATTTTAGCAGGCTCGCTGATACCAGCCGCCAATGTAAAACAACCCGCATCTTCCGAAGAAAATGCGGGTTGTTTCAAGAACTGAACCTCAACATCTGAACCGGCTTTGGAGCCGATGAAATCAATCGACAATACGCAACGAGTAATCGATCGCCTGAATATCCTTGGTGAGACTTCCCACCGAAATACGATCCACGCCAGTCTCGGCGATGGCGCGCACGGTTTCCATGTTGATACCGCCAGAGGCCTCCAGCACGGCGCGGCGTGCGGTAATCATGACGGCTTCACGCATCATATCCAGCGAAAAATTGTCGAGCAGGATGGACGTTGCGCCTGCAGCCAGTGCTTCTCCCAGCTCATCGAGGCTTTCGACCTCAACCTGGATGGTAACGCCGGCATTGAGCTTGATGGCCGCCGTCACCGCCGCAGTGATCCCACCGGCTGCGGCGATATGATTTTCCTTGATGAGGATGCCGTCGTAGAGCGCCAGACGCTGATTCATGCCGCCGCCGACGCGCACCGCATACTTCTGCGCCAGGCGCAAACCCGGCAAGGTCTTGCGGGTATCGAGAATGCGCGCACGGGTGTCGCGAATCAGATCAACATAGCGGCGCGTCGCCGTCGATACGCCGGACAACAGTTGCAGAAAATTCAAGGCGCCGCGTTCAGCCGTCAACAAGGCACGTGCCGGGCCTTCGATACGGCAGACTTCGTCGTTGGCCTGCATGAGATCACCTTCGCCGAACTTCCACTCAACGCGCAAGCGTGGATCGAGACGCGCCATGACTGCCTCGAACCAGGGCGCACCGCATAGCACAGCTTGTTCACGCACGATGACACGTGCTTTGACATGTTCGTTTTCCGGCACCAGTTTGCCGGTGTGGTCGCCGTTACCGACGTCTTCGGCGATGGCCAGATTGACGTTGGCGTCAAATGCCGCCGACAAGGCAGGATCGAAAGGCGCAAACGGATTGCGCAAGTTGCTGGTGCTGCTGACGGTGAGACTCATGCTGGGCCGATTCCTGCAAACAGTTTTTGTTCGTTTTCCAATGCGCCGGTCGGGCGCACATTGGCTTTCTTCTGCGCCGCGAAATCCAGCATGCGGTCGATGCACACCACGGCCTTCTTGCCGATGACAGGATCGACGTGGATTTCGTTGCTGCCGGTTTCCAGTACGTGCAGCAGGTTCTGCAAACCGTTCATGGCCATCCACGGGCAATGCGCGCAGCTCTTGCAGGTGGCGCTGTTGCCGGCGGTCGGCGCATCGATGAAGATCTTGCCGGGCGCAGCCATGCGCATCTTGTGCAGGATGCCGTTGTCGGTGGCGACGATGAATTCCTTCGCGTCTGACGATTGCACGGCAGCAATCAGTTGCGAGGTTGAACCGATGACGTCGGCCTGTGCAACAACGGCTTCAGGCGACTCTGGATGAACCAAAATGAGCGCCTTGGGATACTCCTTGCGCAACAGCTCCAGCTCGACGCCTTTGAACTCGTCATGCACCAGGCACGAACCCTGCCACAGCAGCATGTCGGCGCCGGTTTGCTTTTGGATATAGCCACCCAGATGCTTGTCGGGGGCCCAGAGGATTTTCTTGCCCTGCTCATGCAGGTGCTTGACGATGTCGAGACCGATTGACGATGTCACCATCCAGTCGGCGCGTGCTTTGACGGCGGCGCTGGTGTTGGCATAGACCACCACCGTGCGATCGGGATGCGCATCGCAGAAGGCGGTGAACTCGTCGGTCGGACAACCCAGATCGAGCGAACATGTCGCATCGAGATCGGGCATGAGGATGCGTTTTTCAGGACTCAGGATCTTGGCGGTTTCGCCCATGAAGCGCACGCCGGCAACCACCAGCGTCTGCGCCTCGTGACTGCGTCCGAAGCGCGCCATTTCCAGCGAATCGGAGACGCAGCCGCCGGTTTCTTCGGCAAGGTCTTGCAGGTCGCCATCGACGTAGTAATGGGCGACCAGCACCGCGTTCTTTTCCTTCAGCAATTGCCTGATGCGCGCCTTCAATGCCTGGCGTTCATCTGCCGTCGGCGTGGCCGGAACCTTGGCCCACGCGTTGGCGGTACAGCTGCTGCCTGTCTCCATCTGCGGCCGTTCAAATTCGACGACCTTCATTGCTGTTGCTTGCATGGCTTTTGTATGGCGCCGAAGCGCCTGAAAAGATTTACTGAATGCCCTGGCTGGCCAGATAGTCTTCGTAGCTGCCCTGGAAGTCGATGATCTCGTTTTCCTTCACTTCCAGAACGCGCGTCGCCAGCGACGAAACGAATTCACGGTCGTGCGACACGAAGATCAGTGTGCCGGCATATTTTTCAAGTGCGATATTGAGCGATTCGATCGACTCCATATCCATGTGGTTGGTCGGCTCATCCATCAGCAGGACGTTGTGACGGCCCAGCATCAGCTTGCCATACATCATGCGGCCCTTTTCACCACCGGACAGCACTTTGACGGATTTTTTGACGTCGTCACCGGAGAACAGCAGACGGCCGAGAATCGAGCGCACTGCCTGATCGTCGTCGCCTTCTTGCGTCCATTGGCCCATCCAGTCGGTCAAGGTCTCACCTTTGGCGAACTCTTCGGTCGGATCTTGCGGCATGTAACCGACATTGGCGTTTTCCGCCCACTTGACCAAACCGCTGTCGGGCTGCAGGCCGGCGATGTCACCGCCGATACTGCGCAACAGCGTGGTCTTACCGACACCATTGGCACCGATGATGGCGATGCGCTCTCCGGCTTCAACCATGATGCTGAAGTTCTTGAATATCGGACGGTCGTAGGTCTTGCTGATGCTTTGTGTTTCCACCGCCAGACGATGCAGCTTCTTCTCGCCGTCGAAACGGACGAAAGGATTGGCGCGGCTCGATGGCTTGATATCTTCGACCTTGATCTTGTCGATCTGCTTGGCGCGCGATGTCGCCTGGCGCGCCTTGGATTTGTTGGCCGAGAAGCGGCGCACAAAATCTTGCAGTTCGGCGACTTTTTCCTTGGCCTTGGCATTGACCGACAGTTGCTGCGCACGCGCTTGCGAAGACGCCAGCATGTATTCGTCGTAGTTGCCCGGATAAACCTTCAGCGTGCCGTAGTCCATGTCGGCCATGTGCGTACAGACCTGGTTCAGGAAGTGGCGATCATGGGAAATGATGATCATGGTGGAGTTACGCTCATTGAGCATGTCTTCCAGCCAGCGAATGGTGTTGATGTCGAGGTTATTGGTCGGTTCGTCGAGCAGCAGGATGTCCGGATTCGAGAACAATGCCTGCGCCAGCAAAACGCGCAGCTTCCAGCCCGGGGCGACATTGCTCATCGGGCCCTGATGCTGTTCGATTGCAACGCCCACGCCCAGCAGCAGTTCACCGGCACGTGCTTCGGCCGTGTAGCCATCGTATTCGGCAAACTTGGCTTCCAGATCGGCGGCCTTCATGTAGTCGTCGTCAGTGGCTTCCGGATTGGCGTAAATCGCATCGCGCTCAGCCATCGCGGCCCACATCTCGGTATGGCCCATCATCACGACATCCAGCACGCGCATTTCTTCGTAGGCAAACTGATCCTGGCGCAGCTTACCCAGACGTTCATTGGTATCCAGGCTGACATTGCCTGCCGATGGTTCGAGATCGCCGCCGAGGATTTTCATGAACGTCGACTTGCCGCAACCGTTGGCGCCGATCAGGCCATAGCGATTGCCGTCGCCGAACTTGACGGAAATGTTTTCAAACAGCGGCTTCGGGCCGAACTGCATCGTGATGTTTGCTGTGGATAACACTGAAAAAAACCTTTACGTATGGAAATTGCCTGAAGCCAGGTGTAAACGCGTGATTTTACCATTGTGAGCCCAGTCCCGCGTGACTCTGCCTCACCGGCGTGCAGCGAGGAAATGGTTTTTGAATTATTTGCGCGCAACCCGGCTCTAAGAGTTTCGGTAACAAATGAACAACAAACGGACAATCTATGATCATGAAGACAACACGCTCGCCGGCAAAAAGCATGCGTCATGCTCTTGCCGCAACACTTCTGGCCTGCGGCACACTGGCGGCAACCGGTGCCAGCTGGGCGGCCTACAACATCTGGACCAACGAATACACCTTCGCACGCGCCGACCTGCAAAACACCATTGCCACCCAATTTCCGCGCAAGCTGCGCTATATGGAAATGTTCGACGTCAATCTGACCAATCCGCGCCTGAGTCTGAACGAAAAGACCAATCGGCTGATTACCACCGTCGATGCGCAGATCGACAACAAACTGCTGATGAACAAACCCGTCACCGGCACACTGTCGATGAGCAGCGCGCTCAAGTACGACCCCGCAGCGCGCGCCGTCAAACTCGACGCGCCCGCAGTGGAAAAAGTCGATATCGCCGGCGTCCCGGCACAATATGCGCCGCAATTGAACGCCATCGGCAATGCCGCTGCGGAACAGGTATTAAAGGATTATCCGGTCTACACCTTCAAGCCGGAACAACTGGAAATGAACGGAAAGCGCTTCGAGCCCGGAACCATCACTGTCCTCAGCGACGGCGTGAAGGTGGAAATCAAACCCCAGTAAACGCGGCAAGCTCAATGCGCTTGGCTAACGCCAATCCAAATGACTAGGTGGCCGGCAAGGTCGGATAATCGCTGAGCGTCAGCGTAAAGCCGCCTTCGTCCGCCTGCAGCTCGGCATGACCGCCCACCGGCAGCGTCACGCGGTCAGGAATATGCCCGAACGGCAGCCCCGTCACCAGCGGCGCCGACAGGTGTTGGCGCGCGTAGGCCAGCATCTGTTCGAAGTTGTAGCCGTTGTCATAGTCTGACAGACGGTAATTGGAGAAATCCCCCAGCAAGACCGCTTTTTGACGCGCCAGCACGCCTGCATGCTCCAGTTGCAGCAGCATGCGCTCAATGCGGTAAGGATGTTCGTTGACGTCTTCGATAAACAGTATGCCGCCGTCGACTTGCGGAAAATACGGCGTCCCCAGCAAGTGCACGATCATCGCCAGATTGCCTCCCCACAGCATGCCTGACGCCTTGAGCGTTGGGTTGCCGGCAGATACAGCCTTGATGGTCTGGGTCGGCTGCGTCATGGTGCGCCAGAAACTGTTCATCGTCATCGCGCTCGGCGTCTCGGTGCCGAAATCGCTGCACAGCATTGGGCCGGCAAAGCCAGGCGCGCCCGTCTGCGCCAGCAAGGCCAGATGCAAGGCCGTGATGTCGCTGTAGCCGATAAAAAATTTGCCGCTGGCAGCCAGCGCGCGATAGTTCAATGCAGGGAGGATGCGCGACACGCCATAGGCGCCGCGCAAGGCCATGACGATCTGCACTTCCGGATCCGCAGCCGCTTGCTGAATATGTGCAGCACGGCCGATATCGGTAGCGCCGAAACGCTGATGCCGCGCCGAATGATCATAGTAACTTTTGACTGTGCATCCCTGCGCTTCCAGCAAGGCGATACCACGCTCGACTGCGGCTTCGTCGGGCGCATAACCGCCCGGGGCGACGATGGCGACACAGGTGCCTGGCGGGATGCGGATATCAGAAGGAAGCATGGGTTCAGTCACGGTCTCAGTCATAGCATCAGTCACTAATTCAGTCATTGAGTTCTTCATCGGTTAACTGTGCATGGGCGATTGCCTGGCGCTGCAATCGTTCCTGCTTCAAGCGTTCGCGCCGCTCTGCAAAAAAAGCCTTGAGCAATTGACCGCACGCGTCGGCCATGACGCCGCCGACCAACTCCGTGTGGTGATTCAGCTGTTCCTGTTCGAACAGATTGACGACCGAACCGCCGGCGCCGGTCTTCGGATCGGCGGCGCCGTACACGACGCGCGCCAGCCGCGCATGCATCATGGCTCCGGCACACATGATGCACGGCTCCAGCGTGACGTACAACTCGCAACCGGGCAACCGGTAGTTGCCCAGCTTCTCTGCTGCCGCGCGCAGTGCCATGATCTCGGCGTGCGCGGTGGGATCATGCTTGCCGATGGGCTGGTTGAAACCGGTCGCGATGACTTCACCGTCCTTCACCACCACAGCACCTACCGGCACCTCACCCAGATCCCAGGCGTTTTGCGCTTGCGACAAAGCCAGGCGCATGTGCTGTAGTTCAATGGCGTCGCTCATGGTCTGCATCGCTATCCGGTCAGTCTGCAGTCACTTCGGCCCAACAATTGGGCGTCTCGTGCAGCACCAGCTTTTGCAGATGCAGGCCAGTGCCATAAGCGTCTTTATAGGCCGCATTGAGGATATCGAATGCGGTACGCGCCAGGTTCTCCACCGTAGGAATGCGATCGATCACGACTGTTTTGTGGTCCGGCAGACTGGCCAGGAAATCGCGTACCGGCTTGTCTTTTTCATACACCAGAAAAGCGTGGTCCCAGACATCGACCAGATGCTGTTTGGCCAAGGTCTTGATGTCGGAGAAATCCATGATCATGCCGTTGTCGGAACTACCCTCGACTTCGATGACCTTGCCGACCAGCGTGATTTCCAGCGTATAGCGATGACCGTGCAAGTTACGGCACTGGCTCTTGTGGTCGGGGATGCGATGGCCGGCATCGAATTCGAGTTTACGGGTAATGGTCAGCATGAATGCTCTACAGTGTTAAAAACGGAGTCAGATTGTAAACAAACGCGTAAGGCGGCAGTGTCGCCATTAGTTATAGCGGCTATTCGCGGCGATAACAGATATTCGTTTGCAGTACAGCAGTGTAAGTCAATGCCAATGGCAATAGCGCGATCAGGGAATCTGCAGCAGCTTGTGCGTCTGGATGCTCAACTTCCACTTGGGATTATTTTTCACCAGTTCGATCGCCAGCTTGGTGTTGCGTGCGGCGTCAGGGCCATCCATGGGCTGCAGCAGGAAATGTTCGAAGTCCAGCTTTTCATAGTCGGACAACACCTGCGCCTGCTGAGGAATCACCACCTTGAGTTCGCTACCCTTGAACACCTTCAGCTCGGAACCCATTTTTGGACTCACGCAGATCCAGTCAACGCCTGGCGGGACCGGGATCGTGCCGTTGGTTTCAATCGCGATCTCAAACCCGACCGCGTGCATGCTGGCAATCAGCGCTTCATCCAATTGCAGCAAAGGCTCGCCGCCGGTGAAAACAACGTACTTGCTGGCGGCATAAGTCTCCGGCCAGAGATCATTGATGGTCTCTGCCAGCGCATCGCTGGTCTTGAACTTGCCGCCACCTTCGCCGTCGGTCCCGACAAAGTCGGTATCGCAGAACTGGCAGATCGCCTTGCTGCGGTCTTCCTCGCGGCCGGTCCACAGGTTGCAGCCGCTGAAACGGCAAAACACCGCCGGGCGACCGGCGTGCGTCCCCTCGCCTTGCAAGGTATAGAAAATTTCTTTGATGCTGTAAGTCACAATGATAGGAAGCGCTGGCGGCGTGGGTGCCGCGGGTTTCGGAGTTTGCCTGAGCGGCAGGCACGGAGCGTGCTGCTCCGGTTTTCCGTAAAGCGGCATTATAGCCTGTCCGGCGTGCAAGCCGCTCGGAAAGGCGCATGGCGTTGCCGCGCGCCCTCTCTGCGCCAAACAACAACACTTCATGACAACATTCTCTATAACGGCAGAAAAATATCACTATAATCAGTAAATACTTATTTAATAATGCAGTTTTTCTGCCGCTATGCAAAACTTCTGCACAATAGAACTGTTCAGCAACAATCAATGGACTGATGCCGCCACCATCAGCCTGACGGGCGATGCCTCGCTTGGCACGCTCGCGCCTACCTCCAGCGGATATGGCCTGGAATATGCTGTGACCTGGTCATCCCGACGTGATGCGCACGCACTTTGCAGCGGCTTTCCCGTGTCATTCTCGGGCTTCGATCTGCCACATTGGCCGGTTTTCCTGATCGACATGCTGCCGCAGGGCTATGGCCGGCAAGAATTGCTGCGACGGCTGGACATGCCAGAGACGACTGAGGCAGCAGGCGACTGGCCGCTATTACTCGCCGGGGCAGGCAATCCGATCGGCAATCTGCGGGTCAAGGAAGCGGCGCAATGGCTGCAACAACCAGACGGCTCCTTGCATGGTTTCACCGACGACGATGTCGCCACACGCGCCGACGACTTCACCGAATATCTTGCACAACATGGCTTGTTCGTCGCAGGTTCGTCCGGTGTACAAGGCGAATGGCCAAAGATCTTGCTCACGCGCGCCGACGATGGCCTGCTTTACCTCGACCACGCACTGCCGGATGAACGCGCGAGGGAGCATTACATCGTCAAATTCGGACGTGGCCCCAATGAGCGACTGGCGCAAATCTTGCGACAAGAAGCGCCTTACATGGACATTGCCCGCCATCTCGGCCTGCGCGTACATGCAAAGCTGCGGATGCTGGATCGGGCGCTATTCATCCCCCGCTTTGATCGTATTGCCGCCAACGGCAAGGTACTGCGCCTGGCGCAAGAAAGCCTGGCGACGCTCACCGACAAACCTCGTTTCGGCCAAGTGCCGACGCATGATGAGGCTTGCCTGAAATTAGGCGAAGTGGCTACGGATCCGTTGGCAGAGGTGTGCGAATACCTGCGTCGCGATGTCGCCAACATCGCGCTGGCCAACAAGGATAATCACGCACGCAATACCGCCATTGCACGCGATGAAGCCGGCCATATCGGCCTGACGCCGTTATTCGATTTTGCACCGATGTATCTGCATCCGGACGGCATCTCGCGCCGCATACGCTGGTCGCAGCACGACAACGGCAGCCCGGACTGGCAAGCCGTCATCGATATGGTGGCGGAGCAAACCGGCTTGCCGCGCGTGCCTCTGCTGGAGACCTTGCAAGCCATGGCCACACCACTGCAGGAGGTCGCCGATCATGGCGAAGATTTTGGCCTGGAAACCGATGTACTGAGCTATCTGCAGCAACATTTGCGCACGCACGCAAAACGCCTGCAAGCCTTGCGCTAAAAGATCGCACTGGACTGTCGAGACAATATTATGGATAAACGTTTTAATCCCATCCCGATACAAGAACAGGTACACCTGCGCAAACAGGCTGTCGACGAAGTGCTCGCCCATCCTGAATGGAGTCTGGGCGAAGCGACACGTCACTTGCGCACGACCATGCGCCTCACCATCAAGGAAATGGCTAAAGTCACGGGTCTGTCGGAACGTACGCTGCGCGATATCGAAAGTGGCCGTTCCAGCGGCACCATTGCCACCGCAGAAAAACTGCTGGGACTGGTCGGCCTGCGGCTATCGATCAGCCGGAAATAAAAACAGGAAATAGACCGGAAGGTGCGGCAATCATCACTTCGCAGCCACACCAAGCAACAGCTTGACCAGCATGCCAGCCGTATCGATCAAACGCTCCCTGCTCTGATACACCCGCTCCATCACGACCAACCCGCGCGTGAACGTGGTGATCAGACGCGCTGCTTCGGCCGGCGAAGTCATTAATTGCGCTGTATCTCCAGGGCGCGACAAGCGCTCCAGCAAAGCCTCCTCCAGCCTGTCGATCAGCTTTTGCAAAACCTGGCGTATCGGCTCTTCGATCACTTCACTGCTTAATGCGGTCTTGCTGGTCAGGCAGCCTCTGGTCGGTTCTCCCGCCGTCATCGAATCGATGACGAATGCAAAAAAAGCCGTCAATGCCGTCGACATGTTCTGCTGATCCAGCGTCTTGACGACGCTCTCCATGAAGCGTTCCATGTACAGATCAAAGACTTTCAGGAACAAGGCATCCTTGCCTTGATAGGCGTGGTATAGCGATCCGCGCTGCACACCGGTGACTGCCGCCAGCTCTTGCATGGTGGTTTCGGCATAGCCTTTTTTCCAGAACAGACCCATGGCCTTGTCCAAGACTGCTTCTTCATCAAATTGCCGAACGCCGGCCATGCCTTGCTCCCCTGTTGTTTCCATCGAACGATGACTGTAGATCATCATTGACATCCATGTCAATGATGACTAGGATTACTCATTATTGACACAAATGTCAAAAATAGAAGTGCGGCCTCATCGCCATTTTTATCGTAAGAGCTTGCCTGATAGGAACATCCCCATGTCTGCCGACACGACACTTTCGCCACTCCCGGGCTCAGACCGCAATGCCGTCTGGCGCCACATCCTAGCGGGCCTGTGTGCCAGCCTGGTCAGCATCGGTCTGGCGCGTTTTGCTTATACGCCCTTGATTCCACCGCTGATCCAGGCGCACTGGTTTTCAGCGGCGGATATCGTCTATCTGGGCGCCGCGAATCTGGCCGGCTACTTGTTGGGTGCACTGCTGGGTCGCCCCATTGCGCGCCGACTGTCCAACGTGACCACGTTGCGACTGATGATGGTGCTGGTGACACTCGCCTTCCTGGCCTGCGCCATGCCACTGTCGGTGAGCTGGTTCTTCGGCTGGCGGCTGGTGTCGGGTATTGCCGGCGGTGCCATCATGGTGCTGGTAGCGGCAACGATCTTGCCGCACGTCCCGGCTGAGCGCAGAGGATCCGCCAGCGGTGCCATTTTCCTGGGACTGGGCTTGGGCATTGCCGGCTCTGGCACGCTGGTTCCGCTGCTGTTGAATCTAGGTCTGTGGCAGACCTGGTTCGGCCTTGGCCTTGTGTCGGCAGTGCTGACAGCAGTCAGCTGGTTCTGGTGGCCATCGTCAGCGCCTGCGCCAACGGCCCATGCCGTGCATGGATCCGTCCTGGGCGAAAAAGCGGTTTCCGGCACCGGCCTGCTCTATCTCCAATACGCCTTGATGGCGGTCGGCCTGGTGCCGGCGATGGTGTTCTTCGTGGATTTCATTGCACGCGGCCTCGGTGCCGGCGCGCATCTGGGTTCGCTATTCTGGATTCTGTATGGTGTCGGCGCGATCTTCGGACCACCAGTGTATGGCTTCCTCGCCGATCGCATCGGCGCGCGTCCGACGATGCGCTATGTACTGTTGACGCAACTGCTGGCCGTCGTGGGCATCTGTGTGACGGACAATCATTGGTGCATCGCTGCATTGACCTTGCTGATTGGCGCCTTCCCTCCCGGCGTCGTCCCGCTGATGTTGGCCCGTGTGCGCGAAACAGTCATTGGGCATGCCGAACAACAGAACCTTACCTGGGGCCGTGCCACCACAGCATTCGCCGCGTTTCAGGCGATTGCGGGCTATAGTTATTCGGCGATATTCAATGCGACGGGAGGCAATCATCGACTGCTCTTTCTCATTGGTGCTGCAGCGATCGCCATTGCCTTGATGGCAGATTTCGGTTCGCAGCTAGTCACCCGGCAACAGAAAACTGTCTGACCACAGCCGCTATAAACACATACGCTGATCATCCAACAATCGTCGGCGATCAGGCACTCAGTGTCCAAGTACGCAGCACCTCGTGGCGGGATAGTCCAATGTGACTTTTGACGAGCGCGAATTCGGCAATCTGAAAGCCAACGGAATCGATGGCAATACGCTCCACACGGTGGCGCGGATCGTAGCCAAGAGTCATATGTGGTTCGTAGGTGCGCGGCGGCCTGAAACCCTGCTCGGCCAACGCCCAGCCAAGTGCAGTTCGCAGCTCACGCACACCATTGAGTCCGTCGCCTCCGAGCAGCACGAACGGCCCGCTGGGCGCGGAAAATGTCATGGCAGCACTAAAACGGGCATCGATAGCAGGAAAGCAAATCGCATCGGCTGCACGGCATGCCGCCTCCACCACCCGCTCGTTGCTGTCGTGCCCAACCAGCTCCAGAGTGATATGGAGCCGTTCCGGCCCGACACGTTTGCCGGTGACGCCATGCAACGCCAGGAGTTTTTCAGCAAACGCATCCAGACTCGCCGCATCAGCGAGCGCAGGACGCAACGCGAAGAACCAGGTGTGCTGAGGTGGCGCGACGGATGGGCGGCTCCGAGGCTGACGCTGGCGCGTTGCAGCTACAGGTGGGGGCACCTCTCCAAACAGATCCAATTCAGCCATGATTCACAACCTTAGCTAACGGCAGCCGCGGCATTGGCGCGCGCCTTGTGCAATTTCTTGTAGCTGTCGATCAGGCGGTGGTGTCTGTCGAGACCTTCCAGCTTCATGCTCGTTGGCGTCAGTCCGAAGAAGCGCACACTGCCGTCGACAGAACCGATTACGGCGTCCATCCGTGCATCGCCAAACATCCGGCGGAAGTTGACCACATAGTCGTCCAGCTCCAGACCGTCATCGAGCGTGACCTCCAGCACCACACTCAAGGCCTGATAAAACAATTTGCGCTCGACCGTATTGTCGTTGTACTGCAAGAAAGCGCCCACCTGATCTTGCGCATCCTCGAATTGCTGCAAGGCCAAATTGATCAGCAGCTTCAACTCCAGCACGGTCAGTTGGCCCCACTCCGTATTTTCGTCAAATTCAATGCCAATCAGAGTGGCAATATCGGAATACTCATCCAGCTCGCTGTTTTCCAGACGCTCAAGCAGCGCCTCCAGCGCAGCATCGTCCAGACGATGCAAATTCAACACATCCTCGCGGAACAACAATGCTTTGTTGGTGTTATCCCAGACCAAATCCTCCACCGGATAAACTTCCGAATAACCGGGCACCAGAATCCGGCAGGCTATTGCGCCCAGTTGGTCGTACACCGCTACGTACGCCTCTTTGCCCATCTCTTTGAGAATACCGAACAAAGTCGCCGCTTCCTCGGCATTGGAATTCTCACCCTGAGCGGTAAAGTCCCATTCGACAAACTCGACATTCGCTTTGGCGCTGAAAAAGCGCCACGACACAATGCCGCTGGAATCAATGAAGTGCTCGACAAAGTTGTTTGGCTCCGTCACCGCATTGCTTTCAAAGGTCGGCGGAGGCAAATCGTTCAGGCCTTCAAAACTGCGCCCTTGAAGCAATTCCGTGAGACTGCGCTCCAGCGCAACTTCGAAGCTTGGATGCGCGCCAAAGGAAGCAAAAACGCCACCTGTGCGCGGGTTCATCAACGTGACGCACATCACTGGATAAGTCCCGCCCAAAGATGCATCCTTCACCAACACCGGAAATCCCTGCTCTTCCAGGCCTTGAATCCCAGCCAGAATGCCGGGGTATTTCGCCAGCACTTCCTGCGGTACATCAGGCAAGGTGATTTCACCTTCCAGGATTTCGCGCTTGACCGCCCGCTCAAAAATCTCGGACAGACATTGCACCTGCGCTTCTGCCAGCGTGTTGCCGGCACTCATGCCATTGCTGACGAACAGGTTTTCGATCAGGTTGGACGGGAAATACACCACCTCGCCATCCGACTGACGCACGTACGGCAACGAACAGATGCCTCGCTTGACGTTGCCGGAGTTGGTGTCGATCAGATGCGAACCGCGCAGCTCGCCATCCGGGTTGTAGATTTCCAGGCAGTAGTCATCCAGGATCTCTTTCGGCAACGCATCCTTGCGGCCGGGCTTGAACCAGCGCTCGTTCGGATAATGGACAAATTCCGCCTCGGCGATGTCTTCACCCCAGAACGCACCGGCGTAGAAATGGTTATTGTTGAGGCGCTCGATGTACTCGCCCAAGGCCGACGCCAGCGCGCTTTCCTTGGTTGCGCCCTTGCCGTTGGTAAAACACATCGGCGAGTGCGCATCACGGATGTGCAAGGACCATACGTTAGGAATGATATTGCGCCACGACGCGATTTCAATCTTGATGCCCAGGTCCGCCAACATGCCCGACATATTGGCGATGGTCTGTTCCAGCGGCAGATCCTTGCCCAGAATGAAGGTGCTGGCGTCAGCGTCCGGCTTCAACGTCAGCAGAGACTGCGCATCGGCATCGAGGTTCTCGACTTCTTCGATGATGAAGTCCGGGCCTTCCTGCACCACCTTCTTCACGGTACAGCGCTCGATGGAGCGCAAGATGCCGCGACGGTCACTCTCTTCGATATCCGCGGGCAACTCCACCTGGATCTTGAAGATCTGCTTGTAACGGTTTTCCGGATCGACAATATTGTTTTGCGAAAGGCGGATATTTTCGGTCGAGATATTGCGCGTGTTGCAGTACAACTTCACGAAGTAAGCCGCGCACAAGGCCGACGAAGCCAGAAAATAGTCAAAGGGACCGGGCGCGGAGCCATCGCCCTTGTAGCGGATAGGCTGGTCGGCGATGACCGTGAAGTCGTCAAACTTGGCTTCAAGGCGCAGCTTATCGAGAAAGTTGACTTTAATTTCCATGGGGGAATTCCAAAAGTGATGCTGAAAATGATGTCGCCGCTATTATCCGCCACCGATGCGGTACCCAGAATACAAAGCCCTGTAAAAACAGGGCTTTGATAGTCAACCACGCAGCGAATAAAGCGAGCAAATAATGCGTTCTTACGAAAACATTATTCCCACTCAATCGTTGCAGGCGGCTTACCGGAAATGTCGTAGACCACACGGTTGATGCCGCGCACTTCATTGATGATGCGGTTCGACACACGGCCCAGCAACTCATGCGGCAGATGTGCCCAGTGTGCGGTCATGAAGTCCTGCGTCTGTACGGCGCGCAAGGCCACCACGTATTCGTAGGTACGGCCATCACCCATCACGCCGACTGACTTGACCGGCAGGAAAACGGCAAACGCCTGGCTGGTCTTTTCGTACCAGCTTTGGCCGTCGGCTTCCTTGGTGTTGCGCAGTTCTTCGATGAAGATCGCGTCCGCACGGCGCAGCAGGTCGGCAAATTCTTTCTTCACTTCGCCGAGGATACGCACACCCAGACCTGGGCCCGGGAATGGATGACGATAAACCATTTCGTGCGGCAAACCAAGCGCCACACCCAGTTCGCGCACTTCATCCTTGAACAGCTCGCGCAGCGGCTCGAGCAGCTTCAGGTTCAGCGTCTCTGGCAGGCCGCCCACATTATGGTGGCTCTTGATGGTGTGCGCGCCCTTCTTGCCCTTGCCGGCGCTTTCGATGACGTCAGGGTAAATTGTGCCCTGCGCCAGCCATTTGGCGTTCTTCAGCTTGCCGGATTCGGCCTGGAAGACTTCCACAAATTCGCGTCCGATGATCTTGCGCTTGGCTTCCGGGTCGGTGACGCCGGCCAGGTGTCCCATGAACTGATCGGTTGCGTCAACGTGGATGACCTTGACGCCGAGATTCTTGCCGAACATCTCCATGACCATCTTACCTTCGTCGAGGCGCAACAGGCCATGGTCGACGAATACGCAAGTCAGTTGATCGCCGATGGCGCGATGGATCAGCGCTGCCGCCACACTGCTGTCAACGCCGCCGGACAGGCCGAGAATGACTTCATCGGTGCCGACTTGCTGGCGAATCGATTCGACCGCTTCGGCGATATAGTCGGGCATGTTCCAGTCTGATTTACAGCCGCAGATGTCATGCACAAAACGGCCCAGCAATGCCTTGCCTTGCACGGTGTGGGTGACTTCGGGGTGGAACTGCACGGCGTAGAAGCGACGGTCTTCGTCGGCCATGCCGGCAACCGGGCAATTGCCGGTCGAGGCCATCAGCTTGAAGCCGTGCGGCATTTCATTGACCTTATCGCCATGGCTCATCCAGACCTTCAACATGCCATGGCCTTCGGCTGTAGTGAAGTCGGCGATATCTTTGAGCAGTGCGGTGTGGCCGTGTGCGCGCACTTCGGCGTAACCGAATTCGCGCAGCTTGCCGTTTTCGACCTTGCCGCCCAATTGCTCAGCCATGGTCTGCATGCCATAGCAGATACCCAATACCGGCACACCCAATTCAAACACTGCGAATGGCGCGCGTGGCGTGTCGCCTTCAGTCACGCTGTTTGGACCGCCGGAGAGAATCACGCCGGAAGCGCCATAGTTGCGGACGAATTCGTCGCTCACGTCATAAGGAAAGACTTCGGAAAACACGCCGGCTTCGCGTACGCGACGCGCGATCAGCTGAGTGACCTGGGAACCGAAATCAATGATCAGAATTTTTGAGTGCATGGCTGTGGAGGTAGGCAAGTTTGAAAGTTTTCAGCGGCAAAAATAAGTCAAAAGGCCGCGGCCAAAACTAAGTGGCGCGGCCTTTTGTCACTATCGTCACCTTGCTTAGTCGGCGCGGTAGTTAGGGGCTTCCTTGGTGATCTGCACATCGTGGACATGCGACTCACGCATCCCCGCCGAGGTGATCTCGACGAACTCGGCTTTTTCGCGGAATTCATCGATTGTGGCGCAACCGCAGTAACCCATGGAAGAACGCACGCCGCCGACCAGTTGATACAGAATCGCCAGCACGCTGCCCTTGTAGGCAACACGGCCTTCGATACCTTCGGGCACCAGCTTTTCAGCGTTGTTTTCGCCGTCCTGGAAGTAGCGGTCGGCGGAACCATCGGTCATCGCGCCGACGCTGCCCATGCCGCGATACGACTTGTAGCTGCGGCCCTGGAACAGAATCACTTCGCCCGGTGCTTCTTCAGTACCGGCAAACATGCTGCCCATCATGACGGTGGAAGCACCCGCAGCCAGCGCCTTGGAAACGTCACCCGAGAAGCGGATGCCGCCGTCAGCGATGACCGGTACGCCGGTGCCTTCGAGTGCTTTTGCCACGTTGGCGATAGCCGAGATTTGCGGCACGCCGACGCCTGCAACAATACGCGTGGTGCAGATCGAGCCTGGGCCGATACCGACCTTGACCGCATCCGCACCGTGTTCGACCAGCGCCTTGGCAGCCGCGCCGGTGGCGATGTTGCCGCCGATGACGTCAACGTGCGGGAAGCGTGTCTTGACCCATTTGACGCGATTCAATACGCCTGCCGAGTGACCGTGGGCGGTATCGACGACCAGCACGTCCACACCTGCCGCGACCAGCAACTCGATACGCTCGTCGTTGTCCGGACCGACACCGACCGCAGCGCCGACGCGCAGCTTGCCTTGACTGTCTTTGCTGGCGAATGGATGGGCTGTCGACTTTTGGATATCTTTAACAGTGATCAGGCCGCGCAACTCGAAGTTGTCGTTGATGACCATCACGCGCTCAAGGCGGTGTTTGTTCATCAGGCGCTTGGCTTCTTCCGGATCGGCACCGTCTTTGACGTAAACCAGCTTGTCGCGGGGCGTCATCTTGGCGCGCACTTCTGCGTCGAGATCTTCTTCAAAACGCAGATCGCGGTTGGTAATCACACCAACCAGGGCGCTGCCCTCAACGACAGGGAAGCCGCTGATGCCGTGCAATTCGGACAATGCGATGACTTCGCGGATCTTCATGGTCGGCGGGATCGTGATCGGATCGCGCACCACACCGGACTCAAAACGCTTGACCTTGGATACTTCGCGCGCTTGCTCTTTCGGCGTCAGGTTCTTGTGAACAATGCCGATACCGCCTTCTTGCGCGATGGCAATTGCCAGGCGTGCTTCAGTCACGGTGTCCATTGCCGCAGAGATAAGCGGAATGTTCAGGCGAATGTTGCGTGTCAGACGCGTGGCAAGGGAAGTATCTTTAGGGAGGATGTCCGAATAAGCCGGGACGAGGAGCACATCATCGAATGTGAGTGCTTTTTGGAGAAGACGCATAGCATTTCCTATAGGCGCAAAAGCGAATTATACAGAAAACTTTTGCGCTCGTCGCGGAGACCTTGATTTTTCCGTGAAATATGCACTCAAGGTGTGGCGCGGGCGCACTTGTTGTCAAAAATCACTCCCGCGCGCAGCCACCGCCCAAGCCAGGCCGCGCAGTGCTCAACCGCCCTTCTTCTGCACCCGGCGTCGGCGCGAATCCATCGGATCGGCAATCAGCGGTCGATAAATCTCAATACGATCCTGGTCACGCAACACTGTATCCAGTGTTTTCAGCTTGCCGTAGATACCGACGCGACAAACGGTCAGGTCGATTGCTGTACACTCCCGCAGCAGACCGCTTTGCATAATGGCCTGCTGGACGGTTGCGCCGACGTTGACGCGAACCGGCTTGCGGATCTCCAGATCCGGCGTGGCATAGCAGATCTCGACTTGCAACTGATCTGCTTGCAATTGTTCCGCTTCAGCCATATATCTGTTCTGCACGCTTGCAAAAAGAATCGACAAAGCTGTTGGCGATCATGCTAAATACCGGCCCGATCACCGACTCCAGAATGCGACTCGAAAACTCGTACTGCATGTCGAATTCGATCTTGCAGGCATCATCGCGCAGCACTTTGAAATTCCAGCGTGCTTCGAAATGTTTGAACGGCCCTTCCACCAAATGCATGGTCATGCTGCTTGGCGGCACATTGGTGTTTTCGGTAGTGAAAGACTGTTTGAGGCCGTGATAGTTGATCTTGAGCTTGGCCTTGAGCTTGTCGCCCTGACGCTCTTCAACGTCTACGCCACCGCACCAGGGCAAGAATTCGGGGTAATCTTCGACGCGGTCGACGAGCTTGAACATCTGCTCCGCGCTGTAATTGATCAGGACTGTTTTATGTACGACTGCCATGAAAGGTGGTCCGTTTGATAAAATCGCAAAGTTGAAATTTTAACCGACACCACGGATTTTCCGATTAGATGAGTATTGTTGATAATAAAAAAGCTTTTTTCGATTACTTCGTCGAAGAGCGTTTCGAAGCAGGCATCGTCCTGGAAGGCTGGGAAGTCAAGGCTATCCGCGCCGGCAAAGCACAGATCAAGGAAGCGTATGTGACGATTCGCAACGGCGAGATCTTTCTGTTCGGCGCGCACATCAGCGCCCTGACCAGCACGTCCACGCACGTCCATCCAGAAACCACCCGCACTCGCAAACTCCTGCTCAACGCGGCAGAAATTGCCAAACTGATCGGTAAAGTGGAACGCTCTGGCTATACGCTGATGCCGCTGAACTTGCATTTCAGCAAAGGCCGCATCAAATGCGAGATCGGCCTGGCCAAGGGCAAGAAGCAACACGACAAGCGGGAAACAGAAAAGCAACGCGACAGCCAACGCGAAATCCAGGCTGCCATGAAGACGCACCGCCGCTGATTGGCGGCGCTGGCTTCACCGGCGACACGCCCTACTCAACGGCGCTCTATCAGAATCCTGTTCTCAGGATCTTATTTGCCGGCTGCCAGACGCAGGCATTCGGCAACCTCTTCCACCACCCCGGACCAATCACCACGGACTTTCTGACGAAACACCTTGACCGTCGGATACCAGCGCGACGTGCCCGTTTGCCACCCCCAGCGCCATTCGCTTTCGTACCGCAGCAATAACCACGCTGGTTTGCCGAGTGCGCCGGCAAGATGAATGACGGCGGTATCAGCGCTGATGACCAGATCGAGATGACTGATCAATGCCGCCGTTTCGGCCATATCGCTCATCGATGTTTCGAAACGGCGCATGGTTTGCCATATCTCGATCTCGGCAACATCGCCCTCTGGAATCTCGCGTTGCAGGCTGATCAGATCCACGGGAATATCTGCCAGGGGCCGTAAATAGCGCAAGGGAATATCGCGCGTGTGATTCACTACGCCGACCTGCCTGCCCGCCCACGCCATGCCTACTTTCAAATGAGCAGCAGAGCCTGCGTTCTGCGCCGACTCTGTATTGAGTATCGATGACCACTGCTGCAGCGCATTGCTGTCGGCGCGCAGATAAGGCGCGCCGGAAGGAATCGTCGCCAGCTTCCAACTCAAGGCCAGCGGCAAGCTCATCAAAGGACAATGGAAATCGTGCGGTGCGAGGCCCAGATCGTTTACGACGATAGTGACGTTGGGCAGTGTCTCAAACGACGACAAGAGCCTGTGCAAGGCTTCCGGTACGCAGACGGTGACCTTTGCAGCGCCTTCTGCGATGAGCGGGATATAGCGTGCGAACTGTATCGTATCTCCCAGCCCCTGCTCCGCCCAGAGCAAAATGCTCCGCCCTTCCAGGGATGGCTCGCCCAGCCATGCCGGTATTTCCGGAAACATTTCTTGCCCTTGCAGCTGTGGAGTTCGCCAACGCGCCTCATGCCGCTGCCAGCCACCGGCAAAATCTCCCTGCAACAACAAGCAATGGCTCTGCGCCATCTCCGCCTCCGGGAAGTTTGGTTGCAAGGTCAGTGCCTGCTCGTAACACCAAAGCGCCTGATTCAGGCAGTTCATTTTTTGGAGGACGTTGCCGCGGTTGAAGATGGCTGCAGCGTTGGCGGCTGAATGCGCAAGAATACGGTCGTAGCAAAGTACGGCTTCTTCATGCTGATTCAAATAGAGCAAGACATTACCGCGCTGATTCAACGCTTGCAGATGCGACGGCGCAAATGCCAGCACACGATCCAGTGAGGACAGCGCTTCGTCGAAGCGCTCCAGATGCGTGAGCAGCTCGGCGTGCATACACCAGAGATCGGCATCCAGAGGGGATTCTTCCAGCGCCATCTCGGACTGCTCCAGCGCAAGAAACAGCGCGCGCTGCCGCGATTGACGCGCCTCAAGCAAAGCGGGAAAACGTGTCAGGCAATCGTCGTAGGCAGCGATAGCTTCGTGATAGCGCTCTGCCGCCAGCAACAGGTCGGCGCGACGCATCAGTGCAGGGACGAAGCCAGGATCAAGCTTGATAGCCAATTCCAAAGAAGCCATGGCCTCTTCGGACTTCCCCTGCACGTCTGCGGTAATGCTCTGTGTCAGCAAATGCATCAGCTCTTGCAGATGCGCAGGGTCTCGCAAAAGCTTGTCATGCAGCATGTATCAAATCCATCCCGTCCATACCAGTGCGCGAGGCGCGGTGTGATTCTGCATCAGAGTTCCTGTCGGTTGCGTGGCTCATGCCGTTGTGTTGATGATGTTGCCACTAGATGGCGTTGCATGCAATTTGGTCGTAATGCTCTGCAGGAAGCTGCTTAGCGATGTGCCACCCGAGTCGCCAAGCGCACTGAGAAGATTCGCAAAACTGCTTTCCAGATCGGTATTGGTTGCAGCAGAACCAGAACTGCTTGAGTCGCTGGTCGACGTTGCCGTATCCGTCGAAGACGTACTGGACTCAGACGCCGATAGCGACTGAACAAGTTTGGTGAGATCGGCTTCGAGACGCCCATCAGCGGGTGGCGGCGGAGGTGGACGATTGGCTGCTGCTGCCGAAGACGCGGTAGCAGCAGCCACTGCCGACGCTGAAGTGGTGCTGCCTGTATCGGTGCTGCTGTCAGTCGAAGAGTTCGGAGCGCTTTCCGAGTGCAGGGCAATCAGGAGATTTTGCAGAAAGCTGTTTAATGCAGCGTCGACATTCTTTGTCGATGTCACGTCGTCGCTTGATGTAGTTGTGACAGTACTGGAAGTGGCGACGCTTGTATCAGCGTCCAGTGCTGCCAGCACTTCTTTGATGGCATCCATGAAACTGCCACCGTGACGTGGCGGCGGCGGTGGAAAATCGGAAAAACCGACCGTAGCGCTGGTCTGATCAATGCCAGTGATGCCTCCCAGATCGGCCAGGGAAAAAAGATTGCTGCCGGATACGCTGCTGATGCTCATGTTGTTCTCCCTCTGACTAGTTGCCCCTGCATAGACGGACATACTTCTCTGTCGTCATTTGCACCTCACAGTAAAAACCCGGAAAGTGTTGTCTGTGCACCTAACAAGTATCGGCGATACGCACATGTAAATCCCGGTCCGGGTGTGTAAATTGGGGTAAATTTAAGTTGATCAATGGCACTTTTCCAGTCGGTATCCACGATACTTCTTGCGCTGTTTCAGCATTGCCGGGATGACACTATTTCGCCCCGGGAAAAGGCATAGTTTCCAACGATCAAATGCACGGGAACCCGGGTAAAAAAGTGTAAAGATGAAGACACTAATCGTTACCGTTGTACCGTCCGCAGCCGTTTTGCGCATATGATTGAACTATCCGAAATGCAGCAGCAATCAAAGAAAGAGAAGCAAACAACGATGTCAAAAGTATTACTGATAGACGACGACATTGAACTCGTTGATATGCTCAAGGAATATCTTGAGCAAGAAAAATTTGAAGTCCGCGTTGCCTATGACGGCGAGTCAGGTGTTGCCGAAGCCCTGACCAACCAATATGCCATCGTAGTGCTCGACGTCATGATGCCTCGCCTCAATGGGCTGGAAACATTACGCCGTATCCGCGCCAAGAGCAATCTTCCTGTCTTGATGCTGACAGCCAAGGGCGACGACACCGACCGTATCATCGGTCTCGAACTCGGTGCCGACGACTATGTCCCCAAGCCTTGCACGCCGCGCGAGCTGACTGCACGGGTACGCGCCATCCTGCGCCGCACCGTCATCGACAATCCGGATCACAGCCCTTACTCGCCACTGGCAGTCGGCGCCCTTTCCATGTGGCCGGAACAGCGCCGCGCTACCTGGTCAGGCCGCCCGCTGGAACTCACAAGCAGCGAATTCAATCTGCTTGAAGTCCTGGCGCGCAACGCGGGCAAACCAGTCAGCAAACAACATCTTTCCGAACAAGGCCTGGGCCGGCCTCTTGCACGTTTTGACCGCAACATCGACGTGCATCTGAGCAGCATTCGACAAAAGATCTCCACGCTCGGCAGCGACAAATCCTGTATCCAGACCGTCTATCGCTTGGGTTACCAGTTCATCAAGGAGTAATCGGTGGGCCGGCTGTTCTGGAAGTTCTTTTTCTTCATCATGGTGGCGCAGATGACCGCCATCATCGGTGTGGGCATCATGTTCTCGTTCGAGAACCGTGAACGCAATCAACGCGTCACCGATCTCGATCTGAGCCCGCCGGCGATGTTCACCATCCGTTCCGCTGCGGCGACACTCCAATATGGCGGCACCGAGGCGCTGCGCAAGCTGATACTCAACGCTGAGCGACATCAGGTGTATGTCGTGAACGAAGATCAGCAGGAGCTGCTCGGACGCGACGTCAATCCCAAATTGATTGAGGAAGCACGTTCCTTGCTGACCACTGAAGTACGTCGTCGCGTGGTCGAAGAAATCAAGGCTTCCGACGGACATACTTACCTGCTCTTCCTGCCGTCGCCGTCGCACATGAATAGCGGACGGGAGCCGCGTCATGAGAATCCGCCGCCCCCGCCGCCGCCATTTTCTTTCCCGATGATGCCGATGCTGGTCTCGACGGTCGCCAGCCTGCTCTTTGCGATGTTGCTGGCCTGGTATTTTTCGCAACCGATTCGCCAACTCAAATCGGCTTTTGCCAATGCAGCTTCAGGCAATCTGAATGATCGTCTGGCGCCGCTGATGAGCAAACGCAGTGATGAACTGGCTGATCTCGGTCGTGACTTTGACAGCATGACGGACAAACTGCGTGCACTGATGGAAAGTCAGCGCCGCTTGCTGCACGATGTCTCCCACGAATTGCGCTCGCCCATCGCCAGACTTCAGGCCTCGATAGGCCTGGCGCGCCTGCAACCGGAAAAAACCGCCGCTACACTGGAGCGCATCGAACGCGAAGGCGTGCGCATGGACAAACTGGTCGGAGAACTGCTAACGCTGTCGCGATTAGAAGCAGGCGTTACGGGCGCAATGGAAGATCACATCCGCATCGAGGATTTGCTGGGTGAAATCATCGACGATGCGCGCTTTGAGGCTGAATCGATAGACCGGCATGTGGAAGGCCAGGCCCGCACCAATGCCGTCATCAAGGGGGGGGCAGAGCTTCTCTACCGGGCGATTGAAAACGTCGTGCGCAACGCCATCAAGCAGACCGCGGTCGATACCGTGGTTGCCATCAACACGTTAGTGGATCAGGAAAAAAAGCAGGTGCAGATTTCTGTCATTGACCGTGGCCCCGGCGTGCCGGAAGACGAATTGCAACTGATTTTCGAACCCTTCTTCCGCAGCACACGTACGCAAAAAAGCACGCATGGCTATGGCCTTGGATTGACCATTGCACGACGTATCGTCGAGGCGCACGGCGGCACCATCCGCGCCTTCAATCGCATCGACGGCGGCTTGTGCGTGAACATCTCGTTGCCTTACGACAGCATTGATCCTTTGCCGTCATCTGCAGGCAGCAACGACCATCACCCCTGAGAAATTAGACCTGAGAACATCGACATAAAAAAGCGCCTGAAAATCTCTTTTCAGGCGCTTTTCACTTTTGCGCTCCGTTTGTTCTTGGCGACTTCCACCTGACTACTTTTGCTGAGCCTTTACGACCTGCATTGCGCTGGCGATCAAGGTACTCATGTCACCAAGATTGGCGGGGACGATAATCGAATTATTGGTTTTGGCCAATTGTGAGAATGCGGCGACATATTGCTCGGCAACTTTCAGGCTGACCGCATCTGCGCCACCGGGTGATTGAATCGCCGCTGCGGTCTTGCGCAGCGCTTCGGCGCTAGCCTCTGCAATCGCCAGAATGGCCGCGGCCTGCCCTTCGGCGCGATTGATCGATGCCTGCTTTTCACCTTCCGATTTAGCGATGGATGCTTCGCGTTCTCCGGTCGCGATGTTGATCTGCTCTTGCTTGCGACCTTCCGAGGCAGCAATGAGTGCGCGTTTTTCACGTTCTGCGGTGATCTGCGCCTGCATCGCGTGCAGAATTTCTTTTGGCGGTGTCAGATCCTTGATTTCGTATCGCAGGACTTTAACGCCCCAATTCTCGGCGGACTCATCGATAGCGCTGACGATGGTGGTGTTGATGTGATCGCGCTCTTCAAAGGTCTTGTCGAGCTCCATCTTGCCGATGACCGAGCGCAAGGTGGTTTGCGCCAGTTGTGTGATTGCAGCGATGTAGTTCGATGAGCCGTAAGAGGCACGCATTGGATCGGTGATCTGAAAATACAGGATGCCGTCGACCTGCAATTGCGTGTTGTCGCGCGTGATGCACACCTGTGGAGGCACATCCAATGGGATTTCTTTAAGAATGTGTTTGTAGGCAATACGGTCGATAAATGGCACCACGATATTAAGCCCTGGCCCGAGCGTTGCATGATATTTGCCCAGCCGCTCTACGACCCAGGCGTGCTGCTGCGGCACGACCTTGATGGTCTTGACGACGAAGATGATCGCGATGAAAAAAATAACCAGCGTGACGCTACCGAACATAGAAATTCCCCTTGTAAATGAAGCTTGATTACAGCTAATGCCAAGTAAGGCCTACTGCACAACCGCGTGCGCGACGATCAGACGACTGCCGCGTATTTCCCGGATGATGAACTGACCGGCCTGAACTGCATTGCCGGGAGCCAGTTCCACGTCCCATTCGGCGCCGCGATAACGCACACGCGATGTCGGCGTGCCGTCGAGATCCGTCCAGAGCTCGACGTGCACTGCCTGCCCGATGTCCAGAAGGACATTTGGGTCGCGCGCGGCGGCTTCCTTGTTCATTTTCCCAAAGCGGCTGCGACGCAGCAAACCTACCGCGACGAAGCCGACGACAGCCGCCGCCAGGAACTGCCACTCGGCGGCCCCGCCAAGCAAGGCAACACCACCGCCGACGGCCAGGCCAATGGCGATCATCAATAAATAAAATGTTCCGGTAAAGAGCTCCACCCCGATTGCCAGTCCGGCCAATACAAACCATATCGCCCAGTCCATCATGTTGATTTCCTTTTTGGATGTGAGACAAGCCACTGCTTGCTGGCAAGACTTTAACAGCCTCTGACGCACTATTGCACAAAACAAAAACGCGGGCATCAAGCCCGCGTTTTTGTTTTCTGAAACCTGACAAGCAAACTTGTCAGGTTTAGACCGTATTGGCGCTTACTTAGTGCCGGCCAGTTTCTGCCAGGTGTCGATCACTGAGTCTGGATTCAGCGAGATCGATTCGATACCTTGCTTCATCAGCCACTCTGCAAAGTCCGGATGATCCGATGGGCCCTGACCGCAAATACCGACGTATTTTCCCTTGGCAAGACAAGTCGAGATGACCTTGGTCAGCAAGGCTTGCAACGCAGGATCCCGCTCATCGAAATCGGCAGCCAGCAACTCCATACCGGAGTCGCGATCCAGACCCAGCGTCAGTTGCGTCAAATCGTTGGAACCAATCGAGAAACCATCGAAGAATTCCAGGAATTGTTCGGCCAAGATCGCGTTGGAAGGCACTTCGCACATCATGATGACGCGCAGGCCGTTTTCGCCACGTGTCAGGCCGTTCTTGCCGAGCAAGTTGATGACCTTTTCCGCTTGCCCCAAAGTACGGACGAACGGCACCATGATCTCGACGTTGGTCAGCCCCATGTCGTTACGGACGCGCTTCATGGCCAGGCATTCCATTTCGAATGCTTCAGCGAAATCGGCAGCCAGATAGCGTGCAGCACCGCGGAAACCGAGCATTGGATTTTCTTCGTCCGGCTCGTAACGCGAACCGCCGATCAACTTCTTGTATTCGTTGGACTTGAAGTCGGACAAGCGCACGATGACTGGCTTCGGCCAGAATGCTGCAGCGATGGTCGCAATACCTTCAGCCAGCTTGTCGACGTAAAACGCCTTCGGCGATGCGTGACCGCGTGCCACGGATTCAACAGCCTTCTTCAGGTCGGCATCGATGTTCGGGTATTCCAGAATCGCCTTTGGATGCACGCCGATATTGTTGTTGATGATGAATTCCAGACGCGCCAGACCAACGCCGCCATTTGGAATCGACTGGAAGTCGAATGCCAGCTGCGGATTGCCGACGTTCATCATGATCTTCAACGGAATCGGTGGCAGTTCGCCGCGTGCGACTTCGGTGATTTCGGTTTCCAGCAGGCCGTCATAAATCTTGCCTTCATCGCCTTCAGCGCAGGAAACGGTCACCAGGTTGCCGTCTTTCAGGATATCGGTAGCGTCACCGCAACCAACCACTGCCGGCACACCCAGTTCACGCGCAATGATCGCCGCGTGGCAGGTACGACCGCCACGATTGGTGACGATGGCGGCAGCGCGTTTCATGACCGGCTCCCAGTTCGGATCGGTCATGTCGGCGACGAGCACGTCGCCTGGTTGCACGCGTTCCATTTCGGACGCATCGCGAATCACGCGCACCGGACCGGCACCGATCTTCTGACCGATGGCACGACCGGTTGCCAGCACGGCGCTGGAGCCCTTGAGCTTGAAACGTTGTTGCGCGTCAGTCGCCTTTTGCTGCGACTTCACGGTTTCAGGGCGCGCTTGCAGAATGTACAGCTTGCCGTCGCGGCCGTCTTTGCCCCATTCGATGTCCATCGGACGCTGATAGTGCTTCTCGATGATGGTGGCGTATTTGGCCAGCTCGACGATTTCGGCGTCGTTCAGCGAATAGCGGTTGCGCATTTCAACAGGTACATCGACGGTCTTGACCGAGCGGCCGGCCTTGGCTTCACCGGTGAACTCCATCTTGATCAGCTTGGAGCCGATGTTGCGACGGATGATCGGCAGTTTGCCTTGTTCCAGCATCGGCTTGTGGACATAAAATTCGTCCGGGTTGACCGCGCCCTGCACCACTGTTTCGCCCAGACCATAGCTGGAGGTGATGAAAACCACGTCCTTGAAGCCCGATTCGGTGTCGATGGTGAACATCACGCCGGCAGCGCCGACGTCGGAGCGCACCATGCGTTGCACGCCTGCCGACAGCGCGACTTCAGCGTGGGTGAAGCCCTTGTGAACGCGATACGAGATGGCGCGATCGTTGTACAGCGAGGCGAATACGTGCTTCATCGCTTCGAGCACGTTGTCGATGCCGACAACATTCAGGAATGTTTCTTGCTGACCGGCAAAAGAGGCGTCAGGCAAGTCTTCGGCAGTCGCAGATGACCGCACGGCGAAAGACATCTCACCTGTGGAGTCGGCAACCAGTTTGTCGTAGAAAGATTTGATCTGCTCTTCCAGCGCAGGCTGGAAAGGCGTGTCGATAATCCATTGACGAATCTCCGCACCGGCTTGCGCCAATGCACGCACATCTTCGATGTCCAGCGATACGAGACGATCTGCAATGCGTTGAGCCAGCGTTGCGCCGCCATTTGCACTGTGTTCCAGAAAGTCGCGGAAAGCCTGTGCCGTCGTGGCAAAGCCACCTGGCACTCGGACTCCGGCACCGGCCAGCTGGCTGATCATTTCACCCAGCGACGCGTTCTTGCCGCCGACGGACTCGACATCCGTCATGCGAAGATTTTCAAAGGAGACTACGTATGCGGCCCCCTGGGTAGAACCCATGTTTACTGCGTTGGACATAACAACCTCTAGTTTGATGATAAGAAATCTTCGCGCGGCCGGCAGTCGTCATTTGTTCTTTGTTATTTTGGGACGAAGGCGACATAATCGATACAGCGGCTTGGCTCAATACCTGATGCAGGTTCCGATACATGAGCTGACATAATTGGCGCGCGGCAGTTCCGAAGGTGTTTGCATGAGCAAACATCCAGAGGCATTCGGTCAACTTGCGCAGCACTGTCAGGATCATTTTGAGCTAGCTTCTCAATCTGTTGCATGGCATTTTACAGGGTAGCCAGCAATTTTTTCATCTGGCCCGTTATTTTTTATTGTTTTCTTTTTAACAACACTATGCTCGATCTCGCACCGCCCGCCTGCCCCGTCCCTTTGCCTCCGGCCAACCGCACGGTTTTCTTCGTCTCTGACGGTACCGGTATTACGGCGGAAACGTTGGGGCATTCCGTTCTCAGCCAGTTCGAGCTACGCTTCAAGCAGGTGCGCCTGCCTTTCGTCGATACACTCGACAAAGCCTATGACGCCACCCGCCGCATCAACGAAGTGGCAGAAACCGATGGCAAGGCGCCCATCGTCTTCTCGACGCTGGTCAAGGCGGATCTGTCGGCCGTCATCCGCCAATCGAAGGCGATGCATATGGACTTGTTCCAGACCTTCGTCGAACCGTTGGAGCAAGAGCTCGGGGTCAAATCGACGCACACCATTGGCCGCAGCCATAACACGGCCGATTCGGAAGAATACAAAAACCGTATTGAGGCGATCAATTTCTCGTTGGCGCACGACGACGGCCAGTCAAACAAAAATCTGGCCAGCGCCGATGTCATTCTGGTTGGCGTATCCCGTTCAGGAAAAACACCGACCAGCCTCTATCTGGCCATGCAATACGGCATCAAGGCGG
Source organism: Herbaspirillum sp. meg3 (assembly GCF_002257565.1). GTDB lineage: Bacteria > Pseudomonadota > Gammaproteobacteria > Burkholderiales > Burkholderiaceae_D > Herbaspirillum. Next base: position 2,208,058 of record NZ_CP022736.1, on the reverse strand, counting down.
CAAACTACCCGCTGATTCCCGAGGATTTCGAACGCGATAAATTACCGAGCGGACTTGTCAATTTCAAAAAGAAAATCTTTGGCCTGACGATCGCGGCGGAGCGCCTCTCGGAAGTGCGTAACGAACGCCGTCCCGGCAGCAAATACGCTGCGATTGAAAACTGCCGTTACGAAATCAATGAAGCAGAAAAAATGATGCGACGCGAAGGCATACGCTGGATGTCCTCCACTGCCAAATCGATCGAGGAAATTGCGGCGACGATTCTGCAGGAAATCAAGCCGGACACTCGCTGATTCCAACTCAACCGATTGCTCTCTTGAACTGTGTGTGGAGCAGATAGTCTTTATGTGGCCCTTCGATACGCGTATGCAAATCGAAGCGGTCCGCATCGATCAATACATAGCGCCCGTCGTAACGATCCAGGATGCAAAGGTGGATCTCAAGCGGTAATAGCGCTTTTTGCGCCGGATCGTATCGATAGCTCTGGTACGCCTGCCCAGCCTGAACACCATCGGCAAAGGCGACATGGACAACGTCGCCCTCAATCCGATAGTCAAACCTCCGGGTGAACGACACGATGCGCTGGTCAGCCGCCAGACGTAATTGACCGGATTCCTTGTATTGCAAACAGTTCGCTTCACAAGAATGAAATTCAGCACATCCATCGGCCTCACCGATGACAAGCTTGTCCGTGCCAAGCATGCTGCGCGTGAAGCGCCAGCTTCCAGTGAAATAAGCGTAGAGGTCAGGATGCATGTACGCGTCCGTCTTCAATATCAATAGTAGTCAGGCAAACCACCTTCAGCGGCCGCCCTGCCTTTGCCGGGCTTGCTCAAAGAAACAGACTGCCGCTGCTGCTGCAACGTTAAGCGATTCCATTTGGCCCAGATGCGGGATCACCACTTTGACGCCGGCGGCGTCCATCAAATCGTCGGCGACGCCCTGTCCTTCGTGGCCGAACAGCCAGGCGACTTCTTGCGTCAGATTGATCTGATAAATGGTTTCCTGTGCATACGAACTGGTCGCCAATACGGGAATTTTGCTGGTCTTGCAGAGGCCCAGCAAATCGGCGCCTTCAAAAATCTGGAGCAAAAAATGTGCGCCCATGCCTGCTCGCAACACCTTCGGCGACCACGCAGCGGCAGTGCCTGCCGAGCAAAATACCTGACGAATTCCAGCCGCCGCCGCACTACGCAAAATTGATCCGAGATTGCCCGGATCCTGCAAGCCATCGAGCAAAACTGCCGATGCCGTCAATGCTACCGGCACTTGCGGCTGAGGCGTTGCGATAATCAGCAACAAGCCGACGCCGTTTTCAACCTGACTCAACACCTGATACAACGCATCCGGCAAACAAATGCACTGACTGCCCTCGGCTTCACACTGAGCCAGCACCGGTGCAACTTCAGCGTGATACACCGCACTCTCGGCGACGACGCACAATTCGGGCTTGCCTGCCTGCTGCAAATACGCTTCCGCCAGATGCACGCCGTCGAGCAGACTGCGCCCTGCCTTGCGACGCGCCTGTGCGCTGGTCGCCAGTTGCTTGAGTTCTTTGTACAGCGCGTTGTCGCGGGAAGAGATCGTCTTCATCAACGGCCCTCAGGCACCGGCCAGCAAGGCGCGAACGGGGGCGTAAGACTTGCGATGCACAGGGGATACGCCATGCAGGCGCAAACGCTCCAGATGCAATGCAGTCGGGTATCCCTTGTGCTGATCAAACGCGTAATGGGGATATTGATCATGCAGTACCCGCAAGGCTGCATCGCGCGCAGTTTTGGCGAGAATCGACGCTGCCGAAATGGCGGGCACTTTGTCGTCGCCTTTGACGATCGCTTCGGAGCGGATCGCCATCACCGGGCTACGATTGCCGTCAATCAGCGCCAGAGTAGGAATGGTGCGCAAGGCCTCCACCGCACGGCGCATCGCGAGCATGCTTGCATGGAGAATATTGAGTTGATCGATTTCGTCTTCGGAACACTCGGCAATCGCCCAGGCAATCGCGTGCTCCTTGATTTCCAAGGCCAGCGCGTCGCGACTTGCTTCGCTCAGTTTCTTTGAATCGCGCAAACCGACGATAGGTCGCGCCGGATTGAGAATGACGGCGGAAGCGAAAACCGGCCCTGCCAAGGGGCCACGTCCGGCCTCATCAACGCCGCAAATGATTTCACCGGCGTAATCGTCGAGAGCAAACAAAGATAAATTCGAATCGTGTTTCCTGGCCATATCGCCTAAGCTCCTTGCGCAAAGCGCGTCTGCTGACGATCCAGCAAAGTACATACTGCCTGCGCGCTGACATTGGCGGTATCGCGTAACAACGAGTGATGCATGTCGGTAAATCGTTGGCGCAGATTCTGCAAATGGACCGGATCGTCCAGCTGTTTCCAGAGCGCATCAGCCAGCGCCTGTGGAGTAGCCGCATCTTGCAATAGTTCTGGAACAACATACTCGCGCGCGAGAATATTCGGCAAACCTACCCATGGCTGGTAGTTCATATGCCGCATGATTTCATAGGACGCACGCATCATCTTGTAGGCAATCACCATCGGCTTCTTGTAGAGCGCGACTTCCAGCGACGCAGTACCGGAGGCAACCAATACCGCATCCGCCGCCGCCATTGCTGCATGCGATTGCCCGCTGATGATCTTGATATCCAGATCGATGCTATTGGTCTGCGAAGTCAATTGTTCGAAATAAGAGCGCTGTTTCTCGCCGGCCATTGGCGCAACAAATTGCAATTGCGGTTCCCGCTGCTTCAGCAATCTGGCAGCACCAAGAAAACTCGCCGTGTTGTACTTGAGTTCTGACATGCGGCTGCCGGGAAGAATGGCAACGACACGGCGATCTTGATGCAGGCCTAATGCTGTGCGTGCTGCGGCTTGATCCGGCTCCATGGGAATAACCTCCGCCAGTGGATGCCCCACATAAGTCACCGGCACACCTGCCTTGCGGTAGATTTCTTCCTCGAAGGGAAAAATCACCAGCATGTGCGACACCGCACGCGCTATCTTCTTGATCCGCCCGCCACGCCAGGCCCATATTTGCGGACCGATGAAATGCATCGTGGGAATACCGGCGTCGCGCAATTGCAGCTCCAACCCGAGATTAAAGCCGCCATAGTCGACACCGATGAATACTGCCGGGCGCTCTGCCAGCAACTGATCACGCAGAGCGTTCTGGATTCCCTTGATCTCGCGATAGCGTGGAATGACTTCGAACAGGCCACGCACAGTGAGCTTATCCATCGGCCAGTCGCTGATGAAACCGTGCTCAGCCATGTGTGGTCCGCCGATACCATGCAAACGCGCATCCGGCAAACGCGGACGCAAGCCTGATAGCAAACGGCTCGCCAGCAGGTCGCCAGAGCTTTCGCCGGCGACCATGGCGATGGAAATTTTATCGGATGATGCCACGAGAGGACGACGCGATGAATTCACGCATCAGGCGGATGTGTGCTGCGGATTCAGGGGATTTTTCTTCTTGCAGCAGTAATTCCTGCTTGGCTTCTTCCAACGGCAGACTGGAACGATAGATGGCCTTGTACGCACGCTTGATCGCAGCGATCTGCTCCGGCGTAAAACCACGACGCTTCAGGCCTTCGCTATTGATGCCGGCGGGTACAGCGCGATTGCCTGCAGCCGTCACAAATGGCGGAACATCCTGGCTCACTGCTGCTGTGAACGCAGTCATCGCATGGGCGCCGATATGGCAGAACTGATGCACCGACGTAAAACCGCCGAGGAATACCCAATCGCCCAAATGCACGTGGCCGGCGAGTGTCGCGTTGTTGGCCAGAATGATGTTGCTTCCAAGCTGGCAATCATGGGCGATGTGCACGTATGCCATGATCCAGTTGTCGTCCCCGATGCGGGTCACACCGGCATCCTGCGTGGTTCCCAGATTAAAGGTGACGAATTCGCGGATGGTGTTGCGATCGCCGATCTCCAGGCGTGTCGGTTCACCGGCGTATTTTTTGTCCTGTGGTGCAGCGCCAAGAGAGCCAAACTGGAAGATCTGATTGTCACGGCCAATGGTCGTATGGCCTTCGATCACGACGTGCGGACCGATTTTTGTACCGGCATCGATGCGAACGTTGGCGCCGATCACGGAATAAGCGCCGACCTCGACCGTCGAATCGAGCTGAGCGCCCGACTCGATGACGGCAGTAGCATGGATACGCGACATGGCTTAGCCTGCCTGGCTGGCGTCGTTGGCGTTGCGCATCGTGCACATCAGATCGCCTTCTACAGCAACCTGGCCGTCAACTGTCGCCACCGCCTTGTACTTCCAGATGCCACGAGCACGGCGGGTAATTTCCACATGCATCTTCAACTGGTCGCCTGGCTCGACAGGACGCTTGAAACGCGCATTGTCGATACCAACGAAATACACAACGGTATTGGCATCAGGTTTGCGGCCTTCGGTCAAAAAGGACAACAAAGCAGCCGTCTGTGCCAGCGCTTCGATCATCAACACACCAGGCATCACCGGCTTGTGAGGAAAATGGCCGTTAAAAAACTCTTCGTTGACGGTCACATTCTTGATGGCAGTGATGTCCTTACCGCTTTCCCATGTGAGAACGCGATCCACCAACAACAGCGGATAACGGTGCGGGAGGTATTCTTTGATTTGATTGATATCGAGACTAGTCATTTTTTTGCTCAGTATTTTGCTCAGTATGCGGCTCTGTAAGCGATTTGATCGTTTTTTCCAACGCACGGATTTTCTCACGCATTGTGCCCAGATTGCGCACCAATGCTGCTGATTTTTCCCATTCCCCATGCTTGGCGATAGGATAAAAGCCGGTATATTGCCCTGGCTCCAGGATGGAACGAAGCGCCAGTGTGCCCGCCGAGACATGCACCTTGTCGGCAATCGTAATATGGCCGTGGATCATTGCGGCGCCACCGATCGAGCAGTATTTGCCGATTTTGGCGCTACCGGCGATACCGGCACAGGCTGCAATCGCGGTATGCGCGCCGATATGGCAGTTGTGGGCGATCTGAATCTGGTTGTCGAGCTTCACCCCGTCTTCCAGCACCGTATCGGACAATGCACCCCGGTCTATCGTCGTATTGGCGCCAATCTCAACGTCGTTGCCAATGACCACCCGCCCTACCTGAGGAATCTTGATCCAGTTGCCGCCTTCGTTGGCAAATCCGAAACCATCTGCGCCAATCACAACACCGGAATGCACGATGCCGCGTTCGCCGATTTCACAGCCGGAATGGAACGTGACACGAGCATAGAAATGCGTATCGGCACCAACACGCGCATTACGACCGACATAACTGCCCGCGTCAATCACAGCGCGTTCGCCGATAACGGCGCCGGCCTCGATGACGACGTGTGGGCCGATGGTCGCGCTTGCCGCCACCTGCGCCGTTTCATCCACACAGGCGCTGCGGTGAATGCCGGCAGTAACCGGCACTGCCGCCTGCGCCGCAAACAATTGCGCTGCATGGGCGAAATAGGCGTAAGGATTTTTGGTGACAATGCGTACACCCTGATAACCAGCAACGGCTGCGTCATCCACTTCAGACAAAATCAACGCAGCAGCCTGCGTTTGCTCTGCCTGGGATCGAAACTTGGGATTGGAGAGGAAAGTGATATGCGACGATGTCGCCACATCCAGAGGAGCGATGCCGCTGACATCAATCTGCGCATCGCCTTTTAGCTGGCCACCCAAGCGTTCGACCAACTGTTCTAGCCGAATACCCATCTTGGCCTTCTTAGATTATTGCGTTACCTGCTCAAGCAATGCAGATTGGCGATTTCTCTTCGGGACAATCTGCGCGCCTGGGATAAGCATGATGAAGATTTGAACCAGGCTTACTTCGCCAGCTCTTTCAGAACCTTGTCGGTGATGTCGATGCGCTTGCTGGCATAGACTGCTTCCTGGAAAACGATATCGTACTTTTCAGCTTCAGCGATCTGACGGATCACCTTGTTGGTACGTTCAAGAACGACCGACAATTCTTCGTTGCGACGCTGATTCAGATCTTCACGGAATTCGCGTTGCTTACGCTGAAATTCCTTGTCGATATCGGCCAGATCGCGCTGACGCTTGACACGTTCCGACTCGGACAATACTGCAGCATCCTTGTCCAGCTTGTCCGATTGTGCCTTCAGGCGTGCAGCCATATCAGCGATATCTTTTTCGCGCTTGGCAAACTCAGCTTCAAGCTTGGTCTGCGCAGCCTTTGCAGGCACGGCTTCGCGGAAAATACGCTCGGTGCTGACAAAAGCAATTTTCGATTCCTGCGCATGCACACTGGCAAACGACAACATGCCGACAGCCAGTGTTGCAGCTTGGATCGACATCAATGATTTAGTAATAAACTTCAAGATCATTCTCCGTAATACAGATTTCTATTATGCCATGGGCTGATCAGTTGATTCGCTGATCAGAAACCGGTTCCCAACTGGAACTGGAAGTTTTGCGCTTTATCGCCAGTCTTCGCATTCAGCGGCTTACCGTAGCTCAGCTTCAGCGGGCCGATTGGCGAAATCCAGCTGATACCGAAACCAGTGGAATAGCGCAAGTCATTGATTTTAATACGTTCACCATCGGCAAACACGTTACCGCCGTCAACAAAGGTAAACCAACGCAAACTACGATCCTGTCCCGAACCCGGGAACGGAAATTGCAACTCCACGTTAGCGATCAGACGCGATGCACCGCCCATTGAGTCACCGTATTGGTCTTTCAGGTTACCCAAAGACGATGCTTCGTATCCGCGCACGGTGCCAATACCGCCCGCGTAGTAATTCTTGAAAATCGGGTATGGCTTGCCGCCGAAGCCCTTACCGTAGTCCACTTCGCCATTCCAGGCCAGCGTCGCCGCATTGCTCCAGAACGGTTGGAAGTATTGATGCTGATAAGTTGCACGATAATATTGCAAAGTACCAATGCCGGATACTTCAAGGTTGGCACGTTGGTAGACACCCTTGGTTGGGACCAATGCACTATCGCGGCTGTCACGTTGCCATGCAACGGTCAGCGGGAAGCTGGTTGTTGTCGCAGTGCCGATACCGCAAGCGGCATTATTGATGACATCACAACCAGCAACGCTACCTGCACCTGAACCGAAATCTCGCACGTATTGACGATACAAGCTCGGGCTAGAACTATCGGTGTCGACCTTGGTATTTTCAATACCAACACCAAAGAAAACGCGATCCAGCTCAGAAAACGGAACACCGAACTTGACGCTACCGCCGATGGTTTTCACGCGATAGTCACCGGTGGTGTAGGCCGATGGACGAATCGTGCGCAGGAACACTTCATAAGTGCGGCTGATACCGTCATCCGTGAAGTACGGATTCGTCTGCGAAACAGCGATCGTGCGGTAACGCGAGCTGGTATTGACTTCGATACCGACCGTATTGCCGCTACCGAATGCATTTTCCTGCGAAATCGAACCAGTCAGACTCAACTTGTCAGTTTGTGAGAAGCCGGCGCCGATCATGATGTTACCGGTCGGTTTCTCTTCCACTTTCATGTTGACGTCAATCTGATCCGTGCTGTTCGGCACTTCCGGTGTCTCAATCGTGACTTCCTTGAAATAGCCCAGGCGGTCGACACGATCACGCGACAGCTTGATCTTCTCACCGTCATACCAAGAGTCTTCAAACTGACGGAACTCACGGCGAATAACTTCGTCACGGGTCTTGGTATTGCCGGCAATGTTGATATGACGCACATACACGCGCTTGCCCGGGTCGACCATGATGGTAAAGGCAACTTCCTTCTTCTCACGATCAACGTTTGGATTGGCATTGACGTTGGCGAATGCATAGCCGAAATTACCGAGACGTTCGCTGATCTTCTTGGTGCTGTCAGTGAGCTTGGTACCCGAATAGACATCACCTTTTTTCAGCTGAACCAGCGCTGCCAGGTCAGCCTGCATACCAAACATTTCGCCATCGAGCTTGATGTCGGAGACCGTGTACTTTTCACCTTCGTTGATATTGATGGTGATGTAGATATCTTTTTTATCTGGTGTAATGGAAACTTGCGTCGACTCGATCTGCATTTCCAGATAACCGCGATCCAGATAATAGGATCGCAGCGACTCGATATCGCCAGCCAGTTTTTGCTTGGAATATTGGTCAGCCTTGGTGTACCAGGTGAACCAGCCCGGTGTTGTCAACTTCAGTTGATCGCGCAAATTGCCGTCGGAGAATGCCTTGTTGCCGACAATATTGATTTGCTTAATGCGCGAAACGTCGCCCTCATCCACAGCGAAACTCACTGCAACACGGTTACGCTCAACCGGTGTAATGGTCGTGGTGACCTTCGCGCCGTACAGGCCACGCGACAAATATTGGCGCTTGAGTTCCTGCTCTGCGCGATCGACTTGCGACTTGTCGAAAATACGCGATTCGGCGACGCCGATTTCCTTCAGCGCCTTGGTCAGTTGTTCCTTGTCAAATTCCTTGATGCCCGTGAAGTCGACACTGGCAATCGCCGGACGCTCTTCCACCTGAATCACGAGCACGTCGCCTTCAGCTTCAACACGAACGTCCTTGAAGAAGCCGGTCGCGTAAAGCGCCTTGATCGCAGCCGTACCTTTTTCGTCATTGAAGGTGTCACCCACTCGCACCGGCAAGTAACTGAACACGGTGCCTGCTTCGGTACGCTGAATGCCTTCGACACGGATGTCCTTGACCACGAACGGTTCGACAGCGAATGCCTGATTGCAAAGGGCAAGCGCAGCAACAGCGATCAGGCTACGGGAAAAGGTCGGTGCAGGGAAATGCGCGGAATGTAAGTTCATTAGCTATCGTTTATTAACTATGTTTTTGCTGACCATTTTTTACAACGGTCGAACATATGTAAAGTCAAAAGCCATCCTTGTCATCAGGACGGCTTGGGACGAATCCTTAAAACATCAGACGAACAATGTCGTTGAATGCGGCAACGATCATCAATGTCATCAAAATACCAAGACCGGCACGTTGAGCAATTTCCCCAAAGCGCTCAGAAACAGGACGTCCAGTCAAAATCTCCAGCGAATAATACAGCAAATGGCCGCCATCTAAAACCGGGATGGGCAGCAGGTTCATTACACCAAGACTGATGCTGATAAACGCAATGAAGCTCAGATAGCTGACCAGTCCGACTTTGGCAGTCTGCCCGGCATAATCGGCTATGGTAATCGGGCCGGTAATATTTTTCCAGGAAACCTGTCCGACGATCATTTTTCCGATCATCTTCAGCGTCATGGCACTCGTGTCCCAGGTCTTCTGCGCGCCCTTGGCAATCGCCGTCCAAGGCGCATCGCTGACAACAATCATTTCCGGCGCAAGCGGCACCTCTACCTTGATACGCCCTATCGTCTGACCATTGTCGCTCAGTGTGTCAGGTGTAACCTGAATGCGAAATTCGCTTTGCCCACGCACACCATGCAGAGACAAAGGCTTGCCGGGAGAGGCGCGAACCAGCTCCACGAGTGCGAGGCCGTCTTTGATCGGCACGTCGTTGACATCAAGGATCAGATCGCCCTTTTGCAATCCAGCCTGCATGGCGGGGCCATCCATGACCTTGCCAAGCATCGCCGGAGGACGCGCCAAGGACAAGCCCAGTTTTGCCAGAAAATCGCTTTCCAGATCCTTGCTTGATACACCATCGAGTGGCAAATTCACTGAATCCAGCAGCTTTCCGCCGCTTACTCCATTGTTGATGCGCTCAACATCCAGTCGCGCAGGCGTCTTCTCCAGAACGTGCTGCATCAGCTCCCAACGCACTTCCGACCATGCCTGAACAGCGACGCCGTTAATGGCCGTGATGGTTTCACCACCGCGCAGACCAGCTTGATATGCGACAGTCTGCGTCGCCATCGGACGTAGTTTGGGAACCGGTTCGGGAATGCCATGCATGAACAAGCCGGCAAACAAGAGAATGGCAAGGATGAAATTGGCTAACGGACCGGCCGCAACGATCGCAATACGACGCCAGACCGACTGGCGCGTGAATTCGCGCTTGAGATCCTGAGCGGACATGTCGCTGACATCCTGCTCGCGGGCATCCAGCATCTTGACGTAACCACCCAGCGGCAATATCGATAGCGCCCATTCAGTCTGATCACGCCCAAAGCGGCGTGAATAGATCACCCGCCCCATGCCGACCGAGAAGCGCAAAACCTTGACGCCGCACAAGCGCGCCACCCAGTAATGCCCCAATTCATGCACGACGACAAGCGTACCGAGAGCGACCGCAAAGGCCAGCAGAGTGTGCAGCAGATTCATGACAGAATGATCATAAGGGCAGGCAGGATTGCGCAATCGAGCGTGCCTGCTGATCTTGTTCGATCAGGGCGTCGATATCGGCGACAGGGCCATGGGGAAGCTTATCCATGACGCGAGCGATCACTTGATCAATCATGCGGAATCCGATTTCTTGATTCAGGAATGCCTGGACAGCAACTTCATTGGCGGCATTGAGGATTGCCGCCGAGCTGCCCCCGGCTTGCAGTGCATCATACGCCAGTTTGAGACACGGAAAACGCCCAAAATCCGGACGCTCGAAAAATAACTGCCCGATCTGAGCAAGGTCCAGCTGGGCAACCCCGGATTCGATCCGCTCCGGATAGGCAAGTGCATTGGCGATGGGCGTACGCATGTCTGGATTGCCCAGTTGAGCCAGCACCGAGCCATCGATGTAGGACACCATCGAGTGAATCACGCTTTGCGGATGAATCATGACTTCGATCTTGTCAGCCGGCGCACCGAACAGCCAATGCGCCTCAATGACTTCCAAGCCCTTGTTCATCATGGTGGCAGAATCCACTGAAATCTTCCGGCCCATGACCCACTTCGGATGCGCCACAGCCTCTTCCGGCGTTACGCTATCCAGTGTACCAACGTCACGTTTGAGGAATGGCCCTCCCGATGCGGTCAAGAGAATCTTGGCGATCCCGGCATAAGGCAGCGAACGGCGATAATCGTGCGGCAAACATTGAAAAATGGCGTTGTGCTCACTATCGATGGGTAGCAAGGTTGCCTTATGCTGCGCCACGGCATCAATCAGCAGCTGTCCGGACATGACCAGCGCCTCTTTGTTGGCCAAGAGAATCTTCTTGCCGGTGCGCGCTGCGGCCAGCGTAGACGCCAAACCTGCCGCGCCAACGATTGCCGCCATGACGATATCGCACTCGTCCGCACTGGCTACGTCACATAGCGCCTGGGCGCCATACAGGACTTCAATGCGCAACTGGCTGGATTTGAGCTTTTGCTGTAGAGCCTGGGCAGCCTGCGCCGTCCCGACAACCGCCAGCTTGGGGCGAAAACGGACGCACTGCTCCGCAAGCTCATCGACTCGCGAATGGGCCGTCAAGGCAAACACTTGGTAACGATCAGGGTGACGCGCTATGACATCCAGCGTGGAAACGCCGATGGAACCGGTAGAGCCGAGAACAGTAATTGCCTGCATGAAATTCCTACAACCAGAGATCGATCAGCGCTGCCAGCGGCAGAACCGGGATCAACGCATCAATCCGATCCAATACGCCGCCGTGCCCCGGCAGCAAGTTGCTGCTGTCCTTGAAACCGGCGCGGCGCTTCAATTGCGACTCGAACAAATCCCCGACAACGCTCGCCGCGACCAGCAAGGTCATCACAAGGATGAAACCGGGCCAGCCGAAACGGCCGTACAGACGACCTGAAAATGTTTCACCATCGAAATACATCACAACGGCCGCCGCAATCACCAGCACTGCAAGCCAGCCACCGACAGCCCCCTCCCAAGACTTCCCGGGAGAAATCGATGGCGCAAGCTTGTGGCGGCCAAAGCCTTTCCCTGCGAAATAGGCGCCGATATCCGCCACCCAGACGATCGCCATCACCGAGAGCAAGTACAACGGGGAATGTTGAAACAGGGAAACAATCGCGATAAAGCAGCCCAACAGCGACAACGTATAGGTCACACTGAGCAGGCGATTTCCTGGTGTTCCCAGCGCCGGCAATCCCAGCTTCAACGCAGGTACGAAGCGAATTACCCACAACGCCACGCACAAGCCGAACAAGCTGCGTACGCTCGGCAAACCGCTTACAAACACGATGATTGCGTAGGCGACGGCCCAAAAACCGGCCCACAGACGTGGTCGCGAAAGACGGAACAGGCGCAGGCCCTCCCAGGTACCGGCAGCAAAAAACGCCAGCGTCACCGCAGCAAACGCAAAGAAATTATTCAAAAAGAGAATCGGCAACAAAATTGCCAGGAGAACCAACGCTGTGATGACACGCGTTTTTAGCATCAGGAAGCCTTTTTCTGCTCGACCAATTGCTCGCTGGTGCGACCGAAACGCCGTTCGCGCTGACGATATGAGTCGATCGCCTTGTCCAGCTCCGCCCCATCGAAATCGGGCCAATAGGTCTCAGTAAAATACAATTCGCTATAGGCGAGTTGCCATAGCAGGAAATTGGAAATGCGCTCTTCGCCGCCGGTACGGATAAACAAATCCGGCTCGGGAGCATAAGCCATCGCCAAATGGGGAGTTAATTGCTCTTCAGAAAAGTCAGTGACACCAGGCTGCTCTTTGAGCATCTTGCCGACCGCCTGCATGATGTCCCACCGACCACCATAGTTGGCGCAAATTGTCAGTGTCAGTCGCGTATTGCCGGCTGTTTGCGCCTCGGCCTTGGCGACCATATCCTGCAATTTGGCATCGAAGCGACCGAGGTCGCCAACAACACGCAAACGGATATTATTTGCGTGCATCTTGCTGACTTCGCGTTCCAGCGCCGTCATGAACAAACGCATCAGCAAAGACACTTCGTCTGCAGGACGACGCCAGTTTTCAGAGCTGAACGCAAACAGCGTCAGGTATTCCACACCGCGCTGCGAGCATGCCTCAACTATCGTGCGAACTGCATCGACGCCTTTTACATGCCCTGCTACGCGCGGCAAAAAACGTTTGGTAGCCCAACGCCCATTGCCATCCATGATGATGGCAACGTGACGCGGCACCGCAGAAACTTGCGGTACAGCCTGGGTTGAGCTTTTATAAGTCATACAGTGTAAAAATCCAGATAAACGCGAAATCGGCCTTGGTCTGAAACCAACACCGACATCATCGCATAAGTCGTTGCATCAGCCGCTAACAAGGGCCTTGCTTACACCGTGAGCACTTCTTTTTCTTTTTCTGCCACCAGCTTGTCGACTTCAGCGACAAACTTGTCGGTCAGCTTCTGGATCTCGTCCTGACCGCGGCGCTCATCATCTTCGGAACAAACCTTGTCCTTGACCAGCTTCTTCAGACCTTCGTTCGCATCGCGACGAATGTTACGAATCGAAATCTTCGTATCTTCTGCTTCGCCCTTGACCAGCTTGACCATTTCCTTGCGGCGCTCTTCAGTGAGCGGAGGGGTAGGCACACGGATCAACTCGCCTTGCGTGGCAGGATTCAGGCCCAGATCGGCTTCACGAATCGCTTTCTCAACGGCTGCCAGCATTTTCTTTTCGTACGGCTGCACACCGATGGTACGCGCGTCGATGAGGGTCAGATTGGCGACTTGCGACAATTGCGTCGGCGAGCCGTAGTAGTCGACCTGGACGTGATCCAGGATACCTGTGTGGGCGCGACCAGTACGCACTTTGGCCAGATCGGCGCGCAGCGACTCGATCGACTTGGTCATTTTTTGTTCGGTACTCTTCTTAACGTCAGCGATGGTCATGCTGCTCTCCTATCATTTAAAACTATCTTACGGTATTCGAAAAACGTCATTATTTACACGTGAACCAAGGTGCCTTCGTCTTCACCTAACACGACGCGCTTAAGCGCACCCGGCTTGACGATGGAGAACACCTTGATCGGCAGCTTCTGATCGCGGCACAACGCGAATGCAGTTGCGTCCATGACCTGCAAATGTTTGGCAATTGCTTCGTCAAACGTGATGGTGCTATAACGCGTCGCCGAAGGATCCTTCTTTGGGTCGGCAGTATAAACGCCATCTACCTTGGTCGCTTTAAGAACGATTTGGGCGCCGATTTCCGAGCCGCGCAATGCCGCTGCGGTGTCGGTCGTAAAGAAAGGATTGCCTGTGCCGGCGGCAAACACCACGATCTTGCCCTCTTCCAGATATTGCAAGGCTTTCGGACGCACATAGGGCTCGACAACTTGCTCAATGCCGATTGCCGACATGACGCGTGCAGTCAGGCCTGCCTGACGCATGGCGTCCGCCAGTGCGAGGGAGTTCATTACTGTTGCCAGCATACCCATATAGTCGGCTGTGGCGCGGTCCATGCCCTGCGCACCGGGGGCTACGCCGCGGAAGATGTTGCCGCCGCCGATGACGATGGCCAACTCTACCCCTAACTGACTGACCTCGGCCACGTCGGCAACCATGCGCTCGATAGTCGCACGATTGATACCGTAGGCGTCGTCGCCCATCAGGGCTTCGCCGGAAAGTTTGAGGAGTACGCGCTTATAGGCTGGTGTCGTCATGTGCTGGGCTCCGTTTGCTATCCGATTAACTGATTCTGTCCGTCCTGCTTGCTGCCTGCTCGTGCTGCCGAAGAAGTGGCAAGCGAAAGTGTTACTCGATACAGGCGAGGACGTCATTGTATGCTGCTGTACTCTACTGCCGGGGACTTGCTTACATTTTGAAATGCCTGCCGAAACAGGAATATCTTGCCAGCCCCCGCCGCCTCTTGAAAACCGAGAGGCTTAAAAAAACGGGCCTCTCGGCCCGCTTCCTTACTTATTACTGCGCTTGCTTGGCGGCAGCAACCTGGGCTGCCACCTCGGCTGCGAAGTCATCTTGTTTCTTCTCGATGCCTTCACCAACCACAAACATGCTGAACGATTTGACGCTGGTGTTAGCCGCCTTCAGCATTTGCTCAACAGTTTGCTTGTCGTTTTTCACGAACGACTGATTGAACAGCGACACTTCCTTCAGGTACTTTTGCACCGAACCGTCAACCATCTTGGCGACGATGTCGGCAGGCTTGCCGGATTCAGCAGCCTTCAACGAAGCAACCGAACGCTCTTTTTCGATCAGATCAGCAGGAACCTGATCCGACGACAGCGCGACCGGCTTCATTGCAGCGATGTGCATTGCGACGTCTTTGCCAACTTGCTCATCCGCGCCGTCGAATTCAACCACAACACCGATACGCGTGCCGTGCAGGTAGGAAACCAGCTTGCCGGTTGTTTCGAAACGCTTGAAGCGGCGGATCGACATGTTTTCGCCGATACGGCCAACCAGTTCAGTACGTGTTTCTTCCACAGTCTTTTCGCCCAACGGCAATGCTGCCAAGGCAGCCAGATCTGCAGGGTTCTTTTCTGCGACCAGCTTGGCGATTGCGTTCGCCAGGCCGATGAATTCGTCGTTCTTGGTAACGAAGTCTGTTTCACAGTTAACTTCAACCAGCGCGCCAACGCCACCGGCGATATATGTTGCCACGACGCCTTCAGCAGTAACGCGAGAAGATGCCTTGGACGCCTTGCTGCCCAGCTTGACGCGCAGGATTTCTTCAGCACGAACCATATCGCCTTCGGCTTCAGTCAGCGCCTTCTTGCATTCCATCATCGGCGCGTCGGTCTTCGCGCGCAGTTCGCCTACCAATGCTGCGGTAATTGCCGCCATATATTTCTCCTAACTAAGTAGACATGCCGCCATCGGAGACGTCACGTCAAAAATTCGATCAATTTACTCAAAAAAAAGGGGCGAACTGCGCTTACTCTCGCTGTTACCCCTTTTCTTATCGCCCGCCGCTGAAGTGCCTGCGGGCGTCACAGGCAAATTAAGCCTGTTCGTTCACTTCAACGAATTCATCGCCACCGTTTTTGACGGCTTCAACAACTTCGTTCACTGCGTTTGCACGGCCTTCCAGGATTGCATCAGCAACACCACGAGCGTACAGCGCAATCGCCTTGGCGGAGTCATCATTACCTGGGATGACGTAAGTCACGCCTTCTGGGGAGTGGTTGGTATCGACAACGCCGATGACCGGGATACCCAGCTTGGCCGCTTCAGTGATGGCACCCTTGTGGTAACCGACGTCGATCACGAAAATAGCGTCAGGAATGCCGCCCATATCCTTGATACCGCCGATTGCCTTTTGCAGCTTTTCTTGTTCACGGCTGAACAGCAGAGCTTCTTTTTTGCTCAGCTTTTCATTGGAACCGTCAGCGATTGCCGCTTCCATGTCCTTCAGACGCTTGATCGATGTCTTGATGGTCTTGAAGTTGGTCAGCATGCCGCCCAACCAACGTTGGTCGACGTAAGGAACGCCAGCGCGTTGCGCTTCTGCTGCAACTGTTTCACGTGCTTGACGCTTGGTACCGACAAACAGGATAGTGCCGCGATTGGACGACAGTTGGCGCACGTACTTCAGCGCTTCCTGATACATGCCCAGGGTCTTTTCCAGGTTGACGATATGAATCTTGTTGCGATGACCGAAGATAAACGGGGCCATCTTTGGGTTCCAGAAGCGTGTTTGGTGACCGAAGTGGACACCTGCTTCCAGCATTTCGCGCATAGTTACGGACATAAATTTCTCCAGGGTTAGGTCTGGAATCCATTCGGTCATTCAAGCCAGCGTGGCGCCTCACATGAAGCTACCGGCCCAAACACCCTTTGGCGAACGGATTCGCGATTCAACTTAGTTTCAAATAAAACAACTTTTTATTACCTCAAGCCAACATCAACACAGAAGCAGACAACGCCCACAACTTTGCCAATACTCGCCTTCCAACCTGAGCAACTCAAGTTAGCCGAGCATTCTACCTCATCCGAAGAATCCATTCAAGCTCCGAAATCATTGTTTTCATTAGCTTTTGACCGGCGACACCCGCCAATCACCACCGACAGAACCGCCCGCCCTCGTCTATAATCTCTACTTAATGATTTTTAAGCGAATTGCGACAATTTTATGGGCTCCATTTCCATCAAAACCGCCGAAGACATTGAAGGCATGCGCGTTGCCGGCAAACTTGCGGCAGAAGTACTCGACTACATCGCCCCCTTCGTCAAGGCAGGCACTACGACCGGTGAGCTGGATCGCCTCTGCCATGAATACATGGTGAATGTGCAAGGCACCATTCCTGCGCCGCTCAATTACTGCCCGCCAGGCTATACGCCCTACCCCAAGGCCATTTGCACCTCACTGAACGACATCATTTGCCATGGCATTCCCGGTGACAAAGTGATGAAAAATGGTGACGTACTGAATATCGACATCACCGTCATCAAAAATGGCTATCACGGCGACACCAGCCGTATGTTTTTTATCGGCGAACCGTCGATTCTGGCGCGCCGCCTCACAGAAATCACCTACGAATGCATGTGGCTGGGGATCTCCAAGATCAAGCCCGGCGCACACCTTGGCGATATCGGCCATGTGATCCAGCAGCATGCTGAAAAAGCAGGCTACAGCGTGGTACGCGAATTTTGCGGCCATGGCATCGGCACCGTATTTCACGAAGAACCGCAGGTTTTGCATTACGGCCGTCCCGGCACGCTGGAAAAACTGGAAGCCGGCATGATTTTCACTGTCGAACCGATGATCAACGCCGGCCGCCGCGAAATTCGCGAAATGGGGGATGGCTGGACCATCAAGACCAAGGATCGCAGCCTGTCGGCGCAATGGGAACATACCGTTCTGGTCACCGAGACGGGCTTTGAAGTATTGACGATTTCGCCCGGCATGCCAGCCCCGCCGGCATTCATCCAGCAGCCAGCTGCAGCCGTCGCCTGACCTCCTTCCTGAGCGCCTATGCCCACCCTTGCCGCCACTCTCAAAAAACAGTTAAAAGCAGCGCGCCAGCAGGCCATTGAGGCCTTCCAGGCCGACGGCAAGACCGAGCACCTATTGACGCAATTGCGCCGCAACGTCGATGCTGCACTGACGGAAGCCTGGGAAAAGTGTGCCCTGCCACGCGATATTGCGCTGGTAGCGGTTGGTGGTTATGGGCGCGGCGAGCTGTTTCCGCATTCAGATGTCGACGTCCTGATCCTGCTCGATCAGACACCCGACAAAGCCATGCAGGAAAAGCTGGAGTCGCTGGTTCAACTGTTCTGGGATATCGGCCTGGAAATCGGCCATAGCATTCGCACTGTGGAAGAATGCCTTGCCGAATCGGCGGCAGACATCACCGTGCAAACCAGCCTGCTGGAAGCACGATTGGTCACGGGAAATAAAACACTGTTCCAATTGCTGCAACTTCGCTGCAACAGCGCGATGGATCCACGCGCATTCTTTCAGGCCAAAACCCTGGAAATGCAACAGCGCCATGTGAAATACGAAGATACACCGTACAGCCTGGAGCCGAACTGCAAGGAAAGCCCCGGCGGCTTGCGCGACCTGCAAGTCATTCTGTGGGTGGCGAAAGCAGCCGGGCTGGGCGACTCCTGGAGCAAGCTGGCACAACGCGGATTACTGACGGCCACAGAAGCACGCCAATTGACGCAAAAAGAGCGCGCATTCAAGGATATTCGCATTCGCCTGCATATCTACAGCAACCGCCGCGAAGACCGCCTCGTATTCGACATTCAGACGCCGATTGCCGAAAGCTTTGGCTTCAAGAGTACCGATACCCGCCGCGCCAGCGAATACCTGATGCAGCGCTACTACTGGGCGGCGAAGGCCGTCACGCAACTCAACACCATCTTGCTGCAGAACATTGAAGCGCAGTTGTTCCCGCAAGAATTGGTGCCACAGAAGATCAATGAGCGCTTTAATGAGCTGAACGGTTTTCTCGACATTGCGCACGATAATGTCTTTGAAGATACACCGTCGGCGATGCTGGAAGTCTTTCTGATACTGGCGCAACATCAGGAACTCAAGGACATGTCGGCACGCACCATGCGCGCTCTCTGGCATGCCCGCTTCAAGATCGACAATGCTTTCCGCGCCAATCCGGCGAATCACGCGCTGTTCATGCAAATTCTGCAAAGCAAGCGCGGCATCACACACGCCTTGCGCCGGATGAACCAGACCAGTGTGCTGGGCCGTTACCTGCCGAATTTCCGCCGCATCGTCGGGCAGATGCAGCACGATTTGTTCCACGTCTACACCGTCGATCAACACATCCTCATGGTGGTGCGCAATGTACGCCGTTTCACGATGAGCGAGCACGCGCACGAGTATCCATTCTGCAGTCAGTTGATGGCCAACTTTGCGCAACCATGGATCCTTTACGTTGCAGCGCTGTTCCACGACATCGCCAAAGGTCGTGGCGGAGATCACTCCAAACTCGGCATGGCCGATGCGCGCCAGTTCTGTACGCAACATGGCATGTCGGAAGAAAATACCGACTTGGTGGTCTTCCTGGTCGAACATCATCTGACCATGTCGCAAGTCGCACAAAAACAAGACCTGTCCGACCCGGACGTGATCCAGCAATTCGTCAATACAGTCAAAGACGAACGCCATTTGACTGCACTGTATTTGCTGACGGTCGCAGACATCCGCGGTACCAGCCCCAAAGTCTGGAATGCTTGGAAAGGCAAGCTACTGGAAGACCTGTATCGCATGACCTTGCGCGTCCTCGGCGGCGAAGCGCCGTCAGCCGATCGCGAACTGAAGAACACACAACAGGAAGCCATCAAGACTTTGCGTCTGTATGGCCTGCCTGCAGACGCGCATGAAAATTTCTGGCGGCAACTTGACGTGGCGTACTTCCTGCGCCTGGACGCCTCCGACATTGCATGGCAGACGCGCTCCTTCTACGACAAAATCGATAGTACGGTACCGGTCGTCAAATGCCGCCTGGCGCCAATCGGCGAAGGCGTGCAGGTAGCAGTTTACACGCCTGATCGCCCGGACTTGTTTGCCCGGATTTGCAGCTATTTCGACGAAAAGAATTTCAGCATTCTCGATGCCAAAATTCACACCACCAAGCTCAACTACGCATTGGATGCTTTCTTGATCAGTGCGCCGGTGTTCGCTAAAAATTACCGCGACATCATCAATCTGATTGAGCACGAATTGTCGCAATTGCTGCAATCCGACGGCCCATTGCCGGCGCCTGCAAGAGGACGTTTGTCACGCCTGTCGCGCACCTTCCCGATCAATCCGTCGGTGGATCTGCGCCCTGACGAGCGCGGCCAGTATTACCTGCTGTCCGTGTCGGCAAATGACCGTAACGGCTTGCTCTATACAATTTCCAACATCCTGGCCAAATACAAGATCAACCTCCACACCGCCAAAGTCATGACACTGGGCGAGCGCGTGGAAGACGTCTTCCTGGTCGACGGCGCCGCACTCAATCATCCGCGCAACCAGATCATGCTGGAAACCGATTTGCTCAAAGCCTTGCGTATTTGACGCACAGCAATTCCGACGCCGCCAGCCATCACCCCTTTTTCTTCAACACTGCACTGACCCTGCTGAATTTACCCGATTGCCACCATGACTGAACCAGTACGCCTTTCCAAACGCATGTCCGAACTCGGCCTTTGCTCGCGCCGCGAAGCGGACGAGTGGATCGAAAAAGGCTGGGTGCGCGTCGACGGGAAAGTGGTGTCCGTGCTGGGGAGCAAAGTGCTGCCACATCAGCGCGTCACCGTAGAGCGCCAGGCTGCAGCAGAGCAATCGAAGCGGGTAACGATCCTGATCAACAAACCGGTGGGTTATGTCAGCGGCCAGGCAGAAGACGGCTACAAACCCGCTGTCGCGCTGGTGGAAGCAGCAACGCGCTGGGCAGAGGATCAGGTCGACACGCAATTCCATCCGACCCAGTTACGCAGTCTGGTGCCGGCCGGACGCCTCGACATCGACTCCGTCGGGCTACTGGTACTGACGCAAGATGGGCGCATCGCAAAACAACTGATCGGCGAAGACACCAGCGTCGACAAGGAGTATCTGGTGCGCGTGCAGTACACCAAACCAGGCAAGTTGCCCGACAGTGATCTTAAGCGCCTCAACCATGGCCTGTCGCTCGACGGCAAAGCACTTAAGCCAGCCAAGGTCCGCTGGCAAAATGATGATCAATTGAGCTTCACGCTGAATGAAGGCAAGAAGCGTCAGATCCGCCGCATGTGCGAACTGGTCGGCTTGAAGGTCATCGGCCTCAAACGCGTGCGCATCGGCGGGGTCAAACTTGGCGATTTACCTCCGGGACAGTGGCGCTATCTTCGTCCGGACGAACAGTTCTGAGATCCTGAACATAAAAAAACCGGTTGCAGTCTTACGCTGCAACCGGTTTTTTTATGTCGGACGAAGCTTTCTCAATACTGTGTCAAAGGAAACGATCCAGAATTTTCTTGCTAGGCTTGTCCAGCGCTTTTATATCGCGAACCAAAAACTGGATGCCATGACTGTCGGAAATCAGCAATGCCGATTGCGGCAGTCGGCGAATATCCTCTTCACCCTTGAGCGTGAAGGAAGTATTGCCGCGATTGGTTTCCACTTCCCATATCGTCGGGGTCGCGAAACTGGACACACCGACGATACGGCTTATCTCCGGCATGAATTCGCGCGTAGCCAGCTCAGCCTCCATCATTCTGCGAATCTCCGGGGAGACATCCGACCAGTGCTCAATCCAGGCCAGCTCGTGACCGTCCGCACTTACTAAAGCAATACCCTCATCAGGCGCACCAATAGGAAACGCCCGCACAGGGACCGCGCCTTCATGTTCGCTACCATCTGCATCGACAAAAACAAGACGACCCAGACCGTTATGGCGCAAACTGAAGTTGTGCGTCGGTGCCTTTACCATTTCATTCATTTGCGTATTCATCATCAGCCGCCCTTCTCTTCATCGCCATCACCTTCGTCACTACCCGGCACCTCGCCCTCTGGATTGCGCGCCTGAGCTTGATAGAGACGATAGTAAGCCCCCTGCCTGGCCATCAATTCTTCATGCGGGCCAACCTCAACCACTTGCCCCCGATCCAGCACGACCAGGCGATCCGCCTTGCGCAAGGTGGACAAACGGTGAGCAATCGCGATGGTCGTGCGTCCCTTGACCAGATTGTCGAGCGCTTTTTGAATCTCTTTTTCGGTCGTGGTATCCACGGACGATGTTGCTTCGTCCAGAATGAGGAAGCGCGGGTCGATCAGCAAAGCGCGTGCAATGGAAATACGCTGACGTTCGCCACCCGACAAAGCTTGCCCACGCTCGCCAACCAGCGAATCGTAGCCTTGCGGTAAACGCAGGATGAATTCATGCGCATGCGCCGCGCGTGCAGCGGCAATGATTTCTGCACGCGTGGCATCCGGTTTGCCGTATGCAATATTCTCGGCGATGGTTCCAAAGAATAAGAACGGCTCCTGCAGCACCAGACCGATATTGCGGCGATATTCGGAGATCGGCAGCGAGCGGATGTCGACGCCATCAATGCGGATCGAGCCTTCCGACACATCATAGAAACGGCAGATCAGATTGACCATTGTGCTCTTGCCGGAACCACTGTGCCCAACCAGACCAATCATCTCGCCAGGCGCAATGGCCAGATCGACACCGCGCATCACCGAGCGATTACCGTAACGGAAGCCAACATTGCGCAATTCGATCGAGCCTTTTACGTGTTCAATATGCACAGGATTGGCCGGCTCGGGCACGCTGGAGACGTGATCGAGGATATCGAAAATTCTCTTGGCACCTGCTGCAGCCTTTTGCGTCACCGACACGATACGGCTCATGGAATCCAGACGCGTATAGAAGCGGCTGATGTACGCCAGAAAAGCAGTCAGCACACCGACCGTGATCTGATTATGCGAGACCTGCCAGATGCCGAAGACCCAGACGACGAGTAAGCCGATTTCCGTCAGCATGGTCACGGTCGGCGTGAACAGCGACCAGATCTTGTTGACGCGATCGTTGACCACCAGATTGTGGCGATTCGCTTCCTTGAAACGCGCAGCCTCGCGCTTTTCTTGCGCAAACGCCTTGACCACACGAATACCGGGAATCGTATCGGCCAGCACGTTGGTCACCTCAGACCAGATGCGGTCGATCTTTTCGAAGCCATGACGCAGGCGGTCACGCACCACGTGAATCATCCAGGCGATAAATGGCAACGGCAACAAAGTCACCAGCGCGAGCCAGGGATTAATGGAAATCAGAATCACCGCCGTCATGATGATCATCAGGACATCAATGATGAAATCCAGCAAGTGCAGCGAGAGAAAGACACAGATGCGGTCAGTCTCCGAACCGATGCGCGCCATCAGGTCGCCGGTACGCTTGCCCCCAAAGTACTCCTGCGACAACCTCAACAGATGCTCATAAGTAGTCGTGCGCAAATCGGCGCCGATACGCTCACTGACCAGCGCCAGAATATAGGTGCGCCCCCACCCCAGAATCCAGGCCACCATGGCCGAACCGAGCAAGCCGCTCAGATACAGTCCCGCCAAATGGGAATCCAGCGGTGCGCCGTTCTGAAAGGGAATCAGCACGTTATCCATCAACGGCATGGTCATGTAGGGCGGCACCAGCGTCGCGGCAGTCGATGCCAGCGTCAGCAGGAAGCCCAGCAACAAGGATCCCTTGTACGGCTTGGCGAAACGGGTGAGGCGGAACAACGCCCAGGTCGATGGCGGCGCCTCTTTGGCCTCCGGACAGATGGCGCAGGTTTCCTGCCCTTCCGGGATCGGCGCCTTGCATTGCGGGCACACGTCCAGCTCTTCCTGAACCACTTGCTGCCCGGATACGTGCGTATCGCGCTGCAACTCGAATTGATTGATAAGGCGCAAAGCTTGCGGGTTTTGTGCCAGCGTGTAACGCCAGTACGCCAGGCGCGACGAGCCGTCCTGCAACTCCAGACTGCCGACGCCGGCATGGTCGTAGTGCTTCAGAACGATGCCTGGGCGGTAATCCCAGGCAGTCCAGCTGCGATTTCCAGCGACGCCTTCGATACCACCATGATTGACAGCGAGTAGTCGGCGGTCGGTAATCAACACCAGCCCGCGCGTAAATTTCAGCGAAATGTCGAGATCAAGTTCCAGCCAGGCGATGACTTTTTCATCGGCCGCCAGTTGGGCCTGCACTTCCGCACGCCATGGTGCGGGCAAATTGGTAGAGCTTGGAATGAGGGATTCTTTGTTCATCTAGACGGCATGTATGTCCTGTGCGGACAGTGAAGAATGGTTTTGCTGGCAACTTTTTGCCGACAATCTATGCCGCGCATATTATATCGTATGGCTTTGCCCCCCCGACAACGCATCAGCACGGCTCGGCGATGACAACAACCACCCTGTTCCACGCGTCAAGCTGACGAAATCCTGATTATTTTGCATGCAAGACGGGAAACACTCTGCGACAATATCGTTACATTTTGTGTATATCAGCAACTTAGGGAAGGGGCTGATGACCAAACATAGATAAAACAGTGCATAAATAACAAAATCGGCCGGTATTCGCGTGCATTGGTCGTGAGGCTCTCGACTGCCAGTTGCTGTCAGCTGCTGTGAGCTGCAGTGAGTTTATATATAGTCCGCAATCGGCCGCATTGAGCGTATTTGTAGTCGCAGCCCGCATTTTATTGCGGCCAAGTAAACCAATCACGGCTTTATGCGTTATTCATGCTTGGATCGACAGAACAGACAACGCTTAGCGGCAAACCTGCTTACCCATGAAAAATATAGAATTTCTCCGCATCCTGCCCTTGCACGGCCCCAACATCTGGACCTATCGGCCTGCGTTGGAAGTCTGGATCGACATCGGAGAACTGGAAGACTTTCCGTCGAACATCATTCCCGGCTTCAATGAACGTCTGACAAGCTGGCTCCCGTCACTGGTTGAGCATCGCTGCAGCTACGGTGAACGAGGCGGCTTCCTGCAGCGCCTCAAAGAAGGTACCTGGCCCGGCCACATCATGGAACACGTGACGCTGGAGCTGCAAAACCTGGCTGGTTTACCCGGCGGTTTTGGCAAGGCGCGTGAGACTTCGACGCGCGGCGTCTATAAAGTTGTCGTCCGTGCCCGCCACGAACAAGTTACCCGCGCCGCTATCTATGCCGGCCGCGATCTGGTGATGGCCGCCATCGAAGACAAACCATTCGATGTCAATGCCACCATCGAAAAGCTGCGTGACATGGTCGACTCGCTATGCCTCGGCCCAAGCACTGCCTGCATCGTGGATGCCGCCGACGAGCGCCGCATTCCGTCGATCCGCTTGTCCGAAGGCAATCTGGTTCAGCTTGGTCACGGTATCAAGCAACGCCGCATCTGGACGGCAGAAACCGACCAGACCAGCGCCATCGCCGAAAGCATCTCGCGCGACAAAGATCTGACCAAGACCTTGCTTCAGTCCTGTGGCGTCGCCATTCCAGAGGGCCGTATCGTCGACAGCCCGGCAGATGCCTGGGAAGCGGCAGAAGACATCGGCCTGCCGGTAGTCGTCAAACCCTCCGACGCCAACCATGGCCGCGGCGTCTTCATTGATCTCAATACACAAGCCGAAGTGGAAACCGCCTACAAGGCTGCGCTGGAAGAAGGCAGCAGCGTGTTGGTCGAACGCTTCATCCGCGGCAACGAACATCGCCTGCTGATCGTCGGCGGCAAGCTGGCTGCGGCAGCACGCGGCGAACCGATCTTCGTGATCGGCGACGGCAAATCGACCGTCTCGCAACTGATTGATGTCGTCAATATGGATCCGCGCCGTGGCGATCTGGAAGAGCATCCGCTTAATCCAGTGATCCTTGACCGCGAACCGGCTGCCCGCCTTGAACTGGAACGCCAGGGCCTGACTGCCGACTCCGTGCCGCCAAGCGGTAAAAAGGTCTTGTTGCTCCGCAATGGTAACGTTGCCATTGATGTCACCGATCAGGTTCATCCGAGCGTCGCGGCAACCGCATCGCTGGCTGCACGCGTGGTCGGCCTGGACATCGCCGGTGTCGATCTGGTGGCGGAAGATATCTCCAAGCCGCTCGATGAACAACGTGGCGCCATCGTTGAAGTCAACGCCGGCCCCGGCCTGCTGATGCACCTGAAACCGTCCGAGGGCACGCCTCGCCCGGTCGGCCAGGCCATCGTCGAGCATCTGTTCAAACCGGAAGACACCGGTCGCATTCCTATCGTCGGCATCACCGGTACGCACGGCAAGACTACTATCGCGCGTCTGGTCGCCCGCATTATTCACCTCAGCGGCAAGCACGTGGGCCTCGCGTGCGGCGACGGCCTCTACTTCGGCCAACGCCTGGTGGAAAAAGGCAATCGCGCGACCTGGGGCGCGGCCCATCGCGTCCTGCTCAATCGTGCCGTCGAAGCCGCTGTATTTGAAAACGGAAGCGTCTCCATCCTGTCCGAAGGCCTGGCCTATGACCGTTGCCAGGTCGGCGTGGTCGCCAACATCGATCCGGCCGACAGCCTGCCTGAATACTACATCGACAACGCCGAACAAATGGCCACCAAGGTCAAACGCACGCAGGTTGACGTCGTGTTGCCGGATGGCGTCGCCGTCCTCAATGCGGAAGATCCGCTGGTCGCCGATATGGCAAACCTCTGCGACGGCGAAGTCATCTTCTTTGGTGCCGACGCCGCAGGCCCTGTCATGGCGGAACATCTGAAGCAAGGCAAGCGTGGTGTCTTTGTGCGTAACGGCGACGTCATCCTTGCAGCCGGCGACAAGGAAATACTTGTCAGCGCCGTCGCAGCGATCCCGATTACCGGCGGTGGCGCGGTCGGCTTCCAGATCGAAAACGTTCTGGCGGCAGTTGCCGCAGCCTGGGCCTTGGGCATCTCTGCAGATCTGATTCGCGCCGGCATCGAATTGTTCGGCACCGAACAGGCGGAAGAGCAAGACAAGAAGCGCAAGGCCCAGACCGTCTGATCTTCGGCATCGACGATCAGACGCAGTTACTCAGCTACTTAGTTACCACAGTTGCAAACGGCCGGCATGGCCCAAGACACATTCAGGAAGACTTGTTGATGGACGTATCACGTATTCGCGTACTGCGCGGCCCTAATCTCTGGAGCAGGCACACTGCGATAGAAGCTATCGTGTCCTGCACTGAGGCCGAACGCGCCATTGAAGGCATTCCAGGCTTTGAGGTTCGCCTGCGTGCGCGCTTCCCGCATATCGGCTTCCTGCAACCAGCCGGCGAGGT
Organism: Herbaspirillum sp. meg3; assembly: GCF_002257565.1. Lineage (GTDB taxonomy): Bacteria > Pseudomonadota > Gammaproteobacteria > Burkholderiales > Burkholderiaceae_D > Herbaspirillum. Next base: position 2,181,054 of record NZ_CP022736.1, on the reverse strand, counting down.
AAAAGCCGTCTCCATGGCACATGCGCTGGAAGCCGCCACCTTGGGACTGCAATCCCAGGCGGGTTGCCCGGTTACCTTCAGCCGCACCGTACCTACCGTCGAAACCGGCGTCTATCAGGTTATCGTCGAATACAGCGAAGAAGCTGTCGGCCGCCTCGCCTTTGAACTGGCACGCGAACTCTGCCTGGCTGCCGCTGAGGACAAACCCTTCGATCTGGCCGATGCACTGGCCCGCCTGCGTGAACTCGACGAAGACGTTCGCCTGGGCCCAAGCACCGGCTCCATCGTCTCTGCTGCACTCAAGCGCGGCATCCCTTTCCGCCGCCTCACCGACGGCAGCATGGTGCAATTTGGTTGGGGTAGCCGTCAAAAACGTATTCAGGCTGCCGAAACCAGCGATACCAGCGCGATCGCCGAATCGATTGCGCAAGACAAAGAATTGACCAAGATGCTGCTGCACGCAGCGGGTGTGCCTGTACCTAACGGCCGTGTGGTCGAAACCGTCGAAGATGCCTGGGCGGCAGCGCAGGAAATCGCTGCGCCGGTCGTCATCAAACCGCGCGACGGCAATCAGGGCAAAGGCGTTGCCGTCAATATCAGCACCCAGGAACAAGTCACTGCGGCGTTCAATGCCGCCGTCAAAATCAGCGACGAGATCATCGTCGAACGCTACATGCCCGGCCACGACTATCGCCTGCTGGTCATCGGCAAACATCTGGTCGCTGCCGCCCGCCGCGACCCGCCGCAAGTCATCGGCGATGGTGTGCACACCATTCGTCAACTGGTGGACAAGGTCAACAGCGATCCGCTGCGTGGTGATGGCCATGCAACCTCACTGACCAAGATCCGCTTCGACGATATTGCACTGGCGACTCTTGCCAAACAAAACTACGATGCCGAATCGATCCCGCCGCAAGGCGCACGCATCGTTCTGCGCAACAACGCCAACCTGTCTACCGGCGGCACGGCCACTGACGTTACGGACGATGTCCACCCCGAACTGGCTGCGCGCGCCATCGCCGCTGCGCAAATGGTTGGCCTGGACATCTGCGGCGTCGACATCGTTTGCAACAGCGTGCACAAGCCGCTGGAAGAACAAGAAGGCGGCGTAGTCGAAGTCAACGCCGCGCCAGGCCTACGCATGCATCTGACACCGTCTTACGGTAAAGGCCGCGCGGTCGGCGACGCCATCATTTCGACCATGTTTGCCGATGGCGACGATGCCCGTATTCCAGTGGTCGCGGTTGCCGGCACCAACGGCAAGACAACAACGGTTCGCCTGATCACTCACCTGCTCGCACAAAAAGGCCTGCGTGTCGGCATGACCAACACCGACGGCGTCTACATCGACAAGCAACGTATCGATACCGGTGACTGCAGCGGCCCGCGCAGCGCGCGCAACGTACTGTTCCATCCCGACGTCGATGCAGCCGTCCTGGAAACTGCCCGCGGCGGCGTCCTGCGGGAGGGCCTCGGCTTTGATCGCTGCAACGTTGCCGTCGTCACCAACATCGGCATGGGCGATCACCTGGGGTTGAGCTACATCAGCACCGTGGAAGACCTGGCCGTGGTCAAGCGCGTGATCGTCGAAAACGTCGCACCAACTGGTTATGCCGTGTTGAATGCAGCTGACCCGATGGTCTCCAGCATGGCGCATTCCTGTCCTGGCGCCGTCATGTTCTTCGCACTTGATCCGCAGCATCCGATCATGGCCACGCACCGTGCGCAAGGCCACCGCATCGTCTATCGTGACGGCAACGACATTGTCGCTGCCCAAGGCGATCAGGAATACCGTCTGGCGCTCAGTGAGATCCCGCTGACACGTGGCGGCACTATCGGCTTCCAGGTAGAAAACACCATGGCGTCGGTTGCTGCAGTCTGGGCCTTGAATCTGGATTGGGAAATCGTCCGTACCGGCTTGCGTACCTTCATTAGTGATGTCGGCACTGCGCCTGGCCGCTTCAACATGTTCGACTATCGCGGCGCGACGCTGATCGCCGACTACGGCCACAATCCGGATGCCATCAACGCACTGGTCAAGGCAGTGGAAAGTATTCCCGCCAAACGCCGCTCGGTCGTCATCAGCGGTGCAGGCGATCGTCGCGATATCGATATCCGCCAACAGACCGAAATCCTCGGCGATGCATTCGATGAAGTTGTGCTCTATCAGGATCAATGCCAACGTGGCCGCGCCGACGGCGAAGTGCTCGCCCTGCTTCGTCAAGGTTTGGCCAACGCCCGCCGCACTACGGAAACCAAGGAAGTCTTTGGTGAGTTCCTGGCAATTGACACGGCACTGGCGTCATTGAAAGCCGGTGATCTGTGCCTGATCCTGATTGACCAGATCGAAGAAGCGCTGGAGCATATTGCCAAGCGTGTCGCCGAAGGCTGATCTTAAGGAATTGCGTTAAGAGCCTTGTCGCAAAATAAAAATCGCGTGTGAAGTCTGACTTCAACACGCGATTTTTATTGGCTGCTCATATTCTCACTATCAGGACTGCAAGCAGGAATTGCTTACTCAGTCGTCATCATTGGGATCCAGCTCGGGAAACAGAATTTCCGTAAATCCGAAACGCGAAAAATCCTTGATCCGCATCGGATAGAGAATACCCCACAGATGGTCGCACTCATGCTGCACCACGCGTGCATGAAAGCCATCGACAGTCCGGTCGATACGGGCACCGGTCTCGTCAAATCCTTCATAGCGCAAACGGCTCCAGCGTGGCACCACGCCACGCAGACCGGGCACGGACAGGCAACCTTCCCAGCCGTCTTCCGTCTCGTCGCCGAGCTGTGTCAGCGTCGGATTGATCAGTACGGTCTCCGGCACTTCCGGCGCATCGGGATAGCGCAAGTTCTTCTTGAAACCAAAAATCACCAACTGCAAATTGACACCGATTTGCGGTGCAGCCAGTCCGGCGCCATTAACTGCGCGCATGGTCTCGAACATGTCGGCAATCAGCGCATCCATTTCCGGCGTACCGAACTGCTGGACAGGCTCAGCCTGGCGCAACAGGCGCGGATCGCCCATTTTCAGAATTTCGCGTATTGCCATTCCTGCTCTCCTTGCTGCTTTCTATTCCGCAAATGCGGTGATTAAGCGTTGATATCGAGTTGCTTGAGGTATTCGGTGAAAGCCGCGCCGGTCTCGGCATGCTTCATCCCCATGGCGACCATTGCCTTGAGATAGCCAAGCTTGGAGCCACAGTCATAGCGCTGGCCTTCGTAACGATAGGCCAATACGGTCTGGGCATGCATCAACGCAGCAATACCGTCGGTCAACTGAATCTCGCCCCCGGCACCCTTGCCGATGGTTTCCAGGTAATCAAAAATGCGATTGTTCAGCACGTAGCGGCCGACCACCGCCAAGGTTGACGGCGCAACATCTGGCGCCGGCTTTTCAACAATGCCGTTGACGCGTTCAAGATTCGGCTGGTACGCAGTCGCGCTGACGATACCGTATTGCTTGGTATCGCTGCGCGGCACATCCTGCACTGCCAGCAGGCTCAGGCCTTCGCGCTCGTAGACTTCCGTCATTTGCGCCATCACGGGCTTGTGACCAACACCGACATCCATGAAGTCATCCGCAAGCAATACGGCAAAAGGTTCATCGCCCACCACCGGACGGGCGCATAGCACCGCATGACCCAAGCCCAACGGCGCGGATTGACGGATGAAAATGCAGGTTACGTTCTTGGGGATGACGTTCTGAACGATATCCAGCAATTGCTGCTTGCCGGCTGCTTCCAGTTCCGCTTCCAGTTCGTAGGCCTTGTCGAAATGGTCTTCGATGGCGCGCTTGTTGCGGCCGGTGATGAAGACCATCTCGGTGATACCCGCAGCAACCGCTTCTTCCACTGCGTAGTGAATCAGCGGCTTATCAACGATAGGCAGCATTTCCTTTGGCTGCGCCTTGGTTGCCGGCAAAAAGCGGCTGCCCAGGCCTGCAACAGGAAATACGGCTTTCTTGATTCGTTTAGTCATTGCTGTTCCCAATAAAATCGATGTGTTTCAAATGCGTCTGCGGGCATTATCACCCACTATGGCGAGACTCGCCGCTCACGCCCTATTCAGTTGCCGCCACGTCTGCAGCATCTTGCGGACCGCTTTGCACCAGCGCCACGAGCGCATCTTCGTCGAGGATGGCAATACCAAGCTCTTCCGCTTTTGCGAGCTTGCTGCCCGCTTCCGCCCCCGCGACAACGTAACTGGTTTTCTTTGATACAGAGCCACTCACCTTGCCACCAGCAGCTTCAATCATTTGCGCTGCGTCGTCGCGCGACATGGTCGGCAAAGTGCCGGTCAATACAAATATCTTGCCGGCCAAGGTCTTCGCCTGAATTTCAACGCCCGCACCTTCTGTCCAGTGGATGCCGGCGGCACGCAACTGATTGACCAATTCGACGTTCAGGCTATCCTCAAAGAAACTGATAATAGAACGGGCAACTACCGGGCCGATGTCGGCTACTTCCAGCAATTGTTCTTCCGTCGCAGCAAGGACGGCATCCATATTACCGAAGTGCCGCGCCAGTTCCTTGGCAGTCGCCTCACCCACATGGCGAATGCCCAGCGAATAGATGAAACGCGCAAGCGTGGTCGATTTGGACTTCTCCAAAGCATCGATTACGTTTTGTGCCGATTTCTCTGCCATGCGATCGAGTTCGGCCAGCGAAGTCAGGCCCAGGCGATACAAATCGGCGGCGGTCGTGATGACGTTTTTGTCGACCAGTTGATCAATCAACTGGTCGCCGAGACCGTCAACATCCATCGCGCGGCGTGACACAAAATGCTGCAAACCGCCCTTGCGCTGCGCCGAACATTTGACCCAGCCTCCGGAACAGCGCGCGATTGCTTCCTCTTCCAGTCGCACGATGGGCGACCCGCATACCGGGCACTCTTTCGGCATCTCGAACGGCTTCGCATCAGCAGGACGCGATTCCGGGACGTACGCCACGACCTCGGGAATCACGTCGCCGGCGCGGCGGACGATCACTGTGTCGCCGATCTGGATATCCTTGCGGCGCACTTCATCTTCGTTATGCAGTGTCGCGTTGGTCACCGTGACGCCACCAACAAATACCGGTACCAACCGCGCCACCGGCGTGATCGCACCGGTACGGCCGACCTGGACTTCGATACCCTGCACCACGGTCAGCGCTTCCTGCGCCGGAAACTTGTGTGCCAACGCAAAACGCGGTGCACGAGAGACAAAGCCAAGCTGCTGCTGCTGATCAAGACGATCAACCTTGTACACTACGCCATCGATTTCATAGGGAAGCTCGCCGCGCTTGGCACCGATCCCGTTATAAAACTTCAGCAAGCCTTCGGCACCATGTACGACGGCTCTTTCCTTGCATACCGGCAGACCCAGCGATGAATACCAGTCCAATAACGCCGAATGCGAGGCTGGCATGTCCATGCCTTCCAGCACGCCGATGCCGTAGGCAAAAAAGCGCAAGGTGCGCTGTGCGGTGATCTTGGAATCAAGCTGACGCAAGCTGCCGGCAGCGGCATTGCGCGGATTGGCGAACTCCTTCAGTCCTGCGTCGCGCTGGCGCTGATTGAGTTTGGCGAAATCATTCTTGTACATCAGCACTTCGCCGCGCACCTCCAGCACCTGCGGCGGGTTATCGCCATGCAGACGCAACGGGATGGCGCGCACCGTGCGGATATTTGCCGTGACGTTTTCACCGGTGGTGCCGTCGCCGCGTGTTGCCGCACCGACCAGCACGCCGTCTTCGTAGCGCAGACTGATTGCCAGCCCGTCAAACTTCAACTCGGTGGCATAGGCAATTTCCGTCAACGACGACAAACCGTCCTTGACGCGTTTATCGAAAGCGATAATGTCTTCGTCTTTGAAACCATTATTGAGAGACAGCATGGGAATAACATGCCGAACTTGCTGAAACTGTTCTGCGGGAGCTCCTCCGACACGCTGCGTCGGAGAATCGACGGGAATTAGGTCGGGATACTTTTCTTCTAGAAGCTCTAGCTGTTTATAAAGAGAATCATATTCCGCGTCGGACACCATTGGCTTATCTAGAACGTAATAAGCCAAACTAAGCTCTCTCAATTTTTGACGCAGAGCTACTACCCGTTTTACCCAGTCTTCGTCGCTAGGTAAATCGGCAGAAAATAAATCAGAAGACATAGAAGTTTTGCTGGATGGAATCCAAAGCTTAACTGAACAGACGCATGGCGCGCTTGGAGCCGGCAGGAATCTCGGCCGATTCCATGGCGCTGTAAAACGCGCTGACCTGCTCGGCGATATCGCTCAATGCGGCATCGGACAGCAACTGGTCGCTATCGTCGACGACGGTGCCGCCCAGACGCATCGCCAGGGAACGCGCACAGGCGATCATGGCGCCATAACCATCGCGGGCCGGGCCGACACGCGGCACATCCAGCAACAGCGTCAGACGATCGGTGGTCTCTGCCGCACCGGTAGCGTTGGTCGACATCGAGAACAAGACTTCGCCTTCGCCGTCCTGCATCACCAGATGACCATCGGTACGGCGATCAAAGCCCTGACGCGTAAGCGCGGCCAGCAAGGTGCTGACATTCCAGGGCGCACCGTTGGAGCGCACATTCACGCCCAGTTGTACATCGTGATCCATGATGAACTGATGCAGGGCTTGCGCCGTTTTCATCACGTCGATCATGTCGGGGATTTCCGGCTCGGCGCCGATGGAGTCCGTAAATTCACGCAGGCGCATGATCAGCTCGGAATACTCCAGCTCGTTCAACGCATTGTTGCGATTGGCCAGTTGGACACCGGCCAGCAAGGCGTTGTAGACGCTGCCATGCGTGATGGCTTCCCATTCGCCGTCCACAGTGCGGCCAACGAAATTCACGGTCTTGTTGCCGACATGGCGCAGGTTTTGTACGCCCGGCAAAATCTTTTCTCCGCGCACCGACAAATCGAGCGCGATCGGAATGATGCAGTCGACCAGCTCATCCACCGGCAACTCGCGCTGGGGTTGAGCAGCAGCAACTTCGGCCGGGTCACCGGCATACATGGCGGTATCGTTGAGTGAAGCTTCGACGTGGCTGAGGTCGGTTTCCAGCTCATCTGCCCCCAACGGATCAGCCGGATAGTCGGAATGGCTGTCAATCGGCGTATCGAGCGACAAATACGGCTCGATCTGTTCATCGGATGTAGAAAACTGAGGTTCGGTTTCCTGGTTGAGCTGCGGACTTGGAACCGGCTTTGGCCGTTCATAGAGTTCCGGCTCAAGCCTGTCATCTTCATACATGGAGGCAGGAGATTTCGCCATCGGAGCAGTTTGCACCGGGGCGGCAGCGGGAGCAGAAATCGGCGCCATTGCCGGAGCAGAGACGGTGGATGTTGCTGCAGAAGCTGCCGACGCGGGCATCTGATACGTTTTTTGCGCAGGCGGCAAAGGCTGGGACTGCGCATCGGCATTCATCAGCACATCGTCATGATCCGACGAAAACGCACGCTCGACGGTCTTGCGCGTCTTGTGTTCTTGCCATTTGTTATAGGAGATCACGCCGACGACGATCACGCCGCCGATGACGATCAAACTGGTCTGAAGGTCTGTCATGCCGAATGTACCTTGGAATTATTCTTGAAAGTGACACGCGCAGCGGCGCGGCTCATCACTGGACCGGCGCAGCGCGCCAGATCAATACGGTCAAACATGTTCGGTTCGATAAAACTGGTCATAGCTGGTCTTTATGGATTCCTGAGAGTCGACAGATAGTGATACCGAACTGCTGAATGCTGCTGAGGAGCCGATATAACCTTGTCGTTACCATCTTGTTATTTTTTGCCTGAATCGCTTAGCAAGCGTCGTGCTAAAGCCCTTGTATGACAAGGCGTTTAGGGTAGTGTTCCGTTATAGGCTTGTCAAGCTGCACAAGCCTTGCAAAATATCGGCGCAAGTCAAAAAAACGCAAGCTTGCGCCGTATTTCAGCTCCACCTCAGGCGGCTTGCACCTCGGACGTGAAGTTCGCCGCCGCTTCCATGTCCACAGCGACGATACGCGACACCCCTTGCTCTTGCATGGTGACGCCGATCAGCTGGTTCGCCATTTCCATCGCGATCTTGTTATGCGAGATGAACAGGAACTGCGTATTCGACGACATGCGCTTGACCATATTGCAGAAACGCTCGGTGTTGGCGTCGTCCAGCGGCGCATCCACTTCGTCCAGCAAGCAGAACGGCGCCGGATTGAGCTGGAACATCGAGAACACCAGTGCCGTCGCGGTCAACGCCTTTTCACCGCCGGACAACAGGTGAATCGTGGCGTTCTTCTTGCCTGGCGGCTGCGCCATGACTTGCACACCGGAGTCCAGAATTTCGTCGCCGGTCATGATCAGTTTGGCCTGACCGCCACCGAACAGAATCGGGAACAGTTCTGCAAAGTGGCCATTGACCTTGTCGAAGGTGTCTTGCAGCAAGCCGCGGGTTTCGATATCGATCTTGTGGATCGCATCTTGCAGCGTGGTGATCGCTTCGTTCAGGTCGGCGTGCTGGGCATCGAGGAAGTTCTTGCGTTCGGACGCGGTCGCCAGTTCATCCAGCGCGGCCAGATTGACTGCGCCCAATGCCGCGATCGCATTGGTCAGACGTGTCACTTCACCTTGCAGATAAGACGGACGCATGTCGTCGGTCAACTTCTCCGACAGTGCAGCTTCATCGGCCTGGGTGCTGGCCAGCGCTTCTGTGAATTGCTCCTGATTCAGGCGTGCAGCCTGTTCCTTCAATTGCAGCTCGGTAATACGATCGCGCTGCGGCTGCAGGCTGCGTTCGTTTTGCAGGCGCGCCTCTTCGTGCTGACGCAGCTTTTGCGACAACTGATCGAGTTCGTGGCGTGCATCAGCCAACGCGCGCTCCTGGTCGGTCCGTTTATCCAGCAAGGATTGCAATCCAGCTTGCGCGGCCTGATCGTCCAGGCTTTCCAGTTCCAGACTGCCTTGTTGCATGCTGGCAAACAACTGCGCGGCCTGCTCCAGCGCGGTGGCGATGTTGCGCTTGAGTTCGTCGATCTTGTTGCGTTGTGATTTTTCGGAAAACTCGGCCTCCTGAGCAGCACGTTCCAGCTCGCGCAGACGTTGGCGGGCATCGTTGAGTTGCTGTTCTTTGCCGAGATAGTCGGTCTGGCCGTTTTCGTGCGATTCCTGCAGCTCGGCCAGTTCAATGTCGAGCTGCTCAAACTTCGCTTCCGATTCGATCTTGATTTGCTGCTGTTCGGTTTCCTGTGTTTCGATTTCCGCCAGATCAGCAACGATCTGCGTGCTGCGCTGATTGAATCGCTCCTGCACTTCAGACAGCTTCATCACTTCAATTTGCAAGCTATGAGCCGCCTGCGTCAGACCGGCAACACGCTGACGCAGTTCTTGCAGACGCTGCGCAGCGCTGGTCATGGCCGCATCGGCACGCACCGCACGCGACTTGGCTTCTTCTGCCAGCATGTATTGCGCACGCTGCTGCTTGGTGATGTTTTCGATTTCCTGCTGGCGTGCCAGCATGCCGTCCTGCTCCGAATCAGAAGCATAGAACCGAACGCTTGACTGGCTCACGACATGGCCTTGCTTGGTCACGAACAAGGCGCCGTTCGGCAGCTTGCTGCGATCAACGAAGGCGCTGGCTGTGTCGTCAGCGATAAAGATGTTGTGCAGCCAGTCCTGCATCAGCGTACGCAGGCCCGGATCATTAAGTTGCAGCAAGTTGATGAAAGGCTTGAGGCCATTCGGTGCCGGTTCGGAAGGCAGACCTGCCGGATTCGGCGCAAACAAGGCAAGCTTGGCTGGCGGCGCATCGTTGAAGAAGGCCTTGGCCCAATCCAGATTCGAGACTTCCAGCGCCGACATGCGTTCACGCAACACCGATTCCAGCGCAGTTTCCCAGCCGGCGTCGATGTGCAGCTTCTGCCACAGGCGCGGCAAATTGGCGAGCTCATGCTTTTCCAGCCAGGGCTGAACCTTGCCTTGCGTCTGCACGCTTTCCTGCAACTGCTTCAGCGCAGAAAGACGCGCTTCCAGTTGTGCCAGCTCGGTCGTTTCCTTGCTGACCAGTTCTTGCGCGGTACGGCGTTCTTCTTCCTGCTTCGGCAACTGCTCTTGCGCCTCTTCGAGATACATCGACGCTTCTTCGAGCGAGCCTTGCTTCTCTTCAAGTTGCAGCTTCAGATTGGACAGATGCGCATCGTCAGGCATGTTCAGGCCACTCTTTTCCTGCACCAGGCGTTCACGACGGACAGCCAGGCCGGACAGGATGTTGGAGGCATTGCGCTGATGCGCTGATTCCAGCTCGATCTGCTGCTGAATCTGCATGATCTTGCTGCGCGACTCAGTTGTTTTCAGTTGTGCTTCGCGCCAGGCTTGCTCCAACGTCGGCACTTTGTCGGTAGCGTCCTGCACAGCCTGCTGCGCCTGCTCGACACGCATGCCCTGCTCTTCAAGCTGAATCTCGGCCTCGGCCAGATCATCCTGATGCTGCGTGCCCTGACGCTGCCATTGATCGCGTTGCGCGGTCAGCGAATTCAGTTGCGATTGCAGACGGCTGCGCGACTCGATGACGAACTTGATTTGCGCTTCGAGGCTGCCGATTTCCGAGTTGGTCTGGTAGAGATGGCCTTGTGCGGTATGCAAACGGTCACCCGCGCCGTAATGGGCCTGACGCATGTGTTCAAGCTCAGTTTCCACATGACGCAGTTTGGCGGTTTGCTCTTCGAGATCAATCTGCGCGCGCTCGATTTCACGGAAGTATTTTTCCTGCTCGGCCTTGGCCTCATTCTTGCGCAGCAACCACAGCAGTTTTTGCTTCTCTTCCTGATCGGCAGTGAGTTCGTTGAACTTCTTCGCGACAGCGGCCTGCGCTTCCAGCTTTTCCAGATTGCTGTTGAGTTCGCGGAGGATGTCTTCGAGGCGCGTCAGATTTTCACGCGTGTCGTGCAGACGGTTTTCTGTCTCGCGACGGCGTTCTTTGTACTTCGACACGCCTGCGGCTTCTTCCAGGAAGATACGCAGCTCTTCAGGACGCGCTTCGATAATGCGCGAAATCATGCCCTGACCGATGATCGCGTACGCCCGCGGGCCAAGACCGGTACCAAGGAAAATGTCCTGAATGTCGCGGCGACGCACCGCCTGGTTATTGATGTAATACGAAGAAGTGCCGTCGCGCGTGAGCGTGCGCTTGACGGCGATCTCGGCGTATTGGCCCCATTGACCTGCGGCCTTGCCCATGGCGTTGTCGAAAATCAGCTCGACGGAGGCGCGTCCGGCCGGCTTGCGGTTGGTGGAGCCGTTGAAGATGACGTCTTGCATCGATTCGCCGCGCAATTCGGATGCTTTGGATTCACCCAGCACCCAGCGCACCGCATCGATAATATTGGACTTGCCGCAGCCGTTAGGGCCTACCACACCTACCAACTGCCCCGGCACCTGGAAATTCATCGGATCGACGAAAGACTTGAATCCTGACAATTTAATGGAATTTAAGCGCACGTTGTCTACAGTTTCACAGAGTTTGACGGAAGCAGGCAAATTCGCCCACAATAGCCCGGTATCATAACATTCCGAGAGGGAAAACCGCTGAAATCAAGGCTAAGAACGCATCCCGGATCAACGCAAACATCCCCCGGCGGCCCTCGCCTTCACAATAAATGAAAAACGGCTCGCCAAATCGCTCAGGCAAGCCGCTTTCTTACTTACGTCAGTCACAAAAATCCGCATTCAGACAATGCAGGCTCCTTAGAATGTTTCCCAATCACCATCGTCGCCAGCCGGCGACTTCGGCACGGCAGATTTCGCACTCGCCGACGGCAATGCCTTGGCCAGAGCCGGCTTGCGCGTGGCTGATGCCGAAGATGCCACCGATGCCGCAGGCTTGCGCACGGCAGTGCCTGCAGTCGCTGCCTTGACGACAGGCTTCGCCGGACGACTTGTGAATGCGGGCGCAGTTACCGCAGCAACCTCACCCGCCTGGAAGAAGGCGACGGCTTCTTTCAGGCGACGAGCCTGCTCTTCCAACGAACCTGCCGCTGCTGCTGCCTGCTCAACCAGCGCCGCATTTTGCTGCGTGGTCTGATCCATTTGCGTGATCGCCTGGTTGACCTGACCAATGCCGCTGCTTTGCTCTTCGGTCGCGGAGGAAATCTCCCCCATGATATCGGTCACGCGTTGCACGGCATCCACGACTTCGCCCATGGTCTGCCCTGCACGCTGCACCAGATCCGAACCGCTGTCGACGCGTGTGACCGAGTCCTCAATCAAATCCTTGATCTCTTTTGCTGCCTGGGCGCTGCGTTGCGCAAGGCTACGCACTTCGCTGGCGACCACAGCGAAACCGCGGCCTTGCTCACCGGCGCGGGCTGCTTCGACCGCCGCATTCAGCGCCAGAATATTGGTCTGAAACGCAATGCCATCGATCACGCCAATAATGTCGGAAATCTTGCGCGAGCTTTCCGTGATGCCTTGCATGGTATCCACCACCTGACCGACCACATCACCACCACGACGAGCGATATCGGAGGCCGTCTTCGCCAGTTGCCCCGCCTGACGTGCATTGTCGGCATTCTGCTTCACGGTTGACGTCAATTCCTCCATGCTGGAGGCGGTTTCTTCCAGAGAAGCGGCTTGCTGTTCGGTCCGCGAGGACAGATCAAGATTGCCGGCGGCAATTTCCTTGGCGCCGGTATCGATGGACTCGGTGCCGGTACGAATGCCGCTGATCACCGACGACAGGCGCTCACGCATGACGCTCATTTCGTACAGCAAACTGCGTTTATCGCCGGAGCGTGTTTTGATCGCCATGGTCAGATCGCCGGATGCGATAGCTGACGCCACCTCCACCGCGTACGCCGGCTCGCCGCCAAGGCTGCGAGTGATATTGCGAATGATCGCCAGCATCATCGCCGACACCACTACCCCGACGACGATCAGGATCGCGGCCAGCTTCATGAGGTTTTGGTAGAAATCACTTTCCACGTCATTGAGGAATACCCCCGATACCAGCAACCAATCCCATGGCTCGTAGTAAATCAGATAGCTGACTTTTTGCGTACGATTGGTGTCGTCGGCACCCGGCAGACGGCCCATATAATTGACGAAACCACGTTGCTGCGCCTTGCCGACCTTTACCATCTCAACATAATAGAGTTTGCCGTCGCTGTCCTTGCGGTCAGAGACATTCTTGCCAACCACGCTCTTGTTGGTGGGGTGCATCAGCACTACCGGCTTGGAGTCGAACACGAAAATGTAGTTATCGTTGTCATAGCGCATCGCCGCAATGCGTGCCAAGGCGTTTTTCTTGGCATCCTCCACTGTCGTTTTACCGGCTGCGACTTCCGCTGCGTAGCTCTTCAGAATGCCTTCCGCCGTTTCAACCACGCGCTTCAAACCGGCTTCGCGTTCGTTGATCATGTTCTGGCGCGTATTGAGCGCGGACCATGCGGCCAGCACCAGCAAGCCTACCCACATTACGACCAGCGCCAACAATAGCTTTGATCTTACTGTTTTCATACTGACAACTCCGTTGAATCCCGATAGGGAGATTTATTGTTCGACTATGCACAGTAACTCACTTTCCGGATAGCACATCAGCGGAACAGCGCGGCTTCCCCCACGCGATTGTTCGATTTGCGCAGCGCAACAAAACTGCACTTTTGAAGTCAGTCGCCAAGCGTTCCAGAACCAAGCTATCTGGTTTGCAACGCTGAACAAAGGTGACAGGAGATCCATTCAGGCTGCCATCGGCTCCAAAGGAAATGGGGCCAGAGACATTTTTTCATGACATATTGACAATACTTTCACAACAACTCCGGGATTGAAAAAACTGGCCTTCCTCAACGCCTCAAATCGACACGCCAGCAGCCTCGTGCCTATCTGCAGCGGTCATAACTCCCAGGCCCAGACATTGCCTCACGTCAAGCCGCACTCATATCTCTTGATTTTTTGCCATGCGTTGATGATGTGCATTTTGCAGCGCCTTGCCAAAACATGCGTTCATCCACAGAGAGGCCGCCCGATACCGCATCATCCCTGCAACAATCAGTATAATGTCGGGCTATCACTTCCTTGCTACGCGCCTCCGTGAATCCATTACTCGATAAGCTGCAACCCTACCCGTTCGAAAAACTGAAGAACCTGTTTTCCGACGTCACACCCAATCCGGACTATCGTCATATCAGCCTTGGTATCGGCGAACCGAAACATCCGACTCCAGCCTTCATCAAGCAGGCGCTGACTGACAATTTATCCGGTCTGGCGTCCTATCCAAGCACCATCGGTTCGGAAGCATTGCGCGCCGCCATTGCCGGCTGGCTGGAACGCCGCTACGGCTTGCCGAAAATCGATCCTGCCACACAGGTGTTGCCCGTCAACGGTTCGCGTGAAGCCCTGTTCTCGCTGACGCAAACAGTCGTCGACCCATCGCAAAAAGACGCGTTGGTCATGTGCCCGAATCCCTTCTATCAGATCTATGAAGGCTCGGCCTACCTGTCGGGAGCACAACCGTATTTCGTCAATTCGGATCCAGCGCGCAACTTTGCGCCCGATTTCAGCCAGGTGCCCGACGATGTCTGGCCGCGCGTCAAGTTGCTGTTCCTGTGCTCGCCGGGCAACCCGACGGGCGCCGTGCTGTCGCTGGAAGACTGGAAAAAACTGTTCGAACTGTCCGACCGCTATGGTTTTGTGATTGCGTCGGATGAATGCTATTCGGAAATCTATTTCAAGGATGAGGCTCCCTTGGGCGGCCTGGAAGCCGCGCACAAGCTCGGCCGTGGCTACGACCGCCTGATTGCCTTCTCCAGCCTGTCGAAGCGATCGAACGTGCCAGGCATGCGCTCCGGCTTTGTTGCCGGCGACGCAGCGATTCTGAAAAAATTCTTGCTCTATCGCACCTATCACGGCGGCGCCATGAGCCCGTCGATTCAGAATGCCTCGATTGCCGCCTGGAACGATGAAACCCACGTGCAGGAAAACCGCGCCAAGTACATCAAGAAATTCAGCCAGGTCACGCCGCTGCTGCAGGAAGTACTGGATGTATCTCTGCCTGACGCCAGTTTTTACCTGTGGGCCAAGGTCGACAAACTGGCCTCGATAAGCGATACGGAATATGCCAAGCGTCTCTATGCCGAATATAATGTGACGGTATTGCCAGGAAGTTATCTGGCGCGCGAGGCCAACGGCGTGAACCCAGGCCAGCAGCGCATCCGCATGGCGCTGGTCGCCGAAGTGGAAGAATGTCTGGAAGCGGCGCAACGCATCGTCGCTTTCACACGCAAACTGGCAGCAGCATAACTCTGTCAAATCTGCCTGCCACGCGAAGTCCGGCTTCTATTCGATTGAACACCTCAACGGTGAAGAGCCTGACTTCAGTTTTTATTCATTTTCAACCTAGATAAAACAAGATGACCCAATCCATCCAGCAAATCATCGATCAAGCGTGGGAAGACCGCGCCAGCCTGTCGCCGAAGACTGCACCTGCCGACATCCGTAACGCCGTGGCGGAAGTTATCGCCGGCCTGAATGAAGGCACCCTGCGCGTGGCAGATCGCCAAAGCGTCGGCCAATGGCAAGTCAACCAATGGGTCAAAAAAGCCATCCTGCTGTCGTTCCGCCTGGAAGACAACGTGCCTGTCGGTTCCGGCATCCCGGGCTATCCGCAGTTCTACGACAAGGTTCCGACCAAGTTTGCCAACTACACCGCTGAAGATTTCGCCAAGGGCGGCTTCCGCGTGGTGCCGCCGGCAGTTGCCCGTCACGGTTCCTTCATCGGCAAGAACGTTGTGCTGATGCCTTCTTACGTCAACATCGGCGCTTACGTCGATGAAGGCGCGATGGTCGACACATGGGCTACCGTCGGTTCCGCAGCGCAAATCGGCAAGAACGTCCACCTGTCCGGCGGCGTCGGCATCGGCGGCGTTCTGGAGCCAGTGCAAGCAGGCCCGGTCATCATCGAAGACAACTGCTTCATCGGTGCGCGTTCGGAAGTCGTTGAAGGCGTGATCATCGAAGAAAACTCGGTTCTGTCGATGGGCGTGTATATCGGTCAATCGACCAAGATTTACGACCGCGAAACCGGCGAAGTGCATTACGGCCGCGTGCCTGCCGGCTCCGTCGTGGTGCCGGGCAATCTGCCGTCGAAAGACGGCAAGTACAGCCTGTACGCTGCGATCATCGTCAAGAAGGTTGACGCGCAAACCCGTTCGAAGACATCGATCAACGAACTGCTGCGCGGCGCTTAAGCAGTGCCATGAATTGCCGGCACAGGCCGGCAATTTTCTTTGCAGCGCGTTTGCAGCAAGCTAAGAAATACGGCCGGCATGGCATGACGCCGGCCTTCACTTTTTGTAAGACAGGATGTTGATTTTATGAGCACGCAAGTCACTCTCTACGGCATTCCCAATTGCGACACGGTCAAGAAGGCGCGCACCTGGCTCGACGCCAATGGCGTCGCGTACACCTTCCATGATTTCAAGAAAGCGGGACTCGACGCCAGCCTGGTGAAAACCTGGCTCAAAGACATCCCGTGGGACACACTGGTCAATCGCAAAGGCACGACCTGGCGCGGCCTGTCCGACGAGCGCAAGGCCAGCATTACTGACAATGCCAGCGCCACGGCGCTGATTGTCGAGCTGCCGTCCATCGTCAAACGTCCGGTACTGCACACCAGCGGTCAGCCTACGCATGTCGGCTTTACTGCTGACCTTTATCAACAGATTTTCAAGAACTGATTGCACGAATTCATCATGAGCAAAACCCTTGCCCTGACCCAGGAACTGATCGCCCTCTCTTCCGTCACTCCGGAAGACAAAGGCTGCCAGGCACGCCTGGCTGAACTGCTGGCGCCGCTTGGCTTTGTCTGCGAAACCATCCAGTCCGGCGACGTTACCAACCTGTGGGCGCGCAAGGGTACGGCGCAACCGCTGCTGGCGTTTGCAGGACACACCGACGTGGTGCCAACCGGCCCTGTCGATAAATGGCAATCGCCGCCGTTCGTGCCGACGCAACGCGATGGCAAACTGTTCGGCCGCGGCGCATCCGACATGAAGACCTCGATTGCGGCGATGGTTGTCGCGGTCGAAGAATTCGTCGCTGCGCATCCGGATCACAAAGGTTCGATCGGTTTCCTGATCACCAGCGATGAAGAAGGTCCGGCCACCGATGGCACCGTGATCGTCTGCGACAAGCTCAAAGCACGCGGCGAGCAACTCGACTACTGCATCGTCGGCGAACCGACTTCAGCCAAGCAACTCGGCGACATGATCAAGAACGGCCGCCGCGGCACCATGTCCGGCAAGCTCACAGTCAAAGGTATTCAGGGTCATATCGCTTATCCGCAACTGGCAAAGAATCCTATCCACCTCGCTGCACCTGCACTGGCTGATCTGGTCGCCGAAAAGTGGGACGAAGGCAATGAGTACTACCTGCCGACCTCGTGGCAGATGTCGAACATCCACGGGGGCACCGGCGCGTCGAACGTGATTCCGGGCGAAGTGGTGATCGACTTCAACTTCCGCTTCTCAACGGCCAGCACTGTGGAAGGTCTGCAGCAACGCGTGCACGCCATCCTCGACAAGCATGGCTTTGACTATGACCTGAAGTGGACAGTTGGTGGCCGCCCCTTCCTGACGCCGCGCGGCAACCTGAGCGATGCGCTGTCATCGGCGATCAAGGCGGAAACCGGCCTTGATACCGAACTGTCGACCACCGGCGGCACTTCCGACGGCCGTTTTATCGCGCAGATTTGCCCGCAAGTGATTGAATTCGGCCCCCCCAACGACAGCATCCACAAGATCGACGAATACATCGAAGTACGCTACATCGATCCGCTGAAAAACATTTATCGCCGCACCATGGAAAACCTGCTGCTGTAGCAAGTACTTTGCCGCTGCAGCTGCAAACCAAACCGAGCAGGACCTAATCCATGTACAGACCGAGAATATCGATCATGACGCCAAACAATTTCGCTACCGTGCGCGACATCCTGCGCTACGCCATCACGAGCTTCAATACTGAAAAACTGTTCTTCGGCCACGGCACCAACAATGCCTTCGACGAAGCCGCCTACCTGATCCTGCACACGCTCAAGCTACCGCTGGATCAACTGGAACCATTCCTCGATGCGCGCCTGCTGCAAGGCGAGATTGATAATCTGCTGCGCGTCATCATGCGCCGCACGGAAGACCGTGTTCCGGCCGCCTACATCACCAATGAAGCGTGGCTGGGCGGCTATCGTTTCTTTGTGGATGAACGCGTCATCGTGCCTCGCTCTTTCATCGCGGAACTGATTCCCGAACACTTCTCGCCATGGGTGCAAGACCCGGCGCAAGTCGCCAACATTCTGGACGTCTGCACCGGCTCCGGTTGCTTGCCGATTCTGCTGGCGGACGCCTTCCCGCAGGCGCAGGTCGATGCCGTCGACATCTCGGCGGAAGCCCTGCAAGTGGCGCGTCGCAACGTCGACGACTACGAACTGGGCGATCGCATCAACCTGGTCGAATCGGATCTGTACACCAAGCTTCCTGCACGCAAGTACGACCTGATTATCAGCAATCCCCCGTACGTCAATTCAGACTCGATGAGCAAGCTGCCGAAGGAATACCTGCAAGAGCCGCAAATCGCGCTGGCCGGCGGCAAGGACGGCATGGACCTGGTGCGCAAGATCGTCAAGGGTGCGGCACAACGCCTGACGCCGAATGGCGTGCTGATCGTCGAGATAGGCAATGAACGCGCCTATGCGGAAGCCGCTTTCCCGGAACTGGAACTGACATGGGTCACAACCAGCGCCGGCGACGATATGGTGTTCCTGTTGACCGCAGACCAATTGCAGCACCTGGCGTAATTGCAAGCGTCGTTTTTCTCTTTTTCTGTTTCGCGGCTGTTCCGCTTTAACCTGATTTTTTCTTCTTTGATTGCAGTTCCACGATGATTCGTTTTCAGCAAGTTTCCCTGGCCCGCGGCGTCAAGCCGCTGCTGGAGAATGTCGACCTCACGCTCAACCCGGGCGACAAGATCGGCCTCATCGGCGCCAATGGCGCCGGCAAATCCAGCCTGTTCGCCATGCTGCGCGGCGAACTGCACGCCGATCAGGGCAACATCGACTATCCAACGAAATGGCGCGTGGCCTACGTTGCTCAGGAAACCCCTGCGCTCGATCGCCCTGCCGTTGAATACGCCATTGACGGCGACGTTACCTTGCGCCGCCTGGAAGCACAGTTGGCGGCCGCGGAAGCTGAACCCGAAAGCGCTGAAAACGGCACTCACATCGCCGAGTTGTATGGCGCGCTGGCAGATGCCGACGTCTATACCGTACGCTCGCGCGCCGAACAGTTGCTGATCGGCCTGGGCTTTACGCTGGAACAAATGGAGCGCCCGGTGGCGAGCTTCTCCGGAGGCTGGCGCATGCGCCTGAATCTGGCACAGGCGCTGATGTGCCCGTCCGACTTGCTGCTGCTCGATGAACCGACCAATCACCTGGATCTGGACGCCATCATCTGGCTGGAAGACTGGCTCAAGCGTTATGCCGGTACGCTGATCATCATTTCCCATGATCGCGACTTCCTCGACGGCGTGGTCAATGTGATCGTGCATATCGACGACCGCAAGCTCAAGCGCTATTCCGGCAATTACTCTGCATTTGAACGTCAACGCGCAGCCCAGCTCGAACTCGCGGCCGGCATGATCGAAAAGCAGATGCGCCAGCGTGCACACTTGCATTCCTTCATTGACCGCTTCAAGGCCAAGGCCAGCAAGGCCAGACAGGCGCAGAGCCGCATGAAGGCACTGGCGAAGATGGAAGAGCTGGCGCCGTTGCGCGCGGCGGCTGAGTTTTCATTCGAATTCCGCGAACCGCTGTCGGCGCCGAATCCGCTGCTGGTCATGGAAAAAGTCAACGCCGGTTATCGCATTGAAGATCCTGACACTTATGCCATCAGCGAAAAGATCATCGTCGGCGGTATTGATTTTTCGTTGCAGACCGGACAGCGTATCGGCCTGCTCGGCGTCAATGGCGCCGGTAAATCGACGCTGATCAAAACCATCGCCAACGAGCTTGATCCAATCGCCGGCACCGCGCAGTTCGGCAAAGGCCTGGTGATCGGCTACTTTGCCCAGCACCAGGTTGAAATGCTGCGTCACGACGAGTCGCCGCTATGGCATCTGGCCCGTATCGCGCCGGACGTGCGTGAGCAAGAACTGCGCAACTTCCTCGGCAGCTTCAACTTCAACGGCACCATGGCATCGTCCAGCATCGCCCCTTTCTCCGGCGGTGAAAAAGCCCGTCTGGCGCTGGCACTGATTGTCTGGCAACGCCCTAACCTGTTGCTGCTCGATGAACCAACCAATCACCTGGATCTGGAAACCCGCGAAGCACTAACCATGGCATTGGCGCAGTTCGAAGGCACGCTGGTACTGGTATCCCATGATCGCCATCTGCTACGCGCCACCACGGATCAATTCCTGATCGTTGCAGACGGCAAGTTGCAGCCGTTCGACGGCGACCTCGACGACTACCGCGACTGGTTGTTCAAGACCAAACTGGCCGCTAAGAACAGTGCAGCGGAGGCGGCGCAAGCTGCGGCCGCCAAGCCGAAAGCCGAACTTAAAGTCGAACAAAAAGCACCTGAACCGGTTGCAGCGCCTGTCGGCGATCGACGCGAACAAAAGCGTCTCGACGCCGAAGAACGTCAGCGTCTGGCCGGCTTGAAAAAACCGATCGAGTCGCGCATCAAGCGCCTGGAAGAACAGATCGCCAAATGCAATGAAAAGAAGGCCGCCATCGACGCCCGCCTGGCCGCGCCGGATATCTACGACGCCGCCAACAAGGAAGAACTGAAGAAATTGATCGCCGACCAGGCCTATTGCACCAAGGAATTGGGGCAACTTGAAGAGGATTGGCTGAGCCAGCAGGAAGCGTTGGAACAACTAGTCGCGTAATAAGAGGGCTGCCTGTGCGCCTATAGGCTGTTGAAAAACCAAGCTGACCAGGCCTAGCGACGCAGACAGTACTTTAGTACGGCAAAGAGCTGCAACGACGTCAGGTTGTCTTTTCAGCAGCCTATATAAACTTCTTACGTAGATGTCTTTGGTCTTAGCTTGCAAAACGATTAAGCTGCTCGCATATCGGATTTCCACCGATTAATATATTTATCGTCAAAGGAACAGACATGACATCCAAAACACTTCGTAAACTGTCTCCGTTGCTGGCCGGCCTGCTGCTGGTAGGCGCCACCGTCGGCGCACATGCTGCCGACCTGCTGGATACCGTCAAGGCGCGCGGCACACTGAAAGTCGCCCTGGAAGGCAACTATCCTCCGTTCAACTTCAAGGATCCGAAGACCAGCGAACTGACCGGTTTTGAAGTCGACGTCGCCAAGCTGCTCGCCGCCAAGCTGGGCTTGAAGCCTGAGTTCACCACGACTGAGTGGAGCGGCATTCTGGCGGGTCTGGGCGCCGGCAAATACGACGTCATCATCAATCAGGTCGGTATCACCGACGAGCGTCAAAAGGCGTTCGACTTCTCCGATCCGTACACCCTGTCCAGCGCGCAGTTGATCGTGCGCAAGGATGAAAAGCGCCAGTTCAACAGTCTGGAAGATCTGAAGGGCAAGAAACTGGGCCTGGGCCAAGGCACCAACTTTGAACAAAAAGCCAAGAGCGTTCCCGGTATCGACGTCAAAACCTATCCAGGTTCGCCTGAATACCTGGCCGATCTGGCGAGCGGTCGCATCGACGCAGCGCTGAATGACAGCCTGCTGGTCGGCTACCTGCTGAAGTCGGCAAATCTGCCGCTCAAGGGCGGTTCGCCAATCGGCACGGTCGACAAGATCGGCATTCCTTTCCAAAAGGGCAATCCGCAATTCAAGGCGGCTCTGAACAAGGCGCTGGCCGACATTCAAAAGGACGGCAGCTTCAAGCAGGCGTCGATCAAGTGGTTTGGCATTGACGTGAGCAAGCCGCCAGCCGCACAATAAGTCACTAAGCTCTCTTGAACCAATATCCCCGCGTTAATGCGGGGATATTTTTATTGCGTCGACGAAAAATGGAAATATGGGACTTGCTGCATCAGGCAGCGCCGATCATGCTCAAAGGCACGGGCTACACGCTCCTGTTTGCGTTGTCTTCGATGGTCGGCGGCCTGATCCTGGGATTTGTACTGGCAGTCGCGCGCATTGTGCCGTGGAAGCTCGTTCATTGGCCGGCGGCTGTCTACGTCAGCCTGATGCGCGGCACGCCGTTGCTGGTGCAGATTTTCGTCGTCTACTACGGCTTGCCCAGCGTCGGTATCGAGTTCTCTCCGCTCATGGCCGGCGTGCTGACGCTGAGCCTGAACGCCAGCGCCTATTTGTCTGAGAGCTTGCGTGGCGCCATTCTCGGTGTTGGCAAGGGTCAATGGAGTGCCAGCTACAGCCTGGGCCTGACTTATATCCAGACCTTGCGCCATATCGTGGTGCCCCAGGCGATCCGCATCGCGGTGCCATCGATGAGCAACACGCTGATCAGCCTGATCAAGGATACGTCGCTGGTGTCCGTCATCACCGTGACCGAGTTGATGCTGTCGACCAAGGAAATCATCGCAGTGACCTTCCGCCCCCTGCCGTTGTATATCGCCGCAGCGATGGTGTACTGGTTTCTCAGCATCTGCTTCGAAGCCTTGCAACATCGCCTGGAACGTCGGCTGGGACGTGCTCACCAATAAAAAACACAAAGACGACAATACGACCGCCCAAAAGAAAAAGCCCGGACATTTAGAGCCGGGCTTTTTATTCTGCAACTACACTTTTGATAAATGGTCTCAACGGTCTGGGTCTTAACAGTCTGAGCATTTACCCTGACGATGTCAGCGGTGGGCAACGCAGAGCTAACGCTTGTTGACGCGATAGATATCCTGCCCCGCTTCGTCAATCTGGCGTCGCAGTTCGCGGCGCTCATCTGGACTTAGTTTACCGCGACGCTGATTGGCATCCTGATCTGGTGGCGGACGTCCGCCACCATTGCCAAAACCGTTTCCGCCCTGATGGCGAAAATCGGTAGGCTGATTCGGCATTCCGCGCCCGGGTTCGGGAGGACGCGCAAACGCAGCGGCGCTAGCACCCAGCAACACAAACGCTGCAGCAACACCAAGTTTTTTTAAAACTGCAATATCCATAACGGCATTTTTCCACATTTTGGACCAACGACAAAGTGCATTCATCGATGTATCCAGTGTAGGTTGCTTGGCCGGATGGTATAAGATGATTAAGGTAAGGTATGTAACAGTTTGTAATCTTTGGCTGCTTACATGTTGCCGATCTCTGTGAAGACGCTACCATAACGCCATGAATACGACCAACACAAGCTCCCCCGCTACTCCGGCCCACCAATCCAAAGTTCTGGTGGTGGATGACGATATCCGTCTGCGCGACCTGCTTCGCCGCTATCTGACCGAACAGGGTTTCAACGTCGTCACAGCAGAAAATGCACAGGCGATGAACAAGCTCTGGATCCGCGAGCGCTACGATCTGCTGGTGTTGGATCTGATGCTTCCCGGCGAAGACGGCCTGGCGATTTGCCGGCGCCTGCGCGGCGCCGGCGATCAGACACCGATCATCATGCTCACCGCCAAAGGTGAAGATGTCGATCGCATCATTGGTCTCGAAATGGGTGCAGATGATTATCTGCCCAAGCCATTTAATCCACGTGAGCTGGTTGCACGCATCAACGCCGTACTGCGTCGCAAAGGCCCGGACGAATTGCCAGGTGCGCCTTCAGAGTCGCCGGAATCTTTTGAGTTTGGTGAATTCGTCCTCGACTTGGGCACGCGCACGCTGAAGAAAAAAGGCGAAACCGTTCCACTAACCACCGGCGAATTCTCGGTACTCAAAGTCTTTGCCCGCAATGCACGCCAGCCCCTGTCGCGCGAAAAACTCATGGAAATGGCCCGTGGCCGCGAATACGAAGTATTCGACCGCAGCCTTGACGTGCAGATCTCGCGTCTGCGCAAACTGATCGAACCCGATCCGGCCAATCCGCTTTACATTCAGACCGTGTGGGGCCTTGGCTACGTCTTCATTCCCGAGGGCAAACCGCGCTGATGCGCTTCGCCTGCCTACCAAGCGAGCTAAGCCTGCCAAGCCCGTCAAGCTTGTTGAATGAATCGAACCCGTCCACCGGGACTTAGACTATGAGCAATCCTACGCGCCAACGATGGTTCAGCAATGGACTGTTCTGGCGCACTTTCTTTTTGCTGACTTTCCTGATTACCGCCAGCATGGTGGCATGGGTGGCCAGTTTCCGCATGGTGGAACGCGGTCCGCGTGCCGAACAATTGGCGGCGCAAATCGTTTCCGTCGTGACGATCACGCGCGCCGCGCTGACTCACTCGGCGCCGGAGATGCGCCGCGAACTGCTGTTCGATCTGGCCAGCAACGAAGGCATCCGCATTTATCCGCTGGAAAAATCCGACAAGATCACACCACCGGACGATTCCCCTGTCCTTCCTGAACTCGAGTACTACGTCAAACAGGCAATGGGCGACGATACCCAGTTTGCCTCGGGTGTGAACGACGTTGACGGCTTCTGGATCAGCTTCAAGATTGATGAAGACCAATACTGGCTCATGCTGGATCGCGGTCGCCTTGATCGCACGTCCAGCCTTCAATGGCTGGGATGGGCGTCGATTGCACTGGTGTTGTCCCTGATCGGCGCCGTGTTCATCTCGACTTTGATCAACCAGCCCCTGGCGCGCCTGACCGCTGCCGCACGCGCCATTGCCAAAGGCAATCAACCTGATCCGTTGCCCGAATCCGGGCCGACCGAAATCAGGGAAGCCAATGGCAGTTTCAATCAAATGGTCGATGACCTTAATCGCATCGAGTCTGATCGTGCGGTGATCCTCGCCGGCATTTCCCATGACTTGCGTACACCGCTTGCGCGTATGCAGCTGGAAGTTGAAATGGCGCATTTGTCCGACGAAGCACGCGACGGCATGCATTCGGATCTGGCGCAAATGGATGCCATCATCGGCCAGTTCCTCGATTACGCGAAGCCGTTCGACAGCAGCAGCTTTACATCTGTCGATCTGTCCGGTCTGCTCGAAGACGCCGCCAATCACAGCAAACGCCAG
This sequence comes from Herbaspirillum sp. meg3, assembly GCF_002257565.1. Classification (GTDB taxonomy): domain Bacteria; phylum Pseudomonadota; class Gammaproteobacteria; order Burkholderiales; family Burkholderiaceae_D; genus Herbaspirillum. The sequence continues at coordinate 2,155,975 of NZ_CP022736.1, read as the reverse complement.
AACGAAGTCCGTGTCACGACCGCCATCATGCCGGGCCTGGAAATCATGGGCAACACGGTGGAGCTCGAACGCACTATCGGCAATCTGATCGAAAATGCCCGTCGCTACGGCAAGACGCCTGACACCGACGTTGCAGATATCGACATCCTGTGCAAACTGGAAGGGCATAACGTCAAGGTGGAGATCGCCGATCACGGTGCAGGTGCCCCGGAAAGCGAACTGGAGCGCTTGCTGCGCCCCTTTACCCGTCTTGATACCGCGCGTGGTCAAGCCAACGGCTCCGGCCTTGGGCTGGCAATCGTGAACCGGATTGTGATTCGCCACAACGGCAAGCTGCACCTGCGTAATCGCGAGGGCGGCGGCCTCGTGGTGCAGATGATTTTCCCCCAGCCTCCACGCAGCGCCCATCCGCGCAAGCAAACAGGGTAACGAGCGTGCGACATCACAACCGCTCTATCCTGATGGTACTGATGGTTTTTCTTGGTGGCGCGATGAGCGGCAGCGAGGCATTGGCTCAGGCACGCGTTGATCGCACACTGAGCGTGCAATCTGGCGCGGCATCATCACTCGGCGATCTGCCCATTGCAACGACAAATGCCATAACCGCCACAACCACCACAACCACCGCACCGGTCACACCGGCAGCATCAACTCCCTCACACAACCCTGCTCCTTCGAGTCATAACCGCCCCAGCGGCTCGTATGCATCAGACGCCATGGGCGCGACGATTCTGGCAAAAAATGCCGACTACGAAACCCTGTTCAGGATCAATGCCCCCATCCCTGCCGGTAGTACCATCAGCAATGTAGCGTGGCGCTACGGCTTGTCGAGCAAACCCGTGGGATTTGAAGCCGTACTGTGCCGAAATAATCAGCAGCGCTGCTGGAACATCACCAACAGCGCAAGCGGCAACACGTCCGCCTTCAACGGCCAGGATGCGTCTCAACCCTTCACATTGCATTACCGCGTGAGAGGCACAGGCCCGTTAGGCCCACCCGCGCAGGGAGAAATGAATCAGGTCATCGTGACCTACGACCTGCCGGGATAGAGATGATGCAAGAGAAAAGCGACAAGTCACAACGATCGGCAATCGCCTGATTGCTCAGGCCATTTTCTTCTTTGCTTGATGCGGCTTATTCGTCGATGTTGCGAATCTTTTGCAAGGCTTCATCGATGCGCTCTACCGCAACGACTTTCAAGCCTTCAACCTCTTGCTTGGGCGCGTTCGCCTTTGGAATCATGGCAATGGAGAAACCCAGCTTGGCGGCTTCGCGCAGGCGCTCCTGCCCCCGTGGCGCGGGACGAATCTCACCTGCCAGCCCAACTTCTCCGAACACCACCAGACCGCGCGGCAGCGGCTTGTTGCGCATGGACGAATTGATCGCCAACAACACGGCAAGGTCGGCTGCCGGTTCGGTGATCTTCACACCGCCGACGGCGTTGATGAACACATCCTGATCGAACGCAGCGATACCGGCATGGCGATGCAACACCGCCAGCAGCATGGCCAGACGATTCTGCTCCAGGCCGACCGACAAACGGCGTGCGTTGGGAACATGCGAACTATCGACCAGCGCCTGAATTTCCACCAGCAGAGGACGCGTGCCTTCTTGGGTGACCATGACGCAGGAGCCCGGCACCTGACTGTCGTGCTGCGACAAAAACAGCGCCGATGGATTGGATACTCCTTTGAGTCCCTTTTCCGTCATGGCAAACACCCCCAGCTCATTGACGGCACCGAAACGATTCTTGAATGCCCGCACCAGACGGAAACTGGAATGCGTGTCGCCTTCGAAATACAGCACTGTGTCGACGATATGCTCGAGCACGCGCGGACCTGCCAACGCGCCTTCCTTGGTGACGTGGCCCACCATGATGATGGTGGTGTCGGAGGTCTTGGCAAAACGCGTGAGCTGCGCTGCACACTCACGTACTTGCGCCACTGAACCAGGCGCCGAAGTCAGTGCGTCGGAATAGACGGTCTGAATCGAATCAATGACGGCGACATCAGGCTTGTGTTCCGCCAGTGTCGACAGAATCTTTTCCAGCTGAATTTCCGCCTGCAGCTTGAGATCCTTGGCATCGACTGCCAGACGTTTGGCGCGCAAGGCAATCTGCGAGCCGGATTCTTCGCCGCTGACGTACAAGACATGTTTAAGCTTGGAAATATTCGCCAGCGCCTGGAGCAAGAGCGTTGACTTGCCGATCCCCGGATCACCACCGATCAGTACGACACCGCCCGGAACCAGCCCGCCACCGAGTACGCGATCAAATTCTTCGATACCGGTGCCGAAGCGCGGTACGTCGATTGCTTCGATATCGACCAGCGACAACACCGGCGCCGTCTGCGCCAGGCCTTGATGCTGATTCGAATAGCGATTGGCGCTGACCGGCTCGACCAGTGTTTCCACCAGCGTGTTCCACTGCCCGCAGGCCGGACACTGTCCCGCCCATTTATTGCTGATGCCGCCGCATTCGGTACAGGTGTAATTGGTTTTGGCTTTTGCCATATCAGTTCTTTTCCCGCACGGTGACGCGTGGCGCCAGAGCGCACATCAATTCATAGCCGATGGTGCCCGCCGCAAAAGCGACGTCGTCAATCGGCAAAGCTTCCCCCCACAGGACAACGTGGCTGCCGACGCCGGCATTCGGGATGTGGGTCAGGTCGACGATCAGCATATCCATCGAGACGCGACCGACAGTGCCGGTGTTGACGCCATCGACCACGACCGGTGTGTTATTGGGGGCATGACGCGGATAACCGTCTGCATAACCGCAGGCGACGATGCCAATCTTCATCGGCTTGTCGGCGACAAAACGGCTGCCGTAGCCGACCGCGTCTCCCGGACCAATCTCTTGCACGGCGATGATCTCGCTTTCCAGTGTCATGGCCGGACGCAGGCCGAAATCCTTGGCCGCACCACCGCCTGGCGTACCGCCGTAGAGCATGACCCCGGGACGCACCCAGTCATACGCCAGCTCGGTGTGCAACAAGTCAGCGGCAGAATTCGACACGCTGCAAGCACCGGCCAACCCTTCCGTGGCCGCCTTGAAACGTCTGACTTGCTCTGCCAGCGGCAAATCGGGATTGGAGGCGTCATCGGCATTGGCAAAGTGCGTCATCATGGTGATGCTGCGCACGCAGGCAAGCTTCTGCAACCGCTCGTAGGCGGCGCGATAGGCTTCCGGCTTGAAACCGAGGCGATTCATGCCGCTGTTCATCTTCAGATGGACGTCGAATTGCACGCCGGCCTTGAGTTTGGCCTGTTCCAGCAATTGAATCTGCTCATTGCAGTGCACCGCGAATTGCAACTGATGCTGTTCCAGCACGGGAATATCGTCCGCGTCAAAGAAACCTTCCAGCAACAGGATCGGCTTCTTCCAGCCAAGCTCGCGCAGCTGCACTGCATAATTGACTTCGATCAGCGCGAGGCCATCTGCATCGGCAAAAGCACGCACTGCGCGTGACAAACCGTGGCCATAGGCCTGCGCTTTGACTACTGCCCACGCCTTGGCGTGAGGTGCCCGCGACTTCGCAACGGCGAGATTGTGTTGTAGTGCAGAAATGTCAATGGTGGCTACGATTGGTCTTGGCATGGAAACAGATAGTGGCTGAAGAGTGAAATATAGAGAAAACTGAACAGAAATGCGGTGGAGCTGGCGGAAATCCGGCCATTCGGGAACAAGAGGCCATTTTACCGGATCAACTTGTCTCTATGAAGCGGATGCACCAAACTCGGACTACGCTCCTGCCCTTATATTCACCCATCATACTTATCACTGGCATGTCATCTTTTCATGGTATAAAGCAAGCCGGAGATAATTTGTCACATCTTGGATACGGATGAATCGCGGCTTCTACACAATCATGGCGGCGCAGTTTTTTTCGTCGCTTGCCGACAATGCCCTGCTTATCGCAGCTATTGCACTCCTTGCGGAGATGCACTCTCCGGCATGGATGACGCCGCTGCTGAAATTATTCTTCGTCTTGTCGTATGTGCTGCTTGCAGCCTTCGTAGGCGCGTTTGCCGACGCCTTCCCCAAAGGCAAGGTCATGTTCATCACCAACCTGATCAAAGTGGTCGGTTGCGCATTGATGTTCTTTACCATTCATCCTTTGATTGCCTATGCCGTCGTCGGCTTTGGCGCCGCAGCGTATTCGCCGGCCAAGTACGGCATCCTGACCGAGCTGCTGCCGCCGGAAAAACTGGTTGCCGCCAATGGCTGGATCGAGGGGTTGACGGTCTGCTCCATCATCTTCGGCACGGTGTTAGGCGGTGCGCTGGTCAACCCGCATATTGCCTCGACACTGCTCGCGTTTGATTTCCCGGTCTTTGATTTCAATATCAACACCCCTACTGAAGCCGCGCTCTGCGTCATCACCGTCATCTACATCGTTGCTGCCATCTTCAATCTCAATATCCCCGACACCGGCGCCCGTTACGCCCATCAGCAGCACAATCCCATCAAGCTCATCGCCGACTTCTCCAACTGTTTCACCACTTTGTGGAAAGACAAGCTGGGCCAGATTTCGCTCGCAGTCACTACGCTGTTCTGGGGTGCGGGAGCGACGCTGCAGTTCATCGTCTTGAAATGGGCCGAGAAGTCGCTGCACATGCCGCTGGACAAGGCTGCAATCCTGCAAGGCATCGTGGCGCTGGGCGTGGCGCTGGGCGCCGTCGGCGCTGCCCGCTTCGTCCCCCTCCGCAAGTCACTGACCGTGATGCCTCTGGGCATCATCATGGGCCTTGTCGTCATGGCCATGACCATGGTGACATCGATCTGGATTGCTTATCCCTTGCTGATCATCATCGGTGCCTTGTCGGGTTACTTCGTCGTACCGATGAACGCCCTGCTGCAACACCGCGGCCACGTATTGATGAGCGCTGGCCATTCGATCGCGGTACAGAATTTCAACGAAAACCTGTCGGTACTGACCATGCTGGTGCTGTATGCGTTGATGGTCAGGCTCAATCTGAACGTCAATATCGTGATCATTATTTTCGGCGTCTTCGTCGCCAGCATCATGTATCTGATCATGCGCCGTCACGCAGCCAATCAGCGCGAGCATGATTCGCTGGCGTTGATCGGTGAACACAAGCACTGAGAAACTGACAAATTAATAGATTGACCTGCCACCCGGCTGAAGTGGGGACTTCGCCCGGTCTATGGCAACAGCTGCAGAATCTTCAATATCTGCTGCTTCTGCAACACCGCACCGTTTCTGCCACAACAAAAAACAGAGGAACCATGCCCCTGCCACGTATTTCACAACGACTCCTGCTTTCCATTTCACTTCTTGCCTTGCTGGGCGCCTGCGCCTCGCCGGAAGAACGCGCCGCCAAACGACAGTTGAAGCTGGAGCGGCAGGAACAAAAGGCACAGCGCATTGTTGATCGCGCCAACGACAAAAAAGAACAGGCAGTGACGGATCCCGTCGCAAGACAAAAATTCGCTCCCGATGAGCTGCTGAGAGCCTTTGCAAGCTGCGATAGCACGATGTTCAAAGTCGCCGCTCAGTACAAGGACGAACTCGCGGCATACTGGCCAATCGCCACCAAGGGTGACATCGGCAATATTCTGGTTCCTGATCGGGGCTCTCCCGACAAGCACTTCGCCTCGGCCAGAAACAGCCTGACCATGCTCAATCTGCCGATCACCGGCTACTTCGATGAAGTGATGACATTGGGAACCGCGAGCAGCCCGAACTATTGGTGGGGATTCTTTACCCCGCTGTCACCACGAGACACCTATCGCATCCTGTCGCTGCGCCTGCCGGAACTCAAACGTCTTCGCGCCGACAAGGATGGCGCCTACGTCCGGCTTGACCGTTGGGATGGCAACGCCTGGCGCAGAATGTCGAATCCGGCCAGTTTTCATGGCATGCCGACAGACACTGCGGAGCGCGTCCTGATCATCGACAAGTCCGATCAGGTGGCCTACCCCGGCACACGCATTGCCTGCTCGCTGCAAGGGCCGGTTCCGGCGGCGACCTTGCAATCGCTGCGTCCCGATTTGCAATGAGCGAATAGCTCAGCTTGTTTCGTCAGAAGTAAAAAAAGCGCGTCTTCAAACGCGCTTTTTTATTTCACGACCGCTCTCTCAGTATTTGACGACGGCATGCTGCACACGCTGCGCGGCCTTCTCTTGCCAGTCGTCCGGTACGATAAAGCCGCGCTGACGCTCCAGCACCACCTCGCCATTTCCATCTCTATCGCAGACCGCGATCATCACAGGCGCCAGCGTTTCGGCAAAACACAGGGAGACCGCTTCATGCAATTGATCCGCAGACAGTGCGTTGGCAACTAGCGCACGCGCCGGTGCCAGCCATTCAAGCCGCGGCAGCACCAGATAATGTTCGGCCAGCGTCAAATCCAATGCCGACAACTCACACCAGAATCCGTGGCAATGCTCGCGTGCGACGCCCAACCCTGCAGGTAACGGCGTTGCCGCGGCGGCTTCATCGCGATAAAACAACCATCCCTTGACCAGTGCCTGTGCATGCGTCACCGGCTGCTGCAGATATTGAGCCGCCGCAGGATGCTCGGCCAGCTTCAGTTGCTGCTGCATGATCTTATCCATCTTGGCGCCCAGCGAGTCAGCGAGATTCGGCCCGACAAAAGCTTCGGCCTGCATCTCGGCCTGATGTGACTCCAGCAGATAAAACTTGGTCGCAAACTCCCAATGCACAGCGCCGGTGCGCTGCTCATCATGCACGATAAAATCGAACTCGCCGATGGTGTCGTTCGGGCCATTGCGGACTTGCACGTTATGCGCAATCAGCCGTCCCGTCTCCTGCAAATAAAAGGTCAGCAGCTTTTCGGCGTAACGCCCAAGCCGCGCTGAAGGCTGCGCGTTGATAAGTACATATAACGCGCGCGGATTGCGATCAAGGGCATGCAGCCAGGTGACGTCCATTTCGCTGAGTCTTCCCAGCGTCGCGATGCGACCGTTCCAGCGTTGAGCGTGAACATCCAGCAAATCAGGCGCTTCCAGCAACCAGGCCAGTGCGCGAACATGCGGATCGCGCAAACTGCTCCAGCGTTCATGAAATTGCGACTGATACGATTGATACGTCGGGCCCGGCAATGCGGTCCGGTTGCCTGATTCTGGTGGCTGCTCGGTTTGCTCAGTTTGTCGTGTCGGCATAAGTGGTCATGGCAAGACAGAGATCGGCCCAGGCCTTGCTCTTGTCGCCAAGCTGCCGCAACAGGTAAGCCGGGTGATAGGTGACAACCAACGGCAAGTCCCGATAGCGATGAACCGTGCCACGCAACTTCGATACCGGCGTCGCCGGATCCAGCCCCAGCAGCGACAAGGCTGCCGTCTTGCCCAAAGCGACCAGCACGGTAGGCTGTATCAGATCGATCTGGCGCTGCAGGTACGGAATGCACGAGGCCACTTCGTCGGGTGAAGGAGGCCTGTCCTTGCCGTTCTCGTCGGTGGGACGGCATTTGACGATATTGGCGATGTAGGCGTTTTCACCCCGCTTGAGCCCCATGGCCACCAGCATGTTATCGAGCAGCTTGCCGGCCGGACCGACGAAAGGCTCACCCTGCATATCCTCATTGCGTCCCGGACCTTCGCCGATGAAGAGCCATTTGGCTTTTTCGTCGCCGACGCCGAAAACCGTTTTCTTGCGCCCTTTGCACAGGCCGCATTGCTGGCAGTCGGCAACGGTCTCTTTGAGCTTGCTCCAATCCATCGTGGCGATGGCGGGATTGACCCGGACAACCGGCTCATCATCTTCCTCGTCGTCGTACGGCATGAAGCCGCTGGAGACCATGTCCGCGCCATCCATCTCACTCAGCCAAGGCGGCAAGCCGTCATCTGACGACGGTGCAGCAGGCTGGGCAGGGGCAGACGGACGCTGCTGTATCGCGGCGGCAGCAGCCAGGATCGCATCCCGCTTGGAGACAATGACCCGCTCCGGCTGTGATGCCGGCGCAGAGGCAGGCGCACTTGCAGGTGCTGCCGTCGTCGTCACTACGGCTTCGGCCTGCATCAGTTGAACCGATTCCACCTCATCAGTTGCTGCCACATCGGCAGTGCCGGCAGGCAAATGCCGTCGGACCCAGATAGGCCCGACACCGATTTCTTCCAATACCCGGGCCGAAGCGGCCAATGTGTGCTGACTCATAGCGGTAAACTCATCACGATCGCGTCTTCGCGCGTATGTTGATCGACCGGATAGTAATTCTTGCGGCGGCCGATTTCAACGAAACCATAGCGTTTATAAACATGCAGCGCGCGCAGGTTCGACACCCGCACTTCCAGCAGCATGATCGTCATCTTGTGCTTGCGCGCCAGATCGACGGCGCAATCCAGCAGCAAATGCCCGAAACCCTCTCCCTGCACATCTTCTGCCACGCTGATATTGAGCAGGTGCGCTTCATCCACAGCCTCCATCACGAGAAAATAGCCGAGCAGCCGCCCCGAGGGATCGCGCATGGTCAGCGTCTGGTAGCCACTGAACAGCGAATCAAGAAAATTGCCACGCGTCCAGGGATGCCCGTAAATCTTTTCCTCGATCTGCACCACTTCATCCATGTCCACCACCTGCATGGCCATGAACTCCAGCTTACCGAACTTGCTCTCCAGCGTTTGCAGCAAGGCGTCGTTCACGCCGCACCTTTTGCCAGGTTCTTTTCCGAATCACGTACCTGCCGCTCAGCCGTCGTCAAGGCAACCTTGTTACGCAAGTACAGCGGCTGCGCATCTTGCAGGGGAATCGTCCGTCCCTGCAGGAAAGCCTTGGCGCCGAGCGTCGCGACCTGCGATGCATGCGGCATCATCTGCGCCAGTCCGCTCGCTGCGAATGCCTGCGCAGAAAAATCCTGTGCATACGCCGTCAGGCCGTTACCGCAAGCCTGCACCACACCCTGCGCCTGCACATTTGCCGCGGCCGACAAAGTCGGCTCGACCACGATCTGCCAACCGTCGGCGTGATGGCGATATTGCGCCCAATACACCTCGCCCATGCGCGCATCGAGAATCGACAGTACATCGGTCGACTGTGCAGACTCAAGACAAGCCTGTGCCATTGCCTCCAGCGTGACGACCGGAATTACCGGCAAATCGCTGCCGAACGCCAATCCCTGCACCACACCGCAAGCCGTACGCACGCCGGTGAAAGAACCCGGACCGACGCCAAAAGCGATGGCATCGCAGCGCGACAGCACTATGCCGGCCTGCGCCAGCAATTGCTGGATCATCGGCAGAATGGTTTCGGAATGCGTTTGTACACCCAGCGATTCGCGGGCAATCAGCTCATCGCCGTTCAATAGAGCAGCCGAGGCGAGTTCGGTGGAGGTTTCAAGGGCAAGAATGATAGACATCCCGCTATTTTACCGCGACGGGGCAGCCACGACCTTCAGAGCTTGGGAGAAAAGCACTTTTCCGGCCGGGATTGCTGTACGCCCCTCCTTTGCGCCGTTTTTTTGCATCCGGAGTAGAATAGGCCGCCTTATGTCCTATCAGATTTTTTCCAACAGCAACCGAGAAGAACTCGCCGCCGCCCTGCGCAGCGGCAAGTGGGTCGTCGCCTGCCTGTGCGCAGGCTGGTGCGGTAGCTGCCGCGAATACGCCGTCAATTTTTCCGCCTGGGCTGAACGCCGTCCTGAACATCATTTCGTCTGGATCGATATCGAAGACCAGGCCGATCTCGTCGGCGATCTCGACATCGACAACTTCCCGACCCTGCTGATGCAACAAGGATCGACGGTCAGCTTCTTCGGCACAATGGAACCCGATACCCGCCAATCTGAGCGCCTGCTGCAGGCCTTGACGGCGAAAAGCAAGGACGAGCTGGAACGCGACGCGCAGAGCAACGACGAGCGTCAAAGCTGGCAGGAATGCGATCTGCAAAAACGCCTCAGCGCTCTTTCCGACGCCGACTGAATCAAGTCAGCATGGTCCGTCTTAAAGCCAGGGATCCGACTCCGGCTGTGGAAATTTGTCCATGATGAAATCCACAAAACTGCGCACCTTGGCCGACAACAAACGTCGGCTCGGATACGCCATCATCACAGCAACCTGTCCCATCTGATAATCCCCCAGCACCCGCTGCAATTTGCCGCAACGCAAATCGTCGCCGAGGCTGAAAGAAGGTCGCATCGTGATACCCATGCCGGCCAGCGCAAAATCGCGCAAGAGAGTGGCGCTGTTGGACACCAGCTTGCTGGTGATCGGGATGTCGCGTATTCCCTCTTCGGTCTTGACGTGCCAGTAATGGCGCAAGTGTTCATGCGAAAAATTGAGGCAGGCATGGCGAGTCAGATCGTCAGGCGTTTCCGGCGCACCATGCTCTGCGATATAGGACGGCGACGCACACAACACCACCTCTGCCACACCGATCTTGCGCACCACCATGCTGGCGTCAAACTTTTGCAAGCTACTGAAAAAACCAATATCCAGACCTTCCTCAACCAGATCCATCGCCCGCTCAGACAGCGTGATGTCGAGCACTACATCAGGATAGGCCTGCGAATACTCCGGCAACAGTTTGCCCAATTGCCCCTGCCCGAAACCCACATGCGAATACAAAGACAACGTCCCTGCCGGCTTTTTGGTCTCCATCGCCACGATCGCTTCGGCTTCTTCGATTTCCGGCAGAATGTGCCGGACACGCTCCAGAAAGGCCTGCCCTGACTCAGTCAGCGACAAGCGCCGTGTCGAACGATTCAGCAAACGCGTGCCGAGATGATTTTCCAGATCGACGATATAACGCGTCACCACGGCATTAGAGAGTGACATGATCTCCGCCGCCCGGACAAAACTCCCCTGCTCCACCACCTTGGCAAACACCTTCATTGAGTGCAAGCGATCCATTTCAAGCCCCTGATTGTTTCTTTAATCGAAATAGTGCATTGCCATTAAACCCATTTTTCTCGGCCTAAGCAATAGATACACTTGCTCCATCGATGACAGACATGCAGCCACAAGCCAAAACGCCTGCTCTTCGACGTGCAACTTTCATTTATTGTTTTTAGGGAGAACTACCATGAACACCAAGCAAATCACTGCCGCTATCGTCCTGTTTGCCGCTGCCGGCGCCGCCATGGCCGAATCGCCATTTCCACCAGAAACCAAGTTTGTGTCGACCAAGACTCGCGCTGAAGTGACTGCAGAACTGCAACAAGCGCAAGCACAAGGCCTGATCACCAACGGCAACAACTACCCAATCGTCATCCAGGCCCGCAGCCCGCTGACACGTTCGGAAGTCGTCAGCCAATCGAAGTCGGCGATCGACAGCAGCGTCTACGCTGGCGCTTAATCAGTATCCTGCAGCGCCAGACAGAACCGCGCAGCACTGTGCGTTTCTCGTTGTAAGCAGCAAGTAATATTGCGGCTCCGCCCGCAACCACCGTCTACCTTGGTCGGACTGCCACACGGCAGCACCATGGTGGATGGCGTGTCCAACCTCCTCCTGCGCATTTCCCTTCTGCATCAAATTCTGTAAAACTGCCCCGGAATCGCTCCAAAACGCCCATTTTTAGTGCCTTTTGCTTGTTATTTTGGGTGTCTGCCTGTAAAGTCGAGGGTTTGTTTCCTCCGGCCTTTTGTTCAGATTTTGGCAATTCCGGCAACAAATAGCAGCGCCAATAGCAGTACTCAGTCACGCAATTCAGACCTACCTTTCCTATGGCTTTATACGTTCACAAATACGGCGGCACTTCGATGGGCTCGACAGAGCGCATCAAGAACGTCGCCAAGCGCGTTGCCAAGTGGCACGACGCAGGCCACCAGATCGTTGTTGTTCCTTCCGCGATGTCTGGTGAAACCAACCGCTTGCTGGGTCTGGCCAAGGAAATTATGGCCCAGCCCGATTCCCGCGAACTGGACATGCTGGCCTCCACCGGCGAGCAGGTTTCTGTTGCCCTGTTGGCAATGGCGCTGCAAGCGATCGGCAAAGAAGCCGTTTCCTACGCCGGCTGGCAGGTACCGATCAAGACCGATTCCGCTTTCACTAAAGCCCGTATTCGCTCGATCGACGACGCCAAGGTGCGCAAAGACCTGAACGCAGGCAAGATCGTCATCATTACCGGCTTCCAGGGTGTTGACGCCGACGGCAACATCACCACGCTCGGCCGTGGCGGTTCCGATACATCGGCTGTGGCTGTCGCTGCTGCAATCAAGGCAGCAGAATGCCTGATTTACACCGACGTCGACGGCGTGTACACCACCGACCCGCGCGTCGTCAGCGAAGCGCGCCGTCTGAATACCGTGACGTTTGAAGAAATGCTGGAAATGGCATCCCTCGGCTCCAAGGTCTTGCAGATCCGCTCGGTTGAATTTGCCGGCAACTACAAGATGCCGACGCGCGTATTGTCGTCGCTGACCGACCCACTAATGTCGCTGGAAGAAGAGACCAAGTCCGGCACACTGATTTCGTTTGAGGAAGACACCAAGATGGAACAAGCAACCATTACCGGCATCGCATTCAGCCGCGATGAGGCCAAGATCACCGTACTCGGCGTGCCAGATCGCCCAGGCATCGCCTACCAGATCCTCGGCCCGATCGCCGACGCCAACATCGAAGTGGACATGATCATCCAGAATCAGTCCGTCGAAGGCAAAACCGACTTCACCTTCACCGTGCCGCGTGCCGAATACGCCAAAGCCGTCGAAGTCCTGAACGCCAGCGTCAAGGCCCACATCGGTGCCGCCAGCATCGTCGGCGACACCAAGGTGTCGAAGGTCTCCGTGGTCGGTGTCGGCATGCGCAGCCACGTCGGCATCGCCTCGCAGATGTTCCGCACGCTGTCCGAAGAGGGCGTCAACATCCAGATGATTTCCACGTCCGAAATCAAGATCTCGGTTCTGATCGACGAAAAATACATGGAACTGGCCGTCCGCGCGCTGCACAAGGCCTTTGATCTGGAAAATGGCAAATAAGCAGCAAGTGAGCACTAAATAAGTAACAAGCAACCGGTCCTTGAAATTCTGCGGGATGAAAAATAATCCATCCAAAATTGCAGAGTTTCATTGACCAAATCCGGATGAAAAGATATTATTCGGGACTTCTTTGCTGAGGCGAGCAGTATCAGCCTACAGCGTGGAGACGTGGCCGAGTGGTCGAAGGCACTTCCCTGCTAAGGAAGCATATGGGCTTAAACCTGTATCGAGGGTTCGAATCCCTCCGTCTCCGCCAAGATGAATGCTCTAAGTTGTTGATTCAGAAGAAAATTTTAATAAATTTTCAAATAATAACTTAAGCAAACTATCAAAGCAACTATCAAACGTAGTTCCGATTGGCGAACAACCGTTTGATAGCTTGTGGCAGCAACTTCCCTCCCCACATCAAGCACCAACACTCCTTCGCATTTGCGTTGATAAGAGTGCCCTCCGCTTTCCTCCCTCCGTACGACCCCAACTATTCTTTCCTCTTATTTCAGCTGTTCGCGCACACCCTTTACTCGCTGGGGACAAAGTTATTTGCTCCTCGATCCGTTGGTCGATGCCCGGTAAACTGTAGTTTCAAGCTGTCGAAACTTCGCCAATCGCTTAGCACTCGCAGCTTGATTCAATGCGCAGCAGCGCCCCATTGAGTCAATCAGCCGGATTTCCCGGTTTCCCATTGATTCCGTGATTTTCCTTCTCTAGTTCTGTTATTCCGACGATTCCTCGTCAGGGGTACTGCTGCGCACCTTTTATCCGCAATCTTTAAGGAGCCGATATGGCAGCAGCAAACTCCACTACAACCGCCAACACTGCGCAGGACATCCAGCCGGTCTTCAATCGAGTCCAGCAGACCGGAACGCATGACTGCATCTTCGCTTGCGTTGCAATGATCGCCGGGAAGTCGCTTGAAGAGGTCATGAGCATCGCTATCAGCGATTTGAAGCATCCCCGCCACGGTCCCTTTTGGCCACTTGTCGAAGAGGAAATAGCTACGCTGCTGGCCAAGTTCAGCTTGGTTGGTTCCGTCTACAAGCAGATCACCAAAGGCATCGTAGATATCCCGGCAGTGGCGATTGTTATCGTCGACTACAACGAGGAATCCGAACTGGGCCGGCATGCAGTCTTCATTCGCGACAGCAGCAATATGAAGGCGGTGAAGGAATACATCATTGATCCGGCGTCATGGATCAGCACCGATCTTCATGTGCGCAACGATTTCAAGAACATCGGGCCGGCCTGGTACATCGGCGTGCATCCAATGGCGAAGCCAACCGCCGCTAAATAAGATCCGGTGCCGTACGGGAGAGCTTCCGTGCGGTGCCGTCCAGAAAGGACGCACAAATGATCAATCCTTTTCTTGGAAAGCGGGTAACAGCCATTTCCGTGTTTGAGCCCTGGCTTGAACCGGGGCCGGTACCAAAGCTACCCCTGTTCGGCGCTATTGCATTCGAATTTGAAGATGTGGCGCTGTTCTTCCGTTCACCGCTGCGCTACCAATTCGGCAATCCGAAGCGGATACCCAAACAGGCTCCGTCAAAGAGCTGCCTGCCGATTCGCTGCGACTTGGAGCAGTTGGCATGGCACAAAGGCCTGCTGACGGAGTTGGGCATGGCCCGCCGGCTATCAGGTTGGGCAGTGATACAGGCAGCCCCGCTGGAAATGAGTTATCCAGCATTGGCTCGCCTACTTGATGCCGAGCTCGTGTCGTACTGCTTCTTATCGCGTCAGAGGTTTGAGCTGTGTTTTGCCGGTTGCGAATCCGTGCTGGTGACATACCGAGAGGATCTCGACGGCGCGTTGCAGGTAGCGCCAGCAGCCTGGATGCATACGATCCACGAAGTCGTTATTCATGGTCCTGAGTATGCCTTCGGTTGGCTGCATGACCAGGCGCGATATCCAATCCATGCCGATGGGCGGCACTGGTCTGATAACGATGCGTTTATTCGGGAGAAGCTTTGGTTGGCAGGACGCCGAGGCGGTAGTCCAAGTGCTGCGGCAACCGCGAGGATCCGTCAACGCGCTTGGAGGCTTAAGGCAAACCAACACCCACATTTGGCGGTGAGGTTGAGAGCAATTTGCTATCCGGTGCGATTGGCTTAACTTGCTTCTTAGGAGGCTTCGTCCGTCTCGCTGCTCAGCAGTTCAGGCATGGAGGAGCCAAGTGCCAACGCTATTTTGTAGACGTTTTGGATGGATATGTTGCGTTCGCCGCGTTCCACGGAGCTAATGTAGTTCACGTGGAGCTCGGCATATTCGGCTACTTTTTCTTGCGTCAGCTGCTTTGACAGGCGCACCCGTCGCATGTTGGTCGCGAACAGTAACTGGGGATCGATCGTTTGAATGGGATTCTTTGGCACAGGACGAAGCATCCTGTTTTTGTATGTCCGCTACCACACACTTTGAGTTTGTTGATATTATGAAAATACACACTTTAAGTTTGTATTTGTCCACAATTAAAAAGGAGCTTTGATGTCGAATTTGGAAATTCAAGCAACAGGCAATCCACGATTTATCCAAAAGGGTAGGTCTTACTGGCGCCTCTTTGCCGCAGTGGGGATCGTTTTAACTATTGCAGGCTGCAGCAGCACCCCAGGCCCGGATGACATTGAGCCTTACGTTCAGAACGAGGTGGGAAGCTGCCCGCTATGGACAGTGGCGAACATCAAAAAGACCGATGGCGCTGCGGAGGGCAACAACTATCGACTGGATATCTCCGCCGAGCTGACTTTGAAAGCCTCGTCCGACGAAACCAGCGCCATGTACAAAAACAATGGTTTCAGGCCTGAGTTCAAGCCGTGCCATGCCTACATCGTCCATATGTATTCGAAAGACGGGCAGACGCTGAGCCAGAAGTTCGCAATCGGCGGATTCGCCATCTTCACGAAGACCGAGAACGGCTGGCGATTGATCCACAATTGGACTCCCACCTCGGTCATGCCTAGCTAACCCTCCCTGTTTGTTCTCTCACACATAAGAAATCAAAAATGAAAAAGACAATCTACAAAGCAATTCTCACCATGGCTTTATCTGCTGCCGTGATCACCGCGCAAGCTTGGCCAGTACTCTTGGATCCGGTGGGAGACGGTGTCGCCCCCGTTGTTCAAACTTTGACGGTGTTCGGGGCGTGCGGCGGTGCACCTGTCCACGTGGTCGGCATCAACCAACAGAGCTTTGGCAAGACATCCCCAACGTTCACAGTGGACGGTTCCGAAGGCGCAGGAATCTACATCCTGGGACAAGGAGCTGCGACCAAGCTCCCCGTTTCCGACAACAACACTGTTATCTGCGTGCCGGTAGGTCGTGAGTTCCGTATCGTGGTGGGATCAAGCTGCGCGGGAAGTGCCTGCGGCGATGGCATGTACTATCAAGTGGTTGACCCCAAAACGAAGAAGAACACGGCGCCGCAGATATGCGACATCACTTGCGTATCCAAGCTTTTGAAAACCGATGCATTGCGCAAGTTCGGGTTGAGGTAGTGAGACCGCCGTTGATCGCTCTAGACCGGTCGACGGCTCGAACCAAAACAACAAAAGGATCCACATGACTACAGCTCTCAAACGTGCTGGGGCTGCGCTGTTTGCCGTCTTGTTGGCAGCGGTAGCGATTCCAGCCCAAGCGCAACAGAACGAGGCCAAGACCAGTCTCAGCGCAACAGACGTCGGCACCATCTACTTTGTGTCAGCCCGTCACGACACTAACGCCGAAAGGATCTACCAGAAGCGGGTGGTGTTGAGTGATGTAATCAAGAGCGAGTTACGCTTCCCTGAGAACATGAAACCGGGTACCAAGGTTCCTGCGATGGTGGTGATGCACTCCAGTGGTGGCGTGACGCAGGACATTGTCGACTGGTGCAAGTACCTGAATAGCCTGGGGTACGCAACTTTGATGGTGGACAGCTTTGCGACCCGAGGCATTCAGCGGACAGCGGAGAACCAGAAGCTGTTGGCCTACGGTGCTTCTGCTGTGGATGCGTTACGTGCCCTGCAACTGCTCGCAACCGATCCCAACATTGACCGTAATCGTATCGGTCTGATTGGTTTCAGCAAGGGAGGTCATGCGGGCTTGATGGCCAGCTTTGAGAAAATACGTCAGGGTGTGATTGACGACGATCTCAAGTTTGCTATCCACATTCTCTTCTATCCGGTCTGTTCAATCCATGCCAAAACCACTGGCGCTCCCATTCGTATCATCACCGGAACCAAGGACGACATGAACTCGATTGAGGGCTGCCGCAACAACTACCAGGCCTTGAAGAACGACGGTGCGGACGTAGAAGAAATCGAGTACGACGGTGCCTATCACGGCTTTGATACCAAGGGCAACCTAGCTTGGATTGGTGGTGCTCAGACCTGGAAGGACTGCGCTATCGGTACAGTCAATCTGGATACTGGCACTGCAAAGATGGTGGACGGTCGTGTGATGTCCGGTAAAGAGTTTGGCGCTCTACGTGATGGCGGTTGCATGAAACACGGCATATCTGCCGGTGGTGCACCCAAGTGGCGTACACAAAGCAAGGAAGACGTGAAAACCATTCTGGAAAAGCAGTTCGGAGTGAATCCAGGCTAAACCGTGCAAGTTGAGTAGTGTCTAGCTGGCGGGTCTACTAGCGGTACTGGACTATACCTGTGCTGGTGTGTGGGCTTGTCGGTGAGGCGGAGTGGGGTAGATCTTGCGCGGTGCGTGTTGGTGGCGTTTTGCATACGTAGCGGTGATGTTCGCCGCAGCCCGGTTGTAGCCGCCGCTCCTGCTTATCTCCCTGATCGTGTTGCAGTGTTGCGTGTGCATAGCGCGTGCAACAGTGCAACAGTTCCCGAAGGATCCGTTGTTTCCATCTGTCCCTACTTGGGACCGCTAAATGCGGCGTGCAACGCGCCGTCGTACCTGCCATAAGTTTCCCGTTTGTTCCAATTGATCCAGACATTCTGCCGTGAATTTGGCAGGCGTTTGGATTGTCATTTTCCATTCCCCATCGTCGAACAGGTATCTCATCGCTCTACAGCTGCCCTGCTGTGGAGTGCGGACGCGTTCGACCTGAAATTAATCTTTGAGGTCTTCCATGAATAACAAAACAGAAACCAACAATGCCGCCGTAGTGCACTCCTTGACGAAGCTGTCGAAGGAGCCGCTATTTCCCCTCGGGTTAGTTTGCGCTACACCTGCCGCTCTCGACCTGCTGGATCACAACGGCGTCAACGCCACGCCTTACTTCTCCCGTCATCAGCATGGTGACTATGGCACCTTGTGCGCCGAGGACATCGAACAGAACAGGCTCTCGATCCAGCACGAAATGCGCATCCTATCGGCCTACGAAATCGGCAAGGACCGCATCTACATCATCACCGAGGCAGATCGATCTGTCACCACCATGCTTCTGACCGGCGAGTATTGATCATGAGCGCGAGCAAACAAGCAGGTTCCGGCCGTCCCATAGCACCAGAGCATGCAGAGACTGATTCACCTACGGTTTCGGCGAGCGCAAGTACATATGCGGCAGCGGCGCAGTCGCGAGCCACTAAGCGCAGCTATGAAGCGGATTTGAGTCATTTCAAAAGCCATGGCGGCACCATACCGGCTACGCCCGAGATGATCGCAGATTACCTGGCGGAATGTGCAGGCACGACGGCGGTGGCAACCCTCCAGCACAGACTGATCGCCATTCATCGCGCCCATACAGACGATCAGCTTCCTTCGCCAGTGATGGATCGATTGGTGAAGCGCACCATGCAGGGTATCAGACGCACCTTTGGCACCGTACAGCGCCGAGTCAAGGCTCTCGTCAAAGATGACTTGTTGGAACTGATGGTGCTGGTGGACAAGCAGAAACCAATGCGTGCTGCACGTGATAAGGCCTTGATCTTGATTGGGTTTGCGGGTGCGTTCCGGAGGTCTGAGCTAGTGGCACTGAAGGTGGAGGATATGACCTACTTTGAGAACGGCATCGAACTGCTGATCCGGAGATCCAAGACGGACCAGGAAGGAGCGGGCAGAGTCGTGTTCATCCCGCATGCCAAGGGCAGCCGCTGCCCGGTCAAGGCCCTCAAAGTGTGGATGGAACTTGCTGGCATTGCGGCGGGACCGCTGTTTCGCCCTCTTAACCGTCACGACCAGGCAGTTGGTGACAAAGCGCTGACAGGCCAATCAGTAGCCCTGATCGTGAAGTCCGCTGTTCGTAGAATGAGTGGTGCGGACGCCGCCAAATGCGTCTCCGGCCATAGTTTGCGTGCTGGATACTGTACCGAGGCCGCGATCGTAGGCTTACAGCCCTATCAAATTCGTGAGCAGACTGGGCACAAGTCGGACGTGACACTGGCACGGTATATCAGGCCTGTAGCGAAACGGAAGATTCCAAGTCTACTTTAGTGAAGTTTTTGTCTGAACTAGCCAATTCATCCTCATCAATTGGCTAGTAACAGTGATGCTAAAAATCAGTAGCAGCTTCTTTAGTTGCCATCTGGATTTTTAATATTTCGGATAACGATTTATTTGATCCTGCAATAGGTTTAGTTTTTCTGGGGTTAGATGAACTTCATTGCCTAGCATTTTGACGAAGCCAAGTTGTAACCTCTTCGACAACATCGGATCTGGCCAAAGGATCTCCGATTACTTGCCAGAGACAATCAGGCCCGTCTTCGACTTGAATTATTCGAATCCCGGGGAATTGTTGGTCTAACTTGTCACATAGATCTTGGCATCCACTAGGCCCCAGTTCATCGGAGGAATAGACTACAACTTCTATATACTGGTGACGCTCGAGCTGGTCTTCATACTCGTCTTTCAACGCTTCTTGCAATTCCATCGCTTGTGAAGAATGGAGCTCTTCCAGATATAGTCGAATTTCCGCGTCCTTAATCGCTTGCACTTCTTTAGCTTGTACGTTAAGAGCGATTGGATCTAACATTCCAATTTCTCGCTGCAATATAGCGAGAGAATCATGCACTTTATCGTGGCAAATATCGCACACAACCCAAAGAGTTTCTTCCTCATACTCCCAAGGCTGTTTCCAATACACATAATATCCGTGATGAACCTCATACTGAACTGGCTTCCCCGTAGGGTGATGCGTTCCCTGAATTCCACAACATTCGCATATCCTTCCTCTGTCCAGAATAATTTGGTCTCGCACTTTTTTCCATTTTGGATCTTTTAGTTTCTCTCGGTAACTAAGATTCGCAACAGGGGTCGGATTT
Source organism: Herbaspirillum sp. meg3 (assembly GCF_002257565.1). GTDB lineage: Bacteria > Pseudomonadota > Gammaproteobacteria > Burkholderiales > Burkholderiaceae_D > Herbaspirillum. The sequence continues at coordinate 2,135,884 of NZ_CP022736.1, read as the reverse complement.
TTGCTGGTCATGTTATCTGATTATTTAAGTAGTATGAGCGCTGAATGCGATATGCGAGCGTATGCAATTATTTATTGCCTGTCGAAAAGCCGGGATTACAATTTTTCGATTACTTCTATTGCCTTCTTTGCGACCAGCTGCAGTGGCGAACTCGGATCACCTGCTCGCTCATTCAAAAAAGTAATAGTACGATCCTTGTTCGAGGAAAATTGGAACGCCAGAACCAAAGCGGCTACAGCTTCTTCCTTTTTCTCTGTTTGTGCATAGATCTCTGCAAGATTTGCCCACGCCGACGCACGTCCCGGACTGAAGGTCAACAAACGTCCAGCCTCGGACTCCGCTTCGCGCATGCGCTGCGCTTTGATCAAAGCGTATACGTAGTTATTTAATACTTCGACGTCCGCAGAGTCGGTAGACGTAGCATTTTTCAGCGCAAGAACCGCTTGCGCGTAGTCACCAGATTTCAATGCTGCAAGACCTTGGTCGTTCAGCTTTCGGGCTGCTTTTCGATCACCGGTCATTGGCTTTGGAAGTGCTTCTATTTGACCTTTGAGTTGAGCGATCTTAAAAGTACTGGCTGCTTGTTGAAGCATGGCGGTAAGCAATTGCTTCGACTCGTCCGGAGCAAGTATGGTGAATCTCCCAGCTACGTTGATAGGTACCCGGCTGTCAGCCGCAGCGACAGGTAACGCAACAGGCACGGTGTTCTGGACTGACGCATTTTCCTGAACAGGTGTCGCCTGTGTCGCAGCGACTTCCGTGCCATTTTGTCCAGCGGCCTCAGCCTCGGCCTTTTGAGCCGCAACAGCCTCAATTCTTGCTTTTCTGGCCGCTCGCTCGTCGTCGTCTGCCTTGCGCTCAGCCTCCTCTTGCGCAGTACGTGCCAGAGCGGCTAACCGATATTGCTCAGCTCGTTCCGAATTTTGGCGCGCAATGGCACGCTGTTCAATCGCCGCAGGACTAAGGACCACATTGGGCACAATAGCTCCAAAAAAAGCGAAAGCAGCGAGTGCAGGTAAGACAATTTTATCCTTATGAATACTGGCAAATAATGGGCGCTCTGGTCGTTGAAATGCTTTGGTGACCTTAAGTTGTTCCTCATCGCTCAGTCCAGCAACTACTTGATTTGAAGCTTGCATTTGCGTCAACAACGAACTACGGATTGACTTGGAGTAGTCAATCAGCGCCTTGCGTCGCATGAATCCATAGCCTAGAGCAATGGCAGTGGCTATCAAACTCGTTCCCGCAAAGCCCCAGACATATGCCGTTCCGGCCGTAGAGATCAGTCCAAAGGCAGCGGGAGCAAAGCCAATGTTGGCAGCCTTCTTTTTATCATGGTCGACAGGTAAGTCATCTGCTCGAATAGCATCCACGTTGTGCCCACCAATCCAGATGTTGTATTCCTTTTCGCCATATTGAAATGTCACATGAGAAATTGGCACGGCATATGTCGTGGTGGCGTGACTCATTCGCGCATTCCAGTGCCAGTCCCGTTGCTTGTCCCCTTGCGCGTGATGCTTCACGCGCTGATCGATCCCGGCATTGATTTCGCTATCCAACGAATCAAAAACCTTTTTTTCTGATGCCGAAAATTCTTCGACCTCAAAGCCGGTGGTGAAAGAGGCGTTATATTCGGTAGAACTGCCATGCATGACTGCATCAACGACCAAATTTGCAGGCGCGAGGGAGGAACCGTTCAAACGGTTCCCTGCATAACCTGCGACATCAAATATGCCGGCCTCAATGCCGTTTGCCGGACGCCAATCCGTGACCGTTTTATAAGCGGTGTACGCTTCCTGGTGGGTACGGTTATTACGAGTAACGCTACGATAGGCGGTGTATGGTTCCTGCCTGTCGAAACCAAACGATGCGGTCCATGTAGCTTCGTAGTCCACCCTGAATGCGAACGCGGGAACGTAATAGTGTTCTCGTAACGTGATAGTTGATGCCTCGATCATGTCGTCAGGCGTGAAGTTACCCGTGCTCATATAGGTATAGAGCTTGTAATCGACTTCTTGAGGAGTGACGGCAATGGGAACTATGCGGTCAAACGAAGTCGCTAACGCGTCTTCTGGTCGTTCAACTCGGTTGACTGCGCCACAAAATTCGCAGACTAGCGATTGCTTTCCAGCTTCAAAGACGATTTCCGCTCCGCACGAATTACAAGCGTTTCCCATTTCATATCCCCTGATATTGTTAAGTTCAGAATTTTGTCGGCAAGCCAAGTATCAAATCTTGCTGCGAGCAGAGCGCAGGTAGATATCGCGTTGCGCGATGAGCTTGTCAAGTTTGCGTAACTGACCGAGCAAATCGTTCGCCCCGTCTAGTGCTAATTGATCCGACACAGCATTAAGAGTCTGGTCTACATCGACGTCATATGGGCTGCCACCTGGCACATCGCTAGCCAAATAGAGAAAGTTTTCTTCGACTGCGCGCAGCTTTGCAAGAGACTCTTGATGTGTCGATTGCAAGGCCATGGCCGATACTTGTCGTTGCCATTCAATGTGGCGACTGGGCGCAGACGATTTCACGGAGACGTTCCCTACAACTTTCAATGCTGCGTTCAGCATCAGACTTGCGACAACGAAAGCTCCAATGCCAAAAGTCAGAAGTGCGAGCCCCCAAGCTGGATGATTCGCAAGCGCCAGCGCGAAAGCTCCTGCGGTCACCAGCAATAGGAGAAGGCTGACCGCTCCGGTCGGCCCAATCGCTGCCAGCTGCACGCGTCCCTCGGTATTTTTATGCTGTTTTCGCAGAACAGACGGAATATAGAAAACAAATCCCATCGCCGCTACAAAAGCAATCGCAGTAGCAATCGTTGTGGAATTCCATGCAGGCTCAGGCACCAAAATGAAAACGATTGTCGCAACTGTCACGGCCACTACCAATGCGGCGATATTCATTAAAGAAGCAGTTTTCATGGAGAAGGTCTGATTGGACTATGAAGCTGGATTTTGAGGATGACCGCAGTCGTTACAAAACTTGGCTCCAGCAACGAGCTCAGCGCCACATTTGGAGCACGAGGGCGTCATCTTGCTACCACACGAATTGCAAAACTTGGAACCGGTGGGCACCGATGCTTCACACGTTGGGCATGGAACTGGTAACGCCGTTTTACAGCTTCGGCATTGGGCGGAGCCTTTGGCGTTATCCTCGCCACAAGCAGGGCATGGATTCACTTCGTCTGCGCAGTTCGGGCAGAACTTCGAGCCGCTAGGAATATTCGTTCCGCATTTGTCACAGGTAATGCCAGCTTTTGCAGAAATGCCTGCTGCATTAAGATTGGCCGCACAAGAGCCACAGAAACGTGTTCCCGGGGGATTGGATGCGCTGCAACTCGGACACTTCAGTGGCGCTCCACCAGAACCGCCAGCTGGACCACTAGGCTGAATAATAGGAGTCATCTGCGCGAAGGCACCACCCATCGGCCCACCTATCGCCGCGCCCATCCCTAGTCCCATCCCTGCGCCCATTACACCCCCCGCAGTTCCTTCATTGCCGGCGGCTGTTTGCAATACATCGAAACTGCGTTCTTGCTGGTAGTTGAATCCTAGTATTCCCATTTCAGTGCGCTTGGCCAACGCAGCCTTCAAGCTGATGACCGCAGGATCAGTCTCCGGAACGTTGATGGAATGGATGTTGAATTGCACTAAGCTAACGCCGAACTCTTCCATTTCGGGAGCGAGTGACGTCTTGAGTATTTCTGAGAGCGCTTCCAGGTGAGTCGATATCTCCAACACCGAATGACCATTTTTTATAATGGCCTGAGCAATATTGGTCTTGATCTTGGTAGTGAATACACCTTTGAAATATTCAGCCAATGTGGCCGAATCAAAACCGGGTAAAGTACCGACAAGTTTGAGGAGGAATTTCTTCGCATCAGAAATTTTAACGCCATACTGGCCGAATGCCCGCACAGGTACCATCAGCTGATATTTCGGATCTTGTAGCTGGATAGGGTCGGATGTACCCCACTTTATATCAAGATTCGTCAGTCGATTTACGAACCAAACCTCTGCAGTAAACGGCGACTTCCCTCCAAACGGCAAGCCCATTAACGATGCCAGCAGCGGTATATTTTCGGTATCTAGAGTATGCCGTCCAGCCCCAAATGGACCTTGGTAGACCCCTTCTTTGACAAGGTAGGCTTCTTGCGTCTCGTTGACGATCAGCTGAGTCCAGGTAGAAAGTTGATCACTCGGGAAACGCCAAGCCAAAATGGAAGGATTTCCATTCCATTTCACCAAATCAATTATGGCCATAACAACCTTTTTATTCTTTTTTAAAACGGCCTGAAAAGGCCCCGTCAAGACCACTAGCTGAAGGCGCGTTACCCCGACAAAAGCACCCCGATGTCACATCACAAACGAACTTGCTTCTACAGACCTACCAATCATGAGAAATCTATGGAGGACTTCGATTCAAAACGGAAAAACTTTGGATAGACCTCGTCAAAAAACATGATGACAAGTATGTTGATTCCTATTGTTTACCAAGTGCGTCTAGATGACTACCCAGTATATCAGCGGAATATTTTCGATTACCAATTAAAATTAATAATTAAATGTAATTACTATGTACGAATCTATTCGGTTTCCATACTGGATCGTGATCTGCTTACTTCGGGCCGATACGAACCGTCTTGAATAAGCCAATGACTACCTTAACTATATAGAGAACGATTAAAGACCCAGTTAAGTCTCCAATAAACATCACTCCCCAACTAGCCAGGGATGCGTGAATGTCTCTCACTAGAAAAAACCACAAGTGATGCATTGATGAGCTTGCAATTGCATATAGAACTACGCCTTTCAGTAACCGATTTCCGGTCAACTCGCGCAACGATGAACTCAAGTGATAGCGCTCGGACATAAAACGATAAGAAAGATACGGCGCGAGAGCAGAGATAATTCCGCCTGCAAAAGAGCGTAAGAGATCGTTGGGGAAGAAATAGCAAAAGCAGGCCAACCAGGAGGCGATCAATATTCCGGCGGCACCTGCCTCACCAAACAGTAACGTGCATAACAGTCTCATTCCAGCTGGCAGATAAATCCAATTAACCCCAGTAATGAAATCCAGCCGAGGGAAGACAATTTCATTGACTACCAGGGAAATGAGGAAAATCGAAACTGAAGCTGCTACCATGAAAAAATTCACTCGAACCCACTCATCACGTGCCATCGCAACCTTTTATGTATTTTTTTGTCGAATTAGAATAACGCTCTGATCAGAGGATGAGATTTACTATGAGCTCTACAAAGATAAAAAAAGGCATGGATATTTACCTTCGGTTTCTTGAACTAATAGAAACGATTCAAGACCTCCCCGCTCTTGATCCATTAGAACAGAAAATCTTCGACCATATCGCACGTACCTTGCGTGCGGAAGCACGAGTGTCCGTCACTGACATTACATCTGCAAGCACGCTTGGCTCATCAGTGACGATTCATCAGCGCCTGAAATCGTTAATCGCTAAAGGATGGATTGCGCTAGGTGATACTGAGGATGGAAGGCGAAAGCAGGTCAATCTGACAAAGGCGGCGCAGTCTCATTTAGCCAAAATGTCTAAATGTTTGATGAAGGCTGCTAGATCAAACGATGTTTAATAGGAGTATTTTTCTCGGCTTTACCAAACACGCTGCAGGCCAATCATCGCCTCGCGACACGTGTCGCGCCCAATCTTTAGTGTGAAATTATTTTTTAACGAATCTTGAGAAATATTAAATAGCAGATCTCGCCGATTGCGGATGTCAAATAATTCCGAACTGTAATCCGCCTCTGGGTTCACTCCACTCATTTACTGTCAGCTATCGAAAATGCGCCATTATCGATGGTCAGCTTGGGTGGATTTTTCGCTGAGTTGTTCAACGACTGCTTCTTCCAATTGCGGACGAAGAGTTTGCTCTTGATAATTGTTGCTATGTGTATATCCCTAGAACGAGATCAAGCGGAAGGAAGTCTATAAACTTCTCTCCTCTAAATTGAAGTCCAGATTACTTAAGTAATCGATTGAGCAGTCGTTTCGTCCATTCTTCGTCTAAAGACTGCAAGCGCTCTTTATCAATCCCAATTCGAGATCCTAAACGACGATACTCAGCGTGTCTCAGAGAACGAGCAAGTCTGGATGCCAAATATAACCCTCGAATACCGTTTAATCGAACGCACTCTACCCATAGTCGACGTTTGTTCTGTTTCCCAGTTCTAGCCTTTGCATCTGCCGCATGTTGCAGATCTAAAGGAGGAAGATCTTCAAGTCGCGCGGCTTCTGCCCAAAGCAAATCAATCAATATCAGGCACCGCCGGCGTATTCCATCGTGATACACCAACCAATCTTGAATCTCAGTCCTCACCTTGAGATGGGCTGCAGAAGCTCGCTGTTCCACGTATCCGTTGTCTAGTAGGGCCCTCAATGGATAGCTGTGGCGCAACAACTCAGTACCAAAGATCGGGTACACGTCCCTAATATGCAATTGGCCCTGCAGAATTCTCGTGCCGATATCGCTTAACGAGGTGAAGACAGCACGGGCGGCGTCCAATGCCCAAATAGTAGGGCCGTACGGACTAGCATCGTCTCTCTCAACAACAAATTTCTTGATCGTCCCTGCATCCACTACCTGATAGTAGTCGCCATCGTCACGCCCGAGAAAAATGATGGCGCCCCAATCTTTCCTAGTTTCATACCATCGCCTGCGGTACTGCTCAATGAGTTCGAGCTGGCTTTGCCGACGTTGAGCAACCAGTATTCCAATCTGGGCGACACCAATGAATGCCAGCAGTCCCGTGGCAAGCGCCGTTACAACATTGCTATCCCAATCAATCACTTCATATCCCCTCTTACGAATCTTATGGTTCTAAACATTCCGCCTAAATAAAAGGAATCCGAAGCTTCCTTTTAATCAAACTTACTACTGAACAATGCTTGCTCGACTATACAAAAAACATTTATAGGCGTCGGGTAAAACAGCCGCGCACCATTTATAGAATTCTGATTTCTCTTGAATGAGGATATACGTTGTTCCATCATAAACTCGGAGACTGCGTCCCTCTCCTAAAAGCGCTTTTGAGGGCTTAGTTTATTACTTGGATATTCCCGCTTTAACATCCTGAACGAATTTGGCAGCGACATTCTCAGCGTTGATTTTTTCAGATGGCAGGAACCACCCTTTTTTAGTGAGTGTTTCGGCATATTCAAAACACATTTTCGCACCATCAGCGAAACCTTGACCAGTAAGAAGTACAGGATCATTGGCAGAGTCTTTCCAAGCTTTATCATAAGCTGTTTTGGAAACCTGGATAGCAGAAGCTTTAAGGAGCTCAGCATTCATGCTGATTTGACGTAAGAACTCAAATTCGCCAGGGCTGTACTGCTTTCCTTTTTCCTTAATCTCAAGCTGCATGCCAAGTCCTTTCATACTTCCGTACTTCCAAAGCATGGGAGCACAGATGGCCACCTTCCCTCGATCATCAGCCTTCTTGTACATGTCCAACATAGAAACATTGTTCTTCTGGTCTCTTGGCTTCTCAGGTTCAATCTTAGGGGCAGGAGTAGTGCCGTACATCGAAACTACCCCTATTGCCTCCGCATATGAGAAAGCATTCACTACCCATTTATTTGTCAGCGCATTATTTGGAGCCCAGGATGGCTTAGAAACCACCCTGAGGGCATCCGTTTGAATATCTGGACCGTAGGCATCAGTTCGGCAGTTTGGCATCACTGGAGGCTTGCCCTTGCTTACGTTCTCAAGATTTCTGGCTTCAGCAAAGTGACAAGCGGTCACTGCTGGCGGCATATTGGCTGTTTGAGACAAGATAGCAAGGCGTACGAGGACAACTGACATAACAAAAGCGAACTGCTGCTGATTTAATTTACCGGTCTCCTTCTGCGCCGCGATAAGTCTGTTGATTCCAGCGGCTGCAGAGAACACCGCAATCTCCGTTTCTGGAATCGCAGCTATAGCCTTCTCTTGTTTGAGCATTTGAGCCAAGTAGAAAGAGGCTCCATTCGTATTGAATTCAATCTCCTGTTCTCTGGTGAGCTTTAGCTCTTCTGTATGAGCAAAGGAGAGAACACTCATGACGGCCACCCCAGCCATCATTGCTTTGATATTTTTCATTTTTCTAACGTAGTAATTATTTTTCGAGATTATACGATGTGAGATGAATCGAAGCTTTAGCCCTCATAGAGCATCTATTTGCAGAATGAAGCATAGTTATGGTCGGCGATATGACCCGTCTGATTTTCCGGATCAAACTAACGTTACATTGGGATACTCTTGAGGGGGAAGATCATCACAGAGAAATGCCGTTCGTTCTGGATCCGGCAGTGGGGCCATCTATTTCGATCGAACCTCAGGTATTCTTCAATATTGGATCTATTGCCGATATTGCTGCTGTCTATTCGCAGAGTGGCAAAAAGCTCGCAGGAACCGGGCCAAGCTATCTAGCTTGAAGGGAAAAAATCCTTACGCTGTATTCTAATTTGTGAGGAAAATTTTTACGAAACCTGTGCACTGACAACTATGTATGGGGCCCAGTGAGCCGGATGGGCGAATTCTGAACTTGATGTAAGGAATGCTAGCTGAGCGGCTCTCACTGCAGATGCAGCGGAAGATGCGGATGACAGGTCGCGGATATCTGCGTAGAAAAGACGGAAGAACTCTGGCGCAGAATCGTCAAATGTTTCCCAAAGTGTTGGGAGGATGGTTCTGACGCCAGATCGGAGTAAAACTGAGCTGAAACCTTCCACATCAATGTCCTGACGAGCTGTGCCACAAGCGGAGAGGACAAAGAGACCCGTATCACAACCTGACTTTTCCAGTTCTGTTCTCAGGTCACGAATGCTTAGTACTTCATCATGAAACATCAATCCTGATGATATGTCGCTTGAAGGGTTGAAGTTTGCGTGCGTTGCCAAATGAATTAGACCTTTCCCGCCGCGAGGCCTAATGATTTCACGTACAAAAGCCTCGGCTGCACATTTCTCATCGACGTAGCAATCCACGGTTAAGCGGGACATTCTGCCAAGCTGATTACCAATGATTTTAATCTCCTGTCCGGCACCGGGCAGCTCTTCTCCAGGCGCGTCCGTACAAGCAAAAATCGCGGCGTGCTCAGTTTCCACAACGTTTGATTTAGGCACTATGCTCAATGCACCTCTATTCAAGTAAATGAGAGAAAAGCGCTGGATCAAATAATTGACGCCGTCATGGAGAGCCGCGAACGGGACGTTAGCGAGGGTGCGATCCGTTTCAATGTAGAGGTGCGAGATATTGTTGTCGATGTAATCTGTAATTGGGGAAAGCAGAATACGATATAGCTCATGTCCAAGTACTTGCACCGATTGCAGCTCAGACGTTGGTAAGCGGCATTGCTGCCTAAAGGAAAAAATTAGTGGCCCGAGCACTCGTTCATCAAAAGGAACTACAAGTTGCTTTTTTATCTTGGAACTCGAGAATGCAATCGAGACTGCCGATCCCGACGCGACAAAACGGAGAATCGCTTCAGTTTCTCTCAGGTGTGTCGATGGATCGATACGGTTTTGTCTTGACTCCAGATCATCTGGCTGATGGCGGCTTCTGATTCGTTCCTTTAAGGCTTCATTCAATCCTGAAAAACTTTGAGCAAGCAGCTTCACCGTGGTCTCTCTATGCTCCATCTGCTTTGCATTGACGGTAGCTTCACTTAAGCCAGACTCCCGAATCGCCTCTAGCTCGAAAGGAGTCAGTGCGACATACTGAGCTACCTGTTCCCGAGAATATGAGCGCCTGGTAAATTCATTGTATTCATTCTGCTTCAAGAGGTCGTATGCGAGCTCACCTTCGTTGTATCTTCCAACTTGGCTTAATTCGTTGATTAGTGTTCGGTGCGCCAAGGTCCTAGTGCTTATGTATGCTTGCGCAAACTCTGCTACCTCTTCTGACGGTGCCGCATGGTGATGAATTGCACTGACAGCAGCCTTCGCCAATAGAATAGCCGTATGAAATTCGCCTGTAGTGACCAATGCTTCGCTGTACTTTAACCTTGTATCGTAATCCGGGCTGAAAAAATGGACGAGGTCTTCAACATCGAGCTGATAGTATTTTGCACCTGCCAATAACGCAGCGGCGAAGCGTTGATGCATTTTTTGAATTCGACCACAAGCTGCTTCAACATGACCAGAAACAGCCCAGACGCTGGTTTCAATCCAGTTATCGTCATGAAAGTGCTTGAGTAGCTCGATAGCAGCGTCTAGATGTTCTCGGGCTTTCTCATATAAGTCCACCTGCTCAATTCCCTCGGTTGCACTGGCGATATTTGTATAAGAATAGCCAATGCCAGCATTGGCGAGGGCTACTTGATACTGAACTTTTGGGCTCCTGTTAATTTCTCCACTATCTACGAGCCTTATTAGTTCCGTGAAGAAGTGGCGAGCCACGAGATTCCAATTGGACGTTAGGGCGATATTTCTGAGAACAGCATTACCGGTATTAACAAATGTCATTGCGAGATCTGCATCATCAAGATCTTCAGGCGGGGCTTCGCGCAAAATTCGGAGTGTGGTTATGCAAGACAACGAGGAAAGACCAGGTCGTCGACTCCGATCCAAACCGTGCATTAGCATATCAACGTTGGTTAGATCCTCAGAGGCCTTATTTCGTTTTTCGATATGTCTTAGAGCGTGCACGGTGATTTCAAATAGTGTGGGCGGTGCTGCTTCCGCTACCATTCCGGTTCCACATACCGCCAATGTCCACGCGATATCAACTTGAAGGGGAGATAATCCGTATACGGTTTCGGCATAAGGTTCCGCTTCAGCATTCAAGAAAAATACCTGCTCAAACCTGTCTGTCAAAGCACATATCGCTGACAACAGGCGTAGCGAGAAATCTGCAGTGGCGGCCTGCACAGCGCCGGAACGCGACATGATTTGGACATTCCGTAAAAGAGCCTCACTGCGTTTGCGAAAACCTAGAAAATCGAATGCCAGAGCGAGCTGAGTGAATAAATCTGCTTTATTGGCTACTTTACGGCCATAAGGTCCTAGCAGTAATCGGGTCAGAATCTCCTTGAACAAATACGGGTGAAACCGTTGTACGGCGTAAATGGCTGCACGATATGCCGGATGCTCATTTACAGCTTCGGCTGTGCTTTCGATCACGGATACCAGACGAGCACAGCATCGACACCGCCATTGAAAGGAATCATCTGATGATTCGTGATCTTGTTTTTCTACAAAGGTCTCAATAATGAGCTTAGCGGCATCCAGTGGTGTGTCTTGAGCCCCGACCCACGATTGGATAAAGAATCGGGCTTCGTCATCCGTTCTCAGCAAACCAGAACAATAAGCCTGGTATGCCGCAGCCAGCGCGGGTATTGAGATGGGATAAGACGCGAAGGAGGACTTGGGGAAACGATTGGATCGATATTCGACAGTTGCCATATAAATGCGGGCTGTACTACTTCGAAGTTGAAATGACTAAAGCGAACTATATTGAAAGCGTTCCGCGCATTTTTATGGAGTAATGCCAACTCTGCTTACTTTGATGACTTCTTTTTTCTGGTCATATTGTTCTGCAAAATCGAAAAAAATCCCGAAGTCAGCGTGGTCAGTGCTGATATCGGTCATAAAGTGCTGGTTGTTTCTGGCCTGCATGGCGTAGTAACCAAACATGTAGAGTGCGAAATCCTCTGACATATAGCCTGCCCTCACAAGAAGAACCATCTCTTCAAAGAACGTGATCAATTTTCTTTTCTTGTTGCCCATAGAGGGGGCAGCTAGTTTGCGTTGTTCCGTGTCTTCTGAATCGATCAGATTTAATATTTCGAAAAGTACTTCATCGTCGAAAAGTCGCCTGTGCTGATCAAGAGAGAATTTCACGATATCTAAAGAGCGCTGTTTTTTCTGTGTATAGAAGTAACTAAAGATGGAAAAAGCGGCCACCACTGCGGCGATGACATAGCCGGCGCTTTGTATCCATTCAGGTCGCGTCATGCAGATTGAGCTGACGCAATACAACGGTGGGGAGACTAGTGGCATGAGATATCAAGAAGAATCTAATAAGTACGCAAAGATGATGCTGAGGAGGCGGTAATTCACAATTTTTTTGGTGTAATGCTGATCTTTGTATCACGAAAGCCCGTATGTGACCGAAAGCGAACCATTTGAAACGTTCCTCTTAACTGATATTGGCCGTAGCAGACATTTAATTATTCATATTCGTCGAACGCATCCAGCGTTTCCAACGCATTCTGATAGCGCCGTATCCTATTTTGGCGCTCAACGTCAGGCATAAGCGTTGGTGTAATGCCAGCGCTATGAATCCGTCGAAGGGCCTCGGGCTCAATTTCGATTTTCTCTCAATTCCACGCGCCCAGTGAAATCATGTCTTTTTTCACATACTTCCAGTGGCAGTTCTTGGCCGATGCGGACATCAAATGGTATCAAATCGCAATTCACGCAAGTCATTGTCAACTATCGAAAACGCACCATTATCGATAGTCAGCAATGGCGTATTTTCACTGGCCGTTGAACGGTTTCTGGCCGATATTAGACATTCTCCATCGCTTCCGCCTCGTTGTTGCCAAGGGTAGTATTAGAATCGAGCAGTCGCCAATCGGTAATTTAAACTATCTCCCAAGACTCAAAAGAAAATCGTCCACTCGCTGAAAAAGATAGGTATTTGGATCGGCGCCATTGTCTTTGCCAACCAGAAGTTTTTCCAATTCATCTACCGTCAGAGAGATGATAAGTTTTCCGTGCTCCCGCATAGCGCCGCTAATGACTTTGTCCGCTGACTTGGCGCATCCCTTTGGAGAAATAATGACTGCAACGTTACGAAGCGCAGACGGATATAGATATCGCTCGGTCGTCACCACTTCGTACTGAGTGATAGGCTCTGAATAATTCTTGAATTCGAAGACAACGTATCTGCTATGCAGGTCATTAAGCATCAGGCGCCACACCTCGGCTTGTGGGAGGATTCTGCAAATCAAGTCACGACGATGTAATCCATCTTCAGTTTCGTGTTGTTCATACCAGCCGTGAAGATCGGAATCGAATAGATATTGAAGCGCTTTGATGCTTGCGTCTTCAAATGACTTTGCCCCATCCCTTCCAGGTTCGATCGACTTGAGTTCGCTAGATATCTGCTCACCATGCTTTGGTGGTAAGCCTTGAATCTCATTCCTTAGCTCCGGCCATTGGGGCTCCGAAACCAACGACGCACTGACTTCGAATAACCGCTCGAATTCTTTTAATAGGTCTGAAAATGGAGATGCGTACTTAAAAATAGCGTTCGCATCCCACACCTCAATTTCGCTATATGCTTTTGTGGCGTCCTCGAGCATTGGTGTCATCGGGCAGCCAATTACGAGAATGCCTCTTTTCGCGTTCGCATTGCGTTTGATTTGCTGAGTTTGGCGCAGTGCTCGGACAAAAATTTCGACCTGTGGAGGAGATGAATACCTGTAGAGTTTCACCTCTACCACTGTTCTATTGTTCAATTTACCAAAAAGAATATCTACTTCGAAATCGTGGCCTAATTCTCCAGGATGCTGGATGTTAGACATCACTTTGTCTTTTTGGATCCGCTTAAACAAATCTGCCACGAGTTCTTCAAAGCGACGGCCGGGATGTTGGTCTGAGTGCATGAAAAAGTTATATGCTCATTATTCGTGACGGGATACTTGGAGTACATTTCGGTCCCCAGAAGTGAGGAGTTTAACGTACGGCGAAGGTGAGTCATCCGCTATCGGGTTTAGTCGTAAACTTGACATTGCTCTAGAAAATTACATACGTTCACATCCAGTGCGCCAAGTCCACCAAGGTCTGCGGCGAAATCGCGTGATTCAGGTTGCCATTCAACCGCGCAGTGTTGATGAAGCCAATACGGGCAGGATTGTTCTTTTGGATTCCGAGGTGGGCTTCGATGGCCCCACCGGACCAAAGCCAGATGCTATGTGCGCGCAAGGAGGTCACAATACGATCTACTTCAGCCGCCATTGCTTGTGCCATCAGCTCGAAGACCTCAGCGGGTTTCAGGGCCGACCACACACCTTGAGGGCTTTGTTTGGTCGGAAGTCCGTCAGCGCCTAGAAACACGTTGAGTTGCGCAGCGTTGGCGGTAAACCATGTCTTGCAAGCCAAGATATCTGGATCGGTAGTGGAAAGCAGCCCGGAATTCGTAGCCACTTTGAAGGCGAAATCCAAGTCTGCGAGGGCCTTGGGTGCGTAGCCCACCGCGCGCAGAATGGCCATCATCGGCAGGAGCGAAGAACTGCTGGAACCAGAGACTAGGCAACCTCTGTCGTGCATATAGGAGCGCCCCTTTACAGTCTGGTAGATTGATGGCACCAACATCATTTCAGTCTTACCCTCCACCAACAAGACTTTCTCGGAAAATAATATATGTGTCGCTGCTTGCAGCGAAAACACCGCCTCGGTCTGAGCCGGGTTAGCATTCAGCGCATCTGCCGCCGACTGCAGCTTCTGGCGCGCCACCGTACGATTGTTAGCTCCCTTGTAGACCATAAGGGTCTGTAACGCATGCGTATGCCCTATGAGCAGTGGCGAATGCGTAGAGAAGATGACCTGGAAGTTTTGAGTAGATAGCAGCAGCAGGGATTCCCGCAGCAACTCCACCGCCTGCGGATGTAGGCACAGTTCTGGTTCGTCGATCAGAAGTACGATGGTGCCGCCTGGATTACCTCCGGTCGCGCTCGTCATGTCGGCAAGCAGCTTGATAAGCGCCATTTGCGCACTGCGCTGTGCACCATGCCCCAATGACGATATTGGGCGAGGACTCCCTTCAGAGTCTGATAAAGTCACTGTGGAGGTCTTAAAAATTTCCTCGATGCTCGGCGTCGCAAAGTTCAGGTGCAGAGACAGTCCGGGAAAGAAGGAAGTGATGGCGTTGCTTGCATTGGTCTCGAACGTGGCAAGCTCGGCCAACCGGTGCTGCCCCGAAAGAAAGGTCGACACTTGGGAGAAAGCGACTTGCATAGCGGCAATCGCCGGCGCATTCTGAGCTTGAATCTGCGCGAGCACCTGTTTAAGCAATAAACCAATGGTGTTCTTTGCACCAAACTTGCCAATATCTTCACCGGCGTTTTCCATCGCCTCAATGTAGAGCGGCTCGGGAAACAAGACTGCCAGCGCGTTGTCGAGCCCCGCGGGATTGTCGGACCAGTTGTTGGTTGCATAGTCGAATACCTCGACTTTGACCTGATTCGCAGAGCAGCCGGGCGAAGGTTGGATCCGTCTGACTTTCAGTGCTCCCCCATTCAAAAATGGTGCCACCGCCTGCTGCTGGTTCTGTGGCAACAGTGCTAGGTTTACGTTATCAATTACACCAGCTACCCACATGCGCTCGTTTACGTCATGGAACATGTGCGCCGGCTGAACCACTTTTTTGAGCAACCAATTGATTGCTCGCAGAATGTTAGACTTTCCTGAGTTGTTATACCCAACAATTGGGTTGAATCCAGCCAACGGAATGGTCAAATCATGACATGAACAAAAATTCGTAATCGTAACTTCTGAAAGTCGCATATGCGTTCCTGATTTTTCTTTAAGTATTAGGCAGTGTTTGCCTCTGGTCGGTTGCGGACGGTCATGCCGATTAATTACCCGATTGCCTCGAAAGCCGACTCCCAACGAAACGGAATGTCGTTCCAGAGATGCGGATTAATAGACCTCACTTTAGTTGAAGGATGACTAGACAGGAAAACTGGCACGTTCAGTTCCAGAATCTGTTTCGTGGCTCGTTGTGCTTGGCGCCCGACCAGCACAACTCCCCTGAGCTTTGGCAGCAAATTTATAAGTGTTGGAAGTTCAGCCCGGCCCTCACGACGTTCCTGTTGGGACATTTTGATACTGCCGTTCCAACCTGGCACCGTGTTCCACAGAACCGTGCGCTCTCGTGGGATTCCTGCTTTAACCATGAAATCGAAGACTGCCGCAGCTGTGGGGTCGTCGTTGTTCCTCGAAATAAATCCAGATCCACTCCCTCCATTGGCGGAAGTCATCGGCCCCGGCTTCTCCAACAGAAACAAGAGTTTGGCTTCTTGCCCGCCGTCGTAAGGATCAAAATCGGGAAACTCCCAAGAATTAGGGAATCGTTGTCGCAGCAGCCCGACGTAATTGGTTAGCTCCGCAACGTGCGGTTCGTTGATCTTCGAAACGCGGTCTGCAATGGCTTCCGAGGCACGTAATGATCGCGGGGTATTTTTATAATCTGTCGTCATCTGAGCACGAAAATGGAGTACCGAACGCCAATCATATCCGGAGACTTGGCTTCAGCGCCATGGACACTCCAAACCTTCTTGGTAGTACGTGAATGACTGTCAGTTCTAGAGATTGAGCGTTTGTTGCTGTCCAATGCACAGTGCCTCAGCAACCCACAAAGGTGCATTTTTCTCTTGTATTATGCAGAGGAAGTTTTTTAAGCGGACTACATCAATTCAAAAAAAACGGAGTGCGAATGTCTAGCGACTATAAAGATACCGAAGGATTTACCCGAGACAATCGGGGGACATTTATTGACAGTAGTAGCCTGGGAAGCAGCGCAGAACAGATGAGCGCAGGTGTAAACCCTTCTGATTCATATTTTGCCGCAGCAACGAAAGTAGCAAATTCTAGACCGCGAGCACCAATGGCATATGGGCCTGCGAATTGGCCAGCATTCTGGACATGGATCCTGACTGTCTATATATGTGTGGTGATGTGGTTTTGGGGAGCTGATGCAGTTCGCAGTGTATGTTCGCGCCTTGGAATTACCAATGACTCTGTCGAAATTATTCAGCTTGCAATTACTGCAGGGCTGATTATCGGAATTCGTTCGTTGTACAAGCAACTGTTCGCTTGGAAGAAAGAGCGGGAGGAGAAAAATGGACAAGCGCCTATCAGCCGTCGCGCACTTTGGTCGTTCTTTGTCGTATTGTGGGCGGGTATATTTGTGAATATGTTTACAGGATTTTCGATGTTATATGTATGGTTGATTTCCTTTGCTGTGTTGATTTCGCTCTCTATTTATGATCGAAAAAAGAGCAAAGGCAAATAACGTTTGCATCGAAACATTCCGGAACGCATGGGCTACCAGCAGGCCACGCTGGCAGTCCTAGCCATTTGCACTAGTCGAGCAACACCGACCTGCCTCATGTGCGCTAGGCGCGCTTAAACGGGAGTCCAGCACGACCGGTACCGTACTGCCCTGGCATGGTGCTTCTCCGAGCGTACCAACTCGTCCAGAACCGCAGCAATCGTCTCGTTGAGAATCAGCGTGCCGGGTTGCGCAAGCACTTCTGGCGGCGTGACCTCTACTAAGCGCCTAGCAAAGGCATCGTAGAATCCGCTGGCTTCGGCTGACAGTTCCAGCGGCTCAGGAGAGGCTGGCGGTGGTGCAGGTTTAAACAACCTGAGTATTGCAGCGATGAGTTTGCCCATGTCCGGTTTCTCCGTGATGTTTACCATCGCTTGAAATTGCGTATGGACCTTCACCGGTTCTGCGGCGTTCATGGCTTGTCGGGGTCTCTGGCCGGCTCTACGTCGAGCTAGGGGTATCTCGGTGTGGGTACTCATACTTAAACCGGTCTAACTGCTTGCAGGGCTGCACTGTGCGTTGTCTACGTGGGAAGTGTGACGGTTAGACTGGTGCCGGTTCAGTGGGTATCTACCGGATCGTCTCGCAGCCTAGTGTGGCGGGTGTGATCCAAGTGATACTCGGCTGTAGTCGCAAGATCCGAGCGGAAAATGACTATAAAATCCGGTGGTGGTTTAGAGGTGAAAAGTGCTGCAGGATGACCTGCGGAGTGTTGAAGTGCTATCGGCGAGTGGGATCTGCGGTTTAGTGGTTGTTAAAAACGATTGTATTGGCGATGCTAACTATGTAGTTGATAACCCCTTTCACAAAGAGTCAGCAGTTCAGACCTTATCTCACACTAGCTGTCAGATGGGTTGGAGTTCTCTATGACCTGCATCCGGCCAGAAACAGTCCACGGGAAGCAGCCTCTTGACGTAGCGTAGTACACATCTCCGCAAGAACAACTTTCTTTGGGCCCCAAGATTATGAAGCGAAAGAAATATGAACAGCGAAGGCAGCATTTCGTCCCAGCATGCTATCTGAAAGCTTGGCTGGATCCTTCGGCGCCGAAGACCAGCAAGAACACTCCTTACGTTTGGCTGTTTGATAAGAAGGGTGAAAACCCAAAGGCCAAGGCGCCCGAGAAGATCTTTCGTGAATCAGATATGTACACGCTGACGGCTCCCGATGGCACTCATGACCTCCGGCTTGAGCATGGTCTAGGAACCATAGAGTCGAACTTTACGAAGGTCAGAACGAGCAAGTTCAACTTCAAACGCGCCCTTACTGAAGAGGACTGGTTTTGGGCATGCTTGTTTGCTGCGACGGCATATACCCGTACCGCCGCAAGCCGCAATCACTTCCTCGGTCACATGGAGGAGTTGAAAGCGATGTATGAGAAGGCCGCAGGCCCCGACTGGGAAAGCAGAACTGTAGAACCAATACTTCATCCTCACGCTAACCGGCCGAACACCTACACTCCTCAACCAGGAGACTTCGACAATCTGAAGGAAACGACGACTACAACTCTGCTCGATCAAGCGGTCGATGTGATCCTTCCAACGTTGCTTGGTATGCATAAGACCGTGCTTTGCGCATGTGATCCTCTTGGATTCCTCACCACCGATGCTCCAGCGACATGGTGTGATCCCACTGCCTATCGTCGGCATCCGTTCGAACGTGCCGTCGGTCTGAAAAATCCTGACATTGAAATCACGCTGCCGATTTCCCCAGAGCAGTGCCTCCTCTTCACGCATCGCCCCATCGGCCCGCTCTACTCGGATGTTTCCTCAGACTGGGTGGATACCGTAAATCACCGGCACGTCGCCTTTGCCCCAACCACCGTCGTGGCTCGCAGCAAAGAAACACGAGCCCTATGGTTTGAGGCTAGCGAGCCATCTGCTGACTCGTGGGAAGCACTTCATCCTGATCCGGAGGAAAAGCATAGTTGGACTAGTCCCGATTGCCCACCTGAGTTTCGTGACAACTTTCCAACTTAGACAAGTTGATCGCCGAGGCTAAATTGCGACGCTTGCCGCGATGCTCGGCTAGTACAGGCACCGATCGTTGGGTGCTCATTGTATGCCCCGTCCTTAGTAGCTGGTGTAGAGCTTAACCGTATCAGGGTTAAGCAATTGTTGACGGAGTTCCTCGTAATCCACCTCATGGTGACGGCGTCCGGCGTTCGAATCAAAAAACAGATTCATGTTTCCGCGTTGATCTAATTTTGCGGAGCCGCCATTGATCTTAAATTCATCCCCTATTGTGGCTGAGAGCAGAGCATCGCGATCCTCTTCCGAGAATCGGTCGGTGAAGCCCCAGTGCGCGTCGACCTCTTTTAGTGAAACCACATAACTCATGGATTTAACTCCGTCAATTGTGGGTAGAAAATAGCATCTTAGCAAAAGGGGCCGATGGAGCACGCTACAGTCCTGCGTAGTTGCCCCGTACGGAAAGCCATCTCCCCTCCTTTGCCCCAACCATTATTACCTGCCATTGACGAGTAATCTAACCCATCAGCAGGCGCTCCTTCGCCATAAAAGCTTTCCAGCGGGTCATCCAGCGTTCTAGCTCGTCGGAATCAGCAATATCCGGCAGCTCCCCGTCGCGGATGAACGCGATACCACGCTGCAGGTCCGTCTCGATTGCCGGGGCGGTCGCAGCGGAGATTACCAACTTCTGAAACTTGGTCGGCTTCCAGCGGCGCTCGTATTGCAGCTGATAGCCCACTGACTCAGGATTGACCTGACCATGGCGCCAGGGAATTGCGATATCCGGACCATTGGCAGCCAGGATGCTCTTGCGATGGCGGGAAAATGTGTGCGCTGGTAAAGCCGCCACCAGGTCCACGCCTACGTCAAACTGATCCAGTGAGGTCAACGCTTCGGGGCTCAGCTGCGAACGGTCCAGCCGCGGTTTCACGGCAAAGCCCAAGTGATGCCAGACACCGTCAATACCTGTTTTCAAGCCTTCCGCTGTCCAGTTTTTAGGATGCGCCATACCCAGGGATTTGAGCGTTTCGAAACCTAGCCGGACTTCGTTGCGAGCGTGAAAGCGAATGGCATCCAGTAACTGATCCTTTTGTCTAGCCATTTCGGCAGATACCTTATAACGCGTCTTGCCGCGATTCGACTTAGCAGCGATTTGATCGAACTTGCCGTACTGACGGAACTGGTCGCCATTCTTGAGCGACGCCAGCACCGCCGGCGCGAAGTTCTTTTTACGATAGTCTAGGTCGCGGATCTGAGAATCATGGCGACGGCTAGCTTTTTTGACTAGCTCCAACGCGTGAAACGTTCGTTGTTGCAGGTTCTTCAGTGCATCTTCACTGCTCGTTGGCGTGTTCCAGGTAAGTTCAACCATCTTAGGACTGGAAGATTCCATAAACAGCGCGATCTCGGCCTCGTTGAAACCTAACGTGAGCAACGTCAGCTTGACGATGAGAGATGCGCAATCCAGCTCGTTCTTAAGCACCTCCAAGCCTGCATGGGCATAGTTCTGACCGATGGTGACGGCGGGGAGTGGAATACTGATCTGGACGAATGTGCGTGGGATGTCTGCTACCAACTCGACCCAGCATTTCACCTCGACCTGTGCACCAGTAATGGGGAGGTTAATGAAAGTGATTGTGGGCTTGGAAAAGTAGTCGTTAAATCGCGCAAAGCTAATTTGCGTAATACGCTTGAGATGGTGGTCTTGGTGTGTGCCGAGGCATCCGGAGACGATGAGGAGGTCTATCATGGTTGTAAAAGATGAGTGTATTGGCGATGCCAGTGCAGCTCATGCCGCACTGGCCCGAATAACTGAAATTGACTCTTAGTTGCACCCACATGGTTTGCCACGCCAAGGACGTGGATTCCATGCATTGCGGTCGCAACAACGTTCGTAGTTGCGCAACCAGCTGAGACCTGCGTTCTGCCACGAGTAGGGCTTAGTGTTAGGCAACATCAGCGCAACGTCATCGCCGCCGAGATGTGTCGCGTATATGAATTTGTCGCCGCGCGCAGTATTGAATATGACCGAGCCGTTGCGACAACCATCCCAGCATTCAAAACGAATTGGTTGCTCCACTTTCTCCGGCCAGCGGTCACGCCATTCTGGGTGTTCGCGATGGAACGTCGCCAGTGCATTCATAACGATTCTCATGGCTTTTTCTGGATCGTTCGGCGCGGGACTCAAGTAAAAGTGCATGCTGTCTACATAGAAGATATGAGAATTATTAGGATCCGCATCAACTTCTTTTTCGTATGAAAATGGTATGTTTCCTGACGAATCCAGAATCGCCAACTGCGTCGACATTGGGCGGGGATAGGCAACGGCTTTATGCGCATTTTTGCGCTTGCGCATCAAGCGAGGGATATTGGTTTTGTCCGTCATTTTCGCCTCCGTTATTTGACCGACGAGTTGTTAGTCGAATTAGGGGTGTGACGTTCGGCTGCGAGACGAGCGATGTAGTCTTGGATCTCCGAGAGAACGAAGCGGATGGCGGCGCGCCGGCTAGTACCAAACTTGATCGGCTTGGGCAGATCGCCCGAAGCGACGCGCTCGTTGACGAAGGTTCGCTGTACGTCGAGCAGTTCGCAGACCTTGTCGACCGAAATCAACTTAAAGGAACGTTCGGTTGTGGCATCAATCAGAGCGACTGGATACTGGTGGGGTGTGCCCTTGCCAACTTGCGCAAGGGCAGTTTTGTGACACTTGAAGAGCGCGTCGTTGCGCTCTTTTTCGTTGGATGTATCTAAGTTCATTTTGGATCTTCCGGTTGTTCCTCGCTTAACAATTAAGTGAGATCGGAGTGAACTATAGATAAATGAAATTCACCAATATCTGAAAATAGATATTCTTATATTGGGGATATAGCAGGGATAATATTCAAAAAAATACACAGTTATTTCAAATATCATTAATTAATGTCAACAATTGACATAATGAAGATAAATATCTAAAAATCCTCATAATAGAAAAAGTAATAAATAGGTATTGGAGTAAAACCTAGAAAATGTAACATTTTGTAACTTTGTTTCCGCGGCACTGCGCAGTGTTGGAGTGCGACATCAGCCTAAGTCTGATAATCGAAGTGAATCAGTTTTGAGTACCCGCCACGGTAGACGAGATCAAAAGCTTCCGTAGCTAGCCTCGAAATGGCCTTCTCCGCTACTTTTAATTCGGCCTCACGAAGATCTGCCGCTATTTCTGCCTTTGTCCTTGATGGTTGATGCACACCTGCCAAACCAGTTGATTCAGTAGGCAAAGAACGTGCATTAGGCGATCTGAATAAAATCGATTGGAGGTCATGCGTGATAAAAGCTTCACTTACTTTTCGAAGATCACTGTTTGGAGCAGAGAATAAATCAATGATCCTAAGTAAATTCCGTAATTTTGCTCTAGATGGATTTTTTCTCTTCCGCTCTCGGGGCGTGATAAATTTTTTACTTTGGGCTTCTTCTATAAGAAAGCGTCGAACGATTTCAATTTGTATATCTACTGGTGGCAAGTCGAAACCTGGATCCAGAGCAAAAAATGCGCGCCTCAAATATGCATGCGCATAGAAAATCGGCACATCAATAGTGCTCTGCACCTTATATTCGCTGTCTCGACAATGCGTCAAAACGTTTTCAACTAAGGCCCATCTTATTTGTATTTTCTTATCTTTATGTATGTATGGTTCTTTATAGTGCACGTCTTCAAATAGTCCGGAATCAAAGGCTCCTTCGTCGGCTATGGATTTCTCCAAGGCCAATATGATCCGAGAGTCGCCCATCGATGCATCATACTGTTGTTGGAAATAGCGATTTCTCCGCAAAAATTCCCACGCATATTCACTGTAGGAGGTCGAATCCGATAGCGCTCCATAACGTGCTTTGTTTCCCGCGGACCTCGGCGGAACTCGGCTGGCTGGAAGAACATCTCGTAAAAGTTTAGGGTGAAATCCTCCGTGTGGCTTTTCGAGTGTTGGTGAGCCGATAGGGTCTAAGTTGCGTTTCATATATTGCGTCTTTAAATTTTAAGATTAGACAACGATAGCTTTACTCTTCTCTGCGGGCCAACAATAGTTACTCCAATCCTGCATCAGCGCGTACCGTTTTTCATACAAATCCCCACGTGCATAAGCCGCGACGACCTTGTCGGCCAGGCCGTGTGCTAGTGCCGCCTCGGCAACTTGGAACTCGTGTTGAGTCGTTTCACCGATCCAATCGCGGAACGTCGAGCGAAAGCCATGGACGGTGATCTTGTCGTGGCCCATACGGCGCAGCAACATCATCATTGCCATGTTGGAGAGGTGCTTATCCTTCACGCCGCCAGGGAATATGAATTCTCCAATGGCCAGCGGTTTGACGGAGTGCAAAACCGTTAAGGCCCGATCAGAAAGCGGCACTCGATGCTCTTTGCCTGCCTTCATGCGCTCTTCCGGGATGGTCCACAGGCCTTTCTTCAGGTCTATCTCGGACCATTTTGCTTGGCAAATCTCACTGGTCCTGCACGCCGTCAAGATAAGAAATTCAAGCGCCCATCGTGCCATCCCTTCCTGCTGGGACAACGCACGTATGAACGCTGGAATATCAGCATAGGGCAGCGCGGCGTGATGTTTGACCGCGCGTAGAGTCAGCGAGCTTTTGGCTAAAAGGTGCTCTAGATGCCCTTTCCACCGTGCAGGATTGTCGCCAGTCCTCAGCTCGTGCACTGTGGCCCAGCCAAGAACTGACTCGATCCGACCTCGCAATCGGCTCGCCGTTTCATATTTCCTGGTCCAAATCGGCGCTAGGATCTTCTTAATGTCGACCAGAGTGATCGCATCCACGGCTTTATCGCCAATCACGGGCGAAGCGTACATTGCCAAAGTGTTCTCCCATTGCTGGGCATGCTTAGCGTTTTTCCACTCGGCACGATGATCCGCGATATATTCTGCAGCGCACTCGTCAAAGGTCTTCGCTTTTTGGACAGGTTCCTTGGCGGCTGTCTGAGAAGCTCGTTTCTCAGTCAAAGGATCTCGGTCTTCCGCGAGTTGAGTGCGGCACGCGTCAGCTTTTACGCGTGCGTTCTTGAGCGATACGTCAGGATATGCGCCGAGACCCAATCCGACCGCCTTACGATCCCGCATATACCTGAACAGCCAAGAAGCCGCGCCAGTTTTACTGATCTGAAGATATAGACCTCCGCCATCGCCGACGATTGAGGCCTTCCCCTTACTTTGACTAGAGGCTAGTTTTGCTGCTTTTACGGACTTTTCTATTTTTGTATCTGTCAGTTTATTAATTGCGCCTGCCAATTCATGCTCCTGGTTAGGACTAAATCGCACAACCTAGAAGTATATCGTCATGGCGAATCTTCATCGGGGCCGCCTTTTAGCTAGCAAACCAACTAGCAAACGGTCGCCGGATACAGAAGATTATTGACGAACACTGGCGTATATGAACTCGGCTATGAGCCAGTCCCCGCGCAGGTTTCATGCGCAATGGCGGTCTTTGGCGAACAGTGTTGCGGCCGACTCCGTCTCCGCCAGAATACAAACACCCGCTTCGGCGGGTGTTTTTATTTGTGCTTCCCGTTTTGTTTTCCCAGAAAACCTGTCTCCGGAGATGAGTACGCCGCCTGCGCGGCTTACGTGAAAGATTCGAAGGGAATCGCTTGCAAGCGATTCAGCGGCCTGCGCAACGTAGGCCAATCCCTCCGTCTCCATACAAGGATACAGATTCGTTGAAGTAAATAGCTAAGCGCCTGTTGAGGCGCTTTTTTTGTTTTTAGAGGTCGGCGTACTGCGGATTAACTGCGGAATCCACCAATTTCAGAACCGCGTTGACCACTTCCAAATTCACTTCCCCAGGGTTCACGCCATTCACTGCATAATTTGCAAGGAAAGTTGACATTCGCTTAGAGAACAATTTTGCGCATGACCGCAATCCGAATAAACCAGCACAGCAGCCATCAGCTCAAATCGTTCAGATGACAAGCCGAAAAATGCCCTTCTGCAACCTTCCTTAGCATCGGACGCTCGGTGGCACAGCGTGGCATAGCCCGGGGACAGCGCGGATGAAACGTGCAGCCTGACGGAGGATTGAGCGGACTCGGCAATTCTCCTTGCACCGGACGATGCTCTACCATTTTTACTTGAAGGCGTGGCGCATCAGCAATCAGAGCTTGTGTATAGGGATGATTTGGCGACGTAAAAATTGCCTGCGTATCAGCCAACTCGACGACGCGACCGAGATACATAATGGCGACCCGATCGGCAATATATTCGACCACCGCCAGGTTATGACTGATAAAGAGATACGTCAATTCTTTCGATTCACGCAAATCCATGAACAAATTCAATACCTGCGCCTGCACAGATACATCCAAAGCAGAAACAGCTTCGTCGCACACCACAAATTTGGGATTCAGCGAAAGTGCACGTGCAATGGCAATACGTTGGCGCTGTCCACCGGAAAATTGATGCGGGTAGCGAGACGCATAAGTAGCGTCCAAGCCAACCTGCTTAAGCAAAGCGGCGACGAAAGATGGCACGTCGCGTTTTTCTACCAGCTTGTGATAGAGCGCGGCTTCGCTGATCAACTGATCCACGCGCAAGCGCGGGTTGAGCGATGCATAGGGATTCTGGAACACCATCTGCGTTTCGAGGTGACGCGACGGCTGCGACGAATCGACCGGCTTGCCCTCGAAGGCGATCTCTCCGCTGGTGGGCGGCAACAGTCCGGCGATCATGCGACCGGCCGTCGATTTGCCGCAACCGGATTCGCCCACCAGACCAAGTACTTCACCCTTGTTGATCGTCAGCGACAAGTCGTTGACGGCGTAGACTTTCTTCTCGGGCTGATTTGACAAGCCGAGCGAACGGGCTGCGCGTCGCACGGTGCTTTGCTTGAGCCCAAAACTCTTGCTCAGGTTCCTGGTTTCAAGGATGGGATTCATAGTGTACCTAGTGGATAAAAACAGCGATGCTCGCGCGTACCAACCGCCACCACCGGGGGAACCGTGTCACAGGTAGCATTGCGACGTGAACAGCGCGGCGCAAACGCGCATCCTGGCGGCAAGGACAACAACGGCGGTGCCGAGCCCGGTATCGAATAGAGCCGCTGGCCACGGCTGCTCGCTTGCGGCAATGAATCGATCAGCCCCTTGGTGTAGGGATGCAGCGGCTGGGCGATAATTTCATCCACCGGACCACGCTCGATGACGCGGCCCGCGTACATGACGCAGATTTCATCGGCCAGATCCTTGACCACGCTGATGTCATGAGAAATCCAGATCAGCGCCGTACCGCTGTCGCGCACCAGGTTTTTCATCTCGAACAAGATCTGCGCCTGGATCGTGACGTCCAGCGCCGTGGTTGGTTCATCGGCGATGATCAGGTCCGGATCGTTGATCATGGCGTTGGCAATGGCGACGCGCTGACGCATGCCGCCCGAGAGTTCGTGCGGATAAGCACGCATGCGTTCTTCCGGTGCCGGGATGCCGACCCGGCGCAAGGCTTCACACACTTTGTCGTCCAGCATCTTCCCTCGTAGCCGCTGATGGATGGACACCGTCTCGCGCAATTGATCGCCAATCTTCATCACCGGATTAAGCGACATCATCGGATCCTGAAATACCATCGCGATACGGTCGCCGCGCAACTTGCTCCAGCGCCGCGCCGTGGCGCGTTGCAGATCTTCGCCTTTGAAGCGAATTTCGCCACCGGCGATACGTCCCGGCGCATCCAACAGATTCATCAGCGAAAACGCCGTCACCGATTTCCCCGAACCGGATTCACCCACGATGCCCAGCACCTTGCCCGCTTCCAGCGTGAAGGAGACATGGTCCAGCGCGCGCGCCACGCCGGCGCGGCCATGAAACTCGGTGACCAGATTGTTAACTTCCAGCAGTGCCATGAAATGTCCTTCTATGCGTCGAGCTTGGGGTTGAGAACGACGCGCAATTGATCGCCGACCAAACTGATGGCAACCACCAGCACCACCAGCGCCACACCCGGAAAAACACTGATCCAGTATTGATTCGACAGCATGTAGTCGAAACCATTGGAAATCAGCAAGCCCAGCGAGGGCCGGGTCTGCGGCAAGCCGATGCCGAGGAAACTCATGGTCGCCTCAAGTGTGATCGCCGCCGCCATCTGGTTGGTGGTGGTCACAATCAGCGGCGCCATGCAATTGGGCAGCACGTGTTTAAACATCACACGCCAGGCCGGCAAGCCTTGGCCCAGCGCCGCTTCGACGTAGTCCTTGCCGCGCTCCACCATAGCGGCGCCCCGCACGTTGCGTGCGAACACTGCCCATTGCACCAGCACCAGTGCCATCAGCGTTTTGTCGACGCCCTGCCCCAGCGCCGCCAACAGGATCAGCGCCACCAGCACAGAGGGAAAGCTCAGTTGAACGTCGACGATACGCATCAATACCGCATCCACCTTGCCGCCCAGATAGGCCGCCAGCAAACCGACACAGGTGCCAAAAAACAATGCCGTCAGCGCACTCGTAATACCAATACCGAGACTGATACGCAGGCCGTACATGATGGCGCTCAACACATCGCGACCGGCGCCGTCGGTACCCAACCAGAAGTGCAACTGGTGATCGGCTGATACACCGCCGGGTGCCTGCTCGGCCTCCATGAAGGAGACCCTGGCGAGATCATAAGGATTCTGCGGCGACAGCACCGGTGCCGCCAGCGCCACGATGGTGAGTAACAACAATACCAGTGCGGCGGCGGTGGCAATGCGATTTTGCAGAAAACGCCGCAGAAAAATCTGCGTGGGCGTCTCGGACGCCGCTGCCTGAAGAGAAGGAGAGCTCATAGGATGGATTGCCTGTTTCGTCAAAAATGATCTGCGCCGTTGGACTTGCCTGATACCCTGTTCAAACCGCCACTCACGTCGATTTCGCGCGCAAGCGCGGATCGAGGATGAGATAGAGGATGTCGACCACAAAATTGATCAATACAAAAATCACCAGTACGACCATCAGATAAGCCACCACCACCGGGCGATCCAGCTGCAGCACCGAGTCAACGATCAGCTTGCCCATGCCCGGCCAGGCAAAAATGGTTTCGGTGATCAGCGAAAAAGCAATCAGTTGTCCGAACTCCAGCCCCATTACCGTCACAATGGGAATCATCACGTTAGGCGCGACGTGACGCAGCATAAGCCGCACCGCACCGACCCCCTTGGCACGGGCAAACTTGACGTATTCCTGTAAAGCCACTTCACGCGTGCCGGCCTCGGTCATACGCATCACCAGCGCAATATTGTGCAACGCCAGGGTAGCGGCAGGCAGCACCAGATAGCGCAAGCCATCCAGATTGAGAAAGCTGATCTGAATGCCCAGAAGACTGGTGGTCGGGCCACGTCCGCCCGACGGAAACCAGCCCAGATTGACCGCGAACACCAGAATTAGAATCAGGCCTAGCCAGAAACTTGGAATCGTCACACCCAGAATGGAGAAACCCATGGCCAGCTTGTGCACCTTGCTACCCGGCCGCAGGCCCGCCCACATGCCCAGCGGCACACCGATCAGGAACGACAGCACCAGCGCCGCGCCGGCCAGTTCCAGCGTAGCCGGCATGCGCTCGAAGATCAGCGAAATGGCTGGCTGATTAAACACAAAGGAGTTGCCGAGGTCACCGTGCAGAGCATTGACCAGGAAGCGCCAGTACTGCGCATAGACCGGCAGGTCCAGGCCCAGTGCATGCGAGGCTTCGGCAATTTCGGCTGGCGAGGCGTTGGGCGCCACCAGCAGATAAATGGGATTGCCGACCAGGTTGATGCCGACAAACGCCAGCAAGGACATGATGAAAATCACCAGCACACTTTGCAGGCTGCGTTTTATAAGCATTTCAAACATCAGGTTCCATTCCTTTATCAAGTCCCATGCAGAGACGGCACTGCATCAAGCCGTCGGCTTGCGCGCCGGGATCACCGGCAACACGATCTGTGAGGGGCGCGTCGCGTCCAGATAGATGCGATTTGTGGCCACGCGCGTGTGCGTCGCCGCCCCTTCCGGTTCGCCGGTATTCGGATTGCAGTCGAAATGCGGGAAGTTGCTACTAGAGATATCCAGGCGAATGCGATGCCCCTTCTGAAACAGATTGCTGGTCGGAAAACCGTCGATATTGATTTCATACACTGCGCCGGGGATCATCAAAGCCGGTGCTTCCCACGAGTTGCGATAGCGCGCCCGCAAAATGCCGTGCGACAGATTCATCGCGTAGCCGTTGGGATAATCGGCACTGGGTGGATAGACATCAATCAGCTTGAAGGTGAAATCGGTATCCAGACAATCCGAGGATATCCATAGTTTGACGCTGATGTCACCGGTTACCTCGACATCCTGCGTCAACACGGGCGTCTGAAACACCAGCACGTCAGCACGCATGGCCAGTGGGTAGTAAGGAAGGGTTGCGCCGAATACGCCCGGACCTTCGCATTGATCAAAGGCACCGCCAAACATCAGGGGCTCACCGGAAGTCACCGCGCCACCGATGGTGGGTACCGGATTGAGTGGGTCGTAGCGATAAGCGAGAAAAGCATCGCTCTCTTTACTCACCGGGCCCGGTGCGGTAGTCGACAAGGCGCCTTCGCGCCGCAGATACCAGACTTGCGCCTGCGCATCGGGTAGCGGCCATTGCTGTTCGCTGCGCCAGCGCCCACCGTGGTCGAGACGGCCTGCAGCGTTCTTCTTCCCGGAGCCGCCACCCATGACAAACAGGCTGACCGGCGGCAAAGGATCCGGCACCGTTGCATCATTCTTTAGCCAGCGATCAAACCATTGCAGACGCAGCGACAGATAGTCTCGTGCCAGTTGGCCATCCAGCGTAGCAGCCGCACCGAAGTCGACGTCGCCGGCATAAGTGATGGAACGGTTACCATGCGTCCACGGCCCCAGGATCAAGCGCACCGGCCCCTTACCTGCCTTGATCAGACCGGTATAGTTGGTGGTCGCGGTGCGTGGATAGGGATCAAACCACGACGACATATGGACCATCGCCGCATTGCAGAATTGCGGGTAATAACCTTCCGCGTACAAGCCCGGTTGCATCCAGTAATCATCAAACTCCCCGTGACGCCATTGCTCGAACATGTACGCTTCATACTCCGGCACACTGCTCAGCGGCGAGTTGCCTGGCTTCCACTCGGTGGTACGGGTGAACCAGTCATCCAGGTCGATGCTGCTCAGGGCTGCAAAGCGCTCGGGGTCTTCCTGCAGCTCGCGGCTTTCCAGTGCTTGACGCCAAGCCCAGGTAGCCTGTTTCAACTCGAACGCACCGCCTTGCCGGATACCACCCTGGAATGCATTTGAAAATCCACCTGAGTCGAGAAACATCGCCACCACGCCTGGAGCACCCAGGCTACCCAGCGCCGCTTGCGTATGAGCCGCATAAGACAGGCCCTTGGTACCGATGCAGCCGTTACACCATGCTTGCGTGAGAATCCACGCACAGGTGTCGTACCCGTCGTCGCTGTCGCTCGTGTATTTGACGAAACTGCCTCCAGACTGATAACGGCCACGACAGTCCTGGTAGACCACCGCGTAACCCTGGACGACAAAATAAGCAGCGACTTCGGCGCGCGCCAGCGGCGTTTCATTGATGGCGTTGCGCTCGGCGCGGCTGGGCTGGTTCTTTCCGTAAGGCGTGCGTTCAAGAATGACCGGAAACGTGTCAGTGGCTGCAGCGCCCGCAGGCAGGTAGACATCGGTGGCGAGCTGCACGCCGTCGCGCATCAAGACCATGATGTCTCGCAGCACGGTCATTTCTCCTGCCGGAGAACGCGAAAGATGATTCAGAGATTGCATGTTGTCCGTTGATAGTTCTGATATTGAATTCTGAAAATGAGTCCGTTCGCTAGCGCGGACGAATATCCGTGGCCATCGTGAAGCCATCGGCGCGCGGCGCAAAAGACAGGTTGTTGCGATACGCCCAAGTGGCGTTCTGATTCAGCAGCGGAATGATCGCGCCGTCCTCCAGCGCAATCCTGGCGGCCTGCTGCTGCAGAGCCTCGCGTTTGATCGGATCCATGGTTTCCAGCGCGGCGTCGATCAACGCGTCAACCTTTGGGTTGCTGTAGCCGCCATAATTGTTGGCGCCGATGCCGGTCTTGCGATCAGGGGTGTGGACGATCGATGTCAGCATGGTCAGGGAATCACCCGTCACCGCGCCGGTGCCCAACATGAAAATGCTGAACTCGGAAACGCCGCTGGGCCCACCGGCGGCACGCGGCAGGAACACCGAGAACGGCATGACCGACACTTCGGTTGCGATGCCGATGCGACTAAACAGCTGCGCCATCGCTTCACACAATTTCCCGTCATTGACGTAACGATTATTGGGACATTGCACGGTCATACGGAAGCCCTTCGGATAACCACCTTCGGCCAGCAAGGCCTTGGCCGCAGCCACGTCGTAGTCGGGTAGACGCAAGCCTGCGTCGTAGCCAAAGAAACCAACGGGAACTAGTTGCTCAGAAGCCGTACCATCAGCTTTCATCAGAAAACGGATCAGGCCGGAGCGGCTTATCGCACGCATCATGGCTTGCCTTACCTGCGGCACCTTGAAGGGATTGCTGCTCATCGGTGCGCCGTTGTTGTCTCTGACGAAAGGCGTGACGTCGCGGCGCTGGTCCAGCAACAGGTAATTAAGCATGTAAGACGTCACCGAGGTTTGCTCAATATTCTGCGCGGTGCGAAACGCGCTCTTGAGATTGGCGGTGGCGCCGTCAATGATATCCACCGCTCCCGACAACAGCGCCGAAGCGCGCGCCGGCTCACGCGGGATGAATTGAAAAGTGACGCTGTCCCACGGCTCTTTGGTGCCCCAGTAATCGGCGTTTTTATTCAACACCACTTTCTGGCCGTTGATCCACGCCGCAAACTTGTAGGGCCCTGTGCCGATGGCCGATTTGCCGCTGGCAAAACTTTCTTCGCTTACATTCGCCCCCAAAGAGCGTGGAATGATGGCGATCAAACCCAGATTGTCCGGCACCGTCGGATTGGTTTCACTGGTGCTGATCTGTACCGTCAGCGGTCCGGTCACGGTGACCCCGGTGATGCCTTTCAGATAGGAGCGAAAGGTGCGCGCACCGGTCAGGTGCATCGCGCGATCGATGGAATATTTAACGTCCTCCGCGCTCATCAGCGCGCCGTCGTGAAAATGCACGCCAGGTCGCAACTTGAATTCCCAAGTCGTTGGATTGACAGCACGCCACGACAAAGCCAGTTTGGGTACGGGACGCAGCTTGGCGTCTTCGCTGATCAGGGATTCATAGACATGAGCCCAGACGTTCCTGTTTTGCCCGTTGAGCACATGCGGATCGGCGGAAGTCACTTCCGCCTTGAAGCCGATTCGCAAGTCGGCGGCATGCGCCACCATCGTCACCGTGAGCGCGACGGCCACAACTGCGACCGAGATACATGGCGATAGCGCCTTTCCTGACACTCCTGCGCCACGCCACCGACCGAGAAACCGTTTACCCACATACCCTCCACATTATCTTCTTCATTAATGTATCGCTGAATGATACGATATATTATCTAATGATACAGCGTCAAGGAGTTTTTATGCGTCACCCGGACCGTTTCGACTGCCGCAAAAAAAGTACCGCCCCCCCGCCGCATCCCGCGTCTCCCGGCTCAAACAGCCGGATGGCGCGCCTCATATTGCTTGACGAATAATTTTTGATTGTTTAGGATGTTTCGCCACACAAACCCTTGTTCCAATGCAAGAAAAACCGCACCTGGAGCAAAGCTTCCTGCGCTGCCGGATCCCGAGAGCCCGGCGCATTACAATATCACCCGTCCAAGTAGCCGCAATGCCGTACCAAAAGCCGCCGACGGCACCAAACAAAACATAAGGAACCTCATATGAGTTACACCGTGGATGCGGTGAGCAAAGCCATGGAGCTGCTGTTCGTGGTTGCCGACCACCCGGGCCTGGGTGTCACCGAACTGGCAAAACGCTCAGGCAATACCAAAGCCCGCGCGTTTCGCTTGCTGGGCACGCTCGAAGAAAGCGGCCTGATCAAGCGCAAGGAACCGCTGGCCACCTATAGCCTGGGTTATCGCGCATTGTTCCTCGGTGTCGCCGCACAAAACCAGGTACAACTTTCGCAACTGGGCCAGGCACTGCTGCCGGCCATCGGCGAGGCTTGCAGCGAAAGCGTGCTGATCACCATCCGTGAAGGCCTGGAGACCATGTGTGTGGCCTGGTGGGATTCCCCGCACGCCATCCGTGTGCACAGTGAAATGTCGGCGCGCCGGCCACTTTACGTCGGTGCCTCCAGCAAACTACTGCTGGCCTACGCGCCTGAAGAGGTACAGGAAGCCGTCCTCAACGAAGAGCGCAAGCGTTATACGCCCAGCACCATCGTCAGCCGCACCCAGCTCAAGCAAGCCATCAAGAAAATCCTTGAAGTCGGCTACAGCGTCTCGTATGGAGAAAAATCCGCCGACACCGTGGCGTTGGCGCTACCCATCAGGGACGCTGCCGGCAAGGTCGTGGCCGCGCTGTCAATGACAGCGCCAGTCAGCCGCATGACCGAGCCGCGCCTGCAAGAATGCCTGGAAATACTGGGTAAGGGAGCCCAGCGTTTTTCACTGGAACTTGGCTATATACCCAAGAGCTGAGCCCCCCTCTCACAAAGTTCGCATACGGCCCATTAAAGGCAGCGGCAATGCCGCAATCGATGTTGCCGGCGCAGCCATACCGTCAAGCTTGAACACCTCGACGGTGTGCGCCAGCGAGCGCGCCTCCTCTTTCATGGCGGCGGCTGCCGCTGCAGCCTCCTCCACCAGTGCGGCGTTCTTTTGCGTCACACCGTCCATCAGCGCAATCGCGTGGCCCACCTGTTCGATACCGGACGCCTGCTCCTTGCTGGAAACGCTGATGTCCGCAATGATCTGCGCCACGCGTCCGACATTAACCACGATCTCGTGCATGGTGGCGCCTGCATCGTCGACTAATTGCGTACCCGCCTCGACCCGGCTGACCGACACGCCGATCAACTCCTTGATTTCCTTGGCTGCATTTGCCGAGCGTTGCGCAAGACTGCGCACCTCGGAAGCCACCACCGCAAAACCGCGCCCCTGTTCGCCGGCCCGGGCCGCCTCTACCGCAGCGTTAAGCGCCAGGATATTGGTTTGAAAAGCGATGCCGTCGATGACGCCGATGATGTTGGCGATCTGCCTTGACGACTCACTGATTTCATTCATCGTGTCGACCACGCGCGCCACCATCAAGCCACCCTTGTCAGCAATCGCTGCCGCAGCAGTGGCGGTGTCCTTGGCTTCGTCCGCATTGTCTGCATTCAGGCGCACGGTCGAGGTCAGCTCTTCCATCGCCGAGGCGGTTTCTTCCAGCGATGCAGCCTGTTGCTCGGTACGACTAGACAAGTCCATGTTGCCGGTGGCAATTTCACCCGAGGCGATGGCGATGTTACTGATGCTGCTGCGCACTTTGCCGACTACGTCGCGCAGGCTGGTGTTCATGAAGGACAAGGCTTCCAGTAACTGACCAGTCTCGTCTTTACGGCCGGGGATAATATCAGCGCTCAGGTCACCGCCGGCGACACGACGCGCAATCGCTACGGCTGACTGCAACGGCAACACGATGGAACGCGTCAGCATTTGCGCACACAGCAAACCGAGAGCAATGGCCACGCATTCCAGCAAGATCAGCAGGCGGCGGCTCTTTTGCGCGGTTTCTTCGATGCTTAACTTGATCGCGTCAATCTGGTTGCGCTGCATGTCCAGCAACTGTTGCACCGACTGCGCAAACTGGCGCGACGCCGGCAAGTATTCTTTTTCCAGCACGGCCGCAGCCGCCTCCATCTGCCCAGAGGACTTGAGCTGGCTCAAGCGGTCGCGCGTTTCCAGGTAGTGGTCGCGCTGCACGCCAATGTTCTTGAATAAGGCATGTTCTTCTTCCGTATCCAGCAGCGTCTTGATTTTTTCCTGCACTTCGGCCGACGGCTTCATCGGCCCGGCCATCAGGAATGCCGCCAAAGTAGTATCGCTGCTCTTGGCAATGGCTGTGGTGCGGGTAATGCCCGTTTCAATGTAGCGAAACCAATCGCTGGACAAGCGTTCCTTGCTCAGCGGGCGCTCCATCATGGCCGACATACGGTTGGCTACCATCTGCAGATTCCAGACTGCCAATGCCGTCATCAATCCCGAAATGACCAGGATGATCGCAAATCCCCAGCGCAGCCGGTTACCGATCTTCATGTTGTTGATCTTGCGCATATTCCCCTACCCCCTCAGGTCAAAGGAGAACCCGGTTTACACCGGATTCCCCTTCCCTCAATTCAGATGTCAAACGAACTGCTTCAGAACGTCGTACGTATCCCTGTCATCACGATGAACTGCGACTTGTCGGCACCCGGCGCAACGGTAATTCCTGGGCTATACATGTTGGAGGTGCGCTGGAAGGATGTATTGAGGTACACGTCGGTACGCTTGGAGAAGAAATAGTCTGCGCCCAGGTTCAATTGGGTGACTTTGCCGCTGACCGCGCTGCCGATGAACGATGAGCGTGACTGCAAGACACTGGTGGTCAGCTTGAGCGCCGGCGTGATGTTGTAGTTCACGCCCAGATCGATGACGTTGGTGCGGTCGTTGTTGGTGCCGGAAGCGGAGAAGGTCCCGGTATTGGCTGCGGACGTGAAAGCGCCGGTGGTGAAATTAGGCGCAGCGGTTGTTGCGGCGACGGCGTTGGGTTGCTTGGTACGGGAGAACATGCCGAAGAAACGGAATGGGCCAGTCGTATAGCTGGAGCCCACATTGAAAGTTTTCAGGCAGGTCGTACCGGGCGCACCGAAGGTCCCGGCAGCACAGAGTGCATTCAGACTTTGATCCGATTCGGTATTGGCGGCCGAACCCGTCTTGGCAGCCCAGTAGCCGAAGCCGACCCCGAAGGGGCCGTTATTATAGTTGGCGCCAAAACCGTACGCGTTACCGGTGGAGGCAGAACCAGCAGTCTCGCCGAATGCATAGGCAACATTGGCAGTGATACCTGCGATTTGCGGCGTGTAATAGCTGACCATGTTGTTGGCGCGATTGCCGCCGACACGATCCATATTATTGTCATGCACGCCGTTAATCAGTGTCCCGAAATCAACCACACTGGAATAGTAAGTCGCTATCTGATCCGTAAAATCCTTGCGACGACCGATCTGCAATGTACCAAAGCTCTTGCTGCTCAAACCGACATAACTTGCACGCCCAAAGAGAGTACCGCTTGTGGAACCGAGCTGTGAGTTTCCAGATGCCCCGGTGTCGCCACTAAAACCACCTTCCAAAACGAATTGCGCTGACAGCCCGCCGCCCAGATCCTCCTGCCCCTTGAAGCCGAAACGCGACTGCTGAATTGTTCCGGACGTGACTTGCATCAAGTTACCGGTTCCTCTTGGATTGGATGCCGAAACCGCGGCAGCAGTGTTGGTGTACGCAACAGAAGCATCAATGATGCCGTAGACAGTAACCGTGCTTTGCGCATGCGCCGACGAGGCGCCGACACCTAGCACGCAAAGCGTTGCAATGGTTTTTTTCATCTCGATTTCCCTGATTAAATTTAAAAATTGCTAATCAACCCACCCCATTCTGTATCACCTTGCAATATGCTGTTTTACTAGGCGATACCACATATTATTAAAATAAACACTTGGAAGTCAACGTCTTTTTTTTGAACGGTCGGTCGCTAAGGCCCCAAATACGCGACTGCATTAATCCAGCAATGAACAAACATCACATGGAGATTGCGCCGACAAAAGCAGGGGAAATGGCTTCCTGAGAACGACTGCGGAAGTCACTAAAAAAATTGTGGGTAACCAAGGGGGGAGTTAAGTCCAGAAAATGTTCTTTTCCTCCCAATAATGACGTCTAGGAAAAAAGTTCAAATTCTTCCTTCGCCGCAAAAACATAAACGCCCGTAATTGCGGGCGTTTGTGTTTTTTGCATTCTATTTTTTAGCCACCTGTGCGGCTTGCGCGATGGAATCGAAGGGAGTCATCCAGAGACCATACAGCCCATGTTGCAACCTGGGGAATGCATATGCTTTTTTTGTGCGCGCTACCGGTCGCGGATTTTTCCACAAAACGCTGAAGTATTTTTTGTGCGTGACGAAATAATCCAGGGGAATTCACCGTCCAAATGAAAAAGCCCCGGAACGTTTTCGTTCAGGGGCTTTTCAACAGCGAAGAAGCAGCGCCGAAATGTGAGCAGACTGGGAGTAGATCCGCGCGGCTCAGTGCTATCTGCAAAGTAGCCGCGCGTTGAATCTGCTCACATGTCGGCGCTAACCGACATGAGGATGATGCCAAGGGAGGAAGCGCCATCCTGTTTCACAACATTCACTGCAGAGAGTGAAGCCATCTTATTCCTTCTCAGACCTGCCATCCACGAATCAATTCGACTATCCATATACGGATTTTCAAAAAAATATCCAGCGGGATAGCGGAGATTTTTCTCCCCATTCAGTTGCTCTTTGCGGACCATTGCAATGAGTCGCTCACGGGTGCTTGCCGGTACTTGTCTGGCAGGATGCCGTCCTTATGCGTCGCTTCCCAACGACGCGATCCATGTGGTCTTTCACATCTTCATTGTCATTACGTATGTAACCGCACTGCCGCAGACGGTTTGGTTTCCAGCTAAAAGGCTGACACCCCATATTTGTTTTTCAACTT
The DNA here is from genome assembly GCF_002257565.1 of Herbaspirillum sp. meg3. Classification (GTDB taxonomy): domain Bacteria; phylum Pseudomonadota; class Gammaproteobacteria; order Burkholderiales; family Burkholderiaceae_D; genus Herbaspirillum. The sequence continues at coordinate 2,098,165 of NZ_CP022736.1, read as the reverse complement.
TAAGAACTCATTTTTATTCGTTTTATTTCAGTTTAACGGATCGTACAGTCCTATTCACGGCCTGTTGCTGTCTATCGCCACCAAAATGACCGCAATTCCGTACCGTCAGAACAATCATCGAGGTCTTCTCATGTCAGCAGCCAACGCACTTGCATCTGCAGTTTCACCCGATACATCGTCCAGTTCGCCCAGCCTTCCTGCGGAACTGGCGTCGATCAAAGCCGACGCCCAATCCCGTGGTCTCCCTTTTTCAGGCGGCGTCGATCCGGCGCTTGCCTGGACGCTGTTTTCCGAACAGGGGGTATTGCTGGTCGATGTCCGCTCCAATGAAGAACGCAAATTCGTCGGCCACATTCCGGGCAGTCTCCACGTTGCCTGGGCGACCGGCACCGCGCTCACCCGCAATCCGCGATTCGTGCGCGAACTGGAAAGCAAGATCGGCGGCAAGGACGTTGTCGCACTGTTGCTGTGCCGTAGCGGCAAACGCTCTGCGCTGGCGGCCGAGGCGGCAACCAAGGCGGGCTTCACCTGTATTTTCAATGTGCTGGAGGGCTTCGAGGGAGAAATCGATACGCAGCAACAGCGCGGCAAAGCGGACGGCTGGAGGTTCCACGGTCTGCCTTGGGTACAGGATTAAATACGTTCCTGAGACGCGCCGCCCGCCTGCAACTGCGTTCTCCGCCGAAGAATGCCGGCAGCACAATCGGCACCACTGTTTTGCCTCATTGCATAAAGGAATCCCGTGGCAACTTTTGACATCACCGGCATCGTGCAGTCTTTGCACGAAGCGCGTCATAGCTGGCGCCAGGCACAACGCCGCACCAGCGAACCGGGCGGACGCGAATTTCCTTCGCGGGATGCACTGTCCGCCATCCTCGACAGCCTCAAGGGCGTGCTCTTTCCCATGCGGCTTGGCCCGCCCGATCTGCGCCAGGAGAGTGAGAACTTCCATGTCGCGCACGCACTCGACGCGGCCCTGCACTCTCTGTTGAAACAAGTACGGCTGGAGTTGAAGTACAACGCCGCGCTCAACCTCACCCGCGCAACGGACAGCGACATCGACGCTGACGCCCTGACTGCGACCAGAGCCTTTGCCGCAGCGCTGCCGGCGATACGCACTCTGCTCGACAGCGACGTGCTGGCTGCTTACCAAGGCGATCCTGCCGCCCGCAGCGTGGATGAAGTATTGCTGTGCTATCCCGGCGTGCTGGCGCTGATTCACTATCGCCTCGGACATCAGCTCTACTCTCTCGGCCTGCCGTTACTGGCGCGTATCGTCTCGGAACTCGCGCACGGCGCCACCGGCATCGACATCCATCCCGGTGCAAAGATCGGTGCCGGCTTCTTCATCGATCACGGTACCGGCGTAGTCATTGGCGAAACCGCCGTGATCGGTGAACGCGTACGGGTCTATCAGGCCGTGACGCTGGGCGCAAAACGCTTCCCAACCGATGCGGAAGGCAACCTGCAGAAGGGATTGCCGCGTCATCCCGTGGTGGAGGACGATGTCGTCATCTATGCGGGTGCGACCATTCTTGGCCGCATCACGCTGGGCAAAGGTGCGGTCATCGGCGGCAATGTCTGGCTCACCCACGATGTCCCTGCGGGCGGCCGGATTGCCCAGGCCGAATCGCGTGAAGGCGCTTTCGCCAACAGCATTGGCGCAACCTGACGACAACTAACGCGACAAGGAATGTCTGATATGAGCGAGAAGAATTATTCCAGGAAGTCGCCGGCTAGCGAGCTGAAGTCCGCCCTGTCCGAGAGTGGCGACAGTATCACCAGCGCGCTGGTGCAAAGCTTCGGCATCGGTGTGCGGCAGTTGCGCGAGGCGCAAGGATGGTCACAGGAGCGTCTGGCCGAGAACTCGAACCTGAACCGTTCCTATATCGGTGAGATAGAACGCGGCTGCGCCATCGCCTCACTCGTTACCGTCGAAAAACTGGCCTCCGCACTAAAGCTCACACCGTCCGCATTGGTGACCCGCGGCGAGGCCATCAGCCAAATGAATTTGGTGCGCGGCATCAAATTGATGGCTATAGCATGTTGAGGCGCCGGCGCTGAGACGCCACACTTTGCAGGTCATTTCTCAGCTTTTTTCTTTCTAACCCACATGAATTGGAGTCACGATGTCGGCAACAGTTGGCGGTACCACCGCGCTTGGCGATAACGCAGCAAGGCAACTAGCAAACGCAACAAAAACCGTACCTCAGCTGGAAACCATCAGCCCACGCTGGCTGACACATCTGTTGCAATGGGTGCCCGTCGAAGCCGGTATCTATCGCCTCAACAAGGTCAAGAATCCGGAATCGATCAAGGTGACCTGCACCGCACGCGAAGAAGAAAATCAATTGCCGCGCACCTTCGTCGACTACGAAGAAAATCCGCGCGAGTATTACCTCAACGCGGTGTCGACCGTGCTCGACGTGCATACCCGCGTATCCGATCTGTACAGCAGCCCGCACGACCAGATCAAGGAACAGCTGCGCCTGACCATCGAAACCATCAAGGAAAATCAGGAAAGCGAGCTGATCAACAATCCCGACTACGGCCTGCTGGCGCAAGTGACGGATGAACAGCGTATCTTTCCATTGACCGGCGCGCCGACACCGGATGACCTCGATGAGCTGCTGACCAAGGTCTGGAAAGAGCCGGCCTTCTTCCTCACGCATCCACTGGCAATCGCTGCCTTCGGCCGCGAAGCAACTCGCCGCGGCACGCCGCCGCCGACCATCAGCCTGTTCGGCTCGCAGTTCATCACCTGGCGCGGCATCCCGCTGATCCCATCCGACAAGGTGCCGGTCGCTGATGGCAAGAGCAAGATCCTGCTGCTGCGCGTGGGCGACAAGCGTCAGGGCGTGGTCGGCCTGTTTCAGCCGGGTCTGCCGGGTGAGCAAAGTCCTGGTCTGTCGGTGCGTTTCATGGGCATCAACAACCACGCGATTTCGTCGTACCTGATTTCGCTGTACTGCTCGCTTGCGGTGTTGACAACCGACGCGCTGGCCGTACTCGACGACGTCGAAATCGGCAAGTACCACGACTATCCTGACACCTACAAATAAGCCGCGACGTGAGCCTACTTTCGCCCTCCACCTCCCTGCCGGCAAGCCAGCCTGCCGGCGTTCCAGAGCCGTCCGGCGCGCCGTTCGATCCGGCCGTGCTGGCGCGCCTGGCGACCGAGTTCTTTGCGGCGCCACCGGCCCCGCCGTTTGCACCGCACGGTGTGCAGGCGCCCGGCAATATCGCGCCGCCGGGTTCACCACTGGTGAGTCCGGCAGGTTTCGGCCCCAGCGTTCCCGGCACGCCGATTCCGCAAGGGCAGATTCCCGGCACCAATCTGATACCGGCCTCGCCAACCCAGGTGCTGTCGCTGGGTAACCGGGCACCGGCATTGGCGCCTGTTGCGCCCGCAGGCAATGGCGTTCCGGACAAACTTCTGAGCGCGATTCCCGCGTATGAAGCACGCAGCGGCGGTGCATTGCTGGGCGTGCCGGAAGCGGTCGGCGGTACACGACCGCAAACCGGCGCGTCGCCGTATTATTTTTTGAGCGATACCTATGGCCAGCCCGGGGCAGTCACAGCACCGACGCCTACGCCGGATACACATCTGCCCTCGCCGTCGATCCCGGAACATCGCAGCCTGACTGCACCGCCGGCCACCGGACTTCCCGGTGCCGCGTCGTCCACATCGTCGCAACCCCAGTCACCATCGCCATCCACGACGCCCCAGTATTACTTCGTGGATTCGGTGGTGCTGCCGAGCGGTTACGTTACACCTGCCAAAGCGCAACCGCATGCCACGGTGCCGCTGGCAGGCGGCGATCGCCATCCCCCGTTCGACGTACATGCGGTACGGCGCGATTTTCCGATTCTGCAGGAGCGTGTCAACGGCCGCCAACTGGTCTGGTTCGATAACGCGGCAACGACGCACAAACCGCAATCCGTGATCGACCGCATCAGCTACTTCTACGAGCACGAAAACTCGAACATCCACCGCGCTGCGCATGAACTGGCCGCGCGTGCTACGGATGCCTACGAAGGTGCGCGTGAACGTGTGCGACGCTTCATCAATGCACCTGACGTCAACGAAGTCATTTTTGTGCGGGGCACCACCGAAGCCATCAATCTGGTGGCCAAAAGCTGGGGCGCACAGCATGTCGGCGAAGGCGACGAGATCATCGTTTCCAATCTGGAGCATCACGCCAACATCGTGCCGTGGCAACAACTGGCCGCTGCCAGGGGTGCGAAGCTACGCGTGATTCCGGTGGATGACTCAGGCCAGGTGTTGCTGGACGAGTATCGCAAGCTGCTCAACGACCGCACCAAGATCGTCGCCATTACCCAGGTCTCGAATGCACTCGGCACGGTCACGCCGGTCAAGGAAATCGTGGAGCTGGCACATCGTGCGGGCGCCAAGGCGCTGGTCGACGGCGCGCAGTCGGTGTCGCACATGCGCGTCGACGTGCAGGATCTGGGCGCGGACTTCTTCGTTTTCTCCGGCCACAAGGTGTTCGGCCCGACCGGCATCGGCGTCGTCTGGGGAAAACGCGAAGTCCTGGAAGACATGCCGCCTTGGCAAGGTGGCGGTAACATGATTGCGGACGTGACGTTTGAGAAGACGGTGTTCCAGCCGATTCCCAATAAATTCGAAGCAGGTACCGGCAACATCGCCGACGCTGTCGGACTGGGTGCTGCCATCGACTATGTCAACAAGATCGGCATTGAAAACATCGCCCGCTACGAACATGACCTGCTGGTCTACGGCATGCAGCAACTGCGCGAGATCAAGGGCGTGCGTCTGATCGGCACCGCCGTCGACAAGGCCAGCGTGATGTCTTTCGTGCTGGCCGGTTACAGCACCGAAGAAGTCGGCCACGCACTCAACGAAGAAGGTATCGCCGTGCGTACCGGCCATCATTGCGCCCAACCGATTCTGCGCCGCTTCGGCGTCGAAACGACAGTGCGGCCATCACTGGCTTTCTACAATACCTTCGACGAAATCGACCGTCTTGCGACGGTCGTCAGAAGGCTCGCCTCACAACGGCGAGCAGGCTAGACGCGAAATCTGAAGTCTGCTGAAGTCTGTTTTTAATGCGGTCATCCCTCCGGGCATGGCCGCATTTTTTTGGCGCTCCGGATCGTACAAGCGGAATGTCATCGCTTCTCCTCCGTCGGCCAAAGGATGTAAATGACGTTCGGCCTGAACGCTGCCTGGATTCTCCGCTGGATGAAAATACCGGATATGGATATGCGAAATCATTCGTTCGCCAGCGCCTGATGGCTCGTTAGAGTCATCAAGCCCGTCCACTTCAGTCCACCTCATTCACTTCATTCGCTGGAATATCCCCATGACACAAGCACAAGCTCCTCAATGGAAGTTCGAAACACTGTCCGTGCATGCAGGCTATGCGCCTGATCCGACCACCAAGGCAGTCGCGGTACCGATTTATCAGACAGTGGCCTTTGCCTTCGACGATACCCAGCATGGCGCCGATCTGTTTGATCTGAAAGTGCAAGGCAATATTTACTCGCGCATCATGAATCCGACGCAGGACGTGCTGGAAAAACGCGTCGCGGCACTGGAAGGCGGTATTGCGGCGCTGGCCGTCGCGTCAGGCCAGGCGGCGGTAACCTATGCGATCCAGACCATTGCCGAAGCCGGCGACAATATCGTCTCGGCCTCCACGCTCTACGGCGGCACCTACAATCTGTTTGCCCATACCTTGCCGCAGTTCGGCATCGAGACCCGCTTTGCCGATCCGCGCAATCCAGGTTCTTTCGAACAGCATATTGATGCGCGCACCAAGGCCGTCTTCATCGAATCCATCGGCAATCCGCTCGGCAACATCACAGACATTTCCGCTATCGCCGAGATTGCACACCGCCATGGCGTGCCGCTGATCGTCGACAACACCGTCGCTACGCCGTATCTGCTCCGGCCGATTGAGCACGGTGCCGATATCGTGGTGCATTCCCTCACAAAGTATCTGGGTGGACACGGCACCACCCTGGGCGGTGCGATTGTCGATTCCGGTAAATTCCCGTGGGCCAAGCACAAGGAACGCTTCAAGCGCCTCAATGAACCGGACGTGAGCTACCACGGCGTGGTCTATACCGAAGCGCTGGGCGAAGCGGCCTACATCGGCCGTGCGCGCGTGGTTCCCTTGCGCAACACCGGTGCGGCGCTTTCTCCTTTCAACAGCTTTCTGATCTTGCAAGGCATCGAAACGCTGGCCCTGCGCCTGGACAGAATTACTGCCAACGCTTTGGCTGTGGCGCAGTATCTGAAGAAGCATGCGAAGGTAAATTGGGTCAACTATGCCGGACTTGAAGATCATCCTGATCACGCGTTGGCGAAGAAATATTTCAACGGCAAGCCATCCGGCATTTTGACCTTTGGTGTCAAAGGCGGCCTGGCCGGCGGCGCGAAGTTTCAGGATGCGTTGAAGTTGTTTACACGCCTGGTCAATATCGGCGATGCCAAGTCGCTGGCGACACATCCGGCGTCAACCACGCATCGCCAATTGTCGCCGGAAGAGCTGGTCAAGGCAGGTGTGACGGAAGACACGGTGCGCCTGTCCATCGGTATCGAACATATCGATGATTTGCTCGCCGATCTCGATCAGGCGTTGAGCGCCGTCTGATCTTGACGTGGGAGAAGTGACTGCGCCGTGCATGCGTTACAGTAGGCGCACCCCACTTCTTCTCAAAGGATGCGCATGAACCAGCCAACCCGATCAAAGATAGCTCTCGTCACCGGCGCCGGCAGCGGTGTTGGCCTGGCTGTCGCCAATGCCTTGCTGGCAGATGGATTCACAGTGGTCTTCGCAGGCCGCCGGCTGGATGTACTGCAAGCTGCGGTACAGGCCGCGACTACCGACAATGGATCCCACGCCGAAGCCATTGCGGTGGATATCCGCGACTCAGCCAGTGTCGCTGCGCTGTTTGAGCAAATCACAGAACGCTACGGCCGTCTCGATGTGCTGTTCAACAACGCCGGTATCAATACGCCCGCCACGCCCTTCGACGAATTGACCGATGAGCAATGGACCAATGTCATCAATACCAACCTCAACGGCGCGTTCTTCTGTGCGCGTGCGGCGTTTGGCTTGATGCGGAAACAATCGCCGCAAGGTGGACGGATCATCAATAACGGCTCGATCTCTGCACACGTACCGCGCCCGCAGAGCGCTCCTTATACTGCCAGCAAACACGCCATCGGCGGTTTGACAAAAAGCATTGCGCTCGACGGACGTCAATACAACATCGCCTGCAGCCAGATCGACATTGGCAATGCCCTCACCTCCCTGTCTGCGCGCATGACCAAGGGCGTACTGCAGGCCAATGGCACGATCGCGCCGGAACCGATGATGGATGTCCGCCATGTCGCCGACGCCGTACGCTATATCGCCGCGCTGCCTCTGGAAGCGAATGTATTGGATATGACGATCATGGCCAGCCACATGCCTTTCGTCGGCCGAGGCTGAAGACAGGTTGAAGGCTGGTTAAAGACGGTAGCGAGCCATGACTGATCAATCGCATGGCGTTATCGCTGCTGCCGGCCTTCAAGCCCGCATATAAGCCCAGCCTTCAGCCTGCCGCTGCGCGATATGCAATACCGCGGCAGGGACGACGACGATGCCCTCAGGTGCAGTGAGCTGGTTGGCCGTCAGCGTATTGCGACAAACACGCAAATGTCCATCCAAAGGATCCGGCTGGCTCAAGGCTGCGGCTACTGCGCCGGCATTGATCACCAACTCGACCTCGGCGTCGGAAGCCAGCTTCAGCAGATTGGCGAGATTGCGCCGGCCGCGCTCAAGAGCCGTCGGTGTTGGTGCATGAATGACTAGTCGCAAGGATTCCATAGAGGCCACCGATAAAGGATGAGAAGGGTTCGTGAAGAAAACGCTATTCCACACCTAACCAGGACGACAGATGCGTCACGTACTGCGCAAACTCCGCCGAGTTGCGATCCCGTGGCCGCGGCAAATCTATTTGCAGATTCTCTACAACGGTTGCCGGCCGATTGCCCAACACCACCACCCGGTCTGCCAGATAGACCGCCTCGTCAATATCATGCGTGACAAACATGACGGCCGTATGGGTTGTCTCCCAGATGCGTATCAACTCGGTTTGCAGCTTGCGTCTGGTCAGTGCATCGACTGCGCTGAAGGGCTCGTCCATCAGCAAGATGTCCGGCTCGACTGCGAGCGCCCGTGCGATACCGACACGTTGCGCCTGACCGCCGGAAAGCTGATGCGGCCAACGGTCATGCAGTTCTTCCAGGCCGGTCAGCCGCAACGCTTCAGCCACACGCGCAGCGCTTTGCGCCTTGTCAATGCCGAGCGTTTCCAGGCCGTAGGCAATGTTTGCCTCGACAGTGCGCCACGGTAACAAACGGCTGTCCTGAAAAACGATGGCGCGACGGCGACGGCCAGCACGTTGCGGCAGGTTGAAACGCATCTCGCCGGAGCCTGGCATCAGCAGGCCGGCAGCGGTGCGCAACAATGTTGATTTGCCGACACCGGAGCCACCGACTACGGCGATAAAACTCCCCGCTTCGATATCAAGAGAAAGGTTTTCAATCACGGGCGCGGCAGCGCCGGGATGCGTATAGGCGAGACGATCGAACTCGATTACGGACGCCAAGACAGCACCCTCCTTTCGACCAGCGTGTACAAAAGATCGGTGGCGGCGTAGACGGCGGAAATGGTGAGCATGTACACCACCACGGCATCGTAAGCGCCGACACCGGCTGCTGCGTTCATCTCCTGCCCCATGCCGGGAACGCCGAGGAGCTCCGCTGCGATCAGCGTCATCCAGGCTTGTCCGATGCCGGTACGCACGCCCGACAACAGACCGGGAGCAATCGCCGGCAAGGTAATGCTGATGGAGCGACGCCAATAGCCGCCCTGACCGAAACTGCGTGCCAGCTCGTAGAAGCGCGGATCGATGTTGCGCACTGCACTGTAAGTGGCAAAGTAGTTGACCCAGAAAACACCGATGGCGATCACGAATGCCGCACCGGCGTGACTGACCTTGAACCAGGCAATCGCAAACACCACCCAGGCCAGCGGTGGAATCGGCCGCAAGATACGCGACACATAAGACTGCAACATATCGAAGCGCTGAATCGTCGCGGCAGCCAATCCGACCAGAATGCCGCATACCGCGCCCAGACCAAGCCCCCAGACGTAATGGATCAGACTTGAGCCGATTGCGGGCAACAGCCGGTCGCTCTGCCATTCAAGGAGAAAGGTTTCGGGCAACAGGAAAGGATCAGGAAGAATCCCGGGATTGACCCAGCCGAATACGCCCACGGCCTTCCACAAAAGCACAAACAGGACGACGCCGGCAATACCGTACCCAATGCGCGTCGGCAGGGAGTAGGATCGTGTCAGCATTGGCGCGTCGCCGTATAAAGATCAATGCGTTGCGGCGTCATAGAAGGTGGTGTTGAACATCTTGGGCACATCCACCGCCGGCCCGGATAACGTGCCGGTTTCGGCCTGGAATTTTTGCAGCGCCAGCGTGGCAGGAATGATCAGATTGGGATCAGCGACAAACTGGCCTTTGGAGTTACGGATCGCCTGCTCAACCAGCTTGACCGGCAAGCGGCCGCCGCCGACATATTTTTGCACCATCGGTGCGGCCTTGGCAGGATCGTTCTCCAGCATCTTCGTTGCCGCAATGTGCGCCGCCAGTAGCGCCTTCACCAGTGCCGGCTGCTCGCGCAACAGCTTTTCGCGAACGAGTAATACGGCGCCCGGCTGTTTTGGAAACAGGTCGGATCCGCGCGCGATGACTTTCGATTTCGGCGACTTGTTCAGCACATTGGTCGTCGTCGGCTCAAGAATGACGGCGCCGTCAATGGCGCCGGTCAACAGGGATTCCTGAATCTGCGACTCTCCCTGATAAATCAGCTTGAGCTGCGAGGTGTCCGCACGAACGCGGTTGCGCAGCCAATACTGCAGTGCAGCTTCCGGCACGGCGCCTTTGGGATAACTGGCAACCACCGCCTGACGCCCCTGGTCTTTGGCGAAACGGGTAAATGCCGAGGCAGGATCGCCCGAAGCGAAGTACGGCGCCAGATTGCCCAGCGCAACAAAACTGACCTGTTCGACGATATTCGACGCCACCACCTTGATGTCCGCGCCCTTGGCGCGCGCCACCAATGCCGGGCCTATACCGACGTAAGCAATGTCAAGCTGCCCTGCGAGCAAGGCCTGCACCATCGCCGGGCCGCTCTGGAACTGCACCAGCTTGGGCGCGCCAAGATCTTTCGGGAACGTCCCCTGCTCCATGGCGATGAACAACTGCGCGTCGGGAAGGATCGGCATGTAGCCGACTTCAAGCGGGGCTGACATGGCGGGCCGAATCATGAACAAGACTGCAGTCAACGCCGGCAGGATCCGGGCAAGTACTCGCTTCATTTTTATCTTTCGAAGGGTAAGGAAAGCGCATCGAGGTAGTCGCGCATTATAAATTATTCCGCCTTCCGATCGCGGTCGGCGCGCTTAGCTGCTGGCGCGCAAGCCTTTCTGCACCTGCCACGACAACGGCAAGGTGAGCAGCAGGATCACCGCCAGGCTGATCAGCGCGAAGGGAATCCCTGCAGCGTCCCCCAAGCGGCCAAACACGATAGGCGCCACTGCGCCGCCGGCGATGGTACCGGTATAGAACAAGGCGAAGGCATGTTCATGCTTGCCGGGTTCCGCCAGCTCCGGCACCACGCCATAAAGAACGGATGACGTTCCATTGAGGGCCAGTCCCAGCAACGGCAACATCAACATCACCCCCGTCAGCGGCAAAAACACTGCCGCGACGATGAACAACGACGTCGCTGACTCGGTGAGCCAGACCGTCTTCATCATGCCGATGCGAGCGCCGAGATATCCGCACAACAATTTGCCGAACGCACCGCCGACAAACAGCAGCGATAGCGCCATCCCGATGCCGGCCGTGCCCGCTCCTTTGCTCTTGAGCAAAAACGGCAGAAAGGTCAGAAAACCCATACGCACCGCGCTGTCGAGCGTACCGGTCAGCAGCAAGGCACGCAGACCGCTGCGCGAACCGGTGCCAATGGAAGTCCTTGCTGCTTTTGCTGTCGCCAATGCCTGTTCGTCCCGCACGGGAATCAACCACCATAGCAAACCGGCCGCCGCCAGACCCAGCAATCCTATCAAGGTCACGCTGGTCTGCCAGCTCATGATGACGAGAGACAAACCGACCAGCCCCGGGATCAGCGTCTTGCCGATGTCGCCTGCAAAGTTGTATAACGACAGCGCCTCTTTGACGCCACCGCCAGCCTGGTGCGCATCGGTGACCAGCGACGACGCCAGCGGGTGTTGTGTACTGGCCCCTAATCCTCCCAGCACCAGTGCAATCATCAGCACAACCATGCCTCCTGCCTGGCCGGCGATCAGATAAGCGAGACCTGCCAACGCAGTACCGCCCACCAACATGCGCTCCCTGCCCCAACGTTTTGCCATTCTGCTGGCGAGCAATTGAAAGGCTGCCATGGTGCCGGAATAGGATCCTCGCAGCAGCCCGACGAGCGCGTAGCTGATGGAAAATTGCGCCTGCCAGATCGGCAGCAACACGTAGATGAGATCGGTCAGACCGTCGTGGATAGCATGCGCACTACAGGCAGCGATCAGCGAACGGCGACGCACGGATGTATCGGAGATGTCCGCATTTGCAGAAATGGATGCGGTGTTTGAATCCTTCATTGTTCTTGGCATAGGAGAAAGACGGGAGCAGCCAGTTTACTACCGTCGCTCAATCGGCGTAACGGCAAGCCGTCTGAGCGATCTTCTTCCGCCTCTCCAGTCAGAGCAGCCGGCATTCTTGCATCGCTTCGCACTGCGATGACAACATCAATACGAAGCAGTCGAAAGAAATGTCTTGCGCTACCAGCGATCAGGCAATCGCCTGCTCCGTTTCAAGCTTGTTCGGCACACTGGCAGTGTGTCGAATCTCTGCACGAATCGTCTGTGGGTTCTTGAGCAGATTGAGAATCGGGCATGTCTTTTCCACCGTATCAAACAATGTCTGCACCGCCTCTTTACTCGCCGGTGATACCAAATGGACCGTGTAGCCGATGTCGTGCGGATAAATCGGAATGTCCTCATACCCCGGCTTGCCGCCACGCGGATCGATCTTGCCCGTCACTTCCACTTCGAGCGAATCGACGGGCACCTGCTGATGCGCCGCCTGGATCAGGAAGATGTGCGTCACGCAGGAACCAAGCACGCCCAGTTGCAACTCGGGAGAACTCGGCCCCAGGTTGTAGCCTGCGAAATCCGGCGGGCTGTCGCTGATGACCTGATGATCGCGAATGCGGATACGGCGCACGCCGCTGCGTCCTTCGGCACTGACTTTGGCCGCCAGCGCGACCGGTCCGGCATCGCCGGCATTGATGATGGCTTCACGCGCCAGCACGGCGCTGCGCTTCTCGGACAGATAGTGGTTGAGTGTCGTCATGGTCTCTTTCTTTGAATGATGAAATGCGGCTTCGATGCACGCAACCGGCATCGGCACCACATAGTCTCCCGCTGCCGCAGAACAGCGGCAACGAAGGTTTTTACATATCCATATTTGCCGTACTGCGATTGATGGCAACACGCACTCCGCGCATAAATAAACGCATTCTTATTCTTTGACCACACCGCCCGGCGTCATTAGTCTTTACTTGTTTTGTCAGCGGCGCATCTGCATTGCCGAGGCGTGTGCAGCGCTCATTTTGCCGCTCCAGTCAACCAAGTGGGAGTTACCAATAATGAAAAAAAATAGCATTTCATCAGAGTCCGATGTCCTCTCTTCATGGTCGCGCCGCGACGTATTGCGTGCCGGTGCAGCTGCCGCACTGGTTGGCGCCGGCGGTGCGCTCGCCTCGCGCAATGCATGGTCCGCGCCACCGCGCAAGCTGACCTTCGCGTGGAGCGCCATTTCGTTCTGCCTCTCGCCGGTGGTGGTGGCGCAGGAACGCGGCTTCTTTGAAAAGAACGGTCTCGATGTCGAATTGCTCAATTGGGGCGGCTCCACCGATCAACTGCTGGAAGCGCTGGCGACCGGCAAGGCGGACGTCGGCGTCGGCCTGATCCACCGCTGGCTCAAGCCGCTGGAAGCAGGCTTCGACGTCAAGATCGTCGGCGCGGCGCATGGCGGTTGCCTGCGCATGGTGGGCGCTAATCAGGCCGGCGTGAAAGACCTCAACAGCCTCAAAGGCAAGGTCATCGGCGTGTCGGATCAGAACAGCCCGGCCAAGAATTTCTTCGCCATCCATCTGGCCAAGAAGGGCTTCAACGTTGAGAAAGATGTGGAGTGGCGCGTCTATCCCGCCGACCTGCTCGACGTCGCCGTCAAGAAGGGTGAGATTCAGGCGATCGCCGACGGCGATCCGAATATCTTCCTGATCGAGAAACGCAACAAGGGCGTCTTCGCCGAAATCGGCAACAGCGCCATCGGCGAATACAAGGACAAGATCTGCTGCATCCTGGGTGCACGCGGCGATCTGGTGCGCAACGACAAACCGGCTGCAGCCGCCGTCGTGCGTTCCATCGTGCAGGCATCAGAGTACGTCGCCGAAAATCCCAACGAAGCCGCCAAGATCTATTCGAAATATTCACCTAAGGTACCGGTCGAAGATCTGCGCGCCCTGCTCACCAGCCTGACTTATCACAACCATCCGACCGGCAAGCCCTTGCGTGATGAAGTCGAATTCTTCGCCCGCGATTTCCACACTGCCGGCGTGCTGAAGAAATCAACCGATCCGGTCAAGCTGGCCAATCATGTCACCTTCGATCCATTGGCCTGAGCGCCGGCAAGCCCAGACCTGATCTTCAACGCAAACGGAGTTCACCATGACAACTTCCACCACCAACGACGTCTTGCTCAGGGCCAATCAGGCTGGCCTGTTCGACGGGGTGCGCACATCCGGCATTGTCGGCATCTGGCGCACTGGCCTGCTTGCGGCCGCCACCTGGCTGTTGCTGGGCCTGATCACTCTACGCTGGCCGAACAAGGAAGTCGGCTTCAGCGACTGGGCTTTCACCGATGAGTTCGGTTACGCTGCGGTGGCGGTTGCCGTGCTGCTGGCAGTTCTTGCAGTGGCAGGTGACCGCGCAGGCCGCGTGGCGCAACTGCTGCGTCCCGCAGGACAATGGCTGGTCGCGGCGCCCTTGCTGCTGGGCGTCTGGGAAATCCTGACCGCCAAGCTGGGTGTTTTGCCCACCCCCTTCTTCGCGCCGCCGCAGAGCCTGATCGAAGTCTACAGTGAGGACTGGCGCCGTCTCGGCATCAGCACCGGCTATTCGCTGCGTCTGCTGGTGCATGGCTTCGCGGCCGGCGGCCTAGTCGGTTTTCTGGTCGGCGCTACCATCGGCTGGTCGCGCGTAGCGGGCTACTGGGTGCATCCGGTGTTGCGTTTCCTCGGCCCTGTTCCGGCGTCCGCATTGCTGCCGCTGGCATTCTTCTTTGCGCCGTCCAGCTATGCGGCAGCGGTGTTTCTGATCGCACTGGCGACCTCCTTTCCGGTGGCCGTGCTGACCTGGTCCGGCGTAGCATCGGTGAACAAGAGCTACTACGACGTGGCGCGCACGCTCGGCGCATCGGAGTGGTTCCTGATTCTGCGGGTAGCGATCCCGGCGGCCTTGCCGCAAGTCTTTGTCGGTTTGTTCATGGGACTCGGCGCAGCGTTTTCAGTGCTGGTGACCGCGGAGATGATGGGCGTCAAAGCAGGCCTCGGCTGGTATCTGCAATGGGCGCAGGGCTGGGCAGCCTACAGCAATATGTATGCGGCGCTGATCGTGATGGCGATTCTGTGCTCAAGTCTCATCACCTTGCTCTTCAAGGTGCGCGACCGCGCGCTGTCGTGGCAAAAAGGAACCGTCAAATGGTAAACGCAACGCTGGAATCAAAGCATCAGCCACAGCAACAACAGCCGTCGCCAGACAAAGTCGGCGCGCGCATCGATATCGAATACGTCAGCCACTGGTTCAAATTGCCCAATGGCGTGCTGCAGGTACTCGACGATATTTCTCTGACGGTAGAACCGGGCGAATTCGTCGCCCTGCTCGGCCCCAGCGGCTGCGGCAAGTCTACCCTGCTGCGTCTGGTTGCAGGACTGGAGCCGGCCACCACCGGACAGGTCTTGCAGAACGCAGAGAAGATCACCCGTCCCGATCCGTCTCGCATTGTCGTGTTCCAGGATCCGACCTTGTACCCGTGGCGCAAGGTGTGGGACAACGTTGCACTTGGCTTGCAGGCGCGCGGCCTGTTGAAGGAACAACGCCAGCGCGTCGACGATGCGCTGGCGCTGGTCGGTCTGAGCGAATTCGCCGACGCTTTCCCGCATCAACTATCGGGCGGCATGGCACAACGCGTGGCGCTGGCGCGTGCGCTGGTCAATGATCCGCAATTGCTGGTGCTGGACGAGCCCCTGGGCAAACTCGACTCGCTCACGCGCTTGCAAATGCAGAGCGAACTGGTGTCGCTGTGGCAGCGCAATGGTTTTTCCGCGCTGTTGGTGACGCACGATGTGGAAGAAGCTCTGTTCCTCGCCAACCGCGTAATCGTCTTCAGCGACCGCCCTGCGCGCATCCGTGCCGAAATCAAGGTCGACCTGCCCTACCCTCGCCATCGCGGCGATCCGCGGCTGGCGGAACTGCGGCATGAAGCACTGCGTCATCTGGGACTGGATGCAAGCTGGTGATTTTTTCTTCGTTGTCCGACTGGATCAATCTGTTGCTGAGTGCGATCCAGGTTCTACAAGAGAGTTTTCTGCATGCGCTGGCGACGCTGGGATTAGCGCAGAGCAGCCACGGTCAGCCGGCGTGGCCGTTTTCACACCGCCTCAGCGGCGAAGTCCTGCTGATCGATCGCAGCGTGGCGCGGCAATTGCTGAGCGCGCTGGGATGGTCCGCCGCTGCCTTGCTGTCGTTCACCATCGCCTTATTGTGGCGTCGCGGCCGCCTGGCGATGCTGCTGATCTCCGTGGTCATCGTGTTGTTTACCTCGTGGCCGAATCGCCGGTTACTGCTGGCGCCGGCCGAGCCGACCAGCTTTCACGTTTCTCCCTCCGGCTTCAGCGCCGCCGCAATCGTCCACGGCAAACAACTCTACGATCAGCGCTGTGCCAGCTGCCATGCCGCCGATGGCAAGGGCGATACGCCGCTGGCGCTGTCAACGCCGGTCGCACCACCCAATCTTGCCAGCGGCCTGCTGTGGCGACGCGCCGACGGCGAGCTGTTCTGGAAGATTGCCTACGGCATGCACGATCACCGCGGCACAACCACGATGCCTGGCTTCACAGGCTCGCTCACCGACAACGATCTCTGGGACCTGATTGATTTCATGAAGGCCAATGCCGCCGGCACCAGCATCCGCGACATCGGCACATGGGATCAACCGGTCGCTCTGCCGACACTCACAAGCAATTGCGAAAAATCCTCGCCCTCGTCAGCGGGGCTATTGAACCCATGGCGCGGCCAGCGCGTGCGCCTGGTACTGGCCTCGGCAAAACAGCCGGCGTCGTTTCCGCTTGACGACCCGCGCCTGCGCAGCGTGATTCTCGCCGACGGTGCCGTCTCCCTCCCGGCCTCGCATGCAGGCGCACCGGCCATCGATTGCCTGATGCATTCGGACGACGCATGGAAGGCGCTCTCCATCATCACCGGCGTCGCCGTCGATAAGCTCGCCGGTACCCAACTGCTGACCGACCGCGACGGCTGGCTGCGTGCGCGTAAGCCGGCTGACGATAAAGGCAACTGGTCCGAGTCCGACATCCTCTGCCGGGCACCCACGACGATGAACAAGGACAATGCAGCCGGCGGCCTCGACAGCTTGATCGCAGCGATGGATGCAGAACCGGTGCGCTTCGTCAAAGGTGGTTTCGTCCATACCACGCAGTAATCTGCAACGATTGCCGGTAGACATTGCCTTTTTCAGGCATTACCTGCCCTGCTCGACCTCATATGATTATCCCTGGATCAACAAATCATGTCACTTTTTAACTTACCGAATATTGCCGCCGATTTGCCGGAAGCATGGAAGTCAACCGTTCTTGGTCAGGTCGGCCCGGCACGCATCAAGGTGCTCCGAATGAACGAGATGTCGTATGAAGAGGAAGTGCATGACTATAACGAGGGGCTGCTGGTCGTCGCCGGCCGCATGCTGCTGAAAATCAACAGCCAGACGGTGATCGTCCATGCCGGTGAACTCTATATCGCGGAGGCCGGCGTACCCCACGCCGTGCTGCCCGGCAGCGATGGCTGCCTAGTGATTGTTGATGTCTGATCAGGATTTTCGGAAGAAATTTCCAGTCCCGTCGATCCATGAAAAAAGCCCGGTCTCCCGGGCTTTTTTGCTGCGATGTTCACTATCAAAATGCAGGGACCACGGCACCTTTGTATTTTTCTTCAATGAATTTCTTCACTTCAGGCGAGTTCAAGGCTGCGGCCAGCTTCTTGAATGCAGGGCTGTCCTTGTTGTCTTCACGTGCGACCAGCAGATTGGCGTAAGGCGAATTGGCATCTTCGATGAACAGAGAATCCTTGACCGGATTCAGCTTGGCTTCAATGGCGTAGTTGGTGTTGATCAGTGCGACGTCAACCTGATTCAGCACGCGTGGCAAGGTTGCGGCTTCCAATGCACGGAATTTCAGCTTCTTCGGATTGTCGGTGATGTCTTTTTGCGTGGAGGAGATATTGCTGGTGTCCTTCAGCTTGATCAGACCGTTGCGTGCCAGCAGCAACAATGCGCGGCCGGAGTTCGATGGGTCGTTGGGGATAGCGATTGTCGCACCGTCCGGAATGTCGGCTGTCTTTTTGTATTTCAGGGAATAGGCTGCGAACGGTTCTACGTGCACCTTCGTGATCGGCACTTCGATATCGTTCTTGTGGCTCTTCTTGAATTCATTGAGGTAAGGCTGATGCAGGAAGAAGTTGCCGTCAACTTGCTTTTCATTGGTTTGTGCAGCCGGCTGGACGTAGTCGGTAAACACCTTCACTTGCAGGTCGACGCCTTCTTTGGCCAGCGTCGGTTTCAGGAATTCCAGGATTTCGGCATGTGGAACCGGCGTGGCGGCGATCACCAGCTTGTCGGCTGCCTGTGCCCCGCTGATGGCGAGGTAAGACAACGATGCTGCGAGCAGAAGGGATAATTTGCGGGACATGTAAGACTCCTTTTTTATTTACGTGTGAAATGCAGAACCAGGCGATCGCCGAAGAACTGCAGTAACTGCACCAGTACTACCAGGACCGCAACGGTGACGATCATCACCTCGGTCTGGAATCGTTGATAGCCAAAGCGAATGGCCAGATCGCCCAGGCCGCCGCCGCCGATGACGCCAGACATGGCAGCGTAAGACATCAATGTGATTGCAGTGATCGTGATGGCCGCGAACAAACCCGGCAGTGCTTCGGGCAACAAGGCGCCGAAGATGATCTGATGTGTTCTTGCGCCCATGGCCTGGCAGGCTTCGATCACGCCGCGGTCAATCTCGCGCAGGACGTTTTCAACCAGGCGCGCAAAGAACGGTGCGGTGCCGATGACCAGCGGCGGGATCGATCCTTCCACGCCGAGCGAGGTGCCGACCAGCACCAGGGTCACCGGAATCATGACGATCAGCAGGATCAGAAAAGGCACCGAGCGCAGGATATTGATCACCAGCGACAGCACGACGTAGACGCCGCGTTGAGCGAGCAATTGCTGGCGCGCCGTGATGAACAACAGGATCCCCAGTGGCAGGCCGATCAACACCGTAAAGAACAGCGATGCGCCGGTCATGACGAGCGTCTCCAGCGTCGCTTGCCAGACGTCGGTCCAGTCGACAACGGAGAAATCAATCATGACAACACCTCATGGTGAATCTGGTATTGATCGAAATGCGTGAACACCTGACGAATGTCTTCGTCACTGCCGTTCAACTCCACCAGCAGTTGCCCGTATGGGGTGTCTTTGATGCGTGAAATCGTGCCTTGCAAAATGGTGATCAGCGCCTGGGTAGCTGCCGTGATATTCGTCAGAATCGGCTGGTAAGTGATGTCGCCGACGAAGGTCAGGCGCACCAGCTTTCCTTTGAATTGATCGGCTTGCAAATTGGCGTCGTTGTCGAAGCTGTGACTTTCGGCGACCAGCTTTTGCGTCACCGGATGTTGCGGATGCAGGAACACGTCAGCGACTTTTCCGGCTTCTACAATACGGGTGTCGTCAATGACAGCCACACGGTCGCAGATGGTGCGGATGATTTGCATCTCGTGTGTGATGAGGACGATGGTCAGGCCGAGCTTGCGATTGATGTCCAGCAGCAGACGCAGGATCGATTGCGTGGTTTCCGGATCCAAGGCCGAGGTGGCCTCGTCGCACAGCAGCAGATGCGGGTAGTTGGCAAGTGCGCGGGCGATGCCGACGCGCTGTTTTTGCCCGCCTGACAACTGCGCGGGATATTTATCGCGATGTTCGCTCAGGCCGACCAGTTCCAGCAGTTCCGTCACACGCTGGCGGCGTTGCTCGGCGGTGTATTTTCCGGTGACCTTTAACGGCCAGTCGATATTGGCGGCAACGGTTTTGGCACTGAGCAGATTGAAATGCTGGAAGATCATACCGACGCGCTGGCGCAGCTTGTGCAAATTGGCGCTGTCGAATTGCGTGATGTCTTCGTCTTCAATGAAGATGCTTCCCGACGTGGGACGTTCGAGCAGATTCAGCGTACGAATCAAGGTACTTTTTCCAGCGCCGGAGCGACCGATGATGCCGAATACCTCGCCTGCTTCAATCTGCAGATTGATATCGGTCAGTGCTGTGATGTCCCGGTTGGCAACTTGATAAATTTTATGGAGATGCTCGATGCGAATCACGGGATGATGAGGTCAGATGAATGAGTAAGATGAACGCAGTCTAGCAACGGCAAAACTGGCTGTGAACGCATAAATACGTCGATGCATATTTGGTTTTGTAATAATAAAAAAGGCGCTCTCATTTACATCAGCAAGGGATCAAGACGCCTTCAACAATCCCTCTCAGTGACCGCATATCCATAGCTGGAAATATTCGTATTGCGACGCAAACGCGACTTTTATACTCGGACGACTATCCACTTCGTTACGAATAAAATGAAAAAAACTTTGCACGTTCTGGCCTTTACTCTCTTCGCTGCATCCACGCTCCTGACCGGAAACGCGGTGGCGCAAAGTAAGGAAGTTGTCATCGCCTATCAAGATATGGTGGTGCCATGGCGCTACGCGCAAGATGCACAAACGCTCGAACAGAAGACCGGCTATAAAGTCACCTTCCGCAAGCTGGCCAGCGGAGCCGATGTGATTCGCGCGTTGGCGTCGGGCTCGGTGCAGATCGGCGAAGCGGGTTCGGCGCCGATTGCCTCGGGCTTGTCGCAAGGGCTGGACATTGAACTGTTCTGGATCCTGGATAACATCAATGATGCAGAAGCACTGGTTGTGCGTAACGGCAGCGGCGTCAAGACGCTGGCAGACCTGAAGGATAAACGCATCGCCGTGCCGTTCGTCTCGACCTCGCACTTCCATACGCTGCTGGCGTTGGAACACGCCAAGGTCGATCCACGCAACGTCAAGATTTTGAACATGCGCCCGCCTGAGATCGCTGCCGCGTGGGAGCGCGGCGATATAGATGGCACTTTCATCTGGGATCCGGTTCTGGCGAAGGTGAAGAAAAACGGCCAGGTATTGATCACTTCAGGTGAGATCGCCAAACAAACCGGCAAAGCCACTTTCGACGGGATCGTCGTCAGCAAGGCGTTTGCTCGTCAGAACGACGCCTTTCTCACTGAGCTCGTGAAAACATTGGCGGCAACCGATGACAACTATCGCCGCAACAAAGCAGCGTGGACCGCCGATTCGCCACAGGTGAAAGCAGTAGCGAAATGGTCGGGCGCAGAAGCTGCCGACGTGCCGGCGAGCCTGTCGTTATATGAGTTCCCGACGTTGGAACAACAGGCATCGGTGCAATGGCTTGGTGGCGGTGCTGCCAAGTCACTGGCTGCGACAGCGGCGTTCTTGAAGACGCAGGGCAGCGTGCAAACGGTGTTGCCGGATTACAGTACAGGAGTCAATGCAACATGGGTACGCAAAGCAGCAGCACGTTAATCCCTTCGGCCGCGACCCGAGAGGCCGGCGGCCGGCTCGACGTACGCCGGTTGTCGGTGCGTTTTGCGGCGACGCAGGACGAGTCGCCGGCCTTGTCCCATGTCGACCTGGCGATTGCGCCGGGTGAATTTGTCGTTGCACTGGGGCCGTCCGGCTGCGGAAAAACAACGCTGCTCAATTGCCTCGCAGGTTTTGTACAAGCGTCGCAGGGCGAGGCTTTGCTTGATGGCGTGCCGATCACCGGCCCCAGTCCGGAGCTGGGTGTGGTATTCCAGAAGCATGCGTTGTTGCCCTGGCTGAATGTGGCCGACAACGTCGCACTTGGCTTGCGCTTTCGCGGCATCTCGCGCAGCGACCGGATCGCCGTAGCGCTGGAAAAGCTGCGGCTGGTCGGACTGGAACAGTTCGCCCGGTCACCGGTGTACCAGCTCTCCGGCGGCATGCAGCAGCGTGTCGGCATTGCCCGCGCGCTGGCGAACGATCCGCGTGTGCTGCTGATGGACGAACCCATGGGCGCGCTTGATGCGCTGACTCGGGAATCGATACAGGAGTTGCTGGTCAAGGTCTGGCAGCGTACCGGCAAGACGATCTTCTTCATCACGCATAGCGTCGAAGAGGCGCTGTTTCTGGGTTCCCGCGTCCTCGTCATGTCGCCGCGTCCGGGACGTATCGACCATCAGTTCGACCTGCCTTTTTCGCGTGACTATCTGGCGTCCGGCGATGCGCGAGCGGTTAAATCGTCGCCGGATTTCATCGCGTGGCGCGAACGTCTCCTGCAACTTGTGCATCAAGTTTCCTGAATCCATCAACGTACCCGATCATGACTCCTCCTTCGTCGTCTGCTGTACCGGATACTGTCTGGCCCGATGCTGCCTCGCCTGCCCAGATTCCCCTTGCGACCACGCTGCTACCTGCAGCAAAGGTGCATCCCCGCCCGGGCAGCGGTAAAACCCTGGGTGTTACTGTTGCGACAATCATCGTTCTGTTCGTGGTGTGGTGGGGCATCACGGCGCAAGCTTGGGTGGCGCCGCTCTTCCTCCCTTCGCCGTCCGCAGTGTGGAACGCAGGCGTACAAGCATGGACCGGTAACGTGCAAGGCGGCCTGCCGCTGTGGCAGCATCTGGCCTGGAGCTTGCTGCGCGTGTTTGGCGCTTTTGCGCTGGCAGCGGTAACGGCAGTGCCACTGGGCCTGTTGATGGGCACCAGCAGAATCGTGCGGGGTATTTTCGATCCGCTGCTGGAGTTTTATCGTCCGCTGCCGCCCTTGGCCTATCTGCCGCTGATCGTCATCTGGTTCGGCATCGATGAGACGGCAAAGATTTTGCTGATCTATCTCGCTTGCTTTGCACCGATTGCCGTTGCCACGCGCGCGGGAGTGACCGGCGTGCTGTCCGAACAACTGCATGCTGCGCTATCGATGGGAGCGAGCCGCTGGCAACTGTTGCGGCACATCATCCTGCCGGCGTCGCTGCCCGATATCCTGACCGGCTTGCGTATCGCCATCGGCTTTGGCTGGACGACGCTGGTCGCGGCAGAAATGGTGGCGGCCACGGCGGGTGTTGGTCAACTGGTGCTGAATGCCTCGAACTTTCTGCGTACCGACATCGTGATCATGGGCATCATCCTGATCGGCATCGTGGCCTATCTGTTCGATCTGGTAATGCGTCGGCTGGAACACCGGCTCGTCCCGTGGAAGGATCATCGCTGATTCGGCAAAAAGGCAGATGGGCAGGCATCTGTTCCCTCTGCCCGCATTCTCATCCCACCTTCACTGCCCTTGGCGCCGTAGCTTGAAATCCACCAGATCGGGGCGCCCCGGCAAACTCAGCCGCGCATGCGCCGCCGGCGCCTGACTGACGACGTTCCCCCGACGGATGACAAACCGCCGCGCGGCACGCAAGCGAATCGCTTCGATAGGGTCGCCTGCATCGAGCACTACCAGATCGGCATGGCATCCAACCTGCAATCCATATCCTTCCAGACCGAGGATGCGCGCAGGGGTTTCCGTTACTGCCTTGAAGCAGTTATGCATTGCATCCTGCCCGGTCATTTGGGCCACGTGCAGTCCCATGTGTGCGACTTCGAGCATGTCGCCCGATCCCAGGCTATACCATGGGTCCATGACGCAATCGTGACCAAAGGCGACGTCGATGCCGGCGGCAAGCATCTCCGGCACGCGCGTCATGCCGCGGCGTTTCGGATACGTATCGTGACGGCCTTGCAAGGTAATGTTGATCAAGGGATTGGCGATGGCGGCAACGCCCGCTTCACGGATCAATGGCAGCAGCTTGCTGACGTAGTAGTTGTCCATCGAGTGCATGGAGGTCAGATGCGATCCGGCTACCCTGCCCTGCATGCCGAGCCGCTGTGCGTGGTAGGCCAGCGTCTCAATATGGCGCGACAGCGGATCGTCGGACTCGTCGCAGTGCATGTCGACACGCAAACCCTTTTCTGCCGCAAACTCGCACAGCAGCCGGACTGATTCTGTACCGTCGGCCATGGTGCGTTCAAAGTGTGGAATGCCGCCGACCACATCGACACCCATGGCAATCGCGCGCTTCAAATTGGCGAAGGCTGTCGGACTGCGTAGCACGCCATCCTGAGGGAACGCGACCAGTTGCAGATCAAGATACGGAGCGACCTTCTCGCGGACATGCAACAAGGCTTCCACCGCCAGCAACCGATCGTCGCAGATATCGACGTGCGAGCGGATGGCCAGCAGGCCGCGCGCCACCGCCCAGTCGCAATATTGCAATGCGCGCTCGACCAATGCTTGCTGGGTGAGATCAGGTTTGAGCTCGCCCCACAGAGCGATACCTTCGAGCAAGGTGCCCGAAGCATTGACCCGCGGCAGGCCATAACTCAACGTGGCATCCATATGAAAATGCGCGTCGACGAATGGCGGCGTCACCAGATCACCGCCGGCATCGATTTCCTGTACTGCCTGGATATCCAGGGCAACGCCGATAGCAGCAATACGCCCGGCGTCGATACCAATGTTCACATGCTGGCTGCCGTCAGGCAGAGTCGCGTTACGTATGACCAGATCCATCCAAAATCCTCCGGCAGATAACAAAGCTGATGAATATGCGAATAACAGCACGAATAACTGCACGCATAACAGCACTCATCATTGCGCTGATAGCGAAGCGACGTAAGCATCGTTTCTATGCATGCATTGACAAGGTTTTAACGGCATTTCAACCGTAATTCAACCGCATTCCTGCATATTTTTCCTGTTCTCTACCCAAGCTTACTGCAGCGCCGCAATTTTGGGGAACATTGGCCATTTCAGCGCGTCTTCTGAAGGCAAGTCAGACAAGACAACTTTTCACTAACAGGCCAATATGCTAAAAATGCTCAATCGCATGTGGCTCAGTAGCATCAGAAAAGCCGGCAAAGCGCAGCAATCCAGAACGACCAAAATGCTGAAGGCAATGCTGGCTAAGCCAAAACCCAAGCCCGGCAAGCCGAGCAAATCAGTCGCCCCCCTTAAAGCCACGTCAGCAAAATCATCCACCTCAACACGCAAACCGGCCGCGACTGCAAAGACGTCTACGCTAGCGGGCACATGGAGCAGCGCTTATTGCACGACTGACAGCGTTCCAGCCCAGCGCATGCGCTATTGGCTTTTTATGCCGCCTGTCGAGTTGGCGCCAGCTTCCGGCAGGCCCCTCGTCGTCATGTTGCACGGCTGCGAGCAAAGCGCCACGGATTTTGCTGAAGGAACGCGCATGAACCGGCTCGCGGGTGACAAAGGATATGCCGTACTGTATCCCCAGCAATCGCTGCGCACACATCCCAATCGCTGCTGGAAATGGTATGACCCTGCGACACAGCGCGGCGGCGGCGATATCGCCTTGATCGCTCGCATGATTCGCAATGTCAGGGAGGAACACAACATTGATCCTCGACGCATTTATGTGTGCGGCATCTCGGCGGGCGCGGCAATGGCGCAGATTCTGGCGCTTACCCATCCGGAGCTGATTGCTGCAGTCGGCATGCATTCCGGCCCGGCATTCGGCACCAGCCGCAGTGCAATGGGCGCATACGGTGTGATGCAACACGGCAGTGCAAATCCGCTGACCCCGATTGTCAAAGTGCTGGCGAAAGATCCGTGGTTTCCCTCTATGCCGGCGATTCTGATCACAGCGGACGACGACAAGATCGTACGATCGATCAATCAGATCCAGTTGGTGAGGCAGTTCACGGCACTCAATCACGCAGCAAACCTCACACCGCTGCCGCTCGTTGCACGCGAGTTCGGACGCGTGTCCAAGCAGCATCCGCGCAAGAACTCCATTCAGATCCGTGATTTTTCCGCGGGTAAATCGATCCTGATCAGATCGATACACATCGAGCGCCTTGGGCATGCCTGGAGCGGCGGTGACGACAAGTTGCCGTTTCATGCCAAGGGACCGGATGCGGGCAAGCTGATGCTGGCATTTTTTGCCAAGCATCGACGCAAGGTCTGATGGTATTGGGGAGGTAAGTTTGAGATGCTTGTTTGAGAAACACAATAAAAAAGCCCGCAATAGCGGGCTTTGATTTTGCGTGCATCAGTGCATGCCGGCGCGTGCTTATCTCACCTGACCAAGCTTAGCGCTTGCATCGTTCTCTTCCGGACGGCTGCGATAGCGCTGTGCCAGGAAAGCGCACACCATGAGTTGAATCTGATGGAACAGCATCAGCGGCAACAGCACCATCCCGACGGTCTGACTGGCGAACAAGACTTTTGCCATCGGTACGCCGCTGGCGAGACTCTTCTTTGAGCCGCAGAAAACGATGGTGATTTCGTCTTCCTTGTTGAAACCCATGCGACGGCTGCCGAAGGTTGTCAGCGCCATGATAATCGCCAGCAGCAAGGCGCTGATCACGATCAGGCTGATCAACATTGTCACGGGCACCTGACGCCACAGCCCTTGATTGACTGCCTCGCTAAACGCCACGTACACCACCAGCAGTACAGAGCTTTGATCGACCCAGCGCAGCCAGGACTTGTTTCTGTCCATCCATGCGCCAATCCACGGGCGCGCGATCTGTCCTGCCACAAAAGGCAACAACAGTTGATAGACGATCTTGAGGATGGAGTCGAGCGAGGAATGCTGGGCGTTATGCGCCACCACGATCACGCTCACCATCAAAGGCGTCAGGAAGATGCCCAACAAATTCGATGCGGAGGCGCTGCAAATCGCCGCCGGCACATTGCCGCGCGCAACCGACGTAAAGGCAATCGATGACTGCACCGTCGACGGCAATACGCACAGGAACAGAATCCCCAAATACAGATCAGGTGTAATCACCAGCAGCAACGCCGGTTTCAGAATCAGTCCCAGCAGAGGGAAAACGGCAAACGTGCACAGCAGAACCGTCAGATGCAAACGCCAGTGAACCATGCCGGCCACGACCGCCTGACGCGACAACTTGGCGCCGTGCATGAAGAACAGCAAACCGATCATGAACGTCGTCAGCCAGTCGAAACCGACAGCGACCGATCCGGTACAGGGGAAAAAGCTGGCAGTAATGACAACGGCCAACAGCATGAGCGTCAGGTTGTCGGGCAAAAAGCGAGGGCGGGCCATAGAGATATCTGCTGAGTTATTCTGATTACCGTCCGCGGAGGACGAAACCCGCTATTTTACGCCACTGGCCAATGTTGTCTGCCGAGGCGGCCCAATGAACGGGCAAAAGAGGTGGAATTGACACATTCAGAGGGGATCGCACTACTGACGCTGTCAGAAGCAGAGTGCGCTGAATCCGGTTTAAGGCGATTTACCAGATCCAGAACATCAGCAACCAGGCATAGTTGACCAATGCCAGTGCGCCAAGAATGGGCACCAAGGCCAGCAAACGCTGTACCAGCGATTTGGAATGCTCGCCGATGACCTTCCAGGCCAGCCAGACGCTCCAGATTGTCATGACGCTCAACAGCGACGCGCGAACATCGTTGGCCCAGTCCACCGGCCAATGTTCTGCGCGCAGCAAGCTGATCGTGGTTGCAGACAAACCGATAAAGACGCCACAACCTGCCAATGGAATGGCGGATTGCACCAAATGATTAAAGCGGGAGCGATCCCATTTTCCCAGGACAAGGTTGCTGATCGCGAACAAGCCGGTCAGTGCGGTACCGAGCACGGCGGCGGTTGCCATGATGTACGAAACCACCATCGCGCCATCCAGCCAGGAAAATACGTCGCTTTGCTGCGGGTAATTGGTGAGCAGCCACCATGGTGCGTTGGTATCGAACGGCCACATGATGTCCCGATCGATCAGCCATGTTGCGATGAATTGTTTAGCCTCGATGAACCATGGGCTGGCGCTCCAATGGAAGGCGCCGATGGCGATACCGAACAGACCGTACAAGACCAGTGCGCTTTCCCACAGGTTGTTGTTCTTGTTGCCGACTTTGACGATTTCGACAGTTGGAGGACGCCATGTCAACGCGATGGCATCGCGATGACCGCTGCAGCGTCCGCACATATGGCAGTCGGCGGCCCCCTTCATGTTACGCAGCGGCACCAGCGGTGCGCAGTTGACCGGAATGGTCTTTTTACCGTGCGTATCGTAAGAGGCGCGCCATGCGTCTTCGTTGACTTTGTAATGGAACGGCGCCAGCTTGGCCAGCAAACCGAATACACCGTTGACCGGGCACAGATATTTGCACCAGACACGTTTTTCGCGGCCATACAGATAACCGACGATCATCGCGCCCAGCGTCGAGCCGCCGAGCACCAGCAGTACTGCCTTGGGATATTGATAGACGCTGACCATCTGGCCGTACACAGTGGTCAGTGCGAAAGCGACGAAGGGCCAACCGCCCCAGCGCATCCAGTGCGGGATTGTCTTACCGCGGCCGAATTTGCTGGCGAACTCGGTGAGTGCGCCTTCCGGACATAGCACACCACACCAGACACGACCCATCAACACCATGCTGACCAGCACGAAAGGCCACCAGATACCCCAGAAGCAGAACTGAGAAATCAGAGTCAGGTTGGACCAGATATGCGCTGTTTCATCCGGCAGCGGGAGAAAAATAGGAACGAGGATGAGGATGGCGTAGACCAGCACGACGACCCACTGGATACCGCGGATCAATGCGCCATTGCGGCGCATCCAGTCACCTGTACGCGCCAGGCGGGTGTTGGGAAGCGTACAGGTACTCATATCGTCTTATGCAGCTTGCTTGTTAACTTGCGTATTTTTCAACTTGCCGAGGGCGGAGGATACCACAAGCCAATAAATGACATAAATGGCAACACTCATCAAGGCCGGACGCGCACGGTAGCCGGTCAGCGTGGATACCAGGCTGCCCAGAGTGCTTGAATCATCCAGCAACCAGCTGGTATCCCAGACCGGGGCAGTCAACGACGAAACGAAGTTCAACGAGGAGAACCAGTCCGAGCTTTCCAAGAGCAAATCGAGCAATTTCTCAACGCCTGTCAGCAACAAGCCGGCCGCCAGTAAGAGCAGGATGATTTCCGTGACCTGGAAGAACCTGCGCCAGGAGAAAATCTTGCCTCCCAGTTGCAGCAGATAAAACGTCAGGAAAGCCAGAGCAAAGCCGATCACGCCCGCAAAAATCAGCGCGCTGCGGCTGGCGTCCTGCTCGCCCATGCCAATGCCATACAGGAAGACCGCGGTCTCGCTGCCTTCGCGTGCAATCGCCAGTGCCACCAGCGCGAACACGCCCCACCAGTTACCCGCTTCGGTACTTGCCTTGAGGGATGACTCCATATCTTTCTTGAGCGTGCGACCGTGCTTGCGCATCCAGAACACCATTTGCACGATCAGTACGGCAGCGATCAGTACCATGCCGATCTGGAAATAGGTCTGCGCGTCGCCTGAAAGCAATTCGCTGAAACCCAGCAAGGCCCCGCCCAACACTACGGCTGCAATCACACCGGCAACAACGCCGGCCCACAGGTACGGCAAACCACGGCGTGCAGCGGCATCGCCATTGTTCAGCCAGGCATACAAAATACCGACCACCAGCAAGGCCTCGACGCTTTCGCGCCAGACAATAAACAGGACCTGGCCCATTACTTTCCTTTCAGTTGCACTTTATTTGGCGACAATCACGCCCTGCGGCATGTTCAGATGAAAGTCGTCAAAGAATTTGTATTCGCCGGGACGCAAGGGTGCGATCACGACAAAAGACTGCGCGCCGGGTGCGAGGACTTTTTCCTTGCGCAGCTCAACGCTTTCGAACTCGGCGGCGCTCTTGCCGATGTTGTGGATTTCGATCTTGATGCGCTGCCCAGCTGGGACTTCAATGCGCGCAGGAATGAACTTGCCGTCCTGCATCTCAAGTTTAAAAGTCAAAATATCTGCGGCGAAGACACTCGCAGCAAACAGGGTACAGACCAGACCGATCAGACCGGCCAAAAGTCGGGTGCTGCGCGTTTTACGCAAAGACATCCTTTGCTCCTACATTGCAGGGCTCTGCATTGCGCTATCAACAAGAGTAAGCAAATGCGAGAACCGGGTCAGCGTGACATGAGCGGAACGATGCCCGCTCATGACTCTTTCAGCTCAGGACTGCGGATTAGTAACCGCCCTTTTTGCCGACGCCGGCGAAGGTGAAGTCATAAGTCAGTTCGAATGGCTTGAACCATGGGCCGACACCAGTTTCCTTGTCGACATGGCGACCGAAATGTCCCGATGGTGGAGCAATGGTCAGTTTCAGTTTGTACTTGCCGGGGCCGTCGAGTTTGACGTTGTCGCCGTAATGAGGGCCATCGCTGGCCACCATCGGCATCATGTCGCCCTTGATGACCTTGGTCGAACCGGTCTTGGTCAGTTCAAATTTGATGTTCAGGTAAGGCATCCAGTCGCCTTCGGCAAAGCCGTTCGGATTCTTGGCGACGGCACGGATATCGGCTTCCAGATGCACGTCCGATTCTTCGGCTTTACGCATCATGCCGTCCGGTTCCATCTTGATCGGTTGCAGGTACACCGCGCTGACTTCCATGCCGCCTTGAATCTGCGGCTTACCGATAGGATATTCGGCTGCATTCGCAGCAGACACGGCTGCAAACATGGCGGCGGCAACTGCGATTTTTTTGATACCGATCATATGATTTCTCTCCGACTCGTTAGATGATAATGATTACCATTAAAGTATAACATCATCCGGCGAGACGCATCGCATACCATTGCATGAGAACGACAAGAAAAGCGGATGGAGAGAAGATCGGACATGCCGCCACAAAATCTGCGGGCAATAAAAAACCCGCACCTTGCGGCGCGGGTTAAATCTAATTCAGGGGATGAATTAGAGGGGGGAGTCACTAAGATATACCCGCTTTTGCTCCCGCCCTATGTCTCTTACAAAGTGTTACGGATATTAACAAGTCTTGATTTTCGGACTTCCGGCAGCGTTACCCCAGCATCACCGCTCCCCCGCTACCTCAGAGAATAAAAAAAAGCCGGCGTCAAGCCGGCCCAAATCCCAAGAGAAACTGGAGCAACTGTGCGGCGTAAAAAAACGGTACAAGCTTGCTATAAAAACATCGCTGCCAACCGACGCCACTGGCCATCACCGACATCCTTTCGCGAGAGGACCGCGCCCTAGGAGCCAACTTGGTGAGATCAGCGGTCATTACTTCTTGCCAAATAGAAACTTACGCAGCCTTGGCCGTGTTGATCTGCATCTCCTCCAGCACATTGGCAATGGCCGCAATCGCACCACGCATGCCCTCGTCGCCAAAGTGCCCCATGCAACCGACACGGAAAGTCTCCACCGTCGTCAGCTTGCCCGGATACAGAATGAAACCCTGGCGCTTGACCGCGTTGTAGAAAGCCTGGAAGTTGTAGTTCGCGTGCTGTGGCGCATGCACCGTGACGATGATCGGTGCCTGGATTTCTTTCGGCAGAAAGCTCTTCAGCCCCAACGCAGCAAGGCCGTCGATCAACTGCCTGCAGTTGGCCGCGTAACGCGCACCGCGCGCCGCCAGACCGCCTTCGGCGCGGTATTGCTGCAACGCCTGATCCAGCGCGGCAACCACATGCGTCGGCGGCGTAAAGCGCCATTGCGTCGTCTTTTGCATGTACACCCACTGATCGTACAAATCCAGCGCCAGCGAGTGGGCGTTGCCTTTGGATTGTTCCAGCACACTGCGCCGTGCCAGCACGAAACCCATGCCAGGCACGCCTTCAATGCACTTGCCTGAAGCAGCGATCAATGCATCAAAAGGCGTCACGCGCGCATCGACTTCGATGGCGCCGAACGAGCTCATTGCATCGATGATCAATCCCTTGCCGTGCTTCGCGACCACTTTGGCAATGTCTTGCAGTGGATTCAGGATGCCGGTGCTGGTTTCACAGTGCACGATGGCGACGTGAGTGATCGAAGGATCGGCACTGAGCAGACGATCGATGTCGGACGTGGAAATAGCCTGATCTTCCGCATACGAATGGGTGCTCACGCGACGCCCCAGATATTCGCAGATGCGCGCGATGCGCTGGCAGTAGGCGCCATTCATCGGCACCAGCACATGGCCGTTGCGCGGCACGATGGTGCCGATGGCGGCTTCCACCGAGAAAGTGCCGCTGCCTTGCAGGGGCACGCATTCGTGCGTCTCGCCCGCGTGGGCGATTTCCAGCAGATGCTGGCGCACCCGCGTGGTGATCTGATTGAAGTCGCCATCCCATGACCCCCAGTCGCGCAACATCGCTTGCTTGGTTTGCAGCGACGTCGTCAGCGGGCCCGGCGTCAAGAGGATAGGATCTTTATGTTCAGCGTTTGCAACAGACATGGTGTCTCCTTCGAATTAGGGGGAATGGCATAAATATGAACCCTGCGCAAAGCTCAATGCATGGTGCAGGTTCGCCAGGCCTGCGTTTTGTTGATCAGTGCCTTGCTGAACCAGCCGTACAGCAGACATACCAGCGCTGAAGTCACGACTGTCAGCGACGCCAGCGCGGCTGCCGGTCCGATGTCGCCGGCTTCATCGAGATTCATGATCGCCACCGACGACAGAATGGTGTCGGGCGAATACAGGAACACCACGCAAGACAAGGTAGCCATCGACACGACGAAGTAATAGCGCGCGATGTCGAGCAAGGCCGGCAGGCAAACTGGCACGGTGACACGTAAGAAGGTTTTATAGAAAGGGATTTTCAGCGAAGCCGCGACCGCCTCGAATTCGTTATCCAGCGCTTTCAATGCCGACACCGCCGTCAGATGACTGGAGGTGTAGTAGTGGATGATGGTCGAGAACACCAGGATCGACATCGATGCATACAAGAACTTCAGCGGATTGTCCGGATGATTGAAAAACATGATGTAACCCAATCCCAGCACCAACCCCGGCACCGCCATCGACAGCATGGCCATCAGATGTACCAGCGGACGCAAACTACCGAGACCGCGTGATTTCTCAGTCAGGTAAGCGCCGGTAAATGCCGCTGTCGTCCCGAACACTGCCGTAAGAAAACCAAGTTTGAGAGAATTGGTATATGCCGCGCTAAGATCGCCGTCGAGCAAAGCGTACTGATAGTGACGCAAGGTCAGCTCAAGGTTGTAAGGCCACAGTTTGATAAAGGAACTGAATATCGCCATGCCCACCACCGACAGCAACAAAATGCTGACCAATACGCAATACGCCGTCATCCAGCGGTCGAAAGCGCTCTGCGGCTTCGGCTTGTACGGCACCGAACGCGCCGACAGTTGCGCCTGCAATTTGCGGCGGACAAGCGAGTCGATGGCAAACGACAATATCGACGGCAACAACAGTAATACACCCACCACCGCGCCGCGACCGAAGTTCTGCTGTCCGACCACCTGCTTGAACACATCCACCGACAGCACGCTAAAGTTGCCGCCAATGACTTTGGGCGCACCAAAGTCGCTGATCACATAGGTGAATACCACCGTCGCCGCACTGATCAGACCGTACTTGCAAGACGGCAGCGTAATCGTGAAAAAGCGGCGGAGCGTACCGGTGCCCATCGAGTCGGCCGCCTCATACAAGCGGGCATCAGCCAGCGACAAGGCGGTCGTGATGATCATCATCGCGTGCGGAAAGGTGTTGTATACCTCTGCCAGGATGATGCCGGGAGCGCCGTAAATGCTGGCCCCACCCAACAAGGGTTTTAATACGCCCTGATTGCCAAACCATTGGATAAAGGCAATCGCCGACAACAGCGACGGCGCCAGCAGCGGCAACAAGGCGATGAATTTGAAGCCGCCCTTGAAGCGCATGCAGCTGCGATTGATGGCATACGCGAAGAAGAATGCCATCGGAACCGAGATGAAGACGACGGCGAACGCCACACTGCAGGAATTGAGAATGGAGCGCTTTAAACTCGGCGTGGCCAGATAGTCTCGAAAATGCAGCAGGCCGACAAAATTGCCGTTATTGTCGAGCACACCGCGCAGCAGAATCGTCGCCAGCGGCGCCAGCAAAAACAAGGCCAGACCGCCTGCGACGGCAACCAGCAAAACGCGCGCCAGAATATCGCCGCCGCTGAGCTTAAGACTGCGCCGCGTCGACGTCAGCAGAACCGGATTGAGTTTCGAACTTGCTTGCATCGTCGTCTTTCGTCAAGCAGGGAAAACGCGAATCCGATCAGCGCGCAACGCAAAGCGGATGCGCACGCCGGGGACAATGTTCAGGTCATGCATCTGGTTGAGCGAGAACTGTATCGTCAACGGCGTCTTGCCAAGCTCGGCAACGTCGAATTCGACCAGGCAAATGCCGCCCAGAAATTCCACCCGCCCTGCTACGCCCACCACTTGGTTCGGCGTGGCATCGGTGATGTCTTCCGCAATACGATCTTCGGGACGCACATACAGACGTACTTCGCTACCCGGACGGTAGTCGCCTGCATCGGATGAACCGTCTGCCGGGTTACGGATCAAGAGCAGTCCGCGATCTCCGCATTCAAAGGCATGCTCGCCGAGCGCCTTCGCCTTGATCACGTTGACCTTGCCGACAAATCCCGCAACGAAAGCGCTGGCCGGATGTTCGTAAATCTCTTGCGGCGTACCGATCTGCTCAATGGCGCCCTGGTTCATGACGACGATGCGATCAGCCATGTTCAGCGCCTCTTCCTGATCGTGAGTCACCATGATGGTGGTCACGCCCAGCTGCTGTTGCAGACTCCGGATTTCCTTGCGCAGACGCACGCGCTCCAAGGCGTCGAGCGCCGACAGCGGCTCATCCAGCAATAATAATTTCGGCGAAGTTGCCATCGCGCGCGCCAGGGCGATGCGCTGCTGCTGTCCGCCGGAAAGTTGCGAGGGATATTTTTTGGCGGAGGTCGGCAGACCGACCATCGTCAGCAGCTCTTCCACTCGTGCCTGGATCTGTGCGCGCTGGGTGCGGCGATTGACCAGGCCGTAGGCGACATTTTCGGCCACCGTCAGATTGGGAAACAAGGCATACGACTGAAAGACGATGCCGTAGTCACGCTGTTCCGGCGGCAACCAGGAAATGTCTCGGCCATTCTGAGAAATATTGCCTGCAGTTTGGCTTTCCAGCCCGGCGATGATGCGCAGCAAAGTGGTCTTGCCGCAGCCGGACGGGCCGAGAAAAACCAGCATCTCGCCCTGCCGCACTTGCAGATTGATATTACCCAGCGCACTGAAACTGCCGAAGTCCTTGCGCACGCCGGTAAGTTCCAGCGCGATGTCGGTGCTGGCGGAAAGCGACTGCACCGCAGAAAAATCTGTCATGTCCATACGAAGCCTGTGATCCGGTTGATTGAGCGTTGCCATACCGACAGCCATTCCCGAACCGGCATGCTATTGCGTGCGGCCTGCGTGCTTCAGCCATCGCACCATGCCGGTGTTGCCGGGGATAACCATGGAGCCAAATGAAAGCGAAAATGAAAGCGAGTAAAGAGCGAGCAGGAAACATACCTGCCCGCTCGTTCAGCGATTACTTGGGCTCGCTCTTGGCGTCGTAACGCTTGTTCCACTCCGTCAGGATCTTGTCGCGGTTCTTGGCGGCAAAGGCGAAGTCGTTCTTGATCAGCATTTCTTCATAGTTCGCCGGCAGACCTGTCGGCGGCTTGTGCACCGCTGTATTGGCGACGATGGCAAAGTTCTTCTGATACAGCTCGTTGGCGTCCTTGCTGGCGGACCAGTCGGCCAGCTTTTTGGCGGCATCGAGTTTCTTCGTAGTCTTCATGATGCCGGTGGCTTCAATCTCCCATCCCAGGCCTTCTTTCGGGAATACCAGTTCAATCGGCGCGCCGCTATTTTTGACCTGATTGCCGCGATACTCGAACGAAATCCCGATCGGGAATTCACCGCTGCCGGCCGATTTACAGGGCTTGGAGCCGGAGTGCATGTATTGCGCGATGTTCTCGTGCAAGGCATCCATGTACTTCCAACCGCCCTGCTCGCCGAACAATTGCAGCCAGGCGGTCACGTCAAAATAACCGGTTCCCGACGAGGCCGGGTTAGGCATCACGATCTTGCCTTTGTAAATCGGCTTGGTGAGGTCTTTCCAGGTTTCCGGCTTCGGCAGATTCATCTTTTTCGCTTCAACGGTGTTGAAGCAAATCGTCGCGCCAAACACATCCATACCCACCCAACTCGGCACGGCCTTGGTATCGACATATTTGGGATTGAGCTGCTCATAACCCTTGGGCTTGTACGGCAGCAGCATGCCTTCCGCATCCATCAGCGCCAGGCTGCTGGCGGCGACACCCATCACGACATCGGCTTGCGGGTTGGCCTTTTCAGCCAGCAGCTTGGCGGTAATGATGCCGGTCGAATCGCGCACCCATTTGATCTCCACATCGGGATACGCCTTTTCGAATGACTCTTTATAGGCCTTGATCTGGTCCGTCTCCAGCGCGGTATATACCAGCAGCGGCACGCGATCGGCCGCAGAAGAGGATAACGGCGCATAAGCGCACAGTCCTGCGCACAGCAGCGCCAGCATATGGGACAACGTCGATTTCATTTGCATTCTCCGATGGGTAAGGAACAACAAAGCAACAATGACGATGAAAACGAAACCGGCCACACCTCTGCACTGCCGATCCCGAAATTTGCGAATTATTTATACCAATTGATGGAACGGTTTTAACTTTAAACACCGAATCGTAGATTGTCAACAGTTTGCAGTTGACAGTAAGCGATTGATTTGCAAAAATAGCCTCACTCAAACCAAAACAGTGCATCGCCTCATGTCGGTGCACTTCAAGACATCATGGAAAAACTCAGTCCCTTGCAGCTCGTGCAGTCGAATTCGCTGACGATGATCATTCAGGAGGAAGTGGAAAAAATGATCCTGCGCGGAGAGATCAGCGTCGGCGGCCGCCTTAATGAGAGCGAGCTGGCGCAGCACTTCGGCATCAGCCGTGGCCCGATTCGCGAAGCCTTCCGCGGTCTGGAGGAATCCGGCCTGGTACGCCAGGAAAAAAATCGCGGCGCCTTCGTCCGCGAGATTTCGGTTGCTGAAGCCGACGAAATCTATGATCTGCGCGAAGCCATGGAAGACCTGATCGGCCGCAAACTGGCACAACACATTTCTGAAGAACAGTTGGCCGAGCTCAAACGCCAGGTCGAGCACATGGAAGAAGTCGCCGCCAGCAAGGATGTCGCGCTCTACCACCCGCTCAACCTGCAATTCCACGACACGCTGGTGAGCTTCACCGGCAACAGCAAACTGGTTGCGGTGTATCGCAAGCTGACCAAGGAATTGCTGCTATTCCGCTTGCGCGGCCTGTCGGCCGGCGGCGGCATGGATGTCTCCAGCAAGGAGCATCGCGAGATTTACAACACCATCGCCGCGCGCAATGCCGCAGAAGCCGGCGCCATGTTGCGCCGTCACTCGGAACTGAGCCGCGCACGCATGCACCGCGCCGTCGATGGCGCCCCCAATTGAGGGATTTGATTGAATTGCCTGAACAAATAAAAAAGAGATTCAAACCGGCAGCATAGCCGGTGCAGATAACGAATAGCGGTAGCCCAAGGATGCAATTACGCGGCTGTTCCCCGGCCGCATCAGTCAACCTGTCAACCTGATAAGGATGCAACATGAGCAAAACTGTGAATGTGAACCAACGCAGCTACCGCTGGCCCGATGCGCCGGTCGTCGTGGTATGCGTCGACGGCTGTGAATTCGATTATCTGTCAGCGGCAGTTGCCGCCGGCGTTGCACCTTTCATCGGCAGCATGCTGAAAGACGGCAGCCGCTTCATCGCCGACAGCGTGGTGCCAACCTTCACCAATCCCAACAACCTGTCCATCGTCACCGGCGCGCCACCAGCCGTGCACGGTATTTGCGGCAACTACTTCTTCGACCCGGCCAGTGGTGAAGAAGTAATGATGAATGATCCAAAATACCTGCGCGCCGACACCCTGCTCGCCGCCTTCGCCGATGCCGGCGCCAAGGTTGCCGTGGTGACGGCCAAGGACAAACTGCGCAAACTGCTCGGCCACAAGTTGAAAGGCATCTGCTACTCGTCGGAGAAATCGGATCAGGTCAGCATGGCCGAAAACGGCATCGATGACGTGCTTGATATGGTCGGACTGCCGGTGCCGTCCGTGTATAGCGCCGACTTGTCGGAATTCGTCTTTGCATCCGGCGTCAAGCTGATGCAGCGCTTTCGCCCCGACCTGATGTATCTGTCGACCACCGACTACGTGCAGCACAAAGCCGCGCCCGGCACACCGGACGCCAACGCCTTCTATCAGATGATGGACGGTTATCTGCAACAACTCGACGACATGGGCGCCGTCATCACACTCACCGCCGACCACGGCATGAACGCCAAGCACGGCAATGACGGTTCGCCAAATGTCATTTACTTGCAAGACGTGCTCGATCATTGGCTGGGCGAAGGCAAGACCCGCGTGATCCTGCCGATCACCGATCCTTATGTTGTGCATCACGGTGCACTGGGCTCTTACGCGACGATCCATTTGCCGTCTGATCTCAATGTGCAGGAATTGATTGCGCGCCTGGCCTTGCTACCGGGCGTCGAGGTCGTACTCAATCGTGCTGATGCCGCACAACGGTTTGAGCTGCCTCCGGATCGCATCGGCGACATCGTGATCGTCTCGCAACGCGATACGGTGCTTGGCACTGCCGCTTCGCGTCACGATCTCTCCGGCCTCGAGGTACCGCTGCGATCTCACGGCGGCTTGTCGGAGCAGCAAGTACCGTTGATCCTGAATCGCAAGGTCGAGGGCGTGGCCAGTAACCGCCGCCTGCGCAATTTCGATGCTTTCGATCTGGCCCTCAATCACGTCGTCGCAGTGGATAGCAATGCAAAGGAAAGGAGTGCCGCATGACCGCCACTCTGCAAGCCGTGCCAGCCGATGCCAGCCACAACCAGATCATTCGCGAAAGCCTGCGTATTGCCGGCGACAAAGTTGCTTGCGAGCGCAGCATTGACGTCGCCCATCCTTACACAGGCAAAGTGATCGCGACCATTCCCAAGGCAAGTGTCGACCAAGTGCGCAAGGCTTTTTCTATTGCTGCGGCGTATCGCTCCACACTGACGCGTCATGAGCGCTATCGCATCCTCATGCGCGCAGGCGAACTTATCGCGGCGCGGCGTGAACAATTTGCACGCCTGATCACGCTGGAATCCGGGCTCTGCCTCAAGGATTCGATGTATGAAACCGGACGCGCTTCCGACGTGCTTCTATTTGCGGCCAATCAGGCGCTGATCGACGACGGCCAGATCTTTTCCTGCGACCTGACCGAGCATGGCAAGCGCCGCAAGGTGTATACGATGAAGGAGCCTTTGCTCGGGGTGATTTCGGCCATCACGCCGTTCAATCATCCGCTCAATCAGGTGATCCACAAGGTCGCGCCGGCGATCGCCACCAACAACCGCATCGTGCTCAAGCCCAGCGAAAAAACGCCGCTGACGGCATACGCACTGGCGGACGTGCTGTACGAAGCCGGCCTGCCACCGCAGATGCTGTCGGTCGTCACCGGTGATCCGAAGGAAATCGCCGACGAACTGCTGACCAACGAACACGTCGATCTGGTCACCTTCACCGGCGGCGTCGCCATCGGCAAATATATTGCCGCCAAAGCAGTCTACAAACGCCAGATCCTGGAACTGGGCGGCAACGATCCCATTATCGTGATGGAAGATGCCGACATTGAAGAAGCGGCGACATTGGCAGCCAACGGCTCGTACAAAAATTCGGGACAACGTTGCACGGCGATCAAGCGCATGCTGGTGCATGAGCGCGTCGCCGACCAGTTCGTCGAGCTGCTGGTGGAAAAAACCAAAGCCTTGCGCTACGGCGATCCTTTCGATGCCCACGTCGACATGGGCACCGTGATCGACGAAGCTGCGGCGATTCGATTTGAAAGCGTGGTCAACGAAGCTGTGGCGGCCGGCGCCAAACTGCTGGTCGGCAATCAACGCCGCGGCGCCTCTTACTCACCAACAGTGCTCGATCATGTGCAACCGCAAATGACCGTAGTACGCGAAGAAACCTTTGGCCCGGTATCGCCGGTGATCCGCGTGTCCGGCATCGACGAAGCAATCCGCATCGCCAACGGTACCGCCTACGGTTTGTCGTCGTCGGTCTGCACCAATCGGCTCGACTACATCACGCGCTTCATTTCCGAACTCAATATGGGATCGGTGAATGTGCGCGAAGTGCCTGGCTATCGTCTTGAACTGACGCCCTTCGGCGGCATCAAGGATTCTGGCCTGGGTTACAAGGAAGGTGTGCAGGAAGCGATGAAGAGTTTTACCAATACGAAAACGTATTCGTTGCCTTGGTAGCTTGATGCTGGCCGGTGCACGTATTGAACTCTTGATACCAGGTCTTGATGCAAAATCTTGATCCAGTACGTTGCACCGATTTCCCTGCAATAGTCCATAAGACATTGCTTGCATGAGATTGCTGATAAAGTTTTGATGAGGTTGTTTCTATGGCTTTGACTCTGGAAGACATCGACGGTTTGTTTCGCCTGCACGGCGACACGCAATACACCGGCGAGCCGGTCACGCAGCTGGAGCATGCGCTGCAGACCGCTGCGCTGGCGGAGCAGGAAGACGCGCCGCCCAGCCTGATCGTCGCCAGCTTTTTACATGACCTCGGCCACATGCTGGAAGACAACGGCGATACACCGACCATGGCCGGTATCGATGACTTGCATCAGTACCGTATCCTGCCTTTTCT
This sequence comes from Herbaspirillum sp. meg3, assembly GCF_002257565.1. Lineage (GTDB taxonomy): Bacteria > Pseudomonadota > Gammaproteobacteria > Burkholderiales > Burkholderiaceae_D > Herbaspirillum. The sequence continues at coordinate 2,057,920 of NZ_CP022736.1, read as the reverse complement.
GCGCCATCTTTTCGATGAAGACGTGCTGGCGCCGATACGCCTGCACGTCGACGCCAAGCGCTATCTGTGCGCTGTCGATCCGGCCTATTTTTCTGCGCTGTCGGCCGATTCTGTGCGCAGCCTGAAACTGCAGGGCGGCATATTCGATGCGCAACAGGCCGCAGACTTCATCGCCATCCCCTACGCCGCCGATGCAGTGCGGCTGCGGCGCTGGGATGATCTCGCCAAGAAGGAAGACTATCGCACACCGGACTATGCGCACTTCTCGCGTTATATCGCGCAGTGCGTGCGCGCATGACACCTCTGCCGATGTCTCCGCTCACCTCCCCGATGACACTGACACCAACGATCACCGTCATCGTATTGTTTGCGGCACTATTGCACGCCAGCTGGAACGCGCTGATCAAAAGCGGTCGCGACGTGCTGATGGATACCGCGCTGGTCGCGGCCGGTGCGACCACGGTAGCGGCGCCGCTGCTGCTCTTCTTCGCTCCGCCGCCATTGGCAAGCTGGCCTTACCTGCTCACCTCCATCGTCTTGCACATCGGTTATTACCTGACGCTGGTCGGCACCTATCGCGCCGGCGACATGAACCTCGGCTATCCGCTTATGCGCGGCATTGCGCCGCTGCTGGTCGCCCTGATCAGCGTCATTATCTTTCATGAATCCTTGAGCCCGGCCATGTGGCTGGGCATCGCCGGCATCTCAGGCGGCATCATCAGTCTGAGCCTGCTGGCAGGCAATCTGCATAGTGGCGTACGCAAGGTGATGTTGTTTGCCTTTGCCAATGCCAGCCTGATTGCGATGTACACCATGGTCGACGCTGCCGGTGTGCGCCAGGCAGGCAATGCGCCCAACTATGTGCTGTGGATGTCTTTCCTCGAAGGCATGCCTTTCGCCGCGCTGGTACTCTGGCTGCGCCGCCGCGCTTTCGTCGCACATGCACGCCTGCATTGGCGGCGTGGCATCATCGGCGGCACGTTTTCCATGCTGGCTTACGGCATCGCGCTGTGGGCCATGACCAAGGCCCCGACCGCCGCTGTCGCCTCGCTGCGTGAAACCTCCGTCATCTTCGCCGCTTTCATCAGCGCCTTTCTGCTCAAGGAAAAATTGTCCTTCGCCCGCTGGCTGGGTGCAGCGATGATTTTGGGCGGCATTGTGGCGCTACGCCAATAATCTTTCAGAGAAACCGCCATGTCCTTTCTGCCACCCGCCCCGCTCTTCACTCAATCCGCTGATGCCGCGCAGCTGCAGGAATTCAGCAATTTCATCAGCGAGCTGAGCAAGATCAGCGGCGCCATCATTCGCGGCCACTATCTCAACGGTACCGCCGTTGAATCAAAATCGGATCAATCGCCGGTCACTGCCGCCGACCGCGAAACCGAACAAGCGCTGCGCGCGGCAATCATGGCCCGCTATCCGCGACACGGGATCATCGGCGAAGAATTTGGCCCTCATCAGCAAGAGGCGGAATATTGCTGGATCCTCGATCCCATCGACGGCACCAAGGCATTTGTCACCAACTGCTACATCTTCGGCACGCTGATTTCACTGACGTATCGGGGACGTCCTATTATTGGGGCCTTGCACAGCCCGCTGATGGAGCATCTGCTGGTCGGCACCATTGCCGGAACCACGCTCAACGGCAAGCCGGTCGGCATGCGCGATTGCAGCACGATCGGCGACGCCATGCTGCTGGCAACCGACCACTGGGACATCTTCAAGTATCACAACGGCCCCGCCTTCGAACGGTTATCGCGTCAGGCCCGCTTGTATCGCGGCTGGGGCGATTGCCATGGATATTTTCAACTGGCGACCGGCGGCGCCGACATCATGCTTGATCCCGTGCTAAAGATCTGGGACATCATGTCCTTCATCCCGATTATTGAAGGCGCCGGCGGACGCATTACCGACTGGCAGGGCAACACGCCAATCGGCGCGAATTCCATTGTGGCGACGGCGGGTTCGATTCATGACGAGGTCCTGCGGGCGCTGAATCCTTGATTGGCAAGCCCATATGTATTCCCGCATACCTTCCCAAGCAGCCCTCTCACGAGGGCTTTTTTTACGCCCAGTTCTTTCCTGTACACGGATCGAGAATGTTGCAACAACAGAAACTTCGGCAACGATTTTGATATTGGCTTTCAGTTTTTTTTCATTATTCGGGATCGCTTGCCGATGCTAGCATCCCCTCCAGTCCAATAGCCGTAACGCTGACGAGCAAGCAATTTGCAGCAGCGGGCAGGCACAAGAACGAAAAACAGGAACGAGAGACGCATGAAAAACTGGAAAGTCGGGACACGCTTCGCCGCCGGATTTGGGGTGGTGCTGGTATTGATGGTGGTCGTCGCCGCGATGGGGATCTGGCGTTTGGAATCCGTCGCTGACGCCACCAACGCCATGATGCAAATGCCGCTCGCCAAGGAACGTCTGATCAGTGACTGGTATTCGAATATTTCCACCTCGATTACGCGCACGACGGCGATTGCGCGCAGCACGGATCTGAGTCTGGCGACCTACTTTGAAGCTGCCGTCAACGATTCATCTAAACGCGCAAACGACTTGCAAAGCAAAGTGCAAGGCCTGCTGCGCACTCCTGAAGAGCAAAAACTGTTTGCCGACATCGATGCCAGCCGTAAAGCTTATCAGGCAGCCGGCAGCAACATTCTGGCGCTGCGCGCCGAAGGAAAGTTGTTTCAGGCGAAGAACGCATTTGAGAAGGACTATCTGCCCGGTGCGACGCGCTATCAGGCGTCCATCGACAAATTATTGCGCCTGCAAAGACAAGGCATCAATGACGTTGCCGTCGGCATTGACGCAACCTATCGCTCCAGCCGATTGATCTTGCTGGCGCTGACGGGCGCGGCGCTGCTGTGCGGGCTGCTTGCTGCGACGCTGCTGACACGCAGCCTGCTGCGGCAACTCGGAGGTGAACCGGCGCACGCGGTGCATGTTGCCGACCGCATCGCGGCAGGAGACCTGACCGAACATATTCCTCTTCGCGCCAATGATGATTTCAGCCTGATGCACGCGATGAAAACCATGCAAGCCAATCTTGCGCGCTCGGTTGATCACATCAAACAGTCAGCAGAGACCATCGGTACCGCGTCGAAAGAAATTTCCGTCGGCAACCTTAGCCTGTCGTCGCGCACCGAACGCCAGGCAGGATCTCTGCAAGAAACTGCGTCCGTCATGCAACAGCTCACTTCGGTCGTCAAGAAGAATGCAGAAAATGCACAGCACGCCAATCAGCTTGCGGCGTCCGCATCGCAGGTGGCCATCGCCGGTGGCAACGCGGTCAATCAGATGGTGGGGACGATGGCCACCATCAACGAATCTTCACGCAAGATCGTGGACATCATTTCGGTGATCAACGGCATCGCGTTCCAGACCAATATTCTGGCACTCAACGCCGCGGTGGAAGCTGCCCGCGCCGGAGAACAAGGACGCGGTTTTGCCGTGGTGGCAACCGAGGTACGCGCCCTCGCCCAACGCTCAGCAAGTGCGGCAAAAGAAATCAAGGGGTTGATCGACGACTCCGTCGGCAAGATCGTCTCCGGCAGGACGCTGGTAGAAGAAGCCGGCTCCACCATTGGCCAGGTCGTGGAAAGCATCCAGACCCTGAGCCGATTCGTCGCCGACATCAGTAACGCCAGTGCTGAGCAGAGTACCGGCATTGAGCAAGTCAATCAGGCCATCATGCAGATGGATGACGTTACGCAGCACAATGCCGCACTGGTGGAAGAAGCAACCGCCGCCGCGCAGTCGTTGCTGGATCAGGCCGGCTCGCTGGTGAAGGTCGTGAATACCTTCAAACTGTCGTCATCGCGGGACGTCGTTCTGCTTGCCTGAAATGTCGGTCAGATCAAGTTCTGATCGATCCAGTCTGCCGAAAAGTCGAGGATGTAAGCAACCGCGTCATCCTCATTGGAAAATTCGGTTGTCGGCAATTCGCGTACATAGCGCACTTCGCCGCTGCCGTCGTAACCGGCCTTGATGGTGAAACAGGCGGCATACTGACCATTCTCCTGAAGCACAACTTGCGGAAAGATGGCGTGTCCCTTGTAGGGCAATTTGTGTTCTGCAGTCATGAAACTCTCCACTGGCTGCGTGCATGTGCGATATATGCGCGGTACACGTGCACTGCCCGTAAATACGGCGATAAAAAAACAAAAGGGCCCGTCTTTCGACGGACCCTTCATGTTTTGGTGCGGCTGGCAGGAATCGAACCCACGACCCCTTGGTTCGTAGCCAAGTACTCTATCCAGCTGAGCTACAGCCGCGTAAGAGGCGAGATTATATAGGGATTTTCGATTGCTGCAAGTGTTTTTTGATCCGTCCCTCATCATGCCATTAAAACGGCTTGAGCACGACCATGCAGGCAATCGCCGCAACGCCAATGATTGTCAGCGATCCAGAGTGTTTCAGCAGCGCGGAGGCTTCCAGATCGGGCGTATCGGCAAGGCGGCGTACATAGCCGGATTGCATGCCATGCAATGCCGACAACATCAGAACGATCACCAGCTTGACGACCAGCCATCCCGCCGCATGCCATTGTCCGAAATAGACCAACGCCACGCCGAGTATCCAGGCCAGCCCCATCGCCGGCGATGTCACTCGCTGATCCCATTGGCGAATGGCGCGCAGCAGACGTACTTCCCCGAGGGATCGGTCAAGCGCAGAGCGCTGCGTGATTTTCAACGCCAACGCCATGATCAGCATGCCACCAATCCAGGTCATGACCGATGCAATATGAAATGCCTTGATCCACGAATACATCATCCGGTTTGTCCCCTTCCGTTTATGTAAAGCAGCCAGACTTGTCGGGCATGGCGATGCACCGCTCCCTGCGCAAAGCATTTTAAGTCACATCCGGACGCGCTCAGCCGCTCTCAACATGAGAATGCAAACGAATGTACTGCAGCGACTAAAGAAGAAGGAAAGAAAAACGAAGAAGGGAATGACCGGACGCGATAGCCTTGGACGATAAATACGCTCGCGAAGAACGCAAAGACTGCGCAGAAAAGAAAAAAGGGCCCATCTTGCGATGGACCCTTTATATCTGGTGCGGCTGGCAGGAATCGAACCCACGACCCCTTGGTTCGTAGCCAAGTACTCTATCCAGCTGAGCTACAGCCGCGAAAAATGAAATTATAGCACCACTTTAGATCGAAATGGAAGCCGCGCACCAAAAAACTTCCCAAAATCCCCTTGGAAAATTAACTTTTCGGCATTTTCTCCTCTTGAAGCCCTGTTCCGGCGTATCTACCTTATGATTTCACCTTGATTCATCGTAATGTGGAACTTGCCGATATGAGCAACAGCACCGAACCCCTGCACCGGGTCGCCTCCGAAGAGCGTATCAAGGAAGCCGAGCGCGAACGTATCGCCAGGGATTTGCACGATGAACTCGGCAGCCGCCTCACCGCCATCAAGATGGCCGTGGCACAGTTGGGACAAGACGCCGCCTCACGTGATGCAACCGCACGCGAACAACTGCAGTTTGCCGATCAGCTCGTCGATGACGCCATCGGCGCGATGCACGACATCATCGACGATCTGCGCCCCGCCGTATTGGATCTTGGTTTGCTGGCCGCGCTGGAGTGGCTTGCCAGGACATACTCAAGACAAACCGGTATTCCGCATCGCATGCTGAGCGAAAACGATCTGCCTGATACGCTGCTTGAGCCATTTCAGATGATCAGCCTGTATCGTATTGCCCGCGAAGCCTTGCACAATGCCAGCCGGCATGCACACGCCCGCCATGTGGACATCGGCTTATTCCATACACCGGGACAGCTGGTCATGGAAATCATCGACGACGGTGTCGGCCTCTGTGCCGGCAACATTGACAGCAGCGCCGATCCGGCAAAGCGGACCGAGTCATCGGGAATCAGAGGAATGCATCATCGCGCCGAAAGTATCGGCGCATCGTTGACCTTGGAGGCCGTGGCGCAAGGTGGAGTGAAACTCCGTGTTGTGCTTCCTGTCCTATCGGCCACTAACCTTATAAAATAGCGCTCACATTGAGTCCGACGAGAGACGCTTCCAAAGCCCATGACGAAAAAAAACAGTGCTGCCATTAAAGTTGCCATCGCCGACGATCATGCCATCGTACGAGAAGGACTGAAACAAATTTGCAGTAGCACCAGGGACATCGTCGTCGTCGGCAGCGCCGAAAACGGCCTGGAAACCATCAAACTCTGTCGCCTTGGCAATTGCGATGTTCTCCTGCTCGACATCGTATTGCCCGACCGCACCGGTATTGAAGTACTCAAGCAGATCAAGAAGGAAATGCCGAAACTGCCGGTGCTGATTCTGTCGATCCATCGAGAGGATCAGTATGCGATACGCGCGCTCAAAGCGGGTGCAGCGGGCTTTTTGAGCAAACAGGCTGCTCCGGCCGATCTGATCAATGCAATTCGCCAGGCCGCCGCAGGCCGGAAATATATCAGTCCTTCGCTGGCGCAAGAGCTGGCCAATCAGATTGGTTTCGACCATGAGACGCCGCTGCACGAAGCCTTGTCGGACCGTGAATATCAGACCATGGTGATGATTGCTTCCGGCAAAACCGTCAGCGACATTGCGACGGAATTATTGCTGTCCGTCAAAACGATCAGCATGTACCGGTCACGTGTGCTGGCAAAGATGAAGCTGCGCCACAACGCCGAGCTGACGCACTATGCATTGAAAAACAACTTAGTTGAATAAAAGCGAATAAAGCCCCGCCCTGAGTGCACCTCCTGACGGTAAAATGCGTTAAAGGAAGGCGTCCGGATCCGACCATCAACCCTGTTTTGTCCTGCTTATTTTTCATTCCTTACGGGTATAAGGAATGACAAGAAACCAGATATGACTGCAGACCGTCGGCCCAGCCATTCACAATCCGTTTGAATATCTGTTTGAATAAGAAGCCGCACATCAGGCATGTCCAAAAAGCCAGCTCAAAGTCCAGTCGATATCGCGCGCGAAGCCTTCCAGCAGCTCGCTACGCGACGCGTTGCTCCCACTCCTGAAGCCTACCGAGAAGCCTACGAAGAAATCGCCGGCAACAATAGCGGCGTCAGGCCGGAAACCGTACTTGCCGCCTTCGCCGTCCATCTGACGCAGCAACCCGGTGATATCGGCAAGCTGGGACAACGCCTGTCCACCTCAATCGATAGCAGTGACTGGAAAGAATATAGCGAAGAACTGGACAACTTCGTCGAGCAGTACTTTCCGTCGCGCAATCTGGTGCCGCATGGCGAGTTGGTGCCAATCGATCTGGAACGCCAGTTCATCCGCGACAGCAAGAAGGAAAAGATGCTGCGTGAAGTGCTGGCGCGCGTGCTGATCTTCAATCTGGCCTCCTTGCTGCAAGACGCACCTGATCTGGTGCTGGAATCCAAAACCATCGGCAACGATCTGAAGACGGCGTTCTCTGAACAGGCCATGAACGACGTCATCGGCCGCATCAAACAGATGAGCTTTCAGATCGAGTTGAAGTCGGAAGACATCGCTCAGCAGCAAGAACTGCTGATGCGCCTGTTCCAGCTGCTGCTGGAAAACATTCACGGACTACTGGAAAAGGGGTCGTGGCTGAGCAGCCAGATCACCGCCGTTCAGGAACTGATCACCGGGCCAATCAGCAAGACCTCGCTGGCCGACGCCACCAAAACGCTCAAGGAAGTCATCTATAAGCAAGGCTTGCTGAAGAACACGCTATCAGAAGAAAAGGTCACGGCCAAGAATCTGATGCTGACCTTCGTCGACCGCCTGAGCGCGATGGTGTCGACGACTGACAATTACCACAAAACGATTACCGGCTTTTCGCAGCAAATCAGCCAGGCATCCGATATCAGCGACCTGAATTCGGTACTGACAGGCATCATGAATGCCACCAAGGATGCACAGGACGAAGCCTTGCGCTCACGCGACGAGATGATCAACGCACGCCAGGAAATGCAAAAAGCCGAAGCCCGCATCCAGGCGCTGGAGTCGCAACTCGTGCATATGGGCGAGCTGGTGCGGGAAGACCAGCTGACCGGCAGCCTGAACCGCCGCGGCATGGACGAATCGCTGGAGCGCGAAGTCATCAACGCCGAGCGCCGCAATACGCCGCTGTGCATCGCCCTGCTCGACCTCGATGATTTCAAACGCATCAATGACACTCACGGTCACGCCACCGGCGATGAAGTGCTGGTGCATCTGGTCAATGTGGTCAAGGATACGCTGCGCAAGCTGGACGTGATTGCGCGTTTCGGTGGCGAAGAGTTTTTGGTGCTGCTGCCGGAAACAGAGCCAGCCGAAGCCATGCAAATCATTACCCGCGTACAGCGCGAGCTGACCAAGCGCATCTTCATGCATAACACGCAGCGCTTGCTGATCACCTTTAGCGCAGGTGTCGCCTATCGCGCAGCGGGTGAAAACCAGGCAGATCTGATCAAGCGTGCCGACGTAGCGTTGTATAAGGCAAAGAACGCGGGCAAGAACCGCGTCGTGCTTGCAGACTGATCGTCGATCGATTCAGGTCAAAGAGGACGACCGGGCGTCGTCGCTCTTAAACAGACGGCACAGATTGAGGTTGGCGCCAGGCGCGCCAACCGGCGATGGCCAACAATACAAACAATCCATACAACACCGCTGTCAGCGTCAGATGCTTGTAGAGATACAGGCCGACGTAGAGCACATCAACGGCGATCCAGACCAGCCAGTTTTCAATCTTTTTGCGCGATAACAAAAATTGTCCGACCAGACTGCCGGCTGTGAGAAAGCCGTCCATGTGCGGCACGTCCGTGTCGGTGAACCGATGCAGGAAAACGGATAACACACCAAATCCCACCAGCCACGCCGCAGCAGACCACAACACGCCACGCGTATTCAGGCGTGATACCTGTAACGGCTGATGCTCGGTGCCACCACGCAGCCATTGATACCAGCCCCACACCGAGACCGCGACAAAGACGCACTGCAGACCGGCATCGCCGTACAGGCGTGAATTGATAAAAACAAAACCGTAAAGTACCGACGACAAAATCGAGAATAGCCATGCCCAATGGTTCTGGCGAATATTGAGCGCGACAGTCATGATCGCCAGCACAAAGGAAATGAGCTCCAATGGTGTCGTGACGAAGCCCAGCAAGGGCAGACTATCGTTGAGAGACATGAAGGTTTCCTGTCCTAACGGGAGGACGAGGAGGAAGGCGAGGAAGATGCGGGTTTAATAGCACCGATCGAACCTGATGCAGCAGTGACGCCGGCAGCGGCACCGCCAGAAGGAAGTACAGGTGAAGCCGACGAAACAGGAGACGCAGGCGGTGTTCTGCTGCCAGCTGGATTGCCATCCAATACCTGGATGAACACTTCGTTCTGCTTGATCATGCCCAACTCGTAGCGAGCACGCTCTTCCACCGACCCGGTACCCTGCTTCAGGTCTTCGACTTCGGATTCAAGCTTGGCGTTGCGCGCCTTGAGCTCGTCATTCTTCTTTTGCGCCTGCTGGACTTGCTTGTCCAGGTCCCATACCCGCAACCATCCGCCTTTGCCCAACCAAAGCGGATATTGGATCAGCACCAGTAGCGCTGTGAGGCAGAGGATGATCAGACGCATCAGAAGAATGCCGGGTGATTGTCCGGCAGACGAATGCTGCCGGACATCTTGCTTACTTCAGATTGTAGAAAGCCGAACGGCCAGGATAACTGGCGATATCGCCGAGGTCTTCCTCGATACGCAGCAACTGGTTGTACTTGGCCATGCGGTCCGAACGCGACATCGAACCGGTCTTGATTTGCAGCGCGTTGGTGCCGACAGCGATGTCAGCGATGGTCGAGTCTTCGGTTTCGCCCGAACGGTGCGAGATCACCGCGGTGTAACCGGCACGCTTGGCCATTTCGATAGCGGCGAAAGTCTCGGTCAGCGTACCGATCTGGTTGATCTTGATCAGGATCGAGTTGGCAATGTTCTTGTCGATGCCTTCTTTGAGGATCTTGGTGTTGGTGACGAACAAATCGTCGCCGACCAGCTGCACCTTCTTGCCCAGTGTTTCGGTCAGCAGCTTCCAGCCGGCCCAATCGTTTTCAGCCATACCGTCTTCGATGCTGATGATCGGATACTTGTCGCACCACGATGCCAACAGGCCGGTCTTCTGGGCTGGGGTCAGCACCATGTTTTCGCCTGCCAGATGGTAGTTACCGTCCTTGTAGTATTCGCTGGCGGCGCAATCCAGTCCCAGAGCGATTTGCGTGCCTGGCTCGTAGCCGGCTTCTTCGATCGCTTGCAGGATCAACTGGATCGCTGCTTCGTGGCTGGCCACGTTCGGTGCAAAGCCGCCTTCGTCGCCGACCGAGGTCGCCAGACCCTTGGCGTGCAGGATCTTCTTCAGGGTGTGAAACACTTCGGCGCCGTAGCGAATCGCTTCGCGGAAGCTTGGTGCGCCGACCGGGATGATCATGAATTCTTGCAGATCGAGATTGTTGTCCGCGTGTGCGCCACCGTTGATGACGTTCATCATCGGTACAGGCATTTGCATCGAACCACTACCACCAAAATAGCGATACAGCGGCAGACCGGCTTCTTCAGCAGCAGCCTTGGCCACAGCCATAGATACGGCCAGTGTTGCGTTGGCGCCCAGACGTGCCTTGTTTTCGGTGCCGTCGAGATCAATCAGGGTGCGGTCGAGGAAAGCCTGTTCATTGGCGTCCAGACCCATGATTGCTTCGGAGATCTCGGTATTGATATTTTCGCAGGCTTGCAGCACGCCCTTGCCGAAGTAACGGCTCTTGTCGCCGTCACGCAGTTCGATCGCTTCGCGCGAACCGGTCGAGGCACCAGACGGCACAGCGGCACGACCCAACACGCCGGACTCCAGCAGGACGTCGCATTCGACAGTAGGATTGCCGCGCGAGTCGATTATTTCACGACCGATAATATCAACGATTGCACTCATTCAAACATCTCCATCAAGCAAGGTTTTAGCAAATTTTTATAGAGAGAAGTCCGGGTTGCGCGTCTCGACGGATATACCGGAAAGACACGCCACCTGTTCAGCTTCAGGAAAAATCGTTTTCCAGGAAAACCGACTTCTTCACAATGCGATCCAGTTCGATCATCGTGCCCAGCAGCTCCTTGATACGAGCCAGTGGAACAGCGTTGGGGCCATCGGATTTGGCCTCGGCCGGGTTCGGGTGTGTTTCCATAAACACGCCGGCAATACCTGCCGCAATCGCCGCACGGGCGAGTACGGGTACAAATTCGCGCTGGCCGCCGGACGATGTGCCCTGCCCGCCCGGCAACTGCACCGAGTGGGTGGCATCGAACACGACCGGTGCGCCGGTTTCGCGCATGATCGCAAGGCTGCGCATGTCCGAAACCAGATTGTTATAACCAAACGACACGCCGCGTTCGCATGCCATGAAATTGTCTTCCGGCAGACCGGCTTCCTTGGCCGCTGCGCGCGCTTTGGCGATCACGTTGACCATGTCATGCGGTGCCAGAAACTGGCCCTTCTTGATATTGACCGGACGCCCCGACTGCGCACAGGCGCGAATGAAGTCGGTCTGACGGCACAAGAAGGCCGGCGTTTGCAGAACGTCGACGACTTCCGAAACCGGCTTGATTTCGTCGATTTCGTGGATGTCGGTCAACACCGGCACGCCGATCTGCTTCTTGACCTTGGCAAGAATCTCCAGGCCTTTTTCCATGCCCAGACCGCGGAACGACGTACCGGATGAACGGTTGGCCTTGTCGAAGGACGACTTGTAAATGAACGGGATACCCAGCTCAGTCGTGATTTCTTTCAAGGTGCCGGCAGTATCCAGCGCCATCTGTTCCGATTCGATCACGCAGGTACCTGCGATCAGGAAAAATGGCTGATCGAGGCCGATGTCAAAACCGCACAGTTTCATGCTTTTCCTTTTGCTGCAGTTGCAGCCGTCGCGTCATGGTGCGCAAGCGCAGCCTTGATGTACGAGATGAACAATGGATGACCATCGCGTGGAGTCGACTTGAACTCCGGGTGATACTGCACGCCCAGATACCATGGGTGCGCATTGTCGCCGCCGGTGCGCGGCAGTTCCATGATTTCGCACAGATCTTCGCTCGGCGTACGCGCCGATACCACCAGGCCTGCATCTTCAACGCGCGGCAGGTAAAAATTGTTCGCTTCGTAACGGTGGCGATGACGCTCCGTGACCTTGTTACCGTAAATCTCTGCCGCCAGCGTACCTGGCTTGACGTCACAGGTTTGCGCGCCCAGACGCATGGTGCCGCCCAGATCCGAATTGGCATCGCGTTTTTCAACCTTGCCGTCGTGGTTTTGCCACTCGTCGATCAAGGCGACGACCGGTTGCTCCGTTTCCGGATCGAACTCGGTGGAGTTGGCCTTGGTGAGACCGGCCTTGTTGCGTGCATATTCCAGCAGGGCAACTTGCATACCCAGGCAGATGCCGAGGTATGGCACTTTGTTTTCACGTGCAAATTTCGCAGCAGCGATCTTGCCTTCCACGCCGCGCTTACCGAAGCCGCCTGGCACCAGAATCGCATCGTACTTGGCCAGCTCGGCAGTACCGGTGGTTTCGATTTCTTCGGAATCCAGATACTCGATATTGACGCGGCTGCCGGTATGGATACCGGCGTGGCGCAACGCTTCAGTCAGCGACTTGTACGACTCGGTCAGATCGACGTATTTGCCGACCATGCCGATGGTGACTTCGTGCGAAGGATTTTCTTGCGCGTGGATCAGCTTGTCCCACACCGACAAATCTGCGGGCTTCGGTGACAACGCCAATTTTTCGCAGATGATGTTATCCAATCCCTGATCGTGCAACATCTGCGGAATCTTATAGATGCTATCTGCATCCCACACCGAAATCACGGCGTCGGCAACCACGTTGGAGAACAGCGAAATCTTGTCGCGCTCGTCATCAGGAATCCGACGGTCTGCACGGCACAGCAAGGCATCCGGCGAAATACCGATTTCACGCAGCTTTTGCACGCTATGCTGGGTCGGCTTGGTCTTGAGCTCACCCGCCGAAGCCAGGTAAGGCACCAGCGTCAGATGCACGAAGGCGGCGGCATTGCGACCGGCGCGCAGGCTCAGCTGGCGCGCTGCTTCGAGGAACGGCAGGGATTCAATATCGCCGACAGTACCGCCGATTTCGACCAGCGCCACGTCGAAGCCTTCGGCGCCGCGGTGGATGAAATCCTGAATTTCGTTGGTGATATGCGGAATGACCTGAACGGTCTTGCCCAGATATTCGCCACGACGCTCCTTGCGGATCACTGACTCATAAATCTGGCCGGTGGTGAAATTGTTCACCTTCTTCATCTTGGCTGTGATGAAACGCTCGTAGTGGCCGAGATCCAGATCGGTTTCGGCGCCGTCGTCGGTAACGAAGACTTCGCCGTGCTGGAATGGGCTCATCGTTCCCGGATCAACGTTGATGTAGGGATCGAGCTTAAGAAGGGTGACTCGGAGGCCGCGCGATTCGAGGATCGCGGCGAGAGACGCGGCGGCAATTCCCTTACCCAGGGAAGACACGACGCCGCCAGTGACAAATACAAACTTGGTCATTACAAAGAAGTGCCGAACGGCACGTGCGGGAAATTCAAATTATACCCCAAACTGCCCGCTTTTGATCCCCCTGTTTTCAGGAAGCGCCAGATTTCCCGCCGGAAAACCCGTAATTTTATTTCCCGGAAAGCAAGGCCTGAATCATTTCATGTGTGGCGCCCGCTGCTGCCTCGGGAGACTCCATGGGAAACAGATGCCCACCCGGAATCTGCCTGAAATAAGGCCCCACCAACTTTTTGGTGGCGGCCAGGCCGGCCAGCCGGCACTCCGCCGAATTGGTGCCGCCGACAAAGCCGATCGGCACCGGATATTGACGCCGCGCCAACGCGCCGAGGTGATGCGGAATTGTCCGATAGACAGCAGTTTCGGTTTCGCGGGTAAAGCGCAACTTGACGCCGCCGGACGGTTCCGGCTCGATGCCGGCGGTGACGTAATCGCGCAAGACGCGCTCCGGCCAGGCCGCAAACATGGCCTTGGCGGCATAGTGCTGATAGGCAGCCTCCATGTCAGGCCAGGCATTGCGGCGCTTGATGGAAGCCACTGCAGGCGAGCGTTTGCTTTCGATCTTGAACAGTTTGGCAAGATGCAGCGCAGACGCCCGCCATCCGGCCACAATCGGCGAATCCAACATGACCACGCAACGCACCAGGTCGGGCCTTTTACGTCCGGCCAACAGGCTCAGGATGCCTCCCATCGAATGCCCGACCAGAATCACCGGCTCGTTGTAGCGTTGCGCCAGCTCTTCGCCCAACTCCTTACCCAGTTTGCGCCAGCCATCATCGACCGGATATTTGGGGTTGTGCGCATGCATCGGCAAAGCGCGTACATCGTAATGCTCGCGCAGCAGGTCGAAAAACATGCCGTAGGTCCCCGCCGGATAACTGTTGGCGTGAGCGAAGTGCAAAATCGGTTTATTCATGTGTGGGGCTTAAAGCGTAGGTACCAGTATTTATTCTAGAGTATCTTCCCGTCACACGGCCAAAATAGAACGCCCCAAAACCGTCATCGCCCGTACCAGTATCGTGCGTGCTCACGGCGATACTCCTGAACCGTAACGCCCTTGTCGAAATGGACGGTAATGGCGCCCGCCTCATCATTGCGCATGCGGCGAATGCCCATCTGCGCATAGCGCTCGAATACGGCCGGTTTGGGATGATTGAACCGATTGCGATAGCCGACCTGAAACAACGCCACCTCAGGGTTGACCGCCCGCAAAAATGCCTCCGTCGATGACGTCCCGCTGCCGTGGTGAGGAGCCAGCAGCACGGTGGCGCGCAAACTAGCCGCTGCCGGGCTATTGACCAGTTCATCCTCTTGTATTGCCTCGATGTCGCCGGGCAAAAGAATGGAGTTCTTCCCCAGACTGACTTTCAGCACGCAACTGCGTGCATTAGGCTTCCATTTGTCGCTATCGTAGATGGACTGTACCGGATAGAGCATACTGAACTCAGCCCCGTCCCAGCGCCAATGCTGCCCCGCCAGGCAGCGCCGGTGATCCGGCGCGGCTTGTACGATCGGACTGGCGGGCGACAAGGAGGAATACACACGGTCGACGCTTATATCCTTGAGCACGGATAACGCCCCGCCAGAGTGATCATTGTCGCTATGAGAAACCACAACCACGTCCAGATGATTGATTCCACGCGATTTGAGATACGGGACGATCACCCGATTGCCACCGTCGGACTCTCGCGAATACGCCGGGCCGGTATCGTAGAGCAGGCGATGTTCCGCCGTTTCCACCAGCAAGGCCATGCCCTGCCCGACATCGAAGGCGGTGACCTGCATCTTGCCCTCTTCCGGCCAGGTCGGCGCATTCAATAACAACGGCAACCAGCCGAACAGCCCCAGCCAACGTGCCGGCCAGCCTCGCGGTGCCAGCAGCAACAGGGTTCCGGCCAGCGCCAGCAGAAACATCCACATCGCCGGTAGCGGCGTTTGCCAAACGGCAAACGGCTGACTGCTCATCCAGCTCAGCACGCCTACCAGCCATTCCACCATAGCGTGCGCCGACCGCAATATCCACGTCGACAAGGGTGGCGGCAAAATACTGCCAAGCAGCGACAACGGCGCCACCAGCAGCGTAATCAGAGGAATCGCAATCGCGTTTGCCAGCGGACTCACCAGCGAATACTGGCCAAACAGCAGTAAAGTCAGCGGCAACAAACCCAGGGTCACAATATATTGCGTATAGGCGCCTGCACGTATTGCCCGCCACAGCATCACCGCGCGCGGCGGTTTGCGATGCCGCTCAATAGCGGTCATGACAACCGGCTCGGCAATCGCATCGCTGCCGATGCGTCCGGACGATGCAAACAGGATGATCGCCACGGCACCGAACGACAGCCAGAACCCAGGCCACAGCAAGGCCCAGGGATCAGCCAGCAGAACCACGCCGAGCGCCAGACAAAGCACGTAAGATACGTGTGTCAGCCGCCCCATCCAGAACGCCATGCCGACAACCGCGAGCATATACAAGGTACGCTGCGCAGGAACGCCGAAACCTGCCAGCAACACATAAATCAACGCAGCCGCCAAACCGGCCAGCACGGCAACCTTAGGGGCCGGCAAGATCAGCGGCAACTGTGCACGCGTGAAAAAAGAACGGCGCCACAAGAAGCCCACAAATGCGGCGAATAAACCCGCAATCATGGTGATATGCAGCCCCGAAATCGCGACAAGGTGACCGACACCGGTGCGGTTGAAAATCTCCCATTCGGACTGCTCGATAGCGCGTTGATCGCCAATGACCAGTGCCACGATCACATTGGCATATTTCTGGTTCGGCAAGGCCGCCAAAATACGGTCGCGCAACCAGCCCCGGCAATACTGGACAATGTTCGCAGGTGTCTGAACGAAGGCCTGCAAACGCTGATTTTTGTATGCCAGTTGCGCATCGGAACGAACCGTACCGGTAGCTCGCACGCCCTGCTCCAGCAACCAGACTTCGTAGTCGAATCCGTTGGGATTGGCCGTCCCGTGCGGGCGCTTCAAGCGCAAAGTGAGTTGCCAGCGCTCACCCGGTTGCACCTGCGGGACGGCCGGCGAGATCGCTTCCGTATTTTCAAATGGCCCCGCGCTGTACCAGGCCAATGACAAGCGAGATGGAATCGGCGGTGTGCCGTTGACTTGCGGGGCGATGGTTTCAACCAGAAAGTTGAAGCGCACTCCACGCTCGAACCGGTAGGGCAAACTGTCGACCGTGCCGACGACCGTAACCTCCTGGCCTTCCCACGCCACAGGCAGCTCCTGATCCAGATGATATTGGGCGTACAAACCACCCCAGGCAAAGCCGACGCAAATCCCGGCGATATTGAACACAGCGATCCGCAACACGGCGCCGATACCTGTCCTTCCTAGTCGCCAGGCCATCAGCAGCAATACGGCCGCTGCCGCCAGCAAAGCCATATGCCATTCGAAAGGCAGCAGTTCGGCCTGCATTTGCAGTAACGCTATCCCTGCGGCAAAACCGAGAATCGCGCTACGCATCGTTTAGCAAAACTCGGCAAGACGCGGCATTGCCGCACGCGCGTTGTCAGCTGTCGCCGACGCGACTTCTTGGACGCTCATCCCGCGTAATGCCGCCAGCACCTCGCCGATCCGCGGGATCTGATCCGGCGTATTGCGCGTCGGGTGGAGCCAGGCTGGGGAAATATCCGGCGCATCGGTTTCCAGCACAATCGCCTCCAGTGGCATCTCGGCAGCCAGGCGGCGGATCTGCAGCGAACGCGGAAAAGTCATCGCCCCCCCGAATCCCAGCTTGAAACCCAGTTCGATAAATGTCTGCGCCTGCTGATGGCTGCCATTGAAAGCATGCGCGATGCCGCCGGGCACTTCAATACGGCGCAGGTATTTGAGGATGATGTCTTGCGAACGCCGCACGTGCAGCAGCACCGGCAAGGAGTATTCGCGCGCCAGCTTGAGCTGTTCGCTGTAGAAGTGCTCCTGCTTGTCGCGCAAGGCGCCGTCTTTTAATTCGGGAACGAAGAAGTCAAGGCCGATTTCACCGATGGCGACAAAGCGCTTATCCGCCAAGGCCGCTTCAATCGCCTGGCGCAGCAGCGTCAAATCGCTTTCTTCAGCCTTGGGAACGTAGAGCGGGTGAATCCCCAGTGCATAGACGCAATTGCTGCGCTGAGCCGCCAATTGGGCAACCGTCTGAAAATTGAATGTTGCTACCGCCGGCACGACGATCATGCCAACGCCCTGCCCGGCTGCCTCGTCGGCGACAGCAAGTTCTTCGCCGGCAAATTCACCGGCATCAAGATGGCAGTGTGTATCGATCCACATGGAGGGTCACAATATAGATCAGGGGATGGATGCGATGGCCGCGTTCAGGTTGGGATAGTTATCAATTCCAGCCTCAGCGCCGTCATTCACGCAATTATCAACGAAGACGGGCCTGAAAAACAGACCCGTCATCTTTTGCATCAATTGTCAGTCCGGGCCCCAAGCTTTGTGTTTATGCTCAGGCCTCAGACTGAAGGCTCAATTCAGTGCTTAAGCCAATTGCATCGAACGCCCCAGCTTGCGCAGGAATTCTTCGCAACGCTCCAGTTGTGCGATCGCGACGAACTCATTCGGCTTGTGCGCCTGGATGATATCGCCGGGGCCGCATACGATGGTCGGGATGCCGATGCGCTGGAACAAGCCTGCTTCGGTCGCGTAAGCCACCTTGCGCTTTTCGTTGTCCTGCGTCAGAGCGCGCACCAGCGCAGTGATGGCTTCCTGCTCCGCTGTTTCCAGCGCCGGGCTGGCAGCGATGACGCCGATGTCGATTTTGGCTTCCGGGTATTCGGCTTGCATCTTCGGCAGCAAGTGATCACGCACGTAATGCGTGATCTGCTCCTGAATCTTCTCCGGCGACATGCCTGGCAGATTGCGGAACTCGTAGGTAAATTCGCACAAATTGGGAATCGTGTTGATCGCGATACCACCACGGATCTGATTCGTCGTCATGGTCGAAAACGGTACGTCGTACATCGTATCGTAAGGACCGTTGGCTTTATACGCATCGGCAAAATCGCGAATGGTGCAAATCAGCCGCGCAGCATATTCGATGGCATTGCAACCCTGCGGCGTCAAGGAGGAATGCGCGGACTTGCCGTGCACGCTGCACGAATAGACATTGATACCTTTATGCGCCACCACCACTTGCATATTGGTCGGTTCGCCGACAACACAGCCTTCCGGATGAATGCCGCGCTCCTGCAACTCGGCCAGCATCGACGGTGCACCGGCGCAGCCGATTTCTTCATCGTAGGAAAACGCCAGATGCAGCGGCTTGGTGCGCGGCATCGCCAGAAACTCCGGCACCAACGCCAGCGAAGCGGCGATATAGCCCTTCATGTCGCAGCTGCCGCGTCCGTACAGCAGGCCATCGCGTTCGGTCAGTTTGAAAGGATCGCTGTCCCAGTTCTGGCCATCGACCGGCACCACATCGGTGTGGCCCGACAACACAATGCCGCCTTGGGTATTGCCGGCTTCCGGACCTTGCGTGGCCGGCAGCGTGGCGAACAGATTGGCCTTGGTGCGCTCCTTGTTATGTGCAAACCAAGGCGTGATGCCCTGCGCCTGCAAGCTGTCGCGCACAGTGGTGATCAGTTCGAGATTGGAGTTGCGGCTGGTGGTGTCGAAGGCGACCAGCTTTTCCAGCCATTGTCGGGTGTTCATCATGATCTCAGTACTTCAAAAAGTTAAACGGTTAAAACACCGCGCTACTCAACCACACGGTGCGGGTCATTCAGGTTTTGCTTCAGACTTCGGTTTTACGTCGTCTGTCGCTTCAGTTATTTGCTTAGTTTGCACGTTTTGGTCAATTTTTGCTGCCGGCACAGATTGCCCGGTCGAACCACTGCTATCCTGACTGACCAGCCAGGTGGCGATCTGCCGACCCAGCGACTCTGCCACGATTTCGAGAATCGAGCAGGTTCCACGCATACCACCAAATACGCCACCGCGCGAATGCTCGCGCTTGACCACGGTCTGCACGACTTCGCCATCCTGTACCAGATCGGCGCGCACCGTGACCGCCTTGGGCCCGGTCCAGCCACCGCCACCAATACCTTGTACGCTCAACACAGTCAGCTTCAGAACCCTGCCCTTTTCCATCTTGGCAGGATCCGTCACTTGCAAGGTACCCGGATATTTGTCGGCCACCTTCTGGAAAACGTGATTCCCCAGGATTCGGTCGACCGCGCACTCTGCTTTGACACTCGGTTCAATCGGCGTCTGCTCGTCAAACACAGCGGGAACCTGCACCCGCAGCGCCTCTTTCGCTTGCGCGAGCGAACTAAGCGATAGCATGGTCACGATAAGAATTTCCCCGATATTTTTCTTATTCAAAACGATCTCCTATTCCCAGAGTTGCAAACCGTTCTCAGACAATCGCAATACGCGGCCGCAGCGGCGTGCCAGTTCGATGTCATGCGTGACGATCACAAAAGCTGTGCCCAAAGTTTGGGACAATTCAATCATCAATTCAAAAGTCTTGTCGGCAGTCGAGCGATCCAGGTTGCCGGTTGGTTCATCAGCCAGCACGCAAGCCGGCTTGGTGACCAGCGCGCGCGCCAGGGCGACACGTTGGCGCTCACCGCCGGACAGTTCGCCCGGGACGTGACGGACACGGTTTTCCAAACCGACGCGGGCGAGGATTTCACGCGCCTGCTCCTGCGCCTGATCGCGCTTGATGCGGCGAATCATCAGCGGCATGGCGACGTTGTCCAGGGCGGAAAACTCCGGCAGCAGATGATGGAATTGATAGACAAAACCGAGCGCCACATTACGCAGGTTGCCGCGCGCAGCTTCGCCAAGGTTGGCAAAATCCTTGCCTTGCAGACTGACAGTGCCGCCGGTCGGTGTGTCGAGGCCGCCCAGCAAATGCAACAGTGTCGATTTGCCGGAGCCTGAGGCACCGACGATGGCAACCTGCTCACCGGCTTTGACGTCGATATCAACGCCGTTCAGCACGTTGACCGAATATTTACCTTGGGTAAAAGTCTTGCCCAGACCGCGGCTGGATAGCACGATCTGATTACTTGCATTGTTTGTGATCGGATTATTCATAACGCAGGGCCTCCGCCGGTTTGACGCGCGCTGCCGCCCAGCTTGGGTACAACGTCGCCAGGAAGGCCAGCACTACCGCTACGCCACCTATGGTCCACACATCCGACCAGATCAGGTCGGACGGCAATTCAGAAATCACGTAAATGCTCTTGGGCAAGAACTGCACGTGCAACAAGCGCTCGATGAATGGCACGATCACGTCGATGTTCAACGCCACCAGCACGCCGAAACCGACCCCTAGACCGGTGCCGATCAACCCGACCAGTGCCCCCTGGATCACGAAGATCTTCATGATCGAACCCGGGGATGCACCCAGCGTGCGCAAGATGGCGATATCGGCCTGCTTGTCGGTCACAGTCATTACCAGCGTCGACACCAGATTGAACGCTGCCACCGCAATGATCAGCGTCAGGATGATGAACATCATGCGTTTCTCGGTCTTCACCGCGGCGAACCAGTTGCTGTTTTGCTGCGACCAGTCACGCAGATACAGGTTGCCGTTGAGCGTCTTCGACAGCTCGTACGTCACCTGCGGCGCCTGCAGCATGTCTTTGATACGCAAGCGCACGCCGGAAGGTGCATCGAGACGGAACAACCGTTCCGCATCCTCGATCTGAATAAACGCCAGCGACGAATCAAACTCGTAATGTCCCGCTTCAAAGATGCCGACTACGGTGAATTGTTTCAGGCGCGGCAGCACACCGGCCGGCGTCACCTGCCCTTGCGGCGCGATCAGCGTGACCTTGTCGCCAAGACCGACGCGCAGGCTGCGCGCCAGCTCGCCACCGAGCACGATATTGAATTCGCCCGGCTTGAGATCCGAAAACTTGCCTTGCTTGACCTGCCCCGCGACATCCGACACCTTGGGCTCTTCCGACGGCAGCACGCCGCGAATGACGACACCACGCACATTGTCGTCGCGCGTCATCATGGCTTGCGCGGCTACATACGGTGCGGCGCCGATGACTTCCTTGTTCTGAAAGGTCTGCTTGGCGACCGACTGCCAGTCCTGCATGGCGCCGGACGCATCAAACACTTCGATATGCGACAGCACCGACAGCATGCGGTCGCGCACCTCTTTCTGAAAACCATTCATCACCGACAGCACAACGATCAGTGCAGCAACACCAAGAGCGATGCCGGCCATGGAAATCAGGGAAATAAAGGAGATGAAACTATTGCGGCCGCTGCGCTTGCCGGCTCGCGTGTAACGAATGCCGACCAGCCATTCGAAGGGTAAATTTTTAATCAGACTCAAACCTGGGCTCACTTTTCACGAAGGAGAATTGCCGGAACGGCGGCAACAACGATGCAAAACGGGGAAGTTCGCAAGAAAACCGAGGAAAACACGGTAAAAACGATGCCGAACGACAATGCGCCAGTTTGCCACACTCTCCGGTATCTTTCACTGTTGTCGTTCAGGGGCGGTACCGCCTTCCGGGTCGCCAACTCAGATCGCACAATATGAACTTAGTTTTACCGGCGACGTTTATTTATGTTTACCTCTTGCGGCGAAGGGGTGCTTTCCCTCTGGGTATTTAGACCGGAAGAAAGGTTTTCGCCTACAATCGCGGCATGAATCATCTCGATATCCTCATCCCTTTCGGCCTGCCGCAAGCCGAGTTGGCGCGCGACCTGACGCGCCAGTGCAAAGCCCCCGCGCTTGCCACGTTGTTGGCGCACAGCAAGAATAGTCATCCCCTGCAGCATCTCGATCCGTTTTCACGCGCTCTGCCGCATGAGCATTGGATCAGCCGCCAATTCGGCCTGACATCCGCCGACGGCAAGGACGAGCGCAGCGACAGCCCTCCGGCTTCGGCAGCGATTTTGCGCGCGCATGGCCAGCACGCATTGGAAGGCCATTGGTTTGTGCTGCAACCGGCCCACATTCACGTCGCCCGTGATCATCTGGTGCTGACCGACATCGGTCAGTTGGAACTGGACGAGGCGCATTCTCGCCGTCTGTTTCAATCGGCTTTTCCGCTATTTGAGGAAATCGGCCGCACGCTGATCTACGTCGACGCCGCCACCTGGATGATGCGCGCAGACGATTGGGCCGGTTTGCGGACGTCTTCACCGCAAGCGGCCAGCGGTCGCAACATCGACATCTGGATGCCGGAAGGCCCGGGCGAACTGGCCTGGCGCAAGCTGCAAAATGAAGTGCAGATGCAGTGGTTCTCCGAATCTCTGAATGAAGAGCGCGAAATGCGTGGCAAGAAGGCCGTTAATTCCTTGTGGATCTGGGGCGGTGCCGATGTAACAGCTGCTTCAGCAAAATCGCTCACATCCCCCTACCAAACCGCGTTCAACCTGAACGGCTGGCCGCAGGCTTTGGCAGTAAAGGGATCTCAACCATCCGACGTTACCGCCGACGCCATTCTGACCGCAACGGCCGAACGTGGTCTGCTGATGCTGGATGATTTGCTGGAAGCCGGTCTGGCCAATGAATGGGGTGTCTGGCTACAGCGCATGGAGGCACTCGACGCAGCCTGGTTCGCGCCCCTGCAGCAAGCCTTGCGCGAGAAACGGCTGGAGAGCCTGTCACTGATTCTGACCGGGCAAGACAAGCTGCTGCACCTGACGGCCACCGCCTCGTCACTACGCAAATTCTGGGGGTTCTGGATTAAGCCCTCGCTGAGCAAACTGGCTTCGTAAAGTTAAAACATGATCCGCATCACCACCCGCTCCTACGACCAACGCCATGTCGACGACCTGATCCACAGTGGCATTCATCCTGTGCTGGCCCGCGTCTACGCGGCACGTGGCCTGCTCAATGCCAAAGATTTGTCGAGCGAACTGGGCGCTTTGATCGCGCCTTCCGGCCTGTTGCATATCGATGCCGCCGCTGTTTATCTGGCCGACGCCATCGCCGCCAACAAGAAAATGGTGATCGTCGCCGACTACGATTGCGACGGCGCGACTGCCTGCGCCGTTGGCCTGCGCGGCCTGCGCAGCCTCGGCGCGCAAGTCGATTACATCGTCCCCAACCGGTTTGAATACGGCTACGGCCTGACTCCGGAAATCGTCGAACTGACCATTCGCGAAAAATCTCCTGACATCATCGTCACGGTCGACAACGGCATCGCCAGTATCGACGGCGTCGCCGCAGCCAAGGCGCGTGGCATCGATGTCGTCGTCACAGACCACCATTTGCCCGGCGACAGCCTGCCGGACGCGCGCGTGATCGTGAATCCGAATCAGCCTGCCTGCGGCTTTCCCAGCAAAAACCTGGCGGGCGTCGGCGTGATGTTTTACGTACTGCTGGCCTTGCGCGCGGAGATGCGCAAGCGCGGCATCTTCGATGCGCAAACCCAGCCCAAGCTCGATTCGTTGCTTGATCTGGTCGCGTTGGGTACGGTCGCGGACGTCGTCAAGCTCGACGCCAATAACCGTATTCTCGTGGCGCAGGGATTGAAGCGCATGCGCGCCGGTCGCATGCACCCCGGCATTGCCGCCCTGTTCCGCGCCGCAGGCCGCGAAGCACGCCGTGCCACCCCGTTTGATCTTGGTTTTGCTGTCGGCCCGCGCCTCAATGCCGCCGGCCGTCTGGCTGACATGGCGCTCGGCATCGAATGCCTGACTACCGATGACGAAGGCCGCGCCTGGGCCATCGCTCAACAGCTTGACGCCATCAACCGCGAACGCCGCGACATCGAAGCTGGCATGCAGGACACGGCATTGCTGCTGCTGGACGACTTCAACCCGCAAGACCGGCGCACCATCAGCGTGTTCGACGCCTCGTGGCATCAGGGCGTGATCGGCATCGTGGCCTCGCGCCTCAAAGACAAGTTCTATCGCCCAACCATCACCTTTGCTCCCGGCGACGAAGGTTTGATCAAGGGATCCGGCCGTTCGATCGCCGGCTTCCATCTGCGCGATGCGTTGGATCTGGTATCCAAACACGCGCCATCCGTCATCACCAAATTCGGTGGACATGCGATGGCGGCCGGGTTGACCATCCATGCGGAAGCCTTCGATGCTTTTTCCAATGCGTTTGAAGAAGTCGGTAAGGATTGGTTAAGCCAGAACCAGCTTGAACGCGTGGTGGAAACCGACGGCACGCTGGAAGACGCCTATTACTCCGTCAACTTCATCAGCCTGATGGACGACCAGGTCTGGGGACAGGGCTTTGCACCGCCCGTGTTCTGCGATCGGTTCCGCGTACTGAACCAGCGAATTTTGAAGGAAAAACACCTTAAACTGCTGCTGGAAAAAGACGGACAGAAATACGATGCGATCTGGTTCGGGCACGCCGATGCACTGCCGGATTACGCAACAGTTGCTTTTAGACTGGATGCCAACGAATATAACGGTACAACCAAGGTACAGTTGATGGTGGAACACGCGGAACCCGCTTAACTATTCTGCTGCCCGGCTTGTTTGCCCTGTCTGTCGTCAGCAAATTGACAGCAAGCACGCCGTAGCCGGAACGGACGAGCAAGCATAAGCGGAAGCACAAACAAAACGCCCGCTGGCATGGGGCACCAATAAATAGCACTCGTAGCGCAGGCGAACCAGTAGCGATCCATGCCCAAGACACCTCTTCCGCTTCACCGCATTCAGAAGCCGCCGATGACGCCGCAGCGCCTGCGCCGGCTCATGCTGATTGCTTCGCTGGTGTTGCTGGCGGTGTGCTGGACGGTGCTGGCCATGCTCAAGCCGGCCACACAGGGCAAAATCGTCCTGACCGCCGGTGCGCCGGGCGGCATCTACTACAACTACGCCGAGCGTTACGCACAGATCCTCAAGCGCGACGGCATCACGCTCGATATTCGCTCCTCTTCCGGTTCGGTTGAAAACTTCCAGCGGCTGCGCGAAGAAGACAATGAATTCCAGGTCGGCTTCATCCAGTCCGGTACCGGCAACAGCGAACAGGCCCCCGGCATCCAGACCATCGCCGCCATTTCGTATGAGCCAATTTGGGTGTTCTATCAAGGCGCCGCGACTTTTGACCGCCTGTCGCAGTTGCGCGGTAAACGCATCTCGCTGGGATTGCCCGGCAGCGGCTTGCGCATTGTCGCCAACGACTTGCTGACAGAAAACGGCATCACCACGAACAATTCCACTCTGGTGGAATTGAACGGAAGCACCGCCTACGAACAACTGCTCAACAACAAGATCGATGCCGCCTTCTTCATTGGCCGTGCCGATAGCGAGCTGATCCATACCCTTCTCAACAGCGGCATCAAGCTGATGAGCTTTTCGCAAGCCGATGCGATGGTGCAAAAATTTCCGTCGCTGTCGAAGATCACCTATCCGCGCGGCGCCACCAGCCTCATCAACGACAAGCCATCGCATGATGTCACGCTGCTGGCCGCCACCGCCATGCTGGTATCCAAAGAAAGCTTGCACCCGGCGTTGGCCTATTTGCTGCTCGACGCCGCCAACGTGATCCACAACGCACCCGATTTTTTTACGCCGCGTAATTATTTCCCCAACCAGAACATCGAAGACTTCGCCATCTCCGACGAGACGCGCCGCTATTTCAAATCCGGCCGTCCCTTCCTGCAACGCTATCTGCCATTCTGGCTGGCTAATTTCATTGAACGCCGTTTTACGATATTGCTGCCCTTCATTGCCGTGCTGTTCGGCTTGATTCAGGCCGTGCCGCGTATCTATGAAGCCAGTATGAAAAAACGGCTGGTAGTGTGGTACAAGGAAATCCATTTATTGGAAGAAGAGATCTGGAATACAGATGCGCCCTCGGAAGAAAAACTGACCGAATGGCACAACGAGATCGAAGAGATCGACTCCAATGCCAACCAGATCGATATCCCGCAGCGCTATTACGGCGATATCTACGCACTCAAGCAAGCTATCCGTGTCGTCCGCGACCGCATTAGCGAAGCCGCTCATCAACGCGAAATAACAACAACATCCCCGTCACCGCAATGAACTTCAAACGCTTCGCCAACAGTCTCGTCACCCGCCTGGTGCTTTTCGGCACCCTCGTCGTCCTCGCCAGCGGCATTGCGCGCTACTACGTTCTGACGGATTTTTTGCACAACGATCTGACCGATGTTGCCGCCGAGCAGCAAAGCACAATCGCCAGCTATCTGGCGCAGGACATCAACCATCGTCTCCTGGAACGCCGCCGCTACCTTGAGCAACTGGCGGCATCGCTGCCGCCCGAACTGATGTCGCAGCCGGAAAAACTGCGCGAGTGGCTGCGCGACCGGCAAGAGTTGCAGCCACTGTTTTCACAAGGTCTTTTTATCACCGATGTCGATGGTCTCATCGTGATCGACTATCCCGCCACCGTCGGACGTACCGGCATGTCAATCAGCGGCTTTCCGGACTTCCATCTGGCCAAGGGCGGCAAATTCGTCATCGGCGAACCCTTGTTCAGCACAAGGTCGAAAGAGACCATCATCCCGATGATGGCGCCATTGCGGGACAATACCGGCAAACTCATCGGCATTCTGGGCGGCACCGCGGCACTGGCGGCGCCCGGTTTCCTGGATCACCTGCAACAGGCCCGGCTCGGCAAATCCGGCAGCTTTATCCTGGTATCCCCTGCGCGGCGGTTGATTGTCGCCTCCAACGATCCGACCGCGGTGCTCAAACAATTGCCCCAGGTCGGCGTTGATCCAATACTTGACAAAGCCGTCGCCGGTTATCGTGGCACCGGCATCGGCAGCAACGGCACCGTCGAAGAAATCAAGGCTATCGCTGCCGTACCAAGCACAGGCTGGTTTGTCGCTGTGGGTCTGCCGGTTTCCGCAGCCTTGCCGACTGTCGAACACGTACAGGCCTTCATCTTGCGCGGCGGCGTGGCGCAGGCGCTGGTGATTTTCTTGCTGATCATTCTGGTCGTGGTGTGGTTCTTCCAGCCGTTACGACACGCGGCCGACCAGGCGGAACGGATGACACGCGGCGACCTGCCGCTGACGCCATTGCCCGTGGCGCGCGCAGACGAAGTCGGTCATTTGACGATGGCATTCAACCGCTTGCTATCCCGCCTCAAGGTGCATCAGGCAGAACTGCAGCATCAGGCGCACCACGACATCCTCACCGGCCTGCCCAACCGCGTCATGCTGGCCGACCGGATGCAGCAAGCAATTGCGCACGCCCAGCGCCACCGCACGGGTGTGGCGTTGCTGTTCCTTGATCTGGACGGATTCAAACCGATCAATGACACGCTGGGCCATAAGGCCGGCGATCAGGTATTGCAGGAAATCACCCAACGGCTCTTGAACGTGGCACGCGGCAGCGACACCCTCGCACGTGTCGGCGGCGATGAGTTTGTGCTGCTGGCCACCGATCTGGGAATGCCGCTCACGCACGGTGCGCGCATACTTGCCGAAAAATGCATCAACGTCGTTGCAGAACCTTTGAAACTGCAACAAGGCAACTACCAATTAGGCGTATCCATCGGCATCGCCGTTTGTGACGACAATTGCGATCCCGACCTGTTGCTGCAGGCTGCAGACAAGGCCATGTACGACGCCAAGAGCAAGGGCCGCGGTTGCTATGTGATCGCCGGCAGCAGCGAAACCTGCATCTGATCCATCGAGGCAAGCGCCGTGAATAAAGCCGTCATTCTCAGTATCGAAGATGACACCGGGATGCACTGCGTCGACATTGCACAGCATGATGACGGCATGTTCACCTTCAAGACCTTTCGCAAAGATCCGGAAGACGAAGGAAAATGGACACTGGTAACTGACTATTCGAAGACGCGCTACGCCAGCGAACACGACGCCCGGGAGGCTGTGTACGAAGAACTGCCGTGGGTGCGAGAGCAACTTCAAAAGCGGTAAAAATAAACTGCACCTCTGCCGTACAAGCATGCTTCATTGCTTCAGTCTCACGCGTCTTCCGACGCGGCCGACAGTCTCCCTCAGTGCCAATCAAAATCAGCGATTCAGCAAACACGGCTAAACCGCCGGCATCGGTATCTCGCAATTTACCGGGAAATTAAGCTTGCATGAAAATGATGCGAAGCAATCGCACGCCCCTCTTGAAACGCACCGGAATGGACGCAAAAAAGGGATAAAAGCCGTTTAAAACAGTGCATCGTCAAATCCCATTTTTCCCAGTATTTATAAGGTTTTCCGAGGAATTCAACATATACTCCAAGGGAAGGTTTCTGTGCCTGATCTGATCATCTGCAGGTCCACATGGAACCTCTTGATGTGTCGCTGCTGTCAGTAAAAAAATCGCGATATTTTTTAGCTGCCCGCCATACACGTCACTTACGCAATACACGTCCAACCACGTCCAAGACGTTTAATCGGGAGAGAAAATGAAATTCACGAAATTCCTGGCACCCTGTTCTGCCGCTGTATTGATGATCACTGCATTGACGACATCAAACGCCAACGCCGATGCCTTGGCGGATATCGCAAAGTCCGGCACGATTCGCATCGCCGTCCCCCAGGATTTTCAACCTTATGGCTCCGTCAATTCTGAGATGCAGCTCCAGGGACTTGACATTGATGTGTCCAAGCTCATTGCCAAGGGCATGGGCGTGAAAGTGGAACTGGTTCCGGTCGCGAGCGCCAATCGCATTCCTTATCTGCAAACGCACAAGGTAGACCTGGTGATTTCGACATTGGGACGCAACGCGGAACGCGACAAGGTATTGGACTTTTCGCAACCGTATGCACCGTTCAACAATAGCGTGTTCGGTGCCGCCGACATCAAAGTCAGCGGCCCTGCCGATCTGGCGTCGCACGTCGTGGGCGTAGCACGTGGCACGTTTGAGGATATCCAGTTGACGGCATCCGTGCCGCCAAGCGCCACCATCAAACGCTATGAAGACAACAACACGCTGATCTCGGCCTATGTTTCCGGACAGGTCAAGCTGATCGGCACCGGCGACTTCGTGGCGATTACTTTGGGTGAGAAAGATCCGTCGCACAAACCGGTCTTCAAGTACGTCATCCAGGAGTCACGCTGCGTGGTTGGTTTGAACAAGGGGGAAGCGCCGTTGCAAGCCAAGGTCAACGACATCCTGACCAAAGCGAAGAAGTCCGGTGAGCTGAATGCGCTGGTCAAGAAATGGCTCAATGTGCCGTTGCCGGACAAACTGGCTAACGCTTACGAATAAAACTGAACTGGCTTTCCTTCAATCATCATCCGGCGACCGTCATGCGGCGATCGCCGGCATGACCCGGTTCACATCACTCTCCTCCCGCAGCAGCCTTATTGCGACCGCAGTCTTTCCGAAACCACACTCTTAAGCAGCGTGCGCACCTGCCGATTCTCTGTGGGCTGACGGTGAATGCGCCTCGAACTTCTTCCATACGCGCCGCAATTGACGCCCCGAATGAAAGCCGGATTTTTCCGCGACGCGCTCAATGTCCAGCGGCGATTGCGCCAGCAGATCGCGAGCCAGCGCAATGCGAATGCGATGAATGTAGTCGATCAGGCTATCGCCGGTATGTTCGCGAAACAGTCGCGTCAGATGGCGTTCACTGGTGCAGGCGATGTCGGCCAGTTGCGCGACGTTCCAGTCTTGCGCCGGATCCTTGATGACAGCGTTCTGCACGCGATGCACTGCTGGGTGAATATGATTGCGTGCCGTCAGCCATGGCGACAATTGCGGATCGCTGCCGGTTCGGCGCAGGTAGACCACCAGCGAGCGCGCCACCGATGCACTGCAAGCGTGGCCGGCAATCTGCGCGACGATATGCAGCGCAAGGTCAATGCCGGTTGTCACGCCTGCGCTGGTGTAGACGGCGCCGTCTTCGACGAAGATACGGTTTTCCAGCACATCTGCCTGTGGCGCAAAACCGCGCAACTCGTTGATGTGGCTGTGGTGAGTAGTGCATTTGCGCTTATTCAGAAAACCCGCGTAAGCCGCCAGCAACGCGCCCGTACAGATGCAGACAAGCCGGTGATGCTGGCGATAGTGTTGCTGCAACCAGCGCACCGCCGCCTGGTCGGCGGGATTGCTGAAGTCGTCATCCTTGTCGACGCAGCCGCTCAAAATCAGCATGGCATTGTCGGGCAAACTGTGCGGCAATGCTTCGATGCCAGCGAGCGTCAAACCGATCGACGTTGCGACCTCTCGATGGGCACTGATGAAATGCAGTTCAAAGTACGGTGGACAGCCGGATTTTTCGGCAAAACGATTGGCGTATCGCAACACCTCCGCAGGACCAATCAGGTCAAGCGTCAGTACGGACTCTCGTAGCAAAAAATAGACGGGAATAGTCGCCTGTCGTGCCTCTGTCTGCACCATGATTTCCTCTGTAGATGAAACGCGAGGAAATCATAGTATCCCATCTGAACCTGTCCCTCCACGTCCATGAAGGACATCAACCGGACATATTCAGCCATCAAGAAAGGCAGAAAAATCGGCTTTCTTTCAGGTACTCAGGAATAGAGCGTCGGCTCAGGCAAGAGATGTTCGAGTGCGTAGCGACCAACGTCGCGCAGCTTGTAGTCGATGGGATCATGCAACGTGTGGGTGCGCGCATTGCGCCAGAACCGATCCAGCCCCAGTGTTGCCTTGGTCGCACGGGCGCCGCAAACGTCGAATACGTCCTGCCCCACCGCAAGTGCTGTCCGGTGCGCCAGCACCTTGGCTTCGGCCACTGCCAGCGCCGCTCTTCCGCGCTGTTCGGCGACAAGCTCAGGCCCGATGCGCCAGACCTTGTCCAGTTCGACACCGGCCTCATCCGCCAAGGCTCTTGCAGCACGAATCTGCAAATGCATCTCGGCGTAACGATGAATCACGTACGGATCGTCTGCAGCACGCTGCACGCCTGCAGCAAACCACGGCCTACCCTGGTTGAGCGTGTAATCCCGCGCCTGGTCGAATGCACCTTCTGCCATCCCGAGGTAGAGATTCACCAGAATCAATTGCGCCACCACGCCGCGCAAGGTCAGGAAAGGCGTTGACACAGCGTCCGGTCGAAACAGAACTTCACTCCATTCCAGCCGCACCTGCTCATAACTGACCGAGGTGCTGTCCGTCTGGCGCTGGCCGATCGGATCCCAGTCGTCATGGATGGTGATGCCTTCGCGCGCGGTCGGCAGTACTGCAATGAGGATCTTGCCGCTGGGTTGATGCAAGGCAGTGGTGAGCAGACGATGCGAGCCGAGCGTGCCGGAACAGAAACCCTTGATGCCTTGCAAAATCAAACCGCCGTCCTTTTCGGTCGCCATCAGACGCGGATCAGCGGGATTGGCGGAATTGCCCCACCAATGATTGAGGGCAACCGTTTCACGCAAATAAAGCGCTCGCTGCTCATCGGAGCCGTACGACAACACACCCGATAGTTGTAAAGTTTGAAACGCCAGCAAATGCGCCATGGCGCTGTCGACACGCGCAATGCGGCGCACGATGGCAAGCGTCTCGCTCCACGATGCACCGATGCCGCCGTACTCTTTCGGTACGACCAGCAACAGCAAGCCGTTCTGGCGTAACAACTCCTTTTGTTCGGCAGCATGGCCACCGGCTTTGTCACGCTCGGCGGCGGTGCGCGCCAGCTCTTGTTCAATAGCGGGCAAGGCGGCGTGGATGCTATCCAGGGTCCAATGGGTCATGACGAAGCTTTCAGCAAATTTCAGTGAGCGGAAGTGTCGAGGCTGGCGGTTAAATACGAAACAAATTTTTTCGCATATCGATATGCACCAAGTGCGCACGACCTGTGTTCGCCAATCTATGCTGTGCTATCGGCGATACACAATCATAGATCCACACATCAACAGATCTGGCTTGGTCAGCGCACCGGCAAGAATTGCAGGAACGACCCGCCCAGCAAGTTCTGCACGTAGCTGATGCCGGCACGGCGATATTTTTCAGTAACGAACTCCGCCAGCAAATCCAGACGGCCGATAATCTTGCCGAACTCACGTTCGAAGCTGAGATTGCGCTCGGTCGCGTTGATTTCGTCCGACAGCAACAGAGGCTGGCCGGCGGTATTGCGACGATTGGTCAGCATCCATACCGCGATTTCTATATTGCGCGCGGCGTTATAAAGATATTGGGCGTCGAGGCCGTCAATGAGAAAAAATTCGATCTTGCCGCCGTGGGCGGTAATGATCATATCGGCCGTGGCATAGATGAAGGCAGCAACGCGATCCGCCTTGAAGTCAGGCGACAAGGCCAGCGACATGGCGGCAATGTCGTGCTTGCCTTGCAGATCGGCCCAGGTCTGCCGCTTTTCGACGGCCTCGCGAACGCGTTTGACGACTTCTTCGCGCGTAGCTCCGGATTTTTTCCACTCGGCCGGATTACGCCTGTAGAGCTTGTCCATCAGCAGATAGAGACTTTCCAGATTGCCGCGCATGGCCAGTGTCGCCATGCGATTGGTGTCGGACTGCCCCATTTCACGCGAGCTGGCGGAAGCGCCTTTGACTTCGCCATGGGTAGTGGGCGCAGTACTACATGCATTCAATAGAGAAAAAATCAAAACGCTCAAAATGGCCGTACTTAGTCTCATTTTTTTCATTCCGATAGGACTACCCGAACGCCGAATGAGTTCTGTGAGGCTTTCATCAGGCACACATCCGGATATTTTTCTGCATTTCTACGACTATTTCATGGATGATTCGACCTCCGCAACTCATTCATATTCATTTTCACTCTTTTCCCGCAGTTTTGCGATTGACTAGGATAGGGGCCTAACCTTACGTTCTCGTCTTGACCTGTTATTCCTGCCTCCCACACCTCGGGTACGCATCCGACAGTCGACCAACCTTCGCCGTCACCGGCATGGCTGGTTTCAGCCGTTACCAATCGGCACCGCCAAGTGACAACAACGCATCCGCAGCAATACTGAAAGCGCCAACCGGGTAACGGTCTTGTTCGGATGCCATTGCCAAGCCTCGCCCGCAATCCTCAGCAATCAAAAAGGTATCCATGAAACGTAAAATACCCCCTGCTTTTTATATTCTCGTCGCTATGTTGCTGGGAATTCTGACTGGCTATCTGATCTTTTCCAACGCTCAGGACAAAGCCGCGGCCACCGCCATCGCCGGATATGTTGCAATCCCTTCCGACATTTTTTTGCGGCTGATCAAGATGCTGATCGCCCCCTTGGTGTTTTCCACGCTGGTGGTTGGCATTGCCCATATGGGCGATGCCAAGTCTGTAGGTCGCATCTTTGCCAAGTCGATTCTGTGGTTTTTTACAGCGTCACTGATCTCATTAATGCTGGGTCTGCTGATGGCCAACTTCATGCAACCCGGCGTCGGCATGTCGCTATCGCTTCCCGGTGCCGACAGTGCACTGCCGGGGCTGGCGACATCCCAGTTAAGCCTCAAGGAATTTATCGGTCACCTCGTGCCCAAATCATTTGCTGAAGCAATGGCGCACAACGAGATTCTGCAAATCGTCGTGTTTTCCATGTTCTTCGGCGTAGCACTGGCTGCGCTGGGAGAGAAGGCAAAAACGCTATTGAGTTGCATCGACGAACTCTCGCATGCGATGCTGAAGATCACCGGCTACGTGATGAAGATGGCGCCGGTCGCCGTCTTTGCAGCGATAGCGGCAACGGTCGCTGTCAACGGCCTGGAGATCCTGCTCAGCTTTGCCATCTTCATGCGTGATTTTTATCTGTCGCTGGGGATCTTGTGGGCGTTTCTGATCGGCGCCGGTTTCCTTTTTTTGCGTCGCCGCATTTTCAAATTGCTGGGACTGATCAAGGAGGCCTTCTTATTGTCGTTCGCCACTGCCAGCTCAGAAGCCGCCTACCCGAAAATTCTGGATGCTCTTGATCGTTTCGGCGTGCAGCGCAAGATCTCGGGCTTCGTCATGCCGATGGGGTACTCATTCAATCTCGACGGCTCCATGATCTATTGCACTTTCGCGACACTGTTCATCGCGCAGGCCTATGGCATTGACATGCCACTGTCCACGCAGATCACGATGATGCTGGTATTGATGCTGACTTCCAAAGGCATGGCGGGGGTGCCGCGCGCGTCGCTGGTGGTCATTGCGGCGACGTTGCAGCATTTTGGATTGCCTGAGGCCGGCTTGTTGATGATCCTCGGCATTGACACCTTTCTCGACATGGGACGCTCAGCAACCAATGCCGTCGGAAACTCCATTGCGACGGCAGTCATCGCAAAATGGGAAGACGGACTGGCAAGCGAAGAAGACGCCGAGCGCATTTCAGCCGCAATCGATGCGGAGGCAGCGCTCAAAATGCCCGCGTAGGCTACCAACGACACGTTCGTTCAAGGCAATAAAAAAGAGAGGCCCAGCCTCTCTTTTTTTGATCGGATCACACTACCTGATCAGGCCTGTACCGGCAATTGCATCCCGGTCAGATAGCCGACCGTGGCGCCGAAGCGGTCTTTGTAGTTGGCGCGCACCAGCGGATCCAATGCGTCCTTGACCTTGTCGTGCAGCGGTTTTTCCCAATCGCCGGCATGCTGGAAGTTGCTCATGACATAGGTCCAGCCGTTGATTTCGTCGACGGCGTGCAAGCCGGTAGATTCGGCGCCGGCCGGGCAGGACAGGATGCGCGAGAGTTGCTTGCTGTCGACGTTGTAGGCCCACAGGAAATTGTTGACGTGCATGCCGCTGTCTTCGCCAATAAAGAGCGTGCGCAGTTTTTCCGAGAACTTGATGTTGTCCGGATTGGCGATCTTGTCGGCATGTGCCAGATTGCCCAGCGCATCAGGCTGTTTCAGGTCTTCGCCGATGAGGGCTGCCGGCGGCGCCATGTCGACCGGCACCCAGGCGCTGTCGATGGCACTGCCGGACAGATCGTTCTGGCCACCCTTCATGTTCAGCGCATACACCGCGCCGGCCTTCGGGCCTTGCACCTTGATGCCGCCTGAACCGTCAAGCATGGAGGTCTGCACATACGACATGGCCGAGTAAGCGATCTTGTCCTTGGCGTTGACAGTGGTGCCCTCCATCTTGGTAAAACCGAGGCTGCCGCCCTTGAACGCAGCGTAGCGATGGGTTTCGAGGAAGGCTGCGGCTTGTTCCATGCCGGGCTTGAGCTTGATCCAGTTGGTTTTGCCGTTAAATGGGATCTTGGTATAGGACGCATCCTGCGGATCGCTGGTCTTGACGTCCATGATGTCGGCAACCTTGAGCTTGTCGGCCAGCGCCTTAATCTCGTTGCTGGTGGCATGGCCCAGCTTGACCCAGCTCAACGTACCGGCGCCGGGGCCGACACCGGAGGTTTGCGTCCACCTGGCGACATACAGCGTGCCAGCCGACAGATCGGCTTCACGGTCGGCGATGAACATGAACAAGCCGCCGTTGGTGGCGTCGTCGCCCATCAGTACGGTGCGGCGGTCCGGCATGACCTGCACCAGTTCATGCGAGATGCGGCCGAGGCAGAAATGCTTGACCACGCTGCCGCTGCCGTCAGCGTGGACGGTGATTTCCGGCAGATGACCGTAGTGGTAAGGGTTGGCCTTGGCGGCATCCCCGAAGAGGTTCTTGCTGAAGGCCTGAAATTGCACGTTGCTCGCGATGGCTGCAGCGTCGGGTTCGTATTCTTCGCTCGACAGATGGGTATTCCACGGCGACAGGCTGGCGCCACAGGTGATCCACAGGCCGTTAACCGACGAGGTATCGACGTTGTGATATTTGACGAGGGACAATTTGCCGGTCTGCGGATCCTGATCCAGCGTCAGCACGGCGATGGGCGACGGCAACTGGCCGTACATGGCGGCCTGCTTCTGGTCGCGCGTGGTGTACTCGAACTGAACCACGGCGAATACTGCATTGCCTTTGACACCGGCAACTTGCGCGTTTTTCATCGTCAACAGCGACGAGCCGTCAGGGCAATCGGAGAAAAAGTGGCGTTCCTTACCCGGCACCGAACGGTCGATGATCGGCTGATTGTTGATATCGTAGTAACCGCCGGCCAGCATTTTGCCGCCCTTGCCGTCCGGCACCATATCGCCGGTCATGAAAAACGGCTGATACGCCAGTTGATAGCTTTGCTTGGCGCCATTGCCAAATACGACATCAAGACTGGATTGCACGGTTGTGGCGGCCATTGCCGCGGGATTCGCCAGCGATGGCGCCTGCATGCTGCTGAATGTCGCCGAGGCGAAACCACTGCGATTGGAAGCCGTGGCGCAACCAGCCAGCAAGCCCGAAGCGGTCAGCGTCAGCGGCAACAATGGCGCGCTGGCGAAGGCTTTGAGCAAATCGCGGCGCTTGGATTGGATTTCGGGAGTATTTTTGGCGAATTTCATGGCTTTTTCCTTTTTAGCAACTATCTGACAACGACCTGACTGAATCGCGTGATGCTAATCGCCGAAAATGACCTCTTTGTGACACCGGAAATACCTGCTCTGGTCTTGTATAATGCGAGGTTTGGTTTGCAAAAGACATAATCATGGAAGCAGAACGCCTCAATTCCCTCCAATCCCTGCTGGACGACCTCGCGGTGCGTGCAGCTGAATTACGGAGGTATCTTTGACTTCGATGTGAAGTCAGAGAAACTCGACCAGGTCAACGGCGAATTGGAAGATCCGGAAGTCTGGAACGATCCCAAGCGCGCGCAAGATCTCGGCAAAGAAAAAAAATCGCTGGAAAACATCGTCCATACGCTGATCAAGATTGATGGCGACCTCAACGACACGCGCGACCTGTTCGCGATGGCGCGCGAGGAAAAAGACGAAGACACGCTGATCGCCATCGAAGCCGACGCAGAAACCCTGAAGGGTCTGGTCGAAGGCATGGAATTCCGCCGCATGTTCAGCAATCCGATGGATCCGAACAACTGCTTCATCGACATCCAGGCCGGCGCCGGCGGTACTGAAGCGCAAGACTGGGCGTCCATGCTGCTGCGCCAATACCTGCGCTACTGCGAGCGTAAAGGCTTCAAGGCTGAAATCCTGGAACAGTCTGACGGTGAAGTGGCCGGCATCAAGACCGCGACGATCAAGGTCGAGGGCGAATACGCCTACGGTTTCCTGCGCACCGAAACTGGTGTGCACCGTCTCGTGCGCAAGTCGCCGTTCGACTCCGCCAACGGCCGCCATACCTCGTTCTCGAGCTTGTTCGTCTATCCGGAAGTGGACGAATCCTTCGAGATCGACATCAATCCTGCCGATGTGCGCGTGGACACCTACCGTGCGTCCGGCGCCGGTGGCCAGCACATCAATAAAACCGACTCGGCGGTGCGCCTGACGCACGGCCCCAGCGGCATCGTCGTGCAATGCCAGAACGACCGCAGCCAGCACCGCAACCGTGCCGAGGCATGGGACATGCTGCGCGCCAAGCTGTTCGAACTGGAACTGCGCAAGCGCATGAGCGAACAGCAAAAACTGGAAGACTCCAAGACCGACGTCGGCTGGGGCCACCAGATCCGCTCTTACGTGCTGGACCAGTCGCGCATCAAGGATTTGCGCACCAACTTTGAAATGGGCAACACCAAGGCAGTGCTGGACGGCGATCTGGATGGCTTTATCGCCGCCTCGCTGAAACAAGGCGTCTGATTCCTGTGGCATCCGGCGTCCACCCATGGCTGCCGGATGCAATCATTGAAGCCGGCTTTTCAGCGCCTCCGGCCCTCACGCTTACTAACGAATTCTCGACATCATGACCACACAAAACGACAACGCCGCTCAGCCAGCGCAACAACAGCCGCCAGTAGATGAAAACACCATCATCGCCGAGCGCCGCTCCAAGCTGAATGCGATCCGCGAGCAAGGCGTCGCCTTCCCCAACGACTTCCGCCCTGAACACAAGGCCGCCGAATTGCACGCGCAATACGGCGAGCTGGACAACGAAGCGCTGGAAGCCAATCCGGTCAACGTCTCCATCGCCGGCCGCATGATGTTGAAGCGCGTGATGGGCAAGGCATCGTTCGCGACACTGCAAGACTCGTCCGGCCCCCGCGCCGAAGGCCGCATGCAGCTCTACATCACCAACGACGTGACGGGCCCGGAAGCGCACGGCGCATTCAAGCACTACGACCTGGGTGACATCCTTGGGGCCGAAGGCACGCTGTTCAAGACCAAGACCGGCGAGCTGTCGGTCAAGGTGACCGGCCTGCGTCTGATCACCAAGTCGCTGCGCCCGTTGCCGGACAAGTTCCACGGTCTGTCGGATCAGGAAACCAAGTACCGTCAGCGTTACGTCGACCTGATCATGAGCGAAGAAACGCGCCGCACCTTCAAGGCCCGCACGGCTGCGATGTCGTCGATCCGCCGCTTCATGGAAAAGAACGACTTCATGGAAGTCGAAACGCCGATGCTCCACACCATCCCCGGCGGCGCAGCGGCCAAGCCTTTCATCACGCATCACAATGCACTGGACATGCAGATGTTCCTGCGTATCGCGCCTGAGCTGTACCTGAAGCGCCTGGTGGTCGGCGGCTTCAACCGCGTGTTTGAAGTCAACCGCAACTTCCGTAACGAAGGTGTTTCGCCGCGTCACAATCCTGAATTCACGATGATGGAATTCTATGCGGCCTACGTCGATTACCAATGGCTGATGACCTTCACCGAACAAGTGATTCGTCAGGCCGCGATCGATGCACATGGCACTGCCACGCTGACGTACCAAGGCCGCGAGCTGGATCTGGCGAAGCCGTTCCAGCGCCTGACCATCACCGGTGCGATCAAGAAGTACGCACCGGAATATACCGATGAACAACTGAACGACATCGACTTCCTGCGCACCGCGCTGAAGAAGTTCGGCGTCAAGACCGACCAGGCTCCTCTTGCAAAGGCCGGCATCGGTGCGCTGCAACTGGCACTGTTTGAAGAAACAGCCGAATCGCAATTGTGGGAACCGACCTACATCATCGATTACCCGGTTGAAGTGTCGCCGCTGGCACGTGCCTCTGATACGGTTGCAGGTATCACCGAGCGCTTCGAACTATTCATCACGGGCCGTGAAATCGCCAACGGCTTCTCTGAGTTGAACGATGCCGAAGACCAGGCTGCACGCTTCCAGGCGCAAGTCGCTGCAAAAGATGCGGGCGACGAAGAAGCCATGTATTACGACGCCGATTACATCCGTGCGCTTGAATACGGCATGCCACCAGCTGGTGGTTGCGGCATCGGTATCGACCGCCTGATGATGTTGATCACCGACTCGCCAAACATCCGTGACGTGATTCTGTTCCCTCACCTGCGTCGCGAGGACTAAACACATTCCCTGTCGTTCCGGCAACAAATCAGCAGCCCGTAGTAGCGCTCTTCACGTGCTCCTACGGGCTGTTTCCATTTGTCCTACAAAGACATTACAAGTATTTACAACTGACACACTATTCGCATTTTTTTCCTGAACTTTGTGCTCCATAATCGCCTCAGATCAACACCCACAACACAAATATAAAGAGGTCCATCATGGAAGTCGTCAAATCATCCAGCCGCATTCATCCCTTGGTCGCCACCGCAGCAGTGGCCGTCACTTTGGTCAGCCTGGTTGGCGTCGCTGCCATTACCGGCCTGCTGCCGACATCGAACAGCAACAATGCACCGCAACAAGCTCTGTCGGACACGACAGCGCCACAGTCAGAACAGGCAAAACAACAGGCACAAAATAATATGCAGCCTGCGCCCCAATCTGCACCGAAACCAAACTACGCCGCACAACCGCAACAAAGCAGCGGCTACGGCACACCAGCACCAGTTGCACGCTGCTCCAGCTGCGGTGAAGTCCAGGCTGTACGCGCAGTCCAGCACACGCCCAAAGCCAGCGGTGTCGGCATTGTTGCCGGCGCAGTGTTAGGCGGCGTTCTGGGCAATCAGATCGGTAACGGCAACGGCCGTACGCTTGCAACAGTTGCTGGCGCAGGTGCTGGCGGCTATGCAGGTAACGAAGTTGAAAAGCGTACACGTACCACAACAACCTATGTCGTTGACGTTCGAATGGAGAATGGCAGCGTTCGCTCGTTCCCACAATCAGATGAAGGCTGGCATGTCGGTGACCAGGTTCGCGTCGTGAACGGCCATCTCACCGGTCGCGGCTAAGCAAGATCAAGCACCACTCTACGCGCTGCCCACCGGCCACCAGTACGCGTAGCGCAAACGATAAAGCCGTGATCACCTTAAAGTGATCACGGCTTTTTGCTTCTCTACAATCCGCTGTCGCTGCTTTGATGCAGACAAACAACTCATTTGGCTCATTTCCCTCGAAGTATTTTCAGGTGGGGAAACTATTCGTCCTCTCCTGATGCTGAGCTCATTCTACGACTTGAACATTCCCTATTCGCCCTCTAAGATCAATTGGCGATGTCGTAGATAAATGGCCTTTCGAAATGAGCTACCTGACTCCGATACTCAAACTCCTGCACAGTCCTCTCAAGATCATTGCCTGGTTATTACTGACCAATCTGGTCACTTACCCAGCCAACGCAAGTGACACACTTAAACGAATTCAAGAGAGCCGGACAGTTGTGGTCGCATTCATGGGCATCATCGACAATATCTCCCCTTTCGTTCTGATAGAACCAGATGGCGCAGTCAGCGGCTACGCCAACGACATTTGTCTGAAGATAGTTCAAGGCATCAAGCAGGAAATGAAACTCCCGCATCTCAAGGTTCAATTTCTCCCCGTCACGATGATGACACGATTCAGCGCCTTGCTCGACAATCGCGCCGACCTTGAATGCAGCGTCAGCACCAATAACGCAGATCGCCGCAAGAAAGTCTCCTTCACCATCCCCCACTTCTTTACGAGCGTCCGTATGTTGGTACGCACAAACTCGGGCATCAAGGAATGGAGCGATCTGCGTCACAAACGCATCGTAACGACCAGAGGAGCATCGATAATCGAGGTAATCAACAAACGTAGCAACCTGGGCGGTCTCGATCTGGCGATTTTCGAACAGGACTCGGATCAGGAATGCATGAGGATGCTGGAGCAAGGGCTTGCTGATGCCTTTGTCATGGATGAAGTTTTGTTGCACTCCGCACGTGCCGCTGCGAACAATCCAGACAAGCTGCTTATAACGGGCGCATCCCAGTCGGTGGAACCGTACGCCATCATGCTGCGCAAAGACGACCCTGAGTTCAAAAAAATGGTCGACAAGCAAATGGCCAAGTTAGCCGCCAACGGAGAACTCCTCAGACTCTACAACCGCTGGTTCATGCAACCCGTCGGCCCCGAAGGCAAATCGCTGAACATGCCGATGAGCTACATGTTGCGTGATTCGCTTCGCTATCCGACCGACAAGATTACGAATTGAATTGCCGTAACTGCAGAGTCAACGCAAAAACATACAAAAGATAAAAACAAAAAAAGGAAAAGACCCGGACAGCAGAACGCGTCGAGCGAGAAAAACCGGAAACTATTTAGAAGAAGTGGCCTGCCCTAAGGGAATCGAACCCCTAACCTATGGCTTAGAAGGCCATTGCTCTATCCGGTTGAGCTAAGGGCAG
Organism: Herbaspirillum sp. meg3; assembly: GCF_002257565.1. Taxonomy (GTDB): domain Bacteria; phylum Pseudomonadota; class Gammaproteobacteria; order Burkholderiales; family Burkholderiaceae_D; genus Herbaspirillum. The sequence continues at coordinate 2,016,030 of NZ_CP022736.1, read as the reverse complement.
ATCAAGAGGAGCCAAGTAAAAAAACCGCTACTTGAAATCGCCTTCGGAAATGAAAACGGGCTGTCTTTCGACAGCCCGTTCATGTGTGGTCGGAGTACAAGGATTCGAACCTTGGACCCCCTGGTCCCAAACCAGGTGCGCTACCGGGCTGCGCTACACTCCGAGAAGCGAGATAATATCCCGATAGGGGTATTCGGTCAACACCTTCTTCACATTTTTCTTCAAATTTTCTTCTTTTCTCCTATGAGAGGCTCTTCTTCTCATTCTCCGTCAGACATTCCCGACACCTTTCATTCGCTGCAACACCAATGCCCGTCTGCGTTGCACGCTGCGTTGAATGCTGAAACATCCCTTGCAGTTTGGTTACACCTTGTTTCTTATCCCTGATTGAAGATAAGACACCTATCCGGTCTTGTGGTCACTGTTTGATTTCTTTGCGACTTAAGTTCGTAAATTTTTTCGCATTGTTTACGGTCTCACACATTTCACATTTCATTTTTTGCAAAGTTGCACCGGACATCAACTGACTACATACCGGCACTACACAATCGGGAGAATCGTCGTGAACAAGAAAACCCTCGCATGGATTGCTTCAGCACTCTTTTCGCTGGCATCCGGCATATCGCAGGTCTCTGCACAAGACATGAATCGCCCCCCGGCCATCTTCACACAAGAAGAATTGGATCAGATGCTGGCGCCGGTCGCGCTGTATCCCGACTCGCTGCTCGCACAGGTACTGATGGCATCCACCTATCCGCTGGAAGTTGTGCAGGCTGCACGCTTTATGGACAGCCGCCCAGGATTGCAAGGCGACGGGCTGGCGCGGGCGATAGCCCCCATGCCTTGGGATCCCAGCGTGAAATCACTGGCGCAGTTTCCGTCCGTACTGGCGATGATGAATGACAAGCTGGATTGGACACAGCGCCTTGGCGACGCCTTTCTGTCGCAGCAAGCCAATGTGATGGATACGGTGCAAAACCTGCGCGTGAAGGCCCAGATCGCCGGCAACCTGCAATCGAGCAGCCAGCAGCGCATCCTTCAGCAAGATCAGGTCATCGTGATCGAGCCGGTGAATCCGCAGGTGATCTACGTACCTTATTACAACCCAACCGTCGTCTACGGCAGCTGGTGGTGGCCGCAACGCCCACCGGTATATTGGGCGCCGCCACCACGCTATCGGCCACCCAGCTATAACGTGTCTATCAATGTCGGCATAGCATTTGGCGCAGGCACGGGGATTGTCCGCTCGGTCTATAGCGACGCCCGCCCGGATTGGCGCCAGCATCATGTTCTCGTAAACAACGTCCGTATAAATAACAACAATACGGTCAACAATATCAACGTCACCAACAATGTGACGAGGAACGTTACCGTCAACAACCGTCCGGTCGTATGGCAACACAGCCCGCGCAACGGCCAGAACAATCGACGTCCGGACGTCGGCAATGCGTCACGCCCGAATGCTGTTCCGGTTCCGGCTCCAGCTGCGGCAATAGCAACTGCGCCAACCCCAGGGCCGCGCCCGGAACAGCGTCCGGGCCAGGCACCTGGGTTCAATCCTGCTGAACATGGAAATCCTGGCAACCCGATCCGGAACGAGCGCGACAATCATAATGATCGCCGCGAGCAGCCGAATCGTCCTCAGCAGGCAGCCGCTTTCGCAGCCCCGAATAACGCCCCGGCGGCGCCTCACCAGATATCACCGGCACCACAGGCCCGTCCAGCGCCCTCAGCACCACCGGCTCCATCAGCGCCGATGCCAACGGCTGCCCGGCCTGAGCGTCCCAACGTCGAGCATCGCCCGCCACCAGCTCAGGCACAGCGCCAGGAGCGTCCCGAGCAGCACGTCCAGCGGGCGCCTGAAGTACACGCACCGGCACCTCGCCCTCCTGAGCGGCATGAATCGGCGCCAAGGCCGGAACAAAAAGCTCCGCAACGCGAAGAGCGCCCGGAACGCCAGAATCACCGCGACGACAAGTAGCCTGCAAGCAATACCTTGCTGCAACATGCAGGCAGGCGGATGGACGAACTTGGCCGAATATGGCGCTGAATACGCTATAATCTCGGCTTCCGAGACGTGACCAGACGCTATCCAAAGGGTTGGATCTTCCAGCCCTTTTTCGTTTCTGTCACATCCATGCCGACGGCCTCGCGCTCTGTCCCTGACAGCGCAATCCGCGCATGGCTCTCATCGCTAACGCCTCACGACCCACCGACTTACGATGCAAGACATTACTTCCGATTCCGCGAACGAAGACACCGGCTCACGCAGCAAGGTCCCGCTTGAGCTGATTGCTCGCGAGGTAGCCCGGCGCCGCACCTTCGGCATTATTTCTCACCCTGACGCGGGTAAGACGACACTGACTGAAAAGCTGCTGCTGTTCTCGGGCGCAATTCAGCTGGCCGGTACCGTCAAGGCGCGCAAGAGCGGCCGCCACGCGACGTCGGACTGGATGGAAATCGAAAAGCAGCGCGGCATCTCGGTGGCCAGCTCGGTCATGCAGTTCGAATACCGCGATCACGTCGTCAACCTGCTCGATACCCCAGGCCACCAGGACTTCTCGGAAGATACCTACCGCGTGCTGACGGCGGTGGACTCGGCGTTGATGGTGATTGACGCCGCCAAGGGTGTGGAAGAACAGACGATCAAGCTGCTCAACGTCTGCCGCATGCGCAACACCCCCATCATCACCTTCATGAACAAGATGGACCGCGAAACCCGCGACCCGCTTGAGCTGCTGGATGAACTGGAGTCCGTGCTGAAGATTCAATGCGCCCCGGTGACGTGGCCGATCGGCATGGGCAAGAACTTCCGCGGTGTGTATCACCTGCTGCGCGACGAAATCATGCTGTTCAAGGCTGGCGAAGAACGCGCCGACGGCAACGTCGAAATCATCAAAGGCATCGACAATCCCAAGCTGGTCGAAATGTTCCCGCTGGAGATTGAACAACTGAAAATGGAAGTTGAGCTGGTACACGGCGCTTCGCATCCATTCAAGCTGGAAGACTTCCTGGCCGGCATCCAGACACCGGTGTTCTTCGGCTCGGCGATCAACAACTTCGGCGTGCGCGAAATCCTCAACGCACTGCTCGACTGGGCTCCAGGTCCGGGTGAACGCGATGCTACGGTTCGCAGCGTGGAACCGAACGAAGCACCGTTCTCGGGCTTCGTGTTCAAGATTCAGGCCAATATGGATCCTGCCCACCGTGACCGTATCGCCTTCCTGCGCGTGTGCTCGGGCCGCTTTGAGCGCGGTATGAAACTCAAGCATCTACGCCTGAACCGTGAAATCAAAGTGTCCTCCGTCGTGACCTTCATGGCATCGAGCCGTGAGCAGGTTGAAGAAGCCTACGCCGGTGACATCATCGGTTTGCCGAATCACGGCAACATGCAGATCGGCGACAGCTTCTCTGAAGGTGAATTGCTGCAGTTCACCGGCATCCCCTACTTCGCACCGGATTTCTTCCGCGTTGCGCGCATTCGCAATCCGCTCAAGATCAAGCAATTGCACAAGGGCTTGCAGCAGCTCGGCGAAGAAGGCGCGGTGCAGGTCTTCAAACCGACCAACAATAGCGACCTGATTCTCGGCGCGGTCGGCGTGCTGCAGTTTGAAGTCGTGGCAAGCCGCCTTCTCAACGAATACGGCGTTGACGCTGTGTTTGAAGGCACCAGCATCAGCAGCGCGCGCTGGGTGACCTGCGAAGACAAGAAGATGCTGGCCGACTTCGAGAAATCCTCCGCCGGTTTCAACCTTGCGCACGATGCCGCAGGCAATCTGGCATATCTGGCGACCTCGGGCGTGAACCTGCGTCTGACACAGGAACGCTGGCCGGAAGTCACCTTCCACGCAACCCGCGAACACGCGGCCAAGCTGGATTAAACCAGTTCGGTTTGTGCACGTTGCAATAAAAAATCCCCGCCAGGTGCGGGGATTTTTTATTTCCAGTGAGATGCGTACCAGACAGTCAAAGCATCAGGCGTTCACGCGGATCGAGAAATCGACACCGATGCCGCTCCACCATTCCTGCTCTTTCTGCATCCAGTACGACACGGTCGGGTGATCGCGTACCCAGTCGCGCTTGATTTCGAGGTCAATACGATTTTTCATCTTCAGACGGATGTCATTCCAATCCAGCGTGATGTGCGAGTGCATGAACATCACCGCCAGACGCAAGGCCAAGACTGCCTTGGCAAAATCAGCATCCGATAGCACTTCACCCAGTTTGCGCAGATTGCCCTTCTGACCAAGGATCAAAGTGCTCATCACACGCTGCTCGCGCGTGGTGAATCCTGGCAAATCCGCATTGGCGATCAGGTAAGACGAATGCTTGTGATAGCTGCTTTGCGACACAATCAAGCCGGCCTCGTGCAACAAGGCGCTCCAGCTCAGATATTTGGCGTAGACCTCGTTACCCGGCTTGAGCATCTCGAAAAATCCGAGTGCGGTCTCTGCAACCTGGCGCGCGCGCAATTCATCGATATGAAAGCGGCGGCTGAAATCGTCCACCGACTGTTCGCGGCGATCGCGTTGCGTGGCGCGCAATTGCAAATCCCACATCACACCCATGCGCAAACCGGCCTCGACAGGTGTGATGACGGAAATATTCAACTCTTTCATCAAGCCGATCAACACCGCCAGGCCACCCATGATGACCAGCGCACGGTCGGGCTTCATGCCGGGCAGTTCGATATTACCCGCGTGACCGAAAGCGATCAGGCGCTGCTTCAGCTCTTCGACGCTGGCAGGTGTGACACGCCCATCGCCCATGCCGTTGCGGGCAATCGTGTCCGCAATCGCACGCATGGTGCCTGACGAGCCGTAGACCTTGCTCCGATGCTGCGCGCCGAAAGGCACGACGGCATCTTCGACATGCGAACGCGCGGACAAAATCGCGCGCTCAAAGGAGTCTTCATCGATCACGCCATCGGGGAAAAATGCCTGACTTTGATTGACCGTGCCAATGCCAAAGGACTCGACGCGTTTGATCTCGCTGCCACGACCAAGAATGACTTCGGTGGAACCACCGCCGATATCGATCACCAGCCGATCTTCGTCCGGCAGCGCCAATGCGCCGGCGACGCCCATGTAAATCAGACGGCCTTCTTCTTCGCCGGAAATGATTTCCACCGGGTAGCCGATAGCACGCTCGGCATCAGGCAGGAATTCATGTGCATTCTTGGCCACACGCAAGGTATTGGTAGCGACCACGCGCACCGCATCCAGCTGGTAATCGCGCAAGATCGTACGGAAACGCGCCAGAGATTCAACCGCGCCGGCGATAGCCTGCGGGGTCAGTTTACCGTTCTTGTCCAAGCCGGCTGCCAGGCGAATGGGGTCGCGCGCGCTCTTGATCACGCGAATCGAATCACCCTCATGCTTGCCTATGTGCATACGGAAGCTGTTGGAACCAAGATCTACTGCTGCAAACATTCAATCCCTTTCAATCGAGGGTATTGCCGGAAATTATTTAGCAAATTTTAAAAAATGCTGACGAACTGACACAATAGTTGCCTAGCATGACAGTTTCATGACATCGGCATGAATCAGGCGACACATTGCAAAAGACTTTCTTATCATCCCGAAAAGCCTGCAAGTACGGGCCTTGCCTACATCAGGCAACACAAACATGCTCGCAGTCAACGGTGAAATAAGGTCTAATAGCGCCAGCCCTTATTTTAACGATTTAAACATGCCCGGTATTCTTTATCTCGTACCCAACACCCTCGGCCCTGTCGACGCTGCGGATGGCGATGTACTTGCCGCTATCCTGCCAGCCGAAGTGCAGGCGCTTGCTGCGCGTCTCGACTATTTTGTCGCAGAAAACGCCAAGACCACACGCGCCTTCCTGAAACTGATCAACGCCAACTATCCGCTGGCCAAACCCCTGCAGGAAATCAAGATCGCCGAACTCAACGTCAACACCGAAGCCGCAGCCCTGCCGGCCTTGCCGGCCTTGCTTGCGCCGTTGCTGGCAGGACAAGATGCGGGATTGATTTCAGAAGCCGGCGTACCGGCGGTGGCTGATCCCGGCGCCAACCTGGTTCGCCTGGCGCATCAGCACGGTATCCAGGTTCGTCCTCTGGTCGGCCCCTCGTCCTTGTTGCTGGCAGTCATGAGCAGCGGTCTGAACGGCCAGAGCTTTGCTTTCAATGGCTATCTGCCGACCGACGCCGCGCAACGCATCAAACGCATCAAACAATTGGAAGATCGCTCCCGTCAGGAAAAGCAAACCCAGTTGCTGATCGAAACGCCCTATCGCAACGGCGCCATGCTGGAAGCATTGGCAACGGCATGCAATGGCTCGACGCTCATCAGCGTCGCGACAGATCTGACGCTGGCGAGTGAATCCATCAAGACACAGACAGCGACTAAATGGAAGAGCGATATTGCCACCGGCAAGACACCGGATTTTCACAAAAAACCTACCGTGTTTTTGCTGCTGGCCGACTAAGAGCCGCGGACACAAGCTTACTGTGTTGTGACCTCACCTGACCTCACTGCTTGCGGCCAACGCTGGCAGTGATCCAATCAGCAATGCGCGTCACCACGTCCTGCTCGATACCGTTATAGCCGTGATAAGCCCTGGCTTCGCAGGGGTCGCCCTGACTCGTTCCTCCGCGCACACTGATCAACTCCTTTTGCGAGACGGCACTCAGCGCATCCATCAGCCGCGGGATATCGCTGAACGCGCACAGCTTGCATCCATCCTGTTCGTGATGAACCACCAGCACGGGAATACGCAACCCTTGTAGTTGCATGTCGGGTACGGCGCGACCACCTTTGTTCTCGTGCAGAATGGTGGACGTCAGCACCAGCCCGTCCGGCCCGCCGTTCGTGCGATCCAGCTGCGTTGCGATGAATGCTGCCGATTGCGTACCGCGGCTGGTGCCGATCAGCCATACGGAAATCGCTGACTGCGCCATCTGTTGCTGACGCAGCCACGCCATGACGGCTTTCATGTCTTCCACATGCTGAGAAGTCTGGCGAAAGCCACCGAGAAACGGAAAAGACTGCCGATCTGACGGCGCATCCACAACGGCAACCGCAAGCCCGTGCTCGACAAACAGCTGGCGCGAACGTACGAGGAAGTTACCGCCACCACCCATGAACTCGCCCTCGGTGGAAATCTGCAAACCGCCCTGTCCGCCGGCAAACAGAATCACTGTCGCGACCGGATGCTGTGGAACCAGGTAGAGGAAGCGTTGCGTCACGCCGGGACGCGTTGGCACGTCAACGACCTGCTGGGTAAATTGCACCGCCTGATTCGTTTGCGACCGCGCCGTTGCAATGGTGAGCGATGCAAGCAGCAAGCCAAAAGCCAGTGCACGAAAGATACGCGTGACGGTGGAAATACGATTTCCCGGATGTCTGAGTGTATGCATCGCCCCCTCTCCTACTCGAATGTCTCGGCAATAAAAAAGGCGACGAAGCCGCCGCCTTTCTTCTTTTTTATCGACGATCTGATTACCGCAGTTGAATCGCGCCGCCCGACAGCATCGACTTGGCAACACCACTGCCCACCGCTACGCCGAACTTCTTCAGCACGCGCTCAGGCAAACCTTCGGTTTGGGTGTAATCGACCAGATCTTCCGCCTTGATCACGTCGCGCGCCACGCTGTCGACAGTGCCATAGCCATCGGCCAAGCCCATCTCAACCGCTTTGGAGCCGATCCAGAACAGGCCGGAGAAAGTTTCCGGCGTTTCTTTCAAACGCTGGCCGCGGCCTTTGCGTACAGCATCGATAAATTGCTGATGAATGTCGCTCAGCATTTGCTGGGCGTATTCCTTTTGCTTGGCGTTTTGTGGGCTGAACGGGTCCATGAACCCTTTGTTCTCGCCCGCAGTCAGCAGACGGCGCTCAACGCCGACCTTGTCCATCAGGCCGGTGAAACCAAAACCATCCATCAGCACACCAATGGAACCGACGATACTGGCCTTGTTGACGTAAATCTTGTCAGCCGCCGCAGCGATGTAATAACCGCCGGACGCGCACATTTCTTCCACCACGACGTACAACGGCTTCTTCGGATATTCCTTGCGCAGGCGCACGATCTCATCGTTGATCATGCCGGCTTGCACCGGGCTACCGCCGGGGCTATTGATCTTGAGGATGACGCCCATCGAATCATCGGCGGCGAATGCCTTGTCCAGCGCCGGGATAACGGCTGCGGCCGAACCACGGCCTTCGGCTTCGATGGTGCCGTTGATTTCAACCAGGGCGGTATGTGTGCCGACCGGCTCCGCATCTGACTTGGTGTAATTGAATGCCGACCAGATCACGAAGACGAACACGGCCAGCCCGGCAATCTTGAAGAAAATACTCCAGCGGCGGCGCGCACGTTGTTCCTTGACGGCAAACAGGGCCAGCTTTTCGAGCACGTCGCGCTCCCAGCCGCCCTTCTTTTCTTCACCTGCAGCTGAGCTGCCGGTAGTTGGCGGCACTGGTGGCGGAGATTGTGGTGATTGCGGCGGTTGTGCCTGAGGATTTTCGAATTCGTTATTGCTCATATCGTCACTCTGATAGGTAGCCCGAAGAAGGCCGATATGCCGCCTTCGACTGCCTTGGTTCCCGCATGGCTCATGCCAGCGCGGGCCTTACATAATCATCGGGCGTCCAGAAAATGCCGCCGTCTCTCTCAAATACCATGATCTTGCGCAAACGCGCGCCGGTGCAAGGACCGCCTTCGCATTTTCCGCTATCCGGCGCATAGACAGCACCATGCGTTGCGCACATGATATAGAGGCCGCTAGACTCGAAAAATTCACCTTCGGCCCAGTCAAGTTCGATCGGCACGTGCGCACAGCGGTTCAGATATCCGTACACCGTGCCGCCGTATCGCACCACGAAACCGGTCGCGTCGTCACCATGCACCGACACCGCAAAGCGCTTACCCTTGCCACCTTCTTCGATGTCAGCCGAGCCACATACTGGAATCGCTACTTCATCCATTACAGGTTTCCCCTGATATTGCTGTGCGTTGCGTTACTTTGCTTTTTGCTAAGCGTTTTCATTGAGCCACTGATGCAAGACCTTGATGGAGCCCGCGCTATAAAGCGGACTCAATGCTTGCAACTGCTCGACCGGATGCGCGCCGAATTCTACCGCAACACCGGCAGCGCCTGCATTAATGGCCATCTGCAAATCGTGGGTGGTGTCGCCGATCATCAGCGTGCGCCCCATTTCCTGCCCCAGCTCACGTGTGAGTTCCTGCAGCATGGCGGGATGTGGCTTGGAAAAAGTTTCATCTGCGCAACGTGTCGCATCGAACACCGACAACAGCTTGGTGGTGTTGAGTGCACGATTCAGGCCGACGCGGCTCTTGCCCGTGGCAACCGCCAGAAAATAACCTTGCTGCCCGAGATCGTCCAGCATCTCCTTGACGCCGTCAAACAAGGTCAGATCCTTGTCCTGCCCGAGATAGTGATGCCGATAGCGCTCGACGATGCGCGGGTAGTACTTGGGATCGACATCCGGAATCGCCGCCTGCATCGCATCCTGCAAGCCCAGACCGATCACATAGGAAGCAGCGCTCTTGTCGGGAATCGGCAATCCCAGATCGCGGGCCGCCGCCTGAATGCACCTGACAATAGTCGACGTGCTGTCCATCAGCGTGCCGTCCCAGTCGAACACGATTAAATCAAATTGCTTTCTTGCCATGTTTCACTTTTCAACATAATCAAAATGGGTATAGCGGCCGGCTCACGGCATGCGCAATCAGGTGTTCTCCGTCCCGGCATCGCTTGCATCCAGGCTTTTGAGGAAGCGCTGGCACTCCGGCGGCAAGCCTGCCTTGAGCGTCACCGTCTTGCCGCTGTCCGGATGTGTAAAGCTGATCTGGTGGGCATGCAAAAACATGCGCTTGAAGGCGACGCGCTCGCCATCCGCTTTCTGCAATGCTTTATTCAGCGTGAAATCGCCATATTTATCGTCGCCGACGATGGCAAACCCGCTGGCAGACAAATGCACGCGTATTTGGTGTGTCCGACCGGTTTTCAGTTCCGCTTCGAGCAAGGCAAATTCGCCATAACGGCGAATCAGTGAAAACACCGTATGCGAGGCCTGGCCGTCATCCTGCACGCGCACGCGGCGCTCTCCGTCTGCGGTGCTGTACTTGTGCAGCGGCAACTTGATGTGCTGACGCGCATTTTTCCAGTCGCCATGGACGAGCGTCAGATAGCGCTTGTCGGTCAGACCATCGCGAATCTGTTCATGCAGGTTGGTCAACGCCGAACGCTTCTTCGCCAGCAACAAAATCCCCGACGTATCACGGTCAAGGCGATGCACCAGTTCAAGAAATTTGGCATCCGGGCGCGAAGCGCGAAGTTGCTCGATGACACCATAACTGACCCCCGAACCGCCATGCACGGCGACGCCGGCAGGCTTGTCGATGATCAGCAGATGATTATCTTCCAGCAATATCTTGAACTCTGCGCCAGGGGCAACGGCGGCAGATGCCTTTTCGGCAATACGGATGGGCGGCACGCGCAGGATATCCCCGTCTTGCAGACGATAAGTCTGGTCGATACGGCCCTTGTTGACACGTACTTCGCCGGAACGCAGGACACGGTAAATATGGCTTTTGGGCACGCCCTTGCAGACGCGCAAGAGGAAATTGTCGATGCGTTGACCGGCTTCCTCTTCCGATATCGTGAGCAGCTGGACTTGCGGCGAAGCAGGTGCAGATTGGGTCGACGCGGGTGATTCAGGCTTTTCAGGCGTCTTCCCAGAAAATCTCGCTAAGTCCTTCATTTTGAATATATAATCGCTCGACGCTGGTCAGAAAACCGGTGTCAGTGTAAGAATAAAAAAGACCATTCTACACAGAGGCGTCTTCATCAGCCTCGCTAATTTGCAAATTTGATGGGGGGAACCACGAAAAATCGCAGCATGCGGCGACAGGGTCCTGTCGGCAAGCCTCGTACACCCTACGAAGACATTGTGGACGCGACATTTCTCCGCGCGGATTGGACGGTTCCTTAAAAACGTGTACGCATCATCCCTGCGCGAGTCCAGTTTGCACCGCAGTTGCAATCGGATAACGCACTTGGATGTTGAATAGATGTGCTTGGATTATCAGGATAAAGTCTGGCAAGACCTTCAGTTGAAAAACGCAGTGCTTGCCGGTTGATGCGTTGAACCCGATTCGCCGATTTGCCAACTTTTAGAAAAATGCTTCGTTTGGCTCTTAATGACAACTTACCGTCCACAGCGACCGTGACCGCCTCATGCGGAACGGAAAGCATGGATACGGAGTTGCTCGGCTTCCCGGTTCACCGCATCCGCGCCCCGTTGTGCATGAGTGCCGCCGCCATCAAGGCGCACTTCACACACTAAGGCAATTCCCTCCCCCAATCACTTCGTTCTCGCGTACATCCTTGTACTTTATGGCGTACTTTTAAAAAGCGCCATTACGGCCTCAGTGCCACGGAGTGAAACATGAAACGTATGTTGTTCAACGCTACGCAGCAGGAAGAATTGCGCGTAGCCATCGTTGACGGTCAAAAACTGATCGACATCGATATTGAAGCCACCGGACGCGAACAGCGTAAATCCAACATTTACAAAGGCGTCATCACCCGCATCGAACCTTCTTTGGAAGCCTGCTTCGTCAATTACGGCGAAGAACGCCACGGCTTTTTGCCGTTCAAGGAAGTTGCCCGCACCTATTTCAAGGAAGGCATCGATGTCCGCAACGCTTCCATCAAGGAAGCCCTGCGCGAAGGCCAGGAAATCATTGTCCAGGTCGAGAAGGAAGAACGCGGCAACAAGGGCGCAGCCCTGACCTCGTTCATCTCCCTGGCAGGCCGTTATCTGGTCCTGATGCCGAACAATCCACGCGGCGGCGGCGTATCCCGTCGTGTCGAAGGTGAAGATCGCCAGGAACTGCGCGAAACCATGGACAAACTGGACCTGCCCAACGGCATGTCCGTCATCGCCCGCACCGCAGGCATCGGCCGCAACGTCGACGAACTGCAATGGGACTTGAACTACCTGATGCAACTCTGGCGCGCCATCGAAGGCGCCGGCCAGTCCGGTTCCGGCGCTTTCCTGATTTATCAGGAATCCTCGCTGGTGATCCGCGCGATCCGCGACTATTTCCAGCCTGATATCGGCGAAATCCTGATCGATACCGACGACATCCACGAGCAAGCCCAGCAGTTCATGGCGCACGTAATGCCGGACATGGTTCACCGCGTCAAGCGTTACCACGACGACGTGCCGCTGTTCTCGCGCTTCCAGATCGAACACCAGATCGAAACCGCGTACTCGCGCACCGTGCCGTTGCCATCCGGCGGCGCCATCGTGATCGACCACACCGAAGCCCTGGTCTCCGTCGACGTCAACTCGGCGCGTGCCACCCGCGGCTCCGACATCGAAACCACCGCGTTCTACACCAACCTTGAAGCCGCCGACGAAGTGGCCCGCCAATTGCGCTTGCGCGATCTGGGCGGCCTGATCGTCATCGACTTCATTGACATGGAAAACGCCAAGAACCAGCGTGAAGTCGAATCCCGCCTGAAAGACGCCCTGCACCATGACCGTGCCCGCGTTCAGATGGGCAAGATCTCCCGCTTCGGCCTGATGGAATTGTCGCGCCAGCGCCTGCGTCCATCGCTGTCCGAGGGCAGCCACGTGACTTGCCCGCGTTGCAATGGCACCGGTCACATCCGCGATACCGAATCGTCCGCATTGCAAGTCCTGCGCATCATCCAGGAAGAAGCAATGAAGGAAAACTCTGCCGCCATCCACGTGCAGGCACCGGTCGACGTCGCCGCTTTCCTGCTCAACGAAAAGCGCGGCGAAATCCTGAAGATCGAAACACGCCATCGCGTGACGGTCATCATGATCCCGAACAAGCATCTGGAAACCCCGCACTACAAGCTCGAGCGCATCAAGCACGACGATCCGCGCCTGGACGACGCGCAAGCCAGCTACGCCATGGCCGAACAAGCAGAAACCGACATCGGTTACAGCAAGCGCCAGAAGGAAGACGTCAAGCCGCGCCAGGAAGCCGTCGTCAAGGGCATCACCCCTGACCAGCCTGCGCCTATCGTTGAGCGCAAGGTCGCTGCTCCTGCAGAACCGGTACCGACACTGGCGCCGGAGTCGGGCTTCTTCAGCAAGATCTGGAGCTTCTTCCGCGCCAAGCCGGTGGAAGCGACGCCTGTCGCCGCTCCGGTCGAAACCAAGACACCGCAAAAGCGCGAACACGCCGACCGCAACGGCCGCAATCGCAATGGCCGCAACCGCAATGGCCGCAACCGTAACGAGCGCGAAGAACGCGACGGCACTACTCCTGAGAAAAATGCCCGCGAAGAATCCGGCAAGCATGACGCCGAAGCCAAACCGGCGCGTCAGCCTCGCCCACCGCGTGAGCCGAAGGAAGCCCGTGAGCCACGCGAGCCGCGCGAAGGCGCAGAAGGTCGTAACGAACGCGAAAATCGTGAACCACGCGAACCTCGCCAGCCACGCGAAGCGCGTGAAAACCGCGAACCGCGCGAAGGAAGCGAAGCCCGTGAACCACGCGAGCCGCGTCAGCCACGCCAACCGCGTCCTCCACGCGAAGAGCGCAAGGATCTGCCGAAAGCTGACGAGGCATTGCCATTGGAAGCCGCACTGGCAACCGGTGTTGCTGCCGGTGCTGTCGAAGGCACTGAAACAGCGCAAGTCATCGGCAATCAAGTCGAAGGCACGACTGAGGAAGGCGAACCACGTCGTCGTCGCCGTCGCGGTGGCCGCAACCGTAATCGTCGTGATCGCGAACAAGGTGATAACGTCGGTGGTGAGAACGGTGAAGGCGAACTGGTGGATGGCGAAGAGTCGGCACCAGTAGCAGCATCCCTTGCACCACAAGCAGCCCCGGCTGACGATGCGGCAGAACGTCCTTGGTACGAGAAAGCCCCAGCAGCCCCGACTGCACCAGCATTGGTGAGCACGGTTGCTGAAGTTGCCGCTCCTGCCGCTGCGCCTGTTGCAGCAGCACCTGTAGTCGAAGCTGCCCCGGCGCTGACACCTGCACCTGCGCAAGAACCAGTCGTGATCGCGGCGGAGGTGCCTGTTGCTCCCGCTCCCGTCGTTACTGCTCCAGCCTTTACTGCTCCGGTCGTGGCTGAACCTGCTGTTGAAACTGCACCAGTTGCACCTGCTCCGGCTCCGGTCGTTGCAGAAGCACCGGCAGCGGCACCACAACAAATCAGTCTGTTGCCTGAAACACCTGCTCCGGCAGCCGCAGAACCAGCACCAGCACCAGCACCAGTGCCAGCACCAGCACCAGTGCCAGCACCGGTTGTTGCTGCCCCTGCACCGGTTCAGGCAGCTGTCCAGGCTACTGCACAAGCTGCACCAGCGGCCAACGGCAAGCAGCAATGGAATGACCTGCACGACATGCTGTCCTCGGCCGGTCTGACCCTGGCAAGCACCGATCCGGAAAAGCTGCGCGCCGCCCAGGCTGCCGCAGCCCAGATCGTACCGCCGGTACACGTGCCGCGTGAACGCAAGCCGTTGCCGCCGCAATCGACAGAGCCACTGGTTCAGGTCGAAACCCGTCGTTGATGCCTCTGCGTCGGCATGCACTGATGCCGACGTTGCAGCGCAGTGAAAAAAGGGAGCGAAAGCTCCCTTTTTCTCGTCTGCTGTTTCGGTAATCAAACAAAGAAAAACAAGCAAAAGAGCACTTGTACAAAGAATCAGCGCAGCCAGTTTTTTTGCCAAAAAGAAACTAAGCTCCACTCGAGTTATACGCTGTGCCTTGTTGCGGATATCGGTTCTGTACACTGTCTAATTCCCCGCCTCGTGCTATCGTAGCGAGTATGAATAAGCGCATCATCCCCATCTTTGACGAACGCCCTGTCGGCGGCATTGCAGCCGTTCCCGCGCTGTTGGAAGCACCGACCGGCTTTCTTACCGATGCCTTGATGCGTCCACTGCACGACCTGCGCATTTCGGTCACTGACCGCTGCAATTTCCGCTGTGTCTATTGCATGCCCAAAGAAGTATTCGACAAGGACTACAGCTTCTTGCCGCATTCCTCTTTGCTGTCTTTTGAAGAAATCACCCGCCTCGCCACCTTGTTCGTCGCCCACGGCGTCGAAAAGATCCGTCTGACCGGTGGCGAGCCGCTGCTGCGCAAGCATCTGGAGCGCCTGATCACCATGCTGCACGCGATCAAAACGCCCGATGGCCGCGAACTCGACCTGACCCTGACCACCAATGGCACCCTGCTGGCGCAAAAGGCCCAGGCGTTGAAAGATGCCGGTCTCAAGCGCGTCACCGTCTCGCTGGATGCGCTCGACGACGCCAACTTCAAACGCATGAACGACGTTGACGTCTCGGTCTCGCAAATCCTGCATGGCCTGGAAGTGGCTCACAAAACCGGTCTGGGCCCGATCAAGATCAATATGGTGGTCAAAAAAGGCGTCAACGATCACGAAATCCTGCCAATGGCGCGGTATTTCAAGAACACGCCGTTTGTCCTGCGCTTCATCGAATACATGGACGTCGGCAGTTCCAATGGCTGGCGCATGGATGAGGTCGTGCCTTCAAGCGACGTCATCGCCCGCATCAACGCCGAGATGCCGCTGGAAGCAATCGACGCCAACTATGCCGGCGAAACGGCACAGCGCTGGCGCTATAAAGATGGCAGCGGTGAAGTCGGCGTTATTTCCAGCGTCACCCAGGCTTTCTGCCACGATTGCAGCCGCGCACGCCTCTCCACCGAAGGAAAAATTTACACCTGCCTGTTCGCCAGTGAAGGCCACGACTTGCGCGGTCTGCTGCGCGGCGAACGCAGCGATGCCGAGATCTCCTCCGCTATCGGCAGCCTGTGGCGTCAACGCGGCGATCGCTATTCCGAACTGCGCAGCGAAAACAAGGACACATCCACAACATCGATGCCGCAAGTCCGCAAGGTGGAAATGTCGTATATCGGCGGGTGATGGCCGTGTCCATCGCGCCCCAACAGATTACAGGACTGATTCTTGCCGGCGGACGCGGCAGCCGCATGGGGCATGTCGACAAAGGTTTGCAGGCTTTTCGCGGCAAACCGCTGGCGGCACATGCACTGGAACGTCTTTCGCCGCAAGTTCGTCGTCTCGCCATCAATGCCAATCGCCATGAGAACGACTATGCAGCGCTTGGAGCGGTGTTTCATGCGCCGGTGTGGCTCGACCTGTTATCAGACTTCCCCGGCCCCTTGGCTGGCCTGCATAGCGGCCTGACACATTGCGCTACCGACTACCTGGCTGCCGTACCGTGCGACTCGCCGTTACTGCCCGCTGATCTGGTTGCCAGACTTGCGGAAGAACTTGAGCTACACAACGCCGAGGCAGCGCTTGCCGTAACCGGCGGCCATGAACAACGGCAACGCCACCCGGTGTTTTGCCTGCTGAAAAAAACGCTGCTGCCTTCGCTGACACAGTTTTTGCAAGACGACGGCCGCAAGATGGAACGCTGGTTTGCCTGCATCCGTACCGCCGAAGCCCATTTTGATGACGAAACCGCCTTCAGCAACGTCAACACCTTGCAAGAGCTGTACGCATTGGAATCGACCGGCAAAATCGACAAACTGGAATCAGAATAAATGACTCAAGCCTCCCTGTCCGACATCGTCAGCTGCATTTCGGGTTACGACCCCAACGCCATGACCGTGCCGCAAGCACAGAAGATCATCCATGACTTCGTGCAGCCGATCGAATCGGTCGAACAAGTCGCCATCCGCAGCGCCCTCGATCGCACGCTGGCGACCGACATCGTCTCGACCATTGATGTCCCTGCCAACGACAATTCCGCCATGGACGGTTACGCCCTGCGCGGCGATGACCTGGCCGAGGGCAACACATTGACCTTGCGCATTGTTGCCAGCGTCCATGCCGGCCAACGCTTTGACGGCGCCGTCGCCAACGGTGAATGCGTACGCATCATGACTGGGGCGGCCATGCCTGCCGATTGCGATACAGTGATCCCGCAAGAATTTACCGAGAATGCCGGTGAGACGTCCGTGACCATTCCTGCAGGTCGCGTACGCCGCGGCGACAACCGGCGTCTGCGCGGAGAAGATTTGCGTGACGGCCAGGTTGCCCTGCGAGCCGGCAAAATCCTGCGCCCGGCCGATATCGGTTTGCTGGCCTCTCTGGGCGTCGCGGAAGTCGGCGTCAAACGACGTTTGCGCGTCGCCTTCTTTTCCACCGGCGACGAATTGCGTTCCGTGGGCGAGCCGCTTGAACCGGGTTGCGTCTATGATTCCAACCGCTACACGCTCTACGGCATGCTAACGCGCCTGGGTTGCGACATCATCGACATGGGCGTGGTGAAGGATGATCCGCTTGCGATGGAAGCAGCGTTCCGCAGCGCCTGCGAACATGCCGATGCCGTCATCACTTCCGGCGGCGTCTCCGTCGGTGCCGCCGACTACACCAAACAAACCATGACCAAGCTTGGCG
The DNA here is from genome assembly GCF_002257565.1 of Herbaspirillum sp. meg3. Taxonomy (GTDB): domain Bacteria; phylum Pseudomonadota; class Gammaproteobacteria; order Burkholderiales; family Burkholderiaceae_D; genus Herbaspirillum. Next base: position 1,998,589 of record NZ_CP022736.1, on the reverse strand, counting down.
ACATGCTGTTCTGGAAAATCGGCATGCGTCCGGGCCGCCCCATGGCCTTCGGCCGTATCGCCTCGCAAGGCCGCGGTGCTTATCTGTTCGGCCTGCCGGGCAATCCGGTGGCAGTCATGGTCAGCTTTTACTTCTTCGTGCGCGATGCCTTGCTGCGCATGTCCGGCGCCAACGCCAGTCCGTTGCCGCGCCTGAAAGTAAAATCTCTCTCCGCCATCCGCAAGAAACCCGGTCGCACCGAATACCAGCGCGGCATTCTCGCGGCTGACGACGATGGCGAATGGAAAGTGCGGCTGACCGGTGCACAGGGCTCCGGCATCTTGCGCTCCATGTCTGACGCCAACTGCATCATTGTGCTGGACGACGCGCAAGGCGACGTGGCCGCCGGCGACGCGGTGCAAGTCGTGCTGTTCGACGGCTTGACGTAAAGGAACACGGCGATGTCGCTATCTCTGCGCTTTCGCCAACTGCACGACCATGCGCGTGCCGAACCGAGTGCCTCATGGGAGTTACGCCGCGACAGACTGCAGCGCCTGCGCCATCTGCTGATCCGCCACAAGCACGACATCGCGACGGCGATCAGCCAAGACTTCGGCAATCGTTCTCAGCACGAGACGCAATTCCTGGAAGTCTTCACCAGCCTGCAAGCCATCGATCATGCGCTGACACACGGCCACATCTGGATGCAGCCGCAATCACGCCGCACATCCATCTGGTACAAACCCGCGCGTAACACCTTGTTGCCGCAACCTCTGGGCGTAGTGGGCATCATCACGCCCTGGAATTATCCGCTGCTGCTGACCGTCGGCCCGCTCAGCTGTGTGCTGGCGGCCGGCAATCTGGCCATGGTCAAACTCTCGGAACACACGCCGGCATTCGGCACGCTGTTCGATCAGTTGATCCGGCAATCGTTTTCGGACGATGAAATTGCCATCGTGAATGGTGATAGCAGCGGTGAGAGCGGTGGTGAGAGCGGCGGCAATGTCGCGCTAGCGCAAGAATTTTGCGCCCTGCCCTTTGACCATCTGGTCTTCACCGGTTCGACGGCGGTCGGTCGCGAAGTCATGCGCGTCGCCAGTGCCAACCTGACACCTGTGACACTGGAACTGGGTGGCAAATCGCCGGCCATCATCGGGCCGTCCGCCGACTTCCGGCATGCCGTGACGCGCATCATCAGTGGCAAGCTGCTCAACGCCGGCCAGACCTGTATTGCTCCCGACTACGTGCTGCTGCCCAAAGGCCGCGAGAAGGCCTTTATCGATTGTGCTCGCGATGTGGTTGCACGGTTTTACCCCTCTCTCAATGATGAACGCCTGCCTACCGACGACTACACCAGCATCGTCAATCAGCGCCACTACGAACGCCTGGCCGCGCTATGCAGCGATGCCCAGCAGCATGGGGCGATATTGACTCCGCTGAGCCGACGCGCACCACATGCATCGACGCGCCTGCTGCCGCCGCTTGCCGTGACGCAGGCACCACCCGAAGCACGCATCATGCAGGAAGAAATCTTCGGCCCGCTGCTACCGCTGGTCACTTATGAAAAGATCAGTGACGCCATCGCGACCGTCAACACCGGACCACGTCCGCTGGCGTTATATGTCTTCGACAAAGACTCTCGCATTATCGACCGGGTGGTGCAACAGACAGTCTCCGGCGGCGTCACCATCAACGACACGCTGCTGCATATCGCACAGGAAGACCTGCCCTTCGGCGGCGTCGGCGCATCCGGCATCGGTGCATATCACGGGGAGGAAGGCTTCCGGCGTTTTTCGCACATGAAGCCGGTATTCAGGCAGAGCCGCATCAATGCGATGCGGCTGTTCAGTCCGCCTTATGGCAAGGCATTTGCGCTGTTGATGAAGTTGTTGATTCGCTGAATCCTTGCAAACATCCCGGCTCTCGCCAGGATTGCAATGTCCGGCCTTAGAGCAATTCGCTCTGACCGTCGCCGTCGATTTCCGGCTCTGCCGTTCCCAGCAGTTTTTGCGCCGTGTCGCTCGGCAGTGCTTCCACCGACTTCAACTTGCGCGTCATTTGACGTGTACGCGTCTCGGCTTGCTCGATGTTTTTGGCCGCGCGTTCCAGCGTGCTCTTGGTTGCAGCCAGCACATCGCCAAACTTGGTGAACTCGGTCTTCACCGCACCCAGCACTTGCCAGACCTCCGACGAGCGCTTCTCCAGCGCCAGTGTGCGGAAGCCCATTTGCAAGCTGTTCAGCAAAGCGGACAGAGTTGACGGGCCGGCGATGCTGACGCGATGCGTGCGCTGCAAGTCATCCGACAAACCTGGACGACGCATGACTTCGGCATACAGCCCTTCGGTCGGCAGGAACAAAATTGCGAAGTCGGTAGTGAGTGGCGGTGACAGATATTTCTCGGCGATGGTTTTGGCTTCGCCACGCACCGCACGCTCCAACTCGCGTCCTGCTTGCGCCACGCCTTCGGCGTCGGCGCGGTCAGCGGCCTCTGCCAGACGTTCATATTGCTCTTTCGGGAACTTGGCGTCGATCGGCATCCAGACCGGCGTACCGCCGTCATCGTTGCCGGGCAGCTTGATCGCGAATTCAACGCGCTCGCCGGTATTGGGTACCGTCTCGACGTTCTTGGCGTACTGGTCGGGTGTGAGCATTTGTTCCAACAGCATTTCCAGCTGCACCTCGCCCCAGGTGCCGCGGGTCTTGACGTTGGTCAGCACCCGCTTCAGATCGCCCACACCGATGGCCAGTTGCTGCATCTCGCCCAGGCCCTGATGCACCTTGTCTAGACGGTCGGACACCAGCTTGAAGGATTCGCCCAGACGTTGTTCCAATGTCGCGTGCAATTTTTCGTCGACGGTTTTACGCATTTCTTCAAGGCGATTGCCGTTGTCGAGCTGCAGGTCCTTGATCTTGGCTTCCAGCGTAGCGCGTACTTCTGCCATGCGCTGCGCATTGGATTCGGTCAGCGTGGACAGCGTCTGATTGAGCGTGTCGCCAAAGCGCTTGAGCGAAGCGGCCTGTTCTTCACGACTGGCTTGCGCCTGCAAGTTCATCGTCTGGCGCATGCCGTCGAGTTGCTGGGCGTTGGTCTCGTTGAGCTTGACCAGTTGCTGCGCAAAGCTGTCGATCTGGTTGTTCTGCAAGGTGGCCACGCTGGTCATCTGCGCCGCCAGCGTCTGTTGCAGCTGGCCAAAATTGCTGCCGAGTTCCTGGCGTGTATTCTGTGCGTTGCTCTGCATCTGCTCGCGCAACTCACGTTCGCTGCGTTCGGCCAGATCTTGCTGGTGACGCTGCAGTTCGCTCTTCACCTGCTGCAAAGGCGTGGCGATATCGACGCCGCCGCGGCCACGCATCAGGATCAGCACTTGCAGCACGATGCCGACGGCGACGAGGGCAATAAGGATCAGTTCAGTTTGTGTCATGTCGTCGTGTTATTGATTCATTCAGGCTTGTTGCGCATCCAGTCCGCTGTCTGGAAGAAAGATTCCATCAGCCGGGTGCGCAATGTTTCGTCGAGGCCGGTGTCTTCCATTGCCCAGGCCATGCAGCGCAACCATTGATCGCGCTCCGAAATACCGATGGCGAACGGCAGATGACGCGCGCGCAAAAAAGGATGGCCGAAACGTTCGATATACAGATTGGGCCCACCGCTCCAGCCGGACAAGAACCAGTAGGTTTTGTCGCGCGACCCTTCCAGCGAGGGTGGGTGCAGCGCGCGGATGCCGGCGAACTCCGGCTCAAGGTCCATCAGATCGTAAAAACGATCCACCATTTCGCGCAGCTTGTCCGCGCCGCCGATCATGTCGTAGACAGTCGGTTGATTGGGGTCTTCGATTTGCATAGACCGAGATGATAGCGCAGCTGCCGTCCGGCCGCCCGTTCAGCCCGGTCTTTACGGGGAGATATTTATGCTTCGCGCAGCGTCTGAAGCGGCGGTCTTGCCAGAACGCTACGCAATCCGGCCCAGCCGCCAAACACCGCGCAGGCAATCCCGATCACAGCACCCGCTGCCCACAGCCATGGGCTAAAACTCCATTCGAAGTCGAATACGTAATGCGCCAGCGCCCAGCCGATGCCGGCGGCCCCGCTGGACGCCAGCAAACCGGCTACGCTGCCAATCAGCATGACCTCGATACGCTGCGCCCTCGCCAACTCCTTGCGCGTTGCGCCCAGTGCTCGCAGTAACCCCGCCTCGCGCACCCGCTCGTCCTGCGTACCGACCAGTGCGGCATACAACACCAGTACACCGGCCGTCAGTGTGAACAAGAACAAGAATTCCACTGCGGCAATCACCTGATCGACGATGTCCTGAATCTGCTTGAGTACGCTACCGATGTCGACCACTGTCAGATTGGGATAGTCGCGCGTGAGGACATTACCCAGCCCCGCCTTGGCGTCCGGCAGATGGAACGCGGTAATCCAGGTCTGCGGCATGTCTTTCATCGCCGCCGGATTGATGATCACGAAGAAGTTGACGCGCAACGAGCCCCACTCCAACTTGCGAATACTTGTGATCGGCACAGTCGCCAACTGGCCTGCGATATCGAACTGCAACTGGTCACCCAGCTTCAGCTTGAGTGTCTTGGCCAGACCTTCTTCCACTGAGGCTTCCGGCTTGCTGTCGTCGTACCATTTGCCACCGACGATGGTGTTTTGCGCCGGCAGGTCGCGCATGGTGGATAGATTGAACTCGCGATCCACCAAGCGCTTGGCGCGGTCTTCCTGATAGGTGTCGTTGGTGACCGGCTTGCCGTTGATCTGCACCAGGCGGCCGCGAATCATCGGATACAGCTGCACCTTCTGCAATCCTTCTTGGACCAGCTTTTGCTGGACGACATCTTTCTGGTCGGGCTGGATGTTGATCACAAAACGATTCGGCGCATCGGCCGGTGTCGACTGACGCCATGCACCGATCAGATCACCGCGAATCACCGTCAGCAGCAGCAGCGCCATCAAACCCAATCCCAGTGCAACGATCTGCATGGTGGTGGCGCCCGGACGACGCTGCAGGCCATCAATCGCAAAACGCCAGCTCTGATTGTCGAACAAGCCGCGCAGCGACTGCACGCTCTTGAGGCAAGCCCACGCGATCAACGCGAACAAGGCAAAGCCGCCAAGGAAACCTGCTGCCGTCATGGCCCCCAGCTTGACGTCGCCTGCCTGCCATAGCAACAAGCCGGTGAAGACGACCACACCCAGAATGTAGGTTGCGATGCTCATGGCTTTGGGTGTCGACGATTCACGCCGGATGACGCGGTTGTGCGGCACGTTGCGTAGCTGCAGAAGCGGCGGCAAGGCAAAGCCCACCAGCAACAGCAAGCCAATCGCGATCCCCTGCACCGCCGGCCACCAGCTGGCGGGCGGCAAAGCGGTCGGCATGAAACGTCCCAGCCATTCCAGCAAGACGAAATGGGCGGCAAAGCCGAGCAATACGCCCAGCGCACTACCGACCAAGCCAACCAGAATGAACTCTTGCACATACATCAGCGTGACCTGATTTTGCGTCATACCGAAACAACGCAACATGGCGCAAGCATCCAGATGACGCAACATGAAGCGGCGTGCCGCCATCGCCACAGCAACGGCGGCCAATAGTGCCGATAGCAAACCGACCAGCGAGAGAAACTGCTCGGCGCGATCCAGTGTGGCCCGCATTTCAGGGCGACCCGATTCCAGCGATTCGATACGCACGCCTTTGATGTTGCCGTCGTCAATGGTCTTCTGCAGCCATTGCTGATACGACTGCACCGACGTTGGTGCACCTGACAGCAGCAGACGATAGGTCACACGCGATCCGTATTGCACCAAGCCGGTCGCCGCGAGATCCGGCATCGACAGCATCACACGCGGTGCAAAGTTGACGAAAGCGCTGCCGCGGTCAGGTTCAACCGCAATGGCCGCCGCAATGCGAAATGATTTATCGCCCAACTTGAGCGTATCGCCGACCTTGACTTGCAAGGCCGAGAGAACATTCGGATCGACCCAGACGCTGCCCGCCGACGGCACCCCGTCGGCGACACGGTCGGTACCACCTGAAGCGTCAGCCAGCTTCAGCTGTCCCCGCAAGGGGTAGGCGTCCGACACTGCCTTGATCGAGGAAAGGATGGAGCGCGCGGCATCGCCTTCGCCCGCAATCGCCATGCTAGGGAAAACAACGGTCTGGGCCATTTGCAGATTGGACTGCGCCGCCTTGTCCTGCCATTCTGGACGCAGGGGCTGGTCGGCCCCGACCAGCAAGTCAGCCCCCAGCAGTTGATGCGCGTCACGAACCAGTCCCGCACGCATGCGATCGACAAAAAAGCCAACTGACGACAAGGCCGCGACGGCGACAATCAGTGCAATTAAAAGAAAACGCAACTCGCCGGCACGCCAGTCACGGCGCGTCATACGCAACGATAAAGAGAACATGCAGATCCTGGTTGAGCAAAAATAAGGACGAAAAACAAAACGAGAAGCGGAAATGAAAAATCAAACAAGAGAACGTAAAACTCGAAACAGGATAGCGCATACCGTCACACGGCGACGCTCACCTATCGAAACCATAGCGCTGCACCACTCAGCACCAGCAAAACACAAACGGCGTAAAGCATCTTCATCCGCGTACGCAAGTTGTCCAGCGCAGCAACCAGGCGGGCGTTTTGCTCCGCAAGCGTATTGATCAAAGCAGAAGCTTCCAACTGCTCAGACTCCAGCTGTTCCACGCGCTGTGTCAGATGAGCGAGACTGCCGACCTCTGCGTGTTCAGGATTATCCGAGCTGACGGCTTTGGCCTTCGACCTCTTGGTGCGCGACCATAAATCCTTCGCGCCCTGAACTACCGTCGGTGTCGCCTGCACGACGTCCGACCACGGTATCAATTTAAGCGCTGCGATCCAGTTAATAGGCATTCCTCTACTCCATCTTTGATTGAACTCAATACTATGCGGACATTCTAAGAACCTGCTGCGCCGTACCGGCAGATACATCATCTGAATGCCTGTCTCTGTTTGTACGTACTTGCGCCACGCATACTTTTACATTCTGCGATTTACAGATCACTTGCCAACGTCGCCCACCGGGTAGACACTCATCACCAGTCAAAGTTGAGGAAAGAAATGAAATTATCTTTATGGCGCATTGCCGCCCTGCTCTCCCTGTCGACACTAAGCGTCGCCGCGCACGCGCTCGATTGCGACAAGGCCACGACGCAAGCCGAGATGGATGAATGCGGCTCGCAAGCGCTCAACAAAGCCGATGCCGAGCTGAACCAGACTTACATCGACTACCGCAATCGCCTCAACAAGGCCCAGCAAAACCAGGTCCGCGACGTGCAGTTGGCGTGGATCAAGTATCGTGATCTTTCCTGCAAGTATGCCAGTTCCAGCACCGGCGGCTCCGCGCATGGCATGGCGCTGCAATCCTGCCTGACCCAGAAGACTCAGGAGCGCACCAAAGAACTCAAGGCGCTTGCGTCCTGCCCGGAAGGCGATATCAGCTGCCCACGCTGACTCCGGCCGGGATGGCGGAGGATGGTGCTGTCAACGCAGGCGGTTTGGCAAACGTTCATTGGCAGGCAATACATTTCATGCTGTAATGCCTCGAAGCGCAGAACACGGTATCAGAATCGCACCAACCACGTTATCCCTTATTGGAGAAACCCATGAAAAAGCTGCTCGCCGCCATCGCCGCCGTCACCATCATCGCTCCCGTCTTCCTGTTCAGCCCTGTCGCCATGGCGCAGACGGCCCAGCAGAGCAAGATGACCTCCTGTAACAAGGATGCTACCGGCAAGAAAGGCGATGAACGCAAAGCCTTCATGAAAGATTGTTTGTCCAACAAGCCTGCCGCACCTGCTGCGCCAATGACTCAACAAGACAAGATGAAGAGCTGCAACAAGGACGCTACCGGCAAGAAAGGCGATGATCGCAAAGCCTTCATGAAAGAATGCCTGAAGAAGGACAAATAAGGACAAGCAATAAAATACGTCGCCGGCACTTCAGCACGTATTTCGGCAGCATCAGCGCCCGCCTGCCGGGCGCGCAGCAAAAAGCCCGTATCAGACACTGTCTCATACGGGCTTTTTTCCACTTAATAATGACGCGATTACTGGCGCACCATCACCATTCAGGACTGGCTGCGCTTGAAAAAGAATAGGCCTGCGCCCACCAGCATCAAGACGCCGCCGAAAAAGCGGTTCTGCACCTTGACCGCCTTCGCGTCGCGGAAGAAACGCTGCATGCGACTGGCTGCAAACGCGTAGCCATGCATCACCACCAGATCCACGGCCACCATGGTAATCGCCATCAGCAGCAATTGCAGCCATAGCGGCTGATCATGATTGATGAACTGCGGCAGGACTGCGACCATGAAAACGATCCCCTTGGGATTGGTGGCATTGGTCAGAAACCCGGTCATTGCGCGTTGCCACCAGGCGTTCGCCACCGCCGGCCGAACCGCTTTCTGTTCATCGATATGCACTGGTGCACGCCATTGCGACCAGCCGAGATAGATCAGGTAAGCAGCGCCCAGTATCTTGATGGTATTGAAGGCGGCCTCCGACGCCACCAGCAGCGACCCCACACCGGCGCCGGCAATGACCAGAATCAGGACAAGCGCAATTTCCAGACCAAGAATCGTGGCGCTGGTTCTGCGCACGCCATAGTTCAAACCATGACTCATTGACAAGACCGCGCCCGAGCCGGGAGAGATAGCAATCAGGCAAGCTGCCAGAAAAAATGCAAACCACGTTTGAAAAGCCATGCCCTACTTTCAGCAAATAATCAGACCAGCATTATAAGGACTGCCGAAACGATTTGCTGAACAGATGCTGCATCAGCTGAACTCCGCAGCCGGATTACCATCAGATGAATATCGTTGTTCCGTTTAAAAATAAATCAGAACGAATTAACAAGGAGTACGACATGAACATCCATCTTTCCTTTGGCCCTCTGGTGGCGCTGATTGCAGGCATTCTGATTCTGGTGATGCCGCGCCTGCTTAACTTCATCATTGCCATCTACCTGATCGTGATCGGCCTGGTCGGTTTATTTGGTTCGCACGGTTGGCCATTTTCGTAGACCGCATGGCAGGCGCCCGCGTAAGCGGGCAGATGCTGCAGAATGTAAAAAAACGTCAGCAACAGACGCTTACAAATATGACATCTTTTGAAACACTTTGACGTCGTCGCTTCGGTGGCAGGTTCGTTAATGGAAGTAAGGCGCAGCAAACAAGCTGATCAAGCAAACGCCGAGACTGAAAAACTTCTCTTTAAGGAAAATTGCCATGAACTCGAAATCCATCATCGTTGCTGCTCTGTTCTCCGCTCTGACACTGCCAGTGTTCGCCCAAACCGGCGCGCCTGCTGCTCCAGCCGCCGCTCCTGCTGCGACCACACCTGCTGCCGCAACCGCAGCCCCAAAGGCTGTAGCCAAGCACACCAAGGCAAAGCACACTGCAAAGAAAGCCAAGGCCGCTGAAACGAAAGCAGCCAAGCCTGCAGCAACGTCGGCAACCGAAGCTGCTCCAGCCAAGACCAAGTAAGAGCAAGCATAAGCAATCTCAAGCAAACACGCATGAGCTGAAATAACAGCTTGAACCAAGAAATTCATTAAAGGAAAACCATCATGAAATCGACATCCATCATCGTTGCGACTCTGCTCTCCGCTTTGGCTCTGCCAGTGTTTGCCCAAACCGGCGCAACTGCCGCTCCAGCAAAACCAGCAGCAGCTCCAGTGGCTGCGACGGCACCTGCTGCAGCGACGGCAGCACCGAAGGCTGAAACCGCTGTCAAGCACAAGAAGGTCAAGCATGCTGCCAAGAAGGAAAAAGCAGCAGAAGCACCGGCCGCCAAGCCAGCAACTGACGCTGCACCTGCGAAGGCTAAGTAAGACTAAGCAAGGTAAATAAAGCCCGAGTAGACGTCATCACGGCGTGCATACCGTGAAATAAAAGCTCAGGGAGCAAAAACAAAACGGCTTGCCACTCATGGCAAGCCGTTTTGTTGTCTGCAGTCAGCTGTTTGCGCTTGCTTGCCGGTGCGCATCCGATGTGACAATGTCAGCTCAGGTCAGCCTGCCATCGCAAGGCGATGCGCGGATCCTGAGCCTCACTCTCCCCCGCTATCGCTTCGCGCTGTGCATGGCAATCCATGCCAATGCCAGCCGCATACAAGATCTGTTCGCCGGCAAACACCATCGGCAAATACGGTCGTTCCCATGCGGGAATATCCATCGCCTGGTAGTGATACTTGACGCTCTTGGTCGGGCGATTCCACGCCAGCTTGACGCGTTCGCCACCACTGCGCAAACGCACCGACAGTTGCTGCCCGCGCAGCCACGCGGCGTTGAATCCCTCATCGGCAGCATCGAAAAGCAAGCTCCCGGCAAATTGCGGAAAATGCAGTTTAGGCTCACCGCGCCAGACGAATTCCATTGGCTCTGTATGTTCGTCGAAAGCCGGACGCCTTGGCGTTAAGAAGACGCGGTCGCGATAGCGCCGGATATGGCAATCCGGATGGGTGACGCAGAGTTGTGCGTCGGATTTTGCTTCCAGCAATTGCGTGCGTAACTCCAGCAACCATGCCGACGACGGCATACGCAAATTACGCAATGCAAACCAATGCCGCAACAAGTTATCGATGCGGTCAATGTCCAGCGCGCGCAGCGCCGGCACGCTCAGATATTCGCCATCCAGACAAGCCGCCAGATCTTGCTGCGCAAGCGTCACCAGCAAACGCTGCGCCGATTGAGCATGACTGGCAGAGCGCGTAAAACGCTCCTGAAAACCTGGAAACAGCTCAGCCAACGCCGGCATGATCCGGTGCCGCAATGCGTTACGGACATAACGTGTATCGTTATTGGATTCATCATCGACAAATGACAGCGTGTGTGACGCGGCGTATCGCTCCAGCGCCGCACGCGATGCGCTGAGCAGCGGCCGCGCCAGCAGCAAGCGATCATTGCCGAGCAAGTTGGCAGCGGCATTGGCCTGATCCATGCCAGACATCCCTGCTACGCCGGAGCCGCGCAAAAGCTGCAGCAAGATCGTTTCCGCCTGGTCGTCCTGATGATGCGCCGTCAGCAGCAGGGTGACGCCATGCACATGGCACAGCTCGCCAAGCGCGTGATAACGGCCGATGCGCGCAGCCTCTTCAACGCCACTTTTATCGAGATCCTTGAGCGCGATGTTGCGCGTGTCGAAAACAGCGCCGAGGCGCTCACTCTCCTGCCGGCAATGCGTTTGCCAGCTATCGGCGTTGTCGCTGATACCGTGATGAATATGAAAAGCAAACAAGCGCGTGCCATGCTCACGCGCAAATGTAGCCGCGAGATGCAGGAGCACGGACGAATCCAGTCCGCCGCTATACGCGATGGCGATTGCAGGAAATGCAGTGGAGAACGCCTCATCGCCGCCGTGGCCGGACGTCAACGCCTGCAATGCTTGCGTCAATTCTTGCTGAAGGGTGAGTTGGGCGCCGGAGGTGGCAGACATGGTGGACTTCCCTGCAAACTGAACTCGACACTGCTTACGGCATGGTCATATACCGCAAACAGATTCGAGTACCTGCTTAAAAACTGCAATGGCGGCACAAACCAGAGTTTGTGCCGCCATGCGGATTGTTACTGTACCGACTGTGCTCTGTGCAGCTCTTATCGAGCCGAACAATGCCGTCTCAACTTACGGCCTTATTCTTGCGGATTCAATTCCTTGAACTTGCCGTAGCTCATGAGTTTTTCATGACGGGCCGCCAGCAATTCCTTGGTCTTGACGCCTTGGAACTGGCGAAGCGTATCGGCCAGCGCGCGCTTGAGCAGCGACGCCATTTGCTTCGGATCGCGATGGGCGCCACCCAACGGTTCGTTGACGATCTTGTCGATCAGACCCATGGCCTTCAGGCGATGCGCGGTCAGACCCAGCGCTTCGGCAGCGTCGGAAGCACGGTCAGCCGTCTTCCACAGAATCGATGCGCAACCTTCCGGCGAGATCACCGAGTACGTCGCATATTGCAGCATCAGGACCGAGTCGCCGACGGCAATCGCCAGCGCACCGCCGGAACCGCCTTCACCAATGATGGTAGCGATCAGCGGAACCTTCAGCTCGGCCATGACGTAGAGGTTGTGGCCGATCGCTTCGGATTGGCCGCGCTCTTCCGCGTCGATGCCAGGGAATGCGCCCGGCGTATCAACGAAGGTAAAGATCGGCAGATTGAATTTTTCGGCGACTTTCATCAGGCGCATGGCCTTGCGATAGCCTTCCGGTTTTGGCATGCCGAAATTGCGCATGGCGCGTTCTTTGGTATCGCGTCCCTTTTGGTGACCGATCACCATGCAAGCCTGGCCGTTGAAACGTGCCAGACCACCAACGATCGACAAGTCGTCGGCGTAAGTACGATCGCCGTGCAACTCGTGGAAGTCGGTAAAGATTTCATTCACATAGTCCATCGTGTAAGGACGTTGCGGATGACGCGCGATTTGCGACACTTGCCACGGGGTCAGCTTGGCGTAGATATCTTTGGTCAGTTGCTGGCTCTTCTTGACCAGGCGCTCGATCTCTTCCGAGATATCGACTGCCGAGTCGTCTTGCACAAAGCGCAACTCCTCGATTTTGGCGTCCAGCTCGGCGATTGCCTGCTCGAAGCCCAGAAATGTCGTTGTCGACTTGCTCATCGTATTCCTTTACGCATTTTCATGAACAGGCGGGAGTATAACAGCCCTCGCCGCCTTACTCGCGTTGCCGTTCCGTCAACATCCGGTCACGGCACCCGCTTCATTAACTCATTCTTCCGGAGGCGGCCGAATCCAGGCTGCGCCATAGATACCACGTGGCAACAGTACGCCACGGCTCCCAATTAGCGGCAACTTCGCGCGCATCGCTGCGCGATACCGGTTCGCCGGAAAAATAACTGTTGCTGATGCCTTTGAGCAACCCCGGGTCATCCAAAGGCAGGACATTCGGTCGCAGCAGATTAAATATCAAAAACATCTCCGCTGTCCAGCGCCCCAGACCGCGGATCTGCAGCATCTCGGCAATGACGTCTTCGTCTTCCATCTCCGCCCATTTATCGGGATGGACGGTCTTGGCCTTGAAGTGATTGGCGAGGTCGAGAATGTACTCTGCCTTGCGCTTGGACAGGCCGCAGGCGACAAGATTCTCAGGTCCGGCCTTCAAGACCTGCAATGGCGTACATTTGGGACATTCTTCCAGAAAACGCTGCCACACCACTTGCGCCGTCTTGGTGGAAATCTGTTGACCGATGATGGAGCGTGCAAGCGTGGTAAACGCGTCGCCGCGACCGGTCAGTTGCAAATCACCGAACTGCGGGATCAGCTTGCGCATGATGCGGTCTCGCTTCATCAGCTCGGCCTTGGCGTCCTCCCAGTACGCCGGTACGCTGATCGCCTGATCAGCCGGATTGTTTTTTATCATTCTTATCAGCCTCGTCGCCACTCGGTCAAACCGCCTGGTTTGTCTTCCAGAATTACGCCTGCGGCAGCGAGTTCGGCACGGATGCCATCTGCTTCGGCGAAATTCTTAGCTTTTTTGGCGGCGACACGCGCCGCGATCTTTTCTTCAATATCCGCTTCTGAAAGTCCGTCTCCATCGCTGCCGATACGGGCCTTCAGAAAATCGTCCGCCGGACGCTGCAACAGTCCGATGACACCCGCCAATGCTTTCAGTTGCCGAGCATGCGCAGGCGATTTGGTTTTGTTGACTTCATTGGCGAGATCGAACAATACCGCAATCGCAACCGGCGTATTGAAATCGTCATTCATTGCTTCAGCAAAACGCAGTGCGTGCGCTTCAGTGTGATCCACCGTCATGGCACCGTCCACCGGCACATCTTTCAATGCCGTGTAAAACCTGGTTAAGGCCACGCGCGCATCATCCAGATGCGCATCCGAATAGTTCAACGGACTGCGGTAGTGCGCGCGCAGGATGAAAAACCGAATGACTTCAGGATCATACTTTTTGAGTACATCACGGATGGTAAAGAAATTGCCGAGCGATTTCGACATTTTTTCATTGTCGACGCGCACAAATCCATTGTGCATCCAATAATTGACGAAGCCATGCTGGTGCGCGCCTTCCGACTGGGCGATTTCGTTCTCATGATGCGGGAATTGCAGGTCCTGACCACCGCCATGGATGTCAAAATGATCACCCAGCAAGTCGTTGGCCATGGCCGAACATTCAATATGCCAACCGGGACGGCCTTTACCCCACGGCGAATCCCATTTCACTTCGGCTGGTTCGCTTTCCTTGGAGGCTTTCCACAATACGAAGTCGAGCGGATCGCGCTTGCCGGTGTTGACATCAACGCGCTCGCCGGCACGCAAGTCATCCAGCGATTTGCCGGACAACTTTCCGTAACCGGGAAAATCACGCACGGAATAATTGACGTCACCATCACTGCCCAGATAGGCCAGGCCGTTTTTTTGCAGCTTCTGGATCAGGTCGAGCATCTGCGGCACATAGGCAGTAGCACGCGGCTCGTGATCCGGCCTTTGCACGCCAAGCGCGGCGGAGTCTTCATCCATGGCGTCGATGAAGCGCTGGGTCAGCTGGCCGATGGTTTCGCGGTTCTCGATGGCGCGATGAATGATCTTGTCATCAATGTCGGTGATATTGCGCACATAAGTGACGTCAAAGCCGCTCGCACGCAACCAGCGCTGCACCATGTCGAACACCACCATCACGCGCGCATGCCCCAGATGGCAGTAGTCGTAGACCGTCATGCCGCACACGTAAAGGCGAACTTTACCTGGTTCAATAGGGGAAAAGACCTGCTTATCACGCGCCAGCGTGTTGTAGATTTTCAGATTGCTCATGGATGGGAAGTATCGGTTCCGGCAGTTATTCGTAGTGTATTTCGTCGCGCTGATGAGATGGCGTCAATCGCCATCCGCCAGCACGGTTCAGTGCGCCCGCGCTTGTTTTTTTATAGCGGTATCAACATGAATACAACACGATTGCCAAAACCCTTTTTGTAGTGCTTCTTTGATAAAATGCGTCTTTTCGTTTGAGTATAGCATTGATGAAAACCATGCTTCTTGCATCTCCGCACCCATATCGCAATGCATTGCGTGGCATTTTGAGCAAGACCGTTATTCTATCCGGCTTGATCGCCGCAATCTACTCGGCACAAGCAAGCGAAGTCTCGGACATCAGCAAACTCATGCGCAGCGGGCAGTATCCTGAAGCCCTGGCAAAAACCGACGCCGTTCTGGCAAAGCATCCGCGCGATGCGCAAATGCGCTTTGTGAAAGGCCTGATCTTAGCAGAACAGAACAAGTCAGCAGAAGCAATTGCGATCTTCAGCAAGCTGACCGAAGACTTCCCCGACCTGCCTGAGCCGTATAACAATCTGGCAGTGCTGTATGCCGCCAATGGTCAATATGACAAGGCGCGCGCGACACTGGACATGGCAATTCATACCAATCCTACGTACGCAACCGCGCTGGAAAACCTGGGCGACGTCTACGCCAAGCTGGCGAGCCAGGCCTACGACAAAGCTTTGCAGATTGATCCGGGCAGCAACGTACCGCAACCGAAACTGACGCTGGTGCGCACGCTGACCGGCAACATTACCGGCGGCACCATTCCCAAGCTCGCCAGCGCCAACACCAATGGCAGCAAGTCGCCGGCTGTGAGTGCGCCTGCTGCCCCTGCTACATCGGTCACTCCTGCGCCGGCACCAACCCCGGCACAGGTTCCCGAAGTGAAGAAGCCCGAGCCAAAGCCGGAACCTGTTGCGCCGGCAAAACCGGCACCTGCTCCTGAAAAGCCCAAGCCAGTTGAAAAACCCGTAGAGAAGCCGGTCGAAAAGCCAGCCGAGAAACCTGCTGAAAAACCGGCCGACAAGACTGAGAAACCAAGCAAAGCAGACAAGGCCGCTGAAAAGGCTGCTGAGAAAGCGGAAAAAGCCGCTGAAGCTGCGCGTGCCGACAAGGACAAGACGGTTGTCCTCAATGCCGTCAACAACTGGGCAAAAGCCTGGAGCGATATGGACGTGAAGTCCTACCTGGCCGCGTACGCAAGCGATTTCCAGACGCCAAAGGGCGAATCGCGCAAGGATTGGGCTGACGAACGCCGCGCCCGCATCGAGGAAAAGGGCCATATCAGCGTCAAGGTCGATGTCCCTCAGGTCACGATCAAAAATGACACTGCCACCGTCCGCTTCCGTCAGATATATAATTCCAACCGTCTGACAGTTAATAGCCGCAAGACATTGATCCTGGTTAAACAGGGCAACAAGTGGCTGATCAAACAGGAGCGCTCGGGAGGGTAATGGTTCGTTTCGCTGCACATCAAGGCAAAGGTTCTCCTTTGCCATCAGCCTTTGTACGGCTGATTCTGGCTTGCCTGGCGTTGACGCCGGTTGCAGGCAGCGTTGCCTCCTCTTCGGCGATTCCGCCTCAGGCCTTGCAGTCGGAGATGCGCAAGCCCGATCCCGAAGCCTTGCTGATCGAAGTCTACAAAGACCTCGGCAACAATCGTTTGCAAGAAGCGCAGGCCAAAGCCGATGCGCTGGTCGCGGCCTATCCGCACTTCCGCCTTGGCCACCTGGTACGCGGCGACTTGCTGATGATGCACGTACGCCCGGTCAAGAGCTTTGGCGCCATTGCCGATGCGCCTGCCGACAAACTCAAGGACTTGCGCGCCGAAGCAATGGTGCGCATCAAGTCACTGCAAGAACGCCCCAACCCAAGCCTGGTTCCGAAACCGGTCTTGCAGGTCGGCGACGACCAGAAGAACGTGCTGGTGGTCGATACTTCGCGCTCGCGCATGTATGTCTATGAAAATCAGGGCGGTCAGCTCAGGTTCATCACTGACTATTACATTTCGCAAGGACGCTACGGCGTCAACAAGTCGCGTGAAGGCGATCAGCGCACACCGATCGGCGTGTACTACGTCAATGCACGCATCCCCGGTCCAAAGCTGCCTGACTTCTACGGCACCGGCGCCCTGCCGCTCAATTACCCGAACGAGTGGGATAAGCGCAACGGACGCAGCGGCTCAGGCATCTGGCTGCACGGTACACCATCCGACAATTTCAGCCGTCCGCCGCTGTCTTCCGACGGCTGCGTCGTGCTTGCCAACCCGGATCTGCAAAGTCTCTACGCCACAGCGGAAGTCGGCAAGACCGTGGTTGTCATCAGCGATGGTGTGCAATTTGTCGACAAGAAAGAATGGGACAAGGAACGCGGCTTTGCCAGCAAATTCATGGATCAGTGGCAGCAGGACATGGAAGCCACCGATGCCGACAAGGTATTGGCCAATTATTCTCCGACTTTCCGCTCCAACCTCGGCGAAAGCCTGAGCACCTGGTTCGGCCGCCAGCAAAAAAGCCTGAACGGCGCGCGTCCTTCCAGTGTCAAAGTGCGTGACCTGAGCTTGTACCGCTATCCTGGCAAGGACGAAATGATCGTCAGCACCTTCGTACAGGAAACCTCTGTCGGCAAAAACAAGAACGCGGTCCGCAAGCGCCAGTACTGGCAAAAAGAGGGATTGCAATGGAAGATCGTCTACGAAGGCACTGCCTGATCTGTCCCATCCGAATGCCTTCGTCATCACGGATCGCCGCTGAACCAGAGCGATCCGCGCATTGACGGCAAGCCGATTCTCACTACCTCACCTAGTAAGGAAGTAACATGATTCAAGCCCTTTCCCGTCGCAAGTTGCTGCAATGCATCGCTGCCCTGTCGTTGTCCGGTGCTGCCTTGATGGCACACGCCGCTGACGCGCCACGCGTGCAGCTTAAAACCAGCATGGGCGACATCGTGCTCGAACTGGATGCAGACAAGGCGCCAATCACCACTGCCAACTTCCTCAAGTACGTCAAGAGCGGCCAGTACGACGGCACCATCTTCCATCGCGTGATCGGCAGCTTCATGATCCAGGGCGGCGGCTTCGATCAGAACATGCGCGAAAAACCGACGCAGGCACCGATCAAGAACGAGGCTAAGAACGGTTTGAAAAACGAAGCGTATACTATCGCCATGGCACGTACGTCCGACCCGCAATCGGCTGCGGCACAGTTCTTCATCAATGTCGCCAACAACCGTCCGCTCGACTATCCGAGCCGTGATGGCTGGGGCTACGCAGTATTCGGCAAGGTAGTACAAGGCACCGACGTGGTCGACAAGATCAAACAGGTTCGTACCGGCAGCAGCGGCATGTTTGACGATGTGCCTTTGACGCCGGTCGTGATCCAGTCGGCGACGGTGCTCAAGTAAGCTCGCGCAAGTTCACGCAATGTCAATAAGCGCAAGCATTCACACCGGTTTTTAGCATTTCATTTTTATTATTTACACAAAAGGGATTCTCATGGCTGTTCTCTTCACCACCAACCACGGTAGCTTCAAGGTCGAACTCGAAGCAGAAAAAGCACCAAAGACAGTTGAAAACTTCCTCGCCTACGTTAATTCGGGCCACTACGCAGGCACCATTTTCCATCGCGTGATCGATGGTTTCATGGTGCAAGGCGGCGGCTTTGAGCCAGGCATGAAGCAAAAGCCAACCAACGATCCGGTTGAGAACGAAGCCAAGAACGGTCTCAAGAACGAGCCATACACACTGGCAATGGCCCGCACTTCGGCCCCGCATTCGGCATCGGCTCAGTTCTTCATCAACGTCAAGAACAACAGCTTCCTCGACTTCCCAGGCCAGGACGGTTGGGGCTACTGTGTATTCGGCAAGGTCATCGAAGGCATGGACGTGGTCGACAAGATCAAGGCGGTCAAAACCACCCGCTCCGGCATGTTTGCCGACGTGCCGGTTGAAGACGTCGTGATCGAAAAAGCAGAAGTCGTCTAAGTCGTCGCCTTTCACTTTCTCCGATGACGAACACTTCATCTGTACAAGAAGCGCAACCCACAGCGGTTGCGCTTTTTATTTCCGACCTGCATTTGCAGGCCAGTCTGCCACGCACGACGCAGGCGTTCTACGACTTTCTGAACCAGCATGCGAGCCGGGCCGAACAGCTTTATCTGCTCGGTGACATCTTCGAATACTGGGCCGGTGACGACGATATCGAGACGCCGTACAACAGCGACATCGTCAACGCACTGCGCCGCGTCAGCGACAGCGGCGTGGCGATCTACTGGATTGCAGGTAATCGCGATTTTTTGGTCGGCGCCGCTTTTGCGGAAGCTGCCGGACTGACGATCCTCGACGATCCGCACGTCATCCACCTCGCCGGTCGCGATATCACGCTGGCGCATGGCGATGCGCAATGCACCGATGACACGGCCTACATGGCTTTCCGTGCGCAGGTACGTCAACCGGCATGGCAGCAGCAGTTTCTTGGCATGCCACTGGCTCAGCGCAAGGCCATCATTGAAGGCGTACGTCAGAACAGCAAGGATGCCAATAAAGAGAAATCCTACGACATCATGGACGTCAATGCCGAGGCCGTACGCACGCTCTACGACCAGACCGGCACGCAGACCCTGATTCACGGGCATACGCACCGCCCCGCCCTCCATGTCGACGAGTCAGGCACAGCAACACGTCTTCGCTACGTTTTGCCCGATTGGGAATACGACGTTGAGCCTGCACGCGGCGGCTGGATGAGCCTGACTGCAGACGGCGTTCTGCATCGTTTCGATGCTGCTGGTACGGAGTTGAAATAGGTATCGCTGAGCAAGTCCGCCTGGTCATTACGGACAAAAAAAGAGGAGCTAATCTGCTCCTCTTTTTTTATTCCTACCCTCGACTTCAGACTCGTTTCAACGCTGACTACTCGACCAGTTTATTCAACTGTGCCGCGTCGAACTTCTCCAATTCCTTCAGCTTTTCGCAGCCGATACCTGCAGACTTGATCGCAGCAAGAATCACCTCGATCTGGTGCTCTTGCGCAGCAGCCTGATCGATCAAACCGTGCAACGCCTTCGACAAGGGATCGTCACCATTCGGGGTCACACCATATGCCGCGAACATGCGTGCCGCAGCTTGTTCGCGAGGATCCTGAGGCACCTTTTGCACGACGCGCGCCGGGTTACCAATGGCTGTGGCGCCCGGAGGCACCTCTTTGACAACCACGGCGTTCGAGCCGACCTTGGCGCCGTCTCCGACGGTGAAACCGCCCAGCACTTGCGCACCGGCGCCGATGATCACGCCGCGGCCCAGCGTAGGATGACGTTTGGCCCCCTTATTAAGCGAAGTACCGCCCAGCGTCACACCCTGATAAATCGTACAGTCGTCGCCGATTTCCGCTGTTTCACCGATCACCACGCCGAATCCATGGTCGATGAACACACGCCGGCCGATGGTCGCACCCGGATGGATTTCGATACCCGTGAACCATCGCGCCAGCTGGGAGATAAAGCGCCCCAGCCACTTCAAGCCGCTGTTCCAGCAGCTATGCGCGATGCGGTGCAGAACGACCGCGTGCAAGCCCGGATAACAGGTCAAGACTTCCCAGGCGTTGCGCGCAGCAGGATCGCGTTCAATGATGCTGGAAATATCTTCTCGAAGTTGAGTAAACATAATGTGGCTGTCAATGCAGAATGTGCAATCTTAATCGTTTACCGTCAGGTTTGCCGAAGACGGACAGGCTTTCCTGACGTCAAGAATGGGATCACACGAGGAAATATTACCCGCCGGGGATCCCGGCGGGCTGCCCAATATTACTTGGGCAGACGCTGCCGGCGCGCTTCGTACAGACAGACGCCGGAAGCGACGGAGACATTCAGGCTCTCGACCGAGCCGAACATGGGGATGCTGACCAGAATATCGCAGGTTTCACGCGTCAGGCGGCGCATGCCTTCACCTTCCGAACCCATAACCAACGCGGTCGGGCCGGAGAAATCGCCTGCGTACAAATCCTTGTCTGCATCATCAGCCATGCCGATCAGCCAGACGCCGCGATCCTTGAGGTCGCGCATGGTGCGCGCCAGATTGGTCACGGTGATATAAGGAACGGTTTCTGCCGCACCGCTGGCAACTTTGGCCGCCGTCGCGTTCAGGCCGACCGCGCGATCCTTCGGCGCGATCACCGCGTGTGCACCGGCGCCATCTGCAACGCGCAGGCAAGCGCCCAGGTTATGCGGATCGGTAATGCCATCGAGGATCAACAGCAATGGCGGGCCTTCGACAACGTCGAGCAGTTCGTCCAGATTGCGCGCCAGGGACAGCTCGCCGGCCTTGGCGACGACGCCCTGATGACGGCGGGTGCCGACAATATTCGACAGGCGCTGATCGTCTGCCTGGATGATGCGTACGCCGGCAGCCTTGGCTGCGTGCAGCAGATCGCGCATGCGAGCGTCGTTACGCTCGGAATCGACATACAATTCCTCGACCGACGATGCCTCGTGACGGATACGCGAGGTGACGGCGTGGAAGCCAAAAATCATTTTACTTTTCATGTGCCCTGCTTCTTCACTAAATACTGCTTCACTAAATAACTCACTAAATAAGTCGGCGCTGAAAAGACCAAACCTTACGGCTCAGTCTCCTTCAGCGCATGGTTAACGCTACTGCCGTGACGCCGCGTTAAGAAAGGCGCCGCCGGCGTCAGCGATTTTTCTTGCTTGGGCGGGAAAAACCCTTGGCTGGACGCTTGCGGTCCGACTCAATCCCGCCCTTCACTCGCGGCAAAGCTTTGCCGGATTTGCTTGCTGCCTTTGGCGTGTTCGCCCCCTTATTCGCACCCTTGGCAGTTTTTGCTGCCGCTGGGGCGGGTGCTGCCTTAGCACCACCACCGGCCCGGGCCGCCGGTGCGCCTTTGCCTGCGCCTGCCTTGCTGCGGGCTTGTTGCGCATTCTCAGCGCGACGCGCCTCATTCTTCAAAATCGTACGGATACCCGGCTCGGTCACCAGACGCAGATCAATCTTGCGCGCATCCAGATCGACACGGCTGACCTGTACCGTTACACGGTCGGTCAACTGATAGCGGATACCGGTGCGCTCGCCGCGCAACTCATGACGCGCTTCGTCGTACTGGAAGTAATCCGCACCCAGTTCGGTGACGTGAACCATGCCTTCGATATACAACGCGTCGAGCTGAACGAAGATGCCGAATGTGGCCACACCCGAGATGGTGCCGGTGAACTCTTCACCCAGCTTGTCGCGGATGAAGTAGCACTTGAGCCATGCTTCAACGTCGCGCGATGCTTCATCGGCACGGCGCTCATTGGCGGAACAGTGAATGCCCAGCGCTTCCCAGATGGCGACGCTGCTTTCCGGTTTCTTCTTGCCGTTGGCGCGATCCAATGCCTGCGCCTTGCGTGCCGCGGGCGACAGCATGGTGTTCAGCACGCTGGTATCGATGCCCTTCGGATCGTAACGCTTGCCCAACAGGATCGCCTTGATGGCGCGATGCGTCAGCAAATCCGGATAGCGACGAATCGGGCTGGTGAAGTGCGCATAGGATTCATACGACAAGCCGAAGTGGCCGATGTTTTCGGGGCTGTACACGGCTTGTTGCATGGAACGCAGCAGCATCGTCTGAATCAGCAAGGCATCCGGACGCACTTTGATCTTCGGCATCAACTCGGCGTAATCAGATGCACTCGGGCTATCGCCGCCGCCAAGACTCAGGCCGATTTGCTTGAGGAAAGTACGCAACTGGTTGAGACGTTCTTTGGTCGGCCCGGCGTGGACGCGATACAGACCCGGATGCTCGTGACGCTTCAACAGATCCGCTGCGCAGACGTTGGCTGCCAGCATGCACTCTTCAATCACGCGATGCGCGTCATTGCGGGTACGCGGCAGGATTTTCTCAATCTTGCCGACGGCATTGCAAACGATATAGGTTTCGGTTGTCTCGAAGTCGATTGCACCGCGTGCCTGACGTGACTGCAACAGCGCCTGGAAGACTTCATACAGATTCAGCAAATGCGGCACCAACCCGGCACGCTTGGCAGCTTCCGGGCCTTTTGTATTGGCGAGAACTGCAGCAACTTCGGTATACGTCAGGCGTGCTGCGGAATGAATCACCGCCGGATAAAATTGGTAAGCCTTGATCTCGCCTTTGGCGGTAATCACGGCATCGCACACCAGCGTCAAACGATCGACGTCAGGATTAAGTGAGCACAAGCCGTTCGACAACTTCTCGGGCAGCATTGGTATCACCCGGCGCGGAAAATACACCGACGTGCTGCGCTCCAGCGCATCCACGTCGAGCGCGTCGTTCGGCTTCACATAGTGACTGACGTCGGCAATCGCAACGATCAGACGATAGCCCTTGGCGCGGCCGATCTTGATCGGTTCACAATAGACCGCATCGTCGAAGTCGCGCGCATCTTCGCCATCAATGGTCACCAGTGGCACGTCGCGCAAATCAACGCGGTCGTTCAGATCGGCCGGTTTGACTTCGCCCGGCAGCTTTGCGGCCAACTTCTTGGCTGCTTCGGAAAATTCATGCGGCACGCCATACTTGCGCACGGCGATTTCGATTTCCATACCCGGATCGTCGATGTCGCCGAGGATTTCTGCAATCTTGCCGACAGGCTGTGTGTAACGCGAAGGCTGTTCGGTCAACTCAACACTGACCACCTGCCCTGCCTTGGCCTTGCCCGGCGAACCGGCGAGGATCACGTCCTGCCCGATACGCTTGTCTTCAGGCGCCACTACCCAGACGCCATTCTCATTAAGCAAGCGGCCGATGACATGCGTATTGGCGCGCGAGACCACTTCAACAATCGTGCCTTCCGGACGTCCGCGGCGATCAGTGCCGATGATGCGCGCCTGGACACGGTCGCCATGCAAGACCTTCTGCATTTCTTTCTCGGGCAGAAAAATGTCGGCGCTGCCGTCCTCCGGCAAGAGGAAACCAAAACCGTCACGATGGCTGCTGACACGGCCTTCGATGAAATCTGGGGAATGCGTCAGCTTGTAGTTGCCGGCGCGGTCGGGCTTGATCTGACCGTCACGTTCCATCGCATTCAGGCGTCGCGTCAGGCCATCCATCTCTTCCGGCTTGACGCTGAGGGCAGAAGCCAGTGTCATCGCGTTTTGCGCGCCCGAAGAGGTGCGCAGGATGCCGAGAATTTCCTCGCGGCTGGGAATGGTATAGGGAAATTGGCTCAAAAGTGTAATCAGGTAAATTGTTATTCATCAGTTTCGCCACAGCGGAACCGCCTGGCGAGCTGCTGGAATACGACTACTGGGCCTTGGCCCATGGTGCAACATGCCCTAGTGTAACGGAGGTTTCCGGTATTTACCTAACATGCAGCCCCGATAGCGCCGTCGGCACCCGCCGCCTGAAAATAAATGGGCGGCAACGCCCCAAGTGATTGACAAGATCTGAAAATAGGCTATAATCTCGTTCTTTCGCGGTATTGCCCACGTGGCGGAATTGGTAGACGCGCATGGTTCAGGTCCATGTGCCGCAAGGTGTGGGGGTTCGAGTCCCTCCGTGGGCACCAAAACATAAAAGGTCGATTGATGAAAATCAATCGGCCTTTTGCGTTTTGGAGACCGCGAGCAAGGCGCCTGCGCGCCTTGCGGGTGGGACTCGAAGGTTTGGCCGTGCAAGGCCAAACGGGGTCGCGGCACGTGACCGAGTCCCTCCGTGGGCACCAAAACATAAAAGGTCGGTTGATGAAAATCAGCCGGCCTTTTGCGTTTTCAGAGCCGAAAAAATCTCAGCGCCTTTCTTCGCGAACTCGAATGCATTTTCTTCGCGCATTTCCGCGTATTTATTTCGCGCGGAATCAACCTGCCACTTTTGTGGGTGGCCTCTCCTTTTTTCGTTTTCCGTATTTCCAGAATCTCATCATGCCTCGATGAAATTCACATCGAACGAATACCCTCTCATGATGTTTCGTTTTTACGCATTATTTTGTTGACCACCAGATTCAATATCAGTATTATTCAGCCCTTCTAAGCGCTGCACACTTTTGTGTGAAGACGTTTTAGGCCCACGTGGCGGAATTGGTAGACGCGCATGGTTCAGGTCCATGTGCCGCAAGGTGTGGGGGTTCGAGTCCCTCCGTGGGCACCAAAACATAAAAGGTCGATTGATGAAAATCAATCGGCCTTTTGCGTTTTGGAGACCGCGAGCAAGGCGCCTGCGCGCCTTGCGGGTGGGACTCGAAGGTTTGGCCGTGCAAGGCCAAACGGGGTCGCGGCACGTGACCGAGTCCCTCCGTGGGCACCAAAACATAAAAGGTCGATTGATGAAAATCAATCGGCCTTTTGCGTTTTGGAGACCGCGAGCAAGGCGCCTGCGCGCCTTGCGGGTGGGACTCGAAGGTTTGGCCGTGCAAGGCCAAACGGGGTCGCGGCACGTGACCGAGTCCCTCCGTGGGCACCAAAACATAAAAGGTCGGTTGATGAAAATCAATCGGCCTTTTGCGTTTTAGGGACTTTTTCTATCTCGCCGGCAAACTCACCTTACTCTTCACAGGTTTCCCCTCCGGTGGCCGCACCAGCGCCCCACGTACCTCGAACTGCAACTGATCGAGCACCGCGCCGTTCGCATCCTGCAGAACCAGTTTGTGCTTGCCTGGCCAAGGCATCCAGTCAATCCCCAGGTCTGCAGTTTTCTTCCCCGCTACTTTCAACGGCTTCCCATCAAGCAGCCACACACCCTGCTTCGCACCTTGCGCGGTGAAACGCAGACGTTGATGCGTTGGCGGAATATCCGGATCAATCGCCACAAGCATGCCCGGTGTCGGATAGGTAATCGTTGGCGCAATCTCGCCTGACCTCGCCACCTGCAACATGCGCTGACTGGTATCGGGCAAAAAGTATTCGGTGCGCGCTGCTTCCAGCTGATTCTCAAACTGGACCGGCTGAGCAATCACCGATGCAGGCTTCGCCGGCTCCTGCGAACTGGACTGACGGTGCAGATACTGCATCACCTCTTGCCAGACCGGTGCTGCGCCAGTGACACCCGACACATCCCACATCGGCGCGCCGGATGCATTGCCGACCCACACACCAACGGTATAGCGCGACGAAAATCCGATGCACCAGTTGTCGCGCATGTCCTTTGACGTCCCTGTCTTGACTGCCGTCCAGATGCGCGTCGACAAGGCATTCTCCAGACCAAAAGTGCGTGCCCGTGCACTGCGGTCGGACAAGATGTCGCCGACGATGAAAGAGGCGCCGCCATCCATTGCCTGCTGATAGCTCACGCGTGGATCATTTGTCGCCGTGCGAACGCCACTGTAACGTCCCTGATTCGCCAATGCGCGATAGGCATTGGTCAGCGACAGCAGGCTGATGTCGGCGCTGCCGAGCGCAAGACTGTAGCCATAGTAGTCACCTGACTCGCGCAGATTGAAACCAAGCGTCTGCAAGCGCCGGAAGAAACGCTCCGGCGTCACCATCACCAGCGTACGCACGGCTGGAATATTCAGCGACGAACCCAGCGCGGTACGCAAGCTCACCAGCCCCTTGAATTGCCGATCGTAATTCTGTGGAATATAGAGACCGGCAGAGGTCGCCAGATTGACCGGCGAATCGTCGAGCAGCGATGCTGCCGTCAGCCATTTTTTCTCGATCGCCATCTCATACAGGAATGGTTTCAGCGTCGAGCCTGCCTGACGCAAAGCCTGCACACCATCGACCTGCGCTGCGCCGGACAGCGAGCCGCTTGAGCCCACCCAGGCAAGCACATCACCGCTGGCGTTGTCGATCACGACTACGGCGCCGTCTTCGATATTTCTATCCACCAACGCCGACAATTGACGGCGCAAGGCATCGCTGGCAAAACGCTGCGTCGCTGCATCGAGGGTTGAATAAATCGGTTTCCCTGCATCCTTGAGCAGCTTTCGCCCCAGATGCGGGGCAAGTTGCGGTGCAGTTGCAGCGCCACTGATTTCGCCCTTGGCCGTTGCGCGTGCCAATACCAGTTCAGTACGGCCTTGCAAGCCATTACATTCTTGCGGTGTGCCCTGCTCTTTCAGAATGGTGCAGGCGCGCTCCGAGACTTTGGCAGGCTTGGCGTTGGGCGCCCGAATCAACGCTACCGCGATGGCAGCCTCGCTCTGATTGAGACCGCTGGGGTGCTTGCCGAACAGCACGCGTGACAAGGCATGGACACCGACCAGCTCACCGCGGAAACTGACCAAATTCAGATAAGCTTCCAGAATCTGATCCTTGCGCCAATTGCGCTCCAGCGACTGCGCAATGAAGACCTGGGACACTTTCTGCGTCATCGACCGTGCCGACGACTTGCGGCGCAGATCGTCATAGATCAGACCCGCCAATTGCATCGTGATGGTGGACGCACCGCGCGTCCTGGTGTTCCACAGATTGCCCCATGCCGACGCCGCCACGGCGCTCCAGTCGACGCCGCTGTGCTGATAGAAGCGGCGATCTTCGGAAGCGATCAGGGCGTTGCGCAGCGCCGGCGACACATCCTCCAAAGCGATCCACGATAAGCGACGCTCATTGGGATTGAGCCGCAGTTGCTGGATCAATTCTCCATGCCGGTCGTACATCGCGGCGTCCGATGAACGGAAGGATTGCTGCACCTCACCAAAACTCGGGACGGCATGCGCGACAACCGGCGCGCCCGCCAGAAACACGGTCGTCGCAGCGAAAAATATTGCTGCAATATGCCGTTGTGCAATCCCCGTCATCACGGCGCCTTGATACTCAGCCTGGCGTTCGGAATTTCACCGAACATCTCTGGCGCGTACATCGCTTCGACCCGCGTCGGCGGCAGACTGAACTCACCGGCGTTGTTCAGACGCACCGTATAGGTAATGCTGGAGCGCCCCTTCGGCATGCGTTCGTAGTATGCGCGATAGCCCTCAAAGCTTCGTTCTTCATACGCAAGCCATGCACTGCTGCGCGAACGGCCATCGTCTTCGCCGCTGCGCGTGATCGCCGAGTCGCGCGCCAATCCGGAACCCAGCAAGCTGGCGCCGCCCGGAATCGGATCGTTCAGCACCACCCAGGTCATGTCGGTCTGCGCATCGATATCCAGCGTCACACGCAACACGTCGCCGCGGCTGTAGACGCCCTTCTGCTTCTGCTCGACCGGAACAACCGTCTTGGTGATGCGGTATCCGCTGGAGAATGGCGCCTTCAACGGCACGGCAGCCAGACTTTGCATGGTGATCCATGGCTTACCGTTGCCTTCCTGCGTGAACTTCAACGTACCCGGCGCAGGCGTGCCCCAAGGAATCTGCACTTTGCCGCCGGTTGCGCCTGCGCCGCTCCAGGCATACGCGTTATTACCTGCGTCGGAGACGATGCGCGTCGTGCCCGCCACTTTTTCCGCCTCGAATGTACGGCTGAATTTCTCCAGCGCCAGACTACCCCAGACGTTGGCGGTGGTCGTGCTCCAATGGCCGCGCTGTTGACGCTGGATGGCGCCGCTGATCAGCTTAGGCATATCTTCTCGCCAGGCCGGGTTATTCAGCATGGTCAATACAAGACGATTAGCATTGCTATCGCCACTGGCCATCAGCCACCACCAGTAATCGTTCGCCTCATCCGAGAAGCCCATGCGGGTACCTTGATAGTTCAGGCGCGAGCGGATGATCTGATCGGCTTCCGCCAGACGCTTATCGCGATCAGGAATGGTCGTCACACGCTGCAGGATGGCGATCCAGTCGAGCACTGCCGAGGTCGGCCACAGATTGGGGTTGATCTGAATCGAGCCAAGCATGGATGGCTGTACACGGTGATAGCGCGACAAGGCCTCCAGTGCTGCCAGCTTGCGCACATCGAGATCTTTCTTCGGCGACCAGAAATCACGCGTAAGCTTGCCGTCGACAAACGCCGCCAGACCATCGAGCATCTTGTCGCGGCTTTGCGTCGGCAAAACATAGGCCGCCTCATTCGATGCTGCCAGCAGATAAGCGGTCAAGGTATCGCTGCCGCGCCGCGCATTGGATTCGCTCGGCGGGAAGTAATACGCCAGGCCATCCGCGTCGAGGTAGGTCGGCAGATCAGTCACGATCTTCTGCCACATCGCATCGTCACGCAGACCGATGGCCTTGGAGGTGCGCTGCTCCAGACAAGAGAACGGATAGTCGACGAAATATTTGCGGATGCCTTCGCTGCCGCCGGCAAGACTCGGCTTGAGCGAAATAGTCAATCCACCGCGTCCAGGCAAGCTGTCGGCAGGTTGCGCGACGCTCATCGACGATGCCTTGTCAAGCTGGAACAAGGTCGCCTGCTGCACCATCACTGGGATCGCCGGTACTACGCGCTGGACGAATTTGATGGCGTCCTTCGCGGCCGATATGGACGATACGGATTGCTCCTGTGCGCCGATTTCCCAGCTCAATTGCGAGATATCTGCGGGCACGGTCACCGGCCACATCACTTCACGCGCTTCACCAGCAGGAATGGCGACGTCCTTATCCTGCAAGGTAATCGTGGCAGTCGGTATCGATCCCGTCGTCGCTTTCGCGTTCAGGCGAAGCTGCATGGCACGCGTCGTGGTGTTGCGCACAGTGACCATGGCATTGAACTGATCGCCTTCCCGCACCAGCGGCGGCAAGCCGGAGATGACCTGCACATCCTGCGACGAGCGGATGCTTGCCGATCCGGTACCGAACAAACCAGCACCACTCTCCGCGACTGCGACGATACGGAAGGCCGTCAACGCATCGTTGAGCGGCACGTCGATCTGCGCCTTGCCGTTGGCGTCGAGCACCACGTACGGTTTCCACAACAGCAAGGTGTCGAACAATTCACGCGTCGGCGATTTACCGCCACCGCCACCTGCGGGAGTCGCCTTCTTGCCGTAGTGGCGCTTGCCGATCACCTGCATCTGCGCAGTCGATGTTTCAATACCGTAGCTGCGTCGCTGCAGCATGGCAGAGAGCAGATTCCAGCTGGTGTTGGGCTGCAGTTCCAGCAAGGCTTCGTCCACTGCCGCCAACGCAATCTCGGCTCCAGCGGCAGGTTTGCCGTCAGGCAGTGTGACTTGCACACTGACCTTGGCTGTCGAACGGATCGGATACGTCGGCTTGTCAGCAGTTACGGCGACCTTCAGCAAATGCGCACCGCTGCCGACGGAGATTTCGGCGACGCCAAATTTGTAGGCCGGTTTGGCCAGATCGACCATGGTGCCGGGCGCCTGATATTCCTTGAACTCGTGCCACCAGTTGATCGGTTCTTTCCAACCCCAGCTGAAGAAGGAATACCACGGCACTTCACGCATGCGCCCACGCACGGCCAGCACCGAGACGTAGACGTTCGGCGCGAAGTCTCCCTTGATCGGCAGGCTGATGGTCGGGTCCTGTCCGTTCAATTGCACGACCTGCGTTTCGATCACGCCTTCACGCTCTACCGCCACCAGAGCAGTCGCATAGCGGAACGGCATGCGCACCTGGAATTTAGCGGTCTCACCGGGTTGATAAGTTTTCTTTTCCGGCAGGATATCGATGCGATCCTGATTCTCGCCATCGAACCACAATTCGCCCTGGCGCGTCACCCATACCGAGGTCTGCGCGAACGAGGCGTTGCCGTTGCCATCCTTGGCGGTGGCAGTCAGTTCGACGTTACCGGCTTCCGACAAGGACACGTCGCAGATGAGTACGCCATGCTTGTCGGTCTTGCCGTTGCATAGCGTGCCGAGGTTTTGCGACGAGCGGGTATTTTCATACGCGTAGAAACCACCGACCATGCGCTTGCGATGCGAATTGGTTTGCCGGCTCAGGGCAGAGACTTCGACAGGTACGTCGGCTTGCGGCTGGCCTGCCGCATTGAGTACGACCATGCTCAAGGCCAGCTTCTTCTTCACCGAAACCCAATCACCGCCCTTGATGCCGATGACCACCGCCGATGGCCATACGGTCGTGACGTTGGAGATGGTCTGGATCTCGCCGTTCGGATCGTTATAGGTCATCTCGGTCAGCAGTTCACGCGGCGTCTTGATGACGGGCATGGACTTGACCGTGGTGCGCCCGGCGCCATTTTTATCCAGCGTCACCGGCAACTTGTCGGCAACGATTTTCTGGTCATCGCTGCCGGCATCGCCGTCTTCACCACCGTAACTGCCCGCACCAAAAGAATAGCCCTCATAGCTGGCAAAACTGACCGCCTTTGCGCGCATCAGGCTGCTGACGCGCACCGCTTGTCCCGAAGCGCCACCGCCGTTGATGTAGTTAAGCTGGACGTCGACCGGCACCTCTTTCGGTGCCACCAGACCGGCGCTCTTGTTCGCGATCACCGGCGTAATGCGTCCCTGCATCAAAGGCAGGCGGAATTCTTCGACGCGGAAACTGCCGGTGCTATAGCTGCCTTGCGTAGCGCCACCTTCTTCGGCATCACCATCGCCCTCATTGCTGCTGTCATTGCCGCTCTTTGCTGCACCGCTGTCGAGCATGACATCGTAGCTGCCGAGTTTGGCTTCTTTCGGAATCGCAAAAACGGTCTCGGCATTTTTTTGATTGCGCCATTTCAGCGGAAACTGGAACTCTTGCCCACTGCCCTGATGGATGATGCGCACGCGTGTGGGCAACTTGTCTTTGCCCGCCAGCGCAAAGCCGGTCATGCTTTCGAGACGGAACTCATGCTTCATCGACACCGTTTCGCCGGCGCGGAACAAGCTACGGTCAAAGATTGTATGTGCACGGGCATTGGCGCCGGACGAGCGGTCGGTTGGCAAATTGAAACGCCACGATTCAATACCGTCGCTCCATGAGGTCAGTGCAAACGCCATGTCGGCACGTCCCTTCTCATCCGTCTTGCGCGCGCTGACAAAGAGGCCGCTGATGGCGCCGTCTTCGTTCTGGCGGCTGGCGCAACTATCTTCGATTGGTTTGGCGATCATCGCCACGCCGATCGCATTGGTCTTGCCGCGCCACAGTTCGTCACCCCGGCAATTGGAAATGCGCACGTCGGCATCCGCCACCGGCTTGGCCGTATCCAGCGTGGTCACCCATACCGCATTGTTCTCGCGGCCAAGTTTGACGTGCACCGACAAATTGGTCACCAGCGTGCTGGTACGCACATACATCGGCGCCGGTTTGCCGAGCAAGGATGCGCCGAGTTTT
Source organism: Herbaspirillum sp. meg3 (assembly GCF_002257565.1). Taxonomy (GTDB): domain Bacteria; phylum Pseudomonadota; class Gammaproteobacteria; order Burkholderiales; family Burkholderiaceae_D; genus Herbaspirillum. The sequence continues at coordinate 1,966,711 of NZ_CP022736.1, read as the reverse complement.
TGCGACTCCAGTTCGACCACATAGAAGCCCGGATCCTTCAAGGGAATACCGACCACTTCGAACGGCCTTTCACCGTCTTTGGCATCCGATAGTGCGGGCAAATTCAGCGTCTTCACACCCGGCTCTTTGGCCAGCAAACCGATGGCGCGCGTGTCAGGCGTTTTCCCTGTGGTGTCGCCCCAGCGTTCATGAAAACGATTGAGCTTGGTCAGCCACGCGATCACACCTTTGTCGCCATCGACTTTGAGATTGGCGACCTTGCCGGGCAAAGCCTTGCCGTCGGTGCCACGCACCAGCAGGTTCGCTTCTACGCGGCGTAACGTCACCGGTAAGGTGGCGTCGGCATTCAATTCGATGATGCCGAATGGCGCCGCCGGGAATTTCGCCAGCGGTGGATAGCCGGCGGTGCGCGACTTCAGCGGAAAGGCGGAAGCATTGCTGAGCGTGCGGCCGCTTTCGTCCTTGAATCCGGATGGCAGATTGATGCTGAACTCACCGTTCTCCGGAAACGGCGGTTTGAAGGTCAGGTTGTAGACCAACTCTTCCGTATTGTTCTTTTCGAAGAAAGGCTTGAGCTTGCCGTTGCTGCTCTTGAGCTCCACCGCTTCGGCCAGCTTGCGTGGCACGGCGGATGAAAACGACATCGTCACCGGCAGGATAGGCGAGCACGCCGCATTGGCATTCTCACGCTCGCAACTGAGGCTGGCGGTGAATTCTTTGCGCACCTTGAATTTGAAGGTTTGCGGGATCGTCGTCGCAATGCCGTTGAGCGTGGTGATGCCTTTGTCCCAGGTCAGTTTGACTGACGCATCGTTGGGCAGGCGCTGCTGGCATTGCACGATGGTGACCAGCGACGGATCGATTTTCTTGGCGAACTCTTTCAGCAAGTCCTTGCGCATGGCATCGGTCACAAACTTGACCGGAATGCGTTCATGAATGCCTTCGGCCTCGCAATACATATGATCACGCACTCTGTCCTGATTGGCAGCGCCGTTCTGGAACAGGATGAAAGCCTGCTCTTCTTCAATCTCGTTCCCTTCGGGCATATGCCGCACAACGGCAGGACCGCCGGTGTTGAACTGGAACACGCTCTTGCCGGTGATTGCCGCTCCGGACACGGCCTTGACGCCCGGCTTCAGCGTAAATGAACAGCGCGTGCCCGGCGGCAGATCACGCTCAAAGTCGTAAACCCAGTTCTTGCCGTCGGCCCAGCGCGAAGTGCCTGCTACGGCGCAATTGATGTCGAAAGGCGCAGCAGCCTTGGGATCACCAAACTTGACCAGCGGCTCGGAAAACGTTGCGCGCACCTGACGAATCTGAGCGACGTCGCCTTGCGGTGAGAAACCGGCAACATTGGCGGCTGTCGCCAGCGACGGCGCGCTGATCAGCGCGATGACAGCTGAGGCTTGCGCCAGGATCGAGATCCATTGTGAAGTCCGGGTAATCAGGGACATGCTTGCTCCGTTATCTTTTTAATCAGTTCTTCGGCAATGCTTCATGGTGACGAAGCCTTGTGACACGATCAAGACAGATTGCGACTCGGTTGGTTCTGAATCACAGATCGGACTTACAGATCGGACTTACAGCTTGCACTGCAAAAAATCAAGAAAACAACTGATGCGTCTCGAGATTTGCGTATTCCGATAATACACAGCATGGATCTTCTGGCGAAATGCCGTATGCGACTTTTCCAGCACACGCACCAGACGCCCTTCCGCCACGTCGGCGTCCGACATGAAATTGGACAGGCAGGCAATACCCTGTCCATGGATCGCGAGATGACGGATCGTTTCCCCGCTGGAGGCACGGCATGAAGGCTTGATCGGATAGCGGTCGCCGTCTTCGTACTGCAACGGCCAGTGGTTCAACCCTTCTGGTTGCGTGAAACCGATCAGTTGGTGACTATCGAGATCCTTGACGGTCTTGGGCGTACCGTGACGTCGCAGGTATTCCGGACTGGCCAGCAGTTGCAGACGCGCGGAGGTCAACGGCTTGGCATGCAAGGAGGAATCCTGCAATTCGCCGATACGGATCGCAATGTCGGTGCGCTGCTCGACCAGATCGATGAAACGATCATTGGTCGTCAGATCCAGCTCGATGTCGGGATAGGCTTCGCGAAAAGCAGCAACGTGCGGCACGATACAGTGCAGCATGAACGGCGCGGAGGCGTCCACACGCAGCTTGCCGACCGGCTTCTGGCTGCGGATACGGATTGACTCTTCGGCGCGCTCCATGGCCGCGATGATGTCGCGCGCCTGCGCCAGGAATACCTGCCCTTCCTCCGTCAACTCCATCCGTCGCGTCGTGCGGGTGAGCAGGCTGGTGCCAAGCTTCTCTTCCAATCGCGTCAGCGCCCGGCTGATGCCCGATGTCGTCTGCTCCAGCACTTCCGCTGCGGCGCTCAGGCTGCCTGCTTCAACCACGGCGATGAAGATACGCATTTCATCCGATTGCATGGTCATTGTTGACTCCAATTCAAATATTCTTTGATTTTAACGGTATTTTTCTCAACAAAGATAGGCCTCACAATGCCATACATCAAACAACCATTGGGAGTGAAATCATGCCGATTGCTTTATGGGCGCTAGCCATCAGCGCATTTGCGATAGGAACCACGGAATTCGTCATCATGGGCCTCTTGCCCGAAGTCGCCGCCAATCTGGGTACGACCTTGTCTTCGGCCGGCCTGCTGGTCACGGGCTACGCGCTGGGCGTGTTCGTCGGCGCCCCGCTGGTCACCGCCACCACCGGAAAATTGCCGCGTAAAACCTTGCTGGTCAGCCTGATGGTGCTGTTCGTCATCGGTAACATCGGCTGTGCGATCGCGCCGGACTACGCCACGCTCATGATTTCGCGCATCATCGCTTCGTTCTCGCATGGCGCCTTCTTCGGTGTCGGCTCGGTGGTCGCCACCGGTCTGGTCGCGAAGGAAAAACAAGCCTCCGCTATTGCACTGATGTTCACCGGTTTGACCGTGGCTAACGTGCTCGGCGTGCCTTTCGGCACCTGGCTGGGCCAAGCTTACGGCTGGCGTTCGACCTTCTGGGCGGTCAGCGCCATCGGTGTTGTGGCCTTGCTGGCAACTGCGTATCTGGTGCCGCGTTCGGATGACAAGCAGGATGCCGATTTCAGCAGCGAACTGCGTGTGCTGGGTCGTCCGCAAGTGTTGCTCGGCCTGCTGATGACCGTGCTGGGCTTCGGTGGCGTGTTTGCCGCATTTACTTACATCGCCCCCATCCTGACCGACATCACCGGCTTCCAGCCTGGCGCTGTATCGCCGATCCTGTTGCTGTTCGGCGTCGGCCTGGTAGGTGGTAATCTGCTGGGCGGCAAATTTGCCGACAAGTATCTGATGCCGACGCTCGTGATAAGTCTGGTGTTACTGGCCGGCGTATTGGTGCTGTTCTCCTTCACCAGCCATTACAAGCTCGCTGCCGTGATCACCGTTGGTCTGCTGGGCGCCGCCGCTTTCGCCACTGTACCGCCACTGCAAATGCGCGTGCTTGAAAAAGCCACCGGCGCGCCGAATCTGGCATCGTCGGTCAACATCGCGGCCTTCAACCTGGGTAACGCTCTGGGTGCATGGCTAGGTGGCGTCACCATCGATCATGGCCCCGGCCTGCATGCAGTGTCGCTGGTTGCTGCATTGATCACGGCGGGCGGCCTGGTCGTGGCGCTGATCAGCTGGAAGCTGGATCGCAAAGCCGTACCGGCCGTCTCGATGAAGACTGCCAACGAAGTTTGCTAAGCCCAAACACACCAAAGTATCGACCATGAATACACAAAAAGTAGCTCTGGTAGTCGGCGCCCAAGGTGTTATCGGCCGCAACCTGATCGATCATCTGCGCGGCCTGGAAGATTGGAACATCATCGGCCTGTCGCGCCGTGGCGGCGAGTCGGACGAGCGTGTGCAGCACGTCGCCGTCGATCTGCTTGACGCTGCCGATGCGCGCTTCAAATTGGGTGGTCTCAAGCAAATCACGCATATCTTCTACGCCGCCTATCAGCATCGCCCTAGCTGGGCCGAACTGGTAGCGCCGAATCTGGCGATGCTGATGAATACGCTGGAAAGCGTCGAGGCCGTGGCAAGCAACTTGCATCACGTCAGCCTGATGCAGGGCTACAAGGTGTACGGCGGCCATCTCGGTCCGTTCAAGACCCCGGCGCGTGAAACAGATGCGCATTTCATGCCGCCGGAATTCATGTTCGACCAGCAAACCTATCTGGAGCAACGCCAGCAAGGCAAATCGTGGACCTGGTCCGGCATCCGGCCGGCGGTAGTCGGCGGTTTTGCCTTGGGTAATCCGATGAACCTGGCGCTGGCGATTGCGGTGTATGCATCGATCTCGAAAGAGCTCGGCCTGCCGTTGCGCTTCCCCGGCAAACCGGGAGCCTATGACAAACTGGTGGAGATGACGGACGCAGGATTATTGGCAAAGGCCACGGTGTGGGCGGCGACCGATCCGCGCTGCGGCAATCAGGCTTTCAACATCGGCAACGGCGACTTGTTCCGCTGGAGCGAAATGTGGCCGAAGATTGCGCGTTACTTTGATCTGGAAGTAGCGCCACCGCTGCCCTTGTCGCTGACCTCGGTCATGGCTGACAAGGCCGGCTTGTGGCAACAGATCATCGAAAAGCATGATCTCGCGCCGCACAGCTTCGCCGACTTGTCGTCGTGGGAATTCAGTGATTTTGTCTTCTCATGGGACTACGACATGTTCGGCGACAGCTCCAAGGCGCGGCGTTTCGGGTTTCATGAATATGTCGAGACCGAAGCAATGTTCATGGATATCTTCGACGACTTCCGTCGCCGCAAGATCATTCCCTGAGAAGACCAGCTGCGACGGGTATGGCGTTATCTGAACATGCTTCATACGTGCAAACCATGGACACAAAAAAAAGAGCTTACGTTATGGCGTAAGCTCTTTTTCTTTATACCGGCAGAACGACGAATTACTTCGACTCGCCCTTCTTGATCCATGCCGCCAACTGATGCGGACCAAGGCCGTCATAGTCTTCAAACGGCTGATGAATCCACGGATTGGTCGGCAGATAGTCGAGATGATAGTCCGGTTCGACGATGGAGCACGCCTTCCACCACAGCACAGCCGATTTGATTTCGGTCACGGCCGGATAGTGCTCCTTGAGGTGCATCTGGACCTTTTGCAGGGTCACGCCGGAATCAACCAGATCGTCCACCAGCAAGACGCGGCCCGACAGGCTGCCCTTGGTGATGGTGATGTACTTGGCGATGTCCAGGCTGCTGCGAATAGTGCCGGCCGCTTCACGGTAGGAACTGGTCGACAGAATCGCCAGCGGCACGTCGAAGATGCGCGAGAACACATCGCCGGGACGCAAGCCGCCACGCGCCAGACACAATACCTGATCGAACTGCCAGCCTGATTCATAGACTTTCAGGGCCAGTTTTTCGATGCTGCGATTGTAGTCATCCCAGGAGACCCACAGGTCTTTATCGTCGGATATTTTCATTTTTGAGTACTCGTCTTACGGAATTGCTTTTCTTGTGAGAACGGCGAACAACAGGTTGTTCGCCGTTGGTACTGAATTGGTTGATTACTGGATTACTTGAACGGATGGCGCAAAACGATGGTCTCTTCGCGGTCAGGACCGGTGGAAATCATGTCGATAGGCACGCCGACCAGTTCTTCAATGCGCTTGATATAGGCACGTGCATTGGCAGGCAGGCCGTCCAGCGATTGTACGCCGACGGTGGATTCTTTCCAGCCCGGCATTTCTTCGTAGATTGGCTGGCAGGCAGCTGCTTCTTCAGCCCCGACCGGGAAGATGTCCACGGTCTTGCCGTTGAGAGTGTAGCCGGTGCACAGCTTGAGCGACTCGAGGCCGTCCAGCACGTCGAGCTTGGTCAGGCACATGCCGGACACGCCATTGATCTGGACCGAACGCTTCAGCAACGCTGCATCGAACCAGCCGCAACGACGTGCGCGACCGGTTACGGTGCCGAACTCGTGGCCGACGGACGCCAGATGCTTGCCTACGCCTTCGTCAGTCGGCAGTTCTGCCGGGAACGGGCCGGAACCGACACGGGTGGTGTAAGCCTTGGTAATGCCCATCACGTAATGCAGCATGTCAGGACCGACACCCGCACCTGCGGCGGCATTGCCGGCCACGCAGTTGCTCGAAGTCACGAAGGGATACGTGCCGTGGTCGACGTCCAGCAAACTGCCTTGCGCACCTTCGAACAGCAGGTTAGCGCCCTCTTGATTGGCGATGTGCAGATCGTTGGAGACATCGGCAACCATCGGCTTCAAACGGGGCACGTTGGCCAGCGCATCGTCCAGTGTCTTCTGGAAATCCACCGGCTGAGTCTTCAGGTATTGGGTCAGGACGAAGTTATGGTAGTCCAGGTTTTCCAGCAGCTTTTCGGCAAAACGCTTTTCGTTGAGCAGATCGGCAACACGGATCGCGCGACGAGCAACCTTGTCTTCGTAGGCGGGGCCGATGCCCTTGCCTGTTGTGCCGATCTTGGCGGCGCCGCGAGCAGCTTCGCGCGCAACGTCCAATGCAACGTGGTAAGGCAGGATCAGCGGACAGGCTGCGGAGACTTTGAGGCGCGAAGCGACTTCGACGCCGGCAGCTTCCAGCTTGTCGATTTCACGCAGCAGATCAGGCACGGACAAGACCACACCATTGCCGATATAGCAAGCCACGCCGGCACGCATGATGCCCGACGGAATCAGTTGCAGAGCAGTCTTTTTACCGCCGATAACCAGGGTATGGCCTGCATTGTGACCACCTTGGAAACGCACCACGCCTTGCGCGTGATCGGTCAGCCAATCGACGATCTTACCCTTACCTTCATCGCCCCACTGAGTACCAATGACGACGACGTTCTTTGCATTGCTTTTCTGTAACATGGCTTAACCTAAGTTTTTGATAATCCAATTTCCATTGCTGAGCTCCACTGCGCGATCGCAATCAAACTCGTCCTGGTCGTTTTCGTGTCCGGGGAGGCTCTGAATTACAATTTCCCCGTCCCGACGCAATTCCGCTATTTTCTCACGCAAACCCGCCTCGGTACCCCATGGGGCACGAATTGCACGTTTTCTTTCCGCTCCGGGCATCAGACGTGCCAATTCGCGCAAATCCATGGAAAAACCGGTTGCCGGACGCGCACGTCCGAACGCTTCGCCGACGTGGTCGTAACGGCCACCGCGCACTACCGCATTGGGCAGGCCCGGCACGTAAGCGGCAAACATCACCCCGCTGTGATAGTGGTAACCGCGCAAATCCGCCAGATCGATGGTGACGTTGGCTTCGCCGGCCAGTTGCGCCAGCGCCTTCAGTTCATCCAGCGCCTGGGCGATGCCGGGCAACGACGGCAAGACCTTGCGGGCGCGTTCGATGACTTCGATATCGCCATACAGACCGGGAAGCGCCAACAACGCGTCACGTGTGACGGGCTGATAATCTTTGGTCAATACTTGCAAGCCGGGAATATCTTTGGATTCCAGCAAAGCAAACAGCTGCGCCGCTTGCTTGTTTGCCTTGTCGTCGTTGGCGATGATGGCGCGCAACACACCGACGTGGCAGAGATCCAGACGAACTTTGGCGATGCCAGCCAGTGCCAGCGAAGCCAGCGCCAATTCCTGAATCTCGGCATCAGCTTCCAATCCGGCGTGACCATAGATCTCAGCACCGATCTGCAACGGTTCGCGCGTTGCATGCAGGCCGGATGGACGTGTATGCAACACGCTGCCGGCGTAGCACAGGCGAGTCACCGAATCGCGGTTGAGCAAATGTGCATCGATACGCGCCACCTGCGTCGTCATGTCGGCACGCACACCCAGCGTACGTCCCGACAGCTGATCAACCAGCTTGAAGGTGCGCAGATCAGTATCTTGCCCCGCCCCCGTCAACAGAGACTCAAGGTATTCGAGCAGCGGCGGCATAACCATTTCGTAGCCATACAGGCGGAAATTGTCGAGCATGCGACGGCGCAACTCCTCAATCTTGCGCGCTTCGGACGGCAAGACATCGGCGATATTTTCAGGAAGAAGCCAGTTCGGCATAAAACAAATCAATCAGAAAAATGTGTTTAACAATGCATTCAAGCAACGCCCTTCTTACACGCGGCAAGGCACACACGTCAAAAGACGTGCATGCCTTGTAAAAATCGCATTCAATCAGGGAAACAAATATGCAGACCACAAAATGGAAAGATGCCCTCAACAAGCAGCATCAGTCCTCACCATCCTAGCCCTGCATATTACGATCTTGCTATCGGTCTTGCCTTATTTCTTGGTGCTGACGCCTCCCACACCCTTGAAATATTTGAAGAACTCGGAATTAGGATCCACTACCATCAAGTCATGCCGGTTCTTGAAACTGGCGCGGTACGCCTCAAGACTGCGATAGAACTTGTAAAACTCGGGATTCTGCCCGAACGCCTGGGCATAAATCTGGGACGCCTTGGCATCGCCGGCGCCGCGAATCTTTTCCGCATCGCGATACGCTTCCGCCAGAATCACAACACGTTGACGATCAGCATCGGCGCGAATCTTTTCCGACTCGGCAGCACCGGTCGAACGCAATTCATTAGCGACACGGGCGCGCTCAGACTTCATCCGGTCATAGACCGAATTATTGATCTGATCGACATAGTCAACGCGGCGCAAGCGCACATCGATAATCTCGGCACCGATCTGTTTGGCTTCGATCGCGACTTTGCGCTGGATTGCATCCATGACCTTGCCACGCTCGCCGGAGATCACTTCACGCACAGTGCGCTTGGTGATTTCTTCGTTCAGGGCAGCCTTGACGATCTGCGACAGACGATCCTGAGCGCGACGGTCGTCACCGCCGAAGCTGATGAAGTACAGGCGCGGATCGACGATGCGCCATTTGACGAACGAGTCAACAAGCACGTTTTTCTTCTCGGCCGTGATGAAACGATCGGCATCTGGCGTATCCAGAGTCTGGATGCGCTTGTCGAGATAGATCACGTTCTGGAACGGTGGCGGCAATTTGAAATGCAGGCCGGGATCAGTCACGACTTGCTTGACCTCACCAAGGGCAAACACAATCGCAGACTGGCGTTGCTCGACGACGAAGATCGTCGACGACAGCAGCCAGAGGGCAACGATGACGGCAATAACGCTGGTAATCAGGCGGCTCATTAGCGCACCTCGCGATCACGGGAATCACGTGCATCCCGATTGCGGGAGTCACGCTGAACATCGACTGAATACACTGGGTCGCTTCCTGGAAGTGTTGGCGTTGTCGCTGCTACAGCCGGCGCGGTTGCCGGCTTAGCCGCATTGGTGGCATTGGCGCTGTCGGTTTGCTGAATCAGCTTGTCCAATGGCAAATACAACAGATTATTGCCGCTCTTGGCGTCCACCATGACCTTGGTCGTATTGGTGAAGATCTGCTGCATTGTTTCCAGATACATACGGTCACGCGTTACTGCAGGCGCTTTCTGGTATTCCTCCAGAACCTGCTTGAAACGTGCGCCATCGCCCTCTGCGTTGGCGACGATGCGCGAACGGTAGGCTTCTGCTTCCTCCAGCAAACGGGATGCGGCACCGCTGGCCTTTGGAATCACATCGTTGGCGTAAGCCTGACCTTCATTCTTTTGGCGCTCGCGATCCTGACCAGCTTTGACGGCATCATCAAATGCTGCCTGCACTTGCTCCGGCGGTTGCACACCTTGCATGGTGACATTGGTGATCTGCACGCCGGACTTGTAGCGATCCAGAATCTGTTGCATCAGTTGACCGACGTCGAGCGCAACCTTTTCACGGCCTTCGTAGAGAACGAAGTCCATCTTGCTGCGGCCGACGATTTCGCGAATCGCAGTTTCAGCAACCTGGCGCACAGTTTCATCCTGATCGCGATTGTTGAACAGCCATTCGGCGGCATTCTTGAGTTTGTATTGCACCGCGAACTGGATATCGATGATGTTTTCATCATCGGTCAGCATCAGTGCTTCTTTGAGTTGCTTGTTCTTGGCGTTGCTGCGATAGCCGATTTCCGCCGTGCGCACTTGCGAAACATTGACGATCTCATGGCTTTGCACCGGATACGGCCAACGCCAGTTAAAGCCTGGCAATGTCGTGTGGCTGTATTTGCCGAAGGTCATGACGACTGCGGTCTGGCCTTCCTGCACAATGAAGAAGCCGCTGGCCAGCCAGAGGAAGGCAACGATCACAGCAATGACGCCGGCACCGATGCCGGCACCTTTGATGTCACCGCGATTGAAATTGCCGTCGCCGTTGTCGGAACCTCCACCGCCGCGCTTGCCGAACAAACGGCTTATACGCTGATTGAAGTCACGCCAGAGTTGATCAAGATCCGGAGGTCCGTCTTCCGGCTTCTTGTTGCCGTTACCACCGTTATTCTGATTTTGACGGTTATTGTCATCTTGCGAACCGCGCCCCCATTGAGGGTCGTTCAGCGAGAATTTCAAACCGAGTTTTTTGAATAGAGAAACAAGCATGCGTTGCGATCCGGCTTAATTATTAAATTGAATCAAAAGGGAATGCCCGCCAACTTCGGGAACTGCTTGATCTAACTCTGCCAGCTCTGTGACCAAGCTCAACGATCAGGCTTGCTGATCACACTCGATCAAAGTACCCGCCGAACGACTGAAGCGACCTAATGCGCGTGCACATCTTGAGAATCGACAACCTGAGACTGCGCACCCCTGCGCGCCTCGATTGAAGACCTGAGTGAATCGGCAATTGCTTGCCGCAATAAATCCAGGCCTGCACCGGTTTTCGCACTAATAAAAACCCGGTGGATTCTACCATACTCGTCATACTCGACTGCCGGTTCCAGCTCGGCAGCGTCGATCTTGTTCCAGATCAGAATCTGCGGAATATGATCCGCTCCGATCTCTTTGAGCACCAGATTGACCTGCTCAATTTGCTCCATCCGCACCGGACTTGCCGCATCGACAACGTGCAACAGCAAATCAGCGTGAATAGTTTCTTCCAGGGTTGCCCGGAAAGCAGCCACCAATTGGTGAGGCAATTCGCGGATAAAACCGACCGTGTCGGAAATCACGACATGACCGACTTCCCCGAGGTAGACGCGGCGCGAAGTCGTATCCAGAGTCGCAAACAACTGATTTGCAGCATAAACGCCCGCTTTGGCCATGGCGTTGAAGACCGTGGATTTTCCGGCATTGGTATAGCCGACCAGAGAAACTGAAAACGTATCGTTGCGACCACGTGCGCGGCGTTGCGTGGCATGTTGACGATGCAACTTTGCCAATTGGCCGCGTAAAGCCTTGACGCGATCGCCAAGCAAACGACGGTCGGTCTCGAGTTGCGTTTCACCTGGCCCGCGCAAACCGATACCACCCTTTTGCCGTTCCAAGTGAGTCCAGCCGCGAATAAGGCGTGTCGCCAAATGTTGCAGCTGCGCCAACTCGACCTGAACCTTGCCTTCATGGCTTTTGGCGCGTTGTGCAAAGATATCGAGAATCAGGCTGGTGCGATCAAGTACACGCGTCTTCAAGACACGCTCAAGATTGCGCTGCTGAGCGGGAGATAAAGCGTGATTGAAGATAACAATGTCGAGTTGCAGGTCGGCGACGGCGTCGGCGACTTCTTGCGCCTTGCCGGAACCAACAAACAAGGCTGCGTCCGGACTGGCACGCTTGCCTGTAATGGTGGTAACAGGCTCGGCGCCAGCGGACTTGGCCAGCAAAAACAGTTCATCCAGACTTGCAGCAAAATCACTTTTGCCGAAATCCAGGCCGACTAGCGCGGCACGCATATCAGTATGCACACGGCATAGCGCCGGCTGGATAAACCATTATTCCGCTTCTGCCGAATCGAGGCTCAGATTGACGGCGCGGGCTGGTACGACGGTGGAAATGGCGTGTTTGTATACCATTTGGGTGACGGTGTTGCGCAGCAGGACGACGTACTGGTCGAACGACTCCACGTGACCTTGCAGTTTGATGCCGTTTACCAAATAAATGGAAACGGGGACGTGTTCTTTTCTTAAGGCATTAAGAAATGGGTCTTGTAACAATTGCCCTTTGTTGCTCATGGCAGCTCCACTGTGTTGTTGTGATTAGGATTTGGAGGCACCTGAGAAAATTTCAAGTGCTTTACCAATCTACGCGTTATGAATGTAAACGATTTCCTACCTACCGCCAAGATTGGTAACTATTTATCTTGGCGAATGAAAGGATTCTTGCTCGAGCGGAACTCGATACGGAGTGGAGTGCCAACCAACGAGAAAGTTTCACGAAAATGTTTTTCGAGATAACGTTTGTAGCTCTCGTCCACGCCTTCAAGTGCGTTGCCGTGGATCACCACGACAGGTGGATTCATGCCGCCCTGATGCGCGTAGCGCAGTTTCGGACGAATGGATCCCTTGCGGCGAGGTTGCTGATGTTCGACAGCTTCAATCAGCGCACGCGTAAGTTTCGGCGTGGTCAGGTTGGACATCGCGGCGGCATAAGCCGAGTCGATGGACTTCATCAGCGGGCCGATGCCGGTGGACTTCAGCGCGGAGATGAAATGAAATTTCGCGAACGACAGGAAGCTTAGCTTGCGCTCCAGATCCATCTTGATTTCGTCGCGACGATCGCTCTGCAGACCATCCCACTTGTTGATGCCGACCACCAGCGCGCGGCCTGACTCCAGCACAAACCCGGCTATGTGAGCATCTTGCTCGGAAATATCTTGTTGTGCATCGAGGAGCAGCAAGACGACGTTGGTTTCCGAGATCGATTGCAGCGTCTTCACGACGGAAAACTTCTCAATCGCTTCAAACACCTTACCGCGACGACGGATGCCCGCCGTGTCGATCAAAGTATATTGCTTGCCGTCGCGCTCGAAGGGAATTTCGATCGAGTCACGGGTCGTACCCGGCATGTCGAAAGCGATGACGCGCTCTTCGCCGAGCAAGGTATTGACCAGTGTCGACTTACCCACGTTCGGACGGCCGACGATGGCGATCTTGATGCCGCGCGCGACGTCAACTTCTTCACCGAGATCGGGGCGCTGAGCAACGGCGATATCCAAAGCCTCATCGACCAGATCGGCAACACCGTCGCCGTGTGCCGCAGAGATCACATACGGATCGCCCAAGCCTAGCTCATAGAAATCGGCGGTCACCGAGGTGTATTTCATACCCTCGGCCTTATTGACCACCAGCATGACCGAACGGCCCGATTTGCGCAGAAAATCTGTGATGGTCTTATCGTGCGGGGTCAGCCCCTGGCGACCATCAACAATAAATATCACGATATCGGCCTCGACCACCGCCTGCTTGGTCTGTTTGGCCATTTCAAACATGATGCCCTCTTTGGCAACCGGCTCGAAACCACCGGTATCGATCACCAAAAAGGGGCGTTCGCCGACACGGCCTTCGCCGTAGTGACGATCCCGGGTCAACCCGGGCAAGTCTGCGACCAGCGCATCACGTGAACGGGTGAGCCGATTAAACAATGTCGACTTACCGACATTGGGACGACCAACAAGTGCAATAACCGGCTTCATTAAATATTATTCTGCCGCCAAGGCGACCAGTGTTCCTGCTTGAGTTTGAAAAACGACGTTTTGCCCAGCGGCAATCGGCGTCACTTGAATCGGGCTGCCGTCAGTACTTGTACGCGCGACGAAAGAACCATCGTCACGCGACAAGAAATGGATGTAACCCTGATAATCGCCCACTGCGACCGCTTTGCCAACAGCAATCGGCGCGGACAGACGGCGATAAGACAACTTGGTGTTGTGCCACATGGAGGCACCGGTATCGCGAACGAACTCGGTCACGCCGCCCTTGTCATCTGCGGCGTAGACATAACGATCATCCAGCGTCACGCCGGAGTCGCTCGAAAACTCTTTGCCCCAGCGAACGTTGCCATTGCTGACATCGAAACAGCCGATACGCCCCTGATATGCCACTGCGCAAACGTCGCGCACACCCAGGGCCGGCACGCCGGACACGTCGGCGATACGTTCGAGTTCGGTCGTACCACGCGGATCGCCCACGGCGACTTCCCAGCGTGGACCACCGTTATTCAATGCCAGAGCGGACAAACGACCGCCCGGCAACGCAACGTAGGCGCTCTGCGAATCCAGCACGATGCCGGGCGCCGTACGCAATGTCAGCGTCGGCAACGGGCGCAGGATGCTCCAGCGACGCGTGCCGTTTTCAGCATCGAATGCGGTGATGCGGTTGTCGATACTACGCACGACGACCAGACCATAGCCAACCGCTGGTGCGGACAATACTTCGGTCGGCGCCGATGCCTTCCACAGCGACTTGCCGCTGGCGTCGAACGCCTGAACAATGCCCTTCTCGCCCACAACTGCAACCGTATTGCCGTCGCTGCCGACACCTGCGGTCAATGACCCGGCACTGATGCGCCACATGGCTTGACCAGTCGCTGCGTTCACACGTACGACAGTACCATCAGCTCCTGCAGCAAAAATGCTGTCAGCGGCATAAACCGGGCTGAATTGAAAATTACCTGCCTTGCCTACCGAAGTCGTCCAGACAGTTTTAGTGCGCAAAGTTTGCTTGAACTCAACCAAGGCCGCCGGTGGATTGACTTCCTTCTTGCTGGAAAACAGCGAGCAACCCGACAACAGAGCAACTGCAGCCAATGCGCTCAATTTGACAGCCAACGAACCTGCACGCATGGAAACGACTTGTGATTCGACTTGTGACTCACGACGCATATTGTTTTTCCTCTTACCGAATTTCACGATGTTGGAGTGCGGTTATAGCGATGATCAGGCTGCAGCTTTGGCTGGAGCGCCGCCGATAGCATCAAGTTTCAACTGAATCAGTTGACGGCCCGGGCTGCGTGGGTCTGTCTTGTCCAGCGCCAGCTGATAGGCGGCACGTGCTTCATCACGCTTATCCTGGGCTACCAGAATATCCCCCTTGCGATCCGCAACCGCACCGGCAAACTGCGCAGGAAAATCACCCGCAAGCAGCTTGAGAGCGTCGTCATAGGCCTTGGCGTCGAGCAGCAAACCGGCCATGCGAATTGACGCAATTGCCTTGTATTCCGCATCACGGCCATGGTCAATCACCCATTGCAGCTGCTTCTTGGCTGTTTCAGTATCGTTGGCATCAAAGGCCACCTTGGCAGACACCAGCGCACTCATTTGCGCATAGGCAGTACCGCTGAACTTGTCCTGCATATCGGTCGCTGCGCGCAATACCTTGGCATTGTCCTTGGCTTCGACAGCACGCTGCTGCTCGTCGTAAAGCTGCGATGCTTGCTGCGATTGCTTGTTCAGATAAATATTCCAGCCGCTCCATGCTGCATAAGCGGCCAGCGCAATGATCAACACCCAGGTCAGAAGATTGCCGTACTTGCTCCACCAAGCCTTGATGGAAGCCAACTGTTCTTGTTCTTCGAGATCGTATGCCATGAAATATGTCTAAAAATTAAGGGTGATAATGAACGTGGTCGTGATCATGGTCGTGGTCGCCGACAATTTGATCCACCACATAGTCAGGCACGCCATCGAATGGAATCGTGACCTGCTGGGTATTTTCGCCTTCTGCCGTGCGCAGGCTCTTGACTGTTGCCGTCGCATTCGCGACTTCGTCTTCGCCGATGATGACTGCAAACGCAGCACCGCTGGCATCGGCCTTCTTCATCTGCGACTTGAAGCTGCCGCCGGCGCTCGCCGATGCGCAATGTAGCACAACATCCAACCCGGCACTGCGCAATCTTTCTGCCATTACAAAGGATTGCAATTGCGCGGCTTCGCCTTGATGGACCAGATAGATGTCGCATTGGTTCGGCGCATATTGCTCGCCGCTGGCCTTCATCAACTCCAGCAAACGCTCGACACCCATCGCAAAACCACAGGCGGGAGTCGGCTTGCCGCCGAACATTTCGATCAAGGGATCGTAACGGCCGCCGCCGCAAACCGTACCTTGCGAGCCGAGCTGATCGGTCACCCATTCGAACACGGTGCGGTTGTAATAATCCATGCCGCGCACCAGGCGCGGATTAATCGTGAACGGAATATTGTTGTGGTTCAGGATCTTTTGCACGCCTTCGAAATGCGCGCGCGATTCTTCACCCAGATAATCCAGCAACTTGGGTGCCGCATTGACCATGTCTTGCATCGTTGGATTCTTGGTATCCAGAATGCGCAATGGATTCGAATGCAGACGGCGCTGCGCATCGGTATCGAGCAACTCTTTGTGTTGTTCGAAATAGGCAATCAGATCTGTGCGATGCTTGTTGCGCTCTTCTGCATTACCAATGGAGTTGAGCTCCAGGCGAATGTCTTCCAGACCGAGATCGTCCCACAGACGCTGACACATCATGATCAGTTCGGCATCGATATCCGGGCCGGTGAAACCCAGCGCTTCGGCACCGACCTGATGGAACTGCCGATAGCGGCCGCGCTGCGGCTTTTCGTGACGAAACATTGGCCCTGTGTACCACAGACGCTTGGGGCCATCATAAGTCAGGTTGTGCTCAAGCGCGGCACGTACCACGCTGGCGGTGCTTTCAGGACGCAGGGTCAGGTTGTCGCCGTTCAACGAATCGGTGAAGGAATACATTTCCTTCTCAACGATATCGGTAACTTCGCCCAAACCGCGCGAGAACAAGGCGGTCGGTTCAACGATCGGTGTACGGATTTGCTGGAAGCCGTAGCTCTTCAACACCGAGTGCACGGTGTTCTCAAACAATTCCCACAACGGCGCATCAGCAGGAAGAATGTCATTCATTCCTTTGACGCCGACGATTTTTTCGATTTTCTTATTTTCAGACATGCTTGTATTCAGTAAGTTATGTCGCCGACGATGCCCGGATTTTCCAGGAGGCCGACTACCACTGCGACCTCAGGCCGCTGTTTGTTTGCTGTAATGCGATTGCACGTATTCCAATACGATGGACTGGAATTCCTCTGCGATACGATCGCCACGCAGGGTCATACGCTTTTCGCCATCGATGAAAACAGGTGCCGCAGGAGATTCGCCTGTTCCAGGCAAACTGATACCGATGTTCGCATGCTTGGATTCACCAGGGCCGTTCACGATACAACCCATGACAGCCACGTTCATGCTCTCGACACCAGGATAAACACCCTTCCATACCGGCATCTGCTCACGCAGATAGGTCTGGATCTTGTCTGCCAGATCCTGGAATACTGTTGACGTCGTACGGCCGCAGCCAGGGCAAGCAATCACCATCGGCGTAAACTTGCGCAAGCCCATGGTTTGCAGAATTTCCTGACCGACGATGACTTCACGAGTACGGTCACCGCCCGGTTCCGGTGTGAGCGAAATACGGATGGTGTCGCCGATACCTTCCTGCAACAACACCGACAATGCTGCCGTGGAAGCAACGATACCTTTGCTACCCATGCCGGCTTCGGTCAAACCCAGGTGCAAAGGATAATCGCAACGGCGCGCCAGCTCGCGATACACAGCGATCAAATCCTGCACGCCCGATACCTTGCAGGACAAAATAATCTTGTTGCCATCCATGCCCAGTTCTTCCGCACGCTGGGCGTTTTCAATCGCTGATGTCACCAGCGCTTCATACATCACCGCTTGCGCCGGCCATGGTTCTTTACGCTGAGCGTTTTCATCCATGATGCGCGCCAGCAGCGCCTGATCGAGGCTCCCCCAGTTGACGCCGATTCGCACGGGCTTATCGTAGCGGCAAGCGACTTCGATCATCTGTGCAAACTGGGTGTCGCGCTTGGCGCCCTTCCCCACATTGCCCGGATTGATACGGTACTTTGACAACGCCTGTGCGCAATCGGGATAGTCGTTCAACAGCGTGTGGCCGTTGTAATGAAAATCGCCGACCAGCGGCACATCTACACCCATACGATCCAATTGTTCGCGAATCGCCGGCACAGCGGCTGCAGCTTCGGGCGAATTAACCGTAATGCGCACGACTTCGGAACCCGCACGGGCAAGATCCTTGATCTGAATCGCCGTACCTATGGCATCGGCAGTATCAGTATTGGTCATCGACTGCACCATGACTGGCGCGCCACCGCCTACGACAACTTGCCGATCACCATAACTGATGACGGCACGACGGCGTTGGCGGCGAGCCAGCGGGCCTGATGCAATCGGAAAAGATGAAGATGACATACTTTATTTCAAACTTATTTCAAACTCAGACGCGCCACATTACTGCTGCTAGTGGTCTGCAAATCCAGTTTGGAACCACGCAAGCTGGCGTCAACACCGGCAGCATTGCCGATCACCAGTGTTACGGGTTCAGTAATATCGAACGACTCGGAGGTGCCGGCCTTCAACAGACGCGAAATCATGGTCGTCTTGTCGTTGCGGCGAATCTCAACCCACGAATCCTCACGGAACGTCAATCGCAGCAAATCTTTGCTGTTGCTGATACTCAGCCCGCCAGTCACGGGGGACGCCGAACTAACGGGCGCGGACGCCGCCGGCTGCGCAGAGACAGCAGCGGCCGGCGTGGGTGCTGCCGGCTTCTCCACTGGCGCAGCCTCGGGCTGAGGCGACGGCGCCGAAACAACGCTGGCGACGCGTTCGGACACATTTGTAATCGCCGAGCTTGTCGCGCTTGCTACCGCCGACTCAACTTTTTCCAGCTTGCTCTTATCCGAACCATCCTGAACTTCTGGAGGCAATTCCTGCGCATCCGCAGCCTGGCCTTGCTGCGCCTGTGCTTGCGGCTCGTCCGTTGCCCCGGTCTTGTTGGCTGCAGATTTCAGCCAGGCCAATTGCGGCACGCCGTTTAACAGATCCGTCTCATGGATGGCTACCGCTGCACCGGCCAGGATAACCACCAAAATGCCGCCCACAATCAATCCAGGCGACATTTTGCTGCGATTCCCTAGGGGCAGCGGAGACTCCGAAAACGGAGTCGAGAGCGTGCGTTGCGGCACGATCGGCTCTTTACCGACAGGACCTTCCTGCGGCAACGACGCAACCAGAGCATTGGCATCCAGCCCCAGCAACTTGGCATAAGCGCGCACAAAACCGCGCACGATGACCGCACCCGGCAAAGCTGCATAATTATCCGCTTCCAGAGCGATTACTTGCCGGGTTGCGAACTTCAGCTGGCTGGCAGCATGTTCCACAGACCAGCCTTTGGCCTGGCGTTGTGCCGCTAATAACGCTCCGGGTAATACGACCTGCCTTACCTCTTCTGTTCCCGACACGAACTCGGGGACCGGCGCTTCATTTCCCTGCTGATCACTCATCAAATGCTCCACGTTGATAAGCCGCGTATTCTGACGAAGACGGATAGCGGCGGCGCAACTGCACCGCCAGATCATTTTCGGCTGATTGATTGCCTAGTTTACGTTCAATCTTGATGGCAAGCCATAGCGCTTCTTGATTCAAGACATTATTCTTTGCTGCCAGACCGATATGAAAGCGAGCGCGCTCAAATTCATTCCGGCCAAAATACAGCCTGGTCAGATTCACATTCGTTGCAAAACTGGCCGGCTCGTACTGAAAAGCACGTGCAAAATAGCGCTCCGCCGCCTGCGTATCCTGCAGTTTCAGACTACAAGAACCTGCATTGGCGAGTGCTTTGCCGGGCGACTGATACCTTCCATTGCCGATTGCGGCGTCAAAAAACGGCATCGCCTCGGCAGCACGTCCGTTATTGCACAGAAACCAACCGTAATTATTGGAAAAATCGGGATTTCCAGGCGCCAGCTTCATCGCTTGCAAAAAATCACTCTCAGCTTGCCTTGCCTGCCCCATTTCCATGTAGGCGAGCGCTCTCACGCTATAGGCATCCGCGAAATCAGGAACAGCCTGCAAGGCTCGGCCGGCCTCTTCCAGAACTACGCCATACTGCCCCTGCTGGTAGTAGCCGATTGCCAATTGCAGACGGATGTCAGCCCGCGTTTGCGCATTTGCACGCGTCGCAACACCAGGCAAACTGGGAACAGAATTATCCGGAACGAGAGCCGCAGCCTTGTCCGTTTTGGAAGAGGCACATCCGGTCAGGAGCAAAGCAGGCGCCAGCGCAGCGGCAACGACGCTTTTCTGCCAACCTCTCCTCACCCGGATATCTCCACGATGCGACCAAAATCCTTGCCGAATTTTTGCTGATACTCGGTCATCTTTTGCATACGCTCCTGCACGCGCGTACGATCTTTCACTTCACCCGCCAACTGACCACAGGCTGCGTCGATATCGTCTCCGCGCGTCTTGCGAATGGTTGTGACGATACCGGCATCCATCAAAATCTGGGCAAACGCCTTGATGCGAGGATTATGTGAGCGCTTCAATCCTGACTCGGGGAAAGGGTTGAAAGGAATCAGATTGAATTTGCACGGCACCGCAGCCTTGCTGTCGCCACCGCCTTGCACCAGCGCAACCAGCTCGCGCGCATGCGCGTCGCTGTCGTTGACACCATCCAGCATGCAGTATTCAAACGTGACGAAATCACGCGGCGCGAATTCCAGATAGCGCTTGCAAGCAGCCATCAGTTCGTGCAGCGGATACTTCTTATTCAGGGGGATTAAACCATCGCGCAGCGTATCGTTCGATGCGTGCAGCGACACAGCCAATGCCACAGGACATTCCTGCGACAGCTTGTCGATCATAGGCACCACACCGCTGGTGGACAAGGTCACACGGCGACGAGACAGACCATACGCGTTATCGTCGAGCATCAGCTTCAGCGCGGTAACGGTAGGTTCAAAATTCAGCAAAGGCTCACCCATGCCCATCATCACCACATTGGTGATCTGGCGCTCGCCTTTCGGGCCAGCTTCGACGCCTTTGGTCTTGCGCAGCTCAAACTCAGCCATCCAGAGCTGGCCGATGATTTCGCCGACGCTCAGATTGCGGTTGAAGCCCTGCTTGCCGGTCGAACAGAAACGGCAGTTCACCGCACAGCCGGCCTGGGTCGAAATACACAGAGTGCCACGAGTTTCTTCGGGAATGAATACGGTTTCAACGGCATTTCCGTTGCCGACATCCACCAGCCATTTGCGGGTGCCATCGGTAGAAGTGTGATCACTGATGATCGCCGGCGCAGCGACGAAGGCGCGCGTGGACAGTTTTTCACGCAGTGATTTGGCGAGATCGGTCATCTCGGCAAAGTCGGCAACACCGTACTGGTGTATCCAACGTTGCAATTGTTTGGCGCGAAACGGCTTCTCACCCAACTCGCCACAGTAAGCGACGAGTTGCGCGGGATCCAGATCCAGCAGATTGGTGAGAGCTGTTGTCATGACATGTACCACTTTTCGTTAACCTTGATGCATAGATCACTAAACATCAAGGACAACTTGCTACAAATTAACGCGAATAGATGTTCAGCGCTGGGAAGAAATACGAGATTTCAACCTTGGCTGTTTCAGCTGCGTCGGAACCGTGTACTGCGTTTGCATCGATCGAGTCAGCGAAATCGGCGCGAATTGTGCCTTTTTCTGCCTTCTTCGGATCGGTTGCGCCCATCAGGTCGCGGTGCTTCAGAATGGCGTTTTCGCCTTCCAGAGCTTGAACGATCACAGGACCGGAGACCATGAAGTCAACCAGATCCTTGAAGAAAGGACGCTCGCGGTGAACCGCGTAGAAACCTTCAGCTTCCGCACGCGACAAGTGAATCATGCGCGCAGCGATGATTTTCAGGCCGGCGTTTTCGAAACGGGAATAAATCTGACCGATCACGTTTTTCGCAACTGCGTCCGGTTTGATAATCGACAGGGTGCGTTCAATTGCCATGTGTAAAAACTCCAATAAAAAGAAAGGGTTAAGCCGTTAATCAATAATTCAATCAACCTTTGATTCTAGCATAAAAAGGGCATTTATCAGCCTAATTTGCTCGGAAGCATGACATTTTGACAAATACGAGAGAAAATCTCTCGCAGAACTTCACAGCCCCGAACATGTCCTACACAAGACTGTCGTGCTATGCTTAGTTCGCATTTAACGCAACTGGAGGAAGAATGAGCCAATACCCACAAAACGCATTTGAATCTGTCAGCACCGGCGCCGTCGTACGCAACCGCGTGCTGCGCAACACCTACTGGCTGCTCGCGTTGTCCATGATCCCGACCGTACTGGGCGCATGGCTGGGCGTGCAAATGCATTTCAGCATGTTCGCAGGCAGCCCGATGATCGGCTTCGTCGTGTTCATGGCGGTGGCATTCGGTTTCTTTTACGCAATCGAAAAAACCAAGAATTCAGGACTGGGCGTCGCCGTCCTGCTCGGCTTCACCTTCTTCATGGGCCTGATGCTGTCGCGCCTGATTGAATACACGCTGGGATATTCCAACGGCGGCACCTTGATCATGACGGCCTTCGGCGGAACAGCACTGATTTTCGGCGTCATGGCAACTGTTGCCACGGTATCGAAACGTGATTTCTCGGGCATGAGCAAGTGGCTGTTTGCCGGCTTGCTGGTGATCGTCGTCGCATCGCTGGCAAATATTTTCCTGCAACTGCCGGCGCTGCAATTGACGATTTCCGTAGTTGCCATCGCAATTTTCTCCGCTTACATCCTGTTTGATGTACAGCAAGTGATCAACGGCGGCGAGACCAATTACATCTCGGCAACACTGCGTATTTATCTGGACGTGTACAACGTGTTCGTCAACCTGCTGTCGATTCTCGGCATCTTTGGCGGCAACCGCGACTGACCGGTAATGACCAATAAAAAAGCCGACCTTCTGGTCGGCTTTTTTACGCCTTCAGCTCAACAAGGCAATGAATGACTCACTCATCCAAATCAAAAACCGCCATCGATTCCACGTGTGCAGTATGCGGGAACATGTTGACCACGCCGGCCAGTTTCAAACGGTAGCCGCCGCCATTCACCAACTCACCGGAGTCACGCGCCAGCGTCGCTGGATTGCATGACACATACACGATGCGCTTGGGCTTCAGATGGGCATGCTGCTCACTCAGACCAGCAATGGCTTTACAGACTTCCAGCGCACCTTCACGCGGCGGATCGATCAGCATCCGATCGAACTTGCCCAGCGCAATGAAATCCTCTGTCGTCGCTTCGAACAAGTTGCGGCAATAGAACGACGTCTTCTCGGCGACATTGTTGACCTTGGCATTTTCCGCTGCGCGCTCCGTCAGCGCGGTGCTCCCTTCAATGCCAACCACCTCTTTTGCCATCGTGGCAATCGGCAAAGTGAAGTTACCCAGACCGCAGAACAAGTCGGCCACTCGATCTTCCGGCTGCGCATCCAGCAAACGCAAGGCTCGCGCGACCAAGACGCGATTGATCTGATGATTGACTTGCGTGAAATCGGTCGGCTTGAAAGGCATGCGAATACCGAACTCAGGCAGCGTATAGTGCAGATTCGACTGCGGCGGATAGTACGGGTAGGCGGTATCGGGGCCTTTGGGCTGCAACCACCATTCGACCTTGTGCTCGTCCGCGAAAGCTTTCAATTTGACTTCGTCGTCAGCACTAGGTGGCTCCATCACGCGCAATACCATCACCGTCGTTTTCTGTCCGTCATCACCCTCACCGATCGCCAGTTCAATCTGCGGCAGACGATCAATGATGGTCAAAGATCCAATCAGATGACGCAACGGCACCAGCATCGCAGAAACATGCGGCGGCAGGATTTCGCAAGTCTTCATGTCGCTCACAAAGGGCGATTTCTTCTCATGAAAACCAACCAGCACTGTGCCTTTTTTGACCACATTCTTCACTGAAATCCGGGCGCGATAACGATAGCCCCAGGTTGGCCCGTAAATCGGACGCAACATGGTTTCAGCCTTGAGCTTGCTGAGATGCCAGAGATTGTCTTCCAGCACGCGCTGCTTCATGGCGACTTGTGCGGAAGGCTCCAGATGCTGCATGGCGCAGCCGCCGCAAATGCCGAAATAGTCGCATTGCGGCTTGACGCGCAATGACGATTCACGATGCAAGGCCGTCATCGTGGCGGCCTCCCACTTCGGTTTTTTGCGGTAGGAATGGAAACTGACTTGCTCCCCCGGCAACGCGCCTTCGACGAACACGACTTTGCCCTGGGTACCATCTTCGTTGGCCAGATGGCCGACGCCGCGCCCGTCCATGTCGAGGGCTTTGATATCGATAATGTTTTGCTGCATAGAAACAATAAATGCGGCCGCCGTCGCAGCCTTAAAAGACCAAAACCGCTATTGTCGGCGATCCGGGGAGCGGAGGGAAGCTAAAACGCCACCAACGCCACTAGAACAGGGCGTCCTTGCTGACACCGCGCGATACCAGCGTACGTTTGAGCTTGATGAGCGCTTCTTGCTGGACCTGGCGCACGCGCTCGCGGGTGATGCCCATTTCGCTTGCCAGCTGCTCCAGCGTGGACGGGTCGTCGTTGTCGAGCCCGAAACGGCGTGTGATGACAATTCTTTGCTTGTCAGGCAAGTTTTTGAGCCAATCCCGGATCAATATCGACATTTCATGCGACTCCGCCTGCGTGTCGGGATTTTCATCCGTCGAACCGGGCAGCAAGTCGATCAGGCTGGCCTGAGGATCGTTATCCAACGGTGTGTCCAATGACGCCGCATGCTCAGAGAGCGTCAGCACGTCCTGCACATCCTCCACCGGCCGATCGACCAGATGAGCGATATCTTCGGCAGTGGCGTCGCGACCATCGTGTTGTTGCGCTTCCAGATGGTATTTGGCCCGCAGGATCTGATTGAGTTCACGCACCATATGCACGGGCAAACGTACCGTGCGCGCCTGGTTCATGATGGCGCGCTCTATGCTCTGGCGTATCCACCAGGTGGCGTAAGTGGAAAAACGGAAACCGCGCTCCGGCTCGAACTTGTCGATGGCGCGCATCAAACCGAGGTTACCCTCTTCAATCAGATCCAGCAGAGCAACGCCGCGGTTAATGTAATGCTTGGCGATCGACACGACCAGACGCAGGTTGTGTTCGATCATTTTTTGACGGGAAGCGAAATCGCCTTGCTTGGCCAGCGTGGCAAAGTACAACTCTTCCGGAGCGGTCAGTAACGGCCGGGTGCCGATCTGATTGAGATAGTGTTGTGTCGTGTCGGTGGAGAGTTCTGCGGCGAGAACCTTTTTCAGCTCCTCGACGCCCTCAACGGCGACAACAACTTCTGCTTCACCATCACTCCCATCTTCGGCAGGATCGCCCTCTTCAATCACTTCCAGATCGTCGGCAACATCCATTGGCTCGACTGGATCGTCCGATCGGGACTCTTCATCTGGCAGTTGATCGTGAGGGCGTGGGCTCATACGCTAACGTGGCGGTAGGTATTTCGACGGATCGACAGGTTTGCCTTGTTGACGAATTTCGAAATGCAACTTGACGCTGTCGCTATCCGAATTCCCCATCTCGGCAATCTTCTGTCCCTTGGTTACTGCTTGCCCTTCCTTCACCAATATTGTCTTGTTGTGCGCATAGGCAGACAAGAGATTATTCGTGTGCTTGACGATGACCAGATTGCCATAGCCGCGAATGCCGCTACCGGCATACATGACCTTGCCCGCTCCGGCCGCCAACACCGGCTGACCGCTCTTACCGGCAATGTCTACACCCTTTTTGCCGCCATCAAACGTCCCGACAACCTTGCCTTCTGCAGGCCACATCCAGGAGACCGCGTCATCGTCCGCCGCAGGTGCAGCAGCAGCCGTCGCCGGCTTGTCCGTCGCATGTGCAGGCTCAGTCTTTGTCGCCGCTTGCGGCGCTGCTGCCGACGTTCCCGTTGTTGCTGGTGCCGCCGCAGCTACGCTGGTCGGTGCGGTGTCCGGTTTTTCCATTTCGGCCAACGTACTGTCCGAATAAGCACGCTTGTCACCGCGCGGCCCGATCTTGTTGCTGCCGGCACCCGCGACCGGAGCCGCAACACCGTTGTTGGCTGCCGTCGATGCACCCAGCGGCTTGACCTCGATACCTGACCCTGATGCACCACCGACCACGACAGCACCGGTTTGCACACCATCAGGCGGCGACACGCGCAACACCTGATCGACCTTGATGTCGTTCGGATTGGTCAGGTTGTTCCAGGCGACGATATCGCGATAGCTCTGACCGGACTCCAACGCGATACGGTACAAGGTATCGCCCTTCTTTACGGTGTAATAACCTTTTCCTTCAGGACGCGCAGCTGCAACAGCTGCGGCAGGCTTGCTTGCGTCGACCACAGGCTTGGTGGAACTCCCCGTACGATCCACCACAGGGGCCGCGGTACGCGGCGTAGTCGAACACGCTGCAAGCAGACTGACGGTAATCCCCAACCAAACCAAACGATTTTTTTTCATGCTCATTACATTAATTTTGTACAACGATAACGTTGACCCGCGCCCTGCGCGAGAAGTTCATCGGGACAAGCAAGGCCTGATCATGCACCTTGCTGCCATTGGCTGTGTTGCTTATTTTGCTTATTCGATTTCTTGTTACACCGTGCCTGGACGCAAAGGCACGAAATGGCATTCTTCCAAGGTTTCGCTGGTCCATTCAAACTTGCTGATGCGCTCGATCAGCTGCAGCATTTGCTGACGCCCCCCGACCGGCGCCACCAGGCGCCCGCCTATCGCCAACTGTTCCAGCAAGGCCTGAGGCACTTCCAGCCCGGCCGCAGCAAGAATGATACCGTCGAACGGCGCCACCTGCGGCAGACCTAGCATACCATCTCCGTAATGCAAGCGGATGTTGGCAATGCGCAGCGGGCGCAAATTGGTTTTGGCCAGTTCATGCAACGGTTTGATGCGCTCAATCGAATACACGTCCTTGGCAACCAGCGACAAGACCGCCGCCTGATAACCGCAGCCGGTGCCGATTTCCAGTACCCGGTCGAGCACCTTGCCCTTGTTGTTGTCGCGCATGATTTCGATCATGCGGGCAACAATGTAGGGTTGCGAGATGGTCTGATGATGTCCGATCGGCAATGACGCATCGATATAAGCCTGGCTGGATAATGCCGGCTCCATGAACATGTGCCGCGGTACCGCTTCCATTGCCGCCAATACCTTGGGATCACTCACCCCCTGTTTGGCGACACGCGCCACCATGGCTTTGCGAACGGCGTCCGACACCAGCGGCGCCTGCCGGTTGGCGGTCGGAATGGGTGTGGGTAAAGCGCTTCGTACGGTTTGCTTGCCGGCAGGTTGAGCAGACTGCGCAGCTTTTGCGGCCTGTGCCTTCGCAGCCTGACGCCCCGAATCCTGAGCGGCGTTTCTGGTTGCCGTCTGCGGCGTCACGACAGTGCGCGTCGGTGCAGCAAACTGCGTCGATGTCCGCCCGGAAGCCGTCGTCGACGACTTGCCTTTCTTCTCGACCACAGAAGACAAGGACAAGGGGAAACGGCTCGATTTATCGGTCATGCCAACGCCTTCTTCAGATTGGCGAGTTGCGCCGTATGCGTCAGGTCGATCTGCAGCGGCGTAATCGAGACATGCCCCTGCGCCGTCGCGTGAAAATCAGTCCCCTCGCCCGCATCCTTTACGGCACCTGCCGGGCCGATCCAATAGATATCCTTGCCATGCGGATCGCGCATCTTGTAGACCGGCTCAGAAGTATGCCGCTTACCCAGCCGCGTCGCGACGCAAGGCTTGAGTTCTTCATACGGCAGATTGGGAATATTGACGTTCAGCAGATAAGGCTTGTCCAGTGTTTCGAACTGGCGTTCGACAACTTCGCGGGCGATGCGCGCTGCACTGTCGAGATGCTCCCAGCCTTTGTGCAACTGAGAAAAAGCAAGCGCTGGGATCCCAAACAGGAAACCCTCGGTCGCCGCCGCCACCGTACCGGAATACAGCGTGTCGTCACCCATGTTCTGTCCCTGGTTGATCCCCGAGACGATCAGGTCTGGACGCTCCGGCAACAAACCGGTCAGGGCAACGTGCACGCAGTCAGATGGTGTGCCATTCAGATAATAAAAACCGTTGCCGGCGCGCTCAACCCACAAGGGGCGATCAAGCGTCAACGAGTTGGAGCTGCCCGACCGATTGCTGTCGGGCGCAACCACCGTGATCTCGGCGATGGCGGACAAGGCGTCAGCCAGCGCCAGGATGCCTGGAGCCTGATAGCCGTCGTCGTTACTGATTAAGATTTTCATCCCGCCATTTTACCCGAAGCCCCCTGCCAAATTCGCAGAGAAATGCGGCGATGCATCGTAAAACATGGAGGTGTTGGACCGCTAGCCGAAACATCCGCCGCAAGCAGTAAGTCAGTCGGTTTCGCTGACGCTTTGGTAGACAAATGCCGACAAAATGAGGCGATCCCTTGGCGACACGTCAATGAACTCCAACCCGTATTTGGCGTAGTTCGGATCGCTGTCTGCCTCAACCGTACGCAATACGACGTCCAGATCCAGGCCCCGGTCTTCGCCGGCAACATTGATGATGAATTTGAGATGCCCCTTGACATCCTTGGCGCATCCAAGAAAGCTACTGACGCCGGATACACCACCGACGCTCAAATCGAGCAGATTGAGAGACGCCGGCGGCGCCGAACCAATCGTCAGGAAGGCGTCGACATCCACTTCGACGCGAGCATCCTGCCGGATGACGGTGCAGCGCACTTCACGCGGACAAGACAGATGCAAATAAGGATAAGGAAGATTCTGATATTTGAGAACGCTGGCCGCGAACGCATAGGCACGTCGCCCAGACAAAGCGCGCACCACGACGATCTGCCCGTCACGCAAATGCATGTATTTGCCATCTTTGACCGGCGCTGAAACCAGCACACTTTTACCCGCCAGACTACCCATCAGGCTGATGTTGTAGCGAACGTCGGGGGCTTCTTTCAGTTGCAGCGACAGGGCATCGCCGATGCGCCAACGCACATCGTCCATGGTGACGATGCTTTCTTGCCCACGACTTGGCGCAGGTGGACGCAGGCCTTTGGAGCGACGGCGTTTTTGCAGCACGTCACGCGATTGCGGCAAGGGCACTGAGTCGGTATCGGGTTCGGTTCCCCACTTTTCGTTGCGAAACAGGCCATGCTCCAGCAAACCATCGAGCTGACCTTGGGTTTCCACCATGCTGCCGCGCGCCAGCAGCAAATCGCCGGCTTCGTTATAAATCGGCCAGGGCGCACGCTGCCCGACAATGAGCTCGCTGGCACGTACCGGTACTAATGCGGTGGATGCGCTTAAACTCGCCATGCATATCTCCCGTATGCTTGATTTACCATGCAGATCGCATCTGTCAGCATCAATGCGATCAGTGCTTCAAGATCGTTCAAGATTCAATCAAGATTCGTCTACGGCTGCAGCCAGCTCTGCACGACGAATGAAAAATTCTTCTACCGCCGCGATGTCACGCGTGCGTTTGAACGGCGGCAGACTCTGCCAGATACGTCGGCCATATCCCTTGGAAATCAGGCGCGGATCGCAAATCATCAACACGCCTTGGTCACTTTCATCTCGAATCAGGCGGCCGGCGCCCTGTTTCAGATTAATGATTGCAGACGGCAGCTGATGATGCATGAATCCATTCAATCCCTTTTTCTCCAACTCGGCAATCCGCGCCGCCAACACCGGATCGTCGGGTGGCGAAAACGGCAGCTTGTCGATGATCACCAAAGACAACGCATCGCCGCGCACGTCGACGCCTTCCCAGAAACTCTGGCTGCCGATCAGCACGCCGTTACCCGATGCACGGAAGCGATCCAGCAACTCAGTCCGCCCCGCTTCCCCTTGCACCATCAATGGAAAAGGCAATCCACGCGTCTCGAACTCTTCACGCAAACGCTCTGCCGCACGATTGACTGCACGTATCGTCGTGCACAGCAGGAAAGTACGGCCGCCGGCAGCAATAATCGCCGGTAACGCCGCGTCAATCACAGCGTCAGTGTACTCATACGAATTGGGTTGCGGCAGGTTGTTCGGGACGTAGAGCAAGCCTTGCTGCTCGTAGTCGAACGGACTCGGCCAGGATTGCGCCGGCTCATCCCACAAACCCATCTGCGACGTGTAATGCGTGAAATCATTCTTCACCGCCAGCGTTGCCGACGTAAAGATCCAGGCACGCGGTACGCCTTCGCGCTGCTTGTTGAAAATCGGCGCAATCGACAACGGCGTGCGATGCAATTGCAGCGATGAGGTGAAGGCTTCGACCCATAGCACGTAGCTCTGCCCGTCCTCGCTGGCGGCTTTGTCTTGCGCACCGTTCCAGTTATCCAGCTGGTTCGACAATTCGATGGCGCGGGTGCGGCATTGCTCGATGGTTTCTGCGCGCTCGGCCTGCTTTTCCAACACGGCGATCATGTCGTCCATGTTGTCGCGCAAGGTTTCCAATGCCGGAAAGAAGACACTCGACGGCGCGATCTGATTGACCGCCAGGCGCACGATATCCTCCGGGAAAGCCAGTCGCAGATCGCGTGCGGCCTTCTCCACCGGTGACACCACTTTGGCCCAGTCGGCGCCATCGCGCGCGTGCGAAAGGCCTTCCGCCAGCACATCGCGGCACAGCTCCAGCACTTGCGACGTCGACACGGTATCGCCGAAGAACATCGTCGCGGTTTCCGGCAGTTGATGCGCTTCGTCGAAAATGACGGTATTGGCAGTCGGCAGCAACTCTGCCACGCCGGTGTCCTTGAGCGCGACATCGGCAAAGAATAGATGATGATTCACAACGACGATATCCGCCTGTTGCGCTTCCTTGCGCGCCTTCATGACGAAGCAATCCTGATAGTACTGACACTCTGCACCGAAACAGGTATCCCGCGTCGAGGTGACCAGATTCCATATCAGCGCCGTCTCCGGTACCTTGGACAGTTCGGCCTTGTCGCCGGACGATGTCGTCTTCATGAAGCGCGAAATCTCGCGCAGATAACCGACGTCGTCCCGCGAGGTCATGCGACCGTTTTGCAGCGTGCGTTCGAGATGGAAATGACAGACGTAGTTGGAGCGCCCCTTCAGCAACGCAACCGAGACCGGCGCGCTCAAGGCTTTGCGTACCGTGGGGATATCGCGCAAATACAGTTGATCCTGCAAGTTCTTGGTGCCGGTCGACACGATGACTTTGCCACCCCAGAGCAAGGCCGGGACCAGATAGGCAAACGTCTTGCCGGTGCCGGTGCCTGCCTCTGCAATCAGGGTGCGCTGACCGGCAATGGCATCGGCAATGGCTTTGGCCATTTCAGTTTGCGAATGGCGTGGGCGATAGCTGCCTACCTGCCCACCCAAGGGCCCACCTGCGCCAAAAAGCTGCTCAACCTCGGCATCATGGATACCATGTGGAACGGGTGCTGCGGTATCTTCGATGGAACTCACTGACTTACGCCTGTAAAGAGGTTAACCGGACAACAAGAAAAGGGATAAAAGCGCTGCCGGATCATTGCCAGGACTAAGCGCTCGGCAAAATTTACCGTTCAGGCGCTCCGCGGAGCGTCTGTAGAAACCAGCTTCAGAGCAGCGCCAAAGCCAACGACAAAGCGACCTCCGGGCAATCGAAAATAGTCCGACCGGAATTCGACAGGATCAAGCTGGAATATCGGGAGTTAATTGCATTTTCAGCAACACGATATGATCTTTCAATTGCAACTTGCGCTTCTTCAAACGACGCAATTGTAATTCTTCATGACGGGTTTCATGCGAGAGCATGTCAATCACCGCATCAAGGTCACGATGTTCGACTTCCAATTCGATAATACGGCGCTGTATATCTTCGCGGTGCGTCATGGTCATGGTGGCTTCTATTGCAAAATTGACAACGACTGCTAACAATCGCTGCCAAGGGAAAGAACTGTTGACAGTGTAATCCACCTGCCATGGGTCAACAATCGCTGCCGGCGTTGACCGGCGGCATGGATCGTTTATTTGGATGGTGTTGTTGCCGGTGAAGCCGGCAACAACGGAGTAGCCGCAGGTGCAGCTGCTGGCGTCTGCTGCTTGGCGGCACGTTCGCGCTCCTTCTCGGCTTTCTTGGCCTCGACTTCTTTGCGGTGGACTTCCGCTTGTTTTACTTTTTCCTTGTAAGCCTGCTCATTGGCTGCGCGTTGAGGTGCTTTGGCAGCTTCTTCAGCCTGAGTCTTGCGTACTTGTGCCTCGTGCGCTTTCACACGGACGTCGGCCTGGCCTTCAGCCTGGGTCTCGCGTTCCGCTACCTGCTTTTGCTTGGCGGCACTCTCCTGGATCTTTCTGGCGGATGCAGCGGCTTTTTCCTTTTGATCCTGTGCACGACGCGCGGCGTCTTGCTCATCCTTTGCATGCTGTTCGGCCAGCGACTTGTCGCGATCGTCCGCTTTCGCTTGACGCTTGTAGGCGTTCGCTTCAACTTCGACGTCACGCACCTGCCTGACGGCGACGCGATTGCGCTCCTTCGCTGCTTCCAGGCAAGAAGACACAAAAAACTTCTTGTAGCAGGCGCGCTGCTCGTCAATGTATTGATCGTTGATGACCTGACGCTCTTTGTCTGCCTCAAGAAGAATCTCATCGGCGGCATCGGTCGACTGAATCGAGCCGGACGGGTAGCGCTGGTCGAACGTCGGCTGGCCCGGCGTTCCATACGCCTGCTCTGCCGCCTGTGCCGTCGATATGGAAAGCGGCAACAAGGCCAGCAAACCAAGCGCACAGGTCACCACCCGGCGGGACGAATATTCAAAAAATAATTGCATGTAACCCTTATCCATATTCAAGCAAGCTTATCGGCGGCCAGACGGCGCTCGGAATCCATGTATTCGCGCGATTGCATTTCAATGATACGTGAAACCGTGCGGTGGAACTCATTTGACAGTGTGCCCGCAGTGTAAAGCTCATCAGGATCCACTTCTGCCGACATGATCAGCTTGACCTTATGGTCATAGAAAACGTCGATCAGCCAGGTGAAGCGGCGCGCCTCGGAGGACATCGCCGCCGACATGCGAGGGATACCGGACAGGATCACGGTCTGAAAACGGCTGGCGATTTCCAGATAATCATTCTGCGAGCGCGGACCGCCGCACAGAGTCGCAAAGTCGAACCAGATCGCGCTACCGGCGCGACGCAGCGCTCGGATTTCGCGCGCCTCGATATGGACGCGCGTATCTTCATCGGCAGTTTCTGCTACGGCCGCAAAAGCTTCGCGCAGCTCGCTGTCGGTCTTGGCGTTGAGCGGCGAATGATAGATCTTGACCTGCTCCAGCGCGCGCTTGCGATAGTCGACACCGGCATCGATATTCATCACATCCAGTTTGTCGTTAAGCAGTTTGATGGTCGGCAGCATGCGATCACGATGCAGACCATCCGGATACAGCGTGTCCGGTTTGTAATTCGACGTCATGATGAACGACACGCCATTGTCGAACAAACCACCCAACAGGTTGTACAAGATCATCGCGTCAGCGATATCCGAGACATGGAACTCGTCGAAACAAATCAGGCGATACTTCTTCGCGATGCGGCGCGCAACCTCATCCAGAGGATTGGCGATACCCTTCAGCTCATCAAGCTGGCGATGCACGTCGCGCATGAATTCATGGAAGTGCAAACGCGTCTTGCGCACTACCGGTACGACCGAATAGAAGCTGTCCATCAGGAAGGATTTCCCGCGTCCTACTCCGCCCCACATGTACACGCCACGCGGCACATCAGGACGATTGATCAGCCGCTTGAAGGTGCTGGAGCGCTGCGATTTGAACGCGACCCACTCTTCATAAGCGCGCTGCAGACGATCGATCGCGCGTTGCTGTGCTTCATCTGATTTAAAACCACGCTCGCTTAGCGCATGATCGTAGAATTCGCGGACATCCATGGTTGATCTTTATTGTTTAATTCGCGTCATCCGGAGCATCCGGGATGGCCGACTTTGTGAAGACGGGAACTACCAAAACAAAAATGGGCGAGCCAGGCTCGCCCATCGATGATGACCGGAGTTTACCAGTAAAGGTAAAACCGATTCATCAGAAGTTCAGCGCGCGCTTGTCGACTGCCAGTGCGGCTTCCTTCGTTGCTTCGGACAACGATGGGTGAGCATGGCAGATACGTGCGATGTCTTCAGCGGACGCACGGAATTCCATCGCCACGACAGCTTCGGAAATCAGTTCCGACGCCATTGGGCCAACGATGTGCACGCCGAGGATTTCGTCGGTCGTTGCATCCGCCAGGAACTTGACCATACCCGATGTATCGCCCAGTGCGCGTGCACGGCCGTTTGCCAGGAATGGGAAAGTACCGGCCTTGTAAGCAACGCCGTCAGCCTTCAGTTGCTGCTCGGTCTTGCCGACCCATGCGATTTCCGGCGAGGTGTAGATGACCCAAGGAATGGTGTTGAAGTTGACGTGACCGTGTTGGCCGGCGATACGCTCGGCAACTGCAACGCCTTCTTCTTCCGCCTTGTGCGCCAGCATCGGGCCGCGCACGACGTCGCCCACTGCCCACACGTTCGGCAGGTTGGTCTTGCAGTCGCCGTCAACGGCGATGAAGCCACGCTCATCCAGCTTCAGGCCAACGGCTTCAGCGTTCAGACCAGTGGTATTCGGTGTACGGCCGATCGACACGATCAGCTTGTCGAACACTGCCTTTTGCGCATTGCCTTTGTCATCGGTGTAGTCGACGGAGACGTCTTTCTTGCCGGCCTTGATGTCGCCGATCTTGACGCCCAGATTCACTACCAGGCCTTGCTTGGCCAGCAGCTTTTGCGCTTCCTTGGCGATTTGTTCGTCGACGGCACCCAGGAATGTCGGCAGCGCTTCCAGCACGGTGACTTCTGCACCGAGACGACGCCAGACCGAACCCATTTCCAGACCGATCACGCCGGCGCCGATAACGCCCAGCTTCTTCGGCACTTCAGTGATCGCCAGTGCGCCGGTGTTCGACAAAATCAGTTCTTCGTCGAATGCTGCACCAGGCAATGCACGTGCGTTGGAACCGGTTGCAACGATGACTTGCTTGGCAGTGATCGATTCTTCCGTTGCGCCGGCAACCTTGATTTCGTAGCCGTTGGCGTCGCCCTTGACGAAGCTGCCGCGACCGTGAAAGAAAGTGACCTTGTTCTTCTTGAACAGGTACAGGATGCCATCGTTGTTTTGCTTGACGACGGTATTCTTGCGACCCAGCATTTTTTCCAGGTTCAGACCCAGGCCTTTGACTTCGATACCATGATCAGCAAAGGAGTGGCTGGCGTGCTCGTAGTGTTCCGACGATTGGAGCAGTGCCTTCGATGGAATGCAACCAACGTTGGTGCAAGTGCCGCCCGGTGCAGGACCGCCCTTTTCGTTCTTCCACTCATCGATACACGCAGTGTTGAAACCCAGTTGTGCTGCGCGAATTGCAGCGATGTAGCCGCCAGGGCCGCCGCCGATGACGACCACGTCAAAATTTTTACTCATAGTTTTATCCTAGTGCGTTTTTGAATGTGCGCAGACCGGATACGATCCGGCACGAATGCAAAAGAGAAAAAAGGCGCCGAGAGAACAGAGGAACGATGATCCGGCTTCTCTGTTTTCCCTGCGCCTTATTTCAAGTCCTGATGATTAGAGATCCAACAGCAAGCGTGCTGGGTCTTCCAAAGCTTCTTTGATTGCGACCAGGCTCAGGACGGCTTCGCGGCCGTCGATGATGCGGTGATCGTAGGACAGCGCAAAGTAGTTCATCGGACGAATCACGATCTGGCCGTTTTCAACCACAGCGCGATCCTTGGTGGCGTGGATGCCCAGAATCGCCGATTGCGGTGGGTTGATGATCGGTGTCGACAGCATCGAGCCGAAGGTACCGCCGTTGGACACGGTGAAGGTACCGCCGGTCATTTCTTCGATCGACAGCTTGCCGTCCTTGGCTTTTTGACCGAATTCACCGATCTTCTTTTCGATGTCGGCGATCGACAATTGATCCGCGTCACGCAGAACCGGAACCACCAGACCGCGTGGCGAACCGACTGCAACACCGACGTCGAAGTAGCCGTGGTAGACGATGTCGTTGCCATCAACCGAAGCGTTGACGATCGGGTACTTCTTCAGTGCATGAACGACCGCCTTGACGAAGAAGGACATGAAGCCCAGCTTGACGCCGTGTTCTTTTTCGAACTTGTCCTTGTACTTGGCGCGCAGATCCAGCACAGGTTGCATGTTGACTTCGTTGAAGGTCGTCAGAATCGCGTTGGTTGCTTGCGATTGCAGCAGACGCTCAGCCACGCGTGCGCGCAGGCGGCTCATCGGGACGCGCTCTTCAGGACGATTTTCCAGGCTTGGCTTACCAGGAGCAGTAACTTGTTGCAGAGCAGGCTTGGCGGCAGCAGCTGCAGGAGCGGCAGCCTTCGGCGTTGCCAGGGAAGCCAGTACATCACCCTTGGTGACGCGACCGTCTTTACCTGTGCCCGACACTTGCGATGTCGACATGTTGTTGTCTGCCAGGATCTTGGCAGCAGCAGGCATGGCAACGTTGGACTTGTTGGCCAGCTCAGGAGCGGCAACCGGAGTCGGTTCGTTGGTCGATTGCGGAGCAGGAGCAGCCTTGATTTCCAGCGGGCTCACTTGCGCGGAAGCGTCGGTGTCCAGAATCGCGATGACTTCACCTGCGACCACGGTCGAACCGTCGGCCTTGATGATTTGGGTGATGACGCCTGCTTCAGGTGCCGGCAATTCCAGCACGACCTTGTCAGTTTCGACGTCGATCAGGTTTTCGTCGCGTGCGACGGCTTCGCCCACTTTTTTATGCCATTGCAGCAGCGTCGCTTCTGCAACGGATTCTGATAATTGTGGGACTTTTACTTCGATTTGTGCCATGTAACTTCTCCGATTCGGGTTATTCAATAAACATCAGCGCGCACCGCCCTCGCGATGCGCGCCGTGCAAGATCTGATTACTTAGTCAGGACAAAGCCTTTGAGCTTCGAGAACGCGGTGTCGATCAGCGCCTTTTGTTGCGCATAGTGCTTGTCGTAGTAACCGACCGCTGGCGATGCGCTGGCTGGACGACCTGCGTAAGCAAGCTTTTGACCGTCAGTCAGATTTTCAAAGATGTTGTGCTGGATTTGCAGCCATGCACCTTGGTTTTGCGGCTCATCCTGAGTCCAGACCAATTCCTGGAAGTTCGGGAATTGTTTGAGCGCAGCAGCAAATGCCTTGTGCGGGAACGGATACAGTTGTTCGACACGGATGATTGCTGTGTCTGACTGACCGCGTTCCTTTCGAGCGTTGACCAGATCGTAGTAGACCTTGCCGGAGCAAGCGATAACGCGCTTGACCTTCTTGGCGTCGATCTTGTCATCCAGTTCAGGAATAACGGTCTGGAACGAACCCTTGGCCAGATCGGACAGCGGCGAACCGGCATCCTTGTTACGCAGCAGCGACTTCGGTGTCAGGATGATCAGTGGCTTGCGGAACAAGCGGATCATTTGGCGACGCAGCAAGTGGAAAATCTGCGCGGCAGTAGTCGGCTGAACAACTTGCATGTTGTTGTCCGCGCACAGCTGGAGGTAACGCTCCAGACGTGCCGACGAGTGTTCCGGACCTTGGCCTTCGTAACCGTGCGGCAGCATTTGTACCAGACCCGATGCACGCCCCCACTTCACTTCGCCGGAGCTGATGAATTGGTCCATCACGACTTGCGCGCCGTTGGCGAAGTCACCAAACTGAGCTTCCCAGATGGTCAGCGTGTTTGGCTCAGCAGTCGAGTAGCCGTATTCGAAGCCCAACACCGCTTCTTCGGACAACACGGAGTCGATCACAGTGAAGGTCGATTGGTTTTCGGCGACGTTTTGCAGAGGGATATAAGTACCTGCATCCCAACGCTCACGGTTTTGATCATGCAACACTGCATGGCGGTGAACAAACGTACCGCGACCGGCATCCTGACCTGTCAGGCGAATTGCATAACCCGATGCGACCAGCGAAGCGTAGGCCAGATGTTCACCCATGCCCCAGTCGAGATTCAGATCGCCACGCCCCATTGCAGCGCGATCGTTGATGACCTTCTCGACCAGTGCGTGCGCCTTGAAGCCTTCTGGAATTGTGGTAATGCGTGTTGCCAGACGTTTCAGTTCAGCCAGCGGCACTGCGGTATCCGCAGCGTCGGTCCACTTGCGATTCAGGAACGGCAGCCAATCGACGGCGTACTTGCTCTTGAAGTTGGTGATGACTGGATCGACAGTGTGCTTGCCGGCGTCCATCGCATCGCGATAAGCCTTGACCATGGCGTCGCCGCCATCTGCAGGGATCGTGCCTTGTGCTGCGAGGCGTTCTGCGTACAGCTTGCGTGTGCCTGGGTGTTGCGCGATCTTCTTGTACATCAGCGGCTGCGTCAGCGCTGGCGTATCTTGCTCGTTGTGACCCAGTTTGCGGAAGCAGATGATGTCGACAACGATGTCCTTCTTGAACTGCATGCGGTAGTCGACCGCGATTTGCGTAGCGAACACGACGGCTTCAGGATCATCACCGTTGACGTGCAGCACAGGCGCTTCGATCATCTTGACGACGTCCGAGCAGTACAGTGTCGAGCGGGAGTCACGTGGATCGGAAGTGGTGAAACCGATCTGGTTATTGATCACGATATGCACGGTACCGCCAGTGCCGTAACCGCGAGTCTGCGCCAGATTCAGCGTTTCCATCACAACGCCCTGACCTGCAAACGCAGCATCGCCGTGAACCAGAATCGGCAGCACTTGCGAGCCGTCCTTGTCGCCGCGGCGATCCATACGCGCCTTGACCGAACCTTCAACCACAGGGTTGACGATTTCCAGGTGGGACGGGTTGAACGCCAGCGACAGGTGGACCGGGCCGCCTGGGGTGCTGATGTCGGATGAGAAACCTTGGTGGTACTTGACGTCGCCGGCAGGCAGGTCGTCAGCGTGATGACCTTCAAACTCGGAGAACAGTTCTTGCGGAGTCTTGCCCAGTGTATTGACCAGGACGTTCAGACGACCGCGGTGGGCCATACCGATAACGATTTCCTGCACACCCTTTTCACCGGCGCGCTGGATGGTTTCATCCAGGGAAGCGATGAAGCTTTCGCCGCCTTCGAGCGAGAAACGCTTTTGACCGACGTATTTGGTGTGGAGGTAACGCTCCAGGCCTTCGGCCGCGGTCAGGCGGTCAAGGATGTGCTTTTTCTTTTCAGCGGAGAATTGTGGCAGCGCACGTGTTGGTTCCAGACGTTCCTGGATCCAGCGTACTTCGGCCGGGTCGCTGATGTAAGTGAATTCTGCGCCGATCGAGCGGCAGTAGGTATCGCGCAGCGACTGCAGCAAATCGCGCAAGGACGCGGTTTCGCCACCGAAATAGGTATTGCTGATATTGAACACGATGTCCATATCAGAATCGCTGAAGCCGTAGAAGCTAGGCTCAAGTTCTGGAATGGTCGGACGCTCCTGGCGTTGCAGCGGATCGAGGTTGGCGTAACGCGAACCCAGATCGCGATAGCCGGCGATCAGTTGTGTTGCAGCGACGCGCTTGCGACCCATTTCGGTATCTGCAGAAGCGACGACGGTGCGGATCGGACCTTGCTTGGCACGCTCGGCGAACGAGGCAATGACCGGCGCATGGGCGACGTCTGGACGATTGGAGCCATCAACTGCAGGCACATGTTGCACCGCGTCGAAATAAGCACGCCAATTGTCTGGTACGGATCCGGGATTATTAAGGTATGCCTCGTACAGTTCTTCCAAGTACGGAGCATTTCCACCAAAAAGGTAGGAATTGAGATTGTATTGCTCGTAGAGCTGTGTCATATCTTGCTCACCTTTCTTCGCGTTTCGCGAGATTAGCGGGTTAATCTAACCTTCCGCGACACGGCCTGACCGGTTAGCGGATTGCACATCAAGTTGTGGGGAAGGACCATGTCTACCTGAACTTTTTTTGAGTTATCCAGCCAGCATAGCCCGAATTATATATCCTAATTTCCAATAAAAAAGCGAATCCTGAAGATTCGCTTTTTATTTGTGTTATTTGTTGTAACCAGCGGCACGACACCGTCATGGCCGCCGGGCAACTAACAACGATTTGATGACTGCATGATGACAAACCCTTCCAGGCCTGCCATCAACGACATCAATTAACGTTTGTCGATTGCCGGAACGTCGCGTTTTGCGGAGCCCACGAACAATTGACGTGGACGACCGATTTTTTGCTCTGGATCGGAGATCATTTCGTTCCATTGAGCGATCCAACCCACGGTACGCGCCATGGCGAAAATGCAGGTGAACATCGAAGTCGGGATGCCCAGCGCGCGCTGAACGATACCGGAGTAGAAGTCGACGTTCGGGTACAGCTTGCGGGACACGAAGTAGTCGTCTTCCAAAGCGATCTTTTCCAGTTCCATGGCCAGCTTGAACAATGGATCGTCATGCAGACCCAGCTCATTCAGGACTTCGTAGCAGGTTTCACGCATCAGCTTGGCGCGTGGATCGTAGTTCTTGTAGACGCGGTGACCGAAACCCATCAGCTTGACGCCGGAGTTCTTGTCCTTGACTTGCTTGATGAACTCAGGAATCTTATCAACCGAACCGATGCTTTCCAGCATGGTCAGTGCAGCTTCGTTGGCGCCGCCGTGAGCAGGGCCCCACAGACACGCGATACCTGCAGCGATACAAGCGAATGGATTGGCACCCGACGAACCGGCCAGACGGACGGTCGATGTCGATGCATTTTGCTCGTGATCAGCGTGCAAGATCAGGATACGGTCGAGTGCGCGCACCAACACTTCGTTGACCTTGTACTCTTCGCATGGGTTCGCGAACATCATGCGCATGAAATTGGCGCTGTACGACAGGTCGTTACGTGGGTACACGAACGGTTGGCCGATGTTGTACTTGTATGCCATGGCGACCAGAGTCGGCAGCTTGGCGATCATGCGGATCGCAGAAACATCGCGATGCACGGGATTGCTGATGTCCAGCGAGTCATGGTAGAACGCCGACAATGCGCCGACCGAACCGGTCAGCACAGCCATCGGGTGAGCGTCACGACGGAAGCCGCGGAAGAAGAAGTTCATTTGCTCATGCACCATGGTGTGCTGAGTCACAGTGCCGACGAATTCTTCTTTTTGTGCTGCAGTCGGCAGTTCGCCGTGCAACAACAGATAGCAGGTTTCCAGGAAGTCGCAATTGACAGCCAATTGCTCGATCGGGTAACCGCGGTACAGCAGCTCGCCCTTGTCGCCGTCAATGTAGGTGATCGACGAATTACATGCCGCAGTCGACATGAAGCCTGGATCGTAAGTGAACTTGCCGGTGGCGCCGTACAGTTTGCGGATGTCGATGACATCCGGACCGATCGTGCCCTTGTAGACGGGAAAATCCAGGGATGGCGTACCGTCGGAAAACGACAGGGTCGCTTTGATATCTGAGGTGGGCATAGTTCTTCCTTCAGCTGTGATGATGAATCGTTAATCAAAAATCGCAAATCAACCGCTTTAGAGCCTGTTGCAAAATGAACTTCACTTGCCTGCACCCTGTTCTTCAGAATGCCCGCCAACTTCACTTTGCAACAGTCTCTAATACAACGCCGGCCGCTTTTGAACCAATATTGCCAGAACTCTGGAGAACGTTCAGGCGCTACGCAATTTCTTGAGCAAGGCATGGACTTGGGGCAAGTCCACCGCTGCTTCAGGCTCCTTGCGAACAAGGAGCAAGTCCATCAGGTCGTTATCGCCAAGATCCATCAGGCGGGAAAACGCATCGACTTCGTCGTCGCTCATGCTCTCTTCATTCGCGTCGAGAAAACGCGTCAGAATGAGATCGTTCTCCAGCAATCCACGACGGGCGCGCCAGCGCAGGCGTGCACGTTTGGCGGGGTCGTCTTGATGGCTTTGGGACATGGATTCAATTCACTTCTAAGTAGTACAACTTGTGCGATCGAGGCAACAACAGCGCGCCGTCGACCACCACAAACTTCAGCGTTCTCGGCCAAACAAACGGACCAGCACGAAAACACAAGTTAAAGGCGGGAGTCGCCTCCCGCCTTTTCAACACTCACTTCTTATACTGCGCGGCGAACCATCAGTTCCTTGATCTTGCCGATTGCCTTGTTCGGGTTCAGACCCTTGGGGCAGACATCGACGCAGTTCATGATGGAACGGCAACGGAACAGACGATACGGATCTTCCAGATCGTCCAGACGCTGGCCGGTCGCTTCGTCGCGGCTGTCCGCAATAAAGCGGTATGCCTGCAACAAACCTGCCGGGCCGACGAACTTGTCCGGATTCCACCAGAACGACGGGCACGAAGTCGAGCAGCATGCGCACAGAATGCACTCATACACGCCATCGAGTTCTTCACGCTGTTCAGGCGATTGCAGACGCTCTTTTTCAGGAGGAATGCTGTCGTTGATCAGGTAAGGCTTGATCGAATCGTATTGCTTGAAGAAGTTGGTCATGTCGACGATCAGATCGCGGATCACCGGCAAACCTGGCAACGGCTTCAGAACGATAGGCTCTGACAGCTCGTTCAGGTTGGTGGTGCAGGCCAGACCGTTCTTGCCGTTGATGTTCATCGCGTCGGAACCGCACACGCCTTCACGGCAGGAGCGGCGCAGCGCCAGCGAATCATCCACGTCGGACTTGATACGCTGCAGAGCATCCAGCAGCATCTTGTCGGTTGGCTTCAACTCGACGGTCAGATCTTGCATGTACGGCTTTTCGTCCTTGTCCGGATCGTAGCGGTAGATTTTAAATTTCAGAGTACGTGTCATGTTCTGACCTTTTAGAAAGTACGTGCTTTAGGTTTAAATGTTTCGACTGTCAACGGTTGCATGTTGACTGGTTTGTAGTCGAGACGATTCCCCTCGGAAAACCACAGTGTGTGCTTCAGCCATTCGACGTCGTCGCGCTTTTCGTAATCACGATGAGCGTGCGCGCCGCGCGATTCCTTGCGGGCAGCTGCGGAAGTGATGGTTGCCTTGGCTGTTTCAATCAGGTTGTCCAGCTCCAGTGCTTCGACACGTGCTGTGTTGAAGACCTTGGATTTATCCTTGAACGAAACATGCTTGCGGCGCTCATCCAGTTCCATGATTTTTTCACGGCCTTCGTTGAGCAACTCGTCGGTACGGAACACGCCGCAGTAGTGCTGCATTGTGGCGCGAATCGAGTTGGCGACATCCTGCACGCGTTCGGAACCAGTGCTGCTTTCCAGGCGTGCCAGACGCTCCAGCGCACGGTCGGCAGCATCTGCCGGCAGATCCTGATGACTGCGATCTTGCAACTTGCTCTCGACAATGTGATTGCCGGCAGCGCGACCAAACACCACCAGATCGAGCAGCGAGTTGGTGCCCAGACGGTTGGCGCCGTGAACCGACACGCAAGCGCATTCGCCGATCGCATACATACCCTGCACGACTTCCTTGTACGAACCATTCTTTGGCACAACGACCTGACCATAGACGTTGGTCGGGATACCACCCATTTGATAGTGGATGGTCGGCACGACGGGGATAGGCTCCTTGGTCGCATCGACGTTGGCGAACTTGTGGGCAATTTCCAGAATCGACGGCAGACGCTTTTGAATCGTGTCGGCGCCGATATGACGCAGATCCAGCAGCACGTGATCCTTGTTTGGACCAACGCCACGGCCTTCCTTGATTTCCTGATCCATCGAGCGCGAAACGAAATCGCGCGGCGCCAGATCCTTCAGCGTCGGCGCATAGCGCTCCATGAAACGCTCGCCATTGCTGTTGATCAGAATGCCGCCTTCGCCGCGCACGCCTTCAGTAATCAGCACGCCCGCACCAGCCACGCCGGTCGGGTGGAACTGCCAGAATTCCATGTCTTGCAGCGGCAGACCTGCGCGCGCCGCCATACCCATACCGTCGCCGGTATTGATGAAGGCGTTGGTCGATGCAGCCCAGATACGGCCTGCGCCACCAGTTGCAA
This sequence comes from Herbaspirillum sp. meg3, assembly GCF_002257565.1. Lineage (GTDB taxonomy): Bacteria > Pseudomonadota > Gammaproteobacteria > Burkholderiales > Burkholderiaceae_D > Herbaspirillum. Next base: position 1,923,053 of record NZ_CP022736.1, on the reverse strand, counting down.
ACAAGGTTGTCTTGGCTTGCAACATCATGACTTCGCCGGTTTCCATTTCCAGCGCGACGACACCGAGGACGGTACCTTCTTGATCGCGGATGATGTCGATCGCCATCCACTCAACGAAGAAGTGAGTCTTGGCGCGTACGTTGCGCTGATACAGCGTGTGCAACAGTGCGTGACCGGTACGGTCGGCTGCCGCACAGGCGCGTTGCACCGGCTTTTCACCAAAGTTTGCAGTGTGACCGCCGAACGGACGTTGATAAATCGTGCCGTCCGGATTACGGTCGAAAGGCATACCGAAGTGTTCCAGCTCGTAGACTGCCTTCGGTGCTTCGCGGCACATGAATTCGATGGCGTCCTGGTCACCCAGATAGTCCGAACCCTTGACGGTGTCAAACATGTGCCAGTACCAGTTGTCTTCCGACATGTTACCCAGCGATGCGCCGATGCCGCCTTGAGCAGCAACCGTGTGCGAGCGGGTCGGAAAAACTTTGGACAACACCGCAACGTTCAGACCGGCTTCAGCCAGTTGCAACGAAGCGCGCATACCGGATCCGCCGGCGCCGACAATAACCGCATCAAAGCGGCGTGTAGGGATTGTGGATTTGATAGCAGCCACGATTACATTCTCCACAAAATCTGCGCCGCCCATCCGGCACATACGATCAGCCACAGGATAGTGGCAACTTGCAACACCAGACGCACAGCGACCGGCTTGACATAATCCATCCAGATATCACGCACACCAATCCAGGCGTGGTAGAACAAGGCCATGAAGGCTGCGAACGTCGCCATCTTGAACCACTGATGCGAGAACATTGCTGCCCAGCCGTCGTAAGAAAAACCGCTGGAAGTCAAAAAGCAAACCAGCAGGACGACAGTGTACAAAGCCATGACGACGGCGGTGGCGCGCTGGGCCAGCCAGTCGCGCATGCCGTAGTGAGCGCCCACGACGAGGCGCTTCGATCCGATATTATTGTTTGCCATTTTTAGAATGCTCCGAACAGTTTCAATGCCACAACGATCACCAGCGCGATGCTGACAACCAGAACGCCGCTCGACGACTTGCGTGCGCTGTCCTTGTCCAGACCAATATGGTTATCCATGATCAGGTGGCGGATGCCGGCACAGAAGTGGTGGAGATAAGCCCAGGACAGGGCCAGAATGATCAGCTTGACGAACCAGTTGGAGGCAAAGCCCTTGAGGTAGTCGAAGGTACCCTCGGAGAGCAGGCTGTTATCCAGCAAATACAGGATGAACGGCAACATCAGGAACAAAAACAACCCACTGACACGGTGCATGATCGACACCAGAGCAGCCAGCGGCATACGGTAACCAGCAATTTGGGTAATGTTAATGTTACGAAATTGTGGCCGTGGTGGTTTAGCGGCTTCAGACATAACAAGGTTCTCCTCAGATTTAAAACAATCCTGCAATTTTCGCCGATTTCATGAACGTTCACCAACACTTATTCTGCTTCGCAGCAAATTAAGCTTTCCCCCAGACAGCAGACGGATGCGAGCAAAGACCTGGCCTTACTCGCTTAATTCAGCTCACTCTGATAGTGATGATTCAACGTCAAATACAAGCCGCGCCGCATTTCGACAGGCTTGTCGCCGTACGTATACGAAGCGCGATCGACACTCAACAAAGGCGTTTGGGGTGGCACCCCCAGAAATCCCGCAGACTCCGGATCCGCCCCCACGGCACGAATCTGCTCAGCAGCGCGAATCATGCGTGTCCCGAATTCCGTTTCAAACAGGCCGTACAGCGGCCCCTTATATTCCATCAGACGTTCCGCGGTCAGCCCTTTGAAAATCAGACCGGGCAACCAGATATCTTCAAGTATGGTCGGAACGCCGTTAAAGGATTTTACCCGTTTGATGAAAATGACGGAGTCACCCGATTTAATATCAAGCTGGCGCGCCACTTCAGCGGGCGCGCGCATGCGCTTGACTTCAATAATCTTGTTTTCCGCGCGTTGCGGCTCATCCACATCCGCCGTCAGACGCAGGAAACGGAACTGCGCATGCGTTTCATGATGCGTGGCAACAAACGTCCCCTTACCCTGCCGGCGCACGACCAGATTTTCAGCTGCCAGCTCGTCGATCGCCTTGCGCACGGTTCCCTGGCTCACCTTAAAACGGCTGCCAAGCTCAACTTCGCTGGGAATCAATTCGCCAGGCTTCCACTCGCCCGATTCCAGACGCTGGGTGATTAAAGCCTTGATTTGCTGATAGAGGGGACTAAAGGTAGGAGCTGCTCCAGCAACACTGGTGCCCACGCTTTGCGCGTCGCTGTTGTTCAGATTGGGCAGACTGGAGCTCATAACCCCAAATTTGACCACAAAAACCCTACCCTCGTCCAGCAAAAAGTACTCAATAATATGTCTTATATAAGATATAAGATAGTGATTGACAGAGCACCCGGGCAAGCCTACACTCGCGGGCATATTCGGCGACGAGTACACCCAGAGCAGACACATACATCAACAGATCGACCTGCACTTACATAACGCGCGCAACATCCACGCGATTTGCTCTGTCAGATCTCTGCTGAAAATCGGCGAAACAAGCTGACCACGTGCGCTTTTCGACGGTATGATTACAGTCTCTTAAGAATACGAAGTAATTGCCGGCATCTTCCGAGATGCCGGCAAGAAGCCCCGAAGCAGCCGCAACTGCGAAGTTCGGACCAAATTGAGGCTTCATAGCAGCATTAAACGCTTTCTATCACCACTTTGGAGATTCAACATGGCTAAAGCCCCCAAGCGTGTTGCCGTTACCGGCGCCGCCGGTCAAATCGGTTACTCCCTTCTCTTCCGCATTGCTAACGGCGACCTGCTGGGTAAAGACCAGCCAGTGATCCTGCAGTTGCTGGAAATCCCGGATGAAAAAGCGCAAAAGGCCCTGAAGGGCGTCATCATGGAAATCGATGACTGTGCATTCCCATTGCTGGCCGGCGTGACCGCGCACAGCGACCCGATGACAGCATTCAAGGATGCCGATATCGCCCTGCTGGTTGGCGCACGCCCACGCGGCCCAGGTATGGAGCGCAAGGACCTGCTGGAAGCCAATGCACAAATCTTCACCGTGCAAGGCAAGGCTCTGGATGCCGTTGCTTCTCGCGACGTCAAGGTTCTGGTCGTCGGCAACCCAGCCAACACCAATGCTTACATCGCCATGAAGTCGGCGCCGAATCTGCCGGCCAAGAACTTCACCGCCATGCTGCGCCTGGACCACAACCGCGCGTTGTCGCAAGTTGCGGCCAAGATCGGCCAACCGGTTTCGGCAATCGAAAAGCTGTGCGTCTGGGGCAACCACTCGCCAACCATGTACGCCGACTACCGTTTTGCGACAGCAGACGGCAAGCCGGTCAAGGATCTGATCAACGATCAGGTCTGGAACAAGGACACTTTCCTGCCAACAGTCGGCAAGCGCGGCGCGGCAATCATCGAAGCGCGCGGCCTGTCCTCGGCAGCTTCGGCAGCCAATGCAGCAATTGATCACGTGCATGACTGGATCCTGGGCACCAACGGCAAGTGGACCACCATGGGTGTTCCATCGGACGGCTCCTACGGTATCCCTGAAGGCACCATGTTCGGCTTCCCGGTCACGACCGAGAACGGCGAATACAAGATCGTCCAAGGCCTCGAAATCGACGAATTCTCCCAAGAGCGCATCAACATCACGCTCAAGGAATTGTCGGAAGAGCGCGAAGGCGTCAAACACCTGGTCGGCTAATTGACCAGCACGCGGCGGGCTCGTACAGCCGCCGCGTCATTTTGCATACATTCGGAATTCAGCAGCAATGCATCCCACCCAGGTCTTGTTCCCAGGCACCCGACAACCGGTCTCGATACCGGTCTGCGATCATTACGCCGGCTCCGAAAAGCTGATGCGCAAGTCGATTGCCCTGCAACAAGAACTCGGCCCGATTTTTGATATCACGCTCGACTGCGAAGACGGCGCCAGCGCCGGCAACGAAGTCGAACACGCGCAACTGGTTGGCTCCTTGATCGCCGGCGATGACAATCGCTTTGGCCGCATCGGTGCCCGCGTGCATGACGTCACCAGCCCCTTTTTCGAACAAGATGTCGCGACGATCTGCGCTACCGCCGCCGTTGCGAATATCCCGCGACTGGCTTACCTGATGCTGCCCAAGGCGGACAGTCTGGCCGATGTTCAACGCGCCATTGCCACCATTTCTCGTCACACCAGCGAAGCCGGTCGCCGCACGCCGCCGCTGCATGTGCTGATCGAGACCCACGGTGCCTTGGAAGATGTGCGCCGGATCGCCGCGCTGCCACAAGTTGAATCACTGTCCTTTGGTGTGATGGACTTTGTATCCGCGCACTACGGTGCGATCCCGAGTACCGCGATGCGCTCGCCTGGCCAGTTCACGCACCCGCTGGTAGCGCGCGCCAAATTGGAGATTTCTGCAGCCTGCCACGCACACGGCAAAGTGCCGTCGCACAACGTGACCACCGACATCAAAGATGCCGCCGTGGTTACGGGCGATGCCGGCCGCGCAGCACAAGAATTCGGCTACACCCGGATGTGGAGTATCCATCCAAACCAGATCAAAGCGATCGTGCAAACGCTCTCGCCAGCCGACGATGAAATCGGCGAAGCGGCACAAATCCTGCTTAAAGCCAGGGATGTGCAATGGGGGCCGATACAACACGACGGCACGTTGCATGATCGTGCGAGTTATCGCTATTACTGGAGCATTCTGCAGCGCGGTCACGCCGGCGGCGCTGCTTTACCCGCGGCAGTTGCACAGTGGTTTGCAGAAACCAGCACAGCAGCAACCGCACCGATTTCAACCACCCTGCAACATTGAACATTAACGAAGATCAATTGACCCGCAAGATGAAAAAATACCTGACCGCCCTGACACTCGTAAGCGCCCTCTTCGCTGTCGGCATGCCACAAGCATTCGCCGAAACAGCCCCGGCCACCACAAAAGCAAAAAAGACCGCCAAGAAGAAAGCGCCTGCCAAGGCTGCTGCCGCACCTGTTGAAAAAATGCCGCTTTCGTCCGACGCAGAGGACGATGAAAACGAACCGGAAATCGGCGGCACCAAGTCAGCCGATTTCAACTGCGAAATGGGCAACAAGCTGACCATCTACAAGAACGATGATGACGACAAGCACATCGCCATTCGCTGGAACAAGCGCGTCAATCGCCTGACCCGTGTCGTGACCACCACCGGCGCCAACCGCTTTGAAAACCGCAAGGTTGGCCTTGTCTGGATCGGCATCCCTGCCAAGGGCATCCTGCTGGATTCCAAGAAGGGTCAGCAACTGGCCAACGAATGCAAGAATGTAGAACTGCCGACGGCTCAAGCGCCGGCAGCAGCGGCACCGAAGAGCTAAGCAGCAAACAGGTAACAAGATTCAGCACGAATTTATCAGTAGAGCAGTCCCGTATTTGCTGCGCAACTTGGCTTCACAGGTTTCGCAGCGCAAGCAAACACTTATACCATCCGTAATCTAAGGAGAAGAGGCCATGTCCCGCAACACATTGAACACCCTAAAGGAATTCAAGATTTCTGGTTCCAAGAAAGGCAAGTTCTACTCCCTGCCCGCCCTGGAAAAGAAACTCGGGATCAACATCTCCCGTCTGCCAGTGTCGATCCGTATCGTGCTGGAATCCGTCCTGCGTAACTGCGACGGCCAGAAAGTGACTGAAGAGCACGTCAAGCAATTGGCGAACTGGGGCGCCAAGGCTGCCCGCGTTGACGAAATCCCGTTTGTGGTTGCACGCGTGGTGCTGCAAGACTTCACCGGCGTTCCACTGCTGGCCGACCTGGCCGCAATGCGTAACGTCGCCAACAAGCTGGGCAAGAACCCAAAGAATATCGAACCGCTGGTTCCAGTGGATCTGGTTGTCGATCACTCCGTACAAATCGACCACTTCCGGGAAAAGAAAGCGCTGGACCTGAACATGAAACTGGAATTCGAGCGCAATAACGAGCGCTACCAGTTCATGAAATGGGGCATGCAGGCATTCGACACCTTCGGCGTGGTGCCCCCAGGCTTCGGCATCGTTCACCAGGTGAACCTGGAATACCTGGCCCGCGGCGTGCACAACAAGACTGGCGTCTACTATCCAGACACGCTGGTCGGCACTGACTCGCACACCACCATGATCAACGGTATCGGCGTAGTCGGCTGGGGCGTGGGCGGCATCGAAGCGGAAGCCGGCATGCTGGGCCAACCGGTTTACTTCCTGACACCTGACGTGGTCGGCGTGAACCTGACCGGCGCGCTGCGCGAAGGTTGCACCGCAACCGATCTGGTGTTGACCATCACCGAACTGCTGCGCAAGACCAAGGTTGTGGGCAAGTTTGTCGAATTCTTCGGCGAAGGCACCAAGTCGCTGTCGCTGACCGACCGCGCCACCATCGCCAACATGGCGCCTGAATACGGCGCGACCATGGGCTTCTTCCCAGTTGATGAAGCAACTATCGACTACTTCAAGGGCACCGGCCGCACCAAGGCGGAAATCGACGCGTTCGAATCCTACTTCAAGGCACAAAACCTGTTCGGTATTCCAAAGGCGGGCGACATCGACTACACCAGCGAAGTGTCGCTGGATCTGGGTACCGTTGCACCGTCGCTGGCTGGTCCTAAGCGTCCGCAAGACCGTATCGAAATCGGCAACGTCAAGTCGACCTTCGCCGACCTGTTCGTCAAGCCGGTTGCAGAAAACGGCTTCAACAAGAAGATTGAAGATCTGCCAAAGGCATACACCAACGCCGACGGCGTCGATGTCAAGAACGGCGACGTGCTGATCGCTGCGATCACCTCGTGCACCAACACATCGAACCCAAGCGTGCTGCTGGCAGCCGGCTTGCTGGCCAAGAAGGCTGTTGAAGCCGGCCTGAAGGTTGCTCCGCACATCAAGACTTCGCTGGCGCCTGGATCCCGCGTTGTGACCAAGTATCTGGAAGCAGCCGGCCTGTTGGGTTATCTGGAAAAACTGGGCTTTGGCGTGACCGCTTATGGTTGCACCACTTGCATCGGTAACGCCGGCGACCTGACACCAGCAATGAACGAAGCGATCGTCAAGAACGACATCGTCGCCTCCGCAGTGCTGTCGGGTAACCGCAACTTCGAAGCGCGTATTCACCCGAACATCCGCTCGAACTTCCTGGCGTCACCTCCGCTGGTCGTGGCTTACGCCATCGCCGGTAACGTCAATGTCGACCTGATGACACAACCAGTCGGCAAGGGCAAGGGCGGCAAGGAAATCTTCCTGGGCGACATCTGGCCGACTTCGCAAGAAATCGAAAAGCTGTTGAAGTTTGCGATGAACGCGAAGGTCTTCAAAGAGAACTACGCCGACGTCAAGGGCGCACCAGGCAAGCTGTGGGAAGCCATCAAGGGCGTCGCCAAGGGCGAAGTCTACAATTGGCCGACATCGACTTACATCGCTGAACCGCCATTCTTCGAAAACTTCACTGAAGTGCCGACAGCAGCTGCAACCGGCATCACCGGCGCACGCGCCCTGGGCGTATTCGGCGATTCGATCACGACCGACCATATTTCCCCGGCCGGTTCGATCAAGGACTCCAGCCCAGCCGGCAAGTGGCTGCAAGCCAACGGCGTGTTGAAGGCAGACTTCAACTCGTACGGCTCGCGTCGCGGTAACCATGAAATCATGATGCGCGGCACATTCGCCAACGTGCGTATCAAGAACCTGATGGTGCCGGGCGTTGAAGGCGGCGTGACTGTTCACCAACCGACCGGCGAACAAATGGCGATCTATGACGCAGCCATGAAGTACGTCAACGACGGCGTGCCAACCATGGTGTTCGGCGGCGAAGAGTACGGTACAGGCTCCTCGCGTGACTGGGCTGCCAAGGGTACACAACTTCTGGGCGTGAAGGCTGTGATCACTCGCTCCTTCGAACGTATCCACCGCTCGAATCTGGTCGGCATGGGCGTGTTGCCACTGCAATTCATCGGCAACGACAGCGTGCAGACTCTGGGCATCACAGGCGAAGAAACTTTCGACCTGAAGGGCCTGGAAGGCGAAATCAAGCCACAGCAAGAAGCAACTCTGGTGATCCATCGCAAGAACGGTGAAACCAAGGAAGTCAAACTGCTGTTGCGCATCGATACACCGATCGAAGTTGACTACTACAAGCACGGCGGTATTCTGCCATTCGTGCTGCGTCAACTGCTGGCAGCTTAATCACTGCCAGCAATCACAGTGGAAACGTCCTGCTTTGCGGGACGTGCAGCAAACAAAAACGCCGGTTTCGACCGGCGTTTTTTTATGGGCCGGCGTCTTGAGCGCACGCGCCTATGCATCTGTAAAAGTGCATGCCTGACGGCAATCCCCGAGGCGATGTCGAATCAACTACAATAGATATTCCTACCATTTGATTGTCGATATTTCATCATGCGCCGCCCCGCCAAACGTTCCTCCTCCAGGTTGTCCGCTGAAAGTCAGCGCCTGGTCAATTCATCACAAGCGGTCGCCGGCTCCACCAGTCGTCTGGAAGAAAGAGCTTGGGAGCGATCCCTCGATCTGCTGCTGCATAAACAACTGAAAAGCGCGCATCAAGGCATGATCGACTCCGCGCTGGATCATCTGTTCAAATCCGATCTTGAAGCCTACGACGTGCTGGTTGAGGCCGTAGAAGCCAACAGCGAAGCATGCGCGCTTGAATATGACGGCAAACTCTATAGCGTGCAATTGCTGGCGCTGCCGGTGTTGGCGTGGACACGCTTCAGCATCGCCTCCGGTAACCTGCCGGCCGACGTTCGCAACGGCTTGTTCGCCCACTTGCACGCCCATGTTCTGGCAGACAACGCCCATCTGGCGCTGGCGCCGACCCTGTATGCGATCGAGCAGTTGCCACGCCATCATGCAGATGTATTTGCTCTTGCTCAACGCATGGGGCAGGCAGCCCTCAAACAAAGTCAGCCGCAACTCGCCTTGGAACAAACGCCTACCGCACCTTTCCTCGCCGATACACGTTATATGATCGCTGCAGTGGCAGTACCGACCGGCACACCATTGTTCCGATGGCAGATGGATGAACACGCATCGGTCATTCACGAAAAAGAGGCAGCCCTCAAAGCGTGGACGACTCAAGCAACTCCATTACTGACCAGCTTCCTCCCTGGTTGTAATGTAGAACTACTGCTTCCGCAGCCGTATTACTTTGCTTGCCGCGAAGCGGACAAGCGCATCCGCCCTGCCGCAATTCGCGCTGCCGACCATTACCTGACCCACACCTTGGGCGTTGCCTCCTCGGAGCTGCACGCCAACATCGGCAGCTTCTGCGAGAACATCAACGGCCAAATCGATGAATATCGCATTGGATTCAATCTGGCCGATGATGATGGCATCGTCTACGGCATTGTGTGGCCTTTGTACGAGCAGGAGGATGGCGATGAGGTACGCGACCTATCCGAGCCAGAGAGCGCCAAAACGCCGATAGAAGAAATTCTGGAGGTTTTGCGCGAGTGCGGCATTGTCCACATCAAACTGCATGCGGAGCGCTATACGATGGAGTTCTGCGATGATTGCGGCACGCCGCTATTCCCGGCGCCGGATGGCGATCTGGTGCATGCGGAAATGCCGGAAGACGTACCTGCGTCGACGGAACACTTCCACTAAGCTCAAAAGCCACGCAGACATCTGCGATCGGGCTCACCGCCCTCACTGCCACTTGATCGGCATACGTCATCCATGCCAGTCGAGGTCAGGGGTCAGGGGTCAGGGGTCAGGGGTCAGGGGTCAGGGGTCAGGGGTCAGGGGTCAGGGGTCAGGGGTCAGGGGTCAGGGGTCAGGGGTCAGGGGTCAGGGGTCAGGGGTCAGGGGTCAGGGGTCAAAGAACAGGCTTCTCACGCAGTACCCATGACCAACTTGAGTCATGGTTACACACGTTATCCCGCACAAAATAAAAGAGCACACGCCGCAGAGCCATGCGGCGTGTGCTCTTATCAGAAGCTGTATTAGCTGTTGCTTACGCTGCCAGCTTTTCGATCAGGCCCATATCGGCGCTGGACATCAGCTTGTCGATATCAACCAGGATCAGCATGCGCTCATCCAGTGTGCCCAGACCGATCAGGTAGTCGGAGTCAAACGTGGTGCCCATTTCAGGCGCCGGCTTGATTTGTTCTGGCGACAAGGTGATCACGTCCGAAACGCTGTCTACAACCATACCGACCACACGACCGGAGATATTCAGGATGATCACGACGGTGAATTGATCGTATGTCGGTTCGCCCAGCTGGAACTTGATGCGCATGTCGACGATAGGAACAATGATGCCGCGCAGATTGACGACACCCTTGATGAAGTCAGGCGAGTTCGCGATACGAGTCACGGCTTCATACCCGCGGATTTCCTGGACTTTCAGGATATCGATACCATACTCTTCCTTGCCCAAAGTAAAGGCGAGGAATTCATTTCCCGTGCTGTCGGCTTTTTCGCCAAAGCCGGAAATAGTTTTCGACATGTTGTCTGACATGATAAATGGCCCTTATAAAAAATCAGGAAAATACGGATTCATCGCTTAACTGCCTTGTTGATCGCAGCAAAGCGGCAACATCTATGATTAAGGCAACGCCGCCGTCACCCAGAATAGTAGCACCAGAAATCCCTGCAACCTTACGATAATTGGATTCCAGGTTCTTGACAACAATTTGCTGCTGGCCAATCAAATCATCGACGAATAATGCAGCTTTCTTGCCATCTGATTCCAAAATAACCACCAATCCCTGCGAAGGGTCGGTAAAAGTCGATTCAATATTGAAGATCTGATACAGCGGCAGCAAGGGCAGATATTCGCCGCGAACCTTGATAACCTTGCCTTGGCCGCTGATTTCCTTGACGTCCTGGGTTGCCGGCTGCAACGACTCGACCACGTAGCCAAGCGGCAATATGTAGATTTCATGGCCGATGCGAATCGACATGCCATCCAGAATCGCCAGCGTGAGCGGCAAGGAAATGGAAATAGTCGTACCAAAACCCTTGCTGGAGCGAATATCGACTGCGCCGCCCATGGCTAGAATATTGCGTTTGACCACGTCCATACCCACACCACGGCCGGAAACGTCAGTAACTTGCTCGGCAGTGGAGAACCCAGGCTCGAAAATCAACTGCCAGACATCGCTATCGCTCAGATTGTCCGAGACGCCCATGCCTTGCTGCTTGGCCTTGGCCAGAATCCGCTCGCGGTTCAATCCACCACCGTCATCAGTCACTTCGATGATGATATTGCCGCCTTGATGTTCAGCCGACAGCGATAACGTGCCGTAATCCGTCTTGCCGGCCGCGAGGCGCGTTTCCGGAATTTCAATCCCATGGTCAATACTATTGCGCACCAGATGGGTCAGCGGATCGACGATACGTTCAATCAGTCCCTTATCCAGCTCGGTCGCAGCGCCATGCGTAACAAACTCGACGCGCTTGTTCAGCTTGGCAGCAAGATCACGCACCATGCGCGGGAAACGTGAGAACACGTAGTCCATCGGCATCATGCGTATCGACATGACAGACTCCTGCAGGTCACGCGTGTTACGTGTGAGTTGACTGACGCTGTTCAGCAAATGTTCATGCAGCATCGGATCCAGAGTACCGGTGCGCTGCTCGATCATCGCCTGGGTGATAACCAGCTCGCCGACAAGATTGATCAGTTGATCCACCTTTTCGATGCCGACACGAATCGAAGACGATTCGTGAACCGGCTGTTTTTCGCCCTTGGCTTTCTTTTCGCCGGCATGTTCACTCACCGCCAACGCAGGAGGTTCGTCGTGATCACCATGCGCAGCGGTTTCTGCCGCCTGCTTGGCTTGCTCGACGTCACCCTGCGGGACGAAAGGCTCGAAGAAACCGTAGCCACGCTCCTTATCCGTCGCGTTCACCGGTACAAAGGGTGCAAAGAACCCATAACCACGCTCTTCATCGGTGGCATCTTGCGGCACAAATGGCGCAAAGAACCCATAACCCTGCTCTTCTTCCTTCGAGCGCGCAGCAACAGCCTGAGAAATCTTCAGGTCGTCGGCATTGACAAGGAAGGAGCAAATTTCATGAATGCTGTCGGCGCCTTTAGTCGTATCCAGAATGAAGACACAGCGCCCTTCTTCTGCCTCGGTTTTTTCAATCGTTCCGAGAAGACCCAGCTCTTGCTGCAACGCCTCGAGCTCACGCTCGGCAAGCTGCGGCAATTCAATGCGATAACGGCTCATGCCGCCAGAGCCAGCGGGTGTTTGTGACGCAGCCGCCTTTTTACCGGCCCCTTCGGATAGGGATTGCAGCAGCATACGGACATCGGCAACAGCCTCCAGATCGACGGTCGCACCATGGCGATGCCCATCAAGCATGGATTTCAGAATATCCTTTGCCGCCAAAAATGCATCGACGTGCTGACTGGTCAATGCCATCTGCCCTTGGCGAATACGGTCCAGCAAAGATTCGAGTACGTGCGTTATTTCGGTAATGTCGGTCAGGCCAAACGTAGCCGATCCGCCCTTGATCGAATGGGCCGCACGAAAGATCGCGTTCAGATCTTCGTCGTCGGGATCCGACACATTAACGGCCAGCAGAAGCTTTTCCATTTCGGCAAGGCCTTCCTCGGCCTCGTCGAAAAACACCTGGAAAAACTGGCTCATATCAATGGTCATGATTGGGCTCCGTCATAGATGCTTTAGGTGTATTTTTTATCGTTAATTATTGACACTAGCCGATGACTTTTTTAACCACTTCTGTCAAACGCTGCGGATCGAAAGGCTTCACCAGCCAGCCATTAGCGCCGGCGGCTTTACCTTTGGCCTTCATTTCGTCGCTGAACTCTGTCGTCAGCATCAGGATAGGTACGCGTTGATAGCTGGTCAGTGCGCGCAAGGAGCGAATCAGCGTCAGACCATCCATACGCGGCATATTCTGATCGGTCAGCACCAGATCGAACGTCTGCAGCTTCGCTTTGTCCAGCGCATCTTGCCCGTCTACCGCTTCGGTAACCTGATAGCCGGCTGCCTTCAGGCTGAACACCACCATCTGGCGCAGTGACCCCGAGTCGTCTACCGCAAGAATTGTTTTAGACATTTTTACTCCCTGTTCTTTGTTTGCGGGTCTGAGTTTGCCCAACTCATTATGCCGCATCCATTATCAAAAATTACTATCACACGTGTAAATTCAGCTTACTGCTCAGATCACCGATCAAGCTTGCTGAACATGCATATTGAGGCGGCGTTGAATTAAAACAATTCGATATCGCCGCTCTCCATCCGTGTTTGCCGTACTGTTTTCCACAAGCCGTTTTCGAGCGCTGTCAGACGCTCTTCCATCGACTCGACCGTATTTTTCAGCAGGCCCTCCAACTCCTCAATCGACTGAGAACCATCTGGAGTGATTTCAAAACTGTTGGCGCTCAACACGCCCAACGCATCACGCAAACCAATCACACGGCGCACGATCCGCTCCAGCAATTGGCTTGTCATATCCTGGAATTGCAGGCCCGTAACTGCTGCATTGACATGCACGGTGATCTCGTCCTGCATTACCTTGAGGCGACCGACATCGTCAGCAGACAAGGTGCCCTTGCCGGCCATGACGACTTCGAGTTCTTTTTGTTGCGCAAGTACGGCTGTATGCAATTCCATGAAGCTGGAACCCAGCTTCTCGATGGCTTCGCCGAGAAGGATGTTGGTCTGCACCAGATCCGTCTCGACTTCCGTCAATTGCCTGCTTCCGCCGCTTGCCGTATCGAGCAACAAACGCTTGAGTTCTTGCCGCATTTTAGGTGTCGACATGCAAAGCCCTCCTTTTCAATTGGGCCTGGTGTTTAAAGTCCAGTTAATTCTTGACGGGCTGTTCGCTGAGACCATCTTTCACGTCCGAATCAGACGTTACATCCAGAGATGACGATCCACCATTTTGTACCAACTCTTCAGCCTTCTTGTTCATGACGATGATGCTGATGCGGCGGTTGATCGGATTGAAAGGATCTTCCTTATCCAACAGCACCGCAGAAGACAACCCCACTACGCGCAGCACCTTGGATTCATCCATCCCGCCGGAAATCAGTTCGCGACGCGATGCATTGGCGCGGTCGGCGGACAACTCCCAGTTGCTGTATCCCTTTTCACCACTGGAATACGGCGTGGCATCAGTATGCCCGGAGAGACTGATCTTGTTGGGCACGTCGTTTAGCGTTTTGCCGATCTCACGCAAGATTTCACGGGTGTACGGTTGCAGTTGCGCACTGGCCAGGGCAAACATCGGACGGTTCTTTTCGTCCACGATCTGGATACGCAAACCCTCAGAGGTAATGTCGATCAACAATTGATTCTTGAATTGCTTCAGTGTCGGGCTGCTGTCGATGGCGGTTTCGATACGCTTCTTCAACTCATCCAGACGCTGGCGCTCTGCTTTTTCGAGTTCGGCCTGAGCAGCGCGTACGCTGCGCTTGTTGACGACTTCATTTTCGCCCTTGCGCAATTGACCTTCCTGACGCGTCAGATCCTTACCGCCGCCGGGTAACACCGTATTGGCGTCACCGCTGCCTGAGCCACCGGCCATCGCTACTTTCAGGGGAGTTTTGAAATATTCGGCAATACCGTTGAGGTCACCCTTCGCGGTCGAGCCAAGCAGCCACATCAGCAGGAAGAACGCCATCATCGCCGTCACGAAGTCGGCGTAGGCGATCTTCCAGGCGCCGCCGTGATGACCGCCGCCGCCCTTCTTGATGCGTTTAACAATAATGGGACGTAGCCCTTCGTCGGCCATGCCTTACTCCTGCTGATTACGGGTCATGTCGGATTACTTGCCTTTTGCCTGTTTGACGTGCTCTTCCAACTCAAGGAAGGAAGGACGTTCTGTCGAGAACAGGACCTTACGACCGAATTCGATCGACAAGGCAGGAGCATACCCATTCAAGCTGGCGAGCAATGTAACTTTGACGCATTGATAGATCTTGGTCGACTCATGGAGTTTTTGCTCCAGCAAGCTCGACAATGGACCCACAAAGCCGTATGCAAGCAGAATACCGAGGAAGGTACCGACCAGCGCATGGGCGATCAGCATACCCAGTTCGGACGGTGGAATACCCACCGATTCCATCGTGTGCACCACGCCCATCACCGCCGCCACAATACCGAACGCCGGCATACCGTCGCCGAGCTTGGCAATACAATGAGCTGGAATTTCGCCTTCGTGATGATGGGTCTCGATTTCGTTGTCCATCAGATTCTCGATCTGAAACGCATCCATGTTCCCCGACACCATCAAACGCAGATAGTCGGTCATGAATTCGATCAGATGGTGATCTGCCAGAACGCCCGGATATTTGCTGAAAATCGGGCTGGCTTCCGGTTCTTCGATATCGCCTTCGATTGACATCAAGCCCTCTTTACGCGACTTGGTCAGAATTTCGAACATCAGCGACATCAGCTCCATGTACAGAGCTTTGGTGTAAGTCGACCCCTTGAAGACCGTCGGCAGCGCCTTGAGCGTCGCCTTGATGGCCTTGTTGTTGTTACCGACAAGAAAAGCACCACCCGCCGCGCCGCCGATCATCAGCAGTTCGATTGGTTGAAAGAGTGCCCCTAGATGCCCCCCGGCCATTGCAAATCCGCCGAAGACGGACGCCATGACGATCACATATCCAATTATGACTAACAAGTGCCTACTCCCGTCCCAGTGGCGTTCAGTGTTTTTTACCTGCTATCAGGTTACATGCAATCTTCTCAAGCAAATGATGGAATACATGACCGAAAGAGGGCTTTCATTTTCAATTACGACACCAAAGATAAAAACTTGATAACGTGAGTTGAATGTAACACAGCTCTTTTTTGTTTCACATATACCAACCATATAAAACCGGGCCCTTTTCCTTCGGCTGTACGGCGATACTCGGCTTGACTCCCTCGATGATGAATTCATAGCTCAGCAATAACGTGCCCGAACGCATTTCCACCTTCGCCTTGTTCCATAATGCCGTCATTGCTGCTGGCGACAGGTACGCAAAAATTACGTCGTAGTCCGCAAAATCCAGCAAGGTATAGTCACCGCGGATAAAACTGCCACGACTGCCTGTCAGCAAAGCCCGCACATGACTGACCAGCCAAGGCAGGGGCGCCAGTTCAATCCCGACAAAACGGCTGTTCTGCCTGACGCGCGACAAATACAATACCGCCCCACCCAGACCGCTACCGATATCGATGACCTTAAGAGGCCGATCCACCGGCAATAGCTCTGCCACCGCATCCCACACCGGACGCCCGGACGGATAGAACGGTACCTGGCTACGAAATGTCGACCAGAACAACAACAACAGAAACAGGAAAATGGCGAGGAAGAGCGCGGGAGGTAGCTGCAGCGAATTAACCAATACCGCTGCAGGCGGGAAAAACAAGAGAATCGGCATCCACCAGGACGCCATGCGACGGACGTAAGCAATACCAGCCGCCAACGCACCGTGCAAAAAAGCAAAAGGAATGGGAGTGACGTCAATGCCAAAGGTGTGCTTACTGACCTGACCGATCAGAAGCGCCAGCACCAGGGCTACGCATAAAACGATTAAAGCTTGTACAGCGGGCGCCTGCAGCAGAGATCTGCGCTGCCCCGACTCCATATCGGCCTCCAAGCCCTCACATTAAAGCCGACTATTTTACGACGATGAAACCAGAATTTAGGCTCAGGCGACAGCAGCCACCATCGGCAATGCCTCAACCATCGGAGCGGCAATCGCGTCTTTGGCCTTCTTGGTCTTGCCTGCACGTGAAGGCATGTGGCACAGCCCGCACAGATAATCCTGATGCAAGTCCAGACGATGCACAACAAAATGACCGCCGCATTTGCTGCAAGGCGTGGTCGTCAGCATCTTGCTTTCAAAGAAGCGCACCAGTGTCCATGCACGTGTCAGCGACAATACGGATTCATCGCCTTCAGCAACTTGGCCGGCCTGCTCAAGGTAGAGCTTATAGGCTTTCATCACTGCTTCGATGCCGGAAATCTTGGCGTACCCGACAAGGTACTTATGGATATTGATAAACAAGGAGGAATGAATGTTCGGCTGCCAGGTGATGAACCAGTCCGTCGAAAAAGGCAACATACCCTTTGGTGGCGACACACCCTTCAGCTCTTTGTAGAGCTTGAGAAGACGCTCACGCGACAAGGAGGTTTCAGACTCCAGCAATTGAAGACGCGCACCAAGATTGATCAGCTCAATCGCCAATTGAATCTCTTGCGCCTCTGTTATCACGCTCTTCTTAGCCATGAACAACCCCCGATATTTTTTTAATACAACCTGATCAACCTACTAACTCGACTTCGAACAATCAACGCCGAGCCACTCTCCGGGGTTGACTGCACAACCCCAACATACCACGAAGAATGCGGATTGCGTCAGGAAATTTGTTCGACTGGCTGACAAGCCATGAGAATGGCGGCGTGAGATTGCGCCAGCCCTTTATCTTTGTTGTAGTTGGTCAGCATACCGAGGATCGCACCGTCGTCGAAACGAAAGCGAGTCAACATCATGTTGGTGCCCGCGAGCTTGAGGATTTGAGCATTGCTCAAGCCTTGGATCATATCGGCGATCTCATCGCTGATACCAAGACGGAATATGGCTGTAGCTTTGTCAGAACGAATCATTTGCTGAGCCAACATCAAATAACTCAGATTTGCATCCCGAATTTCAGCCATCATGTCATTGGTATTCATTTGCACCCCCGCTCAAAATCAATTTACAACCGGTTACTTTTTCTTACCGGTAAGGCTGATTCTGAGGGGGCGAGGAAAGGCAGGAAATTAGTGATTGTCGGTATTTTTCGTCGGCAACGACCTACGCGACAAGTAAGACTTTGTCCTACAAAAACACCGCAAAAATTTTTAGAAAATCAAGAATTTTTTCCAAAACCTATGCTGGCATTAGCTCTTAGCTTGATCGGCACTGCGACCACAAAAAAAATTTCCGCAAAGAAATTAGAGTGAAAATTGAATTTATACTAATATTTTTTACATTTAAAAATCGGCGTGTTTTCCTACTTTGTTGTCCGTAAGCGACTACAAGAACCGCGAATAACACTCCATGTAACAGGCTTGTAACAAGAAAAGCACGAAGAATAGTTGAATTTTACAATTTATTACGGATTCCTGAGGCTTGGCAGCTTTCGGTAAAGCTGCAAATTGCCGCCTTTTCAACCAATCGCGCTCGCACGGACGACTTCAGATGACTACGCAGCCATCTTCTTCAGGCTTTGCTCGATATCCGCAATCAAATCTTCCACTGTTTCCAGGCCAATATTAAAGCGAACCAACCCACCCTGCTCTGTCCAGGTTTTACGCATGGTCTGCATGCGATACGGCACACATAAGCTATGCGCGCCACCCCAGCTGAAGCCGATCTTGAACAGACGCAGGCCATCGACGAAGCGATCAATCTGCTCTTCACTGAAGCGCGGATCAAACGTCACAGAAAATAAGCCCCCTGCTCCAGAGAAATCACGTAACCAGATATCGTGCCCCGGGCAATCCGGCAACGCCGGATGCAAGACCTTGCTGATTTCAGGGCGCTGTTTAAGCCAGCTTGCGACACGACGCGCGGCGGCATCATGCGCATCGAAGCGCAGACGCATCGAGGAGAGACTGCGCAAGACCATATAGACGTCATCCATGCCGACGCCAAAACCGAGCCGCATGTGCGCCAGCTCGATCTTGTGATTAATCTCATCGTCGTTCGTGATAACCGCTCCCATGAGCACGTCCGAACCACCCGACTGATACTTGGTCAGTGCTTGCATCACGATATCCACACCATGCTCAAAGGCCGGGAATACCAGACCGGCCGACCAAGTGTTGTCCAACGCTACCGGCACACCCTTGGCACGCGCGGCCTTGCAAATCGCAGGCACGTCGGAAACTTCCATGGATACTGAGCCAGGCGCTTCCGTCCAGATCAGACGGGTATTGTCTTGAATCAGATCGGCAATACCGGCGCCAATGAGCGGATCGTAAAACCGTGCAGTGATGCCGAAGTCGCGCTCCAGCCACATGGCCTGATCTTTGTTGGGACCGTAGACGTTGTCCGGCAACAGAACGTCATCGCCGGTTTTAAGGAGCGCAAAATTAACCAGTGTGATTGCGGCGAGACCGCTGGGTGCGATCCTGCAATGGCGACCGCCTTCAATCTCAGCCAGGCGCGCTTCCAGCGTGAAGGTCGTCGGTGTGCCGTGCAAGCCGTAGGTGTAGCCGCTTTTCTCTTTCCAGTTACGCGCGCGCATTGCGGCGACATTGGGGAAAAGCACGGTCGAGGCATGATGAATGCCGACCGGCAGTGCGCCAAAATTATCGGGTGGAACGTAAGCGCTGTGTACCAGCGCCGTCTGCGGAGAGAGTTTTTCTGCCACGAATTACCTCAGTTGCATCGGGTTGCTTTTTGACTATTTTTTGATTTCTTGAAATCGCACAGCGATCGTACAAGATTTATTGCAGGCCGGTTTTCAGAGAAAACGGTTTGGTGACCGCCCCGTCCAGCGTTGACCAGGTTCCGCTCAAAACACCGTTCTTGAAACTGCCTTCCCATTGGCCCGAAACGTCTTTGCCGTTATGAGATTCTTCCATCATCAAATCGTTCTGATCGACTTCGCCGGCCAACAGGATCTGTGATCCCTGTCCAAAAATGAAATACTGACCTTCCAAGCCGTCCTCATCCACCTTGGGCCGCAGACTGAGTTGAATCTTGTCGTCACCCAGAGTACCGCGCAGCACAATCGGCTTGCGGACGAGATCCTGCAAGCTTCCAGACACGACCGCCATGGTTACGCCGCCCGGCTGTTGCGCATCGGACGATGCGGCGGAAGTCAGTAACGCCAACGGCAGCAATAACTTCAGCACACCAACCTTCATTGCGCCGCAGCCCACAAATCGTGTGCATCGGCAGCGGTCACTACCACGTCGACAAACTCGCCGACAACCAGCTTCTTGTGCGGCTCAAAAGGTGGCTTGACGTACACAACGCCGTCGATTTCCGGCGCATCGGCATAAGAACGGCCAACGCCGCCATTGCGGTCGACTTCATCGATGAGCACGCGCAAGGTCTTTCCGACCTTGGCTTGCAGGCGCTTCTTGGAAATTTCTTCCTGCAATTGCATGACGCGCCCACGGCGTTCTTCACGTACTTCTTCCGGAACCGGATTGTCGAGCGAATTAGCAGTTGCGCCTTCTACTGGAGAATAGGCAAAGCAGCCCAGACGGTCGATCTCTGCTTCTTTCAGGAAGTCGAGCAGATACTCGAATTCCGCTTCCGTCTCACCAGGGAAACCGGCGATGAAGGTTGAACGAATCGTCAGATCCGGGCACATCTTGCGCCAGGCTTGGATGCGCTCGATATTTTTTTCACCACTGGCCGGGCGCTTCATGCGCTTGAGCACATCGGGATGCGCGTGCTGCAGAGGGACATCCAAATAAGGCAGCACATGACCTTGAGCCATGAATGGGATGATCTGGTCAACGTGCGGATAGGGATAAACGTAATGCAAGCGAACCCATGCGCCATATTGGCGAGCCAGTTCGCCGAGTGCCTCGACCAGCTGCGTCATGTGTGTCTTGACCGGCTTGCCGTTCCAGAAACCCATGCGGAACTTCACGTCCACACCGTAAGCACTGGTGTCTTGGGAAATGACCAGCAATTCCTTGACGCCTGCTTTAAACAAGTTTTCAGCTTCCAGCATGATGTCAGCAATCGGACGCGACACCAGATCGCCCCGCATGGACGGGATGATGCAGAAGCTGCAGCGATGATTACAGCCTTCGGAAATCTTGAGATAGGCAAAATGCTTCGGCGTCAGCTTGACGCCTTGGGCCGGAACCAGATCGATGAAAGGCGCATGCGGCTTGGGCAGATGCTTGTGTACCGCCTGCATGACTTCACCGACGGCATGAGGGCCGGTGACTTCCAGCACTTTAGGGTGAATTTTCTGGATCAGATCGTCGCCATCGCCATCCTTCTTGGCGCCCAGGCAACCGGTCACGATGACCCTGCCGTTTTCGCTCAATGCTTCGCCGATGGCGTCGAGGGACTCCTGAACTGCGGCATCAATAAAGCCGCACGTGTTGACGATGACCAGATCCGCACCATCATAGGACTTGGCGGTATCGTAGCCTTCGGCACGTAATTGCGTCAGGATTTGTTCAGAGTCCACGAGGGCTTTGGGACAGCCGAGCGAAACGAAGCCGACCTTGGGGACAACCGGGGGTACGACGGGAGAAACATTGGACATGATAGACGGGCGTAAAAGCTGGATTCAGACGAAGCCGCTATTGTACCCTTTGATAGGCAGACTGGCCGCAAAACGGCCCGTCCACCTTGACAGAATGTCTACTTCTTACCCGGATCAGTCGGGACAAAGGGGAATGTGCCAAACATGTTTTTGGTCTGGCTTTGCATTTGCTCCTGCATCTGGATGAACAGGCTCTTACTCTGTTCGATGTAGTTGCTCATCATCCCTTGCATCATTGGGCCCTGCACATTCATGAATTGGGTCCACATTTCAGGGCTGAAAGGCTTGCCCTCATAAAAACCCTTGGAGTTTTCCGCCAACTTGTTCTGAATATCGATAAAAGCCTGGATGTTCTTCTCGAGATACGACCCCATCATCCCTTGCATGGCATGGCCATAGTAACGAATGATCTGGGACAACGCAGCGCTGGAAAACATCGGCGCACCGTGCGATTCCTCTTCCAGGATGATTTGCAGCAGAATACTGCGCGTCAGGTCATCCCCGTTTTTGGCGTCGACGACCGCGAATTCTTCGTTGTCGAGAACCAATTGCTTCACGTCGGTCAAGGTAATGTAAGAACTTGTTTGAGTATCGTACAGGCGGCGATTAGGATATTTTTTAATTAAACGCTCTGCAGAGTTTTTTGCACTTGTCATCTGAAATTCCAGTCTGTTTTCAGCTATTAAACGGGATCGTATTATTGTATTGATGTCGCCCCGTCGGCGTATCGCATTATAGGCGGGAAACCACGTATGCATACAAGTACGACGTACGCAGTTTCCCTTAGAACCTGTCCGAACAAGAACGGCGAATCAGGCGACCCGCCGTATGGACAAACTTAACCCATGTGCAAACCGCCGTTCAGCGAAAAGTCGGAACCGGTGGCGTAGCCACCTTCCGGCGATGCAATCCAGGCAACAATCGAAGCGATTTCTTCCGGCTCAGCCAGGCGCTTGACCGGAATACCTGCCACGATTTTTTCCAGAACTTCAGGACGGATGGCTCGCACCATGTCGGTACCAACATAGCCTGGCGATACGGTATTGACCGTCACACCCTTGGTCGCAACTTCCTGCGCCAACGCCATGGTGAAACCATGGATACCGGCCTTGGCCGTCGAATAGTTGGTCTGACCGAACTGGCCCTTTTGCCCGTTGACCGAAGAGATGTTGATGATACGACCCCAGCCGCGATCAACCATACCTTCGATAACTTGCTTAGTCACATTGAACAGCGAGTTCAGGTTGGTATCGATGACGGCATCCCAGTCGGCCTTGCTCATCTTGCGGAACTGCCCGTCACGCGTGATGCCGGCGTTGTTGACCAGAATATCGATTTCGCCGATTTCGGCTCGAACCTTTTCAAAAGCCGCCTTAGTGGACTCCCAGTCGGCGACGTTGCCTTCCGATGCGTGGACGTCAAATCCTTGTTCACGCATGGAGGCCAGCCATTTGTCCTTACGGGGCGAGTTGGGACCGCAACCGGCCACCACTGTGTAGCCGTCTTTGCAAAGACGTGCACAAATTGGGCTACCGATACCTCCCATGCCGCCTGTCACATATGCAATTCGCTTAACCATGTCCTGCCTCCTAATTTGTGTCGGGTGGATAACTTCAGAGGATGACGACACCTGCTATTTCGCGCTTTCTCTCGCTTCGCTCATGCAGACGTCTTTATGAAACCGCATCCTCTTTATTGTTGAACTTTCAGGGTCTTTCATTCTGATCTGACTTTGACGTACCTCCCTGGAGCCGGTTCAATCACTTTGTATTTTGCATTGCCTGCGTTTTTCGGTGCAGCAATTTGCTTGCCAGCATGCTTGGCGAGGAAGGCCGACCATTCCATCCACCAGCTTCCCGGATGTTCTTTGGCGCCGGCGAACCAAGTGTCAGGATCGGCACCGATCTTGTCATTGGTCCAGTAGCTGCGTTTGTTCTTTGACGGAGGGTTGATTACGCCGGCGATATGACCCGACGCACCCAGCACGAAACGGTTGTTGGCGGGCTTTTTTGAATTCAGGATAGCCGTCGACGCGTAAGCCGAGGCCCACGGCACAATGTGATCTTCGCGCGACGCATAAATAAACGAGGGCACGTTGAGTTTGTAGAGGTCAATCTTCTCGCCTGCGATGGTCAGCTTGCCAGGATCTTTGAGTGCGTTTTCCAGATACATATGGCGCAGGTAGTAGCAGAACATCGGCCCGGGCAGATTGGTGCTATCAGCATTCCAGTACAACAGATCGAAGGCCTGCGGCGTCTCACCTTTGAGGTAATTCGACTCGACGTAATTCCAGAGCAAATCGTTAGGACGGAGGCTTGAAAAGGCCGTCGCGAAATCACGTCCGGACATCAGTCCGCTCTTCCCGATCATCTGTTCACGCATCTGAATCTGGACGTCGTCGATATACACGTCGATCGCTCCGGTATCCAGAAAATTGAGAAACGCCGTCAGCAAGGTCAGACTCGCGACCGGCTCCTCCCCACGTGCAGCAAGCACTGCCAGCGCGCAAGAAAGGATGGTGCCGCCAACACAGAAGCCCAAGGCATTGATCTGGTCTTGTCCCGAAATTTCCTGAGCTACGTGAATCGCGCGTACTACGGCATCGTCGACGTACTGATCCCACGTGGTCGTTTCCATCGAAGCATCCGCATTGCGCCAGGAAACGAGAAAGACGGTGTTGCCCTGCTCGACCGCATATCGCACCAGCGAATTTTGCGGCTGCAAATCAAGAATATAAAACTTGTTGATGCAAGGCGGCACGATCAGCAGCGGACGCGCATGCACCGTTTTGGTCAGAGGTTTGTACTGAATGAGCTGAAACAGCGCATTCTCAAATACGACAGAACCTTCAGTCGTCGCCACATCCTTGCCGACTTCGAACGCCGTTTCATCCGTTTGCGAAACACGGCCTTTTTGCAGATCAGTAAAAAGCTGCGCAATCCCGCGTGTCAGACTTTCGCCATTGGTGTCGATGATCTTTTGCTGGGCCTCGGGATTGGTCGCCAGAAAGTTCGCCGGCGACAGCGCATCAATCATTTGCTGCACCGCAAAACGAAGCTTCTGCTTGACCTTGTCCGTCGACTGCACAGCATCAACCAACGACATCAGAAAGCGCGCGTTGAGTTGATAAGCAGCAGCCTGAAATGCAAAGAACGGATTGGATTGCCAAGCCGGTGCGGACATGCGCCGGTCAGAGATGGAAGGCACTTGGGAGCGCATTACCGTTTGCCACAAACCGGCAAACTGATCAGCATAATCCTGCTGCAAGCGAAGGACATCGGCGGGATCAAGCGTGGCGCCCAGATCGGTCAGTTTTGCCTGGATCGATTGCGTGTCGAGCGGCGCAGTCGGCATCGGCCACGACTGCCACACCTTGGGATCAGACAACTGATTTAGCCACGCTGCAAAGACGGGAGGGACATTCTGCGCATTTTGCGCGTTATGCTTATTCATGCTCGCTTCTACAATTTTCGCGTATTGTTACGGTTTGTCGCTCAGTCTGAATAGCCAGAAACCACAATGTATATCGTCGCAATCGCTTGGTTATATGTCGTCTTCATGATGTCGATCACCGAACAGTCCGCCATTGCTGGAATCGGGACGTTTTTCCTGTACGGCGTATTTCCTTTGACAATTGTTTTATACCTGATGGGTACACCGCAACGCAAGCGGAATCGTCAAATGAAGGAAAAATTGAAAGCCTCGCAAGACGCAAGACAGGGGCCGATCGGCGAGTCGATTGCCGAAAACAAAAGCGAGTCCTGAATCGCAAAAATCCCCTCTCTGGCGATGTCATCAATGGGTTGCGAGAATTACATGGTGGCGAGAAGCCGCCAATAGAAGAGTTACGAAATTTCGGCGCAACGTTTGCTCCTGTGATTATTTGTGCTTATCAGCACATTCACTGATGTGCCCACTTATGTGCCCACTTAAGTAACGCCCGCGTTCATCTCAGTAGTTGGGGCGCCCGCCCTTCCGAACAGGTTTCGAGGCAACCCCAAAACCTTGTTTTCAGTGCTTCATCTATTTTCATATGGCGCCAGGTTGGCACGATATAGATCACTGAAATCGCCAGATAGCTTCCGTAGAATTCCGCCGCAAGCGCGCCTACTATCTCATCACCCTGTCTGGCGTAAATCCGCATTCCCTCCTCCCGTTCTTCGATATCAAACTCCACATCATTTTGCAGGAATGCCTGCACCATAGTCATACCCAAAAATGAGATGCGAGATGCAAACCCAGCAGCAGCAAACCAACAAAGAAACAGCGGCGAAACAGCACGGCCGAAATCTTCCCTCTCAGCCACTGGCCGATGAACATGCCACCCAAGGCCGGAACCAATGCCATCAATGAAACCGCAGCACCCGTCATTTGCAGCGCACCGCCCTGCGCCAGGCCCGCAGCCATCGCAATGGTCGACACGGTAAATGACAAGCCGAGGGCCTGGATCAACTCATCCTTTTCCAGATGTAAAGCCTGCAGATACGGGACTGCCGGAATGACAAAAACCGCTGTCGCTGCAGTGACCAATCCGGTTGCCAGACCGATGATCGGAGACAGCCATTTTTCCGTACCTGCAGATACAGAGAACTTGACCGCCGCCAATCCCAAGATTGCATAGACGATCAGCGCCGCACCCAAGGCTGCCGTCGCCTGTCCGCTATCGTCGCCGGCAATCCAGTGTGCCCCCAACAAAGTACCGACAAAGATACCGATGAGCATCAACCAGAGCCGACGCAACAACCAGACAAAGCGTCCTCCCGCCAACAACTGCCAGACATTGGTGACCAGCGATGGCACGATCAGCAACGCCGCCGCCTGTACCGGCGGCATGAACAAACCCAGCAAGCCGACCGCGACTGTGGGCAGCCCCAGACCTACGACGCCTTTGACAAAACCGGCCAATAGGAAAATCGCTGTGACTGCCGATAACAGCATGAGGTGTGCGGTATCAAAAGATAGGGTTGTTTGCATTGCGCCTCCATAAGATAGCTGCAGTCTGCCAGCTATCGTCACCGTCGAAAATCTGGAATACACTGAGCCAGCCTTCGGCTGTGCCGGAGGCTGATTGCCCTGCTGTTTTTTATACGGATAGCGAAACTGATGAGCACTCGCCTCGACCTGAACGATCTGCGTCTCTTTTTGCATGTTGCCGAAACCGGCAGCATCACTGCAGGAGCCGAGCGGTCACATCTTGCGCTGGCGTCGGCAAGCGCGCGCGTTCGCGGGATGGAAGATGCGCTTGGCGTTGCACTTCTGACGCGTGATCGACGCGGCGTCCAATTGACCGATGCCGGCCGCGCGCTGCAACATCACGCACGTAGTGTGCTCCAGCAAATGGACAAGATGCGCGATGAGCTCAGCGAATACGCACATGGCCTCAAAGGCCATATTCGCCTTCTGGGCAACACGGCTGCCATTACCGAATTTCTGCCCGAAGCACTGGGGACCTTCCTTGCGCAAAACCCTTACATTGATATCGATCTGGAAGAGCGCCTCAGCCATGAAATCGTACAAGCGATCATTGAGGGCATCGCTGATATCGGCATCGTTGCCGATTCGGTGGACACGGGGCATTTGCATACCATGCCGTTTCGCCAAGATCATTTGATGGTAGTGATACCGCGCAAACATGCGCTCGCGCGCAGAAAGCAACTGGCATTTGCCGAAATCGTGGAGGAAAATTTTGTCGGTCTCAGTGGCGGCAGCGCCTTACAGGAGCATCTTTCCGGACATGCAATCCGGATGGGAAAACGGTTGCAATACCGCGTACGCCTGCGCAGCTTTGATGGCATCTGCCGCATGGTGGAGCGTGAGGTCGGGATTGGCGTTCTTCCCGCCACGGCGGCATTGCGCTGTCAGAAGACGATGGCGATCAAGTGCATCCCGCTCAGCGATGCCTGGGCCAGGCGTCAATTATTGATTTGCGTCAGAAATGAAATGGACCTGCCGGGCCACACCCGGCAACTGCTGGAGCAATTGCTGGGGCAACCTCACCAGCAAACTCAGACCTGACTGGCTACTTGAGCCAGATCAGCGAAGCCATCCGTCCGGTCACCTTATCGCGACGATACGAATAAAACCGCGTGTCGCTGACCGTACAAAATCCACCACCGGAAACGCGTGTGACGCCATCCTGCCCCAGTCGCAACCGGGCTAGCTGATAAATATCGGCAAGGAATTTTCCTTCCCGGCCTGTAATCGCGACAAAGGCGCTGCGACTGACCGCGTCGTGCGAGACAAAAGCATCAACGACGTCTTGTCCCACTTCAAATTTTTCCGGACCAATGGCCGGACCGAGCCAGGCCAGGATTTCTGCTGCGCCACGTTGACGCATGGCGTCCACCGTACGCTCCAGCACGCCTGAGGCCAGACCACGCCAACCTGCATGAGCAGAACCGACGACTTTACCGGCGACATCGCAGAACAATACGGGCAAACAGTCGGCCGTCATCATCGCGCAAACGACACCGGTCTGCGTCGCCACACAGGCATCCGCCTCCGGGGCGCCATGAACGTCGGCGGCATCGGCAACATTCACACCATGCACCTGCGTCAGCCAAGCCGGCTCCGACGGCAGAATACTGCCTAGCAAACGGCGGTTGTCAGCAACATGCTGAGGATCATCCTGAACATGCACGCCCAGATTCAACCCGCCACCGCCCTGCCCGTCATCATATGGCCCCAGACTTGCGCCGCCATGGCGCAAGGTAGTCAGAGCGCCGACATTGTCAGGCCGACCGTTCCAGTCCGGAATCAGCAGTTCCATACGATTACTCGTCCAAGGTCTTGAGGACATCGATATCAATGCCGGCACGGCCGAGCAGCTCCGTGAAATCTTCCGGCAACGCGACTTCCCACTGACATGCTTTGCCGCTGGTCGGATGCACCAGCCCGAGTCGCCATGCCTGTAGTGCCTGACGCGGGAAGAACGGCATCAGATGCGTCTTGCCGTAGAGCGCATCGCCAACCAGTGCAAAACCCAGCGACTGCATGTGCACGCGAATCTGATGCGTACGCCCTGTTTCCAGTTGGCAATGCATCAGGCTGACCGCACGGCCATCCAGTGCGCCCACGGCGACGCGTTGATATTGGGTGATGGCCGGCTTGGCGCTCATGCTTTCCGATACGGCCATCTTGATGCGGTCGCGCGGATGGCGAGCCATGGCGCCATCGATGGTACCCGACAGCTGTGGCGTGCCCCAGACCAGCGCCAGATAACGGCGTTTAACCGTGCGCGCCTGCAACTGGCGCACCAGATCGGTCTGCGCCGCCAAGGTCTTGGCGACTACCATCAAACCACTGGTGTCCTTATCCAGCCGATGCACAATACCGGCGCGCGGCACTCCGCCCAAGGCGGGGAAATGATGTAATAAACCGTTAAGAAGCGTGCCCGACCAGTTGCCTGCCGCGGGGTGAACCACCAGTCCGGCAGGCTTGTTGACGACTAGAATCGCCTTGTCTTCATGCACGATATCCAGATCCATGGCCTCCGGCTGGAAGGCAGTATCTTCCGGTGCGGCCTGGGGTGTAATGACGACAACTTCGTCGCCCAGCACCGTCATTTTGGTACGGGCAGGATTGCCGTCCACAGTCACAAAACCAGCCTCAATCCATTGCTGGATGCGGCTTCTTGAATATTGAGGCACAAGCGTCGATACGACCTTGTCGAGCCTGCTTCCGCAGTCGTCGTCGGTCAGCTTGAGGGTAATTGGTTCGTTGCCTTCTGCAACCTCGTCGACGATTTCGTCGAGCGCGTCATCTCCCGCGTCTGTTTCGATAGGTTCGGTTGTAAAAGCTTTTACAACCTTAGGGGGAGTGGTACGTGACATCAGCTATAATCAGTGGATTGAAATTTCTTGTTTCTTTGCACCCGCTCAAACTGCTCATACGTCATGCAAAAAATCTTATTGAAGTTGCTTACCGTCGCATTCGTCCTGTCTTTGTCCGCATGCGGCTTGCTGCCTGAACAAAAAGACGAGACGATCGGGTGGTCCGCGTCCAAATTATACTCGGAAGCCAAGGATGAACTGACCGCCGGCGGTTACGAGAAGTCAATCAAGTACTTCGAGAAACTCGAATCGCGCTATCCATTCGGCACCTATGCACAACAGGCGCAGATGGATATTGCCTACGCTTACTACCGTCTGAACGATCAGCCGCAGGGTCTGGCAGCAGTTGACCGCTTCATCAAACTGCACCCCAATCACCCTAACGTCGATTACATGTACTACCTGCGCGGCTTGATCAACTTCAACGACCGCACCAGTATTTTCGACACCTTCACCGATCAGGACAACACCGAGCGCGATCCCAAGGCCGTGCGCGATGCATTTGACTCGTTCAAACTGCTGGCGGAGCGCTTCCCTGACAGCACCTACACACCTGATGCGATGGCCCGCATGAAGTATCTGGTCAATGCTATGGCGCAATATGACGTCCACGTCGCGAAGTACTACTATCGCCGCGGTGCCTACGTTTCAGCGGTCAATCGCTCCCAGGCTGCGATCAAGGATTACCCTGATGCACCGGCAGTCGAAGAAGCGCTGTTCATCATGATGCGCTCCTACGAAGCAATGGGTCAGAAACAACTGCGCGACGATACTGAACGCGTGATCCAGGCGACCTATCCGAACAGCCCGTACTACACTGGCGGTCCCAAAGATGTCAAAGCTAAACCCTGGTGGAAAATCTGGTAATAAGACTTAATTTCACCTTAGTTTCGCGCAAGATCAAAAAAAGCCTCGCACTGCGAGGCTTTTTTTATCAGATCTCAATATTTCTTCCTGCTTTCGTCGCAACGGTCTTATTTTTAAAACAACGTTGTTTTTTAGAAAAATACGGCCCGGATCCTGCGACATCTCCCTACAATACAAAATCAAAATAAGCGATTGATGCTGTCATAAATCGCCAAAACTCTCGCAGTTCTCCTGAAAACATTGCACCCGATTTGGCTGCAATGCCTTTTCAATGTACTTCAGGAGGACTGCAGCATGAGATGGTTTTACGACTTGCCAATTACCTGGAAATTATTAATTTCCTTTGCGCTCGTTCTGGTGTTGACTTCAACACTCGGCGTGTTCTCCTTGACTCAGTTGGTCCGCGTCAACCAATCCTCTGTCGATATCTCGACAAATTCACTACCGAGTGTCAGCACAACCTTGCAGCTCAAGGTCACACTGTCTCGCATACGCGCCATTCAACTGCAACATATCCTGTCGGCGAACGAAAAAGATTTTCTCTACAACGAGAAAATGCTCAACGAGCAAAACGATGTTTTGAAACAGCTATTCGTCGATTTCGGCCCGTTGGCATTCGAAGAAATGGAAAAACAAGCGCTGGCCTCGCTGATACAGAAGTTCAACCTGATACAAGCCGCGCAAAAGAAAATCATCGCCTTGTCGCGTACCGGCAAGCAGACTGAAGCACGCGACGTCCAGCTTAATGAGTTCAATCCGCTTTATTTTCAAAGCCTGAATGAGGCGGATCGCCTGGTATCTTCCAATATCTCAGACAGCATTCACGCCGGTAAAAAAGCACAAACGATCTTCGAGTCGTCTCGCATCATGATCATTTCGATGCTGGCCATCTGTATTGTGCTTGGAATCATGATGGCGCTGTGGGTATCGCGCATGGTGGTGCAACCGTTACAGCGTGCTGTGAACTTCGCACGAGCGGTCGCCGGTGGTGATCTGACGACCAAAATCCATTCCGGCAGCAAAGATGAAACAGGTCAATTGATGATTGCGCTTCAGTCGATGGCGGATGGCCTGATTGACATCGTGAGCCGTGTTCATAAAGGAACCGGCACCATTGCCAACGCCTCCAGTGAAATCGCAAGTGGCAATCTCGATCTTTCCACCCGCACTGAGCAGCAGGCATCGTCACTGCAGGACACGGCATCTTCCATGAGCGAATTGACTGCCACCGTCAAACAAAATGCCGACAACGCGCACCAAGCCAACCAGTTAGCCATGTCGGCATCGGACATCGCGGTTCGAGGGGGCAGCGTCGTTGCTCAGGTGATTGAGACCATGGAGTCCATCGACACTTCTTCCAGAAAAATTGTCGACATCATCAGTGTAATAGACGGGATTGCGTTCCAAACCAACATCCTGGCGCTCAATGCAGCAGTAGAAGCTGCCCGGGCCGGCGAACAGGGTCGAGGCTTTGCCGTCGTCGCCTCGGAAGTGCGCGGCCTGGCGCAACGCTCTGCCAATGCAGCCAAAGAGATAAAAGCCCTGATCGACGACTCGGTCAAAAAAGTCGGCGTCGGAAGCGAGTTGGTCAGTCAAGCGGGTTCGACCATGAGTGAAGTCGTTGGCAGCGTCAAACGCGTCACCGATATCGTTGGCGAAATTACACTGGCAAGCCGCAGCCAAAGCAGCCGCATTGAGCAAGTGAATCAAAGCATCGCTCAAATGGATGAAGTCACGCAGCAAAATGCCGCTTTGGTGGAAGAAGCTGCGGCAGCGGCGCGATCTCTTCAGGATCAGGCATCGACACTCGCAAAAGTGGTCGACGTCTTCAAACTCGATCAGATACAAACAGCATCAGCCTCTGCGCCATCGCGTCTGCCGCCCCGCCCTGTAATGCAAAAGAAAACGCCGGCAAAAATATCTGCAACACACACAAAATTGCCGGCAACGACTTCGTCTCGGAACGACAACGACGGCAACAGCTGGGAACAGTTCTGAACGGTGTCACGCACTCGACCTGTTCCTCATATGCATAAAAAAACCGCGCCCGATGTCGGCATCGGCGCGGCTTTTTAGCGCAGGAAAAATAGGTTCAGGCTTAGTCGGCAACGCGTCGACGAAATACCCACGAGGTTTCGCTCGACACCGACTCATCGAACGCGTATCCATCGATGTCGAAATTCTTCAGCTTCTCAGGCTGATTGACACCTTTGAGCGCTGCATAACGCGCCATCAGACCGCGCGCGCGCTTTGCATAGAAGGAAATGATCTTGTACTTGCCACCCTTCCAGTCCTCAAAAACCGGGGAAATCACCTTGGCGTCGAGTACCTTCGGCTTGACCACCTTGAAATACTCTTCCGACGCCAGATTCACCAGCACCTTCGATTTGTGCTGTGCCAGCTCGGTATTGAGCGCCTTGGTAACGTCTTCCCCCCAAAAAGCATACAAGTCCTTGCCGTGCGGATTTGGCAGCTTGGTGCCCATTTCCAGCCGATATGGCTGCATCAGATCAAGTGGACGCAAGGCGCCGTAAAGACCTGACAAGATGCGCACATGCGTTTGCACATAGTCAAGTTGCCTGACGGAAAGCGAAGCTGCATCCAGACCTTCGTAGACGTCACCGTTAAACGCCAGAACAGCCTGCTTACTGTTCTTGGTCGTGAACTTGCGCGACCAGGACGCATAGCGTTCCACATTCAGAGCAGCCAGTTGGTCGGAGATACCCATCAACGTGGAAATCTGCGCAGGCGACTTTTCTTTCAATACCTCAATCAGCTCGGCCGAGCGAGCGATGAAATCAGGCTTGGTATGCAGGTCGGTTGTTGGGGGCGTGTCGTAGTCGAGGGATTTTGCAGGGGATAAAACGATAAGCATGGAAGAGATCCGTTTGAATTTTTCGTAATGATACCGAAACCGGCGCGCGCCGTCTTACTGCCCCCAAAAGAGGCATCAAAGTGGTGCAAAACGCCGCTTTGAGGCTGAATTACAACTGAATTGCAGTAGCAAAAACAGGCTCGACAACGCCATCTGCCTTTATCCCCTTGCTAGCAACAAGGAAGTGTTGCTAATTCACCAAAGCCAAAAGTAATTCTCCCGCCTCCTAAACTTATTCTTAGAATAGTCGTTCACGGTCATACGCGGTATGGGGCACATAATCATAGTAATCAAGCCCTCCCGCTCCCACATTTGCTGCACAACAAAGCATCAGGAATTGCATTGCTCCATCGAAGCAAGCCGCTACATTCACTGACAGGGAGGCTCTATGAAGTGGTTTTACGATTTGCGGATTTCCAAAAAACTGTTAATCTCGTTCATCCTCGTTCTCGCGTTGACCACGACGCTCGGTATTTTCTCCATCATCCAGCTCGGCAAGGTCAATCAGGCGTCGACCGATATCGCGACCAACTGGATGCCCAGCGTCACAACCTCCCTCGAACTGAAAGTGCTGCTGGTGCGTATTCGTACGGTCCAGCTACAACACGTGCTGTCGAGCAAGGAGGAAGATTTCGTCAGCAATGAAAAACTGCTCGACGACATGGTCCCTGCCATCAAGAAGAAGCTGGCTGACTACGAAAAACTCGTCGATACGGATACCGAGAAAGCCGTCTTCCCTCAGTTCGTCAAAAACCTTGATGCTTTCCTTATCCTGCAAAAAAAGATCCTTGAGCTCTCGCGCGCCAACAAGAACGACGAAGCGCGCGACGTAATCGTGAAGGAAGCCACACCGATTTATCTGGCCATGTTCGCCAATGCCGACAAGCTCGTCACCGTCAATCAGGAAGGCGCCAAAGAAGCCGATCAGGCCGCAGAAAATACTTACCGTTCTTCACGCATCCTGATCGTGGCCATGCTCGCCGGTTGCATTGTCATTGGCATGCTGATGGCGACCTGGGTCGCACGTATTGTTTCCAACCCGTTGCGCGAGGCCGTCGATGTTGCCCAACGCGTTGCCGGTGGCGACCTCACCGCAGATATCCATCCGGCCAGCAAAGACGAAACCGGCCAGTTGATGACCTCGCTCAAAGCGATGAACGACAGCCTGTTCAAGATCGTCAGCCAGGTTCGCCAGGGCACTGATACCATCGCCACCGCCTCAAACGAAATTGCAGTCGGTAATCTGGATCTCTCCAGCCGTACCGAACAGCAAGCCAGCTCGCTGGAAGAAACCGCCTCGTCGATGGAAGAGCTCACCTCCACCGTCAAGCAAAATGCGGACAATGCGCGTCAGGCCAACCAGTTGGCGGTCTCCGCTTCCGAAGTGGCAATCCAGGGCGGCAGCGTGGTCGAACAAGTGGTCAGCACCATGGGATCAATCAACGATTCTTCCAAAAAAATCGTCGACATCATCAGCGTCATTGATGGCATCGCCTTCCAGACCAACATCCTTGCGCTGAACGCCGCGGTTGAAGCTGCTCGCGCCGGTGAACAAGGCCGTGGCTTTGCCGTGGTGGCGTCGGAAGTGCGCAGTCTGGCGCAACGCTCGGCCAGTGCTGCCAAAGAAATCAAAGCCCTCATTGATGACTCCGTAGAAAAAGTCGATACCGGCAGCAAGCTCGTCGCCCAAGCTGGTTCGACCATGAGCGAGGTCGTCAGCAGCGTCAAGCGCGTGACCGATATCGTCGGCGAAATCAGTGCTGCCAGCCAGGAGCAAAGCACCGGCATTGGCGAAGTCAATCAAGCCATTACGCAGATGGATGAAGTGACTCAGCAAAACGCAGCGCTGGTAGAAGAAGCTGCTGCCGCAGCGCAATCGCTGCAGGACCAGGCAGCGAAACTAGCGGAAGTCGTCAGTGTTTTCAAACTTGACAGCACGCATGTCAAGGCTAGCCCTGCCGTCAAACCTGCAGCAAGCAGACCCATGACGCCGGCGGTGAAGGCGATCCAACCATCCAGGCTCGCCGCAAGCGCAGTTGCTCCAGCACCGCAAGCGCCGCGCCAGATCAAACAACCCGCAGCCGATGACGGCGGCTCCTGGGAGCAGTTCTGATTACCTTCCTCGTAGTGACACACAAGACCGCATGCAATCCAGTGCGGTCTTTTTTTTTGCCTGCTTTCCGCCTGCCTTTTTCTCCACCTCTTGCTTGCCATCAATCCATCAACACACCATTGAAGATAGTCAATAAACAGCCGATAAACCGGTTGATGCTTCTAGTTGAGCAGATGCTGCATACATAGATTAGTATTTGGCTATGGAACAATGCAGAAATCGGGCAGACAAAGCGTAAGGAAGAAAGCAACAGACTTCGTCTGCCTTATCGTCAGTTTTATCGCAACATGGCCAATCCGCTCTATATCGATAATGCGGACGATGTAAAGACGCCAACAAGCAGCGAAGTGCTTTGACGAAAATTCCTGCACAACCCGACACACTGGAGGAGATATGAAACGCGACAAATCACTGATGGCGGATATCCTTAAAACGCTGTCCTCATTCGGCACGTCTTACGGCGATGTTGAAAAGATCCAAAGCAATCTCACCGCCCAGAACACCCCGCCGGAGCTGATTCTGCATCATCTGCGGCTGCTGCACGATCGCGGCCTGGTGGCGGTCGACATTCATCAATTCTGGCGCGTCAGCGATCAGGGCTACGACGTCCTTGATGCAGGCAATGACCTCAACGCCCCCGCCAGCCAGACAGATACTACGAAAGCACGCGGTTTTGACAATTAGTACAGAAACAAGCAGCACATCGTCGGGCGGCATATTGCCCCTGGCCCCTGCCTTTTCCCCTCCTGCCGGCGCAGATGTAGAAGCAGGCAAGACGCGCCGCATCGTCCTTGACACCAACGTTTGTCTGGATCTGTTCGTTTTCCGCGACCCTCGCTGGGCGGCCTTGCTGCAGGCGATGGAAAACCGGGAAGTTCATGCCGTCACCCGGGAAGACTGCCGCATGGAATGGCTGGTGGTACTCAACTACCCTCACTTGCCGGTCACGGAAGACGAGAAGCCCGGTATTCGCGCCGAGTTTGACCGGCTGATCAGCTGCCTCCCAAATGCAACCGTCAACACCTTCGGCCTGCCGATCTGCACCGATCCCGATGATCAAAAATTTCTGGAGTTGTCACTGCAGGCCGAGGCCGATGTGCTCATCACCAAGGACAAGGCCTTGCTCAAACTGGCGAAAAAGACTGCCCGCAAGAACATGTTCGCCATCATGACGCCGCAAACCTGGCACGCTGCCCGTGCCGCCGGTGCGATGTCGGCAGCATTGCCATAGGCCGCATAAAAGCGGGATCGCAGAACAACAGCACCAGCAAGCCGCGCACCAAGCCGTAACAGCGTCCAAAATCCGGCTAAAATGCCATCTCTGTCTGTTCGCCGTCCCATTATTCGTGTACGCGTTTTTTACCTATTTCACAGATTTCCGCAATGAGCCAGCCCGTCAATATCGTTTCCAAACTGCCCAATGTCGGCACCACTATCTTCACCGTCATGTCGGCGCTCGCCAGTGAAAAAGGTGCGGTCAATCTCGGTCAGGGCTTCCCCGACTTCGATTGCGATCCGGCGCTGGTGGATGCCGTCACGCATGCCATGAAAACCGGCCTGAACCAGTATCCGCCGATGGCGGGCGTGCCGGTGCTGCGCGAAGCAATTGCGAAAAAAATCCAGGCGCTGCACGGCCACAGCTATGACCCGATCAGCGAAATCACCGTCACCGCCGGCGCCACGCAAGGCATCCTGACATCCATTCTGTGCGCGGTGCACGCCGGCGACGAAGTGATCGTGATTGAACCGGCTTACGACTGCTACGTACCGGCGATCGAACTCGCCGGCGGCATTCCCGTCTTCGTCCAGATGACCGTCAGCGGCGAAGGCTACAGCGTCCCGTGGGACAAAGTCGCTGCAGCCGTCACCAGCAAGACGCGCCTCATCATGGTCAACACGCCGCACAATCCGACCGGCTCCATCCTGAAGAAAGCCGACATCAACGCGCTGGCCGACATCGTGCGCAATACCGGCATCCTGATCCTGTCCGACGAGGTGTACGAGCACATGGTCTACGACGGCCAGAGCCATGAGTCGCTGTGCCGCCATCCTGAACTCGCGCCGCGCACCTTCATCAACTCCAGCTTCGGCAAGACCTATCATGTCACCGGTTGGAAAGTCGGTTTCGTCGCTGCGCCTGCCGCCATGACTGCCGAATTCCGCAAGGTGCATCAATTCAACGTCTTCACCGTCAACACGCCTGTGCAGTACGGCCTGACGGAATACATGAAGAATCCTGCGCCCTACGTCGAGCTGCCGGCCTTCTACCAGCACAAGCGCGACCTGTTCCGTGAGGGACTGAAGAACACACGCTTCAAGCTGCTGCCATCGGAAGGCACCTACTTCCAATGCGTGGAATATGGTGCGATTTCGGATTTGCCGGAAGCGGAATTTTCCAAATGGCTGACCACAGAAATCGGTGTTGCCGCGATTCCGGTTTCAGCCTTTTACAACACGCCGAAAGAATCCGGCATCGTGCGCTTCTGCTTCGCCAAGAAAGACGAAACCTTGCGCCTGGCGCTGGATCGGTTGGCAAAACTGTAAGCCGTCATCCGTATCAAAATAACGACAACAACAAAGCCAAAGAAAAGCGCGACTCCATGACCGCAGAACTCAAAGCAAGCCGCCACGACGCCACACTGGTTCTCACATTTGCCAATCCAGGGCAGCAAAACGCATTCGACGGCAGCGTCCTCGCCGCCGCCATCGAAACCCTGTCGAAGGCCGAACGCGATGACTCCGTCCGCGCCATTGTGCTCACCGGCGCCGACCAATGCTTTTGCAGCGGTGTGGAAGCCGGCAAGGATCTGGAGACGCAAGTTGTCGTTTTGGAAAACCTGCAAAATCTGATCGAAACCATCCGCAGCTTTCCCAAGCCGATCATCGCCGCAGTTGAAGGTGTTGCGATCGATGCCGGTTTTTCGCTGGCGCTGGCCAGCGATCTGATCGTTGCAGGCCAGAACGCCAGCTTCGGCATTTCACCCGCGCAAATCGGCACCTGGGCCGTCGGTGGCGCTTCGTGGTTCCTGCCTCAGCGTCTACCCCAGCAATGGATTGCAGAAATTCTGCTCGATGCCAAACCACTTGGTGCAGCCCGCCTGCATGCCGCCGGACTGGTCAACAAACTCAGCGCGGACGGTACCGCGCTGGACAAGGCGCTGGCTTGGGCCGAGCAGCTGTCGGCATCGCTGGCGTCTGCGCCGGCGGCGTTTGAGCAATTCAAAACGTTGCTGGGCAACGCTTCCAGTACTACACTATCTGAATCTTTCTCATCAGAAAGACACCGCTTACTCACAAAACGCCCAGGAACAACGTAGTTCCGTTTTAGGCATCGCCTGCATCTGAGGCTGACTTCTTTATTGTTCACCACCTTCTTTCACGATGGCGCCATTGTCCACAATGAGTCAGAAGAATGTGCAAGACACCCGCCAAGAGCACGACGTCGCGATGGCAAATGCGCCTGCTTTGTCTGCGTCGCCCGCGCTGCCCGAGCCGCCTGACATCAGCGGGCTGCATCTGGAGCTGATCCGCGACCCGGGAGACCTCATCGCGCTCACGCCGGAATGGGATGCCTTGAGCGACACCCTGCCCTTTCAGGTGCCGTTCACGACCGCGTCGTGGAATATCCTTTGGTGGCAGCATCTGCGCGCCACCCGCACGCTGATTCGCGATTGCCTGCATGTCTTTGTACTACGCGACCAGCAAGACAAACTCATCGCCATTGCACCGATGATCATCAGTATCAGGCCCGGTATCGCAGCCTGCGGTGTGAGAGTTCTGCAATTCTTCGGCGCGGATCCCAACATTACCGAAATCCGGGGCATGATCTGCCATCCCGCTCATACCGATGCGGCCATCACTCTACTGCAGGAGTATTTGCAAGAACACAAGCAACGATGGGATTGGGTCGAATGGCAAGGCTTGTCGCCGTCTCAGGCCGAAAAGCTCTCTGCACCAGGTACTCCACAGCCCAAAGCGCGCGTGATGTGCTACCTGCCGCTGCCCGGGCAATGGGAAGAGCTCAAAAGCAGTTTATCGCGCAACATGAAAGAAGCCATCCGCAAGTGCTTCAACTCCCTCAAACGTGACGGACATCAACATGCCTTCACGGTAGTGGAACAGACCGCAGAAATCGCTCCCGCCTTGATGGCATTCTTGCGCCTGCACAAACTGCGCGCCAAAAATCCGGAAGGTGTTCTTCATGCCAATGTCTTCCGTGATCGCAAAAGCCGTCAATTTTTGTCTGCCTACGTGGGCGCATCGTCGGCACAAGGACGGCTGCGCTTATTCCAGCTCAGTGTAAATGGGGAGATTGTTGCCAGCCGCATTGGTTTTCTCAGTAAACGGCAGCTCTATCTTTACTATTCCGGCTACGACGCTGCCTGGGGAAAATATAGCGTCATGACGACACTGGTGATTCACATCATGCAATGGGCCATTGCCAACGACGTCGACTGCGTCAATCTGTCGACCGGCAGAGATCCCTCCAAGCTGCGTTGGCAGCCCCTGGAGATGATTCAACACAACGCCATCCAGATCTCCCCGCGTCTGCGTGCCAGCGTTTTGTTCAAGGCATATGTGCACTTGCGCAGCTATCCGTTCATGCATCGTCTCTCGCGCAAAAAATAGAAATCGCAGGCCCAGAATCCACTTCCGAAAAACGGCGCTGCTCTGCGCGTTTCAATCCCTTCGGCTACACTAGCCGGGCGTAGTTAAACCCTCGAATGCACGCCTGTTTTGCACAGTCGTCAGTGCAGTAATCCGAACACTTATCAGACAAAAAAAGGAAGACCATGATTGACGTTTACAGCTGGGCCACGCCAAACGGCCACAAGGTCCACATCATGCTGGAAGAATGCGGCCTGGACTATCGCGCGCACGCCATCGATATCGGTGCCGGCGACCAGTTCACCGAAGATTTCCTGAAGATTTCGCCGAATAATAAAATCCCCGCCATCGTTGATTCCGACGGTCCTGACGGTAAGCCGATTTCGATGTTCGAATCGGGCGCGATCCTGATTTATCTGGCAGGAAAAACCGGTAAATTTCTCGGCACCACCGATCGTGAAAAATTCAATGTCCTGCAGTGGGTGATGTTCCAGATGGGCGGCCTCGGTCCGATGCTCGGCCAGGCGCATCATTTCCGTATCTACGCGCCGGAAAAAATCGACTATGCCGTCAATCGCTACAGCAACGAAGCCAAGCGTTTGTATGGCGTGCTCGACAAGCAATTGTCCAAGACCGCTTACCTCGCCGGCGACGAATACACCATCGCCGACATCGCCTGCTTCCCATGGACGCGTTCATGGAAAAACCAGGGTATTGAACTGAGCGACTTCCCAAACGTACAGCGCTGGTTTGACGCCATCAATGCACGCCCCGCCGTACAACGCGGTGTCACCGTGCTGGCCGACAAGCGCAAGGCGCTGACCGACGACAAGGCGAAAGACATCCTGTTCGGCAATACGCAATACCAGAAGCGTTAATGCCTCCGCATTAACCGCTTTGGCGGATAGCCGATTGTGCTGTCCGCCCTCTTCTCGCCCTCTTCTCGCCCTCTTCTCGCCCTCTTCTCTCCCTCTTCTCTCCCTCTTTTTCTGCTGTGCTCACTATCCTCTCCATTCGCAATCATGGCCTAGTCATTTAGCGCATTTTTGGCTCTTTTTTAGAACCATTCTCCGTCTTAGACTGAACGCTCCAATGACGAGGAAACATGATGAGCGAAAAAATATTTCTGGCCGGCGCGACAGGCGCGATCGGCACAGTGCTGATTCCACTGCTGGTGAATGCGGGTTATGTGGTGTACGGCAGCACGCGCCAGCAGGCGCGCGCCGAGAAACTGAAAGCATTGGGCGCAATCCCGGTCGTGGCGGACGTCTTCGATGCGAAAGTACTTACTGCAGAATTGATCCGGATTGCCCCGGCAGCCGTAGTCCATCAGCTTACCGATCTGCCTCAACAGCTTGATCCACAGGCCATGGCCGAAGCCGGATCGCGCAATGCGCACCTACGCAATGCCGGCACCCGCAATCTGATCAACGCAGCCCTCGCGGCAGACGCCAAACGCATGATCGCGCAAAGCATCGCCTGGGCCTACGCAAGCGGCAGCCAACCTTATGGGGAAGAAAGTGCATTGGACATCAATGCGGAAGGCGCTCGCCGCGTCAGTATCGACGGCGTCGTGGCATTGGAGACGCAAGTGCTGCAAACGCCTGGCTTGACAGGCACGGTGCTGCGTTACGGCCAGTTGTACGGCCCCGGCACATGGAACCTGGAAGCAAAAGGCGTCAGCCCGGTGCATGTGGATGCCGCAGCGTATGCCGCCTTGCTGGCACTGCAAAAGGAGGCTGCCGGTGTATTCAACATCACGGAAGACAATCCGGAAGTGAACAATGCCAAGGCTCGCAAGCAGCTCGCCTGGGATCCGGCTTTCCGTACCAAAAACGGTGCAAAATCGTGAATCTGTCCGTGCCGGCTTTGCCAGCGCGCCGCCATAGTTATCGCAGGCTCTTGTTGAGTCTGGCAGGCGGTTTCCTGCTGGCGCAATCGTCGATACCGCACGTCGCCGCACGATGGATCACCGACACGTGCATCTCCGGCGGTGCAGCCAATTTACCCTTCTCCAGTCCGGCACCGATGGAGACCGCCTCGTCATCGGTGTCACCATCATCGTCAACTGTCCCGCGACCAGCAACTGCGATCAAGGTGATCTCGTGCGAGCCCCTGCCCAACGTCCCCGGCAAATCCATCACGACGACGATGGTGGACTTCCCGCCGTTGGCGCATTCAGCGCCTCACCGTCATCCCGGATCGGTCACTGCCATCGTATTGCAAGGGACAGTGCGCTCACAGATGGAAGGCGGCCCGGTCGTCAACTACCAACAAGGCGAAGCCTGGATAGAGGCACCACGCGCCCTGCACGTGCTTGCGGAGAATCCCGACCCGGTCAAACCTGCGCAGCTGCTTGCCATCTTTGTGGCCGACGCCCATTGCGGGCCGCTGGTCGTCCCGGAACCCGCATCGCCGACGACCGCGCAATGAGACGGGTTAAAACATGAAGTGAAGTCTGACCACTGATCAGTAACGGCGAACGATGAACTCCGCCACGCACACCGGCTTCTCGCTGCCTTCGCGTTCCAACGTGATCTCCCACACCACTTGTGCGCCGCCGGGGATCTCTTCGACAGACTGCAACGTGATACGACCGCGCACCTGACTGCCGACCGGCAGCGGCGATGGGAAGCGTACCCGATTGAGACCGTAGTTCAGCAGCATCTTGACGTTGCCCATGGAGATACTCTGCCCCATGATTTTCGGCAGCAGCGCCAGCGTCAGGAAACCGTGCGCCACCGTGCCGCCGAATGGCAATTCGCGCTTGCTGCGCTGGACGTCGACGTGAATCCATTGATGATCGCCGGTAGCGTCGGCGAACAGGTTGACCTGGTCTTGTGTGACTGCGATCCAGTCGCTGACGGCGACTTCCTGTCCGACCAGCTCATTGAGTGCTTCAATGCTTGCGATTTCGCGCATGGGTTTCCTTGTTTGTTCTTGAAAAAATCATAAAAAAAAGCGCCGGCTGATTCTTCAGCCGACGCCATTGTCATTGCTCACAGCGACATCTATACCGCGCTCACATCCAATGCGGCTTCGGTATTGGCGATGACTTCTTCCTTGGTCACACCCGTCGCCAGCTCAATCAGCTTCAAACCAGTCGGCGTCACATCGATCACACCGAGATCGGTAATGATGCGATTGACCACACCCACACCGGTCAGCGGCAGATTGCATTGCTTCAGGATCTTTTGCGAGATGCTGCCGTCCTTGCCTTTGGCAACGTGCTCCATCAGCACCACCACGCGGCCGACGCCGGCCACCAGATCCATCGCGCCGCCCATGCCCTTGACCATCTTGCCCGGAATCATCCAGTTGGCCAGATCGCCCTGCTGCGACACCTGCATCGCGCCGAGGATAGCGATATTGATCTTGCCGCCGCGAATCATGCCGAAGGAATCCGCCGAGCTGAAGAACGACGAGCCTGGGATCGTCGTCACGGTTTGCTTGCCGGCGTTGATCAGGTCGGCGTCGACCTTGTCTTCGGTCGGGAAAGGGCCGATGCCAAGCAGACCGTTTTCCGATTGCAGCCAGACTTCAATGTTGCTGGGAACGTGATTCGCCACCAGGGTCGGCAAGCCGATGCCGAGGTTGACGTAAAAACCGTCTTGTAATTCCTTGGCTGCGCGCGCAGCCATTTCGTCTCTGGTCCATGCCATGTTCTAGTCTCCTCTTACTTCGACACAGTGCGTTGTTCGATGCGCTTTTCCGGCGTGGCGTTGACCACGATGCGGTGCACGAAGATACCGGCGGTATGGATCTGATCCGGGTCGAGCTGACCGACTTCGACCAGTTCTTCCACTTCGACGATGGTGATCTTGCCGGCCATGGCGACGTTGGGGTTGAAATTGCGTGCGGTCTTGTTGAAGACCAGGTTGCCGGCTTTGTCGGCCTTCTGTGCCTTGACCAGCGAGATGTCGGCCACCAGCGAGCGTTCCATGACGTAGTTGACGCCGTCGAAATCGCGGATTTCCTTGCCTTCGGCGACAAGCGTGCCGACACCGGTTTTGGTGAAGAAGGCCGGGATGCCGGCGCCCCCTGCACGCAGCTT
The DNA here is from genome assembly GCF_002257565.1 of Herbaspirillum sp. meg3. Classification (GTDB taxonomy): domain Bacteria; phylum Pseudomonadota; class Gammaproteobacteria; order Burkholderiales; family Burkholderiaceae_D; genus Herbaspirillum. The sequence goes on along the minus strand of NZ_CP022736.1, from coordinate 1,879,456 downwards.
TTCAGCCAGCGTGCCTTGCGGGGTGAATTCCAGTTCCAGTTCGCCAGCCAGGTATTGGCGTTCGAACTCTTTGTTTTCGCCAACGTAGGACGCGATCATCTTCTTGATCTGGCGTGTGGTCAGCAATTGGCCGAGGCCGAAACCGTCGACACCGGCGTTGTTGGAGATGGCGGTCAGATTCTGTACGCCGGAGTCGCGCAAGGCGGCGATCAGCGCTTCAGGAATGCCGCACAGGCCGAAACCGCCGACAGCAATCGTCTGGCCGTCCTTGACGATGCCGGATAACGCGTTGGACGCGTCGGGATAGACTTTGTTCATACGGTCGCCTCTCTTTTCTGAATTATGCTGAAAACCTGCCGGGACATTCTAATCCAACTATGTGACAAGAACGTGCAAGCGCTATTACACGGGCATGGCTTTATTGTCGTTCAGATCCAGCCAGCCCTTGATGATGCGATAGGCCTTCCAGATCCAGGCCAGTGACCAGATCAATACCGCCAGCGGAATACCGATGATCGTCATCCAGATCAAGCCACCGGCAAACATCCAGAACAGATACCACCAGAACGAGCGGATCTGCCAGCGATGATGGCTGTAGACAAAGGTGTCGGCGGCATCGCCACGCTTGATGTAGTTGACGATCAACGGCAGCCACGACAGCATGCCCAGCGACAACACCAGACTCAGGCCGTGGAAGATATACAGCCACCACGCCAGATCTTTGATTGACTTCAGGTCTGCATCCAGAACGATATCCTGATTCATGCTCATACGCCTCTCCTTCGGGTTATGCCACTATATTCAAGATGCCGTCGAGCCCCACAAAGTTCAATGCCACGCTTGCTTGTGCGCGTACCACCGGCTTGGCGCGGAACGCTACCGACAAGCCGCTTACCCCCATCATCTTGAGATCATTGGCGCCGTCACCCATGACGATAGCCTGTGATGTTGGCACACCAAGTTCGGCGCAAACGCGTTCGACAGTCAGACGTTTTTCTTCTGCGTTGACGATGCCGCCGACCACTTTGCCGGTGAGTTTTCCGTCGATGATTTCGAGTTGGTTCGAATGGGTGTAATCAAGATTGAGGCGCGTCTTCATACGGTCAGTGAAGAAGGTAAAACCGCCGGACACCAGCAAGGTTTTCAGGCCTGCAGCCTGGATCGCATTCAACATCTTTTCCGCACCCAACGACAGTTGCAGACGCTCGTCATAGACGCGTTGCAAAGCGCCGGCATCCAATCCCTTGAGCAAGGCGACGCGGCGCGTGAGGCTTTCGTTGAATTCGATTTCACCACGCATGGCGGCTTCGGTGATTTCAGACACCTGCGGTTTGAGGCCTTGCATGTCGGCGATCTCATCGATGCATTCGATGGTGATCAACGTCGAATCCATATCCATCGCCACCAGCTTGAAATCAGCCAGCGACCGGCCAGGTTCGATGAAAGCGTAGTCGACTTGTTGCGTCAGGCAGGCGGCATCAATCTGCACCTTGAGTGCATCGCTGTAAGTCACGCCTTCGCAACGCCAGGCGTGGGCATTGATGTCGACCACACGCGCAGGCTGCGCCAGTTGAATGATGGCCTCAACGGCGGCGCGTTCCGTGTGCAGTCCTTGGAGAATCAGGTTCATGTTCAGTCTTGTTTTAATGTCGTGAAATCGTTAGCTAAAAATTATCCTGCCGTAACGTCTCGTCATCCTACCAGCGAGCGCATGGTCGCCTTGATCTGATTCACACGCGCATTGAGGTCAGGCATGTTGGCGGTGATACGCAACTTGTCCTGGCCGTTGAGTTTGATATGGCGATTCTTCTGGATCAGTTCGATGATGCGCATGGCGTCAACCGGCGGATTCGGCACAAATTGCAGCAACGCCGATTCGGCATGCGCATCGATCTTGATGATGCCCAAAGGCTTGGCGGCGATGCGCAGGCGATGCGTTTCGACCAGCGCCTTGGCGACTTCAGGCAACTTGCCGAAGCGATCGATCAGTTCTTCCTGCAGACCGTCGATGGTTTCCTGCGAGGTGCAATTGGCGAAACGTTTGTACAACGACAGACGCTCGTGCACGTCACCGCAATAATCGCTCGGGAGCAATGCCGGTACATGCAAGTTGATTTCCGTTGTGCTGGCCAATGGTGCGGCGAGATCCGGTTCCTTGCCGTTCTTGAGCGAACGCACGGCCTCGTTGAGCATGTCGGAGTACATCTGAAAACCGATCTCGTGCATCTCGCCCGATTGATTGTCGCCGAGCACTTCGCCGGCGCCGCGGATTTCCAGATCATGCATGGCGAGGTAGAAACCGCTGCCCAGCTCTTCCATCTGCTGGATCGCCTCAAGACGGCGCTGCGCCTGCTTGGTCAGGCCCTTGACGTCATTGACCAGCAGGTAAGCATAAGCCTGATGATGCGAGCGGCCGACGCGGCCACGCAATTGATGCAGCTGCGCCAGACCGAATTTATCGGCGCGATGCATGATGATGGTATTGGCGGTCGGTACGTCGATACCCGTCTCGATAATCGTCGTGCACAGCAGAATGTTGGAGCGCTGCGCAACGAAATCGCGCATGACCTTTTCCAGATCGCGCTCATGCATCTGACCGTGGGCGATGACTACGCGTGCTTCCGGCAGCAAGGCTTCCAGCATGGCCTTGCGGTTTTCGATGGTATCGACTTCGTTGTGCAGGAAGTAGACTTGCCCGCCACGTTTCAACTCGCGCAGACAGGCCTCGCGTATCGTCGATTCGCCTTCGGCGCGTACGAAGGTTTTGATGGCCAGACGCTTTTGCGGCGCTGTGGCGATGATGGAAAAATCGCGCAAACCTTCCAGCGCCATACCCAGCGTACGCGGGATCGGCGTGGCGGTCAGCGTGAGCACGTCGACTTCTGCGCGCAAGGCTTTCAATGCTTCCTTCTGGCGCACGCCAAAACGGTGTTCTTCATCGATGATGACCAGGCCAAGGCGTGAAAACTTGATGTCGTCGGACAGCAATTTATGCGTACCGATAACAATATCGAGCGTGCCGTCGCCCATGCCCTTGATCGCTTGCGTGATCTCTTTGCCGCTGCGGAAACGCGACAACTCAGCGATGCGTACCGGCCAGTTGGCGAAGCGATCGGCGAAGGTCTGCGCGTGCTGTTCGGCCAACAAGGTCGTCGGCGCGAGAATCGCGACCTGCTTGCCACCCATCACGGCCACAAAGGCGGCGCGCAAGGCAACCTCTGTTTTACCGAAACCGACGTCGCCGCAAATCAGGCGATCCATCGGCTTGCCGCTGGTCATGTCGCCGATGACGGCGTTGATGGCGGCGGCCTGATCGGGTGTTTCTTCAAAGCCGAAGCTCTCGGCGAAGGTTTCGTAGTCACGTGCCGAATACTGGAAGGCATGGCCTTGGCGCAAGGCACGGCGTGCATACAGATTCAGCAATTCAGCAGCGGTATCGCGCACCTGCTGCGCCGCCTTGCGCTTGGCTTTTTCCCATTGTCCTGATCCGAGCGAATGCAGTGGCGCGTCATCCGGAGAGGCACCGGAGTAGCGCGAAATCACATGCAGTTGCGATACCGGGACATAAAGTTTGGTTTCCTTGGCGTATTCGAGATGCAGGAATTCAGTCTCGCCCTCACCCAGGTCCATACTGAGCAAACCCATGTAACGGCCGATGCCGTGATTGGCGTGCACGACGGGGTCCCCAATCTTCAACTCCGACAGATCGCGCACCATGTGCTCGACCTGCGTGACGGCCTCTTGCTTCTTGCGGCCCACACGTCGGCCTGACCCGGCGTAGAGTTCGGTCTCGGTGATGAAGCTGACTTCCGCGTCGACCAGCTCGAAGCCGGCATGCAGCGGCGCTACACCCAGCATCAAGGGCTCATTATTGGCGATGAAGCTTTCATAGCCATCGCACAGCGCCGGATGCAGATCGTATTCTTTGAAATATTGCTGCAGGGTTTCGCGACGGCCGTTCGATTCGGCGCAGAGCATGACACGCTTGCCGGTTTTGAGCAGATAGGCACGCAGATTGATCAGCGGATCTTCGCTGCGGCGATTGACGGCGATATTCGGTATCGGTGCCGACAAATCCGAGGGTGCATCGTCCGTTTGCAGCGCCAGGCGGCCGTACGGTTTGACTAGCGTGAAGAAATCTTCATCGGTCAGAAAAACCTGTTCGGGCGGCAGCACCGGACGTTCGCGGTCGGCCTTGAGAAAATTGTGGCGCGAGCGTGTGTCACTCCAGAAGCGCTTGATGGCCTGATCGATGTCGCCGACGGTGGCGAACAACGTGTTGTCAGGCAGATAGCGGAACAGCGTCGCGGTCTCGTCGAAGAACAGTGGCAGGTAGTACTCGATACCGGCCGAGGCGATGCCGTTGCCGATGTCCTTGTAGATGGCCGAGCGCGACGGGTCGCCTTCGAACACTTCGCGCCAGCGGCTGCGGAAGGCCGTGCGCGAGGTTTCGTCCATCGGAAACTCGCGTCCTGGCAGCAAGCGCACCTCGCGCACGGGATACAGCGAGCGCTGGGTATCGGCGTCAAAGGTGCGGATGGTTTCGATGGTGTCGCCGAACAGGTCGAGGCGATACGGCAAGGCAGAACCCATCGGGAAAATATCAATCAAGCCGCCGCGCACCGAATATTCACCCGGCGACATGACTTGCGTGACGTGGGTGTAGCCGGCCAGCGTGAGTTGCGTTTTCAGGCGCGCTTCATCAAGCTTCTCGCCTTGCTTGAAGAAGAAGGTGTAAGCCGCCAGAAAACCCGGTGGCGCCATGCGCAATAAGGCTGTCGTGGCGGGTACGATCAGGACGTCGCACTGTCCGTTTTGTACTTCATACAAAGTGGCCAGACGCTCGGACACCAGATCCTGGTGCGGCGAAAATGCGTCGTAAGGCAAGGTTTCCCAGTCGGGCAACAAATGGCAACGCAATTTGTTCTCGGTATTGCCGTCTCCGTCATCACGCTGAAACCACGGTATTTCGGACAGTAACCGCTGTGCATCGGTGGCATTGGCGACCACCACGGTCAGCATGCGCTTGTCAGCCTTCAGCGCAATGGCAGCCTGCGCCAGCAAATAGGCGTCGGCGGAGCCATGCACGGCAGGAGGAACGAAACGCACGCCCGGCTTGGGAAGAATTTTTTTCAGGTCAAAAGACATTGGCTGGATTGGGAGGCGCACCGAAGCGCGCAAAATACGACAACATGCAGCTGGATAAGACAAGGCCCGCTTAACAATGATTTGTTATCAGGCCCCGGATTTAGCTTTAGAATTCAGCCTCACATTATAAACGAAGCCCTCTGCAGACAAGGCCGCGCCCTTACCGACCTCGGGCGTGTCCGGCAGGCATTTCCTGCTTTCTGGCTGTCATGGCGCATCTCGCATGAGCGTCCCAATTTCACAGAACACCGCCAGGCATTTTGCGCTGATCCCCGCTGCGGGTGTCGGCGCGCGTCTGGGCGGCGCGATTCCCAAGCAATACATGCCGCTGGCGGGCAAGCCGATGCTGCAATACGCGCTCGATACCTTTGCCGGCAATGCAGCGATTGCCCATACGTTTATCGTCGTCAGCGCGGCGGACGGTTATATCGACGACTTCCTCGCAACACAGCCGCAATTGTCCGGCAAAGTGACGGTCGTACGTCACGGCGGTGAGACGCGCCAGGAAAGTGTGCACAACGGCCTGCTGGCAATCCGCGCGCAAGTTGGCGACAACGACTGGGTGCTGGTGCACGACGCTGCCCGCCCCGGCCTGAATGACGCCCTCCTCGACAAACTGATCGCTGCCTTGCACGACGACGATGTCGGCGGCTTGCTGGCCTTGCCGATCGTCGATACGCTCAAGCGCAGCAATGCATCGCGCGTGCTGGAAACCGTGCCGCGCAATGGATTGTGGGCCGCGCAGACACCGCAGATGTTCCGCTACGCGCTGCTGCAACGTGCGCTGGATGCCGCACAACAGCAAGGACGCGTGGGTGATATCACCGATGACGCCAGCGCCGTCGAGATGCTGGGACTGCAACCGAAACTGGTAGAAGGCAGCCCGCGCAATTTCAAGGTCACGCTGGCGCACGACGTCGCGCTGGCTGAACTATTTCTACAAGGACAAGAATGACTTTCCCCTTCCGCATTGGCCAGGGCTACGATTGCCACGCGCTCGTCACCGGCCGTAAACTGATTATCGGCGGCGTCGATATTCCACATAAAACCGGCCTGCTGGGTCATTCGGACGCCGACGTGCTGCTGCATGCGATCACCGATGCGCTGTTCGGCTCGGCCGGATTGGGCGATATCGGCCGGCATTTCCCGGATACCGCAGCCGAGTTCAAAGGCGCGGATTCGCGTGTATTGTTGCGCGAAGCCGTCAAGCGGCTGGCCGCAGCAGGTTACGCAATTGGCAATGTTGACGCGACGATTATTGCGCAAGCCCCCAAGATGGCACCCCACATACCGCAGATGACGGCGCATATTGCGGCGGATCTTGATATTGCCGTAGAGCAAGTCAATGTCAAGGCAAAAACCAATGAAAAGCTGGGTTATCTGGGCCGCGAGGAAGGGATCGCTGCCGAAGCGGTGGTTCTCGTATACAAACCAGCTGCAAATTAAATTGTTCCTCACGAGTGAAAACCACTTGCATTGGCAATTTAATCGGTATAATTAAATGGTCGTTAAGATTCGAGCTGGTAGTGCGGTATTAGTCTGTCATTCCTCTCTAGGTTTAAACGATAATAACGGGCAAAGCCCACATTAACTTATTTAGGAATTAACATGGCAACTGGTATCGTAAAGTGGTTCAACGACTCGAAGGGCTTCGGCTTCATTACTCCTGACGAAGGCGGCGAAGATCTGTTCGCTCACTTCTCGGCTATTCAATCGAATGGCTTCAAGTCCCTGAAAGAAAACCAACGCGTTTCTTTCGAAGTGACTACTGGTCCTAAGGGCAAGCAAGCTTCGAACATCCAAGCAATCTAAGCATCGCTTAGCAAGCTAGATGAAGAAAAAATCCCCGACATGTCGGGGATTTTTTTCGTCTGACGATTTTGCAGCGCTTACGGAAAAAATGCCTCCATTCAATCGCATCGGGCGCCTACAACTCTAGAATATTTTCTATAAAAACAAAGAAAAATCAGTCCTCCTCGATCATCATCCACTTACGTCGTGATTTTTTGCCGTATTGCAAGTATCGTTTATCCCACCAAACACGAACACCTTTCGAACATCAATATTCCGTTTTCGAAAGAAATTCCTTTTGAACGATCTTGAGTGAACGAAAAAATCATGCCAAAAACATTTGCGGTGCGCGAAGAAAACGGAATGCGCGAACGGGGTCAGGTGCAACAGACGGGGCATTTGCATCTCGCCGTTTCCGACGTTGATGAGGACGACTACGACGACGATGACCGACATGCACAAACGGCATTTGAGCTTCGCCTGAGCAGGGATCAAATAAATCAGAGCGAATATCTGGCGCGACACTCCGACGTCAACCGACCTATCGATGGCATTGCACCTGGAACATCATCACATAACGCATCTGTTAAGCAAGATTTTCCCTTCATGTTCAACGATGCAATTTTTGGCGACAAAATTGCTTCCCCTCCGGTTGATACTGCTAGATACGGTCGCTCTCGTCGCGGAAAAAAGAAAGCTCGCCGAGATCAGATGATGTCGCTCCTGAATGAGCTGAACTCCCTGTCAGAGGCTAAAACGAAAGATCAAATCGCATCCAATAAAAATGGACCGAAATCCGTCTGGCAATGGCTAAAAAACGCACGCATGCTGGGAACTGGGCGTCCGCACGACTTTAATACTGCCAGCCATGATCGCATGACAGTCATACAGGAGGAGCTAGACAGGCAATTCCCAAATTATGAAACCTACCTGTACGAAAAAAGCATTCGAGAGATCGGCCAAAACATCCGTCTGTTGAAAAAAAGAAGCCAGCAATTGACTAGCGATCCAAGGAGCGGCTCCCATTCGGGTATTGACTTGGAGCAGACAAAAGATCTCATCGCCCAGCTTCGCAAGGCTCAAACTATTACCAAGCGCATGCATGTAGAACATCTGCATCGTGTTGCTAGTACAAAAGGCCAAGCTTCCTATGATTTTTCTTCATACCGAAATATTTTTGCTTACGTAATCTATGCGACCGACACGGTAAGGTCGATGATGGGCCCACCCTCCTTCAATGCAGGCCAGCCTGCTCCATCAAGTCATAACGACTGGTGGTTTGCCGATGGCGCGGCAATTCCAAGCCGTCAATACGGTAAAACAATTTTAGGCGCCGCCATGGATGCCGCATTGGCTCCCCTTGATTCGATGAGAGATGATATTGCGCCTGGACATGCCTCGGAAACTTCGCTTCCGGTTCCCTTAAGCACTGAGGAAATTCAGCAACATGCCGAACTGATTATCGACTTCCTGCCTGAGGACTTCTTCGCTGGCGAGCTTGAAAGCCCGGCCAATACGACCAGCAGCAGAGACATGCTCAAAGAGACGGTTTGCGAACAACTCGCTGAAGAATGGACTCACCCCGCAACTGCTGATGAAAACTCGCCTGCAACAAGTATGGCTACCACCTCTTATCGCGCAGTACCCATAGACGATTTGTCCCTCGTGGCAGGAGCAACGGCTTCTACCATGGCCGCCTCAAACTCGATGAGGCCCTGGATAATAGGTTTGATCGCTACCTGTGCAATCTCCGTCGGCGTGGCTGCGGTAAGAAGATTATGGCCCTTTAACGCAAACGCCGAGCAATCAACCACGATGCCGCCCTCGGCCCCGTTCACTAACGTCACAGAAGGCCCTGCCGGCAATGTATCCGATATGTTCATCGACGGCGTCACCAACGACGAATCGACCGACTCGTCAGAACACCCTGGATCCGGCAATCAAACGACAGCATCGGAACACGTCAGCCGGGCAATCTACTCTGCGCCAAATAACACAATGCTGCAGTCAGACCAATTGTCTACGGTCGAAAACTTCCGTACCAACCTGCGTGAGCGCCTTAGCGCGATCACTCCCATCCTTACGTTCGCCCAAGAGCAGTTGCGTCTGTTAACCCAAGATGCAAATCTGGGGCTGAGCACGAATCAGGTCCTCAACGCCCAAAACACTCAACCATCTGTGCCAGCCGGACCAACACTGAAAACATTCCTCGCACAGTTTGGCGTCGAAATACCTGATCTTGATGAAAAGCTGGCCTTGACCAACACGGCTCCATACAACCGGTCGCTCGCACTTATCGACGAATTCATCAAGGAAGCCCAACTGTTTGAGCAACGCATTCCTCAAGCTACGACAGCACAGCTCGCCGCGTTGCAAGAGAAAATGAGCTGGCTGGAAACCCTCCCACGGCTTCCTCCCGTACGCAATCGAGACATGTGGAAAGCGCTCACGAATGGCCGGAATATTCTTGCATTGTGGGACTTACGGCAAACTGATAAATATGCCGACTTCATCAGCGGCTACGACTTGCAGATGACTGCAGGGCAGAAAAATATAGAAACATCCCTTTTGCGCAAGGACTTCCTGAGACATGCTGCAGCCGACTTCAGGCGAGTGTTCGGTGTATGGCCGGGAGATCCTAACCATGCTGCAGCCGCGGAGTTTCGTATTTGGGCTCAAGGCGTCAAGACGCTGTATGACAGCCTGTCACAAGGAGACTTGCAAAGCAAACTTAGAGACTATAAACGTCTGCTTGACATAGACATACCCGATACGACACGGAGGAATCAGCTACAAGAGATAATGGCTACCGCATCAATGCGCGGCCTGTATCGTGATTTGACGACAAAACTAAAAGAATTGCCGAAGACTCTCTTGCAAAACAGCGCGCTGGAAAATCTGAAAATGCGCTCTGAGGCAAGAATGTCCGCGATGCAGGCTGGTCGCGCCATCAACTCCGTACCTGCCGTTACCGGCGTTGGCAACCGTATTGTCGGAGCCATCTATGCCAATACCACAGCACAACGTGTAACTGCCGGCCTTGGCACATTCGAAGAGCTGTTCGCAGCAATCAAAGTGCCATGGGAAATCGCACTGACCGCCTACGATACCGCCAAGACAACCAGTACATCGTTCGGGACTGAACTCAAGAAGAAGACCTGGGATCCGTTTAAGGCCCAATGGCAACAGGAGTCGGCTCAACTGCAACGCGCAATACACCTTGAGCAGATTTCGGCCGACGGAGAGAATATCGAGCTACGAACCATGTCAGGCAGCAAGCGTGGATTTGAAATTCCACTCAAAAAACTCCACGACAATTCAATAGAAATAAGCAAATACGTGTCAACAATGGCGCATAGAGACCCGTTGGCTTTGCGCCAGGGAAATGCACTAGCGAAACAGATCCGTAATCAAGTGCCGTTTTTTGCGCAGGACATTATCGGTCTAATAATCAACTCCTATACCTACGCTACCAAAGCGAAGATATCCAGCGAAGCAGAACGAGCCGAATTGAGCTTAAGAATAACGGCAAGCCTGAGTTATCTATCAGGAACCTCTGTCGGTACTTTTCTCAAAGGCCACGGCCAGATATTGACCCAACGAGGTCTCAATGCCTTAGGCGTCGCAACAAGTGTGGGCGCCGGTATTGCCAATATCGTCAAGATAAGCGAACGCACTGACGATAACAGGGCGCGCGATATAGGACTTGCGACGGCGCAATTGATTACCGATACGACCGCAATGATAGGAGCAATCGCTCTGCCCGTCATCGGGACACTTTTGACTTTGGCCATTCCAAATTTCAACTCCATCGGGTTTGCCATGGACTATCATCAAGCAGCCCTCTCACTGGATGCACAAGGTAAGCCATTGGAAGCGAGCATGGCCAGGGCGATGCGGGATATGGCCATAGCAGATACGATACCGGTGGTAAATTGGTTCGGATTCGTCTACCAACCGCTCACCATGCAAGCCCATACTGTGCAAGATAGCGCTATCGACCAAACAGTTGCGAACAGCATCATTTCTCAATTGCAGGCCATGCAACCAACTATCGCGCCACTCCTGCCAGAGACCATCAGTGGCTCGAAGGTATACCCGATGTTGGTCACCCCCGTCACTCTTACCGTCTCTTATCACCGCAACAGACCAGGGCCGGCTACGCCAGACATGCCCGAACTAAGAATCAACGAAACACAAAGAATCACACTCTGGGCGGCCTTTGGCAAAGGAGAGAGAGTAATCCACGTTTTTCCGGAAGAGATTCGACACTCCGTCTGGCAAAATGGCAGACGGTCACTCAATGGGGTCGCCTACACAGCGATGCAAAACAGTTCAATATTGCGGAGTCATGCCTATGCGGACAGATCCGTTCTCGCCCATGGTCAAGTCAATGACAAGATCCCGGAATTACCCTGTATCTGACAAATAGAAATGCCGCGCGGCCGACCGTCTATGTGGTTCAGGACGAAGGACGGGGACATTTGAGAATACATTCCAATGACGAAAGAAGCACTTTTGTCCTGTCCAAGCTGCCTCAGTATCTCAACGGCTATGGCGGCCGTAATACCGTCGAATTTGCACCGAACAGCACCGTATCGGCCGTTGACCTGACACGTTTCATCAACGTTGCAACGGTGTACGGCCCCCCTTCCTCACACAAGGTGACCGGCAACGTGCAAAACATGACCTACGTGCAGTCCAAGGACAACCCTGCAATTTCGCAAGAACGGATTCGACTGCAGGGCGACAATAACACCGTCATCGCCATGGGAGGGAGCGACATCGACCTGGGGGCGGGAGACAGCCGGATCATAGCGCAAGGCATCCCCAAAAATGCCAAAGGCGGCGCAGGCAATGACCTATTGTCATTTCAGTTCTCGCCACTCCAGGGCATTCATATGGCTGGAAATACACTGTCTACTATTCCCGCAACATCTGAGAGCGGGCATATGGATGGCTTCGAGTTTGTCCAACTGTCGGAAGGTAACGATAAGGTTGAAGCACTACCAACCAACTCAGAAATACAGGTGCTGGACCTGGGTGGGGGAAACGACACTGCTTCAATCATTGGCAGAAGCAACTTCGCACTCTTGCTCGGAAAGGGACGCGATAGTGTCACAATTTCGGCGCAGAGCACCTACAACAATCTTCATATATATGGCGACGCGGGCCCCAAACGGATTGCAATGGAGTTACAAGGCCAAGACAACTCCATCGTCACACGCGGTAGCAACAACGACGTCCGACTGGTCGGCTCGGTCGCAACGGATAACAGCGCCGCGCTCGCTTTGGGAGGTGCAAACAATCAAGTCGAGCTCATTGGCGACCTTGCTGTGGACTATCACATCACACGCGATAGCGGCGCAGGTGTAATCCGTGACGACGCTAAACGAAGCAAGCCGCTGCATGTCGTCTTCCGTGGAACACTGACTGAAGATGACATCAAATCGACACTCTTCCTCCCAATTGGAACCGCAGACCCTGTCGAGGTACGTTTTTCAATCAAAAACGAGAATGGAGCAGGCTTTACAGACACCCTGACGATATATACCTGGCCTGGGGCGAATATCTTGTGTTCAACCGAGGGCGATGGAAAAACATTCCGTCCCAATTAAGAAAGAATGCCGCCCATGGAATACTGCGTCCATCTAGTCGCATACCGGATCAACACAGAAATTTGAGTCTGAAAGAGGTGGCAACTGTCACCCAATAAAAAAGTCGTTCAATAATTCATTGAACGACTTTTTTTAAAAACAAGAAAGACGCAAGTGAAAACCATCTCCACTATGAATGCGCATCAGCCGTCGCCCATTGTAAGTTGCCCGACACTCTCGAACGACGACTGAAAACGCTATCAGATCTCTTCGTACAACGGCAATGTCAGGAATTCGGCAAAGGTTTCCGAAGTCGACATTTCTTCAAAGATCTTCGCAGCGCGGTCATAAGTCGGACCGTTGCCGGCGACTTCCTTGACCTTGGCAAGCTCTTCCGGAATCATCGCGCGCACCATGTCGGCGGTGACTTTACGGCCATCTTCCAGATTACCCTTGCTGCTGCGAATCCATTGCCAGACTTGCGCGCGGCTGATTTCGGCAGTCGCGGCATCTTCCATCAGGTTGTGGATAGGCACGCAACCGTTGCCTGCCAGCCAGGCGCCCAGGTAGTGAATACCGACGTTGATGTTGTAACGCAAGCCGGCTTCGGTGATTGGCGTTTCTGGTTGGAAGTCGAGCAGATTTTCTGCCTTGACGTCGACGTCAGGACGTTGCTTCTCGAACTGGTTAGGCTTGTCGCCCAGCACAGCAACGAATTCCTTCATGGATGCTTCGACCAGACCCGGGTGAGCAACCCAGCCGCCGTCGTAACCGTCGGTGGCATCGCGGCGCTTGTCGTTGATGATGCCTTGCATGGCGATGGCGTTCTTTTCCGGATCGTTCTTGATCGGAATCAGTGCACTCATGCCGCCGATGGCAGGTGCACCGCGCTTGTGGCAGGTCTTCAGCAGCAGCAGCGCGTACGAGCGCATGAACGGCGCAGTCATGGTGACCTTGGCGCGATCGGCCAGGCAGAAGTTTTTGTCGTTCTTGAACTTCTTGATGCAGGAGAAGATGTAGTCCCAACGACCGGCGTTGAGGCCCGAGCTGTGCTCGCGCAGTTCATACAGGATTTCGTCCATTTCGAAAGCGGCGGTGATCGTTTCGATCAGCACGGTCGCCTTGATAGTGCCTTGCGGCAGGCCGATTTCGTTTTGCGCCATCACGAAGATGTCATTCCACAGACGCGCTTCCAGATGCGACTCCATCTTCGGCAGGTAGAAGTACGGGCCGGCGCCGCGTGCCAGTTGTTCTTTGGCGTTATGGAACAGGAACAGCGCGAAGTCGAAGATACCGCCGGAGATGCGCTTGCCGTCGATGGTGACGTGCTTCTCGTCCAGATGCCAGCCGCGTGGACGCACCACCAGCGTAGCGATCTTATCGTTGAGCTTGTAGCTCTTGCCGTTCGATTCCAGCGAAATGGTGCGGCGGATCGCGTCGAACAGATTGATCTGGCCGGTGACCTGATTGTCCCAGACCGGCGAGTTCGAATCTTCGAAGTCGGTCATGTAGCTGTCAGCGCCGGAGTTGAAGGCGTTGATGACCATCTTGCGCTCGACCGGGCCGGTGATTTCGACACGACGGCATTTCAGCGCTTCAGGGATCGGAGCGATCTTCCAGTCGCCGCTGCGGATGTTCTCAGTTTCAGGCAGGAAGTCAGGACGCTCGCCCGCGTCCAGACGCTTCACGCGCTCGACGCGGGCGGCCAGCAATTCCTGGCGGCGCGACTCGAAAGCGCGGCTTAATTTTGCTACCAGCGCCAGCGCGTCGGGCGTCAGGATCTGTTCATAACCAGGCTTGATTTCACCAGAAATCTGCATCCCGGCCGGCAGTGTCAATTGCGTCATGCTGTGCTCCTAATAGTAAAGAATTCAGGTAAGAAAATTCATTGTCAGATTGTATTTTTGTGCACTTAGTATATTTAAACTAAATGACTAGGAGTGAAACGTTTTATCACTTTATCTTTGCGTTTTAGTCACAAGTGACCCGATAATGGCCACCTCAGCCCAAGAGCGTTCGAGAGTACCCCTATGGATCAGTTCAAGCAAATCTCCACCTTCGTCGATGTCGCCGCCAAAGGCAGCCTGTCTGCCGCCGCCCGCGCCGAAGGCATCGCCCCTGCCATGATCGGCCGCCGCCTCGACGCGCTGGAAGAGCGACTAGGCGTCAAATTGCTTCAGCGCACCACGCGCAAGATCGTGCTGACCAATGAAGGCACCGCCTTCCTGGAAGACTGCCAGCGCATCCTGACCGATCTGGAAGACGCGGAGTCCTCGGTCTCGGAACGCAGCGCCAAGGCCAGCGGAAGCTTGCTGATCTCCGCACCGGCCGGCTTTGGCCGCCAGCACGTGGCGCCGCTGGTGCCCTCTTTTCTTGCAGAACACCGCGACGTCACGCTCACGCTCAACCTGAATGACCGCATCGTCGACCTGATCGGCGAAGGTATTGACGTCGCCATCCGCATCGCCGATCTGACCGACTCCAATCTGATCAGCGTCAAACTGGCTGACAATGATCGTGTCATCGTTGCTGCACCCGCGTATCTGCGCCGTCACGGCACGCCGCAAACGCCGGACGATCTGAACCGCCACAATTGCCTGGCGATCAGCAGCGAAGGCAGCCAGCGTGGCTGGACACTCAAGCAACACGGTAAAGTCAGCGTGTATAAAGTCGGCGGCAACATGGTCTGCAACGATGGCGAAGTGCTGCACAACTGGGCGCTCAACGGCAAAGGCCTGGCCTGGCGCTCCATGTGGGAAGTCGGCGCAGCAATTGAATCAGGCGAATTGGTGACTGTTCTGGACAAGTTCATCGCGCCGGCCCCGGCGATTTACGCCGTCTTTGCTCAGCGCAGACATCTGCCATTACGCATTCGCACTTTCGTGGATTTTCTGCGGCATGCTTATGCGCAGCCGAATTACTGGCGCAGGTAAGCAAAGAGATTTACACAGTAGCACCGTAGAAATGAAAACGCCGCCGAATCCCGATTTCCATCAAGACACAGCGGCGTACGGTACGGCAGGCGACTGATTACAGGCCGGTATGCCCGGCAACGAAAGTCTTCACCTTCGCCGCATCCGCCGGCATCACTTCAAAACGCTGCGGCAGCGCTTCAATGTTTTCAAAACCGGCCGGGCGTTCGGCATCGCGGCCCAGCGCTTCACGGATGGTTTCGTTGAACTTGGCCGGCAGAGCAGTTTCCAGCACGATCATGGTGACGCCTTCGGCCAGATTCTCACGTGCGACCTTGATGCCGTCGGCGGTATGCGTGTCGACGGTGATGCCATACGCCTTTTCTGCAAAACGAATGGTATCCAGACGATCGGCGTGGGTCGATTTACCCGAGGCAAAACCATAACGGATCACGCTGGCGAACTCGTTGCCATCACTGCCGGCAGCGCCGGTCAGATCGAAACCGCCTGCCGTCTCGACCTTGTGGAACAAAGCTTTGACGCGCGCACTGTCGCGGCCGAGCAAATCGTAGACGAAACGCTCGAAGTTGGACGCCTTGCTGATGTCCATGCTTGGGCTGCTGGTGTGATACGTCTCGGCCGACTTGCGCACGCGGTAGATACCGGTGCGGAAGAATTCATCGAGCACGTCGTTTTCATTGGTGGCGACCACCAGCTTGTCGATCGGCAGGCCCATCATGCGGGCGATATGCCCGGCACAGATGTTGCCGAAATTGCCCGACGGGACGGTGAAGGACACCTTCTGTTCGTTGCTTGTCGTGGCGGAAAGATAACCACGGAAGTAGTACACCACCTGCGCAACCACCCGCGCCCAGTTGATCGAATTGACCGTGCCGATCTTTTGTGTGGCCTTGTAGTCCAGGTCGTTGGAGATCGCCTTGACGATGTCCTGGCAATCGTCGAACACGCCTTCCACGGCCAGGTTGAAAATGTTCGGATCCTGCAGGCTGAACATCTGCGCAGTCTGGAAAGCACTCATCTTCTTGTGCGGCGACAGCATGAAGACGCGAATGCCTTTCTTGCCGCGCATGGCGTATTCGGCTGCACTGCCGGTGTCACCCGACGTGGCGCCGACGATATTGAGCTCGGCGTTCTTCTTCGCCAGCGCATATTCGAACAGGTTGCCCAGCAACTGCATGGCCATGTCCTTGAACGCCAGCGTCGGGCCGTTCGACAAACCTTGCAGCACCAGCTTCTTGCCGTCCTTGTCTTCCAGCGTGCGCAAGGGAGTGATCTGCGACGCATCCTCACCGGTGCGCGTGTTGCGATAGACGTCAGCCGTATAGGTCCTGTGCGTCAAGGCTTTGAGATCGGCATCGGGAATGTCGGTGGCAAACTTTTTCAGGACTTCGTACGCCAGATCGGCATACGACAGCTTGCGCCATTGATCCAGCTCGGCGCCGGTCACTTGCGGATAGTCGGCGGGCAGATACAGACCGCCGTCCGGTGCGAGGCCGCCCAGCAGGATTTCGGAAAAAGAAGGTGTAGCAGAGTGACCGCGAGTGGAAACGTATTGCATAGCGTATAGGAGATAAGTCTTGCAGCGGGTTGCACGAAGACCGTCATTATAGCTGGCTCGTCGCTGGGGGCCAGGATTTTCGGGCATGTGCAGACTGACGCAGCACCGATTTGACGAAGTGAAATAAAACGTTACCGGGGTTGTAAGCAACCGCCCGGCACGCTATGCTGACTGCCCTGAAGCGTATGCAGATGTGGCTTTCCCTGCATATTCACTCACGGACGCCGGCGGCAATGCCATGCACGCGCTCCAATCTGAACAGAAATGGATACATGATGAAAAAATGGATTTTGATGTTGTGCCTGATCAGCGCCGGTGCAGCGCACGCGGAAAACTGGCAAAGCCTTGGTGGCTCCGATCAGGCGGAGCTTTCAATTGATGTGGATTCCATCAAGGAAACCAAGGGCATTCGCGAAGCATGGGCGATATGGAACTTCAAGGAAGCTCGCCCCAACAATGAAAGCGGCTTTCCGACCTTGAAGTCCTACAAGGACATGCATCAATACAACTGCAAAGATCAGACACTGAAACTGACTAAAGAAATCATCTACGCCGAAAACGACGGCAAAGGCGACAGCCGCGATCATTCCGATGCGCTGAAAAATATGCAGTTCGTCAAACCCAAGCCTCTGTCTGTTGCGGAAGCCATGGTGCAAGCCGTCTGCGACTACAAGATTCCTGAGGCGAAAAAATAATTTTCGACATGTCGCAACGCGTTACGGAAAAGGGCACTTCGGTGCCCTTTTCCGTTGGTGCAATGCTTTCTTCAACACACATGTGACCCGCAAATAAAAAAGGAGTCCGAAGACTCCTTTTTTACCTGCATGCCGACTGTTCAGATTCTTAACCCAACTCTTCCAGACGAATCTTCATCACTGTGCCAACGACCGTCGACAAGGCTTCGATCTTGGCGATGGCGGCCTCGATGTTGCGCTCTTGTGTCTGGTGCGTGAGCATGATGATGTCGGTTTGCGTTTCGCCTTCCGACGGTTCCTTTTGCAGCATGGCGTCGATGGAAATCGACGAGTCCGCCAGGATCCGTGTGACGTCCGCCAGAACGCCAGGCTTGTCGGCCACGTGCATGCGCAGATAGTAGCTGGTAGTGACGTCCTGGATCGGCAACACGGGAGTGCTTGCCATGGCGTGTGGTTGAAACGCCAGGTAAGGCACCCGATGTTCCGGATCGGCTGTCGCCAGACGGGTGATGTCGACCAGATCGGCGATCACGGCCGAAGCGGTCGGCTCGGAGCCTGCGCCCTTGCCGTAGTAAAGCGTCTCACCGACGGCATCGCCGCGCACCATCACAGCGTTCATCGCACCTTCCACATTGGCGATCAGGCGGCCCGATGGAATCAGCGTCGGATGCACGCGCAACTCGATACCGTTAGCGGTCTGACGTGTGATACCCAGCAGCTTGATACGATAGCCGAGTTGCTCGGCATAGCGAATATCAGTTGCCTGCAGCTTGGTGATGCCTTCCACGTGCGCCTTGTCGAACTGCACAGGAATACCAAAAGCGATCGAGGCCATGATGGTCAGCTTGTGCGCAGCGTCCACGCCTTCGATGTCGAAGGTCGGATCGGCTTCTGCATAACCCAGACGTTGCGCTTCTTTCAGCACAACGTCGAAGTCCAGGCCCTTGTCGCGCATCTCGGACAGGATGAAGTTGGTGGTGCCGTTGATGATGCCGGCGATCCATTGGATGCGGTTGGCGGTCAGGCCTTCGCGCAATGCCTTGATGATCGGGATACCGCCGGCCACTGCCGCTTCAAACGCGACCATGACGCCTTTTTCCTGAGCTGCCTTGAAGATCTCATTGCCGTGTGTGGCAATCAGCGCCTTGTTGGCCGTCACCACGTGCTTGCCGTTGGCGATCGCCTTCAGAACCAGATCCTTGGCGAGGCCGTAGCCGCCGATCAGTTCGATGACGATATCGATGTCCGGATCGTTGACGACCAGATTGGCGTCGTTAACCACCTTGACTTGTCCATTGGTCAGCTCGGTGGCGCGCTCTGTGTTCAGATCGGCCACCATGGTAATTTCAATGCCGCGTCCTGCGCGCCGCGCAATTTCTTCCTGATTGCGCTTCAATACATTGAAAGTACCGGAACCCACGGTGCCGATGCCGAGCAAACCTACTTTGATGGATTTCATAATGTCTTCGTGGTTAATAAACATGCTAAAAATGCCGTCATGACGATTCCATGACGGGTACTGCGGTAAAACTTTAACTGACGGCCTTCCCCGCCACGCCGCTGGGAAACCGGCTTGAATACGTCACGTTACTGCGTTGATAAGTTACGCTGCCGGAGCCGGATTCAGGCCGTGCCGTGACGGCGGCGATACCCTTCGAGGAAGTGCGCAATGCGCCCCATCGATTCGGTCAGATCGTCTGTATTGGGCAGGAACACCACGCGGAAGTGATCAGGGGTCGGGCAATTGAAACCGGTGCCCTGCACGATCAGTACTTTCTCTTCTGCCAGCAATTCGTAAGCAAACTCCTGATCGTCCTTGATCGGGTAAACCGCCGGATCAAGACGCGGGAACATGTACAGCGCCGACTTCGGCTTGACGCAGGTCACACCGGGGATATCCGTCAACAGCTTGTGCGCGAGATCGCGCTGCTTGGTCAGGCGACCTGCCGGGCCAACCAGGTCATTGATGCTTTGATAGCCGCCCAATGCGGTCTGGATTGCGTATTGTCCCGGCGCATTGGCGCACAGGCGCATGGAGGCCAGCATGTTGAGGCCTTCGATGTAGTCCTTGGCGTGCTTCTTTTCACCCGATACGACCATCCAGCCGGCGCGATAGCCGCAGGAGCGGTAGTTCTTGGACAAGCCGTTGAACGTGATGAACAGCACATCGTCCGCCAGCGATGCCAGCGAGGTATGCGTGTGACCGTCGTACAAAACCTTGTCGTAGATTTCGTCGGCCAGGATGATCAGTTGATGCTGGCGTGCGACTTCGACGATTTCCTTGAGCACGTCGGTGCTGTAGAGCGCGCCGGTCGGATTGTTCGGATTGATGACGACGATGGCCTTGGTGTTGGGCGTGATCTTTTTCTTGATGTCGTCAATGTCCGGTTGCCAGCCTGCCTGCTCGTCGCAGACATAATGCACGGGCGTACCGCCCGACAAGCTGACTGCGGCAGTCCACAGCGGATAGTCAGGCGACGGCACCAGCACTTCATCGCCGGTATTGAGCAAGGCGTTGACGCTCATGACGATCAGCTCGGACGCACCGTTGCCGAGATAGATGTCATCGATGGTGACGCCCTGGATATTCTTTTGCTGGGAGTAATGCATGACCGACTTGCGCGGCGCAAACAACCCCTTGGAATCGGTATAACCGGAGGCATTACCCATGTTGCGGATCATGTCCTGCACGATTTCGTCCGGCGCATCGAAACCGAAGGCGGCCAGATTGCCGATGTTCAGTTTGATGATCTTGTGGCCTTCTTCTTCCATCTGGCGCGCTTTTTCCAGCACAGGTCCACGGATGTCGTAACAGACATCAGCCAGTTTTTTCGATTTTTGAATCGGTCGCACAGTACAAATCCTTTGAATGAGCCAATCAGGCCAGCCCGGCCGAGCCGCCGGAACCGGCCATTTTGCCGAAAGCCCTCTATTTTATCAATGAATAAAACGGAGTCCGGAACAGGAAAACGCTACAATGCAGCACTTTAAGACCTTATTGCCGAAATTTGCCTGACCGCTCTGCCGCGAACGGCGATTCGACACTGCGCGCCATGAAGCTCCATTCCACAGAAACCCAGCAATACCAGACCGTCACCTCCTATGACGACAACGGCGTCGAAATCAATGCCGCCCGTTTCGACCATAGTTTGCTTGTCTTGCCGGAAACACCACCGGTCGCATGGCCAGTGCCGGCGTTCGACCAATTGACCGCGGCGCATTTCGAGCAGATCGATGCGACCCAGCCGGACGTCGTCATTCTCGGCACCGGAAAGCGCCAACGTTTCGTGCACCCCAAGCTGACGACCGCCCTGACTTCGCGCCGTATCGGCGTGGAATGCATGGACAATCAGGCCGCTTGCCGGACCTACAACATCCTGATGGCGGAAGGCCGAAAAGTAGCGCTGGCGCTCATTATTGAACACTGAACCCAACATAATAGCCCGCCCGTGCGCCAAAAAACTGGCCGCTGGACAATGCCTATCCCGGCTGAACTCAAACCGGCTTCGCTGATCCGACTCATCGCTTTTACCGTTTCATCACCTGCTTTTTGCACCGCTTTTACTAAGGACCTCGCCTGATGCGCGAACTGTATAAATCGAAGGCGTTCGTATGGACGCTGCTCATCCTCTTCCTGCTGGTCTGGTTCTACATGCTGGGCGCTCGCACTCTGGTGCCGACCGACGAAGGCCGCTACGCCGAAATGGCGCGCGAAATGGTAGCAACCCAGGATTGGATCACGACACGCCTGAACGGCATCAAGTACTTCGAAAAGCCGCCGCTGCAAACCTGGATGAATGCGATCACCTTCGAGCTGTTCGGCCTCGGTGAATGGCAGGCGCGCCTGTGGACGGGCCTGTGCGGCCTGTTCGGCATCGGCATGGTTGCTTACACCGGTCGCCGTGTGTTCAACGACCGCGTTGGCTTCTATGCCCCACTGGTGCTGGCATCGAGCTTCTTCTGGGCCGGCATGGGTCACATCAACACGCTGGACATGGGGCTGGCGGCAATGATGACGCTGAGCGTCTGCGCCCTGTTGCTGGCGCAGCGCAATGACGCCAACCGCGACGAACAACGCAACTGGATGTTGCTGTGCTGGGTCGGTATGGCATTGGCTGTGTTGTCCAAGGGATTGATCGGTATCGTCTTGCCCGGCGCCGTGCTGGTGCTGTACACGCTGTTTTCGCGCGACTGGGCCATCTGGAAACGGCTGCATCTGGTCAAGGGCCTGATCCTGTTTTTCGCCATCTGTACGCCGTGGTTTGTACTGGTGTCGATGAAGAATCCTGAGTTTCCGCAATTCTTCTTCATTCACGAACATTTTCAGCGCTTCACAACCAAGATTCATAGCCGCACCGGGCCTTGGTACTACTTCATTCCTATTCTTCTGCTGGGCATCATCCCGTGGCTCGGCGTCTTTGTGCAAAGCCTGCTGACGGGTACACGCGAGGAACACAGCGGCAGCAGCTTCAGCAGCTTGTCGAGCGGCAAATTCCAGCCGCGCAAGATGCTGCTGATCTGGTCGGTCTTCATCTTTGTGTTCTTCAGCATTTCAAGCTCGAAGCTGCCGTCGTACATCTTGCCGATCTTCCCGACGCTGGCGTTGCTGATTGCCTGCTATCTGGAACGTGCCACGTTCAAAGCCATCGTGCTGTCGGCATCGATTGTGGCGGTTCCCTGCGCGATTGCCATGGCCTTCATTCCGCGTGTCCCGGCGCTGGCCAAGGATGCCTACTCGCTGCCGCTGGTGACGGCACACGTGCCGTGGATCTACGCCGCAACGATCGTCGCCTTTATCGGTGCGGTGCTGGCGATCCGTTTTGCGCGCAGCCAAAAAGATCTGGCCATGGTTTGCCTGGCAGCCGGCGCCTTCATCAGCGGCCAATTGCTGATGCTGGGCCATGAGCCGCAAGGCCGCTATTCGGCAGGTATCGACTACGTGCCGGCACTGCAGGCAGAGCTGACACCGGAAACGCCGATGTATCTGGTCGGTCGTTACGAGCAGGCACTGCCCTTTTATCTGCAACGTACGATGACACTGGTGCGCCATGCCGACGAGATGGAATTCGGCCTGAAGCAAGAGCCGCAGTTGTGGCTGCCGACTGTTGATGCGTTCGTCGCACAATGGGTCGCTGACCATACCGCCGGCAAGAAAGACATCGCGATCATGGATCCGTCCATTTATGCCGACCTGAAGCAGCGCGGTGTTCCGATGCGTCTGATCGGGCAAGATCCGCGTCGCGTGATCGTCGCCAATAATCCTGACGGCGCGAGCCAGAATAAATAACAAGAAAGCAATTCATGAATCTCGCTACTTTCGGCTTCATTTTTGTCGGCATCTGCCTCAACGCCGTCGCCCAGCTATTGCTGAAAGCCGGCACCAACGCCGTCGGCGCCATTCACCTGACGGCAGAAAACTGGTTCTCGACAGGCATCAAGCTGGCGACGCAATTGCCGATCATCGGCGGCCTGACCTGCTACGTTATCTCAGTCGGCGTGTGGATCATCGGCTTGTCGCGCGTCGATGTGACCGTCGCCTATCCTTTGCTGTCACTGGGCTATATCATCAACGCCATCGGCGCCTGGTATTTCCTTGGCGAGGCCGTGTCGGCACAGCGCTTGCTGGCGATCGGTGTCATCATCGTCGGCGTCGTCCTGCTGACCCGAAGCTAATTTGCTGACCAGCATGAATTGGCTGATTTACAATACGCGTCGAATATATGTCGATACGCACCAGTATGTAGACGCCTGATAGCACTTTAAGCCGCGACATCGGCAGCATTTAATTTTCAGACCCGGATACGAATCTTTACCGACTTTTATCCGATTCATTGCGAGCATTCCATGACCCAGTCGTTTTTACCATTTTCCAAACCGACCATTGATGAAGCTACGATCGCCGCTGTCGGCGACGTACTGCGCTCCGGATGGATCACCAGCGGCCCCAAGGTGCAGGCTTTCGAAAAGGCCTTGTCCGATTATCTGGACGGCCGCATCGTGCGCACCTTCAATTCCGGCACCTGCACCATGGAAATCGCCTTGCGCATCGCCGGTATCGGCGCCGGCGACGAGGTCATCACGACACCAATCTCGTGGGTAGCAACTGCCAACGTAATTATCGAAACCGGCGCCACACCAGTGTTCGCAGATATCGATCCGGTCACGCGCAACATCGATCTCGACAAGCTTGAAGCTGCCATAACACCACGCACCAAGGCCATCATCCCGGTGTACCTCGCCGGCCTACCGGTCGACATGGATCGCCTGTATGCCATCGCGAAGAAGCACAATCTGCGCGTCATTGAAGATGCTGCCCAGGCGCTGGGCTCAACCTGGAAAGGCAAGCGCATCGGTGCATTTGGCGATTTCGTCTCGTTCAGCTTTCAGGCCAATAAAAACGTCACCAGCTCCGAAGGCGGTTGCCTGGTTGTCAACAATGCTGATGAAGCGCGCCTGGCCGAAAAATATCGCCTGCAAGGCGTGACCCGCAGCGGTTTTGACGGCCTTGAAGTGGATGTCTTGGGCGGTAAATTCAATATGACCGACATTGCTGCCGCCATCGGGCTGGGCCAGTTCGCGCATATCGACGCCATTACCGAGAAGCGCCGCGGCCTCGCAAAACACTACTTCGAGGTGTTCGGCCCGGATTTCGAAGCCCAGACCGGTGCGCAATTGCCGGTGGCGGATTTCGAGAACAGCAACTGGCACATGTTCCAGCTGGTACTGCCGGAGCGCATCACGCGCGCCGCCTTCATGGAAAAAATGATGGAGCGCCAGATCGGCATCGGTTACCACTACCCGCCTATCCATCTGCTCAAGCTCTATCGCGACCGCGGCTTCAAGGAAGGCATGTTCCCGATCGCCGAACGCGTTGGCCGCCTGATCGTGTCGCTGCCGATGTTTACTGCAATGAGTAAAGAAGATGTCGAGCGTGCAGTCGGCGCGGTAAAATCCGTGCTCGCATAATTTGACGGTCTGCATGGCGTCGTGAACATGTCCGGAAGGCAACATTCCGGGCAACTCGTCGCGCCAAACTGCCACTCGATCGGTGGTACGCGGCTTGCATGCATTACATTATCGCTTTCAGTACAGCAATTTTTCATTATCAGGCATTGATGAAACCAGAACTTTCCGTCGTCATCCCCGTATATAACGAGGAATCCGGCCTTGCCAAGCTGTTCGCCCGCCTCTATCCGGCGCTCGACGCGCTCGGTATCGCGTATGAAGTCATCTACGTCAACGACGGCAGCCGCGACAAGTCTGCCGCCATTCTGGCCGACCAATATCGCGCCCGCCCCGATGTGACTCGCGTTGTCCTGTTCAACGGCAATTACGGCCAGCACATGGCCATCCTGGCCGGCTTTGAAGCGACGCGCGGCGACATCGTCGTCACGCTCGATGCCGACTTGCAAAACCCCCCGGAAGAAATCGGCAACCTGGTTGCCAAGATGCGTGAAGGCTACGACTACGTCGGCTCGATTCGCCGCCAACGGCAGGATTCGGCATGGCGTACCTGGGCCTCGAAGGCCATGAATCATCTGCGTGAAAAGATCACGCGCATCAAGATGACCGACCAGGGCAACATGTTGCGCGCCTACGGCCGCAATGTGATCGACCTCGTCAACCAATGCAGCGAAGTGAATACCTTTGTGCCCGCACTGGCTTACACCTTTGCACGCAAGCCAACGGAAATCATCGTCGAACACGAAGAGCGCTCTGCCGGCGAATCGAAGTATTCCCTGTACAGCCTGATCCGCCTCAATTTCGACCTGGTCACGGGTTTTTCGCTGGTGCCGCTGCAGTTCTTCTCGCTGCTGGGTATCGGTCTGTCATTCGCATCAGCCGCGCTGTTCATCCTGATGGTGATTCGCCGCTTCATCCTCGGTGCAGAAGTACAAGGCGTGTTTACGCTGTTTGCCATCACTTTCTTCCTGATCGGCGTGATCCTGTTCGGCATCGGCCTTCTCGGCGAATACATCGGCCGTATCTACCTGCAAGTGCGCGCGCGTCCTCGCTATGTGGTGCAGGCGATTCTTGAGCAATCGTCCGGCGAGGACAAGCAAAGCTCATGAACGCCGTCGTCTTTGCCTATCACGATGTCGGCGTCCGCTGCCTGAAGGTATTGCTGGCGCGTGGTGTACGCGTTTCGCTGGTGGTCACGCATGAAGACAGCCCGACTGAAAACATCTGGTTCAGCTCGGTGGCGAGCGTCTGCCGTGAATACGGCATTCCCTACATCACGCCGGAAGATCCGAAATCACCGCAGTTGCTGACGCAAGTCCAGGCTGCACAGCCGGACTTCATCTTCAGCTTCTACTATCGCCACATGCTGCCGGTGAACCTGCTGGCGCTGGCCAAGCACGGCGCCTACAACATGCACGGTTCGCTGCTGCCGAAATACCGCGGCCGCGTACCCATCAACTGGGCGGTGTTGCACGGCGAAACCGAAACCGGCGCCACACTCCACGAAATGGCGGCCAAGCCGGATGCCGGCGCTATCGTCGCGCAGACCTCTGTACCCATCTTGCCGGACGACACTGCTTTCGAGGTCTTCGGCAAAGTAGTCGTTGCAGCGGAGCAAACCTTGTGGCGCGTACTGCCGCTGATGCTGGCCGGACGTACTCCCAAGCTGCCGAACGATCTGACCAAGGGCAGCTACTTTGGTGGTCGCAAGCCGGAAGATGGCCGTATCGACTGGAAAAAGCCTGCACAACACGTGCATAATCTGGTCAGAACCGTCGCGCCTCCTTATCCCGGCGCCTTTGAAGAAATTGCAGGTGATAAAATCACGCTGGTGAGAACGCGAATGGTCCCGGCCTCTGCCCGTCCGACACTGGAAAGGTCGCACGGCGCACAAGACAAGTTCTTTGAAGGCGGCCGTCTCTACGCACGCTGCGGTGACGGCAACTATCTGCAAATCCTGGGCATCCAGATCAACGATCAGGATGTCTCTCTTAACAATTATCTGAAATACATGGCTGTCTAAGCCGTCCACTTATTATGAAAAAAGTCCTCATCCTCGGCGTCAACGGCTTCATCGGCCACCACTTGTCCAAGCGCATTCTGGAAACCACAGACTGGCACGTCTATGGCATGGACATGATGACCGACCGTATCACCGACATTCTGGAAAACGAGGCGTACAAGTCGCGTATGCACTTCTTCGAGGGCGACATCACGATCAACAAGGAATGGGTTGAGTACCACGTCAAGAAGTGCGATGTAATCCTGCCGCTGGTCGCTATCGCGACACCGTCGACCTACGTCAACAAGCCGCTGCGCGTGTTCGAACTGGACTTTGAAGCCAACCTGCCCATCGTGCGTGCAGCCGCCAAGTACGGCAAGCATCTGGTGTTCCCATCGACTTCGGAAGTTTATGGCATGTGCCATGACGACGAATTCGATTCCGAAGAATCCGAACTGATCTGTGGCCCGATCAACAAGCCACGCTGGATCTACTCCTGCTCCAAGCAGCTCATGGATCGCGTGATCTGGGGCTATGGCATGGAAGACAACCTGAACTTCACCCTGTTCCGTCCGTTCAACTGGATCGGCGCCGGACTGGATTCGATCCACACACCCAAAGAAGGCAGCTCGCGCGTCGTGACGCAATTCTTCGGTCACATCGTCCGCGGCGAGAACATCTCGCTGGTTGACGGCGGCCAGCAAAAGCGCGCCTTCACTTACATCGACGACGGCATCGATGCGCTGATGAAGATCATCGCCAACGAAGGCGGCGTCGCCACCGGCAAGATCTACAACATCGGCAACCCGACCAACAACTATTCGATCAAGGATCTGGCCGACATGATGTTGAAGCTGGCGGCTGAATATCCTGAATACGCCGATTCCGCCAAGCAGGTGAAACTGGTGGAAACCACTTCCACCGCCTACTACGGCAAGGGCTATCAGGACGTGCAGAATCGCGTGCCGAAGATCACCAACACCTGCGAAGAACTGAACTGGAAGCCGACCTTCACCATGGCTGACACGCTGCGTAATATTTTCGACGCTTACCGCGGTCAAGTGGCCGAAGCGCGCGCACTGGTCGACTAAGCATTCAGACGGCCTGATAGAAAAGGATTCGCTCATTCGGGCGGATCCTTTTTTCATTTCGGCACCCGCTATCCATTCACCGGGGTCACGCTGGTTTTCTCGTACTGCCCTCCTCTCGCTTTCCCCGGCATCTTGAGCAAATACGAATGAATCCTCAAAATGGGTTTATTCGCTGCGCCTTTCGTGCCACAATTTAGTCATCCGGCAACTGGATCCGCCTTTCGCTCTTCTTCACGGCAGGCACCGATCATTTTCCCCATCAAGAAAGCAAGACGCCTTGCCTCAGATCACTCTCAAAATTGACGCCGACACCTATCGCGGGACACGCGAAGGCGTCCCAAATCTGGTTCAGCAACTGCTGCGTCACGGCGCCAACGCGACCTTCCTGTTTTCTCTCGGCCCCGACCACACCGGATGGGCGTTGAAACAAGTATTCCGCCCCGGCTTCTTCAGCAAGGTATCGCGCACGTCAGTGGTCGAACATTACGGCATCAAGACGCTGATGTACGGCACCCTGCTGCCGGCACCGGATATCGGCAAGACCTGCGGAAATTACATGCGTGCGGTACGCGATGCCGGCTTCGAATGCGGCATCCACACCTGGGACCACCGCGTCTGGCAAGACAATGTCCGCATCCGCGACGCAGCGTGGACGCAGGAAGTCATGCAGCGCTCGTATGCACGTTTCCATGACATCTTCGGCCACACGCCTGTTACGCATGGGGCAGCTGGCTGGCAGATGAACGATTATGCGTTCGCACAGTTGGACGAATTCGGCATCGCCTACTCGTCCGACGGCCGCGCCGTGTTGAAGGAAGACGGTTCGCTGGAAGATGCCTCGGCCGGTCCGCATCGCTTGTCCGTGCACGGCAAAGCCTCGTCCTGCGTGCAACTGCCGACCACCTTGCCAACACTGGACGAACTGCTCGGACGCACCATTAACGGCGTTGTCATGGATACGTCAAATGTCGCAGCTATGCTGTTACGACTGACCGAGCGGCAAACGCGGGACCACGTCTTTACACTGCACGCCGAACTTGAAGGACAGAAACTTGCCCCCATCTTCGAGCAATTGCTGCTTGGCTGGCGCGCACAGGGTTACGATCTGGTCTCCATGGGCGACTACTACCAGACCGTCAAAGACGATGTCTTGCCGATTCTTCCC
Organism: Herbaspirillum sp. meg3; assembly: GCF_002257565.1. Lineage (GTDB taxonomy): Bacteria > Pseudomonadota > Gammaproteobacteria > Burkholderiales > Burkholderiaceae_D > Herbaspirillum. The sequence continues at coordinate 1,850,513 of NZ_CP022736.1, read as the reverse complement.
ATCGCCTGGGGCGAATTGCCGGGACGCTCCGGAGACATGATCCTGCAGGCGGCATGATTGCCATCACTCTCGACAACACAATACGAACACTTACCTCGGGGCGCTATTTTGACTGACGACACACCATCCATACTGAACAAGACCGTGCCTGACTTTTCCGCAGCGATGACCAGCGGCAAGACCTTCTCGCTGTCAGACTACAAGGGCAAGAATCTGGTGCTGTACTTTTATCCAAAAGACAACACGCCAGGCTGTACGACCGAGGGCCTGGAGTTCCGCGACAAGTACCCGGAATTCCAGAAGCACAATACGGAAATTTTTGGCATCAGCCGTGACAGTCTGAAGTCGCATGAAGGCTTCAAAGCCAAGCTGGACATGCCTTTTGAGCTGATCTCCGACCCTGATGAAACAATGTGCATCATGTTCGACGTCATGAAAATGAAGAACATGTACGGCAAAAAAGTGCGCGGCGTCGAACGTACTACGTTTGTGATTGACGGCGCGGGCACATTGGTGAAAGAATGGCGTGGAGTGAAGGTGCCATCGCATGTCGACGAGGTGCTGGATTTTGTGAAGACAATTGCTTAAGAAACGTTTCCCCACGACGGACGACGTTTCCCGGAGCGGCGGCAAAATCGATCTGAAGAGTCATTTTGCCGCGGCGAGCCGAAAGATGCGGTTATTTTAGATAAGCCTTTGAATTCAAATAGAAAACCGTTTTTTAGAAGCCGTTTTTGGATCAGGTCGCGAACCTGCCAAAACGGCTTTTTTACTTTGCAATTTAACGCTGCCAGCCCGACGCCGATGGCAGCGCCGCATCACTACATTGACGGTGTCTTGTTCAACGCCCTTAGTTCTTCCACTAATCAAGCCCTCCTTCCTCTTTTCCTGCATCCGTCGGCGATGCATGCCTGTACCAAGAAGGGTTTTATTAGCGGCAGCCGTCCTTCGTTGTTTGTTCCTCCTGCAGTACCTGTTCGCTCTGACAAAGCGGCATTTTTTCTCCATTCACTACCGAGGTTCTGATGCCCCTGCCCAAACTGCCGAGTAAACCAGCTGCTTTATTAGCACCCAAAGACTATCCCAAGGCCGAACGCGGTAAACCTGTCAAACCACATATCGCATTAGTAGAACCTGTCGCACCTGTTGCCCTTCCTGCTGTGGCCAAGGCGATTCCGCAACCGCAGGCGCCACAAGCCAAGATCACTGGCAAGAGCCCTGTCGAAAAACCACGCGCAGCGCCGAAGGCCGTTGAATCGCGTGCAAAATCGACCACCAGCCGTACCGCCGACAAGCTCGGCATGTCAAAGCTGTTCGTGCTGGACACCAACGTGCTGATGCATGATCCGACTTCGCTGTTCCGCTTTGAGGAACACGACATCTATCTGCCGATGATCACGCTGGAAGAGCTGGACAACCACAAGAAGGGCATGTCGGAAGTCGCTCGCAATGCGCGCCAGATTTCACGCTCGCTCGACGCGCTGGTCAGTGACATCGCTGAAGACGCCATCGACCTTGGTATCCCGCTGTCAAAACTGGGGAACAAGGATGCCAAGGGCCGCCTGTTCTTCCAGACCAAACTGCAAAACGCCAAGCTCCCGGAAGGCCTGCCGGAAGGCAAAGCCGACAATCAGATTCTCGGTGTGGTACGCGCCCTGGATCAACAGTATCCCGAGCGCCCTGTCGTGCTGGTGTCGAAAGACATCAACATGCGCATCAAAGCAAGTGCCATCGGCTTGCCGGCGGAAGATTACTTCAATGATCACGTGCTGGAAGATACCGATCTGCTGTACTCGGGTATCCAGCAATTGCCGGACGATTTCTGGACCAAGCATGGCAAAGGAATGGAATCGTGGCAGGAAAACAAGCACGGCACCAGCTGCACGTTCTATCGTGTGACCGGCCCTCACGTGCCGTCGATGTTGATGAACCAGTTTGTCTTCATCGAGCCGAAGAACGGCGAGCCTGCCTTCTATGGTCAGGTCACGCAAATCAACGGCAAGACTGCCGTCCTGCAAACGCTGCGCGATTACGGCCACACCAAGAATAGCGTCTGGGGGATCACGGCACGCAACCGTGAGCAGAACTTCGCGCTGAACCTGCTGATGAATCCGGAATGTGATTTCGTCACACTGCTCGGCCAGGCCGGTACCGGCAAGACCTTGCTGGCGTTGGCAGCAGGTCTGGCGCAAGTGCTGGAAACCAAGAACTACAATGAAATCATCGTCACCCGCGTCACGGTACCGGTGGGTGAAGACATTGGCTTCTTGCCTGGCACGGAAGAAGAAAAGATGGGGCCATGGATGGGCGCCTTCGACGACAATCTGGAAGTATTGAACAAGTCCGACGGCGATGCCGGCGAATGGGGGCGTGCAGCAACGCAAGACCTGATCCGCTCGCGCATCAAGATCAAGTCACTGAACTTCATGCGTGGCCGTACCTTCGTCAACAAGTTCCTGATCATCGACGAAGCGCAAAACCTGACGCCAAAACAGATGAAAACCCTGGTCACCCGTGCAGGTCCGGGTACCAAGATCGTCTGTCTCGGTAACATCGCGCAGATCGATACACCTTACCTGACTGAAGGCTCCAGCGGTCTGACCTACGTGGTTGATCGTTTCAAGGGCTGGTCGCATAGCGGCCATGTCACCTTGGCACGCGGCGAACGCTCACGTCTGGCAGATCACGCCAGCGACGTCTTGTAATTATTCGTCTTGCAAGATACGTAGAAACATCCGCAGCAAACAAAAAAGCCACCGCAAGGTGGCTTTTTTGTTATCCGGGGAATACGGAGAATTGGGGAATTCGACTTACAGAATATGCATGCCGACCCACCAAGCGATCGCAGCAACAAATGCCGACGCGGGAATCGTGAAAATCCACGCCCAGACGATATTGCCCGCTACACCCCAACGCACTGCCGACATCTTGTGCGATGCGCCCACGCCGACGATGGCGCCGGTGATGGTGTGTGTCGTCGAGACCGGCACGCCCATTGCGGTTGCGATGAACAGCGTGATGGCGCCACCGGTTTCTGCGCAAAATCCACCGACCGGCTTGAGCTTGGTGATCTTCTGGCCCATGGTTTTGACGATGCGCCACCCACCAAACAAGGTACCCAAACTAATCGCGCAATAGCAGCTGATGATGACCCACATCGGCGGATTGTCAGTGCCCGAATATCCTGCCGCAATGAGCAGCATCCAGATGATGCCGATCGTTTTTTGCGCGTCATTGCCACCATGGCCAAGGCTATACATGGATGCGGACAGCAACTGTGCACGACGGAACCAGCCGTCAACCTTGCGCGGCGTCGAGCGCACGAAGATCCATGACACCAGCAGCATCATGATGGAACCCAGGATAAAGCCCAGCAACGGCGACAGCACGATGAAGATAACGATCTTGATCAGACCGGAAGCCACCAGCGACCCTGTACCAGCCTTGGCGACTGCAGCGCCGACCAGACCACCGATGAGCGCGTGCGAGGACGACGAAGGAATACCGTAGTACCAGGTCACCAGATTCCAGAAAATCGCACCGACGAGCGCACCGAACACAACGACGTGATCGACCACCGCCGGATCAATCGTCCCCTTGCCCACTGACGCGGCAACGTGAAGCTGATGAAACACGAACACCGCGGCCAGATTGAAGAATGCCGCCATTGCCACCGCAGTCTGCGGACGCAATACGCCGGTGGAGACGACCGTCGCAATCGCATTTGCCGCATCATGGAAACCGTTCATGAAATCGAACAGCAGCGCCAGGACAATCAACAACGCAAGGATGTGAAAACTAATTTGAACTGTATGCATGAATGAACCGTTATCTTGAGAGGCATCGGCAACATCTGATTGCGCGGGCATTGAAACCCGGCGCAATCAATGGCGCTCAATGGTGAAAATCAGGCATTTTCAACGATGATGCCTTCGATGATGTTGGCGACGTCTTCGCAACGGTCGGTAACGGTTTCCAGAATTTCATAAATCGCCTTGAGCTTGATCAGGTTGCGCACATCAGGCTCATCACGGAACAATTTGGACATTGCAGCGCGCATGACGTGATCGGCATCGGATTCGAAACGGTCGATTTCTTCGCAGATGGCGAGGATCTGACGCGAGTTGTCCATATTGTGCAGCAGGCCGACAGCTGCCTTGACCTTCTCTGCACAGGCCAGGCAGAGTTCCGCGAGGCGCTTGGCTTCAGGCGTAATGGCCTTGATGTCGTAAAGCGAAATGGTCTGCGCGCCATCTTCCAACAAGTCGAGGATGTCATCCATGCGCGTAATCAGCTGGTGGATATCATCGCGATCAAGCGGCGTGATGAAGGTCTTGTGCAGCAACTCAATCGTATTGTGAGTGACTTTATCGGCCTGCTTTTCCAGGGTCTCGATCGCATGCACGCGAATTTCCAGATCGTCGAAATTGGTCATCAACGCGACCATTTCCTTGGCACATTTCACGCCCAATTCAGCGTGCTGGTTGAAGAGATCAAAAAATTTGCCCTCGGTGGGCATCAGGCGTCCAAACATGTTCCACTCTCTTATGATTAATTAGTGCTGCACTTACACAATAAGGATCGCCTTGTCGACGACCTTCATTGCCTGCATTTGTCCATCCGGGTAACCCCGAAGATGAACCCAAGCGTCAGGATGTCAGTCGCCGCCGTAAGGCGAGGCCAGACTACCGACGTAGTTGTCGTACTTGGTAAATTGCCCCAGGAAGGCAAGGCGAATACTGCCGATCGGGCCGTTACGTTGCTTACCGATGATAATTTCGGCGGTGCCTTTATCTGGCGAATCCGGATTGTAAACTTCATCCCGGTAAATGAACAAAATAACGTCAGCATCCTGCTCGATAGCACCGGATTCACGCAAATCGGACATCACCGGACGTTTGTTCGGGCGCTGTTCCAGTGCACGGTTCAACTGGGACAAAGCGATCACCGGACAATTCAGTTCTTTGGCGAGGCCCTTCAGGCTTCGCGAAATTTCAGAAATTTCAGAGGCGCGATTTTCACCGCTGTTACCGCCGCCGTTACCGGACATCAGCTGCAAGTAGTCGATGATGATCAGACCGAGTTTGCCACATTGGCGCGCCAGACGACGCGAGCGTGCACGCAATTCAATCGGGCTCAATGCAGGGGTTTCATCGATGTAGAACTGCGCATCGTTCATCTTCTGGATGGCGTGCGTCAGGCGTGGCCAGTCTTCATCAATCAGACGGCCGGTACGCAGACGATGCTGGTCAAGACGACCTACCGAGCCCAACATACGCATCGCGAGCTGAGCGCCGCCCATTTCCATGGAAAACACGGCAACCGGCAACCCGCTATCGATGGCAACGTTTTCACCGATGTTGATGGAAAACGCGGTTTTACCCATCGAAGGACGGCCTGCGACAATGATCAGATCGCCGGGCTGCAAGCCGGAAGTCATCTTGTCGAGGTCAATAAAGCCTGTTGGCACGCCGGTAATGTCACTGGTGCTGTCGCGGTTGTACAGCTCGTCGATACGCTCCACGACTTGCGTGAGCAGCGGCTGAATCGCCAGGAAGCCCTGCGCACCACGCGAGCCTTCTTCGGCAATAGCAAAAATCTTGGATTCCGCTTCGTCGAGCATTTGCTTGACGTTCTTGCCTTGAGGATTAAAGGCATCGCCGGAGATTTCGTCGGAGACGGTAATCAGTTTGCGGAGCACACCGCGGTCGCGAACGATTTCAGCGTAGCGGCGGATATTGGCTGCAGACGGCGTATTTTGTGCCAGCGCATTGAGATAACTCAAGCCACCAACCTCTTCGGCCTTGCCGCTGGTCGACATCGCCTCGTAGACGGTAATGACGTCCGCCGGCTTGCTTTCGTTGATCAGCTTGACGATGTGCTGGAAGATGATGCGGTGATCGTAACGATAAAAATCGTCCGCACTGACAAAGTCAGCGATACGGTCCCACGCAGCGTTGTCCAGCATCAAACCACCCAGGACGGATTGTTCGGCTTCGATGGAGTGCGGTGGGACACGCAGAGATTCTATTTGCGGATCGGAAGATGCGTTCATGGCGCGCATTATACCTGCTAAGAGTGGTCGCTTCAGGAGCGGCGGCGAATTTAGCCGGTTTTGACAATCGAAATACAGTAAAGCTTTCTGCCGGTTTGTCCTTAGGGCAAGGGGCCAAATCCGGCACAATAAAAAAGCCAGGCGAACCCGGCTTCTTTATTCAGTACATGAAACGAGTTCAGCGTAAATTACGCGTGCTCGCCCACGACAGCAACAGTCACGTCAACCACGACGTCGGTATGCAAAGCAACCGAAACAGCGTGCTCGCCAACAGTCTTGAACGGACCTTGTGGCAGGCGGACTTGCGACTTTTCAACAGGGAAACCTTGCTTTGCCAGCGCGTCAGCGATGTCAAAGTTAGTTACCGAACCGAACAAACGACCGTCAACGCCGGACTTTTGCGAGATTTGAACAGTCAGGCCGCTCAGCTTTTCGCCTTGAGCTTGTGCTGCTGCCAGCTTTTCAGCGGCTGCTTTTTCCAGCTCAGCGCGCTTCGCTTCGAATTCAGCGATCGCTGTTGCTGTAGCACGGCGAGCCATGCGTTGTGGGATCAGGAAGTTACGTGCATAACCGTCTTTGACGCGGACAACTTCACCCAGGCCACCGAGATTAACGACTTTTTCCAACAGAATAACTTGCATATTTTTCTCCTATATCTCGTCGTCAATTAGGCGTTGTGCAGATCAGTGTACGGCAGCAACGCGAGGTAGCGTGCGCGCTTGATCGCTGTGTCAACTTGACGCTGATAGTGTGCTTTGGTGCCGGTCAGACGTGCTGGCATGATCTTGCCGTTTTCTTGCACGAAATCCTTCAGAGTGTCGACATCTTTGTAATCGACTTGCTCAACACCTGCTGCCGTGAAACGGCAGAATTTTTTGCGCTTGAACAGCGGGTTTTGCTGTTGGCGTTTTTGCTTCAACTTGCTTTTATCGAACTTTTTACCGAATGCCATGTGAGGCTCCTGATATCTAAAATTGAGTGGTTCTAAACTACAGATTCAAAATCAACGATGTGAAACACGAGGCTTTTGCTGTTGCGATTTCTACGTGCCATGAAGCCGGTGAATTTAAGCATCTCACCGAGACCGGCCCGATTAAGCCGACCTGAAATTTCGCCTGCAGCGAATGCAGTGATTTCAAACTCGACCAACCTTTTGATGCCTGCTTCCGCTTGTTCCGACTGGTGCTGCAGTTTTGCAGTCACTACCGGTATGCCCGCCGGGGTGTAACGTACAACGTCACGTTCGGCGATGATGGCAACAAACTGAAACTGGTTCACTCTCCCTGGTACTTTTCTATCGCAGCGTCAGCAATTAAGCTGCTGGTGCTTCTGCGCGATTGCTCTTTGCTGCATCTTCCTTTTGAACAGCCTTCAGGATTGGCGAAGGACCAGTTTCAGCCTTCTTCATCTTGACTGTCAGGTGACGCAACACAGCATCGTTGAACTTGAAGCCGGTTTCGATTTCGGCCAGAGTTTCGCCGTCAACTTCGATATTCAGGCAAACGTAGTGCGCTTTTGCCAGTTTTTGGATTTGGTACGCCAATTGACGACGGCCCCAATCTTCGACACGGTGAATCTTGCCGCCGCGTGCAGTAACGATGCCCTTGTAACGCTCGATCATCGCTGGAACTTGCTCGCTTTGGTCCGGATGGACGATAAATACGATTTCATAATGACGCATGTAGACTCCTTTATGGACTGATTAACAAATCGCCCACCTCGGCGTCAAGACGAGTGTGGGAACAGGAAAGTCCGCAATCATACAACACTAAGCCAAAAACCTCAATACATTCAGGCATTTGCTGTTGGATTGGCGCCCGCAACAAGTCTTCTTGCCGATGACATGATTTCAATATTGCAGATTGACACTGCTTTATAACTGTATAAAAATACAGACTGTTTATGCAACCAGCATAACTTCCCGAAAGCCCACATGCTCAAACTGACTGCTCGCCAGGAACAGATCCTGAATCTGATCAAAGACGCCATCGAAAATACAGGCTTCCCGCCGACGCGCGCAGAGATCGCAACCGAGCTCGGCTTTCGATCCGCGAATGCGGCAGAAGAACATCTGCAGGCGCTGGCGCGAAAAGGCGCCATCGAAATTTCTCCCGGCACGTCACGCGGCATTCGCCTGCGGGACAACTCCTTGTCGTCGCTGACAAACAGCGGCCGCCAGATGGCGCTACCCCACCCCGCCCTGATGCAGCTGTCACTTCCCCTGATCGGCCGCGTCGCCGCCGGCTCACCAATCCTTGCGCAAGAACATATAGAGAGCAACTATAACGTTGACCCAGCTCTCTTCTCAGCCAAACCGGATTACCTGCTGAAGGTGCGCGGCATGTCGATGCGTGACGCTGGCATCCTTGACGGAGATCTGCTGGCCGTTAAAAAGACAGACCAAGCTCGCAACGGTCAGATCGTGGTCGCCCGATTGGGTGATGACGTCACGGTCAAACGTTATCGAAAAACAGGCTCGTTGATCGAACTGTTGCCGGAAAATCCCGATTTCAACATCATCAAGGTCTCCGCAGAAGAGGAGAACTTCGCGCTGGAAGGCCTTGCTGTCGGCTTGATGCGCAGCTGGAACTGATAGCGCACTTCCCACTTAAAATGCACACAGCCCGCTAATTGCGGGCTTTTTTACGTCTGTTTGTACAATCAAATGAGAAAATTGCATCATATGATATGCACTGATTAATTGCGCCGTCGCAATGGCATCGCCCTCCTGCAATGCATGGAATGAGAACGATCGCCTGAGACGTCATCATCTGCCAAGGATTTCCAATGTCAACGCGTAGCAGCAACAAGCCAGTCAAAAACACTTCTCACAACCTTAAAGATTTGCTTGCCGTTCGTGAATGCCTCGGTTTTCTGGATGACCACAAAGTCGCCGAAGCCAAAACTCTATGCGCCCAAGTACTTAAACGCGCCCCTAATCTGGTTTTCGCCAATCACGCATGGGGATTAATCGCAATGCGTGAAAACAACTATGCTGAGGCCGAAAAATCCCTGCGCAAAGCCCTGACAGCAGACCCTGAAAATGCCGAATACCTAACCAACTTGGGCGGAGCAGTTCTCAGCCAAGATCGTATTGACGAAGCAATTGCTATTTACGAAAAAGCAATTGAAATAGATACGGAAAGCAAGGAAGCACGCATTGGCCTGGCAAATGCTCTCCATGAGAAGAACGACGCCGATGCATCCATCGCGTATTTTGAGGATGCAGTAAAGCGCGCACCAGATGCGCCAGGCCCGCTATCCCACTTGGGGAAAGCACTCATCGACGCAAAACGATACAAGGAAGCGGTAGCTGTTCTGTTGAAGTCAATGGAATTACAAATCAACTTCGCTCCTGCACATACTAATCTCGGCATAGCCTTTCAAGAGATGAACATGCTTAACGACGCGCTGGAATGCCACAAAACGTCGCTCTTGCTGAATCCTGATGACATTTACGCGCAATACAAGATCGCAGATACCTATATAAAACTGAAAGAGTTTGACAAAGCTCACGAGCATTACGAGCGCGTCATTGAGCTTGCTCCCAAGGACCCTAACAGTTACACCAAGCTAGCGTCGAGCTATTTTTCGCATCAGGATCGCTACGAAGATGCGATGAAACTCTTTCAACGTGCCCTGGAAATCGACCCGAAACATGCGGTAACAGTGAACAATATCGGCGCTACGATGTACGACTATGGCGAAACCTCTGCCGCGCTGCAATATTTCAAAGACGCAATGATTCTCAAGCCCAATTACTTGACTGCGCAACATAATCTTGCACTTGGGCAGCTATTGGCTGGCGACCTTAAAGAGGGCTGGGCCAATCACGAGAGCCGACTGGAGGTAAAAGAGCGTCGCTATGTCTATAAGCTGATCCATAAATTGTTCAATCTCATTCCAAAATGGGACGGCAAATCCTCCCTGCAGGGAAAACAGATCCTGCTGATGCACGAACAAGGCTTCGGCGACAGCATCCAGTTCGTACGGTATGTGCACACGCTACTAGCGCAAGGCGCGCGGGTGGCATTGCATGTCAAGGATCCGCTGGCCCGACTGTTTCGCAGCGTATCTGAGCAGGTTACGCTTGTCAGAGAGGATGACCCGCTGCCGAAGTGCGATTGCGCCTATGTACTAATGAGCCTGCCGCACGCCCTTGGAACCGACCATGTTGAAGATATACCCTCGTATCCCTATTACTTGTCCGCAGATCCCATCGACATCGCCAAATGGGCCGACAAAATCGACGCTCTCTCGGGCAATAAAACTGATTTACGCGTCGGATTTGTCTGGGCCGGCAATCCGGAACACGGCAACGATCGAAAACGATCGATACCACTGGAAACGTTTGCACCTCTCTTTAATGTCTCTGACGTTAAATTTTTCTCGATTCAGAAGGGTCTTGCAACCCCGGATTTGGCAAAATTGCCCAAAGACTTGCCTGTTTTTAATATCGGAGACGATTTCACCGATTTTGCCGATACAGCAGCAGCGATGGCGAATCTGGACCTGATTATCAGCGTTGATACTTCGGTCGTCCACCTTGCCGGGGCACTTGGCCGGCCCACATGGACACTCCTGCCTCACACCCCAGACTGGCGCTGGCTGAAAGAGAGAGAAGATTCTCCCTGGTATCCGAGTATGCGTCTTTTCAGACAACAAGAGCGCGGCGACTGGCCTTCGGTAATTGCCAAAGTATCGTCAGAACTTGCCATCGTGAGAGACAAGAAAAAACAAAATCTCGCCTAATTAACAACTTATTCCGAACGCAAATTGCATTGCGCCAACGTTCCCAATAGCGCAATGCAACTCCCCCGGCCCAACACTCCGGGAATTTTTACAGAAATACCCATTAAAGTTTTCCGGAATCGGGTCGAAATAAGGTTTGCTTGACGTATAAAAGCACGCAGTTTTAGATCGGACAGCATTGGAAAAAAATTTTTTGCGATAAACATTAAACTTTTTCCGATACCGTCCGATATAGCTAACAACAGCGGTTTGAACGCCTGAGGCTTTAGGTAAAAACCAAAGTTAAGCACTGAAACTCGGATTTATCGGCCTCAAATCTTAGGAGAATTAACATGGCATCAGTCATTAATACCAATATTGCGTCGCTTAACACGCAACGCAATTTGAACACTTCGCAATCGTCCCTGAATACTTCGATTCAACGTTTGTCTTCCGGCTTGCGCGTCAACAGCGCAAAGGACGACGCGGCCGGCCTGGCAATTGCCGACCGTATGAACGCACAGGTCAAAGGTCTGGCAGTTGCACAACGTAACGCCAACGACGGTATCTCCCTGGCTCAAACCGCTGAAGGCGCACTGAGCACAGTTACCGACAACCTGCAACGTATGCGTGAACTGGCAGTTCAAGCAGCTAACGGTTCGAACAGCGCACAAGATCGCAAAACGCTGAACGACGAATACAAGCAACTGTCGGACGAAACATTCCGCGTTCTGAACGGCACAAGCTTCAACGGCCAAAACCTGTTCACAGGTATCGGTTCCGGCGCCAGCGCTGGCACAGGTTCGGACAATGCTAACGTTTCTGCTTCCTTGACACTGACTTTCCAAGTCGGCGCCAACGTTACCGACAACAAGCTGAACGACCAAATCAGCATTTCCTTGTCCGACTTGTCGAACGATTCGACAATCGCCAACGTTATCGGCACCAGCGCCAAGGGTCTGATCGGTCTGGGCTCGACAACTTCGGTTGACGCTGCTCAAGTGACTTACACTTCGGCCAAGGCGGCTCTGGACACCCTGTTCTCAACTGGTTCGACATTGACAGCAAGTGCACTGGCTGCTTCGGCAGTGACTCTGCAAGCCGCTATCGACACCGCTAAACTGAGCTTGGACAAGGCAATTTCCGATCCATCGGCACAAAGCGATGCTCAAAAGGCGATCAAGAACCTGGACAACGCGATCAACCTGATCTCGTCCAAGCGTGCAGAGTTTGGTGCTGTTCAAAACCGTTTCACAGCCGTTATCAGCAACTTGCAGATTTCGAGCGAAAACATCACCGCATCGCGCAGCCGTATCATGGATACCGACTACGCGGCAGAAACAGCAAACCTCACACGTGCGCAAATTCTGCAACAAGCTGGTACGGCGATGTTGTCTCAGGCGAACTCTGCACCGCAAAGCGTCCTGTCGCTGTTGAAATAGTCTTAAGAGCTATGTAGGATGAAAGTGCGGGGAATATGTATGCGTACGTATTCTCCGCATGTTCCTTTAAGGGAGTAACACCATGTCGATTTCCCCACTTAATATTACTGCAGCTGGTGATTCTGGCTCTTATACGCCAACCCAGACTTCAACTACAAAACCAGATCCGGTGGTATCGACTGTTGCACCTGCGGCAACAGCGCAGTCGCAACGCTCCAGCGAGGCTGATGTAGCAAACGCAGTAGACAAGCTGAATGACTTCGCAAGCAAGAATGCGTCGGCAATCACTTTTTCCAAAGATCAAGATAGCGGCAAGACGGTTATCAAGGTCATTGATACGGCAGACAATACTGTTCTTCGTCAGATTCCAAGCCAGGAAGCAATTGAAATCGCGAAGTCGATCGACAAACTGCAAGGCTTGTTGATCAATCACAAAGTTTGAGTCTGGTACGAACTGCTGGCGCACCAGAAATATCCATGCGCAAACAACCTATTTGCGCATGTCATATTTCGCATCGGCAATTCATAGCAGATTTATATATCACCTTGTATGTGCAAGTTAGTGCTGGAAGTCATCCTCGGATGGTAACGAATCGCACTGACGCATGCCCTATTGTGCGTTCATCGCTTGGGTTTCCGACATCAGCACATCGCATTTGCATCTAGAAATCAGGAGATCACATGGCCACTTCCACCGGGACAATTACCACCTCAGCAGGTCCCCTTGACGTCGCCACGCTCGTCTCGAAGTTGATGAGCGCTGAAAGCAGCGTTCTCACTCCGCTGACACAGCAGGCCAGCAGCTACAACAGTCTTATCTCTGCCTACGGCAGCCTCAAAAGCACGATCTCGTCATACCAAAGTGCTCTGAACGGCCTCACAGCTGCAAGTTTCAGCGCGCAAAAATCCTCTGTTTCCAACAGCGGAACAGGCACAACCCTTACTACTGATCCGTTCACAGCCGACGTCAATACTGACGATTCGACAAAATTACTGGCGCAGAGAATTCAATCGGCAGGCTTCACCAGTTCGCAGATCTTCAATGCAGGTGATTCCATCGCCATCAAAGTCGGCACCAATGCGCCCACTTTTGTTACATTGCAAGCTAACGCGACACTCTCTGGAGTACGCGACGCGATCAACGCAGCAAAAACCGGCGTTACCGCAAGCATTACGACTGACGGCACTGGCGACCATCTGGTTCTGGAGTCGAATACTGCCGGCACGGCCAATACCATCAAAGTGCAAGCGAATAACAGCCTGTCTGCACTGGCTTATGATCCATCAAGTTCCACACCGAGCACCGTAACGCAGATCCAGGCACCTCGCGATGCGACTGCGGCTGCCTCGGGCAACTATACAATTGCAGTCTCTCAGCTTGCACAAGCACAAAAAATTACCTCCACCGGTTTTTCGTCGAGCGCGACATTCAGCTCCGGCATCCTGGCGATCAAGACAGGAAATGGATCTACTGCGATCATCAAGCCGACCACAAATACCCTGGCCGGTGTACGCGACGCCATCAATGCCAGCGATGCAGGTGTCAGCGCAACTATCGTCAGTGACGGCTCCAGCGCCCACTTGGTGATTGCCGCAAAAGACAGTGGCGCAGCCAATTCGATCCGTGTTACCGGCACAGGCGACTATTCCGCACTGTCTTTTGATCCGAGCGGAAAATATACTTCGCCAAACGTCGCGACCGGCCAGACTTTTGATGCGACAGCAGGCGGTCTGACATTGAATGTCGGAAGCACCACGACCACCATTCCGTTGAGCGGTGCAGGCCAGACTTTGCAAAACGTCCGAGATGCCATCAACACCGCAAACGCAGGTGTCACAGCCACCATCACCAACGATGGCACCAATGATCATCTGGTACTGACACCTTCCGGCACCGGTGCGACCAGCCCTGTGTCCTTGACAGGTACCGGTGATTTCGCGACCTTGAGCGGCAGTACCATGGGTCAATTGCAGGCAGCGCAAGACGCCAAGCTAAGCATTGACGGCGTGAGTGTCACCAGCCCGACCAACAAGGTCACAGATGCAATTTCCGGTGTAACGTTGAACCTGACAAAAGTTACAACTGCGTCAGACAACTTTACACTCAACATCAGCAACGACACCAGTGGCATCGCCAGCACTGCGAACACTTTTGTATCGGCTTACAATGCGTTGGCCAAAGCAATTACCGGACTGACACAACAAACGCCATCGACCACGCCAGGTCAGGTGGGCACTTCGTCGCCTTTGGCGAGCGAGTCATCAGTCCAAAGCATGATGAGTCAGTTGCGCACCGCCCTCTTAGGAAGTGTTACCGGCGGCAATGGCATCAGCTCGCTGTCGGACATTGGCATCGGCTTCCAAAAAGACGGCACGCTGGCGCTGGACGCTGCGAAACTGACAACCGCGACGACCAACAACTTCGCAGGCATTGCCAACCTGTTCACATCTACTGCCGGCACCAATGCAGATGGCACCGCAAATACAACAGGTACCAACGGTGTGCTGACCAATTTGCAAACCTTAGTAAATGGTTTTCTCGCAGATGGCGGTATCATTGATACTAAGACCAAGGGTTTGCAGGCCAGCCTGAAGATCAATACGGATCGGCAGGCTGTCATCAACACGCGCTTAAGCAACATGCAGGATCAGTACACGACTCAGTTCAATGCATTGAACGTCACGCTGGCCAGCATGGCGTCGACACAAAGCTACCTGACGCAACAGTTGGCGAATCTGCCAAAGGCCGGTGGCTAATCGTTATATTGAAGGTGGGAGAAGATAATGTTCGGAACCATGCAACGTGGCGCAAATGCGTACGCAAATATTGGCGTGGAGACCGGTGTCGTCGCAGCGAGTCCGCATAAGCTGATCACCATGCTGTTCGATGGCGCCTTGGTAGCAATTGCCATGGGTCAAAAATACATGAACGCCGGCGATATTAAAAAAAAGGGTGAGTCGATCACCCAGGCGATTCTGATCATCGAAAGCGGCCTGCGTGCCAGTCTGAATAAAAACGTCGGCGGTGAAATTGCACTGAATCTGGACGCTCTCTACGAATACATGGGCCGACGCCTGTTTGCAGCCAATGTCGAAAACTCTCAAGAAATTCTGGAGGAAGTGCACGGCCTGCTGGATGGCCTCAGAGACGCTTGGGAGACTATCGGCCCCAATGGCACCAACCAGGCTCAGGTTGCAGCTTAATCTGCCGCCCTCAATAATTCGCAACAAATACTCGCGAAAGCACAACAATGGACGGAGCAGAAGTTATCTCCCTTTATGAAGCGGTTGCAGAACTGACCGACCAGATGCTTGCCGCTGCACGCCGGGAAGAATGGGATTTGCTGTCAAAACTTGAGGCGGATTGCGCCCACGTTGTCGATATCCTGAAAAAACATGAAGCGACCGTCACGCTGACTGATGACCGGCGCGAGCGCAAGATCGAAATCCTGAAAAAAATACTCGAAGACGACCGTGATATCCGCAACCTGACGGATCCCGGCCTGAAGAAGCTTGCCACCCTCATCCAAAGCACCAGCACAGAACGCAAACTGGTTAAGGCCTACGGTAGCACCAACCGAGGTTAGCGATGATACCTCGGGCCGACATCACTAACACGGTCCAGCCCGTAGCTGCCGTTGTAGCGCCGACGTCGATCGTTTCGGTCGCAGATGCAAAAGAAGAAGCCTTTAGCAGGCTTGCTCAGATTGCCATCGGGCAACAACTGCAAGGCAAAGTACTGTCGACCTATAACGACGGTTCATATCTGGTCAGAATCGCCAACACGGCTGCCCGCATGGTTCTGCCGACGGCGACCAAAACTGGTGACTCTCTGTTGCTGACCATGGTCAGCAAAGACCCCCGCCCAACCTTCCTGCTCACCGAAACCAGCTCTGACGCTGAAGAGGAAGGCGCCTCGGTCTCGCTCAGCGTGGCAGGCAAGGCAATGGAGAAGGATCTGCAGTCGCTCAAAACGACACCGCAAGGCCTTCCCACCATCGTCGGGCGCAACGGCTTAGTCGGCGACGAAGATGCTAAACAGGCCGCCCAAAATCCAACCGCTGCTCCGGAAAGTACTAAAACTTCGCTCAGTCCAGCCGGTAAGCTGGTTGATGCCCTGTTGCACGCTTCAGAAGAAAGCGATCTGCCCACGGCCATCAAACCCAATGCCCCGCTCGTCAGCAATCCGACAAATACCTCGCAGCTGGCCGGTGCCCTGCACGACTCCATCGCGTTGAGCGGGACTTTCTACGAATCCCATGTCGCAGCATGGGCAGAAGGTCGCCGACCGCTTTCGGAGCTGCAGAAAGAGCCTCAGGCCCAACTTGCCCAGCAAGTGCAAAGCAGTAGCACTTCGGATTTGCTCAATAGCGCCGACCCCGCTCACACCCAGCTGGGCCAGATCATCAACCTGCAACTCAATGCCCTTGAGCAACAGCGCCTCGCCTGGCATGGCGAAGTCTGGCCAGGCCAGCACATGGAGTGGGAAGTCAGCCAGGATTCATCCGAATCACCGCAGCAAAATGAGCAGGACAGCGGCCCGACGCCCAGTTGGCATAGCGTTGTTCGCTTCAATTTTGCCAATCTGGGCAGCGTTTCCGCCTCAATACATCTGATCGGACAGCAAATCCACATGCAAGTCCGAACTGACAGCGATGTTACCGCTGCAGCGCTACGCGCCAACGGCAGCATGCTATCTGACGCCATGGCTGCGGCAGGTTCTTCTCTTGACTCATTGATTGTGAAACGGGATGGAAAAACCTAATCTCCCGCTCCAGAACGCGGTCGCGCTAGCCTACAATGCCAACCAGGCAGCGCCCCGCGTAGTGGCCAAAGGCAGCGGCCTGGTTGCCGAGGCCATCATCGCCCGCGCCAAGGAAAGCGGTGTTTATATTCACGAATCAAAAGAACTGGTCTCCTTGCTGATGCAGGTTGACCTGGACCAGCAGATTCCCCCTGCGCTTTATCGTGCCGTTGCGGAACTTTTAGCCTGGTTGTATCGCATTGAAAATATGCAATTGGATCACAGTGATGTATGATTAGGGGTTAGATTAGCAACACACCCCTTCGGGATGGAAACTCATCCTTCCATCCTTTGATTTGAGACGCATAGACGCACAGATGGCAAATAACGACGACGAGATCAAAGACGACAGCCCGTTTCGAGTACATTCCCGACGGGAGATTGTGTCATTGCTGACCAGCATGATGGAACGCAATCAGCTCCTGAGCCTGCTCATTAAGGGTGGCTCGGAATCTATCATCACGTCGATTCTGGATATTGACAGCGACGACGACAGCGTTGTGATCGACGCTGCACCGAGCACCATGCTCAACGAAAGCATCCTGCAAAGCAATCGCATTGGTTTCGAGGCCGTCTACAACAACATCCGTATTACCTTCAACGTCGATAAAGCCCAGAAGTGCCTGTATCAGGAGCGCCCAGCACTCAAGATTGCTATTCCGGCAAGCTTGGTGCGCCTGCAGCGCCGTGAATATTTCCGTATTGCGACGCCTATCGCCAAGCCATTGCGCTGCACTTTCCGGGTGACGCGCGAAGACGGCTCGTTCACCACGGTCGTCACGCTGCTCAACAACATCAGCGCCGGCGGCATCGGCATCACCGATGAAAAGAAACTGCTTGATACGACCCTTGGTCGCATTTACGAAGACTGCTCGCTGGAAATGACCGACAACACTGTTGTCACGGTCAAACTGCAGATTCGCGACTGCAAGGAAGTCAAATTGGCCTCCGGTAAAACAGTCAATCGTTTCGGTTGTGAGTTCGTCGACATTCCACGTGCCGTTCTGGCCGCGATTCAGCGCTTCATTACGAAGCTCGAGCGCGAACAAAACGCCAAAGCGTCCGGCATGATGTAATCGCCTGTGGCGGGCAGTTCACCCGCCTCTCACATGCAACAACTTCACCGATACTCACAAACGAGTTGTTGGTACAAAACAAAAAAGCTGCCAATGGCAGCTTTTTTTATTGCAAGAAGGCATAAGAAACACAGAAAAGCGGAAGCATAAATATTCCTCCCCGCCCTCCATGCCCAACAACCTACACTTGCATCGTCATGATGTCACGATAAGCGGAAACCAGCTTATTGCGGACCTGAACAGTTGTCTGAAAGGAAATACTGGCCTTTTGCATGGCAATCATGACATCGGACAAATTGATGTTGTCGTCGCCCATGGAAAAGCTCTGAGACATTTTCCCTGCTTTTTCCTGCGAAGAATTCACCTCATCGAGAGAATTCTTCAACACAGAGGCAAAATCAACGCGCGTCGCAGGTTTTTCGGTTCCGGTGATGCTTTCAATCGGAGCAACGTTGCCTTGCGCACGTGCAGCAGCGGCTTTCAGCTGCGCCACCATTGCGTCAATTCTGCTAGTATCAATCATGCTAACGGCCAATTTGCACCTCTTCGAATTCAATTCCACGACAGACGATTGCGCACCGCAATCACACTTCCCGCTTCTACAACGGCAGATTACCACGCGATCCTTCGCGACTCGCAACAATAAGCGGGGAAATAGCCATTCTGTTCCATAGATCAAATTTTGGCTCTGGCAGGACAATCCACACTAAGCAAAAAACCTATATGGGTAGGGAAGCAGTGAAGCAAATCATACAAAGCCACAAGCTCGGCGGCACACGCAAGGGGAAATCATGGCGGTAGCAGCCGACGGCACGATGACCAACGACGGCAACACCTCCGCCACTGAAGGCGCGGTTTCTGGCGACACATCGTCACAGGAAGCGCGACGCAGCGGCGTCGTAGGCTATGCGCAGTCGCCACAGGGACGTCGCGTTTTGCTGATGGTCGCAGCAGCGGCCGTCATTGCACTCATGATCGGTATCTGGATGTGGAGCCAGAAGACCGAATATCGTGTTTTGTTCTCCAATTTCTCTGACCGTGACGGCGGCGCCATTGTTGCCTCGTTGCAGCAGATGAACGTCCCTTACAAGTATTCCGAAGGCGGCAGCGCGATCCTGGTTCCGGAAACCATGGTGCACGATGCCCGTCTGAAGCTGGCCGCACAGGGTCTGCCCAAGGGCGGCAATGTTGGTTTTGAACTGATGGAAAACCAGAAACTCGGGGTTTCCCAGTTCCTGGAACAAGTCAATTTCCAACGCGCTCTCGAAGGTGAACTGGCGCGCTCGATCCAATCCCTTTCAGCCGTACAGGCAGCCCGCATCCATCTGGCCCTGCCCAAAGCCTCCGTCTTCGTCCGCGATCAGCAAAAGCCGACTGCGTCGGTCATTCTGAGCCTCTACCCAGGCCGCATGCTGGATCCACAGCAAGTCAGCGCCATCGTGCATCTGGTAGCCAGCAGCGTCCCCGAACTGTCACCCAAAGCCGTCACCATTGTTGACCAAAACGGCAACCTGCTCTCCGATACGACGACCAAGCAGCCCGGTAACAGCCTGGATCCGACCCAGCTGAAATATGTTCAGGATCTGCAACAAGACATCGTCAAGCGCGTCGAATCAATCATCGCCCCTATCGTTGGCAACGGCAACGTCCGCGCTGAAGCGACCGCAGACGTCGATTTCTCGCGCAGCGAACAAGCCGCCGAAACCTACAAGCCGAATCAGACTGCCGATACTGCTGCAGTGCGTAGCAAGCAAAGCAGCGAATCGCAAAACGGTAGCTCAAGCACTTCCGGCGTTCCTGGGGCACTGACCAATCAGCCTCCTGCTCCTGCCACCGCGCCAATCACCAATCCGCCGGTTGCCGGCGCAGCAGCGGGCGCTGCCGGAGCTGCAGCAGCAACCCCAGCCACCACCAATGGCACGTCGCATAAAGACGCGACGATCAACTACGAAGTCGACAAGACCGTACGTTACGTGCAGCAGCCAATGGGCGGTGTGAAGCGTCTGACAGTTGCCGTCGTCGTCAATTACAAGCGCACAGTTGACCAGACCGGCAAGGTCGTCATGAAGCCGTTGACCGAAGCCGAACGTGGCCAGATCGCTGACCTGGTGAAAGAAGCGATGGGTTACAACAAGGATCGCGGCGACTCGCTCAATGTTGTCAATACGCAATTCAACAGCGATGCAGAGCCTGAACTGCCGCTGTGGAAGCAGCCGGACATGATCCAGTTGGCCAAGGAAATCGGCAAATACGTCTTGCTGGCCGCGGTGCTGCTCTACCTCTACTTCGGTGTTCTGCGTCCGATTATCTGGAAGATCACCGGCAAGGAAGAGAAAGAAGCCCAGGCCCGCGCCGAAGCGGAAGCCGCCGAAGCCGCTGCTGCCGCTGCCGCCATGTACGATCCGGACAATCCGGATGCCGTGGTCAACCTCTCCGGCGAAGCTGGAGAACTCGACGAACGCGCTGCTTACAAGGCTAATCTTGAGACCGCCAAGCAATGGGCCAAGAATGATCCTAAACTGGTGGCAAGCATCATTAAGACATGGGTGAACAATGAGTAACGAAGGCGTTGAAAAAGGTGCCATCCTGATGCTCGCTCTGGGCGAGGACGAGGCCGCCGAAGTCATGAAATACCTGGGCCCGCGCGAAGTGCAAAAGCTTGGCGCCGCCATGTCGGCCATGAAAAACATCAGCTTCGAAGCCATCAACGAAGTGCTGATCGAATTCGTCGGCGAAACCGGCCAGGCGTCCTCGCTCGGCCTGGATTCGGACGAGTACATCCGCAGCGTGCTGACCAAGGCGCTGGGCGACGACAAGGCCACGTCCCTGCTCAACAGGATCCTCGGCGGCCGCGACGCCAGCGGTATCGAGAGTCTGAAGTGGATGGACGCGCAGTCGGTCGCCGAACTGATCCGCAACGAACACCCGCAGATCATTGCGACCATCCTGGTCCACCTTGAGCGCTACCACGCCTGCGACATTCTGAACAACTTCACGGAGCGCCTGCGTAATGACGTAGTCCTTCGTATCGCAACCCTCGACGGCGTGCAGCCGGCCGCGTTGCGGGAATTGAATGACGTTCTGACAAAACTGCTGACCGGCAACGAAAGCCTGAAAAAACAGCAAATGGGCGGTATCCGCACTGCGGCGGAAATCCTCAACTTCTTGTCGGGCGAGAACGAAACATCCGTCATGAACAATCTGCGCGCCTACGACGAAGACATGGCGCAAAAGATCATGGACGAAATGTTCGTGTTCGAAAATATTATCGACATCGACGGCCGCGGCATCCAGCTGCTGCTGCGCGAAGTCCAGTCCGAATCGCTTATCGTCGCGCTCAAGGGTGCTTCGCAAGGTCTGCGCGACAAGATCTTCGGCAACATGTCGCAGCGTGCTGCAGAAATGATGCGCGAAGATCTGGAATCCAAAGGCCCTGTGCGTCTGTCGGAAGTCGACGCGCAACAAAAGGCCATTCTGCAAATTGTTCGTCGCCTGGCCGACGAAGGTCAGATCGTGCTCGGCGCCAAGGGCGAAGATGCGTTCATTTAAGGTCGCCACGACCGATGCGTGCGCCCTACCCGGACGCATCGCATCAGTTGTGACCACCCAGCTTTACCGGATCTGAAATGGCATCACGAAACAACATCATTCCCAAAGAACAGATGACGCCTTATCAGCGTTGGGAACTGGCGTCCTTCGACGAAGCAGAGGAATTGCCTCCGCCGACGGAAGAAGAGCTCCTTGATGAACCGCCACCACCGCCGTCACTGACGGCAGAAGAACTCGACGCTATCCGCGAACAGGCACGCCAGGAAGGCTATGCCGAAGGCCAGCAACAAGGATTGCAAGCAGGTCGCCAGGAAGGCTACATGGCTGGTTTGCAGCAAGGCCAGCAGGAAGTCAACGAAACCATCCAGCATTTGCGTCAGATTGCCGTCTCATTCGGCACTGAAGTAGCGCAATGCAGTGAAAGCATGGCGCCGGAGCTGCTCAACCTCGGCCTGGACTTGTCCAAAGCCATGCTCAAGACCGCCCTGAAGGTCAAGCCGGAACTGATTCTGCCGACCATCAGCGCTGCCATTCATTCGCTGCCCAGTTTGCAATTGCCGGCGCTGCTGTACTTGCACCCCGCCGACGCAGCACTGGTCCGCGAAAGTATGGAAGACGACCTCAACCAGCATGGCTGGCGCATTGTTGAAGATCCCGAAATTGATCGCGGCGGCTGCCGCATCGAAACTGGCACCAACCAAGTCGATGCCACCATGCAGACACGCTGGCGCCGTATCGCAGAATCGCTCAGCAAGCAACTCGATTGGCTGGAGTAGCAGCATGATCGCACCCGGCAACCCTCATTCAAAGGTGCAACGATGAACTCGCCGATGCCCTCCCACTTCAGCCGCTGGCAGGCTTATCTGCATAATTGCAGCGGCTTGGTGGGGATGACTGAGCCACCCCAAATTTCAGGCCGCGTCACGCGCGTGGCAGGCCTCGTCATGGAAGCCGTCGGTCTCAAATTGCCGGTCGGCAGCCCCTGCACTGTTCCACTGCCAAATGGCAACCTGATCGAAGCAGAAGTCGTCGGGTTCCAGGATGATCGACTCTTTTTGATGCCACAGAGCGATGTTGAAGGCATCGTTCCGGGCACCCGCGTCTATCCGGTGGAACCGGTCAAGCCACCACCGCGCACAGGCCCGATCGCTTATGTTCGCCGCCTTGATGAACACAGCCGTCGACTGCCGGTTGGCGATGAATTGCTGGGCCGCGTACTCGACGGCGCCGGTCGCCCACTCGACAATCTGGGCCCGCTGCATACCGAAAATTCCGCGCCGCTCAATGTCCGCGCCGCCAACCCCTTGGGCCGCGCCCCGATTGTCGATATCCTCGATACCGGCGTGCGCGCCATCAACAGCATGCTGACCGTTGGCCGTGGCCAGCGCATGGGCTTGTTTGCAGGCTCCGGCGTCGGCAAGAGCGTGTTGCTCGGCATGATGGCCCGCTATACCAGTGCGGACGTCATCGTGGTCGGCCTGATCGGCGAACGGGGACGCGAAGTCAAGGAATTCATCGAGCAGATCCTGGGCACGGAAGGACTCGCACGCTCGGTAGTCGTCGCTGCCCCGGCAGACACACCACCACTGATGCGCCTGCAAGGAGCCGCCTATGCGACCGCTATTGCCGAATACTTCCGCGATCAAGGGAAAAACGTCCTGCTGATCATGGATTCGCTGACGCGTTACGCCATGGCACAGCGTGAAATCGCACTGGCCATCGGTGAGCCGCCGGCCACCAAAGGCTATCCACCATCGGTATTTGCCAAGTTGCCGGCACTGGTGGAACGCGCCGGTAACGGCGATATTGGCGGCGGCTCGATTACCGCGTTCTATACCGTCCTCACCGAAGGCGACGATCAACAGGATCCGATCGCCGATGCGGCGCGCGCGATCCTCGACGGCCACATCGTACTCAACCGGGTCTTGGCCGAGGCCGGACACTATCCTGCCATCGATATCGAACAGTCAATCAGCCGCGCCATGCACAGCATTACTTCCATGGAACATCAGCGCGATACGCGCCGGCTGAAACAGTTGTACTCCCGCTATCAACGCAATCGCGACCTCATCAGCGTGGGCGCCTACGCAGCCGGAACCGATCCGATTTTGGATCAGGCAATCCAGCTTTTGCCGCGAATTGAAGCGTTCTTGCAGCAGGGAATTCCGGAAAGAGCGGGTGTTACTGAGAGCTTGGGGCAACTTACCGCTCTATTCCAGTGATTGAGCACTTAGCCCGGAAAATATAATCAAAGCTACCATGGCTACGACCTCTGCCCTCGAGACGCTGATTGAATTGGCGACCAAAGAAACCGATGAAGCGACAAAACGCTTGGGCCGGGCTGTACGTACGAGTGAAGAAGCACAGCAGAAACTTGTTATTTTGGAACAATATCGTGATGATTATGCTTTGCGCTTTCAGGAAAGCTTATCATCTGGTTTGACGGCGATGAGCTATCGTAATTTTCAATTGTTTATTGAAAAAATCGACGGTGCCATTTCCGGACAGCAAGACGTAGTACGCAATGCGCAGCAACGTGTCGCCGATGCTCGGGCGGCATGGCAGGCATGCGAACGCAAGCGGATGTCGTATGGCACGCTGGCGACACGCGCCAAACAAACTGCGCAGTTGCGCGAAAGTCGACGTGATCAGAAGCAGACGGACGAGCATGCTTCCCGTATCACGTTTTACAAACGGTAGTAACCGGTAAGAACGGTAAGCAAGGACTGGCGGAAACGATGAACACACAATTGCCGATACTGAATGTCGCGAGCATGCAGAATTCTGCACGCCCGGCAACGCAAGCCGATTCCTTCTCGGCCGACGTCCCTTTCAACCAAGTGTTGAACAAGGAAGTCAGCAACCGCAACACCGAAAACCAAAGCAAACCAAACAACGCTACGCAGGACAATACGGCCGATGCAGCCAAGCCTGCGACGCCGACACCTCCTGCAAGCACTGCATCCGGCTCGGATAGCAGCACCAAGACGGCCTCCACAGACGAAAAGACCGACGAAGATCAGGCCGCCGACGACCAAAGCACCACCGATGCAGCGTCGGCGCAAATGCTAGCGTTGGTTGCCAATCTGGGTCAACTCGCGGTTCAGCCGGCCGCCAAGAAAACAACCGACGCCGATATGGATGCTCTCGCCAATCAAAAAGGCGGCAAAAAGAGCATCTCGGTCATCAACGCAAAAGACCAGAAAGACTTGGCCGACCTGCAAAAACAGGATGATGGCAAAGGTGGCAAGCTCGACGTGTCCAGCCTGTCGGACAGCAAAGACGTCACCGACAGCAAGGACAAGCCTGTCTTCCAGGCGCGCTCTGCCGCTGACAAGCCACAAACTGAATCGCCGGTCAGCACCAAAGCCGTTCAAGCCGACCTGCAAGACGCCGCCAATGCTGCGCGCGCGGTGAAAGCAGCTCCTGAAGCCGTCATTAAACCTGCAGACACAGCACCTACAGCCGCCACGGTCGTCCCTGCCCTGCAACAGACGCTGACAGTGAGCCAGCAAGCCGCGATCGCCGGTCAAGCCGTGGATCGCCTTGCCCCGACGGTAGGCGGCAAAGGCTGGGATCAAGCCGTGGGACAAAAGGTTTTGTGGATGGCCACCAACGGCACGCAAACCGCATCGCTGACCCTCAATCCACCGGATCTGGGTCCATTGCAAGTCGTTCTGCACGTGACAAACCAGCACGCCGACGCCACCTTCATCACCGCACAACCGGAAGTGAAACAGGCGCTTGAAAACGCCATGCCGAAGCTGCGCGAAATGATGGATCAGGCCGGCATCCAGCTTGGTCAGGCAACCGTCAATTCCGGCAATCCGAATCAACAGCAAGGCGGCAATCAGCAACAGGCACGCAGCAATGGCGCAGCACGTTTCGGCGCGGATGAAGCTGACGTCAATGTTGCCGTTGTGCCCCGCCCTGTCGCAACCGGTGGCCAAGGTCTCGTAGATACATTTGCATAAGCGCAAAAAACAGATAGATAACGCGACCAACAATCGGGTTAACCAGAATTCAAAAAAGAAGCAGGTGTCCGGACAGCAGCATTCAATATCAGCAGATTCTTGCCGATAGTAATTTGATGTGTACCGCAGGCGCCTACGAAAGGGAAAAATAGATGGCAACAAAAGCAGCAAAACCGGCAGCCAAGGGGGCTGAAGCAGAAGCGCCGGCACCAAAGTCGAAAAAAATGCTCTTCATCATTGTGGGCGTCGTTCTGTTGCTGGTGATCGGCGGCGGTGCGGCCGCCTTCATGATGATGGGCAGCAAAGCGAAAAAAGGCGGGGAAGATCATCCCAAAGAAGAGGCTGCCTCCAAGGTGCCGGTCTTTGTCGTGATCGAACCTTTCGTGGTCAACCTGCAGCAAGAAACCGGCGACCAGTTCTTGCAAGTCGCCCTCACACTGCAAGTACCGAATGCGGAAACTGCAGAAACGCTTAAAGTCTTCATGCCGCAAGTTCGCAGCCGTTTGCTGATGGTGTTGTCCAGCAAAAAAGCTTCCGAATTGCTGACCAGCGAAGGCAAACGCAATCTGACCGATGAAATCATCGATCAACTGGGTGAACCATTTGCCGGCGGCGGCAAAGGTCCGACAATTACCGACGTGTTTTATACCTCTTTCGTGATTCAACAGCAGTAGCATCATGGCCGAACACTTTCTATCCCAGGAAGAAGTCGATGCACTCCTAAGAGGAGTGACGGGGGACGAAGACGAAGAAAAGCTCGTCGAAGAAGCCCCCGGGACGGTACGTAACTACAATCTTGCGACGCAAGAGCGTATTGTGCGCGGCCGTATGCCGACGCTCGAAATCATCAATGAGCGTTTCGCCCGACTCTTCCGTATCGGCCTGTTCAACTTCATTCACCGTACGGCCGAGATTTCAGTCGGTCCGGTGAAAGTCGCCAAGTACAGCGAATTCATCCGTAATCTGGTCGTGCCGACCAACCTGAACCTGGTCCATATCAAGCCGTTCCGAGGTATTGGCCTGGTGGTGTTCGATCCGCAGTTCGTGTTTCTGCTGGTCGACAACATGTTCGGTGGCGATGGCCGTTTCCACACCCGCATCGAAGGTCGTGAATTTACGCCGACCGAGCAACGTATCATCATGCGCGTGCTGGAGATCTGTTTCGAAAACTATGCAAAGTCATGGGAGCCGATTTACCCGATCGAATTCGAGTACATCCGCTCTGAGCTGAACACGCAGTTCGCCAATATTGCCACCCCGAACGAAGTCGTGGTCTCGACCACCTTCACTGTCGAACTGGGCCCGGTCAGCGGCGAGATTCACATCTGCACACCCTACTCGATGATCGAGCCGGTTCGCGACAAGCTCACCAGCAGCATGCAAGGTGAAGCGCTGGAAGTCGA
The DNA here is from genome assembly GCF_002257565.1 of Herbaspirillum sp. meg3. Classification (GTDB taxonomy): domain Bacteria; phylum Pseudomonadota; class Gammaproteobacteria; order Burkholderiales; family Burkholderiaceae_D; genus Herbaspirillum. Next base: position 1,823,479 of record NZ_CP022736.1, on the reverse strand, counting down.
CAAGCGCTGGATCCGCCTGATGAAGCAACAGATTCAGACTGCCGAAGTTGAGCTCATTGCCAACTTCGGCACCGCCCGTGTCACATTTACCGACTTGCTGAACATGCAGGTCGGCGATGTCATCCCTCTGCAAACCGTCACGCCGGTCACTGCGCAGGTTGATGGCGTCCCCGTGATGGAATGCAGCTATGGCAAATTAAACGGTCAATACGCATTACGCGTCGAAAAACTGCTATCCATCACACATAACGAAACACCGGAAAGTATTCAAGGAGAGCAGAATGGCTGAAGATAACGTTGACCAAACAGCGGCGGAAGACGATCCGTGGGGTGCCGCGTTGGCCGAACAAACGCAGGCTGAAGAGTCACAGAAAAAAGTTCCGGAAGAAGAAGGCATCGCCGCCAAGCCGGCTGAAGCAACCATTTTCAAAGACCTCAGCGCTGCTGACCTGCAAACCAATACACCGAATGATATCGACTTCATCCTCGACATCCCGGTACAGCTGACAGTCGAACTGGGTCGCACCAAGATCGCTATCAAGAACCTGCTGCAATTGGCACAGGGTTCCGTGGTCGAACTGGACGGCATGGCCGGCGAACCGATGGATGTGCTCGTCAACGGCTGCCTGATTGCACAAGGCGAAGTCGTGGTGGTGAACGACAAGTTCGGTATCCGCCTGACTGACATCATTACCCCCGCAGAACGCATTCGCAAGCTGAATAGATGAGCCGTCCAAGTCGCCTCAGCCTTACTCTTGCTTGCAGGTTTTACAGCCGCAGCGTCTACAGCCTCATTGCAGTTATACCGGCAGCGCTCGCTGCCGGTGCGGTTCAGGCGGCCGAGCAGCAACCGGCCGCCGCGCTCCCCTCCACGACCGGCAGCATCTTTACCATGCTATTTGGCCTGATCGCCGTGCTGGCGCTCATGGTCGGTATCGCATGGCTGTTCAAGCGCAGCGGTCTGGCGCCGAACACCAACGGCAATGCAGTGGCAAAAATCATCGGCGGCGTCAGCGTCGGTACGCGTGAGCGCGTTATGGTCATTGAAGTCGCTGACCAGTGGATCGTGGTCGGCGTCGCTCCAGGACGCGTCAACACCTTGGCCACCATGCCGCGTCAGGAGCATGTCGCAGCACCGGCCTCCACGGCGTCCGCCAACTTCGCCTCCTGGCTCAAACAAACTATCGATAAGCGTAATGGCAGCAGTTAGAACATTCCTGGCGCGCTCACCTTCCTGGCTGCGCCTGTTGCCGGTCCTGTTGCTTTGCCTGCCGCTTGCGGCTTCTGCGCAGGGATTGCCGGCCTTCACCAGCACACCGTCTGCCGGCGGCGGTCAGACCTACAACCTCAGCATCCAGACGATGCTGTTCCTCACATCGCTGTCTTTCATTCCTGCGGCGCTGCTGATGATGACCTGTTTCACCCGCATCGTCATCGTGCTATCGCTGCTGCGTCAGGCGCTTGGTACCTCGTCGACGCCACCGACGCAAGTGCTGGTCGGTCTGTCGTTGTTCCTGACGTTTTTCGTCATGGGGCCGGTGTTCGACAAGATCTACGTCGACGCCTATCAGCCGTTTTCGGAGAACAAGATTTCCATGATTGATGCAATGGAAAAAGGCTCCGGCCCGCTCAAAGAATTTATGCTGAAGCAAACGCGCCAGTCTGACCTCGCCCTGTACGTCAAGCTGTCGCACAGCCCGGATCTGCAGGGTCCTGAGGACGTGCCGCTGCGACTGTTGATCCCGGCGTTCATCACCAGCGAACTCAAGACTGCATTCCAGATCAGTTTTGCTATTTTCATCCCCTTCCTGATCATCGATATGGTTGTCGCCAGTATTCTGATGTCCATGGGGATGATGATGATGTCACCCGCCATTGTTTCGCTGCCGTTCAAACTGATGCTGTTCGTGCTTGTCGACGGTTGGCAGTTGCTGATCGGCTCGCTGGCGGAAAGTTTTTACTAAGGTTCGATCATGACTCCTGAAAGCGTAATGTCCCTTGGCCGCCATGCCATGGAAATCACCCTGATGATCGCCGCACCGATGTTGCTGACCGCATTGGTAATCGGTCTGCTCGTCAGTATTTTCCAGGCCGCGACGCAGATCAATGAAGCCACGCTGTCTTTCATTCCCAAACTGGTCGGGGTATTTTTAGCGCTGATCATTGCAGGCCCCTGGATGATCAGTGTCATGCTGGACTACATGCGCCTGATGTTCACCGGCATTCCCGCGATGGTGCAATAGCACCGGTGACAATTGCGTGTCATTTACGCAATCCGACAAAACATGATCAACTTCACCAGCGATCAGCTTGCAATCTGGATCGCCTCCTTCATCTGGCCCTTGACCCGTATCCTCGGGTTGTTGTCGATTGCGCCGCCATTCGGCAGCGCCAGCGTGCCGATGCTGGTCAAGATCCTGCTGGGCGTGATGATCTCGCTGGTGATCGCTCCCGATGTTCCGATACCGCCTGCGCTTGATCCGGCCTCAATCACCGGTCTGATGATCCTGCTTCAGCAATTGCTGATCGGCTTGGCGATGGGATTTGCAGTGCGTCTGGTATTTGCCGCCATCGAAATGGCCGGTGAACTGACCAGTAACACCATGGGCCTGGGTTTTGCGGTGTTCTTCGACCCACAATCGCAAGGCCGCACTTCTGCAATCAGTCAGTTGTTTTCACTGCTGGGCACGCTCGTGTTCCTGAGCATCAACGGCCATCTGGTTCTTGTCGCCGTGATGGCGGACAGCTTCCACACGCTGCCAATTACGGCTGCGCCGATCACAGCGGAAGGATTTCACTACCTCGCCCTGTCAGGCGCACGTATCTTCAGCATGGGCCTGCAATTGTCCCTGCCGATGCTGGTGGCACTGTTGATCACCAACGTCGCCTTGGGCATCCTTACGCGCGCTGCGCCGCAGTTGAACCTGTTCGGTATCGGCTTTCCCATCACCATGGTGGCCGGCTTCGTGCTCATTGCCGTCTGTTTGCCCTACATGCTCACGCCGATGCAACACTTCCTCAATGACACCGTGGAAACAGTGCGCATGCTGGGCGGCATGGCGACCATACCGCCGATGCCCAAGCGCTGAAATACCTGCCCCCGCCGACACGCCTATTTCCCGAATAGCGCTGACCGGCTTTTACAGCGGCATTACATCTACTTTACGCATCTTTACAGTTGAAGGCCGCGATCGGAGGCACACTTACTCCTCGCTGCAATACGCAGCAATACCGGGACCGCCTGCCGCCATTTTCCCGGTATTTATCAACCGTCATGACGCATGAATATCCGACAAAAGAAAATCCTCCGCTACGCCCTCATTGTTGCTCTCGCCCTGGTGCTTTTGGCCTTTGCCAAACTGGCTTTTTACCCGTCGACGGTGGAGCCCAATTACCTGACGGCCACTGCTGAGCGACGCGACATTCAAGATACCGTTCTTGCCAGCGGCACCATCAAAGCATTCAAGCAAGTCAGCGTCGGCGCTCAGGCCTCAGGCCAGATCAAGTCGCTCAAGGTTGCACTGGGAGATCAGGTCAAGAAAGGCCAGCTGGTCGCCGAAATCGACTCGCTCACGCAAGAGAACGCGCTGAAAACCGCCGAAGCGGAACTGGAAGATACCCGCGCACAATTACGCGCCAAAGAAGCGACCTTGAAGCAATCCGAACTCGCCTACCAACGTCAGCAGCAAATGCTGGCACAGGACGCCAGCTCGCGCGAGAATTACGAGACTGCCGAAGCCACGCTCAATACCACCAGAGCGGACATCGCCGCCCTCAAGGCGCAAATCGACAAGGGCAAGATCTCCGTCGATACCGCTCGCGTGACCCTCGGCTATACGAAGATCACTGCACCGATCGACGGTACCGTTGTGGCTATCGTTGCGCAGGAAGGCCAGACCGTCAATGCCAATCAAAGTACGCCGACCATCATCAAGGTCGCGCGCATGGACACGGTCACCATCAAAGCGCAAATCTCGGAAGCAGACGTCACTCGCGTCCACACCGGGCAACAGGTGTACTTCACCATTCTCGGCGAACCCGACAAACGCTACACCACCACGTTGCGCTCCATCGAACCAGCACCGGATTCGATCTTGCAGGACGACACCTCGACAACATCCACCACGTCGACCACCAGCAGCAGCACATCGACGGCGATCTATTACAACGGCTTGCTGGATGTTCCCAACCCCGACGGCAAGCTGCGGATCTCCATGACCACGCAGGTATATGTCGTGCTGGCAGAAGCGCGCAATGCCGTCGTCGTCCCATCCACTGCACTGGGTGAACGCGATGCCGACGGCCGCTACACTGTGCGCGTACTCGATGCGCAAGGTAAAGGCACCGCTACCGCACGCAAGGTGCGTATCGGCATCAACACCAACGCCAACGTACAAATCACGGAAGGCCTGAACGCTGGAGAGCGTGTCGTCATCGGCAACAGCAACGGCGCAGATGCTGTCACTACCAACACTCGCCGCGGTCCGCCGCCAATGATGTAAGGGAGTGTATGCATGAATACACCCTTACTTGAACTACGGAATCTGTATCGCGAGTTTCCGGCCGGAGAGCAGACAATCACCGTTCTCAACGACGTCAACCTTCGCATCCATGCAGGTGAGATGCTGGCCATTGTCGGCGCATCCGGCTCGGGGAAATCGACGCTGATGAACATCCTCGGCTGCCTCGATAAACCGACACGCGGGAGCTATGTCATCGCAGGCCGGGAAACCGGTCAGCTCACGCCCGATGAACTGGCGCAGCTGCGCCGGGAGCATTTCGGCTTCATCTTTCAACGCTACCATCTCTTGCCGGATCTGACCGCGCTCGGCAATGTCGAGATCCCGGCCATCTATGCCGGCAAGGAGCGCACCAGCCGTCATGATCGCGCCGCCGGACTGCTGCGACGCCTTGGGTTGGCTGACCGCATGCAGCACAAGCCCGGACAACTCTCTGGCGGACAACAGCAACGCGTGAGCATTGCGCGTGCACTGATGAATGGAGGCCAGGTCATCCTCGCCGACGAACCCACCGGCGCGCTCGACAGCCACAGCGGCCAGGAAGTCATCAGCATCCTCAAGGAACTTCACGCTGAAGGCCACACCGTCATCATCGTCACGCATGACATGCAGGTCGCGGAACATGCTCAGCGCATCATTGAAATCAGCGATGGCGTGATCATCAACGACCGCCGCAAAGCGTCAGCGGCGTTACCCGAAAAGCCATCCTCACCGCCCCCAAAAACGGCACCTGTTGTGACCATGTGGCGCGCCGGTCTGGATCGATTGTCCGAAGCCTTCCACATGTCCCTGCTGGCGATGAATGCGCATCGCCTGCGTACCTTCCTGACGATGCTGGGGATCATCATCGGTATCGCCTCCGTGGTATCCGTGGTGGCGCTCGGCGCCGGGTCACGCGAGCGTATTCTCAAAGACATCAGCGCCATGGGCACCAACACCATCGACGTTTTTCCCGGTAGTGATTTCGGCGATATGAAAGCCTCGGCGATACGCACGCTGGTGCCCGCAGATGCGGATGCATTGGCGCAGCAAGCTTATGTCGACAGCGTCACGCCAAGTGTGGCGACAACATCGTCGGTGCGTTATCGCAATGTGTCGGTCAGTGCGCAGATCAGCGGCGTGGGCGAGCAATATTTCCGGGTGCGCGGACTCGCCATGACGGACGGACAAAGCTTTGACCGCAGCAGCGTGGAACGCCGCGCTCAAGAAGTCGTCATCGATGCCAATACACGCCAAAAACTGTTTGCCGAAGGCGTCAATCCGCTCGGCGAAGTGATCCTTCTCGGCAGTGTTCCCTGCCGGATTATTGGCGTGACGAAGAAGCAGGAAAGCGGTTTCGGCAACAACGATAGTTTGAATGTCTGGGTGCCGTACACCACCGCCATGAGCCGCCTGCTGGGACAAAATTATCTGAAAGGCGTCACGGTGCGTGTCAGTGACAGTGTCTCGTCCGCCGCCGCCGAACAAGGCATCGTGAAACTGATGACATTGCGTCATCGCACCAAAGACTTCTACGTCTTCAACACGGACAGCATTCGCCAGACTATCGAAAAAACGACTGCCACACTGACTTTGCTGGTATCGATGATCGCGGTTATTTCACTGATCGTCGGTGGTATCGGCGTCATGAACATCATGCTGGTATCAGTCACCGAACGTACGCGCGAAATTGGCGTACGCATGGCTGTCGGCGCGCGCCAAAGCGACATCATGCAACAGTTTTTGATCGAGGCGGTGCTGGTATGTCTGTCGGGCGGTTTGCTCGGCGTCTTGCTGGCGTTGTCGTTCGGCGCCTTGTTCGCCAGCTTCAGCAAAAACTTCGCGATGGTGTATTCGACGACCTCCATCATCTCTGCCTTCGTCTGCTCCACCCTGATCGGCGTCGTGTTCGGCTTCCTTCCTGCGCGCAATGCGGCGCAACTTGATCCGGTCGATGCACTGTCGAGAGAATAATGAAGAAACACCTTACCTTCAACCTTGGGTTCCGTCCTGCTGCCTTGGCTGCAGCCATGCTGTCCACCAGCTTGCTGAGCGCCTGCGGCTCGCTGGTGCAAACACCCTATGTCGCCCCCAAGACTGCGATCCCCGCGACCTGGACTCATAGCAATGACCGTGATGCACTCGATGGAGGCAAATGGTGGCGACATTTTGGCGACACCAATCTCGATCGTCTGATCGATGAAGCACTGCGCCGCAATAATGATCTTGCCGCGGCTACCATCAAGGTGCGCCGCGCACAGCTTCAGGCTGGTATCGCTGCGGACGAACGCCTGCCTGCCTTGAGCTCCAGTACGTCGACCACTTACAACCGCTATCTGCGCAATGATCGCAGCAGCTACAAGACAAGCTCCACGGCGGTGACGCTGAGTTATGAAGCCGATCTCTGGGGCAAGCTTGGCAGCCAATATGACGCGAAAAAATGGGAAGCCCTGGCTACTGAACAAGATCGTGAAAGCACCGCCCTCAGCCTGATCGGTACGACCGCCAATCTGTACTGGCAAACCGCCTATCTGAATCAGCGTATCGCGCTCAGTCTGGAAAGCATTGCCTACGCCGAGAAGACGCTCGCGCTGGTGCGTACGCAATACCAGGCAGGCGCCGTATCCTCATTGGAGGTATTGGAAGCAGAGCAGAATCTCTCGACACAACAGTCGACGCATACCGAGCTCCTGCAACAACAGGTTGAAGCGGCCAACTCGCTCGCCCTGCTCTTCGACGGCCCACCGGGGAAAAGCTATCCGTCGCCGCAACGCTTGCCCGAGCAAGCATTGCCGCAGCTACAGGCCGGGCTGCCTGCGGATCTTCTTGGACGCCGTCCGGATCTGCGTGCAGCGGAATTGCGCCTGCGCGAATCTCTCGCCACCGTTGACTACACCCGCGCCAGCTACTATCCCAGTCTTACACTCACTGCTGCTGGAGGCGGCAGCAGCCAGGACCTTCGCAATGTCTTGCTCAATCCGATCGGAACGCTTGGGGCCGGGCTGATGCTGCCGTTTTTGCAGTGGAACCAGATGCAGCTCAACATCAAGTCCTCGCAAGCAGACTATGAGAGCGCCGTGGTGAGCTTTCGCCAGACGCTCTATACCGCACTTGCCGATGTCGAAAACGCACTATCGGCGCACGAGCAATACGCTAACCAGGGAGCTTTGCTGGAGAAGAATCTGAAAGCGGCACAGACAACGGAACGTCTCTATGAGCTACGCTACCGGACAGGGTATGTGGCCTTGAAAGACTGGCTGGACGCGCAGGAAAAGCGCCGCACAGCAGAAGTGTCGCTGGCGCAGAACCGGCTTAACCGGTTAAATAACCAGATGACGCTGTATCAGGCGCTGGGTGGTGACATGCAAAGCGAAGACAGGCTTGCGGCGATGCGGTCAGGAAGCGAGTAAAGGGAAGAGAAATCAGGACGCCGGGTGAACGCAGGCTCACCCGGCAGAAAGAATTACTTGAGGTAGTTCAACAGCGTCAGACTGGTAGTCGACACAAACACTTTTTGTGCTGCTTGCAGATATTGCTGCTGAAGAGCCAATTGGCTAACCAGTTCAGTCGTATCGCTCAGGTTACGACCCAGCAAATCGTTGGTTGTCTGAGTGTATTGCTGATCCAACACCTTGCCCTGTGCATCAAGGTTATCCAGTTCGTTCTGACGCGCACCCACCGATGCTGTCGCGGCTTCGATATTACTCATCTGCGAAGTGATCGAGGCCTGGAACGAATTCAAAGTACGCGTCAAGGCGGCCTGACTTCCAGCAATCGGCGTACGCGCCGCATCGGCTTTGTCGGACAACAGTTTGGCATTGGCAGCTTGTGTCAACAGTGTCGCGTAGTTGGGATCGGTTGGCTTGGCTGCGTCGAGTGCGGCTTGTGCTGTCTTGTATGCCTGAATCGGGAACTGGCCTGAACTCGGGGGATATTCAAATGTATTGGCGGCCGTGGTGTCGGCGTTATTTGCCGCCTCTGTGGTCGGCACGGACAACAAGGTGATCATGTTCTGCATCATCTTGAATGTATCCACACCATTGCCTTGAAACACTGACTGTCCCGAAACACTGATTTCCATCTGACGTGTCGCCCCGACTTGCAGCGTTTGCGCACCTTGGTCACCGTTATAAACGATGTTGCCCGAGTCGTCGAAAGAAAACGGTGCAGCGCCGCTCTTATAACCGCCAAACACGTAATTGCCCAGGCCATCGGTGGAATTGGCAAAGCCCAGCATTTCGTTGAGATTACCCTTCAGTTCCGACGCCATGTTGGCACGCTCGGCGTTGGAAAATGATGCATTACCGGCAGCAATGATGTCCGATTTGAGCTTGGACATCATGTCGGTGACGCTGCTCAGCGCATTGCTGACAGTTGCCAGGGAGCTGTTGGCATTATTGCGATTAGTCGCAAACTGGGTATTCAGCGCTTGCGTCTGAGCCAAGTCCAGTGCGCGCGCAGCGGCAATCGGGTCATCGGACGGAAGTAAGACAGTCTGGCCCGCGTTAATTTGCTGGTTGAGCTTTAAAATCCCACCCTGCATGCTGGTCAGATCATTGTTGCTCAACTGATAAATCATATTGGTGCTGATACGCATTTTAATCTTCCTTCAAACTTTAACCACCAAGGGTGAACAAGACGTTCAGCATATCGCTGGCAGCCTGAATAATCTTGGCTGCGGCCTGGTAGGCCGTCTGGTTCTTGATCATGTTGGCCAATTCCTCATCCTGATTCACGCCGGACTCAGATTGCTGTTGCTGCTGAATGGATGTCAGACGGGCATTTTCAGCCTTATTGGTGACATTTATTTCATTGGTTTTGTTGCCGATGGTCGCAACGAGCTGCGAATACGACCCCTGAAACGACGTGTTCCCAATGGTATTGGCTGTCTGTAATGCGTTCAAAGCCTGAGCATTGCGGTTGTCGTTGACGCCGTTGGTATTCGGGCCAAGATAGAATTGGTCGCCGTTAGCCGGTTGGCCAGTGATCTTGAAGCTGGCGCCGGCAGTCGTGAACGTATCTCCCGACGTGTAATTGATCGCTGCGCCGGCCGCATAGTTAGTCGTGGTGCCGTCTGCATGTGTCACCACAACAGCACCAACCGAAGCCGACGGCGTGAACTGATTGGTAGTGCTGTTAAAAGTAAACGTGAACTTGGTGCCTGCCGCCAACGACGTGTAGGACGAGTTGATCGTGCCGGACGAAATCGTTGCAGTGCCACTATTGGCCGGCACCGGCGAGAACTTGTACGCGTCTCCATTGGCTGGTGCGCCACTCAACACAAAGCTCACGCCACCGCTCGAAACCGTTGCTCCTGCCGAATAAGGAATCGGTACTCCCGCCGCATATGTTGTCGTCACGCCCGCGGTAGTCGTCACGTTCACCGATGCCGGCGGCACCAGCGCCAGGGAGGTCGTACCGGAACTGTAAGTGTAAGTCTGGGTGGCACCGGTCGTAAATGTCGCTTTATCGACTGTGGCCGAAGTAATCACGCCGGTACCCGTATTACCGGTAGTGACGAGACCCATGTCGGTCACGGCATTGCTTCCAGTCAGCACCGGCGTACCAGCGGCGACGAGTTGCGTATTAGTGATAGCCACGCTCATCGAACTGGCACCGTTCACGGTCGGCTTGATCAGGAAGCTGTCTCCGGCCGCCATTGTCGGCGTAGGAAGAGTATAGGTCACACCATCAATTGTGGCAGGGAATGTACCCGCAGGCGTTGCCGTAGGATCGACGACGGTTTTGGTGTTATCGGACAAACGCGTGAACGTATACTTGGTACCGTCATAGCTCAGCTTGTAATCGCTGGTCGACAACTTGGATGGATCCGTAATGGTCGCGGTCAACGCTGCCGTGGATGTATTCTTGCTGTCGCTATAGACCACTGGCTTACCGACGGTGAAGAAATCAGTACCGAGGTTGCCATTCTGATCCTGGCCCAGCTTGTGCTGCGTGTTGAATGCTGTCGCCATGGCAATGGCGATGCGGCCGAGCGTATTTTGTGCTACGTCGAGCGTCTCGCTGCGATATTGCAAGAGACCACCAAGGCTGCCGCCACTGAACGCCGAATCCGGAATCAGGACGTTTTGACCATTGGTCTGATAAGAAATCTGCAGACGGGTCGGATCATTAGTTGCCGGGGTCGCCACCAGGGCCGACACTGTGTTGCCCAACACCAGCGGCTGCCCATTGCCGATGAATACGCTCATCGAACCATTGTCTTGTGGCAAGGTCGTGACTTTAACGACTTTATTAAGATCAGCAATAGCCTGATCGCGCTGGTCCAGCAAGTCATTAGGAGCAACACCAGTACCGCCGGAAGCCTTCAGAATGGCCTGATTAAGCGCCAGGATCTGATTGGCGTAAGCATTGATGGTATCGACCGTGGAGGTGATCTGGCTATTGACGCCGTTGCGGCTCTGCGTCAATTGATCATTCAGGCTCTGGAAGCGCGCCGCCAGAGTCTGGCCGGCAGAAATAACAGATTGGCGTGCACCGTCAACGTTCGGTGTCGAGGCCAGATTTTGCGTGCTCGCAAAAAAATCTTGCAATGCCGGCGACAAACCTGCCGATGTATCCGCGATCAGATTATTGATCTGACTGATCTGCGTAGCATAGGAGTCCAGCGAACTGGCTGTCGTCTGGGACGACAATACTTGTTTGTACAGAAAATCATCATAGACGCGCTTGATTTCTGCAACCTGGGTACCTTGTCCGACAAATCCATAGCCGTAGTTGATACCACCAGCCGTGCTTTGCACGACCACCTGCCGGTTGTAACCCGGTGTTGTCGCATTGGAAATATTGTGGCTGGTCGTCGCCTGCGCTGCCTGAGCCGCGGCGAGAGCACTCTGCCCGATACTGAAGATGCTGGTAGCCATACGATATTTTCTTTAACGGAATATCCTGATCAACGGCATTTCGTCAGGAAACTTTAGGAACGGCCGGCAATGAATTTGAGAGTTCGCCAACCCGTCTGCGTTCCCGAAAAATGACAATTCATTCTGGCCGCATCCACTGCTTCCCTGAGAATCAGGTCGAAAATTATGCGGAGAGAGATTGACGGATGATGCGCGATAGCTTTTCCGCATAATGCGGATCGGTTGCATAGCCTGCGCGTTGCAGACCGTAGGCAAAACCGTGAGCGTCTTGCGCGTTCGCCAATACTTTTTCGTAGCGAGGATTGCTGCGCAGCAGCTTGGCGTAGTCCTGGAAGGCTTCCGAGTAGGAGTCGTAAGCGCGGAATTTTTCAATCTTGCGCTGCGCCACGCCATTGACATACTCAACCGTGGTCGCCTCGACCACCTTGCCGGTCCAGTTGCCAGTGGCCTTGATGCCGAACAGATTGTGCGCTGAGCTACCGTCGCGGGCGCGGATTTCCTTCTTGCCCCAGCCGGTTTCCAATGCAGCTTGCGCCAGCATGAACTTGGCTGGGATACCAGTGACCTGACTGGCTGCTTCCGCATCGGCCTGCAGACGGCTTTGGAATGCTTCGACATGCGCCGGGCGTTGCTGACCACCCTTGTTACGTTTGCCGCCGCCCTGCGATGCATCATCGGTACTGTTGGCGATGCCTTGCACCAGGCGTGCCTTATCGAGATCACTCAGACTATTGGCCAGCGGGATATCAAGCGGCAAGGACGACGATGCCTCATCGTCGGTCGGCAATTGCTTGTTGAGACTATGTGAAAGCTGACGCACCAACATATCGGCCAGACCGACACCGCGCTGCGCCATGTTCTGGCTCAACTGCTGATCCAGCATGCTGGTAAACATCTTGGTCTGCTGATTGTCGAACAAGCCATCTTGCGGCGTCGCGTCGCGCATGCTCTTCATCATCATGTTCAGGAACAAGGCCTCGAACTGTTTGGCCGCGCCCTTGAGCGACTCCGGCGACTGCGCAGCTGCCGACGATTTCAGACTGTTCAGGCTGTTGGCATCGACGGCAAGGCTTTCAGTCGGATTGACCGGCTTGATGTTGTTGATCATGAGCTTGCCTTGATTAGATGATTTCCAACTCGGCGCGCAGCGAACCAGCTGCCTTCATCGCTTGCAGAATTGCCAGCAAATCCTGAGGTGTTGCTCCGATGGCGTTGAGCGCCTTGACCACATCGGCCAGAGAAGCTCCGCCCTTCAGGTACATCACCTTGCCTGGTGTCGAATTGATCGAAATTTGCGCATTCTGATTGGCCGCCGTCTGACCACCGGACAAGGCGCCTGGCTGACTGATGCTGTTTTCAGCGTTGATCACCACTGACAAATTACCGTGTGAAACGGCGCAGGTATCGAGGCTCACGGACTGATTCATCACGACTGAACCTGTACGGGCATTCAGAATCACCTTCGCGCTGACACGTGCAGGAATGACGTCGATATTTTCCAGCGCACCGAGGAAGGCGACACGCTCACCGCTACCCACCGGGGCGCGGATACGAATCACGCGGCCATCTTGCGCTACCGCGGTGTCAAAACCGAACCGCTTGTTCACTGCTTCCACCACACGGCTGGCGGTGGAAAAATCGTTGTCGTTCAACTCCAGATTAATGGCGTCGCCTTGGCCCAGTGCCGAAGGAACCGCACGTTCAACCGTGGCGCCGGCAGAAATACGGCCTACGCTTAATTGATTGATGGTGGTGCTGCTACCGGCCGCCGATGCACCGGCACCGCCGACCACGATATTGCCTTGCGCGATTGCATAAATCTGACCATCTGCACCTTTAAGCGGGGCCATCAACAGGGTTCCACCGCGAATACTCTTGGCGTTACCGATCGATGACACGGTGACATCCAGCGTCTGGCCCGGCTGCGAGAATGCAGGCAACGATGTCGTCACCATCACGGCAGCAACGTTCTTCAATTGCATGTTGCTGGTCGAGGTGCTGGGAAGATTCACGCCCAGTTGCTGAAGCATGCTGACGACGCTTTGGACTGTGAAAGGCGTTTGCGTGGTTTGGTCACCGCTGCCGTCGAGACCGACGGCGAGGCCGTAACCGACCAGTTGATTCTGACGTACGCCCTGAATGCTGGCGAGATCCTTAAGACGCTCGGCGTGCGCAACACCAGCACTGAGCAAAGTAATGGAAGCGAGCAGAACCGACACTAACCGGCTGGTGTGCTGCGCCAAGAATGAACGTTGAATCATCATGCGACTCCCTGATCAGAACGGTGAGACGCTGAAGAAAAAGCGCGACAACGAAGACATAAACTCGGCCATATCGACACGAGTATTGGTGCGATATTCCACTTTGGCGTCGGCCACTGCGGTCGACGAAACGGTATTGCCGGTAGCGATTTTGTCAGGGCTGACGGTACCCGAGAAGCGCACATATTCAACGCCCTTGTCGAGAGCGACCTGCTTCTCGCCGCTGACCAAAAGATTACCGTTAGGCAGTACTTCGATCACTGTCACACCGATCGTGCCGGTGAAATTGTTACTGGACGAAATAGCGCCCTTCTCATCGTATTTATTGGTGCTGCCGCCGCTGCCGGACAATTCCTTGATCGAGGTGCCGAACAAGGTCGGCGCAACTGCGGTCGCGCTGCCGGTTTTGCTGGACGAGCTGCCAGCGGACTTGGCTGCGGTTGTATTTTCATTGATGACAATGGTCAGGGTATCGCCAACCAGACGCGCACGACGATCTTCCAGCAGCGGGCGATAAGCCGCCGACTGGAAAATCGCGCCGTTGGTCGGTGGCGCATACGAAGCCGGTTCGGGCCGGGCCGACTTCGGCCCGGTGACGATCGACTCCGGCACGGTAGTACATCCAGCGATGGCGAACATCCCGATGATGGCAGCAAATTTCAGCAGGCTATTCATGTTTGCCTCATCCCATTTCATCAAAACAAAGTAGTACAAATACGCAATACACCAGCCATTACATTTGCGACAGTTTTGCCAGCATCTGGTCGGATGTGGTGATTGCTTTACTGTTGATCTCGTAAGCGCGCTGAGTCTGGATCATGTTGACCATTTCCTCGACAACGTTGACGTTCGACGTTTCAACGTAGCCTTGCCACAGTGCGCCGGCGCCGTTGGTGCCCGGGGTATTTGGTGCAGGTGTACCCGACGCGGCAGTTTCTGCGTACAGGTTTTCGCCCTTGCTTTCCAGACCGGCCGGATTGATGAAGGTAGCGACCTGCAGCGTACCGATCTGTGTTGACGCCGCCGAACCGGCTTGCATGATCGAGACCGTGCCATCGCGACCGACTGTCAGCTTGGTTGTATTGGCCGGAATCGTGATCGGCGGTTGCACCGTGTAGCCGCTGGACGTCACCAGCTGGCCTTGGCTGTCTGTCTGGAACGAGCCGTCGCGCGTGTATTGCGTCGTGCCGTCCGGCATCAGAACCTGGAAGAAACCCGCACCTTGGATGGCGATGTCCTTGTCATTGTCTGTCTGGTTCACGTTGCCTTGCGTATGAATACGCTCGGTCGCGACAGGACGTACACCGGTGCCGATCTGCAGGCCCGACGGCAATTGTGTCTGCTGCGACGATTGGGCGCCTGGCTGGCGAATTGTCTGGTACATCAGGTCTTCAAACACGGCGCGCGAACGCTTGAAACCGTTGGTGCTGACGTTAGCCAGGTTATTGGAAATCACGTCCAGTTGCGTTTGTTGCGCATCCAGACCAGTTTTGGAAATCCACAAGGAACGAATCATTTTTTCTCCAGTACCTGGTTATTAACTCACCGACAGAATTTGTGTCGCTTTATCCGAATCACTTTGGGCGGTTGTAATCACCTTCATGTTCAGATCGAATTGGCGTGCGAGATTGATCATGCTGACCATCGACTCGACAACGTTGACGTTACTGCCTTCCAATGCACCACCGGCGAGGCGCACATTGGCGTCCGGCGGTGCCTGCGTGCCTGCGGTCATACGGAACAAACCGTCATCGCCGCGCTTCAATGCTTTTTCATCCGGATTGACCAGCTTGATCCGTCCCAGAATATTCACCGCATTTGGTGTCCCGGTTGTCGGAATCGACGACACAGTGCCGTCGGAAGCAATCGCAATGGTGACATCAGGAGGAATACTGATCGGGCCGCCATCGCCCATCACGTTCAGACCTGTCTGCGTTTGCAGAATGCCGTTTTCGCTCAGCTTGAAGCTGCCGTTGCGAGTATAGGCTTCACCGCCGTCAGCACTCTGAACGGCGATCCAACCCGGACCTTGAACCGCGACATCGAGTGCGCGACCGGTATCCTGAATCGGACCTGCACTGAAATTGGTGCCTGCGGTCGAATCGACCACAAACGTGCGCGTCGCCAACCCTTCGCCGACAACAGGCACTGCGCGAAAGGTATTGAGCTGTTCGCGAAAACCGGTCGTCGTTGCATTGGCCAAATTGTTGCTGGTATTGGCCTGTTGCTCCAGTGTGTGCTTGGCGCCGGACATGGCGGTGTAGATCACACGATCCATAGTTACCCCTAAATTTGCGTGCGGCAGTGTTACCGCACGCCTCCCCACTTAATTCAAATGAGTCAAATAAGTCAAATTGCTCAGACTTGGTCCTGCTATTAACGCAAGCTGACCAAGGTTTGCAGAACAGTATCCTGCACCTTGATGGTTTGTGAATTGGCCTGATAAACGCGTTGCGCCACGATCATGTTGACCAGTTCCGTGGTCAGATCGACGTTGGAGTCTTCCACCGCACGTGCTTGCAAAACACCGAACTGACCTGTGGTCGGCTTGCCGATCAACGGCTCGCCTGCATCGGACGTCGCAGCGTACAAGTTGCTCCCCAATGGCTGCAAGCCATTAGGGTTCGCAAAATTAACCAGCAGAACCTGCCCCAAGATCTTGGTATCGTTGTTCGAATAGCTGCCCATGATCTGGCCATCCTTGCCAATCGAGAAGCTCGACAAAACGCCTGGTTCTTTGCCATCCTGGCTTTGTGCGATTGGCGCGAAATCAGCACCGGTCTGTGTCGTCCCGGAGTAGTTCAGCGTGATACCAGCAGCAGCAAAAGCAGCGCCAGCTTGCGGTGTCAGATGTAAAGTAGCTGCCGGTTGTGGAGTTGCCGGTGCAGCGGTCAGCAGAATACCGTTATTGTCGAATGACAGCGTACCGACTTTCGCCTGTGTCGCAGGTGTCGTAAAGGCAGGGTATGCCTTGCCATCAACCGTCGTATATACATCCCAGTTAGTTTGGGTGGCCGTGGATGTAGCCTTGTTCTTGACGTAGTAGGTCTGGACATTGTAGCTATTGCCCAAGCTGTCATAGACGGTAACGCCGGTGGTGCTGTTCCATGTCGTTGAATCACCGAAAACAAATGGCGTCGCGGTAGAGTCGATGGCAGTCAGGCGAGAATCCAGATTCAGCTTGCTTGCTACGTTTGTGGTCTGTGTCGCAGGAATATTTGAGGTATCGATCTTCAGCGGCACTGGATCACCACCAACCACAGTACCCAGCCAACCGGTCAGGTAGGCCCCCTTTTCGCTTGGGTTGATGATGTAGCCATCCTTGTCCAGCTGGAACTGACCGTTGCGGCCATACATTGGTGCAGCATCGGACAGGCTGCTTTGCATGCGGAAGAAACCGTCGCCGTTGATGGCGATGTCCAGTGGATTGTTGGTGGTTGTAACGTTACCTTGCGTGAAAGCCTGCTGAACGTTGGCCACTGCTACACCGATACCAACCGGCGAGTTGCCGGAGCGATTCATCGAATTGGCATACATGTCGGCGAATTGTGCTTGTGCCGACTTAAAACCCACCGTGCTGGCGTTGGCAACGTTATTGCCGATGACGTCGAGGCTCTTCGATGCCCCTGCCAAACCGCTCAGGCCTTGTTGAAAACTCATTTGATTCTCCTTATGCTGAAAGCGGTCAGTGGATTAAAGAATTTGGACTACGTCGGTAGTCTTGATGGTGCCGATATTCGAGACGTTCAGCTTGACGCCGTCAGTGCCGGTGCTAACACTGGCGACAGTACCGAATGCCAGTGCCGTCGCGCCGACGGCCGAGCCCGCGCTCGTTGCCGACACGGTGAAGGTATAGGCGCCATCTTTTGCCTGGGTGCCGGCATCGGTTGCTCCGTTCCAGATAATCGGCAACGTACCTGCTGTCTGCGCACCCAGGTCCAGCGAGTGGACGACATTGCCGGCCGAGTCGCGGATGGTGACTTTGACGCTGTCGGCGTTGTCTGCCAGTTGCACACCGAAGATGGCTTTTTGCGTAGTGACGTCGTTACCGCTTGCATCCTTCGTCGTGTCGGATGTCAGTGTGACGTTGTTGCCCGGTGCCAGAACGCTGTGACCAATCATGTTGGCTGCTTGCAGCGACTGGGACGTACCCAAATTGCTCATCAAAGCTGCCAGCGTTGTGTTCAGTTGGCTGATGCCCGAGACGGTCGACAGTTGAGCCAGCTGAGTGGTCAGCTGGGAGTTATCCATCGGATTTGTCGGATCCTGATTTTGCATTTGCACTGTCAGCAGCTTCAGGAAACGTTGCTGGATCGCTTCAGGGCTGTTGTCGTTCAGGCTGGAAGTAGTGCTGGTCGAAGACGACGAGCCATTTACGGCTGCCAGCAGATCAGAGGAAACAGTAGTCATGATTAGAATCTTCCTTAAGTACCGATGGTGAGGGTTTTCATCAACATATTCTTGGCGGTATTCATCGTCTCGACGTTGGTCTGATACGAGCGCGAAGCAGAGATCATGTTGACCATCTCCTCGACCGGATTAACATTTGGCATGGCGACATAGCCGTTGGCGTCAGCCAGCGGATGCTTGGGATCGTATGTCAGCTTCGGCGGCGCCTGATCTTCGACGATCTGGTCGACTTTGACGCCGCTATCAGAAATATTGCCATAAGGAACCGCCTTGAAAACGACCTGCTTGGCCTTGTACGGCTGGCCGTTCGGGCTGGTTGCGCTGTCGGCGTTGGCGATGTTGCTGGCGACCGTGTTGAGGCGCTGCGATTGCGCGCTCATGGCCGAACCGGCGACATTGAAAATATTAGAAAGAGACATGATGATCAGCCCGGTTGGATGGCGGCGAGCAGCGTCTTGATCTGCCCGTTGACTGCCGTGACGCCTGCTTCATAGCGTACAGCGTTGTCAGTGAATTGGTTGCGCTCGACGTCCATGTCGACGGTGTTGCCGTCGACACTGCCCTGTGTAACAGTGCGGTAAAGCAGCGGAGAACCGCCTATCCCGCTGTCGCCCGTCGGCTTGCCGGCAATATGGCCCGCCGAAGTACGCGCCAGCTCGACAGGCGGAACCTTGGTCGTTTTACCGTCCATTGCACCTTGCAAGGTCTTGGCGAAGTCGATGTCACGCGCCTTATAATTCGGCGTGTCGGCATTGGCAATGTTGGATGCCAGCAATTGCTGACGCTGGGCGCGCAAATTCAGCGCCGTCTCGTTGAACCTCAGATAATCATCCAGTTTTGCGACCATCGATTTCTCCTGAATGCGCCCTTCAAAAAGTACGCATTACGCCGATAATGGGATTTAGATACCATTGGATCATACGACCCCACCCAAAACTCGATTGCCCGATAAAGAGATAAAACTATGCCTTGTTCAGCCTTTTGATGAAGGCTGCCGCCATTAGTATTGCTGACACGATGGCCACTCCTTCGGCCACTAAGGTGTTAAAGTTGTTGTTATGAAATTATTCTTTAAAGCGCTGGTGCTGCTTCTGTCTGTCATCGGGTTTTCTGCGCTTGCACAAACGGCAACTTCCGAAGCGCCAAACTCGCCTCCCCGGCAGAATCTGGTGGCCCTGCAGCAAGTCGCCGAACAGTTCATCAAAATCCAGACCACCGGACTGTCCGGTACGGTGAATGCAACGGTTGAGCCCGTCGACAGCCGCCTGACGCTGGCGGCCTGCCCCTCCCCTCAAGCCTTCCTGCCTAACGGTGGGCGCCTGTGGGGCAAGACCACGATCGGCATCAAATGCACCGCGCCCTCTCCTTGGACAATCTACGTGCGCGCCACGGTGCAGGTCGTTGCAGAATATATAGTCGCTGCCACGCCTTTAGCGCAAGGGCAAACCATCGGCCCGAACGACATCAGCAAAGTCAAAGGCGACCTGTCGAACTTGCCAAACGGCATCATTATGGATCCGTCGCAAGCCATCGGACGCACTGCGAACATCTCGCTGGCGGCGGGCGCACCACTTCGCCAGGAAACTCTACGCGCAAATCGTGTCGTACAGCAAGGACAGTCAGTCCGTATCGTTTCCACCGGCCCGGGATTCCAGATTGCAACTGAAGGACGCGCACTGAATAACGCCAGCGAAGGCCAGATTGCACAAGCCCGAACACCCACGGGACAAGTGGTCAGCGGCGTTGCCAGAGCCGGCGGCATCGTTGAAATCAATTACTGAATAGCAACAGGATCAAGCCGGAGAAAAAGTATTAAAGTTTGCGGAAAAATGTCCGATAATCTATGCAACAGGCGGGCCACAGAGCCCTAACCACTCAAGGATGATGCCGTGAACGTTAATGACGCACTCAAAACTGGTCCGGGCCTACCGGAGATCGCGCAGCCTCAGGCGCGTACCTCCGCTACGACCGGCACCAAGACTGATACAGTAGGCGCAGATTCTGCCAACGTACAGCTGTCCGCTCAGTACCAGTCACTGGGTGCGAAGGCAGCAGGTCCGGCGAGCGGCAGTTTCGACGCGAAGAAAGTTGCAGAGATCAAAGCCGCTATTGCCAATGGAACCTTTCAGGTAGATCCGGAAAAAGTTGCCAGTGGGCTATTAGATACCGTAAAGAATCTGATTGGCACACGTAGCAAAGCATAATGTAATGACAAGCACTACCTCGCAACGGCCCTCGCACTATCTTGCTGAAGAAAAGCAGGTAACCTCACGCCTGGTTGCAACACTGCAGCAAGAACAAACGCTGCTCAGTGGCAATGGCGACGCAGATGAAATTCCAAAAGTCATCAACGAAAAAGCACTGATCATTGCCGAAATGGCAAGACTTGCAGATCAACGTTATCGCCTGTTGTCGGCGGCGGGTTTCCACGCCAGCGAAAACGGCATGCAAAGCTGGCTTGATCAACATGGCGCCGCAGCCGACAAGGGACTATGGAATGAACTGTTCGAACTGGCGCAAACAGCACGCGAATTGAATCGCGTCAATGGCACACTGGTCGGCCGTCAGATGGCAATCAATCAAAACGCATTGAAGATTCTCCAAGGTAGGAGTGGCGGCGGCTCACTTTACGGCCCGGATGGATCGGCCAGTGTAAGCACTACGGGACGTCCGCTTGGCATAGGCTGAGGCTGATGGTTCAGGTATAGATTGATAATAAAAAAGACCACCGATGTGGTCTTTTTTATTATGCGTCAAGCTTCACGCTTTCAGTACCGATCAACCCAGCATTGCTAAGGCTTGGCCTTCGGTATGCCCTCCGCAATCGGCACCTCCATCACCTGTTCCGCGAGGCGCGACAAAATCATCACATCCACGCGACGGTTGCGCAAACGCCCTTCCGGCGTGTCATTCGATGCTACTGGTTGATTCGATCCATGCCCCACCGCAGTCAGACGCAGCTCGGCAATACCCTGATTGCCGAACAGGCGGGCAACGGTGCTTGCCCGCACTGCCGACAGTTCCCAGTTGGAGGGAAATACCGAAGTGCTGATCTGGGTGTTGTCAGTATGACCTTCGATCTGGATCGCATGGTCATCGTTCTTCAGCACTCTTGCGATGGCAATCAAGGTCTCTTCAGACTCCTTGCTGACTTTGGCGTCGCCGGGAGCAAACAAGACATTCGCATTGATCTCGACATTGACGCCGACGCTGGTTTGCGTAACCCGCACCTTCCCTTCTTGCACCAGCGGCGCAAGCACTTGCATGATGTCGCGCGCCATGTCGGTCATGCGCTCTTTTTCACGCCGCAAGGCTTCATTGTTGCGTGGCTTTTGGAGGGGAGGAATTTTCGGCGTGGCAGCTTGTTGCGCCCCTTGCCCGCCGGCTTGCACGATCACCGGCGCCGTTGATATCGGCTCTTTGCCGAAGGCATTGATCAGCGAATCGGCGAGGATTTTGTACTTACCTTCGTTGACCTGTGAGATCGCATACATGACCACAAAGAAAGCGAACAGCAAGGTAATGAAGTCGGCGTAGGAAACCAGCCAGCGCTCGTGGTTTTCGTGCTCTTCTTCGTGTTTTTTGCGTGCCATGGACACCGCCGTTTTTTATGCGCTTACGCGTTTATGCGTTCTTAAAGTAGGACTCGGCCCGCTCCTGAATAACGCGCGGATTGTCGCCGCTGGCAATGCCGAACAAACTGTCGGCCACCATCTCCCGTTTGAGAACTTCCGCCGTCAACAGTTCTTTCAGTTTATTGCCAACCGGCAAAAAGAACAAATTGGCGAGGCCAACGCCATAAATCGTGGCAACGAACGCGACTGCAATCCCGCCACCCAGACGTGCTGGATCGGCCAGATTTTCCATGACATGAATCAGCCCGAGTACAGCACCAAGAATACCGATGGTCGGTGAATAACCGCCGGCGGCTTCCCAGATCTTCAACGCCTGGCGCTGCCGGGTTTCGTAAGTGGAGATATCGATTTCGAGAATTTCCAGCAGCTTGGCCGGTGTGATGCCATCGATCAGCAGACGAAGCCCCTTCTTGATGAAAGGATCGTCCGTGTCATTCATGTGCTCTTCGAGATGCAGCAAACCCTCGCGACGCGAGATGGTGCTCCAGAGCGAGATATTGTCGATCAGTGTGCGGTAGTCGTGCACAGGGGGAGAAAATACCGCCCCGAGCAATTTCACGCCACGCACGAAATTGTCGAGTTTGGTTTGCAGGAGGACAGCACCGACAGTACCGGCAAAAACAATCAAAAATGCTGTCGGCTGCAATAGGGAACTGAGGTGACCGCCTTCCAACACTTGCCCAAGGAAGATGCCTCCCAGGGCTAACGCCAAACCGCCTAAGCTACTCCAGTCCACGCTTGCTCCCTCAAGGTCGAGCGCATGCGGGCAATCGCCTGACTATGCAACTGACATACGCGCGACTCAGACACGCCCATGACGGCGCCGATTTCTTTCAGGTTCATTTCCTGCTCGTAGTACAGGCCCATCAGGATCTTTTCACGCTCAGGGAGAGCTTTGATCGAATCGATCACGGCTTCGCGGAAACCGCCGTTGATCAGATTTTGCAGAGGATCGTCATTTTGGCTGGTCTGATAACGATCGAGGAAATGTTCATGACCGCCCTCGGCATCATGAAAGTCTTCGTAATAGATCAGTTGATGGCCGCCGCATTCGGTGAGCATCTCCTGATATTCATTCAGACTCATCTTGAGCTGTTTGGCGACTTCCGTTTCTTGCGGCGGTCGTCCCAGCTGCTGCATCAGAACATGAATTGCGTCTTCGATCTTGCGCGTGCTCTGGCGAATGCTGCGCGGCAGCCAGTCGCTGCTGCGCAACTCGTCGAGCATCGCACCACGGATACGCTGCACGGCATAGGTTTCAAACTGCGCGCCATGCGTTTCTTCATAGCGATTGACAGCGTCAAGCAGGCCTATCATGCCTGCTTGAATCAAGTCGTCCACTTCCACACTTGGAGGAAGCTTTGCCTTCATCTGATGCGCCAGCTTCTTTACGAGCGGCGCATGCAGCTGCAGCAAATGATTCTTGTCCGTCTTGCCATTGACGTTATACATAACACGTCATACTCCGAGACTTGCACCATCGGTTGCCATACCGTACGTGCCCTTGGTGAGATTGGAAAGCGAGAACTGATTCGCCAAACGCTTGAACGCTATTGTTGCTCCGGTCAGAGGGAATGCCTCCAACACCGTACGCCCCTGCCCCGAAGCGCGACGAATGTGATCGTCGGCCGGAATCGAGCCCAGGAAATTTAATTGTGCCGCCAGATAACGATTAGCCGCCTGCGCCATGTTTGCAAACACCATCTGCGCTTCCGCATCGGAACCACCGGTCACCAACAGGTTGAACGGACGGCGACCGAGGCGATCGCTCAGACTCTTGATCAGGACGTAAGCCGCCTTGATGGAATTGGCGCCAGTCGACATATGCACGACGATCTCGCCCATCTCCATCGCCGGTACCGGCAATACATCATCGTCATTCAGCTCGCCATTGACGAGTGTGATGTCCGACTCGGCAGTCAGTGCATCGAAAATTTCAGCCAGGCGCGAGGCTTGCGGATGCGTGGCCGCAGAAACATTCTTTCGCGACAGACGGGCCAATGCAAAACCCTCCGGGACCAGTCGCACTGCCTCGTCGAGGTGACGTTCCTGACGTGCGACATCCAGCAGACTGGCTACCGTCATTCCGCCAAAACGGGACAAGATGCTCGATGGCGTCATGCATGCATCGACCAGCAAGGCGTTGCAGTCATTCGCAGCAAGAGAAGCCGCCAGATTGATCAGCATCGCGCCTTTTTCATCGTCGGGAAGCACCGAGAAAAAACTGAACACGCGTGGCGTCGGACGCTCCAGCATCCGGCGCAGTCCTTCCGCTTGATCAACATCATAGCTAGCCAAGGATCACCTCCCGCAGGCTTTTGTCATTCATGGCTGTTGCTGTCGGTCCGACAACAACCGGCAACTCGGCATCCTGAAACTCGAACGGCGCAGTTTCACGCTTCAGTTTAAAGGCTCGGTCAGCCAGATACAACTTGTTGGCGACATGCAAATCTTCTGGAACGCGTTGACCGTTGGCAACGTAATAGAGATTCAATTTTTGACGGATGACAACATCGAGCACGTTGCCAATGGTCGCCGCTTCATCAAGCTTGGTGATGATGCAGCCTGCCAGGCCGTCGCCGGAGTAAGCGCTCACAACTTCATTGAGCGTGCCGCCGGTTGCTGTTGCATTGAGGCAAAGCAGGCGCTTGATCTCGGTACCCGCGCCGGACAGCATGGCTGCTTGTTCTGCAACCATCTGATCGCGCTGGCCCATGCCTGCCGTATCGATTAGGACAGTATGTTTGCCGCGCAGTTCGTCCAAAGCGATACGCAAATCGGCCTCGTCTTTCACCGAGTGAACCATGACACCGAGAATCTTGCCGTAAATGCGCAATTGCTCGTAGCCGCCGATACGATAGCCGTCGGTCGTAATCAAGGCCAGCTTGCCCGGGCCGTGGCGCATGACACAGCGCGCCGCCAGTTTGGCCGTCGTGGTCGTTTTACCAACACCGGTTGGACCGACTAGCGCGTAGACGCCACCTTCTTCCAACAATTCGTTCTCGTTGGCCATGGTCATCAGATTCTTGGCCAGTACCGATTTCACCCAGAACATCGCATCTTGCGACTTTGGATTTTGCGGCAAGTTTTCCGTGATCAAACGCGACAGGCTGGCGCTGAAACCGGCGGCCAGCATTTCACGCATGATGGCGGCCTTGGCCGGTTCACGCTTTTGCGTGCCACCCCAGGAGATTTCTGCCAGTTGGGTTTCCAGTACACCGCGCATGGAACGGATTTCCGTCATCACATCGGACAGAATCTCGTCGTAATCCTTGCCATCAAACTCCGCCATGATGGGCGATTGCTTCGGACGTTGTGGAGACGCCGAAGGAGCCGACGAGGCTTGCGAAGGTCGCTGCTGTTGCGCTGCCTCTTGCTGCTCCTTGGCGCTGGCGCGGGCGGCGTTGCGGGTACGCCATACGCGTGCTTCAGCCTGTGCAGCACTGTGTTCGATAGCGCTTGATTCGACACCCAGCCCCTGATGCTCGACGCGGCGTGGCGCGGCGGCCTGCGGCTGAGCAGGTTGCGCCGGAGGTCGTCGCACGGCCGGGCGCGGCATCGCATCCTTGGCCATGGCAGGCACGACCAACGAAGACATATCCTCGTTCGCCATTGCCAGAATTTCGACTCCGTCTTCGATATTGCGATTGGAGAGGATGACCGCATCCGGACCGAGCGCTTCGCGAACCTGGCGCCATGCATCGCGCGACGAACCTGCAATAAATTTTTTAACGTTCATGCTTGCCCTCCAACTAGGCTAGTAACTTTAATCGTTTTCGAATCAGGAACTTCAGCGTGCGAAAGAACCCGGAGCTGCGGCATGGCGCGTCGCAGGAAGCGCGACAGCAATGCCCTTAATGGTGCCGGGACTAACAATACCGGGGTTAAACCCAACTGCTCTTGATGACGTGCTGCATTCTCTGTTTGTGTAATCAACGCATCGGCCAGACCTGGCTCGATACCGCCGCCCTCCGGACCGCTGGCCTGCATCGCCTGCATCAGCAAGCGTTCGAGCTTGCCGTCGAGCGCCATGACGGACAACTCTGCTTCGGTCGGGAAAATCTGTTGTATGATCGCGCGGCCCAAGGCAATGCGCACGATGGCAGTGAGTTCGTTCGGCTCCTGCACCCGCGCCGCATTCTCGGCCAGGGTTTCGATAATAGTCCGCATATCCCGAATATGCACGCCTTCGATGAGGAGGTTTTGCAACACTTTCTGTACAGTACCCAAAGGCAACAGCTTGGGTACCAGATCTTCGACCAGCTTCGGCGCATCCTTGGCAATGTGGTCGAGCAGTTGCTGCACTTCCTGACGACCGAGCAGTTCGGCGGCGTGCAAGGTAATGAGGTGATTCAGGTGAGTGGCGATCACGGTGCCGGTATCCACCACCGTGTAACCCATGGTTTGCGCCATTTCGCGCATGCTGCTTTCAATCCAGACAGCTGGCAAACCGAACGCAGGATCGGTGGTCATCAGTCCTGGCAATGGGCCAGTCACCATCCCTGGGTTAATCGCCAAAAACTGACCGAAGGTAGCTTCGCCCTTGCCGATTTCAACACCTTTCAAAGCAATCCGATATGCCGATGGTTTCAGTTCCAGATTGTCGCGAATGTGTACCGGCGGTGAGAGGAAACCGACTTCCTGTGCGAATTTCTTACGGATGCCTTTGATGCGGCGCAAGAGTTCGCCGCCCTGCCCTTTATCCACCAGCGGAATCAGGCGGTAGCCGACTTCCAGCCCCAGTGTGTCGACCGGCAGAATATCTTGCCATGTTGCTTCTTCAATTTCAGGCGCAACAGCGGTCGGCGCAGGCATTTCGGTCTGGACGGTTGCTTCCTGGATCCGCTTGTTCACCATGTACGCAGTGCCTGCCAGTATGCCCGCCAGCAAGATGAACGCAATATGCGGCATGCCCGGGATCATGCCCATGCCGCCGATGATGATCGCGGTCAGGTACAGTACTTCCGGTTTGGCAAACAACTGATTGATCAGCTGGCCGCCGACGTCCTGATCGTTGGCCACACGAGACACCACAACACCGGCTGCAGTGGAAATGATCAGAGAAGGAATCTGCGCAACCAGGCCGTCACCGATCGCCAGCAAGGTGTAGTTCTTGAGCGCCATATCGAATGCCAGATCATGCTGAATCATACCGACGACCAAGCCACCCACGATATTGACAACGGTAACGATAATGCCGGCGACGGCATCGCCGCGCACGTACTTACTGGCGCCGTCCATCGCGCCGTAGAATTCTGCTTCCTGAGCAACTTCCTTACGACGCGCACGCGCTTCAGGTTCGCCGATCATACCGGCGTTCAAGTCGGCATCGATCGCCATCTGCTTACCCGGCATCGCATCCAGAGTAAAGCGTGCACCCACTTCAGCAATACGGCCGGCACCCTTGGTGACAACGGTAAAGTTAATGATCGTCAGGATGATAAACACCACAATACCCACGGTGTAGTTGCCACCGATCAGGAAGTGGCCAAAGGCTTCGATCACCTTACCGGCAGCGTCCGGACCGGTGTGGCCTTCGGTCAGCACGACGCGTGTGGAAGCAACGTTGAGCGACAGGCGCAGCATCGTACTGACCAGCAGCACGGCCGGGAAAGCAACGAAATCCAACGGCTTGACGGTGTACAGAGCAGTCAGCAGAACGATAACCGACAGCGAAATATTGAAGCTGAACAGAATATCCAGTGCAAACGCCGGCAGCGGCAGCACCATCATCGCTAGCATCATAACGATGAGGATAGGCGCCGCGAGTGCCTTGGTATGCTTCACCGGCACCCAGGCCGGCAGTTTCATGCTGCTCAGATTGTTTAGATTCATCGCGCTGCCCTAGCTCGAATGGCAGCAATTGCAGCCTTGCGTTTGTACAAAGGATCGTCCATTTCTTTCGGTACATCCAGATCGTGCGGTTCTTCCGGACGGACACCTCCGCCTGCACCATAGGTGCGCAGCTGGAAGATGTAGGCCAACACTTCAGCCACTGCGGTATAGAGCGCCTCGGGGATTTCGTCACCGATTTCAGTGTGGTAATGCAAGGCACGTGCCAATGGCGGCGCCTCAAGAATCGGTACTTTGTGTTCGCGTGCAAGTTCGCGAATCTTCGCAGCAACAGCTTCGGTACCTTTCGCGACCACGGTCGGAGCAGACATCGAACCTTCGCTGTACTTGAGCGCCACGGCAAAGTGTGTCGGGTTGGTCACCACCACGTCTGCGGTCGGCACGTTGGACATCATGCGGCGGCGTGCAGCTGCACGTTGCAGAGCGCGGATCTTGCCCTTGATCTGCGGGTTACCGTCGGATTCCTTGTGCTCATCCTTGACTTCCTGGCGAGTCATCTTCAGCTTGCGGTTGTAGTTCCATAATTGATAAGGCACATCAATCACGGCAATCACGATCAAGGCGCACACCATCATCATGAAGCTGGACCACAGCAAATGCGGCATGTGACTGCTGCTGCTCTGCAGCGATTCGACGCTGAGGTTCAGCACTGCATCGATATGACTTTCCATCGCCAGCCAGGCAACGATCCCCACCAGAACGGTCTTGAGAATGCCTTTGCCAAGCTCGACCAGCGAATTGATGGAAAACATGTTCATGAATCCCGAGATCGGATTCATGCGGCTAAATTTGGGAACCAGCGAGCTGCCGTTGAACAACCAGCCGCCGAGAATCAAAGGAGATGCGACTGCTGCCAGCGTCATCATGAAGGCAATCGGAATCATCGCAACCGCGATTTCCATGAAATGCCCACTTAGGTGATTAAACAACAGCACCGGGTCGTAGGCCATCTCGCGCTCTAAGGTCATGCTGGACACCATGATGCGGTTCAGACTGGTGACTAGCGGGCCCGTGAACATCCAGATCGTACTGCCGCCGATCAACAATGTGACGCACGTAGCCATCTCGCGCGAGCGCGGCACGTCGCCTTGCTCACGAGCTTTTTCAATACGTTTGCTCGTGGGCTGTTCGGTCCGTTCCTGATCGCTTTCTTCGGCCACTGCCGCTCCCCTGTATTGCTGCTTTCCGCTTGTAAGGACGGAATTTTGAGACTATCAGGGAGAATTATTGGCGAGAGAGGCACCAAATCATCGCGAGAACAAGGGGCGAAACGCCCCGTATTTCGGGAGAGGAAAAGCACGCCAAGTCTGCCTTCAGAGGGGAGACGGCAGAAACGTGGAAGGAGAAAACCTGCACCGGGCTGAAATTTAAATCTTGCCCGGCGAGGCTCGTTGCGGAATTAACTAATAAACAACAAAAAGCAACAAATTCAATCAGGTACGACTGAATACCAATTCAGAAACCCAGACTTTCCAACAAGTCATCAACCTGACTTTGATTGGCAATGACATTTGTACCGGTCGGATTGATCTGCGGGCCGTTGAGCAAGCCGTTGTCTTCACGCTTTGCTTCCGGCGGCGAATAGTCCACCAACAGCTGCACCAGCTGACTCTCGATGTCGTGCGCAAGGGCTGTGACACGCTTGATCACCTGCCCGGTCAGATCCTGAAAATCCTGCGCCATCATGATGTCCAGCAGTTGCTGCTTGGTCAGCGTGACGTTTTCGCGTGTGGAATCGAGGTACCGCTGGGTCTTTTCCGCCATTGCACGGTACGCCGCTTCCGAAAAACCTGCGTCCGTGACAGCTTTCCATTCTGCAGCAAGGGTGCCGGCACCGTCGCCGATCGCATCCTGCATCGGGCCGGCGGTTTCCGTGGCGGTAAGCACGCGTTGCGCCGCCTTCTCAGTCATCATCGCCACATACTCAAGGCGATCACGCGCATCGGGCATATCGCTAGCGGCTTTTTCCAGCAAACGGTCAAATCCCAAGCCGCGCAGATTGTCGTGCAAACTGCGCGTCATGTGGCCAATTCGGACCAGAAACTGATCTTGCTGATCCGCACCCGGAGGTGCCGCTTCCGCTCCCGGAGGTACTGCTCCTTGGGATGCAGTATCCACGTTAGCCTCCGGCATCCAGCTTTTCGAAGATCTTGCCGAGCTTTTCGTCCAGGGTAGCGGCCGTGAATGGCTTGACCACATATCCATTGGCACCAGCTTGCGCTGCAGCAACAATGTTTTCCTTTTTGGCTTCTGCCGTTACCATCAAGACCGGCAGCTTCGACAGCGCCGGATCTTTACGGATTTCCTGCAACATGGTCAGACCGTCCATGTTAGGCATGTTCCAATCGGAAACCACGAAGTCGAATTGATCGCTGCGCAGCTTGTGCAATGCTTGCACGCCGTCTTCGGCTTCATCCACGTTGGTGTAACCCAGCTCTTTAAGCAGGTTCCGGACGATGCGGCGCATCGTGGAGAAATCGTCTACAACGAGAAACTTGGTATTTGGGCCTGCCATGACTATTACTCCATTGATTCAAAACAATTGTTGACGATAACGACACGAATACAGCGAACTTGAGGCCCTGTCCTACAAAATCCAGGCATTTGCCAATGTGCTACTACTGAGCATCTTATTCTGCGATGGGCTGCATGGTACTCGAACTACACTCGCAATGCACGGCTACCGTGCTCTGCCAGATAGCTCATCACCCGGCCTGGCATGGCCTGCAGAGACAATACCTCATGTGCACCGCCAACGGCAATCGCTTCACGCGGCATGCCGAAGACGACGCAAGACGCCTCATCCTGCGCAAAATTGTAGGCACCGGCATTACGCATTTCCAGCATGCCAAGCGCGCCGTCCTTGCCCATACCGGTCAAAATCACACCTAACGCGTTCTTGCCGGCGCACGCTGCAGCCGAGCTAAACAGCACATCGACCGAAGGCCGGTGACGATTAACCGGCGGCCCCTGATCAAGCTGAGTCATGTAATTGGCGCCGCTGCGCACGAGCTTGAGATGCGAATGTCCTGGCGCGATGTAGGCATGGCCCGGCAAGATACGCTCGTTGCCGGCAGCTTCCTTGACCGAAATCTTGCACAGATTGTCCAGACGCTGCGCGAACGACCGCGTAAAACCTTCCGGCATGTGTTGCGTGATCAGAATGCCCGGACAATCCGATGGCATCTTGATCAGGAATTCCTTGATTGCTTCAGTTCCACCTGTGGAGGCGCCGATGATGATCAGCTTTTCGCTCGACAGCAGCGGATTGCGCATCTGCGGCAGCGGCTCGCCGCCTGCTGTCTTATGCGAGTCCGGATGCGGAATTGCACGCGGACGAATACTCGCCTTCGACGCCGCGCGAATCTTGTCCGCGATCATGTCGGTGTATTCCTGCATGCCGCTCTGAATCGAAATCTTTGGTTTCGTGACGAAGTCGACGGCGCCCAATTCCAGCGCACGCAAGGTGATTTCAGATCCGCGCTCGGTCAGCGACGAGACCATTACCACTGGCATCGGCCGCAAGCGCATCAATTTTTCGAGGAAGTCGAGACCGTCCATGCGCGGCATTTCGACGTCCAGCGTCAATACATCCGGGTTGGTCTGCTTGATTAAATCACGCGCAATGATAGGGTCAGGGGCCACGCCCACGACTTCCATATCTGGCTGGCTGCCGATGATCTCCTTCATGACGCTACGGATCAATGCCGAATCGTCAACGATCAATACTTTTATTTTCATACGATCAGTACTTTCCAGAAACTTGCTTCTGCACGCACGCGTAGAAGCCTATAAACCATTGTACAACTCGCCCTGCAGGGAGCAAGCCCGACTTTAAAACAAGTCGACCGCGCCGCCAATTGGTTTCGTAACCAACTTGCTGGCGTAGTCCTGCTCGCGGTTTACCAGCGTATTGTTGTGCAGTTGTTTGAGCTTTTTAACCAGCACTTTGCCGGTCCGCGGGAAAAAATACACCTTGCGCGGCCAAATGTCATTGAGATCTTCGGCCACGACACGAATATTCTCCGCCTTCAGATAATCCCGGACGAACTGCGCATTGCGCTCGCCAACGTTGATGGCGATAAACCCGCGCAATACATTGCCGCCACCGAATACCTTCGCCTCCAGGTTTTCACGCCGCGCACCTGCTTTGAGCACGTCGTTGATCAGAATTTCCATGGCGTAGGTGCCGTAGCGCATCGATGCTGAAATGGGGCTGTCGCCGTCACCGCTGTCGGGCAACATGAAATGATTCATCCCGCCGATACCGGTGACACGGTCGCGGATGCACGCCGACACACACGATCCCAGCACGGTGACGATCATCATGTCTTTGTGCGTGAAATAGTATTCACCTGGCAGTATCTTCGCCGCGTCGCAGTCGAAGGTACGGTCGTAATAAACGTTGGATGCGAATTGATCCTGACCTTGGGGATTCATGATTTATTTCCCCACTTTGCGCTGTGACGCCGCGTTAAGTTCGTAAACAGTCTTACCCTTCAACTTCAATGCATCCGACACGTACAAGAAATTCTCTGAATGGCCGGCGAACAACAAGGCGTGCGACTTCATCAGCGGAACAAAACGAGACAGAATTTTGCTCTGCGTCGGTTTATCGAAATAGATCATCACGTTGCGGCAAAAAATAACGTCAAACTGCCCTTGCACCGGCCAGCTGTCGCCAAGCAGGTTCAGTTGCTTGAAGGTGACCATCTTGCGCAACTCCGGACGTACGCGGACATACCCTTCCTGATTACCCTTGCCGCGAAGGAAGAATTTTTTCACTCGCTCAGGCGACAACTTGTCGATGCGCTCCATCGGATATACGCCATTGGCACCGGTCGCCAGTACGTTGGTATCGATATCGGTGGCAATGATCTGCGCCGGCGGCGTGAGGCTGCCATAGGCTTCACAGAGCGTCATGGCGATGGTGTATGGCTCTTCGCCCGTTGAAGCGGCAGAACACCAGACCGTAACCGGTTCCTTCAGCGTTTTGACGAAATCGGCAAGGATAGGGAAATGATGCGATTCGCGGAAAAATGACGTCAGATTGGTTGTCAGCGCATTGGTAAAGGCTTCCCACTCATCCGCATCGCCACCTCGCTCCAACAAATCCAGATATTGAACGAACGAGCCGATACCGGTCGCACGCAGCCGCCGGGCCAGCCGGCTATAGACCATTTCCTGCTTGCTTTCTGCAAGGGCGATGCCGGCACGCTTGTAAATCAGGTCGCGGACCCGGTCAAAATCACGATTGGTAAAATCGAACTCTTTGACAGAATCAAGCTTATTCTGTGGCGCAGGTTTCAAGTTGATTTTCCTTTTCTAGTCGGCCTGCCCGATTCTGAGACAGATACCCCCGTTGTCGAATAGTCTATCAACCTGCCCTGCACGGTCAAGCTGTTCAAGCCGAGATCTGGCGCACCAATCCCTTGCTGTTCTCGATCTTGCTCGCCGTGGTTAGCTGCTTAGCCGGCTTTTCTGACGGTTTTCCTGACGGCGTTCCGACGTTTTGCGACACGACAGCCGCACCGGTTGTCGCGACCGGCACGCCTGCCTCAGCCTGACTGGACCGATACCCGACGCGAAAACCACCCCAGTGCTTGCCGTTAACGTAAATGGGTACTGACAGGTCATGCATGACCTCACCGGTGTCGCGCTTATAGGTTTGCAAGAGAAATGACTTTGTATTCGCGCCGCAACGCTTTCCGGTGCGGTCGCTGAATATGCGCTTGGTACGGTTGTTCACCAGATCGGTATCGTAGTCGCCGGTTAGCGGCTTGGAAAACTTCTTATTGTGCGTGGGAAAGTAACCGTTGTTATCGACAGCGCCGGCATACGCCAATTGCGGCATCGCTTCCAGCAATCCCTCCTGGACATCCGGCAGCACGCGATCAGTAAACGTATCGAACTGTGTGGTGTGCTTGGGTGGATTCGTGTTGGGAATCGGCTTGTAAGTGCGATCAAACAACGCCGCCTCCGTAATACGCCCTGCCGCAATCGCCTCTTCGAATAATTTCCCGATGCGTTTGGCGGTGACCGCAGCGGCTTTCTGGATATCGTCGTGCTGAGTCTTCGCGTTGCTTTCCACGATCGCGTCGTACACCAGTTCAGCACGCTCCGACAAAGCCATCGCCGACGCAGCAACGCGCGGCAATTCGATATCGGTTGCCAGCATGCCGTCACGAATCTTCAGGATCGCCTCCGCAATCCGATGCGTAGTTTCCACGTGTTCGCGAGACGCACGGGCGATCTGTTGAATCTCTTCCTCAGAGATGGCAGCCGATCGCTCGATATTGCCGAGGAAGCCATGTACCCGCTCAACATTCTGTGACGCTTCCTGCACTTTGACGCTCAGCGCCTGCATACCACCGGCAGCGCGTTCCGCCTCTTCCGTGATGGACCGTACCATCGCACCGATGTCATCGGTTGCCTCTTTCGTGCGTTGCGCCAGTTGACGCACTTCACCGGCCACAACGGCAAACCCACGGCCATGCTCACCCGCGCGCGCCGCTTCGATCGCAGCATTCAACGCCAGCAGATTGGTGCGCGCCGCGATCTCACTGATCACTTCGGTGATGCCGTGGATGCGCTTGGATTTTTCCTGCAACGCAGACATCATGGCCGAAGCGTTCTGCGCATCATGGCGTGCCTTGCTGATCTGCGCCAATCCCAAATCGACTTCAGCACGACCTGCCACACTTTCCGAGCGTACGTCGGCAGCAACCTTGGAAGCACGCTCGGCATTGGCAGCAATTTGCTCGGTGGTGCTGGCGTTCTGCTCGGAACCTGCGACGATGCCATTAGCCGCTTGCACGTCCTGTCCGATTTTATTCTTGATGGAATCGACAAAATAAGAAGTCTCCGCCGCGCCGATCATGATGTGATCGATTTCGCTGCCGATCTTGTCGACGAAGCTGACGCCTTGATCCGCGTTACCGCGCCTGCTCGCAAGGCTGGACAAGATCACCGCCACAGCCGTCGCCGCCACGGCTTGCCACAATACTGAAAGCGGCAATCCCGATGCGTTCAGCCCGGCAAACGCACCGCCGCCGACGGCAACCGGAATCACCACGGCCACCAACACATCCAGCGCCCGCGACAGCACCCTGCTTTTCCTTTGGAACATACGGCAGTCTCCTCACAGTATTTCCGTCTTGCCGGTTTGCTATTGATTTGCTGTTGATATGGCAAGTACGGATGTCGTCCGAACAACGTTGAAAGGAGATCTGGATACGCCGTGCCGGTTCGCCCTCGATTTCTATTTATGCAATCCGGCGCGCAGTCTCCTCCTATTTTGAAGGCAGCTTACAAGGCATAACTTACGTGTAGCTTATGCGGGAAGGGTCAATGCCGAATCCTTGAGGCTAGTCATTCACGACCTGGCGCATTTCGTCTTGCGTTTCACCCCGCACCTCATCTTTATATACCTGTTGCGCCATACCTGCCGGTAGGCAACTTCAAAAAATGAACAGAAGCCGGCTCTGATAAAAGATGAGGACAAAATAGAAAAAAGGATAACAAGCGGCGCAAAAAAAGAAAAAGGGTCACAAGCAAAAGCTTGTAACCCTTCGATTTCTTTGGTCGGGACGGAGTGATTCGAACACTCGACCCCTTGCACCCCATGCAAGTACGCTACCAGGCTGCGCTACGCCCCGACTAGCCAGCAATTATAGCAGAGCAGGATTTGTTTTGTCTCTGCCAACATTCACTGCAGAAGATGGAAATGATGAAACTGCGATGCAAGATGCCGCGAAAACGCGTGCGATCAGATCTTGGCAGCCTCTTGCAGTGCATCTTTCGCATCTTTCATCAGGCCGGGCTCCTGCAGCCCCAGATTCTTAGAGCGCAACTTGTCGCGGATCAGACGGAACGCATCGACGTCCAGCATCGGCGACAAGCCACTATTTTTCGATTTTTTCCGGCGTGCTGATTGTGATTGCATCTCCGGCTGCGGACGTTGCGGCACGGGCATTGCCGCAACGGCAGCCGCCAGGTCTGAAAGTTCGCTTGCCAACTTCGTTGCGGCATCCGACAGCGACAGCGTCACTGTATCAGTCGGCATGCGTGTCTTGCTGTCATTGGCGGCGATATCTTTGCCCTCTAGCGAATTCGCTGAATTCACCGGAGTCGCTTCATAGACAGTACTTTGCGTATTGCTATCCGCATCAATTTTCATGTCGTATCCATTCTGCACTCGTATCCTGCACTCGCGTCTTCAATTAACGGACATTGCCGCCCAATCTTTAACTCA
Organism: Herbaspirillum sp. meg3; assembly: GCF_002257565.1. GTDB lineage: Bacteria > Pseudomonadota > Gammaproteobacteria > Burkholderiales > Burkholderiaceae_D > Herbaspirillum. The sequence continues at coordinate 1,787,683 of NZ_CP022736.1, read as the reverse complement.
GCTGCGATACAGCCATCCGCAAACTCACCTCTATTCTGCTGCCCCGCTATCGCGGGTGCGGCGAATCGATGTAGTAACAGCAATTGCGTCAAATGCTTGTCCGCGTCACAATACTCGCCATGTTGTCGACGCACTCTTGCGTCCTTGCAGCCAGGTTTTTCAATCATCGGCGCTAATTTTCGCCTGATCGACCATTTGAAGGAACGAGCCAGATGACAGGTGATGAACTCCCAGACGACGCCGAAATGACGGAAGCACAGCGCTTTCAGCTGGCGGTATCGTCCATTCGCGACTACGCGATTTACATGCTGGACATCAATGGCAATGTCACCACCTGGAACAGTGGCGCAGAACGCTTCAAGGGCTATACCGAACAAGAAATTCTCGGCACCCACTTTTCACGGTTTTATACCGACGAAGACCGCCAGGCCGGCCTGCCGACGCGCGCACTGCGCATTGCCCTCACCGAAGGAAAATTCGAAGACGAAGGCTGGCGGGTACGCAAAGACGGCTCGCGCTTCTGGGCCAGTGTTGTCATCGACCCGATCACGAAGAAAAATGGCGAGCTGATCGGCTTTGCCAAGATCACGCGCGACGTCACCGAAAAACAGCAAGCCGCTGCCGCCCTGGCGCAGGCCAACGCCGCCTTGTTTCAATCGCAAAAAATGGAAGCGCTGGGAAAACTCACCGGTGGCGTCGCTCATGACTTCAACAACTTGCTGGCGGTTGCCTCAAGCGGCATGGATGTCTTGCTGGCGCAGCATCCGGAATTGCAAGGTTCACGCACGCTTGACAGCATGCGTCGCGCCATCTCGCGCGGCGCCAGCCTGACACAGCAATTGCTGTCGTTCGCGCGGCAACAGCCATTGCAATCGGAAAAATATGACCTGAACGCACTGATCAACGATTTTGAGTCGGTGCTGCGACGCGCCGGAAACCCCTCGATCCAGTTCAAGATCCAGATCGATTCCACCCCACTTCCGGTCAATATCGATGCAGCACGATTTGAAACCGCGTTGCTCAATCTCGTCGTCAACGCCTGCCAGGCCATGCCGGATGGCGGCCAGTTGGCGATCAGCACCAACCGTATTCGCCTGAAAGAAAAAGCCGTCAATAGTCTGCCCGCCGGGCTGTATGCCGAGATCCGTGTTTCGGATACCGGAATCGGCATGACACCCGATGTGTCCGCGCGCGCCTTCGAGCCATTTTTCACTACCAAAGCGCCGGGCGACGGCACAGGCCTGGGCTTGAGCCAGGTCTACGGCTTCATCACGCAATCGGGCGGCGATATCGTCATCTCCAGTGAAGCAGGAATCGGCTCAAGCTTTTCGGTATATTTACCGGCAGTGGAAAGTAACGCAGCGCGCGAGCGCAACGAGGGACGCCTCGATATCGAGACGGTGCTGATCGTCGATGATCAACTGGACTTGCTGGAGGTCACGGCAGAACTCTTCCGCACACTCGGCTACGAAGCCCTGACCGCCACCAGCGGTGCGGAAGCGCTGGCAGTGCTGGAGCGCACACCGATCGACATCCTCTTCAGCGACGTCGTCATGCCCAACAGTATCAGCGGCGTAGAACTGGCGCGACTGACGCGCGAACAATACCCGGATACAAAAATCATCCTGGCATCGGGATACCCGCTTCCCGGATTGAGCGCGACTCAGGGCGGCGTGGCCGGCTTTTCTTTCCTCAACAAGCCCTATCAGCTATCTGACCTGGCAAAGACGCTGCGCAGCAAGGCCTGAAGCTAGTCACCGGTCACCGGCGATTCTGCTCGCCACGAGACAATCTCAGTCTGCGTCCTGCACGCTGATGGCATCAACGCGATCAGGATAAAAAGCCATGTGACCCTTGATCGCCGCAACGGCAGGATAGGGCTCTTCATAACTCCAGACCGCATTGACCGAGCGCCCTCCGCCGGCGGGAATGCTGTAGTAAGAGCACTCCCCCTTATAAGGGCAGTAGGTATTGTGATCGGTACGCTCCAGCTGCGACATGTTCACGTCCTTGCGCGGGATGTAATACACCGGCGGATATGCCGCCTCGCGCAGCACTAGTACGGAAGTGGAATCCGCGACGGCATGACCACCCAAGGTCACAACAATGTGCGCATCGGTCGGCTCAATAACGATCGGATGATCTGGGCCGGGGATCTTGACTGTTCTGGCGTTCATCGTTTTCTCCTGCTCTATTGTTAACAGGCCCTAAGATAGTAGAAATAAAAAAGGCTTGCAGCGTTTGATCTGCAAGCCTTTCATTTACTCAATTACTTGTGAAGGGTATCAGCAAGATTCTTGTTGTTTATCCCGAAGCTGGCGATCACCACCAACCCCAACAATCCCAGCGCACTACCCAGCCACATGGTGGAAGGAATGCCAACTGCATCCACTACCACGCCACCAACAAACGAGCCGACCGCAATGGCGACCTGCACGATGCTGACGAACAGCGCCGAACCGGCTTCCGGCAAATCAGGCGACGACAGTTGCAGCCAGATGCTCAGGCATAGTGGAATCGCACCGAAGGCAATACCCCACGCAATCACCATCGCCGTCACACCAAAGCTGGAAGCATGCACCAGCGGCAGACAAAGCAATGCGATCATCAGAATGACCACCATGCCGAAGAGCGACGCCTGCAGATGACGTGTCACCACTGCCGAGATCGCCAGATTGGAGACAAAGCCGACAAAGCCGAACGCCAGCAGCACGGTCGTGATTGCCGACAGGCTGAAACCGTTCTGACCGAGGAAAGGTGCGACATAGGTGTACGACGAAAAGTGCGCGCCGAACACCAGTGCCACCATCAGCAGACTCTTGCGCGGATTCGCACGGCTCACCAGCGTGGTCAGATCACGGAAGCGGATCGCCGCCTTGGAAGGCAAGGACGGCAACAACAAGGTCTGAGCCGCCAGCGCCAGCGCCGCCAGAATACCGGTAGCGATGAACGAAGCGCGCCACGACGACAGACCGCTGATGAACGTACCCAAAGGCACACCGATCACCGTGGCAAAAGTCACGCCGCTCAAAATCATGGCGGTTGCTTTCGCTGCATGCTCCTGCTTGACCAGACGTCCTGCAGTGGCCAGCGCCAGGGTCCAGAAACCGCCCAACGCAGCACCCAATAACGCACGGCCCAGCAGCATCACGCCAAATGAAGGCGCAAACGCCGACACCAGATTCGATGCCAGCAACAACACCGACAACATCAGCAAAATGAAACGACGATTGATGCGCCCCGCGCCCAACATCAGTCCTGGCGCCGAAATGGCCGCGACCACACCAGGCGTCGTCACCATCAGTCCGGCAGTGCCTGGCGAAACGCCGAGGTCGTGCGCGATTTGCGGCAACAAGCCGACCGGCAAGAACTCAGTCGTGACGAACGCAAACGCGCCGATCGCCACCGATACCACCGACAGCCACGAGCGCAACGGCGACGCCGCGTTTTCGGCCGCACTGAGCGGATCGTGTGCAACGCCTTCCTGCACGCCGCCTACCGCGATATTCTTTTCCATGTAAAACTCCTGAACTCTGTTTGCTCTTACGCCGCCCCAGCGTCGAGCTGATTAATCTTGATCAAATGCTGCTCCGGCAAACGGCTTGAGCCGGTTGCACTGACTGCATTCGCTTACGTCCTTGTTTCGTCGCCTGTGATGCCGAAGAAATACCATCGACATCGCTTGATTATTTAAACTGTCTTATTTTTAATGACAGTTATGAGGTAAAAATTAGGACCTCAGAGGATCCTTCTTTTCAGATGCAACTTGTCTCGTTATATGCGAAGCCTAGGGCCTGTTAACAATTAATTTGCGAGATGCGTTGCTGCCAGAAAGCGTGCTGGCAAGGCGCGTGGCGTAGCAGGTGGTGGGCCCACCTGTAAGCCATGCAACGCCGCCAGCGCGCTTTCTGGCAGCAACCCTTCGGGAACGGCTGCAGGCGTCGCCTGCCGTTGTTGCAGCTCCTTGCCGTAGTGCCGCTACGTCGCGTCGCTGCGCCTAGGCAATCAACGCCTGCCGCGCGTTCGCACTCGCAAATTAATTGTTAACAGGCCCTAAGATTCGACTTCGTCTGAAATTTTGTTCACAAGCTCGGACAGCTTTCTGCCCTTCAATATTTTCAGCATCGCACCTTCCACTTCGGTAATGACTGGCTCCAGCGCCATGTCCATACCACAGCTGACGGGGCAGCATAAATCCTTGGGACGCGTATTGTGCTTCAGCACAGGCTCCTCTTCCACCGCCTGATAAATCTCCGCCAGACTGATCTGCGATGCGGGCCGCGCCAACTGCGCACCACCGCCCCGACCTTCCTTTGTTACCACCAAATGTGCTTTTGACAGCTTGCACAGCAATTCGCGCACAAACACAGGATTGGTATTCACGCTGGTCGCAATGGCAGATGAGGGGAGAAACTCTTTCCCCTCCCGGGTCGCGTGCTCGACGCTGACCAATATGTGTGCCGCCACGGCAAATCGACTCGACTTCATACTGTAGTTATATTCGATACAGATAACGAAGTCAACTAACTTCACTGAATATGCTTATGCGACTTTCATGCCAGACACAATTCCGACCGGCAAAAGCAAAAGCCCCGCACGAATGCGAGGCTTTCAAATTTTGTGGCTCCCCGACCTGGACTCGAACCAGGGACCTGCGGATTAACAGTCCGTCGCTCTACCGACTGAGCTATCAGGGAACAGCTGAGGGCGCGATTATGAACTAATTTTTATTTCCCCGCCAGAACTTTGCAGAAGAAATTAACAACTTTGGTTCACATCATGCCGCCACACTTTCACTCACTGTGTGGCATCAGAAAAATGCATTCCGAAGAAGACTATTTCACTTCTATCGAAATTGAAAAAGCCCCGCACGGATGCGAGGCTTTTCGAATTTTTTGGCTCCCCGACCTGGACTCGAACCAGGGACCTGCGGATTAACAGTCCGTCGCTCTACCGACTGAGCTATCAGGGAACAGCTGAGAAAAAGATTATGACCGGAATTTTACTTACTGTCAAAACCTTTTTGCATCCCGACCATTTTTCAGGCCGGAATGCGCTTCCCTATTTAGAGGACTTTAGCGATGGCGTCGACGACGGCGTCGATGTTCTTCGTATTCAGCGCAGCGACGCAGATACGGCCGGTGTCGACAGCATAGATCGAGAACTCGTTACGCAGGCGTTCGACTTGCGCCTTCGTCAGACCCGAGTACGAGAACATGCCGCGTTGCTTGATGACGAAATCGAAATCATGCGACGGTGCTTTTTCTTTCAGCTTGGCAACCAGCAGCTGGCGCATTTCACGAATGCGCACGCGCATCTCGGCCAGTTCGCTTTCCCACAGTGCGCGCAGTTCCGGCGATGCCAGCGCAGTCGCGACAACCTGACCACCGTGGATTGGCGGATTAGAATAGTTGGTGCGGACGACACGCTTCAATTGCGACAGCACGCGGCCGGCTTCTTCGTTGGTGGCGGCGACGATGCTCAATGCACCAACGCGTTCGCCATACAGCGAGAACGACTTCGAGAACGAGTTCGACACGAACAGCGGGCCGCCGGCTTCTGCGAAGCGGCGCACCACTTTGCCGTCTTCTTCGATGCCGTCGCCAAAGCCTTGGTAAGCCATGTCGAGGAAAGGAATCAGGCCGCGCGAAGTCACGACTTCAATCACTTGCGTCCATTGATCGGCAGTCAGATCGGCGCCGGTCGGGTTGTGGCAGCACGCGTGCAGCAGCACGACCGAACCTGCGGCCATGGTCTTCAGTGCATCCAGCATGCCGGCGAAATTCACGCCGCGGGTAGCCGCGTCGTAGTACGGATAATTGTTGACGGTGAAGCCCGCCATTTCAAACAGGGCACGGTGGTTTTCCCAGCTTGGATCGCTGATCCAGACCTGGGTGCCTGCCGGCGAGAAATGCTTCAGGAAGTCGGCGCCCAGCTTCAGTGCACCAGTACCGCCCAGAGCTTGCACAGTCAGTGCACGCTTCTCTTGAACAACCGCGCTGTCGGCACCAAATACCAGTTCTTGGACTGCCTTGTCGTAGGTTGCCAGACCATCAATCGGCAAATAAGTACGCGGAGCCAGTTTGGCAGCCAGTTCAGCTTCCGCCTTTTTCACGCATTCCAGCAGCGGCACTTTGCCGTTATCGTCGTAGTAGACGCCAACACCGAGGTTGGTCTTGCCTGGATTCTTGTCGGCATTGAAACCTTCCGTGATGCCGAGAATAGGGTCGCGTGGCGCCATTTCGATGGCGGTGAAAAGGGAGGAGGCTGAGAGAGGTGCGTTCATCGTGATAACATAAAAAGTTAGCTGCAAATGTGGATTGCAGTCGGGATGGATGCAGGGCAAAGCCGCGAGCCGAGCACCGTTTTGCAACGCATAATTTTACCAAAGGTCGAATGACAATGGCTGATTTATCCCCCTTAAGTACCGTTGCCCCTACTCACGACGAGGGTAAGTTCCTGACTTTCCCGGGTTCGCCGTACCGCCTGTACCAGCCCTTCCCGCCTGCCGGCGATCAGCCTGCAGCAATCGACAAGCTGGTCGAGGGCGTCAACGACGGCCTGTTCTTCCAGACCTTGCTGGGCGTCACAGGTTCGGGCAAGACCTACACGATGGCCAACACCATCGCCCGCCTCGGCCGGCCTGCGATCATCTTCGCCCCGAACAAAACGCTGGCGGCGCAGTTATATAGCGAATTTCGTGAGTTCTTTCCGCAGAACGCGGTCGAATATTTCGTCAGCTACTACGATTATTACCAGCCGGAAGCCTACGTGCCGCAGCGCGACTTGTTCATCGAGAAAGATTCCTCGATCAACGAGCATATTGAACAGATGCGCCTGTCCTGCACCAAATCGCTCATGGAACGCCGCGACGTTGTGATTGTGGCAACTGTTTCCGCGATCTACGGTATCGGTAATCCGAATGAATACCATCAGATGATCCTGACCTTGCGCGCCAAGGACAAGGTCAGCCAGCGCGACGTCATCGCCCGCCTGATCCAGATGCAATACTCGCGCAACGAAGTCGACTTCGGCCGTGGCACATTCCGCGTGCGCGGCGACACCATCGACGTGTTCCCGGCGGAACATGCCGAACTGGCGGTGCGTATCGAAATGTTCGACGACGAAATCGACAGTCTGCAATTGTTCGACCCGCTGACCGGCCGTGTGCGCCAGAAGATTCCGCGCTTCACCGTCTATCCCGGTTCGCACTACGTCACGCCGCGCGCCACTGTGCTGCGCGCCATTGAGACCATCAAGGACGAACTGCGCGAGCGCCTGGAATTTTTCCGCAAGGAAAACAAGCTCATTGAAGAGCAGCGTCTCGAACAGCGCACCCGCTTCGACATCGAGATGATGACCGAAATCGGCTTCACCAAAGGCATCGAAAACTATTCGCGCCATCTGTCCGGCGCCAAGGCCGGTGAACCGCCGCCGACGCTGGTTGACTACCTGCCACAAGACGCGATCATGTTCCTCGACGAGTCGCACGTACTGATCGGCCAGTTGAACGGCATGTACAACGGTGACCGCGCGCGCAAGACCAACCTGGTCGACTACGGTTTCCGCCTGCCGTCGGCGTTGGATAATCGCCCGCTGAAGTTCGATGAATTCCAGAGCAAGTTGCGCCAGACCGTGTTCGTGTCGGCCACGCCGGCGGATTTTGAAAACACCCATGCCGATCAGGTGGTCGAGCAAGTGGTGCGTCCGACCGGCCTGGTTGATCCGCTGATTCAGGTGCGCCCTGCCACCACGCAGGTCGACGATCTGATGCAGGAAATCACCATCCGCGTCAAAAAGAACGAGCGCGTGCTGGTGACGACATTGACCAAGCGCATGGCCGAACAGTTGACGGAATTCCTGAGCGACAACGGCATCAAGGTACGTTATCTGCATAGCGATATCGACACCGTCGAACGCGTGGAAATCATCCGCGATCTGCGTCTCGGCACCTTCGACGTGCTGGTCGGCATCAACTTGCTGCGCGAAGGTCTGGATATTCCCGAAGTGTCGCTGGTGGCGATTCTTGATGCCGACAAGGAAGGCTTCCTGCGGTCCGAACGCAGTCTGATCCAGACCATCGGCCGCGCCGCGCGTAACCTCAACGGCATGGCGATCCTGTATGGCGACAAGGTCACCGACTCGATGCACCGCGCCATCGGCGAAACCGAACGCCGCCGGGCCAAGCAGGTTGCCTTCAACGAAGCCAACGGCATCACGCCGATGGGCATCAAGAAGGAAATCCGGGAACTCATCGACGGCGTCTACAGCCCGCAGGAAGCGCGTGTCGAACTGATGGTCGCGCAAGAGCAGGCCAACTACGAAGCAATGAGCGAGAAGCAAGTCAGCAAGGAAATCAAGCGCCTCGAAAAACTCATGCTGGATCACGCCAAGAACCTGGAGTTCGAAAAGGCAGCGAAGGTGCGCGATCAGCTGCATCAGCTCAAGCAGCAATTGTTTGGTGCTGCGGGTGACGATAACATCGCGGTAGCCTGATGCGTTTCACTCATTCATTAAAATAGAACGAAGCACCCGAAGCTGCCCGTATTGATTTCGCATTGGCGTATCATGCGGGCAGCTTTTTATTTACCGACTCCATTCACAAGACATCTTTCATGCCGGCTACCGTTCCTTCCGCCCTGCTCGATCTTTGCGCCTCTGCCGATCCTTCCTGGCAAGCTATCCTGAAAACCGGTCTGCAAGCCATCGCCGACAAAGATCCGGCCTATCTGCCCGCATTGGTGGAGGACACCACCTATCTGCCGACGGACGGACGCCTCTTCGCCGCCTTCCTGCAGCCGATCGACAAGGTGCGTTACGTATTGGTCGGTGAAGGCCCTTACCCGCGCGCGGCCAGCGCCACCGGCGTGTGCTTCATGGACGGCGCGGTCGGCTCGTTGTGGTCGGACAAGGGCTTGTCCAAACAAGTCAACCGTGCCACTTCACTGCGCAACTTCATGAAGATGCTGCTGGTCGCCGACGGCCAGGTCTCCGTCGATAAAACCAGCGGCGACGCCCTGCTCGACATCGCCGCCAAGGCGCAGGCCGACACCACCGGCACGATCCAGACGCTGTCCGACCTGCAAGACAACCTGACTGCGCAAGGCTTCCTGCTGCTCAACGCCAGCCTGGTGTTCCGTACGCATGTGGCGCCGGTCAAGGATGCCAAGGCCTGGAAGCCATTCTTTGAAACCGTATTGAAAGGATTGGCGGAATATGCCGAAACCGGCAAGAAGACGCTGCCGACCTTGGTCTTGTGGGGCAAGATCGCAGAACAGCTGGATGGTTTGCCGGTGGTGGAACGCTTCCCGCGCGCCGTCGCGGAGCATCCCTACAATCTGACCTTCATTGCCCACAGCGGCATGCAAAAACTGTTCGGCGACATGCACTTGCTGAAGAAGCAGGCGTAGAAGCATTGCCGTTACGCGCATAAAAAACGGCGTCGCTACTTTCGCGACGCCGTTTTTATTTTTAGTTGCCGCGTTTAAAACTCTTCCCAAGATCCGTTCTCGTCGCTGCCGGCTTTCATCGCCTTGCTCTCGCCGGCGGGCTTGGCGGCAGCGATCTTCGCGACCTCTTTCTTGATTGCTGGCTTGGCTTTGATCGCCGGTGCCGATGGCGTGATATCGACGGTGCGCTTGGTCGTGCGACCGACTGGCGCAACGGCCCTGTCTTCCAGCTTGAACTCGGCCACCACCTCGGCCAGATGCGCAGCCTGATCCTGCAAGGATTGTGCGGCGGCAGCGGCTTGCTCCACCAGTGCAGCATTCTGTTGCGTGGCCTCATCCATTTGCGTGATGGCGCGACCGATCTCGGCGATACCCGCACTCTGCTCCTGGCTGGCCGCGCTGATTTCTCCGACGATGTCGGTCACACGACGCACGCTGGAGACCACCTCGGTCATGGTGTTGCCGGCCTGCTCGACCAGTTGACTGCCAGCGTCGACTTCGTGCACCGAAGCGTCAATCAACGACTTGATCTCTTTCGCCGCAGTAGCGCTGCGTTGCGCGAGGCTGCGCACCTCCGACGCCACCACCGCAAAACCGCGCCCCTGCTCGCCGGCGCGTGCTGCTTCTACCGCGGCATTGAGAGCCAGGATATTGGTCTGGAAAGCGATACCGTCAATCACGCTGATGATGTCGACGATCTTGCGCGCAGAGGCATTGATCGATCCCATGGTATCGACCACTTGCGCTACCACCGCTCCGCCTTGCACCGCGACTTCGGATGCGGAGACCGCCAGTTGGTTGGCCTGACGCGCGTTGTCTGCGTTCTGCTTGACGGTGGAGGTCAGTTCTTCCATCGCCGAAGCGGTTTCTTCCAGTGAACCGGCTTGCTGCTCAGTGCGGCCGGACAGATCGAGATTGCCGCTGGCGATTTCGCTCGACGAGGTTTTAACGGACTCGCTCGCGTGACGGATTTCCAGCAATGTCGCAGCGATCTTTCCTGTGAAGCGATTGAAAGCGCCGGCAATCTGAGACAACTCATCACGTCCCTCCGCATTGAGACGACAAGTCAGATCGCCTTCGCCGGACGCGATATCTTCCAGCGCATCACGCACCAGTCCAAGCCGTTTCAGCAAGCTGGTGATGGTCCATGTCAGCAACACCGCGGCGGCGGCAATCGCAAGAATCGCGGCGATCGCCGACGTGACAATCAGAGAGCGGATCGAATGCGTTGCTTCCGCATAGTTCAACGCCACGACCAGCGACCAGTCCGTGCCTTCGATCGCGCGTACGAAGAGCAATACCCGGACGCCGTTGATTCTCGCCTCACCGCCCTGCTGCCCCATTGCCGCCAACGCTTGCGGCGTCAGCGATTGATCCAGCGCAGAGATCGGCTTCAACGCCAGCTCCTTGTTCGGGTGCGTAATGATCACACCGTCCTTGCCGACGATGAAGGCAAAGCTGCCCGGTGTCGGTTTGATGCCGGCGACATTGCGAACAACATTATCAAGCTGCACGTCGGATCCGACCACCGCTTTGAGATCGCTCTTGCCGCCAACGGCTTCTGCAAAGGTCACCACCAGCTTGCCGGTTGTCGCGTCGACATAGGGCGCCGTCAGCACCGGCGCACCGGCATTGACCGCCTGCACATACCAGGGTCGCCCGGTCGGGTCATAGCCCGGCGGCATATCGTGCAAGGCCAGCATGCGTTTGTCCGGATAGCCGATGTAGGCGTCGTCAAAAGCACCCGCCTCTTTGGCCGCGGCAATGATAGGCACCACGTCACTCTGCTTGAGCGCCTGCTTCATCGATCCAGTGATGGTGCGTTTGCTGCGAACCCAGTCGGCAATGTTTGCAGCATGACTATCCGTCAGTTGCTCCATCTCCGTATTCAGGGTGTCGAGAGTGTCGCGCCGCACACCGTAGATATTGGCAGCGCTTAAGGCAATCATGGCGAACGCCACGATCAGAACGCAAATAACGATAAGGCGGGTCCGAAGTGAGGACAGCATGATATTTCCCCTGAGTGATGCAGCAGACGCAATGGATACAACGGATGCAAATGCGCAAATGTGCGTCGCCTCCTCAATGCCCGAAAGCATTGTTGAGCGGCGACAACTTTATATCGACAACGACCGCGAACGGCCAAAAGCTGCGACAAAAGAAACCCTCACCTTGTCATCCAATATAGCAGGCATTTATGTCAATTTCATTTCGCGAAAATCCTGTTCATCGAGGCAAAACCCTTGAACTCCAGCAGGTTGCCCGACGGATCCTCGAAGAACATCGCCGATCTACAGCATGCCTGTCAGCATCTTGGTGCCGACGGCAATCAGCATGAGTGCAAACAGTTTTTTCAGCTTCGTCACCGGCAAGGCATGCGCCATCCGCGCGCCCAGCGGCGCCGTGAATACGCTCGCCACGGCAATCCCGATCAGTGCCGGCAGATAGACGAAACCCACACTCGGCGACGGCAGACTCTCGATGCGCAAGCCGTTGACGACAAAGCCGGCCGTGCCCGCCAATGCGATCGGGAAACCCAGTGCCGCCGATGTGCCGATCACCGTGTGCAACTGCACGTTGCACCAGGTCATGAACGGTACCGACAAGGTGCCGCCGCCAATGCCCACGAAGCTGGAGAACACGCCGATGGCGCCGCCGGCACTCAGCAAGCCTGGCGTCTGCGGCAACTGCCGGCTGGCCTTCGGTTTCAGATTGAGCAGCATCTGCACCGCGACGAAATAGGCGAAACCGATAAAGATCATCTTCAGCAACTGGCTCGACATCTGCGCCGCCAGCCACGCACCGAGCAGCGTCCCAAGCATGATGCCGGGCGTGATGCGCCGGACGATCGCCCAGTCCACCGCACCGCGCGCATGGTGCGCGCGCAGACTGGAGATCGAGGTGAACAGGATCGATGCCATTGAGGTCGCCAGCGCCATGTGCTGCACGTACTCCGACGGGAAACCGTGCGCGGCGAAGATGAACACCAGCGCCGGAACGATCACGGTGCCACCGCCGACGCCAAGCAAACCGGCAAGGATGCCGGTGCCTGCACCAAGGAGAAGATAGGAAATCAGTTCAGGAAGAAATTGCATGATCAATCACCGAATCAGAAAATCAAAGAAGCTGGCATGCCTGCTCAAACGACAGACGCGGACTGCGCGGAAACAACTTGCTGCTATCGCCGTGACCGAGATTGCACAGGAAATTGACGCGATAGCGGCCGTCGGGGAAGAAGATCGCATTGAGCTGATCCGCATCGAAACCCGACATCGGCCCGACGTCGAGCCCGACGCTGCGCGCTGCCAGCATCAGGTAAGCGCCCTGCAGGCTGCTGTTACGAAACGCGGTGGCTTCGGCCAGCACCGGCTTGGACGCAAACAGATCGCGCATGCCCGGATTGTGCGGAAACAACTGCGGCAGCAAGTCATAGAATTGCGTGTCGTAAGCAATCAGCGCCACCACCGGCGCGGTCATCACCTTGTCGACGTTGCCGGGATTCAGCGCCGGTCGCAACCGCTCTTTCGCCTCCTCGCTACGCAAAAATAAAATACGCGCCGGCGAACAATTGGCACTGGTCGGCGCCAGCTTCATCAACGCATAGATCTGCTGCAGCTCATCGTCGCTGACATCCACCGGCAACCAGCCATTTTGCGTACGCGCCTGGCGAAACAGGCGGTCAAGCGCCTGATCGGAAATCACTTCGTTCATCTTGTTCACTTGAGTGGTTTGTAAGCGGTTGCGGTCAACTCGACCAGCATGTCGGGATGCGGCAGTTGATGCACTGCCACGGTCGTGCGCGTCGGCCCCTGCTCGCTGAAATATTCGCCATAGACGCCGTTGTAGCCGTCGAAGTCACGCATGTTCACCAGATAACTGGTGATGGCGACGCAATCGGCGAGATCGGCATCGAGCGTGTGCAAGGCGTCACGGATCTTGCCGATGACGACATGCGTCTGTTCGCGCACATCACCGGGCACGCTGCCGTCAGCCAGCCGCGCACTCATGCCGGAGACGAAGAGGTAATCGCCGGCGCGTTTGACGTAAGGATATTTCCCCAGCGGCTTGGCTTGCATTGCAGTAGTACTCATCAGCCTGCCAATCCCGGCATGCCGAAACCGATCTGCTTCAGTTCATCCAGCAATTGCAACTTGTGCTGCGCATGCAGGCCGCTCAGCGGCGGACGAACGTTTTCCCACGCCGGGTTGTCGCTGTAATGCGCGGTAGCGAACTTGAGTGCAGCGATCATCGGATATTTCTGGAAGGTCTGGCGCACGGCGTCGGCCTGCTGCTGCAATTGCGCGCCGTTGTCCTTGTCCCAGTCGGCGCACAGCTTGCTGATGCCGGCTGGATTGATGTTGGCGGTAGCCGAAATACAACCAGCCGCACCCAGCGGACGCGCGCGCGACAGGAAGGATTCGGACGCCGGGAAAATCGCAAATCCGGGAAACGCTTTCAGCATCGCGGCGACGTTGCCCCAATCGCCGGAACTGTCCTTGATGCCGACCACGGTCTCCGGGAAATCCGTGATCAGACGTTCGATCAAGTTCAGCGTGATCGGCACGCCGGTGAAGGCCGGGATGTGATACAGGTAAAGCCTGAGCTTGGGCGAATCGACGCGTGCAATAACGTCGGCGTAATACTTGTAAAGGCCATCGTCGGAAACGCCCTTGTAGTAAAACGGCGGCAGCATCAGCACGCCGGCGCAACCGGCGTCAACGGCGTGGCGCGTCAACGCGACGGTATCGTCGAGGGCGCAGCAGCCGGTGCCCGGCAACATGCGTGCGGGATTTATTCCTTCGCTGATGAGGCGGTCGAGCAGTTGCCTGCGCTCGGCGACCGTCAGTGAATTGGCTTCGCTATTGGTACCGAAGATAGCCAGCCCTGCGCCCTGGCTCAGCAGCCAGCGACTGTGACGGACGAACAAGTCGGCGTCGACGCTGAGGTCGGACTTGAACGGTGTGACAACAGGCGCGAACACGCCGGATAGTGCGGAAGATGCATGGTTCATAAGCGTTTTCTCAGAATGAAATGTTGACCACCGGATCACCAACGGTCGGCGGTTTCGATAAAGTCCAGAATCTGCCGGCCCAGCACGTCGTCGCCGGTATCCATGTGGGCGACGATGGAGGTGTGGTTGTGATGCCGCACCTGCACGAAACGCGGCGTACGGCCGCGCGCCTGGCCAACGCGCCAGAACAGCTCCGCGGCATAGATATCGAGATAGGGATTTTCATGCTCGGCAATGGCGATCATCAGCGGCACGTCGATGTTGGCCGCATAGGTCACCGGTGAGACTTGCTCGTACAACTCAGCATCCTCGCCCCAGTACGCCCTGACACCGCCGGCATTGGGGTTGTCTGCATGCACATCAGCACGCAGACGTGCGCTGATCAACACCAGCTTGGCCACGCCATGCCCCGCCGCCGGACGTACGCGCGGATCGGCGATGTAACTGGCGGCATGTGCGCCGCCCGCGGAGTGACCGATCAGGATGATCTGATCCGGATCGCCGCCGTATTCATGCGCGTGCGCTCTGGCCCATGCCACTGCGGCGGCAACGTCGTCAGAACCGGCCGGATAAGGAGCTTCCGGTGCGAGACGATATTCAACGTTGATGCCGACCATGCCCTGGTGCGCAAAGTAGTACAGCACATTGCCATAAATCTGCTCGTTGGAATTCATGTTGCCGCGCAAGAAAGCGCCGCCATGGACAAACATCACCACCGGACGCCGCTGCGTGGAGTCGCCAGCCGGCAGATAGACATCAAGCTTCTGACGCACGTGTTCACCATAGGCGATGTCGCGCGTGACGATGATGCCGTCCTTACCGACGGCACTGTGCAACGGCGTATAGATGTCGACCACGGCCTGGCGATGACGATTGATGTCCTTGCGCCAGACCGGCCCCAGCGCCAGCAAGGCGTCTGCGCTTTGATCCGGCAGTCCGGGAAAGACCTTGTCGCGCATCAGTACACTCCCATGATCTTGCTGATTTCGGCGATGTACTGGCCGTAGCGCGGATTGCCCTTGATGTTTTCCGGCAGGCGCGGACGCGGCAGGTCGATCTTGATGTCATGCAGGATGCGCCCCGGGCGCCCCGACATCACCAGCACGCGATCCGACAGGAAGACTGCTTCCTGGATGCTGTGCGTGATCAGCATCACGGTCTGCATGCGCTCTTGCCAGATGCGCAGCAGTTCGACGTTGAGCAGGTCGCGCGTCAGGGCATCAAGCGCGCCGAACGGTTCGTCCATCAGCAGGATGCCGGGATCAAGCGCGAGGATCTGGCCGATCGAAGCGCGCTGGCGCATGCCGCCCGAGAGCTGGTGCGGATGGTTCTGCTCAAACCCGGACAGGCCGAGCATCTTGATCAGATCGCGCACTTTTTCTGCGGTCTGTTCTGCCGGCAACTTGCGCAGTTGCGCACCGAGCATCATGTTTTTTTCCACCGTTAGCCACGGCAACATGTTGCTGGTCTGGAAGACCACGCCGATCTCCGGCGACGGTCCTTTGACCGGCTTGTTGTTGACCAGCACGTCGCCTTCGTTGTGCGGCACCAGACCGGCGACGATGCGCAGCAAGGTGCTCTTGCCGCAACCGCTGGGGCCAAGGATGGAGACGAATTCACGTTCGCGGATCGTCAGCGAGACGTCTTCAAGCGCATTGACGGCATGCTTGCCAGGGTAGCGTTTCAGTACATTGCGTACGCAGATGGCACCGGCTTCGTTCATGGATTCTTCCGCAGGTACGGCTTTCAGGTTTCTGAGCGTCATTGTCTGTCCCATCGTTACACCGCCTTCCCGCGCCACCACACCAGGCGCGACACCACTTCCACAATCCAGTACAGGAAAGTCGCCAGCACCGTGATCACCAAAATCGCGGCAAACATCAGATCCGTCTTCGCGTTGGCGGTCGCCAGCGTGATCAGATGGCCGAGGCCTTCTTCCGAACCGATGAACTCGCCGACAATGGCGCCGATCACCGCCAGCGGCATGGAGATCTTGATACCGTCGATAAAGCTCGGCAGCGCTGCCGGCACATGCAAACGCCAGAAGGTGTCCCAGCGCGAGGCGCCCAGTGCGCGAAAATGTTCGTCCAGATTGGCAGCGATGCCGGACAAGCCGCCCAGCGTGGCAATCACCACCGGGAAGAAAGCAAACAGGAAAGTCGCCGCGATCTTGGAAGCAAAGCCGTAACCGAACCACACGATCATCAGCGGCGCCAGCGCGATCTTCGGCATGCTCTGCAGCGCAGCGATGAAGGGATACAAGGTGCGTCGCGTGAAGTCGCTGAAATGAATCAGCATGCCCAGCAGCACGCCGCCGGCCACTGCCGCAACGAAGCCAACCAGCACCTCGGTCAACGTCACCCAGGTGTCGCTGACGACCATGTCGCGCGCGTCCCAGCCGGCCAGCACCACCGCACTCAACGGCGGCAGCAGATAACGCCGCACGCCGAGCGCGGCAACGCCGTACTCCCACAACAGCGCAAACGCGCCCCAGAAAACGATGGCCTCTATCCAGCGTTTCATTTGTCTCCTCCTGCTTTCGGTTTTTACAATCGTTGGCGCGCACGCTCCCATGCCGGCTGCGTTGCAGCAGCCGACTGAAGAATCCGCATGCTTTTATTGGTTTATTTTTTGTTGGTCTTGGCGTCGATCACGGCCTGCGGCGGCGGCACCACAAAATGCTTGAAGTGGTACTGATCGAAAGAATCGATGTTGCGCTCCCAGACCTTGGGTTCGTATTTTGTCTCTGGCGTGATCTGTGTCATCTCGCAGTAGATTTCGACGTTGTTGCCGTCCGGATCCTTGAAGACCAGGAACAGATTTTCACCGGGACCGTGCTTGCCGATGCCGCGCACGATTTCGACGCCCTTCTCTTGCAGGAACTCGGCCGCGCGATCCATTTCGGCACGGTCCTCCACCAGATAGGAAAAGTGTTCCATGCCGGGACGGCTGTAACGCGGCAGGTCGTCGATGTCCGGCGAATCCTTGGGAATCTGCGACAGCGCGAGATCGTGGTGATCGGTGCCGGCGCGCAAAAAAACCATCTGATCACTGATCCAGTCGGACACCTGCAAGCCCAGAATCTCGGTGTAGAACTTGACCGATGCCTGAATGTCGCGCACGGCCAGCACCAGATGGCCGAGGCGTTTTGGGCGTATTGTTTCCCGCATTGCTGTCATTTCATTTCCTCCTTGATTTGCTCAATGACGCCTACTCGACGAACTTGTTGGTGTAGATATCGTTCGCTTTGATAGGCGCTTGCAGATTGAATGCTTTCTTTACAAAATCGACGGTTGCCTGCATACGGTCGGCGCGCATCCAGCCTAGCTTCTTATTGTCTGCTTCAGGGTCCTCGATGATCTGATTGGTCTCGGTAATTTGCTGCAACAGGATGCCCTTGTCCATCAGCTTTTGTTGCGAGGCGATGGCGTCGGCGGCTTCCTTGGCGTGGGTGCGTTGATAATCGAATCCGCGATACGTCGCCTGCACGAAGCGCCTGACCAGATCGGGATTGCTCGCTACCAGCTTCTCGGTGGTGACGATGCCGTTGCCGTAGAGGTTGAGGTTGAAATCGCGGTAACGCATCCAGCCCAGCTTCTTGCCGTCCTTTTGCAGCAGTGCTTCGAGGATGGGCTTGTTGGCGCCTTCCCAGCACTCGGCCAGATCGATGCGGCCTTCGAGGAAGGATGAATTGATCACCGACGGATCGAGGCGTAATAGTTTGATGTGATCGGCCGGCAGCTTGTTGGCTTGCAGCCAGTTCGGCACGATGTTTTGCAAAGGCGACGCAGCACCGCCGCCGAGCGACAGGCCTTTGAGGTCGGCCGGCTTTTGCAGCTTGCGCTCTGGTTTGTCGATGTAGCACAGCGCTGCCGGCCAGCGCGTGTTGATGGTGCCGACCATCACGGTCTTGCCGCCTTGCGCACGATTGAGCATGACGCTGATCGGATCCCCGTAACCAAATTCAAACAGGCCCTGATCGATTTCATTGACGGTGCGCTGTCCGCCGTAACCACGCACGGCACTGACATCCAGACCGGCTTCAGCGTAGAAGCCTTTGGCGATCGCCACCAGGATGCCGCCGGTGCTGCCTTGCGGCAGCCATGCCAGATTGAATTTCACCTTGTCCGCTGCAACCGCAGGTGCGGCACAGCACGAACCGATCACTACAGAAACCAGAAACTTCTTGATGCACTTGCTGATGACCATCACATTCTCCGTTGAATGCTGCATGTACCGCTTAAGCGAGCTTCTTTGCGTCGTTATCAAAGTGCGGCGGCGACAACCTTGTTGCGGATGCTGCCGATGCGCTCGATGGAAGCAATCATTTCGTCGCCCGGCTTGAGATAGACACCGCGTCCCATGCCGACGCCATCCGGCGTGCCGGTGGCGATCAGGTCGCCGGGCTGCAGAGTGAGAATGCCGGACAGGTAGGCGATCTGCTCGGCGATATTGAAGATCATGCCTTCGGCGGTGTCGTCCTGCATCATTTCGCCATTGACCTGCAACTGCATGCGCAACTTCTGCGGATCGGCGATGCAGTCGCGCGGCACGATCCACGGCCCCATCGGCCCGAAGGTGTCAAAGCTCTTGCCGCGGAACCAGTCATGCTTGAAGGGATAGTCGCTTCGGCGATTGAGGTCGCGTGCGCTGATGTCGTTGAACACGGTGTAGCCGGCGATAACGTCATAGGCTTCGGCAACGGAGACGTTCTTGCAGCGGCGGCCGATGATGACGCCGAGTTCCACTTCCCAATCGAGCTTTTCGGTATTGCCCGGCATGACGACCTCGGTCTCGGTGGCGGTAACGCTGGTTTCCGCCTTCATGAAGCAATAAGGCGAACTCTCGGCACGCGGCGCCAGCTCGGTACCCATCTCGGCGGCATGATCGTAGTAGTTGGACGCGGTGGCGAAGATACGGCCAGGCACGAACGGCGCCGCCAGTTTGTAGGCTGACTTGTCGAGCGGCTTCACCGCACCGGCGGCGACCAGACTCGGCAGCAGCTCTGCCAGGTTTTTCAGCTGTGCGTTCTGCACATCCCAGGCGCCGATCAGCGCCGATACGCTGCTGACCTCACTGGCCGCCAGACCGCTGCTGCGGCTGGCCTTGACGACTTCCGCCAGATCGAACAGAACCTCGTCCAGCATTTCCAGCACCAACGCCGGACGCGCCTGCCCGCCCTCGTTTTGCACATACGTTGCAATCGCATACCAAGCCAAGATCGCTTCCCCTCAAAAAATTTAAGCATTTCAGAACAATCAATATGAATACATTAAAACTTATACGTATACATTGCAATACAAATATGTAAAAATTTTTATACATAAGAATCGCTATGTATTCATATGGCTTTTCGATTTTGCCAACCTTGATGAGAATGTCGATGCCCTCTTCCCTTGAATTGCTGATCCTGATTCCGCTGGCCGACGCTTTGGTGGCGCAGTTGCGCGATAACCCGGCGCTGCCGGCCGTGCGCTACGCGCCGAAAGGAATCGATTGGGACAATAAAGAGCTGCACTCAGTCAGCATCGTCCTGACCAACGGATCAACCGGCCTGACCCGCGCGCAAATGCAGGCGATGCCGCAACTGAAACTGGTCAGCGCCTTTGGCGCGGGGTATGAGAACGTCGATCTGGTTGCCGCCGGAGAACTCGGCATCGCCGTCACCCACGCCCCCGGCGCCAACAACGCCACCGTCGCCGATCACGCCATGGCGCTGATGCTGGCGGTATCGCGCGGGCTGCATTTGCTCGATACCGCCGTCAAAGACGGCGGTTGGGAGAGCAATCGCGCAGCGCGCCCGACCGTCAACGGCAAGCGGCTCGGCATCGTCGGCCTGGGAAATATCGGCGAGCAGATCGCACGCCGTGCGGCGGCCTTCGATATGGAAGTGGCGTATCACGCCCGCCATGTGCGCGAGCATGTGCCTTATCTATATTGCGCCACGCCGCTGGAGCTGGCCGCGCGCAGCGACTATCTGATCCTGGCCTGCCCGGGAGGAGCGGCAACGCGGCATCTGGTCAATCGCTATTTGCTGCAAGCCCTGGGGCCGCAGGCTTTTCTGATCAATATCGCGCGCGGCAGCGTGGTTGATACGGCGGCGTTGATTGACGCATTGGCGAGCAAGCGTATTGCCGGCGCGGCGCTGGATGTGGTCGAGGGCGAGCCGGCGATACCGGAGGCGTTTCGCACGCTCGACAACCTGTTGCTGACGCCGCATATCTCGGGCCGTTCGCCGGAGGCGTTGCAGGCGCAGTTGCGGATGTTTGAAGAAAACCTCTCAGCACTCCAGGCAGGCGATCCGCTTCAGCACGTCGTGACGCGCTGACCGCACACCGTACTGCACAAATGCATACGCCCGGCCGATGAACCAGCCGGGCGCAATGACATTGAAGCCGGAAATTACAGACCGCTGCGGTCCGCCGTCAGATCCGGATGACGCAAGGCCGGACCGTCGCTTTTGGCGCCCGCTGCGGGACCATCCTTGGACGCGCCGCCCCAGCCGTGGTCGGTCAGGTCGCAGATGACGCCGTCGGGATCCTTGTATTTGACTTCGTAGAAGATGTTGCCTTTGACCGGCACTTCACCCATGTAGTACTCGCCGCCCGCTTGTTCGACGTCCTTGCGCGCATCGACGATATTGTCGACCCAGACGCCGATGTGATGCAGGCCGACGAACTCGCGGCCACGGTCGCCGGCGGCTTCGTCGGTCTTGTAGTTCAGCAGCGCCAGCGACATGGTGCCGTCGCTCAGGTAGACGCCGCGCGCCAGGGAAGAATCGGTCTCGCCGACCTTCTTGAAGCCGAAAGCCTGCTGATAAAACTCGGCCGTTTTCCAGGGATCGGGAACGGAGATAGCGATGTGACGCAGTTTGTTAGCCATGGTGCAGCCTCCTCTTTATATGAGTAGATGAAAGCAAAATACTGGATATACACAATGGCTGATTCTACTCATGGATTTTTTATATGTATACTTTAATTTATAAATGTATTCATTAAAATATAATTAGATACTTTTGCTCTTATCCAGCTACAGGTATAGATTTTTGCTATAGTGCAAGCGATGTAAAATATAGCCATCTGCATCACAAACTGAATCATCTGCAGCACCCCATAAAAACCGAGAACGCAAGAATGGAAACCATCTCTCTTCGCATCTATCGCACCCTGACCGACGAAATCATCAGCGGCGTGCTGCCACCCGGCTCCGCGCTGGAAGAAATCGCTCTATCCGAACGCTTTAAAGTGTCGCGCACCCCGATCCGCCAGGCGCTGCGCGAGCTGGCCGCGCGCGGCATGATTGAGTTGAAGCCGCGCAAAGGCGGCATCGTCACCAGCATCGGCGTCGATGAACTGGCCGACATGCTGGAAGCCATGTGCGAACTGGAAGCCCTGTGCTGCCGCATCTGTGCCGAGCGCATGAGCGCGGTGCAAAAGAAACAGCTGGAGCTGGTCCATCTGCAAAGCCAGGAATGTGTCGCCAACGGTGACGACGCCGGCTATCTGGCGCTAAACAAGAAATTCCACAACCTGATCTGTGCCGGCGCACACAACAAGAGCCTGGCCGACACGATTGAAAATCTGCGTGACCGCCTGGCGATGTTCCGCGCCGCACAGGCCGGCGTCGACAAGCGCCTGACGGTGTCGCACGAAGAACACGATGCGATCATCGCGGCGATTCTTGCGTCCGATCCGGAGAAGGCTTACCTGGCGATGCGCAATCACACCACGCGCCTGAGCATTCATGTGCTGGAGATGATCAAGGAACATCAGGCGTAAGCCTTCGCTTCTCTCCCTTCCTGCCAAAGGCGCCCGTCTTCCGACCGGCACCTTTTCTTTTACCCTTCCGTCGTTTCAACGCCGCTGGCGCCTGTCTGTTTGGTGGGGCCACGGTGATGTTATCTATCTCACCCACTCAATTGATTCCCATAAAATCAAATAAATTCAAATTTAATTTATGCGTATACATATAAATTTATATGAATTATTATTTTCTCCAAACAAGAAAAACATCGACAACAACTCTATGGAGGAGATTCAGGGATGAAACAGGCAATCAATCGGACGATGAAGGGCTTGATCACGGCGGGACTGACTTCGGCGGCGGCATCAGCGGCAGCGCAGAGCGATACCGTAACGATGTATGGTTTTTTGAAAGTGGATGCAGAAAGCGTCTGGGCCGGCGGCGCCAATGGCGGTATCGGGCGCATGGGACGCATATCGAACAACTTGTCGGTGCTCGGTTTCAAGGGGGTGGAAGATCTGGGCGGCGGCTTGCAGGCATTTTTCCAGATTGAGTCGAACGTCGGCGTCGATACCGGCAGCGGTTCGTTCGCCGATCGCAATGACAATGTCGGCTTGCGCGGCAGCCTGGGGGAGATTTTCGCCGGGCAGTATGAGTCGCCTTATCGCTTCGTGTCGGTGTACGCGATCGATCCTTTTACGGCAGGCATCTTTGCTTCCAACTCCATCATGGGCAACGGCTTCACCACGGCGGCCAATGCACAGTCGCCGGCATCGTTCGATCGTCGCCAGAAAAACCTGGTGCAGTATTCAACGCCGAATTTCAACGGCCTGATCGGCCGCATCGCTTATGCAGCACGCGAAGAACAGACGGCCACGACCAATCCGGGCCTGATTTCCGGCTTGCTGACTTACGAGAACGGCCCGCTGTATCTGGCCTACGGCTATGAGCAGCACAAGGATTATTTTGCAGCCGGCACGCTGGATACCGGTCATAAGATCGGTGCCGCCTATTCCTTCGGCAACACGCGCGTACGCTTTGCGTGGGAACGCCTGCGGTATGAACCGACGGCCAGCACCAATCTGCGCCGCGATGCATGGCAACTGGCGCTGACGCACAACATCGGCAGCGGCCAGTTCCGCGCTTCGTATGTGCGGGCGGCACGCTCCAAGGGCAATGCGACAGCCGGCATCGGCGGCATCGGCAAGCCGGGCACGGCATCCGGGGCGCAGCAGTTCTCCATCGGCTATGGCTATAACTTGTCGAAGCGCACCGAACTGTGGGGCGCTTTCACCAAGCTCAACAATGAGCAGACGGCGAGCTACAACTTGTCGGCCAACGCGATCCCCGGCCTGTCCACCGGGCAAAGCCCGGCAGGCCTGGGAATCGGCATCACGCACAAATTCTGACCGCGAGTTCGGACGGCGAACTTTAACTACGCTCATCGGTACCGGCAGGATATTCGGTGGAAACAAGGGCGCCCTTTGCGGACGCCTTTTTGCTGGATGAAAGCGACGCATCATCATGATTCTTCATGAGCGTCGCTTCGATATCGTCTTCCCGCAGAGGGACATCTGGGGGCGACATCTGTTTGCTGTGAGCCGGTACGGCAAGATTGCTTCCGGCTCGTTCTCCTGTCGCTTCAAACCCGATCGTCAGTGTCAGATCGAGATGCGCGCAGCATTTTTAACATCTCTGGCATCACGCCAATATCATTCAGTCTTTACGACTGTCTTGCATCCGCTGTATTGCTCCGATTTATCTATCAGATTTGCGATTGCAGTTGCGACAAAGCCAGCAGATGGCTGCGATCGAGTTCACGCAGACGGCGTTCCATGTCAGCGTGATTGACGGCGCCTTCCAGGTACGGTGCGTCGTTGAGGTCGAACAAAGGGCCATTCATGGCTGGCTTGGACGATGAAAAAGCGCGTTCGACAAAGAACTGGAAAGCTTCCAGCAAACTCTGTAAATTATTAGAAAAACCGGCAGATTGATAAGTAGACATTTCTTTCTTTCACATAAATAACGTTGCAGTGATAGTGAGAATAGGGGCTGCCTCCGACATTAAAAAGCAATATTTTCCGACATCACTATAAGAAAAACTAACACCATGAGCATTTCCCTACCGCCGCTGAAGGCCCTTAAAGTGTTCGAAGCAGCAGCGCGCACGCGGAGTTTGACGATTGCCGCACATGAATTGCATATCACGCATAGTGCAGTGAGTCAGCAAATAAAATTGTTGGAAGAACATTTCGGCCAACCGTTGTTTATTCGTCTTCCGCGTGGCGTGGAAGCAACGGAAGCGGCGCAAGTGTTCTATACGGAAGTGCGCGCCGCCCTCGACCGCATCGCCATGGCGGCAGAGCAACTGACGCTGACCGGCAAGAATCGTATCGTGCGCGTGATCACTGCGCCCTCGGTGGCGATGCGCTGGCTGATTCCGCGCCTGTCACAGTTTCAGATCGACAACCCGCGTATTGAGGTGCGCGTGACGACCACGGTGTCGGAACACTTTGAAGACGTCAAAGACCCCTTCGACGTGGTGCTGTGGCGCAGCCCGCTGGAACGCAGCGGCTTTGAATGCGTGCGCTTCCTGGATGACGTCTCGGCGCCGCTGGCATCGCCGCATTATCTTGAATTACATCCGATCAACAAACCGGCGGACTTGCTGCAGGCATCATTGATCCATCTGAGCGTGCGCGCAGATGCGTGGCAGCAATGGCTGATCAAGGCGGGTGTGCCGGTGAAGAAGAAGTTGCAGGGAACCAGCTACGAGCATTTTTTCCTGAGCTTGCAGGCGGCGTCGACGGATCTGGGGATTGCAATGGGATCGCTGGCGCTGGTCGACGACGACTTGTCGCACGGCCGCTTGCGCCAGCTGTTTCCGGAAGTGGTGTTACACGGCCAGGGCTTCCACATGCTGCATAGAATTGCCGATGGAGGCAACGCCAACACCGGCAATGCTCTGAAAACCTTTATCTCGTGGCTGATGCAGATGGGACAGGCATCCGCCTACGATCCAAGCAAGATTTACTCGGCCGATTCCAGCACGTGAACGGCGCGCGCCGCGATGAGGTCTTTGGACTTTTCGCGGTAGTCAAGCATGTGCGGTTGGGTGAAATGGACTTTGAGCGCTTCGGCGCTTTCCCATTTTTCGATGAAGGCGAAGGTATCGGGGCCGAGTTCTGCCTGTGAGCCGCCAAAGCCTGGTACGTCGATCACCGGGCCGTAGTCGATGCAGCCTTGTTCGGCGCGGACGGCAGCCAGATTGGCGTGCACCAGTTTCAACAGTTCTTCGCGCTTGCCGGGCTTGGCGGTAATGATTGCAACTACGTGGACCATGTTGTCGTCTCCTCTGTGGGTGATAAAGAAAACGACAGCATACGCGAAGTCACGATTTCATGACGACGCAGGCTTGCTCCCTGCCCCGCGCATTCCGCCCATTCATGAAATCAATTCAACCTAGTTCAATTTCATCTGCGCCAAGAGCTGCTCGATGTTGTAGCGCATCAGCTTCAGATACGTCGGCGCCGGGCCGTCCGCTTGCGACAGCGCGTCGGCATACAGCTTGCCGCCCAGCGTGACGCCGGCTTCTTTGCTGATCTGTTGCAGCAGCTTGGGGCTGCTCATGTTTTCGATGAAGACGGCGCGGATCTTTTCCTTGCGGATCTGACGAATCAGATTGGCGACTTCTTTTGCGCTCGGCTCGCTATCGGTCGACACGCCTTGCGGCGCCAGGAACTTGACCTGATAGTGCGCGCCGAAATATTCAAACGCATCATGCGAAGTGATCACCTTGCGCTTGGCCTCGGGAAACTGCGCAAACTGTTGGGTCGCCCAGCGATCCAGCTCGTTGAGCTTGGCGATGTAGGTGTCGCCGTTTTTCTGGTACACCGATGCACCGGACGGATCGAGCTTGCTCAGCGCAGCGACGATGTTGCGCGTATAGACGACGATGTTGGCGGGATTTTGCCAGGCGTGCGGGTCGTTCTTGCCGTGATGATGGTCATGTCCTTCGTGCCCGTCATGTGCATCATGTTCATCGCTGACGCGATCGCGCACGGCGATGCCGTTCGATGCGACCACGATGTCGCCGCGATAGTTGGCCGATTGCACGACGCGTTCCATCCAGCCTTCAAAACCAAGGCCGTTGATGACGACCAGTTTGGCGCGGGCGACCGACTTGATATGGTCAGGTGCAGGCTGAAACACGTGCGCGTCCTGATCGGGACCGACCAGCGTGGTCACGGCGATGCGATCACCACCGACATTGGCGACGATGTCGCCGAGGATGCTGAAGCTGGCGACAACCGGCAATTTGACGTCGGCTGCGGATGCAGAAGATACCTGGGCAAGCAGCACGGCTGCGCCCAACACGATGTGACGGAACAATTTCACGACGACTCCTGATAAGAAATTATGCGCGCAGATGTGGCCGGCGCAACATGCGCGGCAACCAGCCGCGCGGGGCAAAAATGAGAGACAAGAAATAGAAACCACCGGCACAGACGATAATCACCGGGCCGGACGGCACCGACGCGTAGTACGACAGCATCAGTCCGGCATAACCGGCGGCGGCAGCCTGCACGGTGCTGTTGACCAGTTGCGCAGGCAGCGTGTCATGCCATAACCGCGCCGACACTGCAGGCAGCATCATGAGACCGACTGCCATTAGCGTGCCAAGCGTCTGAAACGACGCCACCAGATTCAGCACCACCAGCATCAGAAACAGCTGCTGATAAATCGTGTTGCGCCCTCCGCTGGCGGCAAGATAAGACGGGTCGAAACTCTCCAGCAGCAGACCGCGATACAAACCCGCCATCAGCAGGACGCTCAGGCTGGACACACCTGCGACCAGCAGCAAACCTTCGGTATCGACGCCGAGCACGTTGCCGAACAGGATGTGCAGCAGATCGAGCTGGGTGCCGTGACCGGAAATCATGATCACGCCGAGCGCCAGCGCCACAACGTAGACGGCGGCAAGACTTGCGTCTTCCTTGAGTTCGGTGTGGCGGCTGATCCAGCCGGCCAATGCGACCACAATCACACCGGCGAGGAAACCGCCGATGCTCAGGGCAGGCAATGACAAACCGAAGAAGATGAAACCTGCGGCCACACCCGGCAACACTGCATGGCTCAAGGCTTCACCGAACAGGCTCATGCGGCGCAAGGTCAGCATCACGCCCAGCGGCGCGCTGCTGAGCGCCAGCGCCAGGGTCGCCACCAGTGCGCGGCGCATGAAGGCAAACTCCTGAAATGGCGCGATCGCAAATTGATAGAAATCGTGCAGCAGCATCATCGCGGCACTCCTTCACCATGCGCGGCATCAACAACGTCCACCGCATCTACCGCACAAAGCGGCGCATGCTCATCCACGGCTTCGGCCATGGAGCGCGCGCGATGCAGGTTTTCGTGGCATAGCACGGCTTCCGTCTCGCCCCAGGCGACGACATTGCGTGCCAGCAGCAAAGATTGCGGGAAAGCACGGCGCACCTGATCGTAATCGTGCAGTACAGCGATGACCGTGCGTTGCTCCGCATGCCAGGATTTGATGATGTGCAGCAGGTCGTTGGTAGTTTTGCTGTCGATGGCGCTGAAAGGCTCGTCCAGCAAAATCAGTTCGGCATCCTGCAGCAGAATGCGTGCAAACAAGACGCGTTGAAACTGCCCGACCGACAGACTGGCAATCGAGCGCTGCGCAAAACCATCAAGGCCGACAGCAGCCAAAGCGTCTTCCGCACGGCGTACCATGTCGCGGCTCATGCGACGGAACAGGCCGGCTTTCGACCAGTAGCCGAGCAGCACGCAGTCCAGCACAGAAATCGGGAAGCTGCGATCGATCTCAGCCTGTTGCGGCAAATAGGCGATACGGCTGGCGGCGGCATGTTTGACCACGCGGCCGCTGTTGCAGCGAACCAGGCCCATGATGCTTTTGAGCAGCGTGCTCTTACCGGCGCCATTGGGTCCGACGATGGCGGTCAGCGAGCCTTGTGCAAAATGACCGCTGACGTGATGCAGGGCCGGATGCCGGCGGTAGGTGACGGTCAGGTTTTCCAGAGAGATGGCGACGGACATGTTCAATCGCCTCCCAATGCCCACATGACGCCGAGCCACAGGATCAGGCACACCGGCGCGACCAGCAGCACACGTTGCCACCAGGGCAGCGCGAGGACGCTGGTTTGTTGAAAGTAGCGGGAAAGCATAGTCGTGGCGATATGTTTGTTAGTCGATTTGCTACGGTAACGCGCATTCAAGACGCTACGGAAAATGGCCGCAGGGAACCAAAATCACCGTTACAAATCTGTTTGCAACCGAGTTGCGAAACCGCAATTATAATGCAACATTGTTGCAAGATGTGACAAGCCTCGAAGAAATCCGACAATCCAGTCAAAATGCTGCCCGAGCCTTTCCCTTTGGAAATCCCGGCGGCTCACTTGAAGAAAGATCGCGCATGAATTTTCATACTCGTAAGCTCACAGCGGTGCTTGGTTCCGCCCTCCTGCTCTCCGTCGCCACACTGGCTGCCGCACACGAAGCTCACGTCCACGGCGTCGGCAAACTCGACGTTGCCCTCGACGGAAAGACGCTGTCGCTGCACCTGGATTCGCCGCTGGTCAACCTGATCGGTTTTGAGCATGCAGCCAGGAGCGCCAAGGACAAGCAAGCTGCGCAAGACATGGCCAGGACACTGCGCAATGCGGCAGCAGTATTCGTCACCACCCCGTCAGCAGAATGCAAGCTCAGTGGAGTCCAATTGGTGTCGGCCGCGATCGAACCCGCCTTGCTGGGTGAGGCTGCAGCGAAAAAACCGGCCGGCAAAGAGGATCATGACGGCCATGCCGATATGGACGCCGATTTCAGCTTTCAATGCACGTACCCGGAACGGCTGCAGCGTATCGACGTGAAACTGTTCGACGCCTTCAAGAGATTCAACAGCATTGACGTGCAACTGGTTACACCCAAGCGTCAGGGTGCCGCCAAGCTGACGCCGACGGCGGCAAGCATCACCATTCAATAATTGATCGAGCAACCCCTATGAGCGACGCTGCCATCGCACTGCGCGATATTTCTTTCACCTGGCCCGGCCAGAGGACGCCGACGCTGGCGCTGGATCAGTTCGATGTGCAAGCGCACGAACAAGTCTTCGTCAGCGGCCCCAGCGGCAGCGGCAAGAGCACGCTGCTGGCGATGATCGGCGGCATCGCCAGTCCGCAAAGCGGCAATGTCGCCATTCTCGGGCAAGCACTGGATGGTTTGCCGGCGTCAAAGCGCGACCGCTTTCGCGTCGATCATATTGGTTTCATCTTTCAACAATTCAATCTGATTCCTTATCTGTCGATTCTGGACAACGTGCTGCTGCCTTGTCAGTTCTCGGCGTATCGCCGTGAACGCGCGCTGGCGCAGGGGCAGGATTTGCATGCGGCGGCGCATTCGCTGCTGCGCAGTCTGGATCTGGCGCCAAACCTGTGGACACGCGCCGTGACGCAATTGTCCATCGGCCAGCAGCAACGCGTGGCGGCGGCGCGCGCCCTGATCGGCCGGCCTGAAATCGTAGTCGCCGACGAGCCGACTTCGGCGCTCGACAGCGACCGTCAACAAGCCTTTCTTGATCTCATTCAACATGAGTGCGAACAAGCCGGCGCCAGCCTGGTGTTCGTCAGCCATGATCAGCGCCTGGCCGAGCGCTTCCATCGCCGCATTGCGCTCAACGACATCAATCGTTGCGCCGTGGAGGAATCGGCATGAGTTTCCTCTTTCGACTTTCCGCGCGCAGCGCCTGGAATCGCCGCTTCACGCTGGGCCTGATGCTGCTGGCGATTGCCCTGTCGAGCGCCATGCTGCTGGGCATCGAACGCGTGCGTCACGAAGTGCGCGATGGTTTCTCGCAATCGGTGTCCGGCACCGATCTCGTGGTGGGTGCGCGCACCAGCCCGGTTCAGCTGATGCTGTATGCGATCTTCCGCATTGGCGGCGCGACCAACAACATGGGGTGGGACAGCGCGCAAAAATTGGCGAAAAATCCTGCGGTGAAATGGACGATTCCGCTGTCGCTGGGTGATTCGCATCGCGGCTTTCCGGTGCTGGCCACCAACGGCAATTATTTTGAACACTTCCATTATGGCGACGGACAGGCATTGAGTCTGAGCGAGGGCCGTCCCTTCAGCAGCGTGTTCGAAACCGTGATCGGCGCTGAAGTCGCGCAACGCCTGCACTACAAACTCGGTGACCGTATCGTGCTCAGCCACGGCATGGGCAGCCTGCATCTGACCGATCACGCCGACAAACCGTTCACGGTGGTCGGCATCCTGGCGCGCACCGGCACGCCGGTGGATCGCACCGTGCACATCGGCCTCGATGCCATGGAGGCCATCCATCTGGATTGGGAAGGCGGCGCGCCCATGCCCGGCCTGTCGATTGCACCTGCACTGGTGAAGAAATTCGACCTGACACCGAAGACCGTCACTGCGGTACTGGTCGGACTCAAGAATCGCGCCGCTGTATTCGGCGTGCAGCGCGACATCGCCGATGACAACAGCGAACCCTTGATGGCGGTGCTGCCGGGCGTGGCGCTGGATGAATTGTGGCAAGTCGTCGGCGTCGGCGAAAATGCGCTGCTGGTGGTCTCCGGCATGGTGGTGATCGTCGGCCTGGCGGGGCTGGTGTCGGCGATTCTCGCCAGCCTGGGAGAACGCCGTCGCGAGCTGGCCGTGCTGCGCTCGGTCGGTGCCCGCCCCGGCGATATTTTCCTGCTGCTGGCACTGGAAGGACTGGCAGTGATGTTGGCCGGCGTCATACTGGGCGTGGTTTTGCTGACGCTGGCGTTGTTTGCGCTGGGCCCCTTCCTCAGTGCGCAATTTGGCGTAACATTGCATCCGGCCCTGCCTGCTTCCGGTGAGTTGCAGTTGTTGCTATGGACCATCGTTGCCGGCTTTGTCGCCAGCCTGTTGCCGGGCTTGCGCGCATACCGCCTCAGTCTGGCGGATGGTCTGACCCCAAGAATTTAAGGTCACGTATTGAATACGTGAAAATGAAATCATGAAAAGTATTACCTGGATAGGCGGCATCGTTGCCGCGGGATTGCTGGTCGGTTATGGCGTCCACCTTGCTGCGACGCCGAAGGCCTCGGCTGCTGCCGCTGCTGCGACCGTTGCTGCGGCCGTCAATGCCGGTGCACCAATTGCCTCTGCCTCCTCTTCGGCTACGGTAGCGGCTGCTCCGGCAGGCACCGCACCGTATTCCGACAGCGCGCAATACAAGGTCGGTGATCATTTGCAGCAAAGTCCCGATCTGTCGAACAAGCCCTACAAGCCGTCCGGCAAAAACGACGGGGCCTTCCGCGAGATCGCCTGGGAATCCCTGATGCCGAAAGACTGGGATGCCATGGCGCCATTCAAGGGATTGAAGCTGGACAAGATGGAAGACGGCGACCCGCGCGCCATGGAAGCACTGTGGAAAGCCAAGAAGTATTGGAAGAATGCGCCTATCGATCCGAGCATGGATGGCGTATCGATCCGCATCCCCGGCTTTGTAGTGTCGCTGGAACGCGAAGGCGAAGCACTGAAGGAATTCTTGCTGGTACCCTACTTCGGCGCCTGCATCCACGTGCCGCCTCCCCCGGCCAACCAGATCATCCACGTCCACAGTAACAA
The DNA here is from genome assembly GCF_002257565.1 of Herbaspirillum sp. meg3. GTDB lineage: Bacteria > Pseudomonadota > Gammaproteobacteria > Burkholderiales > Burkholderiaceae_D > Herbaspirillum. The sequence goes on along the minus strand of NZ_CP022736.1, from coordinate 1,755,830 downwards.
GCCGGTCAAAAACATCCGCACCATGGACGCGGTATGGATCAACGGCGTGCTGAAGGTGGAGCATTCGGACACGATGATGGGCACGGCCGGCTACAGCCTGGCGTCGGTCAAGGTCGAGCCGTACACGGATCAGGCGCCTGCGCAGTAGATAGTTTCAATTCGGAATGTGGATATGCAGGCAAAGTTATCCCCACATTTTGGGAGCAAGCCTGTGGATAAGCGCTGGAGAAGTCGCTTAAGTGTTTGATAACAATCGAAATTTCAATTCGTTGTCATTCTTGAGCAAATTACGCACCCCGCGCCACCGGCTGACGAATCAGCAGGGAGGATGGCAGCTTCCAAAACGTGTGCGTACAGCCGGGTTACAACGCCACTATCCGGCATTGGCGACTCAAACCAACTCTCGCGGATCTTTGCTGCAAAATCGTTGAGGAAAAAAAACCTGCGATACTTTCGTATCGCAGGTGAATCTAAAGCAAGTTTAGAGGAGACAAGCGAGAGTGTATCGACGACGTATGACGGCTTCGTGACACTCTGAAACTGTTTCGCGCATTTTCGAATCAGCGGCAACCATAATGGGATAGTTGCTACTGTCATCAAGAAGTCACAAAGCCAGATTATCCTGTCTACTCTTTCGCGATACATGCAACCGATATGCATGATTGCAGGGTGTGCCGGACCAACCGTCCGGCGCACCATTTCCCCTTCTCATCGCTTTACTCCGCTACCCTGCTTTCCCCAAGAAGTACCTCTTACTGCTACTACCGACTGCCTCAACAACTGCTGCTCCAGCCACTTCCGCTTCCCTATTCGTTTGCATTGCAATACTTGCTTACCAAACGCCTGTAATCTGCAGACGGCTGAGCTTGATCTTTGTACCTTCGCCTTCCGCACCCTGCATGACCAGATCGGTACTGAGTTCTTTCGGCGGCTTTTGATACCACTCCATGCAGACCTGCGACAGATTGCTCAGGGCTGGCTTGCTCATGAACTGTTGCAACAATTCCTTCGTCAGCGCCAGATTCGGCTCCAGATAAAAGTCACCCGGCGCAGCCAGTGCATTGGGCGACGCAACGCTACGCGCCAGATCCTTTTGAAACATTTGCCGCGGCACTGCCATCGGGTGACCTGCCGACTCCAGCAACTCCTGGAATACCGGCGCCATCAGATCCAATACGTAACCGTCGCACTGTACCCAGCAATGAAATGCATCGCTGTTGCTATCAATCTTGTCGCCATCCAGCGTGCCGAATGACAAGGCACCGCTGCTATCTTCACTGATCAGGTAGAAAGCCGCACCGGCAACCGGAAAGGCATTCTTTTTATAAAATTTCTTCAATATCTGTGCCGCAGTGACGCTGAAGAAAAAACTTGCGGCCGGAATATTGGCGTCAACACTATCCAACACGGAGTGAATGACGCGAAAAATACGTTGATAATCCGCGAGCGGGATGAGGGGGCGAAGATTAGGTGATTTCATCCGCGTATTTTCTCATACCGCCTATCCGTTCATACCGTACACATCTGCATTCCTGTAGCAATTGCCGATTACCGGTCCGGCATCGCCGTTGTCAGGAGCAGCGTTATGCCGCTTCCGAACGGTGACATCCGTCGTTCTTGCCGTGCAGGAAGCAGGAACAATTCACCTCGTGATGTACCGAGCAGGCTGTCAGTTCACGCAGACGTTCCGTCTTGCCGTGGTCGACGGACAGCAGGCGCAGACGTTCGCGAGAGAGTTTGAGTTCACGCTTGTTCCATTCGCAATCGGCGCGGATGAAGAGGTACATCAGTACCAGACAAAAGCCGAGATATGTCATAAACATCAGGGCGATATCGTTGGGAACAGTGTCGACTATGAATTGCATGATGATCTCCGTTAGGTCAGTTTGCGATCAGATTTGCTGCCGGGCTGTTGCTTCGTCGCTGGCTTTGCAAACCGTCGTTCCATGGAGATCATCTTAGTCATGCAAGCGTGTGCAATCTATCGGGGAATTCCCTATGCCTGTGCGGCACTGCCGCTCTATGGAAAAAACAGGTGAAATTCGGAGAGAAGAAAGAGATGCAAGGCAGGCAGATTTTACTGCGGCCGCTTTAGCAGAAAAGCGACCGGAAAGTGCCGTCCAGATCGAATGGGATGGAATAAATTGGAGGGATTGCAGTCATCTGATCGAGGCAATAAATTACGTCGATTGCGTTGATTGCGTCGTCTGAAAAGCATGTGACAGCGCACATCCCTTTCAGCGAAAAATAGAGAAGACAAGAAAAAGATGAAAATCAGCGCGACTGCGACTGCGCGTCAATATCTGCCAGCGATTCGCGGCCACGCTGAGTGATCTCGAATTCCTTGCTGCCTTCTTTTTCCACGATGTGCCCTTTGCGGCCGAGGAAAATCGCAACGTCGGCGTCGACATGCGCATTCGGATCAAGGCTAAGTCCGCGTAACGCCTCAATGCAGCGGTAGATGAACAAGGTCTGCTTGCCCTTTTCCGTCAGCCCGAGGTGTCCGTCGCGGCTGTATTCCAGGAACTTGAGACCGGTCAGGCGCTTGGTATTGCGGGCGACGCAGGCGCTTGGACGGCCGCGGTGCTCCTTTCGGCTGACTTGGCCCAGGGCATCAAATTCGTCTTTCGTCAGATCGTCGCTCATTGCATTCTCCGTGTTGATTCAGGCAGATAGACAGTTTGCCAGAATGTCCGGGCCGCTATGTTAAGCGCACGTGCCGCCACAGGCAATGATAATCGGGCCGGAACACCCTGCAATGGCAGTGAATCTGTCTCTAGTTACCCACAATGCCTGTGAATAGATCTGTGGATAAGCTGTGGGGGAGCGCTTCAATGCCTTTCTGGGGGCGGCCTGACAACAGATTGATTATTTAATAAGCGTTGAATCAGCGCTCCTTGCCGGAAAAAAGGCAAAAAAAAACCCGCCAAGCCAATGCCGGGCGGGTTTAATCTCAAAAAACATCTTCCAGGAGGTTTGTTGAGGAGACGTTTTCACTGTATCGCAGAAAATCCGCCACGAAAACGATCAATATGTCATTCACTTATGCCTTCCCGGCATAAGGATGCGTATATCGGCTCATATTGCCCCCCGCCCCTCCCGTTCTGGTCACATCGGCGGCTTGACGCCATCCTTTTCCACGACAATACGCGCGGCGCTCCAATCGTCGCCGGCATGCGTGGCAACGACGAACACCGTCAGGCCTGGTTTAACGTCCTGCAAAGCAGCGGGAACAATCGTCACCACCGGCACATCTTTCGGCACGGTGATTTTGATGCTTTTACCTTGATAGACCAGATCCAGATCGCGTCCGGTATTGCCGGAAACGACCGCAGAGACCGTCGCATTGGTCATGCTGCTACCTGGCAGCAAATCCCAGTCGTAATGACCTTCGCCGGTGCCGCGCGCCTCTTCCGGGAACACCACGACCTCCAATGCCTGGATACTGCCGTTGGCGCCCGGCTTGCCGGCGGTGCCAATAAAACTACCCTGTTTGATCGCCGACAGATCCAGCGGCTTGACTGACGAGTAGCGCGTCGCATCGCTCAAATGCAACTTGAGGCTTTTGCCTTCGCGCGTTGTCACATCAATGTCTGATCCGCTGATGGCAGTTACAGTGCCACGGATTCGGCTGGGTGCGGCATTCTGCGCTTGCGACAATAACGGCAGGGCCAGCAGCGCGAAAGTGAACAACGACAACAATCTGGAGCGACGCGACATGACAATTCCTTGGATGAACAAAAAAATCAGTCTAGCACCGGGCCGAAAATGCCGCTGACGGCCGAGGGAACCCAGATTGATTGCCCATGCGCATCCTTCAAACAACAAAAAACTGGCAGTGGCTCCCTTTGAATGAAGAAATGAACGATCAGTAGCAGATCTTTCACCATCATCAAAAACAATCTTTCTATTTTCAACAATCGACAAAACTCACGAAAAAATGTCCGGATAAGAACGTTTTAAATTATTTTGAGAGTTAAAAATATCGATGCGATTTTCGCCAAATACAAATACTTAAAATATCTCGAATTAATTCGATGTTATTTGCGTGATGTTTTTGCAAGAATGGAATCAAGTCACTCGCATCCTCATCGGTTCTGAGTCACCTGATGCCTCTCCTTCTTCAGGTGCTCAATATTCATCGCAGAGAACGCGACTCTGCCTCGCAGGTTTTCGGGGGAGTGACGAGCTTGCCCGGTGCCGGTTTTCTGGTACCGGGCTTTTTTATTGTGCGCTCAAGACTTTGGCCCCAAGGTGATCACAGAATGAAAAAAGCAGCATCCGTTTCAAATCGAATGCTGCTTTTTTAATCTTCTCAAGGCCAGGCAAACGCCTGTACATACCTTATCCGAGACGCCAATTGGATCGATGGCGATAACGGGATTTCACAATATGCATATCGTCATTGGCTGCTTGCTCCTGCGGTGTACGACGGAAGACGTTTCTGCCTGCATTGGTGAGATTGAAAGCGCCGCCCAGATTGGGAATGCCCAAGCCTTTACTAATCACACTTTGCACCACACGACGCGGAATCACGCGAAAGTCTCCTTTGAATACGCTATACATCCAGCGCAGCTCTTCGCCGGTTAATTCGACATTTTTATCAACAGTTTTCATGATTTCCTCACGGCAAGTAACTTCATAGTAGCACAAACCGAGAAAAAGTGTAGATGCCTGAAATCCTTTACCAGCAAGGGATGCAAGACTTTCAACATGTCGTTTCCACATGTTTTCAAGAGGATGAAAATGGCAGATTTGGCGGATTTTCGCTACCGACAGACGCGTCTGCGAAGAAATACGCCGGAAAGATGGGAGTAAAGCTAAACGCTGAAGTCAGGTATCAGAGCCGGCGAATCAGGCTGCGCTGCCCTTGACGATGCCTTTGCCTGCATAACCGCGTCGGATGACATGCGCTGCGGCACGCTCTTCTGCTGTCAGATCCAGCATGTCCTGATAAACCAGTTGCAAGACTTCGGACGTTTCCACGCCGGGATGGGCTTGCATCTTTTCTTGTATGAGGCGCTCTGCCTGCTGCTGATTGCCGTCGCATACATCAACGATGAACTGTCGCTGCCGTTGCTCCAGCGTCTGCCGGATCGCGCCAGATGAGGCATATCTGGTGAACAGGCAGACGAGACCGCATAAAACCGCAAAAGCCCAGAGGAAACTGTTCATGAATGAACCCACAATTGGTTGAACGTCGAATGTTCAACATTATGTTTTTTTGCGGTGGGCGTTTATATAGGAAAATTCTCAAACACGTGCAGAGTTTAGACCGCCTGCGCGCTATCGTTCCTCAACTGAAACTAACGGCATGCGCACAATAGCGAGGATTTATCCGAAGAATTCACGCAGCAGGAAAGCCTGCAAACCTGCCGTGTCGGCCTGACGTGCAGAAAGCGAGACTACGCGGCCGAGCTTCGCCGATTCCCAGTTGAAATCGCCGGAATAGTATTTGCGAATCAGCGCGATCATGCTGTCGACGATCGCCTTTTCCACGTCACCGTTGGGACCGGCATCCACAGTAATGGTCTGCCGCTGACTGTTGCGAATATCGCTCGTCCAGCCACGGAATACGTATTGCGCCACGCGCGGCCCCTTGCTGACAATCTCAAACACGCCATTGGTGCCGCCGCTGGCTTTGCGCGCCTGAAAGGCGATATTGGCGCGCGCAATCTCGTTGGCTGACGGCCCCTGCTCTGCGGCGCGCGCCTCGGCGTTCTCGCGGGTAGCGGAGTCTTCTGCGGCACGGCGGCGTTCACGCGCGGCGTTGAGCATTGTGGACATATCCATTTCCGGCGGCGCCTGCGTAATGGCTGTAGGCGATGGCGGCGGTGCTTCGCGTGCCGGCACCCGTGCTGGACTCGGGCTAGGCTTGGCGCGGGCAATCTGTTTGGGCTGGGGCGAGGATTTCTTGACCGGCTTGGTCTTTTCCGGCGGCGTCGGTTGCTTGATAGCTGCCGGTGGCGGAGTGCTATGGACGAAAGTCACCTCAAGCGGTTCGTGTGAGGAGTTCGCCTGTACATTGATTTTTTGCAGGCTGGGCCGCAAAACAACGAACAGCAATACGTGAACCAGTATCGAAAGGCTGACGCCGACGATCGTCCTGTTACGCGTACGTGTTCTGGGAGTTGAGTGAGAGAGTGTCGTAAAAATCGTCATACCATGCAACAACAACGGACAGCATCCAATTTTTAGCGCCCATGATACCCGATGCAAGTCACCGGGCATCGGTTCTGGATCGATGATCCGCAATGCTACTGGCTTGGGAGAAAGAATGCAAACCTGCAGCCACCCTTAACATTGTTCTCAAGCATGATTTGGATGCTCATTGTTCCTAATGCCGCCACCGACCGCCGCCGCCTCGCCAACCGCCCCAATAGCCGCCACCGTAACCATAGTAGACGCTGGCGGACGGCACCACGTAGACAGGTGCTGGCGACGCATAATAAGGATAAGGATCGTAAGGCACGGCAACGCAGCCGCCCAGCATCAGCGCAGGAATGATCCACAATAAACGTTTCATAATGCCCTCGCAGCCGGAATTATTCTTTTTACATGATGCGATTCAATTTGCGCCTTTTCCAGTCCAATTACCTTTTGTTACCTTGGCCGCCATACCGATACATTGATAATGCCCATCCACTTCCACTATCGTGCCGCCACACAGATGCTTATATAATCAGCGCTCCATAAAAAATATTCCATCACCCGGAGACACCCGATCGCGAAAGGGCTGCGCCCCACGCGGTTGCGCTGCCCGCATCCCCGTCGACACTTATCCATGACTACTGCTTCCGCCCCTGTTGTTGTCATCGCCCCCGATTCATTCAAAGGTTCTCTGAGCGCCGAGCAAGTCGCGGAAGCGATTGGCGCAGGTGTCCTGGCCGCCGCGCCGGATGCCGTGATCCGCTTGTGTCCGATTGCCGATGGTGGCGAAGGGACGCTCGACGCGCTGCTCCATGCCGGTGGCGAAGTACGCCGCCTGCAAGTGCGTGGTGCGGCAGGCGCCATGCGTGAGGCAGCAACCGGCATCCTGAGCGATCGCAGCGCGGTCATCGAATCAGCAGAAATTGTTGGCCTGACCGATGCGACCGGCACGGCAGTAGCCGTGGAAGACCGTTCTACGCTCGGCATCGGCGACGCTTTGCTGGCGCTATTGGATAGCGGCGCACGGCGCTTCCTGATCGCTTTGGGGGGCAGCAGCACCAATGATGGCGGCATCGGCATGCTGGTTGCGCTGGGCTTGAAACTGCTGGATGCAGAAGGCAAGCAACTCGCCCCCGTACCGTCGCACCTGGGCAAACTGGCGCGTGTCGATGTCAGCGGCCTTGATCCGCGCCTGAAAGATATCCACATCGTCGCCATGTCCGATGTCGACAATCCGCTCTGCGGCGATGAAGGCGCGACCGCTATTTTCGGCCCGCAAAAAGGTGTCAAGCCGGAGCAGGTCAAACCGTTGGATGCCTTGCTCAGCCATTTTGCGACGCTCTTCGAGCAGGCCAGCGGCCGCAGTGAAGCCAACTCGCCCGGTGCCGGTGCTGCAGGCGGGCTGGGTTATGCGTTGTTGATGCTGGGCGCAGAATTTCAGTCCGGCGCACAAACCGTGGCCGACTATATCGGGCTCGACGCCGCGCTCAAAGATGCCGACTGGCTAATTACCGGCGAAGGCCGCAGCGACGTCCAGACTTTGCATGGAAAAGCGCCCTTCATCGCGGCACAACGTGCGCGTCTGGCCGGCGTAAAAACCTCGCTTCTGTCGGGCGGCATCGACCGCACGTCATTGCCTCAGTTGCAAACCAGCTTCTCGGGATGTTTTTCGATCGTTTTTGGCCCGACGACACTGAATGACGCCATCGGCAACGCGGCTGCGCTCCTGAAGGACAGCGCAGAGCAAATGACGCGACTGTGGCTGTCAGGGCGCGACAAATCCTGAACCGCGAGCGCCAACGGACACACTTTTCCACAGGTAAAAGTTACCCACAAAAACTGGGGGTAACTTTGTGGATAAAGTTGAGGAGTTCTCGCTATCCTTTTGATTTAAAAGAAATTTATCGACCTGATAAAAGTGGATGCATTTACGTGCACACGCTTCTTCATCATCAATACCGGCATTAAACCTGCTCAGGAAAGTCCGAACTGCTGCGCGATCAATTCATAGGATCGCTTGCGCGCCGCGTGCTCATGAATGATCGTCACAATCATGACCTCGTCCGCACCATAGGCGGCGGCCAACACTTCAATCTGTTCTTTTACCTTGGCCGGAGAACCCACCACGGCGCGTCGGCCGGACGGCAAGGTCGACGGCGGCAGATTGTACTCCTCGAAAAACTTCAGCGCTGTTTCCACTGACGGAATCTTGTCCAGACGCCGTCCGCTATGCATATGGATCAAGCGCATGCCGTAGCTGGTCGCCAACAGACGGGCTTCTTCATCGGTATCGGCGCAGATGACCTGCAAGGCTACACCCTGTCGCGGCGATGGGAAACGCGGTGACGGCACGAAGTCGCGCCGGTACCGTTCTGCGACCGGCTCGCCGGCGGCGTGGATAAAATCCGCAAACATGTATGGCAAACCCAGCTCGGCCGCCCAGATCCCGCTTTGCGCGGAGGAGCCCAGCATCCATGGCTGTATCAGCTCCGGACTCCCGGGCAAAGACGACAGGCGTGCAAACGGATGGTCCTCGGGCAACTCGTCCCACAAGTAGCCCAGCAGCTCATTCAACTGCTCCGGAAAATCATCTTGAGGACGCTGACGCCGGTCACGCTGCAAGGCAGACGCGGTCAACGAATCGCTTCCCGGCGCACGCCCCAGCCCCAGGTCAATGCGGCCCGGATACAAGCCGCTGAGCATGCTGAACGATTCCGCGACCTTTAACGGGCTGTAATGCGGCAGCATGACCCCGCCACTGCCCAGGCGCAGACGTGATGTCGCTGCCGCGATGGGGCCGATCAACACTTCAGGACTGGCGCATGCCAGAGAGGTGGTGCCGTGATGCTCCGCGACCCAATACCGGTAGTAACCGAGACGATCCGCCAGCGTCGCCAGATCGATGGCATTTTTCAATGCCTGTGCGCCGGACATCCCCTCCGAAACGGGCGCCTGGTCAAGGACACTGATGCGAAGAGAGCCCGAGGCGGAGGCGAAATCAAATGAATCAACTGAGTCAGCTAACTCAGTTGAATTGGCAATGGAAACGGACATGGCGATATTGAGCAACGATTAATCCGGCAAGGATAGACGAATTCGCCAAAGCCGTTTTTCCGTGCCCGATTTTGCCGTAACGCTACACCGTCGCCAATCCAGGGCAGACTTAAAGGTCCGGCGTAATCTTCATGCAACATTGAATTGATATCGTGCAATTTATATGCTTAACTGGCCCCATAGCTGATGCTTATGCCATTTCCCTGTTCAGTTCAACGAACTAACATGCGCAGATGAGATTCATCGGCTGACAATAAAAACAGGTAAAATTTCCTAAGCGGAAACATTTATCAATCTCGTGACTCAAACTGTAAAGATTTGTAGCCTGATTAGAATTACTTCAAAACGTGCGTATTTTCGATTAAGATGCACGAATTAAGTTGTCATATTTACAAAACTTTGCCTCACTGATTCACGTTTGCTGCTCCGGCAGCACTCCGTATAGCGCAAATGGCAGATCGCAAGTTGCAGCAGGTCGCAGATCGTTTTGTAATCAGTCTTGGGAGTCAAGTTTGCGTCGATTAGTCCGTTCTCTTTTTGCTGTCATCGCTATCCTGATGTGTATTTCTGCATTCGCGCAGGTACCTACGGATCCGACCAAAACCGGTGAAGTGATGTCCGCCCCGCCCGGCACGCTGTCTACGCTGGCGCTCCCCTCTTCTACAGTAACCAATACGCGCGTCGGCTCTGGTGACGTCTTGCGGGTGACCGTATTCGGCCAACCCGACCTGTCGGCGGAAGTCGGCGTCAATGATAAAGGCATGCTGACCTTGCCGCTGATCGGCGGCGTTGATGTCACAGGGCTGACGACGAGTGAAATTTCGGCGCGCGTCGCTGATGCGCTGCGCAAGGGCCAATATCTGCGCAACCCGGAAGTGTCGGTTGAAGTCGTCCAACTGCGCAGCCAAATGGTTTCGGTACTCGGCGAAGTCAGCCGTCCGGGCCGCTATCCGATCCCCGGCCATATGAGCGTGCTGGAGTTGCTGGCGACTGCCGGTGGCCTGACTGCACAAGCGGATCAGACCGTCACACTGCTGCGCCGCAAGGCGGATAACAGCAACGCCGGTGGAACAAACAGTACAGAAAGCGACGTCCGCATCCCCATCCTGCTGGGCGAAACCAAGGCTACCGAACGCAGCCCGCTGGACGTAGAGCTCAACAGCGGCGACGTCGTCTACGTCAACAAGAAGAAACTCTTTTACATCCATGGCGAAGTCAATCGCCCCGGCGCCTATCCGATGGAACAGGACATGAACGTCATGCGCGCCATTTCCCTCGGCGGCGGTATGACCCAGCGTGCATCCCAACGCCGCATCTATATCAATAGGGAAATGCCTGACAAGGCAGCACAGGAAATCAAGGCAAAATTGACCGATCCGGTCTTGCCCGGCGACGTTGTGTATGTCAACGAAAGTCTATTCTGAACAAACATCAAGGTTATAACGTGAATTTGCAGGCTCCCGAAACCGGTTTATCGTCCAAACAGCTCGCGTCGATGATCTCGGCGCGCCGCAGCACGATATTCAAGACGCTGCTGGCGACCATGGCGGTGACGATCGTCGTCACCCTGCTGCTGCCAAAAACATATACGGCCTCGTCCGACGTCTTCCTTGACTACAAGGGCAACGATCCGATCAACGGACGCCTGTTCTCGCCAATGATGGACGAGAGCTACATGCAAACCCAGCTCGACATGATCAAGAGCCAGGCGGTTGCTGAAAAAGTCATCGATGCACTCGATCTGGAACGCACCGCGGCCTATCACGAAGCCGTCGAACGCAGCGGCGAAGCGCGTGCCCACTCGCAACTGGTCAAACGTATCAACGACAACACAATGGTCGTGACACGCCGTTCCAGCCGCGTGATCGAAGTCGAATACGCCGCTGGAACGGCCGAGCAATCGCGTGATCTCGCCAACGCCGTCGTACGCGCCTATATCGATCTCAACCAGCAGATCTCTTCCGCCTCGGCACGTGCGCGCCGCGAGCAGTACAACGCCCAGCTGGAACATCTGCGCAAGGAAGCCGATTCCATCCAGCAAAAGCTGACCCAATATCAGCAAGAAGTCGGCATCCTCGATCCGAACGAACGCAACGACTTGCAATCGCGCCAACTGGGCGATCTGATGACCTCGTTGATCACTGTGCAGAACCAGCAGCAGGAAGCACAAGCCCGCAAGAACGCCACCGATAGCCTGGTGCGCGGCGGCATGCGCATCGACGAATTGCCGGAGGTCGCGCAACGCCCCAATATCAACGATCTGAAGTCCAAACTCAGCGACGTCAACAAACGTCTGTCCGATGTGCAAGACGTGCTCGGCCCCCGCCATCCGAAGACGCTGGCGCTGATCAGTGAGCGCGACGATATTTCGGCACGCATCGCCCACGAAGCGCGCAGCTCGCTGGACGCTCAGCAAATCGATACACGCCGTCTGGCTCTGCAGGAGCAAGCCCTCCAAAAAGAGGTCGATACCCAACGCGCCAAACTGCTTGAACAGAAACAACATCGCGACATCATCACGTCCTACCAGCGCCAGCTCGACAGCGTCGAGCGCGTCTACAACACCGCCTTGGCAAAGTACGACGAAATTCTTATGGCCAGCAACATCAACACCTTCGACCTGACGGTTCTGCGCGTGGCGGAAGTGCCGAGCACGCATTCCAAGCCGCTGCTGATGCAGAATATCGCTGCCAGCATTCTGGTCGGTCTGGCGCTCGGCTTCTGCCTGGCGCTGCTGTATGAGCTCGGCCAACGCCGCGTGCGCTGCGAAGACGATCTGGTGCGCGGCCTTCATCTCCCGTTAATCGGCCATATCGGCATCCGCTAAGACTGTAATGACCATGGCAACTGAAACGACATCGACCAGCGCCGCAACTGCCGACAAGATGGGCTCCCGCTTCGTGGAAGCGGGCCTGCTGACCGAGGCACAGGTCGCGCGCGTCGTCGAGCTGCAAAACTCGGCCAACATCCGCTTCGGCGAAGCTGCCGTGCGCCTCGGCCTGCTGACCGAGCAAAACGTGCAGGCGGTACTGTCCGAACAGTTCAACTACGCGACCGCGCTGGTATCGACGGAAGGCTTGGACAAGTCGCTTGACATTGCATTGGCGCCATTCGGCATGGAAGCAGAGGCAATCCGCCAGATTCGCGCCGAGCTGTCGATTCGCCTGAGCGATCAGGAAAAGATTTCGCTGGCCATCGTCAGCACTGCAGAAGGCGAAGGCAAGTCTTATCTGGCCGCTAGTCTCGCCCTGGCCTTTTCGCAAATGGGCAAGCGCACCCTGCTGATTGATGCGGACATGCGCTCACCAAAACAACATCTCTTGTTCGGCGTCGAGAACAAAACCGGCTTGTCGACCATGCTGGCCGGCCGTACCGAGATCTCCGCCGGCGGCCTGGCCGAAGGTTTTCCGCATCTGCATATTCTCAACGCCGGCCCCAAGCCGCCGAATCCACTGGAAATCCTGCTGCAACCGGCGCTGAGCAAGCTGATGCTGCAACTGGCCAATGACTTCGATGTGTTCATTGTCGACACGCCGGCGGCGCAAACCTCGTCCGATGCGCAGACCATTTCGCAACAGGTCGGCATGTGCCTGCTGGTGGCGCGACAGCACCACTCCCGCCTTGACGACCTGCGTCAGACAGAAGCGCAAATGAAGACCGCAGGGGCGCAAATCATCGGCACGGTCTACAACCAATTCGCCGAAGAAGACAAGTTCGACCAGCTCGAAGGCAAGGGCAAGAAACTATGGCACCGTCTGCGCAAATGGCTGAGCAGCCCACTCAACAGGTAGGCGGCGTCAGCAGCAAGAAGCTGCTCACGCATTCGCTGGCGTCTCTGCTCGACCAGGCTCTGCTGAGCGGGCTCAACTTTGCGCTGGGGCTGGTGCTGATCCGTCTGGCCACCAAGGAATCCTATGGTGTCTATTCGCAGATGTATGTCGCCGGCATCTTTGCCTCCACCGTCATCGAAGCGCTGATCACCGGACCGCTGACCACCATCGCCCCCGGCAAATCGGTTGCCGAACGGGCGCGCCTGACGACGCTGCTGCTACGTTTTCAATGGCAGCTCAGCATTGGCCTCGCGGTCTTGTTCGGCGTCGGCAGCGGTGTCGTGGCAAGCATCACCAACATCGACACCCATCCGGTCTGGCTCGGTGCTGCCTTCGCCATCTACATTCTGGCCAACGCCCAACGCGAATACCATCGCAGCATCAGTTTCATCGAAGCCCGTCCTCGCCGCGTGCTGCATACCGATATCGCCTATGCCCTCGGTGTGGTGGTCGGCGTCGGCGTCCTATTGCTGGTTGGTTACCTGACCGTACCGGCGATCCTGCTGGTGCTTGGCCTGGCGAACATCGTCGGCATGTGGCGCAGCACTGACCACGAATGGACGTCGCCCTCCTCCCCAGCCATCATGCCTGCTGAAGAAAAAACAGAGTACCGCGCCGCCGTCAGCGAAGTCATGCAGCGCGGACGCTGGGCCTTGCCGGGTGCGTTGGTGGCGTGGGCCACCAATTACAGTTACCTGTATCTGGCGGCGGCCGTACTCGGCGTTGCGGCTTCGGCCGATCTGAACGCCTCGCGCCTGCTGCTGATGCCGATCTCACTGTCGGTGCTGGCGTGGTCACGCGTAGCGCGGCCGATGGTCAGCCGTCTGTTTGCGGCACGGGACTGGAAACATCTGGATCGCCTCGCCTGGGCCTCGGTTGCCGGTATCGAAATCGTCACGATCGTCTACGTGATCGCACTCTGGCTGGCCCTGCCATGGTTGCAAGCTCACGTGCTGGGCGCCAAATATCACGGACTGGAACCGATGGTGCTGGCCTGGGGCGGCTACTTCGCCATCAATGCGGCACGCTGGATCGGCTCTTCCTGGCTGACCAGCAATGACCAATACAAACTGCTGCTGTTAAGCGGCATCGCCTGCCTGGTCATCATGCTGATTTCCGCAGCAGTATTCATCCCCTTGTATGGCACCTGGGGCGCAATCCTTTCGCTGATCATCGTGGAAGTCTTCGACCTGCTGCTGATCTGGGCAGTCTTCCTCCCCATGTTAAGGCGCCGGCAAACATGAGCGCCCCCATCGATATCAGCATCTGCATCTGCACCTTCCGCCGTCCGGAACTGCTGGATCAGTTGCTGGCTGCGTTAACGGAACAGTCCTGCGATGCCCTGCGCATCGAAGTCGTGGTGGTGGACAACGACCCGGCCGGTTCGGCAGCCTCCGTCCTGCGCGACTGGCAGGCGCACTTCCCCATGCCGTTGCATGCCCGGCATGAAAGCACGCCCAACATCGCCAAGGCGCGCAACGCGGCCGTGCATACGGCGCAGGGAGAATGGGTGCTGTTCATCGATGACGACGAAGCACCCGATCCTGACTGGATCCGCCACATGGTCGCCACGCAACGCCTGTACGACGCCGACGCGGTATTTGCCCCCGTGCTGCCGCGTTACCGCGACGACACGCCGGCATGGATACGCAGCGGTGATTTCTTTAATCGCCGCCGCTTCGCCACCGGCACCGTCATCACGACCAAAGACGCCCGCACCGGTAACGTATTGATCCGGCGCAGCAAGTTGATGGCCGTTCCGGGCCCTTTCGATGCCGCCTTTGGCCGCACCGGTGCGGAAGACACCATGCTGTTTCGCGACATGTTGACGCACGGCGCCAAGTTCGTCTGGTGCGACGAAGCCACCGTCAGCGAGGAAGTCCCGGCTCAACGCGCCAACCTGAACTGGCTGCTGCGTCGCTCTTACCGGCTCGGGCAGACCTACGTCTTGTCGGAAATCGCCCGCCTGCATGGCATGCAACGCCTCGCGCGTGCGACTCAGCTGGGCCTGCGTGCACTGGCGCAACTGCTGATTGCTGCCGGTGTGACATTGGCGGCACTTCCTTTTTCCCGGCTCATGTCGATCCGCTGGCTGCGTACTACGCTGGCGCAGTGCGGCAAATTAAGCGCCCTCGCGGGCCATCGTTATCATGAATACGGCAACTGACCAATTGGACGCAGCGCGTCCCACACAGGGACTGCAGGAACCACAGGAACAATCGTCGATTGCCGGCAAGATCGATCCGTTTCTCGTGCGCCTGCTGATCGTCATGAGCATGACCTTCTCGTTGCTGCCACCGGGCTTCAACTGGGGCAATACCGATCCGCAAGGCAGCTATGCCGAAGGCTCGCTGATCTTTCAGATGGAGTTCGGCTCGGTGTTTCTGATCGGTGCCTGGCTGGCGTGGCGCAATCGCGGCTGGAGCCTGCGCCATGTGCTGCATCTCAACCCGCTGTTGATCGCCATCATCCTGTACTGCCTGATGACGATTTTGTGGTCGCCCTATCCTGTGGTCACACTCAAGCGCAGCGTCCAGCTGATCGGTCTGACGCTGGTAGGCATCGCGATCTCGCCGCCAATCGGCGGCAAGCATCAATTGATTCGCACCATGCTCGGCACGCTGATGACCTTGATGGCATGTTCGTTTGTGGTCTCGCTGGTACTGCCGCGCATCGGCGTGGACTACGAACTGGGCGGAGCCTGGCGCGGCATCCTGACGCAAAAGAATACGCTGGGCGCGATCTCCGGCTTGTGTGTGGTGTTGTGGATCAAGGAAAGTCTGGGAACCACTTTCCCGCGTTCAATCTGCTATTTCGGGATCCTGTTCAGTCTGTTCATGCTGGTGATGGCCAAAAGCAGTACGGCGATTCTGGTGGCCACGCTGGGTACCGGCATTTATCTGCTGATCCGCCGCCGTTATCTGACCGGCGAATTCGACGGCCGTCGGCTGACGATCAGTCTTGCGGTCATCCTCCTGCTCGGCTTCCACATCTTCTACGTCGTCAACGGTCGCCTGCCTGAATGGAACGAGCTGTTCGCTCCCTTCGGCGCGCTGTTCAACAAGAGCACCGACCTCACCGGCCGTACCGACATCTGGCGCCTGGTGTTGCTGGAGGTGCAGCGCCATCCGGTATTCGGCATCGGTTACGGCGCATTCTGGCTGGGCGAAGGCAGCCCGTCACAGATGATCATCAATGCGCTGCACTGGATTCCGCTGCAGGCACATAACGGCTACCTCGATATCCTCAACGAGCTCGGGATCGTGGGTCTGGTCATCATGGCCGGCGTGTTTGTTTTCCACATCCGCAACCTGATCAAGCTCACGCGTATTGACCGTGAAGAGGCTGCCATCCACTGGGCCATGCTGATTCTGATTCTGATCAGCAATCTCTCGGAGAGCGAAGTGTTTCGCGGTGTGCTGTTCCAGAATATTTTCTTCATCTATTCCTCGACGGCGATTTCTGCGCGGCTGACCTTGCATCGCATGGAGCAAACCGCGCTGGTAAAGCAAACCGAACAGAATCTGCAACCCGACAATCTGTCACGTGGAGTCGCACCATGAGCAAGGCCACGCCTCTGCGCACCCTCACGCTGGCGGCGGGTTATTTGTCGCTGTCGGTGCTGTCGTTACCGATCGCCGCGCAGACGACACCGACCGCCTTCACCCTCGGCGACAACGGCATCGCGTATTTCAATTTCGCGATCGATGAAGACAAATTGAGCGGTGCACCCGATCGCTCCGCCATGAACCAGCCGCTGGACGCCGGATCGCGCATCTTCGTACGCAACGGCCATTTCTACCGCGTCGGCCCCGACAATCGCCCGAACACCGCCGACGACACGCGTGTGCGCCTGTACGGCATCAACCTGAGCTTCGCCACCAATTTCCCTAACGATGCGGATGCGGTGCGTCTGGCGCAACGCCTGCGCAAGCTGGGCATCAATGCTGTGCGCCTGCATCACATGGACAGCAGTCCCGGCACCCAGGACAATCCACCGCGCAGCCTGCTGACGCCGGGGCCTTATCCGACATTCAATCCGGTGGCGGTGAGCCGCCTGCGCAACTTCATCAATGCGCTGAAGCAGCAAGGTATTTACGTGAACCTCAACCTGCATGTCGGCTACCGGTTCCGTCCCGCTATCGACCAATTGCCGCCGCTGGACGGCAAGGCCGAAGCGACACAGCTCGGTGCGCCGACTCACGTCTATTACCCGCGCATGGTGGCACTGCAGGAAGAATACGCGCGCCAGTTGATCCGCGCGCTCGGCTTGCGCAACAACGCCGCGCTGGCAATGGTGGAAATCAACAACGAATCGTCGCTGCTGGCTGCCTGGCAACGCCGCGAATGGAGCGACGCCGTTCCCAAGGCTTACGAGGCCGAACTGCGCAAGCAATGGCAAGAATGGCTGATCAAGCGCTACGGCTCGACCGCCAAAGCTTGTGCGACCTGGAATACCTGTGTCTCGGCCAACTCTGTCGTACCGCTGCTGACACCGACCGACGCCTCGCAAATCGGCCAATGGCGCGACCGCCTTGATGGCAAGTTCAAATCGCTGACTGAAAAGGTATTGGGCCCGGCCGATCCCGGCACACCTAATACTTCCGGCGCAGCGCTGCGCGTACGTGACTTTTTGCTGTTCCTGGCGGATACCGACCGCGCTTACTTCAATCGCCTGCGCCAGGTCGTGCAAAGTGAAACCGATACGCTGGTGCCGGTCACCGGTACGCAGATGGGTTACGGCGGCGTGCTCAATTTCGATTCGCAGGCCCAGATGGATTACATCGATGAACACTTTTATATCGACCATCCCGACTTTCCCGGCCCCGCCTGGGATCGCAACGACTGGCGCATCCACAACAGCTCGGCCAGCGATGGCGAACTGAACCGCTTGCTGGCCCTGTCTTTGCGCCGCGACATCCGCAAACCCTTCGTCGTCAGCGAATACAATCAACCCTTCCCCAACAAGCAAAGCAGCGAGATTCAGCCGCTGATGGCCGCCATCGGCGCCGCGCAGGATTGGGACGGCCTGTTCTTTTTTGACTATCTCGATGGCGACAACTGGGCTATCACTCCCTCTGCCTTTACGCTCAGCGGCGACTGGGGCAAATATGCCGCCACAGGACAAAGCGCCATGCTGTTTCGCAATGGACTGGTCGGGACACTGCCGAAACAGACCGTGATTCCGTTCAGTGCGGAAGCGCGTGCGGCAGTCGCGGCCGTGCGTGATCCAAGCGCCTTCGAGACACATCTGTCAGTGCGCTACGGCGTCACACCGGAACTGGCGACACAAGCCCGTCTTGGCATGGATCTGACCGGCGCCGGCAAGCTCGACAAGCAAACACCGCCGACAGCGCCGTTGCGGGCGGCCAATGGTGAATTCGAATTTGAAGCGCAACAGCGCACTATTCAGCTGCGCACGCCACAGGCACGCGGCTTCTTCGGCTTTCTGATGAAGCGCCGTGTCGGCGACGACAATGCGGCCATCGAGTTGCTAGGCAAGAGCCGCGGCTTTACCGGCGTGCTGCTGACGGCCCTGGATAATCGTCCTCTGGCCTCGTCGCGGCAAATTCTGATCTCGGCCTCAAGCGCAGTCACCGGCAACCAACCAGGATCCGTGCCGCCGCGTCCGAAAGAATTGATCCGCTACAAGAGCGACGCCAAATGGTGGACGCTGGAGCAAGATGCCGGCATGAACAACAAGCCGTCCGGCCCGCGCGATGTGGAAGGCCCCGTCTGGATGGAACGCAATGAGGCGCGCATCAGCCTGCGCACGCAAGCCAGGCGCATCAGCGTCTATCCGCTGGACGGCAACGGAAAACGCCTGGCTGCGCTCGATGGCAACCGCGCCAGCCTTAATAACGGTGTAGCCACTATCCATATCCAGGCTGACATCGCGCAGGCCAGCCCTTGGTACGAGGTCATCGCCGATGAATAAAATCATGCAATCGGCAGGTATAACGCTCCGGCAATCCGCGCTGACACGTTTCGGCATGACGGCTTGCGCGGCGCTCGGCATGTCACTGTCGCTGATGTCTGCCCCGGCGCATGCCACAGCCGAATACGCGCTACAAAGCGGCGTAAGCTGGTATCGCATCGATAACCCATTCATGTTTCCCAGCAACAGCGACAACAAGCTGAAGACTTCAGACTCGGCCTGGTCGACGGATATTCGCGGCGCGCTGTTCTTGCCGCTGCCGACGGAGCGAACCAATCTGCAGCTGACTGCGTCAGTGTCGCAGATGCACTATGGCAGTACGTTCGGCAACTACACCGATCTCAACGGCAACGGCCCCTACAACCTGAACCAGGCCAAGAAGCAATTTGAAGGGATCTACAACTGGGAATTCAGCGACCTGCTGCGCGGACGCATACGCCATCGCACCGACGATCGCCTGTACAACTATTTCGGCGGCGAAATTGCGCCGAGCACCACGACGCCGCCGCGAGGCATCTCCAACGTCGAGCCGGAGTTTCCGCATATCCGCGAAGACAATGTCGAGGTCGCCTATCGCGTCACCAACCGCTTCGACGTGCCATTGACCTGGACGCAGCAAACCCTGAGCTACATGATTCCTGGCCGGGTCGAGATGTACAACATGAACAGCAACGCCATTCAGGCGGCGATCCGCTACACGGCAGGCACCAAGTCGACGCTGTCGGCGGGCGTACGCCGCAACCGGGTCGGATTTCCCAACAGGACAGCGCAAGACATCGCCGACTTCGACTCAGGCTATACGGATACCGAGTTCTTTACCGATGTGGCCTGGCGCTATACCGAGAACACCGTCTTCATCGCCCATATCGGCTCGATCGCACGCCACTTCAACACGCTGCCCAATCGCGACAGCCGTCTGGTCTCGGGCGAACTGGGAATCGACTGGCACTATTCGGCCAAGACGACTTTCTACGGGCGCATCTGGGATCGCCCGCAAGCCAATGATGAAGCCGACAGCCGTCTCTACGTGATTACCCGCGGCATCCAGGGCCGCGCGGTATGGCAGGCCACGCCAAAAACACGCGTATCGCTGCTGGCCTCGCTGGAATCGCAAAAGTCACAAAACTTTGCGACATCTCAAATCAGCACGCCGACCAGCGGCGACGATCAGTTGTTGCGCCTGGGCTTCCGCTACGATTACGACATCACGCGCCGGCTGGCCCTGCGCGTTGATGCGATGCGCGAGCAAACCACCTCCAAATCGGGCGGCAACATCGACTATCGGCGCAGCACCGTACAAGTCAGTCTGAACTACACTTTCGACAATGTCACCGGGCCGTTCAACTTCGACAATCAGCAAGGCTACAACCGCGCGCGTCAACAAATTGAGGATCTGCGATGAGCACGAGCCCAACTATGGAGACAAGCATTAACACGAACCCGACGGCGAGCGCGCGGCCATCATTCGACTACATTCCCGGCCTCGACGGTCTGCGCGCTTGCGCAGTGCTACTGGTGCTGATAGCGCATCTGGGCTTCAGCACGGCGATACCCGGCGGCTTTGGCGTGACCGTATTTTTCTTCATCAGCGGATTGCTGATCACCCGATTGCTGCTGGCTGAACATGCACAAAATGGCCGCATCGCCGTCGGTCGATTCTATGTCCGGCGCCTTTTCCGCTTATACCCTGCACTCGTGGTCGCAGTCGCTCTGGCGGCATTGGTATTCAGTGCAGCAGGCGGCATCATGGGTTGGGGCAAGGTATTTTCCGCCTTGTTCTACTATGCCAATTACTACGGCATATTCGTGCACTTCGGGCAGGGCCGCGATGGCTTCGATCCCTTCAGCATCTTGTGGTCGCTGGCGGTGGAGGAGCAATACTATCTGGTCTTCCCTTTTATCTGCGTGGCGCTGCTGGCGGGGACTGCCAACCTGCGCCGCTTCTCGTGGGTGCTGGCGGGTAGTGTCATCCTGGTACTGGTGTGGCGCGTAATAGTGCATCGCCATGGCGGCAGCAGCGATTACATTTACATGGCCACCGATACGCGCATCGATTCGATTCTGTATGGTGCGTGGCTGGCGCTGATTCTGGCCAACGATACGCAAAAACACTGGCGGCGTTTTTCAGCCAGCAGGTTGGTACAACTGGTTTGTCTGATCCTGCTGCTGGCGTGTTTTGTGGTGCGGCATCCGGGTTTTCGCGACACGCTGCGCTACTCCCTGCAAGGCCTGGCATTGATGCCGCTGATGACGGCAATCTGCTTCACGAGGTCAGTCACGCCCTTGACCCGACTACTGGAAACCAAACCCTTGCGCCGCGTCGGCGGCTGGTCGTATTCGCTGTATCTGTATCACCCGATTGCCATCGTGCTGGCGGAGATATGGTGGGGCCCCGGCAGCATCGGGCCGCAGCGCATCGGCTGGCAAACCTTCCCGTTTTTTGCGCTGACGGCGGTGCTGCTATCATTTGTGTTTGCCATAGCGTCTTATAATTTTGTGGAAAAGCCGTTCTTGCGTTGGCGCCGCCGTTTTGGCGCGCACGTGGTCGACAACTGATTGACGCGTTGACATCATCGCCGTCGCTGCCGGAAAACACTCATGTCCGATTCTGCTTCCAAACTTGCCTTGCGCATCAGTCGCCGACTGTCCCAGCATGCCTTCCGCAATTTGTTGCCGTTGGAGGCGGAAGCCGGTGTGGTCAGCTTTACCTTTGACGACGCCCCCGCCTCGGCATGTGAAGCAGGTGCACACGCACTTGAGCACAATGGTGTACGCGGCACGTTCTACGTTGCCGGCGGTCTGACCGGCGGCATGGAAGAAGGCAAGCCCTGCCATAGCCGGGAACATCTGCAAACCTTGCTGGCCAACGGCCACGAACTGGGTTGCCACAGCTACTCACACATCCGTTGCGACAATCTCAGCGCCGATGCGCTGGAGGCAGAACTGGATCGCAATGCGGCCTTCCTCGCCGAACTGGGCGTAGATATCGGGGCACTGAATTTCGCTTATCCGTTCGGCGCCTACGCCTACAACGCCAAGCGCATTTGCAGCAGGCGTTTTCGCTCCAGCCGCGTCACCGGCGGCGGTACACATGAACATGTCGCCGACCTGAACGCGCTCAAGACACATCGCCTGTACGACCTGCCGGTGGATGCTGAAAATTACGAAACGCTACTGCAACGCACCGCCCGCAACAAAGGCTGGCTGATCGTCAATACGCACGATGTGGAAAGTCCGCCGAGCCGTTTCGGCTATACGCCGGATCGTCTGGAACATGCCATCGCTGCCGCGCTGGCGGCAGGCTGCAAGGTATTGCCGGTGAATGCGGCTATTGATTATTGGGAGTCGAATTCGAAGTTGAATTCGAGGCAGCGTTAGAAGCGGAACCGGGACGCTGCCCGCGCAGACGTCTGACCAGGTTGCGCAGACGCTCATTGTTGCGCGCCCACGCACGCAGTTGTTGATAGGTATCGCTCAACGCCACTACGATCTTGCCGCGCAGGCTATAGCCTTGCTGCCCTGCATATAACGGCAGCATATGATCGGCCCATTGCATCTTGTAGCCCTCATCGCCCACTGTCAGATCGAACACCGCCAGCTCTTCGGCGATGCAGTACTGAACCACGGCATCAAGCAAGATACGCCCTACCGAATAGCGTGCCCATTCGCCATCCTGATATCCCGGCATCAGCCAGTAGAAGCGGCTGCCATAGCGCATGCCCCAATGCGTCGCGACCAGCTTGTCGTCGACATACAAAGCCGATACGACAATCTCGCCACCGGATAAACCCTGCGCCGCAAGCTGCTGATAAAAATCCAGATAACCCGGTTCGGCAAACAAATCGCGGCTGCCGGTCTCGTGCCAGCGCCGGGCTTTTTGTTGTGCCATACCGGTGATAACGGCGGCACGTTGTTCCGGCGGCGCATCGATCAGCAATTTCACCGTTCCAAGTTCATTGAGACGCCGCAATTGGCGACGCGTGTCAGCAAACATCTTGGCGCTGCGCACCTTCTGGAATTCAGCATAAGTCGACGTCAACGTCGCCGCATGCGCCTGCTCGGTATGGCGCATGCCCGGCAGTGCCGCCAAGGGATTGGTGATGCCTTCGATATGCTGCGGCATGCGCCGGGCGCGAAAGACATCAACGCCACCCAACAGGCGCATGATGACCGGCCATAATGCAGCAAAAGCGGATGTGTCAAAATCGGGATGCAGCAACGGTGCGTGATAGTCGGTGATCTCACCGCCGAGAAAACCTGCGAAGCGAATTCCATTTTTGCGCTGACGCCCCAGAGGCAACAGCATCAAGGTGCGATCATCGGTATCGCTCAGTTCAACAATGCAGACTTCCCAGCCTTGCCGTGCGCCCAATTCTCGCTGCCAGGTGGCCAGCCAGTCATAGGCCTGGAAACCGTATGCGGCACATGCCATCTGCGCCGCTCGCCAACGCCTTTCAGCGTGCTCGAAGGAAGTGTGGACGCGCACCGCCGTGCCCGCAGCAAAGCGGCCGGCGATATCCGGCGCCAGTTCACTCAGCAGATGTCGGGTGACTTCATGCGCCATGGTGGAAAGGGTCGAGATAGCCGATAGTCGGCCCGGCAACGTCAATAACGTCAATATGCATTGCGGTCTTTTAATACCACCAGCACGGTACGCAAAATGATTTTAAAATCCAGCGCCAGCGACCAGTGGCGGATGTAATAGAGATCGTACTCAATACGGCGCTGCATCTTGTCGAGCGTATCGGTTTCGCCGCGCAAACCGTTTACCTGCGCCCAACCGGTGATGCCTGGTTTGACCTTGTGCCGCAGCATGTATCCCTTGACTTGCTTGCGATACAGCTCGTTATGCTGAACCGCGTGCGGACGCGGACCGACGATGCTCATTGAGCCTTCGAGTACGTTGAAAAACTGCGGTAGCTCGTCCAGCGAAGTCTTGCGCAAGAAACGCCCGAATGGAGTCACGCGTGCGTCGCCGACGGTTGCCTGCTTGACCTCGCCGTTTTCCTGGGGCAGCGGATCGTTACGCATGGAGCGGAATTTGGACACCACTATACGCTGACCACCGACGCCGTAACGCATCTGGCGAAACACGATCGGGCCCGGCGACGACAGCTTCACACCCATTGCGATGATGAACAACACCGGACTGAGCAACAGCAAAATGATGAAAGACAGGATCACATCAACAAATCGCTTGAGCAGGCGCGTCACGCCGATGAACGGCGTCTCGTAAGCCACCAGCACCGGCGTACCGGCGATCTCGCCATATTGCATGTGGCCAAGGCCGAACATTTTTGATTCCGGCACAAAATAGACCGACGCTACGGAGTCGTGCAAAGCATCCACTACCGGTGCAATATCGCTATAGCGGGCATGCACCAGCCCGACGAAGACGACGTCGACAGGATTGTGTTCGATCCAGGTGATGGCATCCATCAAGCTGCCCAAGCGAGGCAGCTCGGAGCCGACACGTTGGGTTCCCTGCCGGTTATCGAAGAAACCCAAAGGGGTAATGCCAAGCATTTTCGACGTCTGAAACGACTCCGACAAGCGTTGTGCATCTTCGCTGAAACCGACGAATACAGCCGTGCGCCGCTCGCCCTTGGCGCTGTATAAGCGCAATGCCCAGCGGCGGCACAGGAAGGAGGTCAACGCCAAAGTAAAAGGCGTGGCCGCAAGCCACATCGTCATCACCACGCGAGAGAAATCTTCGCCGGATTTGGTCAGATATAACGACAGGACGACGACAAAGAAAGTGCCTATCCACAGCCGTACGATCGTGCCGAAGTAATGCACCATCATCGACGAATTGTCGACCGCATAACGACGCGGATCACTGAAAACGGCGAAGCCGACCACACCTGCGATCGCCGCCACAAAATTGAATGTGGAAAACGCCGCCCACTGATACACGGCGATACAGACTTCCAGCGTCAGAATAATCGTAAAGGCATAGGCTGCGCCGACGGCAAGCCCGAGCAAGGTAGTGTGATGGTTGCGTTTGTCAGCGTAAAAGCTCAATGGCCGCTCCCTGTCCTCTTGTTGAGTTTGATTGTACGTTGCACCTTCCGTTCTCGGTGCAGCAAACCGGCGAATTTCGAACCTTGAACGATGTATCTGCGCCACAGGCGGCGCGGTTCTGATGCGAGCCGCCAAAACCATTCCAGCCCGGCCTTCTGCATCCATAGCGGCGCACGCGACTTGAAGCCGAGCGCAAACTCCATGGCGGCGCCGACGCACATCACCACGCCGGCCTGCATCTTGTCTTGATGCGCGAACGACCAGCGCTCTTGTTTGGGCATCCCGAGGCAGACGAACACCAAGCCTGGTTTGCAGGCATTGACGCGACGCAGCGCTTCCAGCCCTTCTGCACCGGTGGGGTCAAACTTCATCGACGGGCAATAGATCTCAACCTGCAAACCCGGATAGACACGCGCAAATGCTGCGGTCAGCATTTCTTCCTGACCCGGCATGCCGCCGATAACAAATACCGGCAATTGCTGCTTCGCCGCCGAACGCGCCAGTTCGACAAACAGATCGGAACCGGTCACGCGTTCCGGCAACGGCGCCTCGCTCATACGGCTGGCCCACACCAGCGGCATGCCGTCGGCAAAGATATAGTCGGCCTGAACGTAGAGCGCACGAAACTGGGCGTCGGCATCCAGCCGGACGACGTGATCAACGTTCGGCGTGACGACAATCGCAGGAGGCCCTTCGCGTCGCTCGGCGAGCACCATCAACTGATGCGCGGCCTGATTGAAACTCGCAGCGCAGATATCGAGTCCGAACAGATGGGACGTGGGGAATACGGTCTGTTTTGGCATCCGTTCCAGCGTAAAAATTAGATAAAAGTCAATTTAATCGAATTACGTTCGCCATTAATTTGATATCATTTTAACAATATTATTGAGCGAACACTCGTTGTTTGACAGGAGTTTTCAGATTAATTCTTGATTTGACCGCGGGGATCGGACAGCATAGGCAAATCTGACCGTGATCTCAATCCAATTTACATCTCACAAGATAAGCATAAGGAAGGCGTCATGCAAGGAGATCAGCAACAGCCGCTGGAACCGGTGGAAGCCCCACCTGCCGTCAATCCGCGTATCGTTCCGTTGGTGATTATTTCGCCTGTGCGCGATGAGTCCAAGTATCTGCGCCTGACCATGGATTCCATAGTGGCCCAAACCTGCCGTCCGGTCGAGTGGATTCTTGTCGACGACGGCTCGGCCGACACCACGCCGGACATCGTGCGTGAATATGCAGAAAAATACCATTTCATTCGCCTGGTGCCCCGCCAGAACCGCGGTTTCCGCAAATTGGGTGGCGGCGTCATCGCGGCATTCAATTTCGGCGTTGAACATATTGAAAACAAGGACTACCAGTACATCGCCAAACTCGATGGCGACATGTCCTTTGGCCCGCTCTATCTGGAGCACATGTTCCAGAAACTCGACGAAGATCCGAAGCTGGCCGCCGTGTCGGGCAAGGTCTATCGCCACGAAGACGGCCAGTACATCGAAGAGAGCCACATCGACGAACAGGTCGCGGGTCAGTTCAAGCTTTACAAACGCACTGCCTTTGAAGACATCGGCGGCTTCGTCCAGCATTTGTCGTGGGACGGGATCGACGTGCATACGGCCTGGATGAAAGGCTGGAAGACCTTTTGCTACTACGATCCGAAGGCATGGCTATGGCATCACCGTATCATGGGTTCATCGGACAAGCATATCTACGAAGGCCGTCTGCGCTGGGGCCGCGGCAACTGGTACATGGGATATCACCCCCTGTATGCCATTGCTACCGGCATCAACCGCATGCGCGAAAAACCGGTCGTCATCGGCGGCCTGCTGATGATTTTCAGTTACTTCTGGTCGGCGCTGCGCCGGCTGCCTCGCTACGAGAACAGGGAATTCCGGCGTTATCTGCGCCAATGGCAGATGGCGCGGCTGAAGAATTTCATTCTCGGCAAAAAATAAGAAACACTTACGCTCAGGGATTCTATGGTGATGCTGACGGCCTTGCAGGCCGATCAAATCGTCGACATCTGCATTGTCGGCACCGGACCGGTAGGACTGGCGCTTGCGCTGGAGGCAGAGGCACGCGGGCTGCAAGTGCTGATGCTGGAATCCGGCGGCGCCGAACATAATTCCGCGACGCAGGACTGGTCGCGCGCCACGGTGCTCGACGAAAAAGCCCACTCGCCCATGGAGCTGGCATCCAACCGCGCATTGGGCGGCAGCTCGTGGTTATGGGGTGGCCGCTGCGTCCCGTTTGAAGCGATCGATTTTGAAGCACGCAATTACGTCCCGCATTCCGGCTGGCCGTTTGCGCTGGAAGACATTGCACCGTGGTACGCCAAGGCAGCCGACTATCTCGATTGCGGCAAAGCCGAATTCCGCAAGCAGCCTGAACGCTGGCCGGACATGGATGACATCGAGCTGTCGCAACTCGAACGCTGGGCCAGACAACCCAAGCTGGTGTCGCGACTTGGCCCGCGTGTCATGGCGTCGCCGAACATCCACGTCCTCTTCGACGCGACCGTTACCGGTCTCAGCCTGGATGACAGAGAGCAGCAAATCAGTGCGTTGCAAGTCCATCACAAGCAGATGCGCGTCGACGTTCGCGCGCGACGCTACGTCCTGGCCGGCGGTGGTCTGGAGACCACGCGCCTGCTGCTTGCCACGCAGCAGATGCATCCTTCGCTGTTCGGCGGCATCGGTGGCCCGTTGGGACGGTATTACATGGGACACATCTTTGGCAGCATCGCCAGCATCGCGCTGAATCAGCCCGACGACTTTTCTGATCTCGATTTCTCCGAAGATGAAACCGGCACCTATGTGCGCCGGCGCTTCACCTTGTCGGCAGAAGCACAGCGTCAGCATCATCTGCTGAATACCTCTTTCTTCGCCGACAATCCTCCGTTTTATGACGAGCGTCATCGCAACCCGACCTTGTCGATGGTATTTCTCGGCCTGTCGATTCCAGCGATCGGACGACGCATGATTTCGGAGGCGATCCGCCTGCGCCATGTCGGCCCGCCGCCCTACCGCTACGCTGCACATGTGATGAACATTCTGCGCAGGCCATGGCAGGCAGCAACCGACATCATCACCATCTTGCGTCTGCGCTATCTGTCGCCGGTGCGCAAACCCGGCTTCGTGCTGCGTAATCAAGGCGGCACCTATGCGCTCAATTACCATGCCGAGCAGATCCCGAATCCGGAAAGCCGCGTTGTCCTGAATCAGGAGCGAGATGCCCACGGCATGCCACGCCTGACGATCGATTTTCGCTATCTGCACGACGACGCCGACTCGGTGCTGAAAGCGCACGCGATTCTGGATGCCCGGCTACGTGCTTCCAACAAAGGCCGGATTGATTATCATCGCCCCGAAAACCTGCGCATCGGTCACATCATGGAACAAGCCACCGATGGCTTCCATCAGGTCGGTACCACGCGCATGCATGACGATCCGCAGATGGGCGTGGTCGATCGCGACTGCCGGGTACACGGCATGGCCAATCTGTATGTGGCGTCGAGTAGCGTTTTCCCCACTACCGGGGAAGCCAATCCTACCTTCCTTGCGGTCGCGTTGGCCGCACGCCTGGCGTCGCATCTGGCGGATGCGCTAGCCGCCACAAGTAAAGACCTCGCAGCCGGGCCTGCAAGCCCGTCATCCCGCCCTTTCACGACTTCTCCAACAGGATCCACGCGCATGCAGTCCATCCGTATTCCAGGCACGACGCTTGACGTCACCCGCCTGTCTTTTGGCACCGCCAGTCTGCATCACCTGTTCAAGAGTCAGCAGCGCCAGGCTTTGCTCACGACCGCGCTGGATGCCGGCTTCACCCATTTCGACACCTCGCCCTACTACGGTTTTGGTCTGGCGGAAAAATCGCTGGGAGAACTTCCCTCCACGGAACTGCAGCGCATCACCATCGCCAGCAAGGTCGGCCTGTATGGGCCGAACGGCGCCGGCCCCGGTGTGCCGGAGATCCTGCTGCGCAAGATTGCCGGCAATGCATTGCCGGCGCTGAACAAACCCGTGGTCGACTGGAGCCTTGCGCATGCGCAAAAGAGTCTGGAAGACAGCTTGCGCCGGCTGCGCCGCGGCTGGCTGGATATTCTGTTCTTGCACGAGCCGGTGCAAGCATTAATCCAGACGGATGAATGGCAACGCTGGCTGGAGTCACTCGTGCAGTCAGGAAAAATCCGTCATTTCGGCATTGCAGGAGAAGCGCCGCTGATCGCGGCCATGCTTGAGGCGAGTCCAACGTTGACGAACATCGTGCAAGTACGCGACAGCCTCGTCAAGCATCAGGCGGACGTGCTCTTGCAGCATCAACGCGCATTGCAATTCACGTATGGCTATATGGCGGGCGGTACACCGCAAGGAGCGGATGGCGCTGCCGTGTTGCGAGAGGCGCTGCGACGCAACGCGACCGGCTCCATCCTGGTGTCGACACGCCGTGTGGATCGTGTGGCGGCGCTGGCCCGGGCAGCGCAGTAACGTACTACTGATTGGCTGATTTATTGGTGACCTGGCGGATCAACCTCGCCCATCAAACCGTGTCGACGATGTTCAACACCAGATACTGCGCGGCGCGGTCGTAGGTGCCGATTTTCTTCAATAACGCGGTATCGGCCTTGAGGTAATCCGAAAAACCGCGCCGCCGCCAATAGGCGTCCGAATCATTCACGGCCACCAGTGCCGCATGGCCGATCCCAATGGTCAGAGCATGCCGCTTGATCAACTCAACCAGTTTGCCGCCCAAACCGTACTGCCGCACGGCGTCAGTGAGCGCTATGTCGTGCAGATAAAGGCAATCGGCTTGCGACGGTAAGGCATGCAACAAGGAATTCAACGCAGGCGGTTGTCCCAACAGGGCGGGATGGGTGATGGCGTAACCATGCACGCCTCCATCACCGTCGACGGCAACCCGGCATCCATCGGCAAATAAGCGCAAACGTTCTGCAAACACCTCCGGCGATTCGGGATAATCGGGATGCACCTGTTCTGCGATGGCAACGACGGCGGACAGATCGCGCTCATGCATGCCGCGCCAGAACATGACCACATCATTCGCCGCTTTATTTTTCATCAACAATCACCCTCATTCAGTTCGCTATGTGTCTTTAGCCATGTACGTATCCACCCGCGACATACACCGCCACTCTTCTGCTCAGACCGAGATCCCGGCTACAGACTTGACTGCAATCTTGACCGTAAACGTAAATAAGCTGCCGACGGCAGCTTATTGATGGTGACGCAGTGCCGATGGTCGGGATCGACCGGCCGGCATCAGCTCATGCACGCGGTCTGAGCAACTCCAGAATGCCGGTGAGTTCGGTACGCATGGCTTCGATCTCTTCGGCACCCATCGAGATTTCGATCTCTTCGATGACTTCCGGATGGTCCTCGTTGAGATGACCGTCCAGCTTGTTGCGCGCGCCACTGATCGTGAAACCTTGTTCGTACAGCAGCTCGCGGATGCGGCGAATCAGCAGCACTTCATGATGCTGGTAGTAGCGACGATTGCCACGGCGCTTGACCGGCTTCAACTGGGTGAATTCTTGCTCCCAGTAGCGCAGTACATGCGGCTTCACGCCACACAATTCGCTGACTTCACCGATAGTGAAATAGCGCTTGGCGGGAATCGGCGGCAGGACGATTACCGCTGGTTTATTGACGCGTTCGTTCATGGCAAGGTTACGAGGGGCTTACATTACACAACGAGAGCGAGCGGCTGGATGGTGGAATCCTCAACCATTTCCTTGAGCTTCTGACTGGCGTGAAAAGTGACGACACGGCGTGCAGTAATAGGAATTTCTTCGCCGGTTTTAGGATTGCGGCCAGGACGCTGCGGCTTGTCACGCAATTGAAAATTGCCGAAGCCGGAAAGTTTGACGGCCTCACCACGCTCCAGGGCATTGCGAATTTCATCGAAGAAAGTTTCAACCATGTCTTTTGCTTCACGCTTGTTAAGACCAACCTGCTCGAACAAAAGTTCGGCAAGCTCGGCCTTGGTCAGCGTCGGGAGATTTTTTTCCGCTTGCGAGCGTACCTGAGATTCCAGTACGGCACGTTGTAAGTCGGCATCCAGCACAGATTGAAATTCACTTGAATTCACGTTGTTCATGACGGGTGGTTGGCCTGTTCTCTACCGGTTCTTTATCTAATTGCTTTGTCTGTTGCTTTGTTTATTATCAAGCACGCAATTTGGCGGCAAGTTTCCCCGTCGCAGCGGCTACGATAGCGGCCATTGCAGCGTCAACAGTGTCGTCCTGGAGTGTGTTTTGAGTATCTTGCAAGGTGAATCGGAAAGCAAGGCTTTTTTCGTCATTTTCCAGCCCCTTTCCTTGATATTCATCAAATAAAACAATGGCTTGGATGATCGAGCATGCTGGATTGCCTTGCTTTTCAGCCGCAAAAATATCGCGCAATTCCTGGACCTGAACAGCCTGTTTGACGACCAGTGCGAGGTCGCGTGTAACAGCCGGGAATTTGGAAATTTCGACATACGCAGGCACGTCGCGTTGCTGCAGCGCCGCGGCGTCAACTTCAAACACGACCGGTGCCAGCGGCAGGTCGTATTTTTGCTGCAGGCGTGGATGCAGTTCGCCAATCAGGCCGATGTTCTTGCCGTCCAGCTCAACCTGAGCGGAACGTCCCGGGTGCAGTGCAGGATGTTCAACGCGCGCAAAACGCAGCACGCGCGGGGCGAACAAGGCTTCCAGATCTGCTTTGACATCGAAGAAGTCGACATTGCGGGAATCCTGCCCCCACTGCTCTTCAGCGACCGGGCCATAGGCCAGGCCGGCGACGCGCTTCGGTTGATGATAACCGGCGACTTCCAGCGGACCATCCTGCACTTGCGCATCACGATGGAACACCGCGCCAATTTCAAACACGCGCACGCGGTTGGCCTTGCGGTTGATGTTGTAACGTACGTTCGCGACCAGGCTGGCGATCAGCGAGGAGCGCATCACATTCATCTGGCTGGCGATAGGGTTGAGTAGCTTGATCGGTGCCTGGTTACCGGCAAAGTCGGCTTCCCATGCGCTTTCGACGAAGCTGAAATTGACCACTTCCTGATAGTCGAGATCGGCCAGCAGATGGCGGACATCGAACAGCGAGCGGATATTTTCCGGCGCGATTTTCATGGCGCTGGCAGCAACCGGCGGCAAGGCTGGGATGTTTTCAAAGCCGTAGACACGCGCGATTTCTTCGATCAGGTCTTCTTCGATTTCGATGTCGAAACGGAAAGACGGCGGCGTCACCGCAAATAAGCCCGGCTCTTGCGTGAACTGCAGGCCGAGGCGTGTGAAGATGTTGGCGATCATGTCGTCGGTGATAGCCACACCGATGACCTTGGTGGCGCGTGCGGTGCGCACTTTGACCGGATCACGCTTGGGCAGGTTGACGATCTGATCGTCGACCGGACCGACCTTGGTGTCGGCTGTACCGCAGATTTCAATCAGCAAGGCGGTGATGCGCTCGATATGCTCCACCACGGTTGCGAAGTCGACGCCGCGTTCGAAACGATGCGCTGCATCAGTCGAGAAGTTGTAGCGGCGCGCGCGGCCCTGGATCGCTTGCGGGAACCAGAATGCGGCTTCCAGATAAATGTTGGTGGTCTCAAGCGATACCGACGTGGCGTCGCCGCCCATAATGCCGGCCAGCGATTCGAGTTCTTTGTCGTCAGCGATCACGCCGACCCACTCATCGACTTCAACAGTATTGCCATTGAGGAGCTTGATCTGCTCGCCCTTCTTCCCCCAGCGCACATCGAGGCTGCCGTGGATCTTGTCCAGATCGAACACATGCGACGGACGACCGAGTTCCAGCATGACGTAGTTGGAGATATCCACCAGCGCCGAAATCGGACGCTGACCGCTGCGCTCGAGGCGCTGCTTCATCCATTGTGGGGTTGCCGCCTTGGCATTCAGGCCACGGATAACGCGACCGGCAAAGCGGCCGCACAGATCCGGAGCGGAAATCTTGACCGGCAATTTCTCGTCGAGTCCGACGGCGACTTTCTGGAAAGTCGGTTGTTTCAGCGGTGTGTCCGTCAGTGCCGACACTTCGCGTGCAACGCCCAGCACGGACAAGCAATCTGCTTTGTTCGGTGTCAGCTTGATGGTGAACTTCAAGTCGTTCAACAGGAAGTAATCACGGAAGTTCTGACCGACCGGCGCATCGTCCGGCAGTTCCAGCAGGCCACCATGATCTTCCGACAGCTTGAGTTCGCGTGCGGAGCACAGCATGCCCTGCGACTCGACACCACGCAGCTGGCCGACCTTGATCTCGAAGGGCTTGCCATCGGCGCCCGGCGGCAGCACGGCACCGGCCATGGCGCAAGGCACCTTCATGCCGACACGCACGTTCGGCGCGCCGCAGACGATGTTGAGAATGGTGCCGGTCTTGACGTCCACCTGGCAGACATTCAGACGATCGGCGTTCGGGTGCTTGGCGATTTCCAGCACTTCGCCGACCACCACGTTGGAGAACGGCGGCGCGACCGCTTCGACTTCTTCCACTTCCAGGCCCGACATTGTCAGCAAGTGCGACAACTCATCCGAAGTCATCTTCGGATTGACCATGGTACGCAACCAGTTTTCAGAGAATTGCATGATTCAAACCTTCAGCTATGGTCCGGAAATCCGGACAGTCCATACAGTTCGCAAGGCAGCGCAGAGGATATTCTGCGCCGGCCCGGCATCACATTGTTCAATTGAATTGCGTCAGTTAAATTGCTTCAAGAAGCGCAGATCACCTTCGTAGAACAGACGCAGGTCGTTGATGCCATAGCGCAGCATGGTCAGGCGCTCGAGGCCGGAGCCGAACGCGAAACCAATGTATTGCTCTGGATCGAGGCCCATGTTGCGCACCACGGTCGGATGCACCTGGCCTGCGCCGGATACTTCCAGCCAACGGCCTTTCAATGGACCGCTGCCGAAGGCGATATCGATTTCCGCCGATGGTTCGGTGAACGGGAAATACGATGGACGGAAGCGCACCTGGAGGTCGTCGGTTTCAAAGAAAGCTTTGACGAAGTTGAGGTACACGCCCTTGAGGTCGGCGAAGCTGATGTCTTCAGCGATCCACAGGCCTTCGACCTGATGGAACATCGGCGAATGCGTCGCGTCGCTGTCAACGCGATAAGTGCGGCCCGGCGCGATGACTTTGATCGGCGGTTTGTTCATACGCGCATAGCGCACCTGCATCGGGCTGGTATGCGTACGCAGCAGCAGCGGCTTGCCTTGCGTGTCGTTGCCTTCGATGTAGAAAGTGTCCTGCATCGAACGCGCGGGATGGTTTTCCGGGCTGTTCAGTGCGGAGAAATTGGTCCAGTCGGTTTCGATTTCGGGGCCATCGGCAACGTCGAAGCCGATCGAGCGGAAGATTTCTTCAACGCGCTGCCACGAACGCATGACCGGATGGATGCCGCCCTTGCCACGGCCGCGGCCCGGCAAAGTAACGTCGATCGCTTCGGCGTTCAGGCGCTCTTGCATTTGTGCGTTGGCAAGTGCGTCACGGCGCGCAGTCAGCGCGTTCTCGATCTGCTCTTTGGCGGCGTTGATGACGGCGCCTTGCACCTTGCGTTCTTCAGGAGCCAGCTTGCCAAGGCCCTTCATTTGCTCAGTGATCTGACCGGTTTTGCCAAGGTATTTGGCTTTGGCGTTTTCCAGGGCTGCAGCGTCGGGTGCGCCGGCAAAGTCGGCCTGGGCCTGTGCAACGAGTTGTTCTAGGGAATTCATGCGGTAAGTCTCGCTCCATTCAGACAGATATCTGAGTAATCTAAGAACCGATCCGGCTCTGAGAACCTGTTCAACATCTCACTGCGAGGCCATGATCTGACCTTTGCTGCCGTTGGCTGCAGATCTTGAACAAGTTCTAACGACGAAGTCGAAAAAACAAATTGAAATACGGAGATTCAAAACGACTACGGGGCACAGGTATTTCACCTCTGCCCCGCAAGATTTGCAGCGCCGCCCGAAACCGGACGACGACTGCAACATAGCTAATTACTTAGCGATGTTGGCTTTCACCTGATTGACAATCGCAGCGAATGCTGGCTTGTCAGTCACAGCCATATCGGCCAGAACCTTACGGTCCAGTTCGATCGAAGCACGCTTCAGGCCGTTCATGAACACGCTGTATGTCACGCCATGCTCACGAGCAGCAGCGTTGATACGGGCGATCCACAATGCACGGAATACGCGCTTCTTGTTGCGGCGGTCACGGTATGCGTATTGGCCAGCGCGCATGACTGCTTGCTTGGCGATACGATAGACGGTGCTGCGGCGACCACGGTAACCCTTGGCTTGCGCCAGGACTTTTTTATGACGGGCACGTGCTGTTACCCCACGTTTAACTCTAGGCATAGTAGCTCCTTAGTGATGGTGAGGTTAAGCGTTCGGCATCATGCGCATGACGGATACGACGTCTGCAGCATTGACATTGGTAATACCGCGCAACTGGCGTTTAACTTTGGTGGTTTTCTTGGTCAAGATGTGGCGCTTGAAAGCGTGACCACATTTGATTGTTCCACCTGGACGTACACGAAAGCGCTTTTTGGCGCTGCTTTTCGTCTTCATTTTTGGCATGACACTATCTGTCCTTTTTGGACAGCTCCATTTTTTGATGATTGCAGGTGGCAGCAATGCGCTGCTCTTTGATGCCTGCTCTCACTTATTGGCAGCAGTTTTCACTGCTGCTTTTGCGGAAAACAAAACGACTGCTTCCCGACAAAATCTTCGGTTTCGCTACAGCTAACGCTTGCTTGACCGGAATACGCATCGCAAAGACCTACCTTGGGATGCGCGAAGAAGCATGGCTGCTTCTTCTTGCTTAACTTGCTCAACCTACAGAATCAAGCTTACTCAAGTTCAGCTTATTTCTTCTTTTTAGGCGCCAGGACCATGATCATCTGGCGTCCTTCCATCTTTGGAAACTGCTCGACCTGGCCAAACGGTTCCAGATCCACCTTCAAGCGCTCCAACACGCGCATGCCGATCTCCTGGTGAGCCATTTCACGACCGCGAAAACGCAGTGTAATCTTGGTCTTGTCACCCTCTTCCAGGAACTTGGTCAGATTACGCACTTTGATGTTGTAATCGCCGTCATCCGTGCCAGGGCGGAATTTGACTTCCTTGACCTGAATGACTTTCTGCTTCAGCTTGGCTTCATGAGCTTTTTTCTGCTCCTGATATTTAAACTTGCCATAGTCCATCAGGCGCGCAACAGGAGGCTGTGCGGTCGGTGCGATTTCCACCAGATCCACGTTAGCCTCTTCCGCCAGACGGAAAGCTTCAGCCAAATTGACGATACCAAGCGGTTCGTTATTGACTCCGGATAAACGCAATTCCGGTGCTGTAATTTCACCGTTGATGCGATGCGACTTGTCAGTAGCTATTGCAGTTTCCTTTTAACGTCCAATAAATTAAGCCGTGCTCTTGCGCTGGAAGGAGCTTTGCTCCTTTAGGCTTTGGTTTCCACCTCAGTTTTGAGGCGTTCCACCAAGACATCGATAGGCATGACACCCAGATCGACATTGCCTCGCGCACGCACGGCCACTGTGTTTGTATCGCGCTCTTTATCGCCGACCACCAAAATATAGGGCGGCTTCTGTAAAGAATGCTGCCGTATTTTATAGGTAATCTTCTCGTTACGCAAATCAGTAACGACTCTAAACCCTTGTTTTTTCAGCGTTTGCGCAACGTTTTTGACGTATTCGGCTTGCGCATCGGAAATATTCAGGATAACAACTTGTTCAGGAGCAAGCCATAACGGCATCGCACCGGCGTGGTTTTCGATCAGAATCGCGATGAAACGCTCCAGCGAGCCGACAATCGCACGGTGCAGCATGACCGGCACTTTGCGGTCGTTGTCTTCGGTGACATATTCCGCACCCAGACGCGCCGGCATCGAGAAATCGACCTGCATGGTGCCGCACTGCCAGGAACGGCCGATCGAGTCTTTCAGATGGTATTCGATCTTCGGACCGTAGAAAGCGCCCTCGCCCGGCAATTCCTCCCATTCAGTGCCGGACGCGCGGATGGCTTCGCGCAAGGCGTTTTCAGCCTTGTCCCAGACGGATTCTTCGCCGATGCGTTTTTCCGGACGCAGCGCCAGCTTGACGGCGACGTCGGTAAAGCCGAAGTTGTCATAGACCTCGCGCACCACCTTGTTGAAGGCCGCTACTTCGTCCTGGATCTGATCTTCAGTACAGAAGATGTGACCATCATCCTGGGTAAAGCCGCGCACGCGCATCATGCCGTGCAGCGCGCCGGACGGCTCGTTGCGGTGGCATTGACCGAACTCGCCGTAGCGCAGCGGCAGATCGCGATAGCTGTGCAGGCCGGAATTGTAGATCTGGATATGGCCGGGGCAGTTCATCGGCTTCAACGCGTAGGCGCGATTTTCCGATTCAGTCGTGAACATGTTTTCACGGTAGTTTTCCCAGTGGCCGGTTTTTTCCCACAGCGAGCGATCCAGAATCTGCGGCGCCTTAACCTCTTGATAGCCACTGTCCTGATAGACGCGGCGCATGTATTGCTCTACCTGCTGCCAGATCGACCAGCCCTTCGGATGCCAGAAAATCAAGCCCGGCGCTTCGTCCTGGAAGTGGAAGAAATCGAGTGCGCGGCCCAGCTTGCGGTGATCGCGCTTCTCCGCCTCTTCCAGCATGTGCAGATAGCTTTCCTGATCTTCCTTCTTCGCCCAGGCAGTACCGTAGACACGCTGCAGCATCTCATTGTTGGAATCGCCGCGCCAGTACGCGCCGGCCAGCTTCATCAGCTTGAACACTTTCAGCTTGCCGGTGGACGGCACGTGCGGACCACGGCACAAGTCGGTGAAGCTGCCTTCTGTATAGAGCGACACATCCTGGTCTTGCGGGATGGATTCGATGATTTCGGCCTTATAGGCTTCGCCGATGGACTTGAAGTAAGCCACCGCCTCGTCGCGCGGCAGCACCTTGCGGGTAACCGGCTCATCCTTCTTGGCCAGCTCGGCCATCTTCTTTTCAATCGCCGCCAGATCTTCCGGTGTAAACGGACGCTTGTAAGCAAAGTCGTAATAGAAGCCGTTGTCGATCACCGGACCGATAGTCACTTGCGCATCGGGGAACAACTCCTTCACGGCATAGGCCAGCAAGTGGGCGGTCGAGTGACGAATCACCTCCAGACCATCCGCATCCTTGTCGGTCACGATCGCCAGATCTGAATCTTTTTCAATCAGGAAAGACGTATCGACCAGCTTGCCGTCGACCTTGCCGGCCAACGCCGCCTTGGCCAGACCCGCGCCGATATTGGCAGCGACTTGCGCCACGGTGACGGGCGCATCGAATTGACGTTGCGAACCATCGGGGAGACGAACTGAAACCATTTTGAACTCCATCTCGGCAAGTTTTGCCGACGCTAATTTATAAAATACGGAACAATGCGGAAAATAAGGACGAAAAAAAACGCGGACCAGCCGCGCTTTTTCATAAGACGAAAAAGAACCCGACTAGCGTCGCGTAGAGACCTTGGTGGTAGTTCGCGGTGTCATAACCGGTTTGCCTTTCTCGCTCTTACAGATGTTGGGGTATTGCTTATTGCTGAATATAACTGAATGGCTGAAACAACCATGAAGCAGACAAGGATTATAGCAACAATAGAAAAATGTCGCATCCCATGCGTGGAAATACCGATACAAGAGGAGATTCCCGAGGCCCAGTCCTATCTGGAAAGTGGCCTCGAGGTATGAACCTACTCTTGTATCGGCACAAGAAACCGCAACGAACTGTTTGGAGTACCGATACAAGAGAAGATTCACGCCACCCAGTCCTATCTGGAAAGTGGCGGCGCGAAAGGTGAATCTACTCTGGTATCGGCACAGAAAACTGCAACGAACTGCCTGGGGTACCGATACAAGAGAAGATTCACGCCACCCAGTCCTATCTGGAAAGTGGTGGCGCGAAAGGTGAATCTGCTCTGGTATCGGCACAGCAACCCGCAACAACGCCGGCACACACAAACGATGCGGATACAAGAGGAGATTCCCGTCGCCCAGTCCTATCTGGAAAGTGGCAACGACGAAAGGTGAATCTGCTCTGATATCGGCACGAATGCCAAAAACTGAACATGCGGACAATGACGACCGTATGCAAACGCGCTTGAAACTTGTGTATCGAGGAAGACTTACAGATGAATTGCTGCTACAGACATGGCCTGAAAAGACCAAAAATGAAGAAGTAATGCGGAGTAACCTTCACCAGCGAGCCGGGCATTTTTATAGCTATTTCGGCTTGCCTCCCGGCATTGAGCCGAGGAACAGCAAGTAATATAACTATAAAAACAACCCCTGTCAACCCCCGTTGACACAAATAAGCACAGCGTCAACGGGGGACTCCAACAAAAGCCCGCTTAATTTGCCAGCGCCGCCGCCAGCACGCGAGCCACGTGAACGGCTTCGCGCCCCGCGCCGTCATGAATCTGGTGACGGCAGCTGGTGCCGTCGGCGACCATGATCGCATCCGCCGCAGCCTTGCGCACCGCAGGCAATAGGGACAGCTCCGCCATCGCCATCGATGCCGCGTAGTGCTCTTCCTCGTAGCCGAAACTTCCCGCCATGCCGCAGCAGGATGATTCCACCACGGACACTTCCGCCTGCGGAATCCACTGCAACACGGTCGGTACCGGACGGAAGGCGTCGAAGGCCTTTTGATGGCAATGACCATGCAGCACGATCTTGTTGGACGACAGCGGCTTGAGATCGAGCGTCAACTTGCCGGCCTTGTGCTCCTTCACCAAAAACTCTTCAAACAAGAAGGCCGACTTCGCCAACCCTTGCGCCTCTTCGCCGTAACCATAATTCAAAAACTCATCGCGCAAGGACAGCAGGCAGGACGGCTCCAACCCGACCACGGCCACGCCCCGGCGTACGTAAGGCATCAGCGCATCCAGCGTGCGACGGGCTTCAGCCTTGGCCTGATCGACCAGCCCCGCCGCCAGATAGGTGCGGCCGCAACATAGCGGACGTTGTTCAGGCAAGCTATTGAAATGCACCTTGTAACCGGCAGCTTCCAGCACCTGCTGCGCGGCGCGGGCGTTTTCCGGCTCCATGTTGTTGTTGAAGGTGTCGACGAACAACAGGACTTCCTTGTCGGCATTTGTCGCCGCTGCACTCTGCGCATTGCGCAAAAACGATTTACGGAAACGCGGCAATGATCGTTGCGGTGCCAGCCCCAGCAACCCCTTCACCCAGCCGGAAATCACCGGGATCTTTTCCGCCAATGCCAGCGCACCGCCGACGCTGCCGGCATAGGACGCATACGCCGGCATGTAAGCAATCAGCCTATCGCGCAGGCTGATGCCGTGCTTGCTAGCCCAGGCCGCGCGCGCTTCGATCTTGATCTTGGCCATGTCGACGCCGGTCGGGCAATCGCGCTTGCAGCCCTTGCAGGAGACACACAGATCCAGCACTTCCTTGACCTCGGGACTGGCCATGCCCTCGCTGCCGAGCTGCCCCGACAAGGCCAGCCGTACGGTATTGGCGCGGCCGCGGGTGACGTGCTTCTCGTCACGCGTGACGCGATAGCTGGGGCACATCGTGCCGGCGTCGAACTTGCGGCAATGGCCGTTGTTGTTGCACATCTCAACCAGCTTGGCGAGACCGTCGCTGCGGTCACCACCGCTGCCGGGCGCGCTTTCCTTGCCGGTCAGCGGATCACGCTTGACGTTCCATGGCGACCAGTCCAGCGCCGGAGCATAAGGCAGCTCGCGATAATAGCCGGGTGCAAAGCGGAAGTTGCTGGCGTCGTCCATCTTGGGCGGGCGCACGATCTTGTCCGGATTGAAGCGGTTGCCGGGATCGAACAGATCCTTGATCTCGCTGAAGGCGGCATTGAGTTTCGGCCCGTATTGCCACGCCACCCACTCGCCCCGGCACAGGCCATCGCCGTGTTCGCCGGAATACGCACCCTTGTATTTGCGCACCAACACGGCAGCGGCTTCGGCGATCTCGCGCATGTCCTTGGCGCCGCCGCGACGCATATCGAGAATCGGCCGCACATGCAAAGTGCCGACGCTGGCATGGGCGTACCAGGTTCCTTCGGTACCGTACTTGTGGAACACTTCAGTCAGCTGGCGCGTGTACTCGGCCAGATGCTCCAGCGGCACGGCGCAGTCTTCGATGAAGGACACCGGCTTGCCGTCGCCCTTCATGCTCATCATGATGTTGAGACCAGCCTTGCGTACATCCCACAAGGCTTTTTGTTCGTTGGCGTTGGGCATGTCGACCACCGATCCGGGCAAGCCGAGATCACCCATCAGCTCGCCCAGACGCTTGAGCTGCTCGAGTTGCCGGTCGAGATTTTCTCCGGAGAACTCGACCAGCAGAATCGCCTCGGGATGACCAACCAACGCCTTCTCAATCACGGGCTTGAACGCCGGATTACTCATCGCCAGATCGATCATGGTGCGATCAACCAGCTCGACGGCAGTCGGTCCCAGCTTGACGATGTGCTGCGTCATGTCCATCGATTGATAGAAGGTCGGGAAGTTGACCACGCCCAGCACCTTATGCGCCGGCAGCGGCATCAGTGCCAGCGTGATCTGACGGCTGTAGGCCAGCGTCCCTTCAGAGCCGATCAGGATGTGCGCGAGATTGGCAACACCGTCATCGGTATAGGCGCGTGGATTCTGGCAATCGAAGATGTCGATGTTGTAACCGGCCACGCGGCGCAATACCTTGGGAACACGTTCAACAATTTCGCCGCGCTCGCGTTGCGCGATAGTTTGCAAGCCGCGCACGATGTCGCCGATGCGACCATTGCCGGGCATCTCCGGCAAGCGACCGAAGCGGCCTTCGGTGCCGTCAGCCAGCACGGCGTCAATCGCCAGCACGTTGTGCACCATGTTGCCGTATTCGATCGAGCGCGAGCCGCAGGAGTTGTTACCCGACATGCCACCGATGGTGCATTGTGCCGCCGTCGACACATCCACCGGAAACCACAAACCATGCGGCTTGAGCCAGGCGTTGAGATGATCGAGCACCATGCCCGGCTCGACCGTGATCGTACGCGCCACCGGATCGAAGTCGATCACTTGATTGAGATATTTGCTGTTGTCGACGATCAGCGCCTCGCCAACCGTCTGGCCGCACTGGCTGGTGCCTGCGCCGCGTGCCAGTACAGGCATGCCGTGCTGGCGCGCAA
Source organism: Herbaspirillum sp. meg3 (assembly GCF_002257565.1). GTDB lineage: Bacteria > Pseudomonadota > Gammaproteobacteria > Burkholderiales > Burkholderiaceae_D > Herbaspirillum. Next base: position 1,713,647 of record NZ_CP022736.1, on the reverse strand, counting down.
CATCCAGCGCAATCTTCAGATCGGCCTGATCCCGCGGCACGACCACGCCCAGCGGCATGATCTGATAGATGGAGGCATCGGTGGCGTAGCGGCCACGATCCGCTTTGCCGAACATGACTTCGCCCCGCATCTCGCGCTGCAATTGCATGGCGAATGGCGTAGCGGGTGCAGTGCGCCGCCCGCTTGGAGGAACAAGATGGATGGGCTTGACCAGCATGAGGTAGTCCTGTCAAAAAACGAGAAACAAAGTGGGTGAAATTCAGTTCAACGTACTCAACTCAATTCGAAATGAATCGACGGCAATCCGGCGATCTGTCCGATCACCATGCCCGGCGCTTTCGGAAAAAACATGCCCGTGTAAGAACCGGTCGTGATGACTGTGCCGCCGGGAATAGCGATGCCGCGCTCGCTGCAGTGATTGACCAGCCAGCTCATCAACCGGCGCGGATCACCGGCGGGATTGACGCCCTGCCCTTTGAACACGTCTTCGCCGTTGAAGGTCAGATGCGCCTCAGGCCGCCGGAAGTTGAAGCCGTCGTGGTAATCGCACAGTTCGCCGATCACCAGCGCACCGTGATTTTGCAGATCCGCCAATTGGCTCAGCTTGGGCACCTCGGGCCATCCGGCGATGCGACTGGAAACGATTTCGATGGATGCGCCCATGGCGCTGATGCTGTCCATGATCTCCGCCTCGGCAATGGGCGCCGGCCTCGGTGTGAAATCACAGTCGAAGCAAAACATGATTTCCAGTTCGATACCGAGCACCGGAAAAGCGCTGCGCAGCAACGAGGACGACGCTGGATGGATGCCGCTCAGCGGCAACGGCGCCCCCTGCACCGGCCCGGCTTCGGTCTTGGAACCGATCTTCCAGCCACCAATGGTGGCGTGGCTGCGGCGTAGGAAAGCCTGTTGCGCCAGATAGGCGTCTTCGATGCTCGCAGGTTCCAGCTCATCCGGCACGATGGCCAGTGTCGCCTGGCGTGAAGACGCGTCGCTCAACAGATGGCCGAGTTCTTCAGCCGCAGAAAGTAAAGTCGTCATGGCTATCTTATGTCGATGGTTCCTGCTTATTGAGGCGAAGGAATGCCGTTGATCAGTAACGGCATTCCTTGCCGGAAGTACTGGTTGAGTACAGTCTGAAAATCAGGCGCGTGCCTTGACCACATGACCGCCCGCATCCGGTGTCGGGCTCTCGAACTTGCTATCCGGCTGCATGCGGAAAGCCAGCAAGACGCCAAAGCCCATCAACACCATGCTGCCGAGGAAAGGCAGCTCCCAGTTGCCGGTCTTGTCGATCAGGTAGCCCGACAGCACCGGCGAGATGATCGCGGCCAACGCAGAACCGGTATTCATCATGCCGCTGGCGGTGCCCGAATATTCCGGCGCGATATCCATCGGAATCGCCCACATCGGACCGATCGTCATTTCTGCGAAGAAGAAGCCGGCGCCCAGGCTCAGGATCGAGATGTAGACGTTGTGCGTAAACATTAGCGGCAGCAGCGACAGCAAGGTCAGCAACATGCACACCGACACCATGTAGCTGCGGGCACGCTTGAGATTGCCGGTGTTTTTCAGAATCTTGTCGCTGACGATGCCGCCCAGGGTGTCGCCCACTACACCGGCAAAAAACACACTGGAAGCAAACAGCGCCGACTTCTTGATATCGAGGTCATAGCTGTGCAGGAAGTATTGCGGGATCCAGCTCAGGAACAGCCAGAGCGTCCAGCCGTAACAGAAGTAGACAATAGTGACCGGCATCATGCGTTTAAACAGCGGCCCCCATGGAATCTGCGGACTCTTCTTTTTAGCGGCAGGCAGGATCGCCAGTTCTTCCGAAGTGATGCGCGGATGCCTGGCCGGATCTTCGGTGAACACAAAGGCCCAGACGATCACCCACACCAGGCTGAATGCGCCGAAGATGTAGAACGATTCGCGCCAGCCATGCTCCGCCATGATCCACACCACTGCCGCCGGCGCCACGGCATTGCCGATGCGAGCGAAGGCGTGGGTAATGCCTTGTGCGAAACCGCGTCTTTCTTTCGACACCCAGCGCGACATCGCCGTGGTCGCCGCCGGGAAGGTGGCGCCTTCACCTAGGCCGAGCAGCAGACGTGCCAGCAACAACGACACCAGGCCGCCCGCAAAACCGGTCAACACGGTCGCCAACGCCCACAGCAAACCACAATAGATCAGTGTGCGGCGCGCGCCGAATTTGTCGCTGACCCAGCCGCCGATAATCTGAAACACTAAATAGGGATAAGCGAAGGCCGAGAAAACCAGACCGATTTCCGTCTTCGAGAGGTTGAATTCCTTGCCAAAACCAGCCGCGGCGGTACTGACGTTGACGCGATCCAGGTAGGTGATGAAATACATCATGCATAACATCAATAGCACGACCGTGGTCGCGCGCAAACGCAGGTGTCTCATTGCATTGTCTCCAGTATTGGTACACCGGCGCGCCGTGAAGCAGCCTTCTCGGGCTGCTTCGATTCCTCTGCGGGATGTTGCTTCGCCGGGTTTTCGTTATTGATCCACGTAACCGGCGCAGCGCTTCTTCATGAATGCGTGCTGCCCGGCGTTCTTTCCTCCGCTATTGCTTTTTTCTTTGCCATCTTGTCTTGCGCTCCTTACAGCGCAAGACAAGACGGATACCACTGACACGATTTACCGGATTCAGGCGACCTTCAGCGCCGGCTTGCTTTTCTTGGCGGTCAGGTTATCCATCGCCGCCTGCACACCGCTGCCGGCCAGCTTTACGCCCGCCAGCTTCAGGCCCATTTCGCAACCGGACAGCGTTGCCATCAAAGTCAGATCGTTGGCTTCGCCCAGATGGCCGATGCGGAACATGCCGCCCTTCATCTTGCCCAACCCGGTACCCAGCGACATGTCGAAGTTTTCGTAAATCACCTTGCGGATCGCATCGGCATCGAAACCTGCCGGCGTCATCACACCGGTCAGCACCGGCGAATACACGGCCGGATCGGCGCACTGGATCTCCAGGCCCCAGGCCGTGACCGCCTGACGGCAGGCTTCGGCCAGACGCTCATGACGCGCAAAGACGTTGTCCAGGCCTTCGCCGAGGATCATGTCCAGTGCTTCATGCAAGCCGTAGAGCAAGTTGGTGTTCGGGGTGTACGGCCAGTAACCGGTGGCGTTCATCTCGATGATTTCAGTCCAGCCCCAGAAAGCCTTCGGCAGCCTGGAAGTCTTGCTGGCCTCGATGGCCTTCTTCGAGACCGCATTGAAGCTGATACCCGGCGGCAGCATCAGGCCCTTTTGCGAACCGGAGACGGTGACGTCAACGCCCCACTCGTCATGGCGATAATCCGCCGACGCCAGGCCGGAGATCGTGTCCACCAGCAGCAGCGCCGGATGGCCGGCAGCATCGATTGCCTTGCGTACCGACGCGATGTCGGATGTCACACCGGTGGAAGTTTCGTTGTGCACCACGCATACGGCCTTGATCTGATGGCCACTGTCCTTGCGCAGACGCTCTTCAATCAGATCGGCCTGGACGCCGCGGCGCCAGCCTTCAATCCCCGGCAAGCCGAGGAACTCCGGCTTCAGGCCCAACGCTTCAGCCATCTTCTTCCACAGCGTGGCGAAATGGCCGGTCTCGTACATCAGCACGGTGTCGCCAGGGCTCAGGGTATTGGTCAGCGCCGCTTCCCAGGCGCCGGTGCCGGACGCCGGATAGATGATGACCGGCTGCTCGGTCTTGAAAATCTTCTTGATACCTGCCAGCACATGCAAGCCCAGCGCGCCGAATTCCGGGCCGCGATGGTCGATGGTCGGATAGCTCATGGCGCGCAAGATGCGATCAGGCACAGGGCTAGGACCAGGGATTTGCAGGAAATGACGGCCGGCTGGATGAAAGTCTAGTTTTAACATTTACTCCTCCTTTGAAATCTTCACTTTGTTGAATTTTGTATTTTGAATGCAAAATACTTTATCAGCGAGATTCGGCGAGGTAAAGGTTTTTTTGATCGTGGCAGTCCTTACTTCAGGTATCGAGTCGGGCCATGTTTTTGGCAAAAACTGCGTAAATAGATATACTTAGGATCGCCAATAGGCGTTTCAGGCCAATATTTTTCATCTATACAACAGCGTAAAGCTGGTATTTTTGGCAATGAAACGAACACTGCTAAAATACGCCTCAGTAGGACATTAAGGATTTTGAATGCAAAATTCAGCAATTGGACTCGATATCAACGAGATCCTGAACAAACCTGAAAATACCCCCGCCGCCCTGCCGAAACTGGAGCGCCAGCGTCTGCACGACACCGTCGTCGAACACCTGCGCAATCTGATTGTTGAAGCAGTGCTGGTTCCCGGCACCAAACTGAACGAGCGTGAGCTGTGCGAAACGCTCGGCATTTCGCGCACGCCGCTGCGCGAAGCATTGAAGGTATTGGCAGCCGAAGGCCTGATCGAGATTTCACCCAACCGTGGCGCATCGGTATCAAAGATGTCCGAAACCGAGATCTGGGAAACCTTCGAACTCATGAGCGGGCTGGAAGCCATGTCCGGAGAGCTGGCCTGCGAGCGCATCACGCCGGTGGAAGTCGCCGAGATCAAGGCGCTGCATTACGCCATGCTGGCCTGCAAAGCGCAGAACGACTTGCCCGGCTACTACAGCCGCAACCAGGCCATCCACAACAAGATCAACGAAGCCGCACGCAACTCGGTGCTGCATCAGACCTACCTCGGCCTGAACCGCCGTCTGCAGGCGCTGCGCTTCAAGTCCAACTTCCGCCCCGAAAAATGGGACAGCGCCGCGCACGATCACGACGAAATGGTCAAAGCACTGGAAGCACGCGACGGCAAGCGTCTGGCAGCAGTCCTGCGCCAGCATTTGCTGGACAAGCGCGATGCGGTGTTGAACGTGCCGGTGCCGGTGGTTGCTGCAGAAACGCCCGCAGGCAAAACCAATAATCAGTAAAAACAGTTGTGATTAGTCGCTGCAAGCCATCGCTTGCGATGGCTTTTTTTATGGCTGCGCGGCATAGACTACGTCTTACACGCACCTCTTGCCAGCTTCCATCGCGCGCAACAGACGAGCGAAATAAAACCGCAGATCAAATCACTGCATAGGCTCTGCGAACACAGTAAAAGCAGAAAGTAAAAGGGGAGGAAAAGGAGGGACCACAAATGCGGAAGACAAAAAGAAAAAATGGAAGCCGGGACTGCGCTTCCACTCTTTAACTTTGCTTTTGATGCTGTTTTTACGAAGGCACGATTGGACTTGAACCAACGACCCCGCGATGTAAAAAACCTTACGGATTTACGCTTCGTAGTGGTAGCGGCACGAGGCCACCTCAATATCTGTTTCGGTTACCCGATAAACCAGTCGATTTGTATCATCAATGCGTCGCGACCAAAATCCGCTTAAATTCTCTTTCAACGGCTCCGGTTTTCCGATTCCATCAAACGGGTCTCGCATTGTTGCCTCCAACAGCTTGTTAATTCTCTTCAGCGTTTTTTTGTCCTGAGAGTGCCAATATTCATAGCTCCCCCATCCTTCCGGACTGAACTTCAGATTCCTCATGGGCGTCACTTTCTACATCAATCAGATTATGACGCTCAGCTTGACCAGCATTCAGTTGTGCGATGGATCGAGCCAAATGAGCTGCATTCGCGGGCGACTTCAGCAGATGAACCGTCTCCAAAAGACTACTGTAATATTCAAACGACATAACAACAGCGTCCGGCGCATCGCGACGAGCGATCACAGTGACATCTGCGTCATCAACGGCTTGATCTATCACGGCTTTCAAGCTATTTCGAGCGTCAGAGAAATTAATAATGCGCATTTCTATGTTTCTTCCTACCACAATTGGTATTAACACCTTTTAGGTGACCAATCCTCATGATGCAAACCGAGTCTTGGTTGACGATTCTCGCTAGTTTTGCTGTGTCATATTGTTTGTGTAACTAAATGGGTTATTCGGACCTTGTTAGCTCTTCTTGTTATGGGGTTGCCGCATGAAATTGCGCGCTTTATATCGGACTACGTGTACAAGTAGTTGAACAAGTATAGGTGATTTAAGCTACATGTCAACGTTTTTTATGGCTGCGCTGCGTGAACGAGGTTTTATGCCCCCGCCCCCCACCAACATCCATCGCGCACAATGGACAGACGAAATAACACCGCATGGCAAACGCTGCAAGCACAGCAAAATCAGAAAGGAAAATGGGAGAAAAAGGAAGGACAACAAATGCGGAAGATAAAAAGCAAAAATGGAAGCCGGGACTGCGCTTCCATTATTTAATTTTGCTTTTGATGCTGTTTTTACGAAGCCTCAGTTACATGAACTTCCTGCTTCGATACCAATATTCAACAACATCAAGAATATTGGTAGGCACGATTGGACTCGAACCAACGACCCCTACCATGTCAAGGTAGTGCTCTAACCAGCTGAGCTACGCGCCTAGTGAAGAAGCGAGATTATAGGGGCATTTTTTATTTTTGGCTAGTCTTCGCGAAAAGTTTTTTAAAAAATCTTGTTCGCCGCTTCTTTCGTGATTAGCCAACCCGCCGCAAAGCCTACTGCCGTCTGGCTTCCAGCACGCCCTTCACTTCACGGATCACAGCCAGCGCCTTGATCAGTTGCGCGGTCGAGCCGATCTCGGCGGTGAATCCCATGCGCGCCTGTCCCTTCACGCTTTGCGTGCTGACGCCGATAACGTTGATCTTTTCGCGCAAGAAAATTTCTGAAATATCGCGCAGCAGGCCCTGACGGTCGCCGGCCAGCACGAAGATATCGACCGGATAAACCGTGTCCTTGCCCGAGTTGCCCCATTCGGTCTGGATGACGCGTTCGGGCGCCTTGCTGCTCATCTCGGCGAAGTTCTTGCACGTCAGCCGATGGATGGAGACACCCTTGCCGCGCGTGACGAAGCCGACGATGCTGTCCGGCGGCGCCGGCTTGCAGCAGCGCGCCAGTTGCGTCATCAGGCCTTCGGTGCCGACCACCAGCACGCCGGATTTGGCGCCCTGCACCACGCTCGACGCGCGGCTCTTGCGGGTGATGGAGGCTTCGTCGGTTTCGGTGTGCTTGCTTTCCTTGCCCTCTTCGCCTTCATGCAGCATCTGTTCGATCTGGCGCGGGCTGAATTCGTCCTTGCCCAGCGACAGGCACAGGTCGTCGACCTTGGCGAAGCCGAGTTTGTGCGCAAGTTCTTCCAGGTTGACGGCGGTCTTGCCTTCGCGCTGCAGCGTTTTTTCCAGCACGGTGCGGCCGTGGGCCAGCGTCTCTTCCTGTTCGATGGCGTTGAACCAGGCGCGCACCTTGGAACGCGTGCGCGAACTCGCCGCATAACCCGGACTCAGCCAGTCACGCGACGGACCGACGCCGGGGCCGCTCTTGACGGTGATGATGTCGACGGTCTGGCCGTTTTTCAACGGCGTGTTCAGCGGCACCATGACGCCGTCGACGCGCGCGCCACGGCAGCGATGGCCGACATCGCTGTGCAAGTGATATGCGAAGTCTATCGGCGTGGCGCCGTTGGGCAATTCGATCACGCGCGCTTGCGGCGTCAATACGTAGATGCGCTCGTCGAGCGTGGTGGACTTGAGCTTCTCGACCCAGTCGCGGCGCACTTCTTCCTGCTCGACCACGGCGTCGGAGACTTCGCTCTTCCACGCCAGCAGCTGACGCAGCCAGGCGATCTTTTCATCGTACTTTTGCGCTGCGAAATTGGAGCCGCCGCTTTCCTTGTAGCGCCAGTGCGCCGCTACGCCGTATTCGGCGAAGTGATGCATCTCATGCGTGCGGATCTGCACTTCCAGCGGGCGGCCGTCTTCGGCGATCACGACCGTGTGCAGCGACTGATAGCCGTTCTGCTTGGGACGCGAAATGTAATCGTCAAACTCTTTGGGAATCGGCACCCAGATATTGTGGATGATGCCGAGCACCGTGTAGCAGGTCTTGATATCGTCCACGATGACGCGGAAGGCGCGCACGTCGTACAGCTCGGAGAAATCGATGGCCTTGCCGCGCATCTTGTTCCAGATGCTGTAGATGTGCTTGGGGCGGCCGGAGACTTCTGCCTTGATGTCGGCGGCGGTCAGCTCGGTGCGCAGGCGGTCGATGGCGGTGGCGACAAACTCCGCGCGCTCGATGCGCTTTTCTTCCAGCATCTTGGCGATGCGCTTGTAGGTGACAGGCTCGATGAAGCGGAAGGACAAATCCTCCAGTTCCCACTTGAGCTGCCAGATACCGAGGCGATTGGCCAGCGGTGCGTAGAGATCGAAGGTCTCGCGCGCGTATTGCGCGGTAGTCTCGTTCTCCAGCTTGCTCTCGGCGAAGTAACGCAAGGTGGTCACGCGCGAAGCCAGACGCACCAGCACCACACGCATGTCGCTGGCCATCGCCAGCAGCATCTTGCGCAAGGTTTCGACCTGCGCCGCAGCCTGTTGCGCCGCGTTCTTGCCGCGCAAGACTTCTTGCGGATGGTGGAAGGTCAGGCTGTGAAAACGCATCAGCTGGCGCACACCCGCAACCAGATCGCCGATGTCCTTGCCGAACTGATCTTCAATCGTCGCCGCAGCATCCAGATCGAGCGCATGCAGCTCGAACAGCAGACCGGCGATGCGCGTTTCGGCATCGACGTTCAGCGCGGTCAGCACGCTGACCACGCCCTGCACAAACTGCAAGGCATCCTGCCCCGATGGGATCGGCTTGCCGGCATACAGAGGCGCGACGAACGCCAGCGCGCTCAATACGCGCGCGGCGTCGTCCGGACTCAATCCGGCGACGATGGGGGCGGTACCCTCTTGCGGAACTGCGACGACTGAAACCATGAAACCTTGCTTGGATTATTTTTGAGCAGCGACAATGATGATCTCGACCAGCAATTCAGGACGGGCCAGCTTGGCCTCGACGGTGGCGCGCGGCGGCGTATTGCCGGCAGGCACCCAGCTATCCCAGACCGAATTCATGCCTTCAAAGTCCTTCACGTCGGCGATATAGATCTGGCACGACAGGATGTTTTCCTTGCTGCTGCCGGCTTCCGCCAGCAGACGGTCGATGTGGCCCAGGACTTCACGCGTCTGGCCTTCGATGTTCTGGGTGGTGTCTTCGGCAATCTGGCCGGCCAGATAGACGGTACCGTTGTGAATCGCGGCTTCCGATAGACGCTTGCCGACGTGGAGACGTTGTACTGTCATGATGTTTCCTCTGTAAGTGTGTGGATTGATGTCCGGTGCTGCCGGCAGTATTGCCCTATCGCCGTTGCAGCCTGTTTTTGATGTTGGACGATTCAACCTGTTAGTAATTCCATTGTTTCACTCGATTTCATCGACTGAAACTATTCAAATTGTTCAAATTGTTCAAACTGCTTGCTGTTTAAGCAGTTCAGCCGAGCAAAAAATCTTTAGCCACCTGGATCTGCTCCGCATGCATAAATGTCGGCGCATGGCCGACACCTTCAAACTCCACCAGCTTGGCCTTGGGACCGCGCTGCGTCATGGCCTGCGCCACTTCCGGCAACAACAGATCGGATTGCTTGCCGCGCACCAGCAGCGTCGGGCAGCGGATCGCATCATAGGAGGCCCACAACATCGCCTCGCCCATGCTTGCCGCTTCCGGCGTCATGGTCTTGAACGGTTCCGCCAGCCGCAGATCATAGTGGCGCGTCCACTTGCCGTCCTTGTCCTGGCGCAAAACATCCGCAGCCAGCTTGTGCCACTCCTCATCCGTATGCGGCCCGAAACTCGCCGAAATGGTGCGAATATATTGCGCCGCCTCATCAAAGGTCGTAAATCGGATGTCCTGCCCGATGTACTCACCGATGCGCGCCAATGCCGACGCGTTGATCGACGGACCGATATCGTTGAGCACCAGCCGGCGAACCGGATTCTCCGGCATCGATGCAAGACCCATGCCGATCAGCCCGCCCATCGACGTGCCGAACCAGTCCACCGATTCCGCATCCAGACGCGCCAACAAGGTCACCATGTCGCTCACATACTGCGGAATCACGTAATACTGCGGCGCCTGCAAGCGCCCCGACCGGCCGCGCCCGACCACATCCGGACACACCACCCGATACGTCTCGGACAACTCGCGCGCCATCACATCAAAATCGTCCCCCACACGCGTCACGCCATGAACGCACACCAGCACATTGGGATTATGAGGATTACCCCACTCCTTGTAAGCCATCGAATGCAAACCGGCAGGCGAAATACATTGAACTGTTTTCAATACAGCTTGTGTCATGGTCTCGGCCAAGTGAGGTTGGAATACTCGATATTTTACTCCCTGACACGCCTGTTGTAGACCGGAAAGAGAAATGGAGACAAAGTCCAGACCAGAGACCGGCCCAATGCCCACTTACGGGTAACGCAGGGGTAAAATGGAAGGAAACTGGAAGTCGTCATCACAATAGGCTGATTTCGGACAGAGTCGCTGCTATAATGCGTTCCTTTTCCGCGATACGACATCGCGAAAAACAGCTGCCTGAGTGGTGAAATTGGTAGACACAGCGGACTTAAAATCCGCCGCTTACCTGGAAAGGGGCGTACCGGTTCAAGTCCGGTCTCAGGTACCAGCAAAGGCTTACAGCCTGTTTTGCAAAACGTGTTTTCTAATGCGTTTTTCCGCAAATACAAAACTGTTCCGCAAAATCATTTTTTCTTCCGCCACTCAAACGCCCCTGGCTCCGACTTCAGGCGCATGCGCATCATGTGAATGGCGGCGAATTCATCGCCTACTTCCTTTGCCCACTCCAGCCGAATAAGCTCGGTCGCTTCCAGATCCTGCGCCAAAATATGATGAAGACGCCGAATCTCCCAAAGCAGCTCCTGCACCACCGGATCCTTGTTGGTCGCGGCAAGATCAATCAAGCGGCTGTATTCGAGGGGTGGACGAAGTTTCTTCATGTCCGAAATAACTGTATAAAAATACAGAATATCTCATCTTCTAGCGAGTTTTTAATCCCCGGAAAACTCGGTCGGCACCTGCTTGGCGTCTTACTTTGCCGGCCTCAATATACCGAGAGCTTCGTCAAAAACGTCAATGCGTCCAGCCACGTAGAATGGACGAATATGCCCCACGTCCTTATATATCGGATCGGCACCAGTGAAAGCCGAGCAAAAATCCTTGTCGCAAAGTTCTTCAGCCGGGTTCAGTACAGTAGCGCCGGTCTTGACCGATATTTTGCGTAGCTGGTTGATGACCGGGGCGAATTGCCAGGCATACGTTGCGCGCGACACGCCCGCCGCATGATCTACCTGCCCTGATAGCCGATTCACCGTCCGCAACGGATCGAGATCGTCGCTGATCGGCGTAGGCAGCACCAAGTAAACCCTCTTCCCTGAAACAATCAAAGCCGCAACCTGCTTCTCCAATTCCAGAAACATCTGGTCGAAGGCGGCCGTGCCGGGACCAATTGGTTTTCGTTCTGGGTCGTACTCCGCATAGACCATTGCATTACGAGCGAAGACAGCAGGATCGTCAGCTAAATTTCGCGCTGTGATCGGGTAGAAATAGTGCCAAGCAGAACCTATGACGACTACCTCTATATCTTCCTGTCCGGCTCTTTTATAGGCATTCGTTAGCACCTTTGAGCATCCACCAGGATCTGAGATGCGGCTCACAGACGGAATCGGCGGGCAACCACCCACACCCACGAAGACAGCGGACAACGAATCAGGGGACGAACTCACCACTTGGCGTACACGCGCAAAATAGTGGTCAAGGAAGGAGTCGCCGATGAAAGCCACCATGCCTACGTGCTTTCCATGAAGAACCACGTTTCTTTCCGGTATGTCGTTGTCGTCAATGGCCTTAAAGATAGGCTGGAGTTCTGGCTTGGATCCCAGTCGAGTATTGATCAACCCTGTGCTTGCCAGGATTCCAATGGCGCCCATGCAAGCAACGATCAGCAGGAGGGCAGCAGCAACACGGCGAGGCGCGCGGCTCCGGCGCACAGGCGTCTCCACAAGAAGGTAGGTGATCGTAGCCAGCGCAACGGAGCCAACGACAGCGATACCGCGCGTCAGCGTCGACGACATCGCGTTATCGACGATGTGCAGGTAGGCCAGAATCGGCCAATGCCAGAGGTACAGCGGATAGCTGATCAGCCCAATCGACACGAATAGGCGATTAGAGATGAGACGGTTACCCACAGCAGCTGAACCTGAAGCGATCAAAAGAACCGTTCCTAGGACTGGCGCAGCTGCCCATAGCCCAGGGAATGAACGGGAACGATCGATGGCTAGTAATGAGAAGACCAGCAACGCCAGACCGGCGAATGAGATGGCCGTGTTCAGCCCCTCAGATACTTTAAACGTATCTCGCAGCGATGGATAAATCATGGGTGAAATAGCCAAAAGGCTGCCCGCCATAAGCTCCCATATGCGAGACGCTGGCGAATAGAAAGCGGCGATGCCGTTGCTGACAGTGAGCTTGACGCCGATTAGTAAAGACAAGACGAGAACGGCCACCACTATCGGGACAAGCAACCGCCTGAATCGACTGCCGATGATCAGTAGGAGTGGAAACAACAAATAGAACTGCTCTTCGATGCCCAACGACCACAGGTGCAGCAAAGGCTTCAACTCTGCCGCCTTATCGAAATAGCCCGCCTCGCTCCATAGTTGGAAATTTGAGAAGAATGCGGAACCAGCAAAGACGTGTCGCCCGAGCTGTCGGAACTCAGGCGGATAGAGAACAAACCATCCGAACACTAAGGTCGCAGCCAACACTAGAGAGAGCGCAGGGAATATGCGCTTGATCCGCCGTACATAAAATTCGCGAAAAGAAAAACTGTCAGCCAGCAGCTCGCCGGCGATGATCTGTGAAATCAGGAAGCCAGAAATGACGAAGAAGACATCGACGCCGACAAATCCACCCGGGACGAGGTCTGGGAATGCATGAAAAAACACGACCGAGCAAACAGCAATTGCGCGAAGTCCATCAATGTCCGGCCGATATCCATGGTGATTTGCTTTCGTCATTATTCTTCATTCGTATGGACTGCATACCGACGCCCTTTCCCGGGAATCTTTACAATTTTTTATAAAAGTTCACGAATTATAAATGAAGAAATATTACGTTAAGAAAACAGGCAGTAACATGTTTTACTCGCCCAACAAGGTTTGTGGCGCCATGCCATTGGCGCGGATGAACGCCTGAGCTGCCCGTCCAGCAGCAAAGGCCCCTTCCACTTTTATTTCGAGCGCCCAAATATCTCGGTCAACGTCGTCGGGAACCAGCCTGGTTCCGGTATTGGCTCCATTGCCGCCGCTGGTACCACTGGCTTCGGTGGATCCGGTAGTGGGACAAATTGCGGTGCCGATACGCATGCGCTCAGAGCGAGCGGCAGCAGCGCGAGCATTAGCGACTTCTTCATCATGTTCCCTTTGAATGTTGGATGAATCAAGCAGCTGCTTGGCGGCCAGCGCGCGGTTATCCTCGCGGCGCTTGTCGACCAGCAGGTCATTTGCTTCGCGCTGAGCCTTTACCTCAGCATCCCATTTGACTTGGACGACATGCCGGCCGTGAAGCTCTGCTCCCAAAAGAGCGGCGACTACGATCAGGATTGCCCAGCACCAGCCAGGAACCACCTTGAAAATGGAGAAAATGGCGCTCATGCAAGCCTCCCGCCGACGCCGACGAACTGCGCGCGCAGCACCTCTAGCTTGTTTTCATGCTGGCCGTAGTTGGTGCCGCGCAGCGATGCCCAGATGTTGCGTACCTTACTGACGGCGATGTCGAAGCGGCCAGCATCAATGTCAGCGAGTGCACCGCGCTCTGCAATTTGCTGTATGGCGATCGCATCCTGGCTAGAGGGAGAGAAGTCAGGCAGCCGAAGCAACTTTTTGTACGCGTCGAAATAGCGCTCAAGCAACTGGTATAGGACTCAATCCTCTGCCCAAACAGCGTTCCGATATTGCTGGCAAGACCCGTCAACGTATAGCCACCAGCAGCGCTAGAGCGCTGTCCAGTAATGTTGGCACCGGTGCAGGATACATACCAACGATCTATGCAATACAGCAGCTGCAGTGAAAGTTTTTGACGCCCCTGCATTACGCTGATCAATGACCATTGCGCCATTGATAAATCGATTTTTTCCCATCGCCGATGCCGACAATGCATATCGTGCATCGGCAGTCTGCTGGTTCATCGCATGAGTTGGCGCAGTCGCATTGCCAACATTGAGAACAATTGCCGAATTCCCTGATAGCGTATTAAGGTTTGTTCCATCTCCCCAAAATAGTTGCTGCCCACCTTGAGCCACTGCCGCACCAGTTCCTGAAGCGGTCTTACACGTCACGGTGAATGCACCGGTCGTGTTGTTGATGACCGTCCATGTCTGCAGCGTGGCAGGGAAAATAATCTGCACATTTCCCGTCAGCGTGCCGGCGAACGTAGTCGTGTTACGCGCATATTGCAGCGCGGTCAGCGTCACGTTGGTGTTCGTCAGGCCAGTTACGGCGGTGATGCCGTAGTTGTCCATCGGAACCCAGCCCGCGCCGCCGGTTTCTGGATTCGTGGTGTTGTTGTCCGTTAGGTTCAGCCATTCGCCTGTCCCGTCCGCGCGCTGCACAATGGCGCCAGCAGGATACCCGCCGACAGCCGTCGAAAACGTTGCATCATACGGATATTGGCCGCCTGCGCATGCCCAACGGACAGCCTGAGTGATGGCATTGAGAATCCCGTTGAAGTCCGCACCAAACGGCGGAACGCCGCCCGACGCAAGCGGCGTAAAGGTCAGCGGAGGGAAGCAATCAGTGTACGACGCGAGGCCGGGTGTTACCCCAATCTGCGACGGCATGGTCAGCTCCAAGCATCGACATGACTTGCGCCTGCAGTTCATATTGCGAGCCGTATTTCGCTTCAAAGCGCGCCTTCTCTGGATGGACGGCATCGCGCTTCATGGGATCGGTGTCGTCACGCTGATGGTGCGGCGCGCGGAGTGGCAACACTTTCTTATGGCAGTCTGGCTTCGTGCGGCCATCAATGTGATGGATGGAAACGTAGGAGTTGTGAAAACCATCCAAGAAACACGCTATACAGCCAATTTTTGACATCTTGCTCCAGAGCATTTTTTCTTCGGCAGTAACAGCACGTTGCTTGCTGCGCATACGTTGCTTCGCAACCTTCTTCAGATCAGGCAACGTCGCCGTGCGTAGAATGCCCGGCTTGGCCGATACCTTCGGCTTGAAGCCGGTGCGCTTGAGGGGCGTGGTGCGTTTCATTTTTCGAAGCCGTCCAGAATGCTTTTCATCATGCCGCCAGCTTCTTCTGGGTCGAGGAGCTTCCAGAAAAACGGCGCAATGACAGGGCCATGAAACGCAGCAAGCATCTTTTCGTGGAACTCGCGCATCTCAACTTCTTCCATCTCGGCATAGCTCGTAGACTTGGGCAGCGGAACGATGCCGCTCTTTGTGCCAGGCACCCATGTGACGTGGCCGACCTGAATCTTCAGCCAGTTGCGAAATTGATCGAAATCGGTAAAGCGCTCCTGCGCATCAAAGACTGCCTGCTCCATCGCCATGTGGAAACGATGGAATGGGCCGCTGCGCGGGTGCCGCGTGTCGACAGTGGTTATCTCGCCCTCTTCCAGGCCGAACCAGGTGTTCACGACCTTGCGCCAGCGCTTGGTGTGCTGGTCGTCAACGCCGCGCAGGACTTCGGTGAGCACCTTCTTGCCGATGGCCTTTTCGGCATCCGTCAAAGAAACGCGGTGGTCGCGCATGATCATGGTATGGGTCATTGCGTCACCAGCAGGAAGATCCAGACGAACGCGATGAACATCAGCGCGGCGGCTTGGGAGAATGCTTCGTGGCTCACGCTGCGCTCCGCATTATGTTTGATGCCCAGATGCGAATGTCGCAACCATGTGACCCCGGCAGCTTTGACTTAGAGAATTTCTTGGTGCCAGTGCAGAGGCCCCAACCGCAGGCTTGCAGAACGATATGGCCCCATGCCCGCGAATCTGGGGCGGCCGGCACATGTGTTGAAGCAAGCCGCACATCTTCGGTCGTGAACTCATCATGCGTCAGCGCGTACCGTGTGTAATCAGCGATGCCATCTTGCGGCACGATCTGGTTCAGCTTCTGTGGCAACGTAAAAAGAACCGCTCAATCCGTCCGCTCTGCCACGGCTTGCCGGGTGCTCGCAGAAGCAGCGAAAAACGAGACTGGACAAAGGTGAATTCACTGTGTTGATGCACGGTGAAACACTCAAGCCGGATTCATTGAGTTCAGCTGAAAAACGGAAAAACGAACAAAAAAAACGCAGAGAAATTTCTTTCTCTGCGATTTTTTACATCTGCATTGTTACCTGCCGACAGATCAGTCGACGATAAAAAGCTTGGCGCCGGTTGCCGTCGACGAACGATGCGCCTCGGCATTGTCGGCCACCTGATAGCTCATGCCCGCTGTGAGCAAAAAGGTGCGGCCGTCTTCCAGCTCTGTGTGCAGTTCACCTTCCAGGCACAACAAGACGTGACCCTTTTTGCACCAGTGATCCGCCAGGTAACCCGGCGTGTATTCCACCATGCGCACGCGGATAGGGCCGAACTGGCGCGTACGCCAGGTAGCCATGCCGCTGTCGCCCTTGTGTTCGGTACGCTCGACCGTGCTCCAGTCGGTCGTGCCGAACGGCAGGTTGCCGATTTCCATTACAGCTTGGCGGCGATGAGCTTGCCGAGACGTTCGACGCCGGCACGGATTTTTTCCGGAGGCACGGTGACGAAGCTCAGACGCAGCGTGTTGTGTTGCGGTTCGTTGGCGTAGAACGGCGCGCCCGGCACGAAGGCCACGTGCTGCTCGACCGCTTCTTTCAGCAATTCGCCGCTGTCGATGTGTGCCGGCAGCGTTACCCAGATGAACATGCCGCCTTCCGGCTTGGTCCAGCTGGTGCCGGCCGGGAAGTAAGTTTGCAGCGCATCCAGCATGGCCTGACATTGGTCGGCGTACAGCTTGCGAATGGTTGGGATATGCGTTTGCAGGAAGCCGTCCTTGACTGCTTCGTACACCACCATCTGTGTCAGCTGTGCTGTGTGCAGATCGGCAGCTTGCTTGGCTTGTTCCATCTTGCGGATCAGCGGCACCGGCGCCACAACGTAACCGAGGCGGATACCAGGTGTCAGCACCTTGGAGAACGAACCCATATAAATCACGCCGGACGGATTCATGTTCAGCATCTTCGGCAACGGATCGTTGCGATAGCTCAGTGCGCCGTACGGATCATCTTCGATCAGTGGCAGGCCGATGCGGGCACAGGCTTCCACCAGCGCCAGACGGCGATCCAATGGCAGCGTGCGGCCGGTTGGATTCTGGAAGTTCGGCAGCGAGTACAACAGACGCGCGCCCTTGCCCATTTCTTCGACAGCCGAAGGAATCAGGCCTTGCTCGTCGCTCGGCACCGAGATGAAATCCGGACCGTAGATCGAGAACGCTTGCAGTGCGCCCAGATAGCTCGGCGTTTCGACCAGCACTTTGCTGCCTTCGTCGATCAGCACTTTGCCCAGCAGATCCAGGCCTTGTTGCGAACCGGACACCATCAGCACTTGTTCGGGCAGGATCTTGGCGCCGTCGGTCGACAGCGAATCGGCAACCCATTCACGCAACGGGCCGTAACCATCGGTCGGGCCGTATTGCAGTGCGATCTTGCCTTGATTCGTCAATACGGTATCGAAAGCCGCTTTCATGCGCTCGACCGGGAAGGTCGCCGGCGACGGCAGACCGCCTGCGAACGACGTGATCTCCGGACGCATGGTGATCTTCAGGATTTCGCGGATGGCGGAGCTTTGCAGCTGCTGCGAACGTTTGGAGAAATTCCACTGAAGTGGATTGGGGTTTTCGATTTTCATATTGCCTGCCAAAATTGGGTAACGTATTGGGAACGTAAATGAGAAAGCCTGAACCGGTCATCGACCGGTCCGGCAAATCCCAAAGTAAATTCAGTTGCTCAGGAGAGTTCAGCGATCATTTCGATCTCGACGCACGCACCCATCGGGATCTGTGCGACACCAAACGCCGAACGCGCATGCTTGCCTTGCTCGCCGAACAATTCGCCGATCAGCTCGGATGCGCCGTTGGTCACCAGATGTTGTTCCGTAAAATCGCCGGTCGAGTTGACCAGGCTCATCAGCTTGACGATGCGCTTGACCCGAGTCAGGTCGCCGCCACAAGCTGCTTGCAATGTCGCCAGCAAATCAATCGCTACCGCACGGGCTGCCAGCTTGCCCTCTTCCGTCGTGATGTTCTTGCCGAACTGACCAACCCAGACCTTGCCGTCCTTCTTGGCCAGATGGCCGGACAGGAATACGGTGTTGCCTGCTTGCGCGTACATGACGTAGGCGGCAGCTGGTGCTGCGACGGCCGGCAATTCGATATTCAGGGCTTTGAGTTTTTCGTAGACGGACATGCGGTGCTCCTGTTTGCTGTGGCTGAAATGTCCGGCATCAATATCAGCATTATCGGTATTGATGCCCGGCAAGCCAGCACGTTTAAGGTAAAAAACTGAGAAAACAACTGGAATCCGCCATTATCGCAAATATCGCGACTTTGTGACGGACATCCTCACTAAAACCGTTGTCAGGACTGAAGTAGAGCTGAATTAACGTTTGATCGCCATGCGCTTGCCAATTGCCACAACGGCAATAACCGCCGTGGCAAACAGCAGGTTACTCGCATCCAGCGGTTCGCCGACGATCAC
Organism: Herbaspirillum sp. meg3; assembly: GCF_002257565.1. GTDB lineage: Bacteria > Pseudomonadota > Gammaproteobacteria > Burkholderiales > Burkholderiaceae_D > Herbaspirillum. The sequence continues at coordinate 1,694,967 of NZ_CP022736.1, read as the reverse complement.
CGCCGCGCCTACCAATGTCATGAAAGGCTGCAGCAATTGCACTTGACCAACTCGCGCAATGCCGCCAAGCGCAAGCCCCTTGTACCAAAAGAAAAATCCGATGAACATCGAGAAAAACGACACATAGGCAAACGAACCCCATGCCCGTGGCGAAGCGTCCACGCCATACTGCCAGCCGAGCCAGACGGTCACCGGCAACAGCACCGGCAGCGACAGCACCAGCGCCCAGCAAATTACTTGCTGTCCACCCATGCTCTGCGACAGACGGCCGCCTTCGGCATAGCCCATCGCGGCGGCGAATACTGCCGCGAACAAGGCAAAATCGGCGAGATGAAAACTGCCGCCGCCCTGACGTAACGCAAAGACAATCACGATGATGCTGCCGATCAATGCAGCGATCCAGAAGCCGAGAGAAGGACGCTCGCCAAAACGCAAGGCACCGAACAAAGCCGTCGCCAACGGTAACAAGCCGACCACCACTGCGCCATGCGCAGCAGGTACATAGTGCATGGCGATCGACGAGAACAAAGGAAAACCAACCACCACACCCAGCGCCGTGATCAGCAGGCCGCGCACCTGCAACATCGTCGGTCGCGGCGCCTTGAGATGCCACAGCATGCCGATGGCGCAGATCGCCGCCACCACCGCACGGCCGAAGGCGACGAAAGCCGGATTCAGTTCCGCCACGGCGATACGGGTAAACGGTAGCGTCAGACTGAAGATGGCAACGCCAATAAAACCAAGCCACATGCCCTTCGATTCAAGACTTGTCGTGCTCATTGTTTTTGCGGTCATCGATTTCCTTTTTGGTTTGCGTTGACGACGAGTATTAAAAGCTTAAATTAAAGCCAGATCGCTACTGCAGAATAAATCGTCAGTGCCACCATCACACCGCTGAAAACCGCTCGCCACAACGGTTGCGTCAGGTAACGCCGCAGTACCGCACCGGCGCCTGCCCACACACTCACGCATGGCAAATTCACCACGCTGAATACCAGACAATAAATCGCAATCGCCAGCCATACCGGTTGGATCAGCGGCAAGAAAGCCGATGCGCCCGTGATCGCCATCACCCATGCCTTCGGATTGGCGAACTGGAACAAGGCCGCACCGACGAAGGACATCGGTCGCACGTCAGCGCGCACGTCCTGATTAAAACTCATGCTGCGCAGCTTCCATGCCAGATACAGCAAATAACCGGAGCCGGCGATCTTGAGCAGCACATGGATCGCAGGAACGGCGACGACCAGACCGCCGATGCCGGCAGCACAAATTGCCAGCAGCACCGCAAAGCCAAAAGTAATGCCGAGCATGTGCGGAATTGATCGCACAAAACCGAACCACACGCCCGACGACGTCAGCATGATGTTGTTCGGCCCCGGCGTGATCGAGGTGACAAAAGCGAACGAGGCCAGTGGCAACAATGCTTCCATCTCAATATCCTCTCTGCCGCGGGGTCATACCGAAGCGCGCAACCCGCCCCGGCCTGCCGAACCGGCGTTGCAGCATGGAGCGCATTGCCAGACAGCGCGTCTTCAGCCACAACGGCAAGGTCAGCTCTGAACGATGCTCCAGATAAATTTCGCTGGCGATGGCTGCTTCAATCACCACCATCTTGCCAGGCTGCAGAATGAGCGCATCTCCGGCGCTGAGCCAAAAATCTTCTGTACGGCCTTCCTGCGTAATCCAGACGTGACCGCGGCGCACCAGCAGCAGACGGCTACGCTCGAACTTGCCGGTCGCCAGCGTGCCGCTGCCGAGGTGCAGATGATGATGTTGTTGTGTCAGCTTAGTCATGCCACCCTCCTGTTGTCTGCCAATGTTTGCTGTTGTTCTTCTGCGTCCGGACGGCAGAGGATCTGCGCAAACATGTCGTGATCCACGTTGCCGCCCGACAGCGTCAGGCCGATGCGTTGCCCCTGCAGGCGATGGCGGATCTGCATTGCTGCTGCCAATGCCGCAGCGCCCGCGCCTTCGGCAACGTTATGCGTCGCAGTGAAGTACAGCTTCATGGCGTCGGCCACTTCGTCGTCGCTGACCGCGATCACTTCGTCGACCTGATCCAGAATCACCGCCAGCGAAGCATCGTCCGGCACCCGGCAAGCCATACCGTCGGCGATCAAGGTGCTCACCGGCGACTCGATCTTGCTGCGGTTTTCAAACGACAATTTGTAAGCTTGCGCATGCGCCGACACCACCCCGATGATGCGGGTGCGTACATTCAATGCGCGACGTGCAGCGGCCGCCGCGCAAATACCCGAGCCCTGACCGATCGGTACGAACAGCACATCCAAGTCAGGCTGTGCGCGCAACAATTCCATCCAGTAGGTCGATACGCCCGCCACGAGATCACGGTGAAACGACGGGATCATGTGCAGTGCATCGCGCTCGGCCAGCATGGCAGCGTACTCACGGCTCTCCTGAAATTCTGTGCCGTGCTCGATGAGTTCGACGCTGAGCGCCTGCATGGCGGCATTCTTCTCCTTGCTGTTGCCTTCCGGGACAACGATCGTCGCGGCGATGCCATAGCGGCGCGCAGCAAAGCCGACCGACTGGCCATGGTTGCCGCGTGTGGCGGAAATCACACCACGCACACGCCGCGCTTGCGGCAGTTGCGCCAGTGTCTGCAGGTACACCAGGCCGCCGCGAATCTTGAAGGCGCCGGTCGGCGTATGATTTTCATGTTTGACCCAGGCTTCGGTGCCAAGCGCGACGTTGAGCAACGGCCAGGAATATTGCGGTGTGGCCGGCATGGCGGCATACACGGCTTTGGCGGCTTGCTCGATCTCGACGTGGGTTGGCAACAAGTCATTCATGATTCATCTCCTGCTTCTGGCATCTGTATCTGTCTGTGGCGCTTGCAACAAGCGTTGTAGTCACTTCATCAACTGTCGTCGGTTCACTACGCACTACGTGCTATGCGCTGATTGACTCCTGTCATGACATGGGTCTATCCTAATCGACATAACCAGTACAGTACCAGTACACTTAGACAAATAATCTCGAACATTGTCATGGCAAAATGACCAATACAGCTACCCGAATCAAGCCTGTCACCTCGTCCGCGCCCTCCGGCAATGCGCCCACGACGCTCCCTCTCCTGTCACGCGAGAGCGGCGATTCGCTGGTCGATCAGATCGTACGAACCGTACAGTCGCGCATTGACGACAAGCTGCTACGCACCGGCGCACGTATGCCGTCCATACGGCAGTTCGCGGATTTGCACAGCGTCTCTCGATTTACCGTAGTGGAAGCCTATGACCGTCTGGTGGCGCAAGGCTTTCTGGAATCGCGGCGCGGATCGGGGTTTTATGTGCGGGAACGTTCACCTGTCGCAGGCAATGCGGCGACCGGTACAGTTTTGCCGCTGCGCAGCAATAATGGCTATTCCGGCAATGAATATGGCTTGGCTGACAACGGTTCTCCCCAGCCGCAGCAACTCGATGTGGTATGGCTGGTACGCAACATGTTCCGCCAAATGCCGCCAAACAAAATGCCCGGTGGCGGACTACTGCCGCCGGACTGGCTCGACGGTGATCTGATCGGCAACGGCCTGCGCTCAGTGGGCCGACAGAACCAGTCACTGCTGCTGACCTACGGCACGCCACAAGGTTTTTTACCGCTGCGCCAGCAATTGCAGCTCAAACTGGCCGAGCTGGAAATCACCGCCGCGCCCGAGCAAATCGTCATGACGTCGGGGGTGACCCAAGGTCTGGACATCGTTGCGCGCCATTTTCTGCGTCCCGGCGATGTGATCTTTGTCGACGACCCGGCGTGGTTTCTGATGTTTGGTTCGTTTGCTGCGATGGGTGCAAAAGTGGTCGGTATTCCACGCCTGGCCGACGGCCCCGACATCGCCAAGCTGGCTGAGTTGGCGGCAGTGCACAAGCCGCGCCTGTATGTGATCAATTCCGTTCTGCACAACCCGACCTCCACCTCACTGTCGGCCGCCAAGGCGTTTCAGATTTTGCGCCTGGCCGAAGAGCACGATTTCATGATCGTTGAAGATGACATCTATTGCGACATGCACCCCGGTGCAGGCGTCCAGGCCGCCACGCGCATCGCCGCGTTGGATCAGTTGCAGCGGGTGATTTATCTCGGTGGATTTTCGAAAACGCTGTCGGCCAACCTGCGGGTCGGCTTTATCGCCACGTCACTCGAACTGGCGCGCCATCTGGCGGATCGCAAGATGCTCTCGACCTTGACGACCAGTGAAATCGGCGAGCGTGTGATCTATAAAATTCTGTCCGAAGGACATTACCGCAAACATGCCGAACGGCTGCGCAATCGCCTCAACAGCGTGCGCGACAAAGTCGTACGGCAACTGGAGCGTGTCGGGCTGGATACCGGCCTGGCGACCGCCAGCGGCATGTTCATCTGGGCCGATGCCGGGTGCGACACCAGCGTACTGACCGAAAAAGCGATGGCACAGGGATTCTTGCTGGCGCCGGGCAGCCTGTTCTCACCGAATCAGCTGCCGTCGACCAAGATGCGCATTAACGTCGCCAGCATGGCCGACCCTGGCATCTGGCGCTTTCTGGATGAAGAGCTGGGTCGCTGAACATCAAGATGATGAAACGTCCGCTACCTGTTCCAATCAGGTAGCGGAGCAGTGCCGCGGCCAAGCCATGTAGCAATGTAGCAATGTTGCTACGCTAAGTGAATCTTCGCAATTTCGACATTGGAGGAATTGTAAAACGCATAGTCGGTCGTCCCCGGAAAGTAGACGTAATGGTCTGAGCCATTGGCCATGATCTGCAAGCTCTCGCTATTGCTCATCTTGACGGTGAGAAGATGCGACGAGCCGCTGGCAATACCCATTTTGATGACGTCATCAGCGGTGATCACGATGTTTGTTCCGTTGCCGGTCGTCATGTCCAGGGTAGTGATGCCGCTGACCTTGTTGGAAAAATTGGACAGCGTGATCGAGCTGCCCAGATCTTCAAAGTGCAAGGTCGTGGTTCCGGCGCCACCACTGATGGTGGAAATATTCGACGTCCCCGTACTCTGGTTGACCATATCGCTCTGAGCACCCAGCGCGCTATGAGAGCCGGCGCTGACGTTGATCGTATTCAAGCCGGTGCCGACCGTGACGCTGTTCGTCCCACCCATTTGCGCATTGTAGATGTCGGTGCCGGTAGCAGCGCCGCCGCCCGACAAGGTATTGGTGTTGGTAGTGCCCAGCGCCGTCAGCGTGTTGGCGTTGGTGTCGCCGATCAGTGTGCTGTTGACGTTGGCGCTACCGGTCAGGTTTTCAATGTTGGCATAAGTATCGCTCGCCGCATCGCCACCGGTGCCTGCATGCGTCGCCAGATTGGCAGTGATTGCGGTGCCGGTGGAGTACTGATAGCTGACCGTATCGATACCGGCGCCGCCGTCGAATCTGTTCAGACTGCCGTCAGCGACAAAAATGTCGTTGCCGCCGCCGCCGGTTGCGTTCTGAATATTGGTGTAGGTATCGCCGTTCGCAAATGAAGTCACCCCCGTCACAGCGTCGCCGCCGACATGATTGAACAAGTCAACCAGCACGCCGACGTTTGACCTTGCATAGCTGACCGTATCACCGTTGGTGCCGTGGCCACTGCCGTTGAAGGCATTGGCAGCGGAACTGGCGAAGAAGGTATCGTCAAAATTGCTGCCGATGATATTGGCGATGCCGGTAAATTTGTCGCCCGTCGCATAGCCGCCGGTCGTGCCCGATCCGGTGGTGCTGGACAAGTCCACAGTCACGGCTGCAGTCGACGTCAGATAACTCACCGTGTCGCTGCCGCCAGCACCGCCATCGAAACTGTTGGCAATGTTGTTGGCGACAAAGGTATCGTTGAAGCTGCTGCCGATCAGGTTATCGATGAGGCTGAGCTTGTCGCCGGCCGCATCCCCGCCGGAGGTTCCGGTGCCGTCGGTAGAATTCAAATCGACCGTTACGCCGCTGGCGGAGCCGGCATAGCTGGCATAGGTATTGGCGTGATTGGCAGCCGTGCCAGCCAGCGTATCGCCACCACCCAGGCCAGTCAACACGGTCTTGCCCGTTGCGGCGCCAGTCAACACGTCGGCGGAACTACTACCGATGAGATTTTCAATGTTGGCGTAGCGGTCACCTTGCGCATAACCACCGCTGCCGACAGAGCCGTCGCTCAAATTGACGGTAACGCCTGCATTGGAACTGATGTAGCTGACCGTATCGGAACCTGCACCGCCGTCAAAACTATTGGCCTGCAGGTTGGAGATGAAGGTGTCATCGTTGCCGCTGCCAATGAGGTTGTCGATGAAGCTGAGCTTGTCGCCTGCAGCATCGCCGCCGGACGTACCGCTGCCATTGGTAGAGTTCAAATCAATGGTGACGGCGCTGCCGGAACCGGCGTAACTCGCGTAGGTATTGGCACTATTTGTTGAAACACCGGTTAGCGTATCGCCACCTGCACCGCCGGTCAGTACTGTTACGCCCGTCGTGGCCCCAGTCAGGAAATCGTTGCCGCTGCCGCCGATGACGTTCTCGATGCTGATGTAGGTATCGCCTTGCGCAAATCCACCTGAGCCGGCACCGCCACCCACGCTCAGATTCACTGTGACCGCCGCGCTTGAGCCAGCATAGCTGACCGTATCGCTGCCCCCCGTACCGCCGTCAAAAGTATTGGCGGAAGCGTTACCGACAAAGGTGTCGTCGTATTGCGTGCCGATGACATTTTCGATACTGACGTAGACATCATTGGCGGCAAAGCCACCTGTGCCGCCGCCGGTATTCAGATTGACGGTCACGCCGTTGCCGTCATTGGCTGCCGCATAGCTGACCGTGTCCGAACCGGTGCCACCATCAAGCTTGTTGGCTGCCGCGCTGGCGATGAAAACATCATTGCCCGTGCCGCCGGTCGCGTCCTGGATATTCAGATACGTATCGCCTGCCGCCAGGCTGCCTGCACCACCACTGCCATTACCGGTGAAGAGGTTGACGGTTTCCGCAACGGTGGAGTTCGAATAGTCGACACGGTTATGGGAAGTCCCGGTGCTGGTGCCACCATCGAAGTTGTTGGCAGCCAGGCTGGCAACAAAGATATCATCGCCAGAACCACCGGTGACGTCCTGAATGTTGGCATAGGTATCGCCATTGGCAAGACTGTTTGCGCCGCCCGTCCCGGCGCCGGTAAACAGATTGACCGTTTCCGCTACGGCCGAATTGACGTAGCTCACGCGGTTATGCACAGAGCCGGTGCCACCATCGAATTTATTGGCTGCTGCGCTGGCGATGAACAGATCGTCGGCCGTACCGCCGGTGACGTCCTGAATGTTGGCATAGGTATCGCCCTGCGCCAACGTGCCGGTTCCTGCACCGGTAAACAGGTTGACCGTTTCCGATGCAGTGGAATTGGCATAGCTGACACGGTTGTGCAACGAACCGGTACCGCCGTCGAACTTGTTGGCGGCCAGGCTGGCGATGAACGTGTCATCGGCTGTACCGCCGGTGACGTCCTGGATATTGACGTAAGTATCGCCCTGCGCCAGCGTGCCGGTACCGGTGCCGAGGAACAGGTCGACCGTCTCCGACGCGGTCGAATTGGTATAGCTGACCAGATTGTGCAAGGAGCCGGTGCCGCCGTCGAAATTATTGGCTGCCGCGCTGGCGACGAAGATATCGTCAGCCGTACCGCCGGTCACATCCTGAATATTGACGTAGGTGTCGCCGTTGGCCAGGCTACCGGCACCCCCGGTACCTGCACCGCTAAACAAGTTGACAGTCTCGGATACCGTCGACGTGGCATAGCTCACACGATTATGTGAAGTTGCGGTGCTGGCGCCGCCATCAAATTTATTTGCAGCAGCGCTGGCGATGAACAAGTCATCGGCCGAGCCGCCGGTGACATCCTGGATGTTCGTGTACGTGTCTCCATTGGCCAGGCTACCGGCACCGCCGGTCCCTGCGCCGGTGAGCAGATTGACCGTCTCCGCTACGGTCGAATTGGCGTAGCTGACGCGATTGTGTAGCGAACCCGTGCCGCCGTCAAAGCTGTTGGCCGCAGCGCTGGCGATAAACGTATCATCCGCAGTGCCGCCGGTGACGTCTTGAATATTGGTGTAGGTATCGCCTTGCGCCAGTGTGCCGGTACCGGTGCCAGCGAACAGATCAACCGTTTCCGACGCTGTGGAATTAGTGTAGCTGACACGGTTGTGCAACGAACCCGTGCCGCCGTCAAATTTGTTGGCAGCTGCGTTGGCTATAAACAAGTCGTCGGCAGTACCGCCGGTGACGTCTTGAATATTAGTGTACGTATCGCCCTGTGCCAGCGTACCAGTGCCCACACCGGTGAACAGGTTGACGGTTTCCGACGCGGTTGAATTGGCGTAGCTGACGCGATTGTGTAGCGAACCGGTGCCACCGTCAAAACTGTTGGCTGCCAGGCTCGCGACAAAGGTGTCGTCGCCGGAACCGCCCGTGACGTCTTGAATATTGACGTAAGTATCGCCTGCAGCGAACGTGCCGCTACCGGTACCGAGGAACAGATCGACCGTTTCTGCTGCCGTCGAATTAACGTAGCTCACGCGGTTATGTACTGTACCGCTGCCGCCATCAAATGCATTGGCTGCCGTGTTGGCGATAAATATGTCGTCGGCTGTGCCGCCGGTAGCATCTTGAATATTGACATACGTATCACCATTGGCCAGGCTGCCGGCACCACCGCTACCGGCTCCAAGGAACAGGTCAACGGTTTCCGATACGGTTGAATTGGTATAGCTGACACGATTGTGTGAAGTCGCCGTACTGATCCCGCCGTCGAACTTGTTGGCAGCAGCACTGGCAATGAACAAATCATCCGCCGAACCGCCGGTGACATCCTGAATATTGGTGTACGTATCGCCGTTAGCCAGGCTGCCGGCGCCGCCACTGCCGGTACCCAGGAAGAGATTGACTGTCTCGGCCACGGTCGAATTGGCATAGTTCACGCGGTTGTGTGAGGTCGCTGTACTGGTGCCGCCGTCGAATTTGTTGGCTGCGGCGCTAGCGAAAAAGGTATCGTCGCCCGAACCGCCGGTGACATCCTGAATGTTGCTGTACGTATCGCCGTTGGCATAGCTGCCAAGACCGCCGGTACCTGCGCCAGTGAACAAGTTGACGGTCTCTGCCACGGTCGAATTGACATAGCTCACGCGATTGTGCGAAGTTGCCGTACTGATGCCGCCCTCGAACGCGTTGGCGGCAGTGCTCGCGATGAACAGATCATCTGCAGACGAACCGATGACGTTCTGGATGTTGATGTAGGTATCGCCTTGGGCAGAACCGCCCGTCCCCGTTCCGCCAACCAGATCGACCGTCACCGCAGCACCGGACGAGGCATAGCTCACAGTGTCGGAACCGCCACCGCCGTCAAAACGATTGACGTCGTTGGACGCTACAAAGATGTCGTTGTACGACGAACCGATGATGTTCTGGATGTTGGTATAAGTGTCGTTGGCAGCAAAACCATTGCTGCCGTTGCCGGTCACCAGGTTGACCGTCACGCCGACACCATCGCTGGCGCGTGCATAGCTGACGGTATCACTCCCGCCGCTGCCACCGTCGAAAGCATTGGTTGCGGCACTGGCAATGAACGTGTCGCTCAGCGCGCTACCTGTCACGTTCTGGATATTGACGTAGGTATCACCCGCTGCGTATCCGCCTGCACCGGTCCCATCGACCAGATCGACGGTCACGGCGGCAGTCGACGTGGCGTAGCTGACGCGGTTTGAACCGCCACCGCCGTCGAAGTTGTTGTTCGCCGCATTGGCGACGAAGGTATCGTTAAAGTTACTGCCGGTCAGATCCTGAACATTGATCAGTTGATCGCCTTGCGCATAACCACCGCTGGTGCCGGTGCCATTGGTGTAATTCAGATCCACCGTGACACCGGCATCCGAAGCTGCATAGCTGACACGATTGTGCGATCCCGCTGTACTCACGCCACCATCAAGCTTGTTGGCGGCCGAACTCGCGATGAAAGTATCGTCAGAAGCGCCACCGATCAGATTCTGGATGTTCGAGAAAGAGTCGCCGTTGGCATACAGACTGCCACCGGTACCGGTGCCGATAGTGTTGGTCAGATCAATCGTCACCGAACCCGTGGCATAGAAGTAGCTGACGGTATTGACGCCACCACCACCTTCGAAATTGTTGACTTCCGAACTGGCGACGAAGGTATCGTCAAAATTACTGCCGATCACATTCTGAATATGTGCAAGCGTATCGCCCTGCGCATAGCCACCGCTCGCCGTACCGTCGTACAGGCTGACGGTGACACCGGCATTGGACAGCGCATAGCTCACGGTATCCGAACCCGCCAGACCGCCGTCAAAATGGCTAGCCCCCGCGCCCGAAATGAAGGTATCCGAATAAGAGCTGCCGGTGGCGTTCTGGATGTGGGCGTAGCTGTTGTTCTGCGCATAGCCGCCAGTGCCCTTCATGGTCACCATGTTGACTGTGACGCCGGCGTTCGATGCGCCGTAGTTGACCGTATCAGAGCCGCCGCTGCCGCCGTCGAAACTTTGGCTATCGGAACCAGCGATGAACACGTCATCGTAGGCACTCCCGATCACGTTCTGAATGCGATTGTAAGTATCGCCTTCGGCGTCGCCACCCACGCCACGACCGCTGACGAAGTTGACCGATACGCCGACCGCCGAGTTCGCATAACTGACCGTGTCCTGTCCGCCGCTGCCGCCGTCGAAACTGTTGGCGTCAATATTGGCGACAAACGTATCATTCCCGGCTGACCCGATAACGTTTTGAATGTGGACATAGGTATCGCCGGCGGCCGAACCACCGGCACCCACACCGGTAGTCAAATTGACCGTCACCCCCGTGCCATCGTTGGCGACAGGGCTGGTCGCATAAGACACTGTGTCAGAGCCGCCACTACCGCCATCGAAGTGATTTGCCGACAGATTGGCGATAAACAAGTCGTCGTGATTGCTCCCAGTCACATTCTGAATGTTGATATAGGTATCACCCTCGGCATAGCCGCCGCTACCGGTGTTGGTAATCAGATTGACCGTCACGCCCGAAGTCGACGTTGCATACGACACGGTATCGGAGCCGCCGCTGCCGCCATCGAGATGATTGACCTTGTTGTTGGCAACAAAGGTGTCATTGTAGGCGCTGCCGATCAGGTTCTGGATGTTGCTCAGGACATCACCTTGCGCGTCGCCGCCGGTACCAAGTCCCGTCGTCAGATCGACCGTCACACCCGCAGTGGACGTCTTGTAACCTGCTGTATTGACGCCCTGCGTCCCGCCAGTGAGAACATCTGCACCGGCGCCGCCTTCAAAATAGGTGTTGCCGCTACCGCCGATGATCGTGTCGGCTCCCGCGCCGCCATAGATCAAATCGTTGGCGTTGCTGCCGTAAATGGTCACGCCACCATCGCCGGCATGAATCTCATGCGGCGTACCCTGTGCAGGCAAAACCCAGACGCTGCTACCGTTCCTGGGATCAAGATAAATCAGATCGGTATAAACACTGGCATCTTTGATAACCACTGAACGGGAATCCAGCAGATGGGTAGGACCATCGTTCGTCACCACCGTGGTGTCGAAGCTGATGATTGATGTACCAGCCGTCGGCGTTGTAGGACTGGCAGCCGCCGTACTGTACTGAACTTGCAGGTCAAATGTTTTTTGACCTGTTGACGTCGGTGTGACCAGATAACTACCGCCACCAAGGTTGGTCGCGTTCAGGATCGTCATTGTTGACGGCACGCCCGAAATCAAGACCGATTGCACAATACCGTCGCCGGTAATGTTGACCTCAAAAATCTTGACGAAATCAGTTTGCGTAGCGCTACCGGTGGCATAGATGGTATGAACATCGTTACCAGCAACAATTTTCTGCGTCGAAAACTGTGCAAGACTTGAACCATCGGTGGCCGACCCAGGATTGCCGCCGCTGCCATACAGCACGCTACCAACCTGCGTAGTGGTGGCCACATTAAGTAGGTTGAGACTCATCGCCGGCGACTGCGGCCCCTTTACGGGATCCGTCAACGCCGCCCCAGGACGCTCCTGTATTACAGGGGACACCAGCTTGATCTGTGTATCGGCGCCGTTCGACACAGGCGGTGCGGGTGGCACTGGGATTGACGGCAAGGCCAAGTTTTGCAAACCGTTGCTGGTCAGCGAACCCGCATTGTCCTGAATAATTTTCGCCAGCTGGCTGGTCGCAGCCGGGTTGACCTGAGCATTGTTGTTGGAGGTGAAGTGATTGTCTGCAGCGGCGTCCGCAGTGGGATCCGAATTGAGGATCTTCGACTGATCGCTGTTCGCCAGCGGAATCTTGCCGACGAGGTCAAACAAACCGGAGGTACTCTGCGGCGCATCGCTGAAGATAATCTTGGAGTTATCGTCCATTGCTCCCAACGCACCACCGGCCAGCACGACCTTGCTGCCGTCTGCCATCTCCAGCACCATGTCGACGTCCACCACCTGCACATGCTTGACAGCGCTGCGCGGCACATTGACGTGAAAACTGCCACCCTGATCGGGCATCGCCACGCTGGCCGAGCCGGTAACAGGATTGGCCGCATTAGCTGCATCAGCGGCATTGCCGTTTTTTGCCGGCGTCGGTTTTGGGGTAACTGCAGTTGCCATGGTGAGCCTCGCTATCGGAGTCTGATCACAAATTCACGAATTCTTGTTTGCTTCAGTTTGTTCAATATCACTGCAGCTATTGCTGCAAAATCTGCGCACTCGGCCCGTCGGCGACGATCTTGCCGTCGTTAAGAACGATGATGCGATCCATCTGTTTGAGCAGTGCTGTGCTGTGCGTTGCGATGACTACCGTGCGCTGCGCCGAAAACGCGCGAAGCCGCTCGATGATGCGCGCCTCGGTCGCCAGATCGATGCCGGTGGTCGGTTCATCCAGCAACATCACGGCCGGCATGCCCGCCACGGTGCGCGCCAGCGCTACCATTTGCCGCTGGCCGCCGGAGAGATTACCCGGTGCCTTCAAGATCTGATCCAGACGCAGTTCGCCGCGCGCGATCAGATCGTCGACGCTGGAGACTGCCAACGCCGCTTCATACACTTTGCTGTCGACACGATCGCCGACAAAAATATTGGAAGCCAGGCTGCCATCAAAAATGAAAGGCTCCTGCGGTTTGTAACCAATGCAACGCATGCGCACCGGCGTTGCATACGCAGCCACGGCAACGCCGTCGATCAGCACCTGCCCCTTGCCCGGCTCGACCTTGTGCAAGCCGGCCAGAGCGCGCAGCAAACTGCTCTTGCCGGAACCGGACCGTCCGACAATGCCCACCTTTTCACCGGGCTTGATCTCCAGCGAGATGTTGTCCAGCGCCGGGCGCTCGTTCTTGTCCAGATGCAGCGTCAGGTTGATGACCTGGATCAGGCCGCTCATGTCCTGTCGCAAGACGTCGGCGACTTCTTGCGGATCTTCGTCGTCGAACATGTCTTCGAATGCAGCACGTGCGCGCTTGAACATCTCCAGCCGTCCCAGCACCGTTGCCACCGACGAGATCATCGAGGTCGAGCGGCTGATCAACAGCGAGCTGGCAATCAGCGCGCCGACGGTGAGTTGATTGTCTTCCACCAGATACACGCCGACCACCAGCGTACCGACAGAAATCAGGGTATTGCCCACGGCCGAACTGGCGTAGCCGATGTTCATCCAAAAGCGGCTCTTGGCCTGGCTTACTGCGTTGTCCGCAGCATCCGACAGGAAGGTCTTGACCAAGCGATATTGCAAAGGCGAGGTCTTCAGGGTTTCCATTCCGAACACCAGGCTGGCCAGCTTGTCGGTCTTGCCAATGCCGGACTTCAACGCGGCGTTGCCGTAATCGGTCGCCGGGATTTTGCACAGCAGTTGCGCGCTCACCAGTATTGCGCCCCCCACCAGCATCACCCACACCAGATGACCTCCGATCATTCCGACTGCCACCAGATAAAGCAGCAAAAACGGCAGGTCAACCAGCACCAGCATGTAGTTGGACGACAGCAAGTCCCGCGCATTGCTGAGATCGCGATACTTGGCCAGCACCACGCCGACCGGCGCATTGACCTTGGACTCCAGTAAACGGCGCGCCGAGGCGCCATCGAACTCGATGTCGAAACGTCCTGCCAGTTGTTCGACGTAGTACACCCGGATGACGCGCAGGATCAGCTCCAGCACAATGAACAAACCCATGCCCAGTGTCAGCGCCCATAAGGTTTCCGGAATGTGGTTGCCGATCACCTTGTCGTACACCAGACGCGAATAGATCGGCATGAACAGGCCGAATACGTTGATCAGCACACCGGCGATGATGATCTCGACGAAGCGGCTGCCGTAAGCGCGCATCAGCGTCAGATACACCGGATCCTTGCGCAGGGAGCGCAAATCGGCTTGCGGCTGATCGACGTAGATTTGGTCGCTTTCGTTCATGAGATTATCGGCTTCGGATTCGGGTCCAGGTTCGGATTCTGTTCAGGCTGTCACGCGTATCAAGTGTTTCTGGAAGCCGAGATTTCGCGCAGGGCTTCGCGGATTTCGAGACGCAAATCCTTGACCATGGTCACGCGGCCGCTGCGCATTTCGTCGATGACCGTTTGCGTATTGATGTTCTGACGCATCAGCGCTTCGGTAATCGAAGTCATCGAAGTCGGGATGGCGCCGAGGTTCTTGACGCGGTCGTTCATCATCGCCATGTGCTTGGCCAGGTCGATCTGCAGCTGGCGCGATGACAAGGCGTCGCGCGTCATGTTGCTGGAGTTCTCGCCAATGGCCTTGCCCAGTTCGCCCAGACGCTCGGACACGGCCGAATGGATTTCGCCCTGATGCTGGATGGCGCCCAGTTCGTCGGCAATACGGATGGAAATCTGATTGAGCAAGGTCGGCATCTGCGCGATGTGCTGCGCTGTTTTTTCGGTCATGTTGGCCGCTTCCGACTGTTGCGCCTGCAGGGACGTCAGCGCCGACGACAGCGACATCTGGCCGCTTTCCATCGTGGAAACGATCTTCGGCAGCATGTCGAAACTGCGCAGAGCGATATCGCCGTTGACCGACAGGCGTTCTTCCAGCAGCGACAGGCTTTGCGTCAGGTCGCGCGCCGAAGTCATCTTTTGATTGATGATCTGACCGACGTTGCGGATTTCTTCTAGGGTCTGCTGACCGACTTCGTGCATGCGCGGACCGAAGGAAACCAGCTGACGCAGGTTCTTCGATTCATCCATGCTGGCATGGAACAGTTCGACGATGTTCTGTAGCCGTTCGTTCATGCCTTCGAGCTTGATGCCGGCCTGCATCGAGGCTTCCGAGCTGGCGCGCGACGCCATGATGGATTCGCGCTGCAGCACCATCAAGTCTTGCAGGAATTCGGCCAGAAATTGTTCCGATACGCCCTGACGGCTGGAAGAGCTCGCGGCGGGGCCGCTCATGTCGTGAATGACGTGCTGCACCATGTCGCTGATGCATTCACGCGCACGGCCGGTGAGCTTTTTGCCGGCGCCGCGCAACGGCGTCAGTGTCAGGCCCAGTGCCAGCGAACCGATCAGACCGAACATTGATGCCGAAAACGCCGTTCCCATACTGGCCAGCGGTTTTTGCAGGTCGGACACCAGATGCATGAAGGACGCATCCATGTCGCCGCCCTGTGTCGCCTTGCCGAAGCCGTCGATCAGTGCCGCGGTGCCGACCAGTGTTTCCAGCAGACCGATAAAGGTCCCGAGCAGACCCAGCGCGATCATGAAGCCGGTCAGGAATTGCGGAAATTCGGTTTTGGCTTCCAGATGCGCCTGCAAATCCGACAAGGAACGTTCGATGGTTTCCTGTTCGATACGCGAGGTCAGACGGCCTTTGGTGCTGGCGACGCTGGTCAGCACTTTGCCGATTTCGCTGTTCTGGAATTCCGGCGCCTTGGCCAGTTCCATCATCTCTTCACCGCCGTTGACGCGAGCGTAAAACAGCGTGAGTTTGTTGTATTCCCAGTTCACGCGCCAGATGTTGTAGACGATCAGCGAGACGCCGAACACGGCCACACTGATGATGAACAAGTTAAGGAAAGGATTGATCCGGATCGCATGCAGCACGAAATCCCTGAACAGGAAGCCGCCCAGTAGCAAGAACATGGACGGAATCGCAGCGAGTGCATAAAAATTGCGCAGGTTTTTCATACGATCAGGTTCCGAAAAAAGGAAAACAAATAGTTAAACAATCAAAATACAGCTTGTTCATTGCGGCCTCATGACGCCGTCAAGGCATCATGGCCATTACAGCTCATCGCGGTTCCCGCAACGCAGTCTGGCCAAAGCGATTCAGCGGCGACATCAGGTACTGCCATACGGTACGGCGACCGACAATCATGTCGGCCGTGGCGGTCATCCCGGGCATGAGCGCCACGCTATGGTCGATCTCGCGCGGATCGCGCGTCACTTCAATCTTGACGCGGTAAAAGCGTTCGCCACGTTCTTCCGGAACGGTATCGGCGCTGACTTCTGTCACAACACCCTTCATCGAACCGTAGACGCCATAGTCATAGGCCGACACTTTCACACGTGCGGGCGCGCCGGTCATCAACTGGGCGCGGTCCGTCGGCGAGACTTTGGCTTCGATCACCAGTTTGTCGTCGGTCGGCGTCATTTCGATGATGGCGTCGCCTGGCTTGACCACACCGCCGACGGTGTTCATCAGCACCCGGTTGACCACGCCATCCATCGGTGCGCGCACTTCGGACCGCGAGACGCGGTCATTGCGCGATTTGATTTCTTCCTGGAGGCGTGCCAGTTCGTTCTCGCTGGTGGTCAGATCACTACGCGCATCAGCACGGAAGCGCGATGAGGCTTCACCCATCTTGGCCTGTGCTTCGGCAATAGCGGCATTTAACCGCGGGATCATGGCATTGGTAGCGCTGAGACGGCTCTGCGCATCCTGCGCTTTGGACAACGACTGGATGTCTTCCAACTGCGAGGCGGCATTGCGCTCGAACATGCTGTGCACCAGCTTGTATTGGCGTTGCGCCAGATCGTATTCGGAGATCAGGCTCTTTTGGCGGCTGGCGGCTTCGCCGACTTCTGCCTGGCGCTGCGCAGACTGCTCGCGCAGCACGCTCAACTCTTGCGTCAGTTTGGCCTGGCGCGCGGTGAAAGAAGCAAGCTCACTTTGCACCGAAGGATCATCGCTCTTCAGATCCGGCGGCATGGTCACCGACGGTGCTCCGCCGGCTTCCGCCTTGAGGCGTGCAACACGCGCGCGCAGGCCGAGAATCTTGACGTTGCCTTCGCCCAGATCGGCATTGGCGCGCACGTCAGCGATCGAAATCAGCGTCTGGCCTTTTTTCACGGCAGCACCTTCACGCACCAGGATGGCGGAGACGATGCCGCCTTCCAGATGCTGGATCACTTGATTGTGCTCAGAGGCAACGATACGGCCGGCGCCGCGCACCACCATGTCGATCTTGGCAAACCACGACCACACCAGCAGGCATAGCAACACGCCGATGGTAATCAGGATGAAAAGACGCGGACGCGGCAATTGCTGGTGGTCGCCCAGAGGCGCATCGACCTTGGGTGCGATCAGGCGCATCCATTGATAGCTGCGACGGCGTAACTGCAGCCGCAGACGCAGGTCCCAACGCAGCTTGTCGTTGGGTAGCCCGCTCATTTTTCACCTGCCTGATATTGGATGATCACGCGCGCGTTGCTCTCGGCGGTGTTCTCCGAAGTCGCCACGCGGCTGACTACGCGTTCTTTCTCGACACCGGCGTCGATCAGATGGTTACGCACGCCGACGGTACGGTAGTAGGCGCGACGACGCGCTTCGCTGAACTCAGCCGAGCCGATCACGCCGGTGATGACGATCTTGCCTTGCTGTGATTTGACCTTCTTGACCCATTCGCCGATGCTGGCATCGAGCGTCTTGCCGCTCTCCGCGCTCAACTCGGTGGCATCTTTGTCGAAATTCAAAATGACGGCTTTGTCACCGCCTGCAATGGACAGGCCAGGTGCAATTTCCTTCGCCTTCTCGACGCGTACTTGAATATTGTTGTTGCCGCTGGCGCCGGCATCACTGCGCAGGCTGCCGGCCGAAGCCTGCAACGGCGGCGCCGCTTGCCTGGTCTTGAGCTCGGAAATTTCGCGCCTGAGCTTTTCGATCTGATCGGACTTATCTCGGTTCTCGCTCTTCAGACGGGCGGTGTCAGCGTCCTGGCCTTCCGGCGCGTTGACCTCGTCCGGCTTGACCTTGGTGGAGCCGGTCTGGGTCTGAACCATGCCCTTGGTGACCATCTTGTTGACGCGAATTTCCGCCAGCTTCTGCGAGTAGTAGAAGAGCGTCACAACGAACACAACCACCACGAAAATCATGACCAGGACGACGTTAGAGAGGGCGTCCACAAACCCCGGCCAGAAATTCTGTTCTTTTCCGCTATCCATCGATCCCCCAGACCTTCCCTATTTGCCCGCAGGCGCTTTGTCCCCGGGCGGCGTCCATGCCCGGCCGGTGTTTCGTAAAATTTGATAACTGATGTCCGCCTGCTGAAATAACAACACAGCAAAATCCATGCGCGTCTGGTAGGCCTGCTGGTAGGCATCGAGAACGTCGAGCAATTGCTTACCCCCAGTAAACATTTGCTCCAGAGAGGCATCCGCGACACCGGCATTGGTTGAATAGGCATCACGCGAGAGGGGCATGCGTTTTTTCACTGCGCCGAGCGTGCGATAGTTGATCTCGATCTGCTCCTTAAGCTTACGTTCGAGATCAGCGGCGGTGTTGCTCTTTTCCACCAGCTTGGCGCCGATCTGGCTCTGGTAATACATATCCGTACCACCGTTGAGCAAGTTCATAGTCAGCACCAGCATCAGGCGGCGATCGGTGGTCAGGGTCTGATCACCACCGGCGCCGCGGGTTTTTGTCTGCGTCCACTCGACGGCAAAGGTAGGCGAAAACCTCGAACGCGCCGACTTCAGTTCTTCACGGACAGCTTCAGCATCGCTGCGGGCGGCGCGAATGCCCGGATTTGAATCGTAGACATCCTGCAAGGCAACGCGTGATGTCGGCGGCACGATTGGCATCATGCGTTCCGGAACCTGTACTTGCTGCACACGCCGGCCGATCAGTTGCACCAGCGAGACCATGGCGCTTTCCAGTGCACCTTCGTTGTCAGCCACCGTGCCTTCAGCCTGCAGCGCACGGCCGCGCACGCGATCATAGTCGAGCTTGCTGGCGCCGCCGCCCTCCACGCGCTTGCGCATGTAATCAAGCAAATCATTCATGCGCTTGGCGTAGCTGCGTGAAAACGATAGCGAGGCATAAGTGCGCAACACATCATAGTAGGCTTTGATGGCCGAGTAATACAACGACTCGCGCGCATCGTCGCGGCGCTGATCGGCGGCGCGCGACATGGCACGCTGCTTCTGAAAATCAAAGTAAGAACCGGCGGCGAAGATCGGCTGCCGGCCGATCAGTGTCGCATCCCAGCGTTTGTGCTGGTCTGCCGAGATAATGTTGCCGTTCTCATCACGAATCGATGCCGGCGAGGAGTATTCACGGCCTTTTTGTGTACGCACGTCGAGCGTCGGCCCCAATTGTCCGAGCGCTCCCTTGGCCGCATAGTTGGCCTGATCGGCCTGCGCAGCAGTGGCGGCATAGCTGTAACTGTTATTGAGCGCCAGATCCAAGACCTGATCCAAGGTCAGGAACGGGACTTCCTTGTCGTCGACCGTTTCGACTTCCACCGCAGGCAAATCGATGGTGCTTCCAGAGAAATCCGGGTCGGCCTGGCGCAACATCGCCAGAATCTCATCGTTGGAGTCGCCGCTGACCAGTTCGTCCTTGCTATCGGCATTTTTACCTGGCCGAACGATGGAATCAGCCTCTCCCTCCGGACCTACTCGCATTTGCGGAGGCGTATCAAGAGGCTTTTCGTCAGCTTTTGCCTGGGCGAGCGAAATTACTCCGGCATTTAATTTTCCAGAGGGAAATTTTTGACTGGGAAGCGGAAAGGCGACGGGCGTATTCGATGCAGCAATTGCCTGCGACACGACCGAAAATACCAATACACCAAAGACTAACTTCGTGTTTCTTCTATATGTCATTGTCAGATACAACAGACCAGCATGGGAACTGGCCTCCCTCCCCTCATACGAAAGAAATTCAACAAGCCATCAAACAGACCGACTTCGATCGTCCCCGGTAACTGCCATATCTTCTTGTTGTGTATTCTTTTGGGGCATTTAGTTGCTGCGGAATTATACGTGAGACATCGAAAACTATCTGCTCGCGTTACAAAATAAGCAACAAATTCTATCAAGTTTCTTCAAGGGAAATATGAATTTATGGTTACAGAAACGACCGTTCGTGCGCTTCATTGCTCGCAAACAATTTCTTCGACCGTCCATTGAAAATCGCCCAATTACCCTCATTCTCCTTACAATACGCGGTCGCGACACTCAGGCATTCCCTGAGGCGTGGTTAAGAAACTATTCTTTCATTCACGAGGTAAGTACATGGCAGCACCCGAAAAACAGACCCTGGGCTTTCAAGCCGAAGTCAAACAGCTGTTGCAACTGATGATTCATTCCTTGTATTCGAACAAGGAAATCTTCCTGCGAGAACTGGTCTCCAACGCATCCGATGCATCCGACAAACTGCGCTTTGAAGCGATCAACGACAGCGCATTGTTCGAGAACGATCCGGAACTGAAGATCAAGGTCAGCTTCGACAAGACGGCGCGCACGATCACCATCTCAGACAACGGCATCGGCATGAACCGCGATGAAGCGATTTCCCATCTGGGCACGATCGCCAAGTCCGGCACCAAGGAGTTTTTCTCGAAACTGTCGGGCGACCAGCAAAAAGATGCGGCGCTGATCGGCCAGTTCGGCGTGGGCTTCTATTCCGGCTTCATCATCGCCGACCGCATCACGGTCGAAACCCGCCGCGCCGGCACACCGGCCAATGAAGGCGTGCGCTGGGAATCCGAAGGCGCCGGAGAGTTTTCGATCGAAGCGATCGACAAGCCGAACCGCGGCACCGACATCATCCTGCACCTGCGCGAAGGCGAAGATGAGTTCCTGTCGTCGTGGCAGTTGAAGTCCATCATCCGCAAGTACTCCGACCATATCTCCCTGCCGATCCTGATGCAGAAGGAAGAATGGGACGAAGAAAAAAAAGAAACCGTCCAGAAGGACGAACTGGAAACCGTCAATCAGGCCAGCGCCCTGTGGACACGCAGCAAGTCCGACATCACGCCTGAGCAGTACGAAGAGTTCTACAAGCACATCTCGCACGACTTCGGCGCACCGCTGGCATACACGCACAACCGCGTGGAAGGCCGCAGCGAATACACCCAGCTGCTGTATATCCCTACCCGCGCACCGTTCGACATGTGGGACCGCAACAAGCGCGGCGGAATCAAGCTGTACGTCAAGCGCGTGTTCATCATGGACGATGCCGAGCAACTGATGCCGGTCTACCTGCGTTTCGTCAAGGGTGTGATCGATTCTGCCGATCTGCCGCTGAATGTCTCGCGTGAAATCCTGCAAGAGTCGCGTGACGTCAAGGCGATCCGCGAAGGTTCGACCAAGCGCGTGCTGAGCCTGCTGGAAGAGTTGGCCAACAGCGACGAGCAAGCGCAGAAAGACAAGTACGCAGGCTTCTGGACTGAATTCGGCCAGGTGCTGAAAGAAGGCATCGGCGAAGACGCGGCCAACAAGGAGCGTATCGCCAAGCTGTTGCGCTTTGCTTCGACGCACAACGAGCCCGACGCGCAAACCACTTCGTTCGCCGATTACATCGGCCGCATGAAGGAAGGCCAGAACAAGATCTACTACGTCACCGGCGAGAATTACCATGCCGCCAAGAACAGCCCGCATCTGGAAATCTTCCGCAAGAAAGGCGTGGAAGTCCTGTTGCTGACCGATCGCGTCGACGAATGGATGCTGTCCTTCCTGCAAGACTTCGACGGCAAGGAACTGGCTTCGGTGGCCAAGGGTGGCCTCGATCTCGGTTCGCTGGAAAACGAAGCCGAGAAGAAGCAGCACGAAGAGACCGAAACCCAGTTCAAGGATCTGGTCGAGAAGATGAAGACATCACTGGCCGACAAGGCGAAGGACGTACGCGTGACCTTCCGCCTGACCGATTCGCCGACCTGCCTGGTGGCGGATGAGGACGAACTGTCGGGCAATCTGGTGCGTATGCTCAAGGCTGCCGGACAAGCTGCACCGGACGCCAAGCCGATTCTGGAAATCAATCCGGATCACCCGCTGGTGCAACGTCTGAAGTACGAAGAAACGAAATTCGACGATTGGGCGAATATCCTCTTCGATCAGGCGCTGCTGGCTGAAGGCGGTGCATTGACGGATCCATCCGGCTTCGTGAAACGCCTCAACGACATGCTGCTGGGCATGGCGTCGAAGTAAAGCTACACGACAGACTGGCAACGGCAGCACCGTTTGCCAGGCAAGGACTGCGGCGACCTTCTGGTCGCCGCAGTCGTTTACGGTTGCCATATCGCGGTCCGATCCTATACAGTGAGGCGCAGAACGCCAAAGCCGGTCTGTAGCAGTTAAAAATAGCGGCTCCACCAACACCATTGACCGACACACAATGCGCCGTCCCCCGCCTGTACGGAGGCCATCGCAACATGCATATATGGAATTCCACTTCCTTTCACCGCGCAAGAATGCGCTGGTCTATCTCATCAAGATTCTCAGCGGCTCGCTGATCCTGTGGTACGGCTTGCGCGCCGTGGGATTGCCGGAGCCATACTGGGCGATGATTTCGCTGATCATCGTGACCGAGCCGGACATGATGATCGCCAAGGCAAATTTCCGTGCCAGGCTCATTAATACGATTTCCGGCGCGATCATCGCGTGTTTGTGCCTGATTATCTTCGGCGCCAACTTTCTCTCGATGTTGATTGCATTGACGACGGCGGTACTGGTCGCCATGTTATGGCAGAACTATCCCACCAACTGGCGCCTTGGCCCGGCGACGGTAGTGATCCTGATGTCGGCGGCGTTTGCCGGTGGCGGGCTGCATCAGGAATTGCATCTGGCCCTGCTGCGCGTAGCGGAGGTCATCACCGGCAGCACGGTCGCTCTGCTGCAGACGGTCGTGTATATCGGCATTGTCAACCGTTTGCGCCATGTCGACTGAACCACGACACTCGCGCATCCTGCTGCGCCCTTGGCGCAAAAGCGATCTGGAGCCGTGTGCGGCAATGAATGCCGATCCGGAAGTGATGCGGTATTTTCCTGCGGTTCTCAACCGCAGCGAGAGCGATTATCTGGTGCAACGTATTGAGGAACATATCAGCGAACACGGCTTTGGCCTCTGGGTGCTGGAGATTCCCGGCGAGCTGAGCTTTGCCGGTTTTGTGGGGCTGTTGCGCGTCCCGTTTGACGCGCATTTCTCGCCGGCTGTGGAAATCGGCTGGCGTCTGGTGCCGCAGGCCTGGGGTAAAGGTTATGCCACGGAAGCAGCCCAGGCCGTTCTGAGTCACGCTTTCAATGTACTCGGCATGAAAGAAATCGTTTCCTTCACCACGGCCGGCAACAAGCGTTCCCAAGCGGTGATGCGGCGTATCGGCATGCACACGCGCGTGGAAGAAAACTTTGAGCATCCGCGCTTGCCTGCGGGCCATCCGCTCCGCGTACATGTGCTGTACCGCCTGCGCCGCGAGCAATGGCAGCTGCAATCAGCCTATGCCGCTGCCGGCGGACTGCCCGGAACCGCCGGGCTGTTTAACGGAAATGAAAACGAAAACGGACGCCTATAAAAAAACCGCCGCCGGTCAGCGTTGAGGCTGAACCGGCGGCGGTTTTTTTGCTTCTTTACTACTCAGCGATCAGGCGCGCTTACTACTCAACCTCGCTCCCAAATCCCTTGTAATGCTTAGTGCGTCACACGTGTAGTACGGCCCGATGACAACAAACGTACACGTTCACCGACACGGAAGATTTCATCCGCATCTTGTGTGATGGCGCGCAGTTCGCCGTTATCCAGACGCACGGTGATTTCCAGGCCTGGCTTGTTGGCGATACGCGACTCGACCTGATTGCCGGCCACGCCGCCGATCAGTGCACCGACAATGCCCGCGGCCAATGCGCCGTTACCACCACCAATGGCAGAACCGGCAGCGATGCCGCCCAGTGCGCCGCCGGCAACAGTGCCGACGCCGCTTGCGCCCTTGTCGATGGTGACGTTACGCACCGATTCAACCACGCCCATGCGCACTGTTTGCTCGCCCTGAGCCTGACGCGTGTTGTAGACGCTAGCCGAATTCGGCGTGACGGCGCAACCTGCTGCGAGTGAACTGATAGCGACGATGAGGATCAATTTTTTCATGCAAAACTCCGACGGAAAGTATGCCCTAACCAGGGCGGTGTCCTTGCAGCAAATTCATTGCCAATGCCACTTTCAGACGCGGCACGTGCTGCAAATAACTATTGGTATTTTAATACAGACCGCCTCTTGATCCTGATTTATGCAATTCGTTCCCGCTAATCACCTCCGTTAATAGGAGATGCGCCAGCGCCGATACAACAGACTCAGTACAAACAACGGCCCGATCAGAAGAAACCGCAAGTCCTCAAAAAACGAAGGTTTCTTGCCCTCGATCTTGTGCCCGATGAACTGCCCTATCCATGCAGCCACAAAAACCGCCACCGACGCCGGCAAGACGGAGGAAGCAGGCAGATACGACAAGATCAGCAGCATCGCACCCGCCATCACCAACATGCCAACCGCAAACGCAGGCGACAACGTGAAGTAATACGCCAGCGACGCGATCACAACGATGACCGCCAGCGCCGGCGTAATTGCCCACAACAAACCGAGCAGCGACAGCACAATGGCCGGCACACAAATACAGTGAATCGCTTCGTTGAGCGGATGCTGATGGCTTTCTGCATAACGCGCCAGCAAGAGATCAATGCG
Organism: Herbaspirillum sp. meg3; assembly: GCF_002257565.1. Lineage (GTDB taxonomy): Bacteria > Pseudomonadota > Gammaproteobacteria > Burkholderiales > Burkholderiaceae_D > Herbaspirillum. The sequence continues at coordinate 1,670,075 of NZ_CP022736.1, read as the reverse complement.
GCGGTGGGTGATAACACTCATGCCTGCCTCCAGACAAATTGAGCGAAACGGAAGATTTGAATCAACGCCCGCCGGACACATCGATAAAGGTGCCGGTGGCATAAGAAGCCTCATCCGACAGCAGCCACAGGACGGCGTTGGCGACTTCTTCGGCAGTGCCGCCGCGCTTCATCGGTACCGCGTCCTTGAGGCGGTCGACACGCCCGGCTTCACCGCCGCTGGCATGAATATCGGTGTAGATCAGACCGGGGCGAATCGCATTGACGCGAATACCTTCAGCAGCCACTTCCTTGGACAAGCCGATGGTGAAGGCATCGATGGCGCCCTTCGAGGCAGCGTAGTCGACGTATTCGCCCGGGCCGCCCAGCTTGGCCGCCATCGACGACAAGTTGACGATGGCGCCGCCCTTGCCGCCATGTTTGGTCGACATACGGCGCACCGCTTCACGCGCACACAAAAAGCTGCCGGTGACATTGGTCAGCAGCACGCGGTTGATGCGCTCCGCCGTCATTTCTTCGACACGTGTCTGATGTTCGAGAATACCTGCATTGTTGACCAGCGCGGTCAGCGGACCCAACTCTTTGTCGACGGTCTGAAACAGATGCAGGATGTCGGTCTCGACTGCCACATCGGACTTGACCGCGATGGCGCGACCGCCGGCTTTGACGATGCCGTCCACCACGGCGTCGGCCGCAGCGCGATTCGATACATAACTGATGGCCACGGCATAGCCGCGTGCCGCTGCTGATTGTGCAACTGCAGCACCGATGCCGCGGCTGCCGCCGGTGACGATAATGACTGGTTGTCCCATATATAGTTGTCCTTGTAGGTTGGTATGGATAAAGAAAACCTCCGTCAAATAGTGTAGCCTTAATCGTCCGGCTGTGTTGCCGCCGGCCAAATCCTCGCCACTTCTGCACTCATAAAAAGACAAGCACGCATGTCCCGCAAACGCAGCTTCCCGCATGTCACCGACGCCCATACCCGCATACTGATTCTAGGCAGCCTGCCCGGCGAAGCATCGCTTGCGCAGAGCCAGTACTACGCGCATCCGCAAAATAAATTCTGGGCGCTGATGTCTGATGTGATCGACACCGACCTGGTCTCACTGCCCTATGCGCAACGCCTGGAAACACTATTGAAAAATGGTGTCGGTTTGTGGGATGTCGTCGCCGAAGCACGCCGGGAAGGAAGCCTCGACAGCAATATTCGCGAGCACATTCACAATGACCTGACGCGACTATTGACGACGCTGCCGCAACTGCGCGTTATCGCATTTAATGGGGGCACCGCCGAGCGACTTGGCTTGAAGGCATTGGGAGATATCGCGAGCAACTATCGGATAATCAAACTCCCCTCAAGCAGCCCCGCATATACCCGCCCTTATGCGGAGAAAAAGAGGGAGTGGGAACAACTGAAAATAGGGGGTGCTGCCCCTCAGAGTTCTGCACAATAAAATTGATCAAATAAGGGCGCCAACAAGAAAAGCCGAAGCAGTATTAAGATAGGTGAAACTTCGCCGTGCCGGAAACCCGTCACCCAGCAGGTTTGCCTAAATTTCTTTAAGTCGTGGCATGCATATTGCTTAATTGAAATGTTATTTCTACTATCCGATACGGCGTCTTTCTTGCCGGTTCGGTGTTAATCAATATTTCCCAGGTGAGATCAATGAAATTTGCAAAGCTGCTGCTCCTGTTTTCCATCAATCTGTTTTCCTTTGCTGCCACCAATGCTAACGCCGACGCACTGGCCGATATCCAAAAGCGTGGCGTGTTACGCATTGCCGTTCCGCAAGATTTTGCACCGTTTGGCTCGGTCACCTCTGACCTGAAACTGCAAGGCCTCGACATTGACGTCGCGACATTGATCGCCAAGAACATGGGACTGAAACTGGAACTGGTGCCGGTCACCAGCGCCAACCGTATCGCCTACCTGCAAACGCATAAAGCCGACCTGGCGATTTCCACATTGGGCAAGAATGCGGAACGCGAAAAGGTTATCGCTTTTTCACAGCCCTACTCGCCGTATAACAATAGTGTTTTCGGACCGGCTAACATCAAGGTTACCGGCCCTGCAGATCTGGCAGGTAAAGTCGTTGGTGTTGCACGCGGCACCTTCCAGGATATCCAGCTCACCGAGACCGCGCCGTCCAGCGCCACCATCAAACGTTACGAAGACAATAACGGCATGATCTCCGCCTACTTGTCGGGTCAGGTGCAACTGGTCGGCACAGGCGATTTCGTTGCCGTTGCTCTGGCGGAAAAGATGCCTTCCAACAAGCCGCAAATGAAATACGTTATCCAGGAATCCGGCTGCTACGTCGGCTTGCTGAAGGATGAACCTGCGCTGATGGCCAAGGTCAATACTGCATTGACACAAGCAAAGAAGAGCAACGAACTGACGGCAATCGTGCAGAAATGGCTCAACGTGCCCCTGCCGGAAAAAATGGCAAAGCAGTTTGAATAGCGAGACTCAGGCGACAAGGTTCAAGTAACAAGATTCAAATACCAAGATATGAAGCTGCGCCGCCGGGAGTTTTCGATAAATCTCCATGGGCTGCGCAGCGGCATTGAAGTACTGAACTACTGAAATACGGCGGACCTTCTCGCCGAGAAATGACGTTATGCAGCAAGTTTCAGATAGCCTATACAGGCTCCCGGCAGTTGTATCTGAAATCAAAACAAGCAAGAGCTTACAAAGGCAAGTCCCATGAAGTTGATCGATCCCATCATCGGATTTCATTCGGAAATCCAGCAGATCCGCCGCGATCTGCACGCGCACCCTGAGTTGCGTTACGAAGAACACCGCACCGCGGAAACCATCGTCGCCAAGTTGACTGAATGGGGCATACCGGTATTGCGCGGCCTGGGCGGCACCGGTGTCGTCGGCATTCTTAAAAATGGCGAGAGCAAGCGCGCAGTCGGCCTGCGTGCCGACATGGATGCACTGCCGATGCAGGAACTCAACACGTTCCCGCACGCCTCCCGTCACGCCGGAAAAATGCACGCCTGCGGCCATGACGGTCACACCGCGATGCTGCTCGGTGCGGCCCGTCATCTGTCTCAGCAGCGTGATTTTGACGGCACCATCTATCTGATTTTTCAACCGGCGGAAGAAGGCGGCCGCGGCGCCGACAAGATGATCAAGGACGGTCTGTTCGAGCAATGCCCGATGGATGCCGTGTTCGGCATGCACAACTGGCCGGGCATGCCGGTCGGCAGTTTTGGCGTGCGGCCCGGTGCGATCATGGCGTCGAGCAATGCATTTGAAGTCACGGTCAAGGGTAAGGGTTCACACGCAGCGCAGCCGCACAAGAGCATTGACCCGGTGCTCGTGGCGGCGCAGATCGCGCTGAGCTGGCAAACCATCGTCGCGCGCAATGCCAACCCCAATGATTCCGCCGTACTGTCGGTGACCCAAATCCACACCGGCAGCGCCATCAATGTGATTCCGGATGATGCTACCTTGAGCGGCACCGTGCGCACCTTCAGCATGGAAGTACTGGATATGATCGAGCGCCGCATGCACGATATCGCCACGCACACCGCCGCTGCTTTTGGTGCTGACATCGAATTCAAACTTGTGCGCAGTTATCCGCCGCTGGTCAATCACGCCAAAGAAACCGCCTTCGCGGTCGGCGTGATGCAAAACATCGTCGGTGTGGAACAGGTCAACACCGACGTCGAACCGTCGATGGCAGGCGAAGACTTTTCCTACATGATGTTGCACAAACCGGGCTGTTACGTATTCATCGGCAACGGAGAAGGCGACCACCGCGACAGCGGTCACGCCATCGGACCATGCAATCTGCATAATCCGAGCTATGACTTCAACGATGATTTGCTGCCGATCGGGGCGACGTACTGGGTCAGGCTGGCGGAAGCATTTTTGGCGGCGAACTGATATCGACGCGCTGATGGTGACGGTCAGCGCGACGAGCAGCGAATCGCGCTGACCAATTCAAAGCCACAACACTGAAGCAGTCAGCATTGCATTGCCGATCAACTGCTTCGGTCATTCCCTCTACAAAGCAAGCTTGCCGATATCGGCGTAAGCGCGATTCAGCCAGACCTTGACGCGCTGACGTTCCAGCATGCCGAGTCCGGCGCTCGCACCGCCCGATTGATTAAGCGCAGCCCAAAAACTCGCGCTTTGCTGATCAATCTTTTGCATGGTCGTATCGGGCAAGCGGCGCAGTGACACCACGCTCGCACCAAGCTTTTCAGCGCGCTCACGCTCACCGGAGGCCTCCAGAATGTCAAAGCGGTCACCGCGAAGTTCATTGAGAACCAGCACCAGCTTGAGCCGCCCGCCGAACTGATCGAGCCATTTTTTCAGCAACTCCACCGAGTCGCGGCCCGTGTCCATGACATGCCACCACGTCAGCGTCATCCCCTGCTCTTGCGCAAAATCGAGCACGCCGGAATCTTCTATCCACGCCGACAACGACTGCTGCGTCTGGGCCGCAAGGTCAACCAGAATGCGGCGTTGCGGGTCTTCCAGTGCGCGTTCGATGATGGGATCAAGACTGTCGTGCTGGTCGAGCACGAGCGGCGCGGAAAAATCTGCATAAAAGCGCAGCAGCGCGCCATGCGATTTATCCGTGTCAAAGCCGAAAAATGGAATGTTCCAATCGATGAAATACTGGGCCAGCACGCGGGAGACCAGCGATTTTCCAACACCGCCTTTTTCGCCACCGATGAAGTGGATGTGACTCATTTCTATAGATCCTTTATTGTCAGGTGGGTAGCGCTAAAACGAGAGTGCCATACTGTGTAGATCGGATACTGCAAGGATGATGCCATGACATGCAGGTCAGGGTTGAGGCTTACACGGCTGAAACAACAATAGCGTTGCTTCAATCCGGTGCAACAAAGCGGCGAACCGTGCTATGACCGGAAAAAGATGATGTCGTAAAACGAGCCGTTGAATCCACCATTCAAAATGAGGTATTCCACTGCCCGCCCGAACAAAACGATGCCGGCGAAGACAATGGCCAGCCTGATAATGAAGAGTATTTTTTTCAGCATGGCAGAAGTGTAGCCGATGATGGCCGGCGATCATCCGGGTGCGAAGGAAGAATTGTCCTACGCGCCACCCGCAATTTCCTTGTTGCAACATCGCTGTTATGCTTGGTCTGTTGACCGGTTGACACATGATCACGCCGGCAACAGCAGTACACATCTAATAACGACAAACAAGGAGACACTTCATGTCCACACGCGACAAGCCGCTGCATTTCAAGAAAGCCCCCCTCTTCGTTGCCCTTGCCTTTGCTGCCACAATGACACAGATACAGGCGCAAGCGCAGACACCGGTCAATGTCCATGCCGCTGAAAAGATCGGCACCGTGCAGCAGATCTATGACGGCGCGCTGCTGCCGGATATCCAGGCCAATACCTTCCGCAACATCGACCGCCTGTTCTCGACGCGCACCGTACCCGCCTCCGGCAAGGCCTACCCGCTACCCGCCGGCGACAAGCAACTGAAGAACTTCGTCTTCAAATCCAACGGCAAGAACTTCGACTTGTACGACTACGTCTCGCTCAATCGCGTCGGCGGCCTGCTGGTGCTCAAAGACGGCAAGATCGTGTTTGAGAACTACCAGCTCGGCAACAGCGAAAAGACACGTTGGATGTCGATGTCGGTGGTCAAATCGATCACTGCAACGCTGATCGGCGCGGCAATCAAGGACGGCCATATCAAGAGCATCGACGATCCCATCGTCAACTATCTGCCGGAACTCAAAGGCAGCGCCTATGATGGCGTGTCGGTGAAGAACCTGCTGCAGATGGCGTCCGGCGTGCGCTGGGACGAAACCTACGTCAATCCAAAATCCGACCGTCGCCAGATGCTGGAAGTGCAGACCATGCAGAAGCCGGGCGCCGTGTTGCAGCTGATGTCCAAGCTCCCACGTGCCGCGGCACCGGGCACCCGCTGGAATTACAGCACCGGCGAAACGCAAGTTGCCGGCGCATTGGTGCGCGCGGCGGTCGGCAAGCCTGTGGCGCAGTATCTGAACGAACGTATCTGGGGCAAGTTCGGCATGGAGTCGGATGCGACCTGGTGGCTGGAATCGCCTGACGGTCTCGAAGTCGGCGGCAGCGGCTTGTCGGCAACCTTGCGCGACTACGGCCGCTTCGGCCTGTTCCTGCTCGGTGGCGGCAAAGCCGGCGGCGAACAGATCTTGCCCGACAACTGGGTCAAGGATGCCGGCAGTCCGAAGATGGTAGATGGCAAGCTGGTCAACTACGGCTACATGTTGTGGCCGATTCCCGATGCCGCCGGCACCATCAACGAAGGCGCCTTTGAAGCACGCGGCATCTTCGGTCAGCATATCTACATGAACCCTAAGGAAAACGTCGTCATCGTCGTCTGGGGCGCACTGCCCAAACCAACCGGCAGCGCGCCGGTCGGCGACAATGACTTCTTCGCCGCCGCCACACAGGCAGTGCGCTAAGCAAGCTGTAATCAATCGCTGCGCCCGGATGTCCCTCTCCCGGCGCGGCGGTGATGTTGCCGGTACTTCATGCGAGACCGCCCGACAAGGTATCATTCGGCAATTCGAATGCGGGCAACATCATGTTAATCAGAAGAAAATCCATCGAGGCGCAAGCCAACACCAAAGCCGGTCCCGGTCCGGGCAAGGAAAAATCCAAGCCGAAATCCGCGGCGCCCCGCAAACCCAAATTTGCGCCGGTGACGCTGTCTGAACAAGACGGCATCCGTTATCTGCATTTCGGCACGGAATGGGTTCAAGGCGCCATGCGCATCCGCAAGCCCGACTGGATCGAACTCGAATACGCGCAGCAAATGATGAGCTGGATGCTCTTCAACGATGCACCGGAACAGATCGTACAGCTCGGGCTCGGCACCGCCGCGCTGACCAAATTCAGCTATCGCCAGTTTCCTGATGCGCGCGTGACGGCGGTGGAACTGAATCCTTCCGTCATTGCGATCTGCAACAGCATGTTCAAGCTACCGCCGGAAGACGACCGCCTGTCCATCCTCGAAATGGACGCCAATGATTTCATATTCGACCCGCAACGCGCCGGTACCATCGATGCCTTGCAAGTCGATCTGTACGATGCCACTGCGCGCGGCCCGGTGCTCGACACGCCGGAGTTCTACGTGGCCTGCCGCGACAGCCTGAGCGACAACGGCGTGATGACGGTCAACCTGTTTGGCGATCATCCCAGCTACGCCAAAAACCTCAAAGCGATGCGCTACGCCTTCGACCAGGTGATATCCCTGCCGGAAGTCCACGACGGCAACGTCGTCGCCCTCGCCTTCAAGAACAAGTTCGTGCCAGACTTCACCGCCCTGTACGAACGCGCCGCAGCCATCACCGCTGCCACCAAGTTGCCGGCAAAGTCGTGGGTGAACGGCATCAAGAGCAATTTCTAGTTATCGTTTTGCGTTGCCTTGTCAACGCGCACACGCACCCGGCGACAAACCAAGCTCGCAAGCTCGCCGGACGGCTGTGCGGCCCAGTCGCTTCCTGGGTATGCATCGTTGTCATTGGTGTTGTGATGGGTGGGCAACGCGAACACCTGTCTTATAGCAAGGCAAACACCCCGGCCATGCGGCATTTCCACGGCCTAGCACGGTATGAGACGGCATGAATTGCCCGATTCAGCGCGTTTTGTGAGGAGTCGGATAATTTTTTAGACTTTTTTCAAAAAGGGGCTTCCAACTTTGAAATTAATCAGGTTATAATCACGCCTCTTCATCGGGGGGCGTTAGCTCAGTTGGTAGAGCAGCGGACTCTTAATCCGTAGGTCGAGTGTTCGAGCCACTCACGCCCCACCAAGGAACATCAACGGTCTAGGCTTATGCCTAGGCCGTTTTCGTTTGTGGCCTTGAATTGCTCCGAATTTTCCCCTACTAGTAAAAGTCGTTTTTTGACACACTTTTGGCACACTTCCAGTGAGGCTAACAGTGGCAACAATCAGAAAACGAGGAAATCTCCAATGGCAGGCCATAATCCGAAAACGTGGATTTCCAGCGCAGTCCAAAACTTTCAACACAAAATCCGAAGCACTAGCTTGGGCAGGTCATGTCGAGTCGGAAATGACCCGAGGGGTATTCGTTTCGACTGGCGAAGCAGAGCGTACAACGCTCGGTGAAGCCCTAGAACGTTATTGGACGGAGGTCGGTAGTAAAAAGCGACATCCAGATCAAGAGCGGCAAAGAATCGACCAATGGAAACGTAACCCACTAGCACACAACTATCTTGCATCTCTGCGAGGAACTGACTTTGCCCGCTATCGCGACAACCGCAGATCTCAAGGCCGCGCTGAGAATACGATTCGCCTGGAACTCCAACTAGTTAGTCACTTGTTCGAGATCGCTCGAAAAGAATTTGGCATGGAAGGTCTCGCCAACCCGCTTAAAAACATCAGAAAACCTAGTGGAAGTAAAGCGAGAGATCGACGTCTACGGCCTGGTGAATACGAGAAAATTCTTGCGACCTTAGCATCCACCAAAAATCCGTTCGCAGCCCCAGCATTCCAATTAGCTATTGAGACATGCTTGAGACAAGGGGCTCTGTTCTCGCTCAAGTGGGAGTGGATCAACCTATCTACTCGGTTGATATCCATCCCAATCACTTCCCGCGGCGCCGACAACAAAAGTATTCCCGCAGTTCTCCCTCTATCAAACCACGCCATTCAAGTCTTAACTGAATTGCGCTCGAGAGCGCCCTGCAAAACCAATGGACGAGTTTTAGACACGTCCGTCAATGCAGTGATTTGTATTTGGAAACGTAGTTTGAAGAAGCTTGAAATTGACGACCTCCGATGGCATGACCTGCGCCATGAGGGAGTAACACGCCTTTTCGAGAAGGGTTTTCATACCCTTGAAGTAGCCAGCGTGTCAGGGCATCGATCCATGGATATGCTGCGGAGATATACCCATCTCAACCCGGAGAGTCTTTTGGAAAGACTTGGCTAAAACTCATATCGTCCACGCCCCCGAAAGTTATGACCTTGCTGTTGGATCTTGTTGACCCACGCTGTAACGATTTGGTGGAATACGGCGCAACACGGTGATTTTAATGCCAATCACGCCTCACCGAATCTTATGACCTTAGCGCTTGAGCGCTGGATGCCCTGTGGCTATTGAAGCTTAAATTTCACCGAAAACTATGACCTTTCTCCAAAAGCCCCATGACTTTCCAGCGCCAGTTCTAGCGCTAAAACAGAGAATTTTTCTGGCCGCCATCGCCTTTATTCTTATACCTATTCCGGCCCACGCTGGCCTTCTTACACAGATTACTGATCTGCTGGCGGCTAACATTACGCCAAGCGACGAATCCATGGCCATGCTGCGCAATGTGGTTGGTGACTTCGTTCTGAATCCCTTCGGACAAGGCAGTAGTGCGGCCGGCGGTAGTGGCACCGGCACAGTACTGGGGGAGATGTTCAAGACTTTCAACATGTTCATTTTCGTGACGGCGATGATCTGGTTCACCTACACCTGCATGGGCGGCCTAGCTCAAACCATGCATGAAGGAGTGGTACTGGGACAACGCATGTCCACCGTCTGGCTGCCCGTTCGCGTAGCGTTTGGTGCTGCCAGCCTGATGCCGGTGTTTGGAGGATGGGCATTTTGCCAGGCCTTGATGGTGATTGGCGCCACGATGGGTATTGCCGGCTCCAATGCTATTTCAAAGACCGCGATCGACAGTAGTGCAGCGTTCCAGGTTACGGTCAACCCTATGGGGTCTGTGAAACAGGCGGCCCAACTGCACGACGTCGAAGGACATATTCTGCTGGGGGCTGCCTGCACACGCGCGGCGAATTCTCTCAACAAAGAGAGCGTCTACTATGAAGTGAATAACAACCCCAAGACCGACTTTGCCCCAACGATCACCTCGAGCGCCAGCACTATCGTTATGGCATTTCCGAATAACCAAGGTGATAGCGGTTGCGGCAAGATCAAGTTAACTTTCAGCCCGCGCTCGAACAATCCGACGATGTCGGATTGGACTGGGTCCACGTTTGGATTCCGGATAAACGGTATCAATTACGAGGGCATCCGGAGCGTGTCGATGGATAGCCACAAGAAGACGCTGAAGGCTGTCTACGATCTGGCCAACAAGGTCATCGATGGGGCGCTCAGTACGGAAGCGAACTCCGCAGAGATTCAGAAAGCGATTTTGGTCCTGAATCAGGGGTATTTCGGCAGCTACACCCAGACCTTCCAGGATCAGCTCGCCACCATGACAGCTTCGGCCAATGGTGCGTCGAACATGTCGGCAATCAACGACCAGCTGCTGAGCACCATGAAAGAAGGTGGATGGGCGACGCTGGGGATCTGGTACGGCGTATTCGCAGAGGTCAATGAGGCGATGAACGAAATGCTGGATCCGGTGGCGACTTTCGATAACCCCAAGATTGCACTGACCTCGGTCGATGAGAGCGTACAAGCCGCAATCTCAGGACTGATCTCGTCGGCGCAATCCAAACCGGAGACGTTGGACAATGCCGTCGGCAACGTCTCACTTGGCCAATACATCATGGCAGGCAGCATGAGCGCACTGGGTGGATCGAGCGCGACAGGGATGTCCAAGACGATCAATCCGATCATTACATACAAGAACATCGGCGATAACGCCTTAGCGCTGGCGCAGACACTCTATTTCGCCCATACGGTTCTGAAAGAAATTCCGTTGCTCCAGACGGTCGCTGAAAAGGTCTCTAGCATGGCGTCGAAGAGTTCTGGGATCATGAAAATTGTATCGGACATCTCTGCCGACGCCCGAGGCTTGTTAGTACCTGTAGCGCTCATTCTCTTCGCGACAGCGGCCGCGATGGCTTTCTACCTTCCTATGCTCCCATTCATTCAGTGGTTTGCCGCCCTGGTGCAATGGTTCACCTCGGTGCTGGAGTCGCTTGTCGGTGCTTCGCTCTGGGCGCTGGCTCACTTTGACTCAGATGGCGATGGGATGGGGCAACGGACCAGCTACGGTTACCTGTACCTGTTCAACAATTTTGCACGTCCCATAATTCTCACACTTGGCTTTTTCTTCGCGTCTGGCACCGTGACAGTGCTGGGCACGTTCCTGTTCAAGTACTTCGGCTCGGCGGTGGCTTCTGCACAGGGAAATAGCTTGACCGGCTTGATGTCGATTGTGGCGTACCTCGTGATTCTTACTGTGCTTGGCATGTCGCTGATTAATTCGTCATTTTCCCTACTGCTAGGAATGCCTGATCGCCTGATTGGCTGGATTGGACAAAATGCGGGCTCCCACGTTGGCCAAGACGTCGAAAGCAGAGTCAATAACGTATTTATAGGAGCCGCGAAGAACGGTTCTCAACTCATGGGGAGCGCCCAAAGTGAAAGCCTCATGAGCGCAGTAAAAAATTCGTCAAAACCTCAATAGAACAGCCTCACTTGGAAGGAAAAAATAGTATGCGCACCAACCAATTTATATATTTATTACCCGCATTATTCTGCATCGTCCTGAACACCCTTGGAATGTTTTGCCTTTGGAGTGCGACTCGGCCTCTCTATCAAGGACATTCAGACACTATCGCACCTGTATTTCTTAGCGCATCTTATGAGCTAGCGGGAATGTTCATCTTGGCTACAAGCAGTTGTATTTTATTCATTATCGTCTGCGTATCTGGCAAGAGTAAGTTTTCATTACTCGCAAAATATATCAGTAGTTTCCTTGCCAGGATGCTTTTCAAGTCTGTATAAATTAAGTAAGGACATCCCGAAAAGGAACACCATGAACTTTCAAACACAATTTTGGCGCCTATTGCTCGTAAATCCCTTGGGCTGGGCATACATCGCATGTTGTGTCGCCCCATTGATTAATTCGATTTTTGGACGTCAGTTCGCAGGCTGGAACGCCGTCTTTATTTTTGGCGCACTAAGCTTCGGAGGCTTGTTACTCATGATCGCTCTGGCCAAGCATGCAGTCCGCACTCGTCAATATATCTAATACCGTAATTTACGGTAAAAAACGGTTTTTTACGGTTTGAGACGACGTCCAACCTGAAAATCTAGGTAGCAAGTCCAAAGAATTAGCAAAGGAGAATACACATGAATCAGCGCTTCGTACTCACGCCCGAACAGCATGAACTCCTGGCCACATGCGCCTCCGCGCTGGATAAAGAGCTCGATGCTTTACCACTTGAATCAAGTGATTTGGACGCCTACTACTGTGATCGGAGTGATCTTCTCGACGCGATACAGACCGCTCCCAACAAGCTAACGCAGTTGCTCTTCTACTCGCAGTACCTCTATAGAGAGCATCTATCGATGATTACAAATAGACCATTCACATGACAACTGAAAAACCGGTATCACCTCAAGTGAGCGACGAACTGCGCCTGGTTTCACAAGGAACATATCTAATTGTCGATCTCGAAGCGACCTGCTCGGATGATGGATCTATCTCAGAAGAACAGATGCAAATCGTGGAATTTGGCGCCGTCTTTCTTAATTCGAATTTGGAAATTATTGATACATTCCAGAGCTTTGTGCGGCCTAGTCAAACACTCGTCACGTCGTTTTGTACGCAATTGACAGGCATCACTCAAGAGCAAGTAGATTCCGCGCCCACGTTTCTGATCGCGGCTTTAGCACTCCAGAAATTTGTCGAAAAATATCGAACTTCAGATTCAATGTGGCTTAGTTGGGGAGCTTGGGATGCAAAGCAATTAGCTAGAGAAAGCCTTGTGCACGGCGTTGAAAATCCGATTCAATTGCCTCATCAAAATGCAAAGCGCTTATTCGCCAAAACACAGAAGTTAGGCAAGCAACTCGGAATGGCAAAAGCCTGTGATTTGACTGGATTGGGGATTGAAGGCGCGCATCATCGTGCTCTGGATGATGCGCTAAACGTCGCTCGGCTGCTCCCCTGGATCTTGGGAATGCAGCGGCTAAAAGATAAGACTTAAACACGTTATGCGACAGAACTTGAAAGGAAAGTTATGAGTAACGATCGCCGTGCGGCAGCAAATATGGACTCCGCCACTGTCCTGGATGCAGTTGCTCCGTTTGTCGCGAGTTTCGGATTCAAAATCCATGATCGGGATTCTCCCCGAATGGCGTTTTGTTCATGCTTCTTTCTGATCATCAACGACCACTGGGTTCTGTGCACGGCTGCGCACGTGATGGACGATATTATTGAGCTTCAACAGAAGGGGATCAGGCTGACCGACTGGCATATCAACGATGTGTTTACAAAGGCGGCAAAGGACTATGTGTATCCATTCGACGTATCGAAACGTGAACGGTTCTATATTCGGGATGACGCATTGGGCTTGGATTATTGCCTGGTATATGTTGAATCCATCGCTGCTATTAGCATGAACTCTCGTGGATTGCGAGCCATGGGCCGCGCAATGATCGGGGACGCAGAGCAGGCGGAAAAATGGGTTGTAACCGGCTTTCCTTCAGAGTTTGCATCCTTTTCTGGTGACAGCATACACCAGCGCCACTACACGATCGGAGTAACGCCGGTCTCCCGCCCCTCCAATTGGGACCCCGACAAAAATCATCACTCGTTGTTCGGTAGGCTGGACACTCCAAACGATGAATTTGCACAAATTGATATCAAAGGAATGAGCGGAGGACCGGTATTTGGTCTCTTTAGACAGGACAACGGCACCTTCAATGTGCGACTCGTTGCTGTGCAAAGCGGCTGGTCTAAACAATCCAGAACGATTACGGCATGCCCAATCGAAGCATTTCTCGATGCAGTAGATCGGCTTATTGCCGATAATCGAGATAACCAGGCATGAAGATCGCCGCCACTTTGTCTAAATGCCTACCTACATAAGATGTGCCGGTTTTACAGCGGTGTTATTTCTTGACCTCAATCCCCCTAAGATACCTGCTCGGGCTTTCCCGGGATACATCATCGAGCAGTAACTGACGCTCTACAGGTTGCGTGACTACTACATGGGTAGTTGTGAGCGATGTTAAGGAATAAATAACACGAGAATCTTCTTTTGCCTTATCTGCCCCCTCTCTCATGTAGTATATTTCCCCGTCAAATCATAAAAATAGGGGGAATGCATGGGGCTTTTCTTCACGCGAGAACGACTTCGTGACGACAAATCAGGAAATTTTTATCACTTCACAAAAGATCTCAATGCTGTAAAAAAATCCCAACTCTTATATGCCGGGGCAGACGGTCGCACGTACGTCGTTGCGCATAAAAACAATTACTCTCTCGGCACTACTACTTCAGTCAAAAAACTAGGCGTAGTGGTTTTTCAAGCCACTAGTGGGATCAACTTTCAGAAATGTCCGAATGCACCGGTTTACGATGCATGGAAGCGAAGACGAGGAGAGTGGATCGGGGAGTTTGGTAAAAACATCCAAATTCATCGTTGGAATGAAACCCAGATTGACATACACGGCAAACTCATCCCTGCTCTAGAAGTACTAGAGGCATCATATGTTCAGCAAATTGGACGACAATATAGCCTCTCTCTTTTTAGAAAAAATATGAGGCTATTGGCTTGGAATTTTGAACTTGCGTTTCTTTGTTCCGTTATATACGGATTGGAGGAGATAAATTTTAAATTCAACCCAGATAAAGGGGAGCCCCTTCATATTTGGTCTGTCATTATCGCCATTCTCTACACGCTTTCCACCTTATCTGGTGGTTTAATTTTTTGGTGGCAAAGCAAAAAACAGCATCTGTAACTAGGGTAAAAGAATTTTAAATTGCCCTATTGATGTTTTTTCGAGCGCTGCGGTGTGAAGGAAATCGACTTGGATTTGGTATTAAAACTATGGTGGAAACTTGGCGAAGCAATGGCGAAAGTTGGCCGACTTTATCACCTAGCTCTTGTTTTTTTAACCTATACGGGAGTTGGAATCACTACCATCTATATCTCTCAACATTGGATTCCTTGGTACTACCCCCAAGTACGGCTTGCCGTAGTAATGCTTACTCTCATTCCCACATTTATTATTTTTTTCTCGACGCTGCGCTTCCATCCTACGGCACCGGCAATTAATCTCCGCATTGACGGAGTCCAGAAAGTTAGTATTCATTTAACCACTCTTCCAAAAGGAAATTGGATTGCTCTAGTAATTGGCTGGATATTCTCATCTATGGCACTCCTCCCTTTCCGGATCTTAGGACTTACGCCCTGGAGCCGCTCCTATTCCGTTCGTTTTTTTAGACAGTCTCTATTAGAATGCGGCAAACATATTCAACGCTATGATGTACGTTACTGCAAATTTGAATCGCCATTACTGCACTCTGCGGATCCCCGCAAAAACTACCGTTCCTATTTGGCAGAACTTATTCTTGAAGATTTCAAATCCCAATCGTTTGTTGAACGAATCGAGTACGGAAGTCCTAGGCCGTTTGACAAAAATCTCTCTTATCGTTTTTTTTACCCGCGCATCTATAAACAAATTGTTCATAGAAAAGGTAAAGTAATGTCAAACGGATTCACAATAATCTTCAAAAAACATACTTAACAGTATGAAAAATATCTGGACGCTTAATTAGAAAAATAGAGGTTAGGGGAAGCTTGTTTTATGACTGCGAACATTCATATGGAGACAGCTGAAAGATGGCCGATTCCGAACCAGCAGAACTCATTTCTACATGGAAATGAAGAGCGATTAGCAAGTTTTCATGAAAACACGCATAGTTCGGCTATACGCAGAACAGCTCTAAGCGGGTTCTATAATTGCCACGGACTAACTTTTGGAGCTCGAAGAACATGTATAGATTCTCCCGATGCGATTGCTACGATTCTCAAGGATGACAAGTATCAATTACTCCAGAATACCGAGGTCCTCGCGGGGGATGTGATAATCTATTATCAAGAAGGGGAAGCTATTCACTCCGGCGTGGTAGTGGACGTTACGGGAATAGATCTTAGAAGTTATCGAGTTGTGAGTAAATGGGGTGCCAATGGCGCGGAGTATTTGCATTGGGCTCACGACTGTCCGTACGGGCCTACGTTTTCGTTTTATAGAGTAGATCGAGGCATGGAAACTGCGACTTTCTCTCAAATTATTACCAGCATATAAAAATTGAAAATGATAACGTTCGACAAAAATCTGCTATTGGATGCAATGACTAGCGTCTCCATCGCTAACACCTCAAATTTTCTCCGAATAAGATTGAGGAGTCACCCTTTAGCCGAATATCTGAGCAAAGCCTATAGTTCTGCTGAATTGGTAAGCGCCATAAACGAGAAAGTAAGAGATTTCGATGGTCACATCGAGAAAGCGACTGAAATTTATTTATTATTGTTCGCTATTTTTTCTAAAAATGATGAGCTAGCATTAGATCAGAACACTAGTTTAGCGTTAACAAATTCCAATATTCCCTGGATAAAAGAACTTGTATTGCTTAATGCTGCTGAAAAATTTCTAAGACCAACAACCGCTTACGAAAGTTTTCATTTCTTTCCTCGACCAATTGCACCACCAAAGACAGATACGACTACTCACTTCACCAAAACTTTTGAACAGAGCCACCAGTGATCACGAGTAAACACTTCATCTGCGCCAAATCTGCAATCGTTGATTCGATAACTAATTCGCTTACGCTCATCGAGGTAATTGAACAGTTTGGAGTAACGTCGCTTCCATTCTATGTTCCCCAAGTGAATATAATCTGGGTTGGAATGAGAGAAGCTGCCGATCCTGACACACTTGAGTGTCACTTGACTATTCGCCTTAACGGTAGAGTAATAGGTGAATTCCCTGTAATAATCAAATTTGAATCAAAACCCTTCGCACGATCCGTAATATCTCTTGCTGGTATGCCATTAGAAGAAGCAGGCGAATTGTCATTTGTGCTTTCAGCGAATGGAAGTGACCTGGCCTCACTATTGCTTCCTGTTACGCTAGCAGCGCAACCCACGCCAATCCCTAGCGCCTGACTAACGACAGGATGCCTAACACTAACTCTCAGCCCAGGAAGAACTCATCAAAACGGGATCGCAGTAGATAATTTTTTTTTCGGGAAAGCGGCTGCGCCAGTGTTCAATCGTTTCCGGTAGCCGCATTCTATAAGTTGGTACATTCGTGAAATATCTCACTAGAGATTCGTCAATGTAAGCTGCCCAGAGTCGCCCCTCTTCATCGTACAGAACAATACTTTCCATATCAGTATAAAGTCCTGCGACACCGCCCCAAACAGCTTTGCCGTGAATATCCGCGTCAAGACACTTGGTCTCTCCGATGTCACCGGTACAACGCCTTAATCCATCGATATGCACTCCGACCAACAAGTAGAGACGCATTATCTCTAGCTCATTCATATACCCTGCGTCAAACCAAGGCTCATAGCGTTTAGTAAATCGCCCACCAAAATATGCACGCACCCCTCGATAACGGACGCAAGGCATAGTTTCTTCGATGTCAATGATGCGCCTACCATCACCACCTTTTCTTCGAAATACTATTTCTCCATCCGCCTCATCCTCATCGTTCTCGATTCGGCTATAAGCGAGATCATTCGAGACAATGCGAGCATACGCAGTAATCTGTCCTGAGTGTGATCCATGAAAAACCTTTAATTCAAACAAAAAACCTGTTGGCCCCACCTCTCGGATAAAGAGTTCTCCCCCAAAAGTGTCAACGACATTCAACTCCCACTTTCCCCACCAGAGATTTGCGTCCCTTCCCGAGGGTAGACCTCGGGCTGTCCCATTCGCCAAAGCGTCACGAAGGGCTATTTCCAGCCGGCCTTGCAGCTGCCCTCTAATTTCTGCTCGTGTGGAGTCCCCAGATGTATCGTAAACGACGGTTCGTCTTCCTCGAAGATCAAACGGTAAGACTTCGGGACCACCGAACGCAACGTTCTGAACCAACAATACGTTATTCCATCCGAGTTCAGCAACCGCGTACCCTATTTCTACCAACACGTTGGGATTGGGCATGTGGCGTGTAGGACTCGACAAAACTATACTAACATCAGCAACGAAGACGTCAGCCATCGCAATTTTTGCAAGAATACTATTTGCGATGTCTGGAGACCCAAGCAAGTTCGCGGTATCACGATCCATAACTGGCTCAATGAGAGTATCTTGGTCTCTCGCAATCGTACGTAGAGCGCGTTCCAGTGAATCTTGGATTAAGTTTCTATTTTGATTTGATGGCAAATCCGACTGCCAAGAGTAAAAAACCGTTCTCCTCATCCCTCCCCCTTCTCATTGCCAAGCAACCTATTCCGGTCAAAATCCTAGGTGGATTTCGCAGCACCTTGTATCTGCCAAAGTTCTAATTTAAAAACTACAAAACCCACTGCAGTCGACTTTTTAATGTTCCGACTCATCGAACTCTTCGATTAAACATAGCCTTAGTTTTTTGATTTTTTGTTCACAATCGATGATCTCGCAACGGGGTCCGGGGGTTATTCCAGTATCGCCTTAAAATGCGCAACTTGATGTGGTGGTACCAAAATAGGCACAAACTCAGCATCATGAAATGCAAGCCACATTGCACGATGACGACCGTTCATGAATTCGTAGAGCCCCGGTTGATGCTCCCACACAACCGTGATTTCGAGATCGCGATGTTGACCGGACTTTAAACTTTCCAGTTTTTTCCATTTATCAGGATATGGCACAAATCCAATGTCTGGATCTCCGAAACTGAAGTTATTAAAACGGCTAGATTTCAGCCATTCTAAAATTTTTCCCGATGATGCATGGACTAGTTTCCATTCTCCGAAATCAACACTCCCGTTATAAGTAGTAGCCCCAAAAGCTTGATCTTCATACATCCGGATTTTTCCACCAGGAACAACTGCAATTGGCACATCTAACGTTTTGATCTGATTTGGCATTATTTTTTTATCCTAGAGGCTAAAAGAACTTAAAATTAGTGACTTAGATTCTTCTATACTTTACCACCCTGGCACAAGCTATCCTTCGCCAGAATTAGCCTGTTGATAATCGCCGATCCATTCCGCGATTTCATAGAGGTCAATGCCATCTCGAATGTTAATTCGTTCCGTGACTTGTACCACCGCTTCATAAAAATTTTCAGCACGGCCGTCTCTAAGTAGAGCATCGAAAATGTCTGCCTTTCCTCCAACCAGAGATACTTCCATAAGATGAGCTAGTTTCACAGCATGCTCCTTCTTAATCATCTGAGCTAAGTTTTTTGCCAGCATCATCTTTTCCTTATCGAGAGCTACAGCCTTAGTTCTCAGTGAATCCACGGTTGCTTTCAAAACCTCGTTTTCAGATTTCACCAAGGAATGCTCGTCTAACTTGTCTTTGTGAGGCGCTAACGCTATCTTCGCCAATTCCTCCCCCCTTTTCGAAACCAACTGTTCCTGATCCTTGAGTGCCTTAAACAATTGGTTTCGTAGCATCTCGCTGATTTTTGCTTGCTTGGCGTGCGCAGAAACAGCAAACAGCCAGTTTCTCTGCTCCTCCTTCCAATTTGAAATTAGAACCTGGTTTGCGACAGCGATTTGCTGACATTTCGCCTCGTGTTCAATCATTACTGATTCAGGACGAAAAATGCTCAACCGCGGTCGTGTTGGATAGGGGGCTAATTTTGGCTCCTCTGGAGCATCCCGTAAGGGGGCATTTAACACCCTATAGAAATCCTGCAAACTTGTTGCCTTCACCTTCGAAACGGAAGCTGGGATTCCTCGCTCAAGCCCGAAGTTACTCATACTATTGGCATAACTAGTTTGCCAACCAATCAGCCTTTTTCTTGATGTGTAATCCTTACAACATAGCCGTCCTTCAATCAACGGAACGAAGACCATATGAATGTGTGGATTCGTCTCGTCGAGATGTAAAACCAGAGAGATTAAATTATCTCCATGCGTCGCCTTAGCCCATTGAGCTGCCTTTTCCACCCAGATCTCCACATGAGGATCACCCTCCCGCCAATCCTGACCAAAATAACCAGGCGAAGCACTCATGATCTGTTCCACTGCTAATACGGCGTCTTTGCGCCGCGCGAGTGGATAGATTTTCTCTCGAACATATCGAACAAGCTCTCGTGATATCGGTGGTCCATGCAAGACCCTCGGCTGCAATGATCGTCCCTGAACTGTACGAGCATTAAGTGGCGGCCGCGACCGATCGTTGTGAGCCCCTGCTCCGCCAATATCCCTGACTGTTTTTAGCTTTCGGATCGGCGTCAAGACCGCGAAGTTGGTTGTCATTTCGGCGACCGAGCAACCGGAGGGATCGGCGAAGTATCGCTCACGATACTTTGCTTCGCAAAGTTCGTTCGGGATCCGCGCTCTGCGCGGCCCCAAGACCCAAAACCACCCCCGTCTGCAAAGAAGCACCTTAACGGCGCGCCTCCGGCGCCGGACTTTCTTTTACCTGTCGCCCTGTGACTAACCATGCCGTCGATTCTCCCTGTGATGATGACGCCGGAGGCGTGCCGTAAAGATTTTTCCTTGATAACTTTGCTGTGATTCATAGCCGGCTACGACCACTTAACCTAGCTTACGGGCCAGGTACTGGTCTGTAAGCTCGTATAGGCTCTCAAGATTTTGCGTATATCTGATTCTTGATTCGCTGCCGATATGCCTCCATCGACTCACCTCTTCTTGCCTGAAGGTCGATTGCGTTTCCCGCTAAGATGGTTAAATCATCTGACACCAACCAGTTTTTAGGAATGCCTTTGGGAAGTGGCGACGATACTAGATTCAATATTTTGGACACCCTTGAAGGTAATGGCTCAACGCCTTCAGTTTCAAGTTCTGCCACGGTTTTTTGAATAATCTCCTTACCGAATGCCTTGAGAAGATTTTCGGCAAAAAATTTGTCATCTTCAGTCCAACATAAAATTCCAGCCTCTGACCTATATGGCTTTGCAAACGCCTGCTTTTGCTTCTGAGGCCTTTCGAGACGCCCATCCATTTCTTCTTCAAGAGAAGAAACCTTATCCTTAACCTTATCCTTACCCTTACATCCGTCGAGTGTTGATTTATAAGCGTTTTTTACAGTTATCAACAATTTTTTACTTTGAATTCTATTTACGGATGATCGAAGAGCTCCGAGCGCTGCAGGTGTTTTAAAAAGATGCCAGCGAGGCCAATCTATTACGTAGACCTCACCAGTGTCCTTGTCCAGATCCAGAAGCCCTCGACGCCTAAATTCATCAATTGCGTCTCGCAATGTATTGGCAGTCATGCCGAGATCAGCCGCCGTGCTTTCAATCCCTAGTAAGTAACAGCCACATGTACTCGAGTCTGGATGATGGTAAAGATGTACATATATAAATTTCTGTTGCGTGATTAGATCTCGAATTTTTGGCCATCTAAGAATCATGATTGGCACAGGACGTGTCTCTACCCCACTCATGCGAGTTCGCTTTGCTGAGAAAGATTCAGTTGTCGAACCTGTTCAATTTTTGTAGGTCGACCTCGACCACGCTTGCCAAGCACCCCTGGGGGAGATTTCTGAGTTTGCTGTGATCGCACAAAGTCCCTCACATCACCCAATCGCCATTGCAGTCGCTTATTCATTCCAGCTACTCGTGGAGGTAGTGAAATACTCCCGGCTTGAATTGAGATACGTGAAACTCCCATGAATGCCGCTAATTCCAAGCTGCCAATTAGCATGTCGTCGTGCAAGCACGCAATTTTTGCTGCCAGTTCATAGTCTCTTTTACAATCCTTCATTTCGCCCTCTTAAAGCGTTTTTGATATGGCAAGCTTATAAAAAGCATGTCAACGCCTGTAGGGGAAAATTCGTTGCGTCCATAGCGACGGAGAAAATATGAATCAACAAAATGACAAAAGAGAAGCTAAAGAACGGCCACGCCACTATGGATATGGCGGAGCCAGAAAAGCGCCTCCCGTAGTTCCGATAGCTCATTTGATGTTATTCAATGTACTGACGAGCATCCTTCAAAAAGAAAGCTCAAGAAAGTACAAACAGGAAGATATTGCACTCATCGCAGGGTACGCTGATCCCCAGCTACGGTGTTTTTACAAATTGAATTTATCTTCGACCAAGATTTTTGTTTCGCCAAGTCGCTTTAGTAGCAATTGCGACCGAGCCATTGAAGCGGTTTCGCTGCCATCTGCCAAGCGCTACTTTGAAAATCTCAAAGACATCTTTCTCAAAATATCCTATGCAACCAATAGCGATTTCTGGCCCAACATCCGCGAAGAATATTCAGAAAAAATTTCTGGCGTCGACGATATAAAGCCTTTGGATGCATATCATTTTTTAATAAATATACTCAATTCCCTAATAGATCAAAAAGAAGACTTGGTTTGCGAGCTTAATGCCGTCCTTCAAGATTATTGCCGCTTAATGTACGGTGAAGATCCTGGATCAATGTCTTTTCGAATCCCCGCGAAAACGTCCGTTTTTGATATATCCCCTGATTTTGTTGGAACAAAAAAAAGCGTTGTGAAGAAGTTACGGGAAGCGGCAAATGATCCCGATACAAAAATGCTTGGAAAAATTGAGGAGGGCTCCCTCGGACAGTCCGTAAGAGAACGGCGCCAGCAACACCATGTCGATGTATTTGTGGAAAAATTACGAGACACTTCGGCAATGGACAAAGTCTTAGAGGATTCCTTTGGCCAGTCCGTCATCGAATGGCGAGAGCACCTGCGTGCACAACATGTCGATTTGATTGCACGCATAGCGCGCTTTATGAAGTTAAAAGTACTTTTGCAAAAAGAAAAAAATATACCTGGCGGAAATTCTGATTTTCTTGATTCGCTAGAACAGCTATTCTTAGCAGTTGACAATATGGCAATTTAAGTGCGGAACGCTGTCACATTTTTGGCACATGATGAGTCGAAGATATAAGTATTGTTAACTTTCCTTAAGCAGCGTAAACTAGGGCCTACCGTAGATGATCTTAAGTAGTTATAACTGGTCATTGGTGTGCAAAATCGACTCTTAATCCGTAGGTCGAGTGTTCGAGCCACTCACGCCCCACCAAAGAATACAAAGGACTTGAATCGAAAGATTCAGGTCCTTTTCTTTTTGTGCGATGAAATTAAAGATGAGGAAGGTAGCCGGGATTCCTGCTCGGAATTCTCTCAGGTACGTATCGGAGTGCGTACGTTTTCTCAGCAGTGAATTTGTATCCGTACTTTTGAACTGCAGCATGACCGCATCGAGACAAGACACCGGCGGCCATGCCTTCAAATCATGCAGTTATGCCGCACGCGTCGCGATATGCGCATCAAACTCGCGCTGCGCTTCTTCAAGCGCCTTGAGCGCGTTTTGCCATGGTTCGTAGTCGGCCATGGTCAGCCACTCCTGACCTGGATTCTTTTTCCATTCCTCCAGCTTCGAATTGAGCAACTCATATTCGCCAAGCTGCACCTCTAGCAAGATCTCGATCTTTGCCATTAGCTCACTGGCTTGTTCCGCCCATGCGTCTGGTGCTGCGGGAGTTTCTGGTGTTGCCGACGTTTCTGGTGTTTCCATTTGTTCCTCCATGAGATCGCAGAATCCTAACATGAAAGAGCACGCCCTCTTGCTTCTCTGCATCATGGCTTGCGCATCGCCGGCGGTACAATACGCATCACCTTTGCACTCAACAATTCAACGGGACAACACCATGGAAGCAGAATTCTGGCTGGAGCGCTGGCGCGACGGGCGTACGCATTTTCATCAAACGCGTGTGACGCCGCTGCTGCAGAAATATTGGCCCACGCTTGGCCTGCCGAAAGACAGCCGCGTCCTCGTGCCACTGGCGGGCAAGTCGCTGGATATGCTGTGGCTGGCGGAACAAGGACATCACGTGTTGGGAGCCGAGTTGTCTCAACTGGCGGTGGAACAGTTTTTCAGTGAGAACAATCTGCAGCCGGCTATCCATGATTCTGCATACGGCAGTCACTACGTCACCGGTAACATTGAAATCATCTGCGGCGATATCTTCAAGCTCGATGCGGCGATCTTGTCGACCTGTTCCGGCGTGTACGACCGCGCTGCGCTGGTGGCCTTGCCAACAGCCATGCGTGCCCAGTATGCGCAGCACGTCTACGGCCAGTTGGCGGATGATTATCGCGGCATCCTGATCACGCTCGATTATCCGCAGGATCAGATGGATGGTCCGCCTTTCTCGGTGCAGGACGCGGAAGTGCAATCGATCTATTCTGCGCACTCCGACGCGTCCATCATCGACCGGCGCGATATTCTGGACAAGGAACCGAAGTTCCTGGAACGCGGCGTAAGCCGGCTGGATACGGTGGTGTACAAGCTGCAGCGTCGGGCTTGACGCCTCGCTGGTACAGCTGAAAAAACCGCTTACTTTGCGGTTTCCTTTCTCATATTTTTGGCCGTACCCTTAGTCATTTTTTGTATCCGTATCGTGGTCATGCCCTTGCGCGCCGCGCCGTCGCTTTCTGCGTCCTGCTCGCTCTCTTCTCGCGGCGGCCGGGCCTTGAGCCAGCGACCGAAGGTATGCAGCATCTCGAGCAAGGGCTTGAGTCGCTCTCCATCACCGGTCAGTGCATATTCCACGCGCACCGGCACCTCCGGGTAGACGGTGCGCAAGACCATTCCGGTTTCCTCCAAGGCCCGCAACTCCAGTGTGAGCATGCGCTGCGAGATATTGGGAATATCCCTGCGCAATTGATTGAATCGCTTCGGACCGTCAAGCAGGAAGTGCGCAATCAACATGCGCCAGCGACCGCCGACAAGACTCATCGCTTCTTCAACCGGGCAGCCGGATACGTTCTCTTTCATGCGCTTTCCCCAATGCCATCAAACAGCGGCGATCAAACAATACAGCGGTATAGTTTTTGTACCTACACCACAAAAAACTGCCTTCTATACAACGGTAACTACCATCGAGATAATACCTCTCCTTGTCACCATAGAGACGTATGAAGCCCATCATGAAACTTTATTTTGCACCTGAAACCTGCTCTTTTTCACCGCACATTGTCTTGCATGAACTCGGCTTGCCTTTCGATCTGGTCAAGGTCAATAACCAGACCAAACAGACCTCGGACGGCGAGGATTTCTTGACGATCAATCCGAAGGGATACGTCGCAGCGCTGCAGCTGACCAATGGCGAAGTACTGACCGAAGGCGTCGCCATCCTGCAATACCTCGCGGACTTGAAACCCGAAGCGGGACTGGCACCGATCAATGGCTCATGGGAACGCGTGCGCTTGCAGGAGATGCTGAATTTCATCACCAGCGAGATACACGCTGGCCTGAGTCCACTCTTCAATGTCGAAATTCCGGAAGAAGTGAAACAAGTATTTAAAGCCAAACTGAATAAACGTTTTGACCAGATCGAGAACACGCTGCAGCGACACGACTATCTGCTGGGGGATGCCTTCACCGTAGCGGATGCTTATCTTTTCACGGTGCTGCAATGGACTCGCTTCTTTGCGATTGATCTCAGTGGCTGGCCGGGTATCGCGGCTTATCTGGCGCGCATTCGCGTCCGCCCCTCGGTGCAGGCCGCGTTACAACGTGAAGCGGTCTTTCATTGACGATTGTTGATGATATTTCATGATCAGTCGATCATCTTGATCTTGCGCAGGAAATCCTCGATATCTTTTGCAGCCATGTTGCGGTATTTACTGTCGTAGGATCCGACCGTCACGCCTCGCTTCACGCAATCTTTGTACATCTGATTTTCTTCCGCGAGCGAGAGGCGTTGGCCGGTCGGGACGATAGATCTGGCCCAGGAGGGGATGTCGGTTTCCACCATCGGGCAGTCCCGTGTTGACGTGCCCGTCGGCAGATAATGCGCGCCTTGATTGTTATCGAAGCTGTGGTTGGCGCCTTCATAGACACGATAGTCGATCACGTCCGGATACTCTTGTTGCATGCCTTTGATCTGATCGAGACAGAACCCGGCCGGTGTGTAGTCGTCCTTGCTGCCCATCAAAAACAGCATCGGCGCACCGGTGCGATCAAAGCTGCCATTCTTGCGATAACGCGAATTCTGGCATCCTGCGTAGACAGGAATATGGAAAGCAAATTGCAGATTTTTGTCCGCACGCAGAACATTGTCGCGGAAAGTTTTAGTCGACGTTTCATTGGCAGCCAGGCCGCCGCGGCTGAAGCCGATGATGCCGACTCTGTTGGCGTCGAAACGCGGATCCGCCGCAATAAATTTCAACGCGAAAAATGCATCTGCGGTGTCCGCCGCATTGCTCACCAGCGCCTGGTCATCGACCGTACTCTTCACGCCACGCGGCGTAAATGAATCCACAACGAAGCTGGCAAAGCCCAGCTTGTTGAAATACGGTGCCCAGAATGCGGTGTCCTTAGCTTCAATCCCGGCGCTGCCGTGGGCGATGATCACGACCGGGATTTTGCCACTGACAGGGATCGTGGGTAGCGAGAGATAGCCAACGATTTCAATGGGCTTGCCCGGCTTCCTGGCCATCTCGAATTTGTTGGCGTATTCCGCCGAGGGGAAAGTGATCTTTTGCTGGGCGTACGCTGGTGATCGCCATGCCGACGCGGCGACAAACAATAGCAAGCACAGAATGAGTCGCAGAAAAACAGTCGCGTGACGGCTGACGGCAGTGTGCTTCATGGTCGCTTTCTTCTGGAGGTGAATGACGGAGCGTGACGGATCATGATGTCGGATTCCGTCAGCATCTTACCTGCGGATTTCAAATCCGGCAGACCGGCGTCATCCATTGCATCAATAACAACAAACGCAAACTTCATCCGCAAGACACGTCTTCACGGTGCCGCCGCATGCAAAAGAGCCGATAATGCAGGTCTCCGAAGGGGAGCCATTGTTGCAAGTAGACATAAGTAAGCACAAGCAAGCACAAGCAATAACAACCAAGAACTAATCACATGCACGATCCAGAGCAAGATCTTCCACAAAATCCAGAGCAGGATCTGGAGCAAGGCCGAGTTGACGTCCAGCCCACCCGCCCGTGGATTGTTCTCACGACCACCTATGACGTGGAAGCGTGGATAGACAACTACAACCGGGATTTGCAACAGGCTGTCAAGAAGGACAACACGAAGGGTTACGGCATCTGCTTTTGCCTGGAACTGGGCGGCGAAGTCTATATGCACACAACATCGGAAGGCGACATTCTGCTGGATGTCACCGAAGAGGCTGAATGGGTAGCGCCGGTGATCACGGCCGCAACAGGTGTCGCGGCGCCGGGGTCATCGGTGTGGGGCTTGCCTGGCGACACCCTGACGCAACTGGTGCTGGGGCTGAGCGGCCTGATTGCGGCCACACGCATCGTGGTCAGCCACACGTACAAGACACCGAAATCCTGGCCCCAGCGCTACTGAGTCGCTATTGAGTCGCAGAAGAAGCGGACTCAGCACACATCAGTACTGTGGTTTTGGCTTGGTATTCACGGCGCGGCGTGCATCAGCGTCACGCTCGGATTTTTTTTCGAATTCTGTTCGTTCGCAGGCACACAGGATAAAAGCGATGCAGGCGGCCAGCGACAAGGCGATAAAGCGCTTCATGACATTCCCCAAATTGACGGATCCGATGCTGTTTGGCGGTGATAACGCAGCTTGAAATCGCACCCGATATTTCCCTAGGCCAAAAGTCTAACCCAGCCCCTGTCAAAAACAAAGGGCATACGTTAAATATAGCGCGAACAGCCGCTTATGCCACCCATGCTCCCTTACACCCTGCGCCACTCACACAACAGATCAGCGTGTGGTCGCCAGATCGTATTTCTTGATCTTGTCATAAAGCGTCTTTTTGGGAATACCCAACTGCTCCGCCGCCAGCGCGACGTTGCCATCCGCGGTTGTGAGTGCCGCCTCGATCAGACTGCGTTCATAGACGTCGAGCTGCTGCGGCAACGCCACTCCACTCACTGAGGCATCAGGAATGACACCATCGGCCACGCCCAACACCCATCGATCGGCAAAATTGCGCAGCTCACGTACATTTCCCAGCCAGTCGCGCTGCTGCCATTGCGCCATCTGCGCAGCCGTCCATGCAGGCGCTTCGCGACCGTAGCGGATCGCTGCAGCATGGATGAAGTGCGCCAGCAGCAGGGGGATATCGTCACGCCGCTCGCGCAGGCGCGGCAGGTCGATACTGACCACACCGATGCGGTAATACAAGTCTTCGCGAAACGCGCCCTGCCCGCTCAATTGCAGCAAGTCCGCCTTGCTGGCGGCAACCACACGGCAATCGATGATGACCGATTCGTTCCCGCCCAAACGTTCCAGCCGGCGCTCCTGCAGTACGCGCAGCAACTTGACCTGCAAAGTCATGGGCATGCTTTCGATCTCATCGAGAAAGAGCGTGCCGCCGTTGGCATATTCGAGTTTGCCGATGCGGCGCTTTTGTGCACCGGTAAACGCACCCGCCTCATGACCAAAGATTTCGCTTTCGAACACACTCTCCGGCAATGCACCGCAGTTGATCGCGACGAACGGCCCCTTGCGCTCGCTGGCGGCATGTAACTGGCGCGCCACGACTTCCTTGCCGGTGCCCGTCTGGCCGTTGATGAGGATATCCACGGCGGTCGGGCCGACGCTGCGGATCAGCGTACGCACGCGCTCCATGGCGGCAGACTGCCCGACCAGCGGCGGTGTATCGGGATCGGCTTGCCAGGCCTCTTTGAGACGGCGATTTTCGAGAACCAGATTGCGCTTTTCCTGCGCGCGTTTTGCGGTCTCCACCAGACGTTCGGCAGCAAAGGGTTTCTCAATGAAATCGTAGGCGCCGGCGCGCATCGCCTCGACCGCCATGCCGACGTCGCCGTGGCCGGTCACCACGATCACCGGCAGATCGGCATCCGCAGCGACGACGTGGTCCAGCACCTCCAAACCGGAACGGCCCGGCAGCCGCACATCGGTGACGACGATGCCGGCAAATCCCGCATGCAACAGCGGCAAGGCTTGTTCGGCGTCGGCGCAAGCCTGTACGGAAAAGCCGCCCAACTCCAGCGTCTGGGTCGTCGCCTTGCGTACGCTTTGCTCGTCCTCGATCAGTATTGCCAGCGCGGCCGGCGCCGGTGATTGTTTGTTCATTATCCGTTCTCGCTTATTTTTCGCTCGTTCTCACTTGCTCTTACTCCCTCTTACTCTCTCTTACTCTGAGATGTCAGGCAAGCGCACCATAAACTCGGCGCCGCCTTCCGGAAGATTATGCGCCGACAGCTGGCCGTTCATCGCCTGCACGATAGATGAAGAAATCGCCAGTCCGAGGCCCAGACCTTTGCCGGTCGACTTGGTGGTGAAGAAAGGCTCAAACAGATGCGGCACGACCTCGTCGGGGATACCCGGTCCGGTGTCGCGGATACGAATCACGACCTCGGCGCCCGCACCTATACCTTCGCGATCAAGAATCACCGTCACACGCTTGTCGGCCACCAGCTCCACCGAATCGACGGCATCAATGGCATTGCGCAGCAGATTGATCAGCACCTGCTCGGTGCGTACGGCATCCCCCATGACTTGCACCGGATGACGCACGTCGATCTCAATGGCAACCGCCTGCTGCTGAAATTCATTGCGCAGCAACAGCACGGCGGCTTCCACCGTCTGCGGCAAATCCACCACAGCGATGGCGTCGCCGCTCTTGCGCGCAAAACCTTTGAGCTGACCGATGATCTTGCCCATGTGGGCGCTGGCGCTGCTGATATGTTCGAGGTTTTCTTCAACCTGCGGCAACTGGCCGCGCCGCATGAACTGCACGGCGTTGTCGGCAAAGGCGCGAATAGCGGCCAGCGGCTGGTTCAGCTCATGCGTCATGCCTGCGGCCATCTGGCCCAGCATCGCGAGCTTACCGGCCTGCACCAGTTCGTTCTGGGTGGAACGCAACAGGCTTTCGGTCTGCTGCAGCTTGGCGTAACGGCCTTCAAGTGCCTGATTGGCAACGCGCAGTTCCTGGGTGCGCACGGCGATGGTGGCGTCCAGCTCCTGCGCGGCGCGGCGCAAGGCATCGCGCGACTCCAGCCGTTCTTGCAAACGCCGTCTGCGCTGATAGAGCGCCCATAAGGAAATCGCCGCAATCGCCATCACCAGCGCCACCCACATTGCCCACAACATGGCTACGCGAGCGACGCGTGCCTGCGAGGGAAACAGCATCAGTTGCCATCCTTGCCTGGGGATGGCCTGCATGATGTGCTCGCCGAAACCGCGCCGCTGCTCCCTGTGCAGGGAGCCCACCGAGGTGATCGGCTGGTCGGCGTACTGATGCGTGCCGGCCAGTTCTTGCTGTCTGCGGCTATCGAGCGGGCGCAGGCTGTGATATTTCCACAGGGGACGATTACTCAGGAACACCACCCCACTGCCATCCACCAGCGTGATCGGATCATCGCTGCTGCGCCAGGTATGTTCGAATTCGGACAAATCGACTTTGACGGTCATGACGCCGATGGGCGCGCCCTGACCGCGCGGCACACCCGCCGGATAAATCGGCTGCGCCATGAAATAGCCTGGCTCGCTCGACACATTGCCGATGCCGTAAAAGCGGCCGAAGCGGCCGGCCAGCGCTTCGCTGAAGTAAGGCCGGAAGCCGAAATCGCGGCCGACAAAGCTGGTCTCTTCGTTCCAGTTGCTGGCCGCCAGGGTCATGCCCTTGTCGTCCATCATGTAAATCGCCAGCACGCGCGACTGGCGCTGGATCGATTGCAAGGTTTGATTAAGACGCGCGACAGCTTCAGCGTCGTCGGGATGATGCAGCACCTGATCGACATCAGCCAGAGCACCGAGCGCAAAGGGCATGGTCTCGAACTTGTCGAGTATCGACTGCAAGTCCAGCGCGACGATCTGCAGCTGGCGCTGACCGGCGGCACGCAAGTCATTGCGCGCCTTGCCTGCAGCGATAAAATAGGTCGCAAAAAAAACCGCCACCGCGCACAGCGCGACGACGGTGATCAATATCGGAGTCTTGCGGGAAGTCATGGCAGGCAAATCGATCCGGTCTGAATAAAATGATGGTAAGAGTAAAAGCGCAGCAACAGTGCCCGCATGATACTCGCCTCCACCGAATCACAGCCGGATGAATCGCAACCGGACAACCCGGCTGGAGATGCGTCCCCGCAGAAACATCAGTCCTCGTCTTTGAGGTAGCCGACCTTGGTTGGATCCTTCATGCGGAAAGAAATCAACAAGGCAATCGCACACATGATCGAGACATACCAGTAGAAGCTGGACTCCATGCCCGCCGCCTTGAACGACAGTGCGACGAATTCAGCCGAGCCGCCGAACAGCGCATTACCCACCGCGTACGACAGACCGACGCACAGCGCACGCACTTCCGGCGGGAACATTTCCGCCTTGATCAGGCCGCTGATCGAGGTGTAGAAGCTGACGATCGCCAGCGCCAGGATCGCCAGGCCGAAAGCCGCGTAGGGATCAGTGACGTCTTTCAGCAAATGCAGGATGGGAACGGTACACAAGGTTCCAAGCACGCCGAAGCACAGCATCATGTTGCGACGGCCGATCCTGTCGGACAGCGCGCCGAACAGCGGTTGCAGCACCATGTAGACGAACAGCGCACCCGTCATGACGGCGCTGGCGGTTTTGGCATTCATCCCGGCAGTGTTGACCAGGTATTTCTGCATGTAGGTGGTGAAGGTATAGAACATCAGTGACCCACCGGCGGTAAAACCGACGACGGTGAAGAACGCGCCCTTGTGTTTCCACAAACCGGCGAAGGTGCCGGCTTCTTTCTTCTTGCGGGTTTCGTCGCTGGCGGTTTCAGTCAGCGAGCTGCGCAGATACAGCGCGACCAATGCACCGGCAGCACCCAGCACGAACGGCACGCGCCAGCCCCAGGCACGCAGTTCTTCGTTGCTCAGTGTCTGCTGCATCACGACCAATACCAGCACCGCCAGCAACTGGCCGCCGATCAGCGTGACGTATTGGAAAGAGGCGAAGAAGCCTCGATTGTTCTTCGGCGCAACTTCACTCATGTAGGTGGCGCTGGTGCCGTACTCGCCGCCAACCGACAAGCCCTGGAACAGACGCGCCACCAGCAGCAGGAAAGGCGCTGCGGCGCCAATCGCAGCGTAGGTCGGCATGAAGGCGATCATCAGCGAACCGCCGCACATCATCAATACGGAAATCATCATCGAACGGCGACGGCCGTGCTTGTCGGCGATACGGCCAAACAGCCAGCCGCCGATAGGACGCATCAGGAAGCCGGCCGCAAAGACGCCGGCGGTATTGAGCAATTGCGTCGTGGTGTCGCCCTTGGGGAAAAATGCCGGTGCGAAATAAATGGCGCAGAAGGAGTAGACGTAAAAGTCGAACCACTCCACCAGATTGCCGGACGAGGCGCCAAAAATGGCGAAAATACGCTGCCGCGTATCGGCTGCTTTTGAAAGGTCTTGCTTGATCATCGTTATCTCCGGATGTATCCCTGTATTTATTAAAAAGGCGGTACACGATGCATGCAACACATGTTGAAAATCGATTGACGAACCCCTCGACGAACCTGCCGATGTGTTTCTACATGCTTGCTTCATTCCGTATGCTGCCGAAAAAGGGGCAAAAAGCGCCTGCAATCGTAATCCGCGTCAGAAAGCGGCACGACAAGAGCAAGAAAAGGACGTTGATCTACTGCGAGGAAGTTGGCGTCACATCTGTCTCCTGATTTTTATTTTTCAGATTCCTAATGCAGGCTTCGTGCCAGTCGGGGACACGACAGTAAGCAAACATCAAGCCTTTGATTTAAAAGAGGATTTAAAAATCACGGCAGCAAAAGCCGAGGCTTGAATTTGCGGATATCCGGAATCCCGGACACCCACTTTCCGGATATCCAGCCTGATGCCGATGCCTGATGTCGATAAAAAAGCCCGGACCTTTGCAGGGCCGGGCTTCATACCGTCGAGCAGCGAAAAGCGGCATCTTGCCGGATCAGGACAAACGCGGCTCCTTCGGCGTGATGTCGATGGTGCGGCGTGCCTGCGGCAGTGCCGGATTGCCATTGATCGCGCTGATAGTGAAGACGCTCACCAGTTGCGCCAGGCTGTCGGCCTGGGTCTGCATCGACGCAGCCGCAGCAGCAGCCTCTTCCACCAATGCCGCATTTTGCTGGGTGACCTGATCCATCTGCGTGATCGCATGGTTGATCTGCTCGATGCCCATAGTCTGCTCCTGACTGGCGGAGCTGATCTCGCCGACGATGTCGGTCACACGCTTGACGCTGTCGACCACTTCTTGCATGGTCGCGCCGGCTTGCTCGACCAGCTTGCTGCCATTGCCGACTTTTTCGACGGAATCGTTGATCAATACCTTGATCTCTTTGGCCGCTGCGGCAGAGCGTTGCGCCAAACTACGAACCTCCGAGGCGACCACCGCAAAGCCTCGGCCTTGTTCGCCGGCACGTGCTGCTTCCACGGCGGCGTTGAGCGCAAGAATATTGGTTTGGAAGGCGATACCGTCAATCACGCTGATGATGTCGACGATCTTGCGTGACGAATCATTGATTGCGCCCATGGTATCGACCACCTGCCCGACCACGCCACCGCCCTGAGTAGCGATTTCGGAAGCGGATACCGCCAACTGGTTGGCTTGGCGCGCGTTGTCGGCGTTTTGCTTGACGGTGGAGATCAACTCTTCCATCGAGGACGCGGTTTCTTCCAGTGCGCTGGCTTGTTGCTCGGTACGCGAGGAGAGATCCAGATTGCCGGCGGCGATTTCGCTCGATGCGGTGGCAATGGTATCGGTGCCGCTGCGCACGTTGGTGACGATGCCGCGCAGGCTGTTGCTCATGTCTTGCAGAGCTTGCAGCAGCTGGCCGGTTTCGTCCTTGCTGTTGACGTTGACGTTGGCAGTCAGGTCACCCTCGGCCACACGACGCGAGAGGACGACGGCGGTATTGATCGGACGTGTGATACCGACCGTCAGGTACCAGGCGCACAGCACGCCCAGCGCCAGAATCAGGCCTTCCAGCACCAGCAGCAGAACGCGGCTTTCATTGGCGATGACGTCGATATGCAGAGCGGTTTCATCGATATCCTTGCGCTGCAGTTCAACCAGCTTGCGCATGGTGTCCTGATACGCCGTCGAGGCCGGAACGAAGACCTTCTCAAGCACGCGCTCAGCTTCTTCGATATTGCCCGCTGCCTTAGCCTTGTTGATGTCGTCGCGTGAAACCAAATAGATCTTGCGCTGCTCGCCGATCTGCTGGAACAGCTTCTTTTCTTCGTCCGTTTCCAACAAGGCTTCCACCTTCTTCTGGTATTCGCCGGAGCTCTTGGACGATGCTGCTGCCTCTGCCGCAAAGTAAGGGCCGAGCGCGGGATCACTGCTCTTGGCGATGGCGATGGTGCGACGAATGCCGCTGGCGAGATTGGCGTACCAGTCGCCGATCAGACGTTCCTTCAGCAGCGGCTGGCTCATCATGTCGCGCGTCGCGTCCGACACGGCCTGCAAACGCCAGATACCGATGCCGGTAATCACAATGGAAAAGGCCAGAATGAGGGCAAAGCCCAACGTGAGACGCTTGCCGATCTTCATGTTTCCGATAATGTTCATTGCTTGTTTCCATCCCTGGTTTCCGCCGCTGTTGCGGCTTGTTTTCAATGTTCCTGTGTGCGCGGCACACCTGCCCTGCCGATACACCGGCAAAGAGCGCTATTACACATCGAAACCAGTGATTTGATTTACAGCAACATCAGCCGAAAAGCCCCGTAAATCGGGGCTTTGGTGTTTCCAAACGGCCTTTTTCAGGAAAAATCAGCGAATAATTTACCTTTAAACAACAAGCTGCCCCGCCAATCTGCGAAGCACCGCATCAACGATCAAGACCGACGATGATCTTGCCTACTTCGGCCAACACGGCATTGCGCTGATCCTCGGGCGCCTTGGTTCTGGTCAGGTAGATCGACGCCAGCAAGGGCTTGCCTTGCGGTGGCCAGATGATGGCGATGGTGTTGGTCGTGCCGTAGTCCCCCGAGCCGGTCTTGTCGCCCACCGTCCATCCATGCTGCATGCCGGCACGCACACGGCGGTCGCCGGTCTTGTTGCTGCGCATCCATGCGATCAGTTGCGCGCGCGACGATGGCGACAGCACGTCGCCCAGCAAGACGTGTTGCAGGTTATCGCTCATGGCAGCAGGTGTGGTGGTGTCGCGCGGATCGCCGGGAATGGCAGTATTGAGCTCGGTCTCGAAGCGATCCAGCCGGGTCTGCTTGTCACCCAGCGATTTGATGAACTTGTTGAACGGCTCCAGCCCGCCGAGGCTTTTGAGGATCAGGTTGGCCGCGGTGTTGTCGCTCAGTGTCAGCGCGGCCTCGCACAATTGCCCCAGCGTCAGGCCGTCGCCACCGACATGCTTGCTGGTCGTTGGCGAATACGACACCAGTACGTCATTGCCGTAAATGATGCGGCGGTCGAGCTGCTCTTGTCCGGCGTCGACACGCTTGAGGACGGCGGCAGATGCCAGGAACTTGAAAGTGCTGCACATCGGGAAGCGTTCATCCGCCCGATAACCCCAGCGACGCTGCGTGGCGCTGTCAATAATATCCACGCCGAGACGGCCGCCGACGCTTGCTTCCAGCTTCGCCAGCTGAGAAACGATTGAGGACGAGCCCATAGATTTTTTTAGTTCTTTATTCCCTGCTGCAAAAACGCCCGTGGCGGTACCACTCAATGCCAGCCCGGCCAGCGTAAGAAATTGTCTTCTCGCAATCATAATTTTCCTTGCAAAAATGGAGATGAAGCGAAATGATAGGCAGCAACGGATGCCCTCGCAATTCACGATAATTGGCATCAGACCACAGAAAAACTGATATCAAATAAATTCTATGCACCTACCCCTCAATGCTTTACGTGCCTTCGAAGTGGCGGCCCGCCATCTGAGCTTTACCCACGCTGCAGACGAACTCAACGTCACCCAGACGGCCGTCAGCATGCAGGTCAAAAATCTGGAGGAGCGCATGGGCGTGGCCTTGTTTCGCCGCTTGCCGCGCGGTCTGGCACTCACGGACGAAGGCCTGGCGCTGCTGCCGGTGCTGGCGGAATCGTTCGAACGCATCAGCAACGTGCTCGGCCAATTCGAGAACGGGCAGATGCGTGAAGTGCTGACGCTGGGCGTGGTCGGCACCTTTGCCGTCGGCTGGCTGATGCCGCGGCTGCGCGAGTTTCAGAAGACCAATCCTTTCGTCGATTTGCGTCTGCTGACCAACAACAACCGCGTTGACCTGGCCGGCGAAGGACTCGATTACGCCATTCGCTTCGGTGATGGCGCGTGGCACGGCACCGACGCCGACCGCCTGTTTGCTGCACCGCTGTCGCCCATGTGCGCGCCGGCGATCGCTCCGCGTCTGCGGCGCCCGCAGGATCTTGCAAGCGAAACGCTGCTGCGCTCTTACCGAACTGACGAATGGAACAGCTGGTTTGCCGCTGCCGCCACACCCTGCCCGCCGATACGCGGTTTTGTGTTCGACTCGTCGCTGACGATGGCGGAAGCGGTGGCGCAGCAGGCGGGCGTGGCCTTACTACCGGTCAACATGTTCGAGCGTGAATTGCGTGAAGGACGGCTGGCCTGCCCGTTCGACATTTCCATCAGTCACGGCGCCTATTGGCTCACGCGTCTGAAGTCAAAACAGCCGACACCGGCGATGCTGGCGTTTCAGAACTGGCTTCTGGCGCACGCTGCAGAGGTAGAAGCAACGTCAGATTAAATACGACGAACCACCAGAAATGAAGCTGAAAATAAGACAAAAAAGCCACATTTCCCTCAGGAAAAGCCTGATAGACGCGAAAGCCCGCCCCTCGTAGAATAAATGATATAAACTATTTACAGGTCGCACGGTTTTTACGGTTGTCGTAAAAAATGAAAACGATTACATAGTTGGTTACGTAATGGCGTGCGGTTGGCAACAGTGTCTCAACAAGGAAAAGGGGGACATCATGAAAAAGTACTTCGCGACACTCTACAGAAAACTGGTCGACTATCTGAACGACTCCAGTGCCCTGACGACCGGCTCCCATCGAGGCGAGCCGCATTGCTGCGGCATGTACTCCGGCCTGTCCAATATGGACCAGAACCACGACAAGAGCTGAACCTCCTCTTTCCGTTCCGCCCACTCCATCGGTGCGCGGAACGGTGTTGCTCTACCCTGCTTGCCACCCTCCCAAAACCCCTCACCGCAAGACGCCTCTCGCTAACCCCGACTCTCGTCTTCAGTCTGGCAACAGACACGTCCTGATCTCATCTTGAGATGTGACAACGATGCTGCAAAGCAACATCCAGCACGCTCTTCCAGATGGTTCCGGAATCTCTCCATTGCAAACGTTGTCCACATCGCTCGGCACCAGAGATCAATGCTGACTGAAGCGAAATAGCCTTGCCCTTATAATTTCCCTATCCGAGGCGCCTGCCCTCCCCAGTCACCAAACCAGCTCATGTCCGACAACACCATCTCCCGCAACAAAGCCATGACCAAGTTCGACCAGCATGACAGCGTGTGGCTGTTCGGCTATGGCTCACTGATCTTCAAGGCAGATTTTCCGTTCATCGAGCGTCGCCCCGCCCATATCGTGGGCTGGAGCCGCCGCTTCTGGCAAGGCTCGCATGACCATCGCGGTACCGTACAGGCGCCGGGGCGTGTGGTGACATTGATCCAGGATGAGGGAGCAACCTGCGCGGGCATGGCGTACCTGATCACGCCGGAAGTATTCGACCATCTGGACTACCGCGAAAAGAACGGCTATCTGCGTCTGTCGACCGACATCATTTTTGAGGATCACAGCAGCGCAGAAGGATTGATCTATATCGCGACCGAAGAGAATGCTGCTTTCCTCGGTCCGGCCCCGGAGCACGACATAGCACGCCAGATCGCCGTTGCAGAAGGCCCCAGCGGGCGCAATGCCGACTACCTGCTCGGCCTCGCCGTCGCTTTACGCGAACTGGGCAAAGAGGATGCCCACGTGTTTGAAATCGAACGGCATCTGCAACTGCTCAACGCCATCAATCAGGACAAAGAATAGCCGGCAGCCTTTTGATGGCTGCAACTATTCCGACTACTGACGCGCCGCCAGCAACAGCGCACCGGCGCCGATAAAGAAACCACCGGTCGCCTTGTTCAGGCGTGCAACGCCGCGCGACGTCCGGATGAAGCGGCGGATCTGCTTGCCGCAGAGAGAATAGACCGCACTCGATACGAATTCGGCGCACAGATAAATCGATCCCAAGACCAAAAACTGATGTGGCGCCGGACGTGCGGCGTCGATGAACTGCGGGAAGATCGCCGCGAACAACATGATCGCTTTCGGGTTGGTGATACCAAGCAAGAACTCCTGCATCACCAGCGCGCGAACGCTCTTTTGCAGCGGTACGCTTGCACCGGCTTTTTCCACGCCGTCGGCCAGTTCGAGACCATGAAATTCACGGCTGCGCCAGGCGCGATAGCCGAGATAAAACAGGTAGACCGCCCCCACCCACTTCACCGCCGTGAATGCGGTTTCGGAAGCCAGCAACATGGCGCCGAGCCCCACGGCTGAAATCGTTAAAAAAATGGCAAACGCCGTCACACGGCCAAAGGTCGCCAGCAGCGCCACGCCAACACCGCGGCGAATGCCGTTATTGAGCGCGCAAAAATTATTCGGACCAGGCACTAATGCCAACATGATGGCGACGGGGATGAAGAAAAAGGCGTCCATTACGATTCCGTATGAAGCGTGGGAAGACATTGATTTTAACAGCCACCCCGGTTTTTCGTTGCGTGTCTTGCGCGCGCTCGAGACCGGCTACGCATCCGTATGACGACACATAAAATTCTTGACAACACCAATGCAGAAGCCTTACTTTACCACTTAGTTAATTAAAGAATGACAAATCCCATGCCCCCTGACCACCTCAGCTCGACCTTCTCCGCTCTTGCCGATCCCACCCGGAGGGCCATTCTGGCGCGGCTGGCTTCAGGAGAGACATCGGTCAAGGAATTAATGGCGCCATTCGACATGAGCCCGCCGGCGATTACCAAACATCTCAAGGTATTGGAGCGCGCCGGCCTGATCACGCGGGGGCGTGAAGCGCAGTGGCGGCCTTGCAAGCTGGAAGCCCGGCCGTTGCATGAAGTGCATGCCTGGATCGACCAGTACCGCCAGTTCTGGGAAGCCAGCCTTGATCGCCTTGATGACTACTTGCTTGACTTGCAGGCAAACACGGGGAGCACGGCTGAAACGAACTTGACGGCAGATTTGAAAATCGAACAAGCACAAACAAAACCATCCGGTAAAAACAGCATAAGCAAAACCGCAGTCAAAAAATAGCAAGTCGCAGCAGCATGAAGCTCAGCAGCACCCTTCTTATCCCGTATTTACCAAATACTTTTTGAACAAGGAGCAGACCATGCAATTACATACTTATCTCAATTTCAACGGCCAGTGCGAAGAAGCCTTCCAGTTTTACAAGAGCATCTTCGGTGGCGACATCCTTTTCATGATGCGCAACAGCGATTCGCCGATGGCCAAGGACATGCCTGCAGAGCGGCTCAACCGCGTCATGCACGCGCGCATCATGATTGCCGGCCAGATCGTCATGGGCTCGGACGTGCAGGAAGACTGTGCGGAGAAACCCCAAGGTTTCAGCGTCACGATCAATACGCCGGATCCGGCCGAGGCCGAGCGCGTCTTCAACGCCTTGAACGTTGGCGCAGAAGTGCGCATGCCTCTGGAAGAGACCTTCTGGGCCGTGCGTTTTGGCATGCTGATCGACCGCTTCGGCATCCCATGGATGGTCAACTGCGAACGTCCGATGCCGGCCTGATTACAGCCTCACACATCTCGCCAAAAGACAATAAGACAGGCGATGACGCTGCCCGCCAAGAATCGGGGAAGCAATCAAGGAGATGCATCATGAACACGCCATCGGCATTCTCGTCGCCACTGGGCGCAGCGGGTGAACTGAATATCACCCGCACCTTCGACGCGCCACGAGAACTGCTCTTCAAACTTTGGACGGATCCTGAACACGTTCGACACTGGTGGGGACCGCTGACATGTCCCGCGGCCATATTGGAGATGGATGTCCGCCCCGGTGGCAGCTGGCGCGGCTGCCTGCATCGCGTCGAAGACGGCCGCAAGCTGTGGCAAGGCGGCGTGTTTCAAGAGGTAAAAGCACCTGAGCGGTTGGTGTTCACTTTTTCGTGGGATGAAGAAGGTGAACGCGGTATCGAGACGCTGGTCACCATCGACTTCACCGAAGAAGACGGCAAGACACGGATGCGCTTTCGTCAGACGCCCTTCCAGTCAGCGGCAGAACGCGATGGTCATCAGGGTGGATGGAACGGCAGCTTCAATCGCCTGGACGAACAGATCGCGACACTACGCAACCATTAAATCAATTCGGAAGGAGACAACATGATTTATCAGGGAAGCTGTCACTGCGGCGACATTACCTTCGAGGCCGAGGGCGAGAACGACATTGGCCCGGTGGTCGATTGCAACTGCTCGTACTGCAGCCGCAAGGGCACGCTGCTGTGGTTCGTCCCACGCGACAAGCTGACGCTGAAGACGCCGCACAGCGCCATCACCACCTATCATTTCAACAAACACGTGATCGACCATCAGTTCTGCAAGCGCTGCGGCTGCCAGCCTTTCGGGTTCGGGGTCGATCCGCAGGGCAATAAAATGGCGGCGATCAATGTGCGTTGTCTCGATGGGATAGATCTTGGCCACCTCAAGCACATCCACTATGACGGCCGCAGTGCTTAGGGCTTGCCATCGCGGGTAGTGTAAAATTCCGGGCCGCCACCGACTCGCCGGGGCGGACCAGGGAAGCCATGAACATCACCATCAATAACGAACTCCTCCAATACATCGATCCGCTCACCGCCAACGAATACGCCGCTCTTGAGCGCAGTCTGCTGGCAGAAGGTTGCCGCGACGCGCTGGTGCTGTGGGGCGAAGTGCTGGTTGACGGCCACAACCGTTATGAAATCTGCCGCAAGCACGGCATCGAATTCAAGACCGTACAGAACACCAGTTTCGCATCGATCGACGACGTCATGCTGTGGATGATCGATAACCAGCTCGGCCGCCGCAGCGTCACTGACTTCCAACGCGGTGTGCTGGCGCTGCGCAAGCGCGACATCATCTCGGCCCGCGTCAAGGCGGAGATGGACGCGTCCATCGAGTCGAAGGACGCGTCTGCCTATGAACCTGTCGGCGACGGCGCTGCCAAGCCTGCAGAGGATGCCGCAGCCAATAGCGCTATCCCGAGCGCATCCATCAAGACGCGCGAAGACATTGCACGCGTCGCCGGCATCAGCAGCAACACCGTCGGCCAGATCGAAAAAATCCGCAAGACCGCCGCGCCGGAACTGGTTGAAGCCGTACGTGCCGGCACGATTTCCATCAACGCGGCCGCAGCCGTCGCGTCCCTGCCCAGCGATGAGCAGGTCAACGCCGTTGCCGGCGGCAAGAAGGAATTACGCCAGGCCGCCAAGATGGTGCGCGAGCAGCAAGCGGCAAATCGGACACCACGCACGCCACCCGCACCCCGCGCGCAATCGGAAGATGGCGAAGCCGATAACGGTGCGCCCTTCTCCGGTTCGTCACCCGTCGGCAGCAATGACCCCGTCGCCTTGCGCGCGGAAATCGCCGCCTTGAATGCGCGCATTACCGCCCTGACCGCAGAAAATCAGG
Organism: Herbaspirillum sp. meg3; assembly: GCF_002257565.1. GTDB lineage: Bacteria > Pseudomonadota > Gammaproteobacteria > Burkholderiales > Burkholderiaceae_D > Herbaspirillum. The sequence goes on along the minus strand of NZ_CP022736.1, from coordinate 1,628,583 downwards.
CCTTGCAAGCCGAAGTCGACGCACTACGCGGCGTCGCGGCCTGAGCCCGATAGCCGCCACGTATTTTGCCGACCTATACGCTCGCCGCCGCCGTCGAGGTCGAGGCGGAAATCCGCAAAAGCCGCTTCATCGGCATCGTCATGCCGGTCGACAGCCGCGACGCTGCACACGCTGAACTGGAACGCCTGCGCGCACAACATCGGGCTGCAACACATGTGTGCTGGGCTTTGATGGCAGGTGGCCAGTCGGGCATGTCGGATGATGGCGAACCCTCCGGTACGGCCGGACGTCCGATGCTGGAAGTCTTGCGCCATCACGAGCTTGATGGCGTGCTGGCTGCGGTGGTGCGCTACTACGGCGGTATCAAGCTGGGCTCGGGCGGACTGGTGCGCGCTTATACCGATGCCGTGGCATCGGCCTTAAAGCAGGCGCACCGTATCGAACGCATCGCCTACGCCGAAGTGGAAATCACCATCGCCTACGCGGATGAATCGCACCTGCGCTACTGGTTGCAACAGAAACAATACACATTAGTCGGCAGCAGCCACGACACGCTGGCACGGCTGCATGTGCGACTGCCAGCCGCAGACCTCGATCAGTTGAAAGAATCCTTGCCGCGACTGGCTTCAAACGCTTCGATCAGACAAATCATGTAATCCATTCTGGCGGATTCGGCAGGGCTCAGTCGCCGGGTGCGTCCCCAAAGTGCATCGAATTCAGCGACGATCAGGTGATATTCAATCTCGCTGATATCCGATGGCAGAGCGGCTTCCTGCAGGCTTGCTGACATGATGGCTTCCTAGCGGTTTCTGCTTACTGCGCCGTCAATCTGCGCACCAGAACAATCGCCGCCATCGGCCCCAGCGCAAATAATCCGAACAGGCAATAGGCGGCCATACGCGCACCATCCGGGCCTCCCGGCTGGCTTAAGCCGGCTGCGTTGACCGTCAACCCTGCCAACGCTGCGCCGATCGCCATTGCATACAGCTGCACTGTGCTGATGCCGGCGGAGGCCAGGTTTTCTTCACCAGCCTTCGCCGACTTCATCACACGTGTCACCAGATGCGGCCAGCCCATGCCGATCCCGAGTCCGACACCGGCCAAGGCTACCGCGATACACACGCCTTCGATCGCAGAGGCGATGCCATCGATACCATTCAACAGATCCCCCGGCAACAGCAAGGCCAGCGCGATCAGGGACAGCGCCATGATCACCGGCCCTGTCCGCACCATGCGATCGGCGCCCGTATCATTGCTCGACGAACTGAGTAAGGAGGCAAGGCTCCAGCCACCCGCCATGGCGGCCGTCATGTAACCGGCCTGCAACGGCGAGTAGGCATGCAGCGTTTGCAAAAAATACGGCACGAAGATTTCCGTCATGCCGGCGATCATCAGCAAGGACAAACTGGCGAAGACTTTGCCCATCGCACTCTTCAGGGTATAGGCGTCGGCAGGCAGCAAGGCAACCCCAGGACGAAGATCGAGCCGCGCAACCAGCACGCCCAATACCAGGCCGGCAGCCACGCCGAGCAACTTGCCGGCGTCATCCAGCGCTTGCCCAGCCAGCGCCACCAGCAGTACGGAGGCTGTGAGCAAGGCAATTTTCACTAAAGGCATGCGTACAGTCGGCTTGCCGGTCCCTTGTTTGCCACGCAACTGTGCGGCGACAATCAACGCTTGGGCCAACGATACCGGCAGCAGGCACCAGAACGCCAACCGCCACGCGCCGCTTTCCGCAAATATCCCGCCGACCGCCGGCCCGAGCAGTGTGGCAATGCCCCACATGCCTGATACCAGCGACACCGCGCGCGACCAAAGCCGCTGCTCAAATACGATACGAATCAAGGCATAACTCAACGCCGCCAGCAAGCCGCCGCCGACGCCTTGCACGCTGCGCCCGCTCAGCATCCAGAACATGTCTTGCGCCGTCGCGCACAAAATGGAACCGGCGGAGAAAACCGCCAGCGCGAACAAATAGGTGCGACGCGGGCCGAGTACATCCAGCAGTTTGCTGGTCAGCGTCGAACCGAAAATCGACGCCGCGACAAATAGTGTGATGTTCCACGCGTAATAGGCCAGGCCGCCGATATCGCGCACAACCGAAGGCAGGATGGTGGTGACGATGTGGACGTTGATGGCATGCAGCGCAACGCCGCCTGTCAATGCGACGGCACGCAAGGCATTGCCGCCGGAGAGCAATTCACCCCAGCTGGCGGAAGGTACGGAGGCAGCATCGTCACGGATGCGCTTGCTGGCTTGGATTGCGTCTTCAATATTGCTTGTGTCAGTCATCGCGCGCCTCGACATTCGAATGGGGAAAGCATAATATGCAAGTGTTTAATTGGATATTTATTCAAACGCATACTAAGCCTGCTCAATGAAATACACAAGCAAAAACTTGGAAAATACTGAGACCATGCCGACGGCCGAACGCATCCTGTTTCGCCTGAAGACCAAGGGATCGGCCTCGACCGCCCAGTTGGCGCAGGAATTGGCGATGACAGCGGAAGCCGCCCGGCTGCAAGTGCAAAAGCTCTTGGCGGAAGATCTGATCAAAGGCGCTCAGGAAATCTCATCCGGCGCCGGCCGGCCGAAACAGAACTGGGAGCTCAGCGCGGCAGGCCATGCCCGCTTCCCCGACTCACACGCCTACCTGACGGTGCAACTGATCGGATCAATCAGGCAACTGTTTGGCGAAGAAGGACTGGAGCGCCTGATTGCACAACGTGAAGGCGAAATGCGCAGTGACTATCTGCATGCCTGCCAAAGCCAAAACAGCATCCCCAGAAAACTGGAAAAGCTGGCCGGCCTGCGTGCTGCGGAGGGTTATATGGCGCGTGTCGAAAAACAGGGCAAGGACTGGCTGCTGATCGAAGACCATTGTCCGATCTGTGCTGCAGCACAAAGCTGTCAGGGCTTCTGCCGCTCGGAGCTGCAACTGTTTCAGGAAGTGATCGGCGATGAAGCATCCGTGACGCGCGAAGAACATTTGCTGGCTGGTGCACGGCGCTGCGTCTATCGCATTCACCCTGAGAGCTAGCCGTCATTGCTGTATTGCCCCACGTCATGGTCGCTTCGTGTCAAAATCACCACCACGAATCTGGAATACAGATAAAAAAGAAGCATCCAGAACCATCATTTCATCCTATAAGGAAGCAGCAATGAAGACACCGATCACCGCCTGCCTGCTGGCATTGACGTTGGCGGCATGCAGCACCACGCCGCCGAACCAACAGACAACGCCGACCGGACAAGTCCCACTGGCACGCATCTATATCAAGAGCATGACGGCGCAAATGCCGGATCTGGCTGAAGTACAGTTCTCGCGCGAGTCGGGATTTTTCATTGGCAGCTCTCCTGAAGAACTGGCGATCAATGATGTTGTCCTGGCAGAGATCTGGGAAGGCGAACGTCTGAGCATCTGGCTCAAGCCTGGCACCAGCTACACTTTCAGCGTCAAACCCATGCGCTCGCTCAACACCAACTACACAATTCCGCCGGCGACCCTGACACTCGATCTCAAAGCGCCAAGCGTCTACAAAGTACGCATCGGCTTTGACAAAAAAGGACTCACCCTGCAATCGCAAAACTGAGTTTGCGAACGCCGCAAGGCAACGATTGAGGCGTAAAAAAGCGCGGCAAGTCCGCGCTTTTTTTACGTTTGATACTTTCTGTTCCTTTCACGTTCGAATTCTCATCACGGCCGGTTCACGCTGTTTTTCTGATGCGCAACACGAAGAAAGCCCATCAGGAGCGACTTTCCGGCATTTTTACGAACGCTTTCATTGCCTCAAAAAAACTATCTCGTCTAAATTACAACATTCCAAAATAAATTATCAATCGGGCATGATTCTTCTCAGTCGGAGGACTTTATACGCACTAAGATGTGAAAAAATCAATTAAAAGACGAGTGACATGCAAGACGAACTTTATCTCATCAAGGAAGCAGAAGTAGGTAGTCGCCAGATCGGCCTGGCCAAGGTCGTCGTCACGCTGCTATTGCTGTCTGCAGCCATCGCCACACCGCTGGCCATGGTGCCGCTGTTGCCGGTACCGGGCTATATGAGTGCGTTCGGCATTGCAATGATCATCATCAACATCATTCTCGGCGCGCTGCTTTTTGCCAAAGGCCTGATCGAGAGCAACGAACGCACGATACGATTGGGCACCGCGTACTTCTTCGTCACCGTCATTTTCATTCCGCTGATTGCGGCGTTTCCCGGCGGTCTGATGACAGCCCCCATTATCGGCGAGACGAGTAGCGCAGTCTGGCTGTGGTGCTACTGGCATACCGGCTTTGGCCTTCTGATCATTCGCTATGCACTGAGTTCGGACGACGTTGCCGGCACTGCCACCAGTGTGCGTACATCCATCATTGCGACGATCGCCGTGGTCGCCCTGCTGACGCTGAGCGCGACGATCGGTTTGCCCTATATGCCTGCGGTGTTTCGCAATGGCAAAAACTTCTTCGACGATTCGACCCTGGTCATCCCCGCCTTGGTATTTGGCATCAATCTGATTGCCCTGCTCTGCGTCATGCGCATGCGTGACAGCAAGCCTGAGCAGTTGTGGGTGATGGTCGGGATGTTCGCCGCCTGCATCGACATCTGGCTGACGCTGTATGGCGGCTCGCGCTTTTCGCTGGGCTGGTATTTCGCCAAGATGACCAGCCTGTTCACGTCGCTTGTCGTGCTGATTTCACAGCTCTACGGCATCACCCGGCTCTATAACAGCATCGCCGGCGCCAATAAAATCCTCATGACCCAGGCCAACCAGGACGGGTTGACGGCATTGTCAAACCGACGCTGCTTTGACCAGGTGCTGGAAATTGAATGGAATCGCGCGCGCCGCGACAAGCGTTCGCTGGCGCTGCTGATGATTGATGTCGACTTTTTCAAAAAATACAACGACTGCTATGGCCATCTGGCGGGTGACGACTGCCTGCGCAAGATTGCCAGCCATATGCTGGCAGTGATCAACCGCCCCGGCGACGTCGCTGCACGCTATGGCGGCGAAGAGTTTGTGGTGATGTTGCCCAATACCGACGCCAGCGGCGCACGGCTGGTTGGCGAACGCCTGCTCTATAACCTGTCGCAGGCAGCCATCCCTCATGCGGAAAATGTGCCATCCGGACATGTCACGCTCAGCATTGGCGTGTCAGCCATGGTTCCCGGCGCGGGCAGCAATACGACCATGCTGGCGCTGGCTGCCGACAAGGCCCTCTATGAAGCCAAGGAACATGGCCGCAACCAGATCCGTACGGCCGCTCAGGAAAGTATCGTTCCCATGGCGACACCGGCGTTCCTGATGAGTTGATTGACTGATTGCACTTGCCAGACTGAAAAGAAGCAGATATTCAACAAACCAATAACTGGTATTGGTAATCAAAATTGGAAAAAGCAGATCGAAACACGCATACTGCAACGCAACATAAATCACTTTTTGCGGAGCCTGCCATGCGTATTCTGATCGACGTCCTGCCTTACACCCTGCTGATCGCTGCAATGGTCGCGCGTTACTTCGCATCGACACGTTAATCCGGCTGGCAGTATCGACTGTTCAGTCCTGAATCCGCTCTGATGCGGATCTGGCGCGGTTGACCAAGAAATAGAAAAGGGCAGAGTTCATCTGCCCTTTTGCTTTTCCGGATCGCTTATCTCCTGCATGACGGTAGGTCACTCCGGCAAAGCTGTCTTTACAATTCTTTCCCCGCATTCAAGAAAAAGCCTGCCGCGTCGATATGCTGGTGGGGCTTTGTCGCCCGTTGCCATTACTTGCTGTTACTCTCCCGGCTCTTCATTTATTTTGAAAGATTGCTCATGCGGCGCATCATGACCATCATCCTCTCTACAGCACTGGCGCTGGCGCTCAACGGCTGCGCATGTGCTCCTGGATTCGTGGGCTTTGACAGTCGCTGCGGCTTTCTCAACTTCCCGAGCGGACAACCCTGAGGCGTCTTTTCACTTGTAAATACAGGTTAATTTTTACTCGCACCTTTCCACCTATTCCGCCAGCCCGTCGCAGACCGGGAAACGCCATGTGCGTTGCAGCAAAAAATCAGTGATCGGCTTCCACTACTTCACGCGAGATGCGACACAAGCCAGCTTTGCAAATCACCCTGAACGCGCAAGCGACGCTCCTTCGATTCATTGAAAATTTCGTGATAGGCGTCGTCATAGCAATACAGGCATTTGTCGACTTGCGGCACGCTCGAAAAGAAAGAACGACTTCCCTCCGGATCCACAAACACGTCATCGCCCGCGATCTGCAATAACAGCGGCAGGGTAAAAGTGCCGGCGTCGCGCTGCACCTGCGCCATCGCCGACAGCATGAAGTTGACGACACGCGCGGCGACCTTACCGTGATTCAGCGGGTCGTTGCGGTATCTCTGCACCACTTCCGTATCGTGCGATACCAACTCTGCCGGCAAACTGGTCGGCACGGCAAAACCCGGTGCAAGGCGCGTCGTCAGGGCAAGTAATATTTTCTGGAAGCCACTCATGCGAATCGCCAACGCCGGCGACGACAGGAGCAAACCGCGCACCTTCGACAAGCCGCCGGTGGCAAAGCGCGCTGCCACCAATCCCCCAAGGCTGTGACCAAAAAGAAAAGGCGTGGTATCGCACTGCTGCGCAAAATCATCAAATACCAATTTCAGATCGGTCAGAAAATCGGCATCGCTGCGCAAACTCCCACGTGCGCCGTCTGATTTCCCGTGACCACGCTGATCGTGAATACGCACCGACAACCCTGCGTCATGGAACAGTCCTGCCAACTCCGCATACCGTCCGCCGTGCTCCCCTAATCCATGGACAAGAACAATGGCGCCGCGCGGTGCTGCGTGTCGCCATTCCCGGTAAAACAAGGTGGTGCCATCGCTGGCCTGAAGGGATCCGGTATTTTCGTTATTGATCGGCATGGAGGCGTCGGTGAGATGTTGGCCTGGTGACAGTCATGGCATACAGGGAGCGAAGCCATTATATCGGTTGACGCAGATGCCGACTTCCACACCCGCCTTGGCTGAGCGGATAGCTTGCAAGGACCTGCGGTGCAATGACGGTGTGTTGAAGGATTTTCGATACGAGACGATATGATGCACCGGACAATCCCGGGTCGGATTTCACCGTGCGCCACGATGGCGCTATAGCTCGGATATCGTTGCTTGATATGGGATCGGGAAGATTCCTGACAGTGAGGAATGCGCAGATCGCGCATTCCCGAGAATTGGTGTTGGTATATTTTTTAACCGCCAACTCCGGTGTCGAGAGCAGATAATACGGTCGCCCTCATAGCGCACCAATCGGACGACGCCGGATTGGCGTGTAGGACAATATCCCGCAGCGGTTTAGCGGCCGGCGCCTGAATCTTCTCTCTGATTGACCGATACAGGCAACACGCGACTCGCCGCATCCGCGCGTCGAAAACGTCTGCTGCGGCGGATCGCCAGTTGCACGCTGGCCATCCATGACAAAGGCCGCGGATGCACCACGGCGCGCAAGGCGCGCGCATAGTCGAGCGTCAATCCCGGCGTCCACGCCATGGTCGCGGCGCGCTTCTGGATCTGACTGGCGACCCAGACCTCCGGCGTAAAAAGAACCTTGATGAAACCCAGCCATTGATCGGCACGCCGACCAATGACGCCCTCCAATGCGGCCTCCAGCGCATACGCAACGGTGCTGGAGCAGTTGCGGTATGTCAGGTTGTAAATCTCTTCCTGACGGTACTGCTGCCAAAACCGCAGAAGCCGCCTCGAATCGTAATCGCGAAACGAGATCTTCTCTGTTGACGGGCACCATGATGCCGCTTCCGATGGATAGTCGGTCAAATAACGGCCGCGCACGTTGTTGTCCGGCGTAGCGCGCAGCAAACGTGCGAACTCATCCGGTGAGCGGTCGATTTCCTCGGCCGGATAGAGGCTGATGTACAAGCTCGGCGCGACCTCCAGCGCCGCATGGCCGGTGGAGATTCTGCCGCTGGCATCCACCGCTGCAATGTACCGATTGACGATGGGCCGATTCAAAGTCTGCTCTTTGGCAGAGCCGACTGGTGTCCATACGTGCACAGTCAAAGGCGCCGCGCTTTCGACGTCAGGCAGCGTATCGTCGGCAGCAAAGGTATCGCGATCGTGGCTGCCTGCGTCGAGCGGACGATCGGAATCCGCATTCCGGAAAGACAGCTGAGAAATCGACGCGGTCTGCGGCAAACGCCGCGTACGGCTGGCCAGCCAGATGAGGCTCCAACCACTGAAGATCAGCCCCATCCCGATGCAATAAGGCAGCGTACCTTTGTAATGCGTCGGATACGGTTGGAAGAAAAAGATGGCGATCAGAATTTGTCCGATGCCACCGGCCAGCGCCATGCGCCAGCGCGGAAAGCGCACCACCAGCGCCGAGGCAATCTGCAAGCCGCCACCGATCGTGAACGCTGTGCCGAACAACATGGCCAGCACCATGTCGCTGGTCGGATGCAGCGAGATCACCAAGAGCGAAATCAGCAGGAACAAACCACCCTTCAGATAACGCAGCGACTTTTGCGCCCCGATGCCGCTGGATGCAAGGAAGAGCGTTGCCAGGCTTTCCGCCAACAACAAATAGCCGAACACGGTAAGAGGAAACACCAATACGCCATCGAGCGCATCGATGCACAGACTGACACCGATCACGCCCCATGCCAGACCGATCAACGCCAGCACATGCCAATAACGGCGAATGAAATCAGCACCCAACAATAGCAAGACCAGACGTATCACTTCCTTCTCCCTTTCCTGAATTCTGCATGACCGCCTACCTATTTCTGGGGATGACCGACGATGCATCTCCCGACATTTTAACGTCGTCGACACTTTCACTCCGTCAAGGCAGCATCATCTACCTGCAACATCCGTGACAAGCGTGCGTCCGCACGGCGATAATGGCCGGCCGCCATCATCAACTTTGTCATGTCCCTATTCATCAAGATCGTCAGTACACTCCTGCTGTTTCCTGCCAATCTGTTATTGCTGGCGGCACTTGGCTTGCTGCTGCGCCGTCGCCGGCGCGGCGCAATCTGGCTGAGCTGGACTGCGCTTGCCTTGTTATGGGTGTTTAGTACGCGCGCCGGCGCCCTGCTGCTGGTCGCTCCTCTGGAGACACAGACGCCGCCCATGTCCAACGCAACGATAGCAAGCTCCCATGCGCAGGCAATCGTGGTGCTCGGCGCACGCCGGCAGTCCAATGCGCCGGAATATAACAATCAGGACGCGCCCGGCTATCTGGCGCTGGCCCGTTTGCAATACGCAGCCAGACTCCACCGCATCAGCCATCTTCCTTTGCTGGTCACAGGAGGCAAGACCGATGCTGCCCTAGAAAGCGAAGCCGAGGTCATGGCGCGCAGCCTGCATGACGATTTTGGCGTGAGTACGCGCTGGCTGGAAAATGCGGCGAACGACACCGCACAAAATGCGTCGTTCTCCGCAGCCCTGCTTGGCAAGGACGGTGTACAACACATCCTGCTGGTGACGGATGCGATCCATATGCCGAGAGCATTGGCCAGTTTCCAAAAGACCGGTTTGGAGATTACGCCTGCACCGACTGTTTTCTTCAGCCATGAGCGGCTTTCACCGTACGACTATGTTCCCAGTGGAGAAGGCTTGCGGCGCAGCAACTACGCCTTGCATGAATGGATAGGCCTGCTTTGGTACACGCTCAGGGACAAGGTCACGAGCAAGGTCAGATAAGGCCTGTGAAAGCCGCACTAATCGCGGCTTTCTTTTTTTCTAGCACGTTTAAAGTTAGTCTGTTGCCACGCCGTTAACAACTAAAAAACGACAACAACTCGGGTATCGCTATCCAAGTTTCCAAGGCGAGCAAAGACTCGCCGGACACCACGACTATTAATCTAGGAAAACTTTGGAGATCATCGGATGAAACTCTCATTCAAACAACGGTTGTGGACGCCGCTCGTCATCAGTCTGATTGCGTTGCTGGCCATCTCAATCTTCAACATACTCCAGGCGCGCGACATTCGCCTGGAAGAGCGCAAGAAGGACCTGATCAACGTCGCGCAAGTCGCCATGAGCACCATCAAAGAATATGGCGAACTGGCGAAAAGTGGCGCAATGAGCAAGGAAGACGCGCAAAAGGCGGCGTTGTTGCGTGTGAAAAGCATGCGCTATGGCACCGATGGTTATTTCTCGGTCTCCAACTCGCAGGCCGTGACAGTGATGCATCCGATCAAGCCTGAGTTGAACGGCAAGGACTTGTCGGCCTTCAAGGATCCCAACGGCACACTGGTGTTCGTGAACATTTCCAAGGCCGGCGCCAAACCCGAAGGCGACTTCATCAACTACGTCTGGCCCAAGGTCGGCTCGCAGGATCCAGTGCCAAAAACTTCCTACGCTTTCCGCTATGAGCCATGGGATTGGATCGTTACTACCGGCGTCTATGTGGACGATATCAACAGCGCTTTCATGCGTTCGATCTATCAGGCGGCCGCTATTTTCTTCGGCTTCGCAATCATCCTGATCGCTCTGGTGGTGGTGAATAATCGCAGCATTCTGCGCACTATCGGCGGCGATCCTGGCGATGCGGCTGAAATCGCCAACAAGATTTCCGATGGCGACCTGACACTGGCAATCAACACTGTGCCCGGCGATACCTCCAGTCTGTTGTATGCCTTCAAACGCATGCGCGATTCACTGACGCACACGATCTCCAATATCAAGTCGTCCGCTGACACCATTGCCACGGCATCGAGCGAAATCGCCAGCGGCAACCTCGATCTGTCCAGCCGCACCGAACAGCAAGCCGGATCGATCGAAGAAACCGCTTCGGCCATGGAAGAACTCACCTCGACCGTCAAACAGAACGCCGACAATGCACGCCAGGCAAATCAGCTGGCGGTATCGGCTTCGGAAGTCGCAGTTCAGGGTGGCGCCGTCGTCAGTCAGGTCGTTGATACGATGGGTTCGATCAATGATTCGTCGCGCAAGATTGTCGACATCATCAGCGTGATTGACGGTATTGCCTTCCAGACCAATATTCTGGCGCTCAACGCTGCGGTGGAAGCTGCTCGTGCCGGCGAACAAGGCCGCGGCTTTGCCGTGGTGGCTTCTGAAGTGCGCAGCCTGGCACAACGCTCGTCCGCTGCCGCCAAGGAAATCAAGACACTGATTGACGACTCCGTCGCCAAGGTCGATGTCGGTAGCAAGCTGGTGCAGCAAGCCGGAGAAACCATGAACGAGGTGGTCGCCAGCGTCAAGCGCGTGACCGACATCGTCGGCGAAATCAGCTCGGCCAGCCAGGAACAAAGCGCGGGTATCGGTGAAGTCGGCCAGGCGATTACGCAGATGGACGAAGGCACGCAGCAAAACGCCGCGCTGGTGGAACAAGCTGCTGCTGCAGCGCAATCGCTGCAAGATCAGGCCGCCACACTGGCCAATCTGGTTGGTCGCTTCAAGCTGGATGCAACACAAACGCATCAGCTTGCCGCCGCACCGATTCGCAGCACACCGCAATCATTTAAAGCGCCGGTAAAAACATCCGCACCAGCGGCCGCAGCCAAACCAGCCGCAATTACCAAAGCTAAAGCCAAACCGGCTCCAGCGTCGGCGCCACGTCTGGGCGGTGCCGGCGCCAAACCGGCCAGTGCTTCGAAAGCGGCAACTCCTGACTCGGATTCGGACTGGGAAACATTCTAAAACCAAGACCGAAATTAAGATTAATCAGGCAACATTTGCTGAGTAGCAAGAAGTGAAGAAACAAAAAAGGGCCTGCACATGCAGGCCCTTTTTTTTAATGTCATCTTTTCTTTCCCCTGTCTCGCAGCAAGCACATTTCTTGCTCGCACTTTTTACACAAGTCACAGTCAAATCGAGAATAGGCTTAAAATAAGTTTTCGTAAGCCTCGGGTCAGGCATATTGCCCGGCCGTCTGTGAAGTCCAGAAGTGTGTTTGACAGGTTAGCCTGTCGAGTCCGTTTAAGGAAAAGAGACATGGCGAACTCACCTAAAAATATCTCCAGCCTGATGTGCGAACTCAGCGTCGCACTCGCCGACCTTGCCGAAAAAATGAGCAATCTGGCAATCAATCTGGAAAATCAGTATCTCGATTCCGACGCTGAAGAGCCGGTTGCCCTGATGGAAGCAGCGCGCTCAACGATAGAGAAAGCCAAAAGCAGTTAAGCCGGTTCTCAATTCATTACCTCGGAATTCATCCATCCGGCATGACAAGATGTCATCACGCGATCGTCTGATCGATCCAGAACTTTTCGCCTTCTGCCTGTACACGTTCCGCAATAAAATCCGCAACCACATTGACCCGCAAAATGTCGCGTGCGTCCGCATGCGTAATCAGCCAGTAAGAGCGATACAGCCGGATATCCGGCAGCAAGCGCACCAGGCTTTCCGCCCTCTCCTCCTCACGCGCCATGAAGCATGGCAACACGCCCAGACCTGCGCCTCCGACCACCGCCGCCATCTGGCTGATGATGTTCGATATCCGGATGCGCGGACGTAACAGGGGTGATATGTCGGAGAGATAGTCCAGCTCGCGCGACCACATCAGGTCTTCCACATAACCGACCCAGGTATGCGCCTCCAGTTGCGCCTTGTTGTCGATATGGCCGTGTCGCTGCAGATAGTTGCTGGAAGCATAAATCCCCAGTTCATAGTCATTCAGACGACGCGCATAAAGACGCCCCTGCTCCGGACGCGTCATGCTGATGGCAATGTCGGCTTCGCGTTTGGAAAGGCTGAACATACGCGGGTTGGCGATGAGTTCCACTTCCAGCTCAGGATGTTGCTGCGCCAGCAAGCTAAGTTGCGGCGCCAGAAAGTAGGTGCCCCAGGCTTCCGGCGTGCCGATGCGGATCGAGCCGGTCAATCCTTGCTTGGCGTCGTCCTGGCGAGCATGAATGCGTACGGCCAGACTTTCCATGGCTTCGGCATCGGCGATCAGGCGCTCCCCCTCCACCGTCAAGGCATAACCAGCCGACCGGCGATCAAATAGCACTGCGCCGAGCGACGCCTCCAGCCCGGCGATGCGACGGCTCAAGGTCGAATGATCGATGCCAAGCTGGCGGGCGGCCACAGTCAAACGACCTGCACGCACCACGGCGAGAAAGGCTTGCAGATCGTTCCAGTCGAATTTACGCATCGTCTTCTGCATGGGATTTTTTGCACATGAAGTTTGTGATATTCGGCATTTACCACGAAAAATCCCAATGCTACTCTTTTTCCAGGCTGCGACCCGCAAGCCCTGCAAAGACAATGACAAAGCTAGGAGACAGCATGGCAACCATGTTCCAACAATTGAAGGCGCTGGCCGAAGCCGGCAAACCGGTGCGCGTAGGCCTCATCGGTGCGGGCAAATTCGGCTCGATGTTCCTCTCGCAGGTGCCGCGCACACCCGGCGTGCATCTGCTGGGCATTGCTGACCTGTCGCCCACGCGCGCGAAGCAGGCATTGACGCGTGTCGGCTGGAAAGACGACATGCATGCTGCGCGTTCCTGGGATGAGGCGTTGCACGATGGCAGCACCTTTGTGCAGGACGATGCCGAAGCGATGATTTCGCATCCGCAGCTGGATATCGTCATCGACGCCACCGGCAGCCCTGCCGCCGGTATCCGTCACGCTCTGCTGTGCTGCAAGCATCGCAAACACATCATCATGGTCAACGTCGAGGCGGATGCCCTCGCCGGCCCGCTGCTGGCGCGCCGCGCCGCCGAAGCCGGAATCATTTATTCGATGGCCTACGGCGACCAGCCGGCGCTGATCGCCGAGATGGTCGACTGGGCGCGTACCTCCGGCTTCGACGTCGTCTGCGCCGGCAAGGGCACCAAATATCTGCCGATCTATCACCAGTCGACGCCGGATACGGTGTGGGGACATTACGGCTTCAGCGAAGCGCAGGTGGCCTCGGGAGACTTCAATGCGCAGATGTTCAACTCCTTCCTCGACGGCACCAAATCAGCACTGGAGATGGGCGCCGTCGCCAACGCCTGCGGCCTCACGCCGGGCGCGAACGGATTGGCCTTTCCGCCGTGCGGCGTCGATGATCTGCCGAATATTCTGAAACCCGCATCGGCGGGCGGCATCCTGTCGCATTCGGGTACGGTGGAAGTCGTGTCATCGCTGGAGCGCGATGGCCGTCCGGTGTTCCGCGATCTGCGCTGGGGCGTGTATGTCACCTTCGAAGCACCGAGCGATTACGTACGCGACTGCTTCGCCCAATACGGTCTCAAGACCGACGTCAGCGGCCGTTACGCCACCATGTACAAACCCTACCACCTGATCGGCCTGGAGCTGGGCATCTCGGTCGCCAACATCGCCGTGCGCGGCCAGCCGACCGGCAACACATTGGCTTTCAGCGGCGACACCGTTGCCACCGCCAAGCGCGATCTCAAACCGGGAGAAAAGCTCGACGGTGAAGGTGGCCACATGGTCTATGGCAAGCTGATGCCAGCAGTGGATTCGCTCAATGCGGAAGCACTGCCGATCGGGCTGGCGCATCACATCGTCTTGCAGCGCCCCGTCGCTGCCGGTCAGACCGTGCGCTGGAGCGATGTCGCCATCGACAGCAGCCTGGAGTCGATCCGCATTCGCCGCGAGATGGAAGAATTGTTCCGCAAGGAGATGGGACTGGCGGCGCCGCGCAGCAGCATCGCCGCCTGAATTCCAGGGCACAAAAAAGCCGCCGCGCAGTACATTGCGCGGCGGCTTTTTTTTACAGTCGAAAAATCAGAAGTCGTATTTCAACTCTGCAAACAAGGTTCTCTCCGGGAACGGATGAAACAGGAAGTAGTTCTTGTTGGTGAGATTGTCGATGCCGACTGCGGTGCTCCAGTGCTTATCGATCTTGTAGCGTACGCGTGCATCGAACACCATGAAGCCGTCAAAACCCTGATAGGTGTGCGTGTTGATGTCGCTGTTGTCGACCGTCGAATAGAGACGTCCGCTGTAGCGTCCTGCCAGCGTGTACGCCCACTTGTCATCAGGACGATAAGTCCCCACCAGCGTGGCGCGCCATTCGGGCACATAGGGTGTACGCTTGCCAACGGATGTCGTGGTGCTCGACACAAAGCTGCTGTTGGCAAGGATGCGCGCATCGACATAGGTCACGCTGCCGTTGATCTCCAATCCCCGAATCAGCACATCGTCTTTTTGCACGACGAACTCGACGCCACGCTGACGTGTCTTGTCGACGTTCTGCGTGAAGGACGACACAACCGTCCCCAGTGTCGACGTCTGCGAAATCAAGGCATCGGAAACCTCTTCCTGGAACAAGGACAGACGCAGCTTGCCTTTGTCGAGTGCGCGCTCGATGGCCAGCTCACTCGACAGCACTCGCTCGGGCTTCAGATTGGGATTGGGCTGGCGATAAATACCGTCGCTGCCGAGTACGTTCTGGTACAACTCGCCGACGGTTGGAAAACGCAGAGCCTTGCCGAATGAGCCGGTGAATTGCCAGAGATCACCGGGCGCCCATGCCACCGACAGTTTGGGAGAGAAGCCCGAATTGCGCACTTCCGGCTGATTGATGCCGCCACTTGCCACCGCATAGTTGTAGCCACCAAAAGCGCGCCACCATTCATAGCGTCCACCCAACGTGGCTTTCCAGTCCGGTGCCAGACGCCAGACATCTTGCGCCCACACAGCGCTGGTTTCTGTCTTGCCGCGCGAGTCGGTCGACAAGGCGCCGTTGCTGCCGGAAACCCAGTTGCTGGTCAGGTAGGTCGGGCTGACCAGTTTGTATTGATCATAGTGACCGCCGAAGCTGACGATATGCGCCCCTTTGACGCCATCCGGCCGCCAGACGCCTTTGAGATCCAGGGTTGACCAACCGGTGCCGCTGGCATCGGCGATGGTTCCGCTGCCGCCGGTTTGCGCAGCGGGATAAGTGCCGGTTGACGTCCGCGTGGAATCCTTGGCGGTATAGAAGTTGCTGGCGATGGCTTCCCAGTCGAACACGCCCTGCGTCTTGCTCCTGACAGCCAGGCTTTGTATCCACTGTTCCTGATCGGTGCTGTTGCTGGCGAGGCCGCTCGGATAGACCGTCGCGCCGGCAGCATTACTGAGATAGGACTGTCCGTGTGAATCGGCCCGGTTTTGCCAGTAGCCCAAGGTGTAAGTCGCGGTCAGCGTCGGCGAAAAATCGTAGGCCAGCTTGAGCTTGGCATTGTCTTGCACGGTATGGGTCAGGCCGTTCGCGCCGAGCACGAAGATATTCTTGCCATTTTTATCTTGCGTCGCATAGCCGCCGATACTACCGGCTGGCACCGTACTCGCTGTGACATAAGTAACCGGCTGGCTGTAGCCGTCCAGATGATTGGCGCTGAACCACCATGACCAATCTCCGCTGCGATTGCCGAGCGTGGCGGCGAATTCTTGCGAGCGATAGGTGTTGCTGGTGCCGTACTGGCTAAAGTCCTGAAACGCGGTGTTGGCCTTGACGCTGGCTTCGAAATGATCCGGCATGCGCGTGGTGATATCGGTGACGGCGCCGTAGGAATTGCCCGGGTATTGCGCGGCGAAGGGACCGTACAGCACGTCAATGCGCTCGATTTCTTCCGGTGCGACGAGGAACCAGCGCGGCGAACCATTGCCGTTGTTGTTGGCGATCAGCGCCGATAGCAGCGTGCCATCGGCATAGATCAGGCTGCGTGCGCTGGCGTTGATACCCGTAGTGCGCGTGGACATCGGCGCCTGCGTGTCACCGATGAAGCGCTTGCGCACCAGCACACTGGGCATGTACTTGAGGGTATCTTCGACGTTCATCGCGTTGACGGTGTCGGCGGCTTTCGCGGCAGTGATGCTCTCGGTGGTAGTGGGCAGCTTGTTCTTTTCGCTGACCGATTGCGATTCTTTGACGACGACCTCGGGCAAGGCGGGATCGCTGTTCTCAGCTTGGCTCAATGGAGTCCAGGCGGCAATCAGCGCCAGCAGCAAGGGACGCAGGGTTCCCGGAAATGGTGTGGATGTTTTCATGTGAGATCGATGTGCGACTTCTGTGCGACACGGCAACACCGGCGCAGCAGCATGTGAATAGAGTGTGTCTGGATCCGCTCGCGGAAAACTCAGCTGAGCGGCGGACACGCATCAGATAACTTCAGGCAATGGCGGGCGGTCCGCGAGAAGGCGTGACGATCCATGCAAACAACGGCTGCGGCGCGCGATAAAACAGGCGCGGCAACAAATGAGAAATGCTGAAGACGGTCTCACCAACGGCGACATGAGGTGGCGGCGTCAGGACGTCAGCATGCATCAGGCAATACGGACAATGTGCCGATGCGGCAAGCTGTTCTTTCCCCGAAATCGGCGCATCGCTTTTGTAGACGCCAAGGGCGCTGCAGATTTCCATCCAGAACGCAGGCGAAGAAGATTCCGGCGAAAAGGCGCGCGACAAGGTCGGAGCGAGCACCATCAGCAGCACCGCGAAAATAGCGGTCCAGGCGGTGATTTTTTGTTTGATTGTTGATCTCTTCCCCATCCGGCGACTTTAGCACGCAGGGGTAGCGCCGCGTACTGCCGCGAAGGCTGCTCTTACGGAGGGAACCTCGAGAAATGGAGCTATGCCGATCGGCTAAAAGCCTTTACAGTTAAGGCCTGGCGAGATATCGCCATTCAGAAAAAAGTTGAGAAAGCGAAAAACACAGAGGGTGCGACAAATTGCCGCACCCTTTAGATACCCGTGCCTGCGAGCAAGCGCCTGGGCTGCTCGCAGCGATCTCTGACTATCTTTACTTGGCCGGGCTTGGCTCAGTGACAGCGGCAGCAGGAACCGCCTTGATACCCTTGGTCTGCGTCAGTGTCAGGCTGGTGACGAAGCTGGCGATATCGTAAGGCTTGCCGTCGCGTTCACCGGCAGTCTTGTCGGTGTGATGCGCTTCGACGACGTAGGTGCCTTGCCATGGCAGATCAAATTTAACGACGCCTTGTTCATCCGTGTGGCTTTCTTTGCTCCAGCCGGCCGGTACCTGAATGTTGATCTTGGTCTTTGGCAGCGGCTGGCCCTTGTAGAACAGCTTGAACTCGCCGCGCTTGCCGGTCGGCACGACATCCAGCGTCAGGCGCGGCGCCTGTTCGGCATCCGATGTCACCAGACGTGCTGCCGGTGTCCATGCTGTGCGCACGACGGTGTCGCCGGTCTTGCGCTCCATCACCGGGTAATGCGCTTCTTCGGCGATGATGGATTCATTCTTGCCGGCGCGTGCCGACAGGGCAAAACCGTTCTTGCCCTTCTTCAGATCCAGTGTCTTGTCGCCATTGCTGCCCAACAAAACCGCGGTCGGCTGCTCGAACTTGTCGAGACGGCCCGGCGATACTTCGCGCAGGTTTTCAGCGAATTCACCGAAGTAGAGATTGGCGGACTTCGCATCCTGTTGCAGCCAGACGTGGTGAGCTTGCGCTGATGCAGCGAACAGCATGGTGGACAACAAGGCGGGAATGACAAGACGTTTCATGTAGTACTTCCTTTCAGGGTCGATGAAATAGTGATGCGACAAGACAAACGGACCGGACACAAAACGCTCCCCTCCTGAGCCACGTCTTTCACGGGACTGGAAACATCGGGCAGACCGGACATCGCTGAATGACTCTCTGGCGCGTTCGCAGCGGCAGTATGGAACCGCATCGTTGCAACGCACATCTGGCCTGGCTTGAGGCTTGGCGGGCTCTGGATAAATAGGGATTCGTCCGATGGATCCGGACAGGGAGGCGTCTTGTTGGCTTGTTGTTTTGCTCAACAAGCGGCGCTTTTTAATTATCGAGAATGATTATCATTATAGAGAGTGATTCCGACGGAGACAATCCCTTCCTGACAAAAACCTGAACAAACAAACTCATGCACTGGGCGCACCTTTTATACTTACCGCGCGTGTTGGCACAGGCATCCGAATTGTCCTAAGACGTGGAGCGCACCCACAACGAACCGGTACAAGGCTAAAAGAAGCAGCAGAACGAATTCTGATTCTGAGCTTTTTGTATTTCCTCCGTCCATAAAAAATCCGGCCGCTCCTTTCGGGAGGGCCGGATTTTTTTATGTCCTGAGATGAGCGATCAGCTACCGCGATAAGTCGAATACGACCACGGCGAGACGACCAGCGGCACATGATAGTTCTGTGTCGGATCGGCAATGCCGAAAGCGATGACGACTTCGTCCACAAAACGCGGCGCCGGCAATTGCACGCCCTGGCCGGCGAAATAATCGCCTGCGCCAAACACCAGCTCATAACGTCCGGCCAGCAATTCGTCGCCTTGCAGCAACGGCGCATCGCAACGGCCATCGCTGTTGGTGACGGCGTTTTTCAGCAACACTTTTTCATTTCCCTTGATGGCATACAAGGCCAGTTTGACGCCTGCGCCCGGCTTGCCTTGGGTCACGTCCAGGACGTGGGTGCTCAGTTTTCCCATTGTGCTTCCTCTCTTTAGCAGATGTTGACCATTCTTTGACCGGCAAATGATATACCGCAGTGCTGAGGTCTATATACGTTCCAGCTTATATCCACAATCAATTCTAAAGACATAATTCGGCGGACACATGAAACAAATCAAAAGAACGAGCAGAAGGCAGGAGACATGAAAGATTCCAATTACCCACGCGACCTGGCAGGTTACGGCCGTACGCCGCCACACGCGCAATGGCCGGGCGGCGCGCGCATCGCCTTGCAGTTCGTGCTGAACTATGAAGAAGGTGCCGAAAACTGTGTGCTCGACGGCGATGCCGGCTCGGAGGTTTTCTTGTCCGAAATCATCGGTGCACAGAGTTTCCCAGCACGCCACATGAGCATGGAATCGATCTACGAGTATGGCTCGCGCGCCGGTTTGTGGCGCTTGCTGCGCATGTTTGAAGACCGCAAACTGCCGCTGACCATCTTCGGCGTGGCGCGTGCGTTG
The DNA here is from genome assembly GCF_002257565.1 of Herbaspirillum sp. meg3. Taxonomy (GTDB): domain Bacteria; phylum Pseudomonadota; class Gammaproteobacteria; order Burkholderiales; family Burkholderiaceae_D; genus Herbaspirillum. The sequence goes on along the minus strand of NZ_CP022736.1, from coordinate 1,608,713 downwards.
CAACGCAATCCGGATGCAACCGCCGCCTTTCTCGAACTGGGCCACGAGATCGCCTGCCACGGTCTGCGATGGATCAGCTATCAGAATGTCGACGAAGCGACCGAGCGTAAACACATCGCCGAAGCCGTCGCCATCATCAAGGACATCACCAACAACGCGCCGCTGGGCTGGTACACCGGCCGCGATTCACCCAACACACGCCGTCTGGTCGCCGAGCATGGCGGCATCGCCTACGACGCCGACAGCTATGCCGACGACCTGCCCTACTGGGAAAACGTCAACGTGCGTAATGCCGACGGCTCAACGGCTTCCGCGCCGCAACTGATCGTTCCTTATACGCTTGACAGCAACGACATGCGCTTCGCCGCGCCACAGGGATTCAACTCGGGCACGCAGTTCTTCGATTATCTGAAAGACGCCTTCGACGTGCTCTATGACGAAGGCGATCCGGACGGACTCGATCGCCCCAAGATGCTGTCGGTCGGCCTGCACTGCCGCATTGTCGGCCGCCCTGCACGTGCAGCGGCGCTGGCGCGTTTCCTCGACTACGTACTACAACACGACAAGGTCTGGATCACGCGCCGCATCGATATCGCCGATCACTGGCGCAAGGTACATCCGCATCCGTTCAGCAAGGTTTGATCTACCGCCGTGGCGGATCCACGGAACACTATAAAAAAGTTCGACATACCATTTAATGGAGGAGACACCATGCAACAAGCAAACGCAATCCTGCGCAAGCCGGTAAGCACACATCTCGCAGCGGCGGGCCTGATCGGGCTGTCTGCAATGGCGGCAATACAGCAGGCGCACGCCGCCGACTGGGCCGATAATTCCATCGGCTACCGCTATGGCACCAAGTTCGCCGAGCCGTACAACACGCAGGACATCAGCAAGAACATCATCAACTTCACGCACGCCAGCGGCTACAAGTACGGCACCAACTTCCTGAACGTCGACCTGCTGATGTCCGACAAGAAGGACAGCAATGCGCAGGAAGCCTACATCACCTACCGTCATACGCTGGACATCGGCAAGATCAGCGGCAAAGACTTGTCCTTTGGCCCCGCCCGCGGCGTCGGCTTTACCGCGGGCTTCGACTGGAACACCAAAAACGATCCGGGCTACGGTTCCAAGAAACGCATGATCGTCGCCGGTCCGACGCTAATGATGGATGTGCCCGGCTTCCTCAATATCAGCCTGCTGGCACTGTGGGAAAGCAATCAGCCGGTGGGTATTTCCAGCCGCTATTCGTACGACGTGCACCCGATGTTGACCGCAGCATGGGGCATTCCATTCGGCACCAGTGGCTTCGCATTTGAAGGTTATGTGAACTACATCGCCGCCAAGGGTAAGGACGAGTTTGGCAGCCCGACCAGCCCGGAGCTGAACTTCGACGGCCAGATCATGTATGACGTCGGCACGCCGATGGGGCTGGGCAAAAACACCTTCCGCATCGGTCTGGAATATCAGTACTGGCGCAACAAGTTCGGCAACCAATCCAAGGTGCCTGGCTCCTTCGCCAAGACACCGATGATCCGCGCCGAATACCACTTCTAAGTCTGGGTGTAACATGCCGGGGGACGCTGCAGCGCCCCCTTTTTTATTCTTCATTCTTTATTCATGCTCCCATGTTGCCACGACTGCCATGATCGCTTCTGTCAAGCTAGCCCCTATCAGCCACGCCGAATGGCAAACCCGTATCGATCTCGCCGCCTGCTACCGGCTATGCGCATTGCAAGCCTGGGATGATGTCATCTACACGCATATCTCGGCCACCGTGCCGGATGAGCCGGGACATTTTTTGCTGAACCCGTTTGGCTATCGTTTCGATGAGATCTGCGCATCGAATCTGGTCAAGATCGACCAGCACGGCCAGATCGTCGGCGACAGCCCTTATCGCGTCAATGTCAGTGGTTTCACGATCCATGGCGCGGTGCATGCGGCGCGTGCCGACGCGCATTGCGTCATGCATCTGCACAACGACCACGCGGTTGCCGTCAGTGCACTGCAGCAGGGATTACTGCCGCTGTCGCAACATGCGTTACGCTTTTATGAACAGATTGCCTGTCACGATTACGAAGGGCTGGCATTGACGCCCGGCGAACAGACACGGCTGATCGAACGTCTCGGCGACTATCCCGCGCTGCTGCTGCGCAATCACGGCAGCCTGATCTGCGGCCGCACCATCGCCGAGGCCTATGTACTGATGGACACGCTCGACAAGGCTTGCCGCATCCAGTTGCTGGCACAGGCCGGTGGACAAGCGCCGCAGATGCCTGCTGCCGATATCTGCAGAAAAACGCATCAGCAATTGCTCGGCGACGGCAGCCCGGAAGGTGCGCTCGAATGGCCCACGCTGCTGCGCAAACTGGACGCACTGGATGCGTCTTACAAGAACTGATTTTACCCAAGGAGAGAACATGCCCACATTCAACATCCAGCTGTTTGAAGGCCGCAGCATCGAACAAAAACGTGAACTCGTGAAGGCAATTACCGAGGTCACCTGCAAGACCTTGCAATGTGGCCCGGAGTCGGTCGACATCATCATCCAGGACGTCAAGAAAGAGAACTGGGCGACTGCAGGAAAATTGTGGTCGGACTGATAGGCCTGATTCAAACAGTGAAGCTCAATGAAAAATGGCGCGCCAGCTGATATCAGCGACGCGCCATTTTTGATTATTACCCACTCTTTATTCGGACATCACCGGTTCCACTTTTGTCTTGTTGGAAAAACGGATCAGAGGCACCCGGCGCACCATCCATAAGCCGATCAACGCCGACACGATCGCCAGTGCAATGCCCATGTGAATCGCTCCGACCAGCGCATCGCGCGCTGCGTCGAGCAAGGCTGAGCCGTTGTGGCCGGCTTGCAGCATTTGCGCCAGCAGCGTTGACTGGATGTCGTGATTGACGAGGATTTCCGGATCCTTGAATTCAGCCATCCATTGTGCGGCGTGATCGCTTTCCAGCGCGCGCTGAACGCCGCTGCCGTACATCTGTGTCACCAGCGTACCGGTGACCGCCGTACCGAGCATGCCGCCGATCATGCGCAAGGATTGCAGCAAGGCAGTGGCGATGCCCAGATGCTCGCGGCTGGCGGCCTGTTGCGCAAAGACAGTCAGGTTCGGCAACACCAGACCGAGACCGAAACCACCTGCCAGCATTGCAGCCAGCATGAAGGACGTCGAGGTGCCGCGCTGCGACAGCACGATGCCGAGACAAGAAATCGCAATCAGCGCAAAGCCGACATACATCATCATGTTGGGATTGGGGATGCGCGTGACAATGCGACCGTTGACGATACTCGCCACCGTGATACAGGCTACGAGCGGCGTAATCAGCAGACCCGCTTCGCGCGGCGACATGCCGAAACCGCCCTGGAACAACAGCGGCGAATACATCAGCATCGAGAACATCGAGAAACCGGCCAGGATCGACAACAAGAACAGGCTCGACAGCGCCGGATCTTTGACCATTTCAAATGGCAGGATGGGCTGCTCGACGTGACGCTCCCATTTCCAGAGGGCGTAGAACGCGGCAACACTGGCGACCAGCAAGACGAGCATGCCGGTAGTCAGGCCGCGCTTGGGCAGCATCTCCACCAGCAATTGCAGGCTGCCCAGTGCAATGGTGATCAGCACCGCACCAAACCAGTCGAGGCGAATCTTGCCTTCGTGCTTGATATGGCGAATATGCGGGATGTAGCGCATTGCAAAAAACAAGGAGATCAATCCGACCGGCAGATTGACGTAAAAGGTCCAGCGCCAGCCCAGCGATTGGGTCAGGAAACCGCCCAGCGAAGGCCCGATCGAGGTCGCAATGCCATACGCCGCGCTCAGAATGATTTGCCAGCGCAAGCGAATATGCGGATCCGGAAACAAGTCTGCCGCTGAGGCAAATGCAGTTCCGACCAGCATGCCGCCACCGATACCTTGCAGGCCGCGCGCCAGCACCAGAAACAACATGCTGTTGGCCATCCCGCACAGCATGGAAGCGATGACGAAGATGATGATGGATGCAATCAGAAAAGGCTTGCGGCCGAAATAGTCGCCGAGCCTGCCAAAGATCGGCACCGTGATGACCGAGGTCAACAGATACGAGGTCGCCACCCAGGCGTAGAGGTCAAAGCCCTTGAGCTCGGCGACGATGGTCGGCAAGGCGGTTCCAACAATCGTCTGATCCAGCGCCACCAGCATGATGACGAAGCAGATGCCAAGGGTGGCCATCAGGGATTCGCGGAAAGGCAAGACTTGACCGCTCGAATGCGCGGCTTCTTTGTGTGGAGACATGTTGGGAAAATCGTTTGGCCGAAGCTTGCAGACGTCTGTGTTGGCGAAACGACAAGCACCTGCAGATGACTACTTGTCGTGCACGACCACATTCATCACAGGCGCCAGCCTGAAGTGACTGAGTCGCTATTCTATCAATTGCAGCCGTACTCTGCAGAATGTCATGGCGGCAATCGCTGCGAACATATTTCATCTGCCGCGGAGATGTTTTGCATCGCCGGCGGCACGGCTGCCGGCGTTAGCGTTTTGCGTCCTGGTGATACAGCACTTCGCGATCATTGCGCGGCTGCAGGTCACGGCTGTTGGCAGTGTAGTAGCGATGAAAATCGTCAAGCTGAGCAGACGACAATGTGATCGGGTTCGACAGCACATGCCACTCGACATTCTGGCTTAGCGGCGGCGTCGTCAGCGAACCGAGATAGTGAAAGTAGCTCAAATCCGTCGGTAACAAGCCACTGATATCAAACTCACGCATCGGCTCCGCCTGCCCTGCGCGCATGACACGTCGCATGACGGCGTCGAACGCCAGGTTGGCCGCCCCTTCCTGAAACAAGACGCCGATCACTGCCAGACGACCATTTTTGGCCCTGTACACAAGGTGCAATTCGAGCGGATATCGCTTGCCGTTGAGTACATGTTCGCTGGGCGTATGAAAATGAAATTGCTGCAGTTGAAAACGGCGTCCACGGATGGTCGCGAAATTTCCCGGCAATACGTTGACTTGTATCGTGTGCGAATTGTCCAGCACGATGGCGCCTCTGGTCTTGCCTGAGATCCTGATACCGTCATCAGCATCGTCGTCGAAATCGGGAGTCGCCTTATCCAAGTCGAGTGCAATCGGCGACTGCCGGTCACCATGCACCTCACTCCATGCCGCCTGTTGCGCGTAATCAAAATGCGCACCCTCCGCCTTCGCAACCGCTGCAGCGCCGACCAGCATGATCGTGGATAGCAGCAGCATTGCAGGCAGCACTTTGCCGCCAAAGAAATGCATCGTTGATTTCATGAATATCCTCTGTCGCAAGGTTGTTGATCAACTGCTTCATTGAGCAAACACAAGCACGCCATTGCTGCCTGATAAAGCCGAGGCCGAAATTTTAGTCGTGCACTTGCCCGGATCACATCGCGCAGAAAGGAATGACCGATATACAACGGCCTATTCGAAATCGAACGACGTCTTTATCGTCGCGATAACGGCCAGAAAAACAGAGAGAGGGAAGCTGCGATCAGGAACCTGACAAACCGCAGTGTTAGGCAAGCCGCCTGACGCTAAATCAGGCGGCTGTATGAGATGCAATACAGTGGAGCGAAAGTGCTATCAATCGCCCGCGATCGTCATGTTTTCCAGGAGGATAGAACCAGTTTCCTTGGTGCCTCGAATCAGCGTGTCATTCCCGATGGCGACGATCTGGCGCAGCATGTCTTTCATGTTGCCGGCGATCGTGATTTCTTCCACTGGGTACTGGATCACGCCCTTCTCGACCCAATAGCCTGAGGCGCCGCGCGAGTAGTCGCCGGTCACATAGTTCACGCCCTGCCCCATCAGCTCGGTCACCAGCAAACCTGTATCGAGTTTTTTTAACATGCCCTTGAATGTATCGGCTGCCGTGGTCAGCGATGAGGTCATCGACAAGTTGTGCGAACCGCCCGAGTTGCCGGTGGTTTCCATGCCCAACTTGCGCGCCGAATACGTCGAGAGAAAGTAGCCTTGCACCACGCCATCTTTGACGACATCACGGCGATGCGTCTTGACGCCTTCTTCATCGAAGGGCGCAGAACCAACGCCACCGATGACGTGCGGATCTTCCAGAATCTGGATGTGATCCGGCAGAACTTGCTTGCCTAGCGAGTCGAGCAGGAAACTGGATTTGCGATACAGCGCGCCACCCGAAACAGCTTGCACGAAGGCGCCCAGCAATCCTGCCGCCAGTGGCGCTTCGAACAGCACCGGGCATTTGCGTGTGGACAGCTTGCAGGCATTCAGACGCGCCAAAGCACGCTCAGCGGCATAGCGGCCGATGGCTTCCGGCTTGGCCAGCTTCTTTGGATCGCGCATCGACGAATACCAGTCGTCGCGCTGCATGTTGCCGCCTTTACCGGCGATCGGTGCAACCGAAATCGTATGGCGCGAGAAGGGATAGCCACCAATGAAGCCGCGCGAGTTGGCAGCGACGAAATGCGATTGCTGCGCGTAGACGCTGGCGCCTTCACTATTGGTGATGCGCTTGTCGACCGACAGCGCTGCCGCTTCACAGCGTTGCGCCAGTTCAACTGCCTCTTCTGCCGTGATCAGCCATGGCGTGCACAGCTTGAGATCGCGCGGATTCATTTCAAGATTTTCGACATCCGGCAATCCGGCGCAATCGTCGATCGCGGTGAAGCGGGCAATGTTGTAGGCCGCTTCGACGGTTTCCTTCAGCGCCTGCTGCGAGAAATCCGAAGTGCTGGCGTTGCCGCGGCGGACGTTGCGGCCTTCACCCATGTAGACGGTGACGCCGATGCCCTTGTCCTTGTTCTGCTCAATGGTCTCGATCTTGCCCTTGCGCACCGCTACCGACAGCCCGCTACCCTCGCTGATGTCTACCGCCGCATCGGATGCGCCTTTTTCCTTGGCATAACGCAACACATCTTGTGCAAGCTGCTTCAATTGGTCTTGACTGTGGGTAAATACGGTATCGCTCATTGGCCTGTTTTCTTCGAAATGCGTATAAAACGGGTATCATAGCAGTCGTTTAGCTTATTTATCTGAATCATGCCAAATCCCAATCGCGGGTCCTGCGGCTTCCAATCCAACGAATTCGAGCAGGAATACGACCGTCCCTCCAAATCCCAACTGAAACGCGAAATGACTGCGTTGCAGAAACTGGGCGAAGAACTGGTTGCCGAACCACGCGACCGTGTCAAACGCGTGCCTATGCCCGAAGACGTACGTGACGCCATCCTTGAATGCCAGCAAATCAAGGACCACGAAGGCCGTCGCCGCCAAATGCAATACGTCGGCAAGAAGATGCGTACCCTGGATGAAGACGAAATCGCCGCCATCCAGCGCACGCTCGACAGCTGGCGCGGCCTGTCCAAAGCGGACACCGCCTCGATGCACGCTCTTGAGCGCCGTCGCGAAAAGTTGTTGAAAGACGACAACGCCCTCACCGAGTTGCTTGCCCAGCATCCCGATCTCGACGTGCAGCATCTGCGCACGCTGATTCGTAATGCCCGCAAGGAACAAGCTGAAAACAAGCCGCCCAAGGCATATCGCGAAATTTTCCAGATTCTCAAGCAGCTGCAAGCCGCGTCGCGTGGCGCCAATGCCACAGAAGGCGCAGAAGATGGTGCGGACGAGTTGGAAGATGAGCAAGAAGACTAATCCAGATGAACTGCTGATCGGCCTGGTGTCGATCTCGGATCGTGCTTCCGGTGGTGTCTATGAGGACAAAGGCATTCCGGCGCTGCAAGACTGGTTCGGCGCTGCGCTGACCAGCCCATGGCGCATGGAAACCCGCCTGATCCCCGACGAGCGCGCACAAATCGAGAAAACCTTGATCGAGCTGGTGGATGACATCGGTTGCGATCTGGTGCTGACTACCGGCGGCACCGGCCCCTCGCGCCGCGATGTGACGCCGGAAGCCACACTGGCAGTTGCCACCAAGGAAATGCCTGGCTTCGGCGAGCAAATGCGCCAGATCAGCCTGCAATTCGTTCCTACCGCCATTTTGTCGCGCCAGGTCGCGGTGATCCGTGAAACCTCGGATCACGCAGCTCTGATCATGAATCTGCCCGGCCAGCCCAAGTCCATCAAGGAAACGCTGGAAGGCGTCAAGGATGCAGAAGGCAAGCAGCTTGTGCCCGGTATTTTTGCTGCCGTGCCGTATTGCATTGACCTCATCGGCGGCCCCTACGTCGAAACAAATGAAGCCGTGTGCAAGGCTTTCCGTCCCAAGTCGGCAATTCGCCCGGCGAAATAATTTACGTGTTTTTGGATTTTTGAAGTGTCGATGACTGACGGCTGACGGCTCGTGTGAGCCTTCAGCCAACCTTCACTCGTACACCGGCGCCTCGCCGTGGCCGATTCAACCTGCTATCGGTTGACGGAGATTGCCTAACGCGGACAAGTCAACTGATCCTGGCCGCCACAGATCGTCGCACGGTTCAACAGGTCGAGATATTGCTGCAGTTTCTGCGGCGTGATGCGTAAGGGATTTCCTTTGAGTTCGTTTTCGGTTGCCGGACGCCAGCCGAACTGCACCAGAAACAGATTTCTTGTGCCTTCAAAGACGGCAATGAGGCTGCCTTCGCCAAATGGCGCCGCACTTCCCAGACGGTCGCAAAAACCACCACTGATGGACGTGTAGGCACCGTTGGTCATGCTGTCTTTTTGCTTCATCGGTGTGAAATGACCTGCGCAGTTGCGCTGTGCGCCTTGCAGCACGCGCTGGACGATTTGCGTCGAAAGATGCGTACCGACGCTAAGATCCGCCGCGCCACGCTGCACGGACATATAGCCTTCGCGCCAGTTTTCATGGCTTTCGTTCTGCGGCATGAATTCAACCACATAGTCGCCGGTCGGACTGCCGTTCATGTACGCCAGCCGCCATCCGGAAGGCGGCTGCACCACCAGATTTTCGCCGCTGGGCTGGAACACATTACCTTCGAGCAGCGCCGCATTCGACGACGCAGAAACAAGCAGACTTGCCTGGAGCAGCAACAAGGCCCACATTTTTTTCATCACGGTTCTCCATTGAAACGGTGCAGAGATTTTCTGGCGATATCGTCGTATCATGGCGCTTTCAAAGCCCAAGAAGTATCTCTACTGCAAACCCGTATTGTGCACCAAAGCTGCACAATCCCGAATCGAAGAAAACTTCCATGTCCTCACCAGCCGCCCTCCTCCACACCATCGAAATCGAAACCGCGCCTAATCCTGCTGCGGCCGTCATCTGGCTGCACGGCCTCGGCGCCGACGGCAATGACTTCGTACCGATTGTGCGCGAACTCGATCTGTCGGGATCCCAACCGATTCGCTTCATCTTTCCGACGGCGCCTACCATGCCGGTGACGGTCAATGGCGGCTATGTGATGCGTGCCTGGTACGACATCTTCGGCCCGGATCTGGTGCGTCGCGAAGACGAACCAGGACTGCGCGCTTCACAAGCGATGGTGGAGGCGCTGATCGCCAAGGAAAAGGCACGCGGTATTCCAGCTGAGCGCATCGTGCTTGCGGGTTTCTCACAGGGCTGTGCGATGACGCTCCAAACCGGTTTGCGCCATCCCGAAAAACTGGCAGGCCTGATGTGCCTGTCCGGCTATTTGCCGCTGGCCGGCACCCTCGCTGCAGAAGCACATTCCGCCAACCAGACAACCCCTGTATTCATGGCGCATGGTCGCCAGGACCCTGTCGTGGTAATGCAACGCGCCGAGCAGTCACGCGATCTGCTAAACACGCTGGGTTATCAAATTGAATGGCACGAGTATCAGATGCAGCACTCGGTGTGCCAGGAAGAAATAGAAGACATCGGCCACTGGCTGGCGCGGGTATTGGCGAAGTAAGTGCATCACTATTGTCCCGGCAACGCCATGAAAAAAGCCTCCGCTGCAAAACGCATCGGAGGCTTTTTTACTGAGACAACGATTGCTGCTTACATCGAATAGCGCAAGGTCAGTGCGACGTTACGCGGTGCGCCCGGCAAGCTCAGGTTCGGGCTGGTGCCGTGACCGGAGACGATATAACCGGTGTTGAATATATTGTTGACGTTCAACTGCACCGAGTATTTCTCAGCCTTGTAGACGGCCATCGCATCGGCGGTTACGTAGCCCGGCAAGGACACTGTGTTGCCCGGATTGGCAAAACGGCTGCCCACCGCATTGGCACCACCGCCAACCGTAAAGCCATAGCCCACGTCCTTGGTTACCCACAGGTTGGCACTATGCTTTGGCGTCAGCGTTGCCGCTTTACCCTTGAAGGGAACACTGCCGGCAGTTGTGGTGCCTGGATTGTTCACGCTGGTATCCACGGCGACCGAATCGATTACCTTGGCATCCAGATAGGCATAACCCGCGAGCACTTTCCAACCTTGCTTCAGATCGGCGGTCAGTGTCAGCTCGGCACCGTCGGTGCGTTGCTTGCCGACCGGGATGATCGTCGTCGTACCGGGGATCGTCGCCTTCATGTTGTCGCGCTCCAGACGGAAGAGCGACACGGTTGCATTGGCGCGGCCATCCAGAAAATCATACTTGGCGCCGACTTCGGTATTGCGGGTGTTTTCCGGTGCCAGATCGGCATTGTTTGTTGCCAATGGCAGCGTCTCGCCCGATGGCTGGAACGAACGGCTCCACGACAGGTAATACGATTGCGCTTCGCTTGGCTGCCATACAAGCCCGGCACGCGGACTGTAGGCATTATCGGTGCGGGCAAGATTGCCCGGCGCCGATCCACCCACGATGCGCGACTTTTGCTCAAAGCTGTCATAACGCACGCCAAGCAAGGCCTTCCACTGATCGCTGAATGCGATCGTGTCCTGCACGTAGCCGGCCAGCGTATTGTAGGTGCCGAATGTGAAAGTGCCGGCACCACGTGCAGCAGGATTCACTGTCGGCAGTACAGGATTGAAAATCGACACGCCGGTCGCCACCGTGGTGCTTGCATAGCTGGCGGAGTCCTTGCTCTGCTGTCCGAATTCGATGCCATACAAAATCTCGTGCTTGGTCGAGCCGAGCTTGAGTTTTTGCGTCAGTTCGGTCTGATTGAACCAACCGTTTTCATCACGTATCAAGGTGGCGTGACCCAGATTCATCGTGCGCGCCACTTCATTGACGTTGCCGCTGATGTTGGTGTTGTTGCGATTCAAATGATAGTCGTAGTAACGGAAAGCATTGCGCAACGACAGGCTCTCGTTAAAGCGATGTGTCAGCGTTGCCGAAGTCGATGCCACACGTGACTGGCTGAAATCGGCGTCACGCGCATTGGCAGCGCCATAGTAGGTGCCCGGATCAACGTTGACCGGACGCCCCTGATACGATGGGATACCGAAGTCGGTCAGGCGGCGGTCTTCCAGATAGTCGGCTTGCAACAGCAGCTTGGTGTCGGAAGAAATCTTGAATTCTACCGATGGCGCGATCGCGGTGCGATCCAGGAATTGTTGTGCACGATAGCTATCGGATTGCTCGTGCGCGCCAGTCAGCCGCCACGAAACGACCTCGCCGCTGCGACCAACATCAATCTCGCCACGGCGCCCTGCCGTGCTGGTCAGGCTGAGGCTGACATCAGTGACATCAACGCCGGGCTTCTTCGTGACACGATTAATCAAGCCACCCGACGAGCCACGACCGTACAGCACGGCCGCAGGGCCTTTGATGACTTCCAGACGCTCAACGTTGGACAAGTCGCGGAAATACAGCGCATCGTCACGGAAACCATCAACAAACTGATCACCAATCGCTGTAAAGCCTCGGATGAAAACCTGATCGCGCTGGCCATCGCCGGTGGACAATCCAACGCCCGGGACGTTCTTCAGAATGTCTTGCAAGGAAGTCGCATGCTGGTCTCGGATGACTTCCGCAGAAATCACATTGATGGTTTGCGGAATATCACGCAGAGGCGCTTCACTTTTGGTGGCGCTGACGGAAGTGGGCGCAACGTAACCGTCACGGGCACCGCTGACCTGGACTTCTGGCAGGCTGCCGGCTGTCTGAGCAAAAGCGTTATTTGTTGTAATGGAGGTAAGTGACAATGTCGTGAGGACAGCCAGATAGCCCGGCTTGATGCGAAACTGCATGTAGACACCCAATTTAAACGTTAATAGTAATAATTCCTATTTATATTAACTTTTAAATGTAACTGGTTGTAAAGATATTCTTACAAAATGCTGATTTTTATGAAATTGGATCGAGTATGTTGTACTTATGCAGCAAAAAATACATCGTCGCAGCAAGCGCCCAACACGAATTTATCAATCAGGCGCTGGCCCAAAACGCTGACAAAAAAATCGATCTCTCCTGTTGAAAATATATGGCGGCAAATACAAAAGCGGCGCATTTCTTTCGAAATGCGCCGCTTTGTTTTGAAGCTTGAATCAGTCGATTCAGACTATCCGGATCAACGCTCCGACATCGCGTCCATGACGCACAGTGCCGTCATGTTGACGATACGGCGCACGGTGGCCGATGCCGTCAGGATGTGCACCGGCTTGGCGCAGCCCAACAGGATAGGACCAATCGCCACGCCGTTGCCGGAAGCTGTCTTCAACAGGTTGTAGGCAATATTGGCAGCGTCGATGTTTGGCATCACGAGCAGATTGGCATCGCCCTTGAGTGGCGAATCCGGCATGATTTGCGCCAGCAGTTTCGGATCAAGTGCGGTGTCGCCGTGCATTTCGCCGTCGACTTCCAGCTCCGGAGCCTGCTCTTGAATCAGCTTCAGTGCAGTACGCATCTTGATTGCCGATTCGCTGTTGCTGGAACCGAAATTGGAATGCGACAGCAACGCTGCACGCGGATGCAGGCCAAAGCGGCGCATTTCTTCCGCAGCCATGATGGTGATTTCAGCCAGCTGCTCTGCGGTCGGATTTTCATTGACGTGCGTATCGACCAGCACCAGTTGACGGCTTGGCAGGATGACGCCGTTCATTGCCGCGTAGACGTTGACGCCTTCGCGCTTGCCCAATACCTGATCGATGTAGTGCAAATGCAGCTGCGTGGTGCCGTAGGTACCGCAGATCATGCCGTCGGCGTGACCCTTGTGGATGGCCATGGAACCGATCAGCGTGTGGCGGCGGCGCATTTCCAGCTTCGCGTATTGCTCGGTGACGCCACGACGCTTGGTCATATCCAGGAAAGTCTGCCAGTAGTCGCGATAGCGTTCGTCGAAGTTCGGATTGATGACTTCGAAGTCGACATTAGGACGCAGGCGCAGACCAAACTTCTTGATGCGCTGTTCCAGCACTTCCGGACGACCGACCAGAATCGGCTTGGCCAGGCATTCGTCGACGATGACTTGTACCGCCCGCAGGATGCGCTCTTCTTCGCCTTCGGCAAAGACGATGCGCTTCTTGGCTTCCGGCGCTTTTTTCGCAGCCTGGAAGATCGGACGCATGAAGGTGCCGCTGTGGTAGACAAACTGTTCCAGCTTTTCCGCGTAGGCGTTCATGTCCGGAATCGGACGCGCGGCCACGCCGGAAGTCTCGGCAGCGCGCGCAACCGCAGTCGCGATCTTGATCATCAGACGCGGATCGAACGGCTTTGGAATGATGTATTCAGGGCCAAACGACAGATTGGTCACGCCGTAGGTCGCAGCAACGATATCGGATTGCTCGGCTTGCGCCAGTTCGGCAATCGCGTGTACGGCGGCGATTTCCATTTCACGTGTGATCGTCGTGGCGCCGGAGTCCAGTGCACCGCGGAAGATGTACGGGAAGCACAGGACGTTGTTGACCTGGTTCGGATAGTCGGAACGGCCGGTGGCGATGATCGCGTCGTCACGCACTGCCATGACCTCTTCCGGCAGGATTTCCGGTGTCGGGTTGGCCAGTGCCAGCACCAGCGGACGCGGCGCCATCTTCTTGACCATGTCTTGCTTGAGCACGCCGCCGGCGGACACGCCGAGGAAAATGTCGGCGTCAGGAATGACGTCAGCCAAGGTGCGTGCATCGGTTTCGCGTGCGAAGCGTTCCTTGTCCGGATCCATCAGTTCGACGCGGCCCTTGTAGACCACGCCGGCCAGGTCGGTGACGTAAATGTTTTCGATCGGGAAGCCGAGATCGACGATCAGATCCAGGCAAGCCAGCGCTGCAGCGCCCGCACCGGAGACAACCAGCTTCACTTCTTTAATGCTTTTGCCGACGACCTTCAGGCCGTTCAGGATCGCCGCACCGACGATGATCGCGGTGCCGTGCTGATCGTCATGGAAGACTGGAATCTTCATGCGGTCGCGCAGTTTGCGTTCAATGTAGAAGCACTCCGGCGCCTTGATGTCTTCCAGGTTGATACCGCCGAAAGTCGGTTCCAGCGAGGCGATGATGTCGCACAGTTTGTCCGGGTCGGTTTCGTTGATTTCGATGTCGAAGACGTCGATGCCGGCGAACTTCTTGAACAGCACGCCCTTGCCTTCCATCACCGGCTTGGAAGCCAGCGGGCCGATGTTGCCCAGACCAAGCACTGCGGTGCCGTTACTGATGACCGCAACCAGATTGCCGCGCGCGGTGTACTTGAATGCGTTGGCGGGATCCGCAACGATTTCTTCGCAGGCTGCCGCGACACCCGGCGAGTACGCCAGAGACAGGTCTCGTTGATTGGTTAGTAACTTGGTGGGCGTGACGCTGATCTTGCCCGGCGTTGGAAATTCATGGTACTCCAGCGCTGCCTGGCGAAGTTGCTGACGCAATTCTTCTTTCTTGCTGATCATCGAATCCATACTCTGCGTTCTCTTTTCTAGACTTGTCGAAGACCTGCGATTTTAGCAGAGGTAAGCTCGCTCTCATAGGGTGGAAACTACTGATTCATGGCGCAGTGCAGCATTCCAAGATCCAATACTGGTGCGGCTTCGGGCGCAACTTGGTGCGCCCGGTTCACAGGTAAAACCGCCACCAAAATGGTCATACCAATCGTACTTTCGAAGAATTACCAGGATTAATTACAAGGATTTAATGACGCATTCGTTACAATCATGCCCATGCTCTCCGAATTTGAACTCATCTCCCGTTATTTCACACGCCCACCTGCACCGGGCAGCCGCGCCGCGCTCGGCGTCGGCGATGACTGCGCCTTGCTCACACCTGCGCCCGGCATGCAATTGGCGGTGTCGACCGACATGCTGGTCGAAGGCCGCCACTTCTTTCCGCATGCTGATCCGTATGCGCTTGGACATAAATGTCTGGCCGTCAACCTGTCGGATCTGGCAGCCATGGGTGCGCAGCCGATCGCTTTCACACTGGCGTTTTCGCTGCCGGAAGCACGCGAGGACTGGCTGGAACCATTTTCACGCGGGCTGCTGAAACTCGCCGATGAACACGGTTGCGAGCTGATCGGCGGCGATACCACCAAGGGCCCGCTCAACATCAGCATCACGGTGTTCGGAGAAATCCCCTTCACGCAAGCACTGCGCCGTGATGCGGCGAAAGACGGCGACGACATCTGGGTGTCCGGCACGCTCGGCGATGCGCGGCTGGCATTGGCCGCCTATCGCCACGAACTGTCGCTGGCGACTGACGCGCACCACGTTGCGGCACAACGCATGCACCAGCCCACACCCCGTGTGGAGCTCGGTATGGCGTTGCGCGGGATCGCTCACGCCGCTATCGATGTTTCGGACGGCCTTGCAGGCGACCTCGGCCACATCCTTGAGCGCTCTCATGTCGGTGCGCGTCTCGATGCCGACGCCTTACCGCCAGGCAGCATCCTCAAGCAACAAACACAAGACCTGCGCCGCCGCTTCACGCTGTCCGGCGGGGATGATTACGAACTCTGTTTCACCGCGCCGCAAAGCCGTCGCGAGCAAATCCTCGCCGCTGCCGAAAAGACAGGTACCGAGGTCACTCGCGTGGGCGTCATCGAATCCATGCCTGGACTGCGTCTGGTGGATGCGGGCGGTGAGCCACTGGATCTTGCACTGACTTCTTTCGACCATTTCACTTCATGACAACAACAATAGAACCGGGCCGGAAGGCGCAACTCAATAAATCGGTACGCCCGACCGCGCGCTTCATGCTGGCGCATCCGGCGCATTGGCTGGCGCAAGGTTTCGGCAGCGGCTTGTCGCCAATCATGCCGGGCACCTCAGGCACCTTGTTCGCCTGGCTGGCCTATGCCGTGCTGAGCGTACGCTGGCCCGCCATTTTTACGCCGCTGGCCTGGCTGATCATTATCGGCGTGGGCTTTTTCGTGGGTGTCTGGGCCTGCCATCGCACCGGCCGCGATCTTGGCGCGCCGGACCATGGCAGCATGGTGTGGGACGAAATCATCGCCTTCTGGCTGGTGCTGGTCTTGCTGACACCGGCAGATCTGAAGACGCAATGCTGGGCTTTCGTCTGGTTCCGATTTTTCGATATGGTCAAACCGCCGCCGATTGCTTATTTTGATCGCCGCTTCAAAGGTGGTTTTGGCGTAATGTGGGACGATATCGTTGCCGCGTTTTATACGCTGCTCGTGTTTGCCTTCTGGCGCTCCATGTAAGATCGTGAACGGGTTTTAAAGAGTTTCCAACAAGAGTATGCTTGACACATGAGAGTCGCCTCTCATCACACGTTGACCACCACCCGCCAACAACGAAGGACGACATCAACATGGACACCTCGATAGACCTCGCCGCACGCGTCGGCCAAGCGCTCAAAGCCAGGAAGTTGCTGCTCTCGACCGCCGAGTCCTGCACCGGCGGCGGCGTTGCACAAGCCATCACGGAAATTGCCGGATCCTCGGAGTGGTTCGACTGCGGTTTCGTGACCTATTCCAACGTATCGAAAAATGAATTGCTGAACATTTCGGAAGCGCTGATCGCCCAGCACGGCGCCGTCAGCGAAGAAATCGCTGCAGCCATGGCCGAGGGTGCGATTGCCAACAGCAGTTCGGATGTCGCCGTCTCCACTACTGGTATCGCCGGTCCTGGTGGCGCAGTACCGGGAAAACCCGTCGGCACGGTCTGCTTCGGCTGGAAGGTCGGCGATCAGATCTTCACCGAACGCCTTGTATTCACCGGCGACCGCCAGGCGGTGCGCGAACAGGCTGTCGTGCATTCCCTGCAAGGCCTGTTGCGCATGCTGACCTGAACGCCAGAAGCAGCATTATCGATAGCATCTTCACCATCTCACGACGCCTATGCCAGACGTAAAAAGAGCCACGGCGATCTGATCGCAGCGGCTCTTTCTGTATCTTGATGAGGCTTAATACATCTCAACGATACTGATTGATCGCATCACGCGTCTCCAGCGCCACACGGCGTGCTGCCGCGGCGTAGTCTTCGCCATCTTCCGGCTTGGCGTACAAGATGGCGCGCGACGAGTTGATCATCATCCCCGCTCCATCCGCCGTTTTGCCGGACTTGACCGTCGCAGCCACGTCCCCGCCCTGCGCGCCGACACCCGGCACCAGCAAAGGCATGTCGCCGATAATGCTGCGCACTTGCGCCAGCTCTTCCGGAAAAGTCGCGCCCACTACCAAGCCACACTGACCATTGGTGTTCCACTTGTCCGCCACCAGACGCGCCACGTGTTGATACAGAGGAACGCCATCCACATTCAGGAATTGCAAATCGGAACCGCCGGCATTGGAGGTGCGGCACAGCACAATGGCGCCACGATCTTTCCATTCCAGATACGGCGCGACCGAATCAAATCCCATGTACGGACTCACCGTCACCGCGTGTGCGCCATAACGCTCAAAGGCTTCACGCGCGTATTGCTCGGCGGTAGCACCGATATCACCGCGCTTGGCATCCAGCACGATCGGGATATGCGGATAGCGGGTGCGAATGTAACTGCAGATTTCTTCCAGCTGATCTTCGGCACGCAAGGCGGCGAAATAGGCGATTTGCGGCTTGAAGGAACATGCCACGTCGGCGGTGGCATCGATGATGCCCTTGCAGAAGGCCGTAATCGCATCCGGCTGGTTCTTCCATTCCGCCGGAAATTTGGCGATATCCGGGTCCAGGCCGACGCACAGCAGAGAATTGTTGGCCTTCCACGCAGCGGATAATTTGTCGATAAATGTCACGGTAAACCTTAGCGCTTTAATATATACAGGTACGACATTGTAACGCGGTCGGGCCAGAAACCCTGTCTTTGAGGCGCCATTTGGTGCATCTTGAGGGCATTGGCATGGCATCTTGAAGCAGTACTTGACGGGCACCCAAGGACTGATCACAGTAGCGAATGTTTTAATTTTCGAGAGAAATACAATGAAAAAATGGTTCGCATGGCTGGCTATCGCCGCTTCCGTATTGACCCTGAGCAGCTGCGGCTACAACGATTTCCAGGCCAAGGATGAAGCCACCAAGGCCGCCTGGGGTGAAGTCGTCAACCAATATCAGCGCCGCGCCGACCTGATTCCCAATCTCGTCAATACCGTCAAGGGTTATGCCGCGCATGAAAAAGATACGCTGGAAGCCGTCACCAAGGCTCGTGCAGCCGCGACCAGTTTTCAGATCACGCCGGAAGTGTTGACCAACCCTGAAGCCTTCAATAAGTTCCAGCAGGTGCAGGGACAGTTATCGTCCGCGCTGTCGCGCCTGATGGCCGTGTCGGAAAACTATCCGCAACTCAAGGCGGACACCAGCTTCCGAGATCTGCAATCGCAACTGGAAGGCACCGAAAACCGCATCACCGTGGCACGCCAACGCTACATCGCCTCGGTACAGGAATACAACGTGCTGGCGCGCAGCTTTCCGACCAACATCACCGCCAAGATTTTCAGCTATCCGGTCAAACCGTCCTTCACGGTTGACAACGAGAAGGCAATCTCCACCGCGCCTGCCGTCAACTTCGGCAAGTAAGTTTCACTATGCCGTCTTTTCGCGCCCTTCCGGCGTTCTTCCTGAGCATCCTGCTCACCGGCTTTCTGCAACTTGCCGGTGCGCAGGATTTTGTTGCCGTTCCGGCGTTGAGTTCACATGTGATCGATCAGGTGCAGATGCTGGAAGAACAGCAGCGCCGCGCACTCGATCAGGTGCTGGTCGAGTACGAGACACGCACCGGCAGCCAGATCGCGGTCCTGCTGATGTCCAGTACCGCGCCGGAAGCCATCGAGCAATACGGCATCCGCGTCGCCGATGCCTGGAAGCTGGGGCGCAAAGACATTGACGACGGCGTCATCCTCATCGTCGCCAAGGACAATCCCAAAGCGCTGCGCCGCCTGCGTATCGAAGCCGGTCGCGGCGTGCAAGGCAGCCTGACGGATGCGAAATCGAAACGCATTCTGGAAGACGTCATCGCCCCGCATTTCCGCCAAAATGATTATTACGGCGGCCTCGCAGCAGGCGTATCAGCGCTGACCAGTTTGCTGGATGAAGAACATCTGCCGCCGGCGGAGAAAGCAAAGCAGGCTGCCGCGCAAGAGGATGACGGCTGGATTGAGCTGATTGCCGTCGTTGTATTCCTCGCTGTCTTTTTCGGCGTCATCCTGTTCGTACGCCGTCGTCCGCGCAACAACCTCAACAACAATGACTGGGGACACACGGCAGGCGTCATCATCGGCAGCATTCTGAGCGACGCCGTCCAGAATCGTGGTGGCAGAGGCGGATTCAGCAGCGGTGGCTTTGGCGGCGGATCAGGCAGCAGCTCGGGTGGTGGATTTTCGGGCGGCGGCGGCAGCTTTGATGGCGGCGGCGCCTCGGGAGACTGGTAATGGCTAAACTCAATCGCCTGCTCAAGCATCTTATCGCCACACGCAGCCAGGCGCGCAATCTGTTTCCCCGCTCAACGCTGCAAGCAGTGCAAGCTTGCATCTCAGCCGGCGAAAAACAGCATCGCGCAGAAATCCGCCTGATCGTTGAAGCGGCATTGCCGCTCAATACCGTGTTGCGCAACGAGTCTTCGCGCGCGCGTGCACACGAGCTGTTCTCGCATTATCGGATATGGGATACAGAAGAAAACTGCGGCATTCTGATCTACATCAACATCGCAGATCACAAGGTGGAGATTTTGCCTGACCGTACCGTCGGCAGAGCACTCAAACGCGAGGACTGGCATGCAGTGTGCGAAACCATGACGCGTGGTTTTGCGGAGAAAAATTATCACGACAGCCTGCTGCTGGCGCTGACACAACTCAACGAGCTGCTGGCAGTGCATTTTCCCGATCAGGACAAACACAAGAATCAGCTGTCGGACCGGCCGTTGATACTCTGAAGATACGCCAAATCCTGACCATGAAACTACCGCCCTCCTCCTTCACGAATGAGGGCGGCAGGATTGGTCACCGCGCAACATCACCCCTTCTCAAACACCCACTGCAACAAGGCATCCTGCGCAGCCTGGCCGAACGGCGCATTGGAGTGATTGATCAGGCACACCACGACATACATTTTCCCCGAAGACGCCTGCACAAAGCCGGCGACCGAACGCACATCGTTGAGCGAGCCGGTTTTGATATGCGCCTGCCCTGCCACGCCTTCGCTGCGCAAGCGTTTGCGCATGGTGCCGTCATAACCGACCAGCGGCATGGAGGCGAGGTATTCCGGCATCACCGGTGAATGAAAAGCTGCCACCAATACCTGACCCAGCGTATTCGGCGCCACGCGCTCATTGCGCGACAGGCCGGCGCCATTTTCGATCACCAGTTCATCCGCGCCGATACCTTTGCCGGACAACCAGTTACGAATCGCGCTTGCTCCGCGTTGGGTGCTGCCGGGCGCCTGCGACATTTGTGCACCGATAGTCAACAGAACCTGGCGCGCCATCACGTTATTGCTGTACTTATTGATATCGCGAATAACTTCCGGGACGGCAGGCGATTGCCACTCAGCGAACATACTTGCAGAAGACGCCACGTTGCCCGGCACAACCTTGCCGGAAATCGTGCCGCCAAGGTCGCTCCACATCTGACGCAGTACGCCACCGAAATATTGCGTCGAGTTCATGCGATAAGGGTGGATATACCAAACCTTCTCGCCGCAGGCTGCTGGATAGCTGCCGTTAAAAGCCGCCGTACCGATACCGACATCGGCTTGGAGCTTGCTCTGCCAATCACCACAGACGGCTTCTTTCGATAACCGCGGCGCGGCCAAGGTATAGCCGGCCAGCGGCGGCTCCATCGTCACGCTGATTTGCCCCGTGACTTCATCGGGAATAAAACGCAAAGCGATCGTTTTGTAATTCAGCAGCAAGGCATCCGGACCGACGTTATAGGGCTTTTGCGGATCACCGTCGAATTGCGCCGGGTCATATACGTTCTCTTCGAATACGCTCCGGTCAAGCACGACGTTGCCACGAATGTCGCGCACGCCCTTGGCACGGATCTGGCGCAGAAACATCCAGAAATTTTCCATCACCAGCTTGGGATCGCCACTGCCTTTGATACTGAGGTCACCCGTCAGAACGCCGCCATTGAGCGAGCCCTCGACATAGGCCTGGGTCTTCCAGTTGAAGGTCGGCCCCAGCAACTCCAGCGCGGCATCGGTCGTGATCAGCTTCATCACCGATGCAGGATTGAAAGCCGTCGCGGCATTGAAGCTGAGCATGGGACGGGCGGCATCGACTTCTTGCACAAAGACGCCGACATTTTTTACGGGGATTTTTGCTTGCTTGAGTGCGGTAGCCACCACGAGCGGCAACTCCTGCGCCGTCGCCGAAGAGATCATTGCCACGCTGCAAACAGCTGTGATGAGAAATGCCAGGGTCCGAAATTCTTTAAAAATCTGCATAACACGCCAATCAGGAAGGAATCGGCATTATATGTCCGTCCATAGGCATATTTATGTGTACATTCCACCGCCCCATTATGGTGAATGGTCGACTTATGTTGTAACCTAGCCATATTGGTTCAATGAGAGTTACGTAACTCATTCATTGTTTGTTACGTCAATGACGTCAAGGCATTGCTGTCCGGCCTTTCAGCGCAACATCAACAATTCCATCCGGCCGCCTATGGATGCCATGAAAACACTCGCTCTTTTTGTTGTCACTGCGCTGGCTGAAATCGTCGGCTGTTACCTGCCCTATCTGTGGCTGAAAAAAGGGGCCACGCCTTGGCTGCTCCTGCCTGCAGCACTCTCTCTGACACTTTTCGCATGGCTGCTCACCCTGCATCCGACGGCCGCCGGCAGAATCTATGCAGCCTATGGCGGCGTCTACGTCTGTGTCGCCGTATTGTGGTTATGGGCTGTTGACGCCGTTAAACCCAGCATCTGGGATATCGTTGGCGCCGCCGTATCGCTGGCAGGCATGGGCATCATCATGTTCGCCCCGCGCTCAACATCCTGATTTTGACCTGATTCCGACCTGACTCTTTATTGCCGCCGAAAAATCTCGCTCACCATGCCCTCACCCAAACCTCGTTCCCGAAACAACCAATCGCGCGGGCGAACGGCATCGTTTTTTTCTTTCAAACGAGCACAACGTGCTTTCGGCGATTCACCATCGCCGGAAGAGCTGATCGGCAAAGGTGTCCGCTTCGTCAAACGCATCTATAAACTGCGCGTCATCGGCTTGTCGATCGGATTTTTCTGCGTCGCTGCGGGCTTTCTCCAAAACCCCGTCGGCTGGCCGCTGTGGGCGCTGCTGATCTTCCACGGCTACATCTGGCCGCATGTCGCCTATCGCGTCGCGCTCAACAGCAAAATTCCCTATCGCACCGAGCGCATGAACCTGGTCGCTGACACCGGCTTCGGCGGATTCTGGATCATCGCCATGCACGGCAATCTGGTGCCGAGCGCAGTCATTCTCGCCATGCTGTCGATGGACAATATTGCTGCAGGCGGCACCAGGTTGTTCCTGCGCGGCTTGCTCGGCAGTGTGTTCGGGGTACTGATCGGCCTGTTGCTGCTTGACTTCCGGTTTGCGCCGGAGGCTGATCTATACACCGTGGTCGCCTGTCTGCCGATGCTGGCGCTTTATCCGCTGGCGCTGGGCAAATCGACCTACGACATGTCGAAAAAACTCGCCGAACGTTCGCGTGAATTTGAAACCGTCAGCCAACGCGACGGCCTCACCGGCCTGCTCAACCGGCGCTATTGGGAGTCGCTGCTGATCGAAGAATTCGCCGCCTGTCACGAGAAAAAACGGAGCTCCTGCCTGCTGCTGCTCGATATCGATCACTTCAAGAACATCAACGATACGCACGGCCATCTGGTCGGCGATGAAGTGCTGAAGAATTTTTCGCAGCTGCTGAAAGACAACCTGCGTACCGATGACCTCATCGGCCGTTATGGCGGCGAAGAATTTGTCGTCATCCTGCAAGACATCAGCCTGCGCGGAGCGGAAATGCTCGCCGCCCGCCTCATTGAAGAAGTGCGCCGGCATCGCAATTCCGAAAACATGCTCTGGGGATGCACCATCAGCGCCGGACTAGTGAGTTTTCACAGCGATATGGAAGCGCACTACTCCTGGCTCCAACGTGCTGATCATGC
Source organism: Herbaspirillum sp. meg3 (assembly GCF_002257565.1). GTDB lineage: Bacteria > Pseudomonadota > Gammaproteobacteria > Burkholderiales > Burkholderiaceae_D > Herbaspirillum. The sequence goes on along the minus strand of NZ_CP022736.1, from coordinate 1,585,382 downwards.
GATGTATCAGGCCAAGGATCGCGGACGCGATTGCCTGATTGTGGAAAGACGCTGAGCAAATAAAAAGGCCGCCGCGTCATCTTAGGGGAAGACGCAACGGCCTCACAATCAAAGGTGGAACGCCTGACGAGTCAACGGAGTCGATTTATACAAATGCGCACTCCCTCCGGCGTTCCAGCCACCGCCACAGATCGGAGTTTGATCCGCAGCGAACGAGCAAGAAAGCTCGTTAAATTAGCACTGGCAGTACCTCCAGCACTAAAAGCGCAATCAGTGCTCCACCTAGGGCACCGATTCCACGCAATACCGTCCTCACCAATTTCGACGCTACCGGCACTTCGCCAAACAACACCAATCCGGCAAAGGCCATGGGCAAAAAGAACATGAGATTATTCGTGACGATATTTGGCATGATTTTTGTCTCCTACATGTTTTCTTTATGATTTGAGTATAGGCCGCTTACTACATAAAACAAGGACAGTTTCGAGAGGACATGTCCCGCAGTGCACAACCGGCGCGTGATTCGGCCCGGCAGTCACAGCGCTCCAAAGCCTCCAGCTGTTGTTAAATGGCCTTGACCATGCCGAAAGCCCGGGGGTAGAATCCGCCCGTTCTTATTTTTATGGAGTCCCTTTCATGGGCACTTGTTCGAGTGACAGTTGTTGCCGGGAAACGTCCCGGCTCGCCTCGGCAAGATAACGCAGGACTTCTCCCTGCCGTCATCTTGCATGAGCAGATGATGGCATCCGGCATTCGCCGCTTCAGGCGCATGCCCTTACCACCAGACAACACAGACTGACGCGCCGCTATAGCGGGTGCGGCAATGGCGTTTTCGGCCCTTGCCGACTCCGTGGCGCACCTCTACCGGCATTGCGCGCTTAGCATCCCTGCGCATACCGGCAAGAATGCGTTCGCGACCGGCTTTTGCCGGCCGGATCAGCCATGCCGTCAGCAGAACCAGATGTCGACGAAAGGGTCTTCGCAACCTCAACCTGCGGAGTCCTTATGCCCGATTTACCTTCACATTGATCGCCTGTATGTCATCGATATGTCAGGAGGATTCGTTACAGTTTGACGCTTTCTCATTTTCCCCCTTCGATGACTGCACGAACCGGACTGCCGCGCGCTGTCCGGCCCAGTACTGCAAACTGTTGCAAAGAAAAAGAGCTTCATCATGAATCTGGATCTATTGAAAGAAACCTTCGCTAGCTTTGTCCGTGCACGCGGCATGGATCGCCACTTCCGCCGCCTCGGCGTGGACATGTTCCGCAGCTCGCCGACCACCAAGGAAGTCCCGCAAACCGTGGCGCAAAGCCTGGTGAGTGCCTCCCAGACCGACCTGGCCGAACTCCTGAAAAACCTGGGCTCCCGCACCGATGGCCTGACCGAGCAGGAAGCCGACGCCATTCGCGCCGAAGTCGGGCCGAACGAAGTCGAACACGAAAAACCGCTGACCTGGTGGGTCCATCTGTGGCACTGCTACAAGAACCCGTTCAACCTGCTGCTGACCGTGCTCGCCGCCGTCTCGTACTACACCGAAGACATGAAGGCCGCCATCGTGATCGGCACCATGGTGGTCGTGTCGACGCTGATGCGCTTCGTGCAGGAGTCACGTTCCAACACGGCCGCCGACAAGCTCAAGGAAATGGTCAGCAACACCGCGACCGTGATCCGCCACGACATCGTCGCCGACATCGCCGAAGAAGCACAGCGCTACTTCGATGTCACCCTGCATCCCAAGGGCGCCAAGCGCATCGAACTGCCGATCAAGAAACTGGTGCCGGGCGACATTGTGCAGCTGTCTGCCGGCGACATGATCCCTGCTGACCTGCGCCTGATTTCGGCCAAAGACTTGTTCATCAGCCAGGCCGCCATGACCGGCGAATCGCTGCCGGTAGAGAAATTTGCCGAGCATCGCGGCGTCGATGCCAGCAACCCGCTGGAACTGGACAACCTCTGCTTCATGGGTACCAACGTAGTCAGCGGCTCAGCGACTGCCGTCGTCCTGACCACCGGCAAGCGCACCTACTTCGGCGCGCTGGCGGAACGCGTCACCGCCACCGACCGCACCCCGACCGCATTCCAGTCGGGCGTGAACAAGGTCAGCTGGCTGCTGATCCGCTTCATGCTGGTGATGACACCGATCGTGTTCTTCATCAACGGCTTCACCAAGGGAGACTGGGTTGAAGCCTTCCTGTTCGGCCTGTCGATTGCGGTTGGTCTGACGCCGGAAATGCTGCCGATGATCGTCACCTCGACGCTGGCCAAAGGTGCAGTCGCGCTGTCGCGCAAGAAGGTCATCGTCAAGCGCCTCGACGCGATCCAGAACTTCGGCGCGATGGACGTGCTGTGTACCGACAAGACCGGCACGCTGACGCAGGACAAGATCTTCCTGGAACGCCACACCGGTATCCTCGGCGAACCGAACGATGAAGTGCTGCAATACGCCTATCTGAACAGCTACTATCAGACCGGCCTGAAAAATCTGCTCGACGTCGCAGTGCTGGAACACGCCGAATTGCAACGCGAAATGTCGATCGCTTCGGCCTATCGCAAGGTCGATGAAATCCCGTTCGACTTCCAGCGCCGCCGCATGTCGGTGGTCGTCAGCGAACGCGAAGATCACCATGAGCTGATCTGCAAAGGCGCAGTCGAAGAAATCGTCTCGATCTGTACCCATGCACGCAACAACGGTGAGATCGTGCCGTTCACACCGGAGTTGCTCGCCGAGATCAAGGAAACCACTGCCAGCCTCAACTCCGAAGGCTTGCGCGTGGTGGCCGTGGCCGCCAAGGATCTGCCGCCGACCAAGGAAACCTACAGCGTCGCCGATGAATCGGATCTGGTGCTGATCGGTTACATCGCCTTCCTCGATCCACCGAAGGAGTCGACCGAACCTGCGCTGGCTGCCTTGCGCGCTCACGGTGTCACGGTCAAGATCCTGACCGGTGACAATGAGCTGGTCACCGCCAAGATCTGCCGCGAGGTCGGCCTCGAAGTCGAAGGCATGCTGCTCGGTTCACACGTGGAAAAGATGAGCGATGAAGAGTTGTCCGTCGCCGTTGAGAAGACCACCGTCTTCGCCAAGCTCAGCCCGACACACAAAGAACGCATCGTGCGCGTGCTGCACGACAAGGGTCACGTGGTCGGCTTCATGGGCGACGGCATCAATGATGCGCCTGCATTGCGTGCGGCCGACATCGGTATTTCGGTCGATACTGCAGTCGATATTGCTAAAGAAGCCGCCGATCTGATCCTGCTGGAAAAGAGCCTGATGGTACTGGAAGAAGGCGTGCTGGAAGGCCGCAAGACCTTCGCCAACATGCTCAAGTACATCAAGATGACCGCCAGCTCCAACTTCGGCAACGTCTTCTCGGTGCTGGTGGCGAGTGCCTTCCTGCCCTTCCTGCCGATGCTGCCTTTGCATCTGCTGGTGCAGAACCTGCTGTATGACGTCTCGCAGATTTCCATCCCGTTCGACAACGTCGACAAGGAATTCCTTGAGAAGCCGCAACGCTGGAACCCGGGTGAAATTGGCCGCTTCATGGTGTTCTTCGGTCCGATCAGCTCAATCTTTGATATCAGCACCTTTGCGCTGATGTGGTACATCTTCGGCGCCAACTCGCCGGATCATCAAACCCTGTTCCAGTCGGGTTGGTTCATTGAAGGCTTGCTGTCGCAAACACTGATCGTGCACATGATCCGTACCAAGCGCATCCCGTTCCTGCAAAGCCGCGCTTCGTGGCCGCTGATGGGCATGACATTGATCATCATGTGCATCGGGATCATCCTGCCGATGTCGCCGCTGGCGAGCTACTTCAAGCTGCAGGCATTGCCGCTGAGCTACTTCCCCTGGCTGTTGGCGATCCTGATTGCTTACGGCGCGCTGATCCAGCTGATGAAGAAGTGGTATACCAACCGCTACGGCTGGCAATAACCGGTAATAGCCCGCTAAGCCGTTGAGGACGTAAAAAAGGGATGTGTGCAAACACATCCCTTTTTACTTTGTATGGAGCAGATATTGGAACAGGTACGAGTGTTGCTGACGATCAGCTAGTGAGGCTCGCCGCAATATTGATCGACAACCCCAGAATCGCCGCATTGAAGAGAAAGCCGATCACCGAATGCGCCAGCACGGTTTTACGTAAAGCGCGCGTGCCGACACAAACGTCGGAGGTCTGCACCGCTACGCTGATGGTGAATGAGAAGTAGAGAAAGTCCCAATAGTCAGGATTTTTTTCACCGTCGGCAAAACGCAAAGGCGGTTCGGCATCATCGTCTTCGCCGTAGAACAGGCGTGCGTAATGCAAGGTGAATATGGTGCCGATCAAAAACCACGATCCCAACACCGTGCCGCCGGTAAAAACATAGCGCAGCAATTTGTGCTCGCCCAGATGCGATGCACCAGCCAACTCAACGATGATGGCGGCAAGACTGGCAATGGCCGCCACGCACACGATGGCCAGCACCAGTTGTGCACTTTCGTCCTCGGTTTCAGCCAGGCGTTTGACGTCGGCTGCTTTGGCACCCAGCATCATGAACCAGATCGACAGCAGATAACACCAGACCCCGGCGTTCCAGCCGACCAGCAAGCGCGTGATGGTCTCGCCCGCAGGCCACAATATAAAACCCAACGCGCCGATGACGACAGCAACCAGCAGGCGGGGATGAACCTGGACAATATGACGGGCAACGGACATGGTGAGAACGAGTAGTTGAGTTGCCGTCACCTTACCATGACGGTGAGGTGCATTTCTTATCGATACCTTGGCTAGCGCTCAGATGCCATTATGTTCATAAACTTCACATGCATTACCGTCGTCCCAGCGAACGCTGGGATCCAGTGTCGTGGATATGGTTGGACACGACGCTGGATCCTGACTTTCGTCAGGACGACAGACAAGAAGAGTTAATAGATTGCTGCCTTATCGTTTCGGCGCAATGCCTTCTGCTACCTGCTGCGCCTCTTCAAACGATTTGAAGCCGGTGATGGCGAAACGATTGCCGCTGAGCGGAGCCGACACCACCGGCGCGGTCAACACCTCGCCGTTGATCATCACCGCCATGCGCTGACGCAGCAAGACACGCGAAGCCGAACCCATGCGAATCGTGCCGGCAGGCGTCATCTGGATGATGATCACTACCTGCCCGCCAAGATCTTTCTTGGCATTAGCCAGCGCCACGTCTGAATTGTCCAGCAACACCTCGGGCCCGACATAGACGGTCGTGCCGGGATCGTCAAGCAAATTGGCTTTTTGCCAATCAGGACTCTCCGTCAGACTGGCGGCATGGATTTCAAAACGGGTGGATTGCGAATAGCCCGTCGCGCATGCGGCGAGGCCGCTGCACAAGATCGAGACAACGAGAATTTTTTTCACATGAGAAACAACTGCCATCAGAACTCGTGCTCCTTCAAGGCGCGTTCAGCGCGTTGTTTGGCGTTGTCCAGCGCTTCCTGCATGGATCCGAACAAGCCGGCAGGGATATAGGTTTCGGCGATTTCCGGTTCACGCGTCAGACGTACGAAGACTTGTGCTTCAAACACATCTTCTTCTTTTTTCACCGCGTCGAAACGTGCGATATGCGTACCGCTTTGTAGGACTTGCTCCGTCATAAAAACCTCCATCGATGTCGATACAGGGATTGGACAGAGGCACATCCAACTGGTTCTGGATAATTATTTCAAACGGGAAACAGGGAAAGCAGCGATGTAGCGTGAAGCCGCTACAGGTCCGCTTTAACGCCGTGCGGAAAGCGCACCGTAAAGATCGTGCCGCAGTCTTCATCGCCCGAGGTCAGTGTGATCTCGCCGCCATGATCCTTGGCGATATCCCGCACGATCGCCAGACCGAGGCCGCTGCCGGAGATCTTGTCATTGACGCGATAGAAACGGTCGAAGATCAGTTCGCGGTGTTCCGGCGCGATGCCGGGGCCGGAGTCTTCGACGGTCAGCAGCGTCGCATCTTCGTGCTCGCGGCAACTGACGGTCACCGTACTCTGCGGCGGAGAATAACGCACGGCGTTGTCGACCAGGTTATCGATCAGGTCGCGCAACATGAAACGGTCGCCCTTCACCCGTGCCGGCTGCAGATCGAAGCCGAGGTCGATCTGTTTCTTGTCGGCCTGTTCGATGAAATGCTGCACCGATTCTTCCACCAGTTTATCGAGAGAAAGCTCTTCCAGATGCGTCGGCTTGAAGCGGCTCGGCTCGGCCCGTGCCAGCGCCAGCAACTGGTTACTCTGGCGCACCATGCGCTCGACTGACGAGGTCATCAATTCGGTCGAATGCGCCGTTTCCGGTTCGTTGGCGTGACGCTGCTGCAACCACTCCAGTTGCAGGCGCAAACCGGTCAGCGGCGTGCGGATCTGATGCGCCACATTGGCCAGGAAATTCTGCTGCGCCGTAGCTCCCTTGCGGATGTTGTCAAGCAGGCTGTTGATCGCCTTAACCACCGGCGTCAGTTCTTCGGTGGTCTGTTCAACGTTGATCGGCGTCAGGTTATCGCGATTGCGCTGATCCAGATTCTGTTGCAGTTCACGCAGCGGATGCAGACCTTTATTCACCGCCACCAGCACGATGACGATAGAGAATGCCGTGAGCACACCGTCGAGCAGCAGCAGAGAAATCAGAATGACGTAGTGCGTCTGGTTGCGTTTGCGGAAAGTCTCTGCGATGCCGATGTAAATGGGAGTGCGTTCGATGCTCACATACAGAGCGGCAATGCGAACCTGTTCGCCATTCATGACGCCGTCATAGGTCACCGGCTCATTGGGCTCGTCAATCTGGTTGACCGGAGGGAAGTTATGATCGCCGGCCAGTGTTTCGCCGCTGGCGTCGCGCACGACGAAATACATGGTGTCGAAATGATCCGAACGCAGCATCTGCTCGGCTTGCTTGGTCAGCTCCAGCGAGGTCTTGCCGCGCACCCGCTTGATCTGCGAAGTCAGCGCCCAGGCTGCGTCGGTGATACTTTGGTCGAATGCATCCTGTGCCGGCAGCCACGCCAGCCAGTACGTCAGGCCGGCGCCGATCAGATTGACCGCGAGCAGCGGCGCAATCAGCCATTTCAGCAGATTGAATTTAATGCTGTGACGCATGACCTTGCGAGTCGTATTGGAGGCTGGCGACCGGCGCATCAAAATCAGGCGTCGCTTTTTTCCAGCATGTAGCCGAAGCCGCGGATCGTACGAATCGCCACGCCGGAACCGGCGGTCTTGGTGCGAATACGGGAGACATAGACTTCCACCGCATTGAGGGTCACATCTTCACCCCATGGCAACACGGCATCAATGATCTGCTGCTTGGACACCACGCGCGAAGCTTGCTGCATGAGGTATTCCAGCACAGTCCATTCACGGACCGAAAAATCAACTTTTTTGCCATCGATCGTCGCACGTTTGGACGAGGTGTCGAGCGACAGCCCGCCGATGGTGAGCTGAGTCGGCTGCGGGCTGCTGCGACGAATCAGCGCCTTGATGCGTGCGACCAGCTCGGGTGTCGCGAAAGGCTTGACCAGGTAGTCATCAGCACCCAGCTCCAGTCCGTGCACGCGGTCAGGAATCGTATCGCGAGCCGTCAGCAGCAGCACGGGCATGTTACTGCCGCGGGCACGCAACCGGCGCACCACTTCAAAACCATCCAGCCCGGGCAGGCCGATGTCGAGCACCAGTACCGTGGCCGTATAGCGTTGCAACAGCGCATCCGCGTCGGTGCCGTTATTGACCGTATTGACGCTCAGGCCATGCGACTTGAGCATGCGGGACAAACCGTCCGCCAACACCAGATCATCTTCTACCAGCAGAACATTCATATATCAGGACCAGATTGAAAGTAAAACTGCAAACTGTAATAAACAGCGAGAAATCCCCCCTGCCCGGAAGCGGCAAGGCTCCGTATTGTAGCGCTCTGCGGCATGCCTAAATTGCCACTCTATCGGATAGACGGCGCTTTATTTGTGCCATTTTGGCTACAGTCAGCAAATAGTCAGTACTGTGTCAGCACTTCGACAGGCCAGCAATTTAGTCTAGCGCTCATAACTTCGAAATGAGAATCGAAATCATCTACAAAAATAAGCAGACTGTACATCAGTAGAAAAAACGTATCTCATTTCCAGACAAATTTCAGCCAGCCAAACGGGACATCATCCGTCGTAGCCAGCCACTCCATTCTGTGACTAACTTAACGATAACGACCACATGAACCGTCTCACGCCGATCGCTGCCGCGCTTGTCGCGCTGTTTGCAGCTCCAGTCTCCCTGCATGCACAACAAACTTCCACTCCTGCCGCTTCCTCTTCCCTGAAGGAAGTCGTGGTCGAAGGCCAGCGTGATGACTTCAACACCAACAGCACCGCCATCACCAAATTGCCGGCAGATTTGCATGATGTACCGCAATCAGTTGTCGTTGTGAACAAGGCGCTGATGCAATCGCAAGGTGCCAGCTCGCTGTCTGACGCTTTGCGCAATGTCGCCGGCATCACGTTGGGCGGCGCTGAAGGTGGTCAGATTGGCAACAACATCAACCTGAACGGTTTCTCAGCGCGTACGGATATCTATCTGGATGGTTTCCGCGACCGCGGCCAGTACTATCGCGACACCTTCGCCATGGACGAAATCGAAGTCCTGATGGGACCTTCCTCCATGCTGTTCGGTCGCGGTTCAACCGGTGGCGTGATCAACCAGGTCACCAAAAAAGCCAACCTCAAAGAATCGACTGAAGTCTCCGCTTCCGTCACCAGCAACGGCCTGGTGCGCACGACTGTTGACCACAACCAGCCGCTGACCGATACCTCCGCCTTCCGTATTTCGGCGATGGCGCAGGACGGCGCGGCATCGACACGCAACCAGACCAATGTGCAAGACTTCGGTCTGGCAGCCTCGTATGTCAACGGCATCGGCACCTCTACTGAAATCACGCTATCGGCGCTGATCCAGCATAATCACGACCAACCCGATTATGGTCTGCCGCCGCTGAACGGCCATCCGGTCAACGTTGACCGCAATACGTCTTACGGGCTCAACAGCGACCGCACCGATCAGGACGTGGTGTCGTTGAACGCCGGCATCAAACACAAGATCACCCCGGACGTGACCATTCGCAATCAGACCCAATTCAACTGGGTTCATACCAACGCGGTCGAAACCGCGCCGCAAGGCATCGGCACGGTTTCCGGCACAGGCTATACGGCATTGACGGGTGCCGCCAGCAACCTGCCGCTGTCGAGCTTGTTCGTCCGCGCACAAAGCCATGACCGCAACATTCAGGATTACTCGATCTACAACCAGACCGAACTGTCGGCCAAGTTCACCGGTCTGGGCATCAAACATGATTTCCTCGTCGGTCTGGAAGTCGGCCATGATGGTTACGACAATCAGGCTTACTACCGCAACGGTTCCTGCAACGGCGTAGCGCTGACGGATGCGACGACACCGACGAGCGGCTATGCCGACTGTATCTCCGTCGTCAACCCGACCTACAGCGCCGCCGGCGCCAACGTCGTCAGCCAGGCAGGCAATCGTCAGGGTGGCAGCGCCAACACCATCGCGACCTACTTCAACGACACGATGGAGCTGAGCAAACAGTTCAAGCTGGTCGGTGGCTTGCGTTTTGACCGATATGTCGCCAGCATCACCAACTCGCTGAACTCTGGCAATACGCCTGCCGCTGCAAAGAATACCGCGCTGGCCAGCGCCAATCAGACCGTCAACTTCCTCAGCGTGCGCGCCGGCGGTATCTGGCAGCCGACTGCGGCACAGTCTTACTACCTGTCTTACGGCACGTCGTTTAATCCGTCGCTGGAACAGCTGACTGGTACTGCGGGCCAGACCAATCTCGATCCTGAGAAAAACAAATCCTATGAGCTGGGCGGCAAGTGGGATCTGGCGGAAAACCTGTCGACCAATGCCGCGATCTTCCAGATCAAGAAAGAAAACGCACGCAGCCAGGTCAGCACCGGCGTATATGAACTGCAAGGCACCGTCCGCGTCAAGGGCGCACGTTTGGGCGCTACCGGCCGCATCAACAAGCAATGGCAAGTCGCTGCCGGCTACACCTATCTGGATGCGCAAGTGATCAGCGCCTCCGCATTGGACAACACACTGGGCAAGATTCCCGTCAACACACCGAAGCACACGCTGACGACCTGGACTACCTACGACGTCATGCCGCATTGGCAAGTTGGCGGTGGTGCGACTTACATGTCACAACGCTATGCCACGGCGACCAATACCGTACAAGTCGGCGGCTATACTCGCTGGGACGCCACCGTCGCCTATACGGAAAAACAATACGATATTCGTTTCAACCTGTTCAACCTGACCAACAAAATGTATTACGATGCGCTGATCCAGTCCGACGGCGGGCGCTCGGTGCCAGGCACCGGCCGTACCGGCATGATTTCGGTCAACTATCGTATGTAACTGAAGTAGGAAGAAATCCATCCATGCTCATCGCCATTCCCAAGCTGCTCGACGCGCAACAACTCAACGCTGTACGTCAGCTACTGGATCAGGCGGGACCGGCATGGGTGGATGGACGAGTAACGGCTGGCTATCAAGGCGCCGCCGTCAAGTACAACCAGCAAATCGATGAACGCTCGGACGTTGCCGTGCAATGCCAGCGCATCATCCTCTCCGCACTCGAACGCAATCCGCGCTTCATCAGCGCCGCCTTGCCGAACATGGTGTATCCGCCGATGTTCAATCGCTACAGTGAGGGCATGACCTTCGGCGCGCATGTCGACGGCAGTGTCCGCATCGACCCGCATACCGGACGCAAACTGCGTACCGATATTTCCGCTACGCTGTTTTTGTCAGATCCGTCCAGCTACGATGGCGGCGAGTTGCAAATCCACGATACCTATGGCGTTCATTCTGCCAAGCTGGAAGCCGGCGACGTACTCGTCTATCCTGCCACGAGCTTGCATCAGGTAACACCGGTTACGCGCGGTGTGCGCACGGCTTGTTTTTTCTGGGTGCAAAGTCTGGTGCGCGACGATGGCCAGCGCAGCATGCTGTTCGACATGGACAATGCGATTCAGACGCTCAACCAGACCAATGCTGATGATATCGCACGACGCACCTTGGTCGGCTGCTATCACAACCTGTTGCGCCAATGGAGCGATACTTAATCGCAGGCCAATCGTTCAATTGAACTCAGTTGAAATACTGCGCATCCATCCGGCGAAACACCAGCGCCGACAACAAGGTCACCACGCCGACGCAAACGAAGGTCAGCGTAAATGTCCACTCCCTCGCCCACGCCACGCCGTCGAGTCCGCTCAGCATCGATCCGGCAATGGTGACCCCCAAACCCAGCGCCAGCATCTGCACCATTGAGAACAGACTGTTGCCGCTGCCGGCATCTTTGCTGTTGAGACCCTTGAGCGTCACACTGTTCATCGCTGCGAACTGCATCGAGTTGCTCACACCGAAAACCGCCAGCTGCAAGATGCCAATCCAGATCGGCCACGTCGGTGTGATCAATGCGAACGAGACAATAGAGCCGCCAACAAGAATCGTGTTCACCAGCAAGAAGTTTTCGTAGCCGAAGCGACGCACCAGCGGCGCAATCCAAGGCTTGGCGATAGTGCCGGAAATTGCCGCCGGCAGCAGCACCAGGCCGGCATGCAAAGGTGAAAAGCCGAGCTTGACCTGGAGCAGCAGAGGCAGCAAGAACGGCACGGCCGATGAACCGATACGGCACACCAGATTGCCGATCAGACCGACACTGAAATTGGGTTCGTTGAACAAACCCAGACGAAACAAGGGTTGCTCGTCGCGGCGCGCATGCAGCACATACAGCCACACCGTCAGCACCGACACGCCCAACAATCCGGCACTCCACCATTCGCGATATTCGGTCATAGGCACATCCAGCGCCAACGAAAACGTCACCATGCAAGTCGACAGCAGCCCGCAGCCAAGCAAATCAAAACGCGGCGGCGAAGTGATTTCTTCAGCGGGCAGGAAGTGATGCACGGCAAACATGCCGATCACGCCCACCGGCACATTAATCAGAAAAATCCAATGCCAGCCGATGGTCTGCGATAGCCAGCCTCCCGTCACCGGACCCACCACCGGGCCAAGCTGCCCTGCAATCGAGATGAAAGCCAGCGCAGAAATATACTGCGCCCCCGGCACGCTGCGCAGTACTGCCAGGCGACCGATCGGCAACAGCATGGAACCGCCGACACCCTGCACCACACGCGCCAGCAACAGCTGCGGCAAGGAGTGGGCATTGGCGCACAGCAGCGAGCCGAGCACAAATATCAGAATAGCGAGGAAGTAGACGCGGCGCGTGCCGAAGCGATCCGCCAGCCAACCTGAAGCCGGTGTCAGCGACGCCATCGTGAGCGTATAAGAAACCACCACCGGGTGCATCGCCAGCACCGGCTCGCCGAGACTGGCGGCCATGGACGGCAATGCGGTGTTGACGATGGTGGTGTCCAGCGTCTGCATGAAAAAGCCCGATGCAACAATCCACAACAGGGCTTTTTGAGAACGGGAAGAAGTAAGAGGCATGGAGAAGAATTTTATCGTCCCTGCCCGGGGCCTGCACAACTATCCGGAGATTTACTGTCAGCAGGCCCGGAAAGGCACCATCAGAATGCGGCAGGACGCCATTTCAGCAAACGCTTTTCCAGCGAGGTCAGCAGATAGTCCGCCAACAGTGCCACCACCGCCAACACGATCATCGCTGCAAACACACCGCTGGCGTTGAACGCACCTTGCGCTGTGGAGATCAGCAGACCGATACCCTGCTTGGAACCAAGGAACTCACCCACCACGGCGCCGACGAGCGCGAAGCCGAAGCTCACATGCAAGCTCGCCAGAATCCAGCTCAGTGCCGATGGAATTACCACCGCCATCGTCACCTGCCGACGCGAAGCGCCAAGGATCTGCGCATTGGCAATCATGTAACGGTCGGCTTCACGCACACCCTGGAAGGCATTGCCGAACACCACGAAGAACACCATCACCACCGCCAGCGCCACCTTGGACGCCATACCCAGGCCCAGCGCAATGACGAAGATGGAGCCCAGCACCACACGTGGAATCGAGTTGGCGATCTGGATGTACAGGCTGAACACGTCCGACATCAGCTTGTTGCGACCCAGCGCGATGCCGGCAATGATGCCCGCGACGGAGCCGATCAGGAAGCCCAGCACGGTTTCTTCCAGCGTCACCATGACCTGCACCCACAAGGGACCTTGCGAGGTGCCTTCCATGATCCAGTCATAAATCTGGATGACGATCAGCGAAGGCTGCGAGAAGAAGAAGGGATCGATCCATTGCATCGTGGCGGACAGTTCCCAGCCGCCGAGGATGATGACCAGAATCGCCAGGCGCAGCGAAATCACCAGCCAGTAGCGTTGTTTGATCTTGCGTTGCGCCTCGCGCTCGACTTCCGCGATTGCCTCCGGGCTCATGGCCCGGCTTGTATTTACTTGTGTCATGTTACTCACCTGTCTATTCATTGATCTGGTGTAAGGAGCAGAAGATGCTGCGTTATCTGATGCCGGAATTATTTATTTAATTTGTACTTCTTCGCGCAGATCCGACCAGATTTTTCTGGAGATGTCGATGAAGCGCTGCTCATAGCGCACTTCTTCCATCACGCGTGGACGCGGCAGATCGATCTGGTAAGTGCTCTTCAACGTCGCCGGACGCGCGGTCAGCACATAGACCTTGTCGGCCAGCGCAATCGCTTCTTCCAGATCGTGGGTGACGAACACCACCGAGCCGGAATGCGCCGACCACAGTTGCAGCAGCTCGTCTTGCATCAAGGTGCGGGTCTGCATGTCGAGTGCGCTGAACGGTTCATCCATCAGCAGGATTTCAGGGCTGTTGATGAAGGTCTGTGCCAGCGCCACACGCTTGCGCATACCACCCGACAATTGATGCGGATAGTGGTCGCCGAACTTGTCGAGACCGACGCGGCGGATCCATTCGTTGGCCAGTTCATAGGCCTGATCCTTTGGCTTGCCGCGGAACAGCGGGCCGGCGGCGACGTTGTCGCGCACGCTGCGCCATGGGAACACGGCGTCATTCTGAAACACGAAACCGATGCGCGGGTCGATGCCGTTGACCGGCTCGCCCATCACGCGCACTTCGCCGATGGTCGGTTTCAGCAGGCCGGTGATCAGGCTCAGCGTCGTGGACTTGCCGCAACCGGTCGGACCCACCACGGCGACGAACTCGCCGCGGGCGACGCTCATGGAAAAATCGCGCAAGGCAACGGTGACATTGCCGTCAGCAGTGATGAAGCGGCACGAGACGTTATCCAGCTCGATGGCCGGCGTGTCGAGTTTTGCTGCTGTAGCTGGCTTGGCGGTGGCAGTTTGGTTCATGGAGGACTCTTTCATCGTAATAACGTCAATTGCTGCAGAATTTCTGCGTGCTGCGTACGAGCGCTCCCTTCGTATCCGTCCGGCTGAACGGATACGTCGGTTCGCATCATTGTTGAAACGGTTTTCTTAAGTCTCGCTCAAGCTATTTTTTCAAGCCGCTTACTTAACCAGATTCACAAACTCGTTGGTGTAGGTCTTGGACAAATCGATGTGCTTGCCCTTGACGTTCGGGTTGAAGCCCGACAGCACCGACAGCACTGTCTCAGGACCGCCAACCGGCATCTTGCCGTCAGCCGAGTACATCGGCAGCGAGTTTTCCAGCGCCTGAACGTACAAGGCCTTGTTGTTGCCGTAGTAGTCCTTGGGCATCTTGTCGGCGATCTCGGTGGCACTATGCGTCTTGATGAACTTCAGCGTCTTGACGAAAGCACGCGCCAGCTTGGCAGCGTCATCCTTGTGACCGTTCAGCCAGTTGCGTTGCACATACAGACTGGATGCCGGATACAAACCGCCCAGCGCCTTGACGGTGCCTTCCACCGAACGCATGTCGACCAGCACCTTGGCTTCGCCGGTCTTGAGCATTTGCGACACGGTCGGCTCGGTCGTCATACCTGCATCGATACGGCCTTGCTTCATCGCGGCGATGAAGGTGTTGTCGGCGCCGACCGGCAGCACCGAGTACTCCTTGGACGTGATGCCGTAACGCGACGCCAGATACTGGGTCAGGAAGTTGGTTGACGAACCAAGACCGGTCACGCCCAGTGTCTTGCCTTTGACATCGCCCATGTTTTTGATCGATGCGGAAGCCTTGGTCGAGACCAGTTCCACTTCGCCCGGCACCTGGCCGAAGATCACGATGGCCGTGATTTCCTTGCCCTTGCTTTGCAGGTCGATGGAGTGATCGTAGAAACCGACCACAGCCTGGACGGCGCCTGCCAGCAATTCATTCTCGGCATCAACGCCGGCCGGTTGCGATTGCAACTCGACATCCAGGCCTTCTTCCTTGAAATAACCGAGTTGCTCCGCCAGTTTGGCCGGCAGATAAACCATCTTGGTGATACCGCCGACCATGATGGTGATCTTGCCTGCCGCAGATGCCGTACCCGGCAAAGCCATCATCGTGGTACCGGCAACGGCCAGTGAAATCAGTGTGCGGCGAATGTTCTTGTTCATGAAGTCTCCCTGTTGGTATTGGTATGCGTAATGCAAATTCGGTCCGAAGCCCTACTTCACCTGATTAACGAATTCGTTGGTATAGGTCTTCGACAAGTCAATTTTCTTGCCCTTGATGTTGGGATTGAACCCCGCCATGACCTTGAGCACCACCTCGGCGCCTTCAGGCGGCATTTTGCCATCCGGCGAATACATCGGCAGCGAAGCCTTCAGCGCCTGCACATACAGCTTCTTGTTGCCGCCGTAGTAGTCTGCCGGCATCTTGTCGGCGATCTCTTCCGCGCTGTGGGTCTGGATGTACTTAAGCGTATTCACAAAAGCACGCGCCAGCTTGGTGGCTTCGGCCTTGTGCGTCTGCAACCAGGCGCGCTGCACGTAGACGGCCGATGCAGGATACAAGCCACCCAACGCAGCGCGCGTGCCCTCGGCACTGTTCATGTCGACCAGCACCTTGGCTTCGCCGCTGGCCAGCAGCATGGACGTGGTCGGCTCGGTCGTCCAGACGACATCCACACGCTTTTGCTTGAGCGCCGCGATCAGCGTGTTGCCTGCACCAACCGGCAACATCGAGTAATCACTGGTCTTGAGGCCGTTGCGGCTGGCGAGATATTGCGCCAGGAAGCTGGAAGAAGAACCCAGGCCGGTCACGCCAAGAGTACGGCCCTTGAGATCGGCCATGCTGCGGATCTGAGAGGCCAGATCGCTGCGTACCATCTCCATGCCGCCCGGCACCACCAGCAATTGGGTGATGGACTGCACTTCCTTGCCTTTGCTCTGCAGATCGATGGAGTGATCGTAGTAGCCGACCACGGCCTGCACGGCGCCGGCCAGCAATTCATTCTCGGCATCGACACCGGCTTGCTGCGATTGCAGTTCGACGTCCAGGCCTTCCGCCTTGAAGTAACCGAGGTTTTCCGCCAGTTTTGGCGGGAGGTAGATCAGCTTGTTGATGCCGCCGACCATGATGGTGATCTTGTCCGCGGCCTGCGCTGTCGGCACTGCGACTACATTGACCAGCAGGGCAGCCGCGACGGCTGCGGATACGCCGGTGGCGCGGGTCAATACGTTGGCAAACACGTTGAAGCGTTGACGCATTATGATGTCTCCTGATGAGGATCCGGACGGCGGATTCGTATCCGCTCAGCCGAGTCTGCTTATTATTAATATACTTGGCGGTATTCTAAGAACCGCAAACCTTCATCCAGCTTTCCAAATTTGCTGTTTCTTCCCCGCAGTGCAACAAAAATATAGGTCTTTTGCATGAAATTGCTGCTGATTGAAGACAACCCGCCTTTGGCGCATTGGCTCACGCAGATACTCAAAGAGAACAAATTCAGTGTCGACGTCGCCAGCGACGGCGAAATGGCCGACCACGTCCTGCACACCGAGAACTACGACGTCGTGCTGCTTGATCTGATGCTGCCAAAAATGAGTGGAAAGAATGTCTTGCGCCGCCTGCGCGAGCGGCACAATTCGGTGCCGGTGATGATCCTCACCGCCAGCGGCTCCATCGACGAGAAGGTCGAATGCCTCGGCGCCGGCGCCGACGACTATCTGGTCAAACCTTTTGAAGTACGCGAGCTGGTGGCCCGCATCAAGGTCCTGATCCGCCGCCAGACACCCGACAAAGCGGCCGAAATTCATTGCGGCGACCTCAGCTACGACAGCAACACGCGCCAGTTCGCCATTGCCGGCAAAACACTGGCACTGCCTGCGCGCGAACACGATGTGCTCGAAATCCTCATGCTCAAGCAAGGCAAGACCGTCTCCAAGAATGCGCTGGTCAGCGGCATTTTCAACCTGTCTGAAGAACCCAGCGCCGACGCTATCGAGATCTATATCTCGCGCCTGCGCAAGAAACTGGAGCCTTCGCAAGCCGCCATCATGACGCTGCGCGGCCTCGGTTATCTGCTCAAACAAAAAGATGATAGTTAGCCTGCGCCTGCGGCTGCTGCTCTGGTTGCTGATCCCCCTGACTGTCTATGTCGGCATCAGCACCAACTACACCTACGATAGTGCAGTCGCCAGCGCCAACCTGATCCAGGATCGCGCACTGGTTGCTTCGGCGCGCATGATCGCGGGCCAGGTCACTTGGGTGGATGGCGCCCCGACCGTCAACATCCCGCCCGCAGCGCTGGAAATGTTTGCCTCGCCCAGTCACGACGAGGTCTATTACCAAGTGTTGATGGACGATGAAACCCTGCTGGCCGGCCGCCCCGACTTCCCGGTCGATGTCGACTTTTCGCTGATTGCGCCCGCCTACGCCACCACCTATTTCAACAACCAGCCGCTGCGCGTGGTCAGCTACGTCCGTGCGCTCTACGACAACGGCACGCTGCGCATGGTCGCCGTGTCCGTCGGACAGACCATGCGCGGCCATCAGGAATTGCTGGACGAACTCTGGCGCCCTGCCCTGCATCGCCAGATCATCATGCTGCTGCTGGCCATCGCACTGGTCGTGGTCGGCCTGACCATGGAACTGCGTCCCATCCTGCGCGTCAAGGATGAACTCGCCACACGCGAGCCGAACTCGCTCACGCCATTGCGCGCCGGAGAGCTGCAGATGGAATTGCGCCCCATCGTCGAAGCCATCAACCAGTACATCCAGCGCCTCAACACGCAGGTCGCCGTACAGAAACGCTTCATCGCCGACGCCGCACATCAATTGCGGACACCGCTGACCATCATCGATTCACAGATCCAGTTCGCACGCCAAATTGAAGACCCGCAGCGTCTGGCCCAAGTGCTGCAAGCCTTGCAAGACAGCAGCCGCAGCATGACCGACCTGACCAACAAGCTGCTGCAACTGTCGCAGGCGGAAGCCTCCAACAGCACCGCCTTCCCGCGCCATCCAATCGAACTGGTGGCATTGACGGCCACGGTATTGGAAGAACTGGTCAGCCTGGCGCAGCGCAAACACATCGACCTCGGCATGGAAGCCGGCGTCGATGAAGCCTGGGCTATGGGCAGCCAGGCGCTGTTCTCCGGCATGCTGATGAACCTGATCGACAACGCGCTGCGCTATACGCCGGAGCACGGCAAAGTGACAGTGGGCGTAGCCATGGAAAACGCCGGAGAAGACAAATCGGAAGTAGTGATCACCGTCGCCGACAACGGCCCCGGCATCCCCGCTGAAGCACGCGAACGCGTGTTCGAACGGTTCTACCGCAACGCTGCACCCGACCAGCATGGCGCGGGACTCGGCATGGCGATTGTGAAAGAGATCGTGCTGGCGTCGCAGGGCACGATTGTGCTGGGGACGAATGCGGAAGGTAAAGGTCTGAGAGTGACGGTCAGATTGCCTGCTTCATCCGTTGCCGGTGCAGGTAATGCGCAGGCGTAAAATCCGCCCAACAAAAATCGTCAACGGAAACGAAAAAAGCCAGCGCGAACGCTGGCTTTTTTTAATTCTGGTGGAAAGTGCAAGTTTCGAACTTGCGACCCCTGCAGTGTGAATGCAGTGCTCTACCCCTGAGCTAACCTTCCATTTTGCTGTCGCCACCGCCGAATAAGCTTGGTGTGAAGCGGCCCGAATTATGACACAGAATTGACTTGCCGGGCAAGCCGCTTGTTATTTTGTGCAATTATTTCCAAACAATTTACGCTGGCGGCGCTTCTTCCGGGACTTTGCGCCAGACGCAGGTGCCTTTGACTTCTTTGTCCAGCGTGTTCAGCACGGTTTCGTGCAGACCCAGTTCTTCGTCGCTGGCGGCCACTACGATCACGTCGGCCAGTGACGCCAGTTCAAGCACAGGACTGCCGTCTTCATTGTCGCCACCGTCGGCGAGATCCATGGTCAGGCTGTTCTGGCCGCGTGTCATGGCCAGATAGACTTCCGCCAGCAGGGCCGCATCAAGCAAGCCGCCGTGCAGGGTACGGTGCGCGTTGGAGATGCCGTAGCGGTCGCACAAGGCGTCCAGCGAGTTGCGACGGCCTGGATGCTGCTCCTTGGCCATCTGCAGCGAGTCGACGATGTTGTCGACGTGTTCCTTGAACGGCGCAAGGCCCAGCAGCTTGAACTCGGCATCGAGGAAGCCGACGTCAAAGGGGGCGTTGTGGATGATGATTTCGGCGCCGCGCACGTAGTCACGGAACTCGTCGGCGATCTCGGCGAACTTCGGTTTGTCGCTGAGGAACTCGGTGGTCAATCCGTGCACCGCCAGCGCGCCTTCGTCGGAATCGCGCTCAGGGTTGATGTAGAAATGCAGGTTGTTGCCGGTGAGCTGGCGGTTCAGCATTTCGACGCAACCGATTTCAATGACGCGGTCGCCGGTGCGCGGGTTCAGGCCGGTGGTTTCCGTATCGAGAATAATTTGTCGCATGGTGTGCTCCTGAAGTGCTTCAGCGTATCGTGTCTACGCCGCGATTGGCGAGCTGGTCAGCGCGTTCGTTGCCGGGATGGCCGGCGTGCCCCTTGACCCAGCGCCATTCGATCTTGTGCTCCGCCTGCGCGGCGTCGAGCGCCTGCCACAGGTCGACGTTCTTGACCGGTTCGCGCGAGGCGGTTTTCCAGCCGCGTGCTTTCCAGCCATGAATCCACTCGCTGATGCCCTTTTGTACGTACTGGCTGTCAGTGTAGACGGTTACGTCGCAGCGGCGATTCAAGGCGCCCAGCGCTTCAATGACGGCTTTGAGCTCCATGCGGTTGTTGGTGGTGTTGTTTTCGCCGCCGCACAATTCTTTCTCGCGACCACCGGCGATCAGCAAGGCGCCCCAGCCGCCTTTGCCAGGATTGCCCTTGCAGGCGCCGTCGGCATAGATCTCTACTTTGTCCATCTCTGCGTTGTCCATCTGTTCTTTGCTCATGTTCATTTCTTCAGTTGCTTGGTTGTTGCTTAATCTTTGTTCACTGCGCGGACATCATCGACAATCCGCGAAGGCGGCATTCTATTCTTTATGGATGCGATGAACCCTGTTCGTGGCAGGCACACCCTTCGGAACCTTCACTTTTTGCTTGCTCCAGGCCGGCCCGATCAGGCGCATGCCTTTGACCCGCTTGATCGCCTGCACGATATAAACCGCGCCGAAATACGGCCACCAGCGATC
The DNA here is from genome assembly GCF_002257565.1 of Herbaspirillum sp. meg3. GTDB lineage: Bacteria > Pseudomonadota > Gammaproteobacteria > Burkholderiales > Burkholderiaceae_D > Herbaspirillum. The sequence continues at coordinate 1,564,812 of NZ_CP022736.1, read as the reverse complement.
ACCGGCTTTTTCCATGAAGTTGAAACGGTCGAGCCATTTTTGTGTGGCACAAGGCGGCGCATAGCAGCCGAAGTGACCGCGATTGACTTCCATGTTGAGCAGCTTGAGCCAGTCCTTCAGGCGCGGCAGGCGAATGAACTCGCCATCCTGCGGCAGAAAATGTGCACCGGTCAGACGCCCCCCGGCCTGGCGCGCACCCCACAAGCTGGTGGGGTTGAATCCGCAGATGATGACCTGCCCTTCAGGAATCAGCACACGCTCGACTTCACGTAAGACTTGATGCGGCTCGGCGCTGAATTCCAATACGTGCGGCAAGACCACCAGGTCGAGACTTTGCGTGGCGAACGGCAATTCGGAAAAATCGTGCGCCACCACCATCGGGATCTCGCGTCCTTCTTGCGATTCGGTGGGCAGGCAGTTGTCGGTAAGCCAGCGATACGGCATGCGGTTGGCCTGCAGCGCACTGATTTGCGGCATGCCGATCTGCACCGCGTTAAAGCCGAAGATGTCCGCCGTCAGCGCGTCCAGATGCTTTTGCTCCCAGGCGCGGACGTAATTGCCCATCGGTGTATGCAGCCAGGCGTCGAGGGCTATAATCGACTTGTCCAGATCCGTATCGATCCCAGCCATTACGCGAGCCCTCTTCCGACCATGTCAGTACAGCCAGCCACTAGCTTAGCCATCCCGAACGCATCATTGAATGTGTTAACTGTTCCCGCATTTGACGATAATTACCTCTGGTTGATTCATGACGGCGTACATGCTGCGGTAGTCGACCCCGGCGATGCGGCGCCGGTCATTGCGGCGCTCGAAGCGCATGGTCTGACGCTGGTCGCTATTCTACTGACACATCATCATGCTGACCATGTCGGCGGTGTTCCCGGCTTGTTGCAGCATACACAAGTTCCGGTCTACGGCCCCGCCGGTGAAGCGATTCCGACGATTACCCAAGCTTTGTGGGAAGACGACCTGGTCCATCTGGCAGACCTGTCTCTGGATCTGAAGGTCATTGACGTACCCGGTCATACCAAGGGCCACATCGCTTACTATGCCGCTCGCCAGGGCTGGCTGTTCTGCGGTGACACGTTGTTTGCCGGAGGCTGCGGACGCCTGTTTGAAGGCACCGCCGCACAAATGGTGGCGTCCCTGTCCAAGCTGACTGCCTTGCCGGGCGACACCAAGGTGTATTGCGCCCACGAATATACCTTGTCCAACCTGCGCTTTGCCCGCGAGATCGAGCCGGGCAACGAGGTATTGACGGTTCGCATCGACGCCGAGCAGGCCAAACGCGCCCGCCACGAACCGACCGTGCCGTCAACTATTGCACTGGAGATACAGACCAACCCTTTCCTCCGGTACAAGGAACAAGCTGTTGTCACACGTCTTCAGGAAGCAGGTCGCTTACCAGCTGCGGCTGCGATGTCACAAATTGATCCGGTGGAAACATTTGCGGCCCTGCGCGAATGGAAGAATAGCTACAAATAGGCCCGGATAACACCCTTTTCGGACAAATACCAAACGAATCAAGGGCTTAAGCTTTGTAACATTAGTCAATTTTTACTTGACGAGTGAAAAGGGGCTTACGTACACTCCGTTAATCTCCAAATCCCATCGGCTTGCAAGCCGTTTTTAGATAAACACACGGTTTTGTCGTTTTTTAATAACAGAACCGGGTAGAGCGCAGTAGTTATCCACTTGCGCTCTTGTGGTGCCATTTTTCACATACTTCTTAGCAGGAGGTGCAGTGAATCTAAAACGACCGATGAACAGACAACGCTTTCTTCAGCCTCAGGCACAGGATCTTGTACCCATGCAGCGAACATTCAAGAAATTAGCGATAGCCGCGCTTTTCTCTCTAGGTACTCCACTCCTCGTCCACGCCAACGACATCTCGATCTACCCCGCTCCCTTCAACGCCATCAATCCCAACGATCCTTCGTCCACTTTGCCGGGCATGGAAGACATCGATATCTGGGCGCGTATTCGCAAGGGTTTCGGCATTCCCAATCTGGAAAATCCTTTAGTAGACAACCAGACCCAGTGGTACAGCTCGCGCCCGGACTATATCCAGCGCACCACCGTACGCGCATCGCGCTACCTGTTCCACGTTGTGCAAGAACTTGAAAAACGCGGTATGCCGACCGAACTGGCGCTGCTGCCGTTCATCGAGTCCGCTTTCAATCCGCAAGCGCTGTCGACGGCCAAAGCAGCCGGCATGTGGCAATTCATTCCATCGACCGGCCGCGACTACAACCTGAAGCAGAACATGTTCACCGACGAGCGCCGCGATGTGCTGGCCTCGACCGATGCGGCACTGACTTACCTGCAAAAGCTCTATGGCATGTTCGGTGATTGGCAACTGGCGCTGGCGGCGTATAACTGGGGCGAAGGCTCGGTGCAACGCGCCGTGAACCGCAACCTGGCAGCCGGCCTGCCGATTGACTTCAACACGCTGTCCGCGCAGATGCCCAATGAAACGCGCAACTACGTGCCGAAGCTGCAAGCCGTCAAGAACATCATCGCCATGCCGGCCGAATACAACATCGATCTGCCGAAGGTCGACAACCAGCCTTACTTCGTCACCATCGGCAAGACCCGCAACATCGACGTCAAGGTTGCCGCCCAGCTGGCTGAATTGTCGCTCGATGAATTCAAGGCGCTGAACCCGCAGTTCAATCGTCCGGTCATCATCGGCGGCGACGACACCAAGATCCTTCTGCCGGAAAGTAATGCCGAAAAGTTCAAGGCCAACATGTCCAAGTTCACGCAGGCGCTGTCCTCGTGGACGGCGCATACCGTCTCCAGCGCGCGTGAACGCATCGAAACCATCGCCAGCAAGTTTGGCACCACTCCGGACATCATCCGCAGCGTGAATCAGATCCCGCCGAAGATGGTATTGAAGGCCGGTTCGACGATTCTGGTGCCGAAGACAGAGACCTCGGTTGAAACCGAGATCACTCCGGAAATCGCCGACAACGCACGCCTGGCGGTTGCACCGGATGTGCCGGACTTCAAGCGCATCTACGTGAAGGCAGGCAAGCGCGACACGCTGGCGTCCATCGCCAGCCGTTACCGTGTCAGCGTGGTGCAGATCAAGCAATGGAACGGTTTGCATCGTGACGTGCTGGCCAACGGTCAAAGCCTCCAATTGCAAGTGCCGTATCAGGCCCATACGCCGGCGCCTGCAGCCGCCCCGATCCGTGTGCGTCAGGTCGTCCATGCACCTGCCAAGCCGATCCGTAAAGCCCCTGTGGTCGCCAAGAACAACGTCCGTTCAGCGCCGGTACGCAAGACTGCCTCCAACGCACCGATCACCCTGGCTTCCGAAAACGCCACTCGCCGTCGTTAATTGTTCTTCTGCATAGGCCGGAATCGCTCCGGCCTGCTCGCTTCACCCTCGTTAGTTCTTCGCTCTCTCCCGCAATTCCACGCCGCTTCGTGCAATCCACCCCTCGTTTTTGCCGCAACGCAAAAACGAACTCGCCTCGCATACCATCATTGCCGCAGCACGATTAAGTTGAGACTTTTCCAGTGAAAATTCTGATCAACATGACCAGAAACTGCCGCGCCGCCGCATAAGTCGTTTCGTCGGCGACCTTCATTTCTGTGAATTCCGGTGCTATTATTCAGTCGCGCAAACGTTTGCGCATTGCTTGTTACTGCTCATACCGGCATTCGACCCATACGAAACCTGCCGCTTACAACACCATCTGGAGACTTTGATGAATACACGTATCCGCCTCAAGCTGATTGCCGCCACCGTCCTCGCCTGCGCGCTGCCGACATTGCCGGCCATGGCCCAGACCGCGGCAAAACCGAAGGTTGCGCTGGTGATGAAGTCGCTCGCCAACGAGTTCTTCCTGACCATGGAAAACGGCGCCAAAGAACACCAGAAGGCCCACGCTGCGCAATATGACCTGATCGCCAACGGCATCAAGGACGAACAAGACACCGCCAATCAGATCAAGATCGTCGAACAGATGATCGTGTCCAAAGTCAGCGGCCTGGTCATCGCACCGGCTGACTCCAAGGCGCTGGTTCCGGTGATCAAGAAGGCGATCGACGCCGGCATCATCGTGGTCAACATCGACAACAAGTTCGACGACGCAGCACTGAAGGAAAAAGGTATCACCGTGCCGTTCGTCGGCCCTGACAACCGCAAGGGCGCCAAGCTGGTCGGCGACTTCCTAGCCAAGCAGATCAAGAGCGGCGACAAAGTCGCCATCATCGAAGGCGTATCGACCACCTTCAATGCGCAACAACGAACCCTGGGCTTCCAGGATGCAATGGCTGCAGCCGGCGCCAAGGTTGTCTCGGTACAATCCGGTCAATGGGAAATCGATCCGGGTAACAAGGTTGCCGCCTCCATGCTGAACGCGCATCCTGACATCAAGGCGATCCTGGCCGGTAACGACAACATGGCGCTGGGTGCGGTTGCCGCCGTCAAGGCAGCCGGCAAGGCCGGTAAGGTGCTGGTGGTCGGTTACGACAACATCAATGCCATCAAGCCGATGCTCAAAGACGGACGCGTGCTGGCGACTGCCGACCAGTTCGCTTCGCAGCAAGCCGTGTTCGGCATCGAAACAGTCCTGAAAGCACTGGCCGACAAGAAACCGCAAAACAGCCTCGGCGGCACCGTGGAAACCAAGGTTTCTCTGGTGACCAAGGACAGCAAATAAGGGTCAATAGAAGTTGCTGAAGTACGGGGCGAGATACCGAGGTATCTCGCCCTCACCGCAAGATCGCATTTACCGAATCACCGAACCGCACGAATTACCACACCTTCATGGTGGAGGCTGAATGTCCAACCCATCTCCTGCTCCAGCAACTGCTCCCGTCACTGTTCCTGCATTGCTGTCGCTCACCGGCGTCGGCAAGACCTATGTCGAACCGGTTCTCAGCGACGTCTCGCTGGAAATCCGCCCGGGCCAGATCCTCGCGCTGACCGGTGAAAACGGCGCCGGCAAGAGCACGCTTTCCAAGATCGTCTGCGGTCTGGTGCAATCCACCACAGGCTCCATGCTGCTCGACGGCCAGGCCTACCAGCCGCGCTCGCGCACCGAAGCGGAACAGCTCGGCATCCGCATGGTGATGCAAGAGCTGAACCTGATCCCGACGCTGAGCATTGCCGAAAATCTGTTCCTGAACCAGCTGCCGCAACGCTTCGGCTGGATCGACAAACCCAAACTGGCAGCGCTGGCACAAGCGCAGATGACTGCCGTCGGCCTGACCGATATCGATCCCTGGACGCCGGTCGGCGACCTCGGCGTGGGTCATCAGCAAATGGTGGAAATCGCCCGCAATCTGATCGGCAGCTGCCGTCTGCTGGTGCTGGATGAGCCGACCGCGATGCTGACCAGCCGCGAAGTGGAATTGCTGTTCGCGCAGATCGCGCGCTTGCAATCGGAAGGTGTGGCGATCATCTACATCTCGCATCGCCTGGAAGAATTGAAACAGGTCGCCGACCGCATCGCCGTGCTGCGTGACGGCAAGCTGGTCTGCGACGATGACATCGGCGGCTACAACAGCGATGCACTGGTGCAGTTGATGGTCGGCCGTACCGCGGAAGCAGAACTCGATCTCGGTCACCGCGATATCGGCGCACCGCTGCTGCGCGTGCGCAATCTGGGCCGCGGCAGTGTCGTCGCGCCGGCGTCCTTCGATCTGCGTGCAGGAGAAATCCTCGGCATCGCCGGATTGATCGGCTCGGGCCGCACTGAATTGCTGCGCCTGATTTTCGGCGCCGACCGCGCCGACCAGGGTGAAGTCTTCATCGGCGACCAGACGCACGCCGCCGATATCCGCTCGCCCAAACACGCGATCGCTTCCGGCATCGCCATGATCACCGAAGACCGCAAGAGCCAGGGCCTGCTCTTGCCGCAGTCGATCGCCGTCAACGCCACGCTGGCCAAACTCGGCGACGTCAGCAAAATGGGCATGCTCGACGGCGACGCGGAAAGCGCGGTTGCCGAGGATTACATCAAGCGCCTGCGCATCCGCTCGCGCGACGGCTCGCAAGCGGCAGGAGAACTTTCCGGCGGCAACCAGCAAAAGGTCGTCATCGCGCGCTGGCTCTATCGCGACTGCCCGATCATGCTGTTCGACGAACCGACGCGCGGCATCGACATCGGCGCCAAATTCGATATCTACAAGCTGTTGGCCGATCTGTCGCGTCAGGGCAAAGGCTTGCTGATCGTTTCCAGCGACCTGCGCGAACTGATGCTGATCTGCGACCGCATTGCCGTGATGAGCGCGGGCAAGCTGGTCGATACCTTTGAGCGCGGCCAATGGAGCCAGGAAGCAATCCTCGCATCGGCGTTCAGCGGCTATATGAATTCGCCTGCTACCGCTACCGATACCGTTACTCTGGCGGCCTGACCGTGACGACACCAACACAAGCAAAACAAACAAAGATCATGACCCATCCCAACCGCACCTTCTCTGTCTACGGCTTGTCCGCCGTCAAGAACTACCTCGGCCTGATCGGCGCCTTGCTCGCGATGTGCGTGCTGTTCGCCTTCCTGAGCGAAAACTTCCTCACGCTGGCGACCTTCAGCACCTTGTCCAACGACATCCCGACGCTGGTCGTGATGGCGGTCGGCATGACTTTCGTGCTGATTGTCGGCGGCATCGATCTGTCGGTCGGTTCGGTGATGGCGCTGGCGGCATCGATCCTGTCGATGGCGATGGTGCGCTGGGGCTGGCCGCTGTTTGCCGCAGGCTTGCTGGGAATTTTCGTCGCCAGCCTGTGCGGCATGCTGACGGGCCTGATCTCGGTGGGCTGGCGCATCCCCTCCTTCATCGTCTCGCTGGGTGTACTGGAAATGGCGCGCGGCATGGCGTACCAGGTCACTAATTCGCGTACTGAATATATCGGTAGCGCCGTCGACAGCATCAGTTCGCCGATCCTCTTCGGTCTGTCGCCCGCCTTCATCGCCTCGATCGCTGTTGTCATCGTCGGCCATCTGGTACTGACACGCACCGTGCTGGGCCGCCACTGGATCGGCATCGGCACCAATGAAGAAGCGGTGCGTCTGGCCGGTATCAATCCGCGTCCGAGCAAAGTTCTGGTGTTTGCGCTGATGGGCTTGCTGGCAGGCGTCGGTGCACTGTTTCAGGTGTCTCGCCTGGAAGCGGCGGACCCGAACGGCGGCGTCGGCATGGAGCTGCAAGTGATCGCGGCGGTCGTCATCGGTGGCACCAGCCTGATGGGCGGGCGCGGCTCGGTCATCAGCACTTTCATCGGCGTGTTGATCATCTCGGTGCTGGAAGCCGGTCTGGCGCAGATCGGTGTCTCGGAACCGATGAAGCGCATCATCACCGGCCTGGTGATTGTCGCCGCCGTGGTGCTGGATACCTACCGTCGCCGTGGCGAGCGTAATACGCATTAATTAATACGCACTAACAACATCAGCGATAACAAAACATGGCAACCATCAAAGACGTAGCGCGCCACGCCGGGGTGTCTTACACCACGGTGTCGCACGTGTTGAACAAAACACGTCCAGTCAGCGTCGACGCCCGCGACCGTGTGCTGGCCGCTGTCGAAGCATTGGCCTACGTGCCCAGCGCCCTTGCGCGTTCGCTCAAGAGCAATGCCACCGGCAGTATCGGCCTGATCATTCCCAACAACACCAACCCCTACTTCTCGGAGGTGGCGCGCGGCATCGAAGACAGCTGCTACGCCGCCGGCTACAGCGTCATCCTGTGCAACTCGGACGATGACCCTGCCAAGCAGCGCGACTATCTCAACGTGTTGCTGACCAAACGCTGCGATGGCTTGATCGTCGCCACGCTGGCACAGACCGACGGTGAACTGCTGCGCAAGATGAAGGTGCCGACCGTGCTACTGGATCGCGCGCCAAAAGACATGGCGATTGATCTGGTTGCCGTCGACAACGCCGCCGGTGGTGCACTGGCAGCCGAGCATCTGTTGTCGCTGGGACGTCGCCGCATTGCCTGCATCGGCGGGCCGGAGAGCCTGGACATTTCGTACGAACGCATCACCGGACTGCGCCGGACGCTGCAGGATGCAGGCATCACCGTACAGGACGACATGCTGAAATACGCCGACTTCACCAGCGCAGGCGGCTACACCGCTGCACGCGATCTGCTGGCTTCCGGTGAAGCACCGGATGCGATTTTCTGCTGTAACGACCTGATGGCGATCGGCGCCCTGCGCGCTGCGGCAGAACGCGGCATTGATGTACCGGACGCCTTGTCGGTGGTTGGCTTCGACGATATCGATCTGGCTCAGTTCGTGCATCCGCCATTAACCAGTGTGTCGCAAAACACCCGTACCCTGGGCCAGTTGACCGCGCAATGCCTGCTCGACCGGATTGCCGATCCAAGCCGGCCGGTACAAAGACAAACCATCACGCCGCAATTGCATATTCGCGGTTCAACGGTCAGAGCATAACCACGTTATTTGCGATTCATTTTTGATTCGTTTTTGATTTATTTCACGTTAAGACACACATGATCGTCATCATCGGCAGCATCAATATGGACCTGGTTTTGCGCGTACCGCGCATGCCGCTTCCCGGCGAAACCATCACCGGCGGCCAGTTCCGCACTATTCCCGGCGGCAAGGGCGCCAATCAGGCCGTAGCCTGCGCGCGTCTGAGCGCCGATAGCGTCAAAGTCGCGATGGTAGCCTGCCTCGGCGACGATGCCTTCGGCACCGAACTGCGCGCCGCCTTGCGCACAGATGGCATTGACGATAGCCATGTCACGACCATTCCGAACACCGCGTCCGGCATCGCCTCCATTCTGGTGGACGAGAACGGTCAGAACAGCATCGTGCTGGCGTCCGGCGCCAACGCCGAACTCAGCCCGGCACATATCGATGCTGCGCGCGCGCTGATCGAGCAAGCCCGTATCGTCGTGCTGCAACTGGAGTCGCCGCTGCCGACGGTGATCCACGCCATCAAGCTGGCACATGCGCTGGGCAAGATCGTGGTGCTCAATCCCGCGCCTGCACAAGCTTTACCGACAGAATTGCTCGATCAAATCGACTATCTGGTGCCCAATGAAATCGAAGCGGCCATGCTGGCCGGCGTGCCTGCCACCGACATCAATATTGACAACGACAGTGACGAACAGATCGCCGACATCATCGCGAAGCTGCGTGCCAACGGCTCCAGCAACGTTCTGGTGACGCTCGGCGAAAAAGGCGTCTACGCCGCACTGGCCGCCGATTCGGCCCACTTCGATGCGCAAGCAGTCAAGGCAGTCGATACCACGGCGGCAGGCGACACCTTCATCGGCGGTTTCGTCGCCGCATTGGCAGAAGGCAGCAGTGAAGCCGATGCCATTGCACTAGGTCAGCGCGCCGCCGCGATCAGCGTCGCACGCGTGGGTGCGCAAACGTCTATTCCGACGCGTCAGGAAGTGACTATCTGAACAAGGGAAGTGAGAAACTGACATGAAGAAAACACCGCTGCTCAATATCGCGCTGTCGCAACTGATCGCCTCGCTCGGTCATGGCGACAGCATCGTCATCGGCGATGCCGGCCTGCCGGTACCGCCGGGTGTGCCACTGATCGATCTGGCACTCATGCGCGGCGTGCCCGGCTTCATGGATACGTTGCAAACTATCCTCGCCGAGATGCATGTAGAACAGTACGTGCTGGCCGACGAACTGGCAGAACGCAGTCCGCAGCTCGCGCAACAGATCGGATTGCTCGGCCTGGCCGGCAAGCAAACCATGCCGCATGAAGACTTCAAACGCCGTACCCAGCAGGCACGCGCCGTGATCCGCACCGGCGAGTACACGCCTTACGCCAATATCATTTTGATCTCTGGCGTCGTTTTCTGATGCATGAAATGACTACGACCGGCAATCTCAGCCGCCGGCAAAGTCCTCATCATTGTCAACACCATCTCTGATGTTGTCGGCCGCATACGTCGCCGCAGCCAGCAAGCGCTGGGTATAGGCATGCGACGGCTGCTGCAATACATCGGCAACGGCGCCGCTCTCCACCACTTTGCCGTCTTTCATGACCACCACCTGATGCGCCATGGCCCGGATCACGGCGAGATCGTGGCTGATGAAGAGATAGGTCAGGCCATGCTTTCGTTGTAACTGCGCCAGTAACTGCAATACCTGCTGCTGCACCGTGACATCGAGCGCCGAGGTCGGCTCGTCCAGCAGCAACAGCTCTGGCTTGAGCACCACTGCGCGTGCAATCGCAATACGCTGGCGCTGGCCGCCGGAAAACTCATGCGGATAGCGTTGCAGCATGTCTTCGGACAATCCGACTTCCAGCAGCGCGGCGACGACGGCGGCCCGCTGCTGGGCGGCATTCAAGTTCGGATGATGCAGAGCGAGTCCTTCACCGACAATCTGTTCAACCGTCCTGCGCGGTGACAGCGAAGCAAACGGATCCTGAAACACCACCTGCATGCGTGCGCGCAAGGGCCGCACAGCGCTCGACGACATGGCGCTGACCTCTTGACCGTCGAAGTGGATCTTGCCTTCTACCTGCGCTGATGACAGACGCAGCAAGGCCATGCCGAGTGTTGACTTGCCCGAACCGGATTCGCCGACAATGCCCAGCGTTTCACCTTTGCGCAGTGTCAGATCGACATCGTCAACCGCGACGAACTGCTTGCGACGCAGCCAGCCTTGCTTGATCGAGAAGGTGCAACGCACGCGTTCTCCGGTCAGCAAGACCGGCGCATCGGGCGCGATCTCGTCGACGTTGCGTTTGGGCTGGCTGGCCAGCAGCTTGCGTGTATAAGCCTGTTGCGGCGCTGCGAACAATGCGGCTGTAGCGGCAGTCTCAACCAGCTTGCCCTTTTCCATGACGCCGACGCGATCGGCAAAATGACGAACCAGATTGAGGTCATGCGAGATCAGCAGCACCGCCATGTTTTCATCGCGCTGCAACTGATTGAGCAGTTCCAGGATCTGTACCTGAATTGTCACGTCCAGCGCCGTAGTCGGTTCATCCGCGATCAGCAGCTTGGGATGGCAGGCCAGAGCCATGGCAATCATGGCGCGCTGACGCTGACCGCCGGATAATTGATGCGGATACGCCAGTGCGCGCCGCGCTGGTTCTGGAATACCTGTCTTCTCCAGCAAGGCGATGGTGCGTTGTGCCGCAGCCTTGGCGCTCAGGCTTTCGTGCAGCATCAGCACTTCAGCGATCTGGTTGCCGATAGTGAACAATGGATTCAAGGCCGTCATCGGTTCCTGGAAAATCATCGCCGCATCCAACCCGCGCACACCGCGCATCGCGGCTTCACTCTTTTGCAGGATGTCGTCGCCGTTGAACAGGATTTGTCCGCTGTAATTGGCGTCCTGATTCAGACGCAATACCGACAAGGCGCTGACCGTCTTGCCGGAACCGGACTCGCCCACCAGAGCGAATTTTTCGCCGGGTTCGACCTTGAAGCTGACGTCATCGACGACGGTTGCATTGCCGAAGCGCACCGACAGATTGCGGATTTCAAGCAGACTCATGCCTTCCTCCGCACATCCAGAGCATTGCGCAAGGCATCGCCGATATTGGTCAGCAACAGCAGGGTCACAGTCAGCACGATGAAGGTCGACAAGGCGATCCACCAGGCATCGAGGTTGTTCTTGCCCTGCGCCAGCAACTCACCCAGGCTCGGTGTCGAAGGCGGCACACCGAGGCCAAGGAAGTCGAGACTGGTCAATGCGAGAATCGATGCACTCATGCGGAATGGCAAAAAGGTCACCACCGGCGTCAGACTGTTGGGCAGCACGTGGCGCCAGATGATTTGCAAATTCGATAGACCGAGCGCGCGCGCGGCCTGTACGTATTCCAGATTGCGGTTACGTAAAAAATCGGCGCGCACATAATCCGACAAACCCATCCATCCGAACAGCGACAACAACACCAGCAGCAAGCCGATGCTCGGCTCAAAGATCGAAGAAAAAATGATCAGCAGATACAGCTCAGGCATCGAGCCCCAGATTTCCAGAATGCGTTGCATGAACAAGTCGGTGCGCCCGGCGAAGTAACCCTGCACCGCGCCTGCCAGCAAACCAAGCACCACGCCCGTCGCGGTCAATGCGAGGCCGAACAGGATGGAAATGCGGAAGCCATACAGCAAACGCGCAAACACATCACGCCCGCGATCATCGGTGCCGAGCCAGTTCTCCGAAGATGGCGGCGCCGGATTGGGTTGCGTGGCGAAGTAGTTGAGTGTGTCGAAGCGATAGTGATTCAGCGGATAGATTGCCCAATTGCCGTCTTTCTTGAACTGATCCTGAATGAAGGGATCGAGATAATCCGCCGGCGAGGCGAAATCACCACCGAACTCTTTTTCCGAATAGTCATGCGTAATCGGAAAAAGAATCTTGCCGTGATAGCTGGCCACCAACGGCTTGTCATTGGAAACCAGTTCGGCGCCGAGACTGATGACGAACAGCACCAGAAAAATAATCAGGCTCCAATAACCATTGCGGTTCTGGCGAAAGCGCAGCCAGATGCGGCGGCCCGGAGAAATCGAAGGCGAAGGAAATGGAGAAGAAGGAGAAGCAGTCAAGGTCGTCGCGCTCATTTGGCCAGACTTTCAAACTGGACGCGCGGATCGGCCCAGACATAGCAGAGATCGCCCAGCAGTTTCACCACGAGACCGATCAACGTGAACAGATACAGGGTGCCCATAACGACCGGATAGTCGCGGCGAATCACCGACTCATACGACAGCAAGCCGAGACCGTCGAGCGAGAACAGCGTCTCGATCAGCAGGCTGCCGGCAAAGAAGGCGCCGATGAAAGCTGCCGGAAATCCGGTCACCAGCGGGATCAGGGCATTGCGGAAGACGTGCTTGTAGAGCACCTTGTTTTCGGAGAGGCCCTTGGCCCGAGCGGTCAGCACATATTGCTTGCGGATCTCGTCGAGAAAGGTATTCTTGGTCAGCATGGTCATGACCGCAAATGATCCGGCCACCGACGCCAGCACCGGCAAGGTGATGTGCCACAGGTAATCCTTGATCTTGCCGAACAGCGACAGCGTGGCCCAGTCGTCAGAGGTCAGTCCGCGCAGAGGGAACCATTGCAGGAAGCTGCCGCCGCCGAACACCACCAGCAGGAACACGCCCAGCACAAACCCGGGAATCGAATAGCCCACCAGCACCACTGCGCTCGACAGCGAATCGAAACGGCTACCCTCGCGCACGGCCTTGGCGATACCCAGCGGCACCGAGATGAGATAGGTCAGAAAGAAGGTCCACAAACCGATCGACACCGACACCGGCAGTTTCGATTTGACCAACGTCCACACATCGACGTGATGATAGAAGCTGTCGCCCAGATCGAAACGGGCAAACCCTTTCATCATGATCCAGAAGCGTTCGGTCACCGGCTTGTCGAAACCATACAGCGCCTTGATTTCCTTGATGCGTTCGGCATCGACTCCCTTTCGCCCGTTATAGCCAAAACCGGCGCCGCCACCGCCTTCGCCATCGCGGGCTTTGAGCTGCTGCACCATCTGCTCTACCGGCCCTCCCGGCACGAACTGGATCACCACAAACGTCAGCAGGATGACGCCGATGAGCGTCGGAATCATCAACAGCACGCGCCGTAATATGTATGCCCACATGCTTACTCTCCTATTTTGTCCACCACATCGTCAGCGCCCATACCTGTGGCGCGTATTGATGTGGAGGCACCGGCGGATAACCCAGGGTATTGCGATGGGCGACGAAATTTTTCTCGATGTAGTAATTCGGCACGCAATAAAAACCATGCAGCAAGACTCTGTCAAGCGCCCGGCTAGCATTGATCAGGTCGGTGCGCGAGCTACTCTTGACGACTCGATCGATCAAAGCGTCAATGGCCGGATCGGCGATGCCGCCATAGTTTTCGCTTCCGCTCTCGCCAGCCGAGTGCGAGCCGAAATCGTCATACAGCTCGTTGCCCGGACTCGACGAACCGCCCTTGATCTGCGTGACCATATCAAAATCGAAATCATTGATGCGCTTCTGCGCCAGCGCCGCGTCGATCATCCGATAGTTCATCCGGATACCGAGTTTCTCCAGATTGCGCGCAAACGGCGCGATCACACGTTCCGATGATTGCTGCACGATCATGAAGTCGAAACTGAATATATTTCCTTGCGCATTGCGTAGCGCGCCATCGCGATACGTCCAGCCCGCCTGTGCCAGCAGATCGCGTGCCTTTTTCAGATTCTCTCGCAATGACCCAGGTGCTGCGGTCGACGGCGGCACCGGCGCCGGACCAAAAACTTCCGGTCGAAGCTTGTCTTTCAGCGGCATCAATATCTTCAGCTCCTCCGCATCCGGCAAGCCTTTCGCAGCCAGTTCGCTATTGGTGAAATAGCTGTCGCTACGCTTGAGACGGCCGTAATACAACTGGCGATTCAGCCATTCGAAATCGAGCGCTAGTCCGATTGCCTTCCTGACGCGGACGTCCTGAAAAATCGGCCGCCGCAGATTGAAGACGTAGCCCTGCAGGCCTGTGACGTTACTCCGAGGGAATTCATGTTTGACCAGTTCCCCGCTGGAAAAGCGCTTGCCGTTATACCCGCGTACCCAGTTGCGGACATTGTTTTCGATGTTGACGTCGAACTCGCCTGCTTTGAACGCCTCCAGCCGCGTAAAATCGTCCTTGTAATACCGGAAGGAGACCCGATCGAAATTGAACAGACCGCGTCGGCTCGGCAGGTTGGTAGCCCAGTAGGCCGGATTACGCTTGTAGGTGACATATTTGCCGAAATCAAACTTTTCGACGGTATAGGGCCCACTACCTATCGGCTGCTCCAGCGCCACCTTGTCGAACGGCTTTCCTTGCCCCCATTTCGGCGAAAACACCGGCAACTGTCCGATGATCATATGCAGTTCGCTATTCTTTTTGGAGAACTCAAAACGTACAGTGAGCCGGTTCACCACCACGACATTCTTTACATCTGCCCAATACGAACGGAACACAGGCGACGTCGATTTGCCGGTCAGGGTGCGGAACGAATATTTGACATCCTCAGCAGTGACCGGATCCCCATTGGAGAAGCGTGCTGCCGGGTTCAGACGAAAAGTCACGCTGAGTTGATCGGGGGCCAGATCCATGTCTTCGGCTAGCAGCCCATACGCAGAAAACGGTTCATCTTCGCTTTGTGTCATGAGCGACTCGAAAATGAGACTGAACTGCGTAAAGACAAAACCGTTGCCTCCCTGGCCCATTCCACTGACAACAGAACCCTTTAAGGTAAAGGGGTTGAGCTTGTCGAAACTGCCTAACGCGGGAAACGTGATCTGGCCTTGTTTCGGCGCATCCGGATTAACGTAGTCAAAATGGGTAAATCCGGGCGGATATTTCGGCGTGTAACCCAGCGCCATCGCGTATGCAGCAAAGGCGCTGCTGCTTTGAGCCAATATGCCGACCAGTAAAACTGAAACGAGAAATTTGAACATGCGTCCACAAAAGAAACGTTGGCGTTGCATTGAAATAGACCAGAATCGCAATAAAGTCTCCGGCCGACTATGATGATCGATTGTACACAACTGACACGTCTTTCCTGCGCGGTAGATAGTAGAACCAGCATATTTCTCTACAAATGAAGGACTCGCCGCCTATCCTCAAATGCAATACGTTGATCGAGTCGAAAAGTTGCCCTCCTCATCGCAAGCCCCTACAATCTCGTCAGTTTCAGCCGCGCCGCTGCCGGCATATCGGCATTACCCATCACTCGGAGTCAACATGGCATTTTTGCAAGGCAAGAAAATCCTGATCACAGGTCTGTTATCCAATCGTTCCATCGCTTATGGCATCGCTACGGCATGCAAGCGCGAAGGCGCGGAACTGGCGTTCACCTATGTCGGCGAACGTTTCAAGGACCGTATCACCAAGTTCGCTGAAGAATTCGACAGCAAGCTGATTTTTGATTGCGACGTCGGCAGCGACGAGCAAATCAATGCCCTGTTCGCCGATCTGGGCAAGTCCTGGGACCAGTTGGACGGCCTGGTGCACGCCATCGGCTTCGCGCCGAACGAAGCGATTGCCGGCGACTTCCTGGAAGGCTTCTCGCGAGAAGGCTTCAAGATCGCGCACGACATCTCGGCATATAGCTTCCCGGCAATGGCCAAGGCTGCGCTGCCGATGCTGCGTCCCAACTCGGCGCTGCTGACATTGACCTATCTTGGCTCTGAACGTGTGGTTCCAAACTACAACACCATGGGTCTGGCCAAGGCATCGCTGGAAGCCAGCGTGCGTTACCTGGCGGAATCTCTGGGCCCCAAGGGCGTGCGCGTCAACGGCGTATCCGCCGGCCCGATCAAGACATTGGCAGCCAGCGGCATCAAGGGCTTCGGCAAGATCCTCGGTTTTGTGTCCGACAACGCCCCGCTGCGCCGCAACGTAACGATTGAAGACGTCGGCAATGCTTCGGCCTTCCTGTTGTCGGACCTGGCAGGCGGCATCACCGGTGAGATCACCTACGTGGACGGCGGCTTCTCGCGCGTCGTCGGCGGTATCTCCGAGTAATACGAACCAGGACGAAAGAAGACTAGGGACTTGTTCGAAGCAAATCTCCGAGCAAACCCTAGTGCTAACTTCGACATTTTGCTGTATGATTCGGTTTGTGCGTTGCAATACGACGTACAAACCGTAATCCGGCTCGCTGGGTTACTCAGCAGCTTCGCAAGCCCTAATTGTCGCGCTAGACAGTCGACAGTACGTAGTAAAAGCCCTCCCGCCTTGAGTGTCCTTAGTCTTTAAGCGACACCGTCCCGGCGCAAAGCTTTTGTGCCGAAATTTCTTTGTTTTTCATAGTCATTTCGTTGGTTGGCGTTGCTTTTTTGCGTTCACCGCATTTGTTGTGCGCTCGTTGCGTCCGTTCACTCTGACGCAGGCGTTGCGCTGCATTGCATTTGTCTGGCGCTCATACACAAAACGAAAGAAAACATGACTTTTGAAACACTAGGCCTGCACCCATCGATTATCAAAGCCTTGACCGACTCCGGCTACACCGCGCCGACTCCGGTTCAGGAACAAGCTATCCCTGCCGCCATCGCCGGCAAGGATTTGCTGGTATCGTCGCAGACAGGCTCCGGCAAGACTGCAGCATTCATGCTGCCGTCGCTGCACAAGTTTGCCTCCATGCCACCTGCTGCTCCTGGCGCGAAGACACCAAACCAGGAAGCGCAAGCCGCCAAGGCACGCGGCGACCGTCCACGTTTCCGTCCTGCACAGCCAAAGATGCTGGTGCTGACGCCAACACGCGAACTGGCCCTGCAAGTTACCACCGCAACCGACAAGTATTGCGCACACATGCGTCGCCTGAAGGCCGTGTCCATCCTCGGTGGCATGCCTTATCCGAAGCAAATGCAATTGCTGTCGCGCAATCCTGAAATCCTGGTGGCGACACCTGGCCGTCTGATCGACCATATGGATTCGGGCAAGATCGATTTCTCCGAACTGGAAATTCTGGTGCTGGACGAAGCTGACCGCATGCTGGACATGGGCTTCATCGAAGATATCGAAAAGATCGTCGCTGCCACACCGGCAACCCGCCAAACCATGCTGTTCTCGGCAACGCTGGATGGCGTCGTCGGCAACATGGCAAAGCGCATCACCAATGCACCGCAGATCATCCAGATCGCCGGTTCCGCCACCAAGCATGAAAACATCGCTCAGCGCGTGCACTTCGTCGACGATCTGTCGCACAAGAATCGCCTGCTGGACTTCCTGCTGCGCGACGTGACCATGGATCAGGCTGTTGTCTTCACTGCGACCAAGCGTGATGCCGACACCATCGCTGATCGTCTGAACATCGCTGGTTTCGCTGCTGCTGCTTTGCATGGCGACATGCATCAAGGCGCACGTAACCGCACTCTGGACGGCATGCGTCGTGGCCAGGTTCGCGTGCTGGTAGCTACCGACGTCGCCGCTCGCGGTATTGACGTGCCGGGCATCACTCACGTGTTCAACTACGATCTGCCGAAATTCCCGGAAGATTACGTTCACCGTATCGGCCGTACCGGTCGTGCCGGCCGCAACGGCGTTGCCGTGTCGCTGGTCAATCATGCTGAAGGCATGCACGTCAAACGTATTGAGCGCTTCACCAAGCAACCGATTCCGGTTGATGTCGTTGAAGGCTACGAGCCAAAGAAAACAGCGGCACCTGCACGCAGCGCGCGCAAGCCAGGCGGATGGCGTCCAGGCGACAACCGCAGCGGCCCACCACGTTCGGCGGGTAACGGCGCTGGCAATGGCGGTGGTCGCAGCTTCGGCGGCAAGCCAGCCGGCAGTGGCGGCCCACGTAAAGAAGGCGGCGGTGGCGGCGGTTACAAGGGTGGTGGCGCTCGTTCCGACGGCGGCGCACGTCGCTCTTACGGCGATCGTTAATCTGTCCTGAGACGACATACTGAAACAGCGATCATCGTTCAACGATGATCGCTGCAGCAAGTAGACAAGCTACAAAACAAAAGGCCGCTTCATTGAAGCGGCCTTTGTCATTGGTGTCAGGACTTTTCAGTCGTTCTTCAGCTGCTGCAGGCGCCGCCCTTCCCCGCCCTCAACGCTATCACGTCGGCCGAAATCGCATCAGCCACGTTGGCTACTGCACGTTGCATACCCTGCACTACGCCATCAATTCCCGCGCCACTGACAGGTTCCACCACCGCCAGGCGGCATACGCTGCTTGCATTATTGTCGCTGCGCGCAATCGTCCATCCGAAGGATGCGTCCACCTTGCCGCCCTTGACGGCGTCAAGCTGGCGCAACTCAACAATGATCCGATAAACCGGTTGATTGGCCGGACGACCACCGCGTGTCACGTCGACTGCGCCGAGACGATTGGCGACGCCGCTGGCCAATGCGTCACGCAGTTCGTTGTTGAACGGTGCCGACCAGCGATCCTGCTCAAGAATATCGACACGCGTATCGTCAGTACGCACCACAATCTGCGGACGCGCCAGACGCTCCGGCACGCTCACCGGCAAGACCTCGATAAATGTCTGTCCAGCCGCGACGGCGGGCGTTGCGGCGGGTGCCTTGGCCATCGCCGGCGAAGGACTTGATCCACCCGCTGCAGCCAACGTGTAGAAGCGCGTCGGCGTGCTGGAACATGCCGTCAACGCCAGCATCAGCGCCGCCGTCGAGAAAAATGTGAATCGACCCTGCATTATTTATCCTCCTGCTTGCCGCGAATCAGCGATTCCGGATGTTGTTGCAAATAATCGGTGAGCACCTTGATGGATGCTGCCGCACGCGACAGCTCCTGCATGGTCTGGCGCACGTCCTGCTGCAATGGCGCATCCTCGGACAAGGTTCGTTCGGCGGCGTTGAGCGTCTTGCGGGCATCGCGCATGGCAGCGGTGATTTCCGGTGCGACATCGTTGTTGATCTTGTTCATGGTCTGCTCGGCACTGCTCAATGTACGGTTGAGCGTGGCCAGCGTCTTGCGCAGGTCTTCGCCGATCTTGTCGAACGGCACCTTGCTCAGTTTGCGCGTGACATCGGCAATCTGATTCTGGATCTCGTCGAGACTGTTCGGTATCGTCGGGAAGATCAGCGGTGTCCGCTCGATGTCGATCTGTGCCGGCTCGGCCTTCGGGAAGAAGTCCAGCGCCACATAGACTTGACCGGTCAGCAGACTGCCGCTGCGCAATTGCGCGCGCAGTCCATGCGCAACCAGATAGCGCAGACGCTGGCGCGGCGTGTAGCGCGATTCCTGCTGCTCATTGAACTTGCGGCCGAGACGATCCGGATACAGGGTCACCACCACCGGCATCAGGAACTGACGCGTCTTGTCATCGTATTCGATACCAATCGATTTGACCTCGCCCAGCACCACACCACGGAAGTCCACCACCGCGCCCGGCTCAAGACCGCGTAGCGACTGGTTAAAATAAAGCAGCACGGTTTGCGAGCGTCCGTCAGGCTCCTTCATGGCGGCGGCCTCATCTTCGGCCAGGCGGAAGCTGGTGTTTTCCTTGGCAGCCGTGTTGGTGTCGAACTCATCCATCGACTTGAAAGCGATACCGCCCAGCACCACCGTTGCCAGTGATTGTGTATGCAGCTTGAAGCCGCTGGCATTGATCTGCATGTCGAAACCGCTGGCATGCCAGAAGCGCGAATTGATACCGACGAATTTGTCATAAGGCGCATTCACGAAAATACGCAGTGTCACGCCCTTGCCGTCCTGATCGAGATCATAGGCGGCAACCTGGCCGACCTTGATGCGGCGATAGAACACGGGCGAGCCGATATCCACCGAGCCGAGATCAGCGGCATGCAGCACGAACTGCTTGCCGGAGGTGTCGCGCGTAATGATCGGCGGCTGTTCAAGGCCGGCGAATTCCTTTTTGGTTTCCTCCGACTTGCCCGCATCGGCGCCGATATAAGCGCCCGACAGCAAGGTATTCAGACCCGAGATGCCGGATGCCGCCACGCGTGGACGCACCACCCAGAAGCGCGTGTCGTCGGCGGTGAAGCTTTCGGCTTCCTTGGTCAGTTGCACAGTGGTCAAGACATGCGAGCGGTCTCTGCTCAGCGTGATCGACTGCACCAGACCGATATCGACGTCTTTGTATTTCACTTTGGTCTTGCCGGCTTCCAGCCCTTCGGCGGAGGAGAAGCTGATCGTGATCACCGGGCCACGTTCGATCAGTATCTTGGCAACCAGTGTGAGGCCGACCACGGCGGCAACGATGGGAATCAGCCATACCAGCGAGGGCAGCCAGTTGCGCTGGCGGGAGCGTTTAGGCTCCGGAAGATGATGTGAGGGCGTCGTTTGTTCAGTCATTCACTATCCTTTTTTATTGCTCTTGCAGGTCGACATGTGGCGACGGCACAGCGTTCTCATTAGAAACCGGCTCATCCTGATCCCAGATCAGGCGCGGATCAAAACTCAGCGACGCCAGCATGGTGAGCACCACTACCGATCCGAACGCTGCGACGCCGACTCCCGCCGTGATCTTGGCAAAGCCTTCTATTTGCACCAGCCCGGTCAGCAAAGACACCACGAATACATCCAGCATTGACCAACGCCCTATCGACTCCACCACACGATACAGTTTGGCGCGTTGCAGACGCTGCCAGCTGCTGCGCCGGCGCGCGCTCACCGTCAGGATGATCAGCGACACCAGCTTGAAGAGCGGTACCAGAAAGCTGGCAATGAACACCACAATCGCCAGCTCCCACGATCCATCGACCCAGAAGTAGATGATGCCGCTCATGATCGTATCCTGCTGTTCATCCAGCAGAGTCGTCGTGGTCATCACCGGCATCAGATTGGCCGGGATGTACATGATGCAGGCCGCGATCAGAAAAGCCCAGGTGCGATTGAGGCTATCGATCTTGCGCACATGCAGCGGGCTGTGGCAGACCTCGCAATGCGCATCGTCGGGGGCATCTTCCCAGACGGTACCGCAATGATGGCAGGGACGGAGATTGGAAGCGATGGCGCTGCTCATTACAGGATCGGCAGCATGTTCAGCCTGATGCGCCTTTGCCGCAGACTCATCGGCAAAAGAGGGATCAGACGATGCGTCCGATGCGGGATAAGTATCAGCGCTCATCGTACCGGCTCCCCGTCTTTGACCGGATCGGCGTCTTCAATGCGTGCGATCACCAGCGAGCGCCACAGATAGCGCGGGTTAAATGACACGACTGCGGTCAAAACGATCGTCAGTGCGCCAAACGCCCACAAGGCGACACCGGGAATCACCGTCGCCATATTGGACAACTTGACCACTGCCACCAACACACCGAGCAGAAAGACCTCCACCATCCCCCAGGGACGTACCATCTGCATGATCCTCAGCAGAGTCTTGACGCCGGGACGGTTCACGCCATGTGCCGTCGGCAGTAATAAATAGAACAGGACCAGCAGCTGCACCAGCGGGAACAAAATGGTCGTAGCCATTACCAGCATGGCTACCAGCGACATGCCTTCCATACCGAGCACTTTGACGGCGCCGATCAGCGTGGTCTGACTGGTCAATCCTTGCAGCTCGATTTCGACGATGGGAAAGCTGTTGGCGATCACGAACATGATCAGGCTGGCAACCGTCAGCGGCAGCAAACGTTGCTGGCGACTGCCGGTGTCGCGCTCCATTTCTGCACCGCAACGCTGGCATTGCGCAATTTCAGCGCGTCTGAGTACCGGCCTGCGATGCACTGCATCACACTCTTCGCAAACGATCAGGTCCGGACGTCTATACATGAATTGAATAAATAATTAATTAATTAACGAATTGATCAAGTGCTGGATATACAAACAAGGATCGAATAAAAGCCGGATGCCGCCAAGCCACCCAGGACTTGTCGCTTCATCATTATGAAAGGAACTTGGATTCTAACAACAAAAGGCATCGGCTCCCCCCTGCTTTTAGCTCGCTTTTGGGAGCATCAGGCAGATAATGCTTGACAATCCAAACAGCAATCTTCTAAAGTGAACAGATGAACTCCGCAACACAATTCTCTCTATCACTATCGCACTTCGCTGGCGCCCTGCTAGCGTTGCTACTAGTGACGCTACTACCAGCTTCGCGCTAATCCAAGTTTCTCCCTAGTTTTTGCAGTTTCCTCGCTGGCGTATAGATCTGAAAGCATCCGAAATGGATCCTCAGAATCACATCGCAGCACAAATTAAAAAGTTGTAAATTTTTTACTGAAAAGCCAGTTATGCCGCTCTTGCATACCAAGTCCATTGCTGCAACTCCGATTTCCGGCGTAATCGTCGAATCTATCGCCGCGAAGATCTTTGCACCGGCATCGGCACTGCTATCGCTACCGATCGGTTGCCTGGCCTCGCGTTAGTGGCAGTCAGGCGGCCCTTCAGCCACATCGGATGATTTCCCCAATTTCACTGTAGTGACAAATTAAAGAGGTTTTACCATGATGTTAAGCAACCCGGCAGCAAAGTACCGCGCATTCCCAACGATTCCGTTATCTGATCGTACCTGGCCCAATCAGTTCATTTCCAAGCCGCCGATCTGGATGAGTACCGACCTGCGCGACGGTAATCAGGCGCTGATCGAGCCGATGAGCCCGGAGCGCAAACTGCGCTTCTTCGAAATGCTTCTGCAAATCGGCCTGAAGGAAATCGAAGTCGGCTTCCCCTCCGCATCGCAAACCGACTTCGACTTCGTTCGCAAACTGATCGAAGAAAATCGCATCCCTGACGATGTCACCATCATCGTGCTGACCCAGTCGCGCGAAGAGCTGATCCGCCGCACCATCGATTCGCTCGCAGGTGCCAAGCAAGCCATCGTCCACTTGTACAACTCGGTGGCACCGGCTTTCCGCAAGATCGTCTTCAACATGTCCCGCGACGAGATCAAAAACATCGCCGTCACCGGCACTCAACTCGTCAAGGAACTGACCGACGCCCGCCCGGAAACCCAATGGCGCTATGAATATTCGCCGGAGTCCTTCAGCACCACCGAACTCGACTTCTCCAAGGAAATCTGCGACGCCGTCTGTGAAACCTGGGGCGCCACACCAGAACGCAAAGTCATCCTGAATCTGCCCTCGACCGTCGAATGCAGCACGCCGAATGTCTACGCCGACCAGATCGAATGGATGTGCCGCAACCTGAAGCATCGCGCCTCCACCATCATCTCGGTGCACCCGCACAATGACCGCGGCACCGCCGTCGCTTCGGCTGAACTGGCTGTGATGGCCGGCGCTGATCGCGTTGAAGGATGTTTGTTCGGCAACGGCGAACGCACCGGCAACGTCGATCTGGTCACGCTCGCCCTGAACCTGTACACGCAAGGCGTGAATCCCGGCCTTGATTTCTCCGACATTGACACCGTGCGTCAGTGCGTCGAGGAGTGCAACCAGATCCCGGTTCACCCACGTCATCCGTATGTCGGCGATCTGGTCTTCACGGCCTTCTCCGGCTCGCACCAGGATGCCATCAAGAAGGGTTTCGCCAAGCAGCAAGCGGACGCCATCTGGGAAGTACCTTATCTGCCGATCGACCCGGCCGATCTGGGCCGCAGCTACGATGCCGTGATCCGCGTCAACAGCCAATCCGGCAAGGGCGGCATGGCCTACCTGCTGGAGCAGGAATACGGTCTGTCGATGCCGCGCCGTCTGCAGATCGAATTCAGCCGCGCCATCCAGCGCGAAGCCGATGCCACCGGCAAGGAAATCGTCGCCGGCGACATCTACACGATCTTCAAGAGCGAATATCTGGATCGCACCACCCCTTACGTCTATCGCGCACACCGCATGTCGGAAGATTCCTCGCACAAGGAATCGATCAAGATTGAAATCGACATCGAGCGCAACGGTGAAAAGGCGACGCTGCGCGGCACCGGCAACGGCCCTATCGACGCCTTCGTCAATGCACTGGGCCTGGACATCAAACTGATGGACTTCCACGAACACGCCATCGGCGCCGGCGCCAACGCGCAAGCCGCCAGCTACATCGAGCTGCGTCTGAATGAAGCGCCGACCGGCTTCGGTGTCGGTATCGACGCCAACATCGTGACAGCATCGTTCAAAGCCGTACTCAGCGCCATCAATCGCCAGATCGCGATCGATCAAAGCGCCAATCAGCCTTCTTCGCCAAAAGCGAAAGCCGCCTGATCAGCCTGACAAACCCACGTCTGGCAATATGAGAAAAGCCGCCGGTTTATCCAACCGGCGGCTTTTTTGTTTCGTGCTTCAGATAAATCGTGAATCGTTACAGCGACCGTGCCAGGCGAATGCCGCTGTATTGCCAGCAAGCCGTCGCGGGGAAAAAGTTGCGATAGCTGACGCGCGAATGTCCCAGCGGCGTCGCACCGGATGAACCGCGCAAGACATATTGATTGACCATGAACTTGCCGTTGTACTCGCCGACAGCGCCGTCAGGAATCGCATAGCCCGGATAAGGCGCATAGCTGCTCGATGTCCACTGCCATGCCGTGCCGAAAAATTGCCGGCCCTCGTTACCGAGCGCACCGGCGGCGTATTCCCACTCTGCCTCGGTCGGCAAACGTGCACCGGCCCAGCGTGCAAAAGCATCAGCCTCGTAGTAGGACAAGTGCAGCACCGCCGCATGCGGATCCAGCGGCAACATGCCGTGCAAGGTGAACTCCTGCCACGCGCCATCGTCCTGGCGATGCCAGTAGAGCGGATGTTTGATGCCGTTACTGCTGCGCCAGTCCCATCCAGCCGACAGCCAATAGGCTGGATTGTCATAGCCACCCTGCTCCACAAACATCAGGTATTCGATGTTGCTGATCAGGCGCGAACCGATGGCAAATGCTTCAACAAATTGGCGATGCGACGGCAGCTCATTGTCGAAACAGAATCCTCCATGTCGATAACCTATCTCCACGACACCGGCATCGAAGGTATTCCACTCCAATTCAGTCTGCACCGGCATGGCCTGCAAGGCGCGCGGCAGATAAGCCGGCTTGAGCGGATTGAGCGACAACAGATGTTTGACGTCAGTCAGCATCAACTCCTGATGCTGCTGCTCATGCTGCATGCCCAGCTCCAGCAAGCGCAGACAATCCTCATCGCAAACATCGGATAACAGCAACGCTTGCATGCGCAGATCGATGTTGGAACGATAGGCACGTATCTCGGCCAGCGACGGACGTGTCAGCATGCCGCGCTGAGGACGTGGATGCTTGTCGCCGACGCCTTCATAGTAAGAATTGAACAAGACCCGGAACGCCGGATGAAACGGCGCGAACTCGGGTTCGTAGCTTTCGAGAATAAAGGTCTCAAAGAACCAGCTGGTATGCGCCAGATGCCATTTGACCGGACTGGCGTCGGGCATCGACTGTGCGCCGCAATCTTCATCGGACAACGGCGTGGCGAGGATCATCGAGTATTCGCGCGTACGCAAAAAGTCATCGACGATGGCTGCGTTCGTTGCGGCCAGTGCGGCCGTTTCGTTATGCATGCTGCTTATCTCCCTGTGCAGATGTTATGCATCTTCTGCCGCTTACACCGGCCGCGCGTAACAGAGCATGAACCACTTCTGCGGATCGAACCACATCTTGGCCTGGCCGAACCCGGCTTGGCGCAACAAATCGCTGAAGCCGTCGGGCGTGAATTTATAACTGTTCTCGCTATGGATGCGTTCGCCTTGGCGGAATTTTCTCTCGCCTCCGCACCATGTCACGATGACATCGCGGCGTGCTTCCAGATGCATCTCGATACGCGACAACTCGGGATTAAAGAAGCCCCGGTGCTGCCAATCGTCGACCACGAAATCGCTGCCCAGCAGGCGATTGACGTGCAACAGCGCATTGCGGTTGAATGCCGCAGTCACGCCCAGTGCGTCGTCGTAGGCTGCATCAAGTACAGCCTTTTCCTTGACCAGATCGATGCCGAGCAAAATACCGCCGGCCTCACCCAGTTGCAGGCCATGGCGCATGCGGCGCAGGAACTGCAGTGCTTCTTCGGGTGCGAAATTACCAAGCGACGATCCTGGATAAAAGAACAGACGGTTCTCACGTCCGACCGTCGAAGGCAATTGCAGCGAGGTTGAAAAATCCATCGCGATTTCTTGCATCGGGATCGCCGGGAATTTTTGCCGCAAGCCATTCACCGCTTCACGCAAAAATTCCGTCGAGATGTCGATGGGGACATATTGTCGCGGCTGCAAGGAAGGAAACAGGCGGGCCGCCTTGGCGCAGTTGCCGGCGCCCAGATCAATCATGGTCACGCCTTTGCCGACGGTGGCAGCAATATCCTCGGCATGCTGATCGAAGATCTGCGCTTCGGTGCGGGTCGGGTAGTATTCCGGCAGCGCGCAAATCGCTTCGAAGAGAGTGGAACCGAGCGCGTCGTAAAAGTATTTGGGAGAAATGCTGGCGGTTTCTGCCATCAGTCCGTCGTGCAATTCACCTCGTATCGGACAATTCTCAGCCCAATCGTCCTGCATGTCCTGCAACAATCGTTGAGCCAATTTTGCTCTCCTTGTTGTAACCGCATGATGTAACGGCACAATGTAACCGCACAATATAACAACTGCATGAACGCCATCGGCACGGTATGCAAGCATGCAATACACTAGACCGCGTTTAGAAAGTACAAGAATCGCATATTGAGCGCGCGCGGCGCATTTCAAGAGCGCAATCTGTTGTCAGATTGAATATGTGATGAATGCATATACTTATGCATTCTATCGACTTGCAATCAATCGCGTGGTTCACCACCTGATAAAAATTCTGACATTCAGCCTATAAAGTTGCTTCATCAACATCATCAATCTTGCCAATATGTCATCTAGCGTCAAACCTGAACCAGCCAAAGGCAGCATCAAAACCCTGATCGGCCTGCTCCCCTTCCTGCAACCTTACAAGCGTCAATTCATGCTGGCCGGTCTGGCGCTCATCGTCGCCGCAGCAGCGACACTGGCGATTCCGTATGCGTTCCGGCAAATGATCGATCTTGGCTTCGGCAAGAGCGGCATCGGCGGTGCGGACGCCGCTGCAAGCACGCTGCACATCGATCTGTATTTTCTTGCTCTGTTCGGTGTGGCCTGCATCCTCGGCGTGGCGACGGCAGCGCGGTTTTATATGGTGTCGTGGCTGGGCGAACGCGTGACGGCGGATCTGCGCAGTGCCGTTTATGCGCATGTGGTCACGCAGAGCCCGCAATTCTTTGAAACCACCAAGACCGGTGAAGTGCTGTCGCGCCTGACCACCGACACGACGCTGATCCAGACACTGGTCGGCACCAGTATTTCGATGGCGCTGCGCAATGGGCTGCTGTTCATCGGCGGCATGGTCATGTTGTTCATCACCAGCGTCAAGCTGTCATCCATCATCATCGTGATGCTGGCGGCCGTCGTGCTGCCGATCGTGTTTTACGGCCGCCGTGTACGCAAGCTCTCGCGCGAATCACAGGATCGCGTCGCCGATGCCTCCGCGCTGGCCGGCGAGATTCTCAATGCCATGCCGACGGTGCAAGCCTTCACGCATGAAGAGATCGAAGCCAGACGTTTCGGCACATCGGTGGAGCGCGCTTTTCATACCGCCATGCAGCGTATTCGCGCGCGTTCGGTACTGACGATGATGGCGATTCTTTTGGTGTTCGGCGCGATCGTGTTCGTGCTGTGGCTGGGTGCGCATGCCGTCGTGCAAGGCAGCATGAGCGGCGGTCAGCTTGGTCAGTTCATCCTTTACGCCTCGCTGGTGGCCGGCTCCATCGGCGCCTTGTCGGAAGTGCTGGGCGACACGCAACGCGCAGCCGGCGCGACCGAGCGCCTGCTCGATCTGCTGACCGCAAAATCACCGGTTCAATCGGTGTTGCTGCCTGAAACCCTGCCACCGCGCACAGCCAACGGCGCAGCGCTGCAACTGGAAGACGTCGTCTTCCACTATCCGTCTCGCCCGGACAGCAGCGCATTGATGCATCTGTCTCTGGATATCAAACCGGGTGAAACCATCGCCATTGTCGGCCCGTCCGGCGCCGGCAAGACCACGCTGTTCCAGTTGCTGTTGCGCTTCTACGATCCACAGCAAGGCGCGATCAAACTGGATGGCGTTGATATCAAGTTTCTCTCGCTGCAAACCCTGCGCGGCGCCATCGGTATCGTGCCGCAGGACACCATTATTTTTTCTGAGAATGCCTTGGAGAACATCCGCTTTGGCCGTGCCGACGCCAGCGATGAAGAAGTTATCGCTGCGGCGAAGATGGCGGCGGCGCATGAGTTCATCGACCGCCTGCCACAAGGCTATCAATCCTTCCTGGGTGAACGCGGTGTGCGCTTGTCGGGAGGTCAGCGCCAGCGCATTGCGATCGCCCGCGCGCTGCTGAAAAATCCCCCGCTGCTGCTGCTCGACGAAGCCACCAGTGCGCTCGACGCCGAATCCGAACGTTTGGTGCAGTCCGCGCTGGAAGCCGCCATGATCGGCCGTACCACGCTGGTCATCGCACATCGTCTGGCGACCGTGCAGCGCGCCGACCGCATCATCGTGCTGGAGCACGGCCGTATCGTGGAGACCGGCACACATGCTTCGCTGATTGCGCAGAACGGTCTTTACGCCAGCCTGGCTGCGCTGCAGTTCAATACCGACTGAATGATGAAATCATGCGCCGTCTGGAAGAAACATAAAGAATCCGGCGGCGCCAAACACGGTTTCAAAAAATAAAATAGACTTCTGGTTTCACCGAACAACCACTTCCTCTACTTCCCACTTGCGAGCGCGCCATCCACCTCACGCGCGCAGCAAACAAACAGGAGCTTCCGATGAGCAGCAAATTATTCTCCCCGCTGAAGTTGCGCGAACTGACTCTGCCGAACCGTATTGCCGTCTCGCCAATGTGCCAATACTCGGCACAAGACGGTTTCGTCAATGACTGGCATCTGGTCCATCTGGGCAGCCGCGCTGTTGGCGGCGCTGGTCTGGTGATCGTGGAAGCGGCCGGCATTCTGGCCGAAGGCCGCATCACGCCCGAAGACGTCGGCATCTGGAAAGACGACCACATCGAACCGCTGCGCCGCATTACCCGCTTTATCGAAGCGCAGGGTTCTTTCGCCGGTATCCAGCTGGCGCACGCCGGCCGCAAAGCCAGCGCCTGGCGTCCATGGGCCGGCAAGGTCGGTACCGTACCTGCTGCAGAAGGCGGCTGGGATACCGTAGGCCCCTCGGCAATTCCTTTCGACGCCACCTTCAAAGCGCCTGTGGAGCTGAGCGTGGAAGCCATCGCGCAACGCGTGCAAGCCTTTGCCGATGCCGCACAACGTGCCTTCAAGGCCGGCTTCAAGGTCGTTGAAGTCCATGCGGCACACGGTTACCTGCTGCATGAATTCCTCTCGCCGCTGAGCAATCAGCGTACTGACCAATACGGTGGTTCACTGGAAAACCGTGCGCGCTTCTTGCTGGAAGCTGTCACTGCCGTACGCAAAGTCTGGCCGGCAGAACTGCCGCTGTTCGTCCGTTTGTCGGCAACCGACTGGACCGAGGGTGGCTGGAATCCCGACGAGACGGTTGCGGTTTCAAGCATGCTGCGCGATCTCGGTGTCGATCTGGTCGACGTCTCCAGCGGCGGTAACATTGCCACGGCGACGATTCCTACCGGCCCCGGCTATCAGACTGCTTTTGCCGCACGGGTAAAGAGTGAAGCCAGG
Source organism: Herbaspirillum sp. meg3 (assembly GCF_002257565.1). GTDB lineage: Bacteria > Pseudomonadota > Gammaproteobacteria > Burkholderiales > Burkholderiaceae_D > Herbaspirillum. The sequence continues at coordinate 1,534,777 of NZ_CP022736.1, read as the reverse complement.
ATTGCCACCGGCACCGTCGGCATGATCACCGATGCCATTCAGGCAGAACATGTGCTGCGCACCGAACAAGCCGATCTCGTGCTGCTGGCGCGCGAACTGCTGCGCGATCCTTACTGGCCGTTGCACGCCGCCGATACGCTCAAGGAAAACGTCGCCTGGCCCCCGCAATACGTGCGCGCAGCATCGAGCAAGACGCCCTTGCGTGAGAACGTCGACTACAGCGACCTCGACTGATCCGACAGCGACATTCCGGGACGATAGGGACGATAGGGACGATATTCAGACTACATGTCAAAGGTATATCGTCCCGAATGGCGTCAATAGCTTCGTTTTTTGCGTTGGCCTGACGCAACTTTCCCAGCCGTGGTATAACTGAGCCACGGCATACGCCAGTCACCTCCGCAAGCCATTCCGCCGGATGTGATTTCAAAATTCTGCTTCACCTTCTTTCATCCATCAGATTCGCAAAGAGATACTCATCATGTACAAAGACGTTCAACTCTTCATCAACGGTCGCTGGACTGCCAGTGTCTCGGACCGCACAATTCCTGTCGTCAATCCTGCCACCGAAGAAGTCATCGGCCACATCGCCCACGCCAACAAGCAAGACCTCGACGCTGCACTGGCTTCCGCACAAAAAGGTTTCGATACCTGGCGCAATATCTCCGCATTCGAGCGCTCCAAGATCATGCGCAAGGCTGCCAACATCCTGCGTGAACGCGCCGACGAAGTCGCGCAACTGATGACGCTGGAACAAGGCAAGCCACTGGCGGAAGCCAAGGCAGAAACCCTGGGCGCCGCCGACACCATCGACTGGTTCGCAGAAGAAGCCCGCCGCACCTACGGCCGCCTCGTTCCGGCGCGCGTGCCGAATGCTTATCAGATGGTGATCAAGGAACCGGTCGGCCCTGTCGCCGCGTTCACACCATGGAATTTTCCGCTCAATCAAGTCGTGCGCAAGCTGTCCGCTGCACTGGCTGCAGGCTGCTCCATCATCGTCAAGGCACCGGAAGAAACACCGGCCTCGCCTGCCGAACTGATTCGCGCATTTGCCGATGCCGGCATTCCTGAAGGCGTGGTCAATCTGGTCTACGGCGTGCCATCGGAAATCTCCGAATACCTGATCCCGCATCCGATCATCAAGAAAATCTCCTTCACCGGTTCGACCCCGGTCGGCAAGCAACTGGCCGCACTGGCCGGCACGCACATGAAACGCGCGACGATGGAACTGGGCGGCCACGCGCCGGCCATCGTGTTCGACGATGCCGACATCGACACCGCCGCCAAGCAACTGGCGATGGCCAAGTTCCGCAACGCCGGTCAGGTCTGCGTCTCGCCGACCCGCTTCCTGGTGCAAAAGAAAGTGTTCGACGCCTTCGTCGACAAGTTCATCACCGCTGCCAGCCAGCTGAAGGTCGGCGACGGCATGACTGCAGGCACGACCATGGGCCCGGTCGCCAACAAGCGCCGCATCCCTGCACTGGAAGCACTGATCAGCGACGCTGTGGAACAAGGTGCGCAACTGCGCTTTGGCGGCAAGCGCGTCGGCGACAAGGGTTACTTCTTCGAACCAACCGTGCTGACCAACGTGCCGCTGTCGGCACGCGCCATGAACGAAGAACCGTTCGGCCCGCTGGCATTGATCAACTCGTTCGAAACACTGGACGAAGTGATCGCCGAAGCCAACCGCCTGCCTTTCGGCCTGGCTGCCTACGCTTACGCCAAGTCGGCGCAAACCAAGCACGCCCTGTCGACACGCGTTGAAAGCGGCATGATCACCATCAACCATCTGGGTCTGGCTTTGCCGGAAGTACCGTTCGGCGGTATCAAGGACAGCGGCTATGGCTCCGAAGGCGGTACCGAGGCGATCGAAGCTTACGTCAATACCAAGTTCGTTTCGCAGCTGGACGTGTAAGCACTTCGCACAGCGACAAAAAAGCCCGCGCTCTTGATTGAGCGCGGGCTTTTTTCATTGCGTGCCGATACGGCGGTATTACTTGGGAAGCTTATGTTTGCGACCGTGGCAATGGCAGCCAACGACGTGATCATCAATGACACCGATACCTTGCAGGTAGGCGTAAACAATGGTCGAGCCGACAAACTTGAAGCCACGCTTGAGGAGGTCTTTCGATACCTGATCCGACAGCGCCGTCTTGGCCGGCGCATCGCTCAGATTTTTCCATTTGTTGCGAATCGGCTTGCCGTCAACGTACGCCCACAGAAAAGGATCGAGGCCACCGACTTCATCGCGCAGGCGCAGATAGCTTTGCGCATTGGTGATAGTCGCCGCCACCTTCAACCGATTGCGGACAATGCCCGGATCGGCCAGCAGCTTTGCCACCTTGGCGTCGGTGTAGCGCGCGATCTTTTCCGGATTCCATTGATCGAAGGCGGCACGGTAAGTCTCGCGCTTGTTGAGTACGGTCTCCCAGCTCAGGCCGGCTTGCGCACCTTCCAGGTTGAGCATTTCAAACAGGCGGGTTTCGTCGTGACAAGGCACGCCCCACTCTTCGTCGTGGTAAGTCACGTAGCGCGGATTATCCAGATTGACCCAGGCGCAGCGTTGTACGCTCATTGCTTCCTCACTCATTGTCCAAAGTTTATAGCGGCCATAAAGGCGGTTCATCCATCAGCGCGATCTGCTCGCGCAATTCCAAAATTCTATCCTGCCAGTAGCGCTGCGTATTGAACCACGGGAAAGCCTGCGGAAACGCCGGATCTTCCCAACGCCGTGCCAGCCATGCGGAGTAATGAATCAGGCGCAAGGTGCGCAAGGCTTCGATCAGATACAACTCGCGCTGCTCGAATTCGCAAAAGCTCTCATAACCGGCCAGCAGATCGGACAGCTGGCGCACCATGTCGCCGCGCTCACCCGACAACAGCATCCACAAATCCTGAATCGCAGGTCCGCTACGGCTATCGTCAAAGTCGACGAAATGCGGCCCGGCGTCGGTCCACAAAACATTGCCGACGTGGCAGTCGCCATGCAGACGCAATTGCCTGATGTCGCCGGCACGATCAAAGCAGCGGCGCACACCGTCCAGGGCGTGATCGACCGTCGTCTTGTATGACGTCAGCACGTCCATGGGAATAAAATCATTGGCCAGCAGATAATCGCGCGGCTCTTCGCCGAAGGTGGCGATGTTCAGCGCAGGGCGATGTTCAAACGGACGTTGCATGCCGACCGCATGAATACGACCAATGAAGCGCCCCAGCCATTCCAGCGTGTCAGGGTTGTCGAGTTCGGGTGCACGGCCGCCATGCCGGGTGAAGGCGGCGAAACGGAACCCCTGAAACTCCTGCAGACTGCGGCCATTGGCCAGTTGCATGGCGGGAACGACAGGGATTTCCTGCTCGACCAGCTCGTTGACGAAAGCATGCTCTTCGAGGATCGCGGCGTCGCTCCAGCGTTGCGGACGATAGAACTTCGCCACTAGCGGCGGCCCCTCTTCCATGCCGACCTGATAGACCCGATTCTCGTAGCTGTTGAGCGCCAGCAGGCGGCCATCGCCGTACAGGCCGACACTGTCGAGTGCATCGAGCACGGTATCCGGCGACAGCCCGGCGAAGTTGAATACGGTGGTGGAATCGGTCATGGCTGCCATTGTACGTGCCCGGGACAGACAACGGGAAAGAGGAACCTGAAACCGGCAGTAATCCTCGCCTCCGCAGCCGAATGGAATTAAACTGCGGTTTTATTCGCAACACGGACGCACACCATGCAACTTGACCAGCCCCTCTCCGACGAAGAGTTCGACGAACTCGACGATTTCCTGTTATCAGACCGTTGTGCCGACGACGCCATGACCATGGATACGCTGCACGGCTTCCTCACCGCACTGGTGATCGGCCCGCAGGAAGTCCTCATGGCCGAATGGTTGCCGCGCGTCTGGGGCAGCCAGCCGGAAGACACCCCAAAGTTCAAATCGCCGAAAGAAGCCGAACGCATCACCGGCCTGATCGCGCGCTCGATGAACGAAATCGCCATCACGCTGGAAGTCGCGCCCAAGGAATACGAACCACTGTTCTGCGAGCGTGAGCACGAAGGCAAGAGCCTGCTCGACGGCGAAGCCTGGGCCGGCGGCTTCTGGGAAGGCATCCAATTGCGCGCCAAGGAATGGGATCCGATTTTCCACTCCAACCTGGCCGAGCTGATGCGCCCGATCTATCTGCTGGGTTCGGATGAGTTGGAAGAAGAAGAAATCCCGCTGATCGAAGATCCGGTCAAGGCACACAAGCTGGCGGTGGAAGTAGAATCCGCGATTCCGCACATCTACAAATACTGGCTGCCGCATCGCAAGTCGGCGGTGGAAACCGTGCGCCGCGACGGCCCCAAGGCCGGCCGCAACGACGACTGCCCGTGCGGCAGCGGCAAGAAGTACAAGAAGTGCTGCGGTGCTGACAAGGCGTCACCAGTTTGAACCTGTTTGCGATCTGTAGCGAGAGGCCATCAGCCGGTGGCGGCCGGAGCGGAGGAACCGGAATGTACTTGAGTACATGAGGATTCCGAGTACCGCCCAAGGGTTTCCAATTCACGGATCATGGCCTCGCAGTAAGATCGCGGACAGGTTCTAGGCTCCGGCGGCATCCCACAGCAGCTTGCAACCGGCAACAAACAGAGCCGCAACGGTAATCTGATAGAACCGCGCCTGGTTCACCTTCATCAGCATCTTCAACCCCAGCCAGTAACCGACCGGCGCCAGTGGCAGCAAAGCCAGCGACGTGGTCAGGTTGCGCGCATCGAACAAGCCAAGTGCGACAAAGGGCACCACCTTCACCGCATTGATCACTGAAAAGAAAATCACCGAGGTTCCGACAAACATCAATTTGTCGAGTTGCTGAGGCGCAAGATAAATCACGAACGGCGGCCCGCCGGCGTTGGCAATGAAGCTGGTGAAGCCTGACAGGGCGCCCCACACCGAACCTTTGGCGATACTGGGCTGCGTCGGGACAGCCGCGCTACCCAAGCCCATGGCTCGCTGCACGACGAAGGCGATCGATAAAGCACCAATCAGGCCGCGCAGCATAGCGTCGGACGTAAAACGGAAGGTCAATGCGCCGACCGAGATGCCGATCAATGCCGCAGGGATCAGAATACGCAGATTGCGCATGTCGCCTTTGCCGCGGAAAGTGATCAGTCCCATGATGTCCATGGCGATCAGCAACGGCAGCATGATGGCGGCGCCGACTGCGGGCGACGTCACCAGAGACAGGATGGGAATGGAAAGAATACCGAGCGAGCCACCGCCCATACCGGACTTGGAAATGCCGACGATCAGCACTGCGGGGATCGCCGCTGCGTAGAACAGCGGATCCTGGATCAAGGCAGAGTCCTCGACCGCAATCGCGTCGTCGGCGTGGTCATCAGAGGATTACTCCTTGATGAAATGCTCGCGGTAGTACTTCAGTTCTTCGATGGATTCGATGATGTCGGCCAGCGCGGTGTGCTTCTGATGCTTCTTGAAACCGCTTGCCAGTTCAGGCTTCCAGCGACGGCACAATTCCTTGAGGGTGGACACATCGAGGTTGCGATAGTGGAAGAAGGCTTCTAGCTTCGGCATACCGCGCGCCATGAAGCGGCGATCCTGGCAAATCGAATTGCCGCACATCGGCGACTTGCCGACCGGTACGAATGGTTTGAGGAACGCGATCAACGCCGCCGAGGCTTCTTCTTCGGTCACGGTCGATGCCTTGACGCGTTCGATCAGACCCGAGCGGCCGTGAGTGCCCTTGTTCCAGGCATCCATGCCGTCGAGGATTTCGTCGGACTGATGGATCGCGAACACCGGGCCTTCAGCCAGGATATTGAGTTCAGGATCTGTTACCACCACGGCAACTTCGATGATGCGATCGTTGTCCGGATCGAGGCCGGTCATTTCCATGTCCACCCAAATCAGGTTGAACTCGTTCGGACGGGCCGGGATCGTATAAGTAGGCGCGCCAGCATTGGCAACGTTGGCATCGGTGGCTTGTGACATAATTGTTCTTTCTGCAGGTTCTGCTTAATTCGGCACTTAATTTGTTGCTTGAATTGCGGCTTAATCTGTTGCTTGGGTCGACCGCTCATCCCATTCAGTTCGCCATTTTCATCGAATTTTTTGAACGGTTTTGCTGACCGCCATTTTCGCACAGGGAAAGAATGTATTCACTCACGTTTTCGGTTTTGTTTGTTGGTTTTCTGCTGTTGACCTTGCTCGTGAGGTTCTGGCTCAGCTCCCGCCATATCCGCCACGTATTGGCTCACCGCAGCGCGGTTCCGGCCGAGTTCGCCGAAAAAATCCCGCTGGCGGCACATCAGAAGGCAGCCGACTACACCGTCGCCCGCACCAAATTCGGCCTGCTGACACTGGTCGTCAATTCGGCCGTCCTCGTCGGATTTACGCTGCTGGGCGGCTTGCAATTGCTGTCGAGCTTGCTACTGGGATGGTTTGGCGGGCCGGGAATGCTGTATCAATTGGGATTGATTGTGGCGTTTGCGCTGATTTCCGGCCTGATTGATCTGCCCTTTGATTACTACCGCCAGTTCGTGCTGGAAGAGTATTACGGCTTCAACAAAATGACGCGCGGCCTGTTCTTTGCCGACACCGTCAAGAATTCGCTGATTGGCGCAGTCATTGGCTTGCCGCTGCTGTGGGTCATCCTGACGCTGATGGATAAGTCGGGCTCGCTGTGGTGGTTCTACGCATGGCTGGTGTGGAGCGGCTTCCAGCTGCTGATGCTGGTGCTTTACCCGACCGTGATTGCGCCGCTGTTCAATAAATTCACACCGCTCGACGACGACAGCCTGCGCGCGCGCATCGAAGGACTGATGCAGCGTGTCGGCTTTGCCTCCAAAGGTTTGTTCGTGATGGACGGTTCCAAGCGCAGCGCGCACGGCAATGCCTACTTCTCCGGCTTTGGCGCAGGCAAGCGCATCGTCTTCTTCGACACCCTGCTGGCACGTCTGGCGCCGCATGAAATCGAAGCCGTGCTGGCGCATGAGCTGGGCCATTTCAAACTTAAGCACATCGTCAAGCGCATCACCGTCATGTTTGCGATCTCGCTGGTGTTCCTGGCATTGCTGGGTTATCTCAAGGGTCAGGCCTGGTTCTACACCGGACTGGGCGTTGATCCGATGCTGTTCGGCAGCAACGATGCGATGGCGCTGATCCTGTTCATGCTGGCCTTGCCGATCTTCACCTTCTTGCTGTCGCCTTTGTCGTCGTTATCGTCGCGCAAGCATGAATTTGAAGCGGATGCATTCGCCGCGCAACACACCAATGCACAAGACCTCGTGTCGGCGCTGGTCAAGCTGTACGAAGACAATGCGTCGACGCTGACGCCTGACCCGCTGCATTCCGCCTTCTACGATTCGCACCCGCCGGCGTCACTGCGCATCGGCAAACTGCACGCCACGCTGAACGCGGCACACTAAGGTAAAAGGAAATCATCATGACACTGACCGCACAATCGCTGCTCACGCAAAAGAGCCAGCATCAAGTCACCGCTCTGAGCGATGCCGACGTGCAGCAAACCCTGCCGCTGGTGCCGGGCTGGGCACTGGAACAAGGTAAGCTGGCCAAGACGTTTTCATTCGAGGATTACCACGAGACACTAGCTTTCGTGAACGCCATCGCATATGTGATCCACGCGGAAGATCATCACCCCGAACTGGTCGTGACCTACAATCGCTGCATCGTCAAGTTCGACACGCACAGTGTCAACGAAGGACGCGGCGGTTTGTCGATCAATGACTTCATCTGCGCCGCCAAGGTGGATGCCGTGTTCCACCAGACGTTTTCTTAAGCATGACCGTGACTGCACAAAAAAATACTACGGAAATCGGCACCATCATCGCCGCACACGGGCGCCATTATCTGGCGCAAGTCGGCGAAGAGAAACTGCAATGCGTCACCCGCGGCAAGAAGAGCGACGTCGCCGTCGGCGATCGGGTCAACCTCAAACGCACTTCGGCCAATCAGGCTGTCATCGAGTCCATCGCCGAGCGCAAGACCTTGCTGTATCGCTCGGATCAGTACAAATCCAAACTGCTGGCTGCCAACGTCACGCAACTGTTCATCGTGGTGGCGACGGAACCGGGCTTCACCGATGACCTCATCTCGCGCGCACTGGTGGCGGCGGAATCGGCCGGCGTCGATGCGCATATCATTCTCAACAAGACCGACATCGAAGCCGCGTTGCCGCGCACGCGCCAACGCCTTGAGGTGTACCGCAAACTCGGCTATCCGGTGCATGAAGTCTCGGCGCAGGCGCACCCCGACGCGACCCGTGACACTTTCCTGCCGTTGCTGCAAGGCCAGACCACAATCCTGATCGGCCAGTCCGGCATGGGCAAGTCGTCGATCATCAACCTGATCGTGCCGGACGCCGACATCGCCGTACGTGAAATCTCGGCCGCGCTCGACACCGGCAAGCACACCACTACGTTCACGCGCCTGTATGTCATGGCCGACGACACGGCGATCATTGACTCGCCCGGCTTTCAGGAGTTCGGTTTGTATCAGTTGAGCGAAGGCATGCTGGAACGCGCCTTTCGCGAGTTCGCGCCGTATCTCGGCAAATGCAGGTTCTACAATTGCCACCATCTGACCGAGCCCGATTGTGCTGTGCTGGCCGCCGTCAAAACCGGCGAAATAGCGGCGATGCGGCATCAGTTGTATGTGCAGTTGCTGCATGAGTCGTCGCAGAAATTGTATTGATTGCCCGGACTCTCTTTGCAAAAAGCCGCTCTTGAGAGCGGCTTTTTTGTATGACCGATTGCGAACCAGACCTTCGTCAGAATTTGTACGCCGCGCTCAACAAGCCGCTGCGCGGACTGCCCGGCATGATCTGCGACAACCCCGTCGATGTAACGTAGTAATTTTTGTTGGCAAGATTGGCCACCGCAAACGTCACTTCGGCATTGCGGAATCGATAACCCATTTTTGCGTCCCAACGCGTGTATGCCGGCAAATCCAGCGAGTTGTTGATATCGACGTAACGTGCGCCTTCATAGACAACGCCGGTTTCGGCGAAGAAGCCTTGCGTCGGTGCATAGCTGATGAAGAGACTGCCATTCGCGCTCGAAACGCCCACGGAACGCTTACCCTGGATATTGGTTCCGCAGGTACGGCACGACCCGGATTCCAGCACGCGCGCATTCTGCACGCTGAAACCGCTGCGGATGAACCAGTTACTCGCCAACTGACCATTGACGCCAAGCTCGATACCGCGATTGCGTTCAAGGCCGGTCAGCACGAACAGATCGGGACTGGAAGCTACCTGAGTACGGCGGTTGTATAAATCGAGCTGGAAGATGGCCAGCGTGGAGCTGATCTTCTTGTCGAACCAATCGCTCTTGACGCCCACTTCCACCTGCCTGCTGAACTGCGGATCGAGTGCGTTGACGTTGCTGGTAGTGCCGGTGTCGAGTCCGACCGTGTCGGCACCGCCGGAGGGGATGAAGTTCTTGCTATAGGAGGCGTAAAAACTGTGATCCCTCAGCGGCGACCACACAACGCCCAGTCGAGGGCTGATTGCAGCAGTGGTGCGCTGGGCGCGGCTATTGTTGACCTGATTCAATGAATCAGCGGCAAACCGATCCCAACGCAAGCCTGCCAGTATTTGCCACTGCGGCGACAAGCGAATCTGATCCTGCGCATAGAGCGCATAGCCGCGCGCTTTGTGTACGCTATTGGAAAATACCGTCGGGGTCGGGCCGTTGTCTGGCGCATTATTTGGCGTCAGCAGCGATACTGACGTGGCATTGGCTCGCCACAAGCGGGGATGACGGGTTTCATCGGTATATTCACTACCGAACAGCAATCGGTGTTCCACACTACCCGTCATGACTTTGCCCTCCAGCTCGAGGCCGGCCTGCAGATTGCGTTGCTTCAGATCCTGCAAAAAGCGGCTGCGTGTCACCATGCTGTTGCCAGGTCCTGCAAGACCTCCAGCGAAAGTGTTGTCGAAACGGCTGTCCAACGCCAACACGCTGAGGACGTTGCGAATTTTCCATTGATTGTTGAACTTGTGTTCCAGCGTCGACCGGATATTGGTGCTGGTGTCCTTGATGTCATCGCGCCCCAGCGCACCGTACGTGGTGGATGGCGCTGCAGGCGGCAAGTAGTAACTGCCGTTGGCGCGTCGTCCTGCCGGCATGCCGCGATCAGGAACCCGTTCAAACTCATTGTATTCGGTCTGCAATAACCAACTTGTGCGCTGGTCGTCCCACTTGATCGATGGCGCGACATATTGGCGCGTGCTGTCGACACCGCTGCGAAAGCTGTCGGCACGTTCTCGACCGGCATTTACGCGCATTGTCCATTCGTCGGATAGCACCTGATTGACATCGGCTGATGCGCCAAGACGGCCATAGCTGCCGGCGCTTACCTGCACGCTGTTTTGCACGTCATGTCCCGGTTGCTTACTGATGCGATTGATAACACCGCCCCCGCTTCCCCGCCCATAAAGCACTGCTGCAGGTCCCTTCAGTACCTCGACGCGCTCGATATTACCGAGACCCCGTACATATTGCGCATCGTCGCGAATACCATCGAGGAACAAGTCGCCGACGCTGGAAAAACCGCGAATACGGAATGCATCAAAGCGTGTGTCCGAAGCATTTGAAATCCCGGGAATGCCGCTCAAGGCATCTGCGAGGGTGCGTCCACCGTACGATGCAACGTCTTCCACCGCAACGCTGTTGATGGTTTGCGGTATGTCGCGCGTCTCGGTGTCCGATCTGGTGGCGGTATTGACTGAAGCAGGACGCGGATCGTAGTGGCTGCGCTTGCTGCGGATCTCGACTGTGGGCAATCCAGCCTCGCTCCCGGCTTCTTCAGCCGCATAAGCGTAGTCGAAAGAAGACGCGATAGAGCAGATGGCAATGGCCAGCGGCCGCAGCCGTGCAGTGCAAAGGAAGCTTCCGTAAGCATGACGACGGAAAGAAAAAAATGACATATTGATCACTCGACTGGTCTTTGGAAGGAAGCGCAGTCTAATGATTTACATTGAGAACAATTCTCAATTAATTAAAAATCCCAGAAAAATCGTTGAATGCCGATCAGCTCGCCGAGATGGTGAAAACGCTGACCAAAATTGATTTGAATAAATATCAAAGTGACAACGTTATTGCCCTACCCTGCCTTTTCTGTTTTGTGGTCCGCTCAAGGCGTCGGCCCCTCTCTAACGGTTCGCTGTTTGGCCTGATAAAGGCAACAATGACAATAACAGCACGACGGCGAGCGGCTCATTGTGAGGCTCACATGCTGTTCACCCGCTTATGCCTGCTTTTGGGTATCTTTTTGGGCCGAATCCCTTATAATTGAAGCAGTTACAACAATCGGCGGCAGGCGCCCACTGGCCGCCGTTTTTATTTATGGCAATCAAACACTACCTGCAGTTTTCCGACTTTACGCTTGATGAGTATGAGTACGTGATCGAGCGGTCGCGTGTGATTAAACGCAAATTCAAAAACTACGAGCCGCATCACTCGCTGGCCGATCGTACGCTGGTCATGGTCTTCGAGAAAAATTCGACCCGTACCCGCCTGTCCTTCGAAGCCGGCATGCACCAACTCGGCGGCGCGGCGATCTATCTCAATACCCGCGACAGCCAGCTTGGCCGCGGCGAACCGATCGAGGACGCTGCTCAAGTGATGTCGCGCATGTGCGACGTCATCATGATCCGCACTTTCGGCCAGGAAATCATCGACCGTTTTGCCGCTTATTCGCGCGTACCGGTGATCAACGGCCTGACCAACGAACAACATCCCTGCCAGGTGCTGGCCGATGTGTTCACCTATATCGAGCATCGCGGCTCGATCAAGGACAAGGTCGTGGCCTGGATCGGCGACGCCAACAACATGCTGTATTCATGGTTGCAGGCCGCTGAAGTATTCGGTTTCCACGTCAATGTGTCCACGCCCAAGGGCTACGACATCGACATGAAACAGGTCAGCCCCGGCAATCAGCGCTACACCTTCTTCGCCAATCCGGCAGATGCCTGCCAGGACGCCGATCTGGTCACGACGGACGTCTGGACCAGCATGGGTTATGAAGATGAAAACGCCGCGCGGTTGAAAGCGTTTGACGGCTGGATCGTGGATCAGGCCAAGATGTCGCGCGCAAAGCAGGACGCGCTGTTCATGCATTGTCTGCCGGCGCATCGCGGCGAAGAAGTTTCTGCTGAAGTCATTGACGGCCCGCAATCGGTCGTCTGGGACGAAGCAGAAAACCGCCTGCATGTGCAAAAGGCTTTACTCGAATACCTGGTGCTGGGGAAAGTAGCATGATCGACCATACCGGCTTTACGCCCTCCGATTACGATCGCAGCAAAAGCTTTTACACACAGGCGCTGGGCGCCATCGGCTACAGCCTGCTGCTGGAACTGCCTGCTTCCGTGACCGGCAGCACCGATGTCGCCGGTTTTGGCGAAGCGCCCAAGCCGGACTTCTGGCTGGCACGCGCGACTGCCGACAAACCGGCGCACAGCCCGACGCTGCATTTTGCCTTTCGCGTGACGACACGCAGTACAGTCGACGCGTTTTACAAAGCGGCTTTGGAAGCCGGTGGCCAAGACAACGGTGCTCCCGGCATCCGCGCGCATTACCATCCGGATTACTACAGCGCTTTTGTCCGTGACCCGGACGGCCACAACATCGAAGTTGTTTGCCACGTGCCAGCGTGACGGTAACACCGGCAAATAAGTAAAATTCAATCAATCAGTCATCACTAGCCAATACGATCATCATGTCCAACATTCTGCAATCCGTTCCGGTCAACGAAAAAGTCGGCATCGCCTTCTCCGGCGGCCTCGATACCAGCGCTGCGCTGACCTGGATGCGCCAGAAAGGCGCCATTCCTTATGCCTACACGGCCAATCTGGGTCAACCGGACGAACCTGATTACGACGCTATTCCGAAGAAGGCAATGCAGTACGGTGCAGAACTGGCGCGACTGATCGATTGCCGCGAACAGCTGGCCAACGAAGGTATCGCAGCGCTGCAAAGCGGCGCTTTCCATATCTCCACCGCCGGCATCACATATTTCAACACCACACCGCTGGGCCGTGCCGTCACCGGCACCATGCTGGTCGCCGCCATGCGTGAAGACAATGTCGACATCTGGGGCGATGGCAGCACGTTCAAGGGCAATGACATCGAGCGCTTCTACCGCTACGGTCTGCTGGTCAACCCTAACCTGCGCATCTACAAGCCTTGGCTGGACAATACCTTCATCGACGAACTGGGCGGCCGCAAGGAAATGTCCGAGTTCATGATCAAGTCCGGCTTCGACTACAAGATGTCGGTGGAAAAAGCCTATTCAACCGACTCCAACATGCTGGGCGCGACCCACGAAGCAAAAGATCTTGAATACCTCAACAGCGGCATCAAGATCGTTCAGCCGATCATGGGCGTGGCATTCTGGCGCGACGATGTTGAAGTCAAGGCGGAAGAAGTCACCGTGCGCTTTGAGGAAGGCCGTCCGGTCGCCTTGAACGGCAAGACCTTCGAGAACATGACTGACCTGATTCTGGAAGCCAACCGCATCGGCGGCCGTCACGGCCTCGGCATGAGCGACCAGATCGAAAACCGCATCATCGAAGCCAAGAGCCGCGGCATCTATGAAGCGCCAGGCCTGGCATTGCTGTTCATCGCTTACGAGCGCCTGATCACCGGCATCCATAACGAAGACACCATCGAGCAATACCGCGACAACGGCCGCAAACTGGGCCGTCTGCTGTATCAGGGCCGCTGGTTCGATTCGCAAGCCATCATGCTGCGCGAAACCGCACAGCGCTGGGTTGCTCGCGCCATCACCGGCGAAGTCACCATCGAACTGCGCCGCGGCAACGACTACTCGATCCTCAACACCGAGTCGGCCAACCTGACCTATCAGCCAGAACGTCTGACCATGGAAAAGGGCGAAGGCGCGTTTTCGCCGCAAGACCGTATCGGCCAGCTGACCATGCGCAATCTGGACATCACCGACACCCGTCAGAAGCTGGCGATTTACCAAAGCACCGGCCTGCTGGCGACCAGCACTGCCGTGTCGCTGCCGCTGCTGGAAAAAGAAAAAGACGCGAAGTAATCACATCACCCTCCACGGATACAAGACAACATGACGACTCAATTCGATAACGTTACCGTCCTGAAAAAGGGCAATGTATATTTCGACGGCAAGTGCGTTTCGCACACCGTGATTTTTGCTGATGGCACCAAGAAGACGCTGGGCGTGATCCTGCCGTCGTCGCTGACATTCAACACAGGCGCGCCGGAAATCATGGAAATCAACGGTGGCAGCTGCAACGTCCGCCTGAAGGGCGAAGAAGCCTGGAAGACTTACACTGCAGGCACCAGCTTCAATGTTCCTGGCAACTCCAGCTTCGACATCGAAGTGACCGAGACCGTGGACTACGTCTGCCACTTCGGCTGATCAAAATCGCTTTGCAAATAAAAAACGCGGCCAAGTTTTCCTGGCCGCGTTTTTTATTGTGCGTCAATTTTTGTCCTCTGCGCGAATCAAATGAATACTGGCTCCGGCTCCAGTTTCACGCCGAATCTGCCCTGTACGTCGGCCTGAATCGCCTGTGCCAACGCTGCGATTTCCTGGCCGCTGGCGCCACCGCGATTGACCAGCACCAAGGCCTGCTTTTCATACACACCGGCCGCGCCCAGCGACCTGCCCTTCCAGCCGCATTGGTCGATCAACCAGCCTGCTGCAAGCTTGTAGTCGCCATCTGGTTGCAGATAGCTCACCAGTTGAGGATGCTGTACCAGCAATGCATCGCGCAGTTGCGCCTGCACGATGGGGTTCTTGAAAAAGCTGCCGGCATTGCCGATCTGCGCCGGGTCGGGCAGCTTGCGCGTGCGGATCGCGATGACCGCATCCGCAATGTCGCGTGGCGATGGCGCGGTGATTTGTCGCAGTGACAATTCCTGCATGACGTCGGCGTAGTTCATATTCGCCTGCCATTGTTTGGGCAGAGCAAACGTTACGTCAAGCACCACGGCGCGATCGCGCAGCGCTTGTTTAAACACACTGTCGCGATAACCAAACCGGCATGCGGCATTGTCCAGCGTGATGGTCTTGCCGTCGATAAAATCGAATGCAGTCAGGCAGTGAAAACGATCCTTAACCTCGACGCCATAAGCGCCAATATTCTGAATTGGCGCAGCACCGACGCTACCGGGAATCAGTGACAGATTTTCCAGCCCGCCCAGGCCGAGATCGAGCGTCCACTGTACGAAACGATGCCAGTTCTCGCCCGCCGATGCCTTCACGTAGACACATGTTTCATCTTCGTCAACGATATGCATACCGGCGCCGCGCATGTGCAACACCAGACCGGGAAAATCCTGTGTCAGCAGCAGATTGCTGCCGCCCCCAAGAATCAGGCGCGGCAGGACCGACAGTTCCTTGTCGTTTGCGACGGCAAGCAGCATGTCGATGCCGTCGACCGGCAGATACACGGCGGCCTTGGCGTCGATGCCGAAAGTATTGAGATGGCGCAGGGAAAAATCCCGCTGAACAGGTATGGGAAACATAAGCGCAGGATTATAGCGCAGCACCTCTGCTCACCCTGCCCACTTGCTTCACAACAGCGCGCAAACATAGCCGCAATCCCGGTTGTCCGTTAAAATCACGTCTTTCAGGTGCCGGCGCCTTGCATCAGCTAAGGTTCGCGCCAGTAAGACGCCACAGAACATAAAGGAAATCACCATGCCATCGTTTGATACCGTCTCCGAAGCCAATCTGGTTGAAGTCAAGAATGCCGTCGACCAGGCCAACAAGGAAATCACCACCCGTTTCGACTTCAAGGGCAGCGACGCCCGCGTCGAACAAAAGGAACGCGATCTGACCGCTTACGCCGATTCCGAATTCCAGCTGGGCCAGGTCTGCGACGTGCTGACCAACAAGATGACAAAGCGCAATGTCGACGTGCGTTTCCTCGATCATGGCAAGATCGAAAAAATCGGCGGCGACAAGGTCAAGCAAGTCATCAAGGTCAAGAATGGTATCGAGACTGAAGACGCTAAAAAAATCGTACGTGTCATCAAAGACAGCAAGATGAAAGTGCAAGCCAGCATTCAGGGCGACGCCGTGCGCGTGACCGGCGCCAAGCGCGACGACCTGCAAGCCGCCATGGCGATGCTGCGCAAGGAGATCAAAGATCTGCCGCTGGAATTCAACAACTTCCGCGACTAAGCTCATTCAGAACCAATCAAAACGCCGGCAAACAAGTCGGCGTTTTTTTATGGGCGAACGAAACAGCCAACCTTTGCTGCCCTACGTCCGCATGCCCGTAACTTCCGGGCTCTGCGTGATAGTGGAGACCCGCACCAAATATTTTCGATTCTTCTCCCCTTCATCAAATCTCCATACAACGTCAATTTAATCGCAAATATTGCAATTCAGAATCATTCCGTCTTTGAGGCGTTTATCTACTTTATATCGACGAAACGCCATCAAGAATCGAGCAGCTTCTGAACTCTGCGATCGCAGAAACATTGCGTAACGCGCCCTTGTGATACCGGGTGCAAAAAATTCCGCAGAGGGTTTCCAGGCGAACCTTGATCATTTTTATCACCTCGATCATCAAAGGCCAGCCATTTAACCTGGGGGTGAGTCGTCGCCTGCTCCGGCGCTCTCAGCCACGCACTTTTTGGAGTAAACCATGGCAGATTCCACTGGATCGATCTCAACAAAAGCTGGCCCTCTTGACGTCGCAACTATCGTCAGCAAGCTCATGGAAGTCGAAACGAAGAAAACGTTACCTGCGCTGGTGAACAGAGGTAAAAGTATCAGCACGCTGATTTCTGGCTATGGCAACCTAAAAGGTGTACTGGCGACCTATCAAACCGCCATCAAAGGCCTGACGCCCGCCAGCTTTAGTTCACAAAAGGCCGCGCTCACAAATGCAAGCAGCGCGACCAATGCCACTACAGAACCATTTACTACCGACATCAACAGTGACGACTCCACCAAATCACTGGCGCAAAAACTGAAATCTGCGGCATTCAGCCGCAATCAAATCTTCAGTGCGGGTGATTCTGTCGCAATCAAGATAGGCAGCGGCTCCCCGACTTTTGTCACTCTTACAGCCGACGCAACGCTTGCCGGTGTGCGCGACGCGATCAACCGATCCTCCGCGGGAGTAACCGCCTCCATTACCACCGCTGATGACGGCGACCATCTGGTGCTCGAATCGCAGACCGGCGGCACCGGCAATACCGTCAAGATCGCTGCGAACAACAGCCTGTCCTCACTGGCCTATGACCAATCCCGCGCCGTGCCGACAACCATGACGGAAATTCAGGCTGCGCGCGACTCCACCAAAGCGGCATCCGGAACCTATACCGTCGACGTGTTGCAACTGGCGCAGGCACAGAAAATCACTTCGGCACGTATGGCGCCGGGCACGACGTTCGACAATGGTATCCTCGCGATCAAGACCGGCAACGGTTCGACCGCCATCATCAAGCCGGCCACGAATTCCCTGGCGGGTGTACGTGACGCCATTAATGCCAGTGACGCCGGCGTTCTCGCCACTATCGTCAGCAGTAGCGCCGGCGATCATCTGGTTGTTTCAGCCAAAGACAGCGGCGCAACAAACACCTTGCGCATTACTGGTACCGGCTCGTTTTCCGCACTCTCTTTCACCCCTGGCGGCACGATTACTTTGCCGGCCGTACCGCCCGGCCAGACCTATGATTCAGGCAACTTGCGTCTGACCAGCGGCGAGAATAGCGTCGATATCACGCCCGCCGATACGGACGGCAATGGCACGATTGACCTAAGTGACGTCATGAGAGCGATCAACACTGCCAATAATGGCGTCACGGCGTCCATACTCAATGACGGCGCGCAAAACCGTCTTGTATTGACACCAACCGGAACGTCGCCAGTTTCGCTCTCGGGAACGCAGAGTTACGCCGATCTGAAGGGAAGTTCAATGGGGCAGTTAGTGAAAGCACAGGATGCCAAGATCAGTATTGAAGGTGTCGTCGTCGCCTCTCCCAGCAATAAAGTGAAGAACGCCATTTCGGGAGTGCAACTGAATCTGAGCAAGGTCACCACGTCCACAGACAAATTCACACTGAATATCTCCAACGACACCTCCGGCATGACCAGCGCAGCCAACACGCTAGTCACCGCCTACAACAGCTTGCTTAAATCAGTGAAAGACATGACCAAACAGGTCATCTCAAAAAAACTTGGCGAGGCAAGCCAGTCAGCCCCATTGGCAAGTGAATCGAGCGTAAAAACGTTGATGAGCCAACTGCGCACTGCCTTGACAGCCTCCGTTGAGGGAGGAGGTCAAACCTCGCTGGCGCAAATTGGAATTACTTTTCAAAAAGATGGTGGTCTGGCATTGGATGCGACCAAGTTCTCGGCTGCGATCACCAATGATTTTGAAGGTGTGAGCAAATTGTTCTCATCAAAAAATGGCGGCGTGACTCAACTGCAAAAACTGACAGAAGATATCCTTGCGGACAAGGGCATCATCGCCACGAAGTCGAAGGGACTCGAGGGAAGCCAGACGCTCAACAGCAGAAAGCAAACCGCCGTAAATGCAAATCTGCTCGTGTTGCAGGATTCTTACACCAATCGATTCAATCGACTTAACAAGACCCTGGCAAGCATGGGACAGACAAGGGACTACCTGTCGGATCAATTGGCGAGACTATCGACGAAATAAAATAAAACGATTATTCCGTCGAGATTACCGGATCTTCTCGACGGAATAATCTTTCCACTATCTGCCCTCAATCTGACTACATAAAAATAACCGGGCCTTTGTATCGAAGCAGGGGCGCGGTACTCAACGTACCCGACTCGATCCACGGACATGCCTCCCACCGGCAACTTTCAAGTCGATGTACGGCTGCGAACAGGCCAGCGCATCTCAAACCTCGTTCCCCCACCAGGAGCCGGCAGACATGCAGCGACTCCGCCATGCGCCCTGGCAATCTCCGCAACAACGGCCAGTCCCAGACCACTTCCACCAGCCAGTCCTGCTCGCGCCTCGTCAGTGCGATAAAAAGCGTTGAATACCTGCAACATAGATTGGCGAGAAATACCCGGACCGTCGTCCTCAACGCGAAGACAAACCCGCTCGCCCGCCACCTTCACTTGAATTCTTATCTGCCCTTGCATGGCATGACGCCGTACGTTATCCAGCAAAGCATAAAGTGCCTGGCGGACACGCATCGGATCGCAAGATACAATGCCTGACTCCAAATCCATAACGAGCTCCTGACCTGTCTCTCGCAGAATGTCTCTGAACAATTCCACCACCGAGGCAACCTCGGACGCCAGATCGATATCACGAAGATGCAGCACAAGATGGCCACATTCGGCTAACGCGACTACGCGCAGATCGTCGATCAGGCGTGCCAGATTCTCAGTCTGATCTAGCAAACTGAGATACTGCGACTTGTCCGATTCAAGTATCCCGTCAGCCAGACCTTGCAAGCGTGCCTGCAAGATCGTCAACGGTGTACGCAACTCGTGCGTAACGGCGGCATTCCAAAAAATGCGGTGCTCGTCACGTCCTTGCAAGCGCTCAGCCAAGGCATTGAACTCGTCCACCAGTTGGTCGGTGTGACTGTTGGAGTGACCGCTGTGACCGCGATCACTTCCACTGTCCGCTGCCCGTGCCCGTGCGGCTGAGTCTCCTCGCGACAGGCGGCGCATGCAATCAATCACCGAATTCAAAGGCGTCAAAATATGGTGCGCCAGTCTGATCGCCGTGACAGCAGCTACGGCCAGACCCAAGACCGTCGCGATGAGCCATGACCAATGCAGTCCCGCAAGCGGCAAATCCGGTTGCCCTGATCCATAGAGATGCTGCGCCAGATAATAATGGTGGAAATACAAAACCGTCGTCACGACCAATATTGCAAAGAATGCTGTTGCGATCATCGATAAGATGATCCGGCGGCCCAAACCTGTCTTCGTCATTCTTTGCTCCATAGCTTGTAGCCAACACCACGTACGCCTACCGGAATATCCGTTATTCCGATCATCTCCAATTTTCTTCGCAACTTGCTGATATGACTGTCCACAGTGCGCTCCAGACTATCTCCCTCGGGCAAGCAGACTGACAAGAGCTCAGCACGGCTTGATACACGCTTGGGCGAACGGGCCAGATGCACGAGCAGATTGAACTCGGTCAGAGTGACGATCAGCGTGTGCTGCCTGCCTTCGACAAAAACTGTCACTTCATGGTTATCAAGATCGATTTCAAATGGTGCGGCACGCAAGATCTGAGAGTCTTTTGCTACGGCACGCGAATAGGAGCGACGCAAAACCGCCTCCGTTCGGGCGATGACTTCCGCAGGATTGAATGGCTTGACGATGTAGTCGTCGGCGCCGATGCGCAGCCCCGTCAACTTGTCCACATCCTGATCAAATGCGGTCAACATGATGACTGGTGTGTCGCCCCTATTGCGAATCTCAGCGAGTACTTTCCAACCGTCGATATGCGGCATATTGACGTCAAGCAGAACCAGATCCGGTTTCAGCGACAAATGATAATCCAGCGCTTGCCGGCCATCGACCGCACAGGCCGTGCGCAGACCGCTGTGCAGCAGATACGCATTGAGCACATCCACAATTCCAGGCTCATCGTCGACAATAAGGACAAGGGCCTGCGGGGTGCTGGTGGCTCTTGATGAAATGAGAGTATCCATAGCGATGATCAAAAATACTTAGCGCTTTGAAAGACATTCGCGTCGTAATCCGGCTGGTGGCAGCAATGATCGGTGCAACGCGCTGACGGCGCAGATGATCAATATTCTCAATGCTGGGCGCGGTCATCGCCATATAGTCGATATGGATTCATGCAGACTCGCACCATATCTCTTGGAAAGACTTGGCAAGCGTATCACCTTGATTTCAGCTCGGATGCAGACGATGCGCCGCCTGCCAAAATAGAAGATGGTTATCGACATAAGTCGATATGTAGGCAATATAAAGTGAAAGAGAAATTCAATTTTTTAAAACCTTTACCAGCAATCCTTATCAATTCAAAAAACAAAAAGATGGGATACATTTCCCTGCAACTATTTTGCAAATCAGTTACTTGATCGAACAGCAATAAAAAAGGGCTGAATTCCGATTTGGAACTCAGCCCTGCGAGTACGTATTACATTGGTGGCCATCTTCGCTCAGACGGTCGGTTCAGATCAACCATCTGCGGCAAAACAAACTCAAGCAGCGTCGCGATCACCAACCAAACGACGTTGCTTGACCGCTTCTGCCAGACCTTGCAGCACGCCCAGGCTTTCTTCCCAGTTAATGCAGCCATCGGTCACCGATTGACCATAAGTCAGTTCTTTGCCCGGCACCAGATCCTGACGTCCGGCGATCAGATTCGACTCGACCATCACACCGACGATGCGCGTGTCGCCGCCAGCAATCTGACCTGCGATATCGGCACAAACCGGGATTTGGTTTTCCGGCTTCTTCGAGCTGTTGGCGTGAGAGGCGTCGATCATCAGGCGCGCCGCCAGACCGCTCTTGGCGATGTCCTGGCAAGCCGCTTCGACGCTTGCTGCATCGTAGTTCGGCGTCTTACCGCCGCGCAGGATGATATGGCAGTCTTCGTTGCCGGCGGTCGAGACGATGGCCGAGTGACCGCCCTTGGTAACCGACAGAAAATGGTGAGGCTGCGACGCTGCCTTGATTGCATCGACGGCGATCTTGATATTGCCGTCGGTACCGTTCTTGAAGCCGACCGGGCACGACAGGCCGGAGGCCAGTTCGCGGTGGACTTGCGATTCAGTAGTGCGTGCACCGATCGCGCCCCAGCTGATCAGGTCGGCGATGTACTGTGGGCTGATCACGTCAAGGAATTCGGTGCCGGCAGGCAGGCCCAGTTCATTGATATTGAGCAGCAATTCACGCGCAGTACGCAGGCCGTCGTTGATGCGGAAGCTGTTGTCCATGTAGGGATCGTTGATCAGGCCCTTCCAACCCACTGTCGTACGTGGCTTTTCGAAGTAGACGCGCATGACGATTTCGAGCTCACCCTTGAATCGTTCGCGCTCGACTACCAGGCGGCGGGCGTATTCCATCGCTGCCTTGGTGTCGTGGATCGAGCATGGGCCGATCACGACCATGACGCGATCGTCCTGGCCGTGCAAGATGCGATGCAACGCGGTGCGGCACTCTGCCGTCGTGCTCTCGACTTTTTCGCTGCCGCCAAATTCGCGGATCAGGTGCGATGGGGGTGTCAGTTCTTTCATTTCTCTGATGCGTAGATCGTCGGTGCGCGGCATTTTTTTCTCCTGATTACAATCTGAATTGGGTGAATTCGAATGGGTAAAAAAAAACCGCCATCACTGGCGGTTTTTTAGAAATTCGGTTTGGTCTCTACTTACGAACGCTTACCGCTTTTCACCGCCGTGGGGCTGGAATAGCTAAAGTAAAAGTAAAAAAAGTAAGCGCGGGCGAAAGACATGTTCGATCTGTACAAGTTGTAGTTGATTCCAACGAAAAACGATAATGCAACAATTTCCCGGCTTTGGCAACACCAGTCATTAATTTTTCACAAAAACCGCATTGAATGACGTTTTTTTGCATTTAAACCGTCACTCAATGCTCTTAACGCACAATTTATGCCGTACCGCCCACGGTAACCCCGTCCAGACGCAGTGTCGGTTGGCCGACGCCGACCGGTACGCTCTGGCCTTCTTTACCGCATACGCCAACGCCGGAATCCAATTTCATGTCGTTGCCGATCAGTGAAACGCGGTTCAGCACGTCAGGACCGTTGCCGATCAGCGTGGCCCCCTTGACGGGATAGGAAATCTTGCCGTTCTCGATCATGTAGGCTTCGCTCGCGGAAAAGACGAACTTGCCGTTGGTGATATCAACCTGGCCGCCACCGAAATTGACGGCGTACAAACCGTTCTTCACCGAGGCGAGGATTTCCGCAGGATCTTTGTCGCCGGCCAGCATGTAGGTATTGGTCATGCGCGGCATAGGCAGATGTGCAAACGATTCGCGGCGGGCGTTACCGGTGACCGGCATCTTCATCAGACGCGCGTTCATGGTGTCTTGAATATAGCCCTTCAGGATGCCGTCTTCGATCAACGTGGTGCACTGGGTCGGATTGCCTTCGTCATCGATATTGAGCGACCCGCGACGGTCTGCGATGGTGCCGTCATCCACGACGGTGACGCCCTTGGCGGCGACGCGTTCACCAATGCGACCGGAGAAGGTGCTCGATCCCTTGCGATTGAAGTCGCCTTCGAGGCCGTGGCCGATGGCTTCATGCAACAGGATACCCGGCCAGCCAGGTCCGAGCACGACGGTCATCGGCCCCGCCGGAGCAGGACGCGCCTCCAGATTGACCAAAGCGGTAGCAACCGCTTCGGAGGCGTATTTTTCCAGCAGTTCATCGCTGAAATAGGCATAGCTATAGCGACCGCCGCCACCACTGCTACCCATTTCGCGGCGACCGTTTTGTTCTGCGATGACGGTAATGGACACGCGCACCAGTGGACGAATGTCGGCGGCAATGATGCCGTCGCTGCGCGCCACCAGCACCACGTCGTATTCACCGGCCAGACTGGCCATCACTTGCACGACGCGCGGGTCCTTGGCACGGGCGATACGTTCGATGCGCTCCAGCAGATTGACCTTGGCCGTTGCGTCCAGCGAGGTCAGCGGATCATGCGGCAGATACAGCGAACGGCCGCCGTTGGGTTGCATGCTGCCGGCGATCTTGACGCGCCCTGCGCCCTGACGGCCGATGGTGCGGGTTGCCGCAGCAGCGTCCAGCAGGATCGCTTCCGAAATTTCGTCCGAATACGAGAACGCCGTCTTGTCGCCCGATACGGCGCGTACACCGACGCCCTGGTCAATGGAGAAGCTACCGGTCTTGACGATGCCCTCTTCCAGGCTCCAGCCCTCGCTCTTGGTGAACTGGAAATAGAGGTCGGCGTAATCGACCCTGTGTGTAAACATGGTGCCCAGTGTTTTCAGCAACTTGGCTTCGTCCAGGCCGAACGGCGTGAGCAGGACATCGCGTGCAATACCGAGCGCGCTGAGATTGGGTTCGAATGTTTTCATAAATAATTTATTTAATTACAGCAACTTGTTTTGGGCGACCTGAGGCCGCTTCAGAGCTTGCGGTGCTTGAGCGCAGGCAGGCTTTCACGTACGTATTGTAGACGATGGGGGTCGATGTCGCCGATAACAAGGCCTTCGCCCTCCGGCAGGACGCTGATTATGTCGCCCCAGGGGTCGATCAGCATGGTGTGGCCCCAGGTGCGGCGGCCGTTGACATGTTTGCCGCCTTGCGCGGAGGCAAGGATGTAGCATTGGTTTTCAATGGCGCGAGCGCGCAACAGCAGCTCCCAATGCGCCTCCCCGGTGGTATAGGTAAAAGCCGCCGGGACGACGATCAGTGCGCAATCACCCATGGCGCGATACAACTCGGGAAAACGCAGGTCGTAACACACCGACAAACCAACCTTGCCGAACGGCGCGTCAAAAGTCTGAACATCGTTGCCGTAGACGATAGTGCGCGCTTCATCGTAAGCCTCTTCGCCGCGCACAAAACTAAACAGATGGATCTTGTCGTAACGGGCGACACGCTTGCCGGAAGGATCGTAGACCAGCGAAGTATTGAGTACTTTGCCCTCTTCGCCGGACGCCAAAGGGAGCGTGCCGCCGATCAGCCAGATCTTGTGTTCGCGCGCCAGGGTCGCCATGAAATCCTGTATCTTGCCCACGCTATCTTGCTCGGCATGCTCCAGCTTGACCTTCTCGTGCATGCCCATGATGGGCCAGTACTCAGGCAGCAAGACCAGTTTCGCGCCCTGCGCTGCAGCTTGCGCGACCAGTTTGCTTGCGGCGGCGAAGTTCTGTTCGACCTCAGGCGTCGACACCATTTGTATCGCCGCGACTTTGTAGGATTCGTTCATATCAGCCTCTATCAGCCTCTGCTGGACATCGTTTTTGGCGCGCTGGTACCGGATCTGCTCAAAGCACAGAACAGCAGAACGCTGTTACTTGGCGACAGGCTTTGCGTTCGAATTTGTGCCGGCATCGGCCGTACGCTCTTGCTTGACGACCTGCGGATCAGCCCAGGATCCGGTTACATTGTATTCGAAGGTCAGCGTCTTCATCAGCGGGTTGCGCAGGAACAGCTGCGCGAGGAAAGTCCCCACGCCGACCACCGGATTGATCGCCAGCGCCACCAGCGAGGCGGTGCCGAGATTGACTTCGGGGATCACCACCAGATGCAGGTTTTGCGTTTCCTTGGCGATGTCGGCAGAACCGTTCATCAGTACGGAGGCCGCAACACCGGTCATTTTCAGGTTATCCGTGGTGGCGATACCTTGCGCAATGGAAGCTGTGCCGACAATGTTGTCGAAGGCAAAACCTTCTGAAAACACATCACGGAAGTCCAACGCCAACCTGCGCGGCAGCGCTTGCAGATTGAGCACACCGAGCAATTTGGCTGCTCCCGGATCAACCTTGAGGAACTGGCCGGTATGCACGTCCATATGCACCTGCCCGCTCAACGTTGGAATGTCGAGCGAAAATGGCAAGCCTTTCCAGCTGACATCGCCATCGAGCTTGCCCTTGCCTCCACGCACCACGCCCACAAAACCAAAGCGCTCCAGCAGCTTGCCGGCGTCGTTGATGTCCAGCGCGTAGGTCAGGTTGGACGTGTTGCTCTTGCCGAAGGACATCCAGTTGCCGGCCGCACGCAGTTCGGCATCGGGATTGATCAGTGCCAGCTTGTTGATGCGCCATTCACTACCCACGCTCACGCGGACATTGTTGGCGTTGAGCTCCAGTCGCCCCAGTTTTTTACCGAACAATTGAAAATCTTCGGCAATGATATCCAGCGCGGGAATCCGGCTGACCGCATCGCTATTGCTTTCCAATGCCTCGTTGGCATCGCCGCCCGCGCCCTTCTGAATGTTCAGCGTGGCCAGACGCGCCATGACGCGCCCCATGCCACGGCCGCTGTTCGACTCGTTCCAGGAGGCATAACCAGTGGCCTGATCCGACGCGATGTTGACCTGCCAGCTCTTGTTCTGATGCGATGCACCGATCACCACGTTGTCGAGTTTTTTGCCCATGGCCTTCATCTCGGTCGCCCGCAATGCCACCACATCAGGCTCAAGATAGGCGCTCATTCCAGCGTCGGACGCAGCCTGCTCGTTACCACCCGCTTTACTGCCGTCCGCCTCTTTGGTCATGGCAGAGCGGAAAGCGGTCCATTCATCGATATTCATGGTCTTGGCATTGGCGGACAAGGCCAGACCGGTGTCCGGTTGCGGCGCCGGCTGACCGATACCGATGCCGCCGCTCAGCACTTGCCATTCAGCCTGATTGCCCAGCACTTTTTGCCT
This sequence comes from Herbaspirillum sp. meg3, assembly GCF_002257565.1. Lineage (GTDB taxonomy): Bacteria > Pseudomonadota > Gammaproteobacteria > Burkholderiales > Burkholderiaceae_D > Herbaspirillum. Next base: position 1,508,409 of record NZ_CP022736.1, on the reverse strand, counting down.
GCGATAACGCGCCGACATGACGGAGCCCAGCGACATGCGCAGCTCGTCACGCTGGATCAATGGATCACCGGAATTCATTCCAATGATTTCAAACTTCAGAGGCCAGCTTTCATTCGCCGATTTCTGCATCGGCATCGGCAGATTCAGTGCCAGTCCTTGCAAGTTTGATTCGATCGTAATTTCGGGTTGATGCTGCCGCACCGCAATCGTCGCACTGTAGCGCGAGGCGCCATTCAAGCGTTCCAGCAGGCGTTGCAGCGCAGGTTGCGGATAGGCCTTGCGCAAGCCATCGGCTGTCACCGAACCATCGACCTTGACCAGCGTATTGCCATCGTTTTGCGTACCACCGGCAACAGACACGGGCTCGTTCAAAAAGACGCCCTTGATGCCGGGGATGTTGAAACCCTTTTCATTGAATTCCAGCTTGCCGTTGGTTCGATACACCGTCGGCAAACCTGCCAGCAGAGCAACATCGTTATTCAGAAATTGCAGGGTACCGTCGACTTTGGCATCCACCATGTGATGTAAAGGCAGTTGGAATTTCAGTTGCAACCTGCCATTGCCGGTCGACTTGCTGTCTTCCGTGAAATTGCCGATCCAACGCGCGACTGGGCTGTCTTTGACGTAATACAGAAAATCCTGCATTGAGCCGGCCGCATTGCCGTCAATCTCCAGCGACGATTCGGCATTCAGCAAATCGGGAATCACAGCCTTCACATCGGACACGGCTACGCCATGTGTCTTGCCCGAATCAGCCAGAATCGCCAGTCGTGTGCGATCAATGGTGACGGTTCCCTTCACGTCCTCCAGCAACGGCCATTCCGGCGACTTGCCGTCCTTGCCGAGGCGTGTGGGTGCGTAGTTGATTTTCAGCTTTTCGAACTTGCCGGACACCGTGAACTCACCCTTCGGCTTGTTGCCCGGCTTGGCATGATGAAACGGGAAATCCGCCATATCACCCTTGACCACAATATCGACATCACTGGCGCGTCCCTCCATCAACGCGCCAGAAATCCAATCCGACGCAGGTTTGGCAGTATGCAGCGGCAGGAAACGTCCCAGCTTGTGCAAGTCGAAGGTCGACAGTTTTGCTTTCAGATCGATAACGCCGGACGACTTTCCTTGCAGCGGAATCAAATGCGTCCCGCTGAGCGTACCGGCCATGTCGTCCTGTACAAATGCCATGCTATCGAGATGAAACATCACGGCCTCGGTCTTTTGCATCTCCCAATGGCTACTGAGATTGAGCGACGCAAACGGCAGATCCGGATCGGCAAACACGGTCGGAAACTGCAACACGAGATTCTGCGATGCCAGATTCAGCGTACCGCCTTTTTCCGTGGCATCGATGCGTCCGCTCAGATTGGAAAATCCCGGAATAGCCGGTGCACCGGTGCGACCCGGCTGAGTTGCCGTCTTCGGTACCGCCGGACGCGCTGCCTGCGGCAGCATGCCGAGACCATTGAAGTCGCCTCGCAGACGATAGGACTGCACATCAGGATAGCCGCCCTCCCATTGCACGACGAAATCTTTGAGCTGGCCGCGCGGCGACAGATCGCCGAGCAGTTTTTGCTGCGATGACGTCAGCGGCAAACGCGCGCCCAGGTTCGACAACATTTCCAGATCCAGCAGCTTCGCTTCCACGCGCATCTTTTCGGGACGGAAGCGTGTAGCCGGCTCAAACACTTCAGAAATCGTGGTCGGCGGCAAAGTAAAACCATCGATGGTTTGCAGCGAAAAATTGGTCAGCGTCAGCTTGTGGCCATTCGCACCGAAAGTGGGTATGCCGTCCTGCAGATCGGGAGCATAAATCTCGCTGCCGGAAATACGGCCATTGACGCGCGCCAACTGCAGCGGTTCGAGTTTTTTGTCCAGCCGCGCCGACAGATTCGACAAACTGACATCGGCGGTAAAGTTGGCAATCTTGGTGTGATCCAGATCCAGCCAGGCACGTACGGAGCCCATACCTTGATTCAGCTCAAGCGGATAGTCGACGTAGGCTTTCCACACTGCCAGATCGGTGTCGCGCACGTCGGCGTACAAAGTCCCCTTCCAACGCGAGACGTCGGAGATTTTGCGTGAAAAGCTGGGATGATAAAAATTGGCGCGCACGTCGAGCGGTGCAGCGTAGGCGGCGGGAGGCGTTGCCTTCAGTGCAAGTTGATGCAGACGCCATTGATTGTGCAGCACCAGAGTGACATCGGTGAGCGCCAACTCAGGGGCGCCACGCTTGTCGTCGCGCCAACGTATTTTGCCGTCACGAATCACGATTTCGCGCTGCGACAACACCCAATCGGCGCCCCCGCTTTTATCCGAGTCGCTGCTCGCCGGGATGCCGGCGATGAAGAGCTTGCCTGCGGCATCGCGCAAGATGGACAGATCGGGCTTGACGATGGTCAGGTTGTCAAAGCGCAGCTCGCCCACCAGCACCGTAGTCCATGACAAGGTCGCAGATACTTTGGGCAGCGCCAGGGCCGACTGCCCGGCCTGGTCATGGATCACCACTTGCGTCAGTTCCAGCTGCGGACGCAGACCGTTCCACGAGGCATCGATATCGGCGATGGTCACCGGGCGGCCGATCGCCTTGGAGGCGATTTTTTCGATATTGCCCTTGTAACGATCGATCTCCGGCAGAATGCCGTAGCGCAGCGTCAGAAACAGCGCGCAAAAGATGAAATACGCCAGAACCAGCAGCTTGAATGCGATGCCAATCACGCAGCGGGTAGCCGTGCTGAGATGACAGTAAGTCCCTCGCGCCGTGCTCCATGTTCTCCGCCACACCATGCGCCAGCCGGCAGCCGGGCGGTCAGTGGTCAAAGGAGCATCTTTTTGGTCTTCGGACATCAAGGGTCAGAGTAAAAACTCAATGTAGAATAAAACGATTAGCATCATCGCATGGAAGCAGCTTTTGACCTAGAGCCGCCACCGGCGTTCTCATAGGAAAAAGCCCGGGCTTTACTATCTTTAACGTGCACTCTTAATGCGCACCCAACTCATCACCCGACAATTTGTGACTATCTCCCTTCTCGACAGCAGTGCAGCCTCCCGGTTCCTGACCCGCTGGGCAAACGCCAATCCGGCCCGCCCCGGACAACTGGCGGAATTCTCCCAATTATCCCTGAACCGCGCGGCTTTCGAGCGCATTTTGCAAGCTGATCTGGCAGCTTCCGCGTCCAAAGCCGGCACAACCGTTACGGGTGCCGCCGCCTTGAACGGCCCCATGCGACGTCTGCGCAATCTGACGGTCTGTACGCTGATCGAACGCGACCTGACCGGCAAGGCGGATCTGGCCGAGGTGGTGCGCACCATGAGCGAATTCGCCGATTTTGCCGTCCAGACCCATCTCAACGCCCTGATGCAGGAAATGACTGCCCTCTACGGCATGCCCATCGGAGAGGAAACCGGCAACGAACAGGAGCTGATCGTGCTCGGCATGGGCAAGCTGGGCGGCGGAGAACTGAACGTCTCGTCCGACATCGACCTCATCTTCGTCTATCCGGAGGATGGGGACACACGTACCGATGCACCAGAGCAACGCTCGCTCTCCAATCACGAGTTCTTTGTCCGGCTCGGCAAGAAACTCATTGCCGCCCTGTCTGAAATCACCGAAGACGGTTTCACCTTTCGCGTCGACATGGCGCTGCGACCCAACGGCGCTTCCGGTCCGTTGGTCGCCAGCCACAACATGGTGGAAGAATATCTGATTCGCCAGGGCCGGGAATGGGAACGCTACGCCTGGACCAAGGCACGCGCGCTGACAGGCAAGCCCGACGATATCGCTGCCCTGGAAGCCATCAGCCGGCCCTTCATCTACCGGCGTTATCTGGATTTCGGTTCAATCGATGCCCTGCGCTCCATGCACGGCCAAATCCGCGCAGAAGTCACGCGCCAGGAATCGCTGCATCCGGAACGCAGCAATAACGTCAAACTGGGCCGCGGCGGTATCCGTGAAGTGGAATTTGTCAGCCAGGTGTTCCAACTGATCCGCGGTGGCCGCGATCCTGAACTGCGCGACCGTTCAACCCGCACCACGCTGCGCACGCTGGCCGACAAAGGCTTGCTGGAGCCGGAGGTCGTGGCGCAATTGCTGGAGGCCTATACCTTCCTGCGCAATCTGGAACACCGCTTGCAGTATCTTGAAGATGCGCAGACGCATACCCTGCCACCGAACGAAGACGACCAGAAGATCATTGCCAACATGATGGGCTTTGCCGACGTGGCAGCTTTGCTGGCGGCGCTGGAAGAACACCGTCGTATCGTCGCCCTGCAGTTCGACACCATCTTCAACGACAAGCAGGACAACGGCAATACCGACGGCGGCGATGGCACTAAAAACGGTGACAACACCTGCGATCTCGGCGATGGCGAAAGCGCCGAATCGATCGCTGCCACGCTGACCTCACTGGGCTTCGACGAGGTCGACACCGCTACCCAGCGCGTGCTGGCGACACTGCAATCGCCGCGCCTGCAATCCCTGCCGGAAGCCAGCCGTGCGCGACTGATCGCGCTGATCAACGCTGCCCTGCCGATTATCGGCGCCATGCCTGACAAAAACTTGCCGACCTTGCGCCGCCTGCTCGATTTCTTCGAAGCGATTGCCCGCCGCGCTGCTTACCTGGCACTGCTGACGGAATATCCTCACGCGCTGACACGCCTGATCCGCATGATCGCCGCCAGCGACTGGGCAGCAAAATACCTGACGCAGCATCCCATTCTGCTCGACGAACTGCTGGATGACCGCAACCTGAAAGCGCCTCCTGACTGGCCCGCTTTTGCACAAGATTGCCAGCGCCAGCTTGACATCGCGCCGGGCGACACAGAACGCCAGATGGACATTCTGCGCGAGGTGCACCATGCGCAGTTGTTCCGCCTGCTCGCGCAGGATCTTGAAGGTGATCTGAGCGTCGAGCATCTGGCCGATCATCTGTCCGCACTGGCCGACATTCTGGTCGCGGCCACCATTCAGGCGGTCTGGCAAACCATCGCCAATCGCCATCGCGAAACACCGCAATTCACCGTCATCGCTTACGGCAAACTGGGCGGCAAGGAGCTCGGCTATGTCTCCGACCTTGACGTCGTATTCCTTTACGACGACGACGATCAGGAAGCGCCCGGCCTGTACGCCAAGCTGGCGCAGCGCTTCATTACCTGGATGACCTCGCACACGCCCGCAGGTACGCTGTTCGATATCGATATCGCCTTGCGTCCGGACGGTGCCAGCGGCTTGCTGGTGTCATCCTTCGCCACATTTGAAAAGTACCAGCGCACTTCGGCCTGGGTATGGGAACACCAGGCACTGACCCGTGCACGCTATTGCGCCGGCGACAGCACTATCGGCAATCGTTTTGAAGCATTGCGCAAAGACCTGCTGCGCCAGGAACGCGATCCGCAAAAGCTGACGCAGGAAGTGCTCGGCATGCGCCTCAAGCTGCATCAGGCGCACCCCAACCATACCCCGTTGTTCGATCTGAAACATGACGACGGCGGCATGATCGATATTGAATTCATCGTGCAGTTTTTAGTGCTGCGCCATGCGGCACAGTACGAAGCGCTGACCGACGACATTGGCAACATCGCCTTGCTGAAGCTCTGTGGTTCGCTGGGTCTGATCGACGCCGCATTGGCAGATGAGGTTGCCAACGCCTATCGCTTGTTCCGCAAACTGCAGCATCAGATCCGGCTGCGCGGTGAAGAACGCGCCCGCACCACTATCGAACGCGTGCAACAAGAAAGCGATGCCGTCAAACGGCTCTGGACGGAAGTGTTCGGCGGATAGAAATGAAAACGGCTGGTCTGCAAAGACCAGCCGTTCGATGCTGCTAGCGACACATACCCTGCAAGCGGTCGTCAAAGAGCAGGTTTGACGGCCACCAGATTGATCAGCGTTTCTTCGCGATCTGCTTTGGGCTTGATGCCGAGCGCCCGCTCCATCAGACCCAGATCATCGCGGCTCCACCACAGATAAGGGTAGGAAATCGACTTCGGTGCAACCTCAAAACCGGCGCTGCGCACCAGAGCCAGATATTCTTCCGCCGTCTTTTGTACTTCCATCGGATGACGAAACAACAAGCGGATCATCCACGAGTGGATATAGCGCTTGGTCGACTCGGCAAACAACAGAATACCGCCCGGCTTCAATACCCGGAAAAATTCCTGAATCGCTTCTTCCTGCTCAATCAGGTGATGGAAAGTCTGATGGCAAAACAGCAGATCGACGCTATTGTCTTCCAGCGTCATGTGCGAGCTTGAGCATTGAATGAATTCGGCCTGGATGCCTTCCGCAGTCACCTCCCTGGCTGCGGCTTCCAACATGGCAGGATCAATGTCCATCCCGATCAGACGTTGCGGCGCAAAGCGCTCATGCAGCTTCTTCAGCGAACGCCCCCAACCACAACCCACATCGGCCACCACCGGATAAGACGGCAGGCGATTTGGAATCAACGGCTCCAGATCCTTGAACGCACGCTCCAGTACATGCACCGTCCAGGTATGCGTTTGCAGAAACCACATGCCGAAGGCGGTCTCGGGAACGTGCGGATGACTCTCGGGAGATTTGACGATCAAAGGTGCGTTCATGTTTTTGTTGTCGTGCGTGAAGACGTGCATGATGCACTGCCTTACCGGGAAATGCAAAACATGCGCCATCATTCTGATCAGCATGTCGATCTGCGGGCAGCGTCGCGCATCCCCAATGTCCGTCATCGCCATGAAAAACGCCCCGGCTGGCGGGGCGTCATGACAAAACAGCCGGCTGATCAATCCCTGGTCAAATGCATCTTGTCGATACCAAGGATGGCCTGCTTATTTTTTGGAGGAACCGTCGTCGCGGTTTTTCCTGCTACTTTTGGAGTCGCTATCGCTGTCCTTGCTTTTGGCGGCGTCTTTGTCTTTTTCGGCTCGCTCGCGTTCGCGGCGCTCACGGCGCGCAGCGCGGTCATCTTTCGGCGCGTCCTTGGCGGCGTCCGCTTCGGCATCCGGCTTGTCAGCCGCCACCGGCGGAGGTGGTGTGACGGTCTGGATATTCTTGGCCGCCATGTATTCGTGCATATCCTTCCAGCCGGCGAAGATACCCGCCTTCAAGCTGTCCGGATTGCGTTGATAGCAGTCTTCCAGACTCTGCCCGGCCTGACGGCAGCCTGCCCCCAGGGCGATGCCTTCGGCCTTGGCTTCTTCCGGTGTCTGCTTCGGCTTGCTGAAACTGGCGACATAGTCGCACGCGCTCAGCGCGAGGGTCAGCCCCACGACGGCAATCAGTTTAAGGCCGCGACTACGCGCAGTTGCTGTTGAAGGTGACGATGATGACATTACATCCCTCGGTTATTTATTGTTAAATCGTCAATAAAAAAGGCTATCGCAAAACGGAGTTTGCAACAGCCTTTCCGGTACTAGGCAAGTCTTGGCAAGTCCCTGGCAAAGTCCGGCTATTGATCCGCCCAATGTATTTTCTTAGACAACGCCTGACAAGCATGCGATGAAAAGAAGCCCAATTAGGCCGGATCAATGAGAAATGCCCGTGAAATACCCAGTTAAATGCCTGTCAAACCCCGATTATTTTGCCGAAACCAGCGCCACAGTCGTGTCCAGCATACGGTTCGAGAAGCCCCATTCGTTGTCGTACCACGACGAGACCTTGACCAGACGGCCGGAGACCTTGGTCAGGGTCGAATCGAAGTTCGACGATGCCGGATTACCATTGAAGTCCACCGACACCAGCGGCTCGGTGTTGTAAGTCAGGATACCCTTCAGCGGACCGGCTTCGGAAGCGGCCTTCATGATGGCGTTGACTTCGTCCACAGTCGTATCGCGCGCAGCGATGAACGACAGGTCGACGATCGAGACGTTGATGGTCGGAACGCGAATCGCGTAGCCGTCCAGCTTGCCGTTCAGTTCCGGCAGCACCAGGCCGACTGCGGAAGCAGCGCCGGTCTTGGCCGGGATCATCGATTGGGTAGCCGAACGCGCGCGGCGCAGGTCTTCGTGGTACACGTCAGTCAGCACCTGGTCGTTGGTGTAAGCGTGGACGGTTGTCATCAGGCCGTTGACCAGACCGATTTTCTCGTGCAGCGGCTGAACCAGCGGCGCCAGGCAGTTGGTGGTGCACGATGCGTTGGAGATCACGGTGTCGCTGGCCTTCAGCACGCCATGGTTGACGCCGAATACGATAGTCGCGTCGACATCCTTGCCGCCCGGTGCGGAGATGATGACTTTCTTGGCGCCGCCCTTCAGGTGAGCGCTGGCCTTCTCTTTTGTCGTGAAGAAGCCGGTGCATTCCAGCACGACGTCAACCTTCAGTTCGCCCCATGGCAGTTCTGCCGGGTTACGCTGCGCCAGCACCTTGATGCGGTCGCCGTTGACGACGATAGAGTCACCGTCGACGGTCACGGTGCCAGGGAATTTGCCGTGGGTCGTGTCGTATTGGGTCAGGTGAGCATTGGTTTTTGGATCGCCCAGATCATTGATGGCCACGATCTCGATGTCGTGTTTTTTACCGCCTTCGTAATGAGCACGGAGGATATTGCGGCCGATACGGCCGTAGCCATTGATTGCAACGCGGATAGTCATGTTTTCTCCTTAAGAAACAGTAGTAATTTTTCCGATGGATTGGATGTCACGCCAGCCGTAGGCGACTTCGATCAAATCCAGCTCGTCCCACTTGAAGGTCTGTTCTGCCAGCAGCAGCGCATCCAGATGCGCGTAAAAATCGCGCGCCTTTTTGTTTTGCGCCAGCACCCAGACCAGCATGTTGGGCGCACCTGCCGCACCCAGTGTCGCGACCACTTCGGTCAGCAAGCGGCGGCCGATGCCGGCGCGCTGAGCCGAGGGTAAAACATATAACGCCGTCAGTTCGGCATCGAAATCAAGCTTGCGTTCCGCCAGCGTGATGCCGGCCGCGAAACCGACCAGCTCACCGTCAACTTCCGCCACAAAGGTGCAGGCCGCATCCGACGCGGCGCTCAGCACACGCGTCCACATGCGCGTGCTGTCGCCCACCTTCATGCCATCCAGATAAGCGTCCGGAATCATGCCGCGGTACGCTGCACGCCAGCTGTCGATGCGCACCTGAGCGATCAGGGCAGCGTCGTCGACCGTCGCGCGCCGGACCGTCACCGGGCCGACGACGTTGGTGATGTCTTTGCTCTGATCTTTGCCGATTACACTCATGCCAGGATCAGCTTGGCCTTGGCGACGACGTTTTCGACAGTGAAGCCGAAATGCTTGAACAGCACGCCTGCCGGAGCCGATTCACCGAAGGTGTCGATACCGACCACAGCACCTTCCAGACCGACGTACTTGTACCATGTCGAGGTCACGCCGGCTTCGATCGCCACGCGCGGCACGCCGCGTTGCAGAACGCTGGCCTTGTACGCTGCATCCTGACGGTCAAACACATCGGTACATGGCATCGACACGACGCGTGCCGGGATGCCTTGCGCTGCCAGTTCATCAGCTGCCTTGACCGCCAGTTCAATTTCCGAACCGGTAGCGATCAGGATCACCTTGGCGTCCTTGGCTTCTTTCAGGATATAGCCGCCGCGCTTGATGTCGGCGACTTGTTCCGCAGTACGCTCCTGGTACGGCAGGTTCTGACGCGAAAAGATCAGCGTGCTCGGACCGTCGTTGCGCTTGACTGCTTGTTCCCACGCGACAGCCGATTCAACTGTGTCGCATGGACGCCAGTTGTCCAGATTCGGGATCAGGCGCAGGCTCGAAATATGTTCCACAGATTGGTGCGTCGGGCCGTCTTCGCCCAGGCCGATGGAGTCATGCGTGAACACGAACAGTGCACGGATCTGCATCAGTGCAGCCATACGCAGCGCATTGCGGCTGTAATCGGAGAACGTCAGGAAAGTCGCGCCGAACGGGATGTAGCCGCCGTGCAGGGCGATACCGTTCATGATCGCGCTCATGCCGAATTCGCGCACGCCATAGTTGATATGGTTACCGGCGACATCGGCACGCACAGCCACGGATTCTTTCCAGTTGGTCAGGTTGGAACCGGTCAGGTCGGCCGAACCGCCGAGGAATTCAGGCAGCACTTGCGCATACGCCTGAATCGCGTTCTGGCTGGCCTTGCGGGTGGCGATGGTTTCTTTCTTTTCGATGGTGCTGGCGATGTATGCCTGGACGGCCGCGTCGAAACCTGCCGGCAACTCGCCCTTCAGGCGGCGCACCAGTTCAGCGGCTTCGGTTGGATACTTGGCCTGATAGGCCTGATACAGCTTGTTCCACTCGGCTTCCAGTTGCTGGCCTTGGGTCTTGCCATCCCAGGCGGAATAGATGTCGGCAGGAATTTCAAACGGAGCCGAAGTCCAGCCCAGCGCTTCGCGCACGGCTGCAACTTCTTTGTCGCCCAGAGCCGCGCCGTGAACCTTGTCGGTGCCGGCCAGATTTGGCGAACCCTTGCCGATGACGGTCTTGCAGCAGATCAGGGTCGGCTTGTCGGCCAGCTTGGCTTGATGGATGGCGGAATTGACCGCTTCGACATTGTGTCCGTCGACGCCGGCAATGACGTTCCAGCCGTAAGATTCGAAACGCTTCGGGGTGTCGTCCTTGAACCAGCCTTCGACCTTGCCGTCGATGGAGATGCCATTGTCGTCGTACAGCACGATCAGCTTGGACAGGCGCAGTGTGCCGGCCAGCGAGCAGGCTTCATGCGAAATGCCTTCCATCAGGCAACCGTCGCCGACGAAAGCATAAGTGTAATGATCAACAACTGCCAGATCCGGCTTGTTGAATTCTGCCGCCAGCAGCTTTTCAGCCAGCGCCATACCGACGGCGTTGGTGACGCCCTGACCCAGCGGGCCGGTGGTGGTCTCCACGCCTGGGGTGATGTGAACTTCCGGATGGCCGGCGGTCTTGGAATGCAGTTGGCGGAAGTTCTTGATTTCTTCCATCGACAGGTCGTAACCGGTCAGATGCAACAAGGCATATTGCAGCATCGAACCATGTCCGTTCGACAACACGAAACGGTCGCGGTTGGCCCATTGCGGATTGGCCGGGTTGTGGCGATAGTGCTTGGCCCACAATGCGACTGCGATTTCCGCCATCCCCATCGGCGCGCCTGGGTGTCCTGAATTTGCTTTTTGTACTGCGTCCATTGCCAGCGCGCGGATCGCGTTGGCCATCTTGTCGGTAGGGAGTGTGGAAGTCATGTCGATGTCAAAGAGTTGCGGATTGCGGTGCCGAATCATGTCGCCTTGACGGTTTCCGCCAGATAGCTGCGGTTTGCCGTCATTAACGCGCATTTCGAATGCCTTGCCGGTCGACCCGGATGAACTCCCGGACCAAGCCAGACTGAGCCAAGTATTTTACCAGACAGAAGCCCAAAGAATTAAAATCAAGCATCGCCGCCAGGGCCAGAAAAGCATGCCCGAAGGCAATTCCCGCTGATTTCCCGCGAATTCCTCTCTGGTTTGCAATGCCCTGATCCACCACCGCGGCACCCAAGAATTGTTCATTTCACCGTTCTCACTCATCAGGACCTGTTGATCATGCCCCGCTTTTATTGCCCCGACCCGCTCGCCATCGGTACGACGCTTGCCCTGCCCGACCAGGTCGCGCATCACGTCCAGGTGATTCGCATGCAGGTTGGCAATCCGATTACGCTCTTCAATGGCGAAGGCGGCGAATACACCGCCGTCATCACCCAGATGGAAAAGAAGCGCGTCTACGCCGAGGTCAAAACCTTTTCCCCGCGCGAAGCGGAGTTGTCCTACGCCATCACGCTGGCGCAAGCCCTGCCGGAAGCATCCAAAATGGACTGGATCATCGAAAAAGCCGTCGAACTCGGCGTCACGGCGATCCAGCCACTGGCGGCCCAGCGCTGCGTGGTGCGCCTCAACAGCGAGCGCGCCGAGAAGAAACAAAGCCATTGGCAAGGCATCATCCACGCCGCCGCAGAACAAAGCGGCCGCAATCGCCTGGCGCAACTGTCGCCACTCACCGAGTTCAACAGCTGGATCGCCCAGAGCGACCTGCACAAACGCATCCTGCTGTCGCCGCGCGGCGAACAATCGCTGTCGGACTGGGCGCGCCATCATCCGGCGCAGGCGCTGAGCCTGATGGTCGGCCCGGAAGGCGGCTTTACCGACGCAGAAGAAAACCTCGCCTGCGACCACGGCGCGCTGATGCTATCCATGGGCCCGCGCGTGCTGCGTACCGAAACCGCCGGCCTCAGCGCACTGGCGGCGATCAATGCAATCTGGGGCGAGATGTAAATAAGGGTAAAGGGAGAGCGACGAAGGAGGCACAGAAGCACCGAAAGCCGGGGCATCTCGACATCCTTCGACAACGCCGCAGAGCGACAAACCGTTGTACCAGCTTGTTTTAACGCCGTTTCGGCCATCGCTTGCGAGAGTGCCGAAACGTATCCCTCATCACTTTGATTCCGGAGAATTTCATGGGCTTACTCGACAGCGTACTTGGCGCACTCACTAACAATGCAGGCAATGCCTCCGGCGCCCCCGCCGATCCCAAGGCGGCATTGATTCAGGCGGTGTTGAGCATGCTCGCCAACAATAACAACCAGTCCGGCGGCGCACTGGGTAGCTTGGGTGGTCCAGGTAGCATAGGTGGACTGGGTGGTTTGCTCGGCATGCTGCAAAATGCCGGCCTCGGACAGATCGTCGATTCCTGGATCGGCACCGGCCAGAACCAGCCCGTGTCCGCCGACCAGGTATCGCAGGCGCTGGGTGACGATCAGTTAGGCGGTCTGGCGCAAGCCACCGGCATTCCACAAGGCGACATCGCCGGTCATCTGGCGCAAATTCTTCCGGGACTGGTCGATCATCTGACCCCGAACGGTCAGGTGCCGGAATCCGTCGGCGGCGATCTCGGTTCTGACATCGGCAATCTGCTCAGCGGCTTTCTCGGCGGCAAGTCCGCTTGAGTTTTAGTTTAGTCACTTACTAATAAACGAGTGATCCGATCTCTGAAGTAATCCGAGATACACCTGCACCGAAATCTGGTGCAGGCACCAGTTTGGTATCACAAGCTGCGCCAGACGAAAGCATTTGTGCCAGTTCGGATCACCGCCCCTCTCTTTCTCCGTCATCTTCACCGCTCTCCTCCGCTTCGCCCGACAATCGGCACATCCTCACCAAACCAGCCACCACATTGCCTTTCAGGCATTTTCACCTTCATTTACGCTTGATTTAAACACGCCAAAATCTCTGCTGGCACAGTACCTGCTTAATGTTTTTCATCTTGTATTCAAGAATGAATATAAACATGTCAGCAAATACTCTCCGCCAAAATTCCGCCCAATCCCCACAACGGACGATCGCCGACGTATTGGCCTCGTACCGAGCCGGCAGCCTCACTCCCGGCAAACTGATTGGTGACCTGCTCACGCAAATAGACCACGCCGATCGCGACGAAGTCTGGATCAGCCGTGTGCCTGCCAAGACGCTCAAGCAACAGGCGGCCGCGCTTGATCTGATGCTGCAAATCAAGGGCGAAGCAGTGTTCGAATCGCTGCCGCTGTTCGGCATTCCGTTTGCGGTGAAAGACAATATCGACGTCGCCGACATGTCCACCACCGCCGCCTGCCCCGAATTCAGCCATGTGCCAAAAGTCAGCGCCACCGTGGTCGCCCGGTTGCAACAGGCTGGCGCGCTGCTGGTCGGCAAGACCAATCTGGATCAGTTCGCCACCGGCCTGGTCGGCGTGCGCTCTCCGTATGGCGCCGTGCGCAACTCGCTGCGGCCGGAATATGTTTCGGGCGGCTCCAGCTCGGGCTCGGCGGTTGCGGTCGCGTTGGGGCAAGTGCTGTTTTCGCTCGGTACCGACACCGCAGGCTCCGGCCGCGTGCCGGCAGCCTTCAATAATCTGGTCGGACTGAAACCGACGCGCGGCTTGCTCAGCGCCAGCGGCATGCTCCCGGCGTGCCGCACACTCGATTGCATTTCCATTTTTGCGCATGACGTCGCCGACGCCTGGCGCGTGCTGCAAAGCGCGGCCGGGTTCGATGCCGGCGACGCTTATTCGCGCAGCCCGTTGATGCTCGGCGTGAAGCGCCGTGGCTACCGCATCGCCGTGCCGCAAAAGCCGGAATTCTATGGCGACGACAACGCCAGACTGGCCTACGAACAAGCGCTGGAAAAAATCACCGCCATGCCCGGTGTCAGCATCACACACATCCCTTTCGACGCCTTCACCGACGCCGCGCAATTGCTGTATCAAGGCCCCTGGGTAGCGGAACGCCGTGCAGCACTCGGTGCTTTTTTTGAATCCCATAAAGAAGCGATTCATCCGGTGGTCAGAGAGATCACCGAGCAGTCCGACAAGTTCGACGCGGTCGATGCTTTCAACGGCCAATACCGTCTGGCCGAACTGCGCCGCGAAGCTGAAACCCTGCTGCAAAATACCGACCTGCTGCTGGTGCCGACCACCACCACCATGCCGACCATCGCGGCGGTGGAAGCTGATCCCATCGTGCGTAATTCGCAGCTCGGCTACTACACCAACTTCGTCAATCTGATGGACATGGCCGCGCTGGCCATTCCAGCCGTGTGGCGCAAGGACGGTCTGCCGGCAGGGATCACGCTGATCGGTCCGGCCGGGTCCGATCATCTGCTGGCGGAAGCAGGTGCACAGTTCCAGCAATTACTGGGCGGTGCAGCACAGGCCGATGCTGTCGCTGCCGCGCCGCTGCCTTTCAACGAACCTACAGTCAAAGTCGGGGTAGTCGGCGCGCATCTGAGCGGCCAGCCCCTGAACTGGCAACTGCTGGAGGCTGGCGCACGCCTGCATGCCAGCACCACAACCAGCAAACACTATCGCCTCTACGCACTCGCCAACACGACGCCGGCCAAGCCTGGATTGGTGCGTACCAATGGCGACGACGGTGCCGCCATCGTCAGCGAAGTCTGGGAAATGCCGCTGCGTAATTTCGGCAGCTTCGTCGCCGCGATTCCGGCACCGCTCGGCATCGGCACCATGGAGCTGGCCGACGGCAGCAGCGTCAAGGGCTTCATCTGCGAACCGGCGGCACTCGACAACGCACGCGACATCACCGGCTACGGCAGCTGGACTGCCTATCTCGCTGCAAAGATCTGACCCAGTTCTCACACTTATTTCCGCCCCCAACTCACGGAGCCAGCATGAAAAAGACAGCACAACCGGACACGACAAGTAATCTCGCAACGCAAGCTGAACCGCAGGCTGACTCCATGCAGCGCCGCCGCTTTCTCGGCACCGCCGGCACGGTCGCGACGACGCTGGCGTTGGGCGGCGCACCGGCCATTTTGCGCGCGCAGACTGTTCCAATCCGCATCGGCTACTGGCCGGTCGCAGCAGGCCTGCCCTTCTATGCTGCCGTGGAAGCCGGCTACTTCAAGGAAGCCGGTCTCGATGTACAGCCGATCAAGTTTGCCGGCGCGCAGCAAGTGATGGAAGCCATGCTGTCCGGTCGCGCCGATGGATCCGCCAACGGCACCGGCGCCGGCAACCTGGCCATCGGTGAAATAGCCCAGCCGGGACTGTTCAAGATCTTCGCGACCAACCCAAGTAATGCGCAGTATGTACTTGACGAGTTCCTCGTGCCGAAGGACAGCACCATCAAATCGATCGCGGAACTCAAGGGCAAGAAGATTGCCTCCGGCCCCGGCATTCAGAATGTCACGCTGGCCAAGACCGTACTTGAACGCGCAGGAGCAACCGGCGCGACCGTCACCGAACTGCCGATCGGCCAGCATGTCGCTGCACTCGCCGCCGGCCAGGTCGACGCCGTCTACACGCTGGAACCGACCGGCACCGTCGGCCGCATGAACAACACCACCCGTGTGCTGGAAGCCGGTGTCATCGCCAAGTACATCCTCGGCAATCCGAGCGCGCCATGGCATGGCGGCGCAGCGGCGTTGACCACTGACTTCATCAAGAAGCATCCTGCTGAAACCAAAAAATACATCGCCGCCTACACCCGCGGCATCGAGCTGATCCGCAAGACACCGGACAAGGCACGTCCTTACCTCAAGGGCTACACCGCCATCGAAGGATCTCTCACCAATGAAGTGCCGCTGGCGTCCTACATGCTCTACAACGAGTTCAAGGCCAGCGACGTTGCCTACTTCCAGAAGTTCTACGACCTGTTCGTCGACAAGGGTATCTTCGCCTCGCGCGTGATGGTTGACTCACTTCTTTACAAGGGTTGATCATGGCTGACTCCCTCACTGTTGACGGCACCGCGAAGCCGGACACCACAGCCGCTCAGGCGGCTGAAATCAAAGTAGCACCGGTTGCCAAGAAGCGCCGCACGCCGCCGTCCTTCGGCAAGCTCCTGCCCATCGTCGGCCCGATTGCCTTGTTCATCATCTGGGATCTGGTGGTGCGCGCCGGTTGGATCAAGGCCATCCTGCTGCCGACGCCTGCGGCGACGCTGATCACACTGGTCAACGGTCTCGCCGGTGGTCCGCTGCTGATGGATTTTTTGGTGACGGTGATGCGCACGCTGGAAGCCTTCGTCATTGCCGCCGTAGTCGGCGTACCGCTCGGCGTTCTGCTTGGCAGCAATGAGCGCGCCTATCGCAGTGTGGAGTTCCTGATCGACTTTTTCCGCTCGACGCCATCGTCGGCATTGATCCCGCTGTTCCTGCTGATCTTCGGCGTGTCGGACATCAACAAGGTCGCCATCGCTGCCTTCGGCGCGCTGCTGATCGTGCTGTTCAACAGCGCTTACGGCGTGCTCAACGCCCGCAAGCAACGCGTGATGGCGGCCAAGGTGATGGGTGCGTCGCGCTGGCAGATCTTCAAGGATGTGCTGCTGTGGGAAAGCCTGCAGCCGACCTTCGTCGGCCTGCGCAGCGCGGTGTCGATGGCGCTGGTGATCGTGATCGTGGCCGAGATGTTCATCGGCTCCGAAAACGGTCTCGGCCACAAGATCATCGACGCCCAGCAAGTGTTGAACGTCCGCGAAATGTATGCCGCGATCCTCGCTGCCGGCGCGCTCGGCTATGCCCTGAACGTGGTCTTCATCGTGATTGAAAAACGTATCGTCCACTGGAGCGGAAGATGAGCGTCGTCATTTCCCCAAAATTGAAATATGAAGAGCCGGTCGTCCCGTTCATCCCCGGCCCGCCCGGCACGCACATCACGATCCGCGGCCTGACCAAATATTTCGCCGGCTGGCCGCTGTACGAGGATTTCAATCTCGACATTCCCAAGAACAAGATCGTCTCGGTGTTCGGCCCCAACGGCTGCGGCAAGTCAACGCTGATCAACATGATTGCCGGCTTGATTCCAATCGACTCGGGTCAGATTCTGTTCGACGGCAAGTCGCTCGCCGACACCAAGATCGGCTACGTCTTCCAGAACTACCGCGAAGCCATGTTTCCCTGGCTGCGCACCATCGACAACATTGCCTATCCGCTCAAACTGGAAGGTAAATCCAAGGTCGAGATCAACCGCCGCGTGGAAGAACTGGTCGCCTCCTTCGACGTCAAGTTTGACCTCAATCGCTATCCGTACGAAATGTCCGGCGGACAGCAGCAGACCGCTTCCATCATGCGTGCGCTGGCGCCGGGGCCGGAGGTGCTGTTCCTGGACGAACCCTTCTCCGCGCTCGACTTCGAGATGACGCTGTTCATCCGCGAAAAGCTGCAGGAAGTCTTCATGCAGACCGGCACCACCATGATGCTGGTGTCGCACGATCTGGAAGAAGCGGTCTACCTCGCCGACGAGATCCTGCTGCTGACCAAGCGCCCCACAAAGGTGGCACACATCCTGCATTACGACGATGCCCGTCCGCGCACGGTGGAAACGCTGACGCAGCCGCGCTTCATCGAAGCCAAGAAGATGAGTCTGGAAATTTTTCAGACTGAAGTCCGGCGCGAGGCGACTGCTCAACCGCCCAAATAATCCGCTACAGAATTTTTTGCATCGCTTTGCCAACAACACCACCAACGTTTCCCTTGACTGGAGCCAAAGATGAACAACCGTCGTGACTTTCTCAAACTGACCGGCGCCGCTGCACTGGGCGCAGCATTTCCGCTGGACCTGCTGGCTGCTGCACCGTTGACGGTCGGCTTCATCTACGTCGGTGCGCGCGACGATTTCGGCTACAACCAGTCGCATGCGCAAGCTGCCGCGATCATCAAAAAAATGCCGGGCATCAAGGTCATCGAAGAAGAGAAAGTGCCGGAAACCGTGGCCGTACAAAAAACCATGGAAGCCATGATCCAGCAAGACGGCGCATCGCTGATCTTCCCGACCTCGTTCGGCTACTTCGATCCGCACGTCCTGAAAGTCGCGGAGAAATACCCCAAGGTGCGCATCGCCCACTGCGGTGGTCTGTGGACTGCCGGCAAGCATCCGATGAACGTGGGCAGCTTCTTCGGCTATATCGAAGAGTGCGAATACCTGTCCGGCGTGGTCGCCGGACACATGAGCAAATCCAAGAAGCTGGCCTTCATCGCCGCCAAGCCGATTCCGCAGGTGCTGCGCAATATCAACGCCTTCACGCTGGGCGCGCAATCGGTGGATCCATCCATCACCACGCATGTGATTTTCACCGGCGACTGGTCGCTGCCGGTCAAGGAAGCCGAAGCCGCCAACAGCCTGATCGATCAGGGTTGCGATGTCATCACTTGCCACGTCGACGGCCCCAAGGTCATCGTTGAAACCGCAGAGAAGCGCGGCATCATGACCTGCGGCTACCACGCCAGCCAGGCCGCACTCGCCCCCAAGGGCTACCTCACCGGCGCCGAGTGGAACTGGGCCACGCCGTACACCGAAATCGTCAAAGCCACCGTCGAAGGCAAGCCGATGATCAACTTCCTGCGCGGCGGTCTCAAGGACAACTTCGTCAAGATGTCGCCTTACGGCGCCAACGTCAGCGCAGCGGCCAAGAAGAAGGCCGACGATGTAAAGGCGCAGATGCTGGCCGGTAAATTCCAGATCTTCAAGGGCCCGATCAAGGACAACAAGGGCGCAGTCGTGATCCCGGCCGGCACGACGCAGGTGCAGACCGATGTCGCGCTGGAGAAGATGAACTATCTGGTGGCGGGCGTCGTCGGTCAGGTATGAAAACTGCTTAGTGCAATGTAAGCCGGCAGCGCGCCGCTGCCGGCTTATTTTCTTGCCATTTTGTCGCCCTTTTTTCGCTCTTTTCTCGCTCTTCATTGTTCATCATCGTTCATAGATCGCCATGACCACACACGACCGCGCGGAAAACAGTGCTTTCACTTTACGGCTCAAGGCCCGTGCCGCCGTCACGCTGGCGCCGGTATTGCCAACGCT
Source organism: Herbaspirillum sp. meg3 (assembly GCF_002257565.1). GTDB lineage: Bacteria > Pseudomonadota > Gammaproteobacteria > Burkholderiales > Burkholderiaceae_D > Herbaspirillum. Next base: position 1,489,173 of record NZ_CP022736.1, on the reverse strand, counting down.
GTGCGCACTGAGCGGCGCACTGTTGCTGTTCGTGTTGTTTCTTCTGGTGCAGGGCAAGCCCGCTACCGAAGCTTGCCTGCTGATCTTCCAGGGCGCCTTTGGCTCCATGTTCGCCTGGCAGAATACCTTGCAACGCGCCGCGCCCTTGCTGTTGACCGCACTATGCGTGGCGCTGCCGGCACGCGTGGGCCTGATCGTCATTGGCGGCGAAGGTGCGCTGGCGATGGGTGGATTGTTTGCCGCCGTACTTCCCTCTTTTTTACCCGTGCTGTCGCCGTGGATCATGCTGCCGGCCATGGCCGTCGTTGCCATGATCGCCGGTGGACTCTGGATTGCGCTGTGTGGTGCCTTGCGCCAATGGCGCGGCGTCAACGAAACCATCTCCAGCCTTCTGCTTTCCTACATCGCAGTCGCATTGTTCAAACATCTGGTCGAGGGCCCGCTGCGCGATCCGGCCAGTCTCAACAAACCGTCGACAGTGCCGCTGCCGGACGCCTACCTGATCAATCCCCTGCCCGGCCTCGACGTGCATTGGGGATTGGTATGGGGTGCGCTGGCTTGCGTGGCGGCATGGATATTCCTGCGCCATAGCGTGACCGGTTTCGCCATGGCGATTGCCGGTGGCAACGGCCGCACAGCACGCCTGGTCGGTCTGCCGGTCAATCGCCTGGTGGTGATTGCCTGCGCCATGGGCGGCGCTGCAGCAGGTCTGGCCGGCATGTTTGAAGTCACCGCCGTACACGGCAGCGCCAACAGCGCACTGCTCGCAGGCTACGGATTCAGCGGCATTCTGGTGGCCTTTGCGGCGCGCCAGAATCCACTTGCCATCATCGTCTGTGCCGTCGTCATCGGCGGCGTCGAAGCCAGCGGCAGCTTGCTGCAACGCCGTCTCGATCTGCCTGACGCCACCACGCTGGTCTTACAGGGACTGCTGTTCTGCAACCTGCTGGCGTGGGAAGCAATCACGGGCCGTCTCGGTACACTGAAGACGCGCTGGCAACAACAGGCACAACCCTTGCCAACGACTGCCGTGGAGACCAGCCATGTCTGATTTCGATTTCACCACGCTGCTGCTGGCCTTGTTCGCTGGCGCGATCCGGGTCGGTACGCCCTTCCTGTTTGTAAGTCTGGGCGAATGCCTGACCGAAAAAGGCGGCCGCGTGAACCTCGGTCTGGAAGGCATCCTCGTTTGCGGCGCGATGACCGGTTACGCCGTGTCCTTCTTCTCCGGCTCGGCCTGGCTGGGCGTGCTGGCGGCGGGCGTGTCCGGCATGCTGCTTGGCACCTTGCACGGGCTGGTGTGTTCGCTGCCGCGCGTCAACGACATCGCCTTCGGTATTGCGCTGATGCTGCTCGGCACCGGCCTGGCCTTCTTCCTCGGCAAACCTTTCATTCAACCGCAGGCGACGATGCTGCCGTCGATCGATCTCGGCAGTTGGAGCAGCAATCCGCATCTGCATCACGCGCTGGAAATCAATGCACTGTTTCTGATCGGCGTGCTGCTGGCTGCCGCCTTGCAATGGGGCTTGTCGAGCACCAGTTGGGGACTGGCTTTGCGTCTGGTCGGCGACCATGCCGAGACCGCGCGCGCTCTCGGCTATCGCATCAATCTGACGCGCATCATCGCCACGGCCTGCGGCGGTTTTCTGGCGGCGGTAGGCGGCGCTTATCTGTCGCTCTACTACCCCGGCAGCTGGAACGAAGGCCTGTCCAGCGGACAAGGCCTGATGGCGGTGGCACTGGTGATTTTTGCGCGCTGGCAACCGATGCGGTGCTTGCTGGCTGCGCTGTTGTTTGGCGCTGCCGGCGCGCTCGGCCCGGCCTTGCAGGCGGTCGGCGTGACCTCGGGCTACTACCTCTTCAACGCCGCACCTTACGCGCTGACCTTGCTGATCATGATCATTACCTGCCGCCCCGACCGCACGCTGTCCAGCGCGCCGGGCGAACTCAGTCTTACCAGATAAATCAGGAGAAACCGACATGTCCGAATTGTTCATTAAAGCCGAACCTTATGCGTGGCCCTACGACGGTGCACTGAAGCCGGGCAATACTGCACTGATCGTGATCGACATGCAGACCGACTTCTGCGGCATCGGCGGCTACGTCGACAAGATGGGTTATGACCTGTCGCTCACGCGCGCGCCAATCGCGCCGATCAAGAACGTGCTGACCGCCATGCGCGCAGGCGGCTACACCATCATCCACACACGCGAAGGCCATCGCCCGGACCTGTCCGACCTGCCTGCCAACAAGCGCTGGCGCTCGCGCCAGATCGGCACCAACGGCGTCGGTATCGGCGATGACGGCCCATGCGGCAAGATCCTCGTACGCGGCGAACCGGGCTGGGAAATCATTCCCGAACTGGCGCCTATCGCCGGCGAAATCATCATCGACAAACCCGGCAAGGGCTCGTTTTGCGCTACCGATCTGGAACTGGTGCTGCACACGCGCGGCATCCGCAATTTGATCCTGACCGGCATCACCACCGACGTCTGCGTCCATACCACCATGCGCGAAGCCAACGACCGTGGTTTTGAATGCGTGATGCTGGCCGACTGCTGCGGCGCCACCGATCACAACAATCATCTGGCGGCGCTGTCGATGATCAAGATGCAGGGCGGCGTGTTCGGTGCGGTGTCGGACTCCTCATCGCTGTTGCAAGCGATAGGAAAATAATCATGCACGCGCTCGAGCTGGAAGTCATCGGCGCCGGCAAATCCTTCGGCGAGTTCCGCGCCCTGGACGAGGTCTCGATCAAGATCAAGGCCGGCACCATCCACGCACTGCTGGGCGAAAACGGCGCGGGGAAAAGTACGCTCGTCAAAGGCCTGGTCGGCTACAGTCCGCTCGATCAGGGCATCATCCAGGCCGACCGCCGCGAGGTAGAAATCCGCGGCCCGCGCGTGCCCAACACGCTCGGCATCGGCATGGTGTATCAACACTTCACGCTGGCGCCCAGCCTGTCCGTGGCAGAAAACCTGCTGCTGGCGCGCGGCCTCGTGCGCTGGCGCATCCACTGGAATCTGGAACGCCAGGCGCTGGAGGAATTCATGGCAGCGATGCCGTTCCGGCTCGACCTCGACCGCCTCATCAGCAGCCTGTCTGCCGGTGAAAAACAGAAGCTTGAAATCCTCAAACAACTCTATCTGCGACGCCGACTGCTGATCCTCGACGAACCGACTTCAGTACTCACGCCGCAGGAGGCCGATGAAGTGCTCGGTCTGATGCGCGACCTCACGCGCCGCGAAGAACTGACCGTGCTGATGATCACGCACAAGTTTCACGAAGTCACCGCTTATGCCGACGACGTCACGGTGCTGCGCAAGGGACGTCTGGTCGGCAGCACGGCCGTGGCCGACACCAGCCCCGCCGAACTCGCACACTGGATGATGGGACAGGCCCGCGTCGAAAAAGAAATCATGGCGCGTCCACCGGTGCCTGCCGAGGCGCCGGTAGGCCTGAAGGTCGAATCGCTGCTGGTGCTTAATGACCGCGGCGTCACCGCCGTCAATACGCTGTCGCTGCAGGTGAAGCGCGGCGAGATCGTCGGCCTGGCGGGTATCTCCGGCAACGGTCAGAAAGAACTGGTGGAAGCCCTTCTCGGCCAGCGCCGCCGCTTGTCCGGCGAAGTGCAAATCAACGGCGCCGACTATCAAGCCAGCCGCACTGAGATGCGCGAGCGCAAGGTCTTCGCGCTGCCGGAAGAACCGCTGCGCAACGCCTGCATTGCGGGCATGAACGTCGCCGAAAATATGGCGCTGCGCAATTTCGATGTAGCGCCCTACCGTCGCAGCGGCTGGCTGCGCTGGAGCGTCAATCGTGCCGCCATGCGCAAACAGGCGCAGGCGTTGATCGCCGCCTTCAACGTCAAACCGCCGCTGCCGGAACGCGCCATCGGTACGCTCTCAGGCGGCAACGTGCAACGCGCCGTGCTGGCGCGCGAGCTGGGTGACTCGACCAGACAGGAAGATGCGGTGAACGTACTGATCGTCGCCAATCCTGTGTTTGGCCTGGATTTTGCCTCGGTGGCCGACATCCACGCGCGGCTTTTGCAGGCGCGCGCACTGGGAACGGCGATCCTGCTGGTCAGCGAAGATCTCGACGAATTGCTGGAGTTGTCCGACCGCATCCTCGTGATGACCGACGGCGCCATCGTGCACGCGACAGATGCAGCCAGCGCCGACCGCGCAGAACTGGGACGCTGGATGGCGGGGCACGGTCAACACGGCAATCCATCGACTACGCCCGACACGCAACTGGAGACCGCATGATTACCGTCGACGCTATTCCCTACTCTTATCAATTCGAAAGCCGCCATACGGCGCTGGTGGTGATCGACATGCAGCGCGATTTCGTCGAGGAAGGCGGCTTCGGCAGCGTGCTCGGCAATGATGTGCGGCCGCTGGCTACCATCGTACCGACGGTAGCGAAACTGCTGGCGCTGGCGCGCGAACATGGCGTGCTGGTGGTGCACACGCGCGAATCGCATTTGCCGGATCTGTCCGACTGTCCGCCGGCCAAACTCAAGCGCGGCAATCCGACATTAGGCATCGGCGATGAAGGCCCGATGGGACGCATCCTGGTGCGCGGCGAACCGGGTAACCAGATCCTGCCGCTGCTGGCGCCGCAAGACGGCGAACTGGTGATCGACAAACCCGGCAAGGGCGCGTTCTACGCCACCGACCTGCACGCGCAGTTGCAGGCGCGCGGCATCACGCACCTGCTCTTTGCCGGCGTCACGACCGAAGTCTGCGTACAGACCTCGATGCGCGAAGCCAACGACCGCGGCTACGAATGCCTGATCGTCGAAGACGCCTGCGCCAGCTATTTCCCCGTATTCCATCAGGCCACGCTGGCCATGCTAACCGCGCAGGGCGGCATCGTCGGCTGGAAAGCGCCGCTGTCCACGCTGCAAGCTTCGTTCAAAGAAACCGCCGGAGAATCCGCATCATGAGTCCGCAAGTCAATCTGCCGCACATCGTTGAAGAAGTCGAACAAGCCTTTGCCGACTATGAACATGCCCTGCTGGTACATGATGTGCCGGCGCTGGATCGCTGGTTTTGGTACGACCCGCAAACGGTGCGCTATGGCGTGGCGGAAATCCTCCTGGGTGGAGAAGCGATACGCCAATACCGTCAGACCTGCGCGCCGGTGCATCCCTCACGCAAGCTGTACGGTACGGTGATCACGACCTTCGGCAGCGACTATGCTACTGTCAGTACCGAGTTCACTGCCGACGACTCGGATAAAATCGGTCGCCAGATGCAAACCTGGGTGCGCATGGAAGCCGGCTGGCGCATCGTCGCCGCGCATGTGAGCCTGATGGCTTGATGGCTCAATGACTTGATGTCGCGACACCCCCGCTTCCGATTTCCGGCTTGTTGATTTCCTTTTTGTATTGATGACGCTCCACCATGACCGTAACTTCTGCAAACCCTCTCGCTGAACAGGTTTACAACCGGCTCAAGGAAGACATCTTCAATTTCCGTCTGCTGCCGGGCGACAATTTCACTGAAACCGAGATGGCGCTGTCCTACGGCGTCTCGCGCACGCCATTGCGCGATGCCCTGTTCCGGATGCAGCGCGAAGGTTATCTGGATGTCGGTTTTCGCCGCGGCTGGAAGGTGCGGCCGATCGACTTCGACCGTCTCGACAATCTCTACGACCTGCGCATCGTGCTGGAAATGGCGGCGCTTGAACGGCTCTGCCAGAACCCGGATCCTTCGCCCGGTCTGCAGGAACTCAATGCCGTCTGGCTGGTGCCGGAGGAAGAACGCGAAAGTGAAGCCGTCAAGGTGGCAGAGCTGGACGAAAGCTTTCACACCAACCTGGTCGCCGCCGCCGGCAACGAAGAAATGACGCGCATCCATACCGAAGTGACGGAAAAAATCCGCATCGTCCGCCGACTCGATTTCCTGAAAAAAAATCGTGTGCTGGCGACGTATGAAGAACACGGCAAGATCCTCAAGCTGATCGCCAAACGCAAGGCCACCGAAGCGCAAATCCTGCTGCGCGCTCACATCACGCAAAGCAAGCTGGAAGTGCGCAAGATCACCATCTGGATGCTCGCCGAAGCCCGTCAGGAACAATTGAAAACGCTGCCTTAGCCGCCAGCACAATCCAGTCAGCCGCTTCGCTGAAGTTTTACAGGCGCAAAGTCATGAACATGCTGTTCGGATCTTCGCCGTAGGTTCCGAACGGACCGCAATAGACGAAACCCACACTTTCATATAGTTGCCGCGCCGGTTTGAAGGCGTCAAACGATCCGGTCTCCAGGCTGAGACGTTCATAGCCGCGCGCTGTGGCCTGTTCGATAATGTGCGCCAGTATCGCCCGGCCGGCGCCTTTGCGACGCAGCGCCTCGGGTGTGCGCATGGATTTGATTTCGCCATGCCGGCGGTCAAGTTCCTTCAGCGCCCCGCAGCCTATCAGCTGCGCATCCTCCCATACGGTCCAGAATGTGATGTCCGGACTGCGCAGCTTACTGAGATCGAGCGCGTGCACGCTTTCGGGTGGCGAGATCTCGCGCATATTGCGCAAGTGTTCTTCGAGCAAGGCGTGGATGGCGGGGCGCGAAAGGTCGTCGATTTCTATGTGCATTGCGGACTCCTAAACTTTGCATGGTGAAAATATTCCCACACTGAATTGATGACAATGTCGCCCCATTGGCTTCGCATTGCAACAGGAGCATTATCTGTTTCCGCATTGTACGGTGACGGCTCAGATGTCAACAAACGTGTCGCCATGTACCATCTTTCTACAGGATCAGTACCTGTCGAAACGTACTGCATTTTCGACAGACAGTCAGACGGATTGCTCGCAGGTGTTGGCCATACCAGTTTTTGGCGAATTTACCGCTGCTGTCTTTGTTGCTTCTGACGGCGGTGTCGCCGGCAGTCCTAGATACGCCAGATTTGGTGTCACTACCGCTGACGCTGTCGAATCCGACGCCACGGTAAAGCCTGCATCCTTGATCTTAGAACGTGTTTACGATCTTAGAAGTTCGCGTATGTATGTGCTCCTGCCAATGACAGAATCTGGCTCAACCTCTTGACTCGCACGGCTCTCCGCTTTTATGCGATGACTTTGAAATCGACGTTATAAAATGTTAACAATCAGAAACTTTTCTATATCTGCAAGGATGTTTCTCGTCTAGCCTACATAGAGTCCCATCTCCATTCAGATGGGACGTTCGATCCTGCAAAAGGATCTTTTTTCTGTAGTTTTCATATGTCATCAAGATTCTTTTGCGGTAACCCACGATTTGGTTTCGACCACAATTTGAGGAGCATTTAGATGAATACGACTTTGAACTTAGACGAAGAAGTGCTGGAGCAGTTTGCTGAATACCTGGAAAAGAATGAGCTGGATGCGCAGGCTTCGTCCACCTCTACTGTTTCCCATAACTCGAACAATATCAGCGCTGAGTAACATCTCGAGGGCGGCGGCAATTCATCGCATCCGCCTTTTTTGTTTGAAATTTTCTCCATTTTTAACTCCGGATAGGGAAGTCGCGTATGAAAATGGGCACGAGCTTTCTATTTTTTCTCGCGAGTTCTGCACTCAGCACCATCGCACTGCATTGCGTCCGGTTCGGTATGTCGTGGCTGGTGATGCGCGAGACAGGTTCCGCCATCGCATTTGCTACAGTTTTTAGCGCCTCAAGTTTAGTCGAGGTGTACTCCAAGCCAGTGTTGGCGCCAATGGCAGATTACTTTGATCGCCTCAATGTCTACCGAATCTGTGTTGGCTTGGCCGCCACTGTCATGCTGGTCTTAATGTTGGCGGTCTCTTTGCTGCCATTCTCGATTGTCGTAGTCACAAGCTTACTTGTCGTTCTGAGTCTTATCGCCGGGCTTCGTGATCCGGCCTCTGCCGGTTTAACTCCCGCACTCGTCAGCGCAGACCACTTAACTGCCGCGCAAACTCTTGCCGCAAGCACCAGCTCCATCGTTGGTCTTTGCGCACCCATGTTGGGAGCCTTGCTATTAGCCATAGGCGGTGTGCCGGCGGCGCTTGGAGCAGCAGCCATTGCCTGTGCCACCGGCTTATGCACAAGTTTTGGTATCCGTATTTTGAGACCTGGCTCTGTCTTCGCTCCTAAACAATGGGGCGAATACTTTCGAACCTGGCACTTACGAATAGCAGATGGCGTACGTGCCGTTGTCCTTACTCGCTCGGAACGAATAATGGCGATTGTCGTTGCGCTCACAAATGCCGGTTTGTTTCCGTTCTTTGCCGTTGTGCTTCCTATATGGGTGACCCAAGGCCTTGGTGCTTCGGCTGGCACCATGGCGATGATAGAGATTGCATTTGGCGTAGGCATCCTTGGCGGCAGTACTCTTCTTACAGGGCGTCTGAATATTTTAATGGGCCGCTTTATGGCGCTAGTAACAGGCAATGGTCTGCTTGGTGCCGGAATCTTTATGGCAGCCTTTTGTAACAACATGTACTTACTTGCACTGTGCTTTGCCGTGAGCGGCGCTGGCTTTGCGGTTTTTAATATCAACGCTAGTACCCTGCGTTCGGCAGCCACACCTCCGGAATTTCGCTCACGGATGGCCGCTGGCGTGGCATTTCTATCTTCTTGCCTGAATCCCCTTGCAACACAAGGCATTGGATTTGTCATCGCAGGCTTCAGCCTCGACATTAGCATTGCTGTATGTGGAACATTGATACTCATATCGACAGCGCTTTTATTGAGGAATGTTGATGCTAAGTCGCTGTTGATACGACCCAATGAGGAAATTGTGGGAATTTATGCGACGTTGTATCCACGCGCTTTTCGCCAATCAAAAAATGCCTGATCACATGATCAATAAGCAATTCACTCGTTTAAGTTCCAGTCTGCGTTCACGCAGCGCTGAAGAATCGTTGGCGATAGCGGAATCATTGGCGACGAGCCGTGGAATCAGCCGTGTTGTCGATACAACTTGGCTTGACCGCATTGGAATTCCTGTTTATTCGTCAATTCGGCCCGATGGGGTAAAGGGAACGTTATGTGTACATGCGGGGAAAGGATTCACACATGCCGAGGCTAAAATTGGCGCCTATATGGAAGCGATTGAGTTCAGCTTTGCCACACCCGGTCGTAATATTGCAGACTGGTTTCTGTGCAAACCGTCAGAAATCCTCGCCTCCTTTAAGCAACGCATTCACTTCTCCGATTTTTGTCCTCGTGTAGGACATCGTATTGAACATAACGACGATATAGCGGTAGTCATTGGGGAAGAAATAATGAGTAACCTCGGACGAGTCCTCGTCCCAGCTGAACTAATCTATCTTCCGTTTTTCGAAAATACAGGAGTCAAGTTATACGGTACGAGTACTAACGGTTTGGCTTCAGGAAATACATTGGATGAAGCCACCGTACATGGTCTCGCCGAGGTAATGGAGCGTCATGTACGGTCATTTGATGTAATTAAGGATCATTCTTTATTAGTGGATTTAAACAATGCGCCATTGAAAGTCAAAGCGATGGCTAAGCAGATCGAAAGTGCCGGTTTGCGCTGCTACTTGCGTTATAGCAAAAATCCATTTGGACTGGCGTACTTCACAGGCTACGTGCTTGAGCCAGATGAACATAATCCAATCGCGGTCGCATCAGGTTTTGGTTTTCATCCAATCGCAGAAATCGCGGCAGTGCGTGCTTTGGCCGAAGCAGTGCAAGGGCGGCTGAGTCATATCCATGGTGGCCGGGATGACATTATCGAACGAGTAAAAGTCGGTGCCGAACTTGGCCGTGATCGCGAGTTGAATCTCATTCGACATTTACGCAATATGGCTGCTAATCCGCACGAGAAGATAGTCTTCTCCGAAGTACCAAACGTGGAAATTTCCAGTGTTCTGCAGGCACTGGAATGTTTGTATCAAGGGCTTTCCCGGGCCGGAATCAACCACGTAGTGAGAGTGCCATTGACTGAGGCCGAATACCCGTTTCAAGTTGTCAAGATAGTAGTACCGGGGGCTGAAATGTACGAAGCAGAATTGCCTCGACTTGGCACACGCCTAGCCAAACACTTTCAACAACCGAAGGAATCGAAAAATGCATGAGGCGACCTATATCTTTGCAGGTCCCTCTCTTTTTGGCACTGGGCTGAGTACAGTAACAACGAATGGTATTTCCTGGCGCCCTCCAGCACGTCGTGGCGATATTGAACAGCTTGTGATCAAGCAAAAAAATCCGGGTGTCATTGGATTGGCCGATGGGACATTTCACTCCTATCCATCGGTAGGGCATGTTGAACTAAGAGAAGCACTTGACGCTGGTTGGCGTGTGTACGGCTTATGCTCCATGGGAGCAATTCGAGTAAGCGAGATGTCCCACATGGGGATGATTCCTTGGGGAAAAGTAGCCAAAATGTTCTGCAGCGACCGTAACCTTGCTGATGACGAGGTTGCCTTGGTGCACAGCACAGAAACGCCATATGTCCCGCTGTCAGAACCTATGCTGCATATACGGGAATTCTGTGCGCAGGCTCAGCAGCAAGATTTATTAACCGGGGAACAAGCTGCCATCATCCTCGACTCACTTCGACAAAGATGGTACGGAGATCGGACTATTGCCAATTTTCGTCTTGAGATAGCATCAGTCTGTGCGGATCACAAACTACTCACCGCATTGCTTTCAGCTACGTATAACTTCGATCCGTATCGTTTGAAACAGGCAGACCTTGTGTCTTTCGCGACTGAATGTCCGTGGACTGTGGGAGCGCAAAAATGAATCATTGTCTTGTGGCGGATTTGGGCGGTCTACCGATGATTGACGAGGAAGTAAAAACCTCTGCCTTGGCAACACTTGTCTGTGCCGTACGTCAACGTTTGGATAATAAAAAACAACCACTCACAGCCTATCTACAACCCGAGTTAGCTCGGGATTGCTATCGTCATGCATCCACGCAACCGGTGACCGAACTTGACTCCATACCGTTAAATAAAGCCGATATAGATACGATCCAGCGCACATGTAAAGACGTTATCTCCATTGTCCCGAAATGGCAGTCTATTTTTTCCGTTCCGTTATGCTGGCGTCGTCTTGTGGATGACATATTCAGTTCAAGCAACCCGCTGATTCCTCAACACATCTACTTAGGTGAAGGCGGCATAAGCAGCCCTCGGCTCGCAGAATATATTGTCCACGAAGTTTCACACACTTGGGTGGGAATGATTGCCGAGATCACGCCGCTCGCCGAACGTAGCGAGCCAATCCACGTTCTGCCATCTGGCACATCGGGCAAAGAAATCACCCAGGTGATATACGCATTGACGTTCGCAGTCACTGCTGTGCGCTTTTACCGCGCAAAGATATTTGCGGGTTGTAATACGGTCGATGATGGAAATCGCCTGACCTACCTTGAGAACTACGCGGACGGGTGTCTGAAAATTGTTGAACCAAGTGGAAAGCTAACATCCAATGGCATTTTCATTGCCGAGTCGTGTCGCCGGTTTTTATCGTCGTTAAGGTGAACCACATGATCCGTATCGAATTTCCTTCTCAGCTTAGCGCTCTAGTCGCGGGGCGGACACGCCTCGAAGTCACCGCCTCAAATCTCAAGGAAGTATTCAACAAAATCGATGAAACGGCGCCAATGGTGCGGTCGCAAATTTTTGATGCTAACGGTGCTATTCGTCAGTTTGTCGGTCTGTTTCTGGACGAGCACCAGATTCATGAAATTGGTGATGGCACGCAACCAGTACATGAAGATAGTCGGATTCTTATTGTAATGGCTGTTGCCGGAGGTTAAGTGCCATGGACTCCCTCATCTCGGAATCTGTCTATTACGCTCGCCACTTTCGGCTGCCCGGTTTCAATGAAAAAATACAACAAAAACTACGTTCTGCCAGAGTATTGATCGTGGGAATGGGCGGACTCGGTTGTCCTGTGGCGCTTTATCTAGCGGGAGCCGGCATCGGCATGATCACCTTATGTGATGCGGATGAGGTGTCTGCAACAAATTTGCATCGACAGGTGTTATTCGACACCTCTTGTATTGGTCAGAAGAAAATCGCCATCGCTGCTGCGCGACTACAGGCGATTAATCCTTATATTCACATTGAGACAATTTGCCAATATGTGAATGCTCAGTTGTTGGTAGATCTGATGCCTCGTTTTGATGTCGTCATCGACTGCACAGATAATTTTGATGCCAAATATGCGATCAATGATGCTGCCGGGACCTTTGGCGTACCGCTGGTTTATGGTTCTATCTTTCAGTTCGAAGGGCAGGTATCCGTATTCCACCATCCCACTGAAAAGTACCCCAAAGGGCTCTCCTACAGAGATCTGCATTCCGAAGCGCCTCCGCCTGCACTAGCCCAAAACTGTGGCGACGCTGGCGTCATTGGCGTACTGCCAGGTGTCATCGGTACGCTTCAGGCCAACGAAGCCATTAAAGTAATCACAGGCCTGGGAGAAACACTATCGGGATTCCTACTAACGTTTGACGCGCTCAGTACGACGACGCGCAGATTGGCGCTCGCCAAACGCGATCATGCAAAGGTCATGCAGGAAATGTCTGACGACATCGTCTACAGTGAATTGCTTAACCGCATGAAATCTGCCTTGCCACCCGTATTGATTGATGTACGTGAACTCGACGAACGACAAGCCCTGTCTATTGGAGGTGAGCACATCCCATTAGCGGCGCTACCACAGCATGTGATGGACTTGCCTCGTAACCGAGACATTATCGTTTACTGCAAATCAGGTATGCGCTCGGCTAAGGCCGTCCTCTATTTGCGCAGCGTCATGAGTGGAGTAAGGATACTTCATCTGAAAGGGGGTATTGACGCCTGCAATGGAGGGGACTTCACATGCAAGATATAACACGGGGCGATTTCGGAAATCCTCAAATTTACGAGCAAGTTCGAGCACACAATAATGTCTACGATGCAATCGAACGATCAACATATTTCCGACAGATATTGACTCAAGCCATGGGGACTGATTATCCCCCCGAATCTGCCCAGTATTCCTTCATAGGGATGCAGGGGCTGTGTTGGATTGCTGAAAGAATTTCGATGACATCCGCGGGTGTATGCATTGACATTGGCTGTGGAGAGGGCTCTCTCAGTAATTGGCTGCATCGCCTATGTGGTCGCAAAATTACCGGTTACGACACCTCAGAAAAAGCGATTCAAATTGCGATGAAAAAAAACCATCTCAACTGTAACTTCGTTGTCGCCGATTTCTGCCGGCTTCCAATAGATGATGGTTCTGTAGCCGCTATTTCAGCATTAGATTGCGTACAACACGCCCCATCGCCATTACTTCTTGCTAACGAACTCGCTCGTATATACATTCCAGGTACACGTTTGATCTTTACTCATTGGATGAGACGGTTCGATCCAATAATGCTGGCGCGTTATGATCCTTTATGTTCGGCGCTAAGTGCTGCAGAATTTAAAATCGAAGAAGTCACCGACCTTGATCCAAATCTGGACATCCAATTCCGAGTGTACGCTTACGTGCATGCAAATCGAAAATTATTGGAAGAAGAATTAGGAAGCATGCTACTTGACTCTCTGATGTCCGAAGCCCATCATCTACACCCGCGCAGAAGTAAAGTGGGACACCTCGCAGTTTCTGCCGTGTGGGACCCAAATTAGCGGTCCTGTCATATTTCTGCGACAAAAATCGGCCCGTTAAAAATGCCTTTTGCGCAATCCTAAGTCCTGGCTAACGACGAGAAACGAGCCCCGGCGAACCATTTGCCATGAGCAATCACATGCCGTCAATCAGAAATCGGAAAACAATATTTAAAACACAACATTTCCCCATCACACTGCAAACTGTGCCGTCAACATGGTCACTACCGCTTGTTTCCCGCCGTTTCGCCGCCAAATCAGGGGTAAGCCTCCGAAAACATTTATAATGGAAGGCTTTTGCAACGGCATCACTTTTAACCTCTTCCATGAAGGTATTTCGCGGACTTCCCAATGCTGAATCGCGTGCGCCCTGCGCGCTGACGATCGGCAACTTCGACGGCGTGCACCGTGGCCACCAGGCGCTGCTGGCGCAGGTGCGCGAAGCTGCAACCCGCCTGAACCTGGATGCCGCCGTGATGACGTTCGAACCGCATCCGCGCGAGTTCTTCGCGCAACTGGCCGGCACCCCGGAAAAAGCCCCGCAACGTATCGCCAACCTGCGCGACAAGCTGCAATCGTTGTCCAACGCCGGTGTCGACCGCGTGATCGTCGAACACTTCAACGCCAACTTTGCCGCCCTGTCGCCGCAAGATTTCATCGAAAAGATCCTGATTCAGGGTCTGCACGTGCGCTGGCTGCTGGTGGGCGAGGATTTCTGCTTCGGCTCGCGCCGCGCCGGCAATATCCAGACCCTGATCGACGCCGGCAAGCAATACGGCTTTGAAGTGCACACCATGCCTAACGTAAACAACGAAGGCGTGCGCATCTCATCGTCGGCGATCCGCGCGGCGTTGGCGAAGACGGATTTTCCGCATGCACGTCAGTTGCTGGGTCATTCGTATGCGATTTCCGGCCATGTGGTGCACGGCAAGAAGCTCGGCCGCACCATTGGTTTTCCGACGCTGAACATGCGCGTGGGTCACAAGCGTCCGGCGCTGTCGGGGATATTCATCGTGCAGGTGCATGGACTGGGCGACAGCCCCTTGCCGGCCGTGGCCAGCCTGGGCGTGCGTCCGACCGTGGACGACAGCGGCCGTGTGCTGCTGGAAACACACATCTTCGATTACAGCGGCGATTGCTATGGCAAGTTGCTGCGCGTGGAATTTTTGAAGAAATTGCGCGACGAAGAGAAATACGTCGACCTGCCGACATTGACGGCAGCCATTGAGCGCGATGCGCAACAGGCGCGTGCCTGGTTCAAGGAACAGGCGAGTTTCGCCGTGTCCGCCACCGACCGAATTTGACGCTGGCCCGCCCCGCTCGCCGGTACTGATTTCCAGCGACGCGTCTTACCGTATCAACAGCCGGATCAGCTACCTCAGCCGTCACCGATTTCCAGAATTTAACTGAAAACAACTATGTCGAACAACGAATCTTCCAAGCCAAACAAGCCGGGCAAACCTGAAGGCAAGCCGGTCAGCAAGTATCCGGTCAACATGACCGAGACCGCATTCCCGATGCGCGGCGACCTCGCCAAGCGCGAGCCGCAATGGGTCAAGGAATGGCAGACCAAGAAACTGTATCAGCGCATCCGCCAGGCCTCGGCCGGCCGCCCGAAGTTCATCCTGCATGATGGCCCACCGTATGCCAACGGTGAGATCCACCTGGGCCACGCCGTCAACAAGATCCTGAAAGACATGATCGTCAAGGCCCGCAACATGGCCGGCTTCGACGCGCAATACGTGCCGGGCTGGGATTGCCACGGCATGCCGATCGAAATCCAGATCGAAAAGAAATACGGCAAGAATCTGCCGGTGGCCGAAGTGCAAGCCAAGGCACGCGCTTATGCCAACGAACAGATCGAACTGCAAAAGAAGGACTTCATCCGTCTGGGCGTATTGGGCGAATGGGACAATCCATACAAGACCATGAACTTCTCCAACGAAGCCGATGAGCTGCGCGCGCTCGGCACGATTCTGGAGAAGGGTTATGTCTATCGCGGCCTGAAGCCGGTCAACTGGTGTTTCGACTGCGGCTCCGCATTGGCGGAAGCGGAAGTCGAATATCAGGACAAGCGCGACCCCGCCATCGACGTCGGCTTCCCGTTTGCGGAACACGACAAGATCGCCAAGGCCTTCGGCCTGACTAAGCTGCCTACCGACAAGGGTTACGTCGTCATCTGGACCACCACGCCATGGACCATCCCGTCCAACCAGGCGCTGAACGTGCATCCGGAATTCGACTACGCGCTGGTACAGACCGAGCGCAATGGCGAGCCGACGCTGCTGATCCTGGCCAACGACCTGGTCGAATCCTGCCTGCAACGCTTCGGCCTGGAAGGCAAAGTGATCGCCACCACCAAGGGCGAGGCGCTGTCGCTGATCGCCTTCCATCATCCGCTGGCGACCGCCGACAAGGGCTATGACCGCCTGTCGCCGATCTACCTGGGCGACTACGTGACCGCCGACAGCGGTACCGGTATCGTCCACTCGGCGCCTGCCTACGGTATCGAAGACTTTATCTCGTGCAAGGCGCACGGCATGAAGGACGACGACATCATCAGCCCGGTCATGGGCGATGGCCGCTACGCCTCGTCGCTGCCGCTGTTTGCCGGCCTGACGATCTGGGAAGCGTCGAAGCCTATCTGCGCCAAGCTGGAAGAAGTCGGCACGCTGTTCAAGCTGGTGATGTTCGATCACAGCTACATGCACTGCTGGCGCCATAAGACACCGATCATCTATCGCGCCACGTCGCAATGGTTCGCGAGCATGGACAACACGCCGAAAGACGGCGGCAAGAGCCTGCGCGAAACCGCACTGCAAGGCATCGAAGACACCGCCTTCTTCCCGGCATGGGGCAAGGCGCGCCTGCACGGCATGATCGCCAACCGTCCCGACTGGACGCTTTCGCGCCAACGCCAATGGGGCGTGCCGATGGCTTTCTTCGTACACAAGGAAACCGGCCTGCTGCATCCACGCACGCCTGAACTGCTGGAACAGATTGCCCAACGCATCGAGCAAGGCGGCATCGAGGCATGGCAGACGCTGGATCCCAAGGAATTGCTGGGCGACGAGGCTGATCAATACCTGAAGAACAAGGACACGCTGGACGTCTGGTTCGATTCGGGCTCGACCCATCAAACCGTGCTGCGCGGCTCACACAAGCAAGAGTTGCAATTCCCTGCCGATCTGTATCTGGAAGGTTCGGATCAGCATCGCGGCTGGTTCCACTCCTCGCTGCTGACCTCTTCGATGCTGAACGGCCGCGCGCCATACAAGGCGCTGCTGACGCACGGCTTCGTGGTCGACGGCGAAGGCCGCAAGATGTCGAAGTCGCTCAAGAACGGCGTCGAACCGCAAAAGGTGGCCGACTCGCTGGGTGCGGAAATCCTGCGCCTGTGGGTGGCATCGAGCGATTATTCCGGCGAGATCTCGATCTCCGACGAAATTCTCAAGCGCGTGACCGAAGCCTATCGCCGCATCCGCAACACGCTGCGCTTCCTGTTGGCCAACACGGCCGATTTCGACATGGCCAAGAACGCCGTGCCGGTCGCAGAGATGCTGGAAATCGACCGCTATGCGATCGCCAACATGGCCAACCTGCAAAAGGAAATCCTGGCGCATTACGAGACTTATGAGTTCCACCCGGTGGTTTCCAAGCTGCAGATGTATTGCTCGGAAGACCTGGGCGGCTTCTACCTCGACATCCTCAAGGATCGCCTGTACACCAGCGGCGTCGATTCGCATGCACGCCGTTCGGCGCAGACTGCGATCTGGCACATCACCCAGGCGCTGCTGCGTCTGATGGCGCCGACGCTGTCGTTCACGGCGGAAGAAGCCTGGAGTTTCTTCGCCAGCAAGGAAGCCTTTGCCGACAGCAACGAAACCATCTTCTCGCAGACCTACTACACGCTGCCGGAAGTGGCGCAAGCCGAGGCGCTGGTTGCCAAATTCAACGTACTGCATGAAGTGCGTGCAGCGGTGACCAAGCAACTGGAAGAAGTCCGCATCGCCGGCAACATCGGCTCGTCGCTGCAGGCGGAAGTCGAACTCAAGGTCAGCGGCGACAAGGTCGCCTTGCTGGAAAGCCTTGGCGACGATCTGAAGTTCGTGCTGATCACATCTGCCGCCAAAGTCACTGCAGTGGCAGCGGAAAGCGATGAAGCCATCGTCGTCACACCGTCGGCCAACCAGAAGTGCGAACGCTGCTGGCACTATCGCGCGGACGTCGGCTCGCATGCCGAGCACGCCGGCCTGTGCGGCCGTTGCGTCTCCAATCTGTTCGGCAGCGGCGAGACCCGCCACTTCGCTTAAGCATCATCAAGTATCAAACAGACCGGCACGCGACCAATAAGCAATAGCGCGTGCCGGTGCTTTTTCTGAATATCCTTCTTCGACATCATCCATATCCATCCTCCATGGCTTCCAATAAAAAACGCCTCATGCCCAGCTCCAGCAATAACAACAGCCTGCTGCCATGGCTGGGTATTTCGCTGATCGTGCTGCTGCTGGATCAACTGTCCAAGATCACGATTCTCAAACTGTTTCACTACGGCGAATCACGTCCGATCACCGGCTTCTTCAATCTGGTGCTGGTCTACAACAAGGGCGCGGCATTCAGTTTCCTGGCTGCCGAATCGGGCTGGCAACGTCATCTGTTCACGGCCATCGGCATTGCTGCTGCGGTCTACATCATTTATCTGCTGCGCAAGCACGCCGGACAGCGTATGTTCTGCTGGGCGCTGGCGCTGATCCTCGGCGGCGCCATCGGCAACGTGATTGACCGCATTGCCTACGGCCACGTGATCGATTTCCTCGACGTCTTCGTCGGCAACTGGCATTGGCCGGCGTTCAACATCGCCGATAGTGCGATCTGCATAGGTGCGGTATTGTTCGTGCTGGATGAATTGCGCCGCGTCGGTAAATAGATGACCGGCAGCAAGACTGCGGCGATCGGCTACCTATGATTGCGGCAGTTCATTACTGCAGCTCATGATTGAGTTCTACAGGGAGTAAGGCAATGGATCTCACTGGCAAAAAAATCCTTCTCGGCCTGACTGGCGGCGTGGCGTGCTACAAGGCCGCCGAACTCGCGCGCGGCCTCGGCAAGGCCGGTGCGTCGGTGCAGGTTGTCATGACGCAGGCGGCAACGCAGTTCATCACGACCGTCACCATGCAGGCGCTGACCGGCAACACGGTCTACACCGATCAATGGGATGCGCGCGTTGAGAACAACATGCCGCACATCGATCTGACGCGCGGCATTGACGCCATCGTGATCGTCCCCTGCTCCACCGATTTCATTTTCAAACTTGCTCACGGCGCTTGCGACGATCTGCTGTCGACGCTGTGCGTGGCGCGCCCGCATGGCGTGCCGCTGATGATCGCCCCGGCCATGAATGTCGAAATGTGGCAGAACCCGGCAACCCAACGCAACATCGCACAGGTGCAGCAAGATGGCATCAAGCTGCTCGGCCCCGATTCGGGCGATCAGGCCTGCGGCGAAGTCGGCTATGGCCGCATGCTGGAACCGGAACAACTGCTGGAAGAAATCATCGCCGCCTTCCAGCCCAAACTGCTGGCCGGTCGTCGTGTATTGTTGACAGCGGGACCGACGTTCGAGCCGATCGATCCGGTACGCGGCATTACCAATCTGTCGTCCGGCAAGATGGGTTATGCCCTTGCGCGCGCCGCCCGGGAAGCCGGCGCCGAGGTCGTTCTGGTATCCGGACCGACCGCGTTGGCGGCACCTTACGGCGTGCGCCGCATCGATGTGCAGACCGCGCAGCAGATGCATGACGCCGTCTTCGCCAATGTATCAGGGCAGGATGTTTTTATCGCCGTGGCGGCGGTGGCCGACTGGCGTGTGGCCAACGTCAGCGATCAGAAGCTCAAGAAAAGCGCGGACGATGACAGCCTGCACTTGTCCTTCGAGCAGAACGCCGACATCCTCGCCGACGTTGCTGCTTTGACCAAGCGTCCGTACTGCGTGGGCTTTGCGGCCGAATCTGAAAACCTCGAACAGTACGGCGCCGCCAAGCGCGTGAAAAAGAATATTCCCCTATTGGTCGGCAATATCGGCCATCAGACTTTCGGCAAGGACGAAAACGCGCTGACGCTGTTCGACGACAAAGGCCATACCAGCCTGCCGCGCGCCGACAAGCAGACGCTGGCGCGGCAACTGGTGCGCGAGATCGCGCATCGCCTGGCGGCAGCAGGCACACACTAATTCAGCACTGACTTTTAACTTAACAATTTTTGTTCCCATGAAAACTATCGACGTCAAAATCCTCGACCCGCGCATGAAAGACCAACTGCCCGCCTACGCCACCGCCGGTAGCGCCGGCCTGGATCTGCGCGCCTGCCTGGACGCACCGCTGACGATCGCACCGGGAACCACGCATCTGATCCCGACCGGTCTTGCAATCCACGTAGCCGATCCCGGCTATGCCGCGATCATCCTGCCGCGCAGCGGTCTGGGCCACAAGCATGGCATCGTACTGGGCAATCTGGTCGGTTTGATCGACTCCGATTATCAAGGCCAGTTGATGGTCTCGACATGGAACCGCGGGCAGACTGAGTTTGTCCTAAACCCCATGGAGCGTCTGGCGCAACTCGTGATCGTTCCCGTCATGCAGGTCGGCTTCAACGTGGTTGAAGAATTCGACAGCAGCGAGCGCGGCGCAGGCGGCTTCGGCAGCACTGGCAAACACTAGGATTACTAAGGAGTATTGGATGCGCGCAGGTCATCAGGGATATTGGGGAAAAATAAAAATAGCGCTGGCCGTCATTCCGGCAGCTTTACTCGCAGCATGTGTCACACCGCAGGACGGCAGCACCCTCAATACAAAGGCCCCAGCTGCGACTGCACCTGTCGCCGTGAAGCCGCCGGTACTGACGCCGGATCAGATCGCCTTGCGCGCGCTGACGGCGCAGCAGGATCGCCTGTACAACGTTGCGGCACCACTGCTGACCAGCAACGCTCCGCTGTGCCGGGGCAATGCGCGCAATCTGCTTGGTTTCACCGCCAAGAACAAGTATTCGTACCCGACCGAGTTCGTCAACGCCGCGCAATCACTGGGTTTTGACGACCGTCTGCAGGTCACCGGCGTATTGCCCGGCAGCGGCGCAGCAAAGAGCGGCATTCAACGCGGCGATGTGTTGCTGGCGGTTGCCGACAAGCCTCTGCAGCAAGGCCCCGACGCCGAGCGCCAGGCGGCCAATCTGCTGGGCCCGCTGGTCACCAACGGCCGTGCACCGATCAAACTGACTGTGATGCGTAACAAGGCGCAGCAAAACGTCATCGTACCGTTGACGCTGGCCTGCGCCTTCAGCATCGAGCTGGGTAACGCCGACAACGTCAATACATACGCCGACGGCCGCCGCGTGCTGATCACCCGCGGCATGATGAATTTTGCGAAGTCCGACGAAGAACTGGCCTATCTGATCGCCAAGGACATGGCGCACAACTCGCTGGGGCATGCCATTCGCCAGCGCATGGTGGCAACCACGGGCAGCGTGATCGATAACCTGATGCGCGCACAGCCGGATCCAACCGCCACAGCAGGCACAGGCGGTATTCGTCCCTATCCGCAGGATCTGGACGCCGCGGCTGACAATTTGGCGCTGTATATGCTGGTCCGCGCCGGCTACAGCATCGACGGCTACGCGGTCTTCTGGCAGCGTCTGGCGTCGCAATATCCAGCCAGCGTACCGAATGGTTACACTGCACTGCACCCGGCGACGGCCTATCGCATGACCATGATCGACAAGTCGACGCAGGTACTCAAGGCCAAACAGGCTGCAGGAAAGCCGCTGACGCCTTAATGTGAGAGGCTGACGGTATCGGCACAACCGATGCCGTCATGCGCTTACAGATGGCTTCTGTGCCGCCTGAACAGCGTACTACTGAAGCGACGAAGCCACGAGATAGAGCTAAATAAGACAGATCAGCATCAGTGCTTCAGCGAGACGAGCGAAAAAACAAAAAGGCCGGAACGATCAAACGTTCCGGCCTTTTTGCTTGTCCCGCTAACTGCAGCACCGACGCACCTTGCGATGCGCCGGCATTGTCGATACCGCTTACTCGACTTCCAGCTTTTCCTGCGGCTCTTCCGGCGGAGGCGTCGGATCGTCGCCTTCGGGGAATTCCAGCTTGACCTGATCCTTGTCGTCCAGCTCGACGGTGACACGGCCACCATTGACCAGACGGCCAAACAGCAGTTCGTCGGCCAGCGCCTTGCGGATCATGTCCTGGATCAGACGCGACATCGGACGCGCACCCATCAGCGGATCGAAGCCCTTCTTGCTCAGGAACTTGCGCAAGGTGTCCGAGAATACGGCTTCCACCTTCTTCTCGTGCAGTTGCTCTTCCAATTGCATCAGGAACTTGTCGACCACGCGCAGGATGATTTCTTCGTCCAGCGCACGGAAGCTGATGATGGCATCCAGACGGTTGCGGAATTCCGGCGTAAACATACGCTTGATATCCGCCATCTCGTCGCCGGCTTCCTTCTTGTCGGTGAAACCGATCGAACGCTTTTGCAGGCTTTCTGCGCCGGCATTCGTGGTCATCACGATGATGACATTACGGAAGTCAGTCTTGCGGCCGTTGTTGTCAGTCAGCGTACCGTGATCCATCACCTGCAGCAGGATATTGAAAATATCCGGATGCGCCTTTTCGATTTCATCCAGCAGCAGCACAGCGTGCGGCTTCTTGGTGATCGCTTCGGTCAACAGACCACCCTGATCGAAACCGACGTAACCCGGAGGCGCGCCGATCAGACGGCTGACCGCATGACGCTCCATGTATTCAGACATGTCGAAACGAATCAGCTCGATACCGAGGATGAAAGCCAGTTGCTTCGCCACTTCGGTCTTGCCCACGCCGGTCGGACCGGAGAACAGGAAAGAGCCGATCGGCTTGTCGGTTTTGCCCAGGCCGGCACGCGCCATCTTGATGGCCGATGCCAATGCTTCAATCGCGGGATCCTGACCGAACACAACGTTCTTGAGGTCACGATCAATCGTTTGCAGCTTGGTGCGGTCATCCTGATTGACGGATTGCGGCGGAATGCGCGCGATCTTGGAGATGATCTCTTCGATCTCGGACTTGCCGATAGTCTTCTTCTGCTTCGACTTGGGCAGGATGCGTTGCGCTGCGCCGGCTTCATCGATAACGTCGATTGCCTTATCTGGCAAGTGACGATCGTTGATGAAGCGAGCTGCCAGCTCGGCCGCGGAAGTCAGTGCCGAAGCGGAATACTTCACACCATGGTGCTCTTCGAACTTGGACTTCAAACCACGCAAAATCTGAATGGTCTGCTCGACAGTCGGCTCGTTGACGTCGATCTTCTGGAAGCGACGCGACAGAGCGTGATCTTTTTCGAAGACGCCGCGGAATTCGGTGTATGTGGTCGCGCCGATGCACTTCAGCTGACCGCTGGACAATGCCGGCTTCAGCAGATTCGATGCATCCAGCGTGCCACCCGAGGCCGAACCGGCACCGATGATGGTGTGGATTTCGTCGATGAAGAGAATACCGTTAGGGCTGTCCTTCAATTGCTTGAGGACGGCTTTCAGGCGTTGCTCAAAATCGCCGCGATACTTGGTGCCGGCGAGCAGAGCGCCCATGTCGAGCGAATACACGACGGCGTTCTTGAGGATCTCCGGCACATCGCTTTGCGTGATGCGCCATGCCAGACCTTCGGCGATGGCAGTTTTGCCGACGCCGGCTTCGCCGACCAGCAATGGGTTGTTCTTGCGGCGGCGGCAGAGAGTCTGGATCACGCGCTCGACTTCGGCATCGCGGCCGATGAGCGGATCGATCTTTCCTTCTGTGGCAGCCTTGTTCAGATTCTGGGTGAACTGATCGAGAGGACTTTCCTTTTGCTGGCCTTCGGTCTGCACGTCTTCCGCTCCTTCTGGCGCTTTTTGCGAATCAACTTGCTGATCCTTGCGCACACCATGAGAAATGAAATTGACTACGTCCAGGCGGGTCACGCCCTGTTGATGCAGATAATAGACAGCGTGCGAATCCTTCTCGCCGAAGATGGCGACGAGCACGTTGGCGCCGGTCACTTCCTTCTTGCCGTTGGAAGCCGACTGCACGTGCATGATCGCGCGCTGAATCACACGCTGGAAGCCCAGTGTAGGTTGCGTATCGACTTCATTGGTACCGGGCACGGTCGGCGTGTTATCGGTAATAAAATTGGTCAGCGTCTTGCGCAAGTCGTCGATGTTGACCGAACACGCGCGCAACACTTCCGCCGCTGATGGATTATCCAACAGGGCAAGGAGCAAATGCTCTACCGTGATAAATTCGTGACGGGATTGTCTGGCCTCAACAAATGCCATGTGCAAACTGACTTCCAATTCCTGCGCAATCATGCTTCCTCCATCACGCACTGCAGGGGATGCCCTGCTTTCCTAGCGTGGGTTAATACGAGTTCAACTTTTGTGGATGCGATATCTTTGGGATACACACCACACATACCTTTCCCATCGCGGTGAACTTTGAGCATAATCTGCGTCGCCGTTTCACGGTCTTTATTGAAGTACTCCTGAATGACTGCGACGACGAATTCCATCGGCGTATAGTCATCATTCAACAACAATACCTGGTACATAGGAGGCGGCTTGAGCTTTTGCTCCTGCCGCGCCAGGACTGTACCGTTATCATTATCGTGCTTGGTTGCCATGCATCTATTCTAAAACTATCAATCAACTGTGCAACGCACAACGATGAAGAAAATATCCAAATTAAATTAGATATTACGCGTTTTCCTGATAGTCCGCAGATAACGCTTATTTATCGTAAATCAAGAGGCGCACTTCCCATCGAGTGAACAAAAGCTTAATAATTCCACTCAAAACAACTTGACTTTTGCATTTTTAACGAGAACAATGGAATTTATTGATAAGTAGTTACTGCTTGTTAATACGAAGGGGGCAAGTTTAAGGGGGGCTGCGGACGTTTTAATCTCGCGAGGCTTCTTGCTTTAACGGCTCGTGTGATTTTTTATTAATTGAAAGATGCTTTTATGGCAACAGGTACAGTCAAGTGGTTCAACGATTCTAAGGGCTTTGGCTTTATCACTCCGGACGACGGCGGTGAAGATTTGTTCGCACACTTCTCGGCAATTCAGATGAACGGCTTCAAGACCCTCAAAGAAGGTCAAAAAGTTCAGTTCGAAGTCACGCAAGGCCCTAAAGGCAAGCAAGCTTCTAACATCCAAGCCCCTTAATCTCGTATTAAGTTGCTTCTAAAAAGCTCCTGTTTCGGCAGGAGCTTTTTTTATGCCTGTTTTTTTGCACACCAAAGATAAAACGACAATAGAAAACGCCAATAAAAAAGGCCGGTTACCCGGCCCTTTCTGCTCAATTGCAACGTCACTCAAAAGTGTAGAGAGTTGCAAATCACATGTTTTCGATCACGGCATCGCCAAATCCGGAACACGATACTTGCGTCGCCCCTTCCATCAGGCGCGCAAAGTCATAAGTCACCTTCTTCGACGAAATCGTCGCTTGCATTGCGTCGACAATGATCGCGGCTGCTTCAGTCCAACCCATGTGGCGCAACATCATCTCCGCCGAGAGGATCAGCGAACCAGGATTGACGTAGTCCTTGCCCGCATAGCGTGGCGATGTGCCATGCGTAGCCTCGAACATCGCTACGGAGTCCGACATGTTGGCGCCAGGAGCAATACCGATACCACCAACTTGTGCGGCCAACGCGTCGGAGATGTAATCCCCGTTCAGGTTAAGCGTTGCAATGACGCTGTACTCCGCCGGACGCAGCAAGATTTGCTGCATGAAAGCGTCAGCGATTGAATCCTTGACGATGATGTCGCGGCCGGTCTTGGGATTCTTCACTCGCACCCACGGGCCGTCATCAATGATCACACCGCCAAACTCCTTCTGCGCCAGGGCATAGCCCCAGTCGCGGAAGCTGCCTTCGGTGAACTTCATGATGTTGCCCTTGTGGACCAGGGTAACCGAAGGCTTGTCGTGATCGATCGCGTACTGAATCGCCTTACGCACCAGACGCTCGGTGCCCTCTTGCGATACCGGCTTGATACCGAGGCTGGAGGTTTCGGGGAAGCGCAACTTCTTGACGCCCATTTCCTTGACCAGGAAATCGATCAGCTTCTTCGCGCCTTCAGTACCGGCTTGCCATTCGATACCGGCGTAAATGTCTTCCGAGTTTTCGCGGAAGATGACCATGTTTGTCTTTTCAGGTTCGCGCAGCGGCGACGGCACGCCTTTGAAGTAGCGTACCGGACGCAAACAGACATACAGATCCAGTTGCTGGCGCAGCGACACGTTAAGCGAACGGATACCGCCGCCAACCGGCGTGGTCAACGGACCTTTGATCGAGACGATGTACTCTTTGACTGCCGCGACGGTTTCCTCCGGCAGCCAGACGTCATCACCGTAGAGCTTGGTCGATTTTTCGCCGGCATAGATTTCCATCCAGCTGATCTTGCGTTTGTCGCCATACGCTTTTTCGACCGCAGCATTGACGACTTTAAGCATGACAGGCGTCACATCGCGGCCGGTGCCGTCACCTTCAATGAATGGAATGATCGGATTGTCCGGAACATTGAGGGAAAAGTCCGCGTTGACGGTAATCTTCTTACCTTCAGACGGCACGTTGATATGTTGGTACATCGTTGTCTCCGACAATTAAACTAAACGGAATAAAGCGAAAATGCGCGAAGGTGCACAGCCCGCCATTCTGAACCAGATTCGCCTAAGCGGCATCAGGAAACAGCAGCGAATGACATATCGTGCGGCCGGGTGAGCCACGAATCGTTATCGCCGCATCCAAGCTTGCGCGCACGGGACATCTGCAAAGGATAAAGCAACGTCTTATATAAGACATAAGATACCATTTTTATCTTGCACGAGTATTTTACTGAATGTCGTGCCTTTGCAATACCCAGGCTGTAACATTTGCGCTGGTGCGCTCGCCGCAGTTGCAAAAGCCACTACGCTGCCAATTCATCGATGAAAACGCAGCGCTCCTCCCGACCCAACCTATCTTCAGCTCAAGCATGCCTTTGATTTTGTTCAACAAACCGTTTCAGGTCCTGTGCCAGTTCTCGGCACATCCGGAACACGATACGCTGGCGAATTACCTCGACATTCCCGATATTTACCCCGCTGGCCGCCTGGACGCCGATAGTGAAGGCTTAATGCTGCTGACTGACGACGGCCAATTGCAGCATGAGATCAGCCATCCCAAACGCAAGCAGCCAAAAGTTTACCTGGTGCAAGTAGATGGCGTCCCTGACCGGGACACGTTGGAACGGCTGCGCAATCCACTCGATCTGGGTGATTTCGTGACACAGCGAAGTGAAGTCAAACATGTTGCCGAGCCAGACTGGCTGTGGCCGCGCAATCCGCCGATACGCGTAAGGAAGAGTCAGCCGACCAGTTGGCTTACCATCAAGATCTCCGAAGGAAAGAATCGCCAGGTTCGCCGCATGACCGCCGCTGTCGACCTGCCAACGTTGCGGCTGGTGCGCATTGCTATCGGCCCTTTTTCACTGCAAACCGACCCTCTGATGCCGGGTGAATGGAAGGCAGTGGAACCAGGCGAGCTGAATCGCCAAACCTGACATTATGCTGACTAAAAACCCCGATACTACGCGGGATGCAAAGAAATTTTCTTTTTTGGAATTTTCTGTCAACCAAGCTTTCAGCACGTCGTTATTGGCAATGATTCACGAGAATCACCGTTTTCTTAACATGTTAAATTTGAAGGACTGCAAAATGAAAAAATTGATCGCCGCTCTGATCGCTGGTCTGTTCGCTACTACCGTTTTCGCACAAGCTGCAGCTCCTGCTGCCCCAGCAGCTCCAGCTGCTGACGCTGCTGCTCCTGCTCCAAAGGCTAAGAAAGCGAAGAAGAGCCACAAGGCTAAGAAGGCTAAGAAGGCTGCTGCTGCTGACGCTGCTAAGTAATCTAAGCTTTCGCACGACTAAAAGGCAGGCTCGTCCTGCCTTTTTTCATTTCCGCTCCAGATTTCTCGATCCGACAGCCGGTTTTGACGAGATCTCCCGATTACAGCCTACGACACGCCACTGGCAATCCATCCTCGCTATAATCCGCTGATCACCCGTCACCCTTATCTCAAATTCATCATGCGCCGTTCACTTGCACTGCTTACCGCACTTGCTGCTTTCGCGACCGCCCTCCCGTCTTACTCCCAGCAACTTCAGAAATTCCCCACGATCACGCTCAATGCCGGGCTGTATCTGATCAAGGCCGAGGTCGCCTCGACCGAAGCACAGCGTGAGCAGGGCTTGATGTTCCGGGACAAAATGGGCGCCAATGAAGGCATGGTGTTCGCTTTTGGCCAGCCGGCTGGCGTCTGCATGTGGATGAAGAACACGTTGATCCCTCTTTCCGTCGCCTTTATGGACGAGACCGGCAAGATCATCAATATCGAAGAAATGAAGGAGCAGACTCTGGATTCGCACTGCGCCACCAAGGCGGCAACCTACGCCCTGGAGATGAACAAGGGCTGGTTCAAGCAAAAAAACATCAAACCAGGTACCGTGATTGAAGGTTTGCCACGCTAAACACCCGGCAAGCAGTCCGTGACGCGCTGAACGACGTCACGGTAAGCACTTATAGCTTGTGAGGATTTGGCAACCCGTCCAGACAAGTGATGATGGATGGCAGACCAGATTGATCGCCTGAGAAGAAGCAGCGCAATTTCAGTACGACAGCCTCGGATACAGCCCGAGAGTGGTGAATACGATAGCCGCAAATGCAAAAACCCGCCAAATCGCTTGGGCGGGTTGATGTTTCGAATCGATATCACTATCGATTCAGCATTGCTTGAGTCTTAGCCGCAGCAAAGACCCAGTCAACGACAAGAATTAAGCAGCCAGTGCCTTCAGGGCAGCAGCCAGACGGCTCTTGTGGCGAGCAGCCTTGTTCTTGTGAATGATTTTCTTGTCAGCGATGCTGTCAATGGTCGAAACCGACGATTGAAACACGGAAGTCGCAGCAGCCTTGTCGCCTGCAGCGATCGCCTTGCGAACAGCCTTGATTGCTGTACGCAGCGTCGAACGCTGGCTGGAGTTGTGCGCGTTTTGCTTAACAGCTTGACGAGCACGTTTGCGTGCTTGTGCGGTATTTGCCATGAATAATTATCCTAAATCGAGATCGAGTGCATCGCAATCTTGATAACTTGCGAGGCGGAATTCTGTAAAGCCACGGATTATAACCACTTTTCCTCAAACTGGCAAATACAGCCCTATTATCGCCCTTGCGTGTTGCAAAGCGGTCAAATTGCCAAGAATCAACAAATCCTGAAATCGGATTTTTCGCCTCGCCGAACCTTCACGTGCTCACCTTCTCAAACGCCATTACCCCGGCCCTCAATGGCACCAAACCGCCTGCCGCATCAAAAACGAAAGCTATAATGCCGTCCCATGAACTTGCATAAAACGCTTGCCACCGTCTCTGGCATGACGATGTTATCCCGCATTACCGGCCTCGCAAGAGAAATCCTGTTCGCGCGCGCATTCGGCGCCTCGGCCTACACGGACGCCTTCAACGTGGCTTTCCGCATTCCCAATCTGCTGCGCCGCCTCTTTGCCGAAGGAGCCTTTTCGCAGGCGTTCGTCCCCATCCTTGCCGAATATAAAAACCAGAAAGGCGATGCCGCCACCAAAAACCTGGTTGATCACGTGGCAACGGTATTGATCTGGGTCATGCTGGCGACCAGCATCGTCGGCATTCTGGCCACGCCGCTGATTGTCTATTTCATCGCTACGGGCCTTAAATATAATCAAGGGGCTTTTGATGCATCCGTGATGATGACGCGGATTATGTTTCCCTATATCGGCTTCATGGCGTTTGTTGCCTTGGCAGGCGGCATTCTCAATACCTGGAGAGAGTTCAAGATTCCGGCTTTTACGTCAGTGCTGCTGAACGTTTCTTTCATCGTGGCTTCGCTGTTCGTCGCGCCTTACATGGATCAGCCGATCTACGCGATGGCCTTTGCCGTGTTCGTTGGCGGCATATTGCAGGTGGCGCTGCAAATCCCGGCACTGACAAAAATCGGCATGCTGCCGCGCCTGTATCTCAATCCAATGATCGGTCTCTCGGATGAAGGGGTCAAACGCGTGCTCAAGAAGATGGGGCCGGCCGTGTTCGCCGTCTCTGCCGCGCAGATCAGCCTGATGATCAATACCAACATCGCCTCCCGCCTCGCACATGGCAGCGTGTCGTGGCTGTCGTATGCGGACCGCCTGATGGAGTTTCCCACCGCCTTGCTCGGTGTGGCGCTCGGCACGATTTTGTTGCCCAGCCTGTCGAACGCCCATGCCGAAAATGATATGGCGGAATACTCCTCCCTGCTCGACTGGGGTCTGCGCCTGACATTTTTGCTGGCGCTGCCTTGCGCGGTCGGCTTGGCGACGCTTTCCGAGCCGTTGACGGCAACGCTATTCCATTACGGAAAATTCGATACGGTGTCGGTAGCGATGACCAGCCATGCGCTGGTCGCCTATGGCGTGGGCCTGATCGGCCTGATTCTGGTAAAGATTCTCGCGCCCGGTTTCTACGCAAAACAAGATATCCGCACACCCGTCAAGATTGCCATTGGCGTGCTGATTGCAACGCAGTTGATGAATTACATTTTTGTGCCGTGGATCGCGCATGCCGGACTGGCCCTGTCGATCGGGCTGGGCGCCTGCCTCAATGCCGCGTTTCTGTTCTGGGGACTTCGCCGCCGCAACATCTACACGCCACAACCGGGCTGGCGCATGTTCCTGATCAAACTGACCGGCGCGCTGTTCCTGCTGGCCGGCGTCGCACTTGCCGTGGCGCGGCATTTTGACTGGATCGCCATGCGCGCGCATCCGGCCGAACGCGTCGGCGCGCTGATGCTGGTATTCGCTGCCTGCGGCGTCGCCTATTTTGGCGCGTTGATGGCGATGGGCTTCCGTTTCCGCGACTTCAAACGCATCGGTCGCTGAACACGCATTTATTTTTTGTTTTCCCGGCAATGTTGCTTTAGCGCCCCATTGCCAGGCAAACATTTCACAAGCGCGCATATTTTGATAGCATGATCAACATATGACGCTTACACCGCTCGAATATTTTTCTTCGCTGGTTCGTCAAGACGATTCGATTCCGCTGTTTGAATCGGCTCTGGCGTTGGGCCAGGATGCCTATCCCGATCTGGATTTTTCCGCCTGCCAGATCGAGATGGATACGTTAGCGCTCAAGCTGAAGCAGCGCCTCTCGGCCGATGCATCGCATATTCAAAAACTGCGCATGCTGAACCATTTCTTTTTCCAGGAATTGGCTTTCGCCGGCAACATCAATAACTATTACGATCCCGACAATAGTTACATCCATCGCGTCATCACGTCGCGCCGCGGCATTCCGATTTCGCTGGCGGTGGTGTACATGGAGCTGGGCCAGCAGATCGGCCTGAACATGAAGGGCATCTCCTTTCCCGGCCACTTCCTGATGAAACTGTCGGTGCAGTCCGGCGATATCGTACTGGATCCGATGAACGGTTCCAGCCTGTCGCGCGAAGAATTGGAAGAACGGCTTGAGCCCTATCTGGAGCAGCAGGAATACGGCGACGAGCTACCGCTTGCCGCTTATCTGCGGGCGGCACACCCGCGTGAAATCCTCACTCGCATGCTGCGCAATCTGAAGGCGATCTTCACTGACGCGCAACGCTGGCAGCACGTGCTCGATGTGCAGGAACGTCTGGTGATTTTATTGCCGGATGAAATTACCGAGCGCCGCGACCGCGGGCTGGCGTATGCGAATATGGCGGAGCCGCAGGCTGCGCTGGACGATCTGGAGGCCTATCTGGCCTTGCGCCCCGATGCGGAAGACGCCGACCTCATGCGCGATAAGCTGCCGGAATTGCGCCATGCAAGCCGGCGCCCCAATTAGGATTTAACTCGGAGTCGATCCGGGTTAAATCAAGATTGAAGACGCCGTCCCTGTAGAACTGACTACCCCTTCGAACGCGCTTCGATCACTTCCCAGCGTTCCAGGTTTTCCAACAGCAAACCGTCGATTTCGGCAAAGCGTGCATTCAGACTCACTGCAGTATCCGCACCTTGCTTGTACAGATCAGGATCAGCCAGCTTGGCAGAAATCGCCGCCTGCTCTTCTTCCAATTGCGCGATCAGCTTGGGCAACTCTTCCAACTCACGCTGCTCCTTGTAACTGAGCTTCTTCGGCTTGGCCGCTGCGGCAACCGGTGCTGCTTGCACTTCTGCGGGCTTGGCTTCCGGCTTGCTGTCGGCCTTCCTGGCTGTCGCCTGCATGTTCGCGCGCACGCGCTCCCAATCGCTGTAACCGCCGACATATTCGCGCCACACGCCATCGCCTTCGGAAGCGATCACCTGTGTCACCACGTTGTCGAGGAAAGTACGATCATGGCTGACCAGGAAAACGGTGCCGGTATATTCTTCCAGCAACTCTTCCAGCAATTCCAGCGTATCGATATCGAGGTCGTTGGTCGGTTCATCGAGCACCAGCACGTTGGCCGGCTTGGCGAACAGACGCGCCAGCAGCAAACGATTGCGCTCGCCGCCCGACAAGGTGCGTACCGGCGAACGTGCACGTTCCGGTGCGAACAGGAAATCGCTCAGGTACGTCATGACATGCTTGCGCTGACCGTTGACTTCTACCCAGTCACTACCGGGTGCAATGGTTTCGGCCAGGCTGGCTTCTTCGTTGAGCTGAGTGCGCATCTGGTCGAAGTACGCGACCTGCAACTTAGTGCCTTGACGCACGGTGCCGGCATCAGCAGTTTCTTCGCCGAGAATGAGCTTGAGCAATGTCGTCTTGCCGGCGCCGTTCTGACCGATCAGGCCGACCTTGTCGCCGCGCATGATGGTACCGGTGAAATCGCGCACGATGGTCTTCGGACCATAAGCCTTGCTGACGTTTTCCAGTTCCGCCACGATCTTGCCGGAGCGTTCGCCGGAAGAAACTTCCAGTTTGACCTGGCCTTGGCGGTCGCGGCGCACGCTGCGTTCCTGGCGCAAGGCTTCGAGACGGCGTACGCGGCCTTCGTCGCGGGTACGGCGTGCCTGTACACCCTTGCGGATCCAGACTTCTTCCTGCGCGAGAAATTTGTCGAATTTGGCGTTCTCTACTTCTTCATTGGCCAGCAACTCCGCCTTGCGGCCCTGATAGGTGCTGAAGTTGCCCGGGAAGGAAAGTATTTTGCCGCGATCCAGTTCGATGATGCGCGTGGCAACGTTGTCAAGAAAGCTACGATCATGGGTGATGAACAGCACACTGCCCTTGTAGTCGCGCAGCAGTGCTTCCAGCCACAGGATGGAGCCGAAATCCAGATGGTTGGTCGGCTCATCCAGCAGCAGCACGTCGGGAGCGCCGACCAGGCCGCATGCCAGCGCCACGCGCTTTTGCATACCGCCGGACAATTCGCCGATCAGCGAGTCAGCTTTGAGGTTGAGCTTGTCGAGTGTAGTTTCGACTTTGTGGTTCAGACTCCAGGCGTCGGCAGCATCGAGCTTGACCTGAATGTCGTGCATGCGCTCCATCAGCGCATCATCGTTGTCGCCGCCGAACTGACCGGTCAGCGATTCGTATTCGGCCAGCAGCGCCGGCAATTCGCCGAGGCCGGAAGCGACCGCGTCGAAAATCGACATCTCTGCGGGGAAATGCGGCTCCTGATCAACATAGGCGATCTTCAGGCCTTGCTGCATCACCAGCAGACCATCGTCCAGTTTGGAAACGCTCGCGATGATTTTCAGCAAGGACGACTTGCCGGTGCCGTTGCGACCGATCAGGCCGACGCGTTCGCCTATTTCTAGGGAAAACTCCGCGCGATCGAGAAGCGCAACGTGTCCGAATGCAAGCTGCGCATTGGAGAGAGAAATGACTGCCATAAGTATGCCGAGGGATGAAATCGAAGGCCGGGCAGAAGCTGCTTTGCCGCGACTGAATTAAGAGGAAAGACCGCATTGTACCGATTGTGCAGGGGGTTCGTGAATCTAACGTCGATCTGCACGCGATCTTCCTGCCGTAATACTGCGTCGCAACAACGATAATTGCCAAACAACAACAAACGATATGTTTTTGGCATGATCCAGCACCAAAAGAAGTACAACGCAGGCAGCCACGTACATTTGGAAACATAATCGCGCCCTTGATTGCTCTCAGATCAGCAGTCAGGGGCACCCCATGTTGTAAGATACGGCACGCCCTTCACTAACAATGACCATGCGCTTTAACTCTCGTTTTCCCCAGGTTTCCCGTCAACGCGGTTTTCTGAATCCCAATATCGCCAAATTCATCGCCTTCACCGTCCTCGGGCTGGCGATCATTGGCGCATTGATCATCGCCTACGCGCTGATCTTCATCAATCCACGCCTGCCGTCGCTGGATGTCATCACTGACTATCGTCCGAAAGTACCGCTGCGGATTTATTCCGCCGACAATGTGTTGCTGGGCGAATTCGGCGAAGAGAAACGCAGCCTGGTGAAGCTCGATGCCATCCCTGCCAACTTGAAAAATGCTGTGCTGGCGATTGAAGACTACCGCTTCTATCAGCATGGCGGCATCGACTACATCGGTATCGCGCGCGCATTGGCGACCGACGTCATCAAAGGCCACGCCAGCCAGGGCGCCAGCACCATCACCATGCAGGTGGCGCGCAATGTGTTCCTGACGAAGGAAAAAACTGTTTCGCGCAAACTCTATGAAGTTCTGCTGGCCAACAAGATTGAAGCGACCCTGAGCAAAGATCAGATTCTTGAGGTGTACATGAACCAGATCTATCTGGGACAACGCGCCTTCGGTTTTGCCGCTGCGGCACGCACCTATTTCGGCAAGGACATCAAGGACATCACACTGGCGCAAGCCGCCATGCTGGCCGGTTTGCCGAAAGCACCGTCGGCGTACAACCCGATCGTCAATCCCAAGCGCGCCCACATCCGCCAGCAATACATCCTGCAACGCATGCTGGATCTGGAATACATCACGCAAGCGCAATATGACGCTGCCGTCAAAGAAGATATCCAGGTGCGCGCACCCGGCAATCAGTACAACGTTCACGCCGAGTACGTGAATGAAATGGTGCGCCAGATGGTCTATGCGCAGTACAAGGAAGACACCTATACCCACGGCATCACCGTCACCACCACCATCAATGCAGCCGATCAGAAGGCAGCCTATGACGCCGTGCGCAAGGGTGTGATGGACTACGACCGCCGCCACGGCTATCGCGGTCCGGAAGAAACCATCGAGTTGCCGTCGGGCGACGACGACCGCGCGCAAGCCATCGATGACGCCATGGATGACCATCCCGACAACGACGATATCCTGGCTGCCGTCGTCGTGTCGGCTGATCCGAAACAGATCCAGGCCGTCATTCGCAGTGGCGACAAGATCACGCTGAGCGGCGACACCTTGAAATTCGTGGCGGCGGCATTGGGGCCAAAAGCCAAGAAAGAAATCCGCATTGCACCCGGTGCTGTGATCCGCGTCATGCAGGATGCCAAGAAAAACTGGCAGATCGTGCAGCTACCGGAAGTGGAGGCAACGCTGGTGTCGGTGACGCCACAGAATGGCGCGATCCGCGCGCTGGTCGGCGGCTTTGACTTCACGCAAAATAACTTCAACCACGTGACGCAGGCATGGCGTCAGCCAGGTTCGACGTTCAAGCCGTTCATCTACTCAGCCGCGCTGGAAAAGGGTTTCGGCCCTGCCAGCATCATCAACGATGCACCGGTGTCCTACCCTGCGGGCAACGGCCAGCCGAACTGGGAACCGAAGGACGATGATCCGCCGGCCGGCCCGATGTCGATGCGCACCGCCTTGCAAAAATCGGTCAATCTGGTGGCAATACGCACCCTCGACGCGATCGGTGTGAAGTATGCCCAAGACTTCATCACCAGCCATTTCGGCTTCGATGTCGACAAGGTGCCGCCTTATCTGCCGATGGCTCTGGGCGCGGGTCAGACCACGCCGCTGCAGCTGGCGTCCGCTTATGCGATCTTCGCCAACGGTGGTTACAAGATCAATCCTTACCTGATCACGCAAATCGCGGATGCACGCGGCAAGGTGTTGTCCAAGGCTGATCCTCTGGTGGTCGGCAACAATGCGCCACGCGCCATTGATGAACGCAACAGCTATGTCATGACCAGCCTGCTGCAATCGGTCGCACAACGCGGCACCGGCGCACGCAGCAACTCGCTCAAGCGCACTGATCTGGCGGGCAAGACCGGTACGACCAACGATGCGATGGACGGCTGGTTCGCCGGTTATCAACGCACGCTGACGACTGTTGTCTGGATGGGTTACGACCAACCCAAGACCCTGGGCAGCAAAGAATTCGGCGCGCAACTGGCCTTGCCGATCTGGGTGGATTACATGGGGGCCGCGCTCAAGGGCGTGCCGCAATTCGACATGCCGGCACCGGCAGGCATCAAGTTTGTCGATGGCGAGCCTTACTACGACAACTTCTCTCCAGGTGATGGCTTTGTCGCCTCGCTGGGTACGGAAGGCGGCGGTGTGGTGG
This sequence comes from Herbaspirillum sp. meg3, assembly GCF_002257565.1. Classification (GTDB taxonomy): domain Bacteria; phylum Pseudomonadota; class Gammaproteobacteria; order Burkholderiales; family Burkholderiaceae_D; genus Herbaspirillum. The sequence goes on along the minus strand of NZ_CP022736.1, from coordinate 1,453,034 downwards.
ACGCCTTGTCCAATTTCTTCGGCTGGTCAAAGAATCCGAACTCGGAGACGCCTGCACCGGCAAGTTCGACCGGCGCCCCGGCATCGCCTGCACAGGTCGATCGGGACAAGCTCTATCAGGGTCATTGACCAGTCTCTGACCCCGCTGACCGGATCGCAAAAAAGAAAAAGCGCAGAAGACAATATCTTCTGCGCTTTTTTTATCTTCGTATCTGGCGCCCCCGACACGGATCGAACGTGTGACCTATCCCTTCTTACCACCATGGCTTTCGCCACCAAGTAACTTGTTTGTGGTCTGGACTATACCTTGGCCATGGACTTGCAGTCCGCAGGCCGGAGCCGTCTAGTCTCTACACCTTCCGCACGATAACAACCCGGTGCGGCTTGGCTCGGTATTGCCAGCAGCCGTTTGCAGCATAAGCACTGCAAGCGCTGTCAGGGTTCACCGAATTTGACTCCATTCACACGGCGCCTTTCGGATGCCGGTGCCCAATTGTATTTAGGAGGGGATCGCTCTATCCACTGAGCTACGGGGGCGTGGGCGCTATTGTAGCGGGTGTGGGCGGGTATGGAAAGGCGCGCAGTCGGATCAAGCGCGGCTTGTGCGACCGTCGAACCAATTCTGATCCAGGCACAAGCGCAGTTGCATGCGGGCGCGATAGAGCAGCACGCTGCAATTGCTGGCAGTGATCTTGAGCTCCTTGCAGATCTCGGCAATCTCGAACTCGAACAGTTCACGCATGGAAAACACACGCGCCATCACCGGCGTAAGCTTGTTCAGGCAAAAATCCATGATGTCGAAGAACTGCGACTGCTGCAGGGTTTCCGCCGGATTACCCCAATCGGCGGGCGCTTCGGCCCAATGCCCGGTGTCGTCAAAAAGTACGTCGAAGTCGGTCGGATCGCCGGTTTCCTCTTGCGTGATCTGGACGTACTTCTTTTCCTTGCGAATCAGGTCGACGATCTTGTGCTTGAGAATACCGACCAGCCAGGTACGCAACGACGACTTGCCGGAAAAACCCGCGGCGTTTTGCAAAGCTGCCAACAAGGTTTCCTGCGCGACATCCTCGGCAGCATCTTCCTGCAGATGCAAGCGTGCAAACTTGACCAGCATGCTACGCTCGGCAATCACTGACTGTTCAAACGACTTGTCGGCCATGGGATTCATCTGTCTTCTGAAATTGATCTGTACGGCAACATACACTGCAAAAACGCTACTGTACTTGGATTTTCATGTTGCTGGTGTGCGGGCATGATAAACGCCGGCTCTTATACAATGCAAACATTGCGATCAATTCTCCGATCAGCTCGCCGCATATAACTTACAACGATTATTTATATGGCCAGCCTTATATCTTTCCCGATGTTCGCACGCAGCGTACGACGCGCATTTCCGACGCTGTATGTGGCGCGTTCCCTGGCATTATGTGCTGGGCTGATGACAGCCATGTTACCGTCGGCTCACGCGCAAAGTTCAAGCTCCGTCTCGACTTCCACCTCGGCCCGGCAAACCTTGCCGGATACGATTGCCCAGCGTGTCGTCGCCTGTACCGCGTGCCATGGAAAAGAAGGACGCGCCTCCAGCGACGGCTTTTATCCCCGCATCGCCGGTAAGCCGGAAGGCTATCTATTCAATCAGCTCACCAACTTCCGCGATGGCCACCGGCAGTATCCGCTGATGACTTATCTGTTGGATCATCTTTCCGACGCCTATCTGCATGAAATCGCCAACTACTTCTCTGAGCAACATCCGCCCTACCCCGCCCCGCAGCCGAGTGACGCCACGCCGGCAGTACTGGAGCGCGGCCGTAATCTGGTCATGAATGGCGACAGCAGCAAGAAAGTGCCGGCCTGCATCGCCTGTCATGGACAAGCGTTGACCGGCGTAGCACCTGCCGTTCCAGGCCTGATCGGTTTGCCGCGCGACTATATCAATTCGCAGTTCGGTGCGTGGCGAAACGGCGTACGCAAAGCGAAAGCGCCTGACTGCATGGCACAGATCACGCAAAAACTGACACTGGAAGATATCAACGCGGCCAGCAGCTGGCTCGCCGCCCAAACCGTCCCGGAAGGCGCAGTACCGGCCCCTGCCACAACCGTCAAACTGCCGCTGGCTTGCGGCAGCGTCACTGAATAAGGGGCAGCTCATGAAACGCATCTTGCCGGCCCTCTTCTTGCTGATCATCGCCGTCCCCGCCGTCATGGTCGGCATGCAATTTGTTGATCATGACAACGATGCACCGGCACAATCGGCCGCCCCGATGAATCCCGAAGGGCAAGTCATCCGCGGCGCCTACCTGGCCCGCGCCGGTGACTGCATGGCCTGTCATACGGCACGCGGTGGGCAGCCCTATGCCGGTGGCCGCGCCATACCGACACCGTTCGGGACGCTGTACGCCCCCAATATCACCGCCGACAAGGAGACCGGCCTGGGCAGCTGGAGCGCAAAAGATTTCTGGCGCGCACTGCATCACGGCAAATCGAAGGACGGCAGCTTCCTTTACCCGGCCTTCCCGTATCCGAACTACACCAAGGTGACGCGCGAAGACGCCGATGCCTTGTTCTCGTATCTGCAAACCGTTAAGCCGGTGCATCAGGTCAATCAGGAACACGCACTGCGCTTTCCCTACAACTACCGTATTCTCCTGGCCGGGTGGCGCGCGCTGTACTTCACACCGGGTTCCTACGCACCGGAAAGCAAACAATCGGTCGAGTGGAATCGCGGCGCTTATCTGGTTCAGGGATTGGGTCATTGCAGCGCCTGCCATACGACACGCAACGCATTCGGCGCAACCGTGGATAAGTCCGATCTGGCCGGCGGCCTCATTCCGATCATGAACTGGTATGCGCCGTCGCTGACCTCAGACGCTGAAGCCGGGCTCGGAAAATGGGAAATGGCTCACATCACAGCGCTATTGAAAACCGGGGTCTCGCCGCGCAGCACGGTATTCGGCCCCATGGCGGAAGTCGTCAGCCAGAGTTTGCAACATCTGAGCGACGGCGACGTCCTGGCCATGGCGGTCTATCTGAAATCCTTGCCGCAGAACGATCCTCCGCCGGCGCTCGACACGGCGCAGCCGGACAAGGCAACGGCCGATCGTATTCTGCAAGCCGGCAGTAAGATCTATGAGCAGCAATGCGCCGAGTGCCACCAAGCCAATGGCCAGGGCATCGCACCGGCTTACCCGCCGATGAGCGGCAACCGTTCGCTGACGATGGGATCTGCAGTCAATCCGATTCGCATGGTGCTCAATGGTGGCTTCCCGCCGTCAACCGAAGGCAATCCCCGCCCCTACGGCATGCCACCTTTCGGACAGGCTCTGAACGACCAGGAAGTCGCGGCGGTCGTGTCGTATATCAGGAATAGCTGGGAAAATCGCGCCGGTTTTGTCTCGCCGCAAGAGGTGAATCGCTATCGATCGATTCCGCTGGATTAATGCTTGCAGCCCGGTTGATGGTTGGTTGATGCTTGGTTGATGCTTGGTTGAAGCTTGGTTGATGCTTGGTTGATGCTTGGTTGATGCTTGGTTGATGCTTGGTTGATGCTTGGTTGATGCTTGGTTGATGCTTGGTTGATGCTTGGTTGATGCTTGGTTGATGCTTGGTTGATGCTTGGTTGATGCTTGGTTGATGCTTGGTTGAGCAAAGAACGCGCTTGGGAGAGGAACGTCGGTTACGGCATTCGGCTGATTGGCGGGACCATCAAACTGTGAGGTCTTACTGCGACGTACGCGGGTCGAACATCAATGGGCGGTGAATCAGCATGGAACCATCAAGTTCGGAATCAAGCGCTCTTCGCTTCCATGCTGAGCTTGTAGCCCATGCCGCGTACCGTCTTCACATAGTCGGCGGCGGCCCCCAGGGATTTGCGCAGACGCATGATGTGTACGTCGACGGTGCGCTCTTCGATGAAGGTGTGATCACCCCAGACTTTGTCCAGCAACTGGGCACGTGAAAAAATGCGTTCCGGATGCGCGACCAGGTAGCGCAGCAGCTTGAATTCCGCCTGATCCAGTTCGATCTCGTCCTTGTCGACCGTAACGCGATGACGTTCGGTATCAATGCCGAGCAAGCCATAGGACAAACTCTGATGACCAACTTCCGGTACTTTGCGACGCAGCAGTGCCTGTACCCGCGCCACCAGTTCTTTCGGTGAAAACGGTTTGGTGACGTAATCATCGGCCCCTTCGTTCAGACCTTTGACCTTATCTTCTTCCATGCCCTTTGCGGTCAGCATGATGACCGGTAAACCGGCGGTACGCGCATCTCTGCGCCACTCGCCCAGCAACGCCAACCCCGACGTATCAGGCAGCATCCAGTCCAACAGAACCAATTGCGGCAAGGCGGTCGCGATGAGCTTGCGGGCTTCTGCCGCATCACTGGCGATGCTGGTGGCAAAGCCTGCACCTTGCATGGTGAAGCGCAGTAGCTCCGCGATACTCGGCTCGTCTTCGACTAATAAGATATGTGGCTGATCTTTTGACATGCGCTGCAATGTTGACTTGTGATGGTTGGCGATGTACTCAGGGCAGTGGTTCGCCGCCGCCCTGCCCCGCGCTCTTCTACCCGCCTATTCAGGCCGCTACTTTATCAGCAATCCGCTGCGCCATCGCCTGCGCCGTGTCAGCCTGCTGCGCCTCAACCATGACGCGGATCAGCGGTTCGGTGCCGGATGGACGAATCAGGACGCGGCCAGTGTCGCCGAGCGCCTTCTCGACCGCATCTTTTTCGGCTTGCATGCCAGGATTGGTCTTCCAGTCGAAGCCCGCAGGAATCTTCACATTGATCAGTACTTGCGGATACATACGGATGTCTGCTGTCATCTCGGCCAGGCTTTGTCCGGAGCGTTTGAGCGCCGACATGACCTGCAGCGCCGAAACAATGCCGTCTCCGGTGGTGTGCTTGTCGAGGCACAGCAAATGGCCGGAGCCTTCACCGCCGAGCAGCCAGCCACGTTCCTGCAGAGTTTCCAGAACATAGCGATCCCCGACCTTGGCGCGCGCGAAACCGATACCCATTTTCTTGAATGCGACTTCCAGCGCCATGTTGGTCATCAGGGTACCAACGGCCCCCGGCACCGGACCGCTAGCCAGACGGTCCTTGACCATCACATACAACAGCTCGTCGCCGTTATAAATGCGGCCGGTGGCATCCACCATCACCAGACGATCAGCGTCACCGTCAAGTGCAATGCCGACGTGCGCGTGATTGGCGCGCACCGACTTGGACAAGGCTTCCGGGGCGGTGGCGCCAAAACCTTCATTGATGTTCAACCCGTTGGGCTGGTTGCCTATGTTGATGACTTCAGCGCCCAGTTCGTGGAAGACATGCGGCGCGATGTTGTAGGCGGCACCATGGGCACAATCGACGACGATGCGCATGCCGTGCAGGTCGAGATCGTTTGGAAAGGTCCCTTTGCAAAATTCGATATAGCGGCCTTGTGCGTCGTCGAGGCGTTTAGCCTTACCCAGCTTTTCAGACGATACGCAGCTCATGGGTGTATCCAGCGCGGCTTCGATTTCTGCCTCAACCGCGTCCGGCAGTTTGTTACCGGAAGCCGAGAAGAACTTGATGCCATTGTCGTGATACGGATTATGGGAAGCCGAAATCACCACGCCCGCCGACAGCCGCAACGCACGCGTAAGGTAAGCGATCGCCGGTGTCGGCATCGGTCCGGCTAGCATCACATCAACGCCTGCCGCCGCAAAGCCTGCCTCCAGCGCAGCCTCCAGCATATAACCGGAAATACGGGTGTCCTTGCCGATCAGTACTGTCGGCTTGGTCGACGATGCCCATGATTTGGTCAGCACTTTTCCTGCAGCGTAACCAAGACGCATGACGAAATCGGGAGTAATTGGCGCGACGCCGACACGTCCACGCACACCATCGGTACCAAAATATTTTCCAGCCATGATTCCTGTATTTCCTCTTGAAGAGTCTTTTTTATAAATAATTATCAGATAGCAGTGGCATCCGTGATACCTGCATGCCAGACATTGAGCGCATCGACAGTCTCCGCGACATCGTGTACACGGATAATCATCGCACCTTGCGCTGCTGCTGCCAAGGCCGCACCGATACTGCCGGCCAGACGCTGATCCAATGGCTTACCGGTAATTGCACCGATCATGGATTTGCGCGACATCCCAGCCAGTAAGGGCAGGCCCAAGGTTTGGATCAGCTTTTGGGTATTTCTCAGCAAAGCATAGTTATGCTCGACACTCTTGCCGAAGCCAAAACCTGGGTCGATGCACAAACGATCATGGTCAACGCCGGCGGCTTTGAAAGCGTCGACACGGGCTTGCAGAAATGCGGTCACTTCTCCGACCACATCGTGATATGCCGGCTTCTGCTGCATGGTTTGCGGCTCACCCTGCATATGCATGATGCAAAGGCCGGCGGTACTGTCTTTCACCGCATCGATGGCGCCGGGCGCCCGAAAACCATTGATGTCGTTGATCATGTCGGCGTCGGCGATCAGCGCCTCGCGCATGACTTCTGGCTTGTAGGTATCAATCGACAGAGGCTTGCCACAATCGCGCAAGGCGTAAATCAAAGGCATCACGCGCTTGAGTTCTTCATCCAGAGGAACCGGCGGAATACCGGGCCGGGTCGACTCACCACCGATGTCGATGATATCGACGCCGTCGGCAATCATCTGCTCGGCGCGAGAAATGGCGAACTCCAGCGCATGATAATTGCCGCCGTCAGAAAACGAATCGGGAGTGACGTTGAGGATACCCATTACCAGCGGCCTGCGGCCCGGTGTAACAGGGAGGCGATAACGCCCGCATTGTAGATATTGTTGGCTCATTCGGTTACTTCGATGTTCTGACTCCGGGTGCATTCAGCACGGTAGGCGACCATGGGCTTAATCCATCCCTACATGCAAAAGACTCCGCAAACCTTGCAAGAGCCCTTACCCAAAGAAAAAGGGCGAGGATTACTCCTCACCCTGAGACCAGCTTCGCTTCCAGTCCCGCTATCAGGCGGGAGCAGTCGCGGTCGGCGAAATGTCGCCTGGCGTATTGTCGGAAGACTTCTTGACCGGTACACCGTACTTCGGTGGACGCGGCTCGTTGCCTGCCATGATGTCGTTGATCTGATCGGCATCGATGGTTTCCCAATCAAGCAGCTTTTGCGCCATGACTTCGACCTTGTCGCGGTTTTCTTCCAGCAGACGACGCGACAATGCATATTGCGTATCGAGGATGCTGCGGATTTCGGCATCGACCTTTTGCTGTGTCGCTTCGGACACGGTCTTTGACGACATACGACCGAAGTAGGCGTCTTGCTCGGTATCTTCGTAGACCATGGTGCCGAGCGCTTCGGACATGCCGTAGCGAGTCACCATTGCACGTGCCAGCTTGGTTGCGCGTTCAAAGTCATTGGACGCGCCAGTCGACATCTGATGCATGAAAATTTCTTCTGCGATACGGCCACCGAACAGGATGGCGATCTCTTCAAGCATCTTGTCCTTGTACATGTTGACGCGATCATGCTCAGGCAACTGCCATGTCAAACCCAGCGCATAGCCGCGCGGCATGATGGTGACTTTGTGAACCGGATCAGCCTTCGGCAACAGTTTGGCGACAACAGCGTGACCCGACTCATGGAACGCAGTATTGCGGCGCTCTTCTTCGCGCATCACGGCGGACTTGCGTTCCGGCCCCATGACGATCTTGTCCTTGGCATCTTCGAAGTCCTGCATTTCAACCAGACGCTTGCTGCGACGTGCGGCGAACAATGCTGCTTCGTTGACCAGGTTGGCCAGATCGGCGCCCGAGAAACCAGGCGTACCGCGTGCCAGGATATCGGCCTTGACGTCAGGAGCGATAGGCACCTTACGCATGTGGACATACAGAATTTGTTCGCGACCGCGGATATCCGGCAAGCCGACCATCACCTGGCGGTCGAAACGACCCGGACGCAGCAGCGCTTTGTCCAACACGTCAGCACGGTTGGTTGCAGCAATCACGATAACGCCGGAGTTGGCTTCAAAACCATCCATCTCGACCAGCATCTGGTTGAGCGTTTGTTCACGCTCATCGTTACCACCGCCCATGCCGGCGCCGCGATGGCGACCGACTGCGTCGATTTCGTCGATGAAGATGATGCACGGTGCGTGCTTCTTGGCGTTTTCGAACATGTCGCGCACGCGCGATGCGCCCACGCCGACGAACATTTCAACGAAATCGGAACCGGAAATGGTGAAGAAGGGAACCTTCGCTTCGCCTGCAATCGCACGCGCCAGCAATGTCTTACCAGTACCTGGAGGACCAACCATCAGCACGCCGTGAGGAATACGGCCGCCGAGTTTCTGGAATTTGGTTGGATCGCGCAGGAACTCGACCAGCTCCTGCACTTCTTCTTTAGCTTCATCGCAACCTGCAACGTCGGCGAAAGTGACGGAATTGCTGTTCTCGTCAAGCATGCGCGCCTTCGACTTGCCGAAGGAAAACGCGCCGCCTTTGCCGCCGCCCTGCATCTGGCGCATGAAGAACACCCAGACACCGATCAACAACAGCATCGGGAACCAGGAGATGAAGACTTGCGACAGGAAGGATTGCTCTTCCGGTTGCTTGACATCGAACTTGACGCCGTTGTTCAGCAGATCGCCGACCAAGCCGCGGTCCAGATAGGTCGCGGCAGTTTTGACCTTCTTGCCGTCTTGCGTGGTCGCAACGATGCTGCGATCTTCAATAGTAGCGTCTTTGATGTGACCGGCTTTTACTTCGCTGATGAAGTCGGAGTATGCGATCGGTGTAGCGCCCGACGCCAGGCTACGGCTATCGAACTGTTTAAAGACCATAAACAGCACCAGGGCGATCACCACCCAGATGGCGGCTTTGGAAAACATGTTGTTCACTAGAACTCCTCCGACGCGAGCGCGCCTCATTACCTTGTATATATCCGATTTTACTCGGATTCATCTGCGCTTACTAGGAAACCGTCCATCCCTGGCTGACGTAAATAGACTACGGCAGACCGGCGGAGAAACTTGAATCGCGGCCGATGGCAAGAACACACCCAAATCACCGCAAAAAACGCCCTGAGGAATAAAAATCGTAAGGTTCCAGCAGTGGATGTGTGGCCGGAATCGGTGAAATCAAGAAGAAAAATGGCCGAAATGCAAGATTACCGGCCGATTTAATGAGGATTCTTCAAAATTTTGCCCAAAAGGAAAATTTCGGACGATTTATCGCGGCTGGCTTTTGGCTTTTTCGATGTGACGGTTTTAAATTCCGCCCGGAATTTGTGCACCAGCTCGTTGTAACCGGTACCGTTGAAGCATTTCACCAACACCGAACCGGTCGGTTTCATGTGGGCCTGCGCAAATTCAATTGCCAGATCGATAAGATGCTCAACCCGTGCGGCATCGGCAATCGCCACGCCGGACAGGTTCGGCGCCATGTCGGACAGCACCAGATCGACCTGGCGTCCGTCCAAGATGGCTTCCAGTTGACGCAAGGAGTCTTCTTCGCGAAAGTCACCCTGAATGAAGTGGACATCGGCGATCGGATCCATCGGCAACATGTCCAGCCCAATGATGGTGCCGCGAATACCGCCTCCCTCCAGCCCGGCCAGCTTATTGCGGGCGTATTGCGACCAACTGCCGGGAGTGGAACCAAGGTCGACGATCACCTGACCAGGCTTGATCAGCTTCTCATCCTCATCGATTTCCTTGAGCTTGTAGGCCGCGCGTGCGCGATAGCCTTCCTTCTGCGCAAGCTTCACATACGGGTCGTTAATGTGATCATGCAGCCAGTTTTTGTTTAATTTGTTCTTTGCCATTCGCGTAGAATACTGGTTTTAAATATTGAGGGACAGAGTTCGGGCCGGTTTAACTGGCCTCAGGCACCAAGCCGCTCGCCCACCGGAAACAAACTATGTTGAAACTTACTCCTGCAGAGCGCAGTGAACTGCGTGCCGAAGCGCATGGCCTGAGCCCTGTCGTGATTATCGGCGAAGGCGGCCTGACTGCCGGCGTCACCAAAGAAATCGATGCCAGCCTGAATGCCCACGGCCTGATCAAGGTTCGCGTGTTCGGCGATGACCGCGAAGCGCGCGTCGCCATCTACGACACCATCTGCGAACAACTCAAGGCTGCGCCGGTGCAACACATCGGCAAACTGCTGGTGATCTTCCGCCCCAAGAAGGAAGCCGCGAAAGAACGCAGCGAAACACGCGGCAAGGGCATGCGCGAAGTCACCATCGTCAAGCCTAGCGCCAGCGGCACCAAGCGCCCATCGGTCACCAAGGTCATGCTCAAGGGCAACGAACGCGTTACTGCGGGCGGCTCGATCAAACGCGCCAAGCCTCGTCAGAAAAGCGCAAAGAAATCCATGGGCTAATGCCGTTAGCCACAACGCCTACCAAAATGAGCACCGTGGAGAATAGTGTTACCACCTGACTGGAATTCAAATCAAGCAAGAAAAAATGCCCGCTTCAGCGGGCATTTTTTTAACCATCGCAGCGCCGTAAATTATGTACAGCTTGTCATCCAAAGCGCCTGCGTCGGCCTTTACGCTACGACTTAAACGTAGCGCACTTCCAGAATTTCATACTCACGCACGCCCGATGGCGCTTCAACGGCAACCACGTCGCCGGCGCTCTTGCCGATCATCGCACGTGCGATCGGCGAGGTCACGGAAACCTTGGATTCCTTGATATCCGCTTCGTCAATACCGACGATCTGATAGGTGACTTTTTCACCGCTGTCCAGGTTTTCCAGATCGACCGTCGCAGCAAACACCACGCGGCCATCCGCGCCTGCGCTCAATGTCGTCGGATCAACGACCAGCGACGAACCCAGCTTGCCTTCAAGATCGGCAATGCGGCCTTCGATGAAAGCCTGGCGTTCCTTGGCGGCATCGTATTCGGCGTTTTCCGACAGATCGCCTTGCGCGCGCGCTTCGGCAATCGCGTTGATGACCGCTGGACGCTCTTTGGTTTTCAGACGCTGCAACTCTTCCTTCAGAAGCTCTGCACCATACTTGGTGATAGGAACTGTACTCATAAAACTCTCAACAAAAAAATGAGGCACTTTTGTATGACTTGCCCTGGAGGCTGTTGCAAAATCAAACTGAATGCGCGTGAAACATGATGCGGTGCGAGATCAATTTTGCAACAGCCCTGACGGGCAAATACAGAGTTTGCCGTTAAAAAAGACACAGAGGGCATCGAATACTCAGATGCCCTCTGTGACTAGCAATAAAACGTGTATGTGGGTTTAGTGTATAGCTTTATGCAGCCCTTGTAAATCATACACATCCAGCGCATTCAGGTGACGCATGCCCTCAACCGCAGCCTCTGCGCCGGCGATGGTCGTGAACGTTGTCACGCGCGCTGCCAGCGCCGAAGTACGGATCGCGCCGGAGTCGGCAATCGCGGTGCGCTTCTCTTCGACTGTGTTGACCACGAGTGTGATTTCGTTGTTCTTGATCATGTCGACGATATGCGGACGACCTTCCACCACCTTGTTCACGGTCGTGACAGGAATGCCCGCAGCGCTGACGGCCGCAGCCGTACCCTTGGTCGCAACGATGGAGAAGCCGAGACCGACCAGATCCTTCGCCACTTGCACGGCGCGCGGTTTGTCACTGCCTTTCACGCTCAGGAATACCTTGCCCGATGTCGGCAGCTTGACGCCTGCTCCCAGCTGCGACTTGACGAAGGCTTCGCCGAAAGTCTTGCCCACGCCCATGACTTCACCGGTCGACTTCATCTCAGGTCCGAGAATGGTGTCGACGCCCGGGAATTTCACGAACGGGAACACGGCTTCCTTGACGCTGAAGTAAGGCGGGATCACTTCGTTCTTGATGCCCTGGCTGTCCAGCGACTGACCGACCATGCAACGTGCAGCGATCTTCGCTAGTTGCAAACCGGTTGCCTTAGAGACGAACGGTACGGTACGCGATGCGCGTGGGTTCACTTCCAGCACGAAGACGACGTCTTGCAACTTGCCGTCGACTTCAGTTTGCTGGATTGCGAACTGCACGTTCATCAGGCCGACCACGTTCAGGCCCTTGGCCATCAGTGCGGTCTGACGCTTCAGTTCTTCGATGGTTTCTTTCGCCAGCGAGTAAGGCGGCAGCGAGCAAGCCGAGTCGCCCGAGTGCACGCCGGCTTGTTCAATGTGTTCCATCACGCCGCCGATGAAGGTGCGCTCACCGTCCGACAAGCAGTCGACATCGACTTCAATCGCATCGTTCAGGAAGCGGTCCAGCAACACCGGCGAGTCATGCGAAACCTTGACGGCTTCACGCATGTAACGCTCGAGGTCGCGTTGCTCGTGGACGATTTCCATCGCGCGGCCACCCAGCACGTAGGAAGGACGCACCACCAGCGGATAACCGATTTCCTGCGCCAGACGCAGTGCGTCGGCTTCGGTACGCGCGGTGCGATTCGGCGGCTGGCGCAGACCGAGGTCGTGCAGCAGCTTTTGGAAACGCTCGCGGTCTTCTGCAGCATCGATCATGTCCGGCGAAGTACCGACGATAGGCACGCCATTGGCTTCCAGATCCAGCGCCAGCTTCAGCGGCGTCTGACCGCCGTACTGCACGATCACGCCGTATGGTTTTTCCAGCGCGACGATTTCCAGCACATCTTCCAGCGTCAACGATTCAAAATACAGGCGGTCGGAGGTGTCGTAGTCGGTCGAAACAGTTTCCGGATTGCAGTTGACCATGATGGTTTCGTAACCGTCTTCGCGCATTGCCAGCGCAGCGTGCACGCAGCAATAGTCGAATTCGATACCCTGGCCGATGCGGTTAGGACCGCCGCCCAGCACCATGATCTTCTTCTTGTCGGTCGGCTTCGACTCGCACTCTTCTTCATACGTCGAGTACATGTAAGCCGTGTTGGTCGAGAACTCGCCCGCGCAAGTATCAACCCGCTTGTAGACCGGACGGATGTTCAGCGCATGGCGCTTCTCGCGCACGGCGGTGTCGGTAACCTTCAGCAGCTTTGCCAGACGACGGTCAGCGAAGCCCTTTTGCTTGAGCTTGTACAAGGTCGCCTTATCCAGGCCTTCCAGTGTCTGGCCATTTTCCAGCCACAGTTCGATGTCGACGATTTCCTTGATTTGCGACAGGAACCACGGATCGATGTGCGTGAGGCCATGCACTTCTTCCAGTGTGAAACCTTGCGCAAACGCATCGCCCACGTACCAGATACGGTCAGGACCAGGCTCGCCCAGTTCTTCCTTGATGGTTTCGTGGTCGGTGGTCTTTTCGTTCATGCCGTCGACGCCGACTTCCAGGCCGCGCAAGGCTTTCTGGAACGATTCCTGGAAGGTGCGGCCGATCGCCATGACTTCACCGACCGACTTCATTTGCGTGGTCAGGTGATTGTCTGCTTGCGGGAATTTCTCGAACGCAAAACGCGGAATCTTGGTGACGACGTAGTCGATCGACGGCTCGAACGATGCAGGAGTCGCGCCGCCGGTGATTTCGTTACGCAGCTCATCCAGCGTGAAGCCGACTGCCAGCTTGGCGGCGATCTTGGCGATCGGGAAACCGGTCGCTTTCGATGCCAGTGCAGACGAACGCGAGACGCGCGGATTCATTTCAATGACGATCATGCGGCCGTCGGCCGGATTGACCGAGAACTGCACGTTGGAGCCGCCGGTGTCGACGCCGATTTCACGCAGCACCGCCAGCGAGGCGTTACGCATGATCTGGTATTCCTTGTCGGTCAGCGTTTGCGCCGGCGCGACTGTGATGGAGTCGCCGGTATGGACGCCCATCGGATCCAGGTTTTCGATCGAGCAGACGATGATGCAGTTGTCGGCCTTGTCGCGCACGACTTCCATCTCGTACTCTTTCCAGCCGATCAGCGATTCTTCAATCAACAGCTCGGTGGTCGGCGAAGCTTCCAGGCCGCGCTTGCAGATGGTTTCGAATTCTTCGGCGTTGTAGGCGATGCCGCCGCCGGTGCCGCCCATGGTGAACGACGGACGGATAATGACCGGGAAGCCCAGTTCCTTCTGCACCGCCCACGATTCTTCCAGCGTGTGCGACACGCCCGAACGTGCAGAACCCAGACCGATCTTGGTCATGGCGTCCTTGAACTTGGAGCGGTCTTCGGCCTTGTCGATGGCTTCCGGCGAGGCGCCGATCAGTTCGCAACCGTATTTTTCGAGCACGCCATTGCGGTGCAGGTCGAGTGCGCAATTCAGCGCAGTCTGGCCGCCCATGGTCGGCAGGATCGCGTCCGGCTTTTCCTTGGCGATGATGCGTTCCACAACTTGCCAGGTAATCGGCTCGATGTAGGTGACGTCCGCCATTTCAGGATCGGTCATGATGGTCGCAGGATTGCTGTTGACCAGGATGACTTTGTAGCCTTCTTCGCGCAGTGCCTTACAGGCTTGCGCACCGGAATAGTCGAATTCGCAGGCCTGACCGATGATGATCGGACCAGCGCCGATAATCAGGATGCTTTTAATGTCGTTACGCTTAGGCATGTTTCTTTTTCTCCATCATCGCCACAAATTTATCGAACAGGGGGGCGATGTCATGCGGCCCGGGCGATGCTTCGGGGTGGCCCTGGAAGCAGAACGCAGGCTTATCGGTACGGGCAAAACCTTGCAGCGAGCCATCAAACAGCGACACGTGCGTGACGCGGCAGTTGGCCGGCAGTGTCGCGGCATCCACGGCGAAACCGTGGTTTTGCGAAGTGATCAGCACTTGCTTGTTATCCAGATCCTGCACCGGATGGTTCGCGCCATGGTGGCCGAACTTCATCTTCAGTGTCTTGGCGCCGGAAGCCAGCGCCATGATCTGATGGCCGAGGCAGATGCCGAAAGTCGGGATGCCACGCTCGATCAGTTCCTTGGAAGCAGCAATCGCGTAATCGCATGGCTCCGGATCGCCGGGGCCATTCGACAGGAAGATGCCGTCTGGATTCAAGGCCAGCGCCTCGGCGGCAGTTGCCTGCGCCGGCAGCACGGTGACTTTACAGCCGCGCTCAGCCAGCATGCGCAGGATGTTGTACTTGACGCCATAGTCGAACGCAACCACGTGGAATTTCGGTGTAATTTGCTGACCGTAGCCGCGACCCAGTTTCCACTCGGTCTCGGTCCAGTTGTAGGCTTGCTTGGTCGACACGACCTTGGCCAGGTCCATGCCGGCCAGTCCCGGGAAACCGCGCGCCAGTTCCAGCGCCTTGGCGGTTGCCGCTTCGATATTCGTTTCGCCGGCGACGATGGCGCCGCTTTGAGCCCCCTTCTCGCGCAGGATTCGGGTCAGCTTGCGCGTATCAATATCGGCAATGGCCACAATGTTGCTGGCTTGCAGGTATTCGGTCAGTGTTTGCTTGGTGCGGAAATTGGAGGTCAGACGCGGCAGATCTTTGATGATCAGGCCGGCAGCGTGGATCTGCGATGCTTCAACGTCTTCGGCATTGACGCCGGTGTTGCCGATATGCGGATAAGTCAGTGTGACGATCTGGCGGCTGTAGCTGGGATCGGTCAGAATTTCCTGGTAGCCGGTCATGGCGGTGTTGAAAACGACTTCACCAGTCGTGTTACCGGCAGCGCCGATCGAAACACCAAGAAAAACGGACCCGTCTGCTAGCGCGAGGATGGCCGGAACGGTAGGGCCAGAAAGAAGAGGCAGCAAGGGTAACTCCTGAGATTGTTACCGCCGCTGGCCTGACCAGATCGTGTTGCTGGGATCAGCACTCAATTCTCAGTACCCAACCGGCGACCGGCGCAAACGCCCCGTTTTGAAGCACGTGGGGTGGTTGTTTGGTCTGCTGGGACGAGGTGAAGGATTCGGTATGCGCTACGGCGGAATTTAAATTAGCTAAACCGCTCTATTATAGCGCAAAATGCGCCCCCCAGCAAATCCTAAGATTGCCGGAAGGCGCATTTCAAGACTTTGCCGGTTAGCAAAAACCAGCTAAAAATCAATTAATTAGCGTCAGATCAGACGATTACAAACCCAAAGCAGCAATACCTGCCTTGGCGATTTGCACATCTTCCGACGACTTCACGCCCGACACGCCGACTGCACCGACATATTGGCCGTCGACAACGATAGGCACGCCGCCTTCCAGCAGGCCATCGAGCTCAGGTGCGCACAGGAATGCGACACGGCCGTTGTTGATCATGTCTTCATAAATCTTGGTTTCGCGGCGACCCAGCGCGGCGGTCTTGGCCTTGGCCGGAGCGATATGCGAAGAAGCAGGTGCAGCGCCGTCCAGACGTTGCAACCACAGCAAATGACCGCCATCGTCGACGATGGAGATGACAACTGCCCAGTTATTCGCCTTGGCTTCAGCTTCAGCGCCGGCAGCGATTTTTTTCAGGTCGTCGAGGGTCAGGTACGGTTTCGTTTGCATGATGCTCCCAAATGTCTCAAGTAAAAAAGAATGCTGATTGTAAGGCGAGAATGCCCCGCTGGCACAAAATATGCAAAACCTCTCGCATCGCGCCCGAACTGAGGGCATCGTCCTACGCGTGTAAGGCATTGACTTTATTACAATTTTTGTAGGAAAACGCGAAATAACCTTTTGACATTGCCGATGAAATTGTTTACATTCCAGCAGTCATACCGATAGGGAAATGTCCTGATGACAACACGCAGCGCCGCAACAACCAACCGATATCGACGTCACCTCGCAAAAGCATGCGTGCTGGCTGCCGGTTTCTGGTTCTGCAGCACCGCCTGGAGCATCGAGCTCCCTATCCAGCAAATCCCGCAGATTCAGCAATCTCAGCAAGACCCTCTTCCCCCAGGCAAAGCGACCATCGCTCTCGCCAAACTGCACGACATCACCAACCGCGCTTCCGAACTGGCTGTCCAGGCATTAAGCATGCTCGGCATCAACTATCGTTACGGCGGCACTTCACCGGAAACCGGCCTGGATTGCAGCGGCCTGGTGCGTTATGTTTTCAAGGAAGCGCTGGGTACTGACTTGCCACGCACATCGGCTGAAATCAGCCGCGTCGGCGAAAAGGTCGACAAAGTCGACCTGCGTCCCGGTGACCTGGTGTTCTACAACACCCTGCGCCGCGGCTTTTCGCATGTCGGCATTTATCTGGGCGACAGCAAATTCATCCACTCGCCATCCGCAGGCGGCCAGGTGCGCATCGAAGACATGGATGTCGCCTACTGGAAAAAGCGCTTTAATGGTGCACGCCGCATCTCTGCCACCGCAGAAGATCAGCAATAAGCCTTGCATCAGAAGTCCAGGATTGTGAATCCTGTTGTCGTGACTCCGCTTCCGCCGGCGCCTTCTATCTTCTATCTAATTAGTAGTACCGGCCAACGCCGACTCAACATGCATTCTTGACATCTGGCGCTGCTTGATACGGCAGAAACATTCCCCCCCAGAAATCAGCCTCAGTTTCCGCCCTTGGCTTTCAACTTCGCCTTCAGTTCCGGCATGACTTTCATCGCCGCCTGCTCGCCTGCCAGGATCGCCAGATTGCGTCCCGCAAAGTCACTGCCCTTCATTGCACCCAAACCCGGCTGGATAACAATGTCTGCATCCTTCAATTCATAGTAATTAATACTCTGCCCCATGATGGCGAAGGTTTGCAGCATCACATCAACAGAGCTCGATGACGCCTGCACCTCCGGTTGCGCTGAGATATTCACTGCAATCACGAAGTCCGCGCCCATCTCGCGCGCAAAATGTACCGGCACCGGCGCCACCAATCCGCCGTCTACATAATAGTGATCGCCGATCTTGACCGACTGGAACACACCCGGCACGGCAGACGACGCGCGCACTGCAATGCCGGCGTTGCCTCGACGAAACAGAATCGGCTGGCCAGTCTTTAGATCCGTCGCCACCGCGCCGAAGGGAATCTTGAATTTCTCGATCGGCAGATTGTTGACGGAACGATTCACATACGTCTGCACGCCCTCGCCCTTCAACACACCGCTTACCTTGGAGAAAAACGGCACCGACCAATCGGAAATAGTTGCCTCATCCATATCCAGCGCCAGCTTTTGCAAAGCAAAGCCGTTATTGCCTGCCGCATACAAAGCACCGACCAGGCTACCGGCACTGGTCCCGACGACGATATCAGGCACGATGCCTTGCGACTCCAGTGCCTTGATCACGCCCACATGCGCAAACCCACGCGCAGCACCACCACCCAGCGCCAGCGCAATGCGCGGTTTTTGCGGGAGTTTGGTCGGTCCGGCAACCGGCGTCACCGGAGACGTCTCGACCGGAGCAGCAGACTTGGACGGCATGAGGCTGTTGCAAGCAGCCAGAAGAGAAAGGGACAGTACGGCGACGACGCGATGTAAAACTGACATGTTTTCGAGAGCAGAGAATCTCAGCCCGAACGGGCGCAGCCATTTTAGCCTAAACATTCCACTATCCCGGCGCTTGATTTGGAAACAATCATTTCCTATAATAGCCGACATGGCCTCTTCCTTGACGACTGCTAAAATCCCGACCATCGCGGTGCGCAGCCGCGGTCGCCCGCGCGAGTTCGATATCGATGCAGCGCTGGACAAAGCCATCATCGTCTTTACGGAAAAAGGCTACTACGGCACCTCTATCAATGACCTGAGCGCCGCTCTGGAGCTAACCGCCGGCAGCATCTACAAGGCCTTCAACGACAAAAGATCGGTCTTCATCGCCGCGCTTGAGCGCTACATCACCTTGCGCACCGAGCGCCTGCAACAAGCGTTGAAACCCGCCAACACCGGACGCGAACGCGTCCGCGCCTTGCTGGCGCTTTACGCCTCTTCCAGCTATGAAGCCGAAGGACGCCGCGGCTGCTTCATCGTCAGCAGCGCCGTCGAACTGTCCATCTCCGATCCTGACATCGCCGGACGTGTCGCACAGTCGCTCGACATCCACGAAAAACGTCTGACCCTTTTCATACGCCAGGGGCAAGAAGACGGCAGCATTTCCACCCACGTCGAGGCCGCAACAACAGCCCGGCTGCTGCTCTGTGTATTGCAAGGCATGCGCGTGATCGGAAAAACAGGCCGCAGCAAAAAGGAAATGAACAATCTCATCGACAGTGCCCTGAAAGTGCTCGATTAAAAATTTTTGCCAATTTAGGAAATGATTATTTCCTATTTAATGAAATCACACTCTCTCTCAACTCGTACCTAAGGATTTGCCATGCAAGCATTCTCCCCCACCACATTCTGGAATGACTTCCATCACGGCAGCGTCCATGTCAACGGCGTGCGGCTGCATTACGTCGAAGGCGGTAACGGCGCACCTGTTCTGCTCATTCCCGGCTGGCCACAAAGCTGGTACGCCTGGCGTCTGGTCATGCCTTTGCTGGCTGCCGGCGGACGTCGCGTCATCGCCATCGATCCGCGCGGCATGGGAGATTCCGACAAACCGGCGAGTGGCTACGATCTGAAAACTGTCGCTGCCGACCTGCATGCCTTTACCGATGCGCTCGGCTTACGCGCCCATGGCCCGCTCGATGTAGCCGGGCATGACATCGGCACCTGGATCGGCCACGCCTATGCCGCAGACTGGCCCGACGACATCCGCAGGCTGGCCCTGTTCGATGCCGCCCTACCCGGCATCACGCCGCCCGCACCGTCAGGAATTCCTTCGGCGGAAGCCAATAGCAGAACCTGGCATTTCGCCTTCAATCGCCTCGATGATCTGCCGGAGATTTTGCTGCAGGGACATGAGCGCGCCTTCCTCAGTTATCTGTTTCACACCAAGGCGGACAATCGCTGGGCCATTACGCCTGCCGATCTGGATGAATATGAGCGTGTCTTTAGCGCGCCCGGCGCCGTGCGCGCAGCCTTGTCGTATTACCGCGTCGCCTTCAGCCCGGAAGGCCTCGCACAAAGCCACAGCCGTGGCGAGCAAACGCTATCCATGCCCATCCTCGCCATGGGTGCTGAACATGGCGTAAAAGATATGCTGCTCAACACCTTGCGCACAATCGCCACCGACGTACGCGGCGGCATCCTGAAAGACTGCGGCCACTACATGCCGGAAGAAATGCAGGAAGCAGTGGCCGATGAATTGCTGCGTTTCTTCAGTGCCTGAAGTCGCTTCGAAGATTCGCCGGCGGCTTATTCGTTCCAGCCGCCGCCCAGCACCTTGTACAAGGTGATGCGATTGCTCTGCTCAGTCAGGCGCAAAGAAATCAGCGTCTGCTGCGCGCTGTACAGGGAGCGCTGCGACACCAGCGCAGAAAGATAGCTGTCGATGCCGTTGCGATAGCGCGCATCCGACAACCTGTAGCTCCTCTCGTTGGCGGCAGTGACTTTTTGTTGTGCATCCAGACGCTGGTCCAGCGTGCTGCGCTCGGCCAATGCATTCGCCACTTCTTCGAAAGCGGTTTGAATCGTTTTCTCATACGTTGCCACGTCGATATCGCGCGTGATCTTCGCCGCATCCAGGCTGGCCCGATTGCTGCCGGCATTGAAAATCGGCAGATTGATCGACGGTGAAAAACTCCACGATCCGCTACCTGCATTGAACAAGCCGCCCAGGCTGCGGCTGGCCGTGCCGCCACTTGCGGTCAAGCTGATACTCGGGAAGAATGCTGCACGCGCCGCACCGATGTCGGCGTGTGCGCCGATCAATGTGTGCTCCGCCGCCAAGACATCGGGACGGCGTAACAATACTTCCGACGGCAGTGCCGCCGGCGTCCCCAATAAAGTCGAAGCCGTGTCCGGCAGACGATCCGGCAAAAGGCGTGATTCAAGCGTCGCGCCCACCAGCAGATTCAACGCGTTGGTGTCTTGCGCTACCAGGCTGGTATAACGGCCAACGTCGGCACGCGCTGATTCCATACTGGCTTCCTGACTCGCCAGATCAACCCCTGAAGCGGTACCGATCTCGTGCGTGCGCTTGCCCAGTTCATAGGTGCGATTCAGACTCGTGAACGTGTCCTGCGCCAGCTGCAACAGCTCACGATCCGACGCCAGTGTCAGCCACGCCGTCGCCACTTCTGCGACAAGACTGATATGCGTGCTGCGGCGTGTCTCGACCTGATACTTGTAAGTCTCCAATGCGGCGTCGCTGAGATTTTTCAGCCTGCCGAAAAAATCCAGCTCGTAGGCACTCACCCCCAGCGTGGCGCTGTACTGCCGTGACGTAGTCGCATTGCCCGACGTTGACAGCGCAGCCGGCGTGCGGCTGGCGGTGCCCGTACCCGTAGCGCTGACCGCCGGATACCGATCGGCGTCGGTAATCCGGTACTGCGCGCGCGCCTTCTCGATATTGAGTGCGGCAACGCGCAAGTCACGATTGTTTTGCAGCGCCAGCGCAATCACCTCGCGCAAGCGTTCGTCGATAAAGAAGCTGCGCCAGCCGATGTCGTCGGCATTGACTGTGCTGCCTTGTGCACCGACCAGATTTTTTCCATCCACGGTCTGCGTCCAGTTGCCGGCGACCGGCGCTGCCGGTTGCTGATAGTGCGGCGCCAGATTGACGCAACCGCCCAGCAACATCGCTGCCAGCAATACCGACGTCCGCGCCAAGGTAGATGGGATGGATTGCCGCGATGCGGTCTTCTGATTCGTCTTGATGCGCATCACACGCCTTCCTTTCCATCCATAGTTGACTCTGCGCTTCTCTTCTTTTCAGCCTTGGCTTTGCGTTTGTCCATCAAGGTGCCGATCAGGTAGTAAAACAACGGCACGAAGAAGATCCCCAGTATCGTCGCCGACAGCATGCCACCCAGCACACCGGTACCGATAGCGCGACGGCTGGCGGAACCCGCGCCACTGGCAATCGCCAGCGGCAGTACACCGAACATGAACGCCAGCGACGTCATCAGGATCGGACGCAGACGCAACTGCACCGCTTCCAATGTGGCATCCCACAGGGACTTTCCGGATTCATGCAATTGCTTGGCAAATTCGACAATCAGAATCGCGTTCTTCGCCGACAAGCCTACCGTGGTCAGCAAACCGACCTGAAAGTACACGTCGTTGGACATGCCCAGCACACCCGTGAGCAATACCGTCCCGATAATCCCCAGCGGCACCGCCAGAATCACCGCGAACGGCACCGACCAGCTTTCATACAGTGCCGCCAGACACAAGAATACGAACAGAATGGAAATCGCATACAGCATCGGCGCCTGGTTGCCGGAAAGCCTCTCCTGATAGGACGAACCGGTCCATTCGTAGCCGACGCCCGCCGGCAGTTGCGCGGCTATGTTCTGTACTTCCGTCATGGCGTCACCCGAGCTCACACCCGCCGCCGGCTCGCCGACGATTTCAAATGACGACACGCCGTTGTAACGCTCCAGCAGCGACGGGCCGAAACTCCACTTGCTGGTCGTGAACGCCGTGAACGGCACCATCTGGCTGGCAGAATTGCGTACATACCATTTGTTCAGATCCTCGGTCTGCATGCGGAACTGCGCATCGCCCTGCACATACACTTTCTTCACGCGGCCGTTGTTGAGGAAGTCATTCACGTAGGTACCGCCCATCGCCGTCGCCATCGTGGCGTTGATGTCGCTGGTCGAAATACTGAGGGCATCCGCCTTGCGATCATCGATGCTGACCTTGAGCTGCGGCGTATCGTCCAGACCGGTCGTGCGTACATTGGCCAGACGCGGATTCTGCCGCGCCAGCTGCAGGAACTGGTCGCGCGCCTTGACCAATGCGTCATGACCGACACCGCCCACGTCCTTGATCTCAAAATCGAAACCGGCGCTCTGTCCCAGACCTCGCACTGCGGGCGGACTCATCAGGAACACGCGTGCACCGCGGATCTTGCCAAGATCGGCATTGGCCTGACGCACTAGTTCGGCGGCTGAATTGCCGGTACCGGTACGCTCGCTCCAATCCTTGAGTTTGATAAAGGCGCGTGCACCGTTCTGGCTATTGCCGCCGACGCCGGAGCCGACGATCGCCAGCACGGACTCCACCACGTCCGGTTTGTTAAGGAAGTAGTCTTGCAAGGTTGCCACGACCGCGCTGGTCTGCTCCATGGTCGCCCCGGTCGGCAGTTGAACCTGCGCCATCAACACACCCTGATCTTCTTCCGGCAGGAAGGAAGTCGGCAGGCGCGCAAACAACACGCCCATTGCAACCACCACCAGAGCATATGCCAGCAGGCCTCGCTTGCCGCGCGAGAGAAGACCACCGACGCCGGAACGATAACGTCCGGCGCTACGCTCAAAGGTACGATTGAACCAGGTGAAGAAACGTCCTTGCTTGGCGCCATGTGTGCCCGGTTCATGCGGCTTGAGCAGCGACGCGCACAAGGCTGGCGTCAGTGTCAGCGCCACCACCACCGACAAGCTCATGGCCGCGACGATGGTGATCGAGAACTGACGATAAATCACGCCGGTCGAACCGCCAAAGAAGGCCATCGGCACGAAAACGCCCGACAACACCAGCGCGATGCCGACCAGTGCGCCGGTAATTTCTTTCATCGATTTTCGCGTGGCTTCCTTGGCACTGAGTTTCTCTTCGCTCATCAAACGCTCGACGTTCTCTACCACCACGATGGCGTCATCCACCAGCAGGCCGATGGCAAGTACCATGCCGAACATGGTGAGCGTATTGATCGAATAGCCGAAGATCGCCAGCACGCCGAAGGTACCCAGCAGCACCACAGGAACGGTGATCGTCGGGATGAAGGTGGCGCGGATGTTTTGCAGGAACAGATACATGATCAGCACCACCAGCACAACCGCCTCAATCAGCGTCTTCACAACTTCTTCCAGCGACACGCGCACGAACGGCGTGGTGTCGTAGGCGATGCTGCTCTTGAGCTTCATCGACGCGGGAAAGTACGGCTCCAGTTCAGCCATCTTGGCCTGGACTGCTTTGGAAGTCGCCAGCGCATTGGCGCCGGTCGCCAGCTGAATAGCGAGCGCCGACGACGGCTTGCCATTTTGCTGCGACGATACCTGGTAGCTCTCGCCACCCAGTTCCACGCGCGCCACATCAGAGAGTTTCACCAGCGAGCCATCGCTGGATGACTTGACGATAATGTTGCGGAATTCGTCCGGCGTGGTCAGTTTGCTGCGCGCCGTGATGGTCGCATTGATCTGCTGGCCGGGCACGGCCGGCAAGGCGCCGATTTCACCGGCGGAGACTTCGGTGTTCTGCGCTTCCAATGCGCCGGTAATGTCCGACGGCATCAGTGCATATTTCTGCAACTTCGCCGGATCGAGCCAGATGCGCATCGCATAGTTGGTGCCGAAAGCGCTGACATCGCCCACGCCTTCCACGCGGCTGATCTGATCCGTCAGCGTGCTGCTGATGAAATCGCCGATGTCGGTCGCGCTCACACGCGGATCGCCCGATGTCAGCGAAATCACCATCAGGATATCGCTGGATGCTTTGGTGACCGTCACGCCATTGTTCTGCACGGCTTGCGGCAGACGCGCGGTCACTTGCTGCAGCTTGTTCTGCACCTGCATTTGTGCGACGTCGGGATTGGTGCCGGCAGTAAAGGTCAGCGTGACCTTGGCGCTACCGGCAGAGCTGGAGCTGGCCGACATGTATTGCAGATTGTCGAGGCCCTTCATCTGCTGTTCGATCACCTGCGTGACCGAGTCTTCCAGCGTCTTGGCGGAAGCGCCGGTATAGGTGGCGCTGATGTTGACTTTGGGCGGAGCGATATCTGGGTACTGCTCCAGCGAGAGATTGCTGATCGACAGCAATCCGCCCAGCATGATCACAATGGCGATGACCCACGCAAAGATGGGCCGGTCAATAAAGAAACGTGCCATGTGCGCCCCTTACTTCGCTGCCGCGGCTGCGGCAGGAGTCGTTGCTGCAGGAGTCGCTGCTACTGGAGCTGCAGGAGCCGGAGAAGCTGCCGCACCGCTCTTCGCCGCATTGAGCGTATCGCTCATGTCGATACCGCGCGGCACGTCACCGTTGCGCACCTTTTGCAAACCGTCGACGATCAGCTTGTCGCCTGCCTTGAGGCCTGCACTGATCCACCAGTTGTTGCCGATCGCGCGCTCCACGGTGAGGATGCGCTGCTCGACCTTGCCGCCTTCGCCCAGCACCAGCGCAGTAGCCGTGCCGGTGGCGTCGCGGCTGACGGCCTTCTGTGGCACCAGCATGGCATTGTCGCTGACGCCTTCTTCCAGCACGGCGCGCACATACGCACCCGGCAACAGAATGCCGTCCGGATTGGGCACGACTGCACGCAAGGTAATCATGCCGGTGCCGGTATCGACGCTGACGCCGTTGAACTCCAGCTTGCCCTGTTGCGCGTAGGTAGAGCCGTCTTCCAGCACGATCTTCACTGGCGCCGCGTTTTCTCCGTTCTTCCTGATCTTGCCGCTGGCAAGCTCCTTGCGCAGACGCAGCAGGTCAACGCTGGATTGCGTGACGTCGACATAAATAGGATCAAGCTGCTGCACTGTCGTCAGCGCTGTGGTCTGCTGCGCCACTACCAGCGCGCCGGGCGTCACGGTCGA
Source organism: Herbaspirillum sp. meg3 (assembly GCF_002257565.1). Classification (GTDB taxonomy): domain Bacteria; phylum Pseudomonadota; class Gammaproteobacteria; order Burkholderiales; family Burkholderiaceae_D; genus Herbaspirillum. The sequence goes on along the minus strand of NZ_CP022736.1, from coordinate 1,427,666 downwards.
TTTTTCGATGCGGCCGGAAATCGGCGACATGATGCGCGTGTAATCAAGATTGATGGCGGCGCTCTTGACTGCGGCGCGCTGCACTTCGACGTCGGCCTGATTCTGGCGCAGCGTGCTCTGCACATCGTCGTTGTCCTGCTTGCTGACGGCGTCGATTTTATCCAGCTCGGCATAGCGTTGCGCTTTCAACTTCGATGAGTTGAGCGTCGCTTCGGCTTTCAGCAGCGATGCCTTGGCGCTGTCATAGGCGGCCTGATAACTTGCCGGATCGATCTGATACAAGGCCTGGCCTTGTTTGACAGTCGACCCTTCCTTGAACAGGCGTTTCTGGATGATGCCGCCGATCTGCGGACGGATATCCGCAGTCAGATAAGCAGTGGTGCGGCCCGGCAACTCGGTGGACAAGGCCTGACGCTGCGGTTGAACCACGATGTAGCCAACCTCTGGCGTGCCGGCCATCGGTTTGTCGGCCGTCTTGGAGCAAGCGGCCAGCGCCAGCATGATTGCTGTGCCACAGACTGCCAGGCGCAGCGGGCGCAAGAATAGAGAGCGTGGTACAGATAAAGCGATTTGTTTGTTTTCTGGATGCATCGGAGACTTTCAGCCCGTCTCCGCCTTATCAAGAAGGCATCGTCCGGGCGCAATGAGCTATCGGACTTGCCATCATAAAAATCAATTGTGGAGGAAATATGAGGAAATGGAGAATTGCAAAATATCGCCACCGACAGCCGTGAACTTGCTACCCTAGCAGCTTGTCCCGGCTAGCGACTTGCGTGCGCTACCCCACTTTTCATTGTGTTCAAGCTCATGTCCTCTACCGCCTCCGGCATCTATCAGCGCTTTTTCGCGCGGGCAAGTATTCGCCTCAAGTTGTTCTACGCCATGCTGGCGGTGATCGTGGTGATCATTCTGGCCATGGGCGGTACTGCACGCTACATTTTCAACCGTGACTTCCTCGGCTATCTGAACGAACAAAGCCAGGATCGCATGGAAGCCCTGATGCCGCGTATCGAAGAAGCCTATCGCGCCAACGGCAGTTGGGATTTCATCAGCAATAATCCGCGCGCGTGGTTTGACCTGTTGCGTCCCATCATCATCGATCACGACGATGCCATTACCATCACGGCCGCCCTGCCCAAGAATGCCGACACAAAACACATGCTGTCGCAGTCGGATCTGACCGGCGTGCCGATGCGGTTTTCCTTGCTCGATGCTCAGCGCAAACTGGTAATTGGTAATCCTTATATCGGTCCCGATGCGCGTATACGCCCGGTCATGCGCGACAGCGAAATCGTCGGCTGGGTCGCCCAGACGCCATTTCAGAATGTCATCGGCGCGGCCGACCTGCGCTTCCAGCAAAGCCAGCTTGTGGCGCATCTGCTAATCGGTCTGGTCGCGCTGATGCTGGTCGGCCTGATCGTCATGCGCATCTCCGGCGTACTACTCAAACCGCTGGTGCGAGTAGCGCAGGCCACGCACAAACTGGCCGGCGGCGACTACACCATCCGCGTCGCCGTCGATACCGAGGACGAAGTCAGCCGCCTCGCCGGCGATTTCAATCAGTTGGCGATGACGCTGGAGCGCAACGAAAAACTGCGCCGCGAGTTCATGGCCGATGTCTCGCATGAACTGCGCACCCCGTTGGGCATCCTCAACGGCCAGCTTGAAGCGGTGCAAGACGGCCTGCTGCACCCGGACGAATCCACTATCCGGTCGCTCAAGAGCGAGGTGACGCATCTGAACAAACTGGTCAACGACCTCTACGACTTGTCACTGGCAGACGCCGGCGCACTCACGTATCGCAAGACCGACATCGACCTTGCACTACTGTTGCGTACAACCATGCAAAGCTATGACGACATGTTCCGCAAGCGTGGTCTGAACCTCTACGCGAATGCATTCCCTGATGTCATGCCGGTACATGCGGACGCAGGACGCCTACAACAATTATTCAATAACCTGTTTGAAAACAGCCTGCGCTATACAGATGCACAATGCAACGCAGACAGCGACGCTAACAACGGCATTGGTCAGTTAGCAGTCAGCTGCCGGCGCGATCAGCAATACTGGATCGTGCAGCTCGACGACAGCGCACCGGGTGTTGATGCCGTCGCGCTGGAGCGGTTGTTCGAACGTTTCTACCGCGTCGAAGCGTCGCGCAATCGCGCCAGCGGCGGCGCCGGTCTTGGCCTCGCGATTTGCCGCCGCATCGTCGATGCGCATCAGGGCGGCATCCATGCCGAGGCATCGCCACTGGGCGGTTTGCGCGTGACGGTCAGGCTACCTGTCCATGAAGGCGGTACCTCGGAAGGGAGCCCGGCATGAGCACGCCCGCCTTTCAGTTCGAAGCCCCCAAGGCGGCCGATATCCTCATCGTGGAGGACGAACCCAAACTGGCGGAGCTGCTGCAAAAGTATCTTGCCGCCGCCGGCTATACTTCGCGGCACGTCGCGCACGGTGAGGACGCCGTGCCGCAGGTACAGGCGCAAAAGCCGGATCTAGTGCTGCTCGACATCATGCTGCCGGGCCGCGACGGCTGGCAAATCTGCCAGGAGTTGCGGCGGTTCAGCGATGTTCCGATTCTGATGCTCACGGCACGTGCAGAAGAGGAGGATCGTTTGCGCGGTCTGGAACTGGGCGCGGACGATTACATCAGCAAGACGCCGTTCAGCCCGCGTGAAATCGTGGCGCGCGTCAAAGCCATGCTGCGCCGCAGCCGCCGCGAACAGGAAGTCTCCATGGAAGGCAATAACGACGACGCATCTTCGTCATCTCCTCTGCAGATCGATGACGCACGCCATCAAGCCAGCATCAGCGGCGCGCCGGTCAGCCTGACGCCGCTGGAGTTTCGTCTGCTCAAAGCATTTGTGGCGGCACCGGGTCAGGTTTTTTCACGCGACCAGTTGCTCAACCATGTCCATGACGAATGCCGCTCCGTCACCGACCGCGCCATCGATACCCACATCAAGAATCTGCGCCGCAAACTCGAACCATTCTTCCCCGGCCATAATGCAATTCAGGCTATCTACGGCGTGGGCTACGTATTTGAGCTGCCATCCACGGATAAGCAGAGATAGAAGGCTCTCCGCACTCTCACGCTCTCACGCTCTCACGCTCTCACGCTCTCGCGTATCGTCACACAATCTTCTCTGTTGCAACTGCTACCTCATCCAGGATCAACCCCCGCAAGGTATCGCCGAAACCGCCGCGCATGCGGCTGCGCAACCTGCTGCTGGTTGTGACACGCGGTGCGGCACTCCATGAGATGCGCGCGCCGCAGGCGATCAGGGCTTGCACCATGGCGACGTCCTCGCCGCACTCAAGCCCGCTGAATCCTCCAGCCTGCCGGTAAGCCGCCGCCGACACGCCGAAGTTGGCGCCATGAATATGCCGATGCTGATCCTGATCAAGATAGGATGCGTCGAAACGGTGTCGCAATATTTCCGCCTGCGCGCCATGCTGTATCCAGTCGTCGACAGCCACGGTTCCACACACTGCATCGGCCTCCAGCGCAAGCTGCGCTGCCAGCCATGCATGCGACACCATACTGTCGGCATCGGTAAAGGCAAGCCACCGGGCTCCGGCTTCCAGCAATTGCAAAGCGCCGGCGGCGCGGGCCAGACCGACGTTGCGCGCTGCGATTTCGATCGAATCCATCCCCAGCGCTTTGGCGATACTGCCCGAGCTGTCGCTGCAGGCATCCAGCACCACCATCACCCGCACCTCTTCCATGGCAAGCGCCGGATGCAACGCCGCCACCTGTATCGACGCCAGACAAGCGCGCAGGTAGTCTTCTTCGTTGTGAACAGGGATAACGACGCCGATCATATTGACTCCAGGGGTGTGCTTTACGTTGTTCTAAATCAGCTCCGCCAGTTCGGCCAGCGATTGCTGTTCGCGGCTCCAGAGATCAAGCAGAAAGTCGGCGTCTTCATAGCGCGCTGCGTGATGCCAGTCCGGTACATTCGCAAAGCCTTGATGGATGTCTGCAGTCCGATGACGACGCTGCGCAAAGTCTCGCTTCCAATGACACAGCACGAGGACGCCGTCGGGCGCCAGCGAGGCATTGACCAAAGCCGGCAAAGTCCGCAGGGCGTCGTCATCGAGGTAGTAAGCGAATTCGCTGATGACGATCAGGTCGAATACATCGCCCGACTGTGAAGGCCATTGATGCGGCACCGCCATGCAGGCAAAACGCGCCACGCACTCCGTGCGGCGCGAACTACTCGCTCGCTGCCAGCGCTCGTGCGCAATATCGACTGCCGCCTGTGCGAAATCCCCCGCAAGAATGCGGTCACAGCGCCGGCCGAGATCCACCGTCAGCTCACCACTGCCGCAAGCCGGTTCAAAGGCATGGCGAAAACGGCCGCGCGGCAACATCGCCATGATCAGGCTGCGTTTGCGCTGCTCGTACCAGTTGCCGGCAATGCGCCAGGGATCGTCGCTGCGCTCATAGAGCGCGGCAAAATAATCGCGCGAAGCCGTGAATGCTGTCTGTGTGGTCTGTGTGGTCTGAGTCATCATGGTTGTCGGTGCCTGCATGTCCGCGCTCAGGTCTTTCAGACAAAGAAAACTTCAAACGGCCGGTGGAAATGCGCCAGCACCTCCGGCGGCAAAATCGCCGCGTTGCCGGTCGATTGGTCGGGCTCCAACTGGCTGCGATAACAGGCCAGCGCCGCTTTCTTGCGTTCCTGCATCGGTTCATCGAGTTCCAGCTTGCGCGCGCGTTGCCACGGAATCCCGGCATCATCGGGAGTGCGCCAGTGCCACATCCAGATTGGCATTTCGATGAGGCGGCAACCGAGTGCGCGCGCGGCTTCGCGGCATGCTTGTCCGACCGCTTCGTGATCGGGATGACCGTCGAACTGCCAGCTGGCAAACAAGGTATCTCCGGGCAACAGATAGGCGCCCAGCAAATCCTGCAACTTGGTGCGATGCCCGGCTACATCGCTATCGGGCAATTGTGCACGGATGATGGTGATGTCGCTGATACCGAGCAGCGACAGCGCCTGCGTCGTCTCCGCCGGACGGAGATGCGAGAGCAAGCCCGGGCTCAGCACTGAATCCTGGTGGTGACTTTTTTCACCGTCGGAAACCGCCACCAGCAAAATCGGATGGCCAAGCTGCGCCAGATGCATCAGCAAGCCTGCGCAGCCAAGCACCTCATCATCCGGATGTGGCGCGACGATCACAGCGCGCGAACCGGCGGCAATCAATGTCTCGGCGTGCACCGCAGGCACACGTGCAAGCCGTGGGTCGTCGCGCCATAGCGCCTCATCGGTCGATGCAGGCTGCAGCTCATCAACCTGCATCTGTTCAGGCCGGGTCTCTTCTATAGTTGCCATTCTTCTTCTCCATTTTCAGCTTCGCCATCGCGTTGCAAGAGTGAATGCGCCAGCGCTTCCAGGTCGCGATCCGCATGGCTCTGGCGTAAAAATACCGGCAAGTCCGCCATCATCCGTGCAGCCCAGGGATCACGGCATAACGGCGCCGCACCCAACGCACGCCCGAAGGCGTGCATGACCTGATTTGCGGCGTCTTCTGCCATCAGGCGTACCCGCATTGCCAGGCGATAGGCATCACTGGCCGGCGCTGTATCGATGTACTGCGCCGCGGCACGCAAGCTGGCCGCACAGGCACTGAGCGCAACATCGGCGCGCCCCAGTTGAGCCAGTGCGTGCGGATTACTCTGATCGGTCAAATGCTGCCGCAGATACAGGGCAAGTTGCGCGGCTGCGCCGTACCAGCACGCGGCGATGCCCGCGCCACCATGCCAGAAACCCGGCCGCCCGGTATAGAAATCTGCACCACCGACAGCCACGCCGCGCACGTTGTCGAACAGGACGTCCACGCTGGCGGTTTCCGCCATACCGACGGCGTGCCAGCCCTCGTTGGTTACGGTGATGCCTGACTGGTCGAGATCGACGGCGGCCAGACAAGGCCGCCCATCCCGGTTCCAGCCACTCACGACCGCGTGCGTAATGGTGTTGGCCCCCGAACACCAGGCTTTGACGCCATCGAGCACGACAGCGCCAGCCCCTTCCGCCGCGGGATGGTGAATATCCAGCCTGGCCTGCGGCGGCTCAGCGCACCACACGCCCCAGACACGCAAAGGCTGTTCGCTCTCCATCCCTGCTTCGGCAAGAATCGCCAGCGCATCGGTATGGGCTTCATACAACTTGGCCAGACTGAGATCGTGTGCGGCAACCGCAGCAAGTGCCCGCCAGCGCTGCAAGGTTTGTCCACCGCCGGGAAGGCTCAGCCGATCCAGTCCGGCATCTACCATGGCGCACAGAACCTGCCCGGCGCTATCTTGTCGACCGTCCTCCGACGAATCTGACCGGACAGGTAAGGCGGCGAGAAATTTTCGTATCGCAGAAACCGGATCTTTGATGGAAGAGGTCGTCATCTCACACCACCGGCGGGTCGGTTTCGCGGCCAAGTTCGCGCGGCCCCGCCAGGGCCTGAATGAACTGGGCGAGTGCCTCATCGAGCTGTCCGGAAGCGGCGTGGATCAGAGAAAAATCCGGATCACCGGTCGGCAATACCGCCGGTAACTCAGCCCGATCCAGCATCGTGGAACCTTCGTCGAGCACCATGATGGGCTTGCAATGACGATACTGATCCTTGATGAATTCGATAGCCAGCCCATGTCCACACAAGCTGATGGCAGAAGCATCGCCCGGCGGCACGATCAGTGCATCGTAGAGCGCTGACGGTGCGGCATCGATGGTGACGTCGGCTTGCCAGGTGGCTGCGCCCTTGCCTTTGACGGCTCCCAGCCTCGGTGCGACGACACGCGGCACCGCGCCATGTTCAAGCAAGACGTCATAGATTTTTCCCAAGACGACCGTATCGACGCCGTCGGCGGCCAGAATCGCCACCTTGCGCGTGGCAATACCGCTATCGCCAGGATAAGAGGTCAACGACAGTGCGGGCGACGGTGCATATTCTGGTGCCGGTGCACCGGCTATGACGGGCGCAGGAGCAGGCATGTCAAAGCCGAGTCCTGCGGCGACACCTTCCGCCAGGCCGTCGTCGACATTGGCCAGCAGGGACACCACGCGCTGGCGGATTGCCGGTGTCTGCACACGCGTCAGCTCAAAACGGAAAGCCTTGATGATGTGCATCTGTTCTGGAACAGACTGGCTGTTCCAGAACAGCTTTGCCTGCGAATAGTGATCCGCGAATTTCTCCGGCTTGATGCGCAATTTGTCGCCCTGCTCCGCTTGCGGAAAACTGCTGAAACCGGCCGCACCCGCCTGAAACGGACAGCCGCCCCCGAGTGAGTTGGGCTCATACGATACGCGTCCCCGATGCACCGCCTGGCGGTGCATGCCATCGCGCTGGTTATTGTGCACCGGAGCCAAGGGCGCGTTGATCGGCAGTTCGTGAAAATTGACACCGCCGAGGCGGCTGATCTGCGTATCCAGATACGAATGAATACGCCCTTGCAACAGCGGATCGTTGCTGAAATCGATACCCGGCACCACATGTGCCGTGCAAAACGCGACCTGCTCGGTTTCCGCGAAAAAATTGTCCGGGTTACGATCGAGAACCATCCTGCCAACCGGCGTCAGCGGCACCAGCTCTTCGGGTATCAGCTTGGTCGGATCGAGCACGTCGAAGTCAAAATTCGCGGCCTGTTCTTCCGTGAAGACTTGCAGGCTCAGCTCCCATTCCGGCGCATGGCCGGCTTCGATAGCTTCCCACAAATCACGCCGGTGATAGTCTGGATCCGCACCGCCGATTTTGACGGCCTCATCCCAGGCCAGCGAATGCGTACCCGCCAGCGGCGTCCAATGAAATTTGCAAAATACCGATTCCCCGGCGGCGTTCACCAGACGGAAAGTGTGCACGCCGAATCCTTGCATCATGCGGTAGCTGCGCGGGATCGCGCGGTCCGACATTTGCCATAGCAGCATGTGCGTCGACTCCGGCATCAGCGATACGAAATCCCAGAACGTATCGTGCGCGCTGGACGCCTGGGGCATGCCGAAATGCGGCTCCGGTTTGAGGGCATGCACCAGATCAGGAAACTTCATTGCATCCTGAATGAAGAATACCGGGATGTTATTGCCTACCAGATCCCAGTTACCCTCGTCGGTATAGAACTTGACGGCGAAGCCGCGCACGTCACGCACGGTATCGGCAGAGCCGGCGCCGCCTGCCACGGTAGAAAATCGCACAAATACCGGCGTGCGCTTGCCGGCTGCAGCAAAGGGTGCCGCACGCGTCAACTCGCTGAAGTCACCATACGATTCGAAATAGCCATGCGCCGCCGAACCGCGTGCATGCACGACGCGCTCCGGGATACGCTCATGGTCGAAGTGGGTGATTTTTTCGCGCAGGATGAAATCTTCCAGCGCAGTGGGCCCGCGTGCGCCGATCTTGAGGGAGTTCTGGTTGTCGGCAATGGGCACGCCCTGATTTGTCGTCAGCGCCTGCGCGCCGGAATCGACCCGCACCCGATCAAGATTGCCGGTGACCGCGTTTTCGCCCGGCTTGGGAACTCCAGCACCGACCTTCTCTGAGGAGACCGATTCGCTGACGCTGCCGGCGCTCACCAGCGGCGATACCGGTTTGGCAGTCACGCCGGCGGACGGTACTCCGACGTCTTCACGTGCCGCCGCAAACTCCTGCGGTTTGTTCCCGTTGTCGGCAATAGAGCCGGCCAGCGCCGCGGTGCCAGTTACCTTCTTGAGCAAATCGGCGGAAATACTTTTCTTGCCGGCGCCGGCGCCGACTACGGCAGCTCCCGACATCGTGCCCAGTACCGAGCCCGCACCTTCGTTTGTGGATTTCTTGCTTGCCATGATCGACATCCCTATAACGGTAAATGAGGCATCGGGCATGGCTGCAGCAGCATTGCAACAAGACGATGACCGGTACCAGAATCGAGGTAATACGAAGTACCTCGAGGCAGGTAGTACGCACGTCAAGAGACTGTTTGCACACCAACCGATCATCAGCGTAAAAGTAAACGATGCCAGGCGACATAAGCCGATGCCTTGTTTGGATGTCAGATTTGCTGAAGCCTCAGCAAGAAAAAAGAGCAGGGAAAAAGGAAGGGATGGAAAGGAAAAGAAAAAATGCCTGCGACGGCAGGCATTGGAGAACCACAGCACTTCGACACTACGGCCTACAACATCATGCAGCCTCACCGTGCGCATACTGCATCACTACTTCATGCACGAATTTCAGCTTCTCCAGTACCGGCGTCGACAAGGTAAAGGGGTAAGAATCGGGCATGCCGATGCTGCGATTGAGGCTGTTGAGCACGTAAGTCAGGGCAAACCATTCGGCGATGAGCTCGTCGAACGACGAGGCATCCACGGGAGAAGCATCAATGATCAGATTCTGCTCGTTGTGCTTTTTGGGACGCAATTGCACACCGCAGGAATAGGCGGTCTCCAGCGTATCGAACATGTGCAGGTAATGTGCCCAGGTTTCTGCCCAGTCTTCCCACGGATGGCTGCTGGCGTAGAGACTGACGAACTGCTGATTCCAGTTCAGTGGCGGGCCGTTGTCGTAGTGCCGTTGCAAACTGGCGCCGTAGTCGACAGTCTCGTCGCCGAACAGCGCGCGAAAAGCAACGATCCTGTCGGTGTTGGCAATCAGGCGGTCGAAATAATAATGCCCGCTCTCATGCCGGAAATGTCCGAGCAGTGTCCGATACGGTTCGGCCATCTGTTCGCGCATTTTTTCACGATAAGCGGGATCAGCCTCGGCAATGTTGATGGTGATGACGCCTTCGGCATGACCGGTCAGGACACGTTCACCGTGCGGCACATCTTGTAAAAACTCAAACGCCAGGCCGGTCAGGGTGTCTTCCGGCTTCGGCATCGGCTGCAGATGCAAAGTCCATAATGTGTGCAGCAGACGACGCTTTGCTACCTCGAGCCGCTTCCACAGGATACGGTTCTGCTGATCCTCCAGCGAGGGAATCACGGTAGTCAGGCGACACGATGCGCAAAGCGCGTTGTCGTCACGGTCGTCAATCATCCAGTTGCAAACATCATCCTGTGCATAGTTGCTGCACTGCCGGAAAACGCGATTCTGATTGACCGGATTGATACTGCGCCAGCGCGATACGGGACTTTCGACGCCGCTTACCTCGCCGCTGGGCTCGTTACCATTGCCGCTATGGCCTTCCTTATTGACGCCAGTATTGCCATCAACGGTATTGCCGTCGATGTTGTTAGCATTGGCGCCGGCATCGCCAGCAGCGGGTGCGTCGGCAGGTGTGAAGCTGCTGATGATCTGCAGCTCCGGCTGATAACCCAATAGCCAGCCGCAGTTTTCACAACGGGTGTTTTCAAAGAAAACCTGTTTTGCACAATTATCACAGTGGAACGTCTTCATGCTGCTTTCCGGTTATTTAAGACTGTTGTTCTGATCATCAAACTACGTCGTGATCTCATCGCGACACGTCGTCGCCCTACTACTGACTGCGGGATGACCAGCTTGTTCCGGAGGAGTTTCGGTGACCGCTTGTTGCAACGCTAGTGGCACATCCCTCGCCTCTGCAGCCGGGCTCCATCTGTCGCCCTTCACCCAAGGCACCATGCTGCGCCGACAGAAGAGTTCCTCTCAAGGCTGTTGCGTTTTCCGCTAGTCCTACGAAATATCCCGTCGTCGTCCTATGGTTCAGGATGAATCGCGCCGGTACATTTTCTGTGTCTTGACGATGCAGGCAACAAATCATTCACCAACATATCGCAAGACAAAAACTCAGATAGGGATTCGGAGACACCAACGCTAACGCCGGCCAAGGTTCATTCTCGGAGTTCAGACCATGCGAAAGCAGGTGGCTCAGGCAATCTCATCTCCTGAGTCCATTTTCTCTGCGTGGCGCCACTACCAGCCGGCAACGGCAAGTACCAATAACAGGAGATCATCATGATAAATCGTACTCTGCATGACCCGGACGTCGGGGCCATAGAGGCGAGCGGGTCCGCCTCTTCAGGCGTGTCCTGGGGAGCCATCCTCGCCGGCGCATTTGCCGCAGCGGCGTTGTCGTTCATTCTCGTCATCCTCGGCTTCGGCCTCGGGTTTTCATCCGTGTCGCCGTGGTCGGGTAGCGGACTCAGTGCCCAGACTATAGGCTATTCAACCATCGGTTGGATTACTTTTACGCAAATCGCGGCATCCGCCATTGGTGGCTACATCGCCGGACGGCTGCGCGTGAAGTGGGCTAACGTTCACACGGAAGAAGTGTATTTCCGCGATACAGCGCACGGCTTTCTGGCGTGGGCGGTGGCGTCGCTGGCTACTGCCGCCTTGTTGAGCAGCGCAGTCGGCAGCGTGCTGTCGGGCGGCGCCAAAGTCGCAGGCTCTGCAGGGGCAACAGTGGTAGCAACCGGCACCGTCGGCGCCGCTGCGATGGCGCCCGATGCCAACGCTGGCGACACCGCCGGCACAGCTGACATGTCGGGCTATTTCATCGACTCACTGTTCCGTCCTGCCACACCAGCTTCATCGGCTCCAGCCGCTTCAGCAGGCTTGGTCGGCGCACCAGCAGCTCCTGGTTCGGACGCTGCGCCCGGCATCGCGCCTTTGGCTGATGGCCGCGACAATTCCGTCACACCGGGCCAACGTGCCGAAGTGATGCGCATCTTCGCCAATGCATTGCGTACCGGCGCCCTGCCCGATGCTGATAAAACCTATCTCGCACAATTGGTGGCACGACGCACCGGGATGAGCCAGGCCGATGCTGAAAAGCGCGTAAGCGACAAGTTTGCGACGTATAAGCAAAACATCGACGACGCCGCAACAAAGGCAAAGTCAGCCGCCGACACGGCACGCAAGGCAGCGGCTTACGGCTCGCTATGGATGTTCGTTGCGCTCTTGTGCGGTGCATTTATCGCCAGCTTCACGGCGACTTACGGTGGCCGTCTGCGTGACCGTGTCGTGTTCACCGCAAGAGAACCGCGCGTCACCGATTCCAATGAACCTGTCACCATTTCCTAGGAGATCACCATGCCTGCCATTCTGCTGTGGTTGCTCGGCGTACCTATTCCCATCATCATTCTGATCGTGCTGTTGATGCATTAATCAAAACGCCCGACAGTATCGGGAACATCGACCCAAAAAGCCGCGCCGATTCTGGCGTGGCTTTTTTGCGTCCGTCATTCAAAGCAGGGGAATATGAGGCGGCCGGCAGCGTCACTTCGCCGGATCTGCGTCCTCTGTCTTACCTGACCTTCGCGGCGAGCTGACGATTGATGCTATCGAGGGTGAACGGCTTGGAAATCACGCTGAACCCATCTTTGATTGCCGCCTGAAGATCTTCCGCGTAACCGCTGATCAGAATGACCGGCAAGGCAGGAAAACGCAGATTGAGTTTCTTGGCCAGTTCAATCCCGGTGATACCGCCAGGCATATGGATGTCCGAGATAACCACATCGGGTTGCCGCTGCGACAGGAAATCCTCCGCATCGGCTGCGCCGGTGAGATGTGTCACGGCGTGCCCGGCGGTCTCAAGCAAGGTCACGATTCCATCCGCGACGTCCGTATTGTCTTCCACCAGCAAGATGCTTAATGGCTTGAGAGGCGGGGCTGCAGCCACCAGCGATCCCTCATCGCGTTCCGCCAACATCGCGCTCTCTGCTGCAGGAAGGTATATCGATACCTTGGTGCCTATACCGACAGCGCTTTCAATCTCGGCATAGCCGCCTGCAGCTTTGGCAAAATTTTCCACCTGCGACAGACCGAGGCCGGTACCCTTGCCTGCTTCCTTGGTCGTAAACAAGGGATCGAAAGCCTGCTTGCGCGTTTCTTCCGACATGCCGCCGCCCTGGTCGGTAATGGAGATACAGACGAAATAACCTTGTCGTGGCCCTGCACTGCGACGGAGAATATTCTCTGTCCGGAGCGTAATCGAACCATCAGGCGGACTGGCGTCACGCGCATTGAGCAGGATGTTGATCAGCGCCAGTTGCATTTCTACCGCATCGACGCAAACCGGCCAGGTTTCAGTATCGACGTCAACGTAGCAACGTGCAGCCCCGATGGGGTTGAACAGCAAGAGCTGCCATTCAGGAATCTTCATTTGCAGAGAAAAAATCTCTGGCTTCAGCGGTTGCCGCCTGCTGACACCCAATAGCTGACGCGTCAGTTGCTCGCCGCTTTTAATGGAGCGCTCGATGGCCTCGAGTTGCTTTTCCACCCCAGGGACACGTTTGAGCCGGATGATCTGAATGCCGGTGGTCACCACCATGAGACAGTTGTTAAAGTCGTGGGCAACGCGGCCAAGGAGCTTACCCAAGGCCTCAAACTTCTGTGATTCGCGCAGATCGGACTCGACCTTGTGACGCAAGGCCAGCTCGCGCCGCCAGTACTGCCACGCGATCTTCTGGTCTTTAACGCGACGTATGGCAAAAATGATGATGCCGCAAAGGATGCTGCCCGGCACCAGCAATAGGGTGCCTGCCAATACCATATACGAGAGCCAGGCACGCCAAATATGCGACAGCGATCTGGCCGACACGACATACACATCATGATTCGCCACGCGCCGATAGGAAATGATCTTGCGCTCGCCGTCCAGCGGCGAGATGCCCGTGGTCGTACCGGCCAAGGCATTGGCGCCGATGCCGCGCATGAGTGGCGAGGATGCCGATACATTCGGCACGTCGTTCACCATCTTTGGATAGCGGACCAGTATGGCGCCGTCTTCCCGTACCAGCGACAGAGACTGATGCATCTCACCCGGCAACATTTCCTGATAGAAGGAGAGAAAGTAACCGGGGTCCAGCGACACCAGAATCACACCGAGAAAGCTACCATTCTCCGCACGTCGCGCGACGCCGTCGGTGAACACTTGCCGCTGCATTTGACGACCGACCACCACGGAAGAAATTGACTCCTGCTTGCCTTGCTTGAGAGCGATGAAATATTCCCGATCCGCTACCGACAAAGGTGGAAAAGGATAATCGCGGCTATGCGCAAGCACATCGCCGTTCTTGCCGATGACGGCGACCGCGGTAATCTGCGGCAGGCCGGCAATCATCTGCCGCAACTTCAGATGGATCATGTGTTGCCTGGCGTGAATGTCATCGTCATTCATGCCGGCAAGCAAGTCGCCCACACGCCCGGTCAAAGAAGTATCCAGTTCAAAGACCTTGTCGGCATGTTCCTTCGCAACGACGGTAGCCCGCTCAGCGGCGAGGAAAGCCTGGGTATGCAGATCCCGCCACTGAACGATCCCGAGCACGAGCAGCAGCGCCAGCGATGTCAACACGCACAGGATGAGCAATGCCTGCAGCAGACGCCGCTGGATATCAAATCCGATACGCGGATGGCCTGGCCCACTACCTTCGATGGCGGCCCATTGGCTGTCGGTATTTGCGTGCTTGTCCATGTTCAATGTCGTCTTGCTCATTGCAAAAAATGCCGAAAATACAGTGATTGCGGGAAGCGAAACTCAGGTGATCATCTTGACGATGAATTCCCTGCCGCTCCATCTTGCCGGCAGTTGAGCGGCGTCTGACATATTGGCCATTGCGTCCACGTGACTCCACAAGATGGACGTCGCCGATCGCACATCACGGTCGGCGCCCTCGTGGGTGGAACACTGTCGCGGAAAGAAGTGACCTGCTATACCGGTATCAGCGCTGATGGCTGATACTGCAAAAGGCGCATGGCAAGCCATGTCTGCAAGTCTGCTGATAGATGCGTTCATCCTGTTTCCCCGGAGCAGGAATGCATGCGTAGGCATCCCGGCCTTTTTTGTTCGAGTTGTTGGAGTGTTTACCGACCCGCCTTCTCTGCAAAAGCGCACTTGCAGCGCTCTGGCAACAATCTTGCATGAATGACAGGTGTACCCGCAGTATCTCTAGGGCGGGACATGTTGGCGAGGCGGAGAAACACCCATTAACGTGTAGGACAACAGGAAGAGCGGCGGCAGGCGCGCAATGCAAAGGAAAAATAGCCACATTGAAAGGCCCGCCGGAGCGAGCTTTTTGACTGAAATCCAGAACCTGTCGTTGATCAAAGCCTGATTTCCAAACAGCAATCGGTCTACAAATATTCGAGATTGCCATCAACACTGATCGCCTGCCCCGAGATATTCCTTGCCGCCGGCGAAGACAAGAACAAGGCCATGGCAGCGACATCCTGCGTAGTCACCAGGCGCCGTAGCGAGATCTTTTTGACGTAGTCTTCGCGCATTGCGTCAAATGTCAGCCCGAGTGCTTCTGCCCGTGCTGCGATGACCTTATCCATGCGCTCGCCCTCGACGACGCCGGGGAGGATGGCATTGACACGAATGTTATCCGGGCCAAGTTCGATTGCCAGCGATTTCATCAGCCCGACGATAGCCCACTTGGTCGAGGCATAAGGTGTGCGGAATTGATATCCCAGACGGCCTGCGACGGACGAGATGGTAATGATGCTGGGATTGTCCGATGTTTGCTTCAGCAGCGGAACGGCGCGTCGAAGAAAGTAGAACTGGCTGTTCAGATTCGTCGTGATGGTCTTGTCCCATGCATCAGGGGTGATGTCTTCCACCGCGCCTGTCGGACCGGCAATGCCGGCGTTGTTGATCAGAAGATCGAGTCCGCCGAGTTTATCCCGCGCGTCCTGCATGACGGCGTCCACATCTTCCCACTTGCCGACGTCGGCGACGCCGGCGTGGATAGCGGGATTTTTCTTCTTCATTTCGTCGACGGCGGCGGGATTGATGTCGCACACGTAGACAACCGCACCGGTTTCAAGAAATGCCTCGGCAATGGCGGCGCCGATGCCGGTGGCTGCGCCGGAGATGAAGACGCGCAGTCCGGCATTTGGCGTTAAGAGATCAACTGTTTTCATAAAAATTCCGACATAAATTCCGATGTAAATTTGGACATATGCGCCACGCCATGCGAGGTCAACACAGACCGCTCAGACCGACGCGCTCAACATTAAAGCGTCAAACCACCGACGCCTCAGTCACTGCGCCCTTAATATAGCTTGCTTCATTACTCGCGAGGAAAACGTAAATAGCCGCGATCGCAATCAACACATCTCATCACTCAAGGCAATACGATCGAATTGCGCCCATACCACACCGTACGGACACCGCAATAGGCATCGCATTTGGACGGTGTTAAGATCATCTCAAGCAAAAAATAACAGTCAGGGGAGCATGAGAACGGCGCATTACATCGCGCTGCCATGCGTTGGGAAGCCATGTATTTCCGACAGGAAATATACGGAGATATGTTGGTGTCGGCTGAAGTTTTTTGACATGCTGAATACCACCCGCCATTGCGACAATCCCCTGCTTTGTTTTTACCAAAAATCAAATAATGAAAAGGGGTAAGCATGGGGAATGTCTTGAAAGGCGCGGCCTGCGTCGTCTTATTGTCTTCGCTGGCAGGTTGCGGAGCGCTTGATCCGGTGAATATGATCCTCTCTGCGCGGGCATCGTCCTACGATATGGTGGCGGAGATGACCTCGCCGGAAATGCGTAACATCACACTGAATTCGTTACGCACAGCGGATTGCCCGACCTTAGCTGGTATGGGACCGCTGTATCAGGAAGAACTGAAAAAGGCCACGGCAAAAGCCGATCGAGTAGACATCGCCGTCGCGGAAATGAACATTTCCGTAGTGAAGCAAATTCAACGGGAAAAATCCTGTCCCGTTACTCCTCCGTTGCAAGCGAAAGTTCCTGCATCGACAGCGATCGCCGGCGCAGCAGGAGGATCTGGAACTGCCGGAACTGCCGGAACTGCCGCCTCCTCTGCCGCCAGGATTACACAAGGTTCGCTGGACATCACCGTCGATAGCGTCTCGCCCTCACTCGCAAAATCGCTGGGGATGACCGATCTGAAAGGCGCCCTGGTCGTTGATACAAAGAAAGGCAGTGCGGCCGATAAGGCGGGCATCAAGCCACTCGACGTGATTCTTGAAGTCAACGGTCAACCAGTCAACACGCCAACAGAATTTTCCAATATCGTTGGCCGCATGCGTCCCGGTTACAAAGCGCCCTTGCGCGTTTTCCGTTCCGGTAAAACCCGCAACGTCACCGTTGTCGTGAGCAAGGAAGAGCGTCCGATTCCAACAGCGGTTGCACCAGCCGTTCCCGATCCGGACACGGCGCCGTCGATGACCAGCCCGTTACTGGCTGACCATGGATGGATGGGAATGCAGTATGTGATGGGTGCAAAAGGCTTAATCGAGGACATTCCTCCTTCATTGGCGACTTCGCTCGGCCTGGAGCAAACGCGCGGCGTCCTGATGGGCGGCGCCGTCCCGAATGGCGCCTCGGACAAGGCCGGTCTGAAGACGCTGGATGTCATTCTGTCGTTGAACGGCCGTCCGCTCGATAGCAGAACGCAACTGACCGAATTGCTCGGCCGTCTGCCTGGCGGCGCCTCGGTCAAACTGGGAGTCTGGCGCAACCGCAAACTGGAATTCGTTCCAGTGACATTGGGATCCCAGGCATTGCAATTGACGCTGCCCACCGGCGCCGAAGGCTATTGTTTCGCATGGGTTAACGCTAACGCCGCGTTGAAGAACGGCGCAATCAGTTATGAATTTGTAGTGCCGGCAGCTGACGCCGTCGAGGACATCAATCCGGCCATAGGCGCTCAGTTCCGCGCGACGATGGTGGAGCGCGGCCTCGGCCCTGACTTTGGCGCTGCACCCGGCTATGCAGTCTGCCGCAAGACGCGGGAGGCCATCGTCAAGGCACGTGAAGAGGCGACAATGGCGTTGCGACAAACCTTCGCCGCAACAGGAAAGGATACGTTCTCGGTGTACTGGGTGTCACGTTGACCAATGACCGGCGAATAACGCAGGCCAACTTCCAACTTTGACTTTCTGGGACATCTGATGAAAACATATTCCAAGCTCCTCGCCTGGATCTCCGCTGCCTGCGCGGCAATCCTCTTATCGGGTTGCATGGCGGTGCATTCGGTTATCTCGCCGATGATGCAATCAGCAATGCAAAACACCGTTGAGTCGAACGCTACGCCAGAAAGCATGGGCATATCAACGTCAGCGTATCGCGGTCATGACTGCGCCTATCTGGCGTCGATGTCGCAAAACTTCGCCAAGTCGCAGAACGATCCGGGCACTGAACCGTTCACCAAAAAAACCTTCGGCTGGCACATTGACGCCATCAATCAGGTTCGCGCCGAACAGGGTTGCGTCGGTGGTATTGCCCCTAAAGTTCCTCTGTCAGGTGAAGTGCCGATGTATGGATTCTGTTGGTATGCCGAACCTGGCGGCACCGGCACGACCTATGTATCGACTGTATTTGCTTACCAAGACTGGTATGCAGATAGCGGACAGCATGAGCAGAAGGAATTCGAAACACTCTTGAAGAGCCGCTACTCGCCTGCAGCTGCCAACGCGATTTGCCAAGGGGAAGATACGCGGCCAAAAGCCGATGCGGCACGCGAAAAACTATGGAGCCTGATGTTCGGCAATATGAGTTCCAGGCGCGTCGCCGTCGCGTGGACTCCGGTCAGCAAACCGCCACCACGCAGAACCGTCGCAAAGAATGCCGCTGGGGGTGCACGACCGCTGACATCATCTTCGTCCTCCGCGGCAAGTAATCCGGGAAGCAGCACCAGCGCCGCTAAAACGACCGGCCTCCAACTGAGCAATGTCGATGACGCAACTGCGAAGAAACTGGGATTGAACACCGCACACGGCGCATTGGTCAGCAACGTTGCCAAAGGTGGTACGGGTGCAAAAGCCGGATTGCGACCGTCGGATGTGATTGTCGAAATCGGCGGTCAGGATGTGAATTCGGCAGAGGACGTGCAAGCGATTCTCAGTGCCATGCGACCCGGCTTCAATGCACCATTGCGTGTGTGGCGCGCGCGCAAGATGCAGGATCTGCAATTGGAAGTAGCGCCGGCGCAATAGCCGCTTCTAATCGGCTGCAATTACCGGCAACTGCGGTTGCCCCTTCCATGAAAATCGCCAACAGAGAAACTTTCTTCTGTTGGCGATTTTTTTTATGCGATCAAGACAAGAGATATCTTCGGCAGCCACATACAGTGACATAAATAAGACGGACGCGAACGTTAATTCAAACACCAGACTTCACGGCATCAGACAACACTCTGGCGAAATCGCCTTCCTCCTCGATACGCGGCTCTTTCGCTCGCCGTTCAGCGGCATAAACCTCCGAGTTGATCCTCCACAGCTCCAGATGACGATAGTACGTGGAGCCGCTATCCACTCGCCTTGCAGCACCAACTGCGTCAACGGGACGAACGGGTGTTACCGGATTGCGTGCCATGCCTGCTCTCCTTCAGATATTTCTGACACTACATGATATCGATTATTTATAAGGCTGCAGCCTTGCCCTTCTTGCGCAGATAGATGAGTTGGACACTCAGTCCGACAATCAGCATCACAACGAGGCCAGCCTGAAATCCAAGCAGCACCGGCGATTTCAGATCGGTGACAAACGGTTGCCCATCCGGCACACGGCGCAGCGTTTCGGTGACGGTTGGCACCATTAACAGGAATGTGGTCAATGTCAGCAAGATCGTTTCCACATAGTTTGCCACGCCACTTGCCTTCCAAAATTTCCCCACGCCATAACCGGCAAGAAGAAAGATCAACGTAGCGACGGCGATGCCGTAACTGACCGGTTGATGCGCCACCAGAAAAACACTCACCGCACCGATCAGCATCGACACGAAATAAACAGCGCCGGCTCGCGAACCAGGGACGATTCGTCCATAGCGCGCAAACATGTACACAGCCGCCGGAATCGCCGGCAAGCTGCCTAGCGTATGAACCCAACCGAGGGGAGAAATTCCAAACATGGGACTATCCTTTATCGAAAAATGAAATATTCACATAAAGCATCTCCCCTTATTCGGGAAGTGCCAGTTTCATGCAACACAAACTACCTACTAATCGGTAGGTAAAATAGGCAAACGTTGACGCCGTCATCGCCAATATCACCAACTTCAGACTTGACGGACCACGCGCGCCAGCACCGGATTGACAATGACGCCGAACAGCTTGGCGTCCCCATAAGCGCGTGCCGACAACATGGCGCCATGGACGGACGCCATGAATATTTCCGCCTCCGTTTCGGCTGACTCGGTCAACTTGAGGCTGCCTTGTTTTGCACCGCGTGCGAAAACAGACGTCAGCCAAGTCGACAGTGCCCGGAAATGCGCCCTGACTTCAAGCGCAATCTCTTCAGGCAACACCGGCATTTCACTCGCCAGCAAGGCGCAAACGCAGAAAGACGACGACGCATCGGCGAGACACATCTCCCAAAACCTCGTGTAAGCACGAAGCTGCCCAACCGGATCTGAAACGCTGTGTTCCAGATTTGCGATGCCGGCCTGCATCTCCTCCCGGTACTGTGCCACCAGGGTGCGTACGAGAATAGCTTTGCTCGGAAAATGATGATGAATGCTGGCGTTGCGGATCCCGATCACTTTTCCTATGTCTGCATAGCTGAAACCGTTGTAGCCGCCGGAAATAATCAGCGACTGCGCACAGCGCAAAATGCTGTCGAAGGTATTGGATGAATCAGTCATGTGCGTAGCCTACCTTTTAGTAGGTAGAACGTCAAGCAGCAGTTAAGACAGGACAGTCACAAAGAATCACTGAATTACGTCAACGTCTGGTTGAGTTTTTCGAGGTCGGCCATCATGCGTTCGTATTCCGGCTTGCTGACCGAGCAGCCATCGGCGATCGCCTGACTGATACGCACGCCGGCTTCACGCATCGCTTCGCCGGCAGGCGTGAGGTTGAGGATAACGTTGCGCTCGTCTCGCGGGTCGCGCTTACGACTGATGAGCCCTTCGGCTTCCAGGCGCTTGATCAGGGGCGTGATGGATCCCGAGTCTTGCTGCAGGTGTTGCGCCACATCTTTTACGCCCAGATCCTGATGCTGCCAGAGCACCACCATCACCAGATATTGCGGATACGTCAAATTCAGCGGCGCCAGCAAAGGCTTGTACAACTGGGTCATCTTCAGCGAGGTGCTGTAGAGCGAAAAACACAGGTGCTGAGCAAGCGTGGGCGGAGCAAATTTGGCCATGACGGAGATACGGCAAGAGTCGGAATGCCGTAAGCCTAACGGCTCCGCCCTCGCAAAGCAAATTGCCATCGTCGTCGATAGCAAAGGATAGCGACGCGGCGAACCATAAGATGGACGGCAGATCCCGAGATCGGCCGTCCATCCTTCCCCGGCATTAACGCTGCGAAGCGGCGAAAATCACTTCGGCAACTTTTTCAGGTTGCGACACCATCGGCACATGACTTGCCTTCAAGGTCGTTGTGGTGGCGTTGATCTTCTTTGCAAATGCTTGTTCCAGCTCAGGAGCGATCATGCGGTCTTCCGACGACACGATGTAGTAATTCGGCTTGGTTCTCCAGGCTGCGACAGTCGTCTTTTCGCCGAATGCCTTGGCATTGATCGGGCCTTGTGTGGCAGCGATCAGCGCAGCGGTTGCGGGCGACACGTCTTGCGCGAAGTTCTTCGCGACCGAATCAGTTGGCAACCAGAGATAACCTGTGGCATCCATCTGGAGTGTTGCAATACCTGGTGGAACAGCATATTCCTTGCCAAGTTCGCCGGCGGCTTCACCTTCCGAAGGAGCAAACGCGGCGACATAGACCAAAGCCTTGATCTTGTTGCTGGTGCCGGCTTGCGTAATCACGGTGCCGCCCCAGGAGTGACCGACCAACACGACTTTGCCGGTTTGTGCGTCAACGACGCGTTGCGTGGCGGCGACGTCATCGGCCAGCGAAGTCAGAGGATTTTGTACGGCGACCACTTTCAAGCCCTTGGCTTGCAGCAGCGGGATCACCTTCTCCCAGCTCGATCCATCAGCAAAGGCGCCATGGACAAGAACGACGGTGGTAGCGTCAGCAGCGACCGGCGCGGCTTGCGCACTCATGACGGAGGCGGACAACAGTGTGGAAACGAGGACAGCGTTAGCGATGGAGGTCAGTTTCATCATCATTCTCTCAAGAAAGTTAAATTACTTAGCGCGCTAAGCAATTGACATTTAAAAACTCCTCTAAAAGGAGTTCGGCGACAGCACAGGTTGAAGTACGGGTTGAAATATATCGCACAATTAATTAGTGCGCAACTTAATTTTGATATTTAGACTAAAAAGATTAATTTACAAATCGCCGCTCTCCATGGAGGCGTATGGTCGGCTGGATTTTTACGATGACAGCGTCGAGTAAGTCTCTTCGCAAACGGCGCGCAGCGATTCAGCGAATAGCTGGTCTGCCCTGCGCTGCAACCCATCCGAGCGCATGAACAAGGCGATGGGAGAAAGCGTCCAGTCAAAAGAATACGGCACGATTGCCACGCCAGCGACACGTACCAGCTCTTCGGCAATATCGGCGGGCACGATCGATACCGCTCTTTCATTGGCCGCGATCATTTCTCCGATCAATTTCGCTGAATAACTCTCTACAACGGGCACGGGAGGGACGACGCCGGCTCCGAGAAAAATATCGGCCACCTGCTCTCGCATGGGCGTATGGGGAGCGCCCAGGATCCAGTCCAGTTCAACCATCTTGCGCCAATCCAGGCGCACTCGTCCCAACTGCGCGGCCAGGCGGCGACTGGCGATCAGCCGCGGCTGCTGACGGTACAACACTTCGAATTTGATCTTCTCCAGATTGACTCCGGACGACGCTCGCCCAATGACGAGATCGAGGGCATGGTCGCTCAATTGCGCCAGAAGCTGGTCGCTGGTTCCCTCATGAATTGTCACGGTCAACCGCTGATCGCCGTCGGGACGGGCTCGCTGAATCGCTGCTGTCAGTATCTGTCCTGAGATGAAGGGTGTAATCCCGATATGCAGATGAGCGGCATGACCGGATGCCAGGGTTTCGATGTCGCGCACCAGATGACGCAAGTCATGCACCATCGCCCCTGCCCGCTCCAGCACTACCTTGCCCAATTCAGTCGGGGCCATGCCGCGCGCCGAACGATCGAACAGCGGGCCGCCAAACATGCCTTCCAATTCCGACAGCGCATTGGTGATGGCGGGTTGCGTGCTGGCCATTTGCTCGGCGACGCGCGTGAGTGACTTGTGTTGCTTTATTTGCAACAACAAGAGCAGATGGCGCATTTTCAAGCGCGTACTCAAGCGTCTGAGCAGCGCATTTGCATCAAATACCTCCATAAGTAGGCAGCTTTCATTAGAAAAAGGTGATGGGATCATAATAAATCAAAATGATCTTGATATGCCTATTGCCTAAACTCGCCTCAAGTCATCGCCGTCATCGCCATGACGATCGCAAAGAAAAAACGGTTTGAGCGCAAAAACAAGCGAAAAACGCCAGACCAATGACAAACCGCCGCCGGCCATCACCATCCCCCGGCGCATCTTGGAAAGAGGAAGAGCACATGAACACGACAGACCGGCAAGCCGCCCTGGATTACCACCAATATCCAACCCCCGGAAAAATCACCGTCAACGCCAGCAAACCCCTGGTTACCCAGCGTGACCTCACGCTGGCCTACACCCCAGGCGTTGCGGCTGCTTGCGAAGAGATCGTCGCCGATCCGCTCAATGCGTACCGCTACACGGCGCGTGGCAACCTCGTCGGCGTCATCACCAATGGCTCCGCCGTGCTCGGACTTGGCAATATCGGCGCGCTGGCGTCGAAGCCGGTGATGGAAGGCAAGGCGGTTCTGTTCAAGAAATTTGCCGGCATCGATGTCTTTGATATTGAGATCAACGAAACCGATCCCGATAAACTGGTGACGATCATCGCCGGTCTGGAAGCGACGTTCGGCGGCATTAATCTGGAAGACATCAAGGCTCCGGAATGCTTTACCGTCGAACGCCAGCTGCGCGACCGCATGAAAATTCCAGTCTTCCACGATGACCAGCACGGTACTGCGATCACGGTATCGGCCGCTTTCATCAACGGGTTGAAGGTCGTCAAGAAGAACATTGCCGAAGTCAAAGTCGTCGTGTCCGGTGCCGGCGCAGCTGCCTTAGGTTGCCTGGAGCTCATGATGGATCTGGGCCTGCCGCTGGAAAATATCTGGGTAACCGACATCGAAGGCGTGGTCTACGAAGGACGTCCTACGCTCATGGATCCCGACAAGGAACGCTATGCACGCAAAACCGATTTGCGCACGCTGGCACAGGTGATTGAAGGCGCCGACGTGTTCCTCGGCGTATCCGCCGGCAACGTGCTGAAAAAAGAAATGGT
The DNA here is from genome assembly GCF_002257565.1 of Herbaspirillum sp. meg3. Classification (GTDB taxonomy): domain Bacteria; phylum Pseudomonadota; class Gammaproteobacteria; order Burkholderiales; family Burkholderiaceae_D; genus Herbaspirillum. Next base: position 1,403,492 of record NZ_CP022736.1, on the reverse strand, counting down.
CGCCAGCATGGCTGCGCGTCCGCTGATTCTTGCGCTGGCCAATCCGACACCGGAAATCCTGCCCGAGGTCGCACTGTCGGTCCGCGACGACATCGTGATGGCGACCGGCCGCTCGGACTATCCAAACCAGGTCAACAACGTGCTGTGCTTCCCGTATATCTTCCGCGGTGCGCTCGACGTCGGTGCCACCACCATCACGCGTGAAATGGAAATCGCCGCGGTCTACGCCATTGCAGGCCTGGCAGAAGAGGAGCAGAACGACGTCGTCGCAGCAGCCTACGGCAGCTACGACTTGTCCTTTGGCCCCGAGTACTTCATTCCAAAACCTTTCGACCCACGCTTGATCGTGCGCATCGCGCCGGCAGTCGCCAAAGCAGCCATGGAAGGTGGCGTCGCCACGCGCCCCATCGCCGATCTGGATGCTTACGTCGAGCAACTGCAACAATTTGTCTACCATTCTGGCGCGTTCATGAAGCCGTTGTTCGCTGCAGCCAAGCAACGCGTGCGCGACGGCGGCAAGTCCCGCATTGTCTTTACCGAAGGCGAAGATGAACGCGTGCTGCGCGCCGTACAAGTGATCGTCGATGAAAAACTGGCGCACCCCATCCTGGTCGGCCGTCCCGAAGTCTTGCTGGCACGGATTCAAAAATTCGGTTTGCGACTTCGCCTGGGGCAAGACGTTGAAGTCACCAGCCCGGACTACGACGAACGCTTCCACCAGTACTGGACAACCTATTGGGATTTGATGTGCCGCGAAGGTATCACCAAGGAAATGGCACGCGTCGAAATGCGCCGCCGACTCACGCTGATTGGTGCCATGATGGTTCGCCTTGGCGATGCTGACGGCATGATCTGCGGCACCGTCGGCGCGTATCACGACCATCTTCGCTATGTCGACCAGGTCATCGGCAAGAAACCGGGTGCGCACACCTACGCCGCCATGAACATCCTGCTGCTTGATCAGCGCACCGTGGCGTTGGTGGACACTCACGTCAACGATGACCCGACTGCCGAACAGATCGCCGAGTTCACCATTGCCGCCGCTGACGAAATGAACTGGTTAAACCTGGTGCCCAAGGCAGCACTGCTTTCCCGCTCCAACTTCGGGTCGGCGAGCTCCGCGTCCGGCAGCAAGATGCGCCGTGCCCTGGAAATCATTACCGAGCGTGCGCCCACATTGGAAGTCGATGGCGAAATGCACGGCGATTGCGCGTTGGATGAAGCGTTGCGCTTGCAGATTCTGCCGACCTCCCGACTGAAAGGCTCCGCCAATCTGCTGGTTTGCCCGAACGTCGATGCCGGCAATATTGCCTACAACCTGCTCAAGACGGCAGCAGGCAGCAACGTCGCCGTGGGTCCGTTTTTGCTCGGCGTGAACGCGCCGGTGCATATCCTGACCTCCAGCTCCACCGTGCGACGCATCATCAACATGGCGGCGCTCACCGTCCTTGATGCGAATCGTCCGGCGCAGTGATCTTCGTTGGCTGAGCGAATAAGTGGAGGCGATCGGTATTACGCCTTCCTTATCCGCCAATTTTTGACTGTCAATAACCGAATTTGTGGTGCCGAGGCATCTTGATGCCGGGGCGCCCGTGGAGGTGCTGAGTGATGCCCATAGAAAAATTGCGTCATGAACGCTGACAATTTTCGATGCAAGACAACAGCATTTGAGCTTTCGTAGGTAGTATTACCAGCCTAGCCAATCAATGAGGATACGTACATGTTTTCAAAGAATTATGAAGTTGATCCTAAACATATCGATTTTCAGGGCGTGGTCGACGGCCTCTATTATCCGTTTTATATGGAGTGGACAAGGCACGCGTTCATGAAAGAAGCACTGGGCATTGATATTGAAGCAGAGTTCGCCCAGGGGAAAATCTACATGGTGCTTGAATACTCTCTGCGCTTCCGAAAAAGCCTCAAGAAGGACGATCGATTAGAGGTTACTTGTCAGCTTGAAAAAAACGAAAAACGCAATCGTGTCAATTTCGTTCAAGAGATTAAAGTTGACGGCGTCACCTATGCAGAGGCTACGTTTGTCGCGACTTGCCTTTTCAACGGCCGTCCATCGATGCCAGAGGCAGTGGTGAATGCGTTGGCGCTCTAGGAGTATGTTGATTTGCAGCTCTGATTGACCCTGTTTTGCACTATTCGTTGCGCCACTATTTCGCTTGAAGCGCCAAGTCTCATAGAGATCTTGAATTACCAGGTAAAGTCATCACTCGTTGCAAACGTGGGGCAAATCCACGTACAAATCAACAGGCAGAACTACGAATGCCGCCTGTCCGCAACCGGCGACCGATTGCGGCCAAGCAAGGCGGCATCCCGTAACTGCCCCTCACTTTCGGGGCAGTACTATGACGTCGCGCCATCTTGGAACATGTTGATCATGCCCCGTGCAGGATCTTCACCAGCAAGCAGCTCATAGAATTTTTCACCTTCCGCTGCGACCTTTGCGCTTCGCTCAAACATGGCTTGCTCAAATTGATGAAGTCCAGCCTCCAGATCATCGGCATGTGAGGCGATGGCCTTGGCGAGTTCGGCACCGTCGTACAGCGCGAGATTGGCACCCTCGCCGTTAGGGATGCTGAGGTGGGCGGCGTCGCCGATCAGGCTCACCCCCGGCACCCGTTGCCAGCGATGTTCATGAGGAAGCGCGTGAAGCGGACGCCATATCGGAATCGTGTCGCTGTCTGTGATCAACGCGGTCAGCTCAGGCGCCCAGCTATCGAACTCCTCGGCGATACGCGCGCTTGCTTTGGCTTTGTCGGCGAAGTCGATGTCTGCAAACCAATCCAGCGGCCTGGCAAGCATTGCATAAGTGTGCAGCGTGTCATGACGCTCACGATGCGCCATGATCGCCTTCCCTTGAACGGGGGCGCCCATTTGCCCCGGGCCTACAGCGACGGCGCTGGCCGGGTGGCGAACGCCCGCATCAAACAGATACGTCTCTACATACGACATCCCGGTGTATTGGGGCATAACTGCGGATAGCAACGGACGTACCTTTGACCAGGCGCCATCGGCTCCGACCAACAAATGCGTGGCCACCGTCCTGCCATTGGCGAAGCTGACTTCATGGCGACCATTTCCCATCGACCGTACGCCGGCGACTTTGTGATTCCACTGTACTGTTCCGGCCGGCAAAGAATCGAGCAGCATCTGTCTGAGCTCTCCACGCTGTACCTCGGGACGCCCCCCAGTGCCGTCATCTGGATTCTCAAAAAGGAGTCGTCCATCGGGACTTAAAATCCGCATCGCTTGCCGCCCCTCCAAAATGAGTTCTTGAAACTGAGTGAGCAGGCCGGCGTCTTGCAGCGCCAGTTGTCCGTTGTAATCATGAATGTCGAGCATCCCGCCCTGAGCGCGCGATTCGGCTGAAGGCTCCGCTTCGTAGACGGTTGAGGGAATGCCATGAAGATGCAGGACGCGGGCTAGCGTGAGGCCGCCGAGTCCGGCCCCGATGATGGCGATTGGCGTATTCATATGGTTTTTTGTGAGGCGCTCTTAAGTTTGGAACATCGTTCCAATATATTGGAACGATGTTCCATTTATGTCAAGATAGCGGATGGAAAAAAAAATGCAGCGCCGTCCGCGACGTGATGAATCCTTGTCGCGCGAGCAGATCATCGAAGCCGCAATCGAATTGCTCGACAGCGGTGGCGAATCAGGTCTGACCTTCCGCAGCCTGTCCGAGCGCTTGGCTACCGGTCCGGGAGCTATCTACGGGCACATCGCCAACAAGAGCGATCTACTCGAAGCCGCCTGCAGCGCGGTTATTGGGCCTGGCGTGGATTTACAAGCGAAGGACATGTCACCCAAAGCTGCGATTCGTGCCGTAGCGCTGACGATGTTCGATGCGATGGATGCGCACCCGTGGATTGGCTCCGCGTTGGCATGGGCCGCAGGAAAGTCGACGATGGTGAGCGTGCTGGAGCGTGTCGGGCAACAAGTGCATGCGCTTGGCGTAGCACCTGACCGGCATTGGGTTACGGTGTCGGTGCTGCTGAACTACATTCTCGGGGTGGGCGGACAGAACGCCGCTAATGCGCAAGTGGCGCGGGCGCGAGAGGCAGAAAGAGCCGAATTCCTGAGTACGGTGGCAGACGCCTGGTTGCAGCTCGACCCCGATCGCTATCCATTCACCCGAAGCATCGCTACGCAAATGAGTGTCCACAATGATCGTGCTGACTTCTTGGCCGGAATTGATTTGATCTTGGCTGGCATCGAATCTACCAAGACAGCAAGTCCGCAATAGCGGTGGATCGCATCCAAGGTTTAAGTTGTCCGTTCCTGGGCCGGTTGCGGACTTCCAATATGGTTCTTTTTGCAATTTTCGTCACGACATGGACTTCCCCTCCCCCCCGCTAAGTCATTCATTTATAAAGGGTGCTTGCCCAAACCCGATTAAAAATGTCCCCACCTAACTAGAAACGACAATCGCCGAAATGAGATATTTTCATCTATATTGCGGCAAAGTTGTTTGATGGTCTTACCAATTAATTGGTATTATCTCGATTCCAAAAAGCAGGACTATGCGCCGCACATTTGCCAAGATGGCGCTTTATCTTTAGATCAACCACCAAAGGAAGAGCAATGAAATTACTCCGCTACGGCCCTGTCGGCCAAGAAAAACCAGGCATCCTGGATCAGGCTGGCAAGATTCGCGATCTGTCGGCGCACGTCAAGGACTTCAACGGCGCAGCCCTGGATGACGGCACTCTGGCCAAGATCCGCGCCTTGGATCTGCAAAGCCTGCCAGTGGTTGACGGCAATCCACGTATCGGCGCTTGCGTCGGCAACATCGGCAAGTTCATCTGTATCGGCCTGAACTACGCCGATCACGCTGCTGAATCCAACCTGCCTATCCCTGCTGAACCAGTCGTGTTCAACAAGTGGACTTCGGCCGTGGTCGGTCCTAACGACGACGTGAAGATCCCACGCGGCTCCAAGAAGACCGACTGGGAAGTCGAGCTGGGCGTAGTCATCGGCAAGGGCGGCGCGTACATCGAAGAGAAAGATGCGCTGTCGCACATCGCCGGCTATTGCGTCGTCAACGACGTGTCCGAGCGCGAATACCAAACAGAACGCGGCGGCACCTGGGACAAGGGCAAGGGTTGCGACACGTTCGGTCCACTCGGCCCATGGCTGGTGACACGCGACGAAATCGCCAATCCGAACAATCTGCAACTGTGGCTGGAAGTGGACGGCAAGCGCTACCAGAACGGCAACACCAACACGATGATTTTCAACGTGCCTTTCATCATCTCCTATCTGAGCAAGTTCATGAGCCTGCAGCCTGGCGACGTGATCTCGACAGGTACGCCTCCGGGCGTCGGCATGGGCGTCAAGCCTAATCCGGTGTATCTGGTTGCTGGTCAGACAATCCGTCTGGGCATCGAAGGCCTCGGTGAGCAACAACAGAAAACAGTGAACGCTTAAAACTTGCTCCTGCTCCTACTGCGATGCCATCAGCCGGCGTCGGGCGGTGCTCGGAATCCTCATGGTCTTAAGACCATTCCAAGGATTTCAACTGCGCTGCGCTACGGAGCAGAACCAGGTTTGCACTAATTAGCCGTCCAGAGAAGACGGAAATCATACGGGTTTCCTCAAGAGTAAAGAGAACGGAGTCAACATGAATCACTACGATTTTCAAGGTCGCAGCGCGATCATCACCGGCGGCGCGCAAGGCATCGGCTTTGCCATCGCTGAACGTCTTCTGCAAGGCAAGGCAAAAGTCGTCCTGTGGGATATGGATGAGAAGGTATTGCAAGAAGCACGCAGCAAGCTGGAACCGCTGGGCAACGTCGAAACCGTCGTCGTCAACATCGGCGATCAGGCCGCTGTGCAACGCGCTATCGAAGCCACTGAAAAGGTCACCCAATCGATCGACGTGCTGGTGCACAGCGCCGGTATCGCAGGCCAGAACGGTGTGGTTGCGGAGTACTCGCCGGAAGAATGGCGTCGCGTCATCGATATCGATCTGAATGGCGCGTTCTACGTCAATCAGGTTGTCGTGCAACGCATGATCGCGCAAAACTACGGCCGTATCGTCAACGTCGCGTCAATCGCCGGTAAAGAAGGCAATCCGACCGCATCGGCTTACAGCGCCGCCAAAGCCGGCCTGATCGCCCTGACCAAGAGCCTCGGTAAAGAAACAGCCACCAAGAACATCGCCGTTAATGCGATCACTCCTGCCGCTGCGCAAACCCGCATCCTGGAACAATGCACCCAGGCACATATCGACTACATGCTGTCGAAGATTCCCCGTGGACGCTTCGTCAAGGTAGAAGAAATCGCAGCAATGGTGTCGTGGCTGGTGTCGGAAGAAAACTCGTTCACCACCGGCTCGGTCTTCGACCTGTCGGGCGGCCGCGCGACTTATTGATCCCGCCGAAACAGCAATAACGATAGCAACCGCGGCGCATTGAACATGTGCCGCGCTATCGCAAAAAAATAACAATATTCCAGCCTGTCTTCCGGCGCTGCCACAAGCATCGCCGGGAGGTAAGTTGCGCCTTTTAAATGTATTGAGGAGAGAAGTCATGGCAGCAGTCCCCTATCCTGCAACCGCGCAGGATATCCAGGAATCCAATCTATACCGCCGCATCACCCTGCGCTTCGTGCCGCTGCTGGTGATCTGCTTTGTGTTTGCTTACCTTGATCGCGTCAACATCAGCTTCGCCAAGCTGCAGATGCAACAAGATCTCGGTTTCTCCGACGCCGTCTACGGCCTCGGCGCAAGCATCTTTTTTGTCGGCTACTTCTTGTTCGAGATCCCCAGCAACATGATCTTGCACAAAGTCGGTCCGAAGCGCTGGATCGCCCGCATCATGGTCACCTGGGGCATCGCCTCGGCGGCAATGATGTTCGTCACCAATGAAACCGGGTTCTACATTCTGCGCTTCCTCATCGGCAGCCTGGAAGCCGGCTTCGTTCCGGGTGCGCTGTACTTCTTCACCAACTGGTTCCCGTCGCAACGTCGTGGCCGCATCAACTCGCTGTTCATGGCGGCCATCGCCCTGTGCGGCATGATCGGTGGCCCGATCTCCGGCGGCATCATGAAGTTCACCCACGGCGTGAGCTCGCTGCATGGCTGGCAATGGCTGTTCCTGCTGGAAGGCATTCCATCGATCGTGCTCGGCGTGATCTGCTGGATCGTCATCGACAACAAGATCGAAGACGCGCGCTGGCTGAAAGACGACGAAAAGAAACTGCTGCTTGCCCGTCTCGCGGCCGAACCGAAGAGCGAAGCGGTGCATTCTTTCCGCGACGCGTTGAAGCAGCCATCGACCATCACCATGTCCTTGATCTATCTGGTACTGGCTTCGGGCATCTACGGTCTGGTGTTCTGGATGCCGCAACTGATCAAGACTGCCGGCACCGACGACACCTTCATCATCGGCCTGATCACGGTGATCCCTTACCTTTGCGCCGCCATCGGCATGATCCTGATCGGTCGCAGCTCGGACCGCACCGGCGAACGCCGCTGGCATCTGGCCTGCTGCGCACTGGCCGGCGCCGTCGGTTATGCCGTCAGCGCCTACTTCGGCAGCAACACGCTGGTGCTGGTGGTTGGTCTGTCGTTTGCTGCAACGGGCATCATCGCCGGCATCGGTCTGTTCTGGATCCTGCCGCCGCGCGTGCTGACCGGTGCTGCCGCCGCAGGTGGTATCGCACTGATCAACTCGGTCGGTCAATTGGGCGGCATCATCACACCGTACATGGTCGGCAAGATCCGCGACATCACCGGCAGCGCATCGCTGGGTCTGTATGTGGTCGCGCTGGAATGCCTGCTCGGCGCAGCGTTGTTGCTGTGGGCACTGCCGAAGCGTATTTACTTCCGGGAACCTGCTGAGAAGTAAAAATACTTGCAAGCACGCCGTGAGCGTCCTTCACCGACGAAAAAAACACCCCTCTCGAGGGGTGTTTTTTTGTCTGCTGCTGTTGTGTTTTCTATTGCACGCAATTACGTCAGTCGTACCGGATCCGCAGGAATGTCTTTCATGCGGCGCGGCGTATGCGGCATATGCGCCACCTGCACTGCGTCATGGCTGAGCTTGAAGACACTGACGATACGCGCCAGATTGTCTGCCTGCTGTTGCAAGGATTGGGCTGCCGCAGCAGCCTCTTCCACCAGTGCGGCGTTCTGTTGAGTGACGCTGTCCATTTGCGTTACGGCGTGTTTTACCTGATCGATGCCTTCGCTTTGCTCGCGGCTGGCTACCGAGATTTCGCTGACGACATCCGTGACACGCTTCACGCTGGCGACGACATCGTTCATCGTGACGCCGGCTTTCTCCACCAGACGCGTGCCTGCGCCGACCTTCTCTACCGAATCGCCGATGAGGGTCTTGATTTCCTTCGCGGCAGCGGCACTGCGCTGAGCCAGACTGCGCACCTCGGATGCCACAACGGCAAAGCCGCGTCCTTGTTCACCGGCACGCGCAGCTTCCACTGCAGCATTGAGCGCAAGAATATTGGTCTGAAACGCGATGCCGTCAATCACGCTGATGATGTCCACGATCTTCTTCGATGAGGCATCAATGGAGCGCATGGTCGAGATCACTTCACCGACCACGTCACCACCTTCCGCAGCGACGGTAGAAGCCGAGTTTGCCAACGAGTTCGCTTGTACCGCGTTGTCGGAATTTTGCTTCACTGTCGCTGACAATTGTTCCATCGCAGCGGCGGTTTGTTCAAGCGAACTGGCCTGTTCTTCCGTGCGCGATGACAAGTCCAGGTTACCGCTGGCGATTTGGCCCGATGCGGTGGCGATGGCATCGGTACCGCCGCGCACATCACCGACGATACGCAGCAGACTACTGTTCATATCCTTGAGCGCACTGAGCAGCATGCCGACTTCATCCTTGCTCCTGACGACGATACGCGCAGTCAGATCGCCATCGGCAATACCGCGTGCCACACCCACCGCCACTGTCAGCGGCCCTGTGATATTGACTGTCAGATACCAGGCGCAGCTCACGCCAAACAACAGGATCAGGACGCCAAGCACGATCAGTAAAGTGCGACCGGTATGCGCCATGCGGTCGATGTCGGCGGCGGTATCGTCGATGCTTTTGCGCTGCATCGTGAGCAGGTTTTGCAAGGCGTCTTTCAAATCAGTCGCACGCGGCATGAAGGCGGTTTCGAGCAAGCGGTTCGCTTCATCGAGATCGCCGGCAGCTTTCGCTTTACGCATCTGGTCACGCGCCACAACATACAGCTGACGCTGCTCTTCGATCTTCTTGAACAGAACCAGCTCCTGATCCGTTTCCAGAACAGCTTGCAGCTTTTTCAGTAACTCGGTCGATATCTTCGACGAGGCCGCATCTTCCTTGGCGAAGAAAGGGGCCAGCGCAGGATCCGTACTCTTGGCAATGGCAGTCACACGCAGGATCGATGTCTGTACATAGGGAAACCAGTCGCTGATCAGGCGTTCTTTTTCCAACGGCTTCTGCATCATCGCCTTGGTCGCATCCGTCACGCCTTGCAGGCGCCAGATGCCGATGCAGATGATCGCAATGGCCAGCAACAAAATAACGGAGAATCCGAGCGCAAGACGCTTGCCGATTTTCAGATTGGCGATGATGTTCATGAAAGTCTCTATTTTTATAAGATGATGGAGTGACAATAAAGCGGATAGCAAAATTGACAACGAAGAGTGCCGGTTAATGGATATTTCCGGCAAATGGCGGGCCAGTATAGCTTTTGTGCAACTGCGTCATTCCTCAGATCAACGAGGGAAATGAGCGTGAAAATTAAAAAAGCCGGCATTGCGCCGGCTCGTTTTCAATTTTGTGTGTCGCCTTTTATTTCACGAGAACAGTGATGTAAAAACCGTTAACAAGTGCCGGCGTCGGCCTGTGCCCTACGCGATCAGCACGTGGCGTTTTTGAGCATGCCGGCCCGGATCTTGTCGTAGCACCAGTTAAACACCAAGGTGTAAGGAAGAAAAAACAACACCAGGCCGATATCCAGTATGAAAGCTTCAACCAGACCGATATTCAGCCACCATGCCGCCATCGGCACGACAGCGAGGATCAGGCCGGCTTCAAAGATCACGGCATGCGCGATGCGAACCGAAAACCGGCGTGGCTCCACAACCGCCGTCGGAGCCGCCTTAGCCTTCCAGCGGCGTTCCAGGCGGTCGAAGATGCTGTTGAAAATCACATTCCACGCCATCGCCACCAAAGAAATCATCAGCGTCAGCAAACCCGCGTGGGCAAACGACACACCTAACAGCCAGGACATCACCGGCGCGCACAGCAGCAAGGCCACCAGCTCAAACAGGACGGCATGCAAAAAGCGTTCATATAAGGTTTTTTCCTGCGTCACGGTGCTCTCCTTCTACTCGATAAGAAGGTGATTATCCCCACTTAATCTGATAGGATAAAATCATTAATCATCGGAAAAACCGATATAAAGAGATCCTTCCACCATGCTGCATTCCGTCGACGCCCTGCTGATGTTCATCGAATCCGCCAACCTCGGCTCCTTTTCGGCGGCAGCGCGCAAGCTCGACAAGCAACAATCCACCGTCAGCGAAGCCATCGCCAATCTGGAAATCGATCTCGGCGTAACACTGTTTGATCGCAGCACACGCAAACCGACGCTGACCGAACACGGCCACGCCCTGCTCGCCCATGCCCAGCAGATGCTCGACGCCAATGATCGGCTGAGCCGTGCCGCGCAGCGGCTTGCCGGTGGGCTGGAAGCACAACTGAGTTTTGCACTATCGGATACCTATCAATCCGACGTCTTTGAAAAGAGCCTGTCGCAGCTGGAGCAACGCTATCCCGATCTGCGGCTGGAATGTCTGATCGCGGAAGACCAAGACGCCGTCGATCTGGTGCAGTCCGGGCGCGTGCAGATGGCGCTGGTGGCGGCGCAAACCTCTTACCCGCCCGACATCGGTTTCGAGCCCATCGCCGACCAGTCCGAGATTGGTCTGTACGTCAGCACCAAACATCCGCTGGCGCGCGCCGCGCAAGTCACCGGCGACATGCTGCGCGATGCGCGCGAGTTGCGCCTGAACACCTATCGCGACGAAGTCAAACCGCCACGATCAGGGTTCCACTGGTCCTCATCGAGCTATCTGATTTTGCTGGAAATGACCGAACTGGGATTTGGCTGGGCAGAACTGCCGCGCTGGATCGTCAAACGCTTTGGCGCCGCCGACCTGAAAGAACTTCAGGTCAACGGCTGGCCCAAAAATATCCAGGTGCATCTGATCTGGTCACGCGATCGCGGACTGGGACAAGCCGGCAGCTGGCTGTGCAATACCTTCCTATCGCCGCCGGCATCGTTGCGAAGCAACCTCAGCACCTCTGCCACGTAGGCAGAAGCGGCTGAAGCGCTCTGCTTAGAACTGCTCCCAATCGTCGTCCGACGTCGCGGCCGGCAGCTTGGGCTGTCTGGAGACCGCAGGCGTAGATACCGTTGCTGCTGCAGGAAGTTTCGCCGCCGGCTTGCGGGCTGCGCTCGTTGCCGCTGGTTGCCTCATCGTCACAGGCGCCGCGCTCATCGCAGATGCGGCCACCGGCCTCGCCGCTTTATACAACGAGGCGCTCCCAGCACCCGCACTATCAAGCTTGAAAATACTGACCACCTCGGTCAGGGTATGCGCCTGATCCTGCAAAGATTGCGCAGCGGCAGCAGCTTGTTCCACCAGGGCAGCGTTCTGTTGCGTCGATTCATCCATCTGCGCAATGGCGCGATTCACCTGTTCGATGCCATCGCTCTGCTCTTGGCTGGCGGAACTGATCTCGCCGACGATGTCCGTCACGCGGCGCACGCTGGCAACCACTTCGGTCATCGTGGCCCCTGCTTGCTCGACCAGCTTGCTGCCGGAGTCGACCTTTTGCACTGAATTGTCGATGAGTTCCTTGATCTCTTTGGCGGCGCTGGCGGATCGTTGCGCAAGGCTGCGCACTTCCGATGCGACCACCGCAAAACCACGGCCCTGCTCGCCCGCACGCGCAGCCTCGACGGCAGCATTGAGTGCAAGGATATTGGTCTGGAACGCGATGCCGTCGATGACGCTGATGATGTCGACGATCTTCTTCGACGACTCGTTGATGGCGCCCATGGTATCGATTACCTGCCCGACCACACTACCGCCCTGAACGGCGACATCCGATGCCGACGCAGCCAGTTGATTGGCCTGACGTGCGTTGTCGGCATTCTGCTTCACCGTGGACGTGAGCTCTTCCATCGCCGAGGCAGTTTCTTCCAGCGAACCTGCCTGCTGTTCCGTACGCGAAGACAAGTCGAGATTGCCGGTCGCGATTTCACGCGATGCCGTAGCGATTGTGTCGGTGCCGCTGCGCACCTGGCCGACGATACGCAAGAGATTGTCGTTCATGGTTTTCAGCGCATGCAGCAGCTTGCCGGTTTCATCCTTGCGATTGGTATCGATATGCGACGTAAGATCGCCTGCCGCCACGGTCTCGGCAATGTTGACGGCCTGATTGAGCGGACGCGTGATGCTCAGCGCCAGACGCCATGCGAATAACCAGCCGGCGACAAACAACAGTGCACCGAAGGCAATCAGCAGATTGCGGCTCATGGTGTAAAGCGCATGAATGCTGGCCGCGATCTGATCGATGCTGGAACGCTGCAAATCGAGCAGTTGTTGCAGCGAATCGAGATAACCCTTGGCTTCAACCGGAAAGACTTTTTCAAGAATGCGATTGGCCTCTTCAACCTGGCCGTCGGTCTTGGCTTTGGTGATGGCATCACGCGCCGCGACATACCGCTTGCGCACCGCGCTCAGCTGCGCGAACAGTTCTTTTTCCCGGTCGCTGGTGAGCAACGCTTCCAACGCTTTTTGCTGTTCATTGGATAACTTGGTGGAGGTCGACGCATCCTCTGCGAAGAAAGCGCCAAGGCTGGGGTCGGAACTCTTGGCAATCGCCGTTGTACGGCGCACGCTGGTGTGAATGGTGCGATACCAGTCGGAGACCAGGCGTTCTTTCGCCAGCGGTTTCTCCATCATCGCCTGTGTTGTTTCGGCGACGGTATGCAACCGCCAGATACTCACTGCAATGACGCCGATCGCGGAAAAAAGGATGATGGCAAAGCCGAGATTCAGGCGTTTGCTGATAGTCATATTGGCGAGGAAATTCATTGTTATCCTTATTTGAATGTCGATTCGGAAGCCCGTCCCTTCGGCAAAGAAAAACATATTCGTCCTGCCCCGAACCGCCCGTATTGTCGGCAATAAGGCCGTTTCAGAGCTATAGGTATTACTACCTATTTCTCGTTTTAAAGACCAAGCGCTATTGATAACATTCGAAAATGTCGCCTTGATGAATGAGGATTTTTTTTGGATCTGAACCGCACGACACTTTGACGATCAGACAAAGTTGTCGATCGGGCAAAATGAAAAAGGAAACAGTATGCAAAAAAGTTGGAAACGAACATTACAACTAACAGCTGTCGCAACGTCGTTGATATTGCTCGGCAATGCACAGGCGTCCAGTGCAGATCAGTGGGAAAAATTGAAAACGGACACGCGCGCCGCCTGTCTTAGCGAGAGCGGATTCAAACAAGCAAAGGTGCTGGAAGGCCCGATCATTTTTTCCAACCGGGTGCTCTATCGCATCGGCGGCATCTGGCCGCAAAAACACATGAAGGGAAAATCAGGCAAGGTGTATTGCCTGCATCCTTATCCAGACGGCAAAGCGGAAATCGTGGAGTAATCCTTACGCAGTCGTCCTGTTATGTAGGCAGGTGACGAGCGCAGACGACGCAAACAAAATAGGCAAGAAAAGTCTCAACGCACATCAGTTTTTACCCTGTGTGGATTTGATCAGGTTGTCGCGCAATGCGGCAACCGATTCCTGAACACGAGAGAACTCCGCCGACGTCAGACCGCAGGCGTCCACCAGATCCATCCCCATCCCCTTCTCGCGCAAGCGCCGGCCTGCATCGGTCAGGCTGATCAGCACCTGGCGTTCATCGCCGGGATCGCGCTGGCGGACGAGATATCCCATGGCTTCCAGCTTCTTGAGAATGGGCGTGAGCGTATTCGATTCCAGAAACAATTTTTCACCGAGGCTGCCGACGGTCTGGTTGTCCTGTTCCCACAAGGCGATGATGGCGATGTATTGCGTATAGGTCAGGCCCAGTTCTTCCAGGATCGGTTTGTACGCCTTGCCGAATGCGAGGTTGGCCGAGTAGATGGCGAAGCACAGGAATTCCGAAAGTTTCGGATTGGCTTGATCGGCGATATCAGTGGTTTTGGGCATGGCGCTATGACTCCTTGTGGATGCAAAGGCATGCTTCGCAATTTTCACATTATATATCGCATGCGATTTAATCGAATGCATTGACATCTTTAAATTTACCGATATACTTAATCGCATTCGATTACATCGGATACGATATAAATCACTTGAAACCATGCCGGACAGAAAAAACATCTCGGCAACTTCGTTACTCAGAGAGTAACTTCATCATGACCCAATTGCAAAAAGTACTGTACACAGGCAAAACACACACCTCTTCGGGCGGCCGCGATGGTTTTGCGCGCAGCTCCGACGGTCGTCTCGATATTCAGCTGTCCTCCCCGGGCAGCACAGGTGCCGGCACCAATCCGGAACAACTATTTGCCGCCGGCTGGTCGGCCTGCTTCATCGGCGCCATGGGACTGGCCGCGGGCAAGATGAAAGTCGCTCTTCCATCTGACCTCGCCGTGGATGCTGAAGTCGATCTTGGCACCACCGACGGCGCCTACTTCCTGCAGGCGCGCCTCAATGTCAGCCTGCCGGGCATCGAACGCGACGTCGCTCAGGCGCTGCTGGATGCGGCGCACGCGACCTGCCCCTACTCCAAGGCTACACGCGGCAACATTGGTGTGGAAATCAATCTGGTCTGACGCTAATCGGATTGCACCACAATGAAAAAGACCTGCCGTTACCGATGAGGTAACGACAGGCCTTCGCCGTGCCAGATGCAGAATGCAGAAAACGTTCAGTGCATCTTAGCCAAAGTCAGCCGCGCTTCCAGGCCGCCCTCCGGCAGATTGTGCAAGGACAGCGAAGCATCCATCGCCAGCGCCAGTTGCCGCGCAATGGCCAGCCCCAACCCTGTGCCGCCGGTTTGCCGGTTGCGCGATTCTTCCACGCGATAGAAGGGTTCAAACACAGCCTCCAGCAATGCGGGCGGAATGCCCGGCCCGTGGTCGCGCACGGCAATCGTTACCGATCCATCTTGAGGAGATGACGCCACCACGATGCGCGCGCTGCCGCCGTACTTCAATGCATTGTCGATCAGGTTGCCGAGGATGCGCCGCAGCGCTTGCGGGCGAGTCACCAATGGCGCGCCGATATTCCCCTCCAGAGACACATCGCTGCCGGCGTCGACGTAGTCGCACATCAGACTGTCAAACAAGGCGTCGGGGTCGATGCGGATGGGCGCTTCTGCTGCGCCGTGCAAGGTGCGCGCATAGGCTACGCCTTCCTTGACGAGGTTTTCCATTTCCTGCAAATCCTGTTGCAGTTTGGCGTGCTGCGGATCGTCGTCCATCACGTCGACGCGCAAGCGCATGCGGGTGATCGGCGTCTGCAAGTCGTGCGAAATCGAGGCGAGGATTTGCATGCGCTCGGTCATATAGGTCGCGATACGATCCTGCATGGCGTTGAAGGCTTTGGATGCGCGCGCCACTTCCGATGGGCCGTCTTCCGGCAAGCGCGCCGCCTTGAGATCGGGGCCAAGCGCATCAGCCGCCGTTGCCAACGCATGCAGCGGCCGCGTCGCCAGCCGCACCGCCAGCCAGCAGCAAGCTGCCAGCACGATCAGTTGCAGCGCCAGCACCAGCGGCAACCACGGCGACAGCGGCACGCCGGACATTGGCCGCATGTCGATGGTCAGCGGCGTGCCGTCGGTCAGCTTCAGGTGCACCTGCATGCGCTCTTTGTCGCCGGGGACGGCATTGACGGTCAGCGCATAGTCGGTGCCGATACCGTCGGCGATCGACTTCGCCACCATCCGCGACAGGCGCGCATCCGGCGGCGTGCCGGTGATACCGGGGCCGAGGATGAATTCATAACTGCGCCGCGCCAGGCGCGGCAGCCATTGCGGGCGCTCGGCGGGAGGAAGATGATCGAGCAGTGCCACCGAGCTGGCTGCTTCGCGCTCGATATAACCCATCATGACATTGGTGGTGGCCTGATCGCGCTCGGTCAACGTGAGCCAGAATGACAAGGTCTGCGCCAGCACCAGCCCCACGCACAAGATCAGCGCCAGCCGGGCGAACAGCGTGCGCGGCCAGCGTAAAAAAGTTAGCTTCATTGCTCACCGTCCATCAGCGTGACGGCCGCCGAAAATACATAACCCTCGTTGCGCAGCGTCTTGATGTAGCGCGGTTCGCGCGCGCCATCCTGCAGGCGCTGGCGCAAGCGGCTGACCAGAAGATCGATGGAGCGGTCAAAAGGATCTGCCGCCCGGCCCTGCGTCAGGTTGAGCAACTGGTCGCGCGTGAGTACCCGCTGCGGATGGTCGAGGAAGACCCGCAGCAGGCGGTATTCGGCGCCGCTCAACGCCACCATGGTGCCGTCCTGGTCGAGCAGATGGCGCGCGGTGGTATCGAGACGCCAGTCGCCGAAACCCAGCAGTTGCACCGCTTCGGTCACCTGCATGTTGGGCGGCAGCATGCGCGCGCGCCGCAGCACCGAGCGGATACGCGCCATCAGCTCGCGCACGGCGAATGGCTTGGTGAGGTAGTCGTCGGCGCCCATTTCCAGTCCGACGATACGGTCGGTTTCTTCGCTGCGCGCGGTCAGCATCAGCACCGGCACCGCCTTGAATTTGCCCACGCGCAATTCGCGGCACAGCACCAGACCGTCTTCGCCGGGCAGCATCAGATCCAGCACGATCAGATCCGGCGCGCCCTGCTCCAGCACGGCGCGCATCTGCCGCCCATTGGCCGCCAGCGACACGCGCATGCCGTTCTTTTCAAGATAGGCAGCCAGCAATTCGCGAATGCCGCGGTCGTCGTCGACGATCAGGATGTGGTCTTGGTTTTCCATGCGGCGATCATACCTTAGCGCGTTTGCGGCGGCATACCGTACTGCCCGGCGCCGTACTCGCCACATTCAGCAGCGAGCAGTAGACCGGCTTGGCCAGTTCCGCCGCCAGACCACCCGTGACAAAGGCAAAGACCGCCAGCAAGCGTCTTAGCCGCGTCATGCATCCTCCAGCACGGACAGACTGGCGCCGTCGGCCACGCTTGCTTCCAGCGCATACGGATCCACGCCTTCCAGGCAGCCGATATTGGCGCGCCAACGCAGCGGATCCTTGCGCGTCTGATGGAAGGGATAGATGCCGCAATGCTTGCAGAAATAGTGCTTCGCGGTTCGCGTATTGAACTGGTACAGCGTCAGCGACTCTTCGCCGCTGATGATCTTCACGTCGGCGGCGTCGATCATCGGCGTCATCAGCGCGCCCTTGCGGCGGCACAGGCTGCAGTTGCAACGCCCGGCAGGCGTCAGCGCGGTGCGGACTTCAAAACGGACGGCGCCGCAGTGGCAGGAGCCTTTGTAGCGTTCAGGGATCATTTCCTTTTCCTTCAGGTGGTTGGCAATGACGACTTTATAAAACAAGTCCCGGGATGATTTGTGTCCCAATGTATCTGGCGCATACACATACACAAAACATTGCACCCGTGCGGTGTTCTGGACACAAGCCAGATACGTCCAAGCGTTCCAATACGGTCATCGCAACCAACATTGGAAATCGCTGCCATGCACAGCTTCCTCGAAACGCCATTCGCCCTGCTGGCCGGGCTGCTGACCATTGCCTCGCCATGCGTCCTGCCGGTATTGCCGATTCTGCTCGGCAGCTCGGTAGGAACCAATGGCAGCGCGCCCAATCGCACCCGCCCGCTGTTTATTATCGCCGGCTTCATCCTGAGTTTTTCCGCCTTCGCGATGCTGCTGGGCGCCGTCTCCAGCACCGTCCATGTGGCACAAGAGGTCTTGCGCAATACCGCCATCGCATTGCTGGCGCTGTCCGGCCTGCTGCGCCTGTGGCCGCGTCCTTATGAATGGCTGGTGGCGCAGTTGCAGTCCCCGCTGCAACGCATGCACGCCGCGCCGAAGGCTCCCAAAGTGCATGCCGGCAACACCGGCGGCTTTGTACTGGGTATGTCGCTGGGCGCGGTGTGGACGCCTTGCGCCGGTCCGGTGCTGGCATCGATCCTGGTACTGGTGGTCAAGGCCCAGGATCTCGGCTGGTCGGCCCTGCTGTTGCTGATGTACGCCATCGGCGCCGCCATCCCCATGCTCGCCATCCTCTACGGCGGCCAGTACATCACCCGCCATGTCCGTGTGGTGTCGCGTCATACCCAACGTCTGCAGCAGCTGTTCGGCGTGCTGGTGGTGCTGACGGCGCTGGCGATCTACCTGCAGTACGACGTGTTGATTACTGCTGCACTTTCGTCTCTGTTTTGTTCTTCCATCTCTTCCTGATTTTCTTCTTCTGAAAGGATTCCCTCATGCTTTCCCGACTCAAGACTTTCGCCGCCCTGACTGTGCTGGCCGCTGCAACCTCCACCGCTTCCGCCGGCGCGCTCAGCAAAAGCGTCGCCGCACCGGAATTCACCGGCATCGACAAGTGGCTCAACAGCGAACCACTGACTATGCAGCAACTGCGCGGCAAGGTGGTGCTGGTCGACTTCTGGACGTACACCTGCATCAACTGCATCAACACCCTTCCCTACGTCAAATCCTGGTACCAGAAGTACAAGGACCAGGGCCTGGTCGTGGTCGGCGTGCACACCCCCGAGTATCCCTTCGAACGCAACACCAACAATGTCAAAACCGCCATCAAGCGCTTCGGCCTGACGTATCCGGTGGCGCAGGACAACCAGTACGCCACCTGGACTTCGTACAACAACCAGTACTGGCCGGCGTTCTACCTGATCGATAAAAAAGGACAAGTGGTCTATACGCACTTCGGCGAAGGCCAGTACGCGCAGACCGAAGCCGCCATCAAGAATTTGCTGGCGCAACCACAGTAAGCAGCAAAACAACTCAACACACGAATCACCATCACACTCAAGGAGAAAAACATGTCCGATCAGATCAACCAACGCCGCCGCCATTTCTTCGGCGCGGCCGCCGCCACCGTCGCCACCGCACAGCTGAGCTTCAGCACGCTCGCCAATGCGCAAAGCATGGTCGCAGGTGCAACGTCCACAACTGCAGCAGGTTTCACCGGCATCAAGCAAATCGACGCCGGCGTGCTCAACATCGGCTATGCAGAAGTCGGCCCGGCCAACGGTCAACCGGTCATCCTGCTGCACGGCTGGCCTTACGACATCCACAGCTTCGTGGATGTCGCGCCTTTGCTTGCAGCAGCCGGCCATCGCGTGATCATCCCGCATCTGCGCGGCCACGGCAGCACGCGCTTCCTCTCTTCGGATGCGCTGCGCAATGCCCAGCAGTCAGCCGTAGCGCAGGACATCATTGCGCTGATGGATGCATTGCGAATTCCTTCGGCGGTCATCGCCGGCTTTGACTGGGGCGCGCGTACGGCGTGCATCATGGCGGCGCTATGGCCGGAGCGTTGCAAGGCGCTGGTGTCGGTGAGCGGCTATCTGATGACCAATCTGGCCGCGGCCAAAAAGCCACTGCCGCCGAAGGCAGAGTTCGACTGGTGGTATCAGTTCTACTTCACCACCGAACGCGGCGTCGAAGGCTACACCAAGTACCGCCGCGAATTTGCCGAGCTGATCTGGAAGACCGCCTCGCCGAAATGGCAGTTCGATGCCGCGACCTTCAATCGCAGCGCTGCGTCCTTCGACAATGCGGACTATGTCGCCATCGTCATCCACAACTATCGCTGGCGTCTCGGCCTGGCCGATGGCGAACGCAAGTACGACGCACTGGAACGCCGCCTCGCCGGCCTGCCTGTCATCGGCATCCCGACCATCACCATGGAAGGCGACGCCAACGGCGCGCCCTTCCTGCCGCCAACCTTGTATCGCGACAAGTTCTCGGGAAAATATGAACACCGCAACATTACCGGCGGCATCGGCCACAACCTGCCACAGGAAGCACCACAGGCATTCGCCGACGCCGTGCTGGCGGTAACGAAACTGTAAGTCCGTTCAGGCAAGCTGCAAACGACAATATCCGCAGATACGGATATTGTCGTTCGTCATCAAACCAAAATTAGTTTTTCAGATTCGGCAAGAATACCGTCAGCACACCGGCCAGCGGCAGCCACGCACACACCGCATACACGGTCGAGATTCCGTACAAATCAGCAAGATGTCCCAGCAGCGCGGCGCCGATGCCACCGAAGCCGAACATCAATCCAAAGAACACGCCCGAAATCAGCCCGACCTTGCCCGGCACCAGTTCCTGCGCATACACCACGATGGCCGAGAACGCCGATGCCAGGATGAAGCCGACGCACACGCACAACACGCCGGTCCAGAACAGATTGGCATGCGGCAGCAGCAAGGCGAACGGCGCTGCACCGAGGATCGAAAACCAGATCACGCGCTTGCGTCCGATCTTGTCGCCGATAGGGCCGCCGAAGAAGGTGCCCAATGCCACCGCGCCAAGGAACAGGAATAACAGGATCTGCGAATCGCCCACCGCGATGTGAAACTTGTCGATCAGGTAGAAGGTGAAATAGCTGGTGAAGCTCGCCATGTAAAAGTATTTGGAAAACACCAGCAACGACAACACCACCAGCGCCTTTTTGACGGTGCCCGGCGACAGATTGTGAGGCGCAGCCGTCTTGCCCTTTTTGCCGCCGGCTGCCAGATGATGACGATACCAATTGCTCACGCGCGACAAGGTAATGATCGCCACTATCGCGATGATGCAAAACCACGCGATGTTCGGTTGGCCGAACGGCACCACGATCGCCGCCGCCAGCAACGGCCCCAGTGCGGAACCTGCATTACCGCCGACCTGAAAAGTCGACTGCGCCAAACCAAAGCGACCGCCTGACGCCATGCGGGCAATGCGCGAGGCTTCCGGGTGAAAGGTCGACGAACCGACACCGATCAGCGCCGCCGCACACAGGAACCAGCCAAAGCTGCCGGCCATCGACAGCAACACCACGCCGACCAGCGTAAAGACGGCACCGCAAGGCAGCAGCAAAGGCTTGGGATGCTTGTCGGTGTACATGCCGATCCACGGCTGTATCAGCGACGCCGTCACTTGAAACGTCAGAGTGATCAGCCCGACCTGCGTGAAGGTCAATCCGTAGTTCTGCTTGAGCATCGGATAAATGGACGGCAGCAAGGCCTGGATCAGGTCGTTGATCATGTGGGCGAAACCGACCGCCAAGACGATGCGCAGCACCAGAGGCGTGGCACCGGCATTAGTTGATGCGGCCGATATCGCGGGGGATTTATCGGCGAGCGTCGCGCCGAGCGACGATGAACTGTTGATTGTCATGGCTAAGAATGAATGAACGGAAAATGGGCGACGGATGGACAAAAACATGCAGGAATACGTGAATGGTATAGTGGCATTTAAAAACCGTAATGCCATTTTTCGTCGATTAAGTGACAATCCGCCGGTACCATGAAAATCGTCCATTCCAGCGCCAAGGCCGCGAAACTCCAGCAACTGCCGCAAGCCGTCGTCGCCTTCAGCCGCGACTTCGATGCAGGCCAATTGCTGGCGCCGCACTCACATCCACGCGGACAACTGCTGTACGCCGCAGAAGGCGTGATGCAGGTGCGCACGCCGCACGGCCTGTGGGTCATCCCGCCGCAACGCGCGCTATGGGTGCCGTCGGAACTGGAACATGAAATCCGCATGCTCAGCGACGTCCATCTGCGCACGCTCTACATCCGGCAGGAAGAATCGCAGCAGATCGGCGATGCTTGCCGGCTGCTGGAAGTCAGCCCGCTGTTGCGCGAACTGATCCTGGCGCTGCTCAAGGAGCGCGACGACTACGACGTCAAAGCGCGCGGCGGCCATCTGGCACAACTGATCCTGCTGGAGATCCATGAGGCCACCTCAATCCCCGTCGCCATTCCGTGGCCGTCCGACCGCCGGCTGGTGGCGATCTGCGAGGCCATCGTCAGCACCCCCGGTAGCCTGAACTCGCTGGAACAATGGGCCGAAATTGGCGGCGCCAGTGCGCGCACGGTGATTCGCCTGTTTCCCAAAGAGACCGGCTTGCAGTTTCGTCACTGGGTGCAGCAAGTCCATATCACCGAGGCGCTGCTGAGGCTGGCGCAGGGCGATCCCGTGGAACGCATCGCAGAGAAGCTTGGTTATAAAAGCGCCAGCGCCTTCACCAGCATGTTTCGCAAAGTGCTGGGCAAGACGCCGAGCCAATACGCCGCGCATGGGCGACCTGCATTGAGGCCGGCGTTAAAGGCGCGAACATAGACCGTTTCAATCGCCGCCACGCAAACGATGCAGCCGATATATGACTTGGACTGAGCCACCGCAACCGGTTATCACGCGATGAATTACTTTCATTAGACAGTGCCCGATGCCGGGCGTAGTGTCGCTTTCCACACGAGGGCCAAATCCACAATGGCCCCGCAACAGAATCAAGAACCATAAAAGCCGGCGGCCAATACGAGATTATTGCCACGCCATTGGCGGAGACAACACCAGGATTTTTTACGCGACACCGATGTTCCATCGTTGACGGCGCTGCTGCGCCTGACCGGTGGCGGCGAGTTCGCGCCTGCCGTTTCCCTCCCCTACCGCTATGGGCTTCTTGCTCTGACGCAATCGCTTTTCCGAAACCCAGAATTTGTTATCCGTTTTGCAGCCATCGCTTTACTTAGTAACTAGCAACAACGCAACGCCAGCAGTGAACAACAATTCTTATATCCAGGAGATTGCATGAAACTCGTCAACATCAAATACGTGGCCGCCGCCTTCCTCGGCCTGGTCTGTCTTGTCCAGTCGGTCAGTGCCGACACGCTCGCCGACATTCGCCAGCGTAAGAAAATCGTCATCGCCATCGATCTCGGCTCGCCTCCCTTTGGCATGACCGACGACAAGCTGCAACCTTACGGTTCCGACGTCAGCGCCGCCAAAATGCTGGCCAAGGACCTCGGCGTCGAGATGGAAATCATCCAGGTCACCGGCCCCAACCGCGTGCCTTTC
The DNA here is from genome assembly GCF_002257565.1 of Herbaspirillum sp. meg3. Lineage (GTDB taxonomy): Bacteria > Pseudomonadota > Gammaproteobacteria > Burkholderiales > Burkholderiaceae_D > Herbaspirillum. The sequence goes on along the minus strand of NZ_CP022736.1, from coordinate 1,380,381 downwards.
CTGCTGACCAACAAGGCCGACATCGTGATCGCATCCTTCAGCATCACGCCGGAGCGAGCCAAGGTGATCAACTTCAGCGTGCCCTACAGCGCGTCAGAATCGGTAGTCGGCGCCGAGCACTCGATGCAGATCAAGAGTCTCGCCGACCTGGCCGGCAAACGTGTCGGCGTGGTACGCGGCAACCTGCAAGATACGCTGCTGACGCCACTCGTCCCCAAAGGTACGACACTGGTGCGCTATGACGACGACTCGACCAATGCCGCCGCGCTGCTGTCGGGTCAGGTCGACGCCATCGGCACCGCCAGGGAACTGGTGACCACAACCGCACGCAAGAATCCAGGCCGCAACATCGAAACCAAGTTCGCGGTCAAGGTGGTCCCGCACGGTATCGGCGTACGCAAGGAAGACACGGCGCTGCTGGCGTGGATCAACAACTGGGTCGTCATCAATATGAAGAACGGCAATCTGGCAAAATCGTATGAAGCCGCCGCCGGCGCACCGCTGGCAGATCTCTCGCAATACATGCCAAAGTAAGCGCACAACAGCTCGTTTCACGTCGGCGCAGCCCCCGGTTGCGCCGGCCTTTTCCACTTTAGAGAAAGCAATTCACCAGTCATGAAAAATATCGGATTCATAGGCGTCGGCATGATGGGCCAGGGCATGGCGCACAACCTCGTCATCAAGGGCTTCAACGTCACCGTCATGGGCAACCGCAATCGCAAGCCGGTGGAAGAGCTGGTCGCCGAAGGCGCGCGCGAGGCGAGCAGCCTGCAAGATCTGGTCGCCGGCACCGATGCCATCATCCTGTGCGTTACCGGCTCACCGCAGGTGGAAGACCTGATGTTCCGCGCCGGCGGTATTCTGGAAAACTGCCGCAGCGGCCAGATCATCATCGACTGCTCCACCAGCGAGCCGATGTCGAGCGCGCGCATAGCCGAGCAACTGGCGGCCAAGGGCGTGAAGTTCGTCGATGCGCCGCTGGCGCGCACGCCGGTGGAAGCCATGCAAGGCCGCCTCAACACCATGGTCGGCGCAGACGCGGCAACGTTCGAGAAAGTGAAGCCGGTGCTGGAAGCCTTCTGTGAAAACATCTTCCATATCGGTGACACCACCAGCGCGCAAAAGCTGAAGCTGCTCAACAACTTCATCGCCATCGGCATCGCCACGCTGACGACGGAAGCGCTGGCCATGTGCGATGCGGTCGGCGTCGATCAGCGCAAGTTCTTTGAAGTGATCAGCAAAGGCGGCGCCAACAGCGGTATCTTCCAGATGATCGCCAGCGGCATCCTCGAAGGCCGCTCCGACGGCATGAAGTTCAGCATCGCCAATGCCAGCAAGGATCTCAGCTATTACAACAACATGACGGCGCAGATCGCCAATCCGGCCATGATCGGACCGCATGTTGCCGCAAGCTTGCAGCAAAGTGTAAAGGAAGGCTTCGGCGACCAGATGCTGGGGGCGATGGTGAAGGCGCACAAGGATCGATTGGCGGCGAAAAAATAGTCTGTCGGAGCGCGTTCATTGGGTGCACCTGCATTAGCAATCGCTGTCGTCCTGGCGTTCGCCGGGACGACAGCGAAGCAAGAAGCACTTTTTTGACAGATTCAGTTAAAGCCCTGCAGCCCCCCCCCTTTTTAGCGATTTCGATTCAGAGGAGATAAGCGGGCCGCAGCTTTAGCGGCCTCTTGTCATCCTGCCCGTCCGGCGCAGTCAAACAGTTAACTGAATGCGTCAGCGGACTCGCCTACTTCGACTGTAATTTTCTCAATGCCTCGGCAGCCTCTGGATGGCCAAGCTGCTGCGCCTGTTTGTAGTAACGGATCGCTTCGTTTGCATCTTTGCTCAACCCCAGGTTACCGTCCTCGTACCAATACCCCAACTGATAGGCGGCATCCACATCTCCGGCCTTGGCCTTCCACAACTGCAGCCTGGTCGCAATGGCAGACAATTTGTCTTGCATGTCCAGGCAGGTGTCTTATCAGGCCATGTGCACGCGGCAGATAGCTACAGAAATATAGCTTCCGCGTGCCTGGGGCCTGCTTTTCGCCGGTCTCCTGACTAGGATTTAGTAGGATGCATAAGCTCTTTGCCGCGCTCAGCCCTTGGTTAAATGCAGACAATGTGGATAAGATTTTCGAATTAAAAAGCTGGCAAGCCTCATGCATAGCCTGTCGTTTCGTTACGTTTTACGCGATTAATTTGGCAAGAGAAACACCGGTCCGACAGCTTTGTTTGCTAATATTTACACGTTGTCCATTCGCAGGGCCAAAATGGGGAGGCCATGAGCGGACAACGATGTGGGGTGTATTTGCAACGCCGGGCAATGAATGCTTTTGAGCGGGAGCTTCAGCGCATTCAAGATCGGGAGAACTGCAATGCATTGTCCCAATTCAATCAAGCGACGACAAGAAAGAAAACAGTGATGAAAATGATTCGCCTATTGCTGGCCATTGTGATGCTGGCCGCAGTCCTGACAGGTTGTGCATCCGGTCCGACACAAGCCGACCTGGAAGTCTCCATGCCTCCCTTGAAACCTGGTTATGGCCGCATCTATTTTCTACGTTCGTCGGCATTCATCGGATCTCCCCTCCAGCCGGAAATCCAACTCAACAACCAGGTTGTAGGCAGATCACGAGCACGCGGCTTCTTCTTCGTCGACCGTCCCGCCGGCGCCTATCAGGCCAAGACCTCGACCTCCGTTGCGACCGCGCTGGACTTCAGTCTTTCTGCCGGCGAAGTAAAGTACATCCGTACAGAAGTCAATATCGCCCTCATGGGCATCATGCCTGGAAGCGTGTCGTTTATCGTGATGGACGAGTCCATGGCGGAGCCGGAATTACGCAAGCTGAGCTATACCGGCAGAGCAGTCAAGGCTGAGCCGAAGTAAGCACCGGCATCGGTGATTTGTATCGAGAAGAGATCGAAACAATAAAAAGGACGCCTTGGCGTCCTTTTTTACGCGCGCTCTACAACTCCAGCAGTTCCGTACATTGACCTGTCATATCGTCTTCATTCTCAGCGAGATCCCAATAGTCCCAAGCCCGCAGAAACATCAACACCAGCCATCCGCTGCAGGCCAGGATGACCGCCACGATCACAATTCCAAAGCTGAAAAGGCCGTGCATGGGCTTATCGCCTTATTGACCGGTTTTTGCCGGCACCGCTACTGGTAGTGTTCACTTGGCTCTCCCGTTTTCCGAGTTATGCGGACGTATGCGCGCATCGGCAGTGTTGACCAAACGGCAGATTGCCGCGATCAGATAAAAGCCTCTTTGCATGTAGGTCAAAAGGAAGGCGGCGCCTGCAGGTACAGGCGCTGCCTTCCTGACGAACCCCACACCCGATAACGGAGGACTCGACAGGGATACGCTCCGTCTCGTATTGACGCATAGCAAAAGGCCCGCATGCGCGGGCCTTTCACCAGGGTCAAGTCAAACAGCAGCCATCAAGGACGCGCCTGCAGAATCTCGACCTTTCGGTCAGCCAGCAAGGGCAGTACACGCCCTACTACCAGCGCCTGATAATGCGCCGACAACTTGTGTGTTTCCAGTGCGTCGGCATCGCGGTAATGCTCAAGCAACAATATCGTGCGTGGCTCGTCCGTGCTCTGGAAAACCTCGTAGCCCAGGCAACCTTCTTCGGCCAGTGATTTCGGACGCAGCTCGCCGATCACCGCCAGAACTTCATCATAAGATTCGCTCAGTGGCTGCCAACGCGCCACGATGGTGATTTGTGTCGTTGTGTTCATCATTATTCTCCTTGAAGTTCTTTGACGATGGCCTGCGCCAATGGTCCTGCTGATGCAGGGTTCTGGCCGGTGAATAAACGGCCGTCGATGACGACCTTGGATTGCCAGACATCCGTTGCCGAATAGTCGCCGCCTTCGGCGCGCAGAGCGTCTTCCAACAAAAACGGTACGTCAGCTTGCGCGTAACCGGCTTCCTCTTCATCGGAGAAGGATGTCAGCTTGCGATTCTGGATCAACGGCGTGCCGTCTGCCAGTCTCACGCCCAAAAACGCAGCGGGACCATGGCACACAGCAGCGACGATCTTGCCTGCATCCCAGGCACGGGCAACGACACGTTTTACTTCAGGGTCAACGGCGATATCCATCATCGGCCCCAGTCCGCCGGGGAAGAAAACCGCATCGTAGTCGAGGACGTCGACTTCCGACAGTTTGCGGCTACGTGCCATACGACGGATGGCGTCGCTGTGGCGGAAGGCCAACTGGACGGGATCCTTTTCATCGTAGCCGTCTTCGGGCGGTGTGCCACCCAAAGGAGAAGCGTACTCGACGGCGATACCGGCCTGATCGAACACTTCATAAGGATGCGCGACTTCGGAGAAAAAATATCCTGTAGGACGTTGGTTCGGGCCGATCTGTGGCGTGTTGGTCAAAACAAAAAGTATGTGCTTAACGGTCATGGCAATCTCCAAAAATAAGGGGTCGGTGAAATGTGAAAGCAGTGTTGAATAACTGCTCTGATGTCACTTTATGCAATCAGGGCGACGCCAGGAAGGCATCTTGTTATCCTATGAGTCGTAATCACTGGCACGGGGCTTGAGTCTGGCTTGATATGCCAATCGCACCAGTGAAGGATTAGTGGTCAGCCTGGTCAGCGGCCTGCTCGATGACTTTCGCCACCGCTTCGGCATGCGCGATAAATGCTGCATGACTGCCATTGATCTCGATTACCTTGCTGCCGGCACGCGCCGCCATGAAGCGTTGCAGCTCAGGATTAACCGTACGGTCTGCCGTCGTGATGACTGCCCAGCTAGGTTTCGTCTTCCACGCGGCTTGCGTGACGGGAGCGCCTGCCGTCTGCACGGTCGGCATCACTTGCGACATGGCCATGAATTTGGCGTCGGCTGCGGGCAGATCGGCGGCGAAGTCGGCATGGAAGCGTGCCTGCTCGACATAAAGATAGCCGTCCGCGGTCGCCTTGATGGATTCGCTGACCGGCGGTGTTCTCTTGACCAGGGTCGCCAAGCTCTCACCAACATCAGGCTGGAACGCCGAGACATAGACCAGACCTGCAACCTTGTCATTCACGCCGGCTTCGGTAATCACCATACCGCCATAGCTGTGACCGACCAGGATGCTTTTGCCGTCGAAGGCATTGACAGCGCGGCTGGTGACTTTCACGTCTTCAGCAAACGACGTTTCCGGTTCTTGTACGACGGCGACGTTGTAGCCGTCACGCGTCAGAATTTTCGCCACGCCCTGCCAACCTGATCCGTCAGCAAAAAAGCCGTGAACCAGGACGATATTTTTTACCGGCGCGGCCATGGCGGGATGATTGAGGGTAGCGACTAAAGCAAGGGCGAGAGCGGAAGCGATACGGGTAATTTTGTTCATGTTGATACTCCAAAAAGTTAAAAATAAGGTGGGATTACTTCATTACAAAAAGTGGAAAATAAAAATTTCTTCGTGCCTCTCAAACGGTCATTCTTCTCGGCGAGAAGCAGCGTGTATTGGCTATTAGCGATGTAAGTGACTGTCAAAGCTGCAGCAGCAAGTTGCATCAGCCGACGGTCCTGGCCCAGACCGCTTGCGCGTTGGTGAACTCGCGCAAGCCGAAATGCGACAACTCTCGGCCATAGCCGCTTTTCTTGACGCCGCCTACCGGAATGCGCGGATTGGATGCAGAAAAGCCGTTGATGAATACGCCGCCGGTTTCGAGACGGCGGGCAATACGCTGGGCGCGGGCAACGTCGCCGGTCCACAAGCTTCCGCCCAGGCCGTAGTCGCTGGTGTTGGCCAGTTCGATGGCGTGTTCCGCGTCTTCTGCGACCGTGATCGCAGCAACCGGGCCGAAGGTTTCTTCATCGAAAACGGCCATGCCTGGCTTGACGTCGGCCAATACCGTCGGGGCATAAAAGTTGCCGGGGCCATCGATCTTGTGTCCGCCCAACAGCAAGGTAGCCCCGGCTGCAAGCGTACGTTCGACCTGGTTGTGCAGTTCGTCGCGCAAGTCATTGCGTGCCATCGGCCCCATCGTGCTCGATGGATCAAGCGGATCGCCTGCCTTCAATTGACTGGCCGCGGCGACGAACTTGCGGGTAAATTCGGCGGCAACAGTTTTTTCAAGGATGAAGCGCTTGGCGGCGAGACAGACTTGACCGGCGTTCTGGAAGCGCGCCTCAATTGCCGCTTTCACGGCCAGATCAATGTTGGCGTCAGCCAGCACGATGAAGGCGTCGGCGCCGCCAAGTTCCAGCAAACTCTTCTTGAGCGCCTTGCCGGCCAGCGCAGCAACTGCAGCGCCGGCACGCATACTGCCGGTGAGCGTGACTGCAGCGACACGCGGATCTTCGATCACGTGCGCCACGGTGTCATTGTCGGCATTCAGGTTGGCAAACAAGCCTGGGGGAAAACCGGCGACTTCAACCATGCGTTGCAAGGCATAGGCAGATCCCATCACATTGGGGGCATGCTTGAGGATGAAGCCGTTACCGGACAACATGACCGGGCCGGCAGCGCGTACCACCTGCCATAAAGGGAAGTTCCATGGCATGACGGCCAGGATGCTGCCGATCGGGAGATACGACACGTGCACCTGGTCGTTGCCATCGACCGCGACCGGCTCGTCGGCAAGGATAGCCGGCCCGTTTTCAGCGATCCAATCGATGGTGGAGGCGCATTTTTCGACTTCTGCGCGCGCGGCGGCGATGGTCTTGCCCATCTCCGCAGTGATGATCGCGGCCAGGTCTTCGGAATTTTTGCGCAAAGCCTGTGCGAGACGACGGTAGGTCGCTACGCGCTCTGCCATCGGCGTAGCACGCCACATGCTGAAGGCTGCCGCGTTGTCTTCGAGCAGGCGCTCCACCTCGGCAGGTGTCTGGAAAGCGTAAGTGGCGATCAGTTCGCCGGTAGCAGGATTGCGGGAAACTGCGTTGGCTGCAGAATTGATATTGAGTTGCGACATGGTTTGCCTCCGTGAGATGAAGGAGCAGTGTTCAAGAACTGCTCTGACGTCACTTTAGGCAATCGCGACAATCTCAAGAAGGCGTCTTGTTATCCTATGAGTCGCACTCACTGGCAGACGCAGGCGGCGTAGGTATATAGGTGACCAGCGACAAGTCCGGCCGCCCGACCGGCGTCAAGGCCACATAGGTAAAGGCGGTAATCTCTCCGGAAGGAAGGCGCATCCGCTTGGCGCCCTCATCGAAACCTTTGACGTTGGTGTCCGGCCACCATGCGCGGAACTCGGGACTTAACTCGGTCAGCTCGGTGATCAGGCTGTCAAATGGCGCCTTGTCCTGCGCCTGGGCGCGTGCAGCGCGAAACGCCGAGATCATGCCGCGCGTCATTTGCTCCCAATCAAGGATTTGAGTGCGATAAGGCGGGTACAGAAAGAGCAGGCGCAAGGTATTGCGCTCATGGGGCTGCAGCAAACCGTAGTCCACGAACAGGTCGGCGATCGGGTCGTTCCAGGCGAGGATGTCCAGGCGGGTGTTGCGCACATAGGCAGGCACGTGAATGGCGCGCACCAGCAACTCCAGCCCGTCGCTCAGGCGGCCCCCCGTCGCTACGGCGGGCGCTTCACGGGACGACAACGCGAACAAGTGGGCTGACTCAATCTGATCGAGCTTGAGAACTTTTGAAATTCTTCGCAACGCATCCGAAGATGGCTGGATCTCCCGCCCCTGTTCCAGCCAGGTGTACCAGCTGACACTGACGCCGGCGAGCACCGCCACCTCTTCCCGGCGCAAACCCGGCGTGCGGCGCGGGCCCTTGGGCAAACCGTATTCATCCGGCTGAAGGCGCGCACGTCGGCTACTGAGAAAACTACCTAATTCGCGTCGTTGTTCGGGAGATGGTCTGCTTGACATGGAGCACTCGGGCAAGTTATGGAATGGAACCGGGAACGGGAACGGCTAAAAACAAGAATCTGACGTCTGTCTCAAGCCGCAATGATATCCATCATGATAGCGATCGTAAGCTGAATTGGCATAGGCGATAAAGGATATCTTCCCCGAAGCAATATCGCTCCGGCATGGATTATCTGGTCGCTTATCTGATCTTTTCAGGGGAAAACACGGCAACGGTCGTCAGGTGAGTGACATCAAGTAGCCTTATCTTTGCATTACTTGCTGACAAAGTTTTGACAAATCGCGAACAATTTGTCCAGCGTTCCAATTTTCACGATCAGATCAAAACTTAACCGCATCCAGGTCAATCAAAGAGAGTTTCTTCAGGTAGCAATACCTCACCACTGAATAGTCCTTTGTCCTACAACGGCATGCTCGAACAGGAGGCATCCTGAGATATCGATTGTTGCCAATGCCGGCACCAAGACCCATGAAAATTACTCCTTCTATCTCTATGACACCTATTTTATTTGACGAAACAACGCTGGCAGAAGCAAGACGTTTTAATCGGAAGCTCGCCTGGGCTCCCCGATTCAAAATTCGCAATCGTTTTACGCCCTTGGTGATTCAGTCGCTGTTGCGTCTGTCCCAGATAGGCGGCACGAAAAAACTGGAGCGACAAGGACTTGCCGTTGAACAAAGAAGGATTGCAATAGACGGCATGCAGGCAGCTGTCCGGATCATCAGGCCGCCAGGGCCGGTTCAAGGCGTCATCTTCGATGTCCATGGCGGCGGATGGGTAATCGGCAACGCCCAGATGGATGACGCAGCCAACGCTGCCATGGCTGTCCATTGCAGCGTGGCGGTAGTATCCATCGACTATCGCTTGTTTGGACACACGCCTATTCAAGGACTCATGACGGATGTCCTCACAGCCGCGCGCTGGCTGCTAGGCGGCGGCCTTCCTGAATATACGGGTCTGCCGGTCATCTTTGTCGGCGAATCGGCAGGTGGGCATTTGGCAGCCGCTACGCTGCTCCAATTAAAAGCATGGCCTGAGTTGCTTCGCCGTGTGAAGGGCGCTGTTCTGTACTACGGCGTTTATGATCTTCTCGGTACCTCCAGCGTAAGGGAGGCTGGCCCAGACACATTGGTACTGGACGGCCCGGGGATGGCACCGGCATTGCGCATGCTCACACCGGATCTGAGTGACGCTGAGCGGCAACAAGCGCCGCTGTCGCCACTGTATGGCGACTTCGAGGATCTCCCGCCCGCGCTCATGTTTGTCGGTTTGCTTGATCCCTTGCGTGACGACACGCTGGAAATTACCAAGCGTTGGGCCAAGCACGCCAACGTAGAAACGCATCTGGTGCCCGATGCTCCTCATGGGTTCATTCATTTCCCCATACGGATGGCCGAGCAGACCCTTGCGTACAGCCGGCAATGGATACGGCGGTGCATCGAGAATCCACTCTCAACTCCCCTATGCTAGATTTCAACAAAAACAATACTTGGATCACTTCTTGCTCCACAATCCGCAAAATCATGGCGTCCAGAAGCCTTATCGTACCTGCGGCTTGGAGCGCTGCCATTGAACGACAGACATCATTTCGATTTGACTGGAATGGAACAGAATTCGACTGTTTCTGCACCGAGCGGAAGTCGGGTATTGGTTAAACTAGCCCTATTCGAATCTTCAGGCGCTGACATGTTTCCCAACCTTCTTTCTGCGTTGCCGTCCATCGGCAAGAATCTAGCCTCTGCAGAATTGTGCAGCGTCACACATAGAACGAATGTCTTCACGAGGAGCCCCAATTGAACAGCCACGATCCAGGACATTCGGCGGATAGTCCTCGGGAACGGCATGTTCACGTCAGGCCGGGCGTGGGGATTACAGCCCATGTCATGCAGGGATGTGAGCTGAAAATTCTGAGTCTGCGTGTCGAACGAGCCGCCATGATACTGGTTGAAAGGGGCATAAAATCCATACGGACAGAACGCGGCTCTTGGATGAAAGCAGTGCCAGGTCAGGCGTTTGTGCTTGGAGGAAATCAGACAGTCGACTTCATCAACTCAGTGCACGACGCCGGTAACTATGAAGCGCGTTGGCTGGTCTTCGATCCGGTGCTACTGGGAGACGCCTACTACCTCGAAAAATCTGCCCGGATAGCCTCTCGCCACAAGCCCCCTCTGTCTGCCCATCTGATTTCAAGCGTATCGACGAACCTGGCCGACGCCTTTGATCGGGCTGGACAGGCATTAGCTTCCCGGGACGAAATACCCGATTCGGTTGCACGCCAGCGTGTACTTGAAGTAGTGCACTGGCTGTTGGAAGATGGCATCTATCTTCCCGGCTCGCCAGTCGACACCAGCGTATCGTACAAAATTCGAGCACTGATCTCAGGAAACCTCGATGACGCATGGACGGCGGATCGGGTCGCTGCTGAGCTGGCGCTCTCTGAAGCAACCCTGCGCCGACGACTCGTCGCGGAGGGCGTTTCGCTGACGGAGTTGCTGGTAGATACCCGGATGTCCACAGCGCTGACACTGCTGCAGGCGACGACGCAACCCGTCTCTGAAATCGCGCTGTCTGTCGGATACGAATCTGCATCCCGTTTCGCCATACGATTCAAGAAGCGCTTCGGCTTTTCTCCCACAGCCGTACGCGGTCATGATCGCGCAGGCGAAAGATCCCACTCATCATCCATTATCTAAATCATGCTTAAAATCCATCACCTCGGCCACTCCCAATCCGAACGCATTGTCTGGCTTTGTGAAGAGTTGAATCTTAGCTACGAGCTTCAGCACTACACACGAGACCCTGTTACGAGACTCTCGCCACCCGAGCTTAAGGCGCTGCATCCGCTGGGCGCTGCTCCCGTGATCGAAGACGGTGACTTGTTACTGGCTGAATCAGCTGCGATCGTCGAATACATCATCGAGACGCACGGCGCCGGCCGCTTAAAGCTGTCGCCTGGGCATCCTGACTATGCAACATTCCTCTACTGGTTCCATTTTTCCAACGGAAACCTGCAGCCGGTATTGCTGCGGTTCATGACGTTGAATCGCGCAAATTTGCCCTCCGACCATCCGGCGCTTACCTCAACGCGGAACAGGCTCGATCAGGTATTAGCGCTCGTCGAATCACGACTGGGCCAAGCCCCCTACTTCGCCGGAAGCGAATTCACAGCCGCCGATATCATGAACGTGTTTTCCCTCACTACGATGCGACTCTTCCAGCCGCTCGATTTCAGCACCTATCCACATATCCGAGCCTACTTGCAACGCATCGGAGAACGGCCTGCTTACCGCCGGGGAATGACCAAGGGTGATCCTGATCTGATACCGTTGTTGAGTTGACTCGATGAAACCTGGAAGCGCTCACTGACAATAAAGGTGCGCAATCGGCCACTCCGCAAAAGATTTGCATTGCGAAGAAAAACGAAAAAGGCCCACTGCGTAGTGGGCCTTTTAAATACTGGTGCCGGCTTCAGAACTTGAACCCGCCCCACCCTGATTACATGTCAGGCGCTCTCCACAGGCACAAACTCTTCAATCATCAAATTCGCCGGGAAGCAGACCGTGAAGGTACTGCCTTTGTCCGGTACCGATTCGACTCCCAGTGTGGCGCGATGACGTAGCAGGACGTGGCGGACGATGGCGAGGCCGAGGCCGGTGCCCTGGGTTTCTCGCGAGCGGCTCTTGTCGACGCGATAGAAACGTTCGGTCAGACGCGAGATGTGTTCCTGACTGATACCGATGCCATTGTCCTTAACGACGAATTGCGCACCACCACCCGGCTTGCGTTCCCAATACAGCTTGATCTCTCCGTCTTGCGGCGTGTAGCGCACGGCGTTGGAGACCAGATTGCTGAAGGCGCTGCGCAGTTCGTCGACATTGCCTTTCAGATCTGGGCCGTCCGCTTCCAGCGTGATTGTGTGCTTGCCTGAGGAAAGCGCCTTGGCTTCTTCCAGGATACCTTCCAGCAACGGACGCACATGCACGCGCTCGGAACGCAAAGGATAGTCGACCGACTCCAGCCGCGTGAGCGTGAGCATGTCGCCGATCAGATTTTGCATGCGCTGGCCTTGCTCGGTCATGAGCTTGAGGTGCGAAGTACGGATCTCTGTATCGAGGTTGGGCTGAGCCAGAGCGATTTCGAGGAAGCCGTTGATCACAGTCAGCGGCGTGCGCAGCTCATGCGAAGCGTTGGCGATGAAGTCGCGGCGCATCATGTCGATGCGTTCGGATTCGGTGGCGTCATGCGTGACGAGAATCTGACGGCGGTTTTCGAAAGGAATGATCTGCACGATCAGCTTGCGTTCCTGCACACTCAGAATCAACGGCTGCTCATAGCGACCGAGGATGATGTAATCAATGAAGGCAGGATTGCGAATCAGGTTCGTCACGCGCATGCCCTTGTCGCGTTCAAGCTGCAGACCCAGATGCTTTTGCGCTGCCGGGTTGCACCATTCGAGAAACAGCACGTCGTCCATGATGACCACGCCGTCCGGCAACAGGCTCATCGCCTGACGGAAGCGCGCCAGCCATTCGGCCAGTTCGATCTGATTCTTTTCGTCATCGCGGCGCATGCGGTACAGGCGGGCGAAGATATCCGTCCAGGCACCCCAGCCGTCCGGCAGCTTGGATTGATGCGGGTTGTCGAGCCAGCTGCCGAGACGGAAGAGATAGTGCAGCTGCGTAAATGCCAACGCCCCCATGCCGATGAGGGCGATGATCAGCCCGGCAGTGGCGCCGAAGAAAAACCAGACAATACCGACGCCGGCCAGGCAAATCAAAAAGCGCAAGGCAGCCGGAACCCAAAACAGCAGCTGTGGACTCATGTAAAACTCATTATTCAGAACTGGATTAACTCGATTATCGTCGTGACGACTGAGCGTCCAGTATAGAGGTCTTTCGGGATTCCCAATGTCTCCAGAGGGGTCTCGCCTGTCTGCAGGTGTCCGTGTGTGTCTTTTTTTGTTATTTTGCAGACAACATATAGCCGACGCTGCGCACGGTCTTGATCAGCTGTTCGGCTTCGCGCAGGGCTTTGCGCAGGCGCAGCACGTGCACGTCGACAGTTCGCTCTTCAATGACGACGTGGTCACCCCAGACGCGGTCGAGCAGCTGGCTGCGCGAGAATACCCGGTCAGGATGCGCCATGAAGAATTTCAACAACTTGTATTCGGCATGACCGATGTCGATCTTGTCGCCGTTCAGGGCCACTGAACAACTTGCCGGATCCAGCGTTACCGGGCCGACAACCATTTCTTCCTGCGCGAACTCGGGGCTCTTGCGGCGCAGCAAGGCCTTGATGCGCGCCGTCAGCTCGCGCGGCGAGAACGGCTTGGTAATGTAATCATCGGCGCCGTTGTCGAGGCCGGCGATCTTGTCCTCTTCCATGCTCTTGGCGGTCAGCATGATCACCGACAGCTGCTGCAACTGGCGGTCGCCACGAATGCGCGACAGCAGGTGCAGGCCGCTGCGATCCGGCAGCATCCAGTCCAGCAGCACCAGTTGCGGTGCGCGGCGCTGGACGAACTCCCACGCTGCTGCCGTGTTCGATACCACGAAGCTGGACCAGCCTGCTTCTTTGAGCGTGAAGGCAATCAGCTCGGCAATCGACGGTTCGTCTTCAACGATCAGGATGGTAGTCATGGAGTTGCGCTGTCAGTATTGATCAAGGAGAACGCCGGGTCTCAGTCTTCGTCGGTGTCAAGGATCTTCGCAGCACCGAAATCGGTGTGACGGATATCCTTGCCGCCGACGACGTAGATCACGTATTCGCCGATATTCTTGGCGTGGTCGCCGATGCGCTCGATAGCCTTGGCCACCCACAACGTGTCGATCGAAGCCGAGATCGTGCGCGGATCTTCCATCATGAACGTCGCCAGGCTGCGCGTGATCGAACGGAAGCCGTGATCGATGCTGGCATCCTGTGCAATCAGTGCTGTCGCTTGTTCGGTATCCAGGCGCGCGAAGGAATCCAGCGCGCTACGCAGCATTTCCGACGCTTCTTCGGCGATGACGCGCACGGTTTCGTAGTGATTGATCGGGCCGATGCCGCGCTTGTGCAGATGAATCGCGTTACGTGCGATCTTGGTTGCTTCGTCGCCGACGCGTTCCAGATCGGTAATGATCTTGATGGTCGCCATCACGGTACGCAGATCGTTAGCGGTCGGCTGGCGGCGCACGATCAGGTGGCTGCAAGCATCGTCGAGTTCGACTTCCAGGCGATTGACGGCCTCGTCGTCCTTCATCACGCGCGCGGCCAACTCAACGTTGCCGGTACGGAAAGCGGCAATGGCATCCTGGAACTGGCGCTCCACCATGCCGCCCATGGCCAGCACGTTGGAACGGATAGTTTCCAGATCAGCATCGTATTGCTTGGAAGAGTGATCGCCTGTCATGTCACGTCCTTAAAAAATTTTAATATCAATAGAACTCAAAGGGTGCGGCAGAAGCGTAGCGAGCGGCCCGAGGTCTGCGCGAGAAGCGCAGCCGTACTGGAGTACGGCGAGCATCACAGCGCGGAGATCGGACCGCGCAGTCGCTTATGCCGTACCCATTAACCAAAGCGGCCTGTTATGTAGTCTTGGGTTTCTTTGCGTGCCGGATTCATGAAAATCTGGTCGGTCTCGCCAAATTCCATCAATTCGCCCAGGTACATGTAGGCGGTGTAATCCGAGCAGCGCGCCGCTTGTTGCATGTTGTGCGTGACGATGGCGATGGTGTAGTCGTTCTTCAGCTCGCCGATCAGCTCTTCCACTTTGGCGGTCGAGATCGGATCCAGCGCCGATGTCGGTTCGTCCAGCAGCAGCACTTCAGGCTTGACCGCGACGCCGCGGGCGATGCACAGACGTTGTTGCTGACCGCCGGACAGGGATAGACCGCTCTTGTTCAGCTTGTCTTTGACTTCGCCCCACAATGCCGCCTTGTTGAGCGCCCATTCGACGCGCTCGTCCATTTCGCCCTTGGGCAGGTTTTCGTACAGACGGATGCCGAAAGCGATGTTGTCGTAGACCGACATCGGGAACGGTGTCGGCTTCTGGAACACCATGCCGACCTTGGCGCGCAGCATGTTCAAGTCCTGGCCCGGCTCAAGGATGTTCTTGCCGGCATACATGATCTTGCCTTCAGCGCGTTGACCCGGGTACAGGTCATACATCCGGTTGAAGGTGCGCAACAGCGTCGATTTGCCGCAGCCCGACGGGCCGATGAAGGCGGTGACCTTGCCTTCGAAGATGTTCATGTTGATGTTCTTCAGGCCATGAAAACCACCGTAGTAGAAATTCAGCTGAGAAATTTCAATGGTCGATTTCTTGTCTGCAGTTGCGGATGTCTGAGTAGTCATAGTGTTCTCTTGTCGATTCACTTATCTGGATTCGCTGGGATCGCTTGTTTCTTTAGCCTGGAACGCGTTGGCTAAACATGGTTCGGGACAGGATGTTCAGGGCGAGCACGCTGAACGTGATCAGCAAGGCGCCACCCCATGCAAGTGCGACCCAGTTGTCGTAAGGACTCATGGCGAACTGGTTGATCACCACCGGCAAGTTGGCGATCGGTTGATTCATGTTGGTGCTGAAGAACTGGTTGTTGAGCGCAGTAAACAGCAGCGGCGCCGTCTCACCGGAAATACGCGCCACCGCCAGCAACACGCCCGTCACGACGCCGGCTTTGACAGCGCGCAGACGGATCATCATCGCAACTTTCCAGCGCGGCGCGCCCAGCGAGAATGCAGCTTCGCGCAGGCTGCTTGGCACCAGCTTCAACATGTTGTCGGTCGTACGCACCACCACCGGAATCGCAATCAGCGAGATGGCGAAGGTACCTGCCCAGCCGGAGAAGTGGCCGACGTTGGCGACGTAGATCGCGTAGACAAACAGACCGATGACGATCGATGGCGCCGACAGCATGATGTCGGTGACGAAACGTGTGGTTTGCGCCAGCTTGCTTTCTTCGCCGTATTCAGCCAGATAGATGCCGGCCAGAATACCGATCGGCGTACTGATCAGGGTACCGATGCCGACCATCATCAGGCTGCCGATGATCGGGTTGAGCAGACCGCCGCCGTCGCCGCCTGGCGATGGGGTGTTTTGCGTGAGCATGCCGATATTGATCGCGCTGAAGCCCTTGATCACCAGCGTCAGCAGAATCCAGGCCAGAACGATCAGGCCGGCTGCCATCGCCAGAAAAGAGAACAGCATGCCGATGCGATGTTGCAACAGACGGCGGCGATACACCGGGTTCATCGGCGAGTTAAGTTCTGGCTTGGCGTGTGCTGATTGCACTGGAGCGGTCGTTTGATTGACAGGTTGATTCATTATTTTGTACCTTCCTTGCGTGTCATTCCCATCAACATGATCTTCGCTGCGGACAACACGATGAAAGTGATCACGAACAGGATCAGACCGAGTGCGAAGAGCGACGACACGTGCAACTTCGACGAGGCTTCTGCGATTTCGTTGGCGAGCGTGGAAGCGATACTGTTGCCTGCGGCGAACAGCGACCACGACAGGCGGTGCGAGTTACCGATCACAAAAGTGACCGCCATCGTCTCACCGAGTGCGCGACCGAGGCCGAGCATGACGCC
Source organism: Herbaspirillum sp. meg3 (assembly GCF_002257565.1). Classification (GTDB taxonomy): domain Bacteria; phylum Pseudomonadota; class Gammaproteobacteria; order Burkholderiales; family Burkholderiaceae_D; genus Herbaspirillum. The sequence goes on along the minus strand of NZ_CP022736.1, from coordinate 1,363,970 downwards.
ACCGACCACACCGGTCTTGGTGTAAGGCAGCACAACCTTGCGCACCACTTCCCAACGGGTACAGCCGAGGCCGTAAGCGGATTCTTTCAACACAGCCGGCACGACTTCAAACACGTCGCGCATCACGGAAGCGATGAACGGGATGATCATGACCGACAGGATCAGGCCGGCGGTCATGATGCCGATACCCATGGTCGGGCCCTGGAACAAGGCGCCGATCACCGGCAGTTGACCGATAGTCGCTTTCAAGACCGGCTGGCCGTATTCGGCAAACAGCGGTGCAAACACGAACAAACCCCACATGCCGTAGATGATGCTTGGCACGCCGGCCAGCAACTCAACTGCGGTGCCGAGCGGACGACGCAGGCGGCTCGGGCAGATTTCAGTAAGGAACAATGCGATGCCGAAGCTGACCGGAAAAGCGATCAGCAGCGCGATCAGCGAAGTAGTCAGCGTGCCGACGATGGCAATCGCTGCGCCATATTGGTCATTGACCGGATCCCACTCCACGCGCGTGATGAAGCCGGGGCCAAATTCATGGAAGGCCGGCCAGGCGCCGATAAAGAGGGAAACAATAATCCCGCCGAGCATCAGCAATACCGACAATGCGAAGATCAGCGTGACTTTATGAAAGAGGAAATCTTGAATGCGTTGCTTGCGCATCGTTGCCAACAGCTCTTCATGAGCTTGCTGCGCAGACGTATCTACGGGAGGCTTACCTAGATCGGTGTTCGACATGGTCGTGGCAGAGATGTTTGAGCTCATTGTTTTCACCATTTAGTAGCGGGCTGCGGAGACCTGCTGGTTCGCCGCAGCCCTGCCATGTTTCAGTTAGTGCACATTTGGTACGCCGCTTGGGCGTACCCGGGGCAGTACTGAATACTGATTACCAGATTGCCTTGCCGGAGCTGTCCTTGACATTGGCTTTCCAGGAATCTTCAACCAGCTTGGTGACCGATGCTGGCAGTGGCACGTAGTCCAGATCAGCAGCAGCGGCGCCGCCATTCTTGTAGGCCCAGTCGAAGAACTTCAGGACTTCCTTACCCTTGGCGCCATCGGCAGCTTGTGCCTTGTGCAGCAGGATGAAGGTTGCGCTGCTGATAGGCCAGCTGTTCTTGCCGGCTGCATCAGTGAAGTCAACGGCGAAACCTGGAGTCTTGGCCCAGTCAGCAGCAGCAGTAGCTGCCTTGAATGTCGCGTCGTCAGGCGACACGAAAGTGCCGTCCTTGTTCTTCAGCTGGGTGTAGTTCAGTTTGTTCTTCTTCACGTAAGCGTATTCGACGTAGCCGATTGCGCCCTTGACCTTTTGAACGTTGGCGGCAACACCTTCGTTACCCTTGCCACCCACGCCGACTGGCCACTTGACTGCTGTACCTGCGCCGATCTTCGACTTGAAGTCAGCATTTGCCTTCGACAGGTAGCTGGTGAACACGAACGATGTGCCCGAACCGTCGGAACGGTAGACGACAGTGATGTCTTCTGCCGGCAGCTTGACGCCTGCGTTCAGAGCAGCGATTTCAGGAGCATTCCACTTGGTGATCTTGCCCGAGTAGATGTCGCCCAACACTTGACCGGACAGCTTGACCTGGCCTGGAGTAGTGCCGTCCAAGTTGATGACCGGTACCACACCGCCGACGACTGCCGGGAATTGTGTCAGGCCGTCAGCCTCGAGTTCAGCTTGCGACAGAGGAGCATCGGATGCACCGAAATCAACAGTCTTGGCCTTGATTTGCTTGATGCCGCCACCGGAACCGATGGATTGGTAGTTCAGGCTGTTACCGGTAGCAGCCTTGTACGATTCTGCCCATTTGGCGTAAATCGGGTACGGAAACGATGCGCCTGCGCCGGTGATTTCTGCTGCATGTGCTGCTGCAGAAAAAGCGACCGTGCCGCACACTGCTACCGCAACAGATTTAAGAATGTGATGAAACCCCATGTCTTGCTCCTTTGTTTGACGAGATAGTTTGTCGAAGAACCCATTTCATAAATCGTCGTCTCAGCGATTGCTTACCCGTTCAAGCGACGTATTTATGGAATGAGTTCCAGGGACGGGGTGAACTTTAACCAGCAAATGTGACGAGTTTATGACCCGGCCTTGTCATGAAGGAAAAGGATTCCATTTCTTTCTGACAACACGTCTTAGAGGGCAAGCACTCGGAGTAGAATCGAAGTCAAAAGAATAATTTCCACGCGGAAATGCAGTGACATCAAGGCACAGAGATTTGTGACACGGCTCTTCCGGGCTTGTCATTAACTTGTCATACAGCCGCCCTACACTGCGAAAAAATTGCCAGGGATACAGGAATAACGCATGACCAGAAAAGAAAAGCCGGAAGATACTTCCCATACGGAAATCAATCCGACCGCCATTTATCTCAATCGCGAACTGTCACAATTGGCGTTCAACCGCCGTGTTCTGGCTCAGGCGGAAAACAAACAGATCCCGTTGCTCGAGCGTTTGCGCTATCTGTGCATCTGCAGCAGCAACCTCGACGAATTCTTCGAAGTGCGTATCGCCAGCCTGCTTGCCAACCGCATTGAAGGCGAACATATCGATCCGCCGGAGCTGAGCGCCGCGCTGGAACGTACCAGCATCGAATGCCACCAGATCGTTGCGCGCCAGTATGAATTGCTGAACAAGGACATCCTCCCGCAACTGGCCAACAAGGGCATCCACCTGCTGCGTCACGAAGACCGCAACGACGCGCAGCGCGCCTGGGTCAAGCAGTACTTCGAACAGAATGTGCGACCGCTGCTGACGCCGATCGGCCTCGATCCGGCTCACCCCTTCCCGCAGGTGCTGAACAAGAGTCTGAATTTCATCATCGAGCTGTCGGGCAAGGACGCCTTCGGCCGCGGCACGGCGATCGCGATCGTCAAGGCGCCCCGCGTTCTGCCGCGCGTGATCCGTCTTCCTGACGGGCTGTCGGACAAGAAAGGCATGTCGTTCTGCCTGCTGTCGTCGGTGATTCACGCGCATATTGCCGAATTATTTACAGGCCGCGAGATCACGGCTTATTCGCAGTTCCGCGTCACGCGCAATAGTGATCTGTGGGTGGATGAAGAGGAAGTTAAAAACCTGCGTCAGGCATTGCAGACCGAATTGCAAAGCCGCCAGTTCGGCGTCGGTGTGCGGTTGGAAGTCGCCAGCAATTGTCCGGAACATCTGGCGCAGTTTCTGCTGAATCAATTCTCCATCGAGCGCAACCGCCTGTATGCCGTCAAGGGTCCGGTGAATCTGGTGCGCCTGTCGGAGCTGGTCGACCTGGCGTCCGTGCCGGCGCTGCGCTTCCCGCCGTTTTCGCCAACGTTGCCGCCGCATCTGCAAAACGAAAACATCTTCGCCGTACTGAAAAAGCGCGATGTCTTGTTGCATCACCCTTTCCAGTCGTTCCAGCCGGTGGTGGATTTCATCCGCACGGCCGCACACGATCCGAATGTGGTGGCGATCAAGCAAACGATTTACCGCACCGGCATGAACTCCGATCTGATGGAGGCATTGATCCACGCCGCCCAGCGCGGCAAGGAAGTCACTGTCATCGTGGAACTGATGGCGCGCTTCGACGAAGAAGCCAATATCAACTGGGCCGTGAAACTGGAACAGGCCGGCGCGCAAGTTGTGTATGGCGTCGTCGGCTTGAAGACCCATGCCAAGATCGCACTTGTGATCCGCCGCGAAGACAATGCCCTGCATTTCTATGCCCACCTTGGCACAGGCAACTATCATCCGACCACGACCAAGTTCTATACTGACTTCGGTCTGCTGACCTCGCATCGTGAACTGACCGCCGAAGTCAACGAAGTCTTCATTCACCTGACGACGCTGACCAAGCCGCGTACATTGAACCACCTGTGGCTGGCGCCGTTTTCGCTGCAAAAAGAGATTATCCGCGCCATCCGCAATGAAGCGCTGATCGCTCGTGAAGGCCGCCCTGCCCGCATCATCGCCAAGATGAACGCACTGCTGGATGAATCGGTCATCCGCGCGTTGTATGCCGCATCGGCCGACGGCGTAAAGATCGATCTGATCGTGCGCGGCGCTTGCGCCCTGCGCCCTGGTGTCGCGGGCTTGTCGGAAAATATCCGCGTGCGCTCGGTGATCGGCCGCTATCTGGAACACTCGCGCATCTATTATTTCCGTAACGACCTCGCACATGACGTCTACTTGTCGAGTGCTGACTGGATGAACCGAAATCTGTTCCGCCGTATCGAAGTCGCCTTCCCGATTCTGGACAAGACACTGAAGAAGCGCATCATCAGCGAAGGATTGGATCCCTATCTGAAGGACAACACCAATGCGTGGCACTTGAACTGCGACGGCGTCTACGCACTCAAAAAAGCGCGTACGCGTCAGGCGGCATTCAGCGCGCAAGCCTATCTGATGAACACGCTCGGCATTTCCACGCCGCTTGTCGAAGAGTGACGAAAGAGTGACAGCACAGACGGCACGCATTGAACATCTACCAATCAACCAGAGGCAAGCTCCCATGGAACTGATTTTATGGCGTCATGCAGAAGCGGAGTTAGGCGAACCGGATGAGGGCCGCGCCCTGACCGGCAAGGGACACAAGCAGGCATGGAAAATGGCCGACTGGCTTGATCGCAATTTGCCGGAAAGTTGCCGCATTCTGGTCAGCCCGGCCACACGTACCGTGCAGACGGCTGAAGCATTGGGTCGCAAGTTCAAGATTCACGCCGACCTGGCCCCGGACAAAAGCCCGGAAGACTTGCTCGCCGCCGCCAACTGGCCCGACAGCCGGGAACCGGTGCTGATCATCGGCCATCAACCAACGTTGGGTCTGGTGGCCGCGCAACTGATCGGCGGCACGCAGCAGGAATGGTCGATCCGCAAAGCCAATGTCTGGTGGATTGCGCAACGAGAACGCGGCGATATCACCACCAACTATCTGCGAGCAGTCATGGCGCCTGATCTGATTGCCAAATAAGCGCGCGTAAAAAACCTCCCAATAAACGACGCCGGGTTGCTGATATTCTCGGCAACCCGGCGTCGTTTATTAGTTCTATGTCATGGTTGGTACGGCCATCAATGCCGCCATCCATGCAGCATCAGCTAAGCTTGAACGAACTGACCGCGCCGGCCAGGCGAATCGCTTGCTCCTGCAAGGATTGTGCTCCCGCAGCGGCTTGCTCCACGAGTGCCGCATTCTGCTGCGTGGTTTCATCCATTTGCGCGATTGCCTGATTGGTCTGGTTGATGCCCTGACTTTGCTCGCGGCTGGCAGCGCTGATTTCGGCCACGACTTCGCTCACTCGCTTGACGCTGTCGACAACTTCGCGAATCGTCGCTCCGGCTTGCTCCACCAACTCGCTGCCCCGTTCCACCTGCTCGACGGAGTCGCCAATGAGTACCTTGATTTCTTTCGCGGCGGTGGCAGAACGCTGCGCCAGGCTGCGCACTTCGGACGCCACCACGGCGAAGCCACGGCCTTGCTCACCGGCGCGCGCCGCTTCCACAGCAGCGTTCAGTGCGAGGATGTTGGTCTGGAAAGCGATGCCGTCAATCACGCTGATGATGTCGACAATCTTCTTGGATGACTCATTGATGGCGCCCATCGTGTCGACCACCTGCCCCACCATGTCGCCACCGCGGGCCGCAACGTCGGATGCAGAGGCGACCAGCAGATTGGCTTCATGCGCATTGTCGGCATTGTTCTTGACGCCGGCGGTCAGCTCTTCCATGGCCGATGCGGTCTCTTCAAGCGAACCTGCCTGCGCTTCAGTGCGCGCAGACAAGTCGCTGTTGCCGTCGGCAATCTCGCGCGAAGCCTCCTTGATCGTATCGCTGGCCCTGCGAATATCAAGCAAGGCAGCAGAAATCTTGTCGATGAACTGATTGAATGCCAAGCCGATCTGCGCCAGTTCATCCTTGCCGGTTGCGTCCAGGCGGCGTGTCAGATCGCCGTCACCGACCGCGATTTCACCCAAGGCATTGCGCACCAAAGCCAGGCGCTGCAATGCCTTGGCAATCAGCACGCTCAGCAGCAAACAGACCAGTGCCGTCACCACCAATGCCGTGACGGCCGAGGTGCCCAGCATTACCTTGAGTGGAGAAGTGGCATCAGCGCGATCGAGCACCACCACCAGCAGCCAGTCGGTGCCGGCGACTTTGGCGACGTAGAGCATGCCTTCGCGATCATTCAAACGAACCTGCTTGCTTTGACGTGTACTCTCGACTTCCGCCAGCGTCTGCACCGACAAATCCTTGTCGAGATCGGCGATCGGCTTGAGAGTCAGTTTGGTGTCGGGATGCGCGATGATCTTGCCCTTGCTGTCGACCAGAAAGGCATAGCTTGCCGTCGTCGGCTTGATCGCCACGATGGTCCGCACAACCGTGTCGAGCAACACGTCTGCCGCTGCGACTGCCTTGATCTGTCCCTTCTCGCCGATACCCTCGGCAAAGGTCACCAGCAGCCTGCCGGTACTGGCGCTGGTATAGGGCGAAGTCACGACCGGGCCTGCCACCTGCGACGCCAGCGTGTACCAGGAACGCTTGGTCGGATCATAATCCGGCGCACGCGTACGCTCCTGAGAAAAGACAGTGTGCTTGTCGGCATAACCGATGTAAGCAAGATCAAAACCGCCGGCCTGTTCCGCCGCTTTGACGAAAGGCAGCGGCTCGGCCGCATCGACAGCTTGCTTGATGGAAGTGACGACCGATTTTTTCGACGCGACCCACTCTGCAATCGTCGCAGCATGGCTGTCAGAAAGCTGGCGTGTCTGGCTATCGAGCGAGTCCAGCATACGTGACTTGCTCGTCAAAAAATTGGCGGCAATGATGGCAAGCATCGCCAGCACAACAACCGATACGCACAACGCGATCAGGCGCATTCGCAGTGTCGAAAAAAACATGTTTCTACCTTTGATAAAAATTATTGCTTGCATGTTGCAGCTCAATTGCAGAGGTGCTGCGGATGTGTTGCCAGTACGTTGCCAAGGCGTTGTCAATGCATTGCTGATGCCCTAGCGAATCTATTTCCCACAAGACATTGTCGGAGAACTTGTTAAAAAGCCCGCAGACCAAAAGGCCTGCGGGCTTTGTCTGCATTATTGCGACAGATGCAGATTAAATCAGGATTGTGACCTCGCCGTTACCGTCGTTACCGTTGTTACTTGAGGTCATGCAAGGCACGATGCATGTCAGAACTCTTCCCAGCTGCCTTCATCTTGCGCGGCGACCGCTTTTTTCGGTGCTGCAGCCGAAACCTTCTTGCGCGAAGCAATCGAGACAACTGGTTTGGCCGCAGGTTCGGCTTGCAACTCCAGCGGAGGATTGACCGTCTTCAGCATCGAAGGCACAACCGACAGAGGTGCTCCTTGCGATGCCATGACGGCGCCATCGATTTTGAATACGGCGACCGCACGCGCCAGCAAATCGGCCTGCTCTTGCAAACTTTCCGCTGCGGCAGCTGCCTGCTCCACCAGCGCGGCATTCTGCTGCGTGATCTCGTCGATCTGCGCGATAGCGCCATTGACTTCGGCGATACCGGCGCTTTGCTCTTTGCTGGCGGCGGTGATTTCACCCATGATGTCGGCGACGTGCTTCACCGACGTCACAATCTCGCTCATGGTCACACCGGCTTCATCGACCAGCTTGCCACCCGCATCGACCTTGCTGACGGAGTCGCCGATCAGGATCTTGATTTCCTTGGCGGCACTGGCAGAACGCTGTGCAAGGCTGCGCACTTCGGATGCCACCACCGCAAAGCCACGGCCTTGCTCGCCGGCACGTGCAGCTTCCACGGCAGCATTGAGTGCAAGAATATTGGTCTGGAAGGCGATACCGTCGATCACGCCGATGATGTCGACAATCTTGCTGGAGCTGGCCTTGATGGAACCCATGGTTGCCACCACATCGCCGACCACTTTGCCGCCCTTGACCGCATAGTCGGAGGCTGACATGACGAGCTGGTTGGCCTGATGCGCGTTCTCGGCGTTCTGTTTCACTGTCGACGTCAGTTGCTCCATCGAGCTGGCAGTTTCTTCCAGGCTGGAAGCCTGCGACTCGGTGCGATGGGACAAGTCGGCATTGCCCGTGGCAATCTCTTGCGAGGCGACCGCAATGATGGCGGCGCTTTGCTTGATTTCGTTGACGGTCGACGCCAGCTTGGTCTGCATTGCATTAAGCGAATGCACCAGTTGACCGGCCTCATCGTGACTCTTTTCTTCCACTATTGTGGTGAGATCGCCGCTGGCGATGGTCTCGGTGATTCTGCCGGCGCGTTGCAATGGTGCAGTAATGGTCCGGGTAATCGACCAGGTGAAAAACGCACCCAGCGCCAGTGTCACGATACCGATGATGACCATGCTGATCTGGCCCGTGTGGTAGCTTGACTGAAAGGCAACATAAGCAGTCGACATGTCGTCCTGCTGATAGCTGGCCAGAGCGCCGACGCTGGCCATCCATTTTTCATAGGATGGCAGGAAATCGCTTTTGAGTAATTGCGCCGCGTCGAAATAGTTACCACCTCCGACCATCTCGCGGATTTTTTCAACGATCGGGAACAGTACCTTTCGCTCGGACGCAGAAGATGCGAGCAAGGCCTTGCCCTTGTCAGTCGACGTCAGCTTGGTGAGTTGCCCTTCATAGCCGGCATAGGCTTGCAGGATCTTGGCCAGGCGCTGGTTTTCTTGCTGGCCTTCGGCGGCGTCGGTCGGTGTGACAACCTTGCGCAACGCGAGCGCCAGTGCGCTGCCCGATTCACGCATGTTCATCGCCGCGGTCATGCTGGCAACCTTCTGATTGATGATGTACTCGCTGCTGCTCTCCATTTCGCTCATGCGCCAGAGGCCATTGAACAAAATCGCCGCTGCGCAAAACAAGACCAGACAAAATCCCAGTGCGAGACGTGCCCCAATTTTGATGTTCGAGATCATGACCACTCAACTTCCCCTGATAAAAAACTGCCGTCCCTGAAGGTGCAACTCGCCAGACTGTTCACATCGCAGGTTAACAATCTGGAACTTTATTCATGTCATTCTCAGCAGGATTCGTGCCTGCTTTCCTATGCTTGATTGTACGTGTTCCGTACTTATTTTTCTTGTTGCAGGGCAATTAAAATCGATTGAAGAAATGAAAAAAGACGTAGCGCCAATGCGCCCACGTCTCTGTTTTGGGATGGATGGAAGTGATGTCCGTTGCACGACCGCAGAACTGTTCGCGGCAAAGTCCACTTGAGCATCTCAATCAATGATTACCCGTTGCGGCATCTTAGATAACGGCTCAAAAGTAAGCTAATGCTTTGTGCGCATGTAACTATACCTTTTTCGCATAATCACCTAAAAAGCCATGCCACGGCTCGATTGAAGGGCGCAGAAGATGACGGAATGACATCATCTCCTGCAAGACAGGCCGAAATGGTGCAAAGAACTAAGCGTATTGAAGGTCGCTTAAAACTCTTCCCATTCATTGGCATTGCCACCTGCTTCCACAGGTTTTTTAACGGACGCGGAAGCGGGCTTCGGCAAGTTTTTCGTCACCGGAGCAACCGTCTTTTTTGCCGGCGCCGGTTTGCCGGTCGCCGCCGATCGCTTCACTGCGGGTGTAGTTGCAGAGGCACGCGCAAGGGTTGGTAAAGACCGCGGTGGTGACATGCCGGGTACCGTGGATGATCCGTCCGCCGGTGTGATCTTGAACACACTGACCGCCTGCGCAAGGATGTCAGCCTGCTCCTGTAGACTCTCCGCAGCGGCAGCTGCCTGCTCTACCAACGCAGCGTTTTGCTGTGTGATTTCATCCATCTGCGTGATGGCGCGATTGACCTCTTCAATGCCAACACTTTGCTCCTGGCTGGCTGCGGTGATTTCACCCATGATGTCGGCGACATGCCTGACGGAGGTCACGATCTCGCCCATCGTCGCGCCGGCTTCGTCGACCAGCCTGCCGCCGGCGTCGACCTTGCCGACCGAATCACTGATGAGCTCCTTGATCTCTTTGGCAGCGGATGCTGAACGTTGCGCCAGGCTGCGCACTTCGCTGGCGACAACGGCGAATCCACGTCCCTGCTCGCCGGCTCGCGCCGCCTCGACCGCTGCGTTTAATGCAAGGATATTGGTCTGAAATGCGATGCCGTCGATGACGCTGATGATTTCAACGATCTTGCTTGAGCTCTCCTTGATCGAGCCCATGGTCTGCACCACACTGCCGACGACCTCGCCCCCTTTGACGGCCAGCACGGAAGCAGAAGTCACCAGAGAATTGGCCTGGCGCGCATTGTCCGCGTTTTGACGTACTGTGGAAGTCAGCTCCTCCATTGAACTGACCGTCTCCTCCAGGCTGGATGCCTGTGACTCGGTGCGACTGGACAAATCGGTATTACCCATCGCGATCTCTTTAGATGCCACATGAATCACATCGATGCTGGTGCGCACGTCCCCGACAATATTCACCAGACTGCCGGTCATGTCGTTAAGGGCATGTAGCAATTGCGCCGATTCGTCGCTGCCGACGACAACTGCACGCGATGTCAGATCGCAGGAAGCAACACGCTGCGCCATGCTCACCGACTCAGACATAGGCACCGTGATCGAACGCGAGAGCATGGTGCCGATCCAGGCAGCAAACAACGCCAGCGCGCTAATGCTTCCCAACACCCAGATTTCGTCCCGGCGCAACTGCGCAGTCTGGTGCCCCAGCGTACTCTCAAGATTGACGATAACGACATCGACGACTTTGAATTGCGCGTCGATGGCGTCGGTGAATTTGGCGAAATATTCTTGCGGAGGAAAATCCAATGCCTCCGGCTTGAGCACTTTTTCATCGGCCAGGGCGATGGCGCCCAACGCCAGCTTGCGGGCGTTATCCACAGTGCCGCCAAGACTATCTTTCAGCGTGGCATTGAGTGCAAAGGCTTGCTGAAAAAGCTTATCCGCTTGTTTCAACCGCTCTTGTCCGCGCTGGCTCGGGCGAATAATACCCAACTTGTCTTCTTGGGTCGCCACCTTTTTAGCCAATAGTGCAGACCCGCGTGCGCGCATTTTTCCAAGCTCTTCCGTCAACAAAGGAAAAGCAACGAAGGCGCCGATAATGAGCTTGGAACTATCCAGATCGGCATCAAGACTGAGTTTGAAATGGTCGAGTATCAGATCATTGATTTCAAAAAGCCTGGCGATCTGCTCACTATGCGTGACGAAGCTTTTCGGTCCGGCAACCTGCCCGGCACCGATGCCATCGCGCAAGCCGCTCCAGGTGCTGTGCACCGTCGCAAGATCTTTTTCGATGGCAGGACTGTGAAGGCCAGTCTTCTTCAATTCTTCAAACAATGTCTGGAAGGCTTTATCAACCTCTTGCGCCTTGTCCTGCCGCTGAGATCCGATACCGGCATTACCGCCGATCAAAATGGCTGACATACCACGATGCTGCTGCATCAGTTGCACGGTGCGCAACAACGCTCTCGCAGGGTTGACGCCCTTCATTTCCCGTTGCTTGTGCGCGATGATGCCTTCTGCGCTGATCAAATAGAGTGTGGTCGGAACACCGAATAAGGCCAGACCGATTACACCGAGCAACGCAAATTTCTTCCACAACTGCAGGCTTGCAAACAGATTTTTCATGCCATTCCTCCTCTTCATTTCACCAAGGCACCGCAACAACATAAGGCGCACGACATCTGCCCGGCATCAGCAGACCATCGTTACGTTTTATACCTGCTTGATGTAATTGCAACAATATTCCTGCTATTGCAAAGAATGCAAGAAACGTACCGGTAGTGATGGACAGAGGGTGTCCGGATTAGCAAGAGAGAATAGCGGGGGAAAAACGGCGCTGAACAACAGATCGCCATGTGCAGCTCCGTGGCCTGACTGCAACAGATGAGAGGCAATATCGCACCGGCAATACCGTTTCACGGCCAGCTATGAACTTAGGTTTAAGCGTAGTAGCCGCCAGCACTCTCAACAGTAAGATCACTGCCGCGGCCACACGCCGCACTAAGCGGCTCTGATGATCAGGTAGCGGAAATGAGAAGTGAGCGGGCAAACCAATCAGGCATCCACCACATCCGCCAGAGCAGCCGGTGCGACGTTACGCGCAAAGTGCAAATGCTGCAGGAACTGTTGTGTCGCAGCGTCCCACGAATAACTCATCGCATGAGTGCGTACATCGTCACGGGACAAGTGCAGTGCGTCCATGCAGGCGACATCCAGATCTTCGTGCAAGGCGCCCGAGAAACCATCGGCGACTACGTCAATCGGACCTTCCACCGGATAGGCCGCGACCGGTACGCCGCATGCCATGGCTTCAGCCAGCACCAGTCCGAACGTATCGGTACGGCTGGGAAAAACGAATACGTCGGCGCAGTTGTAATACGCGGGTAATTCATCATGCCCCTTGGCCCCGAGGAAACGAACCTGAGGATAGCGCTGCTCCAGCTCTTCACGCTGCGGGCCGTCACCGATCACCCATTTGGAACCGGGCAGATCGAGCTTGAGAAAAGCTTCGATATTTTTTTCAACGGCGACGCGGCCGACGTATAGAAATAGCGGGCGCACGATACAGGCGTGATCTTCCGCCGCCGGTTTGAAGTGTTCGGTATCCACGCCGCGGCCCCACAGCGCCACGTTGCGAAAGCCGTGCTGTTCGAGCGCGTCCTTCATCTTTGGCGTCGGCACCATGATGGCCTTGGACGGTCCGTGGAACCATCGCATCAGGCGATACGTCAGTGCCTTGGGCAACAGCTTGCGTGCACTCAGATATTCAGGAAAGCGCGTGTGGTACGCGGTGGTGAAATCCAGCTTGTTCTTAAGGCAGTAGCGGCGCGCCGCGAGGCCCATCGGACCTTCAGTCGAGATATGAATGCAGTCTGGTTTGAACGCATCCAGCGCGGCGGCGATCTTGGCATATGGCTTGTAGGCCAGCCGTATTTCGGGGTAAGTCGGGCAGGCAAATGTACGGAAATCGCGCGGCGCCAGCATGAGTACTTCGTGACCTTTATTTCGCAAGCAATTGGAAGTCGCCCGCAGGGTGTTGACTACGCCATTGACTTGGGGCTCGCCCGCGTCGCTTACGATGGCAATGCGCATAAATCTTCTACTCCGGCTAGTTTGGAACTCTTCTTCAACTGCATGATTTCGCCCCAGGTCACCAGGCGCAATTCGCCGGAAGGATCTTCGACCAGGGCCGACAGGCTTTCGACCCAATCGCCGTCATTGCAATAGGTGATACCGTTGATGTCGCGGATTTCCGGCTTATGGATGTGTCCGCAGATCACGCCGTCGAGACCCTTTTTGTGGGCTTCGGCGGCCAGTGCGTCTTCAAACGAGGTAATGTAATTGACCGCGTTCTTGACCTTGCCCTTGAGGTACTGCGACAGCGACCAATAGGGCAATCCGGCGCGCGCGCGCCAGCTGTTGAACCACTGGTTGAACTTGAGGATCATGGTGTACAGGTTGTCACCCACATAGGCCAGCCATTTGGCGCAGGCAATGACGCCGTCGAAACGGTCGCCGTGAATGACCAGCATGCGCTTGCCGTTGGCCGTTGTGTGGATCAGTTCGTCGCGGATCTTGATGCCGCCGAAGTCGAGGTCGATGAACTGACGGACGACTTCGTCGTGGTTACCCGGCACAAAGATGACATTGGTGCCCTTCTTGGCTTTCTTGAGCACCGTCTGTACTACGTTATTGTGGCTTTGTTCCCAATACCAGCGACGCTTCAACTGCCAGCCGTCGATGATGTCACCCACCAGATAGAGGGTGTCCGATTCTGTCGCACGCAAGAACTCAAGGAGTCGTTGCGCCTGGCACCCCGTCGTGCCGAGGTGCACGTCGGAGATCCAGATTGTTCTGAAACGGAGGGGATCGCGTTTCATTCCCAGAGCGGCTTCGACGCCGTCGTCATCCAGAAACTGATCGCGTGGTTTCATGCGGCTCTCGTTTCTTTCAGGTAGTGTTTGGCATACCGGCCGTCGAGCTTGGCCAGCGGTAGCAGCAGGAAAAAATCCGCCGAGTGGAAATCAGGATCCCAGGCCGGTTCACCGCACACCCATGCGCCACTGCGCAGATAGCCACGTAACAGCGGCGGCACTTGCGGCTGATGGCCGGCTTCGCGTTCCTCAATCGGAAACGCCGTATGGGGCGTGACGCTGTACTCTTGCGGCGCCATGTTGTTTTCGCGGAAGGCGTGATACAGCGCTGCGGCGTTGTGGCCGCCATCAGCCAAGCTGACGCTGGCGCAACCCATCAGATAGTCGCAACGCTCCTTGCGCATGAAATCGGCAATGCCGGCCCACAGCAACATGATGACGGCGCCACTGCGATAATCCGGATGAATGCAGGCACGGCCGGCTTCGCAGATGGAGTTGCGGATATTGTCGAGGCGGCTCAGGTCGAATTCCTGTTCCGAGTAGAATTTGCCCATGCGGCGTGCTGCATGCGGGCTCATGACGCGGTAGGTACCGACCACGCTTAATGTTTTGTTGTCGCGTACGATCAGGTGATCGCAATAGTCATCGAACTCGTCCTTGTCCAGACCTTCGGCATTGGCCAGAGCGGACAGGTTCATTGCTTCGATGAAGACTTTATAGCGCAGACGTTGTACTTCGCGCACCTCTTCCGGCGTGCTGGCGAGACTCAGTGACAGTTTGGAAAAACTCTGGTTAGCATCTGCTGGAGTGGTGAGCAGTCTCATGCATCGTCCTTTTTCAGTTGACAACGATGCAGAGCGTAACTGTCGATTGTTTCAGGCAAATGACACATGGCCATCGCATGGCAAGCCTGCAACACTGTTGGCAAGCTTTACCCCAAACGCCGGTGCTGTCAGGGTTTTGCAAGGAAATGATGTGAACTTTATAACGAACGTCTCCGTCGAACAGAAGCTGCCGATTTTTTCGGCTTACAGAAAAGGAAGCCAAAGATATGACCGAAGATGAAGTCCGTCGCAATGCTTTCGCCATGCCGCTTCACAATCCGGCATTCCCACCGGGCCCGTATCGATTCGTCGACCGTGAGTTTCTCATCATCACTTATCGGACCGATCCGGAAGCACTCAAAAAGATCATTCCCGCTCCGCTGCAGTTCGTCGAGCCTGTGGTCAAGTTCGAATTCATCAACATGCCGGATTCGACGGGCTTCGGCCACTATTGCGAATCAGGCCAGGTGATCCCGGTCACGCTCGACGGTGTCGCCGGCGGCTATGTGCACAGCATGTATCTTAATGATCATCCGCCGATTGCCGGCGGCCGCGAGCTGTGGGGATTTCCCAAAAAGCTGGGCAGTCCCGAGTTGCGGGTTCACACCGACACGCTAGTCGGCACACTCGACTACAGCGACTTTCGCATTGCCACAGGCACGATGGGATTCAAGCATCGCGCGCTTGATCCTGAGACCGTCAAGAAGTCGTTGTCAACGCCCAGCTTTCTGCTGAAAATCATTCCCCACGTCGACGGCACACCGCGCATCTGCGAACTGGTACAGTACAGTCTGTCCGACATCACCATCAAGGGCGCCTGGACCGGTCCCGGCGCACTGGATCTGCATCCGCATGCGCTGGCGCCCGTCGCCGACCTGCCCGTACTGGAAATCATATCGGCTGTACATATTTTGTCTGACCTGACCTTGCCTCTGGGCACGGTCGCTTTTGATTATCTTGCTAAATAAAGGAACGTCATGCAACTCAAAGATAAAGTCGCCCTGATCACAGGCGCAGCCAGCGGTATCGGCAAGGAAATCGCCATTGAATACGCCAAGGCAGGCGCCAAGGTCGTCATCGCCGATCTGGCGCTCGACGCCGCCAAAGCAGCTGCAGAAGAAATCAACAAGAGCGGCGGCACCGCCATGGCCGTCGCCATGAACGTGGTCGACGAAGCACAAGTCGACAAGGGTATCGCAGATGCCGTCGCCGCCTACGGCACGCTCGACATCCTGATCAGCAATGCAGGCATCCAGATTATCGCCCCGATCGTCGACAGCACGCTGGACAACTGGCGCAAGATGCTGGCGATCCACCTCGACGGCGCCTACCTGACCACCCGCGCCGCGATGCGTGCAATGATCAAAGCCGGCAACGGCGGCTCGATCATCTATATGGGTTCAGTGCACTCGCACGAAGCCTCGCCGCTGAAGGCTCCGTACGTCACTGCCAAACACGGCCTGATCGGTCTGGCCAAGGTCGTTGCCAAAGAAGGCGCCAAGGACAAGATCCGTTCCAACGTGATCTGTCCGGGCTTTGTACGCACCCCGCTGGTGGAGAAGCAGATTCCTGAGCAAGCCAAGGAGTTGAACATCAGCGAAGAAGATGTGATCAAGAAGGTGATGTTGAAGGATACGGTTGACGGTGAGTTCACGACGACCGCGGATGTGGCGCAGACGGCGGTGTTTTTGGCGGCGTTTCCGACGAATGCATTGACCGGTCAATCGGTGGTGGTTAGCCATGGGTGGTTTATGCAGTAAGCATTGCGAGCGCTTGTCGCTTGGGATGCAAAAAGCCGCCTGTTTGGGCGGCTTTTTTATGGTCGGTATTTGTTTTGTTCCGGCTTGGTGTTTGTTGTTACTGATGCGGTTCTTTCTTCGATCAGCCTCGTTTTGCCGGGGGCGGCCCGGCGAAGGGTTGATCGGAGAAAGAACAGCATGCATCAACGCACAACGAGCAAGTCGGAACAAAACACAAACAACAAAGCCCTATCCCTCCGACTCCCCAACCCACTCCCCATCCACCATCTTGGGAAAAACCTTCACCAACACAATCTTAGGCCCCTTCATCTTCACCACCACGATGTCAAACGCCGGGAACTCCACCTTCTGACCTTCCTTAGGCACCTCACCCAGCTTCTCCATCACCAGACCACCCACCGAGTCGACGCTCTCGTCGTACTCAAAATCAATGCCCAGCATATGCTCCAGGGTGACGATAGGCAGGCTGCCTTTGCCCAGCAAGGTGCCATCGTCCTGACGCGTCCACTCGTTGTTGGTATGACGAAATTCATCGCGAATCTCACCCACCAGCACGCTCAGCAAATTATCCAGGGTGATGAAGCCCAGCGCCGGCTGCCCCTGGCGACCGATGATCGCGAAGTGCGGAGAGCCGGTGCGGAAACGGCGCAGCAGTTCTTGCGCCGACAAACTCGGCGAAATGTATTGCACCGGACGCAGATACAAGCGCAGGTCAGAAACCGCCTTGCCGTCCTGCTGCGCAATGAAGACGTCCTTCAGGTGCAACAGTCCCAGCACCTCCTGACGCTCTTCATCAAAGTAGGGATAACGGCTGAACCGGTTGCGATAGATGATTTCCAGATTTTCTTGCTGCGTGTTGGCGGCGCTCAGGGCAATGATTTCATTGGCGGGACGCATCAGGTCCATGACTTTCAGATCACCAAAGTCCAGCGATTGCGCCAGGACGTTCCATTCATCGCGCGTGAACTTGCCCGCAGTCTTGCCACCGCCGCGCAAGATAAGCTTGAGTTCGTCCGACGAGTAGTGCGAATCGTGACCATGCGCACCGCCTAGCCCTGAAACGCGCAGCACCCAGTTGGCACTCAGGTTGAGCAGCCAGATCGCCGGATACATCGTCCAGTAGAAACCGTACAGCGGCATCGCACACCACAAACCGATGCGCTCCGGATTGCGGATGGCCATGGACTTCGGTGCGAGCTCGCCGACGACAATGTGCAGGAAGGAAATGATCACGAAAGCGAACACGAAGGACACGCCGTGTATCAGTTCCGGCGAGCTGACGCCAAGAAACGCAAACAGCGGCTCCAGCAAGCTGGCAAAAGCCGGCTCACCGATCCAGCCCAGACCCAGCGACGCCAGCGTGATACCCAGCTGACAAGCCGACAGATACGCGTCAAGTTGATTGTGGACAGTGGCGAGGATACGTCCGCGCAAACCTTGCGTCTTGACGATGGCTCTGATGCGAGTCTGGCGCAATTTGACCAGACCGAATTCTGCTGCGACGAAAAAACCGTTCAGCGCGACCAAAAAGAGGGCCGCGACGATCAGTAAGATGTTTTCCAACGAAGGTACCTATTGAGTAGTGAAGAAATTACGCATGCTGAAGAACAGCTAACAAAACAGCGCGAAGTCCGTCGGGTGGAACCGCGGATGCGCAATGAAGAAATCGCAAACGGGAAAAACTGCGAAAGTTTTGTTAGCTGCTCTTGCGTGTTGCTGCAAGCGCCAGACGTAATTTACCACGACAAGAGGAATTGTCAGAAAACAATGTCAATCCGGCAAGCCGGATTGACGAGTGTGAGGTGCGTTACAGAACGAACGGGAGTGATTGCGCCAACAATCAGCGACGCAGCTCAGGCGTGATGAAACGCAGGCCCAGTACCACATAGCGGCCTTGCATCTCGCGACCGAAGGTATTGCCGTAGGTCAGATCCATCTCGACGTGCTCCGGCACCAGCGCGGCGCGGATACCAGCCTGATAGCCGGGCTTGCCCTTGTTCTCACCGAATACTTCGCCGATGAAGGACAGCTTGTCCATCAATTGCGTCTCGTTGCCCAGACCCCAGGTCAGACGCGTGGTCTGCTCTTTCCCCCTGCGATTGAAACCGACATTGGTATGCAACAGCACCGCGTCGTCCTTGAAGGAGAACGAAGTCAGCAGTTTGGAATAATAATTCCACGAACGTTGACGCGTGCCATTGTTGTCGTCGCCACTATCGGTCTGCCGCACCACACCACCAAGCATGCCGATGCCATAACTGTTGGCCGACATTTCCTTGAAAACGGTTTTACCCTGGAGCTGGCTGTTTGAGAGATACATGCCATTGGCATCGCGCTGCCACGAATTGCCCCACGAAATCTCAAGATTGCCGGTGAGGTTGCACGACGGATTGAGCCATCGCTCGGTACCGTCACGATTGAATTTACCCCAGGTTTCCAACTGACATTTGTTTGCGCCGAGCACTTGTGCGTCATCGACATTCATTGCACCGGCAGCATGTGCCGACTGCATCCCCAGCAATCCATGGACGGCCATGGTTGCGATCATGAGTTGTTTTTTCATGTGTTACCCCGTCTTTAAGAATCTGACGCTGCCATCGGAAGACAACGTCCGGCGTGATGCTAGCACCATGCCTTTGGCAGGAGCAATCAGAAATCGAACGCGAGCCGGAGATTTTTAAATCCGTAGGCGAAATAACCACAATGACACGCGGAGGTCACACCTCCACAGACGTAGAAGTGTGACCGTAACATTGAAAATTTATTGTATTGAGAGTGCTTATCGTTTACGAGCAAGAGCGATGGAAGAGCCCGATCAACGTTTACGCGGACGCGCCGGATCAGGCAGACCGCACTTCAAGAATTCGCCGCGACCAATGGCTCCCTGCGGATCCTTACCGTCATACACCACTTCACCGCGCGAGAGCGTGGTCGTCGGCCAGCCGGTAACCGTGATGCCCTCATACGGCGTGTAGTCGACGTTGTGATGCAGGTTATCGTTAGAGATCACGACTTCCTTGTGCGGGTCCCAGATCGCGATGTCGGCATCGCCGCCGATGGCGATGGTGCCCTTCTGCGGATACAGGCCGTACATCTTCGCCGGATCGGTCGCCGTCAGTGCCACGAAGCGGTTGAGATCGATGCGGCCTTTGCCGACGCCTTCTGAAAACAGCAGTGGCAGACGTGTCTCCAAACCTGGTGTGCCGTTGGGGATATAGCGGAACGGAACTTCCTTCCCGCCCGGCATCTTGCCCTTGGGGTCGTCATAACGGAATGGCGCATGATCCGACGAAAACACCGTGAACAAGCCGCTGGCCAAACCGTCCCAGATGTGTTGCTGGTTTTCCTTGTCGCGCGGCGGCGGGCTGCAGATGCATTTAGCGCCGTGATAGCCCTCCTGGTCGAGATCGTCTGCAGTCAGCATGAAATACTGCGGGCACGTCTCGGCGTAAATGCGCAGGCCATGCCCATGCGCCCAGCGGATTTGCTCGATGGCTTCCTTGCCGGATACATGTACGATCAGAATCGGCACGTCGACCAGTTCCGACAGCGCAATCGCACGATGCGTGGCTTCCCGTTCCACCAGCATCGGCCGTGAAGTCGCATGGTACTTCGGCGCCGTCAGGCCGGCGTCTTCCAGTTGTTCCGTGAGCCATGCAATGCAGTCGGCGTTCTCAGCATGAATCATCACCATCGCACCTTCGCGCCGCGCGATGGCCAGCACGTCGATGATCTGGCGATCATTGAGCTTGAGATCGTCGTACGTCATGTAGATCTTGAACGAGGTATAGCCTTCGCTGATCAGCTGCGGCAGTTCCTCTTTCAAGACCTGTTCGGTCGGGTCGCTGACGATCATGTGGAAGGCGTAGTCGATCACAGCCTTGCCTTCAGCGCGGCGATGATAGTCCTCCACCGCAACGCGCAGCGACTGGCCCTTGGCCTGCGCGGCAAACGGAATCACCGTCGTCGTGCCGCCGCATGCTGCCGAAATCGTGCCGCTGCGAAAATCGTCGGCCATCTGCAGCCCCTCTTCCATCGGCTGGTCGAGATGGCAATGTGCATCGACACCGCCAGGCAACACCAGCTTGCCGCTGGCATCGATCTCTTGCCAGCCACGCGCCAGGTTACGCCCCAGCGCCACGACCTTGCCGTCGACAATGCCGACATCGCATTGCATGATGTCGGACGCAGTGGCGACGGTGCCGTTGCGGATTACCAGATCAAAGTCTTCCATGTTCGGCTCCGCCCTAAACTACATCGCGGAACAGACTGCCCCAATTGCGGATGCGCGACGGGTCTGACCCGGCCTGCCTGAGCGACTTCCACACCACGGTCGAGATAGTGTCGTAGATCGGGATGCCGACTTCGCGCTCCAGCTCTTCCACCAGCGGCGCGCCGCGCAGGTTGGTGCAGAAAATGGTGATGGCCTGCGGCTTCTCTTTGGCGACCTCGCGCACCATGGCGCGCAGCTCGTCGGCGCCGACTTCGGAGAACGAAAAATTATCCTGCTTGCGCAGATGGCGTTCGGCGATGCATTCCATGCCCGATGCTGCGTAGTTCTTGATGATCGCCGCCTGCACGTCATCAAGATAAGGCGTCACCAGGCCAAAGCGCTTGACGCCGGTGATGTCGAAAATCTCATTCAGCGCCAGCACCGAAGTGCATGCCGGGATGCCTGTCGCTTCGGTAATGCGGCGGCACAGGCGTTCGTCGGCGTCGAAACCGAGCCAACCCGACGAGGTGCCGTTCCAGCCGATGCTCTGCACCTTGGCGTGCGACAGGAGTTCAGCCGCACGCAGGATTTCACTGTCGTCGAATTGCGCCAGCGCCTGGTTCGACAAGGCGATCTCGGTGACGCGGAAGCGGCCGAAGTGCGCGCTGGCTTCGGGGATGTCGGCGATCATTGCGGTGGTGACCGGCTCCAGGGTGGTGTTGGAGGACGGTGTGAGCATGCCGAGCAGAGTACGTTGAGTCATGATGGTTTCCTTGTTTGGTCTAAGCAGCCAGCTTGACTGCATCGGCATGGGCGAGCGCGGATTCTTCGCGGATCAGGCTCAGCACATGGCGTTTGTATTGGTTGAATTCGGCGGTCGTGGTGTCGCGCGGCCGCGCCAGGTCGATGTCGATCAGATCGCGGATGCGGCCCGGTCTATGCGTCATGACGGCAACCTTGGTCGCCAGCACCAGCGCTTCGTCAACGCTGTGCGTGACGAACACAATCGTACCTTCATAACGCTGCCACAGCGTGACCAGCTCTTCCTGCATTTCCATCTTGGTTTGCGCATCGAGTGCCGCAAACGGCTCATCCATCAGAATCACGGATGGATTTTGCAACAGCGCGCGGGCGATGCCGACGCGTTGCGCCATGCCGCCCGAGAGTTCGGCCGGGAAGTGATTTTCGAAACCCTTGAGCTTCACTGTTTCGATGAAAGGCTGCGCTGCAGCGCGGCGTTCGGCGGCGCTCTTGCCTTGCAGCTTGAGTGAAAACGCGATGTTGTCCCACACCGGCAGCCACGGCATCAGGTTGGCTTGCTGGAACACCATGCCGCGATCGGCGCCGGGGCCGGTGATCGGCTTGCCTGCGACGGTCACGCTGCCGGAAGTCGGATGTTCAAAGCCGGCGATCATGTTCAGCAGCGTCGACTTGCCGCAACCGGACGGGCCGAGCAGGCAGAGGAATTCCTTCTTCTCCAGGCTCAGGGTGACGTTGTCGATCGCGAGCATATCAGTGCCGCGTTTTTTGTCTTTGAAGACTTTGACGATATTGTTGAGTTCGATAAATGCCATGATGATTCTCCTTGCCGAGTCTTATGC
This sequence comes from Herbaspirillum sp. meg3, assembly GCF_002257565.1. Lineage (GTDB taxonomy): Bacteria > Pseudomonadota > Gammaproteobacteria > Burkholderiales > Burkholderiaceae_D > Herbaspirillum. Next base: position 1,341,752 of record NZ_CP022736.1, on the reverse strand, counting down.
TTTGCCCTGCACTGTCGCCACATGCTGCCAGCGCAGTACCGAATTCATGATCAGTTTCAGGATCAGGTCGGCCAGATAGCCGAGCAAACCGATGCTGATCATGGCCGCGATCACCAGGTCATAGCGCAGGAAGTAATACGAATCCCACAGCGCGTAACCGAGACCGCTCTTTACCGCCACCATCTCCGCCGTCACGGTCAACATCCAGGCACTGCCGATACCGATGCGCAAGCCTGCGAAGATACTCGGCATCGCTGCAGGCAAGATCACGAAACGCAGCAGCTGGCTCTGATTGGCGCCGGCCATCGCCGCCGCGCGCAACAGATTGCGGTCGGATGTTTTGACGCCGTGCACGGTATTCATGAGGATAGGAAAGAACGCGCCGAGGAACACCAGAAAGATCGCCGGCTTGTTGGCGATGCCGAACCAGATGATCGCCAGCGGAATCCACGACACCGGCGGAATCGGCCGCAGCATTTGCACCGTCGGCTCGATGGCGCGCTCGACCCAGCGCCACCAGCCGATCGCCACGCCCAGCGCAATACCCGAGATCGCCGCAATCAGATAACCGGCCGTGACGCGCATGCAACTGGCCATGGCGTCGAAGATCCAGCGGCCACTGCTGTCCTGCGCCGCTTCGCTATAGCCGAAGATCCAGTCCATCCAGGTGGCGAACACGCGCGATGGCGCCGGCAGCAAGGAAGCAGGAATCGCTCCCGAACGGGAAAATGCTTCCCAGAACAACACCAGCAAAATCGGTACTGCGAAACGCCACTTCGCCTCCGACAAGGAGCGCATCAGTCCATTCATCGTGATCACCTGCTTTCTATCCAGTTTCTATCTGACTCAACCCGTCGTGCATACTGCCCAGATCAATAACCCAGTTCAGTCTTCGGCTTTTTGGTGACTTCCATCAAAAAGCTGTAGTCCATGTTCTTGTCGATCTGCGACGAGACATCGGTGGAGATGTACTTCAACTCTTTCATCATGGTGCCGATGGCTTGCGTTTGTGCGCGGTACATCTTGTAATCGGGGTAGGAATTCTTCAGTGCTTCAGTGGCGACCGTTTTATCCAGACCGGTACCCTTGACGATGCTGGCGACCCAGGCTTGCTTGTCCTTTTGCAGGTTGTCGACCAGGCGCACCACGGCAGCGACCGTCTCTTTCACCTCGGCCGGATGTTCCTTGATCACGTCCGAACGCGTGACGATCAGATTGGTCAGGCGACCTGCAGCTTGCTTGTACGGGAAGGCAAAATGCTTGCCGACGCCGGTCATGCGGATTTGCGAAGCGAACGGCTCAACCGAGCAGATCAGCTCGACTTCGCCGCGTTGCAGTGCGGCTGCGTGGTCGGATGGATTCGGGATGTTGACAAACTGCACGTCCTTGTTCGGGTTGATGCCGTTCAAGGCCAGTTCGCCGCGCATGTGCAAGTCTTGTGCGTTACCGCGGGAGGCGGCGATGCGGAATGGCTTGCCCTGCGCTTTGTATTCAGCGATCAGCTTCTTCAGACCGGCCCAGTCGTCAGATGCCAGGGCCGTGTCCTTGCCGACCAGCATTTCGGAACCGCCGTTGACCTGACCCGACACAGCCACCAGATCGAAACCCTTGTCGAGCCCGCTGACAAAAGACAGATAAGTCACCTGCGCAATGTCCACGCTCTTCGATACCAGCGCCGTCAGTGCATCGCTGCCGGCGGTGAAGTTGATGCCTTCGATGTCGACGTTCTTGGCCAGCTCAGGCACCAGCGCCATCGACATGCAGTGCGCGCATTTGGCGTAGGCCAGCTTGAATTTGGGCTTGGACTGGGCTTGCGCCGAACCGGCGAAAGCCAGGCTGCACGCCAGACCGAGCGTCACCGCAGCAGTGCGGAAGACAAACAGGCGTGATGTTTTTTGTACGCTTTGTGGTTGTTGTGCTTGGTATGGCATGGTGACTCTCCCGTAAGTAAGACAGTGAAGGCGACAGTAAATGAGGTAAAAACGAAGCAATGAAAATATAAATTGTGACAATTTAATTTATTGATTGCGACAATACATGCAATACCTGTGCCAGGACGGTTTTGACTCTAAACAGGTTTTGTGGAAGCGGGAATCATCCTGAAATCACCGTCATCGCACAGTGATCGGGAGCCATGCTGGTGCAAAGCAGGAAAAATCAAACCAAATCAGTGCGACAATATATTTTATAAATGCGGAGAAATTTTTCTCAAATTGTGACAATATATCTCCACAAAATTGACTCCCATTGGACTCAGGTACATCGCATGCACATTGCGTGCACACTGCACACGTCTTGCAGGCCAAGGGACACTTATTCAGGACAATGCAATGACCAGCACCACCGCAGCTACCGCGACCAAAGCCAGTACAGGACGAAAGAAATCCGTCAGCAAACCGGAAAACAGCCCGCTCCCGGCGCAAGCCGTCAGCGCCCGGCCGATGGCTGGCGACATCATTTATGAGCGCATCCTTACTTCCATCATGGAGCACCGCCTCACACCCGGCACCAAGCTGGTGGAAGAAAAGCTGGCCGGCATCTTCAACGTCAACCGCACGCGTGTGCGCGAGGTACTGGCGCGCCTGAGCCACGAAGGCCTGATCACCACCATCCCGAATCGCGGCGCCTTTATCGCCAGCCCGACGCCGAGCGAAGCGCGCGCCATTTTTGCTGCGCGCCGTCTGGTCGAACCGGCGCTGTTGCGCCATCTGTGCGAACACACCAAGCCCGAACACATTGCCCAGTTACGCGACCACGTCGCACAAGAAGCACAGGCGCGCGAAGCCAATGACCGGCGCGCGATCATCCGCCTGTCAGGTGAATTCCACATCCGCATCGCCGACATGGTCGAGAACCCGGTCATGAGCAAGATGATGCGCGAGCTGGCCTCGCTGACCTGCCTGATCATCGTACTGTACGACTCGCCGACCGTGCCCGCCTGCACCCACGACGAACACGGCGACATCATCAACGCCATCGCCGCCGGCAATGCCGAACAGGCTGTGGCGTCGATGATTGAACATCTGAATCACATCGAAGCAGTGCTCGACATGTCGGTGCCGCCGAGCGAAGAGGAAGATCTCGAGGCGGTGCTGGGGGTGATGTAAATCGGGAACCGGCGCAGATATCTCGTCGTTTTTTACGCGATGTTTATTCTGCCGGGCTGAAGTTTTATAAGAATTAAACGCCACTTTTCTTATCTTGTAGTCCACATCAACCTGACATGTGGAGTACAAGAAAATGACATCCCCGAAGAGCTTTCCCCTGGCGCTTGGCCGCCTGTTGATACTGACCGCAGGTGCAACGGCATTGCTGCAAGCCTTGCCGTCGCTGGCGGCTGACAGCAGCGATACACCAACAAGCACAGCGGCCGCTCCGGCCCCCGCTTTCACCACCAGCGCCAATATCGGCCTCTACAGCCAGTACGTCTTCCGCGGCCTGACACAGACCAATGAAAAGCCTGCTCTGCAAGGCGGCTTCGATCTGTCGCACGAGAGCGGTTTATATGCCGGAATCTGGGCCTCCAACATCAGCTGGATCAGTGATGCGACGCCAAGCGCTTCGGCCAGCCTGGAAGCCGACATCTACGGCGGCTTCAAGTATCAGTTCAATGACACGCTGACGGGCGATGTCGGCTTCCTGCACTACGCTTATCCGGGCAGCTTCCCCAGCGGCTACACCAAGGCTGACACCAATGAGCTTTATCTCGGCCTCGATGCCAAATGGATCTCGCTGCGTTACTCCTATGCCCTCGGCAATACCTTCGGCAGTGCCGACACGCGCGGCTCCAACTACATCGACTTGTCGCTGACCCATGAATTGTTTGCCGGCATCAACGGCGTAGCGCACGTCGGTCATCAACGCTACACCGGCCCCAATGCATCCAACCTGTCATACACCGACTGGAAGCTTGGCCTGAACCGCGACTTCTCCGGCTACGTTCTCGCAGCCTATTACACCGGCACCAACGCCAAGGATGCCGGCTATACCGTCAAGGGCAAGAACCTGGGCCGCAACCAGCTAGTGCTGGCAGTCTCGCGCACGTTCTGATCAACCGTATCCATTTGCTCCGGAGGCCATCATGCGCCACTACCTCATCCCTTCACACAAGCACACTCTTGGCGATCTTCTGAACGCTGCGGCAAAGCGCCGCAACCGGCAAAAGAAAGCGGCATGGGGTGTGATGCTGATGGTCATGTTGTATGTGGTACTGGGTCTGCAGCAGGCGCACGCGGTCGTGCCCTACCGCTCGCCGGAGGATTACGGCCCTTCGCTGGAAGCCAGAAATCACTTGCCCGCCTGCCGCCGTGCCGCCATGGAAACGATGGCGGCAATGGCTAACGCCAACGGCGTGGCAGGTGGCGGCAAGATAGAAAGTGAGAGTTTTGTCCAGCGTGCCGACGCGGAGTATTTCCGTTTTGTGATGCGCAACGGCACGAGAGAAGTACTGATCATCTGCGACGGACATGCGGGTGTGATCCGGCGGCAAATCGACATCTGGGGGGATCTTTAGGTTTCGCCGCACAGAGTAGGCAATGACGTTTAGCCGTCCTTAATCTGCCTCAGCCCGCGTTACGCGTGGAGGCTTGCCAATACGGCCATGAGGCCACGAATGATTCTTCAGTGACCGCATCGTCTTGTCGTCGACGCGGTGCTCTTCCTTGGTTTTAAAGAAGGCAATGGAGCGGCGTAATTTTTCAGCTTGCGCACTCATCTCTTCAGCGGTGGCTGCCAACTCTTCTGAGCCTGCAGCGTTCTGCTGCACTGTCATGCTGAGTTGAAACAGCGCCGAATTGATTTGTCCCACGCCGGAGGCTTGCTCTGCGGAAGCCTGTGTAATGTTTTGCACCAGCGTTGCCGTTTTCTCGATCCGCGGCACAAGCAACGCCAGCATATCGCTGGACTTCTCCGCCAGTTCAACACTCTTGCCGGCAACTTCTCCGATCTCCTGTGCGGCTGTCTGGCTACGTTCTGCCAGCTTGCGGATCTCCGCAGAGACAACCGCAAAACCACGACTCTGCCCACCCGCGCTGGCGGCTTCAATAGCGGCGTTCAAAGCGAGCAGGTTGGTCTGGTAAGCGATGTCATCAATCATATCGACCATTTTCGCGATCTGCTTCATCACAATCACGGTTGAGCGCACTACCGCACCACCCTCACTGGCATCTCCCGCAGCCTGGCCTGCCAGTGCTTCGGTAATCTTTGCGTTATTGGCGTTGCTGGTGATCGACAATGACATTTCTTCCAGCGACGCGCTGGTCATTTCAACACCGGCGGCCTGTTCATTGGCGCCGGAAGAAAGCAATTGCGCTGTGCTGCTGATTTCATGAGATGCATCGGCCAGTACGGATGCGCCTGTAGCGACCTCGGTGATGACTATCGACAAACGATCGACCATCTCTTTCATCTGGCACACCAGGCTGGAGCGATCGCGAGAGTCAACTTCAATGGGTTGTGTCAGATCGCCTTGCGCGACTTTTTTCAAGGCACGGATCACGTCGCTTGGCTCGCCGCCGAGCTGCCGGATCAGACTGCGGCAGATACACCATCCGAAAAGTGCGGCAAGCGCCGCGATCAGTATTACGCCACCAGAGAGCAGATTACGCATCTCGCGCTGCCGCGCGATCCGCTCGTTGATGAGCAGTTGTAATTGATCCGACGTCGCAAAGGCAATTTGATATTGTCTTTCGATCGCTTTGCTCACGACATCAAAGTATTCCTGAGGCGTAAGTCTGACACCATTGGGCGCTGTAATATTGTCGTTCGCCATCGCCAGCACTTCACTGCCCTGTGCAGTAGCCGCAGCGATGCTCGGCGCAAAACGATCCTTCAGCGCCGGGCGGACTTCATAGGCCTTCTCGAAATATCGGGTTGTCGTCTTACCAAAAAGACGTGCTTCGGTAATCAACCCGTACATTTTCGTAGACACCTCCGGAGTCATGTTGCCGCTGCTCAGCACACCGACACCCATACCGCGCAACTGTCCGAAATATTCGGTCAGCTGCGGCAAGTCGAAGTAAGTGGCGTGAACCAGATAGTAGACGTCCGCATCGGTATCGAGGGTGAGTTTGTATCTATCGCTGATGTGTTCAATCAACAGCAGCAGGTTCTGGCAAAGTTGGGTGTGGTGTTGAAAACTATCACTGGAAGTCAGGTCGCGAGTCCCAATGCTTTTGGAGAGGGCATTCCATTCAGAACGAATATTCTCCCAGAGAGATGAAGAAGAAAGACCACTGGGCTTCAAAGCCAGCGCCAGCTCATCCAACGCCAGATCCATGCGCCGGGCTGTGTCGCTGCGTTGCTGCGCCATCTGACCTGAAACCAGGAAAGCCGCGGATAACCCCCGGTGCTGCTGTGCAGCCTGCAGCACTTTCAGAGCGGCTCTACCGGGTTCCAGCCCGGCATATTCAAGACCCGATACGTCGATGCTTTTGTTTGCGCCGTCAACGTAGAGATAAAAAGGAAGAGCAACCAGCGCCAGCCCCATCAATCCCAGCAACGCGATTCGCTGCCACAATTTCATTCGTTGCAACGTTCGCATCATGGAGTCTCCGGTTTTTTTTATTTTAAAGGAGGACGTTGCATTTAAAACATTGAATTTATTTCATAAAATCGTTTAATTTTGGTCGTTACCCAATAAGGTCCTTAATTCGCCGCTTTTCGGCACCCTTTTTTAACTCGAAGCTCAACCCGGCTCCGCGTTCACGATACGGTATCCCACACCAATTTCCGTCAGGATGTATTTCGGCTGCGCGGAATCTTGCTCCAGTTTCTGACGCAGGCGTTGCATGTAAATGCGCAGGTAATGATGATCCTCCGTATGCGACGGCCCCCAACCTGCCGCAAGTAGCTGACGATGGGTAATCACGCGTCCGGCATCGCGTAACAAGGTGGAAATAAGGCGATGCTCAATCTGGGTCAGATGCACCGGCTCGCCGCCTTTGCTTGCAGTACGTGCCGGCAAGTCGATCAGCAGATCGCCAAGTCGGAAACGTCCGGTGGCGGCACTGGCCTGGCTGCGTCGGCGCAGTTGCGCACGGATACGCGCCAGCAACTCGGGTACGCCGAACGGCTTGGTCAGGTAATCGTCGGCTCCGGCGTCGAGTGCTGCAACTTTCTCTGCCTCCTGCGTACGCGCCGACAGGATCACGATCGGCACATCGCTCCATGATCGGATATCGGCAATAACCTGCTTGCCGTCCTGATCCGGCAGGCCGAGATCGACGATCACCAGATCCGGTTTGCGGGTGCCGGCTTCCACCATACCCTCTCGCGCAGTGCGTGCCTCGTGGACGACGAAACCTTCCTGTTCGAGCGCACCGCGCACCAGCTTGCGGATGTGAGCGTCATCTTCGACGAAAACGATATTGCCTGCGTGGTCCAACATGATTAATCCTCTTCCGGCAATGCCGGAGGTTGTTCGAGCGGCAGAGTAAAACAGACGCGCGCGCCACGGCCACCATCGGCTGGCAGCGCCCGTATCGTACCGCCATGTGCATCAACAATGGCACGGCAGATTGCCAGGCCGAGGCCGACTCCGGGTGTGCTCGATTCCGTATCGCCACGCGTGAATTTCTCAAACGCGCGCTCTTCCATCCCTGCGGGGAAACCCGGACCGCGGTCGATCACGCTGATTTCCATCATGCCGGCGTTGGCTTTGGCATCAACGACGATGATTTCACCGGCCGGCGCGTACTTGACAGCGTTCTCGATCAGATTGGCAAAGACGCGCTCAATCAGTACCGCGTCAAACCGCACCAGCGGCAAATCGACCGGAAGATGCGTCTCGACACGGCGCTCGCCCAACGTCTTGTTCAGCAGGCGCAACGCCGTACCGACCACTTCTTCTATCGAGTTCCACTGCCGGTTGAGCGTGATGCCCCCCGATTGCAGGCGTGCCATGTCGAGCAGGTTTTCCACCAACCCTGACATACGCTGCGATTGCTCGCTGATGGTGACGGCCATCTCGCGCTCATCCGCGCCCAGCGAAGGCACCCGCGCCAGTGCTTCGGCACTGCCGACCAACGAAGTCAGCGGCGTGCGCAAGTCGTGCGAAATCGCCGACAGCAAAGAATTGCGCAAGCGCTCCGACTCCATCGTGACCAGCGCATCCTGCGCCACTTCGGCGTAGTGCAGACGTTCGATGGCCATGGCGATCTGTGAACAGAAAATTTCCAGCATCTGCCGATTCTCCGGCAAGGCCAGTTGCAAAGGATCGTCAGCGACAAAAGCCAGTACGCCGCGCGTACGCATGGTGGCGTTCAAAGGCAGATACAAGGCCTGGGCCGCCGGCAAAGTCGCCGTGCCATGTCCGGCCGCCTGATCATTGTCATAGACCCATTGCGCGACCCCCAGATCGATCTGCTGCAAGGCATGCGCGTCATGTTGTTCCGGCGCGGCGACACGAACGTGCTCACCGCTGTCAGGCAGGCAGAATGCGGTCTTTGCACCAAACACCGCACCGAGATGGCGCCGGCCGATTTCCAGGATCTGCTCCAGCGTCAGCACCGCCGCCAGTTCCTTGCCTAGCATGTACAGGTTGCCCGCGCGTGCTTCACGCAACATCGCGACGTTAGCCTGATGCCGCATGCGCGATGCCAGCGAACTGATGAACAGCGACACCGCCAGCATCACCATCAAGGTAATCAGATACTGCGCATCCGACACACTGATCGAAAAGCGCGGCGCCACGAAAAAGAAATCGAAAGCCAGCACGCTCAGGATCGATGCCAACGCCGACGCTGAGCGACCATAGCGCACCGCAACGATCATCACGCCGACCAGATACAGCATGATCACATTGGCCGGATGCAGATAAGCGATCAGCCACCAGGCCAAGGCAGTTGTTACGGCACAACTGACCGTTGCCCATAGATAGCCGCGGCGGCGGCGCAAACGTCCGCTGTCGTCGCGCGTTTCTTCTGCGGCAAGCCTCGGACTTTCATCCTGCCCGGAACTCGCCGGACGCGCCACGGTATAGACGTCGATATCCTTGCCCTCGGCCCCGATGCGCTCGGCCAGATTCTTGCGCCACCAGCGCGTCCAATGCGTCCAACGGCGGCCATGCGACTGGCCGATCACCAGTTTGCCGGCATTACGGCTGCGCGCAAATTGCACCAACGCCTGCGCCACGTCTTCGCCGGTGATACTGGCGGTTTCGGCGCCGAGCGATTGTGCCAGCTTGAGATTCTTGAGGATCCGTTCGCGCCCGGCCAGCGTCACGCGCGGCCAGCTCGGCGCATCCACATGCACCGCCAGCCAGTCAGCCTGCAGTTTAGCCGCCAGCCGTGCAGCGGCACGCACCAGCTTGTCTTCGTCGGCACGCGCGCCGATGGCGACCACGATACGTTCCTTGGTTTGCCACAGCTGCACGATGGAGCGGTCGGCGCGGTACTCGCGCATATCCGCATCAACACGGTCGGCAGTGCGGCGCAAAGCGATCTCTCGCAGCGCCAGCAGATTGCCTTTGCGGAAAAAATTACGACCGGCCTTCTCGGCTTGTTGCGGCAGATAGACCTTGCCTTCCTTGAGACGCTGCAACAGCTCGTCAGGTGGCAGATCCACCAGCGTCACCTCGTCGGCTTCGTCGAAGACATGATCCGGAATCGTCTCATGCACACGGATACCGGTGATCTGTCCGACTACGTCATTGAGGCTTTCGATGTGCTGGACGTTGACGGTGGTGTAGACATGGATACCCGCATGCAGCAGCTCTTCGATGTCTTGCCAGCGCTTGGCGTGACGCGAACCGGGTATGTTCGAATGCGCCAGCTCGTCGACCAGGATGACGTGCGGTTTGCGTTCGAGTGCGGCATCGAGGTCGAATTCATACAGTGTACGGTCGCGGTATTGCGTACTGCGCAGCGGCAAGCGCTCGATGCCTTCGAGCATGGCTTCGGTATCGGCGCGGCCGTGGGTTTCTACAATGCCGGCGATGACCTCTTCATTCTGCTCACGCAGGTTTTGTGCAGCGGCGAGCATGGCGTAGGTTTTGCCGACGCCGGCGGAGGAGCCAAAGAAAATCTTGAGACGACCACGCGCCTGACGGTCTTCGTCGCGCATGACGCGGTCGAGCAGTTCGTCGGGGTTGGGGCGGGTGGGCATGGTGGGGGTATTGTAGTTTGAAATGGGCTTTTTTCGGATGTGTTGATGATGTTTTGGATGGTTTGTGTTTTGTTCCGACCTTGCTTTGTAGGGTGCTTCGACGTTTCTCTCTTCGGACGACCCAGCCGGGAGTAGCCCGGCGGCTACTCACTTTCTTTGCTTCGCCAAGAAAAGTGAGCGGCTGCCGAGCCGCCCCCGGCAACCCCGGTCCGTCCGAAGAACGAACGCCGAAGCTACCAAAAAGCAAAAGCAAGCAAACAGAAAACAATAAAACAGAACATCTTAAGTTTTGCTCAACGCATCCAACGCCAGATTCAACTTCAGCACATTCACCCGAGGCTCCCCAAACAAACCCCACTGCGGAGCCTCAGTCTGCGCCTTCACCAGCTCGCGTACCTTGTCCAAAGACAAACCTCGCGCCTGCGCCACCCGCACGACCTGATACTCCGCTGCCGCTGGACTGATCTGCGGATCCAGACCGCTTGCCGACGAGGTCAGCAAATCCACAGGAATCTCCCGGGCAGAACCAGGATTAGCCGCCTGCAAAGCCTCAGCCCTTCCCTTCGCGGCATCCACCAGCGCCGGATTCAGCGGCCCCAGATTGCTGCCGCCGGAAGCCATGCCGTTATACGGAAACGTGCCGGTTGCAGAGATACGACCCCAGAAGTATTTTGGCTCGGTGAAATTTTGACCGATCAGTTCCGAACCGACCGGCACGCCGTCACGCACGATGACGCTGCCGTTTGCTTCCTTGGGGAAAAAGGCCTGCCCGACCAACGTCACGACAGCAGGATAGATACCACCAAGGATCACTGACATGAAAATGAACAGAGAAACGGCGGGACGCAAATAAGTTTTCATGAATAACTCCTTGTACAGAATAAGTGCAGAACCGGATCAGGCCAGACCGAATACGCCGAGCAGCACGTCAATCAGCTTGATGCCCACGAACGGCACGATCAAACCGCCCAAACCGTAAATCAACAGATTGCGACGCAACAGCACGGCCGCGCCCAATGCCCGATAACGCACACCGCGCAAGGCCAGAGGGATCAGCACGACGATCACCAGCGCATTGAAAATCACCGCCGACAGGATCGCCGACGAAGGATTGTTCAGATGCATGATGTCCAGCGCCGCCAGTTGCGGATACGTGGTCGCAAACATCGCCGGGATGATGGCGAAGTACTTGGCGACGTCGTTGGCGATACTGAAGGTGGTGAGGCTGCCTCGTGTCATCAGCATCTGCTTGCCGATCTCGACAATCTCGATCAGCTTGGTCGGATTGGAATCCAGGTCGACCATGTTGCCGGCCTCCTTCGCTGCTTGCGTGCCGGTGTTCATGGCGACCGCAACGTCGGCTTGTGCCAGCGCCGGCGCGTCGTTGGTGCCATCACCGGTCATTGCAACCAGCTTGCCTTCGCTTTGATGCTGACGGATCAGCGACAGCTTGTTCTCCGGCGTGGCTTCGGCGAGGAAGTCGTCAACGCCCGCTTCGGCCGCAATTGCCGCTGCGGTGAGACGGTTGTCGCCGGTGATCATGATGGTCTTGATACCCATGCGGCGCAGCTCGGAGAAACGCTCCTTGATGCCGCCCTTGACGATATCTTTCAGCTCGATCACGCCGAGCACACGGACTGAGCCGTTGGATGCGTCGGTCTCGGCCACCACCAGCGGCGTGCTGCCGCGACGGGCGACAATATCGACGGCCGCAGCGACTTCTGCCGGAACCTGTTGACCGGCTTGCTCGGCCAGCTTGCGGATGGCATCGGCTGCACCCTTGCGGATCTGGCGATTGCCGATGTCGACGCCTGACAAGCGCGTCTGCGCGGTGAAGGGAATGAAGACTGCGCCCAGTGTCGCCATCTCGCGTTCACGCAGGTTGAAGCGCTTCTTGGCCAGCACCACGATACTGCGGCCTTCCGGTGTTTCGTCGGCGAGCGAAGCGAGTTGGGCGATATCGGCCAGCTCTTGTTCACTCACGCCGTTGGCCGGCAGGAAGGTCGAAGCCTGGCGATTGCCGAGGGTGATGGTGCCGGTCTTGTCCAGCAACAACACATCAACGTCACCTGCTGCTTCCACTGCGCGGCCAGAGGTGGCGATGACGTTCGCCTGCATCATGCGGCTCATGCCGGCCACACCGATGGCCGACAACAGGCCGCCGATGGTAGTCGGGATCAGGCACACCAGCAAGGCGATCAACGCCGTTACGGTGACGGGCGAGCCGCCATGGGCAACGTTGACGCTGAACACCGAGAACGGCAGCAAGGTTACCGTCACCAGCAGGAACACGATGGTCAGCGCAACCAGCAACAAGGTCAGTGCGATCTCGTTAGGCGTCTTCTGACGCTTGGCGCTTTCCACCATGGCGATCATGCGGTCGAGGAAGGCTTCGCCGGGGTTCACCGTGACGCGCACGATGATCCAGTCCGACAGCACGCGAGTACCGCCGGTGACGGCAGAAAAGTCACCGCCCGACTCGCGGATCACCGGTGCCGATTCACCGGTGATGGCGCTTTCGTCAACGGTGGCAACACCTTCAACCACTTCGCCGTCGGCGGGAACATAATCGCCCGCTTCGATCAGCACGAAGTCACCCTTGCGCAAGCTTGCACCTTCCACCAGTTCGCAACGGTCAGCGCGGTTTGCCCGTTGCAGCTTCTTGGCAACCACGCTCTTCTTGGCGCTGCGCAGCGATGCTGCCTGCGCCTTGCTGCGGCCTTCCGCCAGTGCTTCGGCGAAATTGGCAAACAAGACGGTGAACCACAGCCAGACCGCGACGGCCAGGATGAAACCGGCCGGCGCTTCGCCCTGACCGTTCAGCGCTTGCACATACAAGAGCGTGGTCAGGATGCTGCCGAGATACACCACGAACATCACCGGATTGCGCCACTGAGCGCGTGGCGACAACTTGCGGAATGAGTCGATCATGGCCGGTTTGACGATTGCCGGATCGAACATCCATTTGGTGGCGGACTGCGCGCCGGATGCTGTCGGTGTGCTCACTTGTGTAGCAGCAACCGTAGCAGCCGGAGTTACAACTTTTTTGGCAGGACTATTTGCCATGTTTTTCTCCAATTCAGACATTAGTGAATCGCCAGCATCTGCAGATGCTCGATCACCGGACCCAGCGCCAGCGCCGGGACATAAGTCAATGCACCGACCAGGATCACCGCGCCGATCAGCAGCGTGACGAACAGCGGGCCGTGCGTCGGCAAGGTGCCGGAAGTTGCCGCCAGACGCTTCTTGCCGGCCAGCGAACCTGCCATGGCGAGCACCGGAACAATGATGCCGAAGCGGCCCAGCCACATGGCGATGCCGGTCATGACGTTGTAGTAAGGCGTGTTGGCGGACAGGCCGGCAAAGGCGCTGCCGTTGTTATTGGCGGCCGAACTGAAGGCGTAGAGGATTTCCGAGAAACCGTGTGCGCCGGGGTTGGCGATACCGGCCAGGCCGTTTTCGACCATCACCGAAATCGCCGTCATCACCAGCACCAGCGCAGGCGTCATCAGGATGGCGATCGACATCATCTTCATGTCGAACACGCCGATCTTCTTGCCCAGGTATTCCGGCGTACGGCCGATCATCAGCCCGGCGATGAAGACCGCCAGCACCGCGAAAATCAGCATGCCGTACAAACCTGCACCAACGCCACCGAAGACCACCTCGCCCAGTTGCATCTGCAGCATCGGCACCAGTCCGCCCAGCGGTGACAGCGAGTCATGCATGGCGTTGACCGCACCGCAGGATGCTGCCGTCGTGATTGCCGCAAACAGGCTCGATGCGATGATGCCGAAGCGGGTTTCCTTGCCTTCCATCATGCCGCTGATGCCATTGCCCTGCGCAGCATGCGCCGCAGCAAGCGCCGGATTGGGCTGCTGCTCGAAGTACATCACCGTCACCGTCATGACGATAAACAGCAACGTCATCGCAGCCAGAATCGCCCAGCCCTGACGCCGGTCTCCGGCCAGCATGCCGAAGCTGGTGCACAACGCAGCGGGAATGATCAGGATCGCCAGCATCTGCACAAAGTTCGACAGCGGTGTCGGGTTCTCATACGGATGCGCCGAGTTGGCATTGAAGAAACCGCCGCCGTTGGTGCCGACCATCTTGATGGCTTCCTGTGACGCGACCGGGCCCATCGGCAAGGTTTGCTTGCTGGTCTTCATCTCATCGACGAGCGGATTGCCCTTCTCATCCTTGAGCGGCTGGCCTTGCGGATCCAAACGCGGCACGGAGTAGACGGTGGTTTCCAGCGTAGACACTTCCACATAGGATTTGAAGTTCTGGATCACGCCCTGACTCATCAACACCACGGCAACCAGCACCGACAGTGGCAACAGCACGTAAAGGCTGGAGCGCGTCATGTCGACCCAGAAATTCCCGATGCTCTTGCTGCTGTGACGTACGAAGCCACGGATCAATGCAAAGGCGACGGCGATACCGGTGGCAGCGGAGAAGAAGTTTTGCACCGCCAGCGCCAGCATCTGCGTCAGGTAGCTCATGGTGCTTTCGCCGACGTAGCCCTGCCAGTTGGTGTTGGTGACAAAGCTGACGGCGGTGTTGAACGATGAATCGGCACTGACGTTAGCCATGCCGGCCGGGTTCAGCGGCAGCCACAGTTGCAGACGTTGCAGGGCGTAGACGACGAACATGCCGACGATGTTGAACAGCAGCATCGCCAGCGCGTATTGCTTCCAGCCCATTTCGGCGTCTGTACGGATACCGCTCAGACGATAGAGAAAATGCTCCATGCCGCCGAACAGGCGATTGACGGCGGACTTGCCCTCCATCGCGCGGGCGATGTACCAGCCCAGTGGCACCGACAGCAAAAGCAGGACGACCAGATAGATCGCCAGTTGGGTAATTGAGGCAGTCATGTCAGAAGGCCTCCGGCTTGATCAGGGCGTAAACCAGGTACGCCAACAGGCCGACCGATACGGCCAGCCCCAGTATTTGCATGACGCTCATTGCATGTCCTCCAGCTTTTTGCAGGCGACGACAAATGCCCACATCGCGACGCTGCAAGCCAGCAAGCCGCCGATATATACGAAATCCATGTCCTACTCCCTTGATGATTACTTACGAGGCAAACGATATGGGGAAGAGCATCAAATCCGGATAAAACTATCGGCGGGCGGTATAAATTTTGTGTAAACAAACGGCCGCGGTCATGAGGCAATCAAATCTCCTTACGATCCGATTGCGCTCTTCCAGAAGTTGTAGAAAGTAAAATTGGCGAGGCCGGCGAGCAAGCGACCGTAGCGGCGGAATGCCGAGGCCATGGAAAAATGCGAGGGAGTGATCGCACCGGTCGTAACGCGGTGCTGCGGGAAGAGTAAAAACAGGATGGAGAAGCGCAGCCGAAAAGACAGCAATTAAGCGGTGTTTTCTTCCGTGCTCCATTCGACGCGGTTCTTGCCGGCCTTCTTGGCGGCGTACATGGCCTTGTCGGCGTGTGCGACCAGGCTGTCTTGCGTCGTATGCTGGTTCGGATCGTAGATGGCGACGCCGATACTGCTGGATACGTTGACGGTTGCCGCCTTCAGGATGAAAGGGCGACGCATTGTCAGCAGGATTTTATCCGCTACCGCCATGGCATCTGCGATGGTGTGCAAACGCTCCAGAATGACCGTAAATTCGTCACCAGCCAGTCGCGCTACCGTATCGACTTCACGCACGGAATCAATCAGGCGCTCGGCAAACTGCACCAGCAGTTCGTCACCGGCTTCATGGCCATACTTATCGTTGACGCCCTTGAAACCATCGATATCCATGAACAGCAAGCCCATCTGCTGCGGCTCGCGAACGGCGCGCGCCATGGCTTCCGGCAATTTTTGCGTAAACGCACGGCGGTTTGGCAAGCCAGTCAGGATGTCGGTCAACGCCATTTCCTGCAATGAGTGGCGGAAAGCCTGGCGATCCGTGATGTCGTGCAGGAAGGCGATGAACAGATGGCCGGTGCGGCGCTGCACGTAACCGACTGTCATCTCAACCGGCAGCTCTTTGCCGTCGCGGCGCAGTGCATTGATTTCGATACGGTTGTTGATCACGACGCCTTCACCGGTGGAGAGGAAATGCTTCATGCCGCGACGATGCAATTCGCGCTGTTCAGGCGGCACGATCATCTCGGCCAGTTCATGACCGTAGGCTTCCTTGCGCGACCAGCCAAGCAGTTGCTCGGCCTGGCGATTCCATTCCACCACCATGCCGTCTTCATCGATGGCGATGAAGGCATCATGGGCGTTTTCCAGAATGGCGCGCAATTCGTTTTCGCTTTCTTCCAGCTTGATCTGGTTTTCGCGCTGACTGTCGAGCGACTGCTGGAGCGCGATGGCGGTTTCGTGCAAGCGGCTGGTGCGATCCTCTACGCGCTGCTCAAGGCCTTCGTTGAGCGAGCGCACTTCACGCAGATAGTTTTCTTCACGCTGCACCATGGCTGACAGCGTCGACGACAGCAGCTGGATTTCGTAATACGTACTGACGATGGGGATGTGGACGTCCTGGGCACCGGTCGCACGGCGTTCCAGCGCAGCGCTCAGCGCATTCATCGGCGACACCAGGCGACGCGTGAGGAAGAAGGCCAGCAGCATCAGCGCCAGTCCTACCAGGCAGCCGACGAACAGCACCTGACGCTCCAGTTCCTTGAAGCCGGACATGGCGACCTGCTCCGGCTGGCGGACCAGCACGGTCCATTTCATTTCTGTGTATTCGCTGTTGAGACCCGTGCGTGCAAAACCGGTCAGATAAGGCTCACCTGTTTCGCTCACCTCACGCAAGGACCCCGAAGGCAAACGCAGCGATGCCTTGAAGCTGTCGCTGGAGATTTTCTTTTCTTCCAATTCCTTTGGGCCGAGCAAGACCGTACCGTCTTCACGCACGATCATGATCTCGACGTCGTAGCGATCGT
This sequence comes from Herbaspirillum sp. meg3, assembly GCF_002257565.1. Lineage (GTDB taxonomy): Bacteria > Pseudomonadota > Gammaproteobacteria > Burkholderiales > Burkholderiaceae_D > Herbaspirillum. Next base: position 1,324,738 of record NZ_CP022736.1, on the reverse strand, counting down.
TGGCTGGATTGAGCAGTTTCTTGGCGAGATCGCGCGCCCAATTCCAACTCAGATGTACCCCGAGTACGCCCTGAAACTGGCCGTCCGGACTCATGATCGGTGTAGCGATATCGACGAAGCGCCACGGATCGCTCATGACCGGTAGCTTCTTTTCCAGCAGGACGGCGGGATGATAGTCACCGACGAAGAATTCCTTCTGCGCCTGTTGGAACCACGGCCGCTGCGCAACGCTCTGGTTTTCCAGTATGCCGTTGGCGGCGGCAAAGACGTTGCCGTCCGGCGTGGCAAAACCTATCCAGGCGTAGTTGGGGACGTTTTTCTGAAGTTCATTGAAGACTGCGCGCATGCGCGCCGGGTCTTTGGCTTCGCGCACGGAAGGACGCTGCGACAAAATTTTGACGTCGATGTAGCGCTCGGCCATGCTGCGATCCAGCGCATCCTGCATCTGCCAGGCCAGTTGATTGAGCCGTGCTTCTGCTTCGCGGCGCGCATAGCTGCGGGTAAACTGGTCAACCAGAATCAATACCGATACGGTCGTAATGAGCACAGACAGCACCACGCCGAGGGTGACCCATGATGAGAGGCTCAACGTCGACGAGATTTTCTTTATGCTCAAAGTGACTCCAGCTGCTTTACAACATTATTCCGGAGGCAATGACGCAATCAAGCGGATCTTGCCAAAGTGTCCCGGAAAGTTCGTTGTTTTTTGTAAGGGACAACGAAATATTAGCTGCTGAATTGTAGTTGGAGCAATAAATGATTTGTTGTCAAAAAATAAAATGCCATTTTGACAATTTTCTATAAGCAACGCGATGGCGCGCCATACCGCTCGGAATGCACTCTCTATTGCGCCGCCCCTAGTAAACAGGCCTGTAAACAGAAATCGCCCGCACAGCGGGCGACTTTCAGGAAAACAACACTCTGACTGCCGAACTCAGACGCCGGCGCAAATTCCGTCGGCGCGCGGGTCGGTGGCGCCTTCAATCAAGCCACCCGGATGGACGCACACAGCACCCGCATGCCCCATCATGTCGGTGTAGTCAGCGACGATTTCGACGTCATGGCCGGCCCGCTTCAACGCATCAACCACCTGCTCCGGCACCCGTCCTTCCAGCTTCAGATTGGTGGATGCGGCACCCCAGGTACGACCGAGCAACCAGCGCGGCGCACTGACTGCCGCCTGCATGTTTTGTCCGAACAGGATATGGCGGCTGTACACCGCGGCCTGCGTCTGCGGCTGACCTTCGCCGCCCATCGTGCCGTAGGCCAGCGTGCGGCCGTCCTTGAGGCGCGCCAGCGAGGGATTGAGCGTGTGGAATGGCAGCTTGCCCGGTTGCAGTTGATTGGCGCCGTCGTCAAGCGTGAAGCTGGCGCCGCGGTTTTGCCACACCACGCCGGTGCCTGATGGCACCACGCCGCTGCCGAATTCCCAGAAAATACTCTGTATATAGCTGACCACCCGGCCCTGCGCATCCGCGGCCCCCATCCAGATGGTGTCGCCCGGCTTCGGCACGTGCGGCCAGGGCGCGGCGCGCTGCATGTCGATCTGCGCGGCTTCACGATCCAAGGCATCGGGCAACAGCCAGTCGGCGGCATTGACCGACATGTGCGCCGTGTCGGTCACATATTTATTACGCAGAATGAAGGCGCGCTTAGTCGCTTCAACCAGACCGTGGATGTGTTCAAAGCCGTCTGCCTGCGCCTGTGTTATGCCCAGGCGATCAAACAGACCCAGGATCATCAACGCCGATACGCCCTGCGTCGGCGGCGGCAGGTTGTAGATACTGCCGGACTTCATCTGCACCATCAGCGGCTTGACCACTTGCGCGCGATACGCTGCGAGGTCGGCGGCACGCAAAGGGCTGCCGGCCTGCTCCAGACCGGCGGCCAGCTTTTGCGCCAGATCACCGCGATAGTAATCATCGAGACCGGCTTCAGCCAGACGCGACAGTGTTGCCGCCAGCGCCGGTTGTTTGAGAATATCGCCCAGTGCAGGCGCGCCCTGTGCCGCATAGGTCTCGGCAAAGCCCGGCTGATCCTTGAGTTCATCCCACTTGTCATGCGTCAGTTCGGCTTGCGAGCGCGTCACCGGCACGCCGGCAGTCGCGTGATGAATCGCATCGGCCAGCAGGCGCGACACCGGCAAACTCTTGCCCCAGCCTTTGGCGACATCCAGCGCCGCCGCCCAGCCGCCGACAGCACCGGCCACGGTCAGCGCAGCACGCGGGCCACGCGTCGGAATCGCAGCGTCGCCATGTTGTGCGTAGAAATCCTTGGTTGCCAGTGCAGCCGACTGGCCGCAGGCTTGCACCGCCACCGGATCGCGGCCGGGTTCGCTGATGACCCAGAAGCCGTCGCCGCCGATGCCGTTCATGTGCGGATACACCACGGCAATGGCTGCCGCAGCGGCTACCATGGCTTCGACGGCATTACCGCCTTCGCGCAATACGGCGGCGCCTGCTTGCGCGGCGAGGTGATGAGGTGCGGTGACCATGCCACCGATGCAAGTCTTGCTATACAACATAGTTTCGGACTCCTGATGTTCTTGTCTTTAATTATCCATCCACGACACATGCGCCGCCACGATCCGCCAGCCTTGCGGCAAGCGCAGCCAGGTGTGGCTCTGGCGACCGATGCGTGCTTCACCGGCTTTGGTGAATTCGGTGTTGGCGGTGGCGTAGTCACGGCCATACGTGGTGATCACGGTCTGACGCAAGTCGCGTGCCAGATTCTTGGGCGAGCGGCTGTTGCGGAAAGCCTGAATGGTATCGTAACCGATCAGGTTTTCGGTGGCGCCGTAACGCAAGGTGTGCGGACTGTTCCAGAACAGCTCGTCCAGGATGGCGAGGTCGTTGTTGACCAGCGCGTATTCGTAACGCTCAAAAGCGGCTGTGACTTCGGCGACGACTTCCGGCCGGTTGATCTCGTGTTCCATACGTCCTTTTCAGTGTCCGCCCAGATAGGCTTTTGCCAGCGCATCGTTGGCGGCGATTTCTGCAGCGCGGCCTTCGGCGACGACGCGGCCGCCTTCGATCACATAGGCGCGGTCGGCCAATGCCAGCGCCAGCGCCGCCATCTGATCGACCAGCAGGATGGTCATGTCTTCGTCGCGCAAAGCATCCAGTGCGGCAAATAATTCTGCGATTACCTTCGGCGCAAGGCCGAGCGATGGTTCATCCAGCAACAGGATGCGCGGCCGCGACATCAGCCCGCGCGCCACCGCCAGCATTTGCTGCTCACCGCCGGATAGCAGGCCTGCACGATGATACAGGCGCTCGCGCAAACGCGGAAAACGGGTAAGCATTTCCTCGACGCGTGTGTCCATGTCTTTGGGATAGAGGAAGGCGCCGAGGCGGATATTGTCCAGCACGCTCAGTTCGGGGAAAACCTGGCGGCCTTCCGGCACCAGCACTACGCCATGCTTGACGATTTCTTCGGCGCGCAGATGCATCAGGTTGACGCCGCCGACGTGGATGCCGCCGCGCACCGGGCGATGCAAACCGGAGAGTGCGCGCATCAGCGTCGACTTGCCTGCGCCGTTGGCACCCAGCAGCGCTACCATCTCGCCCTGCTTCACTTGCAGGTTGATGCCGTGCAGGACAGGTTCCGCACCGTAACCCGTGACCAGCTCGCCGACGCCGAGCAATTCCTTGCCGCAGCGGCTGCCACGGATACGTGCTTCGGCCTGCATTGCTTCGCCGAGATAGGCCTGGCGTACGGCTGGATTGTCCTGAATCTCTTGCGGCGTACCGAGCGCCAGGCGCTGACCCGCGTCGAGCACGACGATGCGATCCGAGATGTCCATCACCAGCGACATGTCGTGTTCCACCAGTACCACGCTGATGCCGGCAGCAGCGATGCGTTGCAGCAGGCGCGCCAGTTTTTCCTTGTCTTCACGCGACAGGCCGGCGGCTGGTTCGTCTAGCAGCAGGACATCGGGATCGGTCGCCAGTGCGCGCGCAATTTCCACCAGACGACGGTCAACGTGCGCGAGATCGGCAGAGGGAATATCGACCGCGCCTTCGTAGCCGCAATACGCCAGCAGCTCACGACTGCGCTCACGAATAGCGACAGCGCTGAAACGGCCGGCGTTGAGCAGACCGCCGAGTTTGCCCTTGGCCATGGCCAGCGCGACGTTGTCTTCCACCGTCAGCGTGCCGAACAGTTGCGAGGTCTGATAGGTACGCGCAACACCATGACGTGCAATGCGGAAAGCAGACAAGCCGGCGAGCGGTTTATCCTGCAACGAGAAGCCGCCCAGCGACGGTTTGTAGAAGCCGCTCAGCATGTTCAGCGCTGTGGTTTTGCCCGCACCATTGGGGCCGATCAGGCTGGTGACAGCCGCAGCCGGAACATCGAAACTCAGATCGCCGACCGCGCGCACACCGCCGAAAATCATCGTCAGACCGTCTGCGCGCAAAGTACGGCGATCGCGTTGCGGCAATACCGCCTGGTGCAGTCCTTGCGGCACATCGTCGAACGACGGTGTCATGACGCCATTCACGATAGCTGGCTTCCTGACTATTTTTTGAGCAAGCTGGCGCAGCATGCCGATTACACCGTCCGGCGCAATCCACAACACCAGCAACAGCAAGCCACCGAAAAACAGCAGACGATAATCTTCCAGACTCGACAGCAATTCCGGCAAGACGCCAACGATGATCGCCCCGATCAGCGGACCCATGGTGGAACCCGCACCACCCACCACAACCACCAGCACGAACAGAATCGACTGCATGAAGCCGAAGGTATCCGGCGTGACGAACGTCGACAATGGCGCAAACAATCCACCCGCAAGACCCGCCAGCATGGCCGACACGGCGAAGGCGACGGTCTTGATCACCAATGGATTGAGACCGATGGATTCGGATGCGGTCTCGCTGTCCTTGACGGCGCGCATTGCAGCGCCCCAGGTACCGCGTGCCAGCCAGCAGAACGCAGCGAGCAAAACGGCGGCACTGCAGATCGCCAATAACGCGATACCGCGTTCGCCCTGCACGACGCCACCAAACCCCGGTGCGGCAATACTCATGATGCCGTTCTGACCGCCGGTGAGTTCGCGCATTTCAATGATGGCATGCTGCACGATGAAGCTGAACGCAATCGTGATCATCGCCAGATAAGGTCCCTTTACGCGCAGCGCAGGCAAGGCCAGCAATGCACCCAACGCACCAGCGATCAAGGCCGCCAGCGGCCACGCCATCCAGAAGCTGACGCCGAATTTGGTCGTGAGAATCGCCACGGTGTAAGCACCGATGGCGTAAAAACCGATATGCCCGAACGACACCTGTCCGGTCAAACCAAGCAGAACATTGAGACCGATGCCGACCATCGCCATCAGAGCGATGCTGGTCAGCACGAACACGTAATAACTGTTGACGGTCAGTGCCAGACAGCACACCGCAACAAACGCTGCGAGGCCCACCGACAACTGCAACGGCGAAGCCAGACCGAGCAAACGGCGCGGCGCCGAGGATGCAGCGGCGGCTTTCTTCGCCACCGCCACGACCGGAGAAGGAGGAGTAGTCATCATACTTTTTTCACCTGTGCGCGACCGAACAGGCCATTGGGACGAATTGCCAGCACCACGATCACCAGCGCGAAGGTGATGATCTGGGTATAGCCGGAACCGAGCGTGGAGGTGATCATCGCCTCTGCAATACCGAACAGCAGACCGGCGATCATCACGCCCCAGGCGCTGGTAATGCCGCCGAGGATGGCAACGGCAAATGCCTTCAGCCCGAACAAAGTCCCCATGTCAGCATTGACGTTGAACAGCGGCGCAATCAACACACCGGCGATGCCCGCCAGCAGCGTCGACAAGGCAAAGGCAACTGCGATGGCGCGTACGATGGGGATGCCCATCAATCGCGCAGCGTCGCGGTTTTGCACCACCGCCAGCATGGCGATGCCCCAGCGCGTGCGGCGCGAAATACGATGCAGCACGGCAGCCAGCAGCAAACCGACGACCGGGATCAGCAACTGCAGCGGATACACGCCCAGACCAACACCGCCGACTTCAATCGACGACAGCGCCAGCGGCGACGGCAGACTGCGCGGCTCCTTGCCGAAGGTGTGCATGACGACGTTGTCGAGCACGATGCCGAGTGCCACCGTCGACATCAGCCAGGCATTGGAACCACGATTGGCAAAAGGCCGCACGGCCAGGATCTCCACCGCCAGACCGTACAGCGCGCACAAAGCCAACGCCAGCAAGATCGCCGACCACATCGGCCAGCCCAGCGTCTGCGAAAACGTGAAACACAACACCGCCCCCAGCATCATGGAACTGCCCTGCGCAAAATTGACAGTGCCCGATACCGCATAGGTAATATAAAACCCCAGCGCCATCAGGCCATACATACTGCCTAGTCCCAGACCGCTGATCAGTGCCGACAACAGCAACATCTTTTTCTCCCCAAATTTCTCTTAGCTAAATCGTCTTGCCGCTACTTACGCTCGAAAACCGGTTCACGATCCGTAGCGAGAGGCCGTCAGCCGGTGGCGGCCGGAGCGGACGAACCGAAATGTACTTAAGTACATGAGGATTCGGAGCACCGCCCGACGCCGGATCACGGCCTCGCAGTAGGATCATGAGCCGGTTTTTACTGGGTCATGCCAACGGGAAGTATCTTGTTATCGATAAACTGCGCCCAGACATAGTCATCCGCTTGCAGTCCGTCATGCACGGTTGGCGAGAACGGTTTGACGTAGGTCTTGATCAGGCCTTCGTAGCGATCGATCTTGTAGAAGCCTTCGCGGATTGCATCGCCGTTGGTGGAACCTGCCTTGGCAATCGCCAGTGCAGCCAGCTGCATGCCGTCGTAGGCGTTGGCGACGCCGACTGCCGGTGTGATGTCATCCGGCCCCTTGATGTTCTGATACTTGGCCTTCAGATCCTTGACCACTTTTTCGCCGACCGGCGACAGCTTGCCGAAGAAGCTGAAGGTCTGGACGAAGTGAACGTTCTTGGCATTCGGTCCGGCCAACTCGGTAAAGCGTCCGCCTGCAGGCCCCCAGTGCGATACCACCGGCACTTTCCAGCCCATGCGGTCGAGCGACTTCACCACCTGCGCCGACGGGCCGACGTTACCGACCAGGAACAAGGTATCGGCGCCGGCGGCTTTCAGGCGCGTCAGTTGCGGCACGATGTCGACGTCGCTGGCTTCGAACTTCTCGATGCCGGCCGGCTTCATCGACTTCTCGCTCAATGCAGCGACGATGCCCTTCTCATTCGATTCGCCCCATGGGTTGTTGACCAGGATCAGACCGGCCTTGGTGGTCTTGAAGGTTTTTTGTGCGTAGCTCAGCATGGCTTTGTCGACCAGCTCATCCACCGCCGAAACGCGAAAGGCGTAGTTCGGATTGGCGCCGTTTTTGGTGACGCCGGTACCGGCTGCCCACGGCCCCATGAACGGCACTTTCTCTGCGTTGATGATCGGCACGATCGCCATCGATACCGGCGTATCGAGACCACCGAAGACCACCGCTACTTTTTCCTTGAAGATCAGTTCGCGCGCTGCCACCACGCCCTTGGCCGGATTGCCTTCATCGTCGCGGCGCACCAGTTCCAACTTGCGGCCGCCGAGCAGGCCGCCCTTGGCGTTGATTTCGTCGATGGCGATTGTCAGACCGCGCGTGATCGCTTCGCCGGATTGCGCCGATTGGCCGGACAAGGCCGTGACCAGGCCGATCTTGATATTGTCTGCGGCCATTGCCAGCGGCGACAGGGTGGCGGCTGCCAGTGTAGCAATGGCGCTGGCGAGGATGGTGCGGCGCTTGAAACGAATCATGGTGGCTCTCCCGGAACTTGATTAGTGAGGTGACTGTTGAAGTAAACAACTGAGGTCGTTGGTTTTGCGTGCTTCCCGGCATGACTTATGCAAGGGCTATGCCAACTGCCACAATAAATTTTAGTTTTTGCCGACAATATGTATTTAGTATTACCAGCAATAACTTCACTTTATTGATGCAAATATCCATCACATATTGAAATCAAGAATGCACAAACACCGTGCAGAAAGTGGAAAGAGATGAATAAAATGATGCACAGCGAGACAGCAAACGCACCATCATCGACCAGCGACAATCATGGCAATGGCAATCGATTCGGCGCCCTGCCCGTTCATGGCCGCTTCGGTTACTCCGCCATCACGCAGCGTCCACATTACCGCTGGCCCAACGGCGCCGGCCTGGCGGTCTACCTGGGGTTCAACATCGAGCACTTCGCTTTTGGGGAAGGCCTGGGCGCGCGGCTCGGCCCCGCAGGTTCGGAACCCGATGTACTCAACTACGCATGGCGTGAATACGGCAACCGCGTCGGTGCCTGGCGCTGCCTTGAACTGTTCGACAGTCTCGGCTTGCCGGCCGGCGTGCTGGCCAACACGGCGCTCTACGACCATTGCCCGGAACTGATTGCCGCCTTCGTTGCGCGCGGCGACGAACTGATCGGCCACGGTCACACCAACGCGCGTCAGCAAGGCGTACTTGATGAAGCCGCAGAGCTGGCGCTGCTGCAACATTGCCGCGAGCGCATGCAGCAGCACAGCGGTCAGACACCGGCCGGCTGGCTGTCGCCGTGGATTTCAGAAACCATCGCCACGCCCGACCTGCTGCTGGAGAGCGGCTATCGCTACAACCTCAACTGGTGCCACGACGACCAGCCGACGCACATGCAGACGCGCAGCGGCAAGACACTGTGGTCGATCCCCTATCCGCAGGAGGTCAACGACATTCCGATGATCGTGGCGCGCCAGATGGACGGCAAGGATTTCGCCCAGCTCATCATCGACAACTTCGACGAAATGCTTGATCAATCGCGCAAGCAGCCGCTGGTGATGGGCATCGCCCTGCACCCCTACCTGGTCGGCCAACCTTACCGCCTGCGCCATCTGCGCCGTGCGCTGAAACATATTGCGCAGGCGCGCGACAAGGGTGACGTCTGGTTCACTACGCCGGGGGCGATTTGCGAGCACGTCGACGGACTCGAAGTCCTGAAAGCGGAGCCGGCCGTCTCGCTGGTGCAGGGGTAATCGCATGAATACATCTACCTCCGCTCAAGCCCACGAAGATTACGCCCGCGCCTGGGTGCCGCATGGTCACTTCGTCGTCGCCGGTTCGCCGCAAGGATCGCTAACCGGCCTGCGCTTTGCCGTCAAGGACGTGTTCGACGTCGCCGGCCATCCCACCGGTGCCGGCAACCCGGCATGGCTGGCAACGCATCCTGTACCGCACACCAGCAGCCCCATCGTCACGACCTTGCTGGCCGCCGGCGCCACGCTGGTCGGCAAGACCATCACCGACGAACTCGCCTACAGCATCCACGGCGACAATGTCCACTACGGCACACCGATCAATACGCGCGCGCCGGATCGCGTACCGGGCGGCTCGTCGAGCGGATCTGTCGCCGCAGTGGCCGCAGGTTTGTGCGACTTCGCGCTCGGCACCGACACCGGCGGTTCAACGCGTGTACCGGCCAGCTACTGCGGCGTGTGGGGCTTGCGCACCACGCATGGACTGCTGCCGCGCACGGCGATGGTGCCGCTGCAACCCTCTTTCGATACCGCCACGTGGTTTGCGCAGGATGCGGACGTCTTTGAACGCGTGGGCAAAGCTTTGCTGCCGGCGTCATCGCATGACTTCAAGCGTGCCCTGCTGCTGACCGACGTACTGGCGCAGGCCGACGACGTGTTCCACGACAAGATAGAAAAAGTATTCAGTGCTTTTGATGGCGCACGCACGCGTTGTACGCTGGCGGACGCCGGGACGCTGGAAAACTGGCGTCAGACTTATGTCACCGCTTCCGCCTATGAAGGCTGGCAAGTGCATGGGAAATGGATCTCGGAGAATCAGCCCAGCTTCGGCTCAGCAGTCGCCTCGCGCTGGCAGACCGCCGCCGGCATCAGCGCCGACAACGCCGCGCTAGCGGTACAACGCCAACAAGACATTGCCAGACAAGTCAGCAACTTCCTCGGCCAGGACGGCGTCGCGATCATTCCGTCGGCGGCCAGCGTGGCCCCGCTGCTAACGGCCACCGGCGCGGAAGTTGATCAGATCCGCATGCGCACCTTCCGCATCACCTGCATCGCAGGACTGGCGGGTCTGCCGCAGGTCAGTCTGCCGTTTGCTACATACGCAGGGCTGCCGATCGGCGTATCATTGTTGGGCCCGGCAGGCAGCGACCTGGCGCTGATACGGCTGGCGACGGCCTTGTGGAAGCGCTTGCAGCCCTAACGCCCTTGTCGAAAAATTCGCAGCATATTGCAGAAAACGATGAACGATATTTCTCTTCGCAGCACAGGTAAAAAAGCCGCAAGGCCCAAGCCAACGTCCAAACCGGCGGCCCGCACCGGCCGTCCCAAGGTACGCCATGACGCACTGGCAGATGCTTCCGCCAACGCAAATGGCGACGACGGCGAGGACATCATCCAGCGCATCTACCAGACCGTCTTCGCCAGTGTGATGAGCCAGCGTCTGACGCCCGGCACCAAACTACCGGAAGCTGCGTTGTGCGAACTGTTCGGCGTCGGCCGCACGGTGGTGCAAAAGGCGCTGCAAAAACTTGCGCATGAACACATCGTCGAACTGCGTCCCAACCGCGGCGCCATCGTCGCCATGCCCACGCCGGAAGAAACACGCGAAATCTTCGAAGCACGCCGCTCGCTGGAATCCGCCGTGCTGTCACTCGCCGTCAAGAACGCCACCAAGTCCGATCTCGCCAAGCTGCGCCGCCAGCTCAAGGAAGAACACGCCGCCATGCACGACTATGCCCAGACCGACTGGGCACGGCTGGCATCGGCCTTCCACCTGCGTGTGGCGGAACTCTCACGCAATCCCATCCTGCAACGCTATCTGAGCGAACTGATCTCGCGCTGCTCGCTGATCGTGGCCTTGCACGAGCCATCGGGCTACGCCGCCTGCGAACATGACGAACACACCAGCATCGTCGACTTCATCGAAAAAGGCGATGCCGCCGGCGCCATCGCCGCCATGGAAGAACACTTGCTGGTGCTGGAACAACGCATCCATCTGGTCAGCGAGAAGTCGGCCAACAGCCTGGCGCGCATGCTCGGTATGGAGTGAACGCACGGTGTTAAATGAAAAGGCCGGGCCATTTTCATGGACCGGCCTTTATTTTTGTCTCCTGCTTCCCTGCTACTTCAAAACTCCAGTGTCGGCACCTTAGGCGTCAAGGCCTCGCGCGCTTCCGCTACAATTTCAAACGACCGCAAACGCGCCGCGTGATCGTAGATCTGCGCGGTGATCATCAGCTCATCGGCGCCGGTGTCGTCGATGAAGTTTTGCAAACCTTCACGTACGGTGTCGGGCGAGCCGACGATGGCGCAGGACAGCGAACGTTCGACGTGGGATTTTTCTTCCGGACGCCAGTAGTCTTCCATGGTCTCGCGCGGTGGATTCAACTGGCCCGGCACACCGCGCACGAGATTCACAAACTGCTGTTGCAGCGAGGTGAACAAGCGCTCGCCTTCGCGATCCGTATCGGCGGCGAAAACGTTCAGGCCGAGCATGACGTGCGGACGCGCCAGTGCCTCGGACGGCTTGAAGCGGCTGCGGTAAATCTCGATGGCCGACTTCATGAAACCCGGCGCAAAGTGCGAAGCGAACGCAAACGGCAAACCCAGTTCCGCCGCCAGCTGAGCGCTGAACATGCTGGAGCCGAGCAGCCACAGCGGCACGTTCAGGCCATAGCCGGGCACGGCGCGCACGGACTGATACGGCGAAGATTCCTTGAAATATTCCTGCAACTCCACCACGTCTTGCGGGAAGGTGTCGGCACTGTCGCCAAGATGGCGGCGCAAGGCGCGCGCGGTACGTTGATCGGAACCCGGCGCGCGGCCCAGTCCAAGATCGATACGACCCGGATAGAGCGACTCCAGGGTGCCGAATTGTTCGGCAATCACCAGCGGCGAATGGTTGGGCAGCATGATGCCGCCGGCGCCGACGCGGATGGTCTTGGTGTTGGCCGCGATATGCGAGATCACCACCGAGGTCGCCGCGCTGGCGATGCCGGTCATGTTGTGATGCTCTGCCAGCCAGTAGCGGTTGTAGCCGAGGGCTTCCGCCTTCTGCGCCAGCTCCTTGCTGTTTTGAAAAGCTTGCGCGGCGGTGCTGCCTTGATTAATCGGCGATAGGTCGAGTACGGAAAACGGAATCATGCTGTGTCCTTGCTGACGCCCGAGCCGGGCGACTGAAATGCGCTACAAAAAACGCTACAAAAAATTATGCGATCTGAACCACGAGCTTGCCGAAGTTCTTGCCTTCCAGCATGCCCATGAAGGCTTGCGGTGCATTCTCCAGACCTTGCACCACGTCTTCGCGATACTTGATCTTGCCGGCGGCAACCCAGGCACTCATGTCCTTGAAGAACTCGGCGAAATAACCGGCGCGCTGGTAGTAATCGAAAATGATGAAGCCCTGCATGCGGATGCGCTTGGTCAGCAAATTGCGCGGCAGCGTGGCGAGCAAGGCCGCATTCGGTGCGACGCCGCTGTATTGCGCGATCAGGCCGCACAGCGGTACGCGTGCATGCACATTGAGCAAAGGCAGCACGGCTTCGAACACTTTGCCGCCAACGTTTTCGAAATAGACGTCGATGCCTTGCGGGCAGGCGTCCTTGAGTTGTTGCGGCATGTCGTCGCTGCGGTGATCAATGCAGGCGTCGAAGCCAAGTTCTTCCACGGCGTAGCGGCATTTCTCGGCGCCGCCGGCAATGCCGATCACGCGGCAACCCTTGAGCTTGGCGATCTGCCCGACCACGGAACCGACCGCACCGGTTGCTGCCGCAACGACGACGGTCTCACCTTCTTTAGGCTGACCGATGTCGAGCAAGCCCGCGTAAGCGGTGAAACCCGGCATGCCGAACAGGCCGAGCGCATACGATGGACGCGGCATGTTCTTGTCCAGCTTGGTGGCACCGGTGCCGTCGGACAAAGCGTAGTCTTGCCAGCCGGTATAGGCCATCACCAGATCGCCTTCCTGATAATCCGGATGCTGCGACGCCACCACGCGCGACACGGTGCCGCCGGTCATGACGCCGCCGATTTCGACACAGGGTGCATACGACGGCGCGTCGCTCATGCGGCCGCGCATGTAGGGATCAAGCGAGAGATAGTCCGCACGCAACAGGAACTGCCCCGCCGCCGGCGTCGGCACGGCGACTTCTTCGATGCGGAAATTCTCGGGTGCCGGGGCGGCGGCAGGACGCGACGCCAGGACGATGCGACGATTGATGCTTGGGGATTGCGGCATGATACTTTCCTTTGGAAAAAGTGAGTCCCTGCCGACCACGATGTCAGCAGTGTTTGCTTTCAAATTTCAATGGGCGATGCGATCGACTTTATGGTGCAACCAGTACGCGCCGGGTGACATCCATCGCGCCTTCGAGTGCGTCGCGACCTTTGCTCAGCTTGCTGATCAAACTCGCGCCCAGCCACAGCTGATACAGCATCTGCGCCGTCTTGGCAGGTTCCAGCGCGGTATGCAGGGAACCTTCATCGATGCCCTCCTGAATCACGCCGGCGATGCGCACCATGAAAGCTTGTGTGCCTTCATACAGGGCGACGCGCATGTCATCAGAAAGATCCGCCACTTCTGCGCTGAGTTTGACCACGAGGCATTTATGCTCGGTCATCTCGCAGCATTGCGTCTCGATCCAGTGCCCCCAGTAGGTCAGCAGCCGGTCACGGGCGCTCATTTCGCCGGGAGCAAAAATCTTGTCGAGCACTTGCAGGTATTCGTTGACGTATTGCTCGATCAGCTCCTTGCCATAGCCTTCCTTGGAACCGAAGTAATGGTAGAAGGAGCCTTTCGGAATGTCGGCTGCCGCCAGCAGCTCGCTCAAACCCACGCCGGTAAAGCCTTTCTTGGCGATAAGGCCCCGTCCTGCGAGCAGGATGGCGAGTTTGGTTTCGGCGTAGGTATCTCTCATGATTTGGCTATTTTACCCAAAAATTAGACCAGTCGTCTAAAGATCAAAAAAACAGGGTTATTCGGGCAGGCAATTGACCCATCTTCAAAAATATCAAGAAGATGATTCAAGCACCGGACACATTCTCAAGAAAGTCGCTGCGGCCGACAATGCATTCACTTACTTGATACCCGGAGAAACACCATGAAGAACAAGAAATGGACATACGCCCTGGCGCTGACCGGCCTGGCTGTAACGCTGATGAATGCCCCTCTTGCCCAGGCTGCCGAGAACAAGCTGCCGATGCCGCAGCATCTCGCCATCGATCTGCCGGCAGCGGAGATCGCTACCGATGCACGCGTACTGGCAGCACGCCGTTACGCAGCATTCTGGAACACCGGCGATGCACAGCTGGCGCAGCAGGCGCTGAGCCCGTCGTTCATCGATCGCACGCTGCCTGTAGGGCGTCCGCAAGGCGTCGATGGTCCCTTGCAGGCGTCAGCCGGTTTCCGCAAGGCTGTGCCTGATCTGAGTGCAGAAGTGCAGGACATGACGGTAGCCGGTGATCGCGTCGCAGTGCATCTGCGCTTTCGAGGCCACTTCACCGGGGTGTTCGGCGCGCTGCAGGGTAAAGGGCAAGCCATCGATTTTCAAGCCCACGATCTGTATCGCATCCAGGATGGCAAGATCGCCGAGAACTGGCATCTGGAAGACAACCTGACATTGATGCAGCAGCTCGGTGTCATTCAGCAATAAGAACAGAAACACACCACTCATCTACTGAAAGATCATCATGTCCGACACCTCACTGAAAAACCAGCAAGTCGTCGTCATCGGCGGCACTTCCGGCATCGGCCGCGAAGTCGCCAAGGAGGCGGCACAACGCGGCGCCACCGTTACCATTATCGGGCGCTCGGCGAAAGCCGACGATAGTCTGCGCGGTATTGTAGCCATCGCTGCCGACGTCACCGACAACGCCGCCCTCAACCAAGCCTTTGCCGCCATCGGCAGGATCGATCATCTGGTGCTGACTGCCGGCGCTCGCGTCGGGTCGCCCAAGCTGACCGATCTCAAGCGCGACGAACTGGAACTGGCCTTCAACGTCAAGCTGTTCGGTTCGCTGTTTGCGATCCAGGCGGCACAGCCTTACCTGGCGCCCAAGGCGTCCGTGACGCTGACTTCCGGCCTGCTGTCTCGCAAGTTCGGCCCCGGTGGTTTGCTCAAGAGCACGCTGAACGCTGCGGTGGAAGCGACCGCAAAAACCCTCGCGAAGGAACTGGCGCCGCGCCGCGTGAACGTCGTCAGCCCCGGCGTCATTGACACAGAGTTGTGGGGCGAAGCCGGCGCAGAATCGCGCGTAGCGGCAATGGCCCGTATCGGCCAGAGTTTACCGGTGGGCCGTGTCGGCACACCGCAGGATGTCGCGCAGGCATACATGCTTGCCATGGAAAACGGCTTCGTCAGCGGCGCCGTACTGGATATCGAAGGCGGAGGATTACTGTAATGACTAACACCACACCATTGAAAGACTCAACCCTGTTTTCAACATTGCAACTGGGTGAGTCTCAGTTGCCCAACCGTATCGTGATGGCGCCGATGACACGCGCCCGTACCACGCAGCCAGGCAATATCCCCAACCAGATGATGGCCGAATACTATGCCCAGCGCGCAACGGCCGGTCTGATCGTGAGCGAAGCGACACAGATTTCCCCACAAGGCCAGGGCTATTCGTTCACGCCGGGTATCCACACCCAGGAACAGATCGCCGGCTGGAAGCTGGTCACCGATGCCGTGCATGCCAAGGGCGGACGCATCTTCGTGCAGTTGTGGCACGTCGGCCGTGTGTCGCATACGGTATTCCATGACGGTGCTGCGCCGGTTGCGCCGTCAGCCATCCAGCCGCGCGGTACGCAAGTGTGGATTGTGGGTGACGACGGCGTCGGCCGCATGATCGATACCTCGATGCCACGTGAACTGACGGTGGCAGAAATCGCCAACATCGTCGAAGACTTTCGCCAGGCGGCGGCCAATGCGATGAAAGCCGGCTTTGACGGCATTGAATTCCATGGCGGCAACGGCTACCTGATCGATCAGTTTCTACGCACGGTCTCCAACCATCGCACCGATCAGTACGGCGGCAGCGTCGACAACCGCGTACGCTTTTTGCGCGAAGTGGTGACGGCAGTGGTCAAGGAAATCGGCGCAGAACACGTCGGGGTAAGACTGGCTCCTTACATCACCATCAAGGACATGGCCGATCCGGAAATCGTCGACACCATCCTCTACGCCGCCGGCGAACTGGAAAAACTCAAGGTCGCCTATATCCATTTATCCGAAGCCGACTGGGACGACGCGCCGACGATTCCCGAAGACTTCCGCCACAAGTTGCGCGCCGCTTACTCGGGACGCATCGTGGTGGCCGGACGTTATGACAAGGATCGCGCAGGCAAGATATTGGCTGATGGACTGGCTGACCTGGTGGCCTTCGGCAGGCCTTTCGTCGCCAATCCGGATTTGCCGAAACGCCTGCAGGAAAATCTGGCGCTGGCCGACCTCGACGGTGCGACCTTGTTTGGTGGCGATCAGCGCGGCTATAGTGACTATTCACCGGTCACCTAAAAAGCGATGCCCAGCTCCTCCAGTGCGGCGGACTGGGCAGCGAAACGCTCTTGCAGGAAGTCCAGCAGCAGCTTGACGCGCGGTGGCTGGTGCTTGTTGCGGTGATACAGCGCATGCAGCGGCACCGGCGCCGACAGCTTGTCGGGCAGCACGATGCGCAGGCGTGCCGCACGAACGTCATCGACGATATCAAGCGCGGACTTATACGCATAACCACGTCCCTGCACGGCCCACTTGCGCAGGATCTCGCCGTCGTTGGTTTCGTGATAGTGTTCAAGCTGGATGGATTCGACGCGCTTGCCGCTCTGGAACTGCCACACGTTCATCGGACCGGCCGAGGTCGTCAGCACCAGTGCGGGCCGCTGCGCAAGTTGCGACAATTCCTTCAGTGGACCGAAATGATCGTCACAAGCCGGCGCCACGCAAATCACGCGGCGATTGGGCACCAATGTGCGCGCCACCATGCTGCTGTCGGCGAGCTTGCCGTAACGAATGGCGACGTCGACATCGTCAAGCACCAGATTGGCGTGCGAGTCGGTCAGCGCCAGGACGAAACGCACGTCCGGATAGCGCTGTGAGAATTCCAGCAGATAGTCCTGCAGCAGATTGCGCCCCAGATCCGACGGCGCCGAGATGCGCACCGTGCCTTGCACAAGTTGCTTGCCGGCTTGCAGTTGATGTTCGGCTTCGGTGATGGCGTCGATGGCTTGCTGGCAGTAGTACTGATAGAGCCGCCCTTCTTCCGTCAGCCGCAACTGGCGCGTGGTGCGCTCGAACAGCTTGACGCCGAGCGACTGCTCCAGCCTTTGCATGGCCGCGCTTGAAGCCGCCGGCGACAAGCCGACCTTGCGCCCGGCGGCGGAAAAGCTGCCGGCGGAAGCCGCGCTCAGAAACAGACGCATGTCGCTCAGACGATCCATGACGGAGAAAAGAAGTGGTTGAAGCGGATGATTATTACATCAACCCGACATCAACTCGACATCAACCCGGCATCAACGCGCCTGCCTGAGAAAAATCGGCCACGCAATCAGCGCGCCGACCGCGCCCGCCAGCCACACCGCCGGCCATGATTGCCAAGCCAGCAAGAGCGGTACCGCCTGCGCCGCCAGGAAGAACACCAGGAACACGCAGGTGTTGCCCAGCCCCAGCGCCGTGCCGACCTGATGCGCACCGGCCAGCGTCGCCAGTTCGGTATAAGCCACACCATGCCAGGCCGAAGCGCAGATGCCACCGGCGATCAGCATCAGTACGATGAGCCCCAATACCCATTGCGGCCAGCTTGCCGGCGCCAATGCCGCCAGCACGCCCAATCCGACGAACAGCACTACGCTCAATGCGCTGCAGGTGCGCAGATAACTGCGGCGGTTGCCGTGACGGTCAGTCCAGCGCCCGCTCCAGACCCGCATCACTGCCGCGCCGATCTGAATTGCCGCCATGGTCGCGCTGATCAGGGTCAAGCCGGCATGACCGACGTCGTGCAAGAAGATCGTTGCAAAGGTCAGCACCGACACCTGCGGAAAACACAAAATCCCGATCGCCATCGCCACGCGCCAGACCTTGATGTCACGCAAGGCACTGCGCGTCTGTGCCGGAGCATTCATGTCGGCTGCAACCGCAGGCGGCTCATGCAGCCACAACCACGCCATGGCGGCGCTGAGCAAACAGAACAGCGCCAGCAATCCATACACTGCCGCAAAGCCATGCGCCGACGCCAGTGCCGGCAACACCACTGCACCGACACCGCCGCCGACCGGTACCGCGGTCTGGCGGATGCTCATTGCCAGGCCGCGCTCGCCTTCACGAAACCAGCCCATCACTGCACGGCCGCTGGAGCCGTTGACGCTGCCGCCAAGCAGGCCGACCGTCAGCAAACCCAGCGCCAGTTGCCACATCGTTGGTATGCCATCAATGCCGGGCACAACAAACAAAGCCATCGCCGCCAATGCCAGCGCAGTGGTAATCAGACCGCATAGCAACACGTTGCGGTCGCCCCAGCGGTCGGTCAGCACACCCCAAGGCAATTCGCTCACCGCCACGCCGAGACCGAGCGAACCCAGCACCAGACCAAGTTGCGTGTTGTCGAGACGATAATCGGCGCGCATGAAAATGGCAGTGACGGGGATCCCGGCAAAGGCGGCGGAAAAGCTGGCGTTGGCCAGCACACCGATGCCGAGGATTTTCCAGCGATGGCTGTCCCTGCGCCCGGCGAGTCCCTCCGTCGTAGCTTGTGCGGCTGTGTTCATGATGCGACTCCAAGGTGATTTGACACCCAGAGTGTGCCGTGCCACCATGCGTCCAAAATGACATAAAAACCTCGTTTTTGGACAATCCTCATTTTTGGACAAACTGTCATGCGCAAGATCGGCTTTTTACTCTTCCTCGATTGCAGCCTGCTTGACTTCACCGGCCCGCTGACCGCCTTCGACGTTGCCAACCGGCTCAGTGAAGAACGCTCCGGAGCGTCCCGGCCTTATCAACTGCGCGTGATGTCCGAACAAGGCGGTATGCTGGAAAGTGCATCGGGAACGGCGGTCATCACTCACCCGCTGGACCGCAGCGCATTCGATACGCTGATCATCGCCGGTGGCGCCGGTCCGCGTGAAGGCGTGCTGTCGGCGACCTTGCTGGACTACACCCGCCACGCCGCCGGCCAGGCCCGCCGCGTCGCCAGCGTCTGCACGGGAGCCTTCGTCCTCGCCGCCGCCGGCCTGCTCGACGGCAAGCGCGCCACGACGCACTGGCGCATGGCGGCAAGGTTGCAGCGCATGCACCCGACGGTGCAAGTCGACAGCGACAAGATCTTCATCAAAGACGGCAATGTCTGGACCTCGGCCGGCATCTCCGCCGGCATCGACCTCGCGCTGGCGCTGATTGAAGAAGACCTTGGCGTCGAACTGGCACGCGCCGTCGCCCGCGAACTGGTGGTGTATCACCGTCGTCCGGGCGGCCAATCGCAATTTTCCAACCTGCTGGAAATGGATCCGCCCTCAGGCCGCATCCGCGAAACCCTGAGCTACGCACGCAACCATCTGCATGAATCACTGAATGCAGATCGCCTGGCGGAAATAGCCTGCCTGAGCCGCCGCCAGTTTGACCGCGCCTTCAGCGCGGAGACCGGACAAACACCGGCCAAGGCGATTGAAAAGCTGCGTGCGGAAGCGGCGCGTCCACGTGTGGAAGCAGGAGAAGAGTCATTGGAAAACATCGCCCGCGCCGTCGGCTTCGACGACCCGGAACGCATGCGCCGCGCGTTTCTGCGTGTGTTTGGATATCCCCCGCAAGCGATCAGAAGAGCGCAGCGGAAACAGGAGGCGTTGTATCTGTGAGGATGGAGTTTGCCGGCACGTCGTCACGACGCTGGGACGACGAAATTAAAAAGAAAACGTGAAGTTTGCAGCATCACCAGCACCTGAAGCCACGATGCCGAAGGCGAGCCCCCGGCAAAGCGAAGCGAGCCGGTCTCGAAGTCCGCTTGAGAGTAGCCGGTGACGGCAGGTGCAAATCGGAAAAAGAAGGGAAAAATGTCTGAGCGCAGCGAGTTGTTTTCCCTTCCCGATTTGTGCCTGCCGGCGCCGGGAACCCCGAAGGGGCTACGACCCAGCGGTCGCCTTCTTTTGCTTACTTTTCTTGGCGAAGCAAGAAAAGTGAGCGGCTGCCGGGCCGCCCCCGGCTAGGTTGATCGAAGAAAGAAAAGAATCAGCTACAAAAAGCAGGCAAGTCGGAACAGATCAAATCCTCACGCACTAACCAACCTCAACCTCGTAATCTCCGAAGGCGCCAACAACCTCTTAGGCGGCCCCCAATACCCCGTCCCACGGCTGGTATACACCCACAGATCCTTCAAGCGATTCAACCCGGCAACATAAGGCTGCTGCAACGGCACAAAGAAATTCCAGGGAAAAAATTGCCCCCCATGCGTATGCCCCGACAACTGTAAATCAAACCCAGCATCTGCAGCCGCAGCAGCAGAACGCGGTTGATGCGCCAATAAAACCTTGGTCGCACTGACCGGCGCATTGAGAATTGCCGCATGCGGATCACTACGATGATTCTCATCGAAATGATGTGCGGTGAAATCCGTCACGCCCGCCAGCACCAGCGGCGCACCATGATGCTGCAGCACCACATGCTCGTTCATCAGGACCGTCAGGCCGAGACGTCGCACCTCTTCAATCCAGGCA
Source organism: Herbaspirillum sp. meg3 (assembly GCF_002257565.1). Lineage (GTDB taxonomy): Bacteria > Pseudomonadota > Gammaproteobacteria > Burkholderiales > Burkholderiaceae_D > Herbaspirillum. Next base: position 1,304,011 of record NZ_CP022736.1, on the reverse strand, counting down.
TGCGCATTGGAGTAATACTCATGATTGCCGGTGACGAAGTAAGCGCCGTGACGCGAGCGCAATTGCTCCAGCGGCGCTGTGTGCTCAGACAACTGCTGCACGCTGCCATCAACCAGATCACCGGTGATGGCGATCATGTCGGCCTTCAATGAATTAACCTTGTCGACGATGGCGCGCAAATAGCTGCGCTTGATGGTGGGACCGACGTGGATGTCGCTGATCTGCACGATGGTGAAACCTTCCAGAGCAGGCGACAAGCCCTTGATCGGCACGTCGATGTCGACCACGGCAGCCAGACGGCGTGCATTAGCATAGCCGATCACGGTCAACAGCAAAGCGCACCCAATGACGGCCCAGGCAGTGCTCTCCACCATGTCCGGCGTCAACGCACCAAACAAAGGCAGCACCAGCAACACAATCTCACGCACAATCGTCAGCAGCAGCAGCGATGAAAACAAACCCATGATCAGCATGCCGACCCAGGCCAGGCGATCCGACAAGGGCTGTTGCTTGATGCCGCGCGACAGCAAACCGGCCGGGATCAGCAAATACGACAGCACCAGCAGCAAGGCCCCGGTGGCTTGCCAGGCGGCATCGATACCGAGCGCAGGCAGGATGCGCCAGCCTATCCATGCGTGTAAGGCTCCCAATATGGAAAGCACAAAAACAATCGTGAAACGTGACGGCATGAGACCTCGCGAAGGATAAAAAGATGATGTTGCCGTGCATGTTGGTATGCATACACGCATTTCAATGGCTTGCCCACTGTTGCAGTGTGATTACCTTGCAATCGCCTTGTTTTGCCGGGTTTTGCTGCGTTTTCTTCAGAATTCCTGACAGGCTGCTGAGCAAATTGCCTGCCAGCGTAACAGGCAAGTACGCCGGAAAGAGCAGATGGAAAAATATTTTTGTGCGGCACAATATTGCGGCTTCTCGAACGTCTCCATCTGCATATCTGCCAAATCAGGGAGAAGCCATGCACTACTTTCACACCGCCCCCGCTGCACCCACCGTACCTTTGCGCCGGGTCGTCATCGCCGGGGCCAACGGTCCTACTGCACGTCTGCTCATGCTGTTGCTACGCGATGCCGATGTGCATGTCACCGCGCTGGTGCGGCAACCGCTACGCTTGATCGCCGACGAAGTTGTCACCGACTGGACGCGCAGCGAGCGCAGCTTTGAAGTCATCGCGGAAGCAGATGCCGTCATCCTGCTGACCGGTGTTGTTGCCGCCAACAACTGGGATGCCTATCGGGAAGGCATGGTCGATACCGCCGAACGCATCACGGCTGCGGTGGGCGAGCGCGACACCCGTGTGATTTACTTCTCTCACGTCGGTGCGGACGTCACTGAGGGCAACTGGTATCTGAAAGCCAAGGGATTGGCGGAGCAGGCACTGGCACGTCTGAGCAATGCGGTGATCTTTCGCCACGGCCCGGTAGTGCGCGGCAGCCCGCAACCGCTGCCGTTTGAACTGTCGCTGCAACAACGCGCACCCGATGTCCCGGTGACCGTCTATGGCACCGGTGAACAGCGTTGCAGGCCGATCAATCTGGGCGACATCGCCACCATTGCAGAAGCCGCTGCGCTCGGCGCAGGCAGCGCAGGCACCTATGAATTGGGCGGCCCTGACGAACACAGCCTGAAGGAACTGGTACAACTGGTCAATGGAAGACAGGTGCCCATCCAGACCATCGCTGTCGCACAAGCAGGCGACAATGCCGAGCTACCTGCCACGATGATCGATCTCATCGCCAGAACGCGGACGCCGCATGACGTCGAAGCGACGGCAGCACACTTCGGCATGCAGCTCACCCCGTTGTCGCTGGCATGGCCGCTGGATGATCTCTATGAAGTTGACGATACGGAAGATCACACCATGCAAGCGATGGCCAAGGCAATTGCAGGCGTCACAGCGGCACAAGGGAACTGGCCTGCGTTGCCGCAATACGCTCAGAATCCGTAAAGCGCTGCCGGGTTGTCGACCAGAATGCGCTTGCGTACTTCTGCCGAAGGCGCCCAGACCGGAAACAGATCCAGCAGCGCGCGATTGGACGGCTGGGGATTACGCCTCGGATGCGGCCAGTTGCTGGCCCACAGGCAGCGTTCCGGATAGGCATCGACGAAGGTCTTTGCCAGCACACTGACATCGTCATAATCCGGCGCGCCGGTTTGTGACGTTTCGTAAGGGGCTGACAGCTTGACCCAGCAACGCCCGGTATCGAGCAAGCGCAACAGACTTTTCATGCCGGGATGATCCGGCTTGACCGGCGTAAGAAATTTGCCGTTGTGGTCGATGACGACGCGGCATGGCAACGACTTCAGCACGTCTTCGTATTGTTCAAAATCACGGCCGTCGATTTGCAGATTGATGTTCCAGTTCAGCGGTGCAATCTTTGCGGCGACGGTCTCCAGCATGTCCCAACGCATCACGCCGCCACCATTGGCGATCATCATGAAGCGCACACCGCGTACGCCGGCGGCATCCATCTGCGTCAACTCAGCCTCGGTGACATCGGGCGCAATCGCCACGATGCCGCGCGCGTTGCCGCCTGCCTGTGTCAGCGCATCAAGCGTGCAGCGATTGTCGAAGCCATAACCAGTCGGCTGCACCACCACTGCGCGGGTCAGCCCCAATGCCTGCTGCTCGCGCCGATAGTCCGACCACAAGGCTTGCGGCGGTCTGGATAAGGCCGTCGGCGCCAACTCAAAACGCGTGTAATCGTAGATGTGGATGTGACAATCACAAGCCCCGGCGGGCATATCGTTTGCCTGTGCTGTTGCGGCCATGGGATGTCTCCGTTGAACTGTGCTTTTATGTAGCGGCTGAGGGTCGTAACAGCCGCAACAGCCGCGTCGCCTGATCGGCGTTGACCGCGCCTTCCGGTATGCGTCCCGCAACGATGGCTGCGACTTGATTGACCGTGTCCATGGCCTGATGCTCGGCTGCCTGCGGTGTAAGTCCGCCAATGTGCGGCGTGGCAATCACACGCGGATGGCGCGCCAGATGGGGCGACGGCATCTGGTCGGGGGCCATGCCGACATCAAGAGCACAGGCTGTCATGACGCCATGATCCAGTGCATGCAACAACGCCGCTTCATCAACCAGTTCACCACGCGAGGCATTGATGAAAAAGGCGGACGCCTGCATCTTGGCAAACGCGGCGGCGTTGAACATATGCGCAGTCTCCGCATTGGCCGGCGCCAGGCAGACAACGTAATCGGATTGCGCCAGCAAGGCATCGAAGCTGACCGCAACGTGCGCCGGATCGTCGATACGTGCGTAAGGATCGGCCACCAGCACCTTCATCCCAAGCGTTTGCGCGAGGCGACAGAGATGCTGGCCGATGGTGCCATAGCCTGCTACACCCAGCGTCGCGCCGCGCAATTCGCGTCCCATCCTGACGGCGGGTACGATGCCGTTGCGATAATCCGATACGGCATCGCTGATGTTGCGGCTGAGGTCGAACATCGCGGCCAGCACCCACTCTGCGACCGAGGCTGCAAAGCCGGGCGTGGCGTGTGTCACGAGTACACCGTTGCGGCTGGCGGCAGCAACGTCGATGGTGCGGATGTCTACGGCGCCGCGGCAATAGGCGACCAGTTGCGGCAGATTGTCGAACAATTCTGCTGTCGCAGCGGGAATGCGCGGTGCGACGATGATGTCGCAACCGGCGGCTTCACGCGCCAGATCGGCGGGTGTCAGCGCCACTTCACTCTGATTCAATCGCACCTCGCCGAGCGCTTGCAAACGCGTCAGGGCGCGCTCGCCATAGTAATTGACGCGCGTTTGCGGCGAATACGCCAGATAGATAGTGGCCATGTCTCTGAATGTGGTGAAACTGATGATGCGGCGTTTTGTTAGCGATTCTTAGCGCAGCTTGATTTCTACGTAACGATTACCCGGCTCCGGCACACCCTTCTTCGCAGGGACACGCGGTTCGCGAGATCCTTTGCCGATCACCTCGATGCTGATCAGGTTGACTTTAGCACGGATCAATTCGCGCTCGATCAGCTTGGCGCGCCGTACCGACAGCGTGTCGTTGAAGGCATCGTTGCCGATGTTGTCGGCGTGGCCGATAACGATGAATTCGCCCGCGGGGAATTGCTTGAATTCTTCAATCGCCTGATCGAGAAATTTGCGTGCGGCGGGCGTGAGACGGTCGCGCCCCAGTTCGAACAGCAAAACATAGGTACGCGGCCGCAAGGGCAAGTTGTCCATCACCGGAGCATAGCGCGCCTGCACCTGGGCTTCGCTCAGGGTCAGCGTCTTGCCGGCTTTGCCGCCGTCGGTTTCCACCGAGGCGTAGGGCGTGGTCAATGGTGTCTCGCCGGCATTGGTCTTGACCACGATGCTGCTGGATGAACCATCCGGTTGCGGCAACAGGACGAAACGTTCCTTCGGTCCGGCGCAACCGGTCAGAAGAGCAAAGCCCGCGAGACAGCTCCAGAATGCGAGGAGCTTACCCAGGCGCGTACCGCCGCCAGGCTTATTCACTGGCCACGTCCACGATGAAATCGGTGCCGCGTATGCCGATGGTCGCCGTCGGCGTCATGACTTGCTGACGCTCCGGAGCGTGCTTGCCGATCAGGCCGGTGACGTAGCGCAAGGTGCCCTTGACCACGCGCACGGCGACGTTGCCTTCGCCGGAGCTTTCATTGAAATTGTATTGTTCGAGCACGAATGTGCTCTTGGGACCGAGCGACACCAGCGTGTCGTCGCGCAGGGTAATGCCGACTGCAGCGCCATCGCCGGTGACGACGCGATCACCGGAGAACAGGCGATCGCCGACGTGGACAATGACCGGCGGTGAGGTCGATGGCGGTGAAGCAGCTTGCGCTCCGCTTGCCTGAGCGGGCTTTTGCGCCGCTCCCTGACGCAGCACTTGCACATCACCGCGCACCACCTTGATGATGCCGGCCTGAACATAGTCCTGTACCTCAGCGTACGCGAGTGGACTGACGCAAACCAGCGCGATGGCCAATCCCCATGACCGATGAAACAAAACGATTCCCTGCCCCATGATGCCTGCCTTTTTATTGTCTCTATCGGGTTGATCGGCGTGTGATGTCTGATGCAAGGCGGCATTCCCCGGTTGCCTTTGCTGTCGGACATTATAGCTGCAATATTTCCGCGCGACATGATTGTCTTTTACCAACATCGGCCATGGGAGAGGCTTTGCGACGATCAAGAAATAAATTCTGCATAAAACAAGGGCAAATTTCCCGCCTGCCCTGTCAATCTCTGCGCGAGAAGAGGATAATGGAGGGTCAAACTGATTTTTCAGGCTGGCCGCCACGGATTGCTGATTTCCTCTTCCGATCCCCTCGCGCGCGGTCGCCATCATTACTGGAAGTACATATTTTGACTACGACAAGAAGCAAACGCTGGAACGGCAATATCGAATCCCTGAAGGCCGACTACCTGACCGGTGTCATCACCCAGATGGATACTTACGGCGATCGCGTGCAGTTCGCGCTGGTCACCTCGGGTAACGGCCCGCGCTATCAGCTCACCAACAGCGCCGGCAAGAAGATGGCCTTCGACGGCAACCATCACCTGCATCATCCTGAAGAAGCCGAGTTCGCTCCCGGCAACTCCACCGGCGTATTCACCCTGGAACAGATCAAGCTGGCCAAGGTCGGCGGTCTGAAGCCGGCACGTACGATGAGCACCGGCACCGTCAAGCGCGCCAGCACCACGCGCGCGCCGAGCGCCGCAACCCGCGCCAAGGATCTGGTCGACAGCGAGAAGTACGAATACTTCAAAGCCAATCGCTCCACGCTGCCTGACACCATCGGCGAGCACTCCACGGAAATCACCGCCATGATGCGTGCCGGCATGTCGGCTGAACAAGCGTTTGGTGAAGTCCTGAAAAAGTATTTCTGAGCGATCCTCAATTTTCCGCACAACAAAAAACGGGAGCCTTGGCTCCCGTTTTTTCATTGCATCACAACCCCTGCTACGCTGACCGAAACAATCAATACACTTCCGGCACCACGATTTCGCTCGATACTTCGCGGCGGAAGTAGTCGTCGTGACGCACGCGTTCAGGCAGCGAGATCGGCGAGTGTTCGACTTCGCCGTACGGCATCTGGCCCAGCAAGTGATGGATGCAGTTCAGGCGCGCTTTTTTCTTGTCGACGGCCTGTACGACCCACCATGGCGCTTCGGGGATGTGGGTGCGCTCCAGCATGATTTCCTTGGCCTTGGTGTAGTCCTCCCAGCGACGGCGCGATTCCAGGTCCATCGGGCTGAGTTTCCACTGTTTCAGCGGATCATGGATGCGGCTCAGGAAGCGCATGTGCTGCTCTTCGTCGGTGATGGAGAACCAGTATTTGATCAGCTGAATGCCGGAGCGCGCCAGCATGCGCTCGAACTCCGGTGCGGAGCGGAAGAATTCTTCATACTGGTCATCCGTACAAAAACCCATGACGCGCTCGACACCGGCGCGGTTGTACCAGCTGCGGTCGAACAGCACGATCTCGCCAGCGGCCGGCAGATGCGAAATATAGCGCTGAAAATACCATTGCGTGCGTTCTCGGTCGTTCGGCGCCGGCAGAGCGGCAACACGGCACACGCGTGGATTGAGGCGCTGAGTGATGCGCTTGATGACACCGCCCTTGCCTGCTGCGTCGCGGCCTTCAAACAAGATAACTACCTTGTGACCGGTGGCGACCACCCAATCCTGCAACTTGACCAGCTCGGCTTGCAGGCGGAACAGTTCACGGAAATACAGACGGCGATCCGCCTTGTCCTGCTCGCTGCGGGCATCTACGCCTTCGGCCAGCTCTTCAATCGTGCGATCCTCAATTTCCAGTTCCAGCTCTTCGTCATAGCTGTCCGCCAGTTCACGGTGGATGCGGCGTACCAGTTCTTCGTCGTTCATTTTTTCTCCATCTGGGTCTGAACCGGTCTGGCAGACCGGCACCCGGTTTGTCGGTCAGGGTACCGTCAGAACTTACACGAAGAATATGACCCTCAAATGACAGAAGACTTCTGCCACGCGCATAGTGCGTCGTCCAGAGCTATCTGAAGCACCTGGACGGCTTATTGCTTTCTGGCAGCGGCATCCCGGCGCGCTTGCCATTCTTTCAAGGCAAGTCGATAACGCTCCAATGCATCCTGATAAATATCAAAAATGCAGGGATCGCAACCGCTCTGACAGCAATCTTCGAGCTGAGGCTCTATCGGCGGTGTCGGTGGCGGGTCGTTGTCGGTCAATGCGGGCATGGAAGATAAAAAGAAAAACGTCGGACAAGCGTCCAAAATCGTCCAATTATAAAGTCGCCGGACAGCATTGCTGCGGGTCAATGCATCGACCGTGGCACCTGAATAGAGCACAAATGATGCAGCCTTGTCGCGGCCTTACCCTTGCAATGTGGGTAATTTGCCCAAAGAGAACAAACTGCCGCGAATTCGATACCTATTTCTAGTAGCATGGAAGGCGCAGACGCTGGCCATTCCTATAGCGCGCGACGAGACCGCGCACGCCGGCAAGCCGATAATAACCACGATGCCTGTTATGACCGTAATACGACGATTGAAAGACCTGAGCACCGCAAGCGCGGGCGAAACATCCCCTATCGTTTTCAGGGCAAAGATTTTCTTCTTTCTCGTCTGCCTGTCGCTGCTATCCGTCGATGGCTGGCAAGCATGGAAGAACCGTACCGAGCAGTTGCGCGACACGGAAAACACCATGGTCAACATGGCCCGCGCACTGGCCCAGCATGGCGACGATACACTCAAGGCCGCCGATCTGATTCTCAGCGGCGTCATCGAACTGATGGCGGCCGATGGCCTTGGCGAAAAAATGAAGCCGCGGCTGCACGAACTGCTGAAATCCCGCGTCGCCGAGTTGCCGCAACTGGCCGGCCTGTTCGTACTCAATGCCGACGGCTATGCGGTAGTCGACTCCAATGAAGTCCTGTTCAGCAACAACGTGAACGACCGCAATTATTTCCAATACCATCGCGACCATGCCGACCTGGGCCCCTACGTCGGGCCTTTGGTCAAGAATCCTGCCGGCGCCTGGCGGCTCACCGTATCGCGCCGCATCAACAATCCCGATGGCAGCTTCAGTGGCGTGGTCGTGGCAGCGATCGACATTGACTACTTCCGCAACTTTTACAACACGTTCAATATCGGCGAAAGCGGCCTGATCATTCTCGGCCTCAATAATGGCACGCTACTGGTGCGGCGACCGTTCTTCGACAAATATGTGGGTTCGGATCTGCGCAAGGTGCCGATCTTCCGCGACTACGTCACCAAAAACCACGATGGCACACACATCGCGCCTTCCACCGTGGACGGCAAGGACAAGATCAACGCCTACCGGCATTTCAACCAGTTTCCGATGTTCGTCGCCATTGCCTTGTCCAAGGACGAGGTGCTGGACGGCTGGATGGATGACACCATGCGCCATACGGCAGCCATTCTCATCCTGATCCTGATCCTGGCGGTGCTCGGCAACTGGCTGTTGAGCCAGATCAAGCTGCGCCTAGAAACCGAAGCCAAGCTTGTCATCGCGCACGACAACCTCGATCAGTTGAACAAGCACCTGCAGAATCTGGCACTGGAAGACGGCCTGACGGGGCTGGCGAACCGACGCCATTTTGACATCGTGCTCAGCGAAGAATTTGCACGGGCATTACGCAACAGGGAAACGCTGGGCCTGATCATGATCGATGTTGACTGGTTCAAGCAGTACAACGACATTTACGGACACCGTGCGGGCGACGATTCTTTGCGCCGCATCGCCGACATGATCAAGGAGGTACCGCAACGCACCGGCGACCTGGCTGCGCGCTACGGCGGTGAGGAAATGGCTGTGCTGCTGCCGCAAACAACGCTGGAGTCGGCGGCCATCATCGCCGAACGCTTGCGCGCCGATATTGCTGCACTCGATATCCAGCATGCCGCCAGCCCGCTGACTATCGTCACCATCAGCGTGGGCGTCGCCGTCATTCGTCCGAGCTTGCCATCGGACACGCCGGAACAACTCGTGGAAGAAGCTGACCGCGCCCTTTATATCGCCAAAGCCAAGGGCCGCAATCGTGTCGTGCGCAGTGATGAGGGCAGGACCGAGACCACGCTTTCCTGAGCCTCACCTTAACTTCACCCGAATTTCGCCATGAATCAAGAACACCTGTTGAAACTGGTCAGTATGGAAATGCCCTATGGTAAATACAAAGGTCATCTGCTGGCTGACCTGCCGGGACATTATCTGGGATGGTTCGCGCGGGAAGGATTTCCACGCGGAGAGTTGGGCAGCTTGCTGGCGCTGATGTATGAGCTCGATCACAACGCGCTGCGCCAGTTGCTGGATCCTTTACGTCAGGATCAGCAAAACCTGAGGCGTTGAGACTTACTCTTACGCCTCAGAACGGTCATGCCATCAAGGCACGACCGTAGTGAACAGATAAACCGCAAAAATCACCAGATGCACCATCCCCTGCATCACCGTCGTACGACCGGTGCTCAGCGAAAAACCGGCAACGATGAACGACAGCAGCAGCAGCACGGTCGACTTGATGTCCAGCCCGAGTGACAAGGTCCAGCCGGTCGCCAGCGACACCACCGCCACCGCAGGAATCGTCAGACCGATACTCGCCAACGCCGAACCAATCGCCAGATTGAGGCTGGTCTGCAAACGATTGGCGCGCGCCGCACGCACCGCCGCCAGACCTTCCGGCAACAGTACGATGGCGGCAATGACGATACCCACCACCGATTTTGGCGCGCCGAGACTGTCGAGCGCAGTTTCCAGCGTGGGTGCCAGCGCCTTGGCCAGCAGCACCACTGCACCCAGGCAAGCCAACAGCAGCACCGCACTGGTGATGGCAACCTTGTTGGATGGCGGCTCAGCATGTGCTTCTTCATTGGAGGCCGCATCGGCAGGCAGGAAGTAGTCGCGATGGCGCACCGTCTGCACCAGCACGAAGGTGCCGTACAACACCAGTGAAATCACGGCGATGAACGCCAACTGGCTGGGGCTGTAGAAAGGGCCGATCTTGGTCAGGGTGTAATTCGGCAAGACCAGTGTCAACACCGCGATTGCAGCCAGTGTCGCCAACGATGCGCTGACCCCATGCTGCCCAAAGGATTGCTCGCGGTGGTGACTTGCGCCGACCAGCAGACAAATACCGACAATGCCGTTGAGGATGATCATGATGGCCGCAAACACCGTATCGCGCGCCAGCCCTGTCGTGGCCTCGCCGCCGGACAGCATCAACGACACGATCAGCGCCACCTCAATCAGCGTCACCGCCAGCGCCAGCACCAGCGTGCCGAACGGTTCGCCGACTTTGTGCGCCACCACCTCGGCGTGATACACCGCCGCCAGCACGGATGCCATCAGACCGATCACCAGCAGGATGGCGAACCAGCCGCCGGGTTGCAAACCGTTGACGGCATACACCAGCCAACCAATGACGGGCGAAGCAATGGACCAGAGCGGCAGCGACGGGGAAATTTTCATGGGCGATGATCTATCGTTGTCAGAACGGTGGAAAAGAAGGGCAACCGCCGCGAAGAAGGCATACATGAAATGTACGCAATACCTTGCGGCAAGAAATGATAACCGATACGCGCGCTACATCCGGCAAGGAATGCAAACGCGGTTGCATGGGAAACGCAGCTGGCGGATCTGCGGTTAATTGATGAAGCGACTTAGCGGCTTATTTCTTCGGCCAGGCCGTCAGGATCTCCGCGCCATCAGCGGTCACGGCAATCATGTGTTCCCACTGCGCCGACAAGGAACCGTCACGCGTGACGACCGTCCAGCCGTCGTCCAATTGCTGCACGCCGCGTGCACCCATGTTGATCATCGGTTCGATGGTGAACGTCATGCCCTCGCGCAGTAACAAGCCGGAGTTGCGCGTGCCGTAATGCAGCACCTGCGGTTCTTCGTGGTAGACCTTGCCGATGCCGTGGCCGCAATACTCGCGCACCACCGAATAGCCGGCGCCTTCAGCCAATGTCTGGATCGCATGGCCGACGTCGCCGAGCCGCGCGCCGGGCCGCACCACCGCAATGCCCGCCAGCATCGCATCGAGTGTCACCTGCACCAGGCGCTGTGCTTGCGCCGACGGCGTGCCGGCAAAATACATGCGGCTGGTATCGCCATGCCAGCCATCCTTGATCACGGTGACGTCGATATTGATGATGTCGCCATCCTTCAAGACCACTTTGTTGCTCGGAATGCCGTGACACACCACGCTATTGACCGAAGTGCACAAGGTTTTGGGAAAGCCGTGATAGCCGACATTGGCCGGCGTGGCTTTCTGCACTTTGCGGATGTAATCATGACAACGCCGGTCCAGCTCTTCGGTCGTCACGCCAGGCACGACATATTCGCCGATCATCTCCAACACTTCTGCGGCCAGCCCTCCGGCCACACGCATCATTGCGATCTGTTTTTCAGTTTTGATGGAGACTGCCACGACGATCCTTGGTTTGGTTGAAGCCGCTATTATCCCCGATCACATCACTCTGCGCAGGGTTGTGCGGGGTTGCATCACCTTGCTTTCGAGAAAATTGCAACGTTCTTTTCTCTCTCAACGACATCGTTGCTTTTCCGCTATCAGGAAAACACTGATACCGAAGAGTATGTCACTCACCTAAGCTGGCAATACATCGGGCATAGCGGAATTATCACCAGCTCGGCGTCCGAGCTGCCTTCTTCATCACACCAGCTCGGACGTCCTGCAGGATCCCTGCCTGATGGCCAGACATTTTCATCCGCTGCCCGACTGGCATCGGAATGCTTTCAGCGCCCTCTAATGCAGTCTGTCGTCCCTCGTTCGCCCTGGAGAAAAACATGAAGTGGTTCTACGATCTGAAAATTTCAAGAAAACTGATCTCGGTCTTCTGCATCGTTATCGCGATGGAAGCCGTACTTGGCGCCTTCGCCATCCGCGAACTGGGCCGCGTGAACCAGGCCTCAACCGATATTGCCACCAACTGGCTACCGAGTATCCGTACACTGTCGCAACTGAAGCTGTCGCTATCGCGCATCCGCAGCTTTGAACTGCAACACATTCTCGCTTCGACGCCGCAGGAATTCGAAGAAATCGAAAAAAATGCCGACAAGCAGATTGCCAATCTGAAAAAGCAGCAGGATAAGTACGTAAAGCAAATCAGCGAACCGGAAGAACGCGCAATCTATCCTGAAGTGGAAAAAGCGATTGTCGTGTTTCTTTCCGAACACAAGAAAATTCTCGACATCTCGCGCACCAACAAGAACGAAGATGCACGCACCCTGCTCAAGGGTGAGTCGACCAAGGTCTACCGAAACTTGCTGGATCAGGTGGAGAAACTGGTCGAAGTCAACGAGAAGGGATCGGAAAGATCCAGCGCCGACGCGGACGCAACGTATGCCAGCGCCAAGCTGTGGATCATCTCGATGCTGGCGATCTGTCTGGTTGCCGCCATGACACTGGCAGCCTGGATCTCTCGCGTGATTTCCAAGCCGCTCGGTGCTGCCGTCGAGGTGGCACAACGTGTCGCCGATGGCGACCTGACTGCGGATATCCAACTGGCCGGCAAAGATGAGACCGGTCAATTGCTGCAGGCACTTAAGGGCATGAACGACAATCTGTTAAAGATCGTCGGCGAAGTACGCACCGGTACCGACACCATCGCCACGGCCTCCAATGAAATCGCCAGCGGCAATATGGATCTGTCGTCGCGTACGGAACAGCAAGCCGGCTCGCTGGAAGAAACCGCCTCGGCCATGGAAGAACTCACCTCCACCGTCAAGCAAAATGCCGACAACGCACGTCAGGCCAACCAGCTCGCGGTCACCGCATCGGAAGTCGCCAGCGCGGGCGGCGAAGTGGTCGGACAAGTGGTCAACACCATGGGATCGATCAATGAATCATCGCGCAAGATCGTCGATATCATCAGCGTCATTGACGGCATCGCTTTCCAAACCAATATTCTGGCGCTGAATGCCGCCGTCGAAGCGGCACGTGCCGGCGAGCAGGGCCGCGGCTTTGCGGTCGTGGCCAGCGAAGTCCGCAGCCTGGCGCAACGCTCAGCCGCAGCCGCCAAGGAAATCAAGATCCTGATTGACGACTCGGTCGCCAAAGTCGATGTCGGCAGCAAGCTGGTCGAACAAGCCGGCACGACCATGGATGAAGTGGTCAACAGCGTCAAACGCGTGACCGACATCGTCAGCGAAATCACCGCCGCCAGCCAGGAGCAAAGCCAGGGCATCGAACAGATCAACCTGGCGATCACGCAGATGGACGAAGTGACGCAGCAGAATGCCGCATTGGTTGAGCAAGCCGCCGCCGCTGCGCAATCATTGCAGGAACAGGCTGGACGTTTGTCGGAAGTAGTCGGCGTGTTCAAGCTCGACGAACGCAGCGCGGTCAGCAACCCCGTCGGCAATCCTGTCTCCACGGCCATGCCGAAACGTACTATCGATATCACGCCGCCAGTGCGCCGGGTTGCCGCCAAACCCGCTGCACCTGCCATGCGCGTCATCAAGGGGGGTGCGCAGCCTGCACTCAAATCATCCGCCGTCCCGAAGGACGACCCGGGTTCGTGGGAACAATTCTGACACCGCATCACAGCAGCCCCCCCCCAATGCTCAAAACACCAAACCAATGAGGCCACCCCATGGACGCATTTCAAAAAGAAATTGATGAACGTACCAACCTGACCAGCAGCAACAAATTCGAATTGCTGCTGTTCCGCCTCGGCAGCCCGGCCGGCGACAGCCCAGGCGAGCTGTTCGGGATCAATGTTTTCAAGATCCGCGAGATCGTGCCGATGGTACCGATCACGACGGCTGCGGGCACCAAGTCGCCCATGTTGGGCATGGTCAATATCCGCGGACAGGTCATCTCCGTCATCGACTTGCCGGCCGTTACCGGTTGCACACCCAAGACTGGCCTGAACATCTTGCTGATCACCGAATATGCCCGCAATACGCAGGCCTTTGCAGTGGAATCGGTAGAAGAAATCGTACGCCTCGACTGGAGCCAGGTGCTGTCGGCTGAATCCAGCGCCGGAGGCGACATGGTGACCAGCATCGCACGCCTGGATGCCGATGTCGATGGCAGTCGCCTGGTGCAGGTGCTTGACGTGGAACAAATTCTGGACATGACGTCGCCGGTCAAGCGTTCGCTTGATCGCGATCACAGCAACGAACTCAAGGATCTGATCAAGCCTGGCTCGATCGTGCTGGCGGCGGATGACTCCAAGGTGGCGCGCGCGATGATTGAAAGCGGTTTGTCGACGCTGGGTGTGCCTTACGTCATGACCAAGAGCGGCAAAGAAGCCTGGGAAAAATTGCAGTCGCTGGCAACTGAAGCACAGCGCGAAGGCAAGCAGATCGGTGACAAGGTCGCACTGATGCTGACTGATCTGGAAATGCCTGAGATGGATGGCTTTACCCTCACACGCAACATCAAGAGCGACCAGCGCTATAAGACGATTCCGGTGGTCATTCATTCGTCGCTGTCGGGCTCCGCCAACGAAGATCACGTCAGGAGCGTCGGCGCCAACGGCTATGTCGCCAAGTTCGCCATTGAAGAGCTTGCGGCAACATTAAAGAAGACGTTGCTGCACTAACCTCCTCCACCGATTTCCGGTAGGGGATGCATTGATGTGTTGACTCCTTATTGCATCAACGCGTCCCCTGCTTCAATCACATGAAGTAGTTCTCATCAGTGCGATTTATACCGGAAATAAGGAATTCCCCGATACCGCACACTCGCTCTTTTTTTTATCATTTAGTCATCAGATTAGCCCTGCCGATGCCCACGCTGATATCTCTCCCGGGCCGCGGCGCACCACTTAGCGAGTAGCCTACAAATGAAATTTCTAGCCGAGTTATTGCAACAAGACATGTTCGTCGCTGTGGCGTCCTACCTCAGCATCGGACTGGTCTTCCTGGTCTTTTTTTACTATCGCGAGCGAAAGTGGGAAAACGATCTGGCGCAATATCAGATCACGGAAGTGGCGAAAGACGTCAATGACGTGCAGGCGAAGAACAACGCCTACCCCTTCACTCGTGCGATGGACGGCAGATCATTTTCTGCGATAGCGCAAAGTGATGAAATGCAGGTCGTTGAAGGCGAGATCATGGAACCCGTTTTTGAACCTGCTCCTGAGCCTGTCGCCGCTGCCAAAACCATCGAAAACAAAACGGTCGAAAAGACAGTTGGTCGCCACTGAAAATGCTTATCCGGCCATCCGGCTCGCCTCATCCTCTGCAACTCATACCTCAATACGATCACGGCCACCGGCCTTGGCGCGATACAGCGCCTGGTCTGCGGCCCCCACCAGCGTCGATGTCGTCGCGCCATGCCTGCTCTGATTGAATGAGCCGATACCAAGACTGATCGTCACGATGCCGTCGGGATTGGATGCATGCGGAATGGCCTGACGACGCACTTCCTGCCGGATACGCTCGGCCACAATCAATGCGCCTGCTTCGTCGCAATTGGGCAGGATCATCGCGAATTCTTCTCCACCGTAACGCGCCGCCAGATCGCCGGGACGGCGCTCACCGCTCAGAATTGCCTGTCCGACCTTGCGCAGACATTCATCGCCGGACAAGTGCCCGTACATGTCGTTGTAGAGTTTAAAGTGATCGACATCGATCATGATGAGAGAAAGGCTTTCACCTTTTCTTATGGCGCGGCTCAATTCGCGCGCCAGTGCTCCGTCAAAATGACGACGATTGGCAAGCCCGGTCAGGCCATCTTGCATGGCGAGCCGTTCCAGCGTGCGATTGAGGGCCTCCACCTGCGCCCGCGCTTCATTGGCCTCGTTCTCGGCCATCGCACGCTTGTCGATTTGCCGAACCATGCGGTGCCCAACCACGACAAAACAGGACACCAGAAACAACACGCCTGCCATGTGCATGTAGGCGTCGGCGCGCCATTCCTCCAGCACCTCATCTTTCGACAAGGCAACCGCGACGAACATCGGATAGGTCGGCAGATGGGTGTAACCGTTGATGCGCAAGACGCCGTCTTGCGAAGATTTGATCAGCGCGACGCCGCTGGCATGCCGGGATGCATGGTCACGGTATATTGACGCTGATGCCATGCTTTTTGAAATCGAATCTTCACGCAGCGGACGCCGGAACATCATGGTTCCGTTGTTGAGCGCGAGCAGAATCGCTCCTGATTTGCCGATATTGAAGCTGTCGTAAAACCGCTGAAAGTAGTCCATCTCGATCGTCGCCAGAACCACGCCACCGAAGCTGCCGTCCTCATTGTTGATGCGCCGTGTGATGGTAGCGATCCACTTGCCGCTGGAACGGCTTTTCACCGGCATGCCGATATACGGCCCGGTGTCGTTGTGATCACGGTGATAGATGAAATAATCGCGGTCTGCATTGTTGAGACTGCGATCCATGACCGGCAAAGAATTGACGATCCAGCGACCAGCCTGGTCGTAGACAAAAATTCCGCCTAATTGCGGCAACTCTTTTACCCGCAACATCAGCAGGCGATGCAGCCGTTCCACTGCCGGCGGCTCAAGGCCGTCGTAACGAATACGCTCCAGCAAGCCGATCAGCGCCGTGTCAGCTTCCTTGAAGGTGTCATCGGCATGCTGCGCCAGCGCACGTGCCATATTGGCCACGGTCACGCCGGCTTCCCGCTCCTCGATGACGCGGGCTTGCCAGGTGCGCCAAGCATCCAGTCCGATCAGCGAAATACAAGTCAGCAGGACAAACGCTGCCGCCAGCAATGCTGTGGAAGAACGCTTGTATCCGGCGTATCGGACCATATGTCTCCGTCTCTGTTGTTCAGGCAATGAATGAACACAAACGAACGTCGTCGGGCTGCGGCAAGGCTCTCTTTAGTTGTTCTGATAAAGCCTGGTTCGTAGCTGGCCAGCCATGAGGCCGTTTTTTCATTTATAACATTCTTGCCGGTAGCCGCCTAGTGCAGCGGATGAATACGCGCAGTGCGCATCGCGCCAGCGGCGCATCAGGCACGCTAAAATGGCGACTGGCCTGATTGGAGAACCTCTTGTCCACTTTATTGTTGATCACGTTTTTCGTCCCCCGTTCGCATCATGACTGAGCGCATTGACTGCGTCGTCATCGGTGCCGGTGTTGTCGGCCTGGCGATCGCGCGCGCCTTTGCGCTGGCCGGACGCGAAGTTGTCATTGTCGAAGCCGATACCAGCATCGGCAACGGTATCAGTTCACGCAACAGCGAGGTAATCCACGCCGGGATCTATTACCGTCCCGGCTCACTCAAAGCCAGGCTATGCGTCGAAGGACGTGCGCTGCTGTACCGCTACTGCGAAGAACGCCACGTCGCCCATCAGCGCTGCGGCAAACTTCTGGTTGCCACCAGCCCCGAACAGGCTGAGCGCATGCAGGCCATTGCCGCGCACGCCGCGCAGAACGGCGTACATGACCTGACCGCGATTGATGCCGCACACGCAAAAGAGCTGGAGCCGGCGCTGCATTGCGTCGCCGCTTTGCTGTCGCCTTCCACCGGGATCGTCGACAGCCACGGCCTGATGCAGCAATTGCTTGCCGACGCGGAGGCGCACGGCGCCATCCTGGCGCTGCAAAGCCAGGTCGTCGCAGCGCGACGTACCGGTGACAACATCACACTGGATGTTGTCACGACTGACGGCGATCAGATGCAATTGTCCGCCGGCCTGGTCATCAATGCGGGCGGTCTGGCGGCGCCGAGGCTGGCGCGCTGCTTTGAAGGACTGGCGCCTGAACATATCCCGGCCGCCTATTTCGCCAAGGGCAATTATTTTTCGCTGAGCGGCAAGACGCCGTTTTCTCGCCTGATTTATCCGCTGCCCGAAGATGGCGGACTCGGTGTGCACCTGACGCTGGATCTGGCCGGCCAGGCGCGCTTCGGCCCCGACGTGGAATGGCTGGACGTCAAGGATGACCGGAACCTGGACTATGCCGTCGATCTGCGCAGATCGGAGCGCTTTTATGCCTCCATACGGCGCTATTGGCCGGCGTTGCCGGACGCCTCCTTGCAGGCGAGCTATTCCGGCGTACGACCCAAGCTCACCAGCACGAGCAAGGAAGAGGATTTTCTCATCAGCGGACCGGCGCAACATGGCTATGCAGGACTGATCAATCTGTTCGGCATCGAGTCGCCGGGGCTGACTTCCTCGCTGGCGATTGCGCAGTATGTACTTGCCCAAAGCGAAGCAGCATGACATTCAGGCTGCTTTCCCCCGACGTTTCTACAACGACAACACCTGCTTTGACCATGCCCGGTCAAAGTGTGTGAACAGCCGGCAACATCGCGTTTATCCAACAATGTGAAAAACGAAGCTTGATTTTTAAGACGACTGGTCATATTATTCGGCCATGGCTAAGTCAAACACTCGCGATCAAATCTTCGACGCCGCTCTGAAACTGTTATCAGAGCGGGGCTACAACGCCTGTAGCGTGCAAGACATCACCACCGAAGCAGGCGTGCCTAAAGGTTCGTTTTACAACCACTTCGAGAGCAAGGAAGTGCTCGGTGCGGAAATCGTGGCCTATTACGCCAGCCGCAGCAAAATGCGCGAAATCCTGGTGGATGACAGCGTGCCGGCGCTGGAACGTTTGCGCCGCTATTTCATGGCGCTCAACGACAGGCTGGTGGATCGCGGCTTTCAACATGGCTGCATGATCGGCAACATGAGTGCGGAGATGTCGGAGCAAAGCGCGCTGATCCGCGAAGAACTGGTAAAGATCTATTCAAACTGGTCCGGCAAACTGGCTTATGCCATCGCTGCAGGCCAGAAGGAAGGAGCGATTCCGACGCAGATGAGCCCTGAAGCGCTGGCCGGTTTTCTGCTCAACGCCTGGGAAGGTGCTGCACTGCGCACACGTGTGGAACGCAACAAGGACGCCTTCGATCAGTTCATGGATCTGGCCTTCAACAAGATGCTGAAGTAAGACAAAGAATTTGCAGAGTTTGCAGTACAGCCGCCTTGATAAAAAGATGAGAGGCGGCATTTTTTTCATCAAATCTAAGACGACTGGTCACTTTAAAATCCGTTTGTACCTTTTGTGAGAACGCCATGAGCACATCTTCCACTTCATCCCCTGCCCCCACGGGCGCACCAGGTAGCAATGCCCCGCTGTATTGGCTGGCGCTCGGCACCTTTGCCGTCGGCGCCGAGGGTTTCATGATCGCCGGCATCCTGCCAACCGTGGCCCGCGATCTGGGCGTCAGCGTCGCCGTTGCCGGACAACTGGTGGTGGCCTTCACCGCTGCCTATGCCCTCAGCTCTCCGATCCTGACTGCGCTGACAGGCGCCATCAACCGCCGCGGTCTGCTGATCGGCGCGATGACCGCATTTACGCTGGCCAATCTGCTTGCCTGGCAAGCCACCGGCTACTGGTCGCTGATGACGGCGCGGATCCTGCTGGCATTTGCCGCCGGTCTCTATGTGCCAAACGCCATGGCTCTGGCCGGTGCACTGGTCGCACCGGAACGCCGCGGCAGCGCACTAGCGCTGGTCAGCGGCGGCATCACCGTCGCCGTCGCGCTGGCCGCACCGCTGGGCACCGTGATCGCCGACAAGCTTAGCTGGCGCATGACGTTCGCTGGTGTGGCGATCCTCGCAGCACTGGCAACTATCGGCCTGTTGCGCGGACTGCCGCGCGGCATCGGCGCCAACCTGCCGGTCGCCAGCCTGCGTGAACGCATCATGGCTGCACGCGACCCGGCCATGCTGCGCGCACTGCTGACCACCCTGCTATGGGCTACCGGTGCTTATGCGATGTACACCTATTTCGCGCTATACCTGAATCAGGTTACCGGCATCCACGGCACGCATGTGGGTTACGTGTTGTTCGCTTGGGGTATCTCAGCCGCCATCGGTGTCATGGCTGGCGGCAAAGTGGCCGACCGTATTGGTTTTCAGCGTGTGACCGGTCCGGCATTGATGTTCCTGATCGCCGCTTTCCTGACGCTGGTGGCGATTGCGTATCTGCTGCCTGCTAACGTGGCGGTACTGCCGGTGTTTGTCTCGGTGATCGTCTGGGGTATTGCGGGCTGGGCGTTTTATCCGGCACAGCAAACCAATCTCATCCACATCGCCGGTATCAAGCTGGCGCCGATTGCGCTGTCGCTGAATGCCTCGTTCATGTATCTGGGTTTTTCGCTGGGCGCCAGCGCGGGTGCGATCACTGTCGCTGACGGTTCGGTACGCAATCTGGGTCTGGTGGCGGCCGCCTTCGTGATCGCTGCATTGTTGATGAAGCGGAGTGCTGCACGCCGCACTGCTGCCCGCGCTTCGACAGCGTAAATCTGGGACAGACCAGAGCGCCACGCTGCCTCGATTGTCCGGCAGCGTGGTTCAAGGCATCAGACCGAAGGTTTCTGCATCTGCTGATACAGATTGGCTTTGCCTTCAAACCCGATACCCGGCAAATCAGGCATGGTGATGTAGCCGTTCTGCACCTTGACGCCATCCCGGGAACCGCCGTAAGGCTGTAACAGATCGAGGCAGGATTCGTTGCCGCCCAGACCGACACCGGGCGCCCCTAGCAGACGGCCCTGGCCCGGGTGTTCATTGATTTTCTGGTGGAACATTTTCGCCGGGGGAATCTCTCAGACCAGACCGCAGGCGAAGATCCAAGTCTGTTTAATTAGCACCTGAATCAACCTCGCTCTTGAAAAACCCCCACTCCGCCCCTATACTTAGCACTCGTTAGGGGAGAGTGCTAACAACTCCTCCTGGCCTACCCACTTTTCCGATGTGGCACGGATTTCTTGCTGCAGGGCTTAAGTACACTTTGCAGCAAAAGCCGCAATTATTTATAACTTATTGAATTTTAAGGAGTTTTCATGAGCCTTCGTCCTTTGCACGATCGCGTTATCGTCAAGCGTCTCGACCAAGAAACCAAGACCGCATCCGGTATCGTGCTGCCTGACGCAGCAACTGAAAAGCCAGATCAAGGCGAAATCCTGGCAGTCGGCAACGGCAAGATCCTGGATGACGGCAAGGTCCGTCCGCTGGCAGTCAAGGTCGGCGACCGCGTTCTGTTCGGTAAGTACTCCGGCCAAGCCGTGAAGATCGATGGCCAGGAACTGCTGGTCATGCGCGAAGAAGACCTGTTCGCCGTCGTCGAAAAATAATCGGCCTCCTCTGCATTGGCGCGATGCAAACGCATTGCGCTGGCAGCGAACACTCGGATCGCAGCTGAACAAGCCGATTCAATCGCAATACAAACGAATTTTGGAGAATCCAACATGGCAGCAAAACAAGTAATTTTCGGCGATGACGCACGTGCAAAAATCGTCAACGGCGTCAACATCCTGGCAAACGCAGTTAAGGTAACTCTGGGTCCTAAGGGCCGTAACGTGGTTCTGGAGCGTAGCTTCGGTGCCCCAACCGTCACCAAGGACGGCGTTTCGGTTGCTAAAGAAATCGAACTGAAAGACAAGCTGGAAAACATGGGCGCGCAACTGGTTAAAGAAGTTGCCTCCAAGACTTCCGACAACGCAGGCGACGGTACAACTACCGCTACCGTGCTGGCACAAGCTATCGTTCGCGAAGGCTTCAAGTACGTTGCAGCCGGTTTCAACCCAACTGATCTGAAGCGCGGCATCGACAAGGCTGTTACAGCGATCGTCGCTGAAGTCAAGTTGCTGGCAAAGCCAACAACCACCAGCAAGGAAATCGCTCAAGTCGGTTCGATCTCGGCTAACTCGGATTCCGATATCGGCGACATCATTGCCAAGGCAATGGACAAAGTCGGCAAAGAAGGCGTCATCACCGTGGAAGACGGCAAGTCGCTGGAAAACGAACTGGACATCGTCGAAGGTATGCAATTCGACCGCGGCTACCTGTCGCCATACTTCATCAACAACCAAGAAAAGCAAGTTGTTGCTCTGGAAAACCCGTTCGTCCTGCTGTTCGACAAGAAGGTTTCGAACATCCGTGACCTGCTGCCGATCCTGGAACAAGTCGCCAAGGCCGGCCGTCCACTGCTGATCATCGCTGAAGATGTCGAAGGCGAAGCACTGGCAACGCTGGTGGTGAACAACATCCGTGGCATCCTGAAGACAGCAGCTGTGAAGGCTCCTGGCTTCGGCGACCGTCGCAAGGCAATGCTGGAAGACATCGCTATCCTGACCGGTGGTCAAGTGATCGCTGAAGAAGTCGGTCTGACTCTGGAAAAAGCCACTCTGGCTGAACTGGGCCAAGCCAAGCGTATCGAAATCGGCAAGGAAAACACCACCATCATCGACGGCAACGGCGAAGCCATCGCTATCGAAGCACGCGTCAAGCAAATCCGTGCGCAAATCGAAGAAGCGACTTCCGACTACGATCGTGAAAAGCTGCAAGAACGCGTTGCCAAGCTGGCAGGCGGCGTTGCTCTGATCAAGGTTGGCGCAGCCACCGAAGTCGAAATGAAGGAAAAGAAAGCACGCGTTGAAGATGCTCTGCACGCTACTCGCGCTGCGGTTGAAGAAGGCGTTGTGCCAGGCGGCGGCGTTGCCCTGCTGCGCGCTCGCGCCAACGTCAAGAACCTGAAGGGCGACAACGCCGATCAGGAAGCCGGCATCAAGATCGTTCTGCGCGCTGTCGAAGAGCCACTGCGTCAGATCGTGTTCAACGCAGGCGACGAACCTTCGGTCGTGATCAACGCTGTGTTGGCAGGCACTGGTAACTACGGTTACAACGCTGCCAACGGTACCTACGGCGACCTGGTTGAACTGGGTGTTCTGGATCCAGCAAAGGTCACCCGCTCCGCTCTGCAAAACGCAGCATCGGTTGCCGGTCTGATCCTGACAACTGACGCACTGGTTGCTGAACTGCCGGAAGACAAGTCGGCTGGCGGCATGCCAGGCGGCATGGGTGGTATGGGCGGCATGGGCGGTATGGACGGCATGATGTAATTCGGCTGCGCCGGCATTCAGCGGAATGCGGGCGCACCGGAAGGCATCGCTTTCCATGTCAGCTTCGCGCTGTACAAAAAAAGGCCTCGAGCGATCGAGGCCTTTTTTATTGTCCGGTACGTTTTCGTTTCTTCATCGGTATCGATGATCCGATCAGTCGGCAAACAGCAGACTCTGATTCGGATCCGGCTGCTTGCTGCGGCGCTTTTGCGGAACACCTGTGCCGGGCCTGTTGTGCAAGGCATGTGCACCTTCCAGTGTGAGCAGCAATTCCTTGGCCTTGAGGCCGCCGGCAAAGCCGGTCAGCTCACCTGAGGCGCCGATCACGCGATGACATGGCGCGATGATGGAGATGGGATTTTTGCCGTTGGCCGCACCAACCGCACGCACCGCCTTGATGTCTCCAAGCTGGCGGGCGATGTCGCCGTAGCTGCGGGTTTCGCCGAAGGGAATGGTCAGCAAGGCGGCCCACACGCGCTTCTGGAAATCGGTACCGGTGAAATCCAGCTCCACCTCAAACTGTTTGCGCTTGCCGGCAAAGTATTCGTTCAGTTGCCGTTCTGTCTCCTGCAGGACGGCGCTGTCAGGTTCCTGCGTCAGTTCACCCAGTTTTACTCTGGTCGGCTTGTCGTTCTCCCACAAAATGGCCGCGAGCTTCCCGCCCCGCCCTACCAGAGTCAACTGACCGACGGGCGATTCCATTGTTTTGTAGACGTATGACATGCTTCTCCTTGAACCCGCTGCGGAACACTCAACACTGACTACCGACCGCGATCCCCGCTATCTTAGCCTGTGAAGACAGAACTTTCAGCGCACGGGTTCAATGGTAGCCAGCGACTGCCCAGATTAAACTTGGCTTTTAAACAACCCCATTGAGGATCGTGCGGGGAATTTCATCCATTCTCGCTATTTCGGCTACAAAACCGCGTGGTTATGCCTTTTACTCATTAGGGAATATGCAAAATGTAGTTCCTCGTGTAACGAAATCCTCATAAAATCACGCTTCTATATAAAAAATATAGGCAGCAGGTTGCCCACAAGGCCGGTCTGCTGCCTTTTTCATTGCAACATGATCGAAAGCAATATGATTGAAATACGGGGGGTAACCCAACGCTTCCAAAGCGGCAACGGCACGGTTGACGCGGTACGCGACGTCAACCTGTCCATCCGCAAGGGAGAAGTCTTCGGCATCATCGGCCGCAGCGGCGCAGGTAAGAGCACGCTGGTGCGCACCATCAACCTGCTGAATCGTCCGACCTCCGGCAACATCATCCTCGACGGCAAGGACATGACGACGCTGTCGGCCGACGACCTGCGCGATGCGCGCCGCCACATCGGCATGATCTTCCAGCACTTCAACCTGCTGTCTTCGCGCACGGTGTATGACAACATCGCCCTGCCGCTGGAACTGGCCGGCCTGTCCAAGTCTGAGATCGCAAAAAAGGTAGAGCCGTTGCTGGAACTGGTTGGCCTGACCGCCTTGAAAGACCGCTATCCGGCGCAAATTTCTGGCGGCCAGAAACAACGTGTGGGCATCGCCCGCGCGCTGGCCAACGATCCTAAAGTGTTGCTGTCGGATGAAGCCACTTCTGCACTTGATCCTGAAACCACGCGTTCGATCCTCGAACTGCTGCGCAAGATCAACAAGGAACTCGGCCTGACCATCGTACTGATCACCCATCAGATGGAAGTCATCAAGGTGATCTGCGACCGCGTCGCCGTGATGGAGGCCGGCCAGGTCATCGAGCAAGGCGAAGTGCTGGACGTGTTCCGCGAACCCAAGCATGAAGTCACGCGCGCACTGATCGGCGACGTGATCGCGCACGAACTGCCCAAAGGCGTCCTGGCACGCCTGCGTGAGCGTCTGGCCAATACCCAGGATGGCGCAGGCACCGACCATCTGTTCCGCTTTGCCTTCACCGGCTCGGGCGTGGATCAGCCCCATCTGTCGGAAGCGGTACGCCGCTACAACCTGGACTTCAACATCCTGCACGGTCAGATCGATGAAATCCAGGGTCAGGCTTTCGGCTCGCTGGCGATCCTTGCCAACGGCACCCCTGAAAACATTACCAATGCAATGAATTATCTGCGTGCGCAAGGCGTCGTGGTGGAGGAGCTGAACCATGTCATCTGAACTGATTGATCTCTTTATCAGCTCCTTCGGCGAAACGCTGATGATGGTCGGCATTTCCGGCCTGCTGGGCGCAGTCTTCGGTGTACCGCTGGGCATTGCCCTGCACCTGACCGAACGCAAGGGCATTCTGCCTAACATCGCGTTTAACCGCATCGCTGGTCTGCTGGTCAATGCCGTGCGTTCGACGCCGTTCATCATCTTGCTGGTGGCGGTGATTCCGTTCACGCGCTTCTTTGTCGGTACGTCGATCGGTACTGCCGCTGCGATCGTGCCGCTGACGATTGCCTCGGCGCCGTTCATCGCGCGTCTGGTGGAAACCGCGCTGCGCGAAGTCGATCACGGTCTGGTGGAAGCCGCTCAGGCCATGGGCGCAACCACCTGGCAAATCATTTATAAAGTATTGGTGCCGGAAGCGTTTGCTGGTATCGTCGCGGGTCTCACGATCACCTTCGTCAGCCTGGTCGGCTATTCGGCCATGGCCGGTGCGATCGGTGGCGGCGGCCTGGGCGACCTCGGCATCCGCTACGGTTATCAGCGCTTCCTGCCGGAAGTCATGCTGGCGGTGGTGTTGATCCTGATCGTATTTGTACAATTGGTGCAAACGCTGGGGGATGTCCTGGTACGACGCCTTAGCCATCGCTAAGTCACCGCTTGCCACGGCTGAGGCGTTAAAAATATAAGCAGCTATCCGCTGCCATCTTTGAAGAGTGAAAGGGAAACAATGAATCGTCGTCAATTAATCCAGTTTTTCGCAGGTCTGGGCGTTGCTGCCAGCCTCGTGTCCGCTCCGGTTCTGGCGCAAGACAAGCCGATCAAGATCGGTGCTACCGGCGGCCCGCACGCTGAAATCCTGGAACAAGTGAAGAAGCTCGCCGAGAAAGACGGCCTGAAGCTGCAAATCGTTGAATTCAGCGATTACATCCAACCAAACGCGGCACTGGCTGCCGGCGATCTGGATGCCAACAGCTATCAGCACCAACCGTACCTGGACGCACAAGTCAAAGACCGCGGCTACAAACTGGTCAGCGTCGGCACCACCATCACTTTCCCGATGGGCGTGTACTCGAAGAAGATCAAGTCCCTGAAGGATCTGAAAAACGGCGCCCGCGTCGGTGTGCCTAACGATCCAACCAACGGCGGCCGTGCACTGCTGTTGCTGCAAGCACAAGGCGTGATCAAGCTGAAGCCTGATGCAGGCCTGAAGGCAACACCGCTGGACATCATCGACAATCCGAAGAAGGTGAAGATCGTCGAACTGGACGCTGCTCAGTTGCCACGCTCGCTGGATGACTTCGACGCTGCCGCCATCAACGGCAACTTCGCTGAGTCCGCCGGCCTGTCGCCAACCAAGGACGGTATCGCCATCGAAGCAGCCAAGGGCCCTTATGTCAACGTCATCGCCGTGCGCGTCGAAGATAAGGACAAGCCATGGGTCGCCAAGCTGATCAAGGCTTACCACAGCCCTGAAATCAAGAAGTTCGTCACCGAGAAGTACAAGAATTCGGTTGTGACTTCCTGGTAATCGATCGCTGAATAGCTGCTGAAAAAAGGGCGGGCTCTCCAAAGAGGCCCGCCCTTTTTATTTGTACGCCCCCCCTCACGCTGCCCTGCAAAGCCCCTCTCTTCCTTCCTGTCTTAAAAATTGCCTCAATAACAATTATTTTGTTATTCTGACAACTCGTCACGCGTTATCTCTCCCCGCCCGTTCCATCAGCATGCTCTTCGAAAGGAGCGACATGAAATCGGTACATCGCCTGCGACGCTTGCTCGGCATCAGCCTTCTGCTTGCCCCGCTCTACTGCCAACCCGCTTCGTCCGAAGAAAACACGCAGACCGTGCTGATCGGATTTGCCGGCCCCCTTTCCTGGCCTCTGACGCAAAGCGGCCAATACGGCGTCCAACAGGCGATCGATGAAGCCAATCGCAACCGCTATTCCATCAATGGAAAAAAACTGGTCTTCAAGCTACTCGCCATCGATGACAAAGCGGATACGGCGGTGGCCGGCTTTGTCGCCAAATCGATGATCGCCGCCGGCGTTACCGGCGTCATCGGGCACTGGACGTCGGCACCGACCACTATCGCAGCACCGCTCTATGCGGCAGCCGGTGTGCCGCACATCAGCGCGTCAGCCGCCGCACCGGAATTCACCCAGCAAGGCTATAACACCAGCTTCCGCGCCATCGGCAACAGCCAGGAAGCTGCAATTACCATTGCCGAGTTTGCGACCCGCGAGTTAAAGGCAAAACGCATCGCAATACTCGATGATACTTCCGCTTTTGGCACGCGCATGGCAGACACCTTCGCCGATCAGATGCGTGCCTCCACCGAACTCGTCGGCCGAAGCACTGTCAGCAACAAAACGTCCGATTTCAACGCTGCGCTTTCGCAATTTGCGGCCAGCGAGGCCGATCTGATTTTCTTCAGCGGCTACCTGCAGCGCAGCGAAGATCTGGTACGCGCCCGACAACGGCTACGTGTGCCGGCCAGACTTTTTCTGACCGGCAGCGTGATGAATCCGATTTTTCTCAGCATGACTCAGGGCGTTGGCGAAGGTGTCTTTGCAGCGGCGCCCGGCAAGCCTTACGAAGAATATCCGCAATTCAAAACATTTGAAAAAAACTTCACGGCAAAATTCCGCACCAGTATCAGCGTCTACACGCTGTCGTCGTACGATGCTTGCAACACGCTCATTGCCGCAATCAGACAAGCCAATTCGACAGAGCGGCACCGGATCGTAGAAGAACTGCACAAGATCCGCTACAAAGGATTGCTGGGCCTCATATCCTTTGATGCGGGCGGCAATCTCCGCAGTCCGGTATTTACCGTCTATCGCATACGAGAGCGGCGCTGGGTACCCGTTAAAACCTACGAGGCCCGCAAGTCATCCTGCGCGTCCGATTCACACGCAGACAGCACTGCCTGCGAAGAAAATTGAGAGCACCGCTCTTGCCGCCATCGGCAGTCAAGTGCACAAAGCTAGCGCCAATGTCCCGGCTGCTCGCGGTCAAACTTGTCCTCCGCTTCTCGCAGATGACGGATCAGAATATGTGAAATCACATTGGTGCCGACGCCACCCAAAAAGGCGGGCAGCAGATACAGGCACAGCGACATTTCAGAATTGAAGAAAGCATCGTCGAGCGACGATAAAGAGGTTCTCGCCAGCCACGCCAGTTTCTTCAGCAGCACAATATCAATCCCCGCCAACACTAGCAGCACCATACCGAACAGCAAAACGATGGAACGCGCCAACGCTCGCTTCAACAGCATCGTGGCAAAGATTGCCGCAGGCAGCACCAGCGAAAAAAAGATAAGAAGATAGAACTCGATCTTGAGAAAAACGCTATCGGCCATGGTTACCTCGTTTCAGCAAAGTCATTGCACGCAATGGACGTGAGATCAATATAAAACCGCCGAAGCAAGCGGAATGCGGAATACCTCGCAATGTAAGATCGAAGCAGGCTGGCCGACACGTTTTTTACAACTCATTACGGCTGCCTGCTATCGGATACAAACCCGGCGGCAACATGGGTGCAATATCGCTCCAGCACGCAATAAAAAAGCCCGCCGGAGCGAGCTTTTTCCTTACCGAAACACGGCGCCATGCCATTACTCAGGACGGCCGCGATTTCTTTCCGCTTCCTCAGCCTCGGCTGCGGCGAGTTCTGCGGCCTCTTCCGCTGCCGCAATCGCCAGTTCTTCCTGATAGGCGGCCAGCAATTCAGCGCGTGTCTGCGGCGTTTCCAGCGTGATGCGTCCGAGTGCGCCGGTGCGATAGTCTTGCAGGAAGGTATGTGCAGCCTTTTCATAGTCGAAATCACCGCCCTTGAGACGGAAGCCGCGCTTGGACGCGACGCCTTCCACCACTGCCACGCCATCCATGCCTTCGGTCTTGAAACCATAGCGTGCCGCCAGCAATTGCGGATAGCGCTTGAGCAATTCGTCGGCGAGGAAAGTCGCGACTTCTTCTTCGATCAGTGCGTTGCTGCCGACCGCGTGACTGGCTGCCAGCATCAGGCCGTCGCTCGGATGCATGATCTTCGGCCACAGCATGCCGGGCGTATCGATCAGCACCATGTTGTTGCCGAGGTAAAGACGCTGCTGGGTTTTGGTTACGGCCGGCTCGTCGCCGACGGCAGCCACGCGCTTTTTGAGCAGCGCATTCATCAGCGTCGACTTGCCGACGTTGGGAATGCCCATGATCATCATGCGCAAAGGCTTGAGCGGTGTGCCGCGATGCGGGGCCAGCGCCAACGCCAGCTTGGGCACCTTGGCGACGTCGCTGGGCTTCTTGCAGCTCAGGGCGACGGCGTTGACGTTCTTCTGGCTGTTGTAATGCGCGATCCAGGCTTGCGTGACGGCCGGATCGGCCAGATCGCTCTTGTTGAGGATCTTCAGACAAGGGCGCTGACGAAACAGACGAATCTGTTCAATCATCGGATTGCAGCTGGCCTGCGGCAGGCGCGCGTCGAGCACCTCGATGACCAGGTCGACCTTTTCCATTGCTTCCGCCGCCTTCTTGCGGGCGGCGTTCATGTGACCTGGGAACCATTGAATAGACATGCGGAATTCTTCTTTTTGCAAAATAAGCCGCTATTTTACGGCCTGCGGCCTATTTGCTTCCAAAAAGAACGTACAACCGATACTTATTCGCCAGCTGGGACAACCGGTGCAGTAGTCGTCGCCGAGCGCGTATTGACGTAACGCAATACCAACACCAGTGCCAAAATGTAGACGATGGAGATCACGCCGTAAGCCAGCACGATGCGGGTCGTCCAGCCGGTAAAGGTATGCAGGATCGCCCCCATGAGCGCCACACCAACCAGCGCGCCAATCTGGCGATTAGCGTTCAAGGCGGCGGCAGCGCTGTTGGAATTGACCTTGCCGGCCACTTGCATCACAGCGGTCGTCATGGCTGGAATTGCGGTGCTGATGCCCAGATTGGCCAGCGCACCGGCGACAGCCACCATCCAGTAAGGTGTCTCAGGCGTCAGTGCCATCTGCACTGCCGAAAACACGGCGCCGACCGTCAAACCGAGGCGCAGCGGCAAACGTGGTCCCCAACGGGCCGTCATGCGTCCCGAATTCAAATTGCCGATGAAAATCACCGCCATCATCGGCACCATCTGCAAACCGGTCTGCAAGGCATCCGCCCCACGTGCTTGCTGCAGGAACAACGCCAGGAAAAAGAACTGGCCGTACACGCCGAAGTTGATCAGGAAGCCGATGCCGTTGGCCGCCGCGAACTGCGGTGTGGCGAACAAGGCGCGTGGCAACAGCGGCACCGACCCGCTGCGCTCACGCTGTACCAGCGTCCCCAAAGCCAGCAGCACGACGATAACGGCGGTGACAATTGGCATCGACGTCCAGCCGTAGACCGGGCCCTGAATCAGCACAAAGCTCAGCGCCGCCAGCATCAGCACACCCAGGAAGTGGCTGGTGATGGTTAGCGCGCGCATGTGCTTCTCCACCGCAGGAATCATCTTGACGGCCATGAACAGGCCCAGCAAGCCGACCGGCACGTTGATCAAAAACACGCTGCGCCAGCCGAAAGAATGAATCAGGATGCCGCCAACCAGCGGGCCGACTGCCGCTGCGCCGCCGACTGTCGCCGACCACACGCCCAACATGCGGGCACGCACCCGGTCATCTTCATAGACATGCGTCAACAGGCTCAGTGAGCTCGGCATGAAGAACGCCGCCCCCAGACCTTGCAGCAGCCGCGCCGCAACCAGCATGCCGCCGTTGGGTGCCGCGCCGCATAGCAGCGATGCCACCACGAACAGCACCAGGCCAAGCAGATAGATATTCTTGGCGCCGTAGCGATCCGCCAGCGCGCCGCCGACCAGCAGCATGGCGGCAAAACTCAGCGTATAGCCGTCGACGATCCAGACCAGCATGCTGAGCGGCGTGGCGAGGCTCTTCTCGATCGATGACAGACCGACATTGACGACGGTCACGTCCAGCATGGCCATCACGAAGCCGATAGCAAGCGTGATCAGGGGCAGCAAGCCGACGTGGGCGGGTTGACGTGTTTTCGGCTTAGCCGCCGCCGGTGCAGCGGCAGGCAGGGCTGCAGCCGCGGTTGCAGACACCGTCTGCGAAGGACATTGTGTTGACATGGGGCACTTCTCTTTCTGTGGGGACCGCCGGCAAACCTACTTCTCAATGCAAGCCTGGCAACCGGGAATACGAGCAAGGTGCCATTTTATGCTTCTTGCGCAATGCAATAAATAAGCATAACCTCATGACTCTGATGCAAAAATGCATCACGCAATCACCCTTCAATTTCTCTGAAAACACGTATGGACTGGGATCATGGATTGGGATAACGCTCGTATTTTTCTGGCAATCCAGCGGGCCGGTACGCTGCGCGGCGCTGCTGAGCAATTGCAGATCGACCAGGCCACGGTCGGCCGCCGACTCAATGCGATGGAAAAATCGCTGGGGGCGCGTCTGTTCCTGCGCACGCCAGCCGGCTATGTCGCCACACCTGCGGGCGATCTGGCGATTGCCGCCGTGGAAAAGATGGAGCAAGCCGCCGACCAGTTGCAACGCCAGATGCAGGGCATCGACGAGCGCCTGTGTGGCGTGGTACGCGTGGCGGCCACCGACACCATGGCCAAGCACGTGCTGATGCCGGCCATGCAGCAGCTGGCGGCCGAACACCCTGCGATACGCGTGGTATTGACGACTTCGACGCAAGTTTCCAATCTGACCCGGCGCGAAGCCGACCTGGCCGTTCGCAGCCTGCGCCCCACCAGTCCGGATTTGATCTCGCGCCATCTGAAGCGGCTGGCCGTCGGTTTGTATGCATCCAAGGCTTATGTCGAAAGACATGGCATGCCACAGCCCGGCTCGGCCTTGGCGGGACACGATGTGGTGATGTATCAGCGCGCGATCTACACCTCGCAAATCGAAACCATTTGCGGCGAATCAACCGCCAACGCCCGGGTGGCGATGGAAGTCAGTTCAGGATTGATGCTGATGGAAGCCGTGGCGGCGGGATTGGGTATCGGCGAGTTGCCAACCTATATGGCGGACACCGTGCCGCAACTGGTGCGATTGTGGCCGGATCGCTCAGAGCCTTATGACATGTGGCTGGTGCTGCATGACGATCTCAATCGCACTGCCCGCGTACGTGCGGTGGCAGATGCGATTGTCGCCGCTTACGACAAGCTGGAAACGGCGTAGCGCGAAGTTCAATCCAGGTCGGCCAGCACCTTGAGATGGGCCACCACGCTGCGGCCCAGCGCCGACAGGTTGTAGCCGCCTTCCAGACAACTGACGATACGGCCGCTGGAATGTTGCCGCGCCACGTCCATGATCTGCTTCGTCATCCAGGCGTAATCGGCTTCGACCAGCGCCATCTGCCCCATGTCGTCTTCGCGGTGCGCGTCGAAGCCGGCCGAGATGAAAATCATTTGCGGCCGATGCGCATGCAGCGCCGGCAGCCATTTGTCCGTCACCAGCTTGCGCACGACATCGCCTGCGGTATACGCCGGCAGCGGCTCGTTGAGGATATGCGGCTCAGCGGGATCGGCGCCGCTGAACGGATAAAACGGATGCTGGAAGAAACTCACCATCAGCACGCGCGGATCGTGCTTGAAAGCCTCTTCGGTGCCGTTGCCGTGATGCACGTCAAAATCAACGATGGCGACGCGCTCCAGCCCATGCACGTCGATGGCGTGGCGCGCCGCGATGGCGACGTTGTTGAACAGGCAAAAACCCATCGGCGTCGTCGGCGTGGCGTGATGCCCCGGCGGACGCACCGAGCAAAAGGCGTTCTCCAGCTCTCCGGAGATCACTGCATCCGTTGCGGCCACTGCCGCACCGGCGGCGCGCAAGGCTGCCTTCCAGCTGTGCTGATTGATGGAGGTGTCCCCATCGAGCGGATAGTGTGCAGCGCCGCTCTCGGCCAGCGCAGCAGCGCTGTCGCGGATCAGGGAGACCGCATTGGCGGTATGGACGCGCTCAATGTCGGCGAGGTCGGCCAACGGCGCTTCGCGGCGATCCACGAACTGGTCGATGCGGCTTGAAATCAGTTGATCTTCAATCGCCTGCAAGCGCAGCGGTGTCTCGGGATGCCATTCGCCCATCTCATGGCGCTGACAATCGGAATGGGTATAGAAAGCGGTAGTCATTGTTGTCTTTTTGAATATCTGCCCGTCAGCAGGTCTCGCTCGTTCTTGTCTCCACCGTCCATGCATCCGCCTCAAAGACGTCGGGCCGTGATGAATAGTGTACATCCTCGGGGCGGGCGTGGCACGGACCGCCCAGTCGTTCATGTATACTGGCTGACTTGCCTGTCAGCCAGCTTACGAGCAGCGGCGCGATGGCGCATTCCGATTTCCCTGAATTTCCATGAACTTGTGCCTATCCATGTCGATGAAACATAGCTTCCGCTTCAGCTTTCCCTCTTCCCTGCTTGGCTTGTTCGCACTTTCCCTGGCTTTGCTGAACCCGGTGGCCGTCCATGCAGAGTCGACGACAGCCACGTCCAAGAGCAAGACGAGTAGTAAAGCCACCAAGCAAAAAGCCAAGCCGAAGAAGAAATCCGCAGAAGCCGACGACGGCGAATTCGCCAACTTCAGCCAATGGAAGGAAGTCAACGCCTTCATCGATGAAATGGTCGAGCGCAACGGTTTTGACAAGGCCGCGTTGCAAGCCGTCTTCAGCAAGGCACGCTATCTCGACACCGCCATCCAGCTGATCAAACCCGCACCCAGCGGCAAACCGAAAAACTGGCAAGCCTACCGCGCGCGCTTCGTCGAGCCGAAACGCATCAACGCCGGTGTCGATTTCTGGAATGAACACGAACTGGCGCTGTCCCGTGCAGAAGCCCAATACGGCGTGCCGGCCGAGATCATCGTCGGTATCATCGGCGTGGAAACCGTCTACGGCCGCAACACCGGCAACTTCCGCGTGATGGATGCCATCACCACCCTGACCTTCGATTATCCCAAGACCGCCAACCGCGACGCGCGCATGGCCTTCTTCCGCGGCGAGCTGGAAAACACCCTGCTGTTTGCGCGTGAATCGAATGTCGACCCGTTTTCGCTGCTCGGCTCCTATGCCGGCGCCATCGGCTGGCCGCAGTTCATGCCAAGCAGCATCCGCCAGTATGCCGTCGATTTCGACGGCAACGGCAAGATCGATCTGCGCAACTCGCCGGTGGACGCCATCGGCAGCGTCGCCAACTTCCTCAAGATCCATGGCTGGCAACGCGGCGAACCAACCGTCTTCCCGGCCACCGTCACTGATACCGCCAAAGCCGAAGACCTGATCAACCAGGGCCTCGAAGCCAAGTTTTCGCCGGATGAGCTGAAAGCCGCCGGCGTCATCCCCGGCGCAGAACTGCCTGCCGGATTGCGTTATGGCGTGGTCGATTTGCAGAACGGCACGGCGCCGACCGACCACTGGCTGGCGACCAACAATTTCTTCGCCATCACGCAGTACAACCGCAGCTATTTTTACGCCATGTCGGTGATCGACCTGGCGCGCGCCGTTCGTACCGCACGCGGGCAACAATAAACCGTGCGCTCGCATCGTCTTCAAGCAAAGTAAAGCAATACCGATGAAACGTTTTTCTCCTCTCGCCATTTCCCTGACGTTAGCCAGCGCACCGTGCGTCTTCATCAACAACGCTCGCGCCGAAGAACCTGCCGATGCCGGTTCGTTACCGACCGTCAGCGTTACGGCTGAAGACGCCTCCGGTTCGACCTATCACCCTCGCTCGTCGAACATCGCCGGTTTCGGCGACACGCCGCTGCTCGATACGCCGGCTTCGGTTGCCGTCGTGACCGAAGCGCAACTGAAGGATCAGCAAGCCCGCCTGCTCAGTGACGTCATCAAGAACGACGCCAGCGTCGGCGAGAACTATGCGCCGGTCGGCTACTACGAGAACATCAGTGTGCGTGGATTTCCACTGGATCTGGCGAGCGGCTACCGCATCAACGGCTTGTCCGTTGTCGGCGAACAGAACATCGCGCTGGAGAACAAGGAACAGGTTGAAATCGTCAAAGGTTTGTCCGGCCTGCAAGGCGGTGTCGTCAATGCCGGCGGCCTGGTCAATTACGTCACCAAACGTCCGGCCGATGTGCGCTCGGTGATGTTCGGCACCGACTCCAACGGGTCGCGCTATGTGTCGACCGACCTCGGTGCACTGTTCGGCGATCGCAAGCAATTCGGCCTGCGCGTCAACGCTGCGCATGAAGATATCAATTCCTACGTCAACAACAGCAACGGCTATCGCGACTTCGCCTCGGTCGCGGCGAACTGGGACATCACGTCCACGGCGCATTTGCAGTTCAATATCGAATATCAGAAAAAAGCGCAGAAGTCGGTCGCCGGCTATCAACTGCTGGGCGGAAAAACCGTGCCGTCCAATGTGTCGCCGAGCACCATGCTGTCGCCGCAATCCTGGGTGCAACCGGTACGCATCGATTCGCTCAACATGAATACGCGCTTCGATGTCGAGCTCAACGCCGACTGGAGCGCCTACGTCAACATCGGCCGCAGCCGCGCGGTCATCGACGACTACCTGGCTTTCCCTTACGGCAGCAATGTGGCGACCAGCTTCTCGCCGACCTTCGCGGCCAACGGCGACTTTGACGTCTACGACTATCGCAGCCCCGACGACACCCGCCGCAACGATGAAGGCCAGGCAGTATTGCAGGGCAACTTCAACACCGGCTTCGTCAAACATAGTCTGACAGCCGGCCTGAGCCTGTCGCGCCGCGTGGTCGACAAGTCGGATGGCATTTCGATTCCGGTCGGCAGCGACAATATTTATGCCGCAACGCCGGCCGTGTTGCCTGCTGCGACTGATCCTGTTCCGGCGTCGTATCGCAATCTGGATAGCCGCCAGCAAGCCCTCTTCTTCACTGACCGTGTGCAGTTCAGCGACCGCTGGCAAGTACTGGCAGGTGGACGCCAGGTCTGGCTGAAAGAAAAAACCTACAACGCCACCGGCGTTACCACGCGTGATACCGACCGCAACCAGTTCCTGCCGCAACTCGCGCTGATCTTCAAACCGCAAGCCAACATGTCGCTGTATGGCAGCTATGCCGAGACGCTCAGCATGGGCACATCTGCGGCATTCTGGGAAAGCAACTACCCGACCACGCTGCCGCCGTCGGTGGCGCGTCAACTGGAAGCCGGCTTCAAATATGACTGGAGCAAGGACCTGAGCTTTACCTCGGCGATCTTCCGCATGAAGAAAGCCTATGAGTATCCGCAACCGGACGCCGGCGGCACCAGCTTCACCTACGTCCAGCAAGGCAAGGAAACCCATACCGGTATCGAGCTCGGCGCCTCGGGCAACGTCACCAAGCAGCTTCGTCTGGCCGCCAGCATGGCCTTCATCCAGGCACGCGCCGACGGTACCGGCACAGCAGCTTATGACGGCAAGCAGGCAATCAACGTGCCGCGCGTGCGCAGCGCGGTGTATGCCGACTATGCGCTGGCAGCCATGCCGGGCCTGAATCTGCAAGGCAGCTGGCTGTACAGCGGCAGCAAGGCAGCCACCCGCGATGGCAGCGCCACCGTGCCGGCTTACCATATCTTCAACGCCGGCTTGCGCTATCAGACCCGCATGAGCGGCCATCCAACTACCGTGCGCCTGACCGTCGACAACATCTTCGACAAGCGCTACTGGAAAGACACCGGCGAATCGCTGGGCGACAGTTACCTGCATCTCGGTGCGCCGCGTCTGGCGCGTCTGACGGTGCAATACGATTTCTGATCGGCGAGCGCCTGCATGGAAGCCGCTTCCCATCACCTGACCCGCGTCCTCAGCCACGGCATGAATGCCGACGCGGTGATTTCGGACTGGCCGGCGCTGACGTCGGCCGAAGTCACACGCGTGCTGCAGCATTATCCGCAGGCTGGAATCCCAAAGCGTCTGGTGTGGCATAGCCCGCGCCCGTTCTCGGCGGGTTGCGTGATGACGACGTCAACGATGGAAGTGTTCGTCAAACGCCACCATATCTCGGTGCGCGACGTTGACGGCCTGAGCGAAGAACACGGCTTCATCAATCACCTGCGCAGCCGCGGCATCGCTGTAAGCGAAGTGCTGACCACCACAGACGGCGCGACCGCCATCACGGATGATCACTGGACGTATGAAGTGCACAGCGTGGCCTCGGGCGTCGATCTGTACCGCGACGCCGTATCATGGACGCCCTTCACCAGCCGCGTGCACGCGCATGAAGCGGGCAAGGCACTGGCGCGTTTGCATCTGGCGGCAGAAGACTACGCCGCACCAGCACGCAAGGCGCAGACGCTGGTATCGAGCTTCACGATTTTTTCGCAGCAGGATCCGATGCCCGCGCTGCAGCACTATGTTGAACAACGCCCGGCCATCGGCGATTATCTGAAGCAGCGCAACTGGCGCGATGAAACCGCGACGACGCTGCTGCCCTTCCACGACAAGCTGCGCCCTTATCTGGACGAGCTGACGCCGCTGTGGACGCACAACGACTGGCATGCGTCGAATCTGCTGTGGACCGACCGCAGCGCGGCAGCCGGTGTGGAAACCATCCTCGACTTCGGTCTCAGCGACCGCACCTGCGCCCTGCACGATCTGGCGACGGCGATCGAGCGCAATATCATCGAGTGGCTGGCAATACAAGATGCGCAAAATACGCAAGATGCACAGACAGGCAAGCCGAACGTGGCGCATCCCGATCTGCTCGACGCCATGCTGGACGGCTACCACCTGATCCGTCCGCTGACTTCGCGTCAATGGAAAGCACTGGCAGCGTTGCTGCCATTGGTGCATGCGGAATTTGCGCTGGCCGAGCTGGCCTATTTCCACGGTATCACGCGCTCCGCAAAAAATGCTTCGCTGGCGTACGACACCTACTACCTCGGCCATGCCACCTGGTTCAACAGTGAAGAAGGACAGCGGCTGCTCGAACAGATCGGGCAGCGCGCCAGTCATTCTTAATCAGGAATGACGGCGGTCGCATCGACCTCCACCAGATATTCCGGACGTGCAAACGCCGACACCACGATACCGGTCGATACCGGAAACACGCCTTTGAGCCAGCGACCGACCACGCGATACACATCTTCGCGGTAGCGTGGATCGGAGATATAAATCGTCACCTTGCAGATATGCTCCAGCTTGCCGCCGGCTTCCTTGAGCAGCATGTCGATGTTGAACATCGCTTGCTCGGTCTGGCCTTTGACGTCACCGATGCAGACGCTTTCCGACGTGTCCAGATTCTGCCCGATCTGACCGCGCAGGAAAACGGTCGTGCCACGCGCGACGACTGCCTGGCATAGGTCGTTGTCGATCTTTTGTTCCGGATAGGTATCTTTGGTGTTGAATCTGCGAATGCGCGTGTGTTCCATGAGAGCCTCAGTGAAAGTGTGGGGTGAAGTGATGCAGTTGCTTACGCTTTGTTCTTCTTGTCGAAATAACCGGCGCGAATCGTCGCGCCGATCAGATTGACGATCAGTCGACCGGCCGTGACGCAAGTCAGCTTGCTGGCGTTGTCCTTGACGGGTTGAATCTCGACGATATCCATGCCGACCACGCGTCCTTTCTTCACCAGTCCGTGAATCAGCTTGCGCGCCTGCACAAAACTCACACCACCGGGCGCCGGGCCATCGACGGCCGGCATGATGGTCGGATCGAGACCATCGGCATCAATAGTCAGGTAATAGTTGCCGCCATCGGGGATGCGTGCCAACACGGCATCCATGCCGACATCGTGCAGCTCATACGCCGAGATCAGATCAGCGCCCCAGGCTTTGGCGGCTTCGTAATCGGCAGGACGTCCGCTGCCCTGTGCGCGCAAACCGATCTGCACGATGTGCTCCACGAATGGCAGTTCGGATGCACGGCGAATCACGCTCGACAAGCCGTCGCGCACACCATTGACCTCGTCGCGCCAATCCAGATGCGCATCGATGTGCACGATGGTGACCGGTCCCACTTCATCGAAACCGCGCAAGACCGGGTTGGTGATGCCGTGATCGCCTCCCAGCACGATCGGCATGCCGCCGCCGCGCAGGATCTGGCGGATTGCCAGTTCGGCACGGCGCTGATGATCACCGGGCACGGCGAGATTGGGCAGCACGTCGCCGCAATCGACAAAGCGGATATCGCTACGTCCTTGCAGCAGCGGGCCATCGATATCGAAATCGTAATGTTCCGGCGCACGCACGATGCGATCGGTCACGTCGCGGATCGCTTGCGGTGCATTGCTTTGGTCGTTGGTGAATTGACGTGGCGTATAGGCCGAACCGAACGGCACTCCCAGGATGGCGATGTCCGCTTTCAGATCAGACATATCGGTGACCAGCTCCGAATACAGCAATGTTTTGTGGCCGGTGCGTGGTGCTACGGTAAGTTGTTCCATGACGCATGATCCTTTGGACAAAATGTGTTGTGAAGAAAAACAAGCCAATGTCCATGCAAGATCGAAGCCAGCGCATGTACCGACACAGCCGAGTGCGTTTGACTCTAGCAAGCAATGCAGATAATAAAAAATGATTGTTTTGCAGGTATAGTCTTGAAATTCAATACCTTTTATTGTTGATCTCTACTTACCTTCCCGGCAGGCAATCATGATCCATCTGGACTTCGACGAACGCGACCTGCGCTCCTTGCGCGTGTTTTGCAATGCGGCTCAGGCCGGAGGTTTCGCCGCTGCGGAGAAGCGCCTGCACATGTCCAAGGCCTCCATCAGCCGCCATGTGCGCGAGGTGGAAGAGCGTCTCGGTGTCCGTCTGTGCGAACGCGGCCCGGCCGGTTTCAAGCTCACGCCCGAAGGTGAAGTGGCGCTCAAGCTGGCCTCGGATGCCTTGCGTTCACTGGAGCGTATCCGCTCCGAGATCGATGCGGTGCATGGCGTCCTGTCCGGCTCACTGTCGATCGGCATCGTCGAGCACACGCTGACACATCCCGATTGCAAGATCCCTGAAGCGCTGGCTGTCCTGCGTGAACGCGCACCCAATGTGCGACCGGAGATCAGCGTCATGACTTTCCCTGATCTTAATCAGGCGCTGCGTGAACATCGCGTCGACATTGCGATCCGCGGCAAGTATCCGCGCGAGGGTGAATTCAACTACCTGCCGTTATTCTCGGAAACGCATCGTGTCTACAGCGCGGCAAAGAAACCGAAGCGCGGCGCCGACGATCTGCCACTGGTATATAGACAACATCCTTATGTCGATCAGGCGCTGGCGACCGAAGGCTACGCGCGCGGCCCGGATGCCGGCGGCCTGGAAGCCATCGGCTTGCTGGTGGCGACGGGCAGCTATCTCGGCATCCTGCCGGTGCACTATGTACAGCTGCTCGGCAAGCGCTACGCGCTGAAGGTAAGAAGCGGCAGTCCGTCCTACCATCATCCGATCTGCGCCGTCACCGAATCATCACGCCCATCGACGTATCGCGCCGACCTCTTCCTCGACATCCTCAGAGAACTGCATCCGGGCAACTAATGCAAACTGAGTTCAAACCAAGCTCACCACGTTGTAGCGCCACCATGTCCATCGTGGCGCATTGACGATGCACGTGACGGGAGATGTTGCTCCCGCTGCAGGCAATTTGATTCACGCAGCCCTCTGTTTTTGAATCATCAAAATCAAATCTCTCCTGCGCAGCGATTTTTCTGACCGCTGAAACGCCCTCCAAAAATGATTCATTTGAATCATTTGCAAAAAATATTGGCACATATGTTGCTTGATGTCCTGCATATCCCGATTGCGGAGCGTCAACGTGAATCAAGCCACATCAGCATCGCCAAAGTCGTCTGAAGCCCTGCGCTCTCAGCAAGCGCTGGTGCTGCACATCAAGCAATGCTTCGACAGCTTGCCGCGGCAAGTGCGTCTGGCTGCCGGCTTCGTGCTCGATCATCCGCATGAGGTGGCAGTGATGTCCATGCGCGAACAAGCGCGGCTGGCCGGCATTCCTCCGTCGACCATGACACGGCTGGCCAAGTTTCTCGGCATGGAGGGTTACGACGACATTCGCGAGGTGTTCAAAAACAATCTGCGCTCACGCAGCAACGAGTACAGCCAGCGCGCCCACGGCCTGGTGGAACTGAATCAAAAGATCGGCGAAACCGCACTCGCACTGGATGTCGCCAACAACGCCATCGCACACATCCAGGCGCTGTGCAGCGCCGATACCTTGGCGGCCATCGTACGCGCCGTGAAAATTCTCTCCGCCTCACGCACGATCTATTGCCTGGGATTGCGCTCGTCGTTTCCGGTGGCGTTTCAGTTTTCTCACGTCTCTGAATACTTCGCCAAAAACATCACGCTCATCGATGGCGCTGGCGAAAGCGGCATGATGAAGATCATGCATCAGGCAGGCTCCAAGGATGCCTTGTTCGTCTGCTGCATCGCCCCTTACTCGCGCCGTGCGGTATCGATTGCCGGACATCTGGCCAAGACCGGCGTCAAGCTGATCGCCATTACCGACAGCGACAGCTCGCCGATTGCACGCATGGCGGCCGAGACCATCCTGGTCGGCAAACAGAACGCCTCCTTCTTCGACACGCTGGTTCCGGCTTTTCTCGTCAGTGAAATCCTGGTTGCACTGATGGCGGCGACATCCAAGGTTGACGTCAAGGCCTCGGTATCCGAGACGGAAAAGAACCTGTGGAGCATGGGCGAATGGTGGGGCGCGGAAGACAGCGAATTGCCCAAGGTATCGAGATCGCGCACGCGCAAAAACGACAGCTGAGATTCACCGAATTTTCAAGACAGAGCAATGCACTACGCTTCGGCACACCCCGTACTTCACTACCTACTTGTACACCACGCATATCACTGAAAGGATATCGAAATGAAACGCCGCTCTCTCCTGCTTAGCCTGATTGCCGTCTCGATTGCCGCTGCTGTTTCCGGCAATGCCATGGCGGAGGACGCCCTCAGCACCATCCTTGCACGCAAGGTGATTCGCGTAGCCGTACCGACCGACTATCCACCGTACGGCTCGGTTGGCACCGACATGACGCCGCGTGGTTACGACATCGACATGGCCGCTCTGGTGGCCAAGAAGCTTGGCGTCAAACTGGAACTGATCCCTGTCACCGGCCCGAATCGTGTCGCTTATCTGCAGACCAAGAAATCCGATCTGACCATTTCCTCGCTCGGCAAGACGCCTGAGCGCGAAAAGGTCATCGACTACAGCATCGCTTACGCACCATTCTTCGATGCCGTTTTCGGGAAGCAGGAAATCATCGCCAAGAACTACAACGAACTCACCGGCAAAGTCATTGCGGTGACTCGCGGCTCGATGCAGGATGAAGAGTTATCGCGTCTGGCGCCGGGTGCCGTGATCAAGCGCTTTGAAGACAACAACGGCACGGTCTCTGCCTTCCTCGCCGGTCAGGCGCAGATGTTTGCAACCGGCACCGCCGTGGCTGCCACGATCAAGGCCAAGGATCCGTCGGTGAGCATGGACCTGAAAGTCATCCTGTCCAATGCACCTTGCTACATCGGCGTGCAAAAGGGTGAGCCGCAACTGGTCGCCAAACTCAACGAGATCATCCGCGAAGCCAAGAGCAACGGCGCCATCGACGAGATGTCGAAGAAGTGGCTGGGCGCACCAGCCGGTGCACTGCCGGAATAAGGTGGAGTAAGGCGGAATAAGCCCGCGACGCGATTCCCTGCGTCGTCATTGCCTGATGCGATGTTGCCCCGGACAAGCGCCGCGGCAAGATCGCATCGGACAAGTCACACAAGTAAGGCAAGTAAGG
Source organism: Herbaspirillum sp. meg3 (assembly GCF_002257565.1). GTDB lineage: Bacteria > Pseudomonadota > Gammaproteobacteria > Burkholderiales > Burkholderiaceae_D > Herbaspirillum. The sequence goes on along the minus strand of NZ_CP022736.1, from coordinate 1,261,287 downwards.
TAAGCAATACAAGCAACACCTCCGCTTTCTCCTCCATGACACAGCGTCACACCATGACTCCTCCTACCGCCATTGAACGCCTGGCCGACTGGATCTGCGGCCTGCAGCACAGCGATATTCCCGCCTCTGTACGCACCATCGCCACCAACTGCCTGCTCGATACCATCGGTGTCGCTTTCGCCGGCTCGGCGACGGCAGTGGCGCGCACCGCACGCGCCGTCGCCATGGATGCCGGGTCGCGCGGCGATGCCGCCATCGTCGGCGGCCCGCACTTGTTTTCCGCGCCTGCCGCGGCATTCGTCAATGGCGCGGCAGCGCATGCGCTGGACTTTGACGACAATTGCTACGCCGGTTTCGTACACGGGTCTGCCGTGATCGCGCCCGCTGCCATCGCCGTCGCGCAAAAGCGCAATGCGTCCGGCAGCGATCTGCTGACCGCGTTCATCGTCGGCTCCGAATGTGAATACGCCGTCGGCGCCGCCACCAACAGCATCCTCTACGATCAGGGCTGGTGGACTACCGGCGTGCTCGGCCCGGTCGGTGCCTGCGCGGCGGCGGCCTGGCTGCTCAAGCTGGATCGCAAACAAACTGCCTCGGCCTTGGGACTGGCGGTGGCCGGCACCGGTGGATTGAAAGCCTGTTTCGGCACCGATGCCAAACCCCTGATGGCAGGCCGTGCGGCAGAAGCCGGCGTGGTGGCTGCATTACTGGCGGCGCAAGGCGCCAGCGGCCCGCACGACGCCTTCGAACATTGGAACGGATTCACCGGCTTGTTCAATCACGGCGAATTCAACGTCGCCATGATTGCGCAGCTCGGTTCAAACTGGTTCATGGAATCACCCGGCGTCGATCTCAAGCGCATTCCGCTCTGCCTGTCATCCCACGCCGCCGTCGATGCCGCCATGGCCATCGTTGCCCGGTATGGGATTCATGTGGACGAGATTGAAGAGATCATCTGCGACGTACCGCAAATTGTTTTTGCCAATCTGATTTACAACAAACCGGCGACGCGGCAGGAAGCGCAGTTCAGCATGCCCTTCGCCGTGGCGGCGTCCTTGCTGTACGGGACGGTGGAGTTGGCGCATCTTGACGGCGCAGTCTTGCAGGAGCCGCGCGTGATTGCCCTGATGCAGAGTATCACCATGACTGTCGGTCCGCGCTGGAGTCAGGCCGGCGCGTGCGAAGCGGCACCGGAAGGGGCCAACGTGCAGATCCGGGCCGCGGGCCGTGATTGGGTGGAAGGATTTCAGGCGTATGCGCGCGGCGCGGCGCAATGCCCGATGCGTCAGGAAGAGATAGAAAACAAGTTCCTGACATGTATAGAAGCAGGAAACCGGGCTGGCGGCAGCAACGCTGCGCTGCTGCTGTCCCGCCTCAAATCAATCGACATGCTGCCGTCGGTGCGCGACCTGCTGACTACGGTTTAATTACCTGCGGATCGATCTGCACCATGTCTTCATTGCTGCCCAGCCAAATCTGGCCATCCTGAATCGTGCATTGCAACTGCATATTGCGCTGCGCCAGTTTTTCCAATGCCAGGCTGGTTTCTGAGGCAATGTTGACGACGGTGAGATTCTTGGCCCGCTCGACACGGCTGCCGGTCTGGTTCCACCAGATATTGCTGACGCTGCTGTAGCTGTAGATGATCACGCGCGCGGCGCGGCCACAGGCTTTGAGAATGCGCTTGTCGTCGGGCTGGCCGACTTCGATCCACAGGTCGATGGCGCCGGTCAGATCCTTTTGCCAGATATCCGGTTCTTCTACATCCGACAAACCCTTGCCGAAGGTCAGCGATTCGCTGGCGTTGAGCGCAAAGGCCAGCACGCGGATCATCATGCGTTCGTCGGTTTCCGACGGATGACGGGCAATGGTCAGGGTGTGGTTTTGATAATAGTGCCGGTCCATGTCGGAAATCTGCAGATCGGCTTTGAAGATGGTTGCTTTGAGCGCCATGGAGGTCTTATTTTGTGCGTAGATTAAAAACGAGGATGTGAAGCATAGCCGATTTCGGGCCGTTTCCGCTCTTTCCCTCGCTCTCCGTAGTGTTTGGCCTTTGGTCGTCATGAGACAATGCCGCCATGAATACCGCACCATTTCCCTCCGACGACGACGTCATTGCGCTCACCCAGGCGTGGATCAGCGAGGCCGTGATCGGCCTCAATCTTTGCCCTTTTGCCAAGTCGGTTTACGTCAAAAATCAGATTCGTTATGTCGTCAGCCACGCCGAGACCGAGGCCGATCTCGCCGACGAGTTGTCGCGCGAATTGCAACACCTGCAAGACAGCGATCCGGAGGCTATCGATACCACCGTACTCATCCATCCACGCGTATTGCAAGACTTTCTGGATTACAACAGCTTCCTCGATGTTGCCGACGAGGTACTTGAAGATGCCGGTCTGGAAGGCGAGCTGCAGATCGCCAGTTTCCATCCTGATTACCAGTTTGCCGATGCCGCGCCGGACGATATTGACAACTTTACGAATCGCTCCCCCTACCCACTTTTGCATCTGTTGCGAGAAAGCAGCATCGACCGCGCCGTCAAGGCTTTCCCCGAAGCAAGCGCCATTTTCGAGCGAAACATCGCCACCATGCGGGATCTCGGCTTAAATGGCTGGAATCAGCTGTCTTTTGTCGTGTCAAAGAAACAACACCAAATATAGAAAAAATCCTGTTAATATCTGTTACAAATTCGAGGTGATTTCTCGCAACTATTTTGTAATAGACTTTTCTCACTGGATGTACTGACGTCAATATTGACGTTTTGCCAGTACCGCAGTGGGAAACATGGAAACGAATAGTGAAGGCTGGCAAGTCAGACCGACTGATCCCGATGGCCTTGGTTCGAGTTGTGTATGTTGCAGTGGGAAAAGAATGGCACCTCTAATGGAAACTGGTTAACCACGTTTTGCAGTTTTACCAAGAACTAATAGCACTTGCACAAACAAGGCCCTTATAAACATCTGCATAATGGAACGTCCGATCATGACTACACCTAATGGCACCAACGATACTTCTCTCTCGGATCAAATCAACTACGATCCTAACCACCTGCTCGACGCGTTGATCGAGAAGCTGCATCTGAAGAACGATGCCGCGCTCTCGCGTGCGCTGGAAGTGGCTCCGCCGGTGATCAGCAAGATCCGTCACCGTCGTCTGCCAGTTGGTGCGTCGCTGCTGATTCGCATGCATGAAGTCAGCGAACTGTCGATCCGCGAACTGCGCGAACTGATGGGTGATCGCCGCGAAAAATTCCGCATCAGCGACAAGCAATTCAAACCGAAGCCAGGTTCGCCTGCAACACCGGGTATGGAATAAAAAAACGGAGCCTCTGGCTCCGTTTTTTATTGTGGCGAACACATGAATGCATTCACCACTTGGTCATCACTTCTCTTCTGAACTTACGCCGGGAACACGCCCGTGGAGAGATAGCGGTCGCCGCGATCACAGACGACGAACACGATCGTTGCATTTTCCACCTGCTGCGCGATGCGTAATGCCACTTCACAGGCGCCTGCTGCGGAGATGCCGCAGAACAAGCCTTCGACCATCGCCAGCTTGCGCGCCATGTTTTCGGCTGCGGCCTGGCTGACGTATTCGAGCTGATCGACACGCGGCTTTTCATAGATCTTCGGCAGATAGGCTTCAGGCCATTTGCGGATGCCCGGGATTGACGAACCTTCTTCCGGTTGAGCACCAATGATCTGGATCTCCGGGTTTTGCTCTTTCAGATAGCGCGACACACCCATGATGGTGCCCGTAGTGCCCATGGCGCTGACGAAATGGGTGATGCGGCCTTCGGTGTCGCGCCACAGCTCGGGGCCGGTCGTCTCATAGTGCGCCTGAGGATTATCGGCGTTGGCGAACTGATCCAGGATCAGGCCCTGGCCTTCCTTCTGCATTTGTTCAGCCAGGTCGCGCGCGTATTCCATACCGCCGCTCTTGGGCGTGAGAACGATCTTAGCTCCATAGGCGGCCATGCTTTGACGGCGCTCTTCGCTGAGGTTTTCCGGCATCAGCAAGACCATCTTGTAACCGCGCATTGCCGCAACCATGGCCAACGCAATGCCTGTATTGCCGCTGGTGGCTTCGATCAGGGTATCACCCGGCTTGATCTGGCCGCGCTCTTCAGCACGGCGGATCATCGACAGCGCGGCGCGGTCCTTGACCGAACCGGCGGGGTTGTTGCCCTCCATCTTGCCGAGGATGATGTTGTTGCGTCGAGCGACGTCTTCGCCGCCGATACGTTGCAATTGAATCAAGGGCGTATTGCCGATGGTATCTTCGATGGTCAGGTAAGGCATGGTAGGAGGAGTCCTTTCAGAAGCCTCATTTTAATATGAGTCTTTGTCATGTGCAGGACGGCCTTAGCGACAAGATACTTATATAGTTATAGCAAATTCACCTAATGCGCAGGAATTGCAAGGCGCTTGTGCTGTCCCGCTCTCTTCCGGCGGTGAATGCCTTACACTGTCCGCGCTGCCGTCTGCGCTGCGCCTTAGCTCGCTTCACTCTCTCCGCCCGTCCACGTCCAGGAGCTGCAATGAAAACGCATGAAGTCACCAACCAGGTTCCCGAGCTGAAAGATGTCAATCTGTACAGCACTGATCTGGCCCTGAGCGAAGGCGTGCAGCGCGAACAGGCCGGCTGGCATGCCGCGCCGCTTTCCAATTACGGCGCCGAGCTCGGCAGCGCCGATGTGCTGCAACTGGCCGAACTGGCCAATCGCCACACCCCCGAACTGCAAACCCACGACCGCTTCGGCAACCGTATCGACCGGGTCGACTTCCATCCCAGCTGGCATGCACTGCTGGCGCTGCTGCGCCGCGAAGCCCTGCACGCACTGCCGTGGATGCCCGCCCATGAAGGCATGCCGGGCGCGCATGTGGCTCGCGCTGCGGGCTACTTCCTGCATGCACAGGTGGAAGCGGGATCGCTCTGCCCGACCACCATGACCTTTGCTTCGCTACCGGTATTGCGCCATGAAGATGCGCTGTTCCCGATGGTGCGCGACAAATTATTTTCACGCGAACACGATCCTCGCGATCTGCCGCTGGAGCAAAAGCGCTCGATGCTGATCGGCATGGGCATGACCGAAAAACAAGGCGGCTCCGACGTGCGCAGCAATACCACCGTCGCACGCCCGCTCAATGGCAGCGGACGTGGCGCGGCTTATACGCTGATCGGCCACAAATGGTTTTTCTCGGCACCGATGTCCGATGCGCACATGGTGCTGGCGCGTACCGACAACGGCCTGTCGTGCTTCTTCGTACCGCGCTGGCGTCCCGACGGACAGAAGAACGGTGTGCTGATCCAGCGCCTCAAGGACAAGCTGGGCAACCGTTCCAACTCCAGCAGCGAGGTGGAGTTCGACGATGCCTACGGCGTCATGGTCGGCGATGAAGGACGCGGCATTCCCACCATCATCGAAATGGCCAACCACACGCGCCTGGACTGCGTGATCGGCAGCGCCGGGATGATGCGCTATGCGCTGATCCAGGCGATCCACCACGCGCGTCATCGCAGCGCCTTCGGCAAGCAATTGGCGGAGCAAGCCTTGATGCGCAACGTGCTGTCCGATCTGGCGCTGGAAAGCGAAGCGGCGACGCTGCTGATGCTGCGTCTGGCGCGCGCCTTCGAATCGCCCAACGATCCGCTGCAGCGCGCATGGCGACGCATCGTTACCCCCGCCGCCAAATTCTGGATCTGCAAGCGCGCGCTGGAATTTACCGGCGAATGCATGGAAGTCTGGGGCGGCAACGGCTACGTCGAAACAGCGCCGATGGCGCGCATGTATCGCGAAGCGCCCGTGAATTCAATCTGGGAAGGCTCGGGCAATGTGATGTGCCTCGACGTGTTGCGCGCCATGGAGCGCGAACCGGAAGGCTGCATCTTGCTGCTGGAAGAATTGCAGCAAGTCGCCGATGGCCATCATGTCTTGCAGGCATCGCTGGATGCGTTAAAACAACTGCTGACCACGCCGCCGGATCAGCGCGAGATGCTGGCACGCCGCCTGGTGCAGCAACTGATCCTGACGGTGCAGAGCGCCTTGATGTTGCAGCATGCGCCCACAGCGATGGCGGAGGCTTTTGTACTCAGCCGCAGCGACGCCGCCAACGGCCGTGTTTACGGCACGCTGTCTGCCGGCACGACGGATGCCGCGTCATTGCAGCGGGCCATCCTGGAGCGTGCATGGCCATCATGAACGCTTCATGCCGTGCCATGCACCAATGTTTCAAACAAATCTTCACCGCCCATCTGGCCGCCTTTGAGCATCAGCTCCAGACCATTCTCTTTCGCACCGTCGGCATGTGCGCGGCATAGCGCCACGCCTGCCGACAACTTGCCGAGATAAGACAATCCCCAGATATCGAGCGCCTTCAATGCGTGGCTTGAGGTATCGCCGCCGGCAACGCCGATGCGGCGCACGGTCGTCAGCGGCAGCAGGCGTTTCAGGAAATCTCCGCAGGCCTGCGCCAGCCGATAGGTCACATGATCGCCGGTGATCGGCATGCCATCCGCCGTACACGCCAGTACATGCCGGCCGTCCTGCAATAATCGAGCAACCTGTGTGAGCATGGCCGCTACATAGTCGTCGTCGCCGTCCACCAGCCGCCGCGCATCCAGTTGGACACGTTCAAACGACACGGCCGCCCTGACCTGCTGCGCCGTCACCGGCGACAGACTGCCGGCAAGGACGAATACCGGACCGTCGGCACGCGCAATGCGAGGAGTTATGGGTTCCGCATTGCACTCCAGCTCTTCCGCCTCTTGCCAATAGCGACACAAAGCCTGTACCACGCTGCTGGCGCCCATTGCCAGCAAGCGCTGACGCTGCGCGCGTCGCCAGATCTGTGCCCCGATCACCGGCAGATCCGTCGCCTCCGTTACATCGAACAAGACCGCATCCGGCGCGTCGCCAAGCAATGTTTCGATCTCTGCATCCAGCCGCTCGGCGCCATGATCGTAGGCGGGGAAATGCACTGCCGCCACCGTCATCTGCTGCGCCTGCAAGTGCAGGCACATGTTCGCTTCACGCATCGGCGTGACAGGATGATTGCGCATGGTCTGATGCCGGTCAATGCGGAATACTTCTCCTCCTGCGTTCACCGCCGCGTACAGATTGCTGAAGATGCAGTAACGCTGCAAATTCGGCTGGCCGCCGACGATAGGGACAAAGTCATTGGGAATATGGCGCCGCCATACCGACAAGGCCACGCCGATGTTGCCGACGTGCGGTGCACTGTCAAAGGTCGAACAGATCTTGTAGTGCGTCACCGGCGCTTGCAGCGTGGAGAAGAATCGCGCCACCGGTTCCAGTTCCGCTGTCATCGCCGCAGGCGCCATCGAGCGCGCCGCGCCGGCAATGCCGAGGCAGTCGAGCTCCCCCGCGGCTTGTAATTGCTGCTGGTCGGGAATACCCAGGAATAGCAGGCTGCGCAAACCTGCTTCCGTTGCCGTCGCCAGCGTATCGGTCGCGCCGGTGAAATCGTCGCCGTAAAAGCAGATCCTGGGTGAGTGGATTGTTTCGGTCACTTGAACGCTTTCACTTTCATGATCACTTCAGGCGAGGACCAAAAAAATCCAGCGCGCGTTGCAGCTCCGGTGCATGACGTGCACGTTCCTGCAGACTGACGCCGTCGCGCGCCGCTTCCCACGCCTGCCGCAAACTGGCAACACCAGCGCTGGCGCCATCCGGATGCGCGAGAATGCCGCCACCGGACAAGAAGATGACATCAGTGCTCTTGACCGCATCGAAGGTCGCCGGCACGGTGCCCGCCCATTGGCCCGATGAAAATACCGGCATCACCTCATCACCGCCATTTTCTCCACCGCTCATGGGGGTAAGACAATCGCGTGCCGATTGCACCACCTCGTCATTGAATTCGGAGAATTTTCCGTCCAGTCCATGCACGTGCAGATGATCGACGCCGCTCAAGCGCCAAAGGCTTTGATACGCGGAGAAAGACATACCCAGCACCGGCTGGCGCGACATCATGCCGAAGCCGTTGCGATGGCCGTGGATGGCGAGGCCGCTGCTGCGACGCAGGCTTTGCAGCGCCGAGAAACCGCACCAGTTGAGACCGACCATGATGCAGCTGCCACCTTCGCGCTCGACCAGTTCCGCATGGCGGCGCATGGCGTCGAGTTCGTCGGTGATATTGAAGGCCACCATCACGCGGCGGCCTGATTTGTCCTGATAGGCCCGCACGCGCTTCATGACTTCGCGCACGCGTTCTTCCAGCGGCGCATGAGCCGGATTGGCGCACACTTCATCGTCCTTGATGAAGTCCACACCGGCTTCGCACAACTGCGTGACCAGCTCGCCGGTCTGCGCGGCGCTCAGTCCGACGTTGGGCTTGATGATGGTGCCCAGCAAAGGCGCCTGATGGGATGGACTCTGCCCCACCAGCTTGCGCGTGCCGGCGATGCCATGGCGCGGCATGTCGAACTGTTGGCGATAGCTTTCCGGCAGCGACAGCGACAACAGGCGCAAACCCGTTACCTCCCCGAGATCGAACAGATTGCCCGCAACGGTTGCCGCCAGCGTCGGCAGGTTGGCGCCGACGTTGTCGATCGGGAAGGAGATGCGCACCTTGGCGCGACGATAAGGACCATGCATGTTCTGGCGCTGCTGCCAAGCGTTGGGCAGGCTCGGCATGGCGACATTTTCGGTCTCTTCTACCGATACCACCACTGCGCGGGCGCGTTCGCGCAGCTGCTCAGTCTCGCCCTGCACACGGACGAAAGTGCCGCAGGATTGTTCACCTGCCATGACCTCAGCGACCTGCATCGGATCGAGTGGAGTCTCAATCAGGTAATCTGCGTAAAAACGATTGTTGTCCATCATCTCCGCCATCACATCTTGCTCAGATCAGGAAACGTGCGCACCGGGTCGCTGCCGTCCCAGCCCTCGGCTGATTCACGAATGATGCGGAATACGGTGCCTTTGGGACCGGCGATTTCAGACAGTTCAATGACGGTGCCGGGATGGTATTCGGTCTCGAAATAGACGAAGCGACCGCGCTCGCCGACTTCACCGCTCATGCCGACCTTCCAGCCCTTTTCCAGCAGGCGTGCGAGATCGTTGTCGAAGTCTTCGGTCCAGTAGGCCAGATGCTGCAAACCGGTACGGCCTGCCTTGAGAAAGTCCTGATACATCGACGGCGCATCATTGCGCTGCTGGATCAGTTCCACCTGCACGTTGCCCGAGTTAGCCAGCGCCACCGAGGAATGGATGTCCTGCAGCTCGCCCTTGTAGCGGTAGTTCTTCAGCGGCACGCGCTCCATGTAGTACCACGGGCCCACGCCCAGCACTTCGCTCCAGTATTTCATTGCGGCCTGAATGTCTTCGACGACGTAGCCCAGTTGTTTGATCTCACCCAGAAAACGGCTCATTGCTAACCTCTTTGTCTCGTTTAAATAGTCGGTAGTAAAAGTATTTTTATGTCAGGAATCCGATGGAAATCCATGGCACCGCAGCCACCACCAGCAAGGCCACCACGAGCGCCGCCAGATAACTCCAGACCCGGTTGAAGACCTTGTCCGGCGATACCTTGCCGATCGCGCAGGCGGCATAGAAGCCGACGCCGAACGGCGGTGCAAACAAGCCGATACCCATCGCCAGAATCACAACCATCGCGTAGTGCACGTCATGGATGCCGAGTGAACGGGCCACCGGAAACAGCAGCGGCCCGAACAGCACAATCGCCGGGATGCCTTCCAGGATGCTGCCCAGCACGATGAAGATCACAATAGTGATCAGCAGGAAACCAAACCCGCCACCGGGTACGCCTTGCATCAGCGCCACCAGCTTGGCCGAGAAGCCCGACTGCGTCAGTGCCCACGCCATCGAGGTCGCCATGCCGATGATCAGCAGAATGGCCCCCGACAAGGTCGCCGCTTCCACCAGCATCGGATAGATGCGTTTGAAGTCGATGTGCTTCATGAAGGCATGCATGATCAGACCGACAATGATCGTGTAGGCCACACCGATGGTTGCCACTTCGGTTGCCGTTGCCACACCTTCAATCACCGCCACGCGAATCAGCATCGGCAAGGCCAGTGCAGGAATCGCCGCAATGAGGGTTTTACCGATCACGCCGATGCTGGCGCGCTTCACATTCGGCATCGGTTCACGACGGGCGCGGAACCAGCAGATGACGCCGATGGCAATCGTCGCAATCACCGCCGGCATCAAACCGCCGATGAACAAAGCCGTGATCGACACGCTGCATACCGCACCGATGGTGATCAGCACCAGACTAGGTGGAATGGTTTCGGTCATGGCGCCGGAGGACGACAGCAAGGCCACCAGTTCTTCCGGCTTGGAACCGCGCTTCTTCATTTCCGGGAACAGCGCCGGGGCAATTGCCGCCATGTCAGCCGCCTTGGAGCCGGAGATGCCGGAGACGAGGAACATTGCCCCCAGCAAGACGTATTGCAGACCACCTCGGACGTGACCCAGCAAGGCCGCCATGAAATCAATCAAGGTACGTGCGAGACCGCTGATTTCCAGCAAGGAACCGAGCAAGACGAACAATGGCACCGACAGCAGGATAAGGCTGGACATGCCCTCGTCCATGCGGCTCACCACAATCATCATCGGCGCGCCGGTGGCAATCGTCAGATACGCCATGGTGGCCGTACCGAAGGCAAACGCAATCGGAATCCCGCCAGCCACACAGACACCGATCAGCAAGACGAAGAACACGATCAGGTTGTAGTTGCCCATTGCCAGCAAAGCAGGCTTGGCGATCCACAGCACAGCGCCGATCACCGCAACAACCGCCACGGCGGAAAGCACCTGCCTGACGCTGGAGCGACTGGCCATGCGTGCAATCGCCGCCAGGAACATCAGGATCGCGCCGACCGGCAAGGCCGCCGCACGCAAGCCGTCTGGAATTTCCAGTGCCGGTGTCGTGATCGCCATCTGTTCCGACGCATGATCGACGGCAGGATGAATGATCATCAGCACGAAGATACAGACGATCAATGCGGCCACGGTTTCAAACCAGATACGCCATTTGTCCGAAAGCCGGTTGACGATGGCGGTCAGGCGCATGTGTTCGCCACGATCCAGGGCCAGCACCGCACCCAGCATCGACAGCCAGATGAACAGCGTCGAAGCCAGTTCATCGGACCAGATCAGCGGATCGTGCAATGCATAGCGATAGATCACGCCGGCCAGCAGCACCGCGGTTTCCACCACCACCAGTGCTGCGGCAACGGCGGCGACAACGTGCATCACGCCGCGATTGACGCCCGCCAGCAGACGCGCCAGCGGGTTGCTCGGCAATCGTGCGGCGTAGTTCATTGCAGCTTCCATTTACGCGAGCTTCCCGGTGTACTTTTCCAGCAGCGCCCACGCCTCGGGGCCGAACTTCTTGTGCCACTCGGTGTAGAAGCCGGAAGCGCGCAGCTTGGTACGGAAAGCTTCGTTATCGGTCTCGTTGAACAGCATGCCCTTGCCCTTCATGTCGGCGACCAGCGACTCGTTGAGCGCCTTGACGTCGACGCGTTGCTTCATGCCGGCTTCGTTGACGTTACGCGTGACGATGTCCTGCAGGTCTTTCGGCATCTTTTCAAACGACTTCTTGTTGCCCATGAACCAGAAGCCGCTCCACACGTGATTGGTCATGGAACAGTACTTCTGCACCTCGTAGAACTTGACGGTGGAGATCACCGCCAGCGGGTTCTCCTGGCCTTCGGCGATCTTGGTCTGCAGCGCCGAATACACCTCGGCGAAATTGATGCTGGTCGGCGCCGCATCGAACGCGCGGAACAACGAAGTCGCCAGCGGGCTCGGTGGCACGCGCAGCTTCATGCCCTTGAAGTCCTCCGGCTTGGTGATCGGGCGCGTGCTGGTGGTCACCTGGCGATAACCGTTGTCCCAGCAGCGCTCAAAGGCGAACAGCGAGGTCGTCGCGGCGATCTGCTTGCGCACGTAGGCGCCAAGCTCACCGTCCATCGCGGCCCAGACCTGGTTGTAGTCCTTGAAGGCAAAACCGACGCCGCTGATCTGGCCGGCCGACACCAGCGTGCCCAGCACTTCCGGCGAGATGGTGAAGAAGTCGATGGCGCCGGCGCGCACCTGCGACAGCATGTCGGTGTCGGTACCGAGCTGGCCGTTGGGATAGACCTGCAAGTCGACACGGCCTTTGGATTCGGCGGCGATCTTGGCAGCCATTTCCTTGGCGCGCACGTTCATGGGGTGCGTCATCGGCAAGTTGTTGGCGTACTTCAGTGTGAACTCAGCGGCTGCGCTGGCAGGGACTGCATACAGCCCGGTCGCGGCAGCAGCCGAAGCGATGGAGGCGGTTTGCAAGAAGCGGCGGCGGGTCATTGCGTGCATGGCGGTATCTCCTGGATTGTTATTGATCTGTCTTGAATCTATGTTGAATCTCGACGGAGGAAGACGACGCCGGTGTCACCGCCCCACGCACCGACGACATCATTGGCATCGTCGGCGCCCTGGAAAGCGAGGCTGTCTCCCTCTATATTTTTGATGTTATTTGATTTAACCTGATTGCTTGATGCAGAGAATATTCCTCTATAGCTGCAACAGTCAAAGCAGATTAATGATGGTTTTTGATGTAATTTTTAATTCGATGAACTGAGCAGCATGATGCCGACGCCCTTTGATCCCACCTATTCTGCCGCCACCGGCCGCGCCCGTGTCGCCGACATCGCGCGTACCGCCGGCGTCTCCACCGCCACGGTCGACCGCGTGCTGAACCAGCGTCCCGGCGTACGCGCCGCGACCATGCAAAAAGTGCTGAAGGCCGCCGCCGCGCTGGACTATCTTCCCGAAGCCGATCTCTACAAGGCGATGCAGCCGCGGCCGATGCGGCTGGTGTTTTTGCTGCCGCCACAGAGCAATCGCTTCATGCAGATGCTGGGCGACTACATCGCCTTCGCCGAAGACCAACTGGCGCCATTCAATGTGAAGTGCAAATGCCATCACATCGAAGGCTTCAATCCCAGCGTGCTGGCCAAGCGCCTGCTGCACTACGGCCGCCAGGCCGACGGCGTCGCCTTCATGGCGCTGGAACATCCGCTGGTGCGCGAAGCGGTCAATACGCTGGTCGCCGAAGGCATTCATGTGGTCACGCTGATCTCGGACTTGTCCAACTCGCGCCGGGCGGCCTATGTCGGCATGGACAACCGCGCTGCGGGACGGACTGCCGGTTATTTGCTGGGGCGATTTCTCGGTAATCCTAAAACGCCGATGAAGATTGCGATGATCGCCGGCAGTCTCAGCTATCGCGGCCATGAAGAACGGGAGATGGGTTTCTTGCACGTGCTGGAAGAGATGTTCCCTCACCTGCAAGTGGTTGGCCTGCGCGAAGGCCATGACGACGCCGACACCAACTACAAGCAGGCACGCACCCTGCTGGAACAGCATCCCGACCTGGCCGGCATGTATAACATCGGCGGCGCTTCCGATGGTGTCGGGCGGGCACTCAAGGAAAGCGGGCGCGAGCAGAAAACTGTCTTCATCGGGCACGGACTGACGCCCGATACGCGCGGGCTGCTGATCGACGGCACCATGGATGCGATTTTGACGCAGCATCCGCAGAACATGATTCTCAACTGCGTACGGATATTTGGGAATTTGCGGGAGCGGCGTGAGGCACTTGCCGGGGTGGAGGCGGTGCGGATCAGCGTTATCTTGCGGGAAAACTTGCCTTAGGGGGATTGTGGCGGTGGGGTGAAGGGTGTTTAGTTCCGACCTGACTTCTTAGGTAGCTTTCTCTTTTCTTTCTTCGGACGACCGTGCCGGGGGTAGCCCGGCACGTCCGAAGAAAACACCCCTCCAAGCTATCAAAGAAAAACAATGCCAAAAAGAAACTCAACCTCCAACATACCCATCATCCCGAAACTGACAGAAATGTCATATTTCCGTCAGCCTCCAGTTGACAGCCCCCTCGTACAGTAATGCTGTAGAAAGGCGTCGCCAGTTAACCTGTCCGACGCCCACCGGCAGTTCCCTTTGATCCCATGTCGTCCAGCCAAATGCACGCTCAACCATGTTTCGGAATCTACCAATGACAGCGACCGCCAAATCGCCACCCCAACACGCATTCAAGCCAGCCTCAGCTTTGTCCGCAATCACTCTGGCCGCAGCAGTCTTGCTCGGCGGTTGTGCGGTCGGCCCTGACTACGCTCGCCCGCAGATGGATTTGCCCACTGCCTATAAAGAACAAGGCCCGTGGAAGATCGCCGAGCCGGGACAGATCGACAGCAATCACCGCTGGTGGGAAGCCTATAAGGATCCGGTGCTGAACGACCTGATCGATCAGGCCAATAAAGCCAATCAGAATATCCGCTTCTCCGAAGCGCAATATCGCCAGGCGCAGGCTACCGCCGCCATTGCGCGTGCCAGCTTGTGGCCGACCGTCGGCGCATCCGGTGGCGCCAACCGCGCGCGAACCAACAGCGCCACAGCAGGCAGCCGGTTGACAGATACCTATTCCGTCGGTCTGAATGCCTCATGGGAGGCTGACGTCTGGGGCCGTGTGCGGCGCTCGGTGGAAGCCGGCGACGCCACCAGCGAAGCCAGCGCAGCCAGCCTCGCGGCGGCACGCCTGAGTATCCAGGCAACGCTGGCACAGGATTACCTGCAACTGCGCGTGACCGATCTGCAAAAGGATCTGTATGCACGCACCGTCGCCGCCTACACCCGGTCGTTTCAACTGACGCAGCATCAATATGAAGCCGGCGTGGCCTTGCGCTCCGACGTCGCGCAGGCGGAAACACAATTGCGCTCGGCACAGGCACAGCTGATCGATCTCGACGCCACGCGCAACCAGTTGGAACATGCCATCGCCATCCTTGTCGGCAAAGCACCGGCAGTCTTCACACTGGCGCCGGTCACCACCGACGGTGCCGCGTTGCAGGCGAGCATGCCACCAACACCGACCGGCTTGCCGTCGGATCTGCTGGAACGCCGTCCCGACATCGCCAACGCCGAACGTCTGGCGGCGGCCGCCAATGCCAACATCGGGGTCGCGCGCGCCGCTTATTTCCCAACGCTGACGTTGAATGCAACCGGCGGTTACAGCGCGATCGCCTTCTCCCAGTTGTTCGATACACCAAGCCGGGTCTGGTCGCTGGGCGCTACGCTGGCAGCCACCCTGTTCGACGGCGGCGCTCGCAGCGCCCGCAACGATCAGGCGACTGCCGCCTTCGACGCTGCGGTGGCGACATACAAGCAAACCGTCCTTGGCGGCTTGCAAGAAGTGGAAGACAACCTCTCGACATTGCGCGTGCTGGATCAGGAAAGCCAGGTCCAGGATCAGGCAGTCAAGGCGGCGCAGCTGTCTGAACGGCTGGCGCTGAGCCAGTATCAGGCCGGCACCACGACGTATCTGTCGGTGGTCACGACACAAGCCGCATCGCTGACCAATCAACGCACCGCCGTGACCTTGCTCGGCCGCCAGCTGGTTGCCAGCGTGGCGCTGATCAAAGCGGTCGGCGGCGGCTGGCGCTTCGGTGAAATCAATCAGGCAGCGACAGCAAGCACACCTGCTGCTACCGCCAACTAAGAAAAACAATCTTGCGAGTTAAAGTATGACTACTTCATTCATTCAAAAACGTTCCACTCTGTTGATTTCCGCTGCGGTTGTCGTTCTCGTTGGCGGTGGTTCCTGGGCCCTGATGCATCGCACTGATGCCGTCGCTGCGCCCAATCCGCAGGCGCAGCAAGGCCCGGCGATTTCCGTGACCACCACAAGAGCGGAGGAGCGCGATGTGCCGCTGTACCTCGCCGGTGTCGGCACCGTCACCGCCAATGCCAGCGTCACCGTCAAGGCGCGCATCGATGGCCAGCTCGACAAGGTTGCGTTCACCGAAGGCCAGGACGTCAAGGCCGGCCAGTTGCTGGCGCAGATCGACCCGCGCGCATTGCAAGCCCAGTTGGCGCAAGTGCAGGCGCAGCAAGCCAAGGATCAGGCGCAACTGACCAACGCCAAAATCGACTTGCAACGCTACACCACGCTGCGTCAGCAAGACGCCGCCACGCAACAACAGCTCGATACGCAAAAAGCGCTGGTCGCGCAACTGGAAGCCGCCGTCAAGACTGACGAAGCGCAGATCAACTATGCCAAGGTGCAGCTCAGCTACACCACCATCAATGCACCGATCAGCGGCCGCGTCGGCGCGCGTCTGGTGGATGCCGGCAATATCGTCCATGCCGCCGATGTCAACGGCCTGGTGGTAATCAACCAGATTGATCCGATTACCGTGCAGTTCACCCTGCCGGAAGATGCGGTGCCGGCCATCAACCGCGCCCAGCTGACCAATCACAAGTCCCTCAAGGTGACAGCGTACGCACGCACCAACAACAAGGATCCACTGGGTACCGGCAACCTGATTTTGCTGAATAACCAGATCGACACCACCAGCGGTACGGTGCAGTTGAAAGCACGTTTCACCAATCCACAGCACACGCTGTGGCCGGGTCAGTACGTCAACGTCAACCTGCAGATGGATGACCACGGCACGGCGCTGACGCTGCCGGCCGCCGCCATCCAGCGTAATCAGGAAGGCACTTACGTCTACATCATCAAGGCCGATGAAACTGCGGCGATCCAACCGGTTGTCGTGGCACGTATTCAGGATGGCATCGCCGTCATCACCAAGGGTGTGGAGTCGGGACAACGCGTGGTGCTTGACGGCCAGTACAAGCTGAAGCCGGGTAGCCGCATCGTCGAAGGCAAAACCAACGCCGCTGCTGCGAAAGGATCCGCAAAGTGAGTGTTTCCGCTACTTTCATCAAGCGTCCGATCGGCACCACGCTGCTCGCGATCGCTATCCTGCTGGTCGGTATCGCCGTCTGGCCATTGCTGCCGGTGGCGCCGTTGCCGCAGGTCGACTTCCCTACCATCCAGGTGTCCGCCAGCTTGCCCGGCGGCAGTCCGGAAACCATGGCGTCCAACGTGGCGCAGCCGCTGGAACGCCAGTTCTCGCTCATTGCTGGTCTGACGCAGATGACTTCGCAGAGTGCCCTGGGCAGCACCCAGATCACCCTGCAATTTGACCTCAACCGCAACATCGATGCCGCTGCGCTGGACGTGCAGGCGGCGATCAATGCGTCAACCGGCCAGTTGCCGTCCAACCTCCCCAACCCGCCGACCTTCCGCAAGGTCAATCCGGCAGATTCGCCGATCATGATCATGTCGGTACAGTCGGACGCCTTGCCGCTGACGCAGGTCAATGACTACGCCGACAATATTCTGGCGCAGCAGATATCGCAGATTTCCGGCGTGGGTCTGGTCAGCGTCAACGGTCAGCAAAAACCGGCGGTGCGCATTCAGGTCGATCCTGCCAAGCTGACGACGATGGGACTCAGCCTGGAAGACGTACGCGGCGTCATCGCCACGACGACCGTCAACCAGCCTAAGGGAACGGTCGACGGCACGCATCAAAGCTTCACCGTCTATACCAACGACCAGTTGCTGAGTGCCGAACCGTGGAACGACATGGTGCTGGCCTACAAGAACGGGGCACCGATCCGTGTACGCGATATCGGTACTGCAGTCGACGGCCCCGAGAACAACAAGATCGCAGCATGGGCTTTTGCCGGCGCGGCAGCAGCTCCCGATAGCACGCTCACCAACGGTCGCTCGATCGTGCTGGCGATCACCAAGCAACCTGGCGCCAACGTGATCGAAACCGTGGAACGCATCAAGGCAACGATGCCGCGTCTGCGTGCCGCGATTCCCGCCAGCGTGCACATCAACACGCTGATCGACCGTACCCAGACCATCCGCGCTTCGGTGCAAGACGTTGAGTTCACCCTGATCCTGACCATCGCGCTGGTGGTGATGGTGATCTTCGTGTTCCTGCGCAACGTGGCGGCAACGCTGATCCCGAGCATCACCGTGCCGCTGGCGCTGATGGGCACGGCGGGCGTGATGTATCTGGTGGGCTACAGTCTCGACAATTTGTCGCTGATGGCGCTGACGATTGCAGTCGGCTTCGTGGTCGATGATGCGATCGTGATGCTGGAAAACATTTACCGTTACGTCGAAGAAGGCATGTCGCCGATGGAAGCGGCGCTCAAGGGCTCCAGCGAAATCGGCTTCACCATTATCTCCATCTCGGTGTCGCTGGTGGCGGTGTTCATCCCGCTGCTGCTGATGGGCGGCATCGTCGGCCGCCTGTTCCGCGAATTCGCAGTGACCGTGACGCTGACCATCGGCGTCTCGGTGATCATCTCGCTGACGCTGACACCAATGCTGTGCTCGCGCTTCCTCAAGAACAGCCACGCCGAGAAACACGGCAAGATGTATCAGCTGTTCGAACGTTTCTTCGACATTCTGCTGAATGGCTATAAGCGCGGTCTGGATGTCGTGATGCGCCATCAGTTCATTACGCTGCTGACCTTTATCGGTACCGTGGCGTTCACGGCCTTCTTGTTCGTGATCATTCCTAAAGGTTTCTTCCCGCAACAAGATAATGGCGTGATCGTCGGCTTTGCCGAATCGGCCCAGGATATTTCTTCGCAGGCCATGCAACGCCGCCTGCTGCAGGTAGCTGAAGTCGTACGCAAGGATCCTGACGTGACCGGTTTTGCAATGAGCGCCGGTTCGACAACCTTCAATACCGGTAACTTCTTCATCGCATTGAAACCGAAGGATGAAGGCCGTACCGCCGACGCCAGCGAAATCATCACGCGCCTGCGTCCGCAAGTAGCCAAGATCCAGGGTGTGAACCTGTTCATGCAGGCCAGCCAGGACATCAACGTCGGCGGGCGTCTGGCACGTACGCAATATCAGTACACGCTGACCGACTCCAATCTCGATGAACTCAATACCTGGGCGCCGAAGGTCGTTGACCGCCTTCGCAAGATGAAGCAGTTGACCGACGTTGCATCCGACCAGCAGAACAACGCGGCGACAGCGACCATTACCATCGACCGTGCGCGCGCTTCCAGCTTCGGCATCTCGCCGTCGCTGATCGATGCGACGATCTACGATGCGATCGGCCAACGCCAGGTAGCGCAATACTTCACCCAGATCAACAGCTACCACGTAGTGCTGGAAGTCACGCCTGAACTGCAGAAGGACCCGGCGTTGTTCAACAAGCTGTACCTGACCTCCCCGATCACCGGCCAGCAAGTGCCGCTGTCGACCTTCATCAAGGTTGATACGACCAAGACCGCCTATCTGTCCATCAGCCACCAGAGCCAGTTCCCGGCGGTGACGATCTCCTTCAACCTGGCGTCTGGTGTTGCGCTGGGTGAAGCGGTGGATGCCATCAACCAGGCACAGGCTGAAATGGGCGTGCCGACGACGTTGACCGGCGCCTTCCAGGGTACGGCCAAAGCGTTCGGCGAATCGCTGGCTTCGCAGCCCTACCTGATCGCGGCAGCGCTGATTGCAGTGTATATCGTGCTGGGTCTGCTGTATGAGAGCTACATCCATCCGCTCACGATCTTGTCGACGCTGCCGTCGGCCGGCGTGGGCGCGCTGCTGATTCTGATGGCGGGCGGCTACGACCTCAGCGTGATTGCGCTCATCGGCATCATCTTGCTGATCGGTATCGTCAAGAAGAACGGCATCATGATGATCGACTTCGCCCTGACCGCCGAACGTCAACATGGCATGAAACCGGAAGAAGCGATCTATCAGGCTTGCTTGCTGCGCTTCCGTCCGATCATGATGACCACCATGTGCGCATTGCTGTCGGGCTTGCCGCTGATGCTGGGTCATGGCGCCGGCTCCGAACTGCGCCGTCCGCTGGGTTATGCGATGGTGGGCGGTCTGGTGCTGTCGCAGGCGCTGACGCTGTTCACGACGCCGGTGATCTATCTGTATCTGGATCGCGCGCATTACTGGTACATGAACAAAAAAGAAGCACGTGCAGCACGCAAGGCAGCCAAGAAAGGCGCCACACCTGTAATAGAATCGCACTAATAGTCACATGCCTATGAACGCGGTACCAGGAGCAGGAATGAAAGTTCTGATTGTCGAAGACGAGCACAAGATGGCGGAGTACCTCTGCAAAGGTCTGACCGAGCAGGGATGCACCGTGGACCTGGCCGCCAACGGCATCGATGGCCAGCATCTGGCGATCCAGCACGATTACGACGTGATCGTGCTGGATGTCATGCTGCCCGGCCTGGACGGTTTCTCGGTGCTGCGCTCGCTGCGTACCATCAAGCAGACGCCGGTGATCATGCTGACGGCGCGCGACCGCGTGGAAGACCGGATCAAGGGCTTGCACGATGGCGCTGATGATTACCTGATCAAACCCTTCTCTTTCCTCGAGCTGCTGGCGCGCCTGCAGGCGCTGACGCGGCGTGGCCGTTCGCAGGAACCGGCGCAGCTGCGCATCGGCGACCTGCAGATCGATCTGCTGAGCCGCAAAGCATTCCGTAACAATGTCCGCATTGACCTGACCGCCAAGGAGTTTGCGCTGCTGGCGATCATGGCGCGCCGTCAGGGCGAGATCCTGTCCAAGACGGCGATTGCAGAACTGGTGTGGGACATGAATTTCGACAGCAACACCAACGTGGTGGAAGTCGCGATCAAACGCCTGCGCGCCAAGATCGACGCACCGTTCGGGCAGAAGCTGCTGCATACGATACGCGGCATGGGCTATGTGCTGGAGCCGCGCGCTGCGGTGCCGACGCATGATGCCCATGAAGCGAATGACGAAGAGGAAGACGGATGAAGCATTCCATTATCACGCGCCTGGTGATGATGTTTGCTGCTTCGGCGCTGATCATTTTTTCGCTGATCGGCGGCGTGCTGTATGCCGTGGTCAAGAACGAGCTGCTGCGCCATGAGCGCGATGGCCTGGTGACAACTTTCAACGATATCGAATACATGGTCTCGCGCATCGGGACGGTCGACCGCTGGGCGCGCGTGCAGGCCAAGCTCGACACGCTGACGCCGGCCGACGGCAAGGTGCGCTTCTGGGTATTCAGCGACGACCCGCGCTTCAGCTACGGCAAGGATCTGGCCGAGTTGCATGAGTTCGACTACGACCCCAAGAATATCGGCAGGCTGCGCATCAAAGGCAAAGAATTTCCGCTGCATACGCTGACCAAGATTTTGCCTGCTTATCTCGACCGCCCCGCCATTCGCCTGACCGTGGGTGTCGATACCGAGCCCTATTTTGAAACGCTGCGCACCTTCGTCGCGGCGATGATCGGCTTGTCGCTGATCGGCGTTTTTCTGGTGATCCTGTTCGGTTACTGGATTGCGCGCGCCGGCTTGCAACCGCTCAAGAAAATGTCCGACAAAGCGCAGACGCTGAGTCCGAAGAACTTGTCCGAACGCCTCACTGTCTCTGCCCTGCCCGATGAATTGTCCGACCTGGCGCAAGCTTTCAACGGTGCGCTGGACCGCATGGAAAATGCGTACAAGCAGTTGGAGGCCTTCAACGCCGATGTCGCACATGAGTTGCGCACGCCGCTGGCCAATCTGATCGGCGAAACCCAGGTTGCCCTATCGCGCGAGCGCAGCGCGCCCGAGTTTGAAACGGTGCTGCAATCGAATCTGGAAGAGCTGGATCGGCTGCGCTCCATCATCAACGACATGCTGTTCCTGGCCCGTTGCGATCAGGGCGAAGCCGCTACCAGCCTGGTTCACACGGTGATCGCCGATGAGGTGCAGAAGACCATCGAGTTCTTCGAATTCGTATTGGACGAGATGGAAATGAGCGTTGAAGTCACCGGCGACACGACGGCGACCTCGATGATCGAAACTGCGCTGTTCCGCCGCGCATTGACCAATTTATTACAGAATGCGATCCAGCATTCTCCTGCCGGTGCACGCATCAAAGTCTCCATCGATGCGCAAAACAAGGATGTGCAGGTCGCCGTCTCCAACCCTGGCGAGCCGATCGAACAACGCCATCTGCCACGCCTGTTTGACCGCTTCTATCGCGTGGACACGGCACGCCGCGAAGTCGACGGCATCCATGGCCACGGACTCGGCCTTGCCATCGTAAAGGCAATCGCGCTCATGCACGGCGGTACCGCGTTCGCAGCGAGCAGAGGCGGCGTGACGACGATCGGCTTTACAGTCGGCGGCAAAGCGGCCTGAGGCTGACTGATTTCTTGTGAAACTGAAAGAACTGAGGAAAGGCAGAACCGGACTGTCGGTAACGGATTGAATTCGTCACGACTTGTTGAATGCTTCCTGAAGAAAACTTCGAAGGAAGAGGCGAGCCTTGTCTGCGGCACTTGCAGGAAATGGCTGTGGCTGCTTCGTTCCCGACCTGACCAGGTTGACCATGCCACAATGCGCAGGGGCCCGCCGGCACGAATTGTACCTCATCTGCGCCATCGGTGCGAGCGCTGTTCTCTGCGACAGGATAAATTGCCAAATTGCAGCCGTCGCAAAGATCGCCGCTGGCTTGTTAAGAAGCAGCAATCTGCATGCAGCCTGCAAGACATCACAGGCTGCGTGCTTACGACATCACTCGCTACTTAAATACCGAGTTCGTCCCAGATACTGTCCACCCGCTTCTTGACTGCATCGGTCATGGTAATGACAGTACCCCATTCGCGGTTGGTTTCACCCGGCCACTTGTTGGTGGCATCAATGCCCATCTTGCTGCCAAGGCCGCTGACGGGTGAGGCAAAGTCGAGGTAATCAATCGGTGTGTTGTCGACCATGACCGTGTCGCGCACCGGATCGACACGCGTGGTGATGGCCCAGATCACTTCTTTCCAATCACGGATGTCGACATCCTCATCAACCACCACGATGAACTTGGTATACATGAACTGGCGCAGGAAACTCCACACACCGAACATCACGCGCTTGGCGTGGCCGGCGTAGGACTTCTTCATCTGCACCACCGCCATGCGGTAGCTGCAACCTTCCGGCGGCAGATAGAAATCGGTGATTTCACTGAACTGCTTTTGCAGCAGCGGAATGAATACTTCATTGAGCGCGACGCCCAGCACGGCCGGTTCGTCGGGCGGTTTGCCGGTGTAGGTGGAATGATAGATGGGATCGCGGCGCATGGTGATGCGGTCGATGGTGAAGACCGGGAACCAGTCCTGCTCATTATAGTAACCGGTGTGGTCGCCATAGGGCCCCTCCAGCGCATGCTCGTAGCCGGAGGGATGCGATTCATCCGGATAGATATGCCCTTCCAGCACAATTTCAGCCGACGCCGGCACGCGCAACTCGCTGCCGATGGCTTTGACCAGCTCGGTCCGGCTGCCGCGCAGCAGGCCAGCGAACTGATATTCGGACAGGCTGTCCGGCACCGGCGTGACGGCTCCTAATATAGTAGCGGGATCGGCGCCGAGGGCAACCGCGATCGGATACGGCTTGCCGGGATTGGCGATGCAGTGTTCGCGGAAGTCGAGCGCGCCGCCGCGATGCGCCAGCCAGCGCATGATGACCTTGTTGCGGCCGATGACTTGCTGGCGATAGATGCCGAGATTCTGGCGCTTCTTATTAGGGCCTTTGGTGATCACCAGACCCCATGTAATAAGAGGTGCCACATCGCCCGGCCAGCAGTGCTGAATCGGCAGGCGGTCGAGGTCGACGTCGTTGCCTTCCCAGACGATGTCCTGGCAAGGTGCCGAACTGCGCTCCTTGGGCGCCATGTCCCATAGCGATTTGACCAGCGTGCCGAGGCCCATGACATCCTTGAAACCCTTCGGCGGCTCAGGCTCTTTCAACTTCGCCAACAAATGACCGATGCGTCTTAATTCGCTGACATCTTCGGCCCCCATGCCGAGCGCCACGCGGCGCGGCGTACCGAAAAGATTGGCCAGGACAGGGATATTTTTTCCTTCGACCTTGTCGAAAATCAGCGCTGGCCCGGAGGCGCGCAGGGTGCGATCGCAAATTTCCGTCATTTCCAGGTAGGGAGAGACAGGTACGGAGACGTGTTTTAATTCTCCAGAAAGTTGCAGTTGCGAAATAAAATCGCGTAAATCAGTGTATTTCATTTTTTTTCGCTGGTTTTCTTGAGTACAGCCCTTAGATGAGGTAGACCGGGCAAACGGTTGATTCTATTGATTTTTGACGGGATACCCCCTCAAAAATAAGACTTAAAAGTTATATTAAATCGATTTAATAGTATTGACTTGATATAAAGTGGCTTCTACAATTCGCGCACCTTGATTAAAGGAGCCGGGTGAGGAACCCGAATCAGCTCGCAAGGTTTCACGGGAACGGGGTCCCACTGGCATTTTTAAGGAGTGTTATCAAAAGGCGTCAGCCTTCTCCCCCGAACTTGGTTGTATTGCACTGCACCGGAGCCGACGGCCCTGCAGTAACCGCAAACAACCCGTAGCTTGCCGTAACGCTTTGCGACGGCAGTGTTTTGATTGTGATGCATGTAGTCAGTAATCCGGTTTTTCACTCTTGGCCGGCTTTGCCCTATGTAAGTTGCAACATTCAGGAGGTTCAATGTTAAACCAACCCATCGAGGCGCAGTTAAGCTCCGCCTCCGATATGGTTGACCATTCTGCACAATGGGCGAAGTCCATTCCAAGCAGAATCGGTCGCTTTTTTACCGCAGCGCACTATGCGCTGACTTTGGCAGGTACCGCTGCTCTGTTCGTTTTGGGCATGATGTTTTTCAATCCCGAATTCGCCGACAAGCTGATGGCTCTGTCGCCTTTTTCGGATGATCAACCCGAAGAAGTCGTCCCGGAAGCGCCATCGCTGGCTAATCTGATGGATGTCCCGGCACCGGCATTGACTGTCGCAGCACCTGTGGCAGCCGCCGCGGCCGCTGCTGCAGCCGTACCGATGACGGAGGAAGAGCGCAAGATCATCGGCACACCACGCCAGCAAAAACTGGTGACGACATGGCTGTCCAAGCGTTACCGCGTTGCGGGCGACGCCACCGACATGCTGGTATCGGCTGCGTATCTGACTGCACGTGAAATCAAACTCGATCCACTGCTGATCCTGGCGGTGATGGCAATTGAGTCGCGCTTCAATCCGTTCGCGGAAAGCCCGATGGGTGCGCAAGGACTGATGCAAGTCATGTCCAAGGTTCACCATGACAAATTCCAGGAACTGGGTGGCGTCAAAGCGGCGCTCAATCCGGTTGCCAACATCAAGGTCGGTTCGCTGATCCTGAAGGAATACGTCACACGCGGCGGATCGGTTGAAGCAGGTTTGAAGAGCTACGTCGGGGCTGCCGATATGGACAACGATGGCGGTTACGGACTGAAGGTCTTGTCCGAATATCAGAACCTGAAGGAAGTCGCAGTCGGCAAGAACATCTCGATCTTCACAACCGCGCTGATCAAGCCACCAGTGCAAGCCGTGCGCCCCGCCCTGCCGGCGGTAACGCCTGCCAAACCGACCGCGGTCGGTGACATGGCTTCCGCTGCACCGAAGAAACCAGGCGTGGCTTCATCTGAAGAAATCGCTGCGTTGTAATTCGTTGCAGCAAAGTGCTTCACACATGACATGAGCCTGCTGAACAAGCGGACATAAAAAAAGGAGCCCCTCGAGGCTCCTTTTTTATTTGCGGTGAATTGGCGGCGAATTACTTTCCTCATCTCGCCGACTCACTCACCTGCAAGCAGGCTTATCGCTCTGCCAGATATTTTTCCAGACGGCGAACAGCCTCTTGCAAATTTTCCATCGACGTCGCGTACGACAAGCGGATATAGCGATGTGCTGTGGCCGGACCGAAATCCAAGCCCGGCACCAACACCACGCCAGCCTTGTTGAGCATGTCGATGGTGAATTGATCGGCATCGTCGCTCAGCGCGCTGCAATCGGCATACACATAAAACGCACCATCCGGCATCACCGGCACCTTGAAGCCGAGACGCTCAAGTTGCGGCACGATGTAATCGCGACGGCGTTTGAATTCGGCTTTGCGCTCTTCATACAGCGCGATCGATTCCGGCGCGAAGCAAGCGATGCCGGCGTGCTGTGCAATCGACGATGCGCAGATGAATAAATTCTGCGCAAGCTTTTCGACTTGCGGCACCAGACTCTCCGGCAGCACCAGCCAGCCGAGACGCCAACCGGTCATGTTGAAGTATTTGGAGAAGCTGTTGATGACGATGACGTCTTCGCCGAGTGACAGAGCCGAGAATGGCGCGCCTTCGTACGACAAGCCCTGATAGATTTCATCGACGATGGTGAAGCCTTTTTTCTCGCGCACGACATCAACGATCTTGCTCAACTCTTCCGGGAGGATTGAGGTGCCGGTCGGATTCGACGGCGACGCCAGCAAGACGCCTTTGGTTGCTGCAGACCAATGTTCCCGCACCATGCCTGCGGACAACTGGAAGCGATGTTCCGGCCCGCTTTCGATCAATTTGGCCTTGCCTTCGAAGGCGGCAACGAAATGGCGATTGCACGGATAAGACGGATCCGGCATCAGGACTTCGGTATCTTTCTCCACCAACGCGGCACAGGCCAGCAATAAGGCCGCTGAGGCGCCTGCTGTGACCACAATTCGACCGGGCGCTATGTCCAACCCGTACACGCGCTGATAATGCGCTGAGATCGCCTCTCGTAACGCCGGCAAACCTGTTGCCGAGGTGTACTGCATCTTGCCGTCCGTCATCGCTTGTGTCGCGGCGGCAACAACCGCCGGCGCAGCGGTGAAGTCAGGCTCGCCAATGCCCATGTGAATGATGTGCTGACCTTGTTGCTCGAGGGCAGCAGCCATCTTGGCCAACTCCATCACATGAAAGGGTGCGATGTTGTCCAGACGTGAGGCGAGATCGTGAAAGCTCATGGGGATGTGTAGAAAAGCGGAATCCGCCGCGCTGCGATCATGCCTGCAGCAACGGCGGAAAAATCAGGATCAAAATCCACCGATGAAAAATCGGCAAAGCGAATCAGCAGAGCAAACCGGCAAGGCGATTAGCGACGACCGGCGCCTACTTCAGTTTCGCGCACCTTCGCGGCGAAACGATCAAGCACGCCGTTGACGTACTTGTGACCATCGATACCGCCGAAGGACTTGGTCAACTCAACGGCTTCGTTGATGACGACCTTGTACGGAATCTCGATGTTGTTCTTCAGTTCGAACGCGCCGATCAGCAGCGCGGCATGTTCTACCGGCGACAGTTCGGTGATGGGACGATCGATCAGCGGCGCAAGACCCGCGCGCAGATCGGCGACCTGCTTGATCGCACCGTACAGCAGCACGTCGAAATGTTCTGCATCCGCCTTGTCGAAACCGTGGGCTTCGCGGATGTGGGCTTCAATCGCGCCGGCATCTTCGTTGTTGAGCAGCCATTGATACAGGCCTTGCAATGCAAACTCGCGCGCGCGGTGACGCGGCGTGCGATTCTTGCTCGGATTGGCGTGGAGATTTTTATTGGTCATGTTGAATAGGTCAAACCGGTTCGATACTAAATACAAAAATGGATAGGCGCATCGCCCTGCTCATTCACCTGCGTCAGTGCCGCAGAACGAGCGCCGCTTCCAAGGTGCTTATTCTTCTTCCGAGACTTGCGCCAGTTCGTCCAGCGCCAGTGCCAGATTGGCCATTTCAACGGCGACGCGAGCCGCGTCTGCACCCTTGACTGCCATGCGCACTTCCGCCTGCTCGTCGTTTTCCGTGGTCAGAACCGCGTTGGCAATCGGGATTCCGGCGTCGAGACCGACGCGCGTGATGCCTGCGCCGGATTCGTTGGATACCAGCTCGAAGTGATAGGTCTCGCCGCGAATAACCGCGCCCAGCGCAATCAAGGCGTCAAACTGATCAGTCTCGGCCATCTTTTGCAACGCCAGCGGAATCTCCAGCGCACCCGGCACGCTGACGTGCAGGATGTCTTCGTCTTGCACGCCCAGGTGCTTCAGCTCCGCCAGGCAAGCTGCCAGCAGACCATGGCAGACGTCTTCATTGAAACGCGCCTGCACGATGCCGATGCGCAAGCCTTCGCCATTCAGATCCGATTCGTAAGTACCTATAGTCATGGCTTTTCCTTATACGCAAACTTGCGCTTCTGTTGAGTGTGAATAGTGTTGCAGCAGTGCCGGCAGATGCATCAGAACAATACCGGATCAAGCGATTACAGCGATCTCAAGATACGCATTCAAGATATGCCTGCAAGGTACCACCGTGGAACGGTATCTCTGATGCTCAGTCCGGCTCTTCATCCGCCGCCGCTGCTTATGTTGTTTCAGGCTTCCGGCTTGGCGCGATATCCGGTGACTTCCAGATTGAAACCGGTCATCGACGGCATCTTGCGCGGGCTGGCCAGCAACTTCATCTTGCAAACGTTCAGATCCTTCAGGATCTGCGCGCCGATACCGTAGGTACGCAGGTCCATGCGGTCAGCGCGCGTCGGCTTGGCCGACTGGGCGCTGTTGAGCGCCGCGAACTGGGCAAACATCTGGTCGGCAGACTCTTCGCAATTGAGCAGCACCACCACGCCGCTTGGCGCCGCCTTGATCGCCGCCATGGCAGAGGCCATGTTCCACGAGTGCGTGGTTGCTTCGGTTTCCAGCAAATCCAGAATCGATACCGGCTGATGCACGCGCACCAGCGTTTCTTCTCCTGGACGGATGTCGCCGTGCACCAGCGCCAGATGGGCGCCGCCGCTTGGCTTGTCGCGATAGGCGATGGCCTTGAAGCTGCCGTGCACGGTGTGCATCTCACGCTCGGCCACGCGCTCGATGATGCTTTCGTGCTGGCTGCGATAGTGGATCAGGTCGGCAATCGTACCGATCTTCAGTTTGTGCTCTTCGGCGAATTCCAGCAAGTCCGGCAGACGCGCCATGGTGCCGTCGTCCTTGAGAATTTCGCAAATCACGGCGGCCGGCGTCAGGCCTGCCATCTCGGTCAGGTCGCAACCGGCTTCGGTATGGCCGGCACGCATGAGCACTCCGCCCTTTTGCGCACGCAGCGGGAAAATATGGCCGGGCTGCACGATGTCGGCCGGCGTTGCATTCTTAGCGGCGGCAACCTGAATCGTGCGCGCACGGTCAGCGGCGGAGATACCGGTAGTGACGCCTTCGGCGGCCTCGATCGACACGGTGAAATTGGTGCCGAATTGGGTGCCGTTGCGAGTCGACATCATCGACAGGTCGAGACGGTCGCAATGTTCTTCGGTCAGGGTCAGACACACCAGGCCGCGTGCGTACTTGACCATGAAGTTGATGGCTTCGGGCGTAACGAAATCGGTGGCCAGCACCAGGTCGCCTTCATTTTCACGATCTTCTTCGTCGACCAGAATCACCATGCGTCCAGCGCGCAGTTCGGCGACGATTTCTTCTGTTGTTGCTATAGGCATAAAGAATTCCCTCAGTAGCCCCGTATTTTAAAGGATTTGCGGTCGGCTTATCACTTCATTCATGCCTCATTGGCAGGCTGGCAGATTATTCCAGCGTGACCAGTTGCGTATGCGACAACGCCTCCATCAACAAAGCCGGATCGCCCAGCGCCAGGCGCTTGGAATCGGACAAAGTCTGGCGGAATGCGCGCGCACCGGGCATGCCAGCCATCAGGCCGAGCATGTGGCGCGTGATGCTGTTGAGACGCAATCCTTTGCCGCCGTCGCCGTGCAGCGCCAGTTGCGCACTTGCATAGGCAATCATGGCTTCGATCACTTCGCTGCGATTAGCCTGAATGCCGCCGTCGAGTCCGGCGTAATAGCGCGCATCGAAACCTGCCATGAGGAAAGGGTTGTGATACGCCTCGCGCCCCAGCATAACGCCGTCGACATGCTTGAGATGCTCGTCGATCTCCGCCACGGTCTTGATACCGCCGTTGATCAGGATTTCCAGCTCCGGAAAATCGCGCTTGAGGCGATACGCATAGTCGTACTTGAGCGGCGGGATTTCGCGGTTTTCCTTCGGGCTCAGGCCTTTCAGGATGGCATTACGGGCGTGGACGATGAAGGTTTTGCTGCCGGCGCCGGCGATCTTGCCGACAAAGTCGCGCACGAAGTCATAGGATTCGACGTCGTCGATACCGATACGATGCTTCACGGTAACGTCGATGGACACGGCATCGCGCATGGCTTTCACGCAATCGGCGACCAGCGTCGGCTCGGCCATCAGGCAGGCGCCGAAAGCGCCCTTCTGCACACGCTCGGAAGGGCAACCGCAATTCAGGTTGATCTCGTCGTAACCCCACTCCTCGCCCAGCTTGGCGCTCTTTGCCAGATCGGCAGGCTCGCTGCCGCCGAGTTGCAAAGCGACGGGATGTTCTTCTTCGTTGAAGTTGAGATGGCGCCCGACGTCGCCATACAAGAGCGCACCGGTCGTGACCATTTCGGTGTACAGCCAGGTATGGCGCGTAATCTGGCGATGGAAGACGCGGCAGTGCCGATCGGTCCAATCCATCATGGGTGCTACGCTGATTGTTCTTGGTCCGTAAGACATGCACTTTTCCTAATGAGATCCCGGAATCATGCCGGGAAGCTATACACCATCGTCATCGTCGAACTCGCTGAAGGCCGGAGCGAGTTACAAATAGAAAGCCCGCAACGTTTGCACGTTGCGGGCTGGTGTCCCCTCTATCCTCTTGAGAGATAGGATTTTTATACTGCGGGGGTGATTCTGCACCACAAACCAGCATTAGTCATTTCGCATCGCACAATTTCGGTGCTCAGATAAAAATCTGACCAAAACTGTAGGGAAATGACATCACTTTTCTACAACGACAATCCCAGAATGGTGGCGTAAGCGCCTCCCTGCAAGAGATTGCCATAAAAATACCGAGGCAAAAAAAAACCCGCTCACCTTTCGGTTGCGGGCTTAAATCCAATTCTTTAGGAGGAAATTGGAGGAGACAGGTGTAACTATATGGCACCGCATCATAACTGTCTGCTTTATTGTGCTGATATCAGATATTCACAAATCCAATATCAACACCTCGCAAACTATCAAGACGCTCTGTCTCCGCCCTTCCAGCCCGGACAACAGCGAACTGTGTCCCGGCCGCCACGCCGCTTGTATTAAGCGTCGCGGGATGCCTTTTTACGCTCATGTTCCTTCAGGTAACGCTTGCGCAGGCGAATGCTCTTTGGTGTGACTTCAACCAGTTCGTCGTCATCAATGAATTCAACAGCGTATTCCAGCGACATTTCGATAGGCGGCACCAGGCGCACGGCTTCGTCGGTACCCGACGAACGAACGTTGGTCAATTGCTTGCCCTTGATCGGGTTCACGACCAGATCGTTGTCACGCGAGTGAATACCGATGATCATGCCTTCGTAGACCGGATCGTTGTGGCTGACGAACATACGGCCGCGGTCTTGCAGTTTCCAGATCGCGTAAGCAACGGCAGCGCCGTCGTCTTGCGAAATCAGCACGCCGTTGCGACGGCCACCGAGTTCGCCCTTGCTGTTGTCAACAGGAGCGTATTCGTCGAACACGTGGCTCATCAAGCCGGTACCGCGTGTCAGCGTCATGAATTCGCCCTGGAAGCCGATGAGGCCACGTGCAGGAATACGGTATTCCAGACGAACACGACCCTTGCCGTCCGGTTCCATGTTTTGCAGATCACCGCGACGACGACCCAGTTCTTCCATGACACCGCCCTGGCTGGTTTCTTCAACGTCGACGGTCAGGTTTTCATACGGCTCGTGGCGCACGCCGTCCACCATCTTGAACACCACGCGTGGACGCGACACGGCCAGCTCGTAGCCTTCGCGGCGCATGTTTTCGATCAGAATCGTCAGATGCAATTCACCGCGGCCCGACACTTCGTAGGTCGAATCGTCGTTTTCAGCTTGAACAACGCGCAGTGCCATGTTGGCTTTCAGTTCGCGGTCCAGACGATCGCGGATCTGACGCGTGGTCACAAACTTGCCTTCGCGGCCAGCCAGTGGCGAGCTGTTGACCATGAAGTTCATGGTCAGGGTTGGTTCGTCAATCTTCAGCATCGGCAGGCCTTCTGGGGCATCCGGTGCACAGATGGTGGAACCGATGCTGATTTCTTCGATACCGTTGATCAGGACGATGTCGCCGGCCAGTGCTTCTTCGACGATGACGCGATCCAGACCGCGGAAAGTCAGCACTTGATTGATACGCGCCTTGGTTGGCTTGTCATCCGGACCGTTCATCCAGACCACGTCTTGCAGCGCTTTGACGCGACCGCGCAGGATACGGCCAACGCCGATCTTGCCGACGTAGGACGAGTATTCCAGCGAAGTGATTTGCAGTTGCAGCGGACCGTCCGGGTCATCTTCACGCGCAGGAACGTGTTCCAGGATCGCGTCGAACAGCGGCTCCATGTTACCGTCTCGCACGGTGTCTTCCAGGCCGGCGTAGCCCTTGAAACCCGAGGCGTAAACGATAGGGAAATCCAGTTGTTCATCGGTTGCGCCGAGCTTGTCGAACAGTTCGAACGTGGCGTTGACAGCCTTTTGCGGATCGGCGTTTTCGCGGTCGATCTTGTTGACCACGACGATAGGCTTCAGGCCCAGCGCCAGCGCCTTGCGTGTCACGAAACGCGTTTGCGGCATCGGACCTTCTTGCGCATCAACCAGCAACAACACGCTGTCGACCATCGACAGCACGCGCTCTACTTCACCGCCGAAGTCGGCGTGACCCGGGGTATCGACGATGTTGATGTGCGTACCCTTGTATTCCACGGCGCAGTTCTTCGACAGAATGGTGATGCCGCGTTCTTTTTCGATATCGTTCGAATCCATCACGCGGGCATCAACCTGCTGGTTGTCGCGGAAAGTACCGGACTGACGCAGCAATTGGTCGACGAGGGTGGTTTTGCCATGGTCAACGTGGGCGATGATGGCGATGTTGCGAATAGCGCGTTTATTGTTTGACATGATTGAGTTAAGTTGGTCTGCCGAATCCTGAGAGGCGCGCATTATAACATGCTGCGACGCACGAACTTTAAAAAGCCTAATAATTTCAAAGAGTTGCTGTACTTTCATTCCAACTGGCGAGTACCGCAATTACTGCTGCTATGAGCCGCTAGTTCGACAAAGTCGAAATCAGCCTTTCCGGCGCCAGTATGCCGAATTCCTGCATTAAACCGGTGCCCAGAAGGCGCCCGTTACTTTCCTGATAAACCCTTGCCCGGCCTGATTCTGCTGGCAACGCAATACCTTCCTTGCCAAGCGCCAGACGCTGCCCGTGCAAGAAGCGCTCGGTCAGCACATCCGTCAGCATCACCGCCGGAAAAGTCGTCAGCAAACCGTCCACCGGCAGCAAGGCTTGCGTGCGTTGGCTGTCGTCGAGTGCGATGAACTGATCGAGCGTCACACTGCCCTCCAGCGTCAACGCACCGACACCGGTACGGCGCAATTGATTCAAATGGGCGCCACAACCAAGCAATGCGCCGATATCTTCGCCAAGCACGCGAATATAAGTGCCCTTGCTGCACATCACGCGGATACGCAAAAAAGGCGCTTCATAGCCGAGCAACTCCAACTGATGAATCGTTACCTTGCGCGCTTCACGCTCCAGCGTGATACCTGCGCGCGCATATTCGTACAAGGGCTTGCCGTCACGCTTGAGCGCGGAATGCATCGGCGGCACTTGCGAAATCTCGCCGCGAAACTGCTGCAACGCCGACGCGATCTGCGCAAGGCTGACATTGACCGGTTTGGTGCCGAGCACTTCCCCTTCGGTGTCGCCGGTGTTGGTGACGATACCCAGATGGACAACCGCCTCATAGGTCTTGTCCGCCTCCAGCAAATCCTGCGAAAACTTGGTCGCCTCGCCGAAGCACAGCGGCAGCAAGCCGGTCGCAAACGGATCGAGCGTGCCGGTATGCCCGGCCTTTAGCGCATTAAGCAGGCGCTTGGCTTTGATCAATGCGTCGTTACTGGACCAGCCCACTGACTTATCCAGCAGCAACACACCATGTACGGGCACGCGCGGAATCTTGGGAGGGCGAGGTTGCGAAGGCGAAGAATGCGCCATGTGTGTCAAATCCGGAGAAATCGTCGATCGATGCAGCGATGGCGTGCTTCAAACCTGAAGCATCAAGCCATCGTGAAAAACTCAGTTTTCGTCAGCATCCTTGGCACGGGTGGCATTCGCCTCGTCGATCAGACGCGACATTTCGATGCCGCGCACAGTCGAGTTATCGTGCACAAAATGTAAATCAGGCAATGTATGAATAGTCAGACGACGGCCCAGTTGACCACGCAGGAAACCGGAAGCCTTGGACAGGCCGGTAAGCGTGTCCTGAATTGCCTGCTTGTCGTCTTTCAACGTCGTGAAGAAAATCTTGGCATGCGCATAGTCCGGCGTCACTTGCACTTCAGTGATCGTGACCATCCCCACACGCGGGTCTTTCAACTCGAATGCGATGATTTCCGACAGATCGCGCTGAATCTGATCGGCGACGCGCAGACCGCGCCCAGGAATGGATTTGCTGTGTTTTGCCATGCTGAGAAACTGACCTCGGCCGACTCGCCCTGCGCGGCAATATCTCGCGATACGTGCACTACGTCAGACTTGGCCGGCATTGAACTGCATTTGTTGAATTTCGTGAAACCTGAATGAAACCGGGCAGGCATCCGGCTTAATGCCAGACTGCCCGCCCTTCTTGTTGCTTGCGGATTACAAAGTACGCGCGACTTCCTGTACTTCGAAAATCTCCAGCTGATCGCCTTCCTGGATATCGTTGTAGTTCTTCAACGACAGACCGCACTCGAAGCCCGATTTGACTTCCTTGACGTCGTCCTTGAAACGCTTGAGCGAATCCAGCTCGCCGGTCCACAAGACCACGTTGTTGCGCAACAGACGCACCGAGGAACCGCGCTTGACGAGACCTTCCAGCACGTAGCAACCTGCAATCGAACCGACCTTGCTGACCACGAACACCTGGCGAATCTCGACCAGACCCAGGGCCTGTTCGCGCTTCTCCGGTGCCAGCATGCCCGACATCGCCGCTTTCACTTCGTCCACAGCATCGTAAATGATGTTGTAGTAGCGGATGTCGACGCCATTGGCTTCGGCCAGCTTGCGGGCAGACGCGTCGGCACGGGTGTTGAAGCCAATGATGACCGCCTTCGATGCCACCGCGAGGTTGACGTCGTTTTCGGAAATACCACCGACCGCCGCATGCACCACCTGAACACGCACTTCGGCGGTGGACAGTTTTTGCAGCGATTGCACCAGCGCTTCTTGCGAACCTTGCACGTCGGTCTTGATGATCATCGGCAGGTTCTTGACCTCGCCTTCGGCCATCTGTTCGAACATGTTTTCCAGCTTCGCAGCCTGCTGCTTGGCCAGCTTGACGTCGCGGAACTTACCTTGGCGGAACAGACCGATTTCGCGCGCTTTGCGTTCATCCGTCATGACCAGTACCTCTTCACCGGCGCTCGGCACTTCGGTCAAACCCTGAATTTCAACAGGGATCGACGGACCGGCTTCGGTAATGCTCTTGCCGCTTTCATCCAGCATCGCACGGACACGACCGTAGGCCGAACCTGCCAGCACCACGTCGCCGCGCTTCAGCGTACCGGACTGCACCAGAATCGTTGCGACCGGACCGCGGCCCTTGTCGAGCTTGGCTTCGATGACCAGGCCCTTGGCCGGGACGTCAACAGCGGCTTTCAACTCCAGCACTTCGGCTTGCAGCAACACGTTTTCCAGCAGGGAGTCGATGCCTTCGCCGGTCTTCGCAGACACGGAGATGAATGGCGACTCGCCACCGTATTCTTCCGGCACGACGCCTTCAGCGACCAGTTCCTGCTTGACGCGATCCAGATTGGCGCCTTGCTTGTCGATCTTGTTGATCGCCACAACCAGCGGCACGCCGCCGGCCTTCGCGTGAGCGATCGCTTCCTTGGTTTGCGGCATCACGCCGTCGTCGGCCGCCACCACCAGAATAACGATGTCGGTCGCCTTGGCACCACGGGCACGCATTGCGGTAAACGCTTCGTGGCCCGGGGTGTCGAGGAAGGTGATCATGCCGCGTGGTGTTTCCACGTGGTACGCGCCGATATGCTGAGTAATGCCGCCGGCTTCGCCGGATGCAACCTTGGCGCGACGGATGTAATCCAGCAGCGAGGTTTTACCGTGGTCAACGTGACCCATGACGGTAACAACCGGTGCGCGTGGCAACATTTCTGCGTCAGGATGTTCAACACCTTCTTCCAGCAACGCTTCAGGATCATCCAGCTTGGCAGGATGAGCGCGATGGCCCATTTCTTCCACCACGATCATGGCGGTTTCCTGATCCAGCACCTGGTTGATGGTGACCATCTGGCCCAGCTTCATCAGATGCTTGATGACTTCGGAAGCCTTGACCGACATCTTGTGCGCGATTTCGGCGACAGTGATGGTTTCCGGAACGTGCACGTCCTTGATGACAGCCTCGGTCGGCGCCTGGAAATTGCTTTCATGGTCGTCGTGATGCGAATTGCGGCGGCCCTTCGGACCAGCGCGCCAGCCATCACGGCCACCAGTGCCGGTGTTGCCGCGTGTCTTCATGCCGGTGCCGCGCTTCTTGGCAGCATCATCTTGCCAGGTCGACGAGACGTTGGCCGACTTGATCGACTTCTTGTCGACGGCGACAGGCGCCTTCTTGTCGTCCTTCTTCTCGCCAGGCTTTTTGTCAGCCGGCTTGTGCAAGGTGCCTTCGGATGTCTTGGTCACAGCAGGTGCCGGTGCGGGCTCAGGAGCCTTCACCACTCGACGCGGCGCATTCATCATGGCCTTGATCTGAGCGACTTCGTCTTCCACAGCTTTGCGGGCGCGCTCAGCAGCAGCGGCGCGTTCTGTAGCTTCTTTGGTGACCTGAGCAGCCTTCTTCTTGGCTTCTTCCGCAGCAGCGCGTTTTTTCTCTTCCGCAGCAGTATCTTCCGCCGCCTTGACAGGCGCAGGCGCACCGGTGCTGGCACCGACGGTGGCCTTGGCTTTTTCTGCGGCTTCTGCAGCAGCTTGCTTGGCTTCTTCCTCAGCGGCCTGCTTGGCTTCTTGCTGTGCCTTTTGCGCTTCCAGCTCAGCGGCCTTGGCTTGCTCGATCTTTTCAGCTTCGAGTTGTGCCAGACGCTCTTGCTTTTCACGCAGGTCAGCTTCCTGACGGGCGATCAGCTCAGCATGACGACGCGCTTCTTCAGCACGGCGCTCAACTTCCGCAGGATCCGTTGCAGGCGCAACTACCGGGGCAGCAGCGACTTCGTCGGCAGCAGGTTCGTCGCGCTTGATGAAGGTGCGTTTTTTACGCACTTCCACCTGAATCGTGCGCGACTTGCCGGTGGAATCAGCTTGCTTGATTTCAGTCGTTTCTTTACGGGTCAGCGTAATTTTTTTCTTCTCGCCTTCCGGAGCTGCTCCGCGTACGCGACGCAGATGCTCCAGGAGACGGTCCTTGTCTTCTTTTGACAAAGGATCGGACTCGGAGCTTTTTTCAACTCCGGCAGATCGCAGCTGGGTCAGTAGCAAATCCGCCGGCATTTTCAGCTCGGTGGCAAATTGGGCTACGTTGTTACTTGCCATTCAGTCCTCTTTTCTATGTGGCTCGGCAGATGATGTGGGTACGCGGAAGCTTATTGCTTCGCTTCCGCGGTACTCCATGCTTTGGCTTGCAATGCCTTGGCACGCTCGTCGTATTTAGCATCGATGAGCTTCATTTCATCGTCGGTCACATCTTCAAATTCATTTTCAATCAGTTGGCGCGCACGCTCGGCCGACAACGCCAGGATGGCGCCGAATTCGTCGTATGCCAGTGCGGCAAAAGCAGGCACGGTCTTGACACCGGCCAGGCCAAGCTTGCCGGCGACAACGCGATCCATTCCTTCGAAATTGATCAGCGCTTCGTCCATGCCTTCCAAACCTTCTTCGGAAGCAATCGCTTCGGTTACCAGTGCATCGCGTGCACGGTTGCGTAGTTCGTTGACGGTGTCTTCGTCGAAAGACTCGATCTCGAGCATTTCGTTGATCGGCACGTAAGCGATTTCTTCCAGGCTGGCAAAACCTTCTTCCACCAGGATGTCTGCGACTTCCTGATCGACGTCCAGCTTTTCCATGAACAGGATGCGAATCGCTGCAGTTTCCTGCGCCGACTTATCGGCCGACTCTTCCGCTGTCATGATGTTGATCTGCCAGTTGGTCAACTCAGCTGCCAGACGCACGTTTTGGCCACCGCGACCAATCGCAATCGCCAGGTTTTCTTCGTCCACGACGACGTCCATGGCGTGCTTTTCTTCATCCACGACGATCGAGGAAACATTGGCAGGCGCCAGTGCACCGATCACGAATTGCGCCGGATCTTCCGACCACAATACGATATCGACGCGCTCACCGCCCAGTTCACCGGTCACAGCCTGCACGCGCGAACCGCGCATGCCGACACAAGTACCGATAGGATCGATGCGCTTGTCGCTGGTGAAGACGGCGATCTTGGCGCGCACGCCAGGGTCACGTGCTGCCGATTTGATTTCCAGCGAGCCTTGTTCGATTTCCGGAACTTCCAACTCGAACAGCTTCATGATGAATTCAGGAGCCGTACGCGACAAAATCACTTGCGGGCCGCGTGCATTGCGGTCGATACGCAGGATATAAGCGCGGACACGGTCGCCGATACGCAGGTTTTCTTTTGGAATCGTCTGGTCACGTGGCAGACGTGCTTCGATCTTGCCGGACTCGACGATGGCATCGCCGCGTTCCATGCGCTTGATCGTACCTGTCACCAGCGAATCGCCGCGCTCCAGGAAGTCAGCCAGAATCTGTTCGCGCTCAGCGTCGCGGATGCGTTGCAGGACGACTTGCTTGGTGTCTTGCGCGAAGCGGCGGCCAAACTCAACCGACTCAATCGGCTCTTCGATGTATTCATCGACGGCGATATCGGGAATTTGTTCTTTGGCTTCGAAATGCAACACTTCCTGGTCGGGCAATTGCAAACCGGCTTCGTCAGGCACAACATGCCAGCGGCGGAACGATTCAAATTCGCCGCTTTCGCGGTCGATCGACACACGGATGTCGACTTCGCCTTCGTAGCGCTTCTTGGTAGCTTGCGCGAGCGCATGCTCCAGTGCTCCGAAGACCACATCTTTATCGACGTTCTTTTCGCGCGCAAGCGCATCGACCAATAACAAAACTTCGCGACTCATGCTTTGCGACTCCTAAAATCCACTTTCGGCACCAGGCGTGCCTTATCCACATCGGCGAGTGTGAAATCCAACACCGCTGCCGACCCATCGTTTGCTTCAAATTCCAGTTTTAAGTTCTCGCCCTCAGGAGCACGCAAGATGCCTTGAAACGACTTGCGATTAGCCGCACTTGCCATCGGCAGGCGCAGCTTGATGACCGCTTCCTGATCAGCGAAACGCACATAGTCGCTCAGCTTCTTCAGCGGACGATCCAGTCCCGGCGACGACACTTCCAGCCGCTCGTAATCGACGTTTTCGACCGTAAAGACGTGCAGCAACTGATGCGTGACCTTCTCGCAATCCTCGACCGTGATCGGCCCCTTGTCGGCATCTTCAAACGGGAAATCGATAAACACGCGCACGAGACCGCGCGGCGCCTTCTCGAGGTCAACCAGTTCGTAGCCCATCCCCGACAGGGTGGTTTCAATCAAATCCAGCAATTGCAAGGAAATCTCTCCGCCTTCTTTTCTGCGCGCCTTACTTCGCGGCGCAGATACATCAATTTGTTCAGCAAAAAAAAAATGGGCATCTGCCCATCGTTCTTATCGTTTATTCAACTGCAAGCAGTTTCACGGTGCATTATTTGCCGTGAATTACCCCGTTAACTTGCGCATTATAACCGATTACGGTATGTCCGGCAATTCAAGATTGCCGGACATACCCCAGACAGCCCGATATTTCACAAAAGAAATTCCCGAGCAATCAAAGACTTACCCGCGTCGCCGACGCGGCATACCGCCTGCGCCCATGCCCTGACCGGCCATGCCACCACTGCGTTGCGGACGGTTTTGACGACGCTGACCCGCATCCGGAAAGCCCAGCGCGGTCTGCAAAGGATCGGGCTGACGCGGCTTGTTTTGCTGCGGACGACCGCCTTGGCCCTGACCTTGGCCTTGCCCCTGACGAGGCCCCTGACCTTGACCCTGCCACGGTTCGCGGCGCGGACCTTTCTGCTGCATCGGATTGGCATTGGCGTTGCTGCGCGGCTGGCCATTGCTGTTGCCATTATTACCATTCGCACTGTTGCCACGTCCCTTACCGTTGCCGGCCGGGGCATCGCCGCCGACTTTTTCCAGGCCGCAGGCAGCCAGCATGCCGCGTACGGCATTTTCTTCCAATTCTTCCCAGCGACCGCGCTTGAGACCTTGCGGCAACATCATCATGCCGTAGCGGGTACGGATCAGACGCGAAACGGTCAGACCGATAGCCTCAAACATGCGGCGCACTTCGCGATTACGGCCTTCGCCGATGGTCACGCGGTACCACTTGTTGACGCCTTCACCGCCGCCGTCGGCGATCTTGGAGAATTGCGCCACGCCGTCGTCCAGCTCTACGCCGTGCAACAGCTTCTGACGCATGCCCTGTTCGAGCTCACCCAGCGTACGCACGGCGTATTCACGCTCAATGTTGTAGCGCGGATGCATCAGGCGGTTCGCGAGGTCGCCGGAGGTTGTAAACAGCAACAGTCCCTCGGTGTTGAAGTCGAGACGGCCGACAGCCAGCCATTTCGCAGCCTTCATGTTCGGCAGGCGATCAAAAACCGATGGACGGCCTTCAGGGTCGTTATGACTGACGATTTCACCCGCAGGCTTGTGATAGACCAGAACGCGCGGTGGTTTTTTGCTGACTTTGCGTTGCAGCAACTTGCCGTTGATACGCACCTGATCGGTCGGCAGAATACGCTGACCGATATGCGCAGGCTCACCGTTGACCGACACGCGGCCGGCAACGATCAGCTCTTCCATATCGCGGCGTGA
Organism: Herbaspirillum sp. meg3; assembly: GCF_002257565.1. Classification (GTDB taxonomy): domain Bacteria; phylum Pseudomonadota; class Gammaproteobacteria; order Burkholderiales; family Burkholderiaceae_D; genus Herbaspirillum. The sequence goes on along the minus strand of NZ_CP022736.1, from coordinate 1,220,529 downwards.
ACCGAGACCGGAATCCGCCAGTACTTTGTGCAGCTTGGGTGCGTCATCCTCGGAGGTCAGATCGCGGCGACCGTTCTTGCCGCGCAGCTGATGACCGTTGCGAGCACCGCCTTTGGCGCCATCTTCCCTGTCGTACGCATCCGAAGTAACAAACGAGAAAATATCGTCGCCTGCATCATGCGAGCGCAAACCCAGTTGCGGCGCCTTCGGCTTGCCGCCTTTGGCGAATGGCTTCTTGCCCTTTTGCTGACGATTGCGATCCTGACCTTGGCCCTCACGGCGCGACTCAGCCATGGCTTGATCAGCAACAGGAACCGGCGCATTGGCATCGCCCGCACCGTGAGAAACAGCAGCCTCGGCAACCACCGGATTGACGGGAGCGGCTTCGCTGCTTTCCGCAGCGCGCTGAGCAGCGCGGTTGTTACGCAAGGCACGCGGCCCGCGCACGCCACGTCGAGCCGGCTTGGTGCGCGCATTGTCAGCAGGCGCATCCAGCAAAACTGGAGCGGCAGTCACTTCTTCGCCGATAGTTACAATGACTTTCGGCACTTCCGGTGCAGCGGCGGGCACGACAGGAGCGGAGGCGGAGGCGGCGACGGGTGCAGATTCCACAGCAGCATCAGCCACCGGCTTCTTGGCGCGGGTCGCGCGCTTCTTCGGCGCAGCGACCTCACCAGCGGGCGCGACCTCGGCAACCACAGCAGCGGCAACTGGCGCCGCAACATCCGTCGCAGCTTTCTCAGCAGCAGCTTTTTTAGTTACCGTCTTTTTGACGGCGGCCTTCTTGACCGGCGCAACTTCTTCGGCGACAGGCGCGTCGGCGACTACCTTTTTGATCCGCTTGCGCGCAGCCGGTTTGGCGGCGGCAGTATCGGCATTGTCCGCGGCAGCACCAAAGAGGTCTACCTGCTTCTCATCGTTGGAACTAGATGGTTTCATTATTTGAATCGTGGTTATTCAGACCGGGCGCGGCGTCATTTGCATGACCGGAGGCAGGGTCCTTGGTGTGAATTTCTTCAGCAGACGCAGGGCTTTCGACCTGCACTTCTTCGTAGTTGGCAACGCTTGGTGCAATCGCATCCACGTCGTTCTCGATTTCTTCCCCGGAAATTTCTTCCGCATTCTTTTCGGCACCAGTATCAACATCAGCAGCCTCAGCAACCATATCGCCGTCGGTTGTTGCTATGGTGCCTTCAGCGTCGGCAAGTTCAACCGTTTCTGTATTTTCAGCAGTTTGCTCGACCTGGCCCAATTCAGCTGTTGCGTCTTCGGCACTTGCAATCTCCGCAACGTCACCCTCAGCCACTTCACCTTCGGCAATCAAGCTGGCCTGCATCCCGGCTTCCAGCGCTTGCAACTCCAGCAACGCACCCGGATCGACAACACCTTCCTTGGTAACCGTACGCAGTGGCGGCAACTGATCCAGCGAGGTCAAGCCGAGATCATCCAGAAAACGCTTGGTCGTTGCAAACAAGGCCGGACGCCCCGGAACGTCGCGATGGCCGATGGCTTCGATCCAGCCGCGATCTTCCAGCAAGCGAACGGTTTGCGAACTGACCGTGACACCGCGAATTTCTTCGATGTCGCCGCGCGTTACCGGCTGGCGATACGCGATGATGGCGAGTGTTTCCAGCGTAGCGCGTGTGTATTTCGGCGGTTTTTCCGGATTCAGACGATCCAGATAGACCTTCATCTCGGCTCGACTCTGAAAGCGCCAGCCTGTCGACAAACTGACAACTTCCACACCTTTGTCAATCCAGTCTTCACGCAACTCTTCCAACATCTGCCGGATGGCATCTGACGTCATTTCGCTTTCGACATCCTCACCGGATACATAAAGCTTCTTCAAATCGTTGATTGATAATGGCTCGTGAGCACATAGCAATGCTGTTTCGAGGACTTTCTTGGCCTCAATAGTATTCATGTACGACTCTTGTGCGACTGTTTAACAAAAGTTTAGGGGCTCGACCAAAACGAAGCGAAGCCTGGCTGCACGGGTTGAGTTTCATCGCAGCGCCAACGGTGCTGTCAGGCTCTTGAACCTGAAATACTGCTTTGATGCTGTTGGTGCTGCTTCCCGGCGCTCGTTTATAGGAGGTTGAAGATGAGCGGGAAAATAAGGCTTGGTTGCGAACACAGAATCTTGAGTTCCCAGATTCTCGCACCATTTCAACTTTTGACCTTGCAAGCGGCGCCGAGCTGAGTTTTCGGGTGGCCGGAGGCAAAATGCAAAATATACTGCGCGGAGTTTAGCACAAAGCCCAGACCGAATGTCGCTTCGTTGCAGGCGTCATACATTATTTACATGCTGAAGCCTGACTGCTGCCTGAGCACCGCCCAACTATCGCCCGGCCTTCGTTCGCGGGTTGTGACAGCTGATCAGGTTAGGCTGAGTCGCCTTCTCATGACAAGCCGGTTTGCATCTCCAGCTCCAGTCGACGCGTGAAATCCTCCACCGGCATCGGCTTGCCGAGCAGGTAGCCCTGCACTTCGTCACAGCCGTTTTCCAGCAGAAAGTTGTATTGCTCCTGATCTTCGACGCCTTCGGCAATCACACGCAGATTCAGGATATGACCGAGAGAAATCACCGCCTTGACAATGGCGGCGCTGTCCGTATCGCGCGCGATGTCCCGCACGAAAGACTTGTCGATCTTCAAGGCATCCACCGGAAAACGACGCAGGTAGCTCAGACTGGAATAGCCGGTACCAAAATCGTCCACCGACACCTGCAAACCCAGCCGCTTGAGCGCGTTCAGGGTAGCGACGGTCTTTTCGGCATCGCGCATGACAACATTTTCGGTAATCTCCAGTTCCAGCCAAGTGGCGGCAAGACCACTTTCGACCAGTACCTGGCGCACAAATTCAGGCAAGTTCTGATCAAGTTGCCGCGGCGACAGGTTGACTGCGACCGGAATCGGCACAAGCCCGGCATCTTGCCAGAGCTTGTTTTGCGCACAGGCCGTTCGCAACACCCATTCACCAATCGGGACAATCAGACCGGCCTCCTCTGCAAAGGGAATGAAACGATCCGGAGGAACCAGCCCCTGATCCGGCGAAATCCATCGTATCAACGCTTCGGCGCCAATGATGCGACCACTGGCCAGACTGATCTTGGGCTGGTAATACAGCTTGAATTCATCGCGATCGAGCGCGCGCCGCAGACTGACCAGCATCTCCAGGCGGTTGCTGACCTGGGCATCCATCCAGCCGGCGAAATACTGGAAGTTGTTGCGCCCCAGCTCCTTCGCCTTGTACATGGCCGAATCGGCGTTCTTGAGCAACGTCTCTACATCGCGACCATCCGTCGGGCAACGGCTCACACCGATGCTGCAAGTAATGTGAAATTCGCGATCGCCCACCACCCATGGCCGTGCCACGGCGGTCAGGATACGTTGCAAGACCTCGGTGATATTGCTTTCATCCGGCTGATTCTGCAGCACCAGTACGAACTCGTCACCACCCTGGCGCGCCACCATGTCGGTTTCGCGTACGCAAGACACCAGCCGCTGCGCCACCGTCTTGAGCAACTCGTCGCCGACCTGATGGCCAAGACTGTCGTTAATGAATTTAAACTGATCCAGATCGACAAATACCACCGCAGTCAACGAACCCTTCTGACGCGAATTCTGCACCGCGCGCTGCAGATGATTGTGCAGCATCGTCCGGTTAGGCAAACCGGTGAGCGCATCGTGCGTGGCCTGGTGGCGAATTTCCGCCTCATATAGCTTGCGCTCGGTAATCGCCTCCACGGTGCCTTCGTAAAACATCAGCGTACCCGCGTCATCGTGCACGGCACGGGCATTTTCCGAAATCCAGATAATCTCGCCATCGCGGCGATACACGCGCGACTCAAAATTCGATACCGAACCAAATTGCTCCATCATCTTCATGAATTCAGTACGGCGCTCCGGCTCGACGTACAACTGATGCTTGATGTCGCGCAAGCTGACGATGAGATCTTCCGGCGATTTATAACCGTAGATACGGGCCAGCGCAGGGTTCACGGCAATGTAGCCGCCATCCGGCGTCGACTGAAAAACACCTTCAATGGCATTTTCAAAGATGCTGCGATAACGCCGCTCCGCCTCCAATAACGCCTGATCCGCCTCCTTGCGCGCCGTCACATCCTGCACGTAGCCTTCAAGCGCATCCAGTGTGCCGGCGGCACTGTAAATCCCGACGCCCCGCTCCCATACCCAACGCACCTCGCCATCGGCGCGGATGATGCGATATTCCATCTCAAAACGACGCTTGGCAGTCAGGCAGGAAAGAATGACTTGCCGCACGGCATCACGATCGTCGGGATGGGTAATGTTTTCATACGAAATCCTGTGATTGAACAGCAAGTCCTGCGGCTGATAACCCGTCAGTTCAAAGCAACCCTCGCTGACGAATTCCATTGTCCATTGTTCATCATCGCGGCAGCGATAGACCATGCCGTCCAGGTTCGCCAGCAACGTCTCCAGCAGACGAGGCGGTCTGGCGATCGATGTGATTGCAGCGGCATGATCCGGAGGAATTGAGGAGGCAACAATCTTCATATAAATGGGTGTATGCAATCAGTAGTGCCCAAGGGCAACAGCAAAGGAAAATTCGGAGAGAAGAAACGGACTACATGACGCCTACGTAGTGGTGCGTACTTTTTTGCTAACAACTAGCAATAACAATGCCACTCAACGATTTAGCGGCTGCGGGACAAACTCGCTGGTATGTATATCCGTGCAGCAATGCAATCTTCATTCCATCTGCCCAGTTGCAGACAAAGTGCAAACAGCGCAACGCCATCAGGCACCAGAACGGTGCGGCACCGAATCCTTTGGAATTGAAATAAACACCACTCTTTTCGCCCTATAGGAGAGCAACGGCGGCAGTAGAATCCCAACACCGCCTGAGAAACAACAAAAAGGATGCTGGTATGTGGGCAACTCGTTACCTGGTTTTATGGTTCGTACTCTTTCTGACGCTGGCACTCGCCATCATGGCATCGGGGCACATGGTGAGCTGGTGGTGGGCAGTCGTGCCGCTGGTGCTAAGCATCATCGGCGTACGCGATGTCGTTCAACGCCGCCATGCCGTACTGCGCAACTATCCCTTGATGGGTCATTTCCGGTTTATGTTCGAATCGATCCGCCCGGAGCTTCGCCAGTACTTTTTTGAAGGCGAAAACGACGGCGCGCCATTCACGCGTAAAAAACGCAGCGTGGTCTATCAGCGCGCCAAAGCCGACGTCGACAGCCGCCCTTTCGGCACCGAACTGGATGTCAAAGTCGCCGGTTACGAATGGATCGGCCACTCGCTGTCGCCGACCAAAATTGCCAGCCACGACTTCCGCGTAGTTGTCGGCGAAGGACTTGCGCAACCGTATTCGATGTCGGTCTTCAACGTCTCGGCGATGAGCTTCGGTTCGCTGTCGGCCAACGCCATCCGCGCGCTTAATCAGGGCGCAAAAAAAGGCAACTTCGCACACGACACCGGTGAGGGTTCGATCTCCGCTTATCACCGCGAATTCGGCGGCGATCTGGTGTGGCAGATCGCCTCGGGCTATTTTGGTTGCCGTCATCCGGACGGCAGTTTCGACGAAGAGAAATTTGCAGCACAAGCCAATGCGCCGCAAGTGAAAATGATTGAAGTGAAGCTGTCGCAAGGCGCCAAGCCGGGGCACGGCGGCGTGCTGCCTGCGGCCAAGATCACACCGGAAATTTCCGCCACGCGTGGCATCCCGATGGGAGTCGATTGCATTTCCCCAGCGGTGCATTCTTCGTTCTCGACACCGATCGGCCTGCTGCAATTCATCGACAAGCTACGCACGCTGTCGGGCGGCAAACCCACCGGCATCAAACTTTGCGTGGGCCATCCGTGGGAATTCTTTGGCATCGCCAAGGCTATGCTGGAAACCAACATCGTGCCCGACTTCATCACCGTCGACGGCTCCGAAGGCGGCACCGGCGCGGCACCGCTGGAATTCGTCGACCACGTTGGCATGCCGCTGCAAGAAGGTTTGCTGATGGTACATAACACACTGGTCGGCATTGGCATGCGCGACCGCGTCAAGATCGGCGCCAGCGGCAAAATCATCACCGCCTTTGACGTTGCACGCACACTGGCTATCGGCGCCGACTGGTGCAACTCGGCGCGCGGCTTCATGTTTGCACTGGGTTGCATCCAATCGCAAAGCTGCCACACCGACCGTTGCCCGACGGGCGTGGCCACACAGAACGCAACACGCGCCCGCGCACTCGTCGTACCGGACAAAGCAGAACGCGTGCATCGCTTTCATCAAAGCACGCTGCATGCATTGCAAGAGCTGGTACAGGCTGCCGGCTTGCCGCATACCTCGGCGCTGCGTGCTTTTCACATCGTTCATCGTATCAACGATCACGAAATTCAATTGCTGTCGGAGATGCTCAAGTATCTGGAGCCGGGTGATCTGATCACCGGTAATTACCGCTATCAGGTTTATGAAAAGTATTGGCCGATTGCACGTGCGGAGAGCTTCCATCCGGAGATCGGTAGTCGCTTTCACTGAACTACGGCGCACCAATAAAAAGCGCCCGCATCAGCGGGCGCTTTTTTGTATCTTGTTTTACAACCTGATCCAGCTGCCTCGTTATCTGCAGCGCAGCCGGAAATGCATTTTCAACAATGCGTAAATTATTTACGCTTCATGAAGAAAATGAATTCCTGATTCTCTTGCGATTGTGACAGCAAGTCGTTGCCTGTCTGCTTGGCGAAAGCCTGGAAGTCGCGCACCGAACCGGTGTCTGTGGCCGTGACACGCAATACCTGACCACTCGACATATCGGCCAAGGCCTTCTTGGTTTTCAGTATCGGCAGCGGGCAATTCAGGCCCCGTGCATCCAGCTCTCTGTGAAATTCAATAACCATACTGTGAATCTAAAATTCCTAGTGATCGTTCAAGAATTCTACTCCAACATGAACCTTGTTGGTGCGTCGCAACATACTCTGTTGTATTTAGCGCACTAAGGTTGTGCAGGAGAAACTAGCGGAGTGGATGAACCGGCAAACTCGACAAACTGCACCGGCAAATCATGAAGCCGCATCCAGTCTGCCACCGCGTATCCCGTCCCTGCCGGCCAAGGCCGCAAGTCCGGTGGCGCCACCAGGCGGTACTCCAGCAATTCCGGAGACAGCTTGATCTCACCCGTCGCCTTGACGTGATACGCAATGATCAATTCATTCTTGCGCATGAACTCGTAAACGCCGATCAAGGTGATCTGGTTGGCATCGAGATTGGTTTCTTCTTTGATTTCTCGTGCGATGCCTTGTTCCGGAGTCTCGTCCCGCTCCATGAAGCCGGTGATCAGTGCAAACCGGCCTTCCGCCCACGCCGCATTGCGTGCCAGCAACATCTTGCCGTTGATCTCGACTAAGCCCGCCAGTACCGGCAAAGGGTTATCCCAATGCGTCCAATGGCCGTCGGGACAGGCAAGCCGCAGCTTGCCTGCCTCTTGTTCATCCGCACGCATGACCAGCGACGTAGCGCAGACAGGACAGAACTTGAAGTCGCTCACGACGTTAATACCCCTTAAGCCTTGGTGCCGACCCAGGCCGCGACGCCTTCCAGCGCCTTCGGCAAACCACTCGGATCGGTGCCGCCGGCTTGTGCCATGTCGGGACGTCCGCCACCCTTGCCACCGACTTGCTGTGCGACAAAGTTGACCAGGTCGCCAGCCTTGACCTTGGATGTTGCATCCGCAGTCACGCCGGCGATCAGGCTGACCTTGCCGTCCTTGACCGATGCCAGCACGATGGCGGCTGTCTTCAGCTTGTCTTTGAGCTTGTCCATGGTTTCGCGCAGTGCGGTGACGTCGGCGCCTTCCAGCGTCGCTGCCAGCACCTTGATGCCATTGACGTCGACGGCTTGCGTCAGCAACTCATCGCCTTGACTGGAGGCCAGCTTGGACTTCAGTGCGGTCAGCTCCTTTTCCAGCGATTTGACGTGATCTTGCACTTGAGCAATACGCTGAATCAATTCTTCCGGTTGCGCCTTCAATGCCGCAGCGGCTTCGTTGACGCGATTGCTGAGCGATTGCACCAGCGCCAGTGCGTTTTCACCGGTAACGGCTTCGACACGACGGATACCTGCTGCAACGCCGCCTTCGGCCACGATCTTGAACAGGCCGATATCTCCGGTGCGGGAGACGTGCGTACCACCGCACAGTTCACGCGAAGAACCGATCGACAACACACGCACTTCGTCGCCGTACTTTTCACCGAACAAGGCCATCGCGCCTGCACTGACGGCATCGTCAAAACCCATCAGCTTGGCTTCGGTCGCTGCATTGGCGAGGATTTCGCGATTAACGATCTCTTCGACACGACGGATTTCCTCGGCTGTGACCGGCGCATTGTGGCTGAAGTCGAAACGCGTCTTGTCGGCGTCGACCAGAGAACCCTTTTGCGACACGTGGCTGCCCAGCACTTCACGCAGTGCTTTGTGCATGAGATGGGTTGCCGAGTGGTTGCGCATGGTTTGCGCACGCTGCTCTGCATCGACCTTGGCTTCCACGGCATCGCCCACCGACAGCGAGCCCTTGATCAGGTTGCCGTGATGACCGAATACTTCCGGCTGGATCTTTTGCGTGTCGGCCACGGCAAACAGTGCGCCCGACGATTCCAACGCACCGGCATCGCCTGCCTGGCCGCCGGATTCTGCATAAAACGGTGTTGTGTCGAGCACGACGATGGCATCTTGACCGGCTTCGATCTTGGTAACCGCGCTGCCATCAACGTACAGGGCAACAACCTTGGATTGCTGGGCCAGCGCGTCGTAACCGACGAACTTGGTCTTGTCGCCGCTGTATTCGATACCGGCAGCCATCTTGAATTTACCCGCGGCACGCGCCGTCGATTTCTGGCGTTCCATAGCGGTCGCGAAACCAGCTTCGTCCAACTCAACATTGCGCTCGCGGCAAATGTCGGCGGTCAGATCCAGCGGGAAACCGTAGGTGTCGTACAGCGTGAAAGCAGTTTCGCCGTCGAGCTTGGTGGCGTTCTTGGCCAGCGCTGCTTCGAGGATCTTCATGCCGTGTTCCAGCGTTTCGCCGAAACGTTCTTCTTCCTGCTTGAGGACTTGTTCGACACGCGATGCGGCTTCCGGCAGTTCCGGATAAGCGGCGCCCATTTCGGCGACCAGATCCTTGACCAGCTTGTAGAAGAACGGCTGAGTCTGGCCCAGCTTGTGGCCGTGACGCAGTGCGCGGCGGATGATACGGCGCAGCACATAGCCGCGGCCTTCATTACCGGGGATCACGCCGTCGACGATCAGGAAGGAAGTTGCGCGGATATGGTCGGCGATGACCTTCAGCGAGTTGTTTTCCAGATCAGTGATGTTGGTTTCGCGTGCAGCGGCCTTGATCAGGCGCTGGAACAGGTCGATCTCGTAGTTGCTGTGCACGTGCTGCAAAATCGCAGCCAGACGCTCCAGGCCCATGCCGGTATCGACGCAAGGCGCCGGCAGCGGTGTCAGCGTGGCTTCGCCGGTCTTCGGATCGATCTGGCGGTCGAACTGCATAAACACGTTGTTCCAGATTTCGATGTAGCGGTCGCCATCTTGCTCCGGGCTGCCCGGAGGACCGCCCCAGACATCAGGACCGTGGTCGTAGAAGATTTCCGAGCAAGGACCGCACGGGCCGGTGTCAGCCATCTGCCAGAAGTTGTCGGAGGCGTAAGGTGCGCCCTTGTTGTCGCCGATGCGCACGATGCGCTCTTTCGGCAGGCCGATGACCTTGTGCCAGATATCGTAGGCTTCATCGTCGGTTTCGTAGACGGTCGCCCACAGCTTTTCAGCCGGCAGGCCGTAGACCTTGGTCAGCAGCTCCCAGGCCCAGACCAGCGAGTCGTGCTTGAAATAGTCGCCGAAAGACCAGTTTCCCAGCATTTCGAAGAAGGTGTGGTGACGTGCGGTGTAGCCGACGTTTTCCAGATCGTTGTGCTTGCCGCCGGCGCGCAGGCAGCGCTGCACGGAGGTGGCGCGCACGTAATTGCGCTTGTCGGTGCCGAGGAACACGTCCTTGAACTGCACCATGCCGGAATTGGTAAATAACAAGGTCGGGTCGTTGCCAGGCACAAGGCTGGACGAACGGACGACGGTATGTCCCTTGGATTCAAAGAATTTCAAAAACTTGTCGCGGATTTCGGCTGAGTTCATGTTCGAGGACGGTAAAGAAAACGGTGCAAAAAAGATGTTGCGAACCGGTGATTATACGTGATAAGCCCTATCACGATCATGGTCGGCAACGCTCCCGGGGCATGTCTTGATGTGCAAACGCCAATACGGACGCAAAAAAACCCGTTCGGATCGCTCCAAACGGGTTAATGGTGATGTCAACCTGCAACCTGAATCAGACCGGCCTCGTTTCCTTCCGACCTGGCCCCATCAAGGCTTGCGTGGCTAAAACCCCCTCCGGTAAATCAGGCGCCTTGATACAGCTTGCTGTTCTTGCTCTTCTTGGCGTGTTTCTTGTGCTTTTTGTGCTTCTTGGCGTGTTTCTTGTGCTTGGAATGTGCTGGCTTTGCGGCCGGCGCTGCCGCTGGTGCAGTTGCTGCTGGAGCACCCGGAGCTGCTGCAGGAGCGTTCTGAGCCAGAACAGGCATTGCGAAAGCGGCGACCAGGACTGCTGCCAGTAATTTATTCAGTTTCATCTTTTTCCTCTTAAGTTGGTTCACTACAAGTGCGCTGACGATTTGTTATCCAAGATCCGCCACGTCATTTCGGCGAATCCGTTCTGACATACGACCACCTGTGCGTCTTTAACGCTGTGCTTTCGATTCGCGTTGACACATTTTAAGCGTTGCGTGCGCGCCGTCTATTCAGGAATTACCTGATGTATTTCACCGCAGTTTTGCGGACTGGCTCCGGCTTTCTGGTGGCAGTCTTATCTTTCTCGGACTTATCCTTCTTCTTTGCCGGTTTGACTGCCTTGGACGGTTCGCCCTTGGCCGTTGCATGTTGCGGCTTGGTTTTCGCGCTGCTCTTCGGGGCGTGCAGGCCGTGTTTGGCATGTGTACTGGTCAGATGCTTGACGGGCGCCTTGCCTTTTTTCTTGACGTCCTTCCCGGCTTTACCCGACTTTACGGACGTTACCGGTTTGGCCGCATGCGTCTTTTTTGCAGTCGATTTTGGTGCATTGGCAGGAGCAGCGGCTTTAGGCGCTGTTTTTGCCGCAGCCTGATCGTTCCGCTGCTGCAGGATTTGCGCTTCACGCACGGTCAGCTTGCCGGCCTTCAGATCACGGACGATAGCGTCGTCGGTATATTTGTGCTGGCTGCTTCCCTGGGAATTTCCCTGCTGTGCGCGAGCGTTGCCGGTAATGGCGATGGTGATGACGGCCGCAGCCGTCAGCATGCAAAGCATGCCTTTGGTTTTCATGATTACTGCTTCCCTCTATGTTTCGTCTTTTTTGGTTATTTCGGTGTTTCGATGTTCTTCCTATGCGGGACCGATCAGATCAATCCGATCCGTACAAAATCCATCCACGCCCCAGCCCAGAATTTCTTCTGCGCGTGCCGGGTCATTGACGGTGTAGCAGAATAAACCATATCCAGCCTGTTTCACTGCCTGCGCCAGTTCCGGCGTCAAATTCTTGTGGCTGGTGTGCAGCGCCACTGCATCCAGGGCCTGCAAACGCTGTTCCCAGTCAGCGGGAATCTTATCGACCAGAAAGCCACGTGGAATACCCGGGGCGGTGCGCTTGGCCGCCATCAACGCATCGAAAGAAAACGAAGAAAACAAGGGCAAGCTGCGATCATTCTGTCCCGGCACATGTGCGGTGATCTCGTCAGCAAAAAAGCGCGCCACGGCTTCGCCGGCAACTTCGCCGGTACGCACCGCGTAGGCTTCTCCAGCCGGCTTGATTTCAATATTCATCCAGATGCCATTGCTGCGGCAGAACTCCAGCACCTGCGCCAGTGTGCAGATCGGCTCCCCGGCGTATTTCGGGCTATGCCAGCCACCTGCATCCAGCTTCTGCAAATCCTGCAGCGTGTGTTCCGCAATCTTGCCTTCGCCCGGCAGCGTGCGGCCGAACACAGGATCGTGCATCAGGATGGCTTGCTCGTCGCCGGTCAGCATGACATCAAACTCCACTGCCCTGAAACCGTACTCCATGCCGCAGCGAAACGCCGCCAGCGTGTTCTCAGGGGCGAGCGTGCCGCCACCACGATGTGCTGCAACTTTTGGGTATGGCCACATGTTTTTCTCCGTGCAAAAAATTTGTTGCCGCCATTCTATGCCGAGGCGCGCAGCTTGGCAGCACTTCGTGCTGGGATTTTGACGCTTCGTCGCAAACCACTGTCTCCGTCACGATCAGCAGCGCATCATGCCGTTATCCCTGCAACGAGGAATCACCATGCCAGCATCTTCTCCATCATCCGATACGGTCCTGACCGACGCTACCCGGCGCGTCGAGCGCAAGCTCGGCTTCTTCGCCCATCTTGGCATCTATCTGCTGGTCAACGCCGGCCTGATCACCCTGAATCTGCTGCAGACGCACATGCAAGCGCACCAGCCATTCTGGGTGGCCGGCCCGTTACTGGGATGGGGAATCGGGTTACTATTTCACGGCTTGAAAGTATTCATGCGGCTGCCCCCGGCATGGAAACAACGCATGATCGAACAGGAATTGAAAAATCACCGGCAATGACCACTACCGCAACAACCTTCGCTTCACGCTTATCTCTCATCGCACCGGAATTGCTACGCGGGCTGGTGCCGACCGTGATCATCAACCTGCTGTGCGCAGTGGTGGTCACGTATCTCATGCGCATCGGCGCCGGCTTTGTCGAGAACCTGGTGTTCTCGATGTGTATCGGCACTACCGCCATGGTGCTGATCGACTGCGGCCGCATTTTTTTATGGGGTAAAGACGAGCCGAACAAGCCCGGTTTTTTCCTCATGCTGCTGATTTTTGCACCGCTGTCGTTTTTCATCGGCAATGCCATCGCCAGCGCACTGATCGGGCGGCCAATCGAATGGTTCACACTGAGCCAGGCCAACAACACGATCGGCATCATCGTGTTGATCTTGCTGGTCTGCGTTGGCGCGACGCTGTTTTACTGGAATCGCGAAAAGATGGCGGCACTGGCAGCCCGCAACGTCATCATCGAAAAGCAGGCCGTCCAGGCGCAGTTGCAGATGCTGCAAGCGCAGATCGAGCCGCACATGCTGTTCAACACGCTGGCGACACTGCAAACCCTGATTTCCACCGAACCCATCCGTGCCCAGCAAATGCTGGATCAACTGATCCACTACCTGCGCGCCACGCTGTCGACCTCGCGCAGCACCCAGACCTCGCTCGGACAGGAGTTTGAACTGACCAAGGCCTACCTTGGCCTGATGTCACTGCGCATGGGCTTGCGCCTGACCTACAGCCTGCAATTGCCGGATGAACTCAAGTCCACGCCGATCGCGCCGATGCTGCTGCAGCCGCTGGTCGAGAACGCGATACGCCACGGTCTCGAACCCAAAGTAGAAGGCGGCGATTGCACCGTGCGCGTCAACGTGCATGACGGCATGCTGATTGTGAGCGTGTTCGACACCGGCATGGGACTCAGTACTACCACCAGTTACAACAAGCCGGAAAGCATCCACCTCGGCCTGGAAAATATCCGCGCCCGCCTCGATGCACTGTACGGCCCGCTGGCTGAATTGACCCTGACGCACAATATCCCAGAAGGTACCGTGGCGCAGATCACGATACCTCTCACGGCGCTCGATCCCAACCCGACACGATAAAGGACGATGCCGCGATGACCACTCTCGCTACCCGCGCTCTGATTGCTGAAGACGAAGCCCTGCTCGCTGCCGCCTTGTCTACCGCCTTGTGCCGTCTGTGGCCGGAGCTGGAGATTATCGGTGTCGCCACCAACGGCATCGAAGCGGTCGATCATGCGCTGGCGGCGCAGCCGGACATCGTCTTCTTCGATATCAAAATGCCGGGAAAGAGCGGACTGGAGGCCGCGCGTGAACTGGCCGACGAATGGCCGGAGGGACAATCCTTTCCTCTGCTGGTGTTCGTTACCGCCTATGACGACTACGCCGTTCAGGCTTTCGAACAGGCGGCCATCGACTACGTACTCAAACCGGCCAACGACGAGCGTCTGGCAAAAACGGTAGAACGTCTGCAAGCCCGGCTGGCGCAAAACCGCAAGACCGGCAATCCCGGCAATACCAGTGACGATATGGAACGCGTGCTGCAACAATTGCGCAGCATCACGCCGGCACCTGCAGCACAAGAGCGGCTGCGCATCATACGCGCCGCCGTCGGCAATCAGATCAAGCTGATTCCGATAGAGGAAGTAATTTATTTTGAAGCCACCGACAAGTACGTCAACGTTGTCACGGCCGACAGCGAATCACTGATCCGCACCAGCCTCAAGGAGTTGATTCCGCAGCTCGATTCCGATCAGTTCTGGCAGATCCACCGTGGCACCATCGTCCGCATTACGCAGGTACAATCGGCCCAGCGCGACGAAGCCGGGAAATTATCGCTGCGACTGCGCGCACGCCCGGAAACACTGGCTGTCAGCCGCCTGTTCACCCATTTGTTCAAGCAAATGTGAGCATGCACATCAGATTGGCTTGGCAATCATCAGATACACAATCGCCAGTGGCAGCACGGTAGCGACCGAACCCGCCACGGCCCAGATTGCCGACAGCCTCCAATAGCGTGCAGGAATCTGCGCCTCGCTTGGCAAGGGATACAGCAAACGCGCCTGCGCCCTTTGCACCGGGATCAGGATGCCTACCCACAACAGACCTGTCACGATGAACAGTCCGTAAGCCCAATGCAGCCAGCCGGCTTGCATCAGGCCGCCTTCCAGAGCGGCCATCTTTCCGCCGGCGACGGCCAGCAGCACAATACCGCCAAAGGTGAAAACGAGGTCGGCCCAGTTGGTCGCGCGCACGGCGAACCGGATCACGGCCAGATCACGCGTGCGGTCAGCCATGATTTTCCAGAAGGCAGTGACGATGATATTGCCGAGAAAGAGAACAACACCGAGCAGGTGCAAGGTCTTAAGCAGACTGAGCGACATAACTATCCTCCGTGAGGGAAACGGGAGGCCAGTGTCGGCAAACGCGCGCGTTGCGCCAAGCGGGATGCGACGAAATGCCGTGAGTTCAGGACAAAATGCAGTTCAGGAGCGACGTTCGGAAAGGAAAATGCCCGCCGGTGACAGTCAATAGTCAAGCTGCGGCGGGCATCTCAAAAGAAGGAAGGCTTAGTACCCGGCTTCGCGGATAGCGTCTTGGGTCGCATGCAAGGCAATATCAACATGACGCAATGCATCCCGCTGCAAACCGCGCACCCGGGGGTCGTCTTCTTCATGCGCCAGATCCTGATGGGCCTTTTCCAGCGTCGCTACCGCATCGTGCAGGCGGCCGCGGCGGTCTGGATGCACATCGGCACGTTCGGGGCGGAACATGTCCTTGCCGACATCAATACCCAATTGCGTCACATCGCGTGCAGCCAGATCGATTTCGCGCAGAGCAACCTGCTCGCTGCGTCCCATTTGCCAGTTGTCGCCCGGCCGATGGTCAATCAACCAACGTGCCTGATCCAAGTCGGCGCGGGCGTGGGCATAAAACGGATGGCGACCGGGCTCGTCCGCATGCGCGGCGGCGGTGACAAGAGTAGATGCAGTCACGGTAAGCAAGAACAATGTTTTGAGGCTGTTTTTCATTTTTGACTCCCTTTTTGAACTACTGACGATATGACACAACATGCGCGCTACGCATAGCGCTGACAGAGGACGGTTTGTTTGGCTTGTTTAACGGCCGTAATACGGTCCGTAGTAAGGGCCATGGCGATAGTAGCCGCCATGTGGCGGTCCGGCTGGCACGACAATGCAGGCGGATAGTGTGGTAGCGACCAGCACGCCGGCAATGGCGAGTTTGATAAGTTTCTTCATGACGTCCTCCTTGGACTTGGCAAAACTTGACGATGAAGCACAGCTTGCCCGCAAAGTAAAAAACCAGGTAATTCCTATCCGTATCAGGTGTAATCAATTATTTCCGGCCAGATTTGCGACAATCGCTCCACCGCCTGCCTCCATAGCCGCCGGGAAACCCATTCAATGTTGGCGCGCTGCGGTAAAATGTCTGTCTATATAAAAATGTCTCCCTCAAAGCATCCATGAGCAACGAACTGAAAAACGGTCACACGCCAGCACCATCCACCAACTTCCTGCGCGGCATCATCGAAGCCGATCTGGTTTCCGGTACCTATGCCGAACGCAGCGACAAGCAGGGCCAGGCTCTGCCGCAGGTGGTGACCCGTTTTCCACCCGAACCCAACGGCTATCTGCACATCGGTCACGCCAAGTCGATCTGCCTGAACTTCGGTCTGGCACGTGATTACAACGGCCGCTGCCACCTGCGCTTCGACGACACCAATCCGGAGAAGGAAGACCAGGAATACGTCGACACCATCATCGACTCGGTCAAATGGCTGGGTTTTGACTGGGATCACGACGGCCAACCGCATCTGTACTACGCCAGCAATTACTTCGATGTCATGTATGCCGGTGCGCAAGCACTCATCCGCAAAGGTCTGGCCTACGTTGATGAACAAAACGCCGAACAGATGCGCGAAACCCGCGGCACGCTGACCGAGCCAGGCACCGACTCGCCATGGCGCAACCGCCCTGCCGACGAATCGCTGCGTCTGTTCGAAGAAATGCGCGACGGCAAGCACGCCGACGGCACGCTGATCCTGCGCGCCAAGATCGACATGGCCAGCCCCAACATGAATCTGCGTGATCCGGCCATCTACCGCATCCGCCACGCGACCCATCACAACACCGGCGACAAGTGGTGCGTGTACCCGATGTACAGCTACGCACACCCGATCGAAGACGCGCTGGAAAACATCAGCCACTCGATCTGTACGCTGGAATTCGAAGATCAGCGCCCGTTTTACGACTGGGTGCTGGAGCGTCTGGCCGAAGAAGGTTTCTTCAAGAAACCGTTGCCGCATCAATATGAATTCGCCCGCCTGAATCTGACCTACATCATCACCAGCAAGCGCAAACTGAAACAGCTGGTCGATGAAAAAATCGTCAGCGGCTGGGATGACCCACGCATGCCTACCATCGTCGGCCTGCGCCGTCGCGGCTACACGCCGGAAGCGATCCGCCTGATGTGCGACCGTACCGGCGCCTCCAAGAACAACAGCTGGATCGACTACAGCATCCTCGAAGGCGCACTGCGCGACGATCTCGATCCGAAGGCACCACGCGCCGTGGCCGTACTGCGTCCGCTGAAGCTGATCATCGACAATTTCCCGGAAGGCCAAAGCGTCGAATGCAGCGCACCGGTCTATCCCCCGGCACATCCGCTGCATGACAGCGAGCACCGCCTGTTCCCGATCACAAAGAACCTGTGGATCGAGAAGGAAGACTTCATGGAAGTGCCTACCAAGGGCTACTTCCGCCTCTTCCCGGGTAACAAGGTGCGCCTGCGTTACGGCTATGTGGTCGAGTGCACCGGCTGCGACAAGGATGCGGACGGCAACATCACCGCCGTGCACTGCAACTACTTCGAAGACAGCAAGAGCGGCACACCCGGCAGCGCCAACTACAAGGTCAAGGGCAACCTGCACTGGGTCAGCGCCGACCATGCGCTGGAAGCTGAAGTACGCCTGTACGACCGCCTGTTCACTGACGCGCACCCGGACGCCGGCGGCAAAGACTTCAAGCTGGCCTTGAATCCGAACTCGAAGGAAGTCATCACCGCCTATCTGGAACCGACACTGAAGACCGCCGAAGCCGGGGCGATCTATCAGTTCGAACGCCATGGTTACTTCGTCGCCGACCGCGTTGATTCAGTCGCAGGGAAGCCCGTATTCAACCGTGCCGTGACACTGAAAGACAGCTGGGTCGCAAAGTAACAACTCAACAATTCCAACAATAACGTTTAGGCCGGCACTGCATCATCGCATCGACAGCGCCGGCATTTTTATGTGGGTCAATCATGTTTGAAACAATGGAAATCAAACGCTTCTCTTTCGGCACGGTCTACAAGATCCTGGCGATCGCTTCAGGTTTTTCGATGGTGCCGATCTCCATCCTGATGGGCTTGTTTGCCTTCTTCGGCGCTGAAACCATCGTCTGGAACGGCCAGCATCTGACCGGCCTGATGGGTCTGATCGCCTCGCCTTTCGTCGGCATCATGCTGGCGCTGATCTTCACCGGCTTCCTCGGCACGCTGTTCGCCTGCGGCCTGTGGCTGTACTCCAAATTTCGCCCGCTGGAAATCGAATTTCAAAAAAGCGAATTCCAGAAATACTCATAATTCAAAGCACGACCGCATCATCTGCGTCAGCGCGCCATGCGCTTACCGGCACTACACCAAAGGAAAATCATGACCATCTCTTACTACGCTGCGTCCGTCCCTGTTTTCAAGCAAGCACTGAACGCGCTCAAGGACATCCTGAAAAAGGCTGAAGCGCACGCCACTGCAAAAAGCATCGACGCCGATGTTTTCCTGAAAGCACGCCTGTTCCCGGACATGCTCAACCTGACCCGTCAGGTGCAGATCGCCGCCGACTTTGCCAAAGGCGTGCCTGCGCGTCTGGCCAATGTCGAAGTGCCACCATACGAAGACAACGAAGCCAGCTTCGCTGACCTGCAAGCACGTCTGGACAAGACCATTGCCTTCATCGACGGCTTGAAGCCGGAACAATTTGAAGGCGCCGAAGGGCGTGAAATCGTGCTGCGTCCAGGTACGCCGAAAGAAAAGCGTTTCACCGGCGAAGCCTACCTGCTGCACTACGGTGTGCAACACTTCTTCTTCCACGTCACCACTGCTTACGACATCTTCCGCCACAACGGCGTGGAAATCGGCAAGGGCGATTACATCGGTACTTACTGATCTTCCGGCAGAAAACGCCTGCTGTTTGCAGCGGGCGCTCAGATAGAACGTGGAATATTAAGAATCCTTCCGTCAGTATTTACGGAAGGATTTTTTTTAGCCAAATGAAGTCGGCATCGGAGATAAAAAGGAACATACTTGTCTCCGCTAATGCCTGATTACGTTGCACCTGAAGAACCGACGAAGTCAAATGTAATCAAATGCATCATCAGGTTGGTGAACAAAAAATTATCGGTATAGTCCGATTCTCTCAAAATCAAAAAAGGTCATCAGATGAAACGCTTTTTCTGCGCTTCCGCCATCGCTGTCAGTTGTCTCACGGCGTTCTTGCCCGGCCACGCTGCGGCACAAGTCAGCGTCAACATCAACATCGGCACGCCTCCGCCACCACCACGCTATGAAGCGGCTCCGCCTCCACGCGGCGGCTATATATGGGCCCCCGGCTTCTGGAACTGGGACGGACATCGCCATGTATGGGTGCAGGGACATTGGGAGCGCATGCGCCGCGGCTATGAATATGACCACCCTGAATGGCGCGAGGGACCGCATGGATGGGAACTGCATCGCGGCGGCTGGCGCCGGGGTGAAGAACGACATCGCGAACATGGCAACGACAACCGTGACGATGGACCTCGTTATCATTGCCCACCGGGACAGGCAAAAAAAGGAAATTGCTGATACAGGATCATCGACTGACAATCTGTCCTTTGTCGTTTGAGGGTTGATGTTTGATGCTTTGCACAAAGCGCATCAATGCGCTTTGTGCCCCCTCCGATGCTACGTCGAGCGTGGCTTCCGGAAACGACTTTCAGTCACCAGATCTTCAGCCACTTCAGCAAGCCGACCGTCGCCACACCGAGGCCCATCATCACCCACATGACCATGGTGAACGAAGCTTCGTCATGCAAACCCGGCAAGCCGGCAACGTTCATCCCGAAAATCCCCGACACCAGCGTGGCAGGCATCAGCAAGGCGGTCAGAATCGACAGCGCCATCAGGTTGCGGTTCATCTGTTCCGACATCTGGGAAGCGATTTCTTCCTGCAACAGTTTGGCGCGCTCGTAGAGCGCTTCCAAAGTCAGGTGTAATTCATTGAGTTCATCAAGCGCGTGGTTGAGTTCTTCCAGCGCAGCAGTCGGCACCCAGGCCGGACGCAGACGATTGAGCTGATTCAGCAAGCGCCGCTCGGGCGTGATGTGCCGGCGTAACTCCGCCAGTTGGCGCCGGATCGCGCTCAGTTCCGCACGGTCTTCCGGACGGCGATCCGACAACACGGACTCTTCAATGTCGTCCACCTTGTCGTTGAGCGACGCTACACGGGCGTCAAAGCCGTCAGCCAGACAACGCAACAGCTCGGCGAACAACTCCATCGGATTATCGAACAGCGCGCCGTCGAGCACCTTCTGGCGCAGCATGTTGGTCGAACACAGCGGCTGCGTGCGCAACGTCAGCAGACGATTGCCATCGAGGAAAAAATGCAGTGCGCCCTTTTCGGTGCCGGTATCGCCGATTTCCATCTTGAGATCGGCCAGCGTGCCGTAGGCACCATTAGCGGTGGTATGCAGGCAAGGATGCGTGTCGCTGCTGAGCAGAAATTCCGCGATGTGCTCGGGAATGTCGTCGCTGGTTTCCATCCAGTGACGCACCTTGACGTCGGCAGTTTTGACGTGCAGCCAGCTGAACGCAGGAGAGGCGACTTTGTGGGCCAGGACTTCATGCCACTTCAGCGATGTGGCGCGTCCATCATCGAACCGAAATGCACAGATAAACCCGGCAGGCTCGTAGAGCAGGTGTAAAGCCTGAGGTGTTTCTGGGGGATTATGCATGGCGCGGCGTACTCCACAGGGGAAACGCCGGATTCTACCGCCCGACTTTGACAATTTTGTGACAAGGCCGGTGCAAACCGGCAAGGGTGTGCAGACCACCCGCCGGATTCACGAGATCAGGAGATCAATAGTTGTAATTGCGATTGGCGTAGGCGTCGCGTGCAGCGTCGCATTGGGCAATCTTGTCCCGCTCCATGCCGGAGGTGCCGTTCAGCTGGCATTGATCGGAGACCGATTTGGCTTCATCGATGTGCTTGCGGAAATAGGCATAGTCCTTCTTGCCCGCAATAGCGTCGCAACCGGACAGCAAAGGAGTGAAAGGTACAACGAGGCACAGCAGTGCCAGGGAGCGTTTGAGGGCGGTATTCATACGGCGTATTCCTGTTTTTTGAGTGATGACGGCCGGCGTTGCTGCAATCGCTGCGATCGCAGCAAGTACTGACTACTGCTCTGCATCCGCAGTCCCCTTCCCGGGCCTGATTCGATGCAATGCGACTGCAACACGTGAGTATAGTAAGTCCGCAAAAATTGCTCAATGGAAATTTAGCAAGTTTCGACGTTTAAATCAGTTTACAACCGCAAAATGAATCCTTGATGACGCGCCGACCAGGCGACGCAACAACAATAGCAAAAAACGCGACCGTCGGGCCGCGTCTTTTGGTGAGCGATTTACTTGTCGTTCAGACAGCGCAATCAACCGCGCTTTCTCAGCAACGCATACAGGATGATCGCGCCGAAGGTGGCGGTGCCGATGCCACCCAGCGCAAAACCACCCAGTTTCAACGTGAAGTCACCAGCACCCAGTACCAGCGTGACCGCAGCCACGATCAGGTTGGTGTTGTTGGAAAAGTCGACCTTGTTCTCCACCCAGATGCGCGCGCCGGACACGGTGATCAGGCCGAACACCACAATCGACACGCCGCCCAGCACCGCGCCGGGAATGGTCAGGATCACTGCGCCGAACTTCGGCGAGAAACCCAGCACGATGGCAATCACTGCCGCCACCACGAACACCAGCGTCGAATAGATCTTGGTGACCGCCATGACGCCGATGTTTTCTGCATACGTCGTCACGCCTGTACCACCCACGCTGCCCGACAAGATTGTCGCCAGGCCGTCGCCGATGAAGGCGCGTCCCATGTACTTGTCGAGATTCTGGCCGGTCATGGCGCTGACCGCCTTGATATGACCAAGGTTCTCCGCCACCAGGATGACGGCGATCGGCGCCAGCAAGGCCATCGCATCCATCTTGAACACCGGCGACGCAAACGTCGGGATACCGAACCATGCTGCATTCGCAACGCTGCTGAAATCGATCGGTTTGCCCAGGCCGGCGCCGTTGGTCAGGATCGCGTAAATCACGTAGGCCAGCAGCAAGCCGATCAGGATCAGCAGACGCTGCACCATGCCGCGTGTGAATACGGCAACGAGGCCGACGCACAACACCGTGCCCAAGGCCATCCACGCATCGAAGTTGTTACCAGTCACGCCCTTGACCGCGATCGGTGCCAGATTCAGACCGATCACCGCGACCACCGAACCGGTGACCACCGGCGGCATCAGGGTTTCAATCCAGCGGGTACCGATGGCGCTGACGAGAAAGCCGATCAGCGTGTACACCACGCCACACGCGACAATGCCGCCCAGCGCGACGCCAAGGTTGGTGTTCGGGCCATGTCCACCATAGCCGGTGACGGCAATGACCAGGCCAATGAAGGCGAAGCTGGAACCCAGATAGCTCGGCACGCGGCCGCCCACCAGCAGGAAGAACAGCAAGGTGCCGAAACCCGACATCAAAATGGCAAGGTTAGGATCGAAACCCATCAGCAACGGCGCCAGCACGGTGGAGCCGAACATGGCGACTACGTGCTGCACGCCCATGGCGACCGTCTGCGGCATCGGCAAACGTTCGTCGGTTGCGATGACCTGGCCTTGTCCGTCCGAGGTGCTGCTGCGTACCCGCCATTGTGGAAAATAAGAACCTGCCATGAGTTTCCTTCCGGATGTTATCGGAACGCGCCGCCATCACCATAAAGGCCGCAGCACGTCTCGTATCTTGTTATTGGATGACCGGGAGCTAGTGTATTGAGTGGCGGCAAAAATAACAATTGTCTGCCGGGTGGAAACCAGCGAAAAACAGCCGAAACAGCTAAAAAATTTACACCACTGGCGAGCCTTGCTTTTTCGCAGTGCAGATTTCCCGACATGGGGCGTCGCCTGCCCCAATTTGGCCGACATCCACATTGTTGAAACCAGAGATCAACAACTGGCGAATACAAAAAAAACGCACCGGCAAGGCGGTGCGCCAACTGACGTGAACCACTGTCAGGGGAAAACCGGAATATGCGGTTCTACACCGCGAAAGCTGGCTTCGGGATGACGACTGGCGATCAGGTCTTCAATTGCCTCAATCCGCTTGAACGGCACATCGATCAGCAGCAGCACCTTGCCGCTCGCAATATCCGCATGAAAGTTTTTCAGCCGCGAATTGGGAATCGCAGCCGCCGCCATGCCCGACATCCAGCTGCCAAGTACTGCGCCGGTGATGGTCGTGACAAATACCGCCACCATGCTGACCTGCACCCATTCAGGCGGAAACAGCAGCAACCACAAACCACCCGCGAACCCCATCAGCCCCCCGACCAGCAATCCCATTTCGGCGCCGTGCGTGAGGTCGGTCTTGTGAAAGAAAGTCGCGTCGGGCATATCGTCCGGCAAGTCGCCGTCCCGCGCCCAGAAATGCATATGCCGGATCTCGATACGCGCCAGCAACAGCTCGTCGAGCATGCTGCGTGCACTGGGGATATCCGGCAGCATGAAATACAGCCTTTGTCTGCCTAACATGATTGTCTCCTTGTGCAAGATCCGACCGCCGTCACCCCGTGGACGCAGCAAACCCACGCGAGAAAACCAGTCAGCGATGCTGATCCTGCTCCTTTCAGCATAGTCATTTGTACAACAAAGTACAGGTTCATCTTGAAGGCTTTTCATGCGGTGGGGGCGAAACAGAATCGCAGTCGGGTGGAGGCACGCAATGCCCGCTGGAAAATGTAATAATCGAGACCCGCTTTTCCATCCCCTACGGAGACAACCATGATTCTGGAACTTGCCGATATCCGCATCCAACCAGGCAAACAAGCTGAATTCGACGAAGCCATCCAGCGCGGCATCGCGCAGACGATTTCCAAGGCCAAGGGTTATCTCGGCCACAAAGTGCAAAAAGGTGTGGAAGCGCCTGAGCGCTATCTGTTGATGGTGCACTGGGCAACGCTGGAAAATCACACTGTCGATTTTCGCGAGTCCCCGGCCTTCACAGAATGGCGCGGCATCGTCGGCCCGTTCTTCGCCAGCGCACCGCATGTCGAGCACTTCGCTCTACTGACCGAATCGAAATAAATCGGAAGCAAGCTATCAAAAGCAAGATAACGCCGGAACAAAATCGGGAAGCACGTCAGCGTCTTCCCGAACAACCCGACGGTGCCCGGTCATTACGGATACGGGCACATCTACACTGCATTCGCTGCGCATCGCTTTCACCCTTGCTCACCCGCGCTCCCGCTTGTCGCCGCCCTGTCATTGCAATAGCTCATCATCCTGCGGCATCATGATGCCCCGCGGCAACTTGAACAATTGAGAACGTGAATAACGCAAGCAGCAACGGCAACGAGGGGAACGCATGACGCATCCGCGACTCTGACATGGCCGCATCGTCATCCGCACGTCGTGACACGCAGTCGACGCGATTTAATACGATTCAACACGATTCAACACGATTCCACACAATTCAAGACTGATTCACCCGGACCTAATTGCATGAAGATTTTTACCCGCATCGCAGCCTTGTTCACCGTCGCCTGTGCGACAGCGTGCGGCGAGCCGCCGGATGATACGCACTTGCAGGAGCAGGTGATTTCCGGGTTTTACCAACAGCATCTGAAGTCGCATACCCCCGGCATTCCCAATGCCGACGAACTCAAACTGTTGCAGCCTTTCCTCTCGCAAGCCTTGTTCGCGCTACTGAGCAAAGCCTCGGAAACCGAAGTCAAATACCACGCTGCTGCCGAAGAGCCGGTGCCACCGCTGGTCGACGGCGACCTGTTCACGTCCTTGTTTGAAGGCGCCACCTCGTTCAAGATGGACAGCTGTGAAAGCGAAGACAATCGCGCCTCCTGCCAGGTAAAGTTTCGCCACACAGGCAGTAGCGACAGCAAAGGCGGCAGCAGTGACGAAAGCTGGAAAGACAAATTGCTGCTCGTCAAAGAGAACAATCAATGGCGCATCGACGATATCGAGTTTCTCGGCAGCGGACAGTCGTCGCAACGCGAATACCTGACCGACACGCTCAGCAGCATTGTTCAGGACTACAACTGATCCTGGTTCGTCCCGGCGCATATTGAAGAAATGCGCCTTTTCTTCCGATAATCTCCCTATCAACATTCCCTCGACGCTGCGGTACGATAGACGCGCAGGCGGATATTGCAACGAATAGAGCAGCGGATATGGCAAGTGCATGCCGAAGCCTTTCGTGCAGCCGGATGCGTGAAGACCGCGTCAGTTTGATTTATCATGCTGAGTGCGTTTCCTCGCGGCAATCCGCAATCCGGGGAATGCTGACAACATGACAATATCGCAATAGAACAAGCAAATGGACCCGGTTGCCAACCGGCAGTCAGCGTCGCCGGTCATCAGAATAACGCTGGTGACGGGGATGAAGACCGCGACGAAAGCAATCGGACCGGGGAGAAAAAGATCGTGAAGCAATTCCGCAATACGCTTATCCTTGCTGCCGCCCTGCTGATGGCAGGCTGCAGCGCCAGCAGCGAACAAGAAGCCAAAGATCTGGTCAACAGCTTTTACCAGACGCATCAATCCAACCGCCCCAACGGCGCGTTATCGCTCAAGGAACTGATCACTTTCCGCCACTTCCTGTCGGTGCCGCTGTTCGACTTGCTCAAGGATGTTTCCGTCGCCGAAGAAGCGCATCTGGCGCAGACCGACAATCAAACCCCGCCGCTGGTGGATGGCGACCTGTTCACCACGCATCCCAAGGGTGCCTCGACCTATCGCGTGCTGGGCTGCGAGGTCAAGGAAGCCAACAGCACCTGCTCGGTGGAATTGATCTACAGCGACGCCAAGTTGCAGTCGCCGTTCAAATCCGTTGATCGCGTTGTGCTCTCGCGCGACGCCCGCGGCTGGGTCATCGACAATATCGAATACGGTGGCGGCAGCGCCAACAGCGGCGTACATCAGGGCGATCTGCAAAAGAGCCTGCAAGCGATCCTCAACAAGAACGAACGCCGCATCGTTCAATAAATCCATTCGGCCTGCTCGCCTGGGCCGTATCCTTCTCATCCGGCCGGCGGCAATCTTCGCCTGACAGTGATCGTCGGTTAAAATCGCGAATGTTCCAACCGGCTGCGGCCGCGCCTGCATATTGCCTGCGTGCCCGCTGTTGTTTGCCCACTGCTCCGCATTCACCGACTCATCACTGTCCCGATGTCCAATCACACTTTCCTCTGGCACGACTACGAAACCTTCGGCGCACAAGCGCGTCGCGATCGCCCGGCGCAGTTCGCCGCGATCCGCACCGATGCCGAGCTCAACGAGATCGGCGAGCCGATCATGATCTATTGCAAACCGGCACCCGATTTCGTCCCCGATCCGCAGTCTTGCCTGATCACGCACATCACGCCGCAAGACTGTCTTGAGCGCGGCATTCCCGAATACCAGTTCGCTGCGCAAATCGAACAAGCCATGTCCGAACCCGGCACCATCGGCGTCGGCTACAACACCATCCGCTTTGATGATGAAATCACGCGCTTCATGTTCTGGCGCAACCTGATCGATCCGTATGCTCGCGAATGGCAAAACAATTGCGGCCGCTGGGACTTGCTGGACGTAGTGCGCACCACCTACGCCCTGCGCCCCGACGGCATCCAATGGCCGAAGAAAGAAGACGGCGTCACGCCCAGCTTCAAGCTCGAACATTTGACCAGGGAAAACGGCATCCTCCACGAAGCGGCTCATGATGCCTTGTCCGACGTGCGTGCGACCATCGCCTTCGCGCGCCTGATCAAAGACAAACAGCCTCGCCTGTTCGACTTCTGTCTCGCCCTGCACAAGAAAGAACGCGTCGCCACCGAACTCGCACTGGCAACGCCCAAACCGTTTTTGCACGTGTCAGGCATGTTCCCCGCGACGCAAGGTTGCATCGCCGTGATGTGGCCGCTGGCCACCCACCCGACCAACAAAAATGAAGTGATCGCCTGGGATCTGAGCCGCGACCCGACCGAACTCGCCGGACTTGATGCAGAGACAATCCGCACACGCATGTTCAGCAAAACCGAAGACCTGCCGGAAGGGGTGTCACGCTTGCCGGTCAAGACCATCCATCTGAACAAATCGCCGATGGTGATCGCCAGCCTCAAAACGCTGACCGCAGAACGTGCCGCCGAACTCGGTGTCGACGTCGACGCCGCTTTGCAGAATGCGGCAAGCGCGGCCGCCTTGCCGGAAATGCATGCGGTCTGGGCCAAGGTATTTCAGCGTCCCAAGGAAGCACCGGCGGACGTGGATGAAGACTTGTACGGCGGCTTCGTCGGCAACAATGACCGCCGCCAACTCACGCAATTGCGCGCGCTGTCGCCGCAACAACTGGCACAGGCGCGCATCACGTTTGACGACGCCAGATTGGAAGAACTGCTGTTCCGTTATCGCGCGCGCAATTTCCCTGAAACTTTGTCGGAAGAAGAAGCGCAACGATGGGAAGAACATCGCGCCGCACGGCTGTTCGAAGGCGAAGGCGGTGCCCGCACGCTGGACGCACTGTTCGAGCAAATCGACCAGTTGTCCGAAAGCGTGGATGAACGCGGCGAAGAGATCCTCGGCGCCTTGTATGACTATGCTGAAATGATCGCGCCGGAACGCATGTAAAGAATGGGCTTGCCGGCGCCGGCAATCATGACACGCACGACACGCAGTAATCATACTAGAACTCATTTCATAAATAGGCGTGAATGCGAGCTTACCCTGTTTGGGATGAAGTGCAAGGCGCGAATCGGGGTCAAGACTGGACGTCTTGACCCCGATTCGTAACGCAGCAATTCGCCCAAACAGGACGCTCCCTCCGGGTTCTTTCCAGAAAGGGCGCTGGCCGCGTTGCACTCCTTGCGCGTGGCACCACCACGCGACGCGTCGCACGCCTTGCCAGTGCCCTTTCTGGAAAGAACGCATCTCACGCCTATTTATGAAATGAGTTCTAATACGTGACGGTCATTCCACGCGAAGAATCGCGGTCAGGATGACGATGAAGATGACGGCGGCGTAGGCTGTGTCCACATCCTGTCCAGGCCATTGTATTTCAGCCATTCTTCTCCACCGCGTTGGCGGATGCTGTCGGTCGCATTGGGATCGGACAGATCGATGACTTCGGAGTCGATGATTTCGCCTTCGGTGTTGTAGCGGAAAGCTTTCACCACCGGTTTGGTCAGGACGACGGTACTCTGGCGGATCACCAGCCCCAGACGACCGGATTCCATTTTAAGCAACGAGCCGATCGGATAGATACCCAGCGTCTTGACGAAAGCCGACATGATGGTCTTGTCAAAGTGGCCGGTCCAGGTCGACATGCGAGTGAGCGTCTCGGCAGGATCCCAGCCCTTTTTATAAGGCCGCTCCGAGGTCACGGCGTCGTAGACATCGCACACGGCGGTCATACGCGCCAGAAAAGAAATCCCTGCGCCGCTCAAGCCATGCGGATAACCGGTTCCGTCCACTTTTTCATGATGGTGCATGCAGACATCGGTCGCATAGCCGGGAATGTTGGCATTCTTGACCAGATGGTCATGACCAAGCACCGTGTGACGCTTGACGACTTCGTACTCCGTCGGTGTCAGGCTGCCCGGCTTGTGCAGGATATCCACCGGAATGAAGGCCTTGCCGACGTCATGCAGCAAGCCGGCCAGCCCGGCTTCTTTACAGGCGGCTTCATCCATGCCCAGAGTACGTCCCAATGCCACCATCAGCGTGCACACCGCGACGGAATGCATATAGGTGTAATCATCAGCAATCTTCAGGCGCACGATGCTGGTGAGTGCGCTGCCGTCACGCAAGATCGAGGCGGTGATCTGATCGACCAGATGCAGACAGCTATCCATATCAAGGACTCTACCGAGGCGAACATCGGTGAACATCGCCTTGGCGGTGTCCTTGGCGCTTTCGCACAACACGCGTGCCTGCTCGACTTCTGCAAAAAAAGGATCGGCCGCGGTGGCAATCGTCACCGTGACGGCTTCTGCTTCGTGGTCTTCTTCGGTAACGGCCAGCACAGGCAACGCCGGTGTCTCTTCAACAGGGCTTTCTTCCACTGCGCCTTCAACCACATCGTCGGCATCCTCTTCCGCCGTCTCGTCGGGGGCATCCTTGCCCTGATCGATATCGATCCAGCAATGGGTAATCCCGCTGGCCTTCGCCTGTTGCAGATGAGCCACGTCTTTCAGCAGGAAACGATTTCTCCAAAAAGGATGATCCATCCAGGACGCTTCGAAACCACAGAAGTACATTCCCAGTTCGAGTTGTTCGACTTTTATTTTTTTCAGGCGGCTCATTTTTCTGCAATTAGTCAGGCTATCAGCCGAATTATCGCGTTATTTTCAGCTCACACCAAAATATTATTGCAAATATGAAAGCAGCTACAGGATGTTATTGCCGTACATGCAACATCCCGCAGATATCGCCCCGCTTTGTCTGCCAGCAGCCGAAAGCCTGACCAGATGCCAACCAACAGCTGACCGGCAGCCGATTCAGTAAGCCGATCAGGCAGTCCGATACGTATAGGAAAACTGGCTGAGTACGAACGGCAGCACGTTTTCACAAGCCAGCGGCCGGCTGTAGTAATAGCCTTGAATCTCGTCGCAGGAGAGGCGCTTGAGCCATTCGCGCTGGTCGATGGTTTCCACGCCTTCGGCGATGACGTTGATTCCCAGTGTGTGCCCCAATCCGATCACCGCTTCGACGATAGCCGAATCTTGCGAATGCGGTTTCAACTGCCGCACGAAGGACTGGTCGATCTTGAGCTTGTCGATGGGGAAACGCTTCAGATAAGACAAACTGGAATAACCGGTACCAAAATCATCGATCGACAGTTTCAAGCCGAGCGCACGCAACTTATGCAGCAAGGCGATGGCGTTTTCGGTCTGTTCCATGACCGCACCTTCGGTGATTTCCAGTTCCAGCGTGCAAGGATCGATCTGGGTTTCCTTGAGCAAGCGCTCAATCTTGCGCAGAAAATCGGGATGCAGAAATTGACGTGGCGATATGTTCACTGCGATGACGAAATCCTTGCCGGTCTGTGCACGCAACTCCAGGATCTGGGCGCAGGCACGCTCCAGCACCCAGTCTCCGATCGCAATCACCAGACCGGACTCTTCGGCAATCGGGATGAAATCGGCAGGCGGCACCAGCTTGCCGCCGCGACGCCAGCGCACCAGCGCTTCAAAGCCGATCAGCTCGGCATCGCGCAAACGCTGTTGCGGCTGAAAGTGCAACTCCAGTTCATCGCGTTGCAAGGCGTGAATCAGTTGTGCTTCCAAGTCGACGCGGCGTTCGGCTTCCATGTTGAGTTCTTCGGAATACGCGACCAGCATGTTGCCGCCGGCGGCACGCGCCGATTGCAGAGCGGCATCGGCGTTGCGCAGCAAGGTGGCTGGTTCCGTGCCGTGGCGCGGATATTCGACCGTGCCCAGACTCAGACTGGAAAACACTTCATGCGCACGGCAGACAAAGGGCGAATTCATCTCGGCCTGCAACGCCTTCAACGCTGCGGACAATGCCGGCGAATGGGTCGGATGGCGATACAGAATCACGAAATTGGCGCCGTCGAGGCGAAACACTTCACCGTCGTGCAGCGCGGCGATGGCCGTGAGGCGATTGGCGATATCCATGGTCATCTGATCAGCGAATTCATGGCCGTACGCGCCGATCACCCGCTCAAAACGATCGATGCTGCCTAGCACAACCGCATGGGTGCGGCCGCGCAGACGGCGCAGACGGCGTTCCAGCGCGCGGCGATGGCCAAGCCCGGTAAGCGGATCGTGGGCCGCCTGATGCGCCAACGCGTCTTCCGAGCGAAAACGCGCCCAGATGTGATACATCATGAACAACGCCGTCAACAGCGCCAGCATATTGAACCAGTGCACCAGATGGGCGATGCGATTGATGTTGCCGTCCACAAGACCGCCCTCGCGCAACAGCTCATTGACGTCATGCATGTTCTGCGACGAGAGCTGCCATTGCACCAGCGGTGCCGCGGCACTGCGAATGTTCTCGACCGTGGTCTGCATCACCAGCGACAGACCAATCCCGAAACCGATCACCAGCAACAGCAACGTATAGATGGGCCAGCGCGAGTGCTTTCTGATACGTTGCTGGAAGTCGTCCATGAATTCTGGAGAAAAACGTGCCGACAGACTGGAAGGCACCGATTGCACGATGCGTGCAATGAGTGAATTTACCGGTTTGGTCGATCGTGTACCGATACCTGCAACGGCGCTCGTGCTGACAGCGGTCGGCTTGGGAGGTATCGCGGCAGACAGGACCGCCGTCGATGACGCGGTCTTCGCATCCGGCTTGAAGGATTGCGGTAAAAGGTTTTCCATGTTTCCCCCGTTGTGCTTCACAGTATTCACTTGCCGTAGTCAGTCGCAGTGCCGGTTTATGGCGCCGCGATCGCCTGCTCGATGCAACGTACCATTTCATTGCCGTTGAAAGGCTTGCTCAGAAAATGCGCCGCACCGGCAGCCAGGGCGCGTGCGCGAGTGGCGGGCGACGGATACGCGGTCACGACAATGACAGGAATATCGTGGTGCTCTTTTCTGAGAAATTCCAGCAGTTCGACGCCGGTCATGCCCGGCATCTGCACATCCGTAACGATGCAGTCGGCATGCTTATAGCCCGCCTTCGCGACAAAATCGTCCGCAGAGGAATAGCCGATCGCCTTCATGCCGAGGGAGCGCACCAAACCGGTCAACGCATCCCGCACCGAACCATCGTCATCGACCACTGCAATCTTGCTGATTTTTGTCACTCTGCGTCCTTGTTGCTTCTCTGTTATTTCCCTGCCGTGCCATGTTGACGTGGGCAGTCAATCCATGGATGCAGAGTAACAAACCTGAAGCCACAAAATAACCATACGATGGTATGAGTGGACAGTAGAAGAGATAGGCTAAAACAGGAGAATATGCCCGCCACGCCAGGCGGAAAAGGGGATTGAGGAATGAGGACTTGAGAAATTGAAGTCAGCAAGGCCACAAGATAACCAGACCGTCCGGACGACAGTCCTGCCAATCCCGTCAGGAAGACGGCGGCTCCAGGGCCTGCACCATGCGCACCAGATCGGCAAAGGACTTGGCCTGCATTTTCTTCATGGCATTGCCACGATGAATCTTGACCGTAATCTCACTGGTGCCAAGCTGGCCGGCAATCTGCTTGTTGAGCAAACCGCTGGCCGCCAGCTTCATGACCTCGGACTCGCGCGGGGTCAGGCTGGCGTAGCGCGCGGCCAGACCCGAGTTAGCCTGACGCGACTCGCGCGACTTGCGGTCCTTTTCCAGCGCCACGCCGACCGCATCAAGCAGATCCTGTTCGCGAAACGGTTTGGTCAGAAAATCAACCGCTCCGGCCTTCATCGCCCGCACGCTCATCGGAATATCACCGTGGCCGGTCATGAGAATCACCGGCATGGTGCTGCCCGACTTGAGCAGTTCCGCCTGAAAATCCAGGCCGCTGATACCCTGCAACCGCACGTCCAGCAACAGGCAACTGGGCGTATCTATTGCCGCCCGCTGCAAAAAAGCCGCCGCCGAAGCAAATGCCTGCACCTGCATGCCGACCGAACGCAAGAGGCTGCCGAGCGCACTGCGCAAGGCTTCGTCATCGTCAACGATATAGATCATGGGCGCAGCTGAGTGAGCAGAATTAGCCATTGGCCTCGCCTCCGGAAATCAGCGGCAGATGGAAAGAAATCGTTGCACCGTACATCTCGTTGTTTTGCGCCTGGATCCGGCCCCCATGTGCTTCGATGATGGAGCGGCAGATCGGTAATCCCATACCCATGCCATCTTTCTTGGTGGTGAAGAAAGCTTCAAACAGGCGACCAATGTGCGCCGCCGGGAAACCCGGCCCGGTATCGGAAATCTCCAGCGCCACGCTGACGCCCTCGTCGCTCCTGCGCACGAAAGATTTAACGCTGAGCCGTCGATCCTTCCCATGCGCTTCGGTCATGGCCTGGATACTGTTCATCAGCAGGTTGATCAGCACCTGTTGCAACTGCACGCGATCGGCACGCACCTGTGGCAGATCAGATTCCAGATCGAGGCTCAACACCACGCCGGTGCGCAGCAACTCGCGCTGCACCAGATCGCAACTTTCGCGGGCGACTTCGTTGATATCCAGCGGAATATAGGAAGGCTCCGCCTTGCGCGCCATAGCCCGGATGCGACGGATGATTTCGCTGGCGCGGTGTGCATCGCGCAACATGCCGTCGATGGCTAGACGCGCTTCGTCCAGATCCGGTTGCGGGCGATTGAGCCATCGCAGACAGGCTTCGCCGTGGGTCGCAATCGCCGCCAGCGGCTGATTGACCTCATGTGCGATGGAAGCCGCCAGCTCACCCAGCGTGGTCACCCGGCTGGTATGCGCCAACTGCGTCTGCGCCTGATGCAATGCTTCCTCGCGCTGAATCAGGGCGTTGGCGGCGGCCTGTCCTTTAAGCGCCAAGAAGGCGGTGATGACGATTGCCGCGAGGCTCACCAGACAGCGCGCCAGGGCCGCGTCATAGGTGGCAAGACCATGCGAGGTGCCGTAGGCGACCAGCGTCAACACAATACACAAGGTGGTCATCGCAATCACGCCGCGCCGCGGCCATGCCGCTACCGACAGCAGAACCACCACCACATACAGCACCGCAATGGCGATATCCAATGGCGTCAATGCATCGATTGCAAATATCGCCACCGTCAGTATGCCTGCGCTGATTGGCAGCAGCGGTGATCGCGCGGAAATGAACATACCCGTCCTCTATTATTGATATTGTGTTTTGTGTTCTCTGAACTGCGTCTTTTGTTTTTTGATTCAACCCCAGCGCCCGAGTATAAGCGCAGGCGAATTGTAAAGAAATCCGTATTACACTAAAGTATAAGTAGCGAACCTCGTTATCTGCAGGATCTCGCAGACGACATCGGCATGCATCGTCTTGCCGCTTTGTCTGGGGAAAGCGGCTGAATCAGGAAATGTTTTTTCATGCAGGAATGAGCGGAAGCGGATCGTTGCATCAGCATCATTTCTCCGCGGAAAGTGTCTTTCATACGCAGGTATGATTGGCGAAGCAAAGTCAGCGGCATAGCATAAAAAAAGCTGGTGCACCTGCGCCAAGGGGAGAACATGATGACGCTGTACGAAACGCTTGCGGACACAATCAGTCAACAGATCGAACAAGGGCTCATGCTCGAAGGCGAGAAAATTCCTTCCGTGCGGCGTACGAGCCAACTTCATCATCTCAGCATCTCCACCGTCATTCGCGCGTTTCTCTTGCTGGAAAGTCGCGGCATCATCGAGAGCCGCCCACAGTCCGGCTATTTTGTCCGGGTGCGCAACAAGGAGACGGTTCTCCGCAAAGACGACAACCGGCAAGACGATGTCCCGCTGGACGTTACGCGCGAAGCGGCGGCTATGGCGGCCATGACCACCACGCCCCTCACGGCATCCATGCCGTCGTATGAACTGGCCCTGTCGAACCTGCGCTCGATCAATTGCAAAAATTCCCTGCCGCTTGGTTCGCCTTATCCCGATCCGGCGTTGTTCCCGTGGGCCCGCATCAGTCAGCTGGCGCGGGGATTGTATCGCCGCCGCGAGCGTCAGGAACTGATGGGCGCCTTGCCGCCCGGCAATCAGGAGCTGATCCGCCAGATCGCACGCCGTCATCTCGAAACCGGGCTGGCGATCAATGCAGCAGAAATCATCATCACCGAAGGCGCCACTGAAGCCATCAATCTCTGCCTGCAAGCCAT
The DNA here is from genome assembly GCF_002257565.1 of Herbaspirillum sp. meg3. Lineage (GTDB taxonomy): Bacteria > Pseudomonadota > Gammaproteobacteria > Burkholderiales > Burkholderiaceae_D > Herbaspirillum. Next base: position 1,185,745 of record NZ_CP022736.1, on the reverse strand, counting down.
CGGCAAGCCGGGTGACGCCATCGCTGTGGAATCGCCCGCCTACTACGCCGTGCTGCACGCCATCGAACGCCGGGGCATGCACGCAGTAGCAATCCCTACCGATCCCGAAACCGGCATCGACGTCCAGGCACTGGAACGCACCATCACAGCATCGACCGACCATCGTATCGTCGGCTGCATCGTCATGCCTAATTTCCAGAATCCCATGGGTTTCAACATGCCCGAGCAACGCAAGAAGGCGCTGGTGGAGATGATGCGCCGATATGGCTTGCCTATTATTGAAAACGACGTCTACGGTGAACTCCATTTTGGTGAGCAGCGGCCGAAGCCGCTCAAGGCCTTTGACACGGAGGGGCTGGTGCTCTACTGCAGCTCGTTCTCGAAAAGCCTGACTGCGGAATACCGCATCGGCTGGACCTTGCCGGGACGCTACCGCCAGGAAGTCGAGCATCTGAAGTTTCTCAACACGGTGACTACGCCTTCGCTGCCGCAAATCGCGATCGCCGAATATCTGAAAAACGAAGGCTACGATTTTCATCTGCGCCGCTTGCGCAAGACCTACGCGCAACAAGCCCGCATCATGAGTGCAGCCGTCGGCCGCTTCTTCCCCGAGGGAACCAGCATGTCGCAACCCGACGGCGGCTATCTGCTGTGGGTGACGCTGCCGGCGAATGTCGACGCGCTGGAACTATACTCGCGCGCACAAGCGCTCGACATCAGCATCGCGCCCGGCCCGATGTTTTCTCTTGATGGCAGCTTCACCAATTGCCTGCGCCTGAACTATAGCTTTGCCTGGAATCAGAGCCTGGAACTGGGGGTACGCACGCTCGGCAATATCGCCACGGAACTCAGCGAGAGAAAAACCACGGGCAATACGCCGGAAGCACATCGCGCACGTTTCATGGAGGCCCAGAAAGCTGCCGAGGCCGCTTACGCGCCAGCTCCGGCCACCTCGTCCGTCCTGTCTCCTCATCCCCAGACGTTTCAGACGACCGGGCTGACCAAAGCCAGCTGATGCACCCGGCCACCGGTGCCGGCGGTCGCTTCCGAGGCAATGAACCAGGTACCGAGATCCGAGATTGCGCCAGGCTTGGCGAACAGATAGCCTTGGAAATTGCCACATCCGATTCTCCTCAATGCGGCCCATTGTTCCGCCGTTTCCACCCCTTCGGCCACGACCTGCAATCCCATGCTTTGCGCGAGACTGACGATGGTTCTGACAATCGACGACGCATGCGGCGTCAGCAACATGTCCTGCACGAAGGACTTGTCGATCTTCAACTGATCGATGGGTAGCTTCTTGAGATAACTCAGCGATGAATAACCGGTGCCAAAATCATCCAGAGAAAATCCCACGCCATGGGTTTTGAGCATGCTCATCTTGGCGATCAGATCTTCAATGTCGGTCAGCAGCATGCTCTCGGTCAGTTCCAGCTTCAGGCGGCGCGGATTGGCACCGGTGCGCTCGATGATCTGCAGGATACGCTGCGTGAATTCAGGCTGGCGAAACTGCCGCGCACTGACGTTGACCGAGATAGTGAGATGTTCCGTTTCATAACTCTTCGACCATTGCAGCAGTTGTTCGCAGGCCGTTTCCAACGCCCACTCGCCGAACTCGACGATGATGCCGGACTTCTCCGCCTGCGGAATGAAGGTGCCGGGAAAGACCAGCCCGCGCAAGGGATGACGCCAGCGCATCAAGGCCTCGACGCCGGTGAGGTGGCCTTCGGCGTCAACGATGGGCTGATAGTGCAGCAGCAGTTCACGGCGTATGAGAGCATGCCGCAGGTCGCTTTCCAGCATGGCGATTTCATCCAGCGCTTCTTGCATGCCGGGATTAAAAAAACGGAAGGTATTGCGTCCGGCCGCCTTGGCTTCATACATGGCCATGTCAGCCTGGCGTAGCAGATCATTGACGGTATGCATGGCCGAACCGAACATCACGACGCCGATACTCGGTGTGCTACGCAGTTCATACGCACCCAGCGAATAACCGGCATTGAGCGTAGAGAGTACTTTGCGGCAGACGAACTCGGCGTTGCCGGCAGCTTCTTCCGGCGTCGCCCCCAGATCGTCCAGCAAAATCACAAACTCATCTCCGCCCAGCCGCGCCACGGTATCGGCTTCGCGCGTCACCTGCTTCAGGCGCAACGCGACAACGCTCAGCAACTGGTCCCCCATATCGTGTCCCATGGTGTCATTGAGCGATTTGAAATTATCCAGATCGACAAAGATCACCGCGCCGTGATAACCGCCCCGGCCGCTTTTGGCAACCGCGTGAGCAAGACGGTCCAGCAGCAAACGGCGATTGGGAAGGTTGGTCAGGCCATCGTAAAAAGCCAGATGCGCGATGTCCGCTTCCGCCTTCTTGCGTGCGCTGATATCCATGCGGGTGCCGACCATACGCAACGGACGTCCTTGCTGGTCGCGCTGCACGACGCGACCGCGGCACTGGATCCAGACCCAGTGACCATCGCGATGCTGCATCTCGTACTCGGCTTCAAAAGAAGTGGTGCTGTCGATCAGATGCAGGCGCAATGCTTCATCGAGCGCTTCGCGATGCTCCGGGTTGACTTGCTTGCGCCATTCGCCGGGGCCGTTATGCTGCTTCTCCGCCGTGTAGCCGAGGATAGCGTTACTGCGCGCATCGACGGTGCGGCAATCGCTGGGAATATGCCAGTCCCATAGTCCCAGATTGGCGCTACTCAGGGCCAGCTCCATACGCTCGGCAGCTTCCGCCTGGTGCTCTTCCTGTATCTGCCTGAGGTTGTGTACCAGGCCGCGGCGACGCTGGATAAAGGTCAGCACCAGTCCCCCTATCAAGGCAAAGGCGCACCATGCCGCCAGATAGGACAAGGCAAGATCATGCCAGCCGGCGTGCAGCCGCTCGACACTGCGCGTGAGACTGATGACCAGCGTCTTGTCCAGCCCCATGTCCCCCTGCGTCACAGTCCTCTGCACCACCATGCGTTTCTCGCCGCTTGCGGTGCGGCCGGTCAGCACACTGGTAGTGGCGCCGTTGCGCAGATGGCGCGCCAGAAAATCGTCATCGCCGCCGCCCGGTGAACGCATCTCCGTCAGGTTGGCGGGTACGAACAATATCCTGCGGCCATCCTCTTCGGTGATGGCGCTGTTCATGTCTTCCGCATAGAGCGCCGAGCGCATGACGGCGTCGAAATATTCCGGGTTGAGAATCGCACTGATCACGCCGGCATTGCGTCCGTTGGCATCAAGAACCGGCACGGATAATTTGATGTTGAATACCCCGGGGGTGTTTTCGTACGGCTGTGACAAATACATCAGGTTGCGTGAATACATGCGCGAAATCTGCGACAGGAAATCGCGATCATCCAGATGACGGTCTCCCATGTCATCGGCCGACATGCGAATCTTGCCGTCGCTATCGAGGATCACCATGGCGCGTACTCCCGGCATGGCGCGCTTGAGCGACTGCAACAGCAGCTTCTGACACGCGGCATCACAGTGATCGGGATTGCTGACAGCTTCTCTCGCGCTATCCAATGCGTTGCGTACCCCCTGAAACTGATGCGACAGATTCTCTTCAATGATGCGAGTTTGCGCCTGCATGCGCGAGGTTTCGGCAGTGGTAATGAGGCGCCGCTCGGACCAGATAAAGTTGACGATCAGCAGCGCGGTAAAAACCAGCACGGCGACGAAAGCGCCCCATTCAAGAACGGTGCGATTGAAACCAACATGATCGATCAGCTGCTTACGCATGGGGTGCCTCCAGGGCTTGATACCAACTCAGGCAAAACTTTCCGGCAACAGCGTTGGCGGCTGCAGGGGAGATTGCATTGACGATGTCACTAATGAAGAGGGAACTGATGGCTTTGCCGATGACTGCGCAAACAAGGGCGCAGGCCGGACAGCCGCTTGCGCTTGTGTCAGCTTGAAACGGCCGGCGACACGTTCGAGTTCAATTGCCTGCTCGCTGAGTGCAGCCGCAGCGGCAGCGGCTTGTTCGACCAACGCCGCATTCTGCTGTGTGACCTGATCCATTTCGGAAACGGCGTGATTGATCTGATCGATGCCTGCGCTCTGCTCATTGCTCGCCAGTGCGATGTCGGCCATGGTCTGGCTGATGCCGCGTACCTGCATCACCACATTTTCGATCGTGCGTCCGGCATCTTCCACCTGGCGTCCGCCCGCCTCAACCTGCTGTATGGACTCGTCGATCAGCGCCTTGATCTCATGTGATGCGGTGGCGGCACGCTGTGCGAGACTCCGCACCTCGGTAGCGACGACGGCAAAGCCGCGTCCCGATTCGCCTGCACGGGCCGCTTCCACTGCCGCGTTAAGCGCCAGGATATTAGTCTGAAAGGCGATGCCGTCAATGATGGCCGTGATGTTGACCACTTGTTTGGATGTCTTGTCGATAGCCGCCATGGTTTCAATGACGCGGCCAACCGCGAGTCCGCCCTCATGCGCGGCGTTGGCAGCCGAACTGACCAGTTGACTGACGTCGCGCGCGTGATCGGCATTCTGATGCACCGCGCCTGTCAGCTGCTCCAGCGACGAAGCCGTTTCTTCCAGCGAACTGGCCTGCGCCTCGGTGCGCGCCGACAAATCCATGTTGCCGCGCGCGATCTCCTGCGAAGCTTGCAGGATCGTGTGCGCGCCCTGCGCCACCTGCGCAATGATCTCGCCCAGTCCGGCATTCATATCCTTGAGCGCCAGCAGCATCTGCCCCGTTTCATCACGGCTGGTGACCGTGATCTCCTGACGCAGATCGCCTTCCGCCACGGTGCGCGCGAAGGCAACAGCACGCGCCAGCGGACGTGTAATGCTGCGGCTGATCCACCACGCCAGCATAGTTGCCAGCACCAGCGTCACCGCCCCCAGCGCGATCATGATAAGCCTGGCTGAATTGACGATGCGGTGCGACTCAAGCCGGCTTTTTTCCACCACATTGCGTTGATGCTCAACCATGGTCTTGATCTCGGCCTGCAGCGCTTGCAACAAAGGCATGGTCTGCCTGTGCACCAGAGACGCGGCAGCGTCATCCTGGCCGGCATCAAGCATTGTTGATACGTCCAGATAGGACGTCGCGTACTTCTGCCGCGCCTGTTTGACGGCATCGAGATATTTCTTTCCCTCGGCGGACATAACCAGACGATCCAGCGTCTCGACCGCCTTCAACGACACGGCGATATTGCCTGTCACGTCAGCTTTTATCTTTGCGATTTCCGTCTTGTCGGTCGTGATGAACAAGGACAGAACCAGCCCCATATTGGAGCGGGTGATGGCATCGACTGTCTGTATCGCATCAAGCTTGGCCCAGTCTTCTTCCATCACCCGGTCCTGAATCTCGGAGATACGCTGAACCTGCAAAAGACTGATCGCGATCAGTACCGCCATCATGAGCAGCACGAAGGCGAACGCCATACCGAGTCGCACACGAATAGAGAAATTTGCTGGGTTCATTTTGGCTTCCTGTTGGACGTGCATGCATCAGAACAGGCGCGGTGTTGACACGCCATGTGTTCAAGATCGATTTCTTCAGGATCAAGTCTAGAAGGAAGATGCAATGCGATGCGCGTACAAATCGCCGGACGAACGGGGAGTACAGTTTGGCGGGCCTCCACATATCGCCGCATGCCGACTATGATGTCGACATGCTTTTACACTGAGAGCCAGACCTCTTTTACAGAGCGGATTTCAGGGGATCGCAAATAATTTTCAGCGGTACTGTACTCTAAAAAATTTGACGTAGAGAGAGTACAGATTCGTCGGAATTTGTACACAGTTGAGTTGCACGGTGTCCGTCCGCATCATTGGACAATGCTGAGAGAAGCACAGTTTGAAAGGTGCATTTTGAAGAGCGTAATTGGACGGACACAGTCAGTCATCGGATTTACTAAAAACGGAAAGACGCATGATGCATATCGAAGTCATCGGACAATATGAAGTAGTGCTGGAGGCCTACCCCACTCTTTCGTCGACGGCGTGGACGTCCTATCTGACGATTTATCGCGGCCGTGCTGCCGCCTACAAGAGCACGCTGGTTCTCCAGCGCCAGGCCGTCGCCGGGACGCAGGAATTCCGCAGCAAGGAACAGGCCATCGAGATGGCACGCTTCTATGCCGCTCGCAAGATCGCCAAGGGAAAATTCTGAAACACATTGCCAGCGCCGATTCAGTGCAAGGAAATCACCGCCCGCTTGAGGCCATTGACTACCGCCCCCGTGCGCGTGGCCGCGGACATCTTGAAGAGGATATTGTTGACATGGAACTTGATCGTACCTTCGGTGACTAGCGCCAGTCGCGCGATTTCCTTGTTGCTTTTACCTTCGGAGAGCCACTGCAGTATCTCCAGCTCCCGTTCCGACAATGCCTCGTGTTCGACGCGTGCCGCCAGCTTTCCGGCCATATAGGGGCTGACGTATTTATTGCCGCGCATCACGGCAAGAATGCACTCCACGATCTGCGACGGCGGGGCATCCTTGAGCAAGTAGCCACGCGCACCTGCCTTCAATCCCCGGAAGACATCTTCTTCGCCATCCAGCGAGGTCAGGATCACCACATGCGCCTTGGGAGCAATCGCGCGTATGCGGCTGATGGCCTCCATGCCGTCCATCTCCGGCATGTTCAAATCCATCAGCACCAGATCCGGTCGCAGCAACTCAAACTTCTCTACTGCGACAACACCGTTTTCCGCCTCTCCGGCCAACAAAAAGAGCGGCTCGCTTTCGATGATCTGACGCAGGCCGAGACGGATCATCGGATGGTCGTCGACCAGCAAGATGGAAATCGGCTCGGAAGACGTTGCATTGGTCATGGTGGTCATGATGGGCTCCGTTCAGAAATTGAATGATGAGATGCAGAAACAAAACGCAATTCAATGCGCAACCAGTGGATGCGGAAATTGCAACCTGACTGTGACGCCGCGGGAGACGGTATTGATCACCTCCACATCGCCGCAAAGCAATGCAGCGCGTTCTTTCATGCCGGTCAGGCCGAAGGCTGCTTGCGTCCTCCGTTTGGATAAGTCAATTTGAAAACCGCCGCCGTTGTCGCTGACAGTGACCGTTACGACGCCATGCAGGCTGCGCACCGTACAAGCGATGTGGTCCGCCGCACCGTGCTTGAGCGCATTGGCGACGGCCTCGCCGGCGATCTGCAGCACTTCGTGCAATGGTTCCTGTTCCATCGGCAACTCAGGACAGGCATCGAATTGCAGAGTGGTGCCGCTGTATTGCAGGGTGCGATGGAGGTGTTCCTGCAAGGCGGTGCAAAGCTCCCGGAATTCTGGCTTCGCCGGTACGGCAAGCGGTTGACGCAGTTCGCCGACGCGTCGGCGCATTCTGGCGACAGTATCTTCCGCCATCAGGATGGCGCGTTCCAGATGACCGCCCGGCATCGTATGAGCATGTGTATGAGTATGAGCTTGAGCTTGTTCACGCCCGTCCTTCTGCCCTTTCTTCTGCAATGCCAGTTCAGCCCGCATCTGCATCAGCGTTGCCGTGATGTCCTGCAAGAAACCGTCATGCAGGTCACGCGCCAGCTTCAGTCTTTCCTGCACGGCAAGGTCTTGCTCGGGCGAACCGGCCGGCTGCGTCGAAAACTGAGGCGAAACCCGCGCGGGATCGGGAGTTGATCCCACATCTGAAAAGCCAGCGACCGGGCAACCGGGCGAATGCTTCCCTTGTGCCTGAGCAACGCGAACAAAGCGGGGATGAGGTGCGGTATCCATGACATCAATGCTCCTGTTCTTATGATCTTGAGTTGTCGTGAACACATCTTAGTCTTGGGCTCTCTGCAGTTCCATTCCACTTTGGATTGAGCGGCCTATACCAAGGTATAGCTACGTGGAACCGGATCAGCGATCTGCAAGTAGAACTGAGCGATTGGGGAGCCGCTTCATCACCATAAAAAAAGGACGCCAACTCGGCGTCCTTTTCCCTGTCTGGCGCTGTGCCAGATAGAACCTCAGAACCTCAGCACATCAGAATCAATAGATATCAACTGCGTGCATTCCCAAGGCAGGCCTGCGCGCACGGATCGAGGCGCCGGGTTTCGGTTTCCTGGCTGCGGGAACCATGACAATCTGCTGCTCGGCAACAATGGTCTCGGCTTCGAACTCGTCCAGTTTGAAGAATCCAACCACCTGGCTGAGCGTGTCAGCCTGCGTACGCAAGGCGTTGGCGGCGACAGTCGCTTCTTCAACCAGCGCGGCGTTCTGCTGGGTTGCCAGATCGATGCGTGCAATCGCCCGGTTGACTTCGGCGATGCCTGCACTCTGCTCGACACTGGCAGCGCTGATCTCGCCGACGACGTCGGTCACGTGACGCACACTGCCGACGACCTCCTGCATGGTCAGGCCCGCACGTTTGACCAGTTCGCTGCCCAATTCCACCTTCGCCACCGAATCGTCGATCAGCGACTTGATCTCTTTGGCAGCGGCGGAGCTGCGCTGCGCCAGCGTTCTGACTTCGGTCGCAACGACGGCAAAACCGCGTCCCAGTTCACCGGCACGTGCGGCTTCCACGGCGGCATTCAAGGCGAGGATATTGGTCTGAAAAGCGATACCGTCGATGACGGCGATGATATCGACGATCTTTCGCGATGACTCGTCGATGGAGTTCATGGTCTGCACGACTTCTTCCACAATGGCGCCGCCTTCGACGGCGATATTGGAAGCGCTGACGGCCAGGCGGTTGGCTTCACCCGCGCTGTCTGCATTGCTCTTTACTGTTGCGGTCAGTTGCTCCATGGTGGATGCAGTCACTTGCAAAGACCCCGCCTGATTTTCTGTGCGCTCGGACAGATCCAGATTGCCTTGCACAATCTGCCGGCTGGTGACGGCGACCTGTTCCGAGGTGCGGCGCACTTCGGTCACGGTCGATTTCAGATTGCGGCTCATGCTGGCCAACGCTCCCATGATGCTGGCCTGGCCGTGGGATGTTTCCGGTGTATCGACCTGGCGATACAGCTCGCCGCGATCAACTGCCTGCGCCAGTGCAGTCACTTCCCACGGCTCGGCGCCGACGATGCGTTTGACCCGGCGCACCACCAGCATCGCCACCACCGAACCGATACCGATCGCGATCAGGCACAGCAGCACCATGAATGCCTCAAAGCCGGCGGCGCGGTGTCTGGCCTTATCCGACTCCTGTTGATTCTTGCGCGTCTCCATGGAGATGAAATTATTGATCGCCTGCAACCAGTTGACGAACTCCGGTTTGACGCGGCTCAGCAAAAACTCGCGCGCCTGGTCTGCCTGCCCGGCCTGACGCATGGCAACGGCCTGAGCCACCAGCGGTGTGACACGGCCTTCGACGGTGTCGATGGCGGCGAACAGCGCCTGCTCATCCGCATCGGTGTGTCTGCCATCGCTGACTTCGCGGGCCAACGCTGCCTGAGATTCACGGTATTGACGATCAAGCCGGGCAACCGTATTCAGCGCGTCAGACAAGCCGGCCTGATCCACCAGCGTCATGTCGCGCAGGGCGATGGCGCGTTCATGGATGCTGCTGCGCATGCTGACAGCTTCGTCTTGCTTGACGGAGTTGATGTCATTGATCGTGCGTAAGTTATTTTCGATTGCATTGACTTCGATGATGCTCAGGACGGTCAGCCCGATCATCAGCAGAAACACCAGCGAGAAGCCGATGCCAAGACGTGTACCTATTTTCATTTCCCGACGTTTTGCAGTGGTTTTCATCATGCCTCCAAAGGATCCAGGGTGTCTGTTCAATCAAAAATTGCTTGCGCAGTTTTCGTGTTTGCCAGAGACAGGATGACTTATCGGCGTGTGTAACACACTAGTCAAAAGATGAGGCAGGACGCAGCTGATGGATGAGCAAATACTTGCCGCAGATCAGCTGCGGTTGCTTGTGGTTACTTCGAGATTTCGAAGCGGTGGTCTGGAATAAACCAGAACGCAGCCAGCACGACATAAATGGCTGTTCCCAACAAGGGACTCCACATCGACAAGGGAATCGCCAGAGCGTAGAGCACAATGGAGGCGGAATTCTTGACGCCTTTGCCGACCGCCTTCGCCAAGCGGGAATCGCGGCCTTCGCTTGCGATCAAGGCGCGCCGCAACAGCAGGAATGCCACCGAGCACATCAGCAACACCGCACCGTAGGACGCCACCGGCACCGGATCGCGATGATGCTCGGCAACCCAGTTGGTGACGAAGGGAATCAGCGACAGCCAGAACAGCAGATGCAGATTGGCCCAGAGAATACGGCCATTAACGCGGCTGACCGGTTGCAGCAAATGATGATGGTTGACCCAGTAAATACCGACGTAGGTAAAGCTGAGTACATAGCTCAGCAGTTGCGGCACCAGTTTCAACAAATCGTCCAGGCCGGCGCCTCGCGGCATTTGCAGGCCCAGCACCATGATTGTAATGGCAATGGCAATGACGCCATCGCTGAATGCTTCAAGTCGCGCTTTGTTCATGGGGCGACAGCATCGTCGGAAATGCGTCTGGCGTCAATCCTGTCGAGGACGATCAGGCCCGATAGAATCAGGATAGGTACGAGCAAAGCGGCAAAGCCGCAGGTGTGATAAGCAAATGCTGCGGCGATTGCGCCGATGCCGAACGCCAGAATGGTCCAGAAGAATTTCATGCAGCGCGCCGCCGTGCCGCCGTCCGCAACGCCGCGCAGCACATCGATGCTGTCGATGACGATCTGCGTCACGTTGCCGGTCATCATGGACGTCGGCGCCAGCTGTGTCAGCAGCAAACGACTGATCGCGCTATGCACACCCATGGCCGCCGTGCCCAATAACCCCGCCGTCATCGCATACGGCGACACCGCCGCCCCGACCGGTGCCGCCAGGATGCCGAACACCATGAAACCGGCCAGCAGCAACAACTGCAAGGACAACGCCAGCGTCAGCGCCGGGCCGCCACGCCGTTCTATGGCGACAATAAACAATCGCGCCACCGCCACGCCGGCAATGAATGCGGGAAATGCCAGAAATTTAAGCAGGATGGACATCTGCGAGGCATCCGCCAGCGCTGCGCCAATGAGGATGAAGTTACCTGTCACATGCGCGGTGAACAAGCCGAACAAAGCGACGAAGCCGAGCGTATCCACATAACCGGCAAGGAAGGCGAGACCGGTAGCTTGCTGCAAATTGCGTCGGGGGGTATTCATAGAGCGAGTCTCCTGTGCAGCGGCACGGTCAAGATGATTGGCTTGACGGTCGTGATGTCGATGGAATGAAGAAAGATGAAGCACTTTGCAACATAACAGTTGCGGGCGGCTTCGATAATTATCCAAACAGATAGTTGTCGGTTTTGCATCTGTTGTCGCTGTGACTGTTAACGATTCCTGACAAGCAGCTTGCAAGCCGTTCTCCAGCGGACATGCGCGCTGAACGTCGGCGCGTTTTGTACAAAAAAAAGCAGATTCGTACAATAAAAATGGATGACGGATGAACATCATTGCATCAATCAGCCTGGCATTGCTTCTTGCACTTGCCCGGAATGCGCGCTACTGTTTCCTCCGTAAAAATCAATGCACACTCCGTGCTCGTGGTGCAACAACTGTGACAGGAATACACCATGGAAAGAATCGTTTTTATCGTCGATGACGATGACAAGGTAAGAGAGTCTTTAGTACGTCTGCTGTCGTCCGCCGGCTATGCCGCGACGGGGTTTTCGTCGGCTGATCGTTTCTTCAGCACGCCTCTGCCGCTCTCCCCTTGCTGCCTGATCCTGGACATGAAGATGCCGGGGTCTAACGGTTTTGACGTAGTCAAGAAGCTGGAAGAAAAAGGGGACGCCATCCCCGTGATTTTCATTTCCGGCTACGGCACCATACCCGATACCGTGCAGGCCATGAAGGCCGGTGCGCGGGAATTTTTCACCAAACCAATCCGGAGCGACCAGCTGCTCAACGCCGTTGACGAAGCGCTGGCTGCCGCCGAAAAAAACATCGCCTCACGAACCGAGCATGCCGCATCGACGATGCGTCTGGAAAAACTGACGCCACGCGAACGTGAAGTTCTCGAACTGGCCATCGGCGGCCTGCTCAACAAGCAAATCGCCACGGAACTGGGCATCAGCGAAATCACTGCCAAAGTGCACAAACGCCGGGTCATGGATAAAATGGAAGCGAAGACGCTGGCCGACCTCGTACGGGCGGCAGAGCGGCTGCACATCTCCAGAGCCAGAAGCCGCTGAAAGATAGCCTTGCTTCTTTCCGGCGACGCCCCTACTACATTTATCAGAAAGATCCCATGAGCGTCAACGACGACACCAGCAACCGTTCGCAACTTGAGCAACTCGCCAAGGAACTGCGCAAGATGCACAAACAGCTGATCGATCATCAGTCGAAGAACTTTGGCGATGTTGGCAATCCTTTCGAACACCTGCAACTGGTGACGATGCATCCTGATTTCGCGTGGCTGCGTATTCTGTCGGAATTCATGGTGGCGCTGGACGAGCGGCTGGACGACAAAGAGCCGATCGACGATGCTGCGGTCACAGCCTTCAAGCAGGCGGTGGAAGGCCTGATCGGGCCGGCCGAAGCGAGCCAGCCGGAGTTCAGGCAAAAGTATCTGGCGGTGTTGCACGATTCACCCGACACCACGATGGTTCATGGCGGACTGCGTCTGGCGCTGGGGCGACTGGCCCGTCCCGCCAAGCCGTAGTGGAATCCACGATGCATTCCTGATGCATTCGTAACGAGCAATAAAAAAGCGCGCCTGTAACAGACGCGCTTTCCCCCTCAAGCCCCCTCTTACTTCAGCTGTGCCGTCCAGACTCGAACAGGAACCACGCGCGCTGCTCCGCCTCGTCTATCCAGTTCTCCAGCAAACTCGCGGTCGCGACGTCGCCATGCTCATCGCAGACACCGTGCGTGGCGCGCATATAGCTGACCAGCCGCATGTTGTCCTGGTGCAGCTCGGCCAGCATGTCGGCAGGCGTGACATAGTCGCTCTCGTTATCGGACAGCCGTTGCAGGTCGCAGATCTGCCCTGCCGAGCGCAGCGTGGTGCCGCCGATCTTGCGCACGCGTTCCGCCACAGGATCGGTGATCGCCAGTATCTGATTGGCCTGATCGTCCAGCAGCAGATGGTAGTCGCGGAAATACGGGCCGGACATATGCCAGTGGAAGTTCTTGGTCTTCATATACAAGGCGAAGATATCCGCCAGCAGGATGTTCAGCCCGCCTGAGATATCCTTCGTTGCCTGCGCAGACAAGGCGCTGGGTGTCGCCAGCGGCGCCATGCGTCGTTTTTTGACATCTTGTTTGACAGCTTTCTTGTCCATACCGATTCCTATCGCGCTTGCAGGAAGCCGAGCAGATCCAGGTTCAGCTGATCCTTGTGGGTAAAGCACAGCGCATGCGGCGCGCCCGGATAGACCTTGAGTTGCGAACCCGGCACCGCGGCGGCTGCAAGCTTGCCAGTTGCTTCCAGTGGAACGACCTGGTCGTCGTCGCCATGGATCACCAGCGTCGGCAAAGTGAATTTCTTCATATCTTCGCGGAAGTCGGTTTCGGAAAACGCAGTGACGCAATCGATGGTGCCCTTGAGCGATGCCAGCAGTGCGATGTTGAGCGTCTGCGCCAGAACGCCGGCGGAGACCTTGCTGTCAGGACGGTTGGTGCCGTAGAAGACTGAACTGAAGTCGCTGAGGAACTGCGCGCGGTCGGCACGCAGACCATCCTTGATGCCGTCGAACACTTCCTTCGGCACGCCTTCCGGATGATTGTCGGTCTTGATGAAGATCGGTGTCACGGCGCCGACCAGAACGGCCTTGGACAAACGCTTGACGCCATGGCGGCCGATATAGCGCGCCACATCGCCGCCACCCATGGAGAAACCCACCAGCACGGCTTCTTTCAGATCCAGTGCTTCGATCAGTTCCGCCAGGTCGTCGGCGAAGGTGTCGTAGTTGTAACCGTCCCATGGCTGGCTCGAACGGCCAAAACCACGACGGTCATAGGCGATCACGCGATAGCCCTTTTCCGCCAGGAAATTCATCTGGTATTCCCACATGTCGGCGTCCAGCGGCCAGCCATGGCTGAAAATCACCGGCTGTCCCTTCCCCCAATCCTTGAAGTAGATTTCCGTGCCGTCGCGCGTAGTAATTGTAGCCATGGTGTTGCTCCTTTAGATAATTACGTTATTGCCCGGATACCGGGCGAGATAAAAAAGTATTCCGGCGCTCAAGACGCTTTGACACTTTCACCGGATGACAACAAACGCCAGCGACCGGGGCCGCATAGCGCGATGGAGATAAATATCACCAGCAGCAGCCAGCCGAACTGCCCTTCCGGAATGCTCCAGTCCGGATGCACCGCCAGCATAGCGATCAGCAGCACGCCGATGATGGGCAGGCACGCCAGACGTGTGAACAAACCTGCGGCGATCAGAATCGGGCAGATGAATTCCGCGAGGATGGCGGCCCACAAACTGAGCTGCGGACCGAAGCCGAAGGGATCTTCGATCTTCGTCAGCTCGCTGCTGAAATGCAGAATCTTGGGCAAGCCGTGAACGTAGAACAGCATGAAGCTGCCCGCCACGCGCAGGAACAGCAAACCCAGATCGATCTGTGGGGCGAACAGAAGAGACTGCAGGAGAGATTTATTTTTAGTCATGATGTCAGAAGGCAAAGCAGCTGCAACCGAGAGCGCCCCAAAAGCCGGCGTAATTGGAAACCGGCACCGATGAACCGCGCGCCGTATCGTGTGAGTGACCATGCACACCGCAGGAACCGGCGCAGGCATGCGGCAGTGCTGCCGCCTTTGCCTTGGCTTTCGCCACCGGACGATAATGTCCCGGCACCAGCGAGACCGGCGACCAGTCCGGCAATACCGGAATCGGTGCCGGGCCGTGTGAAGAAAACTCTTCGTCGGCGTACACCACCTTGCCGCCGACGATGGTCATGACAGACTCGATCGCCTTGATGTCGTCTTCATGGACGCTGAAGAAATCCTTGCTCAGCACCGCCATGTCGGCCAGCTGCCCGGCCTTGATGCGGCCCTTCTTGTCTTGCTCGCTGGAGAACCAGGCGCTGCCGGCGGTCCACAGTTCGATGGCGGTTTCGCGCGGCAGGCGACCGGCAGTGTCGTACAGCTTCATGCCGCCGACGGTGCGGCCCGACACCAGCCAATACAGCGCTGTCCACGGGTTGTAGCTGGCCACGCGGGTGGCGTCGGTGCCGCCGCCGACAGGCACACCCATCTCCAGCATCTTGGCCACCGGCGGCGTATGGCTGGCGGCGTCCGCACCGTAGCGCTCGGTGAAATATTCCCCCTGAAACGCCATGCGATGCTGGATCGCGATACCGCCGCCGAGTGCGCGTACGCGTTCGATGTTTTTGGTACTGATGGTTTCTGCATGGTCAAACATCCAGTGCAAGCCGTCGAAGGGAATCTCACGATTGACCTTTTCAAAGACGTTGAGCATGCGCTCGATCGATTCGTCATAGGTGGCATGCAGGCGGAATGGCCAGCGGTTGCTGACCAGATGACGCACCACGCGCTCCAGCTCGTCCTCCATACCCGGCGCCAGATCGGGACGCGGCTCGAGGAAGTCTTCAAAATCGGCTGCCGAGAACACCAGCATTTCACCGGCGCCGTTGTGGCGATAAAAGTCGTCGCCTGTGCCCGGCGAGACCATGTCAGTCCATTTCTGAAAATCTTCCAGCTCCGCGCCCTTGCGTTGGGTGAACAGGTTGTAGGCGATACGCAGGGTGAGTTGTCCGTCTTTGGCCAATTGATCGACCACGGCGTAGTCTTCCGGATAGTTCTGGAAGCCACCACCCGCATCGATGGCGCTGGTCAGGCCGAGACGATTGAGTTCACGCATGAACTGGCGCGTCGAGTTGACCTGATAGTCGAGCGGCAATGTCGGCCCCTTGGCCAGCGTCGCGTACAGGATCATCGCGTTCGGCCGCGCGATCAGCATGCCGGTCGGATTGCCGGCCTTGTCGCGCTGGATTTCGCCGCCGGGCGGGTTCGGCGTGTCTTTGGTGTAACCCACGGCCTGCAACGCAGCGCGATTGAGCAAGGCGCGGTCATACAGATGCAGCACGAAAACCGGGGTGTCGGGTGCGGCGAGATTGAGTTCTTCAATGGTCGGCATGCGGCGCTCGGCGAACTGGAACTCTGTCCAACCGCCGACCACGCGCACCCATTGCGGGTGTGGTGTGCGATCAGCCTGCGTCTTCAGCATGCGCAGTGCATCGACGACGGAAGGAACGCCTTCCCAGCGCAATTCCAGGTTGTAGTTCAGGCCGCCGCGGATCAGATGCAGGTGCGAGTCGTTGAGGCCCGGCACGACCGTGCGTCCACCGAGATCGATGACCTTGGTGTCGGCCTTCTGATGGCGCATGACGGATTCGGCGTCGCCGACTTCGACGAATTTGCCATCGCTGATGGCGACGGCGGAGGCGATGGGGTTCTGACGATCGACGGTGTGAAACTTGCCGTTGATGAGGATGAGATCGGGTGTGGCAGCTGCGGTCATGACGGGCTCCTGACGGTGCGATGGCATGGTCCCGGGAGCCGCGTTTTCCATCGTTTGTCAACGTCGGACACGCAGATCGGGATCAAGAAAGAATGGAAGGAGTGTGCAAAATCGCGAAAGCGGCGTCTAGCTATACAAACAGATAATGGCGAGCCGGTTTTTTACGACCTATGATGCGCTCCATGATGGCAGATCCGACTCAGACAGGCGCACAGTGCGCTTTCGGATCACCTCCTGTTGACAGCCTTGCAAGCAAACTTGCCGCTCACTATCTTGTTCTGTTGCCATGAGCGGCCATCGTCGGCGACACCGCACTCCCTGCCTCACCCACCTCACCAAGGATTTGACATGACGAACCCGAAACTCGAAGTATTGACCCCGACCAATTGCCAGATGATCTTCATCGACCAACAGCCGCAAATGGCTTTCGGCGTGCAATCGATGGACCGCCAGGTGCTCAAGAACAATACCGTCGCGCTGGCCAAGGCTGCCAAGGTGTTCGGTATTCCGACCATCATCACGACCGTCGAAACAGAGAGCTTCTCCGGCCACACCTATCCTGAACTGCTCAACGTCTTTCCCGACAGCGACATCCTGGAACGTTCGTCGATGAACTCCTGGGACGACCAGAAAGTGCGCGATGCACTGGCCGCCAACGGCAAGAAAAAAGTCGTGGTCTCCGGCCTGTGGACGGAAGTCTGCAACAACAGCTTTGCGCTGTGTGCGATGGCTGAAGGCGGCTACGAAATCTACATGGTGGCCGATGCCTCCGGCGGTACCTCGAAGGAAGCGCACGACTACGCCATGCAGCGCATGATCCAGGCCGGCGTAGTGCCGGTGACCTGGCAACAGGTGATGCTGGAATGGCAACGCGACTGGGCGCGCAAGGAATCCTATAACGCCGTCATGGACATCGTGCGTGAACATTCCGGTGCCTACGGCATGGGTGTGGATTATGCCTACACCATGGTGCACAAGGCCCCGGCACGCGACGTCGGCAACCACAAGACGCTGGCGCCGATTCCAGCCAAGTAAGCACAACAATATAGCTGCTGTAGCGTCTGCCGGTTGTAGTCTGACCGGCAGATGTGGTTGAATTTTGAGTTCATGCAGGATATGTGCAGATCATGACAATTTATCTTTTATCGCTGGGCGCTGGAATACTGATCGGCGTCATGTACGCGCTGTTCAAGGTCCGCTCGCCCGCGCCGCCTGGCATCGCCCTGATCGGCCTGCTGGGCATGGTGCTGGGCGAACCGCTGCTACCGATGCTGCGTCATTGGTTTTCTGGCTGATTTCAGGCTGATACAGCATTTCAGGAGAACCCTATGAAACCTTATCTGATCTCTTTGTTGATGGGCGTGCTGGCAGGCGTCGTCTACTTCCTGCTGGAGGTCCGCTCACCAGCGCCTCCTATTGTTGCCTTGCTCGGCCTATTAGGCATGCTGATCGGTGAGCAGCTTGTACCTGCCGTCAGGCGCAAGTTGTCCGGCGAGCCGCTGACGGCGGCATGGTTCCGCAGCGAATGCGTGCCCAAGATCACGGGCACGCCACCCAAGGATTCCGATGCGGCAAAAACCGGCGGAAAGAAGTGATCAGGCACCGGGAATCAAGGTAACAACACCCGCGAGACAACAACAAGAGTGAGACGGTCAGGCGCCCCCAATCGACAAGGTCGACAATAACAAAGCGCCTGCTTTCCCGACAACGGCTTCCGGATACAAGACCGCACGATTGGCCGTGATGACTGAAGGGGAAGAAAATTTCCTTCCCAAGATTTGTCGCTACAATCGTGCTTTTCCAAGAAATCTGCGCGGCGGGGGCACTATGCACAATGGGGAGCATCGGGAGCATCGGGGGCATCACCATGCAGCGCAACCGCTGATCGCCGTCATCGACGACGACGATGCTGTCAGGGCCGCCTTGAGTAACCTGCTCCATTCCGCCGGCTATGCGACCTGCTGCTTCGAGTCTGCCGAAGCATTTCTCGCCGGTGACTGCCTGCGTACAGCCAGATGCGCCATCATGGACGTTCGTCTCAGCGCGATGAGCGGCTTTGAGCTGAAGCAACATCTGACTGGCTTGCAGATTACCCTGCCTGCGATCTTTATTTCCGGCAACGCCTCTCCGGCAGAACGAGCGCGTGCAATCGCGTTGGGCGCGGTAGCGTTTTTGTGCAAACCTATCAATGCCGATATTTTGTTGACCTATATAAAACGCGTCGTTGCACACTCCGGAGAACAAGAGTGACCAAGCCGCGCCCCCTGTCTCTGGACAACATTGCGATACCGGCGGCCGGCGATGCCGAGTTACGGTTTCGCATTACCGATTATTCCTACGCGCCCGTCAGCGAGACCGGTGCCGTAGCTTACCTGCGGGCATGGCGGCAAAATGCACGTCCCGACGCCCACTCGCATCCGCTGACGATTGCCAGAGCAAAGTCCGATGCGCTGGCCGACATGGCGGCGCGCCAGTTGCGCAACGAACTGGCGCTATGCAGCAGCATTGACGGCGCATGGGCGCTCAAACCGACCGGCTCGGTGGTCGGCGCCGGCGCCATGGTGCTCTTGTACGATGACGCCGATATCCTGTCGCTGGACAAAGTTGCTCCGCACGCACTGACGACGGCATGTTTCATCAAGCTGGCGCCAAAGCTGGCGCGTGTGATGGAATCCATGCACGTCCACGGCCTGATCCACCGCAACGTCAATCCTGCCTGCTTTTTTATCGGTATCGACACGACTGTCGATGAAGCCTCACATTTCAGGGTAAAGATCGGCGGCTTCGGCCTTGCCGCTACCGGCAAGGAGATATCGGGCGACGATGACACTGCCGTCCCACTGCTGTGCGGGGAACTGGCCTATATGTCACCCGAACACAGTGGCCGGACGCACCGGTCCATCGACGCGCGCAGCGATCTCTATTCGCTGGGCGTCATCTTTTATCGCCTGCTGACAGGGCATCTTCCTTTCGGCATCAGCGGCGTCGAAAGCGATACCACCGAATGGATACATTTCCATATCGCCTCCGAAGCTGTGGCTCCGCATCTGCTGAGCGATGCGATACCCGAGATGCTGTCGAACATCGTGATGCGTCTGCTGGAAAAGAACCCCGAGCGGCGCTATCAGGATGCAGCGCAATTGCACGCTGACCTGGAGTACTGCAAATACGTATTGTCTGAAGAAGCAAAAGACGGCGACGCTGCCCGCAGCGACATCCCCACCGCATCCTTGGCCCCTGCACCTCTTTACGGCGCGGAACACGCCTCGCTGTTGATCACCTCTGCCGCTGCGCAAGCAAAGAACCGGATGCACGAGGCGGTACTGCACTATCACGCAGGAGAATATACCCAGGCCGGCGCATGCATGGCTGCGGTGGCGGAGTCCCAACAGCTGTCGGAGCTGCACGCCGAGTTTCATTTTTTCAGCGCCCTCATTCTCGCCGCCGGCGCTACCGCTCCTGCTCAAGAAGAGCAGCGAAGGCACGCTCTGACGCAACACTGCGAAAAGATTTTCTTTCCCAGCGTCGCCAGTACACCGGTCTTGTCCGTACAGACCACCATCCTGCTGGGAGAGATTGCCCGCCTGAACGCTGACACCACCACGGCGCTGCGACATTACGAACAGGCAGCAAGCCGTGCGGAAGAAAGTCAGCTGTGGCACTACGCCGGTATCGCGCATGCACTGGCGGCGGAGGTTTGCCGGAAACAGAGCCTGCCGACCTCACTGCTCGCGCATCTCAAATCGGCGCGCCGCGCCTACAAGAAATTTGATGCGCCGGAACTGGCGGCACAGCTGGCGCATCGCTTCCCTGAGGCGATGGCGTCGCTGCCGCGCAGCGAGGATATACAGCCGCAGTCCGAGACTGCGAATATCCGAGACCTGGAAAGTGCCGTACGGGCAGCGCGCGCGCTGTCCGAAGAAATCCGGCTGGATGAATTGATGCAAATCATCATGTCAGTCACCCTGGAACACGTCGGTGCTGAGCGCGGCCTGCTGATCCGCCTCGACGAACAGGTCCCGTATATCGATGCCTGTGCACGCACCACCACATCAGGCATTACGGTCAACCTGCGGCATACGACGGTAACGGAAGCCGACATGCCGCTGGTCATGCTGGATAAGGCGCTCAACACCGGCCATCAGGTCTATGCCGGCGACGATGGCGTGCTGCAAACATTTCAGCCCGGTCTGAACAGCCGTGCATTTCAAACAAACTCGCAGACAAACGGACAAGCGCAGACCGCGCGTTTCAACGCCATCTGCGTGCCGATGCTGAAGCAGGCCCGTGTGGTCGGCGCGCTCTATCTGGAAAACCGGGTGCTGCCCGACGCCTTTACCGTCGAACACACGCAAATCCTGCAGCTGCTGGCTTCGCAGGCGGCAATCTCGCTGGAGACCGCCCGGCTGTATGCTGCCCTGCTGGCTGAAAACGCCCAGCGCAAAGCAGCAGAGAAGGCATTAAGAGCCAGTCAGACCTCGCTGGTACAAGGCGAGCAGTTCAACCATATCGGCAGCATGCGTTATGTACTGGAAGAAGGATTGATGTACTGTTCCGCCGAGCTGTGCCGCATCTACGCGCTCGAAGCCGGCAAGGACGTCATTACTTACGAGGAATTCTCGGCCCTGCTGCATCCGGATGACCGCCATAGCGTGCTTGACACCGTCGAAGCGGCGGTTGCCGTCGGCGGCGTCATTCGTGTGGAACACCGCATCTGCCGCAAGAGCGGCGAAGTGCGCTACATCTCCGGCATCGGCAAGCCGTTCTATGTCGACGGCAAGTTTACCGAATATGTCGGCACCGCCACCGACATCACCAGCCGGCGTCATGCGGAAGATGCCCTGCGCGTTGCCCAGGCCGACCTGGCGCGGGTATCACGCGCCACGACCGTCGGACAACTGACGGCCTCTATCGCACATGAAATCAACCAGCCGCTGATGTCGATTGTCTCCAACGCCGGCGCCAGCCTGCGCTGGCTTGACCGCACTCCCATGCATCTGGAAAACGCCCGCGCCGGTTTGTACGACATCGTCGCTGAAGGACAACGCGCAGGCGACATGATCCAGAGTCTGCAACGGCTTACGCGCAATACCGAGCCGGTTTTCGAGCGGATCAACCTGAATGCGGCGATACGCCATATTCTGGCGATCTCACGCAGCGAAATCGAGCGCCACGGCATCTCGCTGGTACTCAATCTGACACAAGAGAACCTGTATGTGATTGGCGACTTCGTGCAGATTCAGCAAGTGCTGCTGAATCTGGTGATCAACGCCATCGAAGCCATGGCGGAGATAGCAACGCGTGCACGCATGCTGTCAATATCATCGGCACACGCAGGCCGCGATGGCAATGACAAGTTCATCAAGGTGATCATTGCGGACACAGGAGAAGGCATCGCTGCCGACGCGGCTGAACGCGTCTTTGATGCCTTCTATACGACGAAGAAAAACGGCATGGGCATGGGACTGGCGATTTGCCGCTCGATCATCGAGACGCACCGTGGACGATTGCAAGCGGCAGTCAGGCAGCCGTTCGGCAGCACCTTCTGGTTCGAGCTGCCGCTTGCTCCGGCGCCAGCGCCGGAACAATAAACATCCCTCGGCGAACGGCTCTAGCCTTGCGCATTACGCCGCCAGTTGCCGGGCGACGTTCCCATCAACTGCGAAAAAACACGGCTGAAGTGGCTTTGATCCGAGAAGTGGCAAACGATGGCAATCTCGGCCAGCGGCAGGCCGGAATGCAGCAATAGCTCACGCGCCTGCTGTACGCGCTGCGTGAGCAGCCATTGATGCGGCGTGTATCCGGTCGTCGCCTTGAAGGCGCGCAGAAAATAACTGCCCGACATATTGCACTCTTTGGCGATCTCGGCGACGGAGATGTTTCCTCGCACCTTGTTCATCAACATCTGCTTGGCGCGTTCTTCATGCATGCGCGACAAGCTGCGGCTCTTGCTCTGCATTGCAAGCTTCGCGCCGCCATAGTGTTGAATCAGATAGGTGCCGATCGCCGTCCCCAGTTGATCGACAAACAGCATGCTGGCCTCACCCGGCCGGGCCAATGCCGGTGCAAGGGCCTGCGCCAGATGCGCCAGCACCGGATCGCGTTGCCCGGTCACAGTCTTCAGTCCATTGACGCGCAGGCTGCTGACGCCCTCGCCGACACGCTCAAGAAAGACACGCGGCAGCTCACACAACAAGAAATCGAATCCGCCATGCAGATCGGCGCGATAGTCTTCGGAGAAATCGCGCACGTACACTGCGCCTGCGGTGAAGTCATGCCGCGATGCCTGCTTGCCACGGAATATGCTGCGACGATGTCCGTCGGACATCGAGATACCGACCAGAAAGCCGCGGTCCGATGCCGAAGTCGCCACTTGCGAGGTTTGTGTCGCCTCGACATGCTTGCGGTAGAAGGCGATGCCGCCGCCATGCAGTTCCTGATCCTTGTGCAACTTGCTGGCGACACAACCCAGAGAGTCCTTCGCGCGAACCGGAGCAGTTGGTGGGGTCGCACCATTGATGAACGTAGCTTGCATGGTCAGCACCTTTCTCCGGGAATGAAACACAGGGGCAATCACATTTACGGGTTGACAGTCGCGGCCTATCGCGACCGGTCATGAAATATGCGCCGGCGCCACATCATGATTTATCACAGGCAATTGCAAGCAAGACTGATACCTGCACCTGTTCTGATACCGCCTGCGCATTTGTTTTTGCTTCAGCGCAAGAGGATATCCGGTATCAGCTGTCTTTGCAGGCGCTGCAACCACCATTTCTTCGCTTCCCCCATCGCTTCCGGCTTCCACGCCAGCCAGAAGGACTCGTCGGGGCGCGACTCTTCCGACTCCACCTCGACCAGTGCGCCACTCGCCAACTCCTTGCGGATACAGGCGCGCGGCAGAAATCCGTGGCCGATGGCCGCCAGCTGGCAAGCTATCTTGGCCGACATTGATGGGACGGTGATGCGCTTCTGCCCGGCCAGCAGGCCGATGGTGCGATCCGAGATGGTGCGTGCACCATCGCCGACCACGATGGCATTGTGCTCCAGCAGATCCGCCCGCGTCACGGCACGGCCCAGCTTTGCCAGCGGGTGCGTGGGGGCCACGCAAAACACAAACGCCAGCTTGCCCACTTCAACCGCACGGTAACCGCCGCCGGCCGGACCATCGCCCGCAGCAACGATCATGTCGGCGCGGCCGTCGCGCAAGGCTTCCCAGGTTCCCATCAAGGTTTCGCAGGCGATACGCAAGCGGGTGCCGCAGTGCAGATCCTCAAAGGCGCAAATATCTTTGGTGAACGAATCGGTTGCAATCAGCGAGTCGTGCACCAGCCGAAACTCTGACTCGAAGCCGGTGGCGATCTGGCGCAGACGCGATTCCAGCTCGGCAGCCGCAATGACCAGCCAGCGCCCTTCTTTGAGCAACTCCCGCCCTGCCGCGGTGAGATGCACACGCTGCCCTTGCCGCAAAAACAAGGCCAGGCCCAGTTGTTCTTCCAGTTTGTTGATGGCGTAGGAGATG
This sequence comes from Herbaspirillum sp. meg3, assembly GCF_002257565.1. Classification (GTDB taxonomy): domain Bacteria; phylum Pseudomonadota; class Gammaproteobacteria; order Burkholderiales; family Burkholderiaceae_D; genus Herbaspirillum. The sequence continues at coordinate 1,161,763 of NZ_CP022736.1, read as the reverse complement.
GTCGACGGCACCTTGTGCAGCCGCTCGGATGCCGCCGCAAAGGAACCGTAACGGTCGATGGCATCTACCAGTTCGATGGCTTCCAGACTGAGTTTGAGCATGGCGATTCTCCCCAATTCCACTTGATCGAAAATTTCGATCATTAGAACACAAAATCTTCAATCCGAAGCATCTCTGAAACGTGCAAACTTCTTTCCATGGCGCGATCACACAGACAAGCAAGCTTGCAACGTGAGAGCAGTCCGGCGAAAAACTTGCTGAATTTAATCGAACTAAAACTGAATCAAAACTGAAAAGGCGCACATCATGATCGAACTACGCAAAGCAAACCAACGCGGCATCGCCGATCACGGCTGGCTGCATTCACATCACACCTTTTCGTTCGGCCACTATCGCGATCCGAAGCAACAAGGCTTCTCGGACCTGCTCGTCATCAACGACGACCGCGTGACAAAAAACCAGGGCTTCGGTACGCATCCACACCGCGACATGGAGATTTTTTCCTATGTTCTGGAAGGTGCGCTGGCGCATCAGGATTCGATGGGTACCGGTTCAGTGATCCGTCCCGGCGATGTGCAGATGATGAGCGCCGGCACCGGTGTGAGCCATAGCGAATACAACCACTCGAAGGACGAACCGGTGCATTTCCTGCAGATCTGGATCGTACCGAACGTGCGCGGCGTGCCGCCCCGCTATCAGCAAGTGCATTTCAGCGAGGAAGAAAAACGCGGCAAGCTGCGCCGGATCATTTCGCCGGACGGCAAGGACGGTTCGCTGTCGGTCTATCAGGACGCCACGGTCTACGCGGGGCTGTTCGACGGCGCGGAAACCGCGACGCTGACTCTTGCGGCAGACCGCTATGCCTATGTCCACGTCGCTCGCGGCAAGATCAAGATCAACGGCGTGCAGTTTGACGAAGGCGATGGCGCCCGCATCCGCAACGAGACCTTGCTGCAATTGAGCGAGGGAGAACAGGCGGAATTGCTGGTGTTCGACCTGCGTCCGAACGAATTGCCAAAACCAGTTTGAACCCAAGTCGAATACGCCGGGTGCAGAGATGGGATACGCACATTTCTGCTCCGGACTATACCTTCAGATAATTGTTTTTACTGATGACGGCTTCTACCATCACGTCAGATTCCGGCATGCCGAAGAAGAATCGGGCGAGACAAAAGAGCAACAAAAATAGCAATTGCAGTCGATGCAAATCATCTCCTCCCCTCATCACAACACAAGAGAAAAATCATGTCCAAAGATCAGCAAGATTCAGCAATCAGCAACTCCCGCCGCAACGCCTTGAAGGGTGCGAGCCTCGTTGCAGCCGCCGTACTGCCGACCGCATCGTTCGCCGCCGACAAGAAAGCTTCCGCACATAAACACCTCAAAGCAGGCCTCACTGAAAGCACCTTCGTCACCAAAGACGGCACCCAGATCTATTACAAGGACTGGGGTTCGGGCCAACCGGTGGTGTTCAGCCACGGCTGGCCGCTGAGCTCGGATAGCTGGGAATCGCAAATGCTGCATCTGGCGTCGAACGGTTTCCGCGTCATTGCGCATGACCGCCGCGGCCACGGGCGTTCGAGCCAGCCATGGACAGGCAACGACATGGACACCTACGCGGACGACCTCGCAGGACTGGTCGAAGCGCTGGATCTGAAGAACATGATCATGATCGGCTTCTCCACCGGCGGCGGCGAAGTCGCCCGCTACATCGGCCGCCATGGCACCAAACGCGTTGCCAAGGCTGCGCTGGTGTCGTCGGTGCCGCCACAAATGCTGAAGACTGCATCCAATCCGGGCGGTCTGCCCATTGAGGTGTTCGACGGCATCCGCGCCGCATCGCTCGCCAATCGCGCGCAACTGTACAAGGATCTGGCAGCAGGCCCGTTCTTCAACTTCAACCGTCCGGGCGCCAAGGTGTCGCAAGGTCTGATCGACTGGTTCTGGGCGCAAGGCATGCAAGGCGGCCACAAGAATACCTATGACTGCATCAAGGCGTTCTCGGAAACTGACTTCACCGCAGATCTGAAGAAGTTCGACGTGCCGACGCTGGTCATCCACGGCGACGACGACCAGGTGGTACCGATCGCAGCAGCGGGCATGATGTCGGCCAAGATCGTAAAGAACGCCAAGCTCATCGTCTATCCGGGCGCACCCCATGGCCTGACCGATACGCACAAGGACAAACTGAACGCCGATCTGCTGGCGTTTGCAAAATCCTGAGCAAACCATAAGCCAGAGTCAGGCTTAAGCATTCATTGACGCTATAAAAAAAACGGCGGACACCAAGTGTTCGCCGTTTTTATTTGACACACTTCAGACATGCACTTCAAGCGTCATCTGAATTCAACTTTTCAGTTCTTCAGGCCGCAGCCCACTGTCCGGCAACTGCCGCCAGTTCGGCTTTGGCGCGCACCAGCGCCGCTTCGCGCTCTTCGGCGGCGCTGAAGGTCAGCGGCTGCGCATCGACAAAAGTCGGGGCGGCAACGCCCATGAAGCCGAAGGCTGCACGCAATGCCGGCGTCAGCGCATCCATCGCGCTGAAGGGCGTGCCGGGACGCAGATCCGCGCCGCGCGTGGTGATGAACAATACCTTGTCCGCCAGCTGCCCGACGTAGCTGCCGTCTTCACCAATCTTGTAAGTCAGATTGGTGCGTACGATGTTGTCGATGAAGGCCTTGAAGGATGACGGCATCGAGAAGTTGTACATCGGCATGGCAAATACGTAGGCGTCTGCCGCCAGCAGTCGTGCACACAAGGCGTCGGAGGCTTCCAGCGCCTGCTTCATGGCTGGCGTGCGATCCGCTTCGGGTGTGTAAGTGGCTACGGTAAAGAGCTCATCGACGTGTGCCGGCGTATCCACGCTGACGTCGAGATAATCCACCTCGACGTCCGGGCGCTGCTGCTTCAGCAGGTCGATAAAGTGACGCGACAAGGCGCGCGAATTGGACCATTCGCGCTTGGCGCTGGCATCAACGTGAAACAATTTCATGAAACATTCCTTCTAAAAAATAATGACGAATACCGCGCTCAGACGATTGCCTTCATTGGGTTGATCGGTTTGCCGAAACGCATCGAGCTGGTCAGCAATCCCTGGCGGAAATAGAAACGCTGCGCCAGTGCATTGCCCAACCCGGTATCGAGCACCAGCCTCATGCATCCCGCCTGCTCTGCGACGACCGTCAGCGCATCCAGCAAGCGTGCGCCCCAGCGATTGCCGCGTGCGGTTTCCGCAGTGACCAGGTCATCGACGTAGAGAAACTTGCCATACACCAGATTCTCCTGAAACCGATAGCCGGCCAGCGCCACCGCCTGTCCGTCTTCCCATGCCGCCAGCAGACGGTAGGTCTGCGTCTGCTGACGCGCAATGCGTTCGAGGAAATCTTCTTCGCTCTTCAAGTGCGGCCGCAACTGCTTCATCACTGCGTAACAGGCTCGCAGGGATTCCTGGGTATCGGCGTGGCGCAAGACATCGCCGCCTGACGCTGCTGCTGATGCTGCTGCTGATTTCGCTGATTCCACTGATTGATCCACGACATCGCGGTTCTGTTGCATGCTTGCTCTCCTTCCAGCACAAACTAATCGAGCCTGCATCTTAATGATCCGATGGCATAATGCACAGATCCAAGAAATAACATATGGACTAGTCCATGATTAAATCCTCACTGCGTGATCTGTTGCCGCTGCATCTTTCGTCCGGCGAGCCTTTTTACCGGCAGATCTATACGCGTTTTCGCAATGCCATCGCCGACCAGTTGCTCAAACCCGGCGACCGCATCCCCTCGGCCCGGGCGCTGGCGGAAGAACTCGGCGTCGCGCGCGGCACCATCGAAGCAGCCTATTCACTGCTCAGTGCAGAGGGTTATGTCGAGACACGCGGCCAGGCCGGCACCATCGTGACACTGGGATTGAAGCCCGGCGTACATCCTCACGCCGGCAAAATCGTGCCGCCGGTACGCAGCAACACCGCTGTCTCGGCGAATGCCGCACCGGCACTCCCTCTGACTGCATCACAGCCACTGCCGCTGCCATTTCAGATGGGATTACCTGCGCTCGATGCTTTTCCGCGCAAGCTCTGGTCGCGGCTGGCGGCACGTACGATACGCGCCACTGCGCAGCGCGACATGACTTATCCGCCGTATGCCGGCGTCGCCGCGCTGCGCAATGAAATCGCCACCTATCTGCAATTGTCGCGTGGTGTGGCGTGCACGCCTGAACAGGTGTTCGTCACGTCCGGCTATCGTGAGACGCTGCAATTGATTACAGGCGCCCTGTTCAAGGCAGGCGACAAGGTATGGACGGAAGATCCCGGCTATATGCCGACCGGACAGGCGCTGATGCAGGCGGGTGTAACACCGGTGCCGGTACCGGTCGATGGCGAGGGCATTCAGGTTGAGTTGGGTGTGCAGGCTGCGCCGCGTGCACGTGCCGCCATCGTCACACCGGCGCATCAGAGTCCGCTCTGCGTGTCGCTGTCATTGCAACGCCGCTTTGCCTTGCTCGACTGGGCCACGCGCGCCAATGCCTGGATCGTGGAAGACGACTATGACGGCGAGTACCGCTATGTCGGTCGCCCTCTGCCTGCGCTGCAGAGTCTGGACCGCGATGGACGCGTGCTCTACGCAGGCACCTTCAGCAAGGTGTTGTTTCCGGGTATCCGGCTGGCGTATCTGGTGGTGCCGGCATCGCAAATAGAGCGCTTCGCCGCCGTCAGCCAGACCATGTTCAGCGGCAGTCCGGCGCTGACGCAAAGCATCGTCGCCGACTTCATTGCCGACGGCCATTTTGCGCGCCACGTGCAACGCATGCGCAAGCTCTATGGCGAGCGGCGCAAGGTCGCTGTAGAAGGAGTGGACAGCCTGCTGGGAAAATACCTGCGCGTCGATTCCCAACCCGGCGGCATGCACATGATTTTGCGCATGCGCGGACGGCGTTCAGACAAGCCGCTGGCGGAAGCCATGCGCAAGGACGGCATGTATGCACACACGCTGTCGCAACGTTCTGTCCAACATCAGGTGCAACCGGGATTGTTGCTTGGCTTTACCAATATCGACAGCGCCACGACGATAGAAGCGCTGGCGCAGCGTATCCTGAAACTCATCAACAACTGACAGGACTGGCCGGCTCGGTGCACCGCTACATCGACGTCGCAGAACGCGCCGCCTGTTCGTACAAGCCGGAAAGGATTCGCAGAAAGCGCGCCAGTTCGGCCAACTCGAAGCTTTCCGCATCGTCGCCCGTCAAACCGGACACCAGCAGGCGCTCACGTATTTCGTAGTAGCGTTTGCACAAATCCTGCCCCGCCTCGTTGGTCGAATACAGGACTTCCTTGCCGCGCCGTTCGGTATTGACGAGGCCCTGCGCGTGCAGCTTCTTGAGTGAATAGTTGACGATGTGGGCGTCTTCTATATTGAGAATGAAGGCGATATCGGCAAGCTTCTTTTCACGCGCGCGGTGATTGATGTGATGCAGCACCAATACGTCAGTGGGCGTCATATCCTTCATGCCGGCGGCGGAGATGCAACGTACGATCCAACGATTGAAGGCATTGTTGGCGATGATCATGCCGAATTCGAATTCGCTCAATTCCTTGCTTCTCCCCGAGGCGAGGTGCAACGAAGACACGATAGGTACCCTGGGGCTGTTTCCTGGCTGGGCGAAGTTAGCCTTTACACTGGTCTTTGCGCCAGCCCTCACGTTTTTCTTGTCGGTCGGCATAGTGAATGTTCAGTCTGTGTTGTCAAAAAATGGACCGGTCTGCATCAACCATGCAGGCGACGCGCGGACGCCATGCGCAACAAACCGCGCTTGCCGCCGTCCGGAATTTCCAGCGTCTTGAGTTCCACCGGCGCATTGCTATCCGCGGCAGATTCACTGCCCAGGTCAGTCTTGAAGATCGCCACGGCGTGACCCAGCGCCACCGACTGATCGTGCATGCTTTGCGCCGCGGCGGCGGCCTGCTCCACCAGCGCTGAGTTCTGTTGCGTCATATCGTCGATCTGCTCGATGGCGTCGTTGATCTGGCGAATCCCGGCGCTCTGTTCTTCGCTGGCAGCAGAAATTTCCACCATGATGTCGGCGACATGTTTGACACTGCGCACGATGTCTTGCATGGTGTTGCCGGCGGCGTCCACCAGTTCGCTGCCGGCGTCGACCTTCTTGACTGAGTTCTGGATCAGACCGGCAATTTCTTTCGCTGCCGAGGCGCTGCGTTGCGCCAGCCCGCGTACTTCTGCGGCCACCACCGCAAAACCGCGGCCCTGCTCACCGGCTCGGGCTGCTTCGACTGCGGCGTTCAGCGCCAGAATATTGGTCTGGAAAGCAATGCCGTCGATGACGCCGATGATCTCGACGATCTGACGCGAACTATCCTTGATTTCCTTCATGGTGCTGACGACTTGCGTGACCACCTTGCCGCCTTGCATCGCGACCTGCGACGCGTTCAGCACCAGTTGGTTAGCCTGACGTGCATTGTCGGCGTTGTGGTTGACGGCGTCGGTCAGCTCCAGCATGGAACTGGCCGTCTCTTCCAGCGTGCTGGCTTGCAGCTCGGTGCGTGCCGACAGATTGGCGTTGCCGTCGGCGATTTCGCGCGCGGCGACCGAAATCGCATCGGAGCCGTCTCGCACCTGCATCACGGCGCTGACCAGGCCGTCGCGCATGTTTTGCAGCGCCGCCAACAGCTTGCCGGTTTCGTCCTGCGACGTACTTTCAACACGCACCGACAAGTCACCGCCGGCAACACGTTCGGCGATATTGATGGCGGCATTGAGCGGTCGCGTGATGCTGCGCATGACCGAGTAGCCGACCAGCACGGCAAGCAAGGTGGCGATGCTGGCCATGGCGATCATCAGCACGCTGGCTGCGCCGGATACCTGCTCGGCCTCTTGCCCGGCCTGTTCCATGCCGCGCCCCTGAAAAGTGATCAGATTGTCCAAGGCCTTGAAGTAGGCAACCTGATAAGGCGCGATCTCCGGCAGAATCAGATCTCGTGCCTGCTCGACCTGGCCATCCTTGACTGCCGCCAGAAAGTTGTTGAGTACCGGCGTGTATTGCGTGCGCGCAGCGTTGACCGCGTCGAGCATGCGCTTTCCTTCAGCGGAGCGAGTGTCCTTCGCGAGGCGTTTGAGTGTGTCGTCGATGGTGCCGCCAGCACGTGCAATGGCATCCAGCTCGCCCTTGATCTCATCGACGGTGCTCATGAACAGCAGGTTGCGCATGCTGCGTGCAGTCTCGTCGAGCGCCCCCTTGACGGTGTTCGCCATCACGGTGCGCGGATAGTAATCGTTGGCGATGCTGCGAATGTTGCCGTTGATCTGGTTCAGGCGGTACACGCCGATCACGGTCAGCGCCAGCATCAGCAGAATGACGGTGCCGAAGCCGAGGCCCAGGCGTTGTCCTATTTTCAGGTGAGTCAGTTTTTTCATTTGCTACCCCTCATGTTTCATGATTCACAACTGCAGAGATGCGTAGAACTCACCTGGCCGGCGGCTTTCCTCAAGAAAGAATCTATTCACCTGCCTGGATACCGGCCAGGCAGGTCAACGATTCTCAAAGCCGCCGGCAATCAGGCCCGGAGAGCGGCATCGGCGGATGAGTGTTTTTCCAGGAACCATTCATCCACACCACGCTGCTTCCGGAGAGACGCCTAGAACGTGTGGCGGATACCCATATTCCAGGCGCTGTTGCCGCTGCCCGCTTCAATCGAACTGCCAACGGTGTAAGGCGCACCGTTCTTGTTCTTGATGTGGGCGTACATGGCATACAGGTCGGTGCGTTTGGACATCGCGTAGCGATAGCCCAGAGCGAACTGATCCGCATCCTGGTTCAGCCTGGTCTTGTCATCCTTGTGGATGTAAGACGCCAGGAAGGTATGCTGCGCGCCAAACGGAACGGTCACGCCAACCAGCATGTCGGCACTGTCGGTGGAGGCGACGATGGCGCTGGTGCCGTAAGGATTGGTCGTGTTGCGCAGCGGCGAGCTGTTGAGGCCCTTGTTGATGCCGTAGGCGCCATGCAGCTTGACCGGACCGAAGTTGTAGGTTGCGCCCAGCAGCGTGCTGCGGCCCGATCCTGTTTCAGTCGTGGTCGTGTCGTTGTTGCGGCCATGAAAACCCAGGCGGACATACAACGGACCATTGGCATAGCCGATGGCTGCGCCGATCTGGCTGGCGGCTTTGGTGCTGCCGGCAGTTTCGCCGAAGCCGTAAGCCAGTTCACCTGTCACGCCACCAAAACTCGGCGAAGCGTACTTGACGGTGTTGTCCATACGGCTGGCACCGTTGCCGGTGTTCGGCATCAGGTTGGCAGCATCGCCGGCGTAACCGGTGCCAAAAGGATCGACAGCCGACAGCACGAGGTATTGCGGCGTGTACTGGCGACCGGCTGTCACCGTACCGAAGCCGCCACCCAGACCGACATAGCTTTGACGGCCGAACAGCAAACCGCCCTGACCCAATGCACCGGTGTCATTCTGGAAGCCGGTTTCAAGCAGGAACAGCGCAGACATGCCACCGCCCAGATCTTCCGTGCCCTTGAAGCCGATGCGCGAACCACCGCTGATGCCGCTGGTCAGTTTGGTGACGTGACCTGCTGCGCCGCCGCTTTCGACTACCAGACCTGTATCGATCAGACCGTAGATCGTGACCGACGATTGCGCCAGCGCAGGTACTGCCTGGATGCCGACTGCGGCAAGCACCGCTGCAGCCAAGACTTTATGTTTCATTGAAACTCCCCGATTAAATGAAATTGCATCAAACCCAAAAACCGCTTACCGGCCAAGCTTTGTGCGCGCCCTTCCTCTTTGCCGATATGCGCCTGCTCTCCTCCGGCGACGACAATGGCCGTTGTCTTGTCGCGTTCAAAGAGAACTTCCGGACGCGCAGTGCTGTGGCGGTCTGCGCGTCGCTATTCTTTTTCTGCTCTGCCAACTCAGCCAACTCAGCCAACTAAGCGGACAGCCGCTCGCGTGGCAGCTCGAACTTGTTGCTCCGGAATTCCTTCAGGAAGGCGAACGCCGGATTGCTGTCGCCGATGAAACCGAATGACGAATCCAGCACACGCGCCGGCAGCCATGGATAGGGCAAGAACGATTGCAGCGTCTGCAACAGGTCGCCGGCGATGTCGGCGATGAGCATCATGTGATCGATGCGGATATGCATCTCACTGGCGCGCCAGAGTTCTTCCGGATGTTCATTGAGCTGCCAGTTGTAGTAGCCGCGCCCGATGCGCAGCGAGGCGGTTTCTTCTTCGCGCATCAGTACCAGCCACGGCAATTGCTCGATGCGGCCGTTGCGTACTTCCAGCTCGTCGCAGATGTAATAAGTGCGGCAAAGCGTGAAGCGTTTGGCGAAATCGGTCACCAGCGTCTGCGCGATGCCTTCGGCGCCCACGACCAGCGGCGGAAAGGCCACCGCGCTGGCGGAGGTCGAAATACTGAGCACCGCATTGGGCTCGTAGATGTCGTGGATCAGTGAAGGACAGCATTTGTCTTTTGCGTAGACGTACGCTTCCAACAGGGATTTATGCGTCAACATAAAATTCCTTGGTTCTTGGCAGGCGAACCCACCGCTGGGATTGGTGGACGATCAAGCGAATGCTTGATCGCCGTGTCGTTTGCGCTTACCTCATTCGTTCAGCCGGTCGGTAACGAACATCTTGCCGGGTGCATGCGTGATGCAGAACGGCAGCCTGCTGAGTTCGGCGACATACTGAGGCGTCACGCCGCAGGCCCAGAACACCGGCAATTCGTCACCCATGATCTCGACCGCGTCGCCAAAATCGGGACGCATCAGGTCGGCGATGCCGATGGCTTGCGGATTGCCGATATGTACCGGTGCACCATGAACTTGCGGCAGCCGGGCGGTGATTTCCACCGCCTTTGCCACATCACGGCTCTTGACCGGGCGCATGCTGACCACCGCATTGCCGGTGAAGCGCCCGGCAGGCACGCAGGGCATATTGGTTCTGTACATGGCGACGTTGCGTTGCTGCTCAATGTGGCGCAGTGGAATGCCGCCTTCGATCAATGCGCTCTCGAAAGAGAAGCTACAGCCGATCAGAAAGCTCACCAGATCGTCACGCCAGTATTCGGAGATGTCGGCGACTTCTTTGATCATCACGCCGTTTTCGAAGAGGCGATAGCCCGGCAGGTCGGTACGCAAATCCGCACCGGGCGCCGTACGCGGCTCAAATGCACCGGCGTCCAGCACCTCCACCAGCGGGCAAGGCTTGGGATTGCGCTGACAGAACAGGAGGAAATCGAAAGCGTATTCCTTCGGCACGATCATCAGATTGGCCTGCACGTGGTTGTCGGCATAGCCTGCGGTCGGCCCGTCAAATTCGCCGCTGCGGCACAGTGCGCGTAAGTCTGCAGCGGACAAGGCATCATCAAAAACTGCCATGTTCATCTTCATTTCACTCATCTCACAGCCCTCCGAGGTAAGCCTTCTTGATGTCTTCGTTGTGCAGCAGTTCGTCGCCGGTGCCTTGCATCACGATGCGGCCGGTCTGAATCACGTAGCCATAATCCGCAATCGCCAGCGCCTTGTGCAGGTTCTGCTCCACCAGCAGGATCGACACGCCCTTGGCGTTGACTTGCTGGATCGTGTCGAGCACCTTGGTGACGAACTTGGGAGCAATACCCCACGACGGCTCGTCCAGCAACAGCAGACGCGGCTTGGCCATCAGGCCGCGCGCAATCGCCAGCATCTGCTGCTCGCCGCCGCTCATGGTGCCGGCCAGCTGATGACGGCGTTCCTTGATGATCGGAAAAGTCGCATACATGTCTTCGATCGACTCTTCGATCTCGTGCTTGTTGCTGCGCGTATAAGCACCCAGTTCCAGATTGCGCTGCACGGTCAGGCGGCCGAACAGACGGCGGCCTTCCGGCACCAGCGACAGACCGAGACCGACGCGGTCAAAAGGCGGCACCTTGCCGATGTCGGTGTTGTCGAAGACGATGCTGCCGGCGTCGACCTTGTTGAGACCGGCAATCGCACGCAGCGTGGTCGATTTGCCGTTGCCGTTGCCGCCTACCAGCGCCACCAGACTGCCCGGCTTGACGTCGATGTCGACTTTGGACAGGGCCAACACGCCGTCGTAGCTGGCTCGCAGATTTCTCACCTGTAGCATCATTCATCTCCCAAATAAGCGGCGATCACATGCGGATCATTGGATACGTCGTGCGGCGAACCGTCGGCAATCTTCTTGCCGTAGTCGAGCACCACGATCTGGTTGGCGATCGGCATGATGCCTTCCAGCACGTGTTCCACGATCAGGCAGGAAATGCCCTGGTCGCGAATCTTCAGCACGACGTCCACGGTCTCGCGCACTTCAGTCGGGTTGAGACCGGCCATGACTTCATCCATCAGCAGCAACTTTGGTTTGACCGCCAGCGCACGCGCCACGGCAAGGCGACGTTGTTCGCTGATGGTCATGCTGCCGGCCGGCTTGTCGGCGAAGCGGCCGAGGTTGACGAAGTCGAGCAGCTCCTGCGCGGTGCGGCGCGCGGCACCGACGCCACGCTCGTTGAGGAAGACGCCGACCATCACGTTTTCCAGCGCGGTCATGCTGGTGAAGGTGCGTGCCACCTGAAAGGTGCGGCCGATGCCGACACGCGCGCATTGCTCCGGCGTCATGCCGGAAATTTTCATGTCCTCCAGCCAGATGTCGCCCGTGGTCGGCGGCGAATAGCCGGCGATGCAGTTGAACATGGTGGTCTTGCCGGCGCCGTTGGGGCCGATCAGGCCGACGATTTCACCGGCCTGGACCGTGAAGGAAATATCCTGGTTCGCGGTCAGGCCGCCGAATTTCTTGTAGACGTTTTCAACACGTAACAGACTCATTTGGATTCCTCCTTGGCGGCGTTTTCTGCTTGCGCCTTGACGGCTTTGCGGCGTGCGAACGTGCTCTTCAAATAGCCGAGGATGCCGTTCGGGTAGTACACCGCGATCACTATGATCAGCGCGGCGTAGATGATCAGATCGGTGCCCCGGCCTGAGCCGCCGAACAGGGTGCGCGTGCCTTCTTCGATCGCAGTCAGCAGACCGGCGCCGACCAGCGGGCCGAACAAGGTGCCGATGCCACCGAGGATGGCCACCAGCGCCATCTTGATCGACATGCCGGTGCCAAGCACCGAGGCCGGATCGATGTAGAGCTCTTTCTGCGCGTACAGGCTGCCGCCCATGGCGGTGAAAAAACTGCTGACGGCGAACGCGATCTGCTTGTAGCGGGACAGGCTGACACCGAGGCTGCGCGCGGCATCCGGCTCATCCTTGATGGCGCGGAAGTAATAGCCGAGGAAGCTGCGTTCGATGATGAAGTTGGCCAGCAGCGTGATCAGCAGCAGACCCAGCGCGATGTAGTAGTACGGTTCCTTGCTGGCGAAGATCATGTTGGCCCAACCGCCCTCGCCCATCGGAATCGTCAGACCGACGGCTGCACCGGCGAAGTCCCAGTTGGTGAAGACGATCTGAATGATTTCCGCCACTGCAATCGTGGCCATCGCAAAGTAATGGCCCTTGAGACGGAAGCAGGACCAGCCGATCACCAGGCTGACCAGGGCTGCAAGGACGCCGCCGACGATCATGGCAAACCATGGATTGATGCCATAGATCGAGAACAGGATCGCCGAGGTGTAAGCGCCGATACCGTAAAACGCGACGTGGCCCAGCGAGACCTGGCCGGCGTAACCGCCGACGATGTTCCACGACACGCCGATCTGCGCCGCCATCAGGATCAGGATCGCAAGATTCTGGTGCGACGGGCTGGTGATGTAGAGCGGCAATGCCAGCGCGAGCACCAGCAGCGCGACCAGCAAGGCGTGGATTTTGTTGAAGCCGTTGACTGACGCGCCCGGCGTCAGTGGCAGACTGGAAGTGGTTTTGAGCATGGGTTTCTCTCTAATATAGTTGGCGGTCAAGACAAGAATCAGGCCTTGCCCATCAATCCTTGCGGACGGAACATCAGCACCGTCAGGAACAGCACCAGCACGATCGCCATCTTGTATTGCGGCCCGAGAAACAGACCGCCCATCACTTCGATCACACCGACCAGCACCCCGGCGATCAGCGCGCCGACCACGCTGCCGAAGCCGCCCAGGTTCACCACCACGAAGGCGATCAGGATGAAGTTGGCGCCGACCTCCGGAAAGATAGGAAAGAAGGTCGACAGCAATGCCCCCGCTACACCGGCACAGGCAGCGCCGACGCCCCAGGCCAGCGCGAACATTTTTTGCGAATCGATGCCCATGAGCTGTGCCGCTTCCTTGTCGGCCGCCGTCGCTTCCAGCGCAGCGCCAAGTTTGGTACGAGTCAGGAAGGCATAGATCACGCCGGTGACCACGATTGCGCCGATGCCGGCTGTGAGCTGGGGCGAACCGATCTGGATGCCGCCAAGGGACACATGCCCGGCGACCATCGAGTTTTCAACCGTACGGAAATCAGCCTTCCAAAAGAACTGCGCGATGCCGCGGAACAGGATCATCAGCCCGAAAGTCGTGAAGATCTGCGACACCATCGGCGCATTGGTGATCTTGCGAATCACCAGCTTGTACAGCACGGTACCCAGCGCGAACAGGAACAAGGCCGTCAGCGGCAAGGTAAAAATAGGATCCAGCGCATACAGCGCGAACAGCCAGAAGCTGGAATACATACCGAACATCAGGAATTCGCCATGCGCGAAATTGACGATGTCCATGACGCCGAAGATCAGCGTGAGACCAATCGCTACGAGCGCATAAATCAGTCCGATCAACAAACCGGACGCCAGGGTCTGCACCAAAATTTCCCAAGTCATAAATTTCCCCTTAACGCTATTTACGCGCCGTAAATACCTGCGACAAAAATTGAATCTGAATTGAATCTGAACAGCGGGGCCGCCGCATTACTGTGTATCGATGTTTTGGTTACGGCGACCCGCCGATGCTGCAAAGAAATTACTTGCGTTGATCCCACTTCGGCATCGGCCACACGATGTCGCGCGTTGCCATGTCGAACGGCCACACGGTGTAGTACTTGCCGTTGATGATTTGCAGCAGAATGCCGGAGCTCAGCGTGTTCTGGCCGTGCTCGTCGAACTTGATGCCCTTCCACGGCATGATCAGTTTGTTGCCTGGAATATTGGTTTCCGACAGCGCCTTGCGGATTGCTTCCGGATCGGTGGAACCGGCACGGTTGATCGCATCAGCCAGTGTCATCAGACCGGTGAAGGTGCGCGACGAGTTGCCGGTGAAATTGATCTTGAAGCGTGCGTTGAACAGATCGTTGACTTGCTTGATCAGCGGATTCTTGCCGGCCAGATCGAGTGACCAGACGTCACGGGTGACGATGTAGTCGGCATCCTTGCCCAGGGTTTTCACAAATTCCGTATCGATGAAACCGGCGTCGTTGGCCAGGATCATGTCCGGCGTGAAGCCCAGTTCCTTGTAGGTCTTCATCGACAGGATGGCGTCGCCGAGGTAAGACGACTGCAGCACGACTTGCGGTGCGGCGGCTTTGAGCAACTGCACTTCCGAGGTCAGCTGGGTGCTCTTGGCCGGATAGACGATGGTCTTCACCAGATCGTAGCCACGGTCCTTGGACAGCTTGGTTTCCAGCTTGGTGGTTTCGTTGCCCCACAACGTGTTTTCGTTGAAGGCGCCGAGCTTGCTGATCTTGATGTTCTTCTTGGCTTCCAGCTCCTTGAAGAATTCATAGAAGTTGGTGACGAACAGATCGTCATGCGCTGTCGTGCGGAAGAACCACTTGAAGCCGCGCTGGGTCAGCGATGCCGACGACGACTCCGGGTTCAGGTAAGGCACCTTGTAGCGTTCTGCGACCTGGCTGGTGGTGGCAGTGACGTTGCTGAAATAGGCGCCGACAACCGCCACAACCTTCTCTTGCGTGATCAGGCGCTCGGCTTCGGTGGCGCCGACTTGCGGGTTGCCTTGCGAATCAGCGAACACCAGCTTGATCTTGGCGCCCTTCAGGTTGGGCAGACCGCCACCGGCCGAGAACGGCAGATTGGGTACGCTCTTGGCGCCGTTGTTGATGATGTCGGCGGCCAGTTCCAGCGCGTCTTTCATTTCTGCGCCGGTGGATGCGGCGGCACCGCTGAGCGGGTAGATGACGCCGATCTTGATTTCCTGCTGCTGTGCCTGCGCCGAATAGGCCGCAACACAGAAGGACACGGCGAGGCCGGCTTTGACGAGATGTTTAGCGTGTTTGAAGACGGGACCTAACATGATGAGACGCTCCTTGTTATATCGATGAATGACATCTAAAAATTCCCCCCACTGCATGAGACCTGAAGCGGGAGCTACCCAAAAATCACCACAGTTGCTACCGGTTTTTTGCCGGTTTTCTACCAGCTTTTTTATCAATTCACAGCCATCGCAAAACCGACGGATGTGTTGATCCACTCCAGGCCGATAAGCCGGCTGGACTTGTTTGCACTGCTCAGTACGCGCTGTACCGATGTGACGCAGCCGCCCGCAAGGGCTGACCGGCACAGTGGCGCGGCGTTACTGATGCTTTCCGATATTGCTGACGCTACTGGTGCTGCCTGATTACTGATTGCTGACTGCTGATTGCTATCGACTTCTCGACTCAGGATTCATCGAACTTGCCCTGCTTGCGCTGCTCTTGCGTTGCTATTCGCCGGTGTTTGGCCGACGTCGAGGGCACGCTCAAAAATGGCGGCGGTGTCTGCGCTGGTTTGCGGTCCGCTCTTTTTTGTCTGGTTTTCATCCATTTTTTGTCTCCTTTATTTTTTTGTTGAATCCTATATGTTTCGTCG
Organism: Herbaspirillum sp. meg3; assembly: GCF_002257565.1. Classification (GTDB taxonomy): domain Bacteria; phylum Pseudomonadota; class Gammaproteobacteria; order Burkholderiales; family Burkholderiaceae_D; genus Herbaspirillum. Next base: position 1,145,986 of record NZ_CP022736.1, on the reverse strand, counting down.
ATAATATGTCAATAAATTATTAATATTAAAAACAACAAATGATCGCCAAATCATTAACGAGTTATTAGCAAAGCGCGTGCCAGTTTTTTAGAACGATCGCCACTTCAGACGCAAACACAGACGCATCAAGGCTTTAAGGAGGATTTAGCTGGTTTTTCCGGTGTTTCCTCAGACAAACGTTCGACTCTTATCGCACGGTTTATGTGCAAAGTGTCGACAATTCATCAACAAAAATGCACCTAAAAGTTCATTTGAGAAAGGCAATGCACCATGAATCAAGAGCAGACCAAACTGGGGGAACAACGCTGGCAGTTCTGGATTGACCGCGGCGGCACGTTTACCGACATCGTTGCGCGCCAGCCGGACGGCACGTTATTGACACACAAACTGCTGTCTGAAAATCCCGAGCAATATAAGGACGCAGCCGTCGCCGGCATCAAGCGTCTGCTCGGACTCAAACCTGAAGAGGCGATTTCGCCGGAACAGGTGGAAGCAGTAAAGATGGGCACCACCGTCGCCACCAATGCCCTGCTTGAGCGCAAGGGTGATCCGACCGTGCTCGTCATCACCAAGGGATTCCGCGACGCCTTGCGCATCGCGTATCAAAATCGTCCGCGCCTGTTCGACCGCAACATCGTCTTGCCGGAACTGCTGTTTGAAAAAGTTGTGGAAGTCGATGAACGTCTGAGCGCGCACGGCGACGTGGTGCAAGCGCTTGATACCGTATCGGTGCGCCAGCAACTCGCAGCTTTATATAAAGAAGGCTATCGCGCCGTCGCCATCGTGCTGATGCACGGCTATCGCTTTACCGCGCATGAAGAAAAGCTGGCGGAGATCGCCACCGAACTCGGCTATACGCAGGTCTCTGTCTCGCATGAAGTCAGCCCCATGATGAAGCTGGTCTCGCGCGGCGACACCACAGTCGTTGACGCTTACCTGTCGCCTATCCTGCGCCGCTACGTCGATCAGGTCGCTGGTGAAATGGAAGGCGTGCGCCTGCTCTTCATGCAAAGCAATGGCGGACTGACCGACGCGCATCGTTTCCAGGGCAAGGACTCGATCCTGTCCGGTCCTGCCGGCGGTATCGTCGGCATGGTGCGTACGGCGGAGACGGCCGGTTTCGACAAGATCATCGGCTTCGACATGGGCGGCACCTCGACGGATGTATCGCACTATGCGGGTGAGTTCGAGCGCGAGTTTGAAACCCAGGTCGCCGGCGTGCGCATGCGTGCACCGATGATGAGCATACACACCGTGGCTGCGGGCGGTGGATCTATCCTGCATTTTGACGGTACGCGCTATCGTGTCGGCCCTGACAGCGCCGGCGCCAATCCCGGCCCGACCAGTTATCGCCGCGGCGGCCAGCTGGCTGTCACCGATTGCAATGTCATGCTGGGCAAGATTCAACCGGCTTACTTTCCCAAGGTGTTTGGCCCGGCGGCCGATGAAGCACTCGACCGTGATGCGGTGGTGCAGAAGTTCACCGAGCTGGCTGATCGCATCTTTGCAGAAACCGGAAATCGCCGCACGCCGGAGGAAGTCGCGGAAGGCTTCATCGAAATCGCCGTCGGCAACATGGCCAACGCGATCAAGTTCATCTCGGTGCAGCGCGGCCACGACGTCACCGATTACACGCTGACGACCTTCGGCGGCGCCGGTGGTCAACATGCCTGCCTGGTGGCGGATGCGCTAGGCATGACGCGCGTCTTCGCCCATCCTTTCGCGGGTGTGCTGTCGGCTTACGGCATGGGTCTGGCGGATCAGACCGCCATGCGCGAACAGGCGATGGAGCTGCCCTTGACCGGCTACTCCATCAGCAAGCTCGACGCCGAGCTGAACAAACTGGCGACACAAGCCAGCGACGATCTGTTGTCGCAGGGCGTGACACCAACCCAGATCAACGTTCTCAAGCGTGCGCACCTGCGCTATGACGGCACCGACTCGGTGATCGTGGTGGCCTTCGGCGATATCGCGAGCATGGTGTCGCAGTTCGAATCGGCGTACAAGAAACGCTACTCTTTCCTGATGCCGGACAAGAACATGATCATCGAAGCCATCTCGGTGGAAGCCATCGGCGTGTCCAATGATCGCGAAGAGAAAGTCGAGCAATTGCCGCCACGCGACGGTGCGCTGCAATCGACCGAAACCGTGAAACTGTTCTCCGGCGGTCAATGGCATGACACTGCACTGTATCGCCGCGAAGACATGCGCCCCGGCGACGTCGTGCACGGCCCGGCCATCGTTGCAGAGAAAAACGCGACCAACATCGTCGAACCGGGCTGGCTGGCAGAAGTCACGCCGCTGAACCATCTGGTGATGCAACGCTATCAGGCGCGCGTGCAGCGCAAAGCCATCGGCACCACCGCTGATCCGGTGATGCTGGAAGTGTTCAACAACCTGTTCATGAGCATCGCGGAACAAATGGGCCTGCGCCTGCAAAACACTGCCTTCTCGGTCAACATCAAGGAACGCCTGGACTTCTCGTGCGCGCTGTTTGATGCGCAAGGCAACCTGATTGCCAACGCGCCGCACATCCCGGTACATCTTGGTTCGATGGGCGAAAGCATCCGCACCATCATCCGCGAGAACGCCGGCAAGATGCAGCCGGGCGACGTCTTCATGCTCAACGATCCGTATCACGGCGGCACGCATTTGCCGGACATCACCGTGATCACGCCTGCCTTCGACAAGGACGGCCGCGACATCCTGTTCTATGTCGGTTCACGTGGCCATCACTCGGACATCGGCGGCATCACGCCGGGTTCGATGCCGGCCAACAGCACCGTGGTGGAAGAAGAAGGCATCCTGATCAACAACTTCCAGCTGGTGCGCGCAGGCCGCTTCCTGGAACAGGAAACCGTGACCCTGCTCAGCTCCGGCCCCTACCCTGCACGCAACATCGCGCAGAATCTGGCCGACCTGCAAGCGCAGATCGCCGCCAACCAAAAAGGCGTCGACGAGTTGCTGAAAATGGTCGATCACTTCGGCCTGGACGTGGTGCAAGCCTATATGGGTCACGTGCAGGACAACGCCGAAGAAGCCGTGCGCCGCGTCATCACGCTGCTCAAGGACAGCAGCTACGACTACCCGCTCGACAACGGCGCGGTGATCAAGGTTGCGATCCGCGTGAACCATGCCGAGCGCACCGCCGACATCGACTTCACCGGCACTTCGCCGCAGCTGAACAACAACTTCAACGCGCCAAGTGCGATCTGCATGGCGGCGGTGCTGTATGTGTTCCGCACGCTGGTGGACGATGAGATTCCGCTCAACGCGGGCTGCCTGAAGCCGCTCAACGTGATCATCCCGGAAGGCTCGATGCTGAACCCGCGCTATCCCGCGGCAGTCGTCTCGGGCAACGTCGAAACCTCGAGCTGCATCACCAATGCACTCTATGGCGCACTCGGCGTGCTGGCCTCGGCGCCGGGCACGATGAACAACTTCACCTTCGGCAACGGCGAATATCAGTACTACGAAACCATCTCGGGCGGATCGGGTGCGGGCAAGGGTTTCAACGGCACTGATGTAGTGCAGACGCACATGACCAACTCGCGTCTGACCGATCCGGAGATTCTGGAGTGGCGTTATCCGGTCCGGCTGGAAAGCTACGAGATCCGCGAACACTCCGGCGGCGCCGGCCAATGGCATGGCGGCAACGGCGGCGTGCGCAAGATCCGCTTCCTCGAAGCAATGACGGCATCGATCCTGTCGAACAACCGTATCGTCCCGCCCTTCGGCGCGGCGGGTGGTGACCCGGGTCAGTGCGGCCAGAACATGGTGATCCGCAACGATGGTACGCAGGAAGAACTGAGTTTCGTCGCCAGTACGGAGATGAACCCGGGCGACGTGTTTGTGATCGCCACGCCGGGCGGCGGAGGTTTTGGCAAACCCGTCTGAAGTTGTTGCATGGTTATAAATAGTTTTTTCTGAGCAAGTCGTCCCTTTGCGGTATTGCCCTTCTTTCCGAAAGGCAATACCGTTTTTTTTCAGGAAAAGACTGAGGCTTTACCCGTCAATTCGATGCTTTCAAAGCCAAGCGCCGTGCTAAGATTTTTCACAATAAATACGACCCCGTATCTTCGGTAAGCGTTATATAAAAACCAGAGAGACGATAGAAAATCGTGGTGCAAGAAGCATTTACTCGTCGCAGGAATATTTAAAAAGGGGAACACGCAGTGAACAACCTGTCTTTGAAGCAGAAGCTTTGGCTTCCGCTGATTTTCTCTTGGGTCGCGCTGTTTGCGCTGTCGCTCTGGAACATTTACGAAACCAGAAATCTCCAGATCTCAGATCGCCAGCATGCGCTGGTTGATATCACGGAGATGTCCTACTCCCTCGTCAGCGGGCTTGCCCAGCAAGCTGCCGACGGCAAGATGTCGGTTGACGATGCCAAGAAGATGGCGATCGCCCGCGTATCCGACCAGCGCTATACCGGCAGCGGCTACATCACATTGGTCGGCGCAGATTCGGTGGTAGTCATGCATCCGACCAGCCCCAAACTCAACGGCAAGAACATGTACGACTTCAAGGACGCCAAGGGCAACGAGCTCTACAAGATGATCGCCGCGACAGGCTCATCGGCGGCCGGCGAAGGCTTCCTGGAATATTGGTGGCCGCGTCCCAAGGAAGAAAAAGCCAGCCCGAAGATGGGCTTCGTCAAACGCTTCAAACCATGGAACTGGGACTTCATCGCCAGCGTGTATCAGGATGACATCCAGACCGACTTTTACCGCGCGCTGATCCGCGCCGGTGTCGTGCTGCTGATTCTCGGTGCGGTGATGTCGGGTATTGCCATACTGGTGGTGCGCAATATCTATCGCTCCATCGGTGGTGAGCCAAGCGAAGCATCGCAAATTGCACGCAAGATTGCTGAAGGCGACCTCACCGCCGTCATTGCCGTACGCAAGGGCGACGAAGCCAGCCTGGTGTCTTCAATCGCCTACACACGCGATCGCATGGTCGATACCGTCAATAGCATCCTGAGCGCAACCGGCTCGATCAAGCAATCGGTTGACGAAATCGCCAGCGGCAACATGGACTTGTCCAACCGTACCGAAGAACAAGCGAGCTCGCTGGAAGAGACCGCTTCCGCGATGGAAGAGATCACCTCGACCGTCAAGCAGAACGCCTCCAACGCCAGACAGGCCAGCGAACTTGCGGTATCGGCTTCCGCAGTTGCGGAGCAAGGCGGTAACGTGGTGCAGCAAGTAGTGAAGACCATGGATTCGATCAATGCCTCGTCGAACAAGATCGTGGAAATCATCAGCGTCATTGACGGGATCGCCTTCCAGACCAACATCCTGGCCTTGAACGCGGCCGTGGAAGCGGCACGTGCCGGTGAACAGGGTCGCGGCTTTGCAGTGGTGGCGTCGGAAGTGCGCAGCCTGGCGCAACGCTCGGCTGCAGCCGCCAAGGAAATCAAATCGCTGATCGACGGCTCGGTACAGGAAGTGCGCGCCGGTTCGGATCTGGTCGGTCAGGCAGGCAAGACCATGGGCGAAGTAGTCGACAGCATCCGCAAGGTCAGCGAAGTGATCAAGGAAATTGCCGTCGCCAGCCACGAGCAAAGCGAAGGCATCGATCAGGTCAATCTGGCCATCACGCAGATGGACGAAGTCACGCAGCAAAATGCCGCGCTGGTGGAAGAAGCCGCCGCCGCATCGAAGTCGATGCAAATGCAGGGCGACAATCTGGTGAAGGTGGTCAGCGTGTTCAAGCTGTAAGCCCACGTTCCATTAAAAAAGCCCACGACCGCAAAGTCGTGGGCTTTTTATTGATGGCGTCGATGATGTTTTACCACTAACTCAGTACGGGCCGCGAATCGCTGCATGAATCTTATCGCGATACAGCGCAGCCAGCTTCTCGTGCAGCGCGGCCGGCAAACGCGGCATCGCCGATGCACTGGCGTTCGACAATACCTGCGCAGGTGAACTGGCGCCGGGGATGATGACCGATACGGCGTCGTGATCCAGGATCCAGCGCAAGGACATCTGCGCCATGTTCATGCCGGCGGGCACCAGCGCGGCAATTTCTTGCGCCAGGTCGACGCCGGTCGCGAACTCCAGACCGGCGAAGGTTTCACCGACATTGAATTGCTGGCCGTCGCGGTTGAAGTTGCGGTGATCGTCCGGCTTGAAGGTGGTCGCACGCGTCATCTTGCCGCTCAGCAGACCGCTTGCCAGCGGCAGGCGCACGATGATGCCGACACCCTTTTCTTTTGCCCTCGGCAACAGTTCTGCCAACGGCTTCTGGCGGAAGATGTTGAAGATCACTTGCAGCGAAGTCATGCCCTCCTGCTCAAGGCAAAGCAAACCTTCTTCCACGGTCTCGACGCTGGCGCCGAAGCGGCTGATCAGCCCGTCCTGGCGAAGCTCGCGCATCCAGTCGAAAATCTTGCCGTCCTTGAGCACGGCCGGCGGCACGCAATGCAGCTGCGTCAGGTCGAGCTTGTCGACGCCTAGGCGTTCCAGCGAACGCTGTGTTGCAGTGCGTACGGCATCGCGGCTGTAGCCGTCCGGATAAATCGCGCCGCGTCCGAGCTTGGTGGCGACGGTGAGATCCTTGTGCGATTTCAGAAACTGGCCGATCGAACGTTCACTGGCGCCGTCACCATAGACGTCGGCGGTATCGATGAAGCGCACGCCGGTGGCGTAGGCTTGCGCCAGCGTTTGCTGGGCGACGTCATTGTCCCAATGATCACCCCAGCCACCGCCGAGTTGCCAGCATCCCAGGCCGACTTCAGGAACGGTAAGGCCATCGCTGGCGAGCTTGCGTGTTTGCATGTGTTGTCCTTGTTGTTGAGACCACTGAATGTGCTGCCGATGTGCAGTCAGCGCGGAGGCGGCTATGGTATGTCCGCTGCTGCGCGCTTTCCAATGAATTATTTGCTGCTGTGAATACGTTTTTTGGCATCGCTTGCGCCTGTTGATTACCAAATGAGAAAAGGCCGGTATCTCTACCGGCCTTTTCCTTAAAGCTGATCAGCGATTAACGCGCGAAGAATGCAACCACGCCATATACAAACCCGGCAAACGGCCCGACCACGACAATCGTGACCAGCAGCACTTCGGCCAGCACGTAGGCGATGGCACCGGCGGCGATGCTCGACAGATAGGCAGTGGCATCGAGCGCACCCGGTACGAACAGGTTGATCAGCGCCAGCACGATGGCAGCGATGCCAAGACCCACGATGACGCGGAACTTGGTGGGGCGGTATGGGTTCAGCCACCGGAATGGCGGCGCGACGTCAGCTGAGCTGGAGGACAAGCTGTTGGAGGATGTAGTCATGACAGTACCGGATTCGAACAGAGAAGAGATTAAAGCGGCGTCCCTCGCAAACGCTAAACACGTTAAACCTGTTCAACGCCGGACAGACGATCGTGGCCGCCATTATAAGCCTTTGCGCGGCATCGACAAAGGCCGCGCCCCTTGACGTACTGTCAACTGAATCAGAACAAACGCCGAACAAACACATCTTCTTCAGTGCCGGATACCGTGATGAGGGCATCCGGCCTGAATCTTCGGTATATCTCGTGCGTCAGGCGCTTCTGACCAATACCGGTTCTTGTGGCTTTTGCAACGCCTTGCCCATGTCGAGATCGGGGCCAAAATCGTCCACTTGTACCGTGATGTCGCCGTAATGTGCAAAGTCGTCCAGCACCAGCCGCTCGTCGGCGTTGATCAGGCCCTGCTCCATCGCACGTGCATTCCAGCGCCGCATTTCAATCAGGCTTTGCGGTATCGGCGGCAATATGCCGTCCTTGATGGATTGCTTGAGGCGCGTCTCGATTTCATGCACTTGCGGCAGCAAGTTGAAGGCACGCTCGCCGCTGCCCAATGGGTCGGTTTCGGCATCGGGCTGATAGACGTCAGCCACCAGACGGTCGCGCGATGCGCCGGGTGTCTGCATGGCGACCGCGACTGCGCCGGCAAGCCGATCCGAGGGCTTGCGATACGACAGACCCAGTGGAAACATCCAGATACGCAACGCCAGCGAGATAAAGGGATTGGGGAAGTTGTCGAGCACTTCAAGCATCGCTTCCTGCGCGCGATAGAGGGCATCCTGCACCGACCATTCCAGATACGGCAGGTCGTCGCGCTGGCGACCGTCGTCTTCATAGCGTTTGAGCGTGGCGGAGATGAGATAGAGCTGCGACAACACATCGCCCAGACGTGCCGAGATCCGTTCACGGAATTTCAACGAACCGCCCAATACCAGCATCGACACATCCGTCAACAAAGAGAAACACGCCGACATGCGCGACACGGCGCGGTAGTAGACGCGTGTTTCTTCAGCGGCATTGGTCGGCGCGCCTGCCAGCAGCCCTGCACTCAGGCCGAATACCAGCGCGCGCGCCATGTTGGCGGCCACGAAGCTCAGATGGCCGAAGAAAGCCTTGTCGAAATCTTCCAGCGCGCGGTCATGATCGGTGTCGTTGGCGGCGGCCATTTCCTTGAGCACATACGGATGGCAGCGGATTGCGCCCTGCCCGAAAATGATCAGACAACGCGTCAGGATGTTGGCGCCTTCCACCGTGATGGCAATCGGAATCTGCTGATACACACGCGCCAGAAAATTGCCCGGCCCCATGCAGATGCCCTTGCCGCCGATGACATCCATACCGTCGTTGACGACGATCCGGCCGCGTTCAGTAACGTGGTATTTGGAGATCGCCGAAATTACCGACGGCTTCTCACCGGCGTCGACCGCCAGCGAAGACATGCGGCGCGTCGCGTCCATCATGTAGAGATTGCCTCCCATACGCGCCAAGGCTTCCTGGATGCCTTCGAACTTGCCGATCGCGATCTTGAATTGACGGCGCATGGCGGCGTAGGCGCTGGTGCCGCGCACCGCCATTTTGGAAAAACCCACGCTGGACGACGGCAACGAAATGGCACGGCCTGCCGCCAGACATTCCATCAGCATGCGCCAGCCTTTGCCGACCTGCGCTTGTCCGCCGATCACCCAGTCCAGCGGGATGAAGACGTTGTCGCCGGACGTCGGGCCGTTCTGGAATACAGCGTTCAGCGGCCAGTGACGGCGACCGGTGACGACGCCGGGATGCCTGGTCGGAATCAGTGCGCAGGTGATGCCGGGTTCCGCATTGCCGCCCAGCAGATGATCCGGATCAAGCGCACGGAATGCCAGGCCGAGTACGGTGGCGACCGGCGCCAGGGTGATATAGCGCTTGTTCCACGTCACGCGGAAGCCCAGCACTTCTTTGCCTTCATGCATGCCCTTGCAGACAATGCCGACATCGGGAATTGCCGCCGCGTCGGAACCGGCATAAGGGCTGGTCAAGGCAAAGCAGGGAATTTCTTCGCCACGCGCCAGGCGCGGCAGGTAGTGATTCTTTTGCTCTTCCGTGCCGTAGTGGAGCAGCAACTCTGCCGGTCCCAGCGAGTTGGGCACCATCACCGAAATCGCCGCAACCGAACAGCGCGAAGACAGCTTCATGATCACTTGCGAGTGCATGTAAGCGGAGAATTGTTTGCCGCCGTATTGCTTCGGAATGATCATCCCGAGGAAGCCCTTGTCCTTGACGAATTGCCAGGCTTCCGGCTGCAGGTCTTGCCAGGCGACCGTGGTGTCCCAGTCGCTGACCATGGCGCAGAGTTGCGTGACTTCGTTGTCGAGGAAAGATTGCTCTTCCGCCGTCAATGTCGGCGGCGGCAATTGCATGAGCTTGTTCCAGTCAGGCTTGCCGGAAAACAGATCGGCATCCCACCAGACGGTACCGGCCTCAATGGCATCGCGTTCGGTATCGGACATGCTCGGCAAGATCTTGCGGAAGACGTCCAGCGCCGGGCGCGTGATCAGCGTCTGCCGCACCGACTTGATGGCGATGAGCAGCGTCGGCACGCACAATATGATCGCCAGCAATACGCAGACGACGGCGTTGGCCTGATCGGTGACGCCGCCTACCCATATCCAGGCCAGTTCGGCCACCAGCCAGGTCCATGCGCCGACACGCATCATCATCAATGCAAGGGCGCCTGCTACAAAAACAACGAGCCATAAGATCATGAGAGTCTCCCGTTCGAAATTGCTGTTATCTGCATGACAACACTGCAACATCAACATAGAAGATGTACGGCGCAGGCAGTCATGCTGCTTATGGTGCAAAGAACGATGCAAACGAGGATGCTATAAGAACGCTACATACCGAACGCTGCGTGCCAGGCACGGAGCGCATTGAGCGTATTGAGATATTCCCACAGAAGTTGCGATTGTGAAAACCTTTGCAGCACATCACCGCGCGATGCTGCCGCATCCTGCCGCACTTATCTTGATGACCGCATTTCTCCGCAGAAATTCATTCTTTTCCTGTTTGCGGCGATATGGACGCACGGAAACCATCTTGCCGGGCACGAGTCCATTACAATCTCGCTTACTCGACGTATTCAGCAGCAATCAAGGAAACAATTATGAAATGGGAAGGCAATCGCGAAAGCGACAATGTTGAAGACCGCCGCGGCGAAGATGGCGGTGGCGGAGGAGGTGGTTTCTCCTTCGGTGGCCGTTCGATCGGGCTGGGCGGCATCGCCGTTGCGCTGGTGGCTTCCTACTTTCTCGGCATCAATCCACTGACCGTCATCAACATGCTGAGCGGTGGCGGCGGCCAGGTCGCACCGGTGCAGCATTCCGCGCCGGCGCACAAACCGCCGCCGGATGATCAGATGGCGCGCTTCGTATCGACCGTGCTGGCCGATACCGAAGACACCTGGGGCGAAATCTTCAAGGCCGGGGGCGCGACCTACGTTCGTCCGAAGCTGGTGCTGTTCTCCGGCAGTACACCGACCGCCTGCGGCACGGGTCAGACCGCAACCGGCCCGTTCTACTGCCCCGGCGACCAAAAAGTCTATATTGACCTGAGCTTCTACAAGTTGATGCAGCAGCGCTTCAACGTGACCGGCAATTTTGCGCAAGCGTATGTGATCGCGCATGAGGTCGGCCACCACGTGCAAAATCTGCTGGGCATCTCCGGGAAGGTCGACAAGGCCCGCCGCAACATGTCGGAGAAACAGTCGAATGCGCTGTCGGTGCGACTGGAACTGCAAGCCGACTGTTTTGCCGGCGTCTGGGCCTACCACGCCAATGAGGCGCGTCACATCATCGAGCAAGGCGACATCGAAGGCGCACTCAACGCGGCATCGGCCATCGGCGACGATGCGCTGCAACGTCAGGCGCGCGGCGAGGTGGTGCCGGACTCTTTCACGCATGGCACCTCGGCGCAACGCGTGAACTGGTTCAAGCGCGGTATCACGCAAGGCAAGGTCAGCGCCTGCAATACTTTCGAAGCCAAGACGCTGTAAGACAAGGACATCCATGCAAATTTCCTACTGGTGCATTCTGATTGCCGGCCTGCTGCCGATGCTGACGGTTGCGGTCGCCAAATATGGCAAAAGGGATTTTGACAATTCCGAACCGCGCGCGTGGCTGGACAAACAAACCGGCCTGCGCCGCCGCGCCGATTATGCGCACCGCAATCATTTTGAAGCACTGCCCTTCTTTGCCGCCGCCGTGCTGGTGGCGCAGCAAACCGGCGCTGCGCAAACATGGATCGACGGCCTGGCGATGGCGTTCATCGCGGCACGTCTGGTCTACACGGCGCTGTATCTGAACGACTTGCCGAGCTTGCGCTCGCTGTCCTGGTGCGTCGGCTATGCCTGCGTCATCGGCCTGTTCGTCGCCTCTGCCTTACACTCTTGATCTTCCTTTCGCCATGAGCAACGCCAGCATCCAAACCCTGCACGACGCACTCAACTCCCTGCGCGACGGCGACATCAATGTTGCCGCCTTCTGCGAAGCCTGGCGCGCGCAAAGCGATTTGCTCAAGCGCCTGCCGCCACGCTATGAAGAAGTCGCCGAAGACCTGCTCGGCCGCCTTGAAGCGGGCAGCCTGTTCACTGAAGAAAGCTGCTCCTTCAGTCAGGAAGACCTGCTGAACAATCTCGCCGTGTGGCTGCACAAGGCCGAGAAGACACTCGTTTGATTTTTATTGAATTACTTTATTGAAGCATTGTTGAAGCGTCTTTGAAGCATCTATGAGAAGGTTGATATGCAACACCTGGAATTCCAACTGCAAGGCCCCTACGTCGAACTGAACCAGTTGCTGAAGCTGGTCGGACTGTGCGACAGCGGCGGCGCCGGCAAAGCCATCGTCGCCGACGGCAACGTCAAGGTAGACGGCAGACAGGAGCTGCGCAAGACCTGCAAGATTACCGCCGGCCAGACCGTGGCGCTGGGCGACGTACGTATCCGCGTGCTGGCAGAATGAGTACGCCGGAACATATCGACGCCATCCTGGCATTCTGGTTCGGCGCCGACGGCAGTGGCGCTGATACCGCCGTCGCCACCATCGCCGCCCGCCAGTCGGCGCTGTGGTGGGGCAAGGATGCGGCTGTCGACCAAGACATCAAATCGCGCTTTGAAACCGATCTGCTGGCCACCGCCGGCAACCAGCGCGACGACTGGGCCGACACGCCGCAAGGCATGCTGGCGCTGATCCTGCTGCTGGATCAGTTCTCTCGCAATATGTATCGCGATACGGCCAAGGCATTCTCCTTTGATGCACTGGCGCAGCAATGCTGCCATCTCGGTCTGGCGCAGGGTTTCGACCAGCAGCTGTCGCCGCTGCAGCGGGTCTTCTTTTATCTGCCGCTGGAACACTCCGAAGATCTCGACGATCAGGAATATGCCGTGCAACTGTTTCGCACACTCGCCAGGCAAAGCGCCAAGGACGATCCGGCCTGCAAGGCAAGTTTTGACAACTATCTGAAGTTCGCAGACCAGCATCACGCCATCATTGAACGCTTCGGCCGTTTTCCGCATCGCAACGCCATTCTCGGACGCCCGTCCACTGCCGAAGAGGCGGCGTTTTTAAAAGAGCCGCATTCATCTTTCTGAATGCGTGCGCGGCACTAGCATGCCGTCGCTCCGGGTTGCCCCTCCCCGCCATCCCCTCTTCGCCTTCAATATCGACATTGAAGGCGAAATATCTCCACGAGAACTTGGCAAAAAATTTAGGTAACGCAGATATTGCTTGCTACGGCTGACGTAGCACGCGGTTTCAGCTTGTTTGCCGTCAAAACTCCTTCACAATCTTGGCTTTTTTACGTGACCACGCCATGTGCATCCATGTGAGCAAGCCCGGCAAAAAATCGCAGGAAAACGGTTTTACCCTCATCGAAGTATTAGTTGCTATCACCCTTCTAGCGCTAGGTGCAAGCGGCGTCGCCGCGATGCAATTACGCGCCTTGCGCATGACGCAGCAAAGCGGATTTCAAACTACAGCAACACAACTGGCTGTCACCTTGGCTGAACTCATGCGCACCGATTCTGCGTCGGCACGATTGCCCGCCAGCCCGTATCTGTTTTCTTATCAGGCTGACGCGATAGACAATTCCACGACGCCATCCTCCCTCGCCTGCATACAGCACGTCTGCGATGGCGCCGCCATGGCGACAGCAGAAATACAGGGATGGCAACAACAATTGCGGCAAGCACTGCCGCAGGCAAGAGCCGTCGTTTGCCGCGACAGTAATCCGGCAACCACGAACAAACTGCAATGGTCCTGTGATCACGCAGCAAATGCTGCGATTGTCATCAAAATCGGCTGGTCGGCAAGAGAAGCCGGCTCTGCCAGCGCCGCATCTAGCACGAGAGAAGCCTCTCCGCGCATTGCTATTGCCGTCGCCATTTAAATGCTGCCTCGCCACCCACGTCGCCAAGCGGGCCTAAGCCTGATCGAACTCATGATTGCCATGGCGCTTGGCATGGGGGTTGCTCTCGCGTCGCTGGCTTTGCTCAACGCAGCAAAATCCAGCTACGTCGCCGTCAGCGACGGTGCACTGGTGCAAGACAACGGACGTTACGCCATCGACGTCTTGAGCCGCGCGATCCGGCAGGCGAACTTTGTCCCTTACGATCATCCGGCATTTACAGATTTCCCTTCGCTGGACACAACATTGCTTCAACCTGGTGTTTCCGGACTAGATAACGCCAGACTTGACGACCAGACAATCGCTCTTACTGTACCAATAGAGAACACGACGAACTACAACAGCGATGTGCTTGCGATCCGCTATTTCGGTTCCGGAGCCGGCCATAAGGCGGATGGCAGTATCCTGAATTGCGCTGGTTTCGCCGTGGCAGCGCCTGCCAATGCAGCGATGATCGAGACGCCTGTCAAAGCGAACAATGAGCGCGGCTGGAGCATTTTTTTTGTCGCTGCCGATAGTCACGGTGAACCGGAACTACGCTGCAAGCATCTCACTAAAAAAGATGGCAACTGGGATGCGACTGCTATCGCGCGCGGTATCGAAGCTTTTCAGGTTCTGTATGGTGTCGGCGACCACAATGACGGCCCTATGACGCAATATCGCAATGCTTCACAAATGACGGATCAACAGTGGCGTCAAGTGATTGCCGTACGCATTGCCATGCTGGTACGCGGCGAACAAAACGGCGGCAACGATGCGCCAGAAAGCGTATATGAGCTCTTTGGCCCGGCTTATCGCAATAGCCTCGACCCTGGCGTCACGATCACGGAACTCAAACAGCCGCACCGGATACGCAAACTGTTTCAGACCACGATACGCTTACGCAACATGCCGCCATGATGACACGCCATCGCCAATCCGGCGCATCCCTGCTGATTGCCCTGATCATGCTGATCGTTGTCATGTTGCTGGGCGTGACGGCAGCACGCATGTCGCTGATGAACGAAAAATCCTCGCGCAGCGACCGCGACCGGCAAATCGCCTTCGAAGCGGCCGAGGCGGCCCTGCGCGACGCGGAGCTGGATCTGTCTGCCGGGCCGGACAATTCGGCCAATGGTCGCGGGCAAATGGGTGCCTTTCCTGCGTTGCCCGGGCGCTGCAATGAGAGCGGCCCGTTCGCTGGACTATGCCATGCCGGCAAGACGCCGTTGTGGACGACATTCAACATGCTTGCGCCAACGCCATGGGTCGAATATGGCCGGTATTCGGGGCAGCATTTTCCGTACGGCGCAGCTTCTCTTGCATCGCGTCCACCGCGTTATCTGATTGAACTTATCGAAGTTGGTAAACCAAGTGCATCTATATCCGCTTTGCAGCGCTTGCGCATCACAGCCATCGGTTTCGGCAGCAGAGAAAGCACGCAAGTGATTCTGCAATCCGTCTATGCCATTCATGCCATCCATGCCGCTCCCGACTCCCCCGGCAAATCCCCGGTGAGGATCAGCTGGCGGGAAATCGGCAACTGGCAGGAAATCTGAGGTTTCATTCTATAGGCCCCTATGCCCCCAATCATGACCATCCCCTCTCGCGGCTTTACCCTGATCGAACTGATGTGCGTCGTCAGCATCATCGGCCTGCTCTCGCTGGTCGCTTACCCGACCTATCTCGGCGTCATCACCAAAGGAAAGCGCGTCGAAGCGCGCGCGGCGCTCATGCAAGCCATGCAGGAACAGGAACGCCATTTTTCTCACTACAACAGCTACGCGGCCTACACCGCCGCCAACGCCAATTCCTTCCTCTGGTATTCAGGCAGCACGCCGGCAGGCAGCGCTTATCAGATCAGCGCAGCAGCCTGTCCCGGCCAAGCCATCCAGCACTGTGTCGTGTTGTCCGCAACACCCGGCGGGCCGCAAGTCGATACGCACTTCAAGGACGAAGTGTGCGGTACGCTGACCTTCAACAGTCTCGGCGAAAGAACCGCTGCGGGCATGCCGGCCGCAGCGGCGCCGGCAGCGTGCTGGTGAAGGAGCAATGCAACATGCAGGCACATGGCTCCCTTCACCGTCGCCATGCACATCCTGCCGGCTTCACCCTGCCCGAACTGCTGATCGTGCTGTGCATCATCGGCATCCTGCTGGCTGCCGGCGTGCCAAGCTTTCGGGCGTATCTGCAAACCCAGCAGGTCATCACGGCATCAAGTCAGTTCCTGTTTGCGTTGAATCTGGCGCGCAGTGAAGCCATTCAGCGCGGCGCACGTGTCGACCTTGCCCCGCGCGACGGCCTGCGCTGGGAAAACGGCTGGGTGGTATTTCTCAATAAAAACGGCGATGGCCGCCCGCAGTTCGATGCTGGCGACGAACTCATTTACAGCTACGACGACCGTATTCCCGGCTTGCAAGTCGCCACCACCCTGAGCGACAAGTCTTATCCCTACATCGCTTACAATGGCAACGGCAGACCGCGCAGCAATCTGAGCGTGCTGACGTCGCAGTGGGGATCCTGGCAATTTTCGCTCAACGGCAAAGAAAGAGTCGTGCGTGTCACCCTCGCCGGCCGCGCCCGCTTGTGCAACCCGGCAGACGACGCCAGTTGCCGATTCAGGGGTGCCAGCAGTAGTAACAACGCGCCGGACAACCATTAGCCATTACCATCAACATAGACAACGCCTACAACCAACGTGTCCACCGATCAGTCTCTCTATTCCATCGATATCGATAGCGATCAGCAAGCCATGGCGCTGGCGCTGGAGCAAGCCGCGCTCGGCATGTTCACCACCACACCCAATCCCCGCGTCGGCTGTGTGATCGTCAAGAACCGCCGCATCATCGGCGCCGGTTTCACCCAGCCGCCCGGCGGCAACCACGCTGAAATCCAGGCGATGAAAGACGCACAGGAACGCGGCAACGAGGTGCGCGGCGCAACCGCCTATGTCACGCTCGAACCCTGCAGCCATTTTGGCCGCACACCACCGTGCGCCGATGCGCTGGTCAACGCCGGACTCGGCCGGGTTGTTTCGGCCATGACCGATCCCAATCCACTGGTCGCCGGAAAAGGTTTGGAAAAATTGCAAACCGCCGGCATCGCCGTCGTTTCCGGCCTGATGCAGGATGCTGCCCATGAAATGAACATCGGTTTCTTCAAGCGCATGCAGCAGGGCACGCCGTGGATACGTATGAAATCGGCCGCCAGCCTCGACGGCAAGACCGCGCTGCATAACGGCAAGAGCCAGTGGATCACCGGCCAGGCGGCACGCGACGACGGTCATTTCTGGCGTGCGCGCGCCTGCGCCATCGTCACCGGCATCGGCACCGTCAAGGACGACAATCCGCAGTTGAGCGTACGCGCCGTCAACACCCCGCGCCAGCCGCGCCGTATTGTCATCGACAGCAAGCTGACACTCTCACCATCCGCCAATATCCTGACCGGCGGCGGCACCTGGGTGTTCACTGCCAGCGAAGATCGCGAAAAAATTGCCGCATTGGAAGATCAGGGCGCTGAAATCATCGTCCTGCCCAATCCCGCCAACAAGGTTGACCTGCCGCGCGTGATTGCCGAACTGGGCAAACGCCAGCTCAACGAAGTCCACATCGAAGCCGGCTCCAAGCTGAACGCTTCGCTGATTCGCGAAGGCTGCGTCGACGAGCTGTTGCTGTATCTCGCGCCCAACCTGCTCGGCGACGGCCGCAGCATGTTCGACCTGCCGGCGCTGGACGATCTGTCCGGCAAGATCTCTCTGCGCTTCCACGAGGTCAAGCAAATCGGCGAAGATTTGCGTATCCTTGCACGGTTCCGTTAATTTATTTGGGCTTCATTATGTTTACAGGCATCGTTGCCGCTGTCGGCAAAATCACTTCCGTTCACCCCCTGGGCAACACCGCCGACGCCGGCGTGCGCCTTGACATCGATGCCGGCGCACTGCCGATGGACGACGTCGCGCTGGGTGATTCGATTGCCCTCAATGGCGCCTGCATGACCGTCGTCGAAAAGACGCCAAAAGGCTTCACCGTTGATGTCTCGCGCGAGAGCCTTAACCTCACCGCCGGTCTTGATGCGCCGGGTGAAGTCAATCTGGAAAAAGCCCTGACCCTGGCAGAACGCCTCGGCGGCCATCTGGTCTCCGGCCACGTCGACGGCCTCGGCGTGGTGCGCAAGTTTGAACCGGTCGGCGAATCCTGGGAACTGATCGTCGAAGCCCCTGCGGCACTCGGCAAGTATCTCGCCTACAAAGGCTCCATCGTCGTCAATGGCGTCTCGCTCACCGTCAACCGCGTGGAAGACGTCGCCGGCGGCTGCCGCTTCTCGATCAACCTGATCCCGCACACGATTCAGGTCACCACGCTCAAGCACCTGAAGGTCGACAGCAAGGTCAATCTGGAAATTGATCTGATTGCGCGTTATGTCGAGCGTATGCTGTCCGCCGCCAAATAAATCCACATCGAAACCGGACAGCCTGCAGTCTGTCCGGTTGCACTGCCGGCGCTGTCTCCCCTATATCCCCGGTTCACGCCTCCGTCGCCTTCTTTCAACCCGTTGCCTTGAGCAGGGTTGAAAACACCGAATCCACCGCCATATTTTTCATTGCTTTAAAGTAAAAACCAACAATTAGACGACCGGTCTAATTTTAAGGTATGATGGAACTCCATCGCGACGCTGCGATCCAGATTCCCAGGTTTCCGTTTTAAAGACAGTGATACGCCACTGTCTTTTTCATTTTAAAAAAGGAGTTGTTCATGACATCTTTATTCGATCCAGTACAAATGGGCGATATCTCGCTCGCCAATCGTATCGTCATGGCGCCGTTGACTCGCAGCCGTGCAATCGAAGGTCTGAAGCCGGGACCGATGACCGTTGAGTACTACCGTCAACGTGCCAGCGCCGGTCTGATCATCGCGGAAGCTACCCAGATCAGCCCGATGGCTCAAGGCTATATCGGCACACCAGGCATCCATTCCGAAGAACAGGTCGCCGCCTGGCGTGAAGTCACCAATGCGGTACACGCTGCAGGCGGCAAGATCGTATTGCAGTTGTGGCATGTCGGCCGTATTTCGCACAGCTCGCTGTTGCCCGATGGTGCAGCACCGGTGTCGTCGACCAACCGTGCGGCCAACGCCAAGACTTTCACCGCCGACGGCTATAGCGACGTGTCGACACCGCGTGCACTGCGCGATGACGAACTGCCGGGTCTGGTGGAGGACTACCGTAAGGCTGCGCGCAATGCGATCGATGCAGGTTTTGACGGCGTTGAAGTACATGCCGCCAACACCTATTTATTGGAACAGTTCCTGCGCGACAGCGTCAATGACCGCAGTGGCCCTTATGGCGGCAGCATCCAGAATCGCGCACGCCTGCTGATCGAAGTCATGCAAGCAGTCGCCAAGGAAGTCGGCGGCGGCCGTACCGGTATTCGTCTGAGCCCGATGACGACCTTCAATGACACCAAGCTCGACAGCCAGCCGCAAGCGCTCTACAACTACGTAGTGGAACAGATCGCGCCATTGGGTCTGGCTTACCTGCACGTCGTCGAAGGCGAGACCGGTGGCGCACGCCAGCCAGCCGGTGCAGTCACGTTCGACTACGCTGCACTGCGCAGCCGTTTCCCGGGAACCTTCCTGGTCAACAACGGCTTTACCGGTGCTGAAGCGCAATCTGTATTGAGCGACAAGCTGGCCGATGCAGTGGCATTTGGCCGCCTGTTCATCGCCAATCCGGATCTGGTGCGTCGTTTGCGCGAATCCAAACCGCTCAACCCACTGCGCGAAGAAGGCATGTACGGCGGTGGTGCGGAAGGCTATATCGACTATCCTGCGTTGCCTGCATAAGAAGCAAAAAACTCCGCAGCCTAGTGCGGAGTTCGTAACAAAATTAAACGCCGTCGGTATCATCGACGGCGTTTTTTTATTTGAATTTAGCCACGTCCACATCCTGATCCAGAGCAGATTCCCGTGCTCGCGTCATTCCCGGCCTGCGAGGACATGAGCGCTTGATGTAACAAGCGGCATGCTTCAATAAAAATGCGGCGAGCAAAGTGCCGGCCTGAAAAAATGCGGCTTATTTTTTTGCGATTTTCGGCAACGAAAAGCTGGCGACCTGATTGTGCCCGCGCTGCTGCGCCATGGTCAACGCGTGGCCTGCCGAGCGGATCAGGTCGGCACTTAAATCATTGTCGTCCACCGAATCCAGGCAACTGGCGCCAATGCTCACGGTCACGACGCCCTCGTCGCTTTCCCAGTGTGGAATCGCAAGTGCGCTCACTGCCTCACACAGCTGCTCGGCAAAAGCGACCGCAGCCGCTTGGGAGCAGTTCGGCAGGATGACACTGAATTGCTCTTCACCGTAACGCGCAGCGATATAAGCAGATTGCTTCAGGCTTGCCTTGATTGCTCCTGCGATAGCACGCAGACAGTCGTCGCTGCTGGAGTGACCGTACAGATGGCTGAACACGTTGAAACGATCAATATCGACGATCAGGAGCGATACCGTCGCCTGCTCTTCCTTGGCACGATTGAGTTCGCTCTTCAACAACGTGTCGAACTGACGGCGATTGGGCAAACCGGTCACGTCATCCTTCAAAGCGAGTTGTTCCAGCGACTGGTTCGCTCTCTCGGCTTTCGCCTGCGCATCCAACGCATCGGTTTCGGTCTTGGAGCGTTGATTGAGTTGTGTAATCAACCGGTTTCCGGCGAAGAGTACCGCGATCAACAACAACGCCATGCTCCCGCCATGCATAATCGACTCACGACGCCAATCGGCCAATATTTCGTCTTCCGACATGGCTACGGACACGAAGAGCGGATAGCTGGCGACACTGCGATAGACATTGATACGCGTGACACCGTCTTGCGACGATTTGATCAGCGCAGAACCGGTAAGCGCATTCTCACGGTAGGCGCGATACAAGGCGGTGCCGGTCATGTTCTTGCCGGCGAATTCGTCTCGCATCGGACGGCGATACAACAATATGCCGTCCGACCGGATCAGCACGATCGCCCCTTCCCTACCGATATCGAAGGTCTTGTAGAAATTTTCAAAATACGTCATGTCGATCGTCGCCACCACGACGCCGCCAAAACTGCCATCCGGTTTGTTGTAACGCCGACTGACCGTAAATCCCCAATGCCCCGTGGATCTGCTTTGTATCGGTACGTCGATGTGGATACCGAGATCCGCATGATTCTGATGATAGAGAAAGTAGGTACGGTCACGGCCGTTCAATTCCTTGTTCAGCTTTTCCTGAGAAGTGACAATCAGGTTGCCGTCCTGATCCTGCACATACAAGCCATCGATTTGCGGCAAAGCCGACAGCCGCGCACGCAAAGCCTGATGTGTGCGCTCTGCGCCTTCAGGCGATGCGCCGTCGCGCACCAGCCGCTCCAACACGTCGCCAATGACGATTTCGGCTTCTTTCAAGGTATCTTCGGCATGCTGCGCCAATGCGCGCGTGACGTTGGAAATGGACGCCCGGCTTTCTTCCACCTGCACCTTGCGGCTATAGCTGATTCCCCAGATTTCGAGAACGACAATAGCCAGCGCAATCAAAGCAATGAAGAACCGCGCTCGCTTGCCTGTGGAAACGTTATTTTTGTCAGACATGGTTTCTGAACGAAATTGGGCAAATAGAAAGTAATTTCAGCAGCATAATATTTTGAAAACCATCCAAGCGATACCTTTAATCACATTCAACCTTCTCGTGCACCCGCCTACCCGCCCGGAAACTTGTCGCCCACGCATGATAAAGTTAGAAAAGAAAAATGCAGCCCTGCGGTTCTGTATCCACTGGCCGACCAGAGCAGGGGTAGCAGCGCTGCTGCATTACAATCCGTCCGTCTTGTCACTTTAATCATTCCTGAGGCCTTCCCTTGTCGAGTCAACAAGAACCCCGCCGTCAATCCAATCAGGTTGCCGGCATCCTCGGCACGGCGACCGTACTCGCCCTGCTCTACTTTGGGCGCGATGTCCTGATTCCGATCACGCTCGCCATCATCCTCAGCCTGCTGATCACGCCTTTCATTCATCGCCTGCGGCGGATCGGCCTGGGACAGACTCTTTCGGTTGGTGTCGCTGTCGTCACACTGGCATTGTCCCTGGCGGCAGTCGGCCTGATCATTGGCATGCAGGTGGTACGCATCGGCGCCAGCCTGCCGCAGTATGCCGATACCATCCGCAGCAAGGTCTCCGTACTCGATCATCTGACACTGGGAAAACTGGGCGAACTCAACGGCCAGGCAGGACGCTGGATCGACAACCTGTCCGACGAAAAAGATGCCGGCACAGCCAGGAGCACGACGCCTGCATCGACATCCGGTGGATTGGGTAAATTGAGTGCCGGCAGCAATACGCCGATCCCTGTGGAAATCCACTCGCCGCCGCAAAAGCCGCTGCAATTGCTGACGCGCATCGCGTCGTCAGTCTGGGCCCCTCTGGAAACCGCCGGTATCGTTTTTGTCGTGCTGATCTTTGTCCTGCTGGAACACGAGGCCTTGCGCGACCGCTTCATTCGTCTGGCCGGCGGCAATGACTTGCGCGCGACGACGGTAGCGGTCAATGACGCCGGCGAACGCCTGTCGCGCTTTTTCGTATCGCAGTTTGCCGTCAACATCGGTGTCGGCGTGCTGGTATGGATAGGGTTAAGCATCCTCGGCCTTTCGCAGGCCTTGCTATGGGGCGCGATGGCGGCGATCCTGCGCTTTATCCCCTATGTCGGTGTGTGGATCGCCGCATTCTGTGCGACTTTGCTGGCCGCTGCGATTTCACCGGGCTGGTCGCTGGCGATCATGACGCTGATGCTTTTTCTGGTCATTGAGGTCGTTTTTGCTCAGTTGGTCGAACCCAAGCTTTACGGCCACACCACCGGCCTGTCGCCATTGTCGGTCGTGATTGCAGCGATTTTCTGGAGCTGGATCTGGGGCCCGGTCGGACTGGTGTTGTCGACACCGCTGACCTTGTGTCTGGTGGTGGCGGGCAGATACTTCCGCGCGCTCAACATGTTTGAAATCCTGCTCGGAGAAATTCCCGCCCTGACGCTGCCGCAGAATTTTTATCAGCGCGCCCTCTCCGGCGATACACAAGAAATCATCGCCAGCGCACGCCAGATTCTCAAGCGCAAATCCTTTGCCGCGTATTGCGATTCGGTGGTGGTACCGGCACTGCATCTGGCGCGCGCGGATCTGGACGCCAACGCGATCAGCAAGAGCGAACAACTGAAGGTCGGCAGCGCCATCGCCTCCGTCATCGAAGCGCTCGGCGAAAATCCAAAGTGGTGGCGCCAATACACGCGCATCTCCATGCTGGAAGACGTCAACATCGGTCGCCAGCTGCGCCGTCGCCGCGAAGCCATCATCGGTGGCACGCAAGGTTCTTTCGACGTACCGGCGGGCACCATCGTGCTGGGTATCGGCGCCGGATCCGGGGGTGACGAGCTGGCGGCGGAAATCCTGGTGCGCATCCTGCGCAAGCAAAACCTGGACGGCCGTCATGTCACGCTGGAAGAAATAGGCGACGCACCACCGCCCGACGTCAAACCCGGCATTGTCGCGATGTTCTGCCTGGTCAGCATCGAACCGGTGAAGGAACAGGCGCAGATCGAATCGGCATTGGTCCAGATGAAACAGCGCCTGCCGAACGTCAAACAACTGGTGCTGCAGATCGCCAATCCGTTTGAGCAATTGCAGTTGGAAGACAACGCCATCGAAGGCGCGCATGAGGTGGTGCATTCGTTTGAGGAGGCAGTGCAGAGTTGTCTGCGCAACCTGCACGTCTATGACAAGCCAGGCCTGAACAACAACAGCTGAAACATCTCAACCTGACGATGATGGCCGCTGACTTCATTGATTTTGGTCGGCGGCTTTTTTTGCGCTTTTTTTTCAAGCTGACGATGCACTGACAAAAACGCGAATGACTTATTTTCAATATCGCTTGCAGCCTTTTATTCAGCGATATTTATTGCGTCGCAAAAGCAAGTCATCACCGCTTCCACCTCGAAAACCAAGTCCCATGGCGGCTCTCAGAGCCTGACAAGTCACTGAAAAATGCCGCGCCGCAAACGGATCGCGACGATTCTCACTATAATTGCGCTGCGATTTTAATAACAATCCTTCCACCAAAAGTATGAGGAGAACTTCTATGCGGCTCTTACTCCTGTTGCCGTTCATTGGTCTATTGTGGGTTCCGTTTTACAACGACGAACTGCCCGCACTGTTCGGCTTTCCGTTTTTCTACTGGTATCAGTTCATGTGGGTTCCGCTCACCGCATTAATCATCTGGATCGTCTATAAAGACGGTCTCAGGAAGGGAGTCGAATAATGAATTCCTCTTCCATCAACTGGACTGCCCTCGGCGTCTTCATCTTCTTCTTTGCGCTGGTCACCGTCATGGGCTTCTGGGCCTCGCGCTGGCAAAGCGGCGGCTCCTCCAACAAGGGCGCTCACCTCGACGAATGGGGTCTGGGCGGCCGTAACTTCGGCACCTGGATTACCTGGTTTCTGGTCGGCGGTGACTTCTACACTGCCTATACCGTGATCGCGGTGCCGGCGCTGGTGTATGCGGTCGGTGCTTACGGCTTCTTCGCGCTGCCGTACACGATTCTGGTCTATCCGATCGTGTTCCTGATCATGCCCAAGCTGTGGCACGCTGCACACAAGGCCGGTCACGTCACCGCTGCCGACGTGGTGTTCGGCCGCTACAAGTCGCGCAAGCTGGAGCTGGCCATTGCCCTGACCGGCGTCGTGGCGACCATGCCTTATATCGCGCTGCAACTGATCGGGATGGAAGTCGTGATCAAGGCGCTCGGGGTTACCGGTGAATTGCCTCTGTTGGCGGCTTTCGTGATTCTGGCGCTGTACACCTATTCGGCCGGCCTGCGCGCGCCTGCACTGATTGCCTTCGTCAAGGATCTGATGATTTACATCGTGGTGCTGGTGGCGGTGGTGCTGGTGCCGATGAAGCTGGGCGGCTATGGCATCGTGTTCAACTCGGCACGTGAGGCGTTTGCGGCCAAGGGCGGCATGACCGGTCTGACGTTGAAGCCTGCACAGTTCCTGCCGTTTGCGACACTGGCGCTGGGGTCGGCGATGGCGGCCTTCATGTATCCGCATACCCTGACCGGCATCTTTGCGGCCAAGAGTGCTGACACGATCCGCAAGAACGCTGTGTTCCTGCCTGCGTACACGGTGCTGCTGGGTCTGATCGCGCTGCTGGGCTATATGGCTTACGCGGCGGGCGTCAAGGTCGAAGTGAACAATGACATCGTTCCTGCGCTGTTCAATGCCATGTTCCCGAGCTGGTTCAGTGGCTTTGCGTTCGCGGCCATTGCCATCGGTGCGCTGGTGCCGGCGGCGGTGATGTCGATTGGTGCGGCCAATCTGTTCACGCGTAACTTCTGGAAGCCGTACGTGAATCCGAACGTGTCGGCCGAAGGCGAAGCCAAGGTCGCCAAGATGGTGTCGCTGGTGGTGAAGTTCGGCGCGCTGGTGTTCATCCTGTTCCTGCCGACCAAGTTTGCGCTTGATCTGCAGTTGCTGGGCGGCGTGTGGATTCTGCAAACTTTCCCGGCGCTGGTGTTCGGTTTGTTCATCGGCTGGTTTGGCGCCAACGCGCTGCTGACCGGCTGGGCGGTCGGTATCATCGGCGGCAGCTGGCTGGCGTATGCGGATGGCATCAAGCCGGTGCATACCTTCCACATCGGGGCTGATTCGTACTCCATGTACACCGGTCTGATTGCGCTGGCGATCAATATCGTGGTGGCAGTCGTCGTTCAGTTGGTGTTTGGCAAGGGCGGGGCGAAAGCACCAGCATTGAAGCACTGATCTAGCAGCCATGCCCGCAATAGAAAAAGGCGCTCAATTGAGCGCCTTTTTTATTCCATTGATGCTGCTGGATTGAAGTTAAGTCGAAGTTGAATCAAAGTTCAATCGAAGCTCAACTGCACCTTCATCATCTTCGAGCGGTCGCCTGCAATCTCAAACGCTTCCACGGATTTTTCGAACGGGTAGGTTGCCGAGATCAGCGGCTTCACGTCGACCAGCTTCTTGTTCATCAATTCGACTGCCAGCGCGAACTCTTCGTGAAAGCGGAAGGCGCCACGCCATTCCAGTTCTTTACCCACCAACAGGTTCGCCGGGAAGTTGATATCGCCGCCCAGGCCGACCTGCACGATCACCGCACCCGGACGCAACGTATCGAGCGCACCACGCAAAGCCTGCTCGTTGCCGCTGGCTTCGAACAGCACATCGAAGGTGCCCTTGTCTTGCGTGAAAGCCTTGAGTGCATCGGCATCCTGGACGACGTTGATGGCTTGATCGGCGCCGACTTTGAGCGCGCTTTCCAGCGGCATCTTGGCGACATCAGTAACAACGATCTGCAAGGCGCCTGCGCGGCGTGCGGCGATCACGGTCAACGCGCCGATCGGACCACAGCCGGTGACCAATACGCGCTTGCCGAACAAGGGGCCGGCGCGGCGCACGGCGTGCAACGCGACTGACAATGGCTCTGCCATGGCGGCTTCGCCATCGGTGACGTGATCGGCGACGACGTGCGCCTGTGCACGCTCGATGATGATCTCCTGACGGAAAGCGCCCTGCACGTGCGGCATGCGCATCGCGCTACCGTAGAAACGCATGTCAAGGCAGTGATTGTGTTTGCCTTCCTGGCAGTATTTGCAGAGGCCGCAAGGATTGCTTGGGCTGATGGAAATACGCGTGCCCGGCTTGATGTCGCCAATGGCCGAGCCGGTTTCGGCGATCACGCCGGAGACTTCGTGGCCGAGCACCATAGGCTCTTTGATGCGCACCGTACCGAAGCCGCCGTTGTGATAGTAGTGCAGGTCTGAACCGCAAATGCCGCCGGCTTTAACCTTGACCTTGAGCTGGTGCGGTTGCAGTTCAGCGGTTTCCAGTTCCTGTACGCGCAAATCGTGCGGCGCGTGGATGACGATGCCTTGTTGCATGATGTTGTCCTTGTTTTTATAAGGTTGCCGTTACGCCGCCGTCGACGTAGAGGATGTGGCCGTTGACGAATTTCGAGGCGTCGCTGGAAAGGAATACCGCCGCGCCGACCAGATCTTCGACATCGCCCCAACGGCGTGAGGGCGTGCGGCCGATCAGCCACTCGGAGAATTTTTCATCGGCGACCAGCGCCATGTTCATCTCGGTCTTGAAATAGCCGGGACCAAGACCGTTGACTTGCAGGCCGTATTTGCCCCAGTCGATCGCCATGCCTTTGGTGAACATTTTCACTGCGCCTTTGGTGGCAGTGTATGGCGCGATGTTCGGACGGCCCAGTTCACTCTGCACCGAGCAAACGTTGATGATCTTGCCGCGGCCGCGTTTGATCATGCCTTGTGCGACTGCCTTGGCGGTAAAGAAGACGCTGTTGAGGTTGGTGCTGATCAGGTCGTTCCAGTCGGATTCCTTGAAGTCTTCCAGCGGCGCGCGGCGTTGAATGCCTGCGTTGTTGAACAGGATTTCGATCGGACCGATATCGGCTTCAATCTTCGCTACTGCCGCTTCCACCGATGCCGACGAGGTCGCGTCGAATGAAGACTCGTGGATGGTATAGCCCTCTTCGCGCAACTTCGCGGCAACGCCGGCCAGCTTGGCGGCGTCGCGGCCGTTGAGCACGATGGATGCGCCCGCAGCGGCCAGGCCGCGCGCCAGCGCCAGACCAATGCCGCCGCTGGAGCCGGTGATCAATGCCAGTTTGCCGGTCAGTGAAAAACTCTGCAGACCTGCGGGTAGTGTTGCGCTCATTCTGTCTCCTTGTTTGCGTTGTACTGTGGTGCTGTTTCTGTGTTGTTATTTATTTCACGCTCAAGCGCTGAAACTCGGACAAGGCCCGGTATTCGTCGGCCAGCTTGTTCGGAATCGACAGGAAAATCGGACGCAGGCGTTCGTAGATCGCCACGTTTTTCTCTATCGGTACATGACGGTTGGTCGAGCCGACCATGTCGGAAATCACATCCAGCGAACGGATCATGCCCAGCGCAAACAGGCCGAGTACGGCGGCGCCCAGGCAAGAGGATTCGACGCTTTGCGGCACCACGACTTCGCGGTTGAAAATATCGGCCATCATCTGACGCCACAAGGCCGAGCGCGCAAAACCGCCCGTGGCCATCATGCGCTGGGTCGGGCCGATGAGATCTTCGACCGCCGGCAGGATGGTGTAGAGATTGAAGATCACGCCTTCCAGCGCGGCGCGGATCATGTGTTCCTTGCGGTGATGCAAGGCCAGGCCGAAGAAGGAACCACGCAGGTCGGCATTCCACAGCGGCGCGCGTTCACCTGCCATGTAGGGATGGAACAGCAGGCCTTCGGCGCCGGGCGATACTTTTTCAGCGATGTCGGTCAAGGCGTCATAAGGATCGACACCGGCCTTGCGTGCCGCTTCGGCTTCCGCAGTCGCCAGTTCGTCGCGCACCCAGTGGAAAATATTGCCGCCATTGTTGACCGGGCCGCCGACGACCCAGTGCTTTTGGGTAAGCGCATAACAGAACGTACGGCCGGAAGGATCGGTCATCGGCCGGTCGATGACGGTACGCATCGCGCCGGAGGTACCGATGGTCACTGCGACCTGGCCTGGATGGATGGCGTTGACGCCAAGATTGGACAGCACGCCGTCATTGGCGCCGAGGACGAATGGCGTGTCGGTGTTCAACCCCAGTTGCGCGGCGACATCAGACGGCAATCCGGCGATGTGATGTGTGGTCGGTACCGGTTCGGACAACTGCGCGGCGTCGATGCCGATCAAAGCCAGCGCGCCCTTGTCCCAATTCAGTTCCTGCAGGTTGAACAGGCCGGTCGCGGAGGCAATCGAGTAGTCCACCAGCCAGCGGCCGAACAAACGGAAAAACACGTATTCCTTCACGCCGACGAAACGTTCGGCGCGGGCAAAGATATCGGCATGGTCGTAACGCAGCCACATCAGCTTGCACAGCGGCGACATCGGATGGATCGGCGTACCGGTGCGCTGATAGATGGCCTGGCCGCCATGCTCTTCACGGATGCGGCGCGCCCACAGGCTGGCGCGGTTGTCGGCCCAGGTGATGCTGTTGGTGAGCGGCTGATTGTCCTTGCCGATGGCGATGACGCTATGCATTGCAGCGCTGAAGGACACCAGCGCGATCTCGCCTGCGCTGGCTTTAGCCGCTTTCACGGCCTGGCCGATGGACGCCAGCACGGCATCGTAAATCTGCAAGGGGTCCTGCTCCGCCATGCCGGGCACGGTGCAGAGCAAGGGGTATTCGACTGCATGCTGGGCAACGACCTGGCCGTCCAACGTGAACACGACAGTTTTGGTGCTGGTGGTGCCGATATCGACGCCGAGCATGAAGTGCGACATGAGTATTTCCTTTACTGCGATCGTGAAAACGCGGGTGTGCTTACACGATGTAATTAAGCAACATGATGAAGGCCAGCGCCACCACCGAGATGATGGTCTCCATCGCCGTCCAGGTCTTGAATGTTTCGCCGACGCTCATGTTGAAGTATTCCTTGACCAGCCAGAAGCCTGCATCGTTGACGTGCGACAGAATCAGCGATCCGGCGCCGGTGGCCAGCACCAGCAGCTCACGATTGGTGCCGGGGATCAGTGCGACCAGCGGCGCCACGATGCCTGCACCGGTGATGGTCGCCACCGTTGCCGAACCGGTCGCCACACGAATCACACCCGCCACGAACCAGGCCAGCAGCAACGGCGAGATCTGCGCATGCACCGCCAGTTGACCGATTGCCGTACCGACGCCGCTATTGACCAGCATCTGCTTGAAACCGCCGCCTGCACCGATGATCAGTACGATGGCTGCAGTCGGGGCCAGACTTTGATCCACGAACTTCAACACTTGCTGACGCGTAAAACCGCGCGCCACGCCAAAAGTGTACAGCGACAGCAGCAGCGCCGCCAGCAAGGCCACGATCGGGTTACCGATGAAATCCATCAGGTCGCGCATGGCGCTGCCTTCCGGCAAGGTGACGTCGACGAAGGTTTTCAGCAACATCAGGAAGACCGGCGACAACACCGTGATCAGAGTGATGGCGAAGCCCGGCAGTTCCTTGGTTTGCGGTTCACGCGCCAGTTGTTCCATCAGTTCATCCGACGGCTTGATGTCGACATACTTGGAGATAAAGGCGCCGAACATCGGGCCGGCGATGATCACGGTCGGCAGGCCGACGATGAGGCCGTAGAAAATGGTCTTGCCGATATCGGCGCCGAAGATGCCAATTGCCAGCAACGGGCCCGGATGCGGCGGCACCAGGCCGTGCATCACCGACAGGCTGGCCAGCATCGGCATGCCGATCTTGAACAGCGGTACGCCCGAACGGCGCGCCACGATGAATACCAGCGGGATCAACAGCACGAAGCCGATTTCAAAGAACAGCGGGATGCCGACCAGGAAAGCACCGATCATCATGGCCCAGTGCACGCGCTGCTTGCCGAAAGCGCGCACCAGCGTCTGCGCGATCTGATCGGCGCCGCCGGATTCTGCCATCATCTTGCCGAGCATGGTGCCCAGGCCGAGCACAATGCCGACGAAACCGAGCACGCCGCCAAAACCATCCTGGAAGGACTTGACGATCTTGGGCAAAGGCATGCCGGAGATCAGGCCGAGGAAGCCGGACGTGATGATCAGGGCGATAAAGGGATGAATGCGCAGGCGCGTGATCATGACGATCAGCACCACTATGGCGAGGAAGGCGTTCAACAACAGACTTGCTTCGTTACTCAATCCGAACATGAGGATGTCTCCAGGGTCGATAGTGCGCACGGGCATTCAGAAGCAAGAGCCACCATTGCTGCGCCGTCAACACCATGCCTGCCATCCACTACGGAGTCTTTACATTGTCTCGACGACGCGCCTTGTTGCTCATTGCTGCATCCTGGCTGCCGTGCCCACTATCTGCGTAGTGTTTATAAAATAAGAAAATTGTTTGTTGAACGCTGCTTGTGCATCGACTACATTTTCAAATGTTAGCGTTAACATTGGCCGCGATGATAACGCTACCAAAATTTATGTGTCAAATCATTTGTATGAATATCAGGGCGCGGAGAAGCCCATCATGCGTACGATGCGGCGGCGCAACATGAATTAACCAAACCCTGAAATCCTATGAGGAAAGAGTGCTCAGGTATGATGTCGGCAATAGAGAATTCCGCCCCATCATGAGCAAAAAAGCCGCTGCCGAAAAACCTGCAAAAACAACCAAAGGAAGCCGCGCCACCGGTCGCGTGACGATTGTCGACGTCGCCGATGAAGCGAAGGTCAGCCCGATGACCGTTTCCCGGGCGCTGAAGACGCCGGAACTGGTGCAGCAGGAAGCGCGCGACCGCATCACTGCGGCCATCAAGAAACTCGGCTACGTTCCCAATCATGCCGCCAGCACATTGGCTTCCGCGCGATCGCAGGTGATCGGCGTGCTGGTGCCGTCGCTGACCAATGCGGTGTTCATCGAAACGCTCAGCGGAATTCGGGACTATCTCTCGCAGGCCGGTTATCAGTTCCTCATCGGCGAGACGGGCTACTCGAAAGAGAAGGAGAGCCAGCTGATCTCTACCTATCTGGCGCATGCACCCGCGGGCTTTCTGCTATCGAGTTCAGACCAGCATGAATTGCTGCGCCAGCAACTGGCAAGCAGCAATATTCCTGCCGTGCGCATGTTCGATCTCGGCAAAACCAATAGCGACATGTCGGTCGGTTTTTCTCAAACCAAGGCCGGTTATGCGGTGGCGCAGCATTTAATTGAACGCGGTTATCGGCGACCTGCTTTTCTTGCCGCGCAGCTCGATCCGCGCATGATGAAACGCCGTGAAGGCTTTCGCAAAGGCCTGTCCGAGGCAGGATTGGATCCGAACGTCGAGGTTTTGTTGCCGACGCCGACCACGGTGGACATGGGTGCGCAATTGCTGGCGCGCGTGCTGGAGATTTCCCCTGATTGCGATGCGGTCTTTTGCTGCAACGACGATCTTGCGCTGGGTGCCTTGTTTGAATGCCAGCGCCGCGGTATCAAAGTCCCGCAGCAAATGGCCATAGCCGGCTTCAACGACTTGTCGTGGGCTGCATGTGCCACACCATCGATCACCACCATCATCACGCCGCGCTACGACATCGGCTACAAGGCGGCGGAATTGCTGATCCGTCAACTCAAGGGTGAGCCTGTCGAAAAGGCGCGCCTCGATCTCGGCTTCCAACTGGCCGTGCGCGAAAGTACGTAAAACCTGCACGCGCGTCAGCGCCCTGTCACACATTCGTCCCATGCAATTCATCAATCGTCTTGTCCTACAGGAGATTGATGAAACAAGCGTGACGCATGCTGTAATGCATCTAAAATTTATCAATAAATTCTATAGACACGACATCTCCTGAGGCTACAATCATCGAGTGCAAAAGCACGAGCAGCACCATAACTAGACTCAGATAAAGATAACCTCCAGGAGAATCACCCATGCGGAAAATCAACGGCTTGCTCAAGCCGGCCACCATGGCATTGCTGCCCCTCTGTACTTCCCTCGCCTTCCTGCCTGCCCACGCTCAGACCGCTGCACCAGCGGCCGCGCCGGTAGTCAAGTACGACCTGACCTACGACATCATCAGCCCGGTGATGGCAAAAAACGGCATGGTCGCATCCGAGCAGGAGTTGGCGACGCAAGTCGGCCTCGACATTCTCAAGCGTGGCGGCAATGCGATTGATGCAGGTGTCGCAGTCGGCTTCGCGCTGGCAGTTGTGCTGCCGAACGCAGGCAACATCGGCGGCGGCGGCTTCATGATGATTCACGATGCAAAGACCGGTAAAAACGTCGCGCTCGATTTCCGCGAAATGGCGCCTGCCAAAGCCAGCCGCGACATGTACCTCGACGACAAGGGCAACGTCGCACCGGGCCGCTCGCTGTATACGCATCTGGCCATCGGCGTCCCCGGCACTGTGGCGGGCCTGACCCAAGCACTGCAAAAATACGGCACGATGAAGCTGTCCGACGTGATCGCGCCTGCAGTCAAGCTGGCGGAAAAGGGTTATCCGGTGAGCCCGAGCCTGGCCCTGATTCTGGCAGCAGAACGTGACCACCTCGGTCAATGGGAATCCAGCAAAGCGATCTTCTTCAAGGACGGACGTCCATTGCAAGCCGGCGAAAAACTAGTGCAGAAAGACCTCGCCAAGTCGCTCAAGCTGATCGCCAAAAAAGGCCCTTCAGTTTTCTATGAAGGCGAGATCGGCAAGAAAATCGTCGCCGAAATGGACAAACACAATGGCCTGATCACCGCCGCCGACCTGAAGAACTACAAGGTCGTCGAACGTGAACCAGTGGTCGGCAACTATCGCGGCTATCAAGTCATGTCGATGCCGCCGCCAAGCTCGGGCGGTATCCACATCATCCAGATGATGAACATCCTGGAACGCTATCCACTGAAGCAATACGGTGCCGACAGCGCACAGACCATTCATCTGATGGCTGAAGCGATGAAGCTGGCCTACGCCGACCGTGCTGAATATCTGGGCGATCCTGATTTCAACAAGGTGCCGGTCAAGGGTCTGACATCCCGCGCTTATGCCGACGAACTGGCGAAGAAGATCAATCCTGACCGCGCAACACCGTCGTCGGAAATCAAGCCAGGCAAGCCGCAACCATATGAAAGCGATCAGACCACACACTTCTCGGTCGCCGACAAGGAAGGCAATCTGGTCGCCACGACCTACACACTGAACCTGAACTTCGGCAGCGGCATCGTCGCCACCGGCACCGGCATCACGCTCAACAACGAGATGGACGACTTCTCCGCCAAACCGGGCGTCCCGAACGCCTTCGGTCTGGTGGGTGGCGAAGCCAATGCCGTCGGCCCGGGAAAACGTCCGCTGAGCTCGATGTCACCGACATTCGTGCTCAAGGACGGCAAGCCTTTCCTGGTCACCGGCAGCCCGGGCGGCAGCCGCATCATCACGACCACGATGCAAACCATCCTGAACGTGATCGAGCATGACATGAACGTTGCCGAAGCGACCATCACACCGCGTATCCATCATCAATGGGCGCCGGATCAGTTGCGCATCGAAAAGGGCATCAGCGCCGATACGATCAAGATCCTGCAGGACAAGGGTCAGAAGATCAGCGTACAGCCTTCGATGGGACGTACGCAAACTATCCAGATCAAGGATGGCGCTTTTTATGGCTATTCGGATCCGCGTAATCCGGATGGACGTACGCTGGGGTTCTGATGCGCGCTTGTTAGCGTCTCGCTAATCCAGTCAAAAGGCCAATGCAAATGCATTGGCCTTTTTCATTGCGGCTTGCCGAACCGCACGATGACGTCGCGCGCGATGTCAGCCCAGGCGTAGCATCTTGTCGTGCGCGCTCCCTAGGTGCGCAGCCAAAGCATCGATACAAGCCTGAAAGTCGCCGGAAAATCTTGCATCTTCCCGAATGCGATCAAGAAAATCATCCGCAAGCGCCAGTGCGCGGCCCCAAGTATCTGCGTTCACGCAAGAACGCAAATTGGCCGGCGCCAGCGTATCCGGCAGACCACCTCCGGAACGCGGCGCAAACCCCATCGGCAACATGTCGTAGGCCGGCGCCAATTCATAAGGGCGGCCATGCTCGCTGGTAAAGGACAGATTGCCGTTATGCATGTCGGTATTGCCGATCAGCGTCCCAAACGCATACAGCAACGCGGCGCCATCGGCGGCCTCCCGAGTGATGTATCCATCGGCCGCCAGCCGCGCAGTGATGATCGGCCAGGGAGAGGTGGCGGCGCCGACGAACTCGGCTTCGACCGCCATTAGTGAGAACAGGCCTCGTCGTCCCAACACGCCTACGCGATCGAACCTCTCAACTTCAAGAAAGCGTTGCTTCCCATGATCGATGACGGATGAGTTGGCGGCACTAATGCCGGACGCAGCCAGCGTAGCGAGCGCATGATGCTCCGCCAGCAGCAGATCGCCCCAGCGTTCGGTCACGGGATTGATGTCCGGCAGCGAGAACTTCACCAGAACATGGCGCGGGCCGTTCGGCGTTTCGACAAAGGCAAGAAACTTTGGCTGCTCGCCGCCCGCTGAGGAGCCGGGAATATCCCCTCGGGCGGCATCGTGCGCCCGCCGCAGATAGGCCTCGGGCTTGGCTCTCATGTCAATCAGCTCGGGCGGCGGCGCCTCAATGAAACGGTCGCGCGCTGCGTCGCCCAGCAACAAATTGCCCACGGCGTCATGACCGTGCGCCATCAGCACCCGCAATACGTCCGCGTCGCTCCACTCTGCCAACCGGGCAGGTAAACCAAGCGCAGCGGCATGCCTGGTCGCGTAGGCGCGTCCGATGAACCCTTGCGGGCGCATGTCCAGCAACCACCAAGGCAGGCTATCACTATGCAGCGTAACGCCGTCCGCCTGAAGCATCACGAATCCGTCCGGGCAAACCGGAGACAGCATCCCCAAATTCTTTATTTTGCCATCTGCGGCCACGCGATATACGGGAACATTACCCAGACCACGTCGCCCATCTCGCAAAGCATATTGAATAGATCGTGCGGCACCAAGTCGAATAATTTCGTCGCCCATTCCGGAAATGGCGCGCGAGAGTGTCGGCTGACTAATCCCTATATTTTCAATAAGTTGCCGAGCATTTTTAATGCCCTGAATCAGCTGCAGGCGGACTTGATCAGTATGATCTGCCATGAAATTGAATAGATAACTGAATAGATAATTGAATAATTAAATGTAGCATAAAATTATCAATATGCAAGGCTCTTCATCCATTCAAGCCTCCCCGCCCATCAACAGGCGCTACTCCATCAGCATTTGCAGCCTTGCTTATTGAGCGCCGTCTTCGGGCCGCTCCATGATCTTTCGCAACACAAACCCCGCCGCCACCAGTCCAAACGAAGCCGTCACCACCATCGCCGACCCAAACCCGGCACAATTCAACCCGGTAACGCCGGCCTCCTGCTTGCGCCCATCCGCATCGACAGTATCCAAACCGTCAGCCGCATCATCGGTATCCACCTCGCAGACCTCGCCCTCGGGAAACCGCAACGGCTCAGTCGAGAACACCGCGTCAATGCCAAACTTGTTCTTGGTCCCGCGCGGAAACTTGTGCCATGCGCGCAA
This sequence comes from Herbaspirillum sp. meg3, assembly GCF_002257565.1. Lineage (GTDB taxonomy): Bacteria > Pseudomonadota > Gammaproteobacteria > Burkholderiales > Burkholderiaceae_D > Herbaspirillum. The sequence continues at coordinate 1,110,188 of NZ_CP022736.1, read as the reverse complement.
TCGCTTGCGCACCTTCGCCAGCAAAGGCTCCTGCTCGGTACGGCACAAGTCGCGAATCTCAATCTTGGTCGGATCGATCTGACCGCCGGCGCCGCCACTGGTCAGCAAGGGCACCTTGTTTTCACGGCAATAAGCGATCAGCGCCACCTTGGCGCGCACGTTGTCGATCGCGTCAATCACGTAGTCGAAACGGCCGACGCCGATCATATCGCCGACGTTGTCGGGGGTGAGAAAGTCCTCCACTTCGGTGACTTCGCAATACGGATTGATCTGCATGATGCGCTCGTGCAGCGCCGTGACCTTGGCCTTGCCGAGCGTATCGGTCAATGCATGGATCTGGCGGTTGACGTTGGATTCTGCAAGGTTGTCGAGATCGATCATGGTGATCTTGCCGATCGCGCTGCGCGCCAGTGCTTCGACGATCCATGACCCGACACCGCCGACACCGACGATACAAATATGCGCAGCACGAAAACGCGCCAGGCCTTGTGCGCCGTACAGACGGGCGATGCCGCCAAAACGACGGTCGAAATCGATATCGGTGTCGTTGGAAGCTACGACAGATTGAACATTGGACATGAGAATTTATCCGGATAAAAAGCAAAACAGGCTGTTTCCTGAGAAACAGCCTGCAAGATAGCAAATTTTCTAACGATCGACTTGAAGCCGACTTTGCTGCTTAAACGACGGCGCCGTCGGTTTCATCTTTCGGCTTGGTAGGCTTGATCAAGTCTTCGCGCTTGACGCCCAGCCACATGGCAATGGCGGCGGCAACGAACACCGACGAATAAATACCGAACAAGATACCGATGGTCAGCGCAACAGCAAAATAATGCAGTGTCGGGCCGCCGAAGATCAGCATCGACAAAACCATCATTTCGGTGCTGCCGTGGGTGATGATGGTACGGGAAATCGTGCTCGTGATCGCGTGGTTCAACACTTCCGGCGCAGACAGCTTGCCGTAGCGGCGATCGCGGAAAGCTTCGCGCACCCGGTCAAACACCACCACCGATTCATTGACGGAGTAGCCCAGCACAGCCAGCACCGCGGCCAGCACGGTCAGCGAGAACTCCCACTGGAAGAAGGCGAAGAAGCCCAGGATGATCACCACGTCATGCAAGTTCGCGATGACTGCTGCGACCGCGAATTTCCATTCGAAACGGAAGGCCAGGTAGATCACGATGCCGATCACCACCATACCGAGCGCCATCAGACCATCGTGCGCCAGTTCGTCGCCCACCTGCGGGCCGACAAATTCAACGCGCTGCAGCTTGACGTCAGGATCTTGCGCGGTCAGCGCAGCGATGACTTTTTCGCTTTGCTGGGTGGAATTGACGCCATGCTGTGCCGGCAAACGGATCATGACGTCCTGTGCCGTGCCAAAGCTTTGTACTTGCGTATCGGTAAAGCCCAGGCCTTCGACCGATTTGCGGATGTTCTCGATGTTGGCAGGCTTGGTGTACGCGACTTCCATCACGGTGCCGCCGGTGAATTCGATCGAGAAGTGCAAGCCCTTGCTCAGCAGGAAAAACACTGCCAGCACGAAAGTCAGCGCCGAGATAACGTTGAATATCAACGCGTGGCGCATGAAGGGGATATCTTTTTTGATGCGGAAAAATTCCATCACATACCTTTCAGTTCTGCGCCTCTGCCATCTGTCGGGCAAAGGCGCACGGGATTCTGTTCGCTGCGCTTAGTGGACTATTTAACTTTGACTTCCGACTTGACGTCAGCCTTGTTGCCTTCGGGTTTCCAGATCTGGCCGATCGCCAGGCTGGTCAGTTTCTTCTTGCGGCCGTACCAGAGGTTAGCCAGGCCACGCGAGAAGAACACCGCCGAGAACATCGACGTCAGAATACCCAGGCAGTGCACCACAGCGAAGCCGCGGATGGCACCCGAACCGAAAATCAGCAGCGCCAGACCGGCGATCAACGTTGTCACGTTGGAGTCGAGAATGGTGGCCCATGCACGGTCAAAGCCGATACTGATCGCAGCTTGCGGCGAATTGCCGTTACGCAGCTCTTCGCGAATGCGTTCGTTGATCAGCACGTTGGAGTCAATCGCCATACCTAGCGCCAGCGCGATCGCGGCGATACCCGGCAGAGTCAGCGTCGCCTGCAGCGTTGACAGCACAGCGATCAGCAGCAGCACGTTGACCGACAGCGCCAGCGCGCTGAACAGACCGAACAACTGGTAGTACACGATCATGAAGATGGCCATGGCGGCGAAGCCGTACAGCGTCGCGTCAAAGCCCTTACGAATGTTTTCAGCGCCGAGTTGCGGGCCGATAGTGCGTTCTTCGATAATTTCCATTGGCGCAGCCAGTGAACCTGCGCGCAGCAGCAACGCCAGATCGCTTGAGGCTTCGGCCGAACCCATGCCCGTGATCTGGAAGCGCGAACCCAGTTCGGAACGAATGGTCGCCACGGTCAGGACTTCGCCCTTGCCTTTTTCAAACAGGACGATGGCCATTGCCTTGCCGACCTTTTCACGGGTGGCGTCACGCATCTTGCGCCCGCCGTCGCCATTCAGATCGATGCTGACGGCCGGTTGATGGTTTTCATCAAAGCTGGCCGATGCGTTGGAGATGTAGTCGCCGGTCAGGACAGGATCCTTGAACAGCACAACCGGTGCACCTTTGCCGACCTTGAACAGTTCGGAGCCAAAAGGAATCGCTGCTGTTTCTTCGGTGCCGCGGGTCACGGAGTCGTCGACCATGCGCACTTCCAGCGTGGCGGTACGACCGATGATGTCCTTGGCGCGGGAGACGTCTTGCACGCCCGGCAGCTGCACCACGATACGGTCTGCGCCCTGGCGTTGAATGATCGGTTCAGCCACACCCAGTTCGTTGACGCGCTTGGAAAGCGTCGAGATGTTTTGCTTGACGCCGTCTTCCTGAGTTTGTTTCAGCGCTTCAGGACGCAGTGTGGCGATCAGCTTCAGATCTTCGCCGGTGCCGGCGTCTTGTAATGCCAGTTCGGAGACTTCACCAGCCAGCACGTTGCGCGCCTTGGTGCGGGTATCGGCATCGCGGAACAGGACTTCGATCTGGTCGCCATTGCGGTTGATGCCGTTATGACGGATGTTCTTGTCGCGCAGCACGCTGCGAACGCTGGACTGCAAACCTTGCAGACGCTTGTTCATCACTGCCTTGACGTCGACCTGCATCAGGAAGTGCACGCCGCCGCGCAAGTCCAGCCCCAGGTACATCGGGAAGGCATGCAGGCTTTGCAACCATTGCGGCGTGTTCGGCAGCAGGTTGAAGGCGACGATATAAGTCGGATCGGCAGGATCGGTATTCAGGCCTTTTTCCAGCAAGGTCTTGGCCTTGAACTGAGTATCGGTATTGGCGAAACGGGCGCGCACGGACGGCGCGGTGCTGCTGTTATCGAAAACCACGCTCTCTGGCGGGAGGCTGCCTTGTTGCAGAAGCTGCTGCACACGCTCGGCGACCGAACTGTCCACCTTGATGGTGGATTTGGCGCTGCTGATCTGCACGGCAGGCGATTCGCCGAAGAAGTTGGGCAGCGTATAAAGCGTGCCGAACAGCAAGGCTATGACGATTAGGACGTACTTCCAGAGAGGATAACGATTCATATTGATTCAGCGTTGATGATGAACATCCAGGATGAGAACTGGCATGACAACAGATACGAACAAGGGCGCATCCGCCTGAAACACGGTATGCGCCCTGCAAGCCATGAGGCTGATTACAGTCCCTTGAGGGTGCCCTTCGGCAGCAGCGTGGTGATCGCAGCTTTTTGCACGACGATTTCGTTGCCTTCGGAAACTTCAACGGTGATGTAAGCATCGCTCACCTTGACGATCTTGCCCAGCAAGCCGCCGGAAGTCACGACTTCGTCACCCTTGGCGAGTGCTTCCATCATGGCCTTTTGTTCTTTTTGACGCTTCATCTGAGGACGGATCATCAGGAAGTACAACACAACGAACATCAGGATGATGGGCAGGAAACTGGTCAGATTGCCCATCAGGCCGGCTGGGCCTGCAGCAGTGGTTTGTGCAATTGCATCGGTAATAAACACGTGTCGCTCCAAATGGTTGTTTAAAAAATAGCCCCGCATTTTAGCATTGCGCCGGGCGCTTACCCGCATTCCGGACGGGCCGAATCAGGGGAAACCGCCGATAACAGGAAAAAGCGGCGAAAAAGTGCTGGAAAAACGGGAGAAAACTGCCTTGCCGCGAGGAAAAATTGCTATATCGGCATCGCCAATATGGGGGTACAGGGGTACATTAGCAAGCCAACAAGAGCAAAGAATTGCCGACAACTGCCGAACAGTTTGCCCATCACCTCAGGAGACACGTTCCACCATGCTGCCCACCGAAGCCCGGTCTTATCAAGAAATAAACAACGCCTTCCGCTGGAATATCCCCGAGTACTACAACATCGGCGTCGATGTCTGCGACAAATGGGCCGAAACCGATCCGGACAGACTTGCTCTGATTCACGTCGCGGCAGACGGTTCCAGCCGCCGCTACAGCTTCGGCGAAATCAAGGAGAGCTCAGACCGCCTCGCCAACCTGTTCCTGTCCTGCGGTGCGCACATCGGCGACCGTATCGGCATCCTGCTGCCGCAAGCACCGGAAACCGCCATGGCGCATGTCGCCGCCTACAAAATCGGTGCGATTGCGATCCCGCTGTTTGCGCTGTTCGGCGCCGAGGCACTGGAATACCGCCTGCACAACAGCGGCACGCGCGTTGTTGTCACCAACGCCGCCGGCGCCGCCAAGCTGGCTGGCATCCGCGACCGCTTGCCTGAGCTGAAAACCATCCTCACCATTGACGGCGCCTTTGACGGCACCGTCGATTTACATCTGGCTTTGAAGCAAGCCAGCAGCGACCTGACGCCGGTCAAGACCAAAGCCGAAGACCCCGCCGTCATCATTTACACCTCCGGCACCACCGGCCAACCCAAGGGTGCGCTGCATGCGCATCGTGTGCTGCTGGGCCATCTTCCCGGCGTGGAGCTTTCACATAATCTGTTCCCGTTGGAAGGCGATCTGCTGTGGACACCGGCCGACTGGGCCTGGATCGGCGGGCTGCTCGACGTTTTCCTGCCGGCCTGGCATCACGGCGTCCCGCTGGTGGCGCATCGCTTTGAGAAGTTCACCGGCGAAGCGGCCTTTCAATTGTTGCAGGATTACGGCGTACGCAATACCTTCCTGCCGCCGACCGCGCTGAAGATGATGCGCACCGTCGCCGACCCGGAAAAACGTTGGCGCTATCAATTGCGTTCCGTCGCCAGTGGCGGCGAATCGCTGGGCACGGAATTGCTCGACTGGGGACGCAAGACCTTCGGCCTGACGATCAATGAGTTCTATGGCCAGACCGAATGCAACATGACGGTATCGTCCTGCGCCGCCATCATGGATTGCAAACCCGGCGCCATCGGCCGCGCAGCCATCGGACATACGCTCGCCATTGTCGACGCGCAGGGTCAGGTGCTGCCGCCCGGCAGCGACGGCAACATCGCCGTGCGGCGTCCCGACCCGGTGATGTTTTTACAGTACTGGAATAATCCCCAAGCCACACAAGACAAGTTCGTCGGCGACTGGCTGCTCACCGGCGACACCGGCTGCATGGACGAAGAAGGCTACATCCGCTTCGTCGGACGCGATGACGATGTCATCACATCAGCCGGATACCGCATCGGCCCCGGCGAGATCGAAGACAATATCCTCCAGCACCCCGCCGTGAAAATGGTCGCCGTGATCGGTTCGCCCGATGCGCAGCGCACTGAGATCGTGGTTGCCGTCATCGTACTCAAAGAGGGCGTCGTCGGCGACGACCAGCTCAAGCGCGAAATTCAGGAACACGTCAAAGTGCGCCTCGCTGCGCATGAATATCCGAGGAAGATTTTCTTCGTCGATGAATTGCCGATGACAACCACCGGCAAGGTGATCCGGCGTGAATTGCGGACGCGCGTCAGCGAGTGGCGCAGGCTCGGCAACGCTGCATAAAAAAACATCCGGTCGAAAAATGTTCCGACCGGATGTTAACCTCAAGATGCTTCAGGGGATGTTGTCTTGCGTCTTACACGTAGTGCATAGTTAGAACAAGTGACGGAACCCAACCATCAACACAGTCTGATTGCGACCTGAAGACGGCGAACTGTTTTGCGAATCGCCCACTACCGCTACCGCATCAACAATGCTGCCGGCCGTTTTTCCCAAAGTCTTGCCGCGCGCCAGTTGATACGCTTCCAGGAAGTAAATCGCCGAACGCTTGGAGAAGGAATAGGTTTGCTCCAGTGCGATCTGATGATATTTCGCCGGATCGTTGACGCCGTTAGCAGCTTTCTCAAAGGTATAGCTATAACCACCGGCCAGCATGACTTGCGGCGTTGCCTGATACGTCGTGATCAACCCCAGCGTCTGAAACGTGGCTTTTTGCGTAAACAACGAGCCTGCGCCCGGCTTATATTGCGCGTTGGCGTAATTTGCGCCAAACATCCACTTGTCGACGTTGTAACGCATCGCACCGGCCAGCATCTGGACGTTATCCGACGAGACGTAGCCATTGTTGATTGCAGAGGTGGAGAAGCTGCCGGAGGCTGTCGAATTCCAGGCATTGGCGGGTCCCGAACCATTCTTCAAGCGTTGATAACCCAGCGCAAAATTCCATGCGCTGACGTCATACTTGAACGCCAAACTATAGGTGTTTCCTGTCGAAACGCTACCTGCGGTTTCGCCAAATCCATACAAAGCGCTGACTTGTGCACCACCAAATACCGGCGATGAGTAAGTCACCGAATTGCTGATGCGCACCGTGGTGTCGAGACCATCGACGTCACCAGGGTGGGCGCCGGTAGCGCCGGTCAGCACGCTGGTCGGCCCTATCGCACCGACATACAGGAAGTACGGCGTGTACTGGCGTCCGGTGGTGATCGTGCCGTAGCTGCTGTTAGTCAGGCCGACGAAGGACTGGCGATTGAACAGCGTATTGGCGGAGCTCATTGCACCGGTGTTGATGTCGAAGCCGTTTTCCAGCGTGAAGATCGCTTGCGATCCGCCGCCGAGATCTTCTGCGCCCTTGAAGCCGATCTTGCTGGCTGCCAGGTTGCCGGTACGCAAATACAGATTGTGCAGGCCACCCTGATTATTGGTATAGACCAGAGCATTATCGAGTGCGCCGTAGATCGTCACACTGCTCTGTGCAGATGCTTGTACCGATGCGCCTGCTGCGACAATTGCCAGTCCTCCCATTACCCAACTGCGTCGTAGTTTCATTTCTTCTCCTCTTTTTTCTACTCGGATGTTCGCGGTATGACTCCGCCCTAAATTGATTCCGGTCCTGCAGGGCAATGCCGGATTCAAAACCTTGTGTGACAACTGACATCTGCGAAACGCGCAAAACAAAGACGCAACAACGCCCCCGCCGCAGCGCGGCGCAACGAAGCGGGCGGCTGCATGCCATGTGGTGTTATCGGGAGAACGCCGCTGCCGCGGCGCCGATCAGTTCAGGCCGCGTCCTATGTGAAGGGCGGGAAAGCGCACACTGAGGTGTACGCCGGGGTGCACAGGTTTGTGCGAGTGCTGATTGTTTTCATTGCCGTCTCCGTCATGTGTGACGCCCTCTGTGGGACGTTCATTGTCAGCATGACGTGACAGAAAATCCTAACGCCATGCTTTCTTGAATTCATTCATCACGCGCTCAAGATGCTCACGCATCGCATCGCGTGCAGCGACCGGATCCCGCGCCACCAGCGCATCGAAAACTTTCTGATGCTCTTCCAGCGAGGCTTCGCGCAACTGCGGCGTGTGAAAATGCTCTTCCAGCTTCTTCCACAACACGCCGCGCAACTGATCCCACAATGCCGTGACGACTTGCGCCATCACGCTGTTGCCGCTGGCTTCGGCGATACGGATGTGAAACAACCGGTCATCCGCTTCGTTAGCCAGCTTGTCGTTAAAATTGCGTCCCATCGCCGCCAGCTGCGTATAGATTTTGTCGATGTCGGCGTCGGTGCGATTCTGTGCCGCCAATGCCGCCACCTCCGACTCAATCACCCAACGCGCCCGCAACAACTCGAACGGCCCGGCGCCACCGTCAGGAATAAATCCGACCGGCTTGGTTGCCGCGTCGCAGACATAAATCCCGGAGCCGCCGCGTACTTCCACCAGCCCTTGCACTTCCAGCGCGATGATCGCTTCGCGCACCGAGGTGCGGCTGATCTCAAACCGGTCCGCCAGGCTGCGCTCCGAAGGCAGACGCTCGCCGGCCTTGAATTCGCCCTGCAGGATCAGGTCGGCAATCTGCTCCGCCAGACGCTGATACGACCGCTCCGGTGCTGACGCTGGTTCCAACAAATCTGAACGCACTGCTTTTCTACTTACTTTTGCTGCCTTGCTTACTGCATTGGTTGGTGCTGTATCCACAGCTGAGGCTGATGATCGAATCTGACGATCTGCCATAAAACCCTCTTTTTTAGCTTTAAATTGGTCTATCCACTGTATAGAAAAGCAGCGTTCAAAGCAAACAGCGGCTTACCAATTTCAGCGATATTCTCATTTTGGTCTAACCATGTCAATCAACATGTAGACCACATTGTGGCTTAAAAACAAAAGGCTGCGCGATAATCGCCTATTGCGCCATGCAAATTGGAATGCCATAATCAATATTGGTTAGACCAAATTTATTTTCACCAGAACAGCCGCCTCCCGAAAATGGCCAAAAACAGCCAAAACCGGAGTCGCCGGCATCGAGACAAGGAAATCGCATCCATGAAGATTCTCAGCGCCAAGGTCATCGTGACCTGTCCAGGCCGCAACTTCGTCACCCTCAAGATAGAGACCGACCAGGGTATCTACGGTATCGGTGACGCCACCCTGAACGGACGCGAACTTGCCGTCAAATCCTATCTGGAAGATCACATCATTCCTTGCCTGATCGGCCGCGACGCCTCGCGCATCGAAGATACCTGGCAATACCTCTATCGCGGCGGCTACTGGCGCCGCGGCCCGGTCACCATGACGGCCATCGCCGCCGTCGACATGGCGCTGTGGGATATCAAGGGCAAGGCAGCCAATCTGCCGGTGTATCAGCTTCTGGGTGGCAAGAGCCGCGAAGGCGTGATGGTCTACGGCCACGCCAACGGCCGCGACCATGCCGAAGCGCTGGATGCAGTCGGCCACTATATCGACATGGGTTACAAGGCAATCCGCGTGCAGTCCGGCGTGCCGGGCCTGGACAAGGCCTACGGCGTCGGCAAAGGCAACATGTATTACGAACCGGCCGACAAGGGCCTGCCCGACGAAGAAATCTGGGACACGCCGCTGTACCTGCGCCACACACCCGACCTGTTCGAAAAGGTGCGCGTCAAATATGGCAGCGATCATCACCTGCTGCACGATTGCCATCACCGCCTCAAACCGATTGAAGCGGCGCAGTTGGGCAAGGCGCTGGAACCGTTCAAGCTGTTCTGGATGGAAGACGCCACGCCGGCAGAGAACCAGGAGGCCTTCAGACTGATCCGCCAGCACACCACCACACCGCTGGCCGTCGGTGAAATCATGAGCAGCATCTGGGATTGCAAAGACCTGATCCAGAACCAGCTGATCGACTACATCCGCACTACCGTCGTCCACGCCGGCGGCATCACCCACCTGCGCCGCATCGCCGATCTGGCCTCGCTGTATCAGGTGCAGACAGGCTGTCACGGCGCGACCGATCTGTCGCCGGTGAGCATGGCGGCGGCGCTCAACTTCAACATGTGGGTGCCCAATTTCGGCATACAGGAATACATGCGCCACACGCCGGAAACCGATGCCGTCTTCCCGCATGGCTACTACTTCGACAAGGGCTATCTGATGTTGCCCGACGCACCGGGCCTGGGCGTGGACATTGATGAAGCGGCTGCGCTCAAATTCCCTTACGAGCGCGCTTATCTGCCGACTTGCCGTCTGCGTGACGGTACGGTGTGGAACTGGTAAATCCACAAATTCAGATATGAAATTGAAAACGGGAAGCACGCAAAGCGCTTCCCGTTTTTTATTGCAACGCCTCACTGAATTTTTCAGTCAGGGCAGACGAAATAATTTCTCACTTTGACGGAGGCTGCTTGGCGCACTGCGCCGAAATGATCGATCTCTCGACGATGTTGGCAACACCAAGAATCGCGTCCTGGGAGCAGTTAGCCGCGCTTGCCTGGGGAGGCTTCGGCGCCCTTTTCATATTCTGATAGACGACAACGCCGATGGCGGCGGCGATGACCAACACAATCAGCAGAGATTTCGATTTCAAGAATGCTCCGTATCAGCTAACTGAAAAAATCATGCGCCGCGTGCGCGGTCTTCCTTGAATTTCGCCACGAATTGCGTGAACTGGCCGTCGTCGATAGCGGCGCGGATTTCCTTCATGATCTGCAGGTAATAATGCAGATTATGAATCGTGTTCAGACGCGCACCGAGAATTTCGCCGGTGCGGTGCAGGTGATGCAGATAGGCGCGCGAGAAGTTCTTGCAGGCGTAGCAGTCGCAGGTTTCGTCGAGCGGCTTGGTATCTTCCTTGTAGCGCGCGTTCTTGATCTTGATGTCGCCGAAACGCGTGAACAGCCAGCCGTTGCGCGCATTGCGGGTCGGCATGACGCAGTCGAACATGTCGACGCCGCTGGCCACACCGGCAACCAGATCTTCCGGTGTGCCGACACCCATCAGATAGTGCGGCTTGTCAGCAGGCAGACGCGGGCCGATGTGCTCCAGCACGCGCATCATGTCTTCTTTCGGCTCGCCGACCGACAGACCGCCGATGGCGATGCCGTCAAAACCCAGTTCGTTCAGGCCCGCCAGTGATTCGTCGCGCAGGGTTTCGAACATGCCGCCCTGCACGATGCCGAACAGCGCGTTGGGGTTTTCACCACCCTTGAACTCATCCATGGAACGCTTGGCCCAGCGCAGCGACATGCGCATCGATTGCGCCGCTTCCACTTGCGTGGCGGGACGGCCGTCGATTTCATACGGTGTGCATTCGTCGAACTGCATGACGATATCGGAGTTCAGCACGCGCTGGATCTGCATCGACACTTCCGGCGACAGGAACAATTTATCCCCATTGATCGGCGAGGCGAAGTGCACGCCCTCTTCCGTAATCTTGCGCATATCCCCCAGCGAAAACACCTGGAAGCCGCCGGAATCGGTCAGGATCGGCTTGTCCCACCCCATGAAACCATGCAGGCCGCCGAACTTGGCCATCACCTCAAGCCCGGGACGCAGCCAAAGGTGGAAGGTATTGCCGAGGATGATGTGGGCGTCGATTTCTTTGAGTTCCAGCGGCGACATCGCCTTGACGGAACCATAGGTACCGACCGGCATGAAGATCGGCGTCTCGACCACACCGTGGTTCAGTTTGACGCGACCGCGACGGGCGTTGCCGTCGGTTTTGAGCAGGGTGAATTCAAGCATAGTCAGATGTTAGAAGCGTCACAGGTTAAGAGCATGGCGTCGCCATAGCTGAAGAAACGATATTGCTGCGCGATGGCGTGTGCGTAGGCCGCACGGATGTTGTCGTAGCCGGCGAAGGCGGAGACCAGCATCAGCAGCGTCGACTTGGGCAAGTGGAAGTTGGTGATCAGACGATCCACTGTTTTAAAGGTATAGCCCGGCGTGATGAACAACCGCGTATCGGCGCTGCCCGCTTCCAGCGTGCCGGATTGCGATGCCGACTCCAGTGCGCGCATACTGGTGGTGCCCACCGCGACCACCTTGCCGCCCACCGCTTTCACCGCGCGCACTTTGTCCACCGTCTCTTGCGCGATGGTGTACCACTCGCTGTGCATCTTGTGCTCGGACAGGTCTTCCACCCGTACCGGCTGGAAAGTGCCGGCGCCAACGTGCAGCGTGACGAAGGCGGTATCGACGCCCTTGGCTTTCAGCTTCGCCAGCAAGGCCTCATCAAAATGCAGACCCGCGGTCGGCGCGGCAACCGCGCCCGGCTCCTTGGCGTACACCGTCTGGTAGCGCGTCTCGTCGAACTCGTCGGCTTCGTGCTCGATATACGGCGGCAACGGCAGGCTGCCGTATTGCTCCAGCAGTTCGAATACATCCGACGGGAATTGCAGCGTGTAGAACTCGCCATAGCGCTCGCCGACGATCACGTCGAACGCATCGGCCAGACGAATGCGTGTGCCCGCCGGTGGCGACTTGGACGCCCTCACCTGGGCATGCACGCTGCGACTGTCGAGTACGCGTTCGACCAGCACCTCGACCTTGCCGCCGGTTTCCTTGACGCCAAAGAAGCGCGCCTTCAGCACACGGGTATTGTTAAAGACGAGCAAATCGCCCGGTGACAGCAAGTCGACCACGTCGGCGAAGCGACGGTCGGTCAATGCAGCGCCGTCAACCTGGAGCAGGCGCGAAGCACTACGCTCAGCCAGCGGCAGCTGCGCAATCAACTCAGGCGGCAAGTCGAAATCGAAATCGGAAAGTGAATACATGGAAAATAAGTAATAGAAGCAGCGATACTGTGACAATACTGTAATTAAACACAGTAAAATAGCGCCGAACCCTCTATTTTACGCTTTCTCGACATAGAAACCTCTCTGCATGCCAGCACCGAAGAAGAAAGCTTCCGCCGACAGCACCAAGGAAGGCAAAGCCCCAGCCAAAGCGTCAAAGAGTGCGCCGCCGCTGAGCAATGCCCAGAAGGCGCAAAACAAGCTCGCCAAACTGGGCCTGCGCTCGGACATGGATCTGGCGCTGCATCTGCCGCTGCGCTACGAGGACGAGACGCAGGTCATGAGTATCCACGACGCCAGCCTGCGCGGCACGCAAGTGGTACAGGTCGAGGGCATCGTCAGCAAAAGCGACATCCAGTTCCGTCCGCGCCGCCAGTTGGTCGTCACCATCGCCGACGACAGCGGCCCGTTGGTGATGCGCTTCCTCAATTTTTACGGCAGCCAGGCCAAGCAATTATCGGAAGGCGTGCGCGTGCGCGTGCGCGGCGAATTGCGCCATGGCTTCTTCGGCGCCGAGATGGTTCACCCCACTTACAAGGTCGTGCTCGAAGGCGCTCCATTGCCGACCGCGCTCACGCCGGTCTACCCGGCTGGCGAAGGCCTCTCTCAAGCATATCTGCGCAAAGCCATCGGCGGTGCCCTGAGCCGCATCAACTGGCGCGACACCCTGCCGCCAGCCATGCTGGAAGAGCTGAAGCTGGGCGGCTTCGAGTCTTCGGTGCGCCTGCTGCACAATCCGCCGACCGACGTCGACGAATACGCGCTGGAAGAACGCTCGCATCCGGCCTGGATCCGCATGAAGTTCGATGAACTGCTGGCGCAGCAACTGTCGCTCAAACGCGCCCAGGCGGCACGCCGCGCGCGCAATGCCAGCGCACTGCCGACCATCGGCAAGATTTCCAAGGCCTTCATCAAGCAATTGCCGTTCAAGCTGACCGGCGCGCAGCAGCGCGTGCTGGAAGAAATCCGCCATGACCTGCAGGAGTCCTTCCCTATGCAGCGGCTGCTGCAAGGCGACGTCGGCAGCGGCAAGACCGTGGTTGCCGCCGTGGCTGCTGCACAAGCCATCGACAGCGGTTTTCAGGCGGTGCTGATGGCGCCGACCGAAATCCTGGCCGACCAACATTTCCGCAAGATCGCCGCATGGATGGAGCCGCTCGGCGTCAAGGTTGCGTGGCTCACAGGCAGCCTCAAAAAGAAAGAGAAAGCCGAAGCCAATGCGCTCATCGAATCCGGCGAAGCACGGCTGGTGATCGGCACGCACGCGCTGATCCAGGACAACGTGCAGTTTCAGAAGCTCGGCCTGGTGATTGTCGACGAGCAGCATCGCTTTGGCGTCGGCCAGCGGCTGGCGTTGCGCAACAAGGCACGGGACGATACTGCGGACTCTGCGGACTCTGCGGACATCAACGCACCGCTGCAAACCGTGCCGCATCAGCTGATGATGTCGGCCACGCCGATTCCGCGCACGCTGGCAATGACTTATTACGCCGATCTGGAAGTCTCCGTCATCGATGAGCTGCCACCAGGCCGCACGCCCATCGTCACGCGCACCATCGACCAGAACCGCCGCGAAGAAGTCATCGCCCGCGTGCACGCCAATGCGCTGGAAGGCCGCCAGGTTTACTGGGTCTGCCCGCTGATTGAAGAATCCGAAGCCCTGCAGCTGCAAACCGCGACCGACACTTATTCCATGCTGGCGGAAGCGCTGCCCGACCTGCGCATCGGCCTGGTTCACGGCCGCCTCAAGCAAGCCGAAAAGCAAGATGTGATGGATGCTTTCAGCCGCGGCGAAATCCACGTGCTGGTCGCCACCACCGTGATCGAAGTCGGCGTCGACGTACCCAATGCGTCGCTGATGGTGATCGAACACGCCGAACGCTTTGGCCTGTCGCAGTTGCACCAGCTGCGCGGACGCGTCGGCCGCGGCGCCGCAGCCAGCGCCTGCATCCTGCTCTACCAAAGTCCGCTCGGCGGCACCGCCAAGCAGCGCCTGATGACCATGCGCGAAACCGCCGACGGTTTTGAAATCGCCCGCCGCGACCTGGAAATCCGCGGCCCCGGCGAGTTCCTCGGCGCACGCCAATCCGGCGAAGCGCTGCTGCGTTTCGCCGATCTGGCGACCGATCAATGGCTGGTGGAAAAAGCCCGCAATCTGGCGCAAACGCTGCTGCAAAATGAAGATGCCATCGTCGATGCGCATTTGCAACGCTGGCTCGGCGGGAAGGAAGACTTCCTCAAAGTCTGATGACGTTGCAGGTTTTCTTCATCCTATGTTGAGCCTTGATGTTGCCCAGGCATTTACAAGCTGGCCTACTTGACCGACAGTAGCGGTTTTAACGGAGACCTCATGCAAAACGCCATGCCCGCGGACGACAACGACAATCTGCAATCTCCCGTCAGCATTTTGTCCGGCCGCCTGCGCGTTGCGCTCGGCATCGTGCAGGGCTTGCTGCTTTATGCGCTGTATTCCAGCTGGACGGCCAAGGCATGGATATCGACACAGCCGATGCTGTTTGTCCCCGCGCTCATGCTCGCGGTATTTTTGCCGATCGTTGCCGTATCAGGCATCGGCCATCTGTCGCGCCGCAATGTACTGATCTGGCTGGCGACACTGGCTGTTGTGCTTTGCGGCCTTGGTGTGTATGACGCTTGGCGCGCAGATCTGTCCTCGCTCTTGCCGTCCCAACCTGTCAAGGAAGCTTGCTGCAGTGATCGAGCAACCGGCGAGTCGCAGAGCTTGCCTTCAATGCCCCTGATTCTTCTCGCGATTGCAGGCCTGTTCATCGCGCAAGCCATGATGCTGGCAGGCGACGCTGACGGCAAGCGCATCGCCAGCTACCGCAGTTATTTCGAAATGGCGTGGAAACTGCTGGTGCAACTGATGTTTGCCGCGCTGTTCACCGGCTTGTTCTGGCTGGTACTGGAAACCGGCAATGCCCTTTTCTCGCTGATCAAACTGACCTTTCTCGGCAAGCTGCTTGAAAAGAGCTGGTTCAATATCCCCGTCACCACGCTGGCGTTTTCATTCGCCCTGCATCTGAGCGACGTCCGACCACACATTGTTGCGGGCATCCGCAAGCTGCTGCTGACCTTGCTGTCGTGGCTGCTGCCGATGGCAACGATCGTGATCGGCGCGTTTTTGCTGAGCATCCTGGCGACAGGGCTGGAACCCCTGTGGCAAACACGGCGCGCGTCACACGTCCTGCTGGGTGCGACGGCTCTGCTGATCGTGCTGATTAATACCGTGTATCAGGACGGCTATCACCTGACGCAAAAGACGCACCGCTTCTTCAGCATCTGCACACGCATCGCCTGCCTGTTGCCTGTTCCACTGGTATTGCTGGCCACCTACTCGCTGGGTCTGCGGGTAGCGGAGTACGGCTGGACCGTCACCCGCATCTCCGGTGCAGCATGTGCGTTGATCGCAGCGATGTATGCGACCGGATATGCACTCGCGGCCATTCGCATGCGTGACAATTTTCAGCGCATCTCCGCCACCAATGTGCTGACCAGCTTCGCCATTCTTGTGACCTTTCTGGCCTTGCTGTCGCCGGTAGCTGATCCGGCGCGTATTGCAGTTGCCGACCAAATCCATCGACTGAGCCAAGGCAAGACCGGCATAGACAGTTTCGATTTTCGCTTCCTGCGGTTTCAGGGCGCACGCTATGGTGTGCAAGAGTTGAGGCAGCTCAGCGAGTCCGGTAACAACACCTATCCTCCAGCCGTTCAGGAGAAATCCCGTCAGGCGTTGGCAAGCACCAATCGCTGGGCAGCAGACGAATTCGTCGTGGCCGCGCCGGACCTGCACGCGAACATCCTCATGCATCCCTCCGATCGCAAGCTGCCGAAGGAATTCGCTGCCCAGGACTGGCGCAACCATACGGAGCACTATCGCCTGCCTCTTTGCATGACCAAACGGAGCTATCTGTGTGATGCCTATTTCGTCAAACCTGATCCCGCCATGCCTGAGCAATTGATGATTTTTGAAAACAGCAGCGCGCCCGCGATCTTCGTGCAAGATCCCCATCAACAATGGCGACTGGCAGGCAAGTTGATCGCAAAACCGGCATGTGTGGATGAATTGAAAAAAGCCGCCGGACAAGGCAGCCTGAACTGGCAATTGCCGCAACAACGTGATGTTGAGATAAATGGATCACGCGTCTATATGGAGCCGGAGCGAAGCGGCGTAGCAGACTGCACAAAAAGCAACACAGAAAAGTAATCCTGCGCCATCGAAGGCGTTTTGAGCCGCTAAGGATTCGTCTTCATGTACGCCAGCAAGTTATCGAGATCCTTTTCATTGCTGATACCCCAAAACCGCATCTTGGTGCCCGGCACCACGTCGCCCGGCGCTTTCATGAAGGCGCGCAACTTGTCTTCCGTCCAGACGATGCGCGCGTTTTGCATCGCCGCCGAATAGCGATAGTCCTTGGTCGAACCAGCCGGGCGGCCGACGATACCGTTGAGCTGCGGCCCGAAACCAGCGCGCGCCGAGGGGCCGATCTGGTGGCAGCTGGCACATTTGGCAAACGCCGCCTTGCCGGCAGCGACGTCGCCCACGGCCTTTGCTGAAATCGGCAGGCAAAATATCGTGACCGCCAAAGCCCGAATCCATATTTGTTTTTTACTCATGTTCTTGCCTGCAAATCCGCAGATTTCTTCCGCGATTGGGCGCAACTCTATCATGCTGCCAACCACGCTGCCACGGCCCTGCATGCCACCCGCAAATGAGCTATAGTCTGCGCATATCAGCTCGCATCAGCCAATAAAGCCCTATGACACTCACCGAACTCAAGTACATCGTCGCCGTAGCGCGCCAAAAACATTTCGGCCACGCTGCCGAAGCCTGTTTTGTGGCGCAGCCGACCTTGTCGGTCGCGATCAAGAAACTGGAAGACGAACTCGGCGTCATCATCTTCGAACGCGGCGGCACAGAGGTTTCGGTCACGCCATTGGGTGCACAGATCGTCGCACAGGCCGAACGCGTTCTGGAACAAACCGCCGCCATCAAGGAAATCGCCAGCCAGAACAAAGACCCGCTGTCCGGCCCGCTGCGCCTGGGCATCATCTACACCATTGGCCCTTATCTGTTGCCCTCGCTGGTCAAGACCATGATCGAGACCGTGCCGCAGATGCCGCTGATCCTGCAGGAAAATTTCACCACGCGCCTGATTGAGTTGCTGCGCCAGGGTGAGCTGGATGCCGCCATCATGGCGCTGCCTTTCCCTGAGCACGGCCTGATCGTGCAACCGCTGTACGACGAAGAATTTGTCATCGCCCTGCCCAAGCATCACAAATGGGCCGAGCGCAAGGAAATCACCGCGCAGGATCTGAAAACCGAAACCATGCTGCTGCTCGGCAATGGTCATTGCTTCCGCGATCAGGTGCTGGAAGTCTGCCCGGAAATGTCGCGCTTCTCGACCGCCGGCGACGGCATTGCGCGCACCTTCGAAGGCTCTTCGCTGGAAACCATCCGCCACATGGTGTCGTCCGGTATCGGCATCACCGTGTTGCCGCAGGCCTCGGTGCCCGACATGAACGCCAAGGACGGCATGGTGCGTTACGTGCCGTTCGCCAAACCAATTCCTTCGCGCCGCGTAGTCATCGCCTGGCGCAAGAGCTTCACTCGCCAGGCCGCCATCGATACAGTACGCAAGGCTGTACTGGCCTGCAATTTGCCGGGTGTCGACATGCTGCACGAAGCAGAAGTCACGGAAGGCTGAACAAGCAACCAATAAGGAGCGCCTACGTGCAATCGAACGTGCAGTTGATGCCCGCGATCCCGATCATCCGCATCTTTTCCGAAGACAAAGCCAGAGAGTTTTATCTTGATTTTCTTGGTTTCCAACTTGATTGGGAGCACCGCTTTGAACCGGGTGCTCCGCTTTACCTGCAGATCAGCCGCGCCGACCTGACCCTGCATCTGAGTGAACACTATGGCGACGCCGCACCAGGTGCGACCATCTTTGCGCGCTTACACGGCATTGATGCGTTTCATCAGGAACTGACCGCCAAAGATTATCCCTATGCCCGTCCAGGCGTGGAAAGCCTGCCTTGGGGCCGCCAGATGCAAATCGCCGATCCTTTCGGCAATCGCCTGCGCTTTTGTGAGCAAATGCATTCCCAGTAATTCATGACCCTCGTCGTCCCATCCTTTCATGGAGGAGCTGTTTTGAACTCGCCGTCTTTCACCCTGTACGTTGATGCCCAATTTCTCAGTCCCTATGCGATGTCTGCCTTTGTCGCTCTGACGGAAAAAAATCAGCCGTTCGAACTGCGTACCGTCGACCTGACGCTGCAGCACAATCATTTGCCGGAATATGCGCAACTGTCGATGACGCATCGCGTGCCGACGCTCTGCGAGGGAGATTTTCATTTATCGGAATCGTCGGCCATCGACGAATATCTGGAAGACCGTTTCTCTGAAGTTGCCCCGCTGTATCCACGGGATCCGCGCCAGAAAGCCAAAGCTCGTGAAGTGCAAGCATGGTTGCGCAGCGACCTCGGACCGATCCGGCAAGAGCGCCCTACCGAAGCCGTGTTTCTCGGCAAAAAATACGACCCCTTGTCGACCGCGGCCCAGTTTGCCGCGCACAAGCTGATCCAGGCGGTCGATGCGCTGCTGAGTGAAGATGCGGCCAACCTGTTCGGAGAATGGTGTATTGCCGACACCGATCTCGCGGTGATGATCAATCGCCTCGCCTTGCATGGCGACGCCTTGCCGCCCAAGCTGATTGCCTATGCACAGCAACAGTGGCAGCGGCCATCGGTGCAGCGTTGGCTGGCGCTGGAACGGCCGACCGTTTCGTAACAACCATCTCTGTCATTCCCCTCGCCGTTCAACAAGAAAAATCCCAGGAGTGTTCATGTCGTTGTCCTCATTGACCAAACGTTGTGCCCTTGCCGCTTCTGTCTCGGCCTTGCTTTTGCAGGCCGGATCGGCAGCAGCACAAAGTGCGTCGCTGCATCTGATCAACGAATATCCTGCTACCTCGATCACCGCCAGCGCCGACCTGCAGTTTGCGGCCTCGGTCAAACAGTTATCCAATGGCGACATCGCCGTGACCACTCTGCAAGAAGCCGCAAATCCCTACAAGGGCAAGGATCAGGTCAGTGCAGTCAGCAGTGGCAAGGCAGAGATCGGCACGCTTTTCGCCGGCATTCTGGGCGGCAGCGATTCATTCTTCCTGCTGTCGTCACTGCCTTTCGTGGTGGATGATTTCGAGCAGGCGCAATCGCTGTTCACCTGCACCCAACCGGAGCTGGAACGCCATCTGGCGGCGCTGAACATGCGCTTGCTGTACGCCACACCATGGCCGCCATCCGGCATCTGGTCGGCCAAGGCTGTGCCGGACGTCGATGCGATCAAGGCGCTCAACATCCGCACTTATGACGACAACAGCCGAGGCGTCTTCCAACGCGTCGGCGCCAATAGCGTCAACCTGCCTTTCTCCGCTGTCGGCCCCAAGCTGGTTTCCGGCGAACTCAATGCCGTGCTGTCCTCCGGCGATGGTGGCGCGGGCAATCGCCTATGGGACCATCTGCCCAACTTTACCGCGATCAGCTATGCGATCCCGTTGAGCTATACCATCATTAATAGCGACGTCTGGAACAAGCTGACCCCGGCACAGCAAAGCATCCTGACGCAAGCGGCCAAAGCCACCAGCGACGCGAGTTGGGCCAACGTCAAGAGTCGTATCCAGGACAACTATGCCCGCATGAAAGAACACAATATGCAGCTGAATCTGCAGCCTGCGGCGAGCGTACGCCAGGCGTTGCGCAAGGCCGGCCAGGAGCAGACTGACAGCTGGTGGCAGCAAGATAAAAATAGCGAAGTCCAAACACGCTGCGCAGCCGTATTGCAGGCAAAATAAGGAATCTAAAGAATTGCCGTAAGTTGAACCAATCGAAGGAATCAAGGAGACCCTGATGCCAAGCAAAGACACGCTGGAAAAGTTTATCGCTCGCGTCGAAGCGAATGCGCATATTGAGGCGGTGGAAGAGTTCTACGCCGAAGACTCCACCATGCAGGAAAACGGCAACCCGCCGCGCTTTGGCCGCGATGCCCACGTTGCCAACGAACGCAAGGTCATGGCGCGTGTCAGGAACCTGAAGTCAAAATGCGTACGGCCGGTGTTTGTCGAAGGCGACAAAGTGGTGATTCGATGGATCTTCCGCTTTGAATGGCAAGACGGCACCGTCACCCACATGGAAGAGCTGGCCTATCAGCGCTGGGAAGGTGAACGCATCGCCGAAGAAACTTTCTTCTACGACCCGGCGCAACGCGTGCCGCTCGTAGAAGAAAAGTATTGAGGAAGTTTCCTACTGATTAAAATAAGTCGATATCACCGCCGACTGGCTTCTTCGCCAGTTTGCCGGCGTAATCGCGTTCTTTCATCTCCAGTGCCGGATCGGCGGACTTCAGTTTTTTGACCAGTACCTTGCCGGAACGCGGGAAGTAATGCACCTTGCGTGGCCAGATGTCGTTCAGATCTTCGGCGACCACGCGAATGCCTTCGGTGCGCAGATAGCTCCTGACAAAGGCTGCATTGCGCTCGCCGACATTGATCGCATTGAATCCGCGCAACACGGCGCCGCCGCCAAATACCTTCGACTCGAGATTCTCGCGCTTGGCGCCGGCCTTGAGGACTTCATTGATCAGGATTTCCATGGCGTAAGTGCCATAGCGCATCGAGGATGAAATCGGGCTGTCGGCGTCATTGCCGCCATCCGGCAGCATGAAATGGTTCATCCCGCCGATGCCGCTGACGCGATCGCGAATGCACGCCGACACGCACGATCCCAGTACCGTTACGATCATCATGTCATGATGCGTGTAATAGTATTCGCCAGGAAGAATTTTTGCCGTATCGCAATTGAAATTGCGGTCATGGTAGACATGGGAAGCGAACTGCTCGATATTTGCGTTCATCGTTTTTCCTGTTCCGGCGTGGGGCACCGTTCGTTGTCTTAGGGTGACATCTTATTGAGTATGTTGAAATGATTTTATGCAGTCCCACGCATTGCCGATATAGGGGAATCCCCTAGAAACCCCGATACATTGACGCCAACATCAGGCCCGGAGCGGAATCAGAGCAAGCGGACACAGAAAGTTTGCCGCCGCGAAACAGGAACAATTTGCCACAATGGCAATACGCAATTTTCCGTGCGGCATTATTTATCCTCTTGCCGATGGTGTTACGGATTTCAGGCGACCGCAGCGTTTGCTTTGCGTCAAAGAAAACGGCCCGGCATTGTTATCCATGCCGGGCCGTTTCTTCTACCGCACAATCTCTTATCTCTACACTTCCGATCTGATCGGATTGCGAATAATGCCGACACCGGTAATTTCGGTTTCCAGCAGGTCGCCCGGTTTCAGGAATTCCGGCGGTGTGCGCGCAAAGCCAACACCCGATGGCGTGCCGGTCGCGATGATATCGCCCGGCTCCAGCGTCATGCCGCGTGACAGCTCGGCGATGATGCGTGGGATTTTGAAGTACATCTGCTTGTAGCCGGCATTCTGTTTTTCTACGCCGTTGACGCGGCAGATCACGCGCACGTCGTCGAGCTGCACGCCCGCTGCGGTGACGATCCACGGCCCCATCGGCCCGTGTCCATCCAGGCTCTTGCCCTTGAACCATTGTCCGCCGTGGCGCTTCTGCTGGACTTCGCGCGAGGTGGTGTCGTTGTAGGCGGCATAGCCGAAGACGTAATCCATCGCCTTGTCTTCCGGGATATTGCGTCCGCGCTGACCGATGACGACGGCGAGTTCGGCTTCCCAGTCGGTCGTGTTGGAGTTGGTGATGTCATGCGGAATCGGATCGAAGGGTCCGTTCATCGTATGCGTAGCCTTGGTGAAAAACACCGGATGATCGGGCAGCTTTTGCACCGCCTTGTCGGCGCGCGCATTCTTGCCTTCTTCGAAGTGGTCGAGGTAGTTCCAGCCGACGCAATAAATATTGCGGTCAGGGCGAGGTATCGGTGACATCAGCGTGACCTGGCTGACATTGGGCAAACCGGATTGCTGAGCCGCACGATCCACCACTGCTTTCACCTGCGCAAATCCCGCGTTGCCGCTGGCAACCAATGCCAGCATTGACGAGGCGTCAAACACTAGCGTCACGTTCTGACGCTGTGCTTCGCTTTTGAGATCCACCACGCGGCCATCGTCCAGCACGGCGATGACCGTTGGTGCGCCGGAGCTGCCCAACCGTGCCGTGGCCAGACGCATGCCGATTTTTCCGGCCAGCGGCGTGACTACCAACGCTTGCTGGCCATTATTTACGGTCTGCGCCTGCGTCAGATTTTGTCCCATCAACACGCTGCCGACTGCTGCCGATGCACCGGCCTTGATCCAATTGCGACGGTTCTTGTCCATCTTTGTCTCCTCTTTTTTAGTGGCTTATTTGTGCAACTTATTTTCCGGTCAACTCCTTCCAGAATTGCCGGTCTTTTTCAAACGCCTGCAATAACCAATGGGAAAAGGCGGCGACGTTGCCATCGGTCTCACCTTCCTGCGGATACACCAGCCAGTAAGCGTGCTTGTTTTGCCTGAACGTCAGATTCTGCGCCAGCGGCACGATCAGGCGTTGCTGCTGCAAGGCATGTGCTACCAGCGAAGAACGCGCCAGCGCCACACCCTGCCCGGCGATAGCGGCATCGACGGCAGCGCTCTCCTGATTGAAGATAATGCCGCCACCGGCCACAACCGGCTCGCCCTGTTCCACGAACCAATCCGTCCAGCCTTGACGGTCATTCACGTGCAACAAACTGGCATTGGCGATTTCCTTCACTGACCGGAAGGCGATAAGAGAAGGTGCACAGACAGGCAGCAAGAATTCGTCACCCAGCCGCGTGCACGACAAGCCAGACCATGGGCCTTCGCCGTAGCGAATGGCGACATCGATTTCTTCACGGATGAAGTTGGTGTGGCGCTCGCTCTGATCCAGACGCAATTCCATCTCCGGATATTGCGCGGTGAATTCGCCCAGACGCGGCACCAGCCATTTGGCGGCGAAATTGGGAGACGTGGAAATCGCCAGATGCTGCCGGTCTGTTTGCGCGTACAAGCTGCGGGTGCCGCTTTCGATACGGTCGAAGGCATCGCCGATGACCTCCAGATAGCGTTGCCCGGCTTGCGTCAATCGCAGCTGATTGGACAAGCGTTCGAACAGAGTCACGCCGAGTTCATCTTCCAGCGCCTTGACCTGATGACTGATGGCGCCGGCGGTGACGTTGAGCTCTTCTCCCGCCAGCGTAAAACGCTGATGCCGCGCCGATGCCTCGAAGGCACGCAGGGCATTGAGCGACGGCAGTTTGCGAACGGTCATCGTGACGAAGCAAAAAAGGTAAGCAAGGTGACAAGAAAAAAATTAAGGCCAGCCTGAGAAAAGATGCTTTGCCTCGGCGGCACAAGGAAATTTATTATAGACCTCAACGCTGGCAACCGCCCCGCACTTCCCCAAGGAGCCTCAATGAATCTGGAACAACGTCTTACCGAACTTGCCATCACCCTGCCTGCCTCCGCCGCTCCCGGCGCGCAATATGCTCCCGGCGTTGTACATCAGGGGCTGGCCTGGATTGCCGGCCAGCTGCCACGCGACGGCGATCGTGTACTGGTATCCGGCAAGCTGGGCCGCGAGGTCAGTATCGAGGATGCAAAGATGGGCGCGCGTGCCGCGCTGATCCGCGCACTGGCCGCCTTGCGCGACACCGTCGGCGATCTCCGGGGCATCGACAAGATCCTGCGCCTGAATGTCTACGTCAACAGCACTGAGGATTTCAGCCAGCAAAGCGCCGTAGCCGACGGCGCGTCATCGCTGATTTATGAATTGTTCGGCCCCGAACAAGGTCGTCACGCTCGCACCAGCGTCGGTGTCGCGCAATTGCCACGCAATGCGGCGGTGGAATTGGATATTGTGGTGGCGTTGGAAGGCTGACATCCAGGCACCGTGGTCATGCAGATTAAAAAAGCCGGCAGATGAGTGCCGGCTTTTTTGATTGCAAGGTATCGACGTTTGATGCCTGGTCGAAACCCTAGTCGATACGGTGCGTGGTTTGCGGATCGAACCAGTGCAACAGATTGGCATCGAAACCAGCGGTGACCGATTGGCCCATCGCCACGTCGGTGCCTGCGGCACAACGAATCACCATGGACTGACCGCCGCAACGTGTATGCACCAGCAACTCGGCGCCCAACGCTTCGACCAGCTCCACCTGCATGTTCAGACCGGGACGTCCCAGATGCAGATGTTCCGGACGAATGCCGAGGATGCGCGCGCCGCCGCCGATGTTCTTCGATGCCGGCAGTTCGACCGTCGAACCGTCGTCAAAGGTGAAGCGTGCACCGTCGTCGCTGAGCTTGCCGTTGAGCAGATTCATCGGCGGCGAGCCGATAAAGCTGGCGACGAAGGTGGTGGCAGGCTTGCCGTAGACTTCCGCCGGCGTGCCGATCTGTTCTGCACGCCCCTTGTTCATGACGATCATGCGCTGACCCAATGTCATCGCTTCGACCTGGTCATGCGTCACGTACAGGCTGGTGGTGCGCAAGGAAGCGTGCAGCTTCTGGATTTCCAGACGCATTTGCACGCGCAGCTTGGCGTCGAGGTTCGACAGCGGTTCGTCGAACAGGAACACCGCCGGCTTGCGCACAATCGCGCGACCCATCGCCACACGCTGACGCTGACCGCCGGACAGTTGACGGGGTGTGCGTTCCAGCAGTGCGCCCAGCTCCAGAATCTCTGCCGCACGTTGTACGCGGGTGTCAATTTCGGCTTTCGGCAAGCCCTGGATCTTGAGGCCGTAGGCCATGTTTTCGTACACACTCATGTGCGGATACAACGCGTAGTTCTGGAACACCATCGCGATGTCACGCTCTTTCGGCTCCAGATTGTTGACCACGCGATCGCCGATCATGATGTCGCCGGAGCTGATCTCTTCCAGTCCCGCGACCATGCGCAACAGCGTCGACTTGCCGCAGCCGGACGGACCGACCATGACGATGAATTCGCCGTCGGCGATATCGATGTCGATGCCGTGGATGACGTCGACTGCTTTCGGTGCTTTGCCGTAGGTCTTCTTGACCTGTTTCAGATGAATTTTCGCCATGTCTCTATTTCTCGGAATCGACCAAACCTTTAACAAACCACTTTTGCATGACTACGACGACCAGCCCTGGCGGCAACATTGCCAGGATCATCGTTGCCATCACCATATTCCATTCCACTGCCGAATCACCACCCGAAATCAGCGTCTTGATACCGATGCCGATCGGGTACATGGTTTGTTCGGTAGCGATCATCAGCGGCCAGAGATACTGGTTCCAGCCGTAGATGAACATGATCACGAACAGCGCAATCACGTTGGTGCGCGACAGCGGCCACAGTACGTCTTTCAGGAAGCGCAGCGGTCCCGCGCCATCGATACGCGCAGCCTCCGCCAACTCATCCGGCACCGTCAAAAAGAATTGCCGGAACAGGAAAGTTGCCGTCGCCGAAGCAATCAGCGGCACCGTCAGACCGGCATAGCTGTTGAGCATGCCGAAATCCGACACCACCTGATAGGTCGGCGTGATACGCACCTCCACCGGCAACATCAACGTGACAAAAATCATCCAGAAGAATAAATTGCGGCCCTTGAAACGGAAGTAGACCATCGCAAATGCGGACAACATGGAGATCGAAATCTTGCCGATCGCGATCACCAGCGCCGTCACCAGGCTGACCCACAACATGCGCGACACCGGTGGCGACGACACGTTGCCGGAAGCGCCTTGCGTCAACACGGTTTTATAGTTGGCGACCATTTCCGTACCGGGCATCAGCGACAGCGGCGACATGGCCGACTGCTCGGCGGTCTGGGTGCTGGCGATGAAAGCGACGTACAACGGGAAGATCACGATGATCGCGCCGATGATCAGCACCAGATGGCTGATCGCGTCGAGAATGGGGCGGCGTTCTATCATGCTGTCGCTCCCTTCAGGATAAAATGCAATGAAGACTTAGGCATATTGCACCTTCTTTTCTACATACTTGAACTGCACCACGGTCAACAGGATCACGATCACCATCAGCACCACCGATTGCGCCGCGGCGCTGCCGAGATCGCCGCCTTTGAAGCCGTCGCTGAAGACCTTGTAGACCAGAATTTCCGTATCCTTGCCCGGACCGCCGTGCGTCGTCGCTTCGACAATCGCAAACGTGTCGAAGAACGCGTACACGATATTGACCACCATCAGGAAGAAGGTCGTCGGCGAGATCATCGGGAAGATGATCGTGAAGAAGCGCTTGACCGGACCGGCGCCATCAATGGCTGCGGCTTCGATCAGCGATTTCGGAATCGATTGCAGACCGGCGAGGAAGAACAGGAAGTTGTAGCTGATCTGCTTCCAGATCGCTGCAATAACGATCAGGGTCATCGCCTGATTGCCGTTGACCATGTAGTTCCAGTTGATGCCGAGCCAGGCCAGCACGTGCGAGATGAGACCCAGCGATGGGCTCAGCAGGAACATCCACAGCACGCCGACCACCACTGGCGAAACCGCGTACGGCCAGATCAGGAAAGTCTTGTAGATGGCAGCGCCCTTGACGACGCGATCAGCGAACACCGCCAGAATCAGCGACAGCACCATACCGCCTACCGCCACCAGCACGGAGAAAATCGCCGTGGTCTGGAAGGCTGCCAGATAAGTCGGATCGCCGAACAAGGCGGCAAAGTTGTCGAACCAGACGAATTCGGAATAACCGCCGAAGGCGTCCTGCAACAGCACCGACTGGTACAAGGCCTGCACTGCAGGCCAGAAGAAAAACAATATCGTGATCAGGATCTGCGGTGCGACAAGCGCATACGGCAGCCATGATGATGTGAAGCGAGCGCGTTTTTCCACGATAGCTTGTGTCCTATAAACGAGGCGGCGTCAGAATTATTGAGAACGTTTACATCCGCATCAACAAATTTTCTGAGCAACTAGAAAATACATCGCCCCGGCGCTGGCCGGGGCTGAGTCTCTTGCTATCGTCATTTCTGAGATCTGCATCTCGGCCGGAGCCGGAGATGCAGTTCAGATGACTGTTTTTACTTATTGGCTTTTTCGAAACGTGCGAGCAATTCATCACCGCGTTTGGCGGCGCTGTCGAGCGCATCCTTCGGTGTCTTCTTGCCAGTCCAGACGTTTTCCAACTCTTCGTCAATCACGGTACGGATCTGTGCATAGTTGCCCAGACGGATACCGCGCGATTTGTCGGTGGTCTTGACGATCATCTGCTTCACTGCGACATCGGTGCCTGGATTGCGCTCATAGAAACCGGACTTCTGAGTGATTTCGTAAGCAGCCTTGGTCACTGGCAGGTAGCCGGTTTCCTGATGCCACTTGGCTTGCACTTCCGGCTTGGACAGATAAGTGAAGAACTTGGCTACGCCCTTGTACTCGTCTGCTTTCTTGCCGCCCATGACCCACAGCGATGCGCCGCCGATGATGGTGTTTTGCGGTGCGCCTGCAACGTCGCTGTAGTAAGGCAGCGGTGCCACGCCGAACTTGAACTTGGCGTTCTTGCGGATATCGGCATAAGCGGACGACGAACCGGTGATGATTGCGCATTCGCCGGCGTTGAACTTGGCGTTGGCTTCATCCTTGCGGCCTGCGTAGATGAAGTAGCCTTGCTTGGCCCAGTTGGACATGTTTTCGATGTGGCGCACTTGCAGTGGGCCATTGATCTTCAGACGCGCATCGAGGCCGCCGAAACCGTTGCTCTTGGATGCGGTCTCGGTGTTGTGCCATGCCGCGAACGATTCCAGATGCACCCACGATTGCCATGTGGTGGTGTAAGGACAAGTCACGCCGCTGGCCTTCATCTTGGCAGCCATACCGACAAACTCTTGCCATGTTGCCGGCGGCTTGTTCGGATCCAGACCGGCCTTGGCGAACAGGTCCTTGTTATAGAACATGATCGTGGTCGAGCTGTTGAACGGGAAGGACATCATGCCCTTCGCGGTCGAGTAGTAACCGGAGACCGCAGGCACGTAGGCGCTTTGGTCAAACTTCTCGCCGGCTTGCTGCATGACTTCGTAGACCGGTTTGATCGCGCCCTTGGAGTACACCATGGTCGCTGTGCCGACTTCAAAAATCTGCAGAATGTTTGGCGCATTGCCTGCACGGTAGGCAGCAATGGCGGCGGCCATCGATTCGTCGTAAGTCCCCTTGTAGACGGGAGTCACTTTGTAATCAGACTGGCTCTTGTTGAATTCGTCAGCCATGGTATTGACACGTTCGCCGAGGGCGCCGGTCATGGAGTGCCACCAGGCGATGTCGGTAACCGCATAGGCGGAAGTTGTCATTGTCGCCATCAACGCCGTAGCGGCAAAGGCTTTCAGATGGTGTTTCATTAGGGTAATCCTCCCGAAAAAAGGTGACCGATGTTATCAAGTCATTGTGACTGTCTCGTTACACCGGTCGTACATTAACGTCTAATTTCCCCAATCGCAAATAATTTCGCCTTTTTGATCAAAAATTCATACCCATTGTTACATTTGTTCATTTTGAGTGAAATTGAATGAGAAAAAGTTCTGCCGAATTCTGTCTGCATTGTCAGAAATCCCGGCTTATCCGGCGCCTCTGAACGCGGCCATTGCCCACCATTTATAATGGCGCTTTTCTTCACGCCTGCCCGACATGAATCAGCTGAATCAGCGCCTCAATCTCTATTTTCGATTGATCCGCCTGCACAAACCCATCGGCATCCTGCTCCTGCTGTGGCCGACATTGATGGCGGTCTGGCTGGCGTCGGATGGCCATCCTGACTGGCGCATCGTGGCGATCTTTACAGTAGGCACGATCCTGATGCGGTCGGCAGGTTGTGCAATCAACGACTACGCTGACCGCGACTTTGACAAGCACGTCAAGCGCACCGTTGACCGCCCGCTGACCGCCGGCAAGATTAAAGGATGGGAAGCGGTCATGGTGGCGGCAGTTCTGGCCTTGATTTCTTTCCTGCTGATCCTCCCGCTGAACGGTCTCACCAAGCAATTGTCCGTCGCGGCCTTGATCGTGGCCAGCAGCTATCCCTACTTCAAACGCTTCTTTGCCATTCCGCAGGCTTATCTGGGCATTGCATTCGGTTTCGGCATTCCAATGGGATTTGCGGCAGTGCAGGACTCGGTTCCGATGGCCGCCTGGTTGATGCTGATTGGCAATATCTTCTGGGCCGTCGCCTATGACACCGAATACGCGATGGTGGACAGGGACGATGACATCAAGCTGGGCATGAAGACTTCAGCCATCACCTTCGGCCGGTTTGACGTACTGGCGGTGATGCTGTGCTATGTCGCGGCACTGGGAATTTTCTGGGCGGTCGGCTGGCAATACGGTTTGCGCACCTGGTTCAGCCTCGGCATGCTGGTTGCTGCCGGTTGCGCTGTGTATCACTATCGCCTGATCCATGAGCGCGACCGCACCGGCTGCTTCGCTGCATTCATGCACAACAACTGGCTGGGTGCTGCGATGTTTGCCGGGGTGGCGCTGGACTACGCTTTACGCTAAAAGCTATTTGCGATCTTGCCGCCTTGTTGGATAGCTGCCGGATCGCAAACAGATGTTAAGTACGCCTCAGCCGTGTGGCTTCGGTAACAGCGGCGTCGGATTGATCGGCTTACCGTTGCTGCGAATCTCGAAGTACAGCTTGACTGTACTGCTGTCGGTGTCACCCATCTCGGCGATCTGCTGACCGCGATTAACGGTCTGTCCTTCCTTGACCATGATCGATTTGTTGTGGGCGTAGACCGACAACAAAGTGCGGCTGTGCCGGATGATGATCATGTTGCCGTAACCGCGAATACCGCGCCCTGCATAAGTCACCTTGCCGGCTTCGGCAGCCCAGATCGGCTGGCTGCTGGTGCCAAGGATATCGATGCCCTTCAGATTGCGGTCGGTGGTTGGCGTGAGTTTTCCCTGCGCCGGCCACATCCAGTTCAGGCGTTCCGCCTCCGCAACGGAAGGAGCTGCCGTCGCTGGTGGTGCGGCATCCTTTTTCGCTTCGGCGGCTCTGCGTTCGCGCACTGCCGCCGACGCGGTCGCACCCGACTCGGTCGAATGCGCGGGACGAGCGCGTGAAATCGGCGCGCCCGATGGCGGAGGCCGGATGCGCAGCACTTGACCGACTTCAATGTCGTCTTTGTCGGAAATTTTGTTCCACGCTGCCAGGTCGCGATAGTTTTGGCCAAAAGAACGGCCCAGTCCGATCAGCGTATCGCCTCTTCTGACTGTATAAAAATCACCATCCGCTTGCGGGGCACCTGCGCAGGCTGTCAGCAGCACTGCGAGAAAAACACAACTGTATCGACGCACGTTCAGACTAATCCTTACCAAACTCCTCCCCCAATTCCTTCCCTCTCGCAGCGGCGGCTTTGACGGCCGTGATGATGCGCTGCTTGACCCCATCGTTTTCCATGCTGGTGAGCGCAGCATAGGTGGTGCCGCCCTTCGACGTCACGCGTTCGCGCAACAGCGACAGCGGTTCCGGCGAGCGAATCGCCAGTTCGACAGAACCTGCAAACGTCGCTTTTGCCAGTTCGACACCTTGCTCGGCGGTGAGACCCAGTTCCAGCGCCGCCTGCTGCATGGCTTCCATGAAATAGAACACGTAGGCCGGGCCGCTGCCCGATACCGCAGTCACCGGATCGATCAGGTCTTCGCTGTCGAGCCACATGGTCGTGCCTGCGGCGCGCAGGATAGCATCCGCGGCGGCGCGTTGCTCGGCACTCACGCCTGCCATGGCGACCATGCCGGTGATGCCCTTGCCGATCAGCGCCGGCGTATTCGGCATGGCGCGCACGATGGCCTGATGATCACCGAGCCAGCGCGACAGATCGGCACTGCGGATACCAGCAGCGATCGACAATACCAATTGTGTCCCGATGAAAGACTTGAGATTGTCGGCCACCTGGCGCATCTGTTGCGGCTTGACGGCCAGCACGATGACGTCGCATTGCGTGAGCGCGTCATCCATTTGCAATGCCGTGGTGACGCCGAAACGCTGATTGAGTGTTTGCAGCGATTCCGGATTCAGATCAATGACATGGATATTCTTGCCGTCCGTCAGTTTGCCTGCGAGACCGCCGATCAATGCAGTGGCCATGTTGCCGCCGCCAATGAAACCTATCTTCAACATATGTTCTCTTCCTGTCGATAACTACGGATAACTCTGAATCTGCTTATGTCTGACGCTGGCCAAAAATCGCCGTGCCGACGCGCACGATACTAGCGCCTTCGGCGATGGCGGCATCCATGTCTGCGGACATGCCCATCGATAGCGTGTCGCATGCGATGCTGCTTTCGATCAACAAGTCCGACAATTCGCGCAAACGCCGGAACGCTGCTCGCTGTTCTTCTTCCACTTCCGTCGGCGCCGGGATCGCCATCAGTCCGCGCAAGCGCAGCCCGGGCATGGCGGCAACCGCCCGCGCCACCGGCAACAACTCGTCCGGCGACAAGCCGCTCTTGCTGTCTTCGGCGCTGATATTCACTTGCAGGCAAATGTTGAGCGGGGGCAGTTGCGAAGGACGCTGTTCCGACAGGCGGCGCGCGATTTTTTCGCGATCGACCGAATGCACCCAATCAAAATGTTCTGCGATCTGGCGCGTCTTGTTGCTCTGGATCGGTCCGATGAAATGCCATTCGACAGCCGCCTCGGGCGCGGCCAGCTTCAAGGCGTCGATCTTGTCGAGCGCTTCCTGGACGTAATTTTCCCCGAACGCGGTCTGTCCGGCGCGCACCGCTTCCAAAACAGAAGAAACGTCAAAAAACTTCGATACGGCCAACAGCTGGATTTCTTGCGGATCGCGGCCTGCGGCATGCGCGGCGGCGGCAATGCGAGAGTTAACAACTTGCAACTGTTTTGCGATTGACGACATAATTCTTCGGTTCAGGGAGGGACAACGCTGTTTTTGTGTAAGAGATTATAAATGGACATTCCCGGCCTGCTCGCCTTTTCGGTCAAGAATCGCGCTTCCGACCTGCATCTTTCCACCGGCTTGCCGCCCATGCTGCGCATCCATGGCGACATGCGGCGCATCAATCTGCCGGCATTGCAGACTGATGATCTGGGCAATATGCTCGACGCCATCATGACGCCTGTGCAAGCGGAGACGTGGCGGCGTGATCTGGAATGCGATTTCGCCATCGACATTGCCGGACTGGCGCGCTTCCGCATCAACGCCTTCCATCAGTCGCGCGGCGCGGCGGCCGTTATCCGCACCATCCCGCAGGCGATTCCTACGCTCGCCGAGCTTGGCGCACCGCCGATACTGAGCGACCTGGCGCTGCGTCGGCAAGGTCTGATTCTGGTCACCGGCCCCACCGGCTCGGGCAAGTCGACCACGCTGGCAGCCATGATCCGGCATATCAACACGCATCGCCCGGCGCACGTGCTGACCATAGAGGACCCCATAGAATTCGTTCACACGTCTGACAAAAGCCTGATCAACCAGCGTGCCGTAGGCGCCCATACCCGCTCGTTCGCCAATGCATTGCGCTCGGCCTTGCGTGAGGATCCTGACGTCATCCTGGTCGGCGAACTGCGCGATCTCGACACCATCCGGCTCGCGCTGACCGCGGCAGAAACCGGCCATCTGGTATTGGCTACCCTGCATACCTCTTCCGCTGCCAAAAGTATCGATCGCATCGTCGATGTCTTTCCCGGAGAAGAAAAAGAGATGGTGCGCAGCATGCTGTCCGAGTCGTTAAGTGCGGTTGTTTCGCAAGTCCTGCTGAAAACCAGGGCAGGAGACAGCCGCATCGCCGCGCACGAAATCATGCTGGGCACGCCCGCCATCCGCAACCTGATTCGCGAAGGAAAAATCGCGCAAATGACGTCGGTCATGCAGACTTCTGCAGCTGCAGGCATGCAGACGCTTGATCACTGCCTCGCCGAATTACTGCGCAAGGAATTGATCACGCCGGAGACGGCGCGCGCAACCGCCCGCAATCCGGATCAGTTCGCGTAGGATCTACCTCCCGTCCATGGGCTATCATGGGCGTCATTATTTCTTACCTCGACGAGACCATCATGCCCACCATCTACGACTTCCAGCCCGCCCTGTCCGACAACACACCGGCCTCGCTGGAGCAATACCGCGGCAAAGTTGTCCTGATCGTCAACACCGCCAGCAAATGCGGATTCACACCGCAATATCAGGGCCTGGAAAAGATCTATCGCGAGTTCAAGGAAAAAGGCGTTGAAGTACTCGGCTTCCCCTGCAATCAGTTCGGCAGCCAGGAACCGGGAACGGCAGAAGAGATCGGCGCATTTTGCGAGAAGAACTACGGCGTCAGCTTTCCATTGTTCGCCAAGATCGATGTCAACGGCGACAAGGCTGATCCGCTGTTCACTTACATCAAGACCGAAGCACCCGGTCTGCTGGGCAGCAAGGCCATCAAATGGAATTTCACCAAATTCCTGGTGCGCAAAAACGGCACCGTCTTCAAACGCTATGCGCCGGCCACCAAGCCGGAAGACATGGTGGCCGACATTGAAAAACTGCTGGCTGAATAAGCCTGCTCAATGCAGATTGCAAGTGCCGTCGCCATAAGGCGCGGCGACAAATTCCGGCAATGATTCAGCTGCCTTCGACAAGGCTGCCAACGCAGGATAATCGGCGGCCGGCACCACATCGGCGACCAGTTGCTGACTGAAGAACCAGGCCACCGCCGTCGTCAGCGTGGCCTGATCGATAGTCGCGCTGGTCACACTGGTCTCGACTTGAGGCCGCTTGGCAAACTCCTCTTCCAACGCTTTGTACGCTTCCAGCAATTGGCCGGACACACGTGTCAGCCAGGGCTGGTGCAACTTCTCGGCCGGACGCAATTTGTGTTCATAGACAATTTGCACGCTCTTCTCACATGCCGTCATTGCCAGCCCGATGATGCGCAACGCGCGC
This sequence comes from Herbaspirillum sp. meg3, assembly GCF_002257565.1. Lineage (GTDB taxonomy): Bacteria > Pseudomonadota > Gammaproteobacteria > Burkholderiales > Burkholderiaceae_D > Herbaspirillum. Next base: position 1,075,788 of record NZ_CP022736.1, on the reverse strand, counting down.
TGCAATTCACCCAGATCGTTCGGCAGCAAACTGCGCTTCTTCTGTGGAAATGCTTCGGCGTATTGTGTAATCAGTATCGAATCCATCAGCACCATCCCATCGTCGCAGATGAGCGACGGTGCCTTCACCAGCGGATTGATTTCACGAAAACGGTCGAAGGTGCTGAACACAGAAATCGATTGATGTTCGAACGGCAGCCCAAGCAATTGCAGGGAAATCGCGGCGCGGCGAACATAAGGGGAATCAAGCATGCCGATCAGTTGCACTGGTGTCTCCTTGGTGAATGGAACGGGGACCTAGATGGTCTCGGGTCGTAAACATACCGCGAAATGAAAAAGGACGCCAAAGCGTCCTTTTCTTCAACCAACCGCATCACCTACCTGCGTCGTCCCAGCGGACGCTGGGCCCCAGTGATGCCTGCGATCGCGGTCCGGAGTCGAATTAGTTCTTCGATTGATCAACCAGCTTGTTGGCTTTGATCCACGGCAGGCAGGAAGGGAATTCGCAAAGCACTGCTTTGCGCCGTCCTGTGATGATGCCTGCGATCGCGGTCCGGAGTCGAATTAGTTCTTCGACTGGTCCACAAGCTTGTTGGCCTTGATCCACGGCATCATCGCACGCAGCTTTTCACCAACGATTTCGATCTGGTGTTCAGCGTTGATGCGACGGCGCGACAGCAATGTAGGTGCGCCTGCCTTGTTTTCCAGAATGAAGCTCTTGGCGTATTCGCCGGTCTGGATGTCGGTCAGCACTTGCTTCATCACATTCTTGCTCTCTTCGTTGATGATGCGTGGGCCGGTGACGTATTCGCCGTATTCCGCATTGTTGGAGATCGAGTAGTTCATGTTGGCGATGCCGCCTTCGTAGATCAGGTCGACGATCAGTTTCAGTTCGTGCAGGCATTCGAAGTACGCCATTTCTGGTGCATAACCGGCTTCCACCAGTGTTTCGAAACCAGCCTTGATCAGTTCGACAGTACCGCCGCACAGAACCGCTTGTTCGCCGAACAGGTCGGTTTCGGTTTCTTCGCGGAAGTTGGTTTCGATGATGCCGGCACGGCCGCCGCCGTTGGCGGTGGCGTACGACAAGGCGACGTCACGGGCTGTGCCGGACTTGTCCTGATACACAGCGATCAGGTGCGGCACGCCGCCACCTTGAGTGTAAGTCGAACGCACGGTGTGGCCCGGAGCCTTCGGCGCGATCATGATGATGTCCAGATCGGCGCGCGGCACGACTTGGCCATAGTGGATGTTGAAGCCATGTGCGAAGGCGACTGTCGCGCCTTGCTTGGCGTGCGGTGCAACGTTTTCTGCATAGACCTGGCCGATGTTTTCATCCGGCAGCAGGATCATGATGACGTCGGCGCCCTTGACCGCTTCGTTGACTTCGGCAACGTTCAGGCCGGCGTTCTTGGCCTTGTTCCACGATGCGCCGTCTTTACGCAGCGCAACGGTGACTTTACAGCCGGAGTCATTCAGATTTTGTGCGTGCGCGTGGCCTTGCGAACCGTAACCGATGATGGTCACGTTCTTGTTCTTGATCAGGGACAGGTCTGCGTCTTTGTCGTAAAAAACTTTCATATTCTTCCTAAATCTTCCTCAATGATGGAGCGGAGCTCTTCTCTGTTGTAATGGGACTCACTGCCTGAGAACGGCAAGGACAGCCGCCTTACGCCGTGACTGGGCATAAAGCGTCAGCGACTGTAGAGGCAGCGAGAATTTCAGTCAAGCGGCGTATCGGGCACCCTGTCAAGCTGCATAAGAAGCAAGATGCGCCGGCATCGCCTGGTCACGCACATGTGGAATATCCAGCTGGCGCAATTTGCGATATAGCGAGGCGCGGCACATTCCCAATTGCCGTGAGGCGGCGGAAATGTTCCAGCGGCTGCCGACCAACGCGTCGATAACGCGCATGCGCTCATCCCCGAGCGGGCCGCCTGATTGGCGAGGAAGGATGTCGGCAACACCGGCTTGTGGCACGATGCTGCGCATGTTGGACACTGAGTTCGAGGCTGAGACCGTATTCAACCCCTCAAAATGATTGGATGCAGGAGCCGATGGTGCAAACGACTCCATCAGCTCTTCCGGTAAATCGGCGACCTCAATGCGATCGCCATTCATCACGGCGCAGCAGTAGCGCACCACGGCATGCATCTGGCGCAGATTTCCCGGCCACGGATAAGCCAGCATCTGCTGCAAGGCCTGCGGCGCTATGATGCGCTCGTCAATGTGCTGGCCCGACATTTCGTCGGCGATCATCTGGATGATCAGCGCGCGCTTGTCGGCGCGCGTGCGCAGCGACGGCAAGCGCAATACGCCGCCGGCGATGCGGTAATACAAATCTTCGCGGAAGCGGCCTTGCGCCACCAGCGTCTTCAAGTCCTGATGCGTGGCACAGATCAGATGCACATCGACCGGCACCGGATGCGCCGCGCCCAATGGAATGACTTCACGCTCCGACAGCACGCGCAGCAAACGCGTCTGCAACGAGAATGGCATGTCGCCGATTTCATCCAGGAACAACGTGCCACCATCGGCCTGCTGCACCTTGCCTTTCATGCCGCCGGGCAGCGCGCCCGAGAAAGCACCCTTGCAGTAGCCGAACAACTCACTTTCGGCCAGGCTCTCCGGAATCGACGCACAATTCACCGCCACCCAATTGGCGGCGCGGCGTTCGCTGTAGGCGTGCAACGCACGCGACAGGTATTCCTTGCCGGTGCCGGTTTCGCCGAGAATCAGAATGGGGATGTTCTTGTCGATCAGGCGCTTGCCGCGCGCAATCAGGTCTTGCATCTGCGGATCGCCGCCACAGAGTTCATCGAGTGAGCGATAGCGTGCGCTATTGACATATCTGCGCGCCGTAGCGAGGTCTACCGTTTGTGTCGGCATGATTTGTCTCCTGTCTATGAACTGCTTTTTCTTATGTGGCGTCTGTCTGGCTTATGGCCGATTGCGCCTTTTGAAATCTCTTCTCAGCCAGCTAAAACAAGTAGGATTTCTATGAGTTAGTCGCAAGTAAGCTAACTCTGCGGCAAAGAATAGCCAGCTTATCTGATAACTTCCAATACAATATAGGCATGCAACTAATACCTTAAAGGTATCAAATGATCGAACTGCGCCACCTGAGCTATTTCCGCACCGTAGCAGAAACACTCCATTTCGGACGTGCCGCCGAGCTGCTGCATATCTCGCAACCGCCGCTCACACGGCAGATTGCGGCGCTGGAGAAAGAGCTCGGCGTGCAATTGTTCGACCGCAGCAAACGCAGCGTGCAACTGACCGAAGCGGGAAAACATTTCTACCGGGATACTGCTGAAATTTTTCATGCACTGGAGCGGGCCAAGCGCAATGCCGTCAGTACCGGGGCCGGCAAGAGCGGCGCGCTGCTGGTCGGCTTCATGATGTCGACGGCCTATAACATCCTGCCGTCGGTGACGCGCTATTATTCGGCCAACTATCCGGAGGTGGACATGCGTCTGACCGAGCATGTACCTAACTTGTTGGCCGTGGATATCAAAGAAGGAAAACGTGATGTAGGGATCATGTATCGCCCCGAAGATTGCAGTGGGCTGGATAGCCGCACGATCTTTTCCGAACCATTGGTGGCGGTATTGCCAAAGAACCATCGATTGGCTACACGTGAAAAGATTTCAGCCAGAGATCTGGCGGACGACCCCTTTGTCAGCATTCCGCGCGCGATTGCACCGGTGGTCTATGACCTGATCGTCAACTGCTGCCAGGCCTCGGGCTTCCGCCCGCGTATCAAGCTGGAAGCCAATCTGCAGCAGACCATCGTCAATCTGGTCGGCGAAGGTCTGGGTGTGGCGATGGTGCCGAATTCGATGCAGGCCATGCATCTGGAAACCACGGTTTTTAAACCGCTGGTTGACGCCCCCGTGGTGGAAGTCGCGGTGATCTGGAACAAGGATAATCGTAATCCCTGCATCCAGACCTTTGTCGAAACGGCGGAAGAAGTCTGGGCTGCCTTGCGCCGCGGACAGACTACCTGACCGACTCCCTTATACGCACTTGAGACTCAGCCCCCCGTCAACAATCAGATCCACGCCGGTCACATAACGCGCCGCATCCGAGGCTAAAAATAATGCCGCATGCGCCACGTCCCACGCGTCGCCCATGTGCCCCATCGGGCATTGCGCGTGACGCTTGCGGCGCATCTCTTCGATGTCGCCGCCGTAGGATGCCTTCAGCGGTTCGCGAATCATCGGCGTGTCCATCAGTCCCGGCAAGACACAGTTGGCGCGGATGCCGAGCGGTGCATATTGCATCGCAATGTTTTTGGTCAGCGCCAGCATCGCCGCCTTGGATGCCGAATACGCCACATACGGAAAGCCAACCCAGCGAATCGCCGCCAGCGACGAGATGTTGACGATGGCGCCCTTCTTCTGTTTTTCCATCACCGGCAAGACGTGCTTGCAGGTCATGAAGACGCTGGTCTGGTTGATGGCGATGACGCGGTTCCAGCTTTCTTCGCTGGCCTCGACCGGGCCACCGGTTTCGGCAATGCCGACGTTGTTGTGCAAGACGTCGATGCGGCCGAAATGATCGAGCGCGGCTTGCACCATGGCTTCGATATCCGGCGTCTTCGACACGTCGACGGCGACCACTTCACAAACGCCGCCTTCGCTGCGGATCAGATCTGCGGTGACCTGCGCCGCTTCCAGATTGCGGTCGACTGCCAGTACGCGCGCGCCTTCACGCGCATACAGCACGGCTGCGGCCTTGCCGTTACCCCAGCCTTCACCCACCGAACCCGCGCCGCTGACGACGACAACTTTATCTTCCATTGCACGTGCCATGATGCGCTCCGATCAGATGTCGAGGATGCCGGCGGCCACAAAACCACCGTCCACCGGCACCACGTGACCGGTGATGTAGGAAGAATCGTCAGCTGCCAGGAAAGACACTGCGGCGGCGATTTCATCGGTGCTTCCATAGCGATGCATGGGCACGCCGGCAGTGAAGCTCTTGCGCGTTTCAGGCGAATGCACGGCTTGCGTCAACGGCGTGTCGACCGGGCCCGGTGCGACGCTGTTGACAGTGACGCCAAAGCCGGCGAGTTCGATGGCCATCTGCTTGGTCAAACCGATGACGGCGGCTTTCGACGTGCCGTAAGCCGTGCGTCCGGTGCCGGCGCGAATGCCGGACACGGATGAAATATTGACGATGCGGCCCCACTTCTTTTGCACCATCATGCGTGCCGCATGCTGGCCGCAGAGCAGGACGCCGGTGACGTTGATGTTCATCGTCATCAGCCAGTTGTCGAGCGGGTAGTCGAGAAAGGGAAAGGTCTTGGCGACACCAGCGTTATTGACCAGCACGTCGCAGCGGCCATAGTCTTTTTCGACGTTGGCGAAAGCGGCGGCGATGGAGTCGGCCTTGCTGACGTCCATTGCCAACGGAGCTGCCTTGCCGCCATCGGCAATGATCTTGTCGGCAGTTGCTTTGGCCGCCTCCAGATTGATGTCCGAGACCAGGACGGTGTAGCCGTCACGCGCCAGACGGTGGGAAATTGCGGCGCCAATACCCATGGCTCCGCCCGTCACGAGCGCCACGCGGGCGCCGCTATCATTTTGGTTCATGTTGTCTCCGTGAGGATGGCGGCTTGCGGAGGAAAGGTGCAAGCCGCCGTTTTCAGATTTTGTTTTTGTTAATCAGTGTTCAAGAAAGCCGATGGAAATCCATGGCACCGCAGCCACCACCAGCAAGGCCACCACGAGCGCCGCCAGATAACTCCAGACCCGGTTGAAGACCTTGTCCGGCGATACCTTGCCGATCGCGCAGGCGGCATAGAAGCCGACGCCGAACGGCGGTGCAAACAAGCCGATACCCATCGCCAGAATCACAACCATCGCGTAGTGCACGTCATGGATGCCGAGTGAACGGGCCACCGGAAACAGCAGCGGCCCGAACAGCACAATCGCCGGGATGCCTTCCAGGATGCTGCCCAGCACGATGAAGATCACAATAGTGATCAGCAGGAAACCAAACCCGCCACCGGGTACGCCTTGCATCAGCGCCACCAGCTTGGCCGAGAAGCCCGACTGCGTCAGTGCCCACGCCATCGAGGTCGCCATGCCGATGATCAGCAGAATGGCCCCCGACAAGGTCGCCGCTTCCACCAGCATCGGATAGATGCGTTTGAAGTCGATGTGCTTCATGAAGGCATGCATGATCAGACCGACAATGATCGTGTAGGCCACACCGATGGTTGCCACTTCGGTTGCCGTTGCCACACCTTCAATCACCGCCACGCGAATCAGCATCGGCAAGGCCAGTGCAGGAATCGCCGCAATGAGGGTTTTACCGATCACGCCGATGCTGGCGCGCTTCACATTCGGCATCGGTTCACGACGGGCGCGGAACCAGCAGATGACGCCGATGGCAATCGTCGCAATCACCGCCGGCATCAAACCGCCGATGAACAAAGCCGTGATCGACACGCTGCATACCGCACCGATGGTGATCAGCACCAGACTAGGTGGAATGGTTTCGGTCATGGCGCCGGAGGACGACAGCAAGGCCACCAGTTCTTCCGGCTTGGAACCGCGCTTCTTCATTTCCGGGAACAGCGCCGGGGCAATTGCCGCCATGTCAGCCGCCTTGGAGCCGGAGATGCCGGAGACGAGGAACATTGCCCCCAGCAAGACGTATTGCAGACCACCTCGGACGTGACCCAGCAAGGCCGCCATGAAATCAATCAAGGTACGTGCGAGACCGCTGATTTCCAGCAAGGAACCGAGCAAGACGAACAATGGCACCGACAGCAGGATAAGGCTGGACATGCCCTCGTCCATGCGGCTCACCACAATCATCATCGGCGCGCCGGTGGCAATCGTCAGATACGCCATGGTGGCCGTACCGAAGGCAAACGCAATCGGAATCCCGCCAGCCACACAGACACCGATCAGCAAGACGAAGAACACGATCAGGTTGTAGTTGCCCATTGCCAGCAAAGCAGGCTTGGCGATCCACAGCACAGCGCCGATCACCGCAACAACCGCCACGGCGGAAAGCACCTGCCTGACGCTGGAGCGACTGGCCATGCGTGCAATCGCCGCCAGGAACATCAGGATCGCGCCGACCGGCAAGGCCGCCGCACGCAAGCCGTCTGGAATTTCCAGTGCCGGTGTCGTGATCGCCATCTGTTCCGACGCATGATCGACGGCAGGATGAATGATCATCAGCACGAAGATACAGACGATCAATGCGGCCACGGTTTCAAACCAGATACGCCATTTGTCCGAAAGCCGGTTGACGATGGCGGTCAGGCGCATGTGTTCGCCACGATCCAGGGCCAGCACCGCACCCAGCATCGACAGCCAGATGAACAGCGTCGAAGCCAGTTCATCGGACCAGATCAGCGGATCGTGCAATGCATAGCGATAGATCACGCCGGCCAGCAGCACCGCGGTTTCCACCACCACCAGTGCTGCGGCAACGGCGGCGACAACGTGCATCACGCCGCGATTGACGCCCGCCAGCAGACGCGCCAGCGGGTTGCTCGGCGCCGATGCAGAAGGCATTCTCACTTCGGTCATCGCCGCTTCCATTTACGCCAACTTTCCGGTGTATTTCTCCAACAGCGCCCAAGGTTCGTCGCCGAACTTCTTGTGCCACTCGGCGTAGAAACCAGCGCTGCGCAGCTTGGCACGGAAGGCTTCATTGTCGGTGTCGTTGAAGGCCAGACCCTTGCCCTTCATTTCGGTCGCCAGCGAATCGTTCAGCGCCTTGACGTCGGCGCGTTGCTTCATGCCGGCTTCGTTGACGTTACGCGTGACGATTTCTTGCAGGTCTTTCGGCAGACGCTCGAAGGACTTCTTGTTGGCGAGGAACCAGAAACCATCCCACATGTGATTGGTCATCGAGCAGAATTTCTGCACTTCGTACAGCTTGGCGGTCGAAATGATCGCCATTGGATTTTCCTGGCCTTCGACGATCTTGGTCTGCAGCGCCGAATACACTTCGGCGAAGTTGATGCTGGCCGGCGCCGCATCGAAGGCGCGGAACATCGATGTCCACAGCGGGCTTGGCGGCACGCGCAGCTTCATGCCCTTGAGGTCTTCCGGCTTGTTGATCGGACGGGTGCTGTTGGTGATCTGGCGGTAGCCGTTGTCCCAGATTTTTTCAAAGGCGAAGACGGTCGACTTGGCATCAATCTGCTTGCGCACGTGCGCGCCCAGCTCGCCGTCCAGTGCAGCCCAGACCTGGTTGTAATCCTTGAAGGCAAAACCGACGCCGCTGATCTGCGCAGCCGGCACCAGTGTGCCGAGGATCAGCGGAGACAGCGTGAAGAAGTCGACCGCACCTGCGCGCACCTGGCCCAGCGTGTCGGTATCGTTGCCGAGCTGGTTGTTCGGATACACCTGGAAGTCGATGCGGCCCTTGGATTCGGTCGCGATCTTGGCGGCCATCTCTTTGGCGCGCACATTCATCGGGTGAGTTGCCGGCAGGTTGTTGGCGTACTTCAGCGTGAACTCAGCAGCGGCAAATGCCTGGGTCGATATCATGCCGGTGGCAGCAGCGGCCGAGGCAACGGAAACAGTCTTCAAAAAACGACGGCGAGTGATGCTGGCAGTTGGGTTACCCATCTGTTTGTCTCCTGATTTTAGTTTTGGTTAATTTATGTTGCCGATACTAGTAACGACTAATTCAGCACTGCATATGCGTCCTAGAGCAATTTGGATGCCAAGTCGTCAAACTGTCTTCTTCAACTTGCACGCCCCTCCCTGAAGTCGGCATTGCAAGTACATTCTCTGCGATAAACGCCCGATTCGACAAGGGATGAAGCGGTATATCGCGTGTTTATTTTCCTGCGACACCTGTCGCATGCCTTATACAGTTGGCATACAACTGTCATCGGTTCAGCCAGCATATTCATCCCGCAGCGCAGCAAATTAAAATCTGCTCGCGGCGTGCTATGTTTACCGCCATCACGGCCTGCAAAGCGCTTCATCGCGGGCCAACCACGCCCGGCCGACACCATAAAAATCAACGCAAGCGAGACAGCGGCGGGCTAAAAAAATCGTGGCATCGTTTTTGCATATTGCTGTTCCAACACACTCTTTTCAGGAATCCACATGACTGCGCATTTAACTGCATCCTCACCCTGCATCACCGGCTGGAACCATTCCCAATTCGGCAAACTGGACGGCATCGATCCGGAAGCGCTGATCGGGCAAGTCGCCAAAGCCGCCATCGAACACGCCGGGCTGACACCGGAAGATATCGGCTCCATCCATATCGGCACCTTCAACGGCGGTTTTCTGTATCAGGACTTTCCCTCGTCACTGGTCTTCAACACCTTGCCCGCCTTGCGTTTCAAACCGGCCGTGCGCGTTGAGAATGCCTGCGCTACCGGCTCCGCTGCAATCCACTCCGGCATGCAATCGATCCTGTCCGGCCAGGCCAAACATGCACTGGTGATCGGCTTTGAAAAGATGACCGAACTGGCCACGCCGCAAGTCGGCGAAGTGCTGCTCAAGTGCTGCTACGCCAAGGAAGAGGCCGGCATCCCCGGCGGCTTTGCCGGCGTGTTCGGCAAGATTGCACAAGCCTACTTTGAACGCTACGGCGATCAGTCGGATGCGCTGGCCGCTATTGCCGCCAAGAATCACAAAAACGGCATGAGCAATCCTTACGCACACATGCGCAAGGATTTTGGTTTCGACTTCTGCCGCAATGTGTCGGAAAAGAATCCCTTCGTCGCCGGTCCGCTGAAACGCACCGACTGCTCGCTGATCTCCGATGGCGCCGCCGCGCTGGTGCTGAGCGCAGCCGACGTCGCCAAGACCATGGAGCGCGCCGTGACCTTCCGCGCCGCCGTGCACGTCAACGATTTCCTGCCGCTGTCGCGCCGTGATCCGACACGCTTCGAAGCCGGCACACTGGCCTGGCAGCAAGCGTTGAAACAAGCCGATCTGAAACTGCTGGATCTGTCGCTGGTGGAAACCCACGACTGCTTCACTATTGCTGAGTTGCTGGAATATGAAGCGATGGGTCTGGCTGAGCCGGGTCAAGGCGCACGCGCGATTCTCGATGGCGTGACCGCCAAGAACGGCCGCCTGCCGATCAATCCTTCCGGCGGCTTGAAATCCAAGGGCCATCCGGTCGGCGCAACCGGCGTGTCGATGCACGTGATGGCGGCGATGCAAGCCAGCCACGATGCGGGCGACATGCAGATTCCGAATGCGCGCTATGCGGGCGTATTCAACATGGGTGGCGCTGCGGTGGCAAATTACGTGAGCATTCTGGAACGCGTGCATTGATAGTTTTTCCGTGGACCCGGCATTGCCCGGGACCGCGGCAGCAGCAACTGAAGTAAAGACCCACATAAAAAATACACACGAGCGAGACGATGTTAACCAAAGTAATGAACCTGGGGCGCCTGCTATCCGACGTCGCCCGCCGCTTTCCCGACGAACCCGGCCTGATCATCGGCGACGGCACGCCGGACGGCAAAGGCGACAAAATCGCCACCTGGAAACAAATCAACGACCGCGTCGACACTCTGGCCCACTCGCTGCAAAAGCTGGGCGTGAGCAAGGGCGACAAAATGCTGGTTCATTCTCGCAACAACCTGCAAATTTTTGAAAGCGCCTGGGCGGCATTCAAGCTGGGTATGGTCTGGGTCCCGACCAATGTCCGCATCACGCCGCCGGAAGCGGCTTATCTGGGCCAGTCCAGCGGCGCCAGCGTGATGCTGTACGACCGCGGCTTCGCCAACTATGTCGATGCCGTCAAGGAAGTTTCTCCTGCGCTGAAACACGTCATCGCACTGCAAGACCCGCGCGCCGGCGAACTCGATTTTGAAACCCTCGCCACTGCGACAGGTGCGCATCAATCTTTCGATGAAGTGGAAGTCGATTACGAAGATCCGCTGTGGTTCTTCTACACCTCCGGCACCACCGGCCATCCGAAGGCCGGCATGCTGTCGCACGGCCAGATGGCCTTTGTCGTGACCAATCATCTGGCCGACCTGCTGCCCGGCCTGACGCATCAGTCGCGCTCGCTGGTGGTCGCCCCGCTGTCGCACGGCGCCGGCATCCACGCCGTGGTCAACACCGCGCGCGGCGCCGCCAGCATCCTGCTGTCGACCGAGCGCCTGGTGCCGGAAGAAGCCTGGCAACTAGTGCAGCGTCATCGCGTGGACAACATGTTCACCGTGCCGACCATCGTCAAGATCCTCACCGAAGACGAATCGGTCGACCGCTACGATCATAGCTCGCTCAAGCACGTCATCTACGCCGGCGCACCGATGTACCGCGCCGATCAGGTCTATGCGCTGAAGAAACTCGGCAAGGTGCTGGTGCAGTATTACGGCCTCGGAGAAGTGACAGGCAACATCACCTTCCTGCCACCTTACATGCACGAAGCGGATGATACTCATCCTAAAGCGCGCGTCGGCTCCTGCGGTATGCCGCGCACCGGCATGGAAATCGCCATCCTCAACGACAGCTGCAAAAAACTGAAGCCGTTTGAAACCGGCGAAATCTGCGTGCGCGGCCCGGCCGTGTTCATGGGTTATCACAATAATCCGGACGCCAACGCCAAGGCCTTCAAGGGCGACTGGTTCCACACCGGTGACCTTGGCCATGTGGACGAAGATGGCTTCCTCTACATCACCGGCCGCTCGTCCGACATGTACATCTCGGGCGGCTCCAATGTCTATCCACGCGAGATTGAAGAAGCGCTGCTGACCCACCCTTCAGTATCCGAAGTCGCCGTGCTTGGCGTGCCGGATCCAAAGTGGGGCGAAAGCGGCATCGCCGTCATCGTCGCCAAGTCCGGTCAGCAGGCCGACGGCGACGCGCTGTTGTCGCATCTGGAGAGTCGCATCGCCAAATACAAATGGCCGCGCCGCTTCGTGTTCTGGGAGACCATGCCGAAATCCGGTTATGGAAAGATCGTCAAAAAGCAGATCAAAAGTTTGCTTGAGGAGAAAGGTGACTATCGCTTATGAAAATTTCCAACAAGTCCGCCGAAGGCCATCCGGGATTTGTCGAGGTACGCAAGTTTCTTCACGCCGGCCAGCAGAGCTACCCGCGCACGCTGGATCTGGAAGCCAACCCGGCGGAAGAATTGCGCATCACGCTACAACCCGGAACCAAAGTCGGCGAAGCCCTGCGTGAAGTCCTGAATCGCTATGGCCAACGCGGCGGCGTTGGTCGCATGTGCGGCGGCACCGCGCGCAAGCTGCACTACCACCGCATCGAAAACACCCGCGACGCCAACCGTCCGTACGACTATGGCCCCCCACATGTGCTGGAAGGCGTGATCACCTTCGTCACCGGAGCGATCACGGTTGGCCAGAATCAGGAAGGAAAGATATTGCTGCATTGCCACGCCGGCTTCCTTGACGGCGATGGAACGATACACGGTGGGCATTTATTGCTCGACACGGTGGAAGTGGGCGACGATCCGCTCATCATCCGCCTGTGCTTGTTTTCCCAAGGCGCTTTCGTCGTCAACAGCGATGAAGAGACGCTATTCAGTCTATTGCATCCGACACCCATGGAATCATGATGACGACATCGACACTGACAAAAAATACAGAGACACACACCAACGACAACGACATTCAGGTAGAGGAAGGCACACTGGGAAAACTGGTGATGGCCCGACTCAAACCCAATCAGGACCTCACCGAAAGCGTGGAAGCTTTATGCCGCCAATACGGCATGCAAACCGCCATCGTGCGTGGCGCCATCGGCAGCCTGATTGATGCACATCTGGAATATGCCACGCCGACCGGTTGGCGCGAAATGGAAATCAACGGGCCGGGAGTGGAGATACTTAACGTCTTTGGCGAGATTGGTTTTGGTGGCGGCAAGCCGCATGCGAATCCATTGCAGGGGGTCGTGGCGGATGTGGAGGGGAAGATTTTTGCGGGGCGTTTTGTGCGCGGTAGCAATCTCTCGTTTATTACGATTGAGATTACGCTGCAGGAGTGGATTCCCAAGCATGGGGAGCAGGTTTTGCATGCTTGAGGGGTTTCTGTTTGGTTGATGAGGGCGGCTCTTTGGGGCCGCTTTTTTGTTGAGATTGATCTTTTCAGTCAGCCTGCTCATCTGAGTTCGCCTTTTCTTTCTTCGATCAACCTTGCCGGGGGTAGCCCGGCAGCTACTCACTTTCTTTGTCTCGCCAAAGAAAGTAAGCCAAGAAAGCGACCGCTGGGTCGTAGCCCCCTTCGGGGGTTCCCGGTGGCGGCAGGCACAAATCGGGAAGGAAAAACAACTCGCTGCGCTCAGACATTTTTCCCTTCTTTTTCCGATTTGTACCTGCCGCCACCGGCTACTCTCAAGCGGACTTCAAGACTGGCTCGCTTCGCATCGCCAGGGGACAGAGGTGGCTCAAAGTTCTCTGGTCTCTTTTGCTTCGTCGTTCCAACGCAAGTTGGAACCCAGTGTCGTGTCAACGGTTGAGTGACGCATTGACGTCTCTGGGTCCCAGCGTTTGCTGGGACGACGGCACAATTAATTACGACAGGACGTGGAAATCACAAAGCCGAAGGCGAGTGACCCTTGGCGAGGCGCAGCGAGCCCGTCTCGCCGTTCCGCTTGGAGCTGGCCGGTGATGCGATGCGAAAAATGGAAAAAGAAGGGAAAAATGTCTGAGCGCAGCGAGTTGTTTTCCCTTCCCATTTTTTGCTTCGCAGCACCGGGCACCCCGAAAGGGCTGGATCCCGCGGTCGCCTTTCTTTGCTCACTTTCTTTGGCGAAGCAAAGAAAGTGAGCGGCTGCCGAGCCGCCCCCGGCTTGGTCGTCCGAAGAAAGAAAAAAGCCCCGCAAATGCAGGGCTTTCAAACGACCATTATTAGCGCTTAAGAAGCAGTCAGCGCCGCATCCAATAACTCAATCCAATGCCTCACCGGCGTATCCGTCCCCGACTGCAAATGCGTCAGACACCCGATATTCCCCGACACAATCATGTCAGGCTGCGTCGCCTGCAAGTTATTAAGCTTGTTGTCGCGCAACCGGTAAGACAGCTCGGGCTGCAACACCGAATAGGTACCAGCAGAACCACAGCATAAATGGCTGTCCGCACACAGCTTGACGTCAACACCTGCACTACCAAGAATCTGCTCCACCTTGCCGCGAATCTTCTGTCCATGCTGCAGAGTGCACGGCGGATGATAGGCAACGCGCGCATTGAGCTTATCCTTGATCTTACCCTTGAGCTTGCCGGCCAATTCCGCTTCGAAGTCGGGCAGGATTTCGCTGATGTCGCGCGTCAACTGTGAGATGCGATGCGCCTTGGCGGCATAAGCAGCGTCTTGCTGCAGCAAATGGCCATATTCTTTGACCGTAGCGCCACAACCGGAGGCGTTCATCACGATGGCTTCGACGGTCAATCCTGCCGAGCCGTCGACGTACGGCCACCACGCGTCGATATTGCGACGCATATCGTCAAGACCGCCGTCCTGGTCGTTGAGGTGATAGCGGATTGCACCACAGCAGCCGGCTTTCGGCGGCACGATCAGTTCGACGCCGAGCGCATCGAGCACGCGCGCAGTAGAACTGTTGATGTTGGGCGACATGGCCGGTTGCACGCAGCCGTCGAGCATCAGCATCTTGCGGGCGTGCGTACGCGTCGGCCACAGACCGGCATCCTGTTTTGGCGGGACTTTGTTCTGCAGTTTTTGCGGCAACAGCGGACGCACCAACTGACCTGCCTTCATCGCCGGATTGAACAACCATTTATTCGGCAGCAAGGTCTTGAGCGTCGTACGTACCAAGCGTTGGGCGAGCGGACGCGGCACCTGATCTTCGACCACCTTGCGGCCGATATCGACCAGGCGACCGTATTGGACGCCTGATGGACAGGTCGACTCGCAGTTGCGGCAGGTCAGGCAACGATCCAGATGCGATTGCGTGGCGGCAGTAGCTTGCTTGCCTTCCAGCACCTGTTTGATCAGATAGATACGGCCGCGCGGACCGTCGAGTTCGTCGCCCAGCAATTGATAGGTCGGACACGTCGCCGTGCAGAATCCGCAGTGCACGCAGGAGCGCAGAATGGCGTCGGCTTCCTTGCCTTCGGGAGTGTCGCGGATGAAATCGGCCAGATTGGTTTGCATAGGATTTTAGAATTCCGAATACATGCGGCCGGGATTGAAAATGCCGGACGGGTCGAAGGAGGCTTTGAGATTGCGGTGGATCTTGGCGACTGCAGGCGCGAGCGGATGGAATACGCCGACCCGCTTATCACCGCCGCGATACAGACTGGCATGACCGCCTGCGGCAACCGCTGCAGCGCGAATCGATTCTGCACTTGCGTCACCGCGATACCAGCGCTGTGCACCGCCCCACTCGATCAATTGCGTACCGGCCAACGGCAGCGGCTGCGCCACCGATGGCAGCGAGAGTCGCCACAACGGCGCCGCCGTGTCGGCAAAGAAGCTGTGGCTTTGTTCACGCAGGTCGCGCCAGAAATCGTCGCCGTTGGTCAGCTCCGTACCCCCCAGTTTCTTCTGCGCTGCATCGACGGCCGCTTGCGCGCCCGACAAGCGTATCGTCAGCACGCCGTTGACCCAGGCACTGGCCGATACCGGCAGCGGCTGGCCGCCCCACTCATTGAGCAGGCGGATCGCATTGGCCTCATCGACTTCGAACACGCGCGTGCTGCTCGCAAACGGCTGCGGCAAGACTTTTAGCGAGACTTGCAGAATCAGACCGAGCGTGCCGAGAGAACCGGTCAGCAAGCGCGAAACGTCATAACCTGCGACGTTCTTCATCACCTGTCCGCCGAAATGCAGGATCTGCCCCTGCGCATCCATGAGATCAGCACCGAGTACAAAATCGCGTACCGATCCGCTGAACTGGCGGCCCGGCCCGGACAAACCCGCCGCGACCATGCCGCCGACAGTTGATGTGCCGCCGAAGCGCGGTGGTTCAAATGCCAGCACCTGATTGTTGGCTGCCAGTGCGGCATCGATCTCGGACAGCGGCGTGCCGCAACGCGCGGTGATCACCAGCTCGGTCGGCTCGTAATCGACGATGCCGCTGTAGGGACGCGTGTCGAGCACTTCGCCGCGCAGCTCCTGGCCATACCAGTCCTTGGTGCCGCCGCCGCGAATCTGCAGCGGCGTTGCGCTTGCCGTGGCCGCGACGATACGCTCTTTGAATACGTGCAATGGTTCGGTCATCTTCAGAATCTCGGCAAATCGGGGAATTTGATCTGGCCACGCTGCACGTGCATCTTGCCGTACTCGGCGCAACGATGCAGCGACGGAATCGCCTTGTCGGGGTTGAGCAGGAAAGCAGGATCGAAGGCGCGCTTGACCTTGAAGAAGGCTTCGCGCTCTTCCGGTGAAAACTGCACGCACATGGAGTTGATCTTTTCGATACCCACGCCATGCTCGCCGGTGATGGTGCCGCCGACTTCGACGCACAGCTCCAGGATCTCGGCGCCGAACAGTTCGGCGCGGTGAAATTCATCCGCCAGGTTGGCGTCGAACAAGATCAACGGATGCAGGTTGCCGTCGCCCGCGTGGAACACGTTGGCGCAGCGCAGGCCATACTTGCCTTCCATCTTCGCAATGCCGAGCAGGACTTCGGCCAGGCGCTTGCGCGGAATGGTGCCATCCATGCAGTAGTAGTCCGGCGAAATGCGGCCCGCCGCCGGGAAGGCGTTCTTGCGTCCCGACCAGAAGCGCAGGCGCTCGGCTTCGGATTGCGATACGGCGATGGCGGTGGCGCCGCTGGCGTTGAGCACTTCGCTCATGCGGCCGATTTCTTCTTCAACTTCTTCGTTGGTGCCATCCGATTCGCACAGCAGGATCGCTTCGGCATCGATGTCGTAGCCGGCCTTGACGAAAGGCTCAACCATGCGCGAACTGGTCTTGTCCATCATCTCCAATCCTGCCGGGATGATGCCCGCAGCGATGACGTTGGCAACGGCGTTGCCGCCCTTCACCACGTCGTCGAAAGAGGCCATGATCACGCGCGCCTGCTGCGGCTTGGGCACCAGCTTGACGGTAACTTCCGTAACGATGCCGAGCATGCCTTCGGAGCCGATGAACACCGCCAGAAGATCGAGGCCGGGCGCATCGAGGCCGGCGTTGCCGAGCTCGACGACATCACCTTCGATGGTGACCACACGCACGCGCAAGACGTTGTGAACGGTCAGGCCGTATTTGAGGCAATGCACGCCGCCGGAGTTTTCGGCGACGTTGCCGCCGATACTGCAGGCGATTTGCGAGGAGGGATCAGGGGCGTAATACAAACCGTAAGGTGCGGCCGCTTCAGAGATCGCCAGATTGCGTACGCCGGGCTGCACCACGGCGGTCCGTGAGTACTTGTCCATGCTGACGATCTTGTTGAACTTGGCGGTCGACACCACGACACCGTCCGCAATCGGCATCGCGCCGCCCGACAAACCGGTGCCGGCGCCACGCGGGACGATCTGAACTTTCAGGTCATGGCAGGCCTTGAGAATGGCGACGACCTGCCCTTCGTTCTCAGGCAATACGACAACCATGGGCAACTGGCGATAGGCGGCAAGGCCGTCACACTCGTAGGGACGGGTGTCCTCTTCATCGAACAGCACGCAATGCGGCGGCACTACCGCTTTCAGCGCGGCAACCACCTCGCGCTGACGCGCAGGCGAAAATAAGGGAGCAACTGGGGCGTTCATGCGTGACCTCGTTTGGCTTTGGGCTAGGACAGCGATGACGATGAATTGATTGTTTCCGGCTTATGGCGCCGGTTTTGAAATGCTTGTCTCGCTATTGTCTTCGCAATGCCTGAAGTGTAGCGAATTTCAGCCTCGGATAGCGAAAAGCGTGGTCTGGGCGCACTGAAAAGAATTCACGCCGCGCTGTGAATAACTTTCAGGGACTTGGGCCTCCCAAGGCGCGAAGAAGGCGTCACTGGCAGGGCGCAACGACGCAGACAGCGGAGGCTTACTCGCGACTCAGATGTTTTTGAAGGCGTTTTGTAGCCAATCGATGAAAGCATCCACCTCCGGGCGCTCGCGAATCTGCTTCTCGTACACCACATAGTAAGCATGCGGCGGCGTGCGCAGGCGTACATCGAACAGTTCGACGATTTCGCCGCGGGCCAGCAGTTCTTCGGCGAAATGCTGGCGTGTCAGGCCCACGCCGTAGCCGTGCCTCACCGATTCCAGCAACAGGCCGAGGTCGTCGACGCGCAGGCCGCCGGATGGCTCCGGCCAGTCTTTGAGGCCGGCGGCTTCAAACCATGGCTGCCAGGGTTCCAGCGCCGAGCGCAGCAGGTTGGCCTGTTGCAGGTCTTGCGGTGTCTTCAGCGCTGGAATGGTCTTGAGGTAGGCCGGGCTGGCGACGGCGAAGGCCGGTTCTTCGAACAGTTTCTCAGTGACTAAGTTGGGATAGTTGCCGGCGCCAAAACGGATTTCAACGTCGCTCTCAGACAGACTCAAGTCGTACAGCGGCACCGACAAATACATCTCAACGGTGATGTCGGGAAAGCGCTGCGTGAACTCGGCGATGCGCGGCACCAGCAAGTGGCGTGCAAAGGTCGGCGGCAGCATGATCTTGACCTTGGGCTGCACCGTGGCGTTGCGATGCGGCATGGGAAAATCGGTCAGCGTGCGCAGCGCGGAACGCACGACATCCAGATAGCGACGGCCGAATTCCGACAGGCCGATGGAACGGCCGTCGCGATAAAACAAGCGCTCGCCGACGAAGTCCTCCAGCAGGCGAATTCTGTGCGACAGCGCCGAGGGCGTGATGCAAAGTTCTTCGGCCGCGACGGCAAATGAATTGTGGCGCGCCGCAGCTTCAAATGCTGAAAGGGCATGGACGGGTGGGAGGCGTGTTGCCATGTCTTGTTTTACCTGCTGTTGTGCTGTTGCGCTGTTGTAATGCGAGACGGCCATCAAGTCGGATGGCGCGTCCCGGGGTACTGCCTGACAATTTCTACACGGCGATAGATCTGATTACCAACGCACGATCTTGCCGGGGTTCATGATGTTCTTCGGATCGAGCGCATGCTTGATCGCGCGCATGACGTCGATGGCGCCTTCGCCGTGCTCCTGCACGAGGAAATCCATCTTGTGCAAGCCGACGCCGTGCTCACCGGTGCAGGTGCCGTCCATGGCAATGGCGCGGGCGACCATGCGTTCGTTGACGCCTTCGGCGCGGGCGATGTCCGCCGGATCGTTGGGATCAACCATCATCTGCACATGAAAATTGCCGTCACCGACGTGGCCGATGATGGCGTGGATCAGACCGTTGGCTTCGCAATCAGCCTTGGTTTCCAGTACACATTCAGCCAGGCGCGAAATTGGCACGCAGCAATCAGTGGAAATCGCTCGCGCACCGTGACGCAATTGCAGGATGGCGAAATAAGCGTTATGACGCGCTGCCCACAAACGCGAACGATCTTCAGGACGTGTCGCCCATTCGAAACCGCGAGCGTTGTTGTCGTTGGCGAGCTCTTGCACAACTTCAGCCTGCTCCTTGACGCCGTGTTCGCTGCCGTGGAATTCAAACAGCAGCAATGGATTTTCGGGCAAGGTCATCTTGTCGTGGGCATTGATGGCCTTGACGCCGTTTTCGTCGAGCAACTCAACACGCGCCAGCGGCACACCGACCTGGATCGCCTGGATCACGGTATTGACGGCGTCGGCCACGCTAGGGAAAGAACAGATCGCGGCAGAGACGGCTTCAGGCTGCGGATAGAGACGTACCGTGATCTCGGTGATGATACCGAGTGTGCCTTCGCTGCCGACATAGACGCGGGTCAGGTCGTAGCCCGCCGAAGATTTCTTGGCGCGCGTGCCGGTCTTGATAATGTTGCCGTCGGCGGTGACGACGGTCAACGCCAGTGTATTTTCGCGCATGGTGCCGTAGCGTACGGCGTTGGTGCCGGAAGCGCGGGTCGATGCCATGCCGCCGATGGAAGCGTCTGCGCCAGGATCGATCGGGAAGAACAGACCACTGTCCTTGATTTCCTGATTCAGCTGTTTGCGTGTGACGCCGGCCTGCACGGTGGCGGTCAGGTCTTCGCCGTTGACGGCCAGCACCTGGTTCATTTGCGACAGATCGATGGTGATGCCGCCTTGCAGCGCCAGCACGTGACCTTCCAGCGAGGTGCCGGTGCCGTAAGGGATCACGGGGACTTCGTGACTGCTGCACAGCTTGATGAAGGCGGCGACTTCTTCTGTGGTGTGCGCGAAGACGACGGCATCGGGCAGCATAGGATCGTAGGAGGATTCGTCGCGGCCATGATGTTCGCGCATGGCCTGAGTAGTCGAAAAGCGATTGCCGAACAGGGCCTGCAAGGATGTCAGCAGTGCCTCGGGAACGGGCTTGCGCAATTTCTGCGCATCAACGATATGGTTCATTGCTTGTCTCTCTGTCTGTTGGAATAGTGACGCAAGGGAATGCTGCGCCGCACACGGCACGGATGCCGGCACCTACGCGCGCCTTCGTCAAAACCTCTGTGGATTTTACTCTCTTGCGCAGGTGTATTTTATATTTGTCTGACAACTTAGGCCGAGTTCGCCCCGCAAGAAGGCAACCACCCCTTGTTTCTGCGCCTGAATGTCTTATCGATCACTCAATGAAATCTTTCCCGCATGAAGTTTCACCACACCGCCGCCGAGGTCATCGAGCACTTGCCATACCTGGCGCACGACGCGCAATTCAACGCCTTCGTGAATTGCCCGTCCAATGACGATACGCGCAGATTCAGCGGCGACCAGTTGCTCTTTCATGGCTTCATGCTGGACAGTCAATGCCTGCACTTCCTCGGTCATCAGCCGATGTTTCAGATCAGCATCCTGAGCCAGGCCGTTCCCTGCTTTCTCGGGGTTGCTGCGGTAATAGGAGATCTGCTTGATGACGGCAAAAAGATCATCAAGCTTGTATTGAAGCTGCTGTTCTTGCGCGCGCAATTTCTCTTCTTCATGCGGATCAAGACCGACTTGTATCCTGGTTGCAAGGCCATTTGGCGAACCGAGGCGGACTGCTTTGATCAACATGGTGGCCTTGGCCTGACCACCAATGATGTGCCCTGTTTTTGGATTATTGATCCCCGCAATAATGGCGTTGCCGGCTCGCATGTCGCATTGGCAGGCATTGCCGGCGATGACGATTTTGTCACCGGCGGTAATATAGGTGCTCTCTGCGAACAGCACCTGTACCGAGCCTGCTGCGCATAGCCTGGCAGAGCTGCCGCCTCCGCTTCCATTTTGCATATCTGCAAGACCGACAACGCCACCTTTGACAAGAATGTTGCCGTCGGAGATGACTTCCGCAGCTTCGATCATGCCGCTGACGATGACATCGCCGCCGGCATGCAGCCGCATGCCGCTTTTGATGTCGCCCTTGACCTTGACCGTCCCCGGAAAATCGATATTGCCAGTGCTCAGATCCACGTGATCGACGACGACGACCGGATCTACCTGCACACCATTGGGAATCAGCTTCGGTTGCCCTGCGACGGCAGCAACCATCAGATCGGGATCGTCGGGGTGGGCTTCTGCCCCCTCGCACTGATTGCTGAATCCAATGTCGGGCACCGGCTTCGCCGGTACCGGCAGCCCTGTTACATCAATGCCGTTAATACCGGCAATATAGGGGGTTCGCCGCATCAAGGGCGTGCCGGCATCAACCAGCAATATATGTCCAAGATCGGCAAAGTGAACGACGGCGTCCTCATCAATCTCGGCAAGCTCTTCCTCTCGTTCTTTGATAAGACTTTCAAAGCTTGCCGCCCGCCCTTCTATGGGCGATTCGCCTACCGCAATCAGCAACCTGTCGCAATGGCCCGCATTCAGCGCGCCGCGCAGCGCATCATGTCGAAGACCGTGTGTGATACCTTGTGTACGAATTTCATTGATGACCTCAAGGGCTTTGGGACGGCCGCCCTGCGGAGGGATCAGCGTCAGGTGGACACTCATTCTGTCCGGAGCAATCTCAAGAAAAAATTCTCCGTCGCGGCTCTCACCGATTTTGTGAGAAAACGACTCATTGGCTGAAACGGCTGTTGCAACGAAATTCTTCAACTCGGTTTCGTCGATACACAGCCGGGTGTGCCCTCCCTCATGCAATGCCTGCCTGACAAACGCAAGAGTAAGATCTGACCGGCCTGCACCAGGAGAAAAGACAGCCAACAAAGCACCACTGATTTTGTCCACCGTGAACGACAGCGACTGCACGCCTTGTTGCCCCATACCGCCTCCTCAAGTCCTTGCCCACCATGGATGGGCCGATCATTTTAAGTTCGAGGATTCAGTATATGTTGTCAAAATATAAATTATCAAAAAAACATTATTTAGTGTCGCGAATTAGCCCCAAAAATCATCTGGGTGACCAAGCCTGTCTGCTGGCCAACCCAGATGAGTGTCGACGGGCTTTAGCAAACAGGTAATGACAAGCGCTCTGCGGACGTCGCCAAGTGACCTCTGTATCATGTTCATTTTTTGGAAAAAACATTATGGGTAATCGCCTGTCAAAAATCGCAACGCGCACCGGCGACGACGGTAGTACCGGACTCGGCGACGGCAGCCGCACGGCGAAAGATCATCCGCGCATTCACGCCTTGGGCGACGTGGACGAACTCAACTCACATGTCGGCCTGCTGCTATGCGAAGACTTGCCGGCGACCTTGCGCGAGGAATTGCTGACGATCCAGCATGACTTGTTCGATCTGGGCGGCGAGCTGTGCATCCCTGGCTACAGCCTGATTGCAGAGACTCAGGTTGCACGGCTGGATGCGCTGCTGGAGAAGTACAACGCCGACCTGCCGCCGCTCAAAGAATTTATCTTGCCCGGCGGTTCGCGCGCAGCAGCGCAGATGCATATATGCCGCACCGTATGCCGTCGTGCCGAGCGCGCCGTGGTGACGCTGGCACAAGCAGAAACCGTTAATCCTCAACCTCGGCAATATTTGAACCGGCTGTCCGACCTGTGTTTCGTGCTCTCACGCGTACTCAATCGCTATGCGGGAGGCAGCGATGTGTTGTGGCGCAAGGGCCGGGATCACACTGAGGACGAAAAGCAGGAATGAAACAAAAAAAGCGGCCGAAGCCGCTTTTTTTACATCGCTATCCAGACACTCAACCGTTGTTGACCACCAGGCGCGGCTGATCCTTGCCGAAACGCTGCACGATCGAAGCGGCAATGCCTTCGCCGTCGAGGCCGCAGCCGGCCAGCAATTGACCTGCGTCGCCGTGATCGATGAAGCGATCCGGCAAACCCAGATGCAGCAACGGCTTGACGATGCCCGCTTCAGCCATCGCCTCGGCCACGGCAGCGCCGGCGCCGCCCATGATGCAACCTTCTTCGACCGTTACCAGCGCATCGTGGCTGGCGGCGAGTTGCTTGACCAGCTCAATATCGAGCGGTTTGATGAAACGCATGTTGGCGACAGTCGCATTGAGTTTTTCACCCGCGGCCAGCGCCGGTGCAACCATCGTGCCGAAGGCGAGGATCGCAATGCCCTTGCCTTCGCGGCGTACTTCGCCCTTGCCCATCGGAATGGTGGTCAAGGTCTTTTCCACCGCGGCGCCTGTGCCGGAACCGCGCGGATAACGCACCGCTGCCGGACCTTTATGCTCGAAGGCTGTGGACAGCATCTGGCGGCATTCGTTTTCATCGGACGCAGCCATGACGACCATGTTCGGGATACAGCGCAGGAAAGCAAGATCGTAATTGCCTGCATGCGTGGCGCCGTCGGCACCGACCAGACCAGCGCGATCCAGAGCGAAAGTCACGTCGAGGTTTTGCAGGGCAACGTCGTGAATCAGTTGATCATAAGCGCGCTGCAAGAAGGTCGAGTAAATCGCCACGACCGGTTTCAAACCTTCGCACGCCATACCGGCGGCAAAGGTGACGGCGTGCTGTTCGGCGATGCCGACGTCATAGTAGCGATCAGGAAACTTCTGTTCAAACTTGACCATGCCCGAACCTTCGCGCATTGCCGGCGTGATGCCGACCAGAGTCTTGTCTTGCGCAGCCATGTCGCACAGCCATTCGCCGAAGACTTGGGTGTACGTCAATTTGCTTGCCGCAGCAGGTTTGATGCCTTCAGCCGGGTTGAACTTGCCGGGACCGTGATACAGCACCGGATCGGCTTCGGCCAGCTTGTAGCCTTGGCCTTTTTTGGTTACCACGTGCAGGAATTGTGGGCCCTTGAGGTTCTTCAGGTTTTGCAGCGTCGGAATCAGCGAGTCGAGGTCGTGACCGTCAATCGGCCCGATATAGTTGAAGCCGAATTCTTCGAACATGGTGGCCGGGACGATCATACCCTTGGCGTGCTCTTCCAGACGCTTGGCCAGTTCCAACATGGGCGCCGGCAACATGGACTTGCCGACGTTCTTGGCCTTGGCGTAGAACTGTCCGGACATCAGGCGTGCGAGATAGCGATTGAGCGCGCCGACCGGCGGCGAAATCGACATGTCGTTGTCGTTGAGGATCACCAGCAGATTGACGTCTTCAGAGATACCGGCGTTGTTCATCGCTTCGAAGGCCATGCCTGCAGTCATCGCACCGTCACCGATGACGGCAATGGCGTGGCGGTCTTCGCCTTTGGTCTTGGCGGCCAGCGCCATGCCCAGCGCAGCGGAAATGGAAGTCGAGGAATGCGCGGTGCCAAAGGTGTCGTACTCGCTCTCGGCACGGCGCGGAAAACCGGAAATACCATTGAACTGGCGCAGCGTTGACATCTGATCGCGACGGCCGGTGAGGATCTTGTGCGGATAAGTCTGATGACCCACGTCCCAGACGATGCGGTCTTCCGGGGTGTTGAAGACGTAGTGCAAGGCAATCGTCAATTCCACCGTACCGAGATTGGACGAGAGATGTCCACCGGTCTTCGATACCGAATCGAGCACGAAGGCGCGCAGCTCGTCAGCCAAAGGCTTCAACTGGGTGCGCGGGAGTTGCCGCAGATCGGCTGGGCTATTTATCGTATTAAGCATGCTGGGTTGTTCACCGTTAATTTGCTACTGCGAAGAAGCTGTGGCTGCCAGTCAGACTGTTTTGCTGATGCCACTGCATTCTTCGTACACTTCGCTTGTATTCTTCGCGTTGTTCTTACTCTTGCTGTCCGTGCTCTTCGCTGTCTTCTGTCTGTCTTCCGTGGTCATGCCTTGCGCTGCACAATCAGATCGGCCAGCTCATGCAGGCGGCGCGCCTTGTCGCCGAATTGCTCCAGCGCCTGATGCGCATCGCCGCGCAGCTTTTCTGCCAGTGCCTGCGATTCGCTCAAACCAAGGATCGACACGTAGGTCGGCTTGTTGTCAGCGGCATCCTTGCCGGCAGTCTTGCCGAGCGTGGCGGAATCCGCCGTCGCATCGAGAACATCGTCCACCACCTGAAACGCCAGGCCGATAGCGCCGGCGTAGGCTTCCAACGCTGCGGTTTCCGCCGTTGACAGCAACTTGCCGCTGTAGGCGCCGAGCAAAATCGATGCGCGCAGCAGTGCTCCTGTTTTGAGCCTGTGCATCTGTTCCAGTTCCGCCAGCGACAACGTCATGCCGACGCTGGCCAGATCGATTGCCTGGCCGCCGCACATGCCTGCCGAGCCGGCAGCCTCGGCCAGCAGATGCACCATCTTCAACTGACGCGCAGCTTGCTGTTCGTCAACAATGTCTGCCAACACCGCAAACGCTTGCGCCTGCAAGGCATCGCCGACCAGCAAGGCGGTCGCTTCGTCGTATTTAACGTGCACGGTAGGCTTGCCGCGACGCAAGGCATCGTCGTCCATGCAAGGCATATCGTCATGCACCAGCGAATAGACGTGGATCATCTCCACTGCGGCGGCAGAGCGCGCCAGCAATTGCCCAGGAGCATCAAATAGTTCGCCGGCAGCATAGACCAGCAGCGGCCGTACGCGTTTGCCGCCATCGAGCGCGGTATAGCGCATGGCCTGATGCAGGCGCGCGGGCATATGGGTTTCCGGCGGCAGGTAGGTATCGAGCGTGGTTTCCATGCCCGATTGGATGTGTTGCATCCACTCCAGGAAAGACGAAGTGGCCCCGATTCTGGCGCTCATTCGCGATCCTCATCATCGGCAGAACCGGTGGAGCCGGTGGCCAGTGGTTTGAGCATGTCGCCCTCAAGTACTTTGACCTGGCTGTCGACCTTGTCCAGCTGAGCGGCGCAGAACTTGACCAGTTCAGCGCCCCGCTTGTATGCCGCGACGGAAGCTTCCAGGGGCAGTTCGCCCGCTTCCATCTGGACGACCAGTTGCTCCAGCTCTTCCATGGCTTCTTCAAACGAGGCGGGTGAGCTGGCTTTGACAGGATTCTTTGGCATAGTGGCTGATTTCGAATATAGCCCGTTATTTTAGTGCAAACCGCCACAGATAGGCGTTCGAACGCGAACTTGATCGCGATTTACGCGGTCGAACGCCCCAGATACCCCGGTTTTATGGCATAATCCGCGGTTCTGTCCAAAATTTCCTCTTCATATTATTTGAACCCAGGTTTTTGCGGATTCTTTCTCTCTTAGGTTGGTGCAAATTAATTTGGGGGCGGGGATGTCCGATCTTGCTACTTTTGCCAAACTGGCGCGCTCAAACGCGCAATTGCCAGTAGACGTCTATTTTGACGCGGCGCTTTTCAAGCGCGAAATTCACCAATTGTTTCAGAAGGGCCCGCGTTACGCCGGCCATGAATTGATGGTGCCCAATGTCGGCGACTATGCAACGCTGCCATGGGAAAACGAAGGTCGCATGCTGGTGCGCAACGCGCAAGGCATCGATCTGCTTTCCAACGTCTGTCGCCACCGTCAAGCAAAAATGCTGGACGGCCGCGGCAATGCGCGCAATATCGTCTGCCCGCTGCATCGTTGGACCTATGATCTCAAGGGTGACCTGATCGGCGCGCCGCACTTCGGCGAAACGCCGTGCCTGAACCTGTCCAAAACGCCTTTGCAAAACTGGAACGGCCTGCTGTTCGAGAACAACGGCAAGGACGGTGTCGACGTCGCGGCGCAATTGCGGCAACTGGGTGTGAGCAAGGATCTTGATTTTTCCGGCTATCTGTTCGATCACGTCGAAGTGCACGAATGCGATTACAACTGGAAGACGTTCATCGAAGTCTATCTGGAGGATTATCACGTCGAGCCCTTCCACCCTGGTCTGGGCAGCTTCGTCAGCTGCGACGACCTGAAATGGGAATTCGGCAAGAACTACAGCGTGCAGACCGTGGGCGTCAATCACGGCCTGGCCAAGTCGGGTTCGCCAACCTACAAGAAGTGGCAGGAGCAGGTGCTGCGCTTCGGCAACGGCCAACCGCCGAAGTACGGCGCGATCTGGCTGACGCTGTATCCGAACATCATGGTCGAGTGGTATCCGCATGTGCTGGTGGTGTCGACGCTGTGGCCGAGTGGTCCGCAAAAGACCACCAACGTCGTCGAGTTCTACTATCCGGAAGAAATCGCCCTGTTCGAACGCGAGATGGTCGAAGCCGAACGCGCCGCCTACATGGAGACCTGTGTCGAGGACGACGAGATCGCCCTGCGCATGGATGCGGGTCGGCGTATACTGATGGATCGCGGCACCAGTGAAGTCGGTCCGTACCAGTCGCCGATGGAAGACGGCATGCAGCACTTCCACGAATGGTACCGCTCGCAAATAGCTGAGATCGCGGTGCAAGAAAACTGAATCTCCCAGGAGCAGACATGCAGAAGGCAGCGAAGATGCGATGGTCACGATGTAGTCTCACGACATTAACAACATTGGCAACATCCGCAGCTTCAGACGAATTCTGCATCACCTCCGACTAACGCAATATCCGAAGGCAGCGCCGGCACCAGCTCGCGCTGCCTGTTTTTTTGTCATCGTTTTTGAATAGAGTTCCGTCATGCAATCCCTCTGGATGCTTGTTGCTTCCTTCCTGTTTTCGATCATGGGCGTCTGCGTCAAGCTGGCCGGCGATCATTACTCCACCGCTGAAATCGTGCTCTGCCGCGGCATCGTCGGGGTCAGCTTCATCTACGTCCTGATCAGCATCAAGGGCGGCACGCTGAAGACTCCCTATCCGCGCGACCACATCATTCGCGGCGGCGTCGGCGTGATCTCGCTGTGGCTGTGGTTCTACTCCTTCAACCTGCTGCCGGTAGCGACCGCCACGACGCTGAATTACATGTCATCGATCTGGATTGCCGCGATGCTGTTCGGCGTGGCCTGGTGGCAGGGCAAGAAGCGCTTCGAATGGGGCCTGGCCGGTACGGTGGTGCTGAGCTTCATCGGTGTGGCGCTGCTGTTGCGCCCATCGATCAACTCGGATGAACTGCTCGGCGGCGTGATCGCCTTGTTCTCGGGCGTGTTGTCGGCGCTGGTCTACCTGCAGGTGCGCAAGCTCGGCCTGCTGGGCGAGCCGGAATATCGCGTGGTCTTCTATTTTTCTTTCACTGGCTTGCTGGCCGGGATCGCCGGCAGCATCGCCACCGGTCGCGTACCGTTCTGGCATGCACACAGCCTCAAAGGCGTCGCGCTGATCCTCACTATCGGCCTGACTGCGACCATCGCGCAAATCGCCATGACGCGTGCCTATCGCCTCGGCAATACGCTGGTGACGGCCAATCTGCAGTACACCGGCATCGTGTTTGCCAGCATGTGGGGTATGCTGATCTGGAAAGACGCGCCGGGCTGGCTGGGTTTTGCCGGTATTGCCATCATTTTGATGAGCGGCATCGTCTCCACGTTCTACAATCAACGCTCGCAACAATCTTCCAAGAATCTGCCGGCGATCGATCCGATTGCCACTGAAGTTTAGGAAAAATCATGACCTACGCTACTCTCATTTCCGCCGCCGATCTCGCCGCCCATGCGAGTGACGACAACCTGCTGATCGTCGACTGCCGTCACGACCTGACCAATCCGGATGCCGGCCTCGATGCCTATCGTGCCGGTCACATCCCGAACGCGCGCTTTGCCCATCTGGATCAGATCCTGTCCGGCGCCAAAACCGGCAGCGATGGCAAGTTCAAGGGCCGCCATCCGCTGCCGGAACGTCAGGATTTCGTCGACGCCATGCGCGTCATCGGCGTCAACGCGAACACGCAAGTAGTTGCTTACGACGCACAAGGCGGCATGTATGCAGCACGTTTGTGGTGGCTGCTGCGCTGGGTCGGCCATGTGCAAGTCGCCGTGCTGGACGGCGGTTTGCAAGCCTGGCAGGCACAAGGCGGCGCAGTGACGACGGAGATGCCGGTGGCCACGCGCGGCGACTTGCAGGAAGAGTCTTCCCTGGTCACCAGCATTGACGCCGAAGGTGTGCTCGACAATATCGACAGCAAGGCCATGACCGTGGTGGACGCACGCGCAGCAGATCGCTATCGCGGCGAGAACGAAACGCTGGACGCCGTTGGCGGCCATATCCCGGGCGCGAAGAATCGCTTCTTCAAGGACAACCTCGCCCCCGACGGCAGCTTCAAATCGCCGGAAACACTGCGCGCCGAATGGAATGCCGTGATCGACAATCCGCAAACTGCCATCATGCAATGCGGCTCGGGCGTTACCGCCTGCCACAACTTGCTGGCACTGGAAGTCGCCGGTTTGCCCGGTGCAAAACTGTATCCCGGTTCGTGGAGTGAGTGGAGTTCTGATTCGACGCGTCCGGTTGCTACCGGTCCGCAGCCCTGACAGCAGGGGAGAAGTCTACGTCGATGTCGTCAGGTTTGGCGACGTCGACGGCTTGGCAATCGCCGCAATGAAAGCCTGCACGAACTGATCGACCATCACCGAAGCCCCGCGCCGATGCATCAGCACCACGGCGGATTGAAAATCCTCTTCCTTCAGATCGATAAAATGTACGCCGGAGACCGCAATGGCGCGCATGCTGTCAGGCACGATGGCAATGCCGAAGTTGGCATTGACCAGACTCAGCAGCGACGCCTTGCGTGAAGTGGCGCGTGCCGGTTTTGGAAAAAAGCCGTGCGCAATGCAACGCTCCGCCACCAGATAACTCAGCCCGCCGCGATCGCGATGCGGCGTCGATACGAACAACTCGTCACGTAATGCGGCAATGTCGATGACACTGTGCTGCGCCAGCGGATGCTGCAACGAAACCGCAACGACCAGTTTCTCCTGAAACAAGGTGACGGTTTCCAGATGCGGATGCTTGCGCAGGATGGGAATGCGCGCGAGCCCGAGGTCGGCGCGCCCTTCTTCGATCTCCAGCGCCTGATGTTCCGACGAGGCTTGCGAAATCTCCAGCGTGACACCTGGGAACCCTTCCAATACGCTATTCAGACACGGCCCCAGCGGCGGCGACAGCGGCACCGAACTGGAGTGCAGCAGGCGGATCGCACCCCGCTCGCCCTTGTCGATGTAGCGCGCCTGCGAAATGGCGTGCTCCAAGTCTTCCAGAATCTTGCGGGCCTTGTCGTAGAACTCCTGCCCGGCCAATGTCAGCTCGACCTGCTTGGCATCTCGCCGCAACAGCACGACGTCCATGTCCGACTCCAGCTCCTTGATCTGCCGGCTCAACGCCGATTGCGCGATGTACAAGCGCTCGGAAGCCCGCGTGTAGCTTCCGGCAGCGACTATCTCGACAAAGTATCTGAGCTGTTTGAATGAAATCATCGTGCCCGCATTGTGAACCGATACTGCCCCTGCCGCTATGCCGTTTTGAGATAACAGCACGGCGCATTTGATATTGGCGCGGACAGTGTCGGCAGGACTACAGTAACGGCACGCCATCCCCGGCAACAGCTTAGAAAAAAGACAAGAAAGGGACTATCGTGTTTGAAACGCTACTTATTACGCTCGGCTTCTTCGGCCTGGTCATCAGCGTTGTCATCAAGCTGATGTGCCGTCCCATCAAACCCCGACCGGATCGCGCCGCCGGACGCTAGCCCTCGGCAATCTCAATGCGCGTGAGCATGGCTGGTCAGCACCAGCACAATCGCGACACCAAGTGCGATCAGGATGACTTGCGGAATGGTTTCGCGCAGCGTCGCGCGACGTTGCATTTGTGGCATCAGATCGCTGACGGCAATGTAGATGAAACCGGAGGAGGCGAACACCAGCACGTAAGGAATCCATTCCATGCCGCGCTCCAGCATGAAGTAGCCCAAGACGCCGCCGAGCACCGCCATCAGGCTGCAGATCAGGTTATAGACATAGGCACGGGTGCGCGAAAAACCGGCGTTGAGCAGCACGATGAAGTCGCCGATTTCCTGCGGGATTTCGTGCGCGATGATGGCCAGGCCAGTCACCAGTCCAAGATGTGGATCTGCCAGAAAAGCCGCCGCAATCAAAATACCGTCGGTGAAGTTATGCAAGCCGTCACCAACCAGAATCATCCAGCCGGCCTTGCCCGCTTCACGCTTGTCATGGCCCTGATGATGGCCGTGACCATCTTCTTCATGGTGGTGCGAATGCCGCAGGATCGATAATTTTTCCAGCAAGAAAAACGCCAGCAGGCCACCCAGCAACAAGGCAAACAGCTTGTGCGGCTCAGCAGAGGACTCGAACGCTTCCGGCAAGGCATGCAGCAACGATGTCGATAGCATGATGCCGACCGACAGACTGACCAGGCGCTCGACCATCTTCGACAGCAGGGCAAACGAAAAAATCGCCGCAGCCGTAATGCTGAATACCCCGGCAATCACCGTGGCAAGCAGGATGGAAACAAGTGTGGAATTAATTTGTAGCCCCAATCGTCAGAGGTCGCAGCAGTCTAAACAGTCTATGCAGCAGGTGATCACAGGAAGTGGCAGATTAGACCATAGCTGATTTTTTTCGGCAAATCGGTCAATCCGGCGCAGGCAAGGCATCTTCTTGTGACGATGCCGTACCGACGGGTGGCGAAATGACGGGCATCTCATCCGATGGCACCCCGGACGGCTTAAACAACACCTCGTCAATATCGTGTGCTGGTAACTGCTTGCCTTGTTCGCCGGTCAGGCGGCCGATCATTTTCAGCAATACATCATCCTGATACGGCTTACCCAGATATTCGTTGACGCCAAGTTCCATCGCGCGCTCGCGATGTTTCGCGGCGGTACGCGAAGTAATCATGATGATAGGCAGCGTGGCCGTGCCGCTCATGTCACGAATATTGCGCGTCAGATCGAACCCGTCCATGCGCGGCATTTCGATATCGACCAGCGCGATGTCAGGACGAACACTCTGCAACTGATGCAAGGCATCGACGCCATCGGTCGCCAACACGACGTGGTATCCCTCGCGCGTCAGGAGACGTTGCATGACGCGCCTGACCGTCAGGGAATCGTCGACCACCAGGATCGTCTTCTTGCCATTGCCCTTCTCTATCAAAGCAGGCTCAACCTGGCGCAAGACTTTCTGGTAACCGTGGCGCTGCGCCAGCTGGATAGGATTGAGGATCAGCGCAATGCTGCCGCTCCCCAGCACGGTGGCGCCCACTACACCCACCATATGCGCCAGCTGCGGGCCGATATTCTTGGTGACGACTTCACGATTGCCGATAATGCGATCGACCAGAATGGCCAGAAAATCGTGGCCGCTTTTGACCACCAGGATCGACAAGGTCTGCTGCGCCGGTACGCCCTTGTCTTCACCCAATAAGACAGGCAGATAGTGCATGGGTAACTTGCGCCCCTGCCACTCAAGGCTGCCGTCACGAAATACCTCCGCTTGCCTGTCGGCTTTCAGCTGCAAGACTTGCTCGACCAGAAGCGATGGAACCGCATAAGTCTGATCTCCCAATTCCAGCAACACTACTTGCGTGACCGCCAGCGATAAAGGTAAATGAATGATGAAAGTCGCACCTCGCCCGGCGACCGTATCGATACTGATGCGCCCGCCCAATGACGCCACCTCGGAACGCACCACATCCATGCCGACACCACGCCCGGCAATCGCCGTCACGTCGGCGCTGGTGGTAAAGCCGGGTTGGAAGATGAGCCCCTTCAGCTCGACATCCGACCATTGCCGGTCAACGTCGATCAGACCGAGGCGGAGTGCCTTTTCGTGTATGCGTGCGAGATCAAGCCCCTGTCCGTCATCAGACAGGCGGATCATGACTTCGTAACCCTCTTGCTTTACGTGCAGCGATAATTTCCCAATAGCCGGCTTGCCGGCATTGCGGCGCTGATCGGCGGTTTCGATACCGTGGGCAGCGGCGTTTCTTAGCAAATGTTCGAAAGGGCCGACCATCTTTTCGAGGATGCTGCGATCCAGCTCGACCGTGCTTCCCTGAATCTCCAGCTCAAGCTCCCTGCCGGTTTCCTTGGCCATCTGGCGCACCAGCCGATGCAAACGTTCTTCCACACCGCGAAACTGCACCATGCGCGCTTGCATCAGCTCTTGCTGCATTTCTCGCGTGAGCCTGGCTTGCTGCGTGAGGCTGTTTTGTGTGTGATCGACGGTCTCCAGAAGATTTTTTTGCAGGGAGGCGACGTCGTTGACGCTCTCCGCCAGCATGCGCGTCATTTCCTGCAGATGGGTAAACCGGTCGAATTCCAGCGGGTCGAAATGCTGGTTCTGCGGCAGTCTTTGATTGGAAGCAGCGATCTGGATCTCGGCCTGAATTTCCAGCTCACGCAACTGCGTCGTGAGGCGCGAAACGTTGCCGCCTAAATCGGCCAGATGCCTGCGCAGCACATTCACTTCGGACTCCAGCCCTGACCTCGATATTGAAATCTCACCAGCCTGATTCAGCAGATTGTCCAGGATGCCGGCGCGGATGCGCACCAGCGGCGCAGCATTGACGTTTTTGCCGGCATCCGCCTCGGCGGTCGTTCCACCCCCTGCTTCCATACCAGGCATGCCGATACGCGATCCCGCCATCACCGGCGGCTGTTCGCTGGAAACAAGCAATGGAGGTAAGGAGGGCGGCAACGTTGAAGGCGGTTCCTGAAGCGCCTCAAACAACTGCAGGCCGTAATCGTAACGTGCCAGCAAATCGTCAATCCGCACACTGGATGACACGCCGTCGCGCACCATCTCGTCGATGCTGGTTTCGAGTTCATGCATGTGCTGTCCGAGGCGCATTGCACCGGCCATACGCGCACTGCCTTTAATGGTATGCAGTGGACGCAGGAGATATTGAATCAAGCGGCGATCGTCCGGCGTTTTTTGCAATTGGTGCAAGCTCTCGCCGATTTGCGGCAAGAGATCACGCCCTTCTTCCAAAAAAATCTCAAGTAGCTCAGGATCGATGAGATCGATACACTCCTCATCAAACGAGTCCAGGTCAAAGCGACCTGCTTCCGGCTCAGGAACTGTCTTACCGCCCTCTCTATGCAACACTTCTTGCTCGTCTGCTGACACCTCTTCTCTACGCGCTTTCAGCGTGTCCAGCAGGGATGAAAGTTGCTGCTGCAAATCCTCTCGCGCAGGTGGCATCTGACGGGACGCGAACAGTTGTTGCATGAATTGCAGTTGCCGCACGATCAGCAAAAGAAAGCGGCAGACATCGGCGTCCAGCACAGCAGGCGAATGCTCGATAAACTGCATCACGTCGTCGAGGGCATGCCCCAGCGTTTTTAGCGGTACAAATTGCACCGATGCCGAGCTGCTCTTAAGTGAATGCGTCGCACGCAGCACTTCCGAATCAACTTCCTCGGGCAATGCCCGCTGCCACTGTTCAAGATGGGACGCGATGACAGCGAGCAGATTTGCCGACTCATCGCAGTAGATCTGGTGCAATTGTACGGAGATTTCCATGTCGCCGACGCGAATGGACTCCTCTGCATCTTGCAAGGCAGGCGAGATACTTTGTTCTGTCTTCAGCGCATTACCTGGCGCATCGGCATTTCCTTCTTGTCTGGCGCGCTCTACCGCAGCGATGATTGCATCGGGACGCCGCCGGGATTTTCCATGCTGGCGAATCTCATCGGCCCAGATGGCGACTTCACGCATGGCGTAATCCAGCAGCGTATAGCGTGTGTCGGTTCCCGGTGAGGCTTCCGCCAGCCAGTCGTTCAAAAAACCTTCCACCGCCATGGCGCCCTCACTCATCGCATGCAGCCCGACCATGCGACCGCTTCCCTTGAGCGTGTGAAAACATCGCCGCAAGACTGTGACATGCGCTATGTCTTCACGCGCACCGCGGGAAACAGCCAATGCCTTCTCCATCGTGGTGAGAATGTCATCGGCTTCGATGAGAAAAATCTCCAGTAATTCTGGATCGGAATCTTCCTCAGCAGGTTCTTCTGCTCCTGCATTCTCGATCTCGATATCGGTCGAGATTGCGCCCTCGGCTTGCTTGCTCTCTTCGGCCTGTTCAGGCAGCTCAAACTGCTCAAGTAATTCTGGATTTTCGATCCCGCCGTCGACGGACTCTTCATGCCTGCGGCGATAGAGAGTAGGTAAAGTATTCTGCGAAAGAGATAACGACAAACTCAATGCGGCGAGGTGATGAATGGCATTTTTGAGCGCGGCAGATTCCACAGTCAACACTTCGCCTGCTTCAACCGCCCTTTCGAGGCTAAGGGCATCGGCGCGCAGCAGCTTTGCCGATGCATCAAATTTCAGGCGCTCCGCAACGACAGCAAACTCGCGGATGGCGTGCGCAATTTCTGACAAGTTGCAATCGCCGTCGACGCTATTCTCAATTGAGGATTCCAGCCGCGCCAATGCCGTCACCAGTTCTGCAGATCCAGCTTCACGGAGATCTTGAGCAGATGAAGCGGCGTCTATCGTTTCAGACACCGTATCGAAAGGCTGTTGGTAGTCGCGCTGATGCAAATCAGGCAAGCCATTGGCTTGCTTGAACGCTCGCGCCTTATCGTTCGATGCCGGCGCCAGAGCAATGAAAAACAGGCCTTCACGCAACAACCGTGTGTCACCTTCGCAAGTGCCGCTTACAAGACGACGCAACTGCAAGTTGACTTGCCCGAGAAATTTTTTCGCATATTGATCGACGTCGACCTCACCAACGGCGAACAAGCCGATGGCGACATCGATGACACGCCAAAAATTTATATGCGGCGAGACGATCGGCATGCAGACTATTTGCTGGGAAATTTCTGCCATGCGTTGCAGAAAATGGGCGCTCACATCCGTTTCCGTTGCTCGCTGATAGTTCAGCAACGCCCCCTCGAATTCGCTTCGACATGCAGACGGGGTCACGCCAGATGACGCGACTGGCGCCACCCCATCTGGTGGAAATTGCAGTTCGTTTTCGTTGAAATGATCCGGCAAAGCCAGATCCATCGGATGGATCTTCTCCTGATTGCTTGCGGCGAGTACAGCCTTATAGACATCGAATAGCTGCAAGGGACGCGGTTTCGATACCTGCCCCAGTGCATCCAGATAATGCAGCAGAGAGAAGAACGCCCGCTTTGCAGCCGCCACTGTTTTTAAACGAAAATCATCTTCATGCTCACCATCAAGCATCTGTCCGATGGCAGTAACAAAAGCTGCCAGTGCCGGCTCTTCGATGAAGGTCAACGCCCTGACGATGGTTTGCATGACTGCACAGATTCGGCTGATGTCTTCCGTTGTATTGGCGTCGTCCAACGCAGCGCAAACCTCAGCGACCATCTCTCGCAGACCTGGGGCAAGCAAGATTATTGCGGCGGCCGCTGAGGAAACAGCAGCGCCATCACCCGGTTCCATAGAAAAAGGCTCCAGGCTGTACGGGTCGGGATACAAGACGGTATCTGACATCGGGAAAGTTGACATCGCGGCCACGATGTCAGGAAATCGTTACCCGGAAACGAGACACCGAATTTTTAAGCAATTCCGCGAGATCGTGCAGTTCGTTAAAGAGTGAGATCACTTCTTCGCGACGCTCTTCAATACTTTCATTCTCGCTGAGGATGTTTTGAATATTTTGCGCCACGCTGTTGGCCGAGATCGCCTGGTTGCCGGTCGAAGAGGAAATATCCTGAATCAATTCCGCCAGTTGATTGGAAACGCGCCGGATATCCGACAGCGAAGCGCCTGCCGCATCGGATAGCTTGGTTCCCTCAACCACGCCGGCCGTCGATTTCTCCATTGCGGCGACGGCATCATGTGTGTCTGCCTGAATCATCCGAACCAGTGCACCGATCTGGCGGGTCGCGGCGCTGGAGCGTTCCGCCAGCCGCTGGACCTCTTCCGCGACGACAGAAAATCCGCGTCCCGCCTCCCCCGCCGATGCTGCCTGGATAGCTGCATTGAGCGCCAGCACATTGGTTTGTTCGGTAATGTCGGAAATCAACTCCGTGATCTCGCCGATTTCTTGTGAAGACTCGCCCAGACGTTTGATGCGCTTCGATGTTTCCTGAATCTGTTCGCGAATTTCATTCATGCCCTTGACGGCGTCTTCCACTGCTTTGGCGCCACGCTCGGCCACAACCACGGAATGCCGTGCGACATCAGCGGATTTGTTCGCCGAGATCGAGACATCGGTGATCTGAATCGACATTTCCAGCATGGACTGTCCGGTTTCTAGAATCCGACGCGCCTGTGTCTGGCCCGCGGTGGTGAGTTCGTCGGCATTGTTGCGTACTTGATTGGAAGCCGCCGCAACTTGGGATGCGGTGCGCGTAACCTGACCGACCAGTCCACGCAAAGCCTCAACGGTGTAGTTGACGGAATCGGCAATGGCGCCGGTAATGTCTTCCGACACAGTCGTGTGTACCGTCAGGTCGCCGTCCGCGACTTTTTGCAGTTCATTCATCAAGCGCAAAATCGCCGCCTGATTGATGGCATTGGTGCGCATGGCGCGCTCTTCCTGCTGCTGTGCGTGCAGTCGCTGCGCCTCGGCTTCCTGACGGCGCAATTCGGCTTCTTCGGCGTTACGCCGGCTGCTCTGCAATTGCACCCAGGCGATACCGACCCCGCAAATCAAGGCAGTCGCCATGGACAGCAGCATGATCCAGAAAGTCCATGAGCGCGTTTCTTGCGCCCGCCGGTAGTCGTTCTGTAATACGGTAAGGCGCTGCTTGAGCGTTTCATTCTCAAGAAAAACCAGTTGCTCGGATTGTTTGGCGGCGATGAAATTTTGCAGATTGCCTAGAATATTGGCGACCAGCGGCTGATATTCGCCGAATACCTTTTCCAACTCGGCTAACTTGTCGCGCAAATCCTTGTCACGCACCGGGCTCAAGCCAAGAATCTCGCTACCGTTCATAAAGCCATCGATGATGTCGTGAAAGGTGTTGACATCTTTGCCCAGCAAAAAGGCGGTCTCCGGATTGACTCCTTCCGAGGTCAGGAACTCATTGGCGCTGCGCCCAAGCCGTAAGGTCAACAGCACCAGTTGCCCTGCAGCGGCAACCTCGCGTGGAGCATTGCCGTTTTGCGATTGCAGCATGGAAATCTGCTCGCTCAGGTCGAGCAGATTAGGGGACAACAAACGCAAGCGCGCCAGAGTGACGCCAAATCCGGTAAGTTCAGGCTGCAGCTTGAGTATGGTGAGGGCCGCCTTATCGGTGTGATCCCATATTTTTTGCACATCGGTCAACGCCACGCGCATCTCCGGCTCTGGTCTGCGGATGGTGTATCCCTGATACTCGCCGCCCAGCAGCAGCACGCTCATTCCCTGATTGAATTCCCTGCGGCTTTCGCTGAGTTGGTTGAAAGCTTCACGATTGCCCTGAATGGCGTTGGGCACGGCCTTGCCGATACGTTGCGAATGCATCACCAGATCACTGGTGATGTGCGCCTGAAGACTGGCGTGAATATAGTGCTTGGAACCCAGCCACAGAAAGAAGAACATCGAGATCAGTGCAAAGATCAGCAGCATCAGCAAGATGCGTGTTTGCGCGCGCAGCGACTGCCGTCCGATAAAAGGCAGGCGCGTATGCTGATAACGCTGCATGTACTTTTCGGCTTTGGAACTGACGGCCGTTGCCACGCTTGCCGGCTTCTCTGTCGCTGCGGTCGTTTTATTTTTTGATAACTGCGGCAACTTGAATGCCATAACTGAGACTCCTTATTACCTGCTCGCACCGGCAGGCGGGATACAACATGGTCTTACCAGGTCGCCTGACAGAACTGGCCTACAACCCGACCTGCAAAAACCGCGCATCGCCGATGACGGCGGCCAGACTGATCTCCACCCACTCCTGCTGGTCACGATCGAGATAACGCTTGCCCGAGATGATTTCTGCCGCATCGCCCGCGTCTTCCTTCAGGGTCATTTCCTGAATATGACGCAGACCCAGTACCTGCGACACCATCAGCGCGCTGGTGCCGGACAAGGCTGCTGAGACGACAATGACGCGACTCTCCTTACCCGGCACCTGTTGCGCGCCCCCGAGGAAGCGCTGCAGATCGACCACGCCGACCAGATTGCCCCGTACATTGGCAAGCCCCAGATACCAATCCTTGGTCAACGGTACTTTAGTCACCGGCATGAGCCTCGTTATCTCGCTTGCCTCGCGCGGATCCAGTAAACAATACAACTCTCCGACGACAACGCCCAAACGGCTGTCGCGCATGCCGGAGCCATCACGCGCGGCTTCCATCCGCTCCAGCAAACGCGCCTGAAATTCCCGCAACCGGCTGCTTTTCCACTGTACCTGCGGCACATTCGCTGCTTCATTCTGTGTCATCGCGTCTTCCCTCACTCTTTCGACGGGCCATCGGCTGGCTTATCCCGCTATCGCACCGATCTTTGCCATCAGGTCGTCCGCGTTGACCGGCTTGACAATATAGTCGCGAGCTCCTTGGCTCAACGCCCAGATGCGATCCGTCTCCTGCGCCTTGATGCTGCAGATCATTACGGGAATATGGTTCAGATCAGGATCACGCGCAATCTGACGCGTGATCTGAAAACCGTTTTTCCCAGGCATGACGATATCCATCAAAATCAAATGAGGTTCGAACAAACGTATCTTGTTGAGCGCCACATCCCCATCCTCCGCAGTCTCGACCTCAAATCCTTTTTTTTTCAGGATATCCACCAACAGGTATCGATCCGTTGGTGAGTCGTCGACGACGAGTATTTTCTTTATTTTCATTGAGCCCTTGCTCCATACTTGAGAAATACGCTGGTCAGGACTCGACAACGATGCTACGCCTTTCCGCATAAGTATTAACGGCCTCCAGCAGACCTTCTTCCGAAAACGGCTTCGTCATGAACGCGGCTGCACCCACGATTGTTGCTCGTGCGCGGTCAAACAGACCGTCCTTGGACGACAGCATAATGACTGGAGTTGCATGAAATCTTGCATTTTTTTTAACTAATGCACAAGTCTGATAGCCACTCAGCCGCGGCATAAGAACATCGCAAAAGATCAGGTCGGGATTGTTTTCGGAGATTATCGCGAGCGCATCGAGGCCATCCACGGCACAAAAAACGCGATGACCGGCCTGCCTCAGAAAGATGTCGGCTGAGCGCCGGATGGTGTAGCTATCGTCAATGACAAGAATATTCAGAGAAGCCTGCGCTGCAATCTCAGACATTGCATTCCCTCCGGGTGCCGCCCGATCGGGCCTGTCAGCCGACTATAGCAAAATGAACACGTGCCCATGAATGGAACAGGCCTGCCTTCCCCCCTTATTTGGAGGAACAGCAGGCCTGCGATGCGGCGACACGAGTCTGACGCCGGATGATTTTTTCCGCTTTAGAGCGCGACCATCTCGAAATCTTCTTTGCGGGCACCGCATTCAGGGCAGGTCCAGTTGATTGGCACATCTTCCCAGCGCGTGCCGGGAGCAATACCTTCATCCGGCAAGCCGGCCTCTTCGTCGTAGATCCAACCACAGATCAGGCACATCCAGGTCTTAAATTCTGTTTTGCTATCGCTCACGGCTGACTATCCCTCAAATCAATCAAGTAAAATGGTAAACCAGATATCTTAATCTACTCGTCGTGCAAAACCAAACTTCTCCTCTGATATTAACTTTTGGCGCAGCCGACCCTGTCGGGGCAACCGGCATCCAGGCCGACCTCGCCACCTTTGCCGCCATGGGCTGCCACGGCTTGTCCATCATCACATCCCTGCTGGTCAGCGATACGGCGCGTATCGAGGACATTCAGATCATCGACGTCGACTGGATGGCCGATCAGGCACGGGTCATTCTTGAAGACATGCCGGTCGCCGCATTCAAGGTCGGCGCGGTCGGCAGCATTGAGAATATTTCTGCGATTGCAGAGATTGTCTCGGATTACCCCGATATCCCGCTGATTCTGGATCCTTTTATTACTGCCATGCCCTCGCAGGACGGCGATGACGACGATAATCTGATCGCCATCCGTGAGTTGCTGATCCCGCAAACCACGCTGATGCTGGCTTCTGCAGTGGAACTGAACCGCCTGGCGGAAACCTGGCGCGAGCCGGTGCCGGGCGATGCGCTGCAGCTCGATGCCACGCGCATCGTCGAAATGGGTTGCGAATATCTCTTCGTGACCGGCATGCCCGGCGAGATGCATGAAGTCGTCAATGCGCTGTTCGACGATACCGGCATTATCCGCCGCGACAGCTGGCAACGCCTGCCGGGATCGTTTACGGGCGCGGGCACGACCTTGTCTGCCGCCATCTGCGCCATGCTGGCCAATGGACTGGAAATCCCGGAAGCCGTTTCCGAAGCCCAGGAATTTACCCTTGCCGCTCTTGCCCACGCACAACGCCTGGGCATGGGAAAACTGATTCCCGACCGCTATTTCTGGGCCCGTGAATCAGACGAAACCAATTGAACTGACTGAACCGACCACTCCTCACATTTCCGTATGAACCAGAAAAGCTCCGGCACCACCAACGAATCCCTGTTCGCCCGCGCTCAGCAGACCACACCCGGCGGCGTCAACTCTCCGGTGCGCGCCTTCCGCTCCGTCGGCGGCACACCGCGCTTCATCACCAAGGCTCTGGGCCCGTATTTCTGGGATGCAGAAGACCGTCGTTATATCGACTACATCGGCTCGTGGGGCCCGGCAATTGTCGGCCATGCCCATCCTAAAGTCGTCCAGGCGGTACAGGAAGCCGCAGCGCGCGGACTGAGTTTCGGCGCGCCGACCGAGGGCGAAATCGAGATGGCCGAAGAGATTTGCAAACTGGTGCCGTCGATTGAACAAGTCCGCCTGGTTTCCAGCGGCACCGAAGCGACCATGAGCGCCCTGCGACTGGCGCGCGGCGCGACCAAACGTGACAAGATCGTCAAGTTTGAAGGCTGCTATCACGGTCACGCGGATTCTCTGCTGGTGAAAGCCGGCAGCGGCTTGTTGACCTTCGGCAACCCGACCTCCTCAGGTGTGCCGGAAGATTTCGTCAAACATACGCTTGTGCTGGATTACAACAACACGCAACAGCTGGAAGATGCCTTCAAGGCAGCCGGCAACGAGATCGCCTGCGTGATAGTGGAGCCTGTTGCCGGCAACATGAACCTGGTGCGTGCGACGCCGGAATTCCTGCAAACCATGCGTCGTCTCTGTACAGAGTACGGCGCCATCCTGATTTTCGACGAAGTCATGTCCGGCTTCCGTGTGGCATTGGGCGGCGCCCAATCGCTCTACAACATCACTCCGGATCTGACTGCACTGGGCAAAGTGATCGGCGGTGGTTTGCCGGTTGCCGCCTTTGGCGGCCGCGCAGACATCATGAAGCATCTGGCGCCGCTCGGTGGCGTGTACCAGGCCGGAACCCTGTCCGGTAACCCGGTGACTGTTGCGG
This sequence comes from Herbaspirillum sp. meg3, assembly GCF_002257565.1. Classification (GTDB taxonomy): domain Bacteria; phylum Pseudomonadota; class Gammaproteobacteria; order Burkholderiales; family Burkholderiaceae_D; genus Herbaspirillum. The sequence continues at coordinate 1,033,296 of NZ_CP022736.1, read as the reverse complement.
CAGGCCTGACGACGCTGCAGATCGTCCAGGAAGCCGATTTCTACAGCAAGCTGAGTGCACAGACGCGCAAGCTCACCGATGGCCTCTGCGAGGCTGCCAAGGCAGCTGACGTAGCGTTCTCGGCCGACACCGTGGGTGGCATGTTCGGCCTGTACTTTGCGCCGAGCGTACCAACCAGCTATGCTGAAGTCATGCAGGGTAACAAGGACAAGTTCAACGTGTTCTTTCACGCCATGCTGGACGCAGGCGTTTATCTGGCGCCATCGGCATTTGAAGCGGGCTTTGTTTCTGCTCAACACGATGATGCCGTGATTGAGGCAACGATTGCGGCTGCGCGTACGGCCTTCGCTGCGATCAAATAAGCCTGCAAAAATCCCGCAGTAAGCGCAGAAAATAAAAAAGGACGCCTGAGCGTCCTTTTTTACGTCTTAGGAGACTGGTACTTCTAAATCTGTACAGACTCGGCCATTAAGCCGAGAACGACGAACCGCAACCGCAAGTAGTTGTAGCGTTTGGATTCTTGATGACGAATTGCGCGCCTTCCAGATCGTCCTTGTAGTCGATCTCTGCGCCGACCAGATACTGATAGCTCATGGAGTCGATCAGCAGCTGCACGCCATTCTTGGTCATGGTCGTGTCGTCTTCGTTGACGATTTCATCAAAGGTGAAACCATACTGGAAGCCCGAGCAGCCACCACCTTGCACGAACACGCGCAGTTTCAGGTCTGGGTTACCCTCTTCTTCGATCAGTTGCGCAACCTTGGCTGCGGCGCTGTCGGAAAAGATCATCGGGGATGGAATCGAAGTTTCTGGAATTTCTGCAACGGCATTCATATTAAGCTCCTGCTAATCAGCGGACAATGGAGTGATTATAAGGCCAATGGAAGAATCATGCATCGCCGCCGGCCGAAGCCGCCAGCTTAAGTACAGGCACCTCTTCGGTCTGCCCGTGGCTGAGCTTGCCGGATACCAACGCGCCGCCATGCATTTCCAGAGCCTTGTAATAGACATCTCCAGTTATGCGGGCTTTTGGCTGTAATTCAAGGAGCTCGACCGAATGCACGTCACCGATGATTTCACCGTTGACAATCAGATGCACGGCGCGGATCTCGCCAACGATCTTGGCATGCTCGGAAATGACCAGCACGCTTGGCTGACCAGCTTCGGCGTTGATGTTGCCCTTGATGTGGCCGTCAATACGCAGGCCGCCCTTGAAATGGACGTCACCGTGGATACTGGTGGAAATGCCGATAAGGCTGTCGATGGTGCTTTTGGATTTACGTCCCAACATGATTCACCTCACAAATTCACGGATTGTTGAGCTCGCATCTGGCCTCTTTCGAGAACGCGAGCTTGAATCGCTTTGATGGTTGCACCTTCGGGAAGCGTTAAGACTCCGTCGACCCGTTGGTAGTACTTGAATGCGAGCTTGTAGCGCGCGAGATCCGTGGCGTTTTGCTCGGGGAAATTGATAATAACACTTTTGCCGCCCTGCAACACTGTTACGCTGAACTGCAAATTACCGACGAACTGCCGCCCTTTTTCGCCCTGAATGGCGAGTAACTGATAGCGCACCTGGTTCGGTGCAACAATCTCGGCTTTCAAACGCTGGATGGTGACGCCGTCCGCGCCGACATTGGTCGGGAGCAAGCTTTGGAAGAAAGAGAGATCTTCTTTCAGCTTAGCATTTTCCGCTTCCAGTGTCTTGATTTGCCCGGCCAGCTGCGCCTGCGCTGAACGCTCGATATTGAGCTGGCTTTCTGCCGCATTAGCCGTCGTCGAGAACTGATCGCGCTCGGCGTTGAGCTTCTTCACCTGCTCAGACAACGCTTCCACGTGGTCGCGCATACCATCCGGGTTCAACCCCGAGAAGTTATTGCGCCCCAGATCGTAAGCCCACATCGCCATCGCCCCGCCAACCGCGATCACGACCACCAGGATCAGCGCGCGCAGCGGCCACGGCATGTGGCGCTTGATGGTCATCTTCGGCGCAGAAATCGACATGCGCCGAACCCATAATTTATATTTCACGGTAGAACCGGGACATGCATCAGACCGGTGGTTTCTTCCAGTCCGAACATCAGGTTCATACATTGCACCGCCTGGCCGGATGCGCCCTTGACCAGATTGTCCTGCACCACCAGTACAACCACGGTGTCGCCATTGTCCGGACGATGCAAGGCGATGCGCAGCATGTTGGAAGCACGCGTGGTGCGTGTTTCCGGATGCGAACCGAACGGCATGACGTCCACGAACGGCTCGTCCTTGTATGCGTCTTCAAACAAGGCCTGCAATGCGGCATTGTCGATATCTTTAGTCAGGCGTGCATACAGCGTGGAATGCATGCCGCGAATCATCGGCACCAGATGCGGCGTGAACAGCAGGCCGACTTTGTCGTCGGTCAACTTGCCCAACTGCTCCAGGGTTTCCGGCGAATGGCGATGACCCGACACACCGTAGGCTTTGAAGTTATCCGATGCTTCCGAAAACAAGGTAGCGATTTCAGCCTTGCGACCGGCGCCGGAGACCCCCGATTTGCAGTCGGCGATGAGATGCGACGCATCGATCACGCCGGCCTTCAGCAGCGGTGCGTAACCGAGTTGCATGGTGGTCGGATAACAACCGGGATTGCCGATGAGACGTGCTTTCTTGATGTTTTCGCGATTGAGCTCAGGCAAGCCGTAAGCGGCTTCTTTCAGCAACTCAGGGCAGCTGTGCGGCATCTTGTACCACTTCTCGAACGCAGCGATGTCCTGCAGACGGAAATCCGCCGCCAGATCGATGACCTTGACGCCAGCTGCCAGCAGCTCCGGTGCCTGTGCCATCGCAACACCGTGGGGCGTAGCAAAGAAAACGACGTCGCACTCGGTCAGTTTGGCATTGTCAGGCGAGGAAAAAGCAATATCGACGCGACCACGCAGCGACGGGTACATTTCGGCAATCGGCATGCCATCTTCTTTACGCGATGTCACTGCCTGCAGTTGCACTTGCGGGTGCATGGCGAATATACGCAGCAACTCGACGCCTGTGTATCCTGTGCCGCCGACGATACCTACCTTGATCATGTTTTTCCTTGCTGAAAGAGCGTGCCCGAGAGCTTTTTATTTTAACAGGAGAATATTTCTGTCAGATTACCCGAAACGACCCCGATTCAAAGCGCGAATAAGGCCGAAAAATGACTTTGATACTGAAATGAGTTCCGAGCAGCCAAACCACCGGAAATGAACCGCGACACCAGATCGCGCTCATCAATATGCATAAAACCAGCTCGTAAAATGCAAAAAGCCGCCAAGCTTGTCGCTGGCGGCTTTTCGGTGTGCTGAAAAAGCACGCGTCGTGATTAACGCTTCGAGAATTGCTTTGCGCGACGAGCTTTGCGCAGACCAACCTTCTTACGTTCAACTTCACGAGCATCACGTGTAACGAAGCCTGCCTTGGACAGTTCTGGCTTCAGTGTTGCATCGTAGTCGATCAGAGCGCGGGTGATGCCGTGACGAACAGCACCAGCCTGGCCGGATTCACCGCCGCCGTGGACGTTGACCATGATGTCAAAACGCTCGACATTGCTGGTCAGTTCCAGAGGTTGACGAATCACCATCAGACCGGTTTCGCGCGAAAAGTATTCATTCGCTGGCTTGCCGTTGACGACGATCTTGCCCGAGCCGGACTTGATGAAAACACGAGCCACTGCACTCTTGCGACGGCCGGTTCCGTAATTGTAGTTACCGATCATGTCTATTCCTTAGAGTTCGAGTGCTTTAGGTTGCTGAGCAGCGTGCGGATGGTTGCCATCTGCATAAACCTTCAGCTTCTTGATCATCGCGTAGCCGAGCGGGCCCTTAGGCAGCATGCCCTTGACCGCTTTTTCCAGCGCGCGACCTGGAAAACGCTGTTGCATTTTCAGGAAATTGGTTTCGTAGATGCCGCCTGGGTAGCCGCTGTGACGGTAGTACGTCTTTTCAGTTGCTTTGGTGCCAGTGACACGCAGTTTGCCTGCATTGATCACAACGATGAAATCGCCGGTGTCAACGTGCGGAGTAAATTCTGGCTTGTGCTTGCCGCGCAGTCGGAGTGCCACTTCGCTGGCAACACGTCCGAGGACTTTGTCCGTCGCGTCAATCACCAACCACTCGCGCTTTACCTCGTGGGCTTTAGCGGAAAAGGTTTTCATGATGACTTCCTAATGTAAATAAATAAACGCTCAATTTGGCGGTTCTGCGACTACCGAAACGATGCTGATCCTATGCTTCGCGATGCTTCGTATTCGTCATACCAACGCAGACTCTTCCTTGTTGTCTTTCCAGAGCGCACGGAAAGCCGAGAATTATAGCCTTTTCAATGACTTAGCGTCAAACCCTTTATTGGCTTAGCCGCGCGCCGTGGGCTTTTCGGCACATTTGCCTATGAGGGTTGATACGCGTGAGCAATCCGCTGCAGACAAAAAAAAACCCGAAACGAGGGTTTCGGGTTTAAATCCACACCAAAGGAGGAGGGTGGAGGAGACAAGGTTTGATTGCGTCGAAAACGTCAATCAGTGAATTCAATATAGCAAACGAAATTGTGCAGCGCAAGATTTAATTTCCCCTATATAGAGTATTTAAAAATTAAAGAAAATCGGATATTTTGCTGCTCTGCAATATGCATTTTTTTGCCTATTTCACCGTGCCTCGCGTCCACGAGATGCAAACCACATTTCCCGAAAAAGCTACAATAGCCGCCTCCCTCTAATTTACCCTGCGAGAACGCACATGGAATGCACAGTACGCTGGACCGGCCTTTCCGGCATGACCTTCTTGGCTGAAACCGGCTCAGGCCACGTGGTGGCGATGGATGGCGCCCCGGACGGCGGCGGTCGCAACCTGGCGCCGCGCCCGATGGAAGTAGTGCTGCTCGGCACCGGCGGCTGCACAGCTTATGACGTGGTGGTGATTTTGCGCAAAAGCGGCCAGGATATTCGCGGCTGCGAAGTGACGCTGAAGTCGGAACGGGCGGAACAGGATCCCAAAGTCTTTACCAAGATCCACTTCCATTTCACGGTGCGCGGCCGCAATCTGAAGCCGAATGTTGTCGAACGCGCCATCAAGTTGTCACACGACAAATATTGCTCGGCCTCGATCATGCTGGAAAAAACTGCAGAAATGACACACTCGTTTGAGATCGTGGATGATCTGAGCGATGAAGTACAGGTTCAGGCACAGCAATAATTGCCGGCGCCCTCGCCTTCTGCTGCAATCGTGCAATCCATGCAATTGCAGCAATGAGCGAAATGACAGACTCAAAAACAAAACAGGGCTTCACGCCCTGTTTTGTTATATGCGGTAAGCCACCGTTGTCATGACCTTGGACATCATTTTCATGACACCGCGAATTGGCGCAGGCATCTCAGCCGCGCCCAAAGCCTTGGCTGCCTCGCCATGCTCCACCTCGTCCTTGCGCATCTGATCGACGATGGCGCGCGATTTGGCGTCTTGCGGCGGTAGCTTTTCCAGATGGCTGATGAGATGCAACTCGACCTGCCGCTCGGTCTCGGCAACGAAACCAAGATTGCGTGCATCGCCGACACGTGCAGCGATCGTACCCAGCACATACGAACCTGCATACCATAAAGGATTAAGAAGGCTGGTATGCGAACCCAATTCGCGCAGACGCTCAGCGGTCCACGCCAGATGATCCTCTTCTTCGATGCCCGCATGCGCAAACTGCTGCTTCAGTGCCTGCGCCTGAGCGAAGCGGCCTTGCGCATCGTACAGAGCCTGAGCGCACACTTCGCCGACATGATTGACCCGCATCAGGCCCGCACTGTGCAGTTTTTCTGCATCGCTCATGGCCGAATCGCCAATCTGCGCTGCAGGATTCGGACGTGATGAAGCCACCACGCCGCTGACCACGCGCAAGGCCTTGTCCAGATCAGTAATCAGTTGGTCGACGAATTGCATGGATACAGATCCCAGTAAAAATTAATCCTGCGCAGACAAGAACAGCGGCGCCGTTCAGTCCATTTTCCAGTTGATTGTCTCGCCGCCATTCAACGGCACAACCGTCGCATCGCCCATCGGCAGCTCCGCCGGAATGGTCCAGTTCTCGCGGCGCAAGGTAACTTTTCCTTCGTTGCGCGGCAGATTGTAGAAGGCTGGGCCGTTAAAGCTGGCAAACGCTTCAAGCTTGTCCAACGCGCCGGCCTGATCGAAGGCTTGCGCGTACAGCTCCAACGCGTGCAAAGCGGTGTAGCAACCGGCACAACCGCAGGCGTGCTCTTTCAAACCTTTGGCGTGCGGCGCGGAATCCGTACCGAGGAAGAACTTGTCGCTGCCCGAAATCGCCGCCGCAACCAGAGCCTGACGATGCGTCTCGCGCTTAAGCACTGGCAGACAGTAATAGTGGGGACGAATACCGCCTTTGAAGATTTCATTGCGGTTGTAGAGCAAGTGATGTGCGGTAATTGTCGCCGCCGTAGGCCCTTCAGAAGCAAAGACGTAGTCGGCGGCATCCTTGGTCGTGATATGTTCGAAGACAACCTTCAGCTCCGGCATATCCTTGCGCAGCGGTGTCATGACGCGATCGATGAAAACAGCCTCGCGATCGAAAATGTCGATCGCCGGATCGGTCACTTCGCCGTGAACCAGGAAAGGCATGCCGACTTCCTGCAAGACCTCCAGTGTTTTGTAGCAGTTGCGCAGGTCAGTCACGCCTGCATCGGAATTGGTAGTCGCACCGGCCGGATACAGCTTGACCGCTTTCACGAAACCGCTCGCCTTGGCCTTGCGGATTTCTTCCGGTGGCGTGTTGTCGGTGAGATAGAGCACCATCAGCGGTTCGAACTTCACGCCGGCAGGCAGCGCAGCCAGAATACGGTCGCGGTAGGCGCTCGCCTGCTCGGTCGTGGTGACCGGCGGCTTCAGGTTCGGCATGATGATCGCACGCGCGAATTGATGAGCGGTATGCGGCAATACGCTTGCCAGGGTAGCGCCGTCGCGCAAATGCAAATGCCAGTCGTCCGGACGGGTAATGGTCACTACGTCGCTCATCGCTCTTCTCTTCCTCTGAATTAGTGCTCGTGCCAAGCGCACGACATCCCGCTATTTTACCGCAAGGGCCGTCGCCCCCGAATTGCGGCACCTCAAATCCTTGCCTCGGACGCCACCTTCAAACGCAAGCCTTAAAGAACAAAAACCGCCTCGGCATGCACCGGGCGGTTTTTGTTGAACGACTGAATATGCCGGATCGAAGCGCAGAAAATACGCTTCGGATATAGCTGCATCGACGTCTTAGTGCGTGATGATCTTGGCCAGGAAGTCGCGAGCGCGCTCCGAGCGTGGCGAACCGAAGAAGTCTTCCTTCTTGCAGTCTTCCACAACCAGGCCCTTGTCCATGAAGATGACGCGATTGGCAACTTTGCGCGCAAAGCCCATTTCATGGGTCACAACCATCATGGTCATGCCTTCTTGTGCCAGGCCGACCATAACGTCCAGCACTTCATTGATCATTTCAGGGTCGAGCGCCGATGTCGGTTCATCGAACAGCATCGCGATCGGATCCATCGACAGCGCGCGGGCGATCGCCACACGTTGCTGCTGGCCGCCGGACAGCTGACCCGGGAATTTATCCTTTTGCGCGATCAGACCGACGCGATCCAGATACTTCAGGCCCTTTTCAGTCGCTTCGTCAACGCTGCGGCCCAACACCTTAACCTGGCCGATGGTCAGGTTTTCACGGATCGACAGATGCGGGAACAGTTCGAAGTTCTGGAACACCATGCCGATGCGCGCACGCAGCTTCGACAAATTGGTTTTTGGGTCGCCGACGGATACGCCATCAACGGTGATCGTACCCTTCTGGAACGGCTCCAGGCCGTTGACGGTCTTGATCAGCGTCGACTTGCCCGAACCCGAAGGACCGCAGACCACAACCACATCGCCCTTGGCAACGCTGGTGGTGCAATCGGTCAGAACCTGGAAGCTGCCGTACCACTTGCTGACGTTATTGAGTTCAATCATTTATTTCTCCTAATTCCTGAATACGGTATCAGCCGGCCACGCATCTGATATGTGCTGGCCGGCATGTGTCGGTTAGCGAATGATGGCGATCTTGTGCTGGAAGCGCTTCACAGTTTGCGACAGCACGAAGCTGAGCACAAAGTAGACCACGGCGACGAACAGGTACATTTCCACCAGACGGCCGTCACGCTGAGCGATCTTGGAAGCGCTGGTCACGAAGTCCGGGACTGAACCCAGCACATACACCAGCGACACGTCCTGGAACAACACGATGGTTTGTGTCAGCAAGATGGGGGTCACGTTGCGGAAAGCCTGCGGCAGCACCACATTGCCCATCATCTGCCAGTAGTTCATACCGATGGCGTAGCCTGCAAACACCTGACCGCGCGGGATTGACTGAATACCCGAACGCATGATTTCGCAGTAGTACGCTGCTTCAAACAAGATGAAGGTAATCAGCGCCGATTGGAAAGCGCCGACCTGAATTGGTTCGCTGGCGCCGATCACCCAGGCGCCGATAAACGGCACTAGGAAGTAGAACCAGAAAATCACCAGCACCAGCGGCACCGAGCGGATCAGGTTGACATAGGTCGTCGCAACAAAGGACAGCGGCTTGTTGCTGGACAAGCGCATCATCGCCAGCAAAGTGCCGAGGATGATACCGCCGACCATTGCAGTAACGGTCAGCACCAACGTGAACTTCAGGCCGGTCGTGATCAGGTAGAACCACGAACGCTGAATAATATCGAAGTCGAAATTAGAAAACATAGTTTAATGTCCTCCCGTACTGGAGCTGCCGGTCGTGATATAGCCTGGCACGGCGGTAACTTTTTCCAGGATGCGCGCCAACAGCAACGCAATGACGGAAATGATGATGTAGATAATGGTGGCGCCGGTGAGCGATTCGAAGGTCTGGAACGTGAATTCGCGCATCGAGTAAGTCGCCGCAGTCAATTCCACCAGACCGATGGTCAACGCCACCGAGCTGTTCTTGATGATCGCAGCAAACTCGTTGGTCAATGCCGGGATGATGATCCGGAAAGCCATCGGCAGCAGCACATAACGGTAAGTCTGCACAGGTGTCAGCCCCAGTGCGGCGCCGGCCATGCGCTGACCGCGCGGCAAGGCGTTGATACCGGTACTCACCTGCACGGCAACCCGCGACGAGGTAAAGAAACCCAGTGCCAGGAAGGCGGTGACAAACGACGCTTCCGGCAGGCTCTTGAGCCAGTCGCCCACAGCAGCAGGCACCAGCTCCGGCATGACGAAGTACCAGAGGAACATCTGGACCAGCAGCGGAATATTGCGGAACAGCTCAACGTAGCCGTTTGCGATGCGTACAGCCCATGGTTTCTGGGTCGTGCGAATGGTGCCGACGATCGTGCCGAGAACCAGTGCCATGATCCAGGCCAGTACGGCCGTGGCGATGGTCCATTTCAGGCCGATCAGTAATGTATCGATGTAGGGGATGCCATCGGGAGACTGCTCCCAGAATATGCCCCAGTTCCAGTTGTAATGCATAGATGCCCTCGTCTTCTCGTCTCGACTCGTTTGCGATCAAGAATGCCGCATTGCCACGACATTCCCAGGCGGCCTGCGCCGGTTTTACATGAGGTAAAAAACGGCTGTTCTGAGCAGGTCTTGCTTTCTTCGCCAACTTAAACAAAACGGGGGACAACTCCCCCGTTTCGTTTTTCATGCTGCACAGCAATCAAATGCTGCGTTTTTGCCTTATTTCTTCTTCGAAGATTGCTTTTGTGCTTCTGGCACAGCTGCGTAAGCAGATGGTTCGCCGGAATCGGTAGGCTTGGCAAAAACAGCTTGCAGTTGCGGGCTCATCGGCACGTTCAGGTTGACACCCTTCGGTGGGATAGGCGATTGGAACCACTTGGCATAGATCTTCTTGATGTCGTCGCCCTTGTAGACGTTGATCATTGCATCGTCGACCACCTTCTTGAAGGCTGTATCGCCCAATGGCAGGATCAGGCCGTATGGCTCAACCGACAACGCTTCGCTGGAAACGACGTAGTCGCCAGGCGCCTTGGAGTTGGCTGCCAGCGAAGACAACAGAATATCGTCCATCACAAACGCGACTGCACGGCCGGTTTCAACCATCAGGAAAGCTTCGGCGTGGTCCTTGGCGGCCAGGATGTTCATACCCAGGTTGCGCTCAGTGTTCAGCGTAGTGATTTGCTTCAGGTTGGAGGTACCGGAGGTCGACACAATAGTCTTGCCCTTCAGGTCGTCCAGAGTCTTCAGGTTAGCAGCCTTCTTTGTCAGGAAGCGGTTAGCTGTAACGAACTCGGTAACGGCGAAAGCAACTTGCTTCTGACGTTCCATGTTGTTGGTAGCCGAATCGCAAGAAATGTCGGTTGTGCCGTTAGCGATCAGTGGAATACGCGTTGCCGAAGTCACAGGAACCATCTTCACATTCAGCGAAGTCAGACCCAATTTCTTCTGGATCGCTGTTGCCGCCTTCAGGCACAGGTCGATCGAGTAACCTTGATACGATTGCTTGTCATCGAGGTAGGAAAACGGGATGGATGCGTCGCGCACACCCAGTGTCAGCGTGCCGGTTTCTTTGATCTTCTTCAGACGACCGGTGAACTCTTCAGCGTGAACCGAGCCCATCAATACACTTGCCCCAACCAATACCCCTGCTAGCTTTAATAACTTCATGTGACCTCCTGGAAAAATTTTTACGTAGTGTACCAAAAGCCATTCTTCAAAAATAGTCTTCATTCCTGAAAAGAGGCTATTTTGCCTTTAAATTACCTTAGTTTTGAAAAACCTTCCTGCACTGCAGGATGCGGCTCAAAAAACCATCATTTCGTGCGGAAATTCCGCCAAATTCAGTCATCAGCAACCTTGTCCGTCGGGTAGCGCAACGTATCGCGCAGCAGATACCCCATCGGCATGCCCATCGCGGGTATCGTGTCGCTGATCGGTTTCGTAAACCAGCGATCATAAATCTTGAAAATATCCCCGGACCGAATAATCTTCACCATCTGCAAATCTACGTACCGCTTGAACTCCGGATCTCCCTTGTGCATCATGATGCCGTAGGGCTCCAGCGAAAGCGAATCACCTACAACTGCGTAACGCTCAGGGTGTGGCACCGATAACAGATACCTGCGCAACAGCACGTCTTCCATTACGAAGGCATCCGCCAATCCCTTCTCCAGACTGCTGAAGGCTTCTTCGTTATACGCCACCTCCACGATCTTGATGCCGAGAGAGCGGATGTTACTGCGCTCATCAATCTGCTTGACCATCGGTGTATTACGCGGCACCACTATCGTCTTGCCGCGCAGGTCTTCCCAATTGCGAATTCCCGAACCAGCCTTCACCAGCATGCGTACCGATGCAAAAAAATGCGGCACGGTAAAAGTTGCAATCTTCCGGCGCTCAGCATTGTTCGTCGACGTGCTGCATTCCAGATCCGCCTTATTCTGATCCAGTGCGATAAAACGCGTCACCGTATCCACTTCCATGAACTGCACCTGCAACTGCGGCAACTTAAAATCCCTTCGAATCCCTTCCGCAATTTTTCGACACAGATCAATCGTATACCCAGTCACCTGTTTGTCATCATTCAAAAACGCAAACGGCATCGTTCCGTTTAAATAGGCAATGACAAACGTATTGGTGCGCTTGATTTTCTCAAGCGTTCCTTCCGCGTGCACCTGCAATGACATACCGATTCCGAAACCCCATGCGATGACAACCCAACAACGCCATACTTGCCTGATCGATCTGTTTGCCATTGAAGACTCGCATGCCAGCCTTGCGACCGGAGAAGTTTAATGAGCAAGTATCATGCCAGAAAATCAAGTAAGCAATCCCGCAATCAACAGCGTAATTCGCGGCCTTATCGTGCAGTTGAGACCCGATAGGATGCATGCCACGACGCCGATTGCCCGCAGGGATGCGATTTTCAAAAGGAATGCTTTTGCCGCTTTCGATCGACATTGCAAAAGCCTCCGCGCAATGGATGCGCAGACCGCTTTGCAGCAAACGCAAAGGCGTTCGCACCGACGACACCGCCATCGGCATGTTTCGAATGTTGGGCGTAGACGTCTCCTCCTTACGCACAAATCAAACGGTCACGGCGTGCGCAAAAAATGCGATGAAAACGCACGCGCGCTTTTCGCATTCTTCATCAGACCGATGCAGGCATGCCTGCGTACCGCCATTTATTTTTTCTATTTTCGCCGGCAGGGAATATTGATTTTTTGTGTTCCCTGCCGACGCTTGCTTCAACTACTTATTTTTACTTGCCTGCTACAGACTACCGACTGCATCAAGGATACAGACCGCGCATTTCACGCGCTTGCAACACACGAGTACATGCCACGATAAATGCGGCTGTACGCAACGTTACCTTCTTGTCCTCAGCCAGTTGCCAGACCGCCGCGAACGCTTCACGCATGATGCGTGTGAGGCGCAAATTGATTTCGTCTTCAGTCCAGAAGAAGCTCGAAAAATCCTGCACCCATTCAAAGTAACTGACGGTCACACCGCCGGCATTGGCAATCACGTCAGGCACGATCAACACACCCTTTTCAGTCAGGATGTCATCGGCCGCGGGAGAGGTCGGGCCGTTAGCGCCTTCCAGAATGATCTTGGCGCGAATCGACGGCGCGTTGTTGACCGTGATTTGCTGTTCGAGTGCAGCAGGCACCAGAATGTCGCAATCGGTTGCCCAAAACTGGGCGCGATCCTTGACTTCGTCACCGCCCGGGAAACCTTGAACACTGCCGTGTTGCGCAACGTAGGCTTGCAGTGCAGGCACATCGAGACCAGTATCGCGTACCACTGTTGTGATGTGATCTTGCACCGCGACGACCTTGGCGCCGGCCTCTGCGAACAAGCGTGCAGCGATGCCGCCGACGTTACCGAAACCTTGCACGGCGACGCGCGCCTCTTTGATATCAAGATTACGTTTTGCAGCAGCTTCGCAACCGACCACAAACACACCGCGGCCTGTTGCCTCGTGGCGTCCCAGGCTGCCACCCAGCGAGATCGGCTTGCCGGTCACAACGCCAGATGAAGTGCTTCCCTGGTTCATGGAATAGGTATCCATCATCCACGCCATGATCTGCGAATCGGTATTCACGTCCGGTGCTGGAATATCTTTGTTCGGTCCGATGATGATGCCGATTTCGCTGGTGTAGCGACGTGTCATGCGTTGCAGTTCGCCGCGCGACAAGGTCTTCGGATCAACGCGGATACCGCCTTTGGCACCGCCGTAAGGCACGTTCACTGCTGCGTTCTTGACCGTCATCCACGCCGACAGCGCCATCACTTCAGACAACGTCACATCCTGGTGAAAACGCACACCGCCCTTGCCGGGACCACGCGACGTGTTGTGCTGCACGCGATAGCCTTCAAAGTGGGCAATCGTGCCGTCGTCGCGTTCGATAGGAACGTCCACGATCAGCATGCGCTTCGGGCGCTTCAGGGTTTCCACCCAGCGCGCCAGCGAGCCCAGGTAAGGGGTAACGCGGTCGATTTGTTCGAGATAATCACCCCATGGGCCGATGCCATGCGGTGTAAGGTAGGAAGGGACTTCGTGCTGCTTGACTGGTTCGTTCGACATGATGCAATCGCTCCTTGATGTTGCCACGCTTTAGCCATGCTGGCCGACGCTGCTGCAAAATTAATCAAACCGCGAAACGCAGGATTACATCATCCTACTCCTTCCGGAGTCGGAGTTGTCGCGCGATATTGCTTAATTTTTCAGCCGCCGGCGAGGAGAAAGCCTCGCCAGGCGTGTGGACATCTCTGCACAGGAAAACCGTGCAGACCAGACTCCAGGGCACGCCATCGACAGCGACGCCATCGTAGGGCAATGCAATGCACCAACGCTAATGCTTTGTGCGCATGCAACTATGCAATCCATGCATAACCTGCAAACAGGCCTTGTACTATGCGCCTTTCGGAGGCTTTTTTGCCCGTGCAGCCGCGCTCTTCCGGTTCTCTTCCAGTTCCTGAAGGTAATCCCACAAGCGCGCGACCACCACTTTTCCGCTGCGCTGCGGCGTCGGCCGCTCACGATAGAGACGGATTTCCATCTCGACTTCCCATTCGCCGTGAGCGCCATCGGCGCGCGCCAGCTGCTTGTTGCGCACTTCACGGGTTACCGAAGACTCCGGCAAGAAAGCCACTCCATGACCTTCCAGCGCCATCATCTTGAGACTTTCGGACATGTCGGTCTCGTAGTGCTTTTCCAGATGCAACGGCTTTTTGGCGTCGCTCATGATCAGCTCGACCATGCGTCCCAGATAGGCATTCGGCGTGTAGGACAAAAAAGGCAAAGGTGACTTGGAACTGCCGGGAAGCACATAATCCGGCTTGCCGCTGCGATCGCAACGTGAATAGGGACGCACGCTTTCATGCCCCATGGTCAGCATGTCGTAACGGCTGGAATCCAATTGCACCGGCTGGCGCGGGTGGTGATAGCACAACAGCAAATCGCAGCCCCCTTCAACGATGGTCATCACCGCATCATGGACGTTGAGCGCAATCAGGCGCGTATTGAGCGCGCCGAATCCCGACTCCAGCGAACTCAGCCATTTGGGGAAATAGGTCAGCGACAAGGTGTGCGGCACCGCAAAATCGACCGTGGTCTGCTGCGCCGGCCGCTTGCCGCGCAACATGGCACGCGTATTGTTGATCTGGCCAAGCATCTCCACCGCCTGCTCGTAGAACACCTCGCCTGCGGCGGTCAGCCGCGTCGGATACGAAGTACGGTCGATCAGGTCGGATCCCAGCCAGGCCTCCAGAGACTGAATACGCCGCGAAAAAGCCGGCTGCGTCACATGCCGCAATTCGGCCGATCGACTGAAACTGCGCGTCTCAGCCAGGGAAATAAAATCTTCCAGCCATTTGGTTTCCATTCGTCCTACCCCACCTCAGGAGAGCATCATGCCAACAATGCGACAATGCTTCGTCTTGTTTTAATTTACGCCAGTTGCAGCGATGGCGACGACTCAGATGCACCTTCATCTTCGTCATCATCCTTGGCTTGCTGCCTCGCCCACATCTGCGCATACGCACCACCTGACACCAGCAACTGCGTATGCGTGCCGCGCTCAATGATACGACCGTGTTCCAGCACCAGAATCTGATGTGCATCGACAATCGTCGACAGCCGATGTGCGATGACCAGCGTAGTGCGGTCTTGTGCGATCTCGCTCAACTGCTCCTGAATCGCCTGCTCCGATTTGGAGTCAAGTGCGGATGTGGCTTCGTCAAAAATCAGCACCGCAGGATTTTTCAACAGAGTGCGGGCGATCGCCACGCGCTGCTTTTCGCCGCCGGACAATTTCAGACCGCGCTCGCCGACTGTGGTCGCATACCCGTCCGGCAGTGACTCGATGAAGTCATGCACGTAGGCTGCCTTGGCGGCGGCAACGATTTCCTCCTTGCTGCTGCCGGGCTTGCCGTAAGCGATGTTGTACTCGATGGTATCGTTGAACAGCACCGTGTCCTGCGGCACGATGCCGATGGCCTGGCGCAGCGATCCTTGCGTGACCTTGCGCAGATCCTGACCATCAATGGTGATGCTGCCGGCGTCGACATCATAGAAGCGGTACAGCAAACGTGACAGCGTGGACTTTCCCGATCCGCTGTGGCCGACCACCGCCGTCGTGGTGCCGGCGGCGATTTCAAAATCGACGCCGAACAGAATCTGGCGCTTGCTCTCGTAGCTGAAATCGATGTTCTTGAAATGCACTGCCGCGCCATCCGTGACGAGCGGCTTGGAGTCAGGCGTATCAGCAATTTCCTTGTTCTGCTCCAGCAGCGAAAACAAACGTTCCATATCGGCCAGGCTCTGCTTGATTTCGCGATAAATCACTCCGAGGAAATTCAGCGGAATGTACAACTGGATCATGAAGGCATTCACCAGCACCAGATCACCCAGACTCATCGTACCGTTGATCACGCCCTGCGTTGCACGCCACAGAATCAGTGTCACGGCGATGGCGATGATCGCCGATTGCCCCGAATTCAGCAGCGACAATGACGATTGCGATTTGATGGCGGCTGTTTCGTAGCGTTGCAACCCTTCGTCGTAACGCCGTGCTTCGAAATCTTCATTACTGAAATACTTCACCGTCTCGTAATTGAGCAGCGAATCGATTGCTTTGGAGTTCGCCCGCGAATCGAGATCGTTCATCGTGCGACGGAAATGCGTACGCCACTCCGTCACCGTGATCGTGAAGATGATGTAAAGCACCAGTGCGCCACCCGTGATGACGGTAAACCAGATCTCGTAATGCAACACCAGATACACCATCACCAGCGCGATCTCGATCAGCGTCGGCAAGATGCTGAACAGTGCATACGACACCAGCGTCGACACGCCGCGCGTACCGCGTTCGATGTCGCGCGTCATGCCGCCGGTCTGGCGATTCAGGTGAAAGCGCAGCGACAACGAATGCAGATGGCGAAACACTTGCAAGGCAATCGTGCGCACCGCGCGCTGAGTCACTTTCGCAAACACGAACTCGCGCAACTCGGTAAAGACAGTGGTCGCCAGTCGCAACGCACCATAAGCCACCAGCAGCGACAGCGGCAACACCAGCAAAGCCTGAGGATTGTTCGGCCCGATCGTCATGCGATCGACGAGTTGCTTGAGCAACAACGGTACGCCGATATTGGTCAGCTTGGCGCCGACCAGAAAACCCAGGGCCAGCAGCACGCGCCATTTGTAGGTCCAGAGGTAAGGCAACAAGGTGCCCAGCGTTTGCCAGTCGCTATGAGCGGGAACAGAAGCACCGCGCTCAGCTTGCGGCGCGGAAGATGGCGGATATCGACGCATGAAAGAATTGACCGAAAAAATTTGTGCTTTTGTTTTACGGAGGAGCCGACGCAGAGGCAGCGACTCCTATAAACTAGGGGATTAGAGTCTGTAATAGCCGATGTGGCTTTACCCTCCCGAACTTCCGCATTATAAGAGTCCCCAGGACTTCACGCTTTTAAAAGGAAACGCAATGACAAGCCAGCATAACACCTCGCTGCCATTAGGAAAGATGCCGCAACTGCGCGTCATGCCGATGCCGGCCGACGCCAACGTCTATGGCGACGTCTTCGGCGGATGGATCATGGCTCAGGTCGACATCGCCGGTTCCCTGCCCGCCACCAAACGCGCAAACGGCCGCGTCGCCACGATTGCGGTCAACTCGTTCTTGTTTAAACACCCCGTCTTCGTCGGCGATTTGCTGTCGTTTTACGCCGATATCGTCAAAGTCGGCAATACCTCGATCACCGTCAATGTCGAAGTCTACGCCGAACGCAATCGGCTCCAAACCGAAATCGTCAAGGTGACCGAAGCCACGCTGACCTACGTCGCCACCGATGAACACCGTCAACCGCGTGCCCTCCCGCCACTGGCGCCGGGCGACAGCATTCCGATCACCAGCGGCTTGCAAGAGCTGGGTGGTGGCTGGTCGGCAGCCTGATACAGATTTGATGCCGCGTTAATTTTCCCGGGACAGGCCTGACTGCTGCGGGCCTGTCTTTTCATTCACCGTTAAGACATCCCATGACCTCCACTTCCGCACGTCCCGACATCCTTATTGCCGCCAGCCTTCCTCCCCACCTAAGCCAACGCCTGCATGAGCATTTTAATTGCCATGACATCAACACCCTGAGCGAAGACCAGCTGGCCGCCATTGCGCCCTCCATTCGCGCCATTTCGTCCAAAGGCGAAACCAAGGTCACACGCGACTTCATCGCCCGCTTCCCGGCGCTGGAAGTCATCTCCGTCTTCGGCGTCGGCTATGACGGCGTCGATGCCGTCGCTGCGCGCGAACGCGGTATCGAAGTCACCAATACGCCGGACGTGCTGACGGATGACGTCGCCGATTTCGCCATGACGCTGTTGCTCTCCACCGCGCGCCAGGTCGTCCACGCCGACCGCTTCGCCCGCAGCGGCGAATGGAAAAAAGGCCCGCACGCGCTGACCACCAAGGTCACCGGCTCGCGCCTGGGCATCGTCGGGCTGGGCCGCATCGGCAAAGCCATCGCCAAGCGCGCCGAAGCCTTCGACATGACGATTGCATATCACAACCGCTCGCCGCAAAGCGACGTCAGCTACCGCTACGTCGCCGATCTGAAGACGCTGGCGTCCGAAGTCGATTTCCTCGTGCTGTCGATGCCGGGCGGCGCAGGAACACGTGCCCTGATCAATGCCGAAATCCTCGAAGCGCTCGGTCCCAAGGGCTTTCTGATTAACGTTGCGCGCGGCTCGGTGGTTGATGAGACGGCGCTGATCAAAGCTCTGCAAGAAGGCAAAATTGCCGGCGCCGGTCTCGACGTGTTCGAGAACGAACCGAATGTACCGGAAGCACTGGCCAAGCTCGACAACGTCACCCTGACGCCGCATATGGCCAGCGGTACCGTGATCACTCGTACCGCCATGGCGGATCTGGCGTTCGAAAATCTGCAGGCGCACTTCAGCGGCAAGCCGTTGCTGACGCCGGTACCTCGCTAAAAGACGTATCACGATGAGTACAACCCGACTGATCGCGCTCGACTGGGGCACAACGTCACTGCGCGCCTATCGCCTCGGCGACAATGGCGTCGTGCTCGACAAGCGCGGACTGCCGTGGGGCATCATGAACTTGCCCACGCTTGATACAACCGTGGGCGACGGCAACAACAGTAGCAGCCGCAACGCAGGCTTCCTCAAGGCATTCGATGAAGCCTGCGGCGATTGGCTGCGCGATGCGCCAGGCACACCGGTCATTGCCGCCGGCATGGTCGGCAGTGCGCAAGGCTGGCGCGAAGCCGCCTATGTCGATATGCCGCTGGCAGTCGCCGACGTCGGCAAGCAACTGACGCGCATCGACATTGCCGACGGACTGGTGCTGCACATCGTTCCCGGCTTGCTGCAACGTACCGGCTTGCCCAATGTCATCCGCGGTGAAGAAACGCAGGTCGTCGGCGTTCTGGAGTCGCTGCAAGGCGATGCCGAAGTCCTGATCGGCCTGCCCGGCACGCATTCGAAATGGGTGCGCGTACAAGCACGGCGCATGACACATTTCGATACCTTCATGACCGGTGAGGTCTATGCGGTGCTGAGCCAGCACACCATCCTCGGGCGCACGATGGAACGTGGCGAGGAACCCGATAATGCTGCCTTCGAACGTGGCTTGCGCGTGGCGCAAACCGAGGAGGGACGCGCCGGCGTGCTGTCCAATATTTTCAGCAGCCGTACTCTGGGCTTGGTGGGTGAACTGTCGCCGCGCAGCCAGCCGGACTATCTGTCCGGCCTGTTGATCGGCCACGAAATCGCTGCCTTGAAATCCACGCGGGAAGCTGCCGGCTGTGCGCCCTCCCCACACATCATCCTGATTGGCGACGACAAGCTGTGCGCCCGCTATCAGGCCGCCTTGAATCTGTACGGCCTGAATCTGAATGGCATCGACATCGCGGCGCAAGCCACCGAAACCGGTTTGTGGAAAATCGCTCTGCAAGCCGGACTGCTGAGCTAAGCTCAACTGAGTTCAACCGAGTATCAGCATCACTGGAGAAACATCATGTTGAAAGAAGCACTGAAACAATGCGGATTGATCGCGATCCTGCGCGGCATCCGTCCTGACGAAGTCGAGGGTATCGGCAAGGTGTTGTATGACGCGGGATTCCGCATCATCGAAGTGCCGCTGAACTCTCCCGAACCCTTCGAAAGCATTCGCGTGCTGCGCAATGCGCTGCCGGCCAGTTGCATGGTCGGCGCCGGTACGGTGCTGTCGCCGGCGCAGGTGCTGCAGGTCAAGGATGCGGAAGGACAGTTGATTGTCATGCCGCACAGCGACCCCGAAGTGATCCGCGCTGCGACTGCCGCCGGGCTCGCCAGCGCACCGGGCGTGGCGACGGTGACCGAGGCATTTGCCGCACTGGCTGCAGGCGCG
This sequence comes from Herbaspirillum sp. meg3, assembly GCF_002257565.1. Classification (GTDB taxonomy): domain Bacteria; phylum Pseudomonadota; class Gammaproteobacteria; order Burkholderiales; family Burkholderiaceae_D; genus Herbaspirillum. The sequence goes on along the minus strand of NZ_CP022736.1, from coordinate 1,013,378 downwards.
GACATCCTCAAGATGTTCCCCGCGGAGCAGCTCGGTCCGGTCGTCGTCAAAGCCTGGCGCGCGGTGATTCCGGCCAATGTCATGCTGGTGCCGGTCGGCGGCATCACACCTGCCAACCTCAAGGAATTCGTCGCGGCCGGCGCATCGGCATTCGGGCTTGGCTCCGCGCTGTACAAACCCGGCATGAGCGCCGAACAGGTGAAGCAGAATGCAGAAGCCTTCGTCAGCGCGTGGAAGCAAACCCAGATCTGATTCGATTGCATCCGAGCGGCTGCACAACCATAAAAAAACGCGACCGGCAAGGTCGCGTTTTTTTATTTGTACTGCAGAAGAAATTAATGCTGCTAAGTCAGCTCGCTTGCCAGCCCTCTTTTCAGGCAGCTTTCTTCTCTTCTTTTTTCTCATCGCGCAGTTCACGGCGCAGAATCTTGCCGACGTTGGTCTTCGGCAGCTCATCGCGAAACTCGATGTACTTCGGTTTCTTGTAGCCGGTGAACTGCTCCTTGCAGTAAGCCATCAGTTGCTCGACGGTCAGCGACTTGTCCTTGCGCACCACGAACAGCTTGACCGCTTCGCCGGTGTGCTCATCCGGTACGCCGACGCAGGCGCATTCCAGCACGCCCGGATGTGCAGCCACCACGCCTTCGATTTCATTCGGATAGACGTTGAAGCCGGACACCAGAATCATGTCCTTCTTGCGATCAACGATGCGGGTGTAACCGCGTTCGTCCATGATGCCGATATCGCCGGATTTGAAGAAGCCGTCCGGAGTCATGACCTTCTCAGTTTCGTCAGGACGATTCCAGTAACCAGCCATCACTTGCGGTCCGCGGATCGCGATTTCGCCGGGCTGACCGAGGGCCACAGGCTTGCCGTCGTCATCCAGAATCGCGATGTCGGTCGACGGCAGCGGCAGACCGATGGTGCCGGTATATTCTTCGATGGTGCAAGGATTGGCGCTGGCAATCGGCGAAGTCTCGGACAGCCCGTAGCCTTCGATGATGGCGCAACCGGTGACCTTCTTCCACTTGTCAGCCACTGACTTCTGCACGGCCATGCCGCCGCCCACACAGCAACGATAACCGGAGAAATCCAGCTTGGCGAAATCAGGATGATTCAGCAGCGCGTTGTACAGCGTATTGACCGCCGGGAAGGTGTTGACCTTGTACTTGCCCAGCTCTTTGATGAAGCCGGGAATATCACGCGGATTGGGAATCAGCACGTTGAGCGCGCCTTCGCGGGTGCCTAGCATGTTGCAAACCGTCAGCGCGAAGATGTGATACAGCGGCAACGCACAGATGAATACCAGTTGATCGAGCTTGGCGCCTTGCTTGAGCGCCGGCATCAGCCACTCTTCCGCCTGCAGCACGTTAGCCACCAGATTGCGATGCGTCAGCACCGCACCCTTGGCAACACCGGTGGTGCCGCCGGTGTATTGCAGGAAAGCGATGTCGTCGTGACCAACATCAATCGGCGCAGTTTTTTTGCCTTCGCCGAGCGCGAGCGCCTTCTTGAACGTGATTGATTGCGGCAACGAGAAGGGTGGCACCAGCTTCTTGACGTGGCGTACCACCAGATTCACGATCGCCCCCTTGAGACCGCCCAGCAACTCGCCCATGCTGGCGACAACGACGTGTTTGACGTCGGTATTGGCGATCACCTTGGCCAGCGTGCAGGCGAAGTTTTCCAACACGAAGATGGCTTCGGCGCCGGAGTCTTTCAACTGATGTTCGAGTTCGCGCGGGGTGTACAGCGGATTGACGTTAACCACCGTGTAACCGGCGCGCAGGATGGCGGCAATGGCGACCGGATACTGCAGCACGTTCGGCATCATGATCGCTACGCGCGCGCCCTTTTTCAGGCCGGTACTTTGCAACCATACGGTCAGCGTGTTGGACATCTTGTCCAGCTCGCCATAGGTCAGGTACTTGCCCATGCATGCATAGGCATTGCGGTCTGCGTATTTAACAAAGGCCTCGTCGATCAACTGAACCAGCGAGCGATAGCGGCTTGGGTCGATGTCGGCTGGGACGCCTGCGGGGTACGATGCAAGCCAGAATTTATCCATATTGTTCCTTTTGTCTCCGATTCAGAGCGGCAGCCTGGCTGTATTCTCAGGACTTGGATGCACGCCGAAAAAAAGCACGGTTGTGTTTTTATTTATTGCAGATGCTATCCACCAATCTCATTAAGGGCAAGTATTTTGAGACAATTTAAGAAAATTTTCTTGTTTTGCCGACCAGCCGAGCCTACCGGCTGATACCTTGCGCCATCTTTTCCAAACTGGCAACTTTTTCCGGCGATAGCGGGCAATTTTCAAAAATAGTCAATTCAGCAACAACATTTCGACGTAGTCGCCCCTGCTTTTGCCCACTGTAGCACTGGCTACATTTATTTTGCCGCTGTCGCGGATGTTGCCTGCAGACGATCCAGCTGCTCGTCGCGCTGCGGCTTGTCCAGCTTGGCCAAGGCCTTCACACGTTCGAAGAAATCGGCGAAATCGCGGCTCTGGCGAAACAAGGCGCGAAACGCCGGCACACGATCATGGTAAGTACCAACCAGTGCCAGATGTGCGTTCGACAACGGCATGGCGAACCAGCGGTCATAGCCGCTGAATCCGCCCCAACGTACCTTGAGTTGCTGATACTCGGCGCGCAGGGCATCGAAGATCGCCGCCTTGCGCTGCAGCTTGTCGGCCTCGTCTGCATCGCTCTCATAGTTGGCATCCAGTTGAGACCGGTATTTCAGCAGGAGTTCCAGAAAGTCTTCCTTGCGCGCAGCAAAGACACGGTATGCCTGCGCCAGCTTGTCGTCGTGCTGCGCCTGCAGCCAGCGATCAAGGCCAAGTTCTTCCACCGTGGTGGCATAGGATTCGTTGAATTGCGAGTCGCCTTTGACGTAGACCACCTGATGGCCCAGCTCGTGGAAAATCAAACGCGCCAGTTCGCCATCGGGATAATTGATGAAGGTCGACATCACCGGATCGTTGAACCAGCCCAACGTTGAATACGCGGGTACGCCCAACACCTGTACGTCATAGCCTTGCTTGACCAGATCATCGGCGTAATCCTGGGCGTCCTGCCGGCTGTAGTAGCCGCGATAGTCGACGCAACCGGCAATCGGGAAACACCACTGCTTCGCCTTCAAGGACAAGGCCGGCGCCGCCACCACGTTCCAGACAACAAAGGGACGCTGCAGTTGCGCATAGTTCTTGTAGCTGCCATTGTCCGGCAGGGATAGTTGCTCCACCGCGAAGCGGCGGATTTCGCGCACGGTCTGCAACTTCGCGCGAAGGCGTTCAGAGGTCGCCGGATCGGCCAGCCAATCATCGATGGGCTTGGCTTGCGCCAGCAGCGAGAACTGCCCGTGCGCCGCCTGCGCGTAATACCCCAGCGACGAACAACCAGCCGCCAGCAGACACGCTGCTGCTGCGCCGGCCATCAAAACAATTTTTACTAAGCGCTTCCTGCGCATGCTTCCACCTGCACCAGAACGTCGTAGAACGTCGGCGCATTACCCATGTCGGTCAGACGCTGGCTGGTCACCTCATTGGCATTCTTGCCGTCAGCAGAAAATTTCTTCCACCAGATCGACAATCCCACCACCAGGCCGGGACGGGCTTTCGGTGTCACGCGCACCTTGGCCAGCATGCTGCCGCGGTCGTTGAAAATGCGTACGGTTTCACCATTTGCAATGCTGCGTGCGGCAGCGTCATCAGGATGCATATCCAGATGCGGCTCGCCTTCGGTATCGCGTAGACTCTGCACGTTGACGAAAGACGAGTTGAGGAAATTACGCGCCGGCGGCGAAATCATCGCCAGCGGATATTTTGCGGCCAGCGCCGCATTGCTGGCGACCGATTCATGCGGTGCGATGTACGTCGGCAAAGGATCGAAGCCATCAGCCAGCATGCGCGCCGAATAGAACTCGCACTTGCCCGACGGGGTGCCAAAGCCACCGCTGGCGAACGGCGCTGCCGGCATGTTCAGACGCTGCCAGCCCTTTTCCTTAAGGCGAGTCCAGTCATAATCGGCGGCACGCTCGTTGCTCCGATCAAACGCCTGTTCCGCAATCGCATCATCGCTATCCTTGAAGCAGTCGTCGTCGAAACCCATGCGCGCTGCCAGCAGGCGGAAAATTTCCGTATTCGGTTTCGACTCGCCCAAGGGCGCGATGGCGGCGTTGTTCGCCATCATGTAGACGTGGCCGTACGTGGCATGAACGTCGACGTGTTCCAGTTGCGTTGTCGCCGGCAAGAGGATATCGGCGTAGTCGGCGGTATCCGTCTGAAAATGCTCCAGTACCACCGTGAACAAGTCCTCGCGCGCAAAGCCTTGCACGACCTTGCCCGACTCGGGGGCGACTGCGACCGGGTTGGAGTTGTAGACGATCATGGCTTCCACGCGCGGGCCGAAGTCCGCTGAACTCTCGCGCAACAGATCGTCGCCGATGGTGCTCATGTTGATCGTACGTGCAGCGACGCCATGCTGCTGCAAGAAATCGGGACGCTGAAGGAATGCGCTGTTCTTTGGAAACGAATCCGACGTCGACAATTGCAAGCCGCCGCCGGCATGCCGCCATGCGCCGACCAGCGCCGGCAGGCAAGCCAGATTGCGCACTGCCATGCCGCCGCCGTGCACGCGCTGCAAGCCATAGTTGGCGCGGATCATGGTGATCTCGCCGCGTTGCGCAGCACCGCCGTATTCGCGTGCCAGCTGAATGATTTCGTCGGCGCTGATGCCGCAGACTTCTGCCACACGTTGCGGCGGCCACTCCTGCACGCGCTGCTTCAACTGATCAAAGCCCAACGTATATTGCGCGATGTAATCGGCGTCGAGCAGGCCCTCGTTGATCAGCACATGCATCACGCCTAAAGCAAGCGCGGCATCGGTGCCCGGCAGCAGCGCAATGTGCTGATGACATTTGTCGGCGCTGAGCGAGCGATACGGATCGATGGCGATGAGTTTGGCGCCGCGCCGTTTTGCTTCTTGCACGCGCGTCCAGAAATGCAAATTGGAGGCAATCGGGTTGCCGCCCCAGATGATGATCAGCTTGGCGTCTTGCACGTGTTCGGTATCGGCGCCGATGCGCGTACCGATGGTGTACTTGTAACCCACGCCGCCAGCCGAAGCGCAAATCGTGCGATCAAGCAGCGAAGCGCCGATCTTGTTGAAGAACCGCATCGACATCGATTCGCCCTGCACCAGGCCCATGGTACCGGCATAGCTGTATGGCAGGATGGCTTGCGGATTGCGCGCAGCGACGTCTTTCAGTCGTGCAGCGATGGTGTCCAATGCTTCGTCCCAGCTGATGCGCTCGAACTTGCCCTCTCCCTTCTTGCCGACACGCTTCATCGGATGCAGCAGGCGTTCCTTGTGATAAGTGCGCTCGGTGTAACGCGATACTTTCGTGCACAGCACGCCCGCCGTCGTCGGGTGCGCCGGATCGCCGCGGACTTCGGTGGCTACGCCATCCTTGACGGTGATGAGCAAGGCGCAGGTATCGGGGCAGTCGTGCGGGCAGGCACCGCGGACGATGAGGGGATCGGAGCCTGGAGAAGCTGGGTTGGGTACGGAATTCATGACAATGTGGAAACTGAAGGCGAATGGGACGGCAAGACGCTTACTTTATCTTAAAATGCAGCATCCCTTTCAGAAGCTTTCATCATGCAGGCTCACGACTCCCTTGCTTCGAACAACACCACCGCCGTCGAATTCTGGCGCGACCCGGCTTTGCCCTTCTTCGAAGGCAGGCGCGCCGTCGGCAGCGTCAGTTGCTATACACCGCACACGCATCCGACATTTTCCATTGGCATCGTTGACGCCGGGACCAGCATGTTCTTGCTACCGGACCGGGAAACGCCTATCCGGCCGGGCGATGTGGTGCTGATCGCCGCCAACGAAGTGCATTCCTGCAACCCGGCAGAGCGGGCAAGCTGGAGCTACCGCATGTTTCATCTCGATCATGCATGGCTGTGCGCCTTGCTGGACGAAGCGGGTCTGTCGCCGCAGATGGCGCTGGTCTCACAGGTGCTGCGTTCGCCGCGCGCCCGGGTTTTGATGGACGATATCAGCGACGCCATGCGCGACGGTGACGATGCCTTGCAAAAAGAGACGGTATTGGTCGACGCACTCTGCGAGTTATTTGCTGCGTTTTGCACCTCGTCATCGGAGGTAGCGAGCGATACCCATGCCGATGCAGCACCAGGAGATACCGACCTGCAACCGGCACATGACCATCTTCTACATCATTGCTGCGACAAGATCGGACTCGACACGCTCGCCCGACTCGCCGGCACCGGCCGCTATCAGTTGATACGCCAGTTTCGCCGCCGCTACGGCATGACGCCGCATGCACTGCAGCTCGACATGCGCATCAATCTGGCACGCGACTTTCTGCGGCACGGCGCATCCTTGGCCGATGTCGCCTACCGTACCGGCTTTGCCGACCAAAGCCACTTTCACCGCGCCTTCAAGGCACGCGTGGCGGCAACGCCGGCGCAATATCAGCTAGGCGGCTAAGCGAAAAGCGTCGCTGTCAGGATACCCAGCGCAGCCACCAGCAGCAACACGCCCGCCAACCATTCCGCACGCGGAAAATAGCGCGCAATACGTGCAGCGATGCGCTCATTGGATACTGCGAGCACCAGCGCCGCATCCCAGACAAAGACCGCCACAAACATCCACGCACCGTACAGTATTTTGATCTCCATGCCGGTTGCGGCGCCGACCATCAGCGTGAACAAACCCAGATAGAACAAACCGTTTTTCGGATTCAGCCCCCCAGACAGGAAGCCCGCTGCGAAGCCTTTGAAGAAGCCACGACGCTCTTCCCCCTCGCGCCCGGCATGCTGCCATGCCAACGGCTGCTGGCTGCGGCTGGCGTGGATGAAGGCCCAGCCGATATAGGCCAGGTAACCGCCTGCCAGCAATTTCATCGCCAGCAGCAAAGCCGGACTGTGTTGCAGCACGCTGAAGCCGGCCAGCGCCATCACGATATACACGCCGTTGGCGCAGGCAATGCCAAGACTGGTACCGATGCCGTTGCGCCGGCCATGACGCAGGGCGTTGCGCAAGAGCAGAAGAAAGTCGGGGCCGGGACTGACCAGCGCCAGCCAGTGCGCCACCGCCAGCATGAGGAATTCTTGCAAGACCATGTTTTGCCATCCGGATGATTGAATTGAGATGGCGATGCTAGGCGCACTGATATCGCACGTATTGAACAAAATTGCGCCTTGCCTTCTGTACGTCTCGGCGTTGATTGCGCTACTCTACGTTTCCCGACCGCAACAACGATCAACATCTATCTATAACGAAGGAGACACCTCCCATGACATTCAGCTTCCCTCCCTTGCGCCATATCGCCTGCGCGGCAGCGCTCGCCACCTGTGGCAGCGCCTTTGCGCAGATGCAGACCCTGACGCCGGAGCAGCAGCGTTTCCACGCCATTTACAAGGAACTGGTTGAAATCAATACCACCCACTCGGTCGGCAGCACGACCCAGGCGGCGCAGGCCATGCAGGCGGTGTTGCTGAAAGCCGGTTTCAGCAAGGATGAGATGCAGATCATTGAGCCCTTCCCGCGCAAGGGTAATCTGGTGCTGCGCTGGAAAGGCACCGGCGCAAAGCAGCCGATGCTGCTAATGGCGCACATCGACGTGGTCGAGGCCAAGCGCGAAGACTGGAAAACCGATCCCTTCAAGCTGCAGGAAAGCGATGGCTATTTCACCGCACGCGGTTCGATCGACGACAAGGCGATGGCCTCTTCGTTCGTCTCCGTGCTGGCCCAATTGAAACAGGAAGGCTTCAAGCCGACACGCGACATCATCATGGCGCTGACCGCCGACGAAGAACGCGGCGATGTCGAGAGCAACGGCGCCATGTGGCTGCTGAAGAACAAACCCGAGTTGCTGAAAGCGGAATTCGGCATCAACGAAGGCGGCGGCGGTGAGCTGCGCAACGGCAAACCCAATCTGCATCGCGTGCAAATCGCTGAGAAGCTGTACACCACTTATGAGTTCGAATTGCGCGATGTCGGCGGCCACAGCTCGCTGCCCACGACAACCAATCCGATCTACGGCATGTCGGAAGCGCTGGCGCGTCTTGGCGCCTACCGCTTCCCGGTGATGCTGGCCGATGTCACCAAGACCTACTTCAGCCGTACCGCGCCGCTGATGTCCGGCCAACTCGCAGATGACATGCGCGCGGTCGGCAACGGCAGCACCGATACTGCCGTCATCGATCGGCTGTCGAAGACGCCGCTCTACAACGCGCAGCTGCGCACCACCTGTACCGCGACGATGGTCAACGCCGGTCACGCTGAAAATGCCTTGCCGCAATCGGCCAAGGCCGTGGTCAATTGCCGCATGCTGCCGTTTGACGATCCGGACAATGTCGAGAAGCAGCTGAAGCAAATCATGAGCAACAACGGCGCCAACGACAAGATCACCATGCGCCAGTTTGCCAAGCCGACCCGCAGCCCGGTGTCGCCGTTGCAGGGTGAGATGTTTTCAACTATCGAGACACTGACCAAGGACATGTGGCCCGGCGTGCCGGTGATTCCGTTCATGAGTACCGGCGCCACCGACAGCCGCTTTGCGCGCAATGCGGGAATTCCGATGTACGGTGTTTCCGGCCTGTTCTTTGATCCTGCCGATCTGCGTACGCACGGTCTGGATGAGCGCGTGGAAATTCCGCGGCTGTACGACAGCCGTGAATTCATTTTGAAGCTGGTGAAGAAGCTGGCGTCGTAATGTGCTGAAGCTTGAAAGAAAAACGCCGGCAGGATTGCCGGCGTTTTTTATTGTGCGTCGTTGAGATGACAAGCGGACATGTGTCCCGGCGCGATTTCCCTGAGTAGCGGTTTCTCCACCGAACACCGCGGCATCGCATGCGGACAGCGCGGATGAAAATGGCAACCTGAAGGCGGATTGAGCGGCGACGGGATCTCGCCTTTGACCGCAAAGTAGGTCGCCTTGCCCACTTCCAGCTTCGGCGCCGACGCCAGCAAGGCTTGGGTGTAAGGATGGTTGGCGCGCGCAAAGACGGCGTCGGTCGGCGCCGATTCCACGATGCGGCCGAGATACATGATCAACACGCGGTCAGAAATATGCCGCACCACACCCAGGTCGTGGCTGATGAACAGATAGGTAAGATCCAGCTCATCGCGCAGCTTGATGAACAGATTCAACACCTGCGCCTGAATCGACACATCGAGCGCTGCGACGGCTTCATCGCAGACCAGGAATTTCGGCTTCACCGCCAATGCACGTGCGATACCGACACGTGCCCGTTGGCCACCGGAAAACTGATGCGGGAAACGGCGCAACATGTCGCCGCTCAGCCCCACGCGCTGCAACAACTCCGCCACGTAATCCTGCTGCTGGCGCTTGCCGATGATGCCGTGCACGACCGGCGCTTCACCGACGATATCAACCACACGCAACCGCGGATTCAACGACGCATATGGATCCTGAAAGATCATCTGGATCGCCAGTTGCCGCTCGCGCTTCTGTTGCGGCGACAGCTTGTCGAGATCCTCCCCATGCCACAGCCGCGTTCCTTCGGTCAGGCTATGCAATCCCACGACCATGCGCCCCAGCGTCGATTTGCCGCAGCCTGACTCACCGACCAAACCGACCACTTCACCGGCGTTGATGTGAAGGCTGACATCATCAACGGCGTGCACGACTTCTTCCTTCAAGACGCGGCCGAATGGCTGAGTGAACAGATTGGCGGTTTTCGCGGCGCTATCGAGCGGTTTGACGAAACGTTTGGCGACATGCTGCAGTTCCAGCAAAGGTTGCGTATTCGTATCTATCTGCACCTTCTGCTCTTTCAATACATTCAATGTCATGACGTTGCCTCCAGCGGTGCATCCGCCATCGGGTGGAAACAACGCAAGGCGCGATTGTCGACAAGGCGTGTCTCCGGCGTCTGCGTGCATTCCACAGTGGCGTGCGAGCAGCGGTCGCGGAAGGCGCAGCCGGACGGCAGGTTCAGCAACGACGGCGTGCTGCCGGGGATCTGACGCAGCGGCTGGCCACGCGGATTACGCGATGGCGCCGAAGCGATCAAGCCGTAGGTGTAAGGATGGCGAGGTTGCGTCAGCACTTGCGAAACCGCCCCGCTTTCGACGATGCGCCCGGCGTACATGACGCTCACGGTATCGGCCAGTCCGGCAACAACGGACAAATCGTGCGTGATCCAGATGAGGGCAGTGCCGGATTCGCGGCACAGCTTCTGCATCTCGAACAGGATTTGTCCCTGAATGGTGACGTCAAGCGCGGTGGTCGGCTCGTCGCAGATGATCAGATCCGGCTTGTTGAGCAAGGCAATCGCAATCGCCACGCGCTGGCGCATGCCGCCGGAAAATTGATGCGGATAAGCATGCAGGCGCTCATCAGGTGCCGCGATGCCGACGCGCACCAGCGCATCGCGCGCCAATGCCAGTGCGGCATCCTTGCTGACGTCCTGATGCGCCTGCACGGCTTCGACCATTTGCGTATCGATACGCAGCACAGGGTTCAGGGTCATCATCGGATCCTGAAAAATCATCGCAATGCGATTGCCGCGAATTTCCCGCATCCGGTTTGCCGGCATGGTGCGCAGATCTTCGCCGTTGAGCAGGATGCGGCCGCCGACTACTTTGCCCGGATCGTCAATCAGTCCCATGATGGAATAGCCGGTCATCGACTTGCCCGAACCGGACTCGCCGACCAGGCCCATCACCTGCCCCGGCTCGACTGAGAACGAGACGTCGTCAACAGCGCGCGCAATGCCGCCGCGCGAGAAGAAATGCGTCTGCAGGTTTTCTACTTGTAGTGTGGCCGTCATCGCATTGTCTCCCTACTGTCCTTGCAAACGTGGATTGAGCACGTCGCGCAGTTGATCGGCGACCAGATTGATCGCCACCACCGTCGCCAGCAAGGCCACGCCAGGGAAGAAGCTGATCCAGTATTTGCCCGACAGCAGGTATTGGAAACCGTTGGAAATCAGCAGGCCCAGCGACGGCTCGGTCACCGGCAAACCCAGGCCGAGGAAAGACAGCGTCGCTTCCAGCGAAATCGCCGACGCCACCTGCAAGGCGGCAATCACGATCAGCGGTGGAAGGCAGTTGGGCAGCAGATGGCGAAACATGATGCGCAGCGGTGACAGGCCGAGCAGGCTTGCGGCTTCAATGTACTCTTTCTTGCGCTCAACCAATGCCGTACTTCTCGTCGTGCGTGCGTAGTAGGCCCACTGTACGGTCACCAACGCGATGATGATCTTGTCGACGCCACGCCCGGTCAGCGCCAGCAGGATCAACGCGACAAGGATGGGTGGAAATGCCAGCTGGATGTCGGCCACGCGCATGATCAGTGCTTCGATGCGGCCGCCGACGTAGCCTGCCAGCAAACCCAGCGACAAGCCGATCGCCAGTGCGATCACGGTACTGGTGACGCCGACCATGACCGAGATACGCAAGCCGTAGAGGATGGCCGACAGCATGTCGCGGCCCTGATCGTCGGTGCCAAGCAGGAAGGTCAGGTTGCCTTCCATTGACGTCTTTCCCGGTTCCAGACGTGAATCCATGACATCGAGATGTTCAAGGTCATAGGGATTTTGTGGCGAGATGATCGGTGCAAAAATCGCCGCCAACAAAATCAGCAGCAACAGAATGAAACCAAAGGTCGCAATGCGGCTGCTGAAGAAGCCTTGCAGAAAGCGCGTGAACGGCGTGTCGGCTTGTGTGATTTTTCGGGTAAAGATTGAATACATGTCAGCCCTTCGCTTCCGACAACCGCACGCGCGGATCCAGCACTGAGTACAACACGTCGACGCACAGGTTGATCAGGATGAAGATGACCACGATCAGCGACAGGAAGGCGACAATCACCGGACGGTCGAGCACGCGGATGGAGTCAATCAGCAGCTTGCCGACGCCGGGCCACGCGAAGATCGATTCGGTCACGATGGAGAACGCGATGATGGAGCCGAACTGCAGCGCGACCACGGTGACGATCGGGATCATGATGTTTTTCAGTACGTGTACACCAACGATGCGGCTGTTGCGCAAGCCCTTGGCACGTGCAAACTTGATGTAGTCCTGCAGCAGCGCCTCTTGTGTGCCGGCCCGCGTGAGACGGATGATCAGCGCGATGTTGAAGAGCGAAAGATTCAGCGCCGGCATCAGCAGATGCTTGAGACCATCCCAGGTCAGGAATCCCATGGGAATTCCGAACAGCATTCCGGTCTGTCCGCGCCCGCTGGTCGGCAACCAGCCGAGTTCAACAGCGAACACCATGATCAGCATCAGGCCGACCCAGAACGTCGGCAGCGAAAAACCGAAGATGGATACCGTCATAATGGTCTTGCTGGCAATGCTCTTGGGCCGCAGACCGGCCCACAAACCCAGCGGCAGACCGATCACGATGGCGATCAGGATGGCCGAAATCGCCAGCTCCAGCGTGGCCGGCAGGCGTTCAAGGATCAGGCCGAGCGCGGGTGTGGCATAGACGAAGGAGCGTCCCATGTCGCCGGCCAACGCGTTTTTGATGAAATAGAAGTACTGCACCCACAGCGGCTGATCCAGCCCGAAAGCGGCGATCACGCGCGCCCGCTCGATCTGGTCGGCGTCGGCACTGATGAGTATATCGATGGGATTGCCGATGGCGTAGACGCTGACGAAAACCAGCAGCGACATCAGGAGCAACACGGCAACGCTCTGTACGCAACGGCGGATGATGAAGACGAGCATTGGCTGTTTTGGCTAGGCTATAAAAAATGGCTGGGTGGCAATCTGCACACGAAGTTGTGATGGTGCATAAATCATGCCGGATAAGCAACTACATTTATCAAGTTCGCTCAGGCCTGAAGGTAATATAGATACAGCGCCAGCGCATGATCGGCGTCCGAGGTATCCTTCACACATCGCCGGACGCTATGGAACTGGTTCGGTTAACGCAGAACCAGTTGCAGCACTTGACGCATTGACAATACAGTAAGACGGCAGGCGTTTTATATCAGCTTCACAACAAGGTAGGCATCATGAAACTCATCGACCCGATCACCCAATTCCATTCCGAACTGCAAAAAATCCGTCGCGACATCCACGCGCATCCCGAACTGAGCTATGAAGAACAGCGCACCTCCGACGTCGTCGCGCAGAAGCTGACTGAGTGGGGCATCCCGGTCGTGCGCGGCCTCGGTGTCACCGGCGTGGTCGGCATCATCAAGAACGGCAGCAGCACGCGCGCCATCGGTCTGCGCGCCGACATGGATGCGTTGCCGATGCCCGAGCTGAACACCTTCCCGCATGCGTCCAAACACGAGGGCAAGATGCACGCCTGCGGCCATGATGGTCACACCACCATGCTGCTGGGCGCGGCGCATTATCTGTCGCAGCATCGCGATTTCGACGGTACCGTATATGTGATTTTTCAGCCGGCGGAAGAAGGCGGACGCGGCGCCGAGCGCATGATTCAGGACGGCCTTTTTGAAAAATATCCGATGGATGCCGTATTCGGCATGCATAACTGGCCGGGCATGAAGGCCGGCACGTTCGGCGTGACGCCGGGTCCGATGATGGCGTCGAGCAACGAGTTCTATGTCGACGTCAGAGGCAAGGGCTCGCACGCCGCGCAACCGCACAAGAGTATCGACCCCGTCATGACGGCGGTGCAGATCGCACAAAGCTGGCAGACCATTGTCTCGCGCAACACCAATCCCAACGATTCAGCCGTGGTATCAATCACGCAGATCCACGCCGGCAGCGCAACCAATGTGATCCCCGACAACGCCATGCTGATCGGCACAGTACGCACCTTCAGCACGGCGGTATTGGACATGATCGAACGCCGCATGAAGGAAATCGCCGAGCACACCTGCGCCGCCTTCGATGCTGAAGTCGACTTCACCTTCAACCGCAACTATCCACCGCTGGTCAATCACGCCAAGGAAACCGCGTTTGCAGTCGAGGTCATGCAGAGCATCGTCGGCGCCGACAATGTCAACGCCACCGTCGAACCAACTATGGGCGCGGAAGATTTCGCCTTCATGCTGCAACACAAACCCGGTTGCTACGTATTCATCGGCAACGGCGAAGGCGGCCACCGCGACAGCGGCCACGGCCTGGGTCCGTGCAATCTGCACAATCCGAGCTACGACTTCAACGATGACTTGCTGCCGATCGGAGCGACCTATTGGGTACGCCTGGCCGAGGCTTTCCTCAAGCCGCAATAAACACAGCGGTAACGCAAGGAAAAATTAAACGGCGACGCTATCAAGCGTCGCCGTTTTTTATTGCCCATGCAACGAGCAATCCGCTTTATCAGTCTTATCGATCAGTCGGCAAGAATCGCCACCGCCTGCTTGCCGTAGGCAACGATGTAACCGCCGTTTTGCTGCTGCCATTCACGCGCAATCTGCTCGTCGCTAAACCAGTTCTGCCGGAAGTCGCCAAACTGCCCTTGCTCAAAGCGATAGCGATCCAGCACCTCGGCTCCGCGACGGTCAATCTCGTGCTTGCATGCTTCCCACCCGGCAAATCCCAGTTCCCTGCCCAGCATGTGCAGAACGTGTTTGAGTTGCAAGGTATCGCGCACCGCATAGAGATCGGTGACGCTCAGCTCCGGCATGACGCCGGTGTCGATGATCCGGCGCAATACCGGCAAGGCTTTGCTGGGTTGTGCGTCGCGGCCGTTGCGCACCAGGCGGCGCGCGTGACGACGCAGGAATTCGCTGTTGCAGCCGGGTTCGCCGCCTACATTACCGGGGACGGAAGAGATAGTGCCGGAGGATTTAAAAAGAGGATGGGAGGTAGACCACATAACGTTCCTTTCATAGTGCCCGCTCTCGCAACGGTCATGATTAAGGTTGTACGTCAGGGTTTATCCGAAAAAGGAAGTACCGCTTCGACATCAACAGGTGCGTCAGCTTTCGCGAGAACGGGCCTCCTGTCAGGCCCGGCGCTATTCTAGCTCTGGAGAGCGGCTCAAGGCAATGTCTGTTCAGAAACTGTTGTTTCGGGCATGATCAGCGCTTATTTGCCCTCTTGCTTAGCTGCTCAACGACAACATCAATTACAACAAGGAGAAACAATGAAACTGGTCGCCGATTTCTTAGTAGGACTGATCGCCGTTTTGCACGTCTGGATTCTGGTGTTGGAGATGTTCTTGTGGACCAAGCCTTTTGGCCTGAAAACCTTCGGACAGTCGCGTGAAGCGGCCGAGGCATCCAAGGTGCTGGCGGCGAATCAGGGCTTGTATAACGGATTTTTGGCCGCCGGTCTGGCGTGGGGACTGATCAGCGGCGACGGCGCCGTCAAACTGTTCTTTGTCGCTTGCGTGCTGGTTGCAGGGATCTACGGCGGCCTGACGGCCAAGCGCTCGATTCTGTATGTACAGGCATTGCCGGCCTTGCTGGCGTTGATTGCGCTGCTGGCCAGCCGCTAGTCAATCAGCGATCACTTCGCCGTCGGCGGCACTTCTGCTTGCGTTTGTGCAGCCACGGTGGCCTGGCGCAGCAGGCGGATGTCGCCGTACCAGGCTTCTACTTTCTCTTCGGTATTGTCGGTGTCGGTCAGTACGCCGACTCCGATCAGCCGTCCCGGTTGTTCGCCATATACCTTCACGTAATCATCAACGATATTGCGTTGATAGCTGACCCACTTGCCGACATTGGCCGCGCCGCTTTCGGCCACCAGCATCTGGATGCGGCCGGTACGCGTATTGGAAATAATCGTCTCTTTCGGCGCCTTGTTTTCCCAGATATACATCAGCGTGGCATAGGGAAACTCGTGCCCCGACACCAGCTTGGCGGTGTCGAACAGGATGGTGTCCATGAAGGATAATTTATTCTTGTCACCGTCAAAGGCCAGCACGATGCGTACCGGGGAGTCTTCGCTGTCGCGATAGCGGTTGTCGGCGGTTTTGATCAGGGCCGAAGTCTTCCAGCTCCAGGTCAACCAAGGTTGTTTGAGCGGATCGATGTTGACCTCATGGCGCAAGCCTGAGGAAGCCTTGTCGGCATAGGCCCGCAACACCGTTTTATCACCATCCTTGACCAACACGTAATCGGTGGTCTTCTTCTTGCGCATCAGGACCAGTGGTTCCCATTCATTGGGCAGCCCGCCGGCGGGATTGGTTGAGAACAGGGCCAATGCCTGATCAAGGCGAATCTGCTTGGCTACCGGATCGTGGATCTTTTGCGTGTTGGCGCATGCCGCGAGCAGCGCCACAATACTTGTCAATACAGCCAGACGCAACGAGGAAGGGACAGCACGAACTGAAGGTGGAACGACTGACTTCATGAGCTTCTTTGCAAGATTTAAGATGCGATGCGGACGCTGGCCGAAGCTCAGTTTTGCTGACGCAGGATGTTGATGAACATCTTGCCGATTGAAGACAAGGTGGCATTTTTGCGGGTCACGATACCATAGTGCTCGATACGGGTCTTCAAATGCACGGGCAGGATGCATAGCATCTGCTTGGCGGCGAAGAAGTGCGCGATATCCAGTGGCATCACGGCTACCATATTCGATTGCGCCAGCAAGGTGACGGTGACGAACGGCGATGCGGTCTCGATGACGTTGCCAGGCACCTTCAGGCCTTCCAGCTTGAACTCGTGCTCGATCCAGATGCGCATGGGCATATTGCTGGAGTACAGAATCCACGATGAACTCATTAACTCCTGCAAGCGCACCTTTTGCGCCGTCGCCAACGGATGATCAAGGCCGGTGACGATGCACATCGGCTCGCCGCGCAACATTTCATAGTTGTACAACTGCGGCTGCGAACTGACCGAGGAACGCCCCACCATCAGATCAATGCGGCCTTGATCCAGCAAGAGCAGCTGGCGCGCACTGGTGTCTTCGGTGATTTCGATCGAAACTTCCGGCTGCACTTCACGCAAGCGCGTCAAGGCGCGCGTGACCATGGGCGCAGCGCCCATGATGGTGCCGATCGACAAACGGCCGCCCTGCCCGGTCAGCATGCCCTGCAACTCATCGCGCAAATTGCTGATGTCGCTCTGGATCAGGCGCGCGTAACGGATCACGCAGCGGCCCAGTTCGGTCGCTTCAATACCGCGGGGCGAGCGGTCGAACAAGGTGACGCCCAGGGCCGACTCCATTTCATGCAAGGCCTTGGTCGCTGCCGGCTGGGTCATGTGCATGACTTCGGCCGCCTTATGCAAGGATCCCTGTTCGTCGAGTGCGGTCAGCAAGGCAACCTGCTTGAAGCGCAGGCGGCTAACGATGGCGCTGACCGACGGCAGCACGGATGGCGCATCCTGCGGTGTTTGCACCAGATGTGACTCGTCCGCGTCGTCCTGTCCTTGCAGTTGGTTATCACCCGATGAATTAAGGTCATTAGACATCGTTGGGGAAGCCTCTTATATTCTGATCCAGCAAAAACACAATGCTAACGCATCCATCCCTAATACTCATAAGGATGCGAATAATTTCATCGAGACATTTGCGAAATTAATCTGAGTTTGACCTCAATCGATTGATTTCCTCCTCTTGCTGGCGCGCCATGATGCAGTTGCTCGTAATTGCTGCGCCACAGCATCAGATGCATTTTGCAAATTTCTCGCTAAAAAATACGGAGACACCGTGAGACTGATTCAATTCGAAGACCGCCAGGGCGGCCGCAAAGTCGGCATCGTCAATGGCAAAGCCATCAACGTGGTTTCTCAGGTCAGCACCATGCGCGAGCTGGCCCTGCTGGCGATTGCCGAAGGTAATTCGCTGGAACGCCAGGCGCAACTGCTCAACAGCAATTCACAGGACTCGCAAGAAGACTATGCCGCGATCCTGAAGGAAAACCGCATCCTGGCGCCGCTGGATCACGAAGATCCGGCGCACTGCCTGGTATCCGGCACAGGCCTGACCCATCTGGGCAGCGCGTCCACACGCGACAAGATGCACCAAAAGCTGGACGATGACGAAAGCGCCATGACCGATACCATGCGCATGTTCAAGTGGGGCCTGGAAGGCGGACGTCCGGGCCGCGGCAAGGTCGGCGCGCAGCCGGAATGGTTCTATAAAGGCGACGGCGACATCGTGGTCAATCCGGGCGCAGCCTTCCCGATGCCGGAGTTTGCCGAAGACGCGGGTGAAGAGCCGGAACTGACCGGCCTGTACATCATTGACAACGATGGCCAGCCGCATCGCCTCGGTTTCGCCATCGGCAACGAATTCTCCGACCACGTGGTCGAGCGCAAGAATTACCTCTACCTGGCGCATTCGAAGCTGCGTTACTGCTCTTTCGGCCCGGAACTGCTGGTCGGCGATCTGCCCACCAATCTGGTTGGCATGAGCCGTATCCGCCGCGATGGCCGCGTAATCTGGGAGAAAGAATTCCTCTCCGGTCAGGACAACATGTGTCACGCCATCGAGAATCTGGAGTATCACCACTTCAAGTACAACCAGTTCCTGCGTCCGGGCGACATCCACGTGCACTTCTTCGGCACTGCGACCTTGTCGTTCGCCGACGGTGTCCGCACGCAACTGGGCGATTGCTTTGAAATCAGCCTGCCGGATTTCGGCGAACCGCTGGTCAATGGCATCGTACGCGAGCAATCGCGCATTGCCATCGACGGCATCAAAGTACTTTGATTTTCACGTAGCAAGTTTTAGGAATTTTGTTTAGGAATTTTGTTTTCACCGACAGAAAATCGCCCACCAAGAGGCGATTGCCGATACGCTCTGCTGACCGGACATCCGATCCGTAGAGCACATCACAATAATGAACGGTCCTGTGTAGCGGACATTCCCGGTCCAATGCCAGGCCTCAGCAAGGAGACCCAGCGATGCAACAACACTTCCATCCGACGTGCGTGCCAACCCACGTGCAAGCGATATCCACTTCCAGTATTCCATCCATTCTGCCGCGGCCGTCTGCCGCAAAGCGATAGCGCACGGCAGCGCATGATGGTAGCCGGCATTGTTTTAACGATGCACCGGCCTTAACGAATCAGCTGCTGTCCCGAAGACTTCTGGAGACTTCATGCATTACACCTTTGATTTCATGAGCGTGTTCGTCAACTGGCCCCGTTTGCTCGAAGGCGCCTGGCTGACGATACAGTTATCCGCGCTTTCCATCGTATTGGGCTTTGTCGTCGGCACCCTCTGCGCCATCGCCTTCAAGAGCAAAAGCTGGCTGCTGCAGGCGCTGGTCAAGGCTTATGTCGAGATCATCCGCAATACGCCGCTGCTGGTGCAGGTGTTCCTGGTCTATTTCGGCCTGGCGAGTATTGGTCTGAAACTGACAGCCGAAACCTCGGCCGTGATCGCGCTGACCGTCAACGTCGGCGCCTACACGGCAGAGATCATGCGCGCCGGCATCAACTCCATCCATCCTGGCCAGATCGAAGCGGCCGAATGCCTGGGCATGTCGAAGTTCCATGTCTACTGGCATGTGGTATTGCTGCCTGCGGTGGAGCGCGTGTATCCCTCGCTGACCAGCCAGTTCATCCTGCTGATGCTGGCCTCGAGCATCACCTCGCAGATCTCTGCAGAAGAACTGACCGCCACCGCCAACCTGGTGCAGTCGGAAACCTTCCGTAGCTTTGAAGTGTATGTGGTGATCGCCGTTGCCTATCTGGCCTTGTCTTTCCTGTTCCGTGCCGCCTTCTGGCTGATCGCAAAGTCAGCGTTTGTGCGCAAGCGCCGACTCGGCACCAATCTGTAAGGAGACCACGTGACCTCATTTACCTTTTTACACGTCGAATACCTGTTGCAGGCAGCGGTCTGGACTGTGGTCTTGTCGCTGGTGGCGTTCGTCTTTGGCGGCGTGGCCGGCTTTGTGATCGCGCTTTGGCGCGTATCCCCCAACAAGACGCTGCGCGCCATCGCCAGCTGGTATATCCAGATCGTCCAGGGCATCCCGCTGCTGGTGATCCTGTTCGTCGCCTACTTCGGTCTGGCGATTGCGGGCTTCAAGCTGTCGCCGCTGGTCGCTGCCGGGATTTCGTTTGCAGTGTATTGCGCCGCCTTCCTCGGCGAGATCTGGCGCGGTTGTATCGAAGCAGTGCCGAAAACGCAATGGGAAGCCTCCGAATGCCTGGGCTTCAACCGTTTCGAACAATTGCACAAAGTGATCCTGCCGCAGGCGTTCAAGATTGCGATCCCACCGACTGTCGGCTTCATGGTGCAGATCGTCAAGAACACGTCGCTGGCATCGGTGATCGGTTTCGTCGATCTGTCGCGCGCCGGCCAGATCATCAACAACTCGACGTTCCAGCCGTTCACCGTGTTCGGCTGCGTGGCCCTGATTTATTTTTGTCTCTGCTATCCGCTGTCGGCGCTGAGCAAGCACTTTGAAAGGAAATTGAATGTCAGCAATCGTTAGCATCAACAATCTGCACAAGAGCTTCGGCACGAACAAGGTGTTGAATGGCGTCTCGCTGGATGTGCAGAAGGGCCAGATGGTCGCCATCATCGGCCGCAGCGGATCGGGTAAAAGCACCTTGCTGCGTTGCCTGAACGGACTGGAACGCATCGACTCGGGCGATATCAACGTCTGCGGCCATGACATCCATCATCCGGACAAGCTCAATCTGCGCGAACTGCGCAAACAGGTCGGTATCGTATTCCAAAGCTACAACTTGTTTCCACATGTGACGGTTGAACGCAACATCACACTGGCACTGACGACCATCAAAAAGATGGCGACAGCAGAAGCAAAAAAAATCGCGCACAATGTCCTGACGCTGGTCGGCCTAGAAAACAAGAAGGATGCTTATCCGGAACAACTCTCCGGCGGCCAGGCACAGCGTGTGGCAATTGCCCGCTCGCTGGCGATGGCGCCGGAACTGATGCTGTTCGACGAAGTGACATCGGCGCTCGATCCGGAACTGACCGGCGAAGTACTGAAGGTCATGGAAGATTTGTCCAAGCAAGGCATGACCATGGTGCTGGTCACGCATGAAATGGCGTTTGCGCGCAAACTGGCCGATATTCTGGTGTTCATGCATCAAGGAAAAGTCTGGGAAATCGGACCTCCGGATGAATTGTTCACCAATCCAAAAACCGCTGAACTGGCGAAGTTTGTCAGCAGCGATTTGTAATCACAGCACTACAGGCAACTTCGGCAACACCACCTAGCAGTAGAAATCTATACATCAGGAGACAACATGAAATCATTACTGAACTTCACCAAAAAAGCCGCTGTCGTCATGCTCGGTCTGGCGTGTTTCGCTCAGGTCGTCCACGCGGACACGCTGGCCGATATCAAGGCACGCAAGAAGGTGTTGATCGCCGTCGACCTCGGCGCGCCACCGTTCGGCATGACCAACGCCAAGCTGGAGCCGCAAGGTTCGGACGTGGAAACTGCACGCGCGCTGGCCAAGGATCTTGGTGTGGAACTGGAAATCGTACAAGTCACCGGGCCAAACCGCGTGCCCTTCCTGATGACAGGCAAGGCCGACATGGTGATCGCCACATTC
The DNA here is from genome assembly GCF_002257565.1 of Herbaspirillum sp. meg3. Classification (GTDB taxonomy): domain Bacteria; phylum Pseudomonadota; class Gammaproteobacteria; order Burkholderiales; family Burkholderiaceae_D; genus Herbaspirillum. The sequence continues at coordinate 991,948 of NZ_CP022736.1, read as the reverse complement.
AGCATCACGCCTGAACGCGCCAAGGTCATCACCTTCACCCATCCGTACGGCGCTTCGCAGTTTGTCGTTGCCGCGCCGAAGGGCACGGCAATCAAGGGCCTGCCTGACCTGGCCGGTAAGCGTATCGCTGTCGTGCGCGGCAACATGCAGGATTCCCTGCTGACCCCACTGGCACCGAAGGGCGCAACCATCGTGCGTTTTGACGATGACGCTACCGTGACTGCTGCTGTGGTGTCGGGCCAGGTTGATGGTCTGTGCACACCAAATGCGCTGGCAGCGGCGATCGCTCGTCAAAATCCAACCAAGGGTCTGGAAACCAAATTTGCGATCAAGGACATTCCTTACGCAATCGGTATCCGCCAAAACGAACCTGAGCTGCAAAAATGGCTGAACGCCTGGATCGACACCAACACCAAAAATGGCCGTCTGGGCCAGATCTATCAACAATGGGTCGGCACACCAATGCCTGACCTGGCGCAATTTGCAACGAAGTAAGCACCAACGTATTACGTGAGCAGCACCATGCGCAGCACGGCCGGTGTTTCGGCATCCGAATACACCGGTCGGCTTGCATGACATTCTCTTAGTTGTCGATACTTAGTTGCCAATATTTACCGAGATCATCATGAAACCAATTTCTCCCGTCATCCGATTGAATCCTGTCGATGATGTTGTCATTGCGCGCCGCCAGCTGATCACCGGCACCATTCTCGAAGAAGAGAACGGCCTCCGGGTTGCGGCGCTGATCCCTGCCGGTCACAAGATGGCGACACGCGCCATCGCTGCCGGCCAGCCGATCAAACGCTATGGACAAATCATCGGTACCGCCAGCCAAGCCATCGAGCCAGGTCAGCACGTGCACACGCACAATCTGGCTATGGCGGAGTTTTCGCGCGAACACTCCTTTGGCGCCGATTTCAAACCGGTCGATTATGTCGACACACCGGCGACCTTCATGGGCATCAAGCGCCCGGATGGACGCGTCGCCACGCGCAATTACATCGGCGTGCTGACTTCGGTGAACTGTTCGGCGACTGCCGCGCGCGCAATCGCGGATTACTTCCGCCGCGACATCCATCCTGAGGCGCTGGCGGATTTCCCCAACGTCGACGGCATCGTCGCACTGACCCACGGTCTGGGCTGCGCGGTTGACTCGGAAGGCGAACCGCTGGCAATGCTGCGCCGTACCCTAGCCGGTTATGCCAAGCATCCGAACTTCGCCGCCGTGCTGATCGTCGGCCTCGGTTGCGAAACCAACCAGATCTCAGGTCTGCTGGAAGCGCATAACCTGAAAGAGAACGAGTACTTCCACACCTTCACGATCCAGAGCACCGGCGGCACCGCCAAGACGGTTGCGCTGGGTATCGAGAAGATCAAGAAGATGCTGCCCAAGGCCAACGACATCAAGCGCGAACCGGTGCCTGCCAGCCATCTGACGCTGGGCCTGCAATGCGGCGGTTCCGATGGTTATTCTGGCATCACCGCCAATCCGGCGCTGGGCGCTGCAGTCGACATGCTGGTCAAGCACGGCGGCACCGCGATCCTGTCGGAAACACCGGAAATCTATGGTGCGGAACACTTATTGACCCGTCGCGCGGTCTCGCCGGAAGTCGGTGAAAAACTGCTGGCACGCATCGCGTGGTGGGAAGAATACTGCGCCAAGAACGGCGCCGAAATGAACAACAATCCATCGGCAGGCAACAAGGCCGGCGGCCTGACAACCATTCTGGAAAAATCGTTGGGCGCAGTCGCCAAGGGCGGCACCTCGAATCTGGTGGACGTCTACAAATATGCCGAGACAGTGACGGCCAAGGGCTTTGTCTTCATGGACACGCCGGGCTACGATCCTATCTCTGCAACCGGGCAAGTCGCCGGCGGCGCCAACATGATCTGCTTCACGACCGGTCGCGGCTCCGCGTATGGCTGCGCACCGTCGCCGTCGCTGAAACTGGCGACAAATACGGCGCTGTGGCAACGTCAGGAAGAAGACATGGACATCAACTGCGGCGAAATCGCCGACGGCATGGCCACGCCGCAGGAAATCGGTGCGAAGTTCTTCCAGATGATTCTCGACACGGCTTCCGGCAAAAAAACCAAGAGCGAATTGCATGGCTATGGCCAGGATGAATTCGTGCCTTGGCATATCGGCGTCTATACCTGATCATTTTTTCTCCTTGCTGCTGCCGGCGCTATATTTGCCGGCGGCAGTTTTTGCCTTCGGCAGTTATTCCTTCAGGGTGTTGCGACATGTTTCAGGGAATTTTCCATGAAGTTTTCCCGGGGACATTTCTCAGCATCTCGTCCGGGCAGTTTCGTCTTCTTCCCGGCATTTCGTTCTTCGACTGACCTTCATCTGGAGCAGGCATGGCACAAGCATTCACGATTCAGGCGCATCTGCCTGAAGATCATCAACAAGCAACCCTGATCGGCCGCATCTGGCAACCAAACGTCGGCCCCGTACTGGTGAAGGTGCAAGCCGACGGCGTGTACGACCTGAGCGCTGTCGCCGCAACATCGAGCCAATTGCTGGAACTCGACAATCCTGCCGCAGCGGTCGCACAAGCCAAGGCGCCACGCCTGGCTTCGCTGGAAGAACTGCTGGCCAACGCCGACGCTGCCACCCGCGATACGTCGCGTCCATGGCTGCTGGCGCCGATCGACCTGCAAGCAGTCAAAGCTAGCGGCGTGACCTTCGTCGCCAGCATGCTGGAGCGTGTGATCGAAGAGCAAGCGCGCGGCGACGCCGGCAAGGCTGAATCCGTACGCAAGGCCATCACTGCGGTCATCGGGGACAACCTGTCGAGCGTGGTGCCTGGATCCGAAGGAGCCGCCAAGCTCAAGGAAGTGCTGCTGGAACAAGGCGTGTGGTCGCAATACCTGGAAGTCGGTATCGGCCCCGACGCCGAAATCTTCACCAAGGCGCAGCCGCTGTCTTCCGTCGGTCTCGGCGATGAAGTCGGTATCCATCCCAAGTCGGTCTGGAACAATCCTGAGCCGGAGATCGTCCTGGCCGTCAACAGCCGCGGAGAGACGGTCGGCGCGACGCTGGGCAATGACGTCAACCTGCGCGATTTCGAAGGCCGCAGCGCTCTGCTGCTGGGCAAAGCCAAGGACAACAATGCTTCGTGCGCCGTCGGGCCTTTCATTCGTCTATTCGATGCAAACTTTTCAATTGACGATGTACGGCGCGCCGAACTTACAATGCGGGTAGACGGTACAGAAGGCTTTACGCTCAAAGGCAGCAGCTCGATGTCGATGATCAGTCGCGATCCATTGAATCTGGTGGAACACGCGATTGGCCCGAACCACCAATACCCTGACGGACTGGTGCTCTTCCTCGGTACGATGTTTGCGCCGACGCAGGATCGTTTCGGCCCGGGTCAAGGCTTCACGCATCAGGTCGCAGACATCGTGACGATCGCAACACCTAAGCTGGGCGCGCTGGTGAACAAAGTCAACTTTACCGACAAGGTCTCGCCGTGGACATTTGGACTGACGGCGCTGATCAAGAATCTCGCACAACGAAAACTCATTTAAAGGAAATCCCCCATGTCGCAATCGCAATCTTCTGGACGCCTGGCCGGCAAGACCGTATTGATCACTGCCGCAGCCCAGGGTATCGGCCGCGCTTCGACCGAGCTGTTCGCCAAGGAAGGCGCACGCGTCATCGCCACCGACATCAGCAAACAGCATCTGGATGAGTTGGCGGGCATCGCCGGCGTGGAAACCCGTCTGCTGGACGTGACCGACGACGCTGCCATCAAGCAGCTGGTGGCAGACATCGGCACCATCGACGTACTGTTCAACTGCGCAGGCTACGTCGCCGCCGGCAACATCCTGGATTGCGATGACAAAGCCTGGGACTTCTCTTTTAACCTGAACGCCAAGGCAATGTTCCACACTATCCGTGCGGTGCTGCCGGGCATGCTGGCCAAGAAGTCGGGTTCGATCGTCAACATTGCTTCTGCCGCATCGAGTGTCAAGGGCGTGGCAAATCGTTTTGCCTACGGCGCCAGCAAGGCGGCTGTGGTCGGCCTGACCAAATCAGTTGCGGCAGACTTCGTCGCCCAGGGCGTACGTTGCAATGCCATCTGTCCAGGCACCATCGAGTCGCCTTCGCTGAATCAACGCATCACCACGCAAGCCAAGGAAAGCGGCAAGAGCGAGGAGGAAGTACGCCAGGCATTTGTGGCACGCCAGCCAATGGGCCGTATCGGCAAGGCAGAAGAAGTCGCGCTGCTGGCGCTGTTCCTTGCGTCTGAAGAATCAGCATTCACTACTGGCGCGATCCACATGATTGACGGTGGCTGGTCCAACTGATTGTTTTAACGGACGACCTTGCTGCGATGTAGTTTGCTACATCGTTGCGATGTTTGAGTGAGTGGTTGTGCGGTGTGTTTCTCACACACCTTTTGCCGCACATCTGTCGCCGGCACTGAGTATTTTTTCGCGGCCTCCCCGGTAGTGATATCGGCGGAGGCCGTCGTGCTTTGGGCGTCCTTACCGCATTGCCCACAGATTTTTTCTTTCTATTTTCGGGCTATTGACGTTGTACCGTTCTCGGCACAGTGGGCATAATGCTGTTTCTTCTCACGGAATAGCTGCCCATGTCTTCAACTGAAATCCATGTCGCCTTCGAACATCCCATGCAACTCGGTGAATGCCCGCTATGGAGCGCTGGCGAAAGCGCCTTGTATTGGATCGACATTCCAGGCAAAGCCATTCATCGTTTGCAGGTTGCCAGTAGCATGCATCGCTCGTGGCCGATGCCGGAAGAACCTGGTTGCATCGCCATGCACGCCGAGGGAGGCCTGGTAGTTGCCTTGCGCAATGGCCTGTTCCGGCTGAATACGGAAAGTGGCGAGATGACCCTCTTGCACGATGCGCCTTATGACGAGAGCAAGCTGCGCTTCAATGACGGCCGCTGCGACGCCTTGGGGCGTTTGTGGACCGGGACGATTTACGAACCGCGTGATCAGCAACTGGGCAGTTTGTTTTGCTTTGAACGAGGTCAGTTGCGCGATGCAGCGCATCCGGTGACGACCTCGAACGGCGTGGCATTCAGCACGGACAAACGCACAATGTTTCATTCGAACACGCCGGCGCATCGGATCGACGCCTACGATTTCGATCTCGCCGGCGGCCAGACCAGCAACAAGCGTTTGTTCAAACAGTTCGATACGGACAAGAGTGCACCTGATTATGGAGGACGTCCGGACGGCGCTGCAGTTGACAGCGAGAATGCGTACTGGTGTGCGATGTTTGAAGGCGGACGTGTGCTGCGGCTTTCGGCGAACGGCGACATTCTGCAGGAAATCAAACTACCTGCGCGCTGCCCGACGATGGTTGCGTTCGGAGGTGAAGATCTCCGTACGCTCTACATCACGACGGGCAGGAATGGCCGTAGCGAGGCAGAGCTTGCGCAATACCCGCTATCCGGTTGTGTATTGTCTATACGCGTGGACGTCCCCGGCTTGCCGGAATTTGCCTATCAGGCTTGAGTATCGGTCAGTTTGGCCATTACTGATTTTGTGGATGCGCAGGCGTCCGATGTTGTTGCTCCTGCCTGTGATGACTCGACATCGGCCAGAATGCATTGCCTATTTGCCAATGAAATAGTTCCATTTTGAGCGGCTGGCAGCAAAGCTGTCCAATTTCAGCGACAATCACGGTCACGCTTGTTCAAGACTTGCTGTCTTTACTAGTTGTTATGAGAAAATACATCCAAGTGTTTGTGGATCGTATCCGACTCAGTACAACACACTCTATTTCGATATTCAACAATATTTACTCTAGCGAAAACTCCATGTCGATGAAAAAATTTGCCCTCAAACTCACCGTCGCCGCCGTCGCTCTGATCGGTCTGCAAACTTCCAGCTACGCTGTTGATTCCGTCTCCGTCGAAGCCGGTGCCGGTTCCAAAGTCCAGATGCTGCGTCTGGGTGCGCAATGGGACTGGAAGAACACAGCCTGGTGGCAATCCAACGGCACGCATATCGGCGGTTACTGGGATCTGACAGTCGCCGAGTGGCATGAAAAGCGTTACAACAACACCGACAGCAGCAAGAACTTCACTGACATTGGTTTTACACCGGTCTTCCGCTTCCAACGCGATGACAAGAAGGGTTTCTACGGCGAAGCCGGCATCGGCGTTCACCTGTTTTCCTCGCTGTATAACAATGACACCAAGAAGCTGTCGACCGCATTCCAATTCGGCGACCACCTCGGCACTGGTTACGTGTTTGCAAACGGCTTGGACGTCGGCCTGAAGCTGCAACACTTTTCGAACGGCGGTATCAAGCAGCCAAACGGCGGCGTAAACTTCGCAGTTCTCAAAGCTGCTTACCGCTTCTGATTGTTTGATCGGCAGTCGATTCTGACAGCACGAAAAAAACCGGTCAATGACCGGTTTTTTTTCGTCTTGAGGATGTAGCAGTAACGCGTTGTTTGATGAGGCTAGCGCATGGATCGAAGGCGGCACAAGCAGGAGTGCCGATGCGACCATGCTGACTAGGATCCGGAGGTTGATGATCTATCGAGCATTTATGTAACGCGTATGGCTTCGGACACTACTAATCACTGCTGTACTACCGTTTTACTGGCATTGCGTTTAAGCATTCCGGTAGTTGTTGAAGCGTTCGGCTTAGAGCAGTCCGTTAAATTTGCTTGAGAGAGGTTGCCAGATGAGGGACGGATAGTAGCGGATTGAAGCTGCGGCTTGTCGATAATGAGGCTGATACAGAATAAGGAGGCCTGAAACGCAGCAGATAAATAGCAGGCAGATCAGTCTGCCATCAGAACGATGACGTATCGATGAACCAGCATTTCCGTCGAGGAAGCCGTGTTGTGGAATTCAGGGATATTACGAGGGCTGGAGGATAAGCGCTGAAGATTGCGCGTTGAGTTGCGGACGATGTGCAGGGGAAATAGCAATGAAGTCCGCTGTATTCCTGGGATGAGGAGAATTGCTGAGTACGAAGAGTAATGGCGTACGGTGTTGTGAAGTTAGGGTGGCGTTGTCTGCCTGCTTGCTGTAATTGTGGATTGGACAGCAAAAAGCCCCACACCTGATGGTATGGGGCTTAAGCTTAATTAATAGCCTGACGATGACCTACTTTCACACTGGTTGCAGCACTATCATCGGCGCGAAGTCGTTTCACGGTCCTGTTCGGGATGGGAAGGGGTGGTACCAACTTGCTATAGTCATCAGGCATAACTTGTAGTGTTGCTTGGGTCCAATTGGAACTAGGATGGCCAAACAACGCAATCTGGGAAGAAGTAAATATATTTTGGTGTGATGCACATTGGCAAACACATTTTAAACTCTAAAGCTATAACAGCTAATGTTATAGGGACAAGCCACACGGGCAATTAGTATCAGTTAGCTTAACGCATTACTGCGCTTCCACACCTGACCTATCAACGTCCTGGTCTCGAACGACCCTTTAGGGGAGTTAAACTCCCGGGAAGTCTCATCTCAAGGCGAGTTTCCCGCTTAGATGCTTTCAGCGGTTATCTCTTCCGAACTTAGCTACTCGGCAATGCCACTGGCGTGACAACCGATACACCAGAGGTTCGTCCACTCCGGTCCTCTCGTACTAGGAGCAGCCCCCTTCAAACTTCCAACGCCCACGGCAGATAGGGACCAAACTGTCTCACGACGTTTTAAACCCAGCTCACGTACCACTTTAAATGGCGAACAGCCATACCCTTGGGACCGGCTACAGCCCCAGGATGTGATGAGCCGACATCGAGGTGCCAAACTCCCCCGTCGATATGAACTCTTGGGAGGAATCAGCCTGTTATCCCCAGAGTACCTTTTATCCGTTGAGCGATGGCCCTTCCATACAGAACCACCGGATCACTATGTCCTACTTTCGTACCTGCTCGACTTGTCAGTCTCGCAGTTAAGCACGCTTATGCCATTGCACTATTAGCACGATGTCCGACCGTACCTAGCGTACCTTCGAACTCCTCCGTTACACTTTGGGAGGAGACCGCCCCAGTCAAACTGCCTACCATGCACTGTCCCCGATCCGGATAACGGACCAAGGTTAGAACCTCAAACAAACCAGGGTGGTATTTCAAGGATGGCTCCACAGAAACTGGCGTTCCTGCTTCAAAGCCTCCCACCTATCCTACACAGATTGGTTCAAAGTCCAATGCAAAGCTACAGTAAAGGTTCATGGGGTCTTTCCGTCTAGCCGCGGGTAGATTGCATCATCACAAACATTTCAACTTCGCTGAGTCTCGGGAGGAGACAGTGTGGCCATCGTTACGCCATTCGTGCAGGTCGGAACTTACCCGACAAGGAATTTCGCTACCTTAGGACCGTTATAGTTACGGCCGCCGTTTACTGGGACTTCAATCAAGAGCTTGCACCCCATCATTTAATCTTCCAGCACCGGGCAGGCGTCACACCCTATACGTCCACTTTCGTGTTTGCAGAGTGCTGTGTTTTTATTAAACAGTCGCAGCCACCTTTTTATTGCAACCCTTTCGTCCTTCAAGCGCAGGCCTGTCAAACTACTAGGGCGTACCTTATCCCGAAGTTACGGTACAAATTTGCCGAGTTCCTTCTCCCGAGTTCTCTCAAGCGCCTTAGAATACTCATCTCGCCCACCTGTGTCGGTTTGCGGTACGGTCTCGTTAGACTGAAGCTTAGAGGCTTTTCTTGGAACCACTTCCGATTGCTTCGCGAACAAGTTCGCTCGTCCCATACCCTTGAATTACGCTGCCGGATTTGCCTAACAGCCTTCTCTGATACAGAAACCGGGACATCCAACACCCGGACAACCTTCCGCGATCCGTCCCCCCATCGCATCTAACGACGGTGCAGGAATATTAACCTGCTTCCCATCAGCTACGCATCTCTGCCTCGCCTTAGGGGCCGACTCACCCTGCTCCGATGAACGTTGAACAGGAAACCTTGGGCTTACGGCGTGGAGGCTTTTCACCCCCATTATCGCTACTCATGTCAGCATTCGCACTTCTGATACCTCCAGCATCCTTTACAAGACACCTTCGCAGGCTTACAGAACGCTCTCCTACCATATCAATAAATTGATATCCGCAGCTTCGGTGACTGGCTTAGCCCCGTTACATCTTCCGCGCAGGACGACTCGATCAGTGAGCTATTACGCTTTCTTTAAAGGATGGCTGCTTCTAAGCCAACCTCCTGACTGTTTTAGCCTTCCCACTTCGTTTTCCACTTAGCCAATCTTTGGGACCTTAGCTGGCGGTCTGGGTTGTTTCCCTCTTGACGCCGGACGTTAGCACCCGACGTCTGTCTCCCAAGCTCGCACTCATCGGTATTCGGAGTTTGCAATGGGTTGGTAAGTCGCGATGACCCCCTAGCCATAACAGTGCTCTACCCCCGATGGTGATACTTGAGGCACTACCTAAATAGTTTTCGGAGAGAACCAGCTATTTCCAAGTTTGTTTAGCCTTTCACCCCTACCCACAGCTCATCCCCTAATTTTTCAACATTAGTGGGTTCGGTCCTCCAGTGCGTGTTACCGCACCTTCAACCTGGCCATGAGTAGATCACTTGGTTTCGGGTCTACACCCAGCGACTGAACGCCCTATTCGGACTCGATTTCTCTACGGCTTCCCTATTCGGTTAACCTTGCCACTGAATGTAAGTCGCTGACCCATTATACAAAAGGTACGCAGTCACCCCTTACGAGGCTCCTACTGTTTGTATGCACACGGTTTCAGGATCTATTTCACTCCCCTTCCGGGGTTCTTTTCGCCTTTCCCTCACGGTACTGGTTCACTATCGGTCGATTACGAGTATTTAGCCTTGGAGGATGGTCCCCCCATGTTCAGACAGGATTTCACGTGTCCCGCCCTACTTGTCGCAAGCTTAGTTCCACACTAATGATTTCGTGTAAGGGGCTATCACCCTCTATGGCCGGACTTTCCATTCCGTTCCACTATCAAAAATGCTAAATCTTGCAGGCTGGTCCCATTTCGCTCGCCACTACTTTGGGAATCTCGGTTGATTTCTTTTCCTGCAGCTACTTAGATGTTTCAGTTCGCCGCGTTCGCTTCACAGACCTATGTATTCAGTCAGTGATACCCTTGCGGGTGGGTTTCCCCATTCGGAAATCTGCGGATCAAAGCTTGTTTGCTAGCTCCCCGCAGCTTATCGCAAGCTACTACGTCCTTCATCGCCTGTAATCGCCAAGGCATCCACCATGTGCACTTATTCACTTGTCCCTATAACGTTAGCCTCTCTTCCGAGAGATCGTTATAGAGCTTTTTGAGTTTAGCGTTTGCCGTATTGCCAAAGTAAGTCTTCTAATTGCTAAGATCACTTCGTAATACTTTGATTGATACAATCACACCCATCAACTTCTCACACAAGGATCGAAATCCTGGCGCGCGTCGTTGACGAATACTTTACTTCTTCCAGATTGTTAAAGAACAAAAACAGCTATTGATCACTAAAAGACCAAACCTAAATCCACACGCGTTTTGCATGCGACTTAGGTTTGACGTTTCTGGTGGAGGTTGACGGGATCGAACCGACGACCCCCTGCTTGCAAAGCAGGTGCTCTCCCAGCTGAGCTAAACCCCCGAAACTTTTGGTGGGTCTGGTTGGGCTCGAACCAACGACCCCCGCGTTATCAACACGGTGCTCTAACCAGCTGAGCTACAGACCCGCTTGGATCAGTAATCAGAGCCAGCATGCAGGCATTGCCTGCGCCGCAACCGAATAACTGTTCTTCTTTACTAACAGACGATAAGTGTGGACGCTTAACTTCATGCGCACTCTAGAAAGGAGGTGATCCAGCCGCACCTTCCGATACGGCTACCTTGTTACGACTTCACCCCAGTCACGAACCCTGCCGTGGTAATCGCCCTCCTTGCGGTTAGGCTAACTACTTCTGGCAGAACCCGCTCCCATGGTGTGACGGGCGGTGTGTACAAGACCCGGGAACGTATTCACCGCGACATGCTGATCCGCGATTACTAGCGATTCCAACTTCATGTAGTCGAGTTGCAGACTACAATCCGGACTACGATACACTTTCTGGGATTAGCTCCCCCTCGCGGGTTGGCGGCCCTCTGTATGTACCATTGTATGACGTGTGAAGCCCTACCCATAAGGGCCATGAGGACTTGACGTCATCCCCACCTTCCTCCGGTTTGTCACCGGCAGTCTCATTAGAGTGCCCTTTCGTAGCAACTAATGACAAGGGTTGCGCTCGTTGCGGGACTTAACCCAACATCTCACGACACGAGCTGACGACAGCCATGCAGCACCTGTGTTACGGTTCTCTTTCGAGCACATCCAAATCTCTTCGGACTTCCGTACATGTCAAGGGTAGGTAAGGTTTTTCGCGTTGCATCGAATTAATCCACATCATCCACCGCTTGTGCGGGTCCCCGTCAATTCCTTTGAGTTTTAATCTTGCGACCGTACTCCCCAGGCGGTCTACTTCACGCGTTAGCTGCGTTACCAAGTCAATTAAGACCCGACAACTAGTAGACATCGTTTAGGGCGTGGACTACCAGGGTATCTAATCCTGTTTGCTCCCCACGCTTTCGTGCATGAGCGTCAGTGTTATCCCAGGGGGCTGCCTTCGCCATCGGTATTCCTCCACATATCTACGCATTTCACTGCTACACGTGGAATTCTACCCCCCTCTGACACACTCTAGCCGTGCAGTCACAAATGCAATTCCCAGGTTGAGCCCGGGGATTTCACATCTGTCTTGCACAACCGCCTGCGCACGCTTTACGCCCAGTAATTCCGATTAACGCTTGCACCCTACGTATTACCGCGGCTGCTGGCACGTAGTTAGCCGGTGCTTATTCTTCAGGTACCGTCATTAGGCAAGGATATTAGCCTCACCCGTTTCTTCCCTGACAAAAGAGCTTTACAACCCGAAGGCCTTCTTCACTCACGCGGCATTGCTGGATCAGGCTTGCGCCCATTGTCCAAAATTCCCCACTGCTGCCTCCCGTAGGAGTCTGGACCGTGTCTCAGTTCCAGTGTGGCTGGTCGTCCTCTCAGACCAGCTACTGATCGTCGCCTTGGTGAGCCTTTACCTCACCAACTAGCTAATCAGATATCGGCCGCTCCACGAGCATGAGGTCTTGCGATCCCCCACTTTCATCCTTAGATCGTATGCGGTATTAGCTAATCTTTCGACTAGTTATCCCCCACTCTAGGGCACGTTCCGATATATTACTCACCCGTTCGCCACTCGCCACCAGGAGCAAGCTCCCGTGCTGCCGTTCGACTTGCATGTGTAAGGCATGCCGCCAGCGTTCAATCTGAGCCAGGATCAAACTCTTCAGTTCAATCTCTGTTTTGCCATTTCTGGCTGATTCTTGCGAATCGGTCACTCACTCAAAATACTGACAGATAATTTCTTACCTATATTTCTTTGTGAGCGTTTAAATATTTAAAGTTTCCAGACCCGAAAGTCTGTCGCACTTCATTAAACGCCCACGCTTATCGACTGTTAATTTTTAAAGAACCTTTACTGCTTCGCCGCAGTATCAACTACCGCTTGCGTCGCCAACAAATCGTTTTGTTTGTCAGCAGCAGAGAAACGAGATTATGTAGTGTTTTTTAATTTGCGTCAACATCTTTTTTAACGCCTCACTAAAAATTCTTACTGCAACTTCTCACTTCCAAAAACCTGTTTTACTTTCCCCAACCTCTTCAAATCTGCGCTGCCTTGCGGCTTGCTGCATCGCTGAATCAGCGGGGAGGCGAACTATAGCAAAGCTCCCGCCAATACCGCAACCCCTTTTGCGAAATTATTTGAACTTTCTTTATCCATCAGACGCAAACCCTTGCCAGCTCTGGATTACAGCTCAATCAAAAGTCAAACCCAAAAGCACGAAGCCCATCCCTGACGGGATGGGCTTCGTTTCCTATCTAAACTAGAACCGCAGATTATTGGTTCTTGAAGTTCGGTGGACGCTTCTCCATGAATGCTTTCATACCTTCGGTCTGATCTTCCGTGGCGAAGCAGCTGTAGAACATCGCCCGCTCATATTTGATGCCCTCGGACAGCGTCGACTCGTAGGCACGATTCACCGAGTCCTTGATCATGGCGACCACCGGCTGCGACATGTCGGCAATCGTAATGGCGGCAGCCAGCGCCTCATCCATGAGCTTGTCTGCGGCGACAACGCGCGACACCAATCCTGCGCGCTCGGCTTCCTGCGCATCCATCATACGACCGGTGAGGCACAGGTCCATCGCTTTGGCTTTCGAAACTGCGCGCGGCAGGCGTTGCGTACCGCCGGCGCCAGGCACGATGCCTAGCTTCACTTCGGGCTGGCCGAATTTGGCTGTATCTGCAGCAATGATGAAATCGCACATCATGGCCAGTTCGCAACCGCCGCCCAGGGCATAACCCGCCACTGCGGCAATCACTGGCTTGCGTACGCGGCGAATGGTTTCCCAGTTGCGCGTGATGAACTCGCCCTTGAACACGTCCATATAGTTGTAGCCGGCCATGACGGTGATATCAGCGCCAGCGGCGAATGCCTTCTCGCTGCCGGTAATCACGATACAGCCCAGCGCGTCGTCGGCATCGAATGCCAGCAAAGCCTCGCCCAACTCTGTCATCAGCTGATCATTCAGGGCATTGAGCGCTTTCGGGCGGTTAAGGCGGATCACGCCGACTTTGCCTTGTGTCTCGGTCAAAATGTTCTCGTAACTCATCTTGTCTCCTCTATATAGGGGTAGCACGGAAGTGAAATATTCTTGCCCCGATGATTGTACCGTCAATGAAACTTGCGCGAGATCAAAGGGACGTCAGGAATTAGTTCGCACAGCTGATGTCTGAGCCTATACTGAGAATACCCCCTTCACCACAGCAAAGGAGGATCACATGTTCAAGACCATTCTTGTACCAACGGATGGATCGGAGCGCTCGGACAAGGCCATTGCCAACGCCATCGACTACGCGCAGCACTGCAAATCCAAGATCATCGGCATTTCAGTTGCAGAACCCTATCCATTCTCGCCATTGGCCGAAAGCTCGATGGCAATCGATCCCGGCATCTATGAAGAGAATGTCCGCACTCTCGCCGAACAAAACGTGAAGAAAATCTCCGACGCTGCCAAGGCAGCCGGCGTGGACTGCGAAACGACCACGGTTCTGTCATTCGCACCGGACGAGGAAATCGTCAACGCCGCCAAGAAATTCAATTGCGACGTGATTTTCATGGCATCACATGGACGCAGCGGCCTGAGCAGATTATTTCTCGGCAGCAAGACGCAAAAGGTGCTGGCACATTCTTCCATCCCGGTGCTGGTTCTGCGCTAATCCATACAAAGCCTTCTCGCAATAAAAAACCCGGCTTGCCTTATGTAGGCAAGCCGGGTTTTCTTTGTCCACTCAGAGCATTGTATTAAGAGAGTCTAAAAGACATCAGACATCTTTTATAAGATAGATCAGGGATTCGGCAACAACACCCACATCATGCCGCGCTGCTTCATCGCGCCAGCCTTTTCACCTGCCTCATTGCCAAACCCCCAGAAGTAATCCGCCCGCACTGCGCCGCGAATCGCCCCGCCCGTATCCTGCGCCAGCACCAGGCGCTGTAAAGGCGCATCACTATTTGGCTGCGTCGTCGCCAAAAACACCGGCGCGCCCAGCGGAATATGCTGACGATCAACAGCAATCGAGCGCTGACCGGTCAGCGGCAAACCCATCGCACCGTTCGGCCCCTTCGACGGATCTCCAACTTTCTCTTCCTTGAAGAAGATGTAGCTAGGATTGGCGTTCAGCAGCTCATTCTGGCGCGACGGATTGGCGATCACCCAAGCCTTGATACCTTGCGCAGAAGCCTGGGACAACGTCATTTCACCTTTATCGACCAGATAACGCCCAATGGACTTGTAGGGATAGCCGTTCTGGTCGGCATAGGCGAGACGAACCGTCTCTTGCGAGCCATCCAGAATCACGCGACCGGAACCTTGCACCTGCAGGAAGAAGGCTTCCACCGGATCATCCACCCAGACCAGTTCCTTACCGTTCAAGGCTCCCGATTGCAGCAACTCGGCACGCGAGAAGTATGGAACAACCTTGTTGCCGACCACACGGCCGCGCAGGCGCATGTTTTTCAATTCCGGATAAAGGCTTGCCAAATCGATCGTCAACAAATCATCCGGGGCCTTATAGAGAGGCGTCTGATACGGTCCGCCGCGTTTGCGCGATCCGCGCAGCAAAGGCTCGTAATAGCCGGTGACCAGGCCGGTATCGCTGCCGTCCGGGTTGAATACCTTGTAGGGCGTAAAGCCGGACTCAAAAAACGCGCGAACGGCGCCTTCGTCATTGCCATTCACCTGGCGTGCAGTCGTACAGGCGTTTTTCCACTCGGGGCGACGAATCAGCGTCTGGCAAGAAGTCAGAAAAGCCGGCCAGGCCTCACGCACTTCATCGCGATCCCAGCCGGGCATGGCGGCAAACGTGCTTCGCTGCAGCGTCTGCGCCTGAGTTTCAGGCCTGGTCGGCGTTGTCGGTTTGGTAGCGGTAGTCGGCGGTGTCACCGGCGGGAGCGGGCGCGTTGTCGTGCAGGCGGCAAGACATACAGCGACGATGACGGCTAATGCAGGTAAACTGGTACGAGTGCTCTTTTGAATAAGTGACATTGAGGAAACGTGAAAATGTGGTGGTTAATACTCGAAGCCGGCGGCGCCTTCTTTATCTTCGTATTCATCGTCTGGTGGACCATGTTTTCCGGACGCAAGCCGGATCAACCCGTTCAGACAAAAAATCCAAGCGACAAAAAAGACGACACCCAGGCTTGAACGCTTAATGTGGCACCACTAAGCTCAACGCTTAGTGCAGCGTGCGTGGCAGCGACAGGATAAATTCCGGAATCTTCACGTCGAATTGCTCGCCATCCTCGGCGACGCAGAAATACTCTCCGTGCATCGAGCCCTGCGGCGTCTTCAGCGACGTCCCGCTCGTGTACTCGAACTGCTCTCCCGGTTGCAGGAACGGCTGATGCCCCACTACGCCCAATCCACGCACTTCTTCCGTGTGATTGTTCGCGTCGGTGATGATCCAGTGACGCGAAATCAGCTGGGCAGGCACTTGCCCGGTATTGACGATAGTGATCGCGTAGGCAAACACATAATGTGAACGTGCCGGGTCGGATTGCTCTTCCAGGTACTGCGTCTTGACCGTCACCGTAAACTCATACGTCGCCATGCGGATTTCCTCAATTTTGTAAAAAGCCAAGCCCATTCCACACGAAAACAACCGCAAGTGCAAGGTTTGCAACAAAACCGAGGCACGGCGAACGGGTAAAATAGCGCATCTTCAATCGCTCTACAGCCTTCCATAAGCCATATCGCCATGCCTAACTACCGTATCGCCCCCAGTATCCTGTCCGCCGATTTCGCCCGTCTGGGCGAAGAAGTCCGCAATGTCGTCGCTGCCGGCGCCGACATTATTCACTTCGACGTGATGGACAACCATTATGTTCCCAACCTGACCATCGGCCCGCTGGTTTGCGAAGCCATCCGCCCGCACGTGCAGGTGCCGATTGACGTGCATCTGATGGTCAAGCCGGTGGATCGCATCATTCCCGACTTCGCCAAAGCCGGCGCCAATATCATCACCTTCCACCCGGAAGGCTCGGAACACATCGACCGTTCACTGCAACTGATCCGCGACAATGGCTGCAAAGCCGGTCTGGTGTTCAATCCCGGCACGCCGCTGCATTTCCTCGATCACGTGATGGACAAGATCGATATCATTTTGATCATGTCGGTCAATCCAGGCTTCGGCGGCCAGTCCTTTATTCCTGAAGCGCTGAAGAAGATCGCCGCTGTCCGCCGCCGCATCGACGAGTCCGGCCGCGACATCATGCTGGAAGTCGACGGCGGCATCAAAATCGAGAACATCGCCGCTGCCGCCAAGGCTGGCGCCGACACCTTCGTGGCCGGTTCCGCCATCTTCGGCAAGCCGGACTACAAGGCAGTCATTGAGGCCATGCGCAGCGAACTGGCCAAGTAATCCGACGCAATCCACCCAAAGAAGATTCCATGCTCGACAACATCAAAGCCGCCATCATCGACCTCGACGGCACCATGCTCGACACTGCGCCGGATTTTCACGTCGCAGTGAACCGCATGCGCGCCGACCTGGGCCTGGGGCCGCTGGCGATGCAAACCATCGTCAATTTTGTCGGCAAGGGATCGGAAAACCTGATGCGCCGCGTGCTGGCCGTCGATTACGATGAAGACGGCGTAGAACAGCGCTTCGAAGAAGCCCTCGCCTCCTATCAGGAACATTACCTCGCCATCAACGGCGATTACGCCACGCTCTATCCGAACGTGATCGAAGGCCTGCAGGCGCTCAAGGCCAAGGGCCTGCGTCTGGCCTGCGTAACCAACAAGCCGATCGCCTTCGCCTTGCCGCTGATGGATAAAAAGGGCCTGTATCCGTATTTTGATGTGATCTACGGCGGTGATTCCTTGCCGAAAAAGAAACCGGATCCCTTGCCTTTGCTGCAGGTTTGCGCAGATTTTTCTCTGCAACCGGCGCAAGTGGTCGCCATCGGCGATTCGTCCAACGACGCGCAAGCCGCACGGGCTGCGGGTTGCCGCGTGCTCAACGTGCCGTATGGCTATAACCACGGCGAACCTATACACAATGTCGATTCCGATGGTATAGTTCCAACGCTGCTGGATGCAGCGCACCAAATTTCTTAAGCATTAGCGTAGTCATTATCTAAAGACCACTGACAAATGTTTCTCAACAAAAAACTCAACGCCAACCAATCAGCCGCCCCTGAGGCCTGGCTGTGGCGACGCTGGCAATCCTGGGCTAACTAACCCTCGTCAGCTGCTGGCCGCTCCCCTTCCCGCGAACCAGCGAGTTTTTTGCAACAACACCCCTGTTTAAATACCGCTATTGTCGGCATGCGCTTGCCAGGACGCTTCCAGTCGTCCTGCAATCCGCAAGCCGTCTTACAATAGCGGTCCTGGAGAGAAACGATGACCGAACTCGAATTCAAATCGCTGGCCTCGCAAGGCTATAACCGCATTCCCTTGATCGCCGAAGCTTTCGCCGATCTGGAAACCCCGCTGACCCTGTACCTCAAACTGGCGCAAACCCAGAACGCCGGCAAGAATACTTTCCTGCTGGAATCAGTCGTCGGCGGCGAACGCTTCGGCCGCTATTCCTTCATCGGTCTGCCGGCCACGACCAAGCTGCGCAGCTTCGGCAACAAGATTGAAGTCCTGAAAAACGACAAGGTCGTCGAATCGCTCGAAGGCAACGCGCTCGAATTCATCGCCGAATTCCAGTCGCGCTACAAAGTCGCGATCCGCCCCGGCATGCCGCGCTTCTGCGGTGGCCTGGCCGGCTACTTTGGCTACGACGCCGTGCGCTATATCGAAAAGCGCCTGGCCGACAGCGCGCCGAAAGACGACCTCGGCCTGCCCGACATCCAGTTACTCGTTACCGAAGAACTGGCCGTCATTGACAATCTCTCCGGCAAGCTCTACCTCATCGTCTACACCGATCCGTCACAACCGGAAGCCTTTAGCAAAGGCCGCCAACGCCTCAAGGACCTGCGCGCCATGCTGCGCCGCGGTGCCGATGCGCCGGTCACGAGCGGCTCGGTGCGTACCGAAACGATTCGCGAATTCCCCAAGGACGAATACCTGAAGGCCGTTGCCAAAGCCAAGGAATACGTCATGGCCGGCGACCTGATGCAAGTGCAGATCGGCCAGCGCCTGAAGAAGTCCTACGTCGATTCGCCGCTGATGCTGTACCGCGCGCTACGTTCGCTGAACCCGTCGCCGTATATGTACTACTACAACTTCGGCGATATGCAGATCGTCGGCGCCTCGCCGGAAATCCTGGTGCGCAACGAAACTATCGGCCAAACCTCCGACGGCCAGGCGCAAAAGAAGATCACCATCCGTCCGCTGGCCGGCACCCGCCCACGCGGCTCGACGCCGGAACGCGATGCACAACTGGCCACTGAACTGCTGGCCGATCCGAAAGAAATCGCCGAACACGTCATGCTGATCGATCTGGCGCGCAACGACATCGGCCGCATCGCCACTACCGGCAGCGTCAAGGTCACCGACCAGATGGTCATCGAAAAATATTCCCACGTGCAGCACATCGTCTCCAATGTCGAAGGCTTGCTCAAACCCGGCTTGTCGAATCTGGACGTGCTGAAAGCCACCTTCCCCGCCGGCACGCTGTCGGGTGCGCCGAAAGTGCGCGCGATGGAAATCATCGACGAACTCGAACCAACCAAGCGCGGCATCTACGGCGGTGCCTGCGGCTACTTGTCGTTCGGCGGAGAGATGGATGTCGCGATCGCGATTCGCACCGGCGTCATCAAGGACGGCACGCTGTACGTGCAGGCCGCCGCCGGCATCGTTGCCGACTCGGTACCAGAAATGGAATGGGAAGAAACCGAAAACAAGGCGCGGGCGGTGCT
Organism: Herbaspirillum sp. meg3; assembly: GCF_002257565.1. Classification (GTDB taxonomy): domain Bacteria; phylum Pseudomonadota; class Gammaproteobacteria; order Burkholderiales; family Burkholderiaceae_D; genus Herbaspirillum. Next base: position 972,490 of record NZ_CP022736.1, on the reverse strand, counting down.
GCGCGCTGCCGAACAAGTGCAAGACGGACTGGATGGAGAAATCTAAATGCTGCTGATGATCGACAACTACGATTCCTTCACCTACAACATCGTCCAGTATTTTGGCGAGCTCGGTGAAGAAGTGCTGACCATCCGCAACGATGAGATCACACTCGATGAAATCGAAAAACTGAATCCCGAACGCATCTGCCTGTCGCCAGGTCCATGCAGCCCGAAAGAAGCCGGCATCTGCATCGACTTGCTCAAACATTTCTCAGGCAAGCTGCCGATTCTCGGCGTCTGTCTCGGCCATCAGGCCATCGGCGAAGCCTTCGGCGGCAAGGTCGTACGTGCCAAGCAAGTCATGCACGGCAAGACATCGAAGATCGCCCATACCGGCGTCGGCGTCTTCAAGGATATCCCGAGCCCTTACACCGTGATCCGTTATCACTCGCTGGCCATCGAACGCGCCTCGCTGCCCGATTGCCTCGAAGTCACCGCATGGACCGACGATGGTGAAATCATGGGCGTGCGCCACAAGGAATTCGATTTGCAGGGTGTGCAATTTCACCCTGAATCGATCCTGTCCGAACACGGCCACGCCTTGCTGAAAAATTTCCTGACCGGCACAGCACGCTCTTAAGCGCGGCCGATCGCATCACACCATTCGAGAAAAGATTATGTCCATCACGCCACAAGAAGCCTTACTTCGCTGCATCGAGCATCGCGAAATTTTCCACGACGAAATGCTGACGCTGTTCCGTCAAATCATGAGCGGCGACATGTCGCCGGTCATGATCGCCGCGCTCACCATGGGCCTGCGCGTCAAGAAAGAAAGCATCGGCGAAATCGCTGCCGCAGCCCAAGTCATGCGCGAGTTCGCCACCAAGGTACCGATGGCCGACACCAGCAACTTGCTCGACATCGTCGGTACCGGGGGAGATGGCGCACATACCTTCAACATTTCTACTGCGACCATGTTCGTCGCTGCCGCTGCCGGCGCGCGCGTCGCCAAACATGGCGGCCGTAGCGTGTCGTCGTCGTCGGGCAGCGCCGATGTGCTCGAAGCGCTGGGCGCCGACATCAACCTGCAACCGGAACAAGTCGCACAATCGATCGCCCAGACCGGTATCGGCTTCATGTTCGCGCCCAACCACCACGCCGCGATGAAACACGCTGCGCCGGTGCGCAAGGAACTGGGTGTACGCACCATCTTCAACATCCTCGGACCGCTGACCAACCCTGCCGGTGCGCCGAATATCCTGATGGGCGTGTTCCATCCGGATCTGGTCGGCATCCAGGTACGTGTGCTGCAACGCCTGGGCGCGCAACATGCAATCGTAGTCTGGGGCCGCGACAATCTGGACGAAGTCACACTGGGCGGCGCGACCATGATCGGTGAGCTGGTCAACGGCGAAATCCGCGAATATGAGATCCATCCGGAAGACTTTGGCATGAGCATGTTCGCCAGCCGTAACCTGCAGGTCGCGAACGCCGCCGAGTCAAAGGAAAAAATCTTCGAAGCGCTCAAGGGCGTACCCGGTCCGGTACACGATATCGTCGCCATCAACGCCGGCACGGCATTGTATGCAGCCGGCGTCGCGGCATCGATTGAAGAAGGCCTGAACAAGGCACGCGCGACCATTGCTTCCGGTGCGGCGCTGGCCAAGGTCGAGCAATTTGTGAATGTGACACGGCAACTGGGCGGCAAAAACTAATCCTTCACCGACAAAAGGCGCACACCATGATCCCCTTGAACGACCTGATGATTTTTGCGTTGGCCGCATTGGTGCTGGTGCTCACGCCCGGCCCTAATATGATGTATTGCGTGTCGCGCTCGATCTGCCAGGGTCGTGCAGCGGGCATGATTTCGCTACTGGGCGTGGCGGCCGGTTTCATCGTGCATATGCTGGCGGCCACCTTCGGATTGACGGCATTGTTCCTGGCGGTGCCGCTGGCTTACGACCTGATCAAGTATCTCGGCGCAGCCTATCTTTTATGGATGGCGTGGAATGCGCTCAAGCCGGGCGGTGCGCCGCCGTTTCAGACACAAAACCTGCCGCACGACAGCAACGCGACCTTGTTCCGCATGGGTTTTTTGACAAATCTGCTCAATCCCAAGGCGGCGATGTTCTACATGTCCTTCCTGCCACAGTTCATTCACCCTGAACATGGTCATGTCATGCTGCAAAGCCTGACACTGGGTGTGACGCAGATCACCGTCAGCTTCGTCGTCAACGGCTTGCTGATTCTGACCGCCAGCGCCATCGCCGGTTTCTTTTCGAACAATCCGGGCTGGATGCGGGCGCAACGCTACATCATGGGACTAACGCTCGGCGCACTGGCGGTTCGACTTGCCATTGATCAACGTAAGTAAGCAACGTAAATAAGCAACGCAAGCAAGAAATTTAAATAAGCAGCAACCAAGGAATATTTATGTCTGACATCCTCAACAAGATCCTCGACGTCAAAGCTGACGAAGTGAAAGCGGCGAAGAAACACCGCGACCTCGCCAGCCTGCGTCGCGACGTTGAATCCGATACCGAGGCGCGCGCGCAATTGCGTGGCTTCGAAGCCAGCATGCGTGGCAAGATCGCCGCGGGTCATGCCGGCATCATCGCCGAAGTCAAAAAAGCCTCGCCTTCCAAGGGTGTGATCCGCCCTGATTTCAAGCCGGCCGAGATCGCTGTCAGCTACGCCACCCACGGTGCGGCATGCCTGTCGGTGCTGACCGACGTGCAATTCTTCCAGGGCGCGCCGGAATACCTCAAGCAGGCGCGGGCCGCCTGTGCTCTGCCGGTGCTGCGCAAGGATTTCATGATGGACCTGTATCAGGTCTACGAAGCGCGCTCGTGGGGTGCCGACGCCATCCTGCTGATTGTCGCCGCGCTCGATCACGGCCTGATGGTTGAACTCGAAGCGTGCGCGCACGAACTAGGTATGAGCGTGCTGGTAGAAGTGCATGACGGCGTCGAACTCGACGCGGCGCTGAAACTGAAGACCGCGCTGCTGGGCATCAACAACCGCAACCTGCGCACCTTCGAAACCACGCTGGACACCACGCTGAACCTGCTGCCGCGCATTCCTTCGGAAAAGCTGGTCGTCACCGAATCGGCCATCGCCACGCCGGAAGACGTCAAGCGCATGCGTGAAGCCAACGTCAACGCCTTCCTGGTCGGCGAAGCCTTCATGCGCGCGCCGGAACCGGGTGTCGAACTGGCGCGCTTGTTTGCCTGATCACTCGATCTCTCTCTGGCAATAAAAAAGCGGAGCACGAGGCTCCGCTTTTTTTACGTCTACTGCTTTCCGATTGGATTAAGCCGAGAAGCCGCCATCAATCGTCAGGCTGGCGCCAGTGATATAGCCCGCTTCAGGACCAGCCAGATACGCCACGAAGCTGGCGATTTCTTCGTCCTTGCCGTAACGTGGCAATGCCATCAAACCCTTCAGTGTTTCAGCGAAATCGCCGTTGGCTGGGTTCATGTCGGTGTCGACCGGACCAGGCTGCACGTTATTGACGGTGATGCCACGTGGACCGAGGTCGCGCGATAAACCCTTGGTCAGGCCGACGATGGCCGACTTGCTCATGGCGTACACAGCGCCACCGGCAAACGGCATGCGATCTGCGTTAGTGCTGCCGATGGTGATGATGCGGCCGCCTTCGCCCATGAAACGTACGGCTTCCTGAGTTGCCACGAACACGCTGCGCACGTTCACCGCCAGTGTGCGGTCCAGATCTTCCAGCTTGAACTCTTCTACAGGGCCCATGGCCAGCACGCCGGCGTTGTTGACCAGGATGTCGAGACGGCCGAAGGTTTCAGCGGCGATGCGAATCGCTTGCTGCAGTGCTGTGGTGTCCGAGCTGTCAGCCTGGATCGCCAGGGCACGGCCGCCCTTGGCTTCAATTTCGGTGACCAGTGCCTGCGCCTTGTCAGGCGAGCTGACATAAGTGAAGGCAACGGTGGCGCCTTCGCGCACCAGACGCTTGACGATGGCGGCGCCGATGCCGCGCGAACCGCCTTGCACGAAGGCAACTTTGTTGGACAGGGTCAGATTGGTGTTGGTGTTTGCAGTCATGATATTGCTCCTTGTTTGGGTAAGAGAGAATGAACAAATTGAATAAATGGCCTGCGGTTTCCTTGGGTTGGACTCGAATTCCGTTTGGCTTGGACTGAAGTATGGGGCAGCGATTATGTTTAAACTAGACAGCAATCACTATCTTCTTTTTAAACATTATGTTTAAAATAGGCCTATGGAATCCCTGACCAGCATTGAGTGTTTTGTCGCCTCCGCCGAAGCCGGCAGCTTCTCCGCAGCCGCACGGCGACTCGGCCTGACCTCTGCCGCCGTCGGCAAGAACGTCGCCCGGCTAGAGTCCAATCTGGGCGTACGGCTGTTTCAGCGCAGCACGCGCAGCCTGCGCCTGACCGAAGCCGGGGAAAGGTTTCTGCAGGAAGTCAGCGGCGGCCTGTCCAGTATCCAGAGCGCGGTCGCCAATCTGGCCAGCGCAGGCGGTCAGCCGGCCGGCGTGTTGAAGGTCAGCATGGGGACGGGATTCGGGCGTGAATATATCGTGCCGCTGCTGAGCGGATTTCTGGAGCGCTACCCGGCCATCTCGCCGGACTGGCATTTTGACAATCGCCCTGTGGATTTGATTACAGAAGGCTTTGACGCCGCCATCGGCGGTGGCATCGAACTGCCACCCGGCATCGTCGCGCGCGAACTGGCGCCGGCACATCGGGTGCTGCTGGCGTCGCCAGCCTATCTGACGCAACGCCCCGCAATCAACACGCCCGACGATCTGGAACAGCACGACGGCATCCTGATCCGCTCACCGCAAACCGGCCGCATCCGTGCCTGGACCTTGCGCAATCGCGACGGCGCGCAGTCCCCGATCAATCTGAAAGTGAAGATGACGATGAGTGACCCGAACGCGGCATGCGAGGCTGCGCAAATGGGGCTGGGCATCACGCTGACAGCAATGCCCCATGCGGTGGTATATATGAAGAGCGGCGCACTGGTGCGGGTGCTGCCGGATTGGCACGTCGACGGCGGGATGCTCGCGCTCTACTTCGCCGCGGCGCGGCTGTTGCCGGCCAAGACGCGCGTGTTCGTCGACTATGTGGTGGAACACTTCCGCCGCGAAGAACTGGCACGGCGTTTCTCCGCCATCGAATCAGTCTAGCGGCTTAGCGACCCTTGGCATTGGCGCGTGCGCCACCGCCAAGGTTATTACCGGCATCTTTCGCGAGCGTCCGATAGCCGAGCGCCGAGCACAGCGTCAACACACCCGCCATGGCAAACGCCCAGTGAAAATCGGTCACCGAAAAATGCGCTTCGCCGCTGGCGAGATCGGCGCCGCCATTAAAGTAAGAAGCGATGCGCAACGCCAGCGCGCCGAACGCAATCCCCATGCCGATAGTCATCTGCTGCGCCACGCTCCACAAGGTTGACGCTGCACTCTTTTGCGCTTCACTTACATCTGCATAAGCCAGGGTCGCCAGCGTGGTGAATTGCATCGAGCGCGATAAACCATAAATGAAGATCGTCATCAATACCACCGGCACCGGGGTAGTCGCAGTGAGTAAGCCGCAAGCCAGCACGAACACGCCGGCAATGGCCGCATTGTTCAGCGCCACGCGGCGGAACCCAAAACGCTGCAGCACGCGCGTGGTGAACATCTTCATGCCCAGGTTGCCCAGTGCACTCGCCAGCAGCAACAACCCGGAGTGAAAGGCCGACAAGCCAAACCCGATCTGAAACAGCAGCGGCAATAAATACGGCACCGCTTCGATACCGATGCGCGTGAATGAACCCGCGACAACAGTGACGTTGAAAGTCGGCACCTTGAGCGTCGAATAATCGAGCAAAGGATGTTCGCTGCGCATGCCGTGACGATACGAAAACACGCCTAGCACGATGCCTGCGAGGATGAACAGAATCGCGACGGTCAGATTGGTTTCGGTGTGGCTGGCCAGCTCGGTGCCATACAGCAGCGAGGTCAGCGCCGTACCGCTCAGGAAGAAGCCAACCATGTCCAGCGGACGGCGCTGCGTGCCGCGCTCATTGGGAACCAGCTTCGCCACCGCGATCAGCGCAGCGATACCGAACGGCACATTGATCAGGAAGATCCAGTGCCAGGAAAAATAGGTGGTGATAAATCCACCGAGAGACGGCCCCACCACCGGCGCCACAATCGCCGGCCAAGTGATGGTTGAAATCGCCTGCATCAGCTTGTCCTTGCTGGTATTGCGCACCACGATCAGACGACCGACCGGCACCATCAGCGCGCCGCCCATGCCCTGCAAGATACGCGCCGCCGTGAACTCGAACACGCTGCCGGAGATGCCGCACAACACCGACGCCAGCGTAAAGATCACAATCGCCGAGCCGAACACCGTGCGCGAACCGAGACGATCCGCCACCCAGCCGCTGATCGGGATGAATACCGCCAGCGTCAGCATGTAGGCAGTCATGCCCAGACTCAATTCATTCGGCCCCACCTTGAACGCCTGCGCCATCTGCGGCAATGCTGTCGCGATGATGGTGGTGTCGAGGTATTCCATGAAGAAGGTCGCGGCCACAATGAAAGGCAACCAATGCAAGCGCGATGAATTCTGTCCGGCTGTCATCCCTGTCCCGTATCTGTCTCTGTTTTATTCTTCTATTGATTCAACATCCGGCCGCGTTCATGCATGCAGAAACGTGACCGCCTCCATTGTCCCTATTAAAACCGCAGGAAATGGATCAGCAACTGCACGACAATGATGCCGCCGATCAAACCACCGCCAAAATAGACGATCACGCCCAACAACATGTTGGTACGGCGCTGCTCGCTCACCAGCTTCTTGAGCAACTCGGCGTTCTGCGAATTCTGATTGTTTTCCGTTGCCATCGTCAGCGCCTGATGCGCCAGCCGTGGCAATTGCGGCAACAACCTGCTGTAACGCGGCACCTCGATTTTCAGCTGCTGCACAAACCCTCGCCAGCCGATCTGCTCGTTCATCCAGCGTTCCAGATAGGGCTTGGCGGTCTTCCACAAATCGAGATCCGGATCGAGCTGACGGCCGAGGCCTTCGACGTTGAGCAAGGTCTTTTGCAGCAGCACCAGTTGCGGCTGCACTTCGACGTTGAAACGGCGCGAGGTTTGGAACAAGCGCAACAGCACCTGGCCGAACGAGATGTCTTTCAGCGGGCGATCGAAGATCGGTTCGCAACAGGCGCGCACGGCAGCCTCAAGTTCGTCGACGCGCGTTTCTTTCGGCGCCCAGCCGGACTCGATATGCGCTTCAGCCACGCGTTTGTAATCCCGCTGGAAGAACGCCAGGAAATTCTGCGACAGATAATCCTTGTCGAAGTCGGTCAGCGTACCAACGATGCCGAAATCCAGAGCGATGTAGCGGCCGAACGTGGCCGGAGCGGTCGACACCAGGATGTTCCCCGGATGCATGTCGGCGTGGAAGAATCCGTCGCGGAACACCTGCGTGAAGAAAATCTCTACACCGTCGCGCGACAGCTTGCCCAGATCGACGCCCTCTTCCAGCAAGCGCGCCGTCTGCCCGATCGGGATACCGTGCATGCGCTCCATCACGATCACGGACGAAGAGCAGTAATCCCAATACATCTCCGGCACCATCAGCAAATCGGAGTTGGCGAAGTTGCGCCGCAGCTGACTGGCGTTGGCTGCTTCGCGCATCAGATCCAATTCGTCGTGCAGATATTTGTCGAACTCAGCAACCACTTCTTTGGCTTTGAGACGGCGACCATCAGCCCACAGGCGTTCAACCCAGTCGGCGGCGACATGCATCAGGCCGATGTCGTGGTCGATGGTGTTGCGCATACCCGGACGCAGCACCTTGACGGCAACTTCGGTGCCGTCCTTCAGGGTGGCGAAGTGCACCTGGGCGATTGACGCCGAGGCGATCGGCGCGCGATCAAAAGTGGCGAACAAGTCATCAGGATGTGCGCCCAGCGACTTCTGAATCTGCGCAATGGCCAGTTCGGAGTCGAACGGCGGCACGCGATCCTGCAAGCGCGTCAGCTCGTCGGCAATGTCCAGCGGCAGCAAATCACGACGCGTCGACAGTACTTGCCCGAACTTGACGAAGATAGGGCCGAGGTCTTCCAGCGCACGGCGCAAACGCTCGCCACGCGGGGTTGAAATATCGCGCCAGAAAAAAATCGCATTCAGAAAACGGGTGATGCGCGGCGTGTCGAAACCGGAGATCGCAATTTCATCGAGGCCATAACGTATCGCGACGCGAACGATCTTGAACAGACGCAGGGAACGCAGCAGCATCAGCGACGCTCCAGCTTCTCTATCCGCTTGGACAGGCGTTCGAGGTCATCGCGCAGTTTGACGACGTCACCGGAAAATTCGGTCATGACGTGAGGACGTATCAGCATCGGCTGTTCTTCCAGAAAGTATTCGGCGACATTTTCGGCGAGTTGTTTTTGCGTAGTTTGCGCAGCGGAGAATGCCGACCTGGCGCCGGACACGATGCGCGTGGCCGCGATGTCGCCGACCACCTTGCTGAGATCTTCTTCGGCATCCCAACGCAGCGACTGGCTCAGTTGGGAAATGGCGTTGGCGAAATCAGCATCGCCTTCGATCTTCACGTAAGAAACGGCGCGCTCGCGGTTGGCAAGAATCAGTGGCACGTCGGACAATTTCACATGGATCGTTACGGCCGGTACGGCGTTTTCATCCGCGTTCTTGAGAAAGCCATCGCCGGTCACGGTCAGCATCAGTTGCGCCAGACCGGCGTCGATGCAAGCAGTCTTGTCGCGATGCGCGACCAGCCGGGCTTGCGCCCACGGTTCCTGAGCAAGCAAATGGTTGATGACGGCAGCGACGGGGCGCATGAAATTAGAGAGCATGGGAATGTGCGGCATCAAAAAAGAAAACCGCCCGAGAGGAGTCGGGCGGTTTCAAGTTTAACAGTTCTTGGCGCTGCCAAGTGACTCCGGGCTTCAGCAGGGTGTGCGGGCAGCCCATGAACCTATCCGGCTACACCTGCTGAATTCCTGCGAGCACCCAGCCCCCGCTGCCGTTGACCGGTTTGGACAGATTCCAGATCTCGGCAAATGGCTCAGCCGAGACATCGGGCGCTTCCTTGATCAGACCGGTGAACTTGATGGTCGCCAGGTAATCGTGCTCCAGCGTTTCGATGCCGAGCAGCTCGCCGTCGATCTGCACGACGTCGGTGTTGTTCGCTGCCGCGCCGCGTTCTTGCAGTTGCAAGCGCAGTTCGCCGAACATTTCAGGCGTGGTGAATTCGCGGATATCGTTGATGTCGGCCTTGTCCCATGCCGCTTGCAGACGAATGAAGTAAGTCTTGCCGTTACGGACAAAACCGGCAACGTCGAAGTCGGCCGGAATACCCCATGGAATGATCGGTGCATTGGCCGCAGCAGCCGCAGTCGAGCCAAACTCATTCGCTTGCAATGCTGCCGGCGCTTGCACGCCGGTTGGCTCGATACGCGAGCCGATTTCCGGGGTATAGACGGTTGGTTCAGCGGCACTGGCGTAGGCCGGCTGCGGATTGAAGCCGCTACCATTGCTGGTTGTATTGCCGCTCTTGCGGCTGAACATGCGGAACAGGAACATTGCCACGAATGCCAGCAAAGCCACCATCAAGATGGTACTGATCATGCCCGCCATTGCGCCGCCCAGGCCGAAATGCGACAGCAACGCGCCCAGGCCGAGGCCCAGCAAGGCGCCGCCGAGGATACCCTTCCATGGGCTTGCCGGTTTAGGCGGCACCGTCTGCGGAGCCGCGGCAGGCGCTGCAGGCTTAGCCGGTGCAACATTGGACGGCGATTGCACAGGGCTTGTCGGCGCCTGGCGCGAATAGTTCGAGGATTGCTTGCCGAAAGAGCCACCGCCGCCGAGGCGTTTGGCTTCGGCGCCGGACATCGCGACCGTCATGGTCGTCAGGGCCAGCATCAGGATTACGAATAACTTTTTCACACGAGCTCCTACAAATTTGTTCAGGCTAGAGTTTGATGCCGGTATGCAATGCCGCCACACCGGCCGTCAGGTTGTAGTACTGCACGCGCTCCAGACCGACGTCTTCCATCATCTTTTTCAGAGTTTCCTGATCGGGATGCATGCGAATCGATTCAGCCAGGTAACGATAACTTTCAGCGTCATTGGCAACTTTTTTACCCAACCATGGCAGCACCGAGAAGGAATACACGTCATAAGGCTTCTTCAGCGGCTCCCAGACTTTGGAGAATTCCAGCACCAGCAACTTGCCGCCCGGCTTGAGCACCCGGCGCATTTCCGCCAGTGCCGCATCCTTGTGCGTCATGTTACGCAGACCGAAGGCTACCGAAACGCGGTCGAAATAGTTGTCCGGAAACGGCAATTTCTCCGCGTCGCACAGCAACGTGGGGGTCGGAATCCCCTTATTCAATAGGCGATCACGGCCCACGCGCAGCATTGATTCGTTGATATCGGTCAGCCAGACTTCACCGGTCGGCCCCGCTTGCTTGGCAAACGCCTTGGACAGGTCACCGGTGCCGCCTGCAATATCCAGCACCTTGAAACCCGGACGGATACCCGCCTGAGCAATAGTGAAGGCCTTCCACACGCGATGCAGGCCGGCCGACATGAAGTCGTTCATGACGTCGTACTTGGCGGCGACGGAATGAAAGACTTCGGCGACTTTATGTACTTTTTCTTCTTCTGCGACGGTTTCGTAACCGAAGTGAGTGGTGTTGGTCATGAGGCAACCTGTTATGAGTAATACGACATTATATAAGGTCAATGTGAGGCGATGCCGTCCGGCATCAGTCACGCAAACGCGCCATCGCGAGTGCATCGACGTACTCACCGGCGCGGAAGGCAAACGCCTTGTGCTCGCCTTCCGTTGCAAAACCAAACTTGCGGTATAGCGCGATGGCCGGGGCATTGTCGCTGAACACCGTCAGTTCCAAGCGACGGATATCGAGCCAGTTGTCGGCAGCATCGACCAGTTCTTTCATCAATGCTGAGCCGACGCCCTTGCCGCAGTGCGCATCATGCACACCCATACCGATCGAAGCCGCATGGCTGCGCCGCCCCGCGTAACGGGTAAGACTGCCCTGAGCGATGACCGTTCCCGCTTCCACTGCGACCAGGTGCAGACCACCGATGGATGGTGCTTCGAGCCATGTGCGTACGGTCTCGAAAGTCTGATGCGGCAAACGCAAGGTGCCGTGGCGAAAACCGGGCTGATTGATCAGTTTGGTCAGGCCGTCGACATCGCCGGGGTGCGCGGCACGGACGATGAAACCGGCTGGTTCAGTGATGGTGTCCACAGGCATGGCCGTTTCCTTTGTCGCTTGAAACGACAGCGCCCGGATCCCTGCCGCTGTCGCGGGTGAAGCCGGCGGCTTCCAGTTTTTGCAGATAGGTTTCCCACATTGCATCCTGGTCGCGGCCAAGCTGATAGAGGTATTCCCAGGTAAAGATCCCGCTGGAATGCTCGTCGGAGAAAATCGGTTTGATGCCGTAGTTGCCGACCGGCTCGACACCGACAATGCCGACATCGCGCTTGCCGGTTTGCAGCGTTTCCTGGCCGGGGCCGTGGCCGCGCACCTCGGCGGAAGGCGAATACACGCGCAACAGTTCGAAAGGAATCGAATACATCGCGCCATCGTCGAAGGCGACTTCCATGACGCGCGATTGCGTGCGGACTTTGAAGGATACGGGCGTAGGACCAGAACTCATTGCTTGCGCTTTCTATTCTGTGAAACGAAGACCGGCTGCTTGGCTTTTATTCTTTGCGGGCCAACCGGCCTTCATGAAGATCGTCAGATCAGGATGTCGCCAGATGACGTTCGATGGCGGTGCGCAGTTGCGGCAGTTTTGCGCGACGCTGCTCCAGCGTCGCCGCCGGCGTGTCGCGCTTGACCTCGGCCCAGACAGGGCTGGGGAAATGCGCGTCGTCGGCATAGCGCGGAATCACGTGCCAGTGCACGTGGGGCGTCATGTTACCGAGGCTGGCGACGTTGATTTTTTCCGGCTGCATGACTTCGCGTACGGCGGCCTCGACCGCCCACACTGCTTGCATGACGGCGTTACGATCAGCCGGCGACAGGTCGGTCATTTCCTTGACGTGGCCATTCCAGATCACGCGGCAGAAGCCGGGATAAGCGGCTTCGTCGACCAGCACGACGCGATAACCGTCGTTCCTGAATACCAGCTGGCCGCCGTCGCCGTCGCACAAATCACAAGCGCTGACATTGCCCATGCTTACACCAGCACACGTTCAATACCGCCGTTGTTGGCGCGCGCCACGTAATCAGGCAACCAGTTTTCACCGAGCAGATGCTTGGCCATTTCGACCACGATGTAGTCGGCCGTCGTGCCCGAATCTTCGTTGTAGCGCGACAAACCCTGGAAGCACGACGGGCACGATGTCAGAATCTTGACGTCGCCGTCAAAGCCGTCTGCACGCACCTTGTCGGCGCCCTTGCGCATTTCTTCTTCCTTGCGGAAGCGCACCTGGGTCGAGACATCCGGACGGCTCACGCCGAAGGTGCCCGACTCACCGCAGCAGCGATCGTTCTTCTCGATCTTTTGCGCGTCGATGGTGGTGATCAGCGAATTGACTGTTTTCAGCGGATCCTGCAGTTTCATCGGGCTGTGACAAGGGTCGTGGTACATGTAGCGGGTACCGGTGACGCCTTCCAGGCGCACCCCTTTCTCCAGCAGATATTCGTGGATGTCGATGATGCGGCAGCCCGGGAAGATCTTTTCGAATTCATAACCTTGCAGCTGGTCGTAGCACGTACCGCACGACACCACGACGGTCTTGATGTCGAGGTAGTTCAGCGTATTGGCCATGCGATGGAACAGCACGCGGTTGTCGGTGATGATCTTCTCAGCCTTGTCGAAGTCGCCGCTGCCGCGTTGCGGATAACCGCAGCACAGGTAACCCGGCGGCAGAACCGTCTGCACGCCGACATTCCACAGCATCGCTTGCGTGGCGAGGCCGACTTGCGAGAACAGGCGCTCCGAACCACAACCCGGGAAGTAGAACACGGCTTCGGTATCGGCCGTGGTCGTCTTCGGATCGCGGATGATCGGCACGATCTTGTCATCTTCGATATCCAGCAAGGCGCGCGCAGTCTTCTTCGGCAGATTGCCGGGCATCTTCTTGTTGATGAAGTGGATCACCTGCTCCTTGATCGGCGCTTTGCCGACCGTGGCCGCAGGTTTCTGCGTCTGCTTCTTCGCGAACTTCTTGAGGATGTCGTTGCCCAGACGCTGAGCCTTGAAACCCCAATCGGTCATCACTTTGCGCGTGGCGTTGATGGTCGCCGGATCGGTCGCGTTGAGGAAGAACATCGCTGCGGTAGTGCCCGGATTGAACGACTTCTTGCCCATCTTGCGCAACAGATTGCGCATGTTCATCGAGACGTCGCCGAAGTCGATATCGACCGGGCATGGCGTCACGCATTTATGGCAGACAGTGCAGTGGTCGGCGACGTCTTCGAACTCTTCCCAATGCTTGATCGAGATGCCGCGACGCGTCTGCTCTTCGTACAGGAAGGCTTCGACCAGCAGCGAGGTGGCCAAAATCTTGTTGCGCGGCGAGTAAAGCAGGTTCGCACGCGGCACGTGCGTTGCACACACCGGTTTGCACTTGCCGCAACGCAGGCAGTCCTTGACGCTGTTGGCGATGGCGCCGATATCGCTTTGCTGCATGATCAGCGATTCGTGGCCCATCAGACCGAACGACGGCGTGTAGGCATTGGACAGGTCGGCTTCAAAGCCGGGCAGATTCAGCAGCTTGCCCTTGTTGAAACGGCCTTCCGGATCGATGCGCAATTTGTACTCGCGGAATTCACCGATTTCTTCTTCGGTCAGGAATTCCAGCTTGGTGATACCGATGCCATGCTCGCCGGAAATCACGCCGTCCAGCGAACGCGCCAGCGTCATGATGCGCGCCACGGCTTCATGCGCATCCTGCAACATCTGATAATGATCGGAGTTGACCGGCAAGTTGGTATGCACGTTGCCGTCGCCCGCATGCATGTGCAACGCAACGAACACGCGGCCGCGCAGCACGCGCTTGTGGATGGCGTTGCATTCTTCCAGGATCAGTTTGAACGCGGCGCCGCTGAAAATCTGGCGCAAGTGCGCGCGCACTTCCTGCTTCCACGACACGCGCACGGTGCGGTCTTGTACGACGTGAAAAACGTTGGCGTCAGGCTGCTCAACCAGACGGTGATCGAATACCGGCAACAGCTTGTCCAGGCCCAGCGCCGCCATCTCATCCTTGGCCACGCGCAGCGGCTTGTCGAGATTGGCCAGCAGATAGGTCCAGCGCGCCTGCGTCTGTGCGATCAGGTCTTCAGCCTGATGCACGCGGTCTTCCAGCATTTCTGCGGCCGGAATGTCTTCGCCTTCGCCGTCATCGCTCTTGCCCAATGGCAGATTGCCCTTGGCGAAGAAAGCGTTGAGTTCGTCCAGGAATTGCAGCTTGTTCTTGATCGACAGTTCGATATTGATGCGCTCAATACCGTCGGTGTACTCGCCCATGCGATTGAGCGGAATCACCACGTCTTCGTTGATCTTGAAGGCGTTGGTGTGTTTCGCGATCGCAGCGGTGCGCGAACGGTCGAGCCAGAATTTCTTGCGTGCTTCAGGGCTGATCGCGACAAAACCTTCACCGACGCGATTGTTCGCCATGCGGATCACTTCCGACGCGGCTTGCGCCACGGCGTTTTCGTCATCGCCGACGATGTCGCCGATCAGCACCATCTTCGGCAGTACGCCGCGTTTGGATTTGGTGGCGTAGCCGACCGCGCGCAGATAGCGCTCGTCCAGATGCTCCAGGCCGGCCAGGATCGCACCGCCCTTTTTGGTTTCAGCATCGAGGTAATTCTTGATTTCGACGATCGATGGAATCGCGTCGCGTGCCTGGCCGAAGAATTCGAGACAGACGGTGCGCGTCTGCTTCGGCATCTTGTGCAGGATCCAGCGCGCCGAGGTGATCAGGCCGTCGCAACCTTCCTTCTGGATACCGGGCAGACCCGACAGGAATTTGTCGGTGACGTCCTTGCCCAGGCCTTCCTTGCGGAATTTGCGGCCGGCGATTTCGAGGATCTCGGTTTTGAAGACTTCAGTCTTCTGGCCTTTTTCGCCAGGATGCGACCACTCGAGCTTGAAGCGCGCGAGTTCCACATCGTGAATCTTGCCGAGGTTGTGATCCAGACGCGTGACTTCGAGCCAGTCGCCCTGCGGATCAACCATGCGCCAGCTGGCAAGGTTGTCGAGCGCAGTACCCCACAACACAGCCTTCTTGCCGCCCGCATTCATGGCGACGTTGCCGCCGATGCACGAGGCTTCAGCAGAGGTTGGATCGACGGCGAACACGAAGCCGGCTTTTTCAGCGGCATCGGATACCCGCTTGGTGACGACGCCGGCGCCCGAGTAAATTGTGGCGTACGGCGTATCCAGCCCGGGCAGCACTTCCATCTCGACTGCGCCGAGTTGTTCCAGCTTTTCGGTATTGATGACAGCCGACATCGGCGTCAGCGGAATCGCGCCGCCGGTATAACCGGTGCCGCCGCCACGCGGGATGATGGTCAGGCCAAGTTCGATACAGGCTTTGACCAGACCGGCCATTTCGTCTTCGGTGTCGGGGGTCAGCACGACGAACGGATACTCGACACGCCAGTCGGTGGCGTCGGTCACGTGCGAGACGCGCGACAAGCCGTCGAACTTGATGTTGTCTTTTGCCGTGTAACGTCCCAGAACCTTGTTGGCGCGCTTGCGCAGGTCGTAGGTACGCTTGAATTCTTCGGCGAATTCGACAATCGCTTTCTTCGCCGCATGCACCAGCGCTTCGACACTGGCGCTACGGCGCGCAGCGTCGGCGTCGCCGGCTTCGCCCTGATTGATATCAATGCGGCGTTTGTCGACTTCGGCCAGACGATGATTGAGCGCATCGATCAGCGCAGCGCGGCGCTTGGGATTGTCGAGCAGATCGTCTTGCAAATAAGGGTTGCGGCGCACCACCCAGATATCGCCCAGCACCTCGTACAACATCCGCGCAGATCGCCCGGTCTGACGCTTGGCGCGTAGCTCATCGAGCAGACGCCATGCATCCTCGCCCAATAAGCGAATAACAATTTCGCGATCGGAGAACGAGGTGTAGTTGTAGGGAATTTCGCGCAAGCGCGTTGGAGTTGCGCCTTGAGGCGCATCAGTGAGCAAAGCCTGGATTTTTGCGGGGGCGTTCATTAATTTGGAAAAAAATCTGCTGCCGGATGTGCATTTTATCTTATTGCCGCCCCTCGCGAGGGAATGCCCTTACTTTTGGCAGAACAATAAGAAATGCTTCTTATTTGCGAATTAATCGCGGCTTTTGCGCGAATTTCCGCATTGCAATATAAAAATTCCTATTGAATTAATAAATACAATCAATTTTTTAATATTGATTGCTTAAATTTATTATCAACTTATCGAAATTTCACCCAAGCCGCTTGGAGAATGCTATGTTGCAACTACTGATTACCGAATTTCTGGAAAATCTAGCCATCACCCTCGCCGAATACGCCGAGTGCAAAGCTTAGGACAGCCATCCGCCAATCCATCGACAAGGATGACTGCCATGATACAAGCACAATTGCGAAAACCATTCCCCGTCGAACAGGCTCCGGCCGAACGCTCCGGCTTCCTGTCCGGACTCCGCCTGCGCCAGATCGCCATGCTGGCGGTCGGCCTCGTCTTCATTCTGGTCAAATCCTACGAGGGAATAAGCAGCTGCTTCCTTGCGCATCCGCAGGTCATGCCAGCCTTGCTCGGCTCCTCTGCGGCCGCCGGACTGACGGCGCTGGGCGCGCTTGGCGTGCTGTTCACGCGCCGCATTTCGGAGCGCACGCAAGACGTCATGCTGGGCTACGGCGGCGGCATCATGCTGGCAGCGAGCGTGTTTTCGCTGATCATTCCCGCCATGAATCAGGCGCAGACACTCGGTTACGGCAAAACTGCCGCCGTGCTGCTGACAGCAACCGGGATCATGCTTGGCGGCCTCTTCGTACTGGCAATCAATCACCTGGTGCCGCACCAGCATTTCATCGCCCCCAATCCTGAGATTCATTCCGCACGCACCAGCCGCATCTGGATGTTTGTGATGGCCGTCACCATTCACAATTTCCCGGAAGGTCTTGCGATCGGCGTGGGATTCGGCGGAGATGAAATGGGCAAGGCGATTGCACTGGCGACCGGCATCGGGATTCAGGATATTCCGGAGGGCCTGGTCGTGGCGCTGGCGTTGCGCACGTTGGGCTACTCGCCGTGGAAATCGGCCGGCGCCGGCATCCTGTCAGGATTAGTCGAACCTATCGGCGGCGTACTTGGCGCACTCGCAACCGGCATATCCGCAACCGCTTTGCCATGGGCGCTGGCGGGTGCCGGAGGTGCGATGCTATTTGTGATCAGTCACGAAGTCATTCCGGAGTCGCATCGCCAGGGACACGAAACACAAGCCACACTGGGCTTGCTGGCAGGTTTCGTGACGATGATGCTGCTTGACACGCTGTTAGGCTAGCCAGTCGGCGACCGCGCGCCAAAAGCCATCCGGCACGTTGAGCAACAGCCACGTCATGAAGATATAGCGGAAAAACTTTCCGATCGCCATGTAAAACACGGACGGCCAGAACGGCAGCTTGAGCCAGCCGGCCAGCGTGCAAATCGGATCGCCCACGCCCGGCAACCAGGCCAGCAGCATGGTCTTGGCGCCAAAGCGCTCCAGCCAGTGAAACCAACGGCTGGTGCGTTCCTTGGCGAAAGTCTGCTTTGCCCCATACCCCATCCAGTAATCCACTACGCCACCCAGGGTATTGCCGACGGTCGCCACCAGAATCACTTGCCAGAATATTTCCGGATTCGCTTTGATGACGGCAAATACAGCAGGCTCGGAGCCGAGCGGCAACAATGTTGCCGAAACAAAACTGATGATAAAAACGGAAGTGAGCCCGACGGTCGGAACGGCAAGGGTTTTCAGTAACCAGAGAATGGCGTTTTCAATCATGCAGGCCGGGGAAGTAAGTTAGGAAGCGTTGAAGGAGGTAAGAGAAATTTGACTGCAAATGGTTTCAATAAGCAGTTTTTCAGCTGCTTTTCTCTGCGGCAGATACGCCGCATGTGCGCACCAATATAAGTCCGTGCGGCGGCTACATTATAATGATCAGTTCGCCGCGACCTTGTCTTTTACCGTTTTACCCATGCGAATGGGGCAAAACGGGGCAAAAATCGCGTAACCAAAACTGTGTGAACGACGCAGAACCTCTGCCCTGACCAGACCATGACCACCGACTACTTGCAGAAAATCCTCACCGCCCGTGTCTACGACGTTGCTGTTGAAACGCCGCTGGAGATTGCCACCAGCCTGTCGCAGCGGATGGAAAACCGGATTTACTTCAAGCGCGAAGACATGCAGAGCGTGTTCAGCTTCAAGCTGCGCGGCGCCTACAATAAGATGGCGCATCTGAGTCCAGTGCAATTGAAGCGCGGCGTGATTTGCGCGTCGGCGGGCAATCATGCGCAAGGCGTCGCCCTGTCGGCAGCCAAGCTAGGTTGCCGTGCCGTGATCGTGATGCCGACCACCACGCCGACCGTGAAGATCGAGGCGGTCAAAGGCCGTGGCGGTGAAGTGGTGCTGTTCGGCGATTCGTTCACCGATGCCTACAACCATGCGCTGACGCTGGAAAAGAAACTGAAGCTGACCTTCGTTCATCCGTTCGATGATCCCTACGTCATCGCCGGCCAGGGCACCGTCGGCATGGAAATCCTGCGCCAGCATTCTGCGCCCATTCACGCGATCTTCGTCGCCATCGGCGGCGGCGGCTTGATCTCGGGTATCGCGGCTTACGTCAAGGCCGTACGTCCGGACATCAAGATCATCGGCGTGCAAACCACCGATTCCGACGCCATGGCACGCAGCGTCAAGGCCGGTCGCCGCATCACGTTGCCGGATGTCGGCCTGTTCTCGGACGGCACGGCGGTCAAACTGGTCGGCGAAGAAACCTTCCGTATCACCAAACAATTGGTCGACGACATCATCATCGTTGACACCGATGCCGTTTGCACGGCGATCAAGGATATTTTCCAGGATACGCGCAGCATCGTCGAACCAGCCGGCGCCTTGGCCGTTGCCGGCGCCAAGGCTTACATTGAACGCGCCAAGAACAGCAAGAAGCCGATCAAGAATGAATCCCTGATCACCATCGCCTGCGGCGCCAACATGAACTTCGACCGCCTGCGTTTCGTCGCGGAAATGGCCGATGTCGGTGAAGCGCGCGAGGCCGTGTTCGCTGTCACGATCCCTGAAGAACACGGCAGTTTCAAGCGGTTCTGCGAAGTCGTCGGACCGCGTAACGTGACTGAGTTCAACTACCGCATCAGCGATGCAAAGTCGGCGCATATCTTCGTCGGTATCCAGACCAGCAGCGCGGACGAACCAGCCAAGATCGCCAAGACGTTTGAGAAGAACGGATTCAGCACGCTGGATCTGACACACGACGAACTGGCGAAGGTTCACATCCGCCATCTGGTCGGCGGCAAAAGCTCGCTGGCGCAGGACGAATTACTGTATCGCTTTGAATTCCCGGAACGCCCGGGCGCGCTGATGCGCTTCCTCAGCAACATGAATCCGAACTGGAACATCAGCCTGTTCCACTACCGCAATCAAGGCGGCGATGTCGGCCGCATTTTGGTCGGGCTGCAGGTGCCGAAGAAGGAAATGAAAACCTTCCGCGCCTTCCTCGACAACCTCGGCTACCGTCATTGGGACGAGAGCAAGAATCCGCTGTACAAATTGTTCCTGGGCTGAACCGTCCAACATTCCAACATATTTCAAGAAACTGAAACACCAGAAGCACGAAGGAAGCAAGACCATGACGCACCCGAATTCACCTGATACCTCGCCGCTGGGCAAGTCCTCCGCCTACCCCAGCGCGTACGATCCGACTTTGCTGTTCCCGATTCCACGCCAGGCCAAGCGCGATGAACTCGGACTGCAAGGTACGCTGCCGTTCTTCGGTATCGACATCTGGAATGCGTATGAAGTGTCCTGGCTGAATCAACGCGGCAAGCCACAGATTGCGATTGCGACCTTCATGATTCCGGCCGACTCCGCCAACATCATCGAATCAAAATCGTTCAAGCTCTACCTGAACTCCTTCAACCAGACGCGCCTCGACGATCAGCAGGCGCTGGTCGATATCGTGCAAAAGGATTTGTCCTTGGCAGCAGGCGCCAGCGTGCAAATTACGTTAACGGAACCGGGCGCATTCTCCGGATTGCATATGGGCGAACTCAGCGGCCTGCTGTTGGATCGCCTCGATATTGAAGTCATCGACCATCACCCCAACCCTGCACTGTTGTTCGCCAATCACGACGAAGCGACGGTGGAAGAAACACTGCTGTCGCATCTGCTGAAATCCAATTGCCCGGTCACCGGGCAACCCGATTGGGGCAGCGTGCAAATTCACTACGCAGGCGCGCCAATCAATCAGGAAGCCTTATTGAAATACCTGATCGGATTCCGTGAACACAATGAATTCCACGAGCAATGCGTGGAACGTATTTTTGTCGACATCCTGCGCCAGTGCAAACCGCAAAAATTATCGGTCTATGCGCGCTACACTCGACGCGGCGGCTTGGACATCAATCCATGGCGCAGCAACTTTTCCGCGGGCCGCGCACCATCCAATCTGCGAAACGCGCGCCAATAAGCCTGTGGCAAGACATTTCCCAAGCAGGATGTAATGCTTTTGTAACCCGCTAGTTACAAAAGCATTACATCCTGTGCATCGTCGGCGGGTAGAGCATTCACCTCTGAATGACATGCCTTTAGCGCCTGCCCGGCAACATTTTGAAACGATTTCCTCCTTTTGCATAAAACTTCTTATGCCATGATCTTGTCTCAATCAGGGACAGTTCAACGGACGATGCATCGTGAGCATCATCCAAGTGCATTCAACAAGATTCGAAACGGACAATGACAATCTAGCATCTGAAGTGTTTTGAAGAAATCGCGTCAAAACCTCCTCAAGTGCATCGTTTTACTTGTTCGTCGCCGACAATTCTTGTTTGTGCACCAACTCAGTTTTCGCCGTAAATCTTCGCTATACAACGGCACGACCACGTCTTTTTTTCATGGCAAGGAAAACGGTCAATTTCCTTCTGGCATGTATCCGGTTGATCCGGCCATGCCGCGCCAATTGCAATCGACCATTCATACCCAATAAAAATATGAGCCAATTTATTCCAACCTCCAACCGACTTTCTCATCGTGCTTTGCTTGCCGGAATAGTTGCCGCTGCCTGCGCCGGTGCATCGCTGCCTGCCATGGCACAACAGAGCGACGATTCCAGTTGGTGGCAATCCGCCAAGAACCACGCTTCGGAAATCATCGACAAGGGTGACGATGCGGTTTACGTCTCCGGATGGGCGCATCACGGCCGCAGCACCTATACCAAAGAAAAACTCAACGAGCTCAACGAACACGCATGGGGTCTCGGCTACGGCAAAACCATGCGCAATGAAGATGGCAATGACGAGTCGCTGTACGGCTTCGTACTGAAGGATTCGCACCGCCATCCACAGATCATGGCGGGTTACGCGTATGAGTGGGTGTTCCCGATCAGTCACACGCCGCTGGAAGTCGGCATCGGCGGCACCGCAATGCTGATGAGCCGTCAGGATTATTTTGGCGGCGTGCCTTTCCCGGTGCCGTTGCCGTTGGCATCGATCGGTACCAAGAAGGCCAAGATCATGTTTTCTTACGTCCCACGTCTTTCACCCAACAAAAATAGCGGTGACGTATTGTTGGTTTTTGGCCGCATCGAAATGTAAAAATTCATCCCGTCATTTCCCCGGTAAAACGACCTCCGCCTACCGGGGAAACGTGATCAATTTGAGCCTTTCGCACGACGACAACCCCGACCAACATTTACTCCATGGCAACAACGGAATTCATTGCGTAACTCCCAAAGAAGCCTATAATCCTGCACAAAAGCCTATCTAGCGCCTTTCTTTTGTGTCATGACAAATCTAGCAAAAATCCTGTCCCCAGAGAACGTCATTCTGGACCTTGAAGTCTCCAGCAAAAAACGAGCATTCGAACAAGCCGGACTTACCTTTGAAAACAACAGCGGTATCGCCCGCTCCACTGTTTCTGAAAACCTGTTTGCACGCGAGCGCCTTGGTTCGACAGGACTGGGTCACGGCGTGGCCGTTCCGCACGGCCGCATCAAGGGACTCAAAGCACCATTGGCGCTCTTCATGCGCCTGGCCGAGCCGATTCCTTTTGAATCGCCCGACGGCGAGCCGGTCAAGTTGCTGATCTTTTTGCTGATTCCAGACAATGTGACCCAACAGCACCTGGAAATCTTGTCCGAAATTGCAGAGATGTTTTCCGATAATGCCTTTCGCGCTGAACTGATTGCCGACCCTGACGCCGCATCTGTCTATTCGCGCCTCGTCACCTGGCAGCCGTCGCTGGAAAAAACCAACTAAGCAAAATATCGCGCGGATCCTTCAGCAAAAGGATCCGCAGCGTCCGCGCACGCATTGACGTAAATTGATGTCGCCACCGCCACTGTAACCACCGTCTTTCGGAGAACCATGCCTTCCTACACCGCGCTATCGATACAGCAACTGTATGAAGAAAATCGCGAATCGCTGCAGTTAGGCTGGTTCGCAGGTTTCCCCGGTGGAGAACGACTGATTTCCGGCGACGCCGCCTCCGCAGCCGATCAGGTCGGCCACTTGAACCTGATCCACCCGGGCCGCATCCAGGTCTTCGGCCATCAGGAAACCGAGTACTACCAACGCCTCTCCAACACCTCCCGCGCCTATCAGACTGCTGAACTGGTCGCCGGTGAGCCGCCCGCTTTTATCATCGCGCAAGGTTTGTCCACGCCGGCCGATATTCTGGCGATCTGTGACGAAAAAAATATTCCGCTGTTCTCCACGCCCTTGCCTGCTGCGCAGGTGATCGATTATCTGCGCGTCTACCTGTCCAAAAAACTGGCGCAGCAAATCACCATGCATGGCGTGTTCATGGACGTGCTCGGCGTAGGCGTGCTGATTACCGGCGAATCCGGCCTGGGTAAAAGCGAACTGGGTCTGGAACTGATTTCACGCAGCCACGGCCTGGTGGCCGACGATGCCGTCGAGTTCGCGCGTATTGCACCGAACATGATCGAAGGCCGCTGCCCGCCGTTGCTGCAAAATCTGCTGGAAGTCCGAGGCCTTGGCCTGCTCGACATCAAAGCCATTTTCGGCGAGACAGCCGTGCGCCGCAAAATGCGCCTCAAGCTGATCGTCCATCTGGTTCGTCGCAGCACGCTGGAAGAAAATTACGAACGCCTGCCGCTTGATGCGCAATTTGAAGATGTGCTCGGCCTGCCGATTCGTAAAGTAGTCATCCCTGTGGCTGCAGGCCGCAATATTGCGGTTCTGCTGGAAGCGGCGGTACGCAATACCATCTTGCAATTGCGCGGCATCGATACGCTCAAGGAATTTATCGATCGCCAGCGCAAGGCGATGAATGGCGAATAAGCGAACAAGCCTTCAGCAAGACCCGGCAATCGACTGATTCGACTGTCGACAACCGGGTCGATCACACGGTAAGCTGACACGACACTGACCTATCAGCTCTGCTTGAGGTATCATCATACTCATGCGTATCGTTCTCATCACTGGCATTTCCGGCTCCGGCAAATCGGTCGCTCTCCATGTTCTGGAAGACGCCGGTTATTTTTGCGTCGACAATTTACCGCCTGCACTGCTGCGCAGTCTGGTGGAAACCCGCTTACAGGAAGGCGATGAGACGCTGGCGGTCGCCACGGACGCACGCAGCGCCGATTCGCTTGCAGGTCTGGGCCCGGATATAGCACTGCTCAAGGAACAGGGACACGACGTCAAGCTGTTCTTCCTGACGGCCACGACCGAATCGCTGATCACGCGTTTTTCAGAAACGCGCCGCAGCCATCCGCTGTCGCACCGTCTGCTGCCCAACCAAAACCCAACTGATCGCCTGACGCTGACCGAGTGCATTCACAAGGAAAGAGAAATGTTGAGCGTGGTCGAAGGTCTCGGCCATGTCATCGACACGTCCAACCTGAGCGCCAATAAGCTGCGCGCCTGGATTCGCGACCTGATCGATACGGAGCAAGCCAGCCTCACCGTACTGTTCGAATCTTTCGCGTTTAAATTCGGCGTGCCGCTGGATGCGGATCTGGTGTTTGATGTGCGCGTACTCCCCAATCCGCACTACGATCTGCGACTTCGTCCGCTCACAGGACGGGACGCGCCGGTCATCGAATTTCTCGCCGATCTGCCTGCCGTCAATGACCTGCTCGGCGACATCCGCAATTTCGTCGAAAAATGGCTGCCCTCATTCAAGCGCGACAACCGCAGCTATCTGACGGTGGCAATCGGTTGTACCGGCGGCCAGCATCGCTCGGTTTATATCGTCGAGCAACTGGCTAAACACTTCTCGGCAAATGAGAACGTCGTGATACGCCATCGACAACTGAGCTGAGCCAAGTTCGGCTCAGCGAGTTCACCCAATCAATTCAGCAAATCATCGGTGCGCAACACGCCCAGCAACAGTTTTTTGACTGGTGCGGGCAAAGGCGCATCCGCCAACCCGGCAACCGGATACCAGACATACACGGATTCCGCAGCCTGAAGCAGACGCTTTTTCAGCACGACCTGGAATGGCGATACATGCAATTTGAAATGCGTGAACACGTGCGAAAACGGTTGCAGCTTGCGACAGGCGGCAATCGTGCCGAAAGGCCGTGTCGCCGTGTCAACGGCGAGCTCAAATTCCTCGGCGCTCTGACTCACCGGTAGTTCGGGCAGCGACAATAATCCGCCCCAGATGCCGCTGTCCGGACGCTGCTGCAACAAGACGTCTGCGCCCTCGCTGATGACCAGCATCATCGTATCTTTCTCCGGAACCGCTTTCTTCGGCTTACGCACCGGCAGCTCGGCAGTCCGGTCTGTAGCAAGCGCCACACAGCGCTGTGCCAGTGGACAACGATCACAGGCCGGCTTGCCGCGCACGCAAAGCGTCGCCCCCAGATCCATCAAACCCTGCGTGTAGGATTCCATGTCGGATTGCGGCAACAAAGCCACCGCACGTCGCCACAGCAAATCCTCCACCGGCTTCGAACCGGGAAAGCCCTCCACCCCAAACACGCGCGCAAATACCCGCTTGACGTTGCCATCCAAAATGGCTGCACGCTTGCCGTAGGCGAAAGCCGCAATCGCGGCCGCTGTCGAGCGGCCAATCCCCGGCAAATCGGCCAGCAGGTCGGGATCATCGGGAAAGCGTCCACCGTATTCGGCCGTCACACGTTGCGCGCAGCGATGCAGATTGCGCGCACGCGTGTAGTAGCCCAAGCCGGCCCAGTGCGACATCACGGCTTCCGACGGCGCCGCCGCGAGACTCTCGACGGTCGGAAAGCTCTGCAGAAATTTTTGATAATAGGGAATCACGGCCGTCACCTGCGTCTGCTGCAGCATGATCTCGGAGAGCCAGATGCGATAGGCATCGCGGGTGTTTTGCCACGGCAACGCGTGCCGGCCATGCTGCTTTTGCCAGCCGATAACGGCAGCCGAAAAATCCGGATCAACAAAATTGTCTGCAGCTGTCAGTGCCCCCGTCAATGCGCCTGCCTGGACGACGCCGGGCGTCATATCCGTTTTGGTGAGTACACGTTTCATCGTTGGCAAATCACACAGTAAAAGGTGGAACGCTGGCCTTGCTTGATCTGACGTATCGGCGTCGCGCAGATACGGCAGTCCTGCCCGGTACGGTTATAGACGAAATAGCTTTGCTGGAAATATCCCGACTGGCCGTTGACGGCAATGAAGTCGCGCAAGCTGCTGCCGCCCTGTTCAATGGCGGCTGCCAAGGTCTCTCGAATTGCTGTCACCAGCTTTTCGTAACGTGGCAGGCTGATCTTGCCGGCGGCGGTCTTTGGATTGATGCCGGCTTTGAACAGGCTTTCCGATGCATAGATATTGCCGACGCCGACGACGATGTCCCCGGCCAGCAAGACCTGCTTGATAGGTGCGCTGCGGTTGCGCGTCTGGCGATGCAACTCCTTCGCAGAAAATTTATCTTCCAGCGGCTCAAGCCCGAGGCCGCGCAAAAGCATGTGCTCCTCGATGTTGCCATCGGCAGCGTCGTGCCATAAAACGGCGCCAAAGCGACGTGGATCGGTCATACGCATGACTTGCTTGCCGACCACCAGATCGAAGTGATCATGCTTTTGCGGCGTTATTCCCAGGGGCAGAATACGCAGATGCCCCGACATCCCCAGATGCACGATCAGCGTGCCATGGTCAAAGTGAATGAGGAGATATTTGCCGCGTCGTCCGGTCGACCGCACTGCATGACCGGCCAGCCGTGCCTCCAGATCGACCGGAAACGGCCAGCGCAAGCCGGTATGGCGCATCACCACAGCGGTGACCTTACGCCCCTCAAGATGAGGAGCGACGCCGCGGCGGGTAACTTCTACTTCTGGTAATTCAGGCATGGAAACACGTACTCGTGAATGGAAGGGCAAGGGAGATTGCAAGATAGCGGCGAGCGATCATCGACGGCTATAGACGCTATGATAAGGCAGATGGTTTACACTCGCTTACACCAAGAAGCATGCCGTTGAGCGTAAAATTAATATTTGCTCGCTCATTTGCCAAATTACTCAGGATTTCCCTTGAAAAAACCTCTCGCCATTGTAACGCTCTCCGTCATGCTCTCCGCGTGTGCAAGCCTGCGGCAACCCAGCGAGACCGATGCAACTACGGCTGCAGCTGCAACCAGCAAGAAACAGACTCTGGTCAAAGCAACACCGGCCCGCAAGGGGCAGGCCAAAGCCAAGGCGCAACCGGAAGATGCGCTGCCGACACCTGAGCTGAGCGATGAAGTCCTGTTCAGAATCATGAGCTCGGAAATCGCATTCCAGCGCGGCCAATGGCAGGCGGCTTATGTCACCTTGCTCGG
This sequence comes from Herbaspirillum sp. meg3, assembly GCF_002257565.1. Classification (GTDB taxonomy): domain Bacteria; phylum Pseudomonadota; class Gammaproteobacteria; order Burkholderiales; family Burkholderiaceae_D; genus Herbaspirillum. Next base: position 945,473 of record NZ_CP022736.1, on the reverse strand, counting down.
CGCGGCCCAGCAAACCCGAGACCCGCGCCTGGCAAAACGCGCCGCCGAAATGGCTCTGGCCGCGCGCCACCCCAACGAAGCACTCGCCGCCGTCCGTCTTTGGACCGAGCTGGCGCCGCATTCGGATGAGGCTCTGCAGAACTACCTTGGCCTGATCATGTTGGGCGACAATATTTCAGAAATCCAGCCGCTCATGGCGCAACGCCTTGCAGAAGCTGATCCGCAAGCGCGCGGCCCGATGATTCTGCAGATCCAGCGTCTGCTGATGCGCGCCAAAGACAAGTCCGGCGCTTACATCATCCTGCAAAACATCGTGGCTCCCTATCCGACGCTGCTTGAAACTCACGTCGCGCTGGCGCAAGGCGCCTTTTCCAATCGTGACGGCGAACGTGCACGCGATGAAGCAAAGCAGGCGCTGAAGATCAAACCTGATTCCGAACTGGCGATCCTGACGCTGGCGCAAGTGACGCCCGATGGCACTGAAGCGATGAAGCTGGTGTCCGACTTCCTCAAAAAGTATCCGGATTCGCGCGAAGTGCGTGTTGCCTATGCCCGCGGGCTGGTTGAACAAAAACAGTTCGAACAGGCGCGCAGTCAATTCCAGACCTTGCTCAAAGACGACAAGGATGACCTGACCACGCTGTACGCATTGGGCATCCTGAACGTGCAGACCAATCATCTGACCGAAGGCGAAACTTACCTGAAGCGCTATCTGGAAGTACTGGCAGCCCAGCCGGAAGATGAACGCGATCCCACACAAGCGCTGCTGCTGCTGTCGCAAATTGCCGAAGAACGCAACGACATCCCGGCTGCATTGAAGTATCTGGAACAAGTCGAACCGGGTGAATCGTATAACGCCGTACAAATCCGCCGTGCGCAATTGATGACCAAGAGCGGCGACATCGATGGCGCCCGCAAGGTACTGCAACAAGCACAATCGGATGCCGGCAATGATCGCGAACTGTTGCAGCTGATTCAGGGCGAAGCGCAGATCCTGCGCGACAGCGAACGCTATCAGGATGCGGCGGACGTTTTGTCGGCCGGTCTGAAGCGCTTTCCCGATAGCACCGACCTGCTGTACGACTATGCAATGGTGACCGACAAGACCGGCAACTACAAGGATATGGAAACGTCGCTGCGCAAGATCATCGAACTCGCGCCGAATAACCAGCATGCTTACAACGCGCTGGGATATTCACTGGCCGACCGTAACATCCGCCTGCCCGAAGCCGTGTCGCTGATCAAGAAAGCGGTCGAACTGGCGCCTGAAGATCCTTTCATCGCCGACAGCCTGGGCTGGGCGGAATTCCGCATGGGCAACATGGATGAGGCGGAGAAAGAGCTACGCCGTGCGTATGGCCTGCGCCCTGACCCGGAAATCGGCATCCATCTCGGCGAAATTCTCTGGACACGCGGCAAGCAGGACGAGGCCAAAAAGCTGTGGCGCGAAGCGCAAAGCAAGGATCCGAAAAACGACGTGCTGAAAAGCACGCTGGAGCGCCTCAAGGTTCAGCTCTGATCCGCCCGCAGCCCCTCTCGACCATGACGATCAATTTATTGAAACACGGTGCAGCGGCATGCCTGGTGATGCTGGCAGCCGGTTGCGCCACCGTTGCTCCGCCTGACAGCGCAGACAACGGCCCTGCCGTAGAACGCCGCTATAACGACACCATCGATCTCAGCGGACGCCTGTCGATCCGCTATGAACAAGATCGCCGCGAACAAGCCGTCCACGGCAGTTTCACCTGGAACCAGAGCGCACGTCATATCGTCCTCAGCCTGCTGTCCCCTCTGGGCCAGACGCTGGCGACCATCGACATCAAGCCCGGGATCGCCGTACTGACGCAATCGGGCAAACCACCGTTATCGGCAGCCGATGTCGACGTCCTGACAGAGCAAGCCCTGGGCTGGCCGTTGCCGGTATCCGGTCTGCGTGACTGGCTGCAAGGTTTCGGGCGCGGTGCCGATGGCAAACCCTTCGTCGCGCAGCCATCCCGCGATACGGTGCGTTTTACCACCCGCGACGGCTGGAGCCTGAGTTACGGCGAATGGCAGGATGATGCAGCCAAAACGGAGAAGAATCGTCCAAAACGCATCGATCTGACGCGCGAAACCAAACAGGCCGGCCCGGTATCGATCCGCATCGTGATCGATGACTGGCAAAGTCATTAAATTCAATCCATTGCGCCAACGCCTGATCGGCGCACATCATGGCAGTACCAACAACATTCCAACCTGATTCATGCAAGCAAGCCTGTACAACTGCCCCGCGCCGGCAAAACTGAACCTGTTCCTGCACGTGACCGGCCGTCGCGCCGATGGCTATCATTTGCTGCAAACGGTATTTCAGCTGCTTGATCGTAGCGATACGCTGGATTTTTCCGTGCGCGCCGATGGGCGTATTCATCGCACCAATGATGTTCCCGGCGTGCCCGAAGAAACCGATCTGGTGGTGCGTGCCGCCCGGTTGCTGCAAACAGCCGCCGGAAAGCCACATCTCGGCGCCGACATTACCGTCCATAAGCAACTTCCCATGGGAGGCGGCCTGGGAGGCGGATCATCCGATGCCGCGACCACGCTGATGGTCTTGAATCATTTGTGGCAAACCGGCTTAAACCGCACGCAATTGATGGCGCTGGGGCTGCAATTAGGGGCCGACGTCCCCTTCTTTTTGTTTGGCCGCAATGCGTTTGCCGAGGGTGTCGGCGAGGATCTGGTCGCCCTGGAAACCGCCAATCGCTGGTTCGTGGTCATCGAACCTGGGGTATCCGTACCAACCGCGATAATTTTTTCGTCAGAAGAATTGACAAGGGATACAAAAGTCGTCAGAATAACGGACTTTCCTGAAGCACATAATCTTCTCGATAGCGACTTCGGAAAAAACGACTTAGAAGTGGTGGCTGCCAAGCAGTTTCCTCCTGTCGCTGAAGCCATCAACTGGCTCAAGACATACGGAAACGCAAGAATGACAGGATCCGGCGCTTGTGTATTTTGTTCTTTCGAACATGAACATCAAGCAGACGAAGTACTGAAACAAGTACCTTCGAAATGGATCGCCTGGAAAGCCAAAGCGATGCAGGAACATCCTCTCGCCCAGTTGATAAGTTCGTAACCAAGAATTGGTTTGACGATGAATTGCACACGATGTTAAAAGTGTGATTGGTGTAATTCAGCGGCAAACAGCAGATTGCGTAGGGGAATCGCCAAGTTGGTTAAGGCACTGGATTTTGATTCCAGCATTCCAAGGTTCGAATCCTTGTTCCCCTGCCATTAAATTTGGGCAGTTTTACATCGCCCGATAAAGAAAAAAGAAGCCAAAGAGATAAGCCGCCAACGCAAGACTGTACAGTCAAGCATTGTCGGCTTTTCGACTTTTAAACGATTGCATTCAGGGATACCCATATGGCATACGAAAACCTGATGGTTTTTACCGGCAGCGCCAACCCAGAACTGGCGCAAGGCGTCGTCGAAAAATTAGGTATCCCGTTGGGCAAGGCCAATGTTTCGAAGTTCTCCGACGGTGAAGTGATGGTCGAGATCAATGAAAACGTCCGCGGTAAAGACGTTTTCGTGTTGCAGTCGACCTGCGCACCGACCAACGACAACCTGATGGAAATCATGATCATGGTTGACGCGTTGAAGCGTGCTTCCGCCGGCCGTATCACTGCTGCAATCCCGTACTATGGTTATGCCCGTCAGGATCGCCGCCCGCGTTCCGCCCGTGTTGCGATTTCGGCCAAGGTCGTCGCCAACATGCTGCAGGAAGCCGGCGTTGAACGCGTCCTGATCATGGACTTGCACGCTGACCAGATTCAAGGTTTCTTCGACATTCCGGTCGACAACATCTATGCATCGCCGATTTTGCTGGGCGACCTGGTGAGTAAGAACTACGACGACCTGCTGGTCGTGTCGCCCGACGTCGGCGGCGTGGTGCGCGCCCGTGCATTGGCGAAGCGCCTCGGCTGCGATCTGGCGATCATCGACAAACGCCGCCCGAAGGCGAACGTGTCGGAAGTCATGAACATTATCGGTGAAGTCGAAGGCCGTAACTGCGTGATCATGGATGACATGGTCGACACCGCCGGCACGCTGACCAAGGCTGCTGAAGTGTTGAAAGAGCGCGGCGCCAAAAAGGTTGTCGCTTACTGTACGCACCCTGTGCTGTCCGGCCCTGCGCTGGATCGTATCGCCAATTCGCCACTGGACGAGCTGGTCGTCACCGACACGATTCCGTTGTCGGACGCCGCCAAAGCCTGCGGCAAGATTCGCCAACTGACCTGCGCCAGCCTGCTGGCCGAGACATTCAAGCGTATCAGCAAGGGCGACTCGGTGATGTCGCTGTTTGCAGAATAAGTTTTAAAAGTTCAGCTTTAGAGTCAGCTTTAAATCCGAATTCAGTTTTAATCTCTTCATGAAAATGAAGAGATCCTTGAATCCCCTGGTCGCGGGGGATTTTTAACGCGAAACGAAGGTTTCGCAACCATTGGAGCTTCAACATGAAAGTAATCGCATTTCCACGCAAAGAGCAGGGGACCGGAGCGAGCCGCCGCCTGCGCAATGCTGGTCAAACACCAGCTATCGTCTACGGCGGTACAGCTGCACCACTGAACATCGCTCTGGACCACAACGCGCTGTACCATGCGTTGAAGAAAGAAGCGTTCCACTCGTCGATCCTGGATCTGGAAATCGACGGCAAGGTTGAACAAGTTCTGCTGCGCGACTTCCAAGTCCACGCATACAAGCAACTGGTTCTGCACGTTGACTTCCAACGCGTCGATGCATCGCAAAAGATCCACGTCAAGGTGCCACTGCACTTCGTGAACGCTGAAATCTCCCCAGCAGTTAAGCTGGCGTCGGGCATCATCAGCCACGTCATAACCGAACTGGACATCTCCTGCTTGCCTAAGGATCTGCCGGAATTCGTTTCCGTCGATCTGTCGAAGCTGGAAGTCGGTCACTCGATCCACTTGGCTGACCTGCAATTGCCAAACGGCGTGACTGCTGTTTCGCAAGAAAACCTGACAGTTGCTACCGCTTCGGTACCAGCAGGCAAGGTTGAAGCTGAAGGCGAAGCGCCAGCAGCAGGCGACGCAGAAGCGAAGTAATCTTCGATTCAGCAAAGCTGACGTATCAAATAAAAAACCCGCTTCGGCGGGTTTTTTATTGCCTGCAGTTTCAGCAGAACATCTCATCCACATCGTCAGCATCGGGAGCGGTATTGGCGCCGGCCAGATATCAATGCCGATGCCAATGCCGTCAAAACAATGCCGATTAATTGGCGCCCAGCCACGCCTTGCGTTTGCGCACCAGAGCAACCGGCTTATCTTGCGCAGTCAACGTCACTTGCGGTGCGCCATCATTCTTCAGCTTGACCTGGAAACACATCAGTTCGTCGCGACGGAACACGTGCAAAGCGACGACGTCATTCTCGCTATAACGGGCCAGCAAACCATCCATACCTGTTGGTGGAATACGAACCCCATCCAGCGCGACCAAACGATCACCTGCCGACAATCCCGCACGCTGCCCTGCACCGCCGTCGTACACATTGGCAAGCTTGGCGTCGCCGCCGTCGCGCGTCACACGAACATTCATACCGGGCTTGGCATCCTTGCGCACGTCTGCATAGGCGACGCCGAACGGCGCCATCAACGACTCCAGCGGCAGGTCTTCGGTGCCGCGAATATAGCGATCAAAGAAACGCTTCAACTTCACGCCGCTGACTTCTTCGAACAAAGCCTCGGCCTCTTCCTCACCGACGCCCTTGCCTCCTTTACGGCTATAGAAATCACGGCCAAAGCGCTGCCACAACGCCAGCATCACATCGTCCAGCGACTTGCTGCCATTGGTTTCAGCACGGATCGTCAGGTCAAGACCCAGCGCGACGAGCGAACCTTTGGTGTAATAGCTGACGATGGCGTTCGGTGCGTTTTCGTCCTGGCGGTAGTATTTGACCCAGGCGTCGAAGCTCGATTCAGCCACACTCTGCTTGCGTCGGCCGCTGCCACGCAAGACACCGTTGGTGGTCTTCGACAGCATCTTCAGATAGTCCGGCGTATCGATCAGACCGGTGCGAACCAGGAACAGATCGTCGTAGTAGCTGGTGAACCCCTCAAACAGCCACAGCAACGAGGTGTAGCCCTCTTCCCGCAAGTCATACGGCGCAAACATCGCCGGTTTGATGCGTTTGACGTTCCAGGTGTGGAAATATTCGTGGCTGCACAAACCGAGATAGGTGCGGTAGCCATCGGTCGATTCCGCCTTGCCTTTCACCGGCAGATCGCTGCGCGCACAAATCAGCGCGGTCGAAGCACGATGCTCCAGACCGCCGTAGCCATCGCCAACGACCATGGTCATGAAGACGTAACGCGACATCGGTGCACGTTTGCTTTTCGGCTCGAAGAAGGCAATCTGCGCTTCGCAGATCTTCTTCAGATCGGAGGACAGGCGTGCCATGTCCAGATTCGGCACTTTGCCGGTGATCACAATGTCGTGCGGTACGCCATGCGCTGTAAAAGTAGTCAGCGCAAAGTCGCCCAGCTCAACCGGATGGTCGATCAACTCGTCATAGTCGCCGGCGATGTAAGACCCGAATCCATAACGCTTGGCCTTAAGTTCCGGCAAGGAAGTCGCCACGCGCCAGCGCTTGTAAGCGTCGCCTTCGGGGCGGCGGATGTCGACGACGTGTTGCGATTGCTCCTGCCCTTCAACACGCAGAAACACGCTGGTGCCGTTAAAGAAAGCGTGGGTCTGATCCAGATGTGCGGTACGCACCGACAAATCCCAGGCATAGACCTGATAGCTCAGCGTCAGCGGGCCGGTACACGGCGCAGCACGCCAGGTGTGTTTGTCGAGCTTGCGCAGCGCGACTTTCTTGCCGCCGGCTTCGCCGCGGATTTGTACGATATTGCGCGCGAATTCACGAATCATGTAGCTGCCGGGAATCCACGCCGGCAAGGAAAATACTTGTCCGTCGGCAGCCGGCGCATCGACTGTCAGGGTGACGTCGAACACGTGGGCGGCGCAATCGTTGGAGGTGATGCTGTAGCGAATCGGGGTAGTCATGTTGTTCTTCGGTTATCGCCGGTTGTCGCCGATAATCGCGACGACAAGCCGTGTCTGAAAAGTGAAATTCCATTGTACTTGAGCAAGGCGAGTCCGGGCTGACACCAGGCTGATTTTGCTTAGCCCAGCGCCCTTCCGGCGCCTGAGCCACAAAGTAAAAAAGCCGGAAAGACTTTCGTCAATCCGGCTTTTTTACCGCGTTTGCTTTTTACAGTATCGAATCAGCGTGGCAGCACCGACGAGCCCATCAGGAACTCATCCACTGCACGTGCGCATTGACGGCCTTCGCGAATCGCCCAGACCACGAGCGATTGACCGCGACGCATGTCGCCTGCGGCAAACACCTTGTCGACCGAAGTCTTGTAGCAGCCTTCGCCATCGGTGGTGGCCTTGGCGTTGCCGCGTTGGTCCTTGTCGACGCCGAAAGATTCGAGCACTTGCTGCACCGGCGAGACGAAGCCCATGGCCAGCAGCACCAGGTCGGCCTTCATTTCGAATTCGGAATTCGGCACTTCCTGCATCTTGCCGTCCTTCCATTCGACGCGCGCGGCGATCAGTTTTTCAACCTTGCCGTTCTTGCCTTCCAGGCGTTTGGTCGCCACGGCCCAATCGCGGTCGCAACCTTCTTCATGCGACGACGATGTGCGCAGCTTGGTTGGCCAGTACGGCCAGACCATCGGCTTGTTTTCTGTTTCCGGCGGTTGCGGCATCAGCTCGAACTGAGCGACTGATGCAGCGCCGTGACGGTTGGAGGTGCCGACGCAGTCGGAACCGGTATCGCCGCCGCCGATCACGACCACGTGCTTGTCGGTCGCCATGATCTGGCCCTTGAGCTTGTCGCCGGCGTTGACCTTGTTTTGCAGCGGCAGGAATTCCATGGCGAAATGCACGCCCTTCAATTCGCGTCCAGGCACCGGCAAGTCACGCGGCAGTTCTGCACCGCCGGCGATGACGACGGCGTCGAAATCTTTCTTCAGGTCGTCAGGAGAAACCGTTTCCTTGGACCAGTTGGTGATATTGGCAGGGAAATCCTTGCCCACCAGCGTGCTGGTACGGAAGACGACGCCTTCTGCTTGCATCTGTTCGACGCGCAGGTCGATGTGCGACTTTTCCATCTTGAAATCGGGGATGCCGTAACGCAGCAGGCCGCCGACGCGGTCATTCTTTTCGAACACGGTGACGTCATGACCGGCGCGCGCCAGTTGTTGTGCGGCAGCCAGGCCCGCAGGACCGGAGCCGACCACGGCGACTTTCTTGCCGGTCTTGACGGCAGCCGGTTGCGGCGTGACCCAGCCGTTTTCCCACCCCTTGTCGATGATGAAATGCTCAATCGACTTAATGCCGACGGCATCGCTGTTGATACCCAGCGTGCAAGCCGCTTCACACGGCGCGGGGCAGATGCGGCCGGTGAATTCGGGGAAGTTATTGGTCGAGTGCAGCGTGTCCAGCGCTTCCTTGTAGTCGCCGCGATAGACCAGATCATTCCAGTCGGGGATGATGTTGTTGACCGGGCAGCCGTTGTTGCAGAACGGGATGCCGCAATCCATGCAGCGTGCGCCTTGCACTTTGGCTTCCGCGTCGCCCAGATGGAGAACGAACTCCTTGTAATGCTTCATGCGCGACTGCGGCGCTTCGCTCGCCTCTTTCAGGCGCTCATATTCCATAAAGCCGGTTACTTTACCCATTTTCCACTCACATTCTTCGCTAAGGATAGGTGGCTGACGATTCTGTCGTTGTCGTTAGAAATCGTCAGCCTTGCGTATATTGATATTGATCGTTAAGACTGGCTGCGGCGTTTATTTTTTATGCCGGAACCTTGTCCTTAGGCGTCGCTTTGGCAGCATTCAGTTCTCCCAGTGCACGTTTGTACTCGGTCGGGAAGACCTTGACGAACTTGCCGCGCGATGCCGCCCAGTTGTCCAGCAGGTAGCGCGCGCGCGTGCTGCCGGTGTACTTGAAGTGACGCTCGATCAGACCACGCAATATCACTTCATCGGTCTGGCCGTTGCCGCCGCGTTGCAGGCTGTGCCAGACAGCGCGATCGGTGGAGGCTTCCTGTTCGGTGTCGGACAAAACCTTTTCCAATGCGACCATCGCCATGTTGCACTTGCCAGCGAAGTCGCCGGCTTCGTCGTAGACATAAGCGATGCCGCCGGACATACCTGCTGCAAAGTTACGGCCGGTGCCACCCAGTACGACGACAGTGCCGCCGGTCATGTATTCGCAACCGTGATCGCCGGTGCCCTCAACAACTGCAATCGCGCCGGAGTTACGTACAGCGAAACGCTCGCCGACCACGCCGTTGATGAATGCTTCGCCGGTCGTCGCACCGTACAGCACGGTATTGCCGGAGATCATGTTGTCGACTGCGCGACCGCGGAACTCGGTGTTTGGACGCACAATGATGCGGCCACCCGACAAGCCCTTGCCGACATAATCGTTGCCTTCGCCGACCAGATCCAGCGTCACGCCGTGCGCCAGGAACGCGCCTGCGGATTGACCGGCAGTACCTTGCAACTGGATGTGGATGGTGTCGTCCGGCAGACCTTCGTTGCCATAACGCTTGGCCACTTCACCCGACAACATGGCGCCGACGGTGCGGTTCAGGTTACGGATCGGCGAAATGAAGGAAACCTTCTCGCCCTTATCAAGCGCGGTACGTGCCTGTGCAATGAGCTTGTGATCCAACGCCTTGTCCAGACCGTGATCTTGCTCTTCGGTGTGGAAGTAAGGTGTAGCGCTGACCGGTTGATAGAAAATCTTGCTGAAGTCCAGACCTTGCGCCTTCCAGTGTTGGATAGCCTTGGTACGGTCCAGCAGATCGGAACGGCCGATCAGTTCGCTGAAAGTACGAATACCCAGTTGCGCCATGATCTGACGCGCTTCTTCCGCGATGAAGAAGAAGAAGTTGACCACGTGTTCAGGCTTGCCGGAGAACTTGGCGCGCAGGACAGGATCCTGCGTCGCCACGCCGACCGGGCAAGTGTTCAGATGGCACTTGCGCATCATGATGCAGCCTTCGACGACCAGCGGTGCAGTAGCGAAACCGAATTCGTCCGCACCCAGCAGTGCGCCGATAACGACGTCGCGACCGGTCTTCATCTGGCCGTCAGCCTGCACACGGATGCGGTTACGCAAACCGTTCAGCACCAGAGTCTGCTGGGTTTCGGCCAGGCCGAGCTCCCATGGCGAACCGGCATGCTTGATCGAGGATAGCGGCGATGCGCCCGTGCCACCATCATGGCCTGCGATCACGACGTGATCCGACTTGGCCTTGGCAACACCTGCGGCAACTGTACCGACGCCGACTTCCGACACCAGCTTGACCGAGATCGACGCACGCGGATTGACGTTTTTCAGATCGTGGATCAGCTGTGCCAGATCTTCGATCGAATAGATGTCATGGTGCGGCGGTGGTGAAATCAGACCAACGCCCGGCACCGACACGCGCAATGTCGCGATGTAGTCGGTGACCTTGTGGCCTGGCAACTGACCGCCTTCGCCCGGCTTCGCGCCCTGCGCCATCTTGATCTGGATCTGGTCGGCAGAGATCAGGTATTCGGCCGACACGCCGAAGCGGCCGGATGCCACCTGCTTGATGCGCGAGCGCAGCGAGTCGCCTGCTTGCAGCGGGATGTCGACTTCGATGACGTCCTTGCCGATTTCCGATGCCAGGGTTGCGCCTTGCTTGATCGGGATGCCCTTCAGTTCGTTGCGGTAACGATTGACGTCTTCGCCGCCTTCGCCGGTGTTGGACTTGCCGCCGATGCGGTTCATCGCAATTGCCAGTGTGGCGTGTGCTTCGGTCGAGATCGAGCCGAGCGACATCGCGCCGGTAGCGAAACGCTTGACGATTTCCTTGGCTGGCTCGACTTCATCGATCGAGATCGCCTTCGACGGATCGATCTTGAACTCGAACAGACCGCGCAAGGTCATGTGGCGCTTGGATTGATCGTTGATGATCTGCGCATATTCCTTGTACGAATTGAAGTTGTTCGCACGGGTCGAGTGTTGCAGCTTGGCGATCGCATCCGGTGTCCACATGTGCTCTTCACCGCGGATACGGAAGGCATATTCACCGCCGGCATCGAGCGCATTGGCGAGGACAGGATCGCTGCTGAAGGCAGCACGGTGCAGGCGCAACGCTTCTTCGGCGACTTCGAACACGCCGATACCTTCGACGTTCGATGCCGTGCCCTTGAAGTACTTGTCGACCAGCGCCTTGTTCAGACCGATGGCTTCGAAAATCTGCGCACCGCAGTAGGACATGTAGGTCGAAATACCCATCTTCGACATGACCTTCAGCAAGCCCTTGCCGATTGCCTTCTGGAAGTTGTAGATCGCCTTGTCGCCCGACAGGTCGCCCGGCAAACCCTTGGCCATTTCGGTCAGCGTGTCCATGGCCAGGTATGGGTGGATCGCTTCGGCGCCGTAGCCTGCCAGCAGTGCGAAGTGATGCGTTTCGCGTGCGGAGCCGGTGTCGACGACCAGACCGGTCGACGTACGCAGGCCCTTGCTCACCAGGTGCAAGTGGATTGCGGAAGTCGCCAGCAATGCTGGAATCGCGACTTGTTCGGAATCGACCTTGCGATCCGAAATGATCAGGATGTTGTGGCCCGACTTGACGGCATCAACCGCTTTGGCGCACAGCGATGCCAGGCGTGCTTCGATGCCTTCCTTGCCCCATGCGACCGGGTAGCAGATGTTCAGCTCGTGCGACTTGAACTTGCCGCCGGTATGCGCGCTGATGTTGCGCAGCTTGGCGATATCGTCGTAGTTCAGAATCGGCTGCGACACTTCCAGACGCATCGGCGGGTTGATGTTGTTGGTGTCGAGCAGGTTCGGACGCGGGCCGATGAAGGACACCAGCGACATGACCATCGCTTCGCGGATCGGGTCGATCGGCGGGTTGGTCACTTGCGCGAACAATTGCTTGAAGTAGTTATAGAGCGTCTTGTTCTTGTTGGACATGACTGCCAGCGGCGAGTCGTTGCCCATCGAACCGATCGCTTCTTCACCACCCGACGCCATCGGCGCCATCAGGAACTTGACGTCTTCCTGGGTGTAGCCAAACACTTGCTGGCGATCCAGCAGCGGAATGGTCGAGCCGGATTCAAACGGCTCCGACTTGAGCTCGTCCAGCTTGACGCGCACCGACGAAATCCATTGCTTGTATGGCTTGGCGTTGGCGTAAGTGTCCTTCAGTTCCTTATCGTCGATGATGCGGCCGGCGTCGAGGTCGATCAGGAACATCTTGCCCGGTTGCAGGCGCCATTTCTGGATGATCTTGGATTCAGGAATCGGCAACACGCCGGATTCGGAAGCCATCACGACCAGGTCGTCGTCAGTCACGATGTAACGCGCAGGACGCAGACCGTTACGATCCAAGGTGCCGCCGATGTGACGGCCGTCGGTGAAGGCCAGGGCAGCCGGGCCGTCCCATGGCTCCATCATCGCGGCGTGGTATTCGTAGAAGGCGCGACGGTTGTCGTCCATCAGGGTGTGGTTTTCCCAGGCTTCCGGCACCATCATCATCATGGCTTGCGCCAGCGGATAGCCTGCCATCAGCAACAGTTCGAGCGCATTGTCGAAGCAAGCGGTGTCGGACTGGCCTTCATAGATCAGCGGAAACAGCTTCTTCAGATCGTCGCCCAGCACGGCCGACTGCATCACGCCTTCGCGTGCGCGCATCCAGTTGAAGTTGCCCTTGACGGTGTTGATTTCGCCGTTGTGGGCGATCAGGCGGTATGGGTGAGCCAGCGGCCACTCGGGGAAGGTGTTGGTGGAAAAGCGTTGGTGCACCAGCGCCAGCGCCGAAACGCAGCGCGGATCCTGCAGGTCTTTGTAATACACACCAACCTGGTCGGCCAGCAACAGGCCCTTGTAGACGACCGTGCGCGCCGACATCGACGGCACGAAGAATTCTTTGCCGTGGATGAGGTTCAGCGCCTGAATGGCGTGGCCGGAGGATTTGCGGATCACATACAGTTTGCGTTCCAGCGCGTCGGTCACCATGATGTCCGGACCGCGACCAATGAAGATCTGGCGAATGACAGGCTCTTTTTCACGCACGGTCGGCGACATCGGCATGTCCATGTCGACCGGCACATCGCGCCAGCCCAGCACAACCTGGCCTTCAGCCAATACCGAGCGCTCGATTTCCTGTTCACAGGCGATACGGGAAGCATTTTCTTTCGGCAGGAAGATCATGCCGACGCCGTATTCGCCTGGCGGCGGCAGCTCAACGCCTTGCTTGGACATTTCTTCGCGGTAGTACTGATCCGGAATCTGGATCAGAATACCGGCGCCATCGCCCATGAGCGGATCAGCACCGACAGCACCCCGGTGGTCGAGATTCTTCAGGATGAGCAAGCCTTGCTCAACGATAGAATGGTTTTTCTTGCCCTTGATATGGGCGATAAAACCGACACCACAGGCGTCGTGTTCATTAGCTGGGTCGTATAGGCCTTGCGCATGCATAACGGTGCTCCACCACTTTGAGAGTAAGGATTTAAGGATAGTGCACTGCACCCAAATCTTCAATAAGAACAAAAGGGGTCAGAGTAAAATTAAAAACCTCAGAATTTTTAATATTTTTAAATTAGGGACAGAGTAAATTGAAAAAATCATTAAACCATTGTATTAAAAGACTTTTATTCAATTTTTATTTGTCCTGATCACCATCTTTCTCCAGCGTAATATCCACTTTTTTGACTGGACGACCTCGCTTGGCAGGACTGACGCGGCGGCTGACCTGTTTTTCCAGGCCTGATTTGAAGTCGTCGGCACCCAATGCCCAGCCCTTCAAGGTCGCCTGCGTGATCGCTTCTACTTCCTGACTGCCCAGCGACTGCTCGGCCAACAGCTTGTAGGCGATCTCGCGGTCGAACGGCGTATTGCCCAAAGCCCAATACAAACGGTGGTCAGTGATCAGCGGATCCGACTTTGCGCCAATGTGATGCATGTAACTCGACCATGGATAATCCGCCGCTCCTGCGACGAGTCCATTACGGACAGGATTCAGCTCGATGTAGCGACTGCACAACAGCAGGTAGCGCTCGGCGTCCAGCACCGTAGCTCGGTAACGCCCCTGCCACAAGGTGCCGCCTCTTTCATATTTCTGGTTGTAATAAGGAACGTAATACCGCCCAACCCATTGCATCATTCGTGCCAGCCCGTCGGCATCAACAGGTGTCGCCAGCACATGAATGTGGTCGGACATGAGTACATAGGCGTGAATGGCGACCTTGAAACGCTTCGCGCCCTCTTTCAACCACTCCAAGAACGCCGCATGATCGGCGGAGTCGCGAAATATTAATTGTTTGTCATGACCGCGCTGAATGATGTGATGCGGTTGATGTGGGACGACAAGGCGGGGTAAGCGAGCCATAGGTAACGACTAAAACAAAAAAGGCCGGAGGCGATTCACGATTGTAAATCAACTCCGACCCCAATTTTTGCTCGTTTCGCATGATCCTTTGTGGATCTATCGGTTCAAGCGAAAACTTACAACTTAAACCACAGCCTTCTTGCGTGACAACACCAGACTGATCAACACCGACGCCAGCAGGATCAAGCCAACGACCAGTAGCGAAATCATCACTGGAATGTGGAACCAGTACGCCAGCAACATCTTGCCACCCACAAACACCAGCACAAGCGCCAGACCGTATTTGAGATAGTGGAAGCGATCTGCCACATCGGCCAGCAGGAAGTACAGCGCCCGCAAACCCATGATCGCAAACATGTTCGATGTGAACACGATGAACGGGTCAGTCGTGATCGCGAAAATCGCCGGAATGCTGTCGACCGCAAAAATCAAGTCCGTCACTTCGATCAGGATCAGCACCAGCATCAGCGGCGTGAAATAGCGCACGCCGTTGCGCATCGTGAAGAACTTCTCGCCGTCGTACTCATTGCTGATACGCATATGTTTGCGCAAGAACTTCAGCAAAGGGTTGTCGTTGAGATCGCTCTCCTTGTCCGCAAAGATCAGCATCTTGATGCCGGTGATGATCAGGAAAGCGCCGAACAGATACATGATCCAGCTGAACTGCGCGATCAGCCAGGCACCCAGCAAAATCATCACGGCACGCATGACGATCGCACCGACCACGCCGTACAACAACACACGGCGCTGCATCTCGGCCGGCACGGCGAAGTAGCCGAAGATCACCAGGAAGACGAAGATGTTATCCACCGACAGCGACTTTTCAATCAGATAACCGGAGAGAAACTCCAGGCTCTTCTGATTTGCGAATTCGCGCCCGATGCTGTGATCCAGATACCACCACAGCAGGCCGCTGAACAGTAAAGCCAGCATCACCCAGGCGATTGACCATCCCAGCGCTTCCTTGACCGTCACCTTATGCGAATGACGTCCGCCCAGCACCAGCATGTCGAACGCCAGCATGCCCAGCACAAATACGATAAATCCGCCCCACATCAGCGGACTTGCAAAACTTTCTACACCGTTCACGGTATTCCCCTTTATTTATAGCGACTGATTAGCCCATTAATCGAAGTCGAAAAATTCGCCCAAAAATCCCTTTTTCTTGCGCGACTGATAATCCTTGTTGTAGCGATGGCCATCGTCATAGCCACGCTGCTGTTGCGGCGCGTATTGCGGCGCCAGTGCGCGCTGCTGAATCGGTTGATGATGCGGCTGCGGAACCGCTTGTTGCATCGGCGCCGCGGCAGCTTGTGAGCGCTCAATCAGCTTATCCAATTCACCGCGATCCAACCAGACGCCGCGGCATTGCGGGCAATAGTCGATCTCGACGCCCTGACGATCGCTCATGTTCAGATTGACGGTAGTACAGACAGGACATTTCATGACGGCCTCCATGGCTTTGCAATAGACAAGCCGTACTGTAGCTGGATCCTGACCTATTGAAAATTCGAATATACTTTCATTTATCTTCGGAAAAACCGATGAATAGGATAGGCCATGGCCGCGCTCAATTACAAACATCTGCATTACTTCTGGGTCGTCGCCAAAACCGGTGGCATTGCGCGTGCCGGCGAGCGCCTGCATCTGACGGCGCAGACCATCAGCGGTCAGATTACGCTGTTCGAAGACAGTCTGGGCTACAAGTTATTCAACCGCATCGGTCGCAAGCTGGAGCTCAACGATGCCGGTCGCACCGTGTTCGCCTATGCCGATCAAATCTTCACGCTCGGCGAGGAACTGGAAGAAGTCATGCGCTTTCGCCCGGGCGGCAGTCCTTTGCAATTCAGAGTCGGCGTCGCTGATGCAGTCCCCAAAACGATCGCGTATCTGCTGCTGGAGACGGCGCTGAAACTTGATGACCCCGTACGCATCGTTTGCCGTGAAGGCAAGCTGAACAGCTTGCTCGGCGATCTGGCGATCCATCGTCTGGATATCGTCATCGCCGACAGCCCCATGCCTGCCAATATCGACGTACGCGGATACAGCCACCTGCTGGGCGAGTGCAACACCAGTTTTTTCGCCACGCCAGCACTGGCAAAACACTACAAGAAGAATTTTCCGCAGAGCCTTGATGACGCACCATTCCTGATGCCCGGAGAAGACGCGGCGGTTCGGCCAAAATTGCTGCGCTGGTTTGAAAAAGAAAAAATACGCCCGCGAATCGCCGGCGAGTTCGATGATGGCGCGTTGCTGAATGCTTTCGGCGAGGCCGGCACCGGTATCTTCGCGGCCCCCTCTGCAGTGGCCATGCAATTGAAGCAACAACTCGGCGTCGTGCAAATTGGACAAACCGAACAGATCACCGAACAGTTCTACGCGATCTCGGTTGAAAGGCGATTGACACATCCCGCCGTGCTGGCGATACAGTCGGCAG
Organism: Herbaspirillum sp. meg3; assembly: GCF_002257565.1. Classification (GTDB taxonomy): domain Bacteria; phylum Pseudomonadota; class Gammaproteobacteria; order Burkholderiales; family Burkholderiaceae_D; genus Herbaspirillum. The sequence goes on along the minus strand of NZ_CP022736.1, from coordinate 928,581 downwards.
CGCGTGAGAGTCTGATCATTCCAAAAGGGAAATAAAACGCAGGGCCTGCATGTCGGCATGCCATTGCGGCAACATCAAACAAAGCGAAAGCACAAAGAAAAAACCCCACGCTCCTTACGGATCGTGGGGTAAATCCCATTCTCGGGGGAGAGAATGGAGGGGGAAAACCAACTATAAGAAAAGCAGAGTAGTGCTGCAGTGTTTTTTACAAATTGTTACGCCACCCTCCGCTGCGCAACATATTCCGTCAGGACTCAGTCAGCAAAAGGGTTCGCAGCGCATTGAAAACCATCGTCTGTTGCTCACGGCGACAAATCAGGGAGGTAGTAATCCGCCCTTCCTTACCTAAAGAATAGGCGGAAAAATTCTGTTGTCCATGCATATTTAATATCGAACGCGGAACAAAAGCCATGCCGATGCCTGCTGCGATGCAGGCAAGCATGGCGTGATATGAGCCAAGCTCCAGAATTCGTAAAGGGCGGCGATCCTTGACACTGCCTGAAGCGAACCACTGTTCTGCAAGGCTTCGATAGGTACAACCTTGTTCAAAGACAATCAACGTCTCCACGTTCAGATCATCCGGCGTCTTTACCCGCCGATGACCGCGGGGCACCGTGATCATCAGTTCTTCCTGGTATAACGGCGTTGAGAAAAAAACATCTTCGGGAATGGGCCCTGCCACCAGGGCGGCATCAAGCTTGAAGCTGCGCACCTGATCGATCAGATGTTTCGTCGCTCCCGTGGTCAACTCCAGTTGTACTTCCGGCCAGCGCTGATGAAAAGCCGCCAGCGGCCCCGGCAAACGACTTGCAGAGGTACTTTCCATCGCCCCTACCCGCAGCCTGCCGCGCGGCTCTTGCGGCACCATCGCATGCCTGGCTTCTTGCACCAGACCGAGGATGCGTTCGGAATAGTCGAGCAATATTTCACCCGCAGGCGTCAATACCAGACGTTTGCGATCACGGATAAACAGCGAAACACCCACTGACTCCTCCAGCTGCCGCAGCCGCGTGGTCACATTCGACTGCACACGATGCAGACGCTCGGCAGCGCGCGTGACGCCACCTTCGGCAACGACCGCGCGAAAAATTTCAAGTTCGGCAAGTTCCATGCTGACTCCGTTTAAAAATCTTCATCTACCATCTCATAAAAAGATGAATACATTCTAATTATTCATTTTTTAGAATGATAAAGACAAGCTAACATTGCGACATTCGCGACAAGTTAGCAACGTCGCAACAAACACAATTCAAAAATAATGACGCCCGGCAATCAATCCGCGATAGCGCCTCAAGAACAGGAAACAATGACTACTCCGGACGCAAGCCACAACCGTAAAAGCGCCCTGCGCATCGCCTTCGCAGGCCTGATTGCACTCGCCGCAGCCATGGGCATCGGCCGCTTTGCCTTTACTCCGCTGCTGCCGATGATGCTGCACGACCAGACCATCGACCTCAACAGCGGCGGCTGGCTGGCGACATCGAACTATCTCGGTTATTTCATCGGCGCCATGCTGTGCGCGTTCTGGCGAGGCTTGCCGCCGACGCGAACGATTCGCGCCGGGCTGATTGCGACGGTCTTGCTGACGCTCGGCATGGGCTTGCTGCATGCGCAAGCGATATGGCTGGCGTTGCGCCTGCTATCCGGCATCGCCAGCGCACTGGTATTCGTCTACAGCTCGGGATGGTGTCTGCAACGTCTGGCGCAGCTGCAATTACCAGCACTGGGCGGCATCATCTACTGCGGTCCCGGCATCGGCATCATGCTCACCGGCTTGTCCAGCAGCAGCATGGTCAGCAACGGCTGGCATGCCGATACCGGTTGGATCGCATTCGGCTTGTTGGCGGCCGCGTTGACGGCGGCAGTGTGGAGCACCTTCAGTGGCAATCTTGATTTGCGTGCAGCCAATGTCACCCCGGCTGGAACAGAGAGCGCAGAACCGGCGGCGATCCGCCAGGAAGTCCGCTGGCAAGTGCTGGCGTATGGCATGGCAGGATTCGGCTACATCATTACCGCCACCTTCCTCCCCGTCATTGCACGCCAGGCATTGCCGCCCGGTTCGGCGTGGCCGGATTTCTTCTGGCCGTTGTTTGGCTTGTGCGTAGCGCTCGGCGCGCTGGGTGCGACACGGATACCCGTGCACTTTGATCAGCGCTTGCTGCTGGCGATCAGCTACGTCATGCAGGCAATCGGCGTGGTCAGCAGCGCAATTTTCCCTAACGAAGTCGGATTCGCACTCGGCAGTATTTTGCTCGGTCTGCCCTTCACCGCCATCACGCTATTTGCCATGCGTGAAGCACGCCGCCTGCGCAGTCATCATGCAGCGGGACTGATGGGCTTGATGACCGCATCCTATGGCATCGGCCAGATTGCCGGCCCGCCGCTGGCGACACGGCTGGTACATGCGACCGGCTCGTTCACGCCTTCGCTGAGTATCGCAGCCGCCGCCCTCCTGACGGGAGCTGTCTTATATTGCTGGCTAGTGTCGCGCTCACCGGTCCGTCATCCAATGACAACATCGTAAAGATCAATCCACCTGCGCTCTTGCTGCCCTTTAAGGCAGCTATAACCACGGTGGATCTCACTTCGTCTTTTATCACCCAAACACGATATTTTTTGATAGACAAGCGCATGTATTAACGAATATCTCAACTATTGCGCCTCCTCTGCTTCTCAGCCACTTCGGCTTGCGCAACCATGTACCGGCGTTTTATCGATCCCGACTCTGTTCGAGGCGCGATATGGATCCGTCCACGCACTATCCCTGACTGTTCAATCAAGAGGAGTAGACATGCGAATCATCCGGATACTGGCGCTCTCAGTGCTGGTGACAACATCGTTCAAGCTAGAAGCTCACACCATCAAACCGGTCTTCGAAATCCAAAGCGAAACATACAGAGAAACCTACCAGGAAAAATTTGAAGGCAGTTATCTCATGTCTGAGCAAGCAACGATGTATGGCATCGGTGCAACTATGGGAATTTGGATTGACAACCGGCACGGCCTTTTTTTGATTGGACGTTATGCGCAAGGCAAGAGCGACTACAAGAACTCGCACGAAGATCGTGAGAATGGGCAGAATCGCTACCTGTACGAGATACGCGCGGTGTACGAATGCGCCTTCCCGATTTTAAATACCGAAGTCACGCCATCGATAGGATTGGGGTATCGCACGCTCACAGATCGCCTTGACCAAATTACCAATGACGAAAAAATTGGGTATCGCCGCGAATCGCGTTACACCTTTCTGAGCGCGGGAATCAAAGCAAAATACACTTCGCCCTCGGCACGTTTTAGCATCACGCCTCAGATCGCGTACCAATATTTACTGAAAGGAACCCAGTATTCATCGTACGACGCTCAATTCAATATTCCCACGCTGATTCATCAGCAAAGAAACGGACGCGGCCTGGAGGCATCACTTACACTCGCCTATCCGTTGGCGAATCGCAGTGAAATCCGTATCGCACCTTTCTATCGCTATTGGAGGATTGCGAATAGCGAAGCTTGCGCCGAGTGCAGTTTGGAACCTGCAAACACAACCAAAGAAATCGGCGCCAGATTCACTTATGCATTCTGAAAACTGTTGCGGTCAAAGTAAAAAAGCCCATGCGTATAGGAGCATGGGCTTTCACTTTCAGGAGCAAGATTAACGGAAAGCAGGCTCCCCGAAACTGCGCAGCTTGCGGCTGTGCAGTTGCTCGATGCCATGATTGCGCAACAGCTCCAGCGCACGGATGCCGATCTTTAGATGTTGAGCGACGCGTTGCTCATAGAAGCGATTCGCCATCCCCGGCAACTTGATCTCCCCGTGCAGCGGTTTGTCGGACACGCACAGCAAGGTCCCGTACGGAACGCGGAAACGAAAGCCGTTGGCGGCCACCGTCGCACTTTCCATATCCAGCGCGATTGCCCGGCTTTGACTGAACCGCAGCAAGGGCGTGCGATGATCGCGCAGTTCCCAGTTGCGATCATCTACCGAGGCCACGGTACCGGTGCGCATGATGCGCTTCAACTCATATCCTTCCAGTTGCGTGATCCCGGCAACAGCGTCCTGCAATGCAAGTTGCACTTCCGCCAGCGCCGGAATCGGCACCCACAGCGGCAGGTCGTCATCCAGCACATGATCGTCGCGAACGTACGCATGCGCCAAAACATAATCGCCCATGCGTTGCGACGACGACAAACCTGCGCAATGGCCAAGCATGATCCAGCCATGCGGACGCAGCACTGCAATGTGATCGGTGATCGTCTTCGCATTAGACGGGCCCACGCCAATATTGACCAGCGTGATGCCAGTGCCGTCTGCGCGCTGCAGGTGATACGCCGGCATCTGCGGCTGACGCACCGGCGGTGTGCCGGTACTCGGCATGCCCTTCATGCCTTCGACATTGGCGTTCGGTGTCGTCACGTTACCCGGTTCAACGAAGGCCGTGTACTGCTGACGATAAGTGCGCAGCTCAGGATCATCGGTCGCCTGCATCAGCTCGCGCCCCATGCGCACGAACTCATCGACGTAGAACGCGTAATTCGTGAACAGCACGTAGCGTTGAAACTGCTGCGGCGCCGTCGCCGTGTAATGACGCAGACGATGCAGTGAGTAATCGATGCGCGGCCCGGTGAACAAGGCCAGCGGATGAATGCCATCGCGCCAGCCACCGTTGTCGACTTCATAGGTACCATTGACGATGCGGTCATCCATCTCGGCCAGATCGGGCAAATCGAACACGTCAGGCAACAGACGCAAATGGTCCGGATCCAGATCCCCCTCGACGTGAATACCTTCGGCAAACGCGAAGTGAACCGGAATCGGCAAATCGCTCACACCGATTTCCAGCGGCTCCTGATGATTACTCAGCAACAGCTTGAACTGGCTCAGCAAATAATTCTTGAACAGCGTCGGACGCGTCAACGTCGTCTGGTACGTTCCCGGCCCGGCGACAAAACCGAATGACTGGCGCGTGTCGGTGTGCGTCACCTTTTCAGTTGTGATGCGCACAAAGGGGTAGCACGCTCGCACACGCTCCTGCAACACTTCGCCTTTGGCGAATTGTTTGAAGGCATCGCGAAGGATGGCGGTATTGTGCTCATAGATCTCGATCACGCGATCGACCGCTGCTTGCGGATCGGTAAATTTTTCGGTCAACAACTTTTCTCCAATCAATTCCGGTTCTCGATGCGCTGCCGTCTGCGTGACTGTCGTGATTTTCATGATTCACATAGAGCGGCAGCATCCGATTTCATTGTACCTATATAAACAAAAAGGCCAATTCAATTCCGAAAGCTGACAGGAAAACTGACTGCGGGCAACAACGGTATGCCATTCAATTTCCCGGACAGGTAAATTCTTGAATAGAATTAAGAATTCGACATTGTTTTTTTGGATTTAACAAAATAGAGAAGACTCAAAAATTCAAAATACTCGCAAATCCAAAGCATCTGTCTTCGCCATTCTTTTGAGTATGTGATTTGCGTCGCCCTGACGCCGTTTCCACGTTGCTCAGCACGAGCAATTTGAGTGCAAAACCATCGCTTTCGTGCCCTTAAAAAGCGCTGCACATGCACTCCTTACGGGCAAATATTCCATGCGGTTATTTGCGTGAAAAAATAGTTCCCGATTTCATTCAAGACATCTTCTAAGAAGCGTTAATGAGTGCTATCGTGGCTGCTCTCCGCGCCTCACGAGGGCTGCTTCCGACGAGTTCTGCTCGCGTCGGTACAAACGGAGAAGAGACTAAAAAACATACTTTCACCAAGAGGAACGACATGTATTCGAAAAAGATCTTCGGCCAGTTTTTGATCCTGGCCTGTGCTGCGCTGGTATCCGTCGCACACGCACAAAAACTCCCTAACGTGATGATCCTGGCAACCGGCGGCACTATCGCAGGCACCGGCGCCACCAGCACGACAACCGTCGGCTACACCGCAGCAAAAATCGGTGTTGACGCGCTGATCGATGCCGTGCCGGAACTGAAGAAAGTCGCGAACGTCAAGGGCGAGCAAGTATTCCAGATCGCCAGCGAAAACATGAACAACGACTACTGGCTGAAGTTGTCCAAGCGCGTGAACACGCTGCTGGCGCAAAGCGATGTTGACGGCATCGTGATCACTCACGGTACCGACACGATCGAAGAAACAGCTTACTTCCTCGACCTGACCGTACACAGCAAGAAGCCGGTGGTAATCGTCGGCGCAATGCGCCCATCGACAGCCATCAGCGCCGACGGCCCGATCAATCTGTACAACGCCGTGTTGCTGGCAGGCAGCCAGGAAGCCATCGGCAAGGGCGTGCTGGTGACACTGAACGACCAGATCAACGCTGCGCGCGAAGTGACCAAGACCAACACCTCGACGCTGGATACCTTCAAGACGCCTGAACTGGGCTTCCTCGGTTACATCCAGGGCAGCAAGCCGTTCTTCTATCGCCAGTCGACCCGCAAGCACACTGTTGATTCCGAATTCGACATCTCGAAACTGGATGTGCTGCCGCAAGTCGACATCGTCTACGGCTACGCCAACATGAACCCGATCGCGCTGAACGCCTTCGTCGCCGCTGGCGCCAAGGGCATCATCCACGCAGGCGTGGGTGACGGCAGCCTGAACAACATGGTTGCTCCATCGCTGACTGAAGCACGCAAGAAAGGCGTCGTCATCGTTCGCGCAAGCCGCGTCGGCCAAGGCATCGTGGCACGCAACGGCGAAGCGGACGACGACAAGCTGGACTTTGTTGTTTCCGACACGCTGAACGCGCAAAAGGCACGCATCCTGCTGATGCTGGCACTGACCAAGACATCCGATACCAAAGAAATCCAAAAGATCTTCTATTCGTATTGATCGCTGGTTTTGGGCTGGTTCACGCTGCATCTGAATCAGCTACCAACAGCAAGAAAAACGGCCCGCATTGCGGGCCGTTTTTTATTGTAAAAAGATAAGCTGACTCAAGGTTCCTGATGCCTTGCAGTCCTTTCGCCAAGCTTAAATGCCGAGTGACTTGCCCGCGCCGAGCAACGTCGCCACGCCGATGATCGCGAAGATCAATGCGGCGATTGCATGCACGATGCGCACCGGGATCTTGCCGGCAATCCTGTCACCCAGCAGCACCGCCGGCACGTTGGCGATCATCATGCCCAGCGTCGTTCCGGCAACCACCGGCACAAAAGCGTGATACTGCGCCGCCAGGGCGACCGTCGCCACCTGCGTCTTGTCGCCCATCTCCGCGAGGAAGAAGGCGATCACGGTGGTGCCAAATACGCCGAAGCGCGCAAACTTGGCTTCGCTCTCATCGAACTTGTCGGGAATAAGCGTCCAGATCGCCATGCCGATGAAGGACACGCCGAGAATCCAGCGCATGGTTTCAGGCGAAACCAGTGAAGTGATCCACGCGCCCAGCGCGCCGGCAAAAGCGTGATTGGCAATGGTCGACACCAGAACGCCCAGAATAATGGGAATCGGTTTACGGAATTTTGCAGCGAGGATAAAAGCCAGCAGTTGCGTCTTGTCGCCAATTTCAGCTAAGGCGACTACGCCGGTAGAAATGAGAAATGCATCCAATTGGGGTCTCCATGGCCGGACAGAAAACAATGACCACGCCTCTCCCCGGCCATTCCGGAGGGCAACGTGGTCAAAGGTCTTGTCAAGCGCTTAGGACCGCTTATGCCATGATCGTGTGGATCAAGTATGTTGACATAAGCCCCTCCTCAGGGTGGAAGGCGACTACTCCCCAATGACCCGCGCATTTTACTCAATTAGTTTTTACGCGTCCATAGAAAATACACAAGGAGGCAGGAACCAAGCGCGGTAACGAGACTCTTTATAAAGTAGACGCAAGGCAAGCTTTGCCGCCGGTAACGGGTACCTGCCCCGGCAAGCCTGTGTCATGCTAGGATTTCCGCCTTTGCAGCCGCGCCCTCATTCATCGATGACAAGAATGAAGCCAATGATGCAGGTGACACCAACCTCGACCTGCATCAGGCCGCACTCCCGACCAACCTTTGCTGTCTTTGCACAGCATTAATCATTCGACATCTCGCCTATGATCAATCGACGCACCTTCCTGAGCTCTGCCACCGCGACTGCCGCTCTCGCCGCCCTCGGCATTCCTCCCGAAGCGCTCGCCGCCAACCGCATCAAGCTCGGCAATCCCGCGCCCTTCTCGTTCGACGCCCTGATTGCTCAGGTGCGCACTACCGCGCAGTCGCCTTATAGAGCGCAGAACAAGCCGCCGGCCGATATCCTCGACAAGATCGACTACGAGGCGCACGGCAAGATCAAATTCAATACCGACTCATCCTTGTTTGCAGATGGCCCCGGACAGTTCCCCGTGACCTTCTTCCATCTCGGCCGCTTCTTCCAGGCGCCGGTGCACATGTACACGCTCGAAGGCGCCGGCAACAACGCCAAAGCACGCGAGATCCTGTACGACGAAAGCTACTTCGACATGCCCGCCGACAGCCCCGCGCGCAAGCTGCCGCGCGGCAGTGGCTTCGCCGGTTTTCGCTTTCAGGAAAGCCGCACCGGCGACCAGACCAAACTCGACTGGCGCAAGAACGACTGGGTCGCCTTCCTCGGCGCCTCCTATTTCCGCGCCATCGGCGACCTGTATCAATACGGCTTGTCGGCACGCGGCATCGCCATCGACGTTGCCCAGGCCGGCAAGTCGGAAGAATTCCCGAACTTCACCCACTTCTACTTCGAAGCCCCAGCCGATAAAAGCGATACCGTCGTGGTGTATGCCGTGCTGGACGGCCCGAGCATCGCCGGTGCCTACAAGTTCATCATGCGGCGCGATGCGGGCGGCGTGCCCGGCGTGATCATGGATGTCGACTGCGCGCTGTTCCTGCGCAAGGACGTAGGCCGCCTCGGCATTGCGCCGGCGACCTCGATGCTGTGGTTCTCCGAAGCGGTCAAAGGCACCGGCGCCGACTGGCGTCCGGAAGTCCACGACTCCGACGGTCTGGCAATCTGGAACGGCAACGGCGAACACATCTGGCGCCCGCTCAACAACCCGGCGCGCATCACCGCCTCGGCTTTCGGCGATAACAATCCACGCGGCTTCGGCCTGTTGCAGCGTGACCGTAACTTTGACCATTATCAGGACGGCGTGCATTACGAGCGCCGCCCAAGCCTATGGGTCGAGCCATTGGAAGGCTGGGGCGAGGGATCGGTACAACTGATCGAAATCCCGACCGATGATGAAATCCACGACAACATCGTCGCGATGTGGGTTCCCAAAGCCAAGGCCTCCGCAGGCAGCAGCTATCGCCTGCGTTATCGCTTGCATTGGCTCAAGGATGAGCCTTACCCCTCGCCGCTGGCGCGCTGTGTCGCCACGCGTCTTGGCAATGGCGGCCAACCTGGTCAGCCACGCCCGCCCAATGTGCGTAAGTTCATGGTCGAGTTCAAAGGTGCTCCGCTGGAAAAACTGGCCTTCGGCGAGTTGCCTGAAGCGGTGTTGTCGAGTACGCGCGGGACTTTTTCGTATATATTCACCGAGGCAGTGCCGAACGGCGTTGCAGGCCACTGGCGAGCCCAGTTCGATCTGACCGTCGACGGTGACGATCCGGTCGACCTGCGCCTCTATCTGCGCCACAAGAACCAGACGCTGTCGGAAACCTGGCTTTATCAATACCAGCCATTCAAGACTCGCAACGTCTACTGACAGAGCAACGCGCTTCGTTACGTCCCGAAAAGCTGGCGCCGGCTCTGCGCCATCTCTACTCCCTCTCCATTGCGCCGGCCATCGTGCCGGCGCAATGCCTTGCCCCGATGCAACACAGCCGCGACAAATACGGCCTTGTCATCAATTCGACACATTTTCCGCTTACTCTTCAAAAAAGCTTTGCGAACAGCGCAGAGACATCCCGAATTGAGGCACTAAGTTGCAGTTACGATTATCGACGCGGCCGAGCTGGCTGAATACGGCATTTCAAAATGGCCGGGGGCTGTCGCTGGCCTACGTGTTGTTGTCATGTTTTTTACTGATCGTGATCTGGACCATCACCTTCACACGCATCCACAATGAAAAGGCGCTCGCCGTAGAAAGTTCGGTTGCCGACAGCAAGAACGTCGCCGCCATCATCTCCTCCAATCTCGAAGAAGTGCTCAGCAAGGCTTTGCTGTATTCACGTATCGGCCAATCGGTGCTGGATGGCGACGCCCATGCTTCCAACTATCTGTCGCCATTATTTCTGGGCGACTCCGCCTATCTGCGCGTCGCCATCTTCGACGCCAACGCCAGACTGGTGTATTCCTCCGCGCGCCAGAAGGACGAACCCGAATTCTCCCAACTCATCAATGCGGCCTATGTGTCGTCACTGATGTATTCCCAGCGCCAGCGTGGCATGATCATCAGTCCGCCACTCAAGAAAGATGGCTACACCTGGCGCGTCCCCTTGCTGATTCCCCTCAAGAACAAGAAAGATGAATTGCAGGGCTTCTTCACGGCCATCCTCGACCTTGGCTATTTCTTACGCACCTACAAAGACGTCAGCATCAGCAGCGGCAGCCGGATCGAGATCCTCAACGCCACCGGCTTTCAGCTGGCCGAACTGAGCGGCAGCACCTTGTCGGGTGGCAGTAATTTTGCCGGCGAAGAATACGCGCTCTTCCTCGTCGACAATAAAACCGATGGAGAAATTCGTGCCGTGCGCCCCGGCGAGCGGGAACAACAGATCGGTGTGCAGCGCAAATTGGATCGCTATCCACTGGCTGTGATTGTCAGCCGCGATCCGGATTACGTACTCGGCAAATTGACGGAACCCCATCGCGAATACCGCTACCAGGCCGTCATCATCTCCGTCATCGTGCTGCTGTTCTGCTACGCGCTCGTCAACATCGCACATCGACGCAAGCGTTTGTATGAAAAGCTGCTCTATTCTGAACGCGAGAAGAGCGGTCTCATCGATCAGCTGGAGATGGAAAAATCACGCGCCTACCAACTGGCCTCGCACGACTATCTGACCGGCATCCCCAACCGCATGCTGTTTCACGAGATCGCAGCAACCGAATTGTCGCGTGCGCGCCGCAGCCGAAAACTGTATGCCCTGTTCTTCCTCGACCTTGACAAATTCAAGGTCATCAACGACACGCTCGGCCATGCCGTCGGCGACGCCTTGCTGCAAAACGTCGCCAAACGCCTGCGCAGCGTGCTGCGTGAATACGATCTGGTGGCACGACTGGGCGGCGATGAGTTCGTCGTACTGGTTTCCGAGATTGCTGCTGAAGAGCGCATCGCCGAGATCGCCCGCACGCTGCTCACGGCGATCAGCGAGCCGTATCCCGATCTGGAAGGGCATGAAGTCCAGGCCACCCCCAGCATCGGCATTGCGCTGTATCCACGCGATGGCCAGAGCGTCGATGAATTGCTGACCAGCGCCGATGCGGCGATGTACACCGCCAAAAAGGCCGGCAGCGGCACCTATCGTTTCTACGATGCGTCGTTGAACGCCTCCGCGGCGCGCGGGCTGGAATTGCTGGCGCGGTTCCGGCAAGCGATCAAGGCGGACGAGTTCCGCCTGCATTACCAGCCCAAGGTGGAAATGCAGAATTTTGACATCGTCGGTCTCGAAGCGCTCATTCGGTGGGAACATCCCGAGCACGGCCTGATCTTCCCGAATGACTTCATCCCGCTGGCGGAAGATCACGACCTGATCATCCCGCTCGGCCATTGGATCATCAAGGAAGTGTGCCGCCAACTGGCTGAATGGCGCAGACGCGGCATCACTCCGGTGCCCGTCGCGATCAACGTCTCGGTCAAGCAATTGCAAGACGAATTGCTGCTGGAAACCCTACTCGGCGCACTCAAGAAATACAAACTGCCGCCATTCCTGCTGGAAATCGAAGTCACGGAAAGCTGCTTCATCGGCGATATCGACAGCGCCAAGAGCGTACTTGAAAAACTGCGCAATGAAGGCCTGCGCATTTCACTCGACGATTACGGCACCGGCTATTCCAGCCTAAGCCATATCAAGACCTTGCCGGTCTACGCGCTCAAGATCGATCGTTCATTCATCCGTGATATCCGCAACGACAACAGCGACGCCATGATCGTTGCTTCCACTGTCTCGCTGGCACGCAACCTGGGACTGAAGGTCATCGCTGAAGGTGTAGAAAGTAAAGAGCAGTTGATGCATCTCAAGGTCATCGGCTGCGACCAAGTACAAGGCTTTTATCTGCAACGCCCCGTCTCGGCGGAACAGATCGAGCCGATACTCCAAAAAGGAAAATTCGATCCGCTATGACAGCCAATGGAAAATGGGAAAAAGCCGGATACGAGAAACGCAGGTTGCTGCGACTGTTTTCCGCAGCCGCGATATCGTTCGCAATCGCGTCCATCGCCGTCATCTCCAGCACGACTGCAGCGGCAGCAGCTGAATGTGAACGCCCTGCGCGACTGCGCATGGCATTTGTCCCTCAAGGTGAGTTGCAGGACGACGGCGCAGCCATGAAGCCATTGTTCGACGATCTGGAGCGCGCCTTGCGCATGCCCGTGGAAATCATCACCCCGGCCTCTTACGGCGCGGTGACGGAAGGTTTGTTGGCAGGTGCGCTGGACGTCGCCCGCCTTGGCCCTGCGACGTATGTTTCTGCGCGCAAGAACGACCCGCAAATTACGCCGTTCGCCACCTTGCTGCGCATGGCCGACGGCTTCAGCGACGGCAGCACTGCTGCGTATTACTCCATGCTGATCGTCCGTCAACACGGACCAATCACCTCGATCTCCGGATTGAAAGGAAAGCGCCTTGCGCTGGCGGATCCTGACAGCACCTCCGGCGCGCTGATTCCATTGCACGTCTTCTCACGCCAGCTCGGCACATCGCTGGATAAGTATTTCTCGCGCATTGGCTACTCCGGCAACCATGAACAGTCGGTCACCGCAGTATTGAACAAAGAAGTTGACGCGGCCTTTATCGCCAGCGCCAATCTCGGATCACTGATCGCCGCGGGTAAGGTCAAACGCTCCGATATCCGCGTGCTGTGGAAATCGGCGCCGATTCCTTTTGATCCCTTCGTCTATCGGGGGCAGCTGTGCGACGATATCAAGAAGAAGATCCGCGCGGTGTTTTTCAATAAAAAAAGCGCCAACGTGCAAAGCACGCTGAGCGCCATTCATGCCCAGGAATTCGTTCCTGCCATGGACAAGAACTACAACATCATTCGCGATCTTCCCTAGATCTGCGTTTTAAAGAGGCTGCATAACCAACGAATCAATCCTCCGACCACGGGCAGCTTTTGCAGAAGCTCTTCGGCAGCATCCCAGTAATCACGGTGCAGGACGACCAGTCCGTCGGCGTTGAACTTCAGATGCGTGCTACCGATAATCACATATGGCTTGCCCTTGAGTCCAAACTGAAATGCCCAGGTGATAAAGGCCTGATCGCCGTCAACTACGCGATCATCAATGACAAACCGCGGGTCATCGGTGGTATCGAACATGTGCTCGTAAATGGCCATCATCGCGGGAACACCCTGCACGTCGTTGAAGGGATCCTTGAAGCACACCTCCGGGGCATAAAATTGGCCGATGTGGCGCACGCTCTGTCGCGTCAGCGTGCAATACCAGTCCATCAGCAAATCGAGTCGTTCTTTGGTCTGAGCAGTTGTTGTCATGTGGGGCGGAGAAAGCGTTGAAACAGCGCAAAGCGCCAACGATAAGGCAACATCTGAATCAGCTTGAGGATACGCGTAAAGTGGTAAGGAAAGTGGATCTCGAACTTGCCTTCGGCGATGCCTTTCCAGATCTTTTCCGCGGCAGCGTCCGGTGTCTGCAAACCAGGCATGGCGAAGTCGTTCTTGGCGGTAAGCCCGGTTTTGACGAAGCCGGGATTGATCAGGTAGACGCTGAGTCCTTTGGCATGGAGGTCGCTGTAGAGAATCTCCGCCAGATTGATCAATGCCGCCTTGCCGGGACCGTAGACGCTGGCGTTGGGCAAGCCCATGTAGCCGGCCACGCTGGCGACCAGCGCGATGCCGCCACTGCCTTCTGCCAGCATAGCAGGCAGCACGCTGGACAAGGCGGAGTAAACGCTGACGAGGTTGGTCTTCAAGGTCTGTTCCGCCACGTCGTCGCTGACTTCCCAGCTACGTTCCGGACGGTAGTCGGCAGCGCAGAACAACAGCAGATCGACGCCGCCAAATGCAGCGCAGATCTCCGCGTGACGGGTACGCCATGCCGCATGATCGAGCACATCGAACGGCACGATCAACGCATTGCTCGCCACGCCGGCAACCTCCTCCAGGGCATCGAGCCGGCGTGCCGACAAGGCTACTTTGGCACCCATCGCCAGCGCCTGTTTCGCCAACGCAGCACCGATGCCGCTGGAGGCGCCGATAAGCCAGATGCGCTTGCCTTTCCAGCTGCCTACCGGGGTATTCATTGGACCGAACATGATGATTCTCCGTACTCCATTTGCTACGTTAGTCCCGCTTGCGAAAGAACAGCGTCACCTGTCCGACTTCAAATCCGAACTTGCTCATGGCAGTCCGATTGATCATGGTGCGGTCGTCCATCTGGTACATCCAATCGTCCATTGTCATTTCATAGGTCTTGCCGTCGACGGGCAACAGCAAGGTGTAGCGCCAGTTCAGCGCATTGCCCGCCGCCTCGCCGACGGCCTCTCCTACAACGTCCCCGGCTGTACCGCGCCAGCTGCCGTCAGCTTGACGCACCAGCGTCCATACCCGTTGCTGGGTGGTGCCGTCGTCGTAACGAAAACGTTCGTCGAGAATCAGTTTGCCGTCGCGATTGCTGCCGGTGATTTCCACATGAAAGCGTTTGACCACTTCGCCTCCACGCTTCTGAAACATGCCCCATGCGTCAGTCTTGCCGAGAAAAAAATGTGCCGGATCGAACACCGGCTGATTCGCGGCATAGCGCGATACATCCGGCGAGGAACAGGCAGCCAGTAAAGCAACAAATAAAAGCGTGACAAGGGATTTCATGACGGGGTCTCCAGCAAAGAATGATCCGGTGCGAAAGTCGGCATCGACCTCAGCAGCAGCAACGCGAGCAATTTGAAAAGGCAAGGCACAGCGGCATATACCCAGCCCAGCGCAGTGATGCCACCAATGCCACCCATGCCTGGCTGGTAACCGAGCACCGCCAACAGCGGTAAAGCAAGACCCGAGACCGCCAGCGCCAGCTTGGCCAGCAAAGTCCACACGCCGTAGTAAGCCGCCGGACTTTCGTTCTTGCCGATCACGCCGGCAAGCAATACGGGCGGCAGAGCCAGGTCAGCACCGAGCGCCAGGCCGGCGGCGATACAGATGCTTGCGTACAGCCAGACATCACCGGCCTGCAGCAACGCCGCTCCGCCGAATGCCACAATCGCCAGCAGCATGCCCAAACGCCACGCTTGCAGCACACCCAATCGTTTTGCAAGCGCTACCCAGAGCGGCAGGCCGAAGGCCGTCGACAGAAAGTACAACGCCAGAAAAGCGCCGGCGTATTGCGATGCCTGCAAGCGGTCGTTAATGAAAAACAGCGCCAGCGTGGCCGGAATCGCCACCGAAACTGCATTGAAGAAATACGGCAGCAGCAAGCGGCGAAAGCTTCGGTTCGATTGCATCCGCGTCAACACCTCACGCCATCCGAGCGTGACATCGCCTTCCCTGTTCCACGGTGGCGCTAGCAACAGCAGTGCCGCCAATGCGATGGCCAGGCAGATCGCAAATCCGAGCGCATACATACTCAGCGGTGATTCCACCGAACCACCCCCGGCGAAGATATAAACGGGCGCAACGCTGGCGACCACAGCACCGGCCAGCCCGGCCAACTCACGCAGCGCCGAGGCACCAAGCAAGCCCTCGTCACGTTGCGACAACCGCGCCCCCCATGCGAGGTAAGCAATGTTAAGCATGCTGTGCGCCGTATAAGTCACAATCAGCATCGCCCCGAGCCAAGCCAGCAAAACGGCGGACGAGCCGCGCACCGCTGTCGGCGGCAACCACAGTCCAAAGAACGCCAGCGCCAGCAATAGCGCCGCAGCCATCAGCCACACCTTCAGACGCATGCCATGCAGACGATCAATGCAGCGTCCCAGCCACGGATCCTGCAGCGTGTCGACCAGGCGCGAGAGAAACAGCACCCAACCAGTACCTGCCAACGCCAGTCCAAGATGACCGGTGTAATAGGCCGGCGCCTGTATGTAAATCGGCAACGCCGACATCGCCAGCGGCAAACCCAGCAAGCCGTATGCCGCATAACTCAGGCGGTTGGCGCCACGCATTGTGCCGCTCATGGCGATGCGCCAAGCAAGCGTCGACGCAGCTGCGCATCCCTGCTGCGCGGATCAAGCCAGATGGCAAAAAATGCCTGTGCAAATTCGACATCACGCACTTCTGCCAGCAATTGTTTGCTGTTGTAGAAACGGCAACCGATGCCGGGCAGATACACACCCGTGAGCTGATCACCTTCTTCCACATCGGTGAAAGCGGCATTCATCTCGGCTTCCCAGCGCTGCAATTGCTGCTCGCTGTAACGATCGCCAAACAGACGGCGTATTTCGTCGATGCTGGTGCGGGCAATGCGCGCGCGGCCGATACTGCGCTGATAAGTCAACTCCAGCGCAAATGGCTGAGCCGGATCGAAGGATGCGCCTGTGCTCCATAACGCCGCGTGATAAACCTTGAACCCGAACCAGCGAAAGTCGGCCTCGCCCTGCAGACGCGCCTGCGGCACATCCGCGCGCCATCCTGCTGCGGCGGCGAATTGCGTCAGCGACAGTCCGGCCAGCAGGCAGCAGACTCCAACCGAGACGCGCAGCACATGCGCATATCTTGCCTTCTTAGTCTTTCCGCAGCAGGAACTGGATGACATCAGTACGCTCCTCATCGAAGCCGACTTCACAATAGGCGAAATACAACTGCCACAAACGCATGAAGCGCTCGTCGAATCCTTGCGCGGTGACTGCCTCGCGCTGCTGCTGGAAGGCGCTGTTCCAGCGCCGCAGCGTTTCAGCATAATCGGCACCGAAGCGATACTGATCCAGCGTCACAAGACCGGCCTTGGACGCTTTATCGCAGAAACGTTCCGGACTCGGCAGCATGCCTCCGGGGAAAATGTATTGACGGATGAAATCCGAGCTGCTGCGGTAGCGCTCAAAATACTGCTCGGCAATCGTGATCGACTGAATCAGCGCTTTGCCGCCGCGCTTGAGCCGTGCCGAAACGGTATTAAAATACTCCGGCCAGTAGCGTTCGCCGACGGCCTCGAACATTTCGATCGAGACCACCGCGTCATAACTGCCGCCGAGATCACGGTAGTCGCACAATTCCAATGTTGCGAGCTGGCCGAGCCCGCGTCCGGCGACGCGCTGTTGTGCAATCTGCAGTTGCGACGGCGAGATCGTCACGCCGTGTACGTGGATACCCTGCTGCGCCGCGTGTTCGGCGAAACCGCCCCAACCACAACCGATCTCGAGCACGCGATCACCGGCTTTCAGCCCCAGTTGATCGACGATACGTTGATACTTGCGCGCTTGCGCTGCTTCCAGGCTTTGCGCATGGTCGCCGGCGAAGATCGCACTTGAGTAGGTCCAACTGTTGTCCAGCCACAGTCGATAGAAATCATTGCCGATGTCGTAGTGCGCATGGATATTCTTGCGGCTGCCCTCGCGTGTGTTGGAACGCATCCAGTGACGCAGGCGGTACCACAGTCCGACCAGCTTGCCACCGAACATCACGCGATCCAGCTCAGCCTGATTGCGCAGGCACAGGCGCAGCAGCGCGGCCAGATCCGGCGTGTCGATCCATCCCGCGGCATAGCTTTCAGCAAAGCCGATGTCGCCGGCTTGCAGGATGCGCGCGCAGGCTCGCCAGTCGTTGATGTGGATTTGCGCGCTCGGCGGCTGATGCAAGTCGCCGAAAGTCAGCGTGTTGCCATGCGGCGTCGTCAGTTGCAGATGCCCGTGAGCCAGGCAATTGAGCAGACGCAGAAACAGGCGTGTCGCAGGCGGTGCGCCGGTTGGGGGCGACGCCGTAGCGGACGCTCCGGACGAATGGTTCATCTCGGACTGGTTCACGATGAAATCTCCTTCTTGAAATTGGCGGTCGCGGCCGCGCTATCCGTTGCACGATCAGGTTTGCGAAAGAACGGCACGCGCTTACGCCAAAGCTTCCAGGCTTGCCAGTGAATTTTTGCGACGATGCCGAAGGTCAGCAGCGGCTGCGTCAGCAAGGCACGCAAAGCCGTGCGCGCAGTCAGCGCCTGTAAGCGGCCCCCGACGGTGGTATGCATCAAGACACCGTCTTTCTCCACTTTTGTATTTCCGGATGCAGGTGCATCGTGATAGTCGATGCCGACCAGCGTCGTCAGATTCGTGTCGCGAAACCGAAAACGGTAGCTGCCCCTGACCTCGCAAAACGGGGAGACATGCATGGCCTTGGCGCATACAAGACGGGAATCGGCAGTGATTTCCTTGCCGCTGTGTTCAGCCAATAAATACCGATGCGTTTCGCCGAAGGTATTGTTGACCTCGGCCATCACCGCCCGCAGCGCACCGCTGCTGTCATGGCAATACCAGAAGCTCACCGGATTGAACACGAACCCGAACAGGCGTGGAAATGTTTGTAACCAGATCTCGCCGTCGTGCGGTAAATCGGCAGCCTTGAGTTGCGCCCGCATCCAGCTGTCCAGGTCACTGCCATCACGCGGACCATAGTCGCGCGTACGCAACGACATCAGACGAAATCGATTTACACCGAACCAGAAATTACCGGTTTCACGCAGGCGTGCCAGATTCAAGCGAAGACAAAACACCGGGTACACAAAGCGATGATGCACGGGACGCACGCGTTCATGCATGACCTGACCCCGGATCAGATACGCCGGCATGTTCACGTCGTCACCTTGGCCCATGCAGGAGCGACATTGAAATCAGCGGCCACGCGCAAAGCCGACTTCAGGCCGTCTTCATGAAATCCATAACCGGTCCATGCACCGGCAAACCAGATACCGCGCTTACCTTGCATATCCTTAAGCATTTGCTGGGCAGAGATCGCCGCTTGGTCAAATACCGGATGTTCGTAGTCGAACTCCGCGATCACGCTCCCTGCAGCCGGCGGTGTAGTGGGGTTGAGCGTCACCATCACATCTGTGCGGCATGGCAGCGCCTGCAATTGATTGAGCCAGTAGCTCACGCATACGGAACGCTGGCCGCCGGCTGAGACGCCACCCAGATAATTCCAGGAAGACCATACCTTGCGTTGACGCGGCATCAACTGAAGGTCTGTATGCAAGTAGGCGGTATTGGCCTGATAGCGCGCGGCGCTGAGCAAGCGTCGCTCTTCAAAGGTCGCATCGGCCAGCATGCGCAAGGTTTGTGGGGCGTGCGTAGCGAAGACGACGGCGTCATATTCCTCTTCACCTTTCTCCGTGCGCACGCAGAGTGTTTTACCGCGCTTGAATACCTGTTGAACGCAGCTATGAAGACGAACCTCGGGCAAGGTGAGGAGAATCTTCTTCACGTACTCGCGCGCGCCGCCTTGCACCGTTCGCCACTTGGGGCGATTGGCGATTTGCAGCAGACCGTGATTGAGGCAAAACCGCAGAAAAGTACTTGCCGGAAATTGCAGGATGTCAGCGGGAGAACTCGACCAGATCGCCGCAGCCATGGGTAACAGATAGGCATCGCGAAACATGGCGCCATAACCGCCGACAGCCAGCAACTTTCCCAATGTCATCGGCGTCGCAAGACTAGCCTTCAGATTGCTCTGCGCCGCTCGATTGAACCGCAAGATATCTTTCAGCATGCCTAAAAAGGAAGGCGACATCAATCGCCCGCGCTGCGCGAAGACGGTATCCAGATTCGTGCCGGCCCATTCAAATCGGCCATCGTCGATGGACACGCCAAACGACATGTCCGTCGCGTAGCTGGCAACGGCAAGTTCGTCCAGCAAGGCGATCAGGTTGGGATACGTTGCTTCATTGAACACCAGGAATCCGGTGTCGACCGGAAAGGTTTTGCCTTCGAGCGTGATATCCACCGTGTTGGTGTGCCCGCCCGCGTAGGAGCCCGCTTCGAACAGGACAACGTCGTGTGCTCGCGCAAGAAAATAGGCGCTGGCCAGGCCTGAGATGCCCGCTCCGATTACCGCTATTTTTTGCCGTTGTTGCGTCATTGTCTGCCATCCCAGGGTAAGCGCTGTCCGCGCATAAGTGCATCTGTTGTCTCTGCGGTTGATTCTTTTTTTGGCTTCACAGTCGGTCAGTTATTGCTTTGCGTTGCTCTGCATTGCTCTGAGTTACTGCCGGGTTGCTATCGATTTGCCATCAATTTTCTGTCGATTTTGCCGCTTCGGTGCTAAGATTACTACCAATATAAAATAAAATCTACTAATTAGTAACGAAAGCTACCAATGAGTATCTTTGGCAAACTAAGCTTCAAGGACCAGGCCTTCAAGCTGCGCGAGAATGCAATCCTGGATGCTGCGACCTCCGTGCTGGGCAGCAAGGGTTATGACTTGATGACGATGGACGATGTCGCGGGGGCGGTCGGTATTTCCAAGCCGAGCCTGTACAAACATTTCAAATCGAAGGAAGAGTTGGTCGGCGAGGCATTGATCCGCCTGATTGATGGCGCCGTCGACTATCTGGCACAACTCGATGAGAATTTGACGCCCAAGGGAAAACTGATGACCTTGCTGGAATGGGCCTTGCGTGTGCGCCTGGATGGAGGCCTGCCTTTCCTGCCGTCAACCAGCGCACATGTGCGCGAGATGCTGATGCGCAATCTCAAGTACGTCACGCGTGTACTCAAGCTCAACGGCCAGATTGAGAAGCTGGTACTGGCCGCACAAAAGAACGGTGAACTCAACAACTCTCTGCCGAGCGATGTCATCCTGTTCAGCTACTATGCGCGCACCTGCGACCCGGCGGTAGAGTATTTGCAGCAGTTCAGCAAGATGAAGAGCGACGATATCGTGCGCCACATGCTGCAGGTCTCATTTGATGGCTTTGCGCCTGCGGCATGAGCCTGTCTGAACGCGATGGGCTCCGCTCGCTGATACGCACTGGCTCCACTCAACAATGAATAACGCATGCAGGCAGGCAACCCTGCATGCGCCGCAACATCCGACGTCAAATACGTGCCTGTGCTCATCAATCGGTGTGTGACACCCCTCTCATACAGCAACGAAGTCGTCCCATGAGACACAATCTGATCTCGCACTAAAGGGCATACCAGCCACTCCTGCTCACTTTCCGTCAAATTTATCCCGTCAAATTTCTTGACGAGTGCATATGCACATGATAAGGTTCAATCCATGGACACTATTCCAAAACTTGTGGATTGCAATTTATTCGCGACCAAACAAGCTGCGCGGTTTGTCACGCAGCTCTATGAGCGTCATCTGGCGGCAGTCAATGTCACCAGCTCGCAAGTGACGATTTTTGCAGTGATTGACAATCTGCCCGGCATCACCATGACGGAGCTGGCGAAAGCGGTTGTGATGGAGAGAACCAGCCTTGTCCGCGCCATCCAGCCCTTGAACCGGGACGGATATGTGCTTCAGAAGTCGGAGCCTGGATCCAAGAAGATCACCTTGTATTTATCGAAGTCCGGCACACAGAAGTATCGCGATGCGCTCCCACACTGGGATGCAGCGCAGAAGGAATATGAATCCATGGTCGGCGAAGAACGCGCCAGGATGTTGCGGCACGAGCTGATGGCGATTACACAGCGCTGATTTTTAGAGAGTTTATTTTTTCGTAGCGAGGCTCATTCCTCGCTATTTTTAAAACCCAAATAGTGCATATGCACAATATGTTTTAACTATATTTTAACGAGGGGGTTATCATGGGCTTGAACAAGAAATACCTGAGAGTCGCACTGTCCGGTGCTGCTCTTGCCGCACTGACAGCACTGACGGCGTGCAGCAAGCCGGCACCGACGCCATCCGTCACACCGAAGGTCGCATCCTTTACCGTCCGAACCGCAGAGCACGATTCTGCCAGCTACACCGGCGTGGTACATGCGCGTACGGAAAGCAATCTGGGTTTCCGGGTGCCGGGCAAGATCGTGGAAAGACTGGTCGATCCCGGTCAGAACGTAAAACGCGGGCAGCCGCTGTTCAAGCTCGATGCCATCGACTACACCCTGGCGCAAAATGCCGCACGCGCCGCCGTGATCGCTGCCGAGGCACGCGATGTTCAGGCGCGCGCGGACGAAGTTCGCCTGCGCAATCTGCTGAGCTCGGGCGCGGTCTCCAAACAAGCCTACGAACAAAGCAAGGCACTTGCCGACTCTTCCAAAGCACAACTCGACGCAGAACGCGCCCGCGCCAATCAGGTTGAACATCAAGCCGACTACTCCATGCTGCGCGCCGATGCCGACGGCGTCGTCATGGACGTGCTTGCCGATGCCGGACAAGTCGTCAATGCCGGACAAACCATTGTGCGACTCGCGCAAAAAGGCGCTCGCGAAGCCGTGGTGAGCATTCCTGAAAATGCGCTGAATCAGGCGCGCCGCCAGGCCACGGCCAATCTCTATACCGACGACAGCGAAAAATTCTCGGCCAAATTGCGCGAACTGTCTGCCATGGCCGACCCGCTGACCCGCACTTATCAGGCGCGCTATGTCTTGTCCGGCAAGGGCGAGCAGGCACCGCTCGGGGCAACGGTCACCGTCAGACTCACCGGCGATGCGGCCTCCTCACAAACACAGGTTCCCGTAGGCGCCTTAATCGACAAGGGACATGGCGCCAGCGTCTGGATGATCGAAAAACAAAGCCAGACCGTCAGGCTCGTCCCCGTCACGGTCTCTCAGTTGGGTGAAGAGTTCGCAACGATCAGTGCAGGCTTGAAAGCCGGCGATGTCATCGTCGCTTACGGCGTGCATCTGCTCAAGGCCGGCGACAAGGTTTCTCTCGTATCTGCTACCGAAGCCGGCGGTGCATCATGAGCGGCTTTAACCTTTCCGCCTTTGGCGTGAGGGAACGCGCAGTAACGCTGTTCCTGATCATCGCGATTGCGGTGGCCGGTGTCTTTGCCTTTTTCAAACTGGGACGTGCAGAAGATCCCAGCTTCACAGTGAAAATCATGACCGTCACCGCGCTGTGGCCGGGCGCGACAGCAAAGGAAATGCAACAGCAAGTCGGCGATCGCCTGGAAAAGCGCCTGCAGGAACTCGAGTACTACGACCGGGTTGAAACCGCAGCCCGCCCCGGGCTGATCACGATGAAGCTGTTCTTCAAGGACTCCACTCCACCTGAACTCGTGCCGGAACAGTTCTATCAGGTCCGCAAGAAGCTGGGAGACGAAGTCATCAATCTTCCACGCGGCGTCATCGGCCCGGTCATCAATGATGAATACGCTGACGTTTACTTCAGCCTGCTGGCACTCAACGCACCGGGCCTGCCGCACCGAACACTGGTCGCCGAAGCAGAAAACCTGCGCCAACGCTTGCTGCATGTCAACGGTGTACAGAAGATCAACATTCTCGGCGAACAACAGCAAAAAATCTTCGTTGAAATCTCCCACCAACGCCTGGCGACATTGGGCGTAAAGGCGCAGACAATTTTCGACGCGCTGAATCGTCAGAACGACGTCACGCCATCGGGCTTCATCGAAACCGCCGGTCCACGTGTCTACCTGCGACTGGATGGCGCCATCGACAACATCGACGTCGTCAAGGCGATCCCGATCGCCGCCGGCGGCCGCAGCTTCAAGCTGGGCGACATCGCCGATATCAAGCGCGGCTACGAGGATCCTAAATCCTTCCTGATCCGCACCCAAGGCGAGCCCTCGTTGATGCTGGCGGTCGTCATGAAAAAAGGCTTCAACGGTCTGACACTGGGCAAGTCGCTGGCAGCAGAACGGGAAAACATCCAAAAGTCGCTACCGCTGGGCATGGCGCTGACCAAGGTATCGGATCAGGCGGAAGCGATTGAAGCAGCGATCGATGAATTCATGATCAAGTTCGTCATGGCACTGGCTGTGGTGATTGTGGTGAGTCTGCTGACACTGGGTTTTCGCGTCGGTATCGTCGTCGCGGCTGCGGTGCCGCTGACGCTCTCTGCCGTCTTCCTCATCATGATGGCGACCGGCCGCGACTTCGACCGTATTACCCTGGGCGCGCTCATCCTCTCGCTAGGCTTGCTGGTCGATGACGCCATCATTGCGATTGAAATGATGGTGGTGAAGATGGAAGAAGGCATGGACCGCATCTCGGCCGCCACCTTCGCCTGGGGCGCCACCGCCGCGCCCATGGCTTCCGGCACGCTGGTGACCATCATCGGCTTCTTGCCGGTCGGTTTCGCCCGTTCCACCGCGGGTGAATATGCCGGTAACATCTTCTGGGTCGTCGCTTTTTCGCTCATCACTTCGTGGTTCGTGGCGGTACTGTTCATCCCTTATCTCGGCGTCAAGATGCTGCCGAATATCCCAGTGCATGCCGGCGGCCAGGATGCCATCTATTCGACCAAAAACTATCAACGCTTCCGTGCACTGGTGCGCTGGTGCGTCGACCGCAAGTGGATTACCGCGGCCATCACGATCGGCATGTTTGCCTTGTCGATCTTTGGCATGGGCTTTGTGCAGAAGCAGTTCTTCCCCAACTCCGAACGTCCCGAGCTGACCATTGAAGTCAACCTGCCGCCGGGCAGCGCCTTCAGCACCACCGACGCCACCATCAAGACGATCGAAGAGGCATTGCGCAAGGAACCGGAAGCCAAGATCGTCTCGAGCTACATCGGCCAGGGCGCACCGCGCTTCTTCCTCTCGGTCAATCCTGAGTTGCCCAACCCGGCATTCGGCCAGCTGATTGTCCTCACCGACAATTCCAAAGACCGTGACGCCCTCAAGATCAAGGTCAGCAAGATGATCGAGAACGGCAAGTTTGCCAATGCACGCGTACGCGTCAGCCAGTTCCTGTTTGGCCCGCCGGTGCCTTTCCCTGTGCTGTTCCGCGTGGTCGGTCCTGACCTCAACACCGCACGCGACATTGCCTTCAAGGTCAGGGACGTGATGCAAGCCAATCCGAACATGCGCGACGTACATCTGGACTGGGGCGACAGAACGCCGACGATGCGCCTCGATCTGGATCAGGAACGCTTGCGCCAGGTCGGTCTCAATCCGAAGGATGCCGCCTTGCAATTGCAGACCATGCTGAACGGTGCCTCAACAACACAAGTCCGCGAAGGCCTGCGTGTGGTGGACGTCATCGTCCGCGGCGTGAAGCATGACCGCAAGAGCCTGGCTGACATTGGCAACCTGACACTAACTACGCAAGATGGCGTCGCCATTCCGCTGTCGCAAGTCAGCAAGCTGTCGGCCAATGTGGAAGATGCGGTGCTGAAACGCTACAACCGCGAACTCTATATTGCGGTTCAAGGCGATGTGCGTGACGGTGTTCAGCCACCGGATGTCACGCATGCGCTGCTGCCGAAACTTGAGACGCTCAAGGCCGCCTTGCCAGCCGGCTATCACATCGACACCGGCGGTTCGGTGGAAGAAAGCGCCAAGGCCGACGTTGCGCTGGCGGCGATGTTCCCGCTGATGATCATCCTGATGCTGGCCGTGATCATGTTCCAGGTACGTTCCTTCGCGACGATGTGGATGGTGTTCGCTACTGCGCCACTGGGTCTGGTCGGCGCAGTGCCGACGCTGCTGATCTTTAACCAGCCGTTCGGCTTCAACGCCATCCTCGGCCTGATCGGTCTGGCCGGCATCCTGATCCGCAACACGCTGATCCTTGTTGATCAGATTCGCAGCGATCTGCAATCCGGACTGACGCCGTATCAAGCTGTCATTGAGTCGACCGTGCGACGTGCACGCCCGGTCATCCTGACGGCAGTGGCGGCAATGCTGGCGTTCATTCCACTGACCCACTCTGCTTTCTGGGGCCCGCTCGCTTACGTACTCATCGGCGGCGTCGGTGTCGGTACCGTGCTCACGCTGCTGTTCCTGCCGGCGCTGTATGCCATCTGGTTCAAGGTGAAGCGTCCGACGACGCCTGCGGCACCAGCAGCGTCGGTTGCGATCAGCCACTCTCCTATCTGAGGAAAAGAAAATGAAAACGACTTTCTCATCCCTGCGGACACTGGCCGGCATCTCCGTGATCAGCGCATTGTTGTCCGCTTGTTCTCTGGCACCATCTTATGAGCAGCCGGCACTGCCGGTTGCCGCGCACTGGAATGCGGGCGGCAATGCCGATGAACAAGCCAATGCGCCACGTGCGGCATCCATTTCCTGGAACGACTTCTTTCAGGATCCACAGCTGAAATCGCTGATCGCGACCGCACTGGACAACAACCGCGACCTGCGCATGGCCACGCTCAACATCGAACGTGCGCGGGCGATGTACAACATCCAGACGGCCGATCAAGTGCCCAACATCGCGGCCGTCGGCAACGGTTCGCGCCAACGCCTGCCGGCAGATGTCAATCCGACCGGCAAGACCGGTATCAACACCAGCTACTTCGCCGGTGTCGGCATGGCCGCCTTTGAAATCGATCTGTTCGGCCGCGTCAGAAACCTGAGCGAAGCTGCGCTGCAACGCTATCTCGCCACCGAGCAGGCACAGCGCAGCGCTCAGATCAGCCTGATTGCCGCGGTCGCCATCACCTACGAAACACTGGTGGCGGACCAGCGCCTGTTGCACCTTACCGAACAGACGCTGGCCAGCCGTGCAGACTCCTATGACCGCCAGAAGAAGCTGTATGCCGAAGGCGCCAGCTCCGAATACGATCTCAGGCAATCGGAGTCTCTTTTTGAAGCGGCCAGGGCAGCGCGTGCGCAGCAAGAGCGACGTAAAGCGCAGGATGAAAATGCGTTGACGGTACTGGTGGGCCAACCGCTGCCGTCCGGCATCGGTGCATCGGGCTCGACCTCCGGTGTGCGCAGCTTGCCGGATCTGCCAACAGGGCTGCCGTCGGAACTCATTACCGGCCGACCGGACATTCTCCAGCAGGAAGCCATCCTGCGCGCTCAGAACGCCAACATCGGCGCGGCGCGGGCGGCTTTCTTCCCACGTATTTCGCTGACGGGAAACTTTGGATCTGCAAGCAACGAGCTGTCGGGACTCTTCGATTCCGGTTCGCGCTCGTGGGCATTCATCCCGCAAATTTCCATTCCGATCTTTGAAGGCGGGAGAAATGTCGCCAATCTGAAAGTCGCGGAAACCGACAAGAAGATCGCCATCGCCCAGTACGACAAAACGGTGCAAGTTGCTTTCCGTGAAGTTGCCGATGCGCTGGCCGGGCGCACCACGCTGGCGGAAGAAGTCAGTTCCGTGAAGGCACAGGAAAACGCCGAGACCGCCCGCTACGGCTTTGCCAAGAGCCGCTACGAAGCGGGTTATTCCAGCTATCTGGAATATCTGGATGCGCAGCGCTCCTTGTTCTCTGTGCAGCAGCAATCCATCCAGGTGCAACTCGCCGAGCTGCAAAACCGGATCACGCTCTACAAGGTACTTGGTGGCGGCTGGAAAGCACCGACGCCTTGATACCGGTTCTCCGGCATTTGCATCGCAACTAAACAGAAGGTGAGGCCCGTCATGGAATACGAAATAAGTTTTGCCGGCGTCGGCCTCATTTTTCTCGACATGCTCATGCTATGGGCATGCTGGATGATCCGAAAGCATCTGGCGCTGATGGAATATGAAGAAGAGAAAAGTGAGCAAGAAGACGTCCGCTATCTTCAGCGGCTTCTCTTGCTCATCGGCGACCGGGCGGACAGAGACGACGGTGAGTTACAGGTGATTGATGAACATCCGTGATACCGACACGTGCTGACTCTGAGCGGAGATCAGTCCCACAATTAAATCAAACACCGCTGAACCAGTTGTAGCCCTGATCTTCCCAATATCCACCCGGATTTTGATTGGTCACGTAGATGGCCACGACGTGCTTGGGATTCTTGAATCCGAGCTTGGTCGGTACGCGCACCTTGAGCGGAAAACCGTAGGACGTCGGCAGCGGTTCCTTGCGAAAGTCCAGCGCCAGAATCGTCTGAGGATGCAGTGCCGTCGGCATGTCCAGGCTGGAGTAATAACGGTCTGCACATTTGAAACCGACGTACTTCGCGGACGTGTCAGCACCGACGGCTTGAAGGAATTGTTTCAAAGGGACACCCGACCATTGCCCGATTGCGCTCCAGCCTTCAATACAAATGTGCCTGGTAATCTGCTCGGCCTGAGGCAATGCGCGCAAGCGTTCGATTGTCCACGGCTGCTTGTCTCGCACCAAACCCGACACTTCAAGACGCCAATCGCTGACATCGATGTCCGGTGCATTGACCTCATCATAAAAGGCGTTGAAAGGAAATGGGTTGGTGATCTGGCTCGCCGCATAGCTTGGCGCAAGCTTGTCTCCTCGGAACAGAAGAGCCTGCACCCGGTCGTTCCAACGTGACATGGACCACAGTACTTTATCGACGCTGTCATTGTCTTGCAGATCGCAACCGGCAAGCATCGACAACGCTCCTAGCGATAGTGCCGAGCGCAACACAAGTCGCCGCTCGACGTTGACCAGCGCAGTGCGGTGATCTGCCAGCTTGATTTTCTCCGGCTTGCGGACAGGTGTTTCGTCTTGCTCACTCATGATGCACTCTCTTTCGCATTTCCCCGCCCTGTCACCATGGGCAATAAAGTTTTCGGGACGATGGCGACCAACAACAGATGCACCACGACAAACGCAGCGATGCCGGCCATGGCGGCGAAATGTACCTTGCGCGAGAAATCAAACCCGCCGAACAAGTCGCTTAGCCAGTCCAACTGCACCGGCTTCCAGATCGACAATCCGGACAGCACAACGATGACACCGAGGAACATCACACCCCAGTACAACAGTTTTTGCACGGCGTTATAGATGCCTGGCTGATGAGGCAACCGAAAACGTAAGGCTTGAGACGCATCAGACACCACATCGCGCGCACGCAAGGGCAAGAAATGCCGGCGAAAATGGCCGCTGGCCACGCCATAAATCAGATAGAAAAAGCCATTGACCACCACCAGCCACATTGCTGCGAAATGCCATGCAATAGCGCCGCCCAACCATCCGCCCAACGTCGCCCAGACAGGAAATCTGAAACCAAAAATCGGCGAAGCGTTGTAAATGGCCCAGCCGCTCATCAGCATGACGCCGATGGCCAAAGCATTGATCCAATGGGCAATGCGAACAGCCAGCGGATGGAGAAGAATCTTCTTGGGCATTGGCGAACCTTTTTACATCGGCGGCGTGATGCCGTTCTTGCCCACGCTGACCGAGACGGCCGTCAGGCTTTCATCCGGATTCTTGCGGGCGCGCAGCACGATCTTGGCACCTGCGACCAGCATGGAGCGCTCGCCGGCTTCAATATTGACGATAGGTACGTCTTCGGGAACGATGATCTTCTTTTCGCCACCCTTGTATTTCAGAGTGAGCGTACGGCCGTTGCTGGCGACCATATCGCCGACGGTACCGTTGGTCATGGTGCTGTTGGGCGCGAGGTCAAAAGGCCGGTGGCCGTCGCCGGTACCGGCCATGGCAGGAGGGAACACATGCACTTCAAGCGCCTTCTGCGAGCCATCGGGTTGCGGAATCGCGGCCGTGCCGATATAGCTGCCAGGTTTGATGTCCTCGATCTTCGCGATGGAGATTGCGGCTACCCGCGTGTCTTTGTCGAGCGCAACGGACTGCTCCGCGCCACGATTGCTTTTGACGACCAGCTTGTCGCCGCTGACGGAGACGATGGCGCCACGGATACCGATCAAAGCCGGCGCCTTTGGCGTCTGCGCGAGGACAGCAGAGCCGATGAAGCCACTTGCGAGAATGGCCGAGACAACGGTGTTACGAATAAGCTTCTGAATGGGAGCGTTCATGGATTCGATACCGGACAGTGGGGAGAGGATCATTCTGCGCAGAGGGAGAAGACATCTGCATGACATTTAAATGACAAAATTGTCAGTTTCGATTTTTTAACACGCGCTGCGTTACGCCTCACCGGCCACGATATTTCGGCACTCTATGCTCCTTTTCCGCCGTCAAGGCTTCTTTAAAGTCCTCGGTTGCGTACAAAGCAGCCCGCTGCAACGGTAATTGCGCAAAGGCTTTTTGCTCACTTTCATCGATCGCCAGATGCGCCGATGCGAGTGTATTCTTGATAGACAGCGGTGCACATGCTGCGATCTTGCTTGCCATTTTGACAGCAAGTTGCAATGCTGCTTCCGGGCTCGGAGCAAGCTCTTGCACCGTTCCCATGCCCTGCGCCTCATGAGCAGTCCACCCGTCACCCGTCAGCAGATAGCGCATCGCCTGAGCCCAACCCGCTTCACGAACGAAACGGATCGTGGCTCCACCGGCCGGCATACGCGCATGGACGTTTTCCGTCTGCGCAAAGTGAGTTCCTTCTGCCGCGATCCGGATATCGCAAGCAAGAAAAAGTTCATGGCCAACATTCCATGTATTCCCATGAGCGACGACGACGACCGGCTTGCTCAGTCGCGGCCGGGTTCTGCCCCAGGGCTCAATCGTGCCGGACTTAGCTGACTGATCGGCTCCTTTCCCCATTTCGGCGGCGAAGGCTTCAACATCTATGCCTTGACAGAAGTGATCGCCGTGTCCGAATAACACGGCTACCCGTAACGATGCATCATGTTCAAACTGGAAATACGCTTTCGACAGCAAAGCGTAGACAGATGGATCAATTCTGTTCTGCTGCGTTGGACGGTTTAAGCCCAACAGTACAATTTCACCACGGCGCTCAATCGTCAGGAGAGCATGCGGGTCATTCGCAGTATCCATCAGCCGGATTCCGAGAACCGATTCCTGAGACACAGGATCGGCGGCGCGTACAGATTTCGAAAATGTGGAGAGCGCGGCACTGACGCCTATAGCGGCGCCCGCCTGAAACAACTGACGACGATTGATTGAACGCATAGGATGCCCGCTCATTCTGCGAGGGCAGTCACACGTTCGATTGCTCGGATCACGGCCGGTCTCGCCATCATTTGCTCATACCAACGTGCGATATTGGGCGTATCTGTGAACTCCACATTTGCGAATTCGCGACGCCACATCCAGCCAAAATGGGCGATATCCGCAATTGTGTATTCGTCTCCGGCAACATACGAAGAGCTTCCCAGAACGCCATCCAACACGCCCATCGTGCGTGCCGCCTCGTTGCGAAAACGCGCAATCGCAAAAGGAACCGCTTCGGGAGCCTGGCGCTGAAAGTATCCCGCTTGCCCAAAGGAGGGACCAATGCCGGTACCGTGAAAGAGAATCTGCTCAAACACGCGATAACGTCCTGCACCATGCGCAGGTAAAAGCTTGCCGCTTTTTTCCGCAAGATAAATCAGGATTGCGCCAGATTCTGTCAGAACGAATGTTCTTCCATCCGGACCTTCGGAGTCCACAAGTACCGGCACCTTTGAATTTGGATTCAGTGCGAGAAATACCTCTGTTTTTTGTTCGCCCTTTCGGACGTTCACAGATTTCAGTTCATAGGGCAGACCCAGCTCTTCAAGGGCGATGGGGATGCGCACACTGTTGGGTGTTGCAAATGCATAAACTTCCAGCATGATGATTTCCTGATGGTAGAAAAACCGAATTGCGTTTAGTGCGATTGGCGCGTCTATTGCAAATTCGTTGATGAATAAGAAGACGGAACACAAGCAGGGCTGCAATGTCGCCGACGATGAACAAGCCGTCATCTTGGCGAAAAATGTTCAGATTAAGAAGATAGCTGGAAGTGATAGTGATAATTCCTGATCGGAATAACCGCTCGAATGATTTGTCCTATGCGATATCCATCCCCACTACGGCATCGCAATGGTCCGCGATCGCTTCGTCAACTGACACGATGCGGCGAATGGTCGTTGCTGGGAACTTCTGCGTTTTATCCTGCAAATTGGGTGGTGATAATTTTCCCGTTCGAAACCAGCTCTTCAACAAAGGCAGCAAAGACTCTGGCCTTTGCGGTTGCACGTCTTCCGGTAGGAAAAATCGACCAGAGATCCAATGGCACCAATTCCCAGTCTTGAAGAACAGGCACAACGACGCCCTCTTTTAACTCCGCCGCAAATAGCCATTCTGAAGTCACGGACAATCCGATGTCTGCCAGCACGGCAGCACGAACACCTTCTCCTGCAGTGACTCTTACACGGCCTTGCGCCGTGACGGATGTTTCGGTTGTTCCCTGTTTGAAGTTCCATACCGATGTCAACGCCGGTTGCACCAACACAATGGCCTGATGCGTGACAAGATCGGCAGGCGTCAGTGGAATTCCCGCCCGGCTGAAATACGCCGGGGTGCCGAGTACCAATCGTTTGCACTGACCGATCTTGCGCGCAGTCAATGTGGAGTCACTGAGTGGCCCCATCCGCAGCGCGATGTCGATGCCTTCCTCGACCAGGTCGACGGCACGGTCATCCATGACCACTTCGATGTCCAACTCCGGATGCTGCGCGAGAAAAGCAGGCAAATGCGGGATGATATGCAGCCTCGCAAACGATACGGTTGCACACACTCTCAACCGGCCAGAGAGCGCAGTACCTGTGCCACGCGCAACCAGTTCAGCCTCGTTGGCATCTTCCACGACGCGCTTGGCCCGCTCATAAAAATTCTGTCCGGCCAATGTCGGCGTCAGTCCCCGATTCGAACGCAAAAGCAAATGCACGCCGAGTCGCTCTTCCAGTTGCGCGATGATTTTTGAAACCGCAGGCTGACCAATACGCAACTGACGGGCCGCACCAGAAAAAGTGCCGGTTTCTATCACCCGTACAAATACTTCCATGGCAACAAGTCGTCCCATAACTTTCTCTTCGTAGCGAGGGAAATTCCGATATCGACATTATCCGACACCGATTCTGCATCATGCCATTCCATTTTGGAATAGTCAGTATGCATTTTTCTTGTCTACCGCAGATCATGTCTCGCCATTACCTTGTTTGAGCCACGACGCGTTCGGCGTCGGCACTTACTCTCTCACTTAAAGGTAATCACATGTCTAAACCACTCGAAAACAAACTTGCACTGGTAACAGGATCCTCTCGCGGTATTGGTGCGGCGACAGCCATTCGTCTGGCTGCCGATGGCGCTTCCGTCATCGTGAACTATGCGGCCAGCCCTGATCGCGCCAAAGCCGTCGTCGATGAAATCAAAAAGGTCGGCGGCCGGGCCGAAGCTGTCGGCGCTGACCTGAGCTCGCCTGAAGGTGTCAAAACGCTCAACGCAGCGATCGACAAAGTCTTTGGTGGCGAATTCGGTGGTCGTATCGATATCCTGGTCAACAATGCGGGTGTGGTGGAGTTTGGCCCGTTTCTGGAATCGTCTGACGAATCCTACGATAAGCATTTCAACCTGAATGTACGCTCCCCGATCGAACTGACCAAACTGATTGCCAAGCGCATGGTGAAAGCCAGTTCGGGTCGCATCGTCAACATTAGTTCTGCATTTGGCGAGGCCGCACCTTTGGCCGGCGTAACCATGTACATCGCAACGAAATTTGCGCTGCACGGCTTCACTCGAGGTCTGTCACGTGAACTCGGCAGTACAGGCGTTACGGTCAATGGCGTGCAGCCAGGCCCCATCAACACGGAACTAAGCCCTGAAGATGCACCTGGTGCTGATGTGATGAAGAAGCTGACCAGCGTTGGACGTTTTGGCAAACCAGAAGAAATTGCAGCAGCCATTGCCTTCCTGGTTCGCCCTGATTCTTCGTTTATCAACGGTGAAAATCTGACCGTCGACGGCGGCTGGAACGCGTAAGTTCGTCTGTTCTGCCACGGCGCCGTATACCCCAGGGAATACGGCGCCTTCTCTTTGGATAAATGACATGCGCGCTTGTCGGCTTGCCAGATGGTTAGCTTGTTATACAGCGCCCAGGAATTTTTTCGCTCTTCTGATTGATCATGACGAACCACAATATGAATACGGACACCACGATGGTGGCTTTGATCGCGATTGCGCATAAATCGCGGCTTGCCATTTTTCAGGTGCTAGTAGCAGCAGGGACAAGCGGACTTTCCGCTGGTGATATCTCCGATCAGTTGAAGATTGCGCCGTCCAGCCTTTCATTTCATCTTAAAGAAATGTCACGGGCATGCCTGATCTCTCCTCGTCGGGAGGGAACCTCTATTTATTATTCGGCAGTGTCTGAAACGATGGGTCAAGTGATCGATTTTCTGGTTAAAAACTGTCTACTGGGATTGAAAGAGTTTCCAGCCTGGTAGAAAATTTCGCCCCCCAAAATGGCATGTCCGGCAACGATAATCGCAATGAGATTGGTATCGGAGCATTGACGGCAAGCACTCGACTCCAGCACTTGCCGTCGATGGAGCTACGCAATGAATCCCAGAATGACAAACGCAAACACCAATGTTGCGCCTGATCCAGTGACAAAGGCCAAGGTTCTGGCAGCAGGAATTCCCGCGGCATAGACACAGTAGTGCACCAACCTTGCGAACAAATAGAGTTTGGCCGCGAAAACGGTCGATGGCGTACTTATCCCCATAGCCGCTGCGATCAACACCAAGGGCGCGAAGACGGCAAGATTCTCGATTGCGTTGGCGTGTGCGCGCTGTGCCCGTTGCGCCCAGGCGGGATCCGGCGGATGCGATGGATCGGGATTGGCCAATGACAGACGCAGGCCTCTGGTCAGGATTCTTGCGACCGTATAAGGCATCCACATCACGGCCGTCATGAGAGATATTAATGTCAGATAGTAGAGTTCGGAGGTAAGTTTCATCGGTAATCGCCCAGGTGAATTGAATGCTTGGCCGATGTCTCGACACGGCTGCATTGCTGCGCAGTGTAGACGCCGCATCTGCAGCACGCTATAGTCGCAAACGACATTAATAGAGGCATTTGTGACATGAAACTATCTGTTCTCGTACTTGATGGCGTGTTTGATACGGGTCTCACCGTTTTGCTGGATACATTTTCGACGGCGAACGAACTGGCTGCGACCCAAACTTCTGCCCCACCTCCTTTTGAAGTCAAACTTGTTGGTGTACGCAAGCGCATCCGCACCGCGCAGGGATTCTCTATTGAGGTCGAATCAGCCGATACAGTGCATCGATCTGATTGGGTGATCGTGCCGGCGCTGAATGCCAAACAACCGGAACTGTTGACAGAAGCGCTGGCGAGACGTGACGTGCGCAAGGCGATTACGCGTCTACAGACCTGGCACGGGGAAGGCATCGGTATGGCGGCGGCATGCGTTGGGACGTTCTTACTTGCCGAGGCCGGTGTTCTCAATCATGGCGAAGCAACGACCACCTGGTCCCTGGCACCTTTTTTCCGTCAACGCTATCCGGCCGTCAAGCTGGACGATTCCCACATGATTGTCACGTCGCACGGGGTAGTGACAGCCGGTGCTGCCATGGGCCATCTCGACCTTGCACTTTGGCTACTGAAGCAAACCAGTCCGGAGCTGGCGACGCTGGTTGCACGATTCATGTTGATCGATACGCGTGCATCGCAAGCGCACTACATCATCCCGGACTATCTCGCGCATGCAGATCCGTTGATTGAACGATTCGAACGCTGGGCTCGCGATAATCTTCCAAAGGGATTCTCTTTAAAGGGTGCGTCGGAGGCATTGTCAGTTGGCACACGAACGCTGCAGCGTCGCACCGAGGCAGTGCTTGGCAAATCTCCACTGACCTTTTTTCAAGACCTGCGAATCGAACGCGCACAACAGCTGGTCTCCGTCGGCGTCGGCATAGAGAAAATTGCGAGCGAGGTAGGCTATGCGGACACTGCGACACTTCGAACCTTGCTACGTCGCAGGCTAGGTCGTGGAGTGCGCGAACTTCGCGCTGAAATTCGTTGACTTTGTGAGCCCAGGATGGGCTGGCGGCAAAAAAAAACGTTCCAATCGGCATACTGGCGACAATAAAAAAGCCCCAAGCGACAAGCACTTGGGGCCATTTTTTTACAGAATTGGAGCAGGTATCGATTAGAACGGAATATCGTCATCCATATCCGAGAAGTTGGGCGCCGGGCGCGCTGCCGCCGGGGCGCGTGCTGCACCGCCTCCGCCGCCACCGCTGCTTTGACGTGCCGGTGCACCACCACCGCCACCGCCGTAGCTGCCGCCGCCGTCATCCATCGACGCGCCGCCACCCATGCCTTGACGGCTGCCGAGCATTTGCATGGTGTCTGCGATGATTTCAGTTGTGTACTTTTCAACGCCGTCTTTGTCAGTCCATTTGCGTGTTTGCAGACGGCCTTCAACGTAGACTTGCGAACCCTTCTTCAGGTATTGACCGGCGATTTCTGCCAGCTTGCGATAGAAGGTGATGCGGTGCCATTCGGTGAGTTCTTTCTTCTCACCGCTGTTCTTGTCTTTCCAGCTCTCGGTCGTAGCGACGGCGACGTTGGTGACGGCTTCGCCATTGGGCATGTAACGCGTTTCCGGGTCACGTCCGAGGTTGCCGACGATGATGACTTTATTGACCGATGCCATTGTTTCTCCTGGATTTCACTAAATAATTTCACTAAATACTAAGCAGTTGCACTCGCCGGCTGCATTCCACGGCGCGGCAGATTTTTCATGTTAGACGCGATTATAAGCCAGGTCAGGGTCGCCACCGCACACATGACGAACACCGACGAGGCGCCTACGTTTTGCTTCAACCATCCACCCAGAGCACCGCCACAGAACAAGCCCAGCGCTTGCAGCGTGTTATAGACACCCAATGCCGTGCCTTTGGCAGCGGCCGGTGCGATACGCGACACCAGCGACGGTTGGCAGGCTTCCAGGATGTTGAAGGCGATAAAAAACGCGAACAACAGGAACACCAGAACACCCCAGTGCGCGGCAAAATGCGACAGCGTTGCCCACATGCCGATCTGAACGATCAATAGCAGCGAAATGGCGGCCACAAAAACCTGCTTCATCATGCCGCGCTTCTCTCCGATGAATACCGGTGGCAGCATGAAGACAAAGGACGCCAGGACTACCGGCAGGTAAATCTTCCAATGCTCGGCGACCGGCAGGCCTGCGTATTGCACCAGCGCAGCGGGCAACACCACAAACATCGCCATCTGCGTCATATGCAGCGCAAACACGCCGAAGTTCAGCCGCATCAGTTCGGCATGGCGCAGCACTTCGCCGAATGGCACTCTTTTGGCCTTGACCATGGGCGCATCCGGCACCACGAACAAGACCACGCCGATTGCCACCAATGCCAGTATGCCGGTGAGCGAAAAAATGCCGCCCATGCCGATCAGCTTGTACAGCACCGGTGAGGCCACCAGCGATACCGCGAACGTCAAACCGATCGAGGCGCCCACCATGGCCATGGCCTTGGTGCGATGCTCTTCCCGTGTCGAGTCGGCGATGAACGCCGTGACCGCGGCAGAAATGGCGCCCGCGCCCTGAATCGCACGGCCCGCAATCACCCAGGCGATGTCGTTGGCTCCTGCCGCGACAAAAGAACCAAGTGCAAACAAAATCAGTCCGATAACAATGACGCGCTTGCGTCCGTATTTGTCGGAGGCAATACCGAACGGAATCTGGCCAAACGATTGCGCCAATCCGTATATCCCCATGGCCAGGCCGACCAGCGCCGCGTTTTCACCGCCGGACAAACCTTTTGCGTGTACGGCAAATACCGGCAGGATCAGAAACAAGCCCAGCATGCGCAAAGCGAAGATCGACGCCAGCGACGCACTGGCGCGGACTTCAGCGCCGGACATGCCGGCTTTCTGGATGGATTCGGAAGCGGTGGAGTTCATGAGTTTGAGATGACGGCTGGGCAAGCAGGCGAAGCAAGGATGTCAGCTTGCTTTGGCAAATATCCAAACCCGATATGGTATCAGCAATCAAACTCCCGACCGCGTTTTAAGTCATATCTTCAGAGCAACTATTCACGCAAGATAAGACTGTTTTCGGCACTTTTATAGACATTTTGATTTGTAACAATATGTATCAAAGATGCCGTTTATGTAACAATATCGGGTTAATCCGCCGGTGTGATTCCGTTTTTACTCGCTTTTCCATTTATGCTTTCGCCAGTTCGCGCCCCCTATCAACAGCCTTATCAGACAAGACTGGCGTCACGCACCGCCTGGTCCGCTTGGTCCGCTTGGTCACTACTGGCTCTGATCGCCTGCATTTACTTGCTTCCCGGCATTGTCGGTCACGGCCCCTGGAAACAGGACGAGGGATACAGCTTTGGCGTGATTCACCATATGCTGATGACGGGCGAGTACCTCGTCCCGACCAATGCCGGTCAGCCGTTCATGGAAAAGCCGCCGCTGTATTACTGGACGGCAGTCATCTTCGCCAAAGCACTCTATCCGTGGCTGAACTATGCCGACGGCGCGCGCATGACCAGCGTGTTTTACATGCTGATCACGTTTTACTTCGTAGCCTTGATCGCCAAAACCGTGTGGCGCGAAGACAATTTCTTCAATTTGCGCGTACTCGGCACCCTGACGCTGTTTGCGGGAACAGCAGGCATGGTCAAGCACGCACACGATATGTTTACCGACGTATCGCTGGTATGCGGCGGCGTGATTGCCATGTATGGCCTGCTGAAAATTGCTCTCAACGAACAGACGCGTACGCCCCGGCTGTCTGCAGCGCTCTGGTTCGGTCTGGGTGTCGGCATTGCGGAAATGTCCAAGGGACTGTTTGTACCAATCATCTACGCCGCCTCGGCGTTCTGGGTCGCCATCCTCATACGCGAATGCCGCTCATGGTCGTATCTGCGCATGGTCGGCCTGGCCGTGCTGGTGGCGCTGCCTTTTTTCCTGATCTGGCCGGCGTTGCTGGCGCATCACTCGATGCCGCTGTTCATGGAATGGTTCTGGGACAACAATGTCGGCCGCTTCTTTGGCTTCTCCGTACGCAAGCTGGGATCGGACAACGATTCGACGGTGATTTTCCGGG
The DNA here is from genome assembly GCF_002257565.1 of Herbaspirillum sp. meg3. Lineage (GTDB taxonomy): Bacteria > Pseudomonadota > Gammaproteobacteria > Burkholderiales > Burkholderiaceae_D > Herbaspirillum. Next base: position 889,760 of record NZ_CP022736.1, on the reverse strand, counting down.
CGTTATCCGGCTTCGCCATGCCAGGTACGCCACTGGCCATCCTGGCGCTGCTCGGCGGCGACTGGCGTCTTGTCCGGCAGCCACGCATTGCCATTCCCGTGATCTTTTGCGCCATCTGCATCGTGATCCTGCAAGCTTCTGCGACCGCTCGCCAACTGTATCTGCTGCCGCTGGTGTTGCCGCTTTGCCTGCTGGGTTCGGGTGTCGTCGAGCGCCTGCCGTTCTGGATATCCCTGACCTGGGACTGGTTCTCACGCCTGTTCTTCGGCATCGTGACGGGCTTTCTATGGGCCATCTACCTGATTTCCATCGGGCCGCCGGAATATCACTACCACCTCACCTATCTCGGCAAATGGCTGCCATTGGCCTACATAACGCCGATGCAACCCTTCGCCCTGGCCGGCGCCATCGTCATCACGCTGACCTGGCTGGCCTGTCTGCCAAAGATCCGCCATTGCGGAAAGTGGCGCGGCGCGTTCAGCTGGTTTGCGGGCATCACGATGATGTGGGGCATCGCTTTCACGCTCATCCTGCCGTGGGGCGACTACGCCAAGAGTTATGAATATGTCTATGAAGACCTGCAAGCCGAGCTGACACCGGCGTGGCGTCAGGGCGATTGCATGGCAAGCATCAGCTTGGGTGAGACAGAGGCGCCGATGCTGCTCTATTACACCGGGATTCTGCATCAACCGGTCGACAAGACCCGAAAGACCGATTGCCGCTGGGTCATCGTCCAGCATCCGTTCGGCACAGGCACACCGGAAGGCGAATGGAAGCAGTTCTGGAAAGGCTCGCGCGATGGTGATGAGCAAACCTTCACTGTCTATGAGCGTCAATTGCCTGCAACGGCAGTGGCAACCGTGCCATCCGCCGCAACAAAGTAGTCTTGCCGCTCACGCGCTGCATAGGGCGGGATCTCTTCCAGCCTGACGACATCAGCCGCAAATGGTGAGTCCTGATATAGTAATAGGTTGATCCTCCATTCCATGTTCATATGAACCTGGAATGGAAAACTTACGCTGAAGGCATCCATGGAAGAAATTCGCATTCGCGGCGCACGCACGCACAATCTGAAGAACATCAGCCTCGACTTACCACGCAACAAACTGATCGTGATCACCGGCCTCTCGGGATCGGGAAAATCGTCGCTGGCATTCGATACGCTGTACGCAGAAGGCCAGCGACGCTATGTCGAGTCGCTCTCTTCCTATGCGCGTCAGTTCTTGCAGTTGATGGAGAAACCTGATGTCGACATGATCGAAGGCTTGTCGCCGGCGATCTCGATCGAGCAGAAGGCGACCTCGCACAATCCGCGCTCGACCGTCGGCACCGTCACCGAAATCCACGACTACCTGCGTCTGCTGTACGCACGCGTCGGTACGCCTTACTGCCCCGACCATCCGGAAAACCCGCTGGCGGCGCAATCGGTGTCGCAAATGGTGGACGCCGTACTGGCCATGCCGGAAGACACCAAACTCATGATCCTGGCCCCGGTCGTGGCCAACCGCAAGGGCGAGCACGTCGATCTGTTCGAACAGATGCAGGCGCATGGCTTCGTGCGCTTTCGTATCCAGAGCGGCACGGGTACCGCCAAGGTCTATGAAATCGACGACCTGCCCAAACTGAAGAAGACCGAGAAGCACACCATCGACGTCGTCATTGACCGCGTCAAGGTCAAGGACGAGATCAAGCAACGTCTGGCGGAAAGTTTCGAAACCGCACTGCGCATCGCCGAAGGCCGCGCCATTGCGCTGGAGATGGATACCGGCAAGGAACATCTGTACTCCAACAAATTCGCCTGCCCGGTCTGCGGCTATTCGCTGCAAGAACTGGAGCCGCGCCTGTTCTCGTTCAACAATCCGATGGGCGCCTGCCCGGAATGCGACGGTCTGGGCCATATCGAATTCTTCGATCCAAAGCGCATCGTCGCCTTCCCCAATCTGTCGCTGGCCAGCGGCGCTATCAAGGGCTGGGATCGCCGTAATCAGTTCTACTTCCAGATGCTGTCGAATCTGGCGGCGTTCTATGAGTTCGACATCGATATTCCGTTTGAACAGTTACCCGAAAAAGCGCAGCAAGTGATCTTGTACGGTTCAGGCCGTCAGACCGTGCCGTTCACTTACGTGAACGAGCGCGGCCGTACCGTGATCAAGGAACATACCTTCGAAGGCGTGGTCGTCAACCTGCAACGCCGTTATCGCGAAACCGATTCGATGGCGGTCAAGGAAGAGCTGGCCAAGTTCATCAATGAAAAGGAATGCCCATCCTGCCAGGGTGCGCGTCTGCGCGTGGAAGCACGCTTCGTCAAGATCGGCACCGGCCGTCAGCAACGCGCGATTTATGAAGTCGCCGCCACGCCACTGCGCGAAACCTTGTCCTTCTTCGAGAACCTGAAGCTGACCGGCGCCAAGAAAGAAATCGCCGACCGCATCATCAAGGAAATCATCTCGCGCCTGACCTTCCTCAACAACGTCGGCCTGGATTATCTGTCGCTGGAACGCAGCGCTGATACGCTGTCCGGTGGCGAAGCGCAGCGCATCCGCCTGGCATCGCAAATCGGCTCCGGTCTGACCGGCGTGATGTACGTGCTCGACGAACCGTCGATCGGCCTGCATCAACGCGACAACGACCGCCTGATCGGCACGCTCAAGCATCTGCGTGACATCGGCAACAGCGTACTGGTGGTGGAGCATGATGAAGATGCGATCCGTACCGCCGACTACGTGGTCGACATGGGCCTGGGCGCAGGTGTGCACGGTGGCGATATCATCGCTCAGGGCACGCTGGAAGACATCCTCAAGAGCAAGAAATCGCTGACCGCAAAATACCTTAACGGTTCACTGGAAATCAGCGTACCGAAGAAGCGCACGCCGTCCGATCCTGAGCGTCAGCTGACCATCACCGGCGCCACCGGCAACAACCTGAAGAACGTCAGCTTCGACCTGCCGGTCGGCTTGCTGACCTGCGTGACCGGCGTATCCGGTTCGGGCAAGTCGACGCTGGTCAACGACACCTTGTATCTGGCCGCATCGCGCCATCTGTATGGTTCGCAAACCGAGCCGGCCGAGCATGAATCGATCAGCGGCCTGGAACATTTCGACAAAGTCATTTCGGTCGACCAGGCGCCGATCGGTCGTACGCCGCGCTCCAACCCTGCGACCTACACCGGCCTGTTCACACCGATCCGCGACTTGTTCGCGACCGTGCCTGCCGCCAAGGAACGCGGCTACAGCGCCGGACGCTTCTCCTTCAACGTCAAGGGCGGCCGCTGCGAATCCTGTCAGGGCGATGGCGTGATCAAGGTAGAGATGCACTTCTTGCCGGACGTCTACGTACCGTGCGACGTCTGCCACGGCAAGCGCTACAACCGCGAGACGCTGGAAGTGCAGTACAAGGGCAAAAACATCACCGAGATCCTCGAGATGACGGTGGAAGACGCGCATACCTTCTTCCTGCCGGTGCCACTGATCGCGCGCAAACTGCAAACCCTGCTCGACGTCGGCCTCGGCTACATCAAGCTGGGCCAGAGCGCGACCACGCTGTCGGGCGGCGAGGCGCAGCGCGTCAAGTTGTCGCTGGAACTCTCCAAGCGCGACACCGGGCGTACACTGTATATCCTGGATGAGCCGACTACCGGTTTGCATTTCCATGATATCGACCTGCTGCTGAAGGTGATCCATCGTCTGCGTGACCAGGGCAATACGCTGGCCATCATCGAACACAATCTCGACGTCATCAAGACCGCCGACTGGGTCATTGATCTCGGCCCTGAAGGCGGTGCAGGCGGCGGCAAAATCATCGCGACCGGTACGCCGGAAGAGGTGGCCAAGAATCCGGAGAGCATCACCGGACACTACCTGGCGCCGTTGCTGAAAAAGAAAAAATAGAACGAATTAGAAATTAGGATTGATTGCCATGGAAACGCTGCTTTCCTCAGCCCAGCTTGAGGATTTCCGCAAAGACGGTTATCTGCTGCTGAAGGGTTTTGTCCCTGTCGACGCGTGCGACGAGATGCTCGCCGTCGCGCGTGAGCATGTGCAGCAAGCCATTGCGCCGTTGGAGTACGAAGCCGACGTCGGTTATGCAGGCGCACCGTCGTCACTGGATGCGCCGGGCGGCCGCACTGCCCGACGCTTGCGGGCGGCGTGGCAGCGCGACGATCACTTTCGCGCATGGGCGTCGAATCCACGTCTGGTGACGGCACTGCATCAGTTGTTTGAAGAGCCGGTGTGTATCACGCTATCGCATCACAACTGTGTGATGACCAAGCATCCGACCTTCGGCACGGCGACCGGCTGGCATCGCGATATTCGCTATTGGTCGTTCCCTCGCAATGAATTGATTTCGGTCTGGCTGGCGCTGGGTCCGGAAAATGCAGACAACGGCGGTCTCAAGTTCATCCCTGGATCGCATCTGTTGCAATTGCAGCCGGAGCAGATGGATGAGCTCGACTTCCTGCGTCCCGAAGTCGCGGCCAATCAGGCGTTATTCGAACAAGGTATTTCGGTACCGCTGGAAAAAGGCGATGTGGTGCTGTTCCACAGCGGCTTGTTCCATGCCGCCGGCAAGAACAACTCGGCGCAGATCAAATCATCGGTGGTGTTCGCCTATCACGGTCAAAGCAATCCACCGGTTCCCGGCACGCGTTCGGCGGCTTCGGATGACGTCTTGCTGGACTGAGTGCTGAACTAAGCTGAAGCTTGCTTCGACGCAAAATGTAAAAGGGGATTACCGTTACGGCAATCCCCTTTTTTACGCCCTCATTTCCGCCATGCCGGCGACGGGCCTGCAACGTTCAGAACTGCTCCCAGTCGTCATCGCCGGGCTTGCCGCCCTGGCTCACGCTACTTGTTGTCAGGGCCGGAGCAGTCGACTTGGCCGGTTTGATGGCAACTACTTTCTTTGTTGCAGCAGTCGTCGACGCGGAAGAAACAGCCGCAGGACGCGGTGTAATGTTGACCGTTCTCGCCGGTGCGGCCGTGAGCTGTTGCGCGCCATCCAGCTTGAACACGCTCACCACCTGCGTCAGACGCTGCGCCTGATCCTGCAGTGATTGCGCGGCAGCGGCGGCCTGCTCAACCAAGGCGGCATTTTGCTGCGTGGTTTCATCCATTTGCGTGATCGCACGGTTCACTTCTTCAATGCCGGAACTCTGCTCCTGGCTCGCTGCAGTGATCTCGCCCATGACGTCGGTCACGCGTTTGACGCTGGCGACCACTTCGTCCATCGTGACGCCTGCTTGCTCGACCAGCTTGCTGCCTTCGCCGACTTTTTGCACCGAGTCGTCGATGAGTAGTTTGATCTCCTTGGCGGCGGCGGCACTGCGTTGCGCCAGACTGCGCACTTCGCTGGCGACGACAGCAAAACCACGCCCTTGTTCACCGGCGCGCGCGGCTTCCACTGCGGCGTTCAAGGCAAGAATATTGGTCTGGAAGGCGATGCCGTCGATCACGCTGATGATGTCGACGATCTTCTTCGACGAATCATTGATGTTGTTCATGGTGACGACCACCTGGCTCACGACGTTGCCACCCTCTTCGGCGATCTGCGATGCCGAGGCCGCCAGTTGATTGGCCTGGCGTGCGTTGTCGGCATTCTGCTTGACGGTGGATGTCAGCTCTTCCATCGCCGATGCGGTCTCTTCCAGCGAGCCGGCCTGGCTCTCGGTACGTGCGGAAAGATCCAGGTTGCCGGTGGCGATTTCGCTCGATGCCGTCGTGATGGTGTCGGTGCTGACGCGCACTTCGCCGACGATCTGTTGCAGACGTCCGTTCATGGTGTGCAGCGCCTCCATCAACTGGCCGGCTTCATCACGCGAATGCACTTCAATCGTCTGAGTGAGGTTCCCCTCGGCGACGCCGCGGGCAACCTTGACGGCTTCATTCAGCGGACCTGAGATCGCGCGCACCAGCCAGATGCCCATGATGATGGCGACCGCAATGCCGACAACAATCGCGGCAATGGTAATCGTCAGGAACGTCTGATAACGCGACTGCGACTGGTCGTACAGATCTTTGCTGACGTTCTGCTGCAAGGTCACCAGTTGCTTCATCGTGACGTTGATCTGCTTGAACAATTCAAGCAACGGTCCGTTGTAAAGATCAGTGGCGCCCTGAAAATCGCGATTATGCAAAGCTTCGATTGCCGGCTTGACGCCATCGGCGATGAATTTCTTTTGCTGCGAGGTGAATTGCTCTGCGAGCTTGGTTTCTGCCGGCGTCATATAGGTCGCCAGATATTCCTTCCAGACCTTGTCGCCTTCTTTGAGAACCTTTTCAAGGTTATCCATATTCTTGTCGATTTCGCCGGAGTCACCGACGATCGCAGTCGAAATCGTATAGCGGCCTGCGTCCACCGCATCGGTCACCTGCCCGAGCTGGATTAATGCGATGACGCGATCTTCGTACAAGGATTTGAGATCAGTATTGGTTTTTTGCAAACTGATCAGGCCAACCATGCCAAAAATGGCGAGCAGCACTGAAAGAAAGCTGACAACAAAGATCAGGCGCGCTTTGATGGAGAGATTTTTGAGCATGAGAACATCCTTAGAATAACTTTTTTGAGCACACGGAGCGCCCTCTCAGTTTCTAAGCATTTCTCATACCAAGATACGCGGAATAAAGCCCTCCTCCGGGCGCAATTCAACGAATCGACGGCGGCAGTCCCATCCATAAACCAAGCGGCACAAAAATCAATGCGGCAAGATTGCCGATGAGCACAATCGAGGCGACTTTATCAGGCTCCTGACGATATTGTTCGGCCACCATGAAACACAAGACCGCCGGCGGCAAGGCCGCGAACAAATACATCTGTCCGCGTTGTCCGGTTGTCAACGGAAGGATCTGATCCAGCAGCAAGGCAACGATCAAACCAACCAGCGGACACGTGGCCGCGCCGACCAGCCCGATATGCCAACTCTTGAAGCTGATGTCCATCATCCGCACGCCCAGCGCAAACAGCATGATGGGGATGCTGGCCTCACCCAACAGCTTCATTGCGGAAAAAACCGGAGAAGGCAGCGGCACGTGAAACGCGGCAAACAACACGCCCAACACCATGGCGATCATGATCGGGCTCTTGAACAAACGCAGCAGTGAGCCGGGTCGGGTATCGCGCCCATGCTGCAGCATTTTGATGCCCAGCGAAAAATAGACGAAGGTCGCCGCCGTGAACAAAGCGACCGCTGCCGACAGGCTCTCCGGCCCGAAGGCCAGCAGCATCAGCGGCACCCCCATATTGCCGCCATTGTTGTACATCATCGGCGGCAGGAAGGTGCGCTTGTCGTAGCCGAACAGCCGCGCCACCGGCCACGCAAGCAAACCCGATCCCAAAGAAATCAAGACGCTGGCGAGGATCAGCCAGGCGTTGTGCACCATGTCGAAATCCTTGGAAGCCAGCGCGCTGAAAACCATCAGCGGCGCCAGTACCTCCATCGACACGCGGTTGACCGACGCCATGTCGGAACGCACCACCTCACCACGCCAGCGCGCATAGCCATACCCGATGGCGATGATGGCGAAAACGGGAAGGATAATGCCGGTGATGCGATCAATCATTTCCATTGTTTATTTCTTCAGCAAGCGTTTTTCCGCTTTCAGGATATTTTCCGCCGTGCCGCGCAAGACCAGGATGTCATCCGTCTGCAACTTCGTGTCCGGCGTGAACTCGACGCGCAACTTCCCACGCCGGAGCATGGTGACTTCCGTGTCGAATTGTTCCAGTGCGACCTGATACAAGGTCTTGCCGATGGCGCTGGCGCCTTCGCCAAGCACGACCGACTCAAGCCGGACATGAAGGTTGTCATTGTCTTCAGGGACGTCGGATGCGCCATGGAAGTAGCCGCGCAATGAGGTGTAGCGCTCGTCGCGGGCGCGCTGCACGCGATGCACCACGCGACGCAGCGGAACACCGAGCATCACCAGCGCGTGCGATGCCAGCATCAGACTGCCTTCCAGCGCTTCAGGAACGACTTCGGTCGCACCGGCGGCGAGCAGTTTGTCGAGATCGGCATCGTCGTGGCTACGCACGATCACGGGCAAAGTCGGTACCAGTTCGTTAGCGTGATGCAAGACTTTCAACGCCGAAGGCGTGCTGGCGTAGGTCACCACGAGCGCGGCGGCACGGTGGATACCCGCGGCCACCAGGCTTTCACGGCGGGCGGCGTCGCCATACGAGACGTTGGCGCCGGCGACTTGCGTGTCGTGCACCAGATCCGGGTCCATCTCCAGCGCGTGATAAGGAATACCCTCTTCGTCGAGCAGCTTGGCCAGACTCTGGCCGCTGCGACCGAAGCCGGCGATGATGACGTGCTTGCGGCTCGACATGGTGCGCGTGGCAAGTTGCGTCAGTGCCAGCGATTGCAGCATCCATTCATTGGCCGATAGCTTCATGACGATGGCGTCGGACTTGGCAAGGATGAAGGGCGCCGCCAGCATCGACAACACCATCGAGGCCAGAATCACCTGAATCAGCAGCGGATCCATCAATTGCAGACCACCGGCCTGATTGAGCAACACAAAACCGAATTCGCCGGCCTGCGCCAGCGCCAGGCCTGTCCGCAAGGCGACGCCGGTGGTCGATCCGAACAACTTGGCGAGTCCGGCAATCAGCACGAATTTGAGCAGCACCGGGCCGATCAGCAACAGCAGAACCAGCCACCAGTGTTCCAGCACCAGATGCACGTTGAGCAGCATGCCGATAGTGATGAAGAACAAGCCCAGCAAGACATCGCGGAAGGACTTGATGTCTTCTTCCACCTGATGCTTGTACTCGGTTTCGGAGATCAGCATGCCGGCGATGAAGGCGCCAAGCGCCAGAGACAGACCGGCTTTTTCGGTAATCCAGGCAGCCCCCAGCGTGATCATGAGCAGGTTCAGCATGAACAGCTCCTGCGAGCGCCGCTTGACGACGATCTGGAACCAGCTACGCATCAGCTTTTGTCCAAAGAACAACAACAAGGCCAGCACCACTACCGCTTTGGTGGTCGCCCATCCCAGCGTGACGGCGAGATTGCCGGTGTTCTTGGCCAGCGCCGGCACGATAATCAGCAACGGCACCAGCGCCAGATCCTGGAACAGCAGGATGCCGAGGATGCGGCGGCCGTGTTCGGTTTCCAGTTCCAGCCGTTCAGTCAGCAGTTTGGAGACGATGGCGGTCGACGACATGGCCAGCGCGCCACCCAGCGCAAAGGCCGCAGGCCAGCTGATATTGTGCAGTTGCGGAAGAATGTAGGCCGTGCTCCAGCCGAACACCATGGCCACCGCGATGGTCGCCAATACCTGTGCCACGCCCAGCCCGAAGACGATATGCCGCATCGACGAGAGCTTGGGCAGCGAAAATTCCAACCCGATGGAGAACATCAGGAAGACCACGCCGAACTCGGCCAGGGCATGGGTGGTTTCGTTATCTTCAGCAAAACCGAGGCCGTGGGGGCCGATGACAATGCCGACGACCAGATAGCCCAGCATCGGCGGCAGGTGAAACATTCGAAAAACAACGACACCAAGCACCGCGGCGCCGAGTAAAAATAGTGTGAGCTCTAGACCAGAAAACATGGATTAGAAAACGAAGCAATTTTTATAGGTGGAGGCCATACGACCCATTAAGCCAGAACCATGCCTGCCTTGCGGCCACTGATCTGATTTGGTGCATAATCGCGACACGCCTGTCCCGCCTGCGTTTCAGCCTTATATCCGGTTACCGGAAGGGCCGATTTGGACCGTTGTGCTCACCAAATTCATCCATAGCGCTACACGAGGTTACATCTGGCAAGTTTTTTGCTTTCGTAATTCGTTTATACTTCGGTTATGAGTGTAACCGAACATAAAATCTTGCCAAAAGCTTTTTCTACCGAAAGCGCACAGCGCGCGCTGAGTCTCGCCCGTCAAACCCTGCAGATCGAAGCCGACGCCATCCTGGCGATGAAGGCCCGGATGTCGGACAACGCTGATGAGCCATTGGCTCGCGCCGTCGGCGTCTTGCTGGAATGCAAAGGACGGGTTGTGGTGTCGGGCATCGGCAAATCCGGCCATATCGGCCGCAAGATTGCCGCGACTTTTGCCTCGACCGGCACGCCGACGTTATTCATGCATCCTGCGGAAGCCGCGCACGGCGACCTGGGCATGGTCACGCCGAATGATGTTTTCATTGCCATCTCCAACTCCGGCGAAACCGCCGAATTGATGGCGATTGTTCCGATCATCAAGCGCATGGGCGCCTATCTGATCGCCATGACCGGCAACGACGAATCCAGCCTCGCATTGCTTTCGGCGATTCATCTGAACGTCGGCGTCGACAAGGAAGCCTGCACCCTGAATCTGGCCCCTACCGCAAGCACCACCGCCACGCTGGCCATGGGCGACGCACTGGCGGTGTCGCTGCTGGACGCACGCGGCTTCATGGAAGAAGACTTCGCCCGCTCACACCCCGGTGGCGCGCTTGGCCGTCGCCTGCTCACGCATGTACGCGACGTAATGCGCACCGGTGACGCCATCCCCGCGGTCACTCCCGACGTATCGCTGTCGGCCGCACTGATGGAAATTACCCGCAAGGGCATGGCGATGACGGCGGTGGTCGACGACGACTATCGCCCGATCGGCGTGTTCACCGATGGCGATCTGCGCCGCTTGCTGGAGCGCGGTGAAGATTTCACCAAATCGTCGATTGCCGACGTCATGCATCGCGGTCCGCGCACCATTACGCCGGATCAGCTGGCGGTGGATGCCGTGCAACTGATGGAAGAATTCCGTATCAACCAGGTGCTGGTGGCCGATGCCGCCGGCAAACTGGTCGGTGCGCTGCATATCCATGATCTGACGCGCGCCAAGGTGATCTGATGGCCGACCGATTCAGTAAGGCCAGCGCCGCCGCCATTGCCAACGCCAAGCAAGTACGGCTGATGATTTTTGACGTCGATGGCGTACTGACGGATGGCGGTTTGTATTACGGGCCGGATGGCGAACCCATCAAGCGCTTCAACGCGCTCGACGGTCACGGCATCAAGATGCTGCAGCAGTTTGGCGGCATCGCGACGGCGATCATCACCGCCCGCCAGTCACCGATCGTATTGCGGCGCGCCAAGGATCTGGGCATCGCGCATGTGTTCCAGGGCGTACACGACAAACGCATCGCCTTTGCGCAATTGCTGGAGCAGACCGGCATCCCGGCATCCGCCTGCGGCTATCTCGGCGACGATGTCATCGATTTACCGGTGTTGACCAAAGTCGGCTTCACCGCTTGCGTGGCTAACGGCCATCACGACGTCAAGCAACGCGTTGACTACATTACCGAGAGCTTCGGCGGCAATGGCGCGGCACGCGAACTGTGCGACTTCATCCTGACGGCGCAAGGCCACTACGAGACGGCGCTGGCCGGTTATCTTGCATGAGCAATCACAGCGGCGAACGCGCAGCGCAGCGCATCCGGTTGGCCATCATCGTCGCCGTCCTCGCGGCGCTGGCACTGGCCAGTTTCTGGGTATTACAAGTCCTGCGCAGCAATAGCGACGGTTCGCTCGCACCGCGTCCCCACAGCAAGCCAGACTATTACGTCGAAAAGTTCAGCTACGTCAAAATGTCGGAAACCGGCCAGCCGCGCTACGACATTACCGGCGCCAGGATGGTCCACTTCCCGGACGACGATTCGTTTGAGGTGACGCTACCGGTCATCACGACCTTGTCGGAAGAAAAGGCCCCAATGACGCTGCACTCGCAACGCGCAAGAATTGAAGACGACAACAGCAAGATTCATATGTACGGCGACGTCAACGGTAATCGCGCCGCTACCGCCAAGTCCGAGAACATGCATCTGAAAACCGAATATCTGCTGTTGCTGCCGGACGACGATATTGCAAAGACAGACAAACCGGTCGAGCTGACCATGGGCGCATCAATCATGACCGGCACCGGCATGATCGCCAACAATGCAACACAGGAATTCCAGTTACTACACAATGTGCGCGGCACCTACCAGCCGCGTCCACGCTAGCCTCACCGCCAGCTGGCATAACCAAGCGAGATACTTGCGCAGGATGATATGAAAACGAATCTTTTATTGCCTCTGCTGACTCTGGTTCTGATGACCGCGAGCGGCATCGTCCGTGCTGAAAAAGCGGACACCGAGAAGCCGACACGCATCGAAGCCGAGCAGATGGTCTACGACGACGTCAAACAGGTGAAGACCTTTACCGGAAACGTCATCCTCACGCGCGGCACGCTGCTGATCAAAGCCGGCAAGGTTGTGCTGACGACCGATCCGGCCGGCTATGAATTTGCAATCCTGTACGCAGCGCCGGGGCAGCTTGCCAGCTTCCGTCAAAAGCGTGACGGTGGCCCGAACCTGTGGATCGAAGGCCAGGCGGAACGCATCGAGTACAGTGAAAAGACCGAAATCTCCAAATTGTTTACACGCGCGCACATGCAGCGCATGGACGGCCCTCGCATCACGGATGAAGTCAACGGCGAGTTCATCTCTTATGACAGCCGTGCCGAGTTCTACTCGGTCAACAACACCAACACCGGCGAAAGCAAACCAGGTGGCGGCCGTATCACGGCGATCATTCAGCCACGCGTTGATTCTCCGAAGGGACCCTAAGATGGCGACAAGTTCTCTGGTCGTCCGCGGACTGCAAAAGAGCTATGGCGCGCGTCAGGTCGTGCGCGACGTTTCGCTTGAAGTGGAAAGCGGCGAAGTGGTCGGTTTGCTCGGCCCCAACGGCGCGGGCAAGACGACGTCGTTTTACATGATCGTCGGCCTGGTGCCGTCGGACGGTGGAGAAATCGATCTGGACGGCGCTGACATTTCGCGCCTGCCGATTCACCAGCGCGCATCGATGGGCTTGTCCTATCTGCCACAGGAAGCATCGGTATTTCGCAAGCTGACCGTGGAAGACAATATCCGCGCCGTGCTGGAATTGCGCAGAGAAAACGGCAAGCCGCTCAGCCGCGATGAGATCGAAGGCCGCCTCAACAATCTGCTGCACGAACTGCAAATCGAAAAGCTTCGTGAAAGCCAGGCGTTGTCGCTGTCCGGTGGTGAACGCCGCCGTGTCGAAATCGCGCGCGCACTGGCGACTGACCCACGCTTCGTCCTGCTGGACGAACCCTTCGCCGGCATCGATCCGATCGCGGTCATCGAGATTCAACGCATCGTGCGCTTTCTCAAGGAGCGCGGCATCGGCGTGCTGATCACCGACCATAACGTGCGCGAAACGCTCGGCATCTGCGACCGCGCTTACATCATCAATCAGGGCACCGTGCTGGCCAGCGGCAGCCCTGACGACATTATTGCCAATGAATCCGTCCGCCGTGTGTATCTCGGCGAACACTTCCGCATGTAGTGCCCCAGGCCACCTGAATGAAACAATCTCTCCAGTTACGCACATCCCAGCATCTGGCATTGACGCCGCAGTTGCAGCAGTCAATCCGTCTGCTGCAATTGTCGACACTGGAATTGCATCAGGAACTGGAACAGATCCTCTCCGACAATCCATTGCTGGAACGCCTCGACGACGCACTCGACAATTCGGTGCGTCTGCTGGCCGATGGCGCCATCAGTTCGACGCCCGCCGAGCAGGCCAATCCGGCCGAGAACGTCGTCAGCAGCGCACCGACCGAAGCAGAGGCGACTGAACACGCCGACAGTCTCGGTGGCGACGACAACAATGTCAGCGGCGACGCCGAATGGAGTTTCGACGACGTTGCCCGCACCGGAAAAACACCGGACGATGAAGATGCGCGCCCCCAACTGGAAGCACATACCGTCACGCTGCGCGAACATCTCGCGGAGCAGGCACGCCTGACAGTGCGCATGCTGCGCGACCGCGCGCTGGTGGAACTGATCATCGATGCGCTGGACGATCACGGCTATCTGGAAGAGCCGCTGGAGGATATTCTCGCGCGCCTGCCGGAAGAACTTGAAGTCGAACTGGAAGAGCTTTCTATTGCGCTGAAGCTGCTGCAAAGTTTTGACCCCGCCGGCATCGGTGCGCGCAGCGCATCGGAATGTCTCGCATTGCAAATCAAGCGCCTGCCCAAAGTTGCCTTTGTCACACGCCGCCTGGCGCTGACGATTGTGGAAGAATGCCTGCCTCTGTTTGCCCAAAGAGATTTCAATAAAATCAAGAAAGCACTCGGTTGCGACGATGAAGACTTGCGAGAAGCGCAAGCCGTCATCCGTCAGTGCAACCCGCATCCCGGCTCCGCCTTCGCGTCGGAGACTTCCGACTATGTTGTCCCCGACGTCATTGTCAAAGCGACCAAAGATGGCTGGCAGGTTTTGCTCAATCACGACGTTATGCCGCGGCTGCGCGTCAATGCAATGTACGCCAATGCAATGAAGCAAACCAAGGGCGACGGTTCGCTGGGCTCGCAGTTGCAGGAAGCCAAGTGGCTTATCAAAAATATGCGACAACGCTTCGACACAATTTTGCGTGTCGCTCAGGCAATTGTTGAACGGCAACGCAACTTTTTTTCTCATGGCGCAGTTGCCATGAGACCCCTTGTGTTGCGTGAAATAGCTGATACACTGGGTCTACACGAGAGCACTATTTCTCGTGTAACGACTCAGAAGTACATGCTGACCCCGCATGGCATGTTTGAGTTGAAATACTTCTTTGGCAGCCACGTCGCAACGGAAGCAGGAGGTGAAGCATCCTCCACCGCGATACGGGCTCTCATCAAACAACTGATAGGAGCAGAAGACCCTAAGAACCCACTCTCTGATAGCAAGATTGCAGACATGTTGGCGGAACAGGGCATGGTGGTAGCGCGACGTACCGTCGCCAAATACCGCGAAGTGCTCAAGATACCGCCAGTTAATCTCCGCAAATCTCTGTAAGTTTTTCTGTAGTAGCACCTGTTGCTGTGTTCTAGCGTAATGCTCCACAAACAACCGGACAATGCGCAAAACCTGTTTAAGGTCTGTCGCGAGAAGCCATCAGCTGGTGGCGCCCGGAGCGTAGAAACCGGAATGTACTTGGGTACATCAGAATTTCGAGCACCGGACGATGCCGGATCATGGCTTCGCAGCAAGACATTAACCAGGTTCCAGGAACCTCCAGCAACCTCACGATAGGAGTGCTGTATGAATCTGACCATTAGTGGCCATCACCTCGATTTGACCCCTGCAATCCGCGAATACGTGCAAAGCAAACTGACGCGTATTAAGCGCCATTTCGATCACGTCATCGACATCAGTGTGATCCTCAGCGTCGACAAGCTGACAGAAAAAGAAAAACGCCAGAAAGCAGAAATCAACGTTCACATTAAGGGTAAGGACTTGCATGCCGAAAGCATTGCACATGACCTGTATGCCGCTATTGACATGCTGATCGACAAGCTGGACCGCCAGGTCATCAAGCATAAGGACCGGGTACAAAACCATCACTCGATGGCAAAACGCCTGCCGGAAGAACCAACGCCAGCAGCTGCCTCGTGATATCCAACTAGCCGGCGGATTGGACCGGCAAAAGAAAAAGGGCGCGTCAGCGCCCTTTCTTGTTTTTATACTATTTACGTCTTTCCCCGGCTTTCTGTCCCCACCCGCCTTTGCTTGCCGGTAAGGCAATGACAAATAATTTACCTGTTTTCGTCTTTTCGCTGAAGTTGCCTGAAAGACAGTTTTCCATTTCGCAACACCGTATCCGCAGAATCAGCAGACCTCAACGCGAAGGCTCGCTTTTTCATATAATGTCGTCATTGAGAACTTTTTGAAGGTGTAGTCATGAGCGAAGTGCAATCCTGGATCAAAGAAACCGTTACCCAAAACCCTGTCGTCCTGTTCATGAAGGGCACAGCGCAATTTCCGCAATGCGGCTTCTCAGGCAAAGCGATCCAACTGCTCAAGGCCAGCGGCGCTGAAAACATCGTCACCGTCAACGTACTGGAAAGCCCGGACGTTCGCCAGGGCATCAAGGAATATTCGAACTGGCCGACTATCCCGCAACTGTATGTCAACGGCGAATTCGTCGGCGGCTCCGACATCATGAACGAAATGTACGAAGCCGGCGAACTGCAAACCCTGTTCAAGGGCTAATCCTCTGTCTGCCGCGACGACAGCCGCACCCAAGGCATCGGAACCTCAACGTCTGATCGTCGCCATCACCGGCGCCACCGGCGTTGCCTACGGTGTGCGCCTGCTGCATGTGCTGCGCGACACGGAGATCGAAACCCATCTGCTGGTGTCAGAGGCCGGTGTACTCAATCTGCACCAGGAACTCGACATGAGCCGCAAGGATGTCGAAGCGCTGGCAGATGTCGTGCATCCGGTGCGCGACGTCGGCGCATCGATCGCCAGCGGCTCGTTCACCTCTACCGGGATGATCGTCGCGCCCTGCTCCATGAAAACGCTGGCAGCCGTTGCCAACGGCCTGTCCGACAACCTCATCAGCCGTGCCGCCGATGTCGTGCTGAAGGAGCGCCGCCGCCTCGTGCTGATGGTGCGTGAGACGCCGTTCAACCTCGCGCATCTGCGCAACATGACCAGCGTCACTGAAATGGGCGGCATCGTTTTCCCGCCCCTGCCCGGTTTTTATCACCGTCCGCAATCCATCGATGAAATGATTGATCACACGCTGGGCCGCGTGCTGGACCTGTTCGCCATTCCACATGCGCTGACGCCACGCTGGAACGGACTTAAGAATCCCCAAACGTAAAAAGCGCTCCCGTTTCCGGCAGCGCTTTTTTGTTTTCCGCTTTTTGATGCTGATCGAATTAATCGTTAGCAGTCCTCTTCAGCCACGACCGATAAACGGCATCTTGGTCGCCATCACCGTCATGAACTGCACATTGGCGTCCAGCGGCAAGCTATCCATGTAAAGAATCGCTTTTGCGACGTGGCCTGCGTCCATCGTTGGCTCAACCTGCGTAGAACCGTCGGCTTGCAAGGTACCCTTCTTCATCAGTTCGGTCATGTCCGTCGATGCGTTACCGATATCAATCTGGCCGCAGGCGATGTCGTAGCGACGGCCGTCGAGCGATGTCGACTTGGTCAGCCCGGTAATAGCATGCTTGGTCGCCGTGTAGGACGCTGAAAACGGCCGCGGCGCGTGCGCCGAGATCGAGCCGTTGTTGATGATGCGACCGCCGCGCGGCGATTGATCCTTCATGATCCTGAACGCTTCCTGCGTGCACAGGAACACACCTGTCAGATTGATATCCACGGCAGATTTCCACTGCTCATAGCTCAGTTCTTCAATCGACATCGGCGGTGCAAAAATACCAGCGTTGTTGAACAGCAGATCGAGGCGTCCGAATTTTTCCTTCGTCTTCGCGAACAGATTCTTCACCGAGGCAGGGTCGCTCACATCGGCGGAGACAACCAGCGCATTGCCGCCAAATTCGCCCGCAGCCTCCACGGTCTCTCGCAAAGCCTCTGCACGACGTCCGGCCAATACAACGGCATAGCCTTCGCGCAACAGCGCCAGCGAGATCTGTTTGCCGATACCGGAACCTGCGCCGGTAACCAAGGCGATTCTTTTCGGTGCTGCCATCTGTGTCGCTCCTTTATTTAGTAACTTGATGCGTTCGGGCTGAACGCCCTGTATCTCAATTCTTATGATTGTGCAGATGCAAAGTGCAGACGAAACGCATGCACTTTGCGGACCATCAATATAGCAGTTGAGATGTCGGCTGCGGATGAGATATTTTCAAGCAAGCGGATTCTTTCCCATCTTCGCTATAGAGCACCCCTTGCATCAAACAAAAACAAAAACAAAACAAACAAAAACGCCATCCCCGCTTGTGACGGGAGATGGCGTTTTGTTATCGCCGCACAATCAGTGTCCGGCGGCGACCTCAACAGTGGATTCTTTACATCAGACCGATGTCGACAGCGGCTTGGTCAGGTCGACACCCAGTTTTTCTGCAGCGGCTTGCAATTTCACGGCATCCTCGCTGAACACTTCGGTCAATGCCGTATAGGCGATCCAGCGCGCATCAACTTCAAAGAAATCGCGCAGATTGGCGCGCGTATCGCTACGGCCAAAACCGTCAGTCCCCAGCGTGACATAACGTGCAGGCACATATGCACGAATACTCTCCGACAAGGTGCGTACGTAATCGCTGACGGCAATGACAGGCGCCTTGCCGGCTTGCAGCTGTTGCGTTACATAGGGCTGCGTGCGTGCCGATGGCGTCAGGCGGTTCTGACGCTCGACGGCGATACCGTCACGCGCCAGCTCGGTGAAGCTGGTAACGCTCCAGACCTCTGCGATGACACCAAATTGATCCTGCAACATGCGCGCCGCCGACAATGCTTCCTTCAGCATCGGGCCTGCCGCCAGCAAGCGCACTTGGGCATCGGCTTTCGCATCGAGGCAATACATGCCGCGCAGGATTCCGTCCCTGATGCCGCCTTTGATGCCAACGTCTTGCGGCATGCTCGGCTGTGCTTCGTTTTCGTTGGTGACGGTAACGTAATAGAACACGTCCTCGTTGCGTTCCAGCATGCGACGCATGCCTTCGTCAACGATCACCGCCATTTCATAAGCATACGCCGGGTCGTAAGACACGCAGTTCGGAATGCCTGCAGCGGTCACGTGGCTGCTGCCGTCCTGATGCTGCAAGCCTTCGCCGCCCAGCGTCGTACGGCCGGATGTGGCGCCAATCAGGAAGCCGCGTGCACGTTGATCAGCAGCCGCCCAGATCAGATCACCGATACGCTGGAAGCCGAACATCGAGTAGTAGATATAAAACGGCAGCATCGGCAAACCATGCACCGAATAGCTGGTCGCCGCTGCGGTCCACGATGAAATTGCGCCGGCTTCGGTAATGCCTTCTTCCAGAATCTGCCCGTCCTTGGCCTCACGATAGGACAAGATCGAACCGATGTCTTCCGGTTCATACAATTGGCCTTGCGACGAATAAATGCCGACCTGGCGGAACAAATTCGCCATGCCGAAAGTGCGCGCCTCGTCGGCTACTATCGGCACCACATATTTGCCGAAGTCCGCATCCTTGAGCATGCTGCTGAGCATGCGCACCAGCGCCATGGTGCTCGACATTTCCTTGCCTTCGGCATCCAGCGCAAACTTGGCATGCGTTTCAATTGCAGGAACAGTGCGTGTGGCATCGCCGGCGACGCGACGCGGCATATGACCGCCGAGCGCGGCGCGACGGCCGAGCAGGTGCTTCATTTCGGCGCTGTCGGCGGTCGGTTTGTAGAACGCCAGGTTTTTGCACTGCTCGTCGCTGATCGGCAGTTTGAAGCGATTGCGGAAAGCGATCAAGACCTCTTCGTCCAGCTTCTTTTGCTGGTGCGTGGTCATCTTGCCTTCACCCGCCGCGCCCATACCGTAGCCCTTCTTGGTCTGCGCCAGAATCACCGTCGGCTGGCCGCGATGGTTGGCCGCCGCGTGATAAGCCGAGTGAATCTTCTTCATGTCGTGACCGCCGCGACGCAGGCGATTGATTTCCTCATCGGTCAGCGTCTCAGCGATCTTGCGCGTACCGGCGGTCTGGCCAAAGAAATGCTCGCGGTTGAATGCGCCATCGTTGGCGGCAAAAGTTTGCAACTGCCCGTCGACGGTGCGATTAAGCGCATCGATCAGCTCGCCGTCCTTGTCGCGTGCAAACAGACCGTCCCAGTCCGATCCCCACAGCAACTTGATGACATTCCAGCCGGCGCCGGCGAACAGTGTTTCCAGCTCGTCGACAATATGGCCGTTGCCGCGCACCGGTCCGTCGAGGCGCTGCAGATTACAGTTGACGACAAAAATCAGGTTATCGAGTTTCTCCCGCGAGGCCAGGCTTAATGCTGCCAGCGATTCCGGTTCGTCCATCTCGCCGTCGCCGAACACGCCCCACACCTTGCGTCCCTGATCCTGCAGCAGGCCGCGGTGTTCCATATAGCGCAGAAAGCGCGCCTGATAAATCGCATTGATCGGACCGATCCCCATCGAACCGGTCGGGAATTGCCAGAAGTTCGGCATCAGCCATGGATGAGGGTAGGACGACAGACCTTGCTTGCCGTGTTTCTTGGCTTCGATTTCACGGCGATAAAAACTGAGGTCGTCCTCAGTCAACGCACCTTCGAGGAAAGCGCGTGCATAAATACCCGGTGCGGAATGCGGCTGGAAGTACACCAGATCGCCCGCAAACTGCGCATCACGCGCCCGGAAGAAATGGTTGAAGCCGACTTCGAACAGATCCGCCGCCGACGCGTAACTGGCGATGTGACCGCCCAGCTCGCCGTAAGCGCGATTGGCGCGCACCACCATCGCCAGCGCGTTCCAGCGCATGACGGTGGCCAGATGTTCTTCGATCGCCTGCGCATCCGATCCGCCGGGGAAAGGCGGTTCCTGCTCAGGCCGGATCGTGTTGATGTAGGGCGTGTTGCGCGCGTCGCGCCAGTTGATGCCCCATTGCTGAGCTGCCGCCGACAAACGCGACAGCAAGAAGCGCGCACGATCGGGGCCGACTTCCTGCAATACGCCTTGCAATGCCTGCAACCACTCCTGGGTTTCTTCTGCGTCGATATCGATGTCTTTGGCGAATCCGCTTGCTGATGACATTTCCACGTTCTATCTCCTTGATCAATATGACCAATGTACGCCGGATGAAGCAAAATGAGTCACTGAAATGGATGGTTTAACATACAATATTCAGCACGATATACCGCCAATTAAAAATTAACGGATTTAAATTTCACATATGGAACTCGACGCCATTGATTTGCGCATCCTGAGCATCCTGCAGGAAGACAGCGCCTTGAGCAATCTTGAGCTCGCCTCCAAGATTAACCTGTCGCCGTCACCCACGCTTGCGCGCGTCAAGCGGCTCGAAAATGAGGGCATCATCTCGCGCTATGTGGCGCTCGGCAATCCTCACCTGCTGGGCTTGAAGGTCAACGTCTTCGTCAAAGTCAGCCTGGAAAAACAGGAATCGATTGCGCTGGCGAATTTTGAAACGGCCGTCAGCGCTTTCGACGAAGTCATGGAGGTGTACCTGATGACGGGTGACGAAGATTATCTGCTGCGCATTGTCGTGGCCGACTTGCAGGCGCTGGAACATTTCATCCTCGATCACCTAACCAAAATCCCCGGCATCAAGAACATTCGCTCCAGCTTCGCACTCAAACAGGTCAAATATAAAACTGCGCTGCCCATCGGCGATTCTCTATCGCGATAGTTCGCACCCGCCACCGGCAATCGTCAAGTAAAAAAAGGCGGTTCACATTGCTGTGAACCGCCTGCACGTCAATGCTTTCGCATTAACTGATGAGGCCTTGCTTGCGCATGCTGCACCTCATCCCCTCACCCCACTACTCACTACCCCCACAACAAATTCGTTGATATTTCTGATCGGATCTCATCAGGCTGCATAGCTGAACTCTTCCATTTCCAGAGCTGGTGCGCTGACCGCCTTGGGCAGGCGATGCACTTGTGCTGTCGACGTCTTGCTCATACGTGCCGGACTGACTGCATTGATCACGTTGGTTTCGACAGCTTGCTGATGTTGCTCATCCAGCTTGAAGACTGCGACCACGTCAGCCAGGTTGCCGGCTTGTTGCTGCATCGATGCGGCGGCGGCGGCGGCTTCTTCGACCAGTGCAGCGTTTTGCTGTGTAACCTGATCCATCTGAGCGATCGCCTGATTGATCTGTTCGATGCCGCGAGTCTGTTCATCGCTGGCCGAGCTGATTTCACCCATGATGCCGGTGACGCGCTTCACGCTTTCCAGGATCTCGCCCATGGTCGAGCCTGCTTCATCCACCAGTGCGGTGCCTGCGTCGACTTTCTCAACCGAATTGCCGATCAGTTCCTTGATTTCCTTTGCAGCAGAAGCAGAACGTTGTGCCAGGCTACGTACTTCCGAAGCGACCACTGCAAAACCTCGACCTTGTTCGCCGGCACGTGCTGCTTCAACAGCGGCGTTCAATGCCAGGATGTTGGTCTGAAAAGCGATGCCGTCGATCACGCCGATGATATCTACGACCTTCTTCGACGATTCGTTGATCGATGCCATGGTGTCGACAACACGGGACACGACGGCGCCGCCCTTGATGGCGATGTTCGATGCGGTTTCTGCCAGTTGATTTGCTTGCTTGGCGTTCTCGGCGTTTTGCTTGACGGTGGCAGTCAGTTCTTCCATCGCCGATGCAGTTTCCTGCAGCGAGCCGGCTTGTTGTTCAGTACGGGACGAGAGATCCAGATTGCCCGATGCGATTTCAGTCGATGCAGCAGCGATGGTGTCGGTGCCGTGGCGAACATCGCCGACGATGCGCAACAGATTGCCGTTCATATCTTTCAGCGCCAGCATCAGTTGACCGAGTTCGTCCTTGCTTTGCACCTTGATGTCGCTGGTCAGGTCGCCGGCACTCACGTTTTGAGCGATGGCAACAGCTTCTTTCAGCGGACGGGAAATCGAGCGAGTCAGCATCCAGGCAATCAGCGAACCAAGCACCAGCGACAGCGCAGTGATGGTGAACATGGTCCATTTGGACACTTCATACGCAGCCTGTGCACTGGCCAGATTGGCT
Source organism: Herbaspirillum sp. meg3 (assembly GCF_002257565.1). Classification (GTDB taxonomy): domain Bacteria; phylum Pseudomonadota; class Gammaproteobacteria; order Burkholderiales; family Burkholderiaceae_D; genus Herbaspirillum. The sequence continues at coordinate 867,284 of NZ_CP022736.1, read as the reverse complement.
TTGCTATTGGCGCGCATCATGCTGTTGAATTCAGCGATATGGGTGATAACTTTCTTGAGCAGCGGCATGCAGTCGGCAATCAGCGCTGCTTTGGCCGCGTCAGTCTGCTGCGCCGTTGCCAAGCCCGCGATCTTGTTAGCGATCGGCAAATACTTCGCTTCCAGCGCGCTCAGTTCTGACAACATTTGACGCTCCTGGTCATTGGAATCCGCTGGATTTTTCATCAGCGTAGTCAACTCTGCCAGGCCTTGATCGATATCTTTTTGTGCGTTGGTGACCAGTTCGATGTCACCCTTTTGTGCTGCAGGATCAGCTACCAACACCAGATTACGTGCGGCAATGGCGCGCAGTCCGATGGCGAACTGGATCTTGCTCAATGCCAACAACTTGCCTTCGTCAACGGAAGTCAGAAATTCCACCCGGTCATTGAGCTTCGATACCTGGCTCAGACCGAAGCCGGCGCCTGCAACGAGCAGCGCCAGGATTGCACCGAAACCAAGACTAAGGCGTAAGCCGATTTTCCAGTTTTTCATGTTGTTCTCCCTGTGTGGTAAGTGAGGCACTTCAGTGGGTACTATCGTTGGGTACGTCTAGTGGGTGAACGAATCTTCTGCCTAATCTTCAAGCGCGAATATCGGGGTTTTCCTGAGTGGGAAAAATGACACGAAAAGTTAGCCAGTACCACTCTGCATCCCGGTATGAGAAAGGGATTGCGGGCCGGCAATGACAATGCAATGAGGCAATAAAAAAGCCCGCCAAAAGACGAGCCTTATAGGAAAAAGAACTTCCTTGACAGGAAGGATCAATACATTGCGCGGGGATACGCCGGAAGGGCCGCCGACGGCTATTTCGCTGGCTTAGTCACACTGGATGTGGCAGCTTCGGTTGGCGTGGACGAAAGTGCACTGCTGCAGATATCCCACAGCGAAACAGGAACGCGACCAATGTCGACCGCAAACACCCACGTTGCCGAAATCAGACAAACGCCGGCGATCAGCAGGAGCAGCGCTACTTGCACATTCGACAAACTGAATGAGGATCGCGCCTTGTTGGATGCGTTGTGTTGCATAAGAGAATGCCGGAGAGTTCTATGTAAAAGGAAATGCAGCGAAATACAGAAAAACGGCAGACAGCTGGAGCCGGGCTGCCAGTATATAAATACTGGAGCGAAAAACGAATGTGGCAAATTGTCACAGGCATTTTTGCCACAGATCTAACGATTCACGGCTGAAGATGGGGATTTACCGCTTATTTCTACCGTTCGGGATGGCAGATTGGCATGATAGAGTCGCAACACTACGTCACAACACCGGCATACGACAGAATAAACATAATGCGCCCGACGAATGATCCGGCCGCCCCCCTTTCTTCCGAGCAAAGGCAATGCGTCCCACACCAACTGTTCTGACACCGACACAAAATGCGACGGTCACCTCTTCAGCCATCAGTTTCCTGCTTCTGGTGTGCATATCGCTCACCAGTCTGATTGGCTGGACCATCTGGGAAGAACGCGCCGATCAGCTCAGTGAGTCGGAAGTCACCTCCGATAATATGTCGCGCTCGCTGGCACGCCACGCCGACGACACATTCAAGGCCGCCGATACGTCCTTGCTCGGCCTGTCGGAACGTGTCCTCGTTGACGGCACTTCGCCTGCAGCGCTGGAACGGTTGCACAGACTACTGATGCTACGCGTCAAGGAGCTGCCACAGCTGCAGGGCCTCGCCATTTTCGACAAAGAGGGTCTGCGCATCGTCAATTCCCTGCCCAACAAGGATGAATATGGCTCCAGCGCGGATCGGGAATATTTTCTCTTTCACCGGACCAACAGCAATCCCGGCCCTCACATCGGCACGCCTTTTCAGGCGCGTTCTTCGGGCGACTGGGTGATTCCGCTGTCGCGCCGTCTCGACAGCGCCGATGGACAGTTCGCCGGTGTTGTCCTGGCCACCATCCACGTCAACTACTTTATCAATTTTTACCAGACCTTCGACATCGGACAGCACGGCGCCATTGCATTGATTCTGGATAACGGTATCCAGATTGCGCGTCGGCCACTGCTGCCGGATTCGCTGGGCAGGGATATGTCAAAGGGCCCGCTTTATGCCTTGTACAAGCATGGCAATGGCAACGGTTCGGCAATGATCAAATCGACGCAGGATGGTGTCGAGCGGCTCAATGGCTATCGGCGGTTGAACTACTATCCGATTTTTATCACCACCGCCTTGTCCAAGGATGAAATCCTGGCAAGCTGGCAGCGGCTTGCCATTGTCAGAGCCATACTCACGCTGTGTATCGTGGCCGTGATCGCTGTGCTTGGCTTGCGCCTGGTTCGTCAGATCAAGATGCGGATTCACGCCGAAGAGGAAGCCAGAAATGCCCGGGATGCATTGCAAGATCTGAACGTCACGCTGGAAAAACTGGCGCAGCAAGACGGCCTGACCGGGCTCGCGAATCGCCGCAAATTCGACCAGGCAATCGATCATGCACTGTCGCGCGCCAAACAGTCGGCGACGCCGCTGGCAATGATCCTGATTGATGTCGACTACTTCAAGAAATTCAACGATCTGTACGGCCATGTCGCCGGTGATGAATGTCTCAGGCAAGTCGCGGCGGTCATCAAGGCCAGCGAACAACGCAGCAACGATCTGGCCGCTCGTTACGGCGGCGAAGAATTTGCCGTGCTGCTGCCCGACACCAACCTGGATGGCGCCCTGGTGGTGGCGGAATCCATTCGCAAAGCCCTGCATGCGCTGAAAATAGAACACGTCGGCAACACTGCCGGCATCGTCACCGTCAGCGCCGGCATCGACGTGCTCACGTCCATTACGGAAAAAGATTCGGCAGCCAGTTTTGTCAGCGCTGCCGATGCTGCGCTCTACAGCGCCAAAGCTTCGGGACGTGATCGCATCCAGGTTCATCATCCGATTCCAGCAACCGGCAATCCTTGATGACTTTACTGTGCGGTAACCGGATTTTCTTCTCAACGTACAACATGCCACAACATGCACTATCAACTCAAAGACGAAGTCCCGTCGGTCAGCGACTACATCAACATCCGACTCGCAGCAGGGCTGAGCCGCAAGTCGCCTGAAGCCGCGACTATCGGCTTGAAGCATGGTTTGTTCAGCGTGATTGTCTATGCTGATACCACACCCGTCGGGATCGGGCGCGTCATTGGTGATGGCGGTTGTTTCTTTGAAATCGTCGATATCGCGGTGCTTCCGGCACATCAGAAAAAGGGCATGGGCCATCTGATCATGCAACGCCTCATGCACTATATTCACGAGACAGCCTTACCCACAGCCTACGTCAGCCTGATGGCCGATCACGGTACGCCGGAGTTTTACAAGCGCTATGGATTTGAAGCCTCACTGCCACCCGCAAAATCCGGGATGTCGCTGCGAATCACTTAGTCAGTTAAGCAACCTGCGACAACCAGCGACAACCAGCGCCGACAATACCACTGCGCCACAGACTTCCTACGACGACACGCCATTCTGCAGTCGGCCGCCCGGGCGCATGCGCTGCAATTGCTCCAACAACTCCTCCCGCACCACACTCGTGATGTGACTGCGCCGGCCGCTTTCCAGAATGCCGAGACGGCGCGCGACCGGCCTGCCCGGCAGATGCAGCACGCACAGGCTGGGATCGCTTTCCCAGTCGAAGTTCTTCAGCAACGGCACCATCGTGAAGCCGACATTCTTGCGCACTAGCTCGACGATGGACAAGATCGAGTTCAGCTCCAGAAAATCCTGCGGCACCAACTGCATGCCGCGCATGATCTTGTCGATATGCGCGCCGGTCGGCGTGCGGCGGTCGAAGCGGATAAAGGGATAGCCGGCAAACAGGCTGCTGATCGTCGAGTCGGCGCTGGCGATACTGGAGTTGGCGATCACGGTGAGCGTCTCGACGTAGCATTGCGTCCACAGCAAACCCGGTTTTTCCGGCCACTGGCGCTCCACCACCAGCGCCGCATCGAGTTCACCGCTGATGACGTCTTCCATCAGTTTGGATTGATCCTGCACGCGCAGCTCGACTTCCAGACTCGGATGCAGAAATTTGAGTTCAGTCAGCGTCGACGATAGCAAACCCATACCGGTAATCAGCGAACCCAGCTTGAGATTGCCGGCAATCGGCTCTTGATTCTGCAGATCGCGGCGCAGGGCCTCGTATTGCGCCAGCAGATCCACGGCGCGCGGCAGCAGCAAATGCCCGGCCGGCGCCAGCACCATACTGCGTCCGGTCTTGTCGAACAGCGTGGTTTTCAGCTCCGCTTCCAGTGCGCGCATCTGCTGGCCGACGGCAGCCTGCGTCAGCGAGACCTGATCGGCAGCGGCCGCAAAGGATCCGCCATGGGCGGCAGCGACGAAGGTGCGAAGAAAACGTATGGTGCTCATGGGTGGACGGCGAGCGCACGAAGGAAATGGCGAAATATAAATAGTAAATAAATTCTTTATCTATGCTAAACGATTTCTACATTTTTATTTTCTTTTGTTTGTCACATAATCGAAACATAAGTTGACCATTTGCCGGCAAACCGCCCTACAAACCAGGCCATGACTGCTTCGATGCCTTCCGTTCCGATTCCCTGTACGCCGTCCGCTTATCTGCAAGATGCGGACAATCCAGACAATCTGGACGACGTCGCCATCGACGCCGTTGCAAACTGTACCGCGCATCCCTCCCGTTTGTATTCATCAAGGATTTCCCATGTCTGACACCGTGACGGCGACCGCCGCCGAATTCGACCTGCGCGCCCGCGCCATCTACGATCTGGGCAACAGCACCATCTACGCCTCGCGCAGCGATCCGCGCTTCTCTTACTGCACTTACGTGCCGCCGCATATCGGCAGCGCCGGTTCACGCCCGATGCAACTGGTGGTCGTGATGCACGGCACCGGTCGCGCCTTCACCGAGTACCGCGACGCCTTTGCCGAGTTCGCGAAATGGAACGACTGCATCGTGCTGTGCCCGCTTTTCCCCGCCGGCCCGAAAGGCGACGGCAACCGTGACGGCTTCAAGCAATTGCGCGAAGGCGATATCCATTACGACGAAGTCCTGCTCGACATGGTCGATGAAGTGGCGACCAAGTTCGGCTGTGACTTTTCGAAATTCGCCCTGTTCGGCTATTCCGGCGGCGGCCAGTTCGTCAATCGCTTCGGCTATCTTCATCCGGAACGCCTGTGGGCGCTGTCGGTCGGCGCACCGGGTTCGGTCACGCTGCTCGACTTCAATCAGGACTGGTGGGTCGGTGTGCGCGACTTTGCGGCACGCTTCGGCAAACCGCTCAACCTGGACGCGCTGAAGACCTTGCCGGTGCACATGATCGTCGGCAAAGCCGATATCGAAACCTGGGAAATCACGCACAAGGAAGGCGGCAAGTTCTTCATGCCCGGCGCCAACGATGCCGGAAAAAACCGTCCTGAACGCCTGGAAAGCCTGCGCAAATCGTTTGAAACCGCCGGCGTCAAGGTCAAGCTCGACGTGGTCGACAACGTGCCGCACAACGGCATGGCCTGCGTCGGCAAGGTGCAGGATTTTTTCGCCGCAACGTTACGCGCTTTGCGCAGCGCGTCGGCGGCAAGCTAGACTAGCCGACTTAACTTTCCGCGGGGAGAACACATCACATGTTTCGTTTCACGCTGAATCGACTGGCCATGGCGCTGCCGACTTTGTTCATCGTCGCGGTCGCGGTGTTTGTACTGATACGCCTGATTCCCGGCGACCCGGCGCAGCTGCTGCTCGGCGATCTCGCCGATCCGGCGCGCCTGCTGGAGTTGCGCACGCATCTGGGACTCGACAAGAGCTGGCTGGTGCAGTTCGGCGTGTGGGGCGGCCACGCCTTGCGTGGCGATCTCGGCGTATCGATCACGACTGGCGAACCGGTGCTGCAACTGGTGCTGAGCCGCTTCATGGTGAGCGCTCAGATCGTGGTCGTGGCGGTGATCCTCGCGGTGGTCGTGGCTGTTCCGGCCGGCATGATCGCGGCATGGAAGCAAAACCGCCTGCCCGACCTCGCGCTGGTCGGCGCCGCCACCTTGCTGGTGTCGCTGCCGACCTTCTGGCTGGGCTTGCTGTTATTGCTGTTCTTCGGGCTGAAGCTGGACTGGCTGCCGGTGGTGGGTTACGTCTCGGTCATGACCGACTGGAAAACCGGCCTGCTGTATCTGGTGATGCCGATCATGACCTTGTTCCTGCATGAAATCGGCGTGCTCATCCGCATGGCGCGCGCCAGTACGCTGGAAGTATTGCGCCTCGATTACATCACCCACGCGCGCGCCAAGGGTCTGTCCGAGCGCGCGGTGATGATGCGCCACGCCTTCCGCAACTCCTTCGGCCCGACCTGGACACTGATCGGCCTGGTGCTGGGCAATCTGCTCGGCGGTGTGGCCGTGGTGGAAACCGTGTTCACCGTTCCCGGCCTCGGCCGCTTGCTGGTAGACGCGATTTTTGCACGCGACTATCCGGTGATTCAGGGCTGTCTGCTGTTCGTGGCGGTGATCTATGTGCTGACCAATCTGGTCGTCGATCTCTGCTATCCCCTCTTCGACCCACGGGTGCTGGCCGAATGAAAAAATTCCGTACTCCGCAAGCGCTGATCGGTCTGCTGGTCATCGCGTTCATCCTCGGCGCTGCGTTGCTGGCGCTGGTATGGACACCGCACGATCCGCTCAAGATCAGTTTCTCCGCACGCTTCCAGCCACCCGGTGCAGCATGGTTGCTGGGCACCGACGAATTCGGCCGCGATGAGCTGTCGCGCCTGATGGCCGGCGCGTCCAACAGCGTATGGATCAGCTTCCTGACCGTACTGTTCGCCATCGTGGTCGGCACCTGTATCGGCGTGGTCACGGGCTTCGTGCGTGGCTGGGTCGACCGCATCGTGATGGCCTTCATCAATGCCTTGCTGGCATTTCCCGGCTTGCTTCTGGCGCTGGCCTTGCTGGCGGTATTCGGGGCAAATCAATATGGCATCATCCTTGCGCTCGGTCTGGCGTATACGCCGTCGGTCACACGCATTGTGCGCGGCACGGTGCTGTCGCTGCGCGAAAAGGAGTTCATCGAATCCTCACGCGTGCTGGGCAACTCCGAGCTGTACACCATGGTGCGCCATATCCTGCCTAACTGTATTGCGCCATTGACCGTGCTGGCGACGTCAATGTTCGGCTGGGTGATCCTGGCCGAGAGCGCCTTGTCCTTCCTCGGGCTGGGCGTGCCGCCACCGGCGCCGACCTGGGGCAATATGCTGGCCTCGGCGCGGCCTTACATGGAACAAGCGACTTACCTGTCGATCTTTCCCGGTCTGTGCATCGCACTCACGCTGCTGGGCATCAACTTTCTTGGCGACGCTGTGCGCGACCTGCTCGATCCCCGCATGAAAGGTCTGGAATGAACATGGCTTCCACACCCGTCGCCGGCAAACTCGTTGACGTCTCCGGTCTGACGTTGGCTATCGGCACCAAGGGACGGCAGATCGTCCGCGACGTGTCGTTCTCGGTCTCTCCCGGCGAATTCGTCGGCCTGGTCGGGGAATCCGGCAGCGGCAAGACGCAGGCCGCGCGCGCCATCATGGGACTGACCCCATTACCCCTGATCCGTACAGCGGGCAGCATCGTGTTCGAAGGCGAAGACATCGCCCAAGCTGCTGAAAAACACCTGCGCTCATTGCGCGGCGCGCGCATCGGCATGGTGTTTCAGGAGCCGATGACATCGCTCAATCCTTCCTCGACCATCGGCTCGCAGCTGGACGAAGGCCTCGCGCTGCATCGCCCGCAACTGACCAAGTCGATGCGCCGCGAACTGACGCTGGACATGCTGGCCCGCGTCGGCATCGCCGATCCCAGGGCAGCGCTGTCGGCATGGCCGCATGAGTTCTCCGGCGGCATGCGCCAGCGCATGATGCTGGCTTCCGTCATGCTGCTGGAACCGGCTCTGCTGATCGCCGACGAACCCACCACCGCGCTCGATGCCGTCGTGCAGCGCGATGTGCTGGAACTGATGGTCAACCTGACCCGCGAGCGCAACACCGCAGTGCTGCTGATCAGCCATGACCTGCCGATGGTCGCGCGCTATACCGAGCGCGTCATCGTGATGAAGCAAGGCGAAGTGGTCGAATCCGGCAATACCGCCGCCATGCTGGCCGCACCCGCTCAAGACTACACGCGCAAGCTGCTGGAAGCGATTCCACGCCGCCAGCCGGCACGCACCTTGCCGGCGGCCGAGCCGGTGGTCGAAGTCCGCAATCTGGTGGTCGAATACGGCGGTCATCCGCGCCTGTTTTCAAAGACTGTTTCCAAGCGCGTTTTGCACGGCATCGATCTGGCTATCCAGCCCAGGGAAATCGTCGCCGTCGTCGGCGGCTCCGGCTCCGGCAAGACCACGCTGGGCCGCACCATCGCCGGTCTGATCAAACCGTCCGAAGGCGACATCCTGTTCAAGGGCCACGCCATCCATCGCAGCGATCCAGGCTGGCGCGACTACCGCCTCAATTGCCAGATGGTGTTTCAGGATCCCTACTCCTCGCTCAATCCGCGCATGACGATTGCCCAGCTGGTCGGCGAAGGCCTGCGTCAGATCGACGGCATGTCGGCTGCCGACAAGCGTGCCCGCGTGGCGAAGATGCTGCAGGAAGTCGGCCTCGACGGCAAATACGGCGACCGCCATCCGCATGAACTCTCGGGAGGCCAGCGCCAGCGCGTAGCGATTGCACGCGCACTGGTGCGCCATCCCTCATTCGTGATTGCCGATGAGCCGGTGTCGGCGCTGGATGTGACGGTGCGCGCGCAGGTGTTGGAATTGTTCGCCGAGCTGCAGGACCGGCATGGCTTCTCCTGCCTGTTCATCAGCCACGATCTCGGCGTGGTTGAACAAGTCGCAGATCGCGTGCTGGTCATGCAAGGCGGGCGCATCATTGAACAAGGCAGCCGCGACGCCGTCTTCGATCAGCCTCAGCATGCCTATACACGTACACTCCTGTCAGCGATCCCCGCATTGATCCCGACACCCAGTGGCGGCATGCAGCTCAAATGGCGTTTTGACGAACCGGTGGCATCTGCAACGGCCATCGCTACACCAATCCATGCTTGACCCTATAACATCGTCATCAATCTTCATTCACGCACAGTCTCAAGGAAATCAGCCATGTCTTCTTCACAGTCTCCAGCACGCCTGCTGCTGAAAATGAGCGTAATGAGTGCCATGAGTACCATCGCGGCGTTGAGCGCAACGTCTGCTTTTGCACAGAATCCAGCGCAAATCGTCGTCGCGCAACCGGCAGATATCCGCTCCACCAATCCCGGCGTCAATCGCGACAACACGACGGACGGCGTGGTGCTCAACATTGTCGAAGGTCTGGTCGGCTATCACGAAAACGGTTCGGTCGGTCCGTTGCTGGCGAAGTCGATCAACGTCAGCCCCGACGGCCTGACCTATACCTTCAAGCTGCGTCCCGGCGTCAAGTTTCACAACGGCGACCCGATGACCTCCGCCGATGTGCTGTGGAGCTGGAACCGCTACATGAATCCCAAGACCGACTGGCGCTGTCTGAGCGATTTTGACGGCCGCTCCGGCACCAAGGTCTTGTCGGCAACGGCTCCCGATGCGCAAACCTTTGTGCTGAAGATCGACAAGCCATCGGCCATCTTCCTTGACAACCTGGCGCGTACCGATTGCGCTATGGCTGCGGTCATCAGCAAAAAATCCGTGAAAGCAGACGGCAGCTGGGACAAGCCGATCGGCACCGGCCCGTACAAGTTTGACGAATGGAAGCGCGGCGAATACGTCACCCTGAGCGCCTTCGCCGATTATCAATCGCCACCGGGTAACAAGCCGGACGGCTATCTCGGCCTGAAGAAGCCGCAGATTCCGCAGGTCAAGTTCCTCGACGTGCCCGACATGTCCACCTCCAAGGCCGGCCTGCAATCCGGCGCCATCGATGCCGGCCAGATCACCTCGTCCGACGTCAAGGAGCTGAAGGCCAATCGCAATCTGAATGTGATCATCCCAAGCGAAGCCGGCAAGAATACCCTGCTGATGCAAACCAACGATCCGGTGCTGAAAGATGAAAGGATACGTCAGGCGATTGCCTTGTCGCTGGACATGAAGCAGATCGTTGAAGCCGCTTCCGAAGGGCTGGCGCACGTCAATAATTCCGCGATTTACGACAAGTCATTGTTTTACAGCGCAGAGCAAAAGAAGGGCTACGTCTACAACCCCACCAAGGCCAAGCTGTTGCTGCAACAGGCCGGCTATCGCGGGCAGCCTATCGTGATCCAGGCCAACAAGCGCGCACACGTGCCGAGCTATACCGTGGCCGTGCTAAGCCAGGCGATGATGCAGGCGGTCGGTATCAATGCGCAGATCGAAGTGCTGGAATGGGCCACGCAACTGGACCGCTACAACAGCGGCAATTACCAGATGAGTTCCTTCACGTATTCGTCACGTCTGGATCCGGCGCTGAGCTATGAGCAGTTTTCCGGCAACAAAGCCAAGCAGTCGCGCAAGGTGTGGGACGATCCTGCCGCGCAAAAGCTGATTGATCAGAGCTTTATCGAATCCGACACCAAGAAGCGCCAGGTGCTGTTCGATCAACTGCACAACATGCTGATTACCAAGACGCCGCTGATCGTGCTGTACAACGTGACCGACTCCTGGGCCATCCGCAAACGCGTCAACGGCTATACCGTCTGGGAAAGCAAACCCCTGATGTGGACCAGCAGCCTGGCCAAATAAACCGAGCCTTCCGCGGCGGGTTGCTCACAGCAACCAGATGAACATCCCGCCATTTTCTTGTTGAACATTTTTTGCGAGCGCCTTCCGCCATCTCGCCAGGCTGCTGCATTGCCTGTTTCCTTTGAGGATTACCCGACATCATGACTACCATTCAGCAATTTCCATTTGTCTCTGTCTCCGGCACACCGCACGAGCGCGGCGTGCAATACGGCCAGCAGGCTGCCGATCGCGTGCGCGGCAGCATTGCGCTGTATGGACAGACACTCGTCAACATCGGTTACGGCGAACAGGCGCGCAACAAGCTCATCGATTTTTTTGCCAAGCAGATCGGCGACTACGCACCGCATTACATCGATGAAATGCGTGGCATCGCCAAAGGTGCAAATGTGGACTTCGCCGACATCGTGATGATCAATGCGCGTACCGAAGTACTCGCCAAAGCACGCGCCGAAAAAGTCGCCGCCGTCGACAACGAACCCGGCGACGGCTGCACCGGCGCGCTGATCCTGCCGGAACGCTCGGCCACCGGCAATCTCATCCACGGCCAGAACTGGGACTGGCGCGCCGAATGCGCCGACACGTCCATCGTGCTGCGCGTGCGCAACGACAACGGCCCCGATTTCCTGACCTTCGTCGAAGCAGGCGGACTGGCGCGCAGCGGCTTCAACAGCGCCGGTGTATCCATCACGGCCAACTATCTGGAATCGAACCGCGACTTCACGCAACTGGGCGTGCCGCTGTCACTGATCCGCCGCAAGGTGCTGGAACAGGAGATTTTTTCGCTGGCGATGAAGACCGTCGCAACCACGCCGAAGTCTTGTTCCAACAACATCATGCTGGGCATGGCTGAAGGCTTCGGCATTGACTTCGAATGCACGACGAATGAATCCTTCCCGATCTATCCGGGCGAAGACAATCTTATCGTGCATGCGAATCACTGGATGTCGCAAGTAGCGCTGAGCAAGCTGGTCGATCTCGGCATCGCCAATTCACCCGACAGTCACTACCGCGACTGGCGCGTGCGCAAATTGCTCAACGCCGCCGGCGCCAAACTCGGCCGCCAACAGATGAAAGATGCCTTCTTCGACAACTTCGGCTTGCCTTATTCGGTATGCCGTCCACCGCGTCCGGGCAGCCATGACAATCTGTCAGCTACCGTGGCAATGGTGATCATGGAACCGGCCGTGCGCGAGATGGAAGTGGCGCCGTTGCCGGCATTGAATCGTGTGTTCACGCGCTACAGTCTCGATCACGATCCGGTGTTGTTGGCGGCATAGTCGGCAGGTTGATCGACAGCGAATCAACGACGCAATCGATGTCTGTGTTGTTGCCTTGTCATTGCTATGCGATCGTCGTGTCATCGCATAGCAATAACTCAGAGAGTGGCGAGGGAAAACTTCGTCATCGCCGATGATCGGGATCACTGCTTCATGAGCCTCGTGTCAGTATTTTGTCAGCGAAAATATCGCATAGTTTTTGCGCAAATCCTCACTCATTGTCTTTAAATAAAGAGCACTTCTTTTAATTGTAAATTCTCTGCATTTTTCAGAAAAATTGCTTCAGAACATCACCAACCCCGCCGTTAATACCTTGTGAAAATGCGTTGGCCTGCAAATGCCTGACTTGAAATCGCCGCTTCCTCTTGATGGCGCGCGGACGATATTGACAGAAAACATATCGACGACCGAGACAAGGTGGTTTGACCTTGTTGCATTTTCTTTATTGATGAACGCTTGCCCGGAAAACATCCCCAGCCAGCAACACCAGGAACATTGCCGCTCTCAATTCAAAAGAAAAAGATCTCAACATGAAAACCCTCAGACTCACCATCAAGTCCCGCCTTGCACTCGCCATGGCGATTCTCTCCGTCCTGCTTCTCGCCATTGGCATGACCGGTCTGTTCGGCATGTCCACCGTCGTGAAGATCAACCGCGAGCTGTATCAGGTGCGCATGCCCAAGACGGTGGCCGCCGACAATACCTTGCTATGGGTTGGCCGCCAGCGCACCTCGCTGGATCAGGCAGCCTTGACGACTGACCCGGCATGGGCACAGCAGATGTACAAGACGGAAGCGGACGTCGGCAAGCAGGCGCTGGAATGGTGGGCCAAATACGCAGCGCTGCCGCAAAGCGAGCAGGCCAAGAAGCTGGTGCAGGAAGTCACCGAAGGCCTTACCAAGACTGAAAAAGCCATCGATGAATTCCGTGACGCCATCAAGGGCGGCGACCGTCAGCAGATTTCCGACAAGGCGCGTGTGGTCGGCACGGTCTATACCGCGATGCAAAAGAGCGGTACGCTGCTCAACGAATATGAAACCGACGCGGCGCGCCAGAACTATGAGGACTCGCTGAACCGTTACGAAAACTTCCGCATGATTTCGATCGCCGCAGTAGCGATAGGCTTGCTGCTCGCCGGCTACAGCTGGTTCTCGCTGCGCCGTGCGATTTCACGTCCGATCGAACAGGCACTCAAGCATTTCGACGACATTGCCGAAGGCGACCTCACTCAGCGTGTACACGTGCATTCGACCGACGAAATGGGCCAGTTGCTGACCGGCTTATCGAAGATGCAAGACAACCTGACCAGAACCGTTTCTACTGTGCGCACAGGTAGCGACGCCATTGCTACCGCGACCAAGGAAATCAGCGCCGGCAATCTCGACCTGTCCTCACGCACGGAGCAACAAGCGGCCTCGCTGGAAGAAACCGCTTCCAGCATGGAAGAGCTGACCAGCACCGTGAAGCACAATGCCGACAATGCACGCCAGGCATCCACGCTGGCCGTCAATGCTTCGCAGATCGCCAGCGCCGGTAACGATGTTGTCAGCCGCGTCGTGACGACCATGGATGAAATCCGCGATAGCTCCACCAAGATCACCGAAATCGTCGGCATCATCGACGGCATCGCCTTCCAGACCAACATCCTGGCGCTGAACGCAGCGGTGGAAGCCGCCCGCGCCGGCGAACAGGGCCGCGGCTTCGCGGTGGTCGCCAGTGAAGTGCGCGCCCTGGCGCAGCGTTCTTCCAGCGCCGCCAAGGAAATCAAAGACTTGATCATGCTGTCGGTCGACCGCGTGCAAACCGGTTCTGCACTGGCAGGCCAGGCTGGTCAAACCATGAGCGAGATCATCGGCGCGGTACAACGCGTAACCGACATCATGGGAGAAATCTCTTCCGCCTCCAGCGAGCAAAGCTCGGGCATCGATCAGGTCTCGCAAGCCGTCTCGCAAATGGATGAGGCAACCCAGCAAAATGCCGCACTGGTCGAACAAGCCAGCGCCGCCGCCAAGTCGCTGGAACAGCAAGCCTTGTCGCTGAAGGACGCCGTCTCCATTTTCAAGATCATCGAAGAGCAGCGTGCTCATCAACAGTATGCCGCGCCGACGTACACGAGCTCCGCAGCAAAGCCGGTCAAGGCTCGCAACACGAAGTCCATCACGCCACTGAAGATGTCTTCCGCGGCATCGAAACCCTTGCCGGCGGCAACACCCGCCATCGGCAAATCGTCCGCGGTTTCGTCGAACGACGATTGGGAAACCTTCTAATCCGACGTCGCTGCCATGCGAGCCCGTCGCGATTTCTTGCGCAATACATTGTCCACGACCGGGGAGCCGATATAGGCTCTCCGGCGGGCAAACGCATGTCTGTTTTACCTTCGAAGAGATGACTCTGTCCACGTTTTCTGCGGCAGGGCAGATCTGCGATCACACCGAATCTCACCCACTTACACAAGGAGGCACAGATGAGTGACGACAACACCCAACCACCACCACGGCGGCATTTTCTGCGACAGGTCATCACTGTTGCAGGCACTGCATCGCTATCTTCTCCACTGGCAGTCGGCACCGGAGCCGGTGCAGCGATCGCGGCCACCGCTGCAAGCGCTGCCGATGCACCTGCCGCAGCTGCAACTCCGGCCACCTCGCCAGGCCTGATCGGCTACGAAAGCTTCAGCGCCGATGAAGCCGCTTTCGTCGAAACTATGGTCAACATCATGTGCCCAGCCGATCAGTTCACTCCCAACGGCGTCGACTGCGGCCTGGCGATTTTCATCGACCGCCAATTAAGCGGTGCTTACGGCAAAGGCGCCGGCCGCTACATGAGCGGCCCATGGCTGCAAGGCAAACCGCAACTCGGCCTGCAGTTGCCGCTCACGCCCGAGCAGTTCTTCAAGGCCGGCGTGGAAGCCGCCAACCGCCAGGCCATCAAGAAATTTGGTAAAGCCTTCGACCAGTTGGCGCCGGCAGATGCCGATGCTTTCCTCGCCGCCATTGCCGACGGCAAAGTGGTCGACGAAGACACCCCGCTGGGTTCCTGGTTCAATGAACTGATGTATCCCTTGTTCACGCAAGCCTGTTACGCCGACCCGCTATACGGCGGCAACAACAACAAGGTGTTCTGGAAGATGCTCGGTTATCCCGGCTTGCCGGCGACGCACACGCTGGACATGGTGAACTATCGCGGCAAACCCTTCCCCGGTGCGAAAGATCCCAAGTCTATCCTCGACTTCAGCTAAGGACACAACATGATAAAAAAACTGGAAAAGCGGACGGTCGTGATCGTCGGCGGCGGGCTCACTGCGGGCCTGGTTTCGCGTCAGCTGACGGCGCAAGGCATCGACGTGCTGGTGCTGGAACGCGGCGGCGATCACAGCAACGGCGCCGAAGCCAAGCTGCCGTCGCAACGCGATGAGCTGCGCTGGGACGTGCGCCAGGGCCTGGTGCAAAAATGGAACGTGCAGACGTACACGCTGCGTCATTCGCGCAGCGACACCTCGCTGCCGGTGCGCTGGATGGAAGCCTTCCTGCCCGGCGAAGGCATGGGCGGCGCCGCCAATCACTGGAACGGCCACACCTGGCGTTGGGCCGAGTATGACCCGACCTTGCGCACGCATTACACCAATCGTTACGGCGCCAAGGCAATCCCTGCCAACATGCCGCTGCAGGACTGGGGCGTCACTTACAAGGAGATGGAGCCTTACCACGACCTGTTTGAGAAGCTGTTCGGCATCTCAGGCAAGGCGGGCAACATCAACGGCAAAAAGCAGGCCGGCGGCAATCCGTTCGAAGCGCCGCGACGCGGCGAGTATCCGCAAAAGCCGCTGGAAATCACCGAAGCCGGCACCGTCTTCAGACAGACTGCGGAGAAGATGGGCTATCACCCGTTCCCGACACCCGCGGCCAATTCCTCCGGCGTCTATACCAATCCGGACGGACAGAAACTCGGCCAATGCCAGTATTGCGGTCACTGCGAACGCTTCATCTGCGAGGCCCAAGCCAAGGCTTCTCCGGAAGTGTTGCTGTACCCGATGCTGAAGGAACGCAAAGGTTTTGAAATACGCCTGAACAGCCATGTGCTCGGCGTCAACTACGACGCGCAGACCAAGCGCGTGACCGGCGTGCGCTATCTCGACCTGCGCAACGGCCAGGAGTATGAACAGCCGGCCGACGTCGTCGTGCTGGGTGCATTCACCATGACCAACACCAAACTGCTGCTGCTCGACAAGATCGGCACGCCGTATGATCCGGTCACCGGCAAGGGCGTGGTCGGCAAGAACTTCTGTTACCAGACTACCTCTGCTGTGAACGTGTTCATGAAGGATCGCTGGACCAATCCTTTCTTGTCCACCGGCAGCACCGGCACCGTGATCGACGACTTCAACAACGACAACTTCGACCACACCGGCCTGGGCTTCCTTGGTGGCGGCATGATCAGCGCCAACATGTTCAGCGGCCGTCCTATCGTCGCGCGTCGCCTGCCACCAGGTACGCCACGCTGGGGCACCAAGTGGAAGCAGGCCAACGTCGACTGGTATGCGCATTCCTTCGGCATGTCGATCCAGGGCAGCTGCTATCCGAACACGGAAAACTTCCTCGACCTCGATCCGGTGTACAAGGATGCCTACGGCCAGCCGCTGGTGCGCATGACTTTCGACTGGCGCGAGAACGAGACCAAGATGTCAGCCTACGTCACCAAGAAGATGGAAGACATCGCCAAGGCGATGGGCGCCGACATCGTCGGACCGGCGGTGCCGCGCAAGAGCCCGTTCGATATTCGCGCCTATCAGACCACGCACATCACCGGCGGCACGCCAATGGGTACGGATCCGGCGCACAGCGTCGTCTCGCCGCGTCTGCAGCACTGGGATGCGCAGAATCTGTTCGTGGTCGGCGCTTCGGTGTTCCAGCACAATTCGGGCTACAACCCGACAGGTCCGCTGGCGGCGCTGGCAGTCCGCCTGGGTGACGATCTGGTGCGCTACGTGCAGCGTCCGCGCATGCTGTGATGCGCTACGGATATTTATTATTTTGAGGAGCAATCAATGAAGTATTTACACCGGAAGCATTTCCACCGCGCAGCGCTCGCTGCTGCAATCGCACTGTCGGCAGTATCCGTGTCGATGTCGGCCATGGCGCAAGACGTCAACGCCGGCAAACTGGTCTTCGCGCAATGCGCCGCCTGCCACACCGTTACCGCGGCCAACGGCATCGGTCCCGGTCTGCTGGGTATCGTCGGCCGCAAGTCGGCAGCGTCGCCGGGCTTTCGCTACAGCCCGGCGCTCAAGCGCGCCAATCTGACGTGGGATGAAAAAAATCTGGACGCCTACATCGCCGATCCGCAGAAGCTGTTGCCGGGCAACGTCATGCCGTTCTCGGGCATCGCCGACGCCAAGCAACGCGCGGATCTGATTGCGTACCTGAATAGTGTGAAATAACGCGAAGCAGGGCTTGCCCATTTTAGGGCAAGCCCACCTAACGGAGACCGTTTTTAACATGGCGCACCATTCGTTTCCGACAGCAACGTCTCGTTCTGCAAACAAGCATCTTGTGTGGCGCCGGTATCTGTCGGCGATAACCTTGCTGCTGTCCGCATCTTCAATGGCTTCAGCGCAGGACGATCCGGCGCTGCACGGTTGCTGGCAAAGTCAGCAAATACAGGTCACGCTCGCCAGTCAGAAGGTCCTTAACCAAAACGGCGATTGCACGGGGGAATATGACGGTTCTTTCACACGCGCACATTGTTACAACGAAGCCGGCAACTACGAAGCTCTGTCGACCTATGAAGTAACGGATCCGGGCCACATGCGGGCTACGTTGATTGATCCTGCCACGCAAAAACCCAAGGCTGCGTCCTACGATGTAGAGTACCGCGTCGACGGCGACTGGCTCATCATCAAACGGCAATTCCCGGCATCGCTTTCCGCCGGCAATCCAGATCGGCCAGTCAGCATCCAATCGCTCTCAGTCCGGGTAAAACCGAAAGACGGCGTACAGCCGCTGTGCCAGCCACAAGGAAAAAGTGCCATCCGTATCGGTCGCACCTCGGTCAGCTCACTGGCGCTATCGGTTCCGGAAGGCTGGCAACCGTTTCTGGTTGATCCGGCAACCGACAGGAAAGCTGCTCTGGCGGTCGGAGCAGGATTTCTGGTCGGTGCTTTCGTACCGTTGGGAGCATCGCCGACACAGCTGGTGTTCATCGTCGACGATACGCGCTATGGTCCCACTCCGTTGCGACAGGCTGAGTTTGTCGGTGTCAGGAAACGCTTTTCCGACGAAGTCGGCAATGCTGTCATTCTATGCGACCAGCCCGATAAGATCTGTGCCTTGCTGAGCAGGACAAACGGCCCTAGCGTCTATACCGAACTGGTCAACGTGAAAGGACGCGTTGCCATCGTCACCAGTTCTGCTGAAGGCAAGACGAAAGAAGTGACATTGCAGCTGCGCAAAGCCGTGCAGAAATTCACTCAGCGCTTGATTGCGGACAATCCATAAGTTCTTGAAGCAATCAATTTTAGCGCCGGCGGGACTTACTTGCGCTTCACCGCCGGCCGCTTTGCAGACGTATCCTCGAATTTTGTACCTACTGCCGCCGGCGGAGCTGTGGTCGCATGCGGCATCGCAATCGTCGCTTTGAGAAACAGTGACATGACTGCCTCGGCGGTCTTGTCGTCGATGCGTTCCGGATCACAGCGATGGGCGAAGCACACGCCCTCGCACAAGGCCATCAGACCGATTGCTATCTGGTGTGCCGGTGCGATCGATGGTGTATTGGTCAGACGCGCGAAGATCTCGACAAACTCGGCGATCTGTTGGTGGCGCTCACGCAGGAAGATGCTCAGTTTGGCGCGGAATTTTTCATCGCGCATGGCGACGATCTTGGCTTCCATCCACAGCTGGCTGCACATGTCATCGCGGTACAGTGTGCTGTAGTAACCGGAAATCTTTTCCATCAGCGCGATCGGATCGATTACCGGCGACTGGAACAGACGGTGAAATTCCAGATCGATGTCCGCGCTCTCCCGACGCAACAACTCAAAAAACAACTCGGTCTTGTCGCTGAAGTTGGAATAGAACGCACCCCGCGTATAACCGGCGGCGGCGGTGATGTCTTCCACACTTGCCAGCGTGAATCCCTTTTGAACGAACACGGCATGCGATGCCTCCAGCAGGCGTTGGCGCGTCTGCTCGCGGCTTTGCTCGCGGCTCAGGCGCTGGCGTCCTGCGGACGGGATTTCCGTTTTGGCAACTAATTTGGCGTTGGCGGTGGTCATGGCTTTGCTCATGGCGTGATTTTAGCATCGATGTATTCAAATACATCGTTGCATCTGAATTCATTAGTGTATTAGAATGCCAAAAAATTCCCGCGTGCGCTTAACAAATTAATCAGGTTGCAGGGTTCGGAACGGCTGACGATCCGGACATCACATTTCCAGAAAGGAATGCCGTGAAGTTTGCTCATCATCGCCGTACCACCTCCCCCCTCCATCCACGTTCTCCGGTCCTGCTGCCGTTGGTGCTGGCCGTCACGCTGGCACTGGCCGCGTGTCAAAAACCGGCCCCGGTCGCCGATGCGCCGCGTGAAGTCGTCGTCCTGCCCGCACAAACCGATAGCGGCGCACAATTGCTGACCTTGCCGGGTGAAGTGCAGTCGCGCTTCTCGACGCCGATGTCATTCCGCATTGCCGGGCAAGTCATCGAACGCCGCGTGCATCTGGGCGATACCGTGCGCAAGGGTGATGTCGTGGCGCGTCTTGATCCGGCCGACGCCGAACACAACGCCGCCAGTGCAGAAGCCGACCTGGCCTCTGCGCGTGAGCATTTCGACGCCGCCGAAAAGCAGTTGCAACGCGACACCCTGCAAGCTCGCGACAAACTGATCAGCGCGCTGCAACTGGAACAAACCCAGGATGCCTATGCCGCCGCCAAGGCGCAGCTTAAAGGCGCAACGGCACGCGCTGCCGTGGCCGGCAACCAGCGCAATTACACCCGCCTGATCGCGGAACACGATGGCGTCATCAGCGCAGAACAAGCCAACACCGGCGAAGTGCTGGCTGCCGGACAACCGGTGTTTTCGCTGGCATGGTCGGGCGCCACGGATGTTACGACCGAGGTCTCCGAAAGCCAGGTAGCGAAGATCCGCGTGGGTGCACCGGCCACGGTCAAACTGACTGCGCTGCCTGATCAGAAATTGACCGGCCGCGTGCGCGAAGTCAGCCCCGCCGCCGATCCGCAAAGCCGCACCTTCCGCGTCAAGGTGACGCTGGAGACACAGAATCCTTCCCTGCGTCTGGGCATGAGCGGCGAAGTCTCCATCAATACATCTACGCAAGAAAAGACGGCATCCAGCGGCACGACCGTCATCCCGGCCACCGCGCTGTTCCATCAGGGAAATCGTCCGGCGGTATGGATCGTGCGGCCTGCCGACGGCAAACTGGAACTGCGTCCGGTCATCGTCAGCGCTTACGGCGAACGCAGTGTCACGCTGAGCGACGGCGTCGCCGGGGGTGAAAAGATCGTGGTTCAGGGCGTGCATACGCTGACCGCCGGCGAGAAGGTGAAGCCGATCGCGCCGCTGCATGCTGAGGACTTCGCACTATGAGCGCACCGGGACGTTTCAACCTGTCATCGTGGACCTTGCAGCATCAGGCGCTGGTCACCTTCATCCTGGCGCTGATCACGTTGCTGGGCATTGGCTCCTATTCCAAGCTGTCGCAGTCGGAAGATCCGCCGTTCACCTTCAAGGTCATGGTGATCCAGACCGACTGGCCGGGTGCCACCGCGCGCCAGGTACAGGAGCAAGTCACCGACCGTATCGCACGCAAATTGCAGGAGACGCCTGACGTCGACTTCTTGCGCAGCTATTCGCGCCCGGGCCAGTCGCAGTTGTTCTTCACGATCAAAGACACTGCGCCTGCCGCGCAAGTGCCCAAGACCTGGTACCAAGTCCGCAAGAAAGTCGGCGACATCGCCGCGACTTTGCCCAGCGGCGTCAAGGGGCCCTACTTCAACGATGAGTTCGGCGACGTCTATACCAACATCTACGCGCTGGAAGGCGACGGCTTCTCGCCCGCGCAATTACGCGACTACGCCGACCAGCTGCGTGGCGAATTGCTGCGCGTGCCGGGCGTGGGCAAGATCGATTATTTCGGCGATCGCAACCAGCACATCTACATCGATATTTCCAACGCGCAGATGTCGCGGCTGGGCATCAATCCGCAACAACTGGGCGACCTGATCGGCGCACAGAACGCGGTGGCGCCGGGCGGTCTGATCAGCACTGCCAATGACCGCCTGTATGTGCGGCCCACCGGGCAGTTCAACGACGTCAAAGCGATCAGCGACAAGATCATCCGTATCAACAACCGCAACTTCCGCCTGGGCGACATCGCCACCGTCACGCGTGGCTATGACGATCCGCAAGAGCAGCAGATGCGTTCCGACGGTAAGCCGGTACTGGGCATCGGCGTCACCATGCAACCCGGCGGCGACGTCATCCGTCTCGGCAAGGCGCTTGACGAAAGCACCGAAGCGCTGCGTGCGCGTCTGCCTGCGGGCTTGAAGCTGACTGCCGTTTCCAGCATGCCGCACGCGGTGGAAAAGTCGGTCGACGATTTCCTGGAAGCTGTGGCCGAAGCGATCGCCATCGTGCTGGTGGTCAGCCTGCTGTCGCTGGGTATCCGCACCGGCATGGTCGTGGTGATCTCCATCCCTATCGTGCTGGCAGTGACCGCGCTGTTCATGTACATGTTCGACATCGGCCTGCACAAGGTGTCGCTCGGCACGCTGGTGCTGGCGCTGGGCTTGCTGGTAGATGACGCCATCATCGCGGTGGAAATGATGGCGGTGAAACTGGAACAAGGCTGGAATCGCCGCCGCGCCGCTGCATTCGCCTACACCAGCACCGCCTTTCCGATGCTGACCGGCACGCTGGTAACGGTATCGGGCTTCCTCCCGATTGCACTGGCGAAGTCCGGCACCGGCGAATACACGCGTTCGATCTTTGAAGTGTCGGCGATTGCGCTGCTGCTCTCCTGGCTCGCAGCGGTTGTACTGATCCCGCTGCTGGGCTATCACATGCTCAAGGAAAAGCCGCAGCCTGAAGGCGCCGCGCAAGACGAGGAAGCGGATCATTCACACCAAGCCCACGAAGAAGATCACGATCACGCCATTTACAAAACCCGCGTCTACACACGCCTGCGCAGCATGGTGGCGTGGTGCGTGGCGTTTCGCGGCCGCGTGGTGATTCTCACAGCGCTGCTGTTCGTCGGTTCGCTCGCCGCATTCGGCCTGGTGCCGCAGCAATTCTTCCCCAGCTCGGACCGCCCGGAACTATTGATCGACCTGCGCCTGCCGGAACGTGCCTCGTTTGAAGCAACCCAGCGCGAAGCCTTGCGCATGGAAGCAGTGCTGAAGGGACGTCCCGAAATCGACCACGTCGTCAACTTCGTCGGCACCGGTGCGCCGCGCTTCTATCTGCCGCTGGATCAGCAACTGCCGAGCGCCAACTTTGCGCAATTCGTGGTGACCGCCAAATCGGTGGAGGATCGCGAAAAACTGGCGAAGGCGCTGGAGCAACCATTGCGCGAGCAATTCAGCGGCCTGCGTACGCGCCTCACTCGTTTGGAAAACGGCCCGCCGGTCGGCTTCCCGGTGCAGTTCCGCGTCAGCGGCGAGAAGATCCCTGAAGTCCGCGCCATCGCTGAAAAAGTCGCGGCAGAAATCCGCAAGGAATCGCGCGCCACCAATGTCCAGTTCGATTGGGACGAGCCGGCACAACGCTCGATCACGTTTGAACTCGATCAAAAACGCGTCGCTGAAATGGGTCTGACTACGCAGCAAGTGTCCAGCTTCCTCGCGATGAATCTGTCGGGCTACACCGTCACTCAGTATCGTGAACGCGACAAGCTCATCAGCGTCGATCTGCGCGCACCGCGCAGCGAGCGCGTCGATCCTGCACGCCTGAGTTCGCTGGCGATACCGACCGCTTCCGGTTCGGTGCCGCTGAGCACGCTGGGCCACATCCGCAATGAGCTGGAATACGGCATCATCTGGGAACGCGATCGCCAGCCCACCATCACGGTGCTGGCCGATGTGCGTGCCGGCGTCCAAGGTATCGACGTGAGCAACGCGCTGGATGAAAAGCTGGCAAGCTTGCGCAAGGAACTGCCGGTCGGCTATCGCATTGCCGTCGGCGGGCCGGTGGAAGAAAACGCCAAGGCACAGGCCTCGATCTCGGCGCAGATGCCGCTGATGGTGATTGCCGTGCTGGTGCTGCTGATGGTGCAGCTGCAAAGTTTCGGCCGCACCATGATGGTCGTGATGACGGCGCCGCTGGGCATGATCGGCGTGGTCGGCGCACTGCTGCTGTTCCATCAGCCGTTCGGCTTCGTGGCGATGCTGGGCACGATCGCCATGCTCGGCATCATCATGCGTAACTCGGTGATTCTGGTCGATCAGATCGAGCAGGACATCGGCGCCGGCCGCAAGCGTTTCGACGCCATCGTCGGCGCCACGGTGCGACGCTTCCGTCCGATCACGCTGACTGCTGCGGCCGCGGTGCTGGCGCTGATCCCGTTGTTGCGCAGCAACTTCTTCGGCCCGATGGCGACCGCACTCATGGGCGGCATCACCGTCGCCACCGTGCTGACGCTGTTCTATCTGCCGGCATTGTATGCCTTGTGCTACAAGGTCAAGCCGAGCGAAACCGCCTATGCCGATTCGGACACTGCATCTGAAGGGAGCCGCTAATGCGTGCCGTTCATTTACCCCCTCGCCGTTACGCGTTGTATCTGCTTGCGCTGACCCTGTCCGGTTGCGCACTTGGACCAAAAGGCATCGCGCCCGACATGCCGCAACCGGCGCATTACGGCGTCGAAGGCACACCAAGCGAAATCGGCACGCCGGACGCTTCCCAGAAATTCGTGCTGGGCGAACGCCCGGTACCGACATGGTGGGAAGCCTATCGTTCGCCGCAATTGTCGGCCTGGGTGGAAGAAGCGCTGGCGAAAAATTATTCGCTGTCGCAGGCTTCGCATAGTCTGACCGCTGCCAAAGAACAACTGCGCGCACAGATCAACGAATCGCTGTTCCCGACTGTCGATGCGGTACTGCAATCGAATCGCCAGCGTGCACTCGGCCTGCCGAACATCGGTGCGCCGACTAATCTGTACAACGTCTTTGCCGGTGAATTGAACGTCAGCTACACCTTCGACTTGTTTGGCGTGGAACGCTATGCCAATTCCGCGCTGGCGGCGCAGGTCGATGCGCAGTCCTACCAACTCGATGCGGCTCGCCGCGCATTGGCTGCCAACGTCGTGATTGCGGCAGTCAACGGCGCCGCGCTGCGTGCACAAGTGGAAGCGACCGAGCGGCTGGTGCAACTGGCGGATGCCGATACGGCGGAAGTACAGCGCCGCGTGGAGCTCGGTTCTGCATCAAACAGTGATCTGCAAAATGCGCAGGCAGGCGCCGAATCCCTGCGTGCAGGGTTGCCGGGATTGCGCACACAATGGCAGGCTGCGCGTCATGCACTGGCCGTCTTGATGGGGCGCACGCCTGATGCCGCGCCCCCCGATCTGGAGCTGGCCGCGTTGACGCTGCCGGAACGCGTGCCGGTAGCAGTGCCGTCCGACCTGCTGAAACAGCGCCCCGATATCCTCGCCGCCGATGCTGCATTGAAGGTGGCAGCTGCGCAGGAAGCACTGGCGACGGCGGAGATGTTTCCCAGCCTGTCGATCACCGGCTCCTTCGGCCGTGCCGGCTTCTCCTGGCCCAAGGCCACCAGCGGCGCGGGCGCGGTGTGGGGCATCGGTGCATCGCTGACGCAACCGCTGTTCCATGGCGGGGCATTGCAAGCCAGGCGCCGTGCAGCACAAGACGAGTATCTGGCATCGCAGGACAACTATCGCCAGACCGTGCTGAACGCTTTCCAGAATGTTGCCGACAGCCTGAGTGCGCTGACGCACGACGCCGATACGCTGGCTGCGGCAAGCAGCGCGCGCAAGCATAGCGAACAGTACTGGCGCGATGCGGAACGGCGCGCGGCACTCGGTGCGATTGCACCCAGCGTAACGCGGACCGGCGAGAAGCAATTCCAGAATGCGAGGCTGACGGAGATTCGCGCCGTCGCCACGCGACTGGCGGATACGGCGAGCCTGTTCCAGGCGATGGGAATTCCGCAGAAGGAAGAGAAGAGCGAGTGAGGTAGCAGACTTCAGAGCCGGCCCTCAATACAAGGGGCGGCTCTGTTATCAACTAAGCTTGCAGGAAGCGTTCGACCAGACGCGTCCAGTAGGCTGCGCCCACCGTCACGTTGTCGTCATTGAAGTCATAGTGCGCGTTGTGCAGCATCGGCTTGCCCGCACCGTTACCGACGCGCAGGAAACAACCCGGACGTTGCTGCAGAAAGTAGGCAAAATCTTCGCTGCCGGCAATCGGCGAGAACGACGGAATGATCTTGTCTTCGCCTACCAGCTCCACCGCAATCTGTTTTGCGAATTCGGTCTCGGCCTCGGAGTTGACCAATACCGGATAACCGCGGATATACTCAACTTCCGCCTTGGCGCCGTAGCCTTCAACGTGCGACTGCACCAGCGCGCGGATACGTTGCTCCAACAGCTCGCGCACCTCTTGCTTGAAGGAGCGCACGCTCAGTTCCATCGTGGCATGTTCCGGAATCACATTGGCTGCATGACCCGCATGCAACGAGCCGACCGTCACCACCGCAGCTTCCATAGGATCGATATTGCGCGCCACCACGGTCTGCAGAGCCATCACCAGACTGCTGGCGGTGACCAGCGGATCAATGGACTGGTGCGGACGCGCCGCATGGCTGCCCTTGCCGAGGATCTTGATCTTGACCGTATCGCAGGCCGCCATGAACGGGCCGGCCCGGAACATGAAGATGCCGGTCTCCACACCCGGATGATTGTGCATGCCGAAAATTGCGTCGCAAGGAAAGCGGTCAAACAAGCCGTCCTTGATCATCTGTTCGGCGCCGCTGTTGAAGCCCGCTTCTTCCGCCGGTTGAAAGATCAGATTGACGATGCCGTCGAACTTGCGCGTACGCGACAACTGCAAGGCCGCGCCAAGCAACATCGCGGTGTGGCCGTCGTGGCCGCAAGCGTGCATCTTTCCCTGTCGTTCGCTGGCGTACGACAAGCCGGTCATTTCATTGATCGGCAGGGCATCCATGTCGGCGCGCACGCCAATACTGCGTGTGCTGCTGCCGGCGCGCAGGGTGGCGACCAGACCGTTGCCGCCGATGTTGCGCGTGACGGCATAACCCCAGCCTTCCAGGCGTGCCGCCACCAGCGCGGCGGTATCGACTTCTTCATACGACAATTCGGGATGCTGATGGATGTGACGGCGAATGCCGACCAGCTCATCCTTGACGTCGTCCAGATCGGCGATCTGGCAAAACTCTGTACTCATGTGTTCACTCCGGAAATCGGTTATCAGTCCATGACCTTAGGCTGCGACTGTTTTATCTGTTCTCCGCGCCAGCACTTGCTCGCCCTGCTCCGACAAATCCCAGAACAGGCCGGCCATGACTTGCAGCGACTCGCGCGATACGCTGGCAAGTATATGCTCGTTGGGCGCATGCTGCGAGCAGGCCGGATACGAGTGCGGCACCCACAGTGTCGGCAGACCGAGCACATCGGAGAAGACGTCATTGGGCAGCGAGCCGCCCAGGTTTGGCAACAAGGTCGGCTGCTTGCCGCTGGTTTCCTGCATCGACGCCAGCCCCCAGCGCACCCATTCGTCATCCGGATTGAGGCGGGTGGCGGTGAACTGGATACCGGACAACGTGACTTCGACGTCGGTGTAGCCATGCGCGTCGAGATGCGCGCGCATGTTGGCGATGAAGTGCTTGTCATCGCTGCCGACCACAAAACGGATCTGACAATGCGCTGATGCGTGACCGGGAATTGCATTGACCGGCGCTTCCGGATTGCCGGTCTTGAAGGCCAGGACTTCCAGCGTGTTCCAGCCGAATACACGCTCGGCCGGTGTCAGGCCCGGCTCGCCCCAGTCCGCATCAACCTCGGGATCGTCAGGGCCGCCGCCGACTTCGACATCACGCAATGCGTTGCGCACGCTCTGCGGCAAGGCATCCGGCAACAGGCTCGGCACGCGGATGCGTCCCTTGCCATCGACCAGGCAAGCGATGGCATTGGCCAGACGCACGCCGGGGTTACGCAGCAAGCCGCCCCAGTTGCCGGAGTGATGACCGCCATCGCGCGAATTGACACGCAGATCAAAATTGCAGCCGCCGCGTGAACCGAGGAACATGGTTGGCGTCGGCGCATTTACACGTGGCCCGTCGGAGGCGATGAAGAGATCGGACTTCAGCTTGTCGGCGTATTTCTCGGCGACTTCCTTGAGTCCGGGCGAGCCGGCTTCTTCGCCCATTTCGAGGATTACTTTGACGTTGTAGCCGAGCTTGCCGCCGCGCAGTTTGAGCACTTCAGTCAGTGCCGCGAAGTTGATGGTGTGCTGCGCCTTGTTGTCGGCGATACCGCGGCCGTACCAGCGATCGCCTTCGACAACGATTTCCCAGGGCTTGAGGCCTTCGCGCCATTGCTTGTCGTAGCCGCGCACGACGTCGCCGTGGCCGTAGGTCAGCAAGGTGAAGGCGGCATCGGCTTCCAGGCGTTCGGCCAGCAGGAAGGGCGTGCCGCCCGGCAGCGGGTTATCGATCACTTCGCAGGTGAAGCCGAGACCTTCCAGCTCAGGTTGAATCTCCTGCAACAGGTAGTCATACAGAATCGGCCGGCTGGCAGCTTCCTGGCTCTCAGTGCGGATGGCAACGCGCTTTTGCAAGGCCGTCATGAAACGGCCGTCGTCGAAATAGGCGCTGACCTGCGCGATGGCTTGTGCTCTGCTCATGTTGCTTCTCCTCGGATATATAAATGAGATTCGATGAAATCAATACGTTGTTCTGATTGGCCATTCTGCAAAGCAGCGCGACCTGCCCTGCCCGCCGGCATGCGTTCTTGTCCATGCAGAGAAAGCTATACCGTTTTTTGTCGTCTGCTACCCGCTCACGGCCAGCTCCGGAATACCCAAGCCCGGCTCGGGCGTCAGCGCCGATGCCAGCAGCATGCGTGTGTAAGGATGTTGGGCATCGGAGAAAATCTTCTCCCGCGTTTCCAGCTCCACGATGCTGCCCTTGTGCATGACCGCGACACGGTCGACCAGATGCTCGACCACGCCGAGGTCATGGCTGATGAAGAGATACGTGAGGCCGAACTCGGCTTTGAGATCCAGCAACAGATTGAGAATCTGCGCCTGCACCGAAACATCCAGCGCCGACGTCGGCTCGTCGCAAATCAGAATGTCCGGTTGCAGAATCAGCGCGCGCGCAATCGCCACGCGTTGACGCTGACCGCCGGACAACTGATTCGGATATTGGGCATAAGTGCGCTCCGGCATGCCGACCAGATCGAGGATCTTGCGCACCGATTTCTGCTGCTCGGCGGAGCTGCCGATGCGGTGCAACTTCAACGGCAGGCCGACGATTTCGGCGACCGTCTTGCGCGGGTTGAGCGAAGAATAGGGATCCTGAAAAATCGGCTGGATGTGGCGCGCGTTGTCCTTGCGCAGCGTCGGATCGACTTCCTGTCCGTTGATCAGGACATTGCCGGCGGTCGGCTCCAGCAAGCCCAGCAGCATCTTGGCCAGCGTGCTCTTGCCGCAGCCGGATTCGCCGACCAGGCCCAGCGTTTCGCCGCGATACAAACGCAGCGACACATCGTTGACGGCCTTGATCTCGCCGGGCGCCTTGAACATGCCGCGTTTGAGCGCGTACACCTTGCTCAGTGCGCAGAGTTCCAGTGCGATGTCAGTACCTGACGAGTTGGCCGGGATTTCAGCTTGCACGAATTCACTCCCGAATTCACCTCTATTCATGCCGCCACCTCGCTCAGTTGCACCGCATCTGCTGGCACGACCTTGTGGCATCGTGCATAGTGAATCTTGTCGCCGACGGCCGTATTGACCATGGGAGGATCCTGCTCACACGTAGCATCAGCCAACGAACAGCGATTGCGAAAAACGCAACCGCTGATGTTGCCGACCAGACTTGGCACCACGCCGGGGATCGCTTGCAGCTTGCTGCCCGGCAGTGTCTTGCCACGCACGGGAATACAGTTGAGCAGACCGCGCGTGTAGGGATGCCGGGGCGAGGCGAAAAGTTGTGCGACGTCGGTGGTTTCCACCACTTGCCCCGCATACATCACGGCGACGCGATCGGCGATGCGCGAGACCACGCCGAGGTCGTGGGTGATGAACACCACGGCCGTGCCGAACTCGCGCTGCAGCTCGCGGATCATGCGCAAAATCTGCGCCTGTATGGTGACGTCCAAGGCGGTGGTCGGCTCGTCGGCGATGATCAGATCGGGGCCGCACATCAGCGCCATCGCGATCATGACGCGCTGGCGAAGGCCGCCGGAGAGCTGGTGCGGATACTGGCGCAGACGGTCTTCGGCATTGCTGATGCCGGTGCGGTGCAGCAGATAAATGGCACGCTCACGGGCCTCGGCGCGGGTGACGCCGGGCTTTTCCAGCATAGCTTCGCACAGCTGATTGCCCAGCGTGTAAGCCGGGTTGAGCGAAGTCATCGGCTCCTGAAAAATCATCGACATGCGCTGACCGCGCAGTTGATTCAGCTTTTTGTCCGGCAGACCAATCAGTTCAACGCCGTCAAATGCCATGCGATCTGCGGTGCAGATAGCTTTGCGCGGCAACAGTCCCATCAGCGCCAGCGAAGTCATCGACTTGCCGCAACCGGATTCGCCGACCAGGCAGAGCATCTCGCCGCGCTTGACCTGGAAGTCGATGCCGCGCACGGCGTGCAGCATGCCGTTTTCGGTCGGCAGATCGACGCGCAGATTTTTTACATCGAGTAAGACGCTCATCATCGCTCCCTTTTAGAACTCATTTCATCAATAGGTGTGAGTGCGAGCTTTCCCTGTTTGGGATGAAGTGCAAGGCGCGAATCGGGGTCAAGAGTGGGCGTCTTGACCTCGATTCGTAACGCAGCAATTCGCCCAAACAGGACGCTCCCTCTAGTTCCGACCGTCAGGCGCGTTGACGTCACGCAGACCGTCGCCGACCAGATTGATTGCCAGCACCAGTATCGCCAGCGCCACGCCGGGAATCACGATGACCCAGGGCTTGAAGAACATGTAGGACTTGCCTTCCGAGACCATCAGTCCCCACGACGGCGTCGGCGGCTGCACGCCGAGTCCGAGGAAGGACAGCGTTGCCTCCAGCAGAATCGCGTGCGCCATTTCCAGCGTGATGACGACGATCAGCGCACTCATGATGTTGGGTAAAATCTCGCGCACCAGGATGTAGGGCGTCGATGCGCCGATGGCTTTGGCGGCGGCGATGAATTCGGCGTCGCGCAGCTGTTGCGTTGCCGAACGCGTGACCACGGCGAAACGGTCCCACAGCAGCAAGCCGAGCAGGATGATCACAACCTTCAACGAACCGCCGACCAGCGAGGCCATCGCCAGCGCAACCAGCACCACCGGCATCGACAGCCGCGTGGTGATAATGTAGCTGATCAACGCATCGACACGACCGCCGAAGTAACCGGCCAGTACCCCAAGCGTGGTGCCGATTACGCCGGAAATCAACGCTGCTGCACAACCGATGATCAGTGACACGCGCGCGCCGTAGATCAGGCGGCTCAGATAATCGCGGCCGAGCTTGTCTGTGCCGAGTACATGATCCCAGCTGCCAAGCGCATTCCAGATCGGTGGAATGAGGCGCTGCGAGACATTTTGCTCAAAAGGGTCGTGTGGCGCCAGCAAGGGCGCGAACAGTGCAGCCAACACGATCACGGCGAGGATGGCAGCGCCCAGCACCAGACCGCGATGACCAAGCATGCGGTTGAGCTTGCGCCGCCATGGCGGAACCGGTTTGAGTGCAGTCTGCAGAAAACCGCTTGTCTGGTTTGCCGGGGTGGCCGGCATGGAGGAAGTGGATATAGTCGTCATGGCGATTCCTCAGCGGGTGCGGATGCGCGGATCGAGCAGCGCGTTGATGACGTCGGCCAGGAAAGTCAGGCCGATATAAAACATGGCGATGATCAGCACCACCGCTTGCACTACCGGATAGTCGTTGCGCGAGATGGCATCCCAGGCCAGTTGGCCGAGGCCTTGCATGGAGTACACCGACTCGATCACTACCGAACCGCCGAGCATGAAACCGAGCTCGACCGCAGCAAGTGCGACAACTGGAATCACGGCATTGCGCAGCGCATGCTTAAAGATGACCTTGCCTTTGCTGAGACCCTTGGCACGTGCGGTGCGGATATAGTCGGAGCCGAGCACTTCCAGCATGCCGGCGCGCGTCAGGCGCATCATCGCGGGCATGGCGTAATAGCCGAGGGCGATCGCAGGCAGGACGAAATTTTCCCATCCTTCGTTGCCGGCAACCGGCAGCCAGTGCAAGGTCACCGAAAAAATCAGGATGAGGCTGAGGCCGAACCAGAAGCTGGGCATGGCCTGCCCTACCACGGCGATGAGGAGTGCAACGCGATCCAGCCAGGTGTCGCGATAGATCGCCGCCAGCACGCCAAGTGGAATGGCGACGGCGACCGCGAGCAGCAAGGCGATGCCACCCAGCTTCATGGTGATCGGCAAGCGCTCGGCTACCATTTCCATGACTGGCCCCTGAAAGTAAAAGGACTTGCCGAAATCCAGCTGCACCGCTTTGCCGAGCCAGTCGAAGTACTGCGACATCATCGGCCGGTCGAGACCAAACTGCACGCGGATGGTTTCCACTTGCGTGGCGCTGGCTTCAGGCCCGGCAATTGCCGTGGCCAGGTCGCCCGACATGTGCAGCAATGAAAAACTGACGATGGAGACCGTCACGGCAACGCACAGGGCGATACCAAAGCGACGCAAAATGTAGATCAGCATGGCGACGGTCCTTCATCACAGTTGGCTAAAGCTTGAATACGGTATGGCACAAGAACCGAATAACTTGCGCGGCAGGGATTTGTTGCGATCTCTGCCGCACGGTTTAACGCTAAGACTCAGGTTCAACTTGCTTCTTGATTTGCTTCTTGATTCACTTCCAGCTCGCTTCATAGAAACGCGGCAGCTCGTCTGGATAACCCTGGAACTTCAGCTGCGAGTTGTAGGCGTAGAAGGTCGAGTAAGAGAACATCGGCGCCATGAAGGCCTGCTTGGAAATCGATTCCAGCGACTTCGTGTAATTGGTCTTGCGCACGGCCGGGTCGACCGAGTTGTCGGCAGTTTCCAGCCATTGGCGCAGTTGCGGATCCTTGGTGATGTCATCCGCACTGCCCTTGAAGTAGACTCCCGTGAACGCCGAGGCATCGTTGATCGAGAACGACGCCCAGGTCTGGAAGGTCAGCGGTGTCTTGCCGGCGCGGTATTCCGTCAGCAAGGCGGCGAACTTCATGTAATGCAAGCGTGCGCGGATACCGACCTTGTGCAGATCGCCGATGATGGCTTCGGCGAATTCGCGCTCGCGGTAGGCGTAGATCTCGGTGTCAAAGCCGTTCGGATAACCTGCTGCGGCCAGCAATTCTTTGGCTTTGGCGGGGTTGTAGTCATAGTTGATGACAGCCTTGGCATCGCAACCGAACTGGGTGCGGAAACAGGCGGTATAGACCGGCTGGCTGCCGCCGCGCACCAGATTGTCGGCGATGCCTTTACGGTTGATCGCATAGTTGACGGCCTGACGCACGCGCAAATCCTTGAAGGGCGAGTTCGGTCCCGAGGTGCCGGTGGCATCGATGGTCAGAAAGCCGACGCGCATGGTTTCACCGCTTTGCACGGTGATCTTGGGCGTGGTCTTGAGCGACTCGGCCTGGTCAGCCGGCACACGCCAGATCCAGTCGACGGCGCCGGTCATCAGTTGTGCCGAGCGGGTTTCCGGATCAGGAATCACGACGAACTTGATGTTGCCGATCTTGGGCTGGCCTTGTGGGCTGTCCTTGAAATAGTTCGTGTTCTTGACCAGTGTCACGCCCTGCCCAGGCACGACGCTGGTGGCTTTATAGGGACCGGTGCCGATCGGCGCCTTGCTGAATCCTTCCAGACCGAGCTTCTTGAAATAGACGCCGGGATAAATCGGCAGCGGACCGGCGAGATATTCCAGCGCAGCAGGGAAAGGACGTTTGAGGTTGATGCGTACTTTATAGTCGCCGAGTTTTTCGACGTCCTTGATCCAGTCGGTGTTCTGACGCGTGACAGCTTTGGATTCGTTGGACACAGCATAGTTGAAGGTGAACACCACATCGTCGGCGCTGAACTTGTCGCCATTCTGGAACTGCACACCCTGGCGCAGATCCATCACGAGCGCGGTTGGCGACTCCCATTTCCAGGTGGTGGCCAACTGTGGTTTGTACTCGCCGGTCTTGGGGTCGCGAAAGACCAGTGTGTCCCAGATCAGGTGAGCCAGAATGACGCCTTCGCGCAGATTGTTGTGATACTGGCTGATGTTCTCGACCTCGCTGTCGGAGGCGTACACCAGCGTGTCGTTGGCCTTGTTGGCCAACGCCGAAGTCGATATCGACAGCGTCGCTGCAGCCCCCGCCAACAGCAATGCATATCGTGCATTACGCATCCATGCAGTTCCGGATCCCTTGACCACATTCTTGTTCGCGTTCATTCCCAACCTTCCATTCAGAATTGTTTGAAAAACAACGGCATGAAACTCAGCAACAAATTGAGCAACAACATGAAGTGGATACTAGGTCGATTGAGGCGCTGCAACAATTAGAGAATTCCTAAGCCTGCGTTGCCGAAACGAGAAGGCAGGCTTTTTGCTTACGCGTGAAGGGTGGCGATGACATCCGCATCGCGTTCGCAAGGATCGACATGAAATCTCAATATCTGCAAGACACTGCGCTGCGCTATTTCCTCGAAGTGGTGCGTTGCGGCTCCATTGCTGAAGCGTCGCAACGTCTGAATGTCGCCAGTTCGGCGATCAGCCGCCAGATCAGCAGCCTGGAAGAGTTGCTCGACACTGTTCTGTTCGAGCGCCGGCCGCGCGGCATGGTGCTGAGCGCAGGTGGAGAAATGCTGGCCGCGCATGCCCAGAAGGTGAGGCTGGAAGCAGATCGCGTGGTGGCCGACCTGCTGGCGCTGAAAGGCTTGCGCAGCGGACGTATCCGGGTGGCGGCCTCGGAGGGATTCGGGATCGACTTCATGCCGCGGCTGATCCGCTCGTTTCAGCAAAAGTATCCGGCAATCCAGTTTCAGGTGTATGTGGGGCCGCCGACCATGGTCTCGCGCCAGGTGCGCGACGGCAATGCCGACATCGGCGTGACCTTCAACCGGCTGCCCGAGCCGGATATCAAGATCGTGCACCAGCAACCGGCGCCGGTGCTGCTGCTGATGCGCAACGGTCATCCACTGAGCAAGTTCAAGAGCGTGACACTGTCGCAGCTGCGGCCCTATCCGCTGGCGCTGCCCGATCCGGACACCACGCTGCGGCAGCTGTTCGATCTGGCGTGCAGCCGCCAGCAACTGGTGTTTGAACCGGTCCTCACCAGCAATTACATCCAGACGCTGCACAACTATCTGCTGGAGGGCGACGCCTTGTCGATCACCGGCGAGGTGACGGTGCGTTACCGTATCGCCAAGGGCGAGTTCACGATGGTGCCGATTCGCGACCGCGCGCTCGACGGACGCTACGTTGAGGTGCAGACGCTATCGGGACGCACCTTGCCGCGCATCGTGGAAATTTTTCTCGACTATCTGCTGGGCGAGCTGAACAAGGACATCTGAGTTCGCTGCAGCTCACGGGTACGACTCGTGATGCAGCTTATAAATGCAGCTGCGTGGTCGACAGCACTTCCTTGATCACCATGAAGGTGCGTACCTGACGCACCCCTGGCAGATACAGCAACTGCTCGGCATGCAGTCGGTTGAAGCTGTCGTTGTCCTTGGTGCGCACCAGCATGAAGTAGTCGAACTCGCCGGTGACGACGTGGCATTCCAGACAACCGGATACCTTCTGCACCGCCTTCTCAAAGGCAGTGAACGACTCCGGCGTGGAGCGATCCAGCACGACGCCGATCATCACCAGCGTCCCCGCATCCAGTGCACGTGGATTAAGCAATGCCACGATACCTTTGATCAATCCCAGTTCCTTGAGACGCTCCACCCGGCGCAGGCAGGCCGGCGCACTGAGATTGACCTTGGCTGCCAATGCCACATTGGAAATCGAGGCGTCGCGTTGCAGCAGCTTGAGGATGGCGCGGTCGGTACGATCGAGGGTGTCGTTGAAGGACTCTGTTTCAACGCTCTTGCTACGCAATTTTGTTGCTTTCATAGTGTATTTTTCAGAATAAAAATAAACACAAATTGATTATTGAAGGTTTACTCATCAAATAGTAGCGCAAGTTTGCAACCCTGATGCGCGCATTCATTTCTACAATGAAATCCAGCGCATATCGCTACACCATCACACGTCATCGCACATCACACCGATATCGGAGGAGCAGTCCATGCCGTCCTTGTTCGCCAGTGCCGATGCGTGGATATCCCCTCACTCTCCAGGAGCATCACGCATGAATCTGAAAAAATTCGCCCGCTATCCGCTGACCTTCGGTCCGACGCCAATTCAACCGCTCAAGCGCCTGAGCGCGCATCTCGGCGGGA
The DNA here is from genome assembly GCF_002257565.1 of Herbaspirillum sp. meg3. GTDB lineage: Bacteria > Pseudomonadota > Gammaproteobacteria > Burkholderiales > Burkholderiaceae_D > Herbaspirillum. Next base: position 831,619 of record NZ_CP022736.1, on the reverse strand, counting down.
AAGTCGATCTCTACATGAAGCGCGAAGATTGCAACAGCGGCCTGGCATTCGGCGGCAACAAGACACGCAAGCTGGAGTACCTGATTCCTGAAGCGCTGGAAGGCGGCTACGACACGCTGGTATCGATCGGCGGCATCCAGTCGAACCAGACACGCCAGGTTGCAGCAGTGGCAGCTCACCTGGGATTGAAGTGCGTGCTGGTGCAAGAGAACTGGGTGAACTATTCCGACGCCGTGTATGACCGTGTCGGCAATATCGAAATGTCGCGCATCATGGGCGCCGACGTGCGCCTGGATGCGGCCGGTTTCGATATCGGTATCCGCAAGAGCTGGGAAGATGCGATGGAGAGCGTGCGCCAGAGCGGCGGCAAGCCGTATCCGATTCCAGCCGGTTGCTCGGAACATCCCAAGGGCGGTCTGGGCTTCGTCGCCTTTGCCGAAGAAGTGCGCCAGCAGGAAGAAGAACTCGGCTTCAAGTTCGATTACATCGTCACCTGTGCTGTGACCGGCAGCACGCAGGCAGGCATGGTAGTTGGCTTTGCCGCCGATGGCCGCGCGGACCGTGTGATCGGTATCGATGCTTCCGCCAAACCAAAACAAACTTTCGACCAGATCCTGCGTATCGCCAAAAACACAGCCGGCCTGGTGGAGCTGAACTACGACATTACTGAAAAAGACGTCGTGCTCGACACACGCTTCGGCGGTCCGGAATACGGTTTGCCGAATGAAGGCACGCTGGAGGCGATTCGTCTCTGCGCGCGCACCGAAGGCATCCTCACCGACCCTGTGTATGAGGGCAAATCGATGCACGGCATGATTGAGAAGGTGCGTCTCGGTGAATTCCCGGAAGGCTCCAAGGTGCTGTACGCGCATCTCGGCGGTGCGCCTGCACTCAATGCGTACAGCTTCATCTTCCGCAACGGCTGATCGCCAGGCTTCATTCTTGCTTCACTGCGTTGCAATTGTTGTCGTGCGCGGCGTCCGTTGATATTCGTTACGATGGACGCCGTCCGTTCAAGCCGGTGTATCTGCACGTGCGTGCAGGGGAGCGCTCTCATGAATCAGGTAGTCAGTCCCGCCATAGCTCTGCTGCAGCAACTCGAAACCCTGCTGAGGGATCCGGTGTTGGGGCCACGCGTAGCCAGGCAGGTTGCGATAGCACTCGAAAGCGTGACTAAAGACCAGCGCGGCGACGCGGGCAAGGATGAGCATGAAAGAGATGACACCTCGCGCCGCCTTGATGCCGATGCGTATGCAAGACTGTGGATACCGGCATGGGATGCGAATAGCCCGGAACAAAGGGCGCTGATTTCTCTGGCGTCGATATAAGATCATGTGACAGATCGCGTCTGCCACATCGCGGGAAGAAAATACGAAACCAACAAGAAAACAAAAACGACCGGATGTCCTTCGTGCCTGCGCACTCAGACTATCCGGTCGCCATCGCGTTTTGAAGGCAGACAAAAATCGCTCCGATTTACTGCAATTGCGCGCCCTTCTTTGCTGGAACTGCCGCAATCGCGTCGTCCTTCTTCGCCTGCACTTCCACCACAGGCAAGCAAACTGCACTGGTTGAATCGTAAGAGATACCCTTGGCGTTTTTATCGCGCGGAGGCAACTGATAAGTCAACGCGCATTGTTCGTCTTTCTTGCTGCCCCATTTCACAACCAGCTTGCCTTGGTCGGCCAAGGCCGTACGAACAAAAATCCGGCCACCTTGTCCCGACAGACCGACAGAGTTACCCTGATCGTCAAACGCTTCTGCACCGAACGGGATTTGTTCACCGTTGGGCAACTTGGCCTGAATCAGCACAGAACGACCTGTGACCGTAGCGTATTTCAGCAATACAACCGCACCGGCATGTGGTGCAACGCGTTGGCTGGTGACGCTGAGCTCAACATCGGTTGAGGTTCCTTTGGGGTCAATGGCAACTTCGTTGATGCGGTAAGGCGTCAGATACGGAACAACGGCATAGCCGCGTCCATCGATACGCACGCCGGATGTATTGACCTGTGCATTCTCGGCTCCCTGCGCCTGAATGATACCAATCGTTTCGCCGAGCGATTGCGACAGCGTGACGCCACCGGCGTGTGCAACTAAACCACCCGACGCCTGGAACGACTGCGACGAGCCAAAACTGCCTTGCGTATAGGTTGCACCCAGATTGGCGTAAGGGGCGTTGTACTGGCCGTTGAGCGAGCTGGTTTTTGATCCGGAACCATCTTTCGACACGGTGGCGCCATATGCAAAGGCGTTGTCACTCCCAGCCGTACCGTTGACGGATGTTTGCAGACTGGTGCCGCTGCGTTGATCCCTGCTGACGCTGCTGCTGATACGCGGGGAATGTACTTCTCGTCCCAACGGGAAAGAAACGCTGGCAAAAAATAAAGTATTGGTCGATCCGCTCGTCAGATCTTTTTGACGCTGGATAGAAATATTGTACGCAGCAGGGCCCCAGACATTGCTATAGCCGAAATTGAATTGCGTATTCGAGCCTGGACGATTCCAGTAATTTTGTGTCGCGCCTGACAAATAGAGCGCGCCGTAATTGCTGCCCAAAGTCTGGTTAATGATTAATTGCAACTAACTACGCTGGCGGTCTTGCTCAGAAGTGTTGATATTCTGCGCGATCAAATTTTTTGCCGCTTGCAAATCCGATAACCGCAGGTATCCGCTACTGGAATAACGATAAGCAGCCAACGAAAAATTGGTGCCGGTGTCTTTGATGAACTTGCTGAAATCGATCTTCGCACTCTGACCATCGCGTATGTCGCTATCGGACACTTTTGCGTGAGAATGCGTAATACTCAGGGAGACCGCACCGAGCGGCGTGTTAAACGCCGATCCGCCCAGGATCGCCAGGTAATCCGCTGCGGCAATACCGCCTGTGAACAAGGTCAGATCATTGCTGATGCCACGCTCATACGTCCCTTGCACAAAATTGATCGGGTTGCTGAGTCCGACATTGCGCGTCCGGCCTGCCGTGACGTTGTAGCGTCCGACACCCGGGCGCAGCAATTGCGCGATTGAGGCGTAGGGAACGGTGAAGCTGCTGCGGCTGCCGTCGGCCTCCGTAACTTCAACGCGCAAATCGCCGCCAAAACCTGTCGGATACAGATCGTTGATTTCAAACTGCCCGGGTGCAACCGTGGTTTCGTAAATGATGTTGCCGTTTTGAGTGACGCGTACCTTGGCATTTGTCTTGGCAACGCCGCGCACCGTGGGCGCATAGCCGTTTTGGGAATCAGGCAACATGCGATCATCGGAAGCCAGACTTACGCCGCGAAATCCAACGCTGTCAAAGAGCTGCCCCGGCGTGAAAGAATCTCCGATAACAAGCTGGCTTTTCAACGACACGATATCGCGTTGCAAATAGGTCGAGACGTTCTGATATTCCAGAGTGCCGCTACTTTGCTTGGACACCGACGAGGAATTACGCAAATGCCAATCGCCTAAATTGACACCGCCATTGAGGCCCAGATAGTACGACGTGTTAGTGGCACCGCTGCCGCTGCTTCGAAACGCATTGAAGTTGTAACCCAGTATGCCGGCATTGACACCCTTGTCCCAGAGCTCGGGACTGATATAACCACGTGCATTGCGGCGCAAGGCGATCTGAGGAATGCTGATGTCCAGACGCAAGTCCGAACTGTCGTACGCTGCTGTTGCCGCAGGAATCAGCTTATCCAGCTGCAGACAAGCGCCAGGGGTTTTGTCCTGAAGCGCAGTGATTGTTGCTTCCGGCAATTTTTCAAAATCGACACCGGCCATCTCCAGCAAAGCCCGGTCGAAACATAGTGTAGCGCCTGAGTCGTCTCCCATCGTATTGCGAAAAGTGACTTCTGCACGTCCCAGCCACGCACCGTTGGCGTAAATATCCGAGCGATAAACTCCCGGCGTTACTGTATTGCCTTTGGAAAAGCGACTGATGTCGACGTTCGGAGCGCCCGGGAATTGCAAAAACTCATTGCCGAACTCCACTTGCGCCAATGGGGCAACAGTTTTTTGCGCGAACGACAGGTGACTCTCCAGCAACGCCAGAGCCGCAATAACTACACTGCACACAGGTTTTAGTGGAAAACTATCCCGAACTGATTTCATATGTCGCTGCCAATTAATTGGAGTTTTTAAGTTGGTTGGTGTGCCGATTTCATTACTTCAGCACTGCGACGTCATTGTCATGACAATCCCCCCGCGACGATATGAGAAAACTCCCAAAAGTCATGTGTGACCGTGGAGCATGTCCCTTTTAATCTTCCCCACAAACAGCATAACTTGTACTTTTGAATAAAATCCCTGCGGTAGGTGGGTTTATCGATTCACCGTGAATTTCCCGTAAATATTTTGTTTTTACACAACACTAGTCCTTCATTCACTTGCAAAAAATGATCTAGCATCATCATTGATATTTTGACTCTCGTGACGAAAGTCAGATAATTTCCAACGGGAATTATTCGCTCAATAAATTCAACGTACCCGGGCACCCCATCAGAAAACATCTCTTCCAAGTACGAGTGCTGCGCGAGAGCCACACTATTCAATCCTTTTAGAACGCCCCTTATATCCCGATGACCTCTTGGCAGAAACGGCGCAATGATCTCGCCGGATCTTCTTTGTGCGAGATTTCAACATCGATGTTTTTTGAGAGTTTTCTTATATTTATACAGATCGTTAATCCGTAAGATTTGTCCTGTGGTGAGAACAAAAGCGCAGCAAAACACCGAATCAACGACAGACACTTACTTAAATTTTCTGGAGAGCATCATGCAAAAATCGATCATCGCTTCCTTCCTGGCTATCGCTGCCCTGGCTCCTGCTGCTGCCTTCGCTTCCGACGGCACCATCACCATCAACGGCACTGTGACGGCACAAACCTGCACCATCAACGGCGGTAGTCCTAACCTCGCCGTCACGCTGCCAACCGTTTCGACCTCCGCCCTGGCCTCCGCCGGACAAACGGCTGCTCCGACACCTTTCACCATCGCCCTGACTGCCTGTAATCCGAACAGCGGCAATGTGCGCGCTTTCTTTGAAACTGGCTCTAACGTCCTTGCCACGCGCCGCCTGAAGAACAACGGCACGGCAACCAATCTGGAGATCGGCCTGCTGAACACAGATAACACGCCTATCGCCATCGGCGCAGCATCCGGCGCGCAAGGCACCTCCTCTGTTGCCATCTCCAGCGGCAGCGCCAATCTGACTTACATGGCGCAGTACGTGGCTACCGGCACCGTCGGCGCGGGTACCGTCACTACCAGCGTGACGTATTCCATCGAGTTTCCATAACCCGATCCAAGCCTGGCATTGACTGCTCTGCTTGCTCTATCCGGGCTGTCTTTCTTGTTTTAGTATGTCTGCATGAAGCCGCTTCGCGGCTTCTTGTCGTATAACAACAAATATCAACGGGGTGGATTATGCGTATTGCTTTGAAGGTTTGCGGCTTCGCCGGCGCCTTGCTTGTTTCCTTCGCCGCCGCTCTTTATTCAGCACCTGCCGGCGCCAGCGTGGTCATCAACGGTACCCGCGTGATCTTCCCTTCCAATGAACGGGAAGTCTCGGTGCGGCTTACCAATGAAGGCGCCAGTCCGGGACTGGTGCAGATGTGGATTGACAAGGGTGATCCCAAATCCACTCCGAGCACAACTGAAGTGCCCTTCTTGCTCACGCCTCCACTGTTTCGGATTGATCCGGCCAAAGGTCAGACGGTGCGCATGATTTATAGCCAGGAACCGCTGCCGCAGGATCGTGAGTCGATCTTCTGGCTCAATCTGCTGGAGGTGCCGCCTCGGCCGCAGAACGTCGACGCCAATGACAGCAATTATGTGCAGATGGCTTTCCGTACCCGTATCAAGGTGTTCTTCCGGCCGCAGGCATTGAACACCCAGGAACTGGTGGCGGCTGCGCCAGCCAAGGTGACGTGGAAGATCGTGAAGGACGGCGATGGCTATGCACTGGAGGCGAAAAATCCGACGCCTTACTACATCAGCATCATCAAGACAGGCCTGATCACGGCCGGTGATGCCCCTGAGGTGACCCCTAAATTTCTGAACGAAGACGGTGGCATGCTCGCGCCTGGCGCACAGGAGCGATATCCCCTCAAGAGCCTGAAGCAAGCCCCGTCAACAGGCTTGAAGGTGCGCTTCTCTTATCTTAATGATTACGGCGGCGCCGTCGATGTCGATAGCAGCTTTGTGCAATAAACCCGGCAAAGCAGCCCCATAGAGGGCATCACAGACAGGCGTCCCCGACGTTCTCTGGACAAATACACACTCAAACTCTCGGCCTGGATAAAGACCGAGGCGGCCACATCACGCAAGCAGCGTCGTACGTTAAAACAGCGCCATGTAGAGCTGCACGCGTTGGGTTATGAGGGTCGTACGATCGGGTCGCGGCCTTCGCCAGGCGCCGGACGGTGGATCAATTGGAGAGAGTCAATTCTGCGAGCAAATCAACAGCCAATTGGCTGACAGCGAAGCTACCCCAGGCATTCCCCACCATGACCACCGGTCCTTGTTTTTCGTTCTCAACTCCCGCAGCAACGCCGGCAGCGAAGTCATGCACACGCAAGTTATGCATCGGCCTTTTACACTGACCGATTCCGCATGGCTAACCGTCGGCCACCTGCAGCGACGAATCCGTCACGAGAACTTGCGTCCTCCAAGCCATCGCGGGTGCATTATCAGCCATGGAAAATGCGGGAAATGTCCCTTATTAAAGTAGAACCTGCTTCATTCTCTTCGCAATAAAAATTTTTTGTTCGGTGCACGCGGCCATACTTCTCTCGTCCACAACGAAGGAGATTGACCAAATGATTCTCAAGCCGAAGTTCATCAGTTTCGATTGCTACGGAACGCTTATCAACTTTGAAATGGGGCCCACTGCCAGAACGCTGTTTGCAGATCGCGTGACGGAGAGTCGGATGAGCGCCTTCCTCGACAGTTTCCGTTTCTATCGACTGGACGAGGTACTCGGTGCCTGGAAGCCGTTCTTCGAGGTCGTCGAGAACGCCATCCAACGGGCGTGCCAGGCCCATCACGTGGAATATCGTGCGGCTGATGCGCGCGCACTCTACGACGCCATACCCACCTGGCAGCCCCATCCCCACGTCGTGGAGACACTGGAAGCGATTGCTCCCCACATCCCGCTGGTCATTCTCTCTAATTCGATGATCGATCTTATCCCGCACAGCGTTGCGCACCTCAAGGCGCCGTTCCACGCGGTCTACACCGCTGAGCACGCACAGGCCTACAAGCCGCGCGCCCGGGCATTCGAATACATGTTCGACCAGCTCGGTTGCGGCCCGGAACAGATGATGCACTGCTCATCGAGCTTCCGTTACGACCACATGACGGCGGCCGACCTGGGCTTCATGAGCAAAGCCTGGATCGATCGCGGCCATGAGCCAAACTGCGATGGCTATAGTGTCAATCGCCTGACCGACTTCCGCCAGCTTCCCGGCTTGCTGGGCCTTTGACAGCGGCAACAGAAAGTCATCACGAGACTAGGCGAATGATGTCAAAGCAAGCTCCAATGGACACCGCAGCGCTGAGTACGGCGGCTCCTGAACTCTCCATTCCGATGATCCAGGTGCTGGCAGCTACGTGCTACGGCATCGACGGCACGGTTCGGGTACTGGGAGGTGAGCGCGACCTGAACTGCTGCATCGAGACGGCCGATGGCACGCGCTATGTCCTCAAGATCAGCAATCAGTCAGAGCCGGCTTCGGTGATCGACTTCCAGATTGCCGCACTTGACCATATTGCTACTGTCGCGCCCGAGCTGCCCATTCCCCGGGTCATACGTACGCTAGAGGGACGCACCAGCGATCAGGTGAGCTTGCGTGACGGCAGTCGCGCCACCGTGCGCATGCTCACCTATCTGGACGGCGTCCAGATCAAGGAGACCACCAGAACCTCGGAGCAACGGCGCGCCATGGGAAGCGGCCTGGCCAAACTGGACCTGGCCTTGCGCTGCTTTTCGCATCCGGGCGCCCAGCATGATCTGCTGTGGAATGTCTCGGCCGCGCACCGGCTAAAAGAAAAACTGGATGGCCTGGTCGATCCGGCCCGCCGCCTGCTGGCCGAGAAATTCATGGATCGCTTCAACCAGCACGTCCTGCCAAGACTGCCGGCAGTCAGGGCTCAGGTAATCCATAACGACTACCACCTCTATAACGTGCTGGTCGCGCCTGAGGAACAGGATCGCATCACCGGCATCATCGACTTCGGCGACATGCTGCATGCGCCGCTGGTGGGTGAAGTCGCAACCGCGGCAGCCTTTCACATGACCGGCAGCACCGATCCCTTCGAAGGCCCGGCGCAGTTCGTCGGGGCTTACCACGGCATCTTGCCGCTGGTCGATCTCGAACAGGACATCGTGGCCGACCTTATGGCCACGCGCCATCTGATCACGGCGCTGATCTCTGAATGGCGTGCTGTCCGCTACCCTCATAACCGCGCCTACATCATGCGTCACAATCCGGCCGCCTGGGAAGCACTGTCCCAGATGGCGGACCTTTCGCGCCAGACCGTGCGTGACCGTTTGCTTTCCGAAATCTGCAATGGGAGAAATCAATGAAGAGTACTACTGACCTCAATATGGTGAATGCCTACATCCCCGGACGAGCCGACGTCGGGCCTGTCACCGGGGCGCTGATCGAGCGCCGCGATGCGCTGCTTGGCCCCGCCTATCGGCTGATGTACGAACACCCGCTGCATATCGTACGGGGCGAAGGCGTCTGGCTCATCGATCCGGAAGGCCGACGTTACCTCGACGTCTACAACAACGTCACTTCGCTGGGCCACTGCCACCCTGCAGTGACCGAGGCCATCTGCCGCCAGGTCCAGACGCTCGGCACGAACACCCGCTATCTGCATGAAACGATTCTGGAGCTGGCGGAGCGCCTGCTGGCGACTGTCCCGGAAACAGCACTAGCGCATCTGATGCTGACGTGTACCGGCAGCGAGGCGAACGATCTGGCCTACCGTATCGCCAAGATCCGCACCGGTGGCACCGGCGTGATCGTGACGGAGACCGCCTATCACGGCATCACGGACGCCGTGTCCCAGTTCTCGCCATCACTGGGAACCTCGGTCGACCTGGGCGCCCATGTCAGGCTGGTTCCGGCTCCGCGTCGCTATCACGCCGATGACGCCGATCTGGGCGAGCGCTTCACACACGACGTCGAGGCCGCCATCGCCGACCTGCAGCGTCATGGCATCAAGCCGGCAGCGCTGATCGTCGATTCACTGTTCACCAGCGACGGCATCCTGCCTGGCCCGGCCGGCTTCCTGAAGGGCGCGGTCGAAGCAATCAAGCGCGCCGGCGGTCTGTTCATCGCTGACGAGGTCCAGCCAGGCTTCGGACGAACCGGGGAGCACATGTGGGGATTCCAGCGTCACGGCGTGATCCCGGATCTCGTGACCATGGGTAAGCCGATGGGCAACGGACAACCGGTTGCCGGGCTGCTGGCAACCAAAGACGCGTTGCAGGAGTTCGGTCAGCGCTCCAGGTATTTCAATACGTTTGGCGGCAACACCGTATCGTGTGCGGCAGCCCTTGCGGTGCTCAAGACAATCGAACGGGACGGTCTGATTGAGCATGCCCGCAAGGTGGGTTCGGTTTTGCTCGATGGCATTTCCAAACTGGCCGGACGGCACGAAGCCATCGGCGACGTCCGCAGTGCAGGCCTGTTCGTCGGGGTGGAACTGGTTTCCTCTCGCTCATCGCGCGCACCCGACCGCAGCTTGACCAGCCAGGTCGTCAACCGGATGCGGCACAAGGGAGTGCTGCTCAGTGCCTGCGCCATGGGACACAATGTGCTGAAAATCCGGCCTCCGCTGGTATTGACGGCCGAGCAAACCGGGATGGTGATCGACGCCCTCGATGAAGCCCTGACAGAAGCCGCAGCGGCCTCGGCTTTGAAGTAGAAACCGATGTTATGATCAATTCATGCGACCCACAGATCCCCTCGACCGTATCGACATCAAGATTCTGGAGCACCTTCAGCGCGAGGGGCGCTGTTCGAACGTGGAACTTGCCGAGGCGATCAGCCTGAGTCCGAGTCCATGCCTGACGCGTACCAAGCGTCTTGAGGAGAGCGGCGTCATCGCGGGCTACGGCGCCGCCATCTCGCTGGACAAACTGGGCAGCAATGTGGTGGTGTTTTCTGAAGTCACCCTCAACAGCCATCGGCCTGCCGATTTCCGAAAATTCGAGGCCGGAGCCAGCAAATATTCAGAGATCGTGGATTGCTATAACGTCAGTGGCGGCTACGATTATTTGCTGAAAATCATCGCCCCCTCTGTCTCCCTGTTTCAAGCGCTGATGGAACAGCTCTTGGAAGATGACATCGGCATAGAAAAATTCGCCAGCCGTATCGTGTTGCGCCACCCCTATAAGCAACGCAGCGATCCGGTGGCAGTCATCGCAACGGGGACATCGAGCTGGAAGTAATCACGCTGCCGACGTCTTCGCATAAGAGCCTGTGCATCATTTTTTCTAAACGCCTATGGTCAGGAAATGAAATCGGAAAACACATGGTTGATGTGGCGCCGGTTCTCTACAGCCGTCATCACAAGGTGAAAAAAGGCGGATTTTTTGAAGCCACTGCATCGTCTTACCTGGCAGTGAAATAACGCTGAGCCAACGCCACCCAATACCGCACGCCCTCTTCGATGACATCGTCGTTGAAGTCGTATTGGGGATGATGTAATGATGGAGCCCCTTTCCCTTCGGCTGCATTACCTATCAGCACATAGGTTCCCGGGCGCTCCTCCAGCATGAAACCGAAGTCTTCCGAGGTCATGTTCGCCGCAATATCAGCCCGAATACGCGCATCGCCGAAGGTCTCGCGAATGATGCTCTCGCAAAATGCCGTCTCGCTCGGCGTATTGATCGTGGCCGGGTAATACTGGAAGAACTCGACCTCGACCTGCGCTCCGTAGGCACCAGCCAATGCCTCACTCATCTTGCGGATATCGCACTGCAGTTTCTGCTGCAATGAAGACGACAGCGTGCGGATGGTACCGCGCAGTTCAGCCCGTCCCGGAATGACATTGTCGGTATCGCCCGCATGAATCATGCACACTGAGATGACGGCCGGGTCGACTGGATCCTTGTGCCGTGCGACGATGGTCTGGCATTGCAGTACGATAGAGCAGGCCAGCGGGATCGGATCCAGTCCCAGGTGGGGTTGTGCCGCGTGCGCACCCTTGCCGTAAATAGTGATTTTCAGACGTGAGCCGGCAGCCATGATGGGGCCGGTGCGCAATCCGAAATGTCCCGCCGGCAGGCCAGGCCAGTTATGCATGCCGAACACCGCCTCGGTCGGAAACTGCTCGAACAGGCCGTCATCAATCATCTTGCGCGCCCCCGCACCGCCCTCCTCGCCGGGCTGGAACACAAAATGTACCGCGCCGGGCAATTGCGGCATCTGCTTCAATACGCGCGCGGCGCCCAGCAACATCACGGTATGACCGTCATGCCCGCAGGCATGCATGATCCCGTGCGTGCAGGAGGCATGGGCGAAATCATTGGTTTCCTGGATCGGCAAGGCATCCATGTCGGCCCGCAGAACGATACCGCGCTGCCGGTCGGCGCCGGGCAAGCTGGCAACCACGCCGGTTCCACCCAGGCCGCGTACGACCTGGTAGCCCAGCGCCTGGAGTTCGTTGGCAACCACCTCTGCCGTGCGATGTTCTTCGAACCGCAGCTCAGGATGGGCGTGCAAATCGCGGCGCAGGCTTGCCCAGTGCGAACGATGGGTACTCAGTATTGAATCGGGAGTGACAGGAATTTCCATGCGCGATACCTTTTAAAACTGCCAGTCAGCCGCTCACGTTGCAGCGCCCGGCCTGATATGTTGAACCAGCTTTCACTCGTAGTACCCGAGGACCGATTTCACCTCCATGTATTCCTCCATCCCCTCGACACCGTACTCGCGCCCGTTACCGGATTGTTTGTAGCCGCCGAACGGTGCCTGCGGATCCCACGGGGGGTAGTTCAAGTGGACCTGGCCTGAATGAATGCACGCAGCCACCGCGCGCAGCTGTTCCTTGTCCCTTCCCTGCACATGGGCACCCAGGCCATAGACCGTATCGTTGGCGATAGCGATGGCTTCCTCCACTGTGTCGTAGGGCAGGATCGCCAGCACCGGGCCAAAAATTTCCTGCTGTGCGATCACCATATTCGTATGCACGTCGGAAAAGATGGTCGGCCGCGCATAGAAGCCGCGCTCCAATCCCTCGGGCCGCCCCGGCCCGCCCGCCAGCAGAGGGGCGCCGTCCTGCAATCCTGCCTCGATCATCTGCTGTACCCGCTCGAACTGCGCGCGATTGGCAAGGGGGCCATGGGTGGTCGCCGCATCCATCGGATCGCCGACCTTCATCAGTCCCAGCGCCGCCAAGGCCAGTTGATGAACACGATCAAGCTGGTTACGCGGTACGATCAGGCGCGTGGGGGCGCTGCACGACTGGCCCATATTGCGGAACGCAGCCGCCACGCCGTGCGGAATGGCCTGCGCCAGGTCGGCATCCGGCAGCACGACATTGGGCGACTTGCCGCCCAGCTCCTGGGCCACACGCTTGACGCCCGGTGCCGCTGCCTGGGCCACCAGCACACCCGCGCGGGTGGAGCCGGTAATCGACACCATGTCCACCTGAGGATGCGCGGCCAGCGCCGCACCGACTTCGGCGCCGGTGCCGCTGACCAGATTGAAGACACCTGCCGGTACGCCGGCTTCAGCGACGATCTCGGCGAACAGCAAGGCCGACAACGGCGAGAGTTCGCTCGGCTTCAATACCACCGTACAGCCTGCCGCCAGCGCCGGCCCGACCTTGGCGGTGATCTGGTAGATCGGCCAGTTCCAGGGAGTGATCAGTGCACACACGCCGATGGGTTCGCGCAGGATCGCCGTCGTGCCGCGTGGCCGGATGAAGGGATAACTCGCCAGGTTGTCGCGCGCCACCCGCAGGTGTTCGGCCGCCAGCGGCACATGCGCACTGCGGGCATAGCCGATCGGCGCGCCCATCTCGAGCGTAAGCGCGGTGGCGAACAGTTCGCTGCGCTCCAGCAACAGCGCATGGATCCGCCCCAACAACGCTGCGCGCTGCTGCGGAGGCGTTGCCGACCAGGCCGGGAAAGCCCTGCGCGCAGCCTGCACCGAGCGCTCGACATCCCGCGCATCGCCCATTGCGATCTCGCACAAGCTCTCTTCGGTGGACGGGCAGATCACGGCGGCACGTTCGCGGCCCTCCGGCAGTACCCATTGACCGTCGATGAAGAAACGCTCCAGCCGGCCGGCTTGCTGAAGGTGATGCAGTGGTGATGTCATTGCAGTATGTCCTTGCGGTGATGACCTGCCTTCGCGACAGGAGGCCCTGCGACGCCTAGAAATCAGACACCTTGCCCCACGCGGAGCGGGCAAAGCGGGCCGGGTGATACGGTGAGGGGTCGACGAGGGGTTCGGCACCCGTCGCCAGGTCGGCAATGAGATGACCCGCCCCGGGGCCAATCCCGAAGCCGTGGCCGGAGAAACCTGCGGCCAGAATCAGTCCGGGCACCTGCGGCACTTCGCCGATGCCAGGCACCCCATCGGGCGTGCTGTCAACGTAACCGGCCCAGGTATGCGTGACCCTGGCGCTGCGTAATTCCGGCAGCAGCTCAATGGCGCGCCGGAGGGTGGCACGGATGGCCACCGGATCGGCCTTGGGATCAAGGATGCGCATGCGCTCCATCGGCGTAGGTGCATCCAGGCGCCAGCGCGACAACGTCTCATGGCCACTGCGCAGCGCGTCCAGGCCGCCCGGCGACAGGCTGCGCCAGCGTTTGGCGAACATGGGCAGAAATTGCGGCGAAAAGCGCAGGAACTGCCCGGTCGGATCCACCCGGGCGCGACCGCTGATGGCCAGCGCATAGGAACCGTCGCTGCGCCGCGTCGCCGCCACGCCCGAGGTGAACAGTGCCCCGGGCAGCGAATAGTCCATGGGCGCCACGCTCATGATCGATTGGCGTACCGAGGCTTGCGGGAAGCGGATGCCCAACTGACGGCAGAACGACGACGCCCAGGCGCCGCCTGCCAGCACCACGGTCTTGGTCTTGATCACCCCGGCTTCGGTGACCACACCGGCGACCCGTCCTGCCTCCATCTCGATGCCACGCGCCGCGCATTGCTGGATCACGCTGCCGCCCAGCTTCATCACGGCGCGCGCCACGGCCGGTGCGGCCTTGACCGGATCGGCGGTGCCATCGGTGGGCGAGAACACTCCGCCCTTCCAGGCGCGACCGGTGGCATGGCCGCGCTCGGCGGCTTGCTGACTGTCGAGCATATGCGTGGTCACGCCGGCGGTCTTGGCAAACTTGCCCCAACTGGCCCAGCGTGCCAGTTCTTCATCGTCATTACTCAGATACAGCAAGCCGCAGCGCGTAAAGCCGGTATCCTCGCCGGACTCAGCGCTGAACTGCTCCCACAGGTCGATGCTCTTTGTGGCCATCGGCAATTCGCGCGCATCGCGGTTCTGCTGGCGGCACCAGCCCCAGTTACGGCTGGACTGCTCGGCACCGACCCGTCCCTTCTCCACCACGACCACGGACACACCGCGCCGGGCCAGGTAATAGGCGGTGAAGATGCCGATGATGCCTCCTCCGATCACGACCACGTCAGCTGTGGCCGGTGGGACGGAAGGTGTCTGTACCAGGTTCAGCGGAGGCGACATGTCATTTCCCTTCGATAGCGGCCGGGACGGTTTGCACCACGTAGAACTTGGCAACGCGTTCACTGCTCTCCCAGCCGATCGCCGCGCCCTGCGGCACGAAAACCGCGTCGCCGGCAGCCACCGATACCACGCTGCCGTCCGGCTCCGCAAAGCGCACGCCGCCGGCCAGGAGATGCATGAACTCATTGACCGGATGCGCACGCACGATACGGTGATATGGTGTGGAATCCCAAGTGCCTGCCAGATACTTGATGGACTCTTCATTGAAGACATTGTCACTGCGGCATTGCGGCACCGGTCCCAGCAGAATTTCCTTGGGCAGCGAGTTGGCCGAAGGCTTGAAGTTGGCCTTGGCGTGCAGCGGGAACACCCCGGTTTGCGACGCTTGCGGGCATGCTGCCGCGCAGAACATCACCAGCGCCGACGAGCTGGTAGCTACCCGCAGGGCCGTGCCCGCACCGATCACCACACCACTGCCGGGCTGTAGCATCAGCGGCGAAGCGCCTGCGGTTTCCACGGTCAATTCGCCTTCGACCACGACCAGGGTTTCCACATGCGGAAAGCTGGCGATCTCCAGCGATCCTTCGAAGCGCAGGCGACCGGCGCTCATCGCGCCGATGCCTTCCCAGGCGATCTCGCGCCACGGGGCAAAAGGATCACTGTCACCCAGTCCCTTTCTCTGGAACACGGTTGAAACAGGCGCGCCTGAGGCACGGTACAACACCAACGTTGCAGTCATTTCTTCTCCTGAATAAGGGCCGGCGATTGACTCGAATATCCTTTGTGCGCCGGCCCGGATGGGATGCCTGCGCCATTGCGCAGGCAAGTCGTCATACGGTCACGCCCGGAACCGGCAGCAGCGGCGATTGATATTGCTGCAAGTCTGCATCGGAACGATGGCAGAGGATCTCGCCCCCATGTTCCATGTTGCGCCGGCGCGGCGGCACCACGTTGCACACGCCGTCCACGCGCATCGTGCAACGCGGCAGGAAGGCACAGATATCGGGCGATGCCTCCACCGGCCCGATCGGCGGCAGTTTGTGCTGGCCCGCCCCGGACACCTGTTCCAGCCACCCCTGCTGCATGGCCGGTACCGACGACAGCAGCAGATGCGAATACGGGTGATAAGGCGGTGCCATCATCGCCTCGCGCGGACGGTTGGCCACCATGCGCCCGGCATACAGCACCACGATGTCATCGCAGATGGCGCGCACCGTGCTGATGTCATGGCTGATGAACATGTAGGACACTTGCAGCTCGCGCCGCAGCTCGGCCAGCAATTCCAGGATGGCAGCGGCCACCACGGTATCCAGCGCCGAGGTCACCTCGTCGCACAGAATCAGGTCAGGCTTGGCCGCCAGCGCCCGCGCCAGGTTCACGCGCTGCTTCTGGCCACCCGAGAGCTCGCCCGGCAGGCGGTCGAGCACACTTGATGGCAGGCGCACCAGGTCCAGTAACTCGGCCGTGCGACGGCGCATGGCCTCGCCCTTCAGACCGTGATAGAAGCTCAACGGCCTGTTCAGGATGCGGCCGATCGTATGCGCTGGATTGAGCGCCGTATCGGCGTTCTGAAACACGATCTGTACCCGGCGGAACTGTTCGCGGGTGCGGCCCTCCAGGGACGGCGAGAGGTTTTCGCCATCGAGCTGGATGCTGCCGCGCGCCGGCGCGATCATGCCGGCCACCGCACGCGCCAGCGTGGTCTTTCCTGATCCCGATTCGCCGATAATGCCGACCGTGCTGCCGCGCTGTATCGTCAGATTGATATCGTCCAGGATTCTCACTCCCGGC
The DNA here is from genome assembly GCF_002257565.1 of Herbaspirillum sp. meg3. GTDB lineage: Bacteria > Pseudomonadota > Gammaproteobacteria > Burkholderiales > Burkholderiaceae_D > Herbaspirillum. Next base: position 815,114 of record NZ_CP022736.1, on the reverse strand, counting down.
AAGCCCAGACGATCCGGGCTGCCATAGCCGGCGATCAGGCCGCTGATGCGCAGCAGCGGCGCCTTGGCCTGCTCAGACAGCGCCGGATCCGGTATCTCTCTCACCTGCGCCACGCGCGAGGCCGGCGCCGCGGCGGCGATCAGGCTTTGCGTATAGCTGTCGGCCGGAGCGTGCAGTACCTGGCCGGTCTGACCGGTCTCACGCACGGCGCCATCGCGCAGCACAATGATGCGGTCAGCCATCTGTGCTACCACAGCCAGGTCGTGCGAGACATAGACAGCCGTCGTGCCTAATTCCTTGACCACCTTCTTGAAGGCGCGCAGCACCTCGATCTGGGTGGTCACATCCAGCGCGGTTGTCGGCTCATCCAAGATCACCAACTCAGGATCGGTGATCAGAGCCATGGCCGCCATCACCCGCTGCAACTGCCCACCGGAGACCTGATGCGGATAGCGCCGGCCAATATGCTCGGGGTCCGGCAAGGCCAGCGCGCGAAACAGGTCGACCGCCTTGCGCATGGCACTGGCCTTGTCCATCACGCGGTGTTGCAGGGCGCTTTCGATGACCTGATCCATGAGGGTGCGCGCCGGGTTGAAGGCGGCCGCGGCGCTCTGCGCGATGTAGGCGACGTGGTGACCGCGCATGTCCAGCAGCGCCTTCTCATCCATCTGGTCGATCTGAAACCGCCCGATCCGGATCCGGCCACCGGCGATGCGGCAACCGGCGCGCGCATAGCCCAACAGCGACAACGCAATGGTGGTCTTGCCGGAACCGGATTCGCCGATCAGCGCCAGCACTTCGCCGCGGGCCACGGTGAAATTGACGTCCTTGACGATCTCCACCGAGGAGCCATCGTCCTTGCGGGCGTTGACGCACAGGCCGCTGACGCTCACCAGCGGCTCGCCGGGGGGCATGCCGGGCGTCGTCGTCTTACCGAGGAATTGGTCGAACTGCATCACTGGCTTACTCCTTGGCAGCGCGCTTGCCGCGCAGGTTATCGATCAACAGGTTCACACCGATGGTCAGCGAGGCAATGGCCAGCGCCGGCATGATCACCGCCAGCGCGCCCTCGCCCAGTCCGGAAATGTTTTCCCGCACCAGCGAGCCCCAGTCGGCGTCGGGCGGCTGCACACCCAGGCTCAGGAAACTCAGCCCGCTCAACAGCAGCACCACGTAGACAAAGCGCAGCCCGAAGTCAGCAAGCACGGGGCGGATCATGTTCGGCAGCATCTCTATCGTCATGATGTACCACACGCCCTCGCCGCGCGCCCGCGCAGCCTGCACGTATTCCATGGCCTGCACGTTGACCGCCAGCGAGCGGGCGATCCGGTAGGCGCCCGGCATGTAGGTGATGGCGGCGGTCATCACCAGGAGCCACATGGAAGAACCAAAGGTCGCCACCATCATCAATGCGAACATCTTGCTGGGAATGGAGATCAGAGCATCGAGCGCACGACTGATGACGGCGTCGCGCCAGCCGCCGGAGAAGGCGGCGAACAGCGCAATGGCAGTGCCGATCATGCTGGCCAGCAGTGTCGCCGCCAGCGCCAGCCCGATCGTAGACCGGGTCCCGAAGAGGATGCGGCTCAGCATGTCACGCCCCAGATAGTCACTGCCAAGCAGGAACTTGCGGCTCATGCCGGAAAACACATCGACATCGACGATGGCGGTGGCGTCGTAGGGTGAGATGGTCGGACCGATGATGGCCATGAGCAACCAGAAACCGACGATGCCCATACCGATCCAGGCCATGTTGGAATGACGACGCGGCTTTTTGGTGAGGGCGCCGGCAATGGAGGTCGCGGCCTCTGCGTGCGCGGGATCGTGGAGAGCTTTCATCGTGTCTTCAACCTTGGATTAGAAACAATGGCCAGCACATCGGCGGTCAGCACCAGCAGCAGGTAGCCGGCACAAAAAATCATCGAACAGGCCTGCACCAACGGCATGTCGCGGGTGGTGACGGCATCAATCATCAGGGTGGCGATGCCGGGATAGTTGAAGATGCTCTCGACGATGATCACTCCTCCCAACAAGTAGGACAGGCTCAGCGCCACCGCATTGGCGATCGGACCGATGGCGTTGGGCAAGGCGTGGCGCAGCACGATGCGGGTGCGTCTGACGCCTTTGAGCAAGGCCATCTCAGCATAGGAGGAACGCAACTGGTCGATCACGGCCGCACGCGTCATGCGTGTCATCTGCGCCACGATCACGCAGCAGAGCGTCATCACCGGCATCGCATAGGACTTGATAAAGGCCCCCAAGGTGGCTGCATCGGACGAATGCGACAGCGCCGACAGCCAGCGCAGCTTGACCGCGAAGATCATCACCGCGACGGTGGCGACCAGAAATTCCGGCACCGAGACCAGCGACACCGCGCTGACATTGACCACGCGATCGAAGGCCGAGCCCCGATACATGGCCGAGGTAATGCCCAGCGCCAGCGCCAGCGGTACCGACACCGCTGCCGTGACTGCCGCCAGCATCAGCGACGCGGGCAAGCGGCCACCGATCATCTGCGCTACCGGCACGTTATTGACCAGCGATATGCCGGGGTTGCCCGAGAGCAGATGCCCCAGCCACCGGGCATAACGCAATGGCCCTGGGAGATCCAGCCCATACTGCAGGCGCAACGCAGCCACCGTCTCGGGCGTGGCGGCCTGGCCCAGCGCGGCCTGGGCAGCGTCACCCGGCAACAGGTTGGTGATGAAGAACACGCCAGCCGACACCAGCAACAGCGTCAGCGCCGCCAATGCCAGGCGGCGCAGTATCAGACGCAGGACCATTCCATTCATAGCTATCCTCGATAAGCAGGTCACGGGCCACGACGGATTGCCCGCGTGGCCTTTACTTCTGTTGCCGGTTCTCAGGCGTCCATCCAGACATACTCGGCACAGGTGTAGTTCATGAACGCGCCCAGCGGAATCGCATCAATGCCTTTGACCTTGGTGCTGATGCCTTCGAGGTTGGTGATGAAGACCGGAATGCCGATGCCGCCCTTCTCGTGCACAAGAGTCTGCAGGTCGGCGTACATCTGCTTGCGCTTGCCGAAATCGGTCTCGCCGCGCGCGGCCACGACCAGTTGGTCGAACTGCGCGTTCTTCCAACCTGATTCGTTCCACTGAGCATCGGACTTGAAGAACTGTGTGAGCAGAATGTCAGCGCTGGGACGCGGATTGATATTGCCAAAGCCCAACGGCACCTTCATCCACTGGTTGGCCCAGTAGCCGTCGGCCGGAACCCGCTTCAGATCCAGCTTCAGGCCGATCTTCTGGGCGCTTTGCTGCATCAGCACGCCCATGTCCACCGAGCCGGTCGCGGCCACCGAGGCCACCAGCGGGATGGTGCTGCCCAGCACGCCCGCCTTCTGCAGGTGGAACTTGGCCTTGTCCGGGTCGTAGGGACGCTGCGGCAGGCCGGCGAAGTAGAAGCGGTTGGTCGGATCGATAGGCTGATCGTTGGCGGTCACGGCGAAACCGCGGAAGGCGGCGGTCTTGATCTGCTCGCGATCCATCAGGTACTTCATGCCCAGCGTGAAATCCTGGCTGTTGCCGGGTGCCACGTCCTGACGGATCACCAGGTCCGTGTAAAGACCTGACTTGGTTTCCATTACCGTGTAGCCGGCCGTGGACTTGACCCGACCGGTGGAGCGCGCATTGACGTCGTTGATCCAATGCACGTCACCCGACAGCAGCGCGTTAACGCGTGCAGCCTCATCGGGGATACCAAAAAGCTCGACCTCGTCCAGGTAAGGCAGACCGGACTTCCAGTAATTCTCGTTGCGTACGGCGATGGTGCGCACGCCCGGCGTGAATTCCTTGCACTTGAAGGCGCCGGTGCCGTTGGGCATGGTGAAGTTGGTGGTGCCGTCGCGGATGATGAGGAACTGGGCGGTGGCCAGGATCACCGGCAGGTCGGCGTTGGCGCTGGTCAGTTTGATCTGAACCTCATTGGCGCCAGTGGCCTTGACCGATTCGATCTGGTCGGCCAGCACCTTGACCTTGGAGGCCGTGGCAGGGTCTTTGTGGCGCATCAGCGAATAAACCACGTCGGCCGGCGTGAACGGCTTGCCGTCGTGAAACAGCACACCCTTGCGCAGTTTGACAGTCCACAGCGTGGCGTCGGTGGTCAACATTTCTTCAGCCAGCACCATTTGCGGGCCAAGCTTGCCGTCCAGCTTGGTCAGGCCGTTGTAGAACATGTGAGCACGCGTGTAATCGGTGGAGTGCGCGGTCTTGGCCGGGTCAAGGGTATCCGCGGTGGAGCTGTTCTGGGTCGCAATACGCATCTTGCCACCGCGCTTTGGCGGCAGCGCCATAGCGCTGCCACTGGCGCTGAGCAGGCTTGCAGAGCCCACCGTCATCAGACTGCCGGCCAGCAGGGTGCGCATCATATCGCGGCGGGTGAAACCGCCCTGCACATTGTCCAGCGAATCGCCGGTAATGCTGTTTCCCTCTGTGGGGTATCGTCCGTTTTCCTGCTTGCTCATGAAAAGCCTCACAATAAAAATTCAACCACGAAGACCACCGACCTGCCCCTTCCTCCTGCTCATGCAGATTGCTCAACGCGGGGCCTGCCACCTGATGTGTCCGGTCACCTGTCGCAACTTTGATACCAACTGCGGCGACGCCCGGACGACGGACTTTGCAAACGACGATCCGGCTGTTGCCGGTTGCTACAGACCAACCACGCCCGGCAGGCCGGACAAGTCGGAGATTTCGGTATAGCCGTAATACGGAGTGGACGGTTCATGACCGCGGGCAACGAATACTTTGTTCTTGATCCCCATGTCGGAGGCCGGCATCAGGTCATAGCGCAGACTGGAAGACACGTGCAGCACGTCTTCCGGATTGCAGTTCAGGTTATCGAGCATATATTCGAAGGCGCGCAGGCGCGGTTTGTATGCTTGCGCCTGCTGGGCGGTAAAGACCTTGTGGAAAGGCGCACCGAGCTGTTCGACGTTGTGCATGATCTGGCTGTCATCGGCATTGGAGAAAATCACCAGCGGGATTTCCTTTGCCACCTTGGCCAGCGCGGCCGGCACATCGGGATGCGGTCCCCAGGTCGGTACGGCCTTGTAGAAGGTACTCATCTCTTCGTCGGTGGTCTTGACTCCCCAGCGCTCGCAGGTGCGCCGGATGGCGTTCTTGCACACCTGCTCGTAAGGCTTCCACTGATCCAGCACTTCATCCAGGCGGTAAGCCGCAAACTGGCGCAGGAAGAATGGCATGTCGACCTCGGAAACGCGATTGGCGTAGAGCATCTTGGCCGTTTCCGACATCTGGAAACGGGTCAGCGTGCCATAGCAATCGAAGGTGATGAATTTGGGCTTGAAAGTGCTCATTGAAAATCGTCCTATCAGAAAAGTGTTCGCGTCACCGGAATGGTCCTGCGAATGACATGGTGCTAATTCTCTTGCTTGCGGGTTCAATGCATGGGAAGGATTACAACATATCGAAACTTGCCATTTACTCCTTTTTGACCGGGTCACGAAACAGAAATATTTGTTTTCGACGGCGCAATCAGCATAGCTTGCCGAGCAGTGCAGCAATGCGAGCCGGGCGCGCCCCTTTGGGGCATATTCACCATGACGGTGCGATTCGAACCCGCCTGCGCGCAAAGTGTTCTGCTGCATTTCTTCCTCCCGACGAACGCACTGACCAATAAAAAATCTGGCATGGCATTTGCGAATGGAATATGAAATGCACGCCACACATAAAAGAAAAGAAAGAAGCGCGCCTGCCTGCCTCATGCTATGCCGAAGCCGCCCAATTTTGTGCCGAGAACGGGGTGCAGATCGCCATAAGATTGCGAATTCGCGCTACCGAAAACAAACGCTGCGCGGCGCCAAAGAGGCATCATCGTCAGAACTCATTTCATCAATAGGCGTGAGCTAGCAACCGGCCATGCTGCGTCATGGCCTCGTGAACAGGTATATAAGGAAGCGTTCAATGCAAGCTGCAAGGACACTGCCGGCCGGCCCGGCAGGCCAGACCACACTGCGCGCCATGCGCGAGACCGACCTGCAGGCCTGCCACGGCCTGAGTCAGCATCTGAAATGGCCACACCGCCTGGCCGACTGGCAATTTCACCATGCGGTCAGTCGTGGCTGGGTAGTGGCGCTGACGCGCACCGGCGCCTCCCCTGAGACATCGGGCAGCGGCATGCTGTGTCATTGCGGCCCCAAGCACGCCACACTGGGCCTGGTCATCATCAGCGACGCCCTGCAAGGCCAAGGCCTGGGGCGTGCCATGATGCAGCAACTGCTGGCCGACGCCGGTAGGCGCAGCGTGCTCCTCAACGCCACGGCAGCCGGCCGGCCGCTCTATGAAAAGCTCGGCTTCCAGGTCATCGATACGCTGAGCCAACACCAGAGCGCCACGGCGCAAGTGCCGCACACGGCGTTGCCGCCGGGCAGCCGCATCCGCCCGCTCCAAGCCGACGAAACTCCGGCCTTGCTGGCATTGGATCGTCACGCCAGCGGCATGGATCGCAGCGCCGTGCTGACGGCTCTGCTCAAGTTCGCCGAGGTAGCGGTGCTGGAACAGGATGGTCGCGTCAAAGGTGTGGCGATGCTGCGCGCGTTCGGGCGCGGCCACGTAATCGGGCCGGTGATCGCGGCCGACCTTGAGGATGCGAAAACGCTGATCAGTCACTGGGTCAACGCCCGCCCTGGCGCCTTCCTGCGCATCGATGTACCGGGCAAGAGCGGCTTGAAACCATGGCTAGAGGAAATCGGCCTCACCGGCGTGGACGACGTGGTGACAATGTGCCGTGGCAGCGCGCCTCAGGGCGATGCGCAATGGCGAATCTATTCCATCATCAACCAAGCGTTGGGCTGACGCCCGCGCAAACGACATCATGACTTTTCTCTACAAGGCCGACCTGGAACGCGGCGCCGAATGGGGCCGGCTATTCGCCCAGAAGGCACCGGAGCAGCCCTTCCACCTGTGGCCGTATGACGGCGATCCCGCCAGCGTGCGCTATCTGGCTGCATGGACGCCGCCCGAAGACATCGCCCAGCGCTTCCCCAACCTGGAGATCCTGTTTTCGGTGGGAGCTGGCATCGACCAGTTCGATATGTCCTGCCTGCCGCCGGAGCTGCCGGTGGTGCGCATGACCGAGCCAGGCATCGCCGCCGGCATGGTGCAATATGTAACCCACGCGGTGCTGGGCCTGCACCGTGACAGTCGCCACTATGCACGCCAGCAACAGCAGCAGATATGGCAGGCGCGCCGCGTGCGCCCGGCCAGCGCCTGCCGGGTCGGCGTACTGGGCCTGGGCATGCTGGGGCGGGCTGTGCTGCAGCAATTGCATGGTCTGGGCTTTCCCTGCGCCGGCTGGAGCCGCTCGCCGCATCAGATCGACGGCGTCGAGTGCCATAGTGGTTGCGATGGCCTGGATCATTTCCTGGCGCGCACCGATGTGCTGATCTGCCTGCTGCCGCTCACCGATGACACGCGCGGCATCCTGTGCCGCGAATTGTTCGCGCAATTGCCCCGTGGCGCGGCACTGATCAATGTGGGACGCGGTGGCCACCTGGTCGAGGACGATCTGCTGGCAGCCCTGCAGGACGGCCAACTGAGCGCCGCCGTGCTGGACGTCTGCGATACCGAGCCGTTACCACCCGGCCACCCGTTTTGGGGCCATCCCGACATCGTCATCACACCGCATATCGCCAGCATGACCCAGCCCGACGGCGCGGTCGATGCGGTGCTGGAAAATCTGCGGCGCCATCGTACCGGCATGCCGCTTGTGGGACTGATCGACCGACGGCGAGGCTACTGACACGGTACAAAGAGGCCTGCGGACAAACATTCTGCCGATTCCCTGTTTGACAACGGTACATCATGCCGCTGCACCATCGCAGTTTGCGTCACAGGCACAACGGAGTGAGCTTATGCTGGATCCCATGATGCATTGCGTCGATGCCCCCTCAGCATGCCGGTGACGGCGCTCCTGGTTTCATTAACCCACTTTATCGAGCTACTCTCACCATGAAGTTGGAATCCTACTGGACCGATTCGGCACCCGTATATGTCTCCCCGGCACGTGCATTGCCGGCCCAGGTCGATGTGGTCATCGTCGGGGGGGGCTTTACGGGCCTGTCGGCCGCATTGGCCCTGGCCAAGCGCGGCGCCAGCGTGGTCGTGCTGGAAGCCGGCCCGCACGTGGCTTTCGAAGCCTCCGGGCGTAACGGCGGCCACGTCAACAACGGCCTGGCGGTGGACTATGCCGAAGTCGCGGCCAAGGTCGGCGTGGAGCGCGCCCGCGCTTGGTATCACGCTTATGATGACGCCGTCGACACGGTAGCGCGGCTGGTCGATGAGGAACAGATCGCCTGCGACTTCCGTCGCCACGGCAAACTCAAACTGGCCACCCGGCCGGGCCAGATGGAGGCCTTGCAGCGTAGCGCCGAGCGACTCATCGCCGACCGCGTGGATCTCGACGTCGCCGTCCTGGATGCGGCGCAGGTACACGCCGAGGTGCAGAGCGAGCGTTTCCATGGCGGCCTGCTCTACAAACGCAGCGCGCAGATGCACATGGGCCGCTTCGCCCACGGTCTGGCGCTGGCTGCCGAGAAGCATGGCGCGGTCATCCATACCGGCACCGAAGTGCACCGGCTGGAGCGCATCGGCGGCACCCGCGCGCATCGCGTCCATACGGCACGAGGCACGATTCTGGCCAAGCAGGTGCTGCTTGCCACCGGCGCCAGCCGGCATGGCGCCTATGGTACGTTCGGCTGGCTGCGTCGTCGCATCGTGCCCATCGGCAGCTTCATCGTCGCCACTGAACCGCTGGATGCCGAGCGCGCCACCGCACTGCTTGCGCAGCAGCGCACCTACACTACAGTGGCCAATATCCACCATTACTTCCGTATGACGACCGACCATCGTCTGATCTTCGGCGGACGGGCCCGCTTCGCCATTTCCAGCCCGCAATCCGATGCCGCCAGTGGCGAGATTCTGCGCGCGGGCCTGATGCAGACCTTCCCGCAGCTGGGCAAGGTGCGCCTGGACTACTGCTGGGGTGGTCTGGTCGACATGACACGCGACCGCCTGCCGCAAGCCGGCGAACGCGACGGTCTGTATTACTCGATGGGTTATAGCGGACACGGCACCCAGATGTCGGTGCACATGGGCCAATGCATGGCCGCGGTGATGGCCGGTGACACCAGCGCCAATCCCTGGCGCGAACGCGACTGGCCGGCCATCCCCGGTCACCTCGGGCCGCCATGGTTCCTGCCCCTGATCGGCATGTACTACCAGCTCAAAGACAAGCTGGCCTGAGTATATTTTTTCAGTTAATTGAATTCGAGACGCTGCCATGAAAAACAGTTTTTCCATCGCATTAATCGCCGGCGACGGCATCGGTAAGGAAGTCATGCCGGAGGGCCTGAGAGTCGTACAGGCCGCCGCGAAGCGCTTCGATATCCAGCTGGAATTGAAGGTAGTCGACTGGGCCAGCTGCGACTATTACGCCACCCATGGCCAGATGATGCCGGATGACTGGAAGGATCAGCTCGCCGGCTGCGACGCCATTTACTTCGGTGCGGTAGGCTGGCCAGCCACGGTGCCTGACCATGTCTCGCTCTGGGGCTCGCTGTTGAAGTTCCGCCGCGAATTCGACCAGTACATCAACCTGCGCCCGGTGCGCCTGTTCGAAGGCGTGCCTTGCCCGCTGGCTAATCGCAAGCCGGGCGACATCGACTACTACGTGGTGCGCGAAAATACCGAAGGCGAATACACCTCGCTGGGCGGCACCATGTACGCCGGCACAGAGCGCGAAATCGTGATCCAGGAATCGGTGTTCTCCCGCTTCGGCACCGACCGGGTATTGAAATATGCATTCGAGCTGGCCAACAGCCGCCCGCGCAAACACCTGACGGTGGCCACCAAGTCCAACGGCATCGCCATCAGTATGCCGTGGTGGGATGGCCGCGCCGATGCCGTGTCCGCCGGCTATCCTGAAGTGACGATGGACAAGCAGCATATCGACATCCTGTCGGCGCGCTTCGTGCTGCAGCCGACGCGTTTCGATGTGGTGGTCGCCTCCAATCTGTTCGGCGACATCCTGTCCGACCTGGGGCCGGCCACCACCGGCACCATCGGTTTGGCGCCCTCGGCCAACCTCAACCCGGATCGCCGCTTCCCGTCCCTGTTCGAGCCGGTGCACGGATCGGCGCCTGACATCTATGGCAAGAACATCGCCAATCCCATCGCCATGATCTGGTCCGGTGCTCTCATGCTGGACTTCCTTACGGCAGGCCAGGGCGCCGGCCGCGCCGCCCATGACGCCATTGTCGCTGCGATCGAAGACGTTCTCAGGAGCGGCCCGCTCACGCCGGATCTCGGCGGCGACGCGTCGACCACCGAACTGGGTGAAGCTATTGCCCGCCATGTCGCCAAAGGCGCAAACCACCTCTCACTTTGACATTTACCTTTGCCATGACCATCCTGGAACTGCAACATCCCCATCTGATGCCCGGCGCGCAACTGATCGGCGCCGCATGGACTGAAGCCAGCGATCGCCGCCGCCTGGAAGTCAGCGATCCTGCCACTGACCAGGTGTTTGCCACGGTACCCGACGGCAACGCTGCCGACGCGCGTGCCGCCGTTGATGCGGCTGCTGCCGCCTTCCCGTCCTGGCGCGCCACGCCGGCCAAGCAGCGCGCCGGCATTCTCAAGCGCTGGAACGACCTGCTCATCGCGCACCAGGATGACCTGGGGCGGCTGATCTCGCGCGAACAAGGCAAGCCGCTGGCCGAGGGCAAGGGCGAAGTCGCCTATGCCGCCAGCTATGTCGAATGGTTTGCCGAGGAAGCCACGCGCGCCAACGGCGACATCATCCCGGCCCCGGTCACCGGTCGCCGGATGATGGCGCTGAAGGAACCGGTCGGTGTGGTGGCCGCTATCACCCCGTGGAATTTCCCGGCGGCGATGATCGCACGCAAGATCGCGCCGGCGCTGGCCGCCGGCTGCACCGTAGTGTGCAAGCCGGCCGAAGACACCCCGTTGACCTCGCTGGCGCTGGTGCGCCTGGCGCAGGAGGCGGGTGTGCCCGCGGGCGTCATCAACATCGTCACCGCCTCGCGTGAACGCACGCCGGAGGTGGTCGATGTCTGGCTGTCGGACAGCCGCGTGCGCAAGATCAGCTTCACCGGCTCGACCGCCGTGGGCAAGCATCTGGCGCGCCACTCCGCCGACACGCTCAAGAAGCTGTCGCTGGAACTCGGCGGTAATGCGCCCTTCATCGTCTTCGACGACGCCGATCTGGACGCCGCCATCGAGGGCGTGATGGCGGCCAAGTTCCGCAATGGCGGCCAGACCTGCGTCAGTCCCAATCGCATCTATGCGCAAGCCGGCGTGCATGACGCCTTCGTCGCCAAGCTGGGGGCGCGCGTGGCGGCCCTGAAAGTCGGCCCGGCCACCGATGCATCCTCGCAGATTGGTCCGATGATCAATGCGCGCGCCATTGCCAAGATTGAACGGCATGTGCGCGATGCAGTCGAGCGCGGTGCGAAGCTCATCACCGGCGGCAAGCGTCTGCAGGGCGAGGGCTATGCCAGCGACAATTACTATGCGCCCACCGTGCTGTCCAATGTCGGCCCGGACATGCTGTGCAGCGGCGAGGAAACCTTCGGACCGGTAGCACCGGTGACTCGCTTCACCACCGAAGAAGAAGTGATCGCGGCGGCAAATGCCACACCGTTCGGACTGGCCGCGTACTTTTATTCAACCGATATGCGCCGCGTCCACCGCGTCACCGATGCGCTGGAAAGCGGCATCGTCGGCGTCAACGAAGGCGCACTGGCGGCGGAGGCCGCTCCCTTCGGCGGCGTCAAGGAATCGGGCTATGGCCGCGAAGGTTCGGTGCATGGCCTGGACGATTATCTGCACACCAAGTACGTCTGCCAGGGCCAGCTCTGACGCAGTCCGACATCACACGGAAAGAACCGAACAGGAGCCATCATGCCAGCGCCGTCGCCCTCATCATCATCCGCACCAACGCCGATGCCGGCGCTGATGCTCAGGCCCATGGAACAGGATGACCTGGGAGCCTGCCACCGGCTCTCGCTGCAGTTCAAGTGGCCGCACCGGCTGGAAGACTGGAACTTCCTGTTGCAGATGGGCCAGGGTTATCTGTTGGAAAATCAGGAGCCGGATGCCCCGCTGCGGGCGGTCGGTTCTGTCGTCTGCACCTGCTTCGGCCAGGCCCACGCGGTGATCGGCATGCTGCTGGTGCAGGCCGAATTGCAGCGGCGCGGCCTGGGACGACGGCTCATGCAACATGTCGCCGAGCAAGTCAACGGCCGCAGCCTGATGGTCAATGCCACTGCGGCGGGCATGCCCTTGTACAAGCAATTGGGCTTTGTGCAGGAAGATGTTCTGCATCAGTTCCAGGGGGCCTCGGCGCAACCGGTGCTGGTATCGTTGCCGCCCGGCGAGCGCGTGCGACCGATGGGCAAAAGCGATGTGCCGACCCTGCTGGCGCTGGATGCGCAAGCTACAGGCATGGATCGCAGCAAGATGCTGGTAGCGCTGCTGGAGATGTCCGATGCGGTAGCGCTGGATCGCGATGGCGAGATGCTGGGCTTTGCGCTGGTGAGACGCTTCGGCCATGGCCGCGTGATCGGTCCGGTGGTTGCGCCCGACGCCGAGCGCGCCAAGGGATTGATCGCACATTGGATCAATACCTATTCGGATTCCTTCATCCGTATCGATGTCTTCGCCTCCTCCGGATTGCCGGACTGGTTCGACAAGCTGGGAATGACCTGCGTAGACCGTGTCACCCGCATGCGCAAGGGACCTCCGCCACAAAAGCATCCTGGCATGCAGCTGTTTTCTATCGTCAACCAGGCGCTGGGCTGAGAGGTGTATACGAGCCCCCGCTGCGGGCGCCGCAGAAAATGCTATAGCCGCCCGCAAATCACATCAAGATGCTTTTTGGAACCCGCATCTTGCGCAGATGCCGCGATCAACAAGGCATAGCATTGAACCCATGCCGGTTGTCCCGCCCCGTACGGACGACCTTGTTCAACGCCATCGTCAGCGAGTCCGCCTCTATGCAAACATCAACCCTGGCTGCCCTTGACCGCAGCCACCTGATCCATCCCGTCGCCAGCTTCCGCGAACACGAAGAGCTCGGCCCCATCATTCTCAAGTCCGGTCGCGGCGCCTACCTGACCGACCATCAGGACAAGGAGTTGCTGGACGCCTTCTCAGGCCTGTGGTGCGTCAACATCGGCTACGGCCAGGAAAGCGTGATCCGCGCCGCGACCGAGCAGATGCAGCGCCTGCCCTATGCCACCGGCTATTTCCACTTCGCCTCCGAACCGGCCATCCTGCTGGCCAAGAAGCTGGTGGACATCAGCCCGGCCTCGCTCAAGCATGTCTATTTCACCCTGGGCGGCTCGGATGCGGTCGATGCCGCCATCCGCTACATCACGCACTACTACAACTCCATCGGCAAGCCGGCCAAGAAACATTTCATCTCCCTTCAACGCGGCTACCACGGTTCCTCGTCGGTAGGCGCCGGCCTGACGGCGCTGCCCAACTTCCATTTCAACTTCGACCTGCCGCTGCCGACCCAGCATTACATTGCCTCGCCCTATCCCTATCGCAGCGAACTGCCGGACGATGCCTCCATCATCGCCGCCTCCGTGCAGGCGCTGCGCAACAAAGTGGCCGAGCTGGGTGCGGACAAGGTGGCGGCCTTCTTCTGCGAACCGGTCCAAGGCTCGGGCGGCGTGATCGTGCCGCCCAAGGGCTGGTTGAAGGCCATGCAGCTGGCCTGCAACGAGCTCGACATTCTGTTCGTGGTCGACGAAGTCATCACCGGTTTCGGCCGCACCGGCCCCATGTTCGCCTGTCTGGATGAAGACGTGCAGCCGGATCTGATGACCATGGCCAAGGGGCTGACGGCCGGCTATGCGCCCATGGGCGCCGTGATGATGTCGGATCGCATCTATCGGGGCATCGCCGATGGGGCGCCGCTGACCACCGTGGTCGGCCATGGTCAGACGTATTCCGCCCACCCGGTCAGCGCCGCCGTCGCGCTAGAGGTGCTGCGCCTGTATGAAGAAGGTGGCTTGCTGGAAAACGGCCGAAGGATGGAACCGCATTTCGCCGGTGGGCTGCGCGCCCTGCTTTCCCATCCGCTGGTGGGTGACGCCCGCAGCCGCGGCCTTCTGGGCGCGCTTGAATTGGTGGCCGACAAGGACAGCAAGGCGCGTTTCGCCCCCGGGCTGAAACTGCACGACAGGATCTTCCAGGCGGCTTACAAACACGGTCTGGTGTTCCGCGCCTTTGGCGACAACATCCTCGGCTTCGCGCCGGCCCTGTGCTTTACTCAGGCCGACTTCGAACTGATGTTCGCGCGCCTGAAGGCCCTGCTCGATGAAGTGCTGGAACAACCCGAAGTACGCCAGGCCATCAAGTAAGGCTGTTTGCGCATGTAAAGCGGACCGGCCGGACGTGGCAACAATGGCCGGAGAGTATAAAATGCTCTGCAACATCAGGCCTGCCAGCTTCGGGATGAGCCTGGCAGGCCGGATGAGTTGAATAACTCGAGACAACATGATGACTAACGGCGCGTTAAAACTGGACCGGATCGACCTGCGGATCTTGTGTCACCTGCAACAAAATAGCCGCATTACCAACGTAATTTTGGCCGATGCCGTAGGCCTGTCGCCCAGCCCTTGTCTGATCCGCGTAAAGCGCCTGGAAAAGGCAGGCTACATCAGCGGCTATGGCGCCTATATCAAGCTGGAAAAGCTAGCCGATGTGCAGATCGTCTTTACCGAGGTAACCCTGTCGGATCACCGACGCGAAGACTTCGCCAAGTTCGAGGCCTACCTTCGCAACGTCGACGAGATCATCGAATGCCATCTGGTCAGCGGCGGCTACGACTACCTGCTCAAGTTCATGACGCGCAGCGTGGTGCATTACCAGAGCGTAATTGAATCACTGCTCGAGCAGAACTTGCGTATCGAAAAGTATTTCAGCTACATCGTCATCAAGTCGCCGTTCATCAAGCATCACTATCCGCTTGAGAAGTTTATTCAGACCTAAGCTTTTTCCAAGATCATGGCTTGGACAACGCGAGGCCTTGCGTAAAGCGGGTGTTTTCCAAATGACGATTCGTTGCTGCGAGAAGTTGCTTCAGGTTCTTGTTCTGCCTATTTGGCCACCTGTATCAGCCCTGACGGGCTATGGATCAGGGCTCCCTTCTCGAACGCATATCGCAATCAATCCAACCTGACCCGGCGACCGTAGATATGGCTGCCTTGTCCAAAGCACATCACTTCCCGATCATTGGCTCTCGTCAAAAGCTGTGATGGATATCCCGCAAGATAGCATTGCCGTTCTCCTTGATAAAGTCGGGTTCGCACCGTTACTTTATCGCTCGGCGCTTACCGGGAGGAGGACGGCCGGATGATTATCAATTCTGCGAGCAAAGGAACACAGTATCTTCAGTCATGAGGCTTGATACTGCCCGACACAACGATTCGAGCTGATATCAGCCTTCATTTACGCTTGCAGTCGCTTAACTCCATACTCACTTCAATTTGAAAACGGTGACAAGTTGCTTAAGATTCCTGGCCTGGTCTTCCAGCGAATGTGCAGCGGCGGCGGCTTCTTCGACCAGCGCGGCATTCTGTTGGGTCACGCCATCCATCTGCGCAATCGCCTGATTGACTTCCTTGATGCCGGCAGCTTGTTCCTGACTGGCTGAGTTGATCTCTCTGACAAGGGTGTTGGCGCTCTGCACACTTCCCACCACTTTGTTCATGGTCGCCCCGGCCTGTTCCACCAGCCTGCTGCCGGAGGCAACTTTGTCTACCGACTCATTGATGAGTATCTTGATTTCCTTTGCAGCAGAGGCGGAACGCTGAGCCAAGCCGCGAACTTCGGATGCCACGACAGCAAATCCTCTGCCCTGCTCCCCCGCCCGGGCAGCTTCTACCGCTGCATTGAGTGCGAGGATATTGGTCTGGAACGCAATGCTGTCGATGACGCTGATAATGTCGACAATCTTGCGAGAAGAGTCGTTGATTGTATTCATCGTTTGAATCAACTGGGACATGACATCGCCGCCTTCGTTAACAACATCGGCGGCAGACGCGACAAGTTGCTGCGCCTTGCTGGAATTTTCGGCGTTCTTGCCGACGCTTGCCGTCAGTTGTTCGATGGATGCGGCTGTTTCTTCAAGCGCACCGGCCTGTTCTTCCGTGCGTGAAGAAAGATCGAGGTTTCCCGAAGCAATCTCGCCCGAGGCGATGGCGATACTGTCAGCGCCGTTGCGCACGTTTGAAACAATCACGTGCAGTTGTTCGCTCATCCTCTGCAACGACATGACAAGTTCACCGACTTCGTCCTTGCGAGTGACCTTCGCCTCCGAAGTCAGGTCGCCGGAAGAAACTTGCTTGGAAATTTTCAATGCCATATCGATCGGGCGAGTAATACTCTTGGTCAGCATGATGGCGAAGAAGATGCCGGCAAGGAGAATGACGCCTTCCAGAATGAGGATCAGTTTCTGACTGTTTTCAGCCGTATTTTCAACATGTTGTGCGATTGTGTCTATCCTGCCGCGCTCGAAGTCGAGCAGCTTGCGCATTGCATCTTGAGTCCCTTTTGCGACCGGAAGATATTCAGACTCGAAAATACCTGATATCTCATCGGTCTTGCCTTCCTTCTTCAGCTTGTAAATACTGTCCCTGACGATCAGGAACTTCTTGCGGTAGTCATTGATGTTCTTGAAAAGCTGGCGTTCTTCTTCCGTCGAAAGTAGTTTCTCTACTTGTGCCAAGGTTTCAGCTGAGGCCTTACTGGACTGGGCTGCTTCCTTTGATAAAAAAGCATCCAACTCCGGATCCTTGCTTTTTACCACTGACGTCGTACGTTGAATGGCGTTGAGCAACAGCGTGTTCCATTCGGAAACCAGCCGTTCCGAACGCAACGGCTCGTCCATCATGGAACGCGTCTCTTCCGTCACGGCTTTCAGTCGCAAAACGCCGATGCCCGCCACCAGAATCGAAAAGACCAACACGACTGCAAAACCGCCCCCTAAGCGCGGACCAATTTTTATATTTTTCAACATGAGGTATACCGTCATCAAGACCGTTGCATGCAGCGATCTATTGTTCTATGAAATATTCGGCATGCTTCCCCCGCATACCACGGAAAATACGGTGATCATCCGTCTGACACAAACCATTGCGATAGAGTGCATCCTATCTTCACGGTGGATTTTAGAAGTGTCAGCGCATGCTCACCATATCAATATTGCGAAGGGATATTTGCCGTAACGGCAAAGCACCTGCGGACTTTTTTAATTCAGCGAAGACGAGTGCAACTCAATGCGTCTGCCTTGACGCCGAATGTTGCAATATGCGCTGGCACAGGCAAGCCCCGAGCCAATGCCGCATAAGCTTCGCCGGCGGCGGGAGCGGACTGGATACCGTACCCGCCTTGCCCTGCCGCCCAGAAAAAACCTGGCAGCCGGTCATCGAACCCACCGACAAAACTGCCATCCTCGACGAAAGAACGCAAGCCTGCCCAGACGTGCGAGGGCCTGCGGATAGACAGCGTGGTGGCGGTCTGAATGTGGTCGATGGCGATGGCTATATCCAGCTCTTCCGCCTGTACATCGTGCGGCTCGACCGGATCGGCATTGGCTGGAGAGCCCAGTAACAAACCGGCGTCAGGCTTGATATAGAACGATTCGTCGACGCTCATGAACATTGGCCACGCATCGCTACGGTATGCAGCGTCTACAGCGAAGGTAAATGCCGAGCGGCGTTTGGGTACTAACCCGATCGGCATGGCGCCGGCCATTTTCCCGATGACGTCGGCCCATGCACCGGCAGCGTTGACCACCACTGGCGCATAGAACTTTCCTTGCGATGTTGACATCTGCCAACGGCCTTCTCCGTATGCAAGCCCCTGCACATCGGCGTCGCACACGATACGTGCGCCAGAGTTCCGCGCGCCGCGCAGGAAGCCTTGGTGCAAACTATGAACGTCGATGTCCGATGCATCTGCTTCATATACGGCGCCGCCGATCTCTTCGCGACGTAAGACCGGAACGAGCAGGCATGCCTCATCGGCGCTCAGCCGCTGCACCTTGTCTGATACGGAACGCACCAGCGCTTCATGGGCATCGAGTTGTGCCAGTTGATCCGGCCGCGCGATAAACATTGCACCGCGTGGCGTCAGCAGCGGATGTTCAGAAAATCCCACTGGAGGGTGGTCGAAAAATGCACGACTGGCGCAAGTCAACGCCCGTACTTGCGGTGGACCGTAACTTTCCATATAGGCCGCAGCGGAACGCCCGGTGCTGTGATACCCGGGCTGAGATTCCCGTTCCAGCAGGATCACACTGCCGTGCGGCGCCAGCCAGTACGCAATCGAGGCACCGGCAATGCCGGCACCGACGATCAGAAAATCTACTGATGTCTCGGCAGCAGAAGACGATGAATGGTGATTTAACATAGCAATATCCTCTTGGCGCAACCTTGCTTCGTCTTCAGACAGCGGGGGCGACAGCCATGTCCGGTTGCCCGTGCACATCCTGTGGCGGATGGGTCACGATGGATTTCAAATCAACTTTGCTACGTCGGAGCTGCTGCAAGTTCGGTCGCGGCCGACGTAGTTCTTCGGTGCTATTGAATAAAGACTCCAGTGCAGCTGCACATCCAAGTAGATGACGATCAGCCCGAAAGGCTCCCGTCACCTGCAGTCCGAATGGCATCCGCATGTGATCCAGGCCGCACGGCAGAGAGATCGAGGGATTGGTCGCCAGCGTCACGACGTAGGTCAACGCCAGCCAGCGATAATAATTTTCCAGCGCTATGCCATTGATCTGTTTCAGATACAGTTCGCTCCAGGGAAAAGGCGACACGGGCGTGGTCGGCGACAAGATCAGGTCAAACTTGGTGAACAGCGTTTGAAAGCGCCGGAAAATGCGCGTTTGTTCGCCTTGTGCCCACGCGCTGTCGGCCAGCGTCATGGCAGCTCCCAATTCATAGTTGGCGCGCGTGTTGGGTCCTAGTGACGACGGATCACGGCGATAGGCGGCTTCAAACCCCGCAAAAAAACTCTCTGCGCGAATCACGTCGAAGCAGCGATGGGCTTCGCCCATCTCCACGCTAATCTCTTCACATACTTTCACGTGAGGGCTGATGGCGGCGATTTTGTTGCGAAAGACTTGGCGGATGTCGTTGTCAACTTCGCAGATGCCGAAGTCGTCGGTGTAGCCGATGCGTAGTTGTGACAGATCAACATTCGGCAAGGTCGCAAAGGGATCCTCTCCCAGCGGGTAACTCAGGGGGTCTGTAATATCCATGCCGGCGCTTGCACGCAGTTGCAAGACGGTGTCTGCCACGTCGCGTCCCATTGGGCCGACGACCGAGATCGGCGTCCAGCCCAGCAGTTTTCGCTCACTCGGCACCAGCCCTGGCGAGGGCCGAAAACCTACCACACCGCATTTGGCCGCCGGAATACGCAACGACCCGCCGGTATCGGAACCGCTGCAAAGTGGCAGCAGGTCGCTAGCCAGCGCCGCTGCCGAGCCCCCCGAAGAACCACCGGCATTGAGAAGCGGATTAAATGGATTGCCGGTCGCTCCCCAGACTGTATTTCGACTGTTGGCGCCTGCGCCCATTTCGGGCACGTTAGTCTTGCCGGTGACGATGGCGCCCGCACGGCGCAATCGGGCCACCAACACGTTGTCGCGCGTAGGTACATTGTTGCGGTATATGGCCGAGCCGTAGGTGGTCAGCAAGCCTTCGGTTTCTTCCAGATCCTTGATGCCGATCGGCAAGCCGTGCAGCAGCCCCAATGGCCTGCCTTCCATGACGGCCTGCTCTGCATGGCGAGCTTCACGCCGGGCGCGCTCGAAGCAGGTTGCCGTGACGGCGTTGATACGAGGATTGAGATCTTCGATACGGGCGATGCAGGCGTCCAATAATTCGACGGGCGAAAGCTGCTTCGCACCAATCAGTGCACGCAGGCGGACTGCACTTTCTTCTACGATGTTTGGATCCGGCATAAAGGTCCTTGAGATGACTGACAGGCTCACGCGTGCTGTGCGTAGGCAGAGGATTTCATCGTGCGGATGAAGAGACTGACAAGTACCGAGAAACATGCTGCGGCAATCAGAAAGCTGAACGCGTAGTCATAGTTACTGAAGGCACTGACCAGGAAACCGATCACTAACGGAGAAATAAAGCCCGCTGACTGGCCACCCAGATTGACCATTCCGATGCTGGTGCCGATGAGGTTCGCAGGCAACATCTTGGTCGGCAGCGCAATGCAAGTTGCCAGCACGAAGGACTTAAAGAAGTACGCCATGCACTGATAGGTGATCAGCGCGGCGATACTGTTAGAGGTATACATGCAATAGACGAAGATCGCCGTCAGTATTGAGCTACCGATCAACAGATAGCGTTCGCGTCCATCGAAAAACCGTATCATCACCCAACCGCCAATGGCCGTGGCAATGCCGGCAAGCACATAGGGCAAGGGCAGTAGCAAGCCAACCGACTTCAGGTTCAGGCCGCGCTGTGTCATCAGGTACGTCGGCATCCAGGAGTCCAATCCCTTGTTGACGATGCTCAGGCCGAACCAGACCGCCACGATCTGCCACATCAGAGGCATTTTCAATAAGGTGCGAAAAGTCTCTTTATTGATCGCCTTCTTTTCCATTTCTTCAATAGCACTGCCCTTAACTGTTCTGATCGGTTTCACCAAAAACCAATACAGCAGCGCAAACACCAGGCCGGCGATGCCGATGTAATGAAACACATTGCGCCAGCCGAATTGGATGATCATCGGCGCGATGATCAGCGGCGCCAGCATGCTGCCTACGTAGTTGGATGACATCAGCAGCGATGACATCTTGGGACGCTCTTCCTTATTGAAGGTTTCTGCCACGCCCTTAACGCTGGCAGCCGGAAACGCGCCTTCGCCAAGACCGAAAACGAAGCGGATGACGACCAAGCTGGAGATCGACCATGCCAGGCCGGTGAAGGCGGTAAATACCGACCACATCAGAATCGAGATGACGATCACCGGCCGCGATCCGAAACGGTCCGCAAGCCAGCCGCCGGGCAATTGCAAGAGAGAATAGCCAAGAAAGAAACTGCTCAGCAAAATTCCCAGATCGGAAGGCTTGAGCTGAAATTCGCTGGCAATATAAGTCGCCGCAAATGTGATTGCGGCTCGGTCGATATATGACACGCACCAGCCCAGGTAAAGCAGCGACAGCACTACATATTTGTATGCTCCTGTTCCTGTTGCTACCTTCATGCTCAGCTTCCTTCCGGGTGGAATTGACTTTATGGCGTCTATAACTTCGTTGCATAGAAGATCGCAAGAGTATTGCCATGCCTTGTGTAATCGATCCTACGGCCAGTGTTGGTTTGCCACAAGAATAAAGTTTCGAATAACTGATTGCCGATTCGGCAA
Source organism: Herbaspirillum sp. meg3 (assembly GCF_002257565.1). Lineage (GTDB taxonomy): Bacteria > Pseudomonadota > Gammaproteobacteria > Burkholderiales > Burkholderiaceae_D > Herbaspirillum. The sequence continues at coordinate 793,644 of NZ_CP022736.1, read as the reverse complement.
ACCGCTCCTAAAATGTGCTTCATGACAAATACTCGTGTCCTGCAAGAAACGGCTGTGCGTTACTTCCTTGAAGTAGTTCGACGCGGTTCCATCACTGAAGCGGCGTTAACGCTGAATGTGGCTTCTTCTGCCATCAGTCGTCAAATTTCCCGGCTCGAAGATGAGCTGGATACACCGTTGTTCGAACGGATATCGCGCGGCATGAAGCCGAACGCTGCCGGGGAATTGCTAGCCGCCCACGCGTTGCGGGCGCAACTGGAAACAGAGCGTATTGGCAATGAGTTGCTAGCCCTGAAGGGCTTGCGCCGCGGCGAAGTGAAACTGGCCAGTACGGAAGGATTCGCCTTGGACTTCCTGCCGACAGCGATTGAGCACTTCCGCAAACAGCATAGCGGCATCCGTTTCGAGCTATCCGTCGGGGCCGCTGGCGACGTGGCGCAGGCAATCCGCGAGGGCTCGGTCGATATCGGCCTGACTTTTACTATGGCGCCCGACCGGGATATCCGAGTGGAATATGCTCAACGCGCGCCTATTCTGGCAGTGATGCATCCACATCATCCTTTAGCTGGACGCAAGCAAGTGGTGCTATCAGAACTGGCTGGTTATCCGCTCGCGCTTCCCAAAAAGAACATCACCATGCGGCGCCTGATTGACGCCTGCTGCAGTCGCCAGAACTTGCTGCTGGAAGCCGCACTGAGCAGTGACTCTATCAACGCCTTGCTGGGATTCGTCCGCGCAGGCGATGGAGTGACCTTTGCGGTGGGACTATCGATCAGCAAAATGGTCCAGAATGGCCAACTCGTCGCACTGCCGATCCGAGACCGCGACATGAATACGCTTCAAATGGAAATCCAGTCCCTGTCGGGACGCACCTTGCCACAAGCAGCCCGCGTCTTTCTCAATACATTGATTGCGTGCGCGAGCACCGACAGTACTTTCTAAGAAGAGCAGATTGATGCAGCCCGGAACAGAAATCGTCGCCCGTGGTACTGCACAGATCGCGGTTGAATGGACCGGCAATGGTCGACCGATCGTTTTCCTGCATGCTAACGTCGCAGATCGTCGAATGTGGCGTCATCAGTTTGACACGCTCTCCGACAGCTATCGTGTCTTCGCTTTTGACCGGCGCGGGTTCGGTGAGACCAGCATGGTTGACAAGCCCTATAGCCAGACCGAGGATTTATTTGCGGTGCTGGATCAACTGGCTGAGAGCGAAGAAGCGGCTATTCTGGTTGGCTGCTCACGCGGTTTCAGCAATTGACGATAGGCAGACATGCCGGTTCTCCGCGATCAATCAGGCTGCTTGCGACATTGACGTAGCCGCCCTGGCGGCACGATGCGATACGATATGTCCGGACAGGTATTCCGCATCGCGAGCGATGCCGGAGAAACGGCCCGATCCCCAGGTGTATTGCCATGGCAGACCAAGGAAGTACAAGCCGGGAGCTGCGGTAACACCCCGATCATGGCCCGGATAGCCGCGACCGTCGAAAATCGCTTCATTGATCCAGCTGAAATCCGTACGGAAACCGACGCACCAAACCACTGCGACAACATTGTTCTTTTGCAGATCGAGGTGCTCCGGAATATCGGCCGGTGGCTGCCACACCGGCACATAGCGTGCTTCGCCCGGAGCGTCGATATTGTTAGCGGCGATGAACTTGTCGATACTGTCCTTGATGCTCTCGGAGACTGCATCGGCACCGTCCAGATAGCCGGCCAGCCCCGCGCCAAACGATGCCACGCCGTCGTCCAGTCCTTCGAAGCGGCCGTACAGCTGCATGCCCTCCAGCGCAAATTTGCGCAGGTCGATGTCGCGTCCACCATCGCGTCCGGTGACGTAGTGATTGGTCTTTTCACGCACACCGGTGCCGAGTGGATGCTTATCGACCGGCAGGTCGTAGTACCTCATCTTGTCGAGCCATTCAACGACGTCCTTGCCGCGATACGTGCGTGCCACACGCGGTGCATCGCCAACGCACAGGTGTACACGGCGGCCCGCCAGATGCAGGTCTTCCGCAATCTGACAGCCTGACTGTCCGGTGCCGACCACCAGCACTTCACCGTCGGGCAGGGATTCGGGATTGAGGTATTCGCTGGAATGAATCTGCAAGATATGCGGCGCCAGCTTCTCCGCTACACGCGGCACGATAGGCAGGTGATAGCCGCCGACGGCAACCACCACTTGCTCCGCGGTATAGACGCCTTTGCTGGTTTGCACGACATAGACGCCGTCGCTGTTGCGATGCAGGCCGGTTACCGCCACGCCTTCCTCGACCGGCGGCTCGAAACTGGCTGCGAACTGATCGATGTAGCTGACGATTTCATCTTTCTTCATGAAGCCGTAAGGATCGTCGCCGTTGTAAGGAAACCCCGGCAGCGTGCATTGCCAGTTCGGCGTCACAAGGCAAAAGGTATCCCAGCGCTCGCTGCGCCAGGCGTGGCCGATGCGGTTCTTTTCCAGTACCAGATGATCAATGCCTTCTTGTTTGAGGTAGTAGCTAATCGACAGTCCGGCCTGGCCGCCGCCGATGACGAGTACGGAATAGTGATTACCGGCGGCGTTGTTCGCTGCGAGGTTCATGGCGTTTCCTTTTCTTTCTGTAAATTGATAAGCAGTCGGTCCGAAGTCAAACGTCAGGAGCGGAATTGCTCGACGGTCACAGTCGCATCGGCGATCTCTTCGAAGCGCTTGGCGGTTTCCTGGATGCGCTGCAACTGATCCATCGCGGAAGAACAGGCATAGCCGAATTTCTGTCGGACGCGTTCGCTTCCGATGTTGAGCGCGGTGGCGCTGCGTTGAACGAAGTCCGTTAGCGGATAACTTTGTCCCACTTCAAGAAATTCCTTGACGACCAGCGACGGTGAATAACAGTCCGTCACGCTGTTGTCGGGCCAGCGGACGCTGAAGTGCATTTCAGGCATAGGAAATCTCCTTTGATTGCGCCAGACAGGCGCGGTAGATGGAAAGATGGCGTTGTGCGGATTGCATCCACGAGAATTGTTGACTGATGTCGGCACCGGCGTCGCGCAATTTTGGGTTGATAGCCGGATCGCAGGCGTAAGCCATGCCGGCGGCAATCGAGGCCGGGTCTTCCGGCTCGACCCAGGCGCAGCTGCCGCCCTTGAGGTATTCAGTAAAGGGGGCGATGCGCGAGACCACCACCGGCACGCCGCAAGCCATGGCTTCCAGCACCACCAGTCCGAAACCTTCCTTGAGAGAAGGAAACAGCAGCGCGTCGGCGCAACGAAACAGCGACGGCATGTCCGCGTCGGCGACCTGCCCGAGGATCACCACGGCTTCGCCGAGGCCGGGACTGATCTGGTGATCGCGCAGCAATGCGTTGAACGCCTGCTGATAGTCGCGATGATCAAGCAGGCTGGTGCCGCCCGCAATCACCAGTTGCGCCCGCGGATGCGTGCGACGAAAGCGCAAGAAAGCCTGCAGGATGCCGCATGTATTTTTGCGCGGTTCCACGCCGCCTACCGCCAGAAAAACCGGCGAGCCGGTCAGCCCAAGCTCCTGCGCCAGCGTTGCATCGCGCGCTGCAGCCTGCGGTTGATAGCGCTGCAGATCGACGCCATTGCCGACCACTTCAGCGGTGATGCCGTGCTCGTTGCGCAATTTGTCTTTCCACAGTTTGCTAACGCACAGCAACTGGGCGGCCTGACGGAATCCCCGCTCCTGCCATGCATGCAGTTGCGGATCGTCGAACTGATCGAGATGATGCACCGTGCGCACGAAACCGTTGATGATGCCCCGCTCGGTCAAGGTTGCAAGCGCGTTGGCGCTGATGGAATCCTGTGCATGATAAAGATCGTATTGTGGTACGCCGGGCTGAGAAAAATAGTCGATATAGTCTTCGATGCGTCCGTGCACCATGGCGACCGTATCGACGGATGCCGTGCCTGTTCGCACGACGGCGCCCGGCACGGAGACAAACTCGCAACGCGGCGCGCGGAACAAGCCCTTTTGCTGAGGATCGGGAGCAAAGAGGGTGACGGCGTGGCCCGCATCCTGCAGACTCTCACTCAGTTGCAGCGCATGCACCACGCCACCGCGTGGATTGACAGAATGCGTGAGCATGGCGATGTTCAACAATGGCAAAGTCGCATCGAAGGAAGAAATAGCGTCGCGCATGTCATGCTCCTTCGGTCGCCGGACCGCAGCCGATCAGCGCTTCCTGATTCAGATCCCAGAACGGGACAGTCTGTCCATGGCTCTGCAGATGCACCTCGCGCGTGCCGTCGATACGGCCAATGGAGGCGCAGGCGATGTCGCGCTCGGCAAAACGGCGCAACACTTCGGCCAAGGCATCGTCACTGACGCTCAACAGAAAACCGTAGCTGGGAAAGGCGCTCAGCCAGCGGGCGAAGTCGACGTCCGGCGGCTGCGGAATCGCATCAAGATCAATCGTTGCGCCCACGCCCGAGCATTCCAGCAGCATCAGGGCGGTGCCAATGATGCCGGCCATGCTGATGTCTTTTCCTGCCGCCGAGAGACCGTCTTCGGCCAGCGACGGCAGGATTTCCAGATCGCCGCGCAGGCGTTCCGCTGCGGCGCCGGTGCTGGCGTTCCAATAGGCATAGGGTTCTTCGAAACGGCCGCGCAGATCGATTGCCGCCACCAGGTGATCGCCCGGCTTCGCGTCAAAGCTGGTGAGCAGGCGGCGTGCGCGGCCGACGATGGCGACGGATAGTTGCTCCCTGTCATTGCGACGATTGCTGTGACCTCCGACCAGCGGCACGCCATAGACTTCGGCCGCCTTGACCAAACCGTCGAGCACCGGCTGCGCAGCGTCGCCGCCGCGGCTCCATAAGGCATCGACCACCGCCACCGGCCGGCCGCCCATGGCGTAGATGTCGCTGACGTTGACCATCACGCCGCAGTAACCGGCAAACCACGGTTGCTGCTCGACGAATTCATTGATGAAACCTTCGATGGCGAACAACAGGTAGCCGTCGCCATCAGGAATGGCTGCGCAATCGTCGCCGATGGCGATGGTCTGGCCGTCGACCTGGATCGGCAGACCTGGATGGACCGCTTGCATGACTTCGCAAATGTCTTTCTTATGCGCAATGCCTCGCGAGCTGCGCAGCGTCTGCGCCAGCTGGTGCAGGCCATGTGATTCTGAGGCCGCCGCAGATGCTGTTTTTTCGCTATTCATGATTCACCTCTGGCGCTGTGACGAGCGAGCACGAAACCGACGTCACCGTCGCTGATGGGCGGATAGAAATCCAGATCGGCCTGCATCAGGTGATGCGCACGGCCATGGATGTCCAGCTCCGACAAGCTGTGCCAATGCAGGTGCCGGAACAGCGGCACGTTCTGGCTTTGTACCTGCGCCAGGAAAGTCTGGCAGCCGTGCGCATGCGCCGTACTCACCGCCAGCCGGATCAGGCCGCTGCCGACCGAGCCGATGCGTCGCGCATGCTGGGCCACCGCCAGGCGCGAGCCATGCCAGACCCCCGGCGACGGTTCATGGATGCGCACCGTGCCGACCGCCTCGCGACTGCCGTCGCCGTCTTCCAGCAAAGCCACGATAGGCATGGCGACGGCGTCAATCGCATCGGCGTCATCGTCACGAAAGATGCCCTGCTCCGTGCAAAACACGTCGCGCCGCAGACGCCGGGTCTCCTCGCGTTCCCACGGCGTCAGCGCAAGTTTGATACGCACCTGTTGTGCGATGGCGATCCTGGCCGGCGCGTCTTGAACGACCAGCGAGATTTTGTCGGCGATGTCGTTCATGATGTCTTCTTCTCGTAGGTGGACAACGATGAGCAGGCACCGCATTTGCCGCAACCGGCCTTGATGTCGCCCGAACGCAAGCCACCTGCTTCCAACATCGCCGACAAGGGCGTGAGCAGATCGCGCATGTAGGATGCAGCCGGCGCCGGATGGTCTTCCAGCGGCGTGCCGGTGATCGGTACGAACGGCACCACAAACGGATAGACGCCCATGTCGATCAGCTTGCTGCTGGTGCTGAGGATGGCTTCCTGGGTATCGCCGAGGCCGGCCAGGATGTAGGTGCTGACCTGGCCATGTCCGAAGACGCGCACGGCAGCCTCGAAGGCGGAGAAATAGCGCTCTACCGGGACAGTTGCCTTGCCCGGCATGATGCGCGAGCGCACTTCCGGCGTCACCGCTTCCAGGTGCATGCCCAGCGTATCGATGCCGGCGTCGTGCATACGGCGAAACCAGGCGTCATCGTCCGGCGGCTCACACTGTCCCTGAATCGGCAGATTGACGGCTGACTTCACCGCAAAAGCGCTTTCGCACAAAATCTGGGCCCCGCGGTCCGTCGCATTGGGCGTGCCGGTGGTCATGACCATGTGCTTGACCTTGTCCAGCAACACTGCAGCACGGGCCACTTCCGCAAGCTGTTCAGGCGTCTTGCGCAAGATGGTGCGTCCGGCCGCAAGCGACTGGCCGATAGCGCAGAACTGGCACGACTTTTTGCGGCTCTCGTACCGGATGCAGCTTTGCAGAATGGTGGTCGCCAGCACGTCAGAACCATGCAGCGTGGCGATCTTGTTGTAAGCCACGCCGTCGAGGGTCTGCATCTTGTAGAAACGCGGTTGGCGCGGAAACGAGATCACACCAATCTCGACGCCATCGCGTGTGATCCGGCTGGTGCCATCGCTGCCCGGTGGAGTGGCCACATACGGCGACGACCACGAGCTGGCGGTATGCACCGGAATCATGACCGTGTGGCCGTCCACCGTGACGGCTTTGTGATCGGAAGGCCCTGCGCCGCCGCGACGGCTGGCTGCGCCGGCGTTGGGGTCGCTAAGACGCAGTCCGAAGGATTGCAGTTCCGTGATCAGTTCCGTGTTCAAACGCGGATTCGGTGCTGGAGTTGTCTGCATGATAGGCCCTCGCAAGATTGGAAGTGGTGTTGAAAAGAGATGGCCCCGGAGCATCCTGAGGCGTTGGTGCAAACAAGGTGGAAGCCGGTCTGGCTTCGCGATCGTCGATCACCAAATGCAGCAGTTCAGGGCGGGCATAGTGGCCGACCGAATCCATCATGCGTTTGCGTTTGGTGATCAGCTCCATGTCGAGATCGGCGAACAGAATGCCTTCACCACTGCGCAGCGGCTCGGCCAGCAGCTTGCCTTCCGGCGAGACGATCGCCGTGCAGCAGCCGCCGCGCAATGCCTTCTGCACGGACGCATCCGGCGTGATCGAAGCGATCTGCTCATCTGTCAGCCAGCCGGTTGCGTTGACGACAAAGCAGCCGGCCTCCAGCGCATGGTGGCGGATGGTGACTTCCATTTGATCTGCAAAGATTTGCCCCACCATCGACCCGGGAAACTGTGCGCAGTGAATCTCTTCGTGCTGCGCCATCAGGGCATAGCGCGCCAGCGGGTTGTAGTGCTCCCAGCAGGCCAGAGCCCCCAACCTCCCGACTGCTGTGTCGACCACCTTCAGGCCGCTGCCGTCGCCCTGTCCCCAGATCATGCGTTCGTGATAGGTCGGCGTAATCTTGCGGCGCTTGAGCACCAGCTCGCCGTTGGCGTCGAACACCAACTGCGTGTTGTACAGCGTGCCGTTATCGCGCTCATTGACACCCAGCACCACCACCACGCCATGGCTGCGCGCCTCCGCGGCGACGGCATGGGTAACCGGCCCCGGCACCACCACGGCGCGTTCGTACAGCAGCAGATGTTCCGGGCCGGAAGCAAAGGGCGGTCTGACGAAGGAGAAGTACGGGTAGTAGGGAACAAAGGTTTCCGGAAACACCACCATGTCGGCGCCTCCCGCTGCGGCGTCGGCGATCGCCTGGCATACCTTGTCCAGCGTGCCGGTTGCGCTCTGCAGGTCGGGGGCAATCTGCACCGCAGCTGCCCGTACTGTTTTCTTTTTGAATGTCATGTCCGCCCCTATCCGACTACAGCGTCCAGGTATCGAGAATGAAAGCGTTGTCGCGGCGATGCAGCAGCGTCAGGTCAAGCACATCAAGCGGATTGATCGGACGAATGCCGGGGATCAGCGACGGCTCGCCGTGACCGTACAGCGCTTGCAATGCAAAGCGGCAGGCGTAGACCTTGCCGCCCTCTTCCATGAACTTGACGATCTGCTTGTTGAAGTTCTGGTGACCCGGAAATGCTTCGTCGCCCAGCGTCGGGAAGCCGCGCTGAACACCCAGCGTAACGCCTGGGCCGTACAGTAGAATCGACGTCTCAAAACCCTTGCGCTGCAAGCGCGTGGCTTGCAACAGATTGACGAAACCAATGGAACCTTCGAAGGCGACCGTATGGAAAGTGACCAGTGCTTTTTCGCCTGGTTGGGCTTTGACGTCTTCGAACACCTTCTCTTCGTAGTCAACGAGAAAATCGCCGGGGGCGTGTGCGGCTTTGGTCACTGCTGGCATGGTGAAGCTCCTTTAAATGGTGTTGTGCAATGGTTGAGAACAAGACCTCGTAACGAACATCAGGTCTGTCCGGCGAAGCGCCGCGACACCCAAATTGAATGCATTCACCGTGCCATGCAATTGACTGATGACATCAAATTGACTGCAAAAAAATCCAATCAATCAAGCCTTGAAAACGCGTCTTCCGCATGTTTTCTGGTTTCGCGCTATACCAGTCTGGAAAAGGCTTTCGAGCAGAAATAACCAATCCATACAATGCATCCATTCAATCCGCAAAAAATCCATGCACTTTGAAGTTGCGGCGTGTTTTCTATTGGTGCAGCGTTCGCCCGTCAAACCGGGCTAACTGGTGCAAAGCAGGCATAAATGCATGGAACGGGAGTTGCATTCAATCCGTTGTTCCCATGCCTACACTCCAAGGACATGTCATGTCGAAATCAGCTCATATCTGGACCCCGAAGTTGAAGAAAGGAAGCGGCCCCGCGTACCTCTCGATTGCCAACGCCATCGCTGAAGACATCGCCACCGGCCTTCTTGTCGCCGAACAACGTCTGCCGCCGCAACGCAAACTGGCGGAAGCGCTCGACCTGGATTTCACGACGGTGGCGCGCGCTTATACCGAAGCCCATCGACGCGGCTTGGTGGATTCGGTTGTCGGACGTGGCACCTTTGTCTGCGGCCGACGCCGGCCAAAAATTCCGCGCGTGACGGAGGGACGACCTAACGTCGACATGTCGATGAACATGCCGCCGGAACCCGAGTCGCCGGAATTGATGGAGTTGATGCAAGGCGGCTGGGCGCATGTAAACGGACATTTGCGCGATCTGATGCGCTATCAGGATTTCGGCGGCTCGCCGGACGACCGCGAGGCCGGTGCGCTGTGGTTGCGCCGGCGTGGTCTCAGTGTCGAGCCGGAGCGCGTGTTGGTGGTACCCGGCGCGCAATGCGCCTTGCTGGCAATTCTGACCATGCTGGTCGGTGCAGGAGGCGTGTTGTGCTGCGAGGATGTGACCTACCCAGGCCTGCGCGCGCTGGCCGGACAATTGGGCATCAAGTTGGTCGGCCTGCCGATGGACAATGAAGGCATCGATGCCGTTGCTTTCGCGGGTGCCTGTGCGCAATACGCGCCAAAGGCGCTTTACTGCAACCCGACCTTGCTGAACCCGACTACCTGCACAACCTCACTGTCGCGCCGCCAGGCGCTGGTGGAAATCGCCCGTCACTATGAGGTCGCCATCATCGAAGACGACGCCTACGGCTTCCTGCCACGCTCCGGGCCGCCTGCCATCGCCAGCGTCGGCCCTGATGTGACGTTCTATATTACCGGGCTGTCAAAAAGCGTCGGTGCCGGATTACGCATTGCCTACATGACAGCTCCCGACACTCAGTATGCGGCGAAACTAGCCTCTTCCCTGCGCGCAACGACCGTCATGGCATCGCCGATCACCTCGGCGCTAGCAACACGCTGGATCCGCGACGGCGTAGCCGATCTGGCGCTGGCGAACATTCGCAAAGAATCTATGGCGCGCCAGAAAATGACCGCACGCATTTTGCCGGAACGCTCTTATATGTCGCAGCCGGAGGCTTTTCATTTGTGGATCAATTTGCCGCCAGAATGGAAGGCAAAGGCGTTCGCTGCACAGATGAAATCATCCGGTATCGGAGTCGTGGCAAGTGACGCATTTGCGGTGTCGAACGAACCGGCGGAAGCCGTACGTGTTTGCATTGGAGGTATAGCCACACGGGAGGATATTCAGCATGCCTTGGAGCTGATTAGAGATACGTTATTGGAAGCCCCGCTGGCCAAGCCGGCAGTAGTCTAATCAGTAACAAGTGGACACGGCCCATCAGCGATTGGAAAGCTGCGCTGACTCGGTTTACTATTCAGTTCGGTGAACGTATTTCTATGAACCATGAATTAAACGCAACACCGATTGCGCAAAAATTCGGACACGCCCGCGCGTGGGCTTCCAAGAATTGAGAGTCCCACCGCCCGCTTAGTCGTATTCCTTAATGATAAGGAGTCCTGTGGTACCGGCACCACCAGCTCTGGCAGGTTTGCTACCGAACTCCACTTCCCCCTCTCTCGCGTCTATCGCGGTAAAATCGCTCTACAATTCAAGATATTAAGCTTTCAATCTTCTAGATTCGGAAAGCATATGACGCAAAGACAAACGGAGAATATTTCCTTATTTCTCCCCACGATGCCTGCGAGCGCCAGCGAACGAAAACTGGCGATTTCTCTCATTGCGATGTCTGCCATTTTCTTTGTGGCTTGTATTCCATTTGCCAAGACACCTCTGGCAAAAATTGACGCTTTCATCCCCATCTACGCTTCAGCGCTATGCATTAATGATGCGATTACGTCCTTATTATTGTTTGGACAATTTTTCATTTTGCGATCCAAGGAGATTCTGATCCTCGCGCTCGGGTATACATTCACCGCTCTGATGACGGTAACCCATGCTCTCTCATTCCCTGGTTTGTTTTCGCCAACGGGCCTGCTGAGCGCAGGATCACAGACCACCGTTTGGTTTTACATGTTTTGGCACGGCGGTTTTCCGCTGTTTGTTATTGCTTATGCTCTGTTGAAGAAACGAGGGACTGTTACTCCGAGCGGCAGCCTCGTCGCATTCAGTCTTGGCGGGGTGTTTACCTTGGTTTGCGCTTTAGCGTATCTGGGAACAGCCGGCCACGACTATTTACCCGTACTCCTGGCCGAAGGGAAGTACACACCATCCCTTGTGAGCACCGTACTGTGTATATGGGGCGTATCTTTGACCGCGCTCGTCCTTCTCTGGCGCAGACGATCCTATTCCGTGTTGGATCTATGGCTTTTGGTCGTTGTTTGCGCATGGATATTTGACGTTGGTCTGTCGACGATATTCAATGCGAAGAGATTCGATCTCGGCTTCTATGCAGGCCGCCTGTACGGGCTACTCGCTGCAAGCTTTGTTCTGGGCATGCTGTTACTGGAGAACACAAAACTCTATGCAAAATTGGTCGGCATGCATGAACAGCAGCGGCATAAAACGACTGAATTAGAGATCTTGAATCGTGACCTGGAGTCATTTGGCTATACGGTTTCCCATGACTTGCGCAGCCCATTGAGAGTTGTCAGTCAGTTCGCGAAAATCCTGGAGGAAGAACATTCTCACGTGCTGAATGAAGAGGCGCGACTTTTTGTCTCTCTCATAAGAAAAAACAGCAGCAAAATGTCTTCGCTGGTGGAAGATCTCCTGGCTTTCTCGAAGATTGGTCAGCAACCGTTGCAGAGGGAAGTCATCAATTTCGACCTTCTGATTGACGACATTATCCAAGACCTGCGGCTGGCGAACCCGCAACGTGATATTCAGTTCGATGTTGCCTCTCTTCCATCAGCGTTAGCCGAGGAGAAGATTATTCGCCAGGTATGGTGGAATCTGATTGAGAACGCGGTTAAATATAGTCGCACAAGAGAGGCATCGATTATCACCATTGGGTATAAAGCGAGTACGCCGCCCGTCTATTTCGTGAAAGATAACGGCGTAGGCTTTGACATGGCCTATGCGCATAAACTATTTGGCGTTTTCCAACGCCTTCATAGCAGTCAGGAATTTGAGGGCACCGGCGTCGGCCTCGCCATCGTGGAACGAATTATCACCAAACATGGCGGAAATATCTGGGCCGAATCCATAAGAGGAACCGGCACAACCTTTTACTTCACGCTAGCGCCCGACTTACCCGCAGGGATGGGAACTTCCGTTTATTCCCCTGCCAAAAACTGATTTAACCAGCGATCAACACCTGCGTTCACATCGAGTTTGAGACAACTATTTTATTCATGCCGCAGCGTTGTGCTCAATTGGCAGCTTCAGGGTGAACGCCGTGCCCTGTCCAACTACGCTGCGTACCTGGATGCTTCCCTGATGCTTTTGCATGATGCCATAGGATAAGGACAATCCTAGTCCGGTCCCCTGACCAACGGGCTTAGTCGTAAAAAATGGATCAAATATTCTTGAGAGGTTCTCAGGAGCTATCCCAGCCCCAGTGTCTTCTATTTCAATCTCCACATCCGCCCCTACCACCTTCGTTGTGATGGAGATGGTACCGCGCCCTCCGCTGATAGCGTGAGCTGCATTGACGATAAGATTCATAACGACCTGATTAATCTGGCTCGGTAGACATTCGACGTCTGGCAAATTTCCATAATTTTTTACTACGTCTGCCTTATATTTAATTTCATTGTTGACGATATTCAATGTTGAATCTATGCCCTGATGCAAGTTGGCCCATTGCCACTCCACCGCGGTATCCGTTCGAGAGAAATCTTTCAGGTCCTGCACGATTTTTCTCACGCGTGAGATTCCTTCGCGAGATTCACTCATTAGCGCTGGAATATCTTCTTTCAAATAATCGATCTCAACATCTTTCCTTACGGCGTTAAGTTCTTGATAGACCTCCGCCGAATCACGATTTCTATCTAATTTTTCATAAGCCGTTAATATTCTTAGCAGCGATTCGATATACGTTTCCAGCGTGCTGAAATTCGAAAAAATGTAACCGATCGGATTATTGATTTCATGAGCAACTCCCGCTGCAAGCTGACCTATAGAAGCGAGCTTTTCAGATTGCATAAGCTGCTCTTGCGCCATAGATAATTTGCGATTCACTTCGGTAAGCTCGGCATTTCTCCGGACGAGTTCGGCTTCCGCTGCAGTGAGGCGTCGCAAATCCTCTTCCATCTTTTCATTGGCCGCGGCAAGTTCATGCGTTCGCTTGACAACTTGAATTTCCAAATCTTGATGCATTCTCCTTAAATCCAGCTCAGCTGATTTTTGCGCAGTGACATCCTGAAGTACCTCAATGGCGCCGACGATCTCTCCAGAAGGAGCTCGCAATGGTGCTGCCGAAAAGTACAGCCATCGCCCGTTCTGTCCCAGATGAGGAAAAAATTTCTCTGCTTCCACCGCGCCGGGAATGACGATTGAGCTACGGAACTTATCATCGTCATGATAGTAAGTACCGACGACATTCTCGAGGGAGCCGGCAACGATCAGATCTGCAAGAACAGGACGCTCATACAGATAAAATGGTTTCCATTGATTCTTTGTCCCCACCATCTGCGCTGCAGATACACCGAGAATATGCTCGCAAGCTTTATTCCAATGCGTAATGAGATGATTGCTGTCGATAGCGAATGCGGGTACTGGACAGCCATCAAAGAACTCAGATATCTGCGGCTCTGATAACTGATTCTGCGAACTTAGCAATGACACGGTCTCTTCCTCCAATAAGCCAGGCTATTATCCATCTCCTGCGTTGGCGCCCAAGATCATGCAGGCTTCTTTGAACTGTCTTTCAGTCGTACTGAAAATCTCGAATAATGTCTGCTGGTCTAATTTCAACACATCCCATTCGTGCTGCGAAATCACAGGAACCCGGTCTTGCGCTCCACCACTCAGATCCAGTCCATACGCTATCGCATCGGCGACGGTAACTACTGACGCAATGAGGGAATACTCATTCAGCTTATTCTCTGTGAGGGGATGTAATGTTTCGACAATGGATGCAGGAAACTTCCAATGTGCAAGAATTTCTCTGCCGGCTACTTTGTGGTCGATACCGAGGACGTGAATCTCTGCAACCACCAAGTCCTCATCATGTTGAGAACGCCATTTCAATACCTCTTGATAACGCGACGGGGAATACGTTGCGAGTACCAGACGGCCGATATTATGCAAAAGTCCACCGATGAATGCCTGATCTTCGTTGCCTCCCCGGCTTCTTGCTATTGCTTTGGCTGCCAATGCCGTTGCGATGGCGTGCTTCCAGAATTCAGCATAATTAAGTTCTTTTGGTTGGCCTTCGGAAAAGGTGTCGACGACAGCAGCTGCTGTCACTAAGGAACGGACGCTATTAAAGCCCAGCACGGTGACAGCATGCGGGATGGATCCCACCTTACTTTGCATTCCGTAAAACGAAGAGTTAGCTAGTCCGAGTACTTTTGCAGTTATCGCTTGATCATGCGAAATTTTCTGTGCGAGGGTATTGGTATCGACATCGCCATTATCAAGTGCGTCAATAAGCTCCATGACAATGTGAGGCAACGAGGGAAGTCGAAGTACTGCCTCACTGATTTCTTTGCTGGTTAGCGGATTCATTGCATCATCCTGTAGCGCCGCAGGCAATCCAGGAGGAGCCGATTCGCTTCTGAGCTGAGGCTGTTTTTGAACAATTCATCAAGTCTTTGCAATTGTTGCTCTCTTACCTGGCTATTTCCTTCCTCAATCACCGGCAACAAAACCTTGATGCTTTGTATGCCGCGATGTTTTAACGCATGAATGGATTTCTCGGTCAGTTCCACGTCAGGGGAGATCAGACGGGCACCGGACTTATCCAGCACGGCTTCAGCCAGCACCATTCCTGGCGTCGCTTGATCTAAAGGGATCTCTTGAGACGGGTTAGTGGAAGCCATCGTAATTTAACTCTGATCCAATTTAACAAGTGTCATCAGCTTTCCTCTGGAGCGAGAATTTTTCCCCATCGGATGGGTAAGAACCTTATAACGCTCATTATGAAGACTGATTTCTGTGCACGAATGATTCAGGGCCTGCTCTAACTGGGGAGTGTCACTTCCCATTTTCATGCCAAGAAAAGCGTTGGAACGACCGAGAAGCTCTTGCGCGGCCGCATTGATAAACACAATAGTTCTCTCGTCATCAATACCAAGTATCGGCGTGCTGACATGCTCCAGGATCTCATGGGTAATTTGCAGGCTAACTTCGTCATGTTCAATCCGCTCTTCCTGCTCTCTCAACAACTTGTCCAGCTCTTGATTTGTCCTTGCCAAGGCTAAATTTGCTATTTGAAGCTGGCTTTGCAAACGCAGGTTCTCGTCTGCCATTTCCTTTCTTCTGAAAGCTTCCGCCACATGACCTCTTAGCTGGATATCGTCCCAAGGTTTGGTCAAGAATTTATAAACCGCGCCTTCATTGACGGCGTCAGTAACTGATTGCAGCTCTGTATATCCGCTGAGAACAATCCGAACCGTGTCCGGATAGGATTCTTTGGCCAGACGCAAAAACTCCACTCCTGTCATTCCAGGCATACGTTGATCGGTGACGATAACGTCTACAGGATTGTTCTCCAGCATATTCAACGCCTCTTGGCCGTTGTTGGCGGTCGTTATCTCGTACTTGTCCTGACGTAATAAACGTTTCAGAGCCGACAAAATATTGACTTCATCGTCGACCAGCAGCAACCGGCGTCGAAACGTCTCAGAAATCGTTTCTTCCGACATAATTGTTCACTCCCGCACTAAGCATCTTTTTCCAAAATCTTGATCGATATATGCAAAGCAGTGTCTTCCAGTTGCTCAAACTTCCTGATCTGTTGAATATTGTTTGCGGAAATAACGGAGTCGCGGACGATAAGAAGTATTCCCTCATTGGTTCGCAAGTCCTCGGCTAATTGCATGCCCACTTCTAGATCACGAGATTTGATATCTCTCGATTTTTCAGACAGCAAGGAATCGTTATCGTTGACGAGAGCAATAAAGCTCTCTACTACGGCGGGATCATAACGATGACCGCTTTGAGACTTAATAATTTGAACGGATTTCTCCAGCGGAAGGGGCAGCGTTGCGATCGCCCCAGATCGCAACGCCTCAAAGTCGCGTGCGACGGCCAAAATGCGGGCGCCAAGGGGGATCTTGTCGCCCGCAATTCCTTCAGGAACGCCCCTTCCATCGTAACGCTCATATTGGTACAAAATCAGATCGCCAACATGATTAAATGCAGTTACCGGCGTGAGCACCATATGACCTTTAACCGGATGCGTCATGAAAATCCGGGATTCCTCGCCCGACATTTTTTCTTGAGGTTTGCGGATCAATTCATCGGGTAGTCCGATTTTTCCGATCGCGTGCAGCAGCCCTGCAATTGCCAGATCTTGTATTTCAATTTCAGGGATTTTCAGTTTCTTACCAAGGCTTCTGCACAGCGCACTCACACGATCGGACTGACCACCGAGCATGCCTGAGCGTAACTCAATCATGTTTGAAAAAACCTTCAGCATTGTCAAAAAATTCAGTTTTATCTCTGCCTGACTGTTTTCCAGAAACATTACTGTCTGACGAATTTCTTCCGTGCGTGCCTGGACTTGTTTCTCCAACCGGGCATTGAATGTCAGGAGCTCTTCGTTCTGCTTCCGAACAACTTCATTGAGTCGTGCAGCCTCTTTTTTAAGATGTTGCTGTTCAAGGGCACGCTGTATCGTCAATATAAGATCTTGCTCATCCCAAGGTTTTTGAAGATAGTGATAAATTCCTCCGTCATTAATGGCAGACACTGTTGACGTAATTTCTGAGTATCCAGTCAGAAGAATGCGAGTGACCTCGGGATAGCGCTCCTTTGCCTTTCCCAGAAACTGGGCACCGGTCATCTCCGGCATGCGCATATCGGAGATAATCAGATCGACCGCGTTTTCTTCCAGGAGCCTAAGACCTTCTGCGCCACTTTCCGCAGTGATGATCGTGTAGCCTTTAGGTCTTAGAACACGTTTCAGAGATGACAGGATGCTCGCCTCATCATCAACCAGAAGAATGACCGAAGGCGGCATGACGCTCTCTACATCAGGATAGTCTGAAGCCGTAACAGTATTCGACATACGTAGATCCTCTTCTATGAACGCTTCACTATGAATTGCTACGACTCACTTTTCATCCAGGCTACTGGCTTACAGGCAGACATACCGTAAAACTTGTCCCAATGCCTACTTCGCTTTCTACCTCAATGCGCCCGTTATGTTTTTGTACTATTCCGTAGGACAGTGACAAACCTAATCCCGTGCCGCTTCCAACAGGTTTGGTTGTAAAGAACGGTTCAAAAATACGAGACAGGTTTTCGGGAGGAATGCCGCAACCGGTATCTTGAATCCGTATGTAGACCCAGCCATCCTGGCATTCTGTATAGATGCCAATTGTTCCTCTTTCAGAAATAGCATGCGCGGCATTGACGAGCAGGTTCATAAAAACCTGGTTCAACTGAGAGGCGAGACCTTTTACCTGCGGTAAAACGCCATAGTTCCTTTCAATAACGGCTTTATACTTAAGCTCATTATTTGCAATAGTGATCGTGCTTTCCAGCCCCTTTTCGATATCGACCATTTGCCAGTCGCTCTCTCCGACATGCGAAAAATCTTTTAAAGACTGGACAATATCTTTCACACGTTTAAGACCATCCAGAGATTCTGCAATGAGATCAACTACGTCCTCTCTCAGATAGGATAAATCCGCCTCAGCACTTAATTTCTTTGCCTGGTTTTTTAGGTTGGCGCTAACCTCGTCCTGTTGCAGTAATTCTTCCTGTCGCGTCACTACTTGAAGCAGTTTTTCAACATAGGTATTCAGCGATTTCATGTTGGAGCTGACGAATCCGATAGGATTGTTTATTTCATGCGCAACACCTGCCGCCAATTGGCCGATTGACGCCATTTTTTCTGACTGCAGAAGTTGAGCCTGCGTCTCCTTTAACTTTTCAATGAGCTCGCGTTGTTCATCGCCCGTACGGTGCAACGCCTCCTCCATCAATTTTCGCTCCGTAATATTGGTCAAAGAACCAATAACCTCAATCGGGTTGTTATTTTCATCACGAATGAGACGCAAGCTGTCATGCATCCACAGATATCGGTTGTCTTTGGTAAGGAAGCGATATTCGTAGGCCCGCTCTCCCTCAACAAACAGCAGGGCCAGACTCGAAAATATGTTCGGCGCATCATCTGGATGAATATGATCAAACCAGAAATTGGGATCATCAACCATCTCTTGGGGAGCATAGCCCAGCACTCTCGATGCATTTTCGCTGACAAAGGTCATTTTGAAATCACCGGAGGGGACGCTGCTATAGATAATCGCAGGAGTGTTCGCTATCAGATACTCAAATCTCTGCGTCATTTCCATCGGTTGAGCGATGGGCGCAGTCGATTCGAAAGTTTCAAATTGTTGGTTCATGATCTATTGGGCAATACCCTTACAGACGTCTGATAACAACTTAGCTGCCGATATTTTTAATTCTCTTTTGTACGACTTTTCTGCCAATGCTGTCCGCTGGAGACATATTATTAACAGCAAAGACCAATACAGGCAATTCAATTTGGCAACTATCTTGACCGGGTTAAGTTCGTAGATACGTTGTCTTTAGCCGCCCACAGGAATAACATGAAATTCAGTGTCAGGCGTAACAAGCATTTTCGCAGCCAATCTCGGTCTAGATCCTTTCTTCCGGTACCAAGTCTATGTATAAAGCGGCGCTTGCTGAGCATCCCTCGTACTCAGAAGAAAACCTTCGCATTATCTTTGTTGAAGACGTAATCGAAGATGCCGATCTTGTACGCCACGAACTCGAACGAGCAGGGTTGCATTCATCTTTTGAACGCGTCGACACATCTGCCGATTTTTTACATGCATTGTAAGGTCGCGTAGACGTCATCCTGTGCGACTTCTCGTTACCGGCTTTTGACGGGATGACCGCTCTACGAATTGCCAAAGAGCAGGCGCCAGACGTTCCGTTCATATTTGTCTCCGGCACCATTGGCGAAGAGCTGGCGATTCAGGCGCTGCGGGTTGGCGCCTACGACTATGTCCTTAAAAATAATATCGCGCGATTACCATCATCCGTACGTCGGGCGCTGCAAGAATCGCACGAACGCGCAATCCGGCGCAGGACAGAAGAAATTTTGTATGCGGAAAGCCACCTGCTTTCCACTGTCTTTGACACGGCGGGCGCCATAGGGGTAATGCTTGACCTGGAGGGACGCATACTCCGCTTTAACCAAGCCGGAGAAAAATCCAAAGGTTATTCAGGAACTGAAGTTCTCGGCTTATGCTTCTGGGATGTTTTTTTTAGTCCATTCCAAGCACTAAGCGAAAAAGAACTTTATCAAAATACCAACCGGTCATTGTTTCCGCTGCAGCATCACAGTGAATGGCTTACCCGCGATGGCCGGGTACGCACTATCTTGTGCTCTCTCAGCATTTTAGAAAATCGTTACTTCAAGACTATTTTCGTCATTAGCGGCATCGACATTACTGAGTGGCAAGAGGCAGAACAAAAAATCTATAAGTTGAGCCACTTCGATCACGTTACCGGACTGCCAAATCGTATTGTTTTGCGGGACCGTTTAGGCCAAGCTATTTTGCGCTGCGGATCTGACCACGCATTGGTTGTACTCATGCTCGTCGAGTTAAACGGTCACATGCAGATTCGTGATGCATTCGGTGCGCAGGCTGGTATCGCTTTGTCCGCCGCAGTAGTGGAACGCCTGCAAGTCTGGAAACATCCAGAAGCTGCGACGATTACCCAGTATTCAGATTACGTGTTTGCGGTCTTGCTGGAGGACGTCAACCAAAACGAACTTGACATTATTGTTGGCGATTTGACTCAGATATTGGTTGAACCCTATTCGATTCCGGGTCAGCCCAGTGTCCATCTCTTTCCCAAACTGGGTATTTCCATATTTCCAAACGATGCTCAAACGACTGAATCTTTATTGCACTATGCCGAAATCGCCTTGCATCGAGCGCAATTAAGCCCCCACGATCATCATCAATTCTATTCTCCCAGCTTTAATCAGGAGATTGCGAGACGTCACGTCTTGGTTTCTCAGCTCAGAGATGCCATCCGGCAGAATGCTCTTCTGTTGCACTATCAGCCGCAGGTCTCTCTGAAAAATGGACGGATTGCAGGATTCGAAGCTCTGGTGAGATGGAATCATCCTGAAAGAGGATTGCTGATGCCCGCTGAATTTATCGCGCTGGCGGAAGAATCGGATTTAATTTTTGAATTGGGTGAATGGGTACTTAGAACAGCGTGTCGCCAGTGCAAGGCATGGCAGGACATGGGCTTCAGGCCAGGAATTATGGCTGTGAACTTGTCAGCAATGCAATTCATAGAAAAAGATCTGAAGATCTTGCTTGAACGCATTATCGATGAATCTGGATTGGATGCACAGTTTCTTGAATTGGAGTTGACCGAGAGCATCTCGATGGACGACCCCGAAAAGAGTATCGGCATCATGGTCCATTTAAGAAAACTCGGAATCACACTCTCTATTGACGACTTTGGTACTGGCTACTCCAATCTGAGCTATCTGAAGAGATTTCCAGTCTGCCGGCTTAAAATCGACAGGTCGTTTGTGCGTGATATCGTGAACGATCCTCATGACTTGGCAATTTGCAGGTCGATCATTGCCATCGCCAAAAGTTTGCGCCTTGAGGTCATCGCCGAAGGCGTAGAAACCATCAGCCAACTCAAAATGCTACACACCGAGGGATGCGACAAGATCCAAGGTTATTATTTTAGTACTCCGTTGCCGGCAGAGGATTGCACCTCGCTGCTTGAGCGAGACGTCTCCTTGCCGATGGAGTCCATTCGCCAGCAACCCTATGCTCGTTCACTACTTGTAATCGATGATGAAGTTAATATCCTCTCTGCCATACGGCGTACTCTGAGCCGTTCAGGATATCAAATATTTACGGCCAATCACGCAACGGAAGCGTTCGAGATTCTAGCGAAACACCAAATCGGCGTTGTCCTTACCGATCAGCAGATGCCCGATATTCTAGGAACTGAGTTGCTAGAAAAAGTGCGGTACATGTTCCCTGATACGGTACGCATTATGTTAACGGGACATGCCAATCTACAGAGTGTTACGCAGGCAATCAATCAAGGTGCAATATATAAATTTCTTGTTAAACCTTGGGATAACGATGAATTGGAAGCCACTATTTTTGAAGCCTTCGAGAAATTTGAAGCGGCGATGAAATTAAAGTAAGAATTTAGCGATGACTCAACCGGTGAAAGCTGATGTGATCGGCAAAAAATAGCTCAAATGAATTGGGCTATTTTTTTGCGAGTAAAAAGCGGAGCGTTTGAGTCTGTGTATGAAAACCCCAGAAATCGGGCCGCTCCGCAAAAAAGTGTATGGCGCAGCAAAAAAGAAAAGGCCACCAAACGGTGGGCCTTTTAAATACTGGTGCTGGCTGCAGGACTTGAACCCGCCCCCCCCTGATTACAAGTCCGACGTAGAAATCATAAAATCAATAACTTAGGTTATTTTCTGCTTCGCAATAAGGATTTATAGACGGCCGCAAAGGCTTATTACATGCGGCTCAATTGCGAATTGCGAAGCGGAATTTCCAGTTCTTAATGCGAATACGGGGCTGTTCCTGATAAAGTTGCGCGACAAACATAGGGCCGAGGTCCGCAATCGGCCAGGAGCCGCTAATTGCCTAAATCAAAAAAGAGGGGATTCATGTTTTTGCTGTTCATCGCGTTGCCATCCTTGCTCGCCATAGGTTTTTCGTGCATCACTTGGAACAGCCTCAGTCGACCGTGGTTGTTTGTCATTCTCTCGACCGTGATCCTTAATATCATGTATGCCTTGGTGGCACTCTACTATGGGCCTGGCGCAAATACATTTTTGGAGTATAGAGACCCTGCCAGCGTCTCTGGGGACAAGCCACTGCTTGGTGCAGATCCTGTATTCATGATTCAGTGTTCAGTAGCGGCAATTCTTCTACTGCTCGTTGCGGGGTATTTCTTCCGCAAAACCACTTAGACGAGTCCTGCATAGGCCAATAGACGTCTGCTTCCGGTCAATAACGGTCGTTGTTAGCAATTCCCAAAAATGACAGCGGCAAGCGTAATTACGACTTAGCTCGAGAATATGTATAACTTGTTAAACCTGTTTTCTGATGGAGTAGAGTTAGAACTAGCGCTTGCCTTCGCTCTGCCTATTATTTACACAGCACTCTCTTTGATCTTCTTTTGGGGGCGAATCAATCACCCTTGGCTTTTTGCGTCCGCATCTTTGATCTTGCTTTTTATTTGCTATAGCCTGGTGATTGGCTGGACTCTTCCTGAGCCTCCGGCAGAGCATCTCCGGATCGTAGAACAACCCCCTCTATTTGGCCCCCTAAGGGTTCCGATGTTGATATTTACTTCGCTCTCGTTACCAATCCTGTATTTTTTAGGAATGTGGTTTCGCAAACCTCGATAGTTAGCTCGATAGAATGCCCGCAGCAGCACTACAGGAAGAAACAATGCGTCCAACTACCAAGTCAGTGTTCCGTACTATGTCGATGCTTGGGGTCGCTGCCGTTATTGGCGTGACTGGAGCCACATTTACCACCTGCGGCGTAGGGCTCGCCCACGGAACAGGGACGTGGTGTGCTGCCTTGCCCCTGATGTGGTTCATTGGCTTCCCTCTCGCGATAATTGCGGCGCTGATCGTTGGCTTACCGCTTGCACTTTTGTTTTGGAAGTTCCGTCTAACGCGATGGTGGCAGTACGGAATAGCTGGCTTTATCTGCGCCATACCCCTCTGGATCGAGCTTGCTCAACCGTTCACATCTGTTCGTTGGGTACAGTCCGGTTTTTATGATGCTCTGAACTATCTAGGATCAGGGCTCGCGAGCGGACTTGCCTACTGGTGGATATGCCGGAGAGTAGGCCTTCGTGACGGCACTGCTGAGATAACTCCAAAATCCAACCAGCCTGCGTGATTGTCCGCAAAGTGAGCGAAGCTAACGTGATCAGCAAAAAAATAGCCCAATTAATTCGGGCTATTTTTTTGCGAGTAAAAATTATCCTGTTTTAGCGACTGCATAAAATCACCAAAAAACAGCCTGCTCCGCAAAAAAAGTTCATGGCGCAGAAAAAAAGAAAAGGCCCACCGAGCGGTGGGCCTTTTAAATACTGGTGCTGGCTGCAGGACTTGAACCCGCCACCCCCTGATTACAAGTCAGGTGCTCTACCAGATGAGCTAAGCCAGCAAAACTGAGAACGAGATTATAGCCTATTTAATTCTCGTTAGTACAGGTCTTCCACCTTTTTTTGGTGGTTCTGGCTCATTATCGTGGTTTTCTTCGCTGCCGGACTCAACTTTTTCCGATGCGGGAACGGATGCAAGGCCTAGAGGCTGCGGTGGTGCGGCCTCAGGCTGATCATCAGCGTGTTCGCCGACTGCGAGCACCGCCGGCGCTTCGAACGCCATGCCTTGCCCGTTTTCGCGCGCGTAGATGGCGATGACGTTATCGACCGGAACCGAGATGTCGCGCGAGACGCCGCCGAAACGTGCGCTGAAACCGATGACGTCATTGTCCATCTTGAGGCCGCTGGTGGCTTCGAAGCTGATGTTGAGGACGATCTCGCCGTTCTTGACGAATTGCATGGGCACGCGCGTCCGCGCATCCACCACCACCGCGATATGCGGCGTATAGCCGTTGTCTGTGCACCATTCGTAGATAGCGCGCAGGAGATAAGGTTTGGTAGATACTTCTGGCATGACAAAAACCGATCTGGAAAAACGGACTGCTGCGCAATAAAGCAGCAATCTTGAAAGCGACCATCTTAAATGCGTTCGCCGATTGTCCTATTGAAATGGATCAACCGGCGAGACAAAATAATACAAATGCTGCGCGCAGCTTAACGACGCATGACCTTTTCGGAAGGTGTCAGTGCTTCGATATAGGCAGGACGCGAGAAAATACGCTCAGCGTATTTCATCAACGGCGCTGCTGTCTTCGACAGTTCGATACCGTAGTGGTCGAGACGCCAGAGCAACGGCGCCAGAGCGACGTCGAGCATGGAGAACTCGTCGCCGAGCATGTATTTGTTCTTCAGGAACAGTGGCGCCAGCGTAGTCAGGCGATCGCGGATTTCTGCGCGTGCCTTTTCGTGGGATTTTTCCGCTGTCTTGGTTTTTTCGTTCTCCAGCGTGTGCACGTGGATGAACAATTCTTTTTCGAAATTGAACAACATGAGACGTGCACGCGCGCGCATCAACGGATCTGCCGGCATCAGTTGGGGATGCGGGAAGCGTTCATCGATGTATTCGTTGATGATGTTGGATTCGTACAGAACCAGATCGCGCTCGACCAGGATAGGCACCTGACCGTATGGGTTCATGACCGAGATGTCTTCCGGCTTGTTGAATAGATCAACGTCGCGGATTTCAAAATCCATGCCCTTTTCGAACAGAACGAGGCGGCAACGTTGCGAGAATGGGCAGGTCGTGCCCGAGTAGAGAACCATCATTTTTGTAGTGCCTTAGAAACAAAGGGGCGAGACGCTGTACGTCTCACCCCGATACGTACGTCCGCAGACTGCGCGGACACTAAAAACTTACTTCACTGCTTATTTCACTTCTTTCCAGAAGGAGGCGTTCAGACGCCATGCCAACACAAGGAAGCAACCCAAGAACAGTAAAACCCAGACGCCGAGACGCTTACGCGTATTTTGCGCGGGTTCACCCATCCATTGCAAGTATCCGACCAAATCAGCGACCGCATTGTCGTATTCGACAGCAGTCATCTTGCCTGGTTTCAACTGTTCGAAGCCGACAAACTTGTGAATGGTCTTGCCTTCTTCGTGCGGATCTTTCTCTTCGGCATACTTGGGAGCGCGGATACCTTGCAATTCCCACAATACGTGCGGCATGCCGACGTTAGGGAAAACCATGTTGTTCCAGCCGGTTGGGCGGCTGTCGTCTTTGTAATACGTACGCAGATACGTATAAATCCAGTCCGGACCGGTGCCTGATTCGGACGCTTTGGCACGGGCAATGACGGATAAATCCGGTGGAACCGCACCAAACCATGCCTTGGCATCTTGCGGCAGCATGGTGTTTTTCATCAGATCGCCGACTTTTTCGCCGGTGAACAACAGATTATTTTTGATTTGATCTTCCGACAAGCCAATGTCGCGCAGACGGTTGTAACGCATGGCCGATGCCGAGTGGCAATTCAGGCAATAGTTGACGAACAGTTTGGCGCCATTTTGCAGGGCGGAAACGTCGGTCGTGCGATCCGGCGCCGTATCCAGCGGGTACCCGCCTTCATTGGCGTAAGCCAGCGCAGGCAGCAGCACGAGAGTCGCAATCAGTCTTTTCAGCAATATCATTTTTATCCTCTTGGCTGGCTTAGTGCGGATGATAAGTAACGCGGTCAGGAACTTGCTTGAACTGTCCTGCAGCACTCCACCATGGCATCAGCAAAAAGAAACCGAAGTAAATGAAAGTACATACTTGACTTACGGTCTGAGCAATATCGCTCAGGATAATGTGTTCACCGACGCGCAGCGCACCCCAGACTCCCGGCGGCTTGACGCCCAGATATCCGAGCACCAGGAAAGCGATCGCGAACACGATGTAGATATATTTGTGCCAGCTCGGGCGATAACGAATCGACTTCACTTTTGAGTGATCCAGCCAAGGCAGTCCACCGAGAATCATGACCGACACGCCCATCAGCACCACACCGAAGAATTTCGCATCGAAAATCGCCATGCCGGCAATGATAGCGACACCAATGACGATCGCCGCGATCTTGAAGATCGCATTGCGATTGGATTTCACCAGCAGCAGTGCGACGTAAGCAGCAATACCGGCCATCAGATAGACCATGAAGTCCGATGTCGTTGCACGCAGAATCGAGTAGAACGGCGTAAAGTACCAGACCGGCGCGATGTGCGGCGGGGTCTTGAGTGAATCGGCTGGAATGAAGTTGTTGTACTCGAGGAAGTAGCCACCCATTTCCGGCGCGAAGAACACGACGGCGGTGAACACGATCAGGAATACTGCAACCGCCATGATGTCATGTACGGAGTAGTAAGGATGGAAAGGAACGCCGTCCAGCGGCACGCCTTTTTCGTCCAGCTTTTCTTTGATCTCGACGCCATCCGGATTGTTCGAACCGACTTCGTGCAGCGCAATGATGTGCGCAACAACCAGACCGATCAGCACCAGCGGGATCGCGATCACGTGGAACGAGAAGAAGCGGTTCAACGTCGCGTCGGAGACCACGTAGTCGCCGCGAATCCACAATGACAGATCAGGGCCGATGAAAGGAATCGCGCCGAACAGGTTGACGATCACCTGTGCGCCCCAGTACGACATCTGGCCCCATGGCAGCAGGTAGCCCATGAAGGCTTCGCCCATCAGGCACAGGAAGATCGCCACACCGAACAGCCAGACCAGCTCGCGAGGTTTGCGATAGGAGCCGTACAGCAGGCCGCGCACCATGTGCAGGTAGACGACGATGAAGAATGCCGACGCGCCGGTGGAGTGCATGTAACGCACCAGCCAGCCCCAGGGGACGTCGCGCATGATGTATTCAACGGAGGCGAACGCCAGGTTGGCATCCGGCTTGTAATGCATCACCAGGAAAATCCCGGTCACGATCTGAATGACCAGAACCAGCAACGCCAGCGAACCGAAGGCGTACCAGAAATTGAAATTCTTGGGAGCGTAGTACTCGGAAAGGTGAGCTTTCCAAGTGGAAGTCAGAGGAAAACGGGCGTCAACCCAGTTCAATGCTTTTGCGGATACAGGTGCGTCTTTCGGCAATTGTTTTTCTTGGAATGCAGCCATGGTTACGCCTCGCCTTTCTCATCTTTGCCGATGACCAGCTTCGTGTCACCTTCAAACATGTACCGTGGAACCTGGAGGTTGTCTGGGGACGGTTTGTTTTTGTAGACCCGGCCCGCGAGGTCGAACGTCGAACCGTGGCACGGACAAAGGAAGCCACCCTGCCAGTCGTCCGGCAGCGACGGTTGCGCGCCGGCCTGGAACTTGGAGCTTGGCGAACATCCCAGATGCGGGCAGATACCGACGACGACCAACACATCCTTCTTGATCGAACGCCATTCGTTCAGTGCGTATTCTGGGGTGGTAGAAAATTCGGTGCGTTTGGATTGCGGATCGGCGACCTGTGCGTCGACTTTTTTGAGCGACTCCAGCATTTCCGGTGTGCGCTTGAGAATCCAAACGGGCTTGCCGCGCCATTCGACGGTTTTCATCTCTCCCGGCGCCAAGGTGGAAATATCCACTTCGACCGGTGCGCCCGCTGCTTTAGCGCGCTCAGATGGTTGAAAAGTTGAAACAAATGCTCCTGCTGTAGCCAGTCCTGCCACGCCACCCGCCGCGCAAGTCGCGACGAGCAAACCTCGCCGACTGGAGTCGACCTGTTTTTCGTTACTCATACCAACCCCAATTAGTGAAAATACGAAAACTCAACGGAACTTCCAGCAACCTTAGATTATAACTAACCTGAAGTGCCTTTTAAAGCGAATAACAATTCGGGAAATGCGATTTATGGAACTTTTTTAATATTTCAAGTACTTCCATAGAAATGTCTCTGTTTTTTGTATTGTGCAATAAATTGCCAGCAATTTACTTTTTAATCGAAGCACGATATAACCGACTGCGTCGTTTTGCAACAATTTATAGGAGAAAAAGATGGGCATGATGCAAGAATTTCGTACTTTCGCGCTCAAGGGCAACGTTGTCGACCTCGCTGTCGGTGTGATTATCGGCGGTGCTTTCGGCAAAATCGTCGAATCGTTGGTGCAAGATATCATCATGCCGGTGGTCGGAAAGATCTTTGGTGGACTCGATTTTGCGAATTACTACCTGCCGCTGAACGGCCAGGGAAGCCAGTTGACGCTAATTGAGGCGAAAAAGGCCGGCGCAGTTTTCGCCTACGGCAATTTCCTGACTATTTTGATCAACTTTCTGATTCTGGCCTTCATCATTTTCCAAATGGTACGCATGATCAATAAAGCGCGCGATCTGGCGAGCCATCAGAAGGAAGAGGCGCCAGCCGCCCCTGCCGCTCCGCCGGAAGATATCGTCCTGCTGCGTGAAATCCGCGATTCGTTGAAAAAGTAAGCGCGACACAAAAAAGCCCGCGCGCAGCGGGCTTTTTTATCGGGGCATTGCATCAGGCCGGATTGTCGATGTCGATAAATTGATGATGAATGCCGAACTGCTCCGCAATATGCGCACCCAGCGCCTGCACCCCGTAGCGTTCGGTGGCATGGTGACCTGCAGCAATGTAGGCGACGCCGGTCTCACGCGCCAGATGCACGGTTTGCTCGGAGATTTCGCCACTGATGTACACGGATGCCCCGGCGGCAATGGCGTCGCCAAGAAAGCCTTGCGCACCGCCGGTGCACCAGCCTACCTTGCCGATCGCTTGATTGGCGTCGCCGATCAGCAGAGGCGTGCGGCCCAGACGGCGCTCGATCAGACGCGCAAGATCACCTACGGTGGCGACATTGACGTCGGACTGCACACTGCCCAGCCAGCCCAGCTTGTCGTCGCAGAAGCGATCCTCGCCGATCAGGCTGAGTTGACGCCCGAGCTGTGCATTGTTGCCGAGTTCAGGATGACCATCGAGGGGCAGGTGGTAGGCAAACAGGTTGATGTCGTGCGTCAGGAGCGCCTTGAGGCGCTTTTGCCTGGTACCGATGACGCGTGGATCCTCGCCTCGCCAGAAATAGCCGTGGTGAACCAGGATGGCGTCTGCCTTCAACTCCACCGCCGCATCGATCAACGCCTGACTCGCCGTGACGCCGCTGACAACCAGACCGATCTCGGCGCGCCCTTCCACCTGTAGCCCATTTGGGCAATAATCGCGGTATTGTGCGATATTCAGCGTTTGCGCTAAGTATTTGGCAAGTTCATCCCTATTTGCTGTGCGCAGGGTCATCTTTTATCCTCATTTTTATTTCAATATGCGACGTTTTTGGCTGTTGTTTGCACAAACCGTAACGGTCGGTTTGGCGGTTTGGTTCATTGTAGCTACCTTGAAGCCGGATTGGGCCAGTGGAACCTTGAGTTCCCGCGTGCGCCCTGCCGCTTCCTCGGTTCAGATGCAGGAAGCCGCTCCCGGTGCACCGACGCCCAACTCTTATCGTGATGCCGCTCGTCAGGCGATGCCATCGGTGGTGAACATCTTCACCACGACGGAAGCACGTCCGCAAAAAAATCCTTTCATGGATGATCCGTTCTTCAAGAAGTTCTTCGGTGACCAGTTCGAGGATCAACAGGACGACAAGCAATCCAGCCTTGGTTCCGGCGTGATCGTCAGCCCGCAAGGCTACATCCTGACCAACAATCACGTGGTCGAAGCCGCCGACGAAATCGAAGTGGCGCTGGCCGACGGCCGCAAGGCGACCGCAAAAGTCGTCGGCACCGATCCGGAAACCGACCTCGCCGTAATCAAGATCGACCTGCCGAATCTGCCTGCCATCACGCTGGCGCACGTTGAGCAAGCCACCGTCGGCGACATCGTGCTGGCCATCGGCAATCCATTCGGCGTTGGCCAGACCGTCACCATGGGCATTATCTCGGCGCTGGGCCGCAATCACCTCGGCATCAATACCTTCGAGAACTTCATCCAGACCGATGCAGCGATCAATCCGGGTAATTCCGGCGGTGCGCTGGTTGATACCAACGGCAACCTGCTGGGCATCAACACGGCGATCTACTCGCGTACCGGCGGCAACCTCGGCATTGGCTTCGCCATTCCCGTCTCGACCGCCAAGAACGTGATGGAAGCCATCATCAGTCACGGCCAGGTCGTCCGCGGCTGGATCGGCGTCGAACCACAGGACATCACACCTGAACTGGCAGAAAGCTTCGGCCTGACCAAGAAGACCGGCGCCATCATCGCGGGCGTGCTCAAGAATGGTCCTGCGGATAAGGCCGGCATGAAGCCGGGAGATATCCTGATCAGCGTTGAGGGCAAGACCGTCAGCGACACGACCGAAATGCTGAACCTGATCGCGCAACTGACGCCAGGTGCCAAGGCCAAGATGACCGTACTGCGCAAGGCACAGGAAACCACACTGGAAATCGTCGTCGGCAAGCGTCCGCCGCCGAAACGTGAAGAACGCGAATAGCGCAAAGAGCAAGCACAGCACCAACGGCAGGGAAACCGGGAGTAACCAAGAGTGAGGAACAGTCCTCGTTACTCCCGCATCCGCTACAGCGAACACCACGAATAGGAACAAGAGAGCAAGCGTATGCACATCCGTGATCTGACTCAATATCTGGCCGAACTGTCGGAGAACAATAACCGCGCCTGGTTCGTCATGAACAAGCCACGCTATGACATCCTGCGTGCCGAGTTTTTGGAACTGGTGACGCAACTGATCGCCGACATCAGCAAATTCGATCCCATCATCGCCAGCTGCAATCCTAAGAAGGCACTGTTTCGCATCAACCGCGACATGCGCTTCTCACACGACAAAAGCCCATACAAAACCCATTTCTCGGCATCGCTGACTGCCAGCGGCCTGAAGAAACCGAGCTCCGGCGGTGGACCTGCCTATTACTTCCACATCGATGCCGACGGTCAATTGCTGATCGCCGGGGGTGAATACATGCCGCCCTCGGATCGCCTGCGTGCAATCCGCCAAACGGTCATTTCCGATGCCGCAGGTTTCAGCAAAGTGATCAAGACCAAGTCCATCAAGGACAACTACGGCGGTCTGCAGGAAGAAGGCAAACTGACGCGTCCACCCAAGGGTTTCGACGCCGACAGCCCGCATATCGAATACGTCAAGCTGAAGAACTTCATCGTTTGGAAAGAAAGCAGCATCAAGAAGAAGATTCCAGCCGACCTCGGCAAGGAAGTACTGGCGGGCTTCAAGGATGCTTATCCGCTGGTGCATTGGCTGCGCCAGATCCCACTGGTAGTACCTGAGTAATCGGCCTCCGACCAAATAAAAAGCCACTGCATGCAGTGGCTTTTTATTTGCGGCGACGATGATCAGCTATCGATTAGCTGCCGACGGCGTCTTCACGCTCTTCCGGTGCACGTGTCGCCTTTTCAAAAATCGGCGCGACCAGCAGGCCGATTTCATACAGCAAGCACAACGGGACAGCCAACAACAGCTGGCTCATGATGTCCGGTGGCGTCACCACGGCGGCGACCACGAAAGCGCCGACCACGACGTAGGGGCGGATTTGCTTCAACTTTGCCAGCGGCACCAGGCCCAT
This sequence comes from Herbaspirillum sp. meg3, assembly GCF_002257565.1. Classification (GTDB taxonomy): domain Bacteria; phylum Pseudomonadota; class Gammaproteobacteria; order Burkholderiales; family Burkholderiaceae_D; genus Herbaspirillum. The sequence continues at coordinate 762,439 of NZ_CP022736.1, read as the reverse complement.
TCGCACCAGCACAATCACGATAATCGGCACCTCGAACGTTATCCCGAACGCCAGGAACATGGTCAGCACGAAGTCAACATAACTGTCAATGTCCGGCGCCACCGACACCGATTTTGGCGCAAAGTTATTGATGAACGGGAACACCACGCCGAACACGAAAAAATAGCAAAACGCCACGCCGGCGATGAACAGCAGCGAGGACGAAATCACCAGCGGCGCCACCAGGCGCTTTTCATGCGTGTACAAACCCGGTGCGACGAATGCCCACATCTGATACAAGACCCAGGGCAACGCAATGATGAGTGCCAGCACCATCGTGACCTTGACCGGGATCAGGAAAGGCGTGATCACGCCGGTGGCGATCATTTTGCTGCCGGCCGGCAGCGCATGAATCATCGGCGCGGCGAGCAGATCAAAGATATGCGCAGCCCACGGCATCATGCACAAGAAGATGATGAGTACGGCAGCCGACGACTTCACTACGCGGCTGCGCAATTCAATCAGATGCGAAATGAAAGTATCTTCGCTACCTGACGTTTTCTGTTCTTCGGCCATGGAATTACTGCAGGAGTGGGATGGAAAACACGGAAAACGCGTCCATCGGGATTAGAAGAAACCGGCGGATTTGCCGGCGCCGATAGGACGATATTTGGCGACACGTGCAGCGGCGGAAATCACGCGAGTACGGCGGCCGCTTTGATTTTTGTACCACGACGGTACTGCGGAATTGCGCGCCAGCTTTTTCTTGCGGAAATTCTTGGCCTTGATGGTCAGCGCTTCCGGGCTCGGCGTCGAACTCCAACTGGTGCTGCTGCCTGAATTGCTGTCGTTCCATGCGTCGTTGATGGAATTCTCGGCATCGGCAACGCTCTTAGAAATGCTGCTATGGACGTCGCTTGCGGCTTCTTCGACGTCCTTTTGCATCTTGCGCAATTCTTCCAGCTCGATTTCGCGGCTGACCTCGGTCTTGACCTCGTTGATGTAGCGCTGCGCGCGTCCAAACAACGAACCGGCCATGCGCGCCACCTTCGGCAGACGCTCTGGACCGATCACGACCAGCGCGACAACGCCGATTAAAGCCAGCTTGGTAAGACCGATATCAATCATTGCGAGGGTAAGTAGCTGAAATAAGCGAAAGTGAGTGCCACGGGCCTGGAAACAAAAGCGCCGCAGAACATACGCAGCGCCGGGGCATCAGGAACAACGATAGCCCGCGCGGCCGGTAAGAAAAACAGGCAGGCGCGGGCGTCGACGAAATGGTTAGCTGCCGGATTTTTCTTTATCTTTAGCTTGCACGTCGATAGTGGTCTGATCCTTGGCCACAGGCTTCTCTTCTTCGCCCTTGACGCCATCTTTAAAGCCTTTGACGGCCTTGCCGAGATCGGAACCCATGTTGCCCAGCTTCTTCGTGCCGAAAACGACCATGACGATAACCAGAACGATCAACCAATGCCAAATACTGAACGAACCCATTTTTCTCTCCTAAGCGGACACGCGTGTCCTGTATTCAAATAAATCTTTGCTGCAATATTCTTGCCAGGGATGCTGTCTGAGCCTGCGCGCAGGCTTTCTCGCTTATCCCTGCAACACGGACTTCGTACGCCAAGGATGCGCGCCACCGATCACATGCATATGGAGATGGTACACCTCTTGGCCGCCGTCAGGGCCGGTATTGAAAAGCGTCTTGAAACCACCCGCCTTGTTGCCGGTCGCATCAAGCTGGTAGCCACATCCTTGTTCCTGCGCCAACTTTGGTGCAAGCAAAGCCATTTTACCCAATAGCGCGGCATGTTTCTCAGCGCAATCGGCCAGCGTGGCAACGTGTTCTTTGGGGATGATCAGGAAGTGCACCGGCGCGGCCGGGTTGATATCGTGGAAAGCAACGACGTCGTCGTCTTCATAAATCATCTTCGACGGAATCTGCTTCGCGGCGATCTTGCAGAAAATACAGTTGTCCAAAGCTGCTCCTCCTGGGTGTCTCGATTTCGATCAATCAGCGTCTGCACCGATTGTTGAATTATTTGAATATCGGAATAATGGATGATTGTTTTGCAGTGATCATTGCTTCAGGCATCGGCAGGGCGGCTGGCTTTTTCTTCCAGGCCCGACAAGCCTTCGCGACGGGCCAGTTCATTGAGCACATCCTGCGGCTTGAGGTCGAATTGCGCCAGCAGGACCATGGAATGAAACCACAGGTCGGCGCATTCGTAGAGTACCTTGGAGGCATCCCCACTCACGCGCGCATCCTTCGCAGCCATGATGGTTTCTGCCGCTTCTTCGCCGATCTTTTTCAAGATCGCATCGTCACCCTTGGAAAACAACTTGGCGACGTAAGACTTTTCAGGATTACCGCCGTTGGCCAGCTTGCGCGATTCGATGACTTCAGCCAGACGGCGCAGTGTTTCACTCATGGGGTTACCTTGGGAGTTACTTTGCGCGTACGCTTCGGCTTTTCTTTTTCCGACGCGGCTTCGCCGTCCTTCAGGACAGGCTCGACAGTCTGCCATTCACCAGTCTCGGCGTTGCCTTCAAACTTCTGAAAGAAGCAGGAATGACGACCGGTATGACACGCGATGCCGGCCACTTGCTCAACCTTGAGCAAGACGACGTCTTCGTCACAGTCGAGGCGGATTTCATGGACCTTCTGGAAATGGCCGGACTCCTCCCCCTTGTGCCACAGCTTCTTGCGCGAGCGGCTCCAGTAGACGGCTTCGCCGGATTGCACAGTCTTGGCCAGCGCTTCGCGATTCATCCAGGCGAACATCAGCACGTCGTTGGAGCCGACTTCCTGAGCAATCACCGGCACCAGTCCGACTTCGTCCCACTTCACCTTGTTCAGCCATTTTGCACTGATGCTCATGCCAGCCTCATAGGAATATTTTGATCGGCCATAAAACGTTTCGCTTCCTGCACTGTGTGTTGACCGTAGTGGAAGATGCTCGCGGCAAGTACAGCGTCCGCCTTGCCCTGCTTGATGCCGTCGGCCAGATCCTGCAAACCGCCGACACCGCCGGATGCGATCACGGGAATCGCCACTGCCTCGGACACTGCGCGCGTGAGCGCCAGGTCGAAGCCGCTGCGCGTACCGTCGCGGTCCATGCTGGTCAGCAGAATTTCTCCGGCGCCGAGTTGCGCCATCTTGCGCGCCCACTCCACCGCATCCAGCCCGGTTGCGTTGCGGCCGCCGTGGGTGAATACTTCCCACTTGCCTTCGCCGGTGCGCTTGGCGTCAATCGCGACGACGATGCATTGCGAACCGTATTTGCTTGCGGCGTCTTCCACCAATTGCGGATTGGTCACTGCCGACGTGTTGATGCCGACTTTATCGGCGCCGGCATTGAGCAATCGGCGTACGTCATCGACAGCGCGTACGCCGCCACCGACGGTCAGCGGAATGAAGACTTGCGAGGCAACTGCTTCAATGATGTCGAGAATCAGGCCACGACCGTCCGACGACGCCGTAATGTCGAGGAAAGTGATCTCATCCGCACCCTGCTCATCGTAGCGGCGCGCGATTTCAACAGGATCGCCGGCGTCGCGCAACTCAAGGAAATTGACGCCTTTGACAACCCGTCCGGCCGTCACGTCGAGACAGGGAATGATGCGTTTTGCGAGTGTCATGATTGTTCGCTGTCGGACCCTTCGGATGCCGGTGATGCTTCTTCAGTCAATTCGTCGGCGCGATCTTGCGCCGAGCTCAGATCCAACGTACCTTCATAAATCGAACGGCCGCAAATGACGGCTTCGATGCCCTCGTCCTGCACGCCGCACAGCGCTTCGACGTCCTTGATGCTGTGCACGCCGCCGGAGGCGATGATCGGGATCGAGACAGCCTGCGCCAGGCGCACGGTTGCTTCGATGTTGACGCCACCCATCATGCCGTCGCGGCCGATATCGGTGTAGACGATGGCTTCGCAGCCGTAGCCTTCAAATTTTTGCGCGAGGTCGACCACTTCATGGCCGGACAGCTTGCTCCAGCCGTCGGTGGCAACTTTGCCGTCCTTGGCGTCGAGGCCGACAATGATCTGGCCCGGGAACGCGCTGCACGCATCGTGCAGGAAACCTGGATTTTTCACCGCAGCGGTGCCGATGATGATGTAGGACAGGCCATCATCGAGGTAACGCTCGATGGTATCCAGATCACGGATACCGCCGCCGAGCTGTACGGGGATTTCGTCGACGTCGTTTTCGACGGCGAAATCACGCACGGCCTTGAGGATGGCTTTGACGGCGGATTCATTCTTCGGCTTGCCTGCAAAGGCGCCGTTCAGATCAACCAGATGCAGACGACGAGCGCCCTGCGCGAGCCAGTGACGCGCCATTTCGGCAGGGTCTTGGGAGAATACGGTGGCTTGGTCCATATCGCCTTGCTTCAGGCGAACGCAATGACCGTCTTTCAGGTCGATGGCAGGTATCAGCAGCATGGCTACGGTAATAACGTTAGGTAAGAAGAAAACAAGTCAGCATCGCTGCACAACTTGCCGGTTGGACAAAAATTAAGCAAAAATCAAGGTTTCCAGTGTACGAAATTCCGGTACAGCTGCAAACCCGCAGAGGCACTTTTTTCCGGATGGAATTGCGTTGCAAAAATATTATCGCGGGCGACGGCACAGGCGAACGGCTGACCATAGACGGTCTCGCCGACGGTGTGAGCCGATTGGCCCGGTTGCGCGTAATAGCTGTGCACGAAATAGAAGTAAGCCTGCTCGTCAATGCCGCTCCAGAGCGGATGCGCGACCTTTTGGTGGACGCGGTTCCAGCCCATTTGCGGCACTTTGAAACGCGAGCCGTCATCCTGAGTCTGGCCCTCGAGCTGAAAGCGCACCACTTTGCCCGGCAATAAACCAAGTCCCGGCGTATCGCCTTCCTCGCTCCAGTCGAACAACATTTGTTCGCCGACGCACACGCCAAACAACGGTTTGCTGCGCGATGCCTCGATCACGGCTTCCTGCAAGCCGGACTCCCGCAGGCAGCGCATGCAGTCCGGCATGGCGCCTTGGCCCGGCAATACGATACGGTCAGCCGACTGGATATCGGCAACTTCGCCGGAAATACGCACGTCGGCTTCAGGCGCGACATGACGCAGGGCTTGCGCGACCGAGCGCAGATTGCCCATCCCATAATCCACTACAACAATTTTATTCATAGTAAAGAATGCAAAAGCACAGAAAGTGCGGACGGCGAAACCAGCTGTCGCAGCGGTTACGCCAATCAGCTCACATTACAGACTGCCTTTGGTGGAAGGAATTGTTCCTGCCGCGCGCGAGTCAAGCTCGATAGCCATGCGCAATGCACGGCCAAAAGCCTTGAAGACGGTTTCGCATTGATGGTGCGCATTGATGCCGCGCAAGTTGTCGATATGCAGCGTGACCTGCGCATGATTGACAAAGCCATGGAAGAATTCGCTGGTCAGATCAACGTCAAAGCCGCCGATCATCGAGCGTGTAAAGGGGATGTGGTATTCAAGGCCCGGACGCCCGGAGAAATCGATGACCACGCGCGACAGCGCTTCGTCGAGCGGCACGTAAGCGTGACCGTAACGGCGAATGCCCTTCTTGTCGCCGATGGCCTTGGCGAAAGCCTGGCCCAGCGTGATGCCGACGTCTTCCACGGTGTGATGCGCGTCGATGTGCAGGTCGCCCTTGGCCTGGATGTCGAGGTCGATCAAGCCATGGCGCGCGATCTGGTCCAGCATGTGATCGAGAAAAGGCACGCCGGTGTCCAGCTTTTGCTGGCCGGTGCCATCCAGGTTGATCGCGACGCGAATTTGCGTCTCGTTGGTGTTGCGGACGACTTCTGCAGTTCGTGGAGTTGACATGATCAGGGTAAAACAGACATTACAAAAGTGATTCCCGGCTGAGCTCCTGAAGCGATTCTTTCAGGGCAACCAGGAACGAGGCATTCTCTTCGGGTGTGCTGACGTTGACTCTCAGGCAATTTTGCAGCAATGGATGCATTTTACCGGCATTTTTGACTAATACCTTACGTTGCAGCAGTCCTGCAAACACTTTATCCGCATTTGCCAGCCGAATCAGTAAGAAATTGGCTGCGGAAGGGAAAACTTCAATAGCGCCGACGGCAGAAATCGCTGCCGCCAGATCGCTGCGCGCACTGCGCAATGCCGCCGCCTGCCGGTTCAGCTCGGCCGTATGATCCAGCACGAACTCCGCCGCAGTCTGAGTCAGCACATTGATATTGTAAGGAGGACGCACCTTGTCGAATTCCTGCAACAACGCCGCGTCTGCCGACATGTAACCGAGACGGATGCCGGCCAGCCCGAGCTTGGAGACGGTGCGCATGACGACCAGATTGTTGAATTCCGGCAAGCGAGGCATGAAGCTTTCTTGTGCGAACGGCTGGTAGGCTTCATCGACGACGACGATACCGCTATCTCCCACGGCGCGCAGGATGGCCTCCATGTCGTCGGCGTCGTACAGCGTACCGGTCGGATTATTCGGATAGGCCAAATACGTGATCGCCGGCTGATGATCGGCAATTGCCGCCAGCATGGCGTCGAGATCGAGCGTGAAATCCGCCTTGAGCGGTACGCCGACATAGTCGAGACCGGCAAATTTGGCAGAGACGCCGTACATCACAAAACCCGGCTCCGGCGCCAGCACCTTGGCGCCTGCTTTGGCGCAAGCCACCGACACGATGGAAATCAATTCGTCCGAACCGTTACCCAGCAATACGTCGAAACCCGCCGGTACGCCCATGTGGCGGCACAGCTTGGCTTTCAGCTGTGTGTAGGACGGCACCGGATAACGATTGAGCGCGACATCGGCCAGACGCTGCCCAAGTTCCGCGCGCAAAGCCTGCGGCAAGGTGTAGGGGTTTTCCATGGCGTCGAGTTTGACGAAGCCGGCGGCGTCCGGTACCGGATAAGCCGACAGAGCGCGTACATCCGCGCGGATGATTTTTTCAACCAGCGACTTGCTCATTGGAGGTCTGTGTTGAAGTGGGATTCAGGTCGGCCACACGCTGCTCAATCAGCGCGCAATAAGCCGGGTTAAGTTCAAAACCAACAAACTGGCGGCCGCAGCGTCTTGCCGCTACCGCCGTCGTGCCGCTGCCCATGAAAGGATCAAGCACCACGCCGCCCGGCGGACAGGACGCCTTGATCATGCGCTCGACGATTTCCAGCGGCTTTTGCGTCGGATGGTCAGCGCGCTCCTTGTGCTCGCGATGCAGGCGCGACACGCTCCAGACGTCTTTTGGGTTGTAGCCCATTTCCAGCCACTTGGCGCCGACAAAGATCGAGCGCGAGCGCGCCTTTTTGGTCTCGGCATCATACGGAATCCGGATCGCGTCGAGGTCGAAGTAATAATCTTTAGCGCGTGCAAAGAAACCGATGGTGTCATGCACCGACGAATACTTGCGGGTGCTGCCGCCCATCGACGGCACGCGGCGATCCCAGATGATTTCGTTGAGCATGGTCATGCGGCGTTTGAGCATGACAAAAATTTCCGGCGAGTAACGCCAGGTCAGAAAGATGTAGAGACTGCCGTTCGGCTTGAGCTTGGGAATGGCGGCAGTGATCCACTGTTCGGTCCATGCCAGATAAGCGTCAGTGTCGAGCTTGTCGGAGTCGTTGCCGTAATCCTTGCCAAGACCATATGGAGGATCCGCGATCAGCAGATCGATCTGGCCATCGGGAATGCGCGCCAGACCGTCCAGCGCATCTTCGCAAAAAACGCGGTCGAGCCAGCTCATCGCAGGCCTGGCTCAACGCGGCGCGTTGTCATTTGAGTCGGTACTCCGCAGAGCGCGCGTGCGCCTGCAGGCCTTCGCCATACGCCAACTCTGCGGCGACCTTGCCCAGTGTCTGGGCGCCGGTTTCGCTGACCTGAATGATGCTGGAACGCTTCTGAAAATCGTAGACGCCCAGCGGCGACGAAAAACGCGCCGTACGCGAAGTCGGCAGCACGTGATTCGGACCGGCGCAATAGTCGCCCAGCGATTCCGATGAAAAACGGCCGAGGAACATGGCGCCGGCGTGACGAATCTTGTCGGCCCATTGCTGGGGCTGTTCGGTGGAAATCTCCAGATGCTCGGCGGCGATCATGTTGGCGATCTCGCAGGCCTCATCCATGTCGCGCACCTTGATCAGCGCACCGCGATCGGTCAGCGAAGTGCGGATCACGTCCTTGCGCGGCATGGCGTCGAGTTGTTTGTTGATGCTGGCTTCGACCTTGGCGATGTAGTCGGCATCCGGGCACAGCAGGATGGATTGCGCCAGCTCGTCGTGCTCGGCCTGCGAGAACAAGTCCATGGCGATCCAGTCCGGATCAGTGCTGCCGTCGCAGATCACGAGGATCTCCGAAGGGCCGGCGATCATGTCGATGCCGACCGTACCGAACACGCGACGCTTGGCGGCCGCAACGTAGGCGTTGCCGGGACCGACGATCTTGTCGACTTGCGGAATGGTGTCGGTGCCATAGGCCAGTGCGCCGACGGCTTGTGCGCCGCCGATGGTGAACACGCGGTCCACGCCGGCAATCGCTGCGGCAGCCAGCACCAGTTCATTCTTCACGCCGTCCGGTGTCGGCACGACCATGATGACCTCTTGCACGCCGGCGACTTTGGCCGGGATCGCGTTCATTAACACCGACGACGGATAGGCGGCCTTGCCGCCCGGCACGTAGATGCCGACGCGGTCGAGCGGCGTGACTTTTTGTCCCAGTACGGTGCCGTCCGCTTCGGTGTAGAGGAAACCGTCGGAGCCGCATTCCTTCTTTTGGCGCTCATGATAGGCGCGCACGCGGTCGGCGGCCGTTTGCAAAGCATCGCGACGCGCAGCGGGCAAACCGGCCAGCGCTTGCTTCAACTCGTCCTGACCGATTTCCAGCGCCGCAACACCGGTGGCAGTGAGGCGATCGAAACGATTGGTGTATTCCAGTACCGCAGCATCGCCACGCGCCTTGACGTCGGCCAGGATGCCTGCAGCGGCACGATCGATGGCTTCGTCTTCGCTGGCTTCAAAGGCCAGGACGGCAGACAGCTTCTGCTTGAAGCCGGCTTCGGTGGAATCCAGTTTTCGGATGGCTATGCCCATGATGTGCCTTTGCTACTCTCGGTGCGGGTTCGGTCAGTGTCAGGTATTGCTCTTGCTGCGCTTAGGCGTTCGCCTGCGACGCTCTTTCGAATGCTTCCAGAATTGGCTGCAGACGTTCGCGCTTCAATTTCAACGCAGCCTGGTTCACGACCAGACGCGAGGAAATTTCCATGATGTGTTCGACTTCCACCAGCTTGTTGGCGCGCAAGGTGCCGCCGGTGCTGACGAGGTCGACGATCGCGTCGGACAGACCGACCAGCGGCCCCAGTTCCATCGAACCATACAGCTTGATCAGATCGACGTGCACGCCCTTGGAGGCGAAATGCTCGCGCGCGGTCTTGACGTATTTGGTGACCACGCGCAGGCGCGCACCCTGGCGCACCGCGCTGGCGTAATCGAACCCGTCTTGCACCGCGACCGACAGGCGGCATTTGGCGATGTTCAGATCGATAGGCTGATACAAGCCTTCGCCGCCATGCTCCAGCAACACGTCCTTGCCGGCCACGCCGAAATCGGCGGCGCCGTATTGCACGTAAGTCGGCACATCCGAAGCACGCACGATGATCACGCGCACAGCCGGATCATTGGTCGGCAGGATCAGTTTGCGCGAGGTCTCGGGATCTTCGGTGACTTCGATGCCGGCGGCTTTGAGCAGCGGCAGCGTTTCTTCGAAGATGCGTCCTTTGGACAGTGCGAGGGTGAGTTGCTGAGTCATGTTTTAGTACGGCTGATTTAAAGCTGAACTGCGGCTGAGTTACAGCTGATTATTTAACGCGTTCGATCTGTGCACCGATCGACGACAATTTGTTTTCCATGCGATCGTAACCACGATCAAGGTGATAAATACGTTCGATCAAGGTCTCGCCCTGTGCCGCCAGACCTGCGATGACCAGCGACGCCGAAGCGCGCAAGTCAGTCGCCATCACCGGCGCGCCGACGAATTTCTCGACGCCCTTGACGATCGCGGTATTGCCTTCGATGTCGATGGCTGCGCCCAGACGATTCATTTCTTGCACGTGCATGAAGCGATTTTCAAAAATCGTTTCCGTCACATGACTGGTACCTTCGGCGATGCAGTTCAGCGCCATGAATTGCGCCTGCATGTCAGTCGGGAAGCCTGGATATTCGGTAGTACGGAAGCTGACCGCCTTCGGACGGCGCGCCATTTGCACGCGGATCCAGTCATCGCCGGATGTCAGGATGACGCCGGCTTCGCGCAGCTTGTCCAGCGCAGCATCGAGCAGGCTGCTGCGGGTGTTCTTGAGTGTGACGTCGCCGCCCACTGCCGCCACTGCGCACAGGAAGGTGCCGGTTTCGATACGGTCGGCGATGACGGTGTGCGATGCGCCGTGCAGTTTGTCGACGCCCTGGATTACCAGGCGGTCGCTGCCGATGCCTTCGATCTTGGCGCCCATGGCTACCAGCAGGTGCGCAAGGTCGCTGACTTCAGGTTCGCGCGCGGCGTTTTCCAGCACAGTCTCGCCGTCGGCCAGCACTGCCGCCATCAGCAGGTTTTCCGTGCCGGTGACGGTGATCATGTCGGTGACGATGCGCGTACCCTTGAGGCGTTTGGCCTTGGCGTAGATGTAGCCGGCGTCGATGGTGATCTCGGCGCCCATGGCTTGCAGGCCCTTGATGTGCTGATCGACCGGACGCGAACCGATGGCGCAGCCGCCCGGCAATGAGACCTTGGCTTCACCAAAACGCGCCAGCAAAGGACCCAGCACCAGAATCGAGGCGCGCATGGTCTTGACCAGTTCGTACGGCGCTTCCAGCTTGGTGATATCGCCACCGTTGAGGGTGACGTTGTGATCATTCTGCTCTGCGCGCAAACCCATCTGGCGCATCAGCTTGAGAATGGTGCTCACGTCCTGCAGGTTCGGGACATTCGACAGATTCAGCGTGTCGGCGGTCAGCAGACCTGCACACAAAATAGGCAATGCGGCGTTCTTGGCGCCGGAAATGACGACTTCGCCGGAGAGGCGATTACCGCCGCGGATTAAAAGCTTGTCCATGAAAAAGCTAGGCCTTATTTCTGAAATTCTTCGGGAGTGAGGGTCTTCATCGACAGAGCGTGAATTTCCTCGCGCATGCGGTCGCCGAGCGCCGCGTAAACCAACTGATGACGCTGGATCAGGCGCTTGCCGGTAAAGGCATCGGACACGATCACGGCGGTGAAGTGCTGACCATCGCCTTCGACTTCAAGATGCGAACATGCCAGGCCGGCAGCGATGTAATTTTTAACAAGTTCAGGTGTGGGTAGCATGGTGCAGCTCTTCACTAGGTAATCAATAGACAATGCAAACAGCGTTGGCCGTCAGTGTGCGCCGGTGCGCAATTTGTAGCCGCTCTTCAACATGCGTACCGCCAGAGTCGCCAGCACGACGAAGAAAACGGTGACGATCGAGAGGCTGATCATGGGGTTGATATCGGACTGTCCGAAGAAGCCGTAGCGGAAGCCATCGATCATATAAAAAAACGGGTTGAAATGCGAGACCGTTTGCCAGAATGGCGGCAGCGAGTGGATCGAATAAAACACGCCGGCCAGGAAGGTCAGCGGGACGATCAGGAAATTCTGGAACGCCGCCAGCTGGTCGAACTTCTCGGCCCAGATACCGGCCACCAAACCCATGGTGCCAAGGATGGCCGCGCCCAGCAAGGCAAAGATCACAATCCACCATGGTGCAACAAAGCTCAGGTGACCGAACCAGGCCGTCACGACAAACACGCCCGCGCCAACGATCAGACCGCGCACGACTGCCGCCAGCACATAGCCGCCGAACATTTCCCAGTGTGACAACGGAGTCAGCAGCACGAACACCAGATTGCCGGTGATCTTGGACTGGATCAGCGAAGACGAGCTGTTGGCAAAAGCGTTCTGCAACACGCTCATCATCACCAGGCCCGGCACCAGGAAACCGGTGTATTGCACGCCAGGATACACCTGCACACGATCCTGCAGCACGTGGCCGAAGATCAGCAGATACAGCATGGCCGTCATGATCGGCGCAGTGACGGTCTGTGTTGCGACTTTCCAGAAACGCAACACTTCTTTATAAAACAAGGTTTGAAAACCGGTCATTTGGCACCTTCCATGATCTGGATGAAGACGTCTTCCAGATCGGCCTGTTGCAACTGCATGTCATCGATGACGGCGCCGCCCTGACGCAGTGCCGACAGAATGGGCTCGACGTCGTTGTAGTCGTTCACGCGCAGGGTGTATTTCACGCCTGACAACAACTCTTCGGGATGCGTCACCAGCGGACGCAGGCTATCGGGCAAGCCGCCCGACTTCAGGCGCAGCACCAGTTGCGAACCGGAAATGCGTTTGATCAGCGCGTCGGTCGAATCCAGTGCGACGACCTTGCCGAATTTCAGCATTGCGATGCGGTTGCACAATGCCTGCGCCTCTTCCAGATAGTGCGTGGTCAGGACGATGGTGTGGCCTTCGCGATTCAGACGGCCGATGAACTTCCACAAGGTCTGGCGCAATTCAACGTCAACCCCGGCGGTCGGCTCGTCGAGCACGATGACAGGCGGCTTGTGCACCAGCGCCTGAGCCACCAGCACACGGCGCTTCATGCCGCCGGACAAGGCGCGCATATTAGTGTCGGCCTTGTTGGTCAGGTCGAGGTTATCCATCACCTCGTCGATCCACTTGTCGTTGTTCTTCAGGCCAAAATAGCCCGACTGCATGCGCAAGGTCTCGCGCACGGTGAAGAACGGGTCGAACACCAATTCCTGCGGTACGACACCCAGCTTGGTACGCGCGGCACGGTAATCAGTGACGACGTCATGGCCATGGATGGTGACCGAGCCGGAGTCGGCGCGATTCAACCCCGCCACAATGGAAATCAGCGTGGTTTTGCCGGCCCCGTTGGGACCGAGCAGGCCGAAAAACTCACCCTCTTCTATCGAGAGCGAAACACCGCCCAGCGCTTGCAGCGACTGGTAGCGTTTTTCGACATTGTTAATCTGTAGAGCAGCCATTTTTTTGGTGCGCTTTTAGGACACGGTGAGGGAATAAAACATGCCGCAGGCCTTTTGCATCAAGGCAATACCCGGTGCGGCGAAACGTTGGATTATAGGGGATTTCCGATCTTGCAGCCGGAACGGCCAAGCAAAGAGGAACGTCGGCTATCGGCCTGATGGTCCGATGACAACAGGAAGGAGATCAGTGATGTCGGTCTGAGGCAGAGGTCGGTGCACCCAACAAGGAGGCGGCACCGTACAAATCGACCAGACTTTGCAGATTGGTCGGCAGAACGCCGAATTGCAAAGTCAGGCCTTTTTGTTTTGCTGCACGTTGCCAGGCCAGCAATGTTGCCACAGCAGACGAGTCCACTGTTGCCACAGCGCTCAGGTCGATCACCGACTGGCCGCCTGCAATCGCTTGCAAGCCTGCCGCCAGTGTGGCACTGGCATTGTCGACGGTCAGCGTGGCGGCTGGTTTGAACATGGCAAGATTTCCTGTGGTTTTACTCAAGTGTAACGATTGCAGCTTGGCTTGTTTTTAGCTTATTTCTTGGCGGAAGAACGGGAAGCCAGTTGCTTGTTCTTGTCCGACAGGCTCTTGATCAGGCCATCGATGCCACCCTTGGTGATTTCGCTTTGGAACGTGCCCTTGTACGCTTCCACCAGCCATGCTCCCATGACGTTGACGTCATACAGCTTCCAGCCGTTGGCCAGTTTTTCCAGGCGATAGCTCAATTGGATCGGTTCGCCGCGCGACTGGATCACTTGCGAACGGACTTCGACTTCCGTATCGGCCGGGTCAGCGCGCAATGGCTTGTATTCGATCTTCTGGTCACGCACTTGCGACAACGCGCCGGAGTAGGTGTAAATCAGCAAGCTGCGGAATTCGGTGATCAGCTGTTTTTGCTGTTCCGGTGTGGCCTGGCGCCAGTAGCGGCCGGCTGCCAGCGAAGTCATGCGCTCGGAGTCAACGTAAGGCAGAATTTTTTCTTCGACCAGGGAAACGATACGGCTGATGTTGCCGGCCTGAATGTCCTTGTCGGTCTTGGCGGTATTGAGCACGTCATCACTGATGCGCTTGACCAGAGCGTCCGGCGCTTCTTGCGCGGAGGCTGCGGAGGCGAATGTCAGCGCAGAAACCGACAGGGCGATTGCCAATAATTTAGAGAGCATGTTCATAGTCTGTAGATCCATTCATTAACTGGTTGCGCCAACCATGGCGACCACTTTGCCACAAGTGGAGCCGGCAAGGCGTTGCCGGTTCCAAACGGATACCGGAGATACAACTTGGTGACAGTCTCCGGTTTTTCAAGTGACACCGGGCGCATTTGCAGCGCCCGGCTTGTTACAGCAGTGTTGCTGATGCTGATGTTACGGCTTGATGACTTCTTCCTTGCTGGACTTGCCATCATCCTTGTTGCCGTCAATCTGTGACTGGCGGCTTTGCAGATAGGTATCGCGCACGAAGTCGTATTTATCCAAAGCAGCATCTTCCAGCAGATTGGAAGCGTCCAGCAGTTGCGCACGCTTGTCGATCACGCGAACCACGCTGCCTACGTTACGCCAGCGCACCGGCTTCTTGTAGCTCCACAGGTCGCCATAGAAATCGGCAGGCAAAGCAGCGGTATCGCGGATCGTCGACGGACCCAGCAATGGCAGCACAACGTAAGGGCCGGAGCCTACGCCCCACTTGCCCAGCGTCTGGCCAAAATCGGATTTCTGCTTCGTCAGGCGGGCTTCCGTACTGACGTCCAGCACACCACCCAGACCGAAAGTCGTATTGACGGCGACGCGCATGAAGCTGGTCACGCCGGTTTCAACGCGGCCCTGCAGAATCTGGTTCACGGCCGACCACAGGTCGCCGATATTGCCGAAGAAGTTACCGATACCGGTCTGCACGAACTCCGGCAAGACGAATTGATACGCCTGCGCGGCAGGCTTCAATGCCACCTTGTCGACGGTGTCATTGAAACTGAACATCGCGCGATTGAAACCTTCAAGCGGGTCGTTCGGGTTGTTCGAAGTTGCGCAACCACTGAGCGCGGCAACCATGGCCAGCGTACTGATGCGAGCTGCGTATTTCATTTTGAATTATCCTTTCCCTCTGCTGCCTTGCTATATAAGAACTGGCTGATCAGGTTTTCCAGCACGATCGCCGATTGTGTCAGCTTGATCGTGTCGCCTGTCGCCAGATTTTTTACATCACCCCCCGGCTCGATACCGATGTATTGCTCGCCAAGCAGACCTGAAGTCAGGATCTTGGCTGAACTATCCTTTGGGAACTGGTAACGCTCATCCATGTTGAGTGTGACCACTGCCTGAAATGTCTTGTCGTCGAACCTGATCGAATCAACGCGCCCCACCACGACACCGGCGCTCTTGACCGCCGCGCGCGCCTTGAGGCCGCCGATGTTGTCAAACTTGGTGGTGATTGCGTATGTCTTCTGGCTGAACGAGAACGAGCTCATGTTGCCGGCCTTCAGCGCCAGGAAAATCAAAGCTGCTGCGCCCAGCAAGACAAACAAACCCACCCATACGTCCAATGTTTTACGTTGCATACCTAGCCATCCTAAAAATCAATCCGAAGTCTGCGCTGCGAAGTTCATGATGCGTCATCCATGATGAACTTGTTTGCAGACTTGCCCTCTCACTTGTTCTTGCCTGATGCTTATTTGACTTCCGTCTTGCCTAGCTGAACATCAGCGCAGTCAGCAAGAAGTCCAGTCCCAGCACCATCAGCGAAGCGATCACCACGGTGCGTGTCGTTGCCCGCGCAACGCCTTCGGGCGTCGGCTTGGCTTCATATCCTTGATATAGGGCAACAAAGGTTACCGCAATACCGAAAACTACGCTCTTGAGCACGCCGTTGGCAATGTCGTTCCAGACATCAACGCCGCCCTGCATTTGCGACCAGAATGCGCCCTCATCAACGCCGATCATGAGCACACCCACAATATAACCACCGATCACACCGACAGCACTAAAAATTGCCGCCAGCACGGGCATGGCAACAACACCTGCCCAGAAACGCGGTGCAATCACACGCTGCAATGGATCGACCGCCATCATTTCCATCGCGGAGAGTTGCTCACCTGCCTTCATCAGGCCGATTTCCGCCGTCAGCGAGGTGCCGGCGCGACCGGCGAACAGCAAAGCCGTCACCACAGGACCGAGTTCACGCGTCAGCGACAAGGCCACCAGCAAGCCCAGCGCCTGTTCGGAGCCGTATTTATTCAGCGTGTAGTAGCCCTGCAAACCCAGCACGAAACCGACGAACAAGCCAGAAACCGCAATGATCACCAGTGAATAGTTGCCGATGAAGTGGATCTGATCCGTGATCAGGCGCGGACGGCGCCACAGACCGCCGGACGAACGCACCACTGTCCAGAACATGCGCGCGGCAAAGCCAAGTCCCAGCACAAACTCGCGCAACGACCGGCCGAGCTTAGCGAAAAAATCGAGAATCATTGCTGCCCTCCCAGGCCGACGTCGTCTGCCAGCGAACGGCCCGGATAGTGGAACGGCACCGGGCCATCAGCCTCAGCGTGCACGAATTGCTTGACGTAAGGATCCTGCGAAGCGCGCATCTCGTCGGGTGTACCTTGCGCGACGATCTTGCCTTCCGACAGGAAGTAGACGTAATCCGCGATCCCGAACGACTCATTGACGTCATGCGACACCAGGATCGACGTCGATCCCAGTGCGTCATTGAGTTTGCGAATCAGATTGGCGGTCACGCCCATGGAAATCGGATCAAGCCCGGCAAACGGCTCGTCGTACATGATCAGCGCCGGATCGAGCGCGATTGCGCGTGCCAGCGCCACTCGGCGCGCCATGCCACCGGAAATCTCGGCCGGCTTCAGACCAGCGGCATTGCGCAGGCCGACCGCATTGAGTTTGAGCAGCACCAGGTCGCGAATCAGTTCTTCCGGCAGATTGGTGTGTTCGTGCAAAGGAAAGGCGACATTGTCGAACACCGTCATGTCGGTGAACAAGGCGCCGTTCTGGAACAGCATGCCCATCTTGCGACGCAACAGATAGAGATCGGAAGTATTCAAATCCGGTACGTTTTGACCGTCCACGGTGAGGCTGCCCGACTGCGGCCGCAACTGGCCGCCGATCAAGCGCAGGATCGTGGTTTTTCCGGAACCGGAACCGCCCATGACGGCGATCACTTTTCCACGCGGGAAGTCCATGCGGAGGCCCGACAGAATCGGGCGATCCCCATAACCAAAGTGTAAGTCTCGGATTTCTACGATGTTAGGCAAGACGGATACCAAGAATTCTCCAAAGGCGACATTGTAGAGCAAAAAGAACAATTGCTTTTGATCAGGCCATAGCGAGTGTAAATACAAACCAACGCCAGACGGGTCTTTTAACATACAGAAACAAATTGGAAACACTTCAACGCACCATTCCTGGTGCGTTGCGGCATTCTTGCCATGTTTTCGGCAAATTCCCCGACAATCTCCCTCATCTTGCAAATGCCGTCGCCTGCCGGCGGCCAAACCGCGCCTAAAGCTATAGTTAGGCGGCCCGACTTGCTACAATACCGCTTTTGATTAAGAAAGAATTTTGTCATGAGCCTCAAATGCGGCATCGTGGGCCTGCCCAACGTCGGTAAATCGACCCTCTTCAATGCCCTGACCAAAGCGGGCATCCCCGCCGAGAACTATCCGTTCTGCACCATCGAACCGAACGTCGGCATGGTCGAAGTGCCCGATCCACGCTTGCAGGCACTGGCAGAAATCGTCAAGCCGGAGCGTATCCTTTCGGCAACAGTTGAATTTGTCGACATCGCTGGCCTGGTTGCCGGCGCGTCCAAAGGCGAAGGCCTGGGCAACCAGTTCCTGTCGCATATCCGTGAAACCGACGCCATCGTCAACGTCGTGCGCTGCTTTGAAGATCCGAACGTCATCCACGTCTCCGGCAAGGTCAGCCCTCTGGACGACATCGCCGTGATCCAGACCGAACTGGCGCTGGCCGACATGGGTACCGTCGAAAAAGCCATCCATCGCGAACAGAAAAAAGCCCGCTCGGGCGACAAGGACGCCGCCAAGCTGGTTGCTCTGCTGGAACGTATCATGCCTGCACTGGACGACGCCAAGCCGGTGCGCGCGCTGGGTCTGGACGCTGAAGAAATGGCGCTGATCAAGCCGCTGTGCCTGATCACGGCCAAGCCGGCCATGTATGTCGCCAATGTCTCCGACACAGGTTTCACCAACAACCCGCTGCTGGACTTGCTGACCGCCTACGCCAAAGAACAGGGTGCACCGATCGTCGCCATCTGCGCCGCCATCGAATCGGAAATCGCCGACCTCGACGACGCCGACAAGACGGAATTTCTCGCCGACATGGGCATGGAAGAGCCAGGCCTGGATCGCCTGATCCGCGCCGGTTTCAAGCTGCTCGGCCTGCAAACATACTTCACCGCAGGCGTCAAGGAAGTCCGCGCCTGGACGGTGCCGGTCGGCGCCACCGGCCCGCAAGCCGCCGGCGTGATCCACACCGACTTCGAACGCGGCTTCATCCGCGCACAAACCATCGCTTACGAAGACTTCATCGCCTTCAAGGGCGAAGCAGGCGCCAAGGAAGCAGGCAAGATGCGCGCCGAAGGCAAGGAATACATCGTCAAGGACGGCGACGTGATGAACTTCTTGTTCAACGTTTAAACCAGCGTCTGATTGACGTCCGATCGAGGTTGACCGGGTCAAAAAAAAGAGCCGCATGAGAAATCATGCGGCTCTTTTCGTTTCAGGCATCGGATACCGGAGATCAGATGCCGAATCAGTCCGTGGCATGCGGCACCAGAAAGCGTGCGCACAAATAACTGCCAACGCCCATCACCGCAATCACCCAGCCCATCGGGGCGGGCGTGCCATTGGCAAAGGCCCCCACCAGCGCCGACCCAAGAATACCGGTGCCATACTGAATCGCACCAACCAGCGCCGACACCGATCCGGCGCGCTCAGGAAAGCAGGCCAGCGCACCGGCGATGGAATTGGCGACAATGAAACCGGTCACGCCAACAAACAAGAACAATGGCGCCACCAATCCCGCTACCCCGCCCCATCCGGTTGTCGCATCCAGCGCCAGCCACAGTCCAGACAGCGCTGTTACCGCAGTGCCGCCGCGCAGCAGACGATCGCTGCCGATACGATGCACCAGCCGTGAGTTCAGCATGTTGGTCGCCATGATGCCGATGATGCCGCCGCCAAACAGCACGCCGTAAAACTGCGGCGACACATGGTGGTAGGTGATGTAAGCGAACGGCGTACCGGCAAGGTAGGCATAGATGCCGCCGTAGAAAAATCCACCTGCGCCGGCATAGCCGAGCACGCGGCGATGCTGCAAAAATTCGCCATAGCGCATGATCGCGCGGCGCAGCGGCTCTTGCGACCGGCGCGATGCAGGCAAGGTCTCAGGCAATCTGGACAATGCTACCAGCGTCAGAGCGCCGACGCCGACCAAGGTCCAGAAAATGGCGCGCCAGGACGACCATTGTAGAATCTGCCCGCCCAGGGCCGGCCCCACCAACGGCGCAATTGCCGTCACCGTCATCAGCGTCGACATCATCTGCGCCGCGCGATGGCCGGAATACAGATCACGCACCATGGCGCGCGCAAGCACCACGCTCGCGCATGCACCGACAGCCTGTACCGCGCGCCAGCCGATGATCATGTCGGCGGTAGTCGACATGGCGCAGCCGGCCGAGCCGATGATGAACAGTATCAACCCCAGCGCCACCGGCAAGCGCCGGCCGTAGCGATCGCTGACCGGCCCCCAGACCAGCTGCCCCAGACTAAAGCCGACCAGATAACCGGACAGCGTCCATTCCAGTTTGCCGGCGTCGGCGTGCAAAGCGACTTCCATCGCCGGTAAGGCAGGCAGATAAAGATCGGTGGAAATCGAGGCAAAGGCCATCAGCGCACTCAGGATGGCCAGGATGTGCAAACTGTGGCTGGATGCTTCCTGCTGCAAGACAGGGGCAGGTGCTGCGACAGTTGCGGTGACAGTTGCGGTGACCGACACGGCGGGTTGATTCAAAGACATGATCGCTTTCAGGATGGCGCACAAAACAATCCTAGGCGCACCAGATTGCCGGTGCGCCTAGGACGGGGTAACAGTGGCTATGGCCGAACGAGCCAAGACATTTCCAGACGGATACCCAATTATCCGCCGATCCTCGTATTGCTGCAGAGACACTAAATAATAGCCTGCGGCAACCGTCCTTTCCGCTGACGCCGTATCCCGCGAACTGCTGGTAAAATCGCGCTCTCCATTCATTCCCGGGTTTCAATGCCGCGCCGGACGCAAACTGTCCCGCTGTGCGGCAATGCAAGCATCCCGACCACTCCAGCAGCAACGATATGAGCAAGCCAAACGCAAGGCCAGCAGGTCAGCAAAAAAACAAGGACAAGGGCGATGCCCCGCCCACCGACCTTGCCCCGGAAATTCGTCCCGGCCAGTCGATCGAGCTGCTCAAGGAGCTGCACATTCTGACGCGCGACGGCAAGCTGAATCAGGACAGCCGCCGCAAGTTGAAGCAGGTCTACCATCTTTATCAATTCATCGAACCGTTGCTGCAGGAAATCCGCAGCCATCATCCCGACGTCAGCGTGGTCGATCATGGCGCGGGCAAGTCCTATCTCGGTTTTATCCTGTATGACCTGTTCTTCAAATCGCTGGAAGGCGCGTCGCGCATCTACGGCATCGAGACCCGTGAAGAACTGGTGCAGAAGTCGACCGAGCTGGCGAAACGCCTCGGTTTCCCCGGCATGTCGTTTCTCAATCTGTCGGTGGCCGATTCGATCGAATCTTCCGCCCTGCCGGAGCAGATCGATGTCGTGACAGCACTCCACGCCTGCGACACCGCCACCGATGATGCCATCCACTTCGCCCTGAAAAAACGCGCGCAATTCGTGGTGCTGGTGCCATGCTGCCAGGCAGAAGTTGCCTCGGTGCTCAACCGCAACAAGGGCCAGTCCCTGGGCCGCACTTCCCTGACCGAACTGTGGCGCCATCCGCTGCATACGCGTGAATTCGGCAGCCAGGTCACCAATGTGTTGCGTTGTTTGCAACTGGAAGCGCACGGCTATCAAGTCAGCGTCACCGAACTGGTCGGCTGGGAGCACTCGATGAAGAACGAACTGATCATCGCCCGCTACAAAGACCTGCCGCGCAAACGTCCGACTGAACGCCTGCAGGAGGTCTTGCAATCGCTCGGACTGGAAGAAATGGGCGAACGATTTTTTACCGGCCTGTCGCCATCCGCAGCGCAGTAATGGTAAGCTTGTGCGCCCTCGTAACGCCGACTCAATACGGCGCCGCGGGCAACAGGGAACGTGGAGCGGGATGCACCACGTTAGGGAAAAAAGAACGGCTGCAAGACCGGATCAAAGATGAAAAGCGCTGTCGACACTCAAGCACTGATCGAAGAGAATCAGCAGTTGCATGCTGAGATGCAGGATCTCCTGGAACAGGCGCGCATCAACCAGCAGATCATGCAGCGTCACCAGGCTTTCGACCTGCGCCTGATCGGTTCCGGCGAATTCCGCGACCTGATTGAAACGGTTTCGCTGCTGATGCCGAACACCTTCAATCTGGAAATTGTCACCCTCACCCTGATCGACCACGATTTCGATATCCGGCGCATCCTGCAGGATCTGCAAATCGGTCTGGATGAATATCCCAATTTATTGTTCCACGTCGAAGGCAGCACGCCGCTGCCGCAAGACAAGCCGACGCTGGGCGCCTACAACGCGGCGCTGCACAAGCCCTTGTTTCCGAGTTATCAGCCCGCCAGCGTGGCGGTGCTGCCGCTCATGCGCCATCAGAATCCGATCGGCTGTCTGGCGCTGGGAAGCGCCCACGAAGGACGTTTTACCGGCAATCTGGCGACCGACTTCATCGAGCGCCTGGCCTCGGTCGTCGCCATCTGCCTCGAAAACGTCATCAACAACGAGCGCCTGAAACACATCGGTCTGACCGACCCGCTCACCGGCGTCAACAACCGCCGCTACATCGAACAACGCATGCAGGAAGAAATCGGCCGCGCACAGCGCGAGCGTTCCGCCTTGTCCTGCCTGTTCATCGACATCGATCATTTCAAGCGCGTCAACGACAAGTTCGGCCATCAAAGTGGCGACGACGTATTGTGCGAAGTGGCGACACGCATCAAGAAAGAATTGCGTTTGAGCGACTCGCTCGGCCGCTACGGCGGTGAAGAATTCATCGTGCTCCTGACGCAGGCAACCGTGCAAGACGCCGCACGCATCGCCGAACGCATTCGCGCCAGCGTTGCACAGCAACCGATCCTGATTGCGGGCGCCGACGAAGCCTTGCAGATCACCGTGTCTATCGGCGCTGCTGCACAAATGCCGCCGGATCGCAGTATCCCGGCCGACATCGCGCGCCAAAAGCTGGTCGCGCGCGCCGACGAAGCGCTTTACCGCGCCAAGGAAAGCGGCCGCAACCGCGTCGTGCTGGCAGAGTAAAGAAGTGTCAGTGCCCTGACGGCAGCGCTCGCTTGTCGCGAATCAGCCATGGCGTGGCAATGATCAACGCGCCGCCGATGAAATCCTGCACCCGCAATTCCGCCGCCCCCATCCACCACGCCGACGCCGCGGCAACGATGATTTCCACCAGCATCACGACCGCCGTGATATTGACCGGCAAACGCGCCACGCCATATTGCAGGCACAGGTTGGATATCATGAACAGTACCGACCACAATGCCAATGTCGGCACCGATGGCGCACCGATGGAAGCCGGCCACGCAATTACGCCGGTCACCGCGAGGGCGGCGCCCAGCACCAGCGACAACACGGCGCCACCACCCAGCATCGCAATCGAGCGCGCCCCGTCGGCCACGCCATGCAAACGGCGCAGCATCACATTGCTGAAGGCAAAACTCAAGCCGCCGAGCAAGGCCACCCAGTCGGCCAGATCGTGCGGCAAAGGCACGCCGATGGCTGGCTGATACAACACGATCAGCGCGCCGAACAGTCCCAGTGCGATCCGTAGTACGGCAGGCCGGGTAATCGGCTCATGCAGCACCAGACGTGCCAGAATCACGGCCCAGATCGGCATCAGATAAAACAGCAACACCACGCGCACCACATCGCCAAAGGCTACCGCGCCGTTGAAGGCGATATTGTTGACGCCGGAGGCCACAGCGACGTAGAGCAGCTCGGGATGTTTGCGCAGCTCGGCGATGGATTTGCGTTTGAGCAGCAACAGCCAGATCGTGCAGAACGAAAATATGATCGCAGTCGACCAGATCGGATGGATGCCCTGCTGCTGCAGGGATTTGAAGGCAATCCAGGACAAGCCCCAGATGGTCGTGTTGACGAGCAAAGCACCGACGGCCCGCGGCGGAATAGGTTGCATGGAGTCCTGCAGAAAAGAAAACGCGACCGTCATTGTAATCGGGTCGCGCTGTTCTCGATTTGCGCTGCAGAAATACTCTATATCACGTAGAACCCATGGGTGCCGTCCCGGCCAAGCTGCTCGACCAGGCCAAATTCCCAATCGAGGTAAGCCTGCATGGCCGAGGCCGGGTTGTCGGTGCCTTCATAAGGCCGGCGGTAGCGGTCGATGCGCGGTGAAGCCAGTGCACTTTCACCAGTCTCGATCGGCAAGCCGGCTGCCTTCCAGCCGTTGTCGCCGCCGTCGAGCAAGAACACCGGCTTGTCGGTCAGCGCGGCCAGGTCGCCGATCACATACGCGGCCAGCAAGCTGCTGCCACACGTAACGACATAACGCTCAGCGGAAGGCAAGTTTGCCAGCGCCTGCGGCAATTGCGAACGCAAGGCAAACCAGGCGCCGGGAATATGTTGCTTGACGTAGTTGGCGCTGGTGGCGAAATCGACGACGACGGTGCCGTCCTTGCGCTCCAGCCAGGTCGCCAGGGTCTGCGGCGAGATTTTTTCCGACTGCGGTGCAGGCGGCAACTCACGTTTAACCGGGCCTTGTTCGGACAATTGCTGCACCGTCACGCCGTCGAGTACGTATACTTCCCACGCCATCTGCGCCAGCCACGATGCAGTCATATTGGCGCGTACGCCATCGTCGTCGGCCAGTACGATACGGGCGCCACGCACGGTGGCGTTGGACTCGGTTTCCTGCACTAGTTGCCCGCCGGGCGCACTGAGAAATCCCGGCAAATGCCCTGCCTCATATTCCTGCGGCGTGCGCACGTCGAACTGATAGGTCGTGCGCGTAATGTCCGCACGAAAAGCTTGCAAGCCCGCCTGATCGAGTCGTTTGACACCGGCGCGATCCGCAACCGCGCGTGCATCGCTGGCTGCCTGGGCGCGCGTTTGCGCAGTGACGTCGACCGGGAACTGACGGCTGTTGCCGTGCTCCAGCTGTTGTCCCGCCAGCGTCCAGCCGATGGTGCCGTTGCGCAGCGCATGCACCTGATTCGGAATACCTGCGTTGACCAGCGATTGCGTGCCGATGATGCTGCGCGTACGGCCGGCGCAATTGACGATGACGCGGGTGTTGGGATCCGGCGCCAGTTCGCGCACGCGCAAGACCAGCTCGGCACCCGGCACGCTGACCGAGGTCGGAATATTCATGTTCTGATATTCATCGAAACGGCGCGCATCCAGCACGACCACATCTTCTTTTGCGTCGAGCAGAGCCTTGACCTCTTGCGCCGACAAGGACGGCGTGTGGCGCTTGCTTTCCACCAGTTCGCCAAAGGATTTGCTGGGTACGTTGACGTCTTGAAACAACTCGCCGCCTGCCACCCTCCAGCCTGTGACACCGCCCTCAAGAATGCTGACGTTGCTGTAGCCGAGCGCGATGAAACGGGTGGCGGATTGTTGCGCCAGACCTTCGCCGTCATCGAGTACGACGATGGCGGTGTCGCGGCGCGGAATGCGCGCATAGGCCAACAGCTCCAGATGCGAGAACGGCAGATTGGCGGCGAACAGCGGATGCGCTTCGGCGTGCGGCGCTTCTTCGCGCACGTCGACCAGTGCGATCTCGCGGCGCGCCAAAAGATCTTCTCGGACTTGCTGGAAGCTGCGGGTGGGAATGCTGGTGTGGCTGATGCTGCTCATCTTGTTTTCGTCTCCAGGGACAGATCCCAAATATTAGGTAAGGTCGTGTTTGAATAACCCGAAATGAATTCCTTGCGTGTGCCATCCGGCGGGTACACCGATCGATGCACCGCGCCGATGTTGGCGCCATACACGTGGATACTGATCGACACCTTGTCATCGTAGGCATTACGCACGCGATGGATGTCGTCGAGTCCCTCCACATGCGGCGATACCGCTTCCACCATGCCGGGCGTTAATTGTATCGGTTCTCCGAAAGGCAGGAGCGCACCCGCATTGCCGTCCTCATTGTCGTTCTGCCGCCGATAGGATTGCGAATATTCCGAACCGCGCAGCATACCGATCAATCCCCACACGGTATGGTCGTGCACCGGCGTTTGCTGGCCCGGCCCCCAGACAAAACTCACCACCGAAAACCGCTGCGCCGAGTCAACGTGCAAGAGGTATTGGCGATAACGCTCGGGATCCGGCTGAGCGTAAGCTTCCGGCAACCAATCGTCGACGGCGACCAGCTCGCGAAGAAGCGATGAGCCTTCGCGAATGATGTCGGCTTCGCCGGGCTCTCGTTCCAGCAAAGCCGCAAACGAGGTGATGAAATGACGTAGACGCTGATGATTGGGCATGGCTGCTTTCTCGGCAAGGCGACCGTTCATGCGCAGCCGGTTCGGTGCGCACAGGAATCAGCCGCAGAACGGCAAAAGAAATGGCGAACGATGATGATACCGCGCCAGGACAGCGAAGCAGAAATACGGACTGCCTATAAGCAAGCAGGATTTTCTTATGACGCCACGGAAAGGTGACAGATATGGTGGAAGAGCTGCCGTGCGGGCGACGTAAGGTACGGGCGGAAACCGATCAGGCCTTGGCCCCGGCTTGCAGGGTTTCGTACTTGACCATCAGTTGTTCCTTGGATTCGCGCCAGGCCGGATCGAAGGGAATGCAGGCGACCGGGCAGACTTGCTGGCATTGCGGCTCATCGAAATGGCCGACGCATTCGGTGCATTTGTTGGGGTCGATTTCATAGATCTGCGGCCCCATGTAGATCGCTTCGTTCGGGCACTCAGGCTCGCAGACGTCGCAGTTAATGCAATCATCAGTGATCATCAGTGCCATAAATTACTCCGCTCTCTTTTCAACCAAACTGCCTTGCCCGCAAAGGATGCAGACAAGGCAATTACACATCAGCTACAGATCCATCTTCGCCATCTTTTCCTTCAGCCACTTTTCGACTGATGGAAATACAAACTTCGATACGTCGCCGCCCAACAGGGCGATTTCACGCACAATCGTGCCCGATATGAATTGATATTGGTCCGACGGGGTCAGAAACAAGGTTTCCACGTCAGGCAACAGATAACGATTCATGCCGGCCATCTGGAATTCATATTCGAAGTCCGATACCGCACGCAAGCCGCGCACGATCACGCGGGCATTGTTTTGCCGCACAAAATCCTTGAGCAGGCCGGAAAAACTTTCCACCTGGACATTGGGGTAATGTCCCAATACTTCATTTGCTATCGACAGGCGCTCCTCAAGGGAGAAAAACGGCTTCTTGTTTTTGCTGTCCGCTACGCCTACGACCAACTTGTCAAACAATCCCGATGCGCGTCTTACCAGATCTTCATGGCCACGTGTCAACGGATCGAATGTTCCCGGATAAACTGCTGTTACCATCAGGGTCTCTCCTCACCAGCTAAGCAATCAGAACGCGCATTATGCCTGAATTAACCGATGTTTTTGCGCTGCAATAAGTGATAAAACACCACACCTGCCTTATCGGCCCGAACAACTTCCCACGGCGCCATCCAGTCCGGGAGTGCATCGCCCTCCAGGGAATGCTCTGATTCCACATACATCAGGCCCTTGGACGCCAACAGTTGCTCGCATATCGGCATGATTTTCGCCAACCAGTTTTGATGATACGGCGGATCGGCAAAAATAAGATTAAATCCGTTGGCAGTTGTGGTGCGCGTGCTCAATCCCTGCAACAGCGCCAAGGCGTCGCCGCGCTGAATTTCGACTTGCGCGGCCTGCAGTTTTTCTTTATTCGCTTCAAGCTGACGCACCGCCGGTGTGTGGTTTTCAACCATCACGACGCGCGGCGCGCCACGGCTGGCGGCTTCGAAGCCAAGCGCGCCGGAGCCGGCGAACAAGTCAAGACAACTC
This sequence comes from Herbaspirillum sp. meg3, assembly GCF_002257565.1. Classification (GTDB taxonomy): domain Bacteria; phylum Pseudomonadota; class Gammaproteobacteria; order Burkholderiales; family Burkholderiaceae_D; genus Herbaspirillum. The sequence continues at coordinate 735,169 of NZ_CP022736.1, read as the reverse complement.
ACCTGCTCCCAGTTGCCGTCGATCAGATGCGTCACCCAGTTGAATACGGTTTCGCGGACACGATCCGGCGTCGGCCGCAGGCCCTCCGCTTCCAGCACCGGGAGCGGCGTACGCTTCCATTGCCCGCCAATAATCCGAACCTGATGTGCGCTGCGGCTATGCACGGCCGCGCCATGTTTTCTTACAGTCTTGCTCATATTTTAATTTGCCTCGCCCACCACGACAGTCGTCAATTGATCGGGCGCAATTTTACGCTTGAAGGCATCGCGAATCTGCGCGATGGTGACTTTACCGATATTGGCTGTCCAGGTGTCGAGATAATCCAACGGTAAACCGTAATAGCCGATCACCGCCAGGTTGTCGAGAATCTTGCGATTGTTGTCGATACGCAAGGCGAAACCGCCAACCAGGTTGTCCTTGGCGGCTTTCAGTTCGGCGGCCGTCGGGCCGTCTCGCAAATAAGTTGCCAGCGTGCTGCGCACCACGCCAAGCGCTTCGTTGGTTTGCTCCTGTTTGGTTTGCAAGCCGATCTGGAACGGGCCCTTTTGCGCCAGTGGAGAAAAATAGCTGTAGACGCTGTAGCTGAGCGCGCGCTTCTCGCGTACTTCATTGGTCAAGCGCGACACAAACCCGCCACCGCCAAGGATGTAGTTGCCGACCGTCAGTGCAAAGAAATCCGGATCGCCGCGCACCAGCGCCGGCATGCCGATCAGGATATGCGACTGCGATGCCGGATGCGCGATACGCTGTTCTGTAGCTTTGCCTGCAAGCACGTCGGGCAAGGCCTGCAGTGCTGCGCCTTGCGGCAATTGCTGGGTCAGGCGTTGTGCAATCTGATCAGCCTGCGTACGCGTGACGTCGCCGATCATGGCAATGACGGCGTGGTTGGCGACGTAATGCGCACGATGGAAATTCACCAGATCGTCGCGTGTGATGCCGGCGACCGAAGCTTCGCTTTCCTGACGTGCATAGGGATGTTCGCCATAGAGTGCGGCCCAGAATGCTTTGGCGGCGATGTCTTCCGCCTTGGTTTGTGATTCCTTGACATCCGCGATGGTGCGCGCCTGATCGCGCGCGAACAAGTCCACCGGGAAACTCGGCTGCGCCAGAGTCCGCGCCAGCAAACCCACTGCGGCATCGCGCTCAGCAGCACTCGACAACATGCGCAAGGTGACACCGGCGCGATCCAGGCTGGCGCCGCCGCCGCGCTGTGCCGCCACATCGGCGAAACCATCCAGAATCTGCGCCTCCGACAGGGCCGGTGCATCCGCAGTGGCAGAAGCACCACGCGTCAGCATGGCGTTGGTCAACGATGCCAGACCGGATTTACGAACCGGATCGCGACGCGTGCCGGCATCGAATTCGACACTGAGATCGAGCATGGGAATCGCATGGTTCTCGACAAACAGCACGCGCGCGCCGTTGGGCAAGGACCACGACTGAATCTGCAAAGCGGCCTGCGCTTGCGTGACAAAACAGGCGAGCAGAAGCGCACAAACCAGGCAATATTTTTTCATCTTGTTGCTGACTGAATAAACATACAAATCGTGAAAACCGTCATGACTGCGGCGGCATGGTGATCGCCGACACGGCGGGTGCAGGAATCGGTTTGCCTTCGACCCAGTCGATGATCGGCTGCCATTGCTCGATATCACGCTGCACGCGCGAAGGCGCGATGTCCCACAGTGTCAGGCCGTGCGCTGCCAGTTGCACATAGTTCTGCGTATCGCGCAGATAGCTCAGCACCGGCAGGTTCAGGCCCTCAATGAAGCGATGCAACTGATCCGCCGAACGCGTCCGTGCGTCGACCCGCATGCCGACGATGCCGACATCGATCTCCCCTTGCCGTACGGATTTTTCTTCCGCCAGCCGACGCAAAAAATCCTGCGTGGCGAGAATGTCGAAGATCGATGGCTGCAGAGGTACGATCACCTTGTCCGCCATTTTCAGAACATCATTCAGACGCCATCCATGCAAGCCGGCCGGTGTATCCAGCACCACATGGGTAGTGCCCTTCGGCGGCTTGGCGATATAGTCTTCGCTGATATCCCAGGTGGCGATCTGCGTCGCTGCCGGTGGCCGGATGTTGAGCCAGGCACGCGCCGATTGCTGGCGATCGATATCGCCCAGCAGCACGCCATGTCCGCGGCTGGCGAAGTAGCCGGCCAGGTTGGTGGAAAGAGTACTTTTACCTACGCCGCCTTTGGGGTTCGCAACGACGATCACTGGCATGTTTTTCCTCCATAAGGGTGCAACGCTCGGACAGTTTTTAGGACAAACATCGTCATCCAATCAGGCTACAGATTCAATACCAGCGCAGTGCGGCTCAACGCAGCGGGCCCGGCGGCGGCCCCAGCTTCTTGCCCGACAAGGGCAAGGGTTCCAGCGTGGCGACGGTCAGCTTGTCGTCGGTGAAATACTTCTGCGCGACAGCCTGCACTTGCTGCGGCGTCACGGATTTCAGCTTGTCGACGATGCGATCGATGTTCTTGTGCGACAGACCGGACATTTCCATCACGCCGATTTCCATGGCTTGGCCGAAGATGGAATCGCGCTTGTAAATTTGCGAAGCGATCAGTTGTGTCTTCACGCGCTGCAGCTCTTGCTCCGATACGCCGTCTTTCGCGACACGCGTGACTTCGGCGCGCAGCAGCGCTTCCAGTTGTGCGGTAGTGGTGCCGGCGGCCGGACTGCCTTCCAGCGTGAACAAGGTCGGGCCGCGCGTGATGTCGTCATAACCCGCGCCGACGCTGTTGGCGACCTTGTCGGTGCGCACCAGCTTGTCATTCAGACGTGCGTTGTCGTAGCCGTCGAGGACTGCCGACAACACGTCCAGAGCATAGGCTTCCTGATCCTTTTCGATGTCGCGCAAGTTCGGCACCTTGAAGGCCAGGATCACGTAGGGATTCTCGGCCGGCGCCTTGACGGTGACGCGGCGCAGGCCGTGTTGTTCAGGCTCGTTTTGCGGCTTGCCGCGCACGATGGTTTTGGCCGGGATGCTGCCGAAATACTTCTCGGCCATCGCCACCACCTTGTCGGCGCTGACATCGCCGCTGACCACCAGCGTAGCGTTGTTGGGCGCGTACCAGCGGCGATACCAGGCTTCGATATCGGCGATGGTCATGTTCTGCAGATCGTCCATCCAGCCGACCACAGGATGATGATACGGATGCGCGACGAAGGCTGCGGCGTGCAGTGCCTCACTCATCAAGCCTTGCGGCTGGTCGTCGGTGCGCCAGCGACGCTCTTCCATGACGACACGGATTTCTTTGGCGAACTCGCTCTTGTCGAATTGCAAATTGCGCATTCGGTCCGCTTCCAGCGCCATGACAGCTTCCAGGCGAGTGTGCTCGACCTGCTGGAAATAGGCGGTGTAATCGCGATTGGTGAAGGCATTCTCTCTGCCGCCCAGTTCTGCGACCAAACGGCTGAATTCGCCGGTCTTGTGCTTTTTGGTGCCCTTGAACATCATATGTTCAAGGGCGTGCGCGATGCCGGTGGTGCCGTTGGTCTCATCAATGGATCCGACCTTGTACCAGACCATCTGCACTGCCGTCGGCGCACGATGATCCTCTTTCACGATCACTTTCATGCCGTTTTTGAGCATGAACTCCGAGGCGACGGAAGGTGCGGACTGGGCCAGAGCAGCGGGGCCCAAGGCCGCCAGGCAGCCAAATAACAAACCGGTCGACAGGATTGCGCTGATCTTCAATTTCATTCGCTGTGCTCTGATAGAATGCGGGGGCTGGCCAAGGACGGCCCGGACGGCAGTATCCGGGCATAAGGCTGGCCAATTGTACCTTGTTCATCGCGCTTTTCCCTCCGGGAAACCATGGAAACGCGCCCTCATCCGACACCGCAGCCACATTCGACGAATCAGCCCAGCATCCGATGTTTAGTTTCTTCAAGAAAAAGCCCCAGCCAGAACCCGTCGTCGCCAAAGAAGCCGCGCCAGTTGTACCTGTCGCCGTTCCCGTTGTTGTCGCGACGACACCTGAAATACCTGCGCCCGTCTCCGCGCCTGTTGCTGAGGAAATCGTCGAAATCGTCGAATCCGCGCCGCCCTCCCCGGAAGCCAAGCGTTCCTGGCTGGCCCGTCTCAAGAGCGGCCTGTCCAAAACCTCCAGCAACCTGACCACGCTGTTCATCGGCGCCAAGATCGGCGACGATCTCTATGAAGAGCTGGAGTCGGCCCTGCTGGTCTCGGACGCCGGGGTCGAGGCAACTCAATTCCTGCTTGATTCGCTCAAGAAAAAAGTCAGGGACGAAAAATTGACCGAAGCCGACCAGGTGCGTCAGGCCCTGCGTACGCTGCTGATCGACATGCTGCGCCCGTTGCAGAAACCGCTGGTGCTGGGCCGCCATCAACCGCTGGTGATGATGATCGCGGGCGTCAACGGCGCCGGCAAGACCACCACGATCGGCAAGCTGGCCAAGCATTTGCAGGCACATGACCAATCGGTGCTGCTGGCCGCCGGCGACACTTTCCGCGCTGCCGCGCGCGAACAGCTGACGATCTGGGGCGAGCGCAACAACATTACCGTGATTTCCCAGGAATCGGGTGACCCAGCCGCAGTCGCCTACGACGCCGTACATTCGGCCACGGCGCGCGGCACCAATGTCGTCATGGTCGATACCGCCGGCCGCCTGCCGACGCAATTGCACCTGATGGACGAGCTGAAGAAGATCAAACGCGTCATCGGCAAGGCCATGGACACCGCACCGCACGAAGTACTGCTGGTCATTGACGGCAATACCGGCCAAAATGCGTTGGCGCAGGTCAAGGCTTTCGACGATGCGCTCGGCCTGACCGGGCTGATCGTCACCAAGCTGGACGGTACCGCCAAAGGCGGCATCCTGGCGGCGATCGCCAAAACCCGTCCGGTGCCGCTGTACTTCATCGGCGTGGGCGAACAAATCGACGACCTGCAAGCTTTCGACGCCGAAGAATTCGTGGATGCGTTGCTAAGTTAACAAATAAGTTAATCGATACACAAAGCTGAAATACGCCAAAAAGAAAAGATCAAACAACCGACGATGATTGAATTCGCCAAGGTCTCCAAACAATACTCGCGCGATGTGTTCGCCTTGCGCGATATCACGCTGTCGGTGCAAAAAGGCGAATTGCTGTTCCTTGCCGGCCCCTCCGGCGCAGGCAAATCCACCTTGCTGAAAATGATCGCCGCCATGGAGCGCCCGAGCAGCGGCACGCTCAGCGTCAACGGCCAGAGCATCAATACCATCAAGCCTTCCGGCATGCCGTATCTGCGCCGCAATCTCGGCCTGATTTTCCAGCAGCAACGCCTCTTGCAAGACCGCAGCATCCTGTCCAACGTCATGTTGCCGCTGATCGTGACCGGCGCCGCCCGCTCGGACGCCGAGAAACGCGCCCGCGCTGCGCTGGACAAGGTCGACCTGCTCGACAAGGCAGCTTCTGGTCCGCAAGAACTCTCCGGCGGCGAACAGCAGCGCGTGGCGATTGCCCGCGCCATCGTCAACCGCCCGCAAATCATCCTGGCTGACGAACCAACCGCCAACCTCGACCGGGACAACGCCAACAAGGTGCTTGCCGCGCTCAAGTCCTTCCACGGCGTCGGCGTGACCTGTCTGATCTCGACGCATGACGAGCAATACCTGACCGGCGCCGACCGCATCGTCTATCTGGACCGCGGCCGTATCGTTGACGGCTGGCACAATGGCGTCAGCCATCCGGTGGAGATTTCTCAATGAATTGGCTGCGTCAACATTTCTTCGCCTTCGCCGATGCTTTTAGCCATCTTCTGCGTTCGCCTGGCAATTTCGTACTCAATGTGCTGGTGGTCTCGATTGCGCTGGCATTGCCCTTCGCCGGCCTGACCGTGCTGGAAAACGTACGACCGGTGTCTGAGCAGCTCGCCGTCGAGCCGGAAATCAGTATCTTCCTGAAAATGGACGTCTCGCGCGACAAGGCTACAGCGCTGAGCAGCACCATCAATAGCATCCTGCAAAGCAGCGGCAGCACAGCCAAGGTGGAATTCACACCACGCGAAAAAGCCTTCGACTCACTCAAGAGCAAGACCGGCCTCAATGACGTACTGGCAACGCTGGGATCGAATCCTTTGCCGGACAGTTATGTCCTGAAACTCTCAGGATTCCAGAATGCCATGGACGCCAGCCGTGTCGATGACATCGCTCAGAAGCTCAAAGCCATGCCCGGCGTCGACACGGTTCAGATCGATTCAGCCTGGGTCAAGCGCCTGGCGGCACTGCTGCGCATCTTGCGGCTGGTGTTGCTGTTCCTCGGTATCACACTGGGTGCGGTCGTGGTCGCGGTGGTGTTCAACACCATCCGTCTGCAGGTCATGACCCAGTATGAGGAGATTGAGGTCTCGCGCCTGCTGGGCGCCACCAACGCCTTCATCCATCGCCCGTTCTATTACACCGGCGCTCTGCTGGGCCTGTGCGCAGGCGGTCTGGCGCTGGGACTGGTGGTACTGGCATTGCAGCCGCTGAATCTGGCCATCACCGATTTCGCCCGCCTCTATGCTTCGGAGTTCCGTCTGGCGGCACCGAGCATCGAAGCCATCGCCTTCCTGCTTGGCGCCAGCGCCCTGCTTGGCCTGTTTGGCGCCATGTTGTCGGTCAAGCGGCATCTGTCCCGGCTGACCTGACCAAACTCCTCGTCGCTTCGGCGTTCCCGCTTCATTAAGGCCGTCATTTTTCGATAGAAATGACGGCCTTTGTTCATTGTTGCTTTGCAAAAATTGTTACAGCTTTCTTCTTGAAAGAAGCAACTTTGGCCCTCAGATCCCCTCTAATTCTTGCGATGAAAGCCAATTGCATCAAAAGCAACCATAGAAATTAGCTATTCCTTCCTTCCAAATTCGTTATTAGCACTCCCCTGGAAGGAGTGCTAGAATAGTTGATAGAAATACTCCAGCTTTAAAGCATTGCTGTATTTACGTACCATCGTTACGCATCGCTTCCTCATTTAGGAACCAAGGAGAATCAATGAAATCAGCTACTGCACTTATGCCCGTCGAGACCAATGCGCTTGCGCTCGGCTTCTCCGGCAGCCTGGGCAATATTGACGCCTACATTTCGGCCGTCAATCGCCTGCCTATGCTGACGCAGGCTGAAGAAGTTTCGCTGGCGCAAAGTCTGCGCGACAAAAATGACCTCGCTGCAGCGCAAAAACTGGTGCTGTCGCACTTGCGCCTGGTGGTCTCGATCGCCCGCGGCTATCTGGGTTACGGCCTGCCGCATGCCGACCTGATCCAGGAAGGTAATATCGGCCTGATGAAAGCGGTCAAACGCTTCGATCCGGATCAAAACGTGCGTCTCGTGTCATACGCGATGCACTGGATCAAGGCCGAGATGCACGAGTACATCCTGAAGAACTGGCGTTTGGTCAAAGTAGCGACCACCAAGGCCCAACGCAAACTGTTCTTCAATCTGCGCAGCCACAAGGAAGGTCTGGACGCCATGACGCCGGCGCAAGTCGACGCGTTGGCCAAGACGCTGGACGTGAAGCGTGAAGAAGTCATCGAGATGGAAACCCGTCTGTCCGGCCGCGACGTTGCACTGGAAGCGCCGACCGACGACGAAGACGACAAATTCGCACCGATCGCTTACCTGTCCTCGGACAACAGCGAACCGACTCGCGTGATGGAAGCCAAGCAATACGACCGTCTGCAATCGGAAGGTCTGGAAGCAGCGTTGAGCAAGCTGGATGATCGTTCACGCCGCATCGTGGAAGCACGCTGGTTGGCCAACGACGACGGCAGCGGCGCTACATTGCACGAACTGGCTGATGAATTCGGCGTGTCTGCCGAACGGATTCGCCAGATCGAAGCGGTTGCGCTGAAAAAGATGAAGGGCGCGCTGCAGGCGTTTTCCTGATCTGCGAAGTAATCAGTCGTAATGAAAAAGGCGCTCTTTGAGCGCCTTTTTTTGCTTGCCATCTTCGTCGCGTGTTGACCGGCGACTACGACAAAAGCAATTTCAAATCATGCACGATGGGCTCTGCGCCCTGGCCATGCTTGACGAACAGACGGATGTGCCCCTGCGGATCGAAGACGTAGCTGCCGGCAGTATGATCCATGGTGTAGCTGCCCGGCGTCTTGCCCGGCACCTTCTGGAAGAACACCTTGAATTCCTTGGCGACCTTGGCAGTTGCCGCCTCATCGCCATACAAGCCGAGGAAACGCTTGTCGAAAGCCGGCACGTACTGCGATAGAATCTGTGGCGTATCGCGCGCCGGATCAACGGTCACGAACAAGACCTGCACCTTGTCGGCTTGTGGACCAAGCTCCTTCATCACATTGGCCATCTCGGCCATCGTGGTCGGGCAGACATCCGGGCATTGCGTGTAACCGAAGAACATCACGACCGCCTTGCCCTTGAAGTCAGCCAGCGTACGCGGTTTGCCGTTGTGGTCGGTCAGCGCGAAGTCTTTCGCGTATTCCAGGCCCGTGACATCGGTGTTGACGAACTTCTCGGTATTGCCCTGGCAAGCGGCCAGCATCAACGTGGACAAGGCCAGCAACGCTGCCGGCAACAACGAACGCAAACGCTTCATCAGAAAGTCCTGAACAGGAAATAGTGGTCGACCAGCAGTACCGCAAACAACAGGGACAGATAAATGATCGAATAGGTAAACGCCTTGCGCGCGATCAGGTCCGTGTAGTGGCGATAAATCTGCCAGGAGTAATAAAAGAAAATCCCGCCCAGCACGACTGCGCTGGCGAGATAGATCAGGCCGCTCATGCCGACAGCGAAAGGCAGCATGGTGGTAGCGAACAGTGCGATCGTATAGAGCAGGATCTGCAGCTGGGTGAACTTCATGCCATGCGTGACCGGCAGCATCGGCAGGCCGGATTTTGCATAGTCGTCGCGGCGATACATAGCCAGCGCCCAGAAGTGCGGCGGCGTCCAGATGAAGATGATCAGCACCAGAATCCAGGCTTGCATCGGCACGTCATTGGCCACTGCAGCCCAACCCAACGCCGGCGGCATCGCGCCGGACAAGCCGCCGATGACGATATTTTGCGGCGTCGACGGCTTGAGGATGATCGTATAAATAACGGCGTAGCCGACGAAGGTTGCCAGTGTCAGCCACATGGTCAGCGGATTGACCAGGCTGTACAGCACCCACATGCCCATGCCGCCGATCACACCGGAAAACACCAGCGTCTGCATCACGGTGATTTCGCCGCGCGCCATCGGACGGCGTGCAGTGCGCGCCATGCGCGAATCGATTTCACGTTCCACCAGGCAATTGATGGCGAACGCGGCGCCGGCCAGAAGCCAGATGCCGATCGTGCCGAACACGACCTTGCGCCAGTCCGGCAATTCCGGCGTGGCCAGGAACATGCCAATAACGGCGCAGAACACCGCGAGCTGGGTCACGCGCGGCTTGGTCAGCGCCCAATACTGGGCAATTCGGTTGGTTTGTACGGTCAATGTGGTCATGTCAGATTGTCGGCGCAGTGTTTTCCCCTGCACGCAGGGCGGAAATACGGGCCGTTTTCCCCTCGGCGAGCGGTGCGTACCTAGCTTTGTAGTTTAACATGACCAGCAAAAGCAGAAGCAAGGCTGCCCCACCGTTGTGCATGACGGCAATCGCCAGCGGCCAGTTCAGGTAGATGGTCGACAAGCCCGTCACCAGTTGCAGCGCGATCACGATCAGCAGCCAACGCCCGGTTTTGCGCAGTCCCGCATCCTTGAGCGCCTTGTGCGCCAGCCAGGCGACGTAAGCAATCACCACGAAAGCGAATGACCGGTGCACCCAGTGGATGGCCGTCAAGGCAGGAAACGGCAGATATTCGCCGTCGGCGGTCTTGCCCAGATGACGCCACAGGGTGAAACCGTTTTCGAAATCCATCTGCGGAATCACCGCGCCATGACACAAGGGAAAGTCATTGCAAGCCAGCGCAGCGTAATTGGTGCTGACCCAGCCACCGAGTGCAATCTGCACGATCAGCAGCAACATGCCGATCAATGCCGGCAATGCCAACGCCCGCCCCAGTGCCGACACCGGCACATGCTCATTCTGTTGCGCGCCCAGCCAGGCCAGCATCGCCAATAGCGTCAGGCCAAGCAGCAGGTGAATGGTGACGATGATGGGCTGCAGCTTCATGGTCACGGTCCAGGCGCCGAACGCGCCTTGCAGACACACGAACAAAAACAGTGCGGTCGGAAACCAGGGCCGGAACTTGATTTCGATGTGGCGGGATTTGATCCAGCGGCGCCATGCAATCACCATCAAGGTAATGATCAGCACGCCGACCGCCATCGCCAGATAGCGATGGATCATTTCGATCCAGGCTTTGGCAACCGTCACAGGACCGGTCGGCATGGCCTCTTGAGCAGCGCTGATGTGCTCGTGCGCCAACAGCGGATTGGAGTGGCCGTAGCAACCCGGCCAGTCCGGGCAGCCAAGTCCGGAATCGGTCAGGCGCGTGAAAGCGCCGAACATGATCAGGTCAAAGGTCAGGAACAGCGTGACCCAGACCAGCTTGCGGTATTTATTGACGTCGTTGGAAACCCAGGTCAGCGTCAGCGGAATCAGCGCAACCAGCAAACCCATGATGGCAAGTTGAATCAGCATGACCGCATCACCCTATCGCCGAGGCGCGCAACAGTTTGCTGATGTCTTTTTTCATTTTGTTGGGGTCCGCATCCTTGGGGAAGCGCATCATCAAGTTGCCCAGAGGATCAATGATGTAGATGTGATCTTCCATTGAGGTACCTTCGTCGGTCGGCAGCCAGGCCTTCAACAATTTTGCATCAACGCGCAACATGTCAGTGCCGTCGTATTCGCGCATGAGCACGGTGTCGAGCGGCTTGGCGTCCGTGATCAGCCAGACGCGTTCAATGCGCTCCATTTCCTTGCCTTGCATGAGGCGCAGCTGGCGCATGGCCAGCAGGCGCGTCTTGCAGGCGTCATCACATTCGCCGCCGGCTACCTGCAGCATCACCCATTTCCCCTTGTAGTCTTCCAGCTTCGCCGGCTTGCCGTCGAGCTCAGTACTGGCGAGCGCAGGAATAGGATACTGGCGTGGATCAATCAGCGCACCGTAGTTGGTGCGGCTTTGCGGCTTGATCACGTAGTAGGTGATGTACGAAGCGATCATCGGTGCAGCGCATACCGCAACGACCACGAGCAGCTTCCAGCGGCCGCGTTTGCGTTGCGTTTCCTGAGGGGCCAGCTCTTTACTTTTTTCCACTTCGAAATCCTGTCACAACAAAGAAAATAACGGCCATCAAGGCCAGCGCATACCACTGCACGGCGTAGCCGCGATGACGTTCAATACCCAGCGACGGCGCAGGCCAGTCGCGCACCAATCCGTCTTTCATCTCGCCAGCCTGCTCGATCAGGAAAGGTGCAAGCTTCAACTTGCTGGCTGCGGCATAGGCCGGAAGATCCAGATTCTGCATGATGGCGCCCGGCTTCGGCGCCTCTGCCGTGCCCAATTGCAGCAAGTGGCCTGCATCGCGTCGGATCACACCTTCGATCTCGACCACGCCCGCTGGTGTCGGCAACATGGGCACCTTGGTGCGGTCGGTGATATCGCGCGGTATCCAGCCTCGTTCGACGAGTACCGAGGTGTCCGAGTCCGCTATTTTAAACGGGGTCAGGACATAGAAGCCCGGCGCGCCGTTGTAGGGCCGATTGTCGAGATAGCTGGTCCACGAAGAAATGAATTCGCCCTTCACCCGGACATGCCGGTATTCGCTCTGTCCCACGTCCAATTGCTGCGCATTGCCGGTCAGCGCCATTGCTGGTGCGGCCTGACGTTCGGCCATTTTGTTCTGGATGGCTTGTTTTTCGTCGCCGCGGCGCGTCTGCCACTGCCCCAGCGATATGCCGATGGCCGCGACAATCAGCGTCGCAACCAGTGGAACCCATCTAACCCGGAATCTGATTGGCATTACAATGTCATTTCACTCAATACAACAATAGTCTCTACGCGGCATACGATTCTGCAGGCCGCAGATAAAGACGTTTCCGCCTCCGAGACAGATTCCGCCATGAAAATCATCGTCGCCATTGCTTTCATCCTGATCATCGGCAGCCTTGCCTCCGCACTCCTTTTCCTGATGCGGGACAAGGGCAAAAGCAGCCGCACGGTCTATGCACTCACCTTGCGCGTCGGCTTTTCGGTGCTGCTGTTTATCCTGTTGCTGGTGGCGTATAAATTCGGCCTGATTCAGCCTACCGGACTCCGCTGACGTCGTGCTGCGGAATCCGGCTGCTTCGACAAAGAATCACCCGGAAGGTTACACGTTTTCCGATTATTTTCGAGCTACCGTCTGATCGTAAAAAAGCCGCACCGAAGTGCGGCTTTTTTGTTGGCTGGCTACCTGATCTTACAGCCAGTAGACCACGACATACAGACCCAGCCAGACCACGTCCACAAAGTGCCAGTACCAGGCGGCGCCTTCGAAGGCGAAGTGATGTTCCGGCGTGAAATGGCCACGCAGCACGCGGTACAGCACCACCGACAACATGATCGCACCCATCGTCACGTGGAAACCGTGGAAGCCGGTCAGCATGAAGAAGGTCGAGCCGTAGACGCCCGAGGTCAGCTTCAGGTTCAGTTCGCTGTAGGCGTGATGATATTCATAAGCCTGGAAGCCCATGAAGATCGCCCCCAGCAGGATCGTCGCAAACAGCCAGATCGCAGTCTGGGTGCGATGACCGGCGCGCAGCGCGTGATGCGAAATCGTCAGCGTCACGCCCGACAGCAACAGCAAGGCCGTATTGATGGTCGGGATAGGGAACGGGCCCATGGTCTGGAACGATTCGATCGTGCCCGCCGGGCCGGAGTTACCCCAGTGTGCGGCGAAGTCGGGCCAGATCACCTTGTGATCCAGATCGGCCAGCCATGGCATGGTGATGCTGCGCGCATAGAACAGCGCACCGAAGAATGCCGCGAAGAACATCACTTCCGAGAAGATGAACCAGCCCATGCTCCAGCGGAAAGACGCGTCAATGCGCTCGCTGTACTGGCCGGACTCGGACTCGCCGATGGCCTGGCCGAACCACTTGTACAGCACCACCAGCACCGCGAGGATGCCGATAATGTTGAGCGCCATGCCCCAGGAATGACCGTTGACCCAGGCCGAAGCGCCGGCCATGGTGACCAGCATCGATATGCCCGCCAGCACCGGCCATTGTGATGGACCGGGTACGAAATAGTACGGTGCTTTAGCGTGTTGAGAACTCATCTCCATCTCCCAATACAAAATTCGGATCTTTTATAAATGACTGCTTCAGACTGGCACTGCCACATCCCTTGGTTGATCCAGCATCGCTTCGCTGAGCGTTTTTACTGAGCCACCACCATCTTTACTATCAACACCAATACGGTCACAAAAATCGCTGCGCCGATGACACCCGCGATGATGACATGCAGCGGATTCAGCTTGGCGGCGTCGCTTTCGTAATCGCTGCGCTTGCGCACGCCGAAGAAAGACCAGAACACCGCCTTCATCGTCGCCGCAAATGATGCCTTGCGCTGCGTTGCGTCTTTCAAGTCGCTCATTTGCCGCTTTCCTTCTTTGACTACAGGAAGCAGATGTCTGCCGCCGGTTTGCTTCAGCTTGCCTTCTTGTTCAGTCCTTCAATTTCGAAGAACGTATAAGACAGCGTAATCGTCTTCACATCCTTGGGCAGCGCCGGATCGATGTAGAACACCACCGGCATCTGCTTGGCCTCATTCGGCCCCAGGGTTTGCTGCGTAAAACAGAAGCACTCCACCTTCTTGAAGAAGGCCGCCGACTGTTGCGGCGCGTAACTCGGTATTGCCTGCGCATCGACGCTGCGCGCCTGCGTGTTGACCACTTCGTACAGCACCTGGGTCATTTCGCCCGGGTGCACCTGCATGCTTGCCACCGTCGGGCGGAAGCGCCAAGGACCTTGCGAATTGCCGTCGAATTCGATCGTCACGGTACGGCTTTTGTCGATCTGGCTATTCGTTGGCGCTTCGACCGTTACATCCTTGGGTGTCAGAAAATTGACGCCGGTCACTTCACAAATCTTCTTGTACACAGGGATCAACGCGTACCCGAATCCGAACATCAGGACGGCGATAACCAGCAACTTCCCCAGCATCTGCCGATTCAGTTTGCGATCGGTCGTCATTTGAACCAGATGCGGTTAATGAAGATACCGATGAAGAACCCTGCTGCTACCAGCGCCAGCAACAAGCCTGTGCGCAGATTGTTCGGTTTTTTACGATCTGTCATACAGAGTGGGCAGGACCAGCCTGCCGCTCCCTTTATTTAACTGTCGGTGGCGTTTCGAATGTGTGGAAAGGCGCCGGGCTCGGCACTGTCCACTCCAGGCCTTCAGCACCTTCCCATGGCTTGTCTTCCGCTTTGACGCCGCCCTTGATCGATGGGATCACGACAAAGAACAGGAAGTACACCTGCGACAGACCGAAACCGAAGGCGCCGATGGTCGCAACCATGTTGAAGTCGGTGAATTGCGCCGGATAGTCGGCGTAGCGACGCGGCATGCCGGCCAACCCCAGGAAGTGCATCGGGAAGAAAGTCACATTGAACCAGATCAGCGAATTCCAGAAGTGAATCTTGCCGCGGGTTTCGTTGTACATGAAGCCCGTCCACTTCGGACCCCAGTAGTAGAAACCGGCGAACAGCGCGAACAGCGAACCGGCCACCAGAACGTAGTGGAAGTGCGCCACCACGTAATAGGTATCCTGCATCTGGATGTCGATCGGGGTCACCGCCAGGATCAGGCCGGTGAAGCCGCCCATGGTGAACACGAAAATGAAGCCGACCGAGAACAGCATCGGTGTTTCAAACGTCATCGAACCGCGCCACATGGTGGCGATCCAGTTGAAGATCTTCACACCGGTCGGCACGGCGATGAGCATCGTGGCGTACATGAAGAACAGCTGTGCAGTCACCGGCATGCCGGTGGTGAACATGTGGTGGGCCCAGACGATGAACGACAGGATCGCGATCGAGGCAGTCGCGTAGACCATCGATGCATAACCGAACAATTGCTTGCGGGCGAAGGCCGGGATGATCTGCGACACGATGCCGAACGCCGGCAAAATCATGATGTAGACCTCAGGATGGCCGAAGAACCAGAAAATGTGTTGATACATCACCGGATCGCCACCGCCGGCTGCATTAAAGAAGGACGTACCGAAGTGGCGGTCGGTCAGCGTCATGGTAATCGCGCCTGCCAGCACCGGCATCACAGCGATCAGCAGGTAGGCGGTGATCAGCCAGGTCCAGCAGAACATCGGCATCTTCATCAGCGTCATGCCGGGAGCGCGCATGTTGAGGATGGTGACGATGATGTTGATCGAACCCATGATCGACGATGCGCCCATGATGTGCATCGCGAAAATACCCATGTCCATGCCAGGGCCCATTTGCGTCGACAGCGGCGCATACAGGGTCCAGCCGGCGGCAGTCGCGCCGCCCGGCACCAGGAAGGAACCGGCCAGCAGCAGCGCCGCAGGCGGCAGCAGCCAGAACGAAAAGTTGTTCATGCGGGCGAACGCCATGTCGGAGGCGCCGATCTGCAGCGGAATCATCCAGTTGGCGAAGCCGACGAAGGCCGGCATGATCGCGCCGAACACCATCACCAGACCGTGCATCGTGGTCAGCTGATTGAAGAATTCAGGGCGGAAGAATTGCAGGCCGGGCTGGAACAGTTCAGCGCGGATCAGCAGCGCCAGCACGCCGCCGGAAAGCAGCATGGTGAACGAGAACCACAGGTACAGGGTACCGATATCCTTGTGGTTGGTGGCGAAGATCCAGCGGCGCCAGCCGTGCGGGTGGTCATGATGTCCGTGATCATCGTGCCCGTGTGCGTGCGAATGATCGTGGCCGTGATCGACTACTGTTGTGCTCATTTCAGTCTCCCAATTCGATACATGTGCGCGTACGAAGTAAGCGCTCAGGTTCTCACTCAGTTCAGTTACTTGCGCGCAGCCAGTACGTCAGCTGGTTGAACGATATTTTCTTGTGCTTTATTGGACCAGCTGTTGCGCGTGTAGGTAATCACGGCCGAGATCTCGGTGTCGTTCAGTACCGACTTCCAGGCTGGCATCGCGTTCTTGCCGTTCAACACGGTATTGATCTGCGCGGCCTTCGGGCCGTTCACGACCGGGTCGCCGTCCAGCGCAGGGAATGCACCGGGGACGCCCTTGCCGTTGGCCTGATGGCAAACCACGCAATTGGAGGTGTAGACTTTTTCGCCGCGCTGCTTGAGCTCGTCGATAGTCCAGACCTTGGTCGGATCATCGGCTTTGGCGGCCATTTCTTTTTTCTTGCCGTCGACCCAGGTCTTGTAGTCGGCTTCGCTGACGACATTGACGACGATAGGCATGAAGGCGTGGTCTTTGCCGCACAGCTCAACGCACTGACCGCGGTAAGTACCGATCTTCTCGGCCTTGAACCAGGTGTCGCGCACGAAGCCGGGAATCGCATCCTGCTTCACACCGAACGCCGGAATGGTCCACGAGTGGATCACGTCGTTGGCGGTGGTGACGATGCGAACTTTCTTGTTGACCGGCACGACGACTGGATTGTCGACTTCGATCAGGTAGTTGTCGTTTTTCTTCAGCGAAGAGTCGACGATCTGTTCACGCGGGGTGGCCAGATTGGAGAGGAAGGAAATGCCTTCGCCTTCGCCCTTGAGGTAATCATAGCCCCACTTCCACTGCATGCCGGTGACCTTGATGGTCAGGTCGGCGTTGGAAGTGTCTTTCATCGCGACGACGGTCTTGGTGGCGGGAAGCGCCATGCCGATCACGATCAGGAAAGGAACCACGGTCCAGGCGATTTCAACGGTCGTGCTTTCGTGGAAACTGGCCGACTTGTGGCCGAGGGATTTGCGGTGCTTGAGGATGGAGTAAAACATGACGCCGAACACGGCGAGGAAAATCACCAGGCAGATGATCAGCATCAGGTGATGCAAATCATAGATCTGCTCAGCGATCTGCGTGACCGGTGGCTGGAAATTAGTCTGCAATACGGCCGGACCGCCCTTGCTATCGACGACTTTATCACCCCATGCCCATGACGGTACTGAAGCCGCCAGGAGCGATGCACCAAGTAGCAAAGAATGAAGGCGCTTCGCAATTATCATGATTTCCTCAAAAGCCCAAAATAATTATAAGAATTGTGCCAACTACCTGACGCTACTGCTTGCTGATTTCCTGCCTCAGCTCCAGTGCGAACTCGCGTCTCTTCCATTCCGTCAGGTACCGACCTACATCGACTCGTATTCCAGAGGACTCCAGCCTCACCAATTTGCGGTGAGACCCTGCCGGTTCGATTTGTATCTTATGCAGATCGAGCCTGAAGCGACTCGTTTTTCCTGCGTGTACAAATTCGACCAGCAAACAATCTTCGACCAGCGCGATATATTCGCGATCAGTCGCATGACGTGCATAAATCAGAAAAGCAAAACCGACTGCGGACAACTCAAGTACAGAGAAAACTAATATGTACCAGGCTCCACGCAAAGTGAAAATAAACGCTACTGTCAAAGAAACCGCGCAGAGGATCGCGAAAACTTGCCCCAATTGGTGCGGCGCAATCGAACAGTTGCGCTTCAACATCCACTCCCGCTTTACCACGGCATGCTCTCATTATTACCCTCCAAACCGCGAGGCCGAGCACGTCCGCACAAGCTAAAACCCTCGGAGTATAAGGGGTAACTGTAAATGTTATCAAGCGGAATAAAGTCGCTTTTTCGCTCTTGACACAATGCCTTTTCAGCCTTCGGAAAGCATCCGCCTGCACCAAAAAAATCCGTTCCGGACGACGAGACAACACGATGAAATGTCGAATCGGCGGCCCGCATGGCTATTTTTTCGGTAAATCGAAACGAATAATCGACTCTCCGCTGGCGGTGGTCCTGGGCACCGGACGGAAGGCGTGGCCATAAATCACTTCAAACGTCAGCGGTATCTTGCCGTCAGCGTCGCGCAATTGCTCCAGCGCGTTGACTACCTTGCCATAGGCGGCGCGTCCGAGCAGGCCGCGACGCCGGCTTTCGAGCGGATTGCCGCCCCAGGCGCCAACATCGGCCAGCAGACGCTGCGGCGTTTCATAGGTGACGGTGATATTTTCCATGTCCATGACCGGCGTGGAAAAGCCGGCATTGACCAGCATGTCGCCGAAGTCGTGCATATCGACGAACGGCAGGCTGTGCGGGGCGGTATCCACGGTTTCGAAGGCGGCGCGCACTTCCTTGAAGGTATCCGGACCGAAGCAGGAGAACATCAGCAAACCCTCAACGCGCAGAACGCGGCGCCATTCGGCAAAGACGCGATCCGGCTGGGGATGCCACTGCAAAGCCAGATTGGACCAGACCACGTCCAGGGCATTGGCGGCAAACGGCAGTTGGGCGAAATCAGCGCACGCCAGACTACCGGCACTGCCGGAACCGGATGACGGCAACCATTTTGTCAGCAAGCGGTTGACGGCAGACTGCGCTGCCTGCAGGCGTCCTTGCGCCAAGGCCAGCATGCTGAAAGCACCATCCAGGCCAATGATCTGCGCTTCGGTGAAGCGTTTTTGCAGCGCGGCGATGTCGGCACCCTCGCCGCAACCGGCGTCCAGCACGCGCTGCGGCTCGATTTTGATCAGCAGCAGCTTTTCCTGCATGCGTGCAGACACTTCGCGGCGCAAAAAGTCCGATTCCGCGACGCGCGCCGGTGTGGAAAACAGGCGACGCACCAAAGGCAGATCGATCGGTGCGCTCAATTTGGCGCTGGCGTTAGGCGAAGGCAAAGACATGAAAAATCGGACGGGCAAGATGAGATAATCGGCGCTAGTGTAGTCCAAATCCCCATTTTTGGTGCAAACCCACCCTCAGCCGTCAGGATAATCCGCGATGTTCGTCCGCCTGCAAGGTGTAACTAAAAGCGTGACCCGAAGCCTGCTTTGGCCGCGTTGGCTGCCGCAACTGCTGCCCTCATCCTGCGTGCTGTGTGGCCAGACCGACCGTAATGCCGTCTGCGAGCCTTGCCACGAACAACATTTCACGACGCGCCCACGCCGCTGCGTGCAATGCGCCATGCCGATTCCGACTACAGCAAAGGAAATCCGCTGCGGCGACTGCCTGAAGAACAAGCCGTCCTTTGACGCAACCATCGTGGTGGCCGACTATGCCGCACCGGCCGACCAGTTAGTGCTGGCACTGAAGTTCGGCGCAAAGCTGCCGCTGGCGCCCCTGATGGCCGGAATGTTGCGGGACACAGCCGTGCATTACGCCGACCGCGGCCTAGCGCTGCCCACACTGTTGACAGCGGTGCCGCTGGGGAAATCACGACTCCAGGAACGCGGCTTCAACCAATCGTTGGAGATCGCACGGCCGCTGTCGCGCCAACTCAATATCCCGCTTGAGCAGCTGCTGGTTCGCCTGCGTGACACCCTGGCCCAGGCGACGCTACCCACCGAAGAGCGCCGACGCAACATCAGCCGTGCCTTCGTGGTGCCGACACAAGCGATGAACTACGTGCGCGGCGCGCATATCGGCGTGATTGACGACGTCATCACCACCGGCGAAACACTGAACGAAATCGCTTCCACGCTCAAGCGCTTTGGCGCCCGGCGCGTGACCAATATCGTGTTTGCGCGCACGATATCGAAATAGCGCAGACTCTCATCTGCATCATCAGTTGCTTCATTCAAGGAGAATCATTTGTTTCACGTCGTTCTGGTCGAGCCGGAAATCCCCCCCAATACCGGTAACATCATCCGCCTGTGCGCCAATACCGGCGCGCAACTGCACCTGATCGAGCCGCTCGGCTTTCCGCTTGACGACGCCAAGATGCGACGCGCGGGGCTGGATTATCACGACTACGCGACCATGCAGGTGCATCCCGACTGGGACGCCTTCATCGAAAAACGCCGGGCGGATCCACAATTTGATGAAGCGCGCATGTTCGCGCTGACCACGCATGGTTCGACACCGTTTGCCGCAGTCGCCTTCCGTCCCGGCGACATATTCGTGTTCGGCGCAGAAACGCGCGGTCTGGCGCCGGAACTGCGTGAATCCTTCCCTGCCAGCCAGCGCATCCGCCTGCCGATGCGGCCGGACAATCGCAGCCTGAACTTGTCGAATACCGTTGCCGTGGTGGTGTATGAAGCGTGGCGGCAGAATGGCTTTGCTGGCGGCAGCTGATATCGCCGGCCGGTTCGGGCAATAAAAAAGGCCGCAAACGCGGCCTTTTTATTTTATCGCTAGCGATTACCCCAGCAGCAACGCGTCGTCGGAGAGCACTTCCCCACGTGTGCGCTCGAACATCTTCAGCAGATCAGGCACATCCAGACCCGCGCGTTCTTCACCGGACACGTCCAGCACCACTTTGCCCTGATGCAGCATCACCGTGCGGTCGCCGTAGTCCAGCGCCTGACGCATGCTATGGGTCACCATCATGGTGGTCAGCTTGCTTTCGGCGACGATCTTGGCGGTCAGTTCCAGCACGAATGCCGCAGTCTTCGGGTCAAGCGCAGCAGTGTGCTCATCCAGCAGCAGAATGCGCGACGGCTGCAAGGATGCCATCAGCAGGCTGACAGCCTGACGCTGGCCGCCGGACAGCAAGCCGATGCGGTCGGTGAGACGCTTTTCCAGACCGAGATTCAGAATCGACAGCTTCTCGCGGAACAGCTCGCGCATGTTGCGCTTGATGGCGAAGCCGAAGCCACGGCGTTTGCCGCGCGCCATCGCCAGCGCCATATTTTCTTCAATGGTCAGCGCTTCGCAGGTGCCCGCCATCGGATCCTGGAACACGCGCGCCACCATGCCGGCGCGATCCCAGGCTTGTTTCTTCGTGACGTCGACGCCGTCGATTTCGATGCTGCCGGAATCCACCAGCAGGTCGCCCGAAATCGCATTGAGGAAAGTCGACTTGCCGGCGCCGTTGGAGCCGATCACGGCGACAAACTGGCCGGTCGGGATTTCCAGGTCGAGGCCGCGCAACGCGGGGTTTTCAATCGGTGTGCCTGGATTGAAGGTAATTTTGAGATCGTTTGCCTTCAACATATCAAGCTCCCTTACGCAGCAGTTTCAGCTTGCGCTTGCCCATCGGCAGCACCAGCGCCAGCATGACCAGCACGGCGGTGACCAGATTCAGGTCTTGCGCTTGCAGGCCGATGAAATCGCTGTTCAAGGCCAGCGCGATGAAGAAGCGGTACAGAATCGCACCAAGGATCACGGCCAGCGTGGTCCAGACCAGGCGACGCGCCGGCAGAATGTTTTCACCGATGATCACGGCCGCCAGGCCGATCACGATGGTGCCGATGCCCATGGAAATGTCGGCGCCGCCCTGAGTCTGCGCAAACAATGCGCCACCCAAGGCCACCAACGCATTGGCCAGCGCCATACCGGCCAGCGTGGCGCGGCCGGTCGCGATACCTTGCGCACGCGCCATACGGGCGTTGGCACCGGTGGCGCGCATGGCCAGGCCGATTTCGGAAGAGAAGAACCAGTCCAGCAACAGTTTGGCGAGCACCACAACCACGATCAACACCAGCGGACGTTCGACATAGTCGGGCATCCAGTCCGGCAACAGGATGCTGAAAATGGTCGGTTCGCTGATCAGCGGTACGTTTGGCTTGCCCATCACGCGCAGGTTGATGGAGTACAGCGCGATCATCATGAGAATACTGGCCAGCAGATCCATGATCTTCAGACGCACATTCAGCCAGGCGGTCGTGAAACCGGCCAGTGCACCGGCAAGGATCGCTACGCCGGTTGCGAGAAAAGGGTTGTAGCCGGCGGCGATCATCGTGGCCGCCACGGCGCCGCCCAGCGGAAAGCTGCCGTCAACGGTCAGATCGGGGAAAGTGAGGATGCGGAAGGAAATCAGCACCCCAAGGGCGACCAAACTGAAAATCAGCCCGATTTCCAGTGCGCCCAAGAGCGTATACAGCGACATAAAAAAGTCTTTCTTAAAAAACACATTCGGCATTGACCTGTGCGGCATGTGGGTAACATGCTGGTCGATGCCGAATGTCCTCTGAAAATCATGCCGTGGAGCGCTGGTGGCGCCGCACGGCATGCATCGAGTACGACTGAGTACCACGAATGCGGCCCGGCAAAACCAAGCCGCAAGGTTATCAACTGATCAGTTGATAACCTTGGTCGCCGACTTCAGGAAGTCCGGGCTCAGCGTCACGCCCTGCTTTTGCGCGGCGGTCGTGTTGATGTACAGCTCCAGGTTCTTGCTGGTCGACGATGGAATGTCGCCCGGCTTTTCGCCCTTCAGGATGCGCGCCACGATTTTACCGGTCTGACGGCCCAGGTCGTAGAAATTCACGCCCAGTGCAGCAACCGCGCCACGCTTGACGCTGCCGGTGTCGGAGGCGATCAGCGGGATCTTGGCGTCGTTGCAAACCTTGGCCAGCGACTCGAAGGTCGACACGACGACGTTGTCGGTCGTGGTGTACATCACATCGATCTTGCCGATCAGGCTCTTGGCGGCGGGAGCAACATCAACCGAACGCGGCGACGCGGCTTCCACCAGCGTCATGCCTTGCTTTTCCAGCACGGCCTTGAGCGCATTGAGCGCCGAGACGGAATTGGATTCGCCCGGATTGTAAACGATGCCGATGCGCTTCGCGTTAGGAACCACTTTTTTGATGATCTCGACTTGCTTGACCGGATCCAGCATATGCGACAGGCCGGTGACGTTGGTGCCGGACGGGCCCCAGTCCTTGACCAGTTGTGCTGCGATCGGGTCGGCGATAGCCGAATAGACGATAGGAATGGTCTTGGTCGATGCCACCAGCGGCTGTGCCGACGGGGTGCCGATAGCGACGATCACGTCAGGATTGTCACCGACGAATTTCTTGGCGATCTGACCGGCGGTGCCGGCATTACCCTGGGCGCTCTGGAATTCCCATTTGAAGCCCTTGCCGGACTCGAAGCCTTCTGCCTTGAGCTCGTCGCGGGTGCCGTCGCGTACGGCATCCAATGCCGGATGCTCGACGATGGACGTCGTCAGCACGCTCTTGTCGGCGGCCAGCGCCGGCGCGGCGCAAACGGCGGCCAGCGCAAGCGCGCCGGTGATGACGCGCAAAGTTTTAGTCAATGTGAACATATCCTCTCCTCGTGTAGTTCTTTATGTGATGCTGTCTGTATGAAAAAGCGCCTCTTGGCGGGCGCTTGTTTTTTCGCAATGTGCTGATGCCTTATTTAATGACTGTTTTGGCCGACTTGATCAGGTCAGCCGACAAGGTCACGCCCTGCTTTTGTGCTGCAGTCGTATTGACGAACAGTTCCAGCTTGCTGCTGGTGGCCGAAGCGATATCGCCCGGCTTTTCGCCCTTCAGAATACGCGCCACGACTTTGCCGGTCTGACGGCCGAGGTCGTAGTAGTTCACGCCCAGAGCAGCAATTGCGCCACGCTTGACGCTGTCGGTGTCGGAAGCCACCAGCGGGATCTTGGCGTCGTTGCCGACTTTGACCAGCGCTTCGTAGGCCGAGACCACGTTGTTGTCGGTGTTGGTGTAGATCACGTCGACCTTGCCGATCAGGCTCTTGGCGGCGGAGCCGACGTCGACGCTGCGCGGTGCTGCGGCTTCAACCAGGCTGATGCCGGACTTGCCCAGCAGTTCTTTCAATGCCTTCACGACCACCGCCGAATTGGCTTCGCCCGGGTTGTAGACCATGCCGACGCGCTTGACGTTAGGCACGACGCGCTTGATCAGGTCGACTTGTTTTTCCAGTTCCAGCAGGTCGGACACGCCGGTAACGTTGGTGCCGGACGGCTTCCAGTCCTTGACCAGTTGCGCAGCAACCGGGTCGGTGACGCCGGAGTAGACAACAGGAATCGATTTGGTGGCGGCCACGACGGCTTGCGCCGACGGTGTCGCGATGGCAACGATAGCGTCAGGCTTGTCGCCGATGAACTTGCGGGCGATCTGTGCGGCTGTACCGGTGTTGCCCTGGGCGCTTTGATATTCCCACTTCAGGTTCTTGCCGGCTTCGAAGCCTTCGTCCTTAAGTTCGTCCTTGACGCCGTCACGAACCGCGTCAA
The DNA here is from genome assembly GCF_002257565.1 of Herbaspirillum sp. meg3. Lineage (GTDB taxonomy): Bacteria > Pseudomonadota > Gammaproteobacteria > Burkholderiales > Burkholderiaceae_D > Herbaspirillum. The sequence continues at coordinate 711,143 of NZ_CP022736.1, read as the reverse complement.
GAGCAGGATGCTCAACAATAGCTGTGACCAGGACAGTTTTGTCCGCTGCGAAAGCCGGCGCGGAGCAGACCGCGGCCAAAGCCAGGGTGCTGACTAAAGTGCGCAACGACAATTTTTTGATGCTGGACATGAGCGTCTCCTCAAAATTATTAGGTGAAAGCGACAAAAGACGCTAAGTCTAGCCTAGCGCCTGCCAACAATCAATTTACGTAAACAATTTTGAAGCATGCCCGAAACGGCTGCCGGGCGCGCCATCGGCACCAAAAATCGACCATCCGGCACGATCTTTCGCACATCCGTTCTTATTTATCGCAAAACCACCTGAATATTGCCCCGGAAACGCCCAATCCGGCTCGCATTGAGAATGGAGAAAAGCACGAAAACCTCAATTGATATAATCTGCGCCCATGCCATACTCCCTTCGCTCTTTCGCTGCCTGGATTGCCATCGCCGCTCTGGCGTTCGGCAGCCTGTTGCCGCTCGCCTCTCTGGCGGCGACGAAGACGCCGACGGCGACCATGGCGATTTGCTCCACCAGTGCGAGTACCGCATGGCAAAGTCCCGGCCCCGCCCCGAATCCGTCCGTACACGCCCATTGCAGTTATTGCAGCAACGGCCAGCCCTATGTACTGGATTTGCCCGGTGGCAATGTTGATGCATTCCATGCAACATCGATGTATCGGACGGCGCAGGCGCTGCAGCGCGAGCACTTCCCGCAGGTATCGAAAGCAGACAACCGGGCGAGAGCGCCGCCGGCCTGAGTGTTTCACTGACATCTCTGTACACCAGCCTCGCGACTTACTCTCCACATTCAAAGGATTCTCATGTCTTACCGTCATTTACTCTCCCTCGTTGCCGCTCTCGCCCTGACCGGCACCGCCTATGCGCATGATTACAAGGTGGCAGAATTGCAGATTGGCCACCCATGGGCGCGCCCGACCGTGCCGGGTCAGCCCTCCGGCGGTGCTTACCTGAGTATTGAAAACAAGGGCAAAGCCGGCGACAAGCTGATCGCCGTCGCCTCTCCCATCGCCAAGTCGGCGGAGATCCACACCATGTCCATGGAAGGCAACGTGATGAAGATGCGCGAAGTCGGCAGCATCGACATCAAGCCGACTGAAAAAATCGCCATGCAGCCGGGCAACGGCTATCACATCATGCTGATCGGCCTGAGCCAACCTTTGAAGACAGGCGACAAGATCCCGATGACCCTGACATTTGAAAAAGCCGGCAAGCTGGAAGTCTCTGTCTACGTCGAAGACAAGACAGCCGATAAAGGCGGCGACAAGGGCGGCATGGAACACATGCACCATTGATCGGCAATACGTTCAGTAACAAACCCGTTTCAAGAAACGGGCAATAAAAAAGCGGCCTGCGGGCCGCTTTTTTTGTAGCCGGCATTGCTGCCGAACTCCGGCCTGGCCGCGCTTATTTGCGCACCTTGGCCAGCAGCTTGGTGGTGGAGCGATCATGTTCGAAAGCGATGGCCACCGACTTGCCGCCATAGGCCGCAACGGCTTGCCCTTCAGGAATGGCCGCCATGTCGTAGTCACCACCCTTCACATAGATCTGCGGGCGGGCTTCTTGCACGACTTCCAGCGCCGTGTCTTCATCGAAAGGCACCACCAGCGACACCGATTCCAAGGCAGCCAGCACCGCCATGCGGTCTTCACAGGTATTGATCGGACGATCATCCCCCTTGCCGAGGCGTTTGACCGAGGCGTCGGTATTGGCGGCCACCACCAGCGACGCACCTTCTGCACGCGCCTGCGCCAGATAGGTCACGTGGCCGCGATGCAAAATATCGAACACGCCGTTGGTCAGCACGACCGGCTGCGGCAAGGCGGCGACACGTGCTTTCAGTTCGGCACGGCTGCAAATCTTCTTCTCAAAATCGCTCATCGGGTTCTTTCTCTTCTGTTCTGACTACGCACAACGCTACTGCCATGCACGCTTGTTCACACTACTTTTCCAAATAAAAAAGCCGCACGTAGTGTGCGGCTTTCGTCGTCAGACTGCAAGCTGATCAGAGTCAGCCAAAAATCAGGCAGCAGCAGGTTGCACCGGTGCTGCTGGCGCCATGCGGGTGACGATTTCCTTGCGATAGCGGTTGAGCTCTTGCACGGTTTCAAAGGTGCGCTCAAACAGCAGGGACATGTTGTGCAGAATACGGTCGACGACCTTCTTTTCCCACTCACTATCGAACTTGATCTGCGTATCGAGCCAATGTTCCAGCCACTCCGGATCCGGCAGACGGCTTTGCACGGTGTCGTTCGGGAACAGCGCCTGGTTGACGTGCAGGTTGGTCGGATGCAAAGGTTTTTCAGTGCGACGGGCGGATGCCATCAGCACGCCGATCTTGGCGAAGGCTGCTCGCGCAGTATCGCCGACTTCGACCAGTGCCTTCTTCATGTAGCGCAGATAGGCGCCGCCATGGCGTGCTTCGTCCTGGCTGATGATCTTGTAGATTTGCTTGATGACCGGCTCGGTGTGCCAGTCGGAGGCGCAGCGGTACCAGTGATTCAGACGGATTTCGCCGCAGAAGTGCATCATCAGGGTTTCGAGCGGCGGCGCTGGATCGAATTCAAAGCGCACGTTGTGCAGCTCTTCTTCCGTCGGCGCAAATTCCGGCTTGAAGCGGCGCAGATATTCCATCAGCACCAGAGAGTGTTTTTGTTCTTCGAAGAACCACACCGACATGAAAGCGGAAAAGTCGCTATCACCGCGGTTGTCGCGCAGGAACATTTCCGTTGCAGGCAGCGCCGACCATTCAGTGATCGCATTCATGCGAATGGTCTGGGCTTGCTCGTCGGAGAGCATCGAAGCATCGAATTTATCCCAAGGAATATCTTTATCCATATTCCAGCGGACTTGTTCGAGCGATTTAAACAGTTCTGGGTACAGCATTCTGACCTTGCCTATGATTTAACTTGTTGATTTTACCAAGAGTTTTCCCCATCCCCATACTAAAACGCTTAGGTTTCAGAATGATGACAAGCAAGAAAGTCACGCACATTTGCGCACAAATGTTGTCGTTTTGCGCCGATCAAGGGGATTTTGGCTTGCGGGAGGCTGGCTTGGATTGCCGAGATTGTACAACAGTCGATTTGGCGCGTGTTCGCGGTTTGGCCTCAGCCTTGGGTTTTGTTGTTTTTTTCGGCCCTGCCGATGCGCTGGCCGCCTTGCGTGCGGGCTTACCGGCTGGCTTGGTGGCGGGCTTGGATTTTGTCGCCTCTTTCCCCGCAGGAACCTGATCGGCAAGCACATTGCCGACGGCTTGCTGAAATTGCTCCTGCAACAAATTCCACCAGGCGTTTGGATTCGCCATCGATGCCTGAAAATCCGGCGCAGGCATCGGATTCTGGCCTGCCTCGGCTTCCGCAGCGGCGTCTTTGCCCTTTGCCGACAAATCCTCCGGCATGTCTTCGTCGGCACTTTCCTCGTCTTCTTCGTCTTCTACAGCAGGTTCCGGCTGCGGAGCTGAAGCGCTGCGTGGAGTTTCCTTCTTATCTTCTTTCTGTGGCTCTGTCGCTTGCGGCGGCCAGTTCGGAAAACCGAATGGCGAGGCGGCCTTCGCTGCCGCAGCTGCATCATCGGCATCTCGCGGCGTCAGAATCGCCCCCATCGCCTGCAAGGTCGATAACGTTGCGCTTTGTACCTCAAGAGTCTGAATAGTCGCGCGCAGCATGTTCATGTTGAGTTCCAGCCATGACGCGACGGTTTTGAGATCGGAGATCTTTTTGTTGATTTCTTCGACTGACAACGACGGTATGCCCATCGCCGGCGCGCCCATGCTGCCCCACATTTTGCGCATGAATTCCATGGTGTCGGCAATCGATCCGGCACCGGGCATGTTGTTGTGATTCAGCATTTCAGTCTCCTATCGGTACACGCAATTTGCGCTCAATTGAAATATCTGCCGCCGCTGTGCAGAAAGTGCCTTGATCATGCGCTCCTTACTCATGCGGCGCAACAATGTCGCCACGAAAGAAAACACGCCTTCGCCATCAACGATAAACGCCACGACCGAAAAATCGCATTGTACGTCGTTTGAATTCCCCGTTGCCGCATTCATATCCGGTAAAACACGGCGCCATCCAAGAGCCGCGATACACTTACGCCATGACAGAAACAAAGGCTCTCCCTACGACCAGACGATGGCGCATTGCGGCGCTGATCGTCTTCACCATCTTGCTGCATGTGCTGGCGATCCATTGGGGCCAATCCTCGTTCAACGCCGCCAAGACTGACGATAAGGCGCCGTCGGACATGAACGTCACACTCGTGCAGCTGGAACAGCCGAAACAACCGGTATCGCTGCCGGTTGCAGCCAAACAGAAACCACCAAGACCGAGACCGACTCCGACTCCGACAGCAAAAGCACCTCCGCCAACGGAGGGACCGGCAAATCCCGTCGTCGAGACATCCTCGGTGCTGGCTCCAGATGCACAGCCCGGGCCGACATCTGGCGAAGCAACCGCTGCCGCAGTGCCGGCGGCAGATGCCTCGGCGCCGGCCCCTACCGCCGACAACACCGCTACAAAGACAGAACAAGGCACGCAATATCAGTTCGATCCGCCGCCATCTGCCGACCTGGAATACGACGTCCACGCTTTTTTCGACAATCTGGATTGGCACGGCACCAGCACGCAAACCTGGAAAGCCGGGAACAACCGTTATAGCGTTGACGGCGAAGTCTATGTCCGCATGTTCGCCAAGATCACCTTCCTGACCTACACCAGCCAGGGCGACCTCAATGAATTCGGTGTCTCTCCCGAGATCTATACGGAAAAGAAACGCAATCGCCCGGCGACCAACACGCATTTCAATCGTGAACGCAATCTCGTGAGTTTTTCGTCCTCCACTACCACGTATCCGCGTGTCGGTGGTGAGCAGGACCGCGCCAGCATCATCTGGCAGCTCGCCGCGATCGGACGGGGCGATGCCGCCAAGTTCACGCCCGGTGCGGTCGTCGACATGTTCGTCGCAGGCGTGAGGGATGGCGAAGTGTGGCGCATGCAAATCGTCGGCAAAGAAGACATACGCCTGTACGATGGCTCGCACCAGGCCTGGCACGTCGTACGCCAGCCTCGCCCGGGCTCCTACGATCAACGGCTCGACATCTGGCTGACGCCCGACAAGCAGTGGTATCCGGCGCGTTTGAGGTTCACTGAAACAAATGGGGATTATTTGGAGATGTCGTTGTCCAATCTCAAAACTCGGTAAACTAGGGTTTTTGGCCGAGGTTACGACAGACCGCACCTCGCTCCTGCCACGTTCCGAAAAACCGTAGGCACAGCTCCCGCCATGTCACTGCAATAGCAGATTGCCCGCCGGACAGTTGTCGAATTTTCAAGTGAATCCACATGCTGATATCTACCTTCACGCGCCGCGCAATCCGCACACTCTCGCGGCTGCTTTGCACTCTGCTCCTGACGAGCGCTGCTGTCGCTATTTCCCCCGCCACGGCGCTGGCCGCAGATCCAGCCGAACATCCAGTGATCAAGCGCAAGGTCAGCCTGCCGCCGTCGGCCGAACTCCACTACAACATCGAGGCCAAGCAAAGTGGCCTGCAAGTCAACGGCGAAGCGCTGGTCAAATGGAATAACAGCGGCGCCAAGTACATCGTGACGACGGAAACCCGCGCCATGATGCTGGGGAAAATTCTCGAAACCACCAGTGAAGGCGACATCGACAGCTATGGTCTGGCGCCGACACGTTTCGTCGACAAACGCTTCCGCCGCGAAGCATCGACCACGACGTTCAATCGCGAAACCAACGCCATCAACTTTACGCAATCGGCCGAAACCTATCCGCTGAAAGGTGGCGAGCAGGATCGCGCCAGCATCATCTGGCAACTGATCGCCGTCGCCCGCGGCAATGCCGACAAATTCACGCCAGGCTCGGAATGGCTGTTCTTTGTCGCAGGCCCACGGGATGCTGAACAATGGAGTTTCAAGGTTGTCGGCCGTGAAAAGATCAAGACCAAGCAAGGTGAACTCAACGCCGTCCACGTGCTGCGCGCACCGCCGCCGGACGACAAGGGACAAAAGCTGGATATCTGGCTTGCCCCCTCGGCGGACTGGTATCCTGCACGCTTGCGCTTTACCGATCCAGATGGCGATTTCATCGAACAGACGCTGGACAACGTTAACAAGAAACCCGGTTAAGATTTAAAAAAGATGAATGTCGGAAACAACAACATGAACACTCCCCGTCCCTCTCTCTCGCATCGCGCGCTGGTATTGTTCAGCGGCGGCCAGGACTCCACCACTTGCCTGGCCTGGGCCTTGTCACGCTACGACAAAGTCGAAACCATTGGGTTCGACTACGGCCAGCGTCATGCCATTGAACTGAAAGTACGGCCAACGCTGCTGGAAAAAATGCGCGGCTTCTCGCCTGAATGGCAAAAGAAACTCGGCGAAGACCACATGATCGATCTCTCGCTGATCAGCGATATTTCCGATACGGCGTTGACGCGCGACGTCGCCATCTCGATGCAGGAAAATGGGTTGCCGAATACCTTCGTACCGGGACGCAATCTGCTCTTCATGACGGTAGCTGCGACCGTAGCCTATCGGCGAGGGCTGGATGTTCTGGTCGGCGGCATGTGCGAGACGGATTTTTCCGGCTATCCGGATTGCCGTGACGACACGATGAAGGCGCTGCAAGTCGCGCTGAATCTTGGCATGGCGACGAAGTTGAAAGTTGAGACACCGCTGATGTGGATCGACAAGGCGGCAACCTGGCGTCTGGCCAACGAACTCGGCGGGCAAACGCTGGTGGATCTGATCCGTTCGGACACACACACCTGTTACCTCGGTGAGCGCGGTGCGCTGCATGACTGGGGCTACGGCTGCGGCACCTGCCCGGCTTGCGACCTGCGTGCGCGTGGTTATCAGCAGTACACGCAAACAGCGTAAGCAGTTCTCAAAACAGTTTTCGCAGGCATAAAAAACGGCAGGATCGGGATCACCCCGCCTGCCGTTTTTCTTTGCTGCTGCGCTTTCGGGGCGCAACAGCAAATCAGTCCTCAAGTCAGTATCAGAACAACTCGTTCTTCATCTGGTTTTTGGCTTTTTCCTCTTCCGGCGACGCCGTCGCACCATGGTCGCCCATACCAAGATCGCGCACACTGGCGTTCGGAGGATATTCCGAGTAGTAGTACTCGCCGCCCGACTCAATCAGACCGCTCGGCACAGTGCGATCGACCATCGGCGCATCCTTGAGCGCCTTCTGCATGTAGCTGATCCAGATCGGCAGGGCCAGGCCACCGCCGGTTTCGCGATCACCCAGGCTCTTCGGTTGGTCGTAGCCCATCCATGCGATACCCACCAGATTCGGTTGATAACCGGCAAACCAGGCATCCATCGAATCATTGGTGGTGCCGGTCTTGCCTGCGAGGTCGGTACGCTTGAGCGACAAGGCCTTGACCGCAGTGCCGTGACGCACGACGTCGCGCAGCATGCTATCCATCACAAAGGCGTTCCGCGCATCAATGACACGGTTGGCCTCGTCGCCGGACTTGGCGGGTTGCGCTTCGGACAGGGTGTTGCCGTTGTTGTCGGTGATCTTGGAGATCAGATAAGGATTGATCTTGTAGCCGCCGTTGGCGAACACCGAATACGCACCCACCATCTGCAACGGCGTCACCGCACCGGCACCCAGCGCCAAGGTCAGGTAAGGCGGATTCTTGTCGGCATCAAAGCCGAAGCGCGTGATGTATTCCTGCGCGTACTTGACGCCGACGCGCTCAAGAATACGAATCGACACCAGGTTGATCGATTTTTGCAACGCGCGACGCATCGAGATCGGGCCTTCGAACTTGCCGCCGTAATTCTTCGGCTGCCATACCTGGCCACCAGTCTGGGTGAAGGTCAAGGGCGCATCATTGATGATGGTGGCCGGCGACAAACCTTTCTCCAGCGATGACGAATAGATGAAAGGCTTGAACGATGAACCCGGCTGGCGCCACGCCTGAATCACGTGATTGAATTTATTGCGATTGAAGTCGAAGCCACCCACCAGGGCACGCACCGCACCGTCATTCGGATTGACGGAAACGAAAGCCGACTCAACTTCAGGCATCTGCGTGACGATCCAGTTCTTGCCATCCTGGAAGACGCGAATAATGGCGCCGCGCTTGATCTTCTTCTGTGGAGGCGCTTTTTCGCTCAGCAGGTTGCCGGCAAAACCGAGGCCGGAACCGGAAATCTTGATCTCGTCACCGGTTGCCAATACCGCGGTGATTTCCTTGGTGGTCGCTTCCAGTACCACCGCGGCAACCAGATCGTCGCTGTCGGGATGATCGGCCAGCTCAGACTCAATCGCGTCGTCGGCCTCTTCCTTGGAGGTGGTCGGAATCTCCATGTAGCCTTCCGGACCGCGATAGCCGTGGCGGCGCTCATAGTCGATGATGCCGCGGCGCAGCGCCAGATAGGCGGCGTCCTGATCCGCTTTGGTGATCGTGGTGAACACGTTCAGGCCACGCGTGTACGTATCATCCTTGAATTGTGCGTAGACCAATTGGCGCGCCATTTCAGAAACGTACTCGGCATGCACACCAAACGCGGTGCTGTCGGTCTTGACCTTCAGCTCTTCGTCCTTGGCCTGCGTATATTGCTGGTCGGTGATGTAACCGAGCTGACGCATGCGCAGCAGGATATATTGCTGACGCGCATGGGCACGCTTGGGATTGACGACCGGGTTATAGGCCGATGGCGCTTTCGGCAGACCTGCCAGCATGGCCGATTCAGCGATGGTCAGTTCCTTGAGTGATTTACCGAAATAAATCTGCGCAGCAGAGGAAAAACCATACGCACGCTGGCCGAGGTAAATCTGATTCATGTAGACCTCAAGGATCTGATCCTTGGTCAGATTGCGCTCGATCTTCCAGGCCAGTGGAATTTCGTAGAGGAATTTGCGCGACGCCTTTTGCAAGAACGTCGGCTCGTTGCTGGTCAGGAAGAAGTTACGCGCCACCTGTTGCGTGATCGTACTGGCGCCACCACTGCCGCCCGACAGATTGGCGAAGCTGGCGCGCACGATACCTTGATAGTCGACGCCGCCGTGCTCGTAGAAACGATCATCTTCGATCGCCAGCACGGCCTTTTTCATGATGTCCGGAATATCTTTGATATGCACAAGGTTGCGGCGCTCTTCGCCAAACTCACCGATCAGCACGCCATCAGCAGAGAACACCCGCAGCGGGATCTTGGGGCGATAGTCGGTCAGCGAATCGAGATCCGGCAGCTTCGGATAGGCCAGCGTCACCACAAACCCCAGCACGAGCACTGCCATAAGCACCAGCGCCACCAGCGTGCCAACCGTCCCCAGCAAAATACGGATGACCGGATGCAAACGTTTCTTGGTCTTGGGAGCAGCGGCAGGAGTTGTTGGTTCAGGGCCAGGCGCGCCAGCAGGAGCTGGAGTTGGCGCTTTGCCGTTGTTTTCAGGGGTGGTCATGCGTTGAGGCTGGGCTTGAGAAAGACAATCCTCGCATTATAACGACTTGCAAGGAGGGGAAATCCGGCAATTGCTTAGCAATCGTCCGGCAATCGAGAGGAATCCCGATCCGGGCAGAGCGCCGACATGCACTTGCCGACGCGACGGCGGATGAGAACCGGTGTTCTGAGAGCATTTTCGACAATAAGTTTCTCTTTTGTCTTGTAAAACGATTTTTATTACTTGAAAGAAAATTTCTTTACAGACAATAAATCTTGTTGCTAGGATGCCGCATGTTGCAATAATGATAATTATTTACCATCATCGTCCGGTTCCCCCTGCTTACCTTGATTGCCTTGATCGTGTTGATAAAAAACCCCAAACCTGTGGAAAGTCAGCGTGATTGAGCTCGTGCGGCGCCTCCGGCTGCGAAACTCCCGCTTCGTCGGCATCGATATCGGCCGCGAAGCCGTGCGCATTGTGGAGCTGTCTCGCAACAAGGTGGGCACTTTCAACCTGCAAAACTATGGCAGTGAACATCTCATCGATGGGGCCGTCGACGACGACGACATTCACGATCTTGAGCACGTCATGGCCGCAGCGCACCGTTTGTGGCAACGATTGAACTTCAAGGCAGACAATGCCGCAATCGGCATTCCCTCCAGCGCAGTAACCGTCCATATCTTCCCGACGGATCAGGCGAATAGCGAAAGTCAGCGGGAGAAACTTGCAGAAGAACACATCACCGCTTTGCTGGGCTATGACGTTGCCGACGCGTGCATCGATTTTTGTACCATGGGTCCGCCGACAACGACTTCCGATCAGATCACTATGCTGGTCGCCGCAGCGCGCAGAGACTGCGTTGAAGACCGCGTGGCTGTTGCAGAATCGCTCGGCCTTCGCACAACCGTCGCCGATGCCGAAATTTACGCGAGGCAAAGGGCATTGCAGTTCGCCGGTGCAAGCATCACGACAAACGATAGTGCCGCCCCCAGCCGGCAACCCATCGGCGATGTAAGCCAGATACCAAACCCGTTTGCCGGTATGACCCTTGCGGCCGGCATCGATCCCGCACAATTGCATGCGGAGGCTCCCGTTTATCTGGTCGCTTGTGGACTGGCGTTGCGAGGGTTTGAATGATAGTAAAACTCAACTTCCTTCCACATCGACATATCGAGAAGAAGGCACGGCAACAGCGTTTCTATGGGTGGTTAGGCGGCTTCATGCTGACCGGTGTAATCGCCGTGCTGGCTATCGGGATGATTCTCGATCACCAGGTCACGCAACAAAGCCTGCTTGTGCAAACACTTCAACTGGAACACGGCAAGCTCGATACGGAATTGAACGATGCCAGAATCCTGCAAGCAAGAATTGCCGACCTGACGCAGCGAAGACAAACAATGATGACGCTACGCCTGCGACAAAATCAGACGACTCAGCTACTGCAAACGCTGGCAGACCAGACGCCATCCAGCGTGCATCTGCAGACTTTGCAACAGCAAGCCGCACACCTCACGCTCAGCGGCAACGCTTCTACACCTGCGGACATCTTGCAGTTCGTCGCAAATCTTCACGGCGGCATGCTCACGCATGTCGCGCTGACGGAAATCAGCGCCGCACATCCGCAATCGGGGAGCGACATTCCAGGAAGCACTATTCATCGCTTTGTCATCACTGCAGAGATCATGACAAGGACAGCAAGCTTACCCTTGTCAGCATCATCGCCGTTGCCCCCATACGGCAGCAAAGCGGCGCAATGATCAGCTTGCGACCGGAACATTTTTTACCTGCGGGACATCCCGCAGAATGGCCGTGGTTCGGGCAAGCCCTGACCTGCATCGGCGCATTGGCGCTAGTCGTTTTATTGGGATGGCATTTCCATTTGCAACCCGACATGGCTCGCATGGACAGATATGAGCAGGAAAAACAAGCGCTGAAAGACACCTACGCAAGCAAAATCAACACCGCTGCCAGCTTGCCGGTCCTGCATCAACAGCAACAGCAAGCGGACGATGCACTACGCCAATTGCAGCAGCATCTCGTCGCGCAGGAAGAACGCAACACACTGCTGCAAGACATCGCGGCAGCAGCACGAATGCATGGCTTGATGCTTGAATCCATCAGACCCGGACAGGTGGAGATCAACCCAGACTACACAAGCTACGCCATCGGCATGCGACTGAGCGGCGACTATCACGCGCTGGGAAGTTTCACTGCCGACGTCGCGGCCATGCCATACATGGTCACGTTGAACGACTTGCAGCTCGCGATGAATAGCGACGGCGCTGTCGTCATGGACGTCGTGGCGGTGAGCTATCACCGGGGTGCTACGGCAACCAACTCCAGCGAGAACAGCGACGCATTGTCGAGAAGTCTGCAATGAAGCGGCGAATTCAATGTGAGCGCGCGCTCATGAGCATGCTGATGTTGATATCCGTCACTGGCTTGAGCGCTTGTGCGGACCGCGAAACAACCGTGCAGCTGCAAGCATGGATAGATACCCTGCGCAGCACTAGAACGGTAATGCCGCAACAAGCAATTTCTTCGCCAACATTCCTGCCACTGCACTACCGCGCGAACACTGACCACACACCTTTCGGCCGCGTCCAGACTATCGCGCCCACCGACGCCGCCGAGTCTGACACGGTGCGGGCTCGACCGAAACAACGAGGAGGCATGCAAGCTCTGGAAGACTTTCCCCTGGAGTCCATACAAATGGTCGGAACAATTTCCCGAGACGGTCGCCACCAGGCATTACTTCGCGCCAATGGAATCGTTTATATGGCGCACATCGGTGACTACGTGGGCAAAGATTTCGGCATGATCCGACGCATCTCCGATAGCGAAATCGAACTGGAAGAACTCCTGCCTGCCGCAAAGGGGCGCTGGACAAATCGCCAGACGACAATGACGTTACAAGGCTCTGGAAAATGAATACGTACCCCAACATCTACAGAGCATCTAAATTCAAACTCGACTTACGTGATGCATTTCGTTATATCTTGCGTCATGTGACAGGCTCCCTTGTCGCTATACCTCTCAGACCTCCTTTGCTAGCCTCGCTGGCTTTATCCTTACTGTTGAACTACAGCTTCGCTTTCGAAGCGAAGGCACAAAATACACGAAATGCCATTCTCGCCGTCGACGCGGTGGAAGCAGGAAAATACATCGAGGTACGCATCAGACTGCGTGAGGCGCCTGCATCATCACCATCGCATTTTTCCACGGCCAATCCGGCACGCATCGCGATCGATATTCCCGCTACCGACAATGCAACAGAGACATCGAATCGGCCCGTCAATCTGCATACCCTGCGTTCCTACGCCATCGCGCAATCGGAAGAGCGCAGCCGGATCGTTTTCATGCTCGGACAAGCAATGCCGTACACCCTCAGCACTGAGGGCAATATCCTGCTGCTCCGGATTGAGTCTCGCCCGTCGTCCGCAGCGCGGCCCAACGCAATACCGCCGCCGGCACAAGATCTGCCGATGTTAAAAAACATTGCCTCAAGGGGAAGGCCGCATCATTGTTGATCTTCCCGGCCCATCCACCATGCTCAATATCCGGCAGCAGGGAAAGCAGTTGATCGCAGAAATGAGCAACACAGGCTTGCCGGAATCTCTGCACCGCAACCTAGATGTCAGCGATTTCGGCACGCCTGTACGAACCATACTCAGCACGCAAGAGGCATCCAATGTACGCATATTGATCGATGCCGAAGGAACGTGGGAATACAACGCCTATCAAAAAGACACGCAACTGGTCATTGACCTGCATGCCCCTTCCGACAAGGGAAAACGTACGCAGCAATATCGTGGTGAAAAACTGTCACTGCATTTCCAAAACATTGAAGTACGCGCCATCCTGCAAGTCATCGCGGACTTCACCGGCCTCAACATCATCACCAGCGACAGCGTCGGTGGCGCACTGACCTTGCGGCTCAAAGACGTTCCATGGGATCAGGCGCTGGATATCGTGCTGCAGGCGCGCGGGCTGGATATGCGCCGCAACGGAGGCGTCATCTGGGTAGCGCCGCACGCCGAGTTGCTGTCCAAGGAAAAACTGGAGCTGGAACAACGTGCGCAAATCGCCGACCTCGAACCCTTGCGTGCAGAAGTGTTCCAGCTGAACTATCAGAAAGCCGAAGCATTTCGTAAAGCCTTCGGCATCAGCGATGACGGCGGCCATGCCGACAACATCGGCTATAGCGGCAACGCCGTTCACGGCAACCGTCACAACAGCATCCTGTCGCGACGCGGCAGTGCCATGGTAGATCAACGGACTAATCAGTTATTCATCACGGATACGTCGACCGTGCTCGACAACATCCGCAAGCTGCTGGAAAAAGTGGACATCGCGTCACGCCAGGTATTGATCGAGGCGCGCATTGTCGAAGCCGATGATTCATTCAGCCGCAATCTCGGTGTGCGCCTCGGCTTCTCGGCAAAGGCGAATGGTTTCGCCGCAGGCAACACCTACAACAGCGTGGGAGAACTGGCGGGACTGACACCGGCCGCACCGGCGTCCTATGCCAACAACCACGCAGTCAATTTGCCGGCGTCTGCCATCGGCGGCGCTCACGCCGGCAGCTTCGCGCTGAGCCTCTTCAATGCCGCAGCAAATCGCTTTCTCAACCTTGAGCTGTCGGCACTGGAAGCGGACGGCAAGGGAAAAATCGTTTCCAGTCCCCGCGTCGTCACGGCCGACCAGCAAGCCGCCCTGATTGAGCAAGGGGAAGAAATTCCCTATCAACAAGCCACGAGCAGTGGAGCGACATCGACAGCGTTCAAAAAGGCAAATCTCAAACTTGAAGTCACTCCGCAAATCACGCCTGACGGCAACGTCATTCTCAGTGTTGATATCAACAAGGATAGCCGCGGTACAGCCACGCCAGGCGGTCTGGCCATCAACACCAAACACGTCAAAACCCTGGTACAGGTCGAAAATGGCGGCACCGTCGTCATCGGTGGGATATATACCCAGACTCAGTCAACGGCGGTCTCCAAGGTGCCCTTGCTGGGCGACATTCCCGTTCTGGGCAATCTGTTCAAAAACACCAGCAGAATCGATGACAAAACGGAATTACTGATCTTCCTGACGCCAAAAATCGTGCTGGATCAGCGTTTTTCACGCTGAAACCGGCCTCAACCCATCTTTTTCCCGATATTTTCACGACAACACTGCAACAGACGGTAAAATCGTCGGTTGCAGCCCGTTGTCTTGGGAAGGCGCACAAAACATGCAAAGAACATGCTTGCCTCCCGCACGCAACAGGCCTTCGGACAATCCCGCAGCGAACCCAGAACTCATTTCATGAATATCCGTGAGATGCGTTCTTACTCAAAGAGGCACTGGCAAGGCGTGCGACGCGTCGCGTGGCGGTGCCACGCAAGGAGCGCAACGCAGCCAGTGCCTCTTTGAGTAAGAACCCGGAGGGAACGTCCTGTTTGGGCGTATTGCTGCGTTGCGCCGCTTGCCAAGCCACCTTGGCTGCGCGACGCGCCTTGCACTACATCCCAAACAGGATCGTTCGCACTCATGGATATTGATGAAATGAGTTCTAGTATGAGTGGAAGCATCTTTCTTGTCGGCCTGATGGGCGCCGGCAAGACAACCATAGGGCGTGCCCTGGCGAAAAAATTGAATAAGCGCTTCGTCGATTCGGATCACGAGATCGAGTCGCGTACCGGCACAACCATTCCTGTGATCTTTGAGATCGAAGGCGAGGAAAGTTTTCGCAGGCGAGAAGCCGACGTTATCCGCGAACTGAGCGCCCAGCAAGATATTGTTCTTGCCACCGGTGGTGGCGCCATTCTGCGCGCCGAAACACGTGAATACCTCAAGCAGCGCGGCACCGTGATTTATCTGCGCGCAGGCATCAATCAGATTCTGCAGCGCACCGGCCGTGACAAAAACCGGCCGCTGCTGCAAACAGCGGATCCGCGCCGCAAGCTCGAAGAACTGTCGCGTCAGCGTGATCCCTACTACCGTGAAGTCGCCGACTTCGTCATTGAAACCGGCCGCCCGAATGTACAATTTCTGGTGCAATCCATCCTGAGTCAGCTTGAACTCACGCCGAAGCCGACTGCCGACATGTTAATGGCAGAGGCTCAGCCTGAAAGCCCTGCGACTACTGCATCTGCATCTGCATTTGCATCAATTAACATCATTTCAGCTGAATCCACCATGACTGCATCTACCCATTCCACCATTGCCCTGCAAGTTGACCTGGGAGAACGCAGCTATCCGATCACCATCGGCTACGGCCTGTTGTCCAATCCCGAATTGCTGACGCGCCACGTTGCCGGCAAGCGCGCCGCCATCGTCACCAACGACAAGGTCGGCCCGCTCTATCTGGCACAGGTGCAGAAACTGCTGGAAGACGCAGGCAAGCAGGTAACAGCTATCGTGCTGCCGGACGGCGAAGAAGAAAAAACCTGGAACAGCCTGATGAAAGTGTTCGATGTCCTGCTCGCTGAAAAATGCGATCGCAAGACCACCATGATCGCACTGGGCGGCGGCGTCATCGGCGACCTGACCGGCTTTGCCGCGGCGTCGTACATGCGCGGCGTGCCTTTCATCCAGATCCCGACCACGTTGCTGTCGCAGGTCGACTCCTCAGTCGGGGGCAAGACCGGCATCAATCATCCGCTCGGCAAAAACATGATCGGCGCGTTCTATCAGCCGCAAGCCGTGATCGCAGATACCGCGACGCTGCACACGCTGCCGGCGCGCGAACTATCGGCGGGACTGGCTGAAGTCATCAAGCACGGCGCCATTATCGACGCCCCCTTCTTCGACTGGATCGAAGCCAACATCGACAAGCTTGTCGCCAAAGACAATGCGGCACTGGCGTATTCAATCCAGCGCTCCTGCGAAATCAAAGCCGAAGTCGTGCGTCAGGACGAACGCGAGGGCGGCCTGCGCGCGATTCTCAATTTCGGCCATACCTTCGGCCACGCCATCGAGTCAGGCCTCGGCTACGGCGAATGGCTGCACGGCGAAGCCGTCGGCTGCGGCATGGTGATGGCGGCCGATCTGTCGCAACGCCTCGGCTTCATCGACATCGCCACCAAGGATCGACTGACAGCGCTGGTCAACGCTGCCGGCCTGCCGGTCGTCGCACCGAATCTCGGTACACAGCGCTGGCTGGAACTGATGGAAGTCGACAAGAAAAATGAAGGTGGCCAGATCAAGTTCATCCTGATCAAACCGCTCGGTCAGCCACTGATCACCAGCGTACCGCAAGACATCCTGCTGCAGACATTGGCAGCATGCACGGAGAATTGAAACTGATTTTCTGTCTCGCTGTCCCTGTTTTGTGCTGCATTGAAGAACCTTCATGAAATGAGTTCCTGACATGACCCAAGACGCGCCGCTCCAATTAGCTCCCTATGCCGCACATGCAGCGAGATCGGCAGGACGGCGTTTCACGGAACCAGCGCCCGGTTCGCGCACGGAGTTTCAGCGCGACCGCGACCGCATCGTTCACTCCACAGCATTCCGTCGCCTCGAATACAAAACCCAGGTCTTCGTCAATCATGAAGGCGACCTGTTCCGTACGCGTCTCACCCACAGTATCGAAGTCGCGCAGATCGCCCGATCCTGCGCGCGCAATCTGCGACTCAATGAAGATCTGGTGGAAGCCATTTCACTGGCGCATGACCTTGGCCATACACCCTTCGGCCATGCCGGCCAGGACGAGCTCAACAGCTGCATGAAGGACTTCGGCGGCTTTGAACACAATCTCCAGAGCCTGCGCGTGGTCGATGATCTGGAACAACACTATGGCGCTTTTGACGGTCTCAACCTGACCTTCGAAACGCGCGAAGGTATCCTCAAGCATTGTTCGCTGCCCAACGCACGGCAACTCGGCGCGATCGGCCAACGCTTTATCGACAAGAAACAACCTGGACTGGAAGCGCAGCTGGCCAACCTCGCCGACGAGATCGCCTACAACAATCACGATATCGATGATGGTTTGCGCTCCGGCCTGCTGACGCTGGCGCAACTGGGCGAAGTGGATTTCTTCGCGCGCCATCAGCGCGAAGCAGCGCAAGCCTTTCCCGGCATCACCGGTCGCCGCGCCATCAATGAAACAGTGCGTCGGATGATCAATGCCCTCATCGTCGACTTGATCCACACGTCACAAGCCAACATCGCCGCCGTCGATCCGAAAAGCATCGACGACGTACGCAATGCGGCGCCACTCATCGCCTTCTCTGAAGCGATGAAAGAGGAAGCAGCGATACTCAAACGCTTCCTGCGCCAGAATCTGTATCGCCATTATCAGGTCAATCGCATGACCAGCAAGGCGCGCCGGATCATCGCGGAGTTGTTCCATGCGTTCATTTCTCAACCCAACCTGCTGCCGCCGGACTATCAGGTTTCAGCGCAGGTGAGCAGCGAAGACGACGATACGCGTCGACGCCAGGCCCGCAAGGTAGCTGATTACATCGCAGGTATGACGGATCGCTATGCCATGCGCGAACACCGCCGTCTGTTCATGGTGGAAGAACTTTAGTAAGAAATTCAGAATAATTTTTAATAGTCTGCAAATCTATTTCTTTTTTTCTGACTATTTCAACTCCTCTCGTTGCGCAGCCTCTTTCGATTGCTACCATCTAGCGACTGTTTTTTCGACGTCTCGACTGCGGAAGAATATTCAATCAGGAGGCAATCATGCAGAAACGCGCTCAGCACCAGAGTCGCCACCTTGGCGCAATCGTCATTTTTCTTCTCGGCGCACTTACTTTTCGGCCTGCAAGCGCCGTCGATGAACGCCCTCCGGACAACGCGATCGTCATCGGCCAGTCCACCGATCTGAGCGGCATCTATTCTCAGGTTTCGCGTCAGTTCATCCTGGGTGCAAATGTCTATTTCACCCAGCTCAATGCACGTGGTGGAATTCAGGGACGGCCTGTCCGCCTGCTGACGATGGACGACAAAAACAATCCTGAACTGGCATTGAAAAACACAGAGGAATTAGTCAACGAGCAAAAGGCGCTAACCCTGTTTGGTTACGTGAGCGCCAAAACTGCGGCGGCCGTTCTGCCTTTCATTACCGCGCAGAGAATTCCCTACTTCGCCCCGGTGTCAGGTGCAAAACTGCTCTATGCCCCATTTAATCGCCACATCTTTACCATTCGTGCGAGTTATGTCGACGAGTATCGCCACCTGCTGCCGCGTTTCGCCCAAATTGGTCTGAAACGGGTAGCTATTTTCAACGACACTGCCGGCCTTCCGCATCGCGCATTGATGCAGAGCCTGACCGCCGAAGCCAATATTCAACTGGTTTCCTTCGAAAGCGGTTTAGGGATGGACGTCGGAAAAACAGCAGACAATCTTCTGCAATCCAAACCTGATGTCGTCATGCTCATGAGCATTTCGAATGACCTCAGCAGCTCGCTGATCAAAAGTCTGCGTAGCAAGGGCTACCTCGGCTACTTCTATTGCGCCTCGCTGGTGTGCAGCCCCTTGCTGACGGACGAACTTGAAAACGCCGCCACCGGTATGCTCATCACGCAGATAGTCCCCTTTCCTTGGAAGGCAGCGCTGCCGATTGTCGGTGAATATCAAAAAGCCATGACCAAGGCAGGCATCAAAAAATTCAACTATTTGAGCCTGGAAGGTTATATCGCCGCCAAAGTTTTGTCCGAAGGTCTGGTACGCGCAGGTCCTCACGCAACACGCGAAAAATTGATTGCCGCTTTGGAAAATCTCAATGGCAAGAATTATAAGAACGATGGATATCCCATCAATTTTTCGAGCACAAACCACCAGGGTTCAACCTACGTCGACTTGACGACCGTAGGAAAAGCAGGCGTCATCGTGAATTAGTGCGACATTCCTCTCAGGCAAGGAAAGAAACAATCGTTCACGATGCCGGCAAGGGGATACCAAACCTTAGGAAGTTTAGGCTTTTTCATGGAAAATTCTTCAATTTCATTGAAAGCGATACGTATTGTCTCGCATCTACGCGCAAAGTCCTACATCGAAAAATGACTTTCTGACCTTCAGATTCTTTTTCTGATGCCGTAAGTTGGGGATGGACTGCCGTATTTCTCTCTCTTTTGTGCGGTCCTTGTACAGGAGACTGCCATGGCAATCAGCACCACCGACATCAATACTTTAAGCACCATCCCACAGACCACCAACCTGCCGGCCAATACGGACGCCGCTGAGAGCACGACCGGCACTGGTACGACTAACGGCGCCGATGGCGCTACACAAACCAAATTGACTCCCGAAATTGCAAAACAGCAATTGAATGCATCGATTCTGCAGGCATCTCTGGAGGTATCGATCAGCTCACAGAATGATCCGCTGGCATTGGTCTACAAGTCAGCCATTGAAAACCTCAATGACATTCTAAAGCCGCAGCTTGGTGAAAATGCAATCCAGAACGCAGCGTCTCAGGACAACAGCCCTGAAGCGACTGCAGGACGCATTCTGTCGTTTATCAAAAGCACATTCCAGATGTTCAGCCTCAATAACTCCAAGAGCGCGGATGGCACGGATGCGACCGATGGCTCCGATACTGGCACCGACAATAACGCTGCCTTCGATAATTTCATGAGCCTGATTCAAAAAGGCGTCGACCAGGGCTTCAGCGAAGCGCGCGGCATCCTGTCGGGACTGAATGTACTCAATGGCGATATCGCCAGCAACATTGACAAGACATACGAGATCCTCAAAAAAGGTATCGCCGATTTCGTCGCATCGATCAAGAATCCAACCACCGATGACGGCTCGACACCAGCAACCGGCGACGGCAGCAGCTCCACAACCACAACAGTTTCAGTTTCTGTTTCAATCACAGCGAGTCGGACCGAAGTCATCAATTATTAATTCGATGTTGCTCGATTCTGCAGTGCTGGTTGGAAGCAACGAGCCAATACAGAATATAGAATCAGCGCAATAAAATAGACGGATAGACGTAAAAAAAGACGCGGCATGCCGCGTCTTTTTCTTTGCCCCTGCTTCACAACAATTCAACGTTTTCCAAAAAAACGCTGAACATTCTGGTAGCAGGCTTAGCCCTTCAGCTTGGCGAAAGCTGCCGCCATGGCGTTATTCGCAGGCGCTTGCTGACGTGATTGCTGGCCCTGATGCTGCGACAAACGACGCGCGTCGTTGCGATCGCCACGCTGTTCCGGCTTGCTGCCGGCGACCGGCGCACTATCGGACAAACGCATCGTCAGCGCAATACGCTTGCGCTTCTCGTCGACTTCCAGCACTTTCACTTTCACAACCTGCCCGGCTTTCACCACCGTGTGCGGATCCTTGACGAAGGTATTCGACAACGCCGAAATGTGTACCAAACCATCCTGATGCACGCCGATATCGACGAAGGCGCCGAAGGCTGCCACGTTGGTGACCACGCCTTCCAGAATCATGTCAGGGCGCAGATCCTTGATTTCTTCCACGCCATCCTTGAAGGTCGCAGTGGTGAATTCCGGACGTGGATCGCGACCTGGTTTTTCCAGCTCTTTCAGGATATCGGTCACGGTCGGCACACCGAATTTTTCATCGGCATACTTGGTCGGGCTCAAGGACTTCAACAATGCGGCTTCACCCAGCACCCCTTTGACGTCCTTGTTGATATCGGCCAGGATTTTTTCTACCAGCGGATACGATTCCGGGTGAACCGCCGAAGCGTCCAGCGGATTTTCGCCGTTCATCACGCGCAAGAAACCTGCGGCCTGTTCAAACGTCTTGTCGCCCAGGCGAGGCACATCGCGCAATGCAGCCCGCGAAGCAAACATGCCCTTCATATCGCGATACGACACGATGCTTTGTGCGACAGCGGCATTCAGACCCGACACACGCGCCAGCAACGGCGCCGATGCGGTATTGACGTCCACACCCACGGCGTTCACGCAATCCTCGACAACGGCATCGAGCGAACGCGCCAGTTGCGATTGGCCGACATCGTGCTGATACTGCCCCACGCCGATCGACTTCGGATCAATCTTGACCAACTCCGCCAGCGGATCTTGCAGACGACGTGCGATCGATACTGCGCCGCGGATCGACACATCCAGATCAGGCAATTCTTTCGAAGCAAATTCGGATGCCGAATACACCGATGCGCCGGCTTCCGATACGACGATCTTGGTCAGCTTCAACTCAGGACGCATCTTGATCAGATCTTGCGCCAGCTTGTCGGTTTCACGCGATGCCGTGCCGTTACCGATGGAGATCAAGGACACGTTGTGCTTCTCGGCCAGCTTGGCCAGCGTGTGCAGCGAGCCTTCCCAATCATTGCGCGGTTGATGCGGGAAGATTGCCGTGGTGTCGACTACCTTGCCGGTCGCGTCGACCACCGCCACTTTGACGCCGGTACGCAGTCCTGGGTCAAGACCCATGGTAGCGCGTGGACCTGCAGGTGCGGCCAGCAACAGATCTTTCAGGTTGCGGGCGAAGACGTTGATCGCTTCCGCTTCGCTGCGCTCGCGCAGGCCGGTCATCAGTTCTGTATCCAGATGCATGAAGACCTTCACGCGCCACGCCCAGCGCACGGTGTCAGCCAGCCATTTGTCGGCAGGACGGCCCTTGTTGCTCACGCCAAAACGCGCAGCAATGCGGCCTTCGCAGGGATTATGCGGCGCATCCCACTTCGGCTTTTCTTCTTCCGTATCCAGACGCAGGGTTACGGTCAGCATTTCTTCACGGCGGCCGCGGAACAAGGCCAGCGCGCGGTGCGAAGGAATGGTGCCGATGGTTTCGGAATAGTCGAAATAATCGGCAAATTTTTCACCGGCATCTTGCTTGCCTTCCACCACTTTCGACTCGACCACACCATGTTCGGTCAGGTATTCGCGCAGCGATTGCAGCAACGCCGCATCTTCGGAGAAACGCTCCATCAGAATCTGACGCGCGCCGTCCAGCGCAGCCTTGGTATCAGCCACACCAGGATTGTCGCCGTTGTCGGTGGTGAAGGCCGGCTTGAGATACTTGGCGGCTTCTTCTTCCGGATTGAGCATCGGGTCGTTCAGGAGAGCATCGGCCAGTTCCGTCAGACCGGCTTCTGCTGCGATCTGGGCCTTGGTGCGGCGCTTTGGCTTGTACGGCAGGTACAAGTCTTCGAGACGGGTCTTGTCTTCAGCGTGGACGATGGAATCAAGCAGTTCCGGCGTCATCTTGCCTTGCTCTTCGATCGACGCGATGATGGCCGCGCGACGGCTTTCCAGCTCGCGCAGATAGCGCAGGCGCTCTTCCAGCAAGCGCAATTGGATGTCATCCAGCCCGCCGGTGGCTTCCTTGCGGTAACGCGCGATAAACGGCACGGTCGCGCCTTCGTCGAGTAAGGCAATCGCGGCGGCAACCTGCACCGGCTTGGCGACGAGTTCAAGAGCTAAACGTTGTTCGATGGAAGGCAACATGACAATGAAATCCGGGAATTGAAAAACAAGCGTTGGATGATACGCAATTCAACCGCATGCGCCAATCTTGACAGGGCTTATTTCTTGCCAAATAGATGAAATAAATCGCTTGCATCTAGACGCACACTAGGTTTGAGGCGGATTGAGGAGATTTTCTGGCGATTTTTTGACAATACCCAGTCATAAATTTCACACCAATTGGACGAGGGGATTCGATATCCGCGATAATCCCCGCTTTAATGTTATTTTTTATACAGCATGTCTATCCGTCTCATCGTCGGCCTCGGCAATCCCGGCCCGGAATACGAGCAAACCCGGCACAATGCCGGCTTCTGGCTGGTAGACAATCTCGCCGGCAGCACCCGTCTTGCACGCGAGACCCGCTTTAACGCGCTGGCCGCGAAAACATTCATCAGCGGCAATGAAGTCTGGTTGCTCGAACCGCAGACTTTCATGAACCGTTCCGGGCAATCTGTGGGCGCATTGGCTCGCTTTTACAAGATCGCACCAGAAGAAGTGCTGGTCGTGCATGACGAACTCGATATTCCGCCCGGCAGCGCCAAGATCAAGAAAGGCGGTTCCTCCGGCGGGCATAACGGCCTCAAGGACATCACCGCCTCGCTCGGCACGCAAGACTACTGGCGCCTGCGCATCGGCATCGGCCATCCGCGCACCATGGGCTTGCAACAGCCTGTCGCCGACTTCGTGCTGCATCGTCCACGCAAGGAAGAACAAGCCTTGA
Source organism: Herbaspirillum sp. meg3 (assembly GCF_002257565.1). Lineage (GTDB taxonomy): Bacteria > Pseudomonadota > Gammaproteobacteria > Burkholderiales > Burkholderiaceae_D > Herbaspirillum. The sequence continues at coordinate 687,569 of NZ_CP022736.1, read as the reverse complement.
TCAATGAGGCCATCGAGAAAAGCCTCGACGCGATTCCATTGCTGTGTGAGGGTAAGTTTGAAGCAGGCATGATGCAGCTGCATACAGCGGCGAAATAGTCTCGCCTCACACGGAACCAGACGCCCAAATAAAAACGCCGGCAGCGTGCATCAAGCAGGCTGCCGGCGTTTTTAACACTTCAGAAAATTACTTCAATGTAGAAAATTTCTGCTCCAGCGTCTTGGCGTCAATCGCGCCGGGAATACGCGAGCCGTCCGCAAAAATGATGGTCGGCGTGCCGGTGACCTTCATCTTCTGACCCAGCGCCAGCACTTGCTCATGCGGTGCATTGCAGGATACCGGCGCAGCCGATGCTTCCTTGCCGTTCATCATCCAGTCGCTCCATGCCTTGCTTGGATTGGCGGCGCACCAGATATTGCGCGACTTCTCGATCGAATCCTGCGCCAGGATGTTGTACTGAAAGGTATAGACGGTCACATTGTCGACGTCTTGCAAAGTCTTCTGGAAGCGCTTGCAATAGCCGCAGTTCGGATCTTCAAACACGGCGATGAAACGCTTGCCGTTGCCCTTGACGGTCTTGATCGCCAGGTCCAGTGGCAGGTCGGAGAACTTCACCTTGTTGATCGCCTGAATCTTTTCCTTAGTAAGGTCGCGATAGGTTTGGGAATCGACCACGCGGCCGATGAACAAGTACTGCGCCTTGGCATCCGTGTAAATCACGTCGCCGTCGACCTGCACTTCGTAAAGACCGGAGTATGGCGTCTTGGTCACGGATTCAACCTTGGCGCCTTCGCCGAGACGCGGCTCAATCAGTTTTTTGATATTGGCCTCGGTCGTATCGGCAGCACATGCCGAACCGCCGACACAAGCCAGAAACAATCCGGCAGCGGCCACAACTGCGGAGAGTGCGGCGGGAAGTGCAAAAATCTTTTTCATGTTTATTCCAATGGAAGGACAGTCTCGTCGCAACCGGTTCCGCAGCAATACCTTGTCTGCCGGCCGGCTCATGCAAATTCTGCCCACACTATAAGTTAAATCGATTAAGTACGTTTGCCGAGCGCGTGGGCCATCAAACGCCGCTTTAAGACAGGCAGGTGATTCACCAAGTTCAATCCCAGATTACGCATTACGCGCAAGGGTTCAATATTGGTTTCAAACAGGCGGGCCAGACCGTCTGTCGCCAACTGCATGAGCAAAACTTCTTCCTTGCGGGCGCGTGCATAACGGCCCAACACGCGTGCATCGCCGCAATCACGCTGCGGCTCGCGCCTGCTGATGACGTCAAGCAGCGCGGCAACGTCGGCAAAGCCGAGGTTCATGCCATGTCCGGCCAGCGGATGAATCACATGCGCCGCATCGCCGATGAGCGCGACGCGTGCCGCAGTCATGGCGTGCGGCTTCACCAGCGTCAGCGGAAAATCGCGCACCAGCTCAGGCTCCAGCGGCGTCAGTGCGCCCAGAACGGAACCGGCATATTTGGCCAGATGTTGCGCCAATTGTGCAGCGGACTGACGCAGCAAGGTTTCGGCCAATGCATCCGGCGCCGACCACACCAGCGACACGCGCTGACCCGGCAACGGCAACAAGGCGACAATACCTTCGGCAGCGGTGAACCATTGATAAGCCACACCCTGATGCGCTTTCTCGCATGCAAAATTGGTGACGATGGCACGTTGACCATAGGCGCGATAATCGAGTCCGATGTCGCACTGCCCGCGCACCCACGACTGGCCGCCGTCGGCACCGACCAGCAAAGACGCTTTCAGCACGTCGCCACTTTCCAGTTGCAGCTCAACACCCTGCGCGTCCGTGCGCAGCGAAACAGCGCGACCGTTGGTCACGCGCACATTGGGAGAAAATTTCAGTGCCGCATCAAGCGCGCCATTCAGATTACGGTCTTCAACAATCCAGGCCAGCGCATCGACATGCGCCGAGTACGCATCAAAGGCCAGCTTGCCCGCATGATTGTCGCCATCGCCGAAGACTGCCATACCATCCACGGCAGCGACACGCGATGCATCGAGCGCATCCCAGACCTTGATGGAAGAAAGCAAATCGCGCGCGATCTGATTCACCGCGTAGACACGCACGTCCCAGCTCGCCTGCTCGGCGGTAGTCGCGTGCGACTGAACGGGCGCCAGCAAATTGACACGCAGGCCGGCTTGCGCCAAAGCCAATGCAGCCGTCTTGCCGATCGCACCATTGCCGACGATGCAGATATCGCTGGACTGCGCATCCGTCACCTTGCGAGCGGCGGCCGAAGAGGAATTTAATGTATGACCATTCATGGGAAAGCATTATAAACGGCTTCACGGTATGACCTTCCTTGATCTCCATCACAAGAAACTCAAGGAAATGCCGCATAAATAAAGGGCTCGCAAGCAGGCGACATAGTGAAAACGAAAGGGGCAAACAAACTTTTTATAAAAAAAGTGGAAGCACCCTTTGCATTCCAAAATTATCTTGCTATAATTCGGCCTCTTGGCCTGGTAGCTCAGTCGGTAGAGCAGAGGATTGAAAATCCTTGTGTCGGTGGTTCGATTCCGCCCCGGGCCACCAAAAATAAAAGTTGTACCCGAAAGCAGCATTACTCACGTAATGCTGCTTTTTCGTTTTGGTGATTTCGGGATGCACGTTTTCCCACCCATCCGGACAAAGAAATGACGCGTCCGACATCGTCCCATCTTGATCAATGTAAAACCCGGGGGCCTTCCGGCAGGCTTTCCCAATCCAGAGTAGAATCAGCCCCAGTCAGTGAACTGTTGTCCCTAGTTAATGCTTTTGTTTGATTTTCATTAACTCCCCCGCAGGACGGCTCCGCGACTTTGAGCAACCATCATCACGCAGTAACACAACATGAACATCCCCGAGCAAGGCCAGCTGGTCTGCGGCCCTTGTGGCCTCAAGAGCGGCTACAAGATTCCTGCCAGTGCCATCTGGCACTACGCGACATGCATCAAATGCCATACCAAACATAGCGTCACCGCTCAGGTCAAACCCGACGCGCGATAAGCGACAAACAATAGTGAAAAAAGCGGAGCGCCCTTTAATGGTCGCTCCGCTTTTTTACTATCCGCCTGACCAAAGCTGATCAGGCAAGCCCGCTTAGCGCGGCTTGAGTTCAGTCAAACCCTGCTCGGCCAATGCCCGCAACCAACCCAGACCTGCCGAGGTCGCGGCCGCAGGGACGTACTCGCAACCGATCCAGCCTTTGTAACCCAGCGAATCGATCAGTTTGAGCAGATAGGGATAGTTCAGCTCGCCGATGTCCGGTTCATGACGTTCCGGCACGCCTGCGATCTGGATGTGACCGACGCCGGCCATGTCGCGCTTGAGCTTGACGGCAACGTCGCCCTCGACGATCTGGCAGTGGTAGCAATCAAACTGCACCTTCAGATTCTCTGCGCCGATTTCTGCACAGATGGCTTGCGCATCGTCCTGGCGATTCAGGAAGAAGCCCGGAATGTTGCGGGTGTTGATCGGCTCGATCACCACCGTCACGCCAGCCAGGTCGGCATGGTGCGCAGCGTACGACAGATTGTCCATGTAGACGGCGCGATGCTTGGCGCGATCCTGCTCGGGACGAATCAAGCCGGCCATCACGTGCAAGGTCTTGTTGCCGATGACGCTGGTGTATTTCAGCGCAGTGTCGATGCTGCGCTTGAATTCATCTTCGCGTCCAGGCAAGGAAGCAATGCCGCGTTCGCCCGCAGCCCAGTCGCCGGGCGGCGCATTGAACAAGGCTTGCGTCAGACCGTTGGCATCGAGACGCGATTTGATTTCTTCCGGCTGAAAATCATACGGAAACAAAAACTCAACGCCGCTGAAACCATCTTTGGCGGCAGCGGCGAAGCGATCGAGGAAAGCATGTTCGTTGTACATCATGCTCAGGTTGGCGGCAAAGCGCAGCATCGTGATCTCCTTGGGATGAGGGCGCGCACCTTGTTCGGATGCGCGCCGGATAAATCTGTTGAAAGCTTATTTATTGACTAGTTTAGGCGATGTTTTGAGCACCGCCGCAGAACCGATCACCAGCATGATTGCCAGCATGTACATGCCGGTGGCGCCGTTGTGCGTCAGATCCTTCAGATAACCGATCAGATACGGGCTGACAAAACCTGCCAGATTACCGACCGAATTGATCGCGGCAATACCAACCGCAGCCGCAGCACCAGTCAGGAAAGAAGTCGGCAACGACCAGAACAACGGTGCGCAGGTCAGCACACCAGCAGCGGCCAACGACAGCGATGCGATCGAAATGGCGGTGTTATCCGCGAACAGAGCTGCGCCGACAAAACCTACCGCGCCCATCATGGCAGGCACGATCAGATGCCAGCGACGTTCGCGGCGTGCATCGGCGCTGCGGCCGATCAGGTTCATTGCGATGATCGCGCAGCCGAAGGGAATCGCGCTCAGCAGACCAATGTGCAGGTTGCCGGTCACGCCGGTCGCCTTGACCAGGGTCGGCATCCACAGTGTCAGACCGTACTGGCCCATGACGAAGCAGAAATAGATCAGGCACATCAGCCATACACGCTTGTCGCCGACGATGTCTGCAAACGAATGCACGCTTTCCTTGCCCTTTTGGTCGGCGATGATTTCGTCTTCCAGCAATTTCTTTTCGTCGTCCTTGAGCCACTTCGCCTTGGCGATGCCGTTGTCCAGATAGGCCAGTGTTGCCAGACCGATCAGGACGGCAGGAATCGCTTCGATGACGAACATCCATTGCCAGCCGTGCATGCCGGTGGTGCCGTGGAAGGCGTCCATGATCCAGCCCGACAACGGGTTGCCGAGAATGCCGGCAACCGGGATACCCGACATGAACACGGCAATCACCTTGGCACGGCGATGCGATGGATACCAGTAAGTCAGATACAGGATGATGCCGGGATAGAAGCCGGCTTCAGCCAACCCGAGCAAGAAGCGCAACACATAGAACTGCATCGGGGTTTCAACGTACATGAAGGCTGCCGACAGAATGCCCCAGGTGATCATGATGCGGGCAATCCAGACGCGTGCGCCGACCTTGTGCATCAGGATGTTGCTTGGCACTTCGAAGAGGAAGTAGCCGATGAAGAATACGCCGGCGCCGAGGCCGAACACGGTTTCGCTGAAGCCGAGGTCGACCGACATTTGCAGCTTGGCAAAGCCGACGTTGACGCGATCCAGATACGCGATGACGTAGCACAGCATGAGGAAAGGCATGATGCGCCAGAATACTTTTGCATAGACGCGTTTTTTTTCTTGTTCGTTGGCGCTGGAACCCTGGTTAGGCTTAGACTCGGCTCCGAGTGTGGTTGATGCAGTCATGCTACGACAATCTCCTGTTGATTTAATACAGCCGCTCCCACGGCCGTTGGTTTATGGCGCCTGCTTGAATGAAACATGCGCAGGCAATCTAAAAATCTGACGTACTGATACCCAATCGGCTGATGCTTGGCCGGCAAAAAAAGTGAATGCTGCCGCCGGGATACCGGTTATGGACGGCATCCCTGTTTGATTGCTTTTTGTTTTTGTTGGAGCCGATCCGGATCGCTGAATGACTACCAGCGCGCGTTGAACACCTCGCGTAACTCTCGCAATGCAGCCTCATCCAGAGGTGCAACGTTGCCGCCTGCCAGATGCCACAGCTTGGCGGTTTCTTCCAGTTCTTCCAATGCGTAGGCTGCCTTGGACACAGAGCTTTCCCACACCACCGGACCGAGGCGCTCAAGCAATACGCCGCGCACCTTGTTGGCGAGTTGCTTCACTTGTTCCGCCACCAGCGGATCGCCCGGACGACGATAAGAAATCAATGGGATATGACCGACCTTCATCACGTAATACGGCGTAATCGGCGGCAGCACATCGTCCTGTGACCAGACACCCTTGATGGTCAGGTTGACCAGATAAGTCGAGTGCGTGTGAACAACGCCGTGCATCTCCGGATTGTTGTCGTAGACCATGCGGTGCAGCGCCAGCGTCTTGGACGGCTTGTCGCCCGACACCCAGTTGCCGCCCGCATCGACTTTGGCAATACTGGCCGGGTCGAGATAGCCGAGACAGGCGTCCGTCGGCGTGATCAGCCAGCCTTCGCCATCCGGCAGCCGCGCGCTGATGTTGCCGGCAGATCCGACGGTATAGCCGCGCTGATAAAGACTGGCGCCGGTGCGGCAGATCTCTTCGCGCAGTTGGAACTCTTTGTTCATACTCACTCCTTGGCTCCGCCGAGGAAGCGCAACGCCTTTTCAAAGAAATCAACACTGCCGAAATTGCCCGACTTCAGCGCGAGTGCCAACGGTTGATCATCGAGCGTGGCCGTCGCGGGGACGCCCGGATCGATCTGCGGTCCGATGCGCAATGCGCGCACGTCGAGCGCCTGCACCACCGCGCCGGAAGTTTCACCTCCTGCAACTACGAACTGGCGCACGCCGCGTTCGCGCAAACCCTTGGCAACATCGGCCAGAGCCTGCTCCACCAGATGGCCCGCTTTCGCAACGCCCAGTTCTTTTTGCACCGACTTCACTTCGTCGGGTGTCGCCGTGGCGTAAATCAGCACCGGTTCTTTCTTGATATGTTCGTCGGCAAAGGCCAGTGCCTGTGCCACGACCGCTTCGCCGCGCGCCAAAGCCAGCGGGTCGATACGGTAAGCGGGATGCTTCGACTTCCACTCGGCGACCTGCGCGTTGGTGGCCTTCGAGGCGCTGCCTGCCAGCACCACCGACAAGCCATCAACCTTGGGCAATTGCGCTGCTTCGCCTGCTGCATGTAGCAATCCGGCACGGCGGAAATTCTCCGGCAAGCCGAGTGCAATGCCTGAACCGCCTGTGACCAGTTTCAACTCAGCGCATGCCTCGCCCAACACGTACAAATCACGATCGGAGACGGCGTCAGCGATGGCCATCTTCACGCCATCAGTACGCAGCGCTGTGAAGCGTTCAGTCACGGCAGCGGCATCCTTGGCCACCGTGTCATAACGCACCAGGCCGACCTTGGACTCGGTCTGACGTTGCAGCACGCGCACGAGATTGGCATCGGTCATCGGCGTAAGCGGATGATTTTCCATCCCCGACTCATTGAGCAGCGCGTCGGCGACGAAGAGATAGCCGCGATAAATGGTGCGGCCGTTCTCCGGGAAAGCCGGGCAGGCAATGGTGAAGTCAGCACCCAGTTCTTTGAGCAACGCGTCGGTCACCTGGCCGATGTTGCCGGCGTCGGTGGAGTCAAACGTGGAGCAATACTTGAAGAAGAATTGCGTGCAGCCTTGCTGCTGCAACCAGCGCAACGCAGCCAGCGATTGCTCGACCGCTTCGGCGGCAGGAATCGTGCGCGACTTGAGTGCGATCACCAGCGCGTCGACTTCGACGGCGGGCATTTGCTCAGGGATACCGATGGTTTGCACAGTACGCATACCGCCGCGCACCAGCATGTTGGCGAGATCGGTCGCGCCGGTAAAATCGTCGGCGATGCAGCCGAGTAGAGGCTTGGCTTGGGCTTGAGACATGGTCAACTCCTGTGTTGCTATGCTGTGTTTGCTGTGTTTACTTTTTTGACGGCGGCAGATCGATACCCGGGAAAATCTTGATCACGGCGGAATCATCTTCGCCGCCATGACCGGCGGTCGACGCCATCATGAACATCTGATGTGCGGCAGCCGACAGCGGCAGTGGGAATTTGCTGCGGCGAGCAGTGTCCAGCACCAGGCCCAGATCCTTGACGAAAATATCGACAGCCGACAGCGGCGTGTAGTCGCCATTGAGAATATGCGGTACGCGATTTTCAAACATCCACGAATTACCGGCGCTGTGCGTGATGACTTCATACAAGGCATCGGCGTTGACGCCCTCACGCAGACCCAGTGCCATGGCTTCCGCCGATGCGGCAATATGCACGCCCGCCAGCAATTGGTTGATGATCTTGACCTTGGAGCCGACACCGTGGACATCACCCAGGCGATAGACTTTACCGGCCATGCCTGTCAATACGTCTTCGATCTTTGCGTAGACGTCGGCCGGGCCGGAGGTCATCATTGTCATCTCGCCCGATGCGGCGCGCGCAGCACCCCCTGACACCGGCGCGTCCAGCATGAGCAAACCTTTTTCAGCGAGACGCTGACCCAATGCGATCGAGAAATCCGGCGCGACCGTGGCACTGGAAATCACGACACTGCCGGGCTTCAATGTCGATGCGGCGCCGTTCTCGCCAAACAACACGGTCTCGGTTTGCGCAGCATTGACCACCAGCGTGACGACCACGTCGACGGCCTTGCCCATCTCGGCAGGGTTGGCGCAGGCAACGCCGCCCTCGGCAGCAAACTTATCCAGCACTTCCTTGCGCACGTCACAGGCGTGCACCTTGAACCCTGCACGCAGCAGCGAGCGCGCAACACCCAGACCCATTGCTCCCAGACCGATCACACCAACATTTTTAGACATCGTCGACTCCACTGATTACGGCGGCGTTGGCTGTGGATCACTCAGATCGGAACTCGAGGACCGTGGCACGCTGCGCCTGGTTGAAATTTTAAGTACGAGTTGTACTGCGATTTTTATTGCGAGTATTTATTTTTGCTACCCGGCCTGACCTAATCGCCGGGCCGCATTGAACATATGCGTCTGTGCCGCTGCACGCGCTGCCATCTCGTCGCCGGCACGAATCGCGGCGACGATTGCCTCGTGCTCTTCGCGCACCTGGCGTGAAAAATCGTCACGCCGCGCTTCGTTACCACGCGTCACCGTCGTCGCAGCTTCCAGGTACTGACTGAGAAATTCCAGCGTCTTGATGAAATACGGATTGCGCGTCGCCGTCGCCAGCGCGCGATGAAAAGCGACGTCGGCGGCAACACCATCGCCGCCCTCTTTCACATCCATGCCGATACGCGCCAACGCGCTGTCGATGGCGACCATGTCGGCATCGGTACGGCGCTTGGCCGCCTGCGCCGCCACTTCAGCCTCAATGGCGCGACGCAACTCGACGATCTGCAAGACCGCTTCGGGAGAGCTCACTTCGGTGTAATCGATGCGCAACGGCTTGATACCCGCTTGCTCGGTAACGAACACGCCGCTGCCCTGACGCGGTTCGACCACGCCTTCATGCTTGAGCCGGGAGATCGCCTCGCGCACAACAGTGCGGCTGACGCCGAATTCCTGCGCCAGCACGGCCTCGGTCGGCAATTTGCCGCCGCGGGGGAACGCGCCCAGATCGATTTTCTCCAGCAATTGCCGCGCTACCGTGTCGCTGAGCGCCTGCACCGGAATCTTTTGGAACATGAATGTCTCGTCGTTTTTGATTAAGTTATACGGTCATCATACAAATTTATGTAGCGCGATGCAATCCGTCACTACAAAATACTTTCAGGCAATATTTATCAAAAATGAAAGCAATATCATGTGTTTTGACGGAGATAGCGTACAAATACGAGATGAAAAGTAGGCGAAGACACCTCATGCAGATCCGGCATGGGGCAAAATCACTACATAACTAGGGTGAAAATGGCATCTGTGGCACACTGCACGCATCCCATTTTGCAGTCCGAACGAGTTAAAGAGACATGGCTTACGATCTTTCCGGCATGCTGGTCATCGGCATTTCATCGCGCGCGCTGTTCGACCTCGAACACGAAAACGCCATCTTCGACAACGAAGGCGTGGAAGCCTATACCGCCTACCAGCGCGAACACGAAAACGACCCGCTGCTCCCGGGCACGGCCTTCCCGCTGGTCAAGGCGCTGCTCAAACTGAATCACCTGATTCCCGGCCGCCGCCTGGTGGAAGTGGTGGTCATCTCACGCAATACGCCCGACACCGGTCTGCGCGCATTCAACGCCATCGAGGCCCACAAGCTCGACATCAGCCGCGCGGCCTTCACCGGCGGCGAACCGATCGTGCATTATCTGGAAGCGTTCAAGATCGACCTGTTTCTCTCGCGTGATCAGGACGACGTTCAGGACGCCATCGACGGCGGCGTCGCGGCGGCGCAGCTATATACCGCGCCCACCAATTACATCCCGCCGGAAAACCAGATCCGCATCGCCTTCGACGGCGACGCCGTGCTCTTCTCGCCCGAGTCCGAACGCATCTATGCCGAAAAAGGCCTGGAAGCCTTTGTCCGCCACGAACAGCGCCATCGCAACAAGGCCATGAAAGAAGGCCCGCTGGCCAAGCTGCTGTTCGCCTTGTCGGAAATCCAGAAGCAATTTACGCCTGCGACCTGCCCGGTGCGTATCGCCATCGTCACCGCACGCAACAGCCCGGCGCACAAACGCGTGATCCACACGCTGCGTACCTGGAACGTCACGGTCGACGAAGCCTTCTTCCTCGGCGGCCTCCCCAAGGCGGACGTATTGCACGCGTTTGGCGCGCACATGTTCTTCGATGATCAGGAAGGCCACGTCCAACTGGCCTCCGCCGTGGTGCCGTCAGGCCGCGTACCGTATGAAGGTGGCGCCCTGAGCGGACGCACAACGCGCAAGCCTGCGGTGAAGGCGCTGGCAGCTTTCGCCGACAAGGCCGAGAGCAGCGACAGCAATGCATCCCTGGAAGCCTCCAAAACCTGACCGCCGACCCTGCACCTCTATCTCTATATAGATAGAGCGGCTTTTCCGGCGCTCCTTGTTAGCTTTCTTCACCGCCCGCCGCCCTCAAAAGCAGCGGGCGGCTTGCATTTTGGCGACTTGAAAACGCTCCGTTATCGTGAACTGGTATACAAGATGCACCATTCCGGTGATGATCTGCATTCCAAAGTGAATCGCCGCAATGCCCCGCGTAGCATAGGCCTACGCCAAAAACAGCTTCAGGGCGTACGTAGGATGCTCCTCTCACTCTGGTAATAAGTAGGCTATTTCTGTACGTCAATCTTGTATATCAGATTGGAATACATGGCACGCATATTGCTGTAGTGGAGATATGAGCACAGACGCCATCAAATCCTCGATTCAGATCGCCAGCCGCATCATGGAAGCGATCCTCGCCAAGCAGCTTGCCCCCGGCACGCGTCTGGGCGAGCAGCAATTGTCGGCGTTGTTCGGCGTCAGCCGCACCCTGGTGCGCGAAGCACTGACGCGCCTGGTCACACGCGGAATCGTCACGGTCAGCGCCCGGCGCGGCTGGTTCGTGATTGAACCGACCCCAAATGATGCACGCGAAGCATTTGAAGCGCGCCGCGTCATTGAACTCGGTCTGCTGCGCCATGCCCGTCCAATCACCAAGACCGCGATTGAACAATTGCGCGACCACATCCGGCGCGAGCAAGCCGCCATTGAAGGCGACGATATCGGTGCACGCAGTTATTTGCTGGGTGACTTCCATGTCGCACTGTGCGAGTGCCTTGGCAACACCTTGCTGTCGGACACACTACGCGATCTGACCGCGCGCACCACCCTGACCGCCATGCTGCACCAGTCTTCCGAACAAGCCGAAGACTCTTGCGCTGAACACGTCCACATCGTCGCCGCCCTGGAGCGTGGCGATCTGGCAGCCGCAGAGCAACTCATGCACGACCACCTGCAACACGTTGAAGCCGGTCTGAACAAAGTCGGCGTCAGCGATCCGCTGGGGCAACTGCGTCAGGCACTGGCGCCCGTATCGGCGGTCGGAAATTCTTTTGCAGCACCCGTGAAGCCCAAAAAACCGGCTTCGCGATCCGGTAAAAAAACAGCGGCTGCGATAGCCACTTCTTTCACTTCATCTCAACCTGGAGAATCCTGATGAAACTCTCGAAACTTTTTCTCGGCCTGATGGCTGGTGCGTTGCTGATTTCCGCTTCCGCTGTACGTGCCGACACACTGGACGACATCCAAAAGGCAGGCGTGCTGCGCGTCGCCGTACCACAAGACTTTCCGCCATTCGGCTCGGTCACTGCCGACCTCAAGCCACAAGGTCTGGACATCGATGTCGCGACCCTGATCGCCAAGAAACTGGGCGTCAAGGTTGACCTGATTCCCGTCACCAGCGCCAACCGCGTGCCTTACCTGCAAACCAAGAAAGTTGATCTGGTCATCTCCAGCATGGGCAAGAATGCAGAACGCGAAAAAGTGATCGACTTCACTGCCGCTTACGCTCCGTTCTTTAACGGCGTGTTTGGTCCGGCCGATCAAAAAGTCAGCGGCCCGGCTGACCTGGCAGGCAAGACTATCGGTGTGACCCGCGGTTCGGTCGAAGATCTGGAACTGTCGAAGATCGTCCCGGCCAGCGCCACCGTCAAGCGCTACGAAGACAACAACGGCACCATCAGCTCCTTCCTGTCGAATCAAGTGCAACTGGTCGCGACCGGCAACGTGATCGCCGCCGCCATCATCGCCAAGAATCCACCAAAGAAGCCTGAAACCAAGTTCCTGATCAAAGATTCGCCATGTTTCATCGGCCTGAACAAGGACGAGAAGAAACTGCAAGACAAGGTCAACGCCATCCTCGCTGAAATCAAGAAAAACGGCGAGCTGAGCGCCCTGACAGTCAAATGGCTGGGCCTGCCGTTGCCGGCAAATCTGTAATTGCTTTGCAATGACACCGGATCCCGGCATAAGTTGAACGCCGGATCCAGTGTCCTTTGATTCCAAGTGATTCAACGCTGACCACCATTTTCAGAAAATGAAACCACATGGCCTATCACTTTGATTTCCTGGCGACTTTCGAATATACCGACGTGCTGGTCAAGGGCGTGCTGACGACGATCGAACTGATCGCCATCGGCGGCGTCATCGGCATTGCCGTCGGTATCTTCGGCGCCTGGGCACGCACGCAGGGACCGCGATGGCTCAAGCCCATCGTGAGTGCCTACGTCGAGCTCATACGAAACACACCCTTTCTGGTTCAGCTATTCTTCATCTTCTTCGGCTTGCCCAGTCTGGGAATACAGATCAGCGAAATGCAGGCCGCGATTCTGACCATGGTGATCAACCTCGGCGCCTACAGCACCGAAATCATCCGCGCGGGTGTCAATGCGATTTCACGCGGACAGATGGAAGCGGCGCTGAGTCTGTCGATGTCGCGCATCCAGGCGTTTCGCCACATCATCCTGCGCCCTGCGTTGCAAAAGATCTGGCCGGCGCTGTCGAGCCAGATTGTGATCGTGATGCTGGGTTCGGCAGTCTGTTCGCAAATCGCCGTGGAAGAATTGTCCTTCGCCGCCAACTTTATTCAGGGTCGCAATTTCCGCGCCTTTGAAGCGTATTTCATCGCGACGGCGGTGTATCTGGTGATGGCGATTCTGCTGCGCCAGCTGCTGCGCCTGATCGGCAACAAGTTCATCTTTGCGCGGAGGGCCGCATGATTTCCTTTACCTTATGGGATATCGTTCGCAACCTGCTGCTGGCAGGCCGCTGGACAGTACTGCTGTCGCTGGCGACCTTCCTGCTGGGCAGCGTGGTGGGCATGATCATCCTGTTCATGCGCATCTCAAAACGTCCCGCTCTGCGCCGCACGGCTCAGTTGTACATTGAGATCTTCCAGGGCACGCCGCTGCTGATGCAGTTGTTTCTGATTTTCTTCGGGCTGGCTTTGTTCGGCATGGAAGTTCCGGCCTGGCTCGCTGCCGGCCTGGCGCTGACCTTGTGGAGCGCATCCTTCCTCGCAGAAATCTGGCGCGGCTGTGTGGAAGCGGTGCCTCGCGGTCAGTGGGAAGCGTCCTCGGTACTGGCCATGGGCCACATGCAGCAGATGCGCCACATCATTCTGCCGCAGGCGCTACGCATCGCGATTCCACCTACTGTCGGCTTCGGCGTGCAGATCATCAAAGGTACTGCGGTGACCTCGATCATCGGCTTCGTTGAATTGTCGAAGGCCGGCACCGTGATCACCAATGCAACCTTTGCACCATTCACCGTGTTTGCCGTCGTCGGACTTTTTTACTTTGCCCTGTGCTGGCCACTGTCGAAGTACAGCCAATTTTTGGAAAGGAAATTCAATGCCGCTCATCGCCATTGAGGATGTCAAAAAACGCTACGGCGACAACGAAGTGCTCAAGGGCATTCGCCTGTCGGTAGAAGCCGGGGAAGTCATCGCCATTATCGGCAAGAGCGGTTCCGGTAAAAGCACCCTGCTGCGCTGTATCAACGGACTGGAAACCATCGACGAAGGCTCCATCAGCGTCGCCGGCGCCTATCTCGGACAAAGCGAACTGGAACTCAAGACGCTGCGTCTGAAGGTCGGCATGATCTTCCAGCAGTTCAACCTGTTTCCACATCTGAGCGTGGGCCGCAACGTGATGATCTCGCCGATGATCGTCAAGGGCATGCCGGAAGCGGAAGCCCGCGAGCTGGCCAAGAAGAATCTCGAGCGCGTCGGCCTGGGCATGAAATTCGATGCCTTCCCCGAGCAGTTGTCGGGCGGCCAGCAACAGCGTGTGGCGATTGCCCGTGCACTGAGCATGCAGCCGCAAGCCTTGCTGTGCGATGAAATCACCTCGGCGCTCGATCCTGAGCTGGTCAACGAAGTGCTGGCGGTGGTACGCAGCCTGGCCGACGACGGTATGACGCTGTTGATGGTCACGCACGAAATGCGCTTCGCCCGCGAAGTCTGCGACCGCGTGGTCTTCATGCATCAGGGCAAGGTGCACGAAATCGGCCCACCGGAAGAACTGTTCACCAATCCGAAAACACCGGAGCTGCAACAGTTCATCGGCATGACGCATTGAGTCTTTGCTACTGACGTCATGAACAAGTTGTCATGGCGGTCGTTGAAAACGAAAAGGCCTGAGTGTTCGCCACTCAGGCTTTTTTATTCACGACGCCGGAATCAAAAAGCGATCAGCGCGAAATCTCACATACCTTGCGGCCGTTTTCGACAAACTGCACCAGCCCGGTGGTGTAGCGCTCTTTGGGGATTTCCACCAGGAGGAAATCCTTGATCTGGTAGGTCGCACCGGAAGCGGGACGGACGAAGCGGTAATCCAGTTTCAGCACGCCGCCCCTCATCGTCACCTTCTCGGCGGTAAAAATCTGACCGCGCTCGGCACTGTCTGGCGCCTGGATGATGCGTGTAGCCAGCATCAGCTGGCGTGTTTCAAAGTACTCCGACGACGGCGCCAGCGCGTTTTTTTGACGCATCACCGCCGCAGGCTGGAACCAGTAATTCCATTCACCCGAAGAGCGGATCAGTGCGCATAGCACCGGCTGTTCCTTGTCATCCCAATTCTTGACAAAGCTCTGGTAAGAACCGCTCGGAATTGTCGAGAAAGGCACCAGTGTCGGGTCTTCCTTTTTCTTCCAGAACATCAGAGAGCATCCGGAGAGCGTCACACCTGCCCCCGCCAGCATGCTGCATGTCATTGTCGTTGCAATTATCTTTTTCATCCTGATCCTGCACTTGGTCCCATTGACGGCACAGCATTAAAACATGCAAATCCGGCGATGCGAAGAATTTCACGAAATCTTTACGCTTTTATCTTCCCATCTCCCCCATATTGCGCTTACGCGCCTCTCAACTTAGTCAGTGCGCGGCTGGTTTAGTTTTTGCAAGCGATGCGTTTTTTAGCCCATTCCGGCATTTCTGAGAAAATACGCCATCGCTTTAGTTCATTTGTTTCAATTTATCCGTTTCAGTTCAATACAAAGGCCAGCCATGACTTCCTCCGCCACCCCAAGCCTCCCTGCAGACATGCGCGCTTTTATCGAAGCGCTGCCCAAGACCGAGCTGCATCTGCATATCGAGGGCACGCTGGAGCCGGAATTGTTGTTTGCCCTGGCGCAACGCAACAAAGTCGACCTGCCGTACGCTTCGGTCGACGCATTGCGCGCGGCCTACGCCTTCACCGATCTGCAGTCCTTCCTCGACCTGTACTACGCCGGCGCCAACGTGCTGCGTACGGAACAGGACTTCTATGACATGACCATGGCCTACATCGACCATGCCCGCGCCGATAATGTGCGCCACGCAGAAATTTTCTTTGATCCGCAGACGCACACCGAACGCGGCATCGGCATCGACGTGGTATTTGCCGGTATCGCCCGCGCCCTGCGTGAAGCGCGCGACCAGTACGGCTTCTCCAGCGCCATGATCATGTCCTTCCTGCGTCACCTGTCGGAAGAAGACGCCTTCGCGACGCTGGATGCCGCCCTGCCCTTGCGCGACCTGTACAAGGATCTGTGGAACGGCATCGGCCTGGACTCGTCCGAACGCGGCAATCCACCGGAAAAATTCACCCGCGTGTTCGCACGTTGCAAGGAACTCGGTTTCCACCTGGTTGCCCATGCCGGTGAAGAAGGCCCACCGGAATATGTCCTCAGCGCACTCGACGTGCTCAAGGTCGAACGTATCGATCATGGTGTACGCAGCGAAGAAGATCCGGCGCTGATGCAACGCCTGATCAAGGAAAAGATGCCCCTGACCGTATGCCCGCTATCCAACCTCAAGCTGTGTGTCGTCGACGACATGGCCGAACACAATATCGCCCGCATGCTGCGCGCCGGTCTGGCGGTGACGGTGAACTCGGATGATCCGGCCTACTTTGGCGGCTACATGAACGCCAACTATCTGGCGATCGCCGCATCGCTGTCGCTCACCCGTGAAGAGCTGCTGCAACTGGCGCGCAACGGCATCAATGCCAGCTTCTTGCCGGCGACCGACAAGGCTCGCCTGATGCAGGAAGTGGAAGAGTTCGGCTCGGCACACTGACACTGACACTGACACTGACACTGACCGACAACCCATGAAAAAACCTGCCGTTTGAAGACGGCAGGTTTTTTTGTGTGCGCAGCAATGTAAAGCTTATCCCTGCAACAACTCACCCAGAGCCAGCGTCACAACCTTGGTCGCTTTCTGCAAATCATCCAGACGCAGATTTTCATCCGAGTTATGGCCGCGGGCTTCCATGAGTGTGCGCGGTCCTGCACCGTAAAGAATCGTTGGAATACCGTGTTTGGTGTAATGACGTGCGTCGGTGTACAAAGGCACGCCGTGTGCGGCAACCGGCTCGCCCAATACCGCTTCTGCATTGCGCTGGAAGGCGCCAATGAGTTTTTCCACACCCGGCAATTCGGCCAGCGGTTCCGCCAGCAAGATGCGCTGCACGCCGACCTCAATGCCGGGATAGTTGGCTGCAGCGGCATCGATCACACGACGCAGATCGCCCTCGGCGTCAAAGCCTGCTTCTTCCGGAATCATGCGGCGATCCAGGCGGAACGACGCCAGATCGGGAACCACGTTGGTGTTGATACCGCCCTTGATCAGGCCGACGTTCAGGGTCGCATGATTGATGCCGGTGACCTTGGATTTTTTCTTCGCCAGTTCAGTACGATAGGCGTACAAAGCTTGCAAGATGCCGGTGGCGGCTTCAATCGCGTCGATGCCGGTATGCGGCATGGCTGCGTGCGCCTGCTTGCCCTTGACCGTGACTTCCAGATGCAGGCAGCCATTGTGGGCCGAAGTAATGCCATAGGCAAAACCTGCCGACACCGCATAGTCGGGCTTGCTCAGACCTTGCTCAAGTATCCACTTCGGACCGATGTCGCCACCGGCTTCTTCGTCGTATGTGAATTGCAATTCGATCGCGCCGTTCAATGCGACGCCCTGCTTTTCTGCAGCGATCAATGCCAGCAGCGCCCAGGTGTAGGTCGCGAAATCCGACTTCGACACGGCCACGCCGCGGCCGTACATGACCGGGCCGTGTTCAGCGTCTTGCACGATTTCGCCGCCGTAGGGATCCTTGCTCCAGCCGAGGCCCGGCGGCACCACGTCGCCGTGCGCGTTCAGTGCAATGGTCGGGCCGCCAGTACCGAAGCGCTTACGCACGATCAGGTTGGTCGCCGAGATCATGCCGTTGGCCTTGACCAGCGCATCAGGAATGACATGCGCCTCGACTTCAAAACCAAGTTCTTCCAGCAACTGCTTTGCACGCACACCATGCGCGGCGCAATCGCCGGCAGGATTATCCGACGGCACACGCACCAGTTCCTGCAAGAAACGCGATTGTGCGTCGTGTTCTTTATCCAGAAAGGCAGTGATAAGAGTATTCAGGGACGATGAAGGTGAAGACATAAGTGAGCCTGTGAAGATAACGATGAAAATGCGGTACTCACACCGGATCGAAGCAATACCGTTGCGCCCCGGATGAGCAATGAATCATTGTAAAAGACTTGCGCTGTTTGCACCGCCGGCACCGCTTGCGCCGTGAATGGTGACGGGCTTTTGGCAGCAATCCTCAGCGTACTGAACAACAGACAGGGCACAGCAAGTACGGTTCTTGCATAAGATAAAAAGAATCGTCAAAACGCATGAGCAATTTCTGATGAAAAACCAACAAAAGATTGTCGACAATAAAATTTTCCAGCTTTCGCAGCAACAACACACGCTGCGGATTGTTGTGACACGCCTTATGACCACGCCGGGCGTTGTGATGCTTTCCCTGCACCGTATCGCGTTGTGGTGCAAACAAGATGAAAAATCGTCAATTCTGGTGCAAGCACTCACCAAATTGTCGCGAATCAGCTTATTCATTGTCGACAATTGTTCACGCCGGTACGACTCCTGCTCTGCATTCCGTCATCACGCCGCTCTTCGTAGTTAGTTCTCCGCAGTCAGCTCTCTTATTTCATTGATGTCATTCTTAAAAGCCATGACCAAATCAACCAAGACATCCCGCTCCTTCCTGGCCTCGCAAACCGCCGCTCGCGATCAGTCGCCGGCGGTGGAAGAACGTATTTACCAGGACATCTACGACGCCATCATGGAACATCGCCTGCCGCCGCGCACCAAGCTGACTGAGCAGGTCTTGTGCCAGATATACGATACCGCCCGCCACACGGTGCGCAAGGTGCTGTCGCGCCTGGCTACGGAAGGCATGGTTGATCTGGAAGCCAACCGCGGCGCCTTCATCGCCAGCCCGTCGAACACGGAAGTGAAGGACATGTTCGAGCTGCGCAACATCATTGAATACGCGGTACTCGACAAGGTAGGACGCGAAGCCAGCACACGTCAGATCGCCGGCATGCGCAAGATGGTCGAGGAAGAACGCCAGTCCTACCTGACCGGTGACCGTCCGCGCTGGATCAGGCTGTCGGCGCAATTCCATCTGGCGCTGGCGGAACTGACCGGCAACGCCTTGCTGGTCGATACGCTGCGCAAACTGGTGTCGCGTACCACCCTGATGATCGCCAAGACCGAGGCGCCGGGACACAATGCCTGCTCCTTCGATGAACACGACACCGTGCTGGCGGCGCTGGAGAGCGGCGACATCGCGCTGGCGCAAGAACACATGGCGCATCACTTGCATTTGTGCGAAGACCGCGTCCGGCCCAACGACGACGATCATTTCGATTTGCGTGCGGTGCTGGGCAAATAAAGGCGGCGGCGTACCATCAGCTGCGCCGATTGCATGGGGGCAGGCGCAAGACCAGGGCCTGCTCGCACCGATATTTCTCCGATTTCTCGTCTTTTTTGTATTGCTAACACTTGCCCGATGGCTCGGAATAGCAAGCCCTAGCGACTACAGACGATCATCTCCGGAGATACCTCATGACAATGCCCCAGCCATCGCCCGGCACGCTTGCCGCGCAGCCGTTGCGACACGACAATTCGGCCGACAATCCACCCGATTTTCCTCAGCACTACAGCGACCGTCTCGCCAATGCTGATCTGGCGCCGCTCAAAAAACAAACCTGGGGCGCCTACAACATCTTTGCTTTCTGGATGTCGGATGTGCACAGCGTCGGCGGCTACGTTTTTGCCGGAAGCCTTTTCGCGCTTGGCCTGAGCAGCTGGCAGGTACTTCTGTCGCTGCTGATCGGCATCGCCATCGTCAATTTTTTCTGCAACTTGATCGCACGCCCCAGCCAGGCCAGCGGCGTGCCTTATCCTGTGATCTCGCGTGCCTCCTTCGGCGTGCTTGGCGCTAATATTCCGGCGGCGATCCGCGGCCTGATCGCGGTGGCCTGGTACGGCATCCAAACCTATCTGGCATCGAGCGCATTCATCGTCGTCGCACTCAAATTCTTCCCTGCGTTGGCAATCTATGCCGATGTGCATGTGAACGGCTTTCTCGGCCTGTCGACGCTGGGCTGGGTTGGATTTCTGCTGCTGTGGCTGCTGCAGGCGCTGGTGTTCTGGAACGGCATGGAAGCGATCAAGAAGTTCATCGACTTTGCCGGCCCCGCCGTGTATGCGGTGATGTTCCTGCTGGCAGGCTGGATGGTCTACAAGGCAGGTTGGCAAAACATCGGTCTCAATCTCGGTCATGTGAAATACAGCGGCTGGAATGCGCTCCCGGTGATGCTGACGGCAATTGCACTGGTGGTGTCTTACTTCTCCGGGCCGATGCTCAACTTCGGCGACTTCTCACGCTACTGCCACACCTTCAGCGACGTCAAACGCGGCAACTTCTGGGGCCTGCCGGTCAACTTTCTGGCGTTCTCCGTCATCACCGTCATCACCACCTCGGCAACGCTGCCGCTATTCGGACAGCTGATTACCGATCCGGTGGAAACAGTTGCTAGGATAGACAACACCACGGCGGTCGTGCTGGGGGCGCTGACCTTCCTCATCGCCACGATCGGAATCAATATTGTCGCCAATTTCGTTTCGGCCGCGTTCGACTTTTCCAACGTTGCGCCCAAACGCATCAGTTGGCGTACCGGCGGCATGCTTGCGGCTGTGGCATCCATCTTCATCACTCCCTGGAATCTGTTCAACAATCCGGCCGTGATCCACTACACGCTGGACATACTGGGCAGCCTGATTGGTCCGCTCTACGGCATCCTGATTGCAGATTACTATCTGGTTCAACGCCGGGAGATTGTGCTGGATGACCTTTACACGATGCGCCCGCAGGGCCGCTACTGGTATCAGGGGGGAGTTAACATCACCGCCGTCAAGGCCCTGGTGTTCGCTGCCTTGGCAGCAATGTCATGCGTGATGATGCCTCAGCTGCATCTGCTGGCCGACTTCTCCTGGTTCATCGGGATGTTCATCGGTGCCGCCGGCTACCTGCTCCTCAATGCAGCAAAGAAATGAGGATGCCATGCTGATCAAAATCATCAATCCCAACACCACACTGAGCATGACCGCCAAGATGACCGATTGTGCGCGTGCCGTCGCCTCACCCGATACCCGCATTCTTGGCGTAAGCCCGGCGATGGGTCCGGCCTCGATCGAAAGCTACTACGACGAAGCGCTGGCGGTTCCCGGTTTGCTGGAAGAAATCATCAACGGCGAACGTGAAGGCTGTGATGCCTACGTCATCGCCTGCTTCGGCGACCCCGGGTTGTACGCGGCGCGCGAAGTCGCCAACGGCCCTGTCATCGGCATCGCCGAAGCCGCCATGCATTACGCCAGTCTGATTGCACCATCGTTCAGCGTCGTTACCACCTTGCAGCGCACCTGCGGCATGGCCTGGCATCTGGCCGAGCGTTACGGCATGGAACGCTTTTGCCGCAACGTCCGGGCGTGCGAACTGGCTGTACTGGAATTGGAAGACCCACGTTCCGATGCGCGCCGCATCATCACTGACGAATGCCGCCGGGCACTGGACGAAGACGGCGCCGAAGCCATCGTGCTCGGATGCGCCGGCATGGCCGATTTGTGCAGTGCAATCAGTGACGATATCAAGGCGCCTGTGATCGAAGGTGTCACGGCGGCCGTGAAGCTGGCAGAATCCTTGCTAATGCTAAAACTACAAACGGCCAAACGCGGCGACTATGCGCGGCCGTTACCGAAACTCTACAGCGGTATCCTGCAGAATTTCGGCGCTCGTTGACACCATTATTCGAACATTCATCTTCATCAACATAAAGCCAACATGCAACATTCAGACAATTACCCACGCGACCTGATCGGTTACGGTCGCAACGTCCCTCACGCCAACTGGCCGGGCAAGGCCAAAATCGCCGTGCAGTTTGTCCTGAACTATGAAGAAGGCGGCGAAAACTCGGTGCTGCACGGCGACCCGGCGTCGGAGCAATTCTTGTCCGAGATCATCGGTGCGGCTGCCTATCCGGCCCGCCATCTGTCGATGGAGTCGATCTATGAGTACGGCTCACGCGTCGGTGTCTGGCGCATCCTGCGCGAATTTGAAAAACGCCGGCTGCCGCTGACGGTGTTCGGCGTGGCGATGGCTCTGGAGCGCCATCCGGAGGTCACTCAGGCCTTTGTCGAACTGGGCCACGAAATCGCCTGCCACGGCCTGCGCTGGATCCATTATCAGAACATGGACATCGAGACAGAACGCGAACACATGCGCGCCGCCGTCGAGATCTTCCGCAAGCTGACCGGCATCCCTCCGCAAGGCTGGTACACCGGCCGTGACTCTCCCAATACGCGTCAACTGGTGGTCGAGCACGGCGGTTTTAGCTACGACTCCGACTACTATGGCGACGACCTGCCGTTCTGGACCAAGGTTGCGCTGGCCGACGGCAGCGAACAGCCGCATCTGGTGGTGCCGTACACACTCGATACCAACGACATGCGCTTTGCCACGCCGCAAGGCTTCAACACCGGCGAGCAGTTCTTCCAATACCTCAAGGACAGCTTCGACGTGCTGTATGCAGAAGGCGAAGAAGCACCCAAGATGCTGTCCGTCGGCATGCACTGCCGCCTGCTGGGCCGTCCGGGCCGCTTCGCCGCGCTGCAACGCTTCCTCGACTATGTGCAGTCGCATGAGCGCGTCTGGATCTGCCGCCGCATCGACATCGCCAATCACTGGCGTACGGAACATCCGTACCAAGCGAAGTAAGCCGTCTGTAAAACTGATGCGCGAAATAAAAAGGCTGAACATGATGTTCAGCCTTTTTTATTGCTGCCGACTTTTCTTCCAATTAGCCGCCCTTCGCGCCTGCTTCAAACCACTTTCCCAGCAACGCGCGCTCGTCATCGGTGATATTGGTCATGTTCCCGAGCGGCATAGCCTTTTGCACGACGGCCTGCTGATAAATCTGCTGGGCGTGCTGCAGGATACCGTCCTTGCTGTCGAGCAGGATGCCCTTACCTGGCACCGGCATCAGCGTCGGTTTGGCGGCATGGCACTGAATGCAGCGCGTCTCGATGACCTGTTGCACTTGTACGAACGAGACCACGGGAGCGCCCTGAGCCGCGACCGGCGCAGACTGCAACGCCGACTTCGGCGCAATCCACGCGGCCACGCCGGCCAGGATCACGACCGCAGCAGCCGGATACTGCCACTTAAAAACACCCTTGTGCTTGAGGACGAAGAACTGCCGGATCAGCACGCCCGCCAGCATGATCAGCAACAGCACCAGCCAGTTGTTGCCGGCGCTATACGTCATGCTGTAATGGTTCGACAGCATGGCAAAGATCACCGGCAGCGTGAAATAGGTGTTGTGCACGCTGCGCTGTTTGCCACGTTTGCCGTGAATGGGATCTGGACTCTGGCCGGCGCGCATGGACGCCACCATCTTGCGCTGCCCGGGAATAATCCAGAACAACACGTTGGCGCTCATCACCGTCGCCAGCGATGCGCCCGTCATCAGAAAAGCAGCACGTCCGGAAAACACATGACAGGCCACCCAGACTGCCGCGACAACGTAGATCGTCACCAGCACACCGACCACGCGATCGCCTCCCGGCTTGTCGCCGAACAGACGGCAGATGGCGTCATACACCACCCAGCCCGCCACCAGATAGCCGAGCGCAGCAAACACGGCCGTCGTCGCCGTCATGTCGAGCACGTGCTTGTCGACCAGGAAGGTACCGGCATTGAACAAATACAGCACCGAGAACAACGCGAAGCCCGACAGCCAGGTACTGTAAGACTCCCAGAAGAACCAGTGCAGGTTCTGCGGCAGCGTCTTCGGCGCCAACAGGTATTTTTGCGGGTTGTAGAAGCCACCGCCATGCACCGCCCACAATTCGCCGCCGACACCCTTTTCCAGCAACTCCGGGTCTTCCGGTTTGGTCAGGCTGTTATCGAGCCAGACGAAATAGAACGACGAACCTATCCAGGCAATCGCCGTGATGACATGCAGCCAACGCAGCAAGAGGTTGAGCCACTCGAAAATGTACGCTTCCATGTTGTCCCGCTTTTCAATTCGTGAATTCGTTGACGGACCGATCCACCTGTCCGCTTCAAAACTATTTATACCGTTTAGTTGGCAACAGTGATTTCAAACAATCATTGTCGACAATTTTTCTGCTAGTTTCGCACCGCATGGCACGGTTCGCCCGCGACGACATCCAGATTCCGCCTTGCTTACAGAGATGCTGACCTGAACCTGTTTTAGTGCAGCGCGTCAAAATTAGTGCAGCCTCAGCACCAATTCATCACAAACACGAAGCCGCTTTGTTGACAAAACCAAACCGGCTCATCGCCCCTTTCCATTGAGCAGAACTTGTGCCAATGACATGACGACATCCATTATCAATCGATTTCCCAATCGATTCTCCAATAAAAAATGCCGGATCCGAAGACCCGGCATTTAAGCTCCGGCAGAAGCTGCCGAAACAAAACGACCCGGCGCGACGCCCGCACCGTGTCGTTTGCAGAACCATTTAGAAATGGTATTCGGCTCGAAGCATCGGCGTCTTGGCCAGCGAGCCAGGAACAGTATGCGGGTTGCCGAACTTGTTACGCCAGTATTGATATTCCAAACCGACACGGAAGGTATTCTTGCCCATGCCCAGTGGCATGCCGACGTCGTACATGATCTGACCGTCGAAGTTCAACTCAGGCGCAGTACCGCCACCGAATTCGTTCTTGCCCTTGGCGGCGATGTAGTTCACGTAGCCTTCAAATGCGAAGCCGCTGGTGCCGAATGGGATACCCCAGGCAGCGTTGAGCATCGGATGTGTGTCATAGGAATAACGGCTGCTCATGCGCACGCCGTTGTTGAGCGGCTGATTGCTTTCCCACAGTGCCAGCAGACTGATGTTGAGGAAACCAGGCACGTCCATCATGATAGTAGGACCGGCAACGATCATACGCTTGCGCGAGCTGTAGCCTGGATCGTTTTTGGTGTTCCAGTCAAAGCCTGCAGTCAGACCAAAGCCGCGTGCAGGGCCGAAAGAGAGATCCTTGCCGGCAACTTTACCGATGTCCAGTGTATGACGGTAAACGATATAGGCTTCTTGCGATTCATTGTCTTTGCTATCCGACATCAGCAAGTCGACGTTCAGATAGTTGGTGCCATATTTGTAGCCGCTGGCGTGCGTGAAGTTGACGATCTTCTTCGAGATGTCCTGTGAGTTGAACGGCTCGGCAAACTTGGTGCCGTAGCGAATACCAATCGAATTGTCCGCCCAGTCGGCAGCGTTGGCCGACATGCTGCCCATGGCCGAAACAGCCAGCGCTGCAGTAGTCAAGCACATCCCCATTGCACTTTTCTTCATACATTTCTCCCTTTTTACAATTCACGAAAAATAAAATCCGGATCCCATGCACACGGCGTGTGACGACTTGCTTCAGTGAACATGCGTTTTATCGTTTGCTCAGTGATCCGCCTTCACGCGCCATGCGCTCCTTCATCTGCTCACCCATTCAAACAAGGTCGGGCATATTGCTGCCGGCATCTGCCGAAGCTCAATCCGCCGGGTTCGTTAATGCAAACGTCGTGCCAGCAAAAAAGCACATGTCAAAAAAACTGTCGACAAACACCGGGACGATTAAAAACAGAATCACGGCCGGACATCTGCGGTCACAAATAACAGTCGCAACAAAAACGAAGAACGGCGAGGTGCGAAAAAAGGAATCAGAGCACGAGAAAGCCGGTGCTTGCGGAGGCCGCAGCGATCCTGCGAGGCCGCTTATCTGCGACAAAAAGCAAGAATCGCGGACGAAGATTGTCAACAGGATATAGAACGACAGTACTAAATTGAGATCAGCGGGTTATCCTGCCCATACAAGGCTTACAAGCACGTCAGAATACTGTTTTTAGTGCAACGGCTTCTAGACAGGTGCACCAAAGCACCAAATTGTTGCAAAATATTTTTTAGATTGTCGACAAAACCGAACCCGCCAGAAAGTCGACAACGGCACCTGTTTTTCTCCCCTGCCTTGCCACCTTGCCCAGACCACCTGCTGCTGCTGCACAGAACACGTCCGGTGTTCTTGGCACAGTAAATGCTTTTCACAGCACATCCGCACTACGTCATCTGTCGGAAACTGATTCACAAAATACGGCCGCATTGGCAACAGCATCAGGGACGGTGCCAAGCCAGCCAAATCAGCGGAATCAACCGGTCACCGGGTCAATGGATCAAAAAAAGGGAAACCAACCATGTACGCAAAGAAACTCTTCAAATACACTGCCGCCGTATTGCTCAGCGCCGCCTGCGCATCCGCTTTCGCACAGGAAACCAAGATCAAGTTCCAGCTCGACTGGCGCTTTGAAGGTCCTTCTGCGCTGTTCCTGGTGGCGAAGTCGAAGGGTTATTTTGCGCAAGAGAAACTCGACGTCATCATTGATGCCGGCAGTGGTTCGGGCAACGCCGTCAATCGCGTGGCTTCGGGCACCTACGACATGGGCTTTGCCGATATGGCCGCACTGATGGAATTCACCGCCAACAATCCGAGCTCGCCGGGCAAGCCGATGGCCGTGATGATGGTCTACAACGACACGCCCGCCGCCATCTTCTCACTCAAGAAAACCGGCATCAAAACTCCTGCCGATCTGGTCGGCAAGAAACTGGGCTCGCCGGTATTTGACGCCGGTCGCCGCGGCTATCCGATCTTCGCCAAGGCCAACGGACTGGATGCCTCCAAGGCCAACTGGATCAGCATGGATCCGCCGCTGCGGGAAACCATGCTGGCGCGCGGCGATGTCGATGCCATCACCGGTTTCTATTTCACCTCGCTGCTGAACCTGAATGCACGTGGCATCAAGGATCAGGATATCAACGTGATGATGTTCCCCGACTACGGCGTCAAGTTGTACGGCAACGCCATCATCGCCAACGAGAGCCTGATGAAGACCAATCCGGAAGCGCTCAAGGGCTTCCTGCGCGCCTTCGCCAAAGCGACCAAGGACGTCCTGGCCAATCCTGAAGCCGCCATCAAGGTGCTCAAGGAACGCGACGGCCTGATCGACGAGAAGCTGGAACTGCGCCGCCTCAAGCTGGCCATCTCCAGCGCCATCGCCACACCGCACGCTAAATCCGAAGGTTATGGCCAGGTGTTCCTGCCGCGCCTGACGCTGATGGCTTCGCAAGTCTCCGATGCCTACGGCACCAAGACACGCGTCAACCCGGACAAGGTCTGGACCGCTGCTTACCTGCCGTCCAAAGAAGCGCTCAACGTTTTCGGGAAATAATCTTGCACGCTGAAACTGCAGAAGCAGTCGTGAGCACCACGGCTGACGACATCTTTGTCGATTTCCGTCGCGTCTTCCTGTCCTACGACGGTTCCGACGAATTCGCGGTGGAAGATATCTCCCTGCAAACCAGGCAGGGAGAGTTCATCGCCATCGTCGGTCCGTCCGGCTGCGGCAAATCGACCTTCATGAAACTGGCGACCGGCCTCAAGCGTCCGACTCGCGGCAGCGTCGCCATCGCCGGCGCAGATGTGACCGGCCCGCTGAAATTTGTCGGCATGGCCTTTCAGGCGCCGACACTGCTGCCCTGGCGCACCACGCTCGACAACGTCCTGCTGCCGCTGGAAATCGTCGAGCCGTATCGCACGGGCTTCAAGAAGAACAAAGCGGAATACACCGAGCGCGCGCTCAAACTGCTCAAGACCGTCGGCCTTGACGGCTATGCGGACAAGTTTCCATGGGAGCTGTCGGGCGGTATGCAGCAGCGCGCGTCGATCTGCCGTGCGTTGATTCACGAACCGAAAATGCTGCTGCTGGACGAGCCGTTCGGCGCGCTGGATGCCTTCACGCGCGAAGAACTGTGGTGCGTGCTGCGCGATCTGTGGACCGAGCGCAAATTCAACGTGATCCTGGTCACCCACGATCTGCGCGAAGCCGCCTTCCTCGCCGACACCATTTATGTCATGAGCAAGCGTCCCGGCCGCATTGTGGCGCGCAAGGAAAATCCGCTGCCGCGTCCGCGCGAACTGGAGCTCACTTATACCGATCCATTCAACGCCCTGGTGCACGAGTTGCGCGAGCATATCGGCCGCGTGCGCAACACCTGAGAACTGCTGAGGCGACCATGAAAAAACCTTCCTCCTTGAATAAAGCCGCCCGTACGCTGGCGCCGTGGCTGTTGCTGCTCGCCATTCTGGTGGTGTGGCAGTTCATCTGCAGCGTGCTGGAAGTATCCGAGTTCATCTTTCCCAGCCCGATGGCAATCATCGAAGCCATGATCGAATTCGCCGGCCCGATTGCACATCACGCCATCAGCACCTTCTGGGTCACCATGGTGGGCTTTGCCATCGCCGTGGCGGTGGGTGTGTCGCTGGGCTTCCTGATCGGTTCGTCGCCGCTGCTGTACGCCGCCGCTTACCCATTGATGACCGCCTTCAATGCATTGCCTAAAGCCGCCTTCGTACCGGTGCTGGTGGTGTGGTTCGGCATCGGCGCCGGCCCCGCGATCCTGACGGCTTTCCTGATTTCTTTCTTCCCGATCATGGTCAACATCGCCACCGGCCTGGCAACACTGGAGCCGGAACTGGAGGACGTACTGCGCGTGCTCGGCGCCAAACGCATGGACATCCTGCTCAAGGTCGGCCTGCCGCGCTCGCTGCCGTATTTCTTCGCCTCGCTGAAGGTCGCCATCACGCTGGCATTTGTCGGCTCGACCGTGTCGGAAATGAACGCCTCCAACGAAGGCATCGGGTATCTGCTGGTATCGGCCGGATCGTCGATGAAGATGCCGCTGGCCTTTGCCGGTCTGGTCGTCATCGGTGCGATGGCGATGGCGATGTACGAGTTGTTTGCCATCATTGAAAAACGCACGACGCGCTGGGCGCATCGCGGCGGCAACAAGTGATCATTTTCCTGATTATTGACAATCTGGCTATGGTAAATTCCGCAGATCATTTGAATAACGTAAAGACCGCCTGCGCGCGCAACCGCGCCGGTCTCTGAAGGGGAATCCGTGACTGCACCATCTTCCCGCCTGCACATCGCACACATCCGCAAAGCCTATCCCGGCGTGCTGGCCAACGACGATATCAACCTGAGCGTCGCGCCCGGTGAAATCCACGCCGTACTCGGTGAAAACGGCGCCGGCAAATCGACGCTGATGAAAATCATCTTCGGCACCGTCAAACCCGACGCCGGCGAAATTTACTGGAACGGCGAACTGGTGCACATCGCCAATCCGCAAATTGCGCGCAAGCTCGGTATCGCCATGGTGTTCCAGCACTTCTCGCTGTTCGACACACTGACGGTTGCTGAAAACATCGCACTGGGCCTGGATTCCGACACCGACATGCAGGATCTGATCGCGCGCATCCGTCAGACCGGTGAAAAATACGGCCTGGAGCTGGAGCCGAATCGTCACGTCCATACCCTGTCGGTGGGCGAACGCCAGCGCGTGGAAATCGTCCGTGCGCTGCTGACCAATCCGCAACTGCTGATCCTCGATGAACCGACTTCGGTGCTGACGCCACAAGCGGTCGAGAAGCTGTTTGTCACGCTGCGCAAACTGGCCGACGAAGGCTGCAGCATTCTCTATATCAGCCACAAGCTCGACGAAATCCGTGCGCTGTGCCACAGCGCCACGGTGATGCGCGGCGGCCGCGTGACCGGCAACTGCGATCCGCGCAATGAAACCAGTGCCGGGCTATCGCGCATGATGATCGGCGAAGAACTGGTACGCCTGCGCCGTGAGCGCAATCCGCAACATCCCGGCATGCAACGCAACGAGCGCAAGCTGCACATCAATCGCCTGTGCCTGCCGAAGGCGCATCTGTTTGCCACGGAACTCAAAGACATCGAATGCGAAGTACGCGCCGGTGAAATCGTCGGCATCGCCGGCGTGTCCGGCAACGGCCAGCAAGAATTGCTGGCGGCACTGTCCGGTGAAGATCAGCGCGCCGCGCCCAACATGATCATGCTGACCGGCAGCGCCGTCGGCCATCTCGCGCCCAATCCACGCCGTGCAAAAGGTCTCGGCCTGGTGCCGGAAGAACGTCTCGGCCGCGGCGCCGTGCCGACGCTGAGTCTGTCGGCCAACATGCTGCTGTCGCATCAAAAAGTGCCGTACGTAAAGCACGGCATGATCGATTTCGGCTACACACGCAAGATCGCGGCGTCCATCATCGAAAGGTTCAAGGTCAAGGCCAGCGGTCCCGATGCGCTGGCAAAAAGCCTGTCCGGCGGCAACCTGCAAAAATTTATCGTCGGCCGGGAGATGGAGCGCAAACCTAGCGTCTTCATCGTCGCGCAACCGACCTGGGGCGTCGACGTTGGGGCCGCTGCGCAAATTCACGCCGAAATTCTGGCGCTCAAACAAGAAGGCTGCGCCGTGCTGGTGATCTCTGAAGAACTCGACGAATTGTTCGCGCTGTGCGACCGCCTGCACGTGATCGCAAAGGGACAGTTGTCGCCGTCGATTGCTATCGAACAGGCAACGCGCGAGCAAGTTGGTTTGTGGATGAGCGGCTTGTGGAACGATGAGACTCCAAACGCCGATGCGGAGGCTGCTCATGTTTAAATCCGCCGTTACCTCTCTGCCCTTCCGGCTGGAATTGCGCGGCACGCCATCGCGCCGCATGACTTATCTGTCGCCGGTTATTGCGATCATCCTGACGCTGTTCCTGGGTGCATTGCTGTTTATCGCCTTGGGCAAGGATCCGATTGCGGGTCTGAAAGTCTTCCTCGTTGATCCGTTCAGCAGCAAGCGCGCCATCAGCGAACTGCTGCTGAAATCGATCCCGCTGATTCTGTGCGCACTCGGTCTTGCGGTGTGCTTCCGCGCCAGCATCTGGAACATCGGCGCCGAAGGCCAGTTCACCGTCGGCGCCTTGTGTGCGGGCGCGATGCTGGTATGGATCGACGTGCCGGATCATGCTGTCTCCGGCGGTGTCGGCTTGATATTGATGATCATTGCCGGTGTGGTCGGTGGCGCATTCTGGGCCAGTATCACGGCGCTCTTGCGCGACAAGTTCAACGCCAATGAGATCCTGGTGTCGCTGATGCTGACCTACGTGGCGCAGCTGCTGCTGATGTATGCAGTCAACGGCCCGCTGAAGGATCCGAACGGCATGAACTTCCCGCAATCGAAAGTGTTCTCCAGCGAGTTCATGCTGCCGACGCTGATGAGCGGCACGCGCCTGCACATCGGCTTTGCAGTGACCATCGTGGCGGCGATTGTGATGGCGGTGTTCATGATGCGCAGCTTCCGCGGCTTCTCGTTGATGGTGGGCGGTGTGGCCCCGCACGCTGCACGCTATGCCGGCTTTTCCAGCCGCAATGCCTTGTGGGTGTCGCTGCTGATTTCCGGCGGCTTCGCCGGTCTGGCGGGCGCATTTGAAATCGCCGGGCCGATCGGCCAGCTGTTGCCGTCGGTGTCGCCGGGTTATGGCTTCGCGGCGATCATCGTCGCCTTCATCGGCCGCCTGCATCCGGTCGGCGCGGTATTCGGCGGACTGATCATGTCGCTGCTGTATCTGGGTGGTGAGCTGGCGCAGTCGCGTCTCGGCCTGCCGTCGGCGATCACGGGCGTGTTCCAGGGCATGCTGCTGTTCCTGCTGCTGGCTTGCGACACGCTGATTGACTACCGCCTGCGCTGGAAACAGCAAGCTTAAGGAATACAAGACATGGACCAACTCGCTCCTCTCATCGCAGCCTCCATCAATGCCGGCACACCGTTGCTGCTGGCGGCCATGGGCTTGCTCATCAACGAACGTGCCGGCGTGCTCAACCTGGGCGCGGAAGGCATGATGCTGGTCGCGGCGATCGCCGGCTTCGCAGTCGGCTACACCACCAAGAGCCCGCTGCTGGGTTTCATGGCAGGTGCACTGTGCGGCATGCTGATGGCAACGCTGTTCTCCTGGCTGGCGCTGGTGCTGGCGACTAATCAGGTCGCGACCGGACTTGCGTTGTCGATCTTCGGCGCCGGCTTGTCGGCCTTCATCGGTCAACGTTTTGTCGGCCTCGCATTGCCTGCGCAAACCACCGGCGTCCCCGGACTGAATAGCATTCCTTTCATCGGTCCGGCATTTTTCAATCAGCATTGGATGGCATATGTTGCGCTGCTGTTGTGCGGGGCGATTGCATGGTTTCTGTACCGTACGCGCGCCGGGTTGATTCTGCGCGCGGTCGGCGAGTCGCCGGAGTCGGCGCATGCGCTGGGCTATTCGGTACGCGGTATCCGTTTCATGGCCCTGTTGTTCGGGGGTGCCTGCTGCGGTCTGGCCGGCGCCTATCTGTCGCTGGTGTACACGCCGATGTGGGTCGAGGGTCTGGTGTCCGGACGCGGCTGGATCGCGCTGGCACTGACGGCGTTTGCGACGTGGCGTCCGGCACGCGTGTTGCTGGGTTCGCTGCTGTTCGGCGGCGTGACGATTCTGCAGTTTTATCTGCAAGGCATCGGCGTCACGATCCCGTCACAGATTTTGTCGATGCTGCCGTATGTCGCGACCATCGTGGTGCTGGCAATGATCTCGCGCAATCCGGACTGGATTCGCCTGAACATGCCGGCTTCGCTGGGCAAGCCGTTCCGCCCGGGTGCATCCTGAGTTTGTAGTTTTTGCGCAGTTTTTTATGTAGTTCGATTGATGTTTTGATTATGCTGTTTTGCTTTTATTTACCAACAACGCTTCGCTTAGGGAGAAACAAATGAAAATTTCGCGCAGAGCCTCGATTGCGATGCTCGCCACCATCGCCGCAGCCTCGTTGATCGGCTGTGGCAAAAAAGAAGAACCGGCACCGGCCGCTGCGCCTGCTGCTGCGGCAGCTCCTGCTCCCAAGGCAGACCCGCTGAAGGTCGCCTTCGTCTACATCGGACCGGTTGGCGATGCTGGCTGGACGTTTGCGCATGACAACGGCCGCAAGGCAGTCGAAGCCAAATTCGGCGACAAGGTGAAAACAACTTTCGTCGAAAACGTGCCTGAATCGGCAGCCGACGCTGAGCGCGTCATGCGCCAACTGGCAACCGATGGCAACAAGCTGATCTTCGGCACCACCTTCGGCTACATGGAAGCGATGCTGAAGGTCGCCAAGGAATTCCCGGACGTCAAATTCGAACACGCCACCGGCTTCAAGACTGCCGACAATCTGGCGCAATACGATGTGCGCACGTATGAAGGCGCTTACCTCGCTGGCGTGGTCGCCGGCAAGATGAGCAAGTCCGGCAAGCTGGGCGTGGTCGCCTCGGTGCCGATTCCTGAAGTCGTCCGCAATATCGACGCCTTCACCATGGGTGCACGCTCGATCAATCCGAAGGCAACCACACGCGTGGTCTGGGTGAACAAGTGGTTCGATCCGGGCAAGGAACGTGAAGCTGCCACCACACTGATCGGTCAAGGGGTTGACGTGCTGATGCAAAACACCGACTCCGCCGCTGTTGTTCAGACTGCGCAAGAAAAAGGCGTCTATGCATTCGGCTGGGACAGCGACATGACCAGTTTCGGTCCGAAGGCCCATCTGGCTGCATCGATGATCAACTGGGGGGTCTACTACACCGCACGCGTGCAAGCCGTGCTGGATGGTTCGTGGAAAACCGGCAGCACCTGGCTCGGTCTGAAAGAAAACGGTATCGATCTGGGCGGTTTCAATCCTGAACTGCCGGCTGATGTGAAGGCACTGGTCGAAGAACGCAAGAAGGGTATCGCCGACGGCTCCGCTCCGATCTGGAAGGGTCCGATCAAAGACAACACCGGCAAGGAACAAGTCGCCAAAGATGCCGTGGCTGACGACGGTTTCCTGCACGGCGTGAAGTTCTACGTCGAAGGCGTGGAAGGCAAGGTACCGGGCTGATCCCCTGATCCCGGGTTCGGCCTGACCACCGGACTTGCCAATGTAGCAATCTGCCGGAGATGTCATCGTCTCCGGCATTTTTTTGTCCGCTCGTTTTATCTCGTCCGGCCGCATAATGGCCTCCTTGCCTACGGAGAACCCGCCATGTCCAAGCCTCTGCCTGCCCGCCTCCTTCACGTCACAATCGAACGCAGTATCGGGGACGTTTATCGCTTTGCCGCCAATCCCGAAAACATGCCGAAATGGGCGTCCGGCCTCAGCAAAGGTATGCGCCTGATCGATGGCAAATGGTTTGCCGACACACCGGAAGGCAAACTGGAAGTGCGTTTTACGCCCTTCAACGATTTTGGCGTGCTTGATCACGAAGTGGTGCTGGCTTCGGGCGTCAGCGTCTTCATCCCCATGCGCGTGGTCGCCAACGGCAATGGTTGCGAGCTGACCTTCACCCTGTTCCGCCAGCCTGGCATGAGCGATGAGAAATTCAACGAAGACACCGCCTGGGTGACACGCGACCTGGAAGCCCTCAAAACCTTGCTGGAAGCCTGAAGTTGCCGCTCAGCTGACTGTATAATGCCAAACCAATACAGGCTGGCGGCTGGATCGCGCCAGCGCAAGACGGTTTGAGAACAATCCCCGAACGCAATGAATCTGCCGTTTTTCTCCGGGAAAACGCAGGCACTGAACAATTTATGCAAAAAGCTCGTAAACCGATCGAAATCAAGATATCCACAGTGGTCGCCATTTCCGCGATCCTGCATGAAACCGATCCGGCAGCGCTGGACAAGGCGTTGAAGGACATGACCGGCGGCGTATCCGACTTCTTTGAAGACGAATTCGCCGTTCTCGATATCGGCGCACTGGACACTGCCGGCGCCGGCATCGACTGGACAGCGCTGGTGGCCTTGTTCAAACGCTATCGCCTCAATGCAGTCGCCGTGCGCAACGCGCCCGAGGAGCTGCACGCCGAGATCGCCGCACAGGGACTGTCCATCGACGGCGGCGTACCGCGTCCGCAACAGCCTGAAGCGGCAGCGGTAGCAGAGGAAGCGCCCCCGCCGGCTCCGGCACCGGCTCCTGTTGCTGCGCCTGCCCAAGCAGCGCAACCGGTGCAGGCAACGCAAGCAACACAAATAACACCGGCCGCAGCCACGATGATCATCGACACGCCGGTACGCGCCGGCCAGCGCATTTATGCGCGCGGCGCCGATCTGGTGATCATGGCGGCGGTCAACAACGGCGCAGAAATCATCGCCGACGGCAGCATCCACGTGTACGCCCCTTTACGCGGCCGTGCACTGGCAGGCGCCAGCGGCAATACCGGCGCGCGCATCTTCGCGGCGAGCCTGGAAGCGGAACTGGTGTCGATTGCCGGCGTCTACCGTACCTTTGAGAACGGCCATCCGCCCGAACTGGCGCAAAAACAGGTGCAGGTGCGCCTGACCGGCGACCGCATCGACGTGTTGCCGATCAATACCAGCAAATAATTTAGTATCAGCATCATCAAGTATTCAATCTTCTAAGGAGTCTTTTGTGGCAAAAATCATCGTTGTGACATCCGGTAAAGGCGGCGTCGGCAAAACGACGTCGAGCGCCAGTTTCGCATCGGGTCTGGCTTTGCGCGGACACAAGACCGTGGTCATCGACTTCGACGTCGGCCTGCGTAATCTTGACCTGATCATGGGCTGCGAACGCCGCGTGGTGTACGACCTGATCAATGTCGTCAATCAGGAAGCAACGCTGAACCAGGCATTGATCAAGGACAAGCACTGCGACAACCTGTTCATCCTGCCTGCGTCGCAAACCCGCGACAAGGACGCGCTGTCGGAAGAAGGCGTGGAACGCGTGCTGGGCGACCTGCAAAAAATGGACTTCGAGTACATCATCTGCGACTCGCCGGCCGGTATCGAACACGGCGCCGTGATGGCCCTGACCTTCGCCGACGAAGCGATCATCGTGACCAATCCGGAAGTTTCCTCGGTGCGCGACTCAGACCGCATCCTCGGCATCATCCAGGCCAAGTCGCGCCGCGCCCTGAGCGGTGGCGAGCCGGTCAAGGAACACCTGCTGATCACCCGCTATTCGCCAAAGCGCGTCGAAGCCGGCGAAATGCTGTCCTATACCGACGTGCAGGAAATCCTGCGCATCCCGCTGATCGGCATCATCCCTGAATCGGAATCCGTGCTGCACGCGTCCAACCAGGGCAATCCCGCGATCCACCTGAAAGAGACCGACGTTTCCGAGGCGTATCAGGATCTGGTCAGCCGTTTCCTCGGCGAAGACCTGCCGCTGCGCTTTACCAGCTACGAAAAGCCGGGCCTGCTCCAGCGTATTTTCGGAGGTAAATGACATGGCTTTGCTTTCCTTCCTGTTTCCGCCCAAGGCGAAGAGCGCCACGGCTGCCAAGGAACGCCTGCAGATCATCATCGCGCGCGAACGCGGCGGTCGCCAGGGTCAGGGATATGACTTCCTGCCGGCCTTGCACAAAGAACTGATCGAGGTCATCTCCAAGTACACCAAGGTCAACGCCGACGACATCAAGATCTCGCTGGACCGCCAGGGCAACCTGGAAGTCCTCGACGTGAACGTGGTGCTGCCGGACGCCGACGCGCCTTAAGTACTCTGCTCGTAGCCATTGCGCCGGACTCGATCCGGCGCAATGCTTTCCGGGCCTGCACTTTGCTCATTCGGAAACGGCTTTCTTCTTTCTTCCGCGCGCCATGCACATCTCCATCTTCAGCCATTCCGCCGCCGACATCGCCCTGATCGCACGCAGCCTGCCTGCGCATGATTGCCAGGGCGTACAGCAGCGCGCCGACCTGCGCCGCGCGCATCCGCAATTGCTGATCGTGGATATCGCCAGCGCCGGTGCGCAGTTGGCGGACATACTGCAGATAGCCAGGACGCCTGCCATCCCGGTACTGCTGCTGGCGGCGGATACGCCGCCCGACTTGGCTGCGCTGGTTGCGTTGCCCGCAGAACCTGCCGGCGAACGCCTGATCGACAGCGAATTCAAACCGCTGCGACGTCATGCTGTCGCCGCACGCGTCAAGCTACTTTTGCAACGCGCCTATCCGGATCATGACGAAAAACAGGTGCAGCAGTTCGGCAACTACGTTTTCGAGTCGCCGGCCCATATCGTCATCCATGACAGCATCACCACAACGCTGACTCAAAAAGAATTTGCGCTCGCCATTTTGCTGTTTGGCAATCTCGGCCGACCGCTGTCACGCGCCTATTTGCAGGAAAGCGTCTGGGGGCCGGAAGACGAGAACGAGCTGCCGACCCGCACCATCGATACCCACATCTCGCGCGTGCGCAACAAGCTGGGATTGAAACCGGAGAAGGGTTTCCGGCTGACGACCGTGTATGGCTACGGCTATCAGCTGGCACAGCTGGCAGCGCCCGCCGTCAAGAAGTAGCGCCCATGCCGGGATCACGCACTGATTATTTTCTGACGCGCTTGTCGGCATCGCTGTCCGGTACCAATATGCCCGCCGGCCTCAAGTACGCCGAGACCGCTGCTGGACGCGTGCACGTCTTCGACACTGCAAACGAACCGGGCAATGAAGCCAGCCCGACCGATCGTCCTAGTATCGTCTTCACTCCCGACGGCCCCAACGTCGTGGCGCATTACCGACGCCTCATCGCTCTGCTGACGCCGCATTTCCGTGTGGTGTGTTTTGATATGCCCGGTTTTGGTTTTTCGCTGCCTGCGGCGGATTATCGACACAGCCTGGAACAAGGAGCGCGCACTGTGCTTGCCGTTCTCGACCAGCTCGGCATTGCCCGGGCGACGCTGGCCTTCAGTTGCGCCAACGGCTTGTACGCCATCCGGGCGGCGCAACTAGCGCCTACGCGTATCGCCAGCCTGATGCTGTCGCAGACGCCATCGCTGTCGGCCATGCAGGCCTGGGCTTACCGCATGATTCCGAGGCCGCTGCGCGTGCCGGTTGCGGGGCAGTTCATCACCTGGCTGGCACGCCGCAAACTGGCACAGCTCTGGTACCGCAGCGCCCTGCCCGCAGAAACGGATGACAAGCCGTTCCAGCAACTGGGACGGCAGTCCTTCGACGCTGGCGGCTGTTTTTGTCTGGCAAGCGTCGTGCAAGGTTTATTGCGGGAAACCGTTCTCATGACGAACCCGGCTCCACTCACCATCCCCTGTACGCTGATCTGGGGAGAACAAGACCGTTCGCATCGGGTGACGCAGCCTGAGACGCTGCGAGAACATCTGCCGCAACTGGAGATCCGGCGCTTCGCCGATTGCGGGCATTTTCCTGATCTGGAGCAGCCGGAGCGATACGCCCGGGAAATAGTTGCCCATATGGAAAAAATTGCTGCAGATACTGTCTCCTGCTGACGTCAGCTCATAGCCTGCGCATATAGTCATTATTGATACAGTTCAAAACCCCTTTACCTGCAGCGGGTATAATACTAAGTTGATATTTCTCCATTTTTTTCGCTGTCGAGCCCCGTAAACACGCTATGCACCTGCTTGCCGTCGGACTGAACCACACCACTGCGCCGGTTTCCCTGCGCGAGAAGGTTGCGTTCCCGGCTGACCAGATCGGTCAGGCGGTGGCTTCAGCGCGTGCGTGGTTCGGCCGTGCCGATCTGAGCGCGAATCTGGCGCAGACCGGCGAAGCGGCGATCTTGTCGACCTGCAATCGCACTGAACTGTACGCTGCCAGCACCGCTGCACATGGCGGTGTCGACGCCGCCATCGACAGCACGGCGCATTTCCTGGCCGATTATCACAAGCTTTCCTACGCCGATCTGCGTCCCTTCCTGTATGCCTTGCCGCAAGACAATGCCGTGCGCCATGCCTTCCGTGTCGCCTCCGGGCTGGACTCGATGGTGCTGGGCGAACCGCAGATCCTCGGTCAGATGAAGGATGCCGTGCGCCAGGCGGATGCCGCCGGCGGACTTGGCACTTATCTGCACCAGCTGTTTCAGCGCACCTTCGCAGTCGCCAAGGAAGTGCGCAGCAATACCGAAATCGGCGCGCATAGCGTGTCGATGGCCGCTGCAGCCGTACGCTTGTCGCAACGGATTTTTGACTCCATCTCGGGCCAGAATGTGTTGTTCATCGGCGCCGGTGAAATGATCGAGCTGTGCGCCACTCACTTCGCCGCGCAAAATCCGAAATCGCTGACCGTCGCCAACCGCACGCTGGAACGCGGCGAAACATTGGCGCATCGCTTCAACGGCTCGGCCTTGCGCCTGGCAGATCTACCGACGCAGTTGTCGAAATTCGACATCGTGGTGTCCTGTACCGCATCGTCGCTGCCGATCATCGGTCTCGGTCTGGTGGAACGCGCCGTCAAGGCCCGCCGCCACAAACCGATCTTCATGGTCGATCTGGCCGTGCCGCGCGATATCGAATCCGAAGTCGGCCGTCTGGATGACGTCTTCCTGTACACCGTTGACGATCTGGCATCGGTCGTGCAAAGCGGCGTTGAAAACCGCCAGGCTGCCGTGGCACAAGCCGAAGCAATCATCGAAACCCGCGTGCAATCCTTCATGCACTGGATCGACAGCCGCGCCGTGGTACCGGTGATTCAGGATTTGCATGACGCCGGCGAATCACTGCGCATGGCTGAGCTGGAACGTGCCCGCAAGCTGCTGGCCAAAGGCGAAGACATTGATGCGGTACTCGATGCCCTATCCAAAGGTCTCACCGCAAAATTCCTGCACGGCCCGCAACAGGCCTTGCATCACGCTCAGGGCGACGAGCGCACGCAGTTGGTTCAACTGCTGCCGCAACTGTTCCGCACCAAGCGTTAGCGACTCCATTCGCTCGCCGGGATCCCTGTGATCGCGGCTCTCTTCTGCTCGCTGCGCGAGCGTCGTATCGCCACCCATTCAAAGTAAAGTAAGCCCATGAAACCATCCATGCTCGCCAAACTCGACCAGCTCGCCGAACGGCTGGAAGAACTCAACAATCTGCTGATGCAGGAAGACGCGACGTCCGACATGGACAACTATCGCAAGATGACACGCGAGCATGCGGAGCTCGGCCCGCTGGTGGCGCTGTATCTCACCTACTCACAGGCCGCGAACGACATCACGACGGCGCAGGAGCTGCTGTCGGATCCCGACATGAAGGAATTTGCGCAGGAAGAAATCAACGGCGCCAAAGCGCGCATGGAAGCGCTGGAGGGCGACCTGCAAAAGATGTTGCTGCCGAAGGATCCCAACGACGAACGCAACATCTTCCTGGAAATCCGCGCCGGCACCGGCGGCGACGAGTCCGCGTTGTTTGCGGGCGATTTGCTGCGCATGTACACGCGCTTTGCCGAACGCAATCGCTGGCAGGTTGAGATGATGTCGGCCTCCGATTCAGAAGTCGGCGGCTACAAGGAAGTCATCGTGCGTATCGCCGGTTTCGGCGCCTACTCGCGCCTGAAGTTCGAATCCGGCGGCCACCGCGTGCAGCGCGTGCCGGCCACTGAAACCCAGGGCCGCATCCATACCTCGGCCTGTACCGTCGCGGTGATGCCGGAGGCCGATGAAGTCGAAGACGTCGACATCAACCCGGCCGATATCCGCATCGATACTTACCGCGCTTCAGGTGCGGGCGGCCAGCACATCAACAAGACCGACTCGGCGGTGCGCATCACGCACATGCCGACCGGCATCGTGGTGGAATGCCAGGACGACCGCAGCCAGCACAAGAACAAGGCCTCGGCATTGAAGGTGCTGGCGGCGCGCATCAAGGACGTGCAACTGCGCGAACAGCAATCCAAGGAAGCCGCCACACGCAAATCGCTGATCGGTTCGGGCGACCGCAGCGAGCGCATCCGTACCTATAATTTCCCGCAGGGGCGCATGACGGATCACCGCATCAACCTGACGCTGTACAAGCTGGATTTCATCATGGATGGCGATCTGGAAGAGTTGACCAATGCCTTGATCACGGAGCACCAAGCTGAATTGCTGGCGCAACTGGGCGACGACGAATAAGAGCTTGCGACGCCCCGATTGAGCGTGCAATTGTTCCGCGAAAACGACCAGTAACCCAGCATTGTCGCGGCCTGTGGCACAATGCAGCAGCGCCGGAACCAATTGCACGATGGCCTCTCTGAGGTACAGCTTCAAGTGCAGCTACCTTCGAACAACATCAAAATTAATCGCTCATGAAATCGTCCAAATCCTTGTTTCTGTCAGTCGCCCTTCTCTGCATCGCCTTGCTCGGCGCCGCCCTTTATCTCCAGATCGTGGAAGAAATGATG
The DNA here is from genome assembly GCF_002257565.1 of Herbaspirillum sp. meg3. Classification (GTDB taxonomy): domain Bacteria; phylum Pseudomonadota; class Gammaproteobacteria; order Burkholderiales; family Burkholderiaceae_D; genus Herbaspirillum. The sequence continues at coordinate 646,610 of NZ_CP022736.1, read as the reverse complement.
CCGTGTCCGCTGTGCATCATCCAGCGCTACATCTTCGTCGCCATCGCCATCATTTGCATCATCTTCGCCTTCCTGCCACCCGGCTCCGCCAAACTTGGCGCCGGTCTGGGCGTACTGGCTGCGCTTGGCGGCATCGCCACTGCCGGCTGGCATCTGTGGGTACAGGCGCATCCGGGTACTTCCTGCGGTATCGATCCGCTGGAAACATCGCTGAACACAATCCCGACCGCCAACATGTTCCCGACACTGTTCAAGGCTGACGGCTTGTGCGCGAATCCCTACCCTTTCCTCGGTCTGTCGATTCCGCAATGGTCGCTGATCTGGTTCGCCATCATCGCTATCCTGCTGGCGCGCCGCGTCTTCAAGCGCGGTTGATTTTCTGTGAGTGATTTTTCGGACATTCCTTCAGGCATCAGCCTGGCCGACGTGCTGCGCAGTGCACCGCTCGATGCACTGGAAAATCGCATCCTGATCGGCCATGCACTGCAACTGACGCGCATCCAGCTGATCACGCAATCCGACCGCCTGCTTACGGCGGCAGAAGCAACGCAGTTGAGCGCGCTGTTTCTCCGCCGCCTGCACGGTGAGCCGATTGCCTATATCGTCGGTGAACGTGAATTCTTCGGCCTCGCCTTGCAGGTCACGCCGGATGTATTGATTCCTCGCCCCGATACCGAATTGCTGGTGGAGCTGGCGCTGGAACGCTTGCCACAGCAAGGCAAGGCGCTCGACATGGGAACCGGCTCGGGCGCCATTGCGGTTGCGATAGCGCACACCCGGCCGGATGTAACAATGACTGCGCTGGATGTCAGTGAAGGCGCGCTGAAGATTGCTGCGAGCAATGCGCAGCGGCATGGCGCGAAGGTGATTTTTCTGCGCAGTGATTGGTATGCCGCACTCGGTGAGACGTCTGAACCGGACCTCGACCTGATCGTGTCCAATCCGCCCTATATCGTTGCCGGCGACACGCATTTGTCGCAGGGCGATTTGCGCTTCGAACCGATCGGTGCATTGACCGATCACGCCGACGGCTTGTCAGCCTTGCGCATCATCATCGACGGCGCGGCAGCCTACCTGAAACCGGATGGCTGGCTGCTGATGGAGCATGGCTACGATCAGTCGGAAGCCGTGCGCGAGCTGCTGGCACAGCGCGGTTTCGCCGAGGTACAAAGCTGGCGCGATCTGGCAGGGATTGAACGCGTCAGCGGCGGCAAGCTCGCTGCTGCCTCGTAATCAATCTGATACCTCCAAAATAAAACACCGTCATCCTGATTTTTAACAGAACGACGGTGCTTGTTGATTCCACCTGCGCGATAAATCAGGCAGCCTGCTTGCCACCTACCGGCACATGCGGCTTCCCTGCATCAAACATCCGCAACAAATCCGCTTCCTTCTGCTTGGCCGCTTTCAGATGACGTTCCTTGACGTGGCCATAACCGCGAATCTCTTCCGGGATACGTGCAATTGCCGTGGCCTGCGCAAGATTGTCGGCGTTGAGTTTGCTTAACAAACCGCTGACGGTATTGCAGTACTCGCCGATCAGTGCGCGCTCCTGCTTGCGCTCATCGGTGTAGCCGAATACGTCCAGTGGCGTGTTGCGCAAGAAGCGTAGCTTCGCCAGCACGCCAAAAGCACGCATCATCCACGGCCCATATTGCTTCTTGATCAGATGGCCGTTGCTGTCGTGCTTGGCCAGCAATGGCGGCGCCAGATGGAATTTCAGCTGGTAATCACCTTCGAACATGCCGGCGATTTTTTCGCGGAAGGCTGGCGCAGTGTAAAGACGCGCCACTTCATACTCATCCTTGTACGCCATCAGCTTGAACAGGTACGTCGCGACTGCCGTGCTGAGTTTCATCGCCTTGGCCGGTTCACCCAAAGCAGATTCTGCGCGGCGCACCTGCTCGACAAAATCGCTGTACTGACGCGCATACGCGGCGTTCTGATATTGTGTCAGGAAGTCGACGCGTTTGGCCAGCACTTCCTCCAGCGACGGCGGACGCTTGAAGTCGATCACTTGCGCGGTCATGCCGTTACGGCGTGCGGCCAACGCCACGGCATCTGCATCATGCGCAGCAGCGCGGCCCCAGCCGAAGGCCTGCTTGTTGAAGTCGACCGACAAGGCATTGAGTTCAATGGCCTTGAGAAGCGCACCTTCTGACAGCGGCACCCAGCCGCGTTGCCAGGCATAGCCGAGCATGAACATGTTAGTCGCAATCGCATCACCCATCAGTGCGGTGGCGATATTGCCGGCATCGATCAGCGCCACGCGATCTTTGCCGCAGGCGCTTTGTATGCTGCCCTCGGCAGACACCGCCGGGAACTGCCAGTCAGGATTGCGCACGAAGGCTGCCGTCGGCATCTGTGTCGAATTGACCGCTGCGTGCGTACGTCCTTCACCCATGCGCGACAACGCGTCGCGGCTGGCGGTGACGATCACGTCGCAACCGATTACCAGATCAGCGGCACCGGTACCGACGCGAGTGGAATAGAGATCATCAGCATGATCGGACAAACGCACGTGCGACATCACCGGCCCGCCTTTTTGCGCGAGACCGCTCATGTCGAGCACCGAGCAGGCCTTGCCTTCGACGTGGGCCGCCATCGCCAGAATCTGGCCGATGGTGATCACGCCGGTGCCGCCGATACCCGTGACCACGATGCCATAGGTGTCGCCCATCGCAGGCAGTTGCGGCTCAGGAAGTACCGGCCCTTGAACTTGCCCGGCGGCTTCGGTCTTTTCGACAGCGACGCGTTTGGCTTTTTTCAGCTTGCCGCCTTCCACCGTGACGAAGCTCGGGCAGAAACCGTTCACGCAGGAATAATCCTTGTTGCATGACGATTGATTGATCTGGCGCTTGCGTCCGAACTCGGTCTCCAGCGGCTCCACCGACAGGCAGTTGGATTGCACGCTGCAGTCGCCGCAGCCTTCGCACACGGCTTCATTGATGACGGCGCGCTTGGCGGGATCAGGATAGGCGTCGCGTTTGCGGCGGCGGCGTTTTTCCGAGGCGCAGGTCTGGTCGTAAATCATGGCGGACACGCCCGGCACTTCGCGCAACTCGCGCTGCACGGCGTCGAGTTCGCTGCGGTGGCGAATCGTTACGCCCTCGGCCCATGGCGTACCGGCGGGATATTTATCCGGTTCGTCGGTGACGACGATGATGGGCCGCACGTTTTCCGCGGCGAGCTGGCGCGAGATCATGGCCGGATCGAGCGGGCCGTCGAACTCCTGGCCGCCGGTCATCGCAACCGCATCGTTGTACAGAATCTTGTAGGTCATGTTGACCTTGCCCGCCACGGCAGCGCGCACCGCCAGCAAACCCGAATGGAAATAGGTACCGTCGCCCAGATTGGAGAATACATGCTTCTCGCTGGTGAACGGCGCCTGGCCGACCCAGGTCACGCCCTCGCCTCCCATGTGCGAAAAAATCGATGATTCGCGGTCCATCCAGGTCACCATGTAGTGACAACCGATGCCGGCCAGCGCGCGGCTGCCATCGGGCAATTTGGTCGACGTATTGTGCGGACAACCCGAGCAAAAATGCGGGATACGATCCTTATTGGGATCCGGCTTGGTACTGACGTTGAGCGTAGCTTCCTTGGCTTCGAGGAAGGCGATGCGTGCCTTGACGCGCTGCTCAATCGGATGACCGGCGTAGTACTTGGAAATACGCGTCGCGATAGCGCGTGCGATCTGCGCCGGGCTCAGTTCATACGTTGCGGGCAGCAGCCAGTTGCCGTGACCTTCGCGCGGCGAGCCGCTCCATTCACCGGTGTCGTCAAACTTGCCAACCACGCGCGGACGCACATCGTCACGCCAGTTGTAGAGTTCTTCCTTGATCTGGTATTCGAGGATCTGGCGCTTCTCTTCGACCACCAGGATTTCATCGAGGCCTTGCGCAAACTCGCGCACGCCTTCGGCTTCCAGCGGCCAGGTCATGCCGATTTTGTAGAGACGGATGCCGATGTCGCGTGCGACTTGCTCATCGATGCCGAGATCGTAGAGCGCCTGGCGCGTGTCGAGATAAGACTTGCCGGCAGTGACAATGCCGATGCGTGCATGCGGGCTGTCCCAGATGATCTGGTTGAGTTTGTTGACGCGGGCGTAGGCCAGCGCGGCGTACCACTTGTAGACGTTCATCCGCGCTTCCTGATCGAGCACGGTGTCAGGCTGGCGGATGTTGAGGCCGCCCGGCGGCAATTCGAAATCGGTGGGAATAATCGGCTGCACGCGTTGCGAATCGATCATCACCGACATGCCGGATTCGACGATGTCGGTCACGCACTTCATCGATACCCACAGACCGGTGTAGCGGCTCATAGCCCAACCATGCAGGCCGTAGTCGAGATACTCCTGCACCGACGACGGATACAGCACCGGGATGCCGCAGGCTTTGAGGATGTGTTCGCTCTGATGCGCGGTGGTGGAAGATTTCGCGGCATGGTCATCACCGGCGATCACCAGTACGCCGCCGTGCTGCGAGGTGCCGGCCATGTTGGCGTGTTTGAAGACGTCGCCACAACGATCCACGCCGGGACCCTTGCCGTACCACAGCGAGAACACGCCGTCGTATTGCGCACCCGGGAACAAGTTGACCTGCTGCGTGCCCCACACGGCGGTGGCGGCCAGATCTTCGTTCATGCCGGGATGGAATTTGACATGCGCGGCGTCCAGATATTTCTTGGCCTTGGCGGCGGTCTGATCGACCGTACCCAGCGGCGAACCGCGATAGCCGGTGACATAACCGGCGGTGTTCAGTCCTGCCTGAAGGTCGCATTGCCGCTGCAACATCGGCAGCCGTATCAATGCCTGTATGCCGGTCATGAAAACCCGGCCGCGCTCCAGCGCGTATTTGTCGTCCAGGGAAATGTCATCCAGCAACAGGCGTTCACTGGAAGGTAGGGGTGCGTTCATGCATTGTCTCCGTGCCAAAAATCGTGTCTTTGTTTGCACATGGATCTGTTCGAGATCCTGCTTAAAACTCGTTCGCCTTGTGGGCGAATGGTTTCTTTCTTTTGATGTGGCTACAGTAGCACAAGCGGCTTATTGCCGCTACGCACGGTGCAACACGCCCCGGCCATCGCCGACGACGAAACTGACGGTGTGCTGACGGCATGAAAAAAGCCCCGGCTTTTAGGCAGGGGCTTCGTCCAAAACTTGATACGGAGACAAGGTCCGGTCAGTCGACCAGGAAGTTTTGCTCTCCCAGCAACAGCGTATTGGCCGGCAGCGCGTCCTGCGCCTTCAACTGCTCATACAGCGCGGTGAAATCCGGCGCCGTGTCATCGAACAATTGCTGGAAGTCGCGAATGACGAAGTAAGTTTCCTGGTACGAATCGATCTTGTACAAGGTGCGCATGACGCGGTCGAGCTGGAAAGGAATCCGGTTCGGTTCCGGATTGCGCAGGCAGTATTCCACCTCGCCGCCCGACGACAAAATACCGGCGCCGTAGATACGCAAACCTTCCGGACTCTGGATCAGGCCGAACTCGATCGTGTACCAATACAGACGCGCGAGGAAAGCCAGGCCGTCCAGCTTCAATGCCTTGAGGCCGCCCTTGCCGTATTCCTGCAAATGCTCGGCAAAAATCGGATTGAACAGCAGCGGTACGTGGCCGAAGAAGTCGTGGAAGACGTCGGGCTCGACGATGTAATCGAACTCATGCTCTTCACGCAACCAGACCGTCACCGGGAAGCGACGATTGGCCAGATGCTCGAAGAAAGTATGATCCGGCACCAACCCCGGCACGGCGACCAGCTGCCAGCCGGTGGCCTTGTACAGTGCCTCGGTGGTGCGATCGAATTGCGGAATGCCTTGCGAGACGTCGAGAGTTTTGATGCTGTCGAGGAAGACGTCGCAGGCGCGGCCGGGAATCAGCTTGGCCTGGCGCTCATACAAACGTCGCCACAGCGCGTGTTGTTCAGGTGTGTAGCCGGCCCAGTTCTGGGCCACGACGTAGTTCTTGTCGGCGTGCGTGTAATCGCCGCGCAATGCCCCGCTGTCGGATTTTGTCGCGACGCTGGCAAAGAAATCGTCGGTAGAGACGGTGGTTTCCATGGGAATGAGTATTGAAATACGTTGATAACCGTATTATGCGCCTTCCGCCCGGTTTGCATCCAACCCTGGCGTGGATCTCTGATCCAGATCAAGCCGGGCTCAGGATTTTGGCTTGCCGATGCCGGTGACCTTGCCTACCCATTTGAACAGCGCGCGCATATTGGCTTTGACGATGTAATCGATCATGGCGACCTGTTCCTCCATCGCCTCCTGGAAGACGGTGACGGAATTGGCGGGCTTGAGTTTGAGATAAGCGTCAGCCTCGCCGTAGTCGCGGTGGATTTCCATGCCGGCTTTGCGGGCGATGTGCATCATGACCTTGTTGGAAGACAGGCAATGCATGTAGAGGGTGTCGATATCTGCATTACGGCAATGCATGGCGCCGCGTTCGAACAGCTTGGTGCCCACGCCCATCCCGCGCGCCGCCGCCGATACCGAGACGCCAAACTCGGCCACGCGCGCCTTGATCGTGGCGCCGCTGACGGGTGAAGTTTCACGTGGTGCAAAGGCCAGATGACCAACGCCGAGCAGGCGCAACTTGCGATCATAGACACCGAAAATAGTGTCGCGCGTAAAGTCGATCTTCTCCACGTAACGCGTCACCAGCTCGTCGGACAGCTTGGTGCCGAAACGCAACAGCCGGTCTTTTTCCTCCAGCGCCAGAAAATGTCGCAACAGATGTCGGCGCGAACGCGGCGACAGCTCCTTGACGAGGATCAGTGGTTTGTCCGATGCCTCGATGATGGTGCGCTTCAACCCTTCCAGCCGGGTGCGCAGTTGCGTGGTGAATTTTGACATGGACGCAGTTTAGCGGATCTGCGCCGCATAATCTGCCACAGCCTCGGTACGCGCCGCCAGAATCGCTTCAGGAATGCGCTGCGGCTGATCTTTGTACTTCGCGGCGATGGCGCCGGCGTCGACGCCCTGCGCGATTTTCAAGGCGCCCATGAGGTAGTCCAGTTGCGGAAACTCAACCTCTTCAAAGCCGGTGCGGCCGCGGCGGTCGCACTCGGATGCCTGCAGCATTTCCTTAAACCGTTCCGGCTTGCGGAAGCCGTCGCAGCGCGCCAGTAAATTGACGATAGTGGCAGGACGCAATTCAAACGCGCGGCCGACGTTGCCGTGTTCACGCGCGGTGATGACAGCGAGATCGCGGCAATCGTTGGGGACTTTGAGGCGATCGCAAATCCCCTGCACCAGCTCGACGCTACGGCCTTCATGCCCGTGATGGCTGGGCCACAGATCCGGCGGCGTGGTGCCTTTGCCGAGATCGTGCATCAAGGCGGCAAAGCGCACGCCCAGCGAATACGATTGGCTTGCCGCGTAGTCGAGCACCATCATGACGTGGACGCCGGTGTCGATTTCGGGATGATATTTGGCCGGTTGAGGCACACCCCAGAGCGCATTCAATTCAGGCAGGATGCGCGCCAATGCGCCGCATTCACGCAGCACGTTGAACATGCGCGACGGGGTCTTCTCCATCATGCCGCGCGCCAGTTCTTGCCAGACGCGTTCCGGCACCAAGGCATCGACTTCTCCGGCTTGCACCATCTTCTGCATCAACGCATTGGTTTCGGGAGCGACGGTGAAATCCGGAAAACGTGCGGCGAAACGCGCCATGCGCAAGATGCGTACGGGGTCTTCAACGAAAGCATCAGAGACGTGGCGAAACACGCGGCGGCGAATATCTTCCTGTCCGTGATACGGATCGACCAGCACCCCATCTTCACCCTTGGCAATGGCGTTGATGGTGAGGTCACGGCGCGCCAGATCCTGTTCCAGCGTGACGGCGCTGTCGGTATGAAAGACGAAGCCTTTATAACCGGGTGCGGTCTTGCGCTCGGTGCGTGCCAGCGCGTATTCCTCTTGCGTCTCAGGATGCAGAAATACTGGAAAATCCTTGCCTACCGGGCGAAAACCCTGAGCCAGCATGTCTTCCGGGGTGGCGCCGACGACCACGTAGTCGTGATCCTGCACGGGCAAACCGAGCAACTCATCGCGTACCGCACCGCCGACGACGTAAATCTTCATGGGCAACTCAATGATCCGGCAGAATTTCTTTTTCGGCCAGCGCTTCGGCAATCCACTTCGCCACCGCAGGATGCGCGGCGACGCGGTCGACGTAGGCTTGGAGTGCCGGTGCCAGCGACACCTGATAGCTGCGGAAGCGCATCACCACCGGCGCGTAGAAAGCATCGGCGATGGAGAAATCACCGAACAGGAATTCGTGATGGCCGAATTCGGACAGACAGTCTTCCCAGATTTCGCATATGCGACCGATATCGCCCTGGGCTTCGGGCGTGCGACCCTTGCCGGGATAGCTGCCGCGAATATCCATGCTCATGGCGCTACGCAAACCGGTGAAGCCGGAATGCATTTCGGCGGTGATACTGCGTGCGACGGCGCGTGCCGCGGTCTCTTGCGGCCACAGTGCGCGATCGGGAAACTGTTCCGCCAGGTATTCGCAGATCGCCAGCGAATCCCAGATATGCGTTTGACCGTCCAACAAAACGGGAACGCGGCCGGCGGCGGAATATTCCGCAATCTTGCTGGCCGTATCAGGCTGGTCGAGGCAGATGCGGATTTCGCGGAAAGGAATGTCAAATGCCGTCAGCACCACCCAGGGGCGCATCGACCAGGACGAATAGTTTTTGTTGCCGATGACCAGTGTGATGGCGTTCTTGCCGGCCTTTTCCAGCGTGGCCGACAAGGTCGGATCGAGTTCGGTATTCTGCATGCTGTCTGTCCTTTGATGACTTGTCTTGCTCTTACCCGGTTTGGCGTCCTGCCCTTAGCGCCTTGCTCCGCTGCGGTAAGCATCCATTTGCTGCTGCATGTGCACACCGGCAAGATAACGCGGTGCGATCGCCTCCAGTGCGGTCGGCGTGATGCCGAGTTCGGCCGCAATCGGCCCATCGGTAATATTGTCCACCCGCATGGAAGCAAGATTATCGCGACTCATCATGCGTCCTGGCAAATATTCCAGACACAAAGCTTGCAAGAATGCCAATGCCGGTGGCAGGCCGATGATGGGGCGGGTATGCCCGGAATACAAACCAGCCAGTTGAACCAGTTCGCGGAGGCTATAAATCTTTGGCCCGGCCAGTTCGTAGGTCTTGCCCCTGGTTGACTCATTCTGCAAAGCAGTGACGAATGCCTGCGCCACATCACCCACGTAGACCGGCTGGAACTTGGCGCCAGCGCTGCCGAGCGGCATGACCGGAAAATATTTTTGCAAAGCGGCGAACAGATTCAGAAATCGGTCGCCCTCCCCAAATACTACGGAAGGACGAAACACGGTTGTGGCCAGATCGGCATCCGCAAATGCAGCCGCTTCGCCGGCCGCCTTGGAACGCAGATACATTGACGCTCCTTGCGCAGAAGCACCGAGAGCGCTCATATGCAGGTAACGCTTGACGCCATGGCGGCGACAGGCAGCAACGATCTTGCGCGGCAAATCCACGTGTGCTCGCTGGAAGTCTGGACCATAGTCGCTGCCGCTTGGGCCGCGACGCGAATGCAGGATGCCGACCAGATTGATGACGGCATCAACACCGTCGAACAATCTGTCCAGCGCCGCTTCGTCATGTACGTCAGCGACTGCTGTTCGTACGGTCGGCATCACCAACAGATGCTTGCTGCGCTCGTAGCGCCGGGTCGGCACGACGACGCGACTGGCCGTGCTACGCGCCAGTTGCGCCACGACCTGGCTGCCGATGAAGCCCGAGCCGCCGACTACCAGTATGTTTTTATACGTCATGATCAGTTGTCGCTTTCGTTGCTAGTTCGTCTTACCGTAGCGCCCTGTGATCAGCGCGCAATCACGGCAAATCGGTCGGGGTATTGGTGCGCGGCGCGACCGTGCCGAGTCGTTGTTTCAGCGACTGTGGCTTGTTCTCGAACAGGGCGGCGTAGTAGGTTGCATTGGACATGACATTCTTGACGTAACCCCGTGTCTCGTTGAACGGAATCGATTCAGCGAAAATCGCCCCTTCCACCGTACGATTCAAGGTCGAGCGCCAGGTCCGTGGGCGTCCCGGTCCGGCGTTATACGCGGCCGTTGCCAATGCCTGCGAGCCGTCGAGATTGTTCAGCACCATGTTGAGGTAGCTGGTGCCCAGCAGCAGGTTGGTGTTGATGTCATTGATCTGGTCTTGCGTGAATTCAGTCAGGCCGATTTTCTTGGCGACGTACTTCGCGGTCGATGGCATCAGTTGCATCAGGCCGGATGCGCCGACGTACGATTTCGCATTTTTGATGAAGCGCGATTCCTGGCGGATCAAACCATAGACCCAGGCGTTTTCCAGACCCAACGGACGGGTGTTGGCGCTCATCTCGGTAAGGTGAGGCGCCGGGAAGCGCTGGGTGAAGTCCATCTCCAGCTTGGTGCGATCCGAGGTGTTGACCATGCGGTCGAGCACATCGCTCTGACGTGCGAATTCTGCGGCAGCCAGCAACTGGCGGTCGTTCATCTTGCGCAGCTCCCAGTTCCATTCGCGAATGCCTTCGTAGCGCATATTCAGGTCATAGAACTTGATCGCACGCTTGAAGCCGGCGTTCTGCGCCATTGGCGCGATCTCAGCCGGTGTCGGCGGTACCGGGCCCGGCGGAATGACAATCTTCTGCCCGAGGTCTTCCGTGGCGAGTTGGCCGTAGAAGCTGACGTTGGAAGCAATCGACTGAAACAGGCGCTGAGAAGCCTCGGTCTGGCCGTCTTCCTTCAGCGCACGGGCCAGCCAATAAGTCCACGTGATGTCGCTGCGCAATGAACCTGGCATGGCGTCGATGGTGGACTTGACCATCTTCCAGTCACCGGCGCGCAGTGCAATCCGCGCCTTCCATTGATACGCTTCGTAGGACAGCGGCGCATCTTTGGTCTTGCGCCAATAGTCAATGGCTTCGGGCATCAGCTTCATGGAGGCCGGCAAAGCGATCTGCGCCCAGGCGATGGCTTGTTCCTGTGCGGTCAGTCCCGATGCGCTGCTGAGAAACGTTGCGGCCTGTTGCGGATTACCTTTTGCGGCGCGGCCGATGGCGATGATGTACAACTCGTGCGAAGTACGTCCTTGTCCCGGCCCACGTGCCAGCATCAGCGCGGGCTTATCGATGACTTGTTGCAGGCTGACGTCGCCATTGTCGGTAAAAATCGCCGCACGGCGCGCAACCGTCGTGTTGCCGGCTTCGACCGCCTGACGAATCTGGGCCCACAGATCGCTTTCACTGAACTGATGATTTTGCGCCAGCGTGCCGATCAGGTCGCTGCAGCCCTGGCCATAGTCCTTGGGACTGGTCAGCAAGGCTCGCGCTTCATCGGCGACGTTCTGCCCCTTGAGAGCGCGGGAATTGAGGGCAAAACATTTGACCTGCACATCGTCGTTCAGGACAAAGAGGGGATATTGCTCGTCAAAAGTCGTCCAGTCGCCGGTCTTGCCAAGCGCCAACAGCCAGTCGTTACGCAGGCGATCAGCAATGGCGCTGCCATCATAGCGGGCAAGAAAATCGCGGATCTCGGAAACCGGCGCAGTGAAATCGCGTACACGCGGTTTGAGCCGATAATAGTCAACATAGGAAGGAATGACATAATCCGGCAGACGTGCCGCCAGACTCGCCGAGGTCGCCGAGTCGTCGGAGCGCGAGGCATCACGCAAGGCGAGAAAGACGTCATCGGGGGCGGCATTGGCAGACGGGCGTTTTTGCGCGTAGGCCGGCATCGCAAAACTGACTGCCGCCGCGGTTGCTACGGCACAGGTGATCACGACCATGCGTTTCTTTAATTGCATTCTTATACAACCTTAGATTGAGACAAATGACGACTTCAAGGATAGCACGCGACACCACGCCGTCCGACACTGCGGATACCGCAGCAAACACCAGGTCGCCGGCTTCGGAAAAATCCGCGCTGCGCACCCGCTTGCTGACTGCCCGCAAAGCCATGACGCCCGCTGCCAAAACCGTGGCGGAAGCCGCAATCTGTGCACGTCTGCTGGCATGGCTGCAAACTCAGCAGATTGCGAGCATCGGCGTTTACCACCCGATCCGGCAAGAACCGGATCTGTATCCGGCTTATAACGCGCTGAGTGCCCAAGGCGTGCACCTGTCGCTGCCGATTATTCGAGGAAAAGAATTGCCGCTGGAGTTCGTGCGTTGGACGCCAGGAGAGACATTGATCAAAGACGCCATGGGAACATCAGCACCAGCACAGGGAGAAATCGTGCAACCGCGAGCTCTGCTGATCCCTTGCCTGGGCTTCAATGCGGCACGCTTGCGGCTTGGCTACGGCGGGGGCTTCTATGACCGTACCCTGGCGCAGACTCCGCGCCCGCTGGCGATCGGCATCGCTTATGCCGACGCATTGGTCGAATTTGATGGACAAGTTCACGACATCGCGCTGGACATGATGATTACTGACGGCTGATTTGAACAGCATACCGTCACGCGATGACATGAAAAAAGCCGGCTTCAGCCGGCTTTTTACTTGCTACTGACGACTTCGGACAAATCAAGCAACCAGACGTTGCCAGATTGCCATCGTTGCGGCTGGCTGATTCAGGGTATAGAAGTGAAGGCCGGGTGCGCCGCCTTCCAGCAACTGCTCGCAGAGTTGCGTAACAACATCGAGACCAAATGCGCGGATCGACTCGCTGTCGTCACCGTAGCTGGCCAGCTTGAGACGAATCCAACGCGGGATTTCCGTACCGCACATGTCGGAAAACCGCATCAGTTGCGTGTAGTTCGTAATCGGCATGATGCCTGGAACGATGGGCGCGTTGATGCCAAGCTTCTCCACTTCGTCGACGAAATTGAAATACGCGTCGGCATTGTAGAAATACTGCGTGATGGCGGCATCGGCGCCTGCTTTGATCTTGCGCGCAAAATTCTGCACATCGTCCTGTGGCGACTTGGCTTGCGGATGCATTTCGGGATACGCGCCGACTTCAATGTGAAACCAGTCGCCGGTTTCCGCGCGAATGAATTCGACCAGCTCGTTCGCGTAGTGGAATTCGCCGGAAGCACTGTCCACGGCACCGAAGCCGCTAGGCAAGTCGCCGCGCAAAGCGACCAACTTCTTGATGCCATGCGATTTGTAACTATTGAGAATGTCGCGCAATGCCGCGCGCGAGCTGCCGATGCAAGACAGATGCGGCGCGGCGACATGGCCTTCGCGCATGATCTCCAGCACGGTATCGAGCGTGCCTTGCTGCGTCGAACCGCCGGCGCCGAAGGTCACCGAGAAATACTTCGGTTGCAACTCGGCCAGCTTGGCGCGGGTGACGCGCAGTTTTTCCGTGCCTTCAGGCGTCTTCGGCGGGAAAAACTCGATGCTGAAATTATGTGATGTCATAGAAAAATCAATCCCTAAAACAGATCATTGCGCGATTCGCGGCGCAGATCCGTGCAAAATCAATTAGGTCCGGATTTCAGCAGCAGCGTGGATAGCGCCCAGGAGACGATGCTGTATAACAGCGCGCCACCGACAGCCGCCCAAAAACCCGCTACGTGGAAACCGCCTACCAGATGCGAGACCGCCCAGAACATCAGGCCGTTGATGACCAGAATGAACAAACCCAGCGTCAGCAGCGTCACCGGCAAAGTGAGGATCACCAGCACCGGACGCACCAGCGTATTGACGAAGCCAAGGATGAGCGCTGCGATCAGTGCCGCGCCAAAGCTGTCGACCTGCACCGAGTGCATGAGGTAAGGCACGGCGAGCAAGGCCAGCGCATTGATCAGCCACAGAATGAGCAAACGCATGAAATGTCCTTTCGAGCGGCGCATCGGCCGGATTCCAACAATCGGTGCAATTGCTGTAGTCCGGCCGATGGCGGATGAATCTTGTTAAAACCGGGCAAGCGGGTTTTACCCGCATTGCCCGTCAAGCTGATTAATAACGGTAGTGATCAGGCTTGTAAGGGCCGTCCGACTTCACGCCGATATACGCAGCTTGTTCAGCAGTCAGTGTGCTCAATTGTGCATTGAGTTTCTTCAGCTGCAGACGTGCAACCTTCTCGTCCAGATGCTTAGGCAGCGTGTAGACACCGACCGGGTAGTTCTTGGTGTTCACGAACAATTCGATCTGAGCGATGGTCTGGTTGGCGAAGGACGAGCTCATCACGTAGGACGGATGGCCGGTACCGCAGCCGAGGTTGACCAGGCGGCCTTCCGCCAGCAGGATGATGCGCTTGCCGTCAGGGAAGATGATGTGATCGACTTGCGGCTTGATGTTTTCCCAGGTGTATTGCTTCAGTGCGGCGACTTCGATTTCGTTGTCGAAGTGACCGATGTTGCAGACGATCGCCTGGTCTTTCATCTTCTTCATGTGGTCGTGCGTGATCACATGGTAGTTGCCGGTACATGTCACGAAAATATCGCCGTGTTCAGCAGCGTAATCCATGGTCACAACGCGATAGCCTTCCATTGCGGCTTGCAGTGCGCAGATCGGATCGATTTCAGTGACCCAGACTTGTGCCGACAACGCGCGCATCGCTTGTGCCGAGCCCTTGCCGACGTCACCGTAACCGGCGATGACGGCAACCTTGCCGGCGATCATGACGTCCGTCGCGCGCTTGATACCGTCGACCAGCGATTCGCGGCAGCCGTACAAGTTGTCGAACTTGGACTTGGTAACGGAGTCGTTGACGTTGATTGCAGGGAAGGCCAACTTGCCGTCCTTGAACATCTGATACAGACGATGCACACCGGTGGTGGTTTCTTCGGTCACACCCTTGATTTGCGCCAGACGCGTGGAATACCAGTTCGGCGAAGTCGCCAGCTTTTTCTTGATGGAGTTGAACAGGCAGATTTCTTCTTCCGAAGTCGGGTTGTTCAGCACCGATGCGTCTTTTTCAGCACGTGTACCCAGATGCAGCAGCAGGGTTGCGTCGCCGCCATCGTCCAGAATCATGTTGGCTTGTTCGTTTTCGCCGCCTTGCCATTCAAAAATGCGGTGTGTGAATTCCCAGTAGTCGTCCAGCGACTCGCCCTTGAACGCGAACACAGGCGTGCCCTTGTCGGCGATTGCCGCGGCAGCGTGATCTTGTGTCGAGTAGATGTTGCAAGATGCCCAACGTACTTTGGCACCCAGTGCTTCCAGTGTCTGGATCAGCACAGCGGTCTGGATGGTCATGTGGATGGAACCAGTGATGCGCGCGCCCTTCAGGGGCTGTGCAGCAGCAAATTCTTCACGAATGGCCATCAGGCCGGGCATTTCGGTTTCTGCAATCTTGATCTCTTTATGGCCCCATTGCGCCAGGCTGATATCAGCGATCACATAGTCTTGAGTGGAATTGGTAGTCATGGCTGCGGCGTTGTTCACGCCCTCCTTTCGTAGAAAACAGAAAAAAAGTAACGTGAGCGCAGTTGCATATTGACGGTATCAAGCCTGGCAAGATCGATGTCTTGTCGCAACGCTCCTTGATACGGAAAGGCATTGTAAATCACTTTACGTGCACCGTGCCAGCGCACGATGCAATCCGACCACAACAAGGCCGGATTGCATCAGGAAAATTACAGACCGGCGGCGGCCTTCAGTGCAGCAGCCTTGTCGGTACGTTCCCACGAGAACTCCGGCTCTTCGCGGCCGAAGTGGCCGTAAGCAGCGGTCTTCTGATAGATAGGACGCAGCAGATCCAGCATTTGCACGATGCCCTTCGGACGCAGGTCAAAATGTTCCAGCACCAGTTGCGCCAGCTTTTCGTCACTGATCTTGCCTGTACCGAAAGTGGTGACCATGACCGAAGTCGGCTTGGCGATACCGATGGCGTACGACACCTGGATCTGGCAACGCGACGCCAGGCCGGCAGCCACGATGTTCTTGGCAACATAACGACCGGCATAAGCTGCTGAGCGGTCAACCTTGGATGGATCCTTGCCGGAGAACGCGCCGCCACCGTGCGGAGCTGCGCCGCCGTAGGTGTCGACGATGATCTTGCGACCGGTCAGGCCGCAATCACCTTGTGGACCACCGATAACAAAACGACCAGTCGGGTTGATCAGGTAACGGGTGTTCTTCAGCCATTCAGCCGGCACGACCGGACGAATGATTTCTTCGATTGCCGCTTCTTCGATGGCCTTGTGTTCCATTTCAGGCGCATGCTGTGTCGACAACACGATGGTGTCGATGGCAACTGGACGACCGTCGACATACTTCAATGTCACTTGCGACTTTGCATCCGGACGCAGCCATGGCAGACGACCGTCTTTGCGCAATTGAGATTGACGCTCGACAATACGGTGTGCGTAGTAAATGGCAGCAGGCATCAACTCAGGTGTTTCGTCGCAAGCGTAGCCAAACATCAAACCTTGGTCGCCGGCGCCTTGATCGAGGTCGAGCCCCTTGCCTTCGTCAACGCCTTGAGCGATGTCCGGCGATTGCTTGTCGTAAGCAACCAGCACGGCGCAGCTCTTGTAGTCGATACCGTAGTCGGCGTTGTCGTAACCGATGCGCTTGATGGTTTCACGGGCGACGTCGATGTAATCGACATTGGCGCGTGTGGTGATTTCACCGGCGAGTACAACCAGACCTGTGTTACACAGGGTTTCGGCGGCTACGCGGGACAGTGGATCTTGTGCAAAGATGGCATCCAGAATCGCATCGGAAATCTGGTCGGCTACTTTGTCTGGGTGACCTTCCGAGACAGATTCGGAAGTGAAGAGATATTCGTTGGACATCACATGCTCCTGCAGTATAGAGATTGAACCGGTGTCGCGGCTTATCCCTAGCCTGCGACGCTTTAGCGAAATTTATATCCCGTCTCGCAAGTTGTCATTAACTCGACGGCTTTCATGCTATTTTACGCGTCTTGCAAAAATTCGGCAATTTCACAGAATCATCTACGGTAACGGCAAGTATGCTTTTTTCTTTATTCCGCCTGCTATCCCTGCTCCCGCTGCCCGTTCTGCACCTGATCGGGATCGCGATGGGCTGGCTCGTTTACCTGGCGTCACCGTCCTATCGGAGACGCCTGAAAGAGAATCTGACGCGCGCCGGCTATCGGCAACATTTATTTACCGCAATTAACGAGTCCGGCAAAGGGATCTTCGAATTGCCGTTTGTCTGGTGCGCCTCACCGAAACGCGTCTTGCGCACTGCCCGCATCGAAAACTGGGAACTGGCGCAACAGGCGCTGGACGCCAAAACCGGTGTTGTTTTTTTAACGCCGCACCTTGGTTGTTTTGAAATCATCGCACAAGCCATTGCCGAGCAGACATCGCTGACTGCCTTATATCGCCCTCCGCGCAAGGCAGCATTGAAGCCATTGATCGAAGGTGCGCGCTCGCGCCCGAATCTGCATCTGGCACCAGCGAATCTCTCGGGCGTCCGCACTCTGCTCAAAGCATTGAAGGCCGGCAAAGCCATCGGACTGCTGCCAGACCAAGTGCCTCAGCACGGCGAAGGAGTCTGGGCAGATTTCTTCGGCAAACCCGCCTACACCATGACGCTGTCGGCAAAAATGCATCAGATGAGCGGCGCGCCCATCATTCTGTCTTATGCCGAACGCTTGTCGTGGGGCCGCGGCTTCGTGATTCGCTTCGTCGCCTTCGAAGAAGCGCTCGGCAACACTCCGGAGCAGCAAGCTCGCGCCATTAATCGCGCCATGGAAAAGCTGATCTCGCGCTGCCCTTCTCAATATATATGGAGCTACAACCGCTATAAGACGCCTCCCGGCGTCAGCGCACATGGGGCAACGGAATGAGGGCGCTGATTGCACTGATGTGGCTGCTGCACTGGCTGCCGCTGCCGATCCTTGGCCGTCTGGGCGAGGGTCTTGGCTCTTTGTTGTTCATCATCATGAAGCCGCGCCGTCACATCACGCTGACGAATCTGCGCCTGTGCTTTCCTGAAAAGACCGAGGCTGAGCGCGAGACGATTGCAAAACAGCATTTTCAAGCCTACGCCCGAAGCGCGCTGGAACGCGGAATTCTGTGGTGGGCGTCCGAAAAACGCCTGAAACGACTGATCAAGATCGACTCCGGCGTACCCGTCGACGTCATTAAATCCGGTCCCACCATTTTGCTGTGCCCGCATTTTGTCTGTCTTGAGATTCCCGGCATCGCGCTGGTGCTGAATTCGGACTTGTCCATCTGCACTATTTATGCAAAACAACAAAACAAAATCGTTGACCAGGCGTTGTTGCAAGGCCGTTCGCGCTTTCGCCCGGTGACGTTGCTGTCCCGCGAGAAAGGCGTCAAACCGATCATCCGCGCCATGCGCGACGGCTTGCCTTTTATCATGCTGCCGGATATGGACTTCGGCCTGCGCGACGCCGAGTTTGTGCCCTTCTTCGGCAGGCCGGCTGCGACGCTGACGGCTACCGCACGTATTGCCGCCGCGACTCATGCCAATGTCATACCGATGATTACGACCTTCCTGCCAAATTACAAAGGCTGGAAAACCACCTTCTACCCAGCCTGGGAGAACTACCCGGGTGAGGACATCGTGGAAGCTACGCGAAAAATGAACGCCTTCATCGAGCAGCGCGTACTGGAAGCGCCGGCAGAATATTTTTGGGCGCATAAGCGCTTTAAAACTCAGCCCGAAGGCCTAACTAATGTATACGGCCAAGATGGCTAAGCGCATCCAGCATCTATAATTAGCGTCATGAAAATCAAATTCACCAAAATGCACGGCGCGGGCAACGATTTTGTTGTCGTCGACGCCATCCACCAGAACATTGATCTGACACCGGAACAATGGAAGTTCATCGCGGATCGCCGTTTTGGCATCGGCGCGGATCAAATGCTGGTGGTAGAAAAAACGCAATCTCCAGGGATTGATTTTCGCTATCGGATTTACAACGCCGATGGCGGCGAAGTCGAACAATGCGGCAACGGTGCGCGTGCCTTTGCACGCTTCGTCAGTGACAAAGGGTTGACCACCAAGCGGGCTATCCGTGTGGAAACCATGTCCGGCGTGATTGAGCCGACACTGGAAGATGATGGCCGTGTGACTGTCGACATGGGGGCGCCGATATTGGTGCCGGAGCAAGTACCGTTCGATGCCACTGGCCTCACAAGCAAGACTGAGGGCGATGATACGCTTTGGCCGTTAGAGGTAAATGGCAACACGACATGGATTTCCGTCGTGTCGATGGGCAACCCGCATGCGGTTCAGATTGTGACGGATACCGAAGCAGCACCGGTTCTGCGCGACGGCCCGGTAATCGAACATCATCAGCGTTTTCCAAAGCGCGTCAATGCCGGCTTCATGCAAGTCGTGGATCGCCACAACGTCAATTTGCGCGTTTTTGAGCGCGGCGCAGGCGAAACCCTGGCTTGCGGCACCGGCGCCTGCGCGGCAGTGGTCGCGGGCATCCGACGCGGGCTGCTGGATGCGCCTGTTGCCGTACAGACGCATGGCGGTGAACTGGTGATCAACTGGGCCGGATCAGGCATGCCAGTGATGATGACAGGCCCCGCAGTATCAGTATTTGAAGGCGAGATCGACATCTGAGAAGAGAAATCTTGGAAGCAACGTCTGACTGACTACAGCTGTTGAATAATACGTTCCAACAAAAAAGAGATGGCAAGCTACCATCTCTTTTTTGTTTACCTGCTCTTATATATTAGAGGGCTTAAGATTCCTCGGCCAAATCGCCTTCTTCTTCTCGTTCATCTGCGACTTGGGGCAACGCGGTCTTGAGCCGATACATGCGCTGGCGATAATTTCCCTCCGGGCCGCTCAGGCTGCAATCGACATCTTCAAACAAACGCCCGATGCGGTTAAGCACCTGCCGCTCGTCACCGGTCTCTATTAATATGAGGCGCCGCTTGCTGCGTGCGTAGTACTCACGGATATCGACCACCAGACAATGACCGCAATCGGCCTGCTTCAAATCAATCAGCAAAGCCTCCGCCCGTGTCAGGCCAAACAGAATCGCCAACTCCAGCCGCGCTGCAAGGAAAGGATAGGCGCTCAAGAACTCGCGTGTCATATGACCCCGGGCCTCGACCGCCCAGTCAGCCGGCGCAGGACGATCGGCGATTTTATCAAGCAGATCACGAGCGTCCGTGTTGTTCTGAACCGCCGCCTTCTGCAGCCAATACACAGCGCGCACATCATTGGCCGGATCGTCGCGGCGATTGCGCCAGGCACTGCCACCGCATTCCAGTTGCGCAAGGGCATGCCCCATTTCGGCAGCACGCTCCAGATAGTGCTGCGCATCAGCCAGGTTGCGCTGAGAAAACTCGGGCTTCAGAAAAATCCGCGACAAGGCAAACCATGCCGGAGCCAAACCTCGCTCACCAGCCTGGGTAAGCCAGCGTATCGCCTTCTTGTAATTAGCAGAACCGAAACCGGGAAACGCGCGGCTGCCATCTTCCTGCATACGCGCGAAGAACAAGCCCAGCGACAACTGCGCCGCCTTGTCGTCAGCATAAGCACCCAGCTCCAGAAGTTGCTGCGCTTCATCGACACCCAAATCTTCAATTTCCGGCAACACCTGTGCCAAACGAGACAGCAAAACGATATTACCCTCGCCAAGGTGCCGTGCGAGCGCCTCCGATGGTGCATTCAATTGCGGCAGATCGGCACGGAATTGCCCCAACAGTGAACGGCCCAGCGGCAACGCCCGCCGAATGAAGTCTTTTCGATCATGACGAAGCCATGCGGCGTCGGCCAAAGACAATTGTGCGGGGCCTACGCCGGCGTCTGCGGCTTTTTGCGCCCATTGGGCAGCTGTATCGCTTGCCTGTTGCGGACTCTCGCCGGCAACTACCTGCGCCACGCCACCGGCAATCTGCTCGCCCGCTTGTTGCTGTGCCAGCAACCATTGCGCTTCCGCGGTACCGGCATGAGCCTCCGCTTCCAGCACCTTAACTGCTTTGCCCATCATGGCTTGCGCCTCGGCCTGCGCTTTATGCGACAGCACTAGGCGTGCAAACGCCAAGCCGGCCGTCTTCAGGCCTGCATCAAAAGCACGCTCATACCAAAGCACGTAATCAAGCGGCTTCGGCGCCTGGGCCACCACGTCATAGGGAATATGCTCACCAATCAAAGACCAGGCATCAGGCGTACCCTGACGCGCCGCACGATCCAGCCAATGCAGTGCCGTTGCAAAACTTTGCGGCAAACCATTACCGCCAAACAGATAGCGTCGCCCCAAGGCCAACTGCGCCTCAGCCTGTCCGGCCCGCGCCGCCCGAATAATTGCCAAATCTTCCCGACTCGCCATAAATCAATCCAAGCCCACTTTCGAAGGAAAAAATTATCTCCCATAAATCACTATATTTTTTTAATCCATCTCTCAATAGGTCAATTTGGAGCTTTAAAACAACAAATCAAGTCTTTAATCGACATTTAGTTGCTACCAGAACAATTTCGTAATGATCTGACATCGGTGCACCTCAAAAAAGTCCCTCACAGAGAGATTCAGGTTTAAAGCGTTAGAAAAAAACAACACTCGTGTAGGAGTTTCGGAATTTCAACCAAAACTTCGTCCGCCAAACGACCAATCTAAGGTCATGGTTAATGAGAACCCTTAATGTCTCACCATCCGACTAGATGTACGGATCCTCAAGACTATTTTTATAGAAGGATGTCAAATGAAAAAATCTCTGCTTGCACTGGCCGTTCTCGGCGCGTTTGCAGGTGCTGCACAAGCACAAAGCTCCGTCACTATCTACGGTATCGTTGATACCGGCGTTACTTACACAAGCAAGGCTGCAACTCCAAGCAGCACCTCTGCCAACATCAACACTGGCAGCAAGTTTGCAGTGAACTCCGGCACAATCCAAGGCTCCCGTATCGGTTTCAAGGGCGTTGAAGATCTGGGCGGTGGTCTGAATGCAGTGTTCCAACTGGAAACTGGCTTCACCAACGACAACGGCGGCCTGCAAGGTTCCGATTCCGTTACTGGTTCGAACCTGTTCCGTCGTAAGTCGGTTGTTGGTCTGGCCGGCGGCTTCGGTTCCGTCTTGCTGGGTCGTCAAACTGACTGGGCTGACACAATCAGCGCCTACACAGCTGTGAACGATTTCGGTGGCGTTATCCAAAACTCCGGTTCGAACTTGAACCGTCTGCAAGGTGTTCGTACCAACAACTCGGTCAGCTACACCACCAATAACCTGGGTGGCTTCACTGGTAACCTGATGTACGGTTTCGGCGAAACAGCTGGCAAGACTTCGGCTGGTCAATCCTTCGGCTTCGGCGTGAAGTACGACAACGGTCCTCTGGGTCTGGGCGCCAACTACTATCAATCGAAGCAAGGCGCTACAGCTAGCGACACTTCGTTGATCCAAGGCGTTGCTCCAGCAGCTTCCGCTTCGACAAACACGCTGACTCAATACGCCAACGCAACTGCACTGAACGCTGCAAACGCAGGCAGCACAGCAGCTAAGGTGTTCAACCTGGTTGCTAGCTACCAGTTTGGCCCCGCACGCGTGTACGGTAACTGGTCGCGCGTCAAGCAAGATCTGAACACAAGCGCAAACGTTGGTCGTCTGTTGGCAACTGGTCCTGCAGCAACTCAAGTTGCAAACCCACTGTCAACTGCAAACCGCACTACAGCAGCAACTCTGGGCCTGTCGAACAAGGCTGACATGTGGGAACTGGGTACAGCTTACTCGCTGACTCCATCCCTGAAGCTGTTGGCTGCTGTGGAATACACAACAGCTAGCTTCGACGGTCTGAACGGTAAGGGCAAGCTGACTCAGTACAACCTGGGTACAGACTACTGGCTGTCGAAGCGTACTGACCTGTACGCATTCGTGTCGAACCTGCGTGCTAAAGACATGAAGAACCCAGGCGTGGTTGGTGACACAACTGGTAACGACGCTAGCCAAACAGCAGTTACTGTTGGTATCCGTCACAAGTTCTAATTTAAGTCTCTGAACCTCTGACGTGCAAACGTCAGAATCAGAACTTGATTGAACAATTCGGGCTTACATGAGAAATCATGTAAGCCCGTTTTTATTGGTAAGCGCCAGATCGTCGCGACCTGATTAAAAAGTTGTCAGCACCAGCGATAGCGTAGATAATCTCGCGATATTGCGGATATGCAAGCCCGGCTGCGTCTGGAGCCCGATGCCGCAAAAAAATACTCAACCCAACAAGCATGCACATGACTCCTCTGGACTCCGATTCGATCGCCGACTATTTGCTCGACCATCCGCACTTCTTCGAGGAGCATGCAGAGCTGCTTGGCCGAATCCGGCTCACCAGTCCGCTGCTGGGACGCGCGATTTCGCTGCAAGAGCGCCAGATGGAAATTCTGCGTGAAAAGATCAAAGTTCAAGAGCTGCACATGGCAGACCTGATGCGCATCGCGCAAGAGAACGACGAGATCACCAGCAAGTTTCAATCTTGGACACGCTCCTTACTGCTGGCCCGTAATGACAGCGACCTGCCCCAGACCTTGTCTGGTAATTTGCAAGCCATCTTCAACGTGCCTCAAGTCACACTGCGCCTCTGGAACGTCGCTGAAAAATACGATGGAAATTGGTTCACCGCGACGGTATCGGAAGATGCGCGTATTTTCGCCAATGGGCTGACGACGCCGTTCTGCGGCCCGAACAACGAATTCGAAGCTGCCGGCTGGCTCGAAGATCCGTCGTCGGTCAAATCTATCTCCATGTTACCCCTGCGTATCGGCGCCGCGCCCGAAGCATTTGGCTTGTTGGTGCTGGGCTCGCCCGACCCGAGCCGCTTTACGGCAGAAATGGGCACGGATTTTCTGACCCGCATTGGCGAAACAGCCAGCGCCGCGCTGGCCTGCCTGCTACACTGAACCATCCCTTTTCTCAACACACTTGTGTGAGCACAGAACCTACCCCAGTCGCTGCTGATCGTCACATCGAACGCTACCTCGACAGCCTGCAAAACCAGCGCATGCTGTCGCCGCACACCATCACCAGCTATGCGCGCGATCTGGCCGAATTAAGCACGTTGGCGCAAGCATCCGGTGCAGTACTCGAGGCGGTCTCTCACTTCCAAATCCGCAAGTTTGCGGCGCAATTACACGGTAGCGGCCTCAATGCGCGCTCCATTGCCCGCAAGTTGTCGGCGTGGCGTGGCTTCTACGATTGGTTGTCGGAGCTGGGCGGACTGAAATCCAATCCCGTCGACGGCATCAAGGCCCCCAAAAGAGCCAAACCTTTGCCCAAGGCACTGGCCGCTGACGACGCGGTGCAGTTGGTGTCTCAACACAATCCGCTCAAAGATGCTGACGCACCGGCCCAGCTGTGCAACCTTGCCATGTTTGAAATGCTGTATTCAAGCGGCCTGCGTGTGTCCGAGCTGGTCGGTCTGGACGTGCAATACCATCACGAAGCCGGATACACGTCGGCGGGATGGGTCGATATGGATAGCTGCGAAGTCACCGTTACCGGTAAGGGCAACAAGATGCGTAGCGTGCCAGTAGGACAGCCCGCAATGCAAGCGTTGAAAAACTGGCTCACAGCACGCGCTGACATTCTGGCGAAACATGCCAACACCGACCGGCACGCGCTTTTTCTGAGTGAACGCGGCACCCGCATGTCGGTGCGCGTGATGCAACTGCGCATCAAGGCACACGGCCAAGCCCTTGGCATGGCGACCAACGTACATCCTCACGTTCTGCGCCACTCCTTCGCCTCGCATGTCCTGCAAGGCTCCGGCGATCTGCGCGCTGTCCAGGAAATGCTCGGCCATGCCTCTATCACCGCAACACAAGTCTATACCTCGCTCGATTTCCAGCGCCTGGCGCAAGTCTACGATGCAGCCCATCCACGCGCGAAGAAAGTTGCGCCGAAATAATCGGGCCGCCGTCTGACAAACACACCTGCCGGCAGATGCCGGCCTGGACTGAAATACATGCGTAGGACGCCCGCCGTCGTGAATTGCGGCATAATTCGTCAGAGGCTTTTACTTCAAAGCCGGAACCCTGCAGAAGCCCCATGAAATCCAAACCAGCCGACACCGCCATGCCCACTGCTCTTGCCCAGGAACCGGCCAAAGCTCAGGCATTGGCAGAATTGCAATTGCGCGATGCTTCCGTACGCGTGACGCAGGCGCGCGTCAGCGTCATGGCCGCACTGCTCAGCGCACGCAGTGCCGTGTCGCATCAGGATATTCAGGATCAGTTGGTCGACATGGATCGCGTCACGCTGTATCGTGCGCTGGATTGCCTCACCGAAGCCGGGCTGGCGCACAAGATCGCCAGCGATGATCGCATCTTCCGCTACAATGCCGGCGCCGGCGCAGAGCATCACGACCATGGCGGCCATCAGCACGCACACGGCCATCCGCAACATCAGCACGGTCACTTCAAATGCACGCGTTGCGCACGGGTTTTCTGCCTCGACGGCAGCGGAGAAGCCGGCTTTCTCGAAAGCGTCCTACCCTCATCGGGCAAGCACCAGACGACCGCAGCCCAACTCCAGACGGCTCTGCAAAAATCCTTGGGCAAAGGCTTTCAAAGCCATGAAATCGAATTGACCATCAAAGGCTGGTGCGCCGACTGCGCCGATTAAGCTAAAGGCTGGTGCGTCGGCTGGTACGTCCTCAATTAAGCGCGCAGGACAAGACGGCGCAAATGACCGGTCAGTTGCCGCACTGAACGCACTTTCACATCGACATAAGATGGATGCATGGTCAACATGCGGCGTACACCCGCAGACGCAATATGTGGGTTCCCCGTCAGATACTGCGTCACCCATGCTGTGCGCAAACCTAGCTCCTTGGCCGACTTCAGGTTAGCCGGCGTATCCTCCACCAGCACGCACCGATGCGCCGCGACGCGCTCGCGCGCCAACAGTTTGCGCAACATCTGACGTGAAGGCTTGGGTTTCAGCTGCCGATGCACACGCATCGATTCGATGGAAATATGCTGATCAAAATGCCGGTGCAAGCCAAGGTGACGCACTACGTCGCGGGAATAGCGCAAAGGCGCATTCGTCAGCAGAATCTTCCGCCCCGGAAGACGCTTGAGCATATTTAACAGGCCGCGTTCGGCACGGATCATGTCAAACAGATTGTCGAAGTGATGCGCCTCGCGCAGGAAATCATCCGGCAACACCTGATGATGCTGCACCATGCCGAGTAAAGTCGCGCCATACAAGCGCCAATAACGCTGGCGCAACGCATTGACCGCATCCTGATCGGACGGCAAGCCCTGCTCCTTCAACACGCGCTCCATGAACACATTCATGTTGGCATTGATCGCCGGAAAAATTGCGTGGGAAGCGTTGTGAAGCGTGTTGTCGAGATCAAAAAGCCAGAGCGGTGTAGTATTCGGCACGATGAAAAACTGGATCAAGTAAGGGAAACACAATGGTGCGACGCCTGATTATAGTGACATTCACCTGGCTGCTCTGCCTTTATCTGCCGGTGGCGAAAGCAGCCGATACCGGACAGCACGGCGCCTTGTTCAAAATCCAGAATGCGCAACACACGCTGTATCTGTTCGGCACCATCCATGTCGGCGCCGATAATTTCTACCCGCTCGACGCTCAGGTGATGCAGGCGCTCGAACAAGCCCCCGCCATCGCGCTGGAAATCGATCCCCAGAAAATCCCGGCCATGCAGGCGGCAGTCCTGCAATATGGGTTCTATCCCGACGGCAAGAGCTATCGTACTGAGTTGGCCCCACCGCTACGCCAACAAGTCGAGACTGCACTGACCAAATACCATATCGCTCCCGATGCCGTCACCCGTTTCCGGCCATGGATGATCGCCAGCCTGTTGACCATCCAGGAGTTCGGCAGCAAGGGCTATCGCTCCGAACTTGCCGTCGACAGCTATCTCGCCGATGTCGTCAGGAAACGCAACAAACCCGTGATCGAACTGGAGAGCGCTGCAGCGCAACTCGCGCTGTTCGGCGCACTGAGTGAAAAACAGCAAAATCAGTTGCTGGAAGACACCATCAAGGAATTGAACGATCCCGATGACGCGGCCAAAGTTGTGGCCTTGGCGGAATGCTGGCGTACCGGCAACCTGACCGGCTTACAAGCACTGCTGGACGACATGGCAAGTGACAAGAGTTTTGTCGGCCGTTTTACCAAAGAGGTATTGCTCGATCAACGCAATCCACTCCTGACGGATCGCCTCAGTGCACTGCTACAGCAACAGGACGGAATCTTCGCTGCCATGGGTATTCTGCATCTGGTCGGCACCACCGGCGTACCTGCATTGCTCAGACAGCGCGGCTACAAGGTCGAACGCATTTACTGAGGCAACAACGGCGCGAAAATAAAAAAGGCGCTGCCGGTCTCCCGGAAGCGCCTTTTTTGATGTGAAGGTAATCAGTGCGAGCGGATCATCGTACCGAATGCCTGCTCGGTGAGCACTTCCAGCAGCAGCGAGTGCTCGATGCGGCCGTCGATGATGTGAACCGTATTGACGCCCGACTTGGCGGCATCCAGCGCCGACGAAATCTTCGGCAACATGCCACCGGAAATCGTGCCGTCTTCGAACATCTCATCGATTTCACGCGCCGACAGATCGGTCAGCAAATTGCCCTTCTTATCTTGCACGCCAGCAATATTGGTCATCATGATCAGCTTTTCGGCGTGCAGGATTTCTGCAATCTTGCCGGCGACCACGTCGGCATTGATGTTGTAAGCCTGACCATCATCACCGAAACCGATCGGCGAAATGATCGGGATGAACGCATCATCCTGCAAGGCCTTGACCACGGCCGGGTTGATTGCTTCGATCTCGCCGACGAAACCGATGTCGAGGAATTCACCTGGATGTTCTTTGTCCGGCATACGCATCTTGTGTGCGCGGATCAAGCCGCCATCCTTGCCGGTCAGGCCAACTGCCTGGCCGCCGTAATGGTTGATCAGCATCACGATGTCTTGCTGCACTTCGCCGCCCAGCACCCATTCCACCACTTCCATGGTTTCTTCGTCGGTGATGCGCATGCCCTGCACGAAGGTGCCTTGCTTGCCGATCTTCTTCAGCGCATTGTCGATTTGCGGACCGCCGCCGTGCACCACGACCGGATTCATGCCCACCAGCTTCAACAGAATCACGTCACGCGCAAAACCGTGCTTCAGACGTTCTTCGGTCATGGCGTTGCCGCCGTATTTGACGACGATGGTCTTGCCGTGGAATTTGCGGATGTACGGCAAAGCTTCCGCCAGAATTTCGGCCTTGATTTGAGGGGCAACGTCGGTCAGATCGGTCAAGTCGGTCATAGCGCAAATCCTGAGCTGGGAAGAGATATTCGGAATGTCCGCGATTTTACATGGAAAGCGCGAAGCTATTGTTGCGGATGTTGTGTTTTATCGGCACTCATGCAAAATCGGCCTATGCCTTGCAAACCAAGCCCATCTTAGGAAGGCAGCCTTAGCCCGTACAGCTGCGCATTTCCTGATTCGGGAATTTTGCCTTCAGGCTATCCAGCGACGCCTTGGTCGCGGCATCAATACCGCGCCATTGGTAGGCCTGTCTGGTCGAAGTGACATTACGCGCCATGATGCGAGCACTGCGTACACCTTGCGGTATGAGCTGACCGATGTAGGCTTTTGCCGCTTCCTCGGTCTTGAACACGCCCAGTGAAATTGCCCAGCGCAGTGCCGGATTGGTTTGCGACTCGGGAATCACGTAGAAATCCTGAATCCCGAGACGGCGCAACTCCGCCGCCTTGCGATCCGCGCCGTCCTTGCCGTCTTGCGGAGGAATATAGACCATATGGCTGCCCGCCTCCTGAACACTGCGAGGCACCGCTTTGGCGGGCAGATGCAGGCTGGTCAGTTGCGCTTCAAATTTACGGGCCTCTACGGTATTGAAATTGCCGATCTCGGTGCAAGCGATGGTTTCTCCTTTGGGAGCAGGTTTCGCCTCTGCCTTGAGATCCGCTTTTACCTCTGCTTTCGGCTCAGTCTTGGCGTCAGCCTGTGGTGCAGGCGCGGACGCGGCTGGAGCATCGCTGGCAGGTTTGGCACTCTTGTCAGCCTCAGCCGTGGCCGCCTGCTCCGCTGCTCTCGCCGGTGTCACCAGCTTCTCGCTGTTGGGCGGCAAAATCGTCAGCGTCTCGGGTTGCAGCTGCTGCGCCATCCGTTTTGGCTCGTGACGTTCGGACGCCGTCGCGCCCAGGTAGCCGCGATTCACCGCAAACAAAACGCCATTCGCAATCAGCAACAGCCAAAAAAACAATTTCAGCATAGAGAACGGTCAGCCCGGTTGATCAATTATCAAGAAAGAGAAAGCCTCAGACGCTTGCTGCCACATGCAGCCCGATCAGCACAAGATTATCGACCTTTTCGCAAGGCATCGCCAGATACGACGCCAGCATAGCCCCAGCGCCGCCGGCCATCACACACAGCACATCGCCATGTTG
Organism: Herbaspirillum sp. meg3; assembly: GCF_002257565.1. Taxonomy (GTDB): domain Bacteria; phylum Pseudomonadota; class Gammaproteobacteria; order Burkholderiales; family Burkholderiaceae_D; genus Herbaspirillum. Next base: position 617,287 of record NZ_CP022736.1, on the reverse strand, counting down.
CTCGCGATGCCTGGCGACCGCACGCTCGATGGCGCCCGTCTGCGCTGCGATACAGCCGGCAATGATGGCATCGGTCGTGTTGTCCGCAAACGGTGTGACCACTTCGCTGATGGTGTGTATCTGCGGAAGCTGGGCGGTATTGAGCGCCAGCGATGTCGCCATGACACCAAACCCCGGCAAAATCATGCCGCCGATGAAGTCGCCAGCGGCGGTGACCGCGTCGACAGTGGTCGCCGTACCGCAGGTCGCGACGATCAGCGCGCGATCCGGAAACAAGGCACGCGCACCGATGGCGGTGGCGAAGCGGTCGCATCCCAGCTGTGCAGGATTTTTGTAAAGATTGCGCAAGCCGGCCAGTTCAGCTTGCGAAGCAAACCACTCAATTGCCATTGCCTCACCAAATGCCGTCCGGACACTGGCTTCCAATGCTTCTCTCATCCCGGGACCGGCCACATTCGACACAATGACGCGCGTCACCGGCAGATCGTGCCAGGTTTTCGGCAACGTACTCACCTCATCACGCGCTACCGATCCGACATGCAGCCAATGAACACCGTCCAAAGACCAAGGATCGCGACCTGGGACGCCCCATTTGACGCGAGTATTGCCGGCATCAATCAATAACAACATGTGCTTGCTCGTCCTCGGTGACATTAAAGTGTTAGGCGCAACGGGTATTTGTGACGGTATTTTTTACGCCAAAGCGATTATCAGGCTTTTAAATTGACGAAACAAGAAATTTGCCATTTCGACATCGCAAGCCCGCTACCTGGGGACGCCCGTATGCTCGGCTATAATCGCGGCTGACTGCGTAGGCTGTGTCTGCGGTATCTTCGTGCGACGCTACCACTCTTCTTTTAAATCAGCTTGAGCTCCACTGATCACGGCATCGAAAATAACTTCAAACAATTCCTGGCAAATGAATTCTCAAATCAATGCGCTACTGGGGCAAGCCGTCCAGTACTTCGAACAAGGTAAGCTAGGCGAGGCAGAGCAACTGTTGCAGAAAGTCTTGCAACTACACGCAAAAAACTTCGACGCGCTGCATATCCTTGGCGTCGTCAAAGGCATACAGAATGATAAGCAGGAAGCCATCAAATTGCTGAAGAGGGCTGTTTCCATCGATTCCGGCAATAATTTCGTGCACTTCAACCTGGCAAAGACATTATCGGAAGCAGGTAAAGAAGAAGAATCGCTCCCGCATCACAAGAAGGCAACGCAACTTGCTCCTCAACATGCAGAAGCATGGCTTAACTATGGCCGCTCCCTTAACAATCAGGGACGCTTCGAGGAAGCCTTGTCATGTTACGAGCGCGCGCTGTCTGTGAATCCATACTATGCGGACGCCTGGTCCAACTACGGCGCGACCTGCAATGCGATGGAACGGTATGAAGATGCTTTGTCGGCATATGACAAAGCCCTTGCCATCACGCCGGATCACGCAGAATCGTGGTCGAACAGCGGCGTGGCGTTGCATGCACTGGGCCGCGACAAGGCGGCACTTGGCGCATACCAAAAAGCCCTGTCCATCAATCCAGCGTTGCCGGAGACCTGGACAAATTACGCTATGCTGCTGAAAGGCCTCGACCAACCTGAAGAAGCACTGAAGGCATTCGACAACGTACTCAGATTCGATGCTGATAACCTGGATGCATGGCTGCAAAGCAGCGTTTGCTTTACTCAACTCAGACGTCTGGAGGAGGCGTTGGCCGCTTTGAACCGAGCGATTGCCATTCAACCGGAGTGCCTGTCAGCCTGGATCGACAAAGGAATCGTGCAGGCCCAGCTCGGCGATCTTGATGCGGCATTGAAGTCATACGACCGGGCTCTCCAACTCGACAGCCAATCTGCCGAGACCTGGTACAACAAAGGCCTGAGCTTGCGCGACGGTGCAAGACATCAGGAGGCGTTGATCGCCTATGAGAACGCGCGCGCAATCAATCCAAAACTCCCTCGACTGCAAATCAGCTGGCTGCGCAGTAAGATGCTGCTGTGCGACTGGACTGGCTTGGAAAAAGCAATCGAAGCGTTACATGTATCTACTGAAAAGGAACATAGCGTATCAGATCCGTTTCTGTTTCTGACCATGTCGGATGATCCACAGCAGGAGCGGCGTTGCGCTGAAATACATACAGCAACGGAGCATCCTGACAAGCGAGACTACAAGCTTTGGCCCCAAGCCACCGACAACAAGACAATCAAAATCGGCTACTACTCGGCAGATTTCCACAACCACGCCACAACGTACCTGATGGCGGAATTATTTGAAAAGCACGATAGAAACGCTTTTGAATTGATTGGATTTTCTTATGGCCCGAACATCACAGACCCGATGCGTCAACGTGTCTCGGCCGCGATGGACCGTTTCATTGACGTACGCCAAGAGAGTGACACCGCAGTCGTCGCACTGTCGCGCGACATCGGCATCGACATCGCGGTAGATCTGAAGGGCTACACGCGGGATTCACGTATGGGGATTTTTTCCTATGGTGCAGCGCCGGTACAGGTCAGCTACCTGGGCTACCCCGGCACGTTGGGTGCGCCGTATATTGACTACCTCATTGGCGATAAGATCATTACGCCTGTTACGGCAGCTGCGTACTATTCCGAACAAATCATCCGTCTTCCGAATTCATACCAGATCAATGATCGCACCCGCACCATCGCGGAACGCAACTTCACCCGAAGTGAACTGGACCTTCCCGAACATGCCTTCGTCTTTGCATGCTTCAATAACAACTATAAGATCACGCCGCAAGTCTTCGACATCTGGATGACAATCCTGAACAAGGTCCCTGGCAGCGTGCTATGGCTTTTCAACGACAGCCCTGCCGTCAGCGACAACCTGCGCGCCGAGGCTGAAAAACGTGGCATTGCCGGCGACCGCCTGGTATTCGCACCGCATATGGAATTGGCGTCGCATCTTGCGCGCCATCGTCAGGCTGATTTGTTCCTCGATACGTATAACTACAATGCTCACACCACAGCGAGCGATGCGTTATGGGCTGGACTGCCGGTGCTGACACGCATCGGCAATACCTTTTCGAGCAGAGTTGCAGCGAGTTTGCTCAATGCAGTTGGTCTGCCTGAAATGATCACCAATTCAGTGGATGAATATGAAACGCTGGCAGTTGCATTGGCAAGCGATCGCGAACGTCTTGCTTCGTATCGGCAGCGCCTGCTCGCCAATCGCCTAACCACGCCCTTGTTCGATAGCGGACTGTTTACGCGCCACATCGAAGATGCCTATCGCTACATGCACCAACGGCGCATTGCTGGTTTGCCGCCTGCGGCTTACGACGTTCCGGCATAAGCACAATCCAGCTCCGGCAGGAGTTGGATTGAGCCTTTACTCCTGCAATCGCAAAGACACGTCACCGGCGACCACGGCAACGCGTCCGTTCGCGGCATCCATCAGGAAGCACCCTTTGTCATCCACGCCGACGGCCGTGCCTTCGTGTACCACACGGTCGTTGTCGAGGATGCGCACAGCACGTCCGGCGTAGGCGTGCAGACGATTCCAGCGTGCGGCGAAAGCGGAAAAACCCTGCGCGTCGAATTCAGCCAATGCGTCAGACAAGGCACTCAGCAACAACGCCAGCAAACGCTCGCGGTCATGGCTCTGCAACTCGGATACGTCCGCGACGGCGCGTCCAATCCGATCTTGCAAATCCTGTGGCATCGCCAGATTGACGCCTATACCGATCACTGCCCAGGTGGACGCCTTTGCATTGGTGGCGGCCGCTTTGTTTTGCGCAGTTTCGATCAAAATCCCTGCCAGCTTGGCGCCATCCCGCAACACGTCGTTCGGCCATTTCAGCTCGATTTTGATGCCGAAGACCACCAACGCTTCGGCCAATGCGACGCCGATCGCCAGCGGCAAGCCGATCAATGCCTGAACAGGACGCTGAAATTTCCACGCCAGCGAAAACGTCAATGCCGAGGTCGCCGTCGTATGCCAGGCGCGGCCTGCCCGGCCACGGCCTGCCGTCTGCGATTCGGCAACCAGTAAAGTCGGCGTCGCCAGCGTTGCCACGCGTGCGAGCAAATCGGCATTGGTAGAGCCGGTTTGTGCAACGACTTCAATCGCAACGAGCTTGGCGTGGTCGTTGCTCGACGCAGCGATCAATGCAGCAATGCGCTCAGCGGAAATAGTTGAAATGCCTGTTGTGGTCGTCACGGCGTTGGAAGAAGGAGAATCAAGAGCATCAGGAGAATCCGCGGCATACATAGGCAACATTGTAACGGTTGTCGAAGATGCAAGCGACGAAGAAATCGGGTACCCTCGCCAGCATGGACGCCCCGCACCGACCTCCACAATCTCCTCAGTCAGCCATCCAGCCAGCTACGGTAACGCCGGCTGCGGCTGCTACGCCCACTACTGGCGTAACCGGAGCACGCGTCCCCAGCAAGCCGGTTGCGTCATCGTTCGCCCGGGTCAGTCTGCTGATGTATACGCTGCTGATCGTGTATGCCAGCTGGTATCCGTTTGCCGGCTGGCGCGACATGGGTCTGCAGCCCTGGGACTATCTGTGGGCGCGCCTGCCGTATTACTGGACAGGTTTCGATCTGTGGACCAACATCGTCGGCTATGCGCCCTTCGGCGCGTTCACCGTATTTGCGCTGTACCCGCGCATCCGCTCCTATTGGGCGGTGATTCTCAGCACCATGGCCGGCATCTCCTTGTCGGTCGTCATGGAAGGAGTGCAGACCTATCTGCCGACGCGCATTCCCTCCAATCTCGATCTCATTACCAATAGCTGCGGCACCTTGCTCGGCGCGCTGCTGGGTGCATGGACCGGCCGTTACTTCCTGCGCGAGAGCCGCTTGCTGGAGCTTCGCCGACGCTGGTTCTCACGCGAAGCCAGCCGCGGATTGGTGGTGATCGGACTGTGGCCGCTGGCGCTGATTTATCCGCAGAATCACCTGTTTGGCCTCGGCCATCTGGTGCCGCCGCTGTCGAGCCTGTTGTCCGATTTGCTGGATACGCCGATCGATCTGGCGACCTGGTGGACCAATAGCGCGCAATTGACGGCGGAGCAATACTGGCTCGCCGAAATCATCGTGACGGCATGCGGCCTGACCGGCGCGATACTGACCATGCTCCTGCTGCTGCGCAAGCAAGCGCCGCGCAACGCGTTGACAGCGTTCTATCTGCTCGCGGCCGTGTTTATCAAATCGCTGGCGTGTGCGCTCTTCTTCGCCCCGGAAAACGCCTTCGTCTGGTTTACACCAGGTGCTGCCGGCGGCATGATCATCGGAGGCCTGATGCTGGCCGGGCTGTCATTCGCCCCGCCTACTGCACAACGCCGCATCGCTGGACTGGCGCTGATCTTCAGCTTGCTGGCTACCAATGCGGTGCCGGCCAATCCCTATTTTGTCTCGACGCTGCAGACCTGGGTACAAGGGAAATTTCTGAATTTCGACGGCGCCGCGCAATTCCTCTCGGTGCTCTGGCCTTTCCTGGCGTTGTGGTTCTTGTATCACCCGGTGCATCGCAAGGCCGCCGCGCCAAAATAAGGTCCGGCCTCAAGGTGTATCATGCATGCTTTGGCCCATCCCACCGAGCATCAACATGGCAGATACCGCAGATACTCCAGAAAAACCGTTCTACGAACACCACGTCTTCTTTTGCCTGAATCAGCGCAAGCCCGGCGAGCGCACCTGCTGCGCCGACAAGGGCGCGCAAGCCGCACAAGAACATGCCAAGAAACGCATCAAGCAACTCGGTCTGGCCGGTGAAGGCAAGGTTCGCATCAACAAGGCAGGCTGCCTGGAACGCTGCGAAGAAGGCCCGGTCGTCGTGATCTATCCGCAAGGCACCTGGTACACCTTCGTCGACAACGAAGACATCGATGAAATCATCGACTCCCATATCGTCGGCGGCAAGATCGTCGATCGCCTGAAAATCTGAACACCTCAATACGTACATTACGTCACACCCAATGAACGCCCAAACACAATCGTTCCTGATTCCCGGCGCAGTCGGCCAGCTCGAATGCGCGCTGGATCTGCCTGATCCCGAGCAATTCGCCGCACCGCGCGGCCTGGCGCTGGTCGCTCATCCGCATCCGCTGTTCGGCGGCACCATGGACAACAAGGTCGCGCAAACGCTGGCCCGCTCTTTCCTCGCGCTCGGCTATGTGACGGTGCGCATGAATTTCCGCGGTGTCGGCAAATCCGAAGGCGTGCATGACCACGGCCAGGGCGAAACCGACGACATGGCGCTGCTGCTCGCACACATGCGCACGCAATATCCCGATCTGCCTCTGGCGCTGGGCGGCTTCTCGTTCGGCACCTTCGTACAGGCGCAACTGCAACAGCGTCTGATTGCAGAAGGCACGCCCGCCGAGCGTCTCGCGCTGGTCGGCACGGCCGCCGGCAAGTGGCCGATGCCGGATGCACCTGCCAATACGATTTTGATTCACGGCGAGCTGGATGACACGATTCCGCTCAGCGCTGTGCTTGACTGGGCGCGTCCACAAGAACTGCCGGTGATCGTGATTCCGGGCTCGGATCACTTTTTTCACAGAAAATTGCAACATATCAAGAACCTGATAGTCCAAATGTGGCATCACTGATTCCTGTCCCACGCTCCTACTGCGAAGCCGTGAAACAGGAAGACACTGCAAGCAAACAGACGCCGTAAAGCCTTATTGTCAGGCTCGGCGTTTATAATCCCGGTGCGATGTTCACTCATCTCTTTTCAAACGACAGTCCCGCGAGCAGTACGGCGGGACACATTTTTACACCTGAAGATGAAAAAACTACTCGCGGCTGTTGCCGCAACCGCCCTGACCTTGTCGGTCACTTTCTCGGCAGCAAGTGCCCAGACCCTTCCACCTCCAAGTGTCGCTGCAAAATCCTGGCTCCTGCTGGATGCATCGAGCAACCAGATCATGGCCTCGCAAGAAGCCGACATGCGCGTCGAACCGGCTTCGCTGGTCAAGTTGATGACCGCTTATCTGGCCTTCGCTGCAGTACGTGACAAGCGCCTCGACCTGAATCAGGAAATCAATGTTTCCGTGAATGCGTGGAAGGTCGACCCAAGCAGCTCCAAGATGTTCATTGAGCCGAACAAGCCGGTGTCGATCAACAACCTGCTGTACGGTCTGATCTCGGTCTCAGGCAACGATGCCGCCGTGGCGCTGTCCGAAGCCGTGTCCGGCACGACCGACGCCTTCGTCGTCCTGATGAATCGCGAAGCGCAACGCCAGGGCCTGACCGGCACGCACTTCAGCAATCCGCATGGTTTGCCCAGCCCGGACACATACACGACCGCACGTGATCTGGCGATCCTGTGCCGCAACCTGATCAACGACTTCCCTGAGTTTTACAAAACCTATTACTCGGTCAAGAAGTTCACCTACAACAACATCACCCAGCCGAACCGCAATCGTCTGCTGTGGCTCGATCCGACCGTTGACGGCATGAAGACCGGCCACACGGAAAGCGCCGGCTTCTCGCTGATCACGTCGGCCAAGCGTCCGGTCGCCAACGGCGAGCGCCGTCTGATCTCGGTAGTCATTGGTACCGTCTCCGATCAGGTTCGCACACAAGAAAGCCAGAAGCTGCTGAACTGGGGCTTCCAGAACTTCGACGCTGTGAAGCTTTACAGCAAAGGCCAGGCAGTCGATACGCCTGACGTCTGGAAGGGTTCGCAAGGCAAGATCAAGATCGGTTTCATGCGCGATGTCTACGTAACGGTACCGAAGGGCACGGCCGACAAGATCAAGCCGCGAGTTGAGCGTAACGATCCACTGATCGCGCCGATTTCGGAAAACGCCAAGGTCGGCACCCTGAAGATCATGATCGACGACAAGGTGGTCACCGAATTGCCGCTGGTGGCATTGGAGTCCGTTGGCCCTGCCGGCATCTTTGGCCGCGCCTGGGATTCGATGCGCCTGCTGTTCAAGTAATATCCGTGCACGATGCTGCGGTGAGATGTTTCATCTGATCTCATCGCAGTATCGGCAGCGCAATAAAAAAGCCACCTCACGGTGGCTTTTTTACGTTTGGCTTACTGCTGAAACGAATACTTCATTCTCTGTCAGGCTGCATCAGGCTGCGACAGCTTCTTTTGCTGCAACCGGTGCTTCTTCGGGAGCCGAAGTGCGGATCAGGTGATCGAAAGCGCTCAGCGCTGCTTTGGAGCCTTCACCAACAGCGATCACGATCTGCTTGTACGGCACCGTTGTCACGTCGCCTGCTGCGAACACGCCAGGAATCGAAGTCTGGCCCTTGGCGTCGATTTCAATTTCGCCGTGCTTGGACAGAGCAACCGTACCCTTGAGCCATTCGGTGTTCGGCACCAGACCGATCTGGACGAAAACACCTTCCAGTTCGACATGCTTCACTTCACCGCTGACGCGTTCCTTGTAGCTGATACCGTTGACCTTCTTGCCGTCGCCGGTGATCTCGGTGGTTTGCGCCGAGGTCACGATGGTGACGTTAGGCAGGCTCTTCAGCTTGCGCACCAGCACGGCATCGGCTTTCAGTTCCGCGGCGAATTCCAGCAGCGTAACGTGGCTGACGATGCCGGCCAGGTCGATTGCCGCTTCCACGCCGGAGTTGCCGCCGCCGATGACAGACACGCGCTTGCCCTTGAACAACGGACCGTCGCAGTGCGGACAGTAAGCGACACCGTGATTGCGGTATTCGCGCTCGCCCGGCACGTTGACTTCGCGCCAGCGTGCACCGGTCGAGAGGATCACGGTCTTGCCCTTGAGGACGCCGCCGTTGGCCAGCTTGACTTCGATCAGACCGTTACCCGGCACCAGTGCTTCGGCGCGTTGCGTGTTCATGATATCGACGTCGTAGCTACGGACGTGCTGTTCCAGCGCGGTGGCGAATTGGGGGCCTTCGGTTTCCTTGACGGAGACGAAGTTTTCAATCGCCAGCGTGTCCAGCACCTGGCCGCCGAAACGTTCTGCAACCACACCGGTGCGGATGCCTTTGCGTGCTGCATAAATCGCAGCTGCGGCACCTGCCGGGCCACCGCCGACGATCAGCACGTCGTAGGCTTCCTTGGCGCTCAGCTCTTCACCCTTGCGCGCTGCGGCGCCGGTGTCGAGCTTGGCGAGGATCTCTTCCACGCCGGTACGGCCCTGGCCGAACACTTCACCGTTCATGTAGACGGTCGGCACGGCCATGATCTGGCGCTTCTCGACTTCGTCCTGGAACAGCGCGCCGTCAACGGTCACCGAACGGATGCGTGGGTTAATGATCGACATCACGTTCAGCGCCTGCACGACTTCCGGGCAGTTCTGGCAGGTCAGCGAAATATAGGTTTCAAAGGTGTAATCGCCATCCAGATTGCGGATTTGCTCGATCACCTTGTCGTCGAGTTTGATTGGGTGGCCGCCGACTTGCAGCAGCGCCAGCACCAGCGACGTAAATTCGTGGCCCATCGGGATACCGGCGAACTGCACGCTGATATCGGTACCGGGGCGATTCAATGAAAAGGACGGCTTGCGTACGGCGTGATCGTTGCGTTCTACGAGCGTAATGCGCTCGGACAGCGTGACGATTTCCTGCAGCAGCTCCTGCAACTCACGAGACTTGGCGCCATCATCCAGCGACGCGACGATCTCGATAGGCTGCGTGACCTTTTCCAGGTAGGCTTTTAATTGGGCTTTGAGATTGGCATCCAACATGGTGATTTCCACTTTCCTCTGATGTGAGATTTCAATATTGTCCGGACTCCGCCGCTCGGCCTCGTGAGCTCTGCGGCGTTGCTTGCGCCGAGCCCGGACTGGTACTTCAGTGTTTGCTTCTTTACTTCTTATCTACGACGTTAAATCGTTGAGTAAGCGTACCGAGCGGTTTGAAATCAGGCCGCGCAGTAGCTTAATCGGCGATTTAAATTAGATCTTGCCGACCAGGTCGAGGGAAGGCTTCAGAGTTTCTGCGCCTTCAGTCCACTTCGCTGGGCAAACTTCGCCTGGGTGCGATGCAACGTATTGTGCAGCCTTGACCTTGCGCAGCAGTTCGGAAGCGTCGCGGCCGATACCGTTGTCATGGATTTCCAGAACCTTGATCTGACCTTCTGGGTTGATCACGAAAGTACCGCGCAGTGCCAGGCCTTCTTCTTCGATCAGGACTTCGAAGTTGCGAGCCAGTGTTGTTGTTGGGTCGCCGACCAGTGGGTATTGCACTTTCTTGATGGCGTCCGACGTGTCGTGCCATGCCTTGTGCGCGAAATGGGTGTCGGTCGACACGCCGTAGATTTCAACGCCCATTTTTTTGAATTCAGCGTAGTTGTTGGCCAGGTCTTCCAGTTCTGTCGGGCAGACGAAAGTAAAGTCAGCTGGGTAGAACACGAACACGGACCACTTGCCCTTCAGGCTTGCTTCGGTGATGTCGACGAATTTACCGTCGTGGTAAGCAGTTGCTTTGAATGGCTTGATTGTCGTATTGATCAGGGACATTGCATTTCCTTTACTTAGGGGTTGAAAGAGAGTGAAGAGATAGTAAAGCGCCTCTATATATTAATCAAATTTATTTGTTTAATACTTTCGATTGCATTTGACTATCGACATTCGTATGAAGCGGCATTCTGCGTGTAACAAGGGATAAGACGCATATGGGCACGAAGCCGTCAGAAACAACCAGCTCTGCCCTCCCTGCTGCGCCGCCAAAGGCGATCGCTTACACTGCTGACTTGCCGTTCAGTAGAAATCGGGAAACGAGCTTCGTTCCCGCCGCAATATTACTTCAGCACGGCAACACGCGTGTGACGAGTCCGATACCGAGGGCAAAGACAGGGCTAACGACAAGATGATGAACAAACCGACCGCAACCAGCCGCGCCGATTATCCCCACTTCCACCCGCTCCAGACGCGCTGGATGGACAACGACGTCTACGGCCACGTCAACAATGTCGTCTACTACAGCTGGTTCGATACCGCAGTGAATCATTTCCTCATGGAAAAACAAGCGCTGGATATCCCCAACGGCGAGGTCATCGGCCTGGTCATTGAAACGCATTGCAATTATTTTGCGCCGGTCAGCTTTCCGGATACGGTGCATGTGGGCGTACGCGTTGCCAGTATCGGCAACTCCAGCGTGCGCTATGAGGTGGGGATTTTTCGCGAGAACGACGCAACGGCGGCAGCACAAGGCCATTTCATTCACGTCTATGTGGACGCAGCAACGCGTCGCCCGGTGAAGGTGCCGGATCACATGCGCAGCGTGCTGCAGACTATCTTGCCGGCATAAAAAAACGGCCACCGACATCGTCGGCAGCCGTTTTCCTTAACAGTGTGCAGCGGTCAGATCACTGAAGCCCATCAGGCTGCCAGCTTCTTCTCCAGCGCCACTTTCACTTCAACCAGTTCCTTCGGCAAGTTGTGCTTCAGCTTGTCGAACAACTCGGTGTGCAACTCAACTTCCTTGGCCCAGGCCGCCTTGTCGATCGAGGTGATCATGGCGAACTGTTCCGGCGTGAAGTCGATGCCGTCCCATTGCAGATCTTCGTAACGTGGCGATACGCCGAAGATATGCGGTGTACCGCCAACGCGCACACCCTGCGGATCTTCGATGCGTTCCAGCATCCACTTCAGCACGCGCATGTTGTCGCCGAAGCCAGGCCAGACGAACTTGCCGTCTGCATCGGTACGGAACCAGTTGACGCAGTAGATCTTCGGCAGTTCAGCCGGCGAGGCGGCGATCTTGCGACCCAGGTTCAGCCAGTGCTGGAAGTAATCGCTCATGTTGTAACCGGCGAACGGCAGCATCGCAAACGGATCGCGACGCACCACGCCTTGTTGACCAACGGCGGCGGCGGTGGTTTCGGAGCCCATGGTCGCGGCCATGTAGACGCCTTCCACCCAATTGCGTGCCTCGGTCACCAGCGGTACGGTCGTCGAACGGCGGCCGCCGAAGATGAAGGCCGAAATCGGCACGCCTGCCGGGTCATCCCATGCAGCGTCGATCACAGGATTTTGTGTCGCGGCGACGGTGAAGCGCGCGTTCGGATGGGCAGCCTTGCGGCCGGTTTCCTTAGCGATTTCCGGTGTCCAGTCCTTGCCTTGCCAGTCAAGCAGATGCGCGGGCGGGACCGAAGTCATGCCTTCCCACCAGACATCGCCGTCGTCGGTCAGCGCGACATTGGTGAAGATGGTGTTGGCGCGCAGCGATGCCATGCAGTTGAAATTGGTTTTTTCGTTGGTGCCCGGGGCAACGCCGAAATAACCTGCTTCCGGATTGATCGCGTACAAGCGACCGTCTTCACCTGGTTTGATCCATGCAATATCGTCACCGATGGTGGTGACTTTCCAGCCGTCGAACGACTTCGGCGGAATCAGCATCGCAAAGTTGGTCTTGCCGCACGCCGATGGGAAGGCTGCCGCGACGTAGTGCTTTTTACCTTCGGGCGATTCCACACCGAGGATCAGCATGTGTTCTGCCAGCCAGCCCTGATCGCGGCCCATGGTCGAGGCGATACGCAGCGCGAAGCATTTCTTGCCCAGCAGCGCATTGCCGCCGTAGCCGGAACCATAGGACCAGATTTCGCGGGTCTCTGGATAGTGGACGATGTACTTGGTGGCGTTGCAAGGCCAGGCGACATCTTTCTCACCGGGTTGCAGTGGCGCGCCGACGGTGTGTACGCATGGCACGAAGTCACCATCGGTGCCCAGCACGTCATACACGGCCTTGCCCATGCGGGTCATGATGCGCATGTTCACGGCAACGTAAGGCGAATCCGACAACTCGACACCAATGTGCGCGATCGGCGAACCAAGCGGCCCCATCGAAAACGGTACGACATACAAAGTGCGGCCGCGCATGCTGCCGGCAAACAGACCGTTGAGGGTCGTGCGCATTTCGGCGGGGTCGGTCCAGTTGTTGGTTGGGCCGGCGTCTTCCTTGTTCTTGGAACAGATAAAGGTACGATCCTCCACACGCGCCACGTCCGACGGATCGGAGCAGGCCAGGTAGCTGTTAGGACGCTTTTCCTGATTCAGCTTTTTCATGGTGCCGGCGGCGACCATTTCAGCGCACAGGCGGTCGTACTCTTCCTGCGAACCGTCGCACCAGTAGATGCTTTCCGGCTTGGTCAGCGCGGCGATCTCAGTGACCCAGTTGATCAGTTTTTGGTGTTTGACGAAAGCGGGGGCGTTCACTGCTGCGACGCCTTCCATGACAGGTTGATTCATAAACACTACCTCCAATGCCTAAAGTTAAATCGAATTCGTTGGCACGGCAGGATCGTCGTTGCATGCAGCCGGCGAGGCGGGTGACGCCATCAGCCGGTGGTACGGCGGTCTTGTCGAATGCAGTCAGGTCATGACTGCGTGGCTGCTCGCGGAGTAGGCGAGCGGGCCGGGGGAGCCATGGTCTTTACTGAAACCGTTCATAAATGCGCTGCAAGGTGTTGCTCCACCTTGTTCCGCAGCCACTGCTTTTATGAAAATCAGGCGGCGATTGTACACCCGCGCCCCGCTTAATTGTAGTGAAAAGTAACCGACTAATGTAGTAGGAAATACGCTTTTAGCGCGATCGCGTTTTTTCATTACGAAGCAGTGCAGCAAAAGGGATGACGCCCGGATTCAGTGCCGATTTCATCTGCCGAAACCTTACTGAATGGACACCGCCGGTGCATCAAAGTGCCACAGGACAAACAGCCGATTTGTTGTCAGTGTCTGACCGACATTGCTGTGCAGCAGCAAAGAGAAAAATGATGCCGAATGAAGAGAATGATGCCTAAAAGACACCAGCGAAGACACCGGCGACGAAATCAACGAAAGCCTTGATTTTCGCCGCCCGGTGATGCTTCTGTTGAAACAGCACCGACACATCCGGCCCGGGCGCCAGCCAGTCCTGCAACACCGGTATCAGTTCGCCGTCGCGCACCGGCGGAATCAGCGATACCGACATCTGTTGGACAAGTCCGTACCCCGCCTTGCCGGATTCGATCAGCGACTCCACATGATCCATCGCCAGCGCCCCTTGCGGGATATGCGTGTAAGTATCTTTGCCTTTGACAAATTGCCACGGCCGCACCATGCGCGACTTGGGATTGAGAAAGCCGAGACAGGCGAAATCAGCCAGCTCCTGCGGCGTCTTCGGCGCACCATGACGCTCGAGAAAAGCCGGCGATGCGCACGTCATGAAACTGGTCTTGAAAATGGTCTTCGCAATCAGATTGGAGCTGGACAGATCGCCGATGCGGATCACCACGTCGACGCCCTCGTCCACCATGTCGATCATGCGGTCGCCGACGGTAATCTTCAGCGCGATATCGGGATACTGCGCAAGAAACTTGGGCAACGCCGGAGCAATGTACTGGCGACTGATGACGCTCGGCATATCGACACGCAAGGTGCCGGACGGCGTCGCGTTGGACTGCATGAGTCCTTCTTCCAGCTCACTCATGTCGCCAAGTAATTTCAGCGCCTGCTCATAGCATTGACGCCCTTCCGCAGTCAGCGACATGCTGCGCGTGGTGCGGTTGAGCAGCTTGATGCGAAAGTGCGTCTCCAGTGCGGAGACCTGGTTCGTTACCGACGACGTGGAGATGCCGAGCCTGTCCGCGGCCCGGCTGAAACCGCCCGCTTCCACCACGCTGCAAAACACTTTCAGGGCATCCAGTCGGTCCATGCGTTTCTCTCTTCGTTTTTTCTTCGGTTTTCTCTTTTTTAACCGGCAGTTTTATCCGCATTGCGTGCCGTTCCGGGACGCAATCGATTATCCACGTTTTCATCATTCTGTATTGCCGTCTGCCCCGTTTTTCTGCGGGCTATCTCTCTCTAGACTGGCTCCATCGCTGAAGACCTGCACCTCGGCGCCCAACCATCCCTCTTGAAAGGAAACATCGTGAACACCACTACCATGCAAGCCGTCCTGCTCAATGCCCACGCCACTGCGCTGCAGATCACCGAAGTGACTCGTCCTGTCGCCGGCCCTGACCAGGTATTGGTGCGTATCCGCGCCAGCGGCCTGAATCCGCTCGACGCCAAGATTCGCGCCGGCAAGGCCGGCCACGCCCAGGCGCAACTGCCGGCAGTCCTCGGCATCGACATGGCCGGCGTGGTCGAAGCCATCGGCGCTGGCGTCTCCGGTTTCAACATCGGCGACGAGGTCTACGGCATGACCGGCGGCGTTGGCAGCGTGCAAGGTTCGCTGGCGCAATTTGCCGCCGTCGATGCCGACCTGCTGGCGCACAAGCCATCCAACATAGCCATGCGCGACGCCGCCGCTCTGCCACTGATCTTTATCACCGCCTGGGAAGGTCTGGTCGACCGCGCGCACGTCCGCGCCGGTCACAAGGTGTTGGTGCATGGCGGCGCCGGCGGCGTCGGCCATATCGCCGTGCAGATCGCCATTGCCTTTGGCGCCGACGTCTATGCCACCGGCTCGGCCGAGCAACGCGACATCATCACCGGCTACGGCGCCACCTTCATCGACTATCGCTCCGCGACGGTCGATGAGTACGTGCAGCAATATACCGACGGTGAAGGTTTTGACATCGTCTACGACACCGTCGGCGGCGCCACGCTGGATGCCTCCTTCATTGCTGCGCGCCGTTACCACGGTCACGTCGTCAGCTGTCTCGGCTGGGGCACCCATGCATTGGCGCCTTTGTCGTTCCGCGCCGCGACTTACTCAGGCGTCTTTACACTGATGCCGCTGCTGACCGGCAAGGGCCGCGCACACCACGGCGAAATCATGGAAGAAGCCGCCAAACTGGTCGAAGCAGGCAAGGTCATCGTGCAGGTCGACGCTCGCCGCTTCAGCTTCGACCAGGCTGATGCCGCTTATGACGTGATCGATGCCGGCGGCGTACGCGGCAAGCTGGTGATTGACATCCCGGCCTGATCCGCTTTCATTGAAAGGCCGCGGCAAAAATCCGGCGGGCGATTTATGATGTGACTTTCCTCAACAGCGACCGCCCTCCGGAGACAATATGAAGATCGCCATTCTCGACGACTACCAGGACAGCGTCCGCCAGCTCGACTGCTTCAAGATGCTGGACGGACATGACGTCAAAGTGTTTACCAACAGCGTGCGCGGTGCCGGACAACTGGTCGCTCGCCTGACGCCATTCGATGCTGTTGTGCTGATTCGCGAACGCACGGTCTTCAACAAGGCGGTGCTGGAAAAGCTGCCTGCGCTGAAACTGATTTCACAAACCGGCAAAGTCAGCGGACACGTCGATGTTGCCACCGCTACCGCGCAACGCATCGCCATCGTCGAGGGCGTCGGCGATCCGACCGCACCGGCGGAACTGACCTGGGCGCTGATCATGGCCGCTGCGCGCCGCGTGCCGCAATACGCCGCCAACCTCAAAGCCGGCATCTGGCAGCAAATCTCCGCCGTACCGGAACACAATCCTCTCGGCGTCGCCCTCAAGGGTCGCACGCTCGGCATCTGGGGCTACGGAAAAATCGGCCGCATGGTGGCCGGCTATGGCAAAGCCTTCGGCATGAAAGTGGTGGTGTGGGGACGCGACGCCAGCCGCACGCAGGCACAGCAAGACGGCTATACCGCCGCAGCGAGCAAGGAAGAATTTTTCGCGACCGCTGATTTCGTCTCAGTACATCTGCGCCTCAACGACGCCACGCGCGGCATCGTCACCGCAGCAGACCTGGCGCAGATGAAGCCGACGGCAACCTTCATCAACACCAGCCGCGCCGAGCTGGTGGCTGAAGGCGCGCTGGAAGCAGCGCTGCAACAAGGCCGTCCCGGTTTCGCCGGGCTCGATGTTTTCGAAACCGAACCGCTGCCGCAGAATTCACCGCTGCTGCGCATGGATAACGTGGTGGCGACGCCGCATCTCGGCTACGTTGAAAAAGACGGCTACGAGTTGTACTTCCGCGCGGCGTTTCAGAACATCGTCGACTTCGCCAACGGCACGCCGAAGAATGTCCTCAATCCTGAGGCGTTGGCTTGATGCGAACAGGCCTCGGCGGCGCATACGCCAAATGAGGCGCGTGCGACACTTTCCATAAATGCGCCCAGCCGGGCGGCCATGGCAACGGCGGTCCGGCATAGGGTGCGACACCGCGACGCACGGCGATCACGGGCAGATGTTCCGGCATCTGCCCCGTGTGATCCCAGCCCAGACTGAAGGCATAGTCAGGCAGCAAAGCATCACACACCGACGCAAACCAATCCGTGTGATCCTCATCTCTTCCCAGCGCCTGCGCCAACCCATGCGGATCGAATTGCGCCAGCGCGCTTGCCAACTCCTGCGCACTTGCGCCAGGTACATCGCCCCAGCCAAAAATCGGATTGAAGTTGTAATCCGCTCCGGAGCCATACCAGCCTTCGCGCCACGGGCGTTCATTCCAGTGCCGCGGGCCGGCGAACAAATGCCAACGCCAATGCAGACCAGATGGTTTGGGCCAGCTATATAAATACAAACGCTGGTAACCGGCCGCATGCAACTCGCGCACCATCGCCATCAGCCGCGCATGCGGCATGCGATCCGGCGGCGCACGGCGAAACAGGATAGGCGTGCCGTCTGCGTGCTGCACTTCATCCGACGACAGATTCAAGTCGAGCGTACGCACCTCGCTGCCGAAGCGCGCAGAAATCCACCCCGTCAATAAATTGACGGAGACGATAACGCCATAGCCGCGATGACGATGAAAGATGACGGTGCCGGGAGCGATCGGTTTCATATCCCCTCGATTTTATCCAACTATAAAAAATCTGACTGACGGCGTCATGACTATTCTGTGACGCCGAGTGGACTTAGGTGCCTCTCCTTTCGCGAAATTCAACCGCCTGATTTTTATTGATCAGCAAAAGGTCCTCGAAATTTCCTTTCGGAAACTTTAAAAACCCAGTCTGTATGCGGCTTTGCGGACGATCTTGTAGACAACATGAATGTCGTTTCGCCAATAAAATGCGTGGCACGCAATTTGCGTAATGACAATTGAGCGCCGGCACCAGCTCAGAAATTTATATAAAACATAAGCACGGCGCGGATAGGTTCTGACGAACTTCTTCAACCAAGGGACAACAATGAGTGAGCACGTAGCAATTCAAACAGAGACTTTCTTGCCGTACATGCGCGATGTGACGAAATGCGAACAGTCGTTGCAGGAACTGAACCTCATGTGGCGCGTGATTGAGGCCTCGGCCAAAATGAATTGCCCCAGCGAGGCCAAGACCATCCTGCCGACCATGGCGGCAACACGCACCGGCTTCAGCCGGCTTGAACGCGAGTTGGTCGTCAGCCTCGTTCAGGAAAAAGTCCGCAACGTGCTCACCGAGATCGGCACCAAAGCGCAATACGTGATCGACATCGTGGTTCGCAATCTGTTTGAACGGACAGCCGATGTCGGCTTCCTCGCCACTGATCGCGAACTGTGCAATTTCGTCGCCGGCATTACCGATAACGCCGACGCGATTCGCTATCGGCTGCGTGAGTACCGCAATAAATACACCGTCTATGACGAAATCATGCTGCTCGATACCGAGGGCAACGTACTCGTGCAAATCGATCCGTCGACACCGCTGGAACACAGCGCTGACGCGCTCATCAGCGAGACACTCAATTCAGATACCTATGTCGAAACCTTCCGCTTCAGCGACCTGCGTCCGGGCAAAGAGCGCGCGCTGATTTATTCGCGCCGCATGCAGCATCCCCAAACTGGTGCGGTGGTTGGCATCCTGTGTCTGTGCTTCCATTTTGAAGAAGAGATGGCCGGTATCTTCTCGTCACATCGCGACGCGGAATCGCGCTCCAACATGCTGCTGCTGGACGCCGACAACCGCGTCATCGCCAGTGCCGACAAGCTGTGGGTTCCGGTCGGCACCGAAGTGCCGGTCAACCGCGACGGCAACGCATCGCTGATGCTGTTCTGCGGTCGTGAATATCTGGTGCGCACCGTATCTTCCGATGGATATCAAGGTTATCCAGGCCCCGTCGGCTGGCAAGGCCAGGTGATGATTCCGGTGGAAGTCGCATTCAGCGGTGTGATCAGCGATGCGCTGACCAAGCTGCCGTCCGACATCGCCGAGGGCTTGCTGTCGCATGCGGAGTCTTTCTGCCCGCCGCTGTTCGACATCATGACTGCCGCCAAGACCATTCAACGCATCGTGTGGAACGGTCAGGTCATGACCGCCGGCCAACGCGGCGAAATGCTCAAGCTCAAGACCATCCTCGATCAGATCAGCGAGACCGGCAACCGCAGCAACGAGCTGTTCGCGCAATCTATCCACGATCTCTATCAGACCGTGCTGGTATCGGGTATGCGCGACGCTGAATTCACCACCAGCCTGCTGGTCGATTTGCTTGATCGAAATCTGTATGAGCGCTCCGACGATTGCCGCTGGTGGGCATTGACACCGGAATTGCGCACCGCGCTGGCGCAGCCGGAACAAGATCAGGCAACGGTAGAGAAGATGACCACTATCCTCTCCTACATCAACGGTCTTTACACTGTGTACACGCGCATCTTCGTCTATGACCGCCATGGCCGCATCGTCGCCAGTACCGGGGATAACGCTGCTGCAATGATCGGCGCTCACGTCGATGAAGACAGCCTCAATCAAGTGCTCTCGCTGCGTACGCAACAGCAGTATTACGTCAGTCCGTTTTCTGCAACGTCGCTGTACGATGGCAAGAACACGTACATTTATCACGCAGCGATTCGCGATCTCGACAACGAAGCGATTGTGGTCGGCGGCATCGGCATCGTATTCGACTCGACGCCGGAGTTCGCCAACATGCTGGCCAGCGGCATCACCGGCAAAAAGAATATGACCGCCTTTTACATCGACCGCAACGCACGCATCATCTCGACGACAGATGACAAGCGTGCGGTCGGCGACATCCTCGACATCGATCCCGCGTTGCTGGCCATTTCCAACGGCGGCCGCGCGTCGCAGGTGACCGTGCATGACAACGAATATGCAATCGTAGCCTGCTCCGTATCGAGCGGCTATCGTGAATTCAAGGTCAGCGACGGCTATCAGGAAGACATCATCGCGGTGGTGTTTGAATCTTTCGGCGCGGTGCAAGGCACCGGCTCGCAAACCGACAGCCGCCAATTCCTGCTGGATACCGACCCTGCCATCACCGACGGCAACGAATACGCGACCTTCTTCAGCGACAACAATCTGTTCGCCATCTCGGCCGCGCATGTTGTGGAAGCCGTTCCGTACAGCGCGGTACTACCGACTTCCATGGGCTCACGCGCAGAACAGATCGGCGTACTGGGTCTGCAACGCGACGGTGTAGACGATAAGCGCACAGAATTCATCTGGGTCTTCGATCTGGGCCAGATGATGCGCGGCACGCGCTCGGCCGTCAGCGGCAGCAGCCAGGTCATGATCGTGAGAGAAGGCGAACATACCATCGGCCTGCTTGTCGACGAGTTGCACGCCGTACCGCAATTCAATCCGGGTCAGATCATGCACACGCCGTTCGCCATGCAAGGCGCATCGATGCTGGTGACACAAGTCATCAAGGCCAACAACGGCCAGTTGCTGATCCAGGCCATCGATGTCGAGCGCCTGTTTGCGCTGCTGATCGACGGCCAGATCCCGATGCCGCCTGAGGTGGCGGAACAAGCCGCTGAAAATACCGGCTCGACGCTGCAGCTCATGGCAGCCTGAGTCCGCTGAGTGCTGTCGCTGGCGAGATGTGGGGTATGATGGCGGGGACTCGTTTTCCTGATTCGTCACCATCATGACTTTACGCATCATCGCCACCGGCGGTACCTTCGACAAACACTACGACGAAATCGCCGGCCAGCTCGGCTTCGCCAATAGCCACCTGCCGGCCGTGATTGCACGGGCGCGCCTGACTGTCCCGGCCACACTGGAAGAACTGCCCCTGCTCGATTCGCTCGATATGCAAGACATCGACCGGCGCCGCGTACTCGCGTCATGCGACCGCTCCGAAGAAAACGCCATCGTCATCATCCATGGCACCGATACGATGCAAGACACTGCACGCGTATTGGGCGCGGCGCAACTGGCAAAGACCATCGTGCTGACCGGAGCCATGATCCCTTACGCGATTCAGGGCTCGGATGCGCAATTCAATTTTGGCTTCGCCTGCGGCGTCGCGCAAGTGTTGACGCACGGTGTCTATGTGGCGATGAACGGCCGCGTCTTCCCTTGGGATCAGGTGCAGAAGAACCGCGTCGCCGGCGTGTTCGAACCGATTGAGCCGCAAGACTGAATCAACTTTTCAGTAGTCCATAAAAAAGCGAGGCTGAAGCCTCGCTTTTTATCATCGTCACAACCAGTAGAAGTCGCTACAAAATGAATCTGGCTAGGCGCACCGGTGCAACAACGCCAGCTTCATTTTTAGCGGCTTCTACGATCAGAACCGGTGTTGCATGCCCAGTGTCACACCGGTCTGGCTATTGCCAAACCCGACGTCATCACGCGACAGGCCAACCAACTGATTGTTCTTTGCCTTTGCATAGGCGCCGCTGGCGTACAGATCGGTGCGTTTGGACAAGGCGTATTTCAGACGCAGCGAATACATGATCGGGTCGGCATCCTTGACCAGGTTTTTCTGGTTCTGATAATAGATGGTGCCGATCAGACTCCATGCCGGTGTGAACTTGTAGGTCGCGCCACCCCAGTAGAAATCGCTGCGCAGATCAGCCGCGCCGGTCGCCAGTGTCTTCTTGAAGTAACGATAGCCGAGGCTGAACTTCAGCGATTCCATCGCCTGATAGCCGGTGGCCAGATGTACCGTCGTGGTCTTGTCGTACGCGCCGCCGGCAACCGCTGCTGTACCGTTGACGCGATCATAAGTGGTCGCCAGCGAGAAAGGACCGTTGCCGTAAGCCAGACCAACGCCATACTTCGACGTGTCGTTGACACTGCCTGCAACTTCGCCGAAACCATACATTGCGCCGATCTTGAAGCCGCCGAAATCACCCTGGTACTTGATCATGTTCGACACGCCGGTCGGCATCCCATCCTTGCGGCCGCCGGTAGCACCGGCCGACGTCACCCACGAATACTGCGCCGAATAACCCATCGGATCGAAGGGCAGAATGAAGTCATACGTGGTGCTGAACGAACGTCCGGCGACCACACGCCCGAAGGCGCCCTCCAGACCGACGTTGGACTGGCGGTTGAACAGCTGGTTGGCGTCGCCGTCGAAGGCGCCGGTATCAAGCTTGAAGCCGTTTTCCAACTGGAAGATCGCCTTCAGTCCGCCACCCAGATCTTCGGTTCCGCGAAAGCCGATGCGCGACGTGTTCATTGCACCCGAGCTCATACGCGTAACGCTGCCGCCCTGGGCGCTTGCGTTGTTGACGTACTCGATACCAGTATCGATCAGCCCGTAGACGGTCACATTGCTCTGCGCCGCTGCCATGCCGCTGACGGCTGACAAGATTGCTGCTGCCAATAATTTCTTCTGCACTCTTTCTCTCCTTGATGAAAATCGTTTTTATGGTTGTGTTGCTTTGCGTTGCTTTGATGCGATGTGTTGAAGCACAGGCAGGCGGCCGTCCCGTCTATGCGTCACATGCATCAAATCAGAATGCCCAGAGCGCTTGCTCCGGCAGAGTCAGCCAGTACTCGCCCTGCTCCAGCTTGTGCGGCGCGTAGGCGCGCAAGCCGACCGTTGTGCTGTCCGCGCTTTTGGCTTTGAACAAGCACTCCCAGCGATCGCCCAGGTACATGCAGGTCGATAGCGGAAGACGAATGGCGTTGTCGGTCTGGTGATCGGCGATACGGACTTGTTCGAGACGGATGATTCCGGTGACGTCGCTGCCGGTATTGCTGCCACGCGCCGTGGCCAGCACGGTGCCTCCTTCGACCTGCAAGGTGACGCGCTGACCGTCGCGCTGCAACACCTTGCCGGGCAGACGATTGTTGCTGCCCATGAATTCGGCGGTGAACAGCGTGTCCGGCGTCTGGTACATGCTTTGCGGCGTGCCTTGCTGTTCAATCTTGCCGTTGTTAAGCAACAGGATGCGATCCGAAATCGCCATCGCCTCGCCCTGGTCATGCGTGACCATCAGCGCCGACAGGCCGAGGCGCACGATCAGTTCGCGCAGGAAGGCACGCGCTTCTTCACGCAGCTTGGCGTCGAGATTGGACAGCGGTTCGTCGAGCAGAATGACTTGCGGGTTATAGACCAGCGCACGCGCGATGGCGACGCGCTGCTGCTGACCGCCGGAGAGTTGATGCGGAAAACGTTCGCCCAGATGACCGAGGCCGAGTTGCGACAACACGGTCTTCACGCGTTCAGCGATTTCGCTGCTGCCCATCTTGCGCAGTTTGAGGCCGTAGGCGACGTTGTCGAACACAGTCTTGTGCGGCCACAAGGCATACGACTGAAACACCAGACCGAGATTGCGTTCTTCTGCTGGTATTTCCAACTTGCGTGAACCGTCGAAGACACGACGCTCGGCGATATCGATGGTGCCTGCCTTGGGCGATTCCAATCCTGCTACGGCGCGCAGCAGCGTGGTCTTGCCGCTGCCGGAAGGGCCGAGCAACGCGACCACTTCGCCGCGCTGCAATTGCATGGAGACACCCTTGAGAATCGGATTGGCGCTGGCGCCGCTGCCGTAGTCCAGGTGCAGGTCGTTGACGGTAAGTTCTGACATGATGATTCCTTTGATTGCAGGCTGCGACGATCACACCGCAACCTCGTGTATTGAGTAAGTTAATCGTGCAATTTGATACCGAAGCGCAACGCGATGCCGAGACCGATCGCGACGAGTGTGATGTTGATGAACGACAGCGCCGCCACCAGTTCCACCGCACCGGCCGCCCACATCGAGACGATCATCGAGCCGATGACTTCGGTGCCCGGCGACAGCAGGTACACGCCGGTGGAGTACTCGCGCTCGAAGATCAGAAACACCATCAGCCATGCGCCGAGCAAGCCGTACTTGACCAGCGGCAGCGTGACGTCGCGCGTGACCTGGCCACGCTGCGCACCGACGGCGCGCGCCGCTTCTTCCAGTTCTGGGCCGACTTGCAGCAAGGCGGTGGTGATCAGGCGCAGACCGTAAGCCATCCACACCACGGAATACGCCAGCCAGACGGAGAAAATAGTGGAGCGCAACTCGCGTAACTGAGGAATGAAATTCTCGACCAGCCAGCGCGCCACATCGTTGTCGAAGCCTTTGAGGAAGCTGTCCAGCAGCGAAGGCACGAACAGGAAAACCCACAGGAAAGACAGACCGGCCAGCAGCCCCGGCACCGCACGCGGCACCAGCACGCTGTAATCGAGGAAGCGGGTGATACCGTCGTTCTTGCGATGCATCGCCAGCGCAATCGCGCTATAGCAAGCCACCGCCACGGCACCGCCGATCACGCCGATCAATACGGTGTTGATGATGCCGCGCACCAGCGAAGGCTGACTCCAGACATCACGGAAGTTTTGCAGCGTCAGTACATCGAGCAGTGTCACGCCGTCGCCCCAGTGAGACACGAAGGTGCGCAGGGCAATGCCCGACAGCGGCACGATCACGGTGAACAGCAACCACCCGGCGATCAATGCGAAGGCAATCCAGCGCCACTTGCCCAAGGGCAGCGCTTTCTGGCGTGCGCCCTTGCCCTTGATCGAGACATATTTGTTTGCCGACTTCAGCAACCAGCGTTGCAGCATGACCAACGGCATGGTCACGGCGACCAGACACACGGCGACGGCTGCCATCAGATGATACGAAGGCGTGCCAAGCTTGTTGGTGAGTTTGTAGAGATAGGTCGCCAATACCAGATGGCCTTCCGGATCGCCGAGCACCAGTACCAAACCAAAGACTTCGAACCCGAGAAAAAACACCAGCACGCCCGAATACGCCAGCGCCGGCATGATCATCGGCAGCGACACATTGAGTGCCACCTGCAGCGGCGACGCGCCGGCAACGCGTGCGGCTTCCTCGACGTCCGAACCGAGACTCTTCAATGCTGCCGAAGCGTACAGATAGACGTGCGGCACGTGAGTCAGACCGGCGATGACGACGATGGCCGGGAAGGAATACACATTCCAGGGATCGCCTTCGAAGCCGAAAACAGACAGCAGGTTACGCATCCACACCGTATAAAAACCGACCGGCCCCATGGACACCACGTAGCCGAATGCGATCACCATCGGCGACACAAAGATCGGCACCAGCAGCATGGGCGCAATCCAGCCGCGTCCCGGCAGGTCGGTGCGCACCATCAGGAACGCCAGCATACCGCCCAGTGGCACCGCAATCAGCGCCAGGCCGGAAGCAAGATAGAAACCGTTGACGAAGGCCTGGCGAAAATCCGAGTCATCAAAAATGAAGCGATAGGAATCCAGGGTCAGCGTCTTCACCGGCGCGAAGAACGGCGCCGACAAGAAGCTCTGATAGAAAATCAGCAGCAGCGGCACGAAGATCGCCAATGACGCCAGCGCGACTACGACCCCGCGCGGCCAGTTCAGGCGTATGCGGAAACGCTTGGCTGCGGGCTCGATGCGATCGGTGGTTGAAAGTATTTGCATAAGTCTTGCTACCTAAGAAATAGACACGGCCTCTCCCCTGCGTATCCGAAAATCCGGACAAGCCTTCGGCCAGGGAGGGCGCAAAAGCGGCTTCCCAAACGAAGAGTGATGAGCGGTGATGTCTTGAAAACTGCAACCCGACCGGTTAGCCGGGCTGCTTGTTACGGATCTTGCGGATCTTGTAAATCGCGCCCGGCGGCTTATTTCTTGCCGGCGGCGTCCTTCCATTGCTTCAGGAAAGCCAGACGCTTGGTCTGATCCAGGTACTCCAGCAATTCGGTGTTGACCGGCATTGGCTTCAAGGCCGATCCCAGTTGTTTGTTCAGATCTGCCGACGTTGTTGCGCCGGTCACGTCAGCACGGATGGCGAACAATTGCGCGTCGTTGGCGATGATGGTCTGGCCGCGCTTGGACAGGATGTAGTCCATCCAGAGCTTGCCGGCATTGATATTCTTGGCTGACTTGTTGACGAAGATCACGCGCGACAACACCAGGTTGTAATCCTTCGTGAAAGCAATCCCGATCGATGGATCTTTCTTGGCGCGGGTCAGCGCATAAGGACCGAGGATGTTGTAGCCGATCAGGTTTTCGCCGGAAGAAATGCGTTCCAGCATGGTACCGGTCGACGACTGCACGCGCACCGCGACACCGCCCAGCGCTTTGGCGAAATCCCAGAATTGCGGATTGAGTTTCATGTCGTGAGTGATCAGGCTGAAACCGACGCCGGACTTTTCAATGTCGTAGGTGGTGACCTTGTTCTTGTACTTGTCGAGCTTGGTGGTCAGCAGCTTGGTGAATTCCGCATGCGTGGTCGGCACTTCGGCTTCCGGCACCAGACGCTTGTTGTAGACGATGGCGGCGGGTTCGTAGGTGGTGCCGTAGGCGGTATCTTTCCAGTTCGCCCATGCCGGGATGGCGGCGGCTTCCGGTGACTTGTAGGCCAGGCCATAACCTTCCGATGCCAGCTTGACCTGCAGGTCCATCGAGGACGACCACATCACGTCGGCAGTCGCACCGCCGGCAGCCGCTTCGGAAATGAAGCGGTTATAGACTTCGGTGGAGTTCATGTCGTTGTACTCCACCTTCACCGTTGGATACAGCGCGCTGAAATCCTTGATGAGCGCTTCCGCCGCCTTCGAGTCCGTGGTGCTGTAGACCACCACCTTGCCTTCTTTCTTCGCCGCGTCGACCACCTTGGCGTAGTCGGCGGGATAACCAGCCGGCACCTGCGCCAAAGCGGCCGAGGACAAACCTGCCAGCGGCAGAGCCAGGGCCAGGGCGACAGTGATACGACGCTTCACGAATACACGAACGGACATGCGAAATCTCCTTTAGATTTTATGGTGGGCAGGGAGAGCCCGGTCAACGCGCTTATCTGACCAGCCCCAGTTCCTGCGATTGCTTGCGATATTGTTCGACGACCTTGCGAACGTATTCAGTCAGTTGCGGCCCCGTCATCGAAAAGGGATAGAGTCCGCTGGCAGCGCGTTGCCGTTTGAATTCCTCCGTCGCCATGGCACGGTCGAAGATGCCGACCCAACGCTGGTAGTCGGTGTCTGATGCGTGTGAACTCATGTAGAAGCCGCGAATGATCGGCCACACCACGTCGAAACCCTGCTCGCGTGCGGTGGCAACGCCGGACAGCGCGCCGGGCAGGCGGTCTTCCGACAGCACCGCGAGGATGCGGAACTTGCCTTCCTTGATATAAGCTGCAGCCTCGGATGCGTCACCGGAAATCACTTGCACGTGATTCGCCTGCAAAGCGGTGAATGAATCTCCACCGCCTTCCAGTGCAACGAAACGAAAATTCTTGGGGTCGATGTCGGCGCGACGGGCGATCATCGCTACCTTGAGCCAATCCTGGCTGCCCACCGTGCCGCTGACGCCGATGGTGATCTTGCCGGGATCATTTCCCATGGCGTCGACCAGCTCGCGTAAATTCTTATAGGGCGCGTCGCTGCGCACGGCGATCATGCCGTAGTCAGTGCCGACACCTGCCAGCCAGCGCACGTCGGATACAGCGGCCTTGCCGTATTTGCCTTGCGCCAGATTCAATAGTGATCCGCCGGAGAACGTCACCAGCGTGTCCGGCCCGCCGCGCCGCTGCGACACGACCGAGCTCCACGCCACGGCACCGATACCACCAGGCAGATAGCTGATCTTGATCTCCGGTGCGCCGTCTTTTGCAGACAGCACCTTGCGCATCATCTTGCACGCGCCATCCATCCCGCCGCCCGGCTTGGCCGGGACAATGCACTCCGTCGCCTGCGCGGAGATGGCGCATAACAAAAGCGCGCAGGCAAGCAGCAAGCTCCGCAGGAGCCAATGCCGGATGGTCGAAGTCATCACGGCAGTCAGGCGCGATGCAAAGTGGCGAAAACGTGGCGCAACGAATACGTGAAAGCGCGTATCGGGATCATGCTGTGTCTCCAATATAGGATTTTTATTTTTATTGATTTGATGATGTGGGCGCATGCTACCTGCCCAAACTTTCATTCGGCTTTCAGTGCTGTGAAAGAATCCGACGAGTATGTCGATCCGACGCAAACCCGCTATTGCAAAGGCCCGGCTTCTGTTAGCATCCGCAGCTATCCGTGTTTTCACCGTGCTGCGCTGTGACGATTGATTCATGGCTTCCGTCCTTGTATTCGTTTGTTGTCTCATTGCGTTGCACCATCTTTTTTCATTGTCATCATGCGCATCCTATTGGTTGAAGATCACGTCGAACTCTCCCGCTGGCTGTCGAAGGCTTTGCAGGATGCGCATCTCACCGTCGAATGCGCGGCCAACGGCGCCGATGCCGACAGCCTGCTGCTGACCCAGGAATATGCGCTGGTCATTCTGGATTTGACGCTGCCCAAGATGGATGGGCTGGAAGTACTCAAACGCTTGCGTGCACGCGGCAGCCGCACGCCGGTGCTGATCCTGACGGCACGCGGCGGACTCAATGATCGCGTCAACGGACTCAATCTCGGCGCCGACGACTATCTCGCCAAACCCTTCGAACTGGTGGAATTGGAAGCGCGCGTCAAAGCGCTGCTGCGACGCGCACAGGGCAATGAAACCGTTACCGTCAATTGCGGTGCGCTCAGTTTCGATACGGTATCGCGCATGTTCACCTATGGCGGCGCCATGCTGGCGCTGACGCCGCGCGAGCATGCCGTGCTCGAAGCACTGATCACGCGCGCCGGCCGCACCGTGGCAAAAGAGAAATTGTTTCAGGAAGTGTTCTCGCTGGACGACAACGCCAATGTCGACGCCATCGAAATCTACATCCACAGACTGCGCAAAAAACTCGACGCCATCGACGAAGGCCGCGTCTCCATCACCACCCTGCGCGGCCTCGGTTATCTGCTGCAGGCCGCCGGATGATACGGCATTTTGCCATGACCAGACTCGGCAGTCTGCGCAGCCAGCTGATGCGCTGGCTGCTGGTGCCGCTGCTGATTCTGGTGGCGGTCGACGCCGTGTCGGTTTACTACAACGCGCTGGAAGTCGCCGACATTGCCTACGACCGTTCGTTGCTGGCGTCGACGCGCGCGCTGGCCGAACGCGTCTCTATCGTCAACGGCCACGTCGTGGCCGACGTGCCCTATGTGGCGCTCGACAGTTTCGAGACCGACACGCTCGGTCGCATCTATTACAAGGTCACCGGCGTGAAAGGCGAATTCGTTTCCGGCTACGACGATCTGCCGCCACTGCCCGCCGATGTGAAACGCTCGGAAGCTTATCCGGCGCTGGTGCGTTTTTATCAGGCGGATTATCACAATCAGCCGGTGCGCATTGCAGCGCTCTATCAACCGGTCTACGACGACAGCATGCGCGGCATCGCATTGATCCAGGTTGGTGAGACCATGGATGCGCGCCGTGGCATGACGCGCAAGATCCTGTTCGACACCATGTGGCGTCAGGGCGTGCTGGTAGTGGTTGCCGCGCTGCTGGTATGGTTTGCCGTGCGTTTTGTGCTGCGGCCGCTGATGCAATTGCGCAGTGATGTCGAATCGCGCGCGCCGACGGATTTGTCCGACTTCGATCCCGACCGCGTGCACAAGGAAATGCGCCCGCTGGTGCTGGCCATGAACGGTTACATGGAACGCCTGCAAACCCTGATCACCGGGCAGCGCCGTTTCATCGCCGATGCATCGCATCAGCTGCGTACGCCGCTCACCGTGTTGAAGACGCAAGCGGAACTGGCACTGCGCGAGTTCGACCGGGCGCCCAATGATCCACGTGCCTTGCATGAACTGCGTGAGCTGGTCGAAAGCATTGCCGGCACCACCGACTCCACCGTGCATCTGGCCAATCGTCTGCTCACGCTGGCGCGTGCTGAACATGGCGCGGCGGAAGGCGGCATCGCACCGGTCTCGTTGACAGGCGCAGCGCGGCAGGTGGCGCTGGAACTGGCCCAACACGCGGTAGCCAAACATATCGATCTGTCTTTCGATACTGATCACGATGTACTGATCGATGGCAGCCCGCTGCTGCTGCACGAACTGGTCGTCAACCTGCTCGACAATGCGATCCGCTATACGCCTGCGCACGGCAAGATCGGCATGCGCGTCGTCGAACAGCGCATTGGCGATGACCTGTATGCCGTACTGGAAGTGGAAGACAACGGCCCCGGCATTCCGGCTGCCGATCGCGAGCGCGTGTTTGCGCCCTTCTATCGCGCACCGTCGGCGCAACTTGCCAATCCCCATGGCGCCGGCCTGGGCATGTCCATCGTGCGTGACATTGCGTCGGCCCATCGCGGTGAGATCATTCTCTCCGACAGCGCGAACAATCCGGGATCAAATCAGGGGCTGATCGTGAAGGTGCGCTTCCCGGCATCCTCGCGTAAATAGCACTCAAATAATATGCATCACCCCTGCTCGTGCTGCAGCGCCCAGCTGCGGAAAAAATCCAGCAGAGATGCCAGCCGCAGCGATAGCACGCGATGCTTATTGCGCACCAGATAAAAATGCCGGCGCAACGTCGGCAACGGCGTTGCCAGTTCAATCAGCCGGCCCGACTCCAACAGATCCTTCACGACGGCGCGCGACAGGCAACTGATGCCCATGCCTTCCGCCGTGGCGCGTTTGATCGCCTCCGAATTGCCGAACTCGCACGCCGACGGCAAGTGATGCAGGTAAGGCAGCAAGGCATGTTCAACTGCTTCACGGGTGCCGGAACCTGCTTCGCGTAACAGCCAATCCGCCTCGCTCAGTTTTTTCAGAGTGAGTTTTTTGCCTTGCGCTGCCAGCGGATGCGTCGGCGAGGCAACCACGATCAGTTCATCCGTCATCCATGGCTCGACCAGTACATCGCTGGCATGGCACGGCCCTTCGATCAACGCCGCATCGACGTCGAAATTGCTGACGGCGGCAACGATGTCCGCCGTATTGGCCACCAGCGCACGCACGCGCAATTGCGGATGATCGTGACGGTAGGCGGCAACCATCTCGGGCAGCATGTAACTGCCGATGGTGGTGCTGGCGCCAATATGCAGTTCGGCACCGGCCTGATCAGGTGCAAGGAATTGCTGCTCGATAGTGTGTGCGGCGTCGAGCATGTGCTGCGCCTGCGGCAACAGCAGACGGCCGTTGTCGTTCAGCACCAGCCGCTTGCCGACGCGGTCGAACAACTGCACGTTCAAACCGGCTTCCAGCTCATTAAGCGCCGCGCTGGCCGCCGATTGCGATAAGGCCACCGTTTCCGCCGCCGCAGTTGTACTGCCTGACTGCGCCACCGCCAGAAAGATTTTTAATTGCCGCAGAGTAATTTTCATGAAGTTCGTCAATCAACCTAATATTTAGGTAGATATTAACAAAATAACGCGTTTTTCTTTTAAATGGCTGTGCGATAAAGTGCCTTCATTCCGCTCACCCCTGAATGACAGGCACATCATGAACACCTCGCCGATCTCCGTCACAGCCGTCCCCACATCGCCGCTGGCCCGCTTCATCCCCGGCCTGGCGCTGAGCGCAACACTGGCATTGGCCTCTATCGAAGTCAGCAAGAACGCCTGGCTGCAGGCGCATGGCTTCAGCGCGCTGACGGTCGCAATCGTGCTGGGCATGCTGATCGGCAACACGGTATTCCCGCGTGTCGCCGCCAGTTGCGGCAGTGGCGTAGCCTTCTCCAAGCAAAACCTGCTGCGCCTGGGTATCGTGCTGTACGGCCTGCGTCTGACCTTTCAGGACATCTCGCAAGTCGGCGTCAGCGGCGTCGTCATTGACGCCTGTATGCTGATGTCGACCTTTGCGCTTGCCTGGTTCGTCGGCGTCAAGGTATTCAAGCTGGATCCCAATGCCGTCATGCTGATCGGCGCGGGCAGCTCGATCTGCGGCGCAGCGGCGGTAATGGCGACGGAGCCGGTGCTGCGTGCGCGCAGCGAGCAAGTGACGGTGGCGGTGTCGACCGTGGTTGTATTCGGTTCGGTGGCGATCTTTCTGTACCCCGTGTTGCATGGCCTGAACTTCCTGCAAGGCCACGCCGACTTTGGCGTCTACATCGGCTCGACCGTACATGAAGTGGCGCAGGTGGTGGCTGCCGCGCGCTCGATTGATGAGCACACCGCCAACACGGCCGTGATCGCCAAGATGGTTCGCGTAATGATGCTGGCGCCGTTCCTGCTGATCCTGTCGGCTTATGTGCAGCGCGGCAAGTCGGCTGCCTCTGTCGGCGGCAGCAAGACTTCCCGCATGGCTGGCGTTCCCTGGTTTGCGTTCGCGTTCATCGGTGTAGTGGCGCTGCACTCGCTGCTTCCGATCCCGGCTGCCATCACCGGCGCCCTGCTCGACGCCGATACTTTCCTGCTGGCGATGGCGATGGCGGCACTGGGCCTGACGACGCATCTGTCGTCGGTAAGGCGCGCCGGAATGCGTCCTTTGCTGCTGGGTGGATTGCTGTTTGCGTGGCTGATTGTGGGTGGTGCAGCGGTCAATGCTACGGTGACCAGCCTGCTTTAGTCAGCTTGCTTAATGCGTTGAACCCTGAACGATCAGTTCACGAATAATGCGGATGGTATCAATATCCGCCTCTTCATACGCAGAGCGACGGAACTGGTCGTAGAAGGCCTTCTCGGTATCGACTTCTTCCGGCGCACCGTCGTCGTATTCAAAACGTACGAACAGCGCCTCTTCTTCCGGCTCTTCGATGGTCATGCTTAAACTCGATGTCGGGATCTCGCCCTGCGCCGGCACCAGGTAATGCACCCGCACTTGCGGCTCATAGGTGACGACGTCGTGAATGCGCAATTCGCCATAGCGCAGCATGCGCTTTACCGACGCCTCCGTCTTGTCGGACAGCAAGCATTCGTCGAGATGCTCCATGAACAATTGCGGCGCTTCAGCACGCATGACGAGCCCGCGCCAGAGTTGTTCGCGTGTCAGATTGTCGATCAGCGGATTGAGCGGATCGTTGATTTGTATCAAGTGATTGAATTTCATGCTATGACCTGTTTCCGTATGCCTCCATTGTCCCACAGAAGGCCCCGGCTCGGCTTGCCCGGCCTGCTACAATGGCGTGTTATCCCCCACCGCACCGAATCGATCCCCGCATGTCTGCTGCCCCCGCATTTGGCCTGAACGCCCCGCAAAGTGAAGCTGTGCTGTATATGAACGGCCCTTGCCTGGTGCTGGCCGGCGCCGGTTCGGGCAAGACGCGCGTGATTACGCAGAAGATCGCCCATCTGATCGAGAACTGCGGCTACGAATCGCGCCATATTGCCGCGCTGACCTTTACCAACAAGGCCGCGCTGGAAATGCAGGAGCGTATTGCCAAACTGCTAAAGGAACCCAAGCAGGCAAAGCATCTGACCGTGTCGACCTTCCACTCGCTGGGCGTGAAGATTCTGCGTCAGGAGGCCAAGCATCTGGGCTTGAAGGATCGCTTCTCGATCATGGACAGCGACGATTGTTTTTCGCTGGTACAAGATCTGGCGGTGACGACCGACAAACAGTTGATCCGCCGTATTCAGAACTCGATGTCGCTATGGAAAAACGGCCTGGTCGATCCGGATCTTGCCCTCAGGAATGCTGTCGACGAAGAGGAGGCCGTGGCCGCCCGTATCTATCGCAGCTATGTCGCCACGCTGTCGGCCTATCAGGCGGTCGACTTCGACGATCTGATCCGCTTGCCGGTGGAACTGTTTCGCAATAACGAAGAAGTGCGCGACCGCTGGCAGCGCCGCTTGCGCTATTTGCTGGTGGATGAATATCAAGATACCAACACCTGCCAATACGAGCTGGTCAAGCTGCTGGTCAGCGGCATCGGCAAGAAGCCGATGTTTACTGCCGTAGGTGACGACGATCAGGCGATCTATGCCTGGCGCGGCGCGACGATTGAAAATCTGAAGACACTGCAGATCGATTTTCCGAATCTGCATCTGATCAAGCTGGAACAGAATTACCGCTCCAGCACACGCATTCTGCAAGCTGCCAACTCGGTGATTTCCAACAATCCCAAGTTGTTTGAAAAAGCGTTGTGGTCCGAACACGGCCTCGGCGATCCGATCAAGGTCATGGCGATGGACGACGACGAAGCCGAAGCCGAGCAAGTCGCCATCATGCTCTCGGCGCATCGCTTCGAGCGGCGTGCGAAATTCTCCGACTACGCCATCCTGTATCGCGGAAATCATCAGGCGCGCATCTTTGAAAAAGCCTTGCGGCGCGAACGCATTCCTTACGTGATGTCGGGTGGACAAAGTTACTTTGACCGAGCCGAAATCAAGGACATCATCAGTTACCTGCGCCTGATCGCCAACCAGGACGATGATCCGGCGTTCATCCGCGCCGTCACTACGCCGCGCCGCGGTATTGGTCAGGCCACGCTGGAAGTACTCGGCACGGTGGCCGGTCAGTGGCAGTGCTCGCTGTTTGAAGCGGTCTACAAGGGTGCGCTGGAAGACAAGCTGCCCGACAAGCAATTGCTGCCGCTGCGTCAGTTCTGCGATTTCATCAACAACCTCGAATCGCGCGCCAGCCGGCCCGGCCCCTCCGGCAGCGGAGAAAACGCGGCGCTGGTGCTCGACGACATGATGGAAGCCATCAACTACGAAGGCTACTGCTATGACGCCTTCGACGAACGCCAGGCCCAGGGCAAATGGCAGAACGTGGTCGACTTCACCACCTGGTTGAAAGAACGCGGCAACGGCGGCAAGGATGGCGAGGGTGAAGAAAAGAATCTGCTGGAACTGACCCAGATGGTGGCGCTGATGTCCATGCTCGAAGGCAAGGACGAAGAGCAGGATGCGGTGCGCATGTCGACGCTGCACGCCTCCAAGGGACTGGAATATCCGCACGTGTTTCTGATCGGTGTGGAAGAAGGCATCCTGCCGCACAAGGGTGACGCCGATGCACCGGCCGAGACGATCGCTGCGCGAATCGAAGAAGAACGCCGCCTGATGTATGTCGGCATCACGCGCGCCCAGCGCAGCCTGCAAATCACCTGGTGCAAACGCCGCAAGCGTGCA
Organism: Herbaspirillum sp. meg3; assembly: GCF_002257565.1. Classification (GTDB taxonomy): domain Bacteria; phylum Pseudomonadota; class Gammaproteobacteria; order Burkholderiales; family Burkholderiaceae_D; genus Herbaspirillum. The sequence goes on along the minus strand of NZ_CP022736.1, from coordinate 582,413 downwards.
CGCGAATACACGGCCTGCGACCCCTCGCGCTTCATCAAGGAAATGAACCTCGATGTCGGCGACGCCGTCCCGAAGGAAAGCGAAGTCATCACGCCGCAGAACCGGCTGGCCAATCTCAAGGCCTTGTTGCAACAGCCGCGCACTACGCCCACGCCTTCAAACGACTGATTTGACCTGCGCACTGCGCTAACGCGATGGTCAAGCGCAATGCTTCAACACGAGATTGCATCACTGCGTATAATTTTCTTCGGGGAAACACCCCGGCTGCACGATGCGACTCATGCATCTGCAGCATCCGATAACAATAAGGAGGAGAAGACATACTTTCCATTTTCAGGAAACAATTTGCGCAGTTGTATCTATCATTGCTGGCGTTACTGCTGCTGGCATCTGCCGGCGCGCAAGCCAGCACCATCACCAATGTCGAATTTCAATCGCCCACGCTAGGGCGTGCGTGGAATTACAACGTCTACCTGCCGACCGGTTACGAGACATCCAACCTGCGTTATCCGGTGCTATATCTGCTCCATGGCAATGACGGCCATCGCAACGACTGGCCGGTCAAGGGACGCATCCAGGCGACGGCCGATGCCTTGATCGCGTCCGGCGACATCCCGCCTGCCATCATCATCATGCCGGACGCCGGTACCACCTGGTTTGTCGACCTCAAGGAGAAAGTCGAAACAGCGTTCTTCGCCGATCTGATTCCGCAAGTGCAAAAGCGTTTTCGCACACTGACAGGACGTGATGGCCGACTGGTAGGCGGTTTGTCGATGGGCGGCTACGGTGCGATGCGTTTTGCACTGAAGTATCCGGAAAAATTTCAGGCTGCCGCATTGCTGAGCCCCGCCATCTACAACCCGGAGCCACCTGCAACTTCCTCGGCACGCTTCGTCAAGGTATTCGGTTCGCCTGATTTTGATCCTGCGATCTGGAAGGCACACAACTATCCGGCGCTGTGGGATGAGTTTCTGAAGAAGAACATCAAGGTGCCGATGTATATCAACTCAGGCGACGACGACGATTTCATGATCGAGAGCGAAGCGACGCAGTTCTACTCGCTGCTACGCAAGAACAAGCAACCTGCCGAGCTGCGCATCGTCAATGGTGCGCATGCCTGGCCGGTATGGGAGTCGACCATCGGCGACGCGCTTAAATACATCTTCCAGACTGTCCGCCGGCCTGAACAATAACCGGGTGGAATAGCTCACGATCAAACCCGGCCGTCACTACGGCGACCGGGCTTGAGCGGGATTCTCGACTGTTGCATATTTCCCAATAGCGATGCGCCATCGACGCATCCTTACGGCATATTGACCGTGCTTTTATCCGCATTTCCGCCACAAAATGCGTTTATCGCCCCGGTAAACGTTTACAATCCTCCCCTTTCCGAATTCCCCTGAATGCATTGACTGACGTGGCTTCGGTGTCCGCATTGTTTTCATTTTTACAAGGTAACTCATGAACAAGTTTTTCAAACAATTCGTTCCCCTGTTGGCGCTGGTGTCCGCGCTGTCTGCTTGCGGCAAGAAAGACGAACCGGTTGCTCAGGCACCGGCAGCAGCTCCCGCAGCCAAGGTCTATCTGGTTGGCGTGGAATCGGCATACGCACCGTTTTCTGCTGAGAACGAACAGAAAAACGTGGTCGGCTTCGACATCGATGTGATGAAGGCGCTGGCGCAGAAGATCGGTATTGAAGTGAAGTTCGTGCCGACACCGTTTGAAGGCTTCTTCAACTTCCTGGCGCAAGGCGACCGCGACCTGTTGATTTCCGCCATCACCATCACCGATGAGCGCAAACAAACCGTTGATTTCTCCGAGCCTTACTTCGAGGCATCGCAATTGATCGCCGTGGCGGCCGATAACACCAAGGTGCAAAAATTCGACGACCTGAAGACGCTGAAGGTCGGCGTACAGAGTGCTACAACCGGTGACGAAGTTGTACAGAACCTGCTCGGCAAGAACAGCGCAAACATCAAGCGCCTGGACTCTACCCCATTGGCGTTGAAGGAACTCGAAACCGGCGGCGTTGACGCCGTGGTGGCCGATGATGCAGTGGTCAAGAACTACATCACCAACAATCCGTCGAGCAAGCTGCGTACCGTCTCCGATGCCGGCTTCCCGAAAGAGTATTACGGCATCGCCGTGCGCAAAGGCAACACCGAGCTGCTGAACAAGGTCAACAAGGGCATGGCCGACCTGAAGGCTGACGGCACCTTTGACAAGATCAGCGCGCAATACTTCGGCGCGAAGAAGTAATTTTTATCCCGCGTTGCTGTCGGCCTTCGATCAAGAGAATCTAGGCTGGCAGCGGCGCTGCGGTATAATTCGACCAAATGCGTAATCCAACCGGATTGCGCATTTTTCATGTCCACTACTCAATTTCCCATCATGGATTTCCGCTGGAGCATCATCGAAGGCTACGCGCCGCTGTTCATCAAGGGCTTCTTCATGACGCTGGAAGTTGCCGTGATCAGCATCATCGCGGGCACCGTGATGGGGCTGTTGCTGGGCATGCTGCGGCTGGCCGATGTCCAGCATGGCGTGTGGAAATATGTGTTGCGCGTGACCAAATGGATTGCCGGTTTTTACGTGGCCTTTTTCCGCGGTACACCGCTGTTCGTGCAGATTCTGCTGATCCACTTTGCCGTGATGCCGGTGCTGATTCATCAGGATAACGGCCTGCTGATTTCCGGTGAACTGGCGCGCACGATCAAACAGGATTACGGGGCTTTTGTGTCAGGCATCGTGGCCTTGTCGCTCAATGCGGCGGCGTACATTTCCGAAATTTTCCGCGCCGGCATCCAGTCGATCGACCGCGGCCAAAGTTATGCGGCATCGAGCCTGGGCATGGGTTATCGCTTGCGCATGCGCTATATCATCCTGCCACAGGCGTTTCGCCGCATGCTGCCGCCGCTCGGTAATGAAGCGATCACCTTGCTCAAAGATTCCTCGCTGGTGTCGACCATCGGCCTGGCGGAACTGGCCTATGCCGCACGCACCGTCGCCGGCAATTACTCCCGCTATTGGGAACCGTACATCACGATCTCGGTGGTGTACTTCACGATGACCATTTGTCTGGCCATGCTGGTTGCCCGACTGGAAAAGAAATACAGTGCCCCATCCCGCCACTGATCAAAAAACCATAGCCAACGCCGCCACGGTAGCTATCGTAGGCGGCGGCCCGGCTGGCCTGATGGCTGCCGAAGTGCTGGCGCTCAACGGCGTGCAAGTTGACCTTTACGACGCCATGCCGTCGGTCGGGCGCAAATTTTTGCTGGCCGGCAAAGGCGGCATGAACATCACCCACTCGGAAGACATCGACGGTTTTCTCTCCCGCTACGGTACACGCCGCAAGGACATTGCGGCCATGCTGCGAGACTTCGGCCCGGATCAATTACGTGCGTGGATACATGGGCTTGGCATTGACACTTTCGTGGGTAGTTCCGGCCGTGTTTTTCCTGCCGACATGAAAGCCGCGCCACTGTTGCGCGCGTGGCTGCATCGCCTGCGCGAGGCCGGTGTGCGCTTTCACATGCGGCATCGGTGGCAAGGCTGGGATGCGAATGGAAAATTGCGCTTCACCACGCCTGAAGGAGAAGTCTCGGTCGCCGCCTCGGCCAGCATTCTTGCGCTCGGCGGCGGCAGTTGGGCGCGACTTGGTTCGGACGGTGCCTGGATGGCGCTGCTGCGCGAGCGTGGTGTCGAGCTTGCGCCGTTGCAGCCTTCCAATTGCGGTTTCGATGTCGACTGGAGCGAGCACTTCCGCAGCCGCGCTGCGGGGGAACCGCTGAAGACCATTGCAGCGACCGTGATGCTGAACGACGGCACGCCTTTGCGCCGCCAGGGCGAATGCATCATTACCGACAACGGTATCGAAGGCGGTCTGATCTACGCCTTGTCGGCGCCACTGCGCGATGCCATCACACCTGCTGCACCGGCGACACTGTATCTCGACTTGCTGCCGGACTGGATGCCCTCGCGCGTGCTGAGCGAGCTGCAGCATCCGCGTGGCGCACGGTCAATGTCCAGCCATCTGCAAAGCCGCCTCAGGCTAAAAGGTGCAAAAGCGGCGTTGCTGCGCGAATGCACCAGCGCGGAAGATTTTCAAGACATGCGCAAACTGGCGCAAGCCATCAAGGAGCTGCCGGTTCGACTGCGTGCTGCGCGTCCGATTGATGAAGCCATCAGCAGCGCCGGCGGTGTACCATTTGAAGCGATGACTGACGATCTGATGCTGCATCCCGTGCCCGGTGTATTTTGCGCCGGCGAGATGCTGGATTGGGAAGCGCCGACCGGTGGCTACCTGCTGACCGCCTGCTTCGCCAGTGGGCGCGTTGCCGCACAAGGCGCATTGCGTTGGTTGAACCTGCCATCAACCGACAAGGAGAAAACATCATGATCGACGAAGAACGTCTGATCGACATCGAGCTGAAGCTGACGCATCAGGAGGACACTGTCGATGCCCTCAACAAGATCGTCTATGAGCAGCAAAAGAAAATCGACGAGCTCGAAAAGCTGCTGACGACGCTGGCGCGGCAAGTCAAAGATACCGCAAACAGCATCAGCGAACAGCGCAGCATCGAGAACGAAAGACCTCCGCATTATTGATCGAACCGGATCGCCCCCGGCCGCGCGCCGGATCTGCATTGACCACACGCCCCGCTCCTGAATGAATACCGCCATTCGCCGCATCGCGCACCTCGATATGGATGCCTTCTACGCATCGGTCGAACTGCTGCGCTATCCGGAGCTGCGCGGCCAGGCGGTCGTCATCGGCGGCCGCTCGGTACATCAGCCGGTCATGCGTGAAGACGGCACGCGCGAATTTGCAAAGCTGCGCGACTATGTCGGCCGCGGCGTCATCACCACCTCTACGTATGAAGCGCGCGCGTTGGGCGTGTTCTCCGCGATGGGGATGATGAAGGCCGCACAACTGGCCCCCGATGCCATTCTGCTGCCTGTCGACTTCGATTCGTACAGGCACTATTCACGATTGTTCAAGAAGGCGGTGGCGAGTATCGCGCCGCTCATTGAAGATCGGGGCATTGATGAAATCTACATCGATCTTTCAGAACACGACGAAGAAACACGGACTTTGGCGACACGCATCAAAGCTGCAGTCAACGAGGCAACCGGCCTGTCATGCTCAATCGGCGTAGCACCGAACAAATTGCTCGCCAAAATCTGCTCCGATCTGGAGAAGCCCAACGGCCTGACCATCATCGGCATGGATGACGTTGCCACGCGGATATGGCCGCTTGCCGCCCGCAAGATTAACGGCATCGGCCCCAAAGCGGCAGAGAAACTGACAACCCTGGGAATTCTGACCGTCGGCGATCTTGCCAAAGCGGACGCGGGCCTGTTGCAAGATCATTTCGGACGCAGCTATTCGGCCTGGCTCGGAAACGTGGCACAGGGCATCGATGATCGGCCGGTATCGACCAGCTCCGAACCAAAATCGATCAGCCGCGAAACCACCTTTGAACGCGACCTGCACGCGCGCCAGGACAGAGAAAAATTATCTGGAATTTTTACCTCGCTCTGCGCACGTGTTGCGGACGATTTGTATCGCAAGGGATATGTCGGGCGCACCATCGGCATTAAATTGCGCTATGCCGACTTCTCAACCGTCACCCGCGACGTCACCTTACCCACCTCGACGGCTGATGCTGCGACCATTCGTCAGGCCGCGGGAGAATGTCTGCGGCGCGTTCCATTGGAACAAAGATTGCGGCTACTCGGGGTGCGAGTTGGCGCCTTGTCGAAGCCGGGATCGATGGATGACATGCATGAAGAAATTCAGGGCGAGCTCTTCGACGCAAATCGATCCGACACTCCCACATAAGTCCAGATTCCTCTATGAGGATTCGCTGTATCGTCATTGTGAGAATATAAGCGCCGTTGCGATGTCTACTCTCCAAGAATCCATTGGTGCTCCTGCGAGTCCACGCCTACACCTCCTCCCTGGCTGAGAACTGCGTCTTTCCCTTGCATTGAACGATGTCCCGACTGTGTCGTCACCTTGCTGTTTTACATCTATAAAAATGCAGATTTTTTTCTATTAAAAAATAGAAAAAGTACCCCTCCCCTCTCTAGCCCCATGACGGCTACGTTGTAATTTCCGTAGAAAAATCACACCACATAATCTTTAAGAGTTTTCTTATATTTTTCTCTGCCCCTGATCCTTACCATGCGTCCTGTGATTGAGGTTTGCACGAGAACTGGAATGCATTGTTGTTTGACGTGGAATGCACTACAGCACGTATTCCTGCGCGTTCGAGAATCTTGGAAATCACAACAACCTACTTTTACAATTCTTTGGAATACCCCATCATGAAAAAGACCATCATCTCCTCCCTGTTGGCAATTGCTGCACTGGCACCTGTCGCTTCGTTTGCTTCTGACGGCACTATCAATTTCACTGGCACTGTGACCAACCAAACTTGTACGATCAATGGTGGCTCACCAAACTTCAGCGTGACCCTGCCGAAGGTCTCCGCGTCGTCGCTTGCCACTGCTGGTGCTAAAGCCGGCCAAAAGCCATTTACCATTGCTCTGACAGCTTGCTCCACAAAGAGTGGCGGCGCACGCGCACTGTTCGAAATCGGCTCTGGCGTTAACACGAACACCGGCCGTCTGATTAACACGGTAACTGACAACACTGGTGCCAAGGGTGTTGAAATCGGCCTGGCAACAGCCAACGGAACAGACATCCTGGTTAATGGCGTTTCTACACAACCTCAAAGCTTCGTAGCAATTGACGCTAACGGTAGTGCCACGTTGAACTATCTGGCGCAATATGTCGCAACGGGTACAGTTCCAACAGGTGCTGGCGCCACCACTTCGAGCGTGACTTACTCGATCGAATATCAATAATACGCATCAAAGGCAGGCTCCCTTGCCTTAGTACGTAAATGAAGCCGCCTTCTGCGGCTTCATTGCTATATAACAGCACCACATCTGTGCACCGTCGTCAGTGCACCATTAACATCAACAGGGTGAAATATGCACCTCCACTTCAATATCTCCGGCAGCGTTTGCGCCTTGCTCGCCTCCTTTTGTGTCTTTTTGCATGCCATACCAGCCTCGGCCAGTGTCGTCATTAATGGCACTCGTGTCATCTTTCCGTCCAATGAACGTGAAGTTTCGGTACGCCTGACCAATGAAGGCGCCAGTCCCGGTCTGGTGCAGATGTGGATCGACAAGGGCGATCCAAAGTCAACTCCCAATGCAACTGAAGTACCCTTTTTGTTGACACCGCCGCTGTTTCGTGTCGATCCTGCCAAGGGACAGACAGTACGCATGATTTATAGCCAGGAGCCGTTGCCACAGGATCACGAGTCCATCTTCTGGCTCAATCTGCTGGAAGTGCCTCCACGTCCGCAAAACGTCGATCCAGATGACAGCAACTACGTGCAGATGGCTTTCCGCACACGTATCAAAGTGTTCTTCCGGCCGCAGGCGTTGAATACACAAGAACAGGTTGGCACTGCTCCTACAAAAGTCACGTGGAAGATCGTGCGTGACGGTGACACCTATTTTCTCGAAGCACAAAATCCAACGCCTTACTACATCAATGTCGTGAAGACCGGCCTGGTAAATGCAAACGACGAAAAAGAGGTCGTACCCAAATTTCTCAACGACGAGGGTGGCATGCTCGCCCCAGGCAAGCAAGAGCGTTACGCACTCAAAAATTTGAAGCAAACGCCTCCTGCTGCGTTGAAGGTGCGGTTCAGCTATCTGAATGATTATGGGGGAGCCGTTGACGTCGACAGCGCGCTGACGCAGTAGTCAACGTCGATCGTCAAAGCACACATCTCGCGAGGCGCCGTCACCTTATCGGAGGCGGCGCCTTCTTGTTTTAGGCTGGCGATAAAGAACAAAAAATTGCCGGACACGCGAACCTTATAAAATCACACCGGAAAGCTGGTTCGACTTCCGGCTGCGTGTAAAATGGACGCTTTTGCCCGAACGCTATGTGGTTTAAGAACCTTCAGATTTATCGCCTCCCCGCGCCTTGGGCCATCAGCGCCGAACAGCTCGAATCCTATCTTGCTCCGCAGAGCTTTGCAGCCTGCCCCAGCCTGGAAATGCAGTCGCAGGGCTGGGTTTCGCCGCGCGGTAATGAGCAGTTGGTGCACGTCGTCAACCGCCAGTTCCTGCTGAAGCTGGACACCGAGAAAAAACTGCTGCCCAGCACCGTGGTCAATCAAGTCACTAAAGCGCGCGCCGCCGAGTTGGAAGAACAACAAGGTTTTCCTCCCGGCCGCAAGCAAACCAAAGAATTGAAGGAACAAGTCACCGACGAATTGCTGCCACGCGCCTTCAGTATCGTGCGCAGCACCTGGACCTGGATTGATCCGGTCAACGGCTGGCTGATCGTCGATGCCGGCAGCTCCGGCAAGGCGGAAGAAGTATTGAAGTTGTTGCTGAAGGCAATTCCGAAATTTCCGCTCGAAACACTGCGCACAGTGCGCTCGCCGCTGTCGTCGATGACGGACTGGCTGGCTTCGGATGAAGCGCCGAGTGGCTTTACCGTGGATCAGGATACGGAACTGCGCGCCAGCGGCGACAGCAAAGCCACCGTGCGTTATGTACGCCATACGCTGGAACCGGACGACGTGCGCCGCCATATCGAATCCGGCAAACAATGCACGCGTCTGGCGTTGACATGGAATGATCGCGTGTCCTTCGTCCTGACGGAAAATCTGAGCGTCAAGAAAATCACGCCGCTGGATGTCTTGAAAGAAGACAACGATGTGACGAACAAGAACGACGACGAACGCTTTGACGGCGACTTCATGTTGATGACCGGTGAAGTCAGCAAGATGCTGGTCGACTTGATTGATGCGCTGGGCGGTCAGTTGCGCGAGAACGACGGATCGGCGGCCTTGGCAGCCTGATCGTTGATACCTGATCGCACACGAAAGACGCCGGTTGATCCTTGGATCTGCCGGCGTTTTTTATTGCGCCGGGCGCCTTTTCTTTGGCGCGATCAATACCGCATCGAGCGCCTTCATTGCGTGACAAATGGTATTGGCCAGACGCTCGCAGCTGATTCCGTCGCGCGCGCTCAATGACAAGCCATGCAATACGGCGGTGTAGTAGTCGCTCAGTCCATCGATATCCGCCTCGGGACTCAGCTCCCCCTGTGTTTGCGCCTGACGGAAGCGATGATCCAGGGCCATGCGTTTTTTGTGGCGGCGTGCACGCAATTCCTCAGCGTGGGCGCTATTTTCCGGCGCGCAATTAATTGCCGATGTCACCACCATGCAGCCCTTGCCGGCAAAAGTATCGACACTGGCGTGCAACATCTTGAAGACATCCTCGCGTACACCGTTGCCTTCTTTCAAGGCGTTCATGGGCGCGGCAGCTGTGGTGATCGAGTAGAACTCGACAGCCTCGCGAAACAACGCGTTTTTGTCGCCGAATGCGGCGTATAAACTCGGCGCCTTGACGCCAATGGCGGTCGTCAGATCGGCCATGGTCGTGCCTTCGTAGCCCTTGCTCCAGAATACCTGCATTGCCAGGCGTAGCGCTTCGTCTCGGTTGAAACTGCGCGGCCGCCCTCTTGTTTGCTGCATCGGAATGCTCCTTCGCGATCACATTGGTGTGGATTTTCTACGACCAGTGTAGCTTACTTTAATTTGAATTACAAAAATACCTTGACAAGATTTTCAGTAAAAATCTATTATGTAATACGCATTACATAAATATTGACTATGATGGTGCGAAGCTTCTTGTCTTGCCGGCAAGAAAGCGAACAAGCGAATCGGAAGGAATGGAAGCTGGGACGAAAGTAACACGAGAACCAGACTTCTGACCAGTTTCAGCGGACTGCATACGATGCAAAAATATGCGCATAATGTGACTCCGCCAGGACTGCTTTCTGCCGGTTTCATCCAACGATTCAAGGAAAATGCAGCGAAAGGAAATGTCATGACCCGCAAGACCCGTATAGAACATTACCGAAACATCGGTATCAGCGCGCACATCGATGCCGGTAAAACCACAACCACCGAGCGCATCCTGTTTTATACCGGTGTCAACCACAAGATCGGTGAAGTGCATGATGGCGCCGCCACCATGGACTGGATGGAGCAGGAGCAGGAACGTGGCATCACGATCACTTCTGCCGCCACCACCGCCTTCTGGAAGGGCATGGCCGGCAATTATCCGGAACATCGCATCAACATCATCGACACGCCGGGCCACGTCGACTTCACGATTGAAGTCGAACGCTCGATGCGCGTGCTCGACGGCGCAGTCATGGTCTATGACTCGGTCGGCGGTGTGCAGCCGCAATCCGAAACCGTGTGGCGCCAGGCGAACAAATACGCCGTGCCGCGCATGGCCTTCGTCAACAAGATGGACCGCGTCGGTGCGGACTTTTTCCGTGTGCAGAAACAGATCGGCGAGCGCCTGAAAGGCAACGCCGTGCCGATTCAGATTCCTATCGGTGCGGAAGACCATTTCCAGGGCGTGATCGACCTCGTCAAGATGAAAGCAATCATCTGGGATGAAGAAAGCCAGGGCGTCAAGTTCGAGTACCAGCCGATTCCGGCCGATCTCGAGGAGACCGCGCGCGAGTGGCACGACAAGATGATCGAGCAAGCGGCGGAAGCCAACGAACAACTGCTGGAGAAATATCTCAGCGGCACACCCCTGACCGAAGCCGACATCAAGCACGGCCTGCGCCTGCGCACCATTGCCGGTGAGATCGTGCCGATGCTGGCCGGTAGCGCCTTCAAGAACAAGGGCGTGCAAGCCATGCTCGACGCCGTGATCGATTATCTGCCGTCGCCGATCGACGTGCCAGCAATCAAGGGTCACGATGAAGACGACAATGAGATTGAACGTCATCCTTCCGACGACGAAAAATTCTCGGCGCTGGCATTCAAGATCATGACCGACCCGTTCGTCGGTCAGCTGGTTTTCTTCCGTGCATATTCGGGCATGGTCAATTCGGGCGACACCGTCTACAACCCGATCAAGGGCAAGAAGGAACGCCTGGGCCGCATCCTGCAAATGCATGCGAATGAACGCAAGGAAATCAAGGAAGTGTATGCGGGCGACATCGCAGCTGCAGTCGGGCTAAAGGACGTCACCACCGGCGACACGCTGACCGATCCGGATCACGTGATCATCCTGGAACGCATGGTCTTCCCTGAACCGGTGATTTCGCAGGCGGTAGAGCCGAAGACCAAGGCCGATCAGGAGAAAATGGGCATTGCCCTGAATCGACTGGCGCAGGAAGATCCGTCGTTCCGCGTGCGTACCGATGAAGAATCGGGCCAGACCATTATTTCCGGCATGGGTGAGTTGCATCTGGAAATTCTGGTTGATCGCATGAAGCGTGAATTCAACGTCGAGGCGACCGTCGGCAAGCCGCAAGTGGCTTACCGCGAGGCGATTCGTTCAACCGTCGAAGATGTCGAAGGCAAATTCGTCAAGCAATCCGGCGGACGCGGCCAGTACGGCCATGTGGTGCTGAAGCTGGAGCCGCTGCCACCCGGCAAGGGCTACGAATTCGTCGACGCCATCAAGGGCGGTGTCGTGCCGCGCGAGTTCATTCCCGCAGTCGACAAGGGTATTCAAGAAACGTTGGGCAGCGGCGTGCTAGCCGGTTATCCGGTGGTCGATATCCGTGCGACGCTGACTTTCGGCTCTTATCATGACGTCGACTCGAACGAAAATGCATTCCGCATGGCCGGTTCGATGGCGTTCAAGGAAGGCATGCGCCGGGCCAGCCCGGTATTGCTGGAGCCGATGATGGCAGTCGAAGTGGAAACGCCGGAAGACTACGCCGGCACGGTGATGGGCGACTTGTCGTCACGTCGCGGCATGGTGCAAGGCATGGATGAAATCGCCGGCGGTGGCGGCAAGATCATCAAGGCTGAAGTGCCGCTGTCAGAAATGTTCGGCTACTCGACGTCGCTGCGGTCGGCGACACAGGGGCGCGCGACTTATACGATGGAGTTCAAACATTATGCTGAAGCACCGCGGCATGTGGTGGAGCAGTTGACTACGGAGCGGAAGGGGAAGTGAGAGTTTGAGGCTCACGCTTCTTTGCGCTCACTTCCTTGGAGTGAGATAGCAAAATTCCTTTAGCTTTTTGTACGAAGTAAAAGCCCCGCTTAGTTTGCACTAAGCGGGGCTTTCACTTTTGTGAGGCATTGGGGCTCGCCCACGTTCCGCGGGCTGCAAATTCGTTTGCCCTTCGGGCAAAAAAGTGACGGCACAAACAAAAACGCCTGCTTAGTTTTCACTAAGCAGGCATTCGTGTTTTGGCGGAGCGGACGGGGCTCGAACCCGCGACCCCCGGCGTGACAGGCCGGTATTCTAACCAACTGAACTACCACTCCAGATTTTGTTTTCAGTCTCGCTGAAAGACCGCAATTATAGCCGAGCTTTTCCAGGAATTCCAGTACTTTTCTACAAATTAAGCCTGGAATTTACCTTCGAATGCCAATTTGCTCAGTGGCTCGCGCGGGCCGGGCAATTCGCGGGCTTGCAGGCCTTCCGGGAGAATCGATTTGTCGCCCAGTTTGCCGATCGCCACAGCCGCTTCGATCGAGTAGTCAGCAGGAACACCCAATTCGGTACGCGACTTATCCTTGTCGAAACCGGCCATCGCATGCGCATGCCAACCCGACAGGCTGGCTTGCAGTGCAAGGTATGCCCAGGCGGAGCCGGTGTCGAACGCGTGTGTAGTCGCAGGAACCGGAGTCGTCGAGCCTGGCGGGATCATTGTTGTCTTGGACAAGACGATGATCAGCACCGAAGCCTTCTCGGCCCAGCTGCGGTTGAATTCATTGAGCAAGCCCAGCAGGCTGTCCCATTGCGGTGTGCCGCGGCGTGCGAAAACGAAACGCCAAGGTTGCGAGTTGTAGGCGGACGGAGCCCAGCGTGCAGCCTCCAGAAAGGTCAGGACGGTTTCTTCGGAAATATCAGCGCCGGTATAAGCGCGCGGCGACCAGCGATTCAGGAATTGGGGATCGATAGGATGATCGGCGACACGTGGGTTGGTTTGCGACATTGTGGCTCCAGATGAGTGAAATATGTTGCTCTGCAAAACGAGCAGAGGGGCATCTTAGCAGGTGTTTTTCACCTCTGCAGCGCACGGCTCGGAGGCGTCCTCCGGACGTGTGTTGCCCAACAAAATTTGGCCCCTGAAACAGACGAAAAACTTCTACTTCAGCGCGGCCCCGGCCCTTCACCACCACCACGAGGACCGCCGCCGCCCGGGCCGGGACCGCACAACCACGGCGCGCAAACGCAACCGCCCAAAGAAAACAACAGGGCAATGCCGCCCACAAATAAACACAAACGTCGCATGACAATTCCTTTCGATAAAACATTCATCGTCGTACGACTGTACAAACAAAACCTGCTAAGCATCGTCAAGGTATTGCAACAAGAAACTACTGCGCTGCAACCCGCTTCCAGCTTGCGTTCCCAAGGCATCATGCTAAGATTTAGCGCATATAAAAGCAGACGGAGACAAACCCATGAATATCCTCAGAGAAGCGGAACGCGAAGTCTGGGTCGACGGCACCATCTACCAATTCAAATCGAAGGTAGAAGCCAGCGGCTTTGAAGACATGTGCCGCGCCATCGGCAAATTGCACAATGCCATGCAGTTGTATCCACCGTCGGCGATCCTGCAGACCGCGCCGCACGACCGCACCGAAGAAGTCTGACAAAAGACACGCAAAGCGGCATACAAAGCATCCGGACAGAAAAAAACCCGCGGGCCTTGCGGCTCGCGGGTTAAATCCAATCCTCAGGGGGGTGATGAATTGGAGGGGAGGGAGTGCTCAAGATACCGTCCCCTCACCCGTCCTTCTATCGTTTTTACACCCTGTAACATTCGTTACAGGATCGTGTTCCACCTACTCGCCCGCAGGTATTCCTGTATTAGCGGTCAAATGACTTGCTGAATTACTTGCCTATACAGAAGCGCGAGAAGATCACCCCCAGCAAATCGTCCGGTGTGAACTTGCCGGTAATGCTGCTCAAGCGCTCCTGCGCCAGACGCAGTTCTTCCGCAAACAAATCGAGTGACTTGTCGCTGGCCTGATTGTCGACCGACGCGTGCGCGGCTGCGCTTTCCAGATATTCGCGCGCCGCCTTCAAAGCGATCAGATGACGCTCGCGCGCCAGGTAGCGCGACTCCACCGTCTGCTGCCAGCCGGCGATGCGTAGCAGTTCTCCGCGCAGCAAATCGATACCGAGGTGATCGGTGGCGGACAGATAAATATGCGTCGCGTCAGACATCTGATCAACAGCCGGCTTGTGGCCGGAACGGTCGATCTTGTTCCAGATGCGGATAACGGGAACACCGTCCGGAAAACGCTCGGTGATTTTTTCATCTTCCAGTGTCGGCCCACGGTCAGCGTCGAGCATGTGCAGGATGACGTCAGCTTTGGCGACTTCACCCCAGGTGCGTTCGATGCCGATGCGCTCCACTTCGTCGGGGCCGCTACCGTCATCGCCCGCTTCACGGATGCCGGCAGTATCGATGATATTGAGCGGCATGCCTTCGATCTGAATCGTCTCGGTCACCTTGTCGCGCGTGGTGCCGGCGATCGGTGTGACGATGGCGACATCGGAACCGGCCAGCACGTTGAGCAGCGACGATTTGCCGACATTGGGCTTCCCCGCCAACACCACATTGAGGCCGTCGCGCAGCAAGGCGCCTTGTGAGGCGTGCATGAAGACATCGTCGAGTGTGGCGCGAATTGCGGCAAGCTGGCCGCGCGCATCAGACTGCTCGAGGAAGTCGATTTCTTCCTCCGGGAAATCGAGTGTCGCTTCGACCAGCATGCGCAAGTTGGTGACCTTGTTGACCAGATCGTGGATGACTTTTGAGAAAGCGCCGGACAAGGATTCTGAAGCCGACTTGGCGGCTGCTTCCGTCGATGCTTCGATCAGGTCGGCGACCGCTTCGGCCTGCGCCAGATCGAGCTTGTCGTTGAGGAAAGCGCGCTGCGTGAACTCACCTGGCTCCGCCAGACGCAGGCCGATCTCGGCACCGGCCTCAAGGCAGCGTGCCAGCAGCATTTGCATGACGACCGGCCCGCCGTGGCCTTGCAACTCCAGCACGTCTTCACCGGTATAGGAATGCGGCGCTTTGAAATAGATGGCGAGCCCCTGGTCGATGGCACTGCCGTCAGCACGCTTGAACGGCAGATAGGTCGCCTGACGCGGCGTCAGCGAGCTTTCATCCTTGCCGCAGATGGCTTGAACCACCGGCCACAGATTTTTGCCGGAGATGCGGACCACACCGATGCCGCCGCGTCCCGGGGCGGTCGCAATGGCGGCAATGGGAGAAGTATCAAGAGTCATGATGCGCACTGCTTTTCAAAAAGTAGGAAAACAAAGACGAAAAAAAGCCCGTGAAAATCATGCCACGGGCTTTTTCGACTAACAAGTAACTGATACGCAAGTCGTTAAGCCTTGCCTGCCTGCAGCTTTCTGGTGATGACCCATTGCTGCGTGATCGACAGGACGTTGTTCACGACCCAGTACAGCACGAGGCCGGACGGGAAGAAGAAGAACATCACCGAGAACACGATAGGCATGAACATCATGACCTTGGCTTGTACCGGATCCGGAGGAGTCGGGTTGAGCTTGGTCTGAATGAACATCGACACAGCCATCAGCACCGGCAGGATGTAGAACGGATCAGGAGCGGTCAGATCGTGGATCCAGCCGAGCCATGGTGCACCGCGCATTTCAACGCTGGCGAGCAGCACCCAGTACAGCGAAATGAACACCGGGATCTGAATCACGATCGGCAGACAGCCACCGAGCGGATTGATCTTTTCGGTCTTGTACAGCGACATCATTTCGCGATTCATCGCTTGTGGATCGCCTTTGTGACGCTCGCGGATCGCGGTCATCTTCGGCGTCACGGCCTTCATCTTGGCCATGCTGCGGTAGCTGGCAGCCGACAGCGGGAAGAACACAGCCTTGATCAGCATGGTCAGCAGGATGATGGTCCAGCCCCAGTTGCCGACATACGCATGGATGTGAATCATCAGCCAGAAAATCGGCTTGGCGATGATGGTCAGCCAGCCATAGTCCTTGACCAGTTCCAGACCTGGTGTGGTCTTTTCCAGCACGGAAGATTCTTGCGGACCGGAGTACAGGCGTGCGTCCATGGTGACGCTGGCGCCCGGAGCAACAGTGCCCAGCGGCAGGATGTTGCCGACTGCGTACAGGTTGGTGCCGATCTTCTTGGTGAAGATATCGCGCTGCGCTTTTTCAGGCGGGATGAACGCCGACACAAAATAGTGTTGCACCAGCGCGATCCAGCCGTTGTCGGACTTGTTGGCGTGCTGTTCCTTGCCTTCTTCGATCTTCTCAAAAGTCAGCTTCTGGAATTTTTCGGCATCGGTGTAAACAGCAGGACCGGTAAAGGTACTGTAGAAGTGCGATTCGCCGCCTGGCTTGTTGCCGTCGCGCACCAGTTGCAGGTACAGCGATGGAGTGATCGCGGCAGCGCTGTCATTGGTGACGGTGTGCTTCAGGTCGATGGTGTAATCACCGCGCTTGAAGGTGTAGGTCTTGGTCAGCTTGACGCCGTTTTCCTGCGCTTCCAGCACCAGTTGGACTTCATTGCCGTTGTCCAGTGCGCGTGCGCCCGGCTTGGCCGTGAAGATCGACTTGTGAGTCGGGAACTGGCCGCCGATCAGGCCGGATTCAGCCAAATAGGTATGGCCTGCGCTGGAGTCGAACAGAACCAGGTTCTTGGTCGGATCAACGGTATCGCGATGCTTCAGCAGTTCCAGACGCTTGAGTTCGCCACCGACGGTATCGATGTCAGCCTTGACGACATCGGTCGTGATAGTGATGGTCTCGCCCTTGGCAGCCGGCAGGCCGCCTGCGACATCAGCCGCACCAGCGGTGGTGCCTGCAGCGCCGGCAGCTTGCGGCACAGGCGATTTGGACGGGTCAGCGCCGGCAGCTGCCGGTGTCGCCTCTTGGGTTGCCGTCGGGAAAAACATCGACGGCTTGCCGTTATGGCGTTGCCAGCTGTCCCAAAGCAACAACAGGGAAAACGAGAAGACAACCCACAGGACGGTACGTTTGATATCCATAAGAGTATTGACCAATAAATCAGGAGTGGCTGCAACCGCCAGCGGTTACAGTGGGAGAGGAAGAATCTGGGGTGGTGGACTCAGGCACGGGGTCGAGTCCGCCTGGATGCCATGGATGGCACTTGCACAGGCGTTTGCCGGCAAGCACGCTGCCTTTCCATGCGCCATGGCGGCGAATGGCTTCTGCTGCATAGTCCGAACAGCTGGGATAGAAACGGCAATTCTGCCCGAGATAGGGGCTGACTCCCAGCTTGTAGGCGCGTAACAGCAGGAGTAAAGGCGTTTTCATCACTTATTTCCTGGCTTCCTGGCAAAGGCTGTCGCGTTCAGCAAAAAGGTGAACAACTGTGACAGCTCTTCGCGCAATTCCGCTTTCAGTTTCGCGTTGGTCGCCGGTCCGCTCTTGCTGTTGACCGGCTTCGACAAACGCACAATGCAATCTACCTGAGGCAATGCCAATGCCGTTTGCCGGAACAATTCGCGGGTAACGCGTTTGATCGTGTTCCGGGTGACCGCGCGCGGCGCCATACGTTTGGCGGCGACGACACCCAGACGGGCTAGCGGCAAGTCGTTGTTGCAGGCATACAGTACGAAATGCGCTGTACGATACACCGGTCGCAAACGAAAAACGGATGAAAACTCATCCGTTTTAACGATTCGCTGATCGCGTGAGTAGAGATAGGAAGGATCGCCTGTCACACAAACAGCAGCGCACTTTTCTGGCGTTGTATGGCGCAGGTATTAAACCGCTGCCAGACGCTTACGGCCCTTGGCGCGGCGTGCGTTGATCACAGCGCGGCCACCACGGGTTGCCATGCGTGCGCGGAAACCGTGGGTACGCTTACGACGAACGACGGAAGGTTGGTAGGTACGTTTCATGTTGGACTCGCTTACTTAATCAATAATCGGCAAAAATACTTCGGAATCTCCGCGGAATTTCTGTTTTTCTGCGCGTGTCTCTTTATATAGATCTGAGAGACATTTGAGAGCCGAAACCGCAAGGCCACAGCACGAACGCAATTCAACGGATGGTGAACCCTGAATTAGACTGCATTTTTCACTTGTTTGTCAATGACTTATCCACTTTCCGCCTTTCCGGCAGACAGTCCCGGGGAGTCGGCCTTACATGCCGCAGACAGCAAAAAGCGCCTCCGCCCCAGAGAAAGTCGCTCTTTTTGCTATCAGCAAGACAAAAGGCATAGACCAACAGCTATCGCAACGACCGTGGCGCACTGGTCACATGGCAAAAAAGCAACAACACAAAAAGTGTCAAACAACAACTTTTTAAAATGTGTTGAAGACTCCTTCTTAACTGCATCGCCACCTCTATCACCGCCCGGCATCAAACTTGCATCGCCCTGAAACAGGAAAACGGCACATGAAAATCATCGCAAAACATCCCTGCATGCCCGGCGCTGATTCGCTTGTGCGGTCTGCCGGACAAATCTTCCGGCAAGGTCAACCGGCGCTCTCTTTCAACCATTTAGGGAATACGGGTACACGCAAAAAATTCTTCCAAAAATCAAGCGCTTTGGCATATCGAAAAGATGGCTGGCAAAACGGCGGGTGTTTTTGAATATAGGAAAATGATTTCGCAGTAGGCTGAAACCAAATGTAGCGCGTTGGCTCTACGAAAAAGGAATAGAATAAAAACGAAAATTTGATTTTCTGGTCGAAGTTCGCGGGTGCGCAAAGTTGAAAAATTCAAGCGCGCGCACGATAGTGAAAATGATCAGCAGCAGTACTCAGGAAACGCGGTCGATAAATCTAAGAACATAACGCACGTATTCAATTTGCAATTTGTTGTCTCATTGAAGTTACGGAGGTGGTATGGATATCTACAGCAGCTTTGCGAGTCGCTTTGACAAAACCAGAGAAGAAGAATTTTCGCTCGAAGAGTACCTGAGTCTTTGCAAGAACGATCCGGCTGTGTATGCATCGGCAGCAGAACGCATGCTGATGGCGATTGGCGAACCTGAGAAGGTCGACACGCGCGAAGATCCTCGTTTGTCTCGCTTGTTCGCCAACAAGGTCATCAAGGTTTATCCGGCCTTCAAAGAGTTCTACGGCGCAGAAGAAGTCATCGAGCAAGTCGTCGCATATTTCCGCCATGCCGCGCAAGGCCTGGAAGAAAAAAAGCAGATCCTGTATCTGCTGGGCCCGGTCGGCGGCGGCAAGTCGTCCATCGCCGAGCGCCTCAAACAGCTCATGGAGCACATCCCCTTCTATTCGATCAAGGGCTCGCCGGTGAATGAATCGCCGCTGGGCTTGTTCGATTACGAAGAGGACGGACAAATTCTGGAAGAGCAGTTCGGTATTCCACGCCGCTACCTCAAATCCATCCTGAGCCCGTGGGCCGTCAAACGCCTGCACGAATTCAACGGCGACATCCGCCAGTTCCGCGTGGTCAAACGCTATCCGTCGATCCTGCGTCAGATCGCCATTTCCAAGACCGAACCGGGCGACGAAAACAATCAGGACATCTCCACGCTGGTCGGCAAGGTCGACATCCGCAAGCTTGAGCAATACTCGCAGGATGATGCCGACGCCTACAGCTACTCAGGCGGGCTGTGCCTGTCGAATCAGGGCTTGCTGGAATTTGTCGAAATGTTCAAGGCGCCGATCAAGGTCTTGCACCCGCTGCTGACTGCGACCCAGGAAGGCAACTTCAAGGGAACCGAAGGCTTTGGCGCGATCCCATTCGACGGCGTCATCCTGGCTCACTCCAACGAATCGGAGTGGAAAGCCTTCCGCAACAACAAGAACAACGAAGCGCTGCTGGATCGTATCTATATCGTCAAGGTGCCGTACTGCCTGCGCGTGTCGGAAGAGATTCGCATCTACGAAAAACTGATCCGCACTTCCTCGCTGGCCAAGGCCATTTGTGCACCGGGCACCTTAAAGATGATGGCGCAGTTTTCGATTCTCACGCGATTAGGCGAGCCGGAAAACTCGAGCCTGATTTCCAAGATGCAGGTCTATGACGGCGAGAATCTGAAAGACACCGATCCCAAGGCCAAGTCGTATCAGGAATACCGCGACTACGCCGGTGTTGACGAAGGCATGACCGGCATCTCGACGCGCTTTGCGTTCAAGATACTGTCGCGAGTGTTCAACTTCGACACCACCGAAGTCGCCGCCAATCCGGTACACCTGATGTACGTGCTGGAGCAACAGATCGAGCGCGAACAGTTTCCACCCGAACAGGAACAAAAATATCTCTCCTTCGTCAAGGACACGCTGGCGTCGCGCTATGCGGAATTCATCGGCAAGGAAATCCAGACCGCGTATCTGGAGTCGTACTCCGAGTACGGCCAGAACGTGTTCGACCGCTACGTGACCTATGCCGACTTCTGGATCCAGGATCAGGAATTCCGCGATCACGACACCGGTGAAAGTTTCGACCGCGCATCGCTGAACGCGGAACTGGAAAAGATTGAGAAACCGGCCGGCATCAGCAATCCGAAAGACTTCCGTAACGAGATCGTGAACTTCGTCCTGCGCGCACGGGTGAACAACGGTGGCAAGAACCCGCTGTGGACCAGTTACGAAAAGCTGCGGGTGGTGATCGAGAAGAAAATGTTCTCCAACACCGAGGATCTGCTGCCGGTGATCTCCTTCAACGCCAAGGGTTCGACCGAAGAAATGCAAAAGCACGAAGACTTCGTCAATCGCATGGTCAGCAAAGGCTACACACCGAAGCAGGTGCGCTTGCTGTGCGAATGGTATTTGCGCGTACGCAAATCCTCTTGAAATCAGGGAGCGGCTTGCCTATGAAATGCAGTGGCATTTAAATGGCAATCTGCCTTCGGAATCTGTTTTCAATCCGTAGCGAGAGGCCATCAGCCGATGACGACCGGAGCGCAGGATACCGGTGTGTACTTAAGTACACGGGGATTCCGAGTACCGTACGGCATGGGATCATGGCCTCGCAGTAGGATTCAAAACAGATTCTCACCAGCAGGAGAACGGATTTGCTCCATCAGATCATCGACCGCAGGCTAGCTGGCAAGAATAAGAGCATCGCCAACCGGGAGCGGTTTCTACGCCGCTTTCGCAGCGATATCCGGCGTTCCGTTACCGAAGCGGTGCGCGACCGCAGTATCAAGGACATCGAAAGCTCCAAGAGCATCAGCATTCCACGCAAGGATATTTCCGAACCGGCCTTCCATCACGGCCGCGGCGGCAAGCGTGAAATCGTGCATCCCGGCAATCAGGATTACCTGCAGGGTGACCGCATCCCACGCCGCAGCGGCGGATCCGGCGACGGCGGCAGCACCGCCAGCAATGAAGGCGAAGGTCAGGACGAGTTCACCTTCGAGTTGTCGCGCGAAGAATTCATGCAGTACTTCTTCGAAGACCTGGAGTTGCCGCGCCTGATCCAGACCAATCTGATGTCGATTCCCAATTGGAAGAACATGCGCGCCGGTTATTCGGTCGATGGTTCCCCCAATAACATCGACATCGTGCGGTCGCTGCGCAGCTCCCTGGGCCGGCGGATTGCCCTGGGCGGCCCGCTGGTGGCAAAACTGCGTGAGCTGGAAGAGCAGCTATGCGAATTGAACAAGGATCCCAGCGATAAGCGCCCGGAGATCCATCTTCTCGAAGAGGAAATCCATCACCTGAAAGGTCGCATCTGGCGCATTCCATTCATCGATCCGTTCGATCTGCGCTACGTCAATCGCGTGCGTCAGCCGCAACCGTCGAGCCGCGCCGTGATGTTTTGCGTGATGGACGTGTCGGGCTCGATGGACGAACAGCGCAAGGATCTGTCGAAACGATTTTTTATCCTGCTGTACCTGTTTCTGACGCGCAATTATGAGCACATCGAGGTGGTCTTCATCCGCCATCACACGCGTGCCGATGAAGTCGATGAAGACACCTTCTTCCATTCACAGGAAAGCGGTGGCACCGTCGTGTCGAGTGCGCTGGAACTAATGCAGGACATCGTCAAGACACGCTACCCGGCCAGCGAATGGAACATCTACGGCGCGCAAGCATCCGACGGAGATAACTGGAACGACGATTCGCCAAAATGCCGGAGCATTCTGGAAGAAGCCATCCTTCCGATGTGCCGCTACTTTGCTTATATTCAGGTGGCCGAGCCGGAACAAAACCTGTGGACCGAATACACGCAGTTGCTATCTGAACACCCGCATTTTGCGATGAAAAAAGTGCAGTCTGCAGCCGAAATCTATCCGGTCTTCCGTGAACTTTTTGAAAAGCAGGTCCATGCATGAATACGCGACTGAATACGCCGATCAAACATGATCCTCTGCCCTGCCCTTCGGACTGGAGCTTCGAACTGATCGAGCGCTATAACGAAGAGATCGCCAAGGTCGCCGCGAGCTACAAGCTGGACATCTATCCGATCCAGCTGGAGATCATTTCCGCCGAGCAGATGATGGATGCCTATGCCTCCTCAGGCATGCCGGTGAACTATCGCCACTGGTCGTTCGGCAAGCACTTTTTGTCGACCGAGCGCGACTACAAGCGCGGCCAGATGGGGCTAGCTTACGAGATCGTGATCAACTCCAATCCGTGCATTGCTTATCTGATGGAAGAAAATACGATGACGATGCAAGCGCTGGTCGTGGCGCATGCGGCGTATGGTCACAACTCGTTTTTCAAGGGCAATTACCTGTTCCAGCTGTGGACCGATGCCAGCGCGATCATCGACTATCTGGTCTACGCCAAAGGCTACATCGCTGAATGCGAAGAGCGCTATGGTTTCGACCGTGTCGAGGAATTGCTGGACTCCTGCCACGCCCTGATGAACTACGGCGTGGATCGCTACAAACGCCCTCAGCGCATGTCGCTCGCACAAGAGCGCGCGCAGCAGCGCGAGCGCGAAGCTTATGCACAATCGCAAGTCAATGAACTGTGGCGGACCTTGCCGGCGAAGAAAGAAACCGCCGCCACACAAGTCGAGGAACGCTTTCCGCCGGAGCCGCAGGAGAATCTTCTGTACTTCGCCGAGAAAAATGCGCCGCTGCTGGAATCGTGGGAGCGTGAAGTCATCCGCATCGTACGCAAGGTCGGCCAGTACTTTTATCCGCAACGGCAAACCCAGGTCATGAACGAAGGCTGGGCGACCTTTTGGCATTACACCTTGCTCAACACGATGTATGACCAAGGCAAACTGACCGACGGTTTCATGATGGAATTCCTGCATTCGCACAGCAACGTGGTGTTTCAGCCGCCGATCACCAAGCCGTATTACAACGGCATCAATCCTTACGCACTGGGCTTTTCCATGATGAGCGACATTCGCCGCATCTGTGAAAATCCCACCGACGAAGACAGGGAATGGTTTCCCGATATGGCCGGCAGCAACTGGCTGGATACCTTGCATTACGTCATGCGCAACTTCAAGGACGAGAGTTTCGTCGCGCAATATCTATCACCCAAACTGATGCGCGACATGCGCATGTTTGCGGTGCTGGACGATGAAAGCCGCAGCGAGCTCGAAGTCTCCGCGATTCACAATCAGAGTGGCTATCAATATGTGCGGCAAGCCTTGTCGCGCCAGTACGACATCAATCACCGCGAACCCAACATCCAGGTGTGGTCGGTCAATACGCGCGGCAACCGCAGCCTGACCTTGCGTCATTTCCGCAGCGATGGCCGCTCGCTGGGCGAAAGCACCAATGAGGTCCTGCGTCACATGGCGCGGCTATGGCAATTTGACGTCTATCTGGAAAGCGTGGACGACAACGGCTACATCGTGCAACGCTATGAATGCATCAGCGAAAATCGCTATGTGTTGCGGACATGACCGCATGCCGATGTATATAGAAAAACACAGGTGACCACTTGAACATCATCAGGCAAATTCAGTTCATGAACACCATCCCGCTTTTTCCACTGGGCTCAGCACTCTTTCCGGACGGCCGCCTTCCTCTGCAGATTTTTGAGGTGCGCTATCTGGACATGATCAACAAGTGCATCGCCAACGGTACCTCGTTCGGCGTGGTGGCACTGACATCTGGCAATGAAGTGCGGCGTCCCGGCCAGGTGGAAACCTTCGTCTCCGTGGGTACGCTGGCACATATCAATGAATGGTCAGCGCCGGTGCAAGGCTTGCTGCGCATCTCCTGCAGCGGCACCACGCGCTTTCGCGTGACGTCCAAAGAGCAGCTCAAACATGGATTGTGGATGGCACAGGTCGAACCGCTGGAAAAAGACCAGACCGTTGCCGTGCCTGAAGAATTGCAAAACACCGTAACGGCCTTGATGAACCTGCTGGCGTCGCTGAAAAATCATTCGATCCCGGAAAGTGACATCCCCGTCGCGACGCCCTACCGTCTGGATGATTGCGGCTGGGTTGCCAATCGCTGGAGCGAAATGCTGCCGATGAGTGTGGAGCAAAAACAAAACCTGCTGGCACTCGACAATCCTGTACTGCGACTCGAACTGATACAGGATCTGCTAGGCGAGCGCGGTCTGCTGCACTGATTTTTCTTTGATCAGGGTGGCAGCAAACCGGTTTCGACCAGCAAGCCGGTAAATCCCGACCAGAAAATCTGTATCCCGATGCACAACAGGATGAAAGCGGACAGACGCAGCACCACCATGGTGCCCAATCGTCCCAGCAAACTCACAATCTTGTTGGCCGAGCGATAGCACAGATATACCACCAGCACCGTCAAAGCCGATCCGACGGCGGCACTGCCGATCGACATGACCCAGTCCACCAGTCGTGCCGGTGTATTTGCACCCAGCGTGATGGAAGCCGCAATCGTGCCGGGACCGACCGTCAGCGGAAAGCTGATCGGGTAAAAACTGCGTGCCTTCAGTTCTTCGTTGGACTCATCGTCGTAGGTTTTGGCAACCTGCGTCTTGATCGACGACTCCTGCTCGTTATCGCTCAGCAAGCGCCATCCCGATACGGCCACCAAGAGGCCCCCGCCGATCCGGACGATGGGCAGGGAAATACCGAAGAAGGTCAGTACATGCGAGCCGATAAAGATCGCGCCGACCAGCATGAACCAGCAATTGATCGCCACCTGGCGGGCAACACGGTTTTCAACCTGGCGCGGCACGTCGCCGATCAAATTGGCGAAAACCGGCGCAATGCCGAAAGGATTAAGAATCGGCAGCAAGGTCACCGGTATCAACAAGACGGCCTTGAGAAAAATGATCAGCATGGTGGAGCTTTCCGGCGCGGTGGCCAGCGAAGAAAGACAAATGCTCGCAGGCGGTTGCCTGCAATGCCGATAGCGTAATGCAGGCGCGCCGCTAAATCAAACCAATATGTCCGATCGCTATTTACGCGCTTGCGCCTTGCAGGCCGGCGCTGCCACCATCGTGCTTGCGCAATGTCCGTCGCAGCAAAAAAACGCCGATGCCGAGGTTGAGCAAATTCCAGAGAATGCCATTGAGGAAAGCCGCATGATACGAGCCGGTCAGATCGAAAATCTGGCCGGACATCCATCCACCCAGCGCCATGCCAAGCATCGTGCACATGATGACGGCGCCGACGCGGCCGCCGGCTTCGCGCGCCGGGAAGTATTCGCGCACGATGATGGCGTAGGAAGGCACGATACCCCCCTGGAACAAGCCGAACAGCGCGGAGATGACATACAGTGACGCCAATCCATCGAATGGCAGGAACAGCAGCAAAGCGATGCCTTGCAGGGCCGAGCCCAGCAACAGCGTGCGCAAGCCGCCAATACGATCGCAAATCAACCCGGAAATCAGGCGGCTGACCACGCCACAGGCCAGCATCAGCGACAACATCTGGGCCCCGCGCGCAGCACCGTAACCAAGATCTCCGCAGTACGCCACGATATGCACCTGCGGCATGGCCATCGCCACACAACAGGCAACGCCGGCGACACACAGCAACAACTGCGCTTTGCCCATCGGCAAACCAAAAGGCCGCTCGGACGAGAGATCGACGCCGCCGCGCGAGGTCGCCTTCGAGGCGATAGGCGGGCGACGGCGCATCAGCAAGGCCAGACCGCCCATGACGAGGAAGCAGACGATGCCAAGGCCGATATACGTCTGACGCCAGCCGACCGTCTCAACAAAATGCTGCACAATCGGCGGCCAGATGGCGCCGCCCAGATAGTTGCCGCTGGCGCAGACAGCCACGGCGATACCGCGGCGGCGTACGAACCACAGCGATGTGTCGGCGATCAGTGGCGAAAATGTCGCCGAGCTGCCGCATAAACCGATCAGCAAACCATGCGCCAGCGTGAACACGACAATGTTCGGCGCCATGGCAGCAAGGATAAAGCCAAGCCCGAGGCAGACCGCACCCACCAGCAAGGGAATCATCACGCCGAAACGATCCGCCATCTTGCCCATGAGCATACCGCCGATGCCGAAGCCGATCATCGACAAGGTGTAAGGCATCGACGCCACGCCGCGCGCGACCCCGAATTCAGCCTGCACGGCCGGCAGCACAACGGCCACGACATACATGCCGCTGGCGCCGATGATCATCAGCACCAGCGTGATCAGCAGGCGCACGACGGCATAGGAGGAGTCGGTTTCCGACGGAGGGTGATTGTTGGCAGATGCTGCTGGGGTGGAAGTCACGCGCGGGTTCTCCGTCTCGTTTATTGATATGTCTGGTCTCCTGTCATGCATCGGCACCGGGATGACAACGTCGATGGCGATGGTGCGATCCGTGCAGGAGCATCACTGCAACATGATTGACACGACAACATTTTCGTCGATGCATGGCGGAGGACAGCCTAACACGAGACGAAAGAGGGTGCAGACAAGGGGCCGGAAAGAAAAAACGCGCAGGAATATTCCTGCGCGTTTATGAATGGGCTGAAGATGAATTACCGCGCATTTTTTACGCTCAGCCGTTGACCGCTCACACCAACCTGTAACCGCTTTTTTCTTTCTTCTGCGCGATCTTCTGGATCATCTTGAAACCTGCTTCCTGGTCGTCGACCACCGTCACACGGCCGCCGCCGCGGACTTGCGGCTTGCCGTCCCAGCTCAGCGTGACGATCCAGTCACCCAGCAAATCCTGATTCAGGTCGGCGACGAACACCCGCGCTGCATCCGGTTGATCGGTATGAAAATTCAGGCGCATCGGCCCGGTGACGGGCAACATGTGGGTGACGTTGTCGGCGGAATCGATCATGGCGCAAGAAAAGAAAATGAGTAAACGAAATCAATAAAAGAGTACTTAAAAACAGCCATCAGGACAAGTTCGGCGCCAGCCAGCGCTCCACGTCTTCCTTGGCAACACCACGGCGCTCAGCCATGTCGGTGACCTGATCGTCACCGATCTTGCCGACCACGAAGTACTTCGATTCCGGATGGGCGAAGTAGAAGCCCGACACCGATGCGCCAGGGAACATGGCGTACGACTCGGTGACGGTCATGCCGATTTCATCGCACTGCATGACCTTGAACGCTTCGGCCTTGACCGTGTGTTCCGGACAAGCCGGGTAGCCGGCGGCGGGACGAATGCCGACGTATTTTTCCTTGATCAGCTCCTCGGCGGTCAGCGACTCTTGCGGCACGTAGCCCCACAGATCGGTACGCACACGCTCGTGCAGATACTCGGCAAAGGCTTCGGCCAGACGATCGGCCAGAGCCTTCAGCATGATCGATGAATAATCGTCGTGCGCATCTTCAAAGCGCTTCTCGTACTTCTCGATGCCAAGACCGGAAGTCACCGCGAACATGCCGATGTAATCGGCGATGCCGGATTCTTTGGGCGCGATGAAGTCCGCCAGACACTGATTCGGACGGGCCACGCCGTCGATCACCGGCTTTTCGGTTTGCTGACGCACACCGTAATAAGTCAACGCAACCTGCGTGCGTGTATCGTCGGTGTAGATCTCGATGTCGTCGTCGTTGACGGTGTTGGCCGGCAGCAGCGAGACGATGCCGTTGGCGGTGAGCCAGCGACCGTCGATGACTTTTTTCAGCAAGGCTTGCGCTTCTTCGAATACCTTGGTGGCGGCTTCACCGACGACTTCGTCTTTCAGAATCGCCGGATACGGACCGGCCAGATCCCAGGTCTGGAAGAACGGACCCCAGTCGATGTATTTGGCCAGCGTTGCCAGATCTACATTCTTGAACACGCGACGGCCGATGAACTTCGGTTTGACCGGTGCAAACTCCAGTTGCATCTTGTTGTCGCGCGCAGCGGCGATTGGCACCAATGGCACGGCCTTCTTGTTGGCGTGCTGCTCACGGATGCGTTCGTAGTCGGTTCCGATGTCGGCAATGTACTGATCCTTGCTCTCGGGCGTCAGCAGCGATTGCGCCACCGAGACGGCACGGGAAGCATCCGGAACATAGACCACCGGCCCGGAATAATTCGGTGCGATCTTGACCGCAGTATGTGCACGCGAAGTGGTGGCGCCGCCGATGAGCAAAGGCATCTTGATGCCACTGAAATAGCTGTCGCGCTGCATTTCCTTGGCGACGTAAGCCATCTCTTCGAGAGACGGCGTGATCAGGCCGGACAGGCCGATGATGTCGGCGTTCTCTTCCTTGGCCTTGGCCAGGATCTGCGAGCACGGCACCATCACGCCCATGTTGACGACTTCGAAGTTATTACATTGCAGAACCACTGAGACAATGTTCTTGCCGATGTCGTGGACGTCGCCTTTAACGGTGGCAATAACAATCTTGCCCTTGGGCTTGGCAACGACGCCGGTTTCCTTTTCGATCAGGCGCTTTTCTTCTTCGATGAAGGGGATCAGATGCGCCACCGCCTGCTTCATCACGCGCGCCGATTTCACCACCTGCGGCAAAAACATTTTGCCCTGTCCGAACAGGTCACCGACCACGTTCATACCGTCCATCAGCGGGCCTTCGATCACATGGATCGGACGGCCGCCGCTCTTCAACAGATTCTGGCGCGCTTCTTCGGTGTCTTCGACGATCCATTGCGTGATGCCGTGCACCAGCGCATGTGCGAGACGCTTTTCTACCGGATCGCTGCGCCATTCCAGCGTGGCTTCTTCTTTCTTGTCGCCGGCCTTCAGGGTCGCAGCGATTTCAATCATGCGTTCGGTCGCATCCGGACGACGGTTCAAGACGACGTCTTCGACCGCATCGCGCAGCTCGGCCGGCAAGTCGTCGTAGACGCCGATCATGCCGGCGTTGACGATGCCCATGGTCATGCCGGCCTTGATGGCGTGATACAGGAACACGGTGTGAATCGCTTCACGTGCCGGGTCGTTGCCACGGAAGCTGAAGCTGACGTTGGATACGCCACCGCTGATCTTGGCGTAGGGCAGATTCTGATGAATCCAACGCGTCGCTTCGATGAAGTCAACGGCGTAGTTGTTGTGTTCTTCGATACCGGTGGCGACCGCAAAAATGTTCGGGTCGAACACGATGTCTTCCGGCGGGAAGCCAACCTTGTCGACCAGCAGGCGATAAGCCCGTTCGCAGATTTCAATCTTGCGCTCGAAGGTGTCCGCCTGGCCGACTTCGTCGAAAGCCATGACGATCACGGCCGCGCCGTAGCGACGGCAAAGCTTGGCTTCGTGCAGGAATTTCTCTTCACCTTCCTTCATCGAAATCGAGTTGACGATGGCCTTGCCTTGCACGCACTTGAGACCGGCTTCGATGACCGACCACTTGGACGAGTCGATCATGATCGGCACACGCGCGATGTCCGGCTCGGAAGCGATCAGGTTCAGGAAGCGCGTCATGGCCGCCTGCGAATCGAGCATCGCTTCGTCCATGTTGATATCAATGATCTGCGCACCGTTTTCGACCTGCTGGCGCGCAACGGCCAGCGCCTCATCGTATTGCTCGTTGAGGATCAGGCGGGCGAAGGCCTTGGAGCCGGTGACGTTGGTGCGTTCGCCGACGTTCACGTACAGCGAGTCATCGTTGATGATGAAGGGCTCCAGGCCCGACAACAGCATCTCGTGCTTGCCTTCCGGTACCTTGCGCGGGGCAATGGTCGCGACGGTGTCGGCGATCGCCTTGATGTGTGCAGGCGTGGTGCCGCAGCAACCACCGGCGACGTTGACGAAGCCGCTCTCGGCGAAATCTTTCAGCAGCGACGAGGTGACGTCCGGTGTCTCATCGAAACCGGTGTCGCTCATCGGATTGGGCAAACCCGCGTTCGGATAAATGCAGACGAAGGTATCCGCGATCTTGGACAGCTCTTCCGCATAAGGACGCATCAGTGCAGCACCCAATGCGCAGTTCAGACCGACAGTCAACGGACGCGCGTGACGGATGGAATGCCAGAATGCCGGTACGGTCTGACCGGACAGGATACGTCCCGATGCATCGGTGACGGTGCCGGAAATCATGATCGGCAAACGCTTGCCCGATTCCTCGAAGAACATGTCGATCGCAAACAATGCGGCTTTGCAGTTGAGCGTGTCAAAAATGGTCTCGACCAGCAGCACGTCGGAGCCGCCTTCAACCAGCGCACGCGTCTGTTCCAGATACGAAGTCACCAGTTGATCGAAGGTGACGTTGCGCGCCGCGGGATCGTTGACATCCGGCGAAATCGAGGCAGTCTTGGGTGTCGGGCCGAGCGCGCCGGCGACGAAGCGCGGCTTGTCGGGCGTCGAATATTTGTCGCAAGCAGCGCGTGCCAGTTTGGCCGATTGCACGTTCATCTCGTAGACGAGATGCGCCATGTGATAGTCATCCTGCGCGACACCGGTGGCGCCGAAGGTATTGGTTTCGATCAGGTCGGCACCGGCGGCCAGGTATTTCTCGTGGATTTCCTGGATGATGTGCGGCTGGGTCAGGCTCAGCAACTCGTTATTGCCTTTGACGAACAATTCCTTGCCCGGCACGCTGAAGTCCTTGAAGCGCTCGCCACGATAGTCCTCTTCCGTCAGCTTGTATTGCTGGATCATGGTACCCATCGCGCCGTCCAGAATAAGGATGCGCTGCGACATCAGGTCGCGCAACAGCAGTTCGGTTTGGCACAAATCGTTTGGCTTCATGGCTCGGTTCTTCAGTATGAAATAATGCAATAACCCAATGCAAAAACCCGGTCACGCAGCATGCCGGGTTTATCAAATTGGTAAAGTCTTGAAATTATACGTGAAACGCCTACCAAACCCTCAGCCGACCAGGCTCAGGACTTGACTGTATTTATCAATGCGTTTGCCCTGCTTGCCTCTAATCCTTATCAAGCCATGCCCCAGAAAATCCTGATCCTGACCGCCCTTGCCTCTGAGCTGAACGCCGTCGATGCCCCTGACGGCGTTGACGTCATCTATACCGGGGTCGGTAAAATCAATGCCGCCTCCACGGCCACCGCCGCCATCCTGCAACACCAGCCGCAATTGATCATCAATTTCGGCACCGCAGGCAAGGTCAATCCCGCTGTAGATGGCCTGCTGGACATCGCCAGCGTCATCCAGCGGGACATGCTGGCGATCCCGCTGGCAGCGCGCGGCGTCACCCCCTTATCGGACGAGCCCAGCAGCTATTCATCGGGTCACGGCAACGCCCGTTGCGGGACCGGCGACAGTTTCGTTACCGCCGCCGACTCGTGGCTTGTGGAACAAGGCGTGGATGTTGTTGATATGGAACTATTCGCCATCGCCCACACCTGCCATCGATATGGGGTGCCGTGGCGTGCATTCAAGTTCATCACCGACTCTGCCGATGACGACGCAGCCGACCACTGGAACGAGAATGTGCATCGCGGCGCAGAGCTGTTTTGGCATCAACTGGACAGACTGATATCCGGATAAGGTCTTTAGCCTCATATTGCGCTAGTTCACGATATGTGCTGATTCCGCACATATCTTGTGAGTCCTGGCTACTGTTGCCCGCACGAGACCTCGCCTATTCTCCTCCCTGTCGCTTATCAACACGGGAGAAGAAAACATGTCACATCCAACCATCCGCACTATCGCCGGTGCCTCTGCGCCGGTTTCTTTGCAAGCTAACAGCACAGCGCTGCTGATCATCGATTTTCAAAACGAATATTTCATCGGCAAGATGCCCATCCCTGATGGTATGACGGCACTGGCCAATGCCAAGCGCCTGATTGCCTTTGCCGATCAGCACAACATGCCGGTCTTCCACATTCAGCATGTGACACCTGCCGGCACACCGATTTTTGCGGTTGATGGCAATACCGTCGCCATTCATCCTGCAATTCAACCGGAGGCGCACCACACACTGTTGCAAAAGAGCTCCGTCAGCGTGTTTCCGACGACGGACATCGACGCTCGCCTGAAAGCTGCCGGTATAAAAACGCTGGTGATTGCCGGCCTGATGACACATGCCTGCGTAGCTGGTGCAGCGCGTGACGCAGCGCCGGCCGGTTACGACGTCATCGTCGTTGCCGATGCATCTGCAACACGCAACATCGACGCCCCCGGCGGCGGTGTGATTCCACATGATGTCTTGCATCGCACTGCGTTGACGACGATTGCCGACACATTCGGTGATGTGCTGGACACCAACGCTATTCTAGAACTGCGCGTGCAATAACCCTTACCCGCAAGCCGGTGATGCCGGCACCCCACACCACCCACTCATAAGGATAAACATGAAACGTATTGCAACCGCATTGCTGTTCCTGGCTGCCGCCGGCATCGCCACAAGCAGCCTCGCACACGACACCAAGAAAAAAGCCGGCAAATCCGCCGCTCAACCGTTGGTATCATTTCCTGCTGCTGATTTGAAGTGGCGCGAACTGGCCGGCACCGGCGGCATCAAGGTAGCCGATGTACGTGGCAGCATCACCGGAAAAGGCCCTTACGACGCTTTCGTGATCTTCCCTGCAGGCAAAGACAACCCTTATCACCTGCATACGCAGAACCTGCCGACCGTCGTGTTGAAGGGTACCTTCTACGCAGTCATCGATGGCAAGCGCATCGATTATCCTGCAGGCTCTTTCTACAATCTGCCGGCCAACATGCCGCATTACAGCGGTTGCGCCAAGGGCGAAGACTGCCTGTTGTTCCAATACCAGGCAGATCATTTCGATCTGGTTCAGGTCGAAAAGAAATAAGTCGTTCTCTTCGGTTCGCTAAAAGGCTCCATCCTCAAAGATGGAGCCTTTTTTGTCATCAGCGCGCAGAACAGTGATCAACGTTCGAAGATCATCGTCATGACCAAATTCTTCACCGCTGCTCAATATTCCCAACGCGGCGTCGCGTAGTACTCGGCGAGAAAATTGACGAAAGCACGCACCTTTGGCGAGAGATGATGATTCTGCGGGTACAGCACGTACAGGTCACGCGATTGCAGGCGATACTCGGGTAATACCTCCACCAGATCACCGCGCTTCAGATCTTCGTGCACCACGAACGTGGCCGATGCCGTCATCCCCATTCCAGCCCGCGCTGCGGCACAGACGATCAGACCGGTATTTGCCTGCACATTGCCGCTCAACCCCACCTTTTGCTCGGCCCCATCCGGCCCGACAAAGACCAGCTCGGTTGTCTGGAGCGCCAGAGAATAGGCCAGGTAATTGTGTTTCAACAGATCCGCTGGTTCACGCGGCATGCCATGTTTTTTCAAGTAGTCCGGTGAGGCAACCAAGGCCATTTCGCTGGTCGCCAGGCGCTTGGCGACCAATGTCGAATCGGGCAGACTGCGCGTGATGCGCAAGCCGACGTCGAACTCTTCACTGATGAGATCAACGAAACGGTCATTGCACACCAGATCCACCTTCAGCTCGGGATAAGCTTGCATGAACTGCGGTAGCCAGTTGGGCACTTCCAGCGTGCCGAACACCATCGGTGCATTGATGCGCAATACGCCGGCGGGACGCGCCTGATGATGCGAGACGATACGCGTGGCGTCCTCAACCTGATCAATGATATCGATGCAGCGCTGGTAGTAGAGTTGCCCGACTTCCGTCAGCGAAAAACGCCGGGTAGTCCGATTGAGCAATTGCGCGCCGAGCATTTCCTCCAGCTGTCGCACCTGACGCGACACCACCGTATGAGAAATATCCAACGCGTCGGCTGCGGCCGAAAAGCCGCCACTTTCGACCACGCGTCGGAAAATGCGCATTGCCGTCAGTTGATCCATGGATACGCTCCTATATCCTGCCGCAAAAATTATTGGAAGGCACCGTCTGCCAGTGGAAAACCTTTAAGGAACTCCGCAGCCGGCAGACGCTTGCCGCCAGGTTTTTGCAATTCCGTAATGTGCAGTACACCGTCGCCGCATGCCACTTTGACGCCGTCGTGCGCATTCGCAGCGAGAATGCTGCCAGGCGCGGCAGCGGTCTCTTCATCCATGACCTGCGCCTGCCACAGCTTGACCGTGACACCGCCGAACTGAGCGGAGGCACCGGGGAAAGGATTGAACGCGCGAATCTTGCGCGCCAGGACTTCCGCCGACTGGGTGAAATCAAGTGCAGCTTCTTCCTTGCTGATTTTGGCAGCATAGTTGGCACCTTCATCCGGCTGCGGCGTCGCCGGCAATTCGCCTTGCTCCAATTTTTGGACAGCATCGACGATCATCTTTGCACCCAGCGCAGCGAGCTTGTCGTGCAGACTGCCTGTAGTATCCGTATCCGTGATCGGCAATGCTTCCATCAATAGCATCGGGCCGGTATCAAGGCCCTCTTCCATTTGCATGATGGTGATGCCGGTTTCGCTGTCGCCCGCTTCGATCGCACGATGAATCGGTGCAGCACCGCGCCAGCGCGGCAGCAAGGAGCCGTGAATATTGAGACAGCCCAGGCGTGGAATATCCAGCACGCTGCGCGGCAGGATCAGGCCGTAGGCGGCGACGATCATGATGTCGTGCGGCGTGTTGCGCAGCAACTCGTGCGCTTCGCGCGCGACGTCGGGATATTTGCCGTCCAGACGCAGCGATATGGGCTGCGCCACCGGCGTGCCGTGCGCGATGGCGCATTGTTTGACCGGCGAAGCATGGAGTTGCATGCCACGTCCGGCCGGACGATCCGGCTGGGTCAGGACCAGTGTGATTTCATGGCCTGCGGCATATAGCGCTTCGAGCGCGATGGCGGCAAATTCGGGCGTTCCGGCGTAGATGATTTTCATGACGTTATTAATCGATCAAACTCGTTCAAAGATGGCGTTTCTTGTGTGGTGCTTTAGAAAACGCGAAGTCGTAGATGCTGTTGGGTAACAGGCGCAGTATTTTGGCGACGACGCCCATCTGCCAGGGAATCACGCGGTAGCTGTCACCTGCGGCGATGGCCGCCAGTGCCCGTACGGCGAATTTTTCCACCGGCATCAGGAAAGGCATCCGGTAGTGATTGACCTGCGTCATCGGCGTATCGATGTAGCCGGGTGCAATGGTCACCACCTTGATGCCGCTGGCGCGCAATTCGACACGCAGCGATTCGCAATAGCTGATCACCGCCGCCTTCGATGCACTATACGCCTCCGCACCCGGCAAGCCGCGAATGCCGGCGACACTGCCGATGCCGACCAGACGGCATTGCTGCGGTTGGGGCGAGACTTTCATGGCCGCGATGAAGGGATGAAACGTGGCGACGGTAGCCGTCACGTTGGTCGCAATGATGCGCTCGAACACAGGAATGTCTTCCACGTATTCAGTCAGCGTACCTTGCGAAATGCCGGCATTGGCGATCACCACGTCAGCACCGCCGGTTGCATTGATGAACTCTTGAGCAGCCTGATGCAAGGCGGCGTGGTCGGTGACGTCCAGCGCGTAGAGATGATGGCGTTCAGGGTTGGGCAGGCTCGCGCGGATTTGCTCCAGCGTTTCTTTGCGGCGAGCAACCAGACCGAGGACAGCACCCTGTTGCGCATACGCTTTCGCCAGAGCGGCGCCGATGCCGCTGGATGCGCCGGTAATAAAGACACGCTGCATGAGATTCCTTCAGTTCGATAGTTCACAAGGACGCAACACTGAAATGATGCGGGCGGAACAATAAATACCGTTAAATGCAGCGCCAGCCAATAAAAACGGCCCGTCCTCTCGCGAGCGACGGACCGTCTTCGGTACGGTGAAGCTTATTTCTTCTTGCTTGGCTTGGCTGCTTCGGCCGGCTTCTCGCTGGCTTTTTCTGCTACCAGCTTGGCCACCAGATGATCCATGACTTGCAGGGAGGCGGCTTGCTGCATCGACTCCGGCTGATTGGCCATCGATGTACCGGCAATCGAAGGCGAGGTCAGGAAACGGCCATCGATAGCGATCGTCGGCACGCCGTCGATCTTGTAGGCTTCCTGCAATTGCGCTGCGCGACGAACCTTGGTCTGTACGCCGAAGGAGTTGTACAGATCCAGGAATTTTTGCTTGTCGATACCTTGCTTCTCGATGAATTCCAGGATGGTCTTGTCGGTGTCGACGCGTTGGCGATCAACGTGAATGGCCTGGAAAATCTTCGGATTCATTTCTGCGGTCTTGCCCATCGCTTCCAGCGTGTAGAACAGCTTTTGCTGAGGAATGAAGGACTCGCGGAAGGCGACCGGCACTTGCTTGAAGACAATTTTGTCGCCCTGCTTTTTCACCCACGCGCTCAGCGATGGATCGAAGGCTGCGCAATGCGGGCAGCTGTACCAAAAGAATTCGGTGACTTCAATCTTCTTGCCGGAATCGGTCGGCTGGGCTTGCTCCAGCGTACGATAATCGGTGCCATTTTGCGGATTGGCAGGAGACGCGCTGACCGAAACGGCCAGCAAACCCAGGCTGATAGCAGCGAGAGCATGGCGGAACAAACGCATAAACTTAACCCCTTCTCAAGATGCGCAACCACTGCAGATACCAACAAAACACAGCAGTGGTGAAGCGCAAATAAACGATCAATTAAAAATTATTTTGGAATGCGCACGATGGCGGCATCGATGCCGCTGTCAGACAACTTGCTGCGCATCCGGTTCACTGTCTCCGACTGCGCGATCGGGCCGATACGTACGCGGTACAGGGTGCCGTTGTCGGACGGACGTTCGCTGACCTTGGCTTCGAATCCCAGCAACGCCAGTTTGGCGCGTGCGTTCTCGGCGTCGGCTTGCTCGCGGAAAGCGCCGGTCTGCAGGAAATAGGTCCACTTGTCGTCGGCCGTATTGTCGGATTTAGCCGGCTGATCCTTGGTGATCGCGGCCAGCTTATCCTTGTCTTTCGGCACGTCTGCGGTCTTGGGCGGCGCAGGAGGCGTGTCCGGCTTCTTGGCATCAGGAGCAGGTTTCTGATCCGGATCCTTCGGCGCGGGCGGCGCTTCCTTGGAGACGTCCTTGTTGCCGTACAGCGGCTTGTTCGGATCGGCAGCCTGGCCCGGCGATAGTTCGGTGCGCTCTTGCTTGATCACTTTGTTGACGAAGGGAATCGGCGACTTGGTGATCATCAGCGCCACCACGACAGCAATGCCGAGGCCGACGATAAGACCGAGAATGAGACCGAGGAAAGTGCCGCCGGCTTGCTTGCGAAGATTCGGTTGGTGTTGTTTCACTTGTGTATTCATCTGCAGAGTTACATTCTTGACGGGGCGGATACGCCGATCAGCGCCAGACCATTACGCAACACCTGGCGCGTGGCGCTCATCAATGCCAGACGCGCCATCTTGGTTGGGACATCGTCGACCAGCACGCGTTCTGCATTGTAGTAGCTATGCAACTCGCCTGCCAGATCGCGCAAATAGAAAGCCACCTGATGCGGCCCCAGCTCTTGCAGGGCGTGCGCCAGCGCTTCCGGATATTCGGCCAGCTTGGCCAGCAGGCTGACTTCGCGCGGCGCGGTCAGCGGCGACAGGTCGGTGACCTGATCCAGCGTGGTGTCGTCACCTGCCCATTGGTTCAGCACCGAGCAGATCCGCGCATGCGCGTACTGGACGTAGTAGACCGGGTTTTCGTCGTTGCGGGTCAGCGCGACGTCGACGTCGAACACGAATTCGCTGTCAGCCTTGCGCGAGATCAGGAAGAAACGTACGGCGTCGCGGCCCCTCGTCAAATCCGCTAGATCGCCAGCCTCGGCGTCAGTGCCATTCGACCATTCGATCAGATCACGCAAGGTAACGTAAGAACCGGCGCGCTTGGAGATTTTCACCTCTTCGCCGTTCTTCATCACGGTGACCATCTTGTGCAGCACGTAGTCGGGATAGCCTTGCGGAATGCCGACATTGGCCGCCTGCAAGCCGGCGCGTACGCGCGCGATGGTGCCGTGGTGGTCGCTCCCCTGCACGTTGATGACCTTGCCGTAGCCGCGCTGCCATTTGGTGATGTGATATGCAACGTCGGGCACGAAGTAGGTATAGGTGCCGTCGGTCTTCTTCATGACGCGATCTTTGTCGTCGCCATAATCGGTGGTCTTGAGCCACAACGCACCGTCCAGCTCATACGTCTTGCCGGCTTTAATCAGCGCCTCGACTGCGGCAGTAACCTTACCCTCGGTGTAGAGCGACGATTCCAGATAGTAGTTGTCGAACTTGACGCCGAAAGCCTGCAAATCCAGATCCTGCTCGCGGCGCAAGTAAGCCACGGCAAAACGGCGGATCGATTCTATGTCCTCGACGTCGCCGCTGGCGGTTGCCGGTTCGCCGTCGCTGGCGGAGACGGTTTTCTTTGCCTTGAAGTCGTCGGCGATGTCGGCGATGTAGTCACCGTTGTAAGCCGATTCAGGCCACTCGGCGTCGCCCGGCTTGAAGCCCTTGGCGCGCGCCTGTACGGAGGTCGCCAGCGTGGCGATCTGTACGCCGGCGTCGTTGTAGTAGAACTCGCGCAAGACGTCGTAGCCCTGCGATTGCAGCAGCGCCGACATGGCGTCGCCGAGTGCGCCCTGACGGCCATGACCAACGTGCAACGGCCCGGTCGGATTGGCGGAAACGAACTCGACCAGCACCTTCTTGCCGGCGCCGGCGTTGCTCTTGCCGTATTGCGCACCTTCGGCCAGGATAGTCTTGACGACAGCCTGCTTGGCGGCATCGGCCACGCGCAGGTTGATGAAACCGGGGCCGGCGATGTCGGCCGACGAAATCAGTTCTTCACGGCCGGGCTGGGACAACACGCCGTCAACCAGCGCTTGCGCCAGTTCACGTGGATTTTTCTTGAGCGGCTTGGCCAGTTGCATGGCCAGGTTGCAGGCGATGTCGCCATGCGACGGGTCGCGCGGGCGCTCCAGCGTGACGGTCGGCGTCAGGTCAGTGCCGGCGATCAGCGGCGCCAGCGCGGCCTGGAATAATTCGGTGATGCGTTGTTTTTGTTGAGCAAGCATGGGGACAGAGGGGTCGGCGGCGAGGCAGGTCAAAAACAGACTACAGACGACACACGCCGCACATTGATGAATATATAAACCCCGGATTATACCGGCTTGCCGCGCTCAGATTGAAGGCGTATTAACGGATGCAAGCAATCAGACGCTCAACTCCGCCGCCGGTAGCTGTGCCTGACGATAAAGATGCAAAATTCGCAACATCCGTCCTGCCGAAATGCCGATAAACAAGCCGTACAGCGCACTGACGGCGATGATGACCGACGCGACCTCCATATAGGGTGAATGCATTGCTTTCAACACGCCCATCGCATATTTGACAGCAAAAACGCCCACCATCATCACCAGCGGAAACCAGCTTCCGCGTAGAAAAACCCTGCCCAGTTCCGGATAAGCTACCGTACCGGCCCTTCCCGCGGCAGTCCAACTGGCGATACCGCTGGCGAGAGCAACCGTCAAAGCGACGCCCAGTGCCGGCACATTGGCATGCGCCAGTTCGTACAGGCCATGCCCCGACAACCCGAGCATCAATAGTGGAACCAGCGCTACCTTGACGATCGCCGTTTCGCGATCGAAGCGGGCCGACCAGCCGCGATAGACCAAGAAAGCCAGCATGGCCCAGACCCAAATGGGCGTATGAACGAGAATTTGATACAGCATGACAACTCCTGAAGAGAAAAAGGAATGGCGTCATGCTAGGCAGAGCAGGTGCTGTTTCCCATTGCCATGCGACGAACTGCGGGACTGAGGAAGATACGGCGAGTTTTATGCGATGAGCAGGGGCAATGACACGGCTCAAATATCGACCGGATCAACTTCCAGAGACCATTTTGCACGCGTCTTCGTTTGCCGCAAAACATCCAGCCAGTCACGCAAAAAAGCTTGCAGCGCCGGCCGCGAGGCGCATTCGATCAGCAATTGTGCCCGCTCCACATTGGCTACGCGTGTCATGGTCATGGGAATCGGATCGTTAATGGTGATGCCGGGATGCTCCAGGCAAGTGGCCGCGTCTTTCAGGAAGGCCAGCGCGATATCAATCTCTGCGGCTTCGGCACGCAGCAAAGCCTGATAGATGAACGGCGGCAATGCCGCTTGCTGACGCTCTTCCAGCAACTGGGTGGCAAAGCCGTCGTAATCATGCGCAGCCACCGCGCTGTAGAGCGGATGATGGGGGTAGCGACTCTGAATCAACACTTCACTGGGCGAGCCTCCCTCTTTTTGCCCGGCACGACCGGCACGGCCGGCGACCTGCATCAATTGGGCGAACAAGCGCTCGCTGGCGCGGTAGTCGTGCGAAAACAGCGCTGTATCCGGGTTCATCACGCCGACCAGTGTCAGGCGCTTGAAATCGTGGCCTTTGGCGACCATTTGCGTGCCGATCAGAATATCCACGTCACCGCGATGCACGCTGTCAAAAGCGTTCTGCGCCGCCCCTTTGAGCCGGGTCGAGTCAGCATCGATACGCAAGACGCGCGCCTCCGGGAACATCGCCTGCAAACCCTCCTCGACGCGCTGCGTGCCACGCCCGAGCGGTTGCAAGTCGACATTGCCGCAGGTCGGGCACGCTTTGGGAATATATAACTCAAGGCTGCAATGGTGGCAGCGCAGACGGCGCTCCGGCTTGTGCAGCACCATGAATGAAGTGCAACGCATGCAATTGCTGATCCAGCCGCAGGCGTCGCAGTTGAGCACCGGCGCATAGCCGCGCCGGTTAAGGAACAGTAAGGATTGTTCGCCGCGCTCCAGACGCAACTTCAATGCTGCGACCAGCGTGGAAGTCAGGCCGTCATTGGGGCGATCGCGTTCCATGTCGATCATCTTCACCTTGGGCAGCACGGCGTCGCGCACCGCGCGTTCGCGCAGCTGCAGCTTTCGGTAGCGTCCGGCTTGCGTGTGCTGCCAGGTTTCCAGCGATGGCGTGGCAGAACCCAGCACCACCGGAATCCCCAATTGATGCGCGCGCCACACCGCCAGATCGCGTGCGGAATAGCGCAAACCTTCCTGCTGCTTGTAAGACGGGTCGTGTTCTTCGTCGATCACAATGAGTTTGAGATGCGGCAACGAGGACAAGATCGCCAGACGCGTGCCGAGCACGATGCGCGCCTGGCCCTGATGCGCCGCCAGCCAGTTGAGCGTACGCTCGCCCTCCGCCAGGCCGCTGTGGAGACTGACCACGTGCACACCGGGAAACCGAGCGCGGATATTCGACTCGAGTTGCGGCGTCAGATTGATTTCCGGCACCAGTACGAGAATCTGGGCGACTTCGCCGGCTGCTTCGCTCTGTGCAAGGATCCGTGCCGCGGCTTGCAGGTAGACTTCGGTCTTGCCGCTGCCGGTCACGCCATACAACAGCAAGGGCGCAAAACCTTGCGCCGTGGCGATGGCATCGACCGCTTCTTGCTGCTCGGGCTTCAATTGCGGTGTATTGATGGGACTGCCGTCATGATTGGCAGTCAGCTTGCCGAGTTTCTTCAGAGCGCGATCCAGCGCAGTTGTGGTGAGGGTGCGCAGGTTCTTCGGCAGACCGGGCAGCGCGACCTCACCCAGAGGGCGCTGGTAATAATCGGCGGCGAAACTGCACAACGCTCGCCACTGCGCCGACAGCGGTGACAACTGGCTGCGTACCGCGATGACGTCCTTGAGTTTATCCAGAGGCACATCCGTCTGGTCGGCTAGCCCGACGATCAGCCCGGCGACTTCCCGTCGGCCGAAAGGCACGATCGCCAGTTGCCCGACTTGCGGTTCGGTTTCGCCGGCCACAGCACTTGCACGCCAGCGGTAGTCGAAGATTCTGTCAAGCGGGGTATCGAGGGCAATCTGAAGGATGCGTTGTTCCACGAACTTAATGTAATTCCTGAAAAGGTGACCTAACTAACGGTTTCATAACCACTTTTTAAACTATCCACACAAGCTGTGGATAACTTTGTGCACAACTCGGGCTTGACAGCGTTTTTCCCAGTGTGGCTGCGGGTTTCAATAAATTGCCTAAATCAAAAGCAAAATTTATCTTCTTTAAAATCAACGGGTTACAAAACACATTGTCCGGCTCAAAAAAATTTTTTAATTTTTAATTATTGCCGCGCACAAAAGAAAATTTGTGCATAAGTCTGGATATTCGCACCGAAACGGCATCACACAGGGACCGTTCGCACCAGTTTCTGTCAAGAAAAATTTGTCAGAAAACTGCTGACACATCGGTAGGAATTCCCCAGTATTTCTCAAGTAAAACTTGAAAAGTCCACGTAACTCTCGGTTTCATAAGTGCTTTTTCAACTATCCACAAATCCTGTGGATAACTTTGTGGACAAGCCCCTCTTGACAGGGCTACAGCCCACATTTCATGCGGGTCTTGATAGTTTGCACAAAACCCATGCAAGAAACAAACACATTTAAAATCAATGACTTGGACGATTCCAAAATCGAAGAAATTTTAAATATGGATATGAATGATTCCTACTAAGGAGAGCCCCTGCTTTGTGCATAAGTGATGGCAGATTATCAAAACTTGCCCCTTTTTACATGCGGCTGAGTATGTGCTCGTCTTACGGCAGGAATCCTCACCTTATTGGCGCAGCTCGCGGCTGATGCTGTGGACTGCGTCCACGAGCACGGTGACCGCTTCGGGTGGCGTGAATTGGGAAATCCCATGCCCGAGGTTGAACACATGGCCGTTGCCGGCGGTCGGTTTGCCGAATGAGGTCAGCAACTTGCGCACTTCTGCCTGGATCTGTGCATGACCAGCAAAGAGAACGTTGGGGTCAAGATTTCCTTGCAGGGCAACTTTATCCCCGACACGGCGACGTGCGTCGGCCAGATTGACCGTCCAGTCGAGTCCCACAGCATCGGCGCCGATACCGGCAATTTGTTCCAGCCATAGTCCACCGCCTTTGGTAAATACGATGGCGGGAATGGTGACGCCATCCTTCTCGCGCTTGAGCTGGCGCATGACGTCGGCCATGTATCGTAGCGAGAACTCCTGATAGATGCCATCGGCAAGCGCCCCGCCCCAGGTGTCGAAAATCATCACGGCCTGTGCGCCGGCGTCGATTTGCGCGTTCAGATAGGTCGCCACTGCTGCTGCATTGGTCTTGAGGATGTGGTGCATCAGATCAGGACGGTCGTAGAGCATGGTCTTGACGGTGCGGAAGTCATCCGAGCCGCCGCCTTCGACCATGTAGCACGCCAGCGTCCACGGGCTGCCGGAAAAGCCGATCAGCGGCACACGGCCGTTCAATTCGGTGCGAATCTGGGTCACGGCGTCGAACACGTATTGCAGACTGCCCAGTTCAGGCGCCTGCAAGGCCATGACCGCCTTTTCGTCACGCAACGGACGTTCAAACTTTGGGCCTTCGCCGTCGGCAAAGAACAAGCCCAGTCCCATCGCATCCGGTACGGTCAGGATGTCCGAAAACAGGATCGCAGCATCCAATGGATAGCGCTCCAGCGGTTGAAGGGTGACTTTGGTGGCGTAATCGGGATTCTTCGCCAGCCCCAGAAACGAGCCGGCACGAGCGCGTGTGGCACGATATTCAGGCAAGTACCGGCCAGCCTGGCGCATCAGCCAAAGCGGCGTGTAATCAGTCGGCTGACGCAGCAAAGCGCGCAGGAAGGTATCGTTTTTCAGCGGGGCAAATTGAGGCATGAGCGATCGTGTGGAGCAAGTCGGCAATCCGCTATTATCGCACCCAAACCACAAATCGGACGCATTGGACGACGTATCGAACGCCGATGAGCGGTCGGCGGCACAATCATTTTGGGCAGGATGGATTGATGACGGGAAACCTGCGTGATATCGTCTTCGCTCAATAAAATAATCAGGAGGATGACATGAAAAAATGGTTGATTGCGTTCGGCTTGCTATGCGCCGGCTTATCCATGCAAGCGGCACAAGCCGCAGAAAGCAGCCGTCTCGACGAGGTGCTCAAGAACGGCAAGCTGCGGGTGTGTATGACCGGCGACTACAAGCCTTTCACTTATTTCAAGACAGACAACAGCTTTGAAGGTATCGACGTCGATCTCGCGCAATCGCTGGGAAAGGCGCTTGGCGTTGAAGTACAGCTTGTGAAAACCAGTTGGCCAACACTGATGAATGACTTTCTGTCCAAATGCGA
The DNA here is from genome assembly GCF_002257565.1 of Herbaspirillum sp. meg3. Taxonomy (GTDB): domain Bacteria; phylum Pseudomonadota; class Gammaproteobacteria; order Burkholderiales; family Burkholderiaceae_D; genus Herbaspirillum. The sequence goes on along the minus strand of NZ_CP022736.1, from coordinate 538,105 downwards.
TGTCGCCATGGGCGGCGTGTCGGTCACGCTGGACCGCTTGAAGAAGGCGTCGTTTGCAGTCGCCCACATGGTGGACGGCAAGGCACCGATCGTGCGCTGTGCGGATGCGGCCAAATTCCAGACACTGGACATGATCGACAAGCCGACAACGCGCGCAATTTTCAATCCGGGCGGCACGAATGAGCGTTTTGCCCGCGCCAACTTCAAGCAGGCGCAACTGGTCTTGCATCCGGACAACGTGACGATCTTCCAGCAGATCGTCGATGGCAAGGCCGACGTGATGGTGACCGACTCAAGCGAAGTCCTGTGGCAGGCCAAACTGCACCCCGAACTTTGTCCGATCAATCCTGACAAGCCGCTGCAATTTGCCGAAAAGGCTTTCATGCTGCCGCGCGCGGATGTCGCCTTCAAAGAGTTCGTGGATGCGTGGATGCACATGCTGAAGGCCACCGGCGACTATGACCGTATCGTCAATAAGTGGCTACACTAAGTTGACACTATGCGATTTTCAGTGCGAAGCTTTTCGTACTGGTAATTAACCGACGATTAGCCGTCGATTAACCGTCGCTCAACATCATCTCGAAATGCCCCGACAACCGCAGGTTCTTAACGTGACGAGAACCTGCGGTCTTCGTTGACGTTGCCGTCAATGGCGGCCGCCAACTGTTCCGCCCACAACAGGACGCCGGATGCAGAAGGATGATAGCCGTCCATGGCCATCAGGGAGCGATCACGCGCATTGCTTTGTATGGGGACGAAAATCGTCTGCGGCATCGCTGACGCCACCGATTTTGCCGCGGCGTTGAGAGTACTCGCTTTCAATCCCAGAACGTGCCGCAAAGGCTGTGGCAATGCCGGAAACAGGTGTAACGGCGGCACTCCGGCAATCACCAGCAAGTCCGGTCGCAGCCTTTGCCGTACCAGTTGTACCAAGCTCGCCAAATCCTGACGATAGCGCTTGCTGCTGCGGAAAGCGGTACTGTCGTTTACACCAAAGGCGATCAGCACCACGTTGATTTGCATATCCGGCAAATGCGGCCCGACGTCGCGGATGGCGTCAGATACCGTGGCGCCATTCTTGCCGAAAGCACTCCAACTTATCGGGCGCCGCCATTGTGTGGCAAGTCTCTGCGCCAGTTGCGCCGTGATCGCTTGCGTTTGTGTATCGACGCCAACACCTGCAACCGGTGACTCGCCAATGGCGAGTACCGAAAACGGCGCCAACTCCTCTGAGACGGATTGCTGCGGCAAACATAGCCCATGCCGCTCGCCGGACGCTTCCGGCATACGCGGCGTGATCCGTCGCGTGCGTTTTCCTTGTGCCAGCAACCATGGCAGCAAGGGCAAGGCGAGAATCTCCGGGAGCCAGCGTCGCATGTTTACTTGACCTTCAAATCGATGAGTTCTTTCTTGGCTGGCGGGTACGCAAGCTTCATGTCTTGCATGGTTTCCAACACGATGTTCGCGATCGCCAGATTACGATGCGTCTTGGAATTTGCCGGAATCAGATACCAAGGCGCGTGATCAGTGTCGGTAGCTTGAATCGCCTGGCTATAAACCTTTTGATAGTCGTCCCAGCTTTTGCGCTCTTCAAGATCGCCGATGTCGAATTTCCAATGCTTGGTTGGATCATCAACACGTTCTTGCAAACGCGCACGCTGCTCTTCTTTGGAGATATGCAGGAAGAATTTGATAACGACTGTGCCGGTCTCGCTCAGCATGCGTTCGAAGTCGTTGATATGCGCGTAACGCCGTTTGCATTCGGCGGCGTCGATCCAGTCGTGCACGCGGGTGATCAGCACGTCTTCATAATGACTGCGATTGAAAACCACAATTTCACCCTTTCTGGGCACCTGCTGGTGGATGCGCCAGAGGTAGTCGTGCTGCAACTCCAGCGTGCTGGGTGCTTTGTAACTGATGACGCGGATACCTTCCGGATTGATACTCCCGAAGACGCCATTGACGGTGCCGTCTTTGCCGCTGGTATCCATGCCTTGCAAGACGACCAGTACTTTCTTGTCGTTCGCGGCGTACAACATGCCCTGTAGCTCGCCGATCTGTTCTGCGATCGCCTGAATCTGCAATTTATCTGCCGTTTTATCGCCGCTGGAAAGAGGTTTGGCGGCCGCATTCTCATCCTTGATATCCGTTTTCTTTGTCGCTCGAAATTGCTCGCGGATGCTCACACATGTCTCCTTGATTACGGGTGGATTCGGGTCATTCAAACCGTGGAATCAGTTGGACTACAACACGCCGTGCGTAATTCCCATGGCGTGATCGATCTTGATGCAGCGATCCATAACGACGACCAGTCCTGCCTCCTGCGCTTTGGCCGCGGCAGCTTCATTGACGATCCCCTGCTGCATCCAGACGCAGGTGGCACCAATGGCAATCGCCTCATCGACCACAGGCGGGATATCGGCCGATTTGCGGAAGCAATCGACGATGCCGATCTTCAGACCGTTGGCGGCCAGTGCTGCGGCGGCGTCCTGCAAATTTGCGTGACAATATTCGCCCAGTATCTGCGTCCCCGCATACATGGGATTGACAGCGACGATGCGATAGCCGTGGTGCTGCATATACGCGCTGACGTCGTAGCTGGGACGATCCGGACGATTCGATAAGCCGACGACGGCGATGATCGGTTTGGGTGCGGTGTTTGCATTCATGGATGCTGGCTTTCTTCATGGAGCACGACGTTCCACTTTACCTCATCAGCAGTGAGGCTGCTGCACCATTGGCATGGCTCCCTACTGCGAACGGTGTACGTGCAATTACTGGCACGCGTAATCAGGCATCTGAGGAAATGAATGTATGCAGCCAAGCCGGATGGCTTGGTGCAATGGCGTTGAAAATAAAAAAGGCAGCCGAAGCTGCCTTTTTTATTGATGCTGAATGACTGATCGCGAAATGCTTACAGTGCCAAGCGAATTAACGCTTCTGACGCAGTCGTTGAATCGCTGCTAATTGCGCCACAGCAGTTGCCAGTTCGGCTTGCGCTGCTGCGTAATCGATCTTCGAATCGCGATTTGCCAGCGCTTCTTCTGCGAGTTTCTTCGCAGCGCTTGCTTTGGCTTCGTCCAGATCCGAACCGCGAATTGCGGTGTCAGCGAGAACGGTGACGGTGTCAGGCTGCACTTCCAGCAAACCGCCGGCGACGAAAACGAACTCGTCTTGCGCCTGGCCGGGGATCTTGATGCGTACTGCACCCGGCTTGATGCGCGTGATCAAGGGAGTGTGACGAGGATAGATCCCCAGCTCACCCGCTTCACCCGGCAACGCGACGAACTCTGCCTCGCCGGAGAAGATTTCTTCTTCGGCGGAGACTACGTCAACGTGAATAGTATGTGCCATGTCGTTTCCTATTCGTTCAGCCGTCCCGCTCAAACTTCAAGCAAGGACGGCGTCGCGAGAATCAAGAGATCTTAGTTGATCTTCTTGGCCTTTTCGATTGCTTCTTCGATCGTGCCAACCATGTAGAACGCTTGTTCCGGCAGGTGGTCGAGTTCGCCGCTAGCGATCATCTTGAAGCCCTTGATCGTGTCTTTCAGCGAAACGTACTTACCTGGGGAACCGGTAAACACTTCAGCAACGTGGAAAGGCTGCGACAGGAAACGTTGCATCTTACGAGCACGCGCGACCAGCAGCTTGTCTTCCGGAGCCAGTTCGTCCATACCCAGAATCGCGATAATGTCGCGCAATTCTTTGTAGCGTTGCAGAATACCTTGAACAGCGCGAGCCGTTTCGTAGTGTTCCTGACCAACGACTTGCGGATCCAGCTGGCGCGATGTCGAATCGAGTGGATCGACTGCAGGGTAGATACCCAGCGAAGCGATGTCACGCGACAGAACGACGGTCGAATCCAAGTGAGCAAACGTAGTAGCAGGCGACGGGTCGGTCAAGTCATCCGCTGGAACGTAGACGGCTTGAATCGATGTGATCGAGCCAGTCTTTGTCGAAGTAATACGCTCTTGCAGACGGCCCATTTCTTCAGCCAGCGTAGGTTGGTAACCCACAGCGGATGGCATACGGCCCAGCAGCGCGGACACTTCTGTACCGGCCAGTGTGTAACGGTAGATGTTGTCGACGAAGAACAGAACGTCCTTGCCTTCATCACGGAAACCTTCGGCGATCGTCAGACCGGTCAGCGCAACGCGCAGACGGTTGCCTGGTGGTTCGTTCATCTGACCGTAGACCATGGCAACCTTGGAGTTTTCCGGAGTTTCCAGATCCACAACCTTGGCATCCGCCATTTCGTGATAGAAGTCGTTACCTTCACGAGTACGCTCACCAACACCGGCAAACACGGACAAGCCGCTGTGTGCCTTGGCGATGTTGTTGATCAGTTCCATCATGTTCACGGTCTTGCCCACACCCGCGCCACCGAACAGACCAACTTTACCGCCCTTGGCAAACGGACAAACCAGGTCAATAACCTTGATGCCGGTTTCCAGCAGTTCTTGCGATGGCGACAGCTCGTCGTATGCAGGAGCCTTGCGGTGGATCGTCGCTGTTTGTGCATGGCTCACCGGACCGCATTCATCGATCGGGTTACCCAGCACGTCCATGATACGGCCCAGAGTAGCCTTACCGACCGGCACAGTGATGCCCTTGCCGGTGTTCTTGATTGTCATGCCACGACGCAGACCATCCGAAGTACCCAGTGCAATAGTACGCACGACACCGTCACCGAGCTGTTGTTGCACTTCCAGCGTCAGTTCCGAGCCTTCCATCTTCAAGGCGTCGTAAATCTTAGGCATCGCGTCGCGTGGAAATTCAACGTCCACAACAGCGCCGATACACTGAACGATTTTGCCATCAGCCATTTTCGTTCCTTCAATATATAAAATTAAATACTGTTACGCATCTCTGCATTACGTCGTTAGACCGCTGCCGCACCGGCGACGATTTCGGACAGTTCCTTGGTAATCGCTGCCTGACGAGTTTTGTTGTAAACCAACTTCAACTCACCGATCACGTTACCGGCGTTATCGCTTGCTGCCTTCATCGCCACCATACGGGCCGATTGTTCGGACGCCATATTTTCAGCCACCGCCTGGTAGATCAGTGCTTCGACATAACGCACCAGCAACTCGTCCACCACGCTTTGCACGTCGGGTTCGTAGATGTAGTCCCACGAATGCGTACCTTCGTCTGCCTGCAACTGGTCGCTCGAGAGCGGCAACAGTTGCTGCAACGTTGGTTCCTGGCGCATCGTGTTGATGAATTTGGTATAGACCAAATAAACCGCATCCAGCTTGCCTTCCTGGTAAGCATCGAGCAGCACCTTGACGGGGCCGATCAGCTTTTCCAGGTGCGGCGTATCGCCGACCTGAACCACATGCGACACCACCTTGGCGCCGATACGGTTCAGGAAACCAAAACCCTTGTTGCCGATCGCAACGGTTTCGACTGCATTGCCTTGTGCTTCCAGTTCACGGATCTTTGCAGTAGTCAGACGCAGGGAGTTGGTGTTCATACCGCCGCACAGACCCTTGTCGGTCGTGACGATAATGAAACCCACCTTCTTGGCGCTGTCCTGCTTGACCATGAACGGATGCGTATACTCCGGATTGGCCCGCGACAGATTGGAAGCGATATTACGAATCTTGTCACTGTAGGGACGTGCCGCATGCATCCGATCCTGCGCCTTGCGCATTTTGGATGCTGCGACCATTTCCATCGCCTTGGTGATCTTCTTCGTATTTTCTACGCTCTTGATCTTGCCACGTATCTCTTTACCTGTAGCCATGAGATTGACTCCTTATAGCTTCAGTTGAGATTAGTACGCGCCGGATTTTTTGAAATCGGCAATCGCAGCGGCCAATGCTGCTTCAGCATCTTTATCGAGTTGCTTGGTGTCTTCGATCTTTTGCAGCAGGGCAGCGTGGCTGGTCTTCATGAAGCTGTGAACACCTGCTTCGAATGCCAGCACCTTCTTGACATCGACGTCGTCCAGGAAACCCTTGTTGACGGCGAACAATGTCACGGCCATCAGGGAAATCGACAGCGGCGAGTATTGCGCTTGCTTCAACAGTTCGGTCACGCGTGCACCGCGGTCCAGTTGCTTGCGGGTTGCTTCGTCCAGGTCAGAAGCGAACTGCGCGAACGCAGCCAGTTCACGATACTGTGCCAAGTCGGTACGGATACCGCCGGACAGGCTCTTGATAACCTTGGTTTGAGCAGCACCACCAACGCGCGACACCGAAATACCGGCGTTGATCGCAGGACGGACGCCAGCGTTGAACAGCGATGTTTCCAGGAAGATCTGACCGTCGGTAATCGAAATCACGTTGGTCGGAACGAATGCAGAAACGTCGCCCGCTTGTGTTTCAATGATCGGCAGAGCTGTCAGCGAACCGGTCTTGCCCTTGACTTCGCCGTTGGTGAACTTCTCAACGTAGTCTGGGTTGACGCGTGCTGCGCGCTCGAGCAGACGGCTGTGGAGATAGAACACGTCGCCTGGATATGCTTCACGGCCTGGTGGGCGGCGCAGCAGCAGGGAAACCTGACGGTAAGCAACTGCTTGCTTGGACAGATCGTCATACACGATCAGCGCGTCTTGACCGCGATCGCGGAAGTACTCGCCCATGGCGCAACCGGAGTAGGCCGACACGTATTGCATCGCTGCCGATTCGGAAGCCGAAGCGGCGACGATGATGGTGTAATCCATCGCGCCGTGCTGTTCCAGGGAACGCACGATGTTCTTGATCGACGAGGCTTTTTGACCGATCGCGACGTAGATACATGTCACGTTCTGGCCCTTTTGATTGATGATCGCATCAATCGCAACAGCAGTCTTACCAGTTTGACGGTCGCCGATGATCAGTTCGCGTTGACCGCGGCCGATAGGCACCATCGAGTCGATCGACTTCAGGCCGGTTTGCATTGGCTCGGAAACCGATTGGCGTGCGATAACGCCTGGAGCGATTTTTTCGATCGGTGCTGTCAGCTTGGCGTTGACAGGACCCTTGCCGTCGATTGGCTGACCCAGCGCGTTGACCACACGGCCGCGCAGTTCAGGACCGATAGGCACTTCCAGAATACGGCCTGTGCATTTGACAGTATCGCCTTCGGAAATGTGTTCGTACTCGCCCAGAATAACGGCGCCAACGGAATCGCGCTCGAGGTTCAGCGCCAGACCGAAAGTGTTGCCTGGGAATTCCAGCATCTCACCTTGCATCACGTCAGACAGACCATGGATACGGCAGATACCGTCGGACACGGAGATAACCGTGCCTTGATTGCGAATCTCAGCGGTATCGCCAAGGCCTTGAATCCGGCTCTTGATCAGCTCGCTGATTTCAGATGCGTTGAGTTGCATACTAACTCCTAAAAATTTTTCTATCGCTTAGGCTGTTACGCCAAGGCCCTGGCAATTAATTACGCAGCCAAAGCAACATGTAACTGTTGCAGCTTCGCGCGCACCGAGGTATCGAATACTTCGTCACCGACCACTACACGCACGCCGCCGATCAAAGCGTTGTCCACCTTGACGGTTGGCGTCAGCTTGCGACCGAATTTCTTTTCCAGCGTGGCGACCACATCCTTCAGCTGCGCATCGGACAATTCAAACGCGCTGGTGATGTCTGCATCAGCGGCGCCTTCCTGTGCGTTTTTCAGCGTATGGAATTGTGTGGCGATTTCAGGCAACAGCGTCAGACGACCGTTTGCCACCAAGGCGCTGATGAAGTTTTGGGCTTCAACGCTCAGAGGTGTTTTCAGAACGGACGCAAACGTAGAAGCAATCTGCGCATCCGTCAGTGCCGGATTTTGCGCAATTGCTTTTACGTCAGGGTGTGCTGCGGCTTGCGCCATCTCGGAAACGAGATCGGACCAAGCCGACAAACTGCCGGCTTTGGCCACTCGGAACAGGGCTTCTGCATAAGGGCGAGCAATCGTTGCGAGTTCGGCCATATTACAGCTCTGTTTTCAGTTGGTTCAGCAATTCGGCATGCGCTGCCGCATTGACTTCACGCTTCAGGATCTGCTCGGCGCCTTTGACCGCGAGGGTCGCAACTTCGCCGCGCAAGTCTTCACGCGCTTTGGTCACTTGTTGCTCTGCATCTGCCTTAGCATTGGCGATGATGCGCGCTGCTTCTTCGGAAGCGGTCTTCTTTGCTTCTTCAATAATCAGCTGAGCACGCTTTTCAGCGTCACCAATACGTTTTTGGCCTTCGTCGCGTGCTGTTGCCAGCTCTGCCTGAACGCGCTTTTCAGCGGCAGCCAGGTCAGCCTTGCCGCGGTCAGCAGCAGCCAAGCCGTCCGCAATCTTCTTCGCGCGCTCGTCGAGCGCCTTGATCAACGGCGGCCAAACGAATTTCATCGTAAAGCCGGCGAGGATGAAGAAGACCACGAACTGCGCAAACAATGTTGCATTTAAGTTCACGGTAATTTCCTTCTCAGAATATCGTGTGCCGAATCAAGCAATCCGGCAAAAATGAGAATCGGCTATGCCGCCCGAATTACTTCGCGATGAACGGATTTGCAAATGCGAACAACATGGCGATACCAACACCAATCAGGAACGCAGCGTCGATCAGACCGGCCAGCAGGAACATCTTGGTTTGCAGTGTGTTCATCAGTTCTGGCTGACGTGCAGATGCTTCGAGGTACTTACCGCCCATGATAGCGATACCGATACAAGCACCGATAGCACCCAGGCCAATGATCAAACCGCAAGCCAAAGCAACGAAAGAGACATCAGTCATGACAATTCCTTAGAAAGTTAAAGTTAATACAAAAATCAAAAAACAAACCAAAAAGCTAAAACCGTACAGCAGCCTTGTTAGTGCGCCTCATGCGCCTGGCCGAGGTAAACCAGTGTCAACATCATGAAAATGAATGCTTGCAGCAACACGATCAGGATGTGGAAAATTGCCCAGATTGAACCTGCGATGACGTGGCCGACAAAGCCGAACGCCGTAGCAGCCGAACCCAGCAATGCGATCAGCAAGAACAACAGCTCACCCGCATACATGTTGCCGAACAACCGCATGCCCAGCGACACGGTCTTAGCAGCAAATTCGATAATATTCAGAAGCAGATTGAAAGGCGCCAGCCAGATACCGAAAGGCGCAGCAAACAATTCGTGGACAAAACCACCTGCGCCCTTGATCTTGACACTGTAATACAGCATCAGCGCCAGTACGCCCAAAGCGATGCCCAGTGTACCGTTCAAGTCAGCGGTAGGAACGATGCGGTGATGGATCTCTTCCATACCTGCCAGACGCATGATGCCCGACACCAGATCGACCGGCAAAAAGTCGAGCGAGTTCATCAATGCAACCCAGACAAACACCGTCAATGCGAGTGGTGCGATGAAAGTACGGTCACCGTGCACGATAGCCTTGGATTGATCCTCGACCATTTCGACAACCATTTCGACGAAAGCCTGGAAACGGCCCGGCACGCCCGAAGTGGCCTTGCGTGCAGCCAGATACATCAACAGGCAACCAACCACGCCGCAGACAACCGACCAGAAAATGGTGTCCACATTGATGATCGAGAAATCAACGATCTTGCTTTGGTGTTGCGAAGAGAAATGTCCGAGATGGTGGACGATGTATTCTGAAGCAGTAGGTGCGTGCGCAGCAGCGGTCATGGTCGATGTCTAAACAGTAAAATTAAGTAACTTTTAAGCACCACGATGAAGCTCAGCACAAATGCGAGCCAATTCACATCGCGATACAACCAAACAACTGCGCCCATGAGCGCAAGAGTCGTAGCAATCTTGATAAATTCCCCGAACAAAAACGTCATCGGGTTAGCCCCACCAGGCTTGCGAGCACTTGTATAGAGACGCAGGGCGAACAAAGCATTGGGAATGAAACAACAAGTCCCTCCCAACAATGCCGACCACAACGCAGATACGCCGCCCAACAAACCAGCTGTACATGCAGCGACGACCATGGCCACAAGCTGCAAAAGGATGATGCGCAGCATATATATCCAATATCGTGCAAGCCGCACTCATTGTGAGCAGACGGCGGTTTAGAAGCCCGGCGATTATAATTGCTTGCGTCCGGATTCGTCAAACTTTTAACGCACGATCAAGGCGTTATATCGTCAAGTTGCATGTCAGATGTGAGCTTTAACACACAGCTGCATAATGGGGCAAAATTGGGAAAACCGCGATTACCTGCAAGGTAATGCGGGCAGTCACGAAGATCGCCGAATAATCTGACACCCGACTGACAAAAACGCGATCATTCGGCAAGAAAAATGGCTGATTACAACACAAACGAGACTATTTGTAGCTGGAAGCATAGTTCTGCCGCCTATTTGAATCATACCCTTGCCGCAGTCAGCACCGTCCATCCTGGAATTGCCTCATTTGAGGCTTCCAAACGCGAAGCTGCTATCCCTGCCTCCCCCTCTCCGGCACGCATTGGAACCATTCATTTTCCGCTTTTAGGTTTTGGAACAATAGATTTACCGCAACGCTGATTACTGTCGCACGTTTTGCGCCATGCGCCTCATCGACTCGATACTAACGTTACCCTTGGCACGGGTAGCTATATGCCACCGAAGTAGTCGACTGTTTCTGTGTCACAAAAGATACATCCTTCATAAAGGCAGCTTACGCCCGAACAACTCAAGATAGATAGTTAATTATTGGCAATATTCTGTCGTGCATCGGATAATGCCATCGAACCTTAGGAGCGACGGAAACCTCTAAGGAGAGAGACTTTCTCGGCTTGCCGGATAATCTGAACGATTACTTCAATTCCGTTGCTCCCCGCCGCAATTTCTACCAATATCTAATAAAGTATAGCTATGTATAGCTACGTATATCTTTCGCGAGATATACTTTACTCAATATTCATAGAATTGGAGCGGTCATGGATCCTGTTAGAAATCCTTTTGCCCCCGGAGCAGGTAGTCGTCCGCCAGAACTTGCTGGGCGGCAGGTTATTATCGAAGACGCGCGAATAGCCATTGATCGCGCCTTAATCGGCAAGCCCAGCCGTTCCCAAATGTTCTTGGGCCTACGTGGAGTGGGAAAGACCGTTCTTCTTAATGCAGTCGAAACCATGGCCAACGAGCGTGGCCACCTAACCTCTAGTATCGAAGCACCAGAGAACAAGTCCCTCGGAGAGCTACTGTTACCACGCGTGCATCAGGTGCTTCGCAAGCTCTCTCTTACCGACAACGCCAAGGCTAAAGCCTACGACGCATTACGGGCACTAAGATCGTTTGCCTCGGTGTTCAAGTTTGAATACGGGGACATGGCAATTGCTGTAGACGCTGAAGTGGGAGTCGCGGACAGTGGCGACTTGGAGAACGATCTTCCGGAGCTATTCGTGAGGATCGGCGAGGCAGCCAAGGCAGCCGGGAAGGCATGGACTCTCCTGATTGATGAGGTCCAATATCTCAGCCAGAAGGACCTCGCTGCGCTCATCGTTTCGCTACACAAGATCAACCAAAGTCAACTACCCGTTCTATTTTTCGGAGCGGGATTACCGCAAGTCGCAGCCCTGTCGGGAGAGGCCAAGTCGTATGCAGAGAGATTATTCCATTATCCCGAGGTCGGTGCTCTGCCTGAAGCAGATGCCAAGGATGCAATCCAGCAACCTGTCAACGAAGAAGGTGCCTTTATCAATGAAGATGCTTTGATTGAAATTTTTCGCAAGACGAAGGGCTATCCCTATTTTTTGCAAGAATGGGGGCATCAGTCCTGGAATCTGGCGATCGGTAATATCATTACCGTCGAAGATGCGAAGCAGGCCGAGGCGATCACACTAAAACGTCTTGACGAAGGCTTTTTTAAGGTGCGTTTCGATCGCCTGACGCCTAAAGAGCGTGAGTACGTCATCGCCATGGCGAGATTAGGTAATGGGCCCTATCGTTCTTCCGATGTCGCCGATGCGCTTAACGAGTCAGCGCAGAGCCTTGGGCCTCGCCGAGCGCAAATCATCAGCAAGGGGATGATTTACAGTCCATCGCACGGCGACGTTGCCTTTACTGTTCCGATGTTCAATGACTATCTGATGCGTAATTTAGCCAATCTTGGCTGAACGAACGTCCATACTGCTTGGGCTCACTGTGGCTTGCTGTAGCTTCTTTACTATAGGGTCACGGGGTTAGCGCAATTCCTGCGAAAATTTCCGGAATCCCCGCCAACTATGAATACACAGCAGCTCATATCCATCTAAATCTCAATCGCACAGAATTGCTGCGATGGCTTGTCTTGCCGACATTAATCTTTACCCAACTGACTCATAAACTGCTGGTAGGTACTGGCCAATTCTGTCCGGACCAATGCCAACCCATGCCGGCTTAATTCTTTGTCTACTGCACGCTTGCTCGGCCAACAGCCCTCTGCGACGAATTTCTCAAGAATTTCGTTCAAGACTTTCAGCCGATCTGCTCTCGCACGCACCGCAGCCTCTCCCAAATATTCACGATAGCGCTCGCCAATTGCCTGACACAGTTCAGGAAACCAATATTTCAAGGCAGAGCGACTTATTTTCAATTCTCGTCCAATGGCGCTCACTGAACTAGGGGAAGGCTTACTCAGTTCCGCAATCAACCTGACGGAGACCTCACTTCGTTGGACAGGCAAAAGCTGCGGCCGAGTCTTCCTTTCTACTCGCTTCAGTCGCTCCCTAGTCTGCGACTCATCAGCCAGGCCAATAATATTGTTCTCGACAAACAACGAAGTGATGGGAACGTCGTGACGAGCACTCATAACGACCAGGCGCTGCAACGTAGGCCGTTGACCTTTCCTAAGCCAGGAATTTGCTGCCCACGAATCCCAACCCAAGTCACGGCAAAATCTTGCCTTATTCCCATCCGCGCGTAGTTGAATCAACTGTAAAAGGTTTTTTCTGAACACGTCCAGCGAACGCTCCTGGGCCTGACAACTCTGCATCATTGACCACAGAGCTGATTCAACCTTGAATGAGGTATTGTCATTCGCCACAACTGGCACCGACGTACTCATTAAAAGCAGGGAAGCACCGCAATGCGAGCAATGCCCGAGAGCAGGGAATCCTGGAATAAACGGTTGTGCCCGCTCACAACGAGGACAAGTTTCTTGTAAAGGATGGCCGTGACGTACGCATACCCTATACAGTTCCAATGACCAGACCAGAGGATGATAGTTATATCCAAGAGTTAGCGCTTGCTCAGCCAAGCAACACGGACACCATTTGAGACGTTTGGCTGTCATTGCTTCTCCGTTCTCGGGAAGCACATCTTTCCAAGGCAGTAGGGTCAGTTCGTCCAAGGTCCTATGCCCAGTTAACCAGCCGGTCGTATCGGAGAACAGCCGAGCATATTCCCCCACGGCGTTGATCGTGCGACTGTCTTTGAGGTAAAAGCGATTCTTCGCAATCAGCGCAATTTGAGGATCTGCCTCTGTGAAGACCCGCTGGATGAGCAAACGCGGATTGACTAAGTGCTCTCTGCTTAAACGCACGATAAACGAAATCAGGCTCTCCCGACCCCACGACTTAAAATCCGCTGGCACTATCCGATACAACCGTGTAGCGCGCTCTGCCGATGGGATCACCTGTTCAAATGACGAAGGTCCGCTCTCATCAACATCAAACATTTGCAACTCCTACAGCATCCCTATGCGGACTGCGCCTTCCGACAGTTCCCTTTTTCTTCTGCGGCGCCGACGGTTTCACTTGCTCTTCCGGAATGACGGCAAGACCTCCCATATAAAGCTGGCTCAAAGCATCTTCGGATATGTCGGCCAGCTTGTTTTCTCCAAGTAACGCTTCTGTCGCGATGGTGCGAAGAGCTTTATTATCAAGCGCGTATCTGTCCAAGAAATCCATATCAAAACCGGGCTTCTTCTTTGCCTGGTAGTAGCGATTTAAAGCACGGACCAACCAGTCCTTCAGAATTCCAATCTCGCCACTAGTCTTATTGTAGAAATGCCTGAAATCACGTACGTGACTAAGCGAGTGCTTTACTGGGAGCTCTTCAAGAAACTGCTTCAACACCCCTGCGAATTGCAGCTTCTGGTCTTTGTCGCGGCAGTCGTAACGTGGAAAATGAATAATCTCACTACGCCGTACCAACTGACCGCTCAGGTCACGAATATCCAGAAGTCGATAGGTGCCCACAAGAACAATCGTCGTTTGAGTTTCCAGTGCCAATGATTTGATAGCCTCAAACTGGAATTCCAAGCTCGCCATATCGTTCTTCCTCACCATCAACATATGGTGCGCCTCGTCGATGATCAGGCACCGCACCTTTCTCAAGCGAAGACAATTTTCGGCAGCGATTCTGAGCGCGTCTGCAGTCGAATTTTGTTTGTAGTGTGCCAACGTCACATCCGCGAACAAATTCTGCTGTCTGTCGATGGCTAACTTCTTGTCCGTCATTGGCTCGCCGGAACGAGTAAGCAGGCGGGTATAGAAATCTTTCCAACTAAAGCAGGCCCCCTGAGCGGCAACCGCGTTACCGTACAGCACGGGAATTTGCTCAGGGTTTTGGCCGGATTCATTAGCGTAGTCTTCTTTTAAGCTGGTACACAATCCAGCGGCCATTCGCGTCTTTCCAACGCCAGTCGGCCCCGCGACAATGACTACTTGACAACCATTGTTGGCACCACGAATAGCCGCCAGCGCAGCATCATAGGCCTTAACAAGATGAGGATGCCCGACTGCATAGTCTACAAATTTCTGTTGCGCTGCCAAGTCTGTCGTATTCATTTGAACTCACCGTAAGTCTCAACATCATCTTCATCGATCTCAAAAGCTGTATCAAATACGATCGCAACTTTGCCAATATCCTCAGGACGCATCTCGATCACTCCCATGCGTCGATCTGCAACTTTCTTTTCCATGTCGTGCTTCTGCTGAATTAGAATTTTTTCCTTCTTGTGGTCTGACAAAAGCTGCTGGCCGCGCAAGATATAGTTTTGCCGCTCTGCAGCTGGGCTGTTTTGGGTTTCGCGAAGCTCGTATGTAAGCAAGCGAACTTCTTTTTCAGTTCTTCCCTTCAACTGGGCAGCCTCCGGACAGGAGCACGGCAACCACTCTTTTCCAACCTTTGCGTAGATCAGACCATAGTCAAAAGGGTCATACCGCACAGACGCCCTCGTATTGGCAAGCGACGGCACGTTCAGCATGGGATGAAAGTAGTAAGTACGGTTCAGCTTGATACCCCGATTTGCCACAATCCTTCTGTCGCCCCCTTTTACTTCCGGCAGGCATAGCAAAGCAAGGATAGGTGACCAGTTCAGGATCCGAACATTTCGCACCCCAGAGTTACGCAGGCTAGTTTCCTCTGCCACTTTGGGGGAGACTCCAAGGGCCGGATGTGTCAGGCGAGAATAGGTGTTCTCGAGGTAGTCATTGAATTCTGCGGTAAGCTCATCGAGCGTCCACACAGCTTTCTTCCTAGGATCATGCGACCCGGACATCACTCTTGGCGTCTGCAAAGGCGTGTTATTTCCCTTGAGTTGATGCAGAACTTCAACGTTTGCTTTCCCAAAGAAGCGCTCAATGACTGAGCCAAAGCGGCCTTTGGCGGTGGGTCTGGTCTTCTTCGTCACATGCAGACTGGCTAGAAGCGTTTCCCAATACTGACTAAAGAATTCATTTCCTTTGTCGCAGACGATATTTGCCGGGACACGGTTGTGACGACGTATGCACTCGCGTATAACGAGCATGCAACTGCGATAACTCGGCTTCTCATAGCTGATGACGTAAGCCAGCACCATTCTCGTGTAAGCGTCCATCAATATGGTCAACCAAGGCTTTCCCATCGGAGTACCGTACACGCTATGGATGAGCTGAACATCCATTTGTGTGTGGTCAATGTGAGCGATCTCGAAGGCCCGGTCTCCGTGGGGTGGAACTGCATTATCCAACTTCCAATGGACGATTTCAGAAAGGGCATAGGCGGCCTTCGCACCGTATCTCGCCGATACTTGAGCATGCTGGGATGTCGTCCGTTTGATTTCTTCCCCAAACGTTTTACGGCTAGGTACGATCAAGCCTTCTCGGTCACACAAGGTGCAGACGATGGCATAGCAAGACTGCTTCGATTTAGGTGACTCCCCTAAGAGAAACTCTTGTATGACGTGCTGTATTATGTCCTGTACTGCTTGAGAGATTCTTCGCGTCCGATTCCCACACTCCTGATACTTCGATATCAGTCCAACGTAAGTACTTCCCAAGAGCTCGTTGCTCGCTCGCATCTTCGCCTTCCAGTTGCGCAAAGTTCTCTCGCATACCCTCGGCTTTTCACCTGCCCGGATTCTCTCCAACTCCTTAAGACGCCCATCCGCCTCTTGCAGATCTTTATTAGACGCCTCCGCAATCATTTTTCCAATCTCATATTCAGGAGAGAATGCCTCGGATAAATTTCCTTGCACGTCACCGGACTTCACCAATAAAAGAATCTGGCCCCGAGAAAGTGTTTGGATCGTTCCGGCCTCATCCTTAATCGCAACCTTGTCGCCCCCCACGTTCACAATATTCCAGGGCTGGCCGTTCCACTGAAAACCTCGACCTGCTTCAATGGAGATCGATTGGATTAGCTCCCCATCTCTAGCTGTCGCTAATTCACTACGTGCCAGCTGAAATGACTCTGCGGTACGACGATCGCGATATATATTTACAAATTGCACGTCCACAAGCAGCTCTGAATTCAGGTTCGCGTATAGCTTTTCGTCTGCGATGAGCTTATAGACGCCACTGGTCAACTCGCTGTCGCCGATCTTCAGCAGATCTGCTAGTGGTACATAAGCCTTCCCTCCGAAGGCATCGATAATCCGTGTCGCAATTTCTGGCTCAACCGATGGGCACGAAGTGTCGAAAAAATCGGATAGGAAATTCAAATTGCGAAAAAAAATCTGATTGATCTCCGCGTCGACCATCACTTTGAAGCCAAGTCCGTAGCGCTCGGCATACTCTTGACCAGGCACACATCGCCAAATCTCTTGTGACTTTTCATATACCGTCGACTTCTTTGCCTTGGACTCTAACCAGGTCTGTGCCTTACATTCCACCCAGCCGATGTAGTCCTCTCCTATAACGAAGAAATCTGGCGTCATGTTATATCCGCGGTTTCGGCCGGTTTTGTCTTTGCCTTTCAGGCCAATCGGCGGGCACTGATCGTAGAACTCATATATCCGTTCGTCGTGCTCCCAGAGCACAATCGCGGCGAGCTCGCACGTATGGCTTTCGGCCTGAATGACTTTTCCCATCTTCTTGCTGGGATAACGACACGAAACATTCTGCGGGCCGCTGACTACGAGCCTGGATGGATCGGCCGCTCGGATGCCTCGAACTTGAGCGCGTGCGGGCGCGTCAAGGCCGTGCTTATCCATCAGTGCATCAAGTTCAGCTTCGTTCAACATTTCCCACTCCTACCCGCGACCACGTATCGCGACAACATGAATTTCCCCCAAGACAAGACCAGTCAGGATCTGCCACACGATGTGGTTTCCGATTAGGCGTGCCCCTAAAATTCATGCTAATAGGCGACTTCGCTCGCGCAATAGTAAAATGTCAACTTTCTTTGTTTTATGCTTATCTATCTGATTTATTTGAACTTATGAAAAAAGGTAGGCCCCCTCGTGCAAGGTATGAAGCGACCAGAATCAAGATCTGGAGCTTGGCGGTGTACCAGGAAGCAAATGCTAGGAAAGCGACCGTTGAAGGCCTTCTGGGCTATGACGGCAAGTGGGCGTCGATGTGGGACCGTTACTGCCGCGGCCTGGTAGCGCCGTCCGAGTCACGACTCAATCGCATCGAGCGTGTATTGGAGGGCACCGCTCATTACTATCGCAGTCCTCTTTGGAGAAGTTACTCGCCAAGAAAGTGGAGCAGGTTAGAACTTGAACTGGCAGTCCAAAAATTGGATCCGTCCTTTCGTTACGCTCTACGCCCTCCGGACGGCGAGTATGACGACACCCACTATTGGATCGTCGCAAGTGCGGAAGAGGTCGTAGACGGCGAGACAGAAGAAGAAGAAGAAGAAGAAGAAGAAGAAGAAGAAGAAGAAGAAGAAGAAGAAGAAGAAAACGACGACGATCCAGAAATTAAAAAGATGCGCGTCTATTTTGGAAAAGTACTGGTGCAGGCGCTCAAAAAAATTCCTGATCCCAAACTTGGTATGAGCGCGATGAATACAATTTATCTGATGCTTCAAGAGCTACGAATGCTCAAAAAATTCGAATATTTCACAATACTTTGCATGGCTTGGTCTGATGCTGAGAAAATTCGTCATGAGCACCCACTCTTAAAGCATCTGCCGATTGATATCTTTCATCAACCTATCGCTCCGTTGGCGAAATACCTTCCTCCTATCTATCTTGAATTCATCAGGAAAAATAGAAATATCAATTCTGAAGGCAATATCCAATCGAGCGATATATTCTGGTTCCTACAGAATCGTTCTGATTGGATGCGGCTCGCCAGAACAGCATCCTTGGTGCGTTGATTTATTTTGCATTTCGAAGCGCGATGGCACTTCTCGTGATGAGATATTCGGGATCATAGACATCCATCTCCAAGAGATCTACCGCGGAACGATAGACCACCCCCAATAGTATTTCACTCCAGAGAATATCGTCATCATCATCGGGAAATCCGATACTGCGATCGTCCAGATTTATCTTCAAACTGAAATGACTGCCGGCAAAATCTCGACAGGCTACGGCCACTATGGGTCCGGTCGCTCGCGTTAATTTACATTGCTGATATCGTCGCGAAGACCTATCTTGCTGGCGTACGATGATCGATGAATTAGCGGGGATATTAAACAAATTCACGTACGCTTCTTCGATGAATCGGGGGTTTCTATAAGTCATTTTGGTTCCTCATTTTTGACCAATCAGGCCGTTGTGGTTCAGATGACTTATTTATATATCTCCCCTTCCAGCACGCAAGTTTCTTGGATCAAAAATCGTGTTCCTCGGCCCGCAGAATTGTGCGTCTCTAACTTATCCAGCTTCCACTAGTGATCAACAGCTGCAGTAGGGACATCCCACCCCTCATTTTCCATCTTTCGAGATTTGATCGATTCTGTTCCAAACCAAATAGAAGACGCGGTTCGAGATGTCTCTGTCGTTGGCACCTGATGGGAGACCAGATTTAGATTAGTACTAGGG
Organism: Herbaspirillum sp. meg3; assembly: GCF_002257565.1. Taxonomy (GTDB): domain Bacteria; phylum Pseudomonadota; class Gammaproteobacteria; order Burkholderiales; family Burkholderiaceae_D; genus Herbaspirillum. Next base: position 519,018 of record NZ_CP022736.1, on the reverse strand, counting down.
GCGCCCGAAAGAACCGGCTTGAATGGTCACCTCGCGCCGGGAGGACCCTGCGATATAGAAATACACTCGGTTCAATCCTGTACACAAATCACGAAAGCGAGACACTGCCAATAAAATCTTGCAAATATTCTATATTTCGACAACAATGGAATTGTTGAACAATATAATGGATAACGATCATGGAAACCAAAAGCGTCATATCTGCGCTAGCCGCACTCGCACAAGAGTCTCGTCTGGCAATCTTCCGCTTTCTCGTTCAGATCGGTCCTGAAGGAATTGCCGCCAGCAAAATTGGCGAGCATGTCGGTATCGCCCCTTCGTCCCTGTCTTTTCATCTGAAAGAGCTCACTCACGCATCGCTGGTTGTGCCACGCCAGGATGGCCGGTTCGTTATTTACGCCGCGAACTACGACACGATGAACCAGGTGCTCGGATTTCTTACGGAAAATTGCTGTGGAGGCAACGTTTGCTCTCCTGCCAGCGCATGTCACGAAACTGAAGGATTGGCGACTTAAGCTGTCGTCCGTCGTTCCCGCAACTCCAACCTACCAATAGGATCTTCTATGAGCGCCAATCAAGCCGACAAAACCTACAACGTTCTCTTCCTGTGCACCGGCAACTCCGCTCGCAGCATCATGGCAGAGGCTTTGCTCAACACCATGGGCAAAGGTCGTTTCAATGCTTACAGCGCCGGCAGTCACCCAGGGGGCACTGTTAATCCGCTGGCCGTCGAACAAATCAAGACAACAGGTTATCCATTGGAGAAGCTGCGCAGCAAGAGCTGGGACGAATACGCGACGCCAGACGCTCCAAAGATGGACTTCATCATTACTGTCTGTGATAACGCCGCCGGTGAGGTCTGCCCCATCTGGCCAGGCCAACCTATATCGGCGCACTGGGGTTTTGAAGATCCAGCTGCAGCAACCGGCACCGACGAAGAAAAGCGCGCCGTATTTTCCAAGGTCGCTCGTCAAATTACTACTCGTGTGAATATCTTCAACAGCTTGCCATTCCACACACTTGAGAAGACCGCGATCAAACGCGAGATGGATGCCATCGGCGCCAGCCAAGTCTAGTCGTCAGTCGGAAAGGAGGGAGTGCAAGTCGATTTGCGGCTTGCCTCCTTCCCGCATCAATGCGTTCGGCGTGGCCGGACAGTCAACACTTCAAGGATAAAAACAACGTGCTCACCGCCTTCATCATCTTCTTGCTGACTCTCGTTTTTGTAATCTGGCAGCCGCGCGGGCTCGGCATTGGTTGGAGTGCATGCGCGGGAGCTTTGGTTGCTTTGGCCTTGGGCGTCATTCAGTTATCCGATATTCCTGTGGTGTGGCATATCGTGTGGAATGCGACCGGCACGTTCATAGCGATCATTATCATCAGCTTGCTTTTAGATAAAGCCGGCTTCTTCGAATGGGCGGCATTGCACGTTGCCCGCTGGGGAGGTGGCAGCGGCCGCAAGCTGTTTGTGTTGCTAGTACTGCTAGGCGCAGCTGTCTCCGCGCTGTTCGCAAACGACGGCGCAGCGCTCATTCTTACCCCGATCGTCATTGCCATGTTGCTGGCGCTGCGCTTCTCACCGCAAGCTACCTTGGCATTTGTCATGGCCGCTGGCTTCATTGCCGACACGGCGAGCCTGCCGCTAGTCGTCTCGAATCTGGTGAATATCGTCTCGGCCGACTTTTTCAAAATCGGCTTCTCACAGTACGCAGCCGTCATGATCCCGGTCAACATCGTTTCCGTAATCATGACTCTACTAGTGCTGTTCTTGTATTTTCGTCGTGATATTCCGGTCAACTACGACCTCGATCAGCTCAAAAAGCCAACTGATGCCATTCATGACCGAGCGACTTTCATTGCCGGTTGGTGGGTCCTTGGCCTGTTGCTGATTGGTTTCTTCTGGCTTGAAAGTCAGGGTGTGCCAATTAGTGCAGTCGCTGCAGTCGGTGCGCTTATCCTGCTGGCTGTCGCCGCAAAAGGCCACGTCATCTCGACCCGGGAAGTGATCAAGGGTGCGCCGTGGCAGATCGTCTTCTTTTCGCTGGGGATGTATCTGGTGGTCTATGGACTGCGCAATGCTGGCCTGACGAACTATCTCACCGGTCTGTTGAATGGATTCGCCCAGCATGGCGTTTGGGGCGCGGCGATCGGCACCGGCTTGCTCACAGCGTTCCTGTCCTCGATCATGAACAATATGCCAACGGTCTTGGTCGGTGCCTTGTCAATTGATGCTGCGACAGCACAAGGCGTCGTTAAAGAAGCCATGATCTATGCCAACGTCATTGGAAGTGATCTGGGGCCAAAGATCACGCCGATTGGTAGCTTGGCGACACTGTTGTGGCTACACGTGCTGGCTGCCAAGAAAATTCAGATCTCCTGGGGCTATTACTTCCGCGTAGGCGCCATGCTCACGATTCCGGTTTTGCTGGTGACGCTGTCTGCACTGGCCTTGCGACTGAGCGTCTAGCATGGATACCACCGTTCGCAAGCCAGCTTGGTTGATTCCGTCTCTTGGACTCACCCAGATTGTCGGATGGGGCTCCATGTTCTATGCGTATGGCGTGCTCATGCAACCCATGCAGATAGAACTGCAAGCCTCTAAGCCGGTGATCGTTGGCGCCTATTCGTTGGCGCTGCTGATTTCGGGATTGCTGTCGACGCTGGCTGGAAGCGTCATTGATCGTGTGGGCGGCCGCTTGTTGATGGGTGCCGGAACAGTATTGGCTGCGTTGATGCTGGCGTTACTCTCTACCGTACATAGTGTGGCAGGCCTCTATTTAATCTGGGCAGGTATTGGAGTGGCCATGAGCGCTACGCTCTATCAGCCCGCATTCGCCGTCATCACTCAGATCTTTGAGGGTGGCTTTCGGCGCGCAATCACGATGCTCACGCTCTTCGGAGGTTTCGCCAGCACCGTCTCCTGGCCGCTGACGCAATGGCTCCTGGAACATTACGGGTGGCGTGAAACCTGGATGATTTATGCAGTAGCCAATCTTGCTATTTGCTTGCCGATCCACGCCTTGTTACCGAGGGCCGCCAGCATCAAAGCAAAGATCAAGGACCGCGCAGCAAAGAGCATCGGCCTGGCGACCGTGCTGCGTGAACCCAGCTTTTATCTCCTCACGGCAGCGGTCACATTGAATGCCCTGGTGTTTTCAGCGATGTCGCTGCACTTGATTTCCATTCTTCATGACCGAGGCATGTCGGCGTACTACGCAGCGGGCATTGGCGCGTTGATCGGGCCGATGCAGGTATTGGGGCGCATCTTGGAGGCGACGTTCGGCAAGAATTCCACGACCAGGCAAATTGGGATCATCGCAATTTGCCTGCTGCCTGTGGCCCTGATTTTGTTGTTCGCACCGGCTGAATGGCTACTTATCTATGGGCTATTTGCCGCCATGTATGGCATCGGCAACGGTGTCATGACTATCGTCCGGGGGACCTTGCCGGCGGAGCTCTATGGTCGCGAAGCATATGGGGCGATCAGCGGTGCCATGGCTACACCAGTAACAATTGCCTTTGCCGCCGGTCCCTTCGTTGCATCTCTTCTTTATGCCGCTGGTGGTGGCTATCCAGGTGCCATCGTCGCGCTGATTGGCATTGCCAGTCTTGGCGCCGGGCTGTTCTTCTATGCCACTACGCCTTCACGCTCCAAAACAATTTCTTCTGTTCCTTAGGACAACGTCATGACTACCACGATCTATCACAACCCGGCCTGCGGCACGTCCCGCAATACGCTCGCTTTGATCCGTAACAGCGGTGAAGAGCCGACCGTGATCGAGTATCTTCAGCATCCGCCGTCGCGCGACACCTTGATTACCCTCATCAAGGATGCGGGCCTGACCGTGCGCGAAGCGATTCGCCAAAAAGGCACACCTTATGCCGAGCTCGGCCTGGACAATCCTGCGCTGACGGATGAGCAACTGCTCGATGCCATGCTCGCCAATCCGATCCTGATCAATCGCCCGTTTGTTGTGACTTCCAAGGGCACGCTGCTGTGCCGTCCGTCAGAGGCAGTGCTGGATATCCTGCCGAATCCTCAAAAAGGCCCCTTTACCAAGGAAGACGGCGAAGTTGTCATCAACGCGGAGGGCCAACGTGTCGCACCAGCTAAATGACCTTCCCAACGTCGCCGGCGATCTCTTCAAGGCGCCGGCGGCGACCGACTTCTCCAATGTCGCTACCTCGACGCATGCGCCGCGGTTCTTGCTGCTGTATGGCTCAGTGCGCGAACGCTCCTATAGCCGTTTGCTGACGATGGAGGCCTCACGCCTCCTCGAGGCAATGGGCGGTGAAGTTAAAATCTTCGATCCGCGTGGTTTGCCACTGCCGGACAGCGAGCCGGAAACACATCCGAAAGTGCAGGAGCTGCGCGAATTGGCCGTGTGGTCCGAAGGGATGGTGTGGTGCTCACCAGAGCGTCACGGGGCCATGACAGGCATCCTGAAGGCACAAATCGATTGGATTCCGCTCACACAAGGCTCCGTTCGTCCGACTCAGGGAAAAACGCTGGCAGTCATGGAAGTCTCGGGCGGCTCGCAGTCCTTCAACGCGGTCAATCAGATGCGTATTCTCGGTCGATGGATGCGGATGATTACCATCCCCAACCAGTCCTCCGTCGCCAAGGCATTTCTCGAATTTGAAGAAGATGGACGGATGAAGCCGTCGTCTTATTACGAGCGCGTAGTGGATGTCATGGAGGAGCTCTTCAAGTTCACTCTGCTGACTCGTGATGTTTCTCCGTTTCTGGTAGATCGATACAGCGAGCGCCGAGAATCTGCCGAAGAATTCGCCAAACGGGTCAATATTCGTTCGATCTAAGAAAGACGACAATGACTACTAGGCCGCAAACACGTATGAGTCCTAGACATATGGTGTTTGCGATCTTGGTGGCGTCTATCTGGGGTATTGCTTTTGTTCTGAGCAAGGTCGGACTCAGAAGCTTTACCCCGCCACAACTCACTTTGCTAAGATTTACCTGCGCTGCGATTGGCGTTCTCTGGTTACCTCGACCAGCGATTTCCTGGAGACTGCTGATCCTCATCGGGCTCACGCTATTTACGGGTCAATTTCTTTTGCAGTTCTTTGGTATCGCGATGGGCATGCCAGCAGGCTTGACGGCAGTAGTCGCCCAGGCACAAGCTCCTCTGACCGTTTTACTCGCTGTATGCGTATTGGGAGACCGACCTTCCCGCCAGCAGATAAGCGGCATGGTAGTCGCGTTGGTAGGACTCGTTGCGATTAGCTTGACGCTTGGTCACGGCGTCCCTCTCGCCGCATTTTTGATCATGCTTGCATCGGCGTTGAGTTGGAGTGTCGGCAATGTTCTCGTCAAGCGAATCGGCAAAGTCGATATGCTCCATCTGATGGTGTGGGCTAGTCTTGTGCCACCGCTCCCTGCATTCATCTTGACCATTACCCTAGACGGGGGCTACGCCTCAATCCTATCTGCGATCACCAGTGCGTCGTGGGAAAGTCTTGCTGCTGTTGTCTATCTCGGCTTTTTTGCGACAATTCTAGGGTATGCGGTTTGGGGAAGTCTCTTGGCAAGATATTCTGCTGCAGCGGTGGCTCCCTTTGCGTTGCTGGTTCCTTGTGTTGGCGCCATTACCTCTCATTTGGTATTTGGGGAAGTTTTTGAGCCACTTCGACTAACCGGCATGACAATGATGCTAATAGGCTTGCTCATCACCATCGTTCCGTTAAATCGTTAGACAACGCTGGAATAATTCCCGTCAGCCGAACAAGCAAAAATCTGAAAAAAGTTATGGGGAGGTAATCTCGTAAATTCACTGGAATATGCAGCTTTGAAAGGAACTCATCATATCGCGTCCACTCTACGCCAGAACGATGGGTATTGCATGTTTGAAGGCCACAGACGTTTGCGCAATGATCGCCTCCTGTTCGCCTAACTCCATGACACACTTTTACACTTAAATTGGATGAAACGTTAGTTTCATCCAATTGGAGGTGTCGGATCCATCTCAGTAAATCGACAGCTAGCTCTTCATTGGTTTGTTTCGACGAGCAATTCTGGACGACAAGATGCGTCCTTTGAAGAGTTTCCCGGGACGCGCAGTGACAGCAATTCCTTCGGATGTAATGCTGAAAAATACTCGTTGACCAATTTTCCAACCCGTCATGCGTTGCGGAACACGCACGGTCGAATTTCGCTCGATCGAAGTGACGATTTGATGGCAGTCTGAAGCAATATTTCTCAAAATAAATCCTTAATAAGGTGTCGATAGTAGTTAGGATTAGCTAATGGAAATCGGCAACTAGATAACGTAAATATAACCTCGCTTCATTGCAAGCGCATAATTTTCCCGGTGCGCTGAATTAGCCCCGCTTATGTTCACCTGAAATAATCTTGCGTCGAGGCTTCAATTCAATAATTATTAAGATATGGATACCGCCCTCTGCTTAAGCGTGAGCGCATTCTTAGAAAATCTACAGGTCTAGAGAAGAGGCCTGCTGCTGCCGGACAACGAACCGCACGCACGCATCAAGGTCATGGAACTGCGCGATCTGAGCAACCGGTCTAAAAGAATTGCCCTGTGTTCACCTGAACGTCACGGCACCATGACAGGCATAAGAGGGCACAGATCGATTGGCTACGAACCCAACTCTATTAACTGGAGCGTCAACGATATTTTGCTGAATGGACCTCCATTCAAACAACTATTTTGTTGTCGTTTCGGACGAAACGGATAGGGTTTTATATTAGCCCTCTGCAGAACTTTAAGTCCAAAGATCCTCCCTTCATGAAAGAACAGATGCAATGAAATCAAGTGCAGGCGTAGCTCCAGATGTCGATGTCATCATTGTCGGGGGTGGCCAGGCCGCGTTGGCGACCGCTTACTTTTTGCGTCGTACTTCTTTGTCCTTCGTGTTGCTGGATGCAGAGCAAGGTCCTGGGGGCGCCTGGCGGCATGGATGGGATTCGTTGCGGCTATTTTCATCCGCAACATGGAGTTCCCTGCCGGGATGGCAAATGCCACCGTCCGACAATAATCCGCCCTCACGAGATGACGTCATCAGCTACCTGGCTCAATACGAACAAAGATATTCTTTGCCAGTGAAGAGGCCCGTCTGGGTTGAGTCAATGCAAGCAGTTGATGATCGGATTGTTATTGCGGCGAAGGATGGGCGATGGCGTGCAAAGGCTGTTGTAAGTGCGACCGGGAACTGGAGTAAGCCGTTTATCCCAGAGCTACCTGGAGCGCCACATTTCTCTGGTGTCCAGATACATTCGGCTCACTACACGTCGCCGGCAGAATTTGCTGGTAAGCGCGTAATCGTCGTGGGAGGCGGCAACTCCGGCGCGCAAGTCTTTGCAGAGATCAGCGAGGTTGCTCAAGCGACTTGGGTGACGATGACAGAACCTCGCTTCTTGCCAGACGATATAGATGGCCAAGCACTTTTTGAACAGGCAACCGCACGTTTAAAGGCAATTCAAGCAGGACAACCGACGCCTATCGCCGGTAGCCTTGGAGATATTGTCATGGTCCCATCGGTCAAGGCCGCCCGCGACCGTGGTGTTTTGCGAGCCACACGGATGTTTGAACGATTTACGACGTCGGGCGTTGTATGGCCCGACGATTCAGAATCTGTCGTCGATGCGATTATCTGGTGTACAGGCTTTCGGCCAGCACTAGACCATCTCGTAGGATTAAACGTGATCAACGCGAATGGACGCGTCGATGTGGAGGGAACGCACTCTACCAAGGAGCCGAGACTTTGGCTGGTCGGCTATGGAGAATGGACCGGTCTGGCTTCAGCCACGATTATTGGTGTGACGCGAACGGCTCGTAGTACCGTAATGGAAGTTGCTGAGTTTCTGGAAGGTCTGCCGGCAAACCTATAGGCTATCGCCTGCTTATGCGGATGTTGCAGCAGTATCGGCGTCTTCGTGAACGCAAATTTGGCAAGGTTCGCCATTGCAGCAGTTTTCCGTCAGAAAATGCAGTAAACCATTCATCACCGAAAAATCTGGTTGATAAAACACAAACCGGCCTTTTGACACTGAAGTCAACAAGCCGGCGTGAACCAGTTCTTTCAGATGGAAAGACAGCGTCGCGCCAGGGATGCCGAGCCGATCCCGCAACTCACCGGTTGAACAACCTTCCGGACCCAGTTCTACCAGGTGGCGATAAATATCCAAGCGGGACTCTTGAGCAAGGGCGCTCAACAGCTTTACTGCGTTTTTGGTGCCTACATCAGCCATGTGTGTCTATCAGTCGGGTAAAGATCAAACGGGTCATTTCCATAGTTCTGCAACTATTCTATCCCGGAACCCATAGAAACTGGCGATACGGCGTCCCATGTCATGTCTTTGTCATAAATGCTGCCTATCATTTCGATAATTCTAGATATATTATATTTCTAGATATGTTGTTCAATTAACGAAAGGATGGAAGGGAAACATGAAAATCACTTCGCTGTTCCGCCAAGGCCTGCTGGCCGCGGCATTGACCGTCTCCATGGGCACAATTGCGACCGCCGCTGAAATTACCGGTGCTGGTTCCACATTCGTTTATCCAATTCTGGCGAAATGGTCCAACGACTATAACAAGATGACCGGAGACCGCATCAACTATCAATCTATCGGTTCCGGCGGCGGTATCGCTCAAATTAAAGCATCGACTGTCACGTTCGGTGCCAGCGATAAGCCTCTGTCTCCGCAAGAGTTGAGCGAAGTCGGCCTGGGGCAATTTCCTCTGGTCATCGGTGGCGTTGTACCTGTCGTCAATCTGGATGGTGTTGTCCCCGGCACCTTGAAGTTTACTGGCGCCGTTCTCGCAGACATCTATCTGGGCAAGATCACCAAGTGGAATGATCCTGCGCTGGTGAAGATCAACGCAAATATCAAGCTGCCCGATGCAAAAATTACCGTCGTTCATCGCTCGGATGGATCGGGAACCACATTTAACTGGGTCAACTATCTTTCTAAGGTCAGCAACGAATGGAAAGACAAAGTTGGTGAAGGCACCTCCGTTTCCTGGCCACTGGGGGTCGGCGGTAAAGGCAACGAAGGTGTTGCCGCTTACGTCAAGCAGCTGAAAAACTCCATCGGTTACGTTGAGTATGCCTACGTCAAGCAGAACAAGATGAACTTTGCCCAGGTGCAAAACAAGGCCGGTAAATTTGTCTCTCCTGACGCAGATTCGTTTCAGTCCGCTGCTGCTTATGCAGACTGGAGCAAGGTTCAGGATTTTGACTTCGTGATCACTGATGCTCCAGGTGAAAAATCATTCCCGATCTCGGCAACCACTTTTGTTCTCCTCTACAAGCAAGCGAAAAATCCCGAACAGCAAAAAGCTGCGTTCACCTTCTTCAAATGGGCACTGGAGCGTGGCGGCCCGCAGGCTGATGAGCTGGACTATGTGCCATTGCCACCGGCGTTGGTAAAACAGATCGAGGCGTACTGGGCGAAGAATTTCAACTTTGGCTCGTAATTAGTGTGCCGGCTGGTAGAAATGCCAGCCGCCACTAGTCTGAAACCCCTCTATTAGTAGCCATCTATGTCCACTCTCGAACAACTCCCATCGGTCACTCCTGAAATCAGCAATACGACCTCTGATCGGCCGGCGGTAAAGGTCATGCGCAAACGCATGCTGAGCGACCATAGTGCGGATCGTCTCTTTCACGGGGTCGCGGGCTTTGCCGGTTATTTTGTACTGGCTCTTCTCATCGCCGCTGCAGCCTCTATGGCTTGGGGCGGCAAGATGGCTTTCCACACCTTTGGATGGGATTTTGTTACCGGTACAGAATGGGATGCGGTCAATAAAAAATTCGCCGCCTTCGTTCCCATTTACGGCACCGTGGTCAGTTCGACTATTGCGATCATCATTGCCGTGCCGGTTAGCCTAGGCATCTCGATCTTCTTGACGGAGGTCGCGCCACGTTGGATGCGTGGCCCGGTCGGCACCGCCATTGAACTGCTGGCAGCGATCCCCAGCATCATCTACGGCATGTGGGGTTTATTTGTATTCGTCCCATTCATGGCTACCTACGTGCAGCCGTGGATGATTGATCACCTCAGCGCGATACCTTGGATCGGAGTGCTATTCGATGGTGCCCCCATAGGTATCGGCATGCTCACTGCGGGGATTATTTTGGGGATCATGATCATTCCCTTTATCACCGCAGTCATGCGCGACGTGTTCATGTTGACACCGCCTGTCCTGAAAGAATCGGCATTCGCATTGGGCGCGACCAAATGGGAAGTCATTTGGCACATCGTGTTGCCTTATACCCGCTCTGCCGTTATTGGCGCCATCTTTCTTGGCCTCGGTCGTGCGCTGGGTGAAACCATGGCCGTGACATTCGTACTGGGCAATGCCCACGATCTGACGATATCGCTCATGCAGCCCGGTAATTCCATTGCAGCAGCGCTGGCCAATGAATTCACCGAGGCCGATTCAGAGATTTATCTTTCGTCGCTGATCGGGCTTGGCTTCATCTTGTTTGTTGTCTCCTTCATTACCCTGGCCATTGCGAAGCTATTGTTGCTGCGCACTGGCCATCACGACGATTCGCATTAAGGAACGCTATGTCAGATCGTTATTTTCGCAGGCGCCTGTTTAATCGCACCGTGCTCGTCATCTCCACGATGGCAACATTGTTCACACTCTTTTGGCTCACTTGGATCATGCTGACGACAGTCGTCAATGGCTACGACGCCCTGAATCTGAAGCTCTTCACCGAGATGACACCGCCGCCAGGCGAAGCTGGTGGCTTGCTCAACGCCTTCTACGGTAGTGCTGTAATGGTGTTCATTGCCGTTGTTGTGGGTACGCCAATTGGCATCCTCGCAGGTGTCTTCCTAGCGGAGTTTCATCGACGTACTCGTACAGGCGAGAGCATTCGATTCGTCAACGATATCTTGCTTGGAGCACCATCCATCGTGGTCGGCTTGTTCATTTATGAATTGGTGGTTCGACAGATTGGACATTTCTCAGGATGGGCGGGAGGATTGGCCTTGGCGATTATCTTGTTGCCGGTAGTCGTCCGTACCACGGATGAAGCGCTGCGTCTTGTCCCTCAACCGATGCGAGAGGCTGCGCTATCTTTGGGCATCCCGAAGTGGAAAGTTATTTCCATGGTGGTCTCTCGTGCGGCCAAGGCCGGGATTCTGACGGGGGTGCTACTGGGGCTGGCTCGCATCAGCGGTGAGACCGCCCCGTTGCTCTTCACCGCGTTGAATAACCAATATTGGTCGCCTTCACCAAATGGCCCAATGGCGAACATTCCCGTTGTGATCTTCCAGTTTGCAATGAGTCCTTATGAGCATTGGCACGCACTGGCCTGGGCAGGAGCGCTGATTATGACGCTATTCGTACTGTTCTTGGCCGTGACGTCCCGTTTCATCATTAATCGTGGGAAGGCAATCCGATGAATTCTCTTGCTCGTTCAGAAGTCGGCCGCACGACAGAAGTAGCTTCGAAGATTAGCGTGAAGAACTTAGATTTTTACTATGGCAAAAGCCATGCGCTAAAGAATGTATCTCTCGATTTTCCGCTTGAAGAAATTACGGCCATTATCGGTCCTTCAGGCTGTGGGAAGTCCACGCTGTTGCGTGTTCTTAATCGTGTGTATTCCATCTATCCGAAGCAAAGGGCTGAGGGACAAGTCTTGCTCGATGGCGATGACATACTCAGTCCAAAATACGACATCAATCAGTTGCGTACCCGAGTTGGCATGGTGTTTCAGGCTCCCACACCCTTTGCCATGTCTATTTACGAAAACGTTGCCCTAGCTTTACGTCATCATGAAGCGTTGAGCAGGGGAGAACTGGATTTTCGCGTAGAGACCGCACTGAAACAGGCTGCGATTTGGAATGAAGTTAAAGGCGATCTGCACAAGAGCGCATTGGGCTTGTCCGGAGGGCAGCAACAACGCCTTTGCATCGCGCGTGCGGTAGCCACAGATCCTGAAGTGCTGCTCATGGACGAGCCGACTTCTGCGTTGGATCCCAAGTCCACTTCAAAGATTGAAGAGCTTCTTCACGAACTGAAGCAGACCTATACCATCATTATCGTGACACACAACATGCAGCAGGCAGCACGTACGTCTGATCGGACCGCCTATATGTATTTAGGGGAACTGGTCGAATTCGGAAAGACGGAGGATGTATTTCACAATCCTTCTCATAAGAAGACTGAAGAATACATTACCGGCCGCTTTGGCTAAAGCCGGCACAGGAGCTTCTATGGAAAGCCACACCTCAAAGCAGTACGACCACGAGCTTGATGACCTCTTGCGAGGGATCGCCTTCATGGGTGGCCTGGTAGATCGCCAAATTGGACATGCACTGGAGGCGATGTCAGGCCGGTACGTGAGCGACCCGCATGGAAAAATACAGGCGACGGAAAATGAAATCAATCAGTATGAAATCAAGCTGAATCAGCAATGTTCGCAGATCATCGCGTTGCGTCAGCCGATTGCGATTGATTTACGCCTGGTGATGTCCGTCGTCAAAACGGTCAATGATCTTGAACGTATCGGCGACGAGACCAAGAAGATCGGCGTTACCACTGTCAAGCTATTGGAGTCTGCCCACTTCACTAATAGTTTGCTGCAGGAACTGACTGCAATGCTCACCAAGGCGAGAACATTGGTTGGGTCTGCATTGCATGCATTGACAGAGCAGGACTTGAGTGCGACCGCAGCCATCCTCAACGAAGACAGTGCTATCGATGCCGACTATAACGACGTTTTAAAGAAACTGATTTCCTTCCGACTAGACACGCCTGAGCAGGTCTCCGCTGCTGTTGACCTCGCGTTGATCGCCAAGGCAATCGAGCGTATTGGTGACCATGCCACCAATATTGCTGAAAGCCTGGTACGTGTCGTCAAAGGAAAAGATATCAGTCACCTGCCGCGTGATAGTCAGACCCTACAGTTGGAGAGCGATTAACCCCTTGTCGGCATCAGAGAAGCATCGATTCGTATTACGTCGCTGTTTCCCTGATGCCGAGTTTTTTTGCTTTGTCCCATAAGGTCTTTCTACTAATGCCAAGCGCCGCCGCCGCCTGCGTCATTTGTCCGCCGTAATGGTCCAGTACCTGAATTAGATAGCGACGTTCCTGCTCCCGGGTGTATTCAGCGAGGCTGACGATACCTGAGGCGCCGGGAGCCTGCGCACCCGCGATACCTTCAATGACGGTGCTGGCCAGGTCGAAGTCTTCCGGGCGCAGTAGCGGATGCGCTGTCAGCAGACAGGCACGTTCGACAGCGTGTTTAAGCTCTCGTACGTTCCCGGGCCATTTTTGCGCACAGAGGAAGTGCAAGGTTTGCTCAGACAGCATGCGGGGCGACGCCGGATGGGTCTGATTCCACTGCTCCAGAAACAGCTTTGCTAGCCAGGAGATGTCTTCTGTACGCTCGCGTAGTGGTGGAACGCGTAGCTGGATGATGTTGATCCGATAGTACAAGTCTTCCCGGAAGCGGCCCGATTTCACCTCTTCGCGAATGTCTCGATGAGTGGCGGTAATCAGCTTGAAGTCGACCTTGACGACTTTTTCGCTACCCAAGCGTTTAAAAGACCGGTCTTGCAGGACACGAAGCAGGCGAACTTGCGCTGCGACTGGCATTTCCCCAATCTCGTCCAAAAAGATGGTGCCGCCATCGGACTGCTCAAAATAGCCGCGATGTGCTTTCACCGCCCCTGAGAACGCTCCTCTCTCGTAGCCGAACAGCTCCGCTTCGATGAGGTTTTCTGGGATTGCACCGCAATTGACAGTAATGAAAGGCTTGAGCTCTCCGACCGCTGATTGGTGCAGCACTCGCGCTAGCTCTTCCTTGCCGGCACCGGATTCGCCACTGATAAGAATCGAGTTCCACTGATTCCCCAATTTGACGGCCATCTCCTCGAGCCGTCGAATTTCGCGAGAAATCCCTAACGTTGGCTTATTTGCCTTTGTCAGTGGCCCGCCGCGGCCATCGGTCAGGAACCGGATGCGGCTGACCAAGTGCTCCATCTCGAGAGGTTTGGTGAGATAGTCGACAGCACCCTTTGACATCAAACGGTCTGCCTGCGCAGGCGTGCCATAGCCGGTGATGAAAATGGCTGGGTAATCGATGAATCCCTGTTCCTGGGCACGTTGATACAGGATTTCACCACTGATATCTGGCAGGCGGATATCGCATATCAGGCAATCGAACTTGCGTTGCTTCATGCGGCTTAAGGCTGCGGCGCCGGACTGAATCCATTCATGATCTATCTGCTCAAGCATAAAGCGGTCGCAAATAGATTCACCCATAATGGGATCGTCTTCAATGAGTAAGACACTAGGCATATAAATTCTCCAATGGGGCCTCGAAAACAGCAACCGTGCCGCCGTCACCTGGGATAGGGGCGATATCGAGACTGCCATTTAGCTGCTTGGTTAGTTGGAAGCAGACCCACAGGCCTAAGCCTGTGCGTCCTGTTTCATCTTGTGTCGGAACGACGAATTCGCGTTGTGCAGAAATCGATTGCCCGTCGTTGGTGACATGAATGTTCAGCGATACTGGGTCGCTGACGATCAGCACGGTGACCTGTCGCTCGGCCGCTTTGATGGCATTGAGTACCAGATTTAAGACGATTTGCCGGATAGGAACTGCTCTGATTCCCAACTCGCTCTCTGGACTCGTGATCGTCCAATAGACGGAGATATTTCTTTCACGGGCCTGCGGCTCAGTCAGGAGCTGAAGGTCATTGAAGTCTTTCAAGGTCAGCGGTGTATGCTCGCGCCGTGCTTGGGCCATCAACGCGGACATGGAGTCTTGAATTTGTCGCAGGCCACGTTCGATGAGACTCACTGTTTTTTCCACGAAGGGGTCATCATAGCCATGCATCCTCAGATTGCTGACCGCGTTGAGCATGCCCCCAAGAGGATTGTTGATCTCATGGGCGACGCTAGAGGCGAGTTTCCCGGCCAATGCCATGCGCTCCGCAGATTGAATCTGTTGCTCCAATTGATCTTTGTTTTCCAACTCATGAAACATCGTGACGAACTGGCGATGTAACTGTCCGATCTCATCTGTCCCAATGTCCGCATGTGGATCAATCAATGCTGTTTGTCGCTCGCCAATATTGGCCATGCCCATTCTTAAGCGATTGAGTGGAGAGACAATCTTTCTTCCCAGTTGCCAACCAAGCGGAACGATGATCGCCAAGGCGATCGCCGTTAGAATCAGCATTCTCCACAACAGATCCCGAACTTTTGGCAGCGTTGCATCTTGGCGGCTCAATACCAAGACTGTGCCAAGCCTGCCGGAATCCTCCGAATACACGGCGGCGGCACTACCGTAGACATCGTTTGATCTGTCGTTGGAGACAGAAAAAAGACCACTTGAGCGTTCCTGTTGATCGCTACTTAAGACAAGCTTTCGCAGGCTGGAGGGCAAAATACTGAGTGAACTCATTACCGGGAATTTCATGGGGTCTGAGGCAACAAGAATTTGCTTTTGATTGTTCAGCACGATGATTTCGGTACCAGTGTCGACTTCACTGGCGGCCAGAATCTGCTTATAAACATCCCAAATCTCTTCCCTGGCAATGGCGCCCTTAGCGGAGGCGGCAATCGTTCCGGCTATTTGTTGGACGCGTGTGAGCGACTCATTCTGAACATAGCTGACCAGCAAATAGTAGGTCGCAATGAATACGCCAATGGCAGAACCGATACTGACCAGGCATAGCGCTAGCGGTACTTTGATGAGATAGCTGAGGTTGTTCAGTCGCATCGCATCCTCTACAGACCTACTCGATGCATCGTGGCTTCAATGGACGCAAATTGCGCAGGCGTGCCGGCACTGAAGCTGTCCAGACGAAGTTCACTCAATAGTTGTCGACCACCTTCAGTTTCATGCATGGTCTGAAAAGCGGCTCGTAACCGCTCCGCCAATTGGCTATCAAGACTTTTTAATGCAACGAACGGTGGAAATCCAGCCGCCTCCGATTTCGACAATATCCGCGTTGCCTTTGTGTTGGAGTCAGAAAGAGCGGCAAGGCTGTCCCATACGTAGCCGTCGACCGATCCCGCATTGGCCAATCCTTGGGCAACAGCGCGAATCACACTCTGATGGCCAAAGGTAAAAAAATACTTTCGAAAGTACGCGGAATCTTTGACGTTGAGTGAAGAGAGCAGGCTTTGGGCGTACAAATATCCAGAGTTTGAAAGCGGATCTGAATAGGCGAAGACGCTTCCTTTCAAATCGGTAAATGTGCGTGCATCAGGAATGCTGGTGCCGGCAATAATGTAGGAATGGTAAGTCGGCGTCCCCTGATACACCGGTACAGCAATCAACTGCATCTCGGTCTTATGCTGAACATAGGGATAGCCGCAAATCCACGCAGTATCCAATGTTCCATTGAGCAGCCTTTCGACAATATCAGCATAGCTGCGACGTTGAACGAATTCCACCGAGCGCCCAATTGCGGCCTCTAGATACAACCTAAATCGGCCTAAAAAGCCAGATCGCTCGTCCAGAAATACGGGTGTCAATCCAATACGCACAGGGGTATCGGCCCAAGCCAGAAGAGGCATAGCGCCAAGCTGTCCAATGAAGAGTCTCCGGCTATTATTCATAGTGTTACGAAAAGGTAACGTCTAAATTTATTTGACAGTATATTACGACGAGGTAACAATGCAAGCATAATAAATGGAGACAGAAGCGATGCTGGAACAACCCGTTCGATGGCTCAATTCCCTCTCGCCTGCGGTCTCTCTGCTTCCTTTGAGCAGTAATGAGCCTATGCAGGGAGTTATCGTTGATCGCTTCGCCAGGCCACTACGTGACCTGCGCATTTCCGTTACCGATCGCTGCAATTTCCGCTGTACCTATTGCATGCCCAAGGAAATCTTCGATAAGGATTATCCCTATCTGAATTCAAGTTCAATGTTGAGCTTTGAGGAAATCGAGCGTGTAGCGCGGATAGCGATAAAGCTTGGCGTCACGCAACTGCGGCTTACCGGAGGTGAGCCTTTGCTGCGCAAGAATCTGGAGCAACTTGTCGCTAGCCTGTCTCAACTGAATACAGAGAATGGCGAGCGTATTCGCTTAGCGATGACGACAAATGGCAGTCTGCTGGAGAAGAAGGCGTCCATACTGCGGCAAGTCGGGCTGGATCGCATTACCGTAAGTCTGGATGCAATCGATGAGCAGGTTTTTCGGCGAATGAACGACGTCGACTTTTCGGTCAATGCTGTTTTACGCGGAATCGACGCCGCGCTAGCGGCTGGCTTGGCACCGGTTAAAGTGAACGTAGTCGTAAAGCGCGGTTATAACGACGATCAGATTCTCCCATTGATCGAACACTTCCGGGGCAGCGGTGTCATTCTCCGGTTTATCGAATTCATGGACGTCGGGTCGACCAATGGCTGGAAATCTGACTACGTGTTTCCCTCTGACGAGATTGTCAGCCGAGTTCAGGAGCGCTACACGCTTGAGGCCTTACCTCACGACCGATTCGGTGAAACCGCCCAGCGCTATAAGTTGGCCGACGGTAGCCTCGAGTTGGGATTAATCTCCAGCATCACCGCTCCCTTCTGCGGAACCTGCAATCGCGCACGGTTATCGACGGACGGAAAACTATATACCTGCCTGTTTGGTTCGCATGGTGCCGACTTGCGAAGCATATTGCGTGATTCGCGCTCCTCGGACGAGACACTACAGCAACGACTGGCAAGCATCTGGCGAGGACGCGAGGACCGGTATTCGGAACGCCGGGCTACATTGGACGCTTCACGCGCAGCCAAAGTAGAGATGTCGTATATCGGTGGATGATCGCAGCCGGTTACCGATACGTAACGCTGTTCGGTTACTCATTCGTAACGTCATCGATATGATGCGACACAACAAATGAATCAATTCAAACACTTAACAAACGCAAGCACGTGAGCACACATATTGCCTAGTAGATGTCACCACATAACGAGGGAGACATTCGATGGACAATCAAGTGAGCCGCCGCGCATTCCTGAAAGCCACGACGGCGACAGTTGCCGCAGTCGGTACCGTGGGCGCGCACGCCACGGCCGAAGCTGCGACAAAAACAAAACCGAATCTGGGTGCAACGACCTTACCCTATCCATCGACGTCAGTTGGTAAGTCTCGGGGGATGCAGGTTCTTACCCCCATCAGTTTCAACTATCCCGATGCAGCTTCCCCATGCGTCGCACTGAAGATGGATTCAGCGGCGCCAGGTGGTGTGGGCCCCGAAGGAAACATCGTGGCTTACAGCATTCTGTGTTCGCATATGGGCTGCCCAGTGTCCTTTGACACCGAGGCCAAGACGTTCAAATGTCCCTGTCATTATTCAATCTTCGATCCAGAGAACAACGGCCAGATGGTATGCGGGCACGCGACAGAGAATCTTCCGCAGATTGATCTGAAGTATGACGCCAAGACTGATTCTGTCACCGCAGTCGGCGTCAACGGCCTGATCTACGGCCGCCAGTCCAACGTACTCTGATCGGGAAAACATCATGGCCAATATGAAAGACCGTATCGCATTGCCACCGGTCAATGCACAAAAGACCAACATGACGTGTCACTTCTGTATCGTCGGTTGCGGCTACCACGTCTACAAATGGGATGCCAACAGCGAAGGTGGACGGGCTCCCAACCAGAACGCACTGGGACTCGATTTTACAAAGCAGCTTCCGCCGATGGCCGTAACACTTACGCCGGCTATGACAAACGTCATCACCGGCCGCGACGGCAAGCGCAGCAACATCATGATCGTTCCGGATAAACAGTGTTCGGTCAATTCCGGCCTCAGTTCGACGCGAGGCGGAAAAATGGCTACCTACATGTATACCCCTGATGGGATTACCGACGAACGTTTGTTGTATCCACGTCTGTATGCGAGCGATCAATGGCTGGACACCTCCTGGGATAACGCGCTCGCTATCTATGGCGGTCTGATCAAAAAGATCCTGGATAAAGATGGCCCGCGCAGCATCATGTATTCGACGTTTGACCATGGCGGCGCCGGCGGTGGTTTTGAAAATACCTGGGGCACCGGAAAATTGATGTTCAGTGCCATCAAGACGCCGACAGTACGTATTCACAATCGTCCTGCGTACAACTCCGAATGCCATGCAACTCGTGAGATGGGCATCGGCGAGTTGAACAACAGCTATGAAGACGCGCAGGTTGCAGATGTCATTTGGTCTATCGGCAACAATCCCTATGAAGCGCAGACCAATTACTTTCTCAACCACTGGCTACCCAATCTCTCGGGCGCCACTGTGGAAAAGAAAAAGCAGTGGTTCGCTGGTGAGCCTGTTGAGGCGGGGCGATTCATTTTTGTGGATCCGCGCCGCACGACCTCCATTGTTATCGCTGAGCAAGTGGCCAAGGACCGGGTGCTGCACCTCGATATCAATCCTGGAACTGACGCAGCGCTGTTCAATGGGTTGTTTTCTTATGTTGTTGAACAGGGATGGATTGCGAAGGACTTCATTGCCACGCACACCAGCGGGTTCGACGAAGCCGTTAAGTCGACCAAAATCAGTTTGGCCGAATGCAGCCGCATCACGGGAGTGTCAGAGGCGAAGCTGCGCCAAGCGGCGGAATGGTCATACAAGCCAAAGGCGCCTGGTAAAACACCCCGCACCATGCATGCTTATGAAAAAGGCATCATCTGGGGAAATGACAACTACAACATTCAGTCCGCACTCCTGAATTTGGTTATTGCTACCCAGAACGTTGGCCGGCGTGGTACCGGCTGTGTCCGCATGGGCGGCCACCAAGAAGGATATGTACGTCCCCCGCATCCGACCGGCGAAAAAATCTACGTGGATCAGGAAATCATCCAAGGCCGGGGCCGCATGATGACCTGGTGGGGTTCCAACAACTTCCAGACTTCGAACAATGCCCAAGGGTTGCGCGAAGCCACCATCCGCCGCAGCCAGATCGTCAAGGATGCAATGACCAAGGCCCGTGGTGCTACTGCAGCGGAGATGGTTGAGATCATCTACGAGGCGACCAGCAAGGGTGGACTATTCGTCGCCAGCATCAATCTCTATCCGACCAAGCTTGCTGAGGCAGCTCACCTGATGCTACCGGCGGCGCACCCGGGAGAGATGAATCTGACGTCGATGAATGGCGAGCGACGCATGCGTTTGTCGGAGAAGTTTATGGACCCGCCAGGTGAAGCCATGCCGGACTGTCTGATCGCAGCGAGAGTCGCCAATACGATCAAAGGTCTCTATGCAGCCGAAGGTAAAACAGAAATGGTGACGCAATTCTCCGGATTTGACTGGAAGACCGAGGAGGATGCGTTCAATGATGGATTCCGGCGCGCTGGACAGCCGGGTGCCGGTCCGATCGATAGCCAGGGTGGCGACACTGGCCACTTGGCAACTTACGCGCTGCTGCGGTCAGCCGGCACGAACGGCGTGCAATTGCCAATCAAACGCGTCGAGAACGGAAAGTTAATCGGCACGCCGATTCACTATGACGACAACAAGTTTGACACCAAAGACGGCAAGGCGCAGTTCAAACCTGCATCGTGGAACGGCTTGCCACCACCAGTACAGGCGCTGAAAGAAAAGCACAAATTCTGGCTAAACAACGGTCGGGCGAATGAAGTCTGGCAAACCGCGTATCACGACCAGTACAACGAATTCGTCAAGGGACGTTATCCCTTGGCCTATATCGAGATCAACCCTGATGACGCCCGCGCGCTCGGAGTTGTCGCCGGCGACGTCGTTGAAGTGTTCAATGACTATGGGTCAACGCATGCTATGGCCTACCCGGTCAAAGACATTAAGCCCTCCCAGACTTTCATGCTATTCGGCTACGTCAATGGCATTCAGGGCAACGTGACAACTGACTGGGTGGATCGCAACATCATTCCTTATTACAAAGGAACGTGGGGAAGTATCCGTAAAGTCGGCTCTATCGAACGCTACAAGAAATCAGTTTCTACCAAACGACGTGCGTTCGATAACGTATAGAGAACGTCACTGTATTTGCGCGGAGAGCCAAGGCTTTCCGCGTTCACTTTAAGAAAGGGTCTTATGTTTTTGCGTACTATGATTGTTGTCGGTGCTCTATTCGCCAGCGCGAGTTCTTACGCTGTTGATGCAAGCAAAGCAAAGCTTATTGTTGGAAAATCCGATTGCATGACCTGTCATGCTGTCAACAACAAGATTGTCGGTCCTGGTTTTAACGAAGTAGCCGCCAAATACAAAGGCGACAAAGGTGCAGTCGATTCGCTAGCCAAGAAAATCAAGAGCGGCGGATCTGGTGTTTGGGGAGCAATTCCAATGCCGGCACATCCAAATTTGTCAGATGCTGATGTAAAGCTCTTGGCTCAGTGGATTCTCGAAGGCGCTAAATAGCAACCGCGATAGAATTTTCTAACGTTTAGTTCGGAGGCTTACCGCTTTATGCGTAGCCTCCGTTTTCATTTATGGAGGTAGCGGTCACGCTGCGCCTATTTCGTAAGTGCATACTCCAACTTTCTAAGCAGGTCCGTTCTCAGCCGGAATCTGAACTCACGAAAAGAGATTTTGACACTCGTTAATTGAAACAAGCGGCGTTTCTCGCGAAGAACAAGAAGAGAAAAATAGACATCTACCTCGCCCCCATCATCAGCATGCTCATTGAGTTTGACTGCTAGCGACTCCGTGTCACCGTGATGACAATGGCGTTTAGTTGTTTCTATCTCGTTGTGTAGTTAGGCCGCATCATGATATTTTACGATCAGCTTCTGTAAACGTGCTGCAACTAAAATAATACCCAGAATGTTTTTGTGGTCGCGAACATGTCAATGCCGGACTGAAGATGTACCAAATGGCACGTTAAAAGTGTACCAATCGAGGTTAAATAAAAGAGCCATCGTGGCCCTGGATTCTTCTCTTTTTAATCCGTATTTCAATGCCAGGCAGAATTGGGGTGACGGGCGTAGCGCAGCGTAGCCCGTTTCCTCAAGATGTTGCTTTTATGGTTTGGCCTCTCCTTTTTCGGTTGCGGTGTTTGGTTTTGTATTGCGTTGCTGCCGTTTCTTGCTAGTGGCCAATCGATACGATTCACCGTTCATTTCGAGGATGTGGACGTGATGGGTGAGCCGGTCAAGCAACGCACCGGTGAGCCGCTCTGAACCGAGGACGCTGGTCCATTCGTCAAACGGCAAGTTCGATGTCACCAGCGTGGCGCCATGCTCATAGCGTCGGCTAAAGACTTCAAATAGCAATTCCGCCCCCACCGCCGTGAACGGTACGTAGCCCAGTTCATCCACAATCAGTAACTTCACGTTGGTCAGTTGCTTTTGCAAAGCACGTAGCCGTTTCTCGTCACGCGCTTCCATTAGTTCATGGACCAGCGCCGCAGCCGTCGTGAAGCCAACGCTATGTCCTTTCTGGCAGGCCGCCAATCCTAGCGCCAGCGCCGTGTGCGTCT
Organism: Herbaspirillum sp. meg3; assembly: GCF_002257565.1. Lineage (GTDB taxonomy): Bacteria > Pseudomonadota > Gammaproteobacteria > Burkholderiales > Burkholderiaceae_D > Herbaspirillum. Next base: position 496,614 of record NZ_CP022736.1, on the reverse strand, counting down.
TGCCGACACCCGAAGGGCCTAGCGCGATGACGTTCTCACGCTTATCAATCCACTCACATCGCGCCAGCTCCAGTACCAGGGATTTGTTCAAGGTCGGCATCGCCATGAAGTCGAAGGTATCCAGGCTCTTGGTCACCGGAAACCGGGCCAATCGGATGCGCCGCTCCATCGTGCGGCGTTCGCGGTCGATGCGCTCCAGCTCGCACAACCGCAATAAATAGCGCGGGTAGTCCACGCCTTCCCTTGCGCAGTCGGCGCCAACCTTCTCATACTCACGGGCGAAGGTCGGCAGCTTCAGCGCTTTGAAGTGGTTCACCAGCAGCACCTGCGGTGCCACTGTAGTGGCCTCGATGGACGGTTCGTTCATACGCTGCCTCTGCTATTAGCTCGCGTCACTGGCACAGACTGACTAAGCAAACTGAGGTAACTGCCGGCATCGGTTGTGCCAACCGTGGTGCTCGGTAAATAGGGATACAGCGTCAGGTCCAACTTGGGCGGTCGTCGCTCGATGGCGCACAGCACCAGATGTTTGATAGCATCAAAGCCGAGTACGCCCAGATGATGAGCCTGGCCGATGGCCTGTTCGACTTGCCCGATGCTAAAGGTTTCCAGCAAGCGCAAGACTTGGATATATTCTTTGCGCCCACGCTTGTCCATGCGCGCTTCGAGCAGGCGTCGCAGTCGCTCGAACACCTCAGGCAATACCCATGTTTGCAGCGGCGCAGCTTGCTCCAGCGCACGTGGTTTCTTCTCCAGCAACGCCAGATAGTGCAGCGGGTTCACCACGAAGTCGGCTTTGGCATAACTGCGGCGATGGTGTGCAATGCATTCCGGTTTGCCGACCAGATAGATGTCGACCCAGTCGACGGTGCCTTTGACCAGCACCGCCTGATGGCCGTATTGCGTCGGCACCGAATAATCGTTGGTGCGATAGCGCACCAACGATTGCGACGACACTCGGCTGCTTTGTTTGTGGCTGGCATCATAGGGCGTGACCGGCAAGGGCATCAATGCCGCACGGTCGCGAACCAGTCGCTGAGCGATGCTCTCAGATTGACCACGCAGCACCGCACGCTGCCGTTTGAGGCAACCGTCTAGTAGTTGGGCATTCAATGCATCGAAGTCATCGGCCACTGGCAAGGGCACCATGAAGTGACGTCGGCTGTAGCCGACCAGGCCTTCCACTTTACCCTTGTCGTTACCCTTAGCCGGACGTCCGAATTTGTCGTCAAACAAGTAATAGCTCTGCAACTCGGCAAAGGCTTGGGTTCGTCGGCGCTGACCGTCTCCCAATATCTTGGCTACTGCAATCTTGGTGTTGTCGTACAGAATCGATTGCGGCACGCCACCGAGAAACGCGAAGGCGGCAAGATGACCATCCAGAAACGCTTCCGTGTCTTCGGTCGGATATGCCTTGACGAAACAGGCATCCGAATGGGGCATGTCCAGGCAAAAATAGTGGAAACGTATCTTCTTGCCACTGACGTAGCCGTCAGCTTCACCGAAATCGACCTGGGCGTGACCTGGGCGATGCGCCAACGGCATGAACACTTCCTTCTGACGATTCGCCACGCCGTTGACGTACTCGCGCACCAGGGTATAGCCACCACCATAGCCGTGCTCGTCACGCAACCGCTCACGGATACGCACTGCCGTATGGCGCTGCTTCACATGGATTTGCTTGTCGGCTTCTAGGATGGCATCAATGATGGCCACGAACGGTGCCAGCGTCGGAGAAACTGCGGCCGGCGCTCGTCGATAACCAGGAGGTGCCGCAAACTGACACATCTTCCTGACGGTATTGCGATGGATGCCGAAGTAGCGTGCAACGGCACGCTCACTCTTGTTCTCGACCATCACGGCGCGACGTACTTTGACGTATAAGTCCACGGGAAACATCCTTTCCGCCTTTCTTATGCACCTTCAGGTACATAAGACTACAGGCTAGGATTGGTACACTTTTAACGCGCCATCCACGGCCGTTTCAAGCGCGCTCTCCGGTACATTATTCACGCGGCATTCATATCTGACCGTGTTTCTCGAAATGCCGAGTCGTCTGGATATTTCTCTTAAAGAGACCTGGTCGCGAAGGTGCCAGCGTCGAATAATGCCTAGTAGTGCCACGTCGATCACTCCAATCTCCCACCGAATTGCTTAGGTAGGATTGTGTCTTAAACGTGGGTCAACTTTGGATGCAAAATTGGGGCTAAAGTGGGTCACCCATTAGCCGTCCGTTGTCAAGGGTACGAACTTACCACTCGCAATCTTTCGCGATATCTCAATTTCATCAAGCCATCGCTGTCATGTTCTGCTGGCTGACTTCGTGCCCTTTGCTTCAGTGTATGGTTGCGTGAATCGCACCAGTCACCCATATGGATCAAGCGGAAGCATCACTACTCTCTTCGCCCTGGCAGTCCAACTGCCCCAGAAGCATCTCGGTACCGACCTGCGTCCAATTGTGGGACAGTTCTATGGCTTCTGCATCGCAGTTCCAGACCCTTGTGGCTCGCATGTCGGACGATTCATTTCCTTCGGAACAAACAACAATGGCAAACGGCGCGGCATCCAATCAGTTTTTGATGGCTCGAAGTCCAACCCACTTACTGGCTTACCGGCCGTTGCCAAACTTACGTAAAGCAGCGCTTAATCGAGAACTGCTCTCCCGTCTTTAACATGTGGAAGCAGGCGCGCGCCAGCTTGTGCGCTACTGCCTTAATGGCGACGATGCTGTTGCGTTTGGCTTTCTTGCGTTGATAGAATTTGCGCGCCGGCTCACAGTAACGAATCGCAAAGTTGGCAGCTTCAACGTATGCCCAGGCCAGGTAGCGATTTCCGTTCTTCGTGTTGCCTTCGCCTTTCTTTTTGCCGTTGGAGACATGGACGCTACCCACACAGCGGCAATAAGACGCATAGTTACCAACATCGGCAAATCGTTCGATGCTGCCGGTTTCGAGCAGAATGACTGTGGCAAGGATAGGCCCGATACCAGAGACAGTTTTGAGGAGCCGATATCCAGGATTACCGCGGCAGTGTGTCGATAAAGCTTTCTCGATAGCATCTATTTGCGTTTGTAGTGCCTGCATCACCGCCAGATTTGCTTTGAGTCCCATCGACTCCGCCGCGCCAAATGACATAGCGTCTACCTGTGCATCGGTTAGCTGCTTCACGTCGTTCGTGGAGAGACGTCCTCCGGTTTGCTGCGCCAAACAGGTTTCGATCGATACGATATGCGCCGTACGCTGCTGAACCAGTTGCATACGCTTGCGCGCCAGGTCACGAACTGCACGCGTAGCCTGAGGCATGATATGACCTTCAGGCAGCAATCCCAGTCGGAGAATATGCGCAAGATGGCGGGCATCTGATTCATCGCCACGATGCTTGAGACCATCGTATTGCTTGATTGCGGTAGTGTTGGCCAGGTGCAGTGGGTAGCCTGCGTCAATCAGTCCATCTACAAGCCAATACCAGTTGTAAGTCGACTCTACGACCACACCGAACAAGTTCGTTCGATACGGATCCAGCGCTGCGCAGATCTGATCCAAATTATTCGGCAGGCGCCTGGAATACAGGACCCGATCGTCATCATCGCTGATGACGACGAAACAGTTGTTTGAATGAAGGTCTATGCCACAAAATAACATCGCCGTTCTCCTGAATAAAGTGAGGTTCGCACCATGACTTTACGCTCGGCGCTTGCCGAGGGAGGACGGCTAGATGATTATCAGTTTTAGATGCATGTATGGACCCGACACCTTTTGCAAGTTCTTTTTGTAACGTTGAAACAGTTTGCGTGCATGTATCCGGCTTGCTCGTGGGCTAATGTCAAATATCTGCCCGCAGCCTTGATGAGATTCGCACACCCATTCCTTAGCAAATCTTCGGCTTGTCCCTAAAGACAGTCCGCATCGAAAGCAGGTTTGTGGGTATCGGTCTTACCAGTTTCGTCATCACTCTAAGAAGCTTCGCAAAACAAGAGATCGGTCTATTTCCTCCCCAGACCACAACAAATCGAGCTTATCAAACAGGCCTGTCCGATAAGCGATAACTATCCGGATGGCTCAACAACACTTGAATCACGCGCGCGTTCTTATTTGCTAGCGCAACGGCCGCCCGGTTATAACCTCGTCGTGCGATCAAATCTTGTAACCATCGGCTGCGCGCATCGGCTTTGCCGATCGCGTAGCGCAATACGACCCGGGCGCCATGAATCAACAGCGTTCGCAAGTACGTGTCGCCGCGCTTGCTGATTCCTTGCAGGCGAGACTTGCCGCCGGAGGAGTACTGACGCGGGACCAGACCGAGCCACGCAGACAGATGCCTGCCGTTTTTGAATTCCTTCGCATCGCCCACGGCTGCGACCATCGCCGTCGCGGTAATCGGCCCCACGCCATCGATTGCCTGAATCTTCTGGCACAACACAGAATGCTTCATGAATGCAGCGATCCATTGATTGGTACGTGCAATACGTTCTTCCAGGACACGCATTTGTTCCAGCAGCTCGATCAAAATAGCTTGGAAGGTACTCGTCATATCGCCCTCGCACTGGGCCAGCGCGACAGGTACTGCACGTTTGAATGCCGCAGGTGTCTGTGCAATGATCACGCCTCGTTCGCCGAGTAAGCCTCTGACTTGATTGATCATGGCGGTACGCTGATGCACCAGCAATTCACGTACGCGATGAACGGCTCTCATGTCTTGCTGCTCGACGGACTTTACCGGTACAAAGCGCATGGTCGGTCGGCTGGCGGCTTCAACGATGGCCGCGGCATCGTTGGCATCGTTCTTGTTGGTCTTGACGAAGGGGCTGACATATTGCGGGCTGATCAGCCTGACTTCAATACCAAGCTCCTTGAAACGCCGCCCCCAGTAATGGGCTGAACTACACGCTTCCATGGCCACAATTCGAGGTGCCAGCTTGCGCACGGTAGCCAGAAGCTCCGCGCGCATTACTTTAGCGCCGTACTTTGCAGAACCACCGCGATCCGCACCATGCAACTGGAACACCCGTTTAGCCAAGTCAATTCCGAGAATGTCTATATCCATGACACACCTCCACACTTAAATTGGATGAAACCTTAGTTTGATCCTATTGGTGGTGTCGGGTCCATCTCAGTAAATCAACATCCTCATTTTTTGACCGATAAGGTCTTTATGATTTAGATGACTTATTTATATATCGTCCCTTTCATCGCGCAAGTTTTTTGTCTCAAAAGTCTAGTTCCTCGCTCCCGGTGATGATGTACTGAAGAAGTCGGCGCATTGAACTCCAATCGCCAATGTCGGCGTAGAGGCGCCAAGAATTCAGTTGAGTTCTTTCTGGACTCATATGATTACGTCATTTTTTGACAAATTTCGCACGAATCCTGACCGTCCCTCAATATGCGTTCCGATGGAATAACTGTGTTGAAGATTGCTTCCTGTTCTTTGACGGGGGATGTTGCCAAAGCAGTCTAAAGCGACTGCTATGACAACGCGCCGTTCGGAAAAGTCAGGATGCGCTTCGTGGGTTGAACTATAGATTCCGCTCAACGAAGCCGGTATCAATACATTCATATCAAAAAAGTATTGAAGATCTGATTTCTTATGCGCCTTTGTAGAGACCGGCATCAAAGCGCGTATTCTGCTCTGCCTTGCCCTCGATCTGTGGCTTGTCATTCTGCGCCTTACCCGATTTTGTAGCGCTGCCTGCTTTTTCTGCCGCAGCAGCGTGAGGGCCGCGGCGAGCAGCTTCTAACTCAGCGATTACTTCGGCCCGTGTTTTGGTGCTCTCGAATTTGAGAATTGGATAGCTTTCGCCGGCACTGAGGTTTGCGTGATCGCGTTCCGCGTCGGTCTTCACAAACATTTGTGCGGATGCGGAAGCCGAAGCGAGGGAAACTAGGGTAGCAAAAAGGATGTGGGAAGTTTTCATGTCAATACTCCAAAAAGATCAAAAAGTCGCCTGCTAAATCAGGCACCGCCGACCGCCATGTCTGTGATTTGGCGTATCGTTGGAATGAATTTTAAGGAGGCCATACGCACACAAAGATTGCTCAGTCATTACAGATTTGTAATGAAGCTGATGGCCTCGAAATTCTTTCTTGAACACGGCGGAACGAGCCGCGACATCAGCGCGGCAATCTCGCTTCCTGCGACGAGCCGAGACTTATATGCTCAGTCCGAAGTAGGAAATTTCGAATTCGCCTAGCGCCTCATATACCTCTTAGAAGCTACGTGGGCTTGACGATAGTGGAAGTTTGATTATGTAAAAAATTTTTAAACATCCATTTAGAGGCGTCGCGCGAACGGCTATAAATCGAATGAATATTTGTTGTGACAATACGTCACACCACGCCCTTCATTGCCGTCGCAATGAGTGCATGAGAAGCGGAAATCAATCCAATTATTAATTTTTTGCAATGAGAAGATTTCACATCTTGTTTCATCCGGTTGGCCAATGGATCACTCGATATTTGATTTACACGAATATTTTTTATATCTGCAAAAACTCCTGTAAACGGAGTTTATCAACGCATTTTCATTAACAAAATTTAATCTTTTCGCATCATCTTTACGCCCCCGTCCGTCGCTAATATCCACTCGAAAATAAGCGATCAACGTGCGGGCGAATTTGTTTTTCATGGCGCGAATTTCATGCCGATGGCCTGAAATTCGACGTCGTACACCTTCTCCGTTGTCGCGTTCCCCTCGCTTCACAATGGAGAATTCCCATGTTCATCACATCCTTAACTTACTGCAATGTCACGAGCAAGGGCGGCCGCTAATATGGCCACTCGCAATGATCTTGCCATCATTAAACAAGCCCGTACCGGCGCCGCCGCCGCGCAACTTGCCCTAGGCACTCGCTACTTTTTTGGCGGAAGTAGCCTCCCGCAAAGTACCGAGACAGCTTTCTATTGGCTTGAACGCGCCGCCAGGCAGGGACTGCAAGATGCATGGATGATGATTGGACGATACGTCCCCTACGAGCTGCTTGGCACGATGCCTCGCCCCTATGAGGCCGCAGGATGGTACGAAAAAGCGTTCGACTCAGGAATTTTCAAGGCCGGACTGGTGTTCTCGCGTTTAGTACTAGAACATTCCCGGCACTTTAGCTTAAACGTCAAGAAAAAAGCGATAGATACACTGCGCAAGCTGGCGGAGGCCGATAACCATGAGGCTCAGTGGCTGCTGGCACAACAGATTCAGCAAGCTGATTTAAGCAAGAATGCAAACTCCGAGCTGGCAACCTTGGTGGATGCGCCGATGAAAACATTCGAAGATCAATGGGTGCGCCAAGCAGCGCGAGCAGGCGTGGAAGGTGCGCGCTATTCCCTACTAGAAAAGGCTTGGTGTCAGGGTGACTTCACTGCCTATGAGGAAAATGCCTATTCCTTAGCGGATAAGCTGTTGCTGCAACATGAGGCGGCCTTGGCAAAACTACGAAACGACACGGACGCCAGGCCCACGGTGAATCTAGAGGGGCAGGAGATTGAGCTTTTGCTTCGTTATGCACAATTGCTGATGACGCGAGACATGCTTGATCTTACGAAGGCGCAAAAACTTCTTGAACTGGCAGCTTTGACCGGTAGTCCTCAGGCCGGATTCGAGTTGGGTATGCTCCATGCACGCATTGATCAGAACGGGAGCAGGACTTTTCCTGATCACGGTCTGGCCAACTATAAGATGGCGATCCCATGGTTGCTGGCAGCCGCACGCGGTGGAATCGGATTCGCCTGGCATGCACTATCGATCATCTACACAAAGTCTGAGTTTTCCCAGCGAGATCTTCCCACCTCCAGGAGGTATTTAGAACGTGCGGCAGAGATGGGACTTGTGGCTGCGCAGTTCGAGCACGCTCAAAATACTTGGCGAACCAGACGTGATAACGCGCTGAGTGATGTCCGTGCGTTGTACTGGTGGAGTAAAGCCGCAGAGCAAGGCCATGAAGAGGCCAGGGAGATTCTTTTGGGATTCTCTGTGCGTTCCAATAACGATGCTTGGGCAAGAAAAGCGGCAGAGAAAGTTACGAATAAACTACGTGCGGCCCATCCTTTCTTAACCGCCAGAATCGAGTTGGCGGCCGCCTTTGGGTTGACTCGGCCTGAGGCGTTGTTGGTCGACGTTCGTGAAGCAGATCATGGACACTGTCTCGTCGTGGACATTTGCAAATACTATGGTCGAAGCAAGCGACGGCTCGTCCTCGTCGAGACGGAGGATCAGCGTCAGAAGGTAAATCTTGTCGCGCGACTATTCAGCGACATTGATTCGAACTACGAAGGACCAGAAGGAAATTATCGTCAGCGTCAGTACAAGTTGAAATCGGTATTCTCGGACATCGACTAGAAAACAAGCGCTATCCCCTCTGTCGTGCTCAAGTCGATGTCGGCGCTCTCGCTGTCATCGGCTATTTTTTATTGTGGATTGAGCTCCTATTCGAACAAGAGTAATCACCACAAAAATCGCGATACATAAATACAACATATGCGAAGCCATTACCCCGTCGCCACCGAAATAATTTTTTCTTTATACAAAGCTAGAGCCACCGCAAAGAAGAAAACGTAATGTTCAACGGTCCGCCGACACGAGCGGATCCTTAAGACCATTTTGAAGGAAAGTAAATGAAAAAATCTCTGCTTGCATTGGCTGTCCTCGGCGCATTCGCCGGCGCTGCTCAGGCACAAAACTCCGTCACTATCTACGGTATCGTAGACACCGGCGTCGTCTACACAAGCAAGGCTGTCAACGCGGCCGGCACTGGTACTGGCAGCAAGTTCGGTCTCAATTCCGGCAATATTCAAGGCTCCCGTATCGGCTTTCGCGGTATCGAAGATCTGGGCGGCGGTCTGAGCGCAGTATTCAATCTGGAAACCGGATTCCGCAACGATACTGGCGTCCTGGACGATTCCAAGACCACGAACACACTGTTCCGTCGCAAGTCCGTCGTCGGTCTGGCTGGTGGATTCGGTACCGTTTTGCTGGGTCGTCAAACAGACTACGCAGACACCATCTCCGCGATGACATCCGTGGGTGACTTCGGTTTCCTGACGGGCGGCGTCGGTCACAACCTGGATCGCCTGGAAGGCACTCGCACAAACAATTCGGTTAGCTACACCACGAAGAGCCTGAGCGGTTTCACCGGCAACCTGATGTACGGTTTCGGCGAGCAAGCCGGCCAAACATCGGCTGGTCAAGCATTCGGTCTGGGTGGCAAGTACGAAAATGGTCCGTTGGGTCTGGGTATCAACTACTACCAATCGAAACAAGGTACGACACCTAGCGATACATCGTTGCTCGTCGGTACAACTGGCCTGGGCGATGCTACCAACGCCGGCAACTCCGCAGCTAAGGTTTTGAACGTTGTTGCCAGCTACCAATTCGGTCCTGCCCGCGTGTACGGTAACTACTCGCGCGTCAAGCAAGACCTGAATACCGGTTCGCCAACAGCTTTCGCTTCGAAGACTCTGGCCGGCGCTAACAAGGTCGATGTTTATGAACTGGGTACCGCCTATTCGCTGACACCATCGCTGAAGCTGTTGGGTGCTGTGACTCATAGCCGCGCTAACTTCAACTCGTCCTCTAAAGGCAAGTTGACGCAAGTGAGTCTGGGCACTGATTACTGGCTGTCCAAGCGCACTGATCTGTATGCATTCGTTGCCAATGTACGTGCCTCCAACATGGCCAACAGCGGTGTCTTCAGCGACGCTACTGGCAATGCAGCTACCGGTGGTGCTGATGCGAGCCAAACAGTTGTTGCAATGGGCATCCGTCACAAGTTCTAAGCTGGGTTAGGCGCCTCGTAGATACGCCATGTATCTGCAGGAAAACCTTGCGCAGTGGGCTTGCATCAACACGATGCAAGCCCACTTCATTCCGGCTAGGACAATGGTTTAGTGAGCAGAGTTCAAGTGCGGAAGAGGCCTTTTTGCCTCGGTGTTTTGCGCGGAATGTGATACATTTGTGCTTGCGAAAACGGTGCGAGAAACGAGCCCAACGTGGTGACCTTCGACACGATTTTTCATAACGTTCACCTGTCGCCGATTCCCGTGCGACTACATCGCCTCTCCCAATGTGGTTTCTCATGAAAACATTCGGGCAACGGCCACTTTTCAAAAAGACGCAGGAATGATGACGACGATGAAACTACTGATCGTCGAAGACAATGAGCGCGTAGCGCAATTCTTAATAAAAGGTCTGAGAGAATCCGGGCACGATGTTGATCATGCCGGTAATGGACGGGATGGCATGTTGCTTGCGACTAGCGCCGCCTACGACGCTATCATTATGGATCGCATGCTGCCAGGCGGCATTGACGGTTTGGGTGTTGTGGAAGCCTTGCGCATGTCGGGTAATACAGTCCCGATTCTTATCCTCAGTGCGATGGCAGAGACCGATGACCGCGTTCGCGGCTTGCAAAGCGGTGCTGACGACTATCTTGTCAAACCGTTTGCCTTCACAGAACTACTCGCGCGTTTAAATACCCTGACACGTCGGTCCCGTAGTTCTGCGACGAGTACCTACCTGGTGGTGGCCGACCTGCATATGGATGTTCTTGGCCGGAAAGTCTATCGTTCCGGTAAGGAAATCATGCTGCAGCCGCGAGAATTCCGCTTACTGCAATATCTGATTCTGCACGCGAACCAGGTGGTCACACGAACGATGTTGCTGCAGAACATCTGGAATTTCGATTTCGATCCGCAGACGAACGTGATCGATGTACACATTAGTAAGCTGAGGCAGAAGATAGACACTGGTGCATCGTCTTCGTTGTTGAAGACAATCCGTGGCTCCGGATACATGCTGTCTGATGAATAAATACTTCAGGTTCTCCGCCCGGGCTGTCACTACGTGCTATGTCCTCTTTAGTTTGCTGGTGCTCGCCTGTTTTGCTACTCCCTTGTGGGTTGCATGGCAGGAATTCGTCGAACAGGACTGGCGTCATATTCTGCATGCTGATAGTGAGCGCTTGCAGCGAATCTTCGACGAAGAAGGTGTCGCTGCTCTAAGTAGATCCATTGAATCCCGCGTCGGTTCCACGCAGGGAGACTCCGAAGATATTGTTCTGCTGACTGACGCTTCCCTGCATCGCTTGGCCGGCAATCTGACCATCTGGCCTCAAACTGTCAGTGCGGACTTCTCCAGTGGTCGAGTAGTGGTCAACCTTGACGGGCGTTCTACGCAGATCCTCGCCAAACACATTACGCTCAACAACGGTTTCCATCTCCTTCTCGCTCATGATATCAATCGATATCGCGTGCTGGAGAGTATGTTCATCATTGGATTGAGCGGCTCCGGCGCCATTGTGATTCTCTTGGGCGTTATCGGAGGCATTGTCGTCAGACGCAGCCTTCTGGCGAAAGTAAAGGATATCAACCAGGCTGCCTCGGCCATCATGCAAGGTGACTTGTCGCATCGCCTTCCTCACAACGGAGAAGAGGACGAACTCGGCATCCTTGTTGAGACTGAAAACCGTATGCTGGAACAGATCGAGCAATTGATGGATGGCGTGCTGAATGTGTCGAACTCCATCGCTCATGACCTGCGGACGCCTTTGACCGAATTGAGATCGCGGCTAGAGGAGCTGGCCTTACGTCGCCCCGGAGAAGAATGGGTGATGGTCGAAGTCGATGGCGCCATTGGCGACGTGGACCGCGTTATTGCAATATTCAACGCTCTCTTACGCCTCGTTGAGATTGATAGCGGTGCGCGTCGATCGGGATTTGCGCCTCTGAACGTTTCCGAGCTCCTCGAAGATGTGGTCGACTTTTATCAGCCTGCTGCCGAGTCGCATCTGGCAAGTCTGTCGCTCGAAAATCTACCATCCTTGACACTGCGGGGAGATGCGTTGCTCATCGTGCAGGCGGTAGGAAATCTCCTGGACAATGCTTTTAAATACGTGCCCAAAAATGGCACAGTAAAAATCGAGTGCGGCCGGATCGATAACGGATCAATATTTATTGAGGTAAGCGACAACGGCCCTGGCATTGCAACGGATGAAATTTCAAAGGTGCAAGAACGGTTTTACCGTTGCGATACCAGTCGCGCCAGTCCCGGGGTAGGCTTGGGGCTGAGCGTAGTGGCGGCTGTTGCAAAATTACACGGTGGGAAGTTAGAGTTGAGCGACAATAAGCCAGGCTTGCGCGCAGTGTTGATTCTGCGTACGACGGAATGACTTCTCACCTAACGCTTTGCAGACTTTGACATTACATGAATAAGCATCTTCGATCTATACATGACAGCTTGCCGCAATGGATAGCAGACTGGTTTGACGTTTTGGTGCCGGCCGTTGAGGTTGCACTTATCGTCTTGTGTGCACTAATGGTCATGCGCATTTCCAACCGGCTTATCGGAAAACTCAGCCGAACCTATTTGCTTCCAAAGAAAGTTGCTTCTCTCTCACAACGTGTTGTTGGCTTTGTCGTCTACGGTGGCGCACTACTTTGGTCGCTTGAACGGATGGGCGTCTCCGGTGCTGTCCTTTGGTCGGCCTTTACAGGTTTTGCAGCCGTTGGCGCGATTGCTTTTTTTGCGGCATGGAGTGTTCTTTCCAATCTCTTTTGTGCTCTCTTGATTTATACGACGCAACCATTTCGTATTGGCGACACTATTGAAGTATTGGAAGGTGGAGACAAGCCAGGCGTCAAGGGGCGCGTGGTCGACATCAATCTGGTTTATACGACGTTGAGGGAGAGTCACGGCAATAGCTACACAACGTTGCAATTACCGAACAGTTTATTTTTTCAACGTATCGTTCGCCGCTGGCACGATGATTCGTCTGCAGATTTGTAGCATTCCTATTGGATTCGACTCTATATATTGAGTAGCGCTAGGGCTATCGTTTCTTCTGACTTGCTCTTGCGCGTACCGGCTTACCTTTGATCGATCGCTTGTTCGCCGGCGACTTATTTTTTTTGCTCGATTGCTTGCCGTATTTGATCCAAATAACGAAGCATGCCATCAACAGTAAAAATACCACGGAGCCACCAAACACTATCTGGAGAACGTCTGTGTGGCTTGTCGGTTCAATTGGGCTCATTTGCATTGCAGGATAAGGGGAACAACCGATTTATCGCCGTCTCTCACCCAACGCTGACTAAGGGTAACTATGACGGGTCGTGCGAATACAGCGGACGAATGATAGTCGCCAGTTCGCCCTTTCGGCAATCACCCGGGATCACTTCAACGTGAACGCCAGACTTCGCAAATCCCGCGCTAGGCGCTTCGGCGATAGTGAGCGTGCGATATTTGCTGCTGCTGGGACGATAAGACAACTCGATATACTTTTTCGTCATCAGTTGTGCAACTGGAATATCCTTCAAGCACGGCGGAAGATCCGCTACGTTTTTTTCAAGCGGATAGTCGCCTTGAATGAATGCATCGATAGCGCCTTCGCGAACAGACGCCACGGGATGTGTGGAGCACCCGCCTAAAATAGCTGTCATCGTGATGACACAAAAAACTGCTTTTAGCGGTCGGCCTATACTGAATGTCATGGAAATCTCCTTTTTATGAGGACTTATGTTTCAACGGGAAAATAAGCCTGAATATCGTCTCGCCATCGATGACGCTTTCGGCCTTCGCCGTGCCACCATGCAAAGCCATGATGGATTGCACGATCGCTAATCCGAGTCCCGTCGACGTTGCCGAGTTACTCCTCGCGGTATCGGCACGATAAAAGCGGTCAAAAATGCGATCGAGATGGCTCACATCAATGCCCTTTCCCGGATTAGTCACGCTGATAATCACAGAATCGTGCTGGTTTTCAGCAGACAATGTGACGGTGTGGCCAAACGGTGTGTAGCGGATAGCATTGGCAACGAGGTTGCTTACCGCGCGTCGCAGCAAGATTGCGTCGGCACACAGTTTTCCTTGGCCTGAAACCTTGATGGTTACGCCGGCATCATCTGCGATTCCTTCAAAATATTCGGAGATACGCGTCAACTCCACTGCCATGTCGAGAGACTCTTTGTTGACAACGACGTGGGCATGCTCAGCCCTTGCCAGGAATAGAATACTTTCAGTCATTCTTGCTAGGCGTTCATACTCTTCGATGTTGGAGATGAGTAGTGACTGATATTCTTCAGGCGTGCGCGCCTGAGAAATGGCGACCTGTGTCTGAACCATGAGGTTGTTGAGCGGTGTGCGTAGGTCGTGGGCAAGATCTGCGGAGAACTGCGTCAGTCGCTCGAAGCTGCCATGTAATCGATCGAGCATGGCGTTGAACGACTGCACTATTTCATGTAACTCCTGAGGTGCAGCTTCCATATCCAGTCGGGTATCCAAACGATGCGCTGTGATGCTCTGCGCTTGACTGGCAACCACGCGTAATGGGCGTAGGCCACGCAATACCAGAAAATAGCTCAGTACGGTCGCCAGTAACGTTCCACACACGGCCGCCGTCCAAACCTCCGCCTGGTAACTACTCAGCAGCTGCATTCTGTCGGATGCAGTACGCGCCACCATGATTTGCACTCGTTCGTTCGTCTTGTTAATGACCGTCTCTGTGGCGACAGCACGCGCCGATTCGCCATTGCGCAGTTTTATAACCGATACAGCAGATCGATTGAGTTCATCGTTTTTTGCCGGCGGTGTAAGAAATGACAAGGCTTGAGTCTCAGGATTGCTATTGACAACCAGCGCCTCTTCGCCGACACGCATGAGGACCGTCAGTTGGTCGTGGCCGGCGGCGGCATCGAGAAAGATATGGGGGTCTCGCCGGATCGACTCCACGGAGGGCGCTTCTTGAACCAGATGGCTCATTGAACGGATTTTTCCGAGAAGCTCTTCGTCATCTCGTGTTTCCAACTGTTTGGAGAGCGAGTGGTACAGGTAGGTGCCAACCCCCGCAAAGGTAACGATTGCGACTAGCCCGAATAGAGAGACTAGGCGTGAAGTCAGCGACGCTGGTTGTAGTCGATTCACGAACGCACCTCCAGCACGTAGCCCATGCCACGCACCGTGTGGATGAGCTTCTGTGTGTGTGGATCGTCTAGTTTTGCACGCAGGCGCCGAACGGCGACATCAACCACGTTGGTGTCGCTATCGAAATTCATGTCCCAAACCTGCGAGGCAATCAGCGACCGGGAGAGCACCTCGCCTGGCCGCTTCGCCAACAGGTGGAGCAAGGCGAATTCTTTGGCAGTCAGATCGACGCGTTGATCTGCGCGCATCACGCGGCGTTTAAGCACGTCAATCTGCACATCAGCGAATTCAATAATTTCGGATTCACGGGTCGGGCCTCGTCGCAACAGTGTTCTGACGCGTGCCAAGAGTTCTGTGAAGGCGAACGGCTTCACAAGATAATCGTCGGCTCCTAATTCCAATCCCTTTACGCGGTCTTCGATCTCATCGCGCGCTGTGAGAAACAGCACTGGCGTGTCGTGAGACTGACGCAAGGTCTGGAGGACATCCCATCCGCTCATCGCCGGCAGCATAACGTCCAGGATGATCAGGTTGTAGTTATTTGTTTGTGCATTGTGTAATCCATCAGGCCCGGTTTGAACCCAATCAACGATAAATCCGGACTCGGTGAGGCCTCTGCGCAAGTAGTCGCCTGATTTTGGTTCGTCTTCTACTAGCAAGATGCGCATGATCGAGAGCCCTCTGAGGGTATGGTTGTGCTGGCATTTTCCCTGATCACAGGGGGCGCCTGCATTACAAATTTGTAATGTATAGGCAATCTTCACGTGCGAGCCCGCCTTCTAAAATTCACTCCAACGATACGCCAAATGGCATGTGCCCCAAGGTGATCGGTTGTTGAAGGTCTCATTTCGAGGCATTTGACCCTACTTTATTTACTTGGAGAACTATTATGAAATCGACTCAAATCATCGCCGTTACATTGCTGTCTCTGGTGTCTGCTGTTGCCGTCGCCGAAACTGCGCCAACCCAAGCCGCTCGTGACGCCGCTAACGTGTCGGCACGTAACAACTACCCGGTCGTGACTTACCAAAGCACCAAGACGCGTGCTGAGGTGGTTGCCGAACTCGAGCAAGCACAAAAGGACGGCCTGATCGTCAACAACAACAGCTACCCGGTACTCAAGACCGCGTCGTCGAAGACGCGCGCCGATGTGAAGAAAGAAGCGCAGCAAGATGTCATCCGTGAAGCTAAGGAATCGTCGGCCCAAAAAATGAATAAGTCGCTCCATTCTGGTGCGTAATAGAACTACCAGCGTTACTGTTGCAGAAGTCTCTCGATTTAAAAATACTTAACTTTGATGGACAGATAACTTCGTTGCTGAAGTTATAATTTGCAACTATGAGACGCGCCTTCCTTGTCATTTTGATCTTGCTATTGCCGTTGCAGCTCTCCTGGGCTGCAATGGCATCGTATTGTCAAAATGAAGCCTCTCAGACTCGCGTACATTTTGGCCATCATGAGCATAGAGCGAGTCACAAGTCGATTTCGATGAAGGAACATGCTTCGAAAAGCGTTATCGACAATGATGTCGAATGCGGTCTTTGCCATCTTTCCTGCTGCAAATCTGTCACTACTTATACCCAGTTGAAATTGTCTGCTGATTTTAATTTGGCCGTATATCCGTTTATTCCTTCTGAATTCTCTTCCCATATTGCCGAGGGCCCTGAAAAGCCCAATTGGCAGCTCGCCGCTTAACTCGGCGAACTCGACTTTCCCTTTCTCGTCGGACACTCGCCGAATTCTTCCCTTTATCTTTGGAGAATTTGATGTCCAGGCTTTACCTTCCTCTCGGATTGGCGATGATGCTCGCCTATCCCGCGCACGCGCAATCCGTTGCCACTAGCAACAACCAACATGTCAGTGCCTTGGCGCAAACCGCCACGGCAAATTCACTTACTGAAAGCAGGACGCTGGAGTCCGCGATCGGCCTGGCCATCGATAGAAACAAAGAACTGTCGGCGGCAAGGCTGGAAATTGAGGCTGTCGAAGCGACGATTATTCAAGCCGGTGCACGTCCGAATCCAGAAATCTCGGCTCTTATGGAAGATACGAGAAAATCGACGCGCACGACCACCTACCAGATCAATCAGCCCATTGAGTTGGGTGGCAAGCGTAGTGCCCGTATCGAAGCCGCACAGCGTGCGCACGACATTGCCGTTCTGGAGTTCTCTGCAAAGCGAGCTGAGATCAAAGCAGGCGTGACCGCGGCGTACTTCGATACGCTGATTGCGCAAGAGAAATTGCGATTGAGTGAAGATTTACTGAAGCTCACTGAACGCTCGACGAGTATCACTTCCCGCCGCGTGAGTGCCGGCAAGATCTCTCCGGTCGAAGAAACCAAAGCACGCGTGGCGGACGCCAGTGCACGCCTGGCATTGAGCCAGGCCGCCAGCGACCTGACGCTCGCGCGTAAGCGTCTTGTGGCTTATTGGGGAGATTTCGAAAGCACCTTCAGCCTGTCGACCGGCAATGTGGAGATGCCGCCACCACTACCTGCTATCGCTCAACTGACCGAGCGCGTCAACGATGGGCCCGCCATCAAACTGGCTCGTCTGGAAGTTGAACGCCGTCGTGCCCTGGCCAAGATCGAAAGCTCAAAGCGTATTCCGGATCTGACAGTCAGCCTAGGCAACAAGCGTGACGAAGAAGCCCGCCGCAGCATGTGGGTCATCGGTGTGTCGGTGCCAATCCCCGTGTTTGACAACAACAGGGGCAATGAGCTTGAAGCCTTGAAGCGTGCCGATAAAGCGCGGGATGAGCAAGCAGCGACAGAAATTCGTATTCAAGGCGAAGCAGCTCAAGGCTACGAACGCATGCGCAACGCTACGCAGGAAGTCGACGCTTTGCGTCGCGAGATTATTCCTGGCGCCGAGAGTGCTTATAACGCTGCCACCAAAGGTTTTGAGCTGGGGAAGTTCAGCTTTCTTGAAGTCCTTGATGCTCAGCGTACCTACTTTCAAGCCAAATCCCAATACTGGCAGGCCCTTTCCAACGTCCATCAGGCATCGGCCGAACTGGATCGTCTGGCAGGCCCCAATAGCACAGAAAAAGAGTGAGAGAAATCATGGATAAGAAACAGAAACTAGCGATTGTTGTGATTGTGGTGGTTACCGCCTTATTGTCGGGTGTCGTGCTGATGAAGGGGGGCAAGGAATCTTCTGGTGAGGGTCGCGCTGAATCAGCTCAAGGACACGAGGAAGAAAAGGGACATAAAGACGGTGAGCACCACGGTGCCGCAGCGGGGTCGGAGCATAAGGACAAGGACGAGCACGGTGATGGCGAACACCACAAGGCATCCTCGGCCAAAGGGCCTCATGGCGGCGCCTTGTTTAGCGAAGGCCCTTCGGCTATCGAAGTTGTCCTCGCTGAGGACAGTGATGGCGCCCGATTAGTCGTTTATCCGCTGGAAAATGGAAAAATTGTCGCTCCTCAATCAATTCAGCTGACTGCCGTCCTAGCTCGTCCACTGCAAGAGAAGGAAAAGATTCTTTTTGAAATTTCGAAGGATTCACTCCGTAGTACCGTGACCATTGACGAGCCGCACTTGTTTGATATCAATTTCGACGTGGTCGCCAATGGGAAGAAGATGAGTTTCGTCTTCTCGAAGGAAGAGGGAAAGGTCGAATTGTCGGCGGAGCAGATTAAGACCGCAGGCATCAAGATCAAAACTTCTGCGAGCGTACGCCTGAACAGCGGCCTGCAGTTGCCCGGTGAAATCCGCTTCAATGAAGACCGCACAGCACACGTGGTTCCACAAGTCGCCGGCGTGGTCGATTCAGTGAGTGCCAATCTTGGACAAGTCGTGAAAAAAGGTCAGCTTTTGGCCGTCATCAGTAGCAGCGCGATTTCTGAACTGCGTAGTGAACAACTGAACGCTCAGCAACGTCTTGCTCTGGCCCAGTCGACCTATTCCCGCGAGAAGAAGTTGTGGGAGGAAAAAATCTCCGCGGAACAAGACTATTTGCAAGCACAACAAACCTTGCGTGAAGCCGAGATTGCCGTGCGCAACACACAACAGAAACTGCGTGCCGTGGGCGCCGGCGCATCTTCTGGCGGCCTGAACCGGTATGAAGTCCGCGCGCCATTTGATGGTGTGGTGGTAGAGAAGCATCTGAGCCTGGGCGAATCCGTGAAAGAGGATGCCAATATTTTCATGGTCTCCGATTTGTCTACAGTCTGGGCAGAAATCATCGTCACGCCGAAAGACATGAATACGATCAAGGTCGGAGAGAAAGCCGTGGTGAAGGCCACGGCATTTGACTCGTCGGCTACCGGCAAGATCAGCTACGTCGGCTCTTTGCTGGGCGAACAGACGCGTACTGCCAAGGCACATATTGTCCTGCAGAACCCATCCAATACCTGGCGCCCAGGTCTGTTTGTGAATGTGGAAGTCATCTCCGAGCAAGCCGATGTTCCTGTGGCCATCTCGTCGGATGCCATTCAGATCATCGATGGCAAGAACATCGTGTTTGTGCAGATCCCTGGCGGTTTCATGGCGCAAGAGGTTACGTTGGGCCGCACTGACGGCAAGCAAGTTGAGATCAAGGAAGGTATGAAGGCTGGTACGCCTTACGCGGCCAGTGGCAGTTTTGCGATCAAGGCAGAGCTGGGCAAAGGTAGCGCGGAACACGCGCACTAAATTCGCACTCAACGAGAGAGATCACAATCATGTTTGAACGCATCATTCGATTCGCCATTGAGCACCGATGGCTAGTCCTGCTTGCGGTTTTTGGGATGGCCGGCTACGGCGTCTTTAGTTACCAAAAACTGCCGATTGACGCCGTGCCTGACATTACCAATGTGCAGGTTCAGATCAACACCGCCGCTCCTGGTTATTCTCCGCTGGAGACAGAACAGCGCATCAGCTATCCAATTGAGACCGTCATGTCTGGTTTGCCCAATCTTGAGCAAACCAGATCCTTGTCGCGCTATGGTCTGTCTCAGATCACGGTGATCTTCAAGGACGGTACAGACATTTATTTTGCGCGCCAGCTGGTCAATGAGCGGATCCAGGAAGCGCGTAGCAAGCTGCCGCCAGGAATAGATCCGGGGATGGGGCCGATTTCTACTGGTCTTGGGGAAATCTACCTCTGGACGGTCGAAACCAAGGACGGCGCCAGAAAACCGGACGGTTCTGAATATACACCGGCCGATTTACGAGAGATCCAGGATTGGATCATCAAGCCGCAGTTGCGTAACGTGCCTGGTGTCACCGAGATTAATTCCATCGGTGGCTACGCCAAGGAATATCACGTGGCACCATCGCCCGAGAAGCTGGCCTCCTATGGACTGACCCTACAATCCGTGGCGACCGCCTTGGAGAAAAATAACGGTAACGTCGGTGCCGGCTATATCGAGCGTCGCGGTGAACAATATCTGATTCGGGCACCCGGCCAGGTCAATTCGATCGACGATATCGGTAACATCATTCTGGGTAACGTTCAGGGCGTTCCTATTCGTATCAAGGATGTCGCCGAAGTTGGCATTGGCCGCGAATTGCGAACCGGTGCTGCAACCGAGAATGGTCGTGAGGTCGTTCTAGGTACGGTCTTCATGCTGATCGGTGAAAACAGCCGTACCGTCTCGCAGGCCGTCGACAAGAAAATGGTGGAAATCAACCGTTCGTTACCCGAAGGCGTGAAGGCTGTGACGGTCTATGACCGGACGATTCTGGTCGACAAAGCCATCAATACGGTGAAGAAGAACTTGATCGAGGGTGCCATTCTGGTTATTGCGGTGCTGTTCGTCTTCCTGGGCAATATTCGTGCAGCCTTGATTACGGCAACTGTCATTCCATTGGCGATGCTGTTCACCTTCACCGGCATGGTCGCGAACCATGTGAGCGCCAATTTGCTGAGTCTGGGGGCGCTCGACTTCGGCATCATTATTGATGGCGCTGTGGTCATTGTGGAGAACTGCGTGCGGCGACTGGCGCATGCTCAGGAGCATCATGGTCGACCACTGACTCGTGCTGAGCGCTTCCATGAAGTGTTTGCAGCGTCACGCGAGGCACGTCGTCCTTTGCTGTTCGGTCAACTGATCATCATGATTGTCTATCTGCCGATGTTTGCGCTCACTGGCGTGGAAGGCAAGATGTTCCAGCCGATGGCATTTACCGTGGTCGCGGCACTGCTGGGCGCAATGATCTTGTCGGTGACGTTTATTCCGGCAGCAATTGCCCTCTTCATCGGTGAGAAGGTTGCCGAGAAAGAAAACGGCCTGATGCGCGGCGCCAAGCGCCTGTATGAGCCTCTGTTGAGCAAGGTAATGCTCAACAAGCCAGTGGTACTGACTTTCGCCGGCGCACTGATCGTATTGTGCGCTGTCATCGGGTCGCGCATGGGGAGCGAATTTGTCCCAAGCTTGAACGAAGGTGATCTGGCGATCCAGGCGTTGCGTATTCCGGGCACAAGCTTAACTCAGTCGATCGAGATGCAACAACAGATCGAGCGGGCGTTGAAGCAGAAATTTCCTGAGATTGAGCGCGTTTTTGCCCGTACCGGTACCGCCGAAGTGGCGTCTGATCCGATGCCACCTAACATCTCGGATGGTTACATCATGCTCAAGCCCTTGGATCAATGGCCTGAACCAAGAAAGACGCAAGCGGAGCTACTCGAAGCAATTCAGGAAACAGTCGCAAAGATTCCCGGCAACAGCTATGAGTTCTCGCAACCGATTCAATTGCGTTTTAACGAGCTGATCTCCGGCGTGCGTAGCGATGTAGCGGTCAAGATCTTTGGTGACGACATGGCCGTCTTGAATGAGAACGCGGCCAAAATCTCGTCAGTGTTGGAGAAAATCCAAGGTGCGACAGAAGTGAAGGTCGAGCAAACAACCGGCTTGCCGATGCTGACCGTTCAGATCAACCGTGAAAAGGCGGCACGCTATGGCTTGAATATCGCGGATGTGCAAGATACGATCGCGACGGCAATCGGCGGCAAGGAGGCCGGTACGTTGTTCCAGGGCGATCGTCGTTTCGACATCATCGTGCGCCTCCCGGAGCAAACGCGCAATGATCTTGATGCCATGAAACGCCTGCCGATTGCGTTGCCATTGGGCGCCAATGCGACGAAGACCAGCTATGTACCGCTGTCGGAAATCGCAGAGATGTCGATCGCTCCAGGCCCGAATCAGGTCAGCCGCGAAAATGGCAAACGTCGCATTGTCGTGAGTGCAAACGTTCGTGGTCGGGATCTGGGCTCTTTTGTGGCTGAGGCTGAGCAACAGATACAACAGCAGGTGAAAATTCCGGCCGGCTATTGGACTACTTGGGGTGGCCAGTTCGAGAACTTGCAGTCGGCGACCAAGCGCTTGCAAATCGTTGTTCCTGTGGCGTTGTTGCTGGTCTTCGTGCTGCTTTTTGCGATGTTCAACAACGTTAAAGACGGTCTGCTCGTCTTCACCGGCATTCCGTTCGCATTGACCGGTGGCATTCTGGCCTTGTCCTTGCGTGGCATTCCGATGTCGATCTCGGCAGCTGTAGGCTTCATTGCTCTCTCGGGGGTCGCCGTATTGAACGGGCTCGTCATGATCGCCTTCATTCGTAGCTTACGCGAAGAGGGACGCTCGTTGAGTGACGCCATCCACGAAGGTGCCATGACACGACTGCGTCCCGTACTAATGACTGCATTGGTGGCATCTTTGGGATTTGTCCCGATGGCGCTGGCAACCGGTACCGGTGCAGAAGTGCAGCGCCCACTGGCAACCGTTGTTATCGGCGGCATTCTGTCTTCAACGATTCTGACGCTTTTGGTGTTGCCATTGCTGTACAAAATGGCACATGCAAACGACGAAGATGAGAGCGTTCAACCTCCTTCGGGTAAGCGGCCTTTCTGGAAGTTTTGGGCTAAGACTCGTTCGGTATAAAGCTGAGCCCTTGAGTTAATCGCACTGAGTGTTGATGAGCGGCTGTATGGGAGAAGTCCCCAAATACGGTCGCTCATCGCTTATTGCATGATTTCAAAACAAAGGCTTGACCTTGTAGCTACTACAGCCTTTGTAATGGGACGTCTTATTTTTACTTGAAGCCAAATGCAGTAAAGGTGCAGGAGATTGTTATGGGATTTTTGGAAAAAATATTCGGTGGTCATCATGGCGGCGGTCACGGAAGCCGGCAGCGTCAAGGTCATGGCGGCAGTAGTAGAGCCCATGGTCACAATGATGGCAATTCCAACACACCGCCATCATCGGACAGTGCATGGGGGCGCTCTTCGCAGCCCCTGCCTCCGGCTGCCACGCTGCAGGCGTGCGGTGCCTGCAATGCGACGAATGAGGTTGGGGCACGCTTCTGTCAGCAATGTGGAACTTCTCTGTTGCCGATCACTTGTTCTGGATGCAACACGCAACTGACTCCAGGCATGAAGTTCTGTGGGCAGTGCGGAAAAGCGCGTGCAGCGTAAATAGCGAAGAATTATTCTCCCAAGTTGGAGTCAACCTTTGGTGCCCACTTTTTATAGATACAAACTATGAGCGCAGACCACGATCATCCCGTAGCGACAAAACAAAATCAGAAACAGCTCACTGTTGCGCTGATTTTGACCTCCATCTTTTTGGTTGCAGAGGTAATTGGCGGTCTGGTAACCGGAAGTCTGGCATTGTTGTCGGACGCCGCGCATATGTTTACGGATGCGAGCGCCCTGGCGATCTCCTTGGCAGCCGTACAAATCGCAAAGCGCGCTGCGGATAGCAAGCGGACATTTGGCTATCATCGCTTTGAAATTCTGGCAGCAGCTTTCAACGCGATGATGTTGTTTGCCGTCGCCATGTACATTCTGTACGAAGCGTATCAGCGTTTCAAAGCGCCGCCTGAGATTCAATCGGGGGGAATGCTCGTCATCGCTATTTTCGGTTTGGTCGTCAATCTCATTTCCATGAAATTGCTGAGCGCCGGCAAAGACGCCAGTCTCAATGTGAAGGGGGCTTACCTCGAAGTATGGAGTGACATGCTCGGTTCCATCGGCGTGATCATCGGCGCACTGATCATTCGTTTCACAGGATGGGTCTGGGTTGATGCTGTCATCGCTGTTGCCATCGGGTTATGGGTTCTGCCACGAACCTGGATATTGTTGAAAGAAAGTCTGAATATTTTGCTTGAGGGTGTGCCGGAGGGCATGGATCTTGAAGAGATCATCGCACAACTGGCATCCAGCAAGGGCGTCGTGAGCGTTCACGATGTTCATCTCTGGGCCCTCACTAGCGGTAAAGTTAGCCTGACCGCGCACGTGGTGTATGAAGCCTCCCTATCGCCTGAGCAACAAGTGCTTCCATCAATGAAGGAAGTCTTGGCGGAGAAGTACAAGATATTTCATACAACGATCCAGTTTGAGACGACTCCCTGTGGCCAAACCGATGAGGACGAGCACTATTCTGAAGCCGGACATGCTCATACACATGAATAAAAAATGGAAGTTCGTACTAGGCTTCGATGCACTGACCAGAGATCTTCCAGATCACATCTGAATTTGCGACTGGAATGCTTGAAGAACAGCCCGTAATAAACGGAATGTTCTTTGAGCACCAATATCGGCCGATAAAACATCGTCTATAATTCACCGCATGAAAATGATGCGTACATTTCTGATCCTGCTGTTGACCATTGCTATTCCCCTTGAGGGACTGGCAGCGGTACGCATGGTCGAAATGATGCGCACTAATTCTGCGTCTATGGAAATGGCGACATCCGCGAACGCCGCAGATGAGCCTTGTGTGATGAATATGTCGGACACCGATAAGTCATCCAAATCGACGGCGCCGTGCAAAATGGGCGACGCCTGCAAGATTTGCCAGGTTTTCCCATCGACGACATCTTCCGTCGACATCAATCCATTGATCCTTCCACTGATCGATACCGTTTCACTGTTGCCTGAGTCATTTCTGCCTTCTCATGACCCATCCGGGTTGTGGCGTCCCCCTCGTTCACTCTAAATCTCATTGATTCGTTGATGCGTCCGGCCTAGCTGCCGGGCGACTGTTTGCGCGCTTTTGTACGCGCCGTCACGCTATGGAGTGAACAATATGTCCTTTCGCAGGATATCCAGTACCTTGCTTGCTTTGCTCGCAGGGATGTCGGGCCTTGCCAATGCCGGTCCCTTGTCTTTTAACGCTGCGCTCGAAATTGCCGAGCGCCAGTCCCCTAATCTCGCCTCTAACAGGGCACAAATCCAGGCGGCTCAAGCGTCTGCGATACCCGCCGGCGCGTTGCCTGATCCAAAGATTTTCACCGGCATCGACAACTATCCCGTGTCCGGTCCGGATCGGGGCCGGCTCAATGCCGACTCGATGACGATGCAAAAGATTGGCGTCATGCAGGAGTTTCCCAATGCGGCGAAACGCCAGGCCCGCGTTGCGGTAGCCGAGGCCTCAATCGAAACCGCCGAAGCGCAACGGCAGGTCGAGCGTCTGAAATTGCGCCGGGCGACTGCCCTGGCATGGCTCAATCGATACTATCTGGAGCGCAAGATCGCTTTGTTTGACAACCTGGACAAGGAGAATCAGCTCTGGGCAGAGGCAGTACGTGCCCAAATCGCATCCGGTCGTACGCAGATTGCCGATAGCGTCATG
This sequence comes from Herbaspirillum sp. meg3, assembly GCF_002257565.1. Lineage (GTDB taxonomy): Bacteria > Pseudomonadota > Gammaproteobacteria > Burkholderiales > Burkholderiaceae_D > Herbaspirillum. The sequence continues at coordinate 471,153 of NZ_CP022736.1, read as the reverse complement.
CCGAAACAGGAGGCGGTGCAGCTTGCCGACCGTCGCGACGATCTGATTCGCGACCTAGTCAAAGCGAAGGCTGGCTTACGTCGTTACGTCGGCGGCGAGGCTGATGAGCCACTGGTCGATGCATTGCCTGCTTTGAACATCGACGCGACCCATCTGCGGGAGCACTTGCATCGGCATCCGGAACTGCAAGCCTTTGCCGCCGAAACACGCAAGGCAGAAGCCGAGGTCCGCGAAGCGCAAGCCATGAAAAAGTCGGACTGGGGTGTCGAGCTTGCTTATCAGCGACGCGATGCGCGATTCGGCAACATGGTCTCCGTCCAGTTCACGTTTGAGATTCCTGTGTCTCCTTCAACCCGACAGGATCCCCGCATTGCCGCCAAACAGCGGGAACTGTATCGGATCGATGCCGACCGTGAAGCCATGCTGCGCGATCACACCAACGAACTGGAAAACGATCTTGCCGACTACCAGACGTTGACCCGCCAACTGGAGCGCGCCAATCAGACCGCCTTGCCTCTGGCACAGCAAAAGGTCGATCTCCAGTACGCAGGCTACCGCTCGGGTAAGAGCGACTTGACGACGGTATTGACTGCACGCCGCGAAATCGTCGATCAACGTTTAAAAATCATCGATATAGAAGCTCAGCGTACGGCGATGGCCGCGCAGCTCTATTTTGCTTACGGAGAAGACCTGCAATGAAGAAAAATACCTATCAAATTGCCGTACTGATGATTGCGGTTGCTGCCGTGAGTAGCGCAGGCGGTTATTGGCTTGCCCAACAGAATAAGGGAGGTCAAACCATGCATAGCGAAACTGCGGGCCCGACCACGCAAGTGGAACGTAAGGCGTTGTATTGGTACGACCCCATGATGCCGAGTCAACGCTTCGACAAGCCGGGTAAGTCACCTTTCATGGACATGCAACTGGTACCGAAATACGCCGATGATCAGGTAGATGGCGCCGGGGTCAAGATCGATGCCGGTATTGTCCAGAATTTGGGAATGCGTACTGCGAAAGTGGAGCGAGGCAACTTATCGGCAACGGTGAACGCCGTCGCCAGCGTGCAGCTGAATGATCGCCAGGTTGCGATTGTTCAGTCACGTAGCAGCGGCTTTGTGGAGCGCGTGTATGCACGAGCTCCTGGCGATGTCGTTGTACGCGGTGCTCCTCTGGTTGATTTGCTGATTCCTGAATGGGCCGGTGCCCAGTCGGAATTCTTGGCGGTGATCAAAACAAACGATCGGGCATTAATTCAGGCTGCCCGTGAGCGTCTGCAACTACTCGGGATGAGCAGTGATCTGATCAGCCGCGTCGAAAAGAGCGGACGTCCTCAAACCGTGGTGACAATCGTCGCTCCCATCGCAGGCCTGATTCAGACGCTCGATATCAGAAGCGGAATGACATTGACAGCGGGCGCGCCTCTGGCCAAGATAAATGGTCTGGATTCCGTATGGCTGGAAGCGGCCGTTCCCGAAGCGCAAGCCGGACAGATCAATGTCGGCGGCAAGCTGGGAGCTCGTTTTTCTGCATATCCAAGTGAAAACTTCACTGGCAAGATCTTGGCCGTGCTGCCTGAAACGAATGCCGACAGCCGCACGCTTCGAGTCCGTATCGAATTACCCAATCGCGACGGCAGGTTAAAGCCTGGTATGTATGCCCAGATCAATTTGGACGCAGGCAAAGCGGCACCAGGCTTGTTGGTGCCGTCTGAAGCGATCATTCGCACCGGTACCCGCAATGTCTTGCTGGTCACTACGGGTGACGGGCGATATCAGCCGGTCGAAGTTCAACTTGGCCAGGAAGCCGACGGCAAGAGCATCGTGCTGGGTGGCGTCACCGAGGGGCAGCAGGTTGTCACGTCAGGGCAATTCCTGATCGACTCCGAAGCAAGTCTTAAAGGCGTGCTAGCGAGATTGAATACGTCGTCATCCTCCAATGCTGCGACAGCGCAGGCCGCACTCAATGAGACAACCGGGAAAATCGAATCGCTGAAGGGGCTCGAAATCACGCTCTCGCATGGTCCGGTCAAAACGCTGGGTTGGGGGCCGATGACGATGACATTCAAATTGGCTCAGCCCGACATGGCATCAGGCCTCAAGGCCGGGGACAGCGTGCATTTCAGTTTCAGTGAGAAGAATGGCGACTATGTGATCGAGAAGCTGGATCGGAGCGCGCCATGATAGAGAAACTCATCAAATGGTCGATTGCGAGCCGTTTTCTGGTCTTGCTCGCCGTCCTGTTCCTCGGGGTATGGGGTATCTGGGCGCTCAAGACGACGCCGGTGGATGCCTTACCGGATCTGTCGGATGTCCAGGTCATCATTCGCACCAGTTATGCCGGCCAGGCGCCGCAGATTGTGGAAAACCAGGTGACCTATCCGCTAGCGACCACCATGCTGTCCGTCCCGGGGGCGAAGACCGTGCGCGGCTACTCCTTCTTTGGCGATTCCTTCGTCTACGTCCTGTTTGAAGACGGCACAGATATGTACTGGGCCCGCTCCCGGGTGCTGGAATATCTCAACCAGGTGCAGGGGCGCCTGCCAGCTTCGGCCAAAGCATCGTTAGGGCCGGACGCCACCGGAGTCGGCTGGATCTACGAATATGCCTTGGTCGACAAGACCGGGCAACACGACTTAGCCCAGCTACGTAGCCTGCAGGACTGGTTTTTGAAATATGAACTCAAGAGCTTGCCCAATGTGGCGGAAGTTGCGACAGTCGGCGGGATGGTCAAGCAATATCAGATCGTGCTCGATCCGGTGAAGCTGGCGGCCTACCGGATCACGCAAGACAGGGTCGTGGAAGCAATCAAGAAAGCCAATCAGGAAACCGGCGGCTCGGTGTTGGAGATGGCGGAAACCGAATACATGGTGCGGGCTTCCGGCTATTTCAAGACGCTGACGGACTTTCGCAATATCCCATTGGCGACGGGACAAAACAGTGTGCCGGTTAAATTGGGTGACGTGGCGACCATTCAACTGGGGCCAGAGATGCGGCGCGGTATTGCCGAGCTCAACGGCCAGGGTGAAACAGTCGGGGGCGTTGTCATCCTACGCTCTGGTAAAAACGCACGCGACACCATTGCCTCCGTCAAAACCAAACTGGAAGAACTTAAGAAGAGCCTTCCGTCCGGCGTCGAGGTAGTTCCCGTCTACGACCGCAGCCAATTGATCGATCGTGCCATCGACAACCTGTCGCACAAGTTGCTAGAAGAATTCATCGTCGTCGCGGTGGTATGCGGCCTGTTCCTATGGCATCTGCGTTCGGCGCTGGTGGCAATCGTCTCCTTGCCACTCGGCGTCATGATTGCCTTCATCGTGATGCGCTACCAGGGCGTCAACGCCAACATCATGTCGCTGGGCGGTATTGCCATCGCCATCGGCGCCATGGTCGATGCCGCAGTCGTCATGATCGAGAATGCTCATAAGCATATCGAGGCGTGGAAGCATGAACATCCCGTGCAGTCGCTGCAAGGCGAAGCCCATTGGCGCGTGATCGGCGAGGCGGCGGCCGAGGTTGGACCCACGCTGTTCTTCTGCCTGTTGATCATCACCTTGTCGTTCATCCCGGTTTTCACGCTGGAGGCGCAGGAAGGACGTCTGTTCGGACCTTTGGCGTTCACCAAGACCTATGCCATGGCCGGCGCCGCCGGCTTGTCTGTAACGCTGATTCCTATCCTGATGGGGTACATGATCCGGGGGAACATTCCTTCGGAAAATAGTAACCCGTTGAACCGCTGGCTGATTCGTTGCTATCGGCCGTTGCTGGAGGCCGTCTTGCGTCGACCGAAAGCCACGCTGGTCATTGCCGGCCTGGCCTTGCTGACGACGCTATGGCCGATCAGTCGACTGGGCGGAGAGTTTCTGCCTCAGATGGATGAGGGCGACTTGCTTTACATGCCGTCAGCATTACCCGGTTTGTCTGCATCCAAGGCTTCGGAACTGCTGCAACAAACCGATCGCCTGATCAAGACCGTCCCGGAAGTTGCCAGCGTTTTTGGTAAAGCTGGCCGGGCGGAGAGCGCGACCGATCCTGCGCCGCTGGAGATGTTCGAAACCACCATCCAGTTCAAACCACGCGATCAATGGCGCTCCGGCATGACGCCGGCGAAATTGATCGATGAGCTCGACCGAGTCGTCAAGGTCCCTGGCTTGTCGAACATTTGGGTTCCGCCTATCCGCAATCGTCTTGACATGTTGGCCACCGGGATCAAGAGTCCGATTGGCGTAAAAGTCTCTGGGACCAGCCTTGCCGATATCGACAAGACGGCGCAAGAAATCGAACAAGTTGCCAAACTGGTTCCCGGAGTGAGTTCTGCACTTGCAGAGCGTCTCAGCGGAGGACGCTATGTGGACGTCGACATCGACCGGTCTACGGCCGCCAACTACGGACTCAACATCGCCGACGTGCAAAGTATCGTGTCTTCGGCAATTGGCGGCGAGAACGTGGGAGAAACGGTCGAGGGGCTGGCGCGTTATCCGATCAGCGTTCGTTATCCGAGGGAAATCCGGGACTCGCTGGAGAAACTGCGCAATCTGCCGATCCTGACCGGTAGCGGCCAGCAGATCACGCTGGGAACCGTCGCAAAGCTGAAGATCAGTGACGGCCCTCCAATGCTCAAGAGCGAGAATGCGCGACCGAGCGGCTGGATCTACGTCGATGTCCGGGATCGAGATCTGGCTTCCGTCGTTGCCGACCTGCGTACCGCAGTGGCTGCCAAGGTGAAACTGGCTCCGGGACTCAGCATTGCCTATTCCGGGCAGTTCGAGTATCTGGAGCGCGCGAACGCACGCCTGAAACTGGTGGTGCCGGCAACGCTGCTGATCATCTTCGTGCTGCTGTACTTGACTTTCCGGCGCTTCGACGAAGCGGCGCTGATCATGGCTTCGCTGCCGTTCGCGCTGGTCGGCGGCATCTGGTTCCTCTATCTGCAAGGCTACAACCTGTCGGTTGCCACCGGTGTCGGATTCATCGCCTTAGCGGGCGTTTCAGCCGAATTTGGCGTCGTCATGCTGCTGTATCTGAAGCAGGCGGTAGCTGCCCGACAGGGAACAGGAGCAACTCTGACGATCACCGTTCTTGAAGACGCCATTCGGGAAGGTGCCGTGCTTCGCGTTCGTCCCAAGGCCATGACCGTCGCCGTAATTCTGGCCGGCCTCGTGCCCATTTTGTGGGGAAGTGGTGCTGGCTCCGAAGTCATGAGCCGTATCGCCGCTCCGATGGTCGGCGGCATGATCACGGCCCCCTTGTTATCTATGTTTGTTATCCCGGCTGCGTATCGCTTGATGCGCGGTCGCCAACCTAAAGCTGTACAGGCTTGATCTATCTTTAACCTGAAAGGAAATCCATCATGAAAAATAATTTCGTCACTGCAGCATTCACCAGCTTTGTCTTCCTTGGCGCGCCGTCGGCTTTTGCTGCGGACATGGGGAATATGAGCAATATGGGTAAAAGTGAGCAGACCGAGAAGACCGCACACGGTATAGGCGTCATCAAAGCTATTGATGTAAGGCAGAAAACCATTAACTTGGCTCATCAGCCCATCAAAGAACTTAACTGGCCAGCGATGACCATGGGCTTCACAGTAGTTGATGAGAAATTGCTGCGTGGATTCAAGGTCGGTGAGCAGGTTTCCTTCGACCTCAAAGGGAGCGGTGCGGCGCTTGTGGTCACTGGAATACACCCAGCCAAGTAAAACAACATGCTCATGTTCGTGCTCGTGGTGGAAGTCTAACCGCGGGCACAAAAAGGAGTTTTTCTATAAATCCGTTTTAAATCATTGGCTTAACATCATTCCTGCAAAAATTTCCCGAATCCCGGCCGACCCTCATGTTGACTCCTATAGTTGAATGATCTGAAAACCGTCAACTATGAGAGTGATTCAACGACGTGATGTTCAACAAAACAGGCGTGCAGATTAAATAAATTTAGTATCTCTACGTTGTTCAAGGCAAGCAAAAACACCGCCGCTTCCAAAATCGAAACGGCGGTTCTTTCGTTCTCCAGCTACTTAAATCGGCGCAGTTCCAGAACCTGGATTAACCTTCCGATGACGTCAATCGATCATCGGTCCCAATGTGCCCAGCCAGGCAACCAGCGCCAGAATCAAGCAAGCACAAGCTGTCTCGAAAAACAGGCTGCGTCGCAATGCCTCAACCGCCTCCTGATGCTCGCCGAAGACATGCGCTCGCTCGAGTATGGGGCTTAGTCGGTATCGGTTCGCGGCTGCCAGTGCAAGCATCATGCCAAAGAGAACCAACTTGGCGATTAGCAGTTGCCCATAGGGTGTCGAGAACAGTCCGGTCACTGTCGGACCGACGATCAACCAATAATTAAGCGCCCCGGTAATCAGTAATGAACCGACGATGACAGTGCCCATCAGGGCAAATCCATTGAGCGTGCGACTAAGCAACGTAACGTTGTTGGCACCATGACCATCGCGCAGCGCCAATAGGAGAATAAATACGGCAAGCGCACCTATCCAAGCGCCCGCGGCGAGCAGGTGGATGATGTCCGCGGCCAGGTGCAATTGGCCACGCGCACCTTCATCCATGGCGCCATGGCCACCCCAGGACAGCGTGGCCAAGGCAACGCCGCCGGCTAGGCTCATCATGCCGAATTTCGAGGTTGGCGCTTGTGCTAAAAACAATCCTGCCAAGACACACAGCACCAGCATCGTCATGCGCAAGCACCAAGCTAGGCCGAACGGCGTATCGGTCAGCATCATTTCGAACATGTGCTGCTCGATCGAACTGAAATCAGCTGCGCCGCTCATCGCTTTGGTCATCAGGACCATGCTGATCGTTGACAGGAGCATGCCAACAATGGCTGCGCTTACGGTCAATGTCGAGAGCTTCCTGGCCAACACGGATGAACGTTCCGGCTTGCGTAAGGCATGCAGGTGAAACAGGGGCAAGCCGAAGACAAGCATCAGGTCCAAATACAGCGCGAAACGCACCAGAACGGTCACCCAATCCATTGCCAGCTCACTTCACCGTAAAAGTAACTTTGCCGGTGATCGGGTGGGTATCCGAGGAGACCGCACGCCAGTCAATGCTATAAACACCAGGCATCAATGGCTGCGTAGGTGTGATGACCATGGTTTTTGGATCCTCAGCGCCGGAAATCTTTGCTCCCACTTTCATCGGCGCGGCGTGGCTCATGCCCGGCATGCTGGTCATCACCAGACTCGCGCCAGAAAACTGCTTGGACAGATTCTCGGAAAAGCGCAATTCGATCTTCTCGGGTGCGCTGACGGTCGAATTGTCTTCCGGGGTCGAGCCCAGAAGTTTGGGATGTGCAAAGGCTGCGGTGGCAAAGGCTGCGGCAGCGATTGTGAGCGCGGTTTTGGCGATAAAGGACTGGTAAGACATGGCAACTCCCCTGTGAATGATCAAAAAAATCCGTATTAAAACAAAATGCGAACGCCGGCCACGAGCCTTGTCTCGCCGACATTGCTGCCGGCGCCACGGGTGTAGCTGGCAGTACGGCCAAACTTTTGGCTTCGTTCGATCCCGACATAGGGCGCCAACTGGCGCGAGAATTCATAGCGCAGGCGCATGCCGTATGCCGCACTGGACAGACCGCGGCCGATGCCCAGATCGGGGTCTTCTTTACCGTACAAGTTGGCCTCGACGCGGGGCTGCAGTATCCAGCGCTGTGTCAGCATCACTTCATACTCTGCCGATAAGCGCAACGCAGTGCGGCCTTGCTCGCCGACGTAGCCCGTTGCCTCGACTTCAAACCAGTATGGCGCTAATCCTTGGAGCCCAAATGCCAGCCAATTGCGACCCGGTCGATTACTGCCCACGTCGACGCGCAGACCGAACTGACTGTCCCAATATGGAGTAACGGCATGACTCCACAGCAATTCCGTGCGCGAATCGCCCACGCGACCTTGCTCGACATCGCCTTCGGCCTTGATGTAGAACTTGTCGTAGGTGTTGCCGATCCAACCTTGGGTGTCGTAAGCAACAGAGTTGGCCTTGCGGGTATGGACCCGCTCCAAGCGATCCACTATGAAAGAGCCGAATGCGTGCATGTCCGACATCATCAAGCCGCTGGTATCCTTTTGCGCGTAGGGGCCTGTATTGAGTGTGTATCCATTGGAATAGCCGTGTGGATCACGGGCGTCGGACGGCGCTGTCGAAGTCGAGCCCATGTTCATGCTGCCATGGTCCATGCCCGCGTGGTTCATCGCGCCGTGATCCGTCCCAGGAGTGCTGGAAGTATCCCCATTCATTGTGTCCATGGTCTGCATGGAGTCCATCGTCGTGACCGCCGGTTGACTCGCTGCGTCGCTGGTCGGCGCGCCGTGGCCTGCGTGAGACTGGGCCTGCGCCGCATTCATGCTCACCGAAGCAAGCGCCAGCAGTAACATCCGGGTGGGGTAACAGGTAAAAATCATTCTCGATATGCCTTTCAGTGCAGATCCTGGTTAGCTGACGATGACTTCGCGGAACATGCCCATGTCCATGTGATACATGAGGTGGCAGTGCCATGCCCAGCGGCCCAAGGCGTCCGCCGTGACCAGGAAGCTGATGCGTTGCGCCGGCTGCACCGGGATCGTGTGGCGACGAGCGAGGAAATCGCCGTTCGGTGTTTCCAGTTCGCTCCACATCCCGTGCAGGTGCATGGGATGTGTCATCATCGTGTCGTTGTGGAGGATGACGCGCAGGCGTTCGCCGTAGCGGAAATGCACAGGCGTCGACTTGCCAAACTCCAGGCCATCGAGAGACCAGGCGTAGCGCTCCATATTTCCGGTTAGGTGAAGCTCGACTTCTCGTTCTGGTCCGCGATTGTCCAAGGCACCGCCAATGGTGTGCATGTCAGCCAACGTCAGGACACGGCGCCCGTTGTTGCGCAAGCCAACGCCCGGATCATCCAAGTTGGTACGGGCGCTGTCGACTTTGGAGTCCGTGCTGGCACCGTACTCTGTGCTGGCGTGACGCGCTTTCTTGCTCGGGACTTTTAGCGGATTGTCGGGGGCCATCTGATGCTGACTATGGTCCATGCCTTGCATGGGTTGCACGCCACCTGCCATGGATGCCGACGACGTGGCGTCCATACTGTCCATGGAGTCCATACTGGACATCGAATCCATGTTCATCGACGGCATATTGGCCATGGCGCCATGGTTCATTCCCCCCATGGCACCGTGATCCATTCCGCCCATGGAAGACATATCTCCCATCATGTCGTTCATACTGAGCCATTCAGGCTTGTCGACGTTCGGTACCGGAGCGGTCAGGCCAGCACGAACGGCCAGCGTCCCCATGGCATAACCAGTGCGCTCCATGGACTGGGCAAATATCGTGTACGCCTCTTCTTTGGGCTCCACGACGACATCGCATGTCTCGCCGGGGCCGAAACGGAATTCATCGACGCTCACCGGCTCAATATCCACACCGTCCACCTGGATGACCTTCAACTTCAGGCCCGGAACCCGTACGTCGTAGAAGGTGTTGCCGGAACCGTTGATGCAGCGCAGGCGAACCTTCTCGCCAGGCTTGAACAAGGCGGTCCAGTTGCCTGCCGGGGTAACGCCGTTGGCAAGGTAAGTCAAGACAGCTGCCGACAAGTCTCCCAAGTCGGTCGGGTTCATGCGCATCTCATTCCACATCGTGCGGTTGTCCACGGCCGCTTTGACGCCATCCTTGCGTGCATCGCGAACGAAGTCACCCGCAGTCAATCTGTTCAGATTGTAAAAATCGCCTTGCTTCTTGAGCTTGGAAAGCACCGACATCGGATTTTCATCCATCCAATCCGAGAACAGGACTACATGCTCACGATCAGCCATCTTCTTGCCACTGTCGCTCGGATCGATGACGATGGCGCCATACATGCCGGTTTGCTCTTGCATGCCAGAATGGGAGTGATACCAATACGTGCCGCTTTGCTTTACCTTGAATTTGTAGGTGAAGGTTTCTCCAGGAGCGATTCCCGCGAAGCTGATACCCGGCACACCATCCATCTGGAAAGGCAGAATGATGCCGTGCCAGTGGATGGACGTGTGTTCGCGCAGCTTGTTGGTCACGTTGATAGTGACCATTTCGCCTTCTTTCCAGCGCAAGGTCGGTGCCGGCAGGGAGCCATTGATCGTCGTTGCGGTGGTCTGCTTCCCGGTGAAATTGACCACCGACTCCGCGACCACCAGGTCGAACACGTTTCCGGTCAGGATGGGCGCTGCTGGACCACGGGCCGGCTTCTCTACGTTCTGGGCGGCCGCTTGCAGGGCTCGCGAGGACAACCCCAACAGCACGCCGCCGGCGGCCAGTCCCTTCACGAAACGGCGGCGGGAGCTTATTGGGGACGATGAGTTCGACATAGGATGGATTTCTCCGAGGTGAGGATGTATGCGGCTGATGATAAAGAGCGCCGGCGATCAGTTGGATTACCCGATCATTACATTCCTGTAATGATCTCGTCATTCTCATCAACTGCACGTACCATGTGCTCATCTCCTTACTCATTGCTACTATGAAACTTCTTGTCGTCGAGGATGAGCCGAAGACCGGCGAATACATCCAGCGCGGGCTCAGCGAAGCCGGCTTCGTTGTTGATCTGGCCAAAAACGGGCTGGATGGCTACCATCTGGCGATGACGGAACCTTACGATCTGGTCGTCCTTGATGTGATGCTGCCCGACGTCGACGGCTGGCGCATTGTTCAGTCTTTGCGTGAAGCGCAAAAGACAGTCCCAGTGCTGTTTTTGACGGCGCGCGATAGCGTGTCGGACCGCGTGAAGGGGCTGGAAATGGGCGCGGATGATTATCTAGTCAAACCGTTCGCTTTTTCCGAGCTGTTGGCACGGGTGCGCACCTTGCTGCGTCGAGGGAGTAGCGCTGTATTGCAAGATCGCCTGACGGTAGCCGACCTCGTGCTGGACCTGCCGCGCCGCACGGCAAGCCGGGGCGGCCGCAAACTGGTACTCACGAACAAGGAATTCGCGCTATTGGAGTTCCTGGCCAGGCGTCGAGGAGAAGTTTTACCTCGCTCCCTGATCGCCTCCCAGATCTGGGACATCAACTTTAATAGCGACACCAATGTCATTGACGTGGCGATTCGCCGCCTTCGGGCGAAAGTCGATGATGGTTTTGACGAAAAGTTAATTTTGACTGTTCGAGGTGTCGGCTACATCCTGGATGCCCCTGAGCACACGGAGAGCGCCACGTGATCCGTCAACGCTCGCTGACGGTCCGCCTGACTGCTTTGTTCGCCTTAGCATCGACAGCAGTGTTGGTCGGCCTGGGCCTGCTCATCATCTCGACCGTGGCCAAGCACTTCACCGATCAGGATGAGCAACTGCTGGAAAAAGAACTGCAGCTCATCCGCATGGTGGTCAATGAAAGAGGCGCTGACGCCATTACCTCGACCTTTGGGGAGGCGTTACACAACCATCCGGGCTTTTACGTTCACATCAGCTCACTGAGTGGACAGGCCTTGTATTCGACACTGGGCAATGCTGCCGTGCCGATGCTCGCTGCTGCAGAGTCTGCCGTACCTGGACGTTCCTTTGCGGTCGCTGTGGGTGAACACCAAGAGTTCCAGGCGATCAAAGCCCGTCTGAAGGATGATCAAAGCGGTCGAGAACTGCAAGTCATTGTGGCGGTTGACACCGAGATCCATGATCACTTCATGCGCAATTTCCAGACCACCCTTGTCCTCTATATCGTTGGTTCAGCCTTCATTGTTGTGCTCCTGAGCTGGTGGGCGGCGCGCCGTGGGCTGGCCCCATTGCGCGCGATGTCGGACAAAGTACAAGCGGTCTCTTCTCATAACTTCGGCGAACGCATGTCCGTCGAGATGCTGCCTATAGAAATTGCCGATCTGGCGGCCAAGCTCAACGCCATGTTGGAAAGATTGCAGCGCGATTTCAATCGCATCACGAACTTTTCGACTGATATCGCCCACGAGTTGCGCACACCCATTACCAACTTGCTGACCCAGACAGATGTTGTCCTGACGCAGCAGCGTACCAATGAGGCCTATCGCGACATCCTTTCGTCGAATGCCGAGGAGTTACAGCGACTCGCCCGGACCATTTCCGATATGCTGTTCTTGGCGCAAACAGAGAACGGTATTACCTTGCCCAGCTATGAGCGACTGAGTCTGCAAGAAGAGATTTCTGAGCTATTCGATTTTTACGACGCGCTGGCAGAAGAAAAAAATGTCCTGATGCGGCTTGTAGGGGACGCCTCGATTCGAGGCGATCGCCTGATGGTGCGCAGAGCATTGAGCAACCTGATTTCCAACGCCATGCGTTATACGCCGCCGGCAGGAACTATTGCGGTATCGATCGACAGGTCAGAGAAGGACATCAGCGTGCATGTCGAAAATGATGGTCTGGAGATACCATCCGAACATCTTCCTCATTTGTTTGACCGGTTTTATCGGGCGGACAAGGCCCGTACCAAGTTGGACTCTGATTCTGCTGGTTTAGGGCTGTCCATCACAAAAGCCATCATGCGCGCCCATCAAGGTGAGGTATCTGTACAGTCCGCACAGGGTAAAACCCGCTTCACGCTACTATTTCCCAATGCTGCTGCGTGAGGCTGCCGCCCTTTAGTGACAAAAGGGTTTTGTCGCCTTCGATAAAAAAACACCGCGCCGTCGAACGGGCGGTGGTCAAGTCAGGAAAGAAATCGTCTGCGCCAGCCAGTGCGAACGCTAGATTCCTTAAGCCCCTTGATACAGGGATGGCGTGAAATTACTCGCCTCTGATACTTCATGCTTCGTCTCAGCACGTGCCCTTGGGGAAGATGCTTGACGAACGATCGGGTAATCGTTGTCCGCCGAGGAGATTGCGCAGCTTGAGGTGCCCAATAGCAGTCCAATTGCGTATCACATCGATAGTTCGATGAGATGCGTTGAAAAACAATCGCTCCCGGTACAGGAGCGGAGGCCGTCAGAAATTCTGTGATCGGTCACGGCACTCCACATAACCCAAAGTGTTATGAGCTTATTTTTACCCGTATCTCGGTGTAAATCAAACACATCTGAGAGGAAGTAAAAAATCATGAATTTCCATTTATATCAGACTCTTAAGCTATTTTCTGCGAAAAAACCGTCATCCCGGCCGGGCCTTCCTAAGAGGCAAGAAATCCATATGACTTATTGCTGACATTTTCCCAATAACTATAACTAAAAGTGTTATGAGCTATTTTTACCCTTATCTCGGCACGACCCCAATTACGTGACCAAACTCACTGAAATATATAGCTGGTGTTTGGGAGGGTAATTCCAACGCCGGTACATCCCAATTTTTCAGATGCTGATGTAAAGCTTTTGGCTCAGAGGATTCTCGAAGGCGCTAAATAGCAACTGCGATAGAATTTTTCTGGGGTGTAGTTGGGGAGGCTTACAGCTTTGCGCGTAGCCTCGTTTCTATTTACGAAGTGGTATTCACTCCGATCCCTCAACTTCCCAGATGAGTACTGTCTCAGTCAGATCTGAAAGCAAGATGACTTGCTATTATTTTGCAGCGACGGGAGGATAGCCGAATTGAAAGAACAGATGGGATATGTGGATTGTTCCATGTGTCGGAGGCGCCATGCTTTTATCGCGTAAATGTTGGGTATCAAAGGTCGCATGATCAGGAAATATCGAAGGTACTGTTAGCAAAGCCCCTCCGTTCTTTTGTATTTCGAGAATCTTCGCCGTAGCAGGCAATTGAAGATCCGTACATAGCGGAGGAACGCAATTGTTCCAGTCGCCGATCAGAATACCTGCCATGAACGCCAGTGGATGACCGATCGCATATGTTCCAGTCACAAATCGCTGCATACCTTTTTCACCGTAATAATGCTTACGGCTAGTCACAGTGGTGTCCAGCTTTTTAAATTCGAAAATTACGGAGTAGTTATTGCTAGTATCGTTCCAGTGATACGCAATGTCTGTTCTGGTCCTCTTAAGGATCTTTCCGCTGGCATAGTCGACAATCCCATGACTCTCTTCGGTTGTCCAAATGCCCAATAGCTTTTTTTTATGTGCAATGACGTCTCTTAAGTAACTTGTCAGCACAAAAGTTAAGTCGGGTTCGCTAGTAGCATGATTGAAATTGCTTTTATGACGCAGTGTCATTTGTCGCCAGCCTTCGGCAAGAGCTTCGACCGCCTGTCCTACCTGCGGCGTTGGAAAAAGCTGCAACCAGGCGTTCGTTTTTTGCATCAGGCGGGCTCCTCTTGGCGAGCTTTTTTATGCACTGCTTGGACGATCTGTCGGGCATCTTTGATTGCCGTGCGGCGCAACCAAAAGCGTCGGATCAACGGTCTCACCAAATAAAGCGATGTGTCAGACCAGATGATAGTGTCAGGCGCAAAGTAAAGATCCTCAGATAGGCGTTGTGGAAAAATTCCCTGATTCACTAAGCCGCGCAGCACATATTCCACTGCAGCGTCGCTCTGCGTGACGGTATTGCCGTCTTGAGGTTTTTCGAGGCTGACATGCACAACACCTAGCGGCCCGACATGGCGATAATCCATTGCCAATACGTTGACGGACACCGTTCCTTGCCCCGACAACTCACGTTGCCATTCATTCAACTCATCTTCCAGGGTCTTGGCGTAAGCATGAAGATGAGTTGACTCGACCCGGCTTTGGATCTGTGTATTTAGGCTAGCGTAGCCTCGAGGCCTGACCGATGGCACCAGTTGTGCCACTGCTTCACGAACGAGTTCTCGCTCAGTGACAGTCAATTCAAAATAATCAAAGACGAACTCATTGAGTTGATCTCGTATGTCCGCGTAATGATTTTGTGGCTGAGCTAGCGTCTCACCGTCGATCTTGGAAACCATCACAGAGACTTTACGCAGAATCGATCTGGCCTTTTCCGGAGCGGAATGACCTTCGGGGGTCACGAAAGGAAAGTCATCAATATTCAGCAAGGTGACGCGATTTCGATCGCACACTACCTGATAAGCTGACATCAGCAAAAAATACTTGGCTAAGTCCGAACGCAAGTAAACGGCCGTGAATTGCAAGAGATCGGCATCTTTTTCAGGGCCTGCAATTACGCCTATGCTGCTGCTAAACGAAGCGGGCACATCAAGGTAGCTGGCGCGAATTTCAAGCTCGCGATCAAAACCATCTGGAAATAGAATCCTAGGCCCGGCAAAGGCTGACATGAGCGAATCGCTTAACTTCGCAACCTCCTTGATACTGGATGGAAATGCCGTCAAATCATCGCTCAGTACAATCGGTAAGCCACGCTTGAGTGCACCGATCTCAACATATTTGGATTTACGCAGTGGTGCCGACGATACAGGCTTGATTACCGAAGCGTCTTCCTTGTGAAAACCTTTGCGTCTGACCCAGCGATGTTCGGGGCCCGCGACCATTTCACGAAACGTACCATTCCACTGTAAGCGATGTAGTAAGGCTAAATCTGCCTCATTGCCCCACATTAGTGTCACCAGCCTAGAGCAATCGGCAAAATATGCTTGTGCGGAGACAAAATGGCGATCACCGCTAGCAAGCGTAAGTCGGCCAAAGGCCAGGCTTGTATCTGCCTTGGGTGCGGAGTAGTCAATCACTTCATCTACGGGAATGCCCTGAGTGGGCTGGGCGCGCGGAGTTGCGCACACCACAACGCAGCTGTGTTCCGCATCTTCAAAAACAAAGTTCATCAGATCGCCGAAATTGATGATCTGAGTAATGTGGTTTTTTACAATCCAGCCGCTGACAAACTCCTGGCTGGTGGGGGCCAGAAATAGACTTGCCGGCATGATGAGACACATGCGCCCGCCATCCACGAGGCAGTCTGCCGCCCGGAAAGCGAAGTCACCCGCCATCTGTCGGCGAGACCGTGTTACACCGGTCGCGCCGTAAGCCCATTCGTCTGCCGAGGTCCGTTCATCTTTATCCGGTTCTCGCCAAGGAGGATTCGACAGCAAAAGCGTGAAGCGCTTGTTGTTGGCAAGTGGATTCGCACAGGAGAAAAAATCACCTTTTTCTAACCCGGAAAATAGATTGTTGTCTTGCAGAGTAGGTAGTTTGACGCTCTCATTTTCTTGGAGCGCCAATACGTCGGAGGGGACAAGATCTTCCAGCAACGACAGATAAAGGCTGAATGCTGTTACCTTGCAGGCGGACTTGTTGAGGTCACTGCCGAAGATTCTCTGCTGAAGCAATTCAATGCGCTCGCTCAACATCAACTGCCTGCCTTGCCGGGATTCGGCAAGACCGATCAGACGACGAAATGCTGTTGTAAGCAGGATGCCGGAGCCACAGGCTCCGTCATAGATATATTCCTCAAGAGGATCCTCTGAGGTTGAGAACGCTTGCTCAATGACCAAGTTCGCTAATGGGCGCGGCGTATAAAAAGCGCCCATTTTTTGTTTGTCATCGATAAAGGATTCGTAGATGCCAGATAGAAGCTCAACGGGGATGAAACTGAAGTCATAGTTCCAAAAATCCCGCTGACCACTAGAAACGTCGACGCGTGCCAGAAAGCTATCCAATATTGGAAATGCCTGTGCATTGACGCGATCCCATAACTCGCCATTGTCGGGATCAAGAGACAGGAAGTCCCCGTTGAAGTCTTTTCGCAGGCTTTGGATTAGCTTTTTAATACCTTTGATATCGCCAGTTGCGATTAACTCGTGTAGCTGGCCGACACGGCGCTGCTTGCGATAATTATCGCTAATGATATGTCGATGTTCGAGGTATGAAATGAAAAGAACCTGACCCAGCAGAGTTTGTGCGATCTCTCTAGGATGCTTATCTGCAACTAGCAGGCGCACAGAGTCTTGCAAATTGCGAAGGAGTTGCCGATCAACCCGCGAATCCGGCTTAAACCATTGAGGAAAACGTTGCTGAATTTCTCCCGAATGAATATCCGCTGCGGAAAAAAAACTATAGGGTGACGCTTGTCCAGGCTTGAGGAGTGCCGGCTTATGTTTGCGCCCTAATGGATAGACGAGCAAGCCATTCTCACTAACCACCATTAATATGGAAATTAGGTTTTGATTCCAGATCCGTTGACGAATGCGGTCAAAACGCTCGGCATCCTCCAATACGGGGCCCTCGTCATCAAAAAACGCTACAGTTGGCGATCCTTGGACGTCAAACACCGCGGCAGCTTGAATTTGCCCATCGGGAGAGAGCAAATCGTTGAGTTCGACTGAATAGGGATGAGTAGGGTCTACTGCATCACCGCGATGATGGACGGACTTTCCCCCGGCATCGTAGCCAAGTGCACGCAACCAGCTCGGGAGGAGATCAGAGTTCATAACAATGAAGATTTGCAAAAAGAAATATGCATCGTTTTACGTACATAGCACAAAATAACTATATCACACACTATTAGTGATATACGTATAATGTGTAGTATGGACGAGATAAATTCCCTGCCATTCGCACAGCAACAACGCCTTCGATTCATCGAATCGATGGTGCTATGGGAGGGTTCTGTCCAGCGTCAACGTGTCTGCGAGGTTTTTCGTGTTAATCCGAATCACGTGACCCGCGACATTCAGGTCTATAAAAAACAATATCCTAAAAGCCTGGAATACAACCCCAGCCTACGCGCGTACGAACCGGGCAGTAAGTTCTCGCCGCATATGGCTTCTGGAGATCCATCTGAATATCTGGCTTTGCTCTACGCCTATGCTGAGAGCGAATCGGTTGCGATGCTACCAGTTTTAGGAACGGGCGGTCCATTAGTCGATGTTTTGCATGCGCCCCCATGCAAAATTGATCAGTACGTCTTGCGAACGGTAGTGCAAGCAATGCAGCGCGGTAAAGGTTTCACCGCTTTATACAGTTCGATGAGCTCGGACAAGCCTCAAACGAGGACACTGTGGCCTCACGCCTTACTTCACACAGGAATTCATTGGCATGTGCGTGCTTATGACAGTAAGCGTGATGCATTTCGCAACTTCGCTATACAGCGAATAGGGAAGATCGAAGCGAATGATTTGAGCTGTCCTCTGGGACGCGATGTCGATGAGGAGTGGCATCAGCAGGTGATTGTTGAGGTGATTCCTAACCCGCAATTAAACCAGCATCAGCAAAATGTCGTTGCAAACGATTATGGAATGACGCGGACTTCTGCGGGATGGGTCTGGACGCAGCAAATCAGGAAATGTCTCGTGGGCTACTTTCTCGTCCATCATCGATTGGACCTACAGCTAAGTGCCTGGCCCAATAATCCTTTAAGTCTTAAAGATCCTACTGCAATTGAGCCGTTTCTTTTTGGCGCCGAGTCTTAATTCCGGTTTGGCAAATAAGCATTGGCAGCTGAAATACGCTGCCGGAGACCAGAGCTGGCATCGCACAAGCTAAGTAGCAGGTTATTTCTAGATGCACGAATCGCCATTCTATTTGTTTGCCCTGGGCTCACTTGCCCTCTGACGTATTTACGGCTCCATGACCAATATGTCTCTGGCATAGCTTTATATTTACTATGCTATAGACAGAGAGGGGGAGAATATATGGAAGCCGAGAGAACCATTTCTAGACCACGTGCGGCGGTGCCGACCTCGCATTCTGACTACGCACTTGAGAAATTTTGCATACCGATGCTGAAACCCCTTCATTATAAAGAGGTGTTTCAAACCACTTGCTATCACCGCGTGCAACTCATAAAGCGCGGGATAGCAGCTTCCGTGCTTACTCAGCTAGCAAAATCAATGCGCGTTAGCCAAGATCACCTCATCGCATCTCTCGGCTTCCCCCGAACTGGCATCATGCGAAAAATTCAGCGGCGGCAAAATCTTTCAGTCGCTCAAGCCGAACGAGTTATCGGTCTTGCCAAACTTATTGGCCAAATCGAAATTATGGTCGCGACGCCAGAGGTGAGCGACTTTAATGCGGCCCAGTGGCTAGGAGATTGGCTTTGCCATCCACTACCTGCGTTAGGTAATCATCAACCGGAGGAATACGTGGATACGCTCACAGGACAAGAGATATTGTCTTCACTGCTTTCCCAAATGCAGTCAGGTGCCTACGCTTAAACCTTCCATCACTACAACCTTGACAAGGCACTCTGCGTTACCTAGGATAAAGCACAGTTCCTGCTCACTCGCAGAACTGTAGAACCGCTCCTCTTGGAGCGGTTTTTTGCTTTTTGGACGCGAAGGTTCCCGCAACATCTCACCTTCGATGTGAGAGGGGATATCTTTGCCTAAAATTTAATGTGAACCTAAGGATGTCTGCAATGAAGGAAGAAAAGCCGAAAGATCCACCCCCTCCAGCCGAGACTACGGACAAGCCGCGTTTGATAAAGTTGGGCGGGAAAAGAAAAATACGTGCGATGACTGCCGACGATTGGGAAAAAGTGAAAGCATATGTAGCCGACCCTAATAACAAGCGCCGATATCCCGAGATCAGACTTGACGAGGAAGACGTGGACAGAGTGTTTGGAAAGAAAAAATAGATCGCTAAAAGTTTTGATTCGATTAGCGCAAAATCGTGTCGCCGAACAAGCTTTTGATTCGATTTTGTAGCCCCTAAATCTAGCTTAGCAAAAGCGCTTTCGCAAGAGTGGCCAGAAGCGACTTCTAGGGTAATTGAATCATCGGCGAATAAGTGCGAGTGACGCGGATTACAGTTTGATATTCTTCGTTGTCCGCAATCCATAAGCGGAAGTTCACATACGCCCCATTAATTGAGTCTTTAACCTAGGCAGCTCAACGTGCACCCCACGCCCGATTCGACCTGCATTCTGCAAACAACTAATCACGCCGAATGCTTGGGTCTCTAGCCAAACGTACCATCTCCGCGCGATCCGCTGGCGTCACTACGTGTACGCGCTTGGACATCATGTTTATAACTTTACCGCTAGATATCAGTTTAGTAAGAACTTCGGATTGTTCACCGGACTTTGCGCGTACCAACGCCTGATCACGAAGCGACATAATCCGTTGTTGCGCAAAAGAAATTTTTTGTTTGTCAGACATTTTGCGCCTCCTAAAGGCAGCTCCCATTCCAAATATGATATTGGCGTTTCCGAAGATATGATACCCAGCAAAAAATCAAACCTCATCAGGCGTTTTTAACCCATTGCTTCCCGCACACAGGATTGATCACCATCGCCATCAGACAAGCTTACAGTCTTTTAATTTCTCGATGTGACTAGCAAACATGCATATTCTGTAAAGAATGTGATGAGCTAGTTCGGCGATATTGATAGAAATTACCACAACGCAATTTACGAGAATGGTTTGTGTCAGCGAAAGCTGGAAGCGTTGTTTTGCCGTATAGATTTGGAAGCATAGCCCTGCCGTAACGGCAACACTATGGTTCCAGCTTCACTATTATTTGAATCGCAAGACAACTGGTTGGCGCGGCTGGCGGGGATCGAACCCACGACCCTTGGCTTCGGAGGCCAATACTCTATCCACTGAGCTACAGCCGCGTCGGACGTGAACGTCGAAGAGGGATGAAGGATACAGTTTTTCCCTTGGCGCGTCCACGCATAGCAACTATTTTCCGTTCCCAACGAATTACATTGTGTCTATAATCAAAGGTTGGGCGAGACAACGCTTCTCTAAACAGTAATAGACACTGATTTGCAGCACAAAATCAGGATAACGCTTTCGAAGAATATTGCACTGAGGGAACGAAATATGAGCGACGCACATCAAGAACACCACGAATCCGCGATCAAAACACCAAAACAACTGATTGCCGCAGTATTGGCCGGTTTTCTGGTTCCTATTATTTGCATCGTACTCTTGGTGCAATATGTAACGAATGCTCAAAAAACTGGCGCCGGTTCAGCCAGTCAGACGCCTGAAATGGTCGCCGCCCGTATCAAGCCGGTTGCCGACGAAGGCTTCACCTTCCGCGACGCCAGCGCGCCGAAACAACTACTCAGCGGCGAAGAAGTCTTCAAGTCTACCTGCGCAGCCTGCCATGCAGCCGGCATTGCAGGCGCACCTAAGGTCGGCGATCCGGCAGCCTGGAAAGCACGCATCAGCGAAGGCTACGAAAAGCTGCTGTCGCACGCGCTGAACGGCCTCAACGCCATGCCGGCTAAAGGCGGCAACCCAGATCTGGATGATGTCGAAATCGCCCGTACCGTGGTGTATATGGCCAATCAGTCTGGTGCTCAGTTTAAAGAGCCCGCTACTCCAGCCCCTGCTGCTGCTGCCGGTGGTGTCGCACCGGCCGCAGCCGCGGCAACGCCTGCAGCAGAACCAAAAAAATAAAATCGATTTCCATTCGCCCTGCGCGATTAAAGCGCATTGATGTCCGGCGTTGTGAGCTGATAACGAAAAGCCCCGCATTGCGGGGCTTTTTTATTGGCTGGAATGATCGCTGAATGTCTTGACTACTCAATCAGCCATCAAGCCAGATCAACGTTGTTGCGGCTCAGCGACGAAAATTTCCACACGACGATTACGCGCACGGTTCGCTTCCGTGGTATTCGCTACCAGCGGCTCATGCGAACCACGGCCGTCAATATTGAAACGTCCCGGCGAAACACCACGCGCTGTCAGGTAATCACGGGTGCGAGCTGCACGTTCCATCGACAGCGGATTGTTGATGGCATCGCTACCGGTACTGTCCGTATGGCCGATGATGGTCACATTTGTCGCAGGATTTTCGTTCAACGTAGCAGCAAACTTATCCAGCACCGCACGGAAGTTTGGCTGGATATCGGCGCGACCGGTGTTGAAAGAGATATCGCTAGGGATTTCCAGCTTGAGACGATTGTCCTGTGTCTGCGTAACTTGCACGCCTGTGCCTTGCGTTGCTTGCTCCATGGCGCGTTTCTGATTTTCCATGCGCGTCGACCAGACGTTGCCGATCACAGCGCCCAGGCCGGCACCGATGGCAGCACCTGCAGCAGTACGACCGCCACCGCCACCTCCCGTTGCTGCACCGAGGATACCGCCAAGACCGGCACCCACACCGGCTCCTGTTGCGGTGCCACGCTGCGTTGCCGACATGTCCGCACAACCTGCAGCAGCCAGAGCCAAGGCCAATGCACCGATAGTTAATTTACGCATATTTGCTTCCTTCTTGTTCTTTATAGTATTGATAGCAACCGCAGACGGCCATCATCGTGCGACATGTTATTCAGCGCACTTGAACGTCCGGATTGGAATTCTCGCGTTGAAATTTTTATTCGCCATCCGGGGTAGAAATTTCCTCATCGCCGGAGAGAGTTTCCGGACCGCGCGCCCTGTCTTGCCGACGCGTCAGATAATAAGCGAACGCCGCACCTGCGCTAATCACGGTACCGTACAACAACGGCTTGCGCAGGTAACGCTTCGACAGCAGCGAAATGCCTCCGATCAGCAACGGCGACAGCGATTGCAGATTGCCGCCTCCTTTGCCGGAAAACGCACCGCTGAATGTCGAGGACACCGCGCCGACGATGCGATTCATTGCCCCCTTGGCCAGCGACTCGGCATTCAGATTGGCGCGTACGTGACTGCGCCCCTCCAGGATACCAATACGGAACAGCGCACCTTCAGCAAGCAATCTGCGTTTGCGCTCTTCCAGGGGGACATCGGGTTTCCAGTCGTTTTGCGCCATGATTTCCCCTTATAGCAACGCGTCGCGATCTTTGCGCAGCTCCGCCATTGTTGCAGGCAAGGACAACTTACCCTGACGCAAAATGGTGTACGCATAACCGATGATGGCGGCCGTCACGACGGTGAAGAAAACGCCGAACGCGATGAGCACCTTCCAGCCCCACGAATCCCACGCAAGGTAGACCACCAACGCCGTCCAGAACGCGACCGCGAACCACAATGCGATCGCTGCGAGCGTAAATAGCGTCAGGAACCTGATCAGATTGCCGCCGATTTCGGACAGCTCCAGAGAAGCCAGTTCGATGCGGTTGATAATCAGACCCAGAAGATTCCTGGCGATACCCAGCAGTCCGGCCGTCAATCCGGGATTGGCCGGCGCAGCGTGCTCTTGTTTGTGATCCATGTCAGTTCCGGTGCGCGCCGCGCTTATTTGCTGCGACCGATGACCAGGCCGACCAGCAAACCCACACCGGCGGAGATCGCTACGGCACGCCATGGATTTTCATGGACGTAGTCATCGGTGCGGGCGGCAACTTCCTTGCCCTTTTCGATAGCGACGGCCTGCGCATTCTGGGCGGCCTCTACAGCAGCTTCCAGCATGGTCAAGCCTTTGCTGCGCAGCTCATCGGCTTTATCGCCGGTGGCAGTTGCCGCTTCACGGAATAATTCTTGCGCATCTTTGACCAGAGTTTTCATATCGTTTCTCACTGTTTTGTAGGCGGATTTTGTCATGGGGAAATTCTCCTTTTATTAAATGCTCAAGTAGGGCAAAACCTTGCAGATGGCCGCTTCGACGGTCTCGTATCCAACAATCGACCATCAATGAAGCGTGATCCTGAGCATCGCGTCAGGGACAACTCGCCGGTTTGACGACATTGCACACTGCCCGGTTTGCGATTTTATGCGCAACACTGGTAAAAACTCAGCAATGCAGGCTCTTTGATAGCTTCTCTCTATATAAGTTTCTCAAGCGGCAAAAACATTCAATTCCATCAACATTATCAACGTCAGAAGCGTGTTTCACGCGCCGTCCGTAAAAAGCTGTCGAGAATAGGCATGCAATCGAGCAATTCGGGGCCGCCGGCGCGATGGAACTCAGGATGCCATTGCAAACCCATGACAAACGGCGCCTTGCGGTAGCGAATCGCCTCGACAATGTTGTCATTGCCGGAAACCGCTTCCACCGACAGATCGCGCCCCAGATCCTTGACTGCCTGATGGTGGATCGAATTCACCACGGCGCTCTGTGTATTCACCAGCGACGCCAGCGTCGATCCTGCCGGAAAGCTCAGCTCATGATAATTGCTGTCGTACAAATCGTTGACATGCGCAATTGCGGTCGGCACATCCGTGGCGATGTCCTGATACAGCGTGCCGCCGAAGGCAACATTGATCAGTTGGCAACCACGGCAGATGCCGAGCACCGGCTTGCCGGCCTCGATAAATTCGTGCAACAGCTCAAGTTCGTACATGTCGCGCACGCGGTCACCGTTCCATTCCGGCTTGGTCGCTGCCTGCGCATAGCTTTGCGGCGAGACGTCGGCACCGCCTTGCAGCACCAGGCCATCCAGATGCTTGGCGTAGTCGCGCAAACGAATATTGCTGGGATGGACTAGGCCGTTGGTATTGACGGTGGGGATCATGAACACCAGCACATCACGCGACATCACCCATTGTGCGATGGACTCTTCAAGATATTGCAGGGTCTTGCCGCGCAAGCCCTTGGCGCCGGTTTCCGGGTGGAAGATGCGCGCCGAGATGCCGATCTTGAGTGTGCGCTGCATAATGCGGCGACCAGCCTTGTCCGACATTGCTTTGAAACGCGCGGCCAGCAGCTTCCAGGTTTGCGCCCAGGGTGTTTCCAGAGGCGGTGGCGAAAATGATGGGTAATGCGGCGGTTGCGACGACTGAGGCTGCTGCGGAGAAGCTTGCGAGCCCGCCTGAGGCGCGGCCTGAGACGTGGAATCAACACCAGGCTGAGCCTGGCCTTGGCGTGGCGGTGGCGGGGAACTGGATTGATTGGCTTCGGAATCGCTAATATCGGACATGGCGGTTATGTAATGTTGAAATCAATGGCGGTAACCAGGTGCAACGCCCGCGAACAGGATTGCCAAAGTATAAGCGTATTGATTTGTTTTGGGCATCTGGCTTCATCTTCCTGATACCCCCGTTATGCAGCGAGCGGCGCTGTGTTTTGCGGCCCTCGCTGTCGCAGTCGTGTTGCAGTCGTGCTGTACTTATTAATCCAGACAGCAGATGAGCAATATATGTTCCAATCTCTCCTGACTTCTTTCATCTTCAGGCATGCTCCTACATGACCACTTCACGCATTCTTATACTCTACGCGCACCCCGGTGGTGAACATTCCTACACCAACCGCACCATGATTGAGGCAGCCCGCAGTCTGCCGCAGGTGCGCGTCCATGATTTGTATGAGTGCTATCCCGATTTCCATATCGATGTGGAGTACGAACAAGCGCAATTACACGAGGCCGATCTGGTCGTGCTGCATCATCCGATTCACTGGTACAGCATGCCCGCGCTGCAGAAAGAATGGATCGATCTGGTGCTGCAACGCGGATGGGCTTTCGGTCCCGGCGGCGATGCTCTGCATGGCAAAGACTTCTGGCTGGTTGCGACCACCGGTGGCGACGCCGACGCTTACCAGGCCGGCGGTCGCCACGGCCATCCGTTCAGCGATTTTCTGCCGCCTTATCAGCAAACCGCGCGCTTGTGCGGTATGCGCTGGCAGACACCGAACATCCTGCATGGCGCACATCATCTGAGCAAGGAAGCGCTGATCATGCACGCCGCCAATTACCGCGCCCAGCTGGACAGTTATCCAGACTGGCCTGCCAGCGAAGCGTCAAAATAAGCACGATAAGACTACCGATCATGATCAACGATACGACGACACCATGGAACAACAACTGCTCAATCCGCTGATCTACCTGCTGGCGGCGGTCATCGCCGTACCGATAGCCAAGAAGTTGGGGCTGGGCGCCGTGCTCGGCTACCTGCTCGCCGGCATCGCCATCGGCCCCTGGGGTCTGGGCCTGATCAGCGAGGTCGAAGACATTCTGCACTTTTCCGAATTCGGCGTGGTGCTGCTGCTGTTCCTGATCGGACTGGAGCTCGATCCGAAACGCCTGTGGTCACTGCGTCAGCGCATCTTCGGCTGGGGCGGCGCGCAAGTCACGCTGGTCAGCCTGGCGCTGTTCGGCGCGGCGCTGGCCTGCGGCATCGACTGGCGCGTGGCGCTGATCGGTGCGCTCGGCATGTCCCTGTCATCCACCGCAATTGCGCTGGCGACACTGGGTGAACGCAAGCTGACCGCCACACCGGCGGGCTCGGCGGGCTTTGCAATTCTGCTGTTCCAGGATATCGCCGCGATCCCGATGATGGCAGCGGTGCCGCTACTCGGCGTGGCCGTTGCGCAAGGTAGTGGACAAGGCTGGCTTCACACCGGACAAGTCGTCGCCGTGATCGCGCTGCTGATCTTCGGCGGGCGCTTCCTTATCCGCCCGATTCTGCGCATCATCGCCAAGACCGACATGCGCGAGATCTTCACCGCCTTTGCGCTGTTGCTGGTGATCGCTACCTGTCTGCTGATGCAGTCGGTCGGTATGTCGATGGCGCTCGGCACTTTCCTCGCCGGCGTACTGCTGGCCGATTCGGAATATCGCCACGCACTCGAAAGCGATCTGGAGCCATTCAAGGGTCTGCTGCTCGGCTTGTTCTTCATCGCCGTCGGCATGTCGGTCGACTTCGGCATTTTTCTGGAACAGCCTTGGCTGATCCTCGGTCTCGTTGCGGGCTTCCTCGTCATCAAGATTGCGGTGCTGTTTGGCCTGGCGAAAGCCTTCCGCATCCCACGCGATCAACAGGTGTTTTTTTCCTTCCTGTTATCGCAGGGCGGCGAATTCGCTTTTGTGGTGTTTGGCGCTGCCGCCACGGCGCAAGTACTCACGCCGCGCATTTCATCGATTCTGGTGGTAGTCGTGGCGCTGTCGATGGTGATCACGCCCTTGCTGCTTTTGCTGCATGACCGCGTGCTGCTGCCGCGTCTGCTGGCCAAAGGAAAACGCGCCGAGGACGAAATCGAACCGCAGGACAATCCGGTCATCATCGCCGGTTTCGGTCGCTTCGGCCAGATCGTCGGTCGCCTGTTGCACGCCAACGGTATTGGCCTGACGATTCTTGATCATGATCCCGACCAGATCGAATCGCTGCGCAAGTTTGGCTTCAAAGTGTTCTACGGCGACGCGACACGCATCGACCTGCTGCGCACTGCCGGCGCCGACAAAGCAAGACTGCTTCTGATCGCCATCGACGATGCGCCCGCCAGCCTGAAACTGGTGGAAGCGGTGCAACGCGCTTTTCCGCATCTGAAAATCGCCGCACGCGCGCGCAACGTCACGCACCTTTACGACCTGATGGATCGCGGCGTCACCGTACTGGAACGCGAGACTTTTGAAAGCGCCTTGCAGATGGGACGACAGGTGCTGCGCCAGCTCGACTTCGGCGCCTACCGCGCGCATCGCGCGGCCATGAAGTTCCGCGCCCACAATATCGAAACGCTTAACAAGCTGTATCCGCACTACAAAGATCAGCAGCAGCTGGTATCAATGGCGGTGCAGGCGCGCGAAGAACTGGAAGCCATGTTCGCCAGCGACAAAGACGCCATCGCCAGCGGCGACAAGCATCGCTGGGACTAAGACGTAAAAGGCCGGACAAAACATCTGTCCGGCCGTCCTGCCCACTTCACTTATTTACTGCACCTGCTTACTACACCTGCTTACTACACTTGCTTGCTGCACTTACCTACGACACCACGAGAAACACCGCTTAACACTTAGTTCAGATACACCGGCACAAAGATCTTGTCGTCGCCGCGTTCCACCAGCAAGGCGACGCTCTTGCCGGCCTTGCTCACCAGACTGCGCAACTGCTCGACGCTGGTCACCGCATTGCCGTTAAGCGACAGAATCACGTCGCCGCTCTGGATACCGGCAATCGCCGCCGGACCGTTGACGTCTTCCACTACCAGCCCGCCATGCACGCCGATCTGCTGTTGCTCGTCCTTGTCCAGCGGACGCACTGCCAGACCCAGACGGCCTTGCTGCTCGGCGCCATTTTTTCCACCGGCATCCTTCGCCACCTTCATCTCGCCCACGACGACATTCAGCGATTTAATCGAACCGTTACGCATGACATCCATCTTTTGGGTCGTGCCTGGCGCCGTATCAGCGACGAGCGTCGGCAAGTCGACCGAATGATCGATAGGTTGATTATTGAAGCGCAGAATCACGTCACCCGGTTGTACGCCCGCTTTCTCGGCGGGACTGCCCTTCTCAACCGAACTCACCAATGCGCCTTCGGATTTCTTCAGCCCGAAAGACTCTGCCAGCGCCTGATTCACTTCCTGCACCGACACGCCGAGACGGCCGCGCGTCACCTTGCCGTGCTGAACCAGTTGTTGCTCCACCTTCATCGCCACATCGATAGGGATCGAGAACGACAAGCCTTGATAGCCGCCGGTCTGACTATAGATTTGCGAGTTGATACCAACCACCTGCCCCTTCAGATTGAACAGCGGCCCACCCGAGTTGCCAGGATTGACCGCGACGTCAGTCTGGATGAACGGCACGTAGTTGTCGTCCGGCAGGCTGCGCGATTTAGCGCTGACGATACCCGCCGTTGCAGTATTGTCGAAGCCATAAGGCGAACCGATCGCCAGCACCGGCTCGCCGACTTTCATCAATGCGGGATTGCCGATCTGCACTGTCGGTAAATCCTTGGCCGCAATGCGGATCACGGCGATGTCGCTCTGCTTGTCCACGCCCAATACCTTGGCCTTGAACTCGCGACGGTCAGTCAACTTGACCGTTACTTCCTGCGCACCATCGACCACGTGAGCATTGGTCAAGATCAGGCCATCCGAATTGATGATGAAGCCGGAACCCAAGCCGCGCATGATTTGCGGGCCGCGTGGCTGCTGGAATTGCGGTCCGAAACGCTTGAAGAATTCAGAGAATGGATCATTGGGATCAACGTCAGCAGACGCCTGATCCGCACTGGGCTTCGCCTTGCCGGTGACGCTGATGTTCACCACGGCCGGGCCGGCACGCTCAACAATGGCAGAGAAGTCAGTCGGCGTCGCCAGTGAGGACGTTGCCGCAGCCAACGGCGCAGCGGCTTGCACCGGCATATTGGCAGCTTGTGCGCCAGGAATATCGGCGCCGCGGAAGTACACGTAACTGCCGCCGACGATAGCGGCCAGCATGATGGCAAGCGTATTGCGAACAAAGACGGTACGACGATTCATGGAAGCACTCCTTGCAGAATGGGTGACCTTTCACCCGATGGAATGCAGCGTAAATCGCGAAAATTAAGACAGACTTAAGGAAACAAACTGTTACAAGAGAGCTCAGCAGCGTTGCAAAGCCACTTGCACCTGCAATCCCTTGCCCGTATTGTGCAGCGACACGGTCGCATCATGTAAATCAGCAATCTGCCTGACGATGGCGAGTCCGAGGCCGCTGCCGAGAACAGTCGACTGCACATTGTCGGCGCGATAAAAACGATCGAAGACACGCGCCAGATCCTTCTCCGGAATTCCCGGCCCGCTGTCCTGAATGGTGACCATCAACTTGTCGCCCTGCACCTGCATGCCGACATCGACAGTACCGCCGGACGGGCTGTATTGCACGGCGTTCGACAGCAGATTGCTGAACAAAATGCGCAACGCGTCGGCATTGCCGGAAACGCTTCCGGCGGCTTCTTCTGTAATGCCAAGATCGACGTTCTTGTGTTCCGCCAATGGCGACAAATCCAACACCACGCTGCGCAGCAACGCCGCCAGATCAACCGGTGCATGCGCCTGCACACCCGGCTCCTGGCGCGCCAAGGTCAGCAATTGATGTACCAGATGCGTGGCACGCTCCAGACCGTTTTTCAGATCGGCGAAAGCGGCGCGACGCTCTTCGTCGTTGTCGGCGCGTTCAGCAAGTTGTGCCTGCAAACGCAGGGCCGTCAATGGCGTGCGCAACTCATGCGCAGCGTCGGCAACGAAAGCACGCTGCGCCTGCATGGCCTGCTGCAGACGATCAAGCAAATCGTTGAATGCCTGCGTGAGAGGACGGATTTCCTGCGGCAGGCTTTGGTCGGCAATCGGCGTCAGCGTATTCATATCGCGCAGCTGGACATCGGCCGCCGCGCGCCGCACCGGCGCCAGGCCATGTCCGACCGCCACCCAGATCAGCGCACCAAGAAAAGGAAACAGCAACAGCAAAGGCATCACCGTCTTCACCGCCATCTGCGCCGCAACTTCCTTGCGTGCGCTTTGCGGTTGCGACACCTGCACCACAGTGCTGCCGATCTGCGCACTGTAGACGCGCCACATGCCGCCCGGCCCCGGCACATCGATAAAGCCGAGCTCCGCCTGTTGCGGCATGACGCTGCGCGAGTGCGAGTGATAGATGACAGTACCGGTGCTATCCCAAATCTGCATCATGATTTCATCGTCCAGCCCGGGCAAATTCTGTCCAGGGGCAATCGGCGCGAAAGCCTGACGCGGCAACGAGGCGGCAATCTGGCGCATCTGGTAATCGAAGATGTCGTTGGCCTCATCGCGCGCCTGGAAGTAGAGCGCGATGCCGGCCAGCAGAATGCCGCCACTCAAACCCAGCGCCAGCCACAGCAAAAGTTGTCGTCGTATCGAATTCATTGAATTTATTTAGGAACCAGATAGCCAATGCCGCGCACGTTTTTGATGAAGTCGCTGCCGAGCTTTTTGCGCAAGGCGTGGATGTGCACTTCAACGGCGTTGCTGTCGATGCTGTCTTCCCAGCCGTACAGTTTTTCTTCCAGTTGCGCGCGTGACAAGACGACGCCCGGACGATCCAGAAAAGCACGCAGCAATGCGAATTCGCGGGCTGACAGATTCACCGGCTGACCGAGCAGAAACACTTCATGCGTGGATGTATTCAGCGTCACTTCGCGCACCTGAATGAGGCTGTCGGCGCGGCCCGACTGCCTGCGCAGTAAGGCACGCATGCGCGCAGAAAGTTCTTCGAGATCGTAAGGTTTGATCAGATAGTCGTCGGCGCCGGCATCCAGGCCTGCAACACGATCAGCCACGGCGTCACGCGCAGTGGTGATCAGGACGGGGATGGTGTTGCCATCGGCGCGCAAAGTCTGCAACACCGCCAGGCCGTTCTTTTGCGGCAGCCCGAGATCCAACAGAACCAGCGCATATTCTTCTTGCCCAAGTGCCAGTTCTGCAGCCTTGCCGTCTTGCACCCAGTCGATGGCAAAACCGTCTTGGCGCAAGCCTTTGCGCACCGCCTCACCTACCATCAGATCGTCTTCGACCAGCAGGATGCGCATGTTGTTTTCCTAGAGGAAACGCGCCAGCAAAAACACCACCAGCGAAATCAGGATGGTCGATGCAAACGGCAGCGAGAAGACACGCCCGAACAACTTAAAGCGCAGATCGCCTGGAAGGCGCCCGATGCCAAGTTTTTCCAGCCATGGCAGCAGGCTGGAAAAAATAATTACGGCGAGAAAAATGACGACGACCCAACGAATCATGTGAGGACTCTTTTATTGTGCTTGTTGTGTTTATAGACGATGAGTACGGTCGTGTGCGTACAGACGCTCCGGCCAGTCGATGTTTTTTCCTACCGCCAGCACCTTGAACAACTCGCCCATCTCGGCCGGAGAAATCAGTTTTTGCACAGCATTCGATTGCGGCAGATAAGCCCGGCTTTGTTCCGGCGAGGTACGCAGCAGCAGATCGCCAATACCGGCACCGAGCAGGAATGCTGCCTGGCTGGTGTAGCCGAACACATCCAGACCACCGTCGATGGCGGCCTTTGCCATCGCGGTGAAATCAACGTGCGCGGTGACGTCCTGCAAACCCGGCAAATAAAATGGATCTGGATGGGCGTGATGGCGGTAATGGCACATCAGCGTGCCTTGACCACGCTCGTGCAGATAATATTCGTGCGCCGGGAAACCGTAGTCGAACAGCATTGCGGCGCCTTTTCCGTCTTGCAACATTGCGCCCAGCGATTGCATGAACCCGACCGCAACCGGATGCACCTCCGTCAGATAACCCACTGGCAATACTTCGGCATCCGGAATCTGTGTCACCAGTGCCTCGTCGCAAGGACGGTCCGCGTAGGTAAAGGAGCCGGAAGTATCCTGCGTGACGCCGCGCTCCAGCCAGTGATGTTCGCCGCGAATCACCAGTTGCACCGGCATCGCGTCCAGTACTTCGTTGCCGATCACCACGCCCGAAAACACTGCCGGCAAACTGTCGAGCCAGCGAACCTGCGGGAAATCGCGCAGCGTTTCCTGTTGCCGTGCCCGCAACTGCGTCGAGATCTCGACGATGAAATAATGTGTCGGCAAACGACCGGCGTTACGCAGCTCGGTCAGTATGTCCAGGGCAAGTTTGCCGGTACCCGCGCCGAACTCCATGATGGCGGCATCGGTCTGATCGAACAATTCTGTCGCCAAATGCGCCAAAGTTGCGCCGAAAAGCGGCGAAATTTCCGGCGCGGTTGTAAAATCTCCCTCTTTGCCCAATTTTGTCGCGCCACCGCTGTAATAACCCAGCCCAGGCGCATACAACACCAGCTCCATGTAGCGAGCAAACGAAATCCAGCCATCGCTGCGCCGGATTTCGTCGGCGATCAGATGCTGGAGAGAACGGGAAGCGGCAAGCGCGTCGGCAGAGGGTTCAGGTAATTGCAGTTGCATGGGCCGTATTGTATTTGAAATACGCAGCGGCCTTGCTCACTTGCCGGTGAATTGCCGGCGAGTTGCCGGCGCTGTCATTTGCCTGCCATCGGTCTGTGCGGCCACCTTCGCTTTAATTTACTAAACAATTTGCCAACGGATTGGCCTGCCGGGTTGCCCCGCAACCTTCTGTTGAGGATGAGATGAATGCCATGACTCCCTCACGCCAACAAGTAGCACTCGTCACCGGAGCCGCCAAGCGCATCGGCCGCGTGATCGCGCTCGCGCTGGCGCGCGATGGCTGGGATATCGCCGTGCATTACGGCCAGTCGCGCGATGAAGCGCTGGCAGTCGTCGATGAGATCACCGCCCTGGGCCGCCGTGCCGTCGCACTGCAATGCGAACTGGCGGATGAAGCCGGCGTACGCTCGCTGATCGCTCAGGCTGCACAACTGGGCCCGGTGGCCTGCGTGGTGAACAACGCGTCGCTGTTCCGCAATGACCAGGCCGACAGCTTCACGATGGCGTCGCTGGATCTGCACATGCGCGCCAACGTCGCCGCGCCGGTATTGCTGGCACAGGCCTTGTATGAGGCAACACCTGCCGACCGGCAAGCCGTCGTGGTCAACCTGCTGGACCAGAAGCTGTACAATCCCAATCCCGACTTCCTGTCGTACACCTTGTCCAAGGCGGCGCTCCAGAGCGCGACCACGTTGCTGGCGCAAGCGCTTGCGCCGCGTGTTCGCGTGGTTGGCGTAGCGCCCGGTATCACCATGGTGTCGGGCGACCAAAGTGCGGCGGAGTTCGAGAAGGCCCATCGCGTCACGCCGCTGGGTAAAAGCAGTACGCCGGAAGATGTCGCCGCGACGGTCTGTTTTGTTGCTGCATCGCCGGCTATTACCGGCACAACGATTCTGGTGGATGGCGGGCAACATCTGATCCCGCTGCAACGCGACGTCATGTTCCTGGCGAAATAGCCCGACCCGCTAAGCCACCTTCTTATTTTTGATGAACCGGCAAACCGGTTCCTATTTTTCTTTTCGGAAACTATGTTCTCTCTCTATCATCCAGCTCTAAACGATTGCCGCCGCCTATTCCTGCGCAACTATGAAGTGCTGATCAACATCGGCGTGCACGAGTTCGAAAAGAAGGGCGAACAACGCATCCTGGTGAATGTCGACCTCTTCATTCCGTTGGCAATGTCGACCCCTGAGCATGACCAGTTGAACGAAGTCGTTGATTACGACTTCATCCGCAGCACGATCGCCAAACGCATGGCCCAAGGCCATATTCATTTGCAGGAAACCCTGTGCGACGACGTCATCAAGTCGATGTTGGCGCATCCGAAGGTGCGTGCCGTACGAGTTTCCACGGAGAAACCCGATGTCTATCCGGACTGCGACTCGGTCGGTGTAGAAGTTTTCCGCATTAAAGAAGCAATCTAATTACCTTATTTGCAGGCCCCAAGATGAACGATCTGCTCGAACACGCAAAACTCACTGAAGACACTTCGGCCGCCCCCGACGCACCACAGGCGGTTGCGTTGACGTCGGTCAAACAGGCAGAGAAAATCGCCTACGAAAACAACAAGCTGCACAAACGCCTGTGCCGTTTGACCGGACAAGCCATCGGTGATTACAACATGATCGAAGATGGCGACAAAGTCATGGTTTGCCTCTCCGGCGGCAAAGACAGCTACGCCCTGCTCGACATCTTGCTGACCCTGCGCGAGCGTGCGCCGATCCATTTCGACATCATTGCCGTCAACCTGGATCAGAAGCAGCCGAATTTCCCTGCCGATGTATTGCCTGCCTATCTGGAAAAACTGGGCGTGGCCTATCACATCGAAAATCAGGATACCTACAGCATCGTCAAACGCGTAGTGCCGGAAGGCAAGACAACCTGTGCGCTATGTTCGCGTCTGCGCCGCGGCATTCTCTACCGCGTTGCAACAGAACTGGGTGCGACAAAAATTGCCCTAGGGCATCATCGCGACGACATTCTGGAAACCTTTTTCCTGAACATGTTCTTCGGCGGCAAACTCAAAGGCATGCCACCCAAGTTGCAGTCCGACGACGGCAAACAGATCGTCATCCGTCCTCTGGCGTACGTGAAAGAAGCCGACCTCACACGCTATGCTGAGGTAAAGGAATTTCCGATCATTCCTTGTGACCTGTGCGGCAGCCAGGAAAACCTGCAACGCAAGCAGATCAAGGGCTTGATGCGTGAATGGGAAAAGAAATATCCAGGCCGCGTCGATAATATTTTTGCTTCGCTGTCGACCGTGGCGCCATCGCATCTGATGGACAGGAATCTGTTTGATTTTGCCAATTTGAAAGCAACCGGCGTCGCCGATGCGGATGGCGATATTGCGTTCGACGAAGACCCTTGTGCTACGAGCAACCCTACTGCGCAGAATGTTATCTCGCTCCACCCGGCGGATTGACGCTGAGTGCGAGAGCGGCTCGCAAATCCACGCGGGCTCAGCCTGCGTGCTTTTTTTCCTGCGGTACATGTAAATAAAATTTACAAAGCCGATAGTCGTACGGATTAGATGCCAAATACCCTCCTGATCATCGCTTGAAGCGACTGAGCATCATGATTTAATTTGCTCGTCGGATACGTAATTCACGTAATTTTTCTGAAATACGCGTTCGAACGACGATATCAATCAAATCAAGACAGTCGCGACAGCCGCAGGGGGCTGAGGGTACAACCTCAGAAAAGGAAGCATGATGATCAGATCTTCCTCCGCCGTGATGGATAGCATCCACACCTCTGCACATGCCCGACACTGCTTATTTCGTGCATGAGGAAGTTTGATGGCAGCACAATTCTGGCGCGACAAGCGCGTCTTCATTACCGGTCATACCGGCTTCAAGGGTAGCTGGCTGACACTATGGCTGCACCGTTGGGGCGCCAAGGTCTATGGCTATTCCTTACCGGCCCCGACCAATCCGAGCCTGTTCCATCTGGCTCGCATCCAGAATTGCGTGCAAACCACGACCGGTGACGTGCGCGACCTGAAACACCTGAGCGAAACGATGGCGGCAGTCCAGCCGGATATCGTTTTTCACCTGGCGGCGCAACCGCTGGTGCGCGATTCCTACAATTCGCCGATCGACACCTTCGCCATCAACGTCATGGGCACCGCGCATGTGCTCGAAGCCGTGCGCCAGACACCGAGCGTACGCTCAGTCGTCGTGGTGACCAGTGACAAATGCTACGAAAACCGTGAATGGCTGTGGGGCTATCGTGAAGATGACCCGATGGGTGGTCATGACCCTTACAGCAGCAGCAAAGGCGCCGCAGAACTGGTGACGTCGGCGTATCGCCGTTCCTATTTTCAGCACGGCAAAGACTCGCAAGCGGCCATCGCCAGCGTACGTGCGGGTAACGTGATCGGCGGTGGTGATTTTGCCGCCGACCGTCTGATCCCCGACTTTATCCGCGCACTGGAAAAAGAAGAAGCCGTCAGCATCCGCAATCCGCATGCGATCCGACCATGGCAATTCGTCTTGGAACCGCTGTCGGGCTACCTGTGCGTGGCCCAGCGCCTGTTCGAATCCGGACAGCAGTTCGCCGAAGGCTGGAACTTCGGCCCTGCCGATACCGACTTGCAGACGGTCAGCCAGTTGTGCGCGACGTTCAATCATTCGTTGCAAAAGAATGAGGTCTCGCCAGTCGAGGTGCGACTCGAAAGCCAGGCCAATGCGCCCCACGAAGCAGCGTTCCTGCGTCTGGATATTTCCAAGGCGCGCCAGCGTCTGGACTGGATTCCAAAAATGGAGCTGTACACCGCCCTGGAACTGACGGCGCAGTGGTATAGCGGCTATATCAACAACGAAGACATGCGTTCCCTGAGCGAAAGCCAGATTGAGTTCTACCAGAATCTGACATAATTCCGGGCTATATCAATCAGGTCGGAATCAAGATGAATATTCTCGTCACAGGCGGTGCAGGTTATATTGGCTCACATACTTGCGTGGAGTTACTCAACGCCGGGCACCAGGTCGTGGTTTTCGACAATTTTTGCAACAGCTTTCCGGAATCCTCCCGGCGCGTCGAAAAAATTACGGGAAAATCCCTGACGCTAATAGACGGCGACATCCGCGATCGCGCAGCGCTTGAGCAAGCGCTGCGTCAACATCAATGCGAAGCTGTTATCCATTTTGCAGGATTGAAGGCTGTTGGTGAGTCGGTTGAAAAACCACTGGAGTACTACGACAACAACGTCGTCGGCACCGTGCGTTTGCTGGAGGCGATGCAAGCCACCGGCGTAAAAACGCTCGTGTTCAGCTCATCGGCGACCGTCTACGGCGACCCGCAATACCTGCCGCTGACAGAATCTCATCCGCTCTCGGCCAGCAATCCCTATGGTCGCAGCAAGATCATGATTGAAGACATGCTGCGCGATTTCCATCTCGCTCACCCTGACTGGCGCATTGCGCTGCTGCGTTACTTCAATCCAGTGGGTGCGCATGAAAGCGGTCTCATCGGCGAAGATCCCCAAGGCATGCCCAACAATCTGATGCCGTTCGTCGCGCAGGTCGCCATCGGCAAGCGCGACAAACTTAATATCTGGGGTGGTGACTACGATACGCCGGACGGCACTGGCGTGCGTGACTTTATCCACGTGGTCGATCTGGCGACAGGCCATCTCAACGCGCTGGAATATCTTAAAGAACCGCAGTGCTTTGCTGTCAATCTTGGTACCGGCAAAGGCTACAGCGTGCTCGATGTCGTGAAGGCCTTTGAAAAGGCCTGCGGCAAAGCCCTGCCTTTCGCGATCGCGGCTCGCCGCCCTGGAGATATCGCCTCTTGCTACGCAGATGTCACGCTGGCGAAGACGGCACTGCGCTGGGAAGCCACGCGCTCCCTGGATACCATGTGCGAGGACAGCTGGCGCTGGCAGAGCGGCAACCCCAACGGTTTTCGCATCTGACGCAAACTGAAACAGACGAAACAACAGACGGAACAAGCAATGATATTTGTCACAGGCGGCGCCGGTTTCATCGGCAGCAATTTCATTCTGGACTTCCTGGCGAGCCAGGATGAGCACGTCCTCAATATCGACAAGCTGACTTACGCCGGCAACCCGTACAATCTGACCAGCCTCGACGGCGACGAACGCTACCACTTCGTACAGGCCGATATTGCCGATCGCGAAAAAATCGCGCAGCTGTTTGAACAACACCAACCGCGCGCGATCATCCACTTCGCCGCCGAAAGTCACGTTGATCGCTCCATTCACAGTCCCGGCGAATTCATTCACACGAACGTCAACGGCACCTTCAGTCTGCTGGAGGCTGCGCGTGCTTATTGGTCGGGTCTGGAGCCAAAAAGAAAAACGGCATTCCGCTTCCTGCACGTGTCGACCGATGAAGTCTATGGCACCCTTGGGCCAAACGATCCTCCCTTCAGTGAAACTACGCCTTACGCACCGAACAGCCCTTATTCCGCTTCCAAGGCTGCGTCGGACCATCTGGTGCGCGCTTATCATCACACCTACGGTCTGCCGACGCTGACCACCAATTGCTCCAACAATTACGGCCCGTATCACTTCCCTGAGAAGTTGATCCCATTGGTCATCCTCAACGCACTTGACGGCAAGTCACTGCCCATCTATGGCGATGGTCAGCAAATCCGTGACTGGCTATTCGTCAGCGATCATTGCGCTGCGATACGCCAGGTACTGGCACGCGGCAGGGTCGGCGAAACGTATAACATCGGCGGCTGGAACGAAAAAACCAACCTCGACGTGGTGTACACGCTGTGCGACATTCTCGATCAGCAAAAACCAAAAGCAACCGGTAGCTATCGCGACCAGATCACCTTCGTGCAAGATCGTCCGGGGCATGATCGCCGCTATGCCATTGATGCCCGCAAGCTGGAGCGTGAACTCGGATGGAAACCCGCGGAGACCTTTGAAACCGGTATCGCCCAAACTGTACGCTGGTATCTCGATCACCCGCATTGGGTCGCCAACATCCGTACCGGCGGTTATCTGAAATGGCTGGAGCTGCACTACGGCACCACGGAGGAAGAATGAGCATCGATAATCGGATGACGCCGGAGCGCAAAGGCATCATCCTGGCTGGCGGATCCGGCACACGCCTGTATCCTGCAACGACGGTCATGTCGAAGCAACTCATGCCGATCTATGACAAGCCGATGGTGTATTACCCGCTGACCAGTCTGATGCTGGCAGGTATTCGCGACATCCTGATCATCTCAACACCACAGGACACGCCGCGATTTACCGAATTGCTCGGTGACGGATCCCAGTGGGGACTCAACCTCAGCTACGCAGTACAACCATCACCGGACGGGCTGGCGCAAGCGTTCATCATTGGTCGCAACTTTATCGACAATGCGCCTTCAGCGCTGATTCTAGGCGATAACATTTTTTACGGCCGTGATTTTGAAAATCAGTTGCGGGCGGCGGCTGCAGCCCCCGATGGAGCAACAGTGTTCGCCTATCACGTCAACGATCCGGAACGCTATGGAGTAGTCGAGTTTGACCATCAACGGAGAGCTGTCGGCATTGTCGAAAAGCCTGCTCAGCCAAAGTCGAACTATGCGGTAACCGGCCTGTATTTCTACGACAACCAGGTTTGCGATATTGCTGACAGCATTCAGCCTTCCGCACGCGGCGAACTGGAAATCACCGACGTCAATCGCTCCTATCTGGAACGCAACCAGCTTCAAGTCGAATTAATGGGCCGTGGAATCGCCTGGCTGGACACTGGTACCCACGATTCGCTTCTGGAAGCAAGCCAGTTCATCGCCACCATCGAAAAACGCCAGGGCCTGAAAGTCGCCTGCCCGGAAGAAATAGCGTATCGCCGTGGCTATATCGACGCCGCGCAATTGGAAAAACTGGCGGCGCCATTGAAAAAGAACGCCTACGGCCAATACTTGTTGCGTTTGCTCACCGACATGAATTACTAAGACACGACATGAACATTATTGCCACGAATCTTCCCGAAGTAATGG
The DNA here is from genome assembly GCF_002257565.1 of Herbaspirillum sp. meg3. Taxonomy (GTDB): domain Bacteria; phylum Pseudomonadota; class Gammaproteobacteria; order Burkholderiales; family Burkholderiaceae_D; genus Herbaspirillum. Next base: position 431,919 of record NZ_CP022736.1, on the reverse strand, counting down.
TTGTCGAGCCAACTGTATTCGGCGATGCGCGCGGTTTTTTCTTCGAGAGTTTCAATGCTCGCCACTTTGCCGAATTGACCGGCATTACCGCCAACTTCGTCCAAGATAATCATTCACGCTCAGCGCGCAATGTGCTGCGCGGTTTGCATTATCAAATTCAACATCCGCAAGGTAAATTGGTGCGTGTAACTACAGGCGAAGTGCTCGACGTTGCCGTCGATGTCCGCAGGAGCTCGCCGACATTCGGACAATGGACCAGTACTATTCTTTCAGCCGACAACAAGCACCAGATGTGGATCCCTGCCGGTTTCGCACATGGCTTCCTGGTGTTAAGCGACTATGCAGAGTTTCTATACAAGACTACTGATTACTGGGCACCGGAGCATGAGCGTTGCATTTTATGGAATGATCCTGCAATTGGCATCGACTGGAGGATTTCCGAGGTGCCGCAGATGTCTGCAAAAGACCGAGAAGGCAAGCTCCTGAGCCAGTCGGAGGTATTCGATTGAAAATACTGCTCACCGGACAGACAGGTCAGCTTGGCCATATTCTTGCAGGGGATCTGCAGTCTCTCGGTCAAGTCATTTGCCTATCACGTGCAGAAATGGATCTGAGGCAACCAGATCAGATACGCAGTGTTGTACGCGCGATTCGTCCTGATCTGATTATTAATCCAGCTGCATATACTGCAGTCGATCAAGCCGAAATTGACGTCTCAGTGGCGACTCAAATCAATACTGACGCGCCGAGGATATTGGCACAGGAAGCTCAAGCTTTGGACGCCGGATTCGTTCACTTTTCGACCGACTACATCTTCGATGGCCTGAAGATGTCTCCCTACATTGAACTTGATCAAGCCTGTCCCTTGAATATCTATGGGAAGACCAAGTTTCAAGGGGAGCAGGCTATCGCGAGTCATTCCGACGCGTACTGGATTTTTCGAATCGGTTGGGTGTACGGTGCGCATGGCAACAACTTCCTGAAAACGATAGTTCGACTCGCGCAAGAACGTCAGAGCCTGAATGTTGTTGCTGACCAAATCGGTGCGCCAACTTGGACTAAAACCATTAGTCAGGCATTGCGGCAGTGTTTACAACAACGTCCAGAAAATATGTCGTTCGCTACCTATATGCGAACAAACACCGGCAGCTATCACCTGACTGCCAATGGAGAAGTGTCATGGCACGGCTACGCGCAGCATATCGTAAGCCAGTTGGCGCTTCTCGGCTTCCCGATCAAACTGGCCCCCGACGCAATTTCCGCGATCGCTACTGCCGACTATCCCGCGGCAGCCAGACGACCTTCGAATTCCAGGCTGGACACCCACAAGATACGACAAACATTCAACATCACTTTGCCACTATGGCACGACACTGTCGATCAATGCCTTGCAGAATTACCGAAGTTCAAGCAAGCAGAAAATTACAAATTCTAACCATCCATTGAATATGCAAAATGATTTTTTACTCATCAGGTCCTATGGCAGCGGAAATGCGCTTGCCCGCGTCCAATCAGATCCATTGGTCTCTGGGCTGAAGGATTTAAACCAGTCCGCAGAAAAATTAATCTACGCACCGGGTGCGGCCATCACTATTGAGCAACCGAAATATTTGCTTGTTAGTTACGACGACACCGACGCGCTGTTAAACGCACAGGAAATAAAACGGCAAATGGGCTGCAAGATCATTTGCCTTGGCTCAGATATCTACAATCTGGATCGATATGTCGCCATCGCCGAAATTGCCGACCTGTTCGTGATGCCGACTTTACTGCACAAGGAAATATTGCAATCCGCAGTCTGGGTTGATGTGATTGTCGTACCAGAGTCCGTTGACTCTATCGCATTGCCTCAAGGAACAAGTGAATTACCAGTGCAAAGAACAAACCAGATATGCTGGTTTGGATATCCGGAGTCATTCGACAAGGCATTCAAGTACATTTTCAATAAGGCAGTGGATCGCAGCAGAATACCCAGGAGCCAATTCGGTTTTATCACCTCATCCAATGTTACGGAAGGCATTCCACACATTCCATTTCACGAAAACACTTTTTATGAAGTGACCCGGAACTATAGCCATACATTGTTGAGCCACTTTGTGTTTGACGGGCATATCAATTCATATGCCAAATCTCCCAACAAATTGATTACCAGTTTGGTACGAGGCATGGTTCCTCTGGTGTCCAAAACCAAACATTATGAGGAGATCATGCGCCACTACAATCTGGAATCTCTTATGTTTGCCAATGGTCACGATCTGGTAGAGTTATTGCGTAACGTGGATGCTGAAAGAGACCATAACACGTTCGATATTGCAGCCATCTCGAATGATCTTCAAATGACATATAGCCCTCAGAATAATGCGCATATTTTTCTTAATGCCATTGGCTAAGATTTTTAGTGGCGCAGCCCTCGCGCAATAGCTGACTTACTGATTGGGAAGACGACCCAGTAACTCAGTCTCGTCGAGTGCGGAGAGAGAGGCAAAGTTGCCGCCCTCGCGCAGAAATCATTGTCATTCTCAAAGATGTCTTTAAATCAATCAAATGAAGTCAAAAAAACAGGATCCTCCGAGCTTGTCTATCTTGATTTCATTGATACACTTTTTTGACGCAAGGAATCCATGCCGTCAACAGGAATGGCTTTTGCTGATCCGCCAGATTCTTCATCAAAACAATTTTGAATATTGAGAAGGGTAACTTTAACAATGGTCCCCGTTCGTGTTATCAGTTTAGATGACGCACTTGCTCGAAGAGCGAGTTTTCTGGAAAAAAATAGTCATCTTGATTACGAGTTTATCAATGCCGTCAGAGGAACCTCAATAGCGGCGGAGGTATTGAACGATCCGAGTCTCTTTGCAAGCAATCTGAACTATACCAAGGGAGCTTATGGATGCGCACTTTCCCATTTGGCGATCTGGTTTGATGCGATAGATAACAATGAAATCATGACGGTCGCGGAAGATGATGCAATATTCCGACACGATTTTCAGTCAATGCAGCAACAGCTGTTGAGTAATCTTCCGGATGATTGGGACATTGTAATGTGGGGCTGGAATTTTGATTCAATCCTGTCTTTGAATTCCATGCCCGAGGTATCTCCTGCCGTCATCTTTTTTGATCAAAATCAACTAAGAAATAGGACATACGAATTTCAGATAGCAACTCAGCGACCGAACCTGTTGCCCCTTGATAAATGTTTTGGCACTCCGGCTTATAGCATCAGCCCCAAAGGGGCAGAGAAATTCATCAAAGGATGTTTTCCGTTACAACATTTTCTTTTGTATTTCCCCGGGCTGAATAGAGAGCTTCCGAATAACGGCATCGATATAGCGATGAATAGATTTTATTCTTCAACAAATTCATTCGCGTGCTTTCCACCTCTGGTGATTACAAAAAACGAACACGATACGTCCAGCGTACAGACCAATAAATAATATTTTTTGAGTTTGCCGTATTTTTCGCAGATTAAAAAATATGACAATTCGCGCATGGAGCCTCGGTTGCGACGGCGAGACGTTACTGCTTGCCGACGACGTGTTCCGGAAGAAACCTAAGCCAATTTTCAGCTTTATATCCCAAAAGAAGAATAAATAGCAGATTCAATCTGTTATTGCCGCTTTACCATATCTTTCCCCGAATTAAGATACTGCTTATATGCGTCGAAAAAGTGGGGCGTTTTTCAGGACATGCGGGATGCGCCTCTCAACTCGATAAAAATTGGTAGACGTTGCGTATTTTTGCCATCAGCAACGGTAAAGGATTGACATGAAAATGCCCCCGTTGTTTTCTATCGTGGTGACAACTCATCGCAGACCCCAGATTCTGGAGCGTGCGCTGAACTCATTATTGACGCAAACATTCACCGACTTTGAAATCGTTCTCGCAACCGACGAAGGTGGAATCGAAACCAAGGAGGCCGCGGCCAGAAACTTGCGGGAAAGCGATATTTTCCTCGTACTCCCGCATACCAAAGGCCCCGCTGAAACTCGCAATGCCGGAGTTCATCACGCGACGGGACGTTATATCCTCTTCCTAGACGACGACGATAGCTACCAGAGCGACTTTTTGCAAAATATAGCCGACAGCAATGTGTTCGTCGGCAATGCCATCAATTATACAAATTACACGAAGGTTCGTGAACGCCAGCATCCAGAAGGCGTCGAGCTTCTGTCATCGACGGAAGTCAACACAGGCACAACGGAAATCGGCTCCTTATTGGTCTCCAATTTCATTCCGAACAACGCGATAGTGATGTCATCGTCCATAGCCAAGCATCACCGGTTCGATGTCAATCTGAATAGCCACGAGGATTGGGATTACCTACTCTCCCTGGTGCTGCAGTATGAATTCAACTTCCTGAACATTGCCGGCCCTGTTGTGCACAACAATGAAGGCCCGAGCCGGAACAACACATCGAGCGGCTCCCGGACTCTGGATTATCTGTCGATTTACCGAAAATGGCCGATCGACGATCCGGAAGTAAAAGCCAAACGAAAAGAGATGCTCAAGAGCTTCGGCCTGGATCTACCGCAAGAATTATTGTGAGCTTCATCCCAAGCTGAACAAGCTCATGCCGACCAAGACTTGCAGCATCTATCTCGGCCATCTCATTGCATCAGGTGATTTTTTCAGAAGAATTGCCTGTATCGCGACTACCGATTTGCAACGCCCCCACCGCCAACAACACGGCTATGAACCGATCGATACTGCATTTTCGATTGTAAGCAGATCGATGCCGCCAAAGCCATACTGAGGCAACGGCGTACCGCGTCATCCATTTCGGAAGGCGACCCTATGAAAAAGATGGTGCGAATGAGTGCCCTCTGGGATGGCGTCGTTACTTATGCGGAGCAGCCGCATCTGTTTCAGCTGGAAACCGTTACCGTTAAAGGTGGACAGAACACGCCAAGCTTCACTGGTGCCCCACCTGCCCGCCTCTTCCAATACAGTCATCAGACTCGGCGCTTGAGCCTACCGATCAACACACTATCAGAATGCTCATAACGGAGCTCGTTGAGCTCGAGAATGTCGAATTCAACACTGAAAAATTCTTCAAGCTCTTTCGATGTCACACGGAAAGTGTCTTCATAGTCGTATTCATTATTCGAAGTCGAGTGTTTTTGCGTGCATTTTTCTGAGCAAGCAGTCAGGAACAGCAGCCCATCATTGGCCAGCAAGTCGGTAATCTGCTTTTTGTAAACGTCAGGATAAGGACAAAATACAAACGAGTTTATGCTAAAGACCATCCCATATTTTTTCTGATGTTCCGGTGGAATGATCCCGGGCTTTAGAACGACGTCCACCCCTGGTCCCTCCACAATATCGAACCCAACGCAATGTGGCACGATATCGCGCGTCGCGCCATTGATGTTCAAAGATCCCATATCCGCGACTTGGCAGCTGTCGACATAGGCTTTGTATTGAGGGTCATTATAAAACCGCGCTATAGCACGTCTGGCGCTGTCATGCATATTTGCAAGCTCCTTAAGGTTGCGTCTACCGAGACGCTATGGTTTGACTCCGGTAATACGCATATCTCTAGGTTCTTTCATCTTGTATTGCGCCGGCTCACGCTTCAGATCGATCAGACCGGCTTCCAGCATGACCTGGCCCAGTGATAAAGGTGTATACAGCCAACGGTGGCACATCAACGGATCCTTGTGAACTGGGTCGCCGTAAAGACACCACATCGAACGCTGCCCCTCAGGCCCCGGCCCCGAAGCGACGTCCGGATTGGCTAGCACTGCTTCGCAGGCCGATATCAGATTCGGACATTCCAGAATCAGGCGTCCGCCCGGCTTCAGTACGCGCACCCACTCCTTCAGGATGTCGACCACATCCCAACGCCAGAAATGTTCGATTACGTGCACGGACAAAATCTCATCAGCGAAATTATCTTCAAATACTGAGAGATTTGTGATGTCACAAATGATGTCGGGAGTAACCCCAATGCGCTCGGGAGCGACATCGACGTTGACATACCCTTGTAGCGGCGCGCCGCCCGATCCAAGATTCAATTTAATCACGCACTACCCCCAAATCAGTTTAAAAACGCCCAACGATTTCAAATACGAACTTCACATTTTCAACTCAAATCACAGTAGCCCAGACGGAATATCCAGGCCCTGCGATTGCAGCATCGCTTGTCGCGCCGCCATGACCTCTTGATCAGCATGCCGCCATTTGCGATAAATCGATAAATAGTCGAGTGCAGTCGCCCCACTCTTCTTGGCGTCGTTGTTCCGGCTTTCACGCAAGCTCTCGTGGACGATGGGGCCATACGTGTCAATGAAATTGAATTCATATTTGAACAGCAGCGCGATCATATAGTCCCAACTTTCATGACTGTTCAACTGTGGATCAAACAGAACCGATTTGGCCATCGCAGTCGCGAAAACGAATGCATTCCCAGGAATGAAATTATCGATCAACAAACTCCGTATATCCTTGCCGCCGACCTCGATGTCCTCGGCGGAGACTGTCTCTGCCGATCCGCCTTCGCGGGTCTCGGTGAGCAACGTATAGTTGACGTAATTGACTGCATCAATCTTGAAACCTTCGTTCGCAACAAGCACCTGCAGATATTCGGGATGATAGGTGTCATCGTCGTCCAGAAACATGACAAACTGCCCCTTCGCGTGATAGATGCCAGCATTGCGCGTTTCCGACGGGCCCTTTGCGTTCGGCAAGACGAGAAAGATATCCTCTTGCCGCAAATAGCTGTTCGCCACGGTTTTAGTTTCGAAGCTACCTTCGTCGCTCACGAGCACGATTTCGAAATCTGTAAAAGTTTGTGTTAATAGCGACAAAAGTGCGCGCGCCAACAACGCAGGCCGGCAATGCGTCGTGACAATGATAGAAAATAATGGCTTCGTATTTCGCTCAAGTTGCTTCTCTCCAGCTCCGACGACCGGCGCGATAGTCTGCGATTCGATGGATCTGCGGCCGGTAGAGCTGGCATCCTTCACGAGTGCCGCTGCAATTTTGCGACGCGCATCATCCATCCTATCGCGCAAGGCTTGATCCGGTTCGAACGAGTGTGACGAGCGGCCATGCTCGATCAAATCGATCCAGCCAGCTATTGCCACCGGCCACGAATAACATTGCTTCCAGTGACCGTAGCTTATTTCCCCTAGGGAGTGGCACAAAGCCGGATCGTCAGCCAGCACTTGCAGATGTGCCTTGAAATCTTTCAGTTCGCAAATGACGCCGCCGACATGATCGTTGGCGGCGCCGCATTCCGGTGTCGCGAGCCAGGGTTTGCCATGCGACATCGCCTCAAGAATGGTAATCGGCGAGCCCTCCCCCTTGGAGGCCAGCACGACCACATCGGCACCCTGCATGGCAGCCGCCACCCATTCGCGTGACAGGCCCGGTATGAATCGGATTTCGGGACGGCCGGCCAATTTGGCCATAACCGCATTACCGCAATCGTTTTCTCCGCTGACATTGCCGACCATGACCAGTTGCCAGTCGACAGGTATATCGGGTAAGGCATCGATCAAGCCGATATGATTTTTGACCCAGTAAAGATTGGCGACATGCAGCACTAGGAATTTTTCCCGCGGAATACCGTACTGGGCCCTGAAATCACCTGCAGGCTCGACCTGCGTCGTGGCATTCGGCAGATAGGTATAGTCGATGCCTTCGCTGCGCATAAAGCGGGTATCTGGCCCGCTCTTCGTCATGACCAACGTGGCGTCAGCCGCTTTTAGAATGGTTTTTAAACGACTGCGAAATTCCGGACGATCCTTCCAGCGCGAATAGCCATCTTCGTTGATGATCGGTTGAATCAACACTCGCGTATTCGATGGCGGTGTCATGTCTTCGATGCTCCAGATAATCACACCCAGCGGATCCTGTACCAGAATGCAGGTATCGAATTCGCCAGAGGCTACGGCGTCGCGAATGGCGGCAGGAAACTGATTGACGTCGACGCCATTGATCAGCACGCCGTGAAAGTCGTTGGAGCTGCGATGAGGAATATGCTGGGTCAACACCGTGACCGCGTAACCTGAATTGACAAGTGAGGTACTAAACTGGCCCATCCGCGATTCGACCCCCCCCATGGACGGCCAGAAGTGACTGCAGACAATGAGGATTTTTTTTGGCATGGCGGGAGTAGGTATTTGGGGCATCGAGGAGGAAAAGACAACAGTCGGCGGCGACTATCCGCGTTGTTCCAGATATACTTGGATTTTCTCCGAAAACATTCGCGCGGATACGACAGGAAAATATTGCTCTAACTCGCGGCTGCAATGTGTGGAGTACATTTTTTTCACGATACCGTCGAATATGCCCGGCTTGATGCGGTCCAGCACATCCTTCGGACTATCGACGATCAGTTCCGGAATCCCCATCTGCAAGGCAGTCGCCTCGTAGGCCGGCGTGCGACTGACAAATGGCACCACGCCCAACGCTAGCGCGGCGAGCATCTTGTTATTGCTCTTTTGCACACCTTCGAACGTGGTGGCATGAATCAATACGCAGAAATCGGTTGCGCTGAACAGTGACGGAAAGGTTTCGAGCTTCCACGCGCTTGTATTGAATTGCGGAAAGTTCTGGTGAAAATAGTCAACATAGTCGGCATTCAGCATGACGCTCACGTCGCGAACCTCTTCCGACGCCGCGATCTCCTGAAGGTAAGGAATCGCTGGCACGATATTGGGCGCGTTGCCAAACCAGCACGCGCGCAGCTTCTCGCCGGGCTGCCGGGCTGCCTTGGGCGTTTCGCGGTTGCTGGATTCAATATAATCAATGGGATCGGGAATGACCCAATGCTCCTGAATATGGGTAAAACCTGGCTCCTTGAGAAACACGCCGTGCCGGGTTTCTGTATCCACTATCACGATGGACACCAATTGCATGAACTGACTGAAGGTCGCTTCATCGGCCTTCAGACTGCCAAGCGCTTCCGGGCCATAATCGTCGATGTCGTAGACCACCACGCCGCCGTTACCATGCACCCATTGCGCCATCAGAAGCGCATCAGCATTGATGATTTTTTGCACCAACAATACATGCGGCGGATTATCAGGGTCAATGCCGACCGTCACACGATAGCCCATGCCGGCTAATTCGCGGCCCAGGCCGAAACACCGCAGACGCGAGCTGGCCGAGTTGATGGTCGCAGCCGGAACCAACGCGATATTGGGTCGGCCCGATGCAGTATTGAAAACAGCCATGGCGTACTTTAGTGGTTGTGATCAGTGTTGATAGAAGGATTTGATGCGTTCAACAACATAGTCCACGTCGCCGTCTTCCATTTTCAGATGGCAAGGCAGAGAAATGATCTTGTCACTGAGCCGATCAGCATTCGGCGTCTGGTTTTTTGCATACATCGGATAGCTCGTATTGGAGCGGTAATGCACGCCGGTTCCGACGCCATTCTTGTCCAGATACTCGATTAACTCGTTGCGTTCTTCGAGGATAAACTGGATCAGATGACGACTGCTTTCCTCGCCGTTGGCATGCGCGATGAAACGCAGACTGCCGACGCCGGCCAACTTGTCGGCATACATGGCCGCCAACTCGCGGCGGCGGGCGTTACCCGCATCCAGCGATTGCAGCTGCACAATCGCGATCGCCGCCATGATCGAATTGCCATTGTATTTGTAGCCGACGTCGTCCACCGAATAGAGCCATTTATACCCATCCTGCGAGCGCGAGTAGGTATCCTTGTTGATGCCGCACCAACTCAGTTGTCGCACCAGCTGATTTTCGGCCTCGGTTTGCACGGTGATCAGACCTGAGTCGGCAGTCGGCAAATTCTTGACCGCCTGGAACGAAAAGACCGAGTAGTCCGCATAAGCCGACAAATCCTTGCCGTTCAGACGCGATCCGGCGCTGTGTGCGGCATCCAGAATAAGCGATATTCCGCGCACCTTGCACAACGCTGCAATTTTGATCATTTCGCCGACATTGCCACCGATCGCCACAAAAATCACAGCGCGGGTCCTGGCAGTAATTTTTTTCTCCACTTCGGCTGCGGTAACGCATAGGGACTCGTCGACGTCAGCGAATACCGGCTCCAATCCAGCGTGCAAGATCGAATGATTCGTCGACACAAACGTCATCGCTGTAGAAATTACCTCGTCGCCATCCCGCCAGTTTCTGGTTTTCTTTAATAATTCCAGCAGCAGATGAATGCCATTGGTATTCGAATTCAGAAAGTGACAGTAAGGCTGACTAATAAAATCGGAAAACTTCTGTTCGAATTCAACCGTCTTGAAGCCGATACCGGTCCATCCCTTTTCGAGACAAATACGAATTTCTGCGAGACAGGCATCAACATCAAACGACGGCACGAAGAGCTGCACGTTTTTTTGTGTCACAAGAAACCTCTTTCAGCGGCAATGAAATGATGATCAGAAGAATTGCGCAATATTTTCAAATGACAGCGCAACTTATCTGGGTGTGATCAATGTCCAGCCCGGGCTGGACAAACCAGCTAACGGATGGTCGGCGGCGAGTCCCGACTTGCTTGACGCGGCGGTCAAGGGATTTGGTTTGATGAGAACTGGTTGGCTCGACAAGGCCGCCAGCGGATTACCAGCCGCAGCAGCCTTCTTGCTCGATGCAGCGATTAACGGGTTTGGCTTGGCGGAAACCGGTCGGCTCGCCAACGAAGCCAGCGAATTACTCGCAGCAGCCTCCTTCTTGCCCGATGCAACGGTCAGTTGATTGGGCGCCGCCAAGGAAGGTTTGTCGCTCAGACCAAAGTCTGCAAACTCCTTGATCGGCGTCAAATCGACGCCTTCGAATACCAATACGTCGCCGATCAATTTGTCTTCATAAAATTCGCCGTCGAACTGTCCTGGAAAGCGCATCAACGAGAAGACGATTTTTTCCACGGCGGCAGCACTCAGGTAGTAAGCCTCTCCGACGGCCCACGGTCGCAATATGGGGCGGCCATACACACTACGATTAAGCTTTGGATCCTGACACTGCCCCCAATGCGCGCAGCGATCGAATTCAGCAGGCGAGACGGGCACACCCACATAAGCAGCTTTGGCGCCTAGACCCTTCATGTTCTCCAGCAATTTCCTGCCGTTGACCAAGGACATACTGTCCTCAACTTTCAGCACATTGACCCGGGTGCCCAGGTTTTCATAGATCCAGGTCAATGCTGCCGCCACTTTTCTGCTTCGGCCTTCATAGCTGTCGGGTGCGTCGACCTGCAGTGCGCGAACTTGCTGAATGGGGGCTGTATCCAACCCGCTTACGATCAGATACTGAATATTATTTCGGTCGAACGAGCGCGCCAGATCAACCGCTTTCGCCTCATTCTTCTTGGAACTGACGATCAGGACAATATTGTCGACATTTGCCCCTTGGCCGATGTAATTCTTGTAGTCATTCAGAACATCGTCATTTCCGGGGGCGGTCGCAATTGCGGCTTTCAATGCGATTAGAGCCGCAGACCGGTTGCCGCGCGCAGATTCCACCTGGAAACGCTTGTATTCGAGCGCCCACTGGAATTCGGAGCGGATATGAATATAACTCTGTTCGAGGCGCGTGCATTCTTTCAGAATGCTGTCCCAAGTCAGCGGCGTCGCAGGTGTTTGCAGCAGGGATGAAACCCGTTCGTTAAAATCCATATCCTTCTCGCATATCAGTATTTTCGATGACGCATTCCGCGTCAGGCAAATCGCACGACCGAGCCTCAACGTGGCTTCAATAGCCCTAGTTGCTTTATTTCCCATCCGTTTTCAACACAAGGGATTATTCGCGTGGACGGGCAATCTTACAGCGAAAAAATCGGTGTTAAACCTCGAATACGAGGTCAAAACACCTCCAGCGTTTTAATTTGGCAGTTACAACGAATACTCATTCGGAGTCGTTTTGCAATTCCACAGGCAAACCAGCATGATCCGAGCTTATGCTACGCTGAGCTTATAAGAGCCAATACAGCGATTAACCCCATCAAATAGCATCTGTTTTTTCCATATTTTCAGACATGATGGATTTATGCTTGGGCAAAGATTATTTAATCTTGCACAACTAATTAATTGATCGGATGAGCTATGAGCATTGTTGCAGTGGTTGGTCTGGGCTATGTTGGGCTCCCGGTTGCCGTGGAGTTCGGCAGAATACGTCAAACCGTAGGGTTTGACCTTTCAACTGCCAAAATTGAAAGCTATCGTCGCTATATCGACCCGACCGGCGAATTGTCCACTGAAACGATGCAATCGGCCACGCAGTTGACGGTTAGCACCGACCCTACCACCCTGTCAGCGGCGGACTATATCGTCGTCGCGGTACCAACACCTGTCGATAGCGCCCACAATCCTGATTTTAGCGCCTTGCTGCGCGCGAGTGAAACAGTCGGCAAACACATGAAACCTGGCACGATCGTGATCTACGAATCGACAGTGTACCCGGGAGCAACCGAGGAAATTTGTATCCCTGTGCTGGAAAAGTACTCAGGAATGCAGTGGAAGGTGGATTTTCATGTCGGCTTTTCGCCAGAGCGCATTAATCCTGGCGATAAAGAACATACGCTGACCACCATCCTCAAAGTCGTGTCGGGGGACGATCAGGAGACACTGGACAAAATTGCAGCACTCTACGAATCAATCGTCACAGCCGGCATCTATCGTGCATCCAGTATCAAAGTTGCCGAAGCCGCCAAGGTCATCGAAAACATTCAACGCGATGTGAATATCGCGCTGATGAATGAATTAGCGCTGATTTTCGACAAGCTTGGCATCGACACAATGGAGGTATTGCGAGCTGCCGGTACAAAATGGAATTTCCTGCCATTCCGGCCAGGTCTGGTCGGCGGCCATTGCATCGGCGTCGACCCTTACTATCTGACACACAAAGCCGACATGATTGGCTATCATCCACAAGTCATTCTGGCAGGCCGCCGTATTAATGATGGCATGGCAAAATTCGTTGCAGAAAAAACCGTGAAATCAATGATCGCGGCCGGCTTTGCAATTAAGGGGGCGAAAGTCAATGTGCTGGGTCTGACGTTCAAAGAAAATTGCCCGGATCTGCGAAACTCGAAGGTGGTTGATATTCTTACCGAACTGGAATCGTATGGCGTCGAAGTGCATGTCTACGATCCTGTCGCCTCTCCCGCCGATGCCAAGCACGAATATGGTATCAGCCTCAAATCCTGGGATGCTCTGCCGCAAGCCGATGCGATTATCGCAGCGGTGTCGCATAAGGAGCTTCTGGCGAAACCCTTGCCCGAACTCCTGTCCAAACTAAAAAACAAAGGCTGTTTCATTGACGTGAAATCGAACTTCGACCAAGTGGCGCTGCAACAAGCAGGTTATACCGTATGGCGCCTGTGATCCTTCAAGTAAAAAAATGAAAACGTATCAGGAAATCAAACAACATCTGGCAGACCATCAATCTTGCTGGTTGATTACCGGGACAGCAGGCTTCATCGGCTCCAATCTATTGGAAACTCTGCTCAATCTTGGCCAGAAAGTCGTCGGGCTGGATAATTTCTCAACCGGTCATCGACATAATCTGACGCTAGTACAGGAAGCTGTCGGTCCTGCCGCATGGCGCAATTTTCGATTTATTGAAGGTGACATCCGCAAGCCCGAGGATTGCAAAGCTGCCTGCATAGGAGTCGATTACGTACTACATCACGCCGCACTAGGTTCTGTGTCGCGTTCGATCGAAAATCCAGTGTTGACCAACGAGAACAACATTACGGGATTTTTAAACATGCTGGTCGCCGCGCGTGACGCTGCCGTCAAACGCTTCGTCTACGCTGCATCGAGCTCCACCTATGGCGATCACCCTGCCTTACCCAAAGTAGAGTCCGTGATTGGCGCTCCACTTTCCCCTTATGCCGTGACTAAATATGTCAATGAACTGTATGCTGACGTGTTCGGCCGCACTTATGGCATGGAAACCATCGGGCTACGCTATTTCAATGTATTCGGACCACGTCAAGATCCCAAGGGTGCCTATGCAGCCGTGATCCCGCAATGGTTTGCTGCCATGATCCAGGATACACCGTTAGTGATCAATGGCGACGGCGAAACCACCCGGGATTTCTGCTTTATCGACAACGTCGTACAGGCAAATCTGTTAGCGGCGAATGCAGACAAGAGCGCTGCCAACCAGATCTATAATGTGGCGCTCAATGATCGCACCAGCCTGAATCAGCTGCATGAAATCATCAGATCACTACTGGTGGAAAAATTCCCGCGCCTGCACGACCACCAGCCTCAATACAAGGCATTTCGCGCCGGAGATATACGAAATTCCCAGGCCGACATCACAAAAGCCAGGGCCATGCTGGGCTATGAGCCAACTCACCGCATTCGCGAAGGGCTTAAGCTGGCTCTGACATGGTATCTGACCCACGTCAAGACGGAGCCGGAATAACAGCACCCATCCGCAGCGTGATGCCAACGCCAGCGAGATACGCGGTTAAAGACAGGGATGTCGCCGACCAACTTGTCTTAGAACCCCACCCGGGAACGCATCAACACCCGCCTTACTAATTGCTCAGATACAGTCTCGGCGACATGCCTGCGATCGGGTCGCGCAAAGCGCCAAGTACGCGCAGAACCAAGCCTCTATTCTGCATAGGGGCAAGGTGTTCCATCCGATCTGCTCTGTAGCCGCGTGCTACACTTTCACCTTCTTTTCCGCCATCATTCCTGAACGTATGAACGTCGTCATCCTCGCCGCCGGCATGGGTAAGCGCATGCAGTCTGCGCTACCGAAAGTCCTTCACCCTCTCGCCGGCAAACCGCTGCTTGGTCATGTCGTTGATACCGCCAAGACCCTGGCGCCGTCTAAATTATGCGTGGTCTACGGCCATGGCGGCGACGCCGTTCCCTCCAGCTTTGCCGATGCAACGCTGTCATTCGCCCTGCAAGAGCCGCAGCTCGGCACCGGCCATGCGGTCGCGCAGGCCTTGCCTTTTATTGATGACAATGCGTCCACGCTGGTGCTGTACGGCGATGTTCCGCTGACGACACCGGCAACGCTGCAACGCCTGCTGGCAGTGGCGGGGAACGACAAGCTGGCCGTACTGACGGTCACCGTGGCCGACCCGACCGGGTATGGCCGCATTGTGCGCGAACATGGCAAAATCACTCGCATAGTCGAGCAAAAGGATGCCAACGAGGCCGAACGTGCCATTCAAGAGGTCAATACAGGCATCATCGCCGCGCCGACCGCCAAGCTGCGCGGCTGGCTGTCAGCACTATCCAACGACAATGCGCAAGGCGAGTACTACCTGACCGACGTCATTGCAGCAGCAGTCGCCGACGGTGTCGAAGTCGTGTCGGCCCAGCCTGCGGACATCACCGAGACATTGGGCGTCAACAGCAAGGTACAACTGGCGGAACTGGAGCGCGCCTATCAACGCCGCATCGCCAACACCCTGCTGGAACAGGGCGTCACGCTGCTCGACCCTGCACGCCTTGATGTACGCGGCGTACTGACCTGTGGCCGCGATGTGAGCATTGACGTCAATTGCATCTTCGAAGGCAAAGTCGACATCGCAGACGGTGCCACCATCGGCGCCAATTGCATCATCAAGAATGCGCGCATCGGCAAAGGGGCGCAGATCAAACCGTTTTCACACATTGACGACGCCATCGTCGGTGCGACCGCGCAAGTCGGCCCGTATGCGCGCCTGCGCCCCGGCACCGAGCTGGGTGAAGACGTCCATATCGGCAACTTTGTCGAGGTTAAAAAGAGCAAGATCGCCGCCCGCAGCAAAGCCAATCATCTGGCCTATATCGGCGACGCCACCATCGGATCCGGCGTCAACGTTGGCGCGGGCGTCATTACCTGCAATTACGACGGCGTCAACAAATTCGAGACCATCATCGAAGATGACGTCTTCGTTGGCAGCGATAGCCAACTGATCGCCCCGGTGCGTATCGGCAAAGGCGCCACCATCGGCGCAGGCACAACGCTGACCAAGGATGCGCCGGCAGATCAGCTGACGCTGTCACGCGCCAAACAGATGTCGCTGCCCGGCTGGACGCGTCCGGTCAAGATCAAGAAATAAAGCGCGGAAGCCGCGGCAATCACGACAGTCGCCTCAGACGGCGATCCGCGTTTCGAACTTGCTGCGGTGAATGGAAAAATAGCTACGCACGTTGCGCACATTCTTGTGCGTAGCAAACAGACGATGTGCCAGCGCGTGATAAGCAGGCATATCGGCTACCTGCACCATCAACACGAAATCCGGTCCCGGCGAGACGCGATAGCACTGCAACACCGCCGCCTCGCCTTCCACCAACTCCTCAAACTCCACCTGACGCTCATCACCCTGCTGATCCAGCGTGATCTCAACAATGGCGGTCAACGCCGATCCGAGCTTCTCAGGCGCCAGCAAGGCGACCTGACGCGCAATGACACCCGCATCCACCAGACGCTTGACCCGGCGCAGGCAAGTCGGCGCTGAAGCGTGTACCCGCTCTGCCAATTGATGATTGGTTTGCGAGGCATCGTCCTGCAGAGCATTCAAGATACGCCTATCCAAATCATCCATCTCTATTTTTTCCATTTATACTCAATATTTGAAATATTATTTCAATAAACATATATCATGGAATAATAATCCAAATATCTATAAATTTAGAAATCTTATTTCATATCGCCTGCCCTAAGATGAGCCCACTCACTCAATTATGAAAGGCAGCATATGTGCGGAATCGTCGGCGCCGTGGCGCAAAAGGATGTCACTCCAATTTTGCTGGAAGGATTGAAGCGCCTCGAATACCGCGGCTATGACTCCTGCGGCGTGGCCGTACACATGGACGGCAAACTGCAACGTTCGCGCAGCACCTCCCGCGTTGCCGAATTGCAAAAGCAAGTCGCCGAAACCCACCTCGCCGGTTTTACCGGTATCGCCCACACCCGCTGGGCGACACACGGTGCACCTGCCACCCACAACGCGCATCCCCATTTTTCACGCGACCGCATTGCACTGGTTCACAACGGCATCATTGAAAATTACGAAGAACTGCGCACAGAACTGCAAAGCGTGGGTTACGTCTTTGAAAGCCAGACCGATACCGAAGTCATCGCCCACCTGGTCGATCACATGTACACCGGCGACCTGTTCGAAACCGTGCAACAAGCCGTGCGTCGCCTGACAGGCGCCTACGCCATCGCCGTCTTCTGCGTCGACGAACCGCACCGCGTCGTCGCTGCCCGCCAAGGCTCCCCGCTGATCCTCGGCGTCGGCGACGGACAAAATTTCGTCGCCTCCGACGCCATGGCGTTGGCCGGCACCACCGACCAGATCGTCTACCTCGAAGAAGGCGACGTCGTCGACCTGCAACTGCAGCGCTATTGGATCGTCGACGTCAACGGCAAACCGGCCGAACGCGAAGTCAAAACCGTACACGCCTTCACCAGCGCGGTAGAGCTCGGCCCCTACCAGCACTTCATGCAAAAGGAAATTTTCGAACAGCCGCGCGCCATTGCCGACACACTGGAAGGCGTTGAGAGCATCATGCCGGAATTGTTCGGAGACAGCGCGCACAAAGTTTTCAAGCACATCGATTCGGTACTCATCCTCGCCTGCGGCACCAGCTATTACTCCGGCCTCACCGCCAAATACTGGATCGAATCGATCGCCAAAATTCCGGTTAACGTAGAAATCGCCAGCGAATATCGCTACCGCGACAGCGTCCCCAATCCGAAATCACTCGTGGTCACGATCTCGCAAAGCGGCGAAACCGCCGACACGCTCGCCGCGCTCAAACATGCGCGCGCGCAAGGCATGACCAACACACTCACGATTTGTAACGTCGCCACCAGCGCCATGGTGCGAGAGTCACAACTGGCCTACATCACACGCGCCGGGGTTGAAGTCGGCGTCGCCTCCACCAAGGCATTCACCACACAGTTAGCGGCGTTGTTCCTGCTGACACTGGCGCTGGCGCAAACCCGAGGTCTGCTCAGCGACGAGCAAGAAGCGGCGCATCTGAAAGCAATGCGCCATCTTCCGGCGGCATTGCAAAGCGTGCTCGCATTGGAACCCAGCATCGCAGCCTGGGCCGAAGCATTTGCACGCAAAGAAAACGCCCTCTTCCTCGGACGCGGCCTGCATTACCCGATTGCACTCGAAGGCGCGTTGAAGCTGAAAGAGATCACCTACATCCATGCCGAAGCCTACGCCGCCGGCGAACTCAAGCACGGCCCTCTGGCACTCGTCACAGAAGAAATGCCCGTCGTCACGATTGCACCGAACGACGCACTAATCGAGAAACTGAAATCCAACATGCAGGAAGTCCGCGCACGCGGCGGCCAGTTATATGTCTTCGCCGATGCCGGCTCCAGCATCGTCTCCAGCGAAGGCCTGCACGTCATTCGTTTGCCGGAACACTACGGATTGCTGTCACCAATCCTGCATGTCGTGCCGTTGCAATTGCTGGCGTATCACACGGCATTGGCACGTGGTACAGATGTCGATAAGCCTCGTAACCTGGCAAAATCGGTCACTGTGGAGTGATGGAAAAATTTGTGTTTTGACTGTTGTTGGCCGGAATTAAAAGGCTTCCCTTTTTAAGGGAGGCCTTTTTTTCTAGGGCGGTTAAATCGATTGCAAAGCCAGTCCCAACATCAAAAAGAACATCTTTCATTTCCCCTGACTTGCAATAGCAAAGAACGATTTCCATCACCTCCTAAGAACAAAGACTCGTGATGACATCACCCGCCCCGACGAGGACGATTTATACCTCCTCAGGAGGTCGCGATGCTATCTATCCATGCGCAATTGAGCTTGTCGTCTACCCGGGCCAGGCCGGGGGCATCACCGCAGCGAAATAGACAAGCGGCCACCCCTGATTTTCATACAGCGATATACCAAAGAACGCTCATTTTCACTTAGCCAACTTGAGCATTGTGCTCACTACCGCGGGATTTGCAGCTCCTAGTTTGCGCCGCCGACGGATGCTACGTCAGATAGCGGCTTCTGGCTGATAAGAGACGTTAATAGCACCAAACTGCAATCCAAGTTTCAAGTGCCTCCTTGTAGCTTGATCACGATTGATTGAAAAATCAATCCGATTGCCTGTTGCGCGACAGTCTTTCGAATTCTTCTCGGCATTTAATGCAGCGCGTCTTCACAATCGGATTTGCCGAACACCGCTGCCAGGCCGCACGTCGAGTGATACATGGCGAATGTGCGATGCGCCACACCTGGCACTTCGAACAAACGATGCCGTTGTGGCAGATGAGCAGCTTCGGCTGCAGCCGTCACGTAGCGGAAGTATGCATGCCCGCGTTCCAGGCGTGTTGCGCCCTGGCTTTTATACGTGCAGGACTGACCGACAGCGTCTGCGTTGGGATCATTGTCAGCGGTGCCGAGCAAGTAGACGACGTCACGCTGCAAATAGTGTTTTTCAAGCATGGCCGGCTCCACTGGTTGCCGCACGTAAGCAGGCAGTCTGGCGGAGAGACCATTGTTCCATGTTCCGGCAGTGGGGCAACGAGCGCTCACAGCAGCAAAGCTGCCGTCCGCCTGCGGTCGCCTGTCGTCGAAGTACAGATAGGCAGCTGGATTGGCAACGACGTAACGGACATGGATGTGGGAAGCGACGATCTCCTGCGAGGCATGACCTACCACCGCATAGCGCTGCACGAACTGACCTCCAGCAGAGTGGCCCGCCAACACAACATCTTTCAGATGAGGAAAAATCCTTCGGTCCGCAAGCCGCGTAAAAATCTGGTCTATCACTGAAAACGCGCTGATTGGGGTAGGCCATCTGGCGTCGTAGCCCTGCAGCCAGTCGCGTTCTCGCCAGCGCAATGTCGTCGGAGAGAGGTGATGCGCCTCGACATCAACATCCGTCAGGAATTGAGGCGTGACGAAGAGCGTATCTGTGGCCAAGGAGCCGGCACGCTGTTGCAGATCTTCGTCTGCGTCAATGTCGCGACGCGGCCAGCCATGAATGATGATAACGGCTCTCGTAATGTCGGGCTGCTCAAGTTTCCAATTACGTGAGACACGTATTGGCACATCGCCTGCGCCGCTTGCCGTTTGTACGCTCAGACGGTCATGTAGCACCACCGGTACCGGGCTGTTAACAACGTCGACTTCGGACGCGCCGGCAAGGTGAGCCAAAGATGTGCAGAAGAAAAATCCTAATATCGTGGTATGAATGAAGCGCATGTCTTATCCTCGTTTTGATAGGGTACGCCTGCCTGCTTGTCAAAGCGAAATCTTTATTGATGGCTGCTTCTGGCCGATGCCGGCAGCTGCCGGACACCGGCAGTTCAGCACGAGTCAGGCCGCTACCCGGAAATGCGCCATGGTGGACATCAGCACGCCCGAGTGGCTGGCCAGGGTGGCGGAGCTGGCGGCGGCTTCCTCCACCAGTGCGGCATTCTGCTGCGCCATGTCGTTGATGTCTGCTACAGCCAGGCTGACTTCTTCGATGCTGCGTTTCTGCTCATCGGTAGTTTGTTCGATCGAGGTGATCAGCTGCGAAACCCGGGTTACGGATTCGACCACCGCGCTCATGATGCGGCCGGCATCATCGACCAGCGAGACACCGGTGGCGATATTTCCCTTGGAAGCGTCGATCAGTTGCTTTATCTGCTGCGCGGCATGGCCGGAACGGTCGGCCAGCGCGCGCACTTCCTGGGCCACTACCGCAAAGCCGCGTCCATGAGTGCCGGCACGAGCAGCTTCGATGGCGGCGTTGATGGCGAGGATATTGGTTTGCGCCGCGATGCCTTGGATCAGTTCGACGAACCCGTTGATTTGCGCCGCCGATCTGGCAATGCCATCCATATTGCTGACGACAGCGGCGACGATGGCGCCGCCATCTTGTGCGGTGTGTGCTGCCTGTGTCGAAAATTTCGAGGCATGGGCGGCATTCTCGGCCGTTTCACGCACTGTCTGGGTCAAGGTCTGCATGGCTGCCGAGGTCTGCTGCAAGGACGCTGCCTGGCGTTCGGTGCGGGCCGACAGATTCATATTGCCGTCAACGATCTCGCGTGACATTACACTCATTTCACGTGCGCAGTCTTGTGATGCAGAGACGATCCTGATCAGCGACTCGCGCATCTGGGCCATCGCGCTCAGCATGCTACCGCCATGCCTGGTCTGCACCGAAACGGTAAGGTTGCCGGTAGAAATCTCCTGCGAGATATGCGTGGCATAGTCCGGTTCGCCGCCCATGCTGCGCAGCACGCGGCCGAAGATGCTATTGAGCAGCCAGGTCAGCACGCCGCCGATGAGCAGCAGGGCCAGCAGCAGGATGCGCAGGCGGGACCAGACTACCTCGTTGATGTCGTTGAGCAAGGTGCCCGAGCTGACATACCAGTGCCAGGGCGCAAATCCCTGGACATAGGTAATCTTGGGCAGCTGCTGCTGGCCGTCGGGTGAGCGCACCATGTACTCGACAAAACCGCCTCCGCCCGGATTGCCGGCGGCGACCATGTTGCGGTACAGCGGCTGTCCGCGGGCATCGAGGTAGTCGTGCATGTCCTGTCCGATCAGCTTGGGTAAGGTGGGGTGGGTGAGCACCACCGGGCGGTCGTCGATGAGGGTCACATAGCCGTTGCTGCCATATGTCATCTTCGACATGGCTTGCAAGGCCTGGCGCCGGGCTTGTGCATCATCCAGCTGACCGGCGATCGCCTGGGCATGAAATTGCCTGAGTACCGCCGAAGCCGTATCAACCAGGTTGACCAGGCCGGCCTTGCGTTCCTCCAGTAACGCGGCTCGCGTGATGTAGGCACTGGCGGCACCGATCAGCAGGATGCCCAGCCAGGTCGACAGCAGCGCGATACGAAGTTTGGTGTGCAGGCGGAGTTTGGCTGGATTGAACATGACGGACTCATCGAAATAGCTATATCAACACCGGAACCCGCGGCTGAGACTGTCGGCGTTCCGGCACCTCGAGCGCTTCACGAAGCGCTCCCTTGGCTTGAATATAGCAATGCGGCCCTAATTCGAAAAATACCGTTATGCGAGATATCTATGCTTTGAAAGTATGGCTCGCAGGCAAAAAATCGCCGGGATGCGGAACCATGACATCGCTACTCCATCGTGTATTTCCGTAGGAAGCTGATGAAATTTTCCAGCGTTGGAGAGCGACTCTCGTCGCTCCAGACGAACTCGACGTCATAGGAAGACGACAGATCCGGGTGCTCAAACAGCACCACGTCACGCGGGCAGTTGAAGCGAGAGGCATCCGAGACGATGGAGTAGCCCATGCCCGCCGCAACCAGGCCAAGGATGGTGGAGACATCGCTGCCCAGCTGCACCAGCTTGGGGGAAAAGCCGGCCATCAGGCATTGATGGATCAGGAAATCGTAATAGCGCGGCGAGCGTGTACGCGGGAACCAGATGCAGGGCTCGTCGCGCAAATCCTTGAGCCGCGCCGGCGGTTTTTTGGCCATGGGGCTGCTGGCTGGAATGGCCAGCAGCAGGCGATTGCGAAACATCGTGAAGCCTTGCAGATGGGCATCTTCATCGCTGCGCCAGGCCAGAAAGCCACCCTCCAGCTTACCCGTCTGGATGTCCTCCAGCTGCCTGGCTGACATCGATGGTTCCAGCAGCAGGGTGACACTGGGATTGGACTGGCGAAACTTCTGCAAGGGCTTGAGCAGTGCCGGATGCCAGGTGTAGTTGGGCGTCATGCCGATGCGCAGCGAGCCCAACTGGCCGGAGGTGATGCGGGAGACGCGCTCCTTTGCTTCTTCCAGTTCCTGCAGCAGGCGTTCGGCATCCTTGTGGAACTGCTGGCCGGCGGCCGTGAGCGTGACGCCGCGGGCGCCGCGCACAAACAGCGAGGCCTTCAGTTCCTCCTCCAGGTCCATGATCTGCCGGCTCAATGCTGGCTGGGCGATGTTCAGGCGGCGCGAGGCTTCGGCCACACTGCCGTGATGGGCCACGGCCGAGAAATAGCGAAGGTGACGAATTTCCATATTGTTTGCCTATGCTTTATAAATATACATGAATATTAATATCATATTTGTAAGGCATATCTTAGTTGCCTATACTCCGTTTGCCAAATCGCCTGCCATGTTTTCCCATGGCAGCCACAACATGGAGAAGACAATGACGGAGAGCATCAGGATGGAGACTGAACACGTCGGTGTGGCTACGGCCGTTCCGGTCGATAGAAAATCGCAGGCCAGGCGCGCGGCAATTGCCGCCACCATGGGCAACCTGCTGGAGATTTATGATTTCATCGCCTATGGCATCTTTGCCGTGCCGATCTCCAAAACCTTCTTTTCCCTGCAGTCGGACACTGTCGCGTTGATCCTGACCTTCGCGACTTTTGGCGTTGGTTTCATCGCCCGTCCCGTGGGGGCATTGGTCATCGGCGCCTATGCTGACCGGGTTGGGCGCAAGAAGGGCATGAGTCTGACCATCTTGCTCATGGCCACCGGCACGGCGGTTATCGCCTTCTGTCCGGGCTATGCCAGCATCGGCCTGGCGGCGCCGGTGATCGTGGTAATCGGACGGCTGGTGCAGGGATTTTCCGCCGGCGGCGAAGTCGGCGGTGCGGTGGCCATGTTGCATGAAAATGCACCGGTCGGCCGGCGCGGCCTGTACGCGGCCTTCCAGCAAATGTCGCAAGGCTGCGGTGTCCTGGTGGCCGGCCTGATCGGCTTGCTGCTTTCCAGTGTCTTTACTCCGGAGGAACTCTTCGCCGGCGCCTGGCGTCTGGCGTTCGTATTCGGTTTGCTGATCGCCCCGGTGGGCATCTACATTCGCCGCACCGTGGCCGAGACGCCGGACTTCCTGGCCAATGCGCATCACAGGAAACCGCCGGTACGCAGCACGCTGATGCAGCACTACCGGACCATCGGCATGGGCGTGCTGATCATGCTGTTCTGGACGATCGCCACCTACATCTCCAATTACTTCTCCACTTACGCCGTGCGCGAGCTGCATCTGAGCCTGCAGGAAAGCTATATCGGCCAGATCGCCTATGGCGTCACCATGCTGGCGTGCTGTCCGCTGGCGGGGCTCATGAGCGACCGTATCGGCCGCAAGATGCCGATGCTGTTTGGCACCCTGTTGACCGCGGTGCTGGCCTATCCGCTGTTTTATCTGCTGACCCAATGGCCAACCCTGGCTTCGCTGATCTTGGTGCAGGTTACCATCGGTGCCTTGCTGGCCTGCTACGCAAGTTGCGCTTCCGGTGTACTGGGCGAACTGTTTCCCACCAGTATCCGGGTGACGGGCGTGGCGATCTCCTACGCCATTGGGGTCATGGTATTCGGCGGATTTACGCCGGCAATCGTCACCTGGCTTATTGTCCTGACGGGCGACAAGCTGGCCATTGCCTACTACCTGATTGCGGCTGCCACGCTCAGTTGCATTCCGGTTCTGCTGGTGCGCGATCGCCATGCAGCGGATTGAAATCCTGTCATCTCCTTTGGCGGCCTCGTCCCATGGCCTGTGAACAGGGATGAGGTCGCCGTTTTTCAATGAATGCCATGTCGCCAACCAACTCACCCTTCCCCATCACCGCTCTGGCGGGACAGTCGCGCAAGCCTGATCAGCACGCCCTTGAAATCTTGCGGGAGCTGATCGCCTTCGATACGGTAAGCCGGCATTCCAACCTGCAGATGATCGATTTCATCCAGGACTACCTGTACCAGCGCAATATCAACGCACGCATCACGTATGACGACGAGCACCGCAAAGCGAACCTGTTCGCTACCGTAGGTCAAGGCAAGAGGCCTGGAATCATTCTGTCCGGACATACCGATGTGGTGCCTGTGGACGGCCAGGCATGGAGCTCCGATCCTTTCGTGTTGAGCGAGCGCGATGGCCGCTTCTACGGTCGCGGCGCCTGCGACATGAAGGCCTTCATCGCCATTGCGCTGGCGAAGGTGGATGCCATCCTGGAGTCTGATTCTCAGACGCCTTTTCACCTGGCCTTTTCGTATGATGAGGAGGTCGGCTGCCTGGGTGTGCACCGCTTGCTGGCAGATCTGGCGCAGCGGCAATTGCACGTGCTGGGTTGCATCGTCGGCGAGCCGACCAACATGCAGATGAAGACGGGGCACAAAGGCAAGCGTGCATTCCGCTGCCAGGTCACCGGGCGTAGTGCACATTCATCGACACCGCATGTGGCGGTCAATGCCATCGAGTATGGCAGTGAATTGCTGGCCTTCCTGCGGGCACAGTCGCGCGAGCTGGAACAGGGGCCGCACGACGCCAGGTTCGACGTGCCTTACACCACCATGACCACCACCATGTTCAACGCGGGCATTGCCACCAATACGATTCCGGCAGCATCGGAATTCGTGTTCGAGTATCGCTATTTGCCGGTTCAGGATCCGGCGCCTATCGATCGGCGCATCCGTGATTTCATCGATACCGTATTGCTGCCGGAGATGCGCGAAAAAGCGGAAGAATCAGCGATTCAGTTGCAGCCCTGTATCGACTATCCGCCCTTGGAGACACCAACGGGGGCGGAAATCCGGAAGATCGTGGCGGCCCACGCTGCGCCCGGCGAGCAGAGCAAGGTTGGCTTTGGCACTGAGGCCGGGATTTTTGGAAAACATGGCATCGACTCGGTCGTCTGCGGACCTGGCGACATCAATCACGCGCATCGCCCAGACGAGTTCGTGACGGCAGAGCAGTTGGTGTTGTGCGAAGATTTCATCGATAGCCTGATCAGTGACATGGCTGCGCGCAAATCCTAGCAATTATCCCGGCATCGGTATCTCTCTTACCCAAGTTGTCGATACTCTTTTGTGGCCCCCTGGTGCTGTTGGCGGATTTCTCGTGAAATCCGCCTTTTTTATTGTTCATATCCGATATCGCTGTCGATTTCTGACCGATTGAGGACATCTCAATCCACCCAGTGCCGACACACGTTCACCGACCAATCGACCGTGGAATGGTCGACGGCCGCATGTACTGGCGAGCCGGCTAGTTCAGTAACGATACCGTGAGCGGCACGCTCGCCGTTCTTCGCGGATGTCCACAGCAGCATGTCGGTGACCAAGCCGTCCGCCCGTTGGGTGATGCGGCGCAGGATGAATCCGGGTTGCAGCTTGAGCCATGCATCCACGTCGGCATTAGCAGCAATGAAGCCCTTCATCGTCACGTTCTTGGCCAGGAAGAAGGTCGTAATTTCCATCGCCTCGGCCATTATTGGTCTCCGTGCTGCCAGCTCTTATAAACGAACTCCAGGCTATATCCATCCGGGTCCAGCACGTTGGCGGCATAGTAGCGAGGGTCGTAGTATGCGCGTGCCGAAGGTGCGCCCTTGTCGATGGCCCCTGCTGCTATGGCGGCTGAGTACGCGGCGTTCACTGCTTCCTGGCTACGTGCCACGAAGCCAATATGCGCTGCACCGCCCGCAACTAAGCCTTCGCGCAACCAGAAAAACATGCGGCCGTTGGCACCAAAACCTTTCAGGTCCGGGTGTCCCGGCGGGCCATCCTTGCCGTCGTAGTCATGTCGATTGGTGATGCCCAGCGGCGCCAGCACCGCAGTGTAAAAGGCAATTGAGCGGTCGATGTCGCTTACCGATAGAAATACGTGGTCCAGCATGGCTTTCTCCCGTTTCGAATCAGATAATGTAACCGCCGGCGACTTCAATGGATTGCGCATTTATCCAGCCACCGTCCTGCGTGAGTAGTGTCGCGATTACACGCGCAACGTCCTCTGGCTCGCCAACCCGTCCCAACGCGGTCTGGGATGCCAGCAGAGCTTCAAATTCTTCATTTAGACCACCGCCGAGTTCTGTTCGAATAGCACCAGGAGCGACCGCGTTGACGCGAATACGTCGCTCACCAAATTCCTTGGCCATGTATCTGCTCAGGACCTCAAGTCCCCCCTTGAAGGCAGCGTAGGGTGCCACCCCGGGAGTAGCAACACGCGACGTCGCGCTGGTCAAATTGACGATGCTGGCCCCCTCCATCATCAGCGGCAATAACGCCTGCGTAAGAAAGAACGGCCCCTTCAAGTGAACATTCATCAGGCCATCGAACTGCGCTTCGGTAACGGAGTCGATAGGATTGAACAAGCCGTAGCCGGCATTGTTCACCAGTCCAGCAAGCTGCGTAACATCCCAGACGTTAGACAAAGTGCGCTCGACTGCACTGCGAAAACTGCCGAAGCTGTGCGAATCGCCGACATCGAGTCTGAGGGCGGTAGCGACGCCACCATCTTCAACAATTTGTCGAACCACCTCCTCAGCCTTAGCTTGCTGGCTGTTGTAAGTGAGGATAACGCCAAGGCCGCGACGCGCGCATTCCCGGGCGGTACTGGCACCGATTCCGCGACTACCACCAGTGATAACGACGATGTTCATGAAAAGCTCCGAGTAGTTAATTAGAGCCTCTACGATAGCGAAGCACTTGGAAGTCAGCCTGCCGGTTTACGCCTCAATCCTGCCTATTCCTGCTTTTTCATTGCCAATAAAGTTCAAGATGAGGTTTAATCCCAACATGGAAAATCAGTTGAACGAGCTTCGCGCCCTTACTGCCCTCGCCCAAAACCACCGCACCGAGACCGGTATACCGCGCGTCGCCATGGTTCAGGGCATCATCCCAGAGCATCAGCTGGCAGCCGTCTACGACCCCATGGTCAACTTGATTCTCAGAGGTAGCAAGACCCTGACTGTCGGAGGACGCAGCTTACACTACGACCCAGCAACCTATTTCGTCATGTCCGTGGATTTGCCGGCGGCGGGTGTCGTGCATCCCGCCGAGACAGGCGAGCCTTATCTGGCGGTCAGTTTGACCTTGGATGCCAACATTATTTCGAATTTGCTCGAAAACCTGCCCAATACTGCCGATCGTATGAATAAGGCCGCTGGATTCTCGGTGGCAGCGGTGACACCTGAGCTGCTCGATGCCTGGGCCAGGATGCTCCGTCTCATGCGCCATCCGGCCGACATAACTGCGTTAGCGCCAGTTTATGAACGTGAGATTCTTTATCGGGTATTGCAGGGGCCTATGGGATGGATGTTGCGCGATATTGCGTTGCCGGATACGGCCCTGGCCAAGGTCAACCTGAGCATTCAGCAGATTCGCCGCCAGTATGCGGAGCCGTTGCGCGTGGAACAACTGGCCAACAGTGCGGCCATGAGCGCCTCCGCGTTCCATCGGCATTTCAAAGCTGTGACGGCGTTAAGTCCGTTGCAATATCAAAAGAAAGTACGCTTGCTCCAAGCACGGACCTTGCTCGTGTCGGCGGGCTACAGTGTCACAGCCGCTGCATATGAGGTTGGCTATCAGAGTTCAACGCAGTTCAGCAGGGAGTATTCGCGCGAGTTTGGTCGACCGCCTGGGCTAGACGCCACAAGAATCACAAATGAAATAAGGTCGTAGCTGGCGATGTTACGGATGGCAGCTTCTGGCCGATTGCAGACTACGCATACGCTTTGGATCATACGCATATGACGTAGCGCTATAAAAAAGCTGTTTCAAGCCAACCTTGCTTTACCACCGATTGCGGACATAAGCAGAATTGTCTTCTCAATAGAATATCTATTCTTTATTTAAACAAACTCCCTTGGGTTGCATGCTATCAAGCGTTGCAGCTGACGGCATTTGAAGGCAGAGAAACGAACGATGTTACTTGGTCACGTCCTTTGTGCTTGCTCTCATAAAGTGCCCCGTCAGCTGCCTCAATTAGATCAGAAGGGAGCGTCATTTTTGATGGACATTCAAATGTACTGACTCCAAGGCTAACCGTTACCACTCTTTTGGGATTGGATCGATGCTCAAGTTCAAGCTGATGTACTTCAAAACGAATGCGTTCGGCGACCGATAGTGCACCTTCTGCACCGCAGTTAGGCAAGATAACCGCAAATTCCTCGCCACCGTATCGTGCAGCAAGATCCGAAGGCCGTTGTAAGGACGCGCGTAGTGCTTCAGCTATCTTTTTTAAACATTCGTCGCCCCTGAGATGGCCATAGTTGTCGTTGTAAAGTTTGAAGTGATCGACGTCTAGCATTAAAAGAGACATAGGCACTTGATCGCGTACAGATCGCGCGAGCTCTATTGCAAGCATATGGTCAAAGTGACGACGATTGGCCAAACCAGTCAGACCGTCTTGCATTGCGAGCTGTTCTAACGATCTATTGAGGTCTTCTATCTCAAGACGCGCAATGCGTGATTGGTACTCTGCGCTTTCACGGCGTTGTATCTGTGCACCTAGTTTTCGTCCGATAAATATGAGGCCACTCATTAATAGGAATACCACACCACCGCGGAAGAGAGTGTCGGTACGCCAGTCGGCCAACACCTCTGCCCGGGACATTGCCACAGCCACAAATAAAGGATAGTCGTCGAGGCGTCGAAAACTATTTATACGCACCACGCCATCTTGAGCAGACTTAATCAACGCATTTCCGTTGAACGTCTTCGAAACAAAGTCTCGGTAAACGGATGCATTAGCCATATCTTTGCCGATTGAATCTGCAAGTAAAGGCCTACGCAATAGCATTGTCCCGTTCATGTGTCCCAGTACAATTGCCCCCGAAGTGCCAACGTAAAAATTCTCATAGAATTTTTTGAAATAGCTAATATCCAAGGTAGCAAGTGCGACTCCGCCGAAGCTACCATCTGGCTTAGACACTCTTCGACTGATCGTCAATATCCAACGCCCAGTTGAACGACTTTGGATTGGCAACCCAATGTAAGGACCCGTGTCCTCATGACTACGGTGATAGCGAAAGTATTCCCGGTCGGAATTGTTGAACTTGGTTTCCAATTTGTCTTGCGAGGTCACTATCCAGTTGCCATTTTCGTCGTAGACAAATATCCCATTTAGCTGCGTAAGCCCTTTGGCTCTAATTGCCAGAATCTTGTGCGTACGTTCTATCGTAGCTGGGCCAACGCCGTCATGTTGCAGACGCTCCAAGACGCCCACCAATACAATGTCAGCTTCCTTGAGTGTCTCATTCGCATGCTGCGCTAACGCAAATGCAACGTTATTCACCGATGCCGAGGTCTCTTTCAGTTGTAAATCTCGCTCTTGGAGCGCCTTCCAAACTTCAAGGCCCACTATTATCAGCAGCACTATGCCGACAAAAGCGAAAGCTAGCGAGGAAACAGATGAATTCTTCGATCTGGGCATAGTGAGTCTCCGGATAAATACCACTTACTACACGGCATTTATCTTTTTAATGTTGAAGAAGGAGTCTCATTTTTGCTCCCGAAGTACCGACTTAACAATCAGGAAATCTCCGATACTACTCAGCATTTTAATTGTGTTTTATGCAAGCATTTGACGCATGCGGATGAAAATGAGGGCCGCTAGTTAATGCTGGGCAATCCGTCAAATTTTGAGACTTCTTCTGGCAAGGGGCAGTTGAAGCATATGGGACGTGTTTGATCAACGGGGATTACTGGAAAAGCGATTAATACCCAAGGTCTGCTCCTGGCCGATAGGAGAAGTTAACTGTCGGATTTCAAAGAGACCGCATTCATAGTCTTAGCATTCCAATAGTCCTCCCGTTCTTCCATTTCTTCTCTCTATGCAGTCGTTGTTCTTGGGAATATATTAGTCAAACTTAATGTCAGCACAGGTCATTTCCTGCGCTCCGCTCCCGCCCTGACTATGTTGGATAATCCAAGCGGCTAAATCTTTATGTGCTGCCGCATTTGCAATATCTGAAATCGGCCAGTCAGGAAATTGCTTCAGGCTAATTTTCCAGTCAGACCCCTTCCCCTATGAGCATTTTTACCATCTCCAAATTTCGATACGCAGAAGCTAATAAAACCGGCGTGTACGTAGTTGAATAGACGTTAAGGTCCGCAACCGCCCAGGAGCAGTCGTTGAACAATTTAGGCTCGCGGAAAATACGCCAATACTGACTATAGATAATGGTGCATTTTCGCAAGTTGACCACGAATAGCGCGGATTGCAGTTTGGTATTATTTGACATCTGCAGTCGGTCAAAAACAGACCTCTCATTTAGGAAACAACACCATAGGAACATGACCGAGAGAAGTGAGCCTGGAGAACATCACTACGTCTACATTCAACGATAGACGATTTTCTCAATGAGAGACCTGTGTCACAGATAAGAAACGCCGCACTCTAGCACTGAGGTCGTTGGCGGCGCCGAAGAAATGTTCTTTGCTGCAGTCTTCGACGATTCTCCCCTCCTCCATGAAAATAATCCGATCGGCGACTTGCCGGGCGAAACCCATTTCGTGGGTCACGACCAACATCGTCATGCCCGCTGCGGCCAGTTCCGCCATGACATCCAACACCTCCTTCACCATCTCGGGATCAAGGGCAGAAGTTGGCTCGTCGAACAACATGATGTCGGGGTCCATGGTCAGCGCTCTTGCAATAGCAACACGCTGCTGCTGTCCACCGGATAGTTGATGCGGATATTTGGCCGCGTGAGCCGTCAGACCTACACGTGCCAGCATTGCTCTACTGCGTCCCGAAGCTTCTTCATATGAACGCCGCAGTACCTTTCGTTGAGCAAGATTGAGATTTTCCAACACACTAAGGTGACCAAACAATTCGAAGTTCTGAAATACCATCCCGACGCGTCGTCGATGCGCCGCGCTGCGCAGCATAGTTGAGCTGACGGCGATTCCCTGTATCGAGATACGCCCTTGATCGAACGGTTCCAGACCGTTGATCGTCTTGATGAACGTAGACTTTCCTGAACCGGACGGCCCACAAATGACCACGACGTCGCACCTGTCGATGCGAACGGAACAGTCGCTGAGAACCTTGAAGTCGCCATACCATTTCGACAGATTGTCTATTGCGAGCATGAATTTTCCTTGTAGTTAAACGCGTGCGGTCTTTTTGCGAAACATCCGGGCTGCGCTTTCGGCTATCGCCACACTGATCACGAGATAAATCGCCGCGACGAACAGATACGGTTCGATCAGGCTGCCGTCGCGCTCACCGATCTTGGCAGCAGCGCCCATGAAATCCGTGACAGAAATCACATAAACCAGCGAAGTATCCTGAAAGAGCACGATGACCTGGGTCAGAAAGATCGGCAACATATTGCGCAATCCTTGCGGCAATATCACATAGCCCATCGTCTGCACCGGATTGAGACCGAGCGCGAATGCAGCAGAGCGCTGGCCTGCAGATACCGAGCGTATGCCCGAGCGAACAATCTCACAGAAGTAAGCCGATTCAAACAGGCTGAACGTGACCATCGCCGTTTGTTTTCCATCGACCTTGACGGGCGCGCCCGCTCCCAAGAGAAACTGCAAAGCCAAAGGCATCAGGAAGAATATCCAGAACAGCACCAGAATCAGTGGAATCGACCGCATGGCGATGACGTAGGTCGAGGCACAGCGCGCAACGAGCTGCACCTTGGATTCTCGCGCCAGTGCCAGCATGAGGCCGAGCAGCATGCCGATTACTGTCGCGACCGCCGTCAGTTGCAACGTGAAGGCGAAGCCATTGGCGATGTAGGAAATATTGTCGGAAACGATCCCGAAATCCAGTGTCATATTGAATATCCTCTCTGCCTGCGCAAGCGTGCGTTACGGCAAATACGGCAGTTACGCCGTTTTCCTCGGTTCGAAACGCGCCATGACAGCATAGGCAGTCAGCGCGATGGCGATGTAGACGATGGTGGTCACAATGAACGCCTCGAAATAGGAAAATGTGGTCTCTCCGATTTCACGCGCACGAAATGTCAGTTCTGCGAAGCCGATAGTCAGTGCAATAGATGAATTCTTGATCAGGTTCATCAACTCGCTGGTCAACGGTGGAACGATCAGGCGCATCGACTGCGGCAGCAACACGTACCGATAGATCTGTGCCGGATGCAATCCCAGCGCCATGCCGGCGCTACGCTGGCCACGCGACAGCGATTCAATGCCGGAGCGCACCTGCTCTGCCACCCGCGCCGAGGTAAACAAGCCCAGGCAAACTGTCACGGCAATGAATTGCACATACATGGCGTCGGTTCTCACTACCACCGCCTTCACGCTGTCGAACATTTCGGGGAAGACGAAATACCAGAGGAATAGCTGGACCAGCAAGGGAACGCCGCGAAACAAGTGCACATACAGATACGCGGGCATGCGTATCCAGAAGATCAGGGAAGTACGCGCCGCGCCGACGATCACACCCAGCACAAAGGCGATGATCCAGCTCGCGGCCGATACGGTCAGCGTGGCGGCGAAGCCTTTGACAAACAGAATCCAGTACGCTTGACCGGCGTCCGGAGATATCTGGAAGAAAACGTTCCAGTGCCATTGATATTCCATCGCTTAATCCTTTGCCATATCCGAAGTAACGCGTACTCGTAAGCGATCATGCATCGCCTCTCGGAATATCGGGTTCGAGCTGCAAGTTACAGAAGAAATCAGGGAAGCATTGATGCAGGCGGCAACATGGATGAAATCGCGTTGCTGATGCCGCCTGCGGTGGCCTGAACCAGCAGGCCTGTTACACGCCGTGACTGTTTGGTGCAGCCATCAGCTTTTCCAGCTCGGGCGACATGGGAATGCTGAGATTGATGTTCTTGGGAGGGATCGGCGCGTTGAACCACTTGTAGTAAGTCTTCTTGAATTCACCGTTGCCGAACATGCCGCCCAGCACGTCATTGGCAAATTTTTTGAATTCATCATCGTTGCGGCGGATCATGAGACCGTAGGGTTCTTGCGACAGCAACGGGCCAACCACCTTGGTGCCGGCAGGATTGCGCGACATCGCGCGGATGCTGTAGAGCAGAACGTCGTCTGTTGAGAACGCGCTTACCCGGCCGTTTTGCAGCATCAGGAAACTTTCCGCGTGGTCCTTGCCGTAGACAAGACTCAGATTGAGGGAGCCGGCCTGATTGGCTTGCTGGACCGCTTTGATATTGTTCGTACCGGCGGTGACCGCAATGGCTTTGTCTTTCAGGTCGGCAATGGAGGCAATGTTGCTGCTGGTCTGCACCATGATCCGCGTACCGCTGACGTAAGTCGTATTCAGAAAATCGACTGATTTTTGCCGTTCCAGCGTGTTGGTGGTGGAACCGCACTCGACGTCGACAGCGCCATTGACTAGCAAGGGGACCCGGTTGGATGCAGTCACGGGTTCAAATTTCACTCTCAGGGAGGGCAGGCTAAGTTTGTCACGCACGGCGGCAGCGATCCGGTTGCAGAGGTCGATGGAGAAGCCGACCGGATTCTGATTCGCGTCGATGTAGGAAAACGGAATCGCACTTTCGCGGTAGCCAAACACGATCTCTCCGGACTGCTTGATCTTTTGCAGCGTGCCGATGGATTGCGCCATCGCCCCCGATGCTGCCAACGTACAGGTAAAAGTAAATACTGCAAGACGAATTGAAACCATGACAGTGCTCCCCAGGAAGTGAGTTTAAGACGCGACAATCTGAACGAGCCACATGAGGTACAGAGGTGGCGCGGCATTCGACAGCAATTTGCAACAGGTTCGGGGTGGGACTAGCGGGTACCAGCCATCTTGTCGAGGCTTTCTCGCAGGGCACGATCCAGAATATCCACTGCCTGATCGATCTGCTTGTGCTCTACCGTCAGCGGCGGCGCAATGCGCCACACGGATCCGCGTTCCGGACGGCGCCGGATGTTCATGCTCAGTCCCAGTTCGAAGCAACGCTGAGTGGTCAATGCACCCAGTTCGTGCGCCGGATTGCGTGACTCCCTGTCGGCCACCAGTTCCACACCCAGAAGTAAGCCTTCACCACGCACGTCGCCGATGCTTTCATAGCGAGTTTGCAGTTCCAACAGGCGGGAACGCAGATAAGAACCGGTAGACTGCGCACGACGAATCAGATCCTCATTGCGAATCGTATTGAGCACTGCCAGGCCCACGCGCGCAGGCAACGGATCTGAGACGTGACTGGTGTAGAAAGTGAAACCGCGCTCATGCACAGCCTGTTCGATCTGCGCTGTCGTGACAGTCGCCGCCAGCGGCAAACCGCCACCCATGGTCTTGGAGACAGACATGATGTCCGGAACAACGCCGAACAGGTCTGAGGCGGTGCGTTGACCGATGCGGCCGAACGCCGTTTGCGCCTCGTCGAAGATCAGCAGCATGCCGCGTTCATCCGCGGCTTTGCGCAGCGCCTGCATGTAAGACTTGGGAGGTACCAGCACGCCGCCGGCGCTGATGATGGGTTCGATGATGATCGCAGCGGGACGACCGGAGGAAGCCATGTCGAACATCTTCAGCCCGATTTCCAGACAGGTCAGCGCCGACTCTTCTCCGCTCATGCCCTTGATATAGGGACGATAGTCATTGGGTTCCGGCAACACATAGACACCTGGCGTCGACACGCCGTAACCTTTGCGATCGCTGGCAAACGACACGCTGCTCGATCCGCCGGTGACGCCATGCCATGACCCGCCTACCGCCAGGACTTCATAACCGCCGGTGTACATCTTTGCCATGCGCAGTGCGATCTCATTACTTTCCGAACCGGTATTGACGAAGATGGACTTGGTCAGAGACTCCGGCATCCAGTCTTGCGCCATGGTGGTCGCCAATTCGGCGACCACCTCTGGAATCATGCCGCTGAACATGTGGAACGCTTCTTCGCCGGCCTTTTGCACCGCTGCGACGATGGCCGGATGGTTATGCCCGATGGTGGCGCACATCTGCCCCGAAGTGAAGTCAAGGATCTCGCGGCCGGTATCGTCGATGACCACCGCCCCCTTGGCCGAACGAAACAGATTCGGAAACGTGTCGCCGCCATAGCGCACCATGAATTCTTTCGCAGCGGAACGCAGTTCTGTCGATGTTGGCATCGCTATTCCTTTCAAAAAATGGTTTGATGAGATGAGTTCTGGTTGCACAGAATTTGCTTAAGTATTACGTTGAGAATGCAGAGCGTCCAATGCAAAGTGCAGCATCGCCGTCATGTTCAGGACGCATCGCGTGATCGCAAATTCACATGGCCGAAATCGGCGGATCTGGACGTAAGATAGGTAAGGGAGGAAGGCAATAATGGATATCAAGTGGTTCCAGGATTTTCTGACGCTGTCGGAAGTTCTCAATTTCACGCGTGCGTCCGAGATCAGAAATCTTTCTCAGGCAGCGTTCAGCAGACGCATCGGTTCTCTGGAACAGATGCTGGGCGCCAAGCTGATCGACCGCAGTTCGTACCCGACCAGGCTGACCCCGGCCGGAGAAAAATTTCGCGGCGTCGCGGCGCAGATTGTCAGCCAGATAGCCGACGCCAAGGCCGACCTGGCCGGCAACCAGTCGCGCGACAAGATCAAACTGGCCATGCCCTATGCGCTGGCGACTACCCGGCTTCCTGGATGGTGGGACAGCTGGACCAGTGGCCAACCGCTGATCTGTGCGCTGGAGACCGGCAACGTGCACGACATCGTGTCGTCGTTCATTGCCGGCAATGTCGATCTGCTCATCTGCTTTTATCATGCAGCGTCACCTATCCAGATCGATCCTCTGCTATTTGAAAGCGTCGAATTGGGTCGAGAGCGCGTACGTCCTTACGCGTCGCCCGCCTTGATTGAAAAAATCGGAATGCACGCTTCGCTCGGCAGTGCAGGCAACCCTGCACCCTTGCTGATGTACAGCTCCAGCGTGTATTTCGCGCGCGTCGTCGATCAGATCATCGAAGGATCTGAAGTCAAGCTGGAAGGCTCGCCCATGTTCGAGACAGAGATGTCGGATGTGCTGGGCGACCTCGCCTCTCAGGGACTGGGAGTTGCGTGGCTGCCCGACAGCTCGTTCAGTCAGCACCGGCATTGGAGTCTTGAACCGGTCGGCGGCGGGGCGTGGGATACGGAAGTCTCCATCCTCGCATTCAAACCGAAGAACAATTTACGGCCGCTGGTGGTCAGAATGTGGCGAGAGATTCTCAAGTACAAAGAAATGCGAGTCTGACCATTGCCCGGGACGGGCAACAGAATCGCCCTCATCGGCCAGAAGCAGACGTTGAACAATTCAAAGGCCAGACAAATAAGCTGTTGCGGACTATCGATAGTGGCGTGTTTTCGATAGTTGTCAACTCCCGACGTGGATTGTGGCTCAGGAAATTTGGCTATTAGCTTAAGTCCGTGTACGCACTGTCTTTCAAGATGGCCGATGCTTTAAAGCGGGCTATGTCGCGCCCAGGCCACCATGCGCAGGAACTGGAATGTGCCACCTTATCCCTGCTCGTCGCGAATCAGCAGAGTCTTGCCCGCAATCGCCTAACCTTCCCAGCCCGGACTTTGCACATATCAGCCGATTATGATCGTGTATTCCATCTTGTAGCGGAACCGGTATTCACGCCAGCCGCGCGTGAACTCTCCTTACAGCAGTATGATCTCCGACAAGTCATAGCGAGCATGTGCTAACAAACCGTGGCGTTCCGGCCACTTGCCTTTGCCTGATACATCGCCATATCCGCACGCTGCAGCAGCGATTCCAGATCGTAGCTATCGGCAGCGACGCCGATGCTGACGGTCACGCCGAGATTTTTTGTTTGCCAGGGAATCACCGTGTCGGCGACGGTTTCCCGAAATTTATCGGCAAGTATTTTGGCAACGGCGACCTCCGTATTTGGCAGTAGTACGGCAAACTCTTCACCGCCCAAGCGGCCGCATATATCTGTTTTACGAAATCGGGATTCGAGCAAATGCCCCATTCTTTTCAGGACAAGATCGCCGGCGCCATGGCCATAGGTGTCATTGACGTGTTTGAAAAAATCGATATCGATCAGCAGGATGCTGACTGGATGCGCGTTGCGTTCGCACAGGAGAATTGCCTGCTCGCCGCATTCGACGAAGGCTCGCCGGTTGAAGATGCCGGTGAGGGCATCGGTACGGGCCATGTTTTCTGCGATATCGCGGGCGTGTTGCAACTGATAACTCAGCAACAGGCTGCTCTGCATGGCCTTGGAAAGTACTTTTGTCCCCAGAAATGCGGTGGCCATCATGGTGGTGGAAGCGATCGCCATGCCAAGTGCGGCCTGGCCCGGCTGGGTGTACAGCCATAATGTGCTAGGTACCATCACGCAGCTCATCGCGCAGATTGTCATTACGCGATGAGAGGCGTAGGTAACCATGCTGCCACCGAGCATGCCGGCCAGGAAGAACAGCACAATACCTTGTTGCATCGTTTTGACTTCTTGTATCAGATACAGCGCCCCCAGTCCCCATATAAGCGAGGACAGCATGAGCGTTGCCGCATAAGGACGTTCCCAGGCCAAAATCTGCGCCCCCTGAGGGCGAGCACCAAAATAACGTAGGAACATGGTCAGGCGGATTAGTGTGCTCACACCAAGCACACTAATCCATGCATAGACGACGTGCGGCGGAACACTCCCCCACAGTGTCCAGCACATAATGCAGGCGATCAGCAGACTCAGAAAAAGGGCAGGGAAAGACTGCCGAAAAAGAAGTGAAAGCGTATCGGCGCGAATCGCCGCCTCATAGGAGGATACAAGCTGGTCAGGAATCGTCGGCGGAACGTTTGTCATTATTTGATTGGTTTTAACGAGTTCCTGAGGGCTGCCGCCATTTTGCTGGACGGAACAGAGCGGTGCTGTCTTTGCGCTTGTGGAAGCATATACAGCGCGCTTATCTTCTAATTATTTGTCACCTTGTGCAAGAGGGAAAAGAACTTGCCCGAGGAGTTGCTCATACGAAATTTTTAAAATTGAAATCCCGATGGTTATTGATTTACAGGCTCGTTTCAGTCATCCGCTCAACACTGGCTTCAACAATTGCGCCCACTTTGATGCCTTGTAAAACGTATTTGCAATGCCTGCAATCGGTCAGATAGCGAACATTGGAAATCTCATTGATCATAAGCCGTATGATAAAAGGATAAAAATATGAAGTGTGTGAGATTAGCTGCCATCCTGTCGCTATCCCTGTCGGGATGCGCATTCCATCAAGCGCCATACATCACCTACGAAGGTACGCCAGCCCTATCGGAGACAGCGGTATTCGCGGCATTTGACGAAAGGCAGCCCGGGAGCCACGCCAACATCCTGGCTGTGGACGGCAAGGCGACCACTTGCGTGCAAGCCGGCTGTCCGGCATGGGTGCGCGTCCTTCCAGGCCAGCACGATTTCACGGTGCGATACAGCGCCCATTTCGAATTGGGCGTCGGCACATACAACTGGAAGCGAGCCGACACCGTCGTCACAGTGCCTGCGATGAAAGCCGCGCATGTCTACCAAACGCGTTACCGGGAAAGTGCAGACAAGCTCAGTGTCACGGTCGATGACCTAGGTGAAAAACCGAAGTTCGGAATCACCCTCGGTCTGGAGGGCGTCAATAAGAAATTTTATCCGGTGGAATTCTGAAGGCTTGTTCTTCGGGATTCGAAACGCTGAAGGATTGAAGATGTAGGAACCTGTAGTCGTCTGATTATTTGCCATGTCCGCGATCGGCAGAAGCAGCCATCCAATACATAATATCTTGTAGCGTCGATGTGTTTTCTTACTTGGAGGGGAAGAAAAAATGCTGAAGGTTTTTGTCGCTTGGGAACAGATCTTTAAGATTCCGTTGCTCTCCTCGTTGTGCGTCGCTATGATGCCCGCAATCGCTACAAGAAGAACCTTTTCTTGGAGATTATGAGTAGAACCGCTTATCACCCCCAAATAATGACGACACAAAACACAACCTCTCAGTACTTTCAAGAATGCCGAGATGCACTTGCTACAGAGCAGGCCGCGTCCCTATCCGCAACTGACAACTGGTCCCATGTAGATAAAAATAAGGTTCATCAAGATTGGGACATTCTATATAAAGAGTTAAGCCCACTAGTTCAAGATTCTGACGCTACCTCACCGGAGGTCCAATCGTTAATAGAGCGTCACTACAAAATTCTCTCCCGTTTTTACACTCCGTCAAAGCAAGCCTATATTGGGATTAGTTTGTTTTACGAAGAGAATGAAGATATGCGGAATTTCCACAATGCATATCATCCAGCTATGGTTAGCTTTCTTGGCATGGCCATACAACACTATTCGCATCAATATCTCTAAGAATAGGTGCGCCCGGAACATGATTGCATGGTGTCCGCTTCCGGCCAGTTGCGGCACTTGAAATTCAGCATCAAAGGCAAGAAAACTAAACGGATCCTTGACTCTTTCTGATCGAATGAGCATTCGCACGAACTGCACCAT
Source organism: Herbaspirillum sp. meg3 (assembly GCF_002257565.1). Lineage (GTDB taxonomy): Bacteria > Pseudomonadota > Gammaproteobacteria > Burkholderiales > Burkholderiaceae_D > Herbaspirillum. The sequence goes on along the minus strand of NZ_CP022736.1, from coordinate 391,915 downwards.
TAATCCGCGTCTCAATCCAGCCATCCATTCGCAACTTGTATGCTCCGACTTCGTTCCCGCATCCTAGTTTGTTGTAACGCCGAAGCTTTAAAGGGTTCCACCGATTGCACAGGCAATCATGACGTGTTGGCAAAACAGGTCAGACCGTGGCAGGTCAATCCTACTGAACACCAAGAGCATCAAGCTCGAAGAATTGTTGAGGAGCCTGCCAGCGAATTCCATCGGGGAACAAGCATTAGCTCAAAAAGTCCGGATCTATGGCTGCGATCTCTGTTTGACCTCATCAATTGATGTGCTTGGCAAAGCCGAGGCGACCATCTATGCGCTCTAAACTTGGGTCAATTCTCGGCGCACATTATGCGACAGGGGCAAATGTTCAAAGCTGACTTGCCGGATGTTCGGCCAAAGGTACGAATGTATTGGTAGCGTCAAGCGCATCTATTGAGCCACTTTCGATGTCGTAGACCCATCCATGGAGTGTCAAGCGACCTTGAGCAAGAGCCAAAGCTACCGACGGATGCGTGCGAATATTGTTCAACTGTGCAATAACATTCTCGCGAACCATGCCGTTTATCCGGTCGTTTTCGTTCGCGTGATTCTTCGACTCATTAATCATCCGAGCGGCATCTGCATAATGCAGCCAGTGTTTTACCGCCGGCATGTGATCCAGGCACGCGCACGTGGCAACTGCTTTCATTGCACCGCAATCAGAGTGACCACAGATCACGATATCCGTTACTTTCAATTGCGCTACTGCATATTCAACTGTTGCGCTGACACCGCCTGGTTCGGGGCCGAACGACGGCACGATGTTTCCCGCATTGCGAATGACGAACAGCTCGCCGGGCTCTCTCTGTGTCACAAGTTCCGGCACCATGCGGCTGTCGGAGCACGAAATGAACAACGCTTTAGGTGTTTGGCCAGTCGCTAGCGTTTTGAATAACTCTTTACGTGCTGGAAATATTTCTTGTTGGAAGCGTAGAAAGCCATTGATGATGTCGCGCATATTTAATTAAAAGCTGATTCGGGAGCGTTATTATCGCTTGAATTTTTACAAGCAGTCATCTTGGAACCTGTAATTTTCCCAATATCCCTGCCTCGTTCTCATTCACACATGTCGTGGCTGGGAGGGTTGTAGAGCCAACTCTGCGTAGAGAAACGGGCTTAATGACTTACATCGAGATCGACATTGGTGGTGTTCTTTCCGATGATTGGAATGCCGACGAACTGATGATCGTCTGCTGAACAAAACTCCAACTGCGTAAGCCCCCCACCATCTTGAATGAGGATGGCAACAACTGATTGATGATTGGAATCAAGGCCCGCCAGCTCGGAAACTTTTTGCTCATCGTTCCCGGATTTATAATATCTCTCAAAGAGGCTTGGATTTGCGTACGACTGAAATTTGATCGTCTTCGACCGATATTTCCAACATGTCCTCCTCATCCCATCCCATCCCAGCTCCATGAGCAATTCATCAGGAAGCACTAACACTGCATCGCCAGAAGCATCTCCGGCATCGATTAGTTTTGCCTGCCAAGTCGGGGGATTTATCTGCAGCATTGTTGTATTGGGCAAGTTTTGACGCAAGATATTCAATAACTCCTTGTCGTCGTCTGGTAACTGAAGCCAGCTTGCGCAGTGGTTTTCAGAATAGTCCAGCCACATGCTCAAGGCTTGCAGTGGCGTCACCGTGAGTGTCGTGACTAATAGGCAGCGTTGTATGCGCGTGACGTCATTGCCGAATTGTTCAAGTAGTTCTAAACGTTCTTTTCTGGATGTCGCCATCATTGACTCCTGTCAAATAGCGGGTTTTCATTCGAATCATCAATTTTCCGATCCAGCAGCAGTGGGGACATGCGCTTTATCTTGATGTAAGTGGCTTGCCAATAGTTCTATGCAAAGACGCGGGAGAATATTTGACTGCCGATATGTTGGATTGCGTGTGGCTCACAATCATTTCGATGCAGGTGGGCCTGTTGGTTTTTTCATGCTATTTGTCCAACATCGTGCTTGAGCGGAACAGATACAGCGCTCTCTTAACCGACCTGAGCGAACCTTGACTGCGGTTGGCGTGCACCATCTGTTCGGTCCCGATGGTGTTTTAGAATGCCTTGGCAGTCCCATCGAGGCAATTCCATTGGAGTGGCATTTTCAATGGTACTTGACGGGTAGTATCAAGACGCATCCGTACCTTGACTCTTTGAAGCCTTTAAACGCAAAAAGCCCACCAATGGCGGGCCTTTCATTCACTATGACTAGTATCGAATGACCTCAACTATCTGCTGAGTGTCATCAGGTCATGGACACCCGTGCTATCTGCACGGTGCGCCAGAACTCCAATCCTCTGATGCCTTCACTCATCGCTTTGCAATGAGGACGTCCTCAAAGGTGAATTATTTGCTTCACAAATCAACTAAACCATTTTCCAGTGGTAATGCCGCTGGCCGATTAGAGTCAATTGCGCGTTCGAAGATGTCGCTTTAGCGCTGTTTCTTCTCACTAGCGCCTGGTATCCCAGGCACCGAAAGGCTAAACCATTTTCCTAAATCCTCAGTGACGAGGGTTTAAGCCGGTAAGAACCTGTCTGCGCACTGTGTGATCCCGCCTTGAGCGAAATCCGCAACAGGTGAATGTGTTGTCAGAGCCCATATTTTTCTTCCGGCATCCGTGCTATCTGCACAGTACGCCGTAATAAATACGAATGAGCCTGAACTAACAGCTGCTTTGGCCCTGTTTCAGGGCTTGACCCAACTACGCAATCTGAATCAGGAAAGAACCTGAATGTTGCCGGCCTTTTCGCCTTTAGCGCCAACGCTGCGGTCAAATGACACACGTTGGTTTTCGGAAAGGCTCTTAAAGCCGGTCGATTGAATGTCTTGAAAGTGGGCGAACAAATCGGGGCCACCTGCATCTGGCGTGATAAAGCCAAAGCCTTTAGCGTCATTGAACCACTTTACGATACCTGTTTGATTAGTCATTTTTATTCCTTTTTTGTCAAAAATAGGCGACATGCCTATGAGGCACTTGAAACCAAGATTTAAGACCGAAGGAGATAAGACAGAACGACTAGAGATACAGCCATGCAGAATTGGGACCGACAATATTGAAGACTTGATGCAAGTACGTATTTGAATATACAGGTAATAGGCGATATTACCTATAACTATTTATTTGGCCGTGCATACGGAAGAAATCAAGGTCCGGCCTCCAGGACTAGCACCCTCTACGTGCAAATGCCTGAGCAGTCCGCGCCCGTCCTGGATCGATCAACTCCTCCGCGCGCAAACTCGAAGAAGCCGCAAGCGTTACGCGGGATCTCAAACTTCACATCAGGAGAGTAGGTCGCCAGGCAAAGTTGTGAGAGGGCATCTTGCATCGAACCGTTCGCGAGACAAAAGAAATCCGACACTGTTTTCAACTACCCAAGATAGCTGTCGCATCACTGGATATCGACCGACTATTGTTCGCCATCATGGGAAGGTCAAGTCCAAACCGAGGGTCCTGGCAAGGACAAAGGTGCCTAGCCACAGCCCCAGGAGCAACAGCACGAAGACTACGACTGCCTTGCTGCCCGCGCGCAGCACCGCGCGCGTTTCCGCTCCCTTTTTCTTCTTCCCTTGATCGTAATGCCACTTGATGGCGAAGAACATGCCTATACCGAGCACGAGAACCTTGAACGTAACGAAAACTATAGGGACCCAATCCATCATTTTGCGTATTTCCAGACTATGACTTGACACTAACTATGGTGAAGAGCACTACCTCAAAACGCCGCTTCAGCAGCTTCATTTTTGTTCAAACCCATCCCCAGGCATCTTGCTTGAATCTTTCACTACACCTACCTGCGAAATAACAAGAGCATCCAGCGGAGTGATTTGCAGAATGCAGATGAGAGAGGAGAAAACGTCAGCGACTGCCGGCAAGGATGATGTTGCTGCACGTTCTGATGCATACTACTTGAAAGCAATTTCCATACATTGAGACAAAATGTCCCAGTTGAAAGCCATACAAGATAAAAACTTGCCAATCTGGTTGCCGCGATTGGCCTTGCACGGTGGGCCACGTTTTTTGCAGATTGCGGATGCGTTGCAGGCGGCGATAGCAGAAGGATTGCTGAAACCGGGTGATCGTCTGCCTACGCAGCGCCAGTTGGCAGCACAGCTGGACGTCGACCTGACGACAATCACGCGCGCATACGACGAAGCCAGACGCCGCAACTTGTTGGAGGGCCGCGGTGCCCGAGGCACTTATGTCGCGGCGCCGAAAGTCGAACTGACCTCGATCCTCGACCTGAGCATGAATACCCCACCACCACCGGATGGCGTGGACTTCGACGACATGTTGAAGCAAGGTTTGTCTCAAGTATTGATGAGAGCAGATAATGAATTGCTGATGACTTATCACTTGGCCGGGGGAAGCGACTCCGGCCGTAAGGCTGGAGCCAAATGGCTGGCACCGATGTTTGGAAATCTGGATTCTCGACAGGTTGTTGTCTGTCCGGGTGCGCAAGCGGCGATCGCCGCATTGATCCTTGCGCTGACCGAGCCCGGCGATGTCATCCTGGCAGAACCAATAAGTTACCCCGGCTTGCGTGCCGCAGCGATCCAATTCGGCCGGCAAGTCATTGCAGTGGAAGCGGACAAGCACGGTATGGTGCCTGAGATGCTCGAGGAAGCGTGCCGCCAGCACAAGCCTGGGTTGGTCTACCTCAATCCGACATTACAGAACCCCACCGCCATCACCATTCCGGAGCGTCGGCGCAAAGAGCTCGCCGGCATCGCGAAGCGCCGCAATGTGCGCATCGTCGAGGACGATCCCTACTGGCTTCTTGCCGATGCACCGCCACCACCTATTGCCACGTTTGCCCCGGAACAGGTGGTCTACATCTCAACCCTGTCGAAATGCCTGACGCCCGGCTTGCGTGTCGCCTTCGTGTTAATACGCGACCCCTATGAACGCGAACGTTTCCTGGTCGCGCTAAGATCATTTGCACTGATGGTCGCTCCTTTGACGGCGGCACTGGCGACTCAATGGATCCTCGACGGTTCGGCAGACGGATTGATGGAGGGCGTACGCAACGAGGCACGCCTGCGCCACCAGATGGCTCGGGATATTCTGGCGGGGAGGTACAGCGGCGCCGGAGACGGCCTGCATGTATGGCTCGAGTTGCCGGCGTATTGGAACTCATCACAGCTTGCGCGGGCAGCCGACGGCGAAGGCATCGCAGTCACACCGTCGGAAGCATTCGCAACTGCCAGCGGATCAGTGAATGCAATTCGAATCTCATTGGGCAGCATCAAGGATCGTGGACGCTTGCAGGCGGGTCTTCAACGACTGTCTCATCTGCTTGCGCGGCGGCCCGAGTCGTTCAGCACTGCGGTGGTTTAACTGTCCAGGAACGGCGGCAATAAACACTAAGAGAAATCGTAGAGGAAGTGCGTCGCTATCCGGTCTCGGCCGTGAACCGACATCAAATAGTAAATGCACCACTCCGATACTGTGTACACATAAACTCTACGAAAGCGCGAACTTTAGGACTCTGCAAGCGACGGGAAATGTGCAAGATCCAGAGTTCGACTTCTTCGCCCACTTCTCCCCATATCGCCAGTTCACCTTTCTCGATCGCGCCACCGATGATGGACTGAGGTATCAATGCCACTCCGGCACCCGCAATGATCGCATCGCGCACCATCAGCAACGAGGACAGGCGCAACACCGGCTGCGGTTCGATGGCGAGCTTGCTATCACGCATGGTCCAGATGTCTCCTTCGCGATAGGTCGGCATCACCACCGCCGGAACCGCGAAAGGCGTGTCACTACGCCTGCGTGGTACCCGAAAAGATGGTGCAGCTGCCAAGACCAGACGATCCTTCGCAAAACACCTTCCGACCAGATTGCTGTCCTTGCGTGGATTGATGCGAATCGTCACATCGAAATGTTCTTCCACCAGATCAACCAGCCTGTCTTCCGCCACGGCTTCGATCTCGACCTCAGGATAGCTCGCCACGAATTGGGCGGCTAACCGCCCCAGCGCCAATTGGGAAAAAACCAGCGGCGCCGCGATACGCAGGCGACCTTTCGGGCTGGCCATGCCTTCCCGCACCTCCTCCAGCGTGTCAACGACATCGCGCATCGGCCCCTCGGTTCCCGTCAGCAATAGCTGCCCGCCTTCCGTCAGTTCCAGGCTGCGCATGCCTCGTTCGATAAGTCGGATGCCCAACGCTTCTTCCAGCTCTGCAACACGGCGCGACAACGTCGCTTTGGAGCGGCCGCTAGCGCGGCTGGCCCGGCCAAAGCCACCGTGAGTGGCGACCAGGCGAAAGTCTTCAAGGGCGTTCAGATCCATAGATGTCCCAATATTGATACAGAGTGTCTACATTTTATGGTCTTTGTTTTAAATATGAAACCCATTATCTTTGGCTCGTACCCAACTAAAAGGAGTTTGAGATGAAAAACGTTCGTGCATTAATGCTTACTCAATACGGCGGTCCTGACGCTGTCAGTATTTCCACCCTGGACGCTCCGACAGCTGGCGCCGGTCAGGTGCTGGTCCGTGTCCACGCTGCCGGCGTCAACGGACTGGACTGGAAAGTCCGGGAAGGTTATGTCAGGGACGCCTTCCCTTTGCAGTTGCCTGCAGTCCTCGGAATCGAACTCGCCGGCATCGTCGAAGCGGTCGGGCCGGGCGTCACCCGTTTGCGCAAGGGTGACCGTGTGATGGGAGCGCTTGGCAGCCTTGGCGCCTATGCCGAGCTGGTGGCGGTGAGCGAGGCAAATCTCAGCTTGGTGCCGGAGCTGCTGAGTTTGGTGGAAGCTGCGGCCTTGCCTGTCGCTTCCGTCGCCGCTTGGCAGAGCCTTCATTTTGCAGGCCCGATACGCGCAGGGCAGCGCATCCTCGTCCAAGGTGCAGCGGGCGGTCTGGGCGGTTTCGCTGTGCAGTTTGCGCATCAGGCTGGTGCCGTGGTATTCGCCACCGCTTTGAAAGACCACTTCGATTATGTCCATAGTTTAGGTGCGGACCATGTCATCGATTACCAGCAAGGTCGATTTGAGGGGGCCCTCAAAGACATCGATCTCGTGCTGGATTATGTCGGTGGAGATGTCCTGGATCGTTCGTGGTCGGTGCTTACCGAAAACGGCACGATCGTCAGCACCGCATCGCCTGCCATCCTGGCAAGCACGCCCGCCGGCCGCCGCGGGCTATGGTTCATGAACAAGCCTGACGCCGAGAGGCTCCGCCTGATTGCCGATGAAGTGGCACGAGGAAGCTTGCAGTCCCGGATCGACGCCGTTGTGAGCTTTGATGACCTGCCCGCAGCAATCGAACGTAACCGTACCCGTCCGCAAATCGGCAAGACCGTCGTGGACTTCTCCCTTTAATCAGTATTTTCAGAAAGAAAACACATCATGAGCATTCTCGTCACCGGTGCATCGGGCACCGTAGGTTCCAAAATCATCCAACGCCTGGCATCCAGCGGTACAGAAGTGAAAGCGCTGGTCCGTACACCAGGAAAAGTGGCTCTTCCATCTGGTGTTACAGAGGTCGCCGGGGACATGGCAAGCACGGAATCCATGCGCGCAGCCTTGTCTTCGGTACGTACTTTATTTCTGCTCAATGCCGTCGTTCCGGATGAAGTCACGCAGGCGCTGACGACCTTGAACCTCGCCAGGGAAGCAGGCATTGAGCGCATCGTCTACTTGTCCGTGATCCATGCCGATATCTACACCAATGTGCCGCATTTTACCGGCAAGCACACTGTGGAGCGGATGATCGAAAGCCTCGACATGCCTGCTACCATCCTGCGCCCGACTTACTTCATGCAGAACGACGAACAAGTGCGATCCGTCATCGAGGGCTACGGCGTCTACCCGATGCCGATCGGCACGGCGGGCGTACGGATGGTGGATGTGCGCGACATTGCCGATATCGCTGCGGCCGAACTGCTCCGCCGGCATCACACGGCCCACGCCTTGCCCGGGAATATGCTCGAACTGGCGGGACCGGAAGCATTGACTGGCGAGATGGCCGCGAGCATCTGGAGTGAAGTGCTGCAACGACCCATCACCTATGGCGGCGACGGCCTCGATGGTTTCGAGCAGCAGCTGAAAGCCTATGCACCTGACTGGCTGGCCTATGACATGCGGCTGATGATGGCTCGCATTCAACAGCATGGGATGCATCCCCAAGACGGCACTGCAGAGATCCTGGAGAAGATATTGGGACGCCCCATGCGCAGCTATCGCGAGTTCGTCGTTGACATGCTTGAGTCGGGCCGCGCTTCAATAGAACATTGAAAAATAGATCAGAGGAGACCGTTGTTTGATTTTATTGGCGGCTGGTCCATCTCAAAAAATTAAGAGTAACGCGCAGTCGGCTATCCAGCCATTTCCTGAAGGACGCAATACCAACAATTTTTTGTACCGACTCCCCCTAAAAAGAACAGCATTTCTCTGATAGCATCAATCAATAATCCTGTCGTATCGTTCCCGAGGAGGAGCCCTCTGTTACTACAAAAGACCATCAAACGTGATCTCTTGATTTTATGGATACTGATTGCAACGGTCGCATTGATATTGGCGTGGCTGCTGTTGCAATTAAGTCGTCAAGGAGCGTCGTCGCAAATTGCACAGGCGCGCGCTCGTGTTTCGGCGAGTTGCGAAACAATTCGGGTGGGCGCCTCACGTGCCCGGACAGCGATGCCGAAGAGCGATACGTCGTCATCCCTGTCGGCTTCGGCTGCACAAGCGGTAATTGATCTGGCCCTGAATGATGAATCCGGCGTGGAGGGCGGTTTCTGGCAGGCAGGGCAAGGGGTGGTCGCCTATGCTTTTCCGACCTATGACGGTACCGGCATCAAGCGCGATCCTCCAAGCGCCGAACTTGAACGCATCGTGTCAACCGCCGAGCGCGCGAGAGATTCCTCCAGCCTGATTACGGATGTGCGTCCCGGATTGCGGGAAGCCGTCGTTTTCGCAGCTTGTCCCGTGGAGGGCAACGCCACCTCCCTGGTTGCCTGGACGCTCAAGCGTGTGCCCCTCTTCGGTGTCGATGTATTGAATCAACTGCTCATCGCTTTGGGACTCTTGCTGGGCGTAGTCATCGTATCGGGCGCGTGGCTGGGATGGACGATCACGCGCTGGAGGAAACTGTTCGCACGACTGTCGAACCAGTTAACTCAGGCGGAACGATTGGCCACGCTCGGACGCGTATCGGCCGGACTGGCGCATGAAATCCGCAATCCTCTGGGCGCCATGCGGATGAAGGCGGAAAACGCACTGGCAGCACCTTCCGATGTGCGCGAAGCCCGTGTGGCGGGAGCACTGGAAGCAGTGTTGTCGCAGACTGCACGCCTGGAGTCGCTGGTGTCTAGCCTCCTGGCGTTGACTCAGCCATTTCATGTTGAGCGCAGGCCGGTGGATTTGTACGAATGGATCAACGAACGGCGGCAAGCGCATATCGAGACCGCATTGAAAAACGGCGTGCGCATAGACTTAGTGGTTGATCCTGACACTGCACTCTTGGCCCGGCGCTCCGGTCCGTTCGATCCCGAACAAATGGCGCGGGCGTTGGATAACCTTATCCTGAATGCACTGGCGCACACTGATCGGGCCGGCCGTATCGAACTCGGTGCCCGCCGTTTGCAGAATGGCGCGCTGCAATTATGGATCACCGACGATGGCGCGGGCATACCCGTTGAGCTGCGCGACAGTCTTTTTGAGCCATTTGCCACTGCGCGTCCTGGGGGCACGGGATTGGGATTGGCGCTCGTGCGAGAAATCATGCAGGCGCATGGCGGTCGCATCACACTGGCGGAAACCTCGCCTGGAGCGCGTTTTGAAATGGAGTTGCCATGGCACGTATCCTGATTATCGACGATGACCTTGCGTTCCGCAGCAGTCTGGCGGAGACGCTGCAGGATCTTCGCCACACCGTGCTTGAAGCGGGTACCTGCGAAGCCGGTCTGCATCGTCTTCGAACCGAAGCGGTGGATGCTGTCATCGTCGACTTCCGCTTGCCCGGCGATGACGGTCTGATATTCCTGCGCCGCGCGGCGCAGATGTCGACCGTACCGTGCATCATGCTCACGGCCTATGCCAGCGGCAGCAATACGATCGAGGCAATGCGTTTGGGCGCTTTCGATCATCTGACCAAACCGGTCTCAAGAAATGCGCTTGTAGAGATGCTCACCCGGGCGCTGCAATATAGCCGCGTAGCAGAAGAGAATCCGGATGCATCCGCCGCAGCGACCCAGGAAATGCCGCGTGCAGATAGCCACGAACTCGTCAGCAGCAGTGAAGCCATGCGGCAGGTGTTCAAACGGATCGGATTGGCTGCCGGCAGCGATGCGACCGTCCTGATCACGGGCGAGACCGGCACCGGTAAAGAGTTGGTGGCGCGCGCTTTGCATCGCAACAGCCTGCGGTCCGACAAACCATTCGTCGCCGTCAATTGCGCTGCGATCCCGTCCGATCTCATGGAAAGCGAATTGTTCGGCCATGTCAAAGGCGCATTCACGGGGGCGGTTGCCGATCGGGTCGGACGGTTTCGCGAGGCCGAGGGCGGCACCATATTCCTGGATGAGATTGGTGATATGGCTTTGCCGACGCAAGCCAAGATTCTGCGTGTACTGCAAGAACGCGAACTGACGCCCATCGGCGGAAATCAAGTGATATCCGTCAATGTACGCGTTGTGGCGGCGACGCACCGGGATCTCCCGGCGGCAGTCAAAGAGGGGCGTTTCCGGGAAGATCTCTGGTATCGACTTCAAGTTGTTCCCATTATTCTTCCTCCGCTGCGTGAACGTTTCAGCGATGTGCTGCAATTGGCCGAACATTTCTTGCGCCTTATCAGCGGCGACACACCGAAGCGCCTGACCCCGACTGCCGCCAAACTGCTGCTGGCCTATCACTGGCCCGGCAACGTACGCGAATTGCGCAACGCCATGGAGCGCGCCGCCGTTCTCAGTCATGGTCAATTCATCGATGCCGAACACATCGGTTTGCTGACCAGCTCAGGACCGGCGCCGCGAGCAGATATCGATTGGGATGGCAATATGGCGGACGCGGTCAGCTACGTTGAGCGCGAGATGATCGTGCGTGCCTTGGCAACTGCGGCAGGCAGCCGTTCCGATGCGGCGCGTCGTCTTGGCATATCGCGTCAGCAGCTCTACCGCAAGCTGGAAGAATTCGGCCTCAGTTGAGAGGAAATTTCAATCGCTGTTGTCCGATGAAGCGACACCGTGATGTCACTTCGTCGGACAAGTTCGCCGCCTGAAAAAAGTAAGTTGTTGATTTAAAACGATTCTGACGCAGGCATGATGATTGCGACCGTGATGATGTCATTCGCCACTTCACGGAGCTATCATGCGTTCTCCCCGAACATTCACTGCCATCCCCGAGATCCTTATCCTTACCGTCGCAGTCGGCGTCGCCACCTCCAGCGCGTATGCCTTGCCTCCGGGCCCTGAAGGCGCACCACCGCCGCCTCCGGCGGCGACAGGCATCGTCGTCCCTCCAGTTGCGCAGGGGCAGGTCAAGCGCATGCTGACCAATCCGTATGGCGAAGTGGATGGCTTGCGTCTAACGGACGGCACTATTGTCAAATTTCCGCCGCACATGAGCAATGCGCTGGCGGATACGGTCAAGCCGGGGCAGATGGTCCGCGTCTTCGGACGTCCTGAAGCGCGCGACGCGGTCAAAGCCGACGTGATCGTCAACCTGGCGACTTCGCAGACCCTATTCGACCAGCCGCCTGCTGTCGACGGGCGCACGCCTTTGCCGCCACATTTGCGCGCCCAGAGTCTGCAGGTGCAGAAGGTGGAAGGCAGGATCGACACTGTCTTGACCGGTCCGCGGGGCGAAGCCAACGGCGTGATTCTGGTCGATGGCAGTATCGTGCGCTTCCCTCCCGAAAGCTTGCGCCTGTCGATGCAGCAGGGCGCATCTTTTGCGGCATCGGGATTGGGAACCAGCAACGCCTACGGTACGTCGCTGGAAGCCATCAGCGTCGGCACAAGCCTGGCGACGCTTCAGCCTATCTATGATCGCATCCCCTGAGCTATTCAGATTGCCGATGCCCGACCGGCTGGACGTCGCGATGCTCTGCCGGTCAGGAAAATACGCGCCTTGATATCGAATCCTTTTTATTAAAAACAACGACACATGTCTCCCAAAATCTTGCCCATCGTTTTCTTGCTGGTGTCGAATGTCTTTATGACTTTCGCCTGGTACGGTCATCTCAAGTTTGAAAACAGACCTCTATATCTAGTCATCCTGGTCAGTTGGATGATTGCATTCGCCGAATACTGCTTTGCTGTGCCGGCAAATCGCATCGGGCACAGCGTCTACAACGCAGCCGAACTGAAAACCATGCAGGAAGTCATCACCCTCTTGGTCTTTTCCGTCTTTTCGGTCTTCTATTTGGGAGAGCAATTTACGATCAATCATCTGATCGGCTTTGCTTTTATTTGCCTGGGCGCTTTTTTTATCTTCAAGGGACCGATAGGATAAAAATCATCATGACGACCCGACAAGCGTCTCTTCAGTCCACGGCATGGTTGCCCGGGCTTAATTTCTTTTTGGCCGACGTGCGCGATGGGCTGGGACCTTTTCTCGGCGTATTTCTCATGGGTCGAGGTTGGCAGGCGGATGACATCGGCTATGTCATGACGATTGGCGGCATCGCGGGCATGCTGGCCACGACGCCGCTGGGAGCGCTGATCGATGCTTCCCGGTCAAAGCGGCTTTTGCTGGCGCTCGGCGCTGTTTTTGTCATTGTGGGTACGCTGGTTCTTTTTATTTCGTCGACATTTGTCGTCACCGCCGCCTCTCAGATCGATACAGGTATTGTTGGCGCCATCATTGGTCCTGCACTTGCCGGCGTGACGCTGGGTCTTGTCGGTCAAGAGCGACTGGCGCATCAGTTGGGTATCAATGAAGCATGGAATCACGCCGGCAACATGGTATCGGCAGCGTTGGCCGGTCTGCTCGGCTACTACTGGGGATTGCCTGCCGTATTTATCTTGATGGCATTGATGGCCGCGGGCTCGCTGGTCTGCATCTCGAAAATCAGGCCGCAAGACATAGACCATGACGTCGCGTGCGGTCTGGAGCCGGGAGGGAATACTGCTTTCGACTCATCGGCGTTGAAGGTGCTAGCCAGGTCGGCGCCGTTGCTGTTGTTGGCAATCACCATGATGCTGTTCCATCTTGGCAATGCAGCCATGCTTCCCCTGTTAGGGCAAGCGATCGTCTCGCAGGGGCTTGCTGATCCCAGCGCATTCACGGCGATGACTATTATCATTGCTCAACTCGTGATGATTCCCGTGGCCCTGCTGGCCGGACGTTCCGCCGTGCGGTATGGCTATTGGGTGTTGGTGATGGCAGCCATCATGGTGTTGCCCGTACGCGGTCTGATTGCCGGCTACTGGAATTCTCCGTGGGCCTTGATTCCCGTGCAATTTCTCGACGGGATCGGCGCAGGCATACTTGGCGTAGCACTTCCGGGACTAGTGGCGCAGCTACTGCGAGGAAGCGGTCATATCAACATCGGCCTTGGCGCGGTGACGACAATTCAAGGCCTTGGGGCCGCATTGAGCCCTGCGTTAGCTGGCGCGATTGCTCACCGCTATAGCTACAGTATGGCCTTTATTGTGCTGAGCGCCATTTCTTCTATTGCCTTGTTTGTCTGGTTCTTTGCCAGAGAACTATTTGCTAACCATGAGTCAATCAACCTGCGCTAAACACGGACTCGTGCCTGGGTACTTTGCCGATACGGCAAATATGTATTCGCAATATTGATATGGCGAGCATGCACAGAGACTTCTAAAATTCATCGTAACAATGGGACGCACTCTATCGCGATGCCAGGCGGATGATTGTCGTATTTCCTCAGATAGGACGGGGAAAGCATGCCGAACAACAGAGAAGCACAAACAGGCAAAATTGAAGAATCAATAAAATGAAGTTTCGCGAGTTTTTCCGTTTCTACTGTGTATATCGTCGCTGTGGGAATTCGATGTACGTATCAATTCAACTTGCGCGACGCCGCATCTATGGAGTGATTGCCTGAAGCGCGTCAAAGGCACTTATCCGTCACGCTGCTCAATGGTGACGGTACTCAGTCATGCAATGTCGATTATTCTGATCCGTTACCCGATTTATTGATTGGGATTGTCTCCCTTAGATTTGACGAAACTTAGTAGTTTCACGCGACGTTGTCTATTTCTGAAGCAGCCTAACGTAATGCGTCTATTGAGGAGTGAAAAATGAAAGATATGAAGGTGTCTACTAGGCTCAGTATCGGCTTTTCAGTCGTGTTGGTGGCCCTGATTGTAGTAGCAATATTTGGCATCTCTGGAATGTCGAGCCTCCGAGATAAGCTCAACGAAATCACCTACGTCAACAATGCCGAAGCAAAATTGGCAAACCAAATGGCAACGAGTGTGCAAACTCGCGCTCTTGTCATCAGGAATTTGGCACTATTCACAGATCAGGAGCTTATTAACAAGGAGTTAGCTCGCCTGAAACCACTTGAAAAGAAATATGCTGATTCTTATCAGGAACTGGGAAGGCTTTTTACGCAGGAGCCAGGGACCACGCAGAGGGAGCACGAACTATTTGCAGCGCTAAAAGCGGATGAAGCAGCGGTAACCCCTCTTATTGAAAAGGCGGCAGCGCTAGGTGCGAGCAATAATGTTGAATCGATCACCTCGCTTCTTATTCAAGAAATCCGCCCTAAACAAACGATTTGGCTGAATCGTCTTGCAGAACTGGTTGCCTTTGAGGATCAGCTCAATGAAGAGGCAGCAGCTGAGGCTGAAGTGACATATCAGCGATTGCGCGCAACAACTTTCATCGTCTCCGGGATGGCGCTTCTTTTGGGAATTCTCACTGCATTTTTAATCGTCAGAAGTATATTGAAGCAATTGGGCGGCGAGCCTAGCCAGGCACAATATATTGCAAGCGAGATTTCACAAGGAAATCTGACTGTCGCTCTGGATTTAAACACAGCTAGTCCTAATAGTTTAATGGTCTCGCTGGAAAAAATGCGTAGCCAATTAAATAGCGTAGTGATTGGTATCCAGCACTCTGCCGAGTCAATAGCAACCGCTGCCAGCGAAATTGCACAAGGCAACCTCGACTTATCCCGGCGCACAGAAGAACAGGCAGCGTCACTAGAGGAAACCGCCTCAAGCATGGAGGAAATTACATCGACTGTTGAGCAAAACACGAACAACGCAAAGCAAGGCAGCATACTGGCCAATTCAGCTTCTTCTACTGCATTGAAGGGTGGAAAAGTTGTGGAGGGCGTCGTGAAGACAATGTCTGATATTTCGGAAAGCTCTCGCAAAGTTACAGAGATTATTGCGTCGGTGGAGGCGATCGCTTTTCAAACCAATATTCTTGCACTCAATGCAGCCGTAGAAGCAGCGCGTGCGGGAGAAGAAGGTAGAGGCTTTGCGGTCGTTGCCAGCGAAGTTCGTACCTTGGCACAACGCAGCGCAACTGCGGCAAAGGAAATTAAGGACCTCATCGGCGCCTCAGTTCAGCACGTTAACGCAGGGTCGCAACTTGTCTCGGACGCTGGCAAGACGATGTCAGAAGTCGTTCAGTCCGTACAAAGCGTTACGGATCTCATGAGTGAGATCGCTGCCGCCTCGAGTGAACAACATACCGGTATCGCCCAGATCAATATCGCCATCACTCAAATGGATGAAGTCACTCAGCAGAATGCTGCTCTCGTCGAGCAAGCAACAGCGGCCGCACAGGCAATGGCCGATCAGGCAGACCGTCTCCGTGCCTCAGTGTCTATTTTTAAAGTGGAGGAATCAGCTGCTTCTGCGATTGCACACCCTGCGGGAATAAAAACTATCAATGTCACCGCAACGTCTAAACCAGTTAACAGAATTGCTGCATAGCTGGCCCACTTGTGATTTTTTTTGCAGCACAGCCGACATCGAACCGTTCCTTCCTGGTGAAATTCTGCTCTCGGATGGTGGATTGAGTCTCACGTAGTATACCTGTGCTGCGCCGACTCACGGCTTTGTTGATCGTCAGAAGCGAGACGAATTAAGTCACTTGTGAATGGCTCAATTCGGCCAGTTGCCCCCTTTATAAAGGCTAAGGAGCCAATGTGTTTTCTCATATTTTCATGAGCGTAAGTGACTTCGACCGCGCCTTTAACTTTTATCGTCCCTTGATGAACAGCCTCGGTGTCGAACTACGCTTCTGTGATCACGAGAAGCCATGGGCGGGATGGCACAGCGCCGGGAAGGAGCGCCCATTCTTCGTCATTTGCAAGCCTCATAACGGACAGCCACATCACGCGGGGAATGGGCAGATGGTTGCCTTCGCCGCGACTTCTCAGGCAGCCGTCCGAGCGACACATCAGGTCGCCTTGGAGAATGGGGGAACCTGCGAAGGTCCTCCCGGACTTCGCCCGCAATACCATGCCAATTTTTATGGCGCGTACTTTAGAGACCCTGATGGCAACAAGCTCTGCGTTGCCTGTCACGCCTTACCGGTTGACATTCCATGACGCCCCTTTTTCCGCCAGATGCAGCCCAAGCAATACGCAATGCCTGATACACAGGCGCCGCCTATCTGAAAAGAGTGCCACTTGGACATGAAGATAATCGCCTTGAAAATCCCGGAATAAAGGAATTTGTACGTGAACCTAATTGACGAGAGCAGCATTGGTCAGAGCAATTTGACGATCGCCGTTGCACAGGCAGAAGCCATTCCTGGAGATTCGGTCGCAAACCTGGACAAGGTCAGGCTGCTCAGTAAAGAGGCGGCTACCAAGGGCGCAGATGTTATAAATTTTCCTGAAAAATTTTTAACAGGGTATGAGCCTCAGCTTCTGAAGCAGATGGGTGATTCTGCTTTAATCACTCCAGACGACGATTCCGTGCTTTTTCTAAGGCAGCTTTCACAGAGGCTGGCACTCACCATCGTCGTGGGCGCACCAACCATGATTAACGCCGTACGCAGAATTAGCAGCCTCATCGCTACACCCGACGGCAATATGGATTTTTATCACAAACAACATCTGTTCCATTCAGAAAAGGATTGGTTTATCGCAGGAACCGAAGATAAGAAGATTGTGGTGAAAGGATGGAAGATAGGACTCGGGATATGTTACGACGCCGGATTTCCTGAGCATGCACGGCGGCTGGCATTGGACCAGTGCGATGTGTACCTTGTATCGGCACTCTTCAGCAAAATAATCGGGCGCCAAGAACTCTCCGTATGGATGCCGGCGCGAGCACTGGACAACACGATATATGTTGCCATGTCTAACTACTGTGGGACGACAGGCGGTTGGCAGACCTGCGGTCGAAGTGGCGTGTGGTCCCCTATGGGGGAGTGTATCGCGCAGGCAAAAGAGAATGAGGGCGAGCTGCTTATTGTAGATTTGGAGTACGGTGCAATAAAAAGCGCACGTGAATCTGAGCGGATGCTTAGCGACTACTCGTCGATTTATTGTTAGAGAAAATCCAGGCGAAGCAAAATATTGACTCTGAACTTATCCACCATGGCATGGTTGAACTTGCCGAACATCTATTGACCAAGAGTGCAGTCCAATAATGACAAAGCCTGCACTCGCAGGCTTTGTTGGGTCTTTGCAATCGTCCATCTGACATTTTCAACTTTCCATGCAGCGCACCTACACCATGGAATCATCGTAACTGCCGCTGTCACTGCTGTCGTCAAGGTCAATATTGCCCAGGTCGGCAAGATCATTGTTGGAAGCCATTCCACTACCGCTGTCGTCGCGGTCTTGGCCACGCGTCTTGTCCGCGTTGTCGCCGTAGTAGTTGTTGACCGTGGTGTTCTCGACGTTTTCCACAGGGGAACTCAATCCATTCTGACGCGCTGATCCAAAGCTGCTGCTGTTGCCATTCATCAGATGCTCGATTCCCTGGTACAAGAAAGCGCCACCCGCCACACCAGCAGCGGTAGCCGCAACGGTGCCCAGCATGCTACCCATACCACCGCCAAAAAAACCTGAGGATGCTGTTGGCGCGGCCTGGTATTGCGGAGCCATCTGTGCAGGCGCGGATGCAGGAGGGGAAGCGTAAACCGGCGCATAAGCAGGTGCAGGTTCGGAGCGCACGGAAGCCGCCGGCGTATTTCCCCAGGTATTGCCGTCCAGAAAACCACGCGCCGGGGTTGCGCCGGATTGCAGCGCCTGTACCTGACTTTGCAATGCGGCAATCTGGGTCTTGGATGTGGCAAGCGCCTGATCCATCAACAACGCTCGTTGCACCAGCAGGTAGGCCGCATCCGGCTGCTGAGCCACGGCTGCGGCAATCATTGCATCGGCTTGCGCATCTTTGCCGATGCCGCGTACCTGCGTCAGTTGATTGAGAAAATCTTGAAGCATTTGTGTTTCTTGAGGATTCATGATGCCTGGCTCCCGGCCTGTGTAATGCATAACGATAAACGTGACAATATCCAGCCGTCCTCAGACGGCCTTGGTGCTAATTATGCGCGTGATATCGCCCTGTATTTGTGACCGCAATTGCAAAGTTCGAAACAGCTTGTAACTTGATCTGTGCAAAACAATACGCCTGGGATAGCGGCGATGGCTTGAAAACGTTGAATATGAAGCGGCGCTCAATTCCAGTGTGGGCGAGATCTGCTCTGTTGACTGGCTTGGCTGGCTTGACTGTCAGGCGATGAAATCAGTCATACGATCACGAGGCAAGGAATGGATTGTCTTCATCGAATCGATAGCAAAAAAGAAACCTTCTGCTTCTGTCCTATTTGTATGCGCTTTTAGCAGGCGCCTCACAAACAATCTGCGACGGCGTCCTCTTGCGCTGCCGGCGATTTTTTAAACCTTGTTGCCAGCCAGCACAGTATCGAACCGGCGCATACCAAAGACGCGCCGACCCAGAATGACTTCGGCAAAGGCGCATGCAACAAGACAGCCGACAGCGCCGACGAAAAAACGGGAATGAAGTACGACGCACCCGCCAGAACAGTCACGTTGCCATGCAAGATTCCAACGTTCCATGCAGCATAGCCAAACCCCATCGCCGCCGCTGCCAGGAGCAGGTAGACAACCGCCGGCGTGCTGAACGACATCGCACCATGATCGCCGAGAAAGAACTTCGCCCACAGCGTCAGCGCGACAAGAATGAAGAACAACGTCACGCCGTTCTTTCCCTTCGCGAGGCTGGCAGTCACGCTACAGTACGCGGCCCAGATGATCGCGCCGAAAAAAGCCAGGCCGTAACTGAGTGGATTGTCTTGAATGTTGACGAGCATGCCCGCAACATCCAGCCCCTGGTCGCCGCCCAGCACCCAGCAGATGCCCACAATCGAGAATAGAAAACCGGGGACGGCTAGCCAGGTGGCGCGCTGTTTGTTGAATGCGATAGCGAAGATGAGCGTGAATGTCGGCCACAGATAATTGACCATGCCGACCTCGATTGCTTGCCGGCCTGTGTTGGCATAGCCTATCGACAGGGAAAGGCAGATTTCATAACTCACAAACAGGACACTCCCCCAAAACAGGTATTTTTTTGGGAAGCTGCTGAGTGTGGGGACGCCGACCGATAACAACAGGAATAAGGAAGCGACGCTGTAAATCATCGCTGCGCCGCCGGTGGCGCCGAGATATTCGCCGACGCCGCGAATCAATCCGACAATCGAACTCCAGAGGACCACTGCGGTGAGTCCAATAATGGTGGCCTTCTTGCTAGTCATTCATGCTCATCAAATAATAGGAATGGGGTAGATCACTGACAGGCACTGCTCACTGTCGCGCAGTTCTTCTTTTATCATGCTGCCAATGAGAAGAGTCGATGATTGCCGGTGAGCAATGGCATGTCTGGTTTGCTGATGGAACGTGGGGTGTAAGCGTGGCAGGAAACGCGCTCGACCGGATTCAACTCAACGTAAGCTCAATATCCCTGAGCGGCGGTATCTTATCATCCTCGGCGTTGGCTGATCATGGCAGCGAATTGCCGTAGCGCATGCTTCCACTCCAGCTTTACAGAGATTTGCTTCCCAAGATTCAAACGACGGTACGGAGATATGCGAAACTTTCTTTTGAGAAACCGACCAGGCGTGAACATCCCACAACGCGCGGCTGCAAATCAACATCCGGTTGGCAAGCCGCGGAGATCTGCAGGCGCTAAAATGGCCTCCCCATTTTCATAAGTTTGTTTGGGCAAGCCCACGCGCATCCGATATTCATGGCACTAGATCCCTCCACCATCCTGATTCTTACCACCGCGCTGGCTGCTGCCGCTGCACTTTACCTGGCCGTGGAATGGAACAGCATTCGCGAGAGATCGCTGTTGTTCTGGAGCGCCGGTTTCGCTGTGATCACCGTGGGTTCTGTTTTGGCACTGCTGCGTACCAGCGGTTTTTTGCTGATCGGTATCTGGTTTGCCAACGGTCTGTTGATCATCGCTCATTGGCTGTTTCTCGCAGGCGTTGCCAGATTCACGCAAACCAGACTGTCACGCGTCTGGTACCTGATTGCCGCAATATGGCTGGCCATGCTGCTTGTGCCCAGCGCCCCCTGGTGGTCCAAGGTGATGCTGTGCATCCAGTCGCTGCTGATCGCCGGCATTACCCTGCGCGCCAGCTTCATGCTGCGTCAGCATGGCGTCTCCCTCAGTGTTGGTGCTGTCCAGTTGCGTTACATATTGCTGGTGCACGGCCTCTTCTATCTCGCCAAGGCCGGTTCAACAGTGGCGCTGAATACTTTTGTCGACCTTGCCGCCTTCCGTGGCGAAGTGATCCAGATCTCGCTGGTGGAGGGTGCGATGGCGATCATGCTGATCGCCTTGTCCATGACCGGCACCGAACGCCATCGCCGTGAAGAACGCATCGAACAACTCGCTGCCCGCGATCCGCTGACCGCGCTGTATAACCGCCGCGCACTGGACCGGCGTGCACCCGGCTTGCTCGAACAAGCCTCACCGGCAACCCCTGGCGCTTTGCTTCTGATCGATATCGACAACTTCAAATTGGTCAATGACCTGCATGGCCATAGTGCCGGCGACAAACTGTTGATCGCCCTGAGCGAAATGATCCGCGATGCTTTGCCTCAGGGCGCCCTGGCGGCGCGGCTGGGTGGAGACGAGTTCGTTATCTTGCTGCGCAATGCGTCCAACGAAAGCCTGGTCACGCTGGGCAATAGCTTGCGCGAGAGTTTCGGAAAGATGGCGCGGGAAGCGTTCACTACGCCCATTGCAGTGACCTTGAGTGTCGGCGCCACGTTGTTCGACCAACCACCGGCAGGGTTGGCTGCGTTGCTCGAACTGGGGGACACGGCCCTGTACCAGTCGAAGCGCGGAGGACGAGACAGAGTCAGGGTCGTGACTTCCGTTTAGTGCAACCATCGCAGCAACGAAAACCATTCGCGCAAACAGACTGAGCGACAGACCATAGCTACCCTATAACCGCAGACAATTCCTCCTCGTCAGCAGGTTTCTGCGAGACGCGGCATAATGCCCGACACCAGCCACCCATCTGACGGCCGCCTTTGTTCAGGCCGACGCCGCGCATGTTGCGGTACGTCACACAGAATCAGGCAGCTATTTCTAACCGACCCCATGTCCGAATCAATCCAAGCAAAACGCCACCTTGTCATCGCAGCCGTGATGGCCTCCATGGCAATGGTCGCGCTCGAAGCCACCATTGTCGCCACCGCCATGCCGCAAATCGTCACGCAACTGGGAGGACTGCATCTCTACAGCTGGGTGTTTTCTTCCTTCCTGCTCACGCAGACGGCGATGACGGTCGTGTTCGGCAAACTCTCCGACCTGTATGGCCGCAAACCCGTGATGCTGGCCGGTATCGCAATCTTTTTGCTGGGCTCGGTGCTGGCGGGGTTCGCCTGGTCGATGCCGGCGATGATCGTGTTTCGTCTGATCCAGGGCGTCGGCGCAGGGGCCATCCAGCCCGTGTCGATGACCATCGTCGCCGATCTTTATCCAGCCCGCGAACGGGGCAAAGTGCAAGGTTATCTGGCCAGCGTCTGGGCGGTATCGGCGGTACTTGGCCCGCTGGTCGGCAGCCTGATTATTCATGATATGTCGTGGGCCTGGATCTTCTGGCTTAATGTGCCGATCGGACTGGCAGCTGCGGCCGGCTTCGTCATGTTCTTGCGCGAAGGCGAGCGGCACGGTAAGCCATCGCTCGATATTCCGGGGGCCGTCTTGTTTACCGCGGCGATCGGTGCGCTGATGTTTGCGCTGACCGACATCGGCGCGTCCAACACAGAACACGCCATGATCGAGCTGGCCATCTTCGCCGCCTGTACGGTGCTGTTTGTGTTGCAGGAACGCCGCGCGGTCGATCCGATGATTTCTTTCAGCATCTGGGCCCACCGCCCGATTGCAGCGTCGAATTGCGCAACGGTGTTTGTGGGCATGGCAATGATGGGATTGACGACTTTCCTGCCGGTGTATGTGCAGGGCGTATTGCATCGCACGCCGGTTGTCGCCGGTCTTGCGCTGACCATGATGATGGTCGGCTGGCCGCTCGGTGCGACGACCACGGCAAAATCACTGCATCGTTTCGGGCTGCGGCAATTGATGGTGTTCGGCAGCGGTGTGATTCCGCTGGGCGCGCTGTTCTTTGTACTGCTCACCCCCGATAGCTCTCCGTTGATGGCCGGCATCGGTTCGCTGATCATGGGGCTTGGCATGGGTATCGCCAGTGTCAGCTCGCTGGTGCTGATTCAGGAAATCGTGGAGCCGCGCCAACGCGGCAGCGCGACGGCATCGAATCTTTTCTCCCGCAATCTGGGCAACACGCTGGGAGCGACCCTATTCGGCGCGGTGCTCAATTACGGACTCGCGCATGCGCCTGGTTCGGTTCCCGTGACTGCCGATCAGATCAAGCATTTGCTCGACACACAAGCCGATAGCGGCGTACAAAATATGCTGGTGCAGGACGCCTTGCATCATTCGCTGCACATCACCTTTGTGATGATGTTTGTGATTGCGATCGCGGTCTTGTTGGCGGCGATGGTGGTGCCGCATATTTCCTTGCGGCGAAATGTACAAGTATCGCCGCACGAAAATCTCTGATACCGAAGCCTGTCGGTCCGCATGGCTGACGGGCAGGTTTCATCCAGTGTGTCACGCCGCCGTCAGTCGCCTTTTTCTGCATCCAGCGCAGTCCGAAAGCACAGTCCTGCCAGGATGACGGCCGCAATCGCCAGCACATACGCCAGACTCTCCCCCTGAAACAGATTGTGCAGCTTCCGCTTGTAGGCGGCAACAATCATGGCCGGCGTCCCGCCGAACCTCTGCACGCTGTCAGCGTCCTGCTTTGATT
Source organism: Herbaspirillum sp. meg3 (assembly GCF_002257565.1). Taxonomy (GTDB): domain Bacteria; phylum Pseudomonadota; class Gammaproteobacteria; order Burkholderiales; family Burkholderiaceae_D; genus Herbaspirillum. Next base: position 368,596 of record NZ_CP022736.1, on the reverse strand, counting down.
CTTCACTTTGATATGCCTGACCGCCGACGAGGCGGTACTGCGCCGATGCGCTCGCAACAGCTCTGGTTTTGATCAGATAAGCGCCGGCGAAACCGGCAATGAGAATCACGATTCCCAGCACGAACCAGAATCTGAACGCTGAAGAACTTCCTTGCATGCTTGCTTCCTTTTCCAGATGGCCAACAGAGTCCAGACGGTGCCGGGAGGAAACCCGACTGTTGCTCCGGGAAGGAATTTATCACTGATCGGGGCCATGCGCATGAAGCATTTCAGGACGATACCGTGTAAATTGTGAGCCGGTGGTAGTAGTGCGACCACCGCCATCTGCATGAACCATTCGCACCATCTGACATGATTAAAAAAGGATCTCCTATGCGTCAACACATCGTGGTTCTCTCCATCGCAGTTGTCGGTGCGTTCGTGGCCGGAATGGCAGTCTCGCCATTCGCGCAGCACGCGATTTCCACCGCACATGCAGAACAGGCGCCGCTGGCGCCGGCGGTGATTGATCTCAATGCGATCACCCATGCCATGCTCCCCAAAACGCCATATCCCGAGTTGAACTCGAAGACGCTTGTCAATACGGACAACGCCACGATCAATCTTCAGTCTGGCAACGTCAACAAACACATTCACGCCAAGACCGACGAGATCCAGTACATCATCGAAGGCAGCGGCTCGATATGGCTGGGCGGTGAGCGCAAGGAATTCAAACCCGGCACGCTGATCATCATCCCCAAAGGTACGCCGCACGCCGGCGCTATCGTCGCCAACGGGCCGGTCAAAGCCATCGCGATCAAGATCCCGCCTCAGGGCAAGGAAGATATCGTGTTCGTGGACTGAGGACTGAGGACTGATACGTGCGCCGATCGTAAAAAAACTCTCCCGCTCGCATCAGGATGCCAACGGGAGAGTTTAAGAAAAAGAGGACATCGCCGGCCCAAGCCTGAACGCCCTCTTCAGTTCAACTGCCGGCCAATGACCGGATGACCGGACAACCGATCAATCGATCAGCGCTTCAGTTGTGACAAGTCGCGCACCGCGCCGCGATCGGCCGAGGTGGTCAATGCGGCGTAGGCTTGCAGCGCTTGCGACACCACACGTTCACGGCCCAGCGGCTGCCATGCATCGTGACCGAGTGCTTCCATCTTGGTACGGCGCTGTGCCAGAACTTCAGCGGTCACACGCAGGTTGATCGTGCGGGCCGGGATGTCGATGTCGATCATGTCGCCCTCTTCCACCAGACCGATGGCGCCGCCTTCAGCCGCTTCCGGCGAAGCGTGGCCGATCACCAGACCTGAGGAACCGCCGGAGAAACGACCGTCGGTGAACAAGGCGCAAGCCTTGCCGAGACCCTTGGACTTGATGTAGGACGTCGGATACAGCATCTCTTGCATGCCGGGACCGCCCTTCGGACCTTCGTAACGAATGATGACGACGTCACCCGCATGCACGGTGTCGCCCAGAATGCCTTCTACGGCTGCGTCCTGGCTCTCGAACACGCGTGCCTTGCCGGAGAACTTCAGAATGCTTTCATCCACGCCGGCAGTTTTGACGATGCAACCCTTTTCAGCAATGTTGCCGTACAAGACCGCGAGGCCACCGTCTTGCGAATAGGCGTGTGCACGGTCGCGGATGCAACCGATGCTGCGGTCGAGATCGCCGTGTTCGTAGCGTTCAGCCTGCGAGAACGCCGTCTGCGATGGCACGCCGCCCGGTGCGGCGCGGAACAGCTTGTGCACGGCGGCATCGCTGCTGACGCGAATATCGTACTTCTCGATCGCTTCGCCCATGGTCTTGCTGTGCACGGTCGGCAACGATGTATCGAGCAGACCGGCACGTGCCAGCTCGCCCAGAATCGCAATGATGCCGCCGGCGCGGTGCACGTCTTCGATATGGAACTTGTCGGTCATTGGTGCGACCTTGCACAGGCAGGGCACCTTGCGCGAAATACGGTCGATGTCTGCCATGGTGAATTCCACCTGGGCTTCGTGCGCAGCAGCCAGCAAGTGCAGCACGGTGTTGGTGGAGCCGCCCATCGACACATCCAGCGCCATCGCGTTTTCAAACGCGGCCTTGCTGGCGATGCTGCGTGGCAGAACCGAGTAATCGTCTTGCTCGTAGTGACGCTTGGCCAGTTCAACGATCAGGCGGCCCGCACCGAGGAAGAGTTCCTTGCGATCGGCGTGTGTTGCGACGATGGTGCCATTGCCCGGCAACGAGAGGCCCAGCGCTTCAGTCAGGCAGTTCATCGAGTTGGCAGTGAACATGCCGGAACAGGAACCGCAGGTCGGACAGGCGGAGCGTTCGATTTCAGCCACGTCTGCGTCGGACACGGTGGAGTCGCCGGCTTTGATCATGGCGTCGATCAGATCAAGCTTGATGACCTTGCGATCGTTGTTGACGACCTTGACTACCTTGCCCGCTTCCATCGGACCGCCGGAAACAAACACCACAGGAATATTGAGGCGCATCGCGGCCATCAGCATGCCCGGTGTAATCTTGTCGCAATTGGAGATGCACACCATCGCATCGGCGCAGTGCGCATTGACCATGTATTCAACCGAGTCGGCGATCAGGTCGCGCGATGGCAGCGAGTACAACATGCCGCCGTGGCCCATGGCGATACCGTCATCGACGGCAATGGTATTGAATTCTTTGGCGACCCCACCGGATGCCTCGATCTCGCGCGCCACCAGTTGGCCCAGGTCTTTCAGATGGACGTGGCCCGGGACGAATTGCGTGAACGAGTTGACCACCGCCACGATAGGCTTGTCGAAATCGCCATCCTTCATGCCGGTGGCGCGCCACAATGCGCGGGCACCCGCCATGTTGCGGCCTTGGGTGGTGGTGCGGGAACGATAGACGGGCATGTTGGGTGTCTCCTCAGGGCAGCAAATGAAATGAAAGCGAAAGATGAAAGCTAAAAATTGAAGCGCAAGGGTGCCGTTTTCGCAACCACCTGTCCAATATATAATTGAATAGCCTGTAATTCGTATTGCATATTAAAACTCGTGACAGGCAAGAAAAAAGGAATGACGGAATGAAACTGACCCTGGTGGTTTTCGACGGCGTGCAGGCGCTCGACGTTGCCGGGCCTCTGGACGTGTTCGCCGAGGCGAATCTGCTGCTGCCGAAGAAAGACCATTACGAGATCACACTCGTCGGCGAACGGCCGGACAGTGTCATGTGTTCCAGCGGCATGGAATTCAAGGTTCACTTCGACTATCCGAATTTCCATTCCGACAGCGATCTGCTGCTGGTGGCGGGCGGGCCAAGGGTACCCGAGTATCGCCCCGATCCGGCCTTCCTTGCCTGGCTCAATGCGCGTGCCCGCAAGGCAACCAAATTCGGCGCCGTCTGCAATGGCGTGTTCTTGCTGGGACATGCCGGGCTTCTGGCGGGACGCGAAGTGACGACGCATTGGGATCATGCCGAGCGGCTTGCAACACAATTCCCCGATCTGAATGTCCGGCCCGACAAGATATTCGTACGCGACGGCAATCTGTTCACCTGCGGCGGCGTCACTGCCGGCATCGATCTCTGCCTGTCACTGGTCGCAGAAGACTGGGGCCATGATCTCGCCGTCACAGTGGCCAAGCGCCTGATCGTCTACATCCGCCGCGACGGCGGGCAATCGCAATACAGCCCTTATCTCGCGGTCGGGCCCAATGAGGATTCGCTGGTCGCCAAGGTACTGAAATATGTGACCGACCACATCGGCGAAGCCTTGACCATCGAAGATATCGCCGACGCCGTGGGTGTCAGCCGCCGCACGTTTTCACGCGCCTTCGCCAAACATGCCCACGTCACGCCATCCGTGTTTGTAGAACAGGTGCGCATCGATTTTGCACGCAAGCTGCTGGAAGAAACGGATGTACCGCTGAAGACCGTGGCCTTCCGCTGCGGGTTCAGCACCGCGACACAGATGCGGATGATCTTTTCGCGCCAGCTGAACACCACGCCCAAGCTCTACAGAGAACGTTTCCACGCGAACGATGCACCTCGTGTTGAGGCCGTGGCCTCGTCAAAGAAAAAATCTCGCGCCGCATTGCGGCCCGCCAAAGCCGCTTACTAGTTCAGCGCCAAGCGATATCAGGCGATCAGCAGACGGCCGCAGAACAAGCTATGCAGCGTGCGAAACGCCAGCACCGCAATCGACGCCGTGAGCAGAAACAGCAGGACTGCCGCAATCAGCGCCAACCCCGCTCCGCCGACTGCACCCGCGTAGATGAACGCAGCATTGGTCAACGCCGCCATCGGAAAGCCGATCGCCCACCAAGACGGTGAAAATGCCGGCGGCTTCACCATCAGGCGATAGAAGATGATCACGAACAGGAACAAGCCAAAGTAAAACAGCAGCGACGCAAACATGTCGACACGCTGCATCAGATTCACATAGGCGATAAAGCCGACACTGAACGGCGCCATCAGTATCATCTTCGACGGCCGCATGCCGTCCGCCAGAGGATCATGGTGAATCAGCCGGGAAAAGATCAGGATGAAAAAAACGATGGCGCTGACGCTGCCGACGGCGGCGGCAAGCAGGTTCACCTGATAAGCCCAGCCGTCCATGAAAGCACCGCCGCTGACCACGATATCCAGGCTGCCGACACCGGCGATCAGCCAGGCCGGCATCACCGTGGCGGGAGCGGTATTGCCGTTCAGCATCCGGGAAATCATGACGATGCTCAGCACGAGGGTCAGGATCGTGCCGATGATCCAGACGACCAACTGAGCCGAAGCACTGTAGCTGCCGATGATGCTCGACAGGAGCAGGATGCTGATGCCTACCGTACCGAAGAAGCTGGCGATGACGGGATGCGCGAACTCCTGCTTCACCGTTTCGGGATGTTTGATGAGCTTGCTCAGGTAGGACAGGCTCAGGACGGCGAACATCGCCAGCGCGATGATACCAATCGCCTGCGACACGCCAAGGTCGACACCATAGGCCTGGTGGGCAAGACGCCAGGCCAGCGAGAGCCCCGCCACACTCATGACCGAGCTAAAGAGGCTGACAGGCAAATAGCGGACGGAAGGTTGAGCGCGGGTTCGGATTCTGCGACTGGGATGAAACGATTCCATGACAACTCCAATGATTGAGTAAATGAGAGGCACCGGGCTACTAAGCTGCTTGTGCCGGTCATTCTGGATCGGCACCTGAGGCATTTGAATACAGGCCTGTGGCTGGACGCTTTTGATTCTGCCCGAGCGGTTGCCACCTGTGAGCAGCCTTCTCCCGCTTGTCCCAAAACGCACACGGGTTGTCCCTAAAACGATCAGGCGCTGTGACGATTCAGCACAAAATAAGCACAAGGATTGCTCTCCGGACAGAGCGATTCGACTACTTCATGAGATCCATTATTGTCAGCAACAGATGTTGGATTCCCCTGTATGCTTGGGAAAACAACCGGGGATTGCGCCACAACCGGAACAGGGGGATTCCGATGCAGAGAAAACAGCCGTTCGCCACAGTAAAAGTCATTACCATCGCAGCGATGCTCACCGTCGGCGCAATCGCCGTCAACCACGCCAACGCCGCCACCGGCTACTACCTCGTGTCGGTCTACAGCGCCGAAAATCAAGTCTCGGTCGACTACAAATATTGGAACGCCAAACGAAACGGCGCACCGCCGTTTGGATCGCCCGAGCTGGGCATCGGCTATGGCGTCAACTCGCGCTGGTATACCGAGGTCTACGGCACAACCACCCAAACTGCGGCGCAAGGCACGCAGTTCAGCAGCCTGAACTGGCAAAACGATTTCCTGCTGACGCAGGGACAGTATTGGTTCGATCTCGCCATCCACACCAACATCGAGCAATACAGGCGCAGCGACGGCTATGGTTTGGAATGGGGGCCGGTCTTTCAGACCGAGATCTGGCGAACGCAACTCAATGCCAACATGTTCCTGCAGCGCGACTACCGAACCACCGCCGACAACAACGCCGCACAACTGGTTTATCAGTGGCAAGTCCGGCAGCACTGGAAACCATTGCTCAACTTCGGCCTGCAGGGTTTCGGCGAGTTGGGGCGCTGGGATAACTGGAACAGCACCGCGACACAGTCACATCGTGCAGGCCCCGCTTTGTTCGGCACCTGGTATCTGCCCAGCGGACACAAGATCCTTTACGAAACAGCCTATCTGCTGGGTAAAAATTCCGGTCGCTCCGCCAAGAGTTTCACCATGCGGGTGCAATATGCGTTCTGACTTTCATTGCCTTGCTGCATGAAAGACCGAAACGCGTGACCGCAAAAGGACAAAGGGCGTTAGCTGATTGACATCGATGCGCGACGAGGATTACGCTGGACGAAACGCCGTCAACCGGAGATGTTTGCATGGCACTAATCAAATCCCAACCAGCCACTCTCCTGGAAGTCATGGAGCATCACATCCAGTTTACGGAAAATGGGATTGCCGTCTTCGACGCGGAAGACCGCTTCATTTTTCATAATCAGGCCTTTGACTGTATTTTCGGCCTGGACGCCAGCGCCATGGTCGGCTGGACGCACGACGACTGGCTGACCTGGATGTATGTGCATCGGGGCGGTGTCAACATCGAATGGGATTCCCTTGAATCCTGGCTGGGCTATGTGCATAGTGTGTCGCGCTCCAAACCGTTCCGGCGATTTGAGACGGATCTGAGGGATGGTCGATGGCTGCTGGTCAGCGAGCAGACCTATCCTTCCGGACATCTGGTTTTGCATTTCGCCGACATCACGCTGCAGAAGAAGACCGAGATGGAATTAAAGGAAGCCATCGCCAAGATCGAACACATCGCACAGACCGACGAACTCACCAATCTGCCCAACCGGCGCCATATCCTGAACCGCTTCCATGAAGAGCTTTTGCGGGCGGCACGCTACAAACATGAGTTCTGTTTCGGCATCCTCGACATCGACCATTTCAAACTGGTGAACGACAAATATGGCCACCCGGCCGGCGACGAGGTGCTGCGGCATTTTTCCAGGTTCTTGCGCGACCATCTTCGCTCGCAGGATATTGTCGGTCGGGTGGGCGGAGAAGAGTTCGCCATCCTGTTTCCGGAAACCAAACTGGACGATGCGCTGCTGGTCCTGAGCCGGATCAACGAGACCTTGCGTAAAGAACGCCTTGTGCAGATCGCGCCGGATTTCTCCTATAGTTTTTCCGGCGGCCTGGTGTCGTCGGAACCCGACCTGATGGAGGACTGTACCTTGCTCATGGCAAAAGCCGACAAAGCGCTTTATCAGGCCAAGAACGGCGGGCGCAACCGGGTGCTGCGGTATCAGGATGATTCCCTGATCAGTATTCCTTGATGAGTGCCTGACAGCAGGAGGAGTCGGTATCAGCGCCGGCCAACACCGATTCCTCACGCATGCCTTGTAGACGACGCAAAAGTGATGACGTCATCGACAGGGCGGAAACAATTTTTCAGTCCCCTGGAAAGACTCGCGTGATCGAGGTCTTCTTTTCCATCTTTCCTTGCCTTCGCATCCGTCAACCGGCGATGCCAAATTGGCATCACAATCGCCCGCGATAAACGCATCTTGCGCTCATGCGGCGAGATCCGATCAAGGTTTCCCGACATACAAAGCCAAAAGGCATTGTTATGATCGCGCCAGTTACTCAAGAACGCGTTCCACATTTCAGTATTTTCTCTTCCGACGGTATCGCCGCCGGCGGAGTCGATTGCTTTTGCGACCGACCTTGTCAGCAAAGGCTGATCTGCAGCATTTCACCTGTGTTGACGGTTTATTCACATCGCGATTGATGGATGCATAAAGAGGCGTGCTGACAGCGGTCAGTGCAAGAATCTATACCCGATCATGTCTACCTGCAAGCGCGTGAACAGCAAATAAGGGAGAAGAAGAATATGGCTGTAGCTGCTTTGAACATGGATGTCACAGATCTGGGCGCGAAGGATTTCTTCCTTGCCCGGCAGCCGATTCTGAACATTGAGCAGGAACTGATCGGCTATGAACTGCTGTTTCGCAGCACCGGCGTCAATCGCGCCGCCGTCACCGACGACGCGGCTGCGACGGCGGCTGTGATCGAGCATGCCGCCGAGCTGGGCCTGCACAATGTGATCGGTTCGCTGACCGCTTTCCTCAATGTCGACGCCGCGATCCTGATGAGCGATGTGGTCTTCGTGCTGCCCAAGGAGCACGTCATTCTGGAAATTCTGGAAACGGTGGAGCTGACGCCGCCGCTGATGCGGCGTATCGAGACGCTGACCGAGGCGGGGTATGTCTTTGCAATCGACGATCTGGTGCAGGAATCGGCGCGCACCGATCAACTCATGCCGTTTGCTCGCATCGTCAAGGTCGATGTGCTGAAAATGCCGGTTGAAGAAATCGCCGCCCTGAGCGCCAGTCTCCGGCAAAAAGGAAAAAAACTGCTGGCCGAAAAAGTCGAAACCATCGATCAGTTCAAACTGTGCCGCGACTATGGCTTTGATTATTACCAAGGCTATTACTTCGCCAAGCCGGATGTCCTCCAAGGGAAAAAACTGAGTGCGTCCTGCGTGATCATCATGCAGATCCTTGCGCTGATCATCAAGGGTGCCAACAACTACGAAATCGTGCGCTTCATCAAACAGGACGTCGCATTGAGTCTCATGTTGCTGCGCCTGGTGAACACGCCCTTGTGCGGCTTCCGCCGGCACATTGCATCGCTGAGCCAGGCCTTGCTGGTACTCGGTGACCGCCAGCTGAAGCGCTGGCTGCAAATCCTGCTGTACGCCAATCCGAACAGCAACCGGCAGTCGGCTTCGTCACCGCTGATGATCCTGGCGGCGACGCGCGGCAAGATGTGCGAACTGCTGTCGCAGAAAATCCAGCCGCGCCGTCCCAACAAATCCGATACCGCCTTCATGGTCGGCGTGCTGTCGCTGACCGATGCCTTGTTCAATCTGGAAATCGCCGACGTGATCGGCCAGATCGGTGTATCTATCGAGATCAGAGAAGCACTGCTGTCGCGCGCCGGGTTCTACGGCGGTCTCCTGCTGCTGGTTGAATCGGCTGAAAAACCGGAGTTACTGAGTCCCGCTCGGTTGAACGAAATGTTAAGCAATTTTCAACTTTCTGCGGAAGAGTTTTACAGCGTGCAGAAGGAAGCCTTTGAATGGGGCAACAGCGTTTCGGAGAACATGAGCGCTGATGAACAATCCAAACACTGAGCACGGACGACGACTAACGGAGATTGACCAGCACCTTGACCGATTGACAAGATTAAAAAGCAGTCGGCAGACGTTACCTATTCTTTTACACGCCGACAGCGTAAAGAACATTAAAAGACTTTCGTCTGCTGTTATGCTGATGCCGCTCAGCAAGTGTCGCCCGACTGATTGAAGACATGCGGATTACCGCAAATTCAAGAGAGATCAGCATCGGGCCATCGACAAGAACATAAAAATAAAAATCCATACGAATGCTATGAAGAGTCTGATTTGTACATCGGCAGATGACAATTGCCTCAAGAAGGAGGACCTGTACCGGGCGCTGGTAGATGCCTTTACGGATGGCATCGTGATGCAGCACGAAGATGGGACGGTATTCGATTGCAACGGCGTCGCGGAGCATATCCTTGAATGCCCGAAAGAAGCCATGGCCGATATGGTCGCCCTGCTGCGCCATCGGAAAACCATGAAGAGCGATGGTACGGCCTTCGACGAAACGGAGTATCCAATGGTCATTGCCGGCGCGTCATTGCAGCCGGTCAGCAATGTCATGATGGGCATGACGCGTCTGGATGGCCGCTTCTGCTGGCTCGAGGTCAGCGCCAGCCCGATCATGGTCAATCGCGGCAAGGATTTTATCGGCGTCGTCACCTTTCTGCGAGAAATCACCGAGCGCAGGGAAGCGGAAGAAGCGCTGGAAAAACGCCACCACGAACTCGAAAAAGGCATCTTCAAACGCACCGCCCAGCTGGAGTTTACGCTGGGCCAGTTGAAGCTTGCGGTAAGTGCGTCCAATACAGGATTGTGGAACTGGAATCTGCGCACCGATCAGTTCTACTTCTCGCCGGAATGGAAACGCCAGATCGGCTATGCCGACCACGAAATCGGCGACACCATGGACGAGCTGGTGTCGCGCATCCACGTCGACGACCGGGAGCGCGCCGTGACGGCGACCGAGTCTTATCTTGAGGCACCCAAGGAGTCGTTGGAAATCGAATATCGCATGCGCCATCGCGACGGCTGCTTCCGCTGGATCTTGTCGCGCTCGATGGCGATGCTGGATGAAAACGACAAGGCGATTTTTCTGCAGGGTTCGCATGTCGACATCACCGAACGAAAACAGTCTGAAGAAAATCTGCTGGCGCTGACCCGCGAACTGCGTGATGTCTCGCGCGAGCTGGCGAGAGTGGAAGAAGCCGAACGGCGCCGGTTCGCGCAGGAGCTGCACGACACCATCGGGTCGGCGTTGGCGGCACTCAGCATCAATATGACCATCATGAGCGGCGAGATCGCCGGTGAAGGTTCGTCCGGCATGGAAGCGCGGCTGAAGGATTCCATCGTGCTGCTCGATGACACCACCGATGCCGTACGACGCCTGATGGCAGAATTACGGCCGCCGGTGCTGGATGATTACGGTCTCGAAGCTGCGTTGCGCTGGCAGTGCGAATTGTTTGCCGAGCGCTGCGGATTTCAGTTCACGGTGGATGTCTACGGCATTGCCGATCGCCTGGAGCCGGAGCTGGAAATCTCACTGTTTCGCATCGCCCAGGGCGCCATCACCAACATCGCCAAGCACGCACGGGCAACCAATGTCGAAGTGATGCTCAACATCCTGCAGAGTTCGGTCACGATGACCATCATGGATGACGGCGTCGGCTTTGTGCCGAACGTACATCGCGATCAGAAGTCGAAACCGACCTGGGGATTGGTGTCCATGCGCGAACGTGCGCAGGCGCTGGGCGGCAATCTTAAAATCATTTCCGAGCCCCACAAAGGCACCTGCGTTGAAGTCGTCGTGGAGCTTTCATCATGAACATGGCAATGCCCGCGCCCATCCGCATCTACATCGCCGATGACCACACCATCGTCAGAGATGGTCTGGCGGTGATGCTGCAGGTGCATAGCGATATCAAGGTGGTCGGATCCGGCAGCGACGGCAGACAAGCAGTGAAAGAAGTCGCAAGTCTTCGCCCTGACATTGTGATCATGGATATTGCCATGCCCAATCTGAACGGGATCGAAGCAACCCTGCTGCTGAAAGATGAAGCGCCGGGCGTGAAGACCATCATGCTATCGATGTACGCGACGAAGGAACATATCTTCCGTGCGCTGCAGGCTGGCGCACGAGGTTACCTGCTGAAAAATTCCGCCGGCTCGGAACTGGTCAACGCCATCCGCGTAGTGCAGTCCGGCCAACGTTATCTGAGTCAAAAAATTGCCGACACGGTAGTGGACGATTACCTTCTCGATCACCGTGTCACCGGACCACTGGATGCGTTGAGTGCGCGAGAGCGGGAAGTTCTGCAACTGGTGGCGGAAGGACATTCCAGTGCACAAGTGGCGGCGATGTTGTCGCTGTCACCCAAATCCATTGAAACCTATCGCAGCCGGCTGATGCAAAAGATCGGCGTCAGTGACTTGCCCAGCCTGGTCAAGTTCTCCATTCATCATGGATTGATTTCACTGGAATAGTCCGCTGAGCAGTCACCTCGACGTCAGCTAGACGTAACTTCGACGTCAGCTCACCATTGCCAATCCAAGTGTCGGGATATTCCCCTGCACTTGTCATGCTTTCCCTACAGAAATAGCACCGCATAGCCGCTAGTATCAAGGCTGCCCGCGCTGCGCCTGTCTGATCTTCCCGCGCGGCCCCGGCAGTGGCATGCCAATAGCAAATCCGAGTATCCCGTGTATCTCCTGATGAGCGCAGTGCGCGCAATGACCGCATTGCATAGACATCGGGATGAACAGCGGCATGGAGACCTGCCAACATAAAAAATGCCCTGCATACGTCACCGATGTCTGTCTCGATGGGTAGAAACATGCGATTGATTTGCGTACTTCCCTTGCTGCTTTTTTTGCTGGCCGGATGCGAACGAAGCCCGCTGGAAAAGCTGGTGTTCGAACACGCCAGAGAACAGGCCAAGATTAACGCCGCCAATTTTGAGCGCAACAAAGAAGCGCGCGAGCGGCAGCAACTTGCGCTGCGCAGGAGGTTTGATGCCGATGAATCTGACCAGGATACAGGCTCGCCTTGACGGCATCACCACGCAGTAGGCGATGCCGCGAGGCGCTAATTACGGTGGGTTAAAGCCTGGCTTTATTAACAACGCCAGCCAAGGCAGCATGACCGCGATCAGTGAAAATCTGCTTGTAACGGTACGCGTCCTTTTCCTGCAGCTTCTGATCCTCGTAGTCGAGAAGTTTCAGATGCTTGTCGACGCTCAGGCAAGCCCAGACCAGCAACACGTCGAGAAGAATAATGCCGATGTTTGTGAAACTGATTCCGTAAGTCATGACAGCCCCCCTTTTTTCCGATCACATTGAGTAAATCCTCCTGATGCTGACTACAGCATACTCATCAGGTTGGATTTTCCAATCAGGGAATTCCTGATTTCTACAAGGCAATCAGAAGGCAATTGGGCTGGGCTGGAACAGCTAAGGCTTTATCCCACCTGCGGGACGTTCAGAATTGTTCCCAAGACGCGTCGCTGTCCTGCGCAATGGCTACCGGCTTAGTGGAGGATTTAATGACCGATTTGGCAACCACCGGTACAGGCAGCCTAGACGCCGGAGTAATATCCACAGTCCGTTGTTGATGCGTCAACTTCGGCGCCGCATTCTGTTCAGCACCGAGCTTGAAGATGCTGACAACTTCCAGCAAACTCCCGGCCTGATGCTGCATCGATTGCGCAGCCGCGGCTGCTTCCTCCACCAGCGCAGCATTCTTTTGCGTCACTTCATCCATCTGCGTAATGGCGAGGTTGATCTGCTCGATGCCGTCGCTTTGCTCTTCGCTGGCTGAACTGATTTCCCCAACGATGTCGGTCACGCGCTTGACGCTGTTGACGACATCGGTCATGGTGGTGCCGGCCTGCTCGACCAGTCGGCTGCCGGCATCGACCTGCGCTACCGAGCTGTCGATCAATGCCTTGATTTCCTTCGCTGCTGCAGCGGAACGTTGCGCCAGTCCGCGCACTTCGGAAGCGACGACTGCAAAGCCGCGTCCCTGCTCGCCTGCACGCGCTGCTTCCACTGCAGCATTCAATGCCAGGATATTGGTCTGGAATGCGATGCCATCGATCACGCTGATGATGTCGACAATCTTCTTTGACGATTCGTGGATCGTGCCCATGGTTTCCACCACCTTGCCGACCACGTTGCCGCCGGCGATCGCCACCTCGGATGCAGAAGCCGCCAGCTGGTTGGCCTGACGCGCGTTATCGGCGTTCTGCTTCACCGTGGATGTCAATTCTTCCATCGCGGAGGCGGTTTCTTCCAGCGAACTGGCCTGCTGCTCGGTGCGTGTCGACAGATCCAGATTGCCCATGGCGATCTGGTTGGAAGCGGTGGCAATGGTATCGGTGCCGGTGCGCACATGGCCGACGATTTCCGCGAGGCGATTGCGCATGACCCGGATGGATGCCATCAAGCTGGTCTGGTCCCCCTGGCGCAACGTGATCGATGTCGCCAGATTGCCGTTGGCGATGTCGCTGGCAATTGCCATCGCATAGTCTGGTTCACCACCGAGCTGGCGAATGATGCTGCGCGTGATGAGCAAGGCAGCGATCAGGCTCAGAATGAATGCTGCAGCACTCACCGCAAACAACAACATCGTCGTGTGACGATATGTGTCCTGACTGTCGGCGACGGTTTTATCCATGGCGGCGTGCTGATAGTCGGACATCGCTTTCAGCGCGTCAAACATCGCGCTCTGCTTCAGACGTATGGCGCCGAACAACAACTTCTTCGCTTCATCCAGCTTGTTTTGCGTCAGCAGATTCAAGAGATTCTGCTGCTCTGCATAGTAGTCGGCGCTCGTGCGTTGAAGTGCAGCCATCAGTTCCTTGCCTTGCGGCGTGACGATGGTGTCTCCAAGTTTTTTCAGCGTCGCGTCATTCTCTGCGCGCGCTTTGACGATGCGCGCAAGTTCCTGTTTTGAAGTTGCTTCATCGTCGGACAACGCGATATTCCGAACAACCCGCGCCACGAGATTGACGTTATTGGTGACAGTGTCCACCAGCGCGATTTTGGCGTAGCGATCGTTCACCAGAAAGTTGATGTTGTTGTTGAGCACAGCCATGCGTGTGAAACTGAAGAGGGCGATGCCGATCAATAACGCCAGGACAAGACCGAATCCGATATACAAACGGCTGGCGACTTTTAATTTGGATAAATTCATGACACGATTCTCCTGAAAGGACATTCAAGGACATGATGCTTTCGGATCAGTCTGCTGCGGAGAATTCTACTGCCAGAACTGTTTTTGCTGTGTCGGCTTTTCACCAATGAAAAAAGATGCCGGTATGACAAGCTGCGCTAGAATTCCTGCATGACAGAAATCCGCCCCGCCCAATTTCCCGCAGACCGCGACGCGGTCATCGAACTCTTTCGCGAATATATCGGCAGCGTCAGCGTCGATCTCGGCTTTCAGGATTACGAAGCCGAGTTTGCCGCGCTGCCAGGAAAATATGCCGCACCGGACGGCAGGCTGCTGCTGGCATGGCGGGGTGACCGTATCGTGGCTTGTGTGGCATTGCGCAAGATCAATGCAGAGATTTGCGAGATGAAGCGTGTGTATGTGCGCCCCGAGGCGCGTGGCGAGCAACTTGGCCGCCGTCTGGTTGCACGCATCTTGCAGGAGGCGCAAGACGCAGGCTATACGCGCATCTGCCTTGACGTGCTACCCGAGTTTGCTGCCGCGCAGCACATCTATGCGTCGTTCGATTTTGTCGAAACCACGCCATTCACCTTCAATCCGGTACCGGGAACAAAGTTTCTGGGACGTGACCTGTAGCTTTTTCAGCTTCGGCTTCAGCTATTTTTTAATGCTGCTATTGCCGCCCCATACTCTTCCGCCAGCACGCCGATGAGGTCTGCCGTATTGGCGGCGCGAATCAAGGGCGCTGCCTGTCCTGCCCAAAATGCAGCGAACTCGTGACTGCCGCGCTGGCTGGCAAGTGCGTGCAATTGCTTGCCCGCGTCGTAAGCCATCGGATAGTCACTCGGTACAGGCGAACCGGCCGCACCGATCTCATTCATGATCCGATTGGCGATACCACGCGCACCCCGGCCGGAAATTGCACGTGTCACTTTAGTATGTTCGGCGCGACTGCTGGTGAGGCTTTGCCGGTATTGCGGACTGGCGTTGGACTCTTCCGTCAGCAAGAAGGCCGTGCCCATCTGTACGGCATCGGCCCCCAGCATGCGTGCCGCGGCGACGCCCTGGCCGTCCATGATGCCGCCTGCGGCAATCACCGGCAGCGAAGTCTGTCGCGCGATCATCCGCACCAGCGCAAAAGTGCCGATAGCCTCATCCTCATCACTGCCGTCGAAGACGCCGCGATGCCCACCCGCCTCAAAACCTTGCGCGACGATGGCATCCACGCCTGCCGCTTCAACAACGCGCGCCTCATTGAGCGTCGTCGCATTCGCCATGATGAACACACCGGCTTTCTTGAACGTGTCGATGACGGATACATCAGGCAAGCCGAAATGGAAGCTGATTACCGCAGGCGGCGTATCGAGCAACAGTTGCTGCATGTCCATGTCGGTAATGAAGCTTTGATAGATTTCCCGCAACGGCAATTTCAACACGCCGCCGAACTCATTGAAGTAAGGTTTCAGATGATCGGCCCATGCCTGATCGCGTGCAGGGTCTGCTTGTGCCGGACGATGCGCGAAGAAATTGACATTGAACGGACGTGAAGTGAGGCTGCGCGTTTCCGCCAGCAACTCCTTCGCCTGAGCGGCATTGCTGGCGCCGAGCGCCAACGAACCGAGCGCACCGGCATTGGATGCCGCCGCTGCCATGCGCGGCGTTGATACGCCTGCCATGGGCGCTTGGATGATGGGATGGCTCAAACCCAGTCGGGTTGCGATGATGCTGTTCATGGATCCTCCGGCTTGCTGTGATGCATTCATCTGCATTTCATTATGTCACTGACCTATCGCCTTGCGACTCGCCCAAAGATTGGCGGCAGCACCCCACAACAACATGCCGCTCGTCAAAAAGAATACCGAGCGCATGCCGACCATTCCGCCCATCGCGCCCCCAGCCAGCGGACCAAGTACTTGCCCTGCATATTGCGAGGACTGCGAATAACCCAGTACTTTCCCCAGCGCGCTCTCCGGCACGGATTGCCTGATCTGCTTGGCGATCGAAGGCAGTAATCCGGCCAGCGCCGCTCCCAGCAGGAATCGCAAAATCGCAAGCTGCCACCACGCCGACACAAATGCCTGTGGAATCATCAACAAACCGGCAGCCGTCAGACAATACACGATAACGCGCCAGCCACCAATGCGGTCGGCAAGCCGTTCCAACGGGGCTGCCATGATGATGCTGCCGAGCGCCGATGCTGCCATCACGATGCCGGCGTCCAGTACGACATGACTGCGATCAACGTGAATAGTCTGCAAATAAACGGTGATGATCGGTTCGATCGACATGTTGGCAAACAGCACCAGCATGGCGGTCGCAAACATGGCGCCGACGATCAGGCGCAGATGCTTTGTTTCTGCCAACGCCGATGCCTTGTCGTGGCGCGGACGCGGTACGAAGTTTTCTTTGACGAACACGATGGTCAGCAATGCTGCCACCGCGATCATCGCACCGGTCACAAAGAAGGTATGTCGGATACCGATGAGACTAGGCAACAGACCGCCGATCAACGGCCCGGTCAATGTCCCCGCCAACGCCCCGGTCGACAAGATACCCAATGCCCATCCCGATTTTTCAGAGGGCGTCTGAGTTGCAATCAGCAAGGTCGACGAAGACGCGTAGCCACCGATGACGCCGGCCAGCAAACGCAGCAAGGTCAACTCAACCACATTGTGCGCGCAACCGATCAGGGGCATGACGATCGCCATGCCGATGGCGGCGCGCACCAGCATCGGCTTGCGGCCGAAGCGGTCGCTCAGGTAGCCCCATAGCGGCGCGGTCAAGCCGGTGCCAAGGAAGGTTGCACCGAAGGCGATGCCTGACCACCAGACGATGGCGGAATTCTGTTTGACGCCAAGCTCCTCCACGTAGACCGGAAGAAACGGCAATAGCAGCGTCAGGCTGACCAGGGTCGTGAAGGAGCCGAACACGCAGACGACCAGATTGCGCTTCCAGTGCAGCGCGTTGTCGTGTGCGTAGGAATTGCTTGCGATGGAGAGTGAATCTTTCATGTTCGGCTCCTTTGTTGTTACTGCTTGCTCATTACCTACTCATGGCGTGGTTTCGAAGATCAGCTCCAGCTCGAGCGGCGCGCCCAGCGGCAATGAGACCACTCCGAGCGCTCTGCGGGTCGACGTCTTGTCCCGGCCAAACACCGCCTCCAGCAGTTCCGATGCGCCGTCCGCTACCAACGGATGCGAACGAAAGTCCGGCTCGGCCACGATGCTGACCGCAAGCCGCACAACACGGCTCACCTTGTCCAGCGAACTCAGTTCATCACGCACTACCGCGAGTGCGTTCAGACAGGCAGTGAAGGCAGCGTCGCGCCCTGCTTCCAGATCCAGCTCGACACCGACACGGCCAACGTGCCGCGGCTTGCCATCCACCACCGGCAGAATGCCGCTGAGGAATAACAGGTTGCCGCTCTGCACTGCCTCGACGTAAGCACCCAGAGGCAAGGGCGCTGCCGGCAGCACGATGCCGAGATCCTTCAGCCGTTGCTCTGCGCCGCCCGCCGACGCGCCACGCGCGCTTACCATTTTCCCGAGTGTGCGCCGCCATCGACGTGCAACACTTCTCCGGTCACATTCCGTGCTTCGGTCAGATAAACCACCGCGTTGGCGATATCCTGTACGTCGGAAATCACGCCCATCGGCGACAAGGTCTTCAGGAAATCTTTTGGATTCTTCTCATGCAGGGGCGTGTCGACGACACCGGGTGCGACCAGGTTGAAACGAATACCGTCCTTGGCGTATTCCAGCGCCAGATTGGTCGACAGCGAGTTGATGCCTCCCTTGGTGATCATCGGCACCGATGCCGTCACGCCGGCAATCGGATGTTCCAGCAGCGAGGTGGTGATGCCGACCACGCTGCCGCCGGTGCCTTGCTTGAGCAATTGACGCACGACATGCTGGGTGATGTACAGGTAGCCTTGCAGATTGGTCGATACGAAGGCCCGGAAGTCCTCTTCCGTGTAGTCGATGAAAGGCTTGGTGTAGAAGATGCCGGCGTTGTTGACCAGCGCATCGATGCGACCGAATTTTTCCAGCGCGGCGGCAACCACCAGCGCCGCCGTTTTTTCCAGGCCGATGTCGCCATCGACCAGCACCAGATTGGCGGAAGCCGTAAAGCTGCCTCGCTGTGCGATGCTGCGCGAAGTGGCAACCACGTTGTAGCCGCGGTCGAGGAAGTTTTGCACCAGGCCGGCGCCGATGCCTTGCGATGCGCCGGTGATGATGATGGTTTTATTCTTGCTCATGGTAATGCTCCTTGTAAGTAAATAAGTAACTACGTGAGTGAAACAAAGAATGCTGTCTCGCCAGGTTCGTCCCAAGCCTTATCGCGCCTGAGCCTGCTCCTGGAAGACGGTGTCGATCGAAATCGGGTTGAGATGATCGAGGTAGTTGCTCATGGTCTTGAGCGCTACGCCGATGAGAATTTCCATCAGGACAATCTCGTCGTATCCTGCTGCGAAAAAATTTTTCTTGGCAGCCTCGCCGACAAAGCCACGCTCATTGACCAGCTCGCGTGTCAGCCCGACCAGTGCGTCCAGACCGCTATGCGACAACGGTGTGCGATTACGTATCGACTGGATAATCTCTGCATCGACGCGCATGCCGGCCAGCGTGGTGGAATGCGCAGCAATGCAGTAAAGGCATTTGTTCTCGACCGAAGCCGTCAGCAAAACCAGTTGCCGCTCGCGCACTGTGAGGACTGTGGTTTCCCATGCGGCGTCCAGCGCCAGATAGCCGTTGAGCATTGCCGGCGAATTGCCGAGCGTGGCCATCAGGTTAGAAATCGATCCCAGCCGCTTTTTCACAAATGCCATGCTTGCTCTGGCATTGTCGGGCACGGATTCGATGGTGAGCGGTTTCAAGGTTTTCATGGAGAAACTCAGGGTGAATAGTGTTGCGTCATCTGGAATGCCGGATGGCGTAGACAGGAGAATGAAGCAAACGCGCTTGTTTGATTAGATGGAAATATGTGGAATTTCTTTTCCATTTATGGAAATATTGCGAGATGGCAGATCTCAACGACATTGCGATATTTGTGAAGGTGGCTCAGTTCGAGAGCTTCAGCCGGGCTGCGCACGCACTGGGCATGCCGGTGTCGACGGTGAGCCGCCGTATCTCCGAGCTGGAGTTGCAACTGGGCGTCACCCTGCTGCAACGGACCACGCGCAAGCTGACGCTGACGGTTCAGGGTCGGGATTACTTCCATCAATGCCAGGAGCCGCTGAACATCCTCGCTGACGCAGAGCGCGTGTTGACACAAACGCAGAAGAAACCGGAAGGCCTCCTGCGCGTCACTGTTCCCGTGGTGTTGCGGGAAGAAGCATTTTTGAACTTCGTGTCGGATTTTCTGAAGAACTATCCGCGCATCAAGATCGATCTCTTCATCACGAATGAGTTCGTCAACTTCGTCGCGCAGAACATTGATGTGGGTATACGTTTTGGCGAGCTGGAAGACTCAAGCCTGATCGCCAAAAAATTGGGCACCAACATCCGCTATCTGGTGGCGACGCCGGCTTACCTGGAAGGCCGGCCGTTTCCCGCAAAACCGGAAGACCTGCGCGCGCATCAGTGCGTATTGATGAATGGAAAAAACAACGAGGCGAAATGGGATCTCGCCAGCGGCAAGAAGCAGGTGTCGGTACACGTTTCCGGAGCGATCTCCAGCCGCGACTTCAACAGCGTGAGCCAATTCACTTATAACGGCCACGGCATCGGCTTGCTGCCCTTCAATTATTGCGATGACATGCTGGCCGACGGCCGCTTGCAGCGCGTCTTGCCTAAATGGAGCTCACCGAAGATCCCGGTGCATGCGCTGTACCCGACACGCAAGTTTTTGCCGGCCAAACTGCGCGTTTTTCTCGACGCGCTGGATGCCTGGCAAAGTCCGTTCTGGAATAAATGAATTGAATATGCCGATCAGGATTGACGAGCTCTCCAATTCAGTCGCGCAAACAGCGACGCGCCGAACAGGTTGACGATCAACCCCACCATCAGCAAGGCCGCACCGATGAAGTGAATGGCCTGCAGTTCTTCACCGAAGGCCAGCCAGCCTGTGGTCAAGCCCACCAGCGGCACCAGCAACGTGAATGGCGCCACGCGATTGACGGAGTAGCGCGCGATCAGGAAATTCCACACAGCGTAGCCGAACAAGGTCGAGGCCCATGCAATATACGCCACAGCAGCAATGGATTGCAGGCTCATATGCTGCAATGCTGAACTGATCGCGGCGGGGCCTTCCATCACCCACGATAAAGCGAACATCGGCAATGGCGGCACCAGGCTGGCCCACACCACGAAGGCCAGTTGATTCATCGGACCGTAACGCCCCACCGCACGGCTGACGATATTGCCGCATGCCCACATGGCGGCCGCAGCAATCGTCAACAGAAAACCCAGCAAAGGCATCGACGCGCCGTGTGCGCTACCGATCAGCGTCAAGCCGCCGGCTGCCAGCAAGAGACCGGCCAGTTGATTGGCGTGCCATTTTTCACGTAGCCATAGCACGGTCAGCAAGAGCGTAAAGAAGGATTGCGACTGCAAGACCAGCGATGCCAATCCCGACGGCATGCCGACATGAATCGCACTGAACAGAAACGCGAACTGGCCGACCGACATGGTCAGTCCGAACGCCAGATAGAGACGCAGCGGCACCTTTGGCGGACGCAGAAACAGCAGCGCAGGAAACGCGGCCAGGATGAAACGCAAGCTGCCCAGCAGCATCGGCGGCACACCTGCCAGACCGACTTTGATGATGGCGAAGTTGACGCCCCAGACCAGAATGACAAGCAGTACGAGAGCCAGGTGAGCGGGACGCATGGGATGGGCTTGCATGGGCGCCTTAGAGTGAATGCCGGAAATGAAGGTGAAGCGGGCATTCTACAAAAAACTTCCCGCTTCTGCCGCGCGATGATATCTTCGCCCGTCGGGCAAGGCATTCATCTTACGGTCACACTCCCCGCCGGCAAGACACCGTCCGGACAAGCTCAGGACAGAATCGGCCACATCGAGCACATCGGCAAAAAACAGAATGAGGTATCAAGCGACGTCCAGCAAAGCCTGCGCCATCGCGCGTACCGCCAACGGATAGCCGGCTGCCCCCAATCCGCAGATCACACCGGTCGCCGCCAACGAGATCAGCGAATGGCGATGGGTTTCTTCGCGCCGGTGAATGTTGGTGATATGCAGTTCGATCACCGGCGTGCGCAAAAGCTTGACGGCATCCAACACCGGTATCGACGAGAACGAAAAACCCGCCGGGTTGATGATTACGCCGGCCTCCCGTTCGAAGGCTTCTTGCAACCAGTCCACCATGACGCCTTCGTGATTGGTCTGACGGAATTCGCATTCCAGATCCAGCTCCCGCGCCGTCGCCAACGTGCGCTGCTGGATTTCCGCCAGCGTGGTGGTGCCATAAATGTGCGGCTCACGTTTGCCGAGCATGTTGAGATTGGCGCCGTTGAGTACATAAACGAGCTTGGTCATGAAATACGATCCTTCAAAATGTGGTGCGTACAGTCAATGGGACTAAAGCAACCGAACTAAAACAATCGAAATAAAATTCAGGTAGCACGATGATGGCGTGCCTCTGCGGACATGCTGTTACCGGTATGCACGTCGCCCGGTTGCGAGACGGGATCCACGCGGTTCATGTCGATACCTTTGGTTTCCGGACCGATCAGGATCATTGCCAGCGAGAGCAGATTCAGCGCAACGCATACCCCCACCACGCCCCAGGGCGAGCCGTGAAATACGCTGAGCAGCCAGACCGCCACTACCGGCATCGGCCCACCCGTCAGCAGGTTGGCGCCGGTGTAGGCCAACGCCGAACCGGAGTAGCGTACATTGGTCGGAAACGCTTCCGCAAAAGCCACCGGCTGAATACCGCTCTGGAACTGCGTAAAGCCGAGAAACAATCCCATGATGATCAGCATCGGCACAAAACTCTTGGTGTCGAGAATGGCGAAGTACACGAACAGAATCAGCAGGGTCGCTGTCGATCCCAGCGCCAGTGCTTTTTTGCGGCCGATTCTGTCACTCAGGATACCGCCGCCAAGTGCACCGAAGATTGCGCAGACATTGGCGCCCATGAGCAGCAGAAAGCCGGTTTGCTTGGGCACCTCCAATGTCTTGGTGATGTAGCTGAGGGAAAAGACGACGATCAGGTAAAAGATCGCTGCCGGGCCGCAGAAGAAAAACATCAGGCGCAGCACTGTCTTGTAGTGAAACCTGACGGCATCCTTCAGCGGACTGCCGGCTTGCGCAGTGGCGGTGCGCTTGAGCTCGACGAAAGCCGGTGTCTCGTTGACCTTGAGGCGGATATAAATGCCGACGATCACGAGAATGAAACTGAGCACAAATGGAATGCGCCAGCCGTAACTCTCGAAGGCATCCGCAGACAACAGCGAGGCCAGCAGCAACAGCACCCCGTTGGCCATGATCTGACTCAGCGGTGAACACAATCCGAGCAGCCCGGAGTATTTGCCGCGACGATCGGCAGAGGCGTGCTCAAGCGCCATCAGTTGTGCGCCGGTGGATTCACCACCGAGTGCGAAGCCTTGAATGATCCGCAGCAGCACCAGAAGAATCGGCGCCCATACCCCGATCTGCGCATAGGTCGGCAGCAGCCCCATCAGCACCGACGCCAGCCCCATGATGGTGACGGTGCCGAGCATCAGGTTGCGTCGTCCCAGCTTGTCGCCGAGATGACCGCAAATGATGGCGCCCAGCGGACGCGCCGCAAGGCCCACGCCGAACGTCCCCAGCGAAGCCAGCAAGGCATTGGTCGGATCCATGGAAGGGAAATACAGCTTGGGCAAAACGGTCGCCGACACGGCGCCGTACAGCGTGAAATCGAACCACTCGAGCGCGGTGCCGATCGTGGCGGCGGTCA
This sequence comes from Herbaspirillum sp. meg3, assembly GCF_002257565.1. GTDB lineage: Bacteria > Pseudomonadota > Gammaproteobacteria > Burkholderiales > Burkholderiaceae_D > Herbaspirillum. Next base: position 345,372 of record NZ_CP022736.1, on the reverse strand, counting down.
CCGCACGCGGCCCCATCGCGGCATGTGGCGCATGCGAGGCGGCGTTGACTCCTGTATCCATTGTTGTCTCCTGTAAGAATGTGCTGCGGACTGACGGTCCGCTAGTCGGTTAATTTCTGCACTGATCACCGCGCTCCTTGCCCCGTATCTTCCAGACGAAAAGGCAGGTCGGTAGTGACGTTCGGCGTGCGCAGCTTGTTTGTTTTCGGAATCCTTGCACTGCTGGCGTAGAATCATATCAACGCGTATAGAACGTGATTCCAGACTGGAATTTCGTTTCACAATATGAATTAAAAGAACGCGTCTGCATGCGTCTACGACGTAAATGCAGATCAATGACAGACCAATTTCACAATGATGGAGACGCATGAACGGCGTACTGGAACGAACCCTGGCGATTCTCGAATACCTGGCGGCCCAAGCTGAAGCAACGCCGCTGGCCTTGCTGGCGGATGAACTGGAAATACCGCGCAGCGCCTGCCACCGGCTGCTGACGGATCTGGTGCGCTGTGGTTATGTACGGCAGGTACGCGAACATGGCGACTACGTCCTGACGACCAAACTGGTCGGTCTCGGACTGAGCTTTTTGGCGACCTCGGGCATTGTCGATATTGCGCAGACGACGCTAGATCGTCTGGCCGACCTGTCGGGGGAATTGGTTCGTTTGGCCATCGTCGACGGCGACAGATTGACCTGGGTTGCGAAAGCGCAAGGTGCACGCAAGGGGCTGCGCTACGATCCGGACATGGGCATGGACACGATCCTGTCATGCTCCGCCACCGGGCATGCATGGATGCTGACCATGTCCGACGAGCGTGCGCTGGAACTGGTAACACGCCAGGGATTCGGCAAGCCCAAGGACTTCGGCCCGAATGCCCCGACCACGGTCAAAGCCTTGCTGGGCTTTTTGGAAGTTGGAAGAAAGCGCGGCTACGCCATGATCAATGAAGTGTTCGCGCCGGGCATGACGGCCATGGCGGCGCCGATCCAGCGCAAGGGTTATCCGACCATCGGCGTCATCAGCATTGCGGGGCCGCTGATGCGTTTGAGCGAAAAGCGCATGCAAGAGCTTGGACCGGCGTTGCTGGCAGCCGCAACGGAACTGGCTGCGGCGAGCAACAGTTCACCGATGTTCAGCAGAAGCACTGGTTAATAATCCGAGAACCCAATTACAGCTGATCGATGGTCGCTGCTACCGCCGTCAAACAAGCCAACGCCTGTTCGATCAGGACGTTCAGAGCGGTCGTCTCATCATTGCCGTCGCCACAAGCGTTGACAATCAACGGTGCACTCAGACACAGACGCAACGCCCATGCCGGGGACGCCGCCGGGCCGGCGCATTGCACCGGCTGGCCCAGCAGATACATGCGGCCGTCAGCTTGCACCGTGCTCTGCAACGTCCGGTACAGACGTTCCACTTCACTGCGCTCCAGCATCTTGCGATCTGAAGCCGGTCTACAGGGAATGAAGGCGTGGATGGTTGCAGGTCTATTTGACGCTGCGGCGCCGTTATCAAGCGCTCTGAAATGCGGATCCGCTGACAGTCTTTTTTGGATCGCCTCTGCACATGCCGATACGACACGATTCACTTCTTCCGCCGGCACGCGCAGAAAGTTTTGCATCTCTTGCAGCGCCGCTTCCCAACGCAACAGCAAACCCATGTTGGGAACACGCGTGAGTTCATTGGCGCCCGGCCAGTGTGCCGGCCACTCGGCACTGCTGGAATAAGACCGCAACAAGGCCGGCATGGCCCGCGCCTGCATGGCTTGCGCCATTTCTGTTGGAATCAATAACGCGCCGCAAAACGAAGGTGCAGCAAAAAACTTCGAGCCGGTGATCGCGACCATGCAACCAAGCTGCAGGTAGGCGTGCAATACCGCGCGGTCGATGCGGAATTGACAGGCATCGATCAGCACCGTCAGTTGCGCGCCCCAGCGATTTTTCAATCTGGCGATAGCATCCCTGCTTGGCGCAGCGAGGCCGGTTTTCGAAACATCCACGGCAACCAGCAAGGCCGGCAATCCCTTCTCCAGCACGCGGTTGGCCGCCTGCTCGAAATCGGCATCGACTTGCGCTGCCGGACGGGCGCTGCCATCAGGTGCGCGCAGATCGACGTGGATCATCGTCGTTCCGGCAGCAGTCGCCGCACGTGCAGGCGGTACGTCGCCGGTGGCGGTGCGAGAAGAGAACGGCTGGCCGCACAATGCCGCTGCGACACCACTGCCGCTCTCTTCGCACTGGATCATGATGGCGTGCAGCGATGCCTCATGTTGCGTCTGCACCAGACTTGCCGCGATGAGATGGGCGTCGGTACCGGAGGCGGAAAAAATCATCTCCACCGCCATCTGCGACGGCGACAAATCCCACAGCGCGAGAAAGCGTGTACGCAGCTGCTGCAACTCGTGTGCGTAGATCTGTTCGGGAGCAGCGGTGGATGCCGCTTCCGACAAACGGTGCCGGAGCGATTCCAGCGCGCCATAAGTGGACGCGGAAACGTGCGATGCGGTCGATGAACTGAAATCGATACAGTCCGCGACCGGATAGGGACGGCATCCATATTTATTGAATGCCTTGCCGTCGAGCAGACGGATTCTGTCGTCTCCACCTTGCAATAGCAAGGCGGAGACCGGCGACAATTTATCCGGCTTGGATGGGGCTGCTGGCATCAGTGTTACCGGAATTTTCTGCGGAGTCTTTGGCTGAATCTTTGGCTTTATGCAGCATGCTTTGGAAAGCTGCAAACACGTTGCGCATGTTGTCCTGCTTGTACGGGAACATGTCTACCGGATCCATCGCGTGCACGATCATGCCGGTGTCGACTTCAAAAATCAGCAGACGGCCATCCTTGGTTTCGGCGCAATCGATACCGTAATAGTCCAACGGGAAGCTGCGGTTCAACACATCGAAAGCGGCCTGATGGCGCTCGACGAAATCCTGATCGAAGTTGCGCATGACGGCGGCTTCTTCATCGCGCTTGAAGCTGTTCTCACCCGTCATGTTGGCGTTGAGGTAGTGCACCATCCAGTTTTCAGAGATGGCCATGTGGCAAAGGAACGGACGGCCCTCGATCAGCACGATGCGGTATTTGCGGAACAGGCCGTCGGTGCTGCTGTAGTCGACAAAGCGGGAAATGAAAAATTCATCACCGTCATGCGTTTCCAGATAGGCGCCGATGTCGGCAGGCGCGATCAGCTTTTCCAGGCCTTTGCCGGCGTGCGAGCCGATCGGGCGAATGATCAGCGGGAACGCACCGTCCGACAGGAAGCTGGTCAGTTCGGCACTGCCGTTCTGCAGCTCTCCCAGATCGTAGCGATCGATGCGCGCCGTCAGCGGAATCGACAGCTCGGGCTTGTCTTGCAGCAGTTCACCGACGCGATCGCGCGAGAGATCCAGCGACGGCTTCGGATGATTGAGCAGCGGCGTGTCCCAGCCCTCGACAGCTTCGCACAACTCCTCCAGCAGGTCGCGCGTCATGTCGGACTCACCAACGGCCACGAACAGCACATCGTGCGGCGGCAATTCAGTCGGGAGATCGCCATAAGGTTTGACGTACAAGACGTCGAGCGCCACGTCGGAGCCGGTTAGCATGAACTCCAGCGGCGTGTTCGCCATGAAGTCGCCGGTGACCATCAACGCCAGCAAGCGCAGGCCGACCTTGCCGTCGGCGGCGGTCGGCAGATGATAGAGCTGCTGCATCTGGATCGCGTCGAGCTGCGTCGCGGCGGCGACTTCGTCGTTGCCGCGAATGTACAGAATCGTCGACAAGTCCATCATGGCCTTGTGATCATCCGGCGCCGACTGCAGATGCTGAATCAGCGTATTGCCGATCGGGCCCAGATCGATGTCGAAATAAGCGGCGGTCAGCAATTTCGCCAGTCCGATCAGATAAGGAGAATCCGGATCGAACTGCGGCGTGAGGTCTTGCAGGGATGGCTGAGTGTTCTGGCTCATAGTGTGCGCCGCAAGGATGCCCGGGCTCAGTCGCGCAATGGCGGCGAGCAGTTTATCCATATCCGCGGTAGTGCTCCGGTGGTTGAAGAGGGCGGCGCGAATGACGAGACGGCCGTTGACTTTGGTGGACGACGGCGCAGCGGCACCGGACTCCTGAATCGCGATCAGCAGTTCACGATTGATGGCGTCGGCGACTGCATCGGAAACATCCTCCGGACAGCGCAGGCGGAAGCAGACAATGTTCAGATTGACCGGCGCCATCATCTCCAGCATCGGATCGGCATTGATGCGTTGTTCGAGATAGTGCGCGAGTTCGCAGCTGTGATCGATCACCTGCGCCAATTTGTCCGCGCCGTAGACCTTGATCGTGAACCAGGTCTTGAGCGCACGGAAGCTGCGCGACAAATCCGGTCCGAGATCGCAGGGCCACGGCGAACCCGCCGCGATGCCGCGTGTGTCGCGTGCAAGATAAGTCTTTTGCTCGTCGTCGAAGGTGCTGAGGTGCAGCTCGCCGTCGCGCGCCAGCAGGAACCCGGCGTCATAAGGTACTTGCAGCCACTTGTGGAAATCCATGGCGATGGTGTCGGCCAGCTCGATGCCTTTGAGCTTCTTGCTATGCGTGGGCGACAGCATGGCCATGGCGCCGAATGCGCCGTCGACGTGGAAGTGCAACTGCTCGCGCCGCGCCAATGCAGCAATGGCGTCGAGGTCGTCAATCGCACCGATGTCGACCGAACCCGCGGTGCCGACAACGAGGAAAGGTTGCAACCCGGCAGCGCGATCGGCGGCGATGGTTTGCTGCAGTACCGCGAGATTCATGGTGCCGTCAGCCAGAATCGGGATCTTGCGCAGGTGCTTGCGGCCAAGGCCGGCGATATCCATCGCTTGTTCAATACAGCCGTGGGCAGCGGCCGAGGTGTAGGCCACCACGTTATTGCTGGTCTGGGTACCGTCGTCGCGCACTTCGACACCGAAGGCACGGCGCCGTGCGATCAGCACGCCGATCAGGTTGGCAGCCGACGTGCCGGTAACGAACAAGCCGCTGGCAGCTTCGGGGAAGCCAAACAGCTCGGCCATCCAGCGCACGATCTGGCGTTCGACTTCGACGGGGATTTGATTGCGGCCGCCGAGATTGGCGTTCAGGCCGGCAGCCAGCATCTCTGCGAGCATGCCGACCGGCGTGCCGCCGCCATGGACCCAGCCCATGAAACCGGGATGGGCGTTGCCGACGGCGTAGGGAAGAATGCCTTCCATGAAGACTTGATGGACGCTGTCGAGCGAACTGCCTTGCGCGGGCAGACGCTCGCTGAAAGGCAGACGCGCGGCATCCGGGATCGGCTGCCAGACCGGGCGCTCGCTGACGTTCTCCAGGTAGTCGAACATGTCGTCCAGCATTTTATGTCCCTGCTGCCGGAGTTCGCTCCAGTTTGCAGGATCCAATGAGGAGATCGACTCCGGTACTGCCATAAGCCCTCCGTGGCCTGGTGCTCCGGGTTGAAGACCGCCCGGGATTAAATCGTGTTCGTGCTGCCTCCTTCCATGCCGGCTGTACTAACTGTGCCGGCAGCCGAAGTGCCTCGGCCAGAGGGAGAAACAGGGAGGTAAATGATATCACGCGGTCAAGAGGGCAAATCTCGCGTGTGAGGGGCGTTTCGATGGCTTTTCAAAGGAAGGAGAGCCGCTGCGACGACGGCAATGCCTGCCTGGCGCAGTGCGGTCGATGCGTCAGGGGTTCGTCAGTGTCCGCATTTTCAGCGCACCAGTTGGCGTACGCCCAGCGCGACGATCAGACCGCCGCAGATGCGATCCATCCACACCTTGCCGCGGCGGTACTTCGCTGCAATGCCTGGATGCGACATGACGATCGCCACCATGCTGTACCACGACGACGCCACCACACCGACTACCGTCAGCATGGCGGCAAAGGTCGGCCAGGAGACATGTGCAGGCGTTGCTGCGGCAAACACCGCAGCAAAGAAAGCCATCGATTTAGGATTGACGATATTGGTCAGAAAACCTTGCACAAAAGCCTGACGCAAACTCTGTTCTGCGGGCATCACGTCTTCTGCGCCGGCAAGCACCGCCGCGCCTGATCCGGTTTGCGCCTTGCGAATCAAGTTGCCGCCGAACCAGATCAGATACGCGGCACCGACAATCTTCGCCACCAGCGCGGCCCAAGGGAAAGTGGCGAACACGATTCCCACACCGAGAATGGCGCAGGTCGCCCAAAACAAGTTGACCACGACAATACCGGCCACCATCGCCAGCGCAGCAACACGTGTGGACGACACCGCCTTGTGTACGACTGCGACGAAGTTCGGACCGGGAATCATGACACCGGTGATATACACCGACAACACCGCCAGGACGGCTGACCACTGCACCATGTTTAACTCCTCCAGATCAAATTTAAAGAGAACGGGTGATGCCGCCGTCGATACGGATGTTTTGTCCGGTGATGTAGGCGGCATCGTCGGACGACAGGTGCGACACCAGCGCTGCAATTTCGGCGACCTTGCCGTAACGGCCCATGGGGATCTGTTCCTTGACGCCCGGCTTTTCCGGCAGGCTGTCGATGAAGCCCGGCAGGACGTTGTTCATGCGAATGTTCTCTGCGGCGTACTTGTCGGCGAACAGTTTGGTGTACGCCGCCAGCCCCGCGCGGAACACGCTCGACGTCGGGAAGGATTGCGACGGCTCCACCGCCGAGAAGCTGGAAATATTGATGATCGTGCCGCCACCCTGCTTTTGCATCAGCGGCGTGACCAGACGCGCGGTGCGCACCACGTTCATCAGATAGACCTCCATGCCGAGCAGCCATTCTTCGTCAGTCAGCTCCAGCACTTTTCCTTTCGGACCGTGACCTGCGCTGTTGATCAGCACGTCGATACGGCCCCAGCGTGCAACACAGGCATCCACCACTTTTTGCAAATCGTCTTGCGAACGGTTGGAACCGGTGATGCCGACGCCGCCAAGGCTATTGGCGAGCGCTTCGCCCTTGCCGGATGAGGACAGGATGGCGATGCCAAAGCCGTCGGCGGCCAGTTTCTGCGCAACGCCGGCGCCCATGCCGCTGCCGCCGCCAATCACGAGCGCGACTTTGGTGGGAGATGTTGTGTTCGCTTTGTTCATCTGTTGCTCCGTCTTCATGGAATGCGCTTGATGCGCCGGACTTAATCGAAGGCGAAAGCGTACACGAATGCCCGGACGTTTGCCGAACGTCATCTTTTTCCGCCTCAGGCCCGGTTGCGGCTGTCCGCGATTGCTTTCAGCTCGCATAGTGACACCGTCTTTTTTTAACAACACTTTCACAACGATTGTCACCCTCCAAGCCATGAAGCCCATACGCAACAGCATGTTCCTCTTGGTATCGAAGATGTAAATAGTTATGATTCTTATTTAGTTACATCTATAAAGAATTCTTTTACAGGTCTTCCGGTAACCCAAAAATTGAAGACCGGAAGCACCGCTCGCCTTCTCTACCCCTCGACATGACCATGATTCCATTTACACTTCCTCGCACCGTCGCGACGCCCAACCGCTGCGCCGTCGCCATTGCCACCGCATTGATATCCTTGTCCGGCGCGTCGTATGCGCAGCAAGCTGCACCGGAAAGCGGCAATTCGCTGGAAACCATTCAGGTCAGCGGTGACTGGCTGGGCAGCAATACGCTTGAGACAAGCGTGAAAACATTCCCGGGTGCGCGCACCGTCGTCAAAAAAACGGAGATTGAAAGCACCGGCGCCGTCAACATCGGTGACGTGATGCGCCGCATTCCCGGCGTGCAGGCGACCGACAACTCCGGTACGGCCGGCAGTGCCATTTCGCTAAATATCGGTGTGCGCGGTCTGACCGGACGCTATTCGCCCCGATCGACGATTTTGCTGGACGGTCTGCCGATGTCAGTCGCTCCTTACGGCCAGCCGCAAATTTCGTTTGCACCAGTCAGCCTCAATAACATCGAAGCAATTGACGTCGTACGTGGCGGTGGCGCCGTGCGTTACGGCCCACAAAACGTCGGTGGCATCATCAACTTCAAGACACGCTCGATCCCGACCACGCCGGGCCTCACCAGTGACGCCAGCGTGCGTTACAACAGCTACAGCCAGGGCGGCTCCAGCACGCAGTACAGCGCATTTGCAGGCACTCAACTGGACAATGGTCTGGGCCTCGCCATGTTGTATTCGGGAACGGAAGGATCGGGGTGGCGCGACAACAGCAATGAACGCCTCAACGATTTCGCATTGAAGTTCCGCTTTGAAATCGATCCAAGCTCGGAAATCTACGGCAAGGTGTCTTACTACGACGTCCTCTCGCGTACACCCGGCGGACTGACAGTTGCGCAATACAATGCCAACCCGTTCCAGAACACACGCAAGCATGACTTCTGGTCGGGCAATCGCAAGGCCATTGATCTCGGCTACCTGAATACAATTTCAGATACCAAGGAATTTGAAATCCGTACTTACTTTGTCGAGAGCTTCCGCCAAAGTGTGTTGATCGGCAGCTCCACCACCAACTATCAGCACCAGCCGCGGGATTACCAGACCACCGGTATCGAACCGCGCTATACACAACGCTTCTTCACCGGCAAGGTCGCCAACGACGTCACTGTCGGCTATCGCTACATCGGCGAACGCGGCACCGACAAGACCTACAACGAGTCCATTGCAACTGGTGTCAACGGTGCAGTCTCGTCATTCAAGAACAGCACCGATGCACATGCGGTCTATATCGACGACAAGATCTCCATTGGTGCATGGCGCATCACGCCGGGCGTACGCTACGAGCACATCAATTCCACACGCATTGATTCAGCCACCAACGGCAAATTCGAAGTCACCAACAACAAGCCGCTGCCATCGATAAACGTGGCCTATCTGTATTCGCCGGAACTGACGCTGTTCACCAACTACAACACCTCTTTCGGCGTAGTGCAAAACACCCAGCTCAACTCACTGTCGGCCAACAACCCGTTGTCACCTGAACTGGCAAAAACCGTTGAAGCCGGTGCGCGCTGGAAGGGCAACAATCTCTCCGCTGAAGTCACTGTCTTTGATATTCGTTTCGACAACCAGATCTCGCAAATCCCGGGCTCCAATCCGGCGCTGTTCCAGAACATCGGCAAGACTCAGCACGACGGTGTTGAAACGTCGATCGATTACAGCTTCGACAAGGATGGCGCATTGCGCGGTCTGAATGTGTATGCGACGTATGCTTACACGCGGGCTCTGCAACGATCCGGTGCGACCACAGGCCTTGACGTGCCGTTCTACTCCCGTCAGACCGACACGATCGGGACACGTTACGAAACTGGCCCTTGGGCATTCAATCTGTCGACTACCCATCAAAGCCGCCAGTTCATGGATGTCGCTAATACCATTACAGAAAGTGCCGATGGCAGCGTCGGCGAAATCCCTGGCTTCCGCACCTGGAATGCGCAAGTCAGCTGGAAGATGCCCAATGCCAAGGGCTTCGACGTCCTGGCAGGTGTCAATAACCTGACCGACCGCCGCTACTACACGCGCAACATCGACGGCAATGCAGGCCGCATGGTCGGCGCGCCACGCACAATCTACGTGCAAGGCCGCTACGCATTCTGATCATTTGATTGGCTCTTTGCAGTACACCGAAGTACGCAATATCCTCGCGTACTTCGGTTTTCCCTCCTCAGTGCCGCCCTGGTTACATCAACCTACACCCCGGTCGGCCTGAAACTCTTCGCCAGTTGATTCAGCATGAATTCCGGTGCCAGCCGGCTCATCAGTTTGAGTACGTTGCTCAGCCCCGGGCGGATTTCCAATCTCCCTGCTTCGATCCCTTTAATCGCGTGTTCGGCGAGCACTTTGACGTCCATGGCTTTCATGTCCTTCACTTCTTCCTTGAACTCATCACGGAACAAGGGCGTCTCCGTACCCGGCGGAGCGAGCTCGATCACGGTGACGCTGCTGCCGCGCAATTGCACACGCAAGGCTTGCGAGTAGGAATGCAGTGCGGCCTTGGTGGCGCTGTACACCGGTGAAGAAACGAACGGTATGAAGGCTAGTCCTGATGACACATTGATGATGGCGGCCTCCTTCTGCATCTTTAAATGCGGCAGGAATTGCTGCACCATGCGCAGCGGCCCGCTCAGGTTGATATCAATCTCGCGCGTGACATCGGCGACGCCATGACGCGTATCGTTGAGATCAAGATTGCGCATGATGCCGGCGTTGTTGATCAAGACATCCAACGCAGGAAACTGCGCCGTCACCTGGGCGTGCAAGGCGGCGATCGCAGCAACATCGCTGACGTCGCTGCGAATGATATGTACTGGCGGCAACATGCTTTTTGCCGCGTGCAGCTTGTCGATATCACGACCGGTGATGATCACCGTATTGTCCAGTGCAATCAAACGGCGCGTCAGCTCAAGACCGATGCCGCTGCTGCCACCGGTGATGAGGATGGTTTTATTCTTCAATTTCATGACTGCTCCTGCGCGTAAGTCCAAGGATGATGGGAGAGCTAACGACGGATTAGCGGCAAGTTTCGCTTGCCAGAAAACCCGCTGAAACCCAGTATATGGACTACACTCTCTTTTAGAAAGTAGGCACTATCAAGTGCGAGAGTTACCTGAAAGAGAGTAATGGGAGAGCAAGCCAAATGAAGATCGCACCACCAACCAAAGAACAAATTGCCAAGGCGCACTACTACACCACGCAGACGCCGCCGAAAGAAATCGATCCACGTCTGGAAGCGCTCGTCACCGAGGTGATCGGCCGCGTCGCCGACAAGTGGACCATGCTGATTCTCGAAGTGTTGTCGGAACACGGCGAGTCGCGCTTCACGCGCATCGGCGAACTGGTCGGCAACATCAGCCAGAAGATGTTGACGCAAACCTTGCGTCAGATGGAGCGCGACGGCTTGCTGATTCGCACCGTACATCCGGTGGTGCCGCCACGCGTCGACTACAAACTCACCGAACTCGGCATGAGCCTGGGCGCGGCATTTTGCGGCGTGTGGATCTGGGCGGCGGAGAACCTGCAAAGCATCGAACAGGCGCGTCGCGAATTCGATCGGAGAGCGGATAACAAGACTGTGAAGTAAATGCAGAAATGAAAACGTCCTGCATTCCTGTGATGGAATGCAGGACGGAAGACAAGCGAAGGCCGTCAAGCCGTCGCCATCCGTTCACTCAACGCCAGCCACGATGCCAGCCGTATTGCGGATGGTGCCAGCCCCAGCCGTAGTGCGCGTGATACTCCCAGGCATAGCCCGGTCCGGGCGATGCGTAAGCCGGCTCCACATACACCACGCCAGGTGGCGCAACATAAGCCGGGCGCACCGACGGCGGCGTCACCACGCAGCCGCTGACAGCAACCACTACAACGGCAGCCGACAACAGGCCTGCGATCCTGATCAGTCTGGTATTCATTTTTTTCTCCTCGTTAGCAAATCGGATAATGATGTCAGCCTCATATCGACCGCCCGGATAAACGCCGGGCGCAACAAGGCTGTTACCTTCTTAACGAAGAGAGACCGCAAAACGAAGACTGTAAAGTTGTATTAATCTGTAAGAAGATTCAGCAGTTTGTCAGACATTGCCAAGAAATAAATTTGCCATGCTGTCATCACCGAACGCTTCTCCGATTGCGCCGTTTCAGTCTACGCAGCATCCGTCGAACACGTCAGCGCCTCCCATTGCGCCAGCTCCTGCGTCAGCTCCGCCAGCTTCTTCCTGACCAGCCCCAATGCATCGCTTCCCAACAGTAAATGCGCCGGCGGCGACGGACTATCCACCAGCGTCAACATCGCCTGCGCAGCTTTGCGCGGATCGCCCGGCTGCATGCCGCTGCGCTCTGCACGTGTATTGCGGATGGGGTCGAACAGCGCGTCGTAGTCGGCGACACTGCGCGGCGAACGCACCATCGAGCGCCCCGCCCAGTCGGTACGAAACGATCCCGGCGCCACGGCAGTGACAAACACATTGAAGGCCTTGAGTTCTTTGCCCAGCGTCTCCGAAATTCCCTCCAGCGCGAACTTGCTGCCACAGTAGTACGCAATGCCCGGCATCGTAATGAAGCCGCCCATCGACGTGATGTTGATGATGTGACCGCGCCGGCGTTGACGCATGAAGGGCACGAAGGATTTTGTCACCGCCACCGCGCCGAACACGTTGACGTCAAATTGACGTTGCAAGGCATCCATGCCGGATTCCTCGAAGATGCCCTCATGACCGTAACCGGCATTGTTGACCAGCACATCGACCGGGCCGATGGCGGCTTCAACATCGGCCGCGATCTTTTCTGCGGCGGCAAAATCAGTGACGTCGAGAATACGTGCGAATGCGCGTCCCGGCGTTGCTGAAAACTGTGCTTCGAAATCGCTTGCGGCAGCGGCATTGCGCACCGTGCCGATCACACGATGACCGGCATCGATGGCAGCTTGCGACAAGGCGCGGCCGAAGCCGCTGCTGACGCCGGTGATGAAAAAAGTTTTGGATGCGGACATGGCATTTCCTTTGCTGTGCGTAAAAAAAAGAACAAAAATCGACAAGGCCATTATCGATTTCCACGCACATCGCGGCTGCCGGTTCTTCTCGCATGTTTGCCTGATTCTCTGAGACATCTGCAAATATGGCAAAACAATGGCACAGTAGCAGCATTGCCCATTGCCGGATTCAATGAGATGCCAATCTCCTCGCCACTCAGCACGCCGATGGAAGTCCGTCGCCGCATGGCCAAACGTATGGTCGAATTGCTGGCGGCGCTGACGCCATTGGAGGGCTACAACCTGTCGCCGCTGGCCGATGTGCGCTTCCTGCGTTCGAATCGTCCACTGAAGCGCATGCCGGTGCTGTACGAGCCGGGCATCGTGATCGTGGCACAGGGACGCAAGCGCGGCTATCTTGGTTCGGAAGTGTATTTGTACGATGCCCAGCACTATTTGGCGGTATCGGTGCCGGTACCGTTTTCGATGGAAACCGATGCCAGCGAGAAGGAGCCGATGCTGGCGATTTACCTGCGTCTGGATTTCAAAATAGCAGCAGAGCTGATGATTCAGATCGATGAATGCGTCGGCCCCAGCGCCGCCAAACCGCGTGGGATGGTATCGACGCCGATGGAGATGGCGCTGAGCAGTTCCGTGCTGCGTTTTCTGGAGGCCATGAATAATCCCCTGGAAGCGGAAATATTGGGTCCATCGTTGAGACGCGAAATTTACTTCCGCGTGTTGACCGGCCAGCAAGGAGGATCGATGCGCGCCGCCCTGACCATGCAAGGACAGTTCGGCAAGATCTCACGCGCCATCAGTTTGATTCATCGCAGCTATGACGAAGCGCTCGGCATCGAACAACTGGCCAGGGAAGCGGGCATGAGCGTGCCGACCTTCCATGCGCATTTCAAGACCGTTACCGATACCTCGCCGCTGCAATACTTGAAATCGACACGGCTGCATCAGGCACGCCTGCTGATGCTGCGCAACGGCATGACGGCGGGTGCCGCCTGCGCGCAGGTCGGTTATGAAAGCGCATCACAGTTTAGCCGAGAATTCAAACGCCTGTTCGGCCGCACACCGGTCGATGAGGTGGAGCGCATGCGCAAGAGCTTTGCACTGCCGCCGCAGGATGACGGCGCGCAGTTTGTGTCTTCACATTGATTGCGAAATCTCACGTCGCACAAATGCTGCAGCTATGCCCCTTGCAATTGTGCAGCACGCTGCTGCGCGCCGCACCCGCATGCGCGCCCGGCCCCGCCGCACCCTGTCCTGCGAGTTGCTCGGCGCCGTTGCGCGGACGCCAGCGCTGCGTCACCTGCAAGCCGACGCGACCGCCCGTCAGCAATGGTGCGGCGGTGGTATCCGTTTTACAGTAAGGGCAGGCGACCTGGCCATGCAAGGCCTGCATGTTGAGGAATTTCTCGAAGATGCCTTCGCAATGGCTGCAGCGGATATCGTATAAGGGCATGTTCTGCTCCGGTGTGAAAATTGCTTTGATGCGAGGATCGCGGACGGAGTGAAACCTCCATCCGCGACTGGACTAACGACTAAGGTTTTCGGCCCCAGTACGATTTGTCGTTCAGCATGCCTTTTGGCGTAATGTCCTGATCAAAGATCGAAGTCGGCAGCGACACCGTGCACGCACAGTTCGGAATATCCACGATACCGCCGATGCGGCCTTCCACCGGTGCGGCGGTCAGCAGCATGTAGGCCTGGCTGCCGGTGTAGCCGAAGTGGGTCAGGTAGTCGATCGCCTTCAGGCAAGCCTGGCGATACGCGACGGTGGCGTCGAGGTAATAGTTGACGCCGTTTTCGACGCTGATGCCTTCGAAGGTCAGCCACTGCTCGTAGTGCGGCTTGACCACGCTCGGCATGAAGATCGGCGAAGTGATGTTGTACTTCGCCATGCCGCCCTTGATCAGATCGAAGCCGACGTGGCTGACGCCGTCCATTTCAATCGCGCCGCAGAAACCGATTTCGCCGTCGCCTTGCGAGAAGTGCAAGTCGCCCATCGAGAAGCCCGCGCCCTTCACATACACCGGGAAGAAAATCCGCGTGCCGGCCGACAAATCCTTGATGTCGGTATTGCCGCCATGTTCGCGTGGCGGCACAGTGCGTGCAGCGATCTTTGCCATCTCGTCGAACTTGGCGCCGGTGAGGCCGCGCAACACGGCAGTACTTGGATCAGGCGGCTTGGCCAGGCCCTTGGCAGCGAGCGGCGCTTCGCGGCGATTCCACTCCGCCAACAGATCGTGCGACGGCAAACATCCCATCAACCCTGGATGCGTGAGACCGGCGATGCGCACGCCGGGGATGTGGCGCGAAGTTGCGTACAGGCCCTTGAGATCCCAGATCGCTTTATCGGCTTCGGGGAAATAATCCGCCAGGAAACCGCCGCCGTTTTCCTTGGAGAACACGCCCGAGAAACCGACCGGCGTCACCGGTTTGATGTCGAGCAGGTCGATCACCAGCAAGTCGCCCGGCTCGGCGCCTTCGACATGGAAAGGACCGGTCAGCGGATGGGCGCGCGTGAGGTCGACGTTCTTGACGTCGGCGACGTCGTCGGTGTCTTTGATCTGGGCGTCGAGGAAGTCCAGCGATTCAATCAGGATCGCTTCGCCCGGCTTGACCGACGACAGGAAAGGCAGGTCGGGATGCCAGCGGTTGTGTCCGAGTTCAGGCTGCTCTGCCAGCGGTACGCCGGGCTTGATCTTGAAGTGTTGCATGCGACTCTCCTTCTCGTTTGGTTCATGTGGTTCGTGCGTGAAATAGGGTTTTCGTTGCTACTGTTCGTTACAGCTGTCCGTTACGGCTATTCGTTGGGAATACCCGGCACCGGACACTCCGGCGTGCCGGCGGTCTTGCGCGTAATCGCTTCGACCTTGGCGCGTGCCGCCTGCGGATCGTTGACCCAGGTCTTGTAGAAATCGAAGGGGCAATCCGCCACGCCGGCCGACGATTCGCCGGAGTTGATCTTGCCGGTGTAACCGCGATGCAGCAGCTTGAACAGATGGTTCTGCGACTGCCAGTTGCGGCGCGCGTCGCGGATCGCGCTGACCGACAGCTCGGCGTACTGGATGCCCATCTCTTCGGTCTCGCATTCGCCGAGGGTGCGGCCATCGAAACCGACAATGGCCGAGTGGCCGAAGTACGAATACACGCCGTCAAAGCCGGCCGCGTTGGCGACAGCGACGTAGACGTTGTTCATCCAGGCCATCGCTTTTGCGACCAGCACTTGCTGATCTTTGGCCGGGTACATGTAGCCCTGGCAACGCACAATCAATTCGGCGCCCTTCATGGCGCAATCGCGCCAGATTTCCGGATAGTTGCCGTCGTCGCAGATGATCAGGCTGATCTTCAATCCCTTGGGGCCGTCGCAGACATAAGTCGTGTCGCCCGGATACCAGCCCTCGATCGGCGTCCACGGCATGATCTTGCGGTACTTCTGCACGATCTCGCCCTGGTTGTTGATCAGGATCAATGTGTTGTAGGGCGCCTTGTGCGGATGTTCTTCATGACGCTCGCCGGTCAGCGAGAACACACCCCAGACGTCGGCGATGCGGCAGGCTTCCGAGAACACGCGCGTCTCTTCGCCGGGAATGGTGGCGGCGGTGTCGTACATTTCCTTCTCGTCGTACATGATGCCGTGCGTCGAGTACTCGGGGAAAATAACAAGATCGAGGCCGGGCAAGCCCTGCTTCATGCCGACCAGCATGGCCGCGATCTTGTTGACGTTGTCCATCACTTCAGCACGGTTATGCAGGCGCGGCATCTTGTAATTGACGACCGCCACGCCTACCGCGTCTTTACTGCTTGATATGTCTCCATGCCTCATGACGATGCTCCTCCTTCAAAACGGTTTTAGAACAGACCCTTACACCGACAGATACTTGCTGATAGTCGGCGCATCAACGTTGTCACGCGTGTCTTCATAGACGAAGCGGCCCTTGTCGATGACCAGGAAACGGTCGGCGATCTCCAGCGTGAAACTCAGCACCTGCTCCGACACGATGATGGTGAGCTCGCGGATCTTGCGGATTTCTTTCAGGCTGCGTGCGATGTCCTTGATGATGGACGGCTGGATGCCTTCGGTCGGCTCATCCAGCAGCAGCACGCGCGGATTGGTCGCCAGTGCGCGTGCAATCGCCAGTTGCTGTTGCTGCCCGCCCGACAGATTGCCGCCCTTGCGGCTGCGCATCTCGTACAGCACCGGGAACAGGGCATACAACTCGTCAGGCACCTTGCCGCGCGCATCGGCGGCGAGGCCGGTCTGGATGTTTTCCAGCACCGTCATGCCGGGAAAAATCATGCGTCCCTGCGGCACGTAAGCCACGCCGCGCGAGACGCGCTGATGGCTTTCCATGGCGCCGAGTTCGACGCCGTCGATCTTGATGCTGCCGTCGCGCAGCGGAAGGATGCCCATCAGCGTCTTGAACAGCGTGGTCTTTCCCATGCCGTTTCGACCCATGACGGCGACGATTTCTTCCTTCGCCACCGACAGGTTGATGTCGTGAATGACAGCGCTCTGGCCGTAGCCGGAGGCGAGGTGCGATACGTTAAACATGGCTGGCTCCGGGAATGAATTAGTGGCCTAAATAGACGTCGATTACCTTCGGGTCAGACTGCACCTTGTCCATACTGCCCTCGGCGAGAATTTTTCCCTGATGCAGCACGGTCACCTTGTGCGCGATGCTCTTGACGAAATCCATGTCGTGCTCAATCACCACCACCGAACGGCCCTGGCTGATGCGTCCCAAGAGTTGCGCAGTCTTTTCGCGTTCGGACACGCTCATGCCGGCGACAGGTTCGTCCAGCATCAGCAGCTCCGGCTCCTGCATCAGCAGCATGCCAATCTCCAGCCATTGCTTCTGACCGTGCGACAACAGGTCGGCCTGGGTGTATAGATGCTGGTCGAGGAAGATCTCTGCCGCCACCGATTCGACGCGCGCCACTACATCGGCGGTGCGCTTGAAAGTCAGCGCACCGAACACCTTGCGCCCACGCGGAAAGGACATCTCCAGATTCTCGAACACGCTGAGGTTTTCGTAGATCGACGGCGTCTGAAATTTGCGCCCCACGCCGACGCGCACGATGGCGTGCTCGCTCATCTTGGTCAGCTCATGATTGTTGAAACGAATGCTGCCCGAGGTCGCCTGCGTCTTACCGCAGATCAGGTCCAGCACGGTGGTCTTGCCGGCGCCGTTGGGGCCGATCACCACACGCACTTCATTGCGCTGGACGTAGAGGTTGAGCTTGTCGACCGCCTTGAAGCCGTCGAAGGAGACCGTCAGGTCCTCGATCGCCAGTACGGGATGGTCGGTCGATTCGAATCCGATGGGTGCATTGCTCATTTGCTGGCCTCCAGGTTGGCGCCGTCGATATGGACTTCCGCCGGATCGGCTTTGGTCGCCGTTTTCGGCTTCACCGGCTCGGGCGGTACTGCTTTTTTACGGGACAGCTTTTCCATCAGGCGCTTGCCCTGCTTTTCATACACGCCGGCCAGACCATTCGGGAAGTACATCACCACCGCGATGAACAGGCCGCCCATCAGGAACAGCCACAGCTCGGGGAAGGTCTCGGAGAAATAAGTCTTGCCGAAGTTGACCAGCAGCGTGCCGTACACCGCGCCGAGCAGCGACATGCGACCGCCGACCGCGGCGTAGATCACCATCTCGATCGATGGCACGATACCGACGAAAGACGGCGACATGAAACCGACCTGCAAGGTGAACATCGCGCCGCCGATGGCAGAGAACATTGCCGCCACGCAGAACACGAACACCTTGAAACTGGCGACGTCGTAGCCGGAGAAGCGCACGCGCTCTTCCTTGTCGCGCATCGCCATCAGCAGGCGCCCCAGCTTGGAGGTCAGGATGTAGCGGCCGAACAGGATGCAGGCGAACAGCAGGCCGGCGTTGACGAAATACAGAATCATCTTGGCGCTGTCGGTGCGGATATCCCAACCCATCAGCGTCTTCAGATCGGTGATGCCGTTGACGCCGCCGGTCAGTCCTTGCTGGCCGATGATCAGGATGGACAGGATCGCCGCAATCGCTTGCGTCACGATGGAGAAGTACACGTCGCCGACACGGCGTTTGAACATCGCCATGCCGATGATCAGTGCCAGCAGAGTCGGCACCGCCAGCACCGCCAGTACGGTAAAACTGAAGCTGTGGAAGGGCTGCCACATCGCCGGCAGCGACGTGATCTGGTTCCAGTCCATGAAGTCGGGAATGCCGGGCGTCGACTGGATCTTGGTGCTGATCGGATCAGAGGCTTCCAGCTTCAGGAACATCGCCATGCAGTAGCCGCCGACGCCGAAGAACACGCCCTGGCCGAGACTCAGGATGCCGCCGTAACCCCAGCACAGCACCAGGCCGACGGCGACGAACGCGTAGGAAAGATATTTGCCGACCAGGTTGAGACGGAAGATGTCGAGGCCCAGCGGAAAAATCACCAGCAACAGCACGCCCAGAATCAGCAAGCCCATCAATCCGGACTTGCCTCCCAATATTTTTTCGTATGCTGCATTCATTGTTAAGCCTCGCTGAGAAAATCTGTAAGACGATTTATTTGCGCTTATTTACGGACGCGCACCGAGAACAAACCCTGCGGGCGCAGCATCAGAATCAGGATCACCGCAGACAGCGTCAGCACCTTGGCCATCGAACCGGTCAGGAAGAACTCGGCAGTAGATTGCGTTTGCGCGATCGAGAAGGCCGAAGCAATCGTGCCGATCAGGCTTTGCGCACCGCCGAACACGACCACCAGGAAGGTGTCGACGATATACAGCGAACCGCTGGTGGGGCCGGTCGAGCCGATCGTCGTGAAGGCTGCGCCGGCCACGCCTGCCACACCGCAACCGAGGGCGAAGGTAGTGCGGTCGACCTTGCGGGTATTGATGCCGACGGCGCCGCTCATGACACGGTTCTGCATCGTGGCGCGCACCTGCAAACCCCAGCGCGAACGGAACAGCAGGATGAAGATGCCACCGGTCAGCAAGACCGTCAGGCACATCATGAACAGGCCATTGATCGGGATGTCGATGGCGTCGGTCGGCTTGAACGAGCCGAGCAGCCAGTCAGGCAAGGTGGCGCTGACTTCTTTGGCGCCGAAGATGGAACGGAAGGTCTGCTGCATCGCCAGACTCAGGCCCCAGGTTGCCAGCAGCGTGTCGAGCGGACGCTTATAGAGACGGCTGATCAGCAACAGCTCGGTGAGATAGCCGAAGCCGTATGCAACCAGGAAGGACAGCACCACCGCGCCGAAGAAGTAGTACGGCTGCAGGCTGGGTGCATAGGTCGTCGTCAGATGCGACAGCAGATAAGTGATGTAAGCGCCGATGGTCAGAAACTCGCCATGCGCCATGTTGATCACGCCCATCTGCCCGAAAATGATCGCCAGGCCCAGAGCCATCAGCAGCAACACGCAAAACACCGACAGGCCGTTGAAGCCCTGCATGGCGAAGATGGCGAAAAATTCGGATAGAGAAACCATGTTGACTCCCGCCCTGGGTGGTTAAGAATTGGTATTGAAGATTTCAGGTATTCAATGGCGTGGGCGGCAGCGCCCGCATGTCACTACAGACGCCGCCGCTTTGCTGCCAACAAACACAATCGCTTATTGGTAACCCTTAGGGAAAGGATTCGGTTCGATCAGATCCGACTCATAGATGACCTTGAACTGGCCGTCTTTTTGCGCTTCGCCGATACGTGTCTTGCTCCACAGGTGATGATTGGCGTGAACCTTGACGTAGCCTTCCGGTGCGGTCTTCAGCTCAATGCCGGCCGAGGCGGCGACGACCTTGTCGACGTCGAAGCTGCCGGCTTTTTCAACCGCGGCCTTCCACAGCCACGGGCCGAGGTAAGCTGCTTGCGTCACGTCGCCGATCACCGAATTGGCGCCGAACTTGGCCTTGAACTCGGACACGAATTTCTTGTTGTTCGGGTTGTCGAGGCTTTGGAAATATTTCATCGAAGCGAAGAAGCCTTCGACGTTTTCGCCGCCGATGCCGAGCATTTCATCTTCGGTCACGGAGATGGTCAGCAGGTTTTGCGTCTTGGCGGTGACGCCGGCAGCCTTCAGCTGTTTGTAGAATGCAACGTTGCTGCCGCCGACCACGTCGGCGAAGATGACGTCAGGTTTTTTCAGCTTGATCTTGTTGATCAGCGAGCCGAACTGAGTGTTGCCCAGCGGGTAGTACTCTTCGCCGACCACCGAACCCTTGAGCACGTTTTCAATATGTTTGCGGGCGATCTTGTTGGAGGTGCGCGGCCAGATGTAGTCGGAGCCGATCAGGAAGAAGGTCTTGGCCTTCTTCTCTTTTGCCACCCAGTTCAGGCCTGCCAGCACTTGCTGCGTTGCCTCCTGACCGGTGTAGAAGACGTTCTTGGATTGCTCCAGGCCTTCATAGAAAGTCGGGTAGTAGAGCAGGCCGTTGTCTTTTTCGAAGACCGGCAGCACGGCTTTGCGCGAGGCCGATGTCCAGCAGCCGAAGACGGCGGCGACGTGATCGTTCTCAAGCAGCTTCTTGGCTTTTTCGGCGAAGGTCGGCCAGTCGCTGGCGCCGTCTTCCTGAATGATCTTGATCTTGCGACCGAGGATCCCGCCCATGGAGTTGATCTGATCGATCGCCAGACGCTCGGCCTGGATAGAACCAGTTTCGCTGATCGCCATGGTGCCGGTGGCCGAGTGCAACTGGCCGACGGTGACTTCGGTATCGGTGATGGCGAGCTTGGTGGTGTTGATCTTGGCGGTCGGGAACTGCTGCGCCATGGCCAGACCCGGGAGCGCCATGGCAGCACCGGCGGCGCCTGCAACGATGCCCATCATGATCTTGCGGCGTTGGGACGAAGGCGGTTTGGAAGAGGAATGGTGCGACATGCGGTACTCCTTTCGAGCGTTATTGGTTGTTGTACTGGTCAGAGAAAATCAAAGAACTCAGAGGGCCTCAAAACGAGTAGAAAGACCGGCCCGTTACCATCGCAAGTGCACGGCATACGAATGCAGTGCATGCGATTTTTTCTCCCTGCCGGTGCTTCTTTCTGTTCGTTCTGGGATGGAGAATAGGTTTTGCGGTGCGGCGCAACAATACGTTGTTTGACGTAAAAATCTGCGTATGCCGGCATCTTCCGGGCGCAGAAAATCACGCCCACCCGCACAGCTTTTGCCCACGTTCAGCATGGTATTGGTGCGTTTTTCCGGCGAGGTGTTGATGGAGAGCCTGATCGCGGATCCCCGCGATGCTGTGTTTTGGTGAAACGCGGTACAAGCGGCCTTCCGGCATACGTCATTTGACGTATGCCCTCACATACCGATTGGTTTGAAAATTGCTTTCATGGAGCAGCAGTGACTGTGCAATTGCTCTGCCCTGCAAAGGGTTTTCGTCAGGCCGGCATGTTGCACGGCCGACGGCAATGGCCCCGGCAACGGTGGCCGCCAATGTATACGCGAGCAAAATGTGACCAACCCCGCCATACAACGCATCGTCAAAGTCCGGCGCGACTACAACACCTGGGTCGCCAACGAGACGCTGGAAGACTACGCGCTGCGCTATACGCCGCGTTCGTTCCGGCGCTGGTCGGAATTTCGCCTGGCCAATACGGCGCTGGGGGCGACCTCGTTCCTGGCGCTGGAAGCGATCAGCGGCGCCATTACCCTGAGTTATGGATTTACCAACACCTTCTGGGCGATCGCCTGCGTGGTGGTGCTGTTTTTCCTGACCGGTTTGCCGATCAGTTATTACGCCGCCAAGTACGGCGTCGACATGGATCTGCTGACGCGCGGCGCCGGCTTCGGCTATATCGGCTCGACCGTCACCTCGCTGATCTACGCCAGCTTCACCTTCATCTTCTTCGCGCTGGAGGCGGCCATCATGGCGCAGGCCATCGAGATCTATTTCGGCCTGCCGCTGGTGTACGGCTATGTGCTGTGCTCGCTGATCGTGATCCCGATGGTGGCGTACGGCATCACGCTGATCAACCGCCTGCAGATGTGGACGCAGCCGGTGTGGATCGTGCTGCTGACGCTGCCTTATATCTGCGTCCTCTATAAAGAACCGGAAGCGCTCACCAATCTGCTTACCTTCGCCGGCCGTGCCGAAGAAGGCGGCTCGTTCAACATCTATCTGTTCGGCGCGGCGGCGACGGTGGCGTTTTCGCTGATCGCGCAGATCGGCGAACAGGTCGACTTCCTGCGCTTCCTTCCGGAAAAGACACAAGCCAATCGCGGCCGCTGGTGGACGGCGCTGCTGCTGGCAGGCCCGGGATGGATTTTGCTGGGCGGGGCGAAAATGCTGGGCGGTGCGTTGCTGGCCTTCCTCGCGATCCAACATGAAGTACCGATGGGCAAGGCGGTGGAACCGACCCAGATGTATCTGATCGGCTATCAGTACGTGTTCTCCAATCCGGCGCTGGTGCTGGGTGCGGTCGCGCTATTCGTGGTGGTGTCGCAAATCAAGATCAACGTGACCAACGCCTATGCCGGTTCGCTGGCGTGGTCCAATTTTTTTGCGCGGCTGACGCACAGCCATCCGGGCCGCGTGGTGTGGCTGGTGTTCAACGTGCTGATTGCGGTGCTGCTGATGGAACTCGGCGTCTTCAATGCGCTGGAGCATGTGCTGGCGCTGTACAGTCTGGTGGCGATTTCCTGGATCGGTGCGGTGGTGTCGGATCTGGTGATCAACAAGCCGCTGAAACTGAGCCCGGCGCATATCGAATTCAAGCGCGCCCATCTGTACGACATCAATCCGGTCGGCGTCGGCTCGATGGCGATTGCATCTATCCTGTCTGCGATCGCCATGTCCGGCGTGCTGGGTAAACTGGCGGCGGCGATGTCGCCCTTCATCGCGCTCGGCACGGCCTTGTTGGCGGCGCCGCTGATCGCCATGGCAACGAAGAGCCGTTACTACATCGCACGCGAGGACACACTGTCTGAACACGTGCATGCGCACAAAGAGCACAGCCATCAGCATGCACAGCTCGACTGCGTCATCTGCGGCAATCAGTTCGAGACGCCTGACATGGCGCACTGCCCCGCTTATCAAGGCGCGATCTGCTCGCTGTGCTGTTCGCTCGATGCGCGTTGCAACGACCGTTGCAAGACGCCCGCGGCGCGTCTGCCGAACCAGGCGTTCAGCGCCTTGCAAGCCTTGTTGCCGGCGCGCTTCACCCTCAAGCTCAATACCCGCATCGGCCATTACCTGATCGTGTTCGGCCTGATCTCCGGCGGCCTGGCGGTGGTGTTGTGGATGCTGTACTTCCAGCAGATGGCGGGCATCTCCGGCCTGACGACGAGCGGCCCCGATTCCATCCAGAGTATTTTCATCAAGCTGTTCTGTACGCTGCTGGTGCTCATCGGTGTCGGCTCATGGTGGCTGATCCTGACTAACGAAAGCCGCAGCGTCGCGCACGAAGAATCGGAACGCCAGACCAACTTGCTGCTACAGGAAATCGAGGCGCACAAACAAACTGACGCCGAACTGCAACGCGCCAAGGAAGCCGCCGAATCCGCCAACCTCGCCAAGAGCCGCTTCGTCACCGGCATGAGCCATGAGCTGCGCACGCCGCTCAACAGCATCCTCGGTTACGCGCAAATCCTGCATGTTGACGCTACCATCCCGCCCGCACGCAAGGATGCGATCGCCGTCATCCGGCGCAGCGGCGAACATCTGCTGAGCCTGATCGACGGCTTGCTCGACATCGCCAAAATCGAAGCGGGCAAGATGCGGCTGGCGTCGGATGAACTGGCACTGTCGGAATTCCTCGAACAGATCGCCGGCATGTTTGCACCGCAGGCAGAACAAAAGGGCCTGAGCTTCCGCTTCGAAAAAACCGGTCGCATCCCGCATATCGTGCACGCCGATCAAAAGCGCCTGCGCCAGATCCTGATCAACCTGCTCGGCAATGCCGTGAAGTTCACCGACAGCGGCAGCGTGACGGTGCGCGTGCGTTATATGCGCGAGATCGCCTACTTCGACATCATTGACACCGGCATCGGTATCGCCGACGACGATCTGGAACGCATCTTCCTGCCGTTCGAACGCAGCAATGCAGCCAATCTGCGCGAAGACATAGGCACCGGCCTCGGTCTCGCCATCAGCAGCATGCTCACACACATCATGGGTGGTGAGCTGGCGGTCAAAAGCAAGGTCGGCAGCGGCAGCAGCTTCCATCTGAAGATTTATCTGCCGGAAGTGCACGTGCCGCGTCCGCGTCTGAAACTGGAAGATCAGATGTCCGGTTACATCGGCCCCTCCAAGCGCGTGCTGGTGGTGGATGACCAGGCCTCGCAACGCCTGCTGCTCAAGGAGATGCTGCTGCCGCTGGGCTTTGAAGTGGTGGAGGCCGATGGCGGCATCGCCTGCCTGGAAGAACTGGCGCGGCGTACGCCGGACCTGGTGCTGCTCGATATTGCCATGCCACTGATGGACGGCTGGTCGGTGGCGCGCGCCATCCGCGCACGCGGGCTGACGCAATTGCCGATCATCATCGTATCGGCCAACGCTTTCGAAAGTGGACACGAACGTATCGATCCTCCGTTGTACAACGACTTCGTCGTCAAGCCGGTGTCGTACAACGAATTGCTGTCCAAGATCAAACAACAGCTGCGTATCGACTGGGTATCGTCGCCCGAGACTTCGGAATCGGCGCCGCCTCCGTTACCGCCCTCAACGCCGGAGAAAAGACTCGTCTCGGTTCAACCCATGATGCTGGTGCCCTCGCAGGAAAAACTGCAGGCGCTGCTGGAGCTTGGCTCCATCGGCTACGCCAAAGGCATCCTCAAGAAGCTGGACGATATGGAGCAACAGAATTCTGCGTACCTGCCCTTCACCACGGAACTTCGGCAACTGGTCAAACAGTTTCGCCTGAATGAATATGTCACCCGTATCAAGGAGATGATTCGTCATGATGTCAACAACGTTCGATAGGCATGTCGTCCTGATCGTCGACGACAAGCCCGACAACCTCGCCATGCTGTCCGATTCGCTCGACGAGAGCGGCCACATCGTGCTGGTCGCGACCGACGGCATGAGCGCGCTGGAGCGGCTCGACTACATCACCCCCGATCTGATCCTGCTCGACGCCATGATGCCCGGCATCGATGGTTTCGAGACCTGCAAACGCATCAAGCTGATCAAGAGCGTGAATCACGTGCCGGTAGTGTTCATGACCGGGTTGACGGAAACCGAACACGTGGTGCGCGGCTTCGAAGTCGGCGGCATTGACTACGTCACCAAGCCGATCAAACCGCAGGAAGTTGTGGCCCGTATCGGCGCTCACATCAAGACTGCACGCATGATGTCGCAGGCGCGCGGCATGCTGGAACACGCCGCGCATGCCGTCATCGTCTTGAGCGGCAACGGCCTGCCGCTATGGCAGACCAGCAAGGCCTCGCTCTGGCTGGAGAAATATTTTCCTGCCGGAACCAGCACTAGCGCCACGCACAAATTGCCGACGATGCTGCAATCCTGGCTCAACGAAAGCCTGGTGCGCCAGCGTCAGAATAAGGACGGCGACATTCGCCCATTGGTGATGACGCAAGGCGACTGCGAACTGCGCGTGGCTCTTTCCGCTGCCGGACAGGGGCATGAAATCACCTTGCTGCTGGAAGAAAAAAACCTTGCCGCCGACATGGCTGCCGCCGCAACCAATGCAACCAATGCAACCAACGCAGCCATGCATCCGGCACTCAGTAGCGAAGTCGCAGCCAATCCGCTGACGCTGGGAAGTTTCAACCTGACGCCACGCGAAAGCGACGTCCTGATGTGGCTCGGCAAAGGCAAAACCAACCGCGACATCGCCGACATCCTCGGCATGAGTCCGCGCACTGTCAACAAGCACCTGGAACACATCTTCGTCAAACTTGGCGTGGAGACGCGCTCGGCGGCGGCAGTGATGGCAAGCAACGTGCATCAGACGCCGAGGAGTGGCAGCGGGTTGTTGCAATGAGGTTTGCTTAAAGCTGCTTGCAGGTCAATGCGTCTGGCAAGGATTGGCACGATCCGCTACAGTAACGGACGTGTTCCCTTTGCGCCTGCATCCGACAACAATCGCATGAAAGAATTTTTCTGTTCTCTGGCCATGGTCATCATGTTCTGGATTCCCGCCACCGCCGCCGTAATCACGATCGCAGCAGCGATCCCTCTCAAAAGTGTGGACACCGCCATCAGCGGCGCAATCGGCCTGCTGGTGACGCTGCTGTTTCGCTTTCTGATTAAACGAATCAGCAAAGAAAAAATCGCAGCGTGCCAATTTGAGAACGCCGATTGAACGGACAAACCGTCTCAGCCTGCGACTGTCTCTTTGGCATCCGCAACCACTTCAGCATGTTCCACTTCCCAGAATGCGCCATCGCCACGCACCGTCGTACGGTTGAGAACACGGCGCTGTAACGGCGACAGCGGCGTTGCGCGATGCGCGACGCGGAAATTGTCCGCCACTACGAAGTCGCCTTCCTTCCATTGATGACGATATACCGCCCCCTCGCGTGAGAAGTGGCGATCGATGCTTGCGATCAGCGCTTCCGTCTCGTCCCGTGCCATGCCGATGATGCTGTCGGTCAGGCCGACGTTCAGATACAGGCCTTCCACACCTGTATGCGGATGCGGCATCACCAGCGGATGCACCACGTGATTGCGGTGTGTGGTTTGCAATCCCTGCACCTGCGCTTTTAGGTCGTCCGGCAGACTGCGATATGCCTCTTGCAAATCGGTGAACAAGGTATCGCCGCCAACGTCCGGGCGCGCTTCCAGATGCCATAGCGACATCGGTGTCGGCACCGCACGGAAGGAGCCGTCCGAATGCCAGTAGCGACCGACGCCGGTATAGCCTTCCGTGGCGCGGCTGGCAACACGGAAGATTTGCGGATAGCCTGGAATCTGGCTCGCAGTCGGTGGAAACTCTTCCAGCGCGCCGAACACTTCAGACGCGGCGATCTGCGCTTGTGGGGTCAGTACCGGGCCGGGAATCACCAGCAGGCCGTAGTCCAGCAACGCTTTCTGCAGTGCCTGTTGTGCTTGCGGGTTGTCGCTCAGGCGGGCCAGATCGACGTTGTTGATGCGGGCGCCGAAGCCGACGTCCAGAGGGATGATGTTCATGATGTTTCCTTTCTTCATTGATACGGCTGCGTCCTGCATGCATGGATGTGGCGCTACCGAATTTCGCTTCATTGCAATGGCAATCAAGCGGACGGCAAGACATGCAGCATGTCTTCCGGCTCCGGACGATGGGTGTAGTCGGGATTGATCTCGGCGTACAAGATGGTGCCGTCCCGGGCAATCACATAACGCGCCGGCATCGGCAACGTCCAGCTGCCGTCACCGTTGAAAGCCGGCAGGTCGTTCTTGAGCATCTTGTACAACTCGACCAGATAGTCCGGCAATGCAAAGCGCAGTCCGAAGGCGGCAGCGACGTCGTTGTGCGTATCGCTCAGGATGGGAAATTCCAGATTGTTGTTACGCATCGACTTGCGGCTGTTAGGCGCCGTCTGTGGCGAGATCGCCACCAGGTTCGCGCCGGCTGCGCGAAACGCCGGCAACGTCTCTTGCAAAGCCTGCAGTTCCATATTGCAGTACGGGCACCAGACACCGCGATAGAAACTCAGGATCAGCGGGCCTTGCGCCAGCAGTTCGGCAGACGATACCGGTTTGCCGTCGGGATCGTTGAGCGTGAACGACGGCGCCTTGTCGCCAGCCTTCAATGCACGGCCGGCCTGGCCGGAGGCGATGAGTTCGGCAGTGGCGCGCGCCATGATCGGGTGGATGTCGGCGGGGGCCTTGTAGGGTGGCTTGCCGGCAAGAAAATCGGCTTTGAAGGCGTCCAGCCTGGCTTGCAATGTCATGATGATTCTCCGGGTGGGGGATCGCAAAAATGCAATCGACGCAAGCATCTTCATCCAATCGAGCCGGTGTGAGAACGCAGGTGAATGGCATATGATTCATTCCTAAAAAGAATAAAGAATGCCCAACCAGGATAAAATCACTGATCTACCCCAAAATATAAATTCCAAAAAGGAATAAAAATGGATCGTCTGAATGCAATGGCCACCTTCATCAACGTGGTCGAATCAGGCTCGTTCTCGGGTGCTGCTCGCCGTCTTGAGATCGGCCAGCCGGCCGTGTCGAAGACGATTGCGCAACTGGAAGAACGCCTTGGCGTGCGCCTGCTGCTGAGATCGACGCGCGGCCTGACGCCGACCGAGGCCGGCCAGCGGTTTTATGAACGGGCGATGCGCGCCATTGAAGAAGCAGATGAGGCCGAGCGCAGCGCACGCGACGCCGGCACCGGCTTGTCGGGGCCGCTGCGTGTTTGCGCAGCGGTGACTTTTACCCGCATACGCATCCTCCCTTATCTGAAACCCTTCCTCGACATGCATCCGCAGTTGAGCCTCGACATCGTGCTCGACGATCGCCACATCGACATGCTGGAAGAAGGTATCGACGTCGCGCTGCGCATGGGATCGCTCAGCGATTCCGGCATGACGGCGCGCAAGATTGCGCAGAACCCGCGCTCGGTCGTGGGTACGCCTGCCTACTTCGCCCAACATGGCATACCCGCGACGCCTGCGGATCTGACTTCCCACAACGCGGTCATTTACGGCCAGACCGGCAGCAGCTGGGAATTCCGGCGCGGCAGCACCGAGGTGTCCGTTGCCGTCAACGGCCGTATCAAGGTCAATGCCGCCGAAGGCGTACGCGCCGCCGTACTGGCCGACATGGGTCTGGCGATTTCGTCGGAATGGATGTTCGAGCCGGAACTGGCGAGCGGCGCACTGCAACGCGTGCTGACAGAGTGGCAATTGCCGGCAATGGATTTGTGGGCCGTGTATCCCGGCGGACGCATGGCCAGCGCAAAGGCGCGTGCTTTTATCGCCTATGTTGAGGAATTGCTATCACCCTGATACAAAAAATTTTGGCTGCACAACATGCCTGCGCATCAACATATCGTGGCGTAATATACTCACCGATATTCAATACCAGTAAGGCTTTCAACCTGATCTTCATGCTCCATGCAGGATAACAATATTACCCTGCGGATTCACTTTGGCGACGACCAACCTTCTCATCAGGATTTCTCTGATGTTGTGGATTTTATATGTCGAATAGAGTGGGTTCAACGGAGGGAAAATCATGAAGAAAATCCATATCGCACTAACACTGGTGATCCTCGCAGGAGGCTACATGAACTGGGTCAGGGCCGTGCACGCCGCAGCGTCCGGGCAACTTGGCGTATCGGCAATGGTGGCAGAACGATGCCGGGTCGATTTCAGTGAAGGCAGCGCCGACTACTTCCAGTCGTGCTCCAGCATTGACGTCAAGGCATCGGAAAAAGCCAGCAACGTTCTCGGTGAACTCATCGCCGTCGACGCAACCGCTGATCCGTATTATCTCGACCGCGTTCCTGAATCGATGGCAATGACAGCACCCAGCTCGCAACCCCAGTCCACTGCAGCAGCCCGACGCGCGGGCGCACCCAAAGTCGTCACGATCAACTACTGATCGTTGAGGGCTGCGCCCAGAGCACTATCGAGCGTCACCGGTACATCACTTGCTTTGCTTGCGCTGGAAGGCCTTGAACGCTTCCGGCGTCCAGGGCCGCACCGCCATGATGAGACTGGTACCGAAGCGCTGCTCAAGCGGCAGCCCCAGATCCTGATGATGCAGGGCCGAGAACTCGGCGCCAAGACGGCGCATGTGCTGCTGAACGACGTCATTGCTGGCATGTGAAAGCATGCCGCTGACCATCGTCATCTTTTCGCCCTTGCCGTCGAAGCGTGAATTGAAAAAGTCGTTTTTCAGCTGCGCGCGAAAATACTGCTGGATAGGACCGCCCGGCAGCCATTGAAAGTCCGGCGCCACACGCACCCTGATTTTGTTGTTGGGCAGCAGATCGATGATGCCCAGTTTGTCCAGACGTGCCAGCAGACGGATGCTTTCGGCTTTTGTGAATGCGAAAGCGTCGATGATCTCGTCCAGCGTCCAATGATTGACCGCATGCACTGCCACCAGCAATAGCCGCGGGTCGGCGACCAGCTTGCCCTCTTGCTCGTGCGTCAGCTGCACGGGCGCGGCCGACTCATGCGCCACCATGCGCGCCAGATCGCTGATCTGTATGTTCAGCAGCGAACAGATCTGATCGAAGCGCTCCAGCGTAAAACTCTTCTCGGCGAACACGCGTTTTACGCTCGCTTCGCTCAAGCCCAATCCCTTCCCTAATTTGGCATAAGTGACGCCACGTGCTTTCAGTACGTTTTTCAGTGCGCCGATGAGCGCGTCTGCCTGGGCCATGCTGTTCTCTCTGGAGAGTAATGTGGGGTGATCGGCGAATAGTATCGTATTTCGATACTTACCCATTCATTAACCGATTCTATCCATGTCATTTACACACATTTCAATACCGTTGCTACAGTCTGCCTGCGCTCAACGAGGCGCTCCCGCAAACTCAACAAGAGAGAACAACATGAACAAGTCGACACAGTCCTTCGCCAATCCATCCCCTTCTTTTTCTTTCATCCGTGCTGTTGTACTGAGCTGCGCGCTGTCATTCAGCCTGCTGTCCAACCCGGCCGCTGCGCAATCCACTGCCAGCGATGCCTCGGCCATCTCGGTTGTGGCATCCGTGGTGGCGCCGGCGATGTTTATTTCCGAAGGTGGTGAATACCTGGTCAAGGGCGTAGAAGCATCAGGCAAGGCCTCGGTCTATGTGCTGGAAAAAATCGGTACCGGCGTGCGCGGCTCCGTCACTGTCACGACAAATGTGAGCGGCGCTGTGTCGATCGGCGTGGGCGCCAGCATCAAGGCCACGGCGACCTCGGCAGGCATGTTGCTGGTCAGTGCAGGACAAGTGCTGGCGATCATCCCCAACGAGCTGGGCAAGGCACTCATGAAGAGCAAGAAAATTTCCTGATCGTTTCCTCTAAACATAATCAATCACGCAACCAAAAGAGAGAACAACATGTACAAGAAACTCTTGCTCGCCACCGCGACTGCCCTGTCACTATTCCTGCCTGCGATCACCCATGCAGGCCAGGGATGCGAACAAAAACCACCGGCCGTCGGCATGGTCACCAAAGGCATCGCGATGGCGGTCAAGACTGTCGAACAGCTTGACGCCAGCGGCGCGGAGGTGGTCATCATCGGCCGCGCAGGACAAGACCTGAGCAAATACAACCAACACTATTCACATCTTGGTTTTGCCTACAAGGACAATGGCAACTGGACCATCGTCCATAAACTGAACGAGTGCGATACCGCGATCAGCAATATCTATGAACAGGGGATGGGACAGTTTTTTCTCGATGACCCGTTCCGCTTTGAAACGGCAATCGCCATACCGACGCCGGAGGTGCAACAGCGCCTGCGCGCCGTACTCACTGATTCGCAAAAAGTGCTGACCGAACACACGCCCGGCTACAACATGCTGTCCTATGTCTGGAGCACGAAATATCAACAGTCCAATCAATGGGTATTGGAAACCCTTGCGATGGCGCAAGAACCAAGCATCCGCAATCGGGAACAGGCTCAGGCCTGGCTGAAGTTCAAAGGCTATGAACCCACGGTGCTGACACTGGGTCCGATGACGCGTCTGGGTGGAAGGATGTTCAAAGCCAATATTGCCTTCGACGATCATCCCAACGAGAAACGTTTCAGTGATCGTATTGAAACCATCGGTGCAGATTCTGTATTCGCGTTTCTGGAACAATCGGGATTGCAGCTCTCCCGCATCGTCATCAGCCTCTGAACAACATCGCCGCAACGCCACTCCTGGCGCGGCGATGCGGCGACAGAACCCATTCAGACCGCATCATTTTCAGCACCCGCCAACGCCCTTCAGTTAGACGATCTGCTTATATCAGTCATTCTATTTTCGGATAACGCTGAAATATCTGGTTGCAAAACAAAACTCCGATCCCAGATCGGTACTGAGCCCAAATGAACCACTTCCGGTTTCACTTCAAGCTTCACTTTTTTGCCTTATTTGCACTAACCATTTACTCAGAGAGAATAAAATGAACATCGCTAAAATTATCGCCGCTACAGCCCTGATCGCCGCCGCAGGTTCCGCGTTTGCTGAAACCCAATACCCGGTCGAAAAGCCTTTCGTTTCCACCAAGACTCGCGCTGAAGTCATCGCTGAAGTCAAACAAGCTGGTGGTGACCTCGGCCGTCGCAACTATCAAGAAACGTTCAACCCAACGCCAGTCGCGTCTTCCAAGACCCGCGCTGAAGTGCTTGCTGAACTGGGCCGCGGCGGCAACATCGCTCGCGCCAACTATATCGACACCACGCACTAATCGGCTGCCTCACATGCCGATGACAGATAGCCCGCTCCCGGCATGATGCCGCCGGCGGACTATCTCTGTTAATTTCCTCTTCTCTTTTTGCTGTTGTCTGCCGCGTCTTGCGCAGATAAGTACGCACGCCTTCTTGCAGTGATGCGATCTCCGCTTGCCGGGATTGCGATCTGCAACAAGTGCATTCGATCTCCCCTCACGCATTTTTTCTTCAATGTTTTGCTCCGTTTTTCGCGTAAGCAAAATCGTAAACAGTCGTTCCAAATTTCATGCCGGATTTTTATACTCGCTCTTCGCGCATGCGCTTGTGCACATTCGTTCACGCAGAAAAAATGCGGTGACGAATTGTGCAAAAAATTGCCAATG
This sequence comes from Herbaspirillum sp. meg3, assembly GCF_002257565.1. Lineage (GTDB taxonomy): Bacteria > Pseudomonadota > Gammaproteobacteria > Burkholderiales > Burkholderiaceae_D > Herbaspirillum. The sequence goes on along the minus strand of NZ_CP022736.1, from coordinate 312,288 downwards.
GCAAATCGCTGGCACGCCAATAAAAGTGTGATACATTCACCGACTTGCTCCACCTGGATTCGGGGAGTTACACCCCCGGCTTTGGTTATAACCGGCACCCTTATAAGAATAATCGACGATGAAATCGAACACCCCGGGCAGCAAAACTGGCGCCCACGCAACCCTCTTCGCGCAAGACATCAGTCTGGCGTGCCCACACTGCGGGCAACTCATGTTGCAGCTGTCTCCGGACGCGCGGCCAATACAAGAAAAGAAAGTCGCCTGCCCGTCATGTTGCAAACAGAGCAAGATGGCAAAACTGAAAACCAGCAGCGGCGACACTTATCAGCTTTACATCCGCCAGATCGATCCCAACGCGCGCATCGGCGTCTACAGTTACAAGAAATAAATTATTTGCAGGCCTGCACAGGCCAAACAAAAAAGCCCTTCACGTTGCCGTGAGGGGCTTTTTGAATTTGAGGAGCAAAAAAAGCGCCGATATGTGAGTAGATTCGCGCAGCCCAGTGCTATCTGCAAAGTGGCCGCGCTTTGAATCTGCTCACATGTCGACGCTAGCCGACATGAGGACGATGCTGCGGGAGTAAGCACCGTCTTGTTTCGCTACAACACGCAAATCATGAAGCAGAGAGGAGAGGTTTCACTATACCGTTCTCACCTCTTTGCTTCCAATAATCAATCCGAGTATGGATGCTCGGATTTGTCATGATCAGGCAGCGTCGCGCTCTTCCTCGACGACGTACTGTCCCGCGGCATCCAGCAGCGGCGCCAGCAACACTGCTTGCCGCAACAACTCGGCAATCGTGCCCGACTCAAACAGCACGCCGCGCAAGGGCAAGCCCATGGTGGAGATATGTTCCGATGCATTGCCGTCGACGCCGATTACCGCCAGCGTCTGAGGATCGGCATCAATTCCGAGGCCAAGCTCGCTCGGACGCACATACCCCCTTTCCAGCAAGCGTGCCAGCAGCGGTTGGCCGTTTACACGTTTCCATACATATTCAAAGCCGGTGCAATTGATGAGGGCATCGCTACGCAGGATCGTCGTTGCAGACTTCCCCCGCAGACGCACCGACACATCGAGCCGGCCGTCTCCAGCACCATGAACAGCAGTCGGTGTACCTGTATGCAGGAAAAGACGCCCGCTCGCTCGCACCGCTTCAAACACGTTGGCGCTCGGCGGGGGAACACGGTGCAGGAACATATCCCAGTAGGCACGCACGTGGCGCATGAATCGCTGCCGCTCGGCCAGCGAAGCTCCATGCCACAAGCGAGACAAGTGTGGTCGCACGGCAAGCACGACGCGCTGCCAGTCTTCGCCGGCCGCATTTGCCTTGTCAATCTGCGTACGCACCGCGCGCAACACGGAACGTACAGAGACCGGAGCCACAACATCCGTCAAAAACTCCGGCCAGGCTTGCGCCTCATTGCGGCCTACCGGCACCAATCCACGCCGTGACACGACGTGATAATTGCCCTGATAGCCACGCGCCTCCAGCGAGACCACGGCATCGATCATGGTCAGACTACTCCCTACCAGCAAAACATCCGCAACGCTCTTGAGCTTGTCGAGAGCATCCGGATTCCAGGGATCGGGCAGGTAGCGGCCATCGTCCAGCAAACTCTGCGCAATGGCAAATCCAGGCTGCGCTTTGAAGACCCCTGGGGCCAACAGCACATGATCGGCGATGAATTCACGTTGGACGTCAACCCTGAGCCGCACGCGGCCCTGTTCTTGCACGATGTCGTCGACACGCGCCAGAATATGCTCCAGCTCCACGCCGCAAGCAGCAGCATTCAATGCTTCCGCCAGCTCTTCGCGAATATAGTCGCCGTACAACCAGCGCGGTGCAAACGCCAGCAGCTTGTCGTCGAAGTCATTCCAGCCCGACCGGTTGGCGCGCACCTGCAACCAATCAGCAAAATGGTTGGGATTCTCAGGACGCAGACTGAAAGCTTTGGCTGGGCCATTCAAGCGATGACTGAAATCGGCCGTGCCGTACGCGACACCGCGCCCCAATTCAGGATTGGGATCAAAGATACGGATCAACAATGGCGTGCGCGCCTGCCGGATCAGACGAATCGCCGCCAATGTACCGGACATGCCACCGCCGATAATGGCTACCGAACGCTGAGGAATGACAACGTGTGACATCGCGGCCCTTACTCGACGCTGTGAGCGACGACCGGTTTCCCCTCAATGCTGACCGAGGACTTTCCGTCCGGACCAACGGGCACATCACCAACGAGGGTAATGCGATACAGCTGGCGCTCGAAATCAGTATCGTAAATATCGACCGGAGCCAGATGCGCCGTGGAACGGTTGTCCCAGAAGGCCAGTGATCCCTCTTCCCATTTGAAGCGCACCGTGTATTCGGGACGCACGACATGTTCGAACAGCAGTGCCAGCAACTGTTCGCTCTCGCGAGGATGCAAGCCGACGATATTTTTCAGGAATCCAGGGCTGACATACAGCGCCTTCTCACCGGTCTCGGGATGCACGCGCACCAGTGGATGATGACTGACCAGCGGCGTTGCTGCGACCTTGTTGACGAAATCTTGCGTAGCGCGATTGCCCTCCGGCGGCGTAAAGCGATGCTCGCCCTGCAAGGTATCGACGAAAGCCCGCAAGGCCGGCGAGAGTCCCTGGTAGGCTGCGACCAGATTGGTCCATTGCGTATCGCCGCCATACTGAGGAATCGTCACACCACGCAAGATTGACGCCGCCGGTGGATTGATTGCGGCAGTGACATCGGTGTGCCATCCGGTCCATGGCCGCACCAGACGAGGGCCGTTAAAGCGATTTTTGAAGCGGTCGCGTCCGACAGAATAAATCTCAGGATGACCCGGCTCGTAGCCAAATACCGGATGCCCAACGGTCAGATCGCCGAACTGCTTTCCAAACGCGACATGTTGTGTGTGACTCAATGGCTGGTCGCGGAAGAAGACCACTTTCCATTGCAACAAAGCCGCACGGATCTCTGCAATGGTCGTTGCATCAAGAGGCGCACTCAGGTCGACGCCGGAAATCTCAGCACCAATATGTACGGCTTGTGGCTTAACAACAATTTTTTCGTAAATCGGAACAGTCTTGCCTGCTATCGCGTTCATGTCGCCTCCGGTCATCGCTGAAAACCATATCGCGGTGGCCGGATATGGGATGTGCAAACGATTATAGGAAGCGCGGTTCAGGCGAGTCCAAGAAGGAATTCGCATAACTTTAGAAGACAAATTGCCATCAATCAGACCGAGGCTACATGCCGTGATGTTCAATCAGGCGATTATTCCCGACTGCACAAGCTGGTTTTCACCGACTGCATCATCAACGATGATCGCGTCCGCCATCTTTCTCATTCTTGCGGCCGGCGGCCTTGTCTTCGTACATGCCGTGATCGGCGAGCTTGATCAATGTTTCGGCATCCTTGCCGTCTTGCGGATAAAAGGACACGCCGATGGAAGCGCCGACCGTCATGCCTTCTGCACCTTGGACTTCCATCAGGCATTCCAGCGGCGGCGCCAGTACATCCTCGATCTTCTTCCGGACTTTGTCGGCAAACGCCGCTTCGGCAATGCCCCAGAACACCAGCACGAATTCATCACCGCCGAAACGCGCCACCACATCGTCCTCGCGCATGATGGTGCGCAGGCGCCGACCGACTTCGATCAGCGTGAGATCGCCGTATTCATGGCCAAGCTTGTCGTTAATTGCCTTGAAGCGGTTGAGGTCAATGAACATGACGGTGAACTGTTCAAACAACTCGGTGGCACGACGACCGCGTTTGTGTACCGCGGCATCGAGGTAGCGCAGCAAGGCGGCGCGGCTGGTGACGCCGGTAAGCTTGTCGGTGCTGAGTTCGCTTTGCATCTGCATGAAACTGTCCGCGAGCTGGCCGATCTCATCGCGCCGCTCGATCTTCAATGCGACGTTCATCTGGCCTTTGCCGATGCGTGCCGCTGCACGTGACAGACGCCGCACATCACGCACGACCCAGTGCACCACGCTCAGTCCCAGCAGCAAGGCAATGATGACTGCAAATACGGCAATCACGACAGTCCAGCGTGCATTCTTGTCGAGCGTATCGAGGAAGTCACCGCGCGGTACAGCAATCACCGTGACCCACGATAGACCGGCGTTATCGCGCACCCATGAATAGGAGGCATAGATCGTTTCGTTATCCGGCCCCTGGAAGGTGAAGGTGCTGTTGGTGCCACCAACATTTTCTTCTTCGGCGAGATGCTGTTGCAGGGTGGTGTAGGCGCTGCGGATAATCTGATTCTGACTGGCATCGGCGCGCAAACGCCCCACCTGACCTTGCTTGTCGGTGTAAATATTTTCACCGCTGGACGATGCGATGAGGTTGCCGTTCGACTCCATGATGAAGGCAACGCCACGTGCGCTGACGTGCAGATCGCGAATGAAATCATTGAGCGCCTTGAGTGACACGTCCGTGGCAATCACACCTTCGAATTGACCGTTTTTTGACAAGACGCGGCGGGATCGGGTGGCAACCAGATCCTTGTCCCAATAGTTGATATAAATCTCGCTCCAGGCGTCGCGATCGCTGTTTTGACCTGCGGCATACCAAGGGCGCGTGCGAGGATCAAATTTGGTCTCGTCGTTCTTGGGCATGCTGAGCTGCCCGCCGATGCTGTCGAAACGATAAGCGCTGCGATATCCGGCGGCAGCACGCTTGACACGTAGCTCTGCATCGTCCGGAGCAAAGCGGAACAAACCCACGAAGTCGCCGCTGCGGTTGCCGTAGAAGACGTAGTTGTTGAGTTCCGGATGCATGGATGTCGCACTCCAGAAACGAGCGCGCATAGCATCAAGATCGGTATTGATATCGGGCGCCGCCGGCAGGCCGCGCGGGTACGCCGATTCGAGCACTGAGGTAGCGCCGTCGATATGACGCTGCACCGTCAGCGCAACGCGGTCGGCAGTCTGATCGAGCATTTGCTCGGCCACCGAAACCACGGCATGCCGCCCGGCGAAATAAGAAAGTAACCCAACCAGCAGCGACAGCGCGAGGATCAGGACGACAAACGGCAAGATCAACACCTTCGCCAGCGAAGATGATGAGCGGAGTATATGGATCATGGGCCGTCCCTGTTTTTGTGTTTATTTGTATCTGTTCTATTGATTCCTGATGTGTACGCCTTTGGCAGGTAAACACCCCTCCAATATTATCGGCAGCAGGATGTTCGAAATGAAGTGGTGCCGAAAGGAAATTTTCAGCTCAAAAGAAAGCACCCAGTCGGCTGCCATGTTGCATGGCGCGCGCGGGGTGCAGATAGAACTTGCCGGATCAGGCGCGCTTGCGATGATCACCCAGTTGCGGGGCAGGATTGACAATATGGATGCCAAGCGGACGCAGCGGCACGATGTTGCCGGCGCCCACTGCGGAAACAACGTGCGTGCCGGGCGCTTCCAGACTGAACACACCGACAGCATGGTTGAGGCTGGCGGCCTGATCCTGCAAGGTGCCGACGGCGGCGCTGGCTTGTTCCACCAGGGCGGCGTTTTGCTGGGTAACCTGATCCATCAGCGCAATCGCGCGGTGTACTTCTTCAATGCCGATACTTTGCTCATGGCTGGCGGCCGAGATTTCGCCCATCACGTCAGTGACACGCTTCACGCTGGCGACGATCTGCTCCATCGTGTCGCCGGCTTGCTCGACCAGCTTGGTGCCGGTGTCGACTTTTTCCACCGAATCATCAATCAGGTGCTTAATCTCTTTCGCTGCGGCCGAGCTGCGTTGCGCCAGGCTGCGCACTTCCGTCGCAACCACCGCAAAACCACGCCCCTGTTCGCCGGCACGGGCTGCTTCTACCGCTGCGTTCAGGGCCAGGATGTTGGTCTGGAAAGCGATGCCATCGATCACACCGATGATGTCAACGATCTTGCGTGACGAGGTATTAATCGAGTCCATGGTCTGCACCACCTGGCCGACAATCGCGCCACCTTGTTGAGCGATTTCAGATGCGTTGCGTGCCAGTTCATTGGCTTGACGGGCGTTATCGTCGTTCTGCTTCACGGTCGACGTCAGCTCTTCCATTGCCGAAGCAGTCTCTTCCAGCGAGGCAGCCTGGTCTTCGGTGCGCGCCGCGAGGTCACGGTTGCCTTCGGCGATCTGGCTGCTGATTTCGGTCACGCCGGCGGCGGCATCGCGCACTTCGCTGACGGTATTGCGCAGGTTGCTGCTCATTTCCGACAAAGCGGCCATGATGCTGGTGCGCGCAGCGCCGTCCTTACCGGTATCCACAGCATGATAGAGTTCACCGCGATCGACGGCGAAGGCGAGTTCTTTGACGTCATCCGGTTCGGCCCCCAGAGCGCGGCGGATATAACGCGTGATCAGTGTTGCCAGCACCACGCCGGCCACCATCGCCACGGCCAGGAAAGTCAGCATCAGCGCCTGGAAGCCATGCGCCAGATTGCGTGCACGAGCCGATTCGGCCTGCGTCATCTGTTCTTCCAGATCGATCAGTTTGTTGATCGAGGCCAGCCATTCGGTAAAGGCCGGCTTGCCTTGCTGCAGCATGATCTGACGCGCACCGTCAGTGTCACCGCCGGTACGCGCAGCGATGATCTTTTGCACCAGCGGCATGGCGCGCGCTTCGATGGCTTTGATGGATTCCAGATCGGCGCGCTCTTCCGGGCGCACTTTCTTGCCCTTCTCACCGGCGAAGAGGGCGTCGAGCGGCTTGGCCGATTGCTGGTAGTCGTTATCCAGTTTGTTGATCAGCCCGATGACGTCTTTCACTTCGCCGTCGCCCACCAGCGTCAGGTCGCGCAAGGCGATGGCGCGGTCATGCACGCTGCCGCGAAAGTTGATGGCGTAGCGCTGCTTGACGTTGTTATCGTCGCTGATGGTGCTGAGGCTGCCCTCGATAGAATTGACCTTCATGATGCTGAGGATGGTCAGCGCCAACATCATGGCCAGCACGATGGCAAAGCTGATGCCGAGGCGGGCCGCCACGCTGATGGCGGTTCCTTTGGCAGGCCGAGATGGATTGTTCATGTGAAGCTCCCTGAAGTTTGGCGCCGATCCGATGACCGGCGCAGTATTTTTCTTGCCTGCGATCCGCATTCCTGTGTGGCTGGATCTGGACATGAGGCAATGTTATTGAAAAACAAGCTTTAGGGAAAATTGATAGTCTTCATCAGTCCAATAGCTTTCACCGGTACATAGGCAGCATGCGGCTTATAGCGGGTTGCCGGCAGACATTGCAGCAAACATGGCCGAAAAAAAAGCGCCGGTCAGTGATTGACCGGCGCTTTTCCGAGGCGAGCTGTTGCGCTTGCCTCCCCTTGGGGAAGGATCTCAATACAGGATCTTCAACCGCTTCTATACAGAGATCAGAAGTTGTGGATGATGCCGACGTTGAGTGCGTTCTGGCTGTTGTCCGCGCCAGGTACGCTGGAGCTGTTCACACCGACGTTGTACATATCGGATGCGCGCAGGTTGCGGTAGATACCGTACAGCGTGGTGCGCTTGGACAAGGCGTATTTGGCGCCGAGGTTCAGCTGAGTCATCTTGCCGTTGGCGGCGTTGACGAAGTTTACGCGGGCGTACTGCACGCTGCCGAGCAAGGACAAGGACGGTGTCAGCGCGTAGTTCACACCGACGTCGAAGATGTTGGTCTTGTCGTTATTGATGCCGCCGACAGCAAACTGCGCCGTGGTGTCACCTGTGAAGCTGGCTGCCGATGCGGCCGAGAACGACGATGCGCTGCCGGCTTGTGCCAGCGGCAACTTCACTTGTGACCATGAACCGTGCAGCTTGGCTGCGCCGAGCTGGTAGCTGGCAGCCAGCGTCCAGGTCTTCAGGCAGGTGTCGCCGACATTACCCGCGCCGGTCGCGCAAGTGGTCGCGGACGACGAGTTGACGTCGCTCGAAGCCACAGCGCCGGTGGCGTTGCTGGCCTTTTTCGCCTGGAAGTAACCCAAGCCGATGCCGAACGGACCGTTGGCATAGGCACCGCCAATGCCGTAAGACTGACCGGTGGAAGTCGAACCGGCGGTTTCGCCGAAGCCGTAGATCACGCTGCCGTAGAAGCCGTTGACGTTCGGTGTGTTGTAGCGAATCGAGTTGTTGACGCGTTCGCCGTTGGTGCGGTCCAGATCCTTGGCGTGGACATTGCTGACCATGCCGCCCAGATCCTCGATGGTGGTGAAGGCGGCGATGTCGTCGATGAAGTCCTTCTGACGGCCGAGCAGCACCGCACCGAAGTTGCCGGACAGGCCGACGGTAGCGGTACGGCCGAACAGCGTGCCGTTTTGTGCCGCTGCGCCGGTGTCGACGTTGAAGCCGTTTTCCAGATTGAACAGGGCTTTCAGGCCACCGCCGAGGTCTTCGCTACCCTTGAAGCCCAGACGGGAACCCTTGATGGCGCCCGAATCAACACCAGCGCGGTTGCCGGTTGCGCGGCCTGTGCCGGTTGCCACTTTGCTGTTGTAGCCGACGCTGGCATCGATGATGCCGTAGATCGTGACCGAGCTTTGAGCATGGGCCATGCTCGCAAACGAACCGAGCGAACTCATAACCGCCAGCGCCAAAAGAGACTTTCTCATTTTTCAGAACTCCAATAATTGTTGATCCAATATTGATCGATCGAGGTGTTGCGAAAACACGACCAAATCGATGCTTCTCGACGGAAATTGCAAGAAGACTTTATTTATTTAAACAAATAATGGAATTTAAAACAAAGATTTATTTTTAAATTTACTAAAACAGCGACCCGATTGTATCTTTTACACAACTATCCCGACGCGACAAAACAGCAATACCCCGGCCAAAAGGCAGGGGCATTGCGTGATGCAGATACCTGAGTCGGATGTGTGGGGAGTCAGAGGAAAAACGGGCCGCGCTCAATAGTGGAAGCGGCACTGATGCACGATGATGTCGCCGTTCAGGCGCTCGAACACCACGCGATGCTCCGGCGACACGCGCACCGCGCTGAGTCCTTTCAGACTCAGCGGCAGGCTGGTCACCTGATGGCTCGGCAAGGCTTCGCCGTGCTTGAGCTTGTGCAGCACCTGACGGATCTTGCCGGCAAACGCGCTGTCGTTGGCATCCCAATAGGCGAGGTCTTCGGCAGCGCCCGGCGTGAGCAGCAGCTTCATGGCAGTCTCATTCAACGGCAGCCTCGACCAAGTAGTCGGCGCGTACCTGTTGCAGGCTCTGCTGCAGCCGTTCGGCATTCACGGAGGTAGCGAACAGGTGGACGATGTCTTGCATCGCACGCCAGGTGGACTCCTTCAGGATCATCAGGTTATCGCTGGAGTCGAGCGTCACCAGGATCTCGTCGGAGTCTGCCAGCTCCAACACTTCGTCCACATGGCCGGCCAGATAGTTTGCGCTCAGGGAATACATGCTTACCTCGATTTTATTGTGTGTTCGGAAGAATTCTTGTCTCCGCCTGCCTCACGACGGTACCGGCTTATGTGGTGTGCGGTGCGCGGCGTCGTGACGGCTTTTCCTCTTCGGCATCGTCGGGCGCTGTGCGCATGGACGAAGTCATCGGATTTTTGCTGTGCTGCTTGTCGGTCTGCTTTTCTCTTGCTTGCTGCTCTGCTCAATAACCGTGATACAGACCTTGCGGGTCGGGGTGCTTGTTGTACTCGACCAGCTCGGCCAGGACCTGGGCGCGGGTCTTGGTGGAGACGAACGGCGGTGCGTACGGATAGTCGGCATCGTTGACGTTCAGCTCACCGCTGGCACGGGCTTGCTCCAGCTCGGCGATGACCTGCGCACGGCTTTTGGTGGAAACGAATTTCGGTGCGGACGGATAGTCGGCGTCGCTGATGTTGAGCTCGCCGTTGGCGCGGGCCTGGATCAGTTCGGCCACGACTTCGGCGCGGGTTTTGGGAGTTGTGGACTGTGGATTGGGCGCGTCTGCTAGTACGGAACCGCTGAGAACGGTCAAAAGGAGAGCGGCCGCCAATTGATTGATAGCCATTTTTTTCTTTCGGTGATTGACGATGATTAACTACGAAGCGGCGGACCGGTGGTCATGAACACCCTTCGGCCCGCCTATCGATGAAGGGAGTTTGGTGCTGCTCATCGATGGACGTACTTTAATCTTTGCCAATAAGAGAATAAATGGCGGCACGGTAAAAACGTTATTCCGGAAACAGAAACAATCGAACGTTAAGAAATCAGGTATACGCGCGCGCTCATGCTCGTTGAATACCTTTATCGATCCTCAACCGAAATCAACGATTACCAAAGTAACCATCGGACTTATCCTGTCGTGGGAATACCTATTCCCCGGCGAAAACCATTTTGAACGGCGCCCGCGGCATGGTTATGCAAAGAAAGTATTGAAGCCGTGTTGAGGCTGGATTCATGCTCCTCCCACCGTTGTTGGGCATTACAATACCCGGCTGTATTTCGGCCGCTATCTTTCCCCCTCCCTTTTTCCAGCCACTTTCATCACTGTTTCACCACTGACCATGCTTACCGTCGTCTCCATCCTGACCACCACCGCGCTATTCAGCCTGGCAATGCTGCTGGTGCTGGGATCGCTGTTGCGGTCGCCGGTAGCAGGAGTACGCGACTGGTTTTTCGCCAATCTGGCGATGGTGATTTCACTGCCGCTGCTGGCGTTGCGCGGATCGATCCCCGATTTCATTTCCATCGTCATCGCCAACATCGTGTTGTCGACAGCCGGCGCCTTTTACTACGCAGGCTGTGCGCGCTTTCTCGGCCGCCCGATACCGTGGCTGCGCATGGGTATCGGCGTTGCCCTGGTGGGCGTCGCCATGGTGATCTGGCGTTACGTCGACGAGAATCTGGCCATGCGCGTGGCAGCCAGCACCGCATTCAACAGTATTGCCTGCGCCGCCATCAGCATGATCCTGGTGCGTCATCGACCGGTTGATCGCAGTCCTTACAATTTTTGGTTCGCCGCCGTACTGTCGTTAGTCTTTGCGGCCACACAGCTAACGCGGGGCTTGTATTTTCTGATGATGCCGCCGGATCAATCGGCGGCCATGCAGAACAATATCTGGAACATCGGCCTGCTGACCGTCGGGGCAGTGATCATGCCCACCATGACCATGGTCGCCGTAATGATGGTGCACGACGAGATGCTGTCCAAGGTTGAACATGCGCTGCATCACGACCATCTCACCGGCGCTTTATCCCGCAAGCGTTTCGAAACCGTTGTACGCAACGCGCTGGCGACGGCGCACCCCACCCGGCCGCTGAGTTTGCTGCTGATTGACCTCGATCATTTCAAGCGCATCAACGACAGTTGCGGCCATGCCGGAGGGGATGAGGTGCTGCGTGCGTTCGTGACGATGGCGCACGGCTTCATGCGCGCCGGCGATGCGCTCGGACGCCTGGGTGGAGAAGAATTTGGATTACTGTTGCCGGCAACGTCGCTGGTGGACGCTGCACATCGTGCAGAAGCGCTGCGGCTGCAAGCCGAGCAGCAGGTGGTGAACGGGGATTTCGGCAGCTGCCGTTACAGCATTAGTATCGGCATCGCAGCAGCGATACGTGAAGAAACCCCTGACCGTTTCAGCGCACGCGCCGATCGCGCCCTTTACATTGCCAAGAACAATGGGCGCAACCGGATCTCGTCAGGAGAAAATGCCTCGCCGGCGAACGACGCGAAGGACGCGAACAACGTTATACAAGCCTGACGCATCTGCATCTCTGCGCCGCCCCCGCGCGTCATACACCACTATTCGCCTGCCTCAATCTGCCGCACGCAGCTTCTTCACTTCCGCATCCGACGGCTGCAAACTGGCGCCGTCCACATAAACGAAACTGCTCATGATACCCTTGCCGTCCTTGACGCCGGTGCGACCGACGAAGGCGCCCAACGTGGACTGGTGATCCTGCGCGCGGTAGGTGATCGTCGCCACCGGCGTCTCGACCTTCAGACCGGAAAACGCCGCCGCCAGCTTGTCGGAATCGGCGCTGCCTGCTTTCTTCAAACCCGCGGCAATCGACATCAGTGCGCTATAGCCGACCAGCGATCCGTTACGCGGATAGTCGTTGTATTTCTTGCGATAAGCATCCACGAATTTCTTGTGTTCCGGCGTGTTGATGGCGTACCAGGGATAGCCGGTGACGAGCCAGTTGGCCGGTGCTTCGGCGCGCAGCGGATCCAGATATTCCGGCTCGCCCGACAGCATCGATACCACCTCACGTCCTTCGAACAGACCACGCGTATTGCCGTCACGCACGAACTTGCCGAGATCGGTGGCAAACAGGACGTTGAAGATCGCATCCGGCTTGGCGTCGGCCAGCGCCTGCGTCACTGCGCCCGCATCAATCTTGCCCAGCGGCGTGGCTTGTTCGGCGACAAATTCAACGTCCGGCTGCGCCGCTTTCATCAGCGTCTTGAAGCTGGCGACGGCGGACTGACCATACTCATAATTCGGATAGACGATGGCCCAGCGCTTCTTCTTCAGCTTGGCCGCATCCTTGACCAGCGACGCCACCAGCATGTAAGTCGAAGGACGCAGGCGGTAAGTGTATTTATTGCCGTTGTGCCAGACGATCTTGTCGGTCAGCGGCTCGGCCGCAAGAAAGAAAATTTTGCGCTGCTTGGCGTAATCAGTCAGCGCCAGACCTGTGTTGGAGAGAAACCCGCCAAACAGCAATGACACCTGCTCGCGCTTGACCAATTCTTCCGCCACGCGCACCGAGTCACCCGGATTGCCGTTGTCGTCGCGCGAAATCACTTCCAGTTTTTTACCGAGCACGCCGCCGCTGCCGTTGATTTCTTCCAGCGCCATTTCCCAGCCCTGGCGATACGGCTCAAGGAAAGCCGGCTGCGCCTTATAACTGTTGATCTCGCCGATCTTGATCGTCGCCTGCGCCGATGCGCCGGTGGAAAAACTCCCCGCAGCAAAAGCAAGGGCGGACGCAGCGATGGAGAATTGCAATGAGTAGGTGAAATTGAAGCGATTGCGCGAAGTCATGATGTCCTTCCCAGTAAAGACGACAAGTATAACGAGCGTCGGCAAAACGCACAGAAATCGGGGAAAAGCACAGTCATTATGGCCGGCCGCCTCCATCGCTGTAGCTCGGCATGTCGTCCTGGTGCGCCAGGTGATGTGCAGTACGGCACCATGATGGCTTAGGCACCAGTGGCGAATACGAAGACGCGCGTCTCGTTCGGCCAAGACGGCGCATTGACTTGTAACTGGAACGCAACGTCACCTGCACAGCGGATGGTTTGAACTGCTGATGCAGGCGCACCAATCCATTCAAGACAGGGATCAAACTTTCATCATGTCCAGGACTGCCTTAGAAAGGCTGTTATTCGCATCGTTCAGCGCTTCCGGAACTTCAAAGTGATTCTTGCCGGGAAGGACAAAACGTCCACGCAACTTTCCCATCCCCGCAAGAACAGTCGCAAACTCTCCGGCCTGTCGCTGGAATTCAGGACTCTCTTTGTCGCCATTCACGACCATCACCGGACACGCGATCTTGTCCAGATGACGCAGTGGACTCAGCGCCGCCACTTCGCCGGCCGATACCTTGACATAGCTGCTGCGCGCAGACAGCAACACCGGATACAACTCATACATGCCGCTCATCACGACTCCCGCCTTGATAAGATCCGCAGGTGCGCCGAGCGTGCTCCAATCCGTGGTCAGCAACACAGCGCTCAAATGGCCGCCGGAAGAATGGCCGGAGACAAAGATGCGCTGAGGATCACCGCCGAACCGGGCGATGTTGGCATGTATCCATAGCATGGCATTGCGGCATTGCGTCGCCATGTCGGGCAAACGCACCGCCGGAATATTGGCAAAATTGAGCGCGACATAGAGACACCCGTTGTCGACGAAGGTCGGCGCAGGTGCGGAGGAATCGTCCTTGCCGAGCGCACGCCATGCACCGCCGTGGACAAACACCATGACCGGCAGACCCTTCGCGCCTGCCGGTGCAAAGATGTCCAGGGTCTCAGCATCGCTGCTGCCGTAACGCTCCGTACGCGGAGGATATTGCTTGCGCACTGCCGCGCTGTCGGTGGCATAGCGTCCGATCACCTCAGCGGAATTCGGGGCCCAGTTGCGCTGATCATAGGCTTTATCCAATTCATCCTGGGTGTAGCCGAGAAAAGGATTGCCGGCAGAAAATGCGACAGATGGGACACCCAACAATGCTGCGACGGCAAGCGAAAAACGACGGCGATCCATGCCAGCTCCAAAGCGAGTCAATGAATAAGAAAGGACACCAAAAATGGTGTTGAAAAGCAGTGCCGGTAAGCAGGCTCTGCTTTAGCGGAGAATTTCGCTGATGACCGCCTTGCACACCGGACTGTTCTCGTCCGCCAACGGCCACAACACCGTGTAATGATGTGTCGCCGGCACGACGTGATGCGCCACGACCTGCGGCCAGCAATTGGCGATGACGGCGGCCTGAATATGAAACTGTTCCGTCTCTTGCTCGCCGATGATGGTATGCACGCGCGTTGTTGACGGCCCCGCCATCAGTACCGGACTGAGCTGCTCTGCGCGCTGCACGTTCAGGCCAAGCGCCTTGTTCAGCGAGGTGGGAATCAGCGGCACCAGATCAAACAGGCCGCTGATGGCGAACACCGCTTGCACCGGCGCATCCTTGCCGGCGGCAGCAATGTCCGCTGCGATATAGGCCGCGAGATGACCACCGGCGGAGTGCCCCATCAGCGACAGCCGTGCGAGGTCAATATCGAGTTGATCTGCCATACCGCGAATGCGCGCCAGCAAGGCATGCACTTCTTCGGCCATCTGCTCGATGCTTGCCTGCGGCGCCAGCGAATAATTCATGACGGCGACGCTGATGCCGGCGCGTACGTAGGGCGCAGCGATGAAACCGATATCGCTCTTGTCGCCGCCTTGCCAGTAGCCGCCATGAATGAAGATCAGCAAGGGCAGTTTGGCCCCGGCAGCGCGATAGAAATCGAAACCTTGCAACGCCCCGTCTCCATAGGCGATATCAGCTTCGCTGAGCATCGGTTGGCGGATGGCGGCCGTAGCTTCTTGCCAGCCCTGCAAAACCTGAGGAAAATCCGGGAACGTGGCTTTAAGGTTGTAACCGGCTTCGCAATCCTGTTCGGCGCAAATGACGCGCAGCGCCTTGTCTGTCGATGTTCCTTGATTCATGCTGTTTTCCTGTACTGTTTTCTATGCTGCCGTACCGGGTTCAGTACGATGATTTACACGCTCAGATACCGGTCCCACAAATCCGGCTGCGCCGACAACTGTCTGGAATCGCCCTGCCAGACGACTTTACCTTTTTCAAGGATGGTGTGCTGGTCGGCAAAACCGATCAGGCGCTTGATGTATTTGTCGATGACGATGATCGTCAGGCCGTAGTCGCGCAAGGCCTTCAGGCACGACCAGATTTCTTCCCGCACCAGCGGCGCGAGACCTTCGGTAGCCTCATCCAAAATCAGCAAATGCGGATTGGTCATCAGCGCCCGGCCGATGGCGAGCATCTGCTGTTCGCCGCCGGAAAGCTGCGCACCGCCGTTAGTGCGGCGCTCTTTCAGACGCGGGAATTGCTGATAGATCTTTTCCAGCGTCCAGGGATTGTCGCGGCCGTTGCGGCGCGCTGCAAATGCGGACAGGTTTTCTTCGACACTGAGGTTCTTGAAAATCTGCCGCCCTTCCGGAACGATGGCAATGCCGCGCCGCGCGATGTTGTCGGCGCTCTGCGCATGAATCGGCTGGCCGCGGAACGACACCTCGCCGCCGGTCGGACGGTTCAATCCGAGGATGGTACGCAGCGTCGTGGTCTTGCCCATGCCGTTGCGGCCGAGCAGCGTGACAACTTCGCCTTCGTTGACGCGCATGTCGATGCCGAACAGCACCTGGCTGGAACCATAACCACCCGTCAGTCCGGATACTTCCAACAGTGTGCTCATTGTGTTTCCTCTTGCATTTCTTCCCCGTCCCTGTTCCCATCCTCTTCCTCCTCGCCGAGATAGGCCAGCTTGACTTCAGCGTTATTGCGAATCTCGTCCACGCTGCCGGTTGCCAATACAGCCCCCTGCACCAGCACGGTGATGCGGTCGGCCAATGCAAACACGGCGTCCATGTCATGCTCGACCAGTACGACGGTGAGTTCTTGCTTCAAGGACTGGATCAACGCAATCATCTCGCCGGATTCTTCATGCCCCATACCGGCCATCGGCTCGTCCATCAGCAGGACGCGCGGCTTGCAGGCGATGGCCAGACCGACATCCAGACGGCGGCGTGAGCCATGCGACAACTGCGACGACAATTGATGGGCGAACTTCTCCAGACCGACGCGACGCGCCACCGACAGGGCGGTGTCTTTTGCTTCTTTGTCCTGTGCGCTGCTGTGGAAGAAACCATAGCTGACATGTTGACGGCGCTGTACCGCGACTTGCAGGTTTTCCAGCACCGTCAGTTCGTCGAAGACGCTGGTGATCTGAAACGAACGCGCCAGCCCGGCGCTCACACGCGACTGTTCTGCACGCTCATGCATGGCTTCGCCGAACAGGAAGATTTCACCGGCATCCGCTGCCAGCGCACCGGACAACAGCGATAACAAAGTCGTCTTGCCGGCCCCGTTGGGGCCGATGATGGCATGGACGTGCCCGGCTGCGATGTCCAGCGTCACATCACGCGTGGCAGCGAGGCCGCCATAGCTTTTCTTCAGGCCTGTCACCAACAAGGCTGATGAATTTGACAACGTCTCATGCGCCATGTTGCTCTCCCTGCTTCAAGGACTTTCCGATGGTCATCAAGGAGCTGACACCACGCGGCGCCACCATCACCACCAGCAGCAAAATCAGGCCCACATAGATTTGCCAGTATTCGAAATGCGTCGACAGGATCTCTTCCAGCAACAGGAACACCGCTGCGCCGAGAATACCGCCGTAAAAGTAGCCGACGCCACCCAGCGCCACCATCACCAGCAGAATGCCGGACTGCGACCAATGCAGCAGCTTGGGGCTGGCGAACAGATTGCTCATGCCGATCAGGCTGCCGGCAATACCGGCGATCACGGCGGCAATGACGAATGCCGCCAGCTTGTAGCGCAAGGTCGGGTAGCCGATAGCCTGCGCGCGCCGTTCATTTTCACGCATGGCGTTAAGTGCAAGGCCGAAGCGCGATTTCAGCAGGCGCGCCAGCAGCACATGCACCACCAGCAGCCAGGTCAACACCAGCCAGTAGAAACCATTGTCGCCGCTGATATCGAGACCGAATCCGATCACCGGACGGCCGTTGATCTGAATACCGTCATCGCCGCCGTAATAGCGGAAGCCGACAAAGAAGTAATAGAACAGCTGCGCCAGCGCCATCGTGATCATGATGAAGTACACAGCGCGCGTACGCAGTGCGATGGCACCGATCATCAAACCCGCCAAAGCCGACACCAGGGCGGCGACCAGCCAGATGATCCAGGCGCTGGTCACGCCGTGGAAACTGGCAATTGCCGTCACATAAGCGCCGAGACCGAAGAACACGGCATGGCCGAAACTGACCATGCCACCGTAGCCGAGAATGAAGTTGAGACTGGAAGCCACGATCGCGAAAATCAGGATTCGCGTCAGCACACCGATGTAGTACTCCATCCCGGTGGCCTGCGCCAGCATCGGCAGCAGTACCGCCAGCACGATAAAAAACAGCAAAAGCAAACGTTGCATGGACATCCTCAGGAACGAGCAGGGAACAAACCGCTGGGACGCCAGAACAGCACCGCGATCATTACCAGATAAATCATCATCGAACCCAGCGCCGGACCGACCGATGCGGCCGCATCGGCGCTGAGAAAGAGTGCGAACAGCTGCGGCAGCAAACCGCGTCCGAGGGTATCGACCACACCAACGATCAGCGCACCGACCGCAGCGCCCGGCACCGAACCGATACCACCGATGACCACCACCACAAACGCCAGAATCAGCACGTCGTCGCCCATGCCGGCCTGCACCGCCACCAGAGGGCCGAGCATGATGCCGGCCAATGCCGCCAGCACCAGACCGAAGCTGAACACCAGGCGAAACAGCAGACGAATGTTGATCCCCATCGCGGTGACCATTTCCAGATTATTGGAACCGGCCCGTACCCACATGCCGAGCCGGGTACGATTGATCAGGAGATACAAGCCGATGGCGACCAGGATGCCCACCGCCATCACCAGCAAGCGGAAGCTGGAATAGGGCAGGCCGAACAGCATCACCGGACCGGCAAACGCGGCCGGCATGTTCAGCGGCAGCGGCTGCGGCCCCCAGATCATGCGCACGCCGTCGTTGAAGATCAGGATGAGCGCGAACGTCGCCAGCACGTGCACCATGTGATCCTTCTTGTAGAGCCGCCGGAACACCAGCCACTCCAACAGGAAGCCGATCGCGGCGGTCGCCGGCAGTGCCCCCAGCAAGCCCAGCCAGAACGAACCGGTAGCCCCTGCAATGTATGCCGCCAGATAGGCGCCGATCATGAAGAAGCTGCCGTGCGCCAGGTTGACGAAGTTCATCACGCCGAAGATCAGCGTCAATCCCGAAGCGATCAGGAACAGCATGACGCCGAACTGCAGGCTGTTGAGCACCTGCTCAAAAATCAGATTGGCCAAGATCGTCCCTTATTGCATCTTGCATTCGCCGACATAGGCGTCGACGTGATCGGTCATCAGTGTCTGCGTCATGTTGTTGACGTATTTGCCGTCAGCGGCTTTGGTGATCACGCGGGCATACTGATTCTGGATCGGATAGTGGTTGGCGGCGAACTTGAAACCGCCGCGCACCGACTTGAAGTTGGCGGCTTTGATGGCGGCGATCAATGCGTCGCGGTTTTCCACCTTGCCGCCGACTGCCTTGACGGCGCTGTCGATCAGCATGGCTGCGTCATAGGCCTGCGAGGAATACATCGACGGCTGATGGCCGTATTCCTTGACGAAGGCTGCGACGAATGCGCGATTCTGTTCGTTCGGCAAATCTGCCGACCATTGGCCGGTATTGGCGACACCGGCAAGCAGATCACCGTTGGAAAGCATCTGTTGATCCGCATCATAGGCAGGCATCACGCGCACGATCTTCGGATCCATGCCCGCAGCTGCATATTGCTTGACGAAGTTGACACCCATGCCGCCCGGCAGGAAGAAATACACGGCGTCGATATTGGCAGCGCGCAGTTGAGCGATTTCCGTCGCGAAATCCAACTGGCCGAGTTTAGGGAACAACTCGATTGCCGGTTCTTTTTTCAGAAAACGCTTGAAACCGGCTGAGGCATCTTTACCCGCAGGATAATTCGGTGCGATGACGGCAACGCGTTTGTAACCCTTGTCGGCCATCAGCTTGCCGGCAGCTTCGTGAGTGGCGTCATTCTGATAGCTGGCGCTGAAGAAATACGGCGAACAGCCTGCGCCTGCAAATTGTGCAGGGCCGGCATTGGCACTGATCACCACGGTCTTGCTGGCAAATGCCGCCGGTGCCACGGCCAGCAAAATGTTCGAATAGACAAAACCGGTGAGGATGTCGACCTTCTCGCGCTTGAGCAGGCGATCCGCACCTTGCTTGGCGGCGTCGGGGCTGAATTGATCGTCGACGGTAATGACTTCGGCACGCACACCGCCGAGCTTGCCGCCCAAGGTTTTCAACGCCAGCGTGAAGCCGTCGCGCTCGTCAACGCCGGGGGCGCTGGCCGGACCGCTCAGCGTGGTCAGAAAGCCGATCTTCACGACGTCCGCTGCCTGCGCGCTAAAACTGGCGCCGGTTGTCAGCGCCAGCAAAGCTGCACCTGCAATTGTTGTTATTCGATTCATGCCAAAACTCCCCATGGTGGATGAAAGATACAAGATACGTGATGAAACAAAAAAGCGGTCTTGCAAATGCGTTTGCGCGAAGCAGGCCGGCAATCCAGCTCAGAGATCTATCCCGGCATCAACTGCGGCTGTCGGCTTTCGACAAAAATGCATCTGCAAAAAAATCTGTTTCAGGCAACCCGCAACTGCCGGTGAAATCGCGTCGCGCAGATTCGACCACGACCGGTGCACCGCAGGCGTATACCTGGTATTGCTGCATATCGGGGATGTCTTGCATGACTGCCTGATGGACGAAACCTGTGCGCCCCGTCCAACCGGATACGCTGTCCGCCTCCGACAGCACCGGCACATAATCGAACCACGGCAGGCGTGCCGCCCAATCGCGGCACAGCGCATCCATGTACAGATCGGCCTGTCTGCGCCCTCCCCAATACAGACGCATCGGCCGGTTGTTGTTCTTGACGATTGCCTCTTCGACCAAGGCTTTGATCGGAGCAAATCCCGTGCCACTGGCCAGTAGAATGACAGGGCTCGCGCCATCACGCAAATAGAAATTACCGCCCGGCCCTTCGAGCTCCAGAATTTCTCCCTCCTGCAAGCCGCCGAAGACGCGGTCGGTAAACAACCCGCCCGGCAAATGCCGCACGTGCAGCTCCAGCACATCCTGACCGCCGGCAGCGTGCGTCGCCATCGAATAGCTGCGACGCTGGCCATCGCCAAGCAATACGTCGATGTATTGCCCTGCCTGATAGGTCAGCTCCGCACCATCGCAACGCAACTGCAGCACCGCCACATCCGGTGCAGCGCGTGTAATCCCATGAATTGTCGCCTGCATTTTTTGCACTGCAGGAACAGCCTCTTCCTGTGCAGCAGTGCCCATGCCGACTTCCACACGCCCTGCCACAACACGTACTGGAAAGCTGCGCACCGCTTCGGTCACCGGCGCGCATCGCGGCGCACCGCTGCGGATGTCAAACAATCCCTGATGCAGAGGACACTCGACGCAGCCGTCCTCCACATAGCCGTCGGACAGCTTGGCGTTACCGTGGGTGCAAAGGTCTTTCAGTGCAAACAATTCTTCGCCAAGACGAAACACGGCGACCGGCTGACCACCGGCCACCACGGGTGCAACCTCGCCGTCGCCAAAATCATCGGCATTGCCGACATCGAACCAATCACTCATGACACTTATCACCTTCCTCAGATCGGCGTGGCCAGCAAGGTCGGTACCCGCAACGTGTCATAGATCACGCGGCGGCTGGCGTAGCGCCAACCGGCGGCGGTCTTGACCACGCGATCAATGTAACGGCCGGCCTGATACACGAAGGACTCGCCGTTCTGCAAGGTCTGGATCACGACATAGCTCGATTCGGATTCGACGGTGCTGTCGTCGACTGACTTGAAGATCAGACCCGATGTCATATGACGATAGGTATGCTCTTCGTAGATGTTGGCGTGGCGCAGCGACAGCACGCGGTCGCGCAACATCTTCTTGCTGTCGCAATAAATGATGCCGATCGGCAGGCCCGCATCAGCGTTCTCGCGCGGGATGATTTCGTACAGGCAATCGTCGGTAAAAAACTCCGGCCACTCTTCCAGGCGATCGTTATCGAGTGCGTGGATATAGCTTTCCTGCAATTGGTGGAGTTCAAACCACAATGTCATTTTTTCCATCTTGTTTTCCTCGCTTACGCTTTCTCGATACTCTGGAAACCCATCAGCTTCTGATAGCCGAGCCAGAACTTGCGGATCAGGCTTTCGGTGATCAGCGTGTCTTCCTGATCGGGACTGTCTTTTGCCATGTCCATCACCGAGCAATCGTTGGGATCGCGGGCGGTGCCGCGCTGCACCAGTTCCGTCGCTTCGGTGTCTTCCATGGAGATGTAACCCGCCGGCCCGACCAGATTGGCCTGCTTGATGCGCAGCGCGCGCAACTCAGGCGTGTCGTCTGCATAACCGAAGAAGTGGAAGATCAGCTCGAAATTGCCCGGGCCTTTCGGCAGCAATTGACGCGCGACCAGCGTGTTATGAATCTGCTGCACCACCAGCTGCGGGAAGATCGGCTGAATGTGGTTGGTGGTCATTTCTTCGTACTCTTTGATCTGACCGAGTACGGATGGGTCTTCCAGCTGAAAACCCTCGTCGAAGGACCGAATCGCTTGCTGCTTGTAGGCGTCCGATGTCTCAGTCTCATTCTTGGTCGCCGTAATGATGCTGTGCAGGCCATGATGCTTGTCGGCGATCGAACGCGCCTTCATGCCCACGCGGAAAATATTGAACGTGGTGTGGAACAGATGCAGCAGGCTGGCGTGGTAGGGATCCTTGACGTTTTCCAGATACAGCTTCCAGTTCGACTTCGAATACTGGCGTGTGCAACCGAGATAAACGATAGGTTTGTGGAAGATGCGATCCAGCCATGGGCGCATTTCCGCCCCGATGTAGTCGGCCAGCGGCTCTACCGTCGCGCTGAAGCTGGCGAAGATCAGGCCGCGGTAGCTTTCCACCCGCAACTGGCGCAGGCCGTGGCATTTTGGATCGAAGTCCTTGGCCATGCCGGCTGCGCCTTTTTGACCGCGCCGGAACGGCACGCCCAGCAAGTTGCCGCGGGTATCAAAGCTCCATTGATGATAGGCGCAGCTATGTGAAGTCGCGTTGCCGCGCGGCGTGCGACAGACGATGGCGCCGCGGTGCGCGCACTTGTTGACCCATGCGGCCAGCTCGCCGTCTTCGGTGCGCGTGACGACAACCGGTGTATCGCCGACGAAGGTGCTTTTGTAATCGCCGTTGTTGGGGATCTCGGCTTCCAGCGCAAGAAAACTCCATGTCTCGCCGCGATAGATGCGTTCCTGCTCGAGGTCGTAGACTTCCTGCGAGCTGAACACCTTATAAGGAGTGCGCGAGCCATCCGTGCGCGGGAACTGCAGCAATGGCGCATAGCCTTCCTGCTCAAGCCGGGTTGTATTGTTCATGAAGCGTGTCCTCATCCTGGGTAAACACCGAGCCATACCTGACTCAGCAGATGCCCCATCATAGGGAAAGCAATTCCGGCACAATATCCGCCGTTTGCAAGCTTGGCCCTCTGCGCTATCCGTTTCTTGCACTGCTGCCCATGCATGCCCTTACCTGCCTGGGGAACATTCCTTGCAGGCCGTCCCGGCTATGCTATTTCACCCCACTTTTTTGTTGCACCGCACCGTCAGGAAGCTTCACGCTGATGATCGCCTGTTATACCCAGTAGGTATGCAAGGTATCGAAATTGGTCTTGGACATGACCACTGATTTGTTCCTATGATTCGGCAAACAACCTGAAACCGGATTTTTATCTTGAGCCTCTCACCGACTTCCATCGAAACCGTCGACGTCATCTTGCTCGATGTTCCGACCATCCGGCCGCATCGCCTGTCGATGACCACCATGCATCGCCAGACACTGGTGCTGGTGCGCATCACCGGCAACGATGGCGTGACGGGCTTGGGCGAGGCTACGACCATCGGCGGGCTGGCCTATGGAGAAGAAAGTCCGGAAAGCATCAAGGTCAACATCGACACTTACATGACACCTTTGCTGACAGGTAAGGATGCCAATCAGGTCGCCGCGCGCATGCAAATCCTGAACGACAACGTGCAGGGCAACCGCTTCGCCAAATGCGCCATCGAAACGGCGCTCTGCGATGCACTGGCGAAACGTCTGGGTGTACCGCTCAGCAGTCTGTTCGGCGGCCGCGTACGGTCGAGCTTACCGGTTGCCTGGACTTTGGCCAGTGGCGACACCGGACGCGATATTGAAGAAGCGGAAAAAATGCTGTCGCTGCGTCGGCATAACATTTTCAAACTGAAAATCGGCGCCCGCGCCGTACGCGATGACGCCGCCCATGTCGCGTCCATCAAGCGCGCCATCGGCGATCGCGGCAGCGTGCGCGTTGATGTCAACCAGGCCTGGAGCGAAGCGGATGCCATGCTCGGCATGCAGCTGCTGGAACAAGCGGGCGTCGATCTGGTGGAACAACCGATTGCCGCCGGCAATCTCGACGGCCTGCGCCGCCTGCGCGACAAGAATCGTATTCCGCTGATGGCCGACGAGACCTTGCATGGACCTGGCGATGCTTACAAAGTCGCGCAGTGCGGCGCGGCCGATGTGTTTGCGGTCAAGATCACGCAATCGGGCGGACTGACCGGCGCACAGCAGGTCGCCGCCATTGCTGCGGCAGCCAGTGTGGATTTGTATGGCGGCACGATGCTAGAGGGCGCAATCGGCACGATGGCTTCGGCACAATTGTTTTCGACGTTTTCGCATCTGGCGTGGGGCACCGAGTTGTTCGGCCCGCTGTTGCTGACGGAGGAGATTCTTACCGTACCGCTGCGCTACCGCGACTTTTCGCTGGAGCTGCCGGACGCACCCGGCCTCGGCATCTCGTTGGACGAAGACCGGGTGAATTTCCTGCGCCGCGACCGCAAAACCACGCTGGTATCGCTGGCCTGACCCCCTCACCTATTACACCAAGCAGGAGACAACATGCTGTTTAAAGTCACGATGGATGTACAACTGCCGCACACCATGCCCAAGGAAACCGCAGACGCGCTCAAGAGCCGCGAACGCGAACTGGCGCAGAGTCTGCAGCGCTCCGGAAAATGGCGTCATTTGTGGCGCGTGGTCGGACGTTACGCCAACGTCAGCATCTTTGATGTCGCCAGTTCGACGGAACTGCACGACCTGCTGCTGACCCTGCCGCTGTTTCCCTACATGAAAATCGAGGTCGAGGCGCTATGTCGTCATCCATCCTCGATTCATGAAGACGAACGTTGATATCGATACCCCCTCACAACTAAGCCGTACCAAGCCAACAGCCAATCAGAGACGAGAGAGACGAACATGGACAAGAAGACGATAGACGCCGTACTGCAGAAAATCGAAAGCACTGAAACCGGACAAGGAGACCCGCGTGTCAAAGAGATTGTTAACCGCATTGTGCGCGATCTTTTCCACACGATTGAAGAGCTTGATGTCCAACCTGAAGAATTTTGGTCTGCCGTTCATTATCTGACCGCTGCCGGACAATCCGGCGAATACGGCCTGATCGCCGCTGGCCTGGGTTTTGAACATTTCCTCGATCTGCGCATGGATGAAGCGGAAGCACGCCAGGGTATCGATGGCGGTACTCCGCGTACCATCGAAGGCCCGCTGTATGTCGCCGGTGCACCGGAGCAAAAGGGCTTTGCCCGCCTCGATCAGGATGAACAACCGGGCGAGACGCTGTTCATGCAAGGCCAGGTGCGCGACAAAGACGGCAAACCGCTCGCCCATGCGCTGGTGGAAGTCTGGCATGCCAATCATCTGGGCAGCTATTCCTTCTTCGATCCAAGTCAGACGCCGTTCAATCTGCGCAGCAGCATCCGCACCGACGCGGAAGGCCGTTATCGTTTCCGCAGCCGCGTACCCGTCGGTTACAGCGTTCCTCCGGGGGGCGCCACCGATCAGTTGCTGACCAAACTGGGACGCCACGGCACCCGTCCTGCGCATATCCACTTCTTCGTTTCTGCACCGGGGTATCGCAAGCTGACCACGCAGATCAACATCGCCGGCGATCCATACCTGTGGGATGACTTTGCGTTCGCCACGCGCGAAGGGCTGGTGCCGGAGATGACGCACATCACCGATGCTGCGGCAATCCGCAAACATGAAGTTGATGCACCGTTTTATTCCATCGACTTCGACTTCATGCTGCATGCCGAACAAGCCGATTTGCCAAAGGCGGAGATTCAGCGCGATCGCGCTGCTGCCTGAGCGATCACAAACACGATCTGTAGAGCATAAAATCATCTAACGTCGGGCCATGCCAATGCATGGCCTGATTTTTTTCACGATATAACACGCAGAAAAAGTCATGACGACGACGCAATCAGCATCCATGTCCTATACGCTGGAAGGCCCTCCGGAAGCGCCGGTCCTGATGTTTTCCAATTCGCTCGGTACGACCATGTCACTATGGGAAAGCCAGGCCCGCACTTTGCGCTCGCACTACCGGATCCTGCGCTATGACACGCGCGGCCACGGTGAAAGCCCAGGTGTCACTGCTGCCGACTCGTTGACGCTGGCGCAACTGGGTCAGGATGTCGTCGATCTGCTGGATCAGCTCAAACTGGACAAGGTGAATTTCTGCGGCATTTCCATGGGTGGCATCATCGGCTTGTGGCTGGGCATCTATGCCGCTGATCGCGTGCAACGTCTGGTCGTCGCCAATTCCGCTGCGAAGATAGGCAGCGAGGACGGCTGGTGCAGCAGAGCGGCGCAGATTACCGGGCATGGCATGGACGGCGTTGCTGACGGCGCCGCCGGACGCTGGTTCACACCGGAGTTCATCGCCCGTGCGCCGATACTCGTGGATGCCATGGTGGGCGATTTGCGGCATTGTTCACCGCGTGGCTATGCTGCTTGCTGCATGGCCCTGGCCGATGCCGACCTGCGTGAAGAGGTCGTTCGCATCGAAGCACCGACGCTGATCGTGGCCGGCCGCCATGATCCGGTGACGACGGTTTCCGATGCGCGGTTTTTGCAAGAAAGAATCGCCGATGCCGACTATCTGGAACTGGCTGCCTCGCATTTATCCAACGTAGAAGCGAGCGATGCTTTCACTGCCGGTCTGATGAAGTTCCTGGCCTGACTATTTCAACGCCGACTAAACGCCAATCATTATTCGCCGTCATGCGGCATGTTTTGTTGAACAATATGCGCCGCAGTAGCGCGCAATTTTTCCAGCAGGGTGGAACGATCGCTGGCGCGGAAATTCATGATGACGGGCGAGAAAACGCCCTTGTTCGCCAATGGCCGATAGACGACATCGGCACGATGCAAACCCTGCACCGAGCGTGGCACCAGCGCTACGCCGACGCCGGCGGCAACCAGGCCGATGGCGGTCTGCATCTCGTTGGCTTCCTTGACGATGGTCGGTTTCAGGCCGCGGCTGGCGAAGATCTCCAGCACCTGATCGGCGTAGCTGGGACGTGGTCTGGCGGGATAGAGAATGAATTTTTCTTCGGCCAGTTGAGCCAGTCCGACCTTGGTCTTTTTGAGCAGATGATGGCCCAGCGGGAAGACCGCCATCAGCGGCTCTTCGATGATGGTTTCGCACACGATGTCGGGATCGCTGATCGGCAGGCGGCCGAAGCCGACGTCAATCCGGCCGGACTTCAGCGCTTCGACCTGCTCCATGGTCATGATTTCAGAGAAGCCGATCTCGATTTCCGGCAAGTCGGCGCGGAAGCGCTTGATCAGCTCCGGCAACAGCCCGTATAGCGCGGAGGGAACAAAGCCGATATTGAACCAATGCTGTTGCCCTTTGGCGATGCGCCGCGTGCCTTCCTCGATCTGATCGAGCCGGGACAATACCTGCACGGTCTGCTCGTAGAAGAATTTTCCGGCCATGGTCAACGCAATCGGACGCGACGCACGGTCGATCAGTTCCGCGCCGACGAGCTCTTCCAGTTGGCGTATCTGCCGGCTCAGCGGCGGCTGGGCAATGTGCAGCAGCTCGGCAGCCCGGCTGAAACTGAGCGTGCTGGCGACTGCGTTGAAATACTTGAGATGGCGAAGTTCCAATATACCTCCGGAGCATACAGTGATGCCGATTTGATATTGTACGTTTTACCAGCCCGCGCATAAAATCTAAAACGCTGCGTTGATAACAATAAGACCCTCAAGACAGCTATGATCGAGAAGACCGCACAATGCGGCACAAGATAATGCAGGGCAATGCAAAGCAGGACAAGGCCATTCCAACCGTGCAAGGACAGCGCAACGACGCTGACGGTGTTTTGCAGAATGCCTTCAAAAAAATCATTCAGGAGACAAGCATGAAGAAACATCTTTCCGTTCCACGCACAGGCCTGCATCCCGGCAACAATCCCGCGTATGCGCCCTATCCGCGCACGAGCACCGAAAAATTCGGGCACGAAAATTGCTGACAGTTGGCTGATTGTGGATTGACTGTCGCTTGATTTTTACGCAGTCAATTGGGGGTGTGCACTGGTATCCGCCTTCAGTCCATTCGTTGTTTTTCCCGAATCAGGTGTGGAAAATTTCCCGCCGGCGGTTCGGCAACACCCGGTCTCTATCGTCCTCCCATCCCACTCGGCGGGACATCGTTAAGAGGTTAACATGCAGAACATAAGCCAATCGCTCAGCCTGGCGCCGCTCTATCGGCATCGTGTCTTTCAGTCGACAAGGAAGGTGGATTGCCACGCGCAGGTCGCCAATGAATTGTCGGAACATGATTTGTTCTGGAAGGGTGATGATGTCGATACGGTGCTCTTCAAGGCGGCGATCCAGCAGTTGCAGATCTTCATGTTGAAGTACGGTGCCGAGGTGATCGTGCGGCCGCGCCTGTTCAATGGTTTCGCGCTGGTCCACATGACCCTGAGCGGCACTGCCGAAATTGAATCCGACGGACAAAAAGTGTGCATCCCGCAAGGCAAGACCGCGCTGATTGCACCAAAACGGAATTTGCGTCTGTGGTGGCAGGCCGGTTCGGAACAACTGATCCTGAAAGTACCGCTGGCCTTGTTTGAAGAGCTCAGCGCGCAGGGACAAGCCGGTCCGGCGAACATGCCATCGCTGTTCTTGCTGCCTGAACAAGCCATCCCGCATTGGGATCTGCTGATCCAGTCGCTGGTGCGCGTGCTGGCGCTGCCGGGACAAAACGACGGCCACGGCGCATGGATCAATCATTTCGAACGTGGTGCGGCGCAGTTCCTGCTGTCACAACTCACAAGCACCTTTACCGCCGGCCCGACTGCCGCCGGTATCGCTGCCGACGAATCGGCGGAAGGGCTGGTTGGCGCCGGCAAGCTGCAACGCCTGGACATGCTGGAGAAGTACATCCGTACGCGCCTGTGCGCACCACTGGCGCTGGCCGATCTGGCCAACGCCGCCGGCGTCAGCGTACGCGCTCTCAACGCCTTGTGCCATCAACATCATGGCGTCGCACCAATGGATCTGCTGCGCAACATCCGGCTCGACGCCGCACGAGAACGCCTGCTCACGCATCCCGGCGCGAATATCACCGACACCGCCTTCGAGTTCGGCTTCGGCCATCTGGGCCGTTTTTCGGCGTATTACCGTGAACGTTTCGGCGAGCTGCCCAAGCAAACGCGCGGCTGCGCACGCTGATACGTCTTCTCTCTCATTCTTGAAAACGGCATCGGAAGATGCCATTTTTTTCGCGCATTCACACCGCTATCGGTTCCTATTTATCTGCCTGCCTCCGGCGTCGCAAGATTCGGATAAAGCGCAGGCGCGCATCTGCAAACGCCGGATATTTCTTTCATCCGGCACTCTCTATGATCAGCGCGAGGATACTCCCCACGCATCGTCCATGAAGACGCGAGATCTCACCTCGCCCATGGAAGACAACCGATCAGACAACAACGGAAACACCGCGATGCATAATTATTTTCGCTCCATCCAGTTCAAGGTGACCCTGGCGTTTGCGCTGTTGACGCTGATCCTGCTCTGCCTCGGCGCATCCGCCATTGTCGTCACGCATACTTTGGCGGCCGACGCGAAAGCCGGCCATGGCAGGGAGCTTGCAGCGCTGATGCATTGGATCGCCGGTGCATGCATGATTGCCGGCGCGATCATCGCATTGATCGCAGCACGCCATCTGATCACCGTCGTCTGCGGCGGCTTGCATCGTCAGACCGGCAAGTTTGGCGAGATGGCGTCTTTCCTCGATTTTTCCAAACGGTCGGCCAGTCCGCGCAAAGACGAATTCGGCACGTCGGCGCGCGCCTTTGACGGTTTTCTCCAACGGGTGGAAGACGTCGTGGTCGGCGTCGTCAATGCCACGGCTTCGGTCGCCACGGCAACACGCGAGATCGCAGCAGGCAATATGGATCTGTCGATCCGTACCGAACAACAAGCCGCCTCGCTGGAACAAACCGCGCACAGCATGCGGCAACTCACCGAGGCCATCCGCAGCAACACCGACAACGCCTTGCGCGCCAACACGCTCGCGGATGGCGCGAATACGCTGGCGCTATCCGGCAGCAAGTCGATGCAAACCATGAGCGAAACCATCGGCAGGCTTGATGAAAGCTCCAAACAGATTTCCGAGATCACGGCGCTGATTGATGGCATCGCATTCCAGACCAACATTCTGGCGCTCAATGCTGCCGTCGAGGCGGCACGCGCCGGTGCACAAGGACGCGGATTTGCGGTGGTCGCCAGTGAGGTACGTAGTCTGGCACACCGGTCTTCTGCCGCAGCGAAGGAGATCAAAGTACTGATCGATGCCTCCGTCAGCATGGTGCAGGACGGTCTGCATCAGGCACATGAAGTCAGGAGCACGGTCGAGAAGGTGCAGCAATCGATCAGCGCCGTCTCCGACATCGTCAATGCCATCAGCGCAGGATCGGTCGAGCAGCGGCACGGGATTGAAAAGATCAGCGCCGCCATTGCACAGATGGATCAGAGTACACAGCAAAATGCAGCCATGGTGGAGCAAGTCGCTGCGGCTGCACAGTCTCTGGAAGAACAAGCCGGTCGGCTCAACTATTCGGTGTCGGCATTCAAGGTCTCCAACACGCGCTTGCGTCAGGGTGAGCAGACATCCGTTAAACCCAAGGCATCCATTGCATCGGCTGTACCGGTCGCGCTGCTGACAACGAGCTGATTGAGCACGCCACCGCGCTATAACCTTCTTCTTTTTGCACCAGAAAAATCCAATTCTGCACCGCGATGCACCGGCGGCAGAACGCGCGTAAAAAACGGATAGTGGCACGCGCCTAACGTGCAAGCGCCGGATATTTTTCATCTCTCCCTTTATCTAAGATCGCTTCGACAAGAGACAACACTGCGCAGCCAGGTCGCGCAAGAAAAACAAGAATCCTTGCATAACACTGCATCGGCACAAGGAGACGAAGGCCGACCGATGCATAGCGACGGCGTGGTCATCGCAGGCAGGGAAATGAACTACCGCCTGCGATATCGACAGCTGCGCCGACATATTGATTCTGCAATTTCATTTGAATGGGGAAGATCATGAACAAGTTAGTCTGCAGCACCCTGGCTCTGCTTGGCGCGGCGTGCTCGCATCAGGCGATGGCGCAAAGCCAGGTGACGATTTACGGCATCATCGACACGGGAGTTGTCTACACAACCAACGCCAATGCCGCCGGCAATTCCGCATTGAAAATGCCTTCGCTCACGGCATCGTTTCCATCGCGTCTGGGTTTCAAGGGCACGGAAGATCTGGGCGGTGGCCTGCAAGCGATGTTTGTACTGGAGTCCGGCTTTGCCGTCGACACCGGCGGCATGGGACAAGGCAATCGCCTGTTCGGCCGTCAATCCTTCATCGGCTTGAAAAATAACTACGGCACCATCATGCTGGGCCGCCAGGTCAACATGACCTACCTGGTCACCGCCAAGTCGGACGTCATGGGCCCGAATATCTTTTCGATCAGCAGCATCGATTCGTACATTCCGAATGCACGCAGCGACAATGCCATCGGCTATCTCGGCACCTTCTCGGGCGTGACGGTCGGCGCGACCTATAGCTTCGGCCGCGATACCTCCACTGCCGGCGGCGCCAGCGCCACCAGCTGCGCGGGCGAAGTTGCCGGCAATGCGAAAGCCTGCCGCCAGGTCACTGCGATGCTTGCCTATGACAGCCAGAGCTTCGGCGTGTCGAGCTCGTACGACATCATGTATGGCAACACCGGCGCATCAAACGGCCTCACCAGCAGCGACAACACCGATCAGCGCGTGACCCTGAATGGCTATGCCATGCT
Source organism: Herbaspirillum sp. meg3 (assembly GCF_002257565.1). GTDB lineage: Bacteria > Pseudomonadota > Gammaproteobacteria > Burkholderiales > Burkholderiaceae_D > Herbaspirillum. The sequence goes on along the minus strand of NZ_CP022736.1, from coordinate 280,766 downwards.
GGGCAGCACCAAGATCGGCATGGGCGTGATGGATCGCAAGACGCGTGCGGCAGCAGCGGTCAACACCAATTCAGATTTGTACTATCTGGGATTCTCTTATCCGATCAGCACGGCGCTGGTGCTGGACGCGCAGGTTGCCAAGTTGAACATCAAGGGCTCGGCCAACAAATCCACGCTGTCGGTAGCACGCCTGACCTACAACCTGTCCAAGCGTACTGCGCTATATACGTCGCTTGGCTATATGAAGAACGCCGGCACAGCGGCAATCCCTCTGGATGTCGGCGGCACCGTCGGCACCGGCATGAATCAGTTCGGTGTGATGACTGGCGTCCGCCACACCTTCTGATGTGTTGAAGTCCCTCTGTCTTGAGGTGGCGGCGCATGCACGAGTGATCGTGCATGCGCCGTTTTTTTTACTTAAAACGCGCCGACGTAATTTTCCGCCAATGCCGTCGATAAGGCGCGTGAATTGACCACGTTCTCCAGTTCGGCGCGCTGGATCTGTTGCTGAAACGGCGAGGCATCGTCAAAGGTGTGCAACATGCTGGTCATCCACCACGAGAAGTACTCTGCGCGCCATACGCGCTTGAGTGCTGTTTCCGTATAGACGTTGAGCTTGTCGCTGCTGCCCTTCTTGTAGAAATCATCCAGCGCACGCGACAGCACCTTCACATCGCCGACGGCCAGGTTCATGCCCTTGGCGCCGGTCGGCGGCACGATGTGCGCCGCATCGCCTGCCAGGAACAGACGGCCGTACTGCATCGGCGTCGACACGAAGCTGCGCATGCCGATGATGCCTTTCTGAAAAATCTTGCCTTCCTTGAGACGCCAGCCGTCGCTGCTTTCCAGCCGGGTATGCAGCTCGCTCCAGATACGATCGTCGGACCAGTTATTGACGTCGTCTTTCGGATCGCATTGAAAGTACAGGCGTTGCACCGTCGGCGAGCGTGTACTGACCAGGGCAAAGCCGCGCTCGTGCTGCGCATAGATCAGCTCATCCGACGAAGGTGCCGACTCCACCAGGATGCCGAACCAGCCGAATGGATAGATGCGCTGATAATCCTGGCGCACGCCTTCCGGAATCTGCGGACGCGACACGCCATGAAAGCCATCGCAGCCGATCACGAAATCGGCCTGCAATTGCTGCGGCTGTCCGCCATGCATGAAGCTGACCGATGGCGTCTCGCTCTGCACATCCTTCAGCACGACCTCACTGACTTCGAAGAGCAGTTGACCTTGTGCCGCCAGACGCGCCGCGACCAGATCCTTGATGACTTCATGTTGCGCATAGACGGTAATGGCGCTGCCGGTCAGTTCGGTCAGATCGATGCGGTGACGGCGGCCACCGAAAGCCAGTTCGATGCCGTGATGCAAAGCGCCTTCCTTGCGCATGCGTTCGCCGACGCCGGATTGGGTCAGGATATCCATGGTGCCCTGCTCCAGTACGCCGGCGCGAATCGTCGCTTCGATATCGGCACGGCTGCGGCTTTCCACCACGACGGACTCGATACCTTGCAGATGCAATAAATGGGACAACAGCAAACCGGCCGGACCGGCGCCGATGATGGCGACTTGGGTGCGCATGGCATATCTCCGAAAGTAATAATTTTTTATATGCCTGCATCGTAGTCCGCGATACGCCGGGAAAGAATGGATGAATTTTGAAATTACTTGTACTATTTTGACACTCACAATTTTGACGACGGTATCCGCATGGCAACCAGAAAGCCAGCAACACGCGCAAGTGAAGTCCCGCAATTCTCTCTGTACGGCGAGGCTGTGCGCAGTGAAGGTGCGGAGTTTGTGCACATCGAGTTGATCGAGACGCGCAGCCGCATCCACGACTGGCATATCGCACGGCATACGCACCGAGGTCTTTTTCAGGTACTTTTTTTAATGTCCGGCCATGTGCGCGCCGAGGTCGAGGATGAAGTCTGGGAACGCGATGGCCCGGTCGTCATCACCTTGCATCCGTCGGTCGAACACGGCTTCGACTTCTCGGAAGAAGCGGTCGGCTTTGTGCTGACGGTGGACCAGAATGTGGTGTTTTCAGTCGGCGAGAGCAAGGACGCCGGGTTGCACAGCGACATCTTTTCAGCACTGTTTTTGCAGCCGCTGGCGATCGATCTGTCGGGCGTGCCGGAGATCCGCGAACGTCTCGACGCTATCCTGCGCCATCTCATCGCCGAGTCGGCATGGCCGCTGTTCGGCCACACGCTGATGCTGGAATGGCTGGCGCGCAGCGTGCTGCTGTTGCTGGTGCGGCTGGAGGCGGATCATCGCTCGGCGGATCTGTCGGGGCGCAACGACTTTGAATTGTTCAGCCGCTTCCGTACGCTGGTGGAGGCGCATTACAAGGAGCAATGGCTGGTCGGGGCGTATGCGGATCAGTTGCATGTAACGCCGAGCCGCCTGAATCGCTTGTGCCTGAAGCTGGCGGGACAGTCGGCGTTTGATATGACGCAGCACAGACTGATGCTGGAGGCTTGCCGCAAGCTGACGTATGTACCGTCCAGCGTGGCGACGATTGCTTATGAGCTGGGGTTTCAGGATCCGGCTTATTTCAGCCGGTTGTTCAAGCGGCATGTGGGGGTGTCGCCGAAGGAGTTTCGTAGTGAGAGTTTGAAGGGGTGAGAGGTGTTTTTTTGTGGTGGCTTGCTGTGGCTTGCTGTGTTTTGTTCCGACTGGCCGGGTTAGGTAGCTTCGATTTTCTTTCTTCGATCAACCTTGCCGGGGGTAGCCCGGCGGCTACTCACTTTCTTTGTCTCGCCAAAGAAAGTAAGCCAAGAAAGCGAGCCAGGGTACTGCGACAGTTTTCGTTTGTCTGGTCTTATTTACTCTGTCGTTCCAGCGAAAGTTGGAACCCAGCGTCTTAACGACGGCTGAGTGATGCGCAAACGTCACTGGACTCCAGCGTTCGCTGGGACGACGAAATTAAAAGAGAGTACTGAAGTTTGTGACGTCACCAGTACTTTACGCCGCAATGCCGAAGGCGAGCCAGCAAGGGCGAGGCGCAGCGAGCCCGTCTCGAAGTCCGCTTGAGAGTAGCCGGTGTCAGCGGGTGAAAATCGGATTAAGAAGGGAAAAATGTCTGAGCGCAGCGAGTTGTTTTCCCTTCCCGATTTTCATCTGCTGGCGCCGGGAACCCTCGAAGAGGGCTACGACCCAGCGGTCGCCTTTCTTTGCTTACTTTCTTTGGCGAAGCAAAGAAAGTGAGCGGCTGCCGGGCCGCCCCCGGCTTGGTTGATCGAAGAAAGAACAATCTAAGCTACCAACATAAGCAAAGTCGGAACAGCACACCTAAAGCAACGCCCCCAACTCCACCTGAATCTTCAACATCGCCGGCAAACACCTCTCCACCATCTCCTCCAGCTTCATGCGCGCAGCATGCACACTGATGTTCATAGCCGCCACCACCTCACCCCGAAAATTGCGAATCGGCACCGCCATGGTCCGCAAACCAAGTTCCAGTTCCTGATCCACCAGGGCATACCCCTGCTCGCGCGTGCGCGCAATCTCCAGCGCCAGACGCTCCTTGTTGACGATGGTATGCGCGGTGATCTGCTCCGGCTGCAGGCGCTCAAGAAAATGCTCCATCTGCACCTGCGGCAGATGCGCCAATAACACGCGGCCATTGGCGGTGCAGAAGGCCGGTACCCGCGTCCCCGGCTGCAAGGTGGTCGACACCAGCCTCCCGGCGCTGACGGCGGCAACGCAGACCAGTTGATCGTGGTCGAGCACGCCGGCGGAGGCGGCTTCTTCCAGCGAATAGGCCAGGCGATACAACAACGGCTGCACGATGCGCGGCAATCTGGCCGAGTGCAGGTAGGACTGTCCGAGCCGCAAAATCATCGGCGTCAGGGAAAACAATTTTTGCTCATGCCGCACATAACCCAGATGCGCCAGCGTAATCAGATAACGGCGCGCCGCAGCACGTGTGAGGCCGGTGCGCTGAGCAACTTCGGCGATGGTCAGGCGTGAACGTTCCTGGTCGAAAGCCTCAATCACCTGCAGGCCTTTTTCCAGACCGGCGATGAGGTCGCGTTTGTGCGGCGCGGCAATTTCGGTATCAGCGGCGTCTTGTGGCTCAGTCATGGTGGCATCTGCATAAAGTCGTCTATTTGTGCGATTTTCGCACAAATAGGGCGAATACCGAATGGAACACCCATAAGCTCCCTTGTGGCTGCGCCCTTCTTTACCTAAGATCCGATCAGAACAAAACAACACGATACGTTATTCGCACAAAAAGACCCGTCGACACGAGCGAATTACCTATCCCGCCAGCATGCATCGTGGCGTGAGTCGTGTGCTATCGACCCTTTTCAAGGAGACCCCATGAACTTCGACGCAGTCGAATCCGGCGTTTATCCGGAGCTGATTTACCCTCCCTATAAATCCACCGTCAAACGCGGTCCGACGCAGGCGCCGTTGCGTATCAACGCTGCCGCTGCGACCACGACCAATCTGTTTGCCTCGCCCAAGCTGATCCTGCCGCACGATATGGATATGACCGCACAAGGTAAGGACGAACCGCTGGGCGAGAAGATCGTCGTTACCGGCCGCGTGCTGGATGAAGACGGCAAGCCGGTGCGCAATTCGCTGCTGGAAGTGTGGCAATGCAATTCCGCAGGCCGCTACTGGCACAAGCGCGACCAGCACGATGCGCCGCTCGATCCTAATTTCACTGGCTTCGGCAAGATGCTGACCGACGACAACGGCCGCTATCGTTTCGTCACGATCAAGCCGGGCCCTTATCCGTGGGGCAACCATCACAAGGCATGGCGTCCGGCGCACATCCACTTCTCGATGTTCGGCAACGTGTATGCCCAGCGCCTGGTGACGCAGATGTATTTCCCCAGCGATCCGCTGTTTGAATACGACCCGATTTTCCAGAGCATTCCGGACGAGGCTGCACGCCAACGTTTGATCTCGCGCTTCAGCCTGGATGAAACCGTCGACGACAAGATGCTCGGCTACGAGTTCGACATCGTGCTGCGCGGACGCAACGCCACCCCTATGGGTATCTAAGGAATCGGGGACTACTATGACAAGCAAAATCACAACCTCACAAACCATCGGCCCGTTTCCGCATGAAGCCTGGCGCTGGGCCGTCGACATGACTGCCAACGTGGAAAGCGGCGCACCGAAGATCGTCGTCAAAGGCGCGATCTTTGACGGCGACGGCGTGGCGATCAATGATGCGTGGGTCGAGACATGGATGCCGGACAGCGCACCGGTGGAAACTGCACACGCCATCCCGGGTTATCGTCGCGTGCCGAGCAATGACGAAGGTGGCTTCAGCCTGCAGATCACCTTGCCTCAGGCTGCCACCGCCGGCAAGCCGGTCGCCTATGTCACCGTGTTTGCACGCGGCCTGACCAAGCACCAGTTCACTGCCGTCTTCCTGGAAGACGATGCGGGGTTGGCACAATCGGACATCCTTAACCAAGTGCCGCAGCAACGCCGTGATACCTTGATTGCGAAGAAGCAGGCGGACGGTTCCTATCTGTGGAACATCAACATGCAGGGCGCACAGGAAACCGTATTCTTCGATTACGTCTGAAAACTGATTTATCCTGAAAGCATGGGGACTCGTGGATACCCTCCACCGAGTCCCGCGTGCGTTTTACCGATTACAACGGAGCCCATGTGAGCGTTTCCATATTCGACAGTTTTTTGACCACGCCGGAGATGATCAAGGTCTTCGACGATACGTCCATCGTGCAGGCGATGTTCGACTTTGAAGAAGCGCTGGCCAATGCCGAAGCCGCCGAGGGTGTCATTCCCGAAGCCGCTGCGCGTACGATCGCGAGCGTTTGTAATGCGCAGCTTTACGATATCCCCGCGATCATCCAGGCCGGTCGCCGCGCCGGCGCACTGGCGATTCCACTGGTCAAGGAATTGACCAAGACCGTCGCGCTCACCAATCAGGAGTCAGCCACGCACGTGCACTGGGGCAGCACCAGTCAGGACGTGCTTGACACCGCCATGGTGCTGGCCACGCGCGAAGCGCTGAAGCTGATCGACGACGGCCTCGGTGAGCTGACCGCACAGTTGCTGAAACTCGCAGACCAGCATCTGTCCACACCGGTGCTGGCGCGTACGCTGATGCAACCGGCGCAGGTCACCAGCTTCGGCTTCAAACTGGTTGGCTGGGCAGCACCGTTGCTGCGCGCGCGCGAACAGTTGCGTGAACAATCCGCACGGGCCTTGCAGTTGCAACTGGGCGGCGCCGTCGGCACGCTCGCCGTACTCGGCGACAAAGGTCCTGCCGTCGCGCAACGCATGGCCGATGCCTTGCAATTGAAAGTCGCCGACGCCGCCTGGCACACACAGCGTGACGAATGGATGCGGCTGGGCATGGAAGTCGCGGTGTTGACCGGCAGCCTCGGAAAAATGGCAACCGACCTCAGCCTGATGGCCCAAGGTGAAATCGCTGAACTGGCGGAACCCTCCGGCAACGGCCGCGGTGGTTCATCGGCAATGCCGCACAAGCGTAATCCGGTGTCATCCATGATCGCCCTGGCAGCAGCCAACCGCGCACCGCAACACGCCGCCGCCTTGCTCGCCGCGATGGGACAGCAGCACGAACGCGGTCTCGGCAACTGGCAGGCTGAACTCGCGGAATGGCCGGCCTTGTTTCTCGGCGCGCATGGCGCGATCAAGGCGCTCAATGAAGCTTTTGCCGGACTCATCGTCGACACCCGCCGCATGCGCCGCAATATCGACGCACTGCAAGGTCTGGTGTTTGCCGAAGCGGCGTCCATCTATCTGGCGAGCGCCATCGGCCGTCCGAATGCGCACGCGCTGCTGGAAAAATTGACGCAGCGCGTTGTCGAGACGCAAGGCCATCTCGCTGATGCGCTGACCACTGCGATCAAGGAAGATCCCCAACTGAGCAAGCAGATCGATATCAGCAAGATTCAGGATCTCTTCGATCCGGTGCAGGCGACCGGCGCGGCACGTGCGCTGGCAGAGCGTCAGCTGAGGTCTTTGCAGCAAGACAGTCGCTAGTTGCCCATCCTTTCATCCCATTTCCATCACGAGATAACCACATAACGAGAGACAACCATGAGCTATGATCCCCTCGACCACGATTTTGAACGCGGCATGCGCAACCGCCGCAGCGTCCTTGGCGATGCCTGGGTAGACCGTTCGGTGAGCAACGCCACCAACTTCAATGCCGAATTTCAAAACCTGATCACGCGCTTCGCCTGGAACGAAATCTGGGGCCGTCCCGGCCTCGACCACAAGACCCGCCGCATCATTGTTCTGGCGATCACCATCGCGCTGGGCCGCTGGGAAGAGTTCGAGCTGCACGTGCGTGCCGGCCTGCTGGGTGATCCCGCCACACGCCTGACGCCCGATGAGATGAAGGAAGTATTGATCCAGTCGGCGATCTATGCGGGCGTCCCTGCCGGCAACACTGCCTTCACGCATGCGCAGCAGATCCTGCGCGAGGTCGGCGAGCAGATCGGCTATACCGTGACGCCGATGAAGCCGGCCGACACCTTCCACTCCGGTATCGGCAAGGAAGGCCGCAGCAGCGGTTCGCCGTCCCTGCACTACAGCGTGCGCACACCGCGCAACGGCAAGGCGCCACGCCACACCATCGTGCTCAGCCACGCCATCGGCTGCGACCTGATGATGTGGGATGCGCTGGCCAATCAGCTATCCGCCGACTGCAAAGTCATCACCTACGATCATCGCGGCCACGGCAGTTCGGAAAAGGCAGACGGCCTCTACAGCATGGCCGAACTGGCCGACGACGCCGCACACATGCTGCGCGACCTTGATACCGGCCCGGTGATCTGGGTCGGTCTGTCCATGGGCGGCATGGTTGGCCAGGAACTCGCTTTGCGCCATCCCTCATTGGTGCGCGCGCTGGTGCTGGCCAACACGACATCGAGCTATCCGGAAGCCGCACAGCTGGCCTGGCAGCAACGCATTTCCACCGTACGCGAACAGGGTATCGAAGCCATTGCCGATGCGGTCATGGGGCGCTATTTCCACGATCGTTTCCGCGCGCAGAACGCGTCCACTGTAGCGCGTTTCCGTGAACGTCTGACCAGCACCGACGCCGCCGGTTATGTCGGCTGCTGCAATGCCGTCGGCACAGTCGATACGACAGCACGTCTGGGTGAGATCAATGCACCGACACTGGTCATCGCCGGTGAACTGGATCAGGGTACGCCGCTGTCGATGTCGGAAGCCTTGGTCAGCGGCATTCGCGGTGCGAAGCTGGCGGTGATCAAGGATGCTTCGCATGTGAGTGCGGTTGAACAGCCGCAGGCGTTTGCGGAGTTGGTGACTGACTTTATTCAGACGCTGTAGATCTGGGTTCCTCAGTAAAAAAGCCTGGTTCGCATGACGCGAACCAGGCTTTTTAATTTCGAGATGCCGGACGATCAGACGCCGGGATCCTTGAAGTTCTCGACCTTGTCGAATTCGACGTTGTAGTACTCATTGCCGCGCTGCTCGGCCTTGCGAATGTAGACATTCTGCACCATGTCGCGTGTCGCAGCGTCAAGCGTTACCGGACCGCGGACGCTTTCCCAGCTCATGCCTTTCATTGCCGCCAGCAACTTTTCGCCGTCGGTGTCGCCATTGGTCTTCTTGAGCGCCTCATACAGCAGATGCATACCGTCGTAGCCGCCGACCGAGTGGAAGTTGGCGCGCATGCCCTTGTTGGCTTTGGCGATACCGTCGACATATTCCTTGTTCAGCGGGGATGGATGTGCGGCCGAGTAGTGGTGGCTGCTGACCACGCCGCTGGAGGCGGCGCCGATGCTGGCCATCAGGTCGTCGTCGAGGACGTCGCCGGTGCAGATGAGGCGAATACCGGCAGCGGCCAGACCGCGTTCGGTAAATTGTTTCAGGACAGCCGCACCTTCGCCCGACGGCACGAAAACGAACAGCGCTTCCGGCTTGGCGTCTTTCACACGTTGCAGGAAGGGGGCGTAGTCGGGATTACGCAATGGTGCGCGCAAACTTTCGAGAACTTTGCCGCCGGCATCGGTGAAGGTCTTGATGAAAACTTTTTCGGCATCAATGCCAGGGCCGTAGTCACTGACAAAAGTCACGACGCTTTTGATCTTGTTCTTCGCGGCCCAGCTTGCCAGCGGCGCCGTTACCTGCGGCAGTGTAAAGCCGGTGCGCACGATGTACGGCGAGCGCTGCGGGATGATGGAAGTCGCTGCTGCAGTGACGATCATCGGTACCTTGGCCTGCGTGGCAATGGGGGCAGCCGCCAGCGCCAGCGGTGTCAGGCCGAAGCCAGCCAGGACTTGCACCTTGTCGCGCGCCACCAGTTCCTGCGCGAGGCGCTTGGTGACGTCAGGCGACAAGCCGCCGTCATCCTTCAGCAGAATTTCCACTTTGCGGCCGGCAACGGTGTCGCCGTACTTTTGCTGATACAGCTTGACCGCGGCTTCGATCTGGCGGCCGGTCGAAGCGAATGGACCGGACATCGGCACGATCAGGCCGACCTTGATCGGATCGGCTGCAAAGGCAGACAGCGGCAACATGCCGGCGGCCAATGCAGCGGTGCCGCCCAGCAACATCTGGCGGCGTTGGGTATTGATGGTATCGGGCATTTTTGTCTCTCTCTTTTTAGTTATCAAATGGGTCGAACAAACCAGCAGGTCAGACATCCAGAACCAGCAAGGCGCTTTTTGCGCGGGAACAGCAAGGGGTGAACTGATCGTTGGCGGCGCGTTCTTCATCGGTCAGATACAGATCGCGGTGATCCGGCACACCATCCAGCACGCGCGTGAGACAAGTGCCGCAGACACCTTGTTCGCACGAGACCGGGATATCGACGCCGTTGTCAGCAAGGATTTTGATCACGGTCTCGCCGGCCGGAATCGTGAAGACCTGGCCGCTGCTGGCGATCTTGACATCGAAGGGCGCGTCGCCGTCGGTCTCCACCGGTGCAGCGCCGAAGTATTCCAGATGCACCTGTGCCGACGGCCAGCCTTTGTCCTTTGCCGTATTGACGACATGATCGATGAAACCGCCCGGGCCGCAGACATAGATATGCGTGTCGGCATCCGGGGTGGCGATCATCTCGGCCAGTTTGAGTTTTTGCTCATCGGCGCCGCTGTCGTAGTGATACACCACGCGGTCGGCGAATCCCGATTCGGCGATGCGATCGCGAAACGCCGTACGTTCCGGCGAACGCGCACAGTAGTGCATGGCGAAGTCAGCACCCGTAGCGGCGAGACGTTCCGCCATGCACAGGATGGGCGTGACGCCGATGCCGCCGGCCAGCAGCAAGGTGCGCTTGGCCTGCGTCAGTGGAAAGTGATTGCGCGGTTCGCTGATGGTCAGCACGTCACCGACTTTGATGTCGCCGTGCATGGCGACTGAACCGCCGCGCGAGTTGGCGTCGCGCAGCACACCGATCTGATAGCGATGGCTTTCATGCGGCGGATTGCACAGCGAATATTGGCGGATCAGACCGTCGCGGATATGCACGTCGATGTGCGAGCCGGCGCTGAAGGGTGGCAGTGGTTTGCCGTCGATACCGGCCAGTTCGAAACTGGCGATGTCTTCGGCCTCCACGGTCTTGCTGATGACTTTGACTTGTAACTGGCTCATGGTGCTCTCTGCTAAAGCATGTCGATGTTGGTTGCAGCAGTGGCTATTCCAACGATAGCAACGACGGCAACGACAGAAGCGACCGCCCGGGTCGCTTCCGCAATTCAATGGAACCGTTGGATCACGCGGCGTCGGCCGTGACGGAGGATGGCTGTTCTTTCTCCTTCGCCATCCACTTGTCGAGCAAGCGGCGCGACTGCACGCCGCCGGCATCGATGTTCAGCATCAGCAATTTGCGCTCCGGATGCTTGAGGATGTTTTGCTGCTGCATCTCCAGCATGTCGCGATCTTCACCGAAGATCTTGCCCTGGCCTTCGCGGATGGCGGCGGTCAGTTCTGCATCCTGCGGTTTGAAGTTGCGCGCCATGCCCCAGAAATACCAATGCGAGGTTTCAGTTTCCGGCGTGATGAAATCGACCACGATGCTCGACGCCTTGTATTTCGGATCGGCGTCGTAGCCACCCTTGCCGGCATGCGCCACGCCGACTTCGATCATCACGTGGCTCGGCGGCGTGAAGTGGCAGATCTGCCAGCGATCCACCGGCACGTCGTCGGCAAGACCATTGCTGCGCAGCGCCATGCGCCAGAATGGCGGCGCCATGATGTTTTCCATGAAGCGGCTGGTGATGACTTCGTCGCCTTCAGTCCTGGTGTTGACGGGCGCTTCGTCGATTTCCTTCTGGCCGATGCTGGATGCGTGCACATAGGTTTCGTGCGTGAGATCCATCAGGTTGTCGATCATCAGGCGGTATTCGCAATTGATGTGATACAAGCCGCCGCCATAGGCCCATTCCGGATTGTCGGCCCATTCCAGATGATGGATGTGCGCCGGATCGGCCAGTTCTTTTTCGCCCGGCCAGACCCAGATGAAACCGTAACGCTCCACCACCGGAAAGCTGCGTATGCATGGAAATCCCCGCACACGCTGGCCCGGCATGCTGATGACCTTGCCGTCGCAGCCCATCTCCAACCCGTGATAGCCGCAGACCAGTTGGCCGTCGCGTACAAAGCCCAGCGACAAAGGCGCACCGCGATGCGGGCAGAAATCTTCGACTGCCGCGACCTTGCCTTCGGCGCCGCGATAGAACACGATCTTCTCGCCACAGATTTGACGGCCCAACGGCTTGTCGGCGATTTCGTCAGGGCTACAGGCGACGTACCAGGTGTTTTTTGGAAACATGTCTTCTCCTCCTCAGGAACTTCCATTGTTCGGTGATGCGAATGCGTGAAACTTGGGTGCATGACAATGCATGGATGCATGGGCGACGACACATCAAGGGCGTGGCGTCTGCCTGCAAAACATCGGCGATTTCTACTTCTCATCCGGTGCAAAAATGCCTGCACCAACGACTATGTTCTTGTTCCGCAGCCTGTCTGTGGGACTGTCGGGTCTCTGTTGCTTTGTTTTTCGATTTAATATTCAGTGCACTGAATGTTTGAGAAAAGTATCCTCCAACTGCGCAGCGATGTAAACCCAATTTCGAATTTATTTTGATTTTTTCTTTGCGCATCGCATCAAAAATGCGTGATGAAACACCGTAGCGGATACACTACAAAGCTTCATCATTCGCCTTTTGCAAAACCGACAACCATGCCTCGTCCAAGCACAACACAACAAGCACAAACGCCAGCGCAAGAGAGCCAGCTGATCGATCTCTATGAGCACCCCGGCCACTTGTTGCGTCGTGCACAACAGATCTCGGTCTCGATTTTTCTGGATGAGTTGGGCGGTGATATTACGCCGGTGCAATATGCGATTCTGCGCACGCTGTCGAACCATCCCGGTATCGATCAGGTCACCCTGGCCGGACTAGTCGGCATTGATACCTCGACCGGCGCGACCGTCTGTGTACGGCTGGAAGAAAAAGGTTTGCTGGTGCGCAAGGTCATCCCGCACAACCGACGTCAGCGCGCGCTCAACATCACACCGACCGGCGAGCAAATGCTGAGCGATCTGATCCCGGCAGCGCAGCGTCTGCGCAAACGATTGCTGTCACCGCTGGAAGCCGACGAGCAGGAGCAGTTCATGCATCTGCTCGACAAACTGGTGCGCGGCAACAATACCGAGAGCCGTGCACCGCTGGCCAGCATCAAGCCGGTCGTCAGCGACAACGAGTAGCCTCTCTGCGATCAATCGCCGGAAAACATCTCGGCCAGAATTGTCCGCAGCCAGACGTTGGCGCCATCCTTGTGATACTTGCGATGCCAGTGCTGCCGTAGATCGAAGGTCGGGATCTCCAGCGGTGGCTCCACCAGCCGGATGTTGGAGAACTGCGCAAACGACGCTCCCACGGCGCGCGGCACCGTCACCACCAGATCGGATGATGCGATCAGAAAAGGAATCGACATGAAGTGCGGTGTCGACAGCACGATGCGGCGCTGGATCTTTTTCTTGATCAGCAATTGTTCGAACAGCTCCTGGCTGCGCCCTTCCGCCTTGATCACCGCGTGCCCCAGCTTCAAGAACTGCTCCATCGAAATCTTGCGCGAACGGATGGGATGATCGGCCCGCAGCAGGCAAATGAAGTCATGTGAAAACAGACGTTGCTGAAACAGATTGCGGTTCTTCAGATCGGGGAAATATCCCACCGCCAGATCCACTTCTCCATTCTCCAGCGCTACATTCAATTCAAGCGGCGTCATCGACACCGACGCCACCGACGCGCCCGGCGCATCGCGCTGAAAGCGATCCAGTACCTTCGGCAGGAAGGTCATCTCGCCGATATCCGACAAGGCAATCGTGAACTTGCGGCTGGTCGTCGCCGGATTGAATACTTCGCTCGCCAGTACGTCGGTATGGATGCGCTGCAGGATGTCGCGCGTCGGACTGATCAGCGTCAGCGCGCGCGGTGTCGGTTCCATGCCGTGTGAAGTGCGCACGAACAATGGATCACTCAGCGCCGTGCGCAGCTTGTTCAGCGCGATGCTGACGGCGGGCTGGCTCATATTGAGCTTGCGTGCGGCGGCGCTGACGCTGCGCTCCTCAAAGATCGCCAGGGCAATCGGCAAGAGGTTCATATCGAAGTTGGCCATGCGGTCTCCATGCTGGCGATTTTTTCTTGCGTTGTGCTCGTGTTTTCCACGCGCTATCTATTCGAAAGTCGAATAAATATTATGCAGAAAATTCTATTTTCAAATAATTTCGCTTCGGTATGATCCTCCTCAACCGGCCTGAACACAAGTTCAACACATAAGCCGGGCACCGCATGCAACGACATGCCGGATAACAACTATTACAAGCAACGACAGGAGACTTCAACATGCAACAATTCAAGCGTGCGCTGTGCGGCCTTGCCTTGAGCCTGGCATTCGGTGCCACTTCCAACACGAGCGCTGCCGCTGACCAGACCAATACCATCCGCATCGGCGTCATTACCTCGCTGACCGGTGTCGCAGCACAAAGCGGCGAACAAATGAAAGCCGGCATCGACACCTATTTGCGCCTGCATGGCGACACCGTGGCCGGCAAGAAACTGCAAGTCATCTACAAAGACGACACCGGCCCGCAAGCCGACGTCGCCAAACGTCTGGCCACAGAGCTGATCAGCCGCGACAACGTCGACATCATCACCGGTTTTGTTTTCACGCCCAACGCGATGGCGGTCGCCGCCGTGGTCGATAAAGCGAAGAGGCCGATGGTCGTCATGAACGCCGCCTCGTCGGCAGTGACCACCAAGTCGCCCTACATCACGCGCACCTCTTACACCATCGCGCAATCGGTCAAACCGCTGGCTGAGTGGGCCTATAAAACCGGCTCTCGCCGCGTGTTCTCGATCGTCTCTGACTATGCACCGGGACTGGATGCCGACACCTGGTTCACGAAAACCTTTACCGCATTGGGCGGCACCGTGACCAGCTCGGTGCGCGTGCCGCTGACCACGGTCGATTACAGCGCCTACCTGCAACGCATCAAGGACGAGAAGCCGGATGCAATCCACGTGTTCCTGCCCAACGGCCAGCCGATGGTGTCGTTCATCAAGGCATACAAGGAAAAGGGACTCGATAAGGCCGGTATCCGCTTCCTCGGCGGCGAAGGCTGGGCCGATGAAGATGTCCTGAGCATGGGTGGCGATTCGATGCTCGGCATCTATACGGCCGGTTTCTATTCGTTCTCGCGCCCGGGGGTCGACAATGCCAAATTCCTGGAAGCGTTTTCACAAACTGTCGGCGGCCGCTTCAAGCCGAACTTTCTTTCGGTGTCCGCCTATGACGCGATGACCTTGATCGCCAAGACGCTGACCAAGACCAACGGCAACACCGACGGGGCGACCTTCATGAATGCCGTCAAAGGTTACAGCGCGACCAGCCCGCGTGGCACCGTCGCCATCGATGACAAGACCAACGACATCGTGCAGACCATCTATATCCGCCGCATCGACAAACAGAACGGAAAGTACGTAGCGACCGAAATCGACCGCTACGACAACGTCAAGGATCCGGCCAAGTAATTGGTATCTCAGCTGATCAGCAACACTGAAAGGAGTCATCATGTTTCCATTGAATCAATGGTACGTCGCCGGCTTTGTCTGGGAGCTTCAGGACAAGCCTCTGGCCCGCACCCTGCTTAATCGCCCGGTCGTCATGTTTCGCACCGAGTCAGGCGAAGTCGCCGCGCTGGAAGACCGTTGCTGTCACCGCAGCGTACCGCTGTCGTGCGGCTCGCTCGAAGACGGCGGTATCCGCTGCGGTTATCACGGCCTGCTGTATGCACCCAGCGGCCAGTGCATTGAAATTCCCGGCCAGGTCAAGATCCCCGGCAAGGCTTGCGTCAAAGCCTACAAGGTCGCGGTACGCAACGAAATCATCTGGCTCTGGCTGGGCGAGAGCACAGATAGTCAGCCGATCGGCCAGCCCCCCGAAATCGCGGCACACGACAATCCCCGCTACAGATACAAGGGCGGCGTATTCCACTACGACGCACCGTATCAGCTGATCCACGACAATTTGCTTGACCTCAGTCATGTCGGCTACGTCCACACCAAGACCATCGGCGGCAATGCGAAGACGCACATGGAGGCGCCGACCAACGTCACCAGCGACGGCGACAACGTGCGCGTGGTGCGCTGGATGAAAGCGTCGCAGCCGCCTGCGACCTATAGTGCGGCGTGGCCGTTCAAGGGCAAGATCGACCGCTGGCAGGAAATCGACTTCCACGTCACCCATCTCAACATCTTCACCGGTGCGGTTGATGCCGATACGGAGTCGCTGGAAGACCCACACCGTGGCGGCTTCCACATGCGCGGTTTCCATGGCATCACACCGGAGACCGAGACCACCTCGCATTACTTCTGGACCATGGCCAGCTCATCGCATCCCGATGCGCCGGACAACCTGGAACTGGTCTATCAGCAAACCGCCGCCACCTTCGAAGAAGACCGCGTCATCATCGAGGCACAGTATCGCAACATGTGCCAGTTCGAGAATGCATCGATGATCGACATCCACGTCGACGCCGGCGCCAATCGCGCGCGCCGTATCGTGACCATGCTCAGTCAGCAGGCCGAACAGGCGGCCTGAGCACACGTCTCCTGCGAGCGCGCTGTATGCCTGCATGCTGCGGCGCGTTCGTCCTCCCTTTTCAATGATCGCCACCGTGTCTGTCTGCGGGGCGGTCGCTTACGTGCCAACATCATGAACGTCATCATCTCCGCCATCCGCAACAGCGGTACAGCCATCCGTATTTTTGAATTGCATGCCGCCGACGGCACGGCGCTTCCTGCGTATCAACCCGGTGCACATATCGACATCACACTTGGCAATGGGCTGGTGCGCCAATACTCGCTGTGCTGTGATCACCCCTCACCCGACCGTTATCGCATCGCGGTGAAGCAAGAGCCGCAATCGCGTGGAGGTTCTGCGTGGCTGCATGCCGAAGCAAAGGAAGGCGACGCCCTGCAGATCGGTACTCCACGCAATGCTTTTGCGTTGGCGGATGCTGCCGGTTCGCATCTCTTGTTTGCGGGTGGGATTGGGATTACGCCGGTGTTGTCGATGGCATATGCCTTGTTGCGTGACGGTGCCGACTTTCATCTGCATTACTTTGTGCGCGATGACGAGAGTGTTGCGTTTCGGGACGAATTGACCGGAGCGTCACTGACTGCGC
Source organism: Herbaspirillum sp. meg3 (assembly GCF_002257565.1). GTDB lineage: Bacteria > Pseudomonadota > Gammaproteobacteria > Burkholderiales > Burkholderiaceae_D > Herbaspirillum. The sequence goes on along the minus strand of NZ_CP022736.1, from coordinate 264,061 downwards.
ATGTGTCCATCCATGCAGGTCTGTCAGCTGAACAGACGGGCGCTGTTATTGCTGCGGCGCTGACAGATGCTGCGGTTGACGCGCATGCTTACACTTGCGGGCCGGGGCCGTTCATGGCGACGGTTGTTGATTTTGCGACGGCCAGGTTGGGAGCATCGCAGGTGCACAAGGAGTCTTTTTCCGCACCTGTTGCGCAGGCAGGTGATGCGGCTTTTGTGGTGCGGCTGAGGGATGGCAAAGAGATCGATGTTGCCTCAGGAAAGACGGCTTTGGCTTGTCTGCAGGAGGCTGGGGTCGAGGTCGATTGCTCTTGCGAAGTCGGCGTGTGCGGGACTTGTCAGACCAAGGTGATCGAGGGGATTCCTGATCACAGGGATGGGTTCTTGAGTGAGAAGGAGAAGGCTTCCAATCGTTGGTTTATGCCTTGTGTTTCTCGAGCGAAGACGGGGGTGTTGGTGTTGGATTTGTGAGGTGTTTTGTTCCGACTGTCTCTGTTAGGTAGCTTCGATTTTCTTTCTTCGATCAACCTTGCCGGGGGTAGCCCGGCAGCTACTCACTTTCTTTGCTTCGCCAAAGAAAGTAAGCAAAGAAAGGCGACCGCTGGGTCGTAGCCCCCTTCGGGGGTCCCCGGCGCCAGCAGGCACAAATCGGGAAGGGAAAACAACTCGCTTCGCTCAGACATTTTTCCCTTCTTTTTCCGATTTTCACCCGCTGACACCGGCTACTCTCAAGCGGACTTCGAAACTGGCTCGCTTCGCATCGCCAAGGGACGGTGACTGCGCGAACTCCTTTAGCCTCTTCTGCTTTGTCGTTCCAACGACGGTTGGAACCCAGCGTCGTGAAGGCGGTTGATTGAGCGCAAACGTCAATGGATCCCAGCGTTCGCTGGGACGATGGCGTTAAAAAGTAAAACCGAAATCTGTAGCGTCACCGACATCTGAGAGCGCAATGCCGAAGGCGAGCCCGTCTCGAAGTCCGCTTGAGAGTAGCCGGTGTCAGCGGGTGAAAATCGGATTAAGAAGGGAAAAATGTCTGAGCGCAGCGAGTTGTTTTCCCTTCCCGATTTTCGCCTGCTGGCGCCGGGAACCCCCGAAGGGGGCTACGACCCAGCGGTCGCCTTTCTTTGCTTACTTTCTTTGGCGAAGCAAAGAAAGTAAGCGGCTGCCGGGCCGCCCCCGGCAAGGTTGATCGAAGAAAGAAAAACCGAAGCTACCACATACGACAAGTCGGAACAAAGATCGCCGTCATCCTGACCACAGTCAGGACAAAACCCCATCACGCCACCGCCACCAACCGATCCAACTTCTCCCCATCCGCCAGCAAACTCCCACTATCCGAGTCATGCACAATCCGCCCACGATCCAGCACAATCGCCCGCTGCGTCAACGACAACGCCATCCGTGCATGCTGCTCCACCACAATCACTGACATCCCCATATCCTTGACCAGCCCGCGGATCACGCGCAGCAACTCCTGCACGATAATCGGCGCCAGCCCTTCCATCGGCTCATCGAGCAACAGGATGCGCGGACTCACCATCAGTGCGCGCGCAATCGCCAGCATTTGTTGTTCGCCGCCCGACAACTGATTGCCCATGTTGTTGCGTCGCTCTTCCAGACGCGGGAAGATTTTGTAGATCTTCGGCAAATCCCATTCGCCACCACGCGCAACGACCGTCAGATGCTCTTCCACCGTCAATGACGGGAACATGTAACGTTCTTGCGGTACCCAGCCCAAACCGGCGTGTGCGCGTCTGTATGTCGGCACGCGCACGATATCGCCGCCGCACCAGCGGATACTGCCGCTGTGCAGACGAGTCAATCCCATCAGCGTGACCAGCAGGCTGGTTTTACCCACGCCGTTACGTCCCAGCAGCGCCAGGCTATCGCCTTCTTTCATGGAAAACGAGACATCTTCCAATACGATCGAATCGCCGTAACCGGCGGTGACCTTGTCGAGTGCAAGCAGCTCACTCATGTTCCGACTCCCCCAGATAAACTTCCTTGACGCGTTTGTCGGCAGCGATTTCTGCCGGCGTGCCTTCGGTCAGCACTTTTCCACCGACCAGCACCGTGATGCGTTCGGCAAAGCGGAACACCAGACCCATATCATGTTCGATGAAAACAATGGTGACGTCGCGCGGCAGTCCGGCGATGACTTCGAACAGCTCCTTGCTTTCCGCAGAAGGAATGCCGGCAGCCGGTTCATCCAGCAACAACACCTTTGGTTTGGTCGCCAGCGCCAATGCAATTTCAACCAGGCGTTGCTTGCCGTAGGCGAGGCTGCGCGTGATGCTGTTGGCTTCGCCATCGAGCTTGAGCGATGCCAGCAAGGCCATGGCTTCGTCGATGACATCAGTCTGTTGCGCCACGGTTTTGTGCCAGACGTACTGCATGCCGCGCCGTTCGGAAATCGCCAGTACAACGGATTCCAATACCGTCAGACCCGCGAACAACGTATTGATCTGAAAGGTGCGTGTCATGCCGCGCTTGACGCGCTCATGCTGCGGCAGCGAAGTGATGTCGTCGTCACCAAAGAAGACCTTGCCGCTCGATGGCGCAAAGCCGCCGGTCAGCAAATTGATGAACGTGGTTTTACCTGCGCCGTTCGGCCCGATCAGCGCATGGCGCGCACCGGGAACAAAGGTCAGCGAGATGTCGCTGTTGGCCTTGAAGGCGCCCCATTGTTTGGACAGGCCTTCGGTGCGCAGGGTCGTGTTTTTAGCCGTGTTTGGTGTCATGCTCACGAGCGCTCTCCTTTTGTGCCCGAAGTCTTGCGCAGGTTGTTCCAGATCAGTGTCAGGCCACCGAGGATACCGCCGCGTGCGAACAGCACGATGACGATCAGCAACAGGCCGATCCAGAATTGCCAATAGGCCGGATTCAAACCGGAGAGATAGTCTTGCGCCAGCATGAAGATCGCTGCACCGACCAGCCCGCCATACAGGCGACCTGTGCCGCCCAGCACCAGGATGATCAGCAGTTCAGCCGAACGCGGAAAGCCCAGTACGTCGAGTCCGACGAACTGCGTGGTCTGGGCCAGCAAGGCACCTGCCACACCGGCAATCGCGGCGCTGATGGTGAAGATCACCGTCAGGCGCTGATTGACGTTGACACCGATGGCCGGCATGCGGCGACCGCCTTCGCGGATGCCGACCAGGCTCAGGCCGAACGGTGAATTAACGAGACGGCGCAACACTGCGAACAGGATGAACAGGACAACGAAGCTATAGATATAGGCAACCTTGCCGTTGAGATCGAACTCGAACACGCCGAAGATCTTGTCCACCATCATCCCCGACAAACCATCGACACCGCCGGTGATGAAGGCAGCCTTGTTGGCCGCTTCGAACAGCATGAGGCCGATGCCCAGTGTCACCATCAGACGCGCCAGATCGTTACCGCGCACCACCAGAAAACTGATGATGTAGCCGAACAGTGCGGCGACCACCGCCGCCAGCAGCATGCCGCTGATCGGTTCACCCCAGCCATGCGCCGACAGCAAGCCGGCGGTATATGCGCCAAGGCCGAAGAAGGCTGCATGGCCGAGCGACACAATGCCGCCATAGCCGAGAATCAGGTCGAGCGAGATGGCGAACAAGCCGACGATCATGATCTGACTGATCAGGATCAGGTACTCGGGGAAGACAAAATACGCTGCCACCGGTAGCAGCCAGAAAATGATTTCCAGCGGCTTCCAGCGGTCATTGGGCAGGCGAAGCAAGGGAGACATGGTAGTGGTCTTTGCGCTAGAGGTTGGTGCAGCCGTGGCGGGCGTAGAAGTTGGCGCGCCTGGTGTAACTGTGCTCATCCACGCCTCCGCATCAGACCGGCAGGGAACAGAATCAGCAGCAGCACCATCAGGCCGTAGATCACGAAGGCGCCGATTTCAGGCACATAGTATTTGCCGGCCACGTCGAAAATTCCGAGGATCACGGCAGCCAGCAACGGCCCCTTGATCGTGCCCGCGCCGCCGACGGCAACCACCAGCAGGAAGTACACCATGTACTTGATCGGGAAAGTCGGATCCAGACCCAGCACATCAATACCGAGACCACCACCCAGACCAGCCAGACCGGAGCCGAGCGCAAAGGTCAGGCTGAATACGCGGCTGACATTGATGCCCAGACCTGCCGCAGCGACCTGATTGTCGACCGACGCACGAATCTGCGCGCCGAAGCGTGTGCGTTCAATCAGCAATCCCAATGCAGCAGTCACCAATACCACGACGCCGATCAGGAACACACGGTACGCACCGACATCCAGACCAAGCAGAGAAATCTGTCCGCGCAGCCAGTCCGGCAAATGCACCGGTTGTTGCGTCGGCCCCCAGACGTACGTCGCACCGGCCACGGCCATGAAGGTCAGGCCGATAGAGAACAACACCTGATCCAGATGACTGGCTTTATACAGACGGCGATAGAGCGTACGCTCCAGCACCAGGCCGACCACCGCCGACGCCAGGAAGGCCACGGGCAAGGACGCCAGAAAAGGCAGGCCGAGCTGATTGAGAATGGTAACGCAGACATAGCCGCCCAGCATCGCAAACGCGCCGTGGGCGAGGTTGATGAAATTCATCATGCCCATCGTGACCGACAGGCCGACGCTGATCAGGAACAGCAGCGCGCCGTACGCAATGCCGTCGAACATCACACCGATGAAGTTGCCGATCATGAGCAGTCTCCATGGCGGCAGCGCACGACGCTCCCGCGTTGAATGTGAACAAAGGTGGGGTGATGCATGGGGTGTCTCCTCTTCAATCTCTTGTGCAAGCGCTGCTCTGTATTGTCATGGCTCTTGATGGCCGGCAGCTTTGTCTTTACTTCTTTTTCTTACGGTATCCTCTGCTTCAGATACGCTCAATGACAGTTGCAATGCCCTGCCCAACACCGATGCACATGGTGCACAGTGCGTAGCGCCCGCCGGTACGTTGCAGCTGATACATCGCGGTGGTAATCAGGCGCGCGCCGCTCATGCCAAGCGGATGGCCGAGTGCAATCGCGCCACCGTTAGGATTGACGCGTGGGTCGTCATCGGCGACACCCAGTTCACGCAGCACCGCCAGACCTTGCGAGGCAAATGCTTCGTTCAGTTCGATCACGTCCATTTGTTCGATGGTCAGGCCGACTTGCTGCAGCAGTTTCTTGGTTGCCGGCGCCGGACCGATGCCCATGACGCGCGGCGCAACACCTGCAGTCGCCATGCCGACAATACGCGCACGCGGCGTCAGTCCGTATTGCTTGACTGCTTCTGCGCTCGCCAGCAGCAAAGCGCAAGCACCGTCGTTGACACCGGAGGCATTGCCTGCGGTAACGGTGCCATCGGCGCGTACCACGCCTTTGAGCTTTGCCAGCGCTTCCATGCTGGTGGCACGCGGATGCTCATCATTGCTGACGGTGATGGCCTCGCCCTTTTTTTGCGGAATCACGACGGGCGTAATTTCTTGCGCGAGCGTACCGTTGGCTTGTGCGGCAGCGGCCTTGGCCTGGCTGGCGACGGCGAATTTGTCCTGATCGAGGCGGCTGATCTTGAAATCGTCGGCGACGTTTTCACCGGTTTCCGGCATGGAGTCGGTACCGTAGAGCGCCTTCATCTGTGCGTTTGGAAAACGCCAACCGATAGTCGTGTCGTAGATATTGGCGCTGCGTGAAAAAGCACTGTCGGCCTTGCCCATGACGAAAGGCGCGCGTGTCATCGATTCGACACCGCCTGCCAGCATCAGCTGCGCTTCGCCCGACTTGATCGCACGCGCCGCGGTACCGACCGCATCCATGCCCGAACCGCACAGACGATTCATCGTGGTGCCTGGCACCGACTGCGGCAAACCGGCCAGCAGCGCCGACATGCGAGCGACGTTGCGATTGTCTTCACCGGCCTGATTGGCGCAGCCGAAGATGACGTCGTCGACGGCGTTCCAGTCGACTTGCGGATTGCGTTCGATCAGCGCGCGCAATGGAATGGCACCGAGGTCATCGGCGCGCACATCTTTTAGTGCGCCGCCGTAACGGCCGATGGGAGTACGGATGGCGTCGCAGATAAAGGCTTCAGTCATGATGTTCTCTTTGGTTACTGGATTACAGGGTCACACCGGTGGCAACAGCGGCGCACCGGTGATTTTCTGCAGTTCGTCAAAGGACATGCCGTCGACGATCTCGCGCACGCGCAGGCCGTGTTCGGTCACATCCAGCACGGCTACATCCGTATAGATGCGGTTGACGCAGCCGATGCCGGTCAACGGATAATCGCAGTGCGAGACGATTTTGCTTTCACCGGTCTTGGTCTGATGTTCCATCATCACGAACACTTGCTTGGCGCCGATGGCCAGATCCATTGCGCCGCCGACTGCCGGAATCGCATCCGGTGCACCCGTGTGCCAGTTGGCCAGATCGCCGGTGGCCGAGACCTGGAAGGCGCCGAGCACACAGATATCGAGATGGCCGCCGCGCATCATCGCGAACGAGTCGCCGTGGTGGAAGTAGGCGCCACCGGTCAGCAAAGTCACCGGCTGCTTGCCGGCGTTGATGAGGTCTTCGTCTTCTTCGCCGGGCGCAGGTGCCGGCCCCATGCCGAGCAAACCATTTTCGCTGTGCAAGAAGACTTCTTTATCGGCCGGCAGATAGTTGGCGACCTTGGTCGGCAGGCCGATGCCGAGGTTGACGTAGGCACCTTCGGGAATATCCTGCGCCACGCGTGCGGCGATCTGATCACGGGAAAAACGATTAGCGGAACTCATTATTTGGTCTCCTGTGCGTTCTGCAACACCACACGCTGCACAAAGATGCCCGGCGTCACGATGGCTTCCGGATCGAGCTGGCCCAGTTCGACCACTTCGCTCACCTGGGCGATGGCGCACTTGGCGGCCATGGCCATGATGGGGCCGAAGTTGCGCGCGGTCTTGCGATACACCAGGTTGCCCCAGCGGTCACCGCGCAGCGCCTTGATCAGCGCGAAGTCGGCGTGGATTGGCGACTCCAGCACATAGTGGCGGCCATCGATGAGACGGGTTTCCTTGCCGTCGGCCAGCATGGTGCCGTAGCCGGTCGGTGAGAAGAAACCGCCGATGCCGGCGCCGGCGGCGCGGATACGCTCGGCCAGGTTGCCTTGCGGCGTCAGTTCCAGCTCGATTTCGCCGGCACGATAAAGCGCGTCGAACACGTAGGAATCGGTCTGGCGTGGGAAGGAACAAATGATCTTCTTCACGCGCTTGGCCTTGAGCAATGCGGCCAGTCCGGTGTCGCCGTTGCCGGCATTGTTGTTGACGATAGTAAGGTCGCGCGCGCCTTGTGCAATCAGCGCGTCAATCAGCGCCGCCGGCATGCCGGCATTGCCGAAGCCGCCGATCATGACGGTTGCGCCGTCATGGATGTCAGCCACAGCTTGTTCCAGTGACTCAGTAATTTTGTCGATCACGTTGCGTCTCTTTCGTGAATCCGTTCGTTGAACAGCAAATGCATGAAAATGGTTCCGCGATAATCCGGCATAGGTGGCGACTGTATTTCGCTACTGCCGTACTTCCCGGAATGGCTTGTCTCCGCCTTTATTTTTCTATGCTCCTGCGCTTTTCCAACCGCTGTTTTCGCTCTGCGGGAGAGTCAAAATGCGTGCGCGCCTGAATTCTTTTCGGTACAATCTAGTTGTGCGATAAACGAACTAATGTTTGTTTTTCGCACACATTAGTGTAGCGATACCCGCCTTCCTGCGTCAAGAACTAACAGGCAGGTCTGTGCGATGTCCGCACAACATATTAGAATCGCGGACAACCGGACGCCGTCGCTTTGTCCGCGCTGCTGCTCATCGTTGCGATCGTTGCCATCGTTACTTTTCGTCATTTTTTGAATGCCTATGACCAAGACACCTGCTCCAGCAAAGACCCGCAAGCCTGCGGCAAAATCCGGCAAGATGGACGCCGGCGCCGCAGAACAGGCCGAAGAAAAGGAGCTCACCATCGCTGAAGAAATCGATGCCCTCACCGATCCCAGCTTCATGACTTCGCTGGCGCGTGGCCTGGCGGTGGTGCGTGCTTTCAGCGATACGCGGCGTACGCTGACGATTGCGCAAATCAGCCAGAAAACCGGTATCCCACGTGCAGCGGTGCGCCGTTGTCTGCATACGCTGAAACAACTGGGTTATGCCGATTCCGAGGTAAACAATTTTTCGCTGCGTCCGAAAATTCTGACGCTGGGTTATTCCTACCTGTCGTCAACGCCGCTGACCGTGTCGGCCCAGCCTTGCCTGAACAACATCACGCGCACGCTCAACGAGTCCTGCTCGCTGGCGGTACTGGATGACAATGAAGTGCTGTATGTCTCCCGCTCGGCCACCGCGCGCGTGATGTCGGTCGCGCTCAATACCGGCAGCCGCCTGCCCGCCTATTGCACCTCGCTCGGCCGCGTGATGCTGGCGCACATGTCTGAAGATGCATTGAAGGCTTACTTCGACAAAGTGAAGTTGCGCGCCTTCACCGACAAGACCGTGGTGTCGCAAAAACGTCTGCGCGAGATCCTCGCCGAGGTGCGCGAATCCGGCTATGCCGTGATCGATGAAGAACTGGAAGTCGGCTTGCGCTCTATCGCCGTACCGGTGCGTGGCGCGTCCGGCTCTGTGCTGGCCGCATTGAACGTCGGTGCGCAAGCGGCCCGCGTCAGCCGCCGCCAGATGGAAGAAGAGTTTCTTCCTGTGCTGCTGCGCGGCTCGCAAGAGTTGTCCGTGTTGCTGCCATAAGCAGACACAAAAAATCCGGCGGACCTTGCAGTGCGCCGGATTGAAGACAGTAGCGTGAGCCGCTGTCGATGCTACGGCGCGCCCTGCTCAGTGGCGCGCCATCCTCCTCAAGATTTCCTTTGGACGTTTTCAGATAAGCATCAGAAAGTGTGACGGATACCCGACATCACGCCCAGCTGATTCTTGCCTGCACCGACTGTGCCGCCTGCATCGATCGCGACAGCGGAAGTGCCGCCGTTTTTCTGATAACCCAGCGATGTGTACAGCGCAGTGCGCTTGGACAGGTTATAGGTCAGGCGGCCAACCATCAGGGTCACGTCGTTGGGGCTGCTCTTGACGTTCAGCTTCGCGACCTGTGCGTCCAGTACCAGCGCTGTCGACAGCGGTACGCTCGCACCCAGGTAATACAGGTCGGAATTGGTATTGACCGCGCCCGCAGCACGCGTGCGGCGATCAACCACGCCGGCGCCGATCTTGGTGTCGCCGATCATGACGAAGCCGTTCAGGGTCACGCGCTGGTCAGTGTTGTCGCTGCTGGTCAGGCCGCCGGCTGCGCCGGTATTGCCGTACAGAATGTCGTAGGACGAAGTCACGCCGAACGATTTGTTGTCATAGCCGAGCAGCGCCGTGACCTGGCGGCAAGCCTTGGAATTGCCGGCCACTTCGCCCGCACAGCCTGTTGCAGCAGGGCCGCCGGTTGCCGAGGTATCACGGCCGAAGCTGTATGTCGCGCCGACGGTGAAGTTGGAGAAGTTGCCCAGGTAGCCGATGGAATTGTCGCTGCGTGCATTTGGCAGATAGCCGTCGATGCTGCCGATCGCAAAAATGTTCGGACCCATCACGTCAGTTTTCAACATCGAGATGTAAGTCATGTTGACCTGGCGGCCCAGCATGATCTGCCCCCAGGTATTACTCTTCAAACCGACCAGCGATTGACGGCCGAACAGGCGATTACCTTGTCCCATTGAACCAGTGTCCGGTGCAAAGCCGGCCTCCAGAACAAACATGGCTTCAAGCCCGCCGCCGAGATCTTCCGAACCTTTGAAACCGAGACGCGACGGGAACGAACCGGTCAGCGACGGCATCTTGAATACCGAATTGCCGGCAGCGTTGGCGTTGGTGGTGTAGACCACGCCGGTATCGACGATACCGTAGATGGTGACCGAACTCTGCGCCATGGCATTGCCTGTACACACTGCACCCATTGCGCCCATCAGCGCGATTGCGCTGCAAATTGTCTTCTTCATTGTGCCTCCTCCTGAAACGTGAAATTTTTAAGTTCGTCTTGTTGGTATTGCCAATCTTGCGATTTCTTGACTTTGTTTCCGACTTCTTGATGCTGCTGGAAGACTTGGCATGTCCGCAGACTGCAGACGTGTGTCGTCCCCCTCCCCGGTGTCGATACGTGGATTCAGTGTGGCCGAACACGGGCTTCCGCGGGTTTCGCAGGGTTGCGTTCAGTCCGCCTTCCGATTGATGAGCGGAAGACGTTGAGATGTTGCTGTTCGTACTGTGTTGCTGCTTAAGGTGAACCTGAGTTGCTGCCTGAGTTTCGACCTCAGCGTTGCCGACAACCGCCGGCGAAATCCTGCAATGCCGCAAATGTCTACTTGATCGGTTCCTTGCCTGAAGAGGCATTGAACGTTTCGTCTCTGTTATTTCATTTTTATTTAATGTTCGATCACCGAACAAGATGTTGGTTACCGAACGCTTGTTGCGATACTATTGTTCTCGCTGAAGCTTGTCAAGAATGCGCAAAGCAGAAAATTTTCGACAGCGTCGTCTACAAGCAACAGCTAAAATCCAGCGACAAGAAAAATTTCCTGTCGGGCAGCGCGAAGCGACAGACTTTGTAGAACACGTCTGTAACGGTCTCCCGACAAGGCATTCAGCGCTGCAGAAGATGAAAAAATCAAAGCTCAAGGTTGAAAAATCGCGTGCGCAGTCCGTATCAGGCATCACATGTACTACATGCACCAGATGCGCCACGCAACGACAACGTATCGAAGGAGACAAACATGAAGTTTAAAAAATCGGCATTGCTGGCAATGTTCGCGGGGGTCAACTTTCTTGCTGCCGTGCAGGTGCAGGCGGCAGATACCATCAAGATCGGTCTGATCGCAGCTTTTTCCGGCCCCTTTGCCGACTATGGCAAACAGATGGAAGGCGGCATCAAGGCCTATATGGCGCAGAACGGCGATACCGTCGCCGGCAAGAAGATTCAGATCATCGTCAAGGACACCACCGGGCCGTCGCCTGAAATCGCCAAGCGCCTGGCACAAGAGCTGGTGGTGCGCGACAAGGTCGATTTCCTCGCCGGCTTCGGGCTGACGCCGGAAGCGCTGGCCGTGGCGCCAATCGCCGAGCAAGCCAAGAAGCCGATGATCATCATGAATGCGGCAACATCCATCATCACTACCAAGTCGAACTACATCGCGCGCTTTTCGATGACGCTGCCGCAGGTGTCGGGTCCGATGGCGACCTGGGCGCTGAAGAACAACATCAAGAAAGTCGTGACGCTGGTTGCCGACTACGGTCCGGGCATCGATGCCGAAACCGCGTTCAAGACCAACCTGCTGGGCGGTGGCGGCCAGGTGATCGAATCGATCCGCGTACCGCTGCGCAATCCTGAATTCGCACCGTACATCCAGCGCATCAAGGATGCCAAGCCGGAAGCCGTCTTCATCTTCGTTCCAGCCGGCGAGCAAGGCATTGCCTTCATGAAGGGCTATCGTGAACGCGGCCTGGCCGAAGCCGGTATCAAGGTCATCGCTACCGGCGACCTCACCGACGATCACGTGCTGCCGGCAATGGGCGACGCAACGCTGGGCGTGATCACGACGTTCCACTATTCGGCGGCGCACAACTCGCCGGAGAACAAGGCATTCCTGAAGAGCTATGCCGCAGCGAATCCTAACGGCGGGCGCCCCAACTTCATGGCAGTGGCCGCCTATGACGGCATGGCCGCCATCTACGAAGTGTCGAAGAAGCTCAACGGCAACATCGATGGCGACAAGGCCATGGCAATCCTGAAGAACATCAAGCTCAACAGCCCGCGCGGTCCGATCTCGATTGATCCTGCGACACGCGACATCGTGCAAACGGTGTATGTACGCAAGGTGGAGAAAGTCGGCAACGAGGTGTACAACATCGAGTTCGATAAATTCCTCAACGTGAAAGACACCGGCAAATAGTCAGACTGGTCAGCCGCGACAATTGAAGAAAACCAGAACGCCGGTGATGCAATGCACACCGGCGTTTTTTTCGTCTGGGTGACTTGCGCAGCAGCCTGTGTGTTGCCGGCAAACAGATCTTGTGCACGGCAACCTCGATGCAGTGCAGCATGAACGCATCGCTGCAAGCCGCGCCACAAGCGGCATTGCGTTGTTCGGTAGCCGCCCTGTTTTACGTTTTCAATGCACTGCTTGCACCGGTTAATACTTGCATTTTCCGTTTACATACTTATACTAAATAACAGTTATAACTTATAAGTAATTGCCGGTATCCCTGCTGAGCAATCTCGAGACAAACAAGCTGAAGGCAAGCTGAATAAAAGCAAGCGATACCCTCAGCGCACAAGCACCAACAACAGGCTGGCCATGACGAATCATTCTGACGATCTTCTCGATATCCACTACGACGGCGCGATTGCCGTCGTCGCCATCAACCGCGTCGCCAAGCGCAATGCGCTGAGCGATCCGCTGGTGCGCGCCATCCAGCGTTGCTTCGAATCCCTGCCACCGGAAATCAAGGTCGCGGTCATACGCGGCAACGGCGACCATTTCTGCGCCGGTCTCGATCTCTCCGAACTGCGCGAGCGCGACACCAGTGAAAGCATGTACCACTCGCGCATGTGGCATGCCGCCTTCGAGCGCGTGCAGTTTGGCGGCGTGCCGGTGATCGCCGTGTTGCACGGCGCGGTCATTGGTGGCGGACTGGAGCTGGCCTCCGCGGCGCATATCCGTGTAGCCGAAGACAGCGCCTTCTACGGTCTGCCGGAAGGACAACGCGGCTTGTTCGTCGGCGGTGGCGGATCGGTGCGCATCTCGCGTCTGGTCGGCGTCGCCTGCATGAGCGACATGATGCTGACCGGCCGCGTGCTGTCGTCGCAGGAAGGCCACCAGGCCGGTATCTCGCAATATCTCACCGCGGCAGGCCAAGGCATGGAGAAGGCGATGGAGCTGGCTGCGCGCATCGCCAAGAATGCGCCGATGACCAATTACGGCGTGACGCATGTATTGCCGCGCATCGCCGATCAGTCGATCCAGGATGGCCTGGTGACGGAGTCGCTCATGGCCGCAGTCGCCGGCAGTGATCCGGAAACCAAGGGCCGGCTTGCCGCTTTCCTTGATCTGAAGATGAACAAAGTGGAGCGCAACAGCTAAGCTTCATCGACAATTCGCGGCCCCATACAAAGCAGTTCCGATAAAAAATTAAGAGACATGTATGAGCACAACACCACGCTATCGCAGCGTACGATTCGGCATCAGCGGCGTTGATGTCTTCGATGCCGCCGACGGTCAAAGCATCGTCAAGACCCGGCAGGCATTGCAAGACTATCCGGCGCGCCTGAGCGACAAGCTGAAGTACTGGGCGGCGGAAACGCCCGACGTCAGCTTCATGGCCAAACGCGACGCCAATGGCGTCTGGCAGCACATCACGTATGCGCAGGCATTGCAGACCGCGCGCCACATCGGCCAGGGCCTGATCAATCGCGGCCTGTCGGCAGAGCGTCCCTTGCTGATCCTGTCGGAAAACGATCTCGAACACGCCATGCTTGCGTTGGCCTGCCACTATGTCGGCGTGCCGTATGCGCCGGTGTCGTCGGCTTATTCGCTGCTGTCCAAGGATTACGCCAAGCTGCGCCACGCAGTCAACTTGCTGACGCCCGGAATGATCTTCGCTGCGCATGGCGAGAAGTTCGCCGCCGCCGTCAATGCGGTCGCCACCAGCGATATCGAGTTCGTCGCCACCGAAGCGCCGTCATCCGCGCGCAGCACCACGCTCTACAGCGAGTTGGCAGCCACGCCGATTACCGACGCGGTCGAACGCGCGCATGACGCCACCACACCGGACACCATCGCCAAGTTCCTGTTCACGTCCGGCTCGACCAAGTTGCCGAAGGCGGTGATCAATACCCAGCGCATGATCTGCAGCAATCTGCAGATGATCGTGCAGACTTTTCCTTTCCTCGGCGAAGAGCCGCCGGTACTGATTGACTGGCTGCCGTGGAACCATACCTTCGGCAGCAACCACAATGTCGGCATCGTGCTCTACAACGGCGGCACCATGTATATCGACGACGGCAAGCCGACGCCGCAAGGTCTCGCCATCACGCTGCAAAACCTGCGCGAAATCGCGCCGACGATTTACTTCAACGTCCCGATCGGCTGGGAGGGTATCGCCCATGCGCTGGAAAAAGATCCCGTCCTGCGCGAGAAGTTTTACAGCCGTCTGAAGATGCAGTTCTACGCCGGCGCTGCGCTGGCGCAACCGGTATGGGACAAGCTGCACGCCACCGCCGAAGCCGCCTGCGGCGAACGCATCGTGATGTCCTGCGGCCTGGGCATGACCGAGACCGCACCGTCGGCACTGTTTGTGGTGGAAGAACAGGTGCGCTCCGGCCAGATCGGCATCCCCACGCCCGGCATGGAAATCAAGCTGGTGCCCAACGGCGACAAGATGGAAATCCGCTATCGCGGCCCCAACGTCACGCCTGGTTACTGGCGCGCACCGGAGCAAACCAACGAGGCCTTCGATGAAGAAGGTTTCTTCTGCTCGGGCGATGCGGTCAAGTGGCTCGATCCGTCCAACCATGATCTCGGCTTCATGTTCGACGGCCGCGTTGCCGAAGACTTCAAGCTCTACACCGGCACCTGGGTCAGCGTCGGTCCGTTGCGCGCCGTCATCGCCCATGAAGGCGCTCCCTATTTGCAGGATGCCGTCATCACCGGCCACGACCGCAACGAAGTCGGCATGCTGATCGTGCCCAACCTCGAACGCTGCCGTCAGCTGGCGGGACTGCCTGCGGGCGTCTCGCGTGAAGACATCGTCGCCGCGCAACCGGTGCGCGATTTCTTCAGCAACGTTCTGCAGCGCTTGCAACAGCACGCTACCGGCAGTGCCTCCCGCGTCGCCCGTGCGCTGGTGCTGATCGACCCGCCGTCCTTCGACAAGGGCGAAGTCACCGACAAGGGTTCCATCAATCAACGCGCGGTGCTGACGCATCGTGCCGATCTGGTGGAGGCGCTGTACGCCGACATCAATCCGGCCATCCTCAAACCGCGTCCGCCGGCTGGTGGCAATAAGCCCGCCGCATCCGGCCATCAGGGAACCAAGGGAGCATAAGCATCATGGCAAAGAAAGCCTTCTATTCCAACTTCGACGACGTCTGGATGCTGGGCGGCGTACGCACGCCGATGGTCGACTATTGCAGCACCTTCTCGCAGCTGTCGCCGACCGACATGGGTATCAAGGTCGCGCGCGAAATCCTCAAACGCACCGGCGTGCCGGCAGCCGACATCGGTTCCGTCATCGCCGGCAACATGGCGCCCGGCGATTGCTTCCAATACATGCTGCCGCGTCACATCGGCCTGTATGCGGGCGTGCCGATCGACGTGCCAGCCATCATGGTCCAACGTATCTGCGGCACCGGCTTCGAACTGATCCGTCAGGCCGGCGACCAGATCGAGCGCGGCTATACCGATACCGCACTGGTGGTCGGATCGGAATCGATGACACGCAATCCGATTGCCGCCTTTTCGCATCGCGGCGGCTTTCGCCTTGGCGCACCGGTGGAATTCCAAGACTATATGTGGGAGGCGCTGATCGATCCGGCACCCGGCATCACCATGCCGCAGACCGCAGAAAATCTTGCGAAGAAATACGGCATCACACGCCGCGAAGTGGACGAATACGCGGCGCTCTCGTTTGACCGTGCCGTGCGTGCGCAGCAAGAAGGCTTCCACGTTGATGAGATCGTGCCGGTGGTCAACGAGACCTTCAAGCTCGACGGCTATAACGATCGCCATCTGAAGCTGCAGGGTAAAGTCACCGAAGCTGCAACCGACACCCATCCGCGCCCATCGCCGGTGGAAGTGCTAGGCAAGCTGCGCACGCTGTATCCCGACGGCGTGCAGACCGGTGGCAACAGCTCGGCGCTGGTCGACGCTGCGGCGGCAACCATCATCGCTTCCGGCAGCTACATGCGCGATCACAACTGCACACCGCTGGCGCGCGTAGTCGCCGCCGCCGTGGTCGGCGTGCCGCCGGAAATCATGGGCATCGGCCCGGCGCCGGCAATCCGCCTGCTGCTGGAACGCAACGGCCTGACGCTGGATGACATCGGCTGTTTCGAAATCAACGAAGCGCAAGGTGCCCAAGTCATCGCTGTCGAACGCGAACTCGGCCTCGACCGCAACAAGCTCAATGTCAACGGCGGCGCGATTGCACTCGGCCATCCGCTGGCCGCCACGGGTGTTCGCCTGTCGATTACCGCCGCGCGCGAAATGCACAAACGTGGCGCGCGCTACAGCATCGCATCGGCCTGCATCGGCGGCGGACAAGGCATCGCGCTGCTGCTGGAAAATCCAGCCGCTTCCAACCAATAATCTGCGAAAGAACGCGACATGAAATTACAAGGGCAAGCAGCACTGGTCACCGGCGGCGCTTCCGGACTCGGCGCCGAAGTGGTCCGTCAATTGGTGCAGGGCGGTGCGCGCGTGACCATCCTCGATGTGAACATTGAAGGCGCGCAGGCGTTGGCAAAAGAAGTCGGCGGCCACGCCGCAGCCTGCGACATCACCGACACCGCCAGCGTCGAAGCCGCGCTCGCTTCTGCACGTGCCGCGCACGGCCCGGCACGCATCCTGATCAACTGCGCCGGCATCGGCGGCGCCAAACGCCTGGTCGGCAAAGACGGTGTCGCCATGCCGCTGGAAGATTTCAGCCGCATCATCAACGTCAATCTGATCGGCACCTTCAACATGATCCGTCTCGCCGCCGCAGAAATGATCGCGCAGGAACCGCTGGAAGACGGCGAGCGCGGCGTGATCGTCGCCACCGCTTCGGTTGCCGCCTACGATGGTCAGGTCGGTCAAGCCGCCTATGCAGCGTCGAAAGGCGGCATCACGTCGCTGACCTTGCCGCTGGCGCGCGACCTTGCACAATTCGGCGTGCGCGTGATGACGATTGCACCCGGCCTGTTCCTGACACCGCTGCTGTACAAGCTGCCGGAAGAAGTCCAGCAATCGCTGGCGGCGTCGATCCCCTTCCCCAAACGTCTCGGCAAGGCCGAGGAATTCGCACAACTGGCGGTGCACATCGTCGGCAATCTTTCGCTCAACGGTGAAGTGATTCGCCTCGACGGCGCATTGCGCCTGCCGCCTCGCTAGTTCGTCCAACCCATTCAGGAGTCAGTATGTCAAAAGTTGTGGTGTATCCCGTCAATGTCGAGTTCGGCGATTGCGATCCGGCGGGCATTGTTTTCTTCCCCAATTTTTTCCGCTGGTATGACGCCTCATCACGCAATTTCTTCCGCACCTGCGGCGTACCGGCCTGGCGCGATACGGAGAAGAGCCACGGCATCATCGGCACGCCGGTGGTCGACATCGGCTCGCGCTTTATCCAGCCGGCGACCTATGGCGACAAGGTAGAAGTACATACCTCGGTGGTCGAGTGGAACGCCAAGACTTTCGTCATGTTGCATCAGTTGAAGCGCGACGGCGTGCTGCTATCGGAAGGCCGTGACACCCGCGTGTTCGCCATCCGTCATCCTGAAGATCCGGCGCGCATCAAGGCAATACCCATACCGGAAGACATCAAGCAACTTTGCAGTTAAGTACGTGCAATAAGCATATGTAATAAGCACACGCAACAAGCAGCTCAAAATCAATCCAGGCAACTATAAAAAAGGAGACGGAGATGAAGAAGATATTGAAAGCAACGGTGCTCGCCTCGGCGATGGCATTCTCGGGCCTGATCGCACAACAGGCGCATGCGGAACTGACCATCGGCGTGATCATGTCGCTGACGGGGCCGGGTTCCGGCCTCGGCATTCCCGCCAAGAACGGTTTCGCCTTGTGGCCTGACACCATCGGCGGCGAAAAGGTCAAACTGATCATCCTCGACGATGCCACCGATCCGACCCAGGCCAGCAAGAACGCGCGCCGCCTGATCGCTGAAGACAAGGTGGACATGATCATCGGCTCGGCCGCCGTACCGCCGACGCTGGCGATCGCCGATGTCGCCATGGAGACACAGACTGTGCAACTGGCGATCTCGCCGATCGAAACACCCGAAGGCAAGGACGCCTGGACTTTCCGCCTGCCGCAGTCGACCGCCGTCATGGCCGGCGGCGTGGTTGATCACATGAAGAAGCATGGCGTGAAGACTTTCGCTTTCCTCGGCTACTCGGATTCTTACGGTGAAAACTGGCTCAAGGAAACCGCGCGCCTGACCAAGCAAGCCGGTATCAACATGACCGTCGCCGAACGCTTCGGCCGTGCCGACACCAGTGTCACCGCGCAGGCATTGCGCGTGGTCAGCTCCAATCCTGACGCCGTGCTGGTGGTGGCGTCCGGCAGTGGCGCGGCAATGCCGCACAAGGCGCTGATCGAGCGCGGCTACAAGGGCAAGATTTACCAGACTCACAGCGCCGCCTCGCGCGATCTGATCCGTCTCGGCGGCAAGGATGTCGAAGGTTCGTTCGTGGTGTCCGGCCCGGCCGTGGTGCCGGAGGCGCTGCCCGACAGCAACCCGTCGAAGAAGCTGGCAACCGACTTCGTGACGCGCTATGAAAAACAATATGGCGCCGGCACGCGCAACCTGTTCGCTGCGCATATCTACGACGCCCAACTGGTGTTGCAACGCGTGGTGCCGGAAGCGCTGAAGAAGGCCAAGCCGGGCACACCCGCATTCCGTGCTGCACTGAAGGAAGCGCTGGAAAATTCCGGCAACATCCAGATCTCGCAAGGCACGATGCACTATACCGCCAAGGATCACTTCGGCCTGGGCGACGATGCGCGCATCATGCTGACGATTCAGAACGGCAACTGGAAAGCGGCTGCGCCTTAAACAAGGCAATGCCGGAAGACAGACGGACTCGGTGCCGACGTCTTCCGGCGTTCTCTTCATTTTGCTTGCTCTCTCTTGTTTCACCGCGTGTGATTTACGCCTGATCTAACAGATAACCGGAACCGTTTCTTTCATGGATTCTTCTATTGCCGCCATCCTGTTGCTCGATGGCCTGACCAACGGCATCGTCTACGGGCTCATTGCGATTGCCCTGGTGCTGGTGTTTGCGGTGACGCGCATCCTGTTCATTCCACAGGGCGAATTTGTCGCCTTCGGTGCACTCACATTGGCGATGCTGCAACAGGGCGTGGTACCGGGACCGGTGTGGCTGCTGCTATTGCTGGCCGTTTGCGCCACCGGCATGCAGATAACGGCGTTATTACGCAGTGGACAACGCTCCGGTATTGCCCGCTGTATCGCCAAAAATCTACTCGCCCCCGTCCTGATCTCCGCGTTGGTGGCGTGGGCAGCACCACAGCAATTTGCACTGCCGGTGCAAGTGGCATTGACGCTGCTGCTGATCACCGCACTCGGTCCGCTGATGTATCAGGTGGTGTATGAATCGCTGGCCGATGCCAGCGTGCTGGTGCTGCTGATCGTCTCGGTCGGCATCCATCTGGCGATGACGGGACTTGGCCTGGTGTTCTTCGGCGCAGAAGGTTTCCGCACACCGGCGTTCTGGGATAGCCGCTGGTCGTTCGGCGCAGTGACCTTAAGTGCACAAACGGTAGTCGTCATTCTTGCGGCGCTGGCGCTGCTGGTGGCCTTGTGGTTGTTCTCCGACCGCACGCTATACGGCAAGGCCTTGCGCGCAACGGCTGTCAATCGCCTCGGTGCCCGTCTCATGGGTATCTCGACCACGCTGGCGGGAAAGATCAGCTTTGCCGTTGCCGCCTTCATCGGTGCATTGTCGGGCGTGCTGATCGGGCCGATGAGCACCATCTTTTACGACTCCGGGTTTCTGATCGGCCTGAAAGGTTTTGTCGCCGCCACCATCGGCGGATTGGCGAGTTTTCCACTGGCGGCGTGCGGCGCGGTGTTCGTCGGTCTGCTGGAATCCTTCAGCTCCTTCTGGGCCAGCGACTACAAGGAAGTGATCGTCTTCATGTCTCTGCTGCCGGTATTGTTGTGGCGTTCGTTCGTCGCGCCGGCGCATGACGAAGATGAGGAATAAGCCAGCGATGAACATCATGCACTCACAGAAAAAAATCCTCTCTCTCATTCTGCTGCTGGCAGTAGTGGTGTTTCCTTTGCTGCCGACTCCGCAGTTCTGGATCATCCAGGCGAACTATATCGGTCTGTATGCGCTGGTCGCCATCGGTTTGGTGCTGCTGACCGGCATCGGCGGCATGACCTCGTTCGGCCAGGCGGCTTTCGTCGGCATCGGCGCTTATACCACCTCTTACCTGACGACCGCCTGTGCCGTGTCGCCCTGGCTGACGCTGCCGATCGGCTTGCTGATCACTGGCGTGTCCGCCTATGTGCTGGGCCGCATCACGCTTCGCATGTCGGGCCACTACTTGCCGCTGGCGACCATTGCCTGGGGCATCAGCCTGTACTTCCTGTTCGGCAAGGTGGAATGGCTGGGTAAATACGACGGCATCGCCGGCATCCCGGCCCTGCAATTGTTCGGCTTCGATCTCGCGCAGGAACGTCATCTGTATTTCCTGATCTGGGCCATCGTGCTAGGTTCGACCTGGCTGGCGCTGAATCTGCTCGATTCGCGTGCAGGCCGTGCCATCCGCGCACTCAAGGGCGGCCGCACCATGGCCGAAGCAATGGGCGTCGACACCGGCCGCTACAAGATCCTGATCTTCGTGCTGGCGGCCTTGCTGGCATCCGTCTCTGGATGGTTGTTCGCCCACATGCAGCGCACGGTCAATCCGTCGCCGTTCAGTCTCGCGATGGGGATTGAATATCTGTTCATCGTGGTGGTCGGCGGCATCGCTCACGTGTGGGGTGCGCTGCTCGGCGCAGGTGTGTTGAAACTGCTGGCCGATCAATTGCAGGTGTTGTTGCCGGCGCTGCTGGGCAGTGGCGGCAACTACGAGAGCATCGTGTTCGGCGTGATCCTTATCCTGCTGCTGAAATATGCTCGTGGCGGCTTGTGGCCATGGATCTGCACCCTCGCCGCACGCCTCGTGCCGCCGTTGAAGAAAGCCGTGCTGCAACCGGCCGCATCGACCATCGCTCGACGCGATGTGCCGGCCAAGGGAAGTCCGCTCTTACAGGTCGAACAGATCTCCAAGCGTTTCGGCGGACTGGTGGCCGTCAACGATGTCTCCTTCGGCGTCAAGGCCGGAGAGATCGTCGGCCTGATCGGCCCCAACGGCGCCGGCAAGTCGACCACCTTTAACCTGGTGACCGGCTTGCTGCATGCTTCCGGCGGCAGCGTGACCTTCAATGCGGAGAACATCACCGGCTTGCATTCACGCGCCATCGCCACACGCGGCATTGCACGCACCTTCCAGCACGTCAAATTGTTGCCGAGCATGTCGGTGCTGGAGAACGTCGCCCTCGGCGCACACCTGCGCAGCGAGCAAGGTTTCGTACGCAATACCGTCAATGCCATGCTGCATCTGGAGCGCAAGGAAGAGCAGGAGCTGCTCAACGAAGCGGCACGCGCCCTCACCCGTGTCGGCCTGCAGCATCTGATGCATGAACAAGCCGGCAATCTGGCGCTCGGCCAGCAACGCATCCTGGAAATTGCCCGTGCGCTGTGCTGCGATCCGTTGCTGCTGTTGCTCGACGAACCGGCCGCCGGCCTGCGCCATCTGGAGAAGCAGGCACTCAGCAAAGTATTGCAAGAACTACGCGAAAGCGGCATGAGCATCCTGCTGGTGGAACACGACATGGAGTTCGTCATGCAGCTGACCGATCATATCGTGGTGATGGAATTCGGCGCCAAGATTGCGGAGGGCACGCCGGAACAAATCCAGCAGCATCCCGCTGTGATCGAAGCGTATTTGGGTGGAATCGAATGAACGATCAAGTAAACGACACTTCAAACAAGCCCTTGCTTGAAGTAAAACAACTATGCGCCAGCTACGGCAAGGTGCAGGCGCTGTACGACATCGACCTCAAGCTGGAGCGCGGCAGCATCGCCACGGTGATCGGCCCCAACGGCGCTGGCAAATCGACGCTGCTCAACGCCATCATGGGCGTGCTGCCGTCGCAGGGCGGCATCCACTATCGCGGCCAGGCGGTCGGCCGCACAAGCCTGGAGCAACGTGTGATGGCAGGCATCGCGCTGGTGCCGGAACGACGCGAACTGTTTTCCACCATGACGGTGGAAGACAACCTGCTGCTGGGCGGATTTCGCCGCGTGCGGCTGGGACATGCGCAGCCGATGGATCAACTGGCGACGGTGTTCGAACTCTTTCCGCGCCTGAAGGAGCGGCGCACCCAGTTGTCCGGCACGCTGTCGGGCGGTGAACGCCAGATGCTCGCCATCGGCCGCGCCATGATGGCCAAGCCGGATCTGCTGATGCTCGACGAACCAAGCTTGGGACTGGCGCCACGTATCGTTAAAGAAATCCTGCAGATCGTCTCTGAACTACGCCAGACCGGCCTTGCCGTGCTGCTGATCGAACAGAATGCACGTGCCGCCCTGCAGGTGGCCGACTATGGCTACGTGCTGGAACTAGGGCAGATTTCCATGCAGGGCGAATCAGAAAAACTGGCGAATGACAGCCAGGTGATTCAGGCGTATCTGGGTTTTGGAAAACACTAGAACGCTTCCATTCATCCATCCACGAGGAGACAAAAATGAAAAAAATCATTCTGCTGCTGCAATCCCTGCTGCTGGCCGCCGGCCTGACGGCATCGCTGGCAAATCAGGCGGTCGCCGCCAGCGACGCCGACAGCAACACCATGAATCCGCCCAAACCCAACCTGACTTTCATGGCGCGCTTCTCAGTCGATCTGGTCGCGCCGATCTGGGAACTGGGCAAGACTTCCGACCTCGGCAAACGCCGCATCATTCCAATCACAGGCGGCAACTTTAAAGGCCCGCTGATCAATGGCGAAATCCTTAACAACGGTGCTGACTGGCAGACGGTCACCGCCGATGGCCTGGCGATCATCGACACCCGCTATCTGCTGAAAATGGATGACGGCGAACTGGTCTACCTGCAAACCCGTGGCGTACGCTACGGGCCGCCGGAAGTCATGGCCGAAGTCGCCAAGGGCAAGCCGGTCGACCCCAGCAAATATACCTTCCGCCTGTACATGAACTTTGAAACTGCCTCCAAGAAGTACGACTGGCTCAATCGCGCCATGGGTGTCGGCTATGCGATGCGCCTGGGCAATGCGGTGGTGTACGACGCCTATCTGCTGAACTGATTCTGCTGCCCTGATGAGCTATCACCCGCCTTTGCGCGACATGGAGTTCGTGCTCAACGATTTGCTGGATGCGCCGGCTCAACTGTCCGCGCTTCAGGCGCATGCCGATGTCGACCTCAATCTGATGAAGCAGGTGCTGGAAGAAGCCGGACGTTTCGCCGCTGAAGTGGTCGCGCCGATCAACGCCGGTGGTGACCAGGAAGGTTGCCGCTTGACAGACGGTGAAGTGAAAACGCCGACCGGCTTCGCTAGCGCTTATCGCCAATTCTGCGAAGCCGGCTGGCCGGCACTGGCCTGTGCAAGCGAATACGGCGGACAAGGTCTGCCGCATTTGCTCAACTGTGCATTGTTCGAAATGCTGAGCGCCGCCAATCATGGCTGGACCATGTATCCCGGCTTGCTGCATGGCGCCTACGCCTGTCTCAGCGCGCATGCAAGCGACGCGCTCAAGGCACGCTATCTGGAAAAAATCGTCAGCGGCGAATGGCTGGCGACGATGTGTCTGACCGAAGCGCACGCAGGCAGCGATCTCGGCCTGCTGCGTACGCGGGCAGTCAAGCAAGGCGACGATAGCTACAGGCTTAGTGGCGACAAGATCTTCATCTCAGGCGGCGAACAGGACATGACGGACAACATCGTCCATCTCGTGCTGGCGCGCCTGCCCAACGCGCCGGTCGGCAGCAAGGGACTGTCGCTGTTTCTGGTTCCCAAGTTCTTGCCGGACGGCACGCGCAATCAAGTGCACTGCACCGGCATCGAACACAAGATGGGCATCCGCGGCAGCGCCACTTGCAGCATGCATTTTGAGAACGCCACCGGCTGGCTGGTCGGTGTCGAAGGACGCGGACTGGCAGCGATGTTCGTGATGATGAATTCGGCGCGTCTGCACGTGGGGGCGCAAGGATTGGGCATTGCCGAAGCAGCGTATCAGCGCGCGCTGACTTATGCACACGAGCGCACGCAATCGCGCGCGCCGGTTCGCACCGCCACAACAGCTGCCGCAGATTCCATCGTCATGCATCCGGCGGTGCAAAAGCTGTTGATGGCGCAGCGTTGCCGCATCGAAGGTGGCCGCATGCTGGCCTACTGGAGCGCCCTGCTGCTGGATCTGGCGGAACACGATGGTGACGCTGATCAACGGCACCGGCATCACGACAGACTGGAATTCATCACCCCGGTCATCAAGGCGATGCTGACGGACAACGGCTTTCAAAGCGCCAGCCAGGCCTTGCAGGTATTTGGCGGGCACGGCTATGTGACAGAGACCGGCATTGAGCAGTATCTGCGCGACGCGCGCATCACCATGATTTATGAAGGCAGCAACGAGATTCAGGCCATCGATTTTCTGCTGCGAAAAGCACTTGCCGACGGTGGCCGCCGCATGACGGATTTCCTTGTGATGGTGGAGCAGGATGTCAGGCAAATTGCCGACGACGGGTTTGCGCGCCAAACCCAACAGCTTCTGCAACTGACCCGCTATCTGGCGAAGACCATTCACGCCCTTACCGCAGCAAATGCCGCCGCACCAAAGCTCCCCTCGCAGCTTCCTTATTTTGTTGCAGAAGAAATGCTGCGCCTGACAGGGCATGCAGCGATGGCGTGGCTATGGCTGAAAGCGGCGCGCACTGCGGCGCAGAGACACGCTGCGGATCCCTTGTTCTACGGCAGCAAGCGCGACAGCGCGTGCTATTATTTCGCCTTCCTGTTTCCGGAAACCCATCAGCTGTGCGGCGTCATCGACGCTTGTCTGGCTGCAGGCGCACCGGCGATACCATCCGATCTGACCTACCACGATGCTGCCTAAAAAGCCGGCCGAATTTGAGCTAGAAGATGCCGACACGGCAGACGCTGCGCCACCGCTTGACCAAAGCGTCCTGCTGAGCCTGGTCGGCTACAACTGCCGGCGCGCCTATATCACCATCATGCCGCTGTTTGAAAAGCGCATGGCGAAGTTCGAGCTGCGTCCGGTCGATTTCACGGTGCTGAGCCTGCTCAAGGCCAATCCCAACATCAACCAGAAACGCCTGTCGAAAGCCATCAACGTATCGCCGCCGAATCTGGCGACCTTGCTCGATCGGCTTGAACAACGCGACCTCGTGATGCGCCAGCGCAATCCTCAGGATCGCCGCTCGCAGACGCTGGTGCTGACCGCTGCCGGCATGCGCATGTGCGTCAAGGCGGAAAAGACCGCTGCCGAGCTGGAAGAAAAAGCGACCGAGGCGCTCAATGACGCCGAGCGTGCGCAACTGATCACACTGCTGCAAAAGATTTTCATCTCCCGCCTCTGAACACGACTGCAGAAAGACAAAGAGCCGGCATCATTGCCGGCTCTTTTTGCTTTGCTTGCTCACTATCGACAACAACCTGCCGACAGAACCTGCATCCAGGAATTAACGCAGGAAGATCAGTTCAGCGTAGCTTGGATTGGCGTGCGCCTGTTGATACTGCTTCAGTTCTTCAACCACTTGTGCGCGGGTCTTGGTCGACACCGGTGCGGATGCGATTGCCTTGTCAGGATAAGTAGCGTCGTTGATCGGCAGTTCGCCGTTGGCGCGGGCTTGCTTCAACTCGTCGATGACTTCGGCGCGTGTCTTGGTCGATACAGCCGATGCCATGGCTTTATCGGGATACGACACGTCGTTGATCGGCAATTCGCCATTGGCGCGGGCCTGTGCCAACTCGGCGATCACTTCAGCGCGTGTCTTGGTGGAAACGAATTTGGTATCTTCGGGATAAGGTGCTTCTGCCAGCGCAGCACCTGCAAGGCTCAACATAAGGACGGCAGCGGAAATTTTCTTGATGTTCATGATTGACTCCAACGGGTGTTGCACCAGCCGGACATTCACACGAATGTCCTGTTTCATAACTGCGTTCACCATGGAGAGCATCTTATTTGTTGCAACAGCAAAGAAAAATGGGGATGGGAGCAATGCTCTATTTCGATTCGCGAAATAATACGCGCAAAGAGACATCGTGCAACCTGTCAAACAAGGCAATCATATAGCCCTGAAAGCCTTATAAAATAAGGGTTATAGCGTGATAGAGGAACGAGGACGACGTCATTGTTGCCGTCAGGCAGCAGATTCAGAAAAACAAAGAATGTGGTTCACAAAGCTAGGTTCATTGCAGATGGCACAACAATTCCGTGACGAACTGCAGTCATTTCGGCAATCACGGAAACGGCAATTTCTGCCGGAGTCTTGCTGCCGATGGGCAAACCCACAGGCCCATGCAAACGATCGATTTGTGCTGCGCTGAGATCGAACAGGGCCAATCGTTCGCGGCGCCGTGCGGTGTTGTTGCGTGAGCCGATGGCGCCGACGTAGAAGGCCGGCGAGCGCAACGCCTCCATCAGCGCGAGATCGTCCAGCTTGGGATCGTGCGTGAGCGCCACCACTGCGGTACAGGCGTCGGGGCGCATTTCGATGACCAGGTCATCCGGCATCGCGTGCACCACCGGCACACCCGGCACCTGCCACACGCTGCGAAACTCTTCGCGCGGATCGCACACGCTCACCTGATAGTCCATGCCAACAGCAATCTGCGCCAGGAAAGCCGACAACTGCCCGGCGCCGATCAACAGCAGACGCCAGCGCGGACCATGATGCGTGACGACATTGTTGCCGCGGATGCTGACCAGTTCCGCCGGCAAATCCTGCTTGCCGGATTGAAGTGTCAGCGTTACCTCACCGCTGTCGATGCGCAGTCGGCGTTCGGTCAGTTGTTGGGATTCCAGTGCTTGCAACAACTCGGCGATGCGGCTGCGCGGAGACAAAGGCTCGCGCACCAGTTCGATGGTGCCGCCGCAAGGCAATCCGAAACGATGTGCCTCGTCCGCGCTGATTCCATAACGCAGGATATCCGGCACGCGGCGCTGCATGCCTTCCCGGCGGATACAGGCGATCAGGTCGTCTTCGATGCAGCCGCCCGACACCGAGCCGACCACGCGGCCGTCTTCACACAGCGCCAGCATCGATCCCGGCGGACGCGGGCTGGAACCCCAGGTCTTCGCCACGGTGACCAGCTCGCAGCGCAGGCCATGCTCCAGCCAGCCGCGCGCTGCTTTCAATACTTCCAGATCCATGCTGTCCATGGGATGCCGCTCTTCTACCTTGATTCAAAAAAACCGGGCCGCCGTCGGGAAATCCGGCGGCCCGGCCGGCCTGCAACAAAAAGCGCGCCGGATCTATGCCTGATCCAACTTCAAAGGCATGGAACGCAGACGACGCTTGCTTGCCTTGAAGATCGCACTGGCCACTGCGGGGGCGACAGGGGCCAGTGCGACTTCGCCACAACCTTGCGGAGGACGGTCGCTGTTGACGATGACGACGTCGATATGCGGCATCTCCGCCAGCGTCAGCAACGGGTAATCGTGGAAGTTGCTCTGCACTGCGGCGCCTTCGGCGAACGTGATCTCGCTCTTGAACGTGTTGGTCAGCGCGAAGCCGATACCGCCTTCGATGTTGGCCTTGATCAGCCCCGGATTGATGGCAGTGCCGGCATCGACACCGCACACCACGCGCTTGACCCTGATGCCATTTTTGCCGGACTCGATCTCGACCGCCATGGCGACATAGGTCTCGAACGCGCCGCCGCGTCCGGTGTAGAGGTTAAAGGCGAACCCGCGATGACGATTCTTCGGCAGCGGCTTGTCCCAGCCCGCAGCGACTGCCGTTTTGTCCAGCACCGCCAGCGCCAGCTTGTCGTGTGCCAGCAGTTTGCGGCGATAGCGATAGGCGTCGATGCCGGCCTGGTCGGCCAGCTCATTGATGAAGCTCTCCAGAAAGAACACGCTCGACGTACTACCAACACTGCGCATGAAGCTCACCGGAATCGGCTGCTTGATATCGATGGCGTCGACGGTCAGATTCGGCACGCCGTAAGCAAGATCGTAGATGGCTTCGACCATGGTTTCATCCCAGCCGCCTGCAGCCGCCATCTTGTCCTGCTTGATCATGCCGTACAGCGACTGTCCGACCACGCGCGCGTGCAGAGCCGTCGGGTAGCCGTCCTTGCCCAATACCGCACGCATGCGCGCGGACACGCCTGGACGATAGAAGCCATGCTGAATGTCCCCCTCGCGTGAGCGGATCACCTTGACCGGACGTCCCACGGCCTTGGATGCCTGCGCGGCATGCAGTACGAAGTCCGGAACATACTTTCGACCGAAACTCCCGCCGAGAAAATTGGTGTGCACAGTGACTTTTTCCGGCGCCATCTTGTAGGCACGGCTCAGTGTTTCACGCACCATGTCCTGCCCCTGGATCGGGCCCCAGACTTCGATGTCGTTGTCGCGCACATGCACGGTTGCTACCACCGGCTCCATCGAGGCATGCACGATGTAAGGCGTGTGGTAGCGCGCCTCGATCATCTTGCCGGGATTGGCGTCGAAGATGGCCCTGGTGTTGCCGATGCGCGAGGCAACGATAGCCTTGTCGTCATCCATGGCAGCCATGCGTTGTTCGTGAATCTTTTTGCTGTCGACATGGATGCCCGGCCCCGGATCGATTTCCAACTCGAGAGCATCAACGGCCTGCTTCGCGATCCAGTAGCTGTCGGCGACGACGATGACCGTATTGGGCACCGGCTTGGGCCAGGTGGTGCCGATGACCACCGCGTGCACACCGGGACGCGCAAGGATCTGCGCTTGGTTGCGCACGCTGAGAATCTTGCCGGTGTAAGCAGGTGCCATGCGCGCAGCGCCAACCAGCATGCCCGGCACCTGGACGTCGATACCGAAGACGGCGCTGCCGTTGACTTTCATCGGCGTGTCGAGGCGCTTCATGTTCTGGCCGATGAAGGTACGCTGGTTGTTGCTCTTGAGATGCGGGTTCGGATCCAGACGCAAATGTGCGGCATCAGCGGCGACTTCGCCATAGGAAACGGATCGCCCGGTGGCGGAATGGATCACGCGACCTTCGCTGGTGTGGCATTGCGTGGCGCGCACGCCCAGACGCGCTGCACCGGCCTGCGTGAGCGCATCGCGTGCCTGCGCCCCGGCTGTGCGCAAGCGCTGGAACAGCATGGTCATGGACATTGACGCGCCAACAAACTGCTGGGGCGGTTCGTAGGCGGCCGACATGCGGTAGGCATCACGGCCGGTGACGAATTCCACGCTGACGTCGCTCCACTTTGCGTCCAGTTCATCGGCCAATACTTGGGGCAGGCCAGTGTAGACGCCCTGCCCGACTTCGCATTGCGACAGGCCGATGACTGTCTTGCCGCTGGCGTCGATACGCACCCAGTCGGTGATTTCTACCAGGCCTGCCGGTGTGGTTGCCTCCACGGCATAGGCCAGCGGCACGATCAGTCCGGCCGTGACGGCACCGGCCACCTTGAGGAAGCCCCGGCGCGATAGCGACAACGACTGTGTCATCTTTGCCTCAGGAATTAGCTGCTGCATGGATGGCCTCCCGGATACGGTGATAGGTAGCGCAGCGGCACAGATTGCTCATTTGCTCATCGATCTGGGCGTCGCTTGGTTTGGGATATTTTTTCAACAAGGCAGTGGCCGCCATGATCATGCCGGACTGGCAGTAGCCGCATTGCGGAACGTCGAGTTTGATCCACGCCAGTTGTACCGGATGGCTGGTGTCGCTCGACAAACCTTCAATGGTGGTCACACTGCGCCCTTCCACACTGGAGACCGGCACGCTGCACGAGCGCATCTGTTCGCCGTCGACATGCACGGTGCACGCGCCGCACATGCCGATGCCGCAGCCGTATTTGGTGCCGGTCAATCCGGCCGATTCGCGGATCACCCACAACAGCGGCGTCTGCTCGTCGCCGTTGAAGGTGGTCGGCCGCCGGTTCAGTATGAATTCCATGGTGGTCTCCTGCCTTGTTGAAATAGGAAC
This sequence comes from Herbaspirillum sp. meg3, assembly GCF_002257565.1. Lineage (GTDB taxonomy): Bacteria > Pseudomonadota > Gammaproteobacteria > Burkholderiales > Burkholderiaceae_D > Herbaspirillum. The sequence goes on along the minus strand of NZ_CP022736.1, from coordinate 234,066 downwards.
ATCAGAACGCGTGACGAATGCCGGTCATGACACCGAGCTGGTTCATGCCGGTGCCGACGGTGCCGCCCGGATCAAGCGAAACAGCCGCCGTGCTTGAGTTGGTCATATAGCCGAGAGTGGTGTAAATCATGGTGCGCTTGGACAGGTTGTAGCCCAGCCGCACCACCGACAGCGTGGACACCTTGTCGGTATCCTTGACCTTGTAGCGGATGACCTGGCCGTCTACGATCCATTGCGTGGCGAACGGATAGCTGGCGCCGACAAAAAACATATTGGAAGTCTGATTCGCCGCGGCAGTGATCTTGCGATTTTCCAGACCGACGCCGATCTTGAGGTCGCCGAACAAGGCGTAGCCGTTGAGCGTCAATCGACGGTCTGAATAATCAGCGCTGGTCAGCGGTGCGGTCGCGCCGGTGCCGCCGTTCATCTTGTCGTAGGCGGCTGCAACGCCGAAAGTCTTGCTATTGCTGTCATACGCCAGCAAGCCGGTGATCTGACGACAGGCGGACGGATTACCGGCCACTTCGCCGGCGCAGTTGGTGGCGGCTGGGCCGCCTGCGCTGGACGTGTCGCGGCCAAAGCTGTAGGTGCCGCCGACCGTCACACCGGAGAAGGTGCCGAGATAGCCGATAGCGTTGTCGCTGCGTGCATTCGGCAGATAAGAGTCGATGCTGCCGGTGCCGTAGATGTTGGGGCCGAGAATATCGGCCTTGAGTCCGGCGACGTATGTCATGTTGACCTGGCGACCCAGCATCACGGTGCCGTATTCATTCTTCAGACCGACATAGGATTGGCGGCCGAACAGACGATTTCCTTGCCCCATGCCGCCTGTGTCGGGACTCAGCCCCGCTTCCAATACGAACAGCGCCTGCAAACCGCCGCCCAGATCTTCCGCACCTTTGAAACCGATGCGTGAAGGTACGGTGCCGGTCAGCGACGGCATTTTCACGACGCCGGCGCCGGCGGCATTGGTGTTGCTGACATACTCAACACCGGTGTCGACAATTCCATAAATTGTGACTTGCGCCATGGCGCCAGTGGAGAAGGTACTGGCGAATGCGCCGGCCGCGAGTGCGGTCGCCGTCATCCATGCATTGATTGGTTTCATCTTGTTTTGCCTCATCTGGGTATCTGGATCATGACGTCTCGGGTGATACATTCCACTACCGTGTATCGTGAATACGGATCGTGAAACACGGATCGTGAAATGCACACCCATCCTGTTGCCTGACTGACGAAGCTTTCCCCCCTCCGACAGCGTGCGTGCCGCTCTCCATAAGAGACGGCGCCGTGTTGGTGTCACGTAGCCGTCACATATCGAGGCCCCATTCTTGCAAAGGCCAACACCCGTAACAACCACGCTGCAACCCAAAAAGGGAACCATTTAACCCAAGCTGAAAACACTCAGCAAAGCGCCATAAAACGGTGAACTGCGTGCCTGTGCGCGCACTGAATTGGCTCGTGCATCGCGAGGCCGCGACGCAACGGCGATGCAGAGAAATGGCGAAAAGATAGAGGGAATAAAAAACAGAAAAGCCGGCGCGAACGCGCCGGCCGGTGAATCAATGTGGTGCAGTCACTTGCCGCATCTTGTCCTGCTGGCGCAGATAGGTCCGCGGCGGCACACCGGCCCAGCGGCGGAAGGCGCGTGTAAAACTTTTCTCGGATGCATACCCGACCTTGTCGGCCACCTCGCCGATACGGCAATTGCCGGCGGCGAGATATTCACTGGCCAGATGCATGCGATGCGTGGTGAGGAAAGAGATCGGCGATTCACCGACCAGCTCGCGAAAGCGCGCATCGAAGCGTGAGCGCGACATGGCGACTTCCGAGGCCAGTGTCGACACGGTCCAGTCGCGCTGCGGCTGGCGATGCATGAGCATGAGCGAATCGCCGATCTTGGGATCACGCAGACCGCGCAGCCAGCCGAGATCGTTATCCTCACTGCGCTGCAGATAGATGCGCAATACGTGCAGTAATAGCAAATCGGCCAGGCGCGCGGCGGCGAAGTTCCAGCCGATCTGGCAGCTCATCGACTCTTCGACGAAGCATTTCAGCGTCGAGGTAAACCAGGACGAGACGTTAATTTCTTCCGCACGGATATGGATCAGATCAGGCAAGGCCGACAAGACGGCGTTGCGCCGTGCTTCGCGAAACAGCAGAATGCCGGTATACATGTCGGTGACCGCACCACCGCCACCCGCGCAGAAAGCCAGCGGCCGCGTGATGTCGGGAATGATGCCAAGCTCCATTACCATACGGTCGAAGTGATGCAGGCGCACGTCGACACTGGACATCATTTTGTGTTCATCGCCATGCGGCAGCAGAATCAGATCGCCCGGCTGGATCAGCACCGGCGGCGCATCCCTGACGGAGATCCAGAACGGGTTATCGGTGGCGATACGAAAGTTGGCGCCGTTGACGGGATCTTTGACAAAACCCCATGGCGCGCTGAGAGTGAAGCGGCCTGTCACGATCCCATCGGATCGCATGCCATCAAGAATTTCGCTCAATACATCCATTGAGTGCTCCGTGGATTGGCGGCCTTCACCGAGCAGCAATCTCTGCTTCGCCTGTGGAACAAGGCGACATTTCTGCGATGGCAGGCCGGATGATGTATTGACTCATCAATTCATGTGATGAAGCCCTTCCATGCCGACTGCTGCCGACTTTAACGCGAAAACGTTTTTTCGCCAAGCCTTCTTTGATTCCCGTCGGCTACTGTGTATCCCTGATCTGGCGTGGCTTTCCGGGTAACAAGACAAGGCTTGCAAATTATTTACATCTCGCCAATTCCGTATTGCAGCTATGCCGGACTTCCTGTAAATCAGTTACCCACTCCGACGTGATACTGCTTGAACATGGTCCAGGCAGAACTCTTTACCTGAAAAGTGGAGAAGGTCAATTCACGCAAATCGCCATTGGCGTCGAAGGAGATGTTGCCGCTCAGGCCGCTGTACCTGATCGCGTGCAATGCGCCGGCGACCTTGCGCGGGTTGGCTGTGCCAGCGCGTACAACGGCTGCGGCCAGCACTTGCACCTGATCGTAGGCAACCGTGGAATAAGGGCCGATGGAGGTGTTGTAGCGCTGCTGATAATTCTTCTCGAAACTCTCCATCTGCTTGCTCTTGCGCTGATGAGAGCCAGGCATGATGGAGACCGTTCCTTCCGCACCGGGTCCGGCTGTCTGCAGGAACATCGGCCCGACCACCGACGCGGCGGTGATCAGCGTGATGTCGCTGCCGAGACGATACATGTTTTGCGCAAACATGGCGCTTTGCGATCCAAGACCACCAAAGAAAATGGCATCAGCCTTGCCGGTGCGTATCGACTTGAGGATGTCGTTGAAGTCATAGGTGGTCGCGCTGACGGCATTGACGCTGACAATCTTGCCGCCCATCTTGGTGAAGGCGCTTTCGAATTTTTCCTTGTAGTCGCGACCGAAAACGCTGTCGTCATGGACGATGGCGATGCGGGTCTTGTGCAACTCTTGCGCTGCATAGGCGGCAAGCACGTGGGCGCGCTGCTCGTCATAGGCAGCGAAGCGAAATGCCGTGTCATGACCCTGCTGGGTAAAACGCCGCGTGCCGGACACAGCAAAATGCGGAATACCGGCTTTTTGATAAATCTCCGATGAGCTGACCGCTACCGCACTGTTGAAGATTCCCACCACACCAACCACACCGCTCTTGACGAAATACTTGGCGGCGATTTCGGCGATGCGCGGATTGGATTTGTCATCCTGCGCCACCAACTTGAAAGTGAGCTTTTCTCCGTTGAGGCGCAGATCCGCGCTGTTGACGTCGTCGACCGCCATCTTGGCGGCATTGAGCATGCTGGTCCCGCTGGCGCTGCTCAGACCGCTGAGCGGCCCGGCAAATCCGATGGAGACTATCTTCTCGGCCATTGCCGCCGGCGATACCAGCAGCGCTGCCACGGCCAGCAGCACGGCGCTGCACTTGCCTGTCTTCTCCATATATCCCTGTCCCTGTTCTTGTCTGCATCGCGCCGGTTTATTTATGGCTGCGCTATAACCGAAGTTATAGCTGCGTTATGGCTCAGTTATAGGTGCGCGACAGGGATAGTTATATCACTCCGGCAAGGGGAGCCATATAGAGGAAATGAAGGATAAAAACCGGGGATTTCAATATCATCAGCGGATGTTGCTGAATTGATATCGCGGCGGCGTGATGTTTCTACCTGTCGAAGAAAGGCAGTACCTTCTCCAGCAACGCCTCCGGTGCTTCCTCGGGAATATAGTGGCCGCAATCGAGCGCCCCGCCGTCGAGCTTGTCGGAGAATCGCGCCCATTCCTTGAGCGGCTCGAAACATTTTTCAATCACGCCCTGTTTGCCCCACAAGGCCAGCATCTCGCAACGGATCTTGTTGCCGGTATCGAGATCATGGCGCTCATGCTCCAGATCGATGCCGGCGCTGGCGCGGTAGTCTTCGCAGATGCCGTGGATGGTCGCCGGGTCGCTCAGGCAACGCAGGTATTGCGCATACGCTTCCGGCGTGAAGGGTTTCAGGCCGGCGCTGCGACCGCCGATGGTGTGCTTCAGATAGTCTTCGGGATGCGCGCTGAGCAGCGTCTCGGGAAACGGTGCCGGACGGATCAGGAAGAACCAATGGTAATAGGCGGTGGCGAACTCCCTGCTGGTCTGTTCGTACATCGCCAGCGTCGGTGCAATATCGAGCACCGCCAGTTTGCGAATCGCGTCGGGATGATCGAGCGCCATGCGGTAGGCGACACGGCCGCCGCGGTCATGTCCCATCAATAGGAATTGCGAAAAACCGAGCGAAGCCATCAGGTCGATCTGATCCTGCCCCATGACGCGTTTGGCATAGTTGCTGTGGTCGGGCAATCCGACAGGCTTTCCGCTGTCGCCGTAGCCACGCAAATCGGCGGCGATCACGGTGTAGCGTTCAGCCAGTTGCTGCGCCACCTTGTGCCAGATGACGTGGGTCTGCGGATGACCATGCAACAGCAGCAAGGCAGGGCCGGAACCACCGCGAACATAGTTGATCGTTGTGCCGTTGACGTCGGCGACGTGACGCGTGAATCCTGCGAACATAGTCGTATCCTTTGAGGTCGTCTCTTGCCGCTTGCCCGCCGCGACGATTGGCAATGCGAACATGGAGCATGGAAGAATTGTACGTCCCACGCAAATCCATATAATTCATCACAACTAAGTCTATTATTTTATTTAACTTAATAATCAGATGACTACAGGTCAGTCAGGCAGATACTCGAATTCTTCTTCCGGCAGGGTGCGCGAGGCCGGTTTCATTGCACCATCCTGTGAGCAAAGACGTGTGGTCACGCTCTTGCCATGCCGCGTGATGACACCGGCACTGAACTCGGGATTGTTGGGACCGTTGCCGAAACCGGTACGCACCGTGCGCTCGAACAAGAAATAATCGTAGTCCCCGTTCTTGAAGCGAACGCGCTCTTCGCCACCGCCGGAATACCCGGTCTCGCTTTTGAAGAATTTGCCGTTCGCCGGTTGCGGCGTGTCGGGATAGCTGAGCTCGATTTTTTGCGGAGTACCGAAGCGGTATTGCAGCTTGCCTGCGTCATCCTTGCTGCCACCGGATGAGCACAAGGACACTTGCTTGCCCTTGATCGTGCATTGGAACAGCGGCGTCTCACCGGCAGTGCAGAGCGTCTTTTCCGGCGCGGCGGCAAATGCGGCATGCGGTATCAGCATGGAGCCGGCAAGCACGGAAAACGAAATAAGCAGTTTTTTCATGGCATCGAGTATAGCGAACAATCGCGGGAACTCAGTTCAAGCCTGCCACACGCCGTAACCTGCCTCACGCAGGCCGATCGCCAGCTCGACTTCCATATCGCGTGCGCCGTCGTAAGGCATGGGGTTGTACATTTCGTACAGCTTGGGCAGGAGATGCAGGCCGTATTCGCGCACGAAGCGGTTGGACTGGATGCCGGCCTTGTGCTTGTCGAAACGCTGATCGACGTTCAGCCCGGTCATGCCGACATAGACGCAGGGCTTGCCCGTGACGTAGTCGGGATTGGCTTTGCGAAAGCGCGCCTCGTAGAGCACGTCCGTCGACAGTTCGATGACATAGACGGAGTAGTGATAGCGGCGCGCCATGACGGACTCAGTGTGCCGCGCCCGACGTATCCACCGAGGACTTTCCCGGCACTGTCACCAGCAACATCCCGATCAGCGCAACCGCAAAGGCGGCGAGTTGGATCATGGTCAGTTGTTCACCGAGCGCCAACACACCGACCAGTGCCGTGCTGACGGGCAGCATCACAGTGAATACACCGGCACGCGAAGCGGGGATCGATTTAAGACCGGTCATCCACAGCCAGACGCTCCAGACGCTTGCGGCCAATGCATAGAACAGCAATAGCAGCCAAATGCCTTTGTGCACGCCGCCGAAATTGAAGTGCAGCGCCGTGTAAAACCCCATCGGCGTCATCAGGATCAGGCCCCACAAGTTGATGATCGAGCTGATGCGCTTGGGGCTGAGGACGGCAGTAAGCCTCTTGCCGATGACGGCGTACGAGGCTTCGCACAGCACGGCGGCGAACACCAGCAGATTGCCGAGCCAGGCCTGATGCGCTTCTACATCACCGGCGCTGTCGAGTCCCGGCGCATGCGGACTCTTCGCCAGCGACAGCAAACCGATGCCAAGCGCTCCACAGGCAACCGCCAGCCAGACGCGCAAGCCGATGCGTTCACGCAGGAAGATCCAACTCATCAAGGCGACCACCGCGGGGATCACCGACATGATGACGCCGGCCGAAACCGCGCTCGTCATGCTGACACCGCTGATCATGCAGATCGTGAAGAGAAAATTGCCGAGGAAGGATTCCAAAAACACCAGCAGGCGCGTACGTGGCGTGAGCGGCGCTTCGCTGCCGGGTTTCTTCAGCCAGCGGATCATGGCGACGGCGCCGATGCCGAAACGCAGCCACGCCAGCAGGAACACCGGCAGTGCCGCCGCCAACGGCTTGGTGAGCGCAACGTAAGCGCCGACCATGGACATGCTCAGCGCCAGACAGACATAGGCCATCATGCGGCCGGGGGTGTAATTCATCGGATAGGGAGAGAGGTTGAGCTTTCCTGCAGGAAAGCCGGTCGTGCATTTTAATATGAAGGCCGCCGGCGGGCAGGTTAACGGGGAAAACAACCGAAATCACCAACTTGGTAAGAATTGTAAGCAAGTAATGCCAAGCCTTTCACGGCAGCCGAAATGCCCTATATTTGAATCGTGGCGACAAATCAGATGCGCCTCACCTGAAAGGACATCATCATGATCACCAAAAAAATACTCCCCGCCCTGCTGATCACTGCAGTACTGGCAGCGTCGGTATCGACTTCCGCCTCCGCACATGACCGCGGCGGCAACAACGGTCTAGCCATTGCCGCCGGCATCATCGGCGCAGTTGCGATCGGTACGGTGATCGCCAACGCCAATTCCGGCCCAAGCTATGCGCCTCCACAACAGGTGTACCAGCCTGCGCCGCAGCCTGTGTATTACCAGGCGCCGCAGCAAGTCTATTATCAGCCTGCTCCGGTCTATGTGCGTCCGGCACCTGTGTATGTGGAACGGGAATATCGCGAACGTCCGGTCTATCGTGAATATCGCCGCGAATACCGCGACGTCTATTACACCCGTTAATCTCTGATCGCAGCAGCTTAGCGAACGACTAGCGAGCAACTAGCAACTAGCAACTAATGAGCGACACCACGGCCGGGACGGTGAGCAGAGCAATCTGCCGCCACCCGGCCGTTTCCTTTACGCCATGGTCGCACCGCACGCGCGTGACAAACCCATCATCCATGACGCTGACCCCGCCGGCATTGCCGGATTGGCATAATCGGATAACAACTTACTTATCCGATGGATAACGGAATGCACATTTACCTGCCCAAACAGCGTTGAAATGAGATTTTGTCCTACAGAAATCTTGTCGGCGGCGGACATAAAATGGATCACCTTCAACACGCGTCATCGTGCGCAATGGTGATTCGCTATGAGCAAGAAACTCGACTATCCCGTCGCCAACATACGTCACTATCTGGAACCGGGGCCGATCGTATTGGTGACATCGCGCTGGCAGGATGAAACCGATGTCATGACACTGGGCTGGCACACGGTGATGGAATTCACACCGTCGCTGGTCGGCTGTATCATCGCCTCCGGCAATCACAGTTTTGAACTGATCCGCAGCAGCCGCGAATGCGTCATCAATATCCCCACGGTCGAGATGATCGACACCGTGGTCGATATCGGCAATTGCTCCGGCGCCGAAGTCGACAAGTTCAGCCGCTTCGGTCTGACGACCAGCGCAGCGAGCAAGGTTAGGGCGCCGTTGATTGATGATTGCTTTGTCAATCTCGAATGCAAACTCTACGACGACTGCCTGATCGATACCTATAACTATTTCATCTTTGAAGTGGTCAAGGCGCATGCGGCTGCGAGCCCGAAACATCCGCAGACGGTTCACTACACCGGCGATGGCGAATTCATGGCTGCAGGAAAACATCTCAGCCGGCGCGGACGTTTCGTCACTCAGAATCTGTAATCCGGCAAGTCAAACAAAAAGACCGCACGTGCAAGCGTGCGGTCTTTTTATTCATTGCGCGCTACTACCGCACAAGCTTAATCGTTCAGCTGCAACATCAGCAACATCAGGCGTCAATCTCATGTTCGATGCGATGCAGTTCCGATGAACTCAGGCGTGCTGTCGACGGTGTGATATCGATGGCGCGCTTGGATGACAACGCCGCTGCAGTCGTCACGATGCGTGCGGCATCGAGCTTGAATACACTGACCACCTGTTCCAGCGTCTCGGCCTGATCTTGCAATGCCTGCGCGGCGGCGGCAGCTTCTTCCACCAGTGCGGCGTTTTGCTGCGTGACGTCGTCCATTTGCGAAACAGCCTGATTGACCTGGCTGATGCCGCTGCTTTGTTCTTCGCTGGCGCTGGCGATCTCGCCGACGATGTCAGTGACTTTTTGCACACTGTTGACGATGTCGCTCATGGTCGTACCCGCTTGCTGCACCAGCTTGCTGCCCGAACCGACCTTGTCGACGGAGTCGTCGATCAGAGTCTTGATTTCTTTGGCCGCTGCTGCCGAACGCTGCGCCAGGCTGCGCACTTCAGACGCCACCACCGCAAAGCCGCGGCCTTGTTCGCCGGCACGCGCCGCTTCCACGGCGGCGTTCAGCGCCAGAATGTTGGTCTGGAAGGCGATGCCGTCAATCACGCTGATGATGTCGACGATCTTGCGGGACGAGTCATTGATCGAGTTCATGGTATCGACCACCTGACGCACCACGTCGCCTCCTTGCGAAGCGATGTTCGATGCCGACAGCGCGAGCTGATTGGCTTGCTTGGCGTTCTCGGTGTTTTGCTTGACGACCGATGTCAACTGTTCAAGGCTCGATGCGGTTTCTTCCAGCGAAGCGGCTTGCTGTTCGGTGCGCGACGACAAGTCGGTGTTGCCGACGGCGATCTGCTTGGCGGCGACGCTGACCGAATCCGTCGAGGTGCGAACGGTGCCGATCACGTCGACGATACGTACGCGCAATTTGTTAAAGGCAGTGGCGGCATGGCCGATTTCATCCATGCGCTCGACGTGCATCGGCTTGGACAAATCCAGCGAGGCGCTGATTTCTTCAAAGGTGTTCTTGATGTTACGCAGGCTGCCGCTGATATTGCGATACAAGGTCAGCGCCAGTGTGCCGGTGAACAGAATCGCCACGACGATGACGGCAACCATGCTCTTGAATGCGAACTCGTAAGCGGCAACGCTTTCCGCGCGCACGTCATCGACCAGTTTGCTGTTGTAGGCGATGTGGTCGTCGATGCCTTTCTTGACGCCTGCAGCCGAAACCGCCAATGGAGTGCCGGCCATCAATGTAGCGCGCACACCGTCCATGTCGCCTGCATGCGCTGCAGCGAAGAATGGAATCAGCGCTTTACGATAGGCTTCCATGTTGGCCTTGTCGGCTTCGAGCATCTTGCTGTCGGTTTCATCGTAGATCTGGTCTTTCGCGTACTTGGCGACCACATCGTCAAACGCCTTGTTGGCGTCGGCCACGGCTTTGTCCAGCGCCGTCTTGTCGCTCAGGTTGGAAAACACCGACAAGCGGTAGCCGGCCAGGCGGGTGTCCGCGAGAAAGCCTTTGGCGGCGTTCAAGCCGCTGATGCTGGGAATGATACGGTTTTGCACGGTATCGAAACGCACCTGTGCGCGCTGCAGCTGCACGAGGCCGTCGATGCCGACGAAGAGGAGAGCCAGCAGGGCCACCGACAAGGTGAGAAGAAGGCGTTTGGTGATTGTCATGGTCGTGTCGTTTTTCTATAAAGTGGATGGGATCCGAAGCTACGTTGGCCCCGGGGCTGGCGTTGTTTCTTCCTGTACGTCTTTGCGTCAATCTTCCGGTACGAACAGCGAAGTTGCAGGCTGGCAAATGTGTTGGCAGAAACTGCCGCGCCGCCGGCATCCTCCCCCTCAACTCGCGGGACAAGCATGTTAGCGGCGCTGTGTTACGGCCTGATGAATCAGGTATGCAGGTAAATCAGAGATGAAAGTGTTCAGGGTGCACGGTGCAGCGAGTGTTCATGCTGCGATGGAAGTACCCTCGAAAGCATCCTGCAAAGACTCGCCATGCTCACGACAGAACTTCTGTCCGGCACGATAGCCGACATCAAAGAGCAACTGCATGTTCGACGACGACCAGTCCAATACTTCCGGCCAGTGCTCGTCCGGAATGCCGCTCATCAGATCGACCTTCAGCAGACGACGCAAGGGCTCGCCGGTTTCAGGATGCGTGTTATGTTCCAACTCGAACAAACGCATTTCGGATTTCGAAATCTTTACCAATGGCGTGATGATGGAGCGCACCCAGGCGTCGTACAGATTGCGTGGTTTGCGGATCAGACGGTCTTCACCGAGGATGTCGAGAACGACCAGCGTTTCGACGTCGGCATGCTTGCCGGAGGTGGACAACAGAGGATCGAAGTTGAGCGTGTCGAGTGCTGCGCCTTCGATGTAATCGTCACCGTCGATTTCCGTCGGCGGATACAAGAAGGGGAACGACAAGGCGGCGCGCACGTGGATAGGCGCAATCTCTTTCTTGTCCCAGATCTGCATCTCGCCCTTGCTCATGTTGTAGGCGTTGATGTAGAAGTCCGGCTTCATGCGCGCGATGGCGTCGAAGTCGATCGACTGCTCCAGGAAAGGATGATGCGCACACAGGCCGAGGCTCTTGGACGACAGATCCGACGGCGACATGGCCGACAGCATCAGATGCATCCAGTCGTTCCATGCGCCGGAGGCTTCGGCGAAACGCTGTGTGAAGACGTCAAGGAAAGGATAACCGGCCGCCATGGCGGACATGTTCGGCATGCCGGGCATCGATGCCATGCTGGGCATGGTCGGCATGGTCGGCATGGTCGGCATATTGGGCATACCAGGCATGGGAGGCATCTGCGACGGCACGTTGTCGCGGAAGCTGCGTGCCTCCTGTCCCGGCTTCTTGAAGATCTTGTAGTTGACAGGGAACATCTTGTAGATACTGTCGGCCACACCGGACTCGGCCCAGCGCATCAACGCTTCGCGCGGCGAACATTCCAGAGGAGCCTGATACAACAAGCCCATCAGCACGCCCGCCCCCGAAGCGGAGATGACATCGAATTCGACACCTTCATCCAGAAATGCCGTCAATGCGCCGGCAATCAATGTGGAGTTCGGCGCACCGCCACCGATCACCAATGCTTTTTTTCCCGCCCTATACTGATTGGTCATGTGAGCCTCTCAGATTTCCCGTTGTGTTTTAACTCGGTGTGCGTCTATGAAAATAACAAAAATGACGCACTGCAAAATTTTTTCTTTGTGAGGGAAATATAGCCGTAAAGAAATAAAAAGGAAGGACTTGCAGTGATTTAATTAACGCATATCAGGTATTCAACAAGCTGATATGGGGACGCATGCTGCGTTTGCGCGGAGCGGTCTTTACATCCTGCTGGATGAGCAATGCCGATTCTCTTTGCTGAATGACAGCAATTGCGTGGCCGGGTCATCGCTTTGTCATGATCGATGTAATGAATCGACGATGCCCAGCGACTACTGAAGGTGCAGACAACGGATTATGAAATATGAAAACCTCAACCTATTTGCTCGCCGCCTTTCATGCGATGACGGCGCTGCTCACCTCCTCTGCTGCTTCTGCTGCTTCTGCTGCCCAATGTGAAAAGCAGAGTCCCGCGCATCGCCTCGCGTTGGTGGAGCTGTACACCTCCGAAGGTTGCAACAGCTGTCCCCCGGCCGATCGCTGGCTGCGCCGGATCGATACGCGCAACACCACCGATCGCGATATCGTGCCGCTTGCATTGCATGTGGACTATTGGGACAGCCTTGGCTGGCGAGATGTATTTTCGCAGCACATCTTCACAGAGCGGCAAGAACAATTGACGCGGCTTGGCACCACCCGTTTTTCGTACACGCCTGAACTATTCGTGAATGGCCGGGAATTCCGCAACTGGCGCAGCGAAGAAGAATTCCGCTCGGCGATGAAGGCCATCAACGCCAAACCGGCTGCCGCCAATATCCATCTCACATGGACACCTGCTACCGACAACCGCATCAAGATCGAGGCGGAGTTCTCTGCAATCGACGGACACAAAACAGGATCTGCCGCACCGCAAGCGTACGTGGCCGTGTACGAAAATCGCCTGAGCAACAAGGTCTCGGCAGGCGAAAATAACGGTGCCACCTTGCAGCATGATTATGTCGTGCGCCAATGGAAAGGTCCGATTTATCTGGATGGCAAAACCGCCATCGCGGACATCTTCAAGCTGCCCGTCGGGCGCGACGGCAAACATGCCGACGTGAGCAATCTCGGTGTTGCCGCCTTCGTCCAGGATTCAAAAACCGGAGAAATTTTGCAGGCGCTGGCTTTGCCGGCTTGCTGAGATTTGTTCGACTCGCCGGCCCGAATCCAACTTGGAGAGTACAACCGACACAATCCACATAATCGGCGACAATGAACGCACTTCATGATCTTCGACATGGTTGTGCACATGCTCAATAAAGCTTATTCGCTGGTGTTTCCCGAGGGCCGCCTGACGCTCGGCCTGATGACGCCTCTGACGCCACCCGCCGGCGTACTGGCAGACCCGGCCACGGAAAAGGCGCTGGCGCAGCATGCCGAGGCGTGCGGCTTTTCCGCGCTGTGGACGCGTGACGTACCGCTGATGATTCCTCAGGCAGGTGAAGTCAGTGCGCTGGACGATCCTTTTCTCTGGCTGGGCATGCTCGCCGCGGCAACCAATACGATCGCAGTCGGCACAGCAGCGGCGGTACTGCCGTTACGCCATCCCTTGCTGCTGGCGAAGAGTGCGCTGACGCTTGATCGCCTGTCCGGAGGCCGCTTTTTGCTCGGTGTCGGATCGGGTGACCGCGAAGAAGAATTTGCCGCATTCGGCATGACGGCGGAACAGGGCGGAGAACGCTTTCGCGCTCATTGGGAGGTCGTGCGCGCTGCGCTCGACGATGCGCCGGATGACGCAGCGAAGCAGGTATTGATGAACGCTACCGGCGGCCATGCAGTCTTGCCGCGAGCCGCCCAACGTATTGCCATGCTGGCTGTCGGCTCGGCTCGCCAGTCATTGCAGTGGATCGCTGCCAACGCCGACGGCTGGGCATCCTACCATCGCGAAGAACAACGCCAGCAAGGTCGCATCGGCTTATGGCAACAGGCGCTGGCGCAACGCGCGGGTGGCGCCGCCAAACCCTTTATTCAGTCCTTGAATCTGGATTTGCTGGACGATCCGGACGCGCCGTCCGAGCCAATCACCCTGGGCATGCGCAGCGGCCGCTATGCCTTGCTGGATTATCTGCAGAGATTGCACGGCTATGGCGTCGGCCACGTGCTGTTGAATCTGGCGCGCCAGGGCAGGCCGCGCAGAGAAGTGATGGATGAAATCGGCCGCGAGGTCATCCCGCAATTGGGATGACCGGATTATTGCTTGTTAAGCTAAGTAAGCAGCTCAATAAGAAGCTCAATAGACAGTTGCTTATTCAAGGTCTTATTTGCCCCAGCGCAGCACCAGAGGATCAAGACGGCGTGCGATCTTGATCAGGCCTTCGCGTGTTGCCGGATGCATCGCCGGCAGTGGGTGACGCACCGCATCCGACTTGATGATGCCGCCTTCTTTCATCAGGGCCTTGCACGATGCAAGACCGCCCTGACGGTTTTCATAGTTGATCAGCGGCAGCCATTGCTGATAATGCTGCGCCGCCAGTTCGGTATCACCGGCAAAGTAAGCATCGAGAATACGGCGAATACCATCCGGATAACCGCCACCGGTCATTGCACCGGTCGCACCGGCATCCAGATCGGCCATCAGCGTGATGGCTTCTTCACCATCCCAAGGACCGACAATCGCTTCGCCGCCGAGCGCAATGATTTCGCGCAGTTTGTTGGCCGCTTGCGGTACTTCGATCTTGAAGTAGGAAACATTGGCGATGTCCTTGGCCATGCGCACCAGCAGCGACGGTGACAGCGTAGTGCCGCTGACAGGAGCATCCTGGATCATGATGGGAATGCTGATCGCATCCGACACAGTGTTGAAGAAATCGTAAATGCCGGTCTCGCCAATGCGAATCGTCGCGCCGTGATACGGCGGCATGATCATGACCATCGCTGCGCCGGCGTCTTGCGCCATGCGGCTGCGCTGAGCGCAGATACGTGAGCTGAAATGCGTCGTTGTCACGATCACCGGCACGCGTCCGGCGACGTGATCAAGCACCGTGCTGATGAGCGAACTACGCTCGTCGTCGGTAAGTGCGAACTGTTCGGAGAAATTAGCCAGGATACAGATGCCGTCGGAGCCGGCATCAATCATGAAGTCGATACAGCGACGCTGCCCTTCAAGGTCGATATCGCCATGATCGTCGAAAATGGTCGGCGCTACGGGGAAAACGCCGCGATAGACGGGCGTGGTCGCATTCTTGTTCTTGCTCATGTCGTGTGTCTCTCTCTGATGGTACCGGGATGGTGCGGACAGCCGCTTAACGTTGTTGTCTTTGCGGCGCCGATCCGGAATCACATCCGAGCATCAAGATGCATGGCAATGACACCGTCGTGCTTCAGCGTCCCTTCAGCAATTGATTGACTTGCTGAAACTCCATGGGCGGATAGTAGTAGAACCCCTGAAAGAACTGGCATCCGATGGCTTTGAGAAATTTCTCCTGCACCAGCGTTTCGACCCCTTCGGCAACCGTCGTGCAGGAGAGGATTTTTGCCAGCGACACCACCGCGCGGATAATCAGCTCGCTCTTCTCGCTAATCCCGATTTGCGCCACAAAAGACTGGTCTATCTTAATACTTTTCGTGGGAAAGCGACTTAGCTTCTGCAAAGAAGAGTAACCGGTCCCAAAATCGTCGATGGTAATGCCGTAACCTTTGGCGTTGAGCGCCTCCAGATGGCTGATCGCCAGATTCTCGTTCCCGACCAGGCCGGTCTCGGTAATCTCAAACTCCAGATAGTCGGAACTGATGCGATGTTTCTGACAAGAGGCATTGACCAAATCGAGCAGATCGGCCCGCACGATATCGATGGCCGACAGGTTGATGGCAATCGGCAGACAGCGCCCGCCCGCGTCCAGCGTCTGGCGGATGTACGTGCAGACACTGTCGACCACAAAGGCGGTGATGAAGTGAATCGCCCCGCTGCTTTCCGCCACGGGGATAAATTCGGCGGGAGAGACATCTCCCAGCGTTGGCGAGCGCCAGCGTATCAGCGCTTCCAATCCGACGATTTCACCATCCTGCGTTACCTTGGGCTGATAGACCAGACGCATTTCGTTTTCGGGCAGCGCCATGAGGATGGCCTGTTCGATATTGAGACGGCGCCGGACTTGCGTAGCAGCTTCGTCGTCGAACACGGCAACGCTCTGGTTGCCGGAACGGCGGGCAGTATCGAGCGCGATCTTTCCCCGCTGTAGCAAACCCTCGCCGTCGGTTTCACCGGGACGAGAAAACGCTACCGCCATGGATATCTGTACCGGATGGCGCTCACCATTGATGATGAGTTCTTCGGGCAGACTACGCCGGATATGTTCGATCTGAGGGATGGCATCGCGGCTACCATGACTACTTTCGATCGTGAAGCCAAACACGACGCTGCGCAGGCGTCCGCACAGACTGTCGTCCGGCAGCAAATGTTTGAGCCTCTGCGCAAAGGCCACAATCAAGTCGTCGCCGGCAGTACTGCCGTGCGCGTCGTTGACATATTTGATGCTGTCGAGACGAATGATGATCAGCGCGAGCTGGCGACGCGGCGGCATGGCGCTCATCGCAGCGGCAAGTTGCTGCAGCATGGAGTCGCGATTGGGCAGTTGCGTCAGCTGATCGTGGCTGCTGAGAAAAGACTCACGCTCCTTGCTGCGATTGAGCGCCTCCTGGATACGGCGCATCTGCGAAATGTCGCGCAACAGGACGATGTAATGATTTTTGGAGGTGGGCGAGATGGTTTCTATCGAGATCAATCTGCCGTCGCGGGTCTCAAACTCCTGCCCCGGTTTGAGCGACAGAATGTCGGCGGTTTTCTCTTCCTTGTCTTTGCACTTGTGCGCCAAGAGCGCAAACAGACTGGCATTTTTCTTGTCCTGGCGGCCAATAATGGCGTCGGCCAGCGAGTTCGCTTTCAGGATACGTGCGTGAGCATCGCACAACAGGATCGCGCCGCCGGCGTTCTCAAAGATTTCCTGATATTGCGCGTGGCTGCTCTCCAGTTCCATGCTCGCTGTGCGATGACGTCTGATCGCCGCATCCAGCGCATGCAGAAGACGAAACACGCCCAGCGGCACGCAGATATTGAAGAACAAGAACAGCAACGCCTGGATGTAGGCATGGGCGTTGGCCAGCGGTGTCTCCAGACCCGGATAGCTGGGCAAGGGCTCGTTGCGAATCAACAGCATGAAGGGAAACACGTTGACCGCCATCAGCACCAGCGCCAGGCGCGAGCCGAAAAAGATACGTGCAATCAACGGCGCGGTATAGACAAACATGATACCCAGCTTGGCGATTTCGGTATCTCTGATGAAGTAGACGATACAAAATGCTGCAGCATAAATGGTCGCAATCAGCATCGCGCTGCCGATCACCGGCCGCCGCAGAGAAGCGAACACCGCCATCGACAAGGCGATGAAAAAGCCAGTCACGATGACGATGATGTAGTAGGCGCCGACCTTGACGGCATCCATGGCGCTGAGCAGGCCGATACCAAACTCGAGCAGCAGGCCCGACATCAGAATGATGCGCAGAGCGCTCTCTTTCCAGACTGTGTTTTCCGCTGCGCTGAGCGCATTTTCTTTAAGCAGTAGCCACTGGAACATTGTATTTTTCTTGGTGAGTTTGGGCACAGGCGTTGCGCATCTACGGACTACCGTTCACATCGCTTGAGTCGCATCGCGCTTCCGGTAAACGGGAGGGGTGGCCCCGTCATGGCTTGCATGCCACCGCAGCGCGCTGCTTGCGCGCCGATTAATGCACCGGTGTTCGCTGGCTGAAACTCGGTTAGTTTCTAACAACTTCTCATTCAACCTCGCATAGTCTCACAAACAATTTCCAATAAGCAATGATATTCAGCAGTGGAAACCCCTCATTTACATTTTCCAGCTCGCATATTGGCAAGGGTGTTTCCATTACTGCAATGCATTGCCGGATGATTGCCAGCCCTTTGTTGTCGCACTATTAATTTTCAGGCTCAGGCGCGACCTATGTGATATTCCTATTGCTCGCATTTTGCGCAAAGTCGAAAAGAGAAAGAACGAGTACTCCCCTCTCTCTGATCGCGGTCTGACTGACTGCGGCAACAAAAAAGCCCGCAAGCAGTCTCTGCATCACGGGCTTCTTTTCGGGAGATCCGGCGGACCGGCGCTCCTCTGCTCAGACTTCTAACGGCGGGGCAGCTTGAACACGCTGACGACCTGCGTCAACTTGCTGGCTTGCTCCTGGAGGGATTGTGCCGCCGCGGCCGCCTCTTCCACCAGTGCGGCGTTTTGCTGCGTGGTCTCATCCATTTGCGTAATGGCGCGATTGACTTCTTCGATGCCGGTGCTTTGCTCTGTGCTGGCTGCGCTGATTTCGCCGACGATGTCGGTCACGCGACGCACGCTGGCGACAACCTCTTGCATGGTTTCACCAGCCTGCTGCACCAGCTTGCTGCCGACATCGACCTTCGAGACCGAGTCATCGATCAGCGCCTTGATCTCTTTCGCTGCAGCGGAGGAGCGTTGCGCCAGACTACGCACTTCCGACGCCACCACCGCAAAGCCGCGTCCTTGTTCGCCGGCGCGTGCCGCTTCAACGGCTGCATTCAGCGCAAGAATATTGGTTTGAAAGGCGATGCCATCGATGACACTGATGATGTCCACAATCTTGCGCGAGGAGTCGTTGATTGATCCCATTGTATCGACCACCTGCCCCACCACGGCGCCGCCTTGCTGTGCAACTTCCGATGCCGACACAGCGAGCTGGTTGGCCTGACGCGCATTGTCGGCATTCTGTTTCACGGTCGAGGTGAGCTCTTCCATCGCCGAGGCGGTTTCTTCGAGCGAGCCGGCTTGCTGTTCGGTACGTGAAGACAAATCGAGATTGCCGCTGGCGATCTGGGTCGATGCGGTCGCAATGGTGTCGGTGCCGATACGCACTTCGCCAACAATCTTCTGCAGGCTGTCGTTCATGGCTTTGAGCGCCAGCATCAGGCGTCCGGTTTCGTCGCTGCTTTCAGAGCGAATATCGCCACCGAGATCGCCGCCTGCCACACGTTGTGCAACGTCGACAGCCTTATTGAGCGGCAAGGAAACGATTCGTGCAACCCAGACCGCCAAGGACATGGCGATCACCACGATGGCGATCAACAGGCCGAGAATCCAGCCGCGTGCCATATTGAACACCTTGTCGGCGTCGTTGTTGGAACGCGTCGCGCCGTCATCGTTGATCTTGACGAGACCACCTAGCTGGTCGACAGCCTGGCGGAACAGTTTGTTCGATTCGCCCTTGTATTGCGCGCGTGCCTCTTCTTTCTGATTGGCACGCGACAGCGCCATGATTTTTTTGTTCTCGGCCAGATACTTCGTCATCGTCTGCTGAAATTGTGGATACAACACGCGCTCTTCCGGTTCCGAGATCAGATCTTCGTAAGTCTTGAGATCCTTGTTGATGATTTCCATGCGCGTCTTCATTGCCTTTTCGGCGTCGTCGTAGTCTTTATCATCTGTTGATACGATGTGCTGCAGTTCAGAAATGCGGAAACGCGCCATCGATGTCTGCAGCTGCAAACCCAGCTTAATGCTTGGCATCCAGTTCGTGGCAATATCGGTGGATGCCTGATTGACCTTGACCAGTTCGACGATGGAAAAAATGCCGAGCGACGCCGTCAGCACAACAACAGCAAGGAAGGAAAGAATCAGTTTTTTGGCGATGTTCAGGTTATAAAACCAGGTCATGATGATTGCCTCAGGTGGAGATATATAAATTGCTGTTTTGTTGGCTTTTTTGAAAGCGGCGATACACTCAGCGCCAGCATCCCATGAATGGTACGCACCTCCCCTCTTTCTTGATCATGCAAGAAAGAGGTTGTTTACTACCCATTTGTACCTATAGGGATGTTCTGAAACGCCGCCCCGCCGGGGCCGCGAGAACGTTCAGAAGAGAGGGCTGCCGTGCATTTTTACACGGCATTGTGATGTGAATATGACGGGATATCGGTATTGACGTCCGGGGGTATTGCTGATGTTGCCAGCGATGGCTGACGAAATGCTGACGCTTGTCTTGGCGCTTATCCTGATCCTTGCGCGGATCATCATCTTGCCATCACAGCGCGGAGATGTACTCAACTGCGTTCTGCAGCATAGATGCGATAGAACGCATCGAGCGCGCGCTCCACCGACTCTTTCACCTTGGCGGGCGGCAACGAAGTGATCACGTTAAGGATGCGCCCCTCTGCCCATTCCGCCTCAATCAGTACGCGGAACTGTATTCCTGCAAGCCAGGAGTCAGCTTCCCGGAAGATGCCTTTTTCCATCGCGCGTTTCATGAAGTCAGCGATGGCCAGCCAACCGCGCCGTGGGCCGTTTTCGTAATATAAACATCCCAGCTCGGAGCGCTCGGCGTTGTAATACAGCAAGCGTCGCACGGCGATCACTTCGGGTGACAGCACCAGATGCAAATACTTATTGGCAAATAATTTCAACGTCGCGCGTACTTGTTCCGGATCCTTGCTGTCTTCTGCGAGGATGGCGAAGAGCGACTCAAACTGCATGCCGGCCTGCTGCTTCATGACGGCAAGAAAGATTTCTTCCTTCGATGAGAAATAGTTGTACAGCGTCGCCTTCGATCCACCCAGGCGCGCGGAAATCTCGGCCATCGAGGTTCGATCGAATCCTATTTCGTTAAATAATTCCGCCGCGACATCGATGATGGCCTGGCGCCGTTCTTCACTTTTCTTACGCATGTAAATCTTTGTCTGTGTGGCTGGGCCGTGATCGCCATTGCTGCCTCGACCTCGTCCCGCCTGGTTTCCCCGGAGGCTGTTGCTTTTTTTGCGACTGCAACATTTGCGCCCCGTATTTTCGCCTAGTTTTGCTTGACGCTCGTTAAAAGTCAATACTATACTGAACTGTACAGTTTAATTATAAGTGGATTTACATCATGGAAGTTCAATCTGTTTCCTTCAAGAAAAACCGTTCGCAGCCGCTGAGACCGCTGCTGATGTTGTCGGCGCTGGCCTTGGCGGCATTGACGCTGGCCGGCTGCGCGCAGTTCTCCGACCTCGGCCCGCGCGCCGAGCCCAAGGCGGCCGACGCCTATCAATCATCGCAATCGCTCACCGGCACCACTGTTGCCTGGCCCGACGATAACTGGTGGACAGCCTACGGCGATAAACAACTCAACACCCTGATCGGTGAAGCGCTGCACGGCGCACCGTCCTTGGCCGTGGCGCGTGCGCGCCTGCTGAAAGCCGAAGGTGTAGCACAGCAACAAGGCGCCGCCTTGCTGCCGCAGGTCAGCGCAAACGCTTCGCTGGATCGCATGAAGCAGAGTTATAACAACGGCGTGCCGGCCGACTTTGTGCCGCGCGGCTACAACAATGAAACACGCGCCACGCTCGACTTCAGCTATGAGATCGATTTCTGGGGCAAGAACCGCGCGGCCCTCGCCGCCGCGACCTCCGACCTCGAAGCCGCGCGCGCCGATGCCGCACAGGCGCGCATCACGCTGTCGACGTCAATCGCGGCGGCCTATGCCGAACTGGAACGCCTGTTCAGCCAACGCGACACTTCCGAAGCAGCACTGCAAGTGCGCGTGGAAACCGAAAATCTGTTTCAGCAACGCCGCATCAACGGTCTTGAAACCGAAGGCAGCGTCAAACAAGTCACCGCTCGCCGCGCCATGGCCGAAGCCGATTTGCTGAGCCTGGATGAATCGATTGCACTCCAGCGCAACAAGCTGGCGGCGCTGGCCGGCGCCGGTCCGGATCGCGGCCTGCAACTGACACGCCCGGTGATCGACATGTCCAAGCCGTTCAATCTGCCGAAGGAATTGCCGGCGGAATTGCTGGGACGCCGTCCCGACATCGTTGCCGCACGTCTACGTGCAGAGTCGGCCGCCAAGCAGATCAAGGTGGCGCGCGCACAGTTTTATCCCAATGTGAACCTGAGCGCCTACTTCGGCTTCCAGTCGCTGGGTACCAATCTGCTGACGCAATCGGGATCGAGCATCGGCAGCTTCGGCCCGGCCATCTCGCTGCCGATTTTTGAAGGCGGCCGTCTGCGCGGACAGTTCCGCTCGGCCAGCGCCAGCTACGATGAAGCCGTCGCCAATTACGACAGCGCCGTCACCCAAGCCTTGCAGGATGTCGCCGACGTCGCCGTCAGCGAGAAGGCGCTCAGCGGTCGCCTGAACAAGACCGAAGAAGCCGCGCACGCCGCCGAAGAAGCCTATCGCATCGTACGCAACCGATATGAAGGCGGCCTCACCAATTACCTCGATGTACTCAACGCACAAGATGCGCTGCTGACCAATCTGCGCGAGCTGTCGACCCTGCGTTCGCGCATGTTCGCACTCGACGTCTCCATGGTGCGCGCACTGGGCGGCGGCTATCAGCACGCCAGCTGATCTGCTGCGACCGCACACAAGTCTAAACATCGAGCAATCGAATTCAACAAGATACAAGGAACCGTCATGTCACACAGTGATTCTCAAGCAATTCAAACCATCGCCGCCAGCACAGACAACGCACCCGGCAAGCGCAAGAAGCTGTTCACCATTTTTGCAGGCGTGATCGCCGTGGCAGCCATCGGCTACGGCACCTACTGGTATTTCATTGGCTCACGCTACGTCACCACCGACAACGCCTACACCGCCGTCGAAGTGTCGCAAGTGACACCTGCCGTCAACGGTATCGTGTCGGAAGTCAAAGTCGTCGATACGCAATACGTCAAGCAAGGTGACGTGCTGGTCGTCATCGACAAACGCGATGCGGCTCTCGCACTGGCGCAAGCTGAAGCCGATCTGAGCCGTGCGGAACGCCGCGTGCAAGGCTACTTCGCCAACGATACCGGACTGGCCGCGCAAGTACTGGCACGCGAAGCGGAACAAAAACGTTCAGCCGCACAACTGCTGTCGGCACAAGCCGATCTGCAACGCGCCGAACTGGATCTGCGCCGTCGCGAAGCTCTGGAAAAATCCGGCTCGGTTTCGGGTGAAGAACTCACCAACGCCCGTACCACCGTGCTGACCATGCAAGCCAACCTGAAAGCCGCCGAAGCCGGTCGTATTCAGGCTGACGCCAACCGCAACGCAACCATTGGCGCACAAAAAGCCAGCACCGTGCTGACCGCCAACACCACCGTCGATACCAATCCGGAAGTCACACTGGCGCGCGCCAAGCGCGATCAGGCCAAGCTGGATCTGGAACGCACCGTACTGCGCGCTCCCGTGGATGGCGTCGTCGCCCGCCGCCAGGTGCAAGTCGGTCAACGTGTGCAGGCCGGCACGGCACTGTTGTCGGTAGTGCCGACCGGACTGATGCACGTTGATGCCAACTTCAAGGAAGGCCAGCTGGCGCAAGTGCGCCTGGGTCAACCGGTGACCATGAAGGCCGACATCTACGGCAGCGCGGTGGAATATCACGGTACCGTGATCGGCGTTGCCGGTGGTACCGGTTCTGCGTTCGCGGTCATCCCGGCGCAAAACGCCACCGGTAACTGGATCAAGGTCGTGCAACGTCTGCCGGTGCGCATCTCCATCGACAGCAAGGAACTTGCACAACAACCACTGAGCGTGGGCTTGTCGATGGATGTGTCGATCGACACACGCGGCAAGAGCGGTGCCGCGAATAACAATACCGCAGGCAATTCGGCGATGACCTCCAACAGCGCGCTGACTGTCGGCAAGAATGACGGTAACAGCGACGGCAACAAACCCGCCAACGCATCGACTCTGTAATCAGGCGGCAATCATGTCATCCAATTTTTCCGATGCGGCCATGAAGCCGCTGGAAGGCGCGCAGCTGGTCGGCGCCGGTCTGCTGCTGGCGGCCGCCAACTTCATCGCGGTGCTCGACACCACGATCGCCAACGTTTCGGTGTCGACGATTTCCGGTGCGCTTGGTGCATCGTCAAGTCAGGGCACCTACGTCATTACCTCGTACGCGGTGGCTGAAGCGATCACCGTCCCGCTGACCGGCTGGCTCGCCAATCGGTTCGGCACGGTGCGCGTGTTCATCACATCGATGATCCTGTTCGGCGTATTTTCTGCGCTGTGCGGCCTGGCCAATTCGCTGGGCATGCTGATCGCCTTCCGCGTGCTGCAAGGTCTGGCCGGCGGCCCGCTGATGCCTTTGTCGCAAACCCTGTTGCTGCGCATTTTCCCCAAAGAGAAAGCGCCCGCCGCCGTCGGTTTGTGGGCAATGACCACGTTGATTGCACCAATCGCCGGACCGATCCTCGGCGGCGTGCTGTGCGATCAATACAGCTGGCCTTACATCTTCTTCATCAACGTGCCGGTGGCGCTGCTGTGCGGCTACATGGGCTGGAAGATGCTCAAGCGCTACGAGTCGCCGTTGCTGAAGCTGCCTATCGACAAAATCGGCCTGATCCTGATGATCGTCTGGGTGGCGGCCTTGCAACTGATGCTCGACGAAGGCAAGGAGAAGGATTGGTTCGCCTCCAACGAAATCATCATCCTGGCGCTGGTGGCCGTTGCAGGTTTCATCGCCTTCATGATCTGGGAGCTGACCGAGCGCAATCCGATTGTCGATCTGCGCGTGTTCCGCCATCGCGGCTACTCGGCCAGCGTGACGACCATCTGTCTCGCCTTTGGCGCGTTCTTCGGGGCGACGGTGCTGACGCCGCTCTGGCTGCAAGGCTATATGGGCTACACGGCGACACACTCGGGTGAGACCACCGCAATGAGCGGCATCCTCGCGGTGATGACGGCGCCATTTGTGGCAAAGATGTCGACCAAGGTCGATCCGCGCAAACTGGTCTTTATCGGGGTGATGTGGCTGGGTGCGGTGACCTTGTTCCGCAGCTTCAACACCTCCGACATGACCAACTTCCAGATCGGCTGGCCGCTGCTGTTGCAGGGCATCGGTCTGCCGCTGTTCTTCGTGCCCTTGACAGGACTGGCGCTGGCCAGCGTGGACGAATCGGAGATGGCGTCGGCTGCAGGTCTGATGAGTTTCTGCCGGACCATGTCAGGCGCGATTGCGACTTCACTGGTCAACACCAGTTGGGAAAACAAATCGATCTACTATCACGCCGAATTGTCCGGCCTGGTCGATCAGTTCGGCGATGCCGTCAACTCACTGACGCAAGCCGGCATGTCGCTGGATCAGGCGCGGGCCAGCATCGAGCAGACCTTGCAGTCGCAGAGCATCATGCTGTCGACCAATCACATCTTCATGATGGCGGCGATCTCGTTCGGGCTGGCGGCGACGGCGGTGTGGTTTGCACCGAAGCCGACACGGGTGGCGGATACTTCGGCGGCGCATTGATGATGCTCATCTGAAAAACGAACAGGCCCCATTTTTGAGCCTAAAAGAGCCGTAAAACCAAAAAAAACGCCGCTCCGAATTAC
Organism: Herbaspirillum sp. meg3; assembly: GCF_002257565.1. Taxonomy (GTDB): domain Bacteria; phylum Pseudomonadota; class Gammaproteobacteria; order Burkholderiales; family Burkholderiaceae_D; genus Herbaspirillum. The sequence goes on along the minus strand of NZ_CP022736.1, from coordinate 208,923 downwards.
TTCGCAGCGGCATTTTTTATCTTAAGCAAACAGCTACTCATTTTTGTGCAAGCTTCGCATCGGGCCAATCGCCACCCAAGGCCTTGATCAGAAACACCGACGTCAGCATGCGCTGCCCCATCAGCTGCGCCGCCTGGCGTTCGCTGTTGAGCAGCGACTGCTGCGCGGTGATCACATCGAGGTAGGTCGCCACACCACCTTCATAACGGCTGTTGGCGATGTCCAGTACACGACGCGCCGAGACGATCGCAGCCTGCGCCTGCGCATAAGCGCGATCCAATGCCGAGACACCGGTGATGCCGTCTTCCACTTCCTGCATCGCGGTCAACACGATGCGGCGGTAGTTGGCGACAGCGGCTTCATAACCGCCCTTGGCGAAATCGACGTTGGCGCTGATACGACCGCCATCGAACAGGGTCTGCGTCAGCGACACTCCCAACGACCACACCACGCTCGGGGCATTGAACAAGGTCTCGATGTTACGGCTGTCGACGCCGTACGATGGCGCCAGCATCACACTTGGGAAAAACGCTGCACGGGCCACGCCGATTTGCGCATTGGAAGCGGCCATGGCGCGCTCTGCAGAAGCGATATCGGGACGGCGTTCCAACAAATCGGATGGTATGCCGATCGGTACTGCAGGCGGTGTCATCGGCGCCATTGCAGGCGGCAAGGAGAAGTTGGGTGCAGGAGTGCCGGTCAGCGTCGCGATGGCATGTTCATATTGCGAGCGCGCCTTGCGCAGCACATCCACTTGCGTCAGCGTGGTGTCGAGCAGGGCTTGTTGCTGAGCGACATCCAGACCGGAAGTGGCGCCGAGATCATGGCGCGAGGTCGCCAATTCCAGCGCCTTGCGTTGCAACTCAATGGAACGCGACAGCACGTCGAGTTCCACGTCCAGTTCACGCAGGTTGAAGTAATTGGTCGCCAGATCGGCACTCAGCAGCAGGCGCGTGTTTTCCAGATCCGCGGCGGATTGCTCGGCGGAGGCACGGGCACCTTCGACATTGCGCTGCACGCGGCCGAACAGATCGACCTCGTAGCTGGTATTGAGCCCCAACGCAAAATCATTCTGCACCGTGGCGAAGTTGGGCGAGTTGTAGTTGGTCAGCGGCCGGTTGCCGGCGATGCGCAAACGCGAGGCGCGCACGCCGGTGCTCACTTGCGGATACATGCCGGCCGAAACCGAATTGGCGGTAGCGCGTGCCTGCGTCAGCCGCGCAGCGGCAAACGCCAGCGTCTGGTTGCCGGAAAGCGCCTGTTCCTGCAAGGCGTTCAGTTTGGCGTCGCCGAAACGTTCCCACCACGCGCCCTTGGCGTGCGTGTCGCTCGGCGTACCCTGACGCCACGGCGCATCGAGTTGCCAGGTGACCGGCATGTCGACGTCAGGCTTGCGGTAATCAGGGCCCACTGCGCAGCCCGCCAACATGGTGGCGCTCAGCATAACGGCAATGACAGAGGCCGCAGCAATCGGATGCAGGCGCAGCTTCATCACGACTTGCCTTGTTCAGCTGGCTTACCGTCCGCCTTTGCCGGATTCGCCGCCGGTTTGGTTTCGGGAGCCAAGGCAACCTCGTCACCTTCCGCCACAGAATCGGACGGATTGAGAATCAGACGTTCGGTGCCGGTAATGCCATCAAGGATTTCCACGGTCTGGCCATAGTTGCGGCCGAGCTGCACGCGTTTCAGATGCACCCGGTTCTTGTCGTCGACGACCGCCACGAGACTGCCGTCACGGCGGAAAATCAGCGTATCGGTGGAGACCACCAGCACACCGCTCGGCTTCAGCGGCAAAGCCACCTGGACGAAGGCGCCCGGTAACAAGACGCCATCGGCGTTCGGTAACGACACTTCCACCTGCATGGTGCGCGTGCTGACGTCGATCGATGCCGCGGTGCGGACAACCTTGCCCTCAAAACTCTTGCCGCGCAGTTCGGATTGCGTCACGACAACCTTCTGCCCCTGTTTGATCAGGTTGGCATAGGACTGCGGCACATTGATGTACACGCGCAGCGGATCGGTCTGCGCCAGCGTGAACAAGGCACGCCCTGCGCCGCCGCCGGCACCCGGATCAATCAGATCCCCTACGTCGACGTTACGGCGTGTGATCACGCCGGCGAACGGTGCGACGATGCGTTTGAAGCCCTCCACCTGACGCAGGCGTTCCACGTTGGCGTCAGCTGCGGCAAGGTTGGAACGTGCTTGCGAATAACCGCTGCGGCGCTCGTCGAGTTCCTGTTGCGAGACGGCGTCTTTCTTGCGCAGTGCTTCCCAGCGATCGACTGTACTCTTGGCCAGTTCCAGGCTGGATGCAGCTTGCTGACGTGCAGCGATGGCCTGCGACAATTGCTGGTCGATTTCCGGCGTATCAAGTTCAGCCAGCAGCTCGCCCTTTTCGACGCGGCTGCCGATGTCCTTGTGCCAGCGTTTCAGATAACCTGCAGCCCGCGCCGAGATCGGCGACTGTACAAAGCCTTGCAGCGTACCGGGCAACGACAGCGTCTGACCGGCGTCGCTGCTTTTGGCGATGGCGGTCTTGACATATTGCTTGGCGCGCTCCGCTGTCCCGGCTTCCAGTTCGCGTGCATTGTAGACGCGGCTGATGACGGTGCGGGCGGCACCCACGGCGAGCAGCACCAGCACCACGACCATGACGATCTTGGTACGGCGTACGACCTGCTGGCGTTTCAGCAGCTCGCCGGATGCATCCGGATCCACGGGATGGATGCCGAGTTGAGAATGACGTTCTTGCGACATTGCTTCCTATCTCCTGTTACGGCTGCTGAGGCTGAGGCGGCTGTGGTGGCGTACTGCCATTGCTGTCGACCGGCCCATGCCCGTGATCCTGACGCGCTTCTTTGCGGCGTGCCAGTCGTTGATGAACGCCCGCGAAAACGACGGGAACGAAAAATAAAGTCGATACGGTAGCGAAGATCAAGCCGCCGATCACGGCACGGCCGAGCGGTGCATTTTGTTCCGCACCTTCTCCCAGACCCAGCGCCATCGGGATCATCCCGATGATCATCGCCAGCGCCGTCATCAGCACCGGACGGATACGCGTGGCGCCGGACTCCAGCGCTGCCGCCAGCGGCGTCGCGCCTTCATCCTTGCGCTGACGTGCAAACGACACGATCAGAATACTGTTGGCGGTCGCGACCCCCATGGTCATGATGGCTCCCGTCAATGCAGGCACCGACAGCGTGGTGCCGGTGATGAAGAGCATCCAGGCAATCCCCGCCAACGCTGCGGGCAAAGCCGCAATAATGATCGCCGCATCGATCCACGACTGGAAGTTGACCACCACCAGCAGATAGACCAGCACGATCGCCATCGCCAGACCGACACCCAGGCCGATGAAGGAAGACTGCATGGTCTGCACCTGACCGCGGATCACGATCTGGCTGCCGCGCGGCAGCTTGGGTTTCATCTCTTCAACCAGCTTGCTGACTTTGCCGGCAACCGTGGCAAGGTCGGTGCCCTGCACGCTGACGAACACGTCGATTGCCGGCAGGATGTTGTAGCGCGACGCAATCGCCGGTTGACGTCCTTGCTTGACGTCCACCAGATTGCCCAGCAATTGTGTGTTGGTCGGCGCGCCCGTCGCGGTGCCGACACCACCTGCACCGACCGGGATGCTCAGCAGCGAATCGAGCGAGTCGACACGGTATTGCGGCGACTGCACCGCGACGTTATAGACCACACCGTTCTGTGGATTGAGCCAGAAAGCTGGTGTCGTCTGCGAGCTTCCCGACAAGGCGATCAGCACATTCTGGCCGACGTTGGCGGCGGACAAACCGTACTGCTGCAAACGCGTGCGATCCATTTGCATATCCAGTGCCGGGCCATCCAGACGCTGATGCACGTGGGCGTCGACTGCTCCGGGGATCTGACGGATCTGCTTGGTCAGTTCGGCGGCCAGCTGGGCGTTCTGTTGCAGATTGGGCCCGGTGAACTGGACGTCAATCGCCGCCGGCAAACCAAAGTTCAGGATCTGCGTGACGATGTCGGCAGGTTGAAAGAAGAACTCGATGCCGGGGAAACGCTTCGGCAATTCGGCGCGCAGCATACTGACCAGTTGCTCGGTCGGACGATGGCCTTCATGCAGCGACATCAGAATTTCACCGTCGAGCGTACCAATGGTGCCGGCATTGCTGTACGACAGATTGATACCGCTGTTGGGTACGCCGATATTGTCGAGCACGGTTTCCAGTTCGCTGGCGGGAATCATTTCGCGAATGACGGACTCCACTTGGTCGGCGATGCGCGCCGTCTCTTCGATACGCGTGCCGGTTGGTGCACGCATGTGCAGGCGGATCTGGCCACCGTCAACGTTCGGGAAAAAGTCGCGGCCGAGGAAGGGATACAGCAAACAAGACAACACGCAGAAAGCGAGGAAGGCCAGCGCGAAACGGCGACGATGCGCCAGCAGCGAAGACAGCACCAGCGTATAGGCACGACGCACGCGCTCAAAGCGTGCATCGAAGCCGCGATACAAACGCTGGAGCAAACTTGGCTTGCCGCCGTCGTCGGCGCCATGGGCGTTGTTCATCAACAGCATCACCAGTGTCGGCACCAGCGTACGCGACAAGATATAAGACGCCGCCATCGCGAACACCACCGCTTCGGCCAGCGGCACGAACAGGAAGCGCGCCACACCCGACAAGAAGAACATCGGCACAAACACGATACAAATACAGACGGTCGAGACGAAGGCCGGCACACCGATTTCACCCGCGCCGACGATGATGGAATCATGCAGCGGTTTGCCCATGTGCATGTGCCGCTCGATATTCTCAATCGTCACAATCGCCTGGTCGACCAGAATACCGACCGAGAGCGCAAGGCCCCCCAGTGTCATCAGATTGAGCGTTTCGCCGAGCATGTAGAGCACCAGTATCGAAGCCAGAATCGACAATGGAATCGTGACCGCGATGATCACCGTGCTGCGCCAGTTGCCGAGAAACAGCAACACCATCGCTGCAGTCAGGCCCGCAGCGATCAACGCTTCGGCGACCACGCCCTTGACCGCGGCCTTCACGAACAGCGACTGGTCGAACAGCGGCGTGATCTTGACGTCAGCCGGCATGGTCTGCTGCGCTTGCGGCAGCAGCGCGCGCAGGTTGTTGACGATGTCCAGCGTGGAGGCGCCACCGTTTTTCAGCACGGACAACAGGACGCCGCGCACGCCGTCCTGGCGCACCACGTTGGTTTGCGGCGAGAAGCCGTCGCGTACGTAAGCGACGTCGCGCAGATAGGTCGTTGCACCATTGGCGGTACGTACCGGCAAGTCATTCAGCCCGCTCACCGCTTCCGGCGAACCGTTCATCTTGATGGTGTATTCGGTGCCACCGAACTTGGCGGTACCGGACGGCAGAATCAGATTTTGGGTATTAACGGCGTTGACGACGTCCACCGGCGACAGGCCGCGCGCCTGCAGCGCCTGGGTGTCCAGATCGACGGAGATCAAACGGGTTTTACCGCCGTAAGGGAAAGGCACGGCGACGCCGGGAATCGTGATGAGCTGCGGACGCAGTGTGTTGACGGCAGCGTCGAACAACGATTGCTCAGGCAGCGTCGGGCTAGACAGCGCCAGCTGCATGACGGGGATACTGGATGCGGAATACTTGATCACCAGCGGCGGGGTGATGCCTGGCGGTAGCTGGCGCAACTGCGATTGCACCGACGCGACCGTCTGGGCGATGGCGTTCTGGATATTGGCGGTAGGCTGAAAGAACACCTTGATCACGGACACGCCGGCCAGCGATTGCGATTCGATGTGCTCGATATCGCTGACCACGGTGGTCAGGCCGCGCTCGTTCTGAGAAGCGATACGCTGCCCCATTTCCTGCGCGGACAGACCGTTGTAGTTCCAGATGATACTGATGACCGGAATATTGATTTCCGGGAAAATGTCCGTTGCCATTTTCATGAGGACAAGCGGCGTGGACAGCACGATCAGCATCGCCATCACAATAAAGGTGTACGGGCGACGCAGCGCCAACTCGACCATTGACATGAACTTTGGTTCCCTGAAATGAGACTTTTATTATACTCAGAATAATTTGCTGCAAAGCACCTGCTCTTGCGCCTTTTTCTTCTTCTCTTGCTCTTTTTTCGTTCGTTTTTGTTCGTTTTTGTTCTTTTCTTCCCTCTTTTGTCGTCTTTCTGCGCGCAATCGACAAAAGCCTTACCATTTCATTTCTCCGCCCCGCCGCCTCCGACCAAGCCATGGAATTACTACGCACCCGTATCGAAGCCAGCGTGATCAGCATCAGCCGCCCTCCCGGCAGCCCTGATTTTCGCTATCCCCTGGGCGACCCCGGCCTGTTCGGCCCGGATTCTGTCGCCTGGCTGGTGCACAGCGACTTTACTGCGATGCTGATCGGCGGCGTCAGCGCGCTCCTGATGCAGATGTTGCACCCGTTAGCGCTGGCCGGCGTGTGGGATCATTCCACATTTCAGCAAGATATGCTTGGTCGCCTGCGACGCACCGCGCAGTTTATCGCAGGAACGACCTATGGCAATCGTCAGGATGCTGAGAAGCTGATCGCCCTCGTGCGTCGTATTCACAGCGGTGTACGCGGCTTCGCGCCGGATGGTCGCGCCTATTCAGCCGACGATCCGGATTTGCTGACCTGGGTACATGTGGCGGAAGTATCAAATTTCCTGCGCGCGTATTTGCGTTATCGCAATCCGCAACTGGGCGTGGCACAACAGAACCAGTACCTCGATGAAATCGCCCTGATCGCCGAACAACTCGGAGCAAGAAATGTGCCGCGCACGCTGACGGACATGGACAGCTACATAGAAAAGATACGGCCGCAATTGCATTGCGACGCACGCACGCTGAAGACCCTGGAACTGGTGATGAACGCACCCGCGCCGAATGCGCTGGCGGTACCGTGGACACGGCTGATGATGCGCGCCGGCGTTGATATGCTGCCGGACTGGGCCAAGCTGCAGCTCGGGGTAAGACCGCTGCGCCCCTTACAGCAGGCAATGCTGCAACGGGCAGTCACGGTCGCGGCGAAGCCGGTCCGCTGGGCGGTACGGCAGAGCTCCGCCCAGTTGGCTCGCCAGCGCATGGCGCCGGCGGAACCAATCTAGAACATCAATGCGCGTCGGCTGATGGCGCTTTGGGCGGCGCCACTTTGTGCATGAACGGGATCAGCACAATCGCCACCAGGAAGCACACCATCACCGCAAGGAAGGCATCGGCGAAGGTCTGTGTCTGTGCTTCGCGCATGGTCAGCCGCCACAACTGCTGCAAGGCACCGGTCGGTGCGCTGCCGCCATCGAGTCCCCATGCCAGCATATTGGCGCCGGTGTTTTGCACGAGGTTGTTCATGGATTCGTTGGCGCTGTTGAGATGTTCAGCCAAACGCAAAAAGTGCAGATTGGTGCGATCGTTGAGGATGGTGCCGCACACCGCAATACCGATCGCACCGCCAAGATTGCGCATGAGGTTGAACAGACCCGAAGCCTGTTTCAAGCGTTCCGGCTTGAGCGCACCGAGCGTCAGCGTCACCACCGGCGCCACCGCAAACTGCTGCGCAAAACCACGCAAGGCCTGCGGCAACATCAGCTCGCGCCAACCCCAGTCATGCGTGATCGGTGTGAAGTTCCACATACTCAATGCGAAACATGCCATACCGAACATCATCAGCCAGCGCAGATCGACACGACGTCCGAGATAGGTGTAAAACGGAATCGCACAAATCTGGAACAAGCCGGTGGCGAAAATCGCCAGACCAATATCCAATGCGCTGAAGCCCCGCACATGCGCCAGGAATACCGGCGTCAGATATACCGTGGCGAAGATGCCGATCCCCGTCACGAACGAGAAGAAACAGCCGAGCGCAAAGTTGCGATCCTTGAGCGCGCGCAGATCGACAACCGGGTTGGCATAGGTCAGGCTGCGCCAGACGAACGCGACGCCGGCGATGATGGAGATCCAGACTGTCGTCCGGATGATGTCGTCGCCCATCCAGCCCAATCGCGGACCTTCTTCCAGCGAATATTCCAGACAGCCCAGACTGGCTGCCAGCAAGATCATGCCGAGATAGTCGGCGCCTTTGAGCAGCGACAGATTGGGCTTGTCGATACGCACCAGCATCGGCACGACCACCGCGACGAAAATACCCGGCACGAGATTGATGAAGAACAGCCAGTGCCACGAGTAATTGCTGGTGATCCAACCACCGACCGTGGGGCCGAGCGTGGGCGCCAGCGATGACAGCGCACCGACGGTTGCCGCTGCGATCACACGCTGATGGCCGGAGAAATAAAAGAACGCCGAGGTGAACACCATCGGGATCATCGAACCACCGAGGAAACCTTGCAGCGCCCGGAAAAAGATCATGCTGTTGATGTCCCAGGCCATGCCGCACAACATGCTGGCGACGGTAAAGCCCACCGCTGACGCGCTGAACAGCCAGCGTGTCGACATCACCCGCGCCAACCAGCCTGACAGGGGAATGACGATGATTTCGGCGATCAGGTAGCTGGTCTGCACCCAGGCGGTTTCATCCGCACCGGCCGACAAGCCGCCGCCGATGTCTGCCAGCGAGGCGGAGACGATCTGGATATCGATCAGGGCGATGAACATGCCGACACACATGGTGGCGAAGGCAAGGATCTTTGCCTTTTGCGTCAGCTCTGCGGGCGATGCCTGAGGTGGTGCCATGGTAGTGCTGGCGACGGCACTCATGCTCAGCTCCGCTTGGCTTTGCTGCCTTCAGAGGCAGGCATGCGCTCATCGACTTCCGCCGTTACCGACAGACCGGGACGCAGCTTACCGAGCCGAGCAGCTTCACCATCGAGCAAAATACGTACCGGCACGCGCTGAACGATCTTGGTGAAGTTACCTGTGGCATTTTCCGCCGGCAGGATACTGAATTGCGCACCGGTTGCCGGTGCAATGCTGGCGACATGGCCTTCGAAAGTTTCACCGGGCAAGACGTCCGCCTTGATCTTCACTGCCATCCCGGTCTGGAAATGGGCAATCTGACTTTCCTTGAAATTGGCATCGACCCACAGACCTTGCGCCGGCACCACCGACAACAATTGCGCACCGGTCGCCGCATACGCGCCAAGACGTGCACGGCGGTTGCCGACCACACCGTCAACCGGCGCGCGCAGTTCGGTGTAGGCCACATTCAGCTCGGCAAGATTGCGTTCCGCGATGGCTTGCTGCAGTGCCGCCTGCGCTCTTTGCTTTTGCGTTGCCAGTACATCGATCTGACGTTGCGCCGCATTCAGACCGGCTTGCGCCTTCTGTCCATTGGCGACGGCCTGCTTATAGTCGGCATCGGCTTTCTGGAAACTCTGCACCGACACTGCGGCCTTCGACGACAGGCTCTGATAGCGGGTCTGATCGTCATGAGCACGCGATGTCTCGGCATTCGTGGCGACGACGCCTGCCTTGTTTTGCTCGATCACGGCTTCCTGCAAGCGACGCTCGGCGTCGATATTGGCTAGTGTGGCTTCCTGCGCCTGCACGGCGGCTTTCAGTTTGTTCAATACGGCAACGTAGTCGCGGTCATCCAGTTTGATCAGCAAGTCACCGGCTTTGACCCGCTGGTTGTCGGTCACCAGCACTTGCGCGATGTTGCCCGGCACCTTGGGGGCAATCACCGTGATGTCGCCGCCGACATAGGCGTCGTCGGTGTGTTCCCAATAACGCCCTTCAGCAAACCAGTAGATCAGATAACCGATGATGGCCGCAATCACGACGACCGCCACAAGGATCTTCACCACCCCGCCTTTGCCTTTTTGTTGTGTGCCGGCGTGCTGCCCGATGTCGCTCCCCGACGCAACACTTGTTGGATTGCTCATGTTGTACCCCAGTCTTTCTATCGATAAGCCCGCGCGGGGCCGGTTATAAAAAATGCCGTTGTCATGCCCGTTCTGATGCCCTGAAATCCTTGGCCGACAAGCTGTTGCGGCCGTAGAAAATATTTCAGATTGCCAGTTGCTTTCATTTTGATAGTTAGATTAAACTAGACACTATCATTTTGCAAGTAACTTTTCGAAGCCAATCAAAAATCGGATTTTTCAAAGGGAGTCAGCAATGGCAGCAACGGACGGCAACACACTGAGGGGATCGGCAAGCCTGAGCGCGGTAGCGCTGGCGGTCGGCTTATTTCTGACGGGCTGCGCCAGCGGCCCCGATTACCTGACGCCGGCAGTAACCGGTGGTGCGTTCCACAATGCCGGCCTGCTGGCGCAACGGAATGCAACTGGTTCAGTTGCTGCGCCTATGCCGCAACTGGATGAATGGTGGAAGGGTTTCAACGACCCGGTGCTGAGCCGTGTCGTGCAGCGCGCGATTGAGCAGAACCTTGATCTTGCCGCTTCCGTTGCACGTGTTGAGCAAGCCCGCGCCGCAGCACAAGAAGCTGGTGCACAGCGCCGCCCGCAAGTCGGTGTCGAAAGTGAGGCGGCGCGCGCCAGACAATCGCTGAATAGTCCGCTCGGCAAAATAGCCAGCAGCTTTCCCGGTTATGAACGTACGCAGACGCTGTATGACGTCGGCGTCGGCGCGAGCTGGGAACTGGATCTGGCAGGTTCATTGAAGCGCGGCGCAGAAGCCGCCGACGCGGAACGCGACGCCGCCGAGGCCGATCATCTGGGCGTGCGCATTTCTATTGTTGCTGAGGCAGCTGATGCTTACTTCCGCATTCGCAGCGCGCAATCCCGTCTGCGTATTGCGGAAGATCAAGTACAGACCACCAGCAAGCTGCTCGACCTGGTTCGTCTGCGTCTGCGCGACGGCATGTCGAACCAGCGTGAAAGCGCCCTGGCCGAAGCGCAGCTGGCGCAGGCACGATCGGGAATCCCGCCGCTGCGTATTGAACTGGAACGCCAACTCAATCGCCTCGATGTTCTGATGGGTGCGGTGCCGGGAACCTATGCCAAGGAATTGCGCGACGACGCACCGACGATGGCGACCGTTGCGACAGTCCCTGCCATCACCGTTGCCGACGGCAGCGCCGCGCTGCTGCGCCGTCGTCCGGATGTGCTGGCGGCAGAACGCCGTCTAGCGGCTTCCAATGCTCGCATCGGCGTGGCGATGTCGGAGTATTACCCCAAGCTGTCGTTGTCGGCCTTGCTGGGATTTGAAAGCCTCGGCGCGGGTGGCTTGTTCACTTCCAACAGCTTCCAGCCGCAAGCCGCGTTAGGGCTGCGTTGGCGCTTGTTCGATTTTGGCCGCATCGATGCCGAAGTCGCGCGCACCAAAGGAGCCAATCAGGAAGCGCTGGCTCGGTATCGCCAGGCTATCCTGCGCGCCACTGAAGACGTGGAAAACTCTATCGTCACGCTGGTACAGCTGGAGAAACAAAGTACGGAGCTGACCGACGAAGTCGCCGCCCGCCAACGCGCGCGTACTGCGGCACAAGATGCCTATCAGGGGGGCGCTCTTAGCTTGACGGAGGTACTGGAAGAAGATCGCCTGCTGCTGCATGCGCGCGATCAGTTGGCGCAGGTGCGTGCCGATGATGCGCGTGCTGCGGTGACGACATTCCGCTCGCTGGGCGGCGGTTGGTAAGACAGTAAATCTATATCGCGGTCTTCCTGACGAAAGCCGGATCCAGTGTCGCATCAGCGAGCCGTACGGCACTGGAGTCCCGCGTTCGCTGGGACGACGGAGAAACTCAACGCGTCATCAAGCTTCGCGCTGATTACGCGCTTCGTAAGTTTTAAGATGGGTATAGACGACTTGCAAGAGGTCGGTTTTGGTCTTGACTTCGCGTCCGCGGCGCAGTAGATCGCCGATGATGTGATCGGCTTCGATGCGCGCGTTGTTGCTGATGTCGCGGAACATGGAAGCGGTCAGCGTCGAGCCTGCTTCAGTCAGCATCTTGCGCGTACGCTCGTAGAAAGGGCCACCCGGTGCATGCCCATTCGCGGCGGCGATAGCGGCGTTTTCTTCCAGCAAGGCAGTGATGAATTGTTCGCCGCCGGGCGCTTGCAGAATGTCCCCGACAGTGGAGCGCATCAGGCTGGTGCTGCCTGCCAGCGATGCCAGCATGATCCATTTCTCCCACATCGATTGCAGAATAGTCGTGCTGACGTTGACATCAAAGCCGGCGCCTGCGATTTCTTTTTCGATCTGCGCGAGGCGCGGCGAGGATGTGCCGTCACGTTCGCCGAAGGTCATGCCGTGGAAGGTATTCAGATGTTTGATCGCGCCATCGGCATCGATGGTGCTGGCGATGACACATTGGCCGCCCAGGATTTTTTCCGCGCCAAAACGCTGCGACAGAATATCCACGTGTTGCATGCCGTTGAGCAGTGGCAAAATCACTGTCTGCTGCCCCACTGCAGCGGCGAAGGATTCAATGGCGTCTGCCAGATCGTAGGCTTTGCAGCTGAGGATGATCAGGTCGTAATGCTTCGTCAGGTTTTCTTTGAGGACGGTCGGTGGATTAGTCAGTGTGAGATCGCCCACCGGACTCTTGATCTGCAAACCGTGTCGAGCCAATAGCTTTGCACGTTTTTCGCGCACCAGAAATGTCACGTTGCGTCCGGCAGCCAGCATGCGGCCACCAAAATATCCGCCGACTGCACCGGCGCCCACGACCAAAGTTTGCATCTTCATGTCTCCTCGTTGTTTTCCTGAATCTGTCGCTGCATTCGCGCCTGCAAATAATCGTCCGCACTGCCTTGCCTGATCCGCTGGGCCGGATCGCCGAAATTGCGCAACCCCCAGTCGTACATTGCCGCGATCACAATTCGGAAATCACGGCCGCGGTCGGTCAGCAGGTATTCGTAGCGCGGCGGATGTTGGCGATATTGGCGGCGTTCAAGCAGGCCGGCGTCGACCAGCGTCTGCAGTCGACGCGCCAGCATGTTGGGCGATATTGCCAGATTTTTCTGAAACTGGTCGAAACGGGTCAAACCACGCAGGCAATCGCGCACGATCAGGATGCTCCACCACTCCCCCACCACTTGCATGGTGCAGGCTACGGGGCAATCCTGATCGTCGAGACATTGACGTCGCATGCGGCGTGATGGCTTCTGTTGAACTAACGTGCAATTACCTGGTGTAGCGGTCGGCCGGATTCTTGAGCGACAGATTCGGGCCCATCGCTTGACGCGCCGCAGTCAGCGCTTCCCATTGACCGGCGTCCGGCAGCGGTGGAATGGTGACTTGTTCCCCCAGATCCAGACCAGTCAGTGCGGCGTTGACCAGATCGTCCACGCTCATCACCATGGCGTCGGGAAAAGCGTTGATATCGGAACCGGAACGTTCCCAGATTTCAGTGCGGGTAGCGCCCGGCAGGACGGCTTGAACGCGCACGCCATGTTTCCCAAGTTCATTTTGCAGCGACTGGGTCAGGTTCAGCACGAATGCCTTGGTGCCGCTGTAGGCACCGTTGAACATCTCCGGCGCCAACGCCAGCACCGATGCGAGGTTGATCAGCGTGCCGCCTTTGCGTTGGATGAAACCCGGTGCAACAGCCGCAGCCAGACGCAGCACGGCGGTGATATTGAGTTGGATCATTGCGTCGTATTTGTCGATGTCGCCATCAGCCAGTTCGCCGGCGATGCTCATGCCGGCGTTGTTGACCAGCATGGTAATGGACGCGTCGGTACGCAGGCGTTGCTCGACTTTCAGCAGATCAGCTTTGTTGACCAGATCGGCAGGCAGGATCTCTACCTTGACCGAGGTTTCTTTGCGCAGACGTTCCGCCACTTGTTCCAGACGCTGTGCGTCGCGTGCGACCAATACCAGGTCGTAGCCGCGGCGGGCCAGACGGTCTGCATAAGTTGCACCGATACCGGTGGATGCGCCGGTGATGAGTGCGGTGCCGGGCTTCTTGCTGCTGTTTGCTGCGTTGCTCATGGGATTCTCCGAAAAGGTAGCGTCCGACCATTCGGACAGTTACTTTCATAATAGTAGTTACTAGAGAAATGTCAAGCAAGCGCTTTGTTTTAATGACAGCGATAGGAAAAATCTAAGACGATGAGGAATACCTTGCCTGGCAAAGGCAGGCGCAAGAAATGCTGAGAAGGAAGAAAACGAGGGCCGGTTTCGATCCCCGGCGAGCAGTGACGTTATTCGCCGAGCAATACGCCGGGAAAGTTGCGCATGGTGCGCACGAACGGCGCCGTCGTACCCAGTGCGCGCGATACAACCAGTGAACCGTGCATGGTGATCATGGCGTCTTCTGCGCGACGCGATGCTTCTTCGGGGGAGACGCCGGTCTCCGCCACAACGGCGGCGAGTGCCTTGATCAGGCCACTCAGACGCTGCTTGAGATATTGCTGAAAGAACTCGCCCGCTTCGCCGATGGTGAACAAATCGGTCAGACAAGGCCGGGTGCCTTTGGCGTAGAACTCGCTGAGCGCCGCACTGAATTTCTTCAGCCGTTTTTCGGCCGGCGCGTCTTCCTCCAGCGTCGGCATGACGTGCTCGCCGAACCATACCCCGACAGCCTCGAGCGCCGCCGTCCCCATGTCAGTTTTGCCATTGGGGAAGTAATGATAAAGACTGGACTTGCCCAGGCCGGTGGCTTCAGACAGGCTCGCCAAGGTCGCGCCCTGATATCCCGAGCGGCGGAACTCGGCAAGGATGCGTTGAGCGACTTCTTCGCGGGACAGGCTTGGAGCTGGCATAGGTAGTTTCTTCGGTGAGTAGCTTCATAGCGTGGAATGCACGCCGGTTTGCCGGTGTTTCCGGTCTTATCCCAGGTGACGGTCCTGCTGTTGTTTTCAAGATTATAAATTTATTTGACAGGCTACTTCGGATTGTTTATTGTACCGAACGTTCGGTACAACATTGAATGTTACGCCAATCTGACCGAGAAAGTTTATTTTTCGTAGCGTCATTTGCACTCGCGCCAGTTCACACACCTTCATCAGGAGATTCACATGCAACCTGCCCAGCCTATCCGCCTCCACGGTTTCCCCTTGTCCGGCCACAGCCACCGCGTCGAGTTATTTTTATCCTTGCTCGATCTTCCGTATGAATTCATCTACGTCGATCTGCCGAACAAGGCACAAAAGGAACCCGGCTTCCTCGCCAAGAATCCGCGCGGCCAGGTGCCGGTCATCGAAGACGGTGATGTGACCTTGTACGACTCGACAGCGATTCTGGTTTATCTGGCCAAACGTTACGGCAACAGCGGCTGGCTGCCGGATGACGCGACCAATGCCGCAAAGGTTCAGCAGTTCTTGTCTCTGGCGTCGGGGGAAGTATTGGAAGGTCCGGGCAAGGCGCGCCTGGTGAAGGTGTTCAACGCACCGCACGACTATGAACTGGCAAAACAAAAGGCAGCGAGCTTGCTGCAGCTGATGGAGACGCATCTCAGCGGTGGCCGCAACTTTTTGGTTGGCACCCATCCGACCATCGCTGATATCGCTTGCTACAGCTATGTCGCGCACGCCCCTGAAGGCGGCGTCAACCTGACCCCGTATCCGCAGTTGCGTGCGTGGATCGCGCGCGTGGAAAGCCTGCGTAATTTCGTGCCTATGCCGGCGTCGCCGCTTGTGGCTTAAGCCAGCTTGTCTGCCATGCAGCAGCAGATGAGACCAAGATGAGATGATCAGAACCGGAGTTGCTCATGACCGAATCAGCACAAACAGTTTCGCAAGACGACACCTTCCATCGGGGTGAGTTGATCGCTCAACAACACGTTGGTGTGCGCGAAAAAATGGCGGGCATAGGACCGCGTGTGATCCGCGATTACATGCCGGATCAGCATCGCGATTTCTTTGAGCAACTGCGGTTCCTGCTGGTCGGCAGCCGCGACGATACCGGCCAGCCATGGGCATCCATGCTGGTCGGCGAAGTAGGCTTTGTATCGTCACCAACCGAGCGGCAACTGCAAGTCCGTGCACACGCTCATCCATCCGATCCTTTGAATGAAAATTTACATGACGGCGCTGCGCTGGGTCTGCTTGGCATTGAACCGCACACACGCCGGCGCAATCGCGCCAATGGCATCGTGGAGCGGGTAAGCGATGCCGGATTCTTAATCAACATCACCGAGAGTTTTGGCAATTGCCCCAAGTACATTCAGGCACGCAGACCCGCGTTGATCAGCCTTGACTCAACAGTATCCGTGAGGGAAGAAATCGGTACGGTACTGACACCCGCCATGGCCGCTTTGATCTCCAGGGCGGATACGTTCTTTATCGCTACGGCTGCCGACGAAAACGCGCGCCATGTCGGGGGGCGTCACGGTACGGATGTATCGCATCGCGGCGGCAAGCCCGGCTTCGTCCGCGTGGATGGTGACCACACGTTGACCGTGCCGGATTTCGTCGGCAATTTCTTCTTCAACACGATAGGCAATCTGGTCACGTATCCACGCGCGGGCTTGCTGTTTGTCGACTTCAGCAACGGCGATCTGCTGTATGTCGCAGTGACCGGAAAGGTGATCTGGGATGGCCCCGAGGTGGAGTCGTTCACCGGTGCGCAGCGACTGATGCAGTTTTCGGTGTCCCAGGCCAGACATGTACGCTCGGCACTGCCACTGCGCTGGAGCGATGCGGAACCGTCGCCTTATCTGGAACCGCTTGGCAGTTGGAAATGACTGGAACGCATTCCGGCTGGAAGCAATAGCGGAATGAGAGGACGGTTATTTGAGTAATCAGAGCGGCGACAGAGTAGCGTCACGGCTCAATGCGTCAAGGCCGTCTTCCACGCTATCAAGAATTTTGTAAAAAGCGACAAAGCCGCTGCTATCGAACACTTCTCGCACCTCCGGTTGCAAACCAACCGCAACAAGATGCGCACCGCGCGATCTGGCTTTCTTGCTCAACAGATAGAGCACTTGCAATCCCGCGGAGCCGAGCGCGTCCACCCGGGAGAAATCCAGAATCATGTTTTGCAGATCCGGATCGCAGTGATTTTGCAGCTGTATGGCAAGTTCCCGCGCACCGGCGATGTCCAGGCTACCGGCCGCTTGGATGATCAACACTTGCTTGCTGTGGACTGCTTCGACTTTCATGATTTTTCTTCTCATCAGGCAATGCGGTTAGCCATTATAAGACCCGAACAAGACATTTCCGAACATCAAATGGTTACGAAACGTTACGTACAGCCGTCATTTTCGCGAATATACAAGCCATCTTCACTCATCTCAAACTAACACTATTTTTAAATCGAAAGACTTCCCCCTCCCTGAGGATAAGAGAACACCTTAGTGAGAATGCCGATAGACAATTATAAATACATCACATTATGATATATTTATTGGAGCATCTTGCTCCTGTGATCGCTCGCAGCCAATACGCTGCTGTGCCATCCGTTACCTGTCATCGCATTTCAACTCATTTCAGTTCAACGAATCCATGCGCCGCCATCAACGCGATTTCACTCTCGACCGACGAGTTCTTTTTCTGGCCGGCATTGCCATTGCCATCGGCGGCATGAGTACGATTGCTGCCTTTGTCCTGCTGAACCTGATCCGTTTTTTTACCAACCTGTTTTTCTTCCAGACACTCTCGTTCGCGAATCGATCGCCCGCAACCCACACCCTGGGAATCGCCGTGGTGCTCGTGCCGATCATCGGCGGACTGATCGTCGGCTTGATGGCACGCTACGGTTCTGAAAAGATCCGCGGCCACGGCATTCCGGAAGCCATCGAAGCCATTCTGTTCGGCAAGAGCAAGATGTCCGGCAAGGTCGCCGTGCTCAAGCCGTTGGCGTCCGGCATCGTGATCGGCAGCGGCGGGCCATTTGGTGCAGAGGGACCAATCATCATGACTGGCGGCGCCATCGGCTCGTTGATCGCGTAGCATTTCCACGTCAGTGCGGCAGAACGAAAAACCCTGTTGGTTGCCGGCGCTACGGCAGGCATGACGGCGGTATTCGGCACGCCGGCGGTGGCCGTCCTGTTGGCGGTGGAGCTGTTGCTGTTTGAGTGGCGTCCGCGCAGTCTGCTGCCGGTCATCCTGGCTTGCGCCGTTGCTGGTTTTGCAAGGCCGCTATTGCTTGAGGCGGGACCGCTGTTTCCTCTGCATACGGCTCCGGTCGGACTGTCTGCGATGTTGATCTGCATCGTGGCGGGCTTGCTTAGCGGCGCCTTGTCGTCGGCCATGTCGGTGGCGTTGTATTGGGTCGAAGATCGCTTTCACGCATTGCCGATACATTGGATGTGGTGGCCTGCAATTGGTGCGATTGCAGTGGGTGTGGGTGGTTACTTTCAACCGCGGGCGCTGGGGGTTGGCTACGATGTCATCGCCGATCTGCTCAATCACCACCTCGCTATTTCCGCAGTGTTGGCTTTACTTGCCGTGAAGGCAATCATCTGGATCATTGCGCTCGGCTCAGGCACGTCCGGCGGCGTCCTGGCGCCGTTGTTAATGCTCGGTGCAGGACTGGGCACCGCCATCGCCTATGCCGTCCCCGGCAGCGATGCCAGCTTATGGCCCCTGGTGTGCATGGCAGCAGTGCTTGCAGGCGTACTGGGTGCGCCGCTGACGGCGGCTGTGTTTGCGCTTGGACTGACGGGTGACTTCAACGCCTTCTTGCCCTTGTTGCTGGCGACCGGGATTTCTTATGGCTTTACCGTGCTGGTCATGCGCCGTTCGATCATGACCGAAAAAATCGCCCGGCGCGGCCTGCATATCTATCGCGAATACAGCGTCGATCCGCAAGAGCGCATGTTTGTGGAAGAAGTGATGACGCGCGATGTGATGCGGATTGCGGCCGGCGCAAGCTTGACGGAGATTGCCGCCGAATATTTCGGTTCGACGCAACGACATCGCACCTTCCCTGTTTGCGACGACAACGGCAAGTTGCTCGGCATGCTGGATCGTGCTGCTCTTTATGACTATCTTGACGCGCATTCTGAAGCAGCTGGCACAACAGCCATCGGTGATGTGCTGGTATCGTCTACATCCTTGCTGGCCTTCGCCACCGAGACCTGCCAGTCGATTGCACGACGCATGGCGGCGCATCACGTCGAACGTCTTCCCGTTGTCGCGGATGCAGCGTCGTTGCAGTTGATCGGCCTCATCAGCCGCAGCGATCTGGTCAAACCCGCGCACACCGTATTCCACGAAGAGCACGTGCGCGAAAGGCTGGCACGATAAACCGATTAACAATCAAGCGGGCATAAAAAAACGGCACAGGCTTCGCCCCCTGTACCGTCCGCTCTCCGAAGAGAACGCAGAACAAACTTTGATGCCCGGCTCGTGACGATCAGACTGCGCTGACGTCCAGCTCCGCCTCGGTATTGGCGATGACTTCTTCCTTGGTCACACCCGTCGCCAGCTCAATCAGCTTCAAACCAGTCGGCGTCACATCGATCACACCGAGATCGGTAATGATGCGATTGACCACACCCACACCGGTCAGCGGCAGATTGCATTGCTTCAGGATCTTTTGCGAGATGCTGCCGTCCTTGCCTTTGGCAACGTGCTCCATCAGCACCACCACGCGGCCGACGCCGGCCACCAGATCCATCGCGCCGCCCATGCCCTTGACCATCTTGCCCGGAATCATCCAGTTGGCCAGATCGCCCTGCTGCGACACCTGCATCGCGCCGAGGATAGCGATATTGATCTTGCCGCCGCGAATCATGCCGAAGGAATCCGCCGAGCTGAAGAACGACGAGCCTGGGATCGTCGTCACGGTTTGCTTGCCGGCGTTGATCAGGTCGGCGTCGACCTTGTCTTCGGTCGGGAAAGGGCCGATGCCAAGCAGACCGTTTTCCGATTGCAGCCAGACTTCAATGTTGCTGGGAACGTGATTCGCCACCAGGGTCGGCAAGCCGATGCCGAGGTTGACGTAAAAACCGTCTTGTAATTCCTTGGCTGCGCGCGCAGCCATTTCGTCTCTGGTCCATGCCATGTTCTAGTCTCCTCTTACTTCGACACAGTGCGTTGTTCGATGCGCTTTTCCGGCGTGGCGTTGACCACGATGCGGTGCACGAAGATACCGGCGGTATGGATCTGATCCGGGTCGAGCTGACCGACTTCGACCAGTTCTTCCACTTCGACGATGGTGATCTTGCCGGCCATGGCGACGTTGGGGTTGAAATTGCGTGCGGTCTTGTTGAAGACCAGGTTGCCGGCTTTGTCGGCCTTCTGTGCCTTGACCAGCGAGATGTCGGCCACCAGCGAGCGTTCCATGACGTAGTTGACGCCGTCGAAATCGCGGATTTCCTTGCCTTCGGCGACAAGCGTGCCGACACCGGTTTTGGTGAAGAAGGCCGGGATGCCGGCGCCCCCTGCACGCAGCTTTTCAGCCAGCGTGCCTTGCGGGGTGAATTCCAGTTCCAGTTCGCCAGCCAGGTATTGGCGTTCGAACTCTTTGTTTTCGCCAACGTAGGACGCGATCATCTTCTTGATCTGGCGTGTGGTCAGCAATTGGCCGAGGCCGAAACCGTCGACACCGGCGTTGTTGGAGATGGCGGTCAGATTCTGTACGCCGGAGTCGCGCAAGGCGGCGATCAGCGCTTCAGGAATGCCACACAGGCCGAAACCGCCGACGGCAATCGTCTGGCCGTCCTTGACGATGCCGGATAACGCGCTGGACGCGTCGGGATAGACTTTGTTCATACGGTCAGGTCTCCTTTCGATTCTTATAGTTTGAAAATGTCAGCTGGCATCATAGGTTGCTGCCATAGGCCCCTACAATACGGTAAAAATACCTAGAACCCTCGCCAGGCCTTATTATTGAGGATTCTCGACAGTATTTTTACGATACAGAAATTAGCAACGGACCATGAGCAACTCGCATCTCGTCGACTTCGAACAAGTATTCATGCATGCCCCGATCGGCATGTGCGTATCGCATAACCGCGTCATCCAGCAAAGCAATCTGGCGCTGGCGAAGATGTTCGGCTATGCACCGGGCGAATTGTCGGGACTCTCATTCATGGTGCTGTATCCGACGGCCGATGAGTTCGAACGCACCGGTGTGCGACTCGTGCCGATTCTCAACGAAAAAGGCTTCTATTCCGACGAGCGCATCATGAAGCGCGCCAACGACGAAATGTTCTGGTGCCACGTCACCGGTGCCTCGCTGGTGCAAGGTGATCCGCATGCGGCGGGGATCTGGACCTTCGAAGACGTCAGCGCCAAGCGGCCTCTGGCGCCCGGCCTGACGCCACGCGAGCGCGAGATTGCGGCGCTGCTGGTGGAAGGCAAAACGAGTAAATTGATCGCGCGCCAAGTCGAGCTCAGCCCGCGTACCGTGGAAATGCATCGTGCCCGCCTGATGCGCAAGTTCGGCGCGGCAACGTCGTCTGAACTCGTGCACAAGCTGCTCAGCATTACGCCATAACTACGGCGTTAACCTTCACCCCATTCCGGTTCGCCGGTAAATCGCTCGGCCAAAAAATCCAGCATGGTGCGCAAAGTCGCCGGCATGTGCTTGCGCGAGGCGTACACACCATAAATATCAAGTTCGGTCGGTTCGTGCTGCGGCAGTAGCGCCACCAATCTTCCAGACGCGACATACGGCGCAGCGGCATACGCGGGCAAATGTGCAATACCGGCGCCGGCCAGTGCGGCCGATAGCAACACCATCGCTTCGTTGGCGCTGATGTTGCCGCTGACTGCAACCGAACTCTGCTTGCCCTTGTGATCAAACTCCCACAGGCTCTTTCCGACGTAGGAATGCGTCAGGCAGTTGTGCAGGGCCAGATCGGCCACCTTTTTGGGCGTGCCGTGTTCGCGCAAATAATCCGGTGATGCGCAGATCGTTGACCGGCACACCGACAGTTTGCGCGCGATCAGACTGGGATCCAGGCGCGTCGTCATGCGGATCGCCAGATCGATGCGTTCTTCCACCAGATTGACGGTACGATCCAGCATCATGAGATCGACCGCCACACCTGGATAACGCTTGCAATAAGCCGTGACGGCGCGTGCCAGTTGCGGACCGAATGAAGTCGTCGTGGTGATGCGCAGCAAGCCCCTGGGCGCCTGCTGCGGCTGGCTGACGGCGTTCTGCAGGTCGCTCGCGGAGGACAGCATCTGCCGGCAACGCTCGAGAATTTCATTGCCGGCCGGCGTCAGGCTCAGACGCCGCGTGGTTCGATGCAGCAAACGCGCACCAACCCACTCCTCCAGCTCCGCCAGATAGCGCGAGATCACCGGACGCGACATGTCCAGTTGCAAGGCCGCCGCCGATTGGCTGCCACTGTCGACGACGCTCACAAACACCTGCATTGCGGTCAATCTGTCCATGTTGCGCTTTTCATCATTTATTTGCACGATTTTAGAAACAAACTATGTTTCATTATGCTGTTTTTCCAAAACAAATAAATCATTAATCTTCGTCTGTCGCACTTTTCCCTATGTAAACCGTTTTGGAGAGATGAACATGCATTTAAGCTTTCGCACAATTTCCCGGCCGCTGCTGGCGCTGACTGCCGCATTCGGCATCTTCGCCGGCACCGCCGCCGCCGCAACGACAGCATCCAACGACGCCCTCAAGCTGGACGTCTACAATCCCGGCGACAGCGCACTGTTCCCGGTCAGCTCGGTGCTGGTCACCGGCAAACAGGATGCAATTCTGGTCGACGCGCAATTCGGCCGCACGCAGGCGGAACAAGTCGTCGAGAAGATCCGCGCCAGCGGCAAGAAACTGGTTGCGGTGTATGTCAGCCACGGCGACCCCGACTACTACTTCGGCCTCGACACCATCAAGGCCGCTTATCCTGACGTGAAGATCCTGGCAACGCCGCAAACCGTAGCGCATATCAAGGAAACCGTCGCCCACAAGCTGGCCTTCTGGGGACCGAAGCTGGGCGCCGATGCGCCTAAGCAAACCATCGTGCCGGATGTCCTTGAGGGCAATACACTCACGCTGGAAGGCAAGAAGCTGCAAGTGATCGGTCTCGACGGACCGCAGCCTGAGCGCAGCTTCGTCTGGATTCCGTCGATCAAGGCAGTCGTCGGCGGGGTGGTTGTCGACGGCAATGAGCATGTCTGGATGGCCGATACCCAAGGCGCAAAATCGCACAAGGATTGGCTCGGCACACTCTCCCGCATCGAGAAGCTGAAACCCAAAACCGTCGTCCCCGGCCATTACGCCGCAGGCGCACCGATGACCATCGCCTCGGTGAAATACACCCGCGATTACATCAAGGCCTTCGACGAGGAAACCGCCAAAGCGGCCGACTCCACCGCACTGATCGCCGCCATGAAAGCGCGCTATCCCAACGCGACCAATCTTTCGGTGCTGGAACTGTGCGCCAAGGTCGCCAAAGGCGAGATGAAGTGGTAACACGTTTCAACGTTAGTTGACGCGGTCTTGTCTCAAATCGCCGGTGCACATGCGCCGGCGATTTGCGTCAGATCAAGGATCTGTCTTGAGGAAACACATCATGAGCACACACAACACCAGCAGCACTGATAGCACCACCACGCTGCATTACATCTACGATCCCCTGTGCGGCTGGTGCTACGGCGCCGCGCCACTGGCGGCGGCGGCGCGCGGCGTCATGCCGGTGATCGGCCACGGCGGCGGCATGATGACCGGCGCCAACCGCAAGCAAGTCAGCCCGTCCTTGCGCAATTACGTGATGCCGCATGACCATCGGATTGCAGAACTGACGGGCCAGAAATTCGGAGATGACTACTTCAACGGCCTGCTGCTGGACGAGACCGCCGTCTTCGATTCGGCGCCGCCGATCAGGGCGATTCTGGCGGTGGACGAAGTGGCCGGACGCGGCCTCGACATGCTCTCGCGTTTGCAGGTTGCGCATTACGTGGAAGGCCAACGTATTGCCGACGCAGATGTGTTGCGCGCGCTGGCGGAAGAACTGGGATTGGATGGCGACGTATTCGTACAGACATATGCACGCATCGGCGAGGAAGAATTACAGCGACACATCACCGCCAGCCGCCGCTTGCTGGCACAGGTCGGCGGTCATGGATTTCCGACTTTTGTGCTGGAACAGGACGGCCGTTTTGAGATGCTCGACGCCGGCCGTTGGCTGGGCGAACCCGACGCGTGGCGCGAACATCTCGCCACGTACACGCACCGTTAAGTCTGCCGGAAAAGATTAAACGGGTAGCCCCAGCTCACGCAGCTGTTTCACCGTCTCGGCGCAATCGACATGATGAATCGCATGCCAGCCGAGACGGCGTGCTGCTTCCACGTTTTTGGCGGAGTCATCAAGGAAGACCAGTTCCGACGGCTTCAGATTGCTCAGATGCTTGCCATAACGCGTCAGTGCTATCTGATAAATCACGTCGTCCGGCTTGATGCATTGCTCGGTACCCGACACGACGATGTCGCGAAAGATTTGCAGAAAATCGTAGTTCGCCAGTGCATACGGAAACGTCTCGGACGACCAGTTGGTGAGACCGAACAGCGGCACTTCCTTCTCATGCAAAGTGCGCAGCAATTCCACGCCGTCATGCAGCGGCCCGCGCAGCATTTCAGTCCAGCGATCGTAAAAGGCGCGAATCATCGGCTCGTGTTGCGGATGTTCCGCCACCAGCAATTCCGTGCCATCCTTGAGCGTGCGGCCGCCGTCCTGACGGATGTTCCAGTCGGGCGAACACACGTTGGTCAGAAAATGCTCGCGCTCCGCGGCATCAGGAATCAGTTGTTGATACAAGTGCAGCGGATTCCAGTCGAACAGCACGCCGCCGAAATCGAATACCACGGCGCGAATGCCCGCCGAACTTGCGTAGTCAGAGTTAAATTTTTGCATCAGGCGTCATCAAATGAGTGGTGAATGGAAAGATCTAGACATCACAATGTGCGGAAAAATTCATACAGCTCAGGCGCATCCGCGTACGCTACATTGAAACGGAACCACGGTTCGTCCGGCGGTGTGAGGTGGAAAAATTCTCCCGGCGCCAGCCAGATTCCCTTCTGCCGCGCGCGATCGGCGATCTCACGCGCGCTCAGTTCACAACCATCCAGTTTGGCCCACGAAAACATGCCGCCGCGCGGCGTCGTGAACGGTGTCAGGCCGGTCTCGCTGAGCCTGCCGTTGACGCGCGATTGCGCATTCAGCAAGGATGCCGCCAGATTCTCGACGTGGCGGCGATGATGGCCCTCGGTCAGCACGCTATGCACCAGGCGTTCGTTGATTTCGGAATTGGTCAGACTCAGTACCATCTTGGTATGCACCAGCTGGCGCGCCAGATCGCGCTGGCAGGCGATGAAGCCGAGCCGCAGCGACGGCGCGATGGTCTTGGAATAGCTGCCGACATAAATCACGCGCTGCAAGCCATCAAGCGCCGCCAGCATCGGATCGGTCGGCTGGCCCAGCTCGCGGAAAATATCATCTTCCACCACCCAGAATCCGTGCCTTTCCGCTGCCTGCAGCACGCGCATGGCGCAGGCTGGCGTATACGAAGTGCCGGTCGGGTTGTGCAACACGCTGGTAGTGAAAAAGAGCTTTGGCTTGTGCGTGCGCGCCAGCGTCTCCAGCATCTCGGTGTCGACACCGGTGGGCGTGCGCGGAATACCGATGACGTTGAGGTCGGCCATCTTCAGCATGGCGATCAGATTGCAATAACCGGGATCGTCGACCAGTACCGTGTCGCCACGCTTGACCATGGTGCGGATGATCAGATCCAGGCCCTGCGTCGCGCCGTGTGACGTCAGCACCTGATCGAGCGAAACCTCCAGCGACCAGTTCGCCATGAACTGGCAGATGATCTGGCGCAACGGCGCGTAGCCGTAGGGATGCCCGTAGCCGACCTGCTGCGCACCGGGCGAGCGGATGATGCGGCGTTCGGCCTGATGCAGGCCTTCATCGTCCAGCCATTTTCCCGGCAGCCAGCCGCAACCGGCCTTGATCGGTACGCGCTCGTCGGCAAACATTTCCGACAATAGCCAGGCAGAGTCGATGACCGGCTCCGGCGGCGTGAACGCCAGGCTGGGCGGAATGTTGGTGCCTTTGGGCGCGATGAAGAAACCCGCACCACGCCGCGCCACCAGCAGGCCGCGCGCCACCAGTTGCTCGTAAGCCTCGACAACGGTGGACGCGCCGATCGCGTGCGATTCTGCAAATTGCCTCACGGAGGGCAAGCGCTCGCCCGAGCGCAGGCTGCCCTGCTCGATCGATTGCGCCAATCCGCTCACCACCTGCTCGACCAGCCGAACTACGCCGTTTCGTTCCAGCGTCAGATAAACCGCCTCGCGCTGCACCTTTGCCATCTTGCCCTCGCTACACCGTGTCGCCGACGCGTGCCCCTTCGCTCGCTTGCCTTGCCGACAACTGTTATCAATACAGATTGTTGAATTAAACAATACAGTTTTCAAGTTAATTCCAAAGTGTATCTAACAATACCGGCCGCGTCTCGCAATAATCGTCTCATTGATCATTCCAACGATCGCCTATCCATTCCTGTTTCGTTAACTCTTGTTTCGTCAACCCTCCAAGGTGCGCCTGAAATGAACAAACCATTGTCTTCTTCCGATCTGTCCGCTTACTGGATGCCCTATACCGCCAACCGCAACTTCAAGGCCAGCCCGCGCATGCTGGTCTCGGCGGAAGGCATGTATTACCGCGACGACGCCGGCAACCCCATCCTCGACGGCACCGCCGGCCTGTGGTGCGTACCGCTGGGTCACGCCCAGCCGAAGATCGTCTCCGCCGTGCAAAAGGCCGTGGCGACACTCGATTACGCCCCCTCCTTCCAGCTCGGCCATCCCATGGCATTTGAACTGGCTGAACGCCTGAAGCAATACACCGGCAACCGTTTTTCACAAGTGTTCTACACAGGTTCCGGCTCGGAAGCGGTCGACACCGCCCTGAAAATTGCCCTGGCGTATCACCGCACCCGTGGCGACGCGACCCGTACCCGCCTGATCGGCCGTGAGCGCGGCTACCATGGCGTCGGTTTCGGCGGCATGTCGGTCGGCGGCATCGGCGGCAATCGCAAGACCTTCAACTCGGCGCTGCTGCAAGGCGTGGATCACCTGCCGCACACGCACAACCTGGAAAAGAATGCCTTCACCAAGGGCGAGCCGGAATACGGCACGCACCTGGCCGATGAGCTGGAGCGTCTGGTCACACTGCACGATGCATCCAACATCGCCGCCGTCATCGTCGAGCCGGTCGCCGGCTCCACCGGCGTGCTGATTCCTCCCAAGGGTTACCTCAAGCGTCTGCGCGAGCTGTGCACCAAACACGGCATCTTGCTGATTTTCGATGAAGTCATCACCGGCTTCGGCCGCCTCGGCACGCCGTTCGCTTCCGACTACTTCGATGTCGAACCGGATCTGTTCACGACCGCCAAGGGCCTGACCAACGGCGTGGTGCCGATGGGCGCGGTGTTCGTCAAACCGCATGTGCATGACGCTTTCATGCACGGCCCAGACGGCATCGAACTGTTCCACGGCTACACCTATTCCGGCCACCCGCTGGCCTGCGCCGCCGGTCTGGCCTCGCTCGACATCTTCGAGCAGGACGGCATCCTCGAACACGCTCAGAGCGTCTCCGACTATTTCCAGGAAGCGGCGCATTCGCTGCGTGGACTGCCGAACGTGATCGACATCCGCACCATCGGCATGATCGCCGGCATCGAACTGGCATCGATTCCCGGCAAGCCGGGTGCACGCGCCTACGACGCCTTCCGCCGCGCCTTCAACGACGGCATCCTGATCCGCGTGACCGGCGACATCATCGCCTTGTCACCACCGCTGGTCATCGAGAAGAAACACATCGACGAACTGTTCGGCAAGCTTGCTGCGATTTTGAAAACATTAGATTAAGAACCAAGGAAACAAATCAGCATGGAAAAAATTACTCACTTCATCGGCGGCCGCCGCGTCGACACCACCAGCGACCGCTACGCCGATGTGTTCAACCCGGCATTGGGCGTGCCCGTGGCGCGCGTTGCGCTAGGTACGGCGGAAGAAGTCGACAGCGCAGTCGCCAGTGCCGCTGCGGCGTTCCCGGCCTGGTCCAACACGCCGCCACTGACACGTGCGCGCGTGCTGTTCAAGTTTTTGCAACTGATCCAGCAACACGCAGACGACTTCGCCGCCATCCTCACCCGCGAACACGGAAAAACTTTTTCCGATGCGCAAGGCGAAGTGGCGCGCGGCATTGAAGTGGTCGAATACGCCGTCGGCATTCCGCAAATGCTCAAGGGCGAATACACCGACCAGATCGCACGTGGCATCGACGCCTGGTCGATGCGCCAGCCGCTGGGCGTGGTGGCCGGCATCACGCCGTTCAACTTCCCGGCGATGGTGCCGATGTGGATGTTCCCGATCGCGCTGGCTTGCGGCAACTGCTTCATTCTCAAACCATCCGAACGCGATCCGTCGGCGTCGCTGCTGATCGCTGAATTGCTGCAGCAAGCCGGTTTGCCGGACGGCGTCTTCAGCGTGATTCAGGGCGACAAAGTCACTGTCGATGCGCTGCTTGATCATCCGAAAGTCAAAGCCATCAGCTTCGTCGGCTCGACGCCAATTGCCGAATACATTTATGCACGCGGCAGCGCCAAGGGCAAGCGCGTGCAGGCATTGGGCGGCGCCAAGAATCACATGGTGGTCATGCCCGACGCCGACATGCAAGTTGCGGTCGATGCGCTGATCGGCGCGGCCTACGGTTCTGCGGGTGAACGCTGCATGGCGATCTCGGTCGCCGTTGCAGTCGGCGACGCGGGCGACAAGCTGGTCGCAGCATTGGCCGAACGCACACGCAATCTGAAGATCAACGACGGCATGGAAAAAGATGCTGAAATGGGCCCGGTCGTCACCGCTGCGGCGAAAGCACGTATCGAAGGTCTGATCGGCAAGGGTGTCGAAGAGGGTGCAAAGCTGGTGGTTGACGGCCGCGGTTTCAAAGTGCCTGGTCGTGAAAACGGCTTCTTTGTCGGCGGCACCTTGTTCGATCACGTCACGCCTGAGATGACCATCTACAAGGAAGAAATTTTTGGACCGGTGCTGTGCGTATTGCGCGCTCCCGATGTCGCCACCGCCGTCGAGTTGATCAACAACCACGAATACGGCAACGGCGTCGCCATCTTCACCCGCGACGGCGGCGCAGCGCGCGAGTTCGTGCGCCAGATCGAAGTCGGCATGGTCGGTGTCAACGTACCACTGCCGGTGCCGATGGCGTTCAGCAGTTTCGGCGGATGGAAGCGCAGCCTGTTCGGCGATCATCATGTCTACGGCCCGGAAGGCGTGCGTTTTTACACGCGCGCAAAAGCTGTGATGCAACGTTGGCCGAACACCGCCAGCGCCGGCGCCGAGTTCGCATTCCCGCAGATGAAGTAAGTCTGAGTTCATTTGAAAATGCGATGAAAACAGCAGTTGGTCAGTAGAGCAAAACGGCATGAGCGAACCTCATGCCGTCGCTGTTTTCACTATTGATTTCCACATTGAATTTGGCGACGTGAAGTATTGGTGCAGCAGAGGGAATTGATGGTGCAAAGTGATGTTAAAAACGCACCGACATTGACGAAATTGGAGAATTAAATTCATCAAAAGAAAAATCAACGCAGCAGCTAATTCACGTAGCATGCAGTAACGCGAAAAAACCAAGAGC
The DNA here is from genome assembly GCF_002257565.1 of Herbaspirillum sp. meg3. Lineage (GTDB taxonomy): Bacteria > Pseudomonadota > Gammaproteobacteria > Burkholderiales > Burkholderiaceae_D > Herbaspirillum. Next base: position 179,479 of record NZ_CP022736.1, on the reverse strand, counting down.
AGGCATGCTAAAAGACATGCACATGCCAGCATTCGCAGCAGTAAAAAATTAAAAACGAAGTACAAAAACAAACAGAGACATTAAATCAGGAGGAGCAACATGATCCATCGTCATCATGGTTTGCAGCGCTCGCACATACGCATGCGCGCAAGGTCGAAAAACCTTCATCACCACACTGTTTTTACTCAGGTAAACGCAGTGCATTTCCACGTGTTCCGGCAGTAAATTTTCTATCGCTCCGATGCTTGATTTTGCGTCGTCACGGGCATAGAACTTGCGTCATACAATCTCGGATCAATAGCTTTTCAGCTGATCGATTTTTGCTCGATGTTGCTTACCAATACTTTCAATGCGCAGTCATTTTTGGAGATGTGAATATGATGAATCGTCGTGATTTTCTCAAGCTGTCCGCACTCGCCGCACCCGGTGCGCTGTCCTACACCGATGTGTTTGCACAAGCCGATGCAATCCAGTTTGGTTGCCCGGTGCCGATGTCCGGTCCGTTCGCCGCCAATGGCAAATACGCCGACATGGGCATGAAGCTGGCGCTGCAAAAATACGGCAAGGTGCTCGGCAAGAACCTGAGCTACACCACGCTGGACACGGAAGGAAAACCGGCGACTGCCGTGCGCAAGATGCAAGAGACGATGGAGAAAGGCACGCGCTTTTTCGCAGGCGGCATTCTCTCCGGCGAAGCGCTGGCAATGGGCAAGGAAGCAGAAAAAGGCGGCAGCATTTTCATCACCACCGCAGGCGCTGATGAAATCACCGGCAGCGATTGCAACCGCGCCACGTTCCGCTGGTCGGTGCCGACCTTCGGTGCGATCGAGCAAACCGTGCGTCCGCTGCTGGAAAAAATGCCCAATGCAAAACGCTGGTACACCATCACGCCGCAATATGTTTTCGGCGATGGCCTGCTGAATGCGGCAAAGGCGATCTTCAAGGAAAAAGGCATCGAGCACGTCGGCAACAGCTATCACTCGCTCGCCGAAAAAGAATTCAGCGGCTACCTCACCAATGCCATGGCCGCCAAGCCGGACGTCCTGTTATTGTTGAATTTCGGTTCGCAATCGTCGGATACGCTGCGCCAGGCGGTCAGCTTCGGCATGAAGAACAACTGCACCATCCTGATGGCCTGGGCCTCGGGTCTGGAACAGTTCGAAACACTGGGCGCGGACATCTGCGACGGCGTCTACTTCGGCGCGCAATACTGGCACGCCATCGATTCGCCATTCAACAAAGAGTTCGTGCAACTGGTCAACAGCAACCTGAAGATCGATCCGAACTACAGCCTGGCCGGTTCCTACATCTGTACCAAGATCATGCTCGACGCCATCATCAAGGCCAACAGCACCGATCCAAAAGCGGTCATCGCGGCGATGGAAGGCATGAAGTACGAAGGCCTGACCGGCACCGAGGAAATCCGCAAGGGCGATCATCAGGTCATCAAGAACTACTACCTGCTCAAGGGCAAGGCAAAGTCGAAGATGCGCAACAAGAACGACTATGCGGACATCATCTCGTCCGGCAAGTCGTTCCTCGCGCTCGACAAGACCATGTGTAAATTGGGTTAAACCTGTTGGCGTAGTTTGTTTCTGCACGGCGCGGTACAGACATTCTGTACCGCGCCAACTCTGCCCATTACTGCAAGCTGCTTGCACAAGCGTTTCGAGGTTTCATGAATATCTATCTGCTGCAAATTGCCAACGGCGTCGGCATCGGCATGCTGTATTTCCTGCTGGCGGTGGGCTTGTCCATCGTGTTCGGCCTGCTGCGTTTCGTTAATTTTTCGCATGGCGCATTTTTCCTGCTGGGTGCGTATTTCTGCTTCCAGCTCGGTGAAATGGGCGTCAATTTCTGGTGGTCATTGCTGATCGCTCCGATTGTGGTCGGCGTGTTCGCATTTCTGGTTGAGCGCTTTGTATTGCGCCACATTTATGCGCTGCCGCATCATTTCCATATTCTGTTCACCGTCGGTCTTGCGCTGGTATTGCAAGAGGCTGTGATCTCTTACTGGGGCCCGCTGGGCAACAATATTTCGCCGCCGGATCTGCTTCAAGGCGTGGTCATGGCCGGTGGTTTTGTGTACCCCAAATACCGTCTTTTCGTGATCGCTTTCACCGCGGTGATGGCGCTGCTGCTGTGGTGGATTCTTGAAGGCACGCGCCTCGGTTCCATCGTGCGCGCCGGTAGCGAATCAACAGAAATGGTGTCGCTGCTGGGCTTGAATATCGACCGTATTTTCAGCCTGGTGTTTGCGCTCGGCGCGTTCACTGCGGGTCTGGCGGGTGCACTGGCGGCGCCGATTCGCGGCGTCGAACCGTTCATGGGCGTGGAGGCATTGGGCATCGCATTCGTGGTCGTGGTGATCGGTGGTCTGGGCAGTTTTTCCGGCGCATTGGTGGGTGGCATCCTGGTCGGCATCGTGCAAAGCGTGATGAGTACGGTGTGGTCGGAAGGCGCGCATCTGATGATTTATGTGGCGATGGCAGCCGTCATGCTGCTGCGCCCCAACGGCCTGCTCGGCCGCGCCAGCTGAGGAGATTGCCATGAAACATATCGCTCATTTCCGCTTTACGCTGCTGGCTATTGCCGTGGTCTTGCTGCTGCCGCTGTGCGTCGGTTCGGGCACGCTGGCAACCGAAGTATTGATCTATGCGCTGGCCGCACTCGGCTGCAATCTGCTGCTCGGCTATACCGGTCTGATGTCGTTCGGCCAGGGGATTTTCTTCGGCATCGGCAGTTATGCCACCGGCCTGGCTTTGCTGCATCTGAAAGCGCCGTTGCTGATTTCCCTGCTGATCGCCGCCGTCATCGGCGGGCTGATTGCGCTGCTGGTCGGATGGTTTTCGATTCGCCAGAAGGGCACTTACTTCGTCATGCTGACACTGGCGTTTGCGCAGATGTTCTACTTCCTCGCCTACACGATGAAGGACGTCACCGGCGGTGATAACGGCTTGCTCGACATTCCGCGCCCCAACCTGTCGGTGTTCGGTCATACGCTGTTGCCGACCACCTCGTCGTGGCAGTACTACAGCTTTGTGGCAATCCTGTTCGTGGTGGTGTTCTGGCTGTTGCAACGCGTGGTGGATTCGGTGCTGGGCCGCACCTTGCTGGCGGTACGCGACAACGAAGCGCGTGCTTCCGCAGTGGGCTACGACGTGACCTTGCTGAAGCTGGCGGCTTTCGTCATCTCGGGCGCGGTAACCGGACTTGCGGGCGGCTTGCACGCGATGATGACAGGCGTCGCACCGTTGTCGAATATTGAATACCACACCAGCGAATCGATCCTGATCATGACCGTGATCGGCGGTACCGGCAACCTGTTTGCCTCGGTGCTGGGCGCGTCCTTTTACGTCCTGGTCGGCAACTGGCTGTCGACATTGTGGCCGCGCTGGCTGATGCTGCTCGGCTTCCTGCTGATCGGTGTGAGCCTGTACATGCACAAGGGCTTGTACGGTCTTGCGCAATCGCTGCTGCAACGCCTGCAAGGAAAAGAAAAAGCAGGTTCCAAGATGACCCCGGGTACCGACATCGCCAAGGAGACCCATTGATGAGTACGCCTATCCTCAAGGCGGTGAATGTGACCAAGCGCTACGGCAAGTTCACCGCCGTCAACAACATCACGCTGGATATTCTGCCGGGCACAGTACATTCCGTCATCGGCCCTAATGGCGCCGGCAAGACCACGCTGTTCCACACGCTGACCGGCACCACGCCGATCACCGAGGGCAGCATTTTGGTCGAAGGTGAAGAAGTCTCGCACCTGCCCGGTTACAAGCGCGTGCGCAAGGGTCTTGCGCGTTCGTTCCAGGTAACCAGCCTGTTTCCCAACCTGAGCGTGCGTGAAAACCTGCGACTGGCCGCACAAGGCACGCGTCCGGCGCAAGCGCTCAATCCATGGAAACGGCCAGAACTACTGCGCCAGGCCTGCGATATCGCCGAGCAGCTGGTGGCGCGTCTGAATCTGCAAAGCGTCGCGGATCGTCTCTCTTCCGAACTCTCGCACGGCCAGCAACGCCGTCTGGAAGTCGGCATGGCGATGGCGGGTCAACCGAAAGTGATCTTCCTCGATGAGCCGACTTCAGGCATGGGCATCGACGACATCGCCGACATGAAGAAACTGATCCACAGCCTGCGCGACAACTACACCGTGGTGCTGATCGAGCACAACATGGACATCGTGATGGATATCTCCGACAGCATCACCGTGATGCAGCAAGGGCAGATTCTGGCGCAGGGCAAACCCAACGACATCCGCAACGATGAACGCGTACGCCGCGCTTATCTCGGCAGCATGATTACCGGTGGCAAGAAAGCGGAGAAAGAAGCAGGAGAAGCATCATGATCCTTAACGTACAAGACATTCATAGTTACTACGGCAAGAGCCACATCTTGCAAGGCGTATCGCTGCAAGTTGCCGCCGGCGAAGTGATCACGCTGCTGGGCCGCAACGGCGCCGGCAAGAGCACGACGTTGAAGAGCATTGTCGGCGTGGTCGAGCCACGCCAGGGCAAGGTCATGTTCGAAGGCAATAACGTCGCCGGCCTTCCCGCTTACAAGATTGCCTCACGCGGCGTCTGTCTGGTGCCGGAACATCGCGGCATCTTCAAGCTGCTGACAGTAGAAGAAAACCTGACCATGGCCGCACGCAAGGATTCGGCGTGGGGCCTGGAAGATGTGTATAAAATTTTTCCGCGTCTGAAAGAACGGCGCAAGAATGGCGGCGGTCAGCTGTCGGGCGGCGAGCAGCAGATGCTGGCGATTGCACGCGCGTTGATGACGCATCCCAAAGTGCTGATGCTGGACGAGCCGGTCGAAGGACTGGCGCCGGTGATCGTTGATGAAATCGTCGCGCAGATCAAACTGATCAAGGCGACCGGCATGTCGATCATTCTGGTCGAGCAAAATCTGGAGGTCTGCACGCAGTTGGCGGATCGGCATTACATTGTGGAGCAGGGACGCATCGCCTATACCGCGACCAATGCAGAATTCCTTGCCGACGACAGCGCGAAGGATCGCTATCTTGGCGTGAATCTTGCTGCTTAATCTTGCTACCTATTCCGGCGACAGACCAATCGCGGATAACGCACACAAACGAATTTGACGGAGTCATTCATGGACATGAAAACCAGCATCACCAATTTACGTATCGACGGCAAACGCCTGTGGAACTCGCTGATGGATCTCGGCGCGATCGGCGCGACGCCGAAGGGCGGCGTCTGCCGTCTGGCGCTGACCGATCTCGACAAGCAAGGCCGCGATCTCGTCAGCAGCTGGGCGAAACAGGAAGGCATGACCGTCGTCGTCGACCAGATCGGCAACATCTTCATGCGCCGCGCCGGTCGCAACAATGCGTTGCCGCCGGTGGTCACCGGATCGCACATCGACACCCAACCAACCGGCGGTAAATTCGATGGCAACTACGGTGTGCTGGCCGGCATGGAAGTCATCCGCACGCTGAACCAGCACAACATCCAGACCGAAGCGCCGATCGAAGTCGCGGTGTGGACCAATGAAGAAGGTTCGCGCTTCGTGCCGGTGATGATGGGTTCGGGCGTGTTCTGCGGCGCGTTCACGCTGGAGCATGCCTATAGCGCGACCGACGTCGACGGCAAGAACGTAAAAGACGAATTGACACGCATCGGCTACATCGGCGAACAGAAGTGCGGCGATCATCCTATCGGCGCATATTACGAAGCACACATCGAGCAAGGCCCGGTATTGGAAAATGCCGACACCGTCATCGGCGTAGTGCCGGCGGTACTCGGTTTGTCGTGGTACGACTGCACAGTCACCGGTTTTGAGTCGCATGCCGGTCCGACGCCGATGGAAATCCGCAAGGACGCGCTGCAAGTCTCCACTTACATCATGCAGGAAGTCGTGGCCATTGCGAATCGCTATCCGCCATACGGCCGCGGCACAGTCGGTCAGGTGCAGGTGATGCCGAACAGCCGCAACGTGATTCCGGGACAAGTGAAATTCTCCATCGACCTGCGCAACGTCAGCGATGAGACGCTCAATCAGATGCATGAAGACTTGCTGGCCTATCTGGAACAAACCCGCCAGAAGACCGGCCTGAAGATCGAACTGGAGCGCGTGTCTTATTTCCCGCCCTGCCCTTTCCATCCTGACTGCGTCGGTGAAGTGCGCAATGCGTCGGCAATGCTCGGTTACGCGACCATGGATGTGGTCTCGGGCGCCGGTCACGATGCGATTTACGCAGCGCGCCTGGCACCGGCCGGAATGATTTTCGTGCCGTGCAAGGACGGTGTCAGCCATAACGAAATCGAAGATGCCAAACCGGAACATCTGGAAGCCGGCGCGAACGTTCTGCTGCACGCCATGCTGGCCAGCGCAAAAGTCGTCGCCTGATTGAAGAAGATACTGAAGAACACGCCAGGAATAGTCATGCCGTTGAAAATTGTCATCGCCCGTCTGAACCACGAGACCAATACCTTCTCGCCTATCCCGACGCCGCTGGAAGCCTTCGCGCCGCAATGGGACAGCGCCGCTTATCAGGATCAGAAAGGCGCGCGCACTGCGATGGGCGCTTTCCTCGATATCGCTGACGGCATGTCGGCGTCCATCGTCACGCCGCTGGCCGCTACGGCCAATCCAAGCGCAACCGTGGCCGCCGATGCTTATACGCTGATGACCGATGCCATCGTGCGCGCGATCGAAGGCGGCTGCGACGCCATCATGCTGGATCTGCACGGCGCCATGGTGGCGGAGAACGCGGACGACGGCGAAGGTACGCTGCTCGAACGCATCCGCAAGATCGCGCCGCATGTGCCGATGTGCGTGGCGCTCGACCTGCATGGCAACGTCACGCAAAAGATGGTCGACAATGCCGACGTCATCGTCAGCTTCAAGACTTATCCGCATATCGACATGTATGAAACGGGCGAGCATGCCGGCCGCCTGCTGGTGGAGTTGCTGCAGGAAAAATCGCGTCCGGTCACCGGCTGGCGACAAGTGCCGCTGCTGTCGGCGACGCTGACCAGCAATACCTCGGCATCGGCTATGCAGCGCGCAGTGGAACAAGCCAAACTCGCCGAAAAACAAACCGGCGTGCTGGCGGTGTCGGTACTGGCGGGATTTCCTTTATCCGACTTCCGCGATGCGGGCATGTCGGTGGTGGTGGTGACCGACAACGATGCAGCCCTCGCGCAGACCGTCGCCGATACGATCGCGAAACAGATCTGGGCTGAGCGTGATGATTTCGTCTACGATAGTCAACCGTTGCGCCAGTCGCTGGCACATGCGCGCGACATGGCGGCAGGTTCGGGTAAAGGCCCGGTGCTGTTGCTGGATCACAGCGACAACGTCATGTCCGGCGGCACCTGCAACACGATGGACGTGCTGGAAGCGGCGTTGGCCGAGGGCATGAGCGGCATCGCCGCCGGCCCGATCAGCGATCCGGAAGCAGTCGAACAATTGTTGAAAGCGGGTGTGGGCGGTACGGTCACGCTGGCGGTCGGCAACAAGGTAGCGCTGACGCAACAGGGCATCACCAAGACGCCGCTGCAACTGACGGGCAAAGTGCTGGCGATCACCGATGGCGTGTTTCGCGTGTCGGGCCCGATTTATACCGGCTCGACCATCAACATGGGCAACAGCGTCCTATTCGATACCGGCGCAGCAAAAATCGTCATCACCGAAGAACCCGTCGAACCGTATGACCTGGGCGTGTTTACCAGCCTCGGCCTGGATCCGGCAACGATGGATTACGTGATCCTGAAGTCGCGCATGTATTGCCGTCCCGTGTTCGTGCCGATCAGCAAGGGGCTGGAAGAATGCGATTCCGACAGCGGCGGGCCGACCAGTTCCAACTTTGATCTGTTCCCGATTCGCAAAGTACGCCGTCCGGTGTATCCGCTCGACGCATCGACACCAGCGCCGGTCTGACGGTCAGACCAACCGAGCGGAGAATGTCACAAACAAGCACCCAGAGCCGCAAGGACACCCGCAGAGCCAAGCTATTGCTGCTTGTCCTCGGCGTGGTCTGGGGGCTGAACTGGCCTGCCGTCAAAGTATCCCTGAGCGGCGTGTCACCGTGGACGCTGCGTACCATCGGGCTCGGTGCGGCAGCGTGCACGCTGTTCGTGCTGGCGCTGGTGCGCGGACGTGCGCTGCATATCGGCTCGCGTGATCGCGTGCACATCGTGATGACCGGCCTGCTCAATATCGCACTGTTCAACATCCTGCTGACTTTTGCACAGCTCGGTGCGGCGACCTCACGCGTGGCGATCATCACTTACTCGATGCCGCTGTGGGCAACGCTGTTCGCACGCGTTGCACTGGGCGAGAAGCTGGATCGCGTGCGTGGCATGGGACTGGCACTCGGCGCAGGCGGTCTGACGGTATTGATTTCTCCGTTGATTGGCGGCGGCTTGCCGCATGGGATTGTCTATGCGCTGGCAGCCGCGCTGACCTGGGCGGCAGGCACGGTCTACATGAAATGGGCCAGGATCAACGCCGAACCGCTGGCGATTGCAGCGTGGCAATTGCTGATCGGTGCGCTCGTGGCATTGACCGGCTTGCTGTCTTTCGAAGGCTGGCCGCATCCGGGGGCGTTGCATCTGCCGGTGATCTGCGCGCTGGCGTATCACATCTTTTTCGGCATGGCTGCGGGCTACATCCTGTGGTTCGAAATCATCGCCAAGCTGCCCGCCGGCATCGCTGCGCTCGGTACGCTGCTGGTGCCTGTGGTCGGTGTTAGTGGCGCAGTGATGTTGCTGGGTGAACGGCCGAGCACGCCGGACATGCTGGGCTTCGTGCTGATTTTCGGCGCTGCGATTTGTGTGCTGCTGCCGGCCGGTTCGCTGCGCTTGCTACGCCGGACCTGATTACTGCAACGCCTGCAGTGAATTGACGTAGGCGGTTTCCAGCACGTGATGCGGGACGTAAAGCAGATCCGTAATCGTCTCCGCCGCCAGTGCGCGCGAGAAGAAAAATCCCTGACCGAAATCGCAGCCGAGGTTACGCAGATGGTCGACCTGCATCTCCGTTTCCGTTCCTTCCGCCACCACTTCGATACCCAGATTGCGCGCCAGCGTCATGATGGTTTCGACGATTTGCAGGCGTTCCCTGTCTTCTTTCATGCCCATGACGAAAGAGCGGTCGATCTTCAATACATCCAACGGAAAGCGATGCAGATAGCTCAATGACGAATAGCCGGTTCCAAAGTCATCGACGCTGAAACGCACGCCCAGGGCGCGCAGCTGCGACAGGATCTTGATCGTACGTTCGACGTCGCCCATGGTAACGCTCTCGGTGATCTCTAGGCGCAGCGTATTGGGATCGATGCCGGTCTCTGTGATGATCTGCTGAATCTGATCGACCAGATTGGGCTGTACGAACTGGCGTGGCGAGATGTTGACGCTGATCGTCAGCGGCTTGACGCGCGGAAATTGCTGATGCCAGGCGTGCATCTGACGGCAGGCTTCACGCAGCACCCACATACCGATATGCAGAATCAGGCCGGTGTCTTCGGCGACATCGATGAAGTCGCCCGGATAGACCAGCTCGTCCGCGCCGCGCCGCCAGCGCACCAGTGCTTCGACGCCGACGATGGTGCCGGCCTGCAGTTCGATGATCGGTTGGTAATGCAGCACAAACTCGTTGTTCTTCAGCGCGTGCCGCAGCGCCGTCTCAATCGTCAGACGGCTGACCGCGCCTTTGCGCATGCTGCGGTCGAATACTTCATAGCGGCTCTTGCCGACAGCCTTGGCGCGGTACAGCGCCAGATCGGCGTCACGTAATACTTCATCGGCCAAGGTATGGCCAACATCGCTGAAGACGATACCAATGCTGGCACTGGCATAAATCTCCTGATCGCGGATCAGGAAGGGTAGCGCCAGCGCGAGTTGGATACGCTCGGCAATCCGCTCGGCTTCACCGACATCGGGGATGTCGCGCAGGAGGACGGTAAATTCGTCACCGCCCATGCGCGCCAGCGTGTACTTCGCATTGACGGTGGCAGTCTCGGCACCGGTCATGCCTGCGACGACATCGGGGCGAACAGCATTTTTCAGACGCGCCGCGACCTGAATGATCATGCGATCGCCGGCCAGATGACCGAGGCTGTCGTTGACGATCTTGAAGCGGTCAAGGTCGATGAACAGTACGGCAAAACCGGCGTTGTCGTCTTCCCACTGGCGTTGAAGCGCCAGGTCGAGCTGCTGCAAAAAGAGTGTGCGGTTGGGCAGGCCGGTCAAGGCATCATGCGAGGCGTCATGAACCAGCCTCAACGCGTTCTGACGGCGCTCAGCCACACGGCCGATACGGCTGCCGATCTGGCGCATCAGACTCATCAGCCGCAGCAAATTGTCGTCCAGCGAGAGCACGCGATCCGAGAAAAACTCCAGCACGGCAACGACTTCGCCGCCACTCAGCACAGGGAAAGCGACACCGGCCTTGATACCGGCAGCACGGGCGACATCGGCGCGCGGCGCTTCGCGATCAACGCCGATATTGACGGTCCAGACCGGCGCAGCTTCCTTGAAGGCGCGTCCCGGCAAATCCTTTTGAACCTGAAATTGCGGATCACTGGTCTTGCACTTGAAAGCGCTGAATTCGGGACGTGTCACACCGAACCAGATATCGGCCGACACCAGGGCAGCCTGGCTGCCGGTTTTGCGCACGTGGTAGCAATGTCCCAGTGGCCACCCGGTATAGCGGCAGATTTCATCGACGGCAAACTGAAGAATCGCCTCGACCGAGTCGGCCTGATTGGCGGCGACCGCGACGGCTTCCAGCAGCTGCAATTGACGCAGACGGGTTTCCTGGCGGGCGTCGGATTGCATGCGTGCATCGCGCTCGCGAACCAGGGACTGCGTGAGTTTTTCTATTTCCACGGCATGCGCGGCCGTGTCCGGTTTTATTGTCATTTGGGTGAAAGGTATGGCGATGTTGATCTGCGCATTGCCGTGTTGCACTTTCCAAGCGTTCGATTATAACGGGCCGTTGTCACTGTTGCATTAAATCATCGTCAACGGCGGTGTAAAGTTATCGGCCCATGCTGCCGATGATCTTGATAAAGCATTAACAGGCACGGCAAAGGGCGACTATCTTGCGATTTGGCCTTGCCTCCGTGTGATACGCTGAATCGTCCAATAAGAAAAAATACGAATGCCTGCGCCGCCAAAGCGCAGAATATAAACGGCGACCGGGCGTCATCTGCAGCGACAGCATCTGCAGCGATAGCGACGGAGCCGGAAACACGGATAGGAGACCGGCATGAAAAACTTCAGAATTGGCGTACGTCTCGGTATCGGCTTCGTTGCCATGCTGATGCTGATGGCGGTGATGGTCGGCATCGGCGTCTGGCGGCTGCAGGGCATTGGCGACGCCACCGACGACATGGTCAAAAATGCTTTGCAGAAAGAACGCGATGCCTCGAAATGGCATGCCGCGATCAAAGAAAACGGTGTACGTACCTTCGCCGTGATGCGCAGCGATGATGTCGAATTTCAGAAGTTCTTCCAAACCCAGATTGATGCCGAATCGAAGAAGGTCAGCGATATCCAGAAACGGGTAGAGACCGCGATTTCCTCACCGGAAGAAAAACAGCTGTTCGACGAAGTGGGCAAGCTGCGTGCTGCATACCGTACCGCGCGCGAGGATATTTTCAAGATGAAGGCGGCGGGTAATGCTGAGGAAGCCAAGCAACTGACCAACACCAAGCTGGTCAAGATGATGGACGACTATTCCGGCAGCGTGCTGAAGTATGCCGACTACCAAACTCAGGTAATCGATCAGTCTGCGCAGCACATCAACGACAGTTATCGATCCGGACGCACGCTGTTGCTGAGCCTTGGGATGATAGAGCTGGTGCTGGGCGGCATTCTCGGCTGGCTGCTGACGCTGAGCATCACGCGCCCGCTCAACGAGGCAGTCAGCATCGCCGAGACGGTGGCATCGGGTGACCTTACCTCGCATATCGACGGCAGCGGCAAGGATGAAACCAGCAAGTTGCTGCAGGCTCTGAAGACCATGAACGACAACCTGCTCAATATCGTCGGGAAGGTACGCAGCGGTACCGACACGATCGCTACGGCTTCCAGTGAAATCGCCAGCGGCAATCTTGATCTGTCCGCACGCACAGAGAGCCAGGCCGGATCACTGGAAGAAACCGCGTCCGCGATGGAGCAACTGACCTCCACCGTCAGACAGAATGCCGACAATGCGCGCCAGGCCAATCAACTGGCCGTGTCGGCATCAGAGGTCGCCGTGCAAGGCGGCAGCGTGGTCGGCCAGGTGGTCGATACGATGGGTGCGATCAACGCTTCGTCGAGAAAGATCGTCGACATCATCAGCGTGATTGACGGCATCGCTTTCCAAACCAATATTCTGGCGCTCAATGCGGCAGTGGAAGCCGCCCGCGCCGGAGAACAGGGGCGCGGATTTGCGGTGGTGGCATCCGAAGTACGCAGCCTGGCGCAACGCTCGGCTGCCGCTGCCAAGGAAATCAAAACCCTGATCGATGACTCGGTGGAAAAGGTCGACTCCGGCAGCAAGCTGGTGGAACAAGCCGGCGCCACCATGACGGAAGTCGTCGCCAGCGTGCGGCGCGTGACCGACATCGTGGCGGAAATCAGTTCTGCCAGTCAGGAGCAAAGCGACGGCATCGAGCAAGTCAATCAAGCCATCACACAGATGGACGAGACCACGCAGCAAAACGCGGCACTGGTCGAACAAGCCGCCGCCGCTGCGCAGTCACTGCAGGATCAGGCGACAACGCTCACGCAGGTGGTCAGCGTCTTCAAGCTGGACAATACCCGCCTGGCGCCGCAGCCGACGCTGCGTACAGTCGACATCACCCCTGCACGCAAGCCGGCCAAGGTTGCGGCTGCAACGCCACCGAAACTGAAACAAACGACTTCTTCAAAATCATCTGCGGAAGCGGATTGGGAACAGTTCTGACGGCAGCATCGATAAAACTGCAGGTATAAAAAAAGCGCCGGTATCGAACCGGCGCTTTTTTATTTGATGCAGGCGCATACCAATGATCAGGCGGCCAGCGCCTTTTCCAGCAACTGATGCAATTCAGAAAATTGCGGCTCGCCGACATAGCGTTTCAGGATGCTGCCATCCTTGCCGATGACGAAGGTCGTCGGCGTCAGCTTGACGTCGCCGAAAGCCTTGGCCAGCGTATCTTGCGGATCGAGCGCAACCTTGAACGGCAACTTGCGCGTCTCGGTGTAGTTAAGCACATAGTTCGGCGGATCGTAGCTCATCGCGACGGCAACGAAGTCCAGACCCTGATCCTTGTACTTGTTGTAGGTCGAAATCATCTGCGGCATTTCACCCACGCAGGTAGTGCAGCTGGTCGCCCAGAAATTGACCATGACAACCTTGCCGCGCAACTCCTTGAGAGCGACCTTTTGACCGTCGAGCTTGATGAAGGTCACGTCGGGCGCGGTGTTCTTCGCCGACAGCGAGGTGTAGCCGAACAATGCGATGACGGCAGCGACGGCGACACCGCCAAGCTTGAGCGCGAGGCGGCTGCGCGGAGCAGCGGGAGTAACTGAACTGGTGGCGTGTTGAGCTTCCATGTCTTTTCCGTTGTGATTGCTGCGGAGTACTGCTTGCCTGTCAGAGTTGCAATTTTTACAATATTGCGGACATGACTATCGGGCCATTATAGACGTGCTTTCCTCTTCGTGCCGGAGCCGGCTTCCCGGATAACAACGCCATGAAAAAACCGCCGGTGTCGGTGACATCGGCGGTTCTTAACTTGCTTCGGTGATGCCTGAGTACCTGACCCGCGTCAGACAGGCCGGCGTCAGAGCAGTTCCTGCCGGCCCTGATTACTTGGCTTGGTCCGGAGGAGGTTGTTTGATGTATTGCTTCAGCTCTTCTTCCGAAATGTATTCGTACAGGGTCACAACCTTTTGCACGCCGCTGACACCGGCGGCGATATCGGCGCCGCGTTTGCCTTCGCGTTCGGTCACGCGTCCCATCATGTAGACGATGCCGCGTTCGGTGGTGATCTTGAAGGCGCTGGCGTACAGATCCTTGGCATCCACGAGGCTGGCCAGCACTTTGCTGGTGATCAGCGCATCGCCGGAACGGGCGGAGAAGCCGGACGAGCCGGAAACCACCAGTTCATTGAACACGCCGTTGACGTTAGGCAGGCTCTTGATCTCGCGCTCGGCAGCTGCCTTCGACGCTTCGTCAGGCACTTCACCGGAGAGCAACACCTTGCGGTTGAAACTGGTCACGTTGACGTGCGAACCGGCAGCGACCACGTCAGGGATATTGGCTTCACCCTTGACGACAATCGACTTGTCTTCGGTCTGCGCACCCAGCGTGCGGCGATCCGTTGCGGCGAACGTACCTGCCAGCATGCCACCGGCGAGCACGCCGAAGCAGCCTTGCAGCCCGATCGCGAGCATGCCGCCAACGGCAACTGCCGCCAGCGGACGACGCCATTTCAACCAACCTGCCTTGACATCATTCATTCACATCACCTCCAAATAGCGCGACATCGATACCGTCGCAAATACAATGCAGAGTCACCAGATGCACTTCCTGAATGCGCGCGGTACGGTCATGCGGCACGCAGATATGCACATCGGCATCGGTAAGTTTCTTGCCGATGGCGCCCCCGCCTTTACCGGTCAACGCCACCACGCGCATGTCGCGTTCCTGGGCAATCTCGATTGCCGCCAGCACGTTGCCGGAGTTACCCGACGTCGAGAAAGCCAGCAGCACGTCGCCGGCCTGGCCAAAGGCCTGCACCTGCTTCGAGAAAATTTCCAGATAGCTGTAATCGTTGCCGACTGCAGTCAGGATCGACGTATCGGTGGTCAATGCCAGCGCAGGCAGCGGCAGACGTTCACGTTCAAAACGTCCCACCAGTTCAGCCGCAAAATGCTGGCAGTCTGCAGCCGAACCGCCATTGCCGCAGGCAAGAATCTTGTTGCCATTCGACAGCGCCGTGAACATAAGTTCAATCGCTTGCTCAATCGGCTGTGCCAGCACGGAACCGGCGTGGAGCTTGAGTTCGGCACTTTCCTGAAAGTGCGAGAGGATACGTTGATTAGTCATGGTACGAGAGTATTTAACAGTGCATGAAGAACGACAGTCCCTGGTTCGTCCCGGTCAGGTCGTCCGCATGGGAGAGGAGAAGATGCGCCTCAACCCTGTATGCAACGGCGACAGGCTCGCCAATTATAGTGTAGTTGGCCTGCTCCACCCCGGTGAGAGGAGTAAAGAAGCGTATCAAAATGCTTCAGATATTGCTTCTACGGCATTTTTCAGCCAGGTCATCTGCTCGCCGTCATAGCCGATGACGTCAAAACGGCAGTCCGGTGGCATGCGATAGCGCTGCAGATAGACTTGTGCGGCGATGATCAGGCGTCTTTGCTTTGTACGGGTGACGCTGGCAAGCGCACCGCCAAAGTTGCTTTTGCTGCGTTTGCGCACTTCGACGAAGACGATGGTGTCCCGTTCGCGCATGATCAGGTCAATTTCGCCTCCTTTGCAGCGAAAATTGCGCTCCACCTCGATCAAACCCTGTTTTAACAAGAATGCCAGTGCGTCGTCCTCAGCCGCATCGCCGCTGACTTGCTTGCTGGTGCGCTTGGTACTGTCGGTGCGGAAGCGGTCAAACAACGCCATGCCCGTCCGATCAACGCTGATTGGCGACCGGCACCGCGACACCGTCCTGATACACGGCCTGGGTTTCCTTGCGCTGGAAATACGTGGCGCCGGCCGCCATGTTGACGGTGATCTGGCCGGTCACGCCATCGATGTCGAAGCCTGAGCGCTGTTGAGCGATTTCATTGGCGACGCGAAAGGCGTCAATACCGAGTGCATAAAGGCGTTC
Organism: Herbaspirillum sp. meg3; assembly: GCF_002257565.1. Lineage (GTDB taxonomy): Bacteria > Pseudomonadota > Gammaproteobacteria > Burkholderiales > Burkholderiaceae_D > Herbaspirillum. The sequence continues at coordinate 163,638 of NZ_CP022736.1, read as the reverse complement.
CAGATCTGCGTTCTGCTTGACATCGTTATTGGTGACGGAACGTGGATAAGCCATGACGGCGGCGTTATCCGCCTGCAATTGCCATGGCATGTCGACCAGATGCACTCCGTCGAGCTCCGGTAAGCGATTGTCGGGAGCGGGCGGGGTGCCGGTGGCGGCATTGGCGGCGGCATTGTTTGCTGCTGCGTTGATGGCGGCGGTCGCGGTGGCCAGCGTCAGCGGATTGAGTTGTGAGGTGCCGTACAGGGCAATGTCGTTGCCGATGGCGCTGCGCAGCTGGATAGTCTGCGCTGCATCCAGGGCAACAAACAGCAAGGCCGGTTTTTCCGCCTGGATGCGTTGGCCAAGTTGTGCCAGACCGGTCGCGCTCAATGCATTGTTGGGCACGCTCAGTTCCAGGTTTTCCACGGTCATTCCTTGCTGGCGCGCCTGTTGAGTAAATGCTTTCACTGCCCGGCGCTGCCAGGCGATGTTGGTCGACACGGCAAAGATCTTGCCGGGCGTCTTCTCATGCTCGACCCAGGCGGCAACCTGGCGTGCTTCTTCTTCAATCGACAATCCCATCATGATCATCTGGCGCGGCAGTCGTTGATCGGCCGTGTCGGGGAGATCAGGTTGGCCCAGCGCAATGGTCGGCTTGCGCACGGCGGCCGACTGTACCAGGGCCGTCACTGCGCTGCGCGACAGAGGGCCAACGATGATGTCGTATTTTCCGGAGGCGTCGTTATAAGCGTTGAGGACTTCCTGAGCGGCATCGCCGGTTTCGATGATGGTGATGACAATGTTGTCTTTTTTGCGCTCGGATGCAGTCAGGAAACCGGTACGCACCGCATCGGCGGCCGCGCCGAACACGCTGGAGCGTAACGGCAGCAACAACGCTACGCGTACCGGCGGCTGGTTATTGACAGGCAGTACGCTGAAGTCTGTGGTGGCTGTCGGTGTTGTTGCTGAGGCAGATGCAGGCGCAGCAGGTGGAGCTACAGGTGAGGTAGCAACCGCAGCACTATCAGTAACGGTTGTAAATGCCTGCACGGAAGCGCACAATCCGCTCAGCAGCGCGGTCAGCAAGATGACTTTCGCCCATTTTCCCAACATGATCTTCTCCAATGAGTCACCCCAACTCGAACGCACACGCGGCATCCGTCGCATCCGTCACTTCTCTTGCATCGTCCGTTCTGGCGGAAGCCGCGCAACAGACCTATCCTGAGTCGGCATTATATGTGCTGGCTACGCCCATCGGAAATGTTTGCGACATGACGTTGCGTGCTTTGCACGTCTTGTCGATTGCGAATGCCGTGGCCTGCGAAGACACCCGCAACACCAGTCACCTGCTGACACGCTACGGCATCAGCCAGACACTCATTGCGGCACACGAGCATAACGAACGCGAAGCCGCCGACAAAATCATTGCGCGCTTGCAGCAAGGCGAGCGTATTGCCCTGGTATCTGATGCCGGTACGCCGGCGGTATCCGATCCTGGTGCGCGCATCGTGGAAGCGGTACGCGCCGCCGGCCTGACCGTCGTGCCCTTGCCGGGCGCATCGGCTGCGGTGACGGCCTTATCGGCCAGCGGCCTGGTCAATGACCAATTCCATTTTGTCGGCTTCTTGCCGAACAAGAGCAAACAGCGCGAGACCGCCTTGTTGAAATTGGCACAGGATCCGTCCACGCTGGTGTTTTACGAAGCGCCGCATCGGATCGTGGAAACCGTCGATGCGCTGTTGCTGGCCTTCGGTCCGCAACGCCAGATCGTGCTGGCGCGCGAGCTGACCAAGCTGTTCGAAAGCATCCATCGCTGTGCGCTGGCCGATGCGCCGGCCTGGCTGGCTGCGGATGCCAATCGTCAACGCGGCGAGTTTGTCATTCTGGTGGAAGGTGCGACCGCCGGTGAGGATGCGGTCGCGGATGCCGATGCCGAACGCATCCTGCAAATTCTGCTGGCGGAATTGCCGGTCAAACAAGCCGCTGCCTTGACGGCGCAGATCACCGGCCAAAAGAAAAACGCGCTCTATGAGCGCGCTTTGCAGTTGCGGGATGCCGCCGAATAAGTTTGATGCGCCTGAACCCCTGAGGGTTCAGTGCGCCGTCGACTTGGAGAACAGGTTCAGCACCAGCACACCCGCCAGAATCAGCGCCATGCCGATGATGGCCGGGGTATCCAGCGTCTGTCCGTAGACGAAATACGCCACGATCGAGATCAGGACAATACCCAGGCCGGACCAGATGGCGTAAGCGATACCGACCGGGATGGTCTTGAGCGTCATCGACAAGAACAAAAACGCCAGCGCATAGCCGACCACGACCGCTATCGAGGGAATCAGCTTGGTAAAGCCGTCGGAGGCGCGCAAGGCGGAGGTAGCGATGACTTCCGAAACAATGGCGATACCCAGCAACAAATAGGGATGCATCCGTCCTCCTTCAAATAATCAATGCGAATATGCCGGCGCGGACATCAGCGCTCGACGACAAAGCCAGTGACGTTAGCACGCTGACGAATCAACTGTGCGGCATCCATGGCGGCGGGGCGGCTGGTGTAAGGACCTGCGTAGAGACGATAGAGGCCGTTGACGACAACGGTTTCCAGCTTGTCGACCGCACCGCTCAGATTCTGCATCAGCTTGTCGCGTGCACTGCGGGCGTTGGCTTCCTGAGCATAAGCACCAAATTGCAGGTAAAAGCCGCTGGACAGCGGCGCGCTGGTGGCACTGGAATCACTTGCTGCTCCCGACTCGCCATTTGAACCACTGCCATTTGCCTGTGCCGCGGCAGGCAATGTCGTCATCGAAATCGGCATGATCTGTCCTTGCGGCGCGACGCTGCCTACCGTCACTCCCGATGTCGCAGGAGCAGCATTGACAACGTTCGCAGTGTTGGCAGCATTCACCGGTACCGGCGTCGTCGTGACGCCATTGCGCTTGTTCTCCGCGATGCGGTTGATTTCATCCGGCAGCAGGCGCTCTACTTCCAGCTCGCTGCTACCCGACGACAGATAGCCCAGCTTCAGCGCTGCGGTGTATGACAGATCAATGATCCGGGTCGAATGGAAAGGACCGCGGTCGTTGATGCGCACAATGACTTGCGCCCCCGTCTTCAGATTGGTGACGCGCGCATAGGACGGGATCGGCAAGGTCGGATGCGCGGCCGTCATCTTGTACATGTCGTAGAGTTCGCCCGACGACGTTTTCTGACCGTGGAACTTCTTGCCGTACCAGCTGCCGATACCACGCTGCTTGAACGGGCGGTCATCGGTAATCGGCGTGTAGGTTTTGCCGAATACGGCGTAAGGACGGCTACCCGCCTTGGAAAAAGGCTCAATCTTGGGATCGGCGTCCGGCGTATCGAGCAGGCCGTCTGGCGGCCGGTCGCCCGGGCCGTCATCCTTGTAATAACCGCCACGGCCCGAGCCGGCCGCCGGCAATGCTGGCAGCGGCTTACCGTTGGCGGCACGCGCCGCCGGAGTGGAGGCGGTCGGAGACGACGAAGCCGTGTTCAGCGGTGGTGCACTGCTGCAGGCGGCCAGCGCCAGTGGCGTCAGAATGGCAACATAACGCAGCAGACGCGATGGGCGTACCCAGCGTATCAGGTGCGCCAGGCGTGCGGAGTGCGCGGTATGTGCCGCAGGGGCAAAGAAAACTCGCATTGCAATCTTCCCAGACTTGTTAGTTTTATCAGGCTTGCAAACATAGGCAAGCGCAACGATACCAGAGTATCGGAAGCATCCCTGAAATGTCTGTCAGGAGAAACTGACGTTACAGAGAGAAACGTAAGAGAAACCAAAGCGCAGCGAAATAGCACCCACCCGGATGGGTGGCCCCTAAGTCTGCACCAGCTTGCGATGCCGCTGAATACTCATCAGAATCCCCGCACCCAGGCCCAGCGTCACCAGTGCGGTGCCGCCGTAACTCATGAACGGCAACGGCACGCCAACCACCGGCAAAATGCCGCTGACCATGCCCATGTTCACGAAGGCGTAGGTAAAGAAGATCATCGTAATCGCACCGCCCAGCAATCGCGTGAACAGCGTCGGCGCGTTGGCGGTAATCATCAAGCCACGGCCGATCAGCAACAGGTACAGAACCAGCAAAATCAGGTTGCCGATCAGGCCGAACTCTTCCGAATACACCGAAAAAATGAAGTCGGTAGTGCGTTCCGGAATGAATTCCAAGTGCGTCTGCGTACCCATCAGCCAACCTTTGCCGGTAATGCCGCCGGAACCGATCGCGATGGTCGATTGAATAATGTGAAAGCCTTTGCCAAGCGGATCGGAAGTCGGATCAATCAGCATCATCACGCGCTGTCGCTGGTAGTCATGCAGCACCGACCAGATCACCGGCAGGCTGGCTGCGCCGGCGATGACCAATCCGGTCAGCACCTTCCACGACAAACCCGCAAAGAAGATCACATAGAAACCCGCCGCCAACACCAGCACGCCGGTGCCGAGATCCGGCTGACGGATGATCAGGCCGACCGGCACTGCCAGCAGTAAGCCCGCGATCAGAAACACCGGCCAGCGGATCATGCCTTCGCGTTTTTGGAAGTACCAGGCCAGCATCAGCGGCATGGCAATTTTCATGATTTCAGATGGCTGTACGACCATACCGATATTGAGCCAGCGCCGCGACCCTTTCTTGACGATGCCGAACACCGCCACGGCAATCAGCAGCGCCACACCGATGGTGTAGATCGGCACTGCAAACCGCAGCAGTGTTTGTGGCGAGACATTGGCTGCAATCCACATGACGATGAAAGCCACCAGGATATTGCGCAGCTGATCCTCGACGCGGCCGGGGAAGTTCATGCCCGCGGAATACAGCGTGACGATGCCGACCGACATGATCAGGAAAATGATCAGCGACAATGCGCCGTCAAACACCGCCAGATGCGGTTTGATGATTTGCCAGAGAGGCGGTCGGTGCAAACTCATAACAGGCTTTCCTAGTCCCTGAGATCGTTGCCGACCGCGTCTGTTGCAGGTGGGGTGGCGACTTCGCTATCCTTGGCGGCGGCCTTGGCCTTGTCGCCGGGACGCTTGCCGAGCAGATAGAAGTCAATCGCCTTGCGTGCCAGCGGCGCCGCGGCTTCCGCACCCCAGCCGCCGTTTTCGACGATGACCGACAAGGCGATACGCGGCTTGTCGGCCGGTGCAAACGCCGTGAACAACGCATTATCCAACAGATGCGTTGCCAGGCGCTTGGCGTCGTACTTCTCGTTCTTCTTGATCGACACCACCTGTGCGGTGCCGCTCTTGCCGGCCGACGTGTATTCCGCGCCGGCAAATACGCGCGCACCGGTACCTTCTTTATTCACGCCGACCATGGCTTGTTTGATGACATCGATGTTTTCCTGCTTGAGCGGAATGCGATAGCTTTCCTTCGGTACGGTCACAGTGCGCTCATGCGTGACGCCATCTTCGATCATTTTGACCAGATGCGGCTTCATGACAATACCGTTATTGGCCAGCGTCGCCGTGGCGTGGGCCATCTGAATCGGTGTGAACGCGTTGTAACCCTGGCCGATGCCCAGCGAAATGGTTTCACCGGCATACCACTTGCGCTGCTCCGGCTTGCGATAAGCATTGCTCTTCCATGTGGTCGACGGCAGCAGGCCCTTGCGCTCGTGCTCCAGATCGATACCGGTGATCTGGCCGAAACCGAACGGCTTCATGAAATCATGAATGGCGTCGACGCCGAGATCGTTGGCCAGCATGTAGTAGTAGGTATCGCAAGACACGACGATCGAGCGGTACATGTCGACCACGCCGTGACCACCTTCCTTATCGTCGCGGAACTTGTGGTTGCCGAGCCAGAAGAAGCCGGGATCGCGGATGGAGTCGGTCGGCTTGCGCTTGCCCAGCTCCAGCGCGGCCAGCGCCATGAAAGGCTTATAGGTCGAACCTGGCGGATAGGTACCGGACAAAGGACGGTTGATCAGGGGGCGATCGGGTGAGTTGTTCAACTCATCCCAGGTTTGCTGATCGATGCCTTCAACAAAGACATTGGGGTCGAAGGATGGTTGCGAGACATAGGCCAGAATGTCGCCGGTAGCGGGATCGATTGCCACCAGAGCGCCCTTGCGATCACCGAAAGCTTCTTCGATGACTTTTTGCAGCTCGATATCGATTGACAGAATCAGGTTCTGACCCGGGCTGGCAGGCGTGCGCGACAGCGTACGCACGGCGCGGCCACCGGCGGAAATTTCCACTTCTTCGTAACCGGTGGTGCCGTGAAGCTGAGTCTCATAGCTCTTTTCCAGACCTTCCTTGCCGATGTAGTCGGTGCCGTTGTAATTGGCTTCGTCGTCGGAATCCGCAATGCGGTCGGCATCGCGCTGGCTGATGCGGCCGATGTAGCCGATCACGTGCGCCGCCGTCTTCCCGTAGGGATATTGGCGGAACAGACGCGCCTGAATATCAACGCCGGGGAAACGATAGCGCTGCGCGGTAAATTTGGCGACTTCTTCATCGGTCAGGCGCGTGCGGATCGGCAGGCTTTCAAAGTTCTTGGATTCTTCCTGCAGCTTGCGGAAGCGGCGCCTATCCTTCGGCTGGATATCGACCAGCGTACTGAGTTCGTCGACCAGTTCATCAAGGCCCATGGTGATCTTGGACGGCGTGATTTCCAGGGTATAGGCAGAATAGTTGCGCGCCAGCACGACGCCATTGCGGTCCAGAATCAGGCCCCGGTTTGGCACGATAGGCACCACCGAGATACGATTTTCTTCCGCCTGCGCTGCATAAGCATCGTGACGAACGATCTGGAGCCAGATGAAGCGCGCGGTCAGCAGACCAAAACACACGAGCACGAGCACCGCCACGGCGAATAGCCGCAGCCGGAAGAGCTTGAGTTCATGCTCGGTGTTTTTGAATTCAGTCATGCCGCTTCTTCGCCGGTCAAATCGGACGGTTATCGTCGCGATTGATCGCGCGTCGTTGCGGCGCGAGCAGCAGCCATGTCACCAGCGGCCACAACAGCGCGCAGACAAAGCTCTCACTGAAGTAATACCAATGCGGGAATTTTCCGCTGACCATCAAGCGTACGAGTAATTGCACGGCTTGCGTCAGCAACATCAGCGGCAGGATATGCAGCGCCTGGGTACCGACCGGGAACCACAGCACGCGGCGGTGAATCATGATCGAAAAATACGACAGCAGCGTATAGGCCAGCGCGTTCTCGCCGAGCAATGTGGCTTCGTTGACGTCCATCAACAGGCCCATCATGAAGGCGATGCTGATACCGATCTTGCGCGGCTCATGGATGGCCCAGAACACCAGTACCAGCGCGACGAAATCAGGAACCCCGACCCATTGGCCCCAAGGCAGCAGATTCAACAGAAAAGCCGCGATCAGACTGAGCGCGATGAAAAGCGGATTCGCCGGCAGCAGGATGTAATGTGGATCGTTCATCGGGTGCTCTTGGCTGGTTGTGTGGCGGCTGGGGCAGCAGATGTCGCAGCGGCGGCAGCCGGCTTGGCTGTTGCCGGAGCAGCTGGCGTTGCAGCAGCGGGTTTCGCGGCTGGTGCAGTCGCGGTAGCTGCAGGTGCGGCTGCAGCAGCCGGAGCAGCGGTTGGTGCTTGTCCCTTACGCTCTTCGCTCGGCGCATCCTTGGCAGGCACGGCTTCACCGTCTTTTGCACTATCGCGGAAACGCCGCTTGAGCAGCTTGTCGGCCTTGTCAGCACCTTCCGGATCCGGACGCGGCGCCACGGTCTGCTCGACCAGCAAGATCAGCAACTGCTTGTGGCGATCAACGCCTGCAGCCGGCAGACAGACGATGTGAGCGAAGGCATCCGTCGACTTGGTTTCAACCTGCAGCACGCTGGCCACAGCCAAACCCGGCGGATACACACCGTCGATACCGGATGTCACCAGCGCATCGCCCTTCTGGATGTCCGCGTTGGCAGCCATAAAACGCAGGTCAAGCACGCCGGACTGGCCGCGACCGTAGGCGACACTGCGCAAACCGTTGCGCAAGACCTGAACCGGAATGGCCTGATCCTTGTCGGTCAGCAAGGTGACTTCAGACGTAAACGGAAACACACGCGTCACCTGGCCGACAATGCCGACGTCGTCGATCACCGGCTGGCCGGGTGCTACGCCCTGCTGCGAGCCGCGATTGAGGATGATTTTGCGCGTAAAGGGATCGCGCGCGTCGTACAGGATTTCGCCGACGATGGATTTGCTGTGAATACGCTGCTGCATGTTCAGCAAATTGCGCAGTTGCGTGTTCTCGGCCGCCATCTGACGCTCTTGCTGCAGCAACTGCGCGTTCATCGCCTGTTGGCGGCGCAGGGTGTCGTTTTCCTTCTGCAAGGCGTTGAGCGAATTAAAATAATCGCCCACTTTGTAGGCGGCATCACGCGGGATCAGCGCCACGACCTGAAACGGATACAAACCGGTGCCGACGGCCTGCCGCACCATAGTCAGGGCATGCATGCGCGAATCGACCACCAGCATGATGATCGAGATCAGGGCGAAAAAGCCTGCGCGGGCGCGGGCCGAAGCGCCTTGTTTGAAGAGTGGTGGGATATCCATTTATGGTCAGGCCGAGACCGATGCCGGGGAAGCTGAAAACCGCAACAGCCCGCGCAGGGCGGGCTGGAGGAGAGACAGCAGACGGATACCGGGAAGGTTGCAGTCAATATCAGGAAGACAACGCCTCATCGCAGCCGAGATTTTGCCGCTGTGCGAACTGTTGGTTCGCAGCACCGACCCAATCTGCTTGTGCTCTGTCATAGGCGCGTTTCAGTTCCTCGAGGTTGACCAGGCTCCTGTAACGGAATTATTCGTTGGAGAAGATCGAACCCAGTTTGTCCATGCGGTCGAGCGCCATGCCGGAACCGCGCACAACGCAAGTCAGCGGGTCTTCGGCGACGATCACCGGCAGACCGGTTTCTTCCATCAGCAAACGGTCCAGATCGCGCAGCAGCGCGCCGCCACCGGTCAGCATCATGCCCTTTTCGGCAATGTCGGCGCCTAACTCCGGAGGAGTTTGCTCCAGAGCATTCTTTACTGCGGAAACGATGTTGTTCAGCGGATCGGTCAGCGCCTCCAGAATTTCATTGCTGGAGATGGTGAACGAGCGTGGAATGCCTTCGGACAGGTTACGGCCCTTGACTTCCATTTCCTTGACTTCGGAACCCGGGAAGGCGGAACCGATTTCCTTCTTGATCGCTTCGGCGGTTTGTTCACCGATCAGCATGCCGTAATTGCGGCGGATGTAGTTGACGATCGCTTCGTCGAACTTGTCGCCGCCGACGCGGACCGAACCCTTGTACACCATGCCGCCCAGGGAGATGATGCCGACTTCAGTCGTGCCGCCGCCAATGTCGACGACCATCGAGCCGGTGGCGTCCGAGACCGGTAGGCCGGAGCCGATTGCCGCTGCCATTGGCTCTTCGATCAGGTAAACCTGCGAAGCGCCCGCACCCAGCGCCGATTCGCGGATCGCGCGGCGTTCCACCTGGGTCGAACCGCAAGGGACGCAGATGATGATGCGCGGGGATGGGCGGAACAGCTTGGAGTCGTGCACCATGCGGATGAATTGCTTCAACATCTGCTCGGTGACGGTAAAGTCAGCAATCACGCCGTCTTTCATCGGGCGGATGGCTTCGATATTGCCAGGAACCTTGCCCAGCATCTGTTTTGCTTCTTTGCCGACTGCCTGAATGGTCTTTTTGCCGTTCGGGCCTCCTTGCTGGCGAATCGCCACGACCGACGGCTCGTCAAGCACAATACCTTGACCACGTACATAAATCAGAGTGTTTGCCGTTCCAAGGTCAATAGCGAGGTCGTTAGAGAAGTAACTACGTAAAAATCCAAACATGAATTGTCCTGATGCGCCAGAGTCGCGCGCTTTGCATTTTGTAAGTGGGATGTCTTTTTCAGAAGCTGTTGCAAAATGAAGCTGCCCGGAGGCACCGCCATGACCGGTACAGGATGCATACAAGAGGTCAACAGGGGCGACGCAGCAACGTCAGCTTCATTTTGCAACAGCTTCTTTTATGACTGCGGCGACACAAATCGGCGCCAGCAAGGCATTAGTCCTACATTCTACCTTATAATTTGAGAGAAACCAGCAGGCAAAACTGTCAATAATCCTTGCCTGATGCCCGATACTTCTGCGTTTTTACCGGCATTTACCTGCGTAATTGCAAGCCCGTGCACGGCTGATGACGCGATTTTTCAACACACTAGCTCTTGCGCCCTGCGCGCACCTTCCTATCATGACTCTAGCCCTTTCCGATGTTAAACGCATTGCCAATCTGTCCCGTCTGGAATTGACAGATGAACAAGCAAGTCAAACCCTGGACAAACTGAACGGCATTTTTTCCCTGGTCGAACAGATGAAAGCGGTCGACACCACCGGTATTGAGCCTCTGAGCCACCCGATTGCGGCGTTGACCACCGATTTGTCGCTGCGCCTGCGCGAAGATGCCGTGACCGAAACCAATCACCGCGACGACTATCAGAGACCCGCCCCGGCGACGCAGGACGGCCTGTATCTCGTCCCCAAGGTCATCGAATAATCTTCGCCCCAGTCAGCGCGCCGACACCTCAGTTGCGCCGCGCGTCCGCAGCCTCACAGAACCTGAAAAAACGAAACCCTTTTCCATGCACACCAAGACCATTAAAGAGCTTTCGACGCTACTGCAGACCAAGAAAATCTCAGCGACCGAACTGGCCACTTTATTTCTCGACCGCATCGACGGCAGCGACCTCAATGCCTTCCTGCACGTCGACCGCGAACTGACACTCAAGCAAGCCGTGCAAGCCGATCAACGCATCGCCGCCAACAACGTCACGCCGCTGACCGGCATTCCGATCGCGCACAAAGACATCTTCGTCACCCGCGACTGGCGCACGACGGCCGGCTCGAAGATGCTGGAAAATTATGTAAGCCCGTTTGACGCAACCGTGGTGGAACAGTTCAACGCTGCCGGCACTGTTACATTGGGCAAGCTCAACTGCGACGAATTCGCCATGGGCTCGGGTAACGAAAACTCTTACTTCGGCGCCGTCAAAAATCCGTGGGACAGGACCGCAGTGCCAGGCGGTTCGTCCGGCGGTTCGGCCGCCGCAATCGCCGCGCGCCTGGCGCCGGCCGCCACCGCCACCGACACCGGCGGCTCGATCCGCCAGCCTGCTTCGCTGTGCGGCGTCACCGGCATCAAGCCAACCTACGGCAGCGTCTCGCGCTACGGCATGATCGCGTTTGCATCCTCGCTCGACCAGGGCGGCCCGATTGCAAAAACCGCCGAAGACTGCGGCCTGCTGCTCAACGCCATGACCGGTTTCGATCAACGCGATTCGACCAGCCTGGAACGTCCGAAGGAAGATTTCAACCGCTCGCTCAACGACAGTTTGAAGGGCCTCCGCATCGGCGTACCGAAAGAATTTTTCGGCGCCGGTCTGACCGCTGATGTCGAGCAAGCAGTGCGTGCCGCACTCAGCGAATACGAAAAACTCGGCGCCAAGCTGGTCGATATTTCGCTGCCAAAAACCGAGCTGTCGATCCCTGTCTATTACGTGATTGCACCGGCCGAAGCATCGTCCAATCTGTCGCGCTTTGACGGCGTGCGCTACGGCCATCGCGCCGCCGATTACAAAGACCTAGCCGACATGTACAAGAAGTCGCGCGCGGAAGGTTTCGGCGACGAAGTGAAGCGCCGCATTCTGGTCGGCGCCTACGTGTTGTCGCACGGTTATTACGACGCCTACTACCTGCAAGCGCAAAAGATCCGTCGCCTGATCGCGCAGGAATTCCAGAACGCGCTGCTCGGCCCGAACCGTCAGTGCGACGTCATCATGGGCCCCGTATCGCCAACTGTGGCTTGGGATCTGGGCGACAAAACCGACGACCCGATCGCCAACTACCTTGCTGACATCTTCACGCTGTCGACCAGCCTGGCGGGCTTGCCGGGCATGTCGATCCCATGCGGTTTCGGTCAAGGCGAAAAGAACGGCAAGCGTCCGGTCGGCCTGCAAATCATCGGCAGCTACTACGATGAAGCGCGCCTGCTGAACGTCGCGCATCAGTATCAGCAAGTCACCGACTGGCATCTGCGCGCACCGGCTTGATCGCCCCTCAGAGACGCCACGAAACAACAAAGAATTAGCGAGGAATACTATGCAGTGGGAAGTCGTCATCGGTCTGGAAACGCACACACAGCTTTCGACCGAATCCAAAATTTTCAGCGGCTCGTCGACACAGTTCGGCGCCACCCCCAACACACAAGCCAGCCCGGTCGATCTGGCATTGCCAGGCGTCTTGCCGGTGCTGAACAAAGGCGCCGTCGAACGCGCCATCCAGTTCGGCCTGGCCATCGGCGCAACGATCGCGCCGCGCTCCGTCTTTGCGCGTAAAAACTACTTCTACCCTGACCTGCCGAAGGGCTATCAGATCAGCCAGTTTGAAATCCCGGTCGTCCAGGGCGGCAAGATTTCCTTCGTGATGGAAAAAGACGGCAAGGCAGAAATCAAGACCCTGCAACTGACCCGCGCCCACCTCGAAGAAGACGCCGGCAAATCGCTGCACGAAGACTACCAGGGCATGAGCGGCATCGACCTCAACCGCGCGGGTACACCGCTGCTGGAAATCGTTACCGAACCCGACATGCGCAGCGCCGCCGAAGCCGTCGCCTACGCCAAGGCCCTGCACTCGCTGGTCATGTGGCTCGGCATCTGCGACGGCAACATGCAGGAAGGCTCGTTCCGCTGCGACGCCAACGTCTCCGTGCGTCCGGTCGGTCAAAAGGAATTCGGCACACGCTGCGAGATCAAGAACCTCAACTCCTTCCGCTTCATGGAAGACGCGATCAACTACGAAGTCCGTCGCCAGGTCGAACTCATCGAAGACGGCGGTACCGTCGTGCAAGAAACGCGCCTCTATGATCCGGACAAAAAGGAAACACGCTCCATGCGCAGCAAGGAAGACGCGCAAGACTACCGCTACTTCCCCGATCCCGATCTGCCGCCGCTGGTCATCGCGCAAGAGTGGATAGATCGCGTCAAAGCCACCATGCCGGAACTGCCGGGCGCGATGCGCGACCGCTTCGTCAACGACTACGGTCTGCCCGAATACGACGCCGCCGTGCTCACGCAATCGAAGTCAATGGCATCCTACTTTGAAGCCGTCGTCACCGCCGCCGGCAAAGAGCAAGCCAAACCCGCCGCCAACTGGCTCATGGGCGACGTGGCCTCCACTCTCAACCGCGAAGACACCGACATCGCCGACGCCCCCGTCAGCGCCGTGCAACTGTCGCTGCTGTTGAAGCGCATCACCGACGGCACGATCTCCAACAAGATCGCCAAAGAAGTCTTCGCCGGCATGTGGGAAGCCAAGTCCGACAAAGACACGCTCGCCGACGACATCATCGAAGCCAAGGGCCTGAAGCAAATCTCCGACAGCGGCGCACTCGAAGCCATCGTTGATCAGGTACTGGCAGCGAATGAAAAATCGGTGGCCGAATTCCGCTCGGGTAAGGAACAAGCCATCAACGCACTGATCGGTCAGGCCATGAAGGCGACCAAGGGCAAGGCCAATCCGGCGCAGTTGACAGAGCTGTTGCGCAAGAAATTGACGGCGTAATCGCGCTGCTGTTTTAATTAGCAAATGGTCGGGGACATCAGCGGCATTCGCTCGTTGCGGTTCCCGATTTTCATTCAGGTACGCAACGCAGTTGTCGTCACCGTCGCACATTTCTATTCAAAAACCAAGCATGCCGTTCACGTCATGCTGCAGTTGTGGATCAATTCAACATTGAATAAATTCTAAGTTTTCAGATTGTTTGCGACTTAGACGTTCGGCCAGTGAATTGATTGTAGTGCGCTCTGTCATTTGAATACGTTTTCAATCGCCAGAGCAGATCTACATGACCTCGAAAAAGCAACCCCCCGTCGTACACGACCCTTACACCGCCTATGTTCGACAAACTCTGTCGGATCAAGGAATACCTCGCCACAAACAAGCCAGAATCGTCGCGCGTGTCGTCGAATTGGAATTGGTCTCAGTCCAGCAAAAATTCGCAGGCATCCGGGGATGGACACGTAGCCAGCTCATTTTGCTGGAGCAGCATTTTGGCAAACCAGGCTCACCTGCATCCAAATCATTCGCGCTCGAGAAGAGCGAACATCAACGCAACGCTTCGCAATGGAATGCCATTCTTAAACTCAGCGACGCTCCGCAACGATGCATCTTTCAAAGAGGGCATGCTCTGGCAGTACCGGAGGATGCCGCATTAGCAGCCATTGATGAATCCGGAGCTTGGGTTGTCATCTCCGGCGCAAAGGTCCCCAAAGGAAAAGTCTCCTTTCAAGTCACCCATATGACGCCATTGCCCGCACCACGTGTAGCAGTGCTGGACGATGAAAGCCGCATTGCCGACAAGATCGCCGCGCTGTTCTCGCGACAAGGGATTCAGGCATCGATTTTCAGCGATGTTGATTCTTTGCTGGAAGTGATTCGGGTACAGCCATTTGAAGCTTATATTCTGAGCTGGGACAACGCTGCTGAAGCGACTCCAGAGTCCGTTATCCAGCATATCCGTGAAACGCAAAAATCAACTACGCACATCACTGTCCTGAGTGGCGAGTTACATAAACAACCAACGATTGTTCAGGATATCTCTCTTATGGTGGAGTGCTATCGCGTATCGGTTATGGAAAAACCTCTCGTACTCGAAATTCTCGGCAAGACTTTCCACAACATACTATTCAGAAGTTTAGATTCTCATCCATGTTAATTTGCGCCTGAATTTGACTCGGCTTCGCAATGAGTGATGACCTCACCTGATCATTCAAGATCTCTATCAGATTTGGTGCTTCAAGCGAAATGACGGGGCAACGGATAATGTAAGACGAGGTCAATCTGAGCTGCAAATCAACAGGGAGTGGTTCCCTCGCGATTGCGTGCTGGCACCGATAAGCACCAGTTCCAGCGCAAGAAAAAACGGACGGTAGAGCAAGTGAGGGAGTTGATGCACATTTTCGACAAGAATGCCCAGGCCTGTCGCATGGATGCATCTTGCTACGTCGATTGGCGTCAATCCCCGGCGCAGAAGGCCTCTTTGATAGGGGATATTGAGTACGGCGGTGAGACTCTGTATGGAGAGCATCGCCATCCTTTCCAGCCTGCCCAGCAAGTCTTTCGGCAAATCAGAAGCGCCTCCGTGCCGGAGGATGAGTTCCATCATTCTTCGTTGTCCGATATCTTCGACACAGTTTCTCGTTTGCAGCCACAACACGTCCTGCAGTAGCTGTATCGGATTTTCCGACTGTCGATACACGTCAATATCAGTGCCAACATCGAAGGGCCAGACCAAGCCATTGAACACTTCCCGAACCAAGGCTGCCTTGTCGGGAAAGTGCCAATAGACGGCACCGCGCGTGACATTCGCGCACGCAGCGACATCCTCAAGTGTCGCCGCCCGTATCCCTCGTCGGGAGAACTCTGCAAGCGCCGCGTCCAGCAGTGCAGCGCGTGTTCGCTCGGCCCTCGACATCACTGCTCCCGAACAGGTACGTCTGTGACTATCGCCGCCACTGGAGCTCCTGTTGTTTCAACCCATCCGCCGCCCAGCGTCTTGTAAAACGTAACCAGGTTGGTGAAACGCGACAAGCGTGTTCCGATGAGGTTTTGCCGGGCAGTGTAGAGCGATCGCTGCGAATCAAGCACGCTCAGGTAGCTGTCGATGCCATACTTGAAGCGGGCCTCTGACAAACGAAACGCCTCTGAGCTCGCATCAACCAATGCCTCTTGAGCCGCCAACTGGCGTCCCAGCGTACTGCGTTGCGCCAGCGCGTCAGAGACTTCGCGGAAGGCTGTCTGAATCGCCTTTTCGTACTGAGCAACATAGATATCTCGATTGGTGGTGGCAATCGTCAGATTGGCCCGATTGGCACCGGCGTCGAAAATGGGTAAGGAGATGCCCGGCGAAAAACTCCATGCGCCCGAACCTCCCTTGAACAGCCCAGATAGACTTGCACTGGAACTTCCTGCAGACGCAGTCAGACTGATACGGGGATAGAATGCCGCACGTGCGGCACCAATGCTGGCATTGGCAGACCGCAAGTCATGCTCTGCTTGCAAAATATCGGGACGGCGTTGCAACAAGTCTGAGGGCAAGCCCGGGGGGATAGTTGCCAGCGGATTGGCGGCAGCCGCTGCGATATCGGGCAGGCTCGTCGGCAGCAGCGTGTCGGGTAGCTCGATGCCTGCCAAGAGCACCAGCGCATTGCGATCTTGCGCGACCTGAGCGGTGTAACTCTCGACGTCGACGCGTGCACTCTCAACGCTGGTTTGTGCTTGCCTTAGCGTCAGGGCTGATGCGTTCCCGAGATCAAAACTTCGCTGATTCAACTGATAAGTCCGGCTTTGGCTATCCAAGGTATTTTGCGCCAGCGTCAGTCGGTCTTGATCCGCAGCTAATGTGAGATACGCCGTCGCCACTTCGGCAACCAAACTAATTTGGGTACTGCGGCGCGTTTCGGCGGTTGAAAAGAACGACTCGAGTGCCTGCGCACTGAGGCTGCGTACGCGGCCAAAAAGATCGAGTTCATAAGAACTGAAACCGAGCGTTGCACTGTAACTGCGCCCCGTCGTAACACTGCCGCTGGCGGAAAGATCGGTGGGCGTGCGACTGGCGGTCTCGCTGGTGCTTGCGTTCACCGTCGGGAAGAGCGCAGCGCGCTGCACGCCATATTGGGCCCGGGCTTTTTCGATGTTGAGCACGGCTACCCGCAGGTCGCGATTGTTCGCCAAGGTTAGCTCGATGACGCGCTGTAAAGCAGGATCAGTAAAAACCTCGCGCCAGCCAATGTCCGCAACCGGCAAACTGCTGACCGAACTGGTGGCATCTCCAGAGAAGCGCGCGGCCACCGGTGCCAGGGGACGCTGATAGTCAGGCATCAGACTGCATCCGCCGAGCCACATGGCCAGCACCAGGGGCAGCAGCCGCGCGCACGAAGTACCCGGTAAATTAATAACGTTGAATTGGTGCATGTCATTCCTCCGATAAGGCGGGCGCGGAGGCAAGAGGCGCTGCGTGAGATGCTGCCGGCTTGCGTCCGAACATTTTCATAATCAGTACAAAGAATAGCGGTACAAAAAAGATAGCCAGAATGGTTCCTGAAAGCATCCCGCCAATCACGGCGGTACCCAGGGCATGCTGAGCGCCGGCACCGGCGCCGCTTCCCAGTACCATTGGCAGCACACCCAAAATGAACGCCAGCGAAGTCATCAGAATCGGACGCAAACGCATACGCACAGCTTCCATGGTGGCCTCCACCAGCCCCTTGCCCTGTGCGTAAAGGTCCTTCGCAAATTCGACGATCAAGATGGCGTTCTTGCACGCCAGCCCGATAGTAGTAAGCAGACCTACCTGGAAGTAGACGTCATTCATTTTCCACGTGAGGACGGCGCCGAGGAGTGCCCCGAAGACACCCAGAGGCACTACCAGGATCACCGAAAACGGCACTGCCCAGCTCTCGTATAACGCCGCCAACGCCAGGAATACGATCAGAATTGACACGGCATACAAAATACCGGTCTGTCCGCTCGATGCTTTTTCCTGTAGCGACAATCCAGTCCATTCATAGCCGACACCGGCGGGCAGCTTGGCCACGGCAGCCTCGACGATGGTCATCGCCTCGCCGCTGGAGGCCGCTCCCGGCATCGCCATGCCAAGAATTTCGATAGACGGTACGCCGTTGTATCGCTCCAGTCGTGGCGACCCGGACGTCCAACTGGCAGTGGCGAAGGAGGTGAACGGAACCATGGTTCCCGCACTGTTGCGCACGTACCAGCGGTCGATGTCGCCAGGCAGCATGCGATATTGCGCTTCACCCTGGAGCATCACCTTCTTGACCCGTCCCTTGTCGATGAAATCGTTGACATAGCTGCTACCCCACGCAGTGGCGATGGTGTCGTTGATATCGGACATGGTCACCCCCAGCGCGCCTGCTTTATGCGGATCAACCAACAGACGGAATTCCGGCGTGTCTTCCAGACCATTTGGCCGTACCGCCACAAGACGCTTGTCTTTGGCGAGTTCGCCGAGCAGTTGATTGCGGGCTTGCATCATGGCGGCGTGGCCGAGGTTCGCCTCATCCTTCAACATGAGATCGAAGCCGGTCGCATTTCCCAACTCGGATACTGCGGGCGGTGCGAAGGCGAAGACCTTGGCGTCACGGATAGTTGCGAAATAGGCGCCGGCCTTGGCCGCGACGTCCGTCACACTCAAACCTGGCCCCTTACGCTCGTCCCACGGTTTGAGCTTGATGAAGGCAAAACCCATGTTCTGCCCGCTGCCGGCAAAACTGAATCCAGAGACGGCGAACACGCCTGCCACCGCGTCCTTCTGATCGACCAGGAAGTGATGCTCGACCTGCTTGATCACCTCATCGGTACGCACTTTGGTCGCGCCTGAAGGCAATTGCATGATCGCAAAGAGCGTGCCCTGATCTTCGTCAGGCAAAAACCCGACGGGGAGCTTCATGAAACCGAACACGACCAGCGCCAGCACGGCGGCATAGGCGATCATGTAACGCCATCCCTTGCTCACCATGTGTCGTACTACACCCTGATACCTGCGGTTGCCGCGATCAAAATTGCGGTTGAACCATCCAAAGAAACCGGTAGTCGCCAGCGTGTGGTCCTTTTCCACTGGCTTGAGCATCGTGGCGCACAAGGCAGGGGTTAGCACCAGCGCCACGAGTACCGACAATGTCATGGCAGACACAATGGTGATGGAGAACTGGCGATAGATCACGCCGGTGGAGCCGCTGAAAAAAGCCATCGGTACAAATACCGCCGCCAGCACCAGGGCAACGCCAACCAGTGCTCCGGTGATCTGTCCCATTGATTTGCGGGTTGCCTCCTTGGGCGAGAGGCCTTCTTCTGTCATTACCCGCTCGACGTTTTCCACCACAACAATTGCATCGTCCACCAGCAGACCAATGGCGAGCACCATGGCAAACATGGTCAGCGTGTTGATAGTGAATCCAAAGGCCGCCAGGATGCCGAAGGTTCCCAATAACACCACCGGCACCGCGATCGTCGGGATAAGCGTAGCGCGGAGGTTTTGCATGAACAGGTACATCACCAGGAACACCAGCACAACAGCTTCGATCAGGGTACGCACTACCTCCTCAATGGAGATCCGCACGAAAGGTGTGGTGTCATACGGTTTCTGGACCTTCATGCCAGTGGGGAAGAACTTCTCCAATTGCGCCACGCGGGCGTCGATCGCCTTGACCGTGTTGAGCGCATTGGCGCCGGTCGCCAACTTGATCGCCAGACCGGCTGCCGGCTTGCCGTTATAACGGCCCACCGTGTTATATGCCTCGCTGCCCAACTCGATGCGAGCCACGTCGCGCAAGCGCACCTGGGAGCCATCAGTCAGGGTGCGCAGCACGATATCTTCGAACTCCTCTGCGGTGCGCATGCGTGTCTGCGCGGTGATCGTCGCATTGATCTGTTGGTTGCTGGCCGCGGGCAGACCGCCGAGCTGGCCGGCGGACACCTGGGCGTTTTGCGCCTGGATGGCATTCTTGACGTCGAGCGGCGTAAGGTTGTAGCTCGTCAGCTTGTCGGGATTAAGCCAGATGCGCATGGCGTACTGCGAGCCGAACAATGTGGTGTCGCCGACGCCTTCCACCCGACTGATCGCATCTTGTATGTTGGTAGCGACGTAATCAGAAAGATCCGAGCCGTTCATGCTCCCGTCTTCTGATGTGAACGCAAGCACATTGAGGAAGTTGCTTGCGGACTTCGTCACCGTCACCCCCTGTTGCTGCACCTCTTGGGGCAACAATGGCGTCGCCAGCGCCAACTTGTTCTGCACCTGCACCTGGGCGGTGTCAGGATTGGTGCCATTTTCGAATGTCAGCGTGATGGTGACCGCGCCGGATGACTCGCTGGTGGAGGCCATATAACTTAACCGGTCCAGTCCTTTCATCTTTTGTTCGATGATTTGGGTGACGGTGTCCTCGAGCGTCTTCGCAGACGCCCCCGGATAGTTGGCGGTAATGGCGACAGCCGGGGGCGCAATGGCGGGATACTGCGCAATCGGCAGCGTAAAAATGGAGATAGCTCCCGCCAGCATCACGATGATGGCCAGAACCCATGCAAAGATGGGGCGATCAATAAAAAAGCGTGCCATGGTGATCTTTCGCTTATCAGTTAGTAGCTGCCGATTTCGCGTCCATCACGGAAGCAGACTTGGTGGCAGAGGGATTCGACTGCGCATTCGGCGACCATGGAATGGTCTTGACGGTAACGCCGGGTGCTGCGCGTTGTTGTCCATCTACGACCAACCGATCACCTGCCTGCAGACCGCTGCGCACCAGCCACTGATCACCGATGGCGCGATCCGTCACCAGCGCCCTTTGCTCAAGTTTGTTGCTGGCGCTGACAACATAAGCCTTCGGCTTACCTGTGCTATCCCGACTAACGGCTTGTTGCGGCACCAATAACCCTTGCTCTTTTACCCCTTCTTGCAGCACAGCGCGAACATACATGCCAGGCAGCAAATCAGCCTTGGGGTTGGGGAACACGGCGCGCAGTGTAATTGCGCCGGTATCTTGATTTACTGTCACGTCAGAGAATTCAAGCCGTCCCTCCAGAGGATACGTGCGACCGTTTTCCAAAATCAGTTTTACCTTGGCGGCGTTGCTGCCAGACTTTTGCAGATCGCCATTGGCAAACGACTCCTTGAGGTTCAACAAGGCTGCGCTCGATTGCGTCACATCCACATAGATCGGGTCGAGCTGCTGGATGGTGGTCATAGCACTCGTTTGACTTGCGGTGACCAGGGCGCCGGGAGTCACCGTCGACTTTCCAATTCGTCCTGAAATCGGTGCTTCGACGCTGGCATAGGCAAGATTGATGCGACTTGTTTCGACGTTGGCCTTGGCTGCTGCCACATCAGACTCGGTCTCGCCCAATGTGGCAGCAGCGTCGTCGTAATCCTGTTTACTCACTGCGTTGATAGCGACAAGCTCCTTGTAACGCTCTGACTTCAGCCGAGCGGTCGTCAGGCTCGCCTGCGCCTTGGCCAATGCTGCAACGTTGCTATCGTAGGCGGCCTTGTAGGTAGCAGGATTGATCTGATAGAGCACCTGCCCGGCCTTGACGTCGCTGCCCTCGCGGAAATTTCTGGCCTTGATAATTCCATTGACCTGCGGCCGCACGTCGGCGATCTGGTACGGCACTGTGCGCCCGGGCAACTCCGTGCTGAGCGCGACCGGTTGCATCTGGACCGTAATGACACCGACGATCGGCGTACCCGTGGCAGGCGGCGCACCGCCTGGAGGTTTGCCGCATGCGCTTAGCATGCAAGAAATAGCTAAGGCGGCGGCCGGCCACAGGAAAATGACTTTGCGCATGAAGAACTCTCCGAGAAAGGAAATAAAAAAAGCAAATAACAAAACCATACTGTACGGTTATTATTGGTTGGTATTTTCTCGAAGTCAAGCAATACTGTACACTTCGGTATTGAAAAGGAGTTGCCCACTATGAGAGTTAAAACCGAGGAGAAACGTGAAGCCATCCTCGCTGCCGCTTCGGATGTCTTTCTGGAAGCCGGTTTTGAAGGGGCTTCGATGGCAGAGATCGCGGCCCGGATCGGAGGATCGAAAGGGACGCTGTATGGTTACTTCAGTTCCAAGGAAGAGCTATTCGTAGCCGTTATGCACGAGGAAGCAAGGAAGCAATTTGAGCCCGTCTTTGCCTCCTTGGATAAAGAGGTGAAGGATCTGGAGAAGACTTTGCAGACTTTCGGCGAGAAGGTGCTGGAATTCCTCTGCTTGCCCTCCTCAATCCAGACGCGACGCGCCGTCTTGGCCGAATCTGGACGCAGCGACATCGGGAAGCGTTTTCATGAGCTAGGCCCCAAGGTGGGAATGCAACAACTCGCCGCGTTTCTTGAGAAGCAAATGGATCTGCAAAGGCTGAAAAAATCAGATCCTATGCTGGCGGCACATCAGCTAGCCGCGTTGCTGGAGTGCGAAACGGTAATGCCGTTAATGTTGGGGCTTGAGGAAACAATCTCAAAACCTCGCATTAAACTCGCAGTCAGATTGGCGTTGACGACATTTTTTGATGCTTATGCAATACCAACTGGATCTCAGAAGAAAAAGAAAGACGAATAGTTTTCGTAACCCCATTGATCCACTCGATGGGTTTTATCTATTCGAAGTGCGCTCCCATTTATTGAACGGCGGTTCCTGACTACATGCCGGGCTCAACTTGCATTCCAACGGCAACTATATATTCGGCAACGTTGAGTGCCAGCATATGCCTTTAGATGAAATTGAGAAAATCAGTGTTCTCGATAGCTCTTCCCAAGGATTGAACGCAGTATTGAATTCAACGAGCGCGTCGTCACGACCGCAAGTTTGCCAGCTCATACATTGGCAGGCATTGGGCAGGCATTGGGCAGGCATTGAGCGGGCTATTCCACGGCAGCTTGCTCAGTGCCGCGAGAACTTCTATGGCCGCCTTACGGGTGATGAATTCTCCCCCACACTCTGAGTAGATTTCATCCTCAACAATAAACATGGTCCAGGCTAGGCAACTTCTCGATGAGACATCTGGCATAACAGAGAGTTGAAACTCAAAAATCGCATATTGATATACAAACTTATTCGTTGATAGCGCCACCTCCCTCGCGGTGTAATGCCTTTCTTAGCCTTACTCAAGGCGGAGCCGCCATCCCCATCCTATGACGTGTGCCGCCTTTTCACGGAGCCAGCACCGACATGTCCAGCGCAACCGCATTACTGCAACGCCCTACAGAAACTGAGGAACAGGATTTCAGCATCCGCTCTTTTGACGGCCCGCTTGGCGCCGAGATCAACGGGCTGGATCTGAATCTGCCTGTCTCCGCACAAGACGTCGCCACGATCCGCGCAGCGCTGGTGAAGCATGGCCTGGTGGTATTTCGCAATCAGCGTATTACGCCGGAGCAGCATGTGGCGTTTAGCCGCCGCTTCGGGCCGCTGCAGGTGCATGTGCTGAATCGTTTTCATCTGAAGCAGCATCCGGAAATTCTGATTGTGTCCAACGTGGTCGAGAACGGCCAGCCGATCGGTCTGGTGGATGCCGGTGCCGACTGGCACTCGGATCTGTCGTACATGCCCAAGCCTAGCCTTGGGTCGCTGTTGCATGCGCAGGAGCTGCCGCCGGAACAGGGCGATACGCTGTACGCCAACATGTTCAACGCCTATGACACCTTACCGGCGGATGTGAAGCAGACGCTGCAGGGTCGCAAAGCGGTGCATTCTTATGTGTATCGTTATCGCCGATTGCAGGCGCTGACGCCATGGCGTCCTGACCTGACGCAGAAGCAGATCGACGACGTGCCTGAGGTCGAACATCCGATCATTCGCACGCATCCGGAAAACGGTCGCAAGGCCTTGTTTGTGAGCGAAGGCTTTACGTCGCATATCGTGGGGATACCGAAAGATGAGAGCGATGCGCTGTTGAAGTTTTTGCATGAGCACACCATTCGCGCGGAGAACGTCTATACGCACAAATGGCGCGCGCACGATATCGTGTTCTGGGATAACCGCAGCACCGTGCATTACGCAGCAATCACGCCGCAGCATTTGCGCCGCACGCTGTATCGCACAACGGTGGAAGGCGATGTGCCGTTTTAAGGTATATCGTTGAATTATTACTATCTTGGCAATGAATAGGTAGAACTGTGTCGCAAAAAGCCCTCGTTTGAGGGCTTTTTTATTAGCAATCTTGCATTGTTGCCATTGAATAAGGAACGCAGCTCATCGCATCATGTCCAAATTGCATCCGCCGCATTATTCAAACAACATTAGGAGAAAGCAATGAAATTCCGGACAACTTTCATGATCGTCGTATTGGCGCTGGTTGGCATTTTTGCCGCTGTGAACTGGGGGGCTTTTTTGGCGCCCACGCAGTTGACGCTGGTGTTCACGGATTTTCAGGCGCCGCTGGGGCTGGTGATGCTGGGCGTGGTGATCGTGCTGACGGCGGTCTTTCTGATGTATGTGATGGCGTTGCAGACCAGTGTGCTGTTTGAGACGCGCCGTCTGACCAAGCAGCTTGATACACAACGCGATCTGGCTGACCAGGCTGAGAAGTCACGCTTCATCGAATTGCGCGGCTATCTGCAAAGTGAATTGCAGCAGCTGCAGCAACGTCAGAACGCTCACCTGAGCGCGTTGACCAACAAGCTGGAGTCGGTGCAGCAAGATATTCAGCAACGCGGCCAGCTGACGGAAAACGCTGTCGCTGCGCAGATCGGCGAACTGGATGATCGTCTGCAACGACATGGTGTTGGAGTGAGTGCTGTCGGCATCAAGGCGATCTGAGCCTCACTACTCCTTCTTTCAATCCGCTGTTTTTTCTTCTTTCAAAAACAATGCCCCGTGAGGGGCATTGTTTTTTGCGGCCATGACGCCATCGATGAGACACCCGCTGCACCCAAGAGGTAGCAGACCGGCATCCGGTCACATCGGATTTTAGACGCCGTAACGCGTGCGATACGCGGCCACAGCATCCTTGTATTGCGAGAGTTGCGCGTCGGCGCCGGCGTGGGCCAGGTATTCCAACAGGTCGTTAAGGTTGCCGATGGAGATCACGGGCATGTCGTAGGCCTTGGCGACTTCTTGCACGGCAGAATGGGCCGACAAGGCGTCGTCTTTGCCGGAGCGCTCCATGCGGTCGAGTGCGATCAGGACGGCGCATGGGGTCGCGCCTGCTGCGCGGATCATGTCGACCGATTCGCGCACCGAGGTGCCTGCCGAGATGACGTCGTCAATGATGACTACGCGACCTTGCAACTTGGCGCCGACGATGGTGCCGCCTTCACCGTGGTCCTTGGCTTCTTTGCGGTTGTAGGCGAAAGGCACATTGCGCCCGTGGCCCGCCAATGCGACGGCGGTGGCGGACGCCAGCGTGATGCCCTTGTAGGCGGGGCCGAAGAGCATGTCGTATTCCACCCCCGACGCTTGCAGCGTCTGCGCGTAGAACTGCGCGACCTTGGCCAGCGCGGCGCCTTCGTTGAACAGGCCGGCATTGAAGAAGTACGGCGAGGTGCGGCCCGCCTTGGTGATGAACTCGCCGAAGCGCAGTACGCCTGCGGAGACGGCGAACTCAATGAATTCTTGTCGTAAGTTGCTCAAAATATATTCCCGAAAAATTGTCTGCGGAGAAACCCGCGCGCTGCCGCCCGACAGCGCTGGCTTGCAAAGACCCACATTTTAAATGAATCAGGTATGCTACGCGCCTGACTTTTACGTGAGTTTCCCCATGCCAAAAATCGTCTCCGCCAATCTCAACGGCATCCGCTCCGCCGCCAAAAAGGGTTTCTTCGAGTGGATGGCCAAGGAATCCGCCGACTTCATCTGCGTGCAAGAGCTCAAGGCGCAGGAAGCCGACATGACAGAAGATTTTCTGACGCCGAAGGGTTATGTCGGCCATTTTCACTACGCGGAGAAGAAGGGTTACTCCGGTGTCGGCCTGTACAGCAAACGCAAACCTGACGCTGTGCGTATCGGTTTTGGCACCAAGGAGTTCGACGATGAAGGCCGCTATGTCGAGTGCGACTTCGGCGACATCACGGTGATCTCGCTGTATTGCCCGTCTGGTTCGTCGAGCGAAGAACGCCAGCAGGCGAAGTTTCGCTTCATGGAAGTGTTCTTGCCGCACTTGCAGGAGTTGAAGGACAGCGGCCGCGAGATCGTCATCTGCGGTGACTGGAACATCGCGCACAAAGAGATCGACCTCAAGAACTGGAAGAGCAACCAGAAGAACTCGGGCTTCCTGCCGGAAGAACGCGCCTGGCTGACACGCGTGTTCGATGAGCTGGGCCTGGTGGACGTGTACCGCACCATCCATCCTGAAACCACCGGCGACGCCTACACCTGGTGGAGCAATCGCGGCCAGGCCTGGGCCAACAACGTGGGTTGGCGCATCGACTATCACATCGCGACTGCCGGTATCGCCAAGAAGGCGAAGACGGCTGCGATCTACAAGGAAGAACGCTTCTCGGATCATGCACCGCTGACGATTGATTACAAGGGCTGATCGCCTTTGTATGCCGCTTAAGCGTTGCTCGCGCTTCGCCGGCGGCAATAAAAAAGCCCTCGATAACGAGGGCTTTTTTGTGCGCGGAAGAAAACCGCTCGCGTAAGCTTTCGATTACGCGGCAGCTTTTTTCGGAGCGGCCTTTTTAGCGGCAGGCTTCTTTACTGCTGCAGGTTTCTTGGCGGCGGGCTTCTTCGCTGCTGCGGATGGTTTGGCCTTGGCAGTGGCAGTCGTTTCGGCATCGTCGCCTTCTGCTGCGGCTGTTGCAGCTTTGCCCTTGGCTGGCGCCTTGGCTTTACGCTCTTCAAACTCGAAGCTGATCTTGCCGTCCTTACCACGGGCCAGGAATGCCTTGAACGGGCGACGTGTACGTTGCGAGATGAAGCCCGGCAACAAATCGGTCTTGCCTTCGTTGAGCAGCTTGGCCATTTGCTCCGGCAGGATTTCTTGCTGAAGGATGATACGGCCGCTACGGAAATCGCATGCCTTTGGCTTGGCGACCTGTTTTTCGCAAACATAAGCCAGACCCATTTCGTAGACGCCGCTGCCGCATTTCGGACAAGGGCCGAGTGGTGTCTGTTCGCTGAAGTCAACCGGTTCACCGCCTTCACCTTCGCCGTCATTCTGGCCGAAGTCGAACTCAAGCTTGAAATTTTTGATTTCTTCGTCACGTGAAATCTTCAGGATCGCCGCGAACGGACGGCCCATCTTGGAGCGGAAACCTTGCAGCGGACCGATGGTGCGATTGGCCAGCAGTTCTTCCACTTCCGGAATTTCAAACTGACGACCGGCCGGCGTCTTGCTCATCGAGAATTCGCACTTGGTGCAGGCGAAACGGCGATAGTTTTCCTTCACCACGCTGCCGCAGTTCGGGCAAGGCGTCTTCAATGTTGCGTAATCGCCGGGGATGGTGTCGTTGTCGTATTCCTTGGCGCGCTTGACGATGACTTGCGTCATCTGGGCGATCTCGCGCATGAACTCTTCACGGCTGATCTTGCCGCGTTCCATCTGCGCCAGCTTTTGTTCCCATTCGCCGGTCAGTTCAGGCTCGGTCAGCTCGTCCACGCCGAGGCCGTGCAGCAGCGTCATGAGCTGGAACGCCTTGGCGGTCGGCATCATTTCGCGGCCTTCGCGCAGCAGGTATTTTTCGTTCAGCAGACCTTCGATGATGGCAGCGCGCGTTGCCGGCGTGCCGAGGCCCTTGCCGGCCATCGCTTCGCGCAGTTCGTCTGAGTCGATCAGCTTGCCGGCGCCTTCCATGGCGGACAGCAGCGTTGCTTCGGTATAGCGTGCAGGTGGTTTGGTGACCAGCGCGTTGGCGGTAACCTTGTCGGTCTTGACCTTTTCGTCCTTGGCGACGGCAACCAGCGTACCGCTGTTTTCGTCTTTCTCGTCGACGATGTCCTTGCCGTAGATCGCCAGCCAGCCCGGGTTGGTCATGACCTTGCCTTCAGTCTTGAACTGATGGCCGGAGACTTCAGTGAAGCGCGTGGTGACCTGGAACTCTGCCGCCGGGAAGAACACTGCCATGAAGCGGCGTGTCACCAGGTCGTACAGTTTTTGTTCCGGCTCGGACAGGTTCTTCGGGACTTGCGTGGTCGGGATGATCGCAAAGTGATCGCTGATCTTGGTGTTATCGAAGATGCGCTTGTTCGGCTTGACCCAACCCTGCTTGAGGATCTGCTTGGAGAACTGGTGGTAGTTATTGTTCTCGGACAGCGACTCCATCGTTTCCTTGACGGTTTGCAGGTAGTCTTCCGGCAGATGGCGCGAATCGGTACGCGGATAGGTCAGGACCTTGTGCTTTTCGTACAGGGCCTGCGCCAGACCGAGCGTGTTCTTGGCCGAGAAGCCGAAGCGCGAGTTGGCTTCGCGTTGCAGGCTGGTCAGGTCAAACAGGCCGGGTGCCATTTGCGTGGTCGGCTTGGATTCTTCCGTGACGGTGCCGATCTTGCCGCGGCAGGCGGCGACGATGGATTCGGCAGCGGCTTTGCTCCACAGACGCTCAGGACGCTTCTCAGGATCGTTCTCGTCCTTCTTGTGCATCTTGTCGAGCCAGCGGCCTTCATAGATGCCGGCGGCGCAGACGAACTCG
Source organism: Herbaspirillum sp. meg3 (assembly GCF_002257565.1). Taxonomy (GTDB): domain Bacteria; phylum Pseudomonadota; class Gammaproteobacteria; order Burkholderiales; family Burkholderiaceae_D; genus Herbaspirillum. Next base: position 135,481 of record NZ_CP022736.1, on the reverse strand, counting down.
CCGCGCACTTCCCAAAAATCACGGGAGACGAACTTCTTGATCTTCTCTTCGCGCTCGACCACGATCGACAGGGTCGGTGTTTGCACGCGGCCGACAGTGGTCAGGTAGAAGCCACCTTCTTTCGAATTGAAAGCGGTCATGGCGCGTGTGCCGTTGATGCCAATCAGCCAGTCCGCTTCGCTGCGGCAACGGGCGGCGTCGGCCAGCGGCAGCATGTCTTCATCCTTGCGCAGATTGGCGAAGCCGTCGCGAATCGCGCCCGGCGTCATCGATTGCAACCACAGGCGCTGCACCGGTTGCTTGGCTTTGGTGTATTGCGCGATCAGGCGAAAAATCAATTCGCCTTCTCGCCCGGCGTCGCATGCGTTGATCAGGCCGGTGACGTCCTTGCGCTTGATGAGCTTGTTCAGCGCTTTGAGGCGCGACTCGGTCTTGGCGATAGGGTTGAGCGCAAAGTGCGGCGGAATCATCGGCAGATGCGTGAAGGTCCATTTGCCGCGTTTGACGTCGTATTCCTCGGGCACCGCGATTTCCAGCAGGTGACCGACGGCGGAGGACAGTACGTATTCGTCGGATTCGAAATACTCATCGTGCTTGGTAAAGCCGCCGAGCGTCTTCGCGATATCGTTCGCGACAGAGGGCTTCTCGGCAATGATGAGGGTCTTGCTCATAAATGTGATCTCAAAAGAGGATACAAAGTGTGGTCGTCAGCTACTTGCCGGGCAGCACCAAAATGAGGCGGCCTGACAAAATTTATATTGCGTATTGGCAATATGCTTTTTATATAGTAGCTAATATTCGAGGATTGCGGGGGAATGATAAGCGCGATGCGGAAGAAACGGCAAGCACGACGGCTCGCCTGTGGTTGCCGACAGACGCGCCGGACAAGGCAAAGTCAGGAAAATAACGACCTGATTTAGTGCAGCAGACGCGGTTCGTCGTCGTCTTCATCGAGGAACAGTTCATCGAACATCAAACCGTCCGGTTCCTTGCCCTGGCTCCACAAAACCATCAATACGATGACCTTGAGTTTTTCCAGCGAGACGGGCGTATCGCCGATTGCCAATGCACGTTCGATAACGATTTCTCGCTGGACGGCGTTGAGCATTTTGGCGGATTCGAGGAACTGGATGAAACCGACGGCTTCCGTACCCAATACGTCCATTTCTTGCGTGGCGTAAATGCGGATACCGAAGGAGAAGGCGGTTTGCTGAGGATACTGATCAGCGAATTCGTGATTGGCTTCTTCCAGATCGGTCAGCCAACCGAGGGCTCGCGTGATTTCCTCATCCTCAAAACCAATGGCGGTCAATTTCTTGACCAAGGCCGCTGGTTCAGGGCAGGCATCGGGGCGATAGTAGGTTTCGTACAGATAAACAAGGACGTCAAACATGGCTATACTCTATCGCGAAGGTTGACACAACACAAGTCTACGAATCCAGTATGGCAGGATTTTCAAATTTTCGCTGAATATCTTTTGATTGCCGTTCGAACATTGCCACGTCGTGTTGTCGTTTAATTTATACGACGATACAAGCCTCCCGGTAAACATTCGACAACACCCTCCATCTCCAACGTCAGCAAATGCGCGTTCAACGCAGCGGCATCAAATCCGCTGCGCATGCTCAACATGTCACCCGCAATCGGATCGAAACCCATTGCTCGCAAGACGACGTCGTCTTCGCGATTATTCGTGGGCGTCGAACTGGTTGATGTTGACGATGCCGCATGCAATGACGACGGTGGTAATAGCGACGGCAAGGACAAGCGCGATGGCGACGACAGCGGCAACTTCCCCAGTTCTTCGAGAATATCTTCCGCCGACTCGACCAGCTTGGCGCCTTGCTTGATCAACAAGTGACAGCCTTTGGACAATGGCGAATGAATTGAGCCGGGAATCGCAAACACATCGCGCCCCTGCTCCGCGGCCATTCTCGCCGTGATCAGCGAGCCTGATTGCGCGGCGGCTTCCACCACCAGCACGGCACGCGACAATCCTGAAATGATCCGGTTGCGACGTGGAAAATTGCTGGCAATCGGTGGCATGCCGAGCGGATATTCGCTGACGATACAGCCCTCTTCTGCGAGACGATGCGCGAGAGTGCGATTGCGCGCCGGATAGACGATATCCAGGCCGGTGCCGATCACCGCAACGGTCGAACCAAAGCCGCGCAAGCCACCCTGATGTGCGGCGGCATCGATGCCGAGCGCCAGGCCCGATACGATGGTCAGCCCGGCACGGCTGGCCGCATCGGAAAAATGTTCACTGTTCTGAATACCTTGTGTCGTGGCATTGCGACTGCCGACAACCGCCAGCGATGTTGCGGCAAGCAATTCCGCACGTCCTTTTATATAGAGCAGCACCGGCGGATCGGAAATATTGAGCAAGGCTTGCGGATAATCGGCATCGGCCAGCGTCACGATGCGATTACCGGGTTCATCAACCCAGTCCAGGGTGCGCTCGATATGGTTTTGGATCATCGCCGACGGCGCTTTCAACAAAGCACGTGCGATGCGCCCGGTCACGACGGCGCTCAATGCTGTGACATCTGCGGCAAAGATATCCGACGGCATGCCGAACGCCGTCAGCAGTCGGCGGGCGACCTCCACGCCGACGCCTTCGGTTTGCGTGAGGCGAAGCCAGTCGGAGAGTTCTGTTGTGTCGTTCAGAGAGGCATTATTCAACATCCTTGATGCTCGTTCTTTCTTGCTGTGGCGCGTACGCCTTATCCCCCACCTGCACCGGTTCGAGTGCTTGTGTGATCAAGCCATACGAAACACGATCGAATACACGCACAATCAGCAAGCGGCCACGCTCCTCTTGCGGGAGCTGTCGGATCCGCGACGCTTGCTGTGTACGTGGAATTGCTTTTGCTACGTCATGTGAAAACGGAATGGCTGCGGCAGACAGACGCAATAGCTTGCCCTCGCTGATGCCATCCAGCGCGCCCTTGTTAATCGCCACGATCTGGTGCTGCCCTGCATGGGCGGTGCCATCGGCGATAGAGACAATCAGCGCGTCAACTGCCAATGACGAATGCTGCGATGAGATGGCGCGTAGCGCAGCAAGATCACCCTGAAACGGCATGGCAAGCAGACGATCACCGATCATGATTTCCCGCGAGGCGTCCACGATCAAAAGACCTTGCAGTCCTTCTTCCGTCGGTGCCTGCAGTACGGCAGTCCCCAGCAGCACAAGCTCGTCGCCGAGAGGCTCTTTACTTGCCGGGTCTGACAGATGCCGCCCCGGCCGGACGATGCAAAATTCAGACGCGCCGCGCAATTCTCCCTGCACATAAATCTTGTCATCCTTACCCAGATAGCCACGTCGTTCTTGCGCGGCAACAATGCGTGGAGCGGTCTCCAGCAAAGCCCTGTCGAACACCACCGGCGAGCGCCACAGCTGGGTCAGCGTGCGATTCGAAATCGTCGCAGCCGGTGCCGTCGGCAGCGCGACGTTCCTAATTGCAGGAACAACATGGGTCGCAGGCAAGGTGGCCTCTTGCGCATCCGGCGGTGTTGCACAAACGTCGCCGGCAAGCCCCAACAAGAGGAGAGCCAGGCCGGCTATGATAAAATTTTCCACAAATTGCCCCTCAGTGCGGCAAATTGCGGCGCACGCCAGAATCGGCCAAAAGTCTTTTTTGTTGCAACATTGACAATAAAAGGCAGATTCTGCCGACAAATCCTTGAACTAGCAAGAACAACCCTCAGCTATCACTCAGTGCTATCTCGATGGCTCAGTGAGTAAATACGTATGGCCTTATTGAATATCCTCCGTTACCCGGACCCCCGACTGCATAAAGTCGCCAAGCCCGTCACCGTGTTTGACGATCGTCTCAAGAAACTGGTCGCCGACATGGCCGAAACCATGTACGACGCGCCTGGCGTCGGCCTGGCCGCGACCCAGATCGACGTGCATGAGCAAGTCATCGTCATCGATGTCTCCGACACCAGCAACGAACTGCGCGTGTTCATCAATCCGGAAATCACCTGGGCCAGTGAAGAGAAGCAGGTCTACGACGAAGGCTGCCTGTCGGTGCCCGGCATTTACGATGGCGTCGAGCGTCCGGCACGCGTGAAGGCGCGCGCGCTGGATGCGGATGGCAACGAATTTGAAGTGGAAGCCGACGGCCTGCTGGCGGTCTGCATCCAGCATGAAATGGATCACCTCAAGGGCAAGGTATTCGTTGAATATCTCTCGCCGCTCAAGCGCAATCGCATCAAGACCAAGATGCTCAAGGAAGAGCGCGAACTGAAGCGCGGCTAAGCTGACGCGTTGAGCAACTCAGTAGAACGTAATAAAAAGGGCCTGCAGATTGCAGGCCCTTTTTATTATAGATAATGACCTCAGGCAATCGCCGTGAAGCGGTAGATGCCATCGTCTCCGAGCTGTCTCTGCAACACACCGTCAAACCACAACTTGTGCAGATGCGCCACCGCTTCGCCCAGTGCAAAACTCAGCTGATGCGTATCCAGCGGACGCTTGAACATCACCGGCAAAATCTCCACCGCGGTCTTTGGTGTGATGCATGCTTCCACCACCTCCGCCAGACGCGCCCGATGGTGATCGTTCAGTTGGCCGATACGCGTATGCAAACCGCGGAAAGGCTTGCCGTGCGATGGCAGCACGAGCGTGTCATCGGCCAGACCAGCATACTTTTTCAGTGAATCCAGATATTGCTGCACCGGATTGGCTTCCGGTTCGATGGCAAACACTGAAACATTCGTAGAAATGCGCGGCAACACCATATCGCCGGAAATCAGCAGACGGGCATCATCGGCATACAGAGAGACATGTTCCGGCGAATGGCCGAAGCCTGTAATCACGCGCCAATCGCGTCCACCAATGCGCACCGTGCGCTGGTCCTGCAGCCGCGTGTATGACAGCGGCACGCTCGGCACCAGATTCTGATAATAGTTATTGCGTCCCGACAATTTGTCGATCAACTCCTCATCCGTCAGACCATGCCGGCGAAAATGCGGCGCCGCAGCGGTGCCGTCTGCACCCGGCAAGCCGGCCGACATCAACCGCGCAAAGGCGTATTCTCCGGCACTCATCCACAGCGATGCGGTCCAGCGTGTGCACAGCCAGTCGGCCAGCCCGACGTGATCCGGATGACAATGCGTGACCAGCACGCGGATGATCGGCAAGCCGCGCAATTGCGTGGCGAAAATGTTTTCCCAGCTTTCTTTCGTGACATCTGTGGAAATGCCGCAATCGACTGCCGTCCAGCCGCGCACACGGCCGGTTGGCGTCTCGATCTCGTCTTCCAGCAGCCACAGATTGATGTGATCCAGCGCAAACGGCAGTCCCATGCGCAGCCACAATATGCCGGGAGCAACTTCCAGAGTGGTGCCCAGGGCGGGCAAGGTGTCGCCGAAGGCGTATTCAAGCTGGGATTCTAGAGCGTTCATGAGTACCTGACTGCGGCCTGCTGGACCGAAAACGGCGATGCGCCATCGACCGTGACAAAACGTTATCAAACTTGCAAATCACGAAGATATATTTTCATTTTTTGCAGACAAGCCTACAATATACTTTACGTTAACGTAAAGTGCCACCGCCACCCCAAAACCAGCAATCAGCCATCGCCCACAGATCATGCCGACCTACACCATTACCGAGCTGGCAAAAGAATTCGACATCACGCCCCGCGCGATCCGGTTCTATGAAGATCAGGGCCTGCTGAGTCCGAAACGCGAGGGCAGCGGCGGCCGCAACCGGGTTTATGCCGCACGCGAACGCACCCGCCTCAAGCTCACCTTGCGCGGCAAGCGTCTTGGCCTCACCCTCTCGGAAATCAAGAACCTGGTTGACATGTACGAGTCACCCAAAGACACCGAAGCACAGTTGAAACGCTTCCTCGGGGTGCTTACCCAGCATCGCGAAAAACTGGAACGCCAACGCGAAGATCTCGAAGTGACACTGGAAGAAATCGCGGCACACGAAGCCGAATGCCTGCGATTACTGAATACCGACTTGCCGCAAAAAGCGTCGGCAAAGCGCACTACCGCAGCCAGAAAATCCACCTGACCCCATGAATATCTGTTGCTCAATATTTAGGCATATTACGCATTTCAATTGACGTTAACGTAAAGCATATAAATCAATAACGCATTTATCAAAAACGAGGAGACATAACATGATTCATCTGCCAGGTTTGACCTTCGATCACGGTGAAGACATTGCCGCCCTGCGCGAGAGCGTGGCCGCGTTCGCACAAGCTGAAATCGCCCCGCGTGCGGCGGAAATCGACCGCAGCGATCAGTTCCCGATGGACCTGTGGAAAAAGATGGGCGATCTCGGCGTGCTCGGCATCACTGCCGACGAAGAATACGGCGGCGCCGCCATGGGTTATCTCGCACACATCGTCGCGCTGGAAGAAATCTCGCGCGCCTCGGCATCGGTCGGCCTGTCCTATGGCGCGCACTCCAATCTGTGCGTGAACCAGATCAAGCGCAACGGCACCACCGAGCAAAAAAACAAGTACCTGCCCAAACTGATCTCCGGCGATTTCATCGGCGCACTCGCCATGTCTGAACCCAACGCCGGCTCCGACGTAGTCAGCATGAAGCTGCGAGCCGATCTCAAGGGTGACCGCTACGTGCTCAACGGCACCAAGATGTGGATCACCAACGGCCCCGACGCCGATGTACTGGTGGTCTACGCCAAAACCGATCTGGAAGCAGGCGTACGCGGCATGACCGCCTTTCTGGTGGAAAAGGGCTTCAAAGGATTTTCGGTCGCGCAAAAACTCGACAAGCTCGGCATGCGCGGTTCGCACACCGGCGAATTGGTGTTCCAGGATTGCGAAGTGCCGGCAGAGAACGTGCTCGGCGGTGTCGGCCGCGGCGTCAACGTGCTGATGTCCGGCCTCGACTATGAACGCACCGTGCTGTCTGGTGGCCCGCTGGGCATCATGCAAGCCTGTATGGATGTCGTTGTGCCTTACGTGCATGACCGCAAGCAGTTCGGCCAGTCGATTGGCGAATTCCAGCTGATGCAGGGCAAGATCGCCGACATGTATTCGACCATGATGGCGTGCAAGGCCTATGTCTACGCCGTCGGTCAGGCCTGCGACCGCGCCAGGACGCCGGATGCGGCGCGCGCCCTGCGCAAAGACGCCGCCGGCGCTATTCTCTACTCTGCAGAAAAAGCTACCTGGATGGCCGGCGAGACTATCCAGGCGCTGGGTGGCAACGGCTACATCAACGAATATCCGGCCGGCCGCCTGTGGCGCGACGCCAAACTGTATGAAATCGGCGCAGGCACCAGCGAAATCCGCCGCATGCTGATCGGCCGCGAGCTGTTTGCAGAAACGATGTAAATGAAGATGATGTGACGCATCTCTTGGTATCTCTTTAGATGCGCTTTATTTGAATCACCAGACCACAGTATTTTTTGAGCAGGAGAAGAACATGCAAGACCGCATTGAAGACCGTACTGAAGATCCCATCGTTATCGTCGGTGCCGCGCGTACGCCCATGGGCGCCTTTCAGGGTGAATTGTCGGCGTTGAACGCGAGCGACCTCGGTGCTGCCGCCATCAAGGCTGCGCTGGAGCGCGCCGGTGTCGCACCGGATCAGGTGCAGGATGTATTGTTCGGCAACTGCCTGATGGCAGGACAAGGCCAGGCGCCTGCGCGTCAGGCGGCGATCAAGGCCGGTATCCCTGTTTCTGCAGGCGCGGTGACCTTGTCGAAAATGTGCGGCTCGGCCATGCAAGCCGCCATGTTCGGCTACGACTCCATCCTCGCAGGCACCAATGAAATCGTCGTCGCCGGCGGCATGGAATCGATGACCAACGCGCCCTATCTGATTCCGAAGGCGCGCGGCGGCTATCGCATCGGCCACGGCATGATTTACGACCACATGATGCTCGACGGTCTGGAAGACGCCTACGACAAGGGCCGTGCCATGGGCACGTTCGGCGAAGACTGTGCGGCGAAATACCACTTCACGCGTGAAGATCAGGATGCCTTTGCAATTGCCTCGGTCAAGCGCGCGCAGCAAGCCACCGCTGACGGCTCCTTCCAATGGGAAATCGCACCGGTGACCGTCGCGACCCGCGCCGGTGATGTCGTCGTCGACACCGATGAAGGCCCGCGCAAAGCCAAGGTTGAGAAGATCCCGACGCTCAAAGCAGCCTTCAAGAAAGACGGCACCATCACCGCCGCCTCATCGTCGTCCATCAACGACGGCGCTGCCGCGCTGGTCTTGATGCGTGAATCGACCGCGAAGAAACTCGGCTGCACGCCGATTGCCCGCATCGTCGGCCATGCGCGCCACTCGCAGGAACCGAACTGGTTCACCACCGCACCGATCGGTGCCATCAACAATCTGTACAAGAAAACCGGCTGGAGCACCGCCGACGTCGACCTGTTCGAAATCAACGAAGCCTTTGCCGCCGTGCCGATGGCCGCGATGAAGGAACTCGGCATCACCCACGACAAGGTCAACATCCATGGCGGCGCTTGTGCGCTGGGTCATCCTATCGGCGCCTCGGGTGCACGCATCATCGTCACGCTGATCGGCGCGCTGAAGAAGACTGGCGGCAAGCGCGGCGTGGCGTCGCTTTGTATCGGCGGCGGCGAAGGTACGGCGATGGCCATCGAACTGGTCTGACACAGTCTGAAACAACAGAGAAAAATATGAGCGATCAAAAAACTCCCATCGATTTTTACTTCGACTTCAGCTCGCCGTACGGCTATTTCGGTTCGCTGCATATCGAAAAGCTGGCGGCGCAATACGGCCGCACGGTCAACTGGCACGCGATTCTGCTTGGCCCGGTGTTCAAGGTGATGGGTATCGCGCCCATCGCCAACGTCCCATTGAAGGGTGAATACTCGCACCACGACATGGAGCGTACTGCACGCTTTCACAACATTCTGTTCAAGCGTCCCGATGTGATGCCGATCGCCTCGCAGCACGCGGCGCGCGCAGTGTTGTGGACGCAGAAGAACGATGCCGCCAAAGCCGTCAATCTGATCCATACGCTGTACAGCGCCTACTTCACCGAGAACATCGATATCAGCAAGCTCGAGACGGTGCTGCGCATCGCCGGCGACGTCGGCATTGATGCGGACAAACTGACTAACGCGTTGAACGACGATGCCATCAAGGATGCGTTGAAGACGGAGGTTGCCGCTTCCATCGAACGCGGCGTGTTCGGCTCGCCCTTCGTGATTGTCGATGGCGAATCGTTCTGGGGCTTCGACCGCTTCAATCAGCTTGAAAGCTTTTTGAAGGATGGAAAGATCTGATGGCGAGGAAAGAAGACAAACAGGCTTGCCCCTGCGGCAAAGGCATCTACGCCGTTTGCTGCGGGCGCTTCATCTCCGGAGCAGCAGTGCCGGCGACGGCAGAGCAGCTAATGCGCTCGCGCTATACCGCGTTCTCATTGCGTGAAGAAGACTACCTGCGCTCGACCTGGCATCCCGACACGCTGCCGGACGAGCCGATCACGGCCGAGAGCGACGTGAAATGGATAGGCCTCGACGTGATCAAGCATAAACACGTCAACGATGCGGACGAAGCAACGGTGGAATTCGTTGCCCGCTTCAAGGTCGGCGGCCGCGCGCATCGTCTGCACGAGGTCAGCAGTTTTGTACGCCAGCCGGATGCCGCAGGTGTGGCCCGCTGGTATTACGTCGACGGTGCTTTTCCGGACGACGAATAAAAATACATTGAGACAAAGGATCACCATGCCGCAACTCGACAGCAAACTGAACACGCGCAGCGAAGACTTTCAGAGCAACACCACGGCGATGCAAACCATCGTCGACGATCTGAAAGCGAAGATCGCCGTCATCGCACAAGGCGGTGGCGACACCGCACGCAACAAGCATCTGGCGCGCGGCAAGTTGCTTCCGCGTGATCGCGTGCAGATGCTGCTTGATCCGGGCACGCCTTTCCTGGAATTCTCGCAGCTGGCGGCCTACGGCATGTATCAGGAAAAAGAAGGCAAGGATGCGGCGCCGTCGGCCGGCATCATCACCGGCATCGGCCGCGTCGCCGGACAAGAGTGCGTGATCGTCTGCAACGACGCCACCGTCAAAGGCGGCACCTATTACCCGATGACCGCCAAGAAGCATCTGCGCGCCCAGGAGATCGCCGAATTCAATCATCTGCCCTGCATCTATCTGGTCGACAGCGGCGGCGCCAATTTGCCGAATCAGGACGAAGTGTTTCCCGACCGCGATCACTTCGGCCGCATCTTCTTCAACCAGGCTAATCTGTCGGCCAAAGGCATTCCGCAAATCGCGGTGGTGATGGGTTCCTGCACTGCCGGCGGTGCTTATGTGCCGGCGATGAGCGACGAATCCATCATCGTCAAGGATCAAGGCACCATCTTCCTGGCCGGCCCACCGCTGGTAAAGGCTGCCACCGGTGAAGTCGTGACCGCCGAAGAACTGGGCGGCGGAGATGTGCACACCCGTCTGTCCGGCGTGGTCGATCATCTGGCGCAAAACGACCTGCACGCGCTGTCGATTGCGCGCAGCATCGTCGGCAACCTCAATCGCAGCAAACCGCAGCAACTCGCAATGCGCGAAGCGGTAGAACCGAACTATCCGGCGCGCGAACTCTACGGCATCATCCCCACCGATACGCGCAAACCCTTCGACGTGCGCGAAGTGATTGCGCGCGTGGTCGACGGCAGCGAGTTCGATGAATTCAAGGCACGCTACGGCACCACACTGGTGTGCGGTTTCGCGCATCTGTACGGCATGCCGGTCGGCATCATCGCCAACAACGGCATCCTGTTTTCCGAGTCGGCGCTCAAGGGCGCGCACTTCATCGAACTGTGCTGCCAGCGCAAGATCCCGCTGATCTTTTTGCAGAACATCACCGGCTTCATGGTCGGCAAGAAATACGAAAACGAAGGCATCGCCCGCAACGGCGCCAAAATGGTGACGGCGGTATCAACCGCCGCGGTGCCAAAGCTGACCATGATCATCGGCGGCAGTTTCGGCGCCGGCAATTACGGCATGTGCGGCCGCGCGTTCTCGCCACGCTTCCTGTGGATGTGGCCGAACGCGCGCATCTCGGTGATGGGCGGCGAACAGGCCGCGAGCGTGCTGGCGACCGTCAAGCGCGACGGCATCGAGTCCAAGGGCGGCAGCTGGTCGGCGGAAGAAGAAGAAGCCTTCAAGTCGCCGATCCGCGAGCAGTACGAGCATCAGGGTCATCCCTACTACGCCTCAGCCCGTCTGTGGGATGACGGCGTGATCGACCCTGCCGATACGCGCATGGTGCTGGGCCTCGGGCTGAGCGCGGCGTTGAATGCGCCGATTGAAGAGACGAAGTTCGGCGTCTTCCGGATGTAAATTTTTCAGATTCGACAGAAATGAAGAAGCAAATTTCCATTGCCGTGCTGGTTGCGTTCTGCATGTGCCTGGCTCCGGCCTTCGGCGCCGAGCTGCCGCGGAATCAAGGATTGCGCGAAGAAGTCGTCATGATTCCCTCCGGCACGGGTATATTTTCCGTGAATCTGGAAACCACAATCTACAGGCCTCCGGGCGATGGGCCTTTTCCTCTGCTCATCATGAATCACGGGAAAGCTCCCGGGATACCGGCCTTTCAACCTCGCGATCGCGGCATATCCATCAGCAACGAATTTGTGCGGCGCGGTTATGCGGTCATCATTCCCATGCGCAAAGGTTTCTCCAAATCCGGTGGACTTTACGTCGATGGCGGCTGCAATATCGGCGGCAACGGCGATGCACAGGCGGACGACGTACAAGCTGCGCTGGACTATGCGATCCGGCAACCTTGGGTGGACAAGGACAATGTCATCATCATGGGGCAATCGCATGGCGGTTTGACAACGATGGCTTTCGGCGCGCGCAATCCTCTGCACGTCAAGGCATTGCTCAACTTTGCCGGCGGTCTGCGCTACGACATGCTGGGCTGCGGCTGGAAACTGGCGTTGATTGACGCCTTCGAACGCTACGGCAGAACCACCCATATTCCCAGTCTCTGGTTCTATGGTGAAAACGACAGTTACTTCAACCCAGAGCTGGTCCGCAAGATGCACGAGGCTTACATTCGATCCGGCGCCGATGCCAGGCTGATTGCCTACGGCCCGTTCAAGAACGATGCGCACGGCATGAGCGGCAGCCGTGACGGTGTTGCGATCTGGTGGCCGGAGACTGAAGCGCTGCTCAAGCGCCTGGGACTGCCGACCGAAAAGACGGTTGTGCTCGCGGATGAATTACCGAAGACCGATTTTGCAAAATTGGAAGACAGCGCGGCCGTCCCTTATCTGAATCAGAAGAACCGCGAACACTACGAGGTTTTTCTCAAGCTCGCCTTACCTCGGGCATTTGCTATTTCATCGTCCGGCGCAACAGGCTGGGCTTGGACCGGAGAAAACACGACTGAGCGCGCGCTGCTGCAATGCCAGAAATATTCCAAGGACACCTGCCGTCTCTATGCCATCGACCAGAACGTGGTCTGGATCGACGACAAAGAAAATAAGGGTGACAAGAGCGCAGCCTTGCACTGATGTAGCGGTACATAACAAACAGGTCACATTGAAGGAGACAAGATGTTCAGCAAAATCCTGATCGCCAATCGCGGCGAAATCGCCTGCCGGGTTGCCGAAACCGCACGCAAGCTCGGCATCAAGACCGTCGCCGTGTATTCGGAAGCCGACGCACAGGCCAAACACGTGACCGCCTGCGATGAAGCGGTATTGATCGGCCCCGCCCCGGCCAAGGAGAGCTATCTGCTGGGCGACAAGATCATCGCCGTGGCACTGGCGACCGGCGCCCAGGCGATCCATCCCGGCTACGGTTTTCTGTCGGAGAACGCCGGTTTTGCGGAGGCCTGCGCGAAGGCCGGATTGGTCTTCATCGGCCCGCCTGCATCGGCGATCCATGCAATGGGGTCAAAGTCGGCAGCCAAGGCCTTGATGGAAAAAGCCAAGGTGCCGTTGGTTCCCGGTTATCACGGCGAGAATCAGGATGCCGACTTCCTGCAAAAGGAAGCCGATGGCATCAGCTATCCGGTGCTGCTCAAGGCAAGTGCGGGTGGCGGCGGCAAGGGCATGCGTATTGTCGACAAATCGGAAGATTTCAAAGCTGCGCTGGCATCGTGCAAACGTGAAGCGATCAATAGTTTCGGCGACGACAAGGTGCTGGTGGAGCGTTACCTGACACGCCCGCGCCATATCGAGATTCAAGTGTTCGCCGACAGCCATGGCGAATGCGTTTATCTGTTCGAGCGCGATTGCTCGGTTCAGCGCCGTCATCAGAAGGTATTGGAAGAAGCGCCTGCTCCGGGCATGAGCGAAGAGCGCCGCCGCGCCATGGGCGAAGCGGCTGTTGCCGCTGCCAAGGCGGTCGGTTACGTCGGCGCCGGTACGGTGGAATTCATTGCAAATCAAGATGGCTCGTTCTACTTCATGGAAATGAACACGCGCCTGCAGGTCGAACATCCTGTGACCGAAATGATCACCGGCCTCGATCTGGTGGAATGGCAATTGCGCGTGGCATTCGGCGAACATCTGCCGCTGCGTCAGGAGCAATTGCAGCTCAACGGCCATGCCATCGAAGCACGCATTTATGCGGAAAATCCGGAGAAGGGTTTCTTGCCGTCGATCGGCACGCTGCGCTATCTGCACACACCGCCTGCCGTACATTTCCGCGTCGACAGCCATACCCATACACCGGCGGCGGTACGTATCGATTCGGGTGTACGCGAAGGCGACGCAATTTCGCCGTTCTATGATCCGATGATCGCCAAGCTGATCGTCTGGGGAAAAGACCGCAGTGCCGCGCTGGCAAACATGGCTGCAGCGCTGGCGCAGTATCGTATCGTCGGACTTGCCACCAACATCGGCTTCCTGCAACGCTTGATCGCCGGACAGGCGTTCTCCACGGCGGATCTCGATACCGGGTTGATCGAACGTCACCACGATGCGCTGTTCCCTGTGCTGCAGCCGGCATCGACCGCCACGCTGGCAATGGCGGCTTCACTGCTGCTGTCGCAAGAAGCGGAACGGGTCAGCGACAGCAATAACCCATGGGCGCACACCAGCGGCTGGCGCATGAACGGCAGCTTGCTGCGCGCATTGCAGTTTGCCGACGAGGCTGGCTCCTATCAGATCCATGTCGAATATCGCAATGACCGGCGATGGGTTCTGCATCGTGACGGCGTTCAGCACACGCTGCGCTTTGACAAGCAGGGCGCTGCGGATCTTCGCATCACGCTGGATGATTCCACACTCGCCGGCAATGTGGTGCGCGATGCCGACACCTTCCACGTCTTCCATCAAGGCCATCATGCCGTGCTGACATGGGACGATCCGCTGGCGCATGCCGGCCACAGCGAAAGCGAAGGCGGCCGTCTGACGGCGCCGATGCCCGGCAAGATCGTCGCCGTGCTGGTCGAGAAAGGTCGCAGCGTCACCAAGGGGGCGCCGTTGCTGATCATGGAGGCGATGAAGATGGAACATACCATCGCGGCACCCGCCGATGGCGTCATCGATGAGTTGCTGTATGCGGTCGGCGATCAGGTGACGGAAGGTGCGCAGTTGCTGGCGTTCACGCCGGGCTGATCGTAGTCCATGCGCCCCCGTCCTTATGGTTTGCCGTCCAGCGTATATGTGCTTGAACGCGGCTGGCTGTCGTCCAACAACGTCTTGTTTCTCGGTGCGGAAGAGACGGCGCTGGTCGATACCGGTTATGTCACGCATGCTGCGCAAACCCTGGCGCTGGTCGAACATGTACTGAACGAACAAGGCCGTGCGCCGCAACTTGATCGCGTCATCAATACGCATCTGCATTCCGACCATTGCGGCGGCAACGCCGCCTTGCAGGCGCGTTATCGTTGCCGTACAACGATCCCGCATGCGGAGGCAGACAAAGTGGCGCGCTGGGATGAGGATGCGCTGAGCTACAGGGAAACCGGCCAGCAATGTCCACGCTTCCGTTTCGACGACACCTTGCAGGATGGTGACACCTTGCCGCTTGGTGATCTGGCATGGACCGCTCTCGCCGCGCCCGGTCATGATCCGCATTCATTGATTCTGTACTGCGCGCAGGAAGGCATCCTGATTTCCGCCGATGCCTTGTGGCAAAACGGCTTTGGCGTGATTTTTCCCGAACTTGACGGAGAATCTGGTTTTGCCGAAGCGCGCGCAACGCTGGATCTGATTGCAGGGCTTGATGTGCGCGTGGTGATTCCCGGCCACGGTGCGCCGTTCACAGAGGTGAAGCAGGCGCTGGCAACGGCTTATTCACGCCTCGATTATTTACAGGCCGATCCACTGCGTAATGCGCAGAACAGCGTCAAGGTCATGCTCAAGTTTTTGCTGCTGGAAAGACAGGCGATTCCCTTGCACGATGTCGCGTCGATGATGGCTGACATCCCCTTGCTGGCGCGATGCAATCACCGTTACTTCCAACTCAGCGACGATGCGCTGGCCGATTGGGCAAGCACTCAACTGATCAAGGCAGGTGCAGCGAGCAGCGATGGCGTCACGCTGCACAATGCGGGTTGATGGCAGGGACAAGACACGCCAACGGCAGCGATGATGCGTTGCAGGTAAAATCAGCGGCTTACTCCACTCTTCTCTCCGACGCGATGCGTATCCTGTTTCAGACCGCCGACATTGCCAGCCAGGACGCCTGGTTGCACGATTTACGTTCCGCCATGCCGCATGCCGAGATTCGCCTCTGGCAATCCGGCGACAACGCACCGGCCGATTACGCCATCGTGTGGAAGCCACCGTTCGAGATGCTGCAAGGACACCCCGAACTGAAGGCCGTCTTCAACCTCGGGGCAGGCGTCGATGCAATCCTGCAATTGAACGTAGTGCCGGAGAATCTGCCGCTCATCCGCATCGATGATGGCGGCATGGCAGAGCAGATGGCCGAATTCGCCACGCACGCCGTGCTGCGCTACTACCGTCGCCTCGATGAATATGAACAGCTCTCGCGCCGCGGCGAATGGAAGCCGCTGCCGCCTTTCGAGCGCAGCGACTTCGGTATTGGTGTGCTGGGTCTGGGCGTGCTGGGACAGCGCATTACAGAAAGCCTGCAGCATTTCGGCTTTCAGGTCAGCGGCTGGAGCCGCAGCCTGAAGACATTGCCGGGAGTGAAGACCTATGCCGGCAGCGAACAATTGAACCCATTCCTGCAAGGTGCGCGTGTACTGATCTGCATGCTGCCGCTGACACCCGACACGGCCGGCATACTCAATCGCGAGACCTTGTCGCAGCTGCCACGCGGCGCCTATCTGGTCAATCTGGCGCGCGGCGGCCATCTGGTCGAGGCCGATCTGCCGCCGTTGCTGGAAAGCGGCCAGATCGCCGGTGCTACGCTGGATGTGTTTCAGGAAGAGCCGCTGCCACCGCAGCATCCGTTCTGGCAAGACCCGCGCATCGCCATCACGCCGCATATTTCCGCGCTGACCGTGCACAGCGAAGCTGCACGGCAGATCGCAGAGAAGATGGTGGCGCTGGATCGTGGCGAACGCGTGGTCGGGCTCGTCGATCGTAATAGAGGATATTGAGCATGGAACAACATCAGCACGCCGAAGCACTCCCCGATTCCGCACAACGCGTCGCCAATCTGTTGCGCGAGCTGGAACACGACAAACCGGTGGTCATGCTGCCCAGCGCCGGGCGCACCTCGGCTGAAGCGGCTGCCGGCCTCGGCTGCAGCGTGGCAGAGATTGCCAAGTCGATCATCTTCCGTCGCTTGTCCGACGATGCACCGGTGCTGGTGATTGCCAGCGGCAGCAATCGCGTCGATGAAGCCAAGGTTGCAGCGCAAGTCGGTGCGCTGGGCAAGGCCGACGCCAAATTTGTGCGTGAGAAAACCGGTTATGTCATCGGTGGCGTTTGCCCGATCGGCCACGCCGTCAAACCAGTCATGCTGCTGGATCAGGATCTGTTTCGTTACGACAGCGTGTGGGCGGCGGCGGGACATCCGCATGCCGTTTTCAATCTGACGGCGCAGCAATTGCAGGCGATGACCGGTGCGCCGGTAGCCGATGTCGCCTTGGCGCCCGTCGCTCCGGTTGAAAGCATCCCGCAGGCAAACTGATATCATCAAAACCATATTCAAATGCATAGCCGCCAAGGCAGAGGAGACACCCCATGAGCTTGCCCAAGAAAGTCAAAATCGTTGAAGTCGGTCCGCGCGACGGCTTGCAAAACGAGAAAGAAACCATCTCCGCCGAAGTCAAGATCGAACTGGTGAACCGGCTGACTTCGGCAGGTTTCGTCAACGTCGAAGCTGCCTCTTTCGTTTCGCCGAAATGGGTACCGCAGATGGCGACTTCCAGCGAAGTCATGCAAGGCATCACGCGCAAACCCGGCGTGATCTATTCAGCGCTGACGCCAAACATGAAGGGCTTTGAAGCGGCGCTGGCGGCCGGTGCTGACGAAGTCGTGATCTTTGGTGCCGCGTCGGAAGCTTTCTCGCAAAAGAACATCAACTGCTCGATTGCCGAATCGATCGAGCGTTTCCGCGAGGTCGCGCAAGCAGCCAAGGAACACAAGATCCGCCTGCGCGCCGCCGTCAGCTGCGCCTTCGGTTGCCCGTATCAGGGCGAGGTGGCGCTGTCGTCGGTGTCGGATGTGGTCGGCCGTTTTCGCGATCTCGGTTGCGATGAGATCGACATCGCCGACACCATCGGCGTAGCGACACCCAACAAGGTGGCCCCGGTGATGCAGGCGGCGATTCGCGAATTCAACATCGCTGGTTTGTCAGGCCACTTCCATGATACTTACGGTCAGGCGCTGGCCAACATCTACGCCAGCCTGGAAGTCGGCATCACGATTTATCACTCGTCCGTCGCCGGTCTGGGCGGCTGTCCCTATGCCAAGGGCGCCACCGGCAACGTTGCCTCCGAAGACGTGCTGTACATGATGCAAGGTCTGG
Source organism: Herbaspirillum sp. meg3 (assembly GCF_002257565.1). Lineage (GTDB taxonomy): Bacteria > Pseudomonadota > Gammaproteobacteria > Burkholderiales > Burkholderiaceae_D > Herbaspirillum. Next base: position 117,581 of record NZ_CP022736.1, on the reverse strand, counting down.
GTATTGAAACCGGCATTGATCTGGACATCGTCGTCGATGCCGGGCAATTCATCTCGGAGCATCTGGGACGCAAGGCGGTCAGTCGCGCCGGCAATGCCATCGCCGCAAAGCGTAAAGGATAAGAGCGGTTTGAGTTGTCTGAAATTAAAAGCGGCGTGGCCATCTCCGGTCACGCCGCTTTTTGTTTGGTCAGGCCGGACTAGAATTCTTCCCAGGAATTTTCGTCGGTGGTTGCCGGTTTGGTCTTCTCGCCAGCCGGCGATGCCGCCGGAAGTGCAGGTTTGCTGACAGATTTAGGCGGTCCGGATGGCTTGGCGGGTTCGGCCCATGACTTCGATGCCGGCGCTGCCTTGTATGCCGGCGTTGTTGGCTTTGTTGATGTCTTTGGCACTGCTGCGGAAGCAACCGCGCGCACGTCACCGTGATGTCCGCTTGACAGCTTGAATACACTGACTGCCTCCGTCAGCAGATCGGCCTGTTCTTGCAGACTCTCTGCGGCTGCCGCAGCCTGCTCCACCAGCGCTGCATTTTGCTGCGTGATTTCGTCCATCTGCGTAATGGCGCGATTGACGCTTTCGATGCCGACGCTTTGCTCCTGACTCGCCGCTGTAATTTCGCCCATGATGTCGGCCACGTGCTTGACCGAGGTAACGATCTCCCCCATCGTTGCGCGGGCTTCGTCGACCAGTTTTCCTCCGGCATCGACCTTGCCGACCGAGTCGCCGATGAGTTCCTTGATTTCCTTGGCGGCAGATGCAGAGCGCTGTGCCAGACTGCGCACTTCAGAAGCCACCACTGCAAACCCACGGCCCTGCTCTCCGGCCCGGGCGGCTTCCACCGCGGCGTTCAACGCAAGGATATTGGTTTGGAAGGCGATCCCGTCGATCACACTAATGATGTCGACGATCTTGCTGGAGCTTTCCTTGATCGATCCCATGGTCTGCACGACATTGCCGACTACCTCACCGCCCTTGATTGCAAGTTCGGACGCCGACGTCACCAGCGAGTTGGCCTGACGCGCATTGTCGGCGTTCTGGCGCACGGTGGAAGTCAGTTCTTCCATCGAGCTGGCGGTTTCTTCCAACCCTGATGCTTGCGATTCGGTACGGCTGGACAGATCGGCGTTGCCGATGGCAATTTCTTTCGATGCGACATTGATGGTTTCGGTGCCGCTGCGCACATTGCCGACAACGCTCGCCAAACCTTCACCGATGCCGTTGATGGCAGCCATGAGCCGGCCGATTTCATCGTCGCGCTCAATATTGAGCTTGACGGTAAGGTCGCCAGTAGCCAGTTTTTCTGCTGCGTCGAGGCTTTGGTCAAGTTGCTTCTTGATCAGCACGTAAAGTGCATACAGCACGGCCACGGAAATGATGAGCATCAGGATCAACATCGCAATCGCCACGATATAAGCTTTCCTGCCTTCGGCGCGCGCCTTGTCCAGCTCGCGGGAAGTACGTTGATCGAGCAGTTGCTGAAATTCGTTAATCGGCTTCATGATGGCGGCGCTCTTCTTTTCATAAGCGTCGTCGTGCACCAGTTTGCGCGCCGTTTCCAGGTTTGGTTCATCCTTTTTGGTGAACTTCCCGGCGCCGTCGTCATATTCTCCCTTGACGGCATGCATGGCGACTTCTTCAGTCTTGATGAGACCGATGGAGAGCGACTGCGCTTCGTTGAGCTTGGCGAATTCCTGCTCGGTAAAACCGGCTTGTTTCATCAGATCAACAAGAGGAATGGTGCGACCGTCCGGGCGTGGTTTCTTGCCGTCGACGATGGCAACGATCTCCCAATAGAGCGCTTCGTACCTGGCGTCTCCCGTGACAACGTAGCTGCGCACTGCAGCCGTCAAGCGTTCAGAAGTATTGCGGACTTCCGTGGCGAGCTTGAAGGAATTGTAGCGGGCGTCACCGGATCTCTCGATCTCATTCTGCGCGCGCAAGACCAGCTGCAACGCACCTGCCATCAAGATTGACAACACGGCGAGCACAACAAAAAACAGCAAAAAACTTCGCTTCAACGTAAACAACTTGCCCGTGACCTACCCTCCTTGATTTCTACAAAGAAAAAAGCTTGATCGGCGCCGGGGAAGCACAGCGGCTGAAGACCACACAGCATCACCCACGGGCGATGCCTGTGTCATCTTTACTACTTTGTTCTGGTTGCTGTTATTGCTGTATGTGTCAGTGCGTATAGCGACTACGGGTACGTATATGTTTCAGACGTGCCTGCAAATAGCGGCTATGCAGAGCTGCAGCACCGATAAGTCCGCCGGCAATGGCGGCCACGATCAGAAAGGTATCCATATATCCCCCCTCGGAAAGATTACCTTGGATTCAGCCAGGATTGGCCTGCTTACATGGATGCAAGTCATGTGCCATGTAAGTGCAGAAGTATTTATCGGCTGACTTGTAGAAAAAATAACATGATTACAAAATGAAAAGTTCGACCAAAGGCAAAAATCATTTGAGACAACAACACAAAAAAGCACGATCGTAATATTTTTATCCTATAATCTTCGGATTACCTACAACGATGAGACGCTGCCATGCCCAATCGCACCATCCCTGCCATTCTGCAAAACCTTCGTTTGCCCGTGATTGCTTCGCCGATGTTCATCGCCAGCAGCCCTGCGCTGGTAGCGGCCCAATGCAAGGCGGGTATTGTCGGCTCCTTCCCGGCACTCAACGCGCGGCCGGCTGAGCAACTCGACGTCTGGCTGACGCAATTGCAGACAGAACTGGCGGAATACAAAGCGGCTCACCCCGATGCCATCATTGGCCCGATCGCGGTCAACCAGATCGTGCATCAGTCCAATGACCGCCTTGCCCACGATGTGGAAGTCTGCGTGAAGCATCGCGTGCCGATCATCATCTCCAGCCTGCGTGCACCACCGAAGGAAATGCTGGATGCCATCCACAGCTATGGCGGCATCGTGCTGCATGACGTGATTTCGATCCGCCATGCGCAGAAGGCATTGGAAGCCGGCGTCGACGGCCTGATTCTGGTCGCGGCCGGTGCCGGCGGGCATGCCGGTGCGCTGTCGCCGTTTGCACTGGTGGGCGAGGTGCGCAAGTTCTTCAAAGGCCCGCTGATTCTGTCGGGCGCCATCGCCACGGGCGATGCCATCCTGTCGGCACAAGCCATGGGCGCGGATCTGGCTTATATCGGTTCCCGCTGGCTCGCGACAAAAGAGGCCAACGTCACCGACGAGTATCGACAGGCCATCGTCGATTCGACCGCTGCCGATGTGGTCTACACCAACTTGTTTACCGGCGTGCACGGCAACTACCTGAAGAAGTCCATCGTCAATGCCGGGCTTGACCCCGACAATCTGCCGGAAGCGGACAAGACCAAGATGAACTTCGGTTCCGGCGGCGACACCAAAGCCAAAGCATGGCGCGATATCTGGGGCGCAGGCCAGGCGGTGGGTCTGATGGATGACGTGCCTACGGTGGCCGAAATGGTGGATCGCCTGGAAAAAGAATACGCTGCGGCGCGTCAACGCCTCGCCATTTAAGTAGTTGCCGACGATGTGAGACATCGCCGGATCGCCAATACCAGAAAGGCTTTGTGGGCTGACCGGCCCGCTCGCCGATCCGACTCCGACAGACGGGTTCTGTCGGACAAAATCATTGATTGCAAATGACTTTGTAACTAACTTCACTTCTTCGGCACTTCTTTCCCGCTTGTATGTCGTACTGGTTCGGACAACATACACGTGAGGACTTTATGACCAGCTTTCTCCGCACCAGAAAAGACCGCCATCCAAAACCGGAACACAAAGCCCGTCTCCCCCATGAGCATGATCAGTCAGGCGATAGCCAGCGCAGCGATGTGGATCAGAAGGAGATGCGCCGCGCTTATGAGGACATCCGCGAAGGCCAGGTAGACACCGACCTGCGCGGCAGCGGCGGACTTGATGAGATGAACAAGGGCAGTGGCAAACGCGCCAGCGAAGCCCCTCGCAAGGATGATCCTTACGATAAGTCGCACTAGGCGCACTGATGTGATTCGAAGCAGCGCGGGAACAGCGCGCATTGACAGAAAATCAAGAGACCTGGTAATGACACTTGCATCGTTGACGTGAGGACGCAGACCGGCGGAAACCGGTCGTCTACATACAGCCGATGCCACAATACGCCGCTTACGAGCGGCGTATTGCATTGGTGCTTTAAACCGTGCTTTACAACCGCGAGGCCGCGATCCAATCGCGGATGATGCGGAACAGTTCCTCAGGCTTTTCCATCGGCGTCATATGCCCGCAATCACGCACGATCTCAAAGCGCGCTGAGGGAATGCGCTGCGCCATTTCTTCCGATTCTTCCACCGTACGCAGACGATCGGCGTCGCTCGCCACGATCAGCGTTGGGCTCTTGATGCGGTGCAGGTCGGCATAGCTGCCGTCGCGCAGCGTCGATAGCTGCCGCAGAAAAACCTCCTTGCCGTTGGCCAGCGCCATCGCTTGCAAACGTTGCAACAAACCCTGATCCGTCGAACGGTCCGGATGCAACGACGACGCCAGTGCGCGCGAGGTCAATCCCTTGAAAGGCGTCTTCTCTGCCAGCGCGATCTGCGCCAGCGTGCCGGCAGATTCCTTTTCGCTTTGCGGACGCGAGGAGGTATTGAGCAAGCCCAGTCCAAGAACACGCTCCGGCGCTTTCAGGGTAATCGCCTGCGCCACAAAGCCGCCCATCGAAAAGCCGAACAGCACGAACTTCTCCGGCGCCGCCGACAGGACGCGATCGGCCATCGCGGCAATGGAATCATCCTGCCCCAGATCACCGAAATGCAGGCTGCCCAACGTGGCAAGATCGCTACGCATGTCATCCCAGAGGGAGGCGTTCAACATGAAGCCGGGCAAAAAAACCAGGTCGCGCATTTTCTTTTTCTCTTTCCTTGTTCGAGGGTATGACTTGTATGAGTTCTACTTGCCGCTGACACCGGAGGATGGCGCCGCCTCTTTCTTGCGGGCCTGCAGCGTCATGACTTCGCCGTCGACGGCAAACAATTTCAGGCTGTCGCCATCGATCTGGTAACGATCCAGCGCCTGCAGCTTGTCGAGGAAAGCCGACTCAAACTCCATCGCCTTGCCCATGCATGCCATGCGCGTGGCGGCAGCATGCCCTATCGTTAAACGGCTGCCTTCGCGCAGCACATAGGGCGCGGTAAATCGGTTGCACCATGCGCGGCCGCTGACGCTGGCTTCTTTGCCATTGTCCTGAAAATTCAGGATCACCGGCTCGCCATTATCGCCGTGTGGAATCTCATGGCCCGGCCAGTTGGTCAGCTCCCACTGCGCGCTTGTCAGACCTGCCGTGGTATCGGTCGACGGCTGCGCCGCACAGGCCGCCAGCCCCATTACGGCCACCATCGCGGTGGTCATCACTGCCAGATATTGTTTCATGTGCGAACTCTCCTTCTACCGGTAAGAATCAATTCGGACTATTTCGGACTTACTCCAGCCACACTGCGCGGCTGGCCGCCAACGCCACTGCAATACACAGCGCGCCAATGAACGCCAATCCTGCTTGCAGGCCGAATCCGTGTGCCAGAAAACCGACTATCGGCGGCCCGATCAGGCCGCCGCTGTAACTCAGCGTCGCCACCCCGGCCAGCGCAATCGAGCCATGTCGCCCGGCTGCGCTGAAGATAAACGGAAACACCATCGCCACACCGCTGCCTGCCACTGCAAACCCGATAATCGCCATCGGCATATTGATTGCCGCCACCGCGACGAACACACCGGCTGCCGCCAGCAACGAACCGAATCCAACAACCTTGCGGGCGCCCCAGCGTTCTTTCAGGCGATCGCCAACCAGGCGCGCCAGCAGCATCATGCCGGCGAACGCTGCATAAGCCAGCGGCGCACCGCCATCACCTGCCTGCATGTGATCTTTCATGTACAGACCGCTCCAGTCCGCAATCGATCCCTCGACAATCGCACCGCAAAAACCGATCAGTCCCAGCGCCACCAGATGACCATGCGGGATCGCAAAAATCTTTTTGTCGGCGCTCGGCTCCGGCCGGTCATTGGGCATGGCTTTATACCCCAGGCGTAATGGCACAAGGAACAGTAGAGCCAATGCCAGGAAGTGCCAGAACGGCGCCACCTCGAATGAAGCCACAGCGCTGCCCAGCAAAGCGCCGCTGAAGGTGCCGACGCAGAACCAGGCATGCAGGAGCGACATGATGGAACGTCCGGCCTGTTTTTCCGCGACGGCGCCAAGGGCGTTGATGGCGACGTCAAAGCAGCTCGACGCCGCACCATACATCGCGCTGAACAACATGAGCAGTATCAGGTTGGGAGCAATGCCAAGCAGCGGCAAAGTGACCAGCAAGACCAGCCCCGCATACCACGTCGTACGGCGTGGACCATAATGCGCGTTCAGCCATGCCGCCAGGGGAAACGAGCCGACCGCACCGATACCGCCGCACAGCAAGACCAGGCTCAGTGTGGCCGGGTCCAATTGCAGGTTGTCGCGAATCGATGGAATGCGAGCGGCCCAGCTGGCGTACAACAATCCCAACAGAAAAAAGAAAAACGGAATGGCGACTTGTCGCCATCGCACAGGCAGCGCCAATGTCCCGAGGCTGGCATTGTCAGAAGTGGAATTGGTCAGGTCGGTTGTCATGCATTCAAGAGAGGATTAAACTTCTGGCAGCCGCCATTATCTCGCATCCCCCCACATTGCTTCCAGACCGCTGCTGAATCACTGTCGCTTTACTGTCAATGCACCATCAAGTCGCTGCCAAATTCAAACGGCAGCAGATAGAAAAAGGTCCGGCAGTTTCATCCGGATGCGACGATTGTTTTTTGCCCGCATTATTTTTTGTGCGACACCGTTTTAGTTTTTTGAATGCCTGATCTGACCGACCAACCTGAACCGACGCCGCCACTTTCATTGACACCTGCGCCAACTACGTCAATCAACATCCTTCAGCGCGAAGCAATCAATGCCCTGCTCTCGCTGCAAAACCTGATTGACGACTACACGCCGCAACACGAAAACCGTGTCGCCACGCTGGCCTTGCGCATCGGCCGTCATCTGGCGCTTGACGCGCCCCGGCTCGAAGCATTGCATCTGGCGGCACTGGTACACGATATCGGCAAGGTCAACATTCCGCTGGAGATACTCAACAAACCCGGCAGGCTCACCGATGCGGAATTCACACTGATCAAGACGCATGTGCAGACCAGTTACGACGTGCTGCGCCGCATCTCGTTCACGCACCCGGTTGCCGACATCGTCTACGCCCACCACGAATATCTCGACGGCTCCGGCTATCCGCGCGGCCTGCGTGGCGACCAGATCATGCTGGAGTCACGCATCCTGACCGTCGCCGACATCGTCGAATCCATGTCCGAAGACCGCCCCTATCGCAAGAGCCTCGGCATGGACGCCGCCTTGACGGAGATCCGACGCTTGCGCGGCACACGCCTGGCGCCGCTCGTGGTCGATGCCTGCCTGCACGTATGCAGCGACGACGCAACCTCCCCAGAACCCGCGCACGCCTGACAACAAGAGTCGGCACAATCCGCTACACTCTGAGCAGCGCCGCGGTCTGCATTGCCACTTTGCTACCGCGCCCCTTCGGCGCACTATAAAAACCAGACGGCAATCAACCGTCGATGCTCAAGAGACAAGACCAGCCATGCATGATCCGACTGCGGCCACCGAACAGGCGCGCGCTACTTCTCCTGCACACCACGATTTCATCATGCGCCATCCGCTGCTGACGGCACTGGCGCTGTCGCTGGGTACGGCAATCGCGCTCGGCGTGGCGCGCTTCTCGTATGCGCTATTGCTGTCTCCAATGCGCACCGACCTCGGCTGGCCCTACCTCATCGCCGGTGGCATGAACACCGGCAACGCGCTCGGCTACCTGCTCGGCGCACTCGCCACGCCACCGCTGGCACGACGCTTCGGCACGCACAAGATGCTGATCGGCGGGGCGCTGGCGACAGCGTTTTTCATCATCCTGTCCGGCTTGTTCATCGATACGGCAAGTTTGCTGTTTTTGCGTGTCGTGACCGGTGCGGTCAGCGCATTCATTTTTATTACCGGTGGCATCCTGGTGACGCGCCTGGCGGCACTGCATCCGCAACGTGCCGGATTCTTGCTAGGCGTGTTCTATGGCGGCAGCGGTATCGGCATCGTGATTTCCGCATGGCTGGTGCCGTTGACGATTGCCGCTGCGAATGTCTACGGCGTCGCGCACAGCTGGCAATGGGCGTGGCTGGCGATGGGCATCCTGAGCCTGATCGCGACGGTTTTCATGGCGCCTCCGGCGCTGCGCATTCCGGATCTGCCGTCGCAGGCGCGCGGTGCGGGACATGTCCGCTATCGCAGCCTGGCGTTCGGCCTGACCGGATATTTCATGTTCGGACTAGGCTATATCGGGTACATGACTTTTGTCATTGCATTGCTGAAAGAACAAGGCATGTCGGCCGGCATGATCACGCTGTTTTATACGCTGCTGGGTGTCGCCGTAATGGCGTCGTCGCGGTTGTGGGCCGGCATGCTGGACAAATTCAGGGGCGGCGAATCGCTGGCCATCCTCAATGCCTTGCTGAGCATCGCCACCCTATTGCCGGCGGTGACTGCGGCGCCGGTGGCGGTGTTCATTTCCGGCCTGATGTTCGGCGGCGTGTTTCTCTCCGCAGTCGCGTCGACAACTGCATTGGTGCGGCACAATCTGCCACCGGCCAGCTGGTCGGTCGGCATCAGTGCGTTCACGATCGTGTTTGCGGCCGGACAGATCGTCGGGCCAAGCATCGTCGGCTGGATCGCCGACCGCAGCGGTGGTTTGCAGCAAGGACTGATGTTCTCTGCGGCCGCCTTGCTGATCGGTGCGCTGCTGGCATGGCGCCAGCGACCACTGACTGTGCTGCAAAATTAAGCATCCGGTTTCTCACTGACCGTCGGTAAAACACGCTCTACCTGGCTCACCTTGCCTAGGGCCGGAATGAGAGTGAGGAGACGAGTGGCGCCCCTGATCTCGGGCATAATCGGAATACCCTGAAATCATAATTGGCCATTACAAAACCGGGAATAATATGGATCGACTTGAGTCGATGGCGATTTTTCTTGCCGTGGTTGATGAAGGCGGATTTGCCGCCGCTGCGAGGAAAATGAACATCTCGCCACCTGTCGTCACGCGCGCCGTCAGCGATCTGGAAACAGCCATCGGCGTGCGCTTGCTGACACGCACCACGCGTATCGTTCGTGTCACCGACGTCGGCGCGCGCTATGCCGAAGACTGTCGCCGTGTGCTGGCCGATATCACCGAAATGGAAGACCTTGCCGCCGGCGCCCATGGCGCGGTGCGCGGTCGCCTGGTAGTGACGGCGCCGGCGCTGTTCGGCCGCATGTATGTCACGCCCATCGTGATGGAATACCTGCGACGCTATCCCGAGGCCGAAGTCGAATGCCGTTTTGCCGATCGCATCATCAACATGATGGACGAGGGCATTGATGTGGCGGTTCGTATTGGCCACCTGCCCGATTCCAGTTACCAGGCGATCCCGGTCGGCACAGTGCGGCGGGTGGTGTGCGCCTCGCCGGATTATCTGAGCAAGCACGGTACGCCGCAGGCGCCGGATGATCTCAGACAGCACGTGATCGTATCGTCAAACGGCATCTCGACGTCACCGGACTGGCGCTTCACGAAGGGCGATGCAAGCACCCTCGTACGCGTGCAGCCGCGCATGACCGTTCTCTCGAACGATGAAGCCATCATCGCTGCGCTCGACGGTTTCGGTATCACGCGCGTGCTGTCTTACATGGTGGCGCCGCACCTCTCGGACGGACGACTGGTCGAAGTATTGCGCGAGCATGAAACACCAACGCTGCCCGTGCATGTGGTGCAACATGAAGGCCGCCACGCCGCGCGCAAGGTACGCGCCTTCCTTGACCTTGCGGTCGGTGAACTGCGCGGGGAACGGCCTGCTAAAGAGTAATGGAGGCCGAAATGACGGGATTATTCTCAAACGGGGAATAGTCCATTGTCTGGGGCGGCGATTCTCTTCATCTGCGTTATCAGCAAAACTGGCGACTCCTACAACCCACCTGGAGCTGCCATGAAACTCTACCACCACCCTCTGTCCGGCCATTCACACCGTGCCCACCTGTTTCTCTCGTTGCTGGGCGTGCAACATGAACTGGTTCTGGTCGACCTGAAAAAGGGCGAGCAAAAATCCCCTGAACTGCTCAAGCTCAACCGCTTCGGCCAGGTTCCCGTACTGCAAGACGGCGATATCGTCGTCAGCGATTCCAACGCCATCCTGATTTATCTGGCCAAGTCACTCGGACGCACCGACTGGCTGCCGGAAAACCCGGCAACGGCGGCGGCAATACAACGCTGGTTGTCAGTCGCTGCGGGCGAGATCGCACGCGGCCCTGCCGCTGCCCGCCTGGTGACCGTATTCGGCGCACCGATTGATGCCGACGACGCAATTCGCCGCGCTCACGCCATCCTGACGCTGGTGGAGCAAGAACTGTCGACCCGTCCATGGCTGGCGGCTGAACACGCCACCATCGCCGACGTCGCGCTCTACTCGTATATCTCCAGCGCGCCCGAAGGCAATGTCGACCTGAGTGGCTATCCGCAGATCCACCACTGGTTGGCCAGGGTCGAAGCGTTGCCTGGTTTTGTCGCATTTCAGAAGACGCCTGTCGGTCTGGCCGCCTAAAAGGAGCGCCATCATGACTTCGACACAGCCGACACCCGCACATATCGCGACGCTGCCAACTTCAGTCGCACCTTCCGGATCTCCCTGGCACGAAGGTGAGCTGACTTTGCAGCGCAGTGTCGGTGCCGTCGAACGCATGGCCGGCCCAGGCCGCAACCAGATGGCCCGGGACTGGATGCCCGATCAGCACCGCGAGTTTTACGCCCAGCTGCCCTTTGTCATACTGGGCGCAGTCGATACCGAAGGCGAAGTGTGGGCGACCTTGCGCGCGGGACGGCCCGGCTTCATGCATGCCGACGTCGCGGAAAAACTCACGCTCGAACTGGCGCGCGAACCGCTCGATCCCGCCGATGCGGGTATGGAAGACGGCGACGGCATCGGCATGCTGGGTATTGAATTGCATACCCGCCGCCGCAATCGCATGAATGGTCTGGTAAGCCGGCAGTCAGAAGATCGTTTCCACATCGATGTCACCCAGGCCTATGGCAATTGCCCGCAATACATCCAGCTTCGCCAATACGAATTCACCGACGCACCGGCTGGTCCGGTGAGCACCCTGTCGGCGCTTGATGCTGACGCTGCCGCCATGATCCGTGCAGCGGATTCGTTCTACGTCGCGTCCTATGTCGTCCGCGACGGCAAGAAGCAGGTCGACGCTTCTCATCGCGGCGGCAAGCCGGGATTCGTGCGCATCGACGACGATGGTGTGCTGACCATTCCGGATTTCTCCGGCAACCTGTTCTTCAATACGCTGGGAAATTTCTTGCTGAATCCGCGTGCGGGTCTGGTCTTTGTGGACTTTAGCAACGGCGATTTGCTGCAGTTGAGCGGACGCGCGGAGGTCATCCTCAATACACCTGAAGTGGCGGCTTTCATGGGCGCAGAACGCATGTGGCGCTTTACCCCGCAACACGTCGTGCGCCGGCCCGCCGCCCTGCCGTTGCGCTGGATTGATGTCGACGCCGGCGCATCACCCAATGCGTTGATCACCGGAAGCTGGGAAGACGCTGCCTCCCGTCTCAAGGCGGCCGAACTGGCTACGCAATGGCGGCCGTTTCGTGTCAGCAAGATCGTCGACGAGAGCGCCGCGATCCGATCGTTTTACCTGCTGCCGGCCGACGGCGCGGGCATGCCGGGTACCGCGGCGGGACAACATGTGTCGGTTCGGCTGGACGTTCCGGGAGCGGACATGCAGATCCGTCAGTACACGTTGTCGAGCGCCCCCTCGGATGCGTTTCTGCGCATCAGTGTGAAACGTCAGGGCTTGTTTTCGGAACATCTGCATGGCGCGATCCAGGTCGATGACATCATCGAAGCGCGCGCACCTGCCGGCAATTTCATCATCGATGCCGCCATGCGCCGTCCTGCGGTGTTGCTGGCGGCCGGTGTCGGCGTCACGCCCATGCTGTCGATGCTGCGGCACCTCATACACGAGGGCATGCGCAAGCGCTACCAGCGGCCGGTGTGGCTGTTTCAGTCGGCACGTAGCAAAGCAGAACTGGCTTTCGGTGAAGAGATCGCTGCGCTGGTCAATGCCGGCAAAGGTGGTGCGCGTCACGTGCGCGTGCTGAGTCAGCTGGAAGAAAATGCCGGAGATAGCGATATAGCGGGACGCATCGACATCGCCTTGCTGAAGAAGACGTTGCCCTTCGACGACTACGATTTTTATCTCTGCGGCCCGGCCGGATTCATGCAGCAAATGTACGACGCCTTACGCGCCATGAATGTCATCGACGCGCGCATCCATGCGGAAGCATTCGGCCCTTCCGGCCTGCAACGCAAGGTCGATGAACAGGCTTCGCAGATCCCGCTCAAACCGGCGGCGACAACCGCCGTGCCCGTGGTGTTCATGCGCTCGGCCAAGGAAGCGCGCTGGACGTCGGACAGTGGTTCGCTATTGGAGCTGGCTGAACAGCGCGGCCTGAATCCGGAATCCAGCTGCCGCGACGGCCGTTGTGGCACTTGCCGTACGCGGGTGCTGCAAGGCGAGGTGACTTATGCGAAAACGCCCGGCTTCGCGGTGGAAGCGGATGAAGCATTGATCTGCTGCGCGCTGCCGGCGGAGGGTGGCACGACGCTGCATCTGGAACTGTAATCAGCTCGGCATGCAGCGCCGATGCATCAATGCATCGGCGTGAAAGTGCGTCAGGCCAAATGCTTGCGCAATGAAGCGATCAGCGTCTGGCATGCGTCGTCGGTACCGACCGTGATGCGCAGGAATTGATTGATGCGTGCGCTGGTGAAGTGTCGCACGATGATGCCGTCGCCGCGCAAGGACGCTGCCAATCCCGCCGCATCATGTTGCGGATGACGTGCGAACACGAAATTGGCCGCCGACGGCAATACTTCAAAACCCAGCGCCGTCAGATCCGCCACCATCTTGCCGCGGCTGGCGATGACCGCCTTGCGAGTGGTGTCGAAGTGCTCGTCGTCTTCCATCGCTGCGGTTGCGCCGGCAATCGCGATGCGATCCAGCGGGTAGGAATTGAAACTGTTCTTGACCCGTTCCAGCGCGCTGATCAAATCCGCATGGCCGACCGCAAAGCCGACGCGCAAGCCGGCCAGCGAGCGCGACTTCGACAGCGTCTGCACGACCAGGAGATTCGGATAGCGCGCGACCAGATCGATGGCGCTGTCGCCGCCGAAATCGATATACGCCTCATCGACAATCACCACGCGATCCGGATTGCCTGAGAGCATGCGTTCGATCGCGTCGAGAGCGAGCAGGCAACCGGTCGGCGCGTTCGGATTCGGGAAGATGATGCCGCCGATGGCGTCGCCATGGCCGAGGTAGTCGTCGACGCGAATCGAGAAGTCATCCGCCAGCGGCACTGTGCGATATGCCACTTCATACAAACCGGCATAGGTCGGGTAGAAGCTATAGGTGATGTCTGGAAACAAAATCGGCGCGCCATGCTTGAGCAGCGCCTGGAAAGCGTGCGCCAGCACCTCATCGGAACCGTTGCCCACAAACACTTGTGCAGGTGACAAGCCGTGGCGGCTGGCGATCGCCAGCTTCAACGGTTCGGCGTCGGGATTCGGGTACAGGCGCAGGTTATCGCCGACCTCCTGCGCCATTGCAGCAACCGCCTTGGGTGAGGGGCCGTAAGGGTTTTCATTGGTGTTGAGTTTGACCAGATTGCTGATCTTGGGCTGTTCGCCAGGGATGTAAGGCGTCAGGCGGCTGACGATGGGGCTCCAGAATTTGCTCATGGGAATGGTTTTCGGCAGGTTCGACTAAGGTTTTGCGGGAAAACGTCTATGGTAACAAACCCCGGCGGGCTGCGAGCTGAAGATAAAGCCCAGGGCAGCGTCAACTAAGCCCATCCCTTGCGCATTAATGGCATGCGCAAGGAGGGTTGCGCAGGTTCCCGGCGGCAACGCCGGCCAACTCCACAATATAAATCTATAAAGAGCACTCGCATGGCTGAAGAATTCGAAGTCCCAAGTCCGCACGAACATCATCTCGAACACGTTACCGAACACGCGCATGGCAGCGGCGACAACTTTGCCGGCAAGATCGCCGTCATGACTGCGATCATGGCGACCATCGGCGCGCTGTTCAGCTACCAGGCCGGCTCCACGGAAAGCGCCGCCGCGATGAACAAGAACAACGCCGCCATCAAGAAGACCGAAGCGGCGAACCAGTGGAATTATTACCAGGCCAAATCCAGCCGCCAGAACCTGGCCGAACTGGCAGCGACCATCCCCGGCGTGGATGCGGCGAAATACACGGCTGCGGCGGAACGCTACAAGTCGGAAAAAGAAGACATCCGCAAGGCTGCCGAAAAGCTGGAAGAACAAGCCAAGGAATGGGACGAACTGTCCGAAGTCAAACTGCACCAGCATCACCGCTGGGCGCAGGCCATGACCGCGATCCAGATCGCCATCTCGCTGGCGGCCATCACCCTGCTCACACGCAAGAACTGGCTCAAACGTATTTCCTACACCGCAGCAGGCGCCAGCGTCATCCTGGGCACGCTGGCGGCGATGCATATCTGATCCAGACAGAAGATAAACCTGTTTGCCTATCGTAGCGAGAAGCCGTCAGCCGTTGCCGACCGGAGCGCAGGACACCGGAGTGCACTCAAGTACACGAGGATTCCGAGCACCGTACGGCAGCGGATCGCGGCTTCGCAGCAGGGAGGCGAACAGGTTTAAATCTTAGCTTCGATGTGATAGGTGCCCCAGGGGCACAAGGCGAAGCGCGCGCTGATCGGCTTTTCCATGATCTCCGGAAAACCATCTGCCTCATACACTGCCCACAACGGCCCCAAGCCACCCAGCGGAATCGCCTTGCCGTCCAGATGCGTGGCGACGATGAAGCGGTATTTGCGGATATCAGCCATCGACACCTGCACCGCGTAGCCGTCGACCGCACGCAGCAGCACGTCGCCGGCCGCTGCCGCGCCGGCGGCGCTCAACACATCGCTTAACAAGGGGCCGCTCAGCACGTGCTGCTTGCTGTCGTATTCCAGCGTCGGCTTGATGGTGGTTTGCGGCAAGGCGTTCAGCGACGCGAAGTCGAACGTATGGGCGCGGTTGAATTGCAGCTTTTGCTTGGCCATCATCTGATCGAGCACCGGATCAAGTGCCCCGCGATTGCCTGCGCCAATGGCGCCGGTGATGGTCAGCAGCACCGGGCCGGCATCCTTGCTGCTGGCACAGGCGGCTTGCTTCTCCTTGTTTGCCGCGATGGCGACGCTGCTCATCCCGAGCAGACCAGCGGCGAGAAATTGTCGTTTTTTCATGATTTTATTTTCCCTTTTTCGGCACAAACAATGCATCGCATGATGCCTGATAAATGCCCATGATGCATCGTGCATCGGACATAAAAAAAGCGGACCGGAATCCGCTTTTTCGCTCCGGCCAAAGACCGGCTTATGCCTGATCCTTCGGCGGACGACCACGCCAGTAACCGGCCAGCATTGAACCCGACAGATTGTGCCAGACCGAGAACAACGCCCCCGGCAATGCCGCCAGCGGCGTGAAATACAGCTTGCCCAATGCTGCCGCAAGACCGGAATTCTGCATGCCGACTTCGATCGCCAGCGTGCGGCAAATGGCTTCATCGAAACCGAGCAAACGACCACCCCAGTAGCCGCCCAGCAGACCCAAGGCGTTGTGCAGGATAACGCCGATCAGCACCACCAGGCCGACCGAGGCGATGCTGGCCTGGCTGCCGCCGACCACGGCAGCGATGATCAGCAGAATCGCGACCATCGATACCAGCGACAAGTAAGGCTCGATGCGACGGATCAGCTTGCCCGCGAACAGGTTCAGCACCACGCCGACGACGATAGGCACGACGACGATTTGCACGATGCTCATCAGCATCGCATGTGCATCGAAATGGATCGATGCATCGACGTACAGTTCGGTCAGCAGCGGCGTCGCAAACACGCTCACCAGCGCCGACAAGGTCGAGATCGTCACCGACAAGGCAACATCGCCGCGCGACAGATAGATCATGACGTTGGACGCGGTACCGCTGGCAACGCTGCCGACCAGCACCATGCCGGCGGTCAGGTCAGGCGGCATGCGCAACAGCTTGGCGATAACCCAGGCGGCCAGCGGCATGACCAGGTAATGCAGCACGATGCCGGCGGCAACCGGCGCCGGGCGTTTGACGATACGTTTGAAATCATCCAGCGTCAGCGTGACGCCCATGGTCAGCATGATCAGAGTCAGCAAACCCGTGACGTGAGGGCCAATCGGTGTGAAGGTGGAGGGTGAAAAATATGCGGCGGCGGACAGCAATAGCGCCCACAACGGAAACAGGCGGGTAAGACGAGCAAGCATGATAGGACAATCGTTTAGACGCTCGGACAGAAGCGCAGAGTAAAAGAGAAAAAGAAAGAGCGAGAATTTTTTTTGTTTTTCGATATCTCCGCGGGTCGCGCGCAGCAGGGAACTCAATACTGATTTCAAACCACGAATTCAGTCATCCGGAACGGAAGAGATCATCAGGAAACAAACAGGAGGCGGCGGCTGCAGCGGGTAGGATGCGGTCACGCCGGTCCGGCGATGCATCTTGTGGATACATCGGGAGCGCTATTTTAACCGCGCCCGCAAATCCCTGCTGGCAGGCGCTGTTGGCGGCTGAGGGAGGACTGAGGGATGGCTTATGAAAGGCTTACGGTGGATTTGAAAATCGCGTTGCACCCGCTGTCTTGCCTCGTCTCAGCCAACGCATTTGAACATCACCACGCTCTTGGACGGCCACACGCCGAACACCCCATCTGACGTCTCAGAACTGGTCAGCTGCATGCGTTTGCCGCGGTCCTTGCAATACGCGTCTGCACTGAGCGCGGCACTGGCAGCAGCACCGTTGTTGCCGTTCAGGCGCGACTGTCCGGTGACCATGTAAGTGTCACGGTCGAGCTGCTGAATCGTGCCGCCGGATGCGCAGGCCACCAAAGCAAGCAATGGCAACAACGGCAATCGCCGCAGAAAGAAAAATCCCGGATATAAGCGATGCAGCTTCACGTTTCCCCCGACATGCGATGTGATGAAGATCCTAGCCTACAAGTTGCCGCTGCGCCTGAATGTAAAGAGCGCCGTTACACTGCCTTTACAAGCTGCCGGCATGGCGAGGGAATCGACATCTCGTCAGCGCGCGACCTGGCTCTTGACCGCAACCCATCGTTGGTTCTGCGCTTCATAGATCGTGAATGACGGATTGCGCAGATTGCCTGAGGCATCGAAAGAAATCGTTCCGCTCAGACCACGATGGCTGATTTCGTGCAAGACGTCCACGACCTTCCTGACGTCGAGGGAGTTGGCCTGCCGTATTGCCGCAATCAACACCTGAGCGGCATCGTAGGAAAACGGTGTCATGCCGTAAATGTTGAAATCGAAACGCTGCGTATATTCCGCCTGGAATTTCTTCCAGCCCGCCATCTTGTTGAAGGGAACGCCGCTCTCCAGGGAAAGAGAGCCATTCGCGGCAACGCCGGTAGAAATAAAAAAGGAGGCGCCGACAATCCCGATCATGGCGGTCACCAGCCGGGCCTTCACTTCCAGGCGCTGCATGCCCTGCGCAAACATGCTGGTCTGCGCAGAATAGCCGCCAAAATAAATCGTATCCACGTCCTGCGCCTTGATACGCCGCAGCAGCGCATCGAAGTCTGAGCTCACCGGACTGATGCTCTCCCGGATAACGATACTGGCGCCGTTGTCCTTGGCGATATCGGCAAAACGCGTCGTCACGCCAATGCTGAAGAGCGTACCGGTATCTATGACGGCGATGCGGCCGGCATGCAGATCCCTGACGACGAAATCGGCCAGATACGGCACCGCCTCATCATCAGAACCAACCGTGCGAAAGGTCGTGCGATAACCCAGCTCTGTAAACCGGCGCGCCGTCGCCGCTGGCGATATCTGCGGAATACCGGCTGTCGCATAAATCTTTGCACCGGCGATACTGGTTGCACTGTTCGCTCCGCCGATGACACCGATCACACCGGACTGTACCAATGCATTGGCAACATGTTGCGCACGCACCGGATCCCCCCGGTCGTCCATGCGTACAAGTCGGAAAAAAATCCGCTTGCCGTCGATCTTGTAAGGATTGCGATTGGCTTCTGCGATGGCCAGCTCTGCGGCGTTCGCCATGCTTTTACCAAAGTTTTCCGAGATGCCGCTTAACGAACCGGAAAAGCCGATCAGTACGGTCTGAAAATCGTCCGCACTCGCCTGCACGGAAACGGAAAACAATACAGCCAGTATCCCTGCCCTGTAAAAGCGGCTTAAAAGATGCATCTCGCCTCCGCATGATTTTTTCGTGATCAAAATGACATCTCTTATACCTCACGAGCATCTTGTCCACGATCAAAAAAATACGAAATCAGAGCACCATTACACGCTGATACAAAATCAATTCCGAAAAGCAACAACGCCCCGAAAACGGGGCGTTGTGATCTTCAGTGTTGCTGGTGGTTGCTGGTGGCTGCTTGCTGCAGCCGGTTGTGCAGCTTAGCGCGTAACCGGCTTGTAACGGATACGCTTGGGCTTGGCGCCTTCTTCACCGAGGCGCTTCTTCTTGTCGGCTTCATACTCCTGGTAGTTGCCGTCGAAGAAGGAGACTTGCGAATCTCCTTCGAAGGAGATGATGTGCGTGGCGATACGGTCAAGGAACCAGCGATCATGGCTGATCACCAGCACGGTGCCGGCAAATTCCAGCAAGGCATCTTCCAGCGCGCGCAGGGTTTCCACGTCGAGATCGTTGGACGGTTCATCCAGCAGCAGGACATTGCCGCCTTGCAGCAGCGTCTTGGCCAGATGCAAACGGCCGCGCTCACCGCCGGACAGATTGCCGACGATCTTTTGCTGGTCACCACCCTTGAAGTTGAAGCGCCCCAAATAAGCGCGCGACGGCATTTCAAAACGACCAACGGTCAGAATGTCGGCGCCACCGGCGACGTCTTCAAACACGGTCTTCTTGTTTTCCAGATCTTCACGCGACTGATCGACCAGCGAAATTTTCACGGTAGGGCCGAGCACCAGTTCGCCGCTGTCCGGCTGTTCGCGTCCCGCCAGCATGCGGAACAAGGTCGACTTACCGGCGCCGTTGGGGCCGATGATGCCGACGATGGCGCCCGCAGGGATCTTGAAGTTGAGATTGTCGATCAGCAGACGGTCGCCGTAACCCTTGCTCACGCCCTTGAACTCGATGACTTCGTTACCCAGACGCTCGGCCACGGGAATGAAAATTTCCGAAGTCTCATTGCGCTTCTGGTATTCGTGTTCACTCAACTCATTGAAGCGTGACAGACGCGCCTTGCTCTTGGCCTGACGGCCCTTGGGGTTCTGGCGCACCCATTCCAGTTCCTTGGCGATGGTCTTCTGACGCGCCGATTCGGTCGCTTCTTCCTGCTTCAGGCGGGCTTCCTTTTGTTCCAGCCAAGAGGAGTAATTACCCTTCCATGGAATACCGTGGCCGCGGTCGAGTTCCAGAATCCATTCCGCCGCGTTGTCGAGGAAGTAGCGATCATGGGTGATCGCCACGACGGTGCCCGGGAAGCGCAGCAGAAACTGTTCCAGCCAGTCCACCGATTCGGCGTCCAAGTGGTTGGTCGGTTCGTCGAGCAGCAACATGTCAGGCTTGGACAACAACAGTTTGCACAGCGCGACGCGACGTTTTTCACCACCGGACAGCACGCCGATCTTGGCGTCCCATGGCGGCAGGCGCAGCGCGTCGGCGGCCATTTCCAGCTGCTGGTTCAGGCTGTTGCCGTCGGAGGCGGAGATGATCGCTTCCAGACGCGCCTGCTCGGTGGCGAGTGCATCGAAATCAGCGTCTTCTTCAGCGTAGGCGGCGTAGACGGCGTCGAGCTTGGCTTGCGCTTCGAACACTTCGCCCAATGCGCTTTCGACTTCCTGGCGCACATTTTTTTCCGGATCGAGCTGCGGTTCCTGCGGCAGATAGCCGATGTTCAGGTTCGGCGCGGGCGTTGCTTCGCCTTCGATTTCCTTGTCGATGCCGGCCATGATTTTCAGCAGCGTCGATTTGCCGGAGCCGTTCAGGCCGAGCACGCCGATCTTGGCGCCGGGGAAGAAGGACAAGGAAATGTCTTTCAGGATCTGACGCTTCGGCGGCACGATCTTGCCGACGCGGTTCATAGTGAATACGTATTGAGCCATGTTTGGATGCCAGGTAATAAGATAGGAGAATACTTGCAAAAATACTTGTGATGCGGCGGCGCTTTCCGGGCAGCTTGACCAACTAAACGCCGGCCGGACGGGCCTTGGCTGACCACAGCCGCCACAGTCCTTCCAGAGAGTATACAGCCAGCGCGGCCCAAATCACCATGAATCCACTCGCGCGCGATCCGGCAAACGGCTCGTCGTAGATGAAAACCCCAGTCAGCAACTGCATCGTAGGCGAGATGTATTGCAGCAAACCCAGCAGCGACAAAGGAATCCGGCGCGCCGCACGGGCGAACAGCAGCAAAGGGATCGCCGTCACCGGCCCCGACAGCGCCAGCAGGATCTGCGACGACAGCGATGCCTGCAAGAAGCCGTTGCTGCCGTGCAGCGCCGACACCGCGAGAATCGCCAGCACCAGCGGCGAGAGCAGGATGGTTTCCAGCGCTAGGCCCTCCAGCGCACCGAGATGCGCGATCTTGCGCAGCAGGCCATAGATGCCGAAGGTGGCGGCGATGGTCAACCCGATCCACGGCAAGGCGCCGTTCGTCCAGGTCAGCCACAACACTGCACCCAGCGCCATGAACACCGCCAGCCATTGCAAAGGGCGCAACTTTTCCTTGAGGATGACATAGCCCAGCAGCACGCTGACCAGCGGACTCATGAAGTAGCCGAGGCTGGCGTCGACGATGCGGTCGGCGTTAACCGCCCACACGTATAGCACCCAGTTGCCCGACAACAGCAAAGCGCTGACCAAAAATCCGAGCAGCACACGCGGCTTGCGCGCGACTTCGCCGAGCCATGCCCACTGGCGTTTCCAGGTCAGCACAACGATGAGAAACAGCAACGACCAGAAAATGCGCTGAAGCACGATGTCGAAGGAGCCGACATCCTGCAGCAATTTGAAATAAAGCGGGAACAGCCCCCACAGGAGGAAACAGCTTATCGCGTAAAACATGGCGACCTAAAAATGGGAAAAGTGGAATGACAAAAATGAAAGCGCCGCGAAAACTCTGGAAAGTTTCGCGGCAGCAACGCCATTATCTCAGGATTCCTCTTTTCCGGCTGACAGGGCCGGTGTACTCACACATAACTCATCAAAGCGTCACGACAAAGCACCCCTTGATGCGCATGATCTCGCAGTCCACTTGCGCTGCACGGCGCTCGATCACGAACACGTCCGCACCGCCGATGGTGATCATCGGGTGATGCCAGACACCACGCCTGAGTGTGACGCCCTGGCCAGGTTCAACAACGAAGGCCTGAATCGCGTCTTCATCCGGCGTATCCCCGCCCTGCGTCACCACCACCAGCACACGTCCCTGCGCCATCGGCACAAAACTCTGGCTACCGAGCAAATGACGCTCGAACATGGTCAGGGCATAAGGCGCTACATGCGTGCCGTCCTGCGTACGAAAGATCGCCACACAGGCCTCGCCGCCCTGCTCGCTCACGTCAAGTTGCGTCAGGTCGTCAAAACGTTGGGCGGTGCCTTCATTGATTGGCGTGCTGTCAGACTTTGCCGAGGGCTGTGCCTTGGCCGGAGCAATGACATCACCGAACGGCGCGAACGCCGCCGGTGTCAGCACCTGCGCAACGATGACTTTGCTTGCGGTTGCTGAGCTTGAATCAGGCAAGTTCATCGATGAGCTTTCTCGACAGGCGGATCAGGGCCTGATCGCTGCCCTGCGGGCCGATGATGGAGAAGCCGAACGGCGCGCCGTCGAGCGTCATCAGCGGCAGCGAAATTTGCGGGCAACCGGACAATCCGGCCAGACACAGCATGCGTACGGCCTGGTTTCGATAGTTCTCCAGCACTTGTTCCGATTCGCTCAGCAGCGGCGCGATGTCGGGCATGCTCGGCAAAATGATCACGCGATCGCTGCCGAGCAGACGCAGGAAATCTTCGCGGAAGCGGTCGCGCACGTTGCTGTGCTCTTCCATCTGTTGCGGCGTGATCTGGCTCGACCAGGCAAAGCGCTCGGCGACACCGGGGCCGAGTTGCAGGTCATGACGGACGATGGTTTCACCATGGCTTTGCCAGGCTTCGTAACCCTGGATGTAACGGAACGACCAGTACAAGGCGTCGAACGACGGCGTCGCCGTCTTGACCGGCAGCGGCGTGCCGATCACACCGGCCAGGCGTTCCAGCGTCTGCATGAACACCGCTTGCACGCGTGGCTCCAGCAAGGCCAGTACGTCGGCCGCGACCAGCACCTGCGGCATCGACGGCGCACCGTCAGGCAGCAGACAGGTATCTTCACGCAGCAGGACTTCACCCACGCGCGAGAAGGTATCGATGTCGCGCGCGAACCAGCCGCAGGTATCGAATGAGGGGGCCAGGTCCATACAGCCCTTGAGGCTCACGCGCGCATGCGTCGGCCGCAGGCCGATCAGCCCGCAGTGGCTGGCGGGAGCACGTACGGAACCGCCGGTATCGGTACCGAGTGCAACGTCCGCCAGCCCGTTGGACACCGCGGAGGCAGACCCCGAACTGGAGCCGCCGGGAATCCGGTCAGGCGCGCCGCCGTTGCGCGGCGTGCCGAAATGGGCATTCTTTCCGTTCATCGAAAATGCCAGCTCGTCCGTGTAGGTCTTGCCGACGAATTTTGCACCCGCCTGCGCCAATGCCACTACAGACGGCGCCGATGCCGTCTTGACGCCTGACATCGCCAGCATGTGCGGATTACCGCAGCCGGTCGGAAAGCCGGCAACATCAAAAATGTCTTTTACCGCAAAACGGATACCGGACAGTGGGCCTGCCGAGATCGCTGTCGAAGCAGGTGCTGGATAAGGAACGAAACAACGTGCGGCTTGTGCGTCGGCGGACATGAATAATTCTTTCGGACGTAGAAGGATGATGAATGGATCTGATTGCTGACGACAGGTTCAACTCGTCGCAGTACTGACTGCAGCATTTTGGATCTGATGCACGCGCAGGCAGCTCACGACATGGCCGGGCGACAGCGTCTCTTCGCGTGGCTGTACGTTGCTGCATTCAGCGACGGCGTATTTGCAACGCTCGGCAAAGGCACAACCCGCAGGCAGATTGCTCAGGTCCGGCGGCGCACCGCCGATGGTTTCCAGACGCTGGCCTTTTTGCATTGCGCCATGGCTGCGACTCTTGAGCAGCGACAAGGTGTAGGGATGGCGCGGCCGTGTCAGCAATTCTGCCGCCGGACCTTGTTCGATGATCTTGCCTGCATACATGACGGCGATGCGATCGGCCACTTCCGCTGCGGCGCCGATATCGTGCGTGACGAAGACGATAGACAGGCCGAGCTCCTTTTGCAGATCGCGCAGCAACAAGAGGATCTGGATCTGCACCGTCGCGTCGAGCGCCGTGGTCGGTTCATCGGCCAGCAATACCTTGGGCGAGCACGACAAGGCCAGCGCAATCATTGCGCGTTGGCGCATGCCGCCGGACATCTCATGCGGATAGGCGTCGAGACGGCGCTCAGGACTGGGAATGCGGACTTTTTCGAACAGGCTCAGCGCCTGTTTGTGGGCTTCGGCCTTCGATACTTTTTTGTGGCGGCGAATCGCCTCGATGATTTGTGCGCCGACGGTATAAACCGGATCGAGCGCCAGCAAGGGCTCCTGAAAAATCATCGCTACCGTGTCGCCGCGCAAGGCCGCCAGTTCGCGCTGCGACATCTTCAGCACATCTTTGCCGTCGACTTCCAGACCGCCGCTGATGCGCGTCGACCGTTCTGAATGCAGGCGCATGATCGAACGCAGTGTGACGCTCTTGCCCGAGCCGGATTCGCCGATCAGAGCCACGACTTCACCCTGGCCGACGGTGAGATTGACGCCATTGACGGCGCGGATCAGTTTCTTCGGCGCGAAGAACTGTACGTTCAGGTCGCGCAGGGAAATCATGTCATGCATAGTTCACCTCGCCGGCAGCGGAAAACAGGGATGCGGTATCAGCTTCATAACGCAGACAGGAAACACCATGGCCTGTGTCATCGCTGGCGAATACCGGCGCACGCTGGCTGCACACCGGCTGGGCATAGGCGCAGCGCGTGTGGAAGCGGCAACCGCTCGGCGGATTGATGGGGTTCGGCGGATCGCCTGCCAGCGGCGCTTCCATCGTGCGTTGCAGCGGATCCATGCTGGGCATCGATTTCAGCAATGCGCGCGTGTAGGGATGCTTGGGCTGATCGAATACCTGATCGGACGACCCGATCTCCACCACCTGACCCAGATACATCACCAGCACGCGGTCGGAGATAAAGCGCACGACGTTGAGATCGTGGCTGATGAAGAGATACGTCAAGCCAAACTCTTGCTTGAGGTCGAGCAGCAGATTGAGCACCTGCGCCTCGACCGATTTGTCGAGCGCCGATACGGCTTCGTCAAGAATCACCAGGCGCGGTTCCAGCGCCAAAGCGCGTGCGATATTGACGCGCTGACGCTGACCGCCGGAAAGCTCATGCGGATAGCGGCCGGCGAAACGCTCAGGCTGCAAGCCGACGCGCGCCAGCAGATCGCGGGCGCGGGTAATCGCTGCGCGCGATGGTACGCCGTGCACGGTCGGTGCGAAGGCGATCGAGTCTTCGATGGTCATGCGCGGATTGAGCGAGGAGTAACTATCCTGAAACACCATCTGCGTCTGACGGCGGAACTGGCGCAGCGGCAAGGCGCGCGAGCCGACCGTTTCGCCGTCGAACACCAGCTCGCCGCTGTCCTGGTTGATCAGTTGCATCAACACACGTGCCGTGGTCGACTTGCCGCAGCCGGACTCACCGACCACGCCGAGCGTCTCCCCCTTGAGGATGTCGAAGTTGACGCCATCCACTGCGCGTACTGCGCTGCGTGGTGAAGCAAAAGGCAGTCCCTTGCCCTTCAGCGGAAAATGTTTGAGCAGATTGCGTACCTGCAGCAGAGGCTGGCGCGGTCCGCCGATATCGCGTTCGTCTGTCATTGCTTGACCTCCATCGCCGAACGCAAACCGTCGGACAACATGTTGAACGAAATCGATGTGATAAAAATAAAGGCACCCGGCAATGCCGCCACCCAGGGTTGCGTGTAGATCGCCGTGCGCAGCGTGTTGAGCATCAGACCCCACTCCGGTTCAGGCGGCTTGACGCCGAGGCCGAGGAAGGACAAACCCGACGCCAGAATCATCGACACCGAAATCAGGCTGGTCGAATACACGAAGATCGGCCCGAGCACGTTGCCCAGCACATGCGCACGCACGATGGTGAAAGCGCTCGCCCCTGAGGCCCGCGCTGCATCTACGTAGTCGCTGCGGCGCACCTGCGTGGTGACGCTCTCGGCAATACGCGCAATCTGCGGAATGAAGACGATGGTCAGCGACGTCAGCGCATTGACGATACCCGCGCCGAGTGCGCCCGACAGAGCAATCGCCAGCAGCACCGAAGGGAAGGCATACAGCACGTCGATGGTGCGCATGATCGCGGTGTTGATGAAGCCGCCTGCATAGCCGGCGAGGATGCCGATGCCGCTGCCGATGACGAAGGCCATCAGCACAGGCGTGATGCCCATGAACAGCGACAGCCGGCCGCCCAGCATCAGGCGCGACAGCAAATCCCGGCCCAGCTCATCCGTGCCGAAGAAATGATCCGGCGTGCCGATCGGTTTGAGACGGGTGAACATCGAGGTAGCGAAGGGATCGGCCGGCATGATCCACGGTGCGAACACGGCGATGCCGATCAGCGCCAGCAGGATCACGGCAGCGATCATCGCCAGTGGATTGCGTACGATGCGCGCGGTGACATTGGCCCAGTGGCCGCGTGAGCGCTTGTAGGGCGCTACGGCAGGAAGAGAAGAAACAGCAGCAGTCGCCGGCATGGATTGCAGTGTCATGATCAGGCCCTTTCTATGCGAGGATCGAACACGGTTTGCAGGATGTCGACCAGCAGGTTCAGCGACACGAAGAACAGCGCCAGCACCAGAATCGTGCCTTGCAGCAGCGGCAGGTCACGCTGGAAAATCGCCTGATTCAGCAGGAAGCCGGTGCCGGGCCAGGAGAATACGGTCTCGATCAAAATCGACCCCCCCAACAGATAGCCGAGCTGCAAGCCCATGACAGCCATCGCGGTCGGTGCGCAGTTTTTAACCACATGACGAAACACGCCGAACTCGCCGAGACCACGGGCTTTCAGGCCGATCACGAATTCCTGCGACAAGATGTCGGCCACCAGTGCGCGTACCGTGCGCGCAATGATGCCCATGGGGATGAAGGACATCGTCACCGCCGGCATGATCAGATACTTGACGTGTTCAAAATCCCAGATCCACGCGCCGGAACCGTCCGGCCCCGCACCGGTAGCGGGCAGCCACATCAGTTGCGACGAAAAGATGATGACCAGCACCATGCCGAGCCAGTAATGCGGCACGCTCACGCCGATCACGGAGATGAACGAAGCGATCTTGTCGACCCAGGAATTGCGGAAATACCCGGCGACAAAACCAAACAGCGAGCCGAAGAAGAAACCGATCAGTGTCGCCAGTGCGGCGAGCATGAAGGTATTGCCGACGGCCTTGAAGACTTCTTGCGCGACCGGTCTTCCGGTGGCGATGGAACTGCCGAGGTCGCCGTGCACGGCACGCCAGACCCAGCTGAAAAATTGTTCGGGATAACTGCGATTGAAACCATAGAGTTCCATCAGCTGCTTCTGCAAATCGACGGAAGCATCCGGTGGCAGAATCGACACCAGCGGATCGCCCGGTGCGATATGAACCAGCATGAAGCACAGGAACGCCACGCCCAGCATGATGGGCAAGGCATACAGTACACGGCGGATCAGATAGGAAATCATGGGGAGTCTTCAGTAAGTCATTCTTGCCACCGGCATTACCCTCGCAATGCCGGCAGCAATGTTTACAACGTCAGTTCAAACCTGCACTCAATCCATCGACATCGTGGCGATATCGATGAACCAGCTTTGCGGCTGCACAACACCCTTGACCTTCGCCGAGAGGGCGCGCGGACCAGTGTCATGCGCCACCCAGACGAATGGCGCTTCATCGACGATCTTGGCGTGCAACTGGGCCAGCAAGGCATCGCGCTGTTTGGCGTCAAACGTGGTGCGTGCCTTGGCGATGATGGCGTCGACTTCCGGGTTGCTGTAGAAACCCCAGTTGTTCGACACCGGCGGCGCTGCCTTGGAGCTGACGAAGCGCACCATCGCAAAGAACGGATCCATCGATGCGAAACTGATGTTCACCGCATCCGCACCGTGTGCGCTCGGATCCTTGGCGCCGATGCGCCAGTTGGTGTACAGCGTGTTCCACTCGATGACGTCGAACTGCACATCGAAGAAGCAGGCTTTCAGGTTTTGCTGCATGAACTCGTTCATTGGCAACGGCTGCATCTGGCCGGAACCGGACGCCGAAATCTGCACCTTCACCTTGAGCGGCTTGGCAGCGGAATAACCGGCTTCCGCCATCAGCTTGCGTGCGCCGTCCGGGTCGTACTTGATATGGAAACTCGGGTTGCCGCGCCATGGATGACCTGGCTCAACCGTGCCGGTGGCCTCGCCCATCAGACCACCCAGCAGTTGCTTCATCGCCGGACGATTCACGCACAGGTTGGCGGCATAGCGGACACGCTTGTCCAGCCAAGGCGAACCTGGCACGAAAGACAACTGCCACGGCCACACGTGCGGTTGCGGGTTGGAATAGATCTTAAAGCCGCGTGCCTTGATGGTGTCCAGCGCATCCGGCGCCGGTGCTTCGATCCAGTCGACCTGACCGGACAGCAGCGCGGCGGTGCGCGAGTTGGCTTCCGGCAGCGGCAGCATCACAACCTTGTCGATTTGCGGACGGCGTTTGGCATCCCAGTATTCCGGATTCTTCGCCAGTTCAAGACGCTCGCGCGGCACGAACTTGGTCATCTTGAACGGGCCGGTGCCGGAAGCATCGGCAGCGAAAGCAGCCCAGGCTTGCTTGGCGCGCTCGGCCTTGTCGCTCACCGAACCCGGCACGGCGGCCAGCTTCTTGGCCCATTGCAATGGCGACGCCATGAACAGGTTGGTCAGGTTGATCGGCAGGAAAGAATCCGGCTCGGACGTGGTCAGCTCGACGGTGAGGTCGTCGATCTTTTTGGCCGAACGCAGCGTCGGCATGCGCGACGCGGTCACACCGACCTGGCTTGGGTCGAAGTTGGGCGCATCCTTGTCGAGCACCTTGTTGACGTTCCACACCACCGCATCGGCGTTGAAAGCTGAGCCGTCATGGAACTTGACGCCGGGGCGCAGTTTGAAGACCCACTTGGTCTTGTCCTTGGCGTCAACCGCCCACGACACTGCCAGATCGGGAATCACTTCGCTGGGCTTGTCGGCCTTGGACAGATCCCACTGCGTCAGACTGTCGTACATCGGAATACCGGTGAAGCGATTGCCTTCAAAACCTTGATCGGGCTGGCCCAGCGTGCGCGGAATATCGCCCGCGGTCATGGCGATGCGCAAGA
Organism: Herbaspirillum sp. meg3; assembly: GCF_002257565.1. Taxonomy (GTDB): domain Bacteria; phylum Pseudomonadota; class Gammaproteobacteria; order Burkholderiales; family Burkholderiaceae_D; genus Herbaspirillum. The sequence continues at coordinate 88,797 of NZ_CP022736.1, read as the reverse complement.
CTTTTTCTGCGTGCGCACCGGCGCTGAAGAGCAAGCCAAAGGCCAATGTACAGGCCAGGGTGAGTGCGCTTGGTTTGGTCAGTTTCATGTTGATGCTTCCTTTACGATAACGACGTGATGGAGGACTTGGTTTTTTACGGTGAATCAGGGTGGTATCTAGGTTGAATCTAAGTTGAAGCAAAGCTGAATAAAAAGTGAGTCAGAGGTGAAACAAAACGGTCATGGCTGTAAAAAGGAAATGCCTGCACGCGCCGCTGTATGCAGCAAGTGCACCTGCATCGCCGCCCGGGCACCATCGGCGTCGCCTGCGGAAATTGCCGCGGCAATGGCGCGATGTTCTTCTGCCGGTTCCCAGATGCGCGAATGATCGGCGAACGGCAAGCGCAGGCTGTGGCTGATGCGGGTTTCGAAATCACGGGAAATTTGCAGCAGGCCGGAGTTGCCGGACAATTCTGCGATCAACTGATGAAAGGCCAGATCAGCCTGCGATGCACTGACCAGATCGACGGTCTTGAGCGCATCTTCAAAGCGCGCCTGGACACCCCACAGACGGGGCGTGGTGTGCACGTTGATGACGCGTGCGGCCAATGCGGCGGCATCAGGCTCGAAGATATAGCGCAGCTGAAAAGTGGATTGCAGCTCTGCCGAAGAAGGCGCTGCCGACGTCGCCTTCGCCTTGGCGGCGGGATTGCTGCGGCCGGAGGTCACCAGCGTGCCCTTGCCCGGCATGGAGCGGATGAAACCCAATGCTTCCAGCATCGACAAAGCTTCGCGCAACGAGGCACGGCTGATGCCCAGCGACTCGGCGAGATCGCGCTGACCGGGCAGCATCTGTCCGGTCTTGTACGTCCCGGACAGGATCTGGCGTTGCAATGTTTGCGCGGCAATATTGGGCATGCTCATCGGTTTTCCCTTTTTTGGTCTGACTGGTCAGACCGCAAGAACCGATATAGCAATTGACATGCCACCTACCCCGAAAAATGGCGATTACATAGACGGGACGAGGTTTACGGCGTTGAAGAACGCAAGCGCAAATAGTTGAGATGAGCGCCGAAAAAACGCTCCGAGAAAAGCCGCCGCACGAATTTCATGCAGGCGCGTGCGCGAAAGCGTGCACGGAAAAAATGGAAATGAAACAGGGGAGAGGCGATCTGCAAGTGGGTGCGAATTTCTCCGCCCGGTGCATGCTCAGCATATACCGTCGTCCTGACGAAAGTCAGGACCCAGTGTCGTATCGGAGGTCTTCACGACACTGGGTTCCAGCGTTCGCTGGGACAGCAGCAGAAGACAAGAAGTTATCTGCGAAACACTTATTGAGCCATGCTGACGCAATCAGGCCTGACGCGTCACCGTCTGCGTGGTGTGACGCGCAACGTAGCGGTACAGCAGCAGCGCGGCAACGCCACACACCGCCATCACCGTGACCAGCGGCAAGGCCGTGCCGTCGTGCCACAAACCCATCACGACTCCCGACAACATGCCGATACCGAATTGCAGTGTGCCCATCAACGCCGCCGCCGTGCCGGCCTGCTTGCCTTGTTGCGCCAGCGCGATGGCCGAGGCATTGGGGCCGACAAAGCCATGGCAGGACAAGAAGCCGAAGAAACCGATCAGCAGCAGCGGCAGACTCTCGTAACCACAAACGACCAGTACGGCCACCGTTGTGGTCAGGATGGCGGGAATCCAGATGATCTTGCCCAGTACGCGATCAGCGCTGCGTTTGATCACCAGACGCGCATTGATCTGCGAACAGGCGATCAGACCGATGGCGTTGGCGCCGAAAACGAAGCCGAAGTTCTGCGGCTTGATACCGTGCAGTTCGATGATCACAAACGGGCCGCCGGAGATATATGCAAACAAACCCGCCTGGATCAGACCGCCGCACAAAACGTAGGCCATGAACTGGCGATGCCGCAGCAGATCGAGATACTGACGCAGCACGCGCCCCAGATGCAGGGGCACCACGTGTGCCTGATCGCGGGTTTCTTCCATCACGCGGTGAGTGCAGATCAGACAGATGGCGCCGAACACGGTCAGCGTCGCAAAAATCGCGCGCCAGGTCGAGAAGGTCAGCAGCAGGCCGCCGATGAACGGCGCGAGAATCGGCGCCAGGCCGAACACCAGCATCAGCATCGAGAAAGCGCGGGCGGCTCCTTCGGCGCCCATCTTGTCGCGCACCACGGCACGCGGGATCACCATGCCTGCGCTACCGCCCAGACCCTGGAAGAAACGCAGCACCAGCAGCGTCTCGATATTCGGCGCCAGCGCACAGCCGAGGGCGGAGATGACGTACAGACAGATGCCGAAATACAGCGGCGGCTTGCGGCCGAAGCGGTCACTGATCGGGCCGTAGAACATTTGCCCGAACGCCAGGCCAATCAGGAAGGTCGACAGCGTGAGTTGAATCGTGTTGCTGCCCACGCCGAGATCCTTGGCGATGAAGGAAAAACTGGGCAGGTACATGTCGATCGCCAGGGCGCCCATTGCGGTCAATGCGGCCATCAAGATCAGCCAGCCGGGAAGGCGTTTGCCCTGAAAAGGCGAAGAGTCTGTTTGCATGAAAAAATGACAAATGCCGTCTGATGCTAAAGACGGTTGAACCAGAGGAGAGGGAATGCTTTGCGCAAATTGAGTGCCGCGAGACAGCTTGCGGCGACCGCCATTATACCGTCTGAGAGACAAACCTTCCGGCAAGCGCTGTGGCCGGATAAACAGCAGATCACCAGGCGCGAGCCGAATACAGGCAAAGCATGGCGCGGCGACAACGAAGATATAAATTTTTCTACAGCATTCTCAACATTCGCCTGCAAAATAGACAAAAGATGGCACACTGAATATTAAATAAAGATGGCATAAAAAGCTGGACGAACACTTCTCCGTACTACGCAGAATGTTTTTATCGGTAGCCAGATTGGGGAAGGTCTCAGGAAAGATTCATGGGTCACGCAAGAAGAAAAAGAGCCTCGGGTGTTCTCACCACGTTTGCCGTCATTGCCGTTCTCTGTTGTTGCAGTTTGTTGTCGGCCTGCGATCAATCTGCCGACAGCACTTCTTTCGCGCCTGCAGCGCGTACACGTCTTACCGCATTGGTATGGGCGCCGGACTGGCCGGAAGAAATGCACAAGATCGCCGATGCTTTCCACCGGGAAAACCCGGACATCACCGTTGACGTGCAGTTCATGATCGGCAACTCGGTGGAAGAAAATCTCAAACCCAAAGTCGCCACCCACAATCTGCCGGATCTGGTCTCGGTCAATCCGAATGCGTATTCGGCCGAACTGGCGAATCAGGGGATTCTGGCCGACGTGGGCGACAGCGCGGCCTGGGACAACATGCTCGATTCGCTGAAACCCGACTGGACCAATCGCTACGGCAAACGCTTCGGCATTTCCGGCGGTGTCGCCGCCACGCTGATCTATTACAACAAGGACATGTTCCGCAAGGCAGGCATCAAAACGCTGCCTGCCAACTTTGAAGAATTCCTCGCGGCCTGCGCGGCATTGCGCAAGGCCGGCTTTACGCCGATCATCTGGACGGGCGCGTTTCCCAACATGCTGGCAAACGGGCCGTTCAGCTTCGGTTTTGCCAACAATGTCGTCGCCCGTCATCCGAACGACTGGAAGCGTCGCATCGCCGACGGCAGCCTCGACCTGAACAATGACGACGCCGTCGACATTTTCGCCAAGATCAAACTGATCGCCGACAAGGGTTATGTCCAACGCGGCTACATGAATACCAGCTACGACGAAGGTAACCGCTTGTTTGCCGAAGGCAAGGCGGCCATGGCATTTCAGGGCACGTGGTCGTCGGGGGACTTGATGCATGGCAACCATTTTGAAACAGGCACGTTTGTCCCGCCATGGAATGCTCCGGGGAAAACCGTGGTGCCGGTCGTCGGCAGCGAAACCGGTTTTGCCGTCTGCGAGACGCGCAACAAAAAGGCGGCGATGAAATTTCTCGAATTCATTTACGACAGGGGCTATCCCATCCTGCAAAACAAGCGGCAAAATGTCTCGCCGCTGAAATATGTCGGCGGCAAGACGGTCACCGATCAGCAAATCGTCGACTACGTGCAGCATGCGACGCAGGCGCCGCTGACGGCCGGGCCGTATTATTCTTATCTGCCGACCAACACCATCGACATGTTGCACCCTCTGCTACAGGATGTGTTGTTGGGGAAAAAGACGCCGCGCCAGGCTGCCCTGGCGCTGGAAAAATCGATCCGGCACGAAGCCAGAACGGAGAACAAGTAAGCGATGCTCTTCCTGTCTGCCCTAACAATATCGGCGTACGCCGCCATGCCGTCAGCGATGCCGGCACGGGTGGCAAGATCTACAACGCCAGGCGACTTTTCCGGAAAGCAATGGCCATGAAGAAGGCGCTGGATTTTGTGTCCCTGAAGCTGCTGCGCAAGATTGAGATCCGCTATCGGCTGATCAATTCTTTTGTACTGGTATCACTGGTGCCGTTGCTGATCGCCGGTATCGTTGCCTACCGCGAATCGAGCAGCGCCTCGCAGGAAAAGATTCGTATCTTCGCCGGCGAAGTGGTCAAGCAGGTTGCGCAGAACATGCTGCAACAAGTCGAGAAAATTGAATCCTCCAGTGAAGAGCTGGTCGTTTCCGAACGCATGCAAAATGCGCTGTCGGCTTATTACAGCGGCAGCGAATCGGATCGCGCCGCGGCACGCGCGGGCATGACCCGGCTGATGCTAGAGAACTACGGTTCCTTTGAATACATCAACCAGAAATACGTGCTGGATCGCAAGCACAGGATCATCGATTCGCAAGTCTTTGCACAACTCGGCAACGGTGTGACGCATTTCGCCGAGGATGCACCCGATATGAAGGGCCGGCCCTACTGGAGTGTCTACAGCACCGCTGCCGGTCAGAAGAGCGTGGTGATGCTGCGCGACATTCTCTTCAAGAGCAACAACCGGCGGGCGGGCACCTTGTTCATCGGACTCAAACCGACGCATTTTTCACGCATCTTTGATTCAGTCGATCTGGGCTATGGCTCACGGCTGTTCGTGGTCGACAGCCGTGATGGCCGTATTGTCGTCAGCGGCGGCCAGGACAACAGCGATGCGGTTGAGTCAGGTCTGGTCGCAGCGATCGCCCAGACGGTCGCCAGTGGCGGCAAAGATTTCACCTCTTATCAGGACAGCAACAAGAAGAAACATCTGGCCGCCTTTGCCCCGATTCCGCATACCGACTGGATGGTGGTCAGCACCACGCCGCTCAATGCGCTCAATGCCGAAGTACGATCGATCCGCAATAAGATCATCCTGATCGGTGTGCTGTGCTTCATCGTGTCGTTCGCCCTGTCCTTCATCATTGCGCGCAGCATCTCGTTGCCGCTCAAACAGCTGGTCGGCGTCATGAAAGAGACCAAGACAGGCAACTACCTGATCCGCATGGATTACGAGGGTAAGGATGAGATCACCGTGCTGTCGCAGCGCTTCAATGAAATGGCCAGCAAGGTCTATCAGCACAACGAACATCTGGAAGAACAGGTTGCCGCGCGCACGCGTGAGCTGGAGCTGGCCAATCAACAGCTTGAAGCCCTCAGCGCCACCGACAGCCTGACCGGCATCGCCAACCGGCGCCGTTTCGACGAAGCGCTGACCAGCGAATTGCGGCGTGCCGTACGATCGCAAAAGCCGCTGGCGCTGTTGATGCTGGATGTGGATTTTTTCAAGAATTACAACGACCGCTACGGCCATCTGGCCGGCGACGCCTGCCTGCGCACCGTGGCGCAGATCCTGCGCACCAGCTCGCGCCGCGCCACCGACCTGGCGGCGCGTTACGGCGGCGAAGAGTTCTCCGTCATCGTGGCTGAGAGCGACAGCGAACGCGCCATGCAACTGGCCGAAAATATCCGGGCCGCCATCGAGAACCTGCATATTCCGCACGAAGATTCGCCCTTCGGCTTCGTCACCTGCAGCATCGGTGTCATCGCCGTGCAGGTCGACGACAGCATGAGCACGGACACCTTATTGCGCTTGGCCGATGCCGCGATGTATCTCGCCAAATCGCAGGGGCGTAATCGCGTCGTGCGCAATGACGGCAACGTCACCACCGGCAGATCGGCAGTCTGATGGACTGATGTCACGTTGATTGATCTTTCAACAACAAACACAAACATCGTTGTCATGTAGTCAGTTACAGCGGCTATAAAGCGCCGCTTTACCGGCTTTTTCGCTCAATTGCGACGCTGCGTGCTGAACTACTATGCGTCTTGCCCCGTGCATCCCCGGTACGGGAACAACAATATCTGGACGAGACAAACATGAAAAATATCCGTATTGGTTCGCGACTGGGACTCGGCTTTGCGCTGGTGTTATCCCTGCTGGTGTTGATGACGGTGATCGGCGTATGGCGCCTGCAGGATATCGGCAGCCGCACCGCAAGCATGATCAGCCAGGATCTTCAGAAAGAACGGCTGGCCTCCGAATGGGCCGCCAATATCGACGCCAATGGCGTGCGCACCGTGGCGTTCATCAAGAGCAATAACGCCGATCATCAAAAGTTCTTCAAGGATCAGGTTGCCGGGACTGTCGATCGCACCAGCGCCGTTCAGAAGCAGCTCGATGAGATGGTCAAGTCCGACGAAGGGCGAAAATTGTTTAACGCGCTGCTGGATCAGCGCAAGGTATACAACGATTTGCGCAACAAGGTTTTCAAAATGAAAGAGGCTGGCGATGAAGCCGGCGCCTTGGCCGAACTCGACAGCAAGCTGATTCCAGCCATGAAGGAATACTCGGCACGTGTCAATGCGGTGGCCATTCACCAAAAGGATGTGATCAATCGCAATGCCGCTATCGTCGACGATCAATATCGTTCCGGCCGCGCGATCCTGATCGCGGTCGGCGTCATTGCGCTGCTGCTGGGTATCGTGATTTCATGGCGCCTGGCCGAGGGCATCACGCGTCCACTGCACCGCGCCGTACAAGCTACGGCAGCCGTCGCAGCAGGCGATCTCAGCACGCATGTCGTGGTGGATCGCAAGGATGAAATAGGCCAGTTGCTGCAAGGCCTGCACGACATGACGCAGAACCTGCTCAAGACCGTGCGCGAAGTGCGCTCGGGCGCCGACACCATCGCCACCGCGTCCTCCGAAATCGCGACCGGCAATCTCGATCTGTCTTCGCGCACCGAGCAGCAAGCCGGTTCGCTGGAAGAAACCGCCTCTGCCGTCGAACAGCTGACCTCCACCGTCAAGCAGAACGCCGACAACGCGCGCGAAGCCAATCAACTCGCCTTGTCGGCATCCAAAGTCGCCGTTGAAGGCGGTAACGTGGTCGGGCAGGTGGTCGATACCATGGACGCCATCAACGAATCTTCGCGCCGTATCGTCGACATCATCAGCGTGATTGACGGCATCGCTTTCCAGACCAACATCCTCGCCTTGAATGCTGCCGTAGAAGCAGCACGCGCCGGCGAACAGGGCCGCGGCTTTGCGGTGGTGGCGTCGGAAGTGCGCAGCCTGGCGCAACGCTCGGCATCGGCCGCCAAGGAAATCAAATCGCTGATCGACGATTCCGTCGACAAGGTCGGCTCCGGCACGCGTCTGGTAGAGCAGGCCGGCAAGACAATGTCCGACGTCGTCAGCAGTGTCAAACGCGTCAGCGATATCGTTGCAGAAATCAGCGCCGCAACGCAGGAACAAAGCACGGGCATCGCCGAGGTCAATCACGCCATTACACAAATGGACCAGGTCACGCAGCAAAATGCAGCGCTGGTCGAGCAGGCTGCTGCGGCGGCGGGTTCGCTACAGGACCAGGCCGCGCGTCTGGCGCAGGTTGTCAGTGTGTTCAAGCTGGATGCCAATGGTGTTGCTATCACACCATCTTATACAGCACCGCGTGCAAACTCCGGCGCCGCAACACGCTCGCCGCTCAGGAATGTCTCGCCGGAACGTCCTGCGGCGATCACACGCGGTTCAAGAGAACCTGCTACACGCCTTATCCCGCCGCCGCAACCGGCCAGAAAACCGGTCAACGACGGCTCGGAAGATTGGGAAACATTCTGACGGGACATCACCGTCACTCATGATGACAAAATAAAACGGGCGCCTGTAAAAAGGCGCCCGTTTTACATTGCGCATTGCAACCGGTCAGACGCGCCCCAGTTTGAATTGCCGTCCGGCCTCGGCCAGTTTGCCGGCCTGGGCTTGCAGAAGTTCCGACGTGGCGGTTGCCTGCTCCACCAGCGCAGCGTTCTGTTGCGTGGTGTTGTCCATCTCGGTCACGGCCTGGTTGATCTGTTCGATACCGGCGCTTTGTTCGTGGCTGGCGGTGGCGATTTCGCCCATGATCAAGGTGACGCGCTTGACGCTTTCCACCATCTCGCTCATGGTCGCACCGGCTTGCTCCACCAGCTTGCTGCCGGAGCCGACCTTTTCCACCGAGTCGCCGATCAGTGTCTTGATTTCCTTGGCGGCGGCCGCGCTGCGTTGCGCCAGGCTACGCACTTCCGACGCCACCACCGCAAAGCCGCGGCCCTGTTCGCCGGCGCGTGCTGCTTCCACGGCAGCATTCAAGGCGAGGATGTTGGTCTGGAAGGCAATGCCATCGATGACACTGATGATGTCGACGATCTTGTTCGACGATTCGTTGATGGCGCCCATGGTGTCGACTACCTGTGATACGACCCCACTACCTTTGACGGCGACGTCGGATGCGCTCTGTGCGAGTTCGTTGGCCTGACGCGCGTTCTCGGCGTTCTGCTTGACGGTGGAGGTCAGCTGTTCAATCGAAGCAGCGGTTTCTTCCAGCGAACCGGCCTGCTGTTCGGTGCGTGAAGAGAGGTCGAAATTGCCGGAGGCGATTTCGTTGGCGGCGGTCGAAATCGATTCGGTGCCCATCTGTACTTCCGACACGATCTTGCGCAACGCTTCGTTCATCTCGTCGAGCGCCTGCATCAGTTCGGCAATTTCATCCTTGCCCTGCTTCTCGATATGGGCGGTGAGGTCGCCTGCCGCCACCATCTTGGCGACTTGCAATGCGCGCTTCAACGGCGTCGTGATGCTGCGCGAAATAATCAGTACCGCGACGACGCTGATGATGACCAACAGGACTCCCAGCACCATCATCAGCTGCATGCCGTGGGTATTGGTGCGGTCGATGTCGAGCGCCATCTGGTCGATGGCCTTGCGCTGCATTGCCAGCAAGGCGTTGACCTTGTCGGCATAGGCCTTGGATGCCGGCTCGAACACTTCTTTGTAAGCCTTCTCGGCGGCGGCGGCGTCACCGTTCTTGCGGGTGTTCATCACCACTTCCTTGGCGGTCTGGTACTTGGCGCGCGCGGCAACGATTTCCTTGAACAAGGCCTTTTCGTCTTCCGAACTCAGGCGTGGCTCGATCTGTTTAATGATGGCGCTGCCGGACACGACACTGGCGGCAATGGCTTCCTTGAAGGTTTCCGATAGATTGGCGTCGGAGCTGCGCGCAATCATCGATGTGCGCACGATCGCCGAATAAGTGAGCACGAACCAGTCCGCCACCAGCCGCTCTTTGGCCAGCGGCATCTCCATCATGGCACGGGTGGATTCTGCATTGCGCCGGGCGTTGATCAATCCCATCGACGTGGAGATGATCGCCAGGATGAGAACGATGGCAAAACCGAAAATCAGGCGGCTGGAAATCCGCATGTTGGAAAGTTGTTTCATGATGATGACCGTCCCCCGCTCACTGTCGTTTTAATGTATCCCCTCGCCCATGGCGCCGGGCTTAAATGCAGATTACCGCGTTTTAAACCCAGCGAAAATATATATTGTCCGGAAAGCTACATTATTGCTGCGCAGCATCGCGTAGTGCGGATTTGCGGACGACTCTGCTGTCTCAATTGCGCTGCAAACGCACCTCAGTTTCGCGTTCGACATAGGCCCATTCCGGCGTGCTGCGCAGAGCACCGAGCAAATCGTCGAAGGCAGTGGCGTGCTCAGGCGCGAATTCAAACCAGGTCAGAAAATCGTAGGGTTGAGCCGTGGCAAGATCGCGACAGTGATGCAAGCGGCGAGCAATCGGCGGCAGATACCGCAGGCCGATGTCGATGTGGCGTGATTTGGCTTCGAGGATGTCGCGCCGCTCATCCTGGGTCAACGCCCACCATGCGGCGTTCTTGCGAATCGGAATCAGTGCAGCTTGCGTGGACGATGCGCGTCCCAGACTTTGCTGAACGGCAACGAGCTTCTGTTTTTCATCTTGCTGCACATAGCGTTCGTTGCTGGTGACGCCTTGCAGAGTCCATACGGAGGGACTGGATGGCACGCCATTGACGACATCGAGCTGGGATGCCATGGCCAATGACGCGCCGGTGATGGCGGTTACGCTGGTGACGCGCCATTGCCCGTGATCGCCGCCGGAAAAACTCCAAAGCCTTTCGTTCATTGCCGCCCTCGCTGATGATGTTTTGTATTGAGGCTTAGTCGTACGGCAGCCTCCGTTCTTACATCAACGGGACAAGCAAGGACAATGCAAGGACGATGCAGGGATCGTCCCTGTTTGCTCTCAGGCGTCGCCGGCGGGCAAAAACGGCAAACGCCGTCCCTCGGCATCGCTGCGGATGGCGAGGTCAATGATGGTCATCACGTCAACCGCATCTTGCGCTGCGACCGGGAAAGGCTTGCCGTCAAGCACCGACGCTGCCAGTGCGCGATAGAAGCCGACGTAATCGCCGTCCTGCGTGGCGCAAGCCGACTGCGTGTCGCGATCGCCATCGGCTTCGCGCAAGAGGCCCGCTGCGTTCTTTCCAAAGTCAGGGTCGCCGGGACGCAAACCCGCCTTCAGCTGATCTTCCTGCACGTCGAGGCCGTTGATGACATAGCTGCCCCGCGTGCCATGCACAGTGAAGCGCGGCGGAGGCAAGGCCGTCAACGCGCTGGCGTGGAGGATCACTTCCTTGTCGGCATAGTGCAGCTGGAGATGGACGTAGTCCGGCACCTGCGCATTGTCGCGCTGCTGCTTTACAGTCGCCGAGATGGATTGCGGCGCACCGAACAAGGCCAGCGCCTGATCGATCAGATGCGGCCCGAGGTCAAACAACAGACCGCCGCCATGTGCGGCTTCTTCACGCCAGCGTTTCGGAATCACCGGGCGGAAACGATCGAAGTGCGACTCGTAGTGCGTCACGCGTCCCAACTTGCCGTTCGCAATCAACGCGCGCAAGGTCATGAAGTCGCCGTCCCAGCGCCGATTATGAAATGGCGCAAACAGCAAGCCGTGCTGCGCCGCTAAAGCTGCCAGCGTTTGCGCATCGGCGCCGGACAAGGTCACCGGCTTGTCGACGACGACATGCTTGCCTGCGTTCAACGCGCGGCGTGCGAGGTCAAAATGGGTATCGTTGGGTGTGGCAATGACGATGCAACGGATGTCCTCGCGGGCCAGCAAGGCATCGAAATCAGGGACGATGTCGGCATCAGGATAGTCGGCGCGGGCGCGCTCGGCCTGCGACGTCGCGATCACGGCAACCGCCGTGCGGCCGCTATGCGCGATCACCGGTGCGTGGAAGGTGGAGCCGGCAAAACCGTAGCCCATCAAACCCAGCATCAATACCTCGGACATCAGGGTGTCTCCTCGTTGAAGGTTTTTCAGATTTTATTCTTCAGACTTTTTTAACAAACTCGGTCTTCAGGCCCATCTGGCCGAAACCGTCGATCTTGCAGTCGATGTCATGATCGCCGTCGACCAGACGGATGTTCTTGACCTTGGTGCCGATCTTGACGACGCCGCCGCCGCCCTTGAGTTTGAGATCCTTGATCACGCTGACGGTGTCGCCGTCCTGCAAAATATTGCCGGCGGCGTCGCGCCACACTTTGGTGGTTTCTTCCGCAGTCTCTGCCGCTTGTGCCGACCATTCATGCGCACATTCGGGACAGATATAGAGCCCACCGTCTTCATAGGTGAATTCGGATTGGCATTGCGGACAGGCTGGCAGGGTACTCATGATGGCTTTCGTAGTGGTGAGGCAATGGCACTGCGGCAGGGTGCAAAATGCAAAGTGCCGGGCGCGGGTTGCGAAGTCCTCAGTATACAACCCGCTATACTATGGCAAGACGGAAGTGAAAATCGGTCCTTGGTTGAAAGTCGCCATTCAGGAGTTGGCATGTTGCAGTCGATTTCCGGTATCCCCATTCGCAAGGAGTGCCCGCCCGGCGCGTGTGTCTGCGATCGCGAAAACCTGCTCGGCAATGCCCGCGCAGGTATTGACACCGATCTGCGCGTCCTGACACTGACGCAAGAACAGGAGCGCAGGCTGATCGAACGCATTGATCGCATCAACAGCTACGAAGACCTTCAGCACGTCAGCAACCTGCTGTACAAGCAGCTCGGCGTTGTCCTGCACATTACCCCCAGCCCGCGTGAAGTGCGCACCGTGCGCGGCTTCATGATCCTGTTGGAAGATCGCCCCGGTCTGTGCAAGAAGACGCGCCAGGCGGTGCCGGCAGCGATTCGCAGATGCCTGGAAAACAATCCCGAGATCGCCTTTAACATCCTTAATGCACACGATTTGCTGGGCGATGCCTGATCGGTTGTGGATGGACCTATGATCAATTCCGAATCAAGCCCTAATTTGTCGTGATCAATATTTGCATGTCGTCGCGCCGAGGATATGCAGAAATCATCTAAGCATCATCGAAAGCATTCGTTCTGATTCCACACTGATTTGTTTAGTCTTGTCGCCCACACCATTCTACGGGGCAGGACATGACAACATCGAATAAACGACGCCTGATCTTGCAAGCGACGGCAGCAGCAACGCTGGCCGGTACAGCAGCATGGAGCAGCGCTGCCGAAGAACGCACGCTGCGCATCGGCTATCAGAAGTTCAACACGCTCAATATCCTCAAGGGCACCGGCAATCTGGAAAAAGCGTTGGCGCCGCTGGGCTGGAAAGTGAAGTGGTTTGAATTCGCTGCCGGGCCGCAGCTGACTGAAGCCTTAAATGCCGACGCCATCGATTTCGGCCATGCCGCCGACACGCCGTCTGTGTTCGCCAATGCTTCCGGCGTGAACGCCGTCTATCTGGCCGCCGAGCAACCGTATCCGAAAGGCATCGGCATCTTTGTTGCGCAGGATTCGCCGATCCGTTCGATCAAGGAATTGAAGGGCAAGAAGGTCGCGCTGGGCCGTGGCTGGAATGTGCAATACCTGCTGGTGCGCGCACTGGAAGAAGCCGGCCTGAGCTACAACGATATCGTGCCGGTGTATGTTTCCAACGCCGCCGATGTGCGCGCGGCTTTTCAATCGGGGAATGTCGATGCGGCAGGTCTGTGGGATCCCTTCCTCGCCGGTCAGGAACTGGCGACGCGTCCGCGCATTCTGCGTGACGGCACCGGCCTGTCGAACAATCGCACCTTCCATCTGGCCACGCCGAAGTTCGTCGACCAGAACAAGAACATCATCCGCATCCTGTTTGCAGAACTGAAGAAGACCAACAACTGGACGCAGGCGCATCCGCAGGAAACTGCCGATCTGCTGGCGCCGCAGCTGGGTGTCGACGCCAAGGTGTTGCGTCTGGCAACCGAGCGCCGCAACTACACCACGGTGCCGATCGATGCCGGCATCATTCAGGAACAACAGCAAATCGTCGAAGCCTTCTACAAGCTGAATCTGATCAAGAATCCGGTACAGGTCAAGGACAAGGTCTACGGCGAAGCACTGTTGTAAGCAACCATTACCATGACGATCCAAAAGCCGATCCACCTTGCCGCCTTTCTCATCGCCGGCAATGCCGCTCACAGCCAGGTGCTGTGGCGGCATCCGCAGAGCCAGCCCGGCGACTTCCTGACGCTGGATTACTACAAACGCATTGCCCAGACGCTGGAACGCGGCAAGTTCGACTTGCTGTTTTTTGCGGATCGGCTGGCGGTGTCGACACGTTTCGGCGGCAATCATCGCTATGGCCTTGCCTACGGTGATCAGGACGCGACGCGTATGGATCCGTTGCCGGTGCTGGGTGCGATTGCAGCAGTGACGTCGCGCGTCGGCCTCGGCGCCACGCGTTCGACGACGTATTCGCAGCCTTATAGTCTGGCGCGGGAATTCTCCACACTCGACCATCTGTCGGCGGGACGCGCGGCATGGAATGTCGTGACCTCGGTCAATCAGGGCGAGGCCGATAACTTCGGCCTGCGCGAGACGCTGGGACATGACGAGCGCTATGACCGTGCCGACGAATTTCTCGATGTCACGCACAAGCTGTGGCGCAGCTGGCAACCGGAAGCGCTCTTGCTGGATACGGCCGGCGGGCGCTATGCCGATCCGGACAAGGTCAATCCGATTGATCATCGCGGCACACACTTCAACGTGCGTGGCCCGCTGAATATTCCTGCATCACCCCAAGGTGGACCCGTGATCATTCAGGCCGGATCTTCGCATCGCGGGCAGGATTTTGCGGCGCGCTGGGCCGAGGTGGTGTTTGGCATCCAGCCGGATCTGGCGCGCATGCAGCGCTTCTATCAGGATCTGAAAAGCCGCACGGAAAAATTTGGCCGGCGACCACAGGACATCAAGGTATTGACCGCCGTCATGCCGTTTGTCGCCGCCAGCAAGGAACAGGCGGAAGAGCAACGCGCCCGCCATAACGCCATGGTCGATCCGGCCGTTGGCCTGTCGACGCTATCGAGCCACATGAACGTGGACTTTTCCAGATATGCATTGGATGCGCCGGTCGACGACATTCAGGTCGAGGGCATGCAAGGTCTGTTCAAGCTGGTGAAGGAGTTGTCGCGTGACGGCAGCCTGACGCTGGCCGATATCGGGCGTCTATATGCCAGTGGCGTGCTGGTGCCGCAGGTAGCGGGTACGGCTGCTGATATCGCGGACTGGATGGAGCACATCGTCGCAGAGCAAGGTGCCGACGGTTTCGTGATCACGCCGGCGCATTTGCCGGAAGGCTTCGATGATTTTGTCGACCTTGCCGTGCCGGAGTTGCAACGACGCGGGCAGTTCCGTTGGGATTACGAAGGGGATACCTTGCGTAGTCATTTGCGCTGAAGGCGACGTTTTTTGCAAACCCACGATAGCCGTCGTCCTGAGGAAAGTCAGGACTCAGCATGCGCTGGGACGACGGCAACAAACGGCAAGCGCTGATTGAATGGCGGATCAATAAAAAACGGCGCGAAGTCACTCGCGCCGTTTTTTATTTCGCCATACTGATTACTTCAATTACTCAGACTTGCCACCCTTGCGATGCGGCTTTGCCTGGCCGGATACGCGCGTGTCAGGGCGCGCATCCCGCTTATCTGAGCGCTTGTCGCCCGGGCGGCCTGCGCGGGCGCTGCTGTTGACCTTCGGCGGCGTCGCGTTCTTCGCCGGCGTCTTGTCGTGGTGCTCGGTGCCGGTGCCGATGATGCTGATGTTCATCTTGCGGCCGTCGATCTCCACTGCCTTCAACTGATGCAGCAGCGGCTTGGGCATGCCGGCAGGCAAGTCAAGGGTGCTGTGATCGTCATGGATGTCGATGCGACCGATGTGCTTGGCTTCGAGTCCGGCTTCGGTGGCGATGGCATTGACGATACCGGCAGGCGTCGCAGCATGCGCGCGGCCGATCTCGATGCGGAAGGTCTGCATCTGGAATTCCGGCTTGCCCTTTTCCTTGCCCTTGCCTTTGCGCGGTTCCTCTACCGGCCCGTGGTTGGGGCGCTCGGAACGTTCTGCATGCTCGGAACGTTCTGCATGCTCGGGACGTTCTGCACGGTCTGGGCGTACAGGGCGATCATCACTACGTTCAGGACGGCTGTCGCGCTGATCGCGATCCCCACGCGGGCCACGTTCTGCACGCAACATCGGTGGACGCTCTTCGGTTACGCTGATCTTGAGTTGCTGACCGGCGACCCAGACTTTCTTGAGATGCTGCACCAGGTCATCCGGCATGTCGCCCGGCAGATCCAATACGCTATGGTCGTCAAAGATTTCGATACGGCCGATGTGCTTGGCGTCCATGCCTGCTTCATTGGCGATGGCGCCGACGATGTTGCCCGGCTTGACGCCATGGTCATGACCGACTTCGATGCGATAAGTCTGTGTTGTGTGCGCCGCGAAATCAGCCTTGGTCGGACGCGGACGCTCAGTGCGCTCTGCACGTTCGCCACGCTCAGGACGTTCATTGCTGCGTTCGGTGCGCTCAGTACGTTCCGGACGCTCCTTGCGCTCGCTGCGTTCCGCACGGGGTGCAGCAGAGACGCTGCCATCATCACGGCTGATCTGCAATTGCTGTCCGGCGACGCGCACCGACTTCAGATGATCGATCAGATCGGGCGGCATGTCGTCCGGCAGGTCGAGGACGCTGTAGTCGTCATAAATCTCAATGCGGCCGATGTGCTTGGAATCCATGCCGGCTTCGTTGGCAATCGCACCGACGATGTTGCCCGGCTTGACGCCGTGCTGATGGCCGACTTCGATGCGGAAGGTCTGCATGCCAGGATCAGCGGCGCGGACGATGCGCTCCTTGGTACCGTAGCTTGGACGCTCGGTACGTTCATGACGATCAGGACGATCGCCACGTTCGGCGCGCGGCGAACGATCCGGACGTTCACGCGGGGCGCGGTCGTCGTTGCGGACGAACTCCGGCTCGCGCTGGTTCTTGTCGAGCAGCAGCGGCACGTCGCCACGCGCCATCTTGGCCAGGGCAGCCGCGATGTCGACCGCAGTGACGTTTTGTTCGCGCTCGTAGTCTTCGATCAGCGAGCGGAAGATGTCGAGACCGCCGTCGGCCAGGGTTTCACCGATCTGCTCCTTGAAGCGCGCCACGCGCACGTCATTGACGGCCTGCACACTCGGCAAGGTCATTTGCGTGATCGGCTGGCGCGTCGAACGCTCGATGCTCTTGAGCAGATTTTTTTCGCGCGGGGTGATGAACAGGATGGCTTCGCCGCTGCGACCGGCACGGCCGGTGCGGCCGATGCGGTGGGTGTAGCTTTCCGGATCGTAAGGCACGTCGTAGTTGATAACGTGGCTGATGCGTTCAACATCGAGTCCGCGTGCGGCAACGTCGGTGGCGATCAGGATATCGATCTGACCGTCTTTCAGTTGCTGGATAGTGCGTTCGCGTTGCTGTTGCTGAACATCGCCGTTGATGGCGGCGGCGGCAAACCCCCTCGCCTGCAACTTGCCGGCGAGCTCTTCGGTGCCGAGCTTGGTGCGCGAAAAAATGATGAGGCCGTCGAAGGGTTCGACTTCCAGAATACGCGTCAATGCGTCGAGCTTGTGCATGCCGCTGACCAGCCAGTAACGCTGGCGAATATTTTCTGCAGTACCGGTCTTGGCGGCGACGGTGATTTCAGCCGGATCGCGCAGATAGGTCTTGGCGATGCGCTTGATAACGGCCGGCATGGTCGCCGAGAACAGCGTGGTCTGGCGCGAGGCCGGGGTCTTTTGCAGAATCGATTCGACATCGTCGATGAAGCCCATACGCAACATTTCGTCTGCTTCGTCGAGCACCATGGTCTTCAGTTGCGACAGATCGAGTGAACCCTTGTCCAGATGGTCGATCACGCGGCCGGGGGTGCCGACCACAACGTGGACGCCGCGGCGCAATGCGCTCAGTTGCGGGCCGTAGCTCTGGCCGCCGTAGATCGGCAGGACGTGAAAGCCGGGAATATGTGTGGCATAACGCTGGAACGCTTCCGCGACCTGGATCGCCAGTTCGCGTGTTGGCGCCAGCACCAGCGCTTGCGGCGCAGTCTGGCGGATGTCGATGCGCGACAGAATCGGCAGCGCGAACGCCGCGGTTTTGCCGGTGCCGGTCTGCGCCTGGCCCAGCACGTCGCGATTGTTCAGCAAGGTGGGGATGGTGGCAGCCTGGATCGGCGAAGGTGTTTCGTAACCGAGTTCTTTCAGGACGCGTAGCAGCGGTTCACTGAGATTGAGATCGGAAAACTGAGGGAGAGGTGCTTCAGACATGGTGAGACTCACAGGTTCTTTTAGGCCGCAGGGCGCGGCCGGATGGTGACGCAGTTTACTCGCTTGTGACGGAATCAGCGAAGTTAAGTTGCAACACCCAGGGGAATCTGCTGCTACCGGGATACCGCCAAGGGGTCACCCGCAATGTTCATGCGAGAGAAAAATCGACAAAAATACGAAGAAATACGATTACGGAAGGCCGGATCGGCCACATTGTCGCGAATAGTGCCGGCAGGCAAGCAATCCGAAGCAGTTGCCCCGAACGGTATCGCTGACAGCTGCTGACGACTGCTGAAAAGTATTGCCGAGTGTTGCTACTATTGAAAGGTATTGGGTGTCAGTTGCAGCGGTGTGCCCTGCACGCCTGCACGCACCATACGGCGCGCGACGCCGGTGATGTTGGGTTCGAGCTCACGGAAAGTCTTCATCGGGCCGATGGCGGTAAACATCTGGGAGGCCAGCTTGATCAGCGCTTCGTTGGAGATGAAGCACTCGCGGTTGACGAACTCGACGCAGACGGAAAAACCAACACCTGCTTTAGTCACTTTTACTTCGGTTGACGCTTGAGACATAAGGGCTCACTTTCAATCGTAGAATTCACTTATAGTGCGCGCAAGCGTCGCCAATAGCAATTAAAATCGCCAAACTACGGGCTTTACTGGCCGCTTATACCTCCCGACTGCCTGGGCGTAGCGACGCGACATAGCGGTGCTATCGAAATTGCAACTCTTGGAGCTGCAACAACGGCAGGCGACGCCTGCAGCCGTTCCCGGCGGGTTCCCGCCAAAAGACGCGCCGGCGGCGTTGCATGGCTTGCCAGCGCGCCTTTTGGCGGCAACGCACCTCGCAGATTTAATGGGAACAGGCCCTAGTCTGACCGGAGCGCCGCCAACAGGGTATAATACGGGTTAGTTGGGCGATACGCCCTTTTCCGGACTGGTCTGCTGTATTGCCCGTCTCCACTCTTTTCGGTCGTGCTTCTGTCGTTCTCGAGCAGTCGGCCCGTCCCGTAGTAAACCGTCCTGCTGCCGGCAACGTTGTACCTCTGGCGCAAAAGTCTTTTTGTGTGTCCTTGTTTGGATACCTGAACGAAAAGCAAAATCGCACTGGTCCGCTCGCGCGGCAACCGGTCTCTTTTTTCTGCGTTCTCTGGCGAATGCCGTGCAGCTCGATTGCTGCGTGCCCGTTTCGCCCGTCGAGCGCCTTACCTGGAAACCACCATGGCTAAAGAAGAATTACTCGAAATGAACGGCCTCGTCGAAGAAGTGCTGCCGGACTCGCGCTTTCGCGTCAATCTGGAAAATGGTCATCGACTGATCGCCTACACCTCCGGCAAGATGCGTCAGAACCATATCCGCATCCTCGCCGGCGACAAAGTCACGCTGGAACTGTCGCCTTACGACCTCAGCAAGGGCCGCATCACTTTCCGTCATCTGGAAAAACGCGGACCGGTCGGTGGTGGTCAGCAACGTCGTCGCTATTAAGCAGCATTTACAGCACCGCCCACTCACTGACGTTCGCACCGGAACCGCACCATGACCGACACCATCATCGAACGTTCCGCCGGCGCTGCTGCGATTTCTGCCAAGGCGATGGCTATTGCGCTTGGACAGGACGTACAGATCGTCGACTGCGTGTGGGACATCGGCGCCGATCTGACGCATGAACATGCGCACCGGCTTGAACTGGTGACGGCAGAAAAATCAGTGCGCGTCTATTTTCGCGAACTGGAACTGACGACGGCGAACAATGCGTCGCGCGGCAAACGCATCGATGAGCGCCTGCAACGCGCCGTCGCGCAGTTGCTGCAGCGTGCACCAGCGCCGACTTACGGCTTTAACTGAACTGAAATTGAGGCCGCGCTGCAAGCCGGTCTCATAAAATAAATCTCTAATTATCACGATATGCTTAGGTAAGTCTCTGATTTACCTGTATATTGAATTTTGCACTTACATCAAGTCGTCGTTATTGTTGGTCTCTCTCCCTTGCGCTTGTTTACAAGCCATATCTGTTTGACTCTCTTCGGTTACATCTTGCTTGATCTCGGGTGCGCTTCGGGCGTAGTCCCTCATTTTTTCAAGGAAGTAAAACATGTCTACATCACAAACCGGCACAGTCAAATGGTTCAACGATTCCAAGGGCTTCGGCTTCATCACGCCTGATCAAGGCGGCGACGATCTGTTCGCGCATTTCCAGGACATCCAGTCGACCGGCTTCAAGAGCCTGGCTGAAAACCAACGCGTTTCGTTTGAGCGTGGCACTGGTCCTAAGGGCGAAAAAGCAACTAACATTCGTCCTATCTAATCGACACGATCGAATGTTCTGACGCGAAGATTCAGGTCTTCGCGCATTCAAGTCCGGATTCGACATGTCGCCGGTGACACCACGCAGATAGCATGGGTCATTGCCGATCGAAACCGGCACCCTGCGGAAAACCGCAGATAAAAAAGCTCGCTACGGCGGGCTTTTTTTCGTCCGGCGCTTTTTACTTTCTTTCTGCCTGCCGTCCGCACAACCCGCTTCCGCTATCATCGCTCTTTCTTCTTGGCTATTCCGAAATCCCTGTTCATGAATCTCCCTCTGCACAATTGGCAAGCGCAATTTGTCGCGTTGGCCGGCAAACTAGCCGACAACGATGGTGCACACGACATTAACCATTTGCATCGCGTGTGGCACACAGCCCAAACCTTGCTGCGCACACATCCCGAAGCTGATGCGCTGATCGTGCAAGCCGCCTGCTATTTACACGATCTGGTGAATCTGCCGAAGAACGACCCGCAGCGGCACACAGCGTCGCAGCAAGCGGCAAAACTGGCCTGCCGCCATCTGGAGGCGATGCATTTTCCACCGGATAAACTCGCGGGTCTGAAGCATGCGATCGAAGCGCACAGTTTTTCTGCAAACATTGCGCCCGAGACGATCGAGGCAAAGATCGTGCAGGACGCCGACAGACTCGATGCACTGGGCGCAGTCGGGCTGGCGCGTTTGTTCTACACCGCCGGACGCATGGGCAGCCAGCTCGCCCATCCCGAGGATGCGGCAGGATCGCGACGTACCCTCGACGACAAGCAGTACGCTCTCGACCACATTGCCTGCAAACTGGAGACGCTGCCGGCAAGCATGCAAACCGTCACCGGCCGCCGCCTCGGTGAAGAACGCGTACAGTGGCTGCGCGATTTCCGTACGACCTTTATTGCGGAATGGGAAGGTGCTACTGCCGACTGAAAACGTCTGGCGGTACCGCCTCCGTCTGCTCGCATTCTGCCGCCGCGGTTCGGAGTGAAAACGCGACACAAGATAAATCCGCCTTTGTTACAAAAGGCTAATGTTTCTTTGCGAACCAAGCAGTTTTCTCCTCGTCTTATTTCCATGTCAGCATTGTCGAGGAGGTATCGTGGCAAGTCAGGAACAGCAACAAGATCGGAACCAACCGCACTGGAGCATCGCCGACCTGGATTTTTCCCGTATCGATCTGCGGCGCGTACGTAGCGACGAAAACACCTTCTATCTGGTGGCCTGCGCCTCCTTCGTCGAAAGCGGCTCCGATCTGTATACCGATAATCTGTTGAATTTCTTCAGCGACAATCAGGAAATCTCGACCTGGCTGCGCAGCCAGTGGGAAGTAGAAGAACTGCAGCACGGCATGGCCCTGCGGGCCTATGTCGAACATGTCTGGCCCGAATTTCCCTGGCAGAGCGCCTACGACAGTTTCCTCGAAGAGTACGCCACCTATTGCAAGGTGGAACTGCTGGAGCCGACCAAGGCACTGGAAATGGCCGCACGCTGCGTGGTCGAGACCGGCACCGCGACGTACTACCGGGCGCTGTCACGCAGCGTGAAAGAACCGGTGCTACGCGATCTGGCCTCACGCATCTCGAACGACGAGGTCAATCACTACAAGCATTTCTACCGCTATTTCCGCGAGTATCGCAAACGCGAAGGCATCGGCCGTTCGCGCGTGCTCGGCACCCTGAGCCGACGCACGCTGGAAATGCGCAATGAAGATGCCGACTGCGCGATCCGCCATGTACTGAAATTCCGCAATCCGGCGCGGGCCGGCGACGTTGCCTATTTAAAGGAATTGAGCGCGCGCATGAGCGCTATCGTGCGCACCAATTTGACGCCTGAGATGACGCTGAAGATGATCATGCGTCCGCTGGAGCTGTCGCCGCGGGTGCAGAGCTGGGTGCAATATCCGATACAGCAACTGATGCAGCACGTATTTTTGCGCTAAAAACAATCACTCCTTCACTGATTTGCACCAAATTGCTCCTGTTTGGGGCAAATCGCGGTTCGCCGCACCGCCGCCATTTTTGCCATCACTAAAATGGTGCGATAGCGCGCGCCCGTTCCTGCAAAGCCTGAAAAATCGACAGAGATTGACGAATTGTCATTGGCACGCAATCTGCTAAAGCAGAGAGGCAGTCAACAAACTCTCATTGATTCTTCTAACTGTAGGAGCACTTCATGTCACGTCGCACTATCCTAAAAGCAACAGCACTCGGCGCGTTCGCACTTGCAGCATCCTCCTGGCTCCCAGCTGCTTTCGCTGCAGACACCATCAAGGTCGGCATCCTGCACTCGCTGTCGGGCACTATGGCCATCTCCGAAACATCCCTCAAAGATGTGGCGCTGATGACAATCGATGAAATCAACGCCAACGGCGGCGTCATGGGCAAGAAGCTCGAACCCGTCATCGTTGACCCAGCCTCCAACTGGCCACTGTTCGCTGAAAAAGCACGCCAGCTGATTTCGCAAGACAAGGTTTCCGTCGTGTTCGGCTGCTGGACTTCGGTCTCGCGCAAATCGGTTCTGCCGGTCTTCAAGGAACTGAACAGCCTGCTGTTCTACCCTGTGCAATATGAAGGCGAAGAGCTGGAAAAGAACGTGTTCTACACCGGCGCAGCACCTAACCAGCAAGCGATTCCTGCCACTGAATACCTGATGTCGAAAGAAGGCGGCGGCGCCAAGCGTTTCGTTCTGCTGGGCACCGACTATGTGTACCCACGCACGACCAACAAGATTCTGCGCGCCTTCCTGCATAGCAAGGGCGTGAAAGATTCCGACATCGACGAAGTCTATACACCGTTCGGCCACTCCGATTACCAAACCATCGTCGCCAACATCAAGAAGTTTGCAGCAGGCGGCAAGACAGCAGTGATCTCGACCATCAACGGCGACTCCAACGTGCCGTTCTACAAAGAACTCGGCAATGCCGGCCTGAAAGCGACCGACGTGCCTGTCGTGGCGTTCTCGGTGGGTGAAGAAGAATTGCGCGGCGTGGATACCAAGCCACTGGTCGGCCATCTGGCTGCCTGGAACTACTTCGAATCCGTGAAGAATCCGGTCAACACCGCCTTCATCAAGAAGTGGAAAGCTTACGCCAAGGCCAAGGGTCTGCCGAATGCCGACACCGTCGTGACCAACGATCCGATGGAAGCAACTTATGTCGGTATCTACATGTGGAAGCAAGCCGTTGAAAAGGCCAAGACCACCGACACCGACAAGGTGATCGCAGCGATGAGCGGCCAAACCTTCAAGGCGCCGTCCGGCTACACGCTGGAAATGGACAAGACCAACCATCACCTGCACAAACCAGTGATGATCGGCGAAATCAAGGCCGATGGTCAGTTCAACGTGGTCAACAAGACCAAGACCACCATCCGTGCTCAGCCATGGAGCCCATACATCCCGGGCAACGAAAGCAAGCAAAAGATGTAATGCAGTCGCTTGCCATGTTTGGTTAGTTGAGCAGTCCCCGCTGCATGTTCCATGCAGCGGTTTGCAAGACCTTGCACCGGACGTCCGACATCCCGTCCGGTGCAATCAACGACGCATTCTTCATTCGGAATTGCTCCCTGAAGTTTTTCCTTGAAGCGCGTGCATGAATCTCAGATATGCGTCGTAAGACCGACTTTCTTTCCGTCTTGCAGTGCCACCGAAAAGAACCATGAGACTTCTCCCCAAGATCATTGCCTCCGCCTTGCTGACAGGCTGGCTGTGCACCCAGGCGATCAGCGCGCATGCCGCGATCGATCCGGCGCTGCTCAAGCCGCTGGCCGGCGACGACCCTGATGCGCGGATTGCCGCCGTCACGCAGATTGCTGCATTGGCCAATGCCGATGCGCAGAAAATCCTCAACGCCATCAACAGCGATACGCTGTACGCCACGCCTGCCGGCGACGTACTGATTATCGAAGACACTGAGGCGTTCAACCCAGCCACCGACAAAACCGGCCCGGCACCTGACGACGCCGAAGGCATCACGGTCAACAACCGCCTGCGCGGCGTAGTGGAAGGCGCCTTGTCCGGCCTCAAGCTGTTTTCGCCGGACCGCGCCACGCGCCTGACCGCCGCGACGGAATTGCTGAAGACCGCCGATGCCGCCCAGACACCGCTGATCAGCAAAGCATTGGCTGCGGAAAAAGATCCGCAAATACAGGAAGTGCTCAAGCAGGTCGTCGCCACCGCCAACCTGCATGCACCTGACGCGGCAGCACGCAAGGCCGCGGTCAAAGCGCTGGCCGACACCACCAACGCCAACCTGAAACCGGTGCTGGAGCAAATGCTGGCCAAGAATCCCGATGGCAGCTATGTCGAAGCCGATGAGGGCGTGCGCATCGAAGCCGTGCGCACCATGTCGGCGCTGGACCGCCACCTGGCCATCACCGAATTCGTCGGCAAACTGTTCTACGGCATCTCACTGGGCAGCGTGCTGCTGCTGGCCGCGCTCGGCCTGGCGATTACCTTCGGCCTGATGGGCATCATCAACATGGCACACGGCGAACTGCTGATGATCGGCGCCTACACAACGTATGTGTGCCAGCTGGTGTTCCGCAAATTCTTCCCCGGCGCGATTGATGCCTATATCGTCGTGGCATTACCGGCAGCGTTCATTGTGGCGGCAGCCGTCGGCATCGCGCTGGAACGCCTGGTGATCCGGTGGCTCTACGGCCGTCCGCTGGAAACCCTGCTGTGCACCTGGGGTATCAGCCTGATGCTCATGCAAGGCGTGCGCTCGATCTTCGGCGCGCAAAACGTCGAAGTCGCCAACCCGAGCTGGATGTCTGGCGGCATCACGGTGCTGGGTTCGCTGGTGCTGTCGTATAACCGGATCGTGATTATTTTCTTCGCGCTGTTTGTGGTGGTCGCCGTATGGCTGATCCTGAATAAAACGCGCCTCGGCCTGTTCGTGCGCGCCGTCACGCAAAATCGTCGCATGGCGGATTGCGTCGGCGTCTCGACCGGCAAGATCGACATGATGACCTTCGGCCTTGGCTGCGGCATCGCCGGTCTCGGCGGCGTTGCCTTGTCGCAGCTCGGCAACGTCGGCCCCGACCTCGGACAGGGCTATATCGTTGACTCCTTCATGGTGGTCGTGCTGGGCGGCGTCGGCCAGCTGGCCGGCACCGTGATCGCGGCGTTCGGCCTGGGCGAAGTGAACAAGTTCCTGGAGCCGGTCGCCGGCGCCGTGCTGGCCAAGATCGCCATCCTCGTGTTCATCATCGTGTTTATCCAAAAGCGCCCGCAAGGCCTGTTTGCACTGAAAGGCAGGAGCGTGGAATGAGTACCCTCAATCTCCCATTGAAACCTTCGCTGTTTTCGCGTCCGGCGTGGATCGGTATCGTGGTCTGCACAGTGATCCTCGGTCTGCTGCCGATGCTGAATCTGATCTTCCCGGCAGGCCATCCGCTGTCCATCTCCAGCTACACCATCGCACTGATCGGCAAGTTCATGTGCTACGCGATGGCGGCGCTGGCGCTGGATCTGGTGTGGGGCTATACCGGCATCCTGTCGCTGGGGCACGGCGTGTTCTTTGCGCTGGGCGGCTATGCGCACGGCATGTACCTGATGCGCGCCATCGGTCACGACGGCGTGTATCAGAGCGACCTGCCTGACTTCATGGTGTTCCTCAACTGGAAGGCCTATCCGTGGTACTGGTGGATGACCGAGCATTTCTGGTTCGCGATGCTGCTGGTAGTGCTGGTACCGGGCGTGCTGGCCTTCGTGTTCGGTTACTTTGCCTTCCGTTCGCGCATCAAGGGCGTGTACTTCTCGATCATCACGCAGGCGATGACCTTCGCCTTCATGCTGCTGTTCTTCCGTAACGACACCGGCTTCGGCGGCAACAACGGCTTCACCGACTTCAAGCGCATCCTCGGCTTCACGATCACGGCGCCGTCGACCAAGGCGGTGCTGTATCTGGTGACGCTGGCCTTCCTGCTCGGTTCGCTGCTGCTATGCCGCGCCATCGTGACCTCGAAACTGGGTCGTGTGCTGCAGGGTGTGCGCGATTCCGAATCGCGGCTGATGTTCATCGGCTACAACCCGCTGTGGTTCAAGCTGTTCGTGTGGACTTTGTCGGCGGTGCTGTGCGGTATTGCCGGCGCGCTGTATGTGCCGCAGGTCGGCATCATTAACCCATCGGAAATGTCGCCGGCCAACTCGATTGAAATGGTGATCTGGGCGGCCGTCGGCGGGCGCGGTTCGCTGCTCGGTCCGATCATCGGTGCGTTCACCGTCAACGGCCTGAAGAGCTGGTTCACCGCCGCCTTCCCGGATCTGTGGCTGTATGCGCTGGGTCTGATCTTTATCCTCGTGACGCTGTTCCTGCCGCAAGGCATTCTGGGACTGATCAAGAAACTGAAGAAACAAGAAAAATCAGATCCATCCAAGGAGGCCGCATGAGCGAAATGTACAACCGGGCGGCACCACAAGACACTGTCGATAACGGCCAGCATGCCGATCACGGCACGTCCTACGCGCGCATCAAACCGGAAGGCGTCGACACCACGCACGGCGCCATCCTGTATCTGGAAAACATTACCGTATCGTTCGACGGTTTCAAGGCGATCAACAACCTGAACCTCGATATTTCGGTCGGCGAACTGCGCTGCATCATCGGCCCCAACGGCGCCGGCAAGACGACGATGATGGACGTCATCACCGGCAAGACGCGCCCGACGGCGGGTACGGCTTTCTTCGGCCAGAGTATCGATCTGACCAAGATGACGGAATACGAAATCGCCCACGCCGGCATCGGCCGCAAGTTCCAGCGGCCGACGGTGTTCGAGCAGCATTCGGTATTCGAGAATCTCGAGATGGCGATGAAGATGGACAAGCGCGTGAAGACGACCTTGTTCGCGCGCCTGAATTCGGAACAGATCGGCAAGATCGAAGAGATCCTCAAGCTGATCCGCTTGAACGGCCAGGAAAACCGTGTCGCTGGCCTGCTCTCGCACGGTCAGAAGCAGTGGCTGGAAATCGGCATGCTGCTGATGCAGGAGCCGCAGTTGCTGTTGCTCGACGAACCGGTGGCGGGCATGTCCGACGCCGAGACCGTGCGCACCGCCGAGCTGCTCAACGAGCTGCGCGGCAAGCATTCGATCATGGTGGTCGAGCACGACATGGGCTTCGTCGAAGAGATTGCGCAAGGCGGCAAAGTGACCGTGCTGCATGAAGGCTCGGTGCTGGCCGAAGGCACGATGCAGCAGGTGCAATCGGATGATCGTGTGATTGAAGTGTACTTAGGCCGTTGAGAGTAGAGCTCTAAACCCGGGACGAGAAGAATATGCTGCAAGTCAATCAACTGAACCAATACTACGGCGCCGCGCATACCTTGCGCGGCGTATCGATCAACGTCGAAAAGGGCAAGTGCCTGTCGCTGCTCGGCCGCAACGGCGTGGGCAAGACGACGCTGCTGAAATGCCTGATGGGCGTGCTGCCGGTCGCGGCCGGCAACGTCACGCTAGAAGGCCGTGACATCACCAAACTGAAACCGCATCAACGCGCTGCACTCGGCATCGCTTACGTGCCGCAGGGCCGTGAAATCTTTGCACGCCTGACCGTGGAAGAAAACCTGTTGATGGGCATGGCCACCAAGTCCGGCCGCAAGGCATCGAGCATCAAGGGTGAGGTGTATGAATTGTTTCCGGTGCTGAAAGAAATGCTGCACCGTCGCGGCGGCGATCTGTCGGGCGGGCAGCAACAGCAACTGGCGATTGCGCGCGCACTGCTGGCCGAACCGAAACTGATCATCCTCGACGAGCCGACCGAAGGCATCCAGCCGTCTATCATCAAGGATATCGGCCGCGTCATCAGCCTGCTGCGCCAGCGCGGTGACATCGGCATTCTGTTGTGCGAGCAGTATTTCGATTTTGCGCGCGAGCTGGCCGATACCTTCGTCGTGATGTCGCGCGGTGAAGTCGTCGCTTCCGGCGTGCAGGCCGATATGGATAACGAAGACGTCAAGAAGCATTTGGCGGTATAAGAATACAAGTGCCCAAGCGTCACCTGGCCGTCGGCATGGGTCTTCATGCCGACGGCGTGCGCGGGGTGCTTTTTAGCATCAGGTCTGCTATAAAAGCACATCGTCGCCGTGCCGACCACTCACAAACAATTGCATGAAACGCATCATCGATCCTGCCGCTGCCATCACGGAGTCGGGCCAAGCCGCCGCCATGGCTTCCGCACGCCATGAGCAGGCGCGGCTGACGCTGGGCTTCGCCGACGATGCCAGTACCACGCGCATGATCGAGCGCAGCCACTTCGGCCCGCTGCGCGTGCAAAAGCCGCTTTATCCCGAACATCCTGCCGTCTGCCACGCCGTCATCGTCCATCCACCGGGCGGCATCCTCGGCGGCGACGTGCTCAACATCACCGCACATGTCGGCGACAACGCCCATGCCCTGCTGACCACACCCGGTGCGGGCAAGTGGTATCGCGCCAACGGCTTCGTCTCGCAGCAGCAAGTGTCGCTGACGGCAACCGCGGGCGCCGCACTGGAATGGCTGCCGCAGGAAACCATCTTCTTCAATGACGCCGACGTGCGCATGGAACATCAGGTCGAGCTGGCTGCCGACGCCACCTATATCGGCGGCGAGATCTTGTGCTTCGGCCGCACCGCGTCGGGAGAGTCTTTCGCCAACGGCCGTGTCAGCCAACGCACCAGCATCCGCCGCGATGGCAAGCTGGTCTGGTTCGAACAAGGCGCCTTGCGCGCCGGCACGTCGTCGATGACAAGTCCGTTGGCATTGGCTGGTTATACGGTAAGCGCGACCTTGATCGCCGTCGGGTTGCCGCTCAATGCAGCCTTCCTCGGCGAGTTGCGCGAGCAAACCAGCGCACTGGCGCAACAAGGCAATGGCCGCAGCGGCGCGACGCAAATGAAACAGGTATTGGTGCTGCGTTATCTGGGCAACTCCAGCCAGATTGCGCGGCAGTGGCTGACGCATGCATGGCAGCGCATCCGTCCGGAATTGATGCAGCGCGAAGCGATCGTCCCGCGCATCTGGAATACGTAGACAAGCAAGACTGACAGAATCAAGGAGAACGCATGGAACTGACCCCACGGGAAAAAGACAAGCTGCTGATTTTTACGGCAGCCCTGGTGGCTGAACGGCGCAAAGCGCGCGGCCTGAAACTGAATTATCCGGAAGCGGTGGCGCTGATCACGGCAGCCATCATGGAAGGCGCGCGTGACGGCCGCACGGTCGCCGAGCTGATGTCGGAAGGCACCAAGATTCTGACTCGCGCCGACGTCATGGATGGCGTGGCGGAAATGATCCCCGATATCCAGGTCGAAGCGACTTTCCCGGACGGCAGCAAGCTGGTCACGGTTCATCACCCTATTCCTTAAGGAGCGTCGAGATGATTCCAGGAGAAATGCTGGTTGAGCCGGGCGACATCGAACTCAACGTCGGCCGCGCTACGGCGACAGTGACGGTAGCCAACAGCGGCGACCGTCCGATCCAGGTCGGATCGCACTTTCACTTTTTCGAAACCAATCCGGCGTTGAAATTTGACCGTCAGATTGGCTACGGCATGCGTCTGAACATCGCCGCCGGCACTGCGGTTCGCTTCGAACCAGGCCAGGAACGCACGGTGGAACTGGTGGCGCTGGCCGGCGACCGCAAGGTCTATGGTTTCAATGCCAAGGTGATGGGCGCACTCGACAAGAAGGGAAACAAATAATGGCCAAGATTTCACGTCAGGCTTATGCCGAGATGTTCGGCCCCACCGTCGGCGACCGTTTGCGTCTGGCCGACACGGAACTGTTCATCGAGGTCGAGAAGGATTTCACGACCTATGGTGAAGAAGTCAAGTTCGGTGGCGGCAAGGTGATCCGCGACGGCATGGGCCAGTCGCAGCGCAACTATAAAGACGTCATGGACACCGTCATCACCAACGCCGTGATCGTCGACCACTGGGGTATCGTCAAGGCGGACATCGGCATCAAGGGCGGCAAGATCGCGGGGATCGGCAAGGCCGGTAATCCGGACATCCAGCCCGATGTCACCATGGCCATCGGCGGCGCTACCGAGATCATCGCCGGCGAAGGCATGATCGTCACGGCAGGCGGTGTCGACACGCACATCCACTTCATCTGCCCACAGCAAATCGAAGAAGCGCTGATGAGCGGCGTCACCACCATGATCGGTGGCGGCACCGGCCCGGCAGTCGGCACGGCGGCAACGACCTGCACGCCGGGCCCGTGGCATATCCACTCGATGCTGTCGGCGGCAGATGCCTTCCCGATGAATCTGGGTTTCCTCGGCAAGGGCAACGTCAGTCTGCCGACGCCATTGGAAGAACAAGTCCACGCCGGCGCCATCGGCCTGAAGCTGCATGAAGACTGGGGCTCGACGCCGGCCGCGATCGACAACTGTCTGTCGGTGGCGGATCGCCTTGACGTGCAGGTGGCGATCCACAGCGACACGCTCAACGAAGGCGGCTTCCTCGAGCATACGCTCGCCGCCTTCAAGGATCGCACCATCCACACCTTCCACACCGAAGGCGCGGGTGGCGGTCACGCACCGGACATCATCGCAGCGGTCGGTGAGAGTAATGTGCTGCCATCCTCGACCAATCCGACGCGCCCTTATACCGTCAATACGCTGGACGAGCATCTGGACATGCTGATGGTTTGCCATCACCTGGATCCCGCCATTGCCGAAGACATTGCCTTTGCCGAATCGCGCATTCGCCGCGAGACGATTGCTGCGGAAGACATCCTGCATGACATCGGCGCGATCTCGATGATGTCTTCCGACTCGCAAGCCATGGGCCGCGTTGGCGAAGTAATCATGCGCACCTGGCAGACCGCGCACAAGATGAAGACGCAGCGCGGTTCGCTGGCGCAGGACCCGTCGCGCCACGACAATTTCCGCGTCAAACGCTATATCGCCAAGTACACGATCAACCCTGCGATCACGCATGGCATTTCGCATGTGGTCGGTTCGCTGGAGGTAGGCAAAGTTGCCGACATCGTGTTGTGGAAACCGGCCTTCTTCGGCGTCAAGCCGTCGATGATCTTGAAGAGCGGCATGATCGCTGCGGCGCAGATGGGCGATCCGAATGCCTCCATCCCGACGCCGCAACCGGTGCATTACCGCATGATGTTCGGCGCGTATGGCGGCGGTTTGAAGACATCGATGACGTTTGTGTCGCAGTCGGCATTCGACGCCGGCATCGGCGACATGCTCAAGCTGAACAAACCGGTCGTGCCGGTAAAAGGCATGCGCAATCTGCGCAAACGCGACATGATCCACAACGGCGCGACGCCGAAGATGGAAGTCGATTCCGAAACCTATGAAGTGCGGGCCGATGGTGAATTGCTGGTATGTGAGCCAGCCAAGGTACTGCCGCTGGCGCAACGTTATTTTCTGTTCTAAGAAATCATGCTGACCCTGAATACCAAAATTGAACACGCCGAGAAGATCGACGGCGAATTGCTGTTGCCTTACGACCAACGCGAAAAGAGCCGCCTGCGCGCAACCATGACTTCGGGCGAAGAAGTCGCCGTCTTCACCGTGCGCGGCACCGTGCTGCGTAACGGTGATCTGCTGCGCGGCGATGACGGCCGCGTGGTCAAGATCAATGCCGCCAAAGAAGCCACTTATCGCGTCGAGGCAAGTTCACCGCATCAATTGCTGCGTTGCGCTTTTCACCTCGGCAATCGTCATACCCAGGCGCAAGTCGGTGAAGGTTTCCTGCGTATCCGCAAGGATCCGGTATTGAAGGAAATGCTGGAAGGCCTGGGCGCGCTGGTGGCCGAGGAAGAAGCTGCCTTTGAGCCGGAGTCGGGTGCATACGGCGGCGGTCATCACCATCATGGCGACGATCATCATCACCCGCTGGCGCCGATTCCCGTACGTCAAAAGATTCATCGCCCTGGCGATAAGTCGATTTAGTGGGCAGAACGCACCATGCAAGCACAAGCCCTGCTTCATCTGCTCCAGCTGACCAGCCCGTCGTTGCCGATTGGGGCGTACAGCTATTCGCAGGGGCTGGAGGCGGCTATTGAAAACGGCAGCGTGAAGAACGAAGCAGGTGCGCGTGCGTGGATCGTCGATTCGCTGCATGAAGTTGTCGCCCGCTTCGAAGCGCCGATTTTGTGGCGCTTGTTGCAGGCTTTTACCGGACGCGATGCAGACGCAGTGGCATTGTGGAACGAACGCTTTATCGCCGCGCGCGATACCGCCGAGTTCCGCGCTGAAACGATACAGATGGGTTATTCACTGAGCAAACTGGCGATCGATCTGAAGATCGGTGATGAATCCTTGCTCGGTCTGCTGCAGGCGCAAGGCGAAGTGCCCTTGCCGACAGCATTGGCTTATGCCGCTGTGGCGTTGAATGTGCCCCATGACGCCGCCTTGCTGGGCATGCTGTTCGCGTGGGCCGAGAATCAGGTATTGGTCTGCGTGAAGTCAGTGCCGCTGGGGCAGGTTGCCGGGCAACGTTTATTGTTGTCGTTGCAACCGGAGTTGGAGGCCGCGGCGAAGACCGCGCAGGAATTGGCCGACGATGAACTGTCGAACTGGTCGCCTGGCTTGTCGCTGCTGTCGATGCAACATGAAGTGCAATACAGTCGCTTATACCGTTCGTGATGCTTCGGTCATGATGCAGTCCGCGAACGCATGACCATTTGAATGTATAGAATCCGTTTTTAACAGATATCACTCCGAGATAAACATGAGCAATCCATCCTCCCCCAATCCATTGCGCGTCGGCATCGGCGGCCCGGTCGGCTCCGGCAAGACGGCGCTGTGCGAAATGCTGTGCAAGCGCATGCGCGACCATTACGACATGGCGGTCATCACCAATGACATCTACACCAAGGAGGACATGGAGATCCTGCTGCGTGCCGATGCCTTGCCGGCCGAGCGCCTGATGGGTGTCGAAACCGGCGGCTGCCCGCATACGGCAATCCGTGAGGACGCATCAATCAATCTGGAAGCGATCGCGCGCATGAGCGCAGATTTCCCGGATCTGGACCTGATACTGGTAGAATCCGGCGGCGACAATCTGGCGGCGACGTTCAGCCCGGAACTGTCGGATCTGACGATTTACGTGATCGATGTTGCCGGCGGCGAGAAGATTCCGCGCAAAGGCGGCCCCGGCATCACGCGTTCTGATCTGCTGATCATCAACAAGACGGATCTGGCACCGTATGTCGGTGCCAATCTGGACATCATGGCGCAGGACGCCAAACGCATGCGCGGCGAACGCCCATTTGTGTTTACCAACCTGCGCAGCGGCGATGGTGTCGAGACGGTGATTGAATATATCCGCAAGCAAGGTTTGCTGGACGAAAAGAAGCAAGCTTGAAGCAGCAGGGTTGAGATTTACCCTATTCAGATAGCTAATTGCGCATGCGCATCCACCAAGATTTATACGAAGGAGAAAAACATGTTCCGACTTTCCACCAAGACTGCAATGCGCGCCGGTGCATTGACCATCGCTGCGCTGGCGGCAGGCAGCGCCTTTGCCCATCCGGGCCATCCTGATTCGCTGATGACGGTGTCGGGCAGCTTCAGCACCGGCTTCGCTCATCCGTTTTCCGGTATCGACCATTTGCTGGCCATGCTGGCAGTCGGTCTGTGGGCCGCACAGAACAAGCGTTCGGCGATGTGGGTGTTGCCGCTGGCGTTTCCACTGATGATGGTGGTTGGCGCGTTGCTGGCATTGGCAGGACTTCAATTTCCTGCGGCGGAAACCGGTATTGCGGCCTCCGTCGCTGTACTCGGTTTGTTGATCGCCTTCGCAGTGAAGATGCCGCTGTGGGCAAGCACCATGGTGGTGTCGCTGTTCGCGCTGTTCCATGGTTATGCGCATGGCAGCGAATTGCCGCATGGTTCGTCGGCTGCGATGTATGGTCTGGGTTTTGTGCTGGCAACGGCGTTGCTGCATGCAGCCGGACTGGGAATCGGCATGTTCGCCGGTAAACAGATGGCAGATAAGGTTGTACGTATCGGTGGTGTTGGTATTGCTGCTGTGGGTGCGTATCTGCTTGCAGGTGTGTAATGTATTGAAGCCTGATCACCGATGAGTTTCGGTGATCAAGTTGATGCAAAGCCGCGTTCCGACGCGGCTTTTTTATTGTCCGGACGGCGTGTGGTTTGTCTGTCCTGCTCAGCCTGGCCTGGCCATTGCCGGCGATGCTGGAATTACCTGGCGCGATGATGCCGCGAGCGCCATTAGTTGTTCATGGTGAAAGCGTTTAATGCGTGTGGCTTCGGACACTACTAATCACTGCTGTACTACCGTTTTACTGACATTGCGTTTAAGCATTCCGGTAGTTGTTGAAGCGTTCGGCTTAGAGCAGTCCGTTAAATTTGGTTGAGAGATGTTGCCAGATGAGGGACGGATAGTAGCGGATTGAAGCTGCGGCTTGTCGATGATGAGGCTGATACAGAATAAGGAGGCCTGAAGCGCGGCAGATAAATAGCAGGCAGATCAGTCTGCCATCAGAACGAGGACGTATCGATGAACCAGCATTTCCGTCGAGGAAGCCGTGTTGTGGAATTCAGGGATATTACGAGGGCTGGAGGATAAGCGCTGAAGATTGCGCGTTGAGTTGCGGAGGATATGCAGGGGAAATAGCAATGAAGTCCGCTGTATTCCTGGGATGAGGAGAATTGCAGGGTACGAAGAGTAATGGCGTGCGGTGTAGTGAAGCTAGGGTGGCGTTATTTGTTATTTGCCTGATCTGTGTTTTGCTAGCGCATAGCGTAGACAGCAAAAAGCCCCACACCTGATGGTATGGGGCTTAAGCTTAATTAATAGCCTGACGATGACCTACTTTCACACTGGTTGCAGCACTATCATCGGCGCGAAGTCGTTTCACGGTCCTGTTCGGGATGGGAAGGGGTGGTACCAACTTGCTATAGTCATCAGGCATAACTTGTAGTGTTGCTTGGGTCCAATTGGAACTAGGATGGCCAAACAACGCAATCTGGGAAGAAGTAAATATATTTTGGTGTGATGCACATTGGCAAACACATTTTAAACTCTAAAGCTATAACAGCTAATGTTATAGGGACAAGCCACACGGGCAATTAGTATCAGTTAGCTTAACGCATTACTGCGCTTCCACACCTGACCTATCAACGTCCTGGTCTCGAACGACCCTTTAGGGGAGTTAAACTCCCGGGAAGTCTCATCTCAAGGCGAGTTTCCCGCTTAGATGCTTTCAGCGGTTATCTCTTCCGAACTTAGCTACTC
Organism: Herbaspirillum sp. meg3; assembly: GCF_002257565.1. Lineage (GTDB taxonomy): Bacteria > Pseudomonadota > Gammaproteobacteria > Burkholderiales > Burkholderiaceae_D > Herbaspirillum. The sequence continues at coordinate 53,384 of NZ_CP022736.1, read as the reverse complement.
GGCAATGCCACTGGCGTGACAACCGATACACCAGAGGTTCGTCCACTCCGGTCCTCTCGTACTAGGAGCAGCCCCCTTCAAACTTCCAACGCCCACGGCAGATAGGGACCAAACTGTCTCACGACGTTTTAAACCCAGCTCACGTACCACTTTAAATGGCGAACAGCCATACCCTTGGGACCGGCTACAGCCCCAGGATGTGATGAGCCGACATCGAGGTGCCAAACTCCCCCGTCGATATGAACTCTTGGGAGGAATCAGCCTGTTATCCCCAGAGTACCTTTTATCCGTTGAGCGATGGCCCTTCCATACAGAACCACCGGATCACTATGTCCTACTTTCGTACCTGCTCGACTTGTCAGTCTCGCAGTTAAGCACGCTTATGCCATTGCACTATTAGCACGATGTCCGACCGTACCTAGCGTACCTTCGAACTCCTCCGTTACACTTTGGGAGGAGACCGCCCCAGTCAAACTGCCTACCATGCACTGTCCCCGATCCGGATAACGGACCAAGGTTAGAACCTCAAACAAACCAGGGTGGTATTTCAAGGATGGCTCCACAGAAACTGGCGTTCCTGCTTCAAAGCCTCCCACCTATCCTACACAGATTGGTTCAAAGTCCAATGCAAAGCTACAGTAAAGGTTCATGGGGTCTTTCCGTCTAGCCGCGGGTAGATTGCATCATCACAAACATTTCAACTTCGCTGAGTCTCGGGAGGAGACAGTGTGGCCATCGTTACGCCATTCGTGCAGGTCGGAACTTACCCGACAAGGAATTTCGCTACCTTAGGACCGTTATAGTTACGGCCGCCGTTTACTGGGACTTCAATCAAGAGCTTGCACCCCATCATTTAATCTTCCAGCACCGGGCAGGCGTCACACCCTATACGTCCACTTTCGTGTTTGCAGAGTGCTGTGTTTTTATTAAACAGTCGCAGCCACCTTTTTATTGCAACCCTTTCGTCCTTCAAGCGCAGGCCTGTCAAACTACTAGGGCGTACCTTATCCCGAAGTTACGGTACAAATTTGCCGAGTTCCTTCTCCCGAGTTCTCTCAAGCGCCTTAGAATACTCATCTCGCCCACCTGTGTCGGTTTGCGGTACGGTCTCGTTAGACTGAAGCTTAGAGGCTTTTCTTGGAACCACTTCCGATTGCTTCGCGAACAAGTTCGCTCGTCCCATACCCTTGAATTACGCTGCCGGATTTGCCTAACAGCCTTCTCTGATACAGAAACCGGGACATCCAACACCCGGACAACCTTCCGCGATCCGTCCCCCCATCGCATCTAACGACGGTGCAGGAATATTAACCTGCTTCCCATCAGCTACGCATCTCTGCCTCGCCTTAGGGGCCGACTCACCCTGCTCCGATGAACGTTGAACAGGAAACCTTGGGCTTACGGCGTGGAGGCTTTTCACCCCCATTATCGCTACTCATGTCAGCATTCGCACTTCTGATACCTCCAGCATCCTTTACAAGACACCTTCGCAGGCTTACAGAACGCTCTCCTACCATATCAATAAATTGATATCCGCAGCTTCGGTGACTGGCTTAGCCCCGTTACATCTTCCGCGCAGGACGACTCGATCAGTGAGCTATTACGCTTTCTTTAAAGGATGGCTGCTTCTAAGCCAACCTCCTGACTGTTTTAGCCTTCCCACTTCGTTTTCCACTTAGCCAATCTTTGGGACCTTAGCTGGCGGTCTGGGTTGTTTCCCTCTTGACGCCGGACGTTAGCACCCGACGTCTGTCTCCCAAGCTCGCACTCATCGGTATTCGGAGTTTGCAATGGGTTGGTAAGTCGCGATGACCCCCTAGCCATAACAGTGCTCTACCCCCGATGGTGATACTTGAGGCACTACCTAAATAGTTTTCGGAGAGAACCAGCTATTTCCAAGTTTGTTTAGCCTTTCACCCCTACCCACAGCTCATCCCCTAATTTTTCAACATTAGTGGGTTCGGTCCTCCAGTGCGTGTTACCGCACCTTCAACCTGGCCATGAGTAGATCACTTGGTTTCGGGTCTACACCCAGCGACTGAACGCCCTATTCGGACTCGATTTCTCTACGGCTTCCCTATTCGGTTAACCTTGCCACTGAATGTAAGTCGCTGACCCATTATACAAAAGGTACGCAGTCACCCCTTACGAGGCTCCTACTGTTTGTATGCACACGGTTTCAGGATCTATTTCACTCCCCTTCCGGGGTTCTTTTCGCCTTTCCCTCACGGTACTGGTTCACTATCGGTCGATTACGAGTATTTAGCCTTGGAGGATGGTCCCCCCATGTTCAGACAGGATTTCACGTGTCCCGCCCTACTTGTCGCAAGCTTAGTTCCACACTAATGATTTCGTGTAAGGGGCTATCACCCTCTATGGCCGGACTTTCCATTCCGTTCCACTATCAAAAATGCTAAATCTTGCAGGCTGGTCCCATTTCGCTCGCCACTACTTTGGGAATCTCGGTTGATTTCTTTTCCTGCAGCTACTTAGATGTTTCAGTTCGCCGCGTTCGCTTCACAGACCTATGTATTCAGTCAGTGATACCCTTGCGGGTGGGTTTCCCCATTCGGAAATCTGCGGATCAAAGCTTGTTTGCTAGCTCCCCGCAGCTTATCGCAAGCTACTACGTCCTTCATCGCCTGTAATCGCCAAGGCATCCACCATGTGCACTTATTCACTTGTCCCTATAACGTTAGCCTCTCTTCCGAGAGATCGTTATAGAGCTTTTTGAGTTTAGCGTTTGCCGTATTGCCAAAGTAAGTCTTCTAATTGCTAAGATCACTTCGTAATACTTTGATTGATACAATCACACCCATCAACTTCTCACACAAGGATCGAAATCCTGGCGCGCGTCGTTGACGAATACTTTACTTCTTCCAGATTGTTAAAGAACAAAAACAGCTATTGATCACTAAAAGACCAAACCTAAATCCACACGCGTTTTGCATGCGACTTAGGTTTGACGTTTCTGGTGGAGGTTGACGGGATCGAACCGACGACCCCCTGCTTGCAAAGCAGGTGCTCTCCCAGCTGAGCTAAACCCCCGAAACTTTTGGTGGGTCTGGTTGGGCTCGAACCAACGACCCCCGCGTTATCAACACGGTGCTCTAACCAGCTGAGCTACAGACCCGCTTGGATCAGTAATCAGAGCCAGCATGCAGGCATTGCCTGCGCCGCAACCGAATAACTGTTCTTCTTTACTAACAGACGATAAGTGTGGACGCTTAACTTCATGCGCACTCTAGAAAGGAGGTGATCCAGCCGCACCTTCCGATACGGCTACCTTGTTACGACTTCACCCCAGTCACGAACCCTGCCGTGGTAATCGCCCTCCTTGCGGTTAGGCTAACTACTTCTGGCAGAACCCGCTCCCATGGTGTGACGGGCGGTGTGTACAAGACCCGGGAACGTATTCACCGCGACATGCTGATCCGCGATTACTAGCGATTCCAACTTCATGTAGTCGAGTTGCAGACTACAATCCGGACTACGATACACTTTCTGGGATTAGCTCCCCCTCGCGGGTTGGCGGCCCTCTGTATGTACCATTGTATGACGTGTGAAGCCCTACCCATAAGGGCCATGAGGACTTGACGTCATCCCCACCTTCCTCCGGTTTGTCACCGGCAGTCTCATTAGAGTGCCCTTTCGTAGCAACTAATGACAAGGGTTGCGCTCGTTGCGGGACTTAACCCAACATCTCACGACACGAGCTGACGACAGCCATGCAGCACCTGTGTTACGGTTCTCTTTCGAGCACATCCAAATCTCTTCGGACTTCCGTACATGTCAAGGGTAGGTAAGGTTTTTCGCGTTGCATCGAATTAATCCACATCATCCACCGCTTGTGCGGGTCCCCGTCAATTCCTTTGAGTTTTAATCTTGCGACCGTACTCCCCAGGCGGTCTACTTCACGCGTTAGCTGCGTTACCAAGTCAATTAAGACCCGACAACTAGTAGACATCGTTTAGGGCGTGGACTACCAGGGTATCTAATCCTGTTTGCTCCCCACGCTTTCGTGCATGAGCGTCAGTGTTATCCCAGGGGGCTGCCTTCGCCATCGGTATTCCTCCACATATCTACGCATTTCACTGCTACACGTGGAATTCTACCCCCCTCTGACACACTCTAGCCGTGCAGTCACAAATGCAATTCCCAGGTTGAGCCCGGGGATTTCACATCTGTCTTGCACAACCGCCTGCGCACGCTTTACGCCCAGTAATTCCGATTAACGCTTGCACCCTACGTATTACCGCGGCTGCTGGCACGTAGTTAGCCGGTGCTTATTCTTCAGGTACCGTCATTAGGCAAGGATATTAGCCTCACCCGTTTCTTCCCTGACAAAAGAGCTTTACAACCCGAAGGCCTTCTTCACTCACGCGGCATTGCTGGATCAGGCTTGCGCCCATTGTCCAAAATTCCCCACTGCTGCCTCCCGTAGGAGTCTGGACCGTGTCTCAGTTCCAGTGTGGCTGGTCGTCCTCTCAGACCAGCTACTGATCGTCGCCTTGGTGAGCCTTTACCTCACCAACTAGCTAATCAGATATCGGCCGCTCCACGAGCATGAGGTCTTGCGATCCCCCACTTTCATCCTTAGATCGTATGCGGTATTAGCTAATCTTTCGACTAGTTATCCCCCACTCTAGGGCACGTTCCGATATATTACTCACCCGTTCGCCACTCGCCACCAGGAGCAAGCTCCCGTGCTGCCGTTCGACTTGCATGTGTAAGGCATGCCGCCAGCGTTCAATCTGAGCCAGGATCAAACTCTTCAGTTCAATCTCTGTTTTGCCATTTCTGGCTGATTCTTGCGAATCGGTCACTCACTCAAAATACTGACAGATAATTTCTTACCTATATTTCTTTGTGAGCGTTTAAATATTTAAAGTTTCCAGACCCGAAAGTCTGTCGCACTTCATTAAACGCCCACGCTTATCGACTGTTAATTTTTAAAGAACCTTTACTGCTTCGCCGCAGTATCAACTACCGCTTGCGTCGCCAACAAATCGTTTTGTTTGTCAGCAGCAGATCCCCACCTAGCTCGCTGCGTCTTGCTTTTTGCTGCGTCGCTTCGTCAGCGGGGAGGCGAACTATAGCAAAGGTTTTCAGATCCGTGCAACTATTTTTGCCAAATTATTTAAACTTTTTACGCGACCTTGCCGCAAACCCGCACCAACCCTGAATTTCGGCCGTAAAAAAATTTTTAAACTTTAAATGCATTCAGCCCACCCCTGGCGGGGCGGGCTGAGTTTTTGTTTCAATGCAGCAATCAATTCATCCTAAGCGCTGCAACAAATCGCTCAAATTAGCTTGCCTTGACGGTCAGTGCGCTCTTCACGTCCTTCACGCCATCGATGGCAGCGGCAACTTGCAAGGCATGTTGACCGGCTTCGGCATTAGGTACGGTACCCGCCAGGGTCACAATACCCTTCTTGGTAGTGACCTTGATCTTCAGGGCCGACACTTGGCTATCCTCCACAAAGGCGGCCTTCACCTTTGCAGTAATGACGGAGTCGTCGACATAGGCGCCGGCTTTTTGCGCGGCAGGCGGCGAAGAAGTCTCAGATGCATCCGCGGCGTAGACAACAGGGGCGGCAACAGCGGTCAGGAAAGCGGCGGTAACCAGCGTCGAGATCGTTTTGGTGGTTTGCATGATGATGTCCTTATAGTGAGAAAAGAAAGACAACGCTTTAAGCGCTACCTGTCCCCTCTTTCGCAAAGGCCATGCCAGATCAGAAAATCTCAATGAATTCAGTGACTTATAAAAATTCGTCACTACCGATCGGCAATAAACCGGCCAAAATCGCTGATTTTCGTCGCCTGAGAGCGACACCATCCGGCTCGCATCAACTAAGTCACTGATTTTTAAAGGCTTATTCTTGTCGCTCTGCGGCGACACCCTCGTCATCTCCGCGGAAAACACTGGGATCGAGCCCGTTTTTCTGTAGCAGACGATAGAACTCGGTCCGGTTTCTATCTGCCAGGCGGGCAGCATCGGTGACGTTGCCGTCAGTCAATTTCAGGAGCTGAATCAGATAGTCCCGCTCAAAACGCTGCTTGGCGTCGGCATAGCGCAATACTTCCAGCGCCGGCACACGCAGGGCGCGTTGCACCAGCGCCGCCGAGATCAAGGGCGCCGTCGACAATGCGCATACTTGCTCAACCACGTTATATAGCTGCCGCACATTGCCGGGCCAGGAAGCCATCATCAGCACTTCCAGCGCATCGGGGGCAAAGCCATTGAGTTTCTTCTGATACTTTGCAGCAATCAACTGTAGAAAATGATTGGCCAGCAAAGCGATATCTTCCCGGCGCTCAGCCAATACCGGCAGCACCAGCGTCACGACATTCAGACGGTAATAGAGATCTTCGCGAAACGAACCATCCGCCATGGCGACATCCAGATCGCGATGCGTCGCCGACAGTATCCGCACATCCACCGGCACGGCGTCGTTGGCGCCGACCTGGCGCACCGTGCGTTCTTGCAGGACGCGCAGCAACTTTACCTGCAGCGGCAGCGGCATGTCGCCGATCTCGTCGAGAAACAAAGTGCCGCCATTCGCCGCCTGGAACAAACCCTTGCGATGCTCCACCGCACCGGTGAACGCGCCTTTGACGTGGCCGAACAGTTCCGACTCCAGCAACTGCTCCGGAATCGCCGCGCAATTGACCGCGATGAACGGCGCCTTGGCGCGGCGACTGGCGCGATGGATGGCGCGTGCCAGTAGTTCCTTGCCGGTGCCGCTTTCACCCCGGATCAAAATGCTGGCGTCTGACACGGCCACCAGGCGCGCTTCCGACAAGACCTCCGCCATACGCGGGCTGCGGCTGATCAGTTCTTCGCGCCAGGCGTCGTCGCCGCCCCCTGCTGCATCACCCGCAACCTCGTCGCACGCAGTCAGGCTCAGCGCCTGCGCAATCTTGGCGAGCAGAATCTTGGCGTCGTAAGGTTTGGTGAGATAGGCAAACGCACCGCGTGTGGTGGCATCGACCGCGTCGGGAATAGTGCCGTGCGCCGTCAGCAGGATCACCGGCAAGGCGGGATACTGCGCGCGGATTTCATCAAACAGCGCCAGACCGTCCTTGCCCGGCAAGCGGATATCGCTGATCACCAGCGCCGGCAGCTCAATCGCCATTTGCCCCTGCGCCGCTTCGGCGCTGCCCACCGCCGTCACCCGATAGCCATTGGCCGTCAGGCGCAACGACAACAGCCGCAGCAGATCAGGATCGTCATCGACCAGCAGCAAATGGCGCGGGCTGCTCACGGACTTGTCCATCTATTTGGGTTGACCCGGCAAGGTGCGCTCAATGTTCTTGAGCGCTTCCAGCTTTTCATTCAGCTGGTCCATGCGGCGCTGGCTTTCTTTGGCCTGCTGCCCCGCCTTTTCGGCGTTGTCGCTCAAGCGGCGCATCTCTGCATAGTTGCTCACCAGCAGTTGTGCCAGCGGCTTCAAGGCCACCGCGTCGGAATCCGTAGCGTTCAATACCGCGCCCAGCTGCACCTGCGCGCGCGCCAGATCGTTGGCGTCATGCGTCAGGCCGAGCACCATGGCCTTTTGCATCGCCAGCATGGCGCCGCCCTGACGCGCATTGAGCGCCTGCAATTCGCGGCCCAGCTCCTGCTGCGACAAGCGACGCAAAGTCTGGTGATAAATCAGCAAATCGTCCATGCCGCCCACCGTCGTGACCAGTTTGACGGTCGTGGTCGGCGCTTCCGGAGGCGGTGGCGTCGCACACGCCGCCAGCAGCACGCTCAGTAGACTCAGAAGTAAGGGAAGTATTTTTGTTTTCATGGAAGTGACTCTAGCTTTCATCCGGCAGTTCAATGCGGAAATGCGCCCCGCCGCCCTCACGCGACACCAGTTGAACATCGCCGTTATGTGCCAGTACATACTCACGCACGATCGACAAACCGATGCCGTTGCCATGACGTGCGCCTTGCGGTTGATTCAGGCCCTGATAGAAAGGATCGAAGATCCGGTGTGCGTCGGTTGCCGCCACGCCCGGGCCCTGATCGACGCAATCGATACGTACGCGCCCTTCGCTGCCCGAGAGCACAAACCGTATCGTCCCGCCCTGCGGACTGAAACGCACCGCGTTCGACAGCAGGTTGGCCAGCACAATCGCAAACTTGTCCGGATCCAGCACCGCCGTCCTGGCGGCGCCTTCAACGTCGACTTTAAGACCGCGCGCCACCCATTGCAGCCGCTGGTCGTCAATCACCTTATATAAGAGCGCCCGCAGATCGACCGGCAGACGGTTGATGCGCTGAGCGTCAAAGGCCACTTCGTTGTAGCGCAGCAGGTCCTCGATCTGGTTCTGCAATGACTGCGTGTTCTGACGCAGGATGCGCGAAATCTCACGTTGGCTGTCGGTCAGTTTGCCGGCCACTTCGTCGTCCAGCAGCGCCGCACCCTCACACAAGGCCGCCAACGGTGTCTTCAACTCGTGCGAAACATGGCGCAGGAAGCGCGACTTCTCCGCCTCCAGATCCGCCAGCCGTTGCCGCAGCCAGTCAAGCTGCTGACCGAGCCTGCGCAAGTCGGCCGGTCCCTTGACTACAATCGGCTGATCGAAACGATTGTCGCCGAGCCGCCCGATCGCCGCCTCCATGCGCGCCAGCGGACGCGACAGCCACATGCCGAACCAGAACGCCAGCAGCACCGCCAGCACGATAGCGCCGATGACCTGGAAAGTCAGCATCTTGCGTTGCTGCTCCAGATCATTGGACAAGGCATTATTGCGGCGCTCTACCTCGCGCTTGCTCTCCTGCGCCAGTTGCTCATTGAGCGCCGGAAGATGGGCAAACGCCTCGAACAAGGCACGCTGATCGAGCTTGCGCTGGTTTTGGGCCGCATTTTGCGCTGCATTCTGCGCTGCGTTTCGTGCCGAATTCCTGGGGGCGGGCGACGCCGGCTGGATTGGCCCCTGATCCGACTGCAGCACCGCCCAGGCCGCCTCGCCATAGGTGTTCCAGGAGGCAAACACATCGGCAGGCGCCTGCGGCAGCGCTTGCTGCAACTCGGCCAGCGACGACTTGGCCTGCTGCCATGCCTCCGCATAGCGATCACGGAAAGCAGAATCCTCAAGCACCAGAAATTGCCGCGCGCTGCGCTCCATGGCGACCGTGCGCTCCGCCAGACGCTGCGCCTGCTCGGTCAATCGCACGGCCTGCCCTGCCGTCTCGCGGCTGTGCGCCGACATCCGTTCAAGGGTGAACAAAGCGTGCACGGACGTGCCGCTCAGCAATGCGGCAATCAGCAGGAATGCCGCCAGCAACAGCTGACGAAACGACAACCCCGGCAAGACGCCGGTCGGTCGGGAAGCGGGAGAATGAGATACCGGTTGTTGCAAAACAGCCTGCTTTAACATGAAATCGTTCTCGCTAGGATAGGACGCCATTGTAAACAACGATGCCATCAAACCAGAAAGCTATCTTATATTCTTTAGAAAATACTTGAAATCAATATCTCCATTCAACTAGGACTGCGGATGGCTGCAGAGGTGCTGCGCGGCGCCTCGACTTAGCCCTCGCCTGCAACGTTGGCAGTTCCCGTATATCATGGCTGAGGCTTTCGTCCGGGCGCTTCGGCCTGAGGGATCGCAAATTTTCAGCGCTGTTTTGGGCTGTTTTTGCGCTTTTTTGGACTTTCATACCCGCTCGCACTACCTTCTTCCTCACCCGTTACCCGACTACCGCTCCAATGGAACCTTCGAAGTCCACGGCTACCGCCTCCGCCCCACATCATCACATCGTCATTGCCGGAGAAGGACTGCCGGACGACAAACGCACACTCGCCATCATCACGCTGCTGATTGCCGTCGGCCTGGCCACGCTGGACACGGCCATCGCCAACACGGCACTGCCGGTCATGGCCAAGGATCTCAACACCACCCCTGCCGCCTCGGTCTGGATCGTCACGGCGTATCAGCTGGCGATGATGGTGTCGCTATTGCCGCTGGCCGCGCTGGGTGAAATCGTCGGCTACCGCCGCATTTACATCGCAGGACTGGCACTGTTTACCGCGGCGTCGCTGCTGTGCGCCGTGGCGTGGTCGCTGCCTTCGCTGACGGTCGCACGTTTCCTGCAAGGGCTGGGCGGCGCCGGCATCATGAGCGTCAACACGGCGCTGATCCGCTACATCTACCCGACCCGTTCGCTCGGGCGCGGCGTCGGCATCAACACACTGATCGTCGCCATCGCTTTCACTGTCGGTCCCAGCGTCGCGTCGGGGATTCTGGCGATTGCGCCGTGGCCGTGGTTGTTCGCGGTCAATGTACCGCTTGGCGTCATCGGCTTGTTGATGGCGATCCCTGCGCTGCCGCACACGCCCAAATCGACCCATTACTTTGATATCAAGAGCGCCTTGCTCAACGCCGCCGCCTTCGGCTTGCTCATCCTTGCCATCGGCGAAGGCGCGCATCAGGCCGAGACCAGCGTGGTAGTGGCGGAATTCATCGCGGCGCTGGTGTGCGGTTACCTGCTGATGCGCCGCGAAGCTTCGCATCCGGCGCCGATGCTGCCGGTCGATCTGTTCCGCCGGCCAATGTTCGCGCTGTCGGCGGTCACTGCGGTGTGTTCGTTCGCTGCGCAAGGCCTGGCGTTCGTCTCACTGCCATTCTTCTTCCATCATGATCTCGGCCGCAGCCAGGTCGACATCGGCCTGCTGATGACCCCATGGCCGGTTGCCGTCGCCATCATGGCGCCGATCGCCGGTCGTTTGTCCGACCGTTATCCGGCCGGCATGCTGGGCGGCTTCGGCCTAGCGCTGTTGTGTATCGGTCTGGTGTTGATGACCTTGATGCCGGCCAACCCGAGCGTGTTCGATATCTCGTGGCGCATGCTGGTCTGCGGCATGGGCTTCGGCTTCTTTCAATCGCCCAATCTGAAAGCGCTGATGACCAGCGCGCCACCGGAACGCAGCGGCGGCGCCAGCGGCATCGTGGCCACCGCGCGTCTGTTCGGTCAGAGCATCGGCGCGGCACTGGTGGCCTTGTGCTTCAGCATGTCGGCACTGCATGGTTCGCGACTGGCGCTGGGTCTCGGTGCGGGCTTTGCCGGCGCTGCATGTCTGGCAAGCTTCCTGCGCTTGTTGACCACCAACCCGGCAGCGTCCTACGCCAAAAAATAGCCGACGCGAGTCGTGCCGTTTCGTCGCCGCGAACAAGTTGCAAATCAGATTGCAACTTGTTCGCGGTTCGCATTTTTGCATGCCGTTTTTTCTCCGCGCCATACAAAAACCGCAACAAAATACTGTCACAAACAGCAGCCACATTCCAAGCAGGTTCTGCTACGATAAGGCCATGCAATCGCTGTGCTGTGTCGTCTCAAACCCACGACTCATGCACCTTTCACAGCAGCAACCTTACTAACGCCTCCAACGGAGACCGGCAGTGTTGAAGCGTATTGCACCCGATCAACTTCGTCTTGGCATGTATGTCCAGGAGATCCCCGGCCCGTGGATGAATCATCCATTCTGGCGGGGTTCTTTCAAGCTGGAAAAATACGAAGATCTGAAGACGCTGCGTTCTGCCAAGATCGATGAAATCCTGATCGATACGACCAAGGGCCGCGACATCATTGTCGAAGATGCGTCCAACCCGGCTGTTGACACCTCCGCTGCGGCGACACCCGCACCAGAACCGGAAGCCGAAGCCGCCAAACCGCGGCAGGCAAAAATCTCGGTGCAGGTCGGCGCCGAACAAGAACGCGTCCAGGCCGCACGCGTCTTGACCAGCTCCAAAAAAGCCATCATGACCATGTTCAACGAAACCCGCATGGGCAAAGCGCTGGACGTCAGACAGGCAATGCCGGTGGTGCAGGAAATCACCGCCTCGGTAACGCGCAACCGCGGCGCACTGATCAGCCTCGCACGGCTGAAGACTTCCGACGATTACACCTACATGCATTCAGTCGCCGTGTGCGCGCTGATGATCGCGCTCGGCCACCAGCTCGGCCTGTCGCCGGAAGAAACCCGGCAAGCGGGTCTGGCCGGTTTGCTGCACGACATCGGCAAGATGGCCGTACCTGCAGACATCCTCAACAAACCGGGCAAGCTGACCGACGACGAATTCACTTCCATCAAAAAACATGCGCAAGCCGGCCACGCCATCCTGCGGGGTGTCGACGGCATCGGCGATGCTGCACTCGACGTCTCCCTGCACCATCACGAAAAAATCGATGGCAGCGGCTATCCCTTCAACCTCAAGGGCAACCAGATTTCATTGATGGCGAAGATGGGCGCGGTCTGCGACGTGTATGACGCGATTACCTCGAACCGGCCCTACAAGCCGGGCTGGGAACCCGGCCACTCGATCAAGCGCATGGCCAACAATCAGGGCCACTTCGAAGAAACTGTCCTCGAAGCCTTTATCAAGAGTGTAGGAATTTTTCCGACCGGATCCTGCGTGCTGATGCACTCGGGTAAGATAGGCATCGTCATCGACCAGCATCCCGGTTCGCTGCTGACGCCAAAAGTGAAAGTATTTTTCTCGGCGACGACGATGTCGATGCTGCCGATCGAGATCATCGACCTTGCCACCACCCGCTGCGGCGACAAGATCGCCTCGTATGCAGATCCGTCCAAGATGCCGAACCTGCCGAACCTGGAAACCATCTGGGCTTCCAGCGGACTCAATTAAGCGTCCTTATTTATCCGTGGTTAATCGCGCACGGCAAACGCACCCGCCGCCGCCAACTCTTCCAGCAATGCCACCGTCGCACAGCCCGAGACATCATAGGGGTTGAGCACGCCGGTACTCGAATACTTCAGCAGCAGCGAACGATTGACCTTGTCCAGGCGCACCTTGCCCATGGTCCAGGAGGAGTACTGACGCACGCCGATTTCTTCATAGCACAGCAACACCACATCCTTATGGCGCTTGTCCTGCAACAGGCGCGCATACAGCTGATTGATCTGATCACGTCCGCCTTCCAGCGCCTGCACGAAAACGTCATCGCTGTGGCACAGCACCCCGGTGACGCCATTGGCGGGATTGTGACGGCGCGCCGTCGCCAGGACGGTATCGACCAGCTCCTGGGTAATGGGTTCACAGGCGCGGCTTGCGTAGATCAGACGAACCAGCATGATGCTTCCTTTCGGCTTGCAGATTAAGGGCGAATTGATGGCGGAAAAATTTGCTTCCGCTTATTTCCTGATCAGCGCCAGAAACTCGCGGCGCAGGTTGGCATCGCGCAGGAAAGAACCGCGCATGACGCTGTTGATCATCTTCGACTCGGTATCCTTGACGCCGCGCCAGTGCATGCAAAAGTGATCCGCTTCCATCACGATGGCCAGACCATCCGGCTGCAGCTTTTCCATCAACAGATCGGCGACCTGCGACACGGCTTCTTCCTGGATCTGGGGACGGCTCATGATCCACTCGATCAGGCGAGCATACTTGGACAAGCCGATCAGGTTGGAGTGCTCGTTCGGCATGACGCCGACCCAAACCTTGCCCATGATCGGGCACAGGTGATGCGAGCAAGCACTGCGCACCGTGATCGGACCGACGATCATCAATTCATTCAGACGTTCGATATTCGGGAATTCCGTCACCGGCGGCGGCGCCTGATAGCGGCCGCGGAAGACTTCCTGCAAATACATCTTGGCCACGCGCTTGGCTGTATCCTGGGTGTTGTGATCGCTCTCGACGTCGATCACCAGGCTCTCGAGCACGCCGGCCAGCTTGGCCTGCACCTCAGCCTGCAGCGCTTCCAGCTCGCCGTCCTGAATGAATTCAGCAATATTGTCGTTGGCGTGAAAACGTACGCCGGCAGCTTTGATGCGCGCACGGATGCGAGCCGAAACCAGCTCGTCATGCACGTTTTTTCGTTGTTGGTCTGTTGCCATTGTGGAATTGTGCGCGACGGCGCAGTGCGAATGATATTGCCGACATTATGCCTTGAAACACTGCGTGCCATCAGCCAAACAAGATCCCAGGGGAGCCGCGCCTTGCCTGACCTTCAACGCAACGCGTGCCTGTGCATCCATCGTACGGCCCCATGTTGCGTTCACCGCTGGCAATCACTTGTAAGTTATTGTCGCGATCATCCGGCTTTGAATATAGCCCGCCTGGACCTTGTCGGCAATCCGGATTGGGGCCGCATAAAAATTTAAACTGGTGATCGCAACGCCGCTAAAGAAATCATATTTCGTTCCGAATTTGATTGCCGTGCGTTGATCATCGTCGATCAACACCACGCCTATGCCTTGCGCTGCACCGCTGGCGCTGGACAAGGTGGCGACGCCATCCATGCCGCTGACCGTGCCCGTCGCGGAAGAAAACGATATTTTCCCGTCTGAAAACTGAGCCGAGCAGGCAAAGTTGACATAGACGGGCACGTTTTTTCCTCTGGCACCGACGCGAGCAAAGGCGCTGACGGGAGTGGAACCCAGGTTGACGGTCGAACTGCTGATGGAACAAGTCCGGCCACCTCCTCCACCTCCTCCACCTCCTCCACCTCCTCCACCTCCTCCACCTCCTCCACCGCCACCACCTCCTCCACCGCCACCACCTCCTCCTCCACCGCCACCTGACTTGGTGAATATCGCCGCCCCCCCGAGTTGGAAGTATTGCAACTTCAGTCTATTGGTGCCCACGTACCAAGTAGCAATATTTCCATACATGTTGCTCTCAGCGCGGGTGCCTGAAAAGTAGGCTTCGGAGGTTTTGATGAACAGCAGCTGGCTATAAGTACCATTTCCTCCATTGGAGGGAGTGGGGCCGTCCTGATTACTCGGATAACCTTGGAGGCCAAAAGGAAAATAACTTACCGCTATCGCATATCCAATACCGGCCACATCGGTTGGATACACGTTATAGGATCCGACCCGGGACGTGGTCTGATGTCCAAAGTTGTCAATCAATCCCGCCGATCCGGCACCGCCGGGACAATTTGCCGATGCCGCGTTACTTCCGAAGATCCGATCTGAACTCCACAGAACCGTTCCCGGCGCTTCCGAGCCGGTCAACACCACCGGACTTCCCGGCCCCTGAAAAGAATAGGTGGCCATACTTGTGCCATCCGCGTAAGAACATGTTCCCGCCAGGACGCTACCCGACATGGCGCCCAACAGCAGAAATCTGCACAGGCCCCTCATTATTTTTGCGTGTGATTTCATGGATTTCATCGTTAGCCTTCTTCCTCTCTGCGTCAGCTGCCTTATCCGGGCGACGGATACCGGCGTGCATCCTTACCAAGCGTCAGATTGTGCCGCTTCGACCTTACCCAAGATATGAGAAAAGTCTTAAACAAGCCGGTTCATCCAGCCTGCAGCAATGATGGCTGCTCATCCACCACAGAAGATCACCGCATATCGACATGCGGAAAGAGTCGTTAATTTCGCGCCGTGCCGATGCTATCGTCAGCGACCGTCCTTCACTCACTGCTGGAACTCCATGTCCGCCCCCATTTTCAAGCTCGTCCTCGGTGCGCTGTTTGCGTTCACGCTCAACCTGCCCGCCGACCTCGCTCACGCAGCTGCACCTGCCTTATCCGCCTCTTCCTACCCCAAGGAATTCCGCATCGGCTATCAGAAAGGCAACAGCCTGGTCATCCTCAAAGCCAGCGGAGAACTGGAGAAAGCCCTTGCGCCCAACGGCGTCACGGTCAAATGGTTCGAGTTTCCCTTCGGCCCGCCGATGGTGGAAGCGCTCAACGCCGGTGACATCGATCTCGGCTTCGTCGGATCGACACCGCCCGTCTTCGCGCAGGCCGGCGGTGCACCCGAGATCCGTTATATCGGTTACGCCGCTGCCTATAAAGACAACTACGCGGTCGTGGTGCCGAAAGAATCGACCGCGCGCCGCATGAAAGACCTGCAAGGCAAAAAGATCGCCGTCGCCAAAGGATCAGCCGGACAATACCTGTTGCTCAAAGCGCTGGAACAGGACGGCATGAAACCGGATGACATCGTCTTCGCCTATCTGCAATACAGCGAAGCGCGCTCGGCCTTTGAACGCGGCGACGTCGCCGCCTGGGTGGTGCCCGATCCGCGTCTGGCCGACGTCGAACAGAACATCGGCGCCCGCCCCCTGGTGACCGCGTCAAAACTGACGCCGCAATACAGCTTCTACGTCGCACCCGCCAAGTTCGCCGCAACCTATCCGGCTATCCTGCGCATCACGCTCGACAAACTCAACGATACCGAGCAATACGCCAAAGAGCACGCCGACGAGACCGCGCGCTTCCTCGAAAAGGACACGCGCGTACCGCTGAAAATCTGGCAACTTGCCCTGACACGCCAGGCCTGGGGCGTCGCCTACCCGCTGCCGCCCAACATCGTCGACGCGCAGCAGGAAGTCGCCAACACCTTCTTCCGCTACAAGCTGATTCCCAAGGCCGTGCAGATCAAGGATGCCTCGGTCTCCGTCAAATAATTCGCTGGATACATCTTCATGTCTACCTCACCATCCAAGCAGATGCACCTCGGCGCCTTCCTCATGTCGGTCGGCCACCATGCGGCCGGCTGGCGCTTTCCCGGCGTCGATCCGGCCAATACCATGAACTTCGCCTATTACAAGAAGCTGGCCCAGACGGCAGAGGCGGGCAAGTTCGATCTGATTTTCTTTGCCGACCGGCTGGCGATTTCCGACCGCTTCGATAATCGCTTCGACACGACCGTGCGCTACCTCGCACAAGCACGCCCTGAACCGATTTCGCTGCTCGGCGCCCTCGGTGCGATTACGGAAAAAATCGGTCTGGCCGCCACCGCCTCCACGACCTACAACGAACCGTTTTTCCTTGCGCGCGCTTTCGCCACGCTGGATCACCTCACCGGCGGGCGCATCGCGTGGAATATCGTCACCTCGACCAACGACGGCGAAGCGCTCAACTTCAGCAAGCAGGAACATCTGGAACACGAAACCCGCTACGGGCGCGCGCACGAATTCCTCGATGTCGTGACCAAGTTGTGGGATAGCTGGGAAGACGATGCGCTGGTGCTCGACAAGGAGAATGGCATCTACGCCGATCCCTCCAAGGTGCACTACCTGCATCACAAGGGCGATTGGTTCGGCGTACGTGGTCCGCTCAACGTGACACGTCCGCCGCAAGGACATCCGGTATTGATTCAGGCGGGTTCGTCGGATACGGGACGAGACTTTGCCGCGCAGACGGCAGAGGTGATTTTTTCATCGCAGCCGCAGATCGCGGCAGCGCGTGAATTCCGCAACGACATCCATGCCCGCGTCCTCAAATACGGCCGCACGCCAGACAGCATCAAGATCCTGCCTGGCGTCATGCCGATCATCGGCGCCACGCAGGCCGAAGCCGAAGAAAAACTGCGCCATCTGGAAGATCTGGTGCACCCGCTGGGCGGACTGGCGTTGCTGTCCGACAGCATGAACCACGACCTGTCAGTGTATTCGCTGGACGAACCGCTGCCTGAGCTGAAAGAGATTCGCGGCAATCAAAGCCGCTACAAGCTGGTGCAGGAAATGTCGAAGCGCGACAACCTGAGCTTGCGCCAGCTCGGCAAACGCTTCGGCGGCAGCCGCTCGCATCGTGTAGTAGCCGGCACCGCCGAGCAGATCGCCGACAACTTCGCCGAATGGTTCGGCAGCGGCGCCTGTGACGGCTTCAACCTGATGCCGGCCTACCTGCCCGAATCACTGACCGATTTCGTCGAACAGGTCGTGCCGATTTTGCAGGAACGCGGCCTGTTCCGCCGGGAGTATGAAGGCGATACGCTGCGCCAGCATCTGGGGCTGGCGCGTCCGCAGAATCGTTTTACTTAAGCGTTTTACCTGAGCGCTTTGCTTAAGCCTTAGAACGTTTCCCAGTCACCGTCGCCGGCCGGTACGCCGGAAGTGTTCGCCAATGCAGGCGTCCTCACAGGTGCAGATGCGGGCGCTCGCGCCAGCTTGCGCACCTCCGTCGGCGCGATGCGTGGAGCAGAAGCAACCGCCGACGTCAGCGGTTTCGCCAAGCGCGGCGCATCGTGAGAATTCAAACGGAACACCCCCACCACCTGCGCCAGATTGGCCGACTGATCCTGCAAGGATTGTGCAGCGGCAGCCGCTTGCTCGACCAGTGCAGCGTTTTGCTGGGTCACCTCATCCATGTGCGTGATAGCTTGATTGACCTGCTCGATGCCTGAGCTTTGCTCCTGGCTGGCGAAGCTGATTTCGCCGACGATGTCGCTCACGCGTTTGACGCTGGCGACGACCTCGTCCATGGTGCTGCCGGCCTGTTCGACCAGCTTGCTGCCCAGGTCGACCTTTTCCACGGAGTCGTCAATCAGCGCCTTGATCTCTTTCGCCGCGCCAGCCGAACGCTGCGCCAGACTGCGTACTTCGCTGGCGACGACGGCGAAACCGCGACCCTGCTCACCTGCACGGGCCGCTTCCACTGCGGCATTGAGCGCGAGAATATTGGTCTGAAAAGCGATGCCGTCAATCACGCTGATGATGTCGACGATCTTGCGCGACGATTCGCTGATGGAGCCCATGGTTGTCACCACTTGCGCCACCACCGAGCCGCTGTGCGTAGCAACGTCGGAGGCGGTCGCCGCCAGTTGATTGGCCTGGCGCGCGTTCTCGGCATTCTGCCTGACGGTGGAAGTCAGCTGTTCCATCGTCGCGGCCGTCTCCTCCAGCGAACCGGCCTGCTGTTCGGTGCGGCTGGACAGATCGAGATTACCCGTGGCGATTTCACTCGATGCGGTGGCGATGGTGTCGGCACCGGTGCGTACTTCCGACACGATGTTGGTAAGGCTGCCGTTCATCTCTTTCAACGCTATCAGCAACTGGCCGATCTCGTCCTGCGAAGTCACTTCGACGTGGCTGCTGAGATCGCCTGCGGCGACACTCTGCGCCACCTGCACCGCGTGATTGACGGGACGCGTGATCGAACGCGTGATCCAGTACGCAAAACCGCAGGCCAGCAATACGGCGACGGCGGCCATGCTCAGCATGATGACGGTCTTGCTGTGATAGAGATCGCTGGCCTCGACGCTGCTCTTGGCCATCACGATGGAACCGCCCTTGATGAAGCCTTTGACGCGGTTGATATAATTTTGCTGATCCGTGCGCAAGGATGTCAGCAGCAACTGCGACGCATCCATGGTGGCGCCGGTGGAGGCCAGCTTGAGGAATTCCTTCTGGCCTTTTTCATACGTCTCGCGCAGTGCGGATATCTCGCCGAAAGACTTGCGTCCCATGTCGCTCGACAACATTTGCTGGAGCGTGGCAAGGTTGGCGTGGATGCCTTTTTCACCGTCTTCGATACGCTGGATTTCCTTGAGCAAGGTATCGTGGTCGTCGATCAGCAAAATGTTGCGCATGGCAATGGCGTTGTCGCTGATCTGCAGCACGATGTCGTTGGCGACCACCACTTGCGGATAGCGGTTCTTCACGATCAGCTGGGTGCCGTCGTGCAGAGCGCCGAGGCTCTGGATGCCGAGGCCGGTGATGCCGATCAGCAGCAATACGACGAGTCCAAACGCCAGGCCCAGACGCGTGCCGAGTTTCAATTTAGTCATCTTTTTCTTTCCCCTGGAACTCATTTCATCAATAGGCGTGAGTGCGAGCGTGTCCTGTTTGGGATGGAGTGCAAGGCGCGAATCAGGGTCAAGACTGGACGTCTTGACCCTGATTCGTAACGCAGCAATCCGCCCAAACAGGCCGCTCCCTACGGGTTCTTCCCGGATAGGGTACTGGCTGCGTTGCGCTCCTTGCGCGTAGCACCGCTACGCGACGTGTCGCACGCCTTGCCAGGACCCTATCCGGGAAGAACGCATCTCACGCCTATTGATGAAATGAGTTCTAAACAAACCGGCGCCGGGATGTCGGTCGGCGCCGGGTTGCATTGCTACATGAACTACTGAACTGACTACAACGTGAATCTGCTTACGACCTCGCAGTGAGATCGCGAGTAGATTTAGAACGAGTGATGCATGCCCAGAGTTGTCACCATCTGCCCGGAACCACCGGACACGCCGGTTGCGCCGCCTGCACCAGTACCGTTCATGACGGCAAACTTCGCATCGCCGCCTGCACGTTGGTACGCCACTTGCGCGTACAGCTCAGTGCGCTTGGACAAGGCATGCACGTTGCTCAGGCTGACTGTGTTCCAGCGTGCGCCTTCCAGCTTGGACAAGCTGTAACCGACGTTGAGCGTGTCAGCAGTTGCATAACGCCATGCTGCACCCAGATCGAAGTTCTTCTGTTTCGGTGTCCGGCCGGTAGGCAACGCGATCTTGACTTGCGTGTAGTCGGTGTTCAGACGCACGTTGCCGATGGTGTAGCCGATACCGCCGGCAGTTGTCGTCAGGCTGTTGAAGACGGTAGCGGCGGTACCCAGGCCGACGCTCGACAGGAATGCACCTGCATAGCCGGCGGCGCGATTGTTCAGCTTGGAATAAGCGAACGCTGCGCGCAACGGGCCATTGGTGTAACTTGCGCCGGTGCTGATGTTGCGGCCGTTGCCGCTGTCGCCTGCCACTTCGCCGAAACCGTACATCGCACTTGCCTGAAAGCCCGACCAGGTCGGCGTGGTGTAGCGCACTGCATTGTCGGACTGATAGGTGTTGGCCAGGCTGTCCAGGTTACCCGGGTGGAACAGGTACCAGTTGGTCAGTTGATAGCCGTTGGACAGCTTGCCGACATAGTCAAACACGATGTCGGGCATATGGCCCATCACCACCGCGCCGAAGTCGCCGGACAGGCCGACGGTGCTGTAGCGATTGAACAGTTTGCCGGCAGTCGGCTGGCTACCGGTGTCGGTGTAGAAGCCGGTTTCCAATTGGAAGTTGGCCTTCAGGTTACCGCCCAGATCTTCACTACCGCGGAAACCGATACGGTCCGGCTGCATGGTGCCCTGGTCCAGACGAGTAACGGAACCGCCGCCGAGGTTGTTGATGTATGCCACGCCTGCGTCCAGACTGCCGTAGATCGTCACGTTGCTCTGGGCGAATGCGCTTGCCGCGAAGCCGGTGGCGGCGACGGCAAAGAGTACCTTCTTCATGAAAAACTCCCCTTCAATTAAGCACGGCTGACGCCGCGTTCACTGCTCTCATCTGCCCCGCGCCGATGAAAGGTGAATCCTGTAGAGCCACTAACAACACACCGCTGGCGGCGTTGCTTCTCCTTGCCGTACTCGCGTACTGTCTGCGTCGGCGCGCCTTGCCAGCGGTGCGTTGTTAGCGGCTCTTCGCGGAGCGTCGAATCAGGCCTTTGTTTCACCCATGAATCAACGTTCCACAAAAATGTTCGGGCTCAAAAAAATGCCCGACGCTTGTGGGCATTTTTGAGAACACTACTCAGAGGTTTCGAGAAAGTATCGATAGCAAGGCGCGTCAACGCAGACAGTGCAAATGCACGGCAAGTTGGCGCAACGCGGCTAGCGATGCTTTATCGGAAGCTCCTACAAATCCAGTACCAGGCGGCGTCCTTTGCATCCGGACACGCACACCATCATCATCTTGTTCGAGGCTTTTTCTGCCTTGCTCAGCACACCATCGCGATGTTCCGGTTCGCCTTCAAGCACCTTGGTTTCACAGGCACCGCAGACGCCTTCGCGGCAGCTGTGGTCGACGTCAAGACCAGCATCCAGCAGCGCATCCAGCAAGGATTTACCGGCCGGTACCGTGACCGACTTCTTGCTGCGCGCCAGTTCAGCGACGTATTCATCGCCTTGTACGGCTTCGACGTTTTCGGCTGCCGCGAAACGCTCAATGTGCACGTTGGGCAGATTGAGTTCGGCGCAAATCGCTTCGAAGGCGTTGAGCATCGGCGTCGGGCCGCAGCAGTAGAAATGCGCGTCCTTCGGCTTGCTCGCGAGGAAAGCGCGCAGGTCCGGCGGCGCACCTTTCTCGGCGTCGAAGTGGCTGTTCACGTCCGGCTGTTGCAGCAGCTCGTTGGCAAACGCGGCCTCCGCACGCGAGCGCGCGCAGTACAGCAGCTCGGCCGACTTGCCCTTGCCGCGCAGGTAATTGAGCATGCAGGAGATCGGCGTGATGCCGATGCCGCCGGCGATCAGCACCGAATGTGCGGCGCTCTCGTCAACCGGGAAATTATTGCGCGGCGCTGAAATCGTCAGCGTCGCTCCGACACGCAGTTGCTCGTGTACATAACGCGAACCGCCGCGGCTGTTGCGATCGTTGAGCACGCCGACCACATAGCGATGACGCTCGGCCGGGGCGTTCAGCAGCGAATAGCTGCGCACGATGCCGTTGGCCAGATGCAGGTCGATGTGCGAACCGGCTTCGAAGGCGGGCAACTCTGCGCCTTCAGGCGACACCAGCTCGACGCTGACGATGCCCTGCGCTTCGAAGCGCATGGCCTGGACACGGACGGAAAGAAGAGAGCTGCTCATACTGAACCTATTGAATTTGTTAATTCACTGCTTGCTGCAAATCGATGTCGAGCCGCGCGAATGCATCGATCTCGACCGTCAATTCGGGAAACACCAGACCGCTGACTTCCACCAGCGTCGAACACGGATAAGGTGCCTTGAAGAAATCGCGGCGCGCGCGACCCACTTCGTCCTTGTCCGCAATATCCTTCACGTAAATCACCAGCTTGTAGATGCTGCCCAATGTGCCGCCGGCCGCTTCCACCAGATCGCGCACCTTGCCCAGCACCACCAGCGTCTGCTCATAAGTCGATAGAACGCTGTTGCGCGAAGCCGGATGCGCGGTCATGCCCGACATGGAAATCTCATTGCCGATCACAAGGCAATTGGACCAGGTTGCGGTGGCCAGCTCGGCCACCTTGCCGGTCTTGACGTGACGCACTGTCGTCATCGGCGTAGTCATCTGCGTAGTCATCTACCTACGCTGCCTTTGCCGATTTGCTTTCCTGCGCGGCTTCTTCCTTCGCCAGTTGCTCCTTGGCGAGGTTGCGCATATGACGGCGCAGACGGACGATGCCCATGTCGTGCTGATACAGCATTTCGCGCTGGTTGGCGTCCGGTTCCATTACTTCGAGCACGGCACGGTCTTGCTCCAGCACGTTCCAGTGACGCGCTTCCAGACGGTTGCGATAGAGGAAGCGCCAGGTGTCTTTTTGCCAGCCGGTCAGCTTGCGGCAACGCCAGTGGAAGACGGCAGCGATGTTGTCGACGATAGGCGTGTAGCTGCCGACAATGTAAAAGCTGCCGCCAGGGCCGCCGGTCTTCGGATACGGGATCGCAAGACGCATCCAGTGCAGACCGGTGTCGGCCCATTCGGTCCAGTCGAAGTTGACGTCGCGCTGGCCTTCTTTTTCGAAGATGAAGCCGATGTCGGTCTCACGGATGCCGAACGAGGCGGTGTTGTCGCCTTCGGCCATCGAGTGCGATTGCTTGTGCAGGAAGGTGCCGTGCATCGGATCCATGACGTTGTCCAGCACATAGCGGTAGTCGCCCTTCCATTCGGTGTAGCAGAGGAAGTTGGAATACTCAGGGCTGGTCAGTTCTTCCGGCAATTGCAGCGGCGGCGGTTCGGCGATGTCGCTGCTGGCGTTGAACAAGAAGATCGCGCCGCAGGCTTCGGTGACGTGATACGAACGGGTGGCTTTGGCGCCTTCCAGTTTGCAGCCAGGGCTGCCAGGCACGCTCATGACGACGCCGTCAAAACGCACTTGCACGCCGTGGTAGCCGCAGGCGATGCGGTCGCCCATGGCGATACCCATGGACAGCGGCGCGCCGCGGTGCGGACAGTGATCTTCCAGCGCGTGCAAGGTGCCGTTGGCTTCACGCCAGAGTACAAACTTCTTGCCCAGACGGCGCAGCGACACAGGGCGCTCGGCGACGAATTCAGATGGGCAAATCGGGTACCACAAATCTTTCAATCCAACGGCGAGGACCGCATCGACTGGATCATTGGCTGTCGTTCTCATTGCTATTTCTCCTGAGGTAGGCTGGCTGCCGGCTTAAGCTGCCAGGCGAGCAATCTCTTCTTGATAATTGGCTTCCGTCCAGACGCCGTTGTTGTACGGACAGCCGGGGCCGGTGCGATTCAGATGCGCCACCAGCGCGGCCAGCTCGGTGATGCCCGAGCCATACGCGCGCTCGATGGAATCACCCAGCAGATCTTCATACTGGGTCGGCGCACGACGACGCGCCTGATGCGGATTGAGATAAACCTCTGTGACTGTTGCAACCATTATTGGCCTCCATTCTTGACGCGCTCGCGAATACGCTCACGCACAGGTACAAAATCGTAAGTCGGGTAGCATTCCGTGCGGAACACGCCCCAGGCGGAGCGTTCCAGCTCCACGTTCACCAGCGGCAGCAAGGCCGGCGGTAGTTCCAGCGTGACGATCTGGCCCAGGCCCATGGCCACGGTCCACGACACCACGCGCGTGCCTTCGACGGGAAAGCGATCCCACCAGCCCACCTTCTTCATGTGCGCCTGGATGTCTTCCAGATTTTTCGACTGATCGTGCTTGAGCAGCACGGTCAGCAGCATCAGGTCAGACTTGTTGTCGGTGTCGCTCATCACTCAGCCCCTCAGACCGTTTCGGCGTCAGTTTCCACTTCAAGCGGAACCGACCAGGCGTCGTAGCCGTACACCCAATCCGCATTGCCGCCTTCACGCAGCCAGTTGTTGCCGCGCGAACCGATCTGGATCTTGCTGGTGCGTTCCAGACGCAGTTCCTGATAGGTTTGCAGCGCCTCATCGATACCGCCGACGGTCGTCACTTTTTCCAGGCAGCGCGCCAGCACCACGGCATCTTCAATCGCCATGCCGGCGCCTTGCGCCATGAACGGCATCATCGGATGGCTGGCGTCGCCCAGCAGTGTCATGTGACCCTTGGACCAGTGCGGCAGCGGATCACGTTCGTACAGCGCGGTCTTCAACACTTCATCGCAGGCGTCCAGCAGCGCGGTGGCGTCTGGATGGAAACCGGCGTAGCTGTCGCGCAGTTCCTGCACGCTGCCCGGTGTGGTCCACGATTCGAGGTGCCAGGTTTCTTGCGCAGTGGTCGCGAAGATGAAAATGTCTTTGCCGCAGTTAAGCGGGAAAGTGACGATCTGGCTTTCCGCATTCGGGCCCCACCATTTGGTGAAAGCTTGCAGGTTCGGCACCTGCGCCACGCTGTCGGCCGGGATCACGGCGCGGAACGCAACCACGCCGGTGAAACGCGGGCTTTCCTTGCCGAACATGGCGCTGCGCACGGCGGAGTGAATGCCGTCGCCGCCGATCAGCACGTCGACCTTGTCGGTAGTGCCGTCGGTGAAGCTCAGTGTGATGCCTTGTGCATCTTCCACAATCGCTTCGGCACGCTTGGCGAACTGCACACGCTCGGACGGGAACACTTCCGCCAGCGCCGTCAGCAAATCGGCGCGATGGATGGTCAGTTGCGGTGCGCCGTATTTCTTCTCGGCGGTGTCGCCCATTTCCAGACGCGAGGTTTCTTCACCGCTGTCCCAGGTACGGCTGATGCGATGGGTCGGGCGCGCAGCGGTACGGCGTACAGCGTCCGCGATGCCAAGACCGTCAAGTGCACGCACAGCATTTGGTGTGAGATTGATGTCAGCGCCGACGCGCAGAAATTGCTTGGACTGTTCGTACACGACCACATCATGGCCGGCGCGATGCAGCGCGATAGCGGCAGTCAGACCACCAATGCCCGCGCCGAGAATACCGATTTTGAAAGAAGACATTTAACTTGCTCCGATTACTTGTGTGTCGGCTGACGGTCGGTCAGGAATTTTCCTGTCGGCCCTTGTGCATTCTTTTGACGGCGGGTATTGCCGTCGATACCGCCGTCGATCGCCCATTCGGCGAACACCGTCGGACCCGGTTCGAAATCGCGCGGCTCCCAGTCGGCGTCGAGCTGGTCTTCATCGGCGTAATACTCGATCAGGCCGCCGGCGGGGTTTTTGAAGTACCAGAAATACGCCGACGAAATCGGATGACGACCCGGGCCCAATTGCGTGTCCCAGCCCTTGCGCGACATGTGCATGCCGCCGCCGAAGACTTCGTGAATATCGCGCACGGTGAAGGCGACGTGGTTCAGGCCCGAACGTGCTTCCGGCGGTTGCAACAGGAAGATGTCGTGGTGGCCGCCGACGTCGGCGCAGCGCAGGAAAGCGCCGCGTTCCGGATAGCGGTCGGACGGCACGAAGCCGAAGTTCTCGCAGTAGAATTTTTCGCAGGCCTTGACGTCCTTGACGAAGAACACCACGTGACCGACTTCGATCGGCGAGGCGTGGTCGTAGACCGGGCTGCGCTGGTTGATGCGGTTCTTTTCGTTCCAGGTGTTCATGGTGGCGCACTCGACTTGCACGTCGCGCTTTTGCGAAACCTGAAAGCGTATGGCCAGACCATTTGGGTCGGTACAGCCAACGCGCTTGCCATCATTGATGTAGCCCGGCTGATCCTTGATGCGTTCCGCAAATTTCGGCAGCACATCTGTCGACGATACGCCCCACACCACTTCACGCAAGGTCGGACCGGCTTCGATGGCCGGCGGCAAAGTCGGATCGGCGCTATTGCGTACGATCACGCGGCAGCCGTTTTGCGATTCGAACACCAACGCCTCGGCGCTCCCTTGCGCCAACGTCATGCCCCAGTCGAGGAAGAACTGACGGCAGGCGGGCATGTCGTCCGCGCCGTAGGTGATTTCGTCGATTCCTAATACATCCATTTCTTGCTCCTTGTTGCCGCCCGACGCATGCTTCACGGTCGCGGCGGCGATTAACGCATTTAATTTAGCCGGCCCACGGCAGCGGGTTCTCGTTCAATCCCCAATACATGCTCTTCTGCTCCATGTACTGCAGGATGCCGAGACGGCCCTTTTCGCGACCCAGACCGCTGTCGCGCCAGCCCCCGAACGGCGTCGAAATCGAAAACTGCTTGTAGGTGTTGATCCACACGTTGCCGGCCTGCACCGCACGGCCGAAACGCCATGCCTTCTTGTAGTCACGCGTCCAGATGCCGGCTGCCAATGCGTACACGCTGTCGTTGGCTTGAGCGATCAAATCTTCTTCATTGTCGAACGGCATCGCCACCAGCACCGGTCCGAAAATTTCTTCCTGACAGATGCGCTGATCGTTGGTGACGCCTTCGATGATGGTCGGCGAGTAGTAGTAACCGCGCGCAAACTGATCGCCTGCAAGACGCGTACCACCGGTGCGGATACGACCGCCATCAGCGACACCGATGGAGACGTAGGATTCGATGCCTTCGCGATGGCGCGCAGTGATCAGCGGGCCCATTTGCGTGCGTTCGTCAGCCGGATCGCCGACGCGCAACGCAGCTGCGCCTGCGGCCAGACGTTCCATGAAGCTGTCGTAAATGCTGCGCGCCACAAACAGGCGCGAACCGGCGATACAGGATTCTCCCGAGCTGCTGAAAATACCGTACAGCACACCGGCCACGGCGTGGTCGATGTCGGCGTCTTCAAACACCATGGTCGGCGACTTGCCGCCCAGTTCCAGCGAGACCGGCATCATCTTGTCGGCCGCGATGTGGGCAATGTGCTTGCCGGTGGTGGTGCCGCCGGTGAAGGACACGCGCTTGACCAGCGGATGCAGCGTGATGGCGTCGCCGATCACGGAGCCCTTGCCGGGCAGCACGCTGATGAGGCCTTTCGGCACACCGGCTTCTTCGCAGATCTTGGCCAGTTCCAGCGCCATCAGCGGCGTGACTTCGGCAGGCTTGACCACCACGGCGTTACCGGCGGCCAGTGCGGGCGCCATCTTTTGCGCTTCGCTGGCAATCGGCGAATTCCATGGCGTGATCGCAGCGACCACACCCATGGCTTCGTAGACGCTCATGGTCAGGTTGTCGCCGCGCATCGGCGTGATGGTTTCTTCCAATGTTTCGCAAGCGGCAGCAAAGAATTGGAAGGTCGCGGCAGCGCTGCCAACCAGATTGCGTGTCTCGGTGATCGGCTTGCCGTTGTCGAGACGCTGGCGCTGCGCCAACGCTTCGCCGCGTTCGCGGATCAGTTGCGCAACGCGATACAGGACGATGGCGCGTTCATGCGGTTTCTTCTGGGCCCAGCCGCTGGTGCGGAAGGCTTTGTCGGCGCCGACGATGGCTTCTTCGACATCGGCCACGCTGGCGGCGTTCAGATAAGCGACGGCTTCGCCGGTAGCCGGGTACAGCGTGGCGTAACGGTCGCCGCCGCCCAGACGCCATTCACCTGCGACGCAGATGGGCAATGTCTCGTTGAGATTCAGTTCGGTCATGATTTGTTATTCACATCACTTAAATGGACAGCGCATGTGCACGATTACCGAGCGCACGCACCACACTGAATACGGTCAGCGCCGAGGTCTTCGGATTGGCTGCCAATGGCTTTCCGCGCATGGTCAGCTCGAAGCCGCCGAACTCACCCTTGGCTTCGACGTGATGCACGTTTTCCGTTACACCCGGGTCGGCGTACAGACGCACTTGCGTGTGATCGAGGCCGAGACCGGCCAGCGACAGCGTCGCAGCGACGTTGGCATTCTTCGGATACAGGCGCGCCGCTTCGCGTGCAGTGCCTTCAAAGATCACCGTCGCAACAGTCAGGTTGGCAAGATCAAAAGGACCGTCGGCCGGTGTGTCTTTCCACGCGTTGGGCGGCTTGCGGCCGGTGTAGACCACCGAGTCCAGACCGCCGACGCGTGCTGCCGACAAGGCATCGATCGCACCGATGGCGCCCGACAGCAGCTGCACCTGGGTCTTGCCTTCGCGTGCTGCGGCTTCCAGCTTTTCGACCAGGCCGGGTTCCGAGAGCGCGCCGATGGACACCACCATGCAAGGGATGCCGCGCAGCAGCGCCGGGATGATGTGCTCTTCGATCGCCTGATGGCCGGCGCATTCGATCAGCAGATCGGGACGGTCATCGCCGAGACGGGTCTCGACGCGTGCCTTGGGGGCCAGCGACGACACCACGGTACGGGCGTTCGCCATGTTCGCTTCCGGAACGATGACGACATCGAAGGCGACTTCCGGATCGCTTTTCAGCAGCTCCATCACGCCGACGCCGATGGCGCCGCAACCGATCATCGAAACATGCAACATGGGTTTCTCCTTAGTCTCTTCAGGCGGCTGCAGCTGCGGCAGTTTTGGTCGTCGCGATGGAAGCTGCAGCGGCTTCAGCGGCTGCTTTTTCCGTCACCGGCGGACCGGCGAAAGCGGTCTTGAAGCTACCGATGGTCAGCATGTCGATTTCCAACAGGAACGGGCCGGACTCGGACAAGGCGTTCTTCAGTGCGCCTTCGACATCGGCCAGGTTGCTGACGCGCGCGTGGCGCAGGCTCAGTGCCTGCGACAGTTGTGCGTAATCCGGCGTATGCAGGTCGACGTAGTGGCGACGGCCGCCGTATTGCACGTCCTGAATGTTCTTGATGACGCCGTAACCCTTGTCATTCATCAGCACGATGACCATGTCGGCCTTCTCTTGCACGGCAGTCGCCAACTCACCCAAATTGAGGATGAAGCCGCCGTCGCCGGCCAGCGTGAAGGTCTTCTTGCCCGATTGAGTGACCGCCGCGCCGATGGCGGCGCCGATGCCCATCGCCAGGCCCTGGCCGATGCCGCCGCCGAGTGCGTGCACGCCGGCCAGCGGATCAAAAATACGCAGGTAGCGATTGCCCCAGGTGCTGTTCGAGACGGTGACGTCGCGCACCCAGTTGAACTTGCGGCCGGCGGCTTTTTGTACTTGCTCCACCAGCGCGCTGTACGGGCCCAGACCGTCGATCAGACCGGCAACGGCGGTGTCGCGTGCCTTTTGCAAATCGCCCATGAAGGCCGGATCGATCTGTATGGCGCTCTTGCGTTTTTCGAGACGATCGGCCAACCCTTCCAGTGCCAGCGCAGCGTCGCCGCAGACGAAGTGGTCGCTGTTATAGCAACGGCCTTCCGCCGATGGATCGGCATCGATGCGGTACAGCGGACGCGGCAGTTTCAATTCGTACTTCAGCGTTTCATTGCCGCGCAGGCGCGAGCCGATCACGACGACAGCGTCGCAGGTTTGGTAAAAATTCTCCACCGGCTTGTGCAGGTTGAAGGCGCCCAGCGAACGTGCGTCGTCTTCCGCCACGATGCCGCGGCCTTGCGTGCTGGTGACCACGCCAAAGCCGAGATTCAGCAGACGTTGCACCTGCTTGCTTGCCTTGCGCGCACCACCACCCAGCCACAGCAGCGGACGCTTGGCTTTGAGCAGACGCTCGGCCAGTTCATCGAGTGCGAGTTCGGAAGGCGCTTGCACGGCGATCGGCAACGGACGCAGATCGGACGGCATCGGAATCAGTGCAGCCTGGATGTCGATGGGAATCTCGACGCTGACCGGCCCCATCGGTGGCGTCAGCGCAGTCTGCACGGCCAGCTTGATGGTGCTGATGGCGGTCTCTGTGCTGCGAATGCGGAAGGCGGCCTTGGAGATCGCTTTGAGCATCGACAATTGATCCGGCGCTTCGTGGATGTAGGCCAGGCTTTGATCGAGGTAAGGCGTTTCGATCTGGCCGGTCAGGTGCAGCAGCGGCGTGCCGGCGGTCAGTGCTTCGACCATGGCGCCGGCGGCGTTGCCGGCGGCGGTGCCGGTGGAGGTCAGGCAAACGCCGAGGCCGCCGGTGGTGCGTGCATACGAGTCAGCCATGTTGGCGCCGCCGGCTTCGCCGCGTGCCGGGATGAAACGGATCTTGCCGCGTTCGCCAAAGGCATCAAGGATAGGCATGTTGTGGATCGAGATCACACCGAATGCGGCCTTGACGTCGCATTGTTCGAGAAAGGCGGCGATGGCGCAGCCGACGGTGACTTGTTCTACGGGTTGATTTTGCTTAGGCATGGCGGGAAAGTCCTCCTGAAACATCGATGTGGCTGCCTGTTGTGTACGAAGAAAGCGGCGTTGCGAGAAAAATGATCGCGCGGGCGGCTTCCTGTGGATGACCTAGACGGCCGAGTTGAATATTCTTTTTTTGCGCCAGCGCCTGGGTCCATTGTTCCCAGGACAGGTCGCGATCCGCACCGGTGCGGGCTTCGAAGCGACGGCGCCATTGGCCGGATTCCACCAGACCGATGAGGATGCCGTTGACGCGAATTTTTTGTGTGCTGAATTCCGTGGCCAGCGAGCGCACCAGGTTGTGGATGCCGGCGCGGGCGGCGGAAGTCGCCACCATGTGCGGCTCCGGCTGGATCGCCAGCAGCGAGTTGACGCAGACCACGGCGGCTTCGCCGTGCGCAGCGCTCATGCGTTGCAGTTGCGGCTGGAAGGCACGGGTCGGATAAATCACCGAGAAAAATTTGAGGCGCAGCTCTTCAGTCCAGGCTGCATCTTCCGTATCAGCGAAGGTCGACACGCGACCCTGACCGGCATTGTTGACCAGCATCGAGACCGCGCCGAGCTTCACTTCCACGGCGGCGGCAAAGGCTTGCACCTGCTCTTGCGACAGCACGTCGCAGACCGACGAAAACAATTTTGCGGCAGGGAAGCGCGCGCGCAGTTGCGCTTCCACCTGTTGCAGACGTTCCTGGTTGCGGCCGCAGAAAGCGACCGCTGCGCCGGCTTCGAGCAACAGCTCGACAGTCGCCAGGCCGATGCCCGAAGAGCCGCCTGTCACGACGGCGACTTTGCCTTCGAGTTCAATCATGCTCATTTCTGTTACTCCCGCCACATGTTGACGACCTTGCCGGATTTCTCAGGCGCATGGTCAAGCAGACGCGACAGTTCGCCGGCGGTGTCGCGTACCTTGAGCACGATCTGGTCGAGCTGGTCGGTGTCGATGTGCGGCGATGGAATCGTCGCGCCCATGGCGGCCACCACCTTGCCCGAGTGATCGCGCACCGGTGCGGCGATGGTGGAGATGCTGGTTTCGAAGAAGCCTTCTTGCAGCACATAACCACGCATCTTGTCGTTTTGCACCATGTCGAACAGCTCGACCACGGTCTTCGGTGTATTGCTGGAGAAAACTTCCAGGTGTTCTTCCGGATACAGGTCGCGCAGTTCGGCCAGGGTCAGGTCTTCCAGCAGAACGCGGCCGAGCACGGTAGCGTGTGCAGGCAGACGGGTACCGACGTTGACGTGGCTGGCGAAGGCGGTTTGCGTAACCGATTTGGCGACATAAACAATCGAGCGGCCATCGCGCACGACCAGGTTGCAGGAGTAGCCGATTTCATCGCGCAGGCGATCCAGCAACGGACGGCCGATTTCAGTCAGTTCCAGCGAGGCCAGGTATTCAAAGCCGAGACGCAGCACGGCCATGCCGAGGCGGTAGTCGCGGCCGCCGTCGTTGCGTTCGACAAAGCCCATGCGTTCGAGCGTGGTCAGCAGGCGGAACACGGTGGAGCGCGGCACGTCGAGACGGCGCGCCAGTTCCGGCGCCGACAGGGTCTTGTCCTGACGGCTGAATTCACACAGCAGGCGCAGGCCGCGTTCCAGGCCTGGTACGAGGTACTTCTCTTGCGATTCGTCTTCTGGCAGCACAGGTTTGTTCATGATTTTTGTTTTAGGAAAGTTTATAAAGGTGACCACTGAGTTGGTGACGTATGGCTGCTGCTACCGCTCCCGGTTGCTCGATGTAGCAGGCGTGGCCCGCATTGTCGATCAAATGGAACGGCAAATTCAAATTCCAGGCCAGTTCGCGGCTGTGGTCAGGCGTGGTGACCACGTCTTCAGCGCCGCAGTAGACCGTTGCCGGCACGTCGCCCAGGCTGTCGCGCGGCGCATAAGCACGCAGATGGTCGCCGCACAGCATGTGCACCGCCTGCGTGTAACCGGCCGGGTTGAGCCATTGGATATTCCAGCGCACCCAGGCGCGTTCCGCATCGCCTGCCTGCGCCGACAGCATGCGCGCCGGGCTGCGCTCAGCCATGCCTTCGACGCCGATGGTACGCAGGACATCGAGACGTTCTTGCGCAATCTTCAGGCCGCGTTCGCGCTTGGCCTCGCTGCCGTAGCCTTGCGCCGGACTGATCAGCAGCAGGCGCGACGCACGCTTGTAACCCTTGCCGACATAGGCCGATGCCATCATGGCGCCGAGCGAATGACCAACCAGCACGCAGTTGGTGATGCCCAGCGCTTCCAGGAACTGCTCCAGACGCTCGGCATAATCGGCGGCCGTCGGCTGCATTTGCGGCAGCGACGTCGAGCGACCGTAGCCAGGCGCATTCCAGGCGATCACCTGAGCGTCCTGCTCCAGACGCAACGCGCATTGCAACCACGACGCCGCGCCCGAACTGATGCCGTGCAACAGCACGATGACCGGGCCGCGTCCGCAGGAGCGGTAGGACACAATCTTGCCGTTGCCGATATCGACGGTACTTTCGGAAAAGCGCCCTTCGAGCAGGCTCAGCGAGTCCCTGAGCGTTTCGGCGCAAGTGACGGAGGCGGGTGCGTGCGGAGTCATGGCTGGTCTCTTTGTGCTTGCTTGGCTTGCTTAACCGCGCTTGATCGAAGCCAGCGGATGTTCCGGCGGATAGGTCGGCGTGAGCGGCTTCTTCGCGCCCAGCATCACGCACATCAGCGCATCTTCATCGCCGACGTTGATTTCTTCGCGGTACACGCCCGGCGGAATCGAGACAACGTCGCGGTCGGTGAGGATGGTTTCGAAACGTTCGCCGTCTTTTTCCAGCACCAGCTTGAGCTTGCCGCGCAGCACGAAGAACACTTCTTCGACGTCGATGTGCAGATGCGGAGGACCTTCGTGACCGGCCGGAATGATCATGGTCGAGAAGGTGAAATGTTCCGAAGGAATCACGTTGGTGTCGACTGCAACGCCGGTGCCGCCGGTGCCGATGTAGCGCATTTGCGCGCGGCGGTATTTCGGATCGTAGTCGGCCTGAAACTTCAGTGCATCCCAGTCGTACTTGCGGGTCGACAGGCGTGCCACGCGCGATTCCATCCAGTCACCGAAGCTGCTGCCTTCAGGTTGATCCCAGCTGCGCTTGACGTTGTTTTGTTCGGACATGTCGGTCATTCTTTTCTCCTTGGTAGGTCAGGAAACGTAATCGGTTGTAATCGGTTTTGATTCAGTTCATCACGAAGCCGCCGTTGACGGCCATGACTTGTCCTGTATAGAACCGGGACAAATCGGACAAGGCAAACACCACGGCGCCGCAGACGTCTTCCGGCAACTGGTCGCGCTGGATGGCGCGGCGGTCGTGGTAGGTCTGGTGGCGTTCTTTCGGTACGTATTCAGTGGCTTCGACCAGCGTCAGGCCGGGTGCGACGGCGTTGACGGTGATGTTGTCGCCGCCCAGTTCGCGCGCCAGCGAACGCGTCATGCCGATCACCGCGCTCTTGCTGGCGACATAGGCCAGCAGGTTGGTGGCGCCCCACAGCGGCGTGTCAGACGACAAGTTGACGACACTGCCGCGACCGGACTGGCGCAAGGCCGGCAGGCAGGCGTTGGTCATGAGCCAGGTGCCGCGCACATTGACGTCCATGACCTTGTCCCACATCTCGATCGACAGTTGCTCGGTGGTCTTGCCGCCCGAGTTGGTGATCGCTGCGTTGTTGACCAGACCGTCGAGACCGCCGAGCCATTGCACCGATTCGTTGGCGCAGGCGTCGATGGACAGCGGGTCGGCCAGATCGACGATGAAGCCGGCGACTTTCAGACCGCGCTTTTGCAGGTCGGCGACCGCGCCTTGCAAAGTGTCTTGCAGGATGTCGGCCATGGCCACGCTGGCGCCGGCTTCCGCCACCGCAGTGGCGAAGGCCAGACCCAGCCCGCGTGCCGCACCGGTGATCAGGATGCGGCGGCCGGCCAGTAGTTGATGAGATAGTTGCGGTGAAGGGGTCATGTCTTGTTGTTCCATCAGACCGTGCTGGTGTGCACTTTGGGCAGGTAGTGCAGTACGCGGCGTTCAGCCCAGACCACCACACCGTACGTCACGATACCGATCAGGGTCAGCGCGCAGATGGCGACGAACACGGCAGCGGTATTGCCCTGACCTTCGCCGTCCACCAGCAGGTAGCCGAGACCTTGATTGCCGCCGACCAGTTCGCCGACGGTCACGCCGATGACGGACAAGGTCGATGCGATGCGCAGACCGGAGAAAAGCGCCGGCAGCGCCGAGCGGAACTCCACCAGATGGAAGATCTGCCAGCGGCCGGCGTTGAGCGTGCGCACCAGGTTGACCATGTCGGGGTCGACGGTACGGATGGCCGACAGCACATTGATCATGATCGGGAAGAACACGATCAGCACGGCGACGATGATCTTGGGATAAATGGTGTAGCCCAGCCACATCACGAACAAGGGTGCAAACGCGACCTTCGGTGCAATCTGCAAGGCCAGGATGTACGGCGACAGCATGGCTTCGGCGCGTGGCGACAAACCCAGTGCAACGCCGACCGCGAGACCCAGCAAGGCGCCGAACAGGAAGCCGAACACCACTTCCATGGCGGTGATGCCGAAGTGGGTCAGCAGGTCATTGTTGTTCCACATGACCACCGATTCCTTGAGCACGTGCGACAGGTTCGGCAGGATGTATTCCGGCATGCCGAGCCAGCCCGGGCCCCATTGCCATGCCGCGAGGAAGATGACCAGTACCACCAGGCTGCCGCACACGGTACGAGTACGCTCGCTGAGCAGCGGGCGCTTTACTTTGATAGCTGGCGGTATGTTGTCAGGCGTGCTCATGTGGTTTGCAGTCGCAGTCGTAGAGGTATCCATTTATCTTGCTGTTCCAACGAATTGATTGGTGAAGAGTTCGTTGACCGGTGTGGCCTTGGTCACGATGCCTTCGCTGACATAAAACTTTTGTACGCTGTCCATGCGTGCGGCGTCGATCTGACCCAGGGTCTTCTGACCGGCATAGACGTATTTGCGATACATCTCAAAGGTTGCTTCGATGCTGGCTTCCTTGCCCTTGTAGGCGGGCAGCGCGGCAACGTAGTCATTGGCGGCGGCTTTCGGATCTTTCATGATGTCTTGCATGCCGCGCAGGGTGGCGCGCACCAGGCGCTTGAGCAATTCAGGCTTGTTCTTGATGGTGTCGTCAGAAGCCAGGATCGCTTGCGCCATGCTCTTGAAACCACCGTTGTCGAGCAGTTCAACCTTGGCGCCGGCATCGGTCGAGTTGACGACCCAGTCAGGCACGCCGGCAAATGCCGAAGCTTTCCCCGCCGTGAAGACCTGCCACACGCCTGCAGGACCTGCAGCCTGGATCTGCACGTCAGTCTTGGACAGGCCGGCGGTACGCAGCGAACCGAGGAAAGCGTAGTAAGTAGTGTCGGTGTACGACATCACGGTGACGGTCTTGCCCTTGAGGTCTTTCAGCGACTTGATGTTTTCGTTGGCGTTGGCGGCGACCATGGTGATCGAACCTGCACCCAACACCGCGATAGCCTTGACCGGGATACCGTTGGCGCGCACCACGATCGGTGTGTCGCCGATCGCGCCGCCGATGACGGCATTGCCTGCACCGATTTGCTTGGCGACGTCGACGCCACCCTTGGCGACGATGAAGTTGATCTTGAGGTTTTCGTCAGCGTAATAACCCTTGTGCTGCGCCAGCACCCACGGTGCGAAGGCTGGGGAGTTCGGCGGCGCCGGCAGCAGGTAGGTCACTTCTTCCGGCGCGGCGTGGGCAATTCCCGGCACCAGCGCGGTGGTGGCCAGTGTCGTTGCAACGGCGGCGCTCAGGACCAGTTTGCTACAGAAAGAGGCGAGAAATTTTTTCATGCTTGCTTCACTCCTATTGTTCGGTGGTGATCAGGTTGAATGTTGGGATGTGTCGAGTGTGTCTACTGAATCAGTGCAGCTCTGCTGTCTCTTTGCCGACTTTGAGCAACTCCATCAGACGACCTTGCAGCGGGCCGATTTCCGGCAGCTTGCGGCGCTCCAGCGGGTTGTCGCGGAAAGGCAGGTTGACTTCGATCTCTTCGATGATGGTGCCGGGACGTTCGCTCATGACCAGCAGGCGGTCAGACAGGGCGATCGCTTCGACCAGATCGTGGGTAATGAAGAGTGCGGTCTTTTTCTTTTCGTAGAGCATCTTGGCCAGATCCTGCTGCAAGACCATCTTGGTCTGCGCATCCAATGCTGAGAACGGCTCGTCCATCAGCAGCACTTGCGGATCCACCGCCAGCGTGCGGGCCAGCGCAGCGCGTTGGCGCATGCCGCCGGACAGCTGGTAGGGATAGTGTTCTTCAAAGCCCTTGAGGTGGCACTTGGCCAGCAACTCATCGGCCACGCGCTTGCGTTCGGCGGCGCTGACGCCGTCGATTTCCAGACCGAGAGAGACGTTGGCGCGGATGTTGCGCCATGGCATGAGCAAGTCTTTTTGCAGCATGAAAGCGACATTGCGAACCGGCTTGGTGACGCGCTGGCCGCCGACAATGACTTCACCGGAGGTCGGCAGGTACAAACCCGCCCCCATGTTCAGCAGCGTGCTCTTGCCGCAACCGGAAGGGCCGATGATGGAAACCACTTCGCCGCTGCGAATCGACAAGTTGACGTTGGTGACCGCGGCGCGGGCCTGGGAAGTCTGGCGGTCGACGAAGCTTTTGCCGACATTGCGAAATTCGATTTCGATCATGATGCCTCTTGGTTGGTTACTTATTACTTGTTGCTTTAGCGCCCTCGCGCCTAATTACATGACGTTTGCTGAAGCCGGCGACCGGTAGGTGGCGGGTGCGGCACAAACATCAGTTGTCTCATATATAAAACTACAAACCAAATGTGAGATATACGAATCAAATATAGCAGATATTCGGCAAAAAGATAGCTCTTTTTGTTTCATATATGGTTTGATGGTTTATATAAGAACTGTTTTTCACTTATTGCATAATGCGTGCCACGCCAAAATCATGGTTTCCCTCGCATTTCTGTCTCATATTTCAGACACCTGTTCACCAAAGAAACGCGCTGGCGCGCTGTGGCGGTGCGGCTTGCACCAATTCCAGACGATTCGGCAGCCGACCGGATCGGAGAGAAATTACCAATGAGCAATTTTTTCTTGCCGCTGCCCTTTCAAAAGCTGCCTCAAAAATAGGCGAGACGAATCGTCTTGATACTTCTTGAGCTTCCTTCACGCTTCTTGAGATTGGTTTTCCCTGATTTACGAGGCGTTAACGCCCGCTTACAGGCTTTGCCCCGATGATGGCCGCGAGGGCCTTTCGGTTGCGGGCCTATCTGTCAGCCAGCTATCGATTGTCTTCGGGGGAAAATCATGATTCAGCAGCGCATTGCCTATGCGGCGTATGGAGCGGGACTTCTGTGTTTACTGAGCGCGTGCAGCAGTCCGCCGCCGATGGTGCAGGGGCCGACCAGCGTGCGTCCGGCCTATCCGGTCGCCAATGTAGAGAACAACGGCGCGATCTTCCGCGTGAGCAGCGCCCAGCTGTTTGAAGAATCGACCACCCACTATGTCGGCGATATCCTCAAGATCGACATCTCCGAATCGCTCACCGGCAGCAACAAGTCGACCACCAGCAACAGCCGCGACACCGCCTTGAAGCAAGTCGGCCCCGGCGCTGGTTCGTCGATGAGCGGTTTGCTGGCGTCGGTCTTCAATATCAATGCGACGGCGTCGGGCAGCGACTCATTCAAGGGCACCGGTCAGACCGACAATTCCAACAGTATGACCGGCAGCCTGATGGTGTCGATCATTGAAGTGCTCCCTAACGGCAACCTGGTGGTTGCGGGCGAAAAGCGCATCGGGATGAACGGCTCGATCAATACCTTGCGCTTCTCGGGTGTGGTGCGTGCGCGGGATATTCGAGGAGGGAATGTGGTTTCTTCCAGCAATGTGGCGGATGCGCGGTTGGAGCAGGTTGGGGGCGGGACGGTGGCGGATGCGAACTCGCAGGGGTGGATGCAGCAGTTTTTCAGGAGTATTTTGACGTTTTGGTGATGAGGTCGGATTGGTGTTTTGTTCCGACTTCACGTTCGTTATTGCTAATGTTGTTCTTTCTTTGATCAACCTTGCCGGGGGTGGCCCGGCAAGCTTGATTGAAGAAAGAACAGCATTAAGTAACGCAAGAAGTACCAAGCCTACAGCGCTCAAGACCCCCCAAACCCCACCGGCCCCCCCGCAGAATTATTAGCCTCCACCACCGGATTACTAATCAACAAAGCATCCACCACCGGCCCCAGCTTGCTGCTGGTAGAAGACCACTTGTCCTGCGCAATCGCCCCGATCTTGTAGCTGGCGCTGCCGACCACCCGCCCATCCTTGCGCAAGGTCACCGACGCAAAGGTCAGATAGGGCGTGTAAGCATTGCTGAAAGTCCTCATGTCCCATTTGATGTAAGCGCTGTAGACCAAAGTCATCGGGCAACTGCCGGGCTGTGTGCCGGCGTCATACACGCGGCTCGGCACGCCGTGGCGTTGCAGCTCACCTTGCAGACTCGGCACGAAATCGCTCAAGGCGACGGCGCCGTTCCACTCGATGCAGATCTCCTTGATCGGCGCATGGGCAAAGACGATGGGATTTTGTGGTGTTGAAGGCGTCATTGACGACACGCCCGTGATGGCGGAACCGACCAGGTTGGCCGCCTCGACGATCGGACTCGGCGACAGAACGACACAGCCGGAGAGGGAAGCTACGCTGGCAGAAGCGATGAGAAGTTTGATCATGATGGCGACCGGTTCGACAATGTTTGAAATTCATCATATCTGCCGATGTTCCCCAATTCGTCCGGTTTTACGCTGATTTACGCCAACATGGGCAATACTTTACATGTGCGCTTTTTCTGTAGGCGATGCAGACAAACAAATGCGCCGGCAGCACGATACCTGCAACAAAGGCACAATCACGGCGGTCATACGTTTTTTCCTGGAGATCGCATCATGCGTACTTTGCTGTCCACCATCGCCCTCGCCGCCTGCGCATTGACGGCGTCGTACAACGCTGCCGCCGACACGCTCAAGAACGAAACAGAAGTTCGCCAGCTGACCGACAAAGTCATGGCCGCCGCCGGCAAGGGCCGCACCGACGATGCCTATTCTGCGATGACGCCGTATGCGTTGGCAGACGTCAATACCCTCGACCGCGCCCGCGTCAGCGCGCGCAACTCGCGCATGCAGCTGGAGCAGTTCATCGGGTCGTCGGTGGGTTACGAGTTCATCCGCAGCGAAAAGGTAGGGGACTCGCTGCTCAAGCTGGTCTATATAGAGAAGGCCGAAAAACAGGCCATTCCCTGGCAGTTCATCTTTTACAAAACCGCCGCAGGCTGGGCGCTGAGCGCATTCAGCAATAGCG
This sequence comes from Herbaspirillum sp. meg3, assembly GCF_002257565.1. Lineage (GTDB taxonomy): Bacteria > Pseudomonadota > Gammaproteobacteria > Burkholderiales > Burkholderiaceae_D > Herbaspirillum. The sequence goes on along the minus strand of NZ_CP022736.1, from coordinate 13,299 downwards.
ACAACATCAATACCGTATTCAGCCGCTAAACCTGCTTCGGCCTCAGAGCCTGAACGGGTTTAGAAGCTACTTTACTGGAACGCCCGCAGCGGACTCAGATCGTCGCTGGTGATTTCAGTAGCAACACCCGCAATCTTGTCGGCAATCAGGCGGCTGGAACCGCACGCAGTAGTCCAGCCGTTGGAGCCGTGACCGGCATTCAGATAGAGATTGGAATAAGACGTCGCGCCGATCAGCGGTGCACCGTCCGGCGTCATCGGGCGCAGGCCCGCCCAGTATTCGATCTTGCCAAGGTCGGCGCCACGCGGGAACAGCAGCTTGAGCGACTTGATCGCGGTGGCGCAATCGCGCGGCGTCACCTTGGTGTCCCAACTACCGATCTCAGCCGTACCAGCGGCGCGGATGTTGGAGCCCATGCGCGTGATCGCCACTTTGTAATACTCATCCATCACACCACTCTTGGGCGCGGCATCGGGATCGCTGACCGGCACGGTAATGGCGTAGCCCTTGACCGGATAGACCGGCAATTGCAAACCCAATGGTTTGACCAGCGCCACCGATGCACTGGCGCAGGCAACGACATAGGCGTCGGCCTTGAGCACGCCAGCCGCAGTACGCAAGCCGGTGACGGCGCCGCCGGCAAATTCAATCTGCTGCACGGCGGTGCCGAGGACAAAATTCACACCTTGCGATTTCAGCCAGTCTGCCAGTGCACGCGCGAACAAGGGGCAATTGCCGGTTTCATCCTGCGGCAACAGCATGCCGCCGACCAGTTGGTCGCGTGCATCGCGCAGGGCGGGATCGAAGGCGACGCAACCATCTCCATCCAGCAACTCATAGGCGACGCCTGCTTCGGCCAGCACTTTGGCGGCGAGGCCGGCGTTGTCCATGCCTTCTTGTGTGCGGAACAGTTGCAGGTTGCCGACTGTGGTTTGTTCGTACTGAATGTCGAGACGCTCGCGGATCGCCTTCAACTGCGTGTGGCTGTAACGCGCCAGCCGGCCCATGCGTGCCTTGTTGACGGCATAGCGTTCGGCGTTGCATTGGGACAGGAACTGACTCAGCCAGCGCCATTGGTGCGGATCCAGACGCGGTGTGAAACGCAGCGCCGCTTCCATGCCCAGCCAGCTTTGCACCGACCACTTGAGCGACTTGCCCTTCATGCCCGGCGCAGCCCATGGCGTGGCGTAGGACGGGCAGACGTGACCGGCGTTGCCGATGCTGGTCTCGGCAGCGACGTCGGACTGGCGATCGACCACGGTGACGGTGTAGCCCTTTTCGTGCAGGAAATAGGCGGTGGTTACGCCGACGATGCCGGCGCCAAGGACGATGATGTGCATGATTGCTAAGTGCCGCTGATTGCAGCTGATGAATTGTTTATAAAGTTAAGCCACCATCGATATGCCATACCTGCCCGGTCACATAGGACGCGGCGGGACTCAGCAAAAAGGCGATGACGTTGGCGATTTCTTCCGGCTGGCCAAGGCGCTGCATGGGGATGCGTTCCAGCGCGGCGGCCCAGGCGGCGGGGTCGATGGCGGATTTGTTGGGGTCGGACTTCTGGACGTAGCCGGGCGCAACCGCGTTGACGGTAACGCCGGACGCCGCCAGTTGCACCGCCAGCGATTTCACCAGCGCTTCAATGCCGGCCTTGGCTGCGGCTGATGCCGGAAACCCGGACTCACCCAGTCGGTAGACGTGCGCAACAAATGAACTCACCGCGACCACGCGACCAGCGGGCGACGCTTGCAAAACATCTTTGCATGCCGTGACCAGCTGGAAGAATCCCCCCAGCAAGGCGTCGATGGAACGCGACCAATCCTGCGTCGTCAGCTCGCCGATGCGCTTGCGGTCGGCAAAGCCGGCGTTGGCGACCAGCGCGTCCAGGCGACCGTAAGTATTGAGCGCCACGTCGCGCAAGGCGGCGGCGGTACTCACGTCGGCCATGTCGCCGAAAGCCGTCACGCAATGTGCACCGCGCTCGCGGCAGGCCGCAACGGTCTGCTGCAACTCCGGCGAATCGCTGCGTGCGTGCAGCACCATGCCCATATCGGTTGCGGCAGCCGCTTTTGCGGTGGCTGCGCCGATGCCGCGGGCGGCGCCGGTAATCAGGATCACGCGCTGTACAGTCTGGGATGGAGTCATTGTCGAGGAGAAAACTGAAAAAAAGCAGGTGGAAGGCGGACCAAAGCCGGAGGGAAAACAGTGGCGCTATTTTAACCAATAAGCCGCAAACCCTGTCAGGCGGCTGTCAAAAACCCGCCGCAAGAGCGCTCCAGAAGCGCTGCACAACAGGTTCTATTACATCCCCGAGGGTATTCTCCATTACAATTGCGGGGTTTTCGGGGAGGGGAAATTGGTCAGACCTACCGTCCATTTCGCTTCAACCGGTACGCTGCTGGGACGCTATTGGCACACTTCATGCTGCCCTCACGGCAGATATTGAGGCATACAAGAATTCAGACACATACACAGACTTCCGTAAACATTGCCTCGACGCAGCCGTAAGGGCTGACCGTGCAGGGCGGTATTGCGCAGGTCACGACACCAAAGAGTAAAAAGGAAACACGATGTATCAATGGGACTTCGCCGCGCTGTGGCAATTCCGCAATGTGATTGCGGTGGGCTTCGGCTATACGCTGGCTTACACCATCGCCTGCGTTTTGCTGGGTTTGCTGCTGGGCCTGCTGGTCGGCCTCGGCCGCCTGTCGACCAACCCGTTCATCTCCGGCCCGCTGCGCGCTTACGTCGAAGTATTCCGCTGTACGCCGGTGCTGGTGCAACTGGTGTGGTTCTACTACGCCCTGCCGGTGCTGGTCGGCATTGAGATGTCCGCCGGTACCTCGGCCTTGCTGGCGCTGGCCTTGTATGGCGGCGCCTTCTATTCGGAAATCATCCGCGGCGGCATCGTCTCGATCGACATCGGCCAGAGCGAAGCCGGTTGCGCACTGGGCATGACCCGCTTCCAGCTGATGCGCCGCGTGATCCTGCCGCAGGCTTTCAAGCGCATGACACCGCCGCTGGTCAGCCAATCGATCATGCAGTTGAAGAACACCTCGCTGCTGTCGGTGCTGGCGGTGCCTGATCTGTTGTATCAAGGCCAGATCATCGCGCACGAAACCTATCGCCCGCTGGAAATCTACACCATGGTTGCGGTGATTTACTTCCTGATCCTGCTGCCTGCGACGATCTGGGCAAAGCGCCTGGAAAACCGCCTGAACGCGCAACAGGGAGTATGAGAACATGAGTCACGCTACGAATGAAGTCATGATTGAAATCAAGAATCTGAAGAAGGCCTTCGGCGAGCACGTCGTGCTCAAGGATATTTCCCTGCAGGTCAACAAGGGCAGCGTGGTCGCCATGATCGGCCCGTCCGGTTCCGGCAAGTCGACGCTGCTGCGCTGTATCAACCTGCTGACCGTACCCGAGCAAGGCAGCATCCGCGTCGGTGCGCAGGATTTCAGCTTCGGCTCCAAAGCATCAAAACCACTGAAGGATCGCGAACTGGCCAAGTTCCGCACCAACACCGGCATGGTGTTCCAGCATTTCAACCTGTTCCCGCACATGACCGCGCTGGAGAACGTCATGGAAGGCATGCTCACCGTGCTGCGCAAACCCAAGGCGGAAGCACGTGCTTACGCCCTGGAACTGCTGCAGAAAGTGGGCCTGTCCGACCGCGCCGATATCTATCCGCAGCGTCTGTCCGGCGGCCAGAAGCAGCGCGTGGCGATCGCCCGCGCGCTGGCAATGCGTCCGAGCGTGATGCTGTTCGACGAAGCTACTTCAGCGCTCGATCCGGAACTGGTGGGCGAAGTGCTCAATGTGATCCGCTCGCTGGCGGCCGACGGCATGACCATGATCCTGGTCACGCATGAAATCGCCTTCGCCCGCGAAGTCGCCGATCAGGTCATCTTCATGCGCGACGGCGTCGTGGTGGAAGCCGGCCCGCCATCACAGGTCATCGACAATCCGCAGCAAGCGGCGACGCAATCCTTCCTCACGCGCTTCAATGGCTGATCGCGGCTAATCTCCAAGACAACGGCATCCCATGACCGCCCGCCTCGATCTGCTCGACGACACCGACCGCAAGCTGATCTCGCTGTTGCAGCAATCGGCGCGGGAGAGCGTCGCCAACCTGGCGCGCAAACTGGGCGTGGCGCGCACGACAGTCGTCGCGCGGCTGGCGCGGCTGGAAAAGAACGGCGTCATCGTCGGCTATACCGTCAAGCTCGGCCAGGAAGTGTTGGATACCGGCCTGCTCGCCTACGTCGGCATCACGGTCGAAGCCAAGACCGCGCGTGACGTCCTCAAGCGCTTCAAGCGCATCCCCGAAATCGAACAGCTCTGCTCCGTCAGCGGCGAGTTCGACTACGTCGCTTGGCTGCGCGCCGGTTCGGCGGAACAGCTCGACAAACTGCTGGATGAAATCGGCGAAATCGACGGCGTGATCAAGACCACCACCTCCATTGTGCTGTCGCGCAAGATCGATCGCTAAGGGCTGCGCTGACCAAGCTGAGTATCCGTGTCGATCAGGTTTGCAAGCGATGTAAAAATAGAGAATGCAAAAAGGGCTTGTCGACGACAAGCCCTTTTTCATGCCGCAGACTTTGTACCTTCCCGCTCTCAGATTCTATGGCGACATCTTTTTCTGAAGCCGTGGGATTTTGTCGGTTTCACAGCCTCGTCGCCGGTATTTTCCATTCTCAAGGAATGGCCACAAAGATGGGTCGGCCAAACCCATTATGAGAATTTTCCTATATCAACGAAGGGGCCTCAAAGGAGACTATTCATCGTCTTTGCTGCGCCCCCGTCAATTGGAACACGTCGCTGGTGACTCGGCCTTTGTATTCGGTACAAGAAATGATGAAAATACTTATTCGCGCACTCTTCCTCTTAGTCCTCTGCAGCTTGCCGTACGTAAGTTATGCAAATTGCACCGGGACGAATGCGACCTTTGCTTTTGGCAATGCAAACGCAGGGAGTGCCAGTATCGGCAGTAGCTTTGCCACCACCACTGTGGCAATCACTTATACATGCTCTGACAAAGGTGCCAACGCCCCCTCATGGCCTACCGTGTACAACAACTGGTCATTTCAGACACTGCCGGTCGGTAATGGAGTCCCTGCCGGTAATTTTTCAAAAGTATTTCCCACCAACATTGGGGGCGTAGGCATTACCTTCAAAGAAGTCTTAACAAATTCTCCTATCAGCGAAACCATCGGCAAGAACAGTTTTTGCTGGAGTACGCCGCTTGTGAATGACCCTTGTTACGTCTTGCCATCAGGGCGTTGCACGTTGCCGGGAACCTGTGTTCTCAATATCCAGGCGGACCTGATCAAAACCGGGAATATTTCTCCGGGCGCGTTATCGGGAAAAGTTATCAATGTGAGCTACTACGCCTTCGGCGCAACAACAGGGACGATCGTCGGCGGAATCAATATGACAGGAATGGTAGGCACCACAACATGCACCATTGCCCCCGTGACCGTCAATCTTGGCACCGCTCAGCCACGTAACCTCACCAATGGTCAACCGTCGTCGCCCAAACTCGTCAATTTGCGACTGGTCTGTGATAAACCACCACAAAATCTTTCTTACCAAATGAGCCCTCTAAGCGGAGCCGTCGTCGGCAATGCCTGTGATGGAACGATGCGAAATGCTGGGACCGGTACTGCAAGAAATGCGGGCATACGATTCATGCGCGAAGGCGCCAATATTTGCTGGAACACCGCTACGCCCACAAATATTTCCGCCGGTTCAAGCAAGGTTATCGACGTCCAATTTTTTGCACAGATGATCGGAACTGGCAGAACCACGTCCTCCGGCAGTGTTGTCGGCAACGCCGTGGCGACATTTACTTATCAATAAAACGAGAACTATGAAGAATTACATCGTTCTGGCAATCGCGGCCCTGACTCCCATCGTGAGCTTTGCCACTGATGGCAATATCAGTCTCACCGGCAATCTACAGCCATCGACCTGCGTTGTCACGACACCCAGCGTCAGCGTGAGCCTGACCGGCCCCAATGGCTTGCCACAGAAAACGTTCACCGGCGTGGGTTCCGCCACCACGATGGTACCGTTCAACATCGGCCTCAATTGCGGCGGCGTAGCCGCCAAGGTCTACATGACACTGACCGATCGGCAAAAGCCGGGAAACACCAGCAACACCCTGGGCTTGAGCGCAAACTCCACTGCTGCCGGCCTGGGGATACAGGTCTTCCTGCCCAGCCGCTCAACGACGACACCGCTGACATTCGGCCCCGATTCCTCCACCGTCGGCAACATCAATCAGTTTTCAGTCGTTACTGTGGACGACGACGACGATGTCAATATCGCGCTAAGCGCACGCTATATTCAGACCGCAGCCACCGTCACCCCCGGCACCGCCATGGGCGTGGCAACTTTTACAATGTCGTATCAGTAGGCCTGACAGAGACCAAAGAAAAGGCGCCCGTATCGGCGCCTTTTTTCACTCCATTTGCAGCAGAAGCTGCAACAAACCTTACAGCGGAATTTGCGGCGGTACGTCTTCAGGACGCACACCCGACAGCTTCTGCAGGTTTTCCAGCACGGTTGCCTTGATCTTGCCGGCTGCGCGTTCTTGCACGATCCACTTGTTGATGTATTCCAGCCAGGCCTTGTCGTCTTCTTTCGGCACACCGACGTTGGTCGATGTCGCTTCCAGCGGCATCGGCACGATCATGGTGCCCAGGCTTGGGTTCTTCTTGAGCACATTCAACGCCAGCAGCCAGACCAGCACTTGCACGTCAACGCGGCCGGTTTGCAGGGCCAGGGTGGCGTCGTCGGCTTTTTCCAGACGGACGATGGTGGCTTTCGGGCAGACGCGGGTAATCATGGCGTCATGCGACGAACCGATGTCGACGCCGATCTTGACTTCAGGCTTGTTGAGCTCTTCCCAGGTCTTCGGTGTGAAACCTTTTTTGGAAACGATGGTGAACGCGTTGTTGAACAACGGCTCGGAGAAACCGACGGTTTCACGGCGTGCCGGTGTCGGGTTGAGGCCGAAGAAGACGTCGATCTTGCGGGTCTGCAGATCCAGCACCGAATTGCCCCAGGTGGTTTCCAGCACTTCCAGCTTGACGTTCAAGCTGGAGGCCAGGCTCTTGGCGAAGTCGACCATGAAGCCGACCCATTCGCCGCTGGCCAGATCCTTGTTGTAGTAAGGAGCCTGACCGCGTACACCACCAATACGCAGCACTTTGGTCCGCTTGATGCGGGCGAAGGTGCTTTCGCCGGCTGGTGCGCTTTGCGCGAAGGCGCCGGGCAGATAGCTGGCGGCGGCGAGGCCTGCCACGTTGGTGATGAAACGGCGACGATTTTGCATTGCTTCTCTCCCTGATGATTTAAGTGGCACGGTGATGGCCGTTTGCTTTACTGGTTGGCAGTTGCAGCGCCCGGACTTCTGGCCCGGGGCATCCGGCAATTTTAATACTAAGCGGTATGCGATGTTCAGCTTATTGCACATTCCCGCTCTTTGAGAACGACGTCCGCGGCCCGAAGCACGGATGTTTTTTCAGCATATCGGTCAATTTTGATTATTGATTACTACAAACTTACCAAATTATCGTCATATACGCATCAATCTTGGTCTTTTTATCGGTTTGATCGTTTCCTACAATGGATGCAAACGCCACCACATCCTCATCACATCCATTCACTTCAGGGAGCATCACCATGAAAATCGTCCTGCTCGGCACCGGCCACATCGGCTACGCCATCGCCCGCTTGCTGCACCTCCATGGCAGCGGCGACTACGAGGTCATTGCCGCCGACCGCGACGCCAAGGCACTGGCTACGATGGAAGCGCTCGGCGTGCGCACCGCGCTGATCGACTTCAACGATCATGATGCCTTGTGCGCTCTGCTCTCGGGAAACGACGCCTGCCTCAACGCACTCCCGTATCACATGGCCACCGCTGTTGCGAAGGCGGCCAAGCTGAGTGGCGTGCATTATTTTGACCTGACCGAAGACGTGCGCGCCACCAAGGCCATTGCCAAACTGGCCGCCGGCGCTGACACCGCCTTCATGCCGCAATGCGGATTGGCGCCGGGCTTTATCGGCATCGCGGCACATCATCTGGCCCGCGACTTTGACGAGATTCACGAGGTCAAGATGCGCGTCGGCGCGCTGCCTGAATTTCCGACAAACGAGTTGAAATACAACCTGACCTGGAGCGTCGACGGTCTCGTCAACGAGTACTGCCATCCCTGTGAAGCCATCCGCGACGGCAAGATGCAAGACATCCAGCCGCTGGAAGGATTGGAACACTTTTCGCTGGACGGCGTCGAGTACGAAGCCTTCAACACCTCGGGCGGACTCGGCACGCTGTGCAACACGCTCGCCGGCAAAGTACGTAATCTGGACTACAAATCGGTGCGCTATCCCGGCCATCGCAATCTGGTGAAATTCCTGCTGGAAGAATTGCGCCTGCGCGATGATCAGGAACAACTCAAGAGCATACTGCGCAAGTCGGTGCCGTCGACCATGCAAGACGTAGTGCTGGTGTTCGTGACGGTCAGCGGCATGCGGCGCGGCCAATATGTGCAGGAAGTCTTCAGCCGCAAGATCTTCGCGCAGACCAGCACCGACGGCGTGCATGAGAGTGCAATTCAGATCACCACCGCGGCCGGTATCTGCGCCGCGCTGGACTTGTTTCGTGAAGGAAAATTGCCTGCACGTGGTTTTATCCGGCAGGAACAGATTGCGTTGCCGGACTTCCTCGCCAATCGTTACGGGCATGCTTATGGTGGACAAGGCGGCGGCACGCGCACCGCTTCGCAACAACGGACGCAAGACGTGTCAAACTATCCGGTGAAGGAAACCATCAAGGCGGCGCTGGCTGTACTGGCTGTCTGATGGTCTGATCCATTTTGACCCATCTGAGCCATCCCGGAGAAAGCCATGAGCACCAATCTGAACATCTTGCTGGAACAGACCAGCGGCGCCGAAACCACGGCGCGCCTGTTTCAAATGCTGGATATCCCGGCCGGCACGCTGCACCCCACCGGGCCGACCGTGACGCGTCTGGAATTGGCGCAGGCGCTCAACATGCTGCTGTTCGACAAACTGCTGCGCGAGGTGCCGGAAGGTGCGGCCTATGTCGGCGACGCGGTGCGCGACGGCCGCAAGATCTGTTTTGACCATGGCGCGTTGCGTACCGTACTGGGCACGCAAACCGGCGCCCTGCCGGCAGGCGAAGCGGCGTTCACCCGCATCTTTCTGCCGCTCGGTTACGAGCTGGCCGGCCTGTATCCGCTGGACCGCATCAAGATGACCGGACGCGTCTACGCGCATGCTGATGACGCCGAAGGGATTGCACAATTTTTCCTCAGTGAGTTGCATCCGGAGCGCTTCTCGGAAAACTTCCAGCGCGTCGTGGCGCGCGTGCTGTCGACCTCGGTTGATCCGCTCGACGCACGCAGCAAGGCATCGCTGGATCACCTGACGCAACACAAGACGCTGGCTTCCGACGATGCGGCGGCGTTGCTGCCGGTACTGCTGGGATGCTTCGAACGCCAGCATGCACTGCCGACATTGGCCGACTACGAGAGCCTGCTGCAAGAATCCTCGGAAATGGCCTGGATCGCGACCGAAGGAAATGTTTTCAACCACGCCACCGACCGCGTCGCCGATGTCGAGAGCCTGGCGCAGTTGCAGCGCGACCTCGGCCGCCCGATGAAAGACAAGATCGAAGTCTCGCGCAATGGCCGCGTGCGCCAGACCGCCTTCCGCGCCACCACCGTCGTGCGTGAAATGGCCGACGAACACGGCCGGCCGGTAGCGCGCAAGGTGCCGGGATCGTTTTACGAATTCATTTCGCGCGATCACTTCGTCGACGAAAAAACACATCAGGAAAAACTGGATCTGACCTTTGACAGCGGCAACGCGCAGGGGATTTTCAAAATGACAGCCGGCGCTTCCGCCGCTGAATGTTGACCACACTCGTCTGGAAACGGATTCACCATGGATATCGCCAGCCTCTACGCCGAACTCGGCCTCGACCTTTCCACCCAATCGGGTCGCGACCTGCACAGCCGTTCGCCACGCGACGGCGCTACGCTGGCACTGCTGCGCAATCACAGCGACGCCGAAGTGCAGCAAACCATCGCCGCCACACGCGAAGCAGCATTGAGCTGGCGTACCGTGCCCGCACCGGCACGCGGCGAATTGGTGCGCCTGCTTGGCGAAGTCCTGCGCGAGAAGCGTGAAGCATTGGGCATGCTGGTGTCGCTGGAAGCCGGCAAGATCCGTTCGGAAGGCATCGGCGAAGTGCAAGAGATGATCGACATCTGCGACTTCGCCGTCGGCCTGTCGCGCCAGTTGCACGGCCTGACCATCGCGTCCGAGCGTCCTGGCCATCGCATGATGGAAACCTGGCATCCATTGGGCGTCTGCGGCGTCATCACGGCGTTCAACTTTCCGGTGGCGGTATGGGCGTGGAACGCAGCACTGGCGCTGGTGTGCGGCAACAGCGTAGTGTGGAAGCCATCCGAAAAAACGCCGGTCACGGCACTGGCGGTACAAGCCCTCATGCAGCAAGCCATTGCACGCATGGAAAAACAACGTCCCGGCACCGTGCCGCCGCAATTGTGTGCGCTACTTATAGGCGGCGCGGCTGTCGGCGCAGCGATCTCCGCTTCGCCCGATGTCGCTTTGGTGAGCGCCACCGGCAGCGTCGCCATGGGACGCAAGGTCGCCGTCACGGTAGCGCAGCGCCTGGGACGCAGCCTGCTGGAACTGGGCGGCAACAACGCCATGATCGTCGCCCCGAGTGCAGATCTGAACCTGGCGTTGCGCGCCATCGTATTCTCCGCCGTGGGCACGGCGGGTCAGCGCTGCACCAGCCTGCGCCGCATCTTCATCCATCGCAGCCTGTACGACAAACTGTGCGGCGACATCGAACGCATCTATGCAGGCATTGCCGTCGGCGATCCTTTGCTGGCGGAGACGCTGGTCGGGCCGCTGATTGACGGCGGCGCTTACGACAATATGCAGCAAGCGCTGGCACAGGCACAGAAAGAAGGCGGCGCACTTAGCGGCGGTGAGCGTGTTACTGCTTTCGGCGGCGACAAAGCTTACTACGTCAAACCCGCGCTGGTGCGCATGCCACGCCAAAGCGCCGTGATGCATCGGGAAACCTTCGCCCCCATCCTGTACGCCGTTGCCTATGACAACTTCGACGACGCCATCGCGATGAACAACGCCGTACCGCAAGGTTTGTCGTCGGCCATCTTCACCAACGACATGCGCGAGAGTGAGTTGTTCATGTCGGCCCAGGGCAGCGACTGCGGCCTGGCCAACGTCAACATCGGCACCAGCGGCGCAGAAATCGGCGGCGCTTTCGGTGGCGAGAAAGAGACAGGCGGCGGCCGCGAATCAGGTTCGGACGCGTGGAAGAATTACATGCGCCGCGCCACCAATACCATCAACTACAGCCGTGTGCTGCCGCTGGCGCAGGGCGTACAGTTCGATATCGACTGAGTAAATTACCCGATGCAACGGTTGTCACTGTTGCGTCGGCATGCGAGAACTCGACAAATGACGAGTCATCTCTCTTGATAATTTCAAACACAGGTAAAGTTTGATCAGGATGGTGTAATAGTTTTTCGCCCGGTTCTACACTGATTGTGTGACTAATCAGGGGGAACCATCATGCGCACACCAACGATTTCTGCGGCCGCAAAGACCGGCGCACGCGCCTTGCTCATCGCTGCCGCGGCCTGTTCGCTCAACGCCTGCGCCAATTACAGTCAGGTGATTTCCGAAGGTGACGACGGCTCCTACAATCTCACCGCCACCGGCATCAGCTACACCATGTCGATGCCGGCGCTGACTGCAGCCAGCCATGAAAAAGCGCTCTCCTGGTGCGCCGCCCAGGATGGCGACATGCAGTTGCGCCAGCAGACACGCGGCTGGAAACCTATCCAGGTAGAGCTGAATTTCCGCTGCGTGCCGAAACAGATGGGCCAATTGGATCAGTCTGCATCAACTTCGCTGCCGGTCGTCAAATAGGCGTGTCCCGCAGTTCCTCAATGATGAAGTCGATGAAGTGCCGTACACGCTGCGGCATCTGCGTGCGCTGCGGATAGTACATGTACATGCCGCCGTACACGCTGTTCAAGCGCGGCAGAATCGGCACCAGTTTGCCGGCTGCCACCAGTTCGCGCGCAGAGTACACAACCAGTTGCCCGATACCGACACCGGCCTGCACTGCGGCGACTTCCGACTCCATGGTATTGAAGCTCACCACCGCCGGCATCTCCTGATAGACCGTCGCACCATCCACCGTCAGCATCCACGGCGACAGCCTGCCGTTGTTGGGATGACGAAAACCGGTACAGCGGTGCTTGCGCAGCTCGGCCAGATTTTTCGGCTTGCCATATTTTTCCAGATACGAAGGCGCCGCATAGATTTGCAGGATGATGTCGCCGAGGCGGCGCGCGACCAGATTGCGCTGGGGCTCCTTGCCGGTGCGAAAACCGATATCGACGCGCTCGGCCACCAGATCGGTGAAGCGATCGTCGAGTAGAAAATCGAAATGGATGTTCGGATAGCGTTCCTGAAATTTCTGTACCAGCGGCATCAGCAATAAATTGCCGACCGACGTCGGCGCACTCACGCGGATGATGCCCTCGGCGTCACGCCGGCTGTTCTGCACCTGATCCAGCGCTTCATCGAGCAAGCGCAAACCCGGGTCGGCCAACTCGGACAGACGCGCACCTTCTTCAGTCAGGCTCAGTTTGCGCGTGGTGCGATGAAACAGCCGCACGCCCAGATGCTCCTCCAGCTGGCGCACTGCCTTGCTGACCGCCTGCGGCGTCATGCCGCTTTCCACCGCTGCCTGGCTGAAACTGCCGGCGCGTACGACGCTCAGAAAAATCGTGACGACTCTTGCCTTGTCCATGGCTGACGACTCCTTGTCTTTTATCAGGATGTGCGGAATGTGCGAAATGCGCGGAACATGTGAAGGTGCTCACCCGACATGGCGATACCGGTGTCTTTTGCACAGGCTTGATTTACAACCATTGGTTGAAAATCAAACACCTTTATGTCGTCTAGTGTAACAGCGCGCGCTTGCCTACACTTCGTTCTGCCAACTGCGCACACCGCCACAGAACAGTGTGCAGCGTGCAGTTCACTCTCATCGACGACATACTCAAGGAGCATCACCATGACACAAGCATCCGCAACTTCCAAAGTCTGGCTCATCACCGGCGCGTCGCGCGGCTTCGGCGCACTAATCGCACGTGACGCGCTGTTGCGCGGTGACCGCGT